>NZ_KB217478.1:4871594-5939545 GCF_000331305.1 Calothrix sp. PCC 7103 | reverse complement strand
CCCCAATGTTACCTGAGCTAACATATCTTTAAAGCCTGGTCGCTGCTCGGCAGAAGCCCCAGTTATTCCTAAGTCACAATCAATTACCTCAATGTTGCTATCTGACCAACCTAATTCGATAGCTCTTTGGCGCAGAGCGTATTGCAGGCGCAGACTTTCTTGGTTGCTGATTAATTGGTGTGGAGTTGACTGACGAATGTATATTATCGCTTTGCGGTTCACATGTTCGAGGGTCACCAGTTCGGATGTGGTCATAAATCACCTCACGGAGGACGCTTTGGATTTCTTCGATGATTGCTTCTTGGAGTTCTGGGGTAAGACGACTCCAGACGGCGCCTGGTTCGATGGGCATAAAACCTCACATTCAGTCGCGAGTGTGACCAATTCAGTCACGCTTTCTAATGTGAGCTTAGTACCTAAACAGTGTTTTTGAACAACAAGTTGCGTTGCTTCTGTCTCAATGCGTAAGCGCATATGTTCTTTATAGATAACAACCACGTGACCTGTGCCACTTCGTGGGGTCGATGTCGATACTACAAAAAACCGCCGTCCAAACAGTGGATGCATTGGGTCAGTTACCTCAATTTGTCTTAAATCCTCTGCCGGGTTCTTGACGTGGGCATTAACATTGGGGATTGTTCGATAAAATAATACAGAGTTCTGCTCTTGATCGACTTTTATCCCTCTTACGAGCGTGGTTTATATCCCTGATTAGAGGTGCCGTTTCTGGTAGTTATCTAGTACTCAATTCTGGAATTTTGATTTCATCACAAATTCATTTGTGTTTTTGAGTACGACCTTACAGCTTTATTCTCATTAATTAAAAACCCCAAGTGTGGTTTATTTTCACCCACCTACTTAGACAAAGGAACTATGTAATAATTTACAACATAATACTTAGGGACGGATTGTGCCGCGATAATCCAAAAATATAGAGCTGCTAAGTAATACAAGCCCTTTCAGACTGACTTGTAAGCCACTTATTTTTAACTTAGAGTATTATAAGTTCATTTGTAATTCATTTCACAAACATGCAATTAGCGAGGTCTAGATGAGGTATTCTCAATAGTATGACTTTATTGATAATAATCATTTGCTTTATCTATAAGGTTTGCAGCAACTACATATATTGATACCTACCTTTAATATTAACTATCGAGTTATACCGTTACGATACGCTGTGTATCAAATAGTTAGAGGTGCCGATACTTGTTTCTTATTCATCACGATATTCAATGAAAATATTTTTATTGCCAAAATATTTCTACAATGTCATGCTCGTACTATTTCTGCTATACAGATAGGAAATATTAATAATATTAGTATTTACCATCAACGTTTATCTATGTCAGCACTAGTTAAGCAATACTGGGCAAAGATAATTAGGTATAAAGACAAAAATCAAATTTTACCGTTTGCCCTGTTAGTTATTCATTTTCAGCGACTGAACTTTCGTAAGCAGATTCTACAGTTTTCAATAACTCAGGAATGTCATATGGTTTAGAAATAAAAAAAGAAATTCCCAACTCGGCGGCTAGCTCTTCTAGATCGCTGTAGGCTGTAGCGAATACCACTGGAAGTTTAATGCCTTCCACCTGGAGTTGTTGATATACCTGACTTCCAGCTAATTCTGGCATCCTATTATCTAAAATCAATAAATCTGGTTGCTCCTGAATTACTTTTTCTAGAGCTTCTTTGCCGTTCTTAGCTTGTTTTACCTCCCAATTTTCCTCCTCAAAGATAAATGTGAGCATAGCTCTAGCATCATCATCATCATCTGCAATCAGTATTATGCGCTTTCCTGTATTATTGTTCATACCTAATTCTTTTGATTGATTGGTAGATAAAAAATCTGGGAGTTTGGTGCTGATGGAGAAAAATTAACGGCTGAAATCGTTGTAAAACTTACTTGTACTAACTCACGATTGGAAATAGGATTTACTACAACTTTTACGATTCCACCTTTATCTGCACGATCAAAGGCTTGGAGAAAATAACGCAGCAAATGACGTAAAAGGCTTCTGGGGTCAGTAACTACTGTGATTGGCTCGTACCAATCAGTAACTATTTCTACATGACGAATTGCTGCTTCCGTCGAGAGAATATCTATTAAATCGGATATTTTATCAGTTAGGGAAACAGGTTGGGGTCTGCCAATCTCAAAGGATGCCAGATTACGCCAAATTTCTGCACGGCGACGAAATATTTGAATTGAGTGTTCGGCCTGTCGCAGCAATTGCATAGCGTAGCTATAGCGGTTAACTGCTATCATTCGTGAAACAACTTCAAGTTTTAAGCGTGCTGCATGATGTGCTTGAATGATATCCTGACGCAAATTTTCTAGTGGCTGATATTCATTGGCGTTGGACTCTAATACGCAACGAACATCTTTTTCTAATTTTGCTATCAATAAGTCGGCTTCAATTCCGTAAGATGCACACAGTAATATTTCTTTCAGCCGTTGTCTAGCATCTGCACGACGCAGAGAAATACTCAGCACGCCGATAATTTCTTGGTTATCATTGCGTAGAGGAATCCCCTGGCATGTGAACGGATGAAACCCTTCAATAAAATGCTCTACGCTAACAATTTCTAAATAATCTGCTTCTGCTAGTGACGTACCGATACCGTTAGCACCAGCTACAGCTTCTGATAGCAAAGAACCAGGGCCAGGGAAAGGTTCTGGTCCTTGTACAGTCTGCTTATCACCCACTATATCCAAGACAATCGCTTGGTTATCACCCAACATCACTGCATGACGATCTGTGCCCGCAGCTTGTGAGAGCATACGGATGTAAGGACTAGCTACTCGAATCAAATCACTATTTTTTGCTCTTAAATGCTCCGTATCTGAGCTTGATAGTTTTTCAGCTTGGAGTGCATAGGGGTTAGCTCCTTGCAAGTGCGCTCGCTCCCAAGCATGATAGATTTTTGAGCGTAACATCTGAGCAGGAATTGCTCCAATCGATTTGTAGATGCGTCCTGCTTCTAATACATCAATTTCTGAAGCTTTAACATCCCTTAGCTGATCCATTTTTTTGATTTATTAATACTAAGTTTTAATACGCTGATTATCACCAAAAGTTAAGGAGAACCTGATTGCTGCTTTGAAGTTTTTGATGAAGCAAACAAATTTATGTAACTATAGTCTTTCATCGAAAAATAAGTTTCGTAGGAATTAAGAAGTCTAAATAGTTTATTTCCAATATTGACTTCTGAATTGCTACTTTCGCTAATAATTTACGGCTCTTCCGCAGGTGTTATGCTGAACTTAAAACGAATAATTCGGAACTATGCTTTAAAATCAAGGCTTCAGGCAGTTATAGTCTAGATTTTACGCTAAGGCTCTAACGTTAGATATAATGGCTGCTATTCTTGCCTAGTAAAGGTTTAAAGCTATTTTTTAGACGTATTTAACATAACAAATAATGAAGAACCTAATTTACTAACCTTATATGCCAGTGACTGCTCGATGGGTCTACCTTTGGATAGAGATTTTACTGCTTGTAAATTTTTTTAAGTGGAGAAGTTACGCTACTTGGTGTCGTTGTTAACAAACTACGCTCCATCCATACTGAACTAGCAGACCGCGACTATATTCTTGCCCTCAAAGCTTATCAAGAACGCTTGAGCCGATACTATTAACCCACTGATTTTTTTGATTTTTTAACCGGGAGTGATTTTTTATTTTTAGAATCGAAGCGTGCTTTGTAAAGAAATAGTTGGTCGAAAACCTCGCATGTTGAGTCCGAGTTACGACGACACAAAAATATACTGCTAATGGGTAGAATATAAACTTTGTCATGCTGAACGAAACGTAGTGCAGTGAAGCATCTTAGAGATTCTAGCCTGCGGCAAATGCTCCGCCGGAGCGCTACGCTCAGAATGACATTTCTTACCCGTGTTAAGTATAGCATGAAGTTTTTTCGGCTAATTTTCCACAAAGTCAACACCCTAGTTTTAGGCGCCGTTTCTGTATAGGCGCTATCTTAGCTTCCCAAAATTTCTTGTGGGATGTAAGTCCCCTTACGTCCAATGTTCAAGGTGTCAGCAAATGATGACAAAATTGTTGATAAATTATCTCAAAATAGTTTTATGGCGTTATAGTTATAGATAGTTATGGTTAATAGGTGTTGGGTTTTCCGTCGGGACACTACGTGAACGCGCTCCGCTACACCCAACCTACGGGTAGTTATCACTTTCGGTTCCATCACTTGGTACTATAGTTTGGTCTTCTAGGACGGCTTTTACCATGTCTGACTCTGCTAGTGCGTTGACACCAGCAGCACAAATTTCAATTGGTATTTGACCTAATGCTCCTGGGTTTTCGGTTAAAGGTTGTCCACCGAAGTCTTTAATAATATTAAGAATATATTCAAGTGCGTGTTTGGCTGAGTTGCGTAATGATTCAATCGCAGCTTTGCGCTCCGCAGGAGATTGACGGGCACCACAGTTTTTCCCATTATCTATATGGAGAAAAACAATAACCCGAACTTTCTGCTGCGGTTGCAAATTACTTAAGCGATTTGCAAAATCGACGCTAATTTTGTGATTAAAAGGGTTACGCTGATACATATAATAGATGATGCAATCCCCTGGTTGCTCTTACTTGAGAGCCGAGTTAGCTTCCAGAGGTTGTATTAATCCCCATCCCCAGCGATTATCTGGACGACGAGTACCACCTGCTGGATGTTTAGCTGTTTCCTTTAGTACCCTTATAATGTCGATTACAGATGCTCTTGGATTTGCTGCCATCAATAAAGCTGCAACCCCAGCAACGTGGGGAGTAGCCATTGAGGTTCCATCCATGTAGTTGTAAGCGTAAGTTCCTTCGGGAGTTCTAGTAGGTGGTATACAAGAGTATATCTGAGTCCCTGGCGCAACAACATCCGGTTTTGTAACCAATCTACCAGCATCTTCTTGGTCTGGGAAAACTAGACTTGCTCCACTACTGAAAAACGCTACGTCATGTTTATTATTGGATAACTTTTCAGCGGCGCCTACCGAGAAGGCATTATATGAGTTACCTGGTGAACTAGTATTGCCGTGATTCTCGTTCCCAACTGCGACAACGGGTAAAATGCCGTATTGGTTGATTAATATATCGAGAACTTCGGTAAATAAAGGTTCGTAGTAGCTCATGCCAAGCGACATATTAATAATATCGGCACCTGTTTCAATAGCCCAAGAAATACCTTCGAGCAAAGTTCGTAAAGTAGTGTTACCAATTAGTACACCTGCTACTAATAGGTTAGCATGAGGCGCCACACCTATAGAAACACCTTTATCGGTTTTCCCACCAGCAATAGTTCCACAAACATGAGTACCATGCTGACCGCTATCAAATGGAGGTGAAGCGGTGATGCGTCGTCCGAGAGGGTCGATAACGACAAACTCTTTAACACGGTTGTTGAGTGCTGGATGTGCTGCATATACTCCAGTATCTAGAACCGCTACATTTACGTTTTCACCTTTGCTTGTTTCCCATAGCTTGGGAATGTCTAAACTATTAAGTCCCCATGTTGTGCTTTCACTCTTATCTTGAGTTACCAAGTCAGCGTATTCTACCCGACGTGGTTGAATAAGATGAATACTTTGATTTGGTAAAACTGCTACTACATGAGGTTGTTCGGCAAGTGCTTCTAAGGTTTTGTGGGTAACTTCAACTGTTGCTACTGGTAATGTGCCTGAACCGATTAGCGAAATTTCCAATGGGTCATCACTATATCCTAAGTCGCGACTTGCTTCTTGATAATGGTCGAATATTTCTTCTTGTAGCGCTTTTTGAATACTAGCTCGCTGTTGAGACTTTTCTAATCTATTGTGAACCTCACGCAGGCGCCCGCGTTTTGGTAATCCTTCTGTTTGTGGCGCCTCGTAGATGACAATCGCATCACGCTTGTCATCTTCGTCGAGTCCAGCTAAAAATGGGTCAAATGCTGGTGATATTTTATGCTCTATACTCATAGTAATTTTTGGGTTTAATTTTTTAATATTGTTACTCCGGCTCTAAAGTATACTGAGATACTTGTATTTGATATCTACCTTTAAGGTAAGGTTTTCGGGTTGTTGAGGCGATATTGCTGTAAAATCCGCGCGTAGCAGTGAGTACCACAGAGTATAAAGAAATCGGGTTTCTTTATCACTAAGCATTAAAATCATCAACATCAACGAAAAGAAACCCGGTTTTTTGGAGTAACTTGGTTAATATGCACCCAGCAAATTAGACGATATTGTGATTTCTATCGAGACGCTGATATAATTCAACATGATTCTTATCTAATTTTAATAATTCCGCAGCCTCTGCTAACAGTGCGTTTTGCTCGCTTTGTATTTCGGCTAACCGTACAGATATTTCTGCTAATCTTTCCGGTTTTGTACATACTGTAGTTGTATCGTTCACATAAATGATAGGCGCCTCTTTAACAGTATTGCTAATCGTTAATTTATTCCACCCAAAAGCTGTATACTTGCCTAATTTTTGCCCACTATAACTAATTAACAACCAAATTAATCGCAATGGGGTTTTTAATATTGATAAACTAGCGGTTTCAATCAAGCGAACAGCCGCGCGAATTATGCTCCAAGCAAAAGCGATAAATAATAAACCAAGAATAACACTCCAAATTGGATGATTAGCTGCCCACCCTAGTAACTGCACCAACTTGTACATTGCAGGATGTTGCACCAACCAATCATTGACCGAAGAATTCATCGAATTTTGAATCGCCGTTGATGTTGACTGCTGGATATTTTCAGCAGACTGCAAAGTTTTATGTAGCGAATCTTTGAGATTATCAATACCACTTGTCACTGTATCTACCGCTTGGTCTCTAGATTGCTGTGCAGTATTACTTAGCGAGTTAACCTTGTCGTTAACTAACTGCTTAGTACTCTGAAAGTTTTGGCGCCAGTTTTCAAGTAGTGTCATAAAAAGCCCCACATATCAAGTCATTCATCTAAGTTTATAACCTTGTTATTACCATTTTATTGGCTGGTGGCACTGACATCCGGAAAGGGCGGGCAAGGATGCCCACTCCACAAGAGTATAAACAATAATACAAAAGTTTTAGTATTGTTTCAAATCTATTGTTAACTGCACATCTAAATATGGGAACCATACATAATGGAGTTGAATTATTTGCCGACGTTTAGAAAACGTTGGGATAGCGACAATTATCCTGATAATTTTCAACATCATGTTCGTACTATGCTCAATTTGTCTGAAGTATAAACTTTTCTAAAGTTATTTTAGTTACTGGAATGAAATTCAATCGTTCCAGCTAACTTTTATTTCGTTTATTGCAATGATGTATTACAATATATATACTCGATAAAATATCTACTGCAAGCAACCTTTGAGAAGGCGCCTGTTTTGAGTCAAAACGAGCCTATAAGATCAGCTACTCCTCAAGACGAAGAAATAAAATTAATCCAGCAGTTAGAAAAGGCACTTGCATCGGGTTCACTACCAAAAATTATAAATTATAAATATTGATGGCGAACAGGTTCTAATTCCAGAATCGGTTATTGTAATGTGGCGCCAAGTTGTACATGCGATGGCATTGGGACATACAATTTCGATAGCGGCTCAACAACAGGAGATGACGACACAAGAAGCAGCAGATTTTTTGAATGTCTCTCGACCTTACTTAATTAAATTATTGGAACAAGGAGAAATTCCATACATTAAAGTAGGTTCTCATCGGCGGGTGAATTTATTGGATTTAAGCAAGTACAAAGAAGAAAGGGATAAAAAACGACGCGAAGGGATGAAAGAATTCAGCAAGTTCCTTCAAGAAGAGGGCTTTTACGATGAACATTACGATGGCTTAGAAGGGTAATATGACTTGTTTATCTGTGATTGTAGACTCTTGTGTTATCTATCCTATGCAATTATGCGATACTTTATTACGTGCTGCTGAAGCTAAATTATACCAAGTGTACTTTTCACAAGAAATTTTAGATCGAATAGCTGATTAATTTGTTCTTCAAGACTTGCGTCCGAATTTCTTTTAGTTGAATGGCGCCATGAACCTGTTTTTTCGATTATGTCATAGACTTTGCTGCGACGAACATCACCCTTGCGACATGAGCGAGTAAGCTGAATACCAAGTACTTCTGTAATAAAATCGGGGTTGAGATCATCGGCAAAGAATCTCAGAGAATAATAAGACTCATCAACTTCACCCCCAGTTACCCAAATTAATTTGCCAACTGGTTTTTCTGGTGGCAATCTTAACTGCTCGTCCATATAAATAGTATTTGTCTTTATATTCTACTGATAATGAGTTGAAAGTTTACTTTTAAACAGGCATTAAAATCTTAAGATGCTATCCTACCCTTCGGGATATCCTTCGGATAACGGGAAAACTGCGTTAACGTTCCTCAGCATGACATGAGAGATGCTTCGTGCCTCAGCATGACATGAGAGATGCTTCGTGCCTCAGCATGACATCATAGAGATGGTTATGGGTCGGTTGGAATTTTTCAAAGCTGTTTTTCGATAGCGTCACATGCAATAACTACAGCATTTTCTGTTTGGAGAATGCGCGCGATTTCTGTTGCTTTTTGTGCGTAGCTTGGATTATTTAATAATTCTTGTAATAAAGAAGCAACTCGCGGCGCCGAATATTGATTACGTTTAATTGTACGTGATGTTCCTAGACGTTCGACTCGCGCGGCGTTGTCTGGTTGGTCGTGGCTATAGGGCATAATTAAGGTTGGGCGCCCTGCTCGTAATGCTTGGGCTGTTGTTCCAATTCCACCTTGATGCACAATGGCACAAGCGTGAGGAAAAATTTGGGAGTATGGTAAGTAGTTGACGGCAATAATATTTTTTGAAAGGTTTTGTGGAGGGGAATTTTTACCAATTAATAAGATAGCGCGACGGTTGATAAGTTTTGCTATTTCGATGCTTTCTTGGTAGAAGTTGCCTGCGTCCATTACTGCTGCGGAACCGAGAGTGAAAATTATTGGCGCCTCACCTGCATCTAAAAATTGCTTTACTTGTTCTGGAAGTTCTACACTTTGAATTGCATCATAATAAGTAAAGCCTGCAACTACTGTGTTTGGCGCCCAGTCTGGTTGAGGTTGCCCCAACACTGAAGAAAACAGCGCGACGACAAGGTAAGGTGAAAATTTGCAATCAATATAAGGATTTCCTTTGAGTGGAGATAATCCTAGTTCTTGACGAAGTTGACGAACTGGTTTTGCCCAAGGATTACTTACCCGTTTTGCAAAATTGATAATGCTTTTATTAAAAGTTGGGCTGAACTTGTATAAGTTTGCCAATGCCGGAAATGGCGCCAAAATAGGTGGGTCGTAAGCTGAGAAAAACGACATGGGAACCATTGCACTTGATGCCCATGTCATTTTAAGTTTTTCTGCTACCACTGGAGTTGCAGTTACACCTTCACCTGAAAATATAAAATCTGCTCCTTGTGCAACTTCAAGCAAGTCTTCATACATGGCGCCTAAATTAGGATTAACCCACTGTCGCACCATATATTCTTGTCCTGTTTTTAAATCCATCATTCGTGCCATTTCTTCTGGGTCGTTAAGGGCAGTAAAGTCTGGACGCATTCGATGAAACTCAAATTTTAATGCTTCGAGTATAGATTGGTATTCTTTGTGTGTTACGAATACTACATCATGACCACGTTGCCGCAATTCCAACGCAACAGCAATCATAGGATGAAGGTCTCCTAAAGTTCCTAGGGTAGTGACAACAATTCGACTCATCCTCTGTGTTCTCTGTGTCTCTGTGGTAAATAGTAAGGTGGGCATTGTCTACCATACAAGTATATAAAAGTGAGAAAGTAACGTGAAAGCACAAGTATTCCGTGGTGTCAAAAATCTATCCTACGAGGAAATCCCTGTTCCATCTCTAGAACCATCGGAGGTTTTGGTACAGGTAAGGGTTGTTGGGTTGTGTCAGTCAGATATTAAGAAAATTCTTTACCCTTTATACGAACCCCCGCGCGTTTTTGGACATGAGACAGCAGGTGTTATTTCAGCAGTAGGAAGCGATGTTAAAAAATGGCACGTTGGACAACGAGTTGCAGTAATGCACCATATACCGTGTATGCGCTGCGATTATTGTCTCAATGAAAACTATTCAATGTGCGACACATATAAAAATATTGTTACAACAGCAGGATTTGCGCCAAGTGGTGGTGGTTTTGCTGAGTATGTAAAAGTACCTGGGCATATTGTTGAGAATGGGGGGTTGATACCTATCCCCGATGATATTAGTTTTGAAGAAGCTAGTTTTGTTGAACCAACGAACTGCTGTCTCAAAGCTGTAAAAAAGGCAAATATTCAACCTGGGCAAACTGTATTAATAACAGGCGCCGGACCTATTGGGTTAATGTTTGTAATGTTAGTCAAATACTTTGGTGCCAAAGCTATCACTACAGATTTAATTTCTTCGCGGATAGAAAAAGCAAAACAAGTAGGCGCCGAGGCTGCTTTTGACGCGCGTGATGCTGATTTACCCGAAAAAATCCGCACGCTAACTAATGGTATGGGTGTAGATGTAACTTTGCTTGCAGTTCCTAGTGACAAAGCATTTTTCCAAGCTTTAGACTGTACACGCAAAGGAGGCAAAATACTATTCTTCGCCGAATTCCCCGATGAGGTAGAAATTCCCATCAACCCCAATGTCCTTTACCGTCGAGAAATAGACTTGATGGGCAGCTACAGTTCATCATTTAAAGTCCAAAGTTTAGCAGCAGATATTGTATTTAACCGTCGTATTGATGTAAAAGCATTAATTAGCGACCGTTTCCCACTCCAAGATTTATCACAAGCTGTTGAACAAGCTGTTAAACCTACTCCAGAAACCTATAAAATCCTAATTTATCCATAATAACCTCTTGTGGAACAATAAACTCTTGTGGAACAATAAACTCTTGTGGAACGGGCATCCTTGCCCGTCCTCTTAACAATAATGACAGCACAGGCGCCTTTGGCCTGTGCTACAAGAGTGGAATCAATTTCTGAAACTCTATATCTTGAGCAATATCATCAAAATTTGTATCATTTTCTGCTTCTTCTTTATAACTAGGGTCAAGATTTATTGCTTGTTCTAAATTTTCTAAAGCTAAATCTACTTCTTTCTGTAACGCATAACAAACAGCCTTATTATAATATGCATCGGCATAATCAGGTTTTATTTCTAGTGCTTTGTCGAAACTATCAATAGCGTCTTCATCAAATCCCAGTTTCATAAGGGTGTAACCTCTTTTATTCCAAGCTTTGGCAAATTCTGGTTTTAATTCAATGGCTTTATCAAAGGATGATATAGCTTCTTCGTATTCTTCTAATTCTTGTAATGTCAATCCTCGATTTAACCAGGCAGATGCATCATCTGGTTTAATTTGTACAGCTTTATTAAACGAGTCAAAAGCTTCTTGGTACTGATTAAGATAGCCCAAAGCTACACCACGATTTGACCAAGCTTGATGATAGTTTGGTTTATATTCTATAGCTTTATCATAGCAACTTATTGCCCCTGTAAATCGTTTTACTTTTGCTAAAGCTAAACCTCTGTTAAACCAAGCATCAGGGTTTTCTGGTTCAATCTCTAGTGCGTCATCGTAGCAGGCGATTGCATCTTGATAACGTTTTTGAGCAAAAAGTTCTTCACCTTCTTTTATATATTCATTTGCTGTTAATTGTTGTGGTTTATCGTGTAATGTTTCTTCAATAGGGGTAACGTTTGCTAGTTTCTCTAAAATAAGTTCTTTTTTTTGTTTAGCATCATTTTGCAATTCTGAGAGTTGAGAAACAAACTCCAACTCTAATTTTTCCATTTTTTCTAAGATTAAAGATTGTTGCTCCTGAGTATTTAACTGGAGTTCTAAAAATTGAGCAGCAAATTCAGAACCTGATTTTTCTATGTTTTCCAGTATTAAGTCTTTGCGACGTTGAGTCTCTGCTTGCAATTCTGAAAGTAAAGAAGCAAATTCTGACTGCATTTTTTCTAAATGCTGAATTATTTTGTCACGCTCTTGTTTAGTATCTGTTTGTAAAGCTTGTAGTTGAGAAGCATATTGTAACTGTAACTCTCCTGAAATTTGGAAAAGTTGCTGTTGAGCTTGAGATTGTAACCCGGAAATTAAAGATTTAATTTCATCTTTAGATTTAGCTATATCTGATGTCGCTAAGTTCTTTTCTTGCTGTATATCGGATTGAAATGTTATAACTAGATTTTTGGCTTCATCTTTATATTTAGCTATATCGGTAACTGCTAAGTCCTTTTGTTGTTGAGCATCTAATTGCAAACTAGAAAAATGAGATGCTATTTGAGACTCTAATTTTAGTATATTTTTTAAAGTCTCATCAGCTTTTTGCTTGACGCCTAAATTTTCGTTATTAAGTTGAGTCTCGAATTGTATTTCTAAATTATCTACTAAATTATCTATTTTTTGTTGAGCAGATTTAATTACTGTTTCTAGCTGTGATAATAACTGATCTTTTGATTGAGAAAGCTCAGAGGTAACTAACGGTAAATTTTGTTTTTCTAATTTAATGCTGTTGCGTAGCTTTTCTCCTTCCTGTTCTAGTTCGTGTACTATTGCCTTATTTCTTTGAATCGCTTTTTCGGCTTGCTTTTCAACAATGGCTAGTTGTTTTTGCAATTCTGTCACCCCTTGAACCTCCGAAGTAGCCCTATTTACAATTTCCCGTAGTGCTGCACGTCGCAGCAGCCAAAATGATGCGAGCGCTGCTACTGGAAACAATATCCAAATAATTATACCAATATTTGTTAGAGTATTTGTACTGTTAGTGCGTTCTGTTGCTGGCGCCAGTTGTGCCAAATATGAGTCTTGCGTTTTAGTTGCTAATGCAGTGCTTTGAATGCTGGCGCCACTAATAGACAGTAAAACAGCGGTAAAGACTGTAGTACTTTTGAATGCGAAGGCGCCGATGATTTGATTAAAGAGCATCATGCCAATGTATCTCCATAATTTTGGCTGCGGCATATTATTCAAATTTAGCAGCCAAATCAGGATTGTTAAATCTGAAGCTGTACGATTTGATTTACATATGCTTAAAATCGATATGCTAAGAATGGAATGAGCATCTCCGCGCGACTTAACCCACCGTGTTTTCCAACATTATGTGTCCGACGTTCTCCAGTTAAAGACTGGTAACAAATCCAATCTTGACGCGGTAATAATATAAAATCTCCGATCCGGTCATCAGATTCTGGACTCAAAGGTTCATTTGGTAAGCCAAATAAACCTAATGCGATAGCTTCGGCTTTAGACACAAGCAAGAAATTATCGTTAAAATGTGAGTGAACGTAAGCTTTAACAGCTTCTTCGGCGCCATTTTTAACATATAAAAAGCGCGCGCGTGCTTCACCAGTAACAGATGGAACCCATAATAGCTTCGTCAGTTCTGGATATTCATGTAGCCAAAGTACTTTTTCTGGGTCTGAGGTCATTTGACCGTGGTCGGCAGTTACTAATAAAACAACATCACCTCGACCAGCTAAAGGGTCTAATAATTCTCGCTTTAACGCAAAATCAATAGTTGCGACTTGTGCTTGATAATAAGGAGTCAACGGTGCATAACGATGCGCTGCACTGTCGATATTAGGTACATATATATATGTAAAGCTTTTACCGTTATCGTAACTGGTTAATATGCGGTCACGTAACTGAGCAAACCCATCGGCGTAAGTTAAGTATCCAGTATATTTTTCTTTGCCAGCTTCGCTACCTACAGTTGTATAGCGGCTAATACTAGTATTTTTAAATCCATTGTAATTAACTATTCCTACATCTATTCCAGCTTGCTCCATGCGTAGGTAGATATTAGGAACTTTGACAAATGTATCTGGGTTGAGTTGTTCGTCTGTATAACTTGCCGAAGTTGGAGCAGTATAAGGGCACCAACGCAGTAAACTAACCAAGGCGCCAATTTCTCCTAAATAGGCAGTTGTAGAACTAACACCATGTTGAGCAGTTGCGTAAGCAGTTGCCGCAGAAGTTAGAGCAGTAACAGTTGTGCTAGGAAATACTGTAGTAGCTGGCATGAAAAAAGCTTTGTCACTGCTACAAGCATTCGCAAATCCAGGTACTACATTATTTGTAATTAAACTTTGTAACTGGTCATAACCAAAAGCATCCAGCACTAATAACACTACATGGTTAATAGGCGCCTGCAAGAGCCAGTTTTCCCAAGCTTGAGTTACAGCATCAATTCCTAATAAACTTGGATTGAATGGAGGTAATGCAGGTTGTTCGCTTAAAGTTGGCGCCTCTGGACATAGCCAATTTATTGGTAGTGCAGCAATATTTGCCAAACCCAGTCCATCGTAACTGGGTCGGACATTGTTGGTGCCAAAGCTTTGTGGTAACTGCTGTCTAGTAATAAGTGCTTGTTCTGCCGTGGCAAATATATCAACCATTTTAGTTATTGTCCTATTTATTATAAAAGTAGGGTGCGTGAAAGCCTTTACTATACATAAATCAAACGCAAAGTCAAACTGCTTTCACCCACCATCAACCATCAATAAAATCTGTTATTTATTTATTGCCAATGTTAAGCTGCTGGAATTAACTGTCCTAAAATTTTAGGTTCTGGTAGAGGTTGACCGTCCTCTATGTATGACTCTACAAGCATCTCTATCACTTCTTGAGCATTTTTTAACGCTTCTTCATAAGTATCCCCATGAGTACAGGGTTGATACACGTCAGTAAATTCAGGTAAGTAAACAACATAGCATTTATCTTCATCTGACCACTGAATTACAATTGTATATTTCATTCTTATTGTTTCTCCCTTTCCTCTTTTTTCCGTTGTTCCTCTTGTTCTATTTTATTCAATTCTTCCAATGCTTCATTTACTTCTTTTTCTAAATATGATTTTGCATCGTCACCATCCTTACCAGCAATGATTATAGATGTAGACAATTTTGGATGTTTCCATTTACTATGACTACCTTTCGCTGGTTTATACGTGAACCCTGCTTGTTTGAGTATACTTTTCAACTCTCTGACTTTCTTGGGCATAGACCGAGCTTGTTATCCCTGATTTGCATTTTCCATTAAAACTATATAGTACAATTACATCATATATTTTAATCAATTTCCGGCGCCTTTGCTTTATCATTGCTGTTGTAAGTGTGTGGTATAAAAATGTCTATTGGTATATTGATTATTGTAGCTGTTCTGGCTTTTTACCTTGCTTTTAACCTTGGCGCCAATGATGTTGCTAATGCAATGGGCACTTCGGTAGGTTCTAAAGCGGTTACTTTGAGGCAGGCTTTAATTATTGCAGGTGTATTAGAGTTTGCTGGCGCCGTTTTGTTTGGTGGTGAGGTAACACAGACGCTAGCTACAGGTGTTGCGAACCCAGTGTTATTTGTGGATACTCCTCAGTTGTTTGTGACTGGGATGGTGTCTGTACTGATAGCATGTGGGTTATGGTTACAACTGGCAACTTCACGCGGTTTACCTGTGTCGAGTTCTCATGCTGTGGTTGGCGCTATTGCTGGGTTTAGTTGGGTAGCGTTGGGAGTTGGCGCCATTGATTGGTCTTCGATTAAGTTAATTACTATTGGTTGGGTATTAACACCTATTATTAGCGGTATAGTTGCAGCTTTATTTTACAGTCAAATTCAACGTTGGATTTTAAATCAGCCGAATCAAATAATACAATTAAATGAGTGGATTCCTTGGTTAAGTAGTGCTTTAGTGGGTGCTTTTGGTGTTATTGTATTACCAACTTTAACTCATCCTATCGCTGAGTTGTTTACAAATAAGTTCGGTATCAATATACCTTTTTATGATTACTCACTGCTAACAGGCACCGTTGCTGTTGTCAGTTTAACTGTTTATAGCTGGCGCCTGGTAGAGAAGGCGGGTAATAATTTATTAATCGAAAAAATATTCGCACGCTATCAATTATTGAGTGCTTGCTTTGTTGCGTTTGCACATGGTTCTAATGATGTGGGAAATGCTATAGCACCATTGGCAGCTATTGTTTATACGGTTAATAGCACTAAAGTACCAATAACGGGGGTAGATGTGCCTTTATGGATTTTAGTACTTGGCGCCGCTGGTATTGTTACTGGTTTGGCGATATTGGGTAAAAATGTGATTGCGACTATTGGTGAAAGTATTATTACTTTACAACCTAGCAGTGGTTTCTGTGCTGAACTTGCTACCGCTATTACAATTTTGCTTGCTTCTCGCTTTGGTTTACCTGTTTCTACTTCTCATGCACTTGTTGGTGGTGTTGTGGGTATTGGGTTGGTACAAGATTTGAAGTCAATTAAGTTTTCTACGCTAAAAAATATTGCTGCTGCTTGGGTGGTTACTGTTCCGATTAGTGCATTATTGAGTGCGCTAATTTTTTCTTTTTTGAAATTAATATTTTGATGGTGATCCCCCCAACAATAACGCGAATTCAGAGGGGCTAAGAGTTTATTTATTTTACTCTCTTGTTTTGACTTTATTTGCAATTTTTTTGCTTAATATTTCTATACCCAAAAACCCAGTATTAATTAAACCAGCTTTAATTACAATATCTTTTTGAGATGCGCTTGCTTCTTTAATTAAACTGGCTCTAATTTCTGCCATTGTTACTCCTTCTCCCCTAATTCCAACAGGCTTTGGTTCAAGTGCAAGAACATAGACAAATCCGAGATATCCAGTTAATATTAGCTCGAAAGCAACTAAAATATAAATATAGTATTTTAGTAATTTACAGAGAACTGTTTTCATTATTTAATCATTAATCCTATTTTCTTGCTTGGACTTTGCTAAAATTTTGCCGATTACGGTCAAGAGTGTAAGCTAATTCTTGTTGACCATTTCTAACATGTACTGTAACTTGGCATTTACGACTGATTTCAGGATTTGCCGAAATACACTCTCTGGAATTTTCTATTGAACTAATACGCAGGTATATTGTTGATGTTTTTAATCGATTACTTGCATCTTTGATAATTTTTTCGGCTAAGGTGTTAGATAATATATCATTCCGAGGTGGCATGTTTCGAGTACCTTCCATCGCTATATATTTGTTTTTTCTGGCAATACGATAGACTGCTTGGGTGTTATTTTGTGCCTGTATGGTAACACGGTACCCTAAAAGTGAAGCGTTTTGACAAGTTTCCCAAGGTGCCGCTAAACCTAAACAACTATCATACTTTGCCTCTTCAACGTTTGTAATTAAAGCTTGACCATTGGTTAAATTAAAGTTTGCACTAGCACGAGAAATTAATTCTAATGCAACATCAACAGGTAATTTAGCTTGTTTAGCATAATTTAAGCGTGACCACAGTTGAAGTTTGTTAGGGTTATTTTTATCTACATAATAAATCCATTGTGTTTGGTTCTGTTCAATTATAATTTCCCAAAAGCGTGCTTTGGAAACTTGTCCATCAAACCTGGGTTCAACAGGTAATGCTGTAAAATCTGCTCCTGATGGTTGTAGGGTTTCACGCACACTGACAATTTTTAGTGTATTTTTTGCTAAACCCCAATTTTTTTGAGCATCTTGTAGCACTGCTTGCTGCACACGCAAAGGAGCTTTATTTGATTTTGCTAAATATTCTCTAGAAGCTAGTTTCGTTTTTCCACCGTCTCGCACGTAATAAACCAGACGCTCAAAATATGTATCGACGGTAGCTTTCCATGTATCTTTGATATTTGGTGGGTCGCAGGTTAAAGGCTGTTTTTTACCTTCTCGTATTTCATCGCAGTAATATGGATAAGGTACACGCTCGAATTTGACTATTCTTTTTAAGCCACCAGCATAATCTGAACGGGTCGCTTGAGCAATTTTATTGACAACCGAATTGGGTAACTCGTCCGATTTATTTTGTTTTTGTCTGGTGATATTTGTAGGTGTTTGAGATACTGAATTTGCGCTTACGCTAGGAGTTTTAATTGCGATGAAATTTGAGATAAGAGTACAAGTTGTTAAGATAGCTAATGAAAGTTTTGTTTTCAACATAATTTACCTTTAGTTTAAAATATTAGAAACCGGGTTTCTTTTTGGTGCGCTAGTATCTACTAGTGAGGTTGATTTTATAGGTTGCAAATTTAACTGTCTTATTCCAATTCTGTAACCAGATAAAACACCACCCTCACCAATTACAAGAGTTTTGTTATCTGGAGACATTACCGCAGTATTTGGATATACACGGCTATAAGTACGGTCATCCTCAAATTTTACCTGTTCAACAATTTGACGAATATTGGCGCCTGTTGCAGCATCCCATAAATCAACTCCATATAGTGAATCTACACTTAAAAGACGTTTGCCATCAGAAGTAAAACCTATGTATATTAAACTTTTGGCAATAGTAGTTGTAATTTTTCCGGTACTAAGATTCCATATATTTGTTCTACCGTAATCTGAACTTTTACCCCGCGCGGAAATAAGGTTTTTTCCATCTGGGCTAAAAGTAAGAAAACCTGCTGCTTGTATACTATTTGTTAATGTTTTTAATAATTTTCCCGTTTTGATATCCCACAAACGAATCGTTAGGTCTCTACTGTCTCCTTGAATACCCGCAGAAGTTGCAAAAATGTTTTTATTAGGACTAACCGCAATAGCACTAACAGGAGCATTATGTCCCTTCAGGGTATGAATGAGTTTTCCTGTCTGCGTATTCCAAAGTTTAATCGTTTTGTCTTGACCAGCAGCAATTAAGGTTTTACCATCAGGAGTTAGTGTTAAATTACTAATTCCTGATTTGTGAGAATTAATTCGACGAATTAATTTCCCTGTCTTTATATTCCAAACTTGAACAATTCCTGATTCTAAATACGTTCCTGTATATAGATTTTGGCCATCGGGACTTAGCGCTAAAGTTGTACTTCCATTTTTACCAGGGTTAATGATACGGATAAGTTTTTTATTTTTCATGTTCCAAACATGAATTTTATCGTACAAACTACTGCTAACTAATGTTTGTCCATCACGGCTAAATACCAAAGATTCTATATCATAGCCATGTTTACTTTCTTTTAAAAATTCTATACCTTCTTCTGGGTTTAGGGGTTTATTTTGTTTTGTTAATACTTGCTGTGGCGCCACTTTTTGATCAATTGATGCTTGGGTAGCAATGGGAGTCCCGACAAGTGTAGAGATAATTCCATAAATAATAGCAGAAAAAACTATAGATTTGTTTATAGATATCATAACTTTATTTCTATTTTATTGAATTGTAAATATCTGAATATATTGTCAATGACATCAACCATAATTTGAAAGTTCCAAAAACTTTTAAAAGTATCTAAAACAGTTTTATGGAACGATTAAATTTAGACATACCATATTTATACTTTTTAAACATACACCTAACTGGGTGAAAGTGTAATACCCCAACGGGCGCCTCAATTAGAGGGTATAATCTTTTTACACAAACAATTATCAATGCTCTCTCCAGTACCGCAATCATAACAGCGCGTAAGTTCCGTTTACCTATATGCAAAAACCAGGACAGCAGGCAATTTCTATCGACTATCAAAAGTGGCGAGACACATTTCTTTATCAAAAACTGCAACTAGCAATCATTATTTGGTCATGTTTCCATGCAGCTATTGAGCTTAACTTTAAAATTCCTGAATTTCTGGGTAAGTATTATAAGCGTGGTGCGGTTAGTGCTGTAATTTTTCTTTTTAATTCTTCTAGAGATTTGTTCCTACAAGAACTATTATTTATTGGCTGCCTAATTTTACTACGTCTACCGAAAACGAGAAAATACCTCAAAACTATATTTATAATATTTGCTTGCTCAATACCGTTTTATCATTACTTTCAGGTCATAATTACTACAATTCCCTATTTAATCGGGCTAAAAACACCTGAATCACAATCTATTGATATAATTGCTTCTCTTGGCGAAGAGGTAGATATAATACATTGCCTAGCACTAAATCAAATTCGTTTAGGCATAGATACTAAATACTATCATCTACTTTTTCCAATAATTGGGGTATTAGTACCCGTTTGTTTACGTCTACATATTACTTCTCAAATAAGTGTTTTTATATTTGGTCTTCTTGCTTATAGATTTAACAACCCAACTTATAATTTTTGGACATTGAGTCAAGAACAGCAAGTTGCTTGCTCGACTGATGCTATATATAGTTTAATCTTTAACCTTTTGCCATGTATAGTTGTTGATTATGGTATATATCTTTATGAACTGACTTTGAAAACAGAGTTTAAATACTGGTGGCAATTGCGATTATTTGTAAATGCTGTAGCACATGACTTACGTAACCCAGTCTTAGGTACAATTTTAGTTTTAGAGAATCTTTTAACTCAACGTCAACCAAAAATTGAAGTAGATAGAGCGCTTGTTGAAGATGTAATTACAGGAAACAAAAGACAACTGAATTTAATTGATTCGATGCTCGAAGCTCATGCTAGCGAAACACAAGGAATAAAAATATATCCTCAATCTATAAAATTATTTCCTGTAGTACAATCAATAATTACAGACTTATCGCCAGTATTAAATAAAGAAAGAACTACTATTGTTAACTTAGTTAATTCTGAATTACCAGAAGTTTTTGCTGATCCCTTACAATTATCACGAGTTTATCATAATTTGATTATTAATGCAATTAATGTTAATCAAGTTGGATTACAAATTACTATTGATGCATGGCTAGAAAAAAATAAAGTACAATGTATCGTTGCGGATAATGGTGTTGGTATGAGTCAACAACAAGCTGCAAAGTTATTTCAATTATACGCGCGCGGGCAAAATATACAACAATCTTTGGGATTGGGTTTAGGTTTATATATTTGTCAACAAATTATTATTGCACATAGTGGTGATATTGGTGTAAATAGCAGTCCTGGTAATGGCGCCACTTTTTGGTTTACGTTACCTATTGGAGTTGATCAATATAGTAATTTACTTTAGTATGAATAGTAAATACACCCAATAAGGTGAATAGTAAATACCCTAGTGGGTGTATCAACTTAGGAACTTAGAAATTCAGTTACAAGTCTGCATATACAAAACTATTCATTTGTGAACAATGAAATTCCAATTTTTTACTTATTTGACACTTAGCTCGGTTTTATTTTCTACTTTAACGATAAGTAATCAAGAACTAGTACGAGCATTTATAGTTCAGGTCGCAACAAAAAGCTCAATCTCAACAAGTACAGTCAACGAAAATAAGCTAATTAAGGAAATAGCAAATTTAGAAGTGGAAATAGTACTTTTAAATTCAAGGTATACAACGAAATCTTCACAAGTTACAAGTGCAAATAAAAAACTCCAAAATTTGCGACAACAATTAAAATCAAATAGTAAAAATATTTTGAATTCAGCCATATCTAAAGCAATTAAAGAAAAAATAGCTGAATTAGAAGTAGAGCGAGTAGTCAAAGCTACTGCTTATGTAGAACATAGTCCTGTTCTCATGGTACTGGCAGAAGATATTAAAGGTTTACGTCAACGCTTTGCACAAATTCAACCTCGAAATTCTCAAGCTTTAGTTAATCGCACGGTGTCGCAGTCAATCAAAAATAAAATATCACAATTGAGAGTACAAAGAGCAAAATTGCAAAACGTCTATTCTCGTGACAGCGCAAATATCGGTGCCATAAATGAACAAATTCAGCATTTAGAAAAACGTCTAGCATTGCTTAAGTAAAACACACCAAGTTGCTTATATATTAAACTAAGCCGTTACGAAGTGCGACAACCGCAGCTTGCACTCGGTCATTCACAGATAATTTCTTCATGAGATTTTTTATATAAGTCTTAATGGTGTTTGGACTTAAAAATAATTTTGCCGCAATTTCTGTATTACTCATTCCATCTACAATTAAACGCAAAATTTCTAGTTCTCTTGCCGAAAGCTCTGGTATAGAATCTTTTGGAGAAGGTGGTTTGAGATGTTCCAAAACTTGACGTGCAATTTGTGGGTCGAGATAAACAGCACCTTCTTGTACTGCTGCAAGCGCAACTAACAATCCATTCATTGTAGTTCCTTTAATGCAGTAAGCATCGGCGCCACTGCTAAGAGCTGCGATAATTTCTGTTTCTGATTTGTGGGATGTTAGTACTACTACACGCACATCAGGAAGTAGTGTTTTAATCTCTTGTGTTGCTGCTATTCCATCTAAACGTGGTAGTCCCACATCCATTACAATTAAATCGGGTTGTAATTGTTTTGACATCTCAATTGCAGCATAACCATGTTCTGCAACACCAATTACTTCTATGTTAGGTTGGGAGTTTAAATACTGCTTTAATCCCAACCGCATTATTAAATCATCTTCAACAATTAAAATTTTCATGGGTGAGATAGCAGTATTTGTAAGCATTTTTGCGTTGATGGTAAGTTACAACTGATTTAAAAACTTTCTTCTAAGCATTGTATGAGTTTCGGCGCCAGTGTTGCAGCCCAACCGATGGCTTATCATCTCCTGCTTTATAAAACGTGCAGCAGGTAAATGTCCAGTGGGAGCTTGTAAGTTAAATTGAAGTTGGAGGTATCGTTGCCAGTTACCTGAGTGGCGCCATCCCACTACCTTTTGTTGCATACGATAAAATATATTGTATAATTATGCGGTTGTAAATCATGGAACAAGTTACCTTACCATCAGTTTTAACACTTGAAGAAACATCTCAGTATTTACGCCTACCTATTGAATTGGTGTTACATCAGGCTCAAATAGGTAACATTCCAGGTCGAAAAATTGGAGACGAGTGGAGATTTTTAAAGGTAACAATTGACAGTTGGTTGAGTCCTAAGAACAGCCGTTCCATTCTTTTAGGTCAAGCAGGTGCCTTTGCAGATGATGATTCTCTTGTGGATTTGACGACAAAAATTTATGAGGCAAGGGGACGTTCTGAAGTTGATGAGAAGCCAGATAATTAATGTATTTACTTGACACTGATACGCTATCACGCCTTTATGCTGGAAATATAAATGTAGTTGCACGATTAAAGGCTGTAGAAGAGTCTGAAGTCGGAATAACTATTATTACAAAAGCCGAAGTTTTACGTGGACGCATTGATTATCTTCTTAAAGCTGAGACAGGGGGAGATTTACTTAAAGCGCAAGAGCTTCTATTTCGTACTGAAGAGTTTTTGCGCGAACTTTTAATTATTCCAATTAATCAAGCAGCATCATTAGAATTTGAGCGATTACGTGCAGTGTCCAATCTACGCAAAATTGGAAGAGCTGATTTGTTAATTGCTAGTGTGGCTCTGGCTAATAGAGCTACCTTAGTAACACGGAACACTCGTCATTTCAAACAAGTACCTGGTCTACGAGTGGAAAATTGGGTTGATTGATGTTTACTTGATTCGCGAGAAGGGCTTTTTTAAATTCTAAATTTAAATACTAAAAACTTTCTTCTAAACATTGTACGAGTTTCGGCGCCAGTGTTGCAGCCCAACCGATGGCTATATCATCCCCTGCTTTATAGAATGGTGCAGCAGGTAAATGTCCAGTGGCAGCTTGTAAGTTAAATTGAAGTTGGGGGTATCGTTGCCAGTTACCTGAGTGGCGCCATCCTACCGTATTGCTAAATTTCATGTAGTCTTGTTGTGTATTATCCCAAACCCGACTTTGCACGGTAAAGCCAAAACGTTCGTTACTGTAGTAAGTCCATAAGTAATCTATAGTATCTAGATCACTACAGGGAAAACT
The DNA here is from genome assembly GCF_000331305.1 of Calothrix sp. PCC 7103. Taxonomy (GTDB): domain Bacteria; phylum Cyanobacteriota; class Cyanobacteriia; order Cyanobacteriales; family Nostocaceae; genus Dulcicalothrix. Next base: position 5,915,876 of record NZ_KB217478.1, on the reverse strand, counting down.
AGTAAAATCTTCTTCTCTAAGCCATCCTGCATCCACACGTCGTGATATTTTTAACATTACCGCTCTTGTTTCTTCGTCTGCTTGGCGCCACATTTTCGATGCTAGTAATTTGGCTAGGCTATCGTAATTTACACCTACCTCGCTGATTAATTGATGAGTAATGCCCATATCTATAATTTTTGATTTCCTTGGTTTGGGTACTCGCGCGTTGGTAGTAGTCCCCATGCTTCTGCGTCTGCTGCCCAGTTGCGAAATATTTTTTGTTTAGCAAAAGCATTAGCAAAACGCCAATTATATATTCTTTTCCATGCGCTTGACCATTGCCTTGTTTCATCTGCTGCTTGAAGTGCGCGTATTTCTGCTTGAAGTGCGCTGCTATGTTTTTGCATGATGGCTTCGATGTCCCTAAAGTGGTCGTCTGGTTGCCGCATCGTTTAAAGTTTGTGTTGAGACTTAATAAATATAACTTGCTGTACAGGCGCCTACGTTCATCGCTTTGTTGATAAATTTGTAAACTTATTTATAGGGGTAAAGCCTGAGAAGGTTTGTAGACTAGCAAACATTATTTTATATTCAGTAAGTTTTTATAATATCTCTTTTTGCTTCTGAAACCTATATTTAATAAGCTTTACGGGGCTTTTTATGACTATGGTTAATTTAGAATACTGGTATTCATTATTTACCCGTAAAGAAATTAATGAATATTTAATGATTTTTTTTTATCAGAAAAAATATGGTATCTTGCCAAAATTGGATTTATTGTTTGGGCTTTATCTGACACAATAGTTCCATAAAACTACGAACGATTAACTGCTTACTCTTCCACAACAGGCCAGAGGTGTAGAACTAATGGGTCAGTCTGAGAACAATATAAATGTAAATCACCGAGAAAATAACTCGGCGCCACAATTAGATGCTTCGCTCGAAGCTTCTATTGATGCACAGAATACTGTGCAAAAATTAACTAGTGAGCTAATCGTTCTTCAATCAAACGTTCTCAACTCTTTGCAGGAAGATGTGAAGCGTCTAGTTGAGGAAAAGCGTCAGCTAACTGATGATGTTCAAAAGCTCTCTGTACAAAAGAATAATTTACAGTCCTCGCAAATTGAACAACAGCAACAGGTATTAATTCGACAATTAGTACAAGTTCTTGCCAACCACGTCTCTATACAATTGCAGTCGTCGTTAGAGCAGTTGTTTGAGTCTGCTATCGTGCGTGTTTCAAAGAATAATACTATACAGCCTTATACTGAAACAGAAATTACTGCGAATCCGGATTCTGATGTTGATAATTTAATAACTTCCCTCAAAGCTGCTGTTACAAGTACCTTTGAAGAACTACAGAGTGAGTTAAAAAATTACCAAAGTAGTTTTTCTGTGCAGCTTTCCCGGATGTATAGCGAACAGGAACAAGGTGAAGCTATTTTAGCTGAGTTAGTGTACCGTCTCCGCAACGAACTTGATGCGGCGCCTCAAAATGTCGGTAACAGAGTCGAAGAGTTTGCCTCGGTTGAATTTGAAGAAGCACTTGAAAACCCCGAAACTGCCGAATTTTACACCCTTAATAATATAGATATAAATGCACCATCGAGCCAATTAGAAACTCAAGGTGCTTCGGAACCACCTCATAATCAGTTTCCTAATACTGTTATTCCTAACCCTGTAACGCGCGCTCAAGTTGAAGCTTCCCTAGAACCTGTTGAAAATACAGAATTTGTCGAATCACAACCCCAAGAATCTTTAGAAAGAGTCAAATTATTGAGACCTCAAGAATCTTCACTACCTGAAACTCCTGTTGTTGAAACAATTGTACCTACGCCAATTCCAACTCCAAGTATACGTCGAAGACGTGTTGAAGCTAGAAGACCACAGACCCCACCTGAAGTGGAAGTGAACAGTCGAGAACTTCCTACTTCGCTTCGGGCTGGGTTTATACTGATTATGCTATCGGTTGCTGCTTCTGCGCTGTATAACGTTTCTGTTAAAGCGATGTTTTTCCAAAAATCGCAAATTTTCGGAGTTTTTGATGTCCAGCAGCTTATTGTCCCAACCCTTGGTAATTGTTTTTTAATTTTGATGCTGCGAATGTTGGTCGTTGTACCGCTAATGTTGGTAATGGCGCCTATTATGCATCAAGGTATTTGGAATGATATTAGAGGTTTGGTAGATTCATTACGTAATAATAAGGGTTCTGCATCCCATGCTACGGCAATGCCACGCGCTATTACTAAGCAAGTGTTGGTGCTGTCGCTTATTAGTGGGTTTTTCTTGTTTTTGTCTCAGGTGCTAATTTACTTGGCTATTGGTCAAGTTGCCACGGGTGTCGCAATTTCGCTTTTCTTTATTTACCCTGTCATCAGTGGTTTCTTTGGCTGGTTAATATTTAGGAGTGACCGCGAACGTCCTACTTTGTCACGGGTTAGCGCTATTGCTTGTATTTGCTTTGGTCAGTTACTTGTTTTAGGTTCAAATACAGATAACCCAAGTATATCATTCGGAAGTACTGCTGCGATTGTGTCGGGTGTGACTTTTGCTATTTATATTGTCCTGACTCGTATTTGTGCTGCACGCTTACATCCTGTTTCGTTTACTTTGCTTAACTTTACTACGATGTTGCTGCTGTGCTTTGTGGCTTTAATTATTCCGCTACCCGTTAACATGGGTGTACAAGTTAATAACACCAATTTTATTGAACTCATTCTCAGCGCTTTTATTTTAGGTGTGTTAACCTTAGCTGGATACGTGCTTAACAACCTTGGTATCCGTAAATTTGGCGCCATCCGCTCTGCGCTCATTGGTGCCTGTGTCCCAGCTTTGACAGTGCTTTTTGCTGGATTGATAATCCAAGAAAACTTGGAATTAATTCAAGTTATAGGCGTTTTAGTTGTGACAGTCGGTGCTGCTGCTTTCAACTTAGAGAAAATACGTACTCGCTCTAGAAGTTCCAGAACTACCGCTTAAAATCAATTAATATCATTATCAGGATGAGTATGTATCGATTGGGACATAATTTTGGTGTTGATAGTGGTAGTATTCATGCAAACTTTAAATAAAACCGTTATTTGTGTAATCTGTGACATGTAGTGTACACCTTAAGTTTACACGAGCGATTTTTATTTGAATAAAGTAAAAATTATTATATCGAGCGTGCCACTAAGGAGTACTCTAGATGCCAGAAGATGTTTTGTAAAAAAAATATCATCTGGTACTGTTACCAATTTTCGCTCGTCAGACGAAAATCTGGTGTAAAAGAGTATTTGTGGATGTAGTTATAATAGTTTCACCCATAAATACCTTTGAAGACAGAGTTATTTTAGCCAAAAGCTTTGCTCATAAAGTCTTGAAGGAAATTACAACTGAGGAGAGGAGTTTTATATATTTACCAGAAAATACGGATGAAAAGTTGATTAAGACTACCAATAATACCGAGACTTGAAGCATAATAGATTATCGTTCATTGAACACATTGCTTCATTGTCGGGTGTATACTACTTACTTTCGATCTAACTTATAACCTGTAAACGTGCTATTCAACTGTCTGTAATATGAGTAACGACATCGATCTGATCAAAAGTCTCAGCCCCAGCGCGATGGATCAGATCATGCTTTATCTGGCTTTTAGTGCCATGCGGACGAGTGGGCACAGACATGGGGCGTTTCTAGATGCAGCCGCGACCGCAGCAAAATGTGCGATTTACATGACTTATCTTGAGCAGGGACAAAACCTGCGGATGACAGGACATTTGCACCACCTCGAGCCAAAACGAGTTAAGGCAATTGTCGAAGAAGTTAGACAAGCGCTAACAGAAGGTAAATTGCTTAAGATGCTCGGTTCGCAAGAACCACGCTATCTAATTCAGTTGCCTTATGTCTGGATGGAGAAGTACCCCTGGCAACCAGGACGTTCGAGAATTCCAGGTACTAGTTTAACGAGCGAAGAAAAACGGCAAATTGAGCAGAAATTGCCCGATAACCTACCCGACGCTCAACTAATTAGTTCATTTGAATTCTTAGAATTAATTGAATTTCTCCATAAACGCTCGCAAGAAGACCTGCCGGCACAACACCAAATGCTGTTGAGTGAAGCCTTGGCGGAGCATATCAAGCGTCGTTTACTGTACTCTGGTACGGTAACGCGAATCGATTCGCCTTGGGGTATGCCTTTCTATGCTCTAACTCGTCCATTTTACGCGCCCGCTGATGACCAAGAGCGGACTTATATCATGGTGGAAGATACCGCTCGGTATTTCCGCATGATGCGTGACTGGGCAGAACGTCGTCCTAATGCTATGCGTGTTTTGGAAGAACTTGATATTCCTCCTGAACGTATTAAGCAAGCTATTCAAGAATTAGATGAGGTTATCCGTGCTTGGGCTGATAAATATCACCAAGAAAACGGTGTTCCAATGGTTTTACAAATGGTGTTCGGCAATAAAGAAGACTAATATTTAATCCCAATAAGATTGGTATTGGTTTTTCTAATAAAAATACTAATTAATAAGAATCCATGTCGAATCCACCATTTGGTGGATTTGTCAATGGGATTGTAATTTTTTAGTCTGATTACTTTATTTACTTATTTAATGATTCATTATGGTGCAGATTCTGTTGTTAAAATCGAGGGTGCATCTCCCTCAACTGCATTAGTTTTATCGACCCACCCAGAAAGAGCATCTTTAATTACACCCGCAACAGGGACGGCAATTAGTAGTCCTAATAATCCACCAACGTAAGTACCAACAAGTAGCGAAGTTAATACCCATATTGGACGTAAGCCAGTAAAACTACCTAAAAGACGAGGCGCCACAGCTTGGTCGATTAATTGGTCGATGACAACAGAAACAGCTAATACTCTTGCTGCCAACCAAATATCATGAGATGCAATAATTAAGGTGATAACCGCAAGGCTAACGACATCACCAAACGGGATTAAGCTTAAAACACCTATTCCTAAACCAAATACTAAACCGAATGGGACTTGTAGAATAAGAAATACTACTGTTAGCGATACTCCCATCAACAAAGCTAAAGCGACTTGCCCGATTAAATAGTTTCGGAAATTTTGCTGGAATGATTCCTGTAATTTGACGGCAAAACTAGCTGGCAATTTTCTAAATATCCCATCCCAAATACGGGCGCCGTCACTCAAAAGGTAAAATGTAAACACGACGGTCACTAAAGCTTCAGAAACACTATCAATAGCTTCAACAGCAAAAGTAAAAAGTCGGTTGCCAAAAAATTCTACTTCCGAAGGTAATTTATCGGTTAATTCTGTGGCAATTCTGCTAAAATCTACGTCAAAACCACGATTTTCTGCCCAACTATTTGCAACTAGTAACTTTTGCTGTCCAGAGTCTATCCATTCTGGAATGACTTTTGTCATTTCGTTAAACTGTTCATAACCCAGCGGTAGTATAGTTACACCTAGGGTAAATATAAGTAACAAAGTTGAAATAAATACGATTCCAACAGCATATCCACGTTTGACACCACGAGCATGAAGTATTGATACCGGAAAGTTTAATATAAACGCCAGTAGCGAAGCTAGTACAATTGTTGTAATTATCGGTTTAAAATAATCAAAAACGCGAAAAGCTAACCACCCATTCAAAAACACTAACGGAAACAGCAGCGTGATTATCAATAATTGCACTAGTCGATTCAGCGAATTCATATTTTTCTAAATTTGAAACAAATTTTGTAGAGACGTAATATATCACGTCTCTACATTTATAATCCTGCAAACCATTCGTAACCTTGGTCTTCCCAGTATCCTTTGTAGTGGGATAAATTACTGACTAAACTTATTTGAGTCACCCATTTGCTTTGTTTATAACCAAGTTTAACTGGTGACGCTAACCGTAGAGGCGCCCCGTTATCTATTGGTAATGGTTCACCGTTTTTTTGATAAGCTAGTAATGTTTGTGGGTGTACAGAGGAAGCAATATCCCAACTTGAATAATATTTGTCTGCCGATATAAAATATGCGTATTTGACATTTTGTTTAGGCTGTGATAATGCAATAATATCACGTAGACGCACACCTGCCCATTGCACGATTGCTGCCCACCCCTCTACACAAACATGACGGATAATCATTGAAGTTAGCGGCAGCTTTTGTATTTCTGCCATGCTCAAGCTTAAAGGATTATTTACATCTCCATCTACTACCAAACGGTACTTTTCTACATCGATAATTGGTGTATTACGAAAGGTATTGACGATTAGTGCTTTATTGTCGATTTCTGACACCGAGAATTCGGGTACGAGTTTTTGCGGTTTCAGTCCAAAAATAAATGATTCGACTTTTTGATTCAACGGTTCGGAAATTGCACCTGCAACATCTTCAAACAGCGGTGAACCACAACCAGAAAGTAGTAGACTGCCGCCTGATATTCCTGATATCGTTAAAAACTGGCGCCGTGTTAATTTGAGACTCGGTGCATGAATTAGACCCATAGTGAATTACCAAAACATTGATTCTGTAAATTCTGTGCCACCAACTTTGCGCGCTAAGTACGAGTGGACAAACGCGAAAATTATTACGAGTGGTACTGTAGCAAAATGAACTATACGCAAAGCTTGCCAACTTCCAAAAAAGTCTACAATCCACGGAAATTGAGCAGGTTTGTACATTCCTATTCCAGTAAATATCGCAAATAAAAGAATTGGAATGATACTAGTGTAGGCGATTCGATGCCAAGCAAATGTTAAACGTTTGGGGTTTTGACTTTTTTGCAATGCTTTGATGTCTAGTAATCCTACATAACGATGGCGCCAGCGTCGAGTCACTAAAACAAAAATACCATACCAGAGTAAATTCAGAGAAAAGACCCACATTGCCGCAAAGTGCCAATGTCTACCACCAGCTAACCAACCTCCCAAGGCAAAAATTGGAGGAATATGTAAACCTGCACGTCCTCCAAATACTGGGTTGGCGTTATAAATTTGTAGTCCACTGGTAAGCATAGTTGATAAACTCACGATGTTTATCCAGTGGAATACTTTTGCCGCAATAGCAATTTTGGGAATTTTCTGTGGTTTCGGTAGGGTGGTCATAGTCACTTAAAAAAAAGCCATTAAAAAGGTGGGATGTATACCCACCTATATTAATACCATTATTTCTGTGCTAACCAATTGGCTTTTAGTAACTGTCAAGTCTAGCTTGTACCAGTTCAAAATGTGGACTATGTAATGATTTTAATTTTGTGCTTATTTGTTATGTTTTCGGTCTTCTCACATTTTGGCATCAAGAACACTCAAGTTCTACTATTCGTCAAACTCGCATTTTCTCTATCGATTTGATAATTATCTTTGAGCAATCGTATGTAAGTACGGTAAGGAATATAATGCAAGGGGTCATACCCATTAAAACGTAGGATAAGAACACAAGCCCAAGAGTACTTACCAGCGATAATTGCCTTGATAACTTCTTCAATCTGCTTTTTATTCATGGCTTTAATAACTCAATTTCAAAATGATTTAGTCTTTTGAGCCATAGGGAACTTTTTTATCTCATTTCACAGTGTATATATCGATTGCATCTGTATTTCACTATTTTTTAAAAAAAACATGAAACATTTATGAAGTTTTTGTAAACTTATGTCCTTTGTTATTTTTATTATCAAAATAATTACTTAGAATATTACTTTTTTATGATGTGATTTTTATTTTTTTTTAATTATATATAAAACCCATATAAATTTATTCTAATCAGATGAATACTTACTGCTTTAAAAAATAAAACTCTCTGTATATAAGCATTCTAGCTATTTACTAGGCTCTCAGTAGTAATATTTAATTCTTATTATTATGATTATATTTGTTATCTATTTTACATAAATATTGGTAAATATACTACCTAATTAAGTATTGACTACCTAAATACTTGATTAAAAATAATACTTACATATCAATGAAAATAACTATCATTATTGGTCTTTTTTGCAACATTGGCTGAGATATGTTATTTCAACTTATAACTATATAGTTACTTTAAATTATGTCATAAGTACTAGCATAAAATAGACCATTATGAGTATAAGCAATTTAATTTTGCTTGTACTATGTAGCAGCAAATATCATGCTAGTTGAATTATGAGCAATGCGAAGAATACAAATAATAAAAACTAAATATCAAGCAATTAACTTTTATCAAATAAAAAGGGGTTAAAACCCTCTTTTAGATAGTTGAGATTTACAGTTAAAATTATTATTGTGCGAATATAGTAAAAATTTTTATTTATATTGAAAAATTAGCGTGCTTTTTGATATCGGCATTATGTCTACCAGACGTGCAAATTTCAATGACAAATTCTGCCCCATGACCTAATTGAGAGTTGCAACGAAGTTTACCACGATGGTTTTGTTCAATAATTTGCTTGCTAATGGCTAGTCCTAGTCCCATACTTTTAGCGATTGGTTTTGTTGTAAAGAATGGTTCAAACATGCGTCGCTGTATATGAGGAAGAATACCCGTTCCATTATCGTAGATGTGTATTAAGACTTTTTGTTTTTGCTTATTAGATAAGACCGAGGTATTACTTAGTAATGATAAATGGCTGCTTAGTATTTCTGTGCTAACCCAAATTTTGGGCATGAAAGAGCTGTCATAGTTCATGCGTTCTTCTAGAGCTTCGATGGCATTTGTGAGGAGTGATATAAAAACTTGATTTATCTCACTTGGTAGACATTCGACGAGTGGAATATCTCCAAATTCTTTGACGATTTCAATGCCAGGTCGATTTTGCTGTTGTTTGAGGCGATGCTCTAAAATTGCGATGGCGCCTGAGATTGTATGATTTAAATTGATTTTCTTGATTTGACGTGAGTCATCAGAAAAGTTGTGCAGTGCAGAAACTTTTTTTTGAAGTTGTTCTGAACCTGCTCGTAACGACCATAGTAATTTAATAAAGTCGGTTTTAATAAAGTTGGTATCAAGAGACTGAAGAAAAGTAGGTAGTGTCGCAGGGGGTGTTGGGTAGTAATGTTCGTAATGTTCGAGCAATTGTATTAAATCTTCAGCGTATTGACTTGCAGAGTATAGAGTGTTAAAGATAAATTCAACAGGATCTTGAATTTCTTTGACTAAATCGACGATTAGTTCTCCAAGTGTGGCTATTTTTTCTTTCGAGAGCAACTGCCGCTGAATTTGTTCAATATATAAGCTTTGATGGTCGATTTGTTGTAAATATTGGTTTGCTTGCGTTTCGATGCGGTTGCGTGCTTCGGTTTCAGCTTGTAGTTTTGTTAAAAGTTGAGCTTGTTGAATTGCAACACTAATTTCTCGTGCAATTAATTTAAGTATGCTGCATTCCTGTTGCTCGCAACTTAGCATATGAGAACCATTCGCAATTAACATTCCCCAAAGAACACGCTCCAAAGTTGAGGTGCCTGACATACTGAAGTTACGTGTAAAAATGGGTACAGCGATTGAGTGATTGCTGTTTGTATGATTGAGGTTAGGGGAGGAAATTAAAGAATTTGGATCAATTGTTGAGTCGTTGCCATGAATCGAATAAATTACGACTTGTTGCGTATCTAAAAACTGTCGTAACTTTTCAGCGATAGCTTGTAAAGTCGTTGCAAGTTCTGATGCTGGGTTTGCATCGATGATTTGAGTGACTTGTCTTAGTAAGAGTTGACATGACTGGTTGCTCTTTAAAAGAGTTTGGAGTGGTGCTAATTGTTGGGGTTGAAAATCAACCTCAATAAAATTATGGGTGGCTGGTTCTTCAATGTGCATAGCTGCTGTACGATGGTTCAAGTATCTTGTAGCTCTACGCGGTCAATTCACCCTGACTGTAAACTTACACTCATTGCTGCGCGCATTAATTGTTAACGACTATTACCAATCGTGTACTTAAGTTGTTTGGACGTAAACTGAAAAATGTAATCAATCTCGTTACTTTCCACACACGCTTCAAAAAAAAAAACCAAAAAAAGACTACATTAAATTCGCCATATGTTCCAAGTAATGGCAAAATGAAGTATACATGTTTACATGAAAATAAGATTAAACCTATTGATAGACTCGTCTGGCTAGTTTTGTAAGTGTCTGTAATCTAACCAGGACAAATGTTTCATAACTTAGTCAAAAAGTCAATACCCTACTGTAGTTTCTTGAACAATAGCGCTATGCAGTTCGAGAAGCTGAAGCTACATAAATACTTAGCAGCATTTTTAAGTTCATAGATAAAAACTTATCAAATCCATTTACAATCACCTTTTCTCAACCAAATGACTGATGACAATTGAAGAAGTTTTACAGCTAGTAAAAGCAAGCTTTCCTAATGGTTTAACTCCACTTCAAGAACTTGTGTTGCGCGCTTCATGGGAAGGTAAAACTTATACAAGTATCGCACTAGAAGCGCACTACGGAGAAGAACGAGTTAGAAAAGTTGCTTCCTCTTTATGGCAATCTTTGAGCGATTTGTGGGAGGAACCAATTCAGAAATCCAACTTTCGTCAATTATTGGAAGCGCGCCCATTGAATAAGAAGCAGCAGCAAACCATTGCTTTGTTTAGTCGTCCAGTAACACCTATAGCGTTAGAATTTCCGAATGGTCCAGTATCACTTGATTCACCATTTTATATTAATCGTGCCCCGATTGAGGAAGTTGCTCGTACTCAAATTACCGAATCAGGAGGGGCTATATGTATAAAAGCAGCCAAAAAAATGGGTAAAAGTTCGCTGGTACTGAGAATTTTGGCACATGCGAACGATGTTGGTTATCAGACTGTGAGTTTGGATTTTCAGCAAGCGGACACAGCAGTATGTACCAATATTGACAAGTTTTTACGCTGGTTTTGCGCTAACGTAAGTCGAGAGTTAGGAATTTCTTCGGAGTTAGATAATTATTGGGATAAAGATATGGGTAGCAAAATTAGCTGCTCCATTTATTTTCAGGATTATTTGCTAGCTCCGTTAAAAAATCCTGTGGTGTTGGTGCTGAATGAAGTAGATATAGTGCTAGAGTATCCGGAAATCGCCAGAGATTTTTTACCTTTGTTACGTTCGTGGTACGAGCAGGCAAAATCTCATGATGTTTGGCAGAAACTACGCTTGGTGCTTGTGCATTCAGAGGAAATCATTATCCCGTTGCGTTTGACTGATTCACCGTTTAATATTGGTTTACCAATCAAGCTAAAGCCGTTTACCAAAGAAGAAGTTCAGGTTTTAGCAAAGCTACATGGTTTGGATTGGCATAGCGGAGTAGAAGTTGAAAGTTTGATGGCGATGGTAGGAGGACATCCTTACTTAATTCGATTGGCTTTATACTATTTGGTTGGACAAGGAGGACTAGCTGGGAATTTACAGAAATTGCTACAACAGGCACCAACAGATACAGGGATTTATGATGCATATTTGCGTCAATATTTATTATTGTTACGTCAACAACCTGAAATTGCAGCAGCTTTTTATGAGGTAATTACGGCTTCTGCTCCGGTAAAGTTAGAAACAATGGCAGCACAACGTTTAGAAAGTTTAGGATTAGTAAATTTGGAAGGTGAGCGTGCGGTGAGCACATGTGAATTATTTCGGCTTTACTTTCTGCCTCAACTTGATTTTAGCCAAAAAACAACGATTACTCGTGTTGAAGCATTAGAACGAGAGAACCAGCAGTTGCGATATCGTTCGAGTATTGACGAACTAACACAGCTTGCCACTCGTCGTTACTTTAATACTTACCTACAAATTGAATGGCAGCGTTATGTTGGTGAAAGCGAAAAAGGTACACTGAATGAAAGAACACCGTTATCATTGATAATATGTGATATCGACTACTTCAAAATCTACAATAAAACCTACGGAGAAACCGCTGGTGATGACTGTTTGCGTCAAATTGCTAGGGTAATTCAGAATGTAGTTAACAATTTAGTTGATGATGGCAGTAAGTATAATTTGAACGCATCTACTACTGTAAATATGCGGGAGTTATTCAAGTCGGTATTAGTTGCGCGCTATAGTGGCGAGGAGTTTGCTGTTCTTACCCGTATGGATGCTGTAACAGCAGTTAGTATTGCTGAGAAAATTCGCGCTTTAATTAAAGAACTAGCAATACTTTGTGATTATCCTGGAATCGGAGGACTTCCTGCCAATGTTCTTACCGTCAGTATTGGAGTTGCCAGTATTGTGCCAACAGCACAAACTGAACCTGACAGTATTGTCACAGCTGCTGAAAAAGCACTAAATCTTGCAAAGCGTCGAGGACGCGATAAAGTCGTTCTTGGCTAAAGGAGAAAGACACATAAGCTTTACTTACTGGCGCCACAGAAGTAGATTAATCATAATAGTTATTTTGTACCATAATGAAATACCAGGTACTCAACCGAATTTTTAACAAATATCAGGTACCACGTAAATTTGAACGTTTAGAAGTGGATGCCAATTTTAATATTATTAGTACATCTGAAGGAGTTGAGCAATTTGCTCAAAACCCTGAACAGGTAACTATCGGTCAAGATGTTCGACAAGGTTTTCCAGAACTTATTGGTTTGGAAGATGTTTTGTTATCTATATTGCACGGTGAAGAAGAATTATTTGAGATTGAAGGAGTTCACCGATGCAATGAAAATCAAGGTGATTTATATATTGATGTTTATATCCTGGCTGAAAAAGAAGATAATTTTGCTTCCCGATTGATTATTTTAATTGAAGATGTTACAAGTAAGATGCTAATAGAGCAAGGGTTTTCGCAACATATAAAAGAGGCAAATTTACTATCGAGTGTTTTGATGTCATATAAAAATTATATGGACAAAATTATCACTTCGATGGCGGATGCTTTTATAGTTACAAACAAATTTGGCATTATTAAAAAGGTGAATCGATCTGCAACTGAATTATTTGGATATAGCGAAGCTGAACTGATAGAGGAACCGATTTCAATTTTGATCGACGATAATAGTTTATTACAGAAAGGAATTCAACAGCCTAATTTGTTTCAAAAATATTTCCAAAATATAGAAGTTATTTGTCGTACTAAAACTAAAGAAAAAATATTAGTTGCTTTTTCGTGTTCGGTAGTTGAGAAAAAAATTAAAGGTTTAGAAGATATTGTGTATGTCGGTCGAGATGTTACAACTCGTAGACGTAGACAGCAGCATCATGCCGTTCAATTTGCGGTAACTCGTGTATTATCAGAGTCTTTGAGTATTGCTGTGACGATACCAAAAATTATCCAGGCAATTTGCGAAAATTTAGGATGGGATTTAGGAGAACTATGGACACCAAACCAGCATATCACGGCGCCTTATAAACGTGTAGCTTCTTCATATGTAAATCCAACTCTTAGATGTGTAGAAGTGTGGTCTGCACGTACTATTGCTGCACGTAGTTTTAAGTCAGTAAGTTGGCAAACTACATATACAAGTGGTGTTGGTTTACCAGGTCAAATTTGGGAAACACGCTCTCCATTATGGATACGAGATATACAGTCTGAAATTGATACGCGCGCGACTGCTGCTAAAATGGCAGGATTACGAGGTGCATTTGGTTTTCCTATCCTGGACGATTATCAAGTGTTTGGGGTAATGACTTTTTTTAGTCGCGATGTACAAATCGCTGATGTTGATTTATTACAAATACTGGTATCGACTGGTAATCAAATTGCGGAATTCATTAAGCGTAAACACGCAGAAGAAGCTTTGTTAGAAAGTGAAGAACGCTACCGAGATTTATTTGAAAACGCAAATGATTTGATACAGTCAGTAACTTCTTATGGACAGTTTATATATGTAAATCGTGCTTGGTGTGAAACGTTGGGATATAGCGAAGCTGATATTGTCGATTTAAATATGTTTGAAATTATCCATCCTGAGTATCAACAACATAGTCGCCGACTTTTTTGCAAAGTTTTAACAGGTGAAAAAATTGATACTGTACAAACAGCGTTTTTAACTAAGGAGGGTCAGAAAATTATTGTAGAAGGTAATATTAGTTGTAAATTTGTTGATAATAAGCCAGTGGCAACACGCGGTATTTTTCGTAATATTACGCAACGGGTCGCTACAGAAACAGCCCTACGTCAGCAGCAAGAACAAACCGAACGTTTGTTATTAAATATTCTACCAGAAACGATAGCGAATAGGCTTAAAAACAAACCAGGCAACATCGCGGAGAATTTTACCGATGTATCGGTTTTGTTTGCTGATATAGTTGGTTTTACACAAATATCATCACAGTTGAGTGCTATTCAACTTGTAAACTTACTCAACCAAATTTTTTCAGCCTTTGACCGACTGAGCGAGCATTATGGGTTAGAAAAAATCAAAACTATTGGTGATGCTTATATGGTGGTCGGTGGTTTACCAAAACGGCGCCTTGACCATGCCGTTTGCATAGCTTGTATGGCACTTGACATGCAAAACGCAATCAAAATTTTTAATAATGATAATCACCAGAACTTTAATATTCGTATTGGCATTCACAGTGGTGCTGTGGTTGCGGGTGTAATTGGGATTAAAAAGTTTGCCTACGACCTTTGGGGGGATACTGTTAATATAGCCAGCCGCATGGAATCACACGGTTTGATTGGCAAGATACAAGTATCGGAAACTACATATAAGCTTTTGCGTGATAAATTTATCTTTGAAGAACGTGGTGAAATAGAAGTTAAGGGTAAAGGCAAGATGACGACTTATTTATTAATCGGCAAAAGGGAATAAAAGTTAGGAGTTAGGAGTTAGAAGTTTTGATGCGTGGGTGTCTGGGACGACATGGGCTACCTACACAAACTTGTCCAGCGGGCATGTTAGCAAAAACACTACTACGGGCACCAATAACTGCGTTTGTACCAATATTTACACCTGGTGCGACAAAGCAGTCTGCGGCAACCCAGGCGCCATCATGAATAGTAATGGCAGCAGTTTTGAGTCCAAATGCTGGGTCTTTCATGTTGTGACTACCTGTGCATAGATAGCTTTTTTGAGAGATGACGCAGTTACTACCGATATTTATATGGTCTAAACTGTAAAAAACAACGTCATCACCAACCCAACTATAATCTCCGATTGTTACTTTCCAAGGATATGTAAAACGTGCGGTTGGTCTAATTAGAACTTTTTTACCAATACGGGCGCCGAATAATCGTAGGATGGCACAACGTAACCCATTGAATGGATGGAGAGTTAAGGGAAAAGTTACTGCTTGCACGAACCACCACAGTAATATGTACCAAGTTGGCCGCCCTCGGTCAAACCAAGATTGGTCATATTTGCTTAAATCGGTAAATGATTTTATTTGTTCTG
This sequence comes from Calothrix sp. PCC 7103, assembly GCF_000331305.1. Lineage (GTDB taxonomy): Bacteria > Cyanobacteriota > Cyanobacteriia > Cyanobacteriales > Nostocaceae > Dulcicalothrix. The sequence continues at coordinate 5,900,624 of NZ_KB217478.1, read as the reverse complement.
GGTTTTTGATGTCACTAATCATGAATATAGTAAATATTTATTATAAGTATGTGGGTAGGCAAGGGATGCCCGCTCCACAAGATGGTGTTAGACTGCTGTTTCTGCTTCTTGTTGTTGGAATTTTGGGGCTGGCTTGGCTGACTTTTTGGCTGTGTTTAGTTGACCGTTACAGCTACGTAATTCGTAGAGTTTTACTCCAATTTGGTATTCGTATTGACTTAGTAAGCGGGCGTATATGTAACCGGCTTTGCCGTCCTTGAAACCACGTTGAATGATGTAAAACAAAATGAAGCGTAGTAAGGGTTTGAATGGTAGTCTTACCCAGATTTTCTTTAAAAAGCGTTTGCGTTGAACGGCATCACCAAATAGTGAGGCGCCGATTGTGCCGTCGTCATCTTTTCCTGTGAGGATATTATAGTAAACGCGCGCTTCCCAGTTGGAATAACGGTTGTGTCTTTCTAACCAGTGGAATAAGTCACGAAAATCTTCGTGAAGCATGTCGTTTTTGAGGTAGCCGACTTCCCCTTTTAGGATGACGTGTTCGTGAACTTCGTTATCGCCTGTGTTGCGGATTTCTTCGGTGTTGAGGTTTTCGTAACGTCCGAGTTTATGCTTGAATAAACGTAAATTCCAGTCAGGATATTTACCACCGTGGCGAATCCATTTACCCATGAAGAATACGCGACGGTTAAGGTAGAAACCATCAAATTGAGATTTTTGGTCAGATTGTTGGTCATTTTGGATGGATACAGCAATTTCATCCCATAATTCTGGGGTAATGCGCTCATCACAATCGACTATTAATATCCACTCGTTGCGGAATGGTAAATTGTCTAATGACCAGTTTTTCTTTTTGGGCCAACGTCCGTTGAAGTGGAATTGAACGACTTTGGCGCCGTAACTAGTAGCTATTTCTGCACTTTTATCTGTGCTTTGGGAGTCTACGACGAAAATTTCATCGGCTCGCTGTAAGCTAGCTAAACAAGCGGGGAGATTAGCTTCTTCGTTTTTAGCTGGGATAATGACGGAAACTGGTATTTTATTAGACATAATATTTACAGTTATTTATTTAATTAGTAATTATTTTTTTGATAGAAGACCTTGAAGGGCGGCGTTTAAATATCCTATTTGACCATAAGCGTATACGAGTTTGTCAAAGCGCTCTGCTGGGTCAGATATATACTGCACTGATTTATATAAACCGCGTAAAAATCGCTCGCTGCCACGCTGTAACTGTCCAATGCCCGCTTTTCCTGCTAGCTGTTCACGATAACACTCGCTAATTCCTTGCCACCAACCGCGACTAAAAAACCAACTGCGTTGTAAACGTTCTGTTTGGACGTTGTGTGCAGCTAGTGCATCAGGAAGGTAAGCAACTTGCCAACCTCGACCAATGGCAAGCTCGGTCATTTGTAGTTCTTCGTTCGACAATAATTTTTTGCCGACTCGACCAAGATTAGCGTCAAAACCTCCAACTTCCTCTAGGAAACTGCGACGAATCGCATAATTTAATCCTCTTGGAGTTAAACCAGGATTATCTATATATATAACTTTATCGCCTAAATCGTATGCACCCAAGTTAGCCGCCAAACCAGGGGATAGCCATGCAGGTGCCTCCTGTCCTGGCGGATAAATAAGCGTAACTTTACCACCAGCTATTGCTAGTTTAGAGTTAGCTTCAAACGCTGAGTGCAAAGTGTCTAACCATGAAACGCTAGCTTCGGCGTCATCATCCAGATAAGCTAGGATTTTGCCTCTGGATGATGACGCGCCTGTATTTCGTGCGACTGATAAACCAAGAACTGGTTCAAAAACGTAACGCAGGCGCGCATCTGCAAGTCGCTGTTCAACGACTTCGCGAGTACGGTCGGTTGAACCGTTATCGACGACTACAACTTCAAAACCAACGGTAGTTTGTTGTGCGACAAGGCTATCAATCGCGGCGCCCAAGTAGGTGTCTCGGTTGTGGGTACAGATGATGGCTGAGATAAGCGTTTCAGGCATAAAAATGTAAAGTGTGTGGCACAGCCAACGAACGCGAAGATGCGATACACATCTCCATATTTACATCGTAAAGACCCAGTTCACTGCGTCTCTACGATTTGTGCTGATGATGCTAATCTATACCAAAATTCAGAAGCTTACCAACCGAGTTTTTTCGGAAAAACTTCTAATTCTTTATTTCTATCCCTAGATACTACGGAGACTGAAGATGTCCATGTAACATTACAAGGGTTTCTGACAATTGGGAAAGGCGATTTTCTAAATACTGTTTACGTTCTAATAGGTGGCGCAATTTTTGATAGCGCGCAATAGCCATACTGACATTAGCGACTTGTTCGGGTGGACAAGGACGACTCCATACTTTACCCGCTGCATCTAACCCACACAAACGATAGCCAGTGCGTAGTGATTCTTTTGACTTTGTTTGTCCGTGTGTGGCACAAATTTCTTCAACATAGTCCATTAATCGGTCAACTTCAGCGTGACGTAGTGCTGCGGTTCCAATTGTGGCATCGGTCGCTTGTACTGATTGCGACTCTAGCCAACCGTTAACGATGGGACCCTCGATATAAACATCTTGAATTTGTCTAATTACTGTTTGTAATTCAACTTGCCAACCTGTGACAATTTGCTGAATTTCGGAAAGAAGGTTACTTGCGAGTGCTGGATTGGCGCCATTACGATGACTAGTGAAAGCAGGTGTTTTAAATTTTGGTAAATCCGGCGCCTTCCATTCATCATCTTGTGCAGATTCTACAGAAAAAGCTTGCACTGATTCATGCGTATGTGGATTAAATATATTTGGATTTGAGATATTTTGGTTAGAGATTTCAGTAACTTTACTGATTACTTCTTGCGAAAGTTGTGTGTGCGTTGTCTGCCTGCTAGCATTGATTTCAAAAGATAATGTCGGTGATGGTGTCCCTTGATGAATCTCTTGTGTAGTGCTTTGTGGTACTAAATTTTGTAGAGTCGTCTCAATACGCTTGATGCCTGCTTTCATAAGTAATTCCTGTGTTAATAAACGCCAGAAGAGGAAATAAAAATTAGTAGTGCAAAAGTACCTAAATATTAGTGGAAGGCACAAAGAAGAATTTATAGGGACACCGTATTTTAAATATTACCAATCTTCCACTCTTAACCATTGCCGAATAACCCTGATAATCGCTTCAACCTGTATAACTTACATTTTATAGACGAAAACACTGATAGTATTTTTATCCATTAAAAATTATTTCAGCACGAAAAGACTATTTATACATAAAAATAGTTAAATATTTTTAGATAAACTTAATATGGTTACCTAAACGCATATACTAAGGAAGAACTTTGGGTAAAGTTATATTAGTCACAGGGCCAGCACGCTCTGGCAAAAGCGAGTGGGCTGAAAAACTTGCTTCAAATTCAAATGACGTTGTATATATAGCTACTGCAAACAGAGATTCTAATGATGTTGAGTGGCTTTCTCGGATTCAGCGACATATTATTAGGCGCCCGCAAAACTGGTCAACGTTAGAAGTGCCATTTTTTGTATCACAGGCATTAGCTAATGTCAAGCCGCAAACTTGTATTTTGGTTGATTCTTTGGGAACCTGGGTGGCAAATCTGCTCGAACAGGAAGAACTCGAATGGAATAACACTGTGCAGGATTTTTTAAATACAGTAGAACTAGTTGCAAGTGATATTATATTTGTTGCTGAAGAAACAGGGTGGGGAGTTGTGCCCGCGTATCCGATAGGGAGAACGTTTCGTGACCGTTTGAGTTCATTAGTACGGCGCCTCTCCAAAATTTCTGATACGGTATACCTAGTTACAGGTGGATATGCTCTTAATCTCAGTACACTAGGTACACCATTAGAGTAGAGACATGATTAATCACGTCTTTACTTAAGTCAGATGTATATTCTTAATTCTTTATTTATGATTGTAGCTACTAGGTCTGATTATTAAAATTTATAATGAGGGCATGGCAACAACAGCAGAAGTTAAGAAATATCTAGCTTATTGGTTTCAGCTAGGTAAAGGTATTGTTATTTGTAATGGAACGGCGACCTTGCTGCCGCGACAGATTTTTGTAGGAAATGGCTATAGCTCAGAATTTGAAGAATGTTGGCAGAAGGTAATTGAGGCGCCGAATATTTGTCATCTTGATGGTACGCATGAGACTATTGCTCAACTTCTGCAACCCGAATGGGATATTGAGTCTTGCGCGCGGTGCAATATGCCAGTTCCCATGCGGCATATGGGAATGCCAGCTACATCATGTCCTTGCTTTGATTTAGCAACTTGGCCTAACACCGAAATACCAGCACCACGAGGGCCTGTTAACAGCCAGGAAAAACTTTTTAGCATTCGCAATCGGTTAATGAAACATTAGCTGTTTTGGTTTTAAATGTTATCACTATTTGTAAACAGAAGGCAGAGGGCGCCGTATATATGCTCTCTGCCTATGTTTTAAGGGTATGCCCTTATAGTAGACAATTAGAATCATAAATAAGAAAAATCAGTATATTAACTCTTGTCAAACCCAAAATTTTATAATATGAGCTTAGTATTATTACTGCTAACTTTATATTTGTTTAAAATATTATTATCTATTTTTATACAAGTATTACACTTTTAATACGGTTACGGCCTTAGTATAGTTACATAAGCACATCTACCAGCAAGGTTTATTACCTAGTTGAGAATGCCGCAATGCATGTATTGTTTGCCAGCAAGAAATTCAGGCATCAAATATAAAACTGTAGAGATTGCGTGCGTAGCTTGATTTAGTAGTCAAACTATATGCTTTAATTCACAATCTTGCTGACTGTCTTACCCATAAGGCAGTTATTTAAGCTTGCATGTTGTAATTTATTTAACAATTAATTGGAATTATCGAATGCAAAGATATTTAGGGCTAGTAAAAGATTTTTTACTAGTGGTAACTCCTGCGATTGCAACGCTAATTGTTAGCGTACCTGCCCAAGCTGCAACTTTAGCATCTTCAGAAGCAAAGTTTCAGCTAAAGAATTTCAGTATTAACCCAACAAATATTTTCACTGACGCAGGAACTTTTACAAAAACTATTAGTCCGAGTGATATTGGTGGCGCCACCGCAGTTGCTAGCGCCATTGCTAACTTTAAGATTATACCCGACAATCCTAATCAGACCAAAGCAAATAACACTTCTTTTAGTCAAGTGACTGGTAAGCGCGCGGATGATATTGCTTTAGCCGAAAGCATTGCAGGAGTGATTGGGTATAATTTCTCAGTTCCGAAGGGTGGTACTTTTTCTTTTGATTACAGTGGTTTTTTAAAGCTACTGGCTTCAATTGATAATCCTGTAGAAGAGAGTGCTATTTCTCAAGGTCTAGTTTCGTTGATGTTATATGACGAAAAAGATGGCAGTCTTTTAGACTCAATATCTCTAGAGGGTAGAATTGCAACTCCAAATAATGGAGACTTTATTACTTATACAAATGCTGGAAATTTTTCGTTATCAAAGGCATTGACGCAAAATTCGTTCGGCAGTAATGAAGAATTTGCTCGAACGGATGTCAGTGGACGTTATTCGCGAATTTTTGATTCCGAGACAAGTGTAAGATTAGTTGAGTTCAAATCGAATCGTGCGGCTGTTGCAGTTCCAGAAAATACTAATAGTATTGCTTTCGTTATAGCTGGGGGATTAATGATTATAATATCAAGAATCAAGCGTAAATCCAGGCTAAATAATTCATGATTGCATCGAAGTGGAAATGCAATATATTGAAAATTTTTTTCATCAAAGTAAATTTTGCAACACATGTGACGGTTTAGGCGATGATTTATTTTATTTTATTGCATTGGTTTATATGTACTAAATAGAAACTTTGTTGGATTGAATTTATTTACTTAGAATAAAGTGTATATTTTTTTACTTTTTACTATTATGAATGAGGATTTCTGCTAATGCCTGAGAAATAGGAAAGTTTGGTGGATAGCATTCCAGCCAGAAGAATTCTCCAACTGGGTTAACTTCTAGGAATATATGCTGACCATTAGGGGTGACGATAATATCTATGGCGCCATAGTGTAACCCAAAGTAAGCCATTAATTGAAGCAACTTTTGCTTTACGTCTTCAGGTAAATCGTACTTTTGCCAAGAGTTAAGTAAGTTCACCCCTTGTTTTCGCCAGTCGATCTTCGCTTTTTGTAAGCGTTGCGAATCTACAGCAGCAGTAAATAAATGCTCTCCCACAATAATTGTGCGGAGTTCCAATGCTTTGGGTATTTTTTCTTGAAACGTCATTGGGCAGAAGCACAACCCATCAAGATGTTCTAAGTCCTCTGTTGTAACAGGGTTGGTAAAAACTACTAATTCTTCCCCTTGCTCGTCATAGATGGCAAACGATGAAAGCATTTTTGCAATCATACCTTGCTCGCATTTACTAGCAAATTCTTTTACAGTTTGGGGGTTGTTAGTGATTAAGGTACGTGGTGTGTCTAAACCTATAGAGCGAGCGACTTGCAACTGTAACTGTTTGTTATCAGCTAAACGAATACTTGGTAAAGCATCAAGATGAAAACCTCGAATCGAAGCAATCATACCTCCAATTGTTGCGCGCGACTCCCCAATTGAGGCTTCCCGAAATTGCTTTTCCATTGTCATCGGAATTTTGGCGCCCATTGCAATACGACGATACCAAACAGAAGAGACTTCACTCAAATCCAAAGTTGCATCATCGACTGTTAAAATCTGACGCTCATAGTTATGGCTATAGTACACCAGCCCTTTCAACGCGAACTAATGCACTACTAGGACGGCGCCTGTAAGCCGCTCCTGGTATTGATTATTAAGAACGACTTCAAGGTATTCTTGACAGTATTAATAATTGTGGTGCATCAAAATGTTATCTACTGTCTTTGAGCAATTTGTAGAAGAAAGTCCCATAAGTGTGATGGCACGAGTGTTAATGGAGTGTATTTTCATGCCAGAACGCTTGGATAAAATATTTGAGGCACATGCGACTGTTCAATATCAGCAAGATTTATTGTTTTCAAGTCAGGTCGATTTAATGAGTTTGGTCGTATGTGGGATTCATAAGTCAGTCCATGCTGCTTATAGAGCGAAAGCAATAGAAAAAATAGTAAGTACAACCGCATTATATAACAAGCTCTCTGGAATTGAATTAAATGTAAGTCAAGCATTATTACGAGAAACAGCAAGTGATTTAATGTATTTAATTCAAGCAATGGGTGGAGAACAAGCAGATTTATTGACAGGTTATAAACTGAAATTTGTAGATGGTACCTGCCTTGCGGCAACAGACCATAGACTAGATGCAATCCGCGCTTATGCAGCTTCTTCTCTACCAGGTAAAGCAATAGCAATATTAGACCAAGCATCAAAGTTAGTAACAGATGTTTTATTAGTTGAGGACGGTCACGCTCAAGAGCGCGCGTCATTTGACCAAATACTGGCTTTAGTTAAACCGAAAGATATTTGGTGTGGAGACCGTAACTTTTGTACAGCAAAGTTCTTATATACAATAATATTGAAAGGAGCGTTTTTTGTAATTCGCCAACATGGTTCATTAGGATTTAAAGAATTAAGTGAATTAAAGTATATAGGAGAAACTGAAACAGGAAAAGTGTTTGAGCAGAAAATAGAAATATCATATGAAGGGGAAATCCTACAACTCAGGCGGGTTTTGGTAAAGCTAAATGTACCGACGCGAGATAAAGAATGGGAAATAGCGATTTTTACTAACTTACCAAGTAGCGATGCAAACGCAGTCGAAGTTGCTGAAATATACCGCAATCGTTGGAAAATAGAAACACTTTTTCAAACTGTCACTGAAAATTTTAACGGCGAAATTCAGACTTTAGCCTACCCCAAAGCTGCATTATTTTCTTTTTCAATGGCATTAGTTGCATACAATATACTTGCGACTTTACGAGGTGCCTTGGGAAGTGTACATGGAGTTAATAAAATTGAAGTTGGCTTATCTGATTTTTATTTGGTAGATGAGATTCAAGGAATATATAGAGGGATGATGATTGCGATACCACCACCAAAGTGGGAAGTGTTTGGTACATATTCTCTTGACCAAATAGCAGAACTTCTACAACGACTTGCAGATGGTGTACATTTGAAACGTTTTTTAAAAGCAACGAGAGGTAAGAAAAAAAAGCGAGAACCTTTAATAGTTAATAGTAACCATCGCCATGTTTCTACCGCACGACTTTTAGAGACCCACCAAAAAAAGAAATCACAAAGTTAGTTATAAAAGAAAGAATATTTTTTAACTGCTTACCGCACGTAAAATATTTTCGTGCATATTTTTCATGTCAACAATTTATCAAATATGATGTTTTATCTAAGACAAAGTTATGAATAAAACCGTATTTGATAAGATGTATAAATAAGAAAACATACTTGCCACTTTGAAAGTTCGTATATTTAATATTTTATAAAAAATACCTTATTTTTAAGCAACCAATTACTTAAGCTTTTAGTACTTATGTTACTAGTGCAGCTTGACTAAAATAGTAGTACAGTTGAAAGAGTAAAAAGCGTATGTTTCATAAGGCTTTTCACTTCTGCCATCTGCCCTCTGCCATCTGCCTTGCTACACTAGTTCACTAGTTCGCGTTGAAAGGGCTGGCAGTGCCCACCCTACAACCTTCCAAAACTTATGACATGAACCAGTAGGTTTACAAAAATAGAATCAATAATATAATTTGTAAACAACTCTAAAACAATTTCATGCTGGACATTTTATACTATAAGTAAAAAGGAACAGAAGAATGCAAGCTTATAAGCTAAATGCAACAATTGACGAATCAGGAAGCCTAATTGTTAACGAACCGTTGAATATTGCTCCTGGTAAAGTGGAATTGATTATCTTACAAACTCTTGAACCCAGTTCGAGTTACACGAACGAAAAATGTTACCCACCATTAGATAAACCAAAAAGAAAATCTAAAGTTAAAGCATTTGAGGGATTATTTGAAAACGCTCCAGATGTTCCTCCTGATTTTGACCCAGATGAAGCAAGGTGGGAAGCTTTAAAGGAGAAACATAATCTGTGAGAGTTTTGTTAGACACTAACATTATCGTGGATGATGCACTTGAGCGCGAACCTTTTTGGCAAACAAGCGAACAAGTTTTAGTACTAATTGAACAAAGACAGGTTGAAGGTTTTATTTCAGCTTCGACTTTTAGTGATTTATATTATATTATCCGCAAAGCACGAGGTCGAGATTGGACAATTGCTTACTTAAGGCAGTTGGTTTTGTTCTGTCAAATTGCTAACGTTGATAGCGCATCAATAAATATGGCACTGAGCAGCAACTTTAAAGACTTTGAAGATGCTATTCAATACAGTACTGCTGTAAACAATAACTTTGATGCAATTATTACTCGCAACCCTAGGGATTATCCTGTTACTACTCCGCGAATTAAGTAGGTGGGTGGAAATAAACCACACTTGGGGTTTTCCGGTTAAGAGCGCTAAAGGCATACTGTGAAAGGATTATAGCCGATTTACATTTCGTTACATAGCGGTAAATTTTCCCGTCCACCTACTTATAACTCCTGAACAGTTAATTCAAGAGTTGACTAATTCTCAATAGAAACCGGGTTTCTTTGTTGATAGAAACCCGGTTTACACTCATTATGTTTCTTGAGCCATTGATAATGATTGTTCGGCTTTCATTTCATATTGCTTTGATAAAGATAATGATTGTTTAGATTCTTTTTTACATTGTTGAGCTTGTTGCAAATATTGCTGTGCTTGTTCAAATAAATGCTTTGACTCTGCTTGCTTTTGTTTCGCTTCAAAACTAAGCTGGCACCTCTGAAAATTTATTTGCTGATGTTCATATTTTATTTGTTTCGATTCATACTCTAGTTGTTTTTGTAACAAAGCTATATTTTGCGGCACATTCGGTCTTGCGGTATCAGCATTTATACTTAAAGTCTCTAATGCTACATCTTTTTGTTGCTTCGTTTCTTTTTTGTGTACAGGCGCCGTACCTTGGTGATAATTAAATAATGTATTATACGTTATCTTTGCTTGCATACTATCGCATTGTTGAAGTAACAGTAATGTTCCTACCGACATAACGCTAAGTAATGAAAGATTGACTAATTTTTTATTCCGTTGAGAGAAATGCTTCTCTGTAATGAATAAAGCTAAACTTGCTAACCAAGATTTTGATGCGACTTCATTACGAATCAAACCCGCTTCTATAGCAATATGTTCATCTATTTTAATAAGTAAATCATTTACCTCTTCATCAATCGTGGCTAACTTTAATATTTCTTCTAGCTGATTAAGCTCCGAATCAGACGGTTCCTCAAGATTCATTAATATATAATATTTTTCAGCTAATTTTTGTAGTTGCTGATTTACATGCATAAAAGTTTTTAATTTTATACTCGAACGTTCAGGAATATAACCCTTAGAAATGTAAGTACTCATAACTCAACTAATATCATGTCCGGTTGCTTGCCCATAATTCCCGACAATGTAGAGACGCGATTAATCGCGTCTCTACGATGATTTTATTATGGTTATGTACCCGGACATGATATAAATCCTATAAACATCGAAAGAGCAACAGCAGCTTTGGGACTAATATCAGGCGCCGTCAGTGCTTATTGTTTTAAATTATCTGAAAATGCTAATAAAAGATTAGATGCTGCTGTACTTGAACTTCTCGAAGAAGATTTATAAACCATACTTTTAATAACCGTTAAAATCTTCTAGATGCTTCGTTCCTCAGCATGACAAGAGATGCTACCCTGCGGGAAAACTGCGTTAACGTTCACGACTCATGACAGAAGTGCAGTATATCTTGTGGGATGGGCATCCTTGCCCGTCCCATTCCAAAGCAATATATTCAACCTCTAAGCTATATAAGGTGACTCTATTGCTGCAACACGTTTAGCATCCACCAAAGCTTGATACACCATTGCCACAACTTCTGCACGTGTAGCCTCACGAGTCGGATTAAGTTGCTTAATATTTGGGTAATTTACAATGATTCGTTTCTCGCTAGCAATTGCAACTTCATCTTTCGCATAGTCAGGTATTTTCCCTTGGTCGTCGTAAGATTTCAAAGATTTAGCTGCGTTATTACCTAACCCAAGTCCATTAACCAACGAAACTATTATTTGGACTCGTTGAATATTTTCGTTAGGACGGAATGTATTGTTCGGATATCCAGATAGAAATTGTCCTTGGTAAGCTTGTTGAATGGCGCCATGTGCCCAAAAACTTTCAGGTACATCTCTAAATTTTATCGCTTGACGTTTCACTGTTGGGTTAAAAGCTTTTACTAACAACGCTGCATACTGTGCGCGTGTCATTGTTGCATCTGGTTTAAATGTCTTATCGCGGAACCCAGTAACTATACCAAGTTTATTTAATTCTCGAATAAATGCTTCTGCCCAATGTCCATTTATATCTTTTAATTCACTATTGTCTGGTGATGGAGGTGGTACGGGAATTGGAACTGGGGATGGTACGGGTGTTGGAGGTGTTGGAGGTGGTACGGGTGTTGGAGGTGTTGGAGGTGGTACGGGAATTGGTACAGGAGATGGTACTGGCTCAGGTTCGGGTTCAGGTTGTGGCGCCGGAACTGGTGGTGGTGTAGGGGTTGGTACGGGAATTGGTACAGGTGTTGGTACAGGTGTTGGTGTAGGGGTGGGTACAGGGTTTGGCGCCTGATTCCCTACAAATTCAATCTCTCCTTTGCATTTTGCTGGATCTATTTGGTTTCCGACTGATACTAATTTATTGGAACCAACGTTTTGTATATCAAATTGCCCGTTATTGCGGAAAATATTACCACCTGGGCTATTTGTACTACCAATGTCGGGTAGAGCATTGGCTATTACAGTCATGCCATCTTGAACGTTGCGTTCACATACGTTGGTTCGCAATATTGGACGCGCGTCGTTAGAGATAATGAAACCTGAACGGTTTTCGTAAATTTTGTTGTCGGTTAATCTTGGTGATGCAGTATCGCTAACTACGATACCAAAACCAGTTTTAAAGCACGAGTTATTACGTATATCACCTCTACCGTTTTTTGCTATTGCAATTCCATTGGCTGCGTTCTCAGTGCAAATATTATCTCGAACAATTGGGTTGGCATCACCAGATACAAAAATTCCTTCGCGCTTACATTTTGTAAAAGTACAGTTAGCAACCAAGGGAGTTGTTAATTCTATCCAAACTCCTGTTCCACGAGTTGCTGGGTTAGTAACTGTAACACCCCGTAGTTCGGCGCCACTATTCATTAGTATAGTTACATTCTGGCGAGCGAAGAAACGACTTAGATATTCTCCGCTTCCTTCAATGACAATTCCACTACCTTTTTTTGCTTCATTGCCAGTAATCGTAACGCCGCCTGGAATATTTAGAGGGAATTTTTCTCCACTTGTAGTATTATAGTTCCCATCAGCTAACTGAATAGTTATACCTGCATTTGCACGCTCAAGCGCTTTTGTAATCGTTTTTAACGGCGCCTGTTGGCTACCGTTCGCATTATCGTTCCCGCTTTCAGGGTTTACGTAAATAGTCGGCATATTTATATATTTATCGAGACATGAACATAGTACCCCCAACAAGCAATATTGGGAGTAAATATGTTTAATTATCAAACTTTTTAATGATTTCTAGCGCACGCTGGGAAAATTCAGGGAGTCCTTGCTGTTTAAACATTTGGGCAGCTTTCTGTAAATCAGCAGTGCCATTATTTCTGTCACCAAGTTGAAAATGAGCAACTCCTCTATTTCCATAAGCTTGAGCAAGCTCAGGATTTATTTTTAACGCTCTACTATAATCTTGAATCGCACCTTTTTTATTTCCCATATCCGCGCGCGCTCTACCTCTGTTATAGTAAGCTTCAGCAAGATTAGGGTTGAGCAGCAAAGCTTGATTAAAATCAGCTATTGCCGCTGGCTTGTTGCCCATTTGTAAATGCGTAGTTCCCCGGTTATTATAAGCATCAACGTAATTTGGATTCACTTGCAATGCTTGGGTATAATCAGCAACTGCCCCTTGCATATCACCTAACTCACGTCGAGTTAATCCACGATTGTAATATGCTTGATAATCTTTGGGATTAAGCTGTAACGCTTGATTATAATCGGACATTGCCCCTTTCATATCTTGTAAGTCTACCCGCGCATTGGCACGGTTCAGGTAAACTTCTGCTAATTTAGGATTCAGTTGTAACGCTTGATTATAATCGCTAACTGCTGCTTGCATTTCTCCCAAGCTGTAACGCGCACGTCCACGATTATTATATGTTTCTGCATCATTCGGGTTTAACCTTAGTGCCCTATTATAGTCTGCAATTGCTCCCTTCGCGTCTCCAGACTCACGACGTGCATTACCTCGATTATTATAAGCAGCAGCATAACCTGGATTTATTAGTAGCGCTTCATTAAAATCTTCCACCGCACCTTTTTTGTCTCCCAACTCCGCACGCGCTAAACCCCGATTATAATAAACCTCGGCAAAATCAGGCTTCAACTTTAACGCTTGATTAAAATTTTCGATTGCTCCACGTTTATCTCCCCTACCATAACGTTCATTACCTCGCAGAAAGTAGAAAAATGCATTCCTACTAATAGTCGGCAACGTATCACTCTCAACATTATCACCTGCCGCTACCAATCTTTGACTTATTGCACTTGCAGGCGCCTGTGAAAAACCAAAAATACCACCTAATATAAAAATCAAACCTAAAATTTTCGATACCTTCATATTTATTCCCCACAAAAATTAACAAAACTATCCGTTACATCAGTTCTATCTGTTGCCACTACTAACCCAACTTTGTACCACATCTTTTACAAAACTGGGCATCTGCATCATGAAACGCTAAACCACAACCAGTACAAATGGTTTCGATTTGAGTTGTTGATTTAACCAAGCGTTTAATTAAATCACCTATCTGCCAAGGAACAAGTGCTATTCCTGTCAGAATCATAAAAACTGTAAGCAAACGTCCTGGTTGCGATATCGGTGTTACATCTCCAAATCCGACTGTCGTCATTGTAACGACCGAAAAGTAAAATGCATCTAAAAAAGTTCTAAAGCTAGTAGGGTTAACTGGATGCTCTACTTGGTAGATTAACCCAGAAAATACAAAGATAATCGCAAATAATGTAAATAGTATCCGTGCAAAAATGGCGCCATCTTCATTACTGATACCAAACATGTACTTGCTATCTACAAACCTGATGAGACGTAAAATTCTGAACCAACGTAGTAAACGAATATAACTGATATCGGTGGCGCCTAAAAAGAAAGGTAAAATTGCTAGTAAATCTATAATCGAATAAAAACTTAATAAATCTCTAATATTAAATTTATTACTCCACAACCGCAAACTGTATTCAAAGACAAAAATTACCAAAATAATTTTATCTACTATATTTAGATACTCATTAAAATCCGCACGTAAAGTATAAGTTTGAGCAACAAAAATACCAGATGAAATCAGTACTAAACCAGCTATAGCAAGATTGATAATCTTTCCCGCTGGTGTGTCAAGGTCTTTGAGGTAGAAATTGATTTTTTCTCTACTAAGTAGCATAAATAATGTTTAATTAAGACAAAGAACCCATGAAATAAACCATATGGATAATGAATATTTTATGCGTATAGCACTTGAAGCAGCAAAAAAAGGTGATGCACCTTATGGTGCAGCAATTGTCAAAAATAACGAAGTTGTTACCATTGCTTATAACACCGTGCGACAAGACTGTAACCCTACCGCACATGCAGAAATCAACGCCATTCGTAAATTAACGGCTAATCTAAAAAATACTTCTTTAGAAGGATATACAATTTATACAACTGGTGAACCTTGTCCAATGTGTGCCACTGCTTGTGTATGGACGGGGATATCACAAATTGTTTACGGCGCCTCGATTAAAGATTTAATAGAAGTAAAACAATCACAAATTGATATCTCTTGTGAAGAAATAATTGCCAAGAGCTTTAAAAATATTATAGTCACACGCGGAGTTCTACGCAAAGAATGTATGGAATTGTTTCAAAGATAATCCCCTACCGTGTACACACATCTTTTTATTATTCTTAGATTCCTCCCCTTCGCGTACTTTGCGTCCTTTGCGGTTCGTAAAAAAATAACCGCAAAGAACGCAAAGGCGCAAAGAAAGGAAAGAAAAATAGCCATCATAAACTAGATAGTATGGTGGCAGTGCCCTACAATCAAGTGTCTTCGAGAAAAGATGAATATGATTTGGCGAATAAAGCTGCTTGAGTGCGGTCGCGTAAGTTTAATCGGTTGAGAATATTTGTAACATGATTTTTCACTGTTCCTTCAGAAATATATAACTGTTTGGCTATCTCGCGATTACTGGCGCCATTTGCAATTAACCGTAATACTTCTTTTTCACGTGGGGTTAGTTGTTCTAAAGCTGGTGGTGGAGGTGTTGGTTCTACGTCCGTTGAAAATGCAAATAGTTTTTTAGCTATTCCTGGGCCTAAGTGTGTGTAACCTCGATGTACTGCACGAATTGCTACCGCTAACTCCTCTGATGGAGTATCTTTGAGTAAATAACCCATTGCTCCATACTGTAAAGCTGCTGCTACATACTCTGTATCGTCAAATGTTGTTAATACTAGTGTTTTTGTATTGCTAAATCTTTGCTGAATTTCTCGCTGGGCGCCCACCCCATCCATAACTGGCATTCGCATATCCATTAATACTACGTCAGGATGTAACTGAGCTATTAAATCAATCGCTTCTCTGCCATTCTCAGCTTCTCCTACAATTTCTAAATCTGGCTCTAGTTCTAATAAAGCTCTCAAGCCTTGACGTATCAAGTATTGGTCGTCTACCAGCAGCACTTTTATCATAAGTTTTAAGTGTAAAAGAGTTGTTCCATGTTGAAAATCCTAG
Organism: Calothrix sp. PCC 7103; assembly: GCF_000331305.1. Taxonomy (GTDB): domain Bacteria; phylum Cyanobacteriota; class Cyanobacteriia; order Cyanobacteriales; family Nostocaceae; genus Dulcicalothrix. Next base: position 5,884,697 of record NZ_KB217478.1, on the reverse strand, counting down.
AAACCCGGTTTCTTTGTTGAACCTGACAATAAAAATAACAATTTTGCGTAGAAACCGGGTTTCTTGGCGTGAGTCATTGTTTCTAAGAATTAACAAGTCCTAATCTAATAGTTTATCTAACCAGCAAATATCAAGCTAATTTCAATGAATGAATCTGGCTTTGATGTATTGCTACACAATATGGCAAAACTAGCAAGTATAAATCAAGTTAATATAAAATAAGCTAAAATCTTTGGTATCCTGAATATATTTTTATTTTTTGGCATAAAAAAAGGCACAATAAAGAGTTTAAAAAATTATTATCCTTGACCTAAGCAAATCAAATGTATTATCAAAAACAGCAAGTGCAAAAATGTTTGGTTGATAATAGAATAAAAATAACAAAGGCAATAACTTTGAAAACGTGTAGTGCTAGATTTATTGTGTCAGCGGTGTATTGACTTGTACTTTACATTATGAAGCTAGGTTAGGAGCGCGTTTTCAACTGCCTAATTGTAAACATTTTTTTTAGACAGCAGGCTTGAGAAGGAGCAAATGGTGAATCAAGCGTTGCACATACTACTATTGCAATCGGGTACAAATACGGATTTAGTATTTGAACAACTACAAAACGTCCGGTCGTATATAGTCGCAAGGCAGCAAGTCGATACTGTGGTTGCTTTTGAGAACCTGATATTTTCAAGCAACTGGAATGTGATTATCGCTGATTTTGGTGATACTCATTTGTGTCATGTCGATATATTAAGAATTTTACGTACAGCTTCTAATTCGATACCGTTAATTTTGATTGCCGACCAAATTGACGCTGTTGACGCTGTTCGCTCATTGAAAGCAGGGGTAAGTGATATTATTTTGATATCAGAAATTAGTCGGTTGCACGAAAGTATTAACTTTGAGGTGGAGTCTGTAAAATCGCGACAGCTACAGTCACAAGAACTCGAATTAGAACGGCAAACCGCAGAAGCCATATTAATCGGGCAAAACCAGGTCTTAGAATTAATATTGCGAGGAACTCCTCTTTCTGAAGTGCTAAATGCCTTAGCTCTAGTTATTGAAGGGTTATCTAAGGAGATGAAGTGTTCGTTTTTACTGTTAGACCCTAAAAACAATCAGTTGTATCACGGCGCCGCTCCTAGTTTACAAAATACATTTGTACAAGTCATGGATGGTATTGATATTGGCGCCGATGCGTGTTCTTGTACTATGGCAGCGAGAACTAAAGAGTCAGTAATTGTAGAGGATATTTCAAAAGACGCATTGTGGAGTCAAAATCGAGATTTCGCTTTAAAATTTGGGTTGCGTTCTTGCTGGTCATTGCCTATTTTGGCGAAAAGCGGTGAATTACTGGGGATGTTTGCTGTTTATTACGACCAACCTCGTACTCCTAGCGATGCTGACAAACAGCTAATTATTAAAGCGGTTCATTTGGCAGCAGTTGCTATTGAACTTGCACGTGCTGAGTCTACCCTTAAACAAACACAGGCACAATTTCAACAGCTTGCGGCAAATATACCAGGTGCCATTTATCAATTTTTGTTAAAAGCAGATAGTTCCTACTCATTTCTATTTGTGAGTCCTAGCTGTTACGAAATATACGAGCTTACTCCTTTTGAAATTCAGCAAAACCCCAAAAGGCTACTAGATATTGTATTACGCACAGAGCGGGCACGTTTAGCTACTTCAATTCAACTTAGTGCTACTCAATTAGAACCTTGGGAATGGGAGGGAAGAATTGTCACAGCTTCCGGCAAAGAAAAGTGGATAAAAGGCGCCGCTCGTCCCGCAAAACAACCAAACGGTGATATTCTTTGGGATGGCTTGGTAATGGATATCACTGAATCAAAACGCACTCAAGCTGCTCTTGAACATTCGGAAGCGCAACTGCGATACAAAGCATCTGAACTCGAACAAACGTTGTACAAATTGCAGCGTACCCAAACCCAACTTATTCAAACCGAGAAAATGTCATCGTTAGGACAATTGGTTGCGGGGGTTGCACATGAAATCAATAACCCAATTAATTTTATTTGCAATAATATCAATTTTGCTAACGAATATGCAAGTAATCTTCTTGATATTCTTGAACTTTATCAAAAACACTACCCAATTCCTGAACCAGAAATACAAAAACAAGCTGAAGCTATCGAACTCGATTATCTCAAAGAAGATTTTCCTAAAATACTGTCTTCTATGCAAACTGGCACCGATAGAATTGATGAAATTATTCACGGTTTACGATGCTTCTCGCGCATTGATGATACTACCACCCAGAATGTTAATATTCACTCCATTATCGATAGTGTTTTGCTTATTTTACATCATCGAATTAAAGCAAGTGGTCATAACCCTGGCATTAATATTATTAAACAATATAACGCTCTGCCTTTAATTAAATGTTATCCTGGTCAGCTTAATCAAGTTTTTATGAATTTAATTGCTAATGCTATCGACGCATTAGAAGACTTTTTCTTTCTAAATGTTGAAAAGGCGCCGCGCCAGCATATAAATAAACCGACTATTCGTATTTCTACTTCTCTGTGTGGCAATACATACGCAATAATAAAAATTAGCGATAACGGTTCGGGTATTCCTAATGAGAAGAAAGACCAAATTTTTAACGCCTTTTTTACTACTAAGCCAGTTGGTAAAGGTACTGGTCTTGGGCTTTCAATTAGTAAACAAATTATTGTTGAGAAGCATAATGGAAAGTTAGAATGTATCTCTGAACCTGGACAGGGTACTGAGTTTGTAATTCAAATTCCAATACTTGATTCCCCCAACCCCCTTATTAAGGAGGGGTAGGGGGGAATTCTAACGCTATAATTTCGCCTTTGATATTATTTCTAGCAATCAATTCTAATTGCTGATATAATTCCGAAGTTGAAAATATTCTTGGGCGCTGTAAAAACTTTTGCAATACTTCACTTCTCTTAGTATTGTAGTCTTTTTCCAGTGCCCAAGCATACTCTCGACGAATACCCAGCATATACTCACAATATCGCTGTGGGTTACTTCCTAATATCGCTAAATCAGCATCAAGTAATATTTGACTTTCCAAATCATCTTCAGATGCTTTATGATGCTTTGTTGTTAAAATCAACCGACAAGTATTATCTATGGTCGAGCTAGGAATATTTAGTAATGATAATAAGTTTCGCGCATATTCTGCACTTTTTTCTTCATTATTATGCGCTTGTGTGTCGTAGACAATATCGTGAAACCAAACCGCAAACTCTAATGATGCATCTAATTTATACTTACTATCTAGATTATCTATAATTTCTAATACTTCTTTAATATGTTTTAAGTTGTGGTAATAACGACCTGGACACTCGTATACTGTTGCTATTTCACTAAAAGTCTGATTGATTATATTTTCATCAATCTCAAATAATCTTAGCAGGCGCCGCCATTTCTTGTGTAGTAACATTAAGGTTTTTTATATAGTACATAATTAATGCTTATATAAATCAAGAAACCAGGTTTATACCCAATCTTTATTTTTATTACAAGTTTTAATAAAGAAACCCGGTTTCTGATGCTTTATAATTATTATTGACAATACTTAACAAAAATTAATAATAAATTAACATTTAAGACAGAAAGTCCTAGAGTAGGTATGACGAACCAAAAACCAAGTCAAACACAATTATTCGTAGTCGGGATTGGAGCATCTGCGGGGGGACTGCGTGCTTTGGAAGAGTTTTTGGAGAATATGCCAGTTGATAGCGGTGCCGCGTTTGTGGTAATACAGCATTTATCGCCCGATTTTAAGAGTTTGATGAAGGAGTTGCTAGAGCGACGGACGCGAATGGCGATTTATCGGGTGACTGAAGGAATGATGTTAGAAGCAAATTCGATATATTTGATTCCACCGGGTAAGAATTTAGTGGTGGAAAATAATCAGTTACATTTGCTCGAGCAAGAAGACAGAAATCGTCACGGGTTAAATTTTCCGATTGATATATTTTTTGAGTCTTTGGCAAGAAACGGTGCTGAACACGCAGTTGGAATAATTTTGTCGGGAACGGGTAGTGATGGTAGCAACGGGTTAAGAGCAATAAATGAAGCTGGTGGGTTCGCAATGGCACAAGACCCCGCAACCGCTGAATTTGATGGAATGCCTCGTACCGCAATCGCTACGGGTGTTGTTGACCAAGTACTTTCGGCGCCTGCTTTAGCTGCATTTGTGTATCAGCTAATACGTTCATTCGTTGAAATACCAGTATCAAGTAGAAGCCAACTTCAACCGTTTGAATCGCATAAACTTCAATTAGTGGCGAATATTCTTGCGAAATATGAGCAAACAGACTTTTCACATTATAAAACGAGTACACTCACTCGCCGTATTCATCGCCGTTGTTTGATTAGTGGCTGTAATAATTTAGAAGAGTATATCAGCTTGTTAGAGCTTTCTTCTGAAGAACGCTCGATACTTCGTCATGATTTATTAATTAGTGTGACTCACTTTTTCCGTGACCCGGAAGCATGGAAGTATTTGGAGACATCGGTAATACCGCAGTTGATAGAGCTTGCCAAACCTGGGGAGGAAATGCGGTTTTGGGTGACAGCTTGTGCAACTGGTGAAGAAGCTTATTCGCTAGCGATATTACTCGAAGAAGCAATGGAAAGGATGGATAGGCAAGTTCGAGTCAAGATTTTTGCTACAGATATAGACAAAGAAGCTTTAGATAAGGCAACAAACGGGGTTTATCCTGAAACAATTGCTAATGACATTACATCCGAACGTTTGCAGCGCTACTTTATTCGTAGAGAACAATCTTACCAAGTTATTCGTAAATTGCGCGAGCGAGTGCTGTTTGCCCCTCACGATATAACGAAGGATGCGGGTTTTACGCGCATGAACATGATAACTTGCCGTAATGTCCTTATTTATATGCAGTCGGAATTACAACAGCAGGTTTTACGAAATTTACACTTTTCGCTATTGTCGCAAGGGGTATTATTTTTAGGGGAAGCTGAAACGCTTGGAAATATCGAAGAAGAGTTTAAACCACTAAGCAAGAAGAGTAAAATTTACCAAAAGCGACGTGAGGTACGTTTACCCATTCCCACTAGAGGAGTCGAAAAGATTTCAAGAAGCAGTTTTTTACCTCAGTCAAAACCCCAACAAACAGCTGAAGCACGACTTGAGCCTATACTTAATGAAGCATTCAGCATTTTTCTATCCGAACAAAATGCCACTTGCTTGCTTGTTGACCGAGATTATCAGCTTTTCCACATCTTTAATCATTCGCTTGAAATATTACAATTTTCTACAGGGCGAGCTAGTACTGATGTTTCAAAGTTAGTTGTTCCGAGTTTGCAGCTAGCTTTGAGTACTGCATTGCATCGTGCTTCGCGGGAGCGGCGCCTAGTTGCCTACAGTGGAATAAAATTAGGTGAGGAAGATAATAGTCGCGTTGTGACTTTGAAAGTTACGTATCACGAAACGAGCAAACTCGCGGGTGATTTTTTCATGGTCATAATTCAGGAGGATACAAAACCACAACCCACCGATAGCGAACGTTTTGAAGCAGACAACGAAGCATCGCAAAGAATAATGGAGTTAGAGTATGAGCTTCAGCAAACACGCGAAAATTTGCAAGCAGTTATTGAAGAGTTGGAGACAACCAACGAGGAACAGCAAGCAACGAACGAAGAGTTAATTGCCTCGAATGAAGAATTGCAAAGCACTAACGAGGAGTTACACTCTGTGAATGAAGAGCTTTATACTGTTAACGCGGAGTTTCAATCTAAAATCGAGGAATTAACCGAACTTAATAACGATATCGATAATTTACTGCGTAGTACAGATATTGGTGTTGTTTTTCTAGATAGCTCGCTCAAAATTCGCAAGTTTACTCCTGCTGCTACCGTAGCTATTAATTTAGTTGAAGCAGATATTGGGCGCCCATTAGAGCATATCACCCATAATTTAAATTGCAGTGATTTACTCGCAAAACTACAACAAGTTATCGAAACTCAGCGACAAGTCGAGCAAGAAGTCAAAATTTCTAGAGTTGGGTCTAACTTTGGCTTTAACTTTTTGATGCGTGTTAACCCTTACTTACAAGAAGATGGGCGCCTAGATGGGGTAGTACTAACGTTCGTTGATATTGATGAAATAAAACAAGTACAGCAAAAGCTAATTCAAGCAGAAGTATCTTTGCGAGGGGTTAACGAAGAGCTAGAACAACGAGTTGCCGAACGCACAGCAGAACTAGCACAAGCAAAAGAATTTGCTGAAGCTGCCAACCGTGCGAAAAGTGCTTTTATCGCTCATATTAGTCATGAACTTAGAACTCCTTTAAATGCGATTTTAGGATTTACACAAATACTGCAACGTGATAAAGATATAGATTCGAGTTATCAAGAGCTTGAAATAATTCATCAGTCAGGACAACATTTACTGACACTTATTAATGATATTTTGTACTTAGCAAAAATCGAAGCTGGAAAACTCGAAATAGAAGTTAATGATTTTCATTTTCTGGCATTTCTCGATAATTTAATTGCAATGTTAAGATTACGCGCACAGCAAAAAGGTCTTGATTTTAAATATCAAGCGCTGTCACTACTACCTGTGGTTATATGTAGTGATGAAACTAGGTTGCGTCAAGTTCTCTTGAATTTATTAAGTAATGCCATCAAATTTACAAACTTTGGGAGTGTATTATTTCAAGTAGGGTACATTCGAGATTTTGAATCAGATTTTCAATCAAGCAATCAAACAAAAATTCGGTTTAAAATTACAGATACAGGTATTGGGATACCTAGCGATAAATTAACTGATATCTTTTTACCTTTTCAACAGTTGAATCCAAATAATTCTTCCCAAGAAGGTACAGGACTTGGTTTGACTATTAGTCAAAATATTGTCCAGCAAATGGGTGGAAAGATTCAAGTTACCAGTCTTCAAGGAACAGGAAGCGTATTTTGGTTTGATTTAGACTTACCAGAAAATTACAATGCTGTACGACAATTAGATAACGACCAGAAAATTATAGGTTATGAAGGCGCCATACGAAAGATTTTAGTCGTAGATGACAAAACCAATAACCGAACGTTTATTGTGAATTTCTTAGAACTATTAGGTTTTGATGTTAGTCAAGCTAGTGATGGGGGAGAAGCTATACGCAAGAATCATGAAAATCAACCCGACTTAATTTTACTCGACTGGATAATGCCAGAAGTCAACGGTTTAGAAGTAACCCAAAGACTTCGACGGCAAGACATGAGCAAAAATACAGTTATAATTGCAACTTCTGCACTTCAGCTTCCTGAAGAACAAACTGCGTGTATCCAAGCAGGTTGCAACGCTTTCCTTCCTAAACCAGTACGTTTTACAGAATTATTATCTATATTAAAAACTTATCTAAACCTGGAATGGATTTACCAAGAAACAGTAAATCCCACACTAGACGATGTTATTAATGACTCAGTTTTACCTGCCATCGTTCCACCCAGCACCGAAAACCTAAATAAACTCTACGACCTTGCAATACAAGGTGACATTCGAGGCATTTTAGAACAAGCGTCTATCTTAGAACAACTTGGCGCCCAATTTACACCATTCGTTCGGTCACTGCGAGAGCTAGCAGAAAACCTGCAAGTAAACCAACTTCAACATTTTCTACACCAATTCTTATGCAACAGATAGAACGGATGTAACGGATGGTTTTTCTACGACATCCGTTACATCCGTTATTATCCGTTGCCAAATATGCTGCGTTACTCTAAAATGTCTCTCATCCTAACTTTTATCAAATTTATTTAAGATTTTATAACTTATACCAATTATGTTTAATCTCCTTAGATACAGGTAGAATATAAAAATAAAGTTAAGAAATTGGTTTTATGCGGTACATTAATGGTAAAGGAATTTATCTGAAGCCAAACCGCTGAAGCTATTTGTACTACATAAGCGGAACGCAATTTAAGTAAGGTGAGGTTTCGCGATGGACTCGAACAATACCAATGTCAAGTCAAACAGTGCTGACACAATTTTGATTGTGGATGATCATCCTAGTAATTTGCAGGTTTTGTTTGCGTTACTAGAAAGTTATGGATTTCGAGTTTTAGCGGTACAAAACGGCGAAAATGCTTTAAAAATAGCAAATTCGATTCTTCCTGATTTAATCTTGTTAGATATTTTAATGCCTGGTATCGATGGTTTTGAGGTTTGTCGTTTACTGAAAGCGAAATCTGAGACTCAACATATTCCTGTAATCTTTTTGACGGCACTTTCTGAAACTGTCAACAAAGTTAAGGGTTTTGAGATGGGAGGAATTGATTATGTTACAAAACCAATTGAACACCGAGAACTTTTAGCACGTATTCAAACGCATTTGACGCTCAAAAAAATGAGCTTCTCCTTAGCATCTCAAAATGAGAAGTTACAGCAAGAAGTATACGCACGTACACGAGTTGAGCGTCAACAAGCTTTAGTAGGGAAAATAACAGAGAAGATTCGCGATAGTTTAGATGAAACTCAGATATTGCAAACAGTTACAGAGGAGTTAGTCAAAGTTTTAAATACAGATAGTTGTCAAATAGAACTCTATGATGAAAAGCTGACGATGGCAACTGTTGTATATGAGTATATTAAAGAAGATACTAAAGAGGTGCCTTCAGAACACTTACGATATCATGGCAAAGTACAACAAGTTATAGAACCAATATATCAACAGCTATTAAAAAAAATTCCTTCACAATTTGTTAGTATTAGTTCAAATTTTAACAATGTGCAGTATACAAAATTAGCTTGTCCAATTTTTGAAAATGGTGCTAGCAAAGGTATTCTGGGTAATCTTTGGTTATTAAAACCTAGTGAAGCTGTATTTGAAGAGTTAGAGGTGCAACTAGTACAGCAAGTCGCGAGTCAATGTGCGATTGCGATACGTCAAGCTCGACTTTACGAAGCATCGCAACAGCAAGTTAAAGAATTAGAAAAGCTTAACCGTCTTAAAGATGATTTTCTAAAAACTATTTCTCATGAGTTGCGAAGTCCAATGAGCAGTATGCAACTTGCGATGCAAACTTTAGAAAAGTTACTTCAATCGGAGTATCCTCACTATAAATCTCCAAAATTTGCGCGCGTTTTAGAAATTTTTACTTCTTCTGCTCGGCGTCATAATAGATTAATCGAAAATTTACTTATGCTATGTTATTTAGATGTTAAATCAGAAGTGTTTACATCAGAGTTAATAAATTTACAAATCTTTATTCCCGAAATTATCCAATCATTTTCAGCGCGGACTCAACAACAGAAGCAAAATTTAGTAATTGACTTACCAGAAGACTTACCGCTACTAAGTTCCCATGCTGCTTCTTTAGAACATATTGTAGTTGAACTACTAACTAATGCGTGTAAATATACTCCCGCAGGAGAGACTATTGGATTACAAGCTGGAGTTACCGACCAAGCTATAGAGTTAAGCGTGACAAATTCAGGTGTAGTCATTCCTGAAAAAGAACAGCATCGTATTTTTGACCAGTTTTATCGTATTCCGAATAATGACCCTTGGCAACATGGTGGAACTGGGTTGGGGTTAACATTAGTAAAAAAGATGGTGGAAGTTATAGGCGCCTCTTTGCAGTTGGAAAGCTCTTCGGGGCAAACAAAGTTTACAATTAAATTACCTAACCACTATCATTGCGCCTCTTTATCATAATTTGAAAATTTTTTGAACTCGTTTATTGTGGCGTAAAGTTTCTAAGTTAGGGTCGGTTCTTGCTGCTGGTAAATATTTGTTAGGATTTATTGCGATTGCTTTGGTAATCCAATCGACAGCCAAGCTTGTTTTGCGTACTTGACTAATATGATTCGATGTATATCTAATTAATTGTGTCTTGTAGCATAGGCATCTTGCCTGTGCAGGTTATCATCTGCTTGCAGGTATTTAAAATACAACCACGGGAGAAAGCAATGTCCACCTCGTCTCAACTAGAAAAATTCGGCAATCACCTGCTTATCGGTATTTCTGGAACTCAATTAAACGACGACGACAAAAAGTTACTCAGTACTGTGAAGCCCATAGGAATAGTATTTTACGGTAAAAACTTTGTGACTGGGCGCCCTTACGAAGTTTGGCTAGAAACATTTAAATCACTAAGCGTGCAAATTCGGGAATATGCAGAACGTGATGCCATGTTTATGTCGCTTGACCATGAAGGTGGTCGTGTTCATCGTCCCCCAATGCCAATTACTCGTTTTCCCGAAGCGTATTTAGCTTCTGCTCATGCACGAGAAATTGCTGCATGTGCTGCTATCGAACTCAAATCGATGGGTATCAATGTTTCATGGGCGCCTGATGCTGATATTTATTCTAATCCAAATAATCCAATAATTGGCACGCGCGCTTTTGGCACTACTCCAGAGTCTGCAAGCGAAGGCGCCATATCATATTTAGCTGGGCTGCGCGATGAAGGTATAATTGGTTGTGCGAAACATTTTCCTGGACATGGTGATACAAGTACCGATTCGCATTTAGAGCTACCTGTATTACATTTAACCAAAGAAGAACTACAAGCGCGTGAACTTTTACCTTTTCAAGCATTAATTGGCGCCGAAGTTCCAATGGTGATGACGGCACATATTTTATTTCCAAAGATAGATGCGAATGTGCCAGCAACATTATCAAAAACAATATTAACAGGTATACTTCGCGAAGAGTTGGCATTTAAAGGGGTAATAGTATCCGATGATTTAGACATGAAAGCCGTTGCGGATATGTACGTAAAACCAGGAACGGTAACACAAACATTTAACGCAGGCTGCGATTTACTAATGGTATCGCGCAATTTACCCTCATCTTCAGTAGAAAGAACTATTGCTATAGCACAAGATTTTGCTGACTCAATAAATAATGGTAGTCTTGATGAACAAATTGTCGAAACCGCTAAAACACGAGTCGATAAACTTTTGGCTATGACTGGACAGTATGAAGCGCATTTGCTAAGTAAAGATGTTTTAAGGCGCCATGCTTCTATTGTAATTGATTGTGTTTTTAGTGACTTGTAACAATATATATCTTGTCTCTTGTGGAGCGGGCATCCTTGCCCGCCTCTATAAATAATGATGCAAAGGACGGGCAAGGATGCCCATCCCACAAGAAGCTTATCCAAATTAGGACATTGCTCAAGCTATAATAAATAATCTGTACTAATGGTTCATATCATGTATTCTAATAGTATATATATTTACCACAGAGACACAGAGGTAACAGAGATGAGAATTGCGTGAAGAAAGGTGCCTCTCGATAGAACGTAAAGTTGCTAAACTAGATTCAAATATCTTCTTTGAGAAATGGTATGCCTGAGTCTGTACGCTATATCACTAATGAAAGTGGAGAGCGGGTTGGTGTTGTGTTGGACTTAGATGTCTACCAACGGTTAGCCAATCCTCTGGCACTAGATGCGGATTGTTTAGTTGGCTTAAGTGTTGATGAGTTGCGCGCGTTGGCAAATTCTAAATTGTCCACTGGAGAGCAAGCTCATTTGGATAATTTAATAGCTCGAAATGCAGAGTCGCAACTCTCTTCTGATGAGGTGACTCAGTTAGATCGCTTATTAGCAGATGCTGATTATTTAATGGTGCTGAAAGCGCGCGCTCGATATACGCTTAAGTGCCTAGATGCGTTGGCAGAGGTTGCATGAGCGCTTATATTCCAGTTGAGTTGCAGCAACAAGTTCGCGCTCGCTTTTTTAAAATCTATTTTGTACATTATTTTAGTCTTCATTAACACTGTATATTTATGAGATGCTTCACTACGTTCAGCATGACATAAAAGACACTTTTTAAACATTCTTTAAATGCCGTGGCTTTTTCCTATTACCCAGTGTCTTTTGAAGTATTTGGATAGGGATGTTTCTAGTAGTGATAAGCTGATGGGGCGCCCGTGGGGACATGTGCGGGGGTTACGGGTACGTTGCCATTGTTCGATTAAGGTTTGCATTTCTTCTATATTTAAATGTGTACCGTTACGTATGGCACTGCGACACGCTACGGCAACTTGTGCTGCTTTTAGGTCTCCTCCTTGGCTAAGTTCGAGGATTGCTTGATGACAATCTTCACGCGCTTTGAGCATTGCGGGTACTGTGCGTACTGCCCAAAGGTTTTCTCCGAAGGGTTCTATTTCTAGTCCTATGCGTTGTAGTTGTTCTACGTTTGCGGTTGATAGTTGATATAGAATTAATGGCGGTTCCATTGGAACTAGTTGCCAGTCATCACATATTTGTTCGTATAATACTCGTTCGTGGGCAATGTGCTGTTCTACTAGCCATACTCCACCAGGATGTTCAACAACTATATACATGTTGTTGATTTGGGCTACGACTTTAAGAGAGTTCTGAGTGCTGAGTTCTGAGTGCTGAGTTTTGAGTGTTTCTGGTAATGAGTTTACTGTATCCGGCGCCTCTGTATCTGTTTTTGGAGTGTGTTGAATTGAACGACGGGTACGATAGGTGTTTTGTTTTTCGGCTGTTGTGATAAGTTTACTAACTCGACTGGTTTGTACTGTTTCGTTTAATGTGTCGGAGTTTATACGCAGTGCTTGTTCGATGGCTTGATTTATTTGTTCTTGCCAGTAATGAAGGTTATTTAAATATATTTCGCTTTTGGTGGGGTTGCGGTTCCAGTTGATGTGTTCGGGAGATATTGATAAGTGTAGTAAACAAACTGGAAAGCGGTCACGTGGTAATGTTCGATGAAATGCTGAAAGTACTGTCTGTTCGAGTTCAGCTGCTTTAACCATGCGGTTATTAACTGCTAGTCTTACCCAGTCGGGACGATGACGGTGACATCTGTCGGGTAATCCAATCACTAAATATATGTTATCTCTACACGCATATGAAGCTAACTCTAAAGTTACTTCGTGTAAGTCTCCTTGCCGAACTCGATTTAATATTTGTGGTAATAATTGACCCATTGTTGCTGCTGGACTCGTATTTATCCAGAGACGGTCATTATGCCATACTTGCCATGTTACTTGCGGATGACATAAGGCTATTTGGTGAATTGTTTCTTGTACTGCTTTAAGTTGCTGTGATGTATTTGGTAATCCTTGTCTACGTGCTTTACAATAACCAAATAAATTTGATACTGTCACAACTGTACCTGGCGCCATTGCGGTTGCCGCTATTTCTTGTGTTTCTCCACCGTTACTATATATAACTTTAAAACCACAGTTGTTTCTATCATCTCCACTTTGAGGTATATAACGTTGGCTTGGACGACTCATAATTTCTAGGTCTGCCAACATTGTTAAACTATGTAGCGCTTCTCCTCGAAACCCTAAACTGTGAATTTTCCACAAATCGGCGCCGCTATGTATTTTACTTGTACTATGGGCGCTCGCTGCAAACTGCAAATCTTCGTAGTTCATTCCGCAACCGTTATCAGCTACGCGAATTCGCCACTGTTCAGGATATAAATACACTACAATTCGCGTTGCACCTGCGTCGAGAGAATTTTCAACAAGCTCCCGAACTACAGCCGCAAACGAGTCAATTACTTCTCCTGCCGTAATCAGATGTACGACTTCTTGGGGTAAAGTTTGAATCGTGTTAGCCATAACATACAGTGTACGGCAAAAGTAAACCCCAATACAATTGTTTAATTTATTAAGTTTAGTTACAAATATAAATTTACATTTTGTTACTAAAAGCAATACAAAATTATTGAAATGAATAAAAATATTTATTAATTCTAAAAATCACTTATATAGCAGCAATTTCTTGATAAATTGCTGTTGGTAGTACAAGGAAAAATAAATACATGCTGAATCATCTCGTTGCTCACACTGATGCTCATGATTTAAGAGCGCGTTTAGAATGGGGACAACCCGGTCTGACAATTGTGGATGTTCGCGACCGTCTCACCTACAACCACGGTCACATTACAGGCGCCATGCCAATGCCATTACAGGACTTGCCGAAGCGCGCCAAAGCTAGTTTACACCAAAAACGTGATATTTATGTTTACGGTGAAAACGACGAGCAATCTGCTCATGCAGCACAATTACTCCGCGATGCAGGATTTGTAAATGTCTCTGAAATCATTGGTGGTTTGAGCGCTTGGCAAACTGCTGGTGGACCTGTAGAAGGTGTATAATTTTATTACATTTTCATTGGTAGTTGTTTTTTCAATGTACTGCACAGTGTGCAGTACAATTTTTGCCGTGTATAATTAAAAATTAAAATTTTTTTAGTTGATATTATTATTTCTCAAATTGTTGATGGTAAGCAAGAAATGACTAAAGAACAAGCTAAAGCTTTAGGAAAATTCTTTCACGTAGACCCCACCTTATTTATATAGATAATAATATTTTAGCCTGCTCCCGGCAGGCTTTATTCGTCTAGCCAACCAATATAGGTTGAGTATTGAGTATTCCATTTAACAAAGATGCGGGACGTTGACCGTAGGGCCAAGCGAAAGCGTGTTTAAACGCAGCATCTTGACAAGCTTGTAGTTGTTGGAAATTAATGATGTCGTAGGTTAACAAGTTTTCATACTCAAACGGTAAGCGCACGTTATGTAGTCCTGCGTTATCCGTACAAATTGCAATATCTACTCCTGCTTCAAAACAACGGTCAAATACTGTTTTTAATTGACGAATATCTTCTAATGTACCCGTTTTAATATAAGTTGTTGGACAAACTTCTAAACATTGTCCACGCTGTGTGAGTTCAGGTAATAATTCAGGATGTAATAGAGGAACTTGAATACCGTGTCCGATACGCATTAAACAAGGTAATAGTTCTGGATAACAACCTGCTGTTGTTTCATATAAGTGTCCGGTGGTTTTAACACCTAATGACAGCGCATAATTATAAAGTTGTATCCACTCTTCTAACCTTTCTGCGTAGTAACTATCTCCTCCTGCTACATCTACCCCACATACGAAGTTTTTGTTTTCTGCTGCTAGGTCAACTATTGCTTTATTTACCTCATACGGTAAACGTGCGTGCATACACAATATTTGACTTGTGACAATAGGGTACTCTGGTATTTGACTCGCTTTACCCACTACCTCAACTATTTCTCTCATTTTGTCAATTCTTTCTGATTGACTCAGGTGTTCGGGTGTGCGTAGATATGGAGTATAACGTAATTCTAAGTACGCTAAATTTTCAAATATATAGGCACCTCTCAATAAGCGATAAATAAAATAAGGGAGAGTTTCTACAGTTTGAACACTTTCAACTAATGTGTGTAATTCCAGATATTCATCCAGGGTATTACGAGGCTTTGTATAAAATTCTTCAAATGTTGAGTAATCATTAAAGCGAGATACCATATCCTCGGAATGACGCTGGAAATATCTCCATAGTACGCGAGGTACTACTGAACCTCCCAAATGCCGATGCAATTCCGCATATAATGCCATAATGCTACTTTTTGGTATAAATTTTATTAATCTTAACAAGAACAATGTAAAAAGTAATCTGTACGTAGAATAATTTTTCGTGTAGAGACGTAATTAATCGCGTCTATCTCTACCACAGTTTATAGCGCACTGCGAATATCGACACCATCTATCGCAGGCGCCACTATATACATGTAAAAATTTATCGTACAGGTTTTCCGGCTGTGTTACGTACACTTGTTAACTGTACTGGTAAAGTATCGGTAGGGTTGCTTTTAATTACAGGTAAATAGACTTTGAAGCAGGTACCTTCACCGACTTTGCTATGAACGTCAATGAACCCACCATGATTATTGATGATGCTTTTTGTTGTCGAAAGTCCTAAACCAGTTCCTTTGCCAACTTCTTTGGTAGTGAAAAATGGTTCAAAGATATGCTCTAAATTAGATGCTGGTATTCCAATTCCAGTATCTGTGACTGTGATGATGACGAAATTACTCTCGGTGTCGGCACCGTTCAAATGTAAAGTTAATTTACCACCCTGTGGCATTGCATCTCGTGCGTTGACAACAAGGTTCATCAAGACTTGGTGTATTTGAGTGGTATTTCCCATCACACGGCCTAAATATGGAGATACAATGATTTGACAGGTAATAGATTTAGGAAATGTTTGGGCGATGAAAAGCTCGACATCACTGAATACAGCTTTCAAGTCAATTACAGTCTGTTTATCAACACCACGAGCAAATAATAATATCTGTTTAATTAGGTTTGCTCCACGTTTGACGTTGTTTTCTAGCGTCGTTAGCAAAGAGTTATATTCGTTGTTAGGCAATTTCATTCTTAATAACTGTGCTGACAAAAGAATTGGAGAAAGCACGTTATTCAAGTCATGAGCAATACCACCAGCTAAAGAACCAATTGTGTCGAGACGTTGGAAACGTAACACTGTAGAAAATAGTTGCTTTTCTTCGGTAATGTCACGTGTCACCGATAAATTCAGAAAACTCCCATCTTCGCAACTCAACGGGACTGCTTGTGTTTTCACCCAACGACGTGTCCCTTCAAGGTTAACCTCAAATTCTAATGTTCCTGCGTTTCCTCTACATACACTTTCATGCAATGCTGCAAATGCGCTTAGGTACTCACGCTCTACTCTTGTATCAACTCGTTTGCCAAGTAGCTCGTTTGCACTTAAAACTTTCATCATTTTGATTCCATTCGCATTTATCTCTAATAGCGTTGTGTCGGGAGCAATTAACTCCACACACTCACTTGCATCCATTAACGCTTGTAAACGATTTTCACACGAAGATAACTTCCGTTCTGTCACCTGTAAATGCATTAAGGAACTTCGCAGTAGCAAATAGAATAGTACTAATAACCCGATATTTCCAAATATGGCAATCGTAAGAGTTGTTATTGTATGGACAAAGCTGATTTGCGAAGCTTTGATAACTGTTTGAAGCTGTTTAGACTTGTTTGCTTTGATTTTCTCAAACAATTGCTGAATATCACGAGTCAAAACCTCTGTTGATAACAATTCTTGATTTTTATTACCGTTTATTTGACTTTCAAACAGATTAAAACTATTAGTAATTTTGTCTTTAAGTAAATTAATATACTGATTATCATTTGCGTAGCTAAAGATGGTATTAAGCTGTTTAAGACTTGTATTCGTTTGCTCAACTCCAACGGTATAATCTGATAGATAATTTTGATTATTTGTGACTACGTAAGTTTGAAAAGATATTTGAGTATTATTAAACTCCCAAAGCGTTCGTTCGAGTTGACTAATAACCTGTAAAGCTTGGTTTACTGAATGTTGATGATAAAATAGTTTAAAAGTATTACTGTAAGAAATTATGGCATTTATCACGACGACTGCTAATGCTACCCCAAAAACAGTCGTCAGTTTTTTCAGTCTAGACAACTTCTTCATGCGTCCCTTGATATCCAACAAGCGATGAGCTTGACTGCTGATGTTCCCGGTTCAGGGAAAATAACAATAGCTACTTCTTTATGGCTTTTGCTGTATCAAGTTACTCAAAGTGTATAGAAACCGGGTTTCTTTTTGATATCTTGTAATAAAAAGAACAATTTTGCATAGAAACCCGGTTTGTTTTAAAGGTAATAACGGAGTATTGACATAATTAAAATTGCCTGCTAATAATAGTTGTTTGTGGAAACTTTAGAATAAGCAAAATATAGACACTTGGCTAACGTTATTGTCATAGGTGCCCAGTGGGGCGATGAAGGGAAGGGCAAGATAACTGATTTACTTAGTCGTTCCGCAGATGTAGTAGTACGTTACCAAGGGGGTGTCAACGCTGGACACACAATTGTAGTAAAGGGTCAAACCTTTAAACTGCATTTGATTCCCTCTGGTATTTTGTATCCAGACACAGAGTGCATAATTGGTTGTGGAACGGTGATTGACCCCAAGGTTCTCATCGGTGAACTCGACCAACTCGAAGAACTCGGAATTAATACAAATAATTTGTTGATTTCCGAGACCGCGCACGTCACAATGCCTTATCATCGATTGATTGATAATGCATCTGAAGAACAAAGAGGTAGTCACAAGATTGGCACTACTGGACGTGGTATTGGCCCGACTTACGCAGATAAATCGGAACGTACAGGTATCAGGATGTTAGACCTTATGGACCCAGTTGGACTGCGTAAACAGCTATCTTGGACGATTGCTCACAAAAACGTCATTCTCGAAAAGCTTTATAATATACCTCCGTTAGACCCCGAACAAGTAATTCAAGAGTATTTGGGTTATGCCGAACGTTTACGGCAGTATGTTGTTGATACCTCTTTAAAAATATACGATTCAATTCGGCGCCGTCGTAATATCTTATTTGAAGGCGCCCAAGGTACTTTATTAGACTTAGACCACGGTACATATCCATTTGTAACATCTTCTAACCCCGTTGCAGGTGGCGCCTGTGTAGGTACAGGTCTTGGACCCACAATGATAGACCGTGTAATAGGTGTTGCAAAAGCTTATACAACACGAGTTGGTGAAGGTCCATTCCCTACCGAACTCGACGGTGAAATGGGAGAATTATTGTGTGCTAAAGGTGCAGAATTTGGCACCACCACTGGACGTAAACGACGTTGCGGTTGGTTTGATGCAGTAATTGGACGTTATGCTGTCCGAATTAATGGACTCGATTGTTTAGCTATTACCAAACTTGACGTTCTCGACGAACTCGACGAAATCAAAGTTTGTACAGCTTACGATATTGACGGAGAACGTAGCGACCATTTCCCTTCAAGTTCTCGTAAATTCGCACGCTGCAACCCCATTTACAAAACCTTACCAGGTTGGAAAGTTTCAACTAGCGATTGTCGTTCCTGGTCTGAATTACCAAAACAAGCACAGGACTACCTTAAATACTTAGCCGAATTAATGGAAGTTCCTATCGCTATTGTCTCCCTTGGCGCCAGTCGCGACCAAACTATTATTCTCGAAGACCCTATCCACGGCCCCAAACGCGCATTATTACATGCTGATGGTACACCAGTTTCATTAATTAGCGCGTAGAGACGCGACATGTCGTGTCTGTGCAGGAGTTATGAGACGTGACATGTCACGTCTCTACAAATATTCTCTGCTACACTAAGATTTGCTGCAAAAACAAAAATATTGATATGCCACTGACAGTTGAATGTAAGAAGCGACCCGAAGGTAGTAAACCAAATGCCTTACGTCGTTCAGGATTATTACCTGCTAATTTGTATGGTCACAACGGTAATGAATCTATATCGCTTGTGATTGACAGAAAAACCGCTGAAACGTTGCTTAGAAAAGCGCGTGTAAATGATACACCAATTGAACTCAAGATAACTGATGGACAATGGGTTGGTAATACGGTGATTAAAGAAGTACAAGCTCATCCTGCTAAAGGCACTTTGTATCATTTGAGCTTCTTTTCTCTTGGAAAAGGTTAATAAAGATACTAAGTATCTGTATTTTCCGCTATTTGAAGTTTCTACGAAGTAATAATTAGACCAGGGTTAATGCCCTGGTTTTTTTGTTAAGCTGTCTAAGTTTGTAAAAACGCATCAATATATTATGTCTGATACTTCGCTTCCTGCTTTAATTCAGCAAATGCAACAACCGGGTTTCTATCCACATCCGTGTCAGGAACCTATACAACTAATTCAAACGCACTGTTCGTATGTTTTGTTAACTGGTGACTATGTATATAAGTTAAAAAAGCCTGTGGATTTTGGCTTTTTGAATTATTCTACTTTAGATTTACGGCGCCATTTTTGCCATGAGGAGTTGCGTCTTAACCAAAGAGGTGCTGCTGAATTGTATTTGGAAGTTTTGCCTATTTATCAAAGCAATGAGCGATACCAATTCGGCGCCACGGGTGATGCTGTAGAATATGCCCTAAAGATGCGACAGTTTCCTGATGATGGTTTATTTAGCACAATGTTCGAGTCGGGGAAAATAAACGAGTCGTATATTGAAGATTTGGGCAGGGTTGTAGCTCGCTATCACGGTAAGACTGAGAGTAATGACTATATTAGCGGTTTTGGCACCATACCCAAAGTTCGTGAAGCGTTCGACCAAAACTACGAACAGACTGTTAATTATATAGGTGGTCCCCAAACACAACAGCAGTTCGACGAAACCCAGCAATATACTGATAAGTTTTTTGCAGAACGCAACGAACTATTCCAAAGTCGGATTGTTAATAACTTTATCCGTGAGTGTCATGGTGATTTGCACATGCGGAATATTTGTTTATGGCATAACCAAATTTTACTCTTTGATTGTATTGAGTTTAACGAGCCGTTTCGTTTTGTTGATGTAATGTATGATGTCGCGTTTACTGTGATGGATTTGGAGGCACGCGGACGTAAGGATTTAGCTAATATATTCTTAAATACTTATGTTGAACAAACGGGTGACTGGGAAGGTTTACAGGTATTGCCTTTGTATTTGAGTCGGCAAGCATATGTACGTGCTAAGGTTACTTCATTTTTACTTGATGACCCAGGTGTTCCTACTGCTGTAAAAGAAGAGTCGGCAAAAACTGCGGCAGCATATTACACCCAAGCATGGGAATATACCCACTCTTCAACAGGACGATTGATTTTGATGTCAGGGGTGTCGGGGTCTGGTAAGAGTACGACCGCTCGTTATTTAGCTAAACAAATTGGCGCCATTCATTTACGTAGTGATGCAGTACGGAAGCATATAGGGGGTGTGGGATTGTATGAACGTGGTAGCAGCGAATTATACACTCCAGAAATGACGAAGAAGACTTATGCTCGATTGGTAGATTTGGGTATAATGCTTGCTAAACAAGGCTTTAAAGTAATTTTAGATGCAAAATATGATAGAGTAAATTTACGTAGTGATGCGATAAGTAAAGCAACTGAAAAAGGCATTGCAATACAGATAATACAATGTACGGCGCCTGTAGAAGTGTTGAACGCGCGCTTGAGTAGTCGCAGTGGAGATATAGCGGATGCAACAGTTGATTTACTGTCATCGCAGCTACAATCATCAGAAGCATTTACAGCAAGTGAAAAAAGTTATATAAAAATCTTGGACACAACTCAACCACTAGCGTCACAATTAGATGATGTAATTGGGCAATAGTATTTTCTCATGGCACCACAAAAAAATAATAATCCGTTACCTATTTCTCCGAACTTTTCTAACCAGCTTATATTTGGCTTGTTTTTGACGCTCGTGCTGTCAATGACAGGTTTGCCATATGCTTGGAGTATATTTTTAGGCATTTTGGGTGGTTTTACAGTTGGTTGGATTAGCGAAACGAACAAAAGTGGTCCTCAACAATCTAATGTTGCGGCTTCGGAAGGTATCGACGCTGGGTTAAAATACTGGTTATTTTTCCTAGCTGGCTTTATGCTATTAAGAATCTTTCCAGCACCCTTAAATATTTTGTTAAGTGGACTGGGTGGTTTCGGTGGTGGAACAATTATTGCTTGGTGGGGAAGTCGAGAAGCTACCCAAACTGAATTACCACCTGAGTTGACCGAAGACGAAAGTGCCGAACTACCTAAACAAACTTTTGGTCGTCATCGCAAAGAAACTCGTCGGTTCCGTCGTCCACGTGGCAGAATCAATTTTCGTTTTTGGGAATAAATAAAAACCTGGGCAAATCTACCCAAAAACTTATTCCCGCTCCTTTATTTCTCTATGTTTCTTTATCTTTCTAAATTGATACCACTATTTTTCTACCCGCTTGGACTCAGTTGTGTGGTGTTAATAGTGGCTTTTTTGACTGTTGGTCGGCGCCCACGTACTGCGGCGTTTTGTATCGCTTTTGCGCTAATACTACTATTAGGTACCAGTAATGGTTGGGTGTCGCGCTATTTAGTGCGTTCGCTCGAATGGCAAAATACTCCCAGTCAGTTGCCAAATGCCGAAGCGATTGTAGTACTCGGTGGTGCTACTCGCTCGGCACTTTTACCGCGACCAACGGTAGATTTACAAGAGTCTGGAGATAGAGTTATTTACGCTGCACAACTTTATCGCCAAAAAAAGGCGCCTTTACTTATATTAAGTGGTGGTCGAATCGAGTGGTTCGGTAAAGGTACGCCCGAATCTGAAGATATGGCAACAATTTTAACTTCGATTGGTATACCCAAGGAAGCATTAATTCAAGAACCAGATTCGCTTAACACCTACCAAAATGCAGTTAATGTTAGAAAAATTTTAGAACAACGTAATATTAAGCGTGTATTGCTTGTTACATCTGCTATTCATATGCCGCGTTCGCTGTTAATCTTTCAAAAGCAAAATATAGATGTAATTGCGGCGCCAACCGATTTTTTAGTTAGTACTGGTGAATTACAAGAATTAACAAGTACACCAAAGGCTGCTATTTTAAATTTACTACCTGATACTAGTAATATAGACCACTTTACTAGCGCGCTCAAAGAATATATTGGTATTGTTATATATCGATTACGAGGTTGGTTATAGATTGGCAACGGATATAACGGATATAACGGATGAGTTATTATTATAAACAAAGATTTTTTTTGATAAAAGAGGTTATTTGTTGTATCCGTTCATAACCTAAGCATGGGACTTATAGTTCTATGCGGATAAGAACGTAGCCAAAAAATTAACAAAACCTATGAAGTATGGGCAATACCCTACACACCACATACAGGCGCCAACATTTCTTAGCTTTTAAGTCCTAATCGCTACAATAAAAGGTAGGGCAAATTAACTCCTAACTCTTAACTTTTAACTCCTAACTCTAAGTAATAACTTTTTTATGTCAAAAGATTTTCCACATATTATACCTTCGGCGCCTGCGGAAGTTGAAGAAGTCTTTGAGGCGGCACAGGTAACGAGGGAATATTATGATGAGATAAAGGTTCGGAGTACACACAAACAACACTGTGAATGGTACCGCGCGACTGCCGCGCGTCACCGTAATGAACTTGAAAAAATGCGCGGCGAATTGAATATTTTTGCATGGTTTCGCCGGCGGTGATTGTTACATTTATTGAATGGCTTCTAGTTCGTTTTCACGTAGATGTGCCTTGAATTTTTTAGTGAATTGAACCAATATCGGCAAGTTGGCACTAACAGGCCTACCATGCCACTCGGTTACAATACGTTCTACTTGTCCTTCTGTGCCTTTGAGGTCAAAGGCTTTACCGCGATGTTCAGGATGATGGTAAATTATAACCGACTCTTTTACACGAACGCGATCGCCTGTTTTCATATCAGCACTTACACCTAACTTTACTGTTTGCACTTCTACTAGTGTCTCCACACTCATCCCTCATTGAATATGACGCACGACAAAAAAGATCGCCTCTTGCTGTGATTTGAGTTAAAGTCCTTTTGTAATCATTACTGGTCATAAATAATATTGGTATTTATTCGGACTTCAAGATGTTTTTAGACGAACAAAAGCCTGCTCGTGCAGGCTTGAGTTATCCAAAATATAACTCTATGGAGATAAACGAGTTTAGACGATAAAACCATCTAAATATAGCAAGAGGTCTAATCATCTCCTAATTCTCACACAATATTGGCGCACTTGATAGTGGGGAGCAAAGCCTTATTTACGATTTGGGCATACACGTTGTACTGTTATTGGTAGCTGACGACACAATGAGTTAAATGTTTTTGGGCTGTAACGCCACCACACAAACAATCCTACTCCGCTACCCACTAACAATAGCAGTGTTAAACTTACTAACCACACTAACGGAAAACGGCGCCTGGGAGAACGTTTATTTTTCAGAGGTGGTATTTCAACTCCATTGGCCACAGGCGCTAAGAGTGGTAATTCTAAATCTGACGGTGGTTGTGAGTCGCTGTCTAACTCCTGAGTATTATCTGACTCTGCTTGAATTGTAATAACATCAACTAATTCCTGGGTTTCTTTATCTGCTTCTTCGTGAACATTCTCAAATATATAAAGTGGCGTCTGCGAAGTTGCCGACACATAATCTGGTGACACATGACAGTAATTAAGCACTAACGAAATATTATCGTGACCATTGATTTCATTCGCCTTATTTATCCAAGCGTCAACTGCTTCAGATACCGTCATGTAACCATTTAATACCGCAGGTGCGAATGATTGCCACGTGCGTTCAACTAAATTATTATCGCTGAACCCATCCGAGCATAGTACAAGTAAACCATCTTCTTCGATAATGAACCGTTGAATTGAAAAGTGTAAGTTTTGAGCTTCTTTTGTTCCTAAAGCTTGTGTTAAGGCGCCTGCATCCGCACGACTTAAAGCTTTACGATATAAACTGCGACCATTACGTACTTCACGTGCGGCAATATCATCATCTAAAGTTAGTTGCTGATAACCATCGCGAGTTATCCAGTAAGCACGACTATCACCAATACTCGCTATATATAGTTCGTGAGAATTTTCTGCATCCCATCCCATTGGTGTTTGAATAGTTTGTGCTACTTGTAATGCCATTACCAACGTCGTCCCCATCCGCTGTTTACCTGAGCGATGTTGCTGGTCGTTTGCGTTGCATATCAAGTTATTAACAACACGTAAACTCGCTTCGAGTTGAGACATTAATAAGTCAGGAGGAACAGGTTCGTTGCTTAGTGCTACCTCGGTTAGTAAAGCGCGAACTTGTAATTTTACAGATTGCACTGCGAGTTGACTTGCTACTTCTCCTCCCTCGTGTCCACCAATACCATCACAAACTATTGATAACCGTACTAACTGAGAGTCTTCGATATCAGCACCATTAGGAAAGCAAGCGTCTTCGTTTTGTTTTAATTGGGCACCGGGATGAGTGGCACCTGCTGTTTTGATACTAAGTGGTAGCTCTGAAGCGGCTGAAAGTAATAAATGATTGAGTTGAATTTGTATATTTTTTATGTCTACTGGTTCATATTGGGTAATTTGTTTAACTATTGATTCTAATTGGTCACGAATAGATGGATGTGCCGTTAATACTAGATGTTGCCAATGTTCACCTAATTGTCGCAATGATGCGGGTGCTGTTATTAATTCTAGTAAACGCAGGCGCCAACCAGTTACTCGTAAATTATTTGATACTAATAAACTACCACTTAAATTATTAACAGATAAAGGTTCCCACAGTTGCAGAATTTGCCATAGCCAATATACTTGACGAACCGCAGTTGCTTGTTCCCATGCATCATCTATAACGCTCGTAAGTTTGCCGTTATTATCTATTGGTACATTTTCTAGTAAAACAATTTTGCTTGTCCCAATCAAATCATATACTTGAGGTATGTGTAAATGATGACTATATAATTTATAGTATCCAGTATTTTCTATAGGTGTTTCTGTATCAACCAAACCTGGTTTAGTATCAAGCCAAATCGAAGGTGCCACCACTTCGTATCTATCAGCGACTATCTCATTAACAGGCACTTTCACCGCTTCTTCACCTGCTGCCCAAACATATTTATAAACTAATGGCGTGTGACAAGCTGCACACTCACGATTTCCAACTGGATTTTTGGGTGCTGTGCAAGCCGGATTTATGCAATAAATTATACTAGAAGTCGAAATCATAAGTATATTGTTTATTAGTTATTTTTTTGACTTCTATATACTTAAAAGTCAAAGTAATTTTGTTTCTGTAAAAAATAACAGACAAATTCATGAGTGTATATAAGCACAAAAAAGCATTTTAGGGAATGGCGCCTCAAAATCTAAATCCCAGTTTCTCTAAGAAACTGGGATTTTAAGAATTGTTTGATTTGAATTTTTCATTGCTTTAAAGTCAAAACACTAAAAGTCAGGGGAACCTTTAGCACGTATGAAGAGAAGGGTAAATGTAAAGGGTAGAAAATGAATGCTGACTCTAGACTTACATTTTACGCTTTTTACTACAGCTTCTGGTTCCCCACAAATACGAACTAGTGCAGCAGGGGGTTCATTATTGACTAGTAAATATTTACGTATCAATGCTGATATATCACTAAGGCTTCACCAAAGTAATTAAAAAAAAGCCACCATACATCTAGTACTTTATATTCTTCAAAGTAATCACGCTTAGGATACTTTCAACTCAACACTCAGTACTCAGTACTCAGCACTATTGACTTAATTGTGCAGCTTGTGCTAATTGACACTGACTACACAAGCCAAAAAATTCCAGAGTGTGATAGAAAATCTTAAACTTGTGGTCAGTTTGGAGTTCAACTTCAAGGTCGTGTGCAGGACATTGGTTAATGGGTATCGAAGTACCGCAAGCTAGACAAGTTAGGTGATGCTTGTCTTGTTGTGCCAAGCTATACAACGCTTCACCGTTTGGAAGCGTCCGCATTTGTACCAATCCTTCGAGCTTCAACGCTTCGAGTGAACGATAAACAGTCGCTAGACCCATGCTTTGGTTACGACTACGCAATTCTACGTACATATCCTGGGCCGAAATACCAAGCTTAATTGTTTTGAGCAGGCTTAATATCCGCTCTTGACTACGGGTACGCGAAGCTTTCATGACAGTTTTTTGGTGTGCCGATATCATTTAGACTTAAATAGTGACGCTAGATGTAGCTTAACTTATACTTATAATCAATACAAACAATGAACCCTTGAAAGATGTAGTATAAGTTTTGTAACTTAAATTCAAGAAAAAGCAAGTGCTGAGAAAATACAAAGCCAAAATTTTTGTCACGCTGCGTCCGTCAGTTTTAGACCCAGCAGGAACAGCAGTGGTATCGGGACTTACGCAGCTAGGATACAGCAACGTTGAGTCGTGTCGAATTGGTAAATTCATCGAACTCACCCTTACTGCACCAGATGATAATGCTGCACGTCAAGATTTAGACAAGATGTGTGATTCTATGCTAGCAAATCCTGTAATCGAAAATTACCGCTTTGAGTTAATCGAAGTTGAATCTCAAGTTGGAGTCTAGTATCGGTTCATGGTAAAGGAGATTAAGGTATGAAATTTGGGGTTGTAGTTTTTCCTGGTTCTAACTGCGATAGAGACGTTGCTTATGTAACACGTGATATCCTTCAACAACCAACGCGAATGGTTTGGCACCAAGACACTGATATTTCTGATTTAGATGTAATAATCATTCCTGGTGGGTTTAGTTATGGTGATTATTTACGATGTGGCGCCATTGCGAAGTTCTCACCTGTAATGCAGCAGGTAATTGCACACAGCATATCTGGTAAACTAGTACTTGGTATTTGTAATGGCTTTCAAGTACTAACCGAAGCCGGACTTTTACCAGGAGCATTAACGCGGAATCGCGATTTACATTTCATTTGCGACAGAGTTCCGCTCAAAGTCGAAAAAAACAATCTTGTTTGGACGCAACAATATAGTAAAGGTGAAATCATTACTTTACCCATTGCCCACGGTGAAGGAAGATTTTATGCTTCAGAAGACACACTCAAAGCAATCGAAGACAACGACCAAGTAGTATTCCGCTACGAAAACGATAATCCTAACGGTTCATTAAATAATATTGCTGGTATTTGCAATTCTACTGGCAATGTTGTAGGCATGATGCCACACCCCGAACGCGCGTCTGATACAATGCTCGGTAATACCGACGGATTAAAAATGTTCGCAGGATTACTCGAAAAAGTTGCCGCAATGGTTTAGGCAACGAATTATTAACGGATGTAACGGATGATTGATTTGTTGGCGCCGTTATATCATGGTAGGTTGGGTGGAGGCTTTGCGTAACCCAACTTACATAACTTTTGCCATATCTAATATAAAACCTGGTAGTACATCTAAGAATTGCTCATCAGTTAAATCTATTTTCAGCTTAAAGGTATTTGTGGTAGTGACTGATGGCACCTGCATAAGTCAATTATATTAATAAATATTAGTCTATTGTAGCGCCCACTCTTATAAGTTAGCAATTTAAGTGTTATTCCCTAAAAATATTTTCTAAAAGTAACTAAATATATAAGTGAGATAACGGTAGTCGTTTTGTATTGTACAAGATTATGACTGTATTGAATGCTTCATTGCATTGATATTCTTAGATTTGATATAAATACAGTGACCCATTCACCACAGTGTTTACTTTGTTTTGATGGGGTGTGTTATACTTCCATCAATTCAAACTAGACCGAGTAGCAGCTTCAGTTATAACAACTATTCGTGTCTACCTAGGAGTCAAGGTCTTGAATCGTATCACCTTTAAAAATGACTTAGTACATGCAGACTACAATGATATCTTAGATAAGATTTTACAAGTTCTCAAAAGTCAGAATATATTTGAAGTATCATCAGGACAGGCGCCGCATTTAAAGGTTAATATTTATAAAGTTTCTACAGTTGTAACTACTTTACATGTACAGAATCCTTTAGGCGCCGATGCCAGGAGCGCACGTTCTGTTACTGTTAATATGAGTTCAGGTTGCGAGCAGAAAATTCATAAAATTTTTGACTGTGTGAAACAGCAGGTATTAGCTGTATCGGGTAATTCAGTCGAGGAGTTTGTTACTAGTTTAATAACTCCTTTGCAGGAACTAAAAGCGAGTAGACCGGGTTTAGATTTTTCTTATACTTTTTCCCCACATTCCGGTTTACACAAACAGCGTTTGACTTTGAATGGGAAAAATTCTGATTCGCAAATACTCAAATTTCACAAGCTGACTATTTCGGTACAAAATACTCGCGACTTTAAACGACAGTTACAGCAAGGTATCGATAACTATATTAACTCAGATTCCACACAATTTTTCGGTGCCACATCCGAACAACGAGAAGATTTGGGTTTTGTTGCACAAGATTCGATAGAAGATGCGAAATCCGATATATATCGGTTATTGGACATAATTAACTTAGAAACTTTAGGCAAACTCAGAAAAAAAGCACAAGTTATATATTTAGAGTTTCTATTTGAGAATGTCAGTACCTCAAATAATCAAAGTCACTCCAAAGGCAAAATCTATTTACAAGATTTTATTAGAAGACTCAAATTAGTTGATAAATATATTGAGGATGATACAAAACCTTATGGAGACTACTTGGTTAACTATGCAAATGTCTCTGTTAACTATCGGGATATGTTCTCACGCTCGGAAGCATTGGAAATTTTACCCATCATTCCCATTATAGAAGGTTATTTGGGTGAAACTAAAGACGATAGTCGTGGCGAAATTCAATATATTTTTGGGATTAAGCTCAAGTTTGATGGTAGAGTACAAGCACTGGGTGGTAAAAATGTTTTTGAATACCATTTAAATTTACTCAATCCAGATAGTCCTGAACATCAAGCTGGGTTAGCTTCGGAATCTACACGTGAAAGTTTTGTTCGGAAAGTTTTAAAAATCGCATTTTTATATTACTTTATCTTCGCTTCGCGTTGCAATCCCACCAAAGAAGATTATATTTTACACCAAGAACTTGAATACGACCCCATTGCAGCATTCGATAAACATGTTTTAACGAAACTCAAAGGTGATGATGAAGCTGCCAAACAAAAGTTATTCCGAGATATTTATAAATATTTACAAGAAATGCAGGTACAAGTCAAGATTAATCATATCAAAGACACACTGCGTCAGCTTCTCAAACAAAAAACTCAATTCATCACACGAGAGTATCCTCTACATATATCTGTCAAAGATGCAATTTTTGAAGGAAATATCGAAACGATTTTAAAAAGACATACCCTTTTTGTACCAACGTTGAGAGAAAATCCCAAAGATTGTCTCAAGTATATTTCAGTTGGAGAAGCACAAGCAAATACAAACTCGTTATGTACCCTTAGAGCAAAAGTCACATTTAACGACATTCATTTTTTTGGTACCGACGACAAGCAAAGTTTCGCGATGGAATATGACCTACGGGGTATTGATGCTTTACCTATACTGTTTGCACCTCTTGAAAATGCTGACTGTAAAAGACTTTATGACTCTTTGTATGCAAAACGCAAGCTAATAGTGTTCCCCTATAGCGAAGACACAAACCAATACGACTCTAGAAAAAGCTTCATTTATCAATTTACGTACAGCTTGCTTGCGTACATTTGTTTGCATGTGCTATTACAGCATCCAAAAAAGCTATTCGTTCCAATTTTACGACTACACTTACATAATAAACAAGACAAGGCGCCTATCGAAGCATTTCTTGTATCGCTATCAAATGTACTAGCGCATTTACTCAACGAAAAACACCGTTCCAACTCACAAGGTGTAGATATTCGTGACATACAGGGTAAGGGTCAATACAAAATCCCTAATGTAATGAGTTCGCTGTATTCGATACTCCCGAAAAAATTCACATTCAACAATACTAAAGATACACCAGAGCTAGATAAACTGGCAATTATTGTAGTTTCGAGTCGTGAAAGTGATAGAAAATGGAGTGGTAAGGATAAAATATCCAACTTGATGGGAGAAATAATTGGTTTAACACAGCAAGATAAATCGGTACGAGTTCAATTATTGACAACTTTCTCCGACAATTACGATAACGAACAGCTATTTACCAACCCAGATGTCATCGTCCAAAACGTTGCCAAGCTATATAAAAAGGGTTTTCGACATTTTCTGTATATTGCGAAAGCACCTTACACAAGTACTCTTCACATGACGCAAAGCGAAGAAGACGGTTTATTCTTCATGTCGAAAGATGTCATCAAAGCATTGAACGGTCAATACGAGGATATCAATATATATCCAATATTCTTTGATAAGTACTACGCGATTAAACCGCAAAAAATACAAGCTAGTTCATTATATATACAAGATACCGTAGAACTAACCAACCTTGTCGAAGATGCAAGCAAACAATGCGTAGTCTTCTTTAACTTGTTCAATGGTATTGATGCACCAGGTGCCACGAACTACTACAATGGGGTAATCTCCTACGCAACGCTGTTAAATATCTACCGAGATGTACTCGATGATAAGAATGTTCGTAATGGTTTGATATACGAAGGGTCTTTGAAAAACGATATTTTGCAGTACCTGACTTTGTTCCACTTTTCCCGATACCAAAAGTCTACCAAAGACATTCAACTCAAACTCGACCCATACGAAAATTTGATTGGTGATGACTCTGTTGGTAAGTTAGCAATGTCAGTACACATGCAAGGTCGAACCGAGTTTAACCATTTGGCATTTTTAACTCTCGTCAAAACTACTTTACGTATATAACTCCTTTTTGTTTTTTCATTTTCACCACAACTCATGACATCACAAATTTCTGAAGGATTTGGGCGCCTGTTCGAGGTAGGATTTAATGTAGGCGCCTTAAATTGTATAGAACAGTATAAAATAAAGCATAATTACGGAAGTTTATACCGAGAGGAACTGCAACAGCTAAATTACGGCAAGATTCGTCAAAGAATTACAGACAAGGTAATTAGTGCGTTAGATAGGGATATTGCCCAAACTTGGAGTACTTTTTTTCTACAAACTGGTTTTTTAAACGGTTTGAATTTTTGTCGTGAGTACTTGAATGCAATTGGATGGGATCAAGCACATCGTCTCAAACGTGTTGAAGTTGTTTACTTTCATTGTCGGTTTAGCGGTGAGAACAGTTTAGGAACTTATGATATTGAAAATGATGAGTCTTGGTATCGTCGCGTTTTAACGCAATTACCTTTTGATAACAGATTATATATAGATGAGTATAAGACAAAGGGTGAATTCCTCAACGCTGATACCTTGGTACTATTAAAGTATGGTAATTCATACCGAGTATTATGTGTGGACTTATCAGCATTTGCGATTCGTTCACAAGTAGATGTGCAAAATCTCGACTATGTGGAAATTATTCGTAATTTGTTGAGAAGGGATGTTAGTTACCTACGTTCTAAAAGTGTATTTTCTCGTTTGCGTCTAGATACAGGAACTTTGGACTTTGAAATATCACCCGACTTGAAGAGTTACTTTAGTGCTTTCAAGTACGATGACAAAGAAAGTGCTAAGTTAATTCAAGCTGCTGGTTATATATATAGTTTCTACCAATTTTTGCGTGCGACACAAATCATACCCGATAATGCATCACTTTGTTTCAACGCAGTCGGTTACAGCAATCGTTATATAAATGCGATGTCTGTAAACAAGCAAAATCTAGATATCTTAAAAACGTGCTACGAAATCTACAAGTATGATTCTAGCGATAAAGATATGCAAAGTGGGCGCCTGTCGGTAATGAACCGAATAAAACGCAGTGCTTACACCAGCTTTGAAAACGGGAAAGAATTTATCGACGCAATATTAGCAGTTTCACCTGGTGAGGTAAAGCAGATACCTACACACAGCGAATGTATTACTGGGTTTGTCAACTCAGTAGCTACCCTTCCACCCGACTTAACAACTCATCTGGGTTTACCAGAAAAAATGAATCTACGTGACGCACATGCTTTGCTTCTCAAAAAATCTTTACTATCGTCCGATAGCTTTGTATTTTTAACGGGGAACCCAGGTATTGGAAAGACCACCGCAATCGTAGATTTTCTCAAGCTGCATATAGATGAGGGGTTTCTATTTTTCTATGTAAGTCCTCGAAAACAAGTTAACCTCGACATCATTGAGAAGTTCAAAGTCGAAGACAAGCAAAGGTTGTGTGACGATAGGATATTTACCATAAACTCCCACAGCAATCTCATCAATGATAACTTTGGACGTGCCACAGTTGAATACACGAGTAACCAACATCAAGGAAAGTTGCCAAAACAAGGTGTTGAGTTTATCGATAGCAAAGACACAGAGTCACAATCGAAACGAACTCATCGTCTTAAAGACAAAAGCGATAACAGAATATGTGATGCTGGGAGAAAAAGTCGAGGTGTTTTAGAAAGTGTTTGCGAAGCAATATCTACAGTCATCGAAAATAACATCTCGAACCAAATTGTTGCAACAACTTCTATTCAAGCTTTAAAAATAAGTAACTTGGGTACAACACTCAAGCATTTCGAGAAAATCTTTAGAAATGCATATGACCCACGCGCTGGTAAAATTTTTCCTGAAAGAATGCAGCAAGTATCAAGTCGTATCAAACATTTCTTTGTGATGATAGACGAAATCACTGGAGATGATACGGGTGTGGAATTTTTACACGCGATACACGCAATATTAGACAAATATAAATTATATAACTCGAATGGCTTTAATACAAAGATAATAGTTGCCGATGCATCGATTGTAAATCAAGAAATAATCACTCAACATTTATCTCAATCGGCGCCGGAACCTGATAAAATATACTTTCGGCGAGCGAGTGATGAATCTAAGGCGCCGATAACAAAGCAACATTTCAAATTCAAGAACTTACCAGCGACAATAATTAACACAAACTCGTATCCAGCTAAAAGTTTAACAATCACTTACAAGCTGTTAATACAAATAGAAGAATTTAACGAACACTTAGTACAAAGCAAAAGTTATATCGATAATAGCATTCGAGATGAAATATTAAAAGACATCGAAGCACTTTTAGACAAACCAGATGTTGAACAATTTATAGTTTATATCCAAAACAAAAAAAAACTATCAGAATTAATAGCTCAAATCAAAAAACATCGAAAATTTGAATTATATATCGATTACCTAGAAATACACGCAAATCTATCCGAACAAGAGAAACAAAAAATCCATGATTTTCAAAACGATGTAAAAGTAGTATTCATGACAGCATCAGGAAGTCGTGGTTTATCGTTCCCAAAAGTCAAAAATATATTAGTAGAAATACCAAAATTCCAAATCGAAAAAAACTTGATGGAAATCATTCAAGTTATTTATCGAGGACGAGGTAATGAAATTACCGATAATCAAGACAAAGAGTTAACATTTTACCTAGCATCCACCTCGTACTATGAACTAGATAAAGAGAAAGATAAAGATAAACAAATATCGCAGCAAAAAAGCTTATTAAGTTTAATAGATATATTATTGCTGTTAAAAGCGGCAATTATGACCAGGATATTTGGCACAGGTCGTATAGGTCGCGACAACTTTATTATAGTGCCAATTGGAGGTAAATCAATATTTGCCGCAGGCGAGTCATACTCAGCACAAATGTCAAATTTAATCAACCTCTTAAAGCAAGAAATTTATAGAAACCGTAGTGATATATTGCTACAAAATATATATAAGAGTTTGAAACAACTACTAGGTGAAGCAGAATTCGTCATTCAAGGCGCCGCCAAGTCTAATTATCTCACATTACGCGAAGCATTTAACAAAAAATTTCTTGAAACGCATAACACTCTAGATAAACTGCTGGACTTTAAACTAATTGAACCAGCTTACATCAATGGAGGAATACTAATAGTACCAATACCAAAAAACACATTAGAAGAAACCTATTTAATGAAACTAGCAGATATTAACGAACTAGTAAACGATGAACTTTGGCGAAACATGCAAAAAATTAGCCATAGTCAATATTACCCAGAAAGCTTACGCGCGGCAATAAAAGATGCAATCGAACTAATCAAAAAACTACGTGAAAAGCAGGAAGCAGACGAAATAAATAAAAACCATTATTTAGAACTGCACTCATTACGAGAAGATCAATACTATGCATTTCCCTTATTCGCATTTATTAGTGGAGAAGCAATGAGAGCGTATTTTTCTAACCAACCCGAAGAACCCGAAGACCGATGCTTCCGCGATATTTTAGCAACCTACATCCATACATGTTATCCAGTTGGTAACATTTTACCCATCGGTTCCAACTATAAAGAATTCCCATTTGTAGTGTTTAGAAGTTATAGCTTAAAGGAGAGGCGCCAAAAAGTGTTTACTGATAATTATCTATTATCATCAAACGAGTTAAATGTGTTAAATATAATTTTATCAAATTAATAAATGTAGAGACCGAATATATTCGGTCTCTACAACGCGCAAATTTTACTATAATCTTTATTATTACAAGCAAGGGATGATTACCATTGGATGCGTTATCAGTATATGAAAAGTGATAAATACGACACTTTCAATATTTGGAAAGGAGATAGAACCTGGGATAAATGTTTACGTGTATCAACAGCCGCAAGATTAAAGTCTTAATTCACCGGAATGCACCAGTGCCTTGTTGCGAAAAGTATAGCCTAAAAAGCTTATCCCAAGCGTAGGGTGGGCACTGCCCACCTTACCCAAGGTAACAATATTAGAGCAGACAAACCAGCGTCCAAGCAAAAGCTTATTGCGTAATTGAAATATTAAGTTTAAGCTTAAATGTGAACCAATGGTTCACATTTTTGAAATTGGTTATTTAGGCGCCTCAACAGTACGGAATTTTAATGAAGAACATAATACCTTAGATAACACAGGAAGCGCAAATAAAGTATTTGGGGTTTTAATCATATGTGCCACTTCAGCAAATCTTTTAGAGATATCGGAATCACTGACTGAAAGCTCTAAAATTTTATCTATATACATTTGCATCAATTGTGTAATTTTATCTGCTTTACCACCTTCTGTTGTTTCGTAGCGAAAATCTTCACCCGTTGCCATCAACCAGGGTGTTTGTAAAATTTTTGCTAATTGTTTTTGGAACTTTAATGTAAAACCTTTGACGTTACGAGGAGAATTTTTAAATTGCTCTTTCAAACAACGCGAAAGTTCTAATGCAGAAACAGCTGCTGTTGTCATTCCTTGACCGTAGATTGGATTAAATGCACAAACTGCATCCCCTATTGCGACTACACCATCTGGAAGACGTGAAAGTTTTTCGTAATGGCGCCAGCAATTTTCTGTGCGTCGATAACCATATACTGGGGATATAGGTTTTGCGTTTTTGATGGCATCGTAAATTATTGGACTGCGTAAACTTCGGGCAAATTCTAAAAAACCATCAGCATCTGTAGGTGGATAATCTTTGGACATACCAGCCAGTGTAATTGCCCAACGATTCGCTTCTACAGGGTATAAAATTCCACCACGCAAGCTGTCAGGTGGTTTTGCCGCTACTAACAGTGCTTTCCAAGAAGCGCAAAACTCATCTGGAACTTCATACCAGCATGTACTGTATCCTAAAAAAGAATTAATAATCGTTGTTTTGGGCGCCTGGTAGCCAATTTCTTCTAAAAACTTGGGTAACTGCGAGTTCCGTCCACTAGCGTCAACGACTAAATCAGCTGTTAGTTCTGTGTCGAGAGCGCTATTTTTACAATGTAATTTTATTCCAGATACTTGATTATTCGTATTTACGAGTAGTCCTGTGAACAAGGTAGACGTTACAAACTCTAAGTTTTGGTAATTACTTAATCTTTGCCGTATTAGCCACTCTAGAAAAACTCGGCTACAAGTATAAGTAATCAATTGTGAAGATGTACGTGATACCCATCCACACATATTCAATGTTATCAAATCACGAACCCAATCGACACTAGGGGCGCCAGAAGACTCTAATTCGGCTTTTATTCCTGGAAACAGTTGCTCTAAAATACGTTGCCCTTGTGTCAAAAGTATATGAACGTGATGTGCTTGGGGGACTCCTTGACGATATTCAGGCAATTCTGGAAGCTCGTCACGTTCTACAATAGTTATAAAATCAAAATGTTCTACCAATATTCGTGCAGTTAGCAAGCCCGTTATACTGCTACCAATTACTACAGCATGACTACTTGCATTTTGTTTATGCTCGTTCTTGAGATAGGGCATTATGTATTTTTAACTCTACATATCGAATTACATACTTATTTATTTATTTTTTACATCTATCTAAAGGATGAATTTTGTATAATGGAAGTAAACAATGGCGCCTATCACCACAATCTTTTATAATTATTCAAAAATTTGATATATAGTTTTTAATAAAAATTAATTTTTAGACTAATTTTTCGCTTTTTGTTTTAAAAGCTTTGGCTAAATTTCTTTAACATGTGCAGGTGTTAAAGCTTGGCAAAGCTCGTATGAATGAGTTGCTAGAATATATTGATTGCTAGGAGACAATTGGAAAAGCTCTAATTTTATTTGGTATTGCCAATCTGGGTGGAATGCTATTTCCATTTCATGGTGTGCAGCGATTTACCGAATATGAGATAACTCGCTACTAAAATCCTAGGCGCCGACGAACGGAAACGGACAGTAAGCTTAAAGTCATTTAAAAAGCGCGTACTCATCAGTGAATATACGCTCGACACGTTCAAATTTAGGTGTTATTTTTGACAAAATGTTTTTTTGCATCAGGATAATTTTAAATGCTAGGAAATATATTTGGGGGTTTCACAAAAAATATAGAGCGTTCTCTAAGAGACAATTCTGACTATTTTGCTAAAACAAATCGTAAAGAGTTGAGTAAATTATTTGACGAAAAGCTTTTTCCTTTAGCAGATAAATTAGATTATATAGCTAGGCGAAGAGTTGAGCAAGCTTTAAATAATTTAGAAAAACTTGAATATAAGACCGTATCAGATATTGAAAATTTACTCAATAAGACTGATAAAAAACTTAATAAAAATATAAATCAAATAAACAATATACGTTTAGATACAATTAAAGATTTACAGAGTTTGCTAGGAACGGCTGATTCGTTTGCTGAAAATAGAATTAATCAAATATCTTTAACAATCATGCAGGGTGTATACTCAATCGAGAAAGTTGTGAATAATACCCTTATGAAAGTAAGTAGTTTAGAGGACAAGGTAGTTAACGACATTAACCAAATCATTAATAAGCTTGATAATAACTTTAATAGTTTAGAAGAAAAGATATTTCAAGATGCTGATTTTTTAGTTGATAAGCTTATTCGTAATATGGATGATGTGATAGAAGGTAATATTGAATTAGTTCGCAACGAATTCAAAAAGAATTTCTTTCATACGTTACCAAATCCTTTTGATAAATGTAGACAGTTACTGAAGCTTGGCATGAAACCAGGCACCGCTTTATCTGACATTGAACTTTACGAATTAAGCGAGTGTTATGAGTTGAGTAAATTAAATGAAAATATTTCTGTTGATGAAGTATTAAAAATTTATGGACAGTTACAACTTAATGCTGCAAGGATGACATCTTTAGTTAGAAATGCACCCGAATTAAAACGAAGAGCAATTCAAGACTGGACAAAATATGGAGTACTTTGTGATTTTTGGCACCGTACTGTCCAAAATTCTAGTTCAGATATTTCATTCGAGCTACCTCAAACCGAAAAAAAACTATTAACAAGCATCTAAGCTATATTACATTAAACATTAATTAACAATAATCTCATGAATACAAGTAATTGGAAAACTCCACTGGGCTATTTTGAAAAAGCAATAGAGGAATTTAGACGTACTCAGGAAGAGCTTCAAGTGCAATTAGAGGAAATAAGAGAATTGAAGCATAATTATGCAAAATTGGAGTCTGATTTAGAAAAAACTAAATCGAATTTAGAAGAAGTTACCACAGAATTAAGAGTTACGAAAGTAGACTTAGAAAAAACTAAGAACGAATTCAAGGCAATTAAACAACAAATTAAAGAACAATCTAAACAACTACAAGATTCTCAGCAAACAACTAATGATGAATTTAAGGCAATCAAACAGCAAATCAATGAACAATCTAAACAATTACAAGATTCTCAAAAAACAACTAAACAAGCGATTAATGAAATAAAAGCAGGAATTGAGAATGGCTCAATTATTGCTTGCAAAGCTTTGATGCTAAAAGGCAGAGACGATAAACACTGGATGCGTTATTGTAAACTCGATAGCGTAAATCATCATTGCTTTCAAGTGTGGAGAAGTGATAACAATACTTGGCAAGACGATATTAAAGTTAAAGCTGCTATATTTTTACAAGCAAGAGATGACTATCATTGGATGCGATATCAGTATATGAAAGATGATAAATACGACACTTTCCATATTTGGAAAGGAGATAATACTTGGTATAAATGTCTACGTGTGTCAACAGCAGGAAGATTAAAGTCCTAACGTCTCCTCTTATTCTGTACTGACCGAATTAATCCGGTCTCTACTATGTCTCTGCGGTAAATTTTGAATAGCAAGTTTTTGAGCGCTTTATATTATACTGCTAATGGGTAGAATATAAACTTTGTCATGCTGAACGAAACGTAGTGCAGTGAAGCATCTTAGAGATTCTAGCCTTCGGCAAATGCTACCCTCCGGGAAAACTGCGTTTACGCATTACGCTACGCTCAGAATGACATTTCTTACCCGTGTTAAGTATATCACGGAAAACTGCGTTAACGTACCTCAGCATGACAATGTTAGATGCTTCGTACCTCAGCATGACAATCTGTTAGATGCTTCGTACCTCAGCATGACATAAGTTCACATTTTAGCCTTTTGCAGTATATATAAAATCAACTATCCGTTACATCCGTTCATCATCCGTTGCCAGTGTCTCTCTGGTAAAAAAAGATATACGAATGCACAGGCAGGGATGCCTGTGCTACAAAACTCTTAAACACCTTATTGCTTCCAACAACCCGCGTGCTTTATTTAGGGTTTCTTCATATTCTTTTTCTGGTTCTGAGTCTGCTACTAGTCCGGCGCCTGCTTGTACACTTACTTTACCTGCGCGCGCTACCATTGTACGGATGGCTATGGCTGTATTTAATTGTCCTTCAAAGTCGTAGTATCCATATACACCTGAGTATACTCCCCGGCGAGATGGTTCTAGTTCGTTGATTATTTCCATTGCTCGAATTTTTGGCGCCCCGCTTACTGTTCCTGCGGGAAAACAAGCTTTCATTAAGTCCCATGCTGTTTTTGATGGCGCCAGTTTACCTATTACGTTACTGACGATGTGCATAACGTGGGAGTATCGCTCTATAACCATTAATTCATCTACGCAGACGCTGCCACTTTCACATGCTCGACCTAAGTCGTTTCTGCCTAGGTCTACTAACATGACGTGTTCGGCAATTTCTTTAGGGTCTTGTAATAAGTCTTTTGCTAATGCGTCGTCTTCTTTTGGGGTTTTACCGCGTTTTCTTGTGCCTGCTATTGGACGCAGTGTTGCTATGTTGTTACCGTCGGCATCTTTTTCGGCTTTGACCATGACTTCTGGACTGGAACCTATTATTTGCCAGTCTTGGAAGTTAAAGAAGGCCATGTATGGTGATGGGTTTATTTGACGTAGTGAGCGGTAAAGTGAAAAGGGGTCTCCGCTATATTCGGTTGTTAGACGCTGGGAAATTACTACTTGAAATATATCGCCTGCTTTGATGTATTCTTTGGCTTTTTCGACGCTGCGACAAAATTCTTCTTTACTAAAGTTACTTTGATACTCTTCGGTTTCGTTTAAACGAGGCGCAAGAGTTGCAGGTGGTGTCCATTCTAAAATAGTTTTGGCTGGCTGAAGCGGTGATGATAATTTATCCACCATTTGCGTAACACATTCTACGGCTTTGTTGTAAGCTTCCTTAACATCACTGTTACGTAAATCTGCATATGCTACTACCCAAATTTTACGTTTAACTTGGTCAAATATGAGTAAATTGTCTACCTGCATCCACAACCCATCAGGTATATTACGCTCATCTTGAGTATGAACTGGTACTCGTGGTTCTATCCACTTGATTAATTCATAACCCCAAAATCCAAATAAACCACCTATTCCCGGTGGTAACTCTTGTAACTTAACTGGATGATATGGTGCCAAACAGTTTGCTAATGCTTCAAATGGGTCGCCATTGAATACTACTTGTGAATCGTCACGATGCGTTTGCGTTGTTTGTTCTCCACGCGCTTCTAATACCCATAAGGGGTTACAACCAAGTAAACTATAACGTCCGACTTTCTCACCACCTTCAACTGATTCCAACAAAAAACTATAAGGTTGTCCAGCACATACCTTATACCAAGCTGAAACAGGCGTATCTAGGTCTGCTACCCATTCTTGATATACCGGAACAAAATTACCAAGATTAGCTAATTCAGTAAATTGCGAGAAGTCGGGAAAAATCATAGAAAAGAGTTAGGAGTTAAGAGTTATGAGTTAGGAGTTAAGAATTAAGACTTGTAACTCCTAATTCCTCACTCCTAACTCATAACTTTAAATTAGTTATGCGTCGTAAGTATACTTACCGCTGAACTTGAGTTGAGCAGGGCTGGGGTTTTCGCCAATCCTACGGTCAACGTAACGTACTTTTTCACGTCCTTGGTTGACTTTTTCGGGGAATACACCATCTGCTGGGTGAATCTTTGTAGTTTCACCGCCTGGAAGAATCCGGTAAATTTGGTAGTTTGTGATTTTAAATTTCCGAAGCTGACCACCGAGTGCGATGCCGTATTCTTTACGAGCTAAATACAACAGGTTATCACCTTGACGCATTTTAGCGGCGCCACCAGTGGGCATTTCAAAAACTTGCTCTTTGGGGCTAGTCCAGGTGATTGCGTATTTTTCTTCCTCGACTGCTTTTGTAAGCAAGCCGCCAGTGGAGCCACCGAATAAAGGAGCTTGTCCAGAAAGTGTTTCTGCCATAAGGTTTTCACTTCATAGTTTTTACGGCATCCTAACATTGCCCGGTAGACAATATTGCGATTATTTCATAGTCTGTAACACTTTTTTAGAAGTGGAAAGTGCTGAGTATTGAGTGCTGAGTGTTTTTTACTCCAAACTCAGCACAACTCACTCAGCACTTTTAACTTTTTATTACTGATTCTTTACTTTTCGTAACGGTGGGTACAGTAAAGTGGAATTCGCTTCCTTGGTTTTTTCCTGTTGATTGTGCCCATATATCTCCTCCCCAGCCGTTGACAATTTGACGACAAATTGCTAATCCTAGTCCTGTTCCTCCTGCTGTTCTTCTTAAGGCGCCTTCTTCTTGGTAGAAACGGTCGAATACAATTTCGAGACGATTTGGCTCGATTCCTCTACCTGTGTCGGCGATTGTTACTTCGACCATTTGCTCGCTGTTAAGGCGCCCAATAATTGTGATTTTTCCGTCGGGTGGAGTGAATTTACAAGCGTTGTCCATCAGCTTTGCAAAAACTTCTACTAGCCAATCTCCATCTGCCAACACTAAGGGCAAATTATCGGCGATGTCGGTGGTGATTTGCGGCAGATTTTCAATTGCTGTACGGGCACGTACTCGACTCAGGGCTAAATCGATACATTCCTGTAATATCAATGATTCTGGATGCCATTCAACTCGACCACTTTCAAGATTCGATAGTGTTAAGAAATCTTGCACGAGCTTTCGCATTCGCTCAGAATCTGATAGAGCTGTGTTGAGCATTACTTGCTGCAATTCCAAGGGCATATCAGGTTCCGAAGCAAGGCTTTCTAAACAAACTTGAATTGTTGAAAGTGGGGTGCGAAGCTCGTGTCCAGTAATGGCAATCAAATTACTACGGGTACGGTCGAGTGCTTCAAGTTGAGTGTTGAGGTCTTCAAGGTTGGCAAACGACTCGGCTTGAATTAATGCGGCGCCTATTTGAGTTGCGATTGCTTTAACTAAATCTATTTCGCCTGTGTGCCAAATGTGTGGCGAATTTCCACAGTAGTGTAACTCAACAATCCCCAACAATCGTCCTTGATAATAAACAGGTTCAAGTAACCAAGAACGAATTCCCAGTTTCTCTACATGTTTCCATACTACGCTTGATGTTGATGTACGACTGTCATTCATCGTATCGGCGACACACACCCCTTCTGAATGCTTTACAACTTCCGCAAATAAGGGGTTGTTGTCTAGCTGCCAAGTTTGTCCTTTTACCGATGTTACCCCCGCACGAATAAACTCATGCTCGATTGTCGCGCCCAAGTCAGTCACCTGCGCGCGATAAATTAAACACCGACAGGCGCCTAATATTTGTCCTAGTTCTTGCGCTGCTGCATGAAGTACTTCTTGTGGGTTTAATGAACGCCTAATTGTTGTTGTAATTGAGTTGACTAAACGCTCTTTTCGTGCTTGGGCCGCAATTGAACGGTAAGCTTTATGCAATTTGTATTGACTCGCCTGCAAATAAGTTACTAAGCGCTGTACAAACGGGTCTGTGTCTATATCACAGGCATACTCGTTTGTTTTAACAGACTTACTAACATCTTTGTACTTACCAATACCAAATTGGCGCCGAGCTAAGTTAATTTTTTTGGTTAGCTCCGGTCGGTAAGTTTGAATGCGCGTTAATAGCAAATCAGCAGCTTTTAGGCTAACACCTCGCTCCGATGTCCAGATTCCCTCAAACCTTCGCGCTGTGTCCATATCTAAGCTTGGACTTAATTCGCGCAGGTCTTCCTCATCTTGACTATCATGTCGGCTGGTTGAACGTGAAAACTCTCGACAAACCAAACAAGTGGCGTAGTTGTGAGCGATGACAATTAGATGCCATTCTTTACTTAGGGCATCTTCTGGTTCAAAAGCTACTTTTTCGTAATACTCGGAACTGCTAGTAAAATCAGTTTCCGGGGCAGCCAAAACATATACTTGGTCACTTCGTTGTGCTAGTCGCTCATATCGATGTGCCTCTTGGCGATAAAAACGCTCGCGCTGAAAACTGGCTATCACCAGTGGGGAAGCGAGAGTTGCCGCCAATACTTGGTCTTCCATCGCATGGGAGAGGGCTGTTAGCGAAGCCTTAAAATACAGTTGTGGTCGTAGGTAGGGTAAGGTCTGTAGCAAATCGCTCAGTACCGAAGTCGAAATGCTCATGCGTGTCTCGAGCAACAATCTGGACAAAAAACCATCTCTCAGCTGCATTGTACAAATTACAACGGTCTTCTAAACCAAACACATGGTTGCGATATGTAAAGATTAGCAAAGCCGAAGCCGAAAGTTTTAGATTCCTCTCTATAGATATCAGTTTTTCTTATTATACATGGTTACTTTCCTCTATATATTCGCACATCAGTTAAATTTTATCTACCCTAATAATGACAACTTGGCGCCATCACTCAAGTAATATAATTAGCAATATTAAAAAAGTATTAATAATATTCTCAGTATTTGAATTCCCTATTTTTCCCGACACTCCCTTGTTTATAATATACCAAACACCACTCCAAAGGCATGACTATCCTTAAAACAAACCTTAACATAAGTTTAGATTCGTAATCAATTCATACTTACCTGTCTTAACTCAGATTCAACGTCTTAAGTGATAATCAAAACACATCGTATTTTCATACAGTTAATTTTTTATTAAATTTATTAGTATATAAAAACACAATTTTAACTCAATAATAATACGTAAAAAACAAATTAAATTGCTATATTTACAATTCAATATACAGATATTGCGATGTTTGACAAATTAATGTAATATAACTTTGTTAAAAAAATATAATTACAAAATCATGTAAAAGAAATTGAATTATAAACTATTTATTTCAGATGTTTTTGCACGTGTAACTTTATCGTCATAAGTAGTTGAGTCATTGTCAGCAAAGACTTTGATGGAGGAAATGAGTTTGAAAATAACTTTAAAAACAGCAGGTAAATCATTTCCCTATGCCTTGAAGAAAAGTCAGTATTTATATACTCTCTTGCTTCAACATCATGTCTTGCATATTCAACAGTAGTAGGCATTTTCCTTTACCTGCTTGCGGTGAAACATGAAAATTGCGATTGTTGCTCCTTTATGGGAACGTGTACCTCCTAAAGGTTATGGTGGTATTGAACTAATTGTTAAGTTATTAACCGACGAATTAGTTCGACGTGGTCATGACGTCACATTATTTGCTTCAGGAGATTCAATAACAGCAGCAAAACTTAGAACAGTACACCCACAAGCGCTACGACTTGACCCGAATATCAAGGAACCGGGTATTTATGAGCATATGCTCCTCGCTGATGTTTTCCAACACGCGCATCATTTTGATGTTATTCACTCTCACTTTGGCTACCAAGCTCTTTCTTACAGCAGTTTCGTCAAAACTCCTACTGTTCACACACTCCACGGCGCCTTTTCTCCAGAAAATGAGAAAAT
This sequence comes from Calothrix sp. PCC 7103, assembly GCF_000331305.1. Taxonomy (GTDB): domain Bacteria; phylum Cyanobacteriota; class Cyanobacteriia; order Cyanobacteriales; family Nostocaceae; genus Dulcicalothrix. Next base: position 5,840,015 of record NZ_KB217478.1, on the reverse strand, counting down.
ATACCGTCGCTTTGCTTGGCAAAAGTTCATTAGTATTAGCTTTTCGCAGCGCGAACCACGTTTGGGCTTAAATTACATTCACACTGTCTATAACGGTATCGACACAAGCGTCTACGCTTTTAACTCAGAACCCGTACAACCACCTTATCTAGCTTTTGTTGGACGCATATCGCCAGAAAAAGGCCCCGTCGAAGCCATCAAAATTGCCCGCGCAACTGGCTTACCCTTAAAAATGGCAGGTAAAATTGACGTTGTAGACAAAGATTTTTACACTGAGCAAGTTGAACCACTCATAGATGGTGAGCAAATTCAGTTTTTGGGTGAAGTCTCTCACGAAGAAAAGGTGAAACTTCTATCGGGAGCATCTGTAACTTTATTCCCTATTAATTGGCGAGAACCATTTGGTTTAGTGATGATTGAGTCAATGGCAACTGGTACACCTGTTGTTGCTATGGGTCTGGGGTCTGTACCTGAAGTTATTGCTCACGATAAAACTGGTTACGTGTGTCACTCTCTTGAAGCCATGATTGAAATGGTCAAAAATGCTATGAAGCTTGACCGTCAAACTTGTCGCGAGTATGTTGTTAACCGCTTTAGTGTTGAATCTATGGCATCGGAGTATGAACGCGCTTATTCAATGGTTATGCTTTAGGCAACGGATATAATAGATGTAACGGATAGTTTATTCATTACATCCATTACATCCGTTGCATCCGTTGCCCAAATGATTAGTAAAACTTATATACATAATGTTGTGTTTGCTTGATTTAACGAATCAAAAATCGTCTTTTAAGCAGTTTTTTGAACTATTTTGTTCTTGTTGAACAATTATAGACGTTTTTTAATATATATAATTTAATCAAATAGAAAAAATTTGATATCAGGCACCATTTATGCTTTAAAGCTGTAATAATGTTTTCGGTTGATTTGTGTCTTGAAATTTACATTTAATTATACGGAAATCAACACATTTTTATCTCTTTGACATACTATCTGACGTTATAATCTATAAAATTTCTAAAAGATTTACATAAGTTAACAAAGCGACTCGTTGCGTTTATTGTGTAAGTTTTATACCAAAATGCTTGGTATAGATATGGACAACGGTGCTGTTTGCGGTTCTACGGCAACACGGCAATAACGAATTGAACTGAAAAAAGGCGCCTTTTTTCCTGTTGACGCTTTTTTGACGAAGAAACAAGACCTGTTATCACCTGGAAATTGGAGCATGACACCGGATACCTTAATCGCACCGGAAAAAATTTTGCTGGACGGAAAAGCTTTTGTCCCCGCTGACCAAATCCCTATTCCTGAATGGCCTTGTGTGGCTAGCTCGCGCCCACAGCCTACATTAACTATTAAAGATGACGATTTATTTTTAGTTACAGATACTTTAGGTAATATTTCTGGGTGCGGTCTTGGTGACAGCAACCCAAGTATGGGATTATTTTGTTCTGATACACGCTTTTTAAGTCGCTTAGAGTTACAAATTGACGGATACTCGCCTGTTTTACTAAGCAGTACTGCTGATAAAGGGTTTGCATTATCTGTTTTATGTACTAATCCGCGTATTGATGAGCGTTTACGACCTGATACGATTGGTATTCGTCGTGAGCTTGTGTTGAATGGCGCGTTATTTGAAGAAATAGAAGTATCCAATTACAGTACTACAACGATTAGTTTTGAACTTAGTCTTAGTTTTGACGGTGATTTTGCCGATTTATTTGAAGTGCGTGGACATGGTAGAGAAAAACGCGGTCGCTTATTGCGTTTAGCTGAAGGGGTATCTCATCTTGAGGTGCCATCAGAAGAAGAGCATGAACATCATCATAATTCAGACGAAGTAACCGAAAAGTCTTTATTCCTTGCTTATCAGGGTTTAGATGGAATAATAATGGAGTCGCGGATTAAGTTCCAGCACCGTCAGCCAGATTATTTTAAAGGTTATACTGCACTTTGGCGCTTTGAGTTGGCGCCGCATGAAAAGCAAAAAATAGGTTATCGTGCTAGACCTGTTACAAATAATAAGTCGAGTTCAATTGTCAGTGCGCCTGTAACATTAGGTCAGGCGAAAGCTGCTGAAGTAATGGAAGAGCAAAACTGGGTACAGCAAATAACCCGGATTCGCGCTGATAAAGGTATATTCAACCGAGTTATCGAGCGTGCGGAACAGGATATGTATTTGCTACGACAGTCATTTGGTAAGCATAAAACTGTATCTGCTGGAGTACCTTGGTTTTCCACGCTGTTTGGACGCGACTCAATAATCACTGCTTCGCAAACCTTGATGTTAAATCCTGAAATTGCGAAGGAAACTCTTACTTTATTAGCTATATACCAAGGTAAACTCGAAGACGAGTGGCGCGAAGAAGAACCAGGAAAAATTCTCCACGAATTACGATTTGGAGAATTAGCACGCTGTAAAGAAGTACCTCATACACCTTATTACGGTACAGTCGATGCGACTCCATTATGGTTAATGCTGTACGCTGAGTACTATGCTTGGACACATGACGGAGAAACCCTAGAAAATTTGTGGAATAATGCCCTTTCCGGGATGGAATGGATTGACCGCAATATGAAACAAACAGGTTATTTAAGCTATCACCGTAGGTCAAGACTAGGTTTAGCAAACCAAGGTTGGAAAGATTCTGGTGATTGTATAGTTAACCGTAAGGGTGAACTAGCATATGGTTCAATTGCACTGTGTGAAGTGCAAGCGTATGTTTATGCTGCTAAATTACGTCTGGCTGAAATTGCCCGAATGAAGAAGCGTTTAGATTTAGCAGACCGTTGGACTGATGAAGCGCGTAGTCTCAAAATGCGTTTTAACCGTGATTTTTGGATGGAAGACCAAGATTTCTGTGCGCTTGCTTTAGATGGTGATGGGAAACATGTAGATAGTATTACTTCTAACCCAGGTCACTGTTTGCAACTCGGTATATTTACTCCCGAAAAAGCTTACAGCGTTGCCGAAAGATTACGGGCGCCGGACATGTATAACGGTTGGGGTATTCGTACCTTGAGCAGCTTATCACCTGCATATAATCCAATGGGATACCATATTGGTTCAGTATGGCCTCATGACAACTCAATGATTGCTATGGGGTTACGTTCCCTCGGTTTAATAGACCAAGCACTCGAAGTTTTTCAGGGATTAGTTGACATGACCAGCGTTCAACCATACCAACGTCCACCTGAACTACTTTGTGGATACGAACGTGATGGAGATAACGCTCCAGTGCTATATCCTGTAGCGTGTTCACCACAAGCATGGGCAACTGGTAGCGTCTTCCAACTAATACAAATGATTGTCAATCTTGTTCCAGATGCACCAAACAACTGCCTTAGAGTAATTGACCCAGCTTTACCCGAATCAATTACTCACCTTTCTATACACAACTTACGTGTAGGACCTACTATTCTCGACCTAGAATTTGAGCGTTCAGGTAACACTACAGCTTGCCGTGTAGCTAAAAAGCGCGGCAACTTACGTGTCGTCATTGAAGCCTAAAGAGTGCTGAGTAGAAAGTACGCTCGTGCTGAGTAAAATTCTTCTTACCACGAGCGCACCAGCGCACTCGTTACTTTTCTTCTTGAACGTCACTTTTGTGTCCAGGTGATGCTTCAAATATTGCATCCAACTGCTGACGAGCGTCTTCAACGTTAATAGAACGCATTACTAATAAAGGTTCTTTAATTAAATTGCCAGAACTATCCAATAATTCTGGATGAGGCACAAATTGCTTTCTTGCTGTGTAACCGTAGTTACCACCTTGTGGTCTTGTTGTATATGTTCGCTCTCTATCAAAACTAAACATAATTAAGTTACGAATCAAATTTGCAACAGCAATAATCGCGAGAGCTGTAAAAGCAAGAATGTAAATAAGGTGTAACATAGGGGTTTCCTCCAAGGCAGCGTGTTATTAAAGGGTTTATAAATCGATACAGAATTTGCAATTTCTACTTGATATAGAAATTTAAATGCAATTAAATCAAAACAAGGGCAAAGAAAACTTACTTAGCTAAATATTGGGCTACACTCTTATCTTTTCTTGATACTAAGTAGCATAATATACTTTAATCTGAAGATAAACTGGTTAAATCATTTCTTTGTAATTGTAAAGTAATATAGCTGTACTTCCTACACTTCGCGTTAAGCGCGATGCTTCATAGCCACATTCCAACATTCGGTAACAAGCTGATGCCAAGGCATTAAGGCTTCCATATCGATTCCAACTTGTCCAGAGGTCGCGCTAAACATCATCTTCGCCGTGTTAACCTGTTCTTGCGCGGTCTTTACTCGCAATAGCAAGTCTGACTGCTGCTGTGTACTCATAAAATCAATCCGCTCAGTTTCAAGCAAGTGCAAGGCACGGGCAAACCAGTACTGGAAATCTTCCAATAAGGGCTGTAAAACTGACTTTAGTAATTCCGGTTCTGGTAGATTTGAGTCCCGCATAAATGAGAAGCATACTTCTAACTTTCTTATTAATATTAACTTTTTTAACGATTCTTAACACTCTAGAATCATAAGATACTTCTCACACCTGGCATTTTGTAGCAAGGGCTACAATTCTCATTATAGTCGATTTGATTAATTTCCTGTAAAACTTTAACTAGATAGGGAACACAAACCGTTTACTGTCAATGTGTACAGGAATGATACAAAAACATGACTTTTTACCTTAGTCCAACTCTATCGCTAACATAGATGCAGACCTATGTTCTTCGGCGCCGTCTGGAGTGCAAAAATCATATTTGTAACAAGTCCAATACCAAAATTAATTTTGCGCTTGGAATATTAAAATTACCATTACAGGTAATGATAAAGCAAATTGATTTAGTTTTTTCATTTAAGTACTAATTAAGTAGTAAGTCAATGTGTCAGAGGAGGTATCTTTGTGTAAAGATGAACGGAATATAAATATTTTATTAAGAAAGCGTGAGAGAATATATCGCGCCGTAGCGGTATCTATAGGTTAGAGTTTGTTGACTTAATATTGTTGAAATCATCCTCCACATGGCTTAAGTTGTTCTTGAGGCACGCAAACGTTCCGGCGCCGGAATAATCAAAAAAGCCATGTTACTATAGGAACTATTTTTTTACAATATTAAGCGCAAGTTCAAATACAAGTAATTAAAGAATTAAGCCAAAGGTAAAACAGCCGATGTCGCCAAACGCAACACAACTAGATAATAATCAGCCAGAGCAATCAGAGCCTTCATCCGTCGAAAAAATTAGTTTACCCCGTACAAGCGAGTCGGAAAGCTTAAAGAAAATTCGCCACACGACTTCCCACGTCATGGCAATGGCAGTACAAAAGCTGTTTCCCAAGGCGCAAGTTACGATTGGACCTTGGATTGAAAATGGTTTTTACTACGATTTTGATAGTCCAGAACCCTTTGCTGAGAAGGATTTAAAATCCATCTACAAAGAAATGATAAAGATTATCAACCGTAAACTGCCAGTAACGCGCGAAGAAGTTAGTCGAGAAGAAGCGGAACGTCGAATCAAGGCAATTAACGAACCTTACAAGTTAGAAATACTAGCGGACATCAAACAAGAACCGATAACAATTTACCATGTGGGTGACCAATGGTGGGATTTGTGTGCGGGACCTCACGTTGAGAATACAGGTGAGTTAAATCCGAAAGCAATTGAACTTGAAACTTTAGCAGGCGCCTATTGGCGTGGCGACGAAACCAAGGCACAATTACAGCGTATATATGGCACCGCATGGGAAACACCCGAACAGCTAGAAGAATACAAGCGACGTAAAGAAGAAGCACTACGTCGTGACCACCGAAAACTAGGCAAAGAGTTAGGGTTATTTATATTCTCTGACTTAGTAGGTCCTGGGCTACCATTGTGGACACCCAAAGGTACTTTATTACGGAGTCTTTTAGAAAATTATCTCCAACAAGAACAAATTAAACGCGGTTATTTGCCTGTTGTTACTCCTCACATTGCCAAAGTAGATTTATTTAAAACTTCGGGACACTGGCAGAAGTACAAAGAAGACATGTTTCCTCTAATGGCAGAGGATGAAGAAGCGAAAGCACATGAATTAGGTTTTGTGATGAAACCAATGAACTGTCCTTTCCACATCCAGATATATAGCAGCGAACTACGTTCATACCGTGAGTTACCAATGCGTCTCGCCGAGTTTGGTACAGTATACCGCTACGAACAATCTGGAGAATTAGGTGGTTTAACACGTGTGCGCGGATTTACAGTTGATGACTCGCACTTATTTGTAACACCCGAACAACTCGACTCTGAATTTCTCAACGTCGTTGATTTAATATTGTCAGTGTTCAAAAGTTTGCAACTAAAGAACTTTAAAGCACGCTTAAGTTTCCGCGACCCAGAAAGCGATAAATACATTGGTTCAGACGAAGCATGGGAAAAAGCTGAGGGTGCAATTCGTCGCGCAGTTGAACATTTGGGAATGGATCACTTTTTAGGTATAGGAGAAGCTGCCTTCTACGGCCCCAAATTAGACTTTATCTTCCAAGACGCATTAGAAAGAGAATGGCAACTTGGAACGGTACAAGTAGACTACAACTTACCCGAACGCTTCGACTTAGAATATGTCGCCGAAGACGGTTCACGTAAACGTCCAATTATGATACACCGGGCGCCATTTGGTTCATTAGAACGATTAATTGGTATTTTAATTGAAGAATACGCAGGTGACTTTCCATTATGGTTGGCGCCAGAGCAAGCACGTTTACTACCAGTTAGCGAACAATTCCTAGATTACGCCAAAGAAGTTGCTGCCAAAATGCGCGCTGTAGGTATCCGTGCAGAAGTAGATATCAGTGGAGACAGACTAGGTAAAATAATTCGCAACGCCGAAAAACAAAAAATACCAGTAATGGCAGTTGTAGGCGCCAAAGAAGTAGAAACTAACACCCTAAGTATCCGCACACGCGCATCCGGAGAACTAGGAAGCGTAGCAGTAACAGAAGTCATCGACAAAATGAAAAACGCAATCACCAACTTCGAGAACTTCTAACACTCATGTAGCACAGGCATCCCTGCCTGTGCAATCAAAAATTTACATAAAAAATTACAAAATCTAAATATTAGAGGATGTTTCAAAAGTTTAGATAAGATATAAATTGTCATTCTGAGCGTAGCGAAGAATCTAAAATTTTGAGTATAGTGGTTAATTTCATTAATTTTGGAGTGTTGCAGCATAGGCATCCTCTCCATAAGACTGATATAGTTTTTACCACAGAGACACAGAGTACACGGAGAGAGGAATGAACCACAAAGACACAAAGAATACAAAGAAAGAGGTAAAAATAACTCACCAAAACTTTTGACACAAACCAATATTGGTTCATATCATTTATTTTGGGGAGTAGAAAAAACGAACCGCAAAGAACGCAAAGGGCGCAAAGAAAGAATTAAGAAGATAGAACTCACCAAAACTTTTGACACAGACCAATAGTAAGAAGCTTCACGTAGTGAGGGGTTTCCCATTATTTGCAATCGCAAAAACTTAATTACTATATCAGATGATTTCGAGGCGCCTTTAGAAGATTTCAATAATTACATGTAGCACAGGCATACGAACTGTGCAACAACCGACCTTCTCTAACCAATTCTTACAATTTGAAGAACCAGCTATTTGACGTTGTATATCAGCAACTATCTGTTCTAAAGTTGCTAAACGCTTTTCAAGATTATTTTCGTTTGACATAATTTACTCGACCTATCCAATCATTACCTTGATGCCGCAGAAGTTATTGTTATAAATTTTTGCACAATAACCCTTCCCCAGTCAGTACTTGATTCAAGTTTGAAAACTTAATATTATCTTGATACTTATTCGATGGCGCCTTCGTCAGACTTTTTTTCCTCTTCCTCTAATTCATTTGTATCAAACTTTACTTTATTGTATAAATCTTGCAACGTAATTTCAAACGGGACAGTCACTAAAGAAATTTTTTCATCCTCATGATCGTATTCTTGTATTGACCAATGCTTATCATCTATTTTTGAATAATGCAATATATTAATTTCATCCTGTTCAATCAATAAATACTCTTCAAAAGATGGTATTGTGCAATAAGCCTGAAATTTAGTTTTTCTCTGATTCTTCTCAGTAAGTTTTGGCAAAACTTCAATGATTACTTTTGGATTGGTAATTGTATCTTTACGATTCTCCAAAAATTCTGGTTCACCTGCGATAACCATTACATCAGGGTATGTATAAATACGTTTCTTTGGTAGCCAAAGACGCATATCGTTTATGTAAACTTTGTAATTTTGTCTTTTAAAGGCAAAATTTAATTCAGTGCTAAAGTTTAATGCTATTTGGTTGTGATTGTCACTTCCACCTGCCATTGGAATAATCTCTCCATCTATGTACTCGCTTCTGGAGTCGGCTTTTTCCTCCAAAGCTAAGTATTCCTCTACCGTATAGTACCTCTTTTCTGTGACTTGCATTTGCGTAATAATAATATTGAAAGCGATAGGACAAATGTTACTACTTTCCTATCATAGAATTACCTTTGATTATAGCAAGAGTATTCACGTATAAATAAAAACATAATGTTAATACTGCAACCCCTTACAGAAGAAACGATTGCACTAGGTATACAAGAACTTGTGAGTCGTGATAATGATTTAGCAGAAATTATTCAAACCTATGGATATCCACCAAACTGGATACGGGAAAAGGGTTTTATTGGGCTTATACGAATTATTTTAGGACAACAAGTTTCTGTTGCTTCGGCTAATGCAATATTTAAGAAGTTAGAACTTTTAGTTAACCCTTTCACGCCAGAACATTTTATTACGTTTGATGATTTGCAGTTACAGTCAGCAGGTTTAAGTCGCCAAAAGATTGTTTATACCCGCGCTTTAGCTGCTGCAATAGCTAGTAACTCACTTGACTTAGATAACCTTGAATTGGGTGATGAGGCTATTTTACGCGCGGAACTTACAAAAATTAAAGGTATTGGTAATTGGACTGTAGATATATATTTAATGATGTCGTTACAGCGTCCTGATGCTTTTCCTGCATCTGACTTAGGAGTGATTCTTGCTTATCAAAAATTAAAAGATTTACCTACACGTCCAACACCACAACAACTAGAAGTTATTGCTGAAAAATGGCGCCCGTGGCGTGCAATAGCAACAAGGATTCTGTGGCATTATTATTTGAATAAGCAAAAAGATAAGTAACTGTATGGTGGGCAATGCCCACCATACTTTTAAATAGATTTAACAAATGATGACATTGCTTTTACAAATTCTGCTGTTGACTCATATGGCAGAACATTTCTTCCTGGAATTTTAACACCTTGTGCTTGAGGTAAACATGCTAAGTACTCGGCTAAACGTTCGTTTGCTTTTTCTTGTTCTCCTTCTTTGGCTATACTCGATGCTACTTCACCCATAATTACAAGTACGGGTTTTTGAATTGCTGCCACTCGACTACGATAGTCCTGGCGCCAAAATCCTGCTAAGAATGAGAATACAGCATAGCGAGATGCCATATTAGAGGCGCCTTTCTGTAAAGTATTTAGCCACTCGCTATCAACTTTATCTCCAGATGCAAATAGTCTTTTAGTTGAAAAGTTGCTTAAAAACTTCTCGGTACGCGCGTAACGATAGAATAAATTTCCAAATGGTGAGCTAAATATTGACCATGCTAAATTTTGGCGCCACTTAGGTCTATCTTTACTAATTAGTGACCATGTGGGAGGCCCAGATAATACCATTCCCGCAATTAAATCGGGTATTTTCTCGTATAATTCAACGGCTACAGGAAATAAGGCGCCTTGTACAACTAAAATTACAGGTTTCTGGATTACATTTTGAATGGTATTTTGAATAAAGAATTGTAACTGTTGTGCTTCAAAGTCAGGTGTAGATGGTACTGCGGGCATATCGCTGTCACCACACCCAATTAAATCAGGATTATAAATCTGGTTTTGATGACCTTGATTGTAAAACTCTTGGCAAAAACGCTGCCAAAATTGGCGTGATAAACCTACCCCAATGGGATGAATCAATAATAAAGGGGCGCCATTGGGTGTATTACTAGGATTGTACACCTCGTAAGCACAGCGATAAGAAAGCCAGGTGTAATATTGTGTCTGTGTGGAAGTATCTTGAGTTAGCATAATTAAAAAATCATCTCTGGATGAATTAACTTGTAACCTGCGGCTTTGATTTTTTGATTTGAGATTTTGGCGTTGTAGTTTTTGTTGGACGGTTGTGAGGTATCCCATGTCACTTTGGGTAAATTATTCGTCTCACATACACGCTCAATTACTTCGCGATTCAATAAATAAGCATCGTCAACTAAATTATAAATTCCCTGAAGGTGATAGTGACGCGCAAACTCAATGGCGCCAACAATATCATCCAAATGTATCCAGTTAGCTGGTTCGCTTCCATCTCCAGGACGAGTTTGTCCTGCTGCTCTACTGTAGATTTTGACTAGTTCGCGTCCTGGCCCATAAATTCCACCAAGACGAAATATACAAACATGTAATTTATCTTTTAATTCAGTAAGTAATACTTGTTCGGTGTCACAGAGTACTTGCTGACTTTCACTAGTTGGCGCCAAAGGTGTTGTTTCATCAACTAAATTACCGTTTTGATTACCGTATACTGAACAAGTACTCGTATATATTAATTGTTTGACTGGAGCTTTTTTTAAGACTTGTGCGACTGTTTCGGCAGTTTGTAAATAAGTATCTTGATAAGAATTACCGCGTCTAGGTGCAACAGTTAACAATACACAATCTTGACCGTGTACAACTTTTTCTAATTCTGCGCGGTCACTTGCTTCTAAAACAAATACTTTTTGGGCAAAAGTTTGTAGTTCTGAAACTCTTGGGAGTGTGGTAGTCGTCGCTGTTAAAACCAGCGTCATTTTCTGCTGCCAACATTTAGCAACTGCTGTACCGACATAACCACATCCAATAATTGCAACATTCATAATCAAAGTGATTGTAAACCATTGTTAAGTTTCTCACATTATTGGTAGGGACGTAATGGATGGAGACGTGATAAATCACGTCTCTACGTTAATCATGTACGGAACCGTCGGGCATGATGGCGCCGCTTAACATGGCGCCGATGAGTTTGACTTGAACTCTATCGCCTATCATGACTCTGGCATTGCGGAAGTCGGCACCTCGTAAATCAGCACCGCTTAAGTCGGCACCTATTAAGTTAGCTGACTGTAAATTGGCTTCTCGTAAATCGGCTAATAGTAAATTTGCCCGAAATAAATTAGCTTCAGATAGATTTGCACCACGTAAATTTACTTTGTGCATAAATGTGTCGCTTAGATTGGCGCCGCTAAGATTTGCGTAACTCAAGTTTCGACCGGAGAAATCACGGTTACTTAAGTTGGCGTTACTGTAATCTTTGCCGCTTAAGTCTGGATGCTGCTTGGGTGGTTGATAATTGGATTGATATGTTTGTTCTTGATAACTTGGCTGGGGTGTGGGTTTTGGTGTGGTTGAAGATGCAGGTCTGTAAGTTGTTTGGCTTGGCGATGGAGATTTTGGCGCTGCTTCTGATTTGGGTTCTGGTGCCGCTTCTGATTTGGGTTCCGGTGCAGGTTCGTATGGTTTAGGTTCTGGTGCAGGCTGGTGTGTTCTTGATTGTGAAGCTGATTGTGAGGTATATCTAGTTGACTTTGGTGGCGGTTGTGATACAGGTCTGGATGATTGCCTGTACGTTGTTTGCGAGGATGTGCGATTAACGTTAAAGCGTGATTTGTACGAGCGTAACTTCTCGCGCGCTTCGTTAATGTCTTGAAGCTTTCTCTCAGCTTTTTCTCTTAAACGTTGATTATCCAACGGGATGCGGTCTGGATGCCATACAAAAGCCAAATCCTTGTAAGCCTGGTTAACTTCATCAAGAGTAGCTCCTGGCTCCAATTCTAAAATTCGGTAGTATCGCTCCAGTTCTCGCATAAGTCAGTTTTATTTTTACCATTTTAATTATGAGTGATTTAGCCCCTTATCTGCTGAAATCAGGAGTAAATCTTTTGACCAATTTGTTCAGGGCATCACAAATACAGTATTTTTTAATTTTTGCTTTGCACCTAGAATTCTGAATCAGGACTAGAGAATATACATTTTGTAATCCTCTATTCCCGGACTCAGAATCCTCAATTTTTATTTACCGAATCAGCAAACGCTCGCGTATAGCTCGCAAATAAGCTCGAATCGGTACTTGATATATCTCAATGAACAACCATAAAATGATTGTAAAGTGCGATATAAAAGTCAACGCAGTCCAAATATAAGGTACCCAGCTTAACGGAGCCTCTGGCGATGGGGGGAAATTGTAAGCAACTATACCTATTAGTCCTGTTGGTAAAAATATAAAGGCAAGTGCTGCAAAAACATAACCCCAGCCAAATTCAACTCCTTCTAGTTGAGCTTCTGTCCAATTGAAACCATTCCAACGCCAAACTAAAGGAGGTTGTCGCGAGGGCATTTTTAGTTGCTGTTGTTCTATATTAACAGTGAAGATTTGCTGACAAAAATCACAAGACATTGCCTCCATCATGGGCATATGAGTAATTTTACCCACACGACAAACCGGACAGGGATAAGCACCGTGATAGTTAAATGATGTTGATAAAAGTTTGGAACTGGGCTTCATATATAAGTCGATGCGTCGATAACGTTGTGCAATGGATGGTTAATAGGCGCCGCGCTTTCCACTCAATCGATGCTATGAACATATCTTGCTTACCCTGGTGGTTGCCGATTGACTACTACCTATTATCTATAAAGCTTTACTTCACTAAGCCGTACTTTACAGAATAAACACTATTTTTTTTAATGATGCTCATATATTGACTTTGGTGTTATACCCTGTTAAATTGTAAACTATAGGATTATTATAAGTTTTTCCACCAATCTAATCAATGATACATACAACTAGCTATTTTTATTTTTGGCGTCGGGTGGTTCACTGGGAGTGAATTATGTTTCCACATGGAAATCACCCAGTGAACCGCAGACTACATGTTCTGCGGTTTTTGTTTTTTTTTACTTCTATTAATTTGTTAGTCATGACATACCTTACAAGCTGGTTTTACGGATTTTATTTTTGGTTCGGATATCCTCCGGAGCAATAGGCGCGTCATGACGACAAACTTTTGCCCGGAGTATTAACACTCCGGGTTTTTTTTCACTTTCAAACCTCAAAACAATATCTAGCAATGAATAACGCTAAACTCGCAGCTAAATCAAACCAAGAACAATCTTTAGTCCAAATCTCTGATAATGTTACCTTCGGCGCCGAAGAAATAATTATTATTGGTGGTCCATGTGCGGTAGAAAGTTACGAACAAATGGAAACCGTAGCAGAAAAACTCCATAATTCCCCTGTAAAAGCATTACGTGGTGGAGTTTTCAAACCCCGCACATCTCCTTACGCATTTCAAGGTATGGGTGAAACTGGGTTGGAAGTGCTAGCAGAAGTAAGAGACAAATATAATCTACCTGTAGTCACAGAAGTAATGGCGATTTCACAAATCGAAGCCATAGCTGCTTATGCTGATATGCTGCAAGTAGGCAGTCGCAATATGCAAAACTTTGATTTACTCAAAGAACTTGGGTCTTCGGGTAAACCAATTCTACTTAAACGCGGTTTAGCTGCCACAATTGAAGAGTTTGTCATGGCCGCAGAATATATTTTAAGTCACGGCAATTCTGATGTTGTACTGTGCGAACGTGGTATTCGCAGTTTCGATAACTATACTCGTAACGTATTAGACTTAGGCGCCGTAGCAGCACTCAAACAAATTACACATCTACCAGTTATCGTAGACCCATCACACGCTGCTGGCAGACGCGAACTAATAGCACCATTATCACGTGCGGCAATTGCATGTGGCGCCGATGGATTAATAATAGAGTGTCATCCAGTCCCAGAAAAATCAGTTTCCGATGCACAACAAGCACTGTCTTTAGAAGAAATGATTGATTTAGTTCACACATTAGTACCAGTTGCCTTCTCTGTCGGACGCAAAATATCTAATAGAAAAGTGTTGAGTAGAAAGTGCTGAGTGCTGAGTAGGAAAGAAAATTCTTTACTCAGCACTCATTACTAATTAGCTGCTTTTTCCACTGCTGCGATTACATCATCTAAAGCTTTACCTGCTTCTTTGATTAATTCGTCTGCCTCAGCATCAGAATCAGCATTGACCGCAGCTTGTAATGATGCAAGCGCGCGGTTCATTGCTTTGGCGCCTTCTGGAACACCAGCTTTTTCTAATAAACTTGCTGATTCTTCCATTGCTGCTAATGCTGTATCAAAATGCAGTTGCACTTGTTGTGTACTTTTTGCAGTTTGGGTTGCGAGCATTGCGTTTGCTGCTCTTTCTAATGCGTTGCCTACTTTGTAGAGTGCTTCTTGATTGACTTGTACGAGTAGTGTTGAGGTTGGTGAAGATGATGTTTTATTAACGTTCGAGCTTGCTATTGCTGGTAATGTGGTAAGCATTAAACCTGCAACTACAATGTTTGATGAAATAATTTGACGTAGCATTTTATGATTTTTCCTATATTAAAGATTGAAAATTCCCCGTCATAAGGAAGGTTAAATTCCAGTTATATTACTTCTACAAACTGGCATAATATTTGTGTTATCGTCAATCTGAAATATAAGTAAAATCAAAAATTTAAAGTTTTTATCTTTTAAGTCGGTAAATATACTTTGTTTGTTAAAAAATATAGATAAGGGACGGGCAAGGATGCCCATCCCACAAGATGCTTTATAAGATGTATTACAAGATTTTGGTTTTATTGGGTGATTTTACGGAATTCGTATGATTCTGCTTTGGCGCCCCAAACTTGTTTCCCGTTAGCATCAAAGCCTCTATCCCAAGTATTCATTCCTGTCTTTCTTAACACAACTGTATTTGTGATTTTTACGGCGCCTCGAACGTTAGCGGGGCAACCTCCATTTGGTGTTACACCAATATAGTTTTCTCCTGAACGTGTAAGATAAACGCTACAAACTGGTTTACCAAGGTCAGTTGATGTAACTACTCGTTCAGAAACTGGTTTGTTGCAGAGGTTAATAACAGATTGTACATTAGCTGGTTTGTAAGATAATGACCGCACGGTTCGACCGTTATTTACTGAAGATATTTCTAGAAAGCGTTGCCGATAAGGTTTGTTCAGTTCGCTTGATAACGCTTGCTCTTGATATAAAAATATTGGGTTATTAGATTTGTTTGTTGCTTGAGCATTATCATTTAAACTAATACGGCAAGCAGTCATCCTAACATTTGCAGCTTTGGGATTTACCCGCGCTCGTGCCGAAGTATCCATTATCCCTTCCAAGCGCTGTGCAACTTCTTCTACCTGCTGCTGACTTGACACAGCATCCTGGGCTACAGCAACCAAAGTATAATTACTCAGTAGAGAGGCGCCGAGTAGTACAATACTCAAACCACTATTTTGGAAAATTTTTGTAACAGCCTTCATCGGTAATACTTGTGTAAAAACATGCAATTAATACAACTATTCTAAATCATGATTACGTAAGCATCTCAAACGTCTAAAAATATGTCATCGGATCTGGCGCCGTAACAGTCACGACGTATCTTAACAAACGGCGCCAATCTTCAAAAATCTACATAATTTTTAGTTTTTGTAAATTATGATATGAACTTAGAGAAAGTAGTTGTTTTGTGCTATTGTTAACTAAGCGCGTTGGGATATATAA
This sequence comes from Calothrix sp. PCC 7103, assembly GCF_000331305.1. GTDB lineage: Bacteria > Cyanobacteriota > Cyanobacteriia > Cyanobacteriales > Nostocaceae > Dulcicalothrix. The sequence continues at coordinate 5,824,273 of NZ_KB217478.1, read as the reverse complement.
AAAACTATGACGGAAGCCCAATATGATGTGCGTACTAATGTTGGCTTACGCAAAGCCTTCATCCAAACTACTTTTTTATAATTATACTTTTGGCTATTATGTCATGGAGAGCTTGTTTCTTTTTTGTGAAAACAGCAACTATATAACCAATACATAAAATTAAACCTGAAACGTTTTTGCTCCAATATCTAATATTTGCTTCAGCGAAACTAAGAGGTTTGCCGTTAGCATTTGTTACAATAATTCCTAGAGGTATTTTCCCGAATGTTGCCTGTTTGCTTGAGCTTTCCAAAAACACATAATATAACCATTGCAAAATGAATACCACAATACTTGTAAATCTTGCTACTGGTATAGGGGTGCCAATAAAAACTATAAGTAGTCCAAATAAACCAAAACTAGAAGTGAAAAATCCCCCAACAACTGCATCTGTAACTGGCCCAGTCGTTGCTTTTGCAGAATTTGGTAACGTTGCCATCGAAGGAAATAAATTGACTAATATTGACCCTAAAATTCCACCAATTATCATTCCAACAATTATTATAATTACATAATCAATTAAGTAAGCTATTGTACGTCTCCAAATCGCAGCATAAATTAGTTTGTCATTATCAGGTGCCTTTTGGTAATTTGGTTCGTATGCATTTGAACCTTTTTCTAGAGATGTAAGGCAATCTAAAATGTGATATGTGTCTTTGGGTCGATTTCCTGGGAACGGCGCCACTAAATAATCAATTAGGTTGCCAAACTGTTGTGACACATGGGGAGCGTAATTTCGCCAAATTAATTCACCGGTTCTAGGGTCTTCGGGAAAAGAATTTGGAGATTTACCTGTGAGCAGAAATATAAATGTACGTCCTAAAGCATAAAAGTCAGACTGTGGAACTGCTTTACCGTTCATTTGTTCGGGAGGAGTATAACCTAGAGAAACAATACCTGTTACCTCTTGCCCAGCAAGTTTTTGCATGAATGTTTGTGTAACTTCCCTGGCAGTCCCAAAATCTATTAAAGCTAATTGTCCATTATGTCGCACCATGATATTTGCTGGTTTAATGTCACGATGGAAATATTGTTGATTATGGACTTGGTGCAAAATTTGAATAAGTTGTTTTAACCAATTAATTGCTGTAAGTTCGGCAATAGGTTGGTAACTCCTTTCAAGTCGCATATACTCATCCAGGTTCACTCCCTCAATTTTTTCCATCACTAGACAGTAGAGAGGTATTGAGCTATCTCTGGACAAATATTTAAAGTATCCATCTGACTCGACTTTGGGAATACCGGGATGTTGTAAACGACTCAATACCAAACTTTCTTGTTCAAATAGTTCTATGGCTTTTGGTAAATTATTTGTAAGGACTTTTAAAACTTTGAATGTACCTGAGTCATCAACTTCGTAAGTCATCCCAAAACCTCCAGCACCAAGTTTACGCATTACTCGATAGCGTCCGTGCAATAGCAGTTCGGAACCACAAGTTTGACAATACAGAGGTTTTCCTGTGTTTTCTTTTTTGGAGCAGTTCGGATTTATGCAGTAGCTCATTACCGCAGTGGGATTCCTGAGTTGTTATAGAACCACTATAATATATAACCTTAGATAGACAATATTAACGCTTGTAACTAACGCTGGTATTACAAAGCCTGGTTTTCAGGGTGAAACCAGGCTTGTAATATTTTGGCGAAAAATATTAAACGAAAGCATCCTCCGTGACCATAAACGTGTTGGCGCCTCTAAATTTTCGATACTGGCTTTAAAAATATCCACGCGACGAAGAAAGTTGCTGCTGTGAACAACTGCGTTAAGTCTAATGCAGATAAATACCCATCGGAAAATGAAGCGATGCTTCTATCGGTTATGCCGAACACCCAAGACGATACACCAAAAAGCCATATCCCATTCTTAAGATTTCCGACAAATTCATTCGAGTCGCTTGATTGCTGATTATTCATAATTTCCTATTTTTTCGTATAAGTTGGCAAAATCGCACCATTTAGACTCAATTGATAAAATTAATCTCCTTAACATAAATCAATACTTTTGTTGCAAAGTATATATATATATTAATAAATATTTTACTTACTTGACATCACTACCCCCAGGTACATGTGGATTTATTCCCAGCTATGCCTTTGGGATAGTTTGTTGCTAGCTCAAATAGGCGCCAAAGCAATTTATCTAGGCTGCATAAGACTTTTGACCTTTATAGCCATCCGAAAACCCACAAGCGGATTCATTTGTATACTGCACCCAGGTCGTACTTTTTGATGCCATTGTAATCACTGGTATTCTGAGTTGGTGTTACCAATGTAACAATTTACGTAACAAATCTTAAGAAACCGGGTTTCTATAGGTTATGTCTTTAGATACTGATTGTGCGGCGCCTGAGTTTGTAAAAGTAGAATTGAACGGCGCCACTCAATCACAGAAACTGATTATGACAGCAACTCAAATCAAAATTCCGAGACAGGAGGCGAGACGTAAGGATATTACGCCACAATTAGGATTGGTTTGTATTACGTTCTCCAAAGATGTACGTTTTAAGACAATTACGCGCACACGGTATTTACAGTTAACAGAAAATTTAAAAGCACGTACTCTTGAAGAGCTTTACCGCGAAAATTTACGGCGCCTACATATTGCATTAGAGTATTGTCATAAGCGTGGGATAAAACTTTATCGTATGTCTTCAGGGTTATTCCCACTTAGTGACTGGGAAGATAATATTGGTGCCACTATATTAGAGAATATGGGCGCCGATTTAGCGCGGGTTGGACAAAAAGCTACAAAATTGGGTGTAAGAGTCGTGTTACATCCCGACCAATTTGTTGTGTTAAGCTCAGATTCACCGTTAATTGTTGAATCAAGCATCAAAATATTAACAGGACACGCACGCACTTTTGATTTAATGGGTTTACCGCAGTCACCTTGGGCATTAATGAATATTCACGGTGGAAAATCTCAGCGTACAGATAATTTAGTTAGTGTAGTTTCGCAGCTACCTGACAATATAAAAAACAGATTGACATTTGAAAACGACGAACACGCTTATAGCAGCAGTGAAATATTAGAAGTGTGTCAACGTACTGGGGTGCCAATGGTATTTGATGCACACCACCATATATGTCATGAAAATTTAGAGTCTTATGATCACCCTAGTGTTGCAGAAATGTTTTATGCTGCGCGTGAAACTTGGGAAAATCCAGATTGGCAATTAGTACATATTTCTAACGGAGAAGAAGCGTTTAAAGATAGAAAGCACAGTGATTTAATTAATTCTATGCCTGAAGTGTACCGAGAGGCGCCTTGGATTGAAGTTGAAGCTAAATATAAAGAAGACGCTATCGCTAATTTACGCGATTGGTGGATTGATGAGTAAATTTAGAGACCGGATGTATTCCGGTCTCTACAATACGGGAATTTAGGAATGATTGAGAAATCTTATATATTAATAATTCTTCCTTTGTGTCCTTAGTGCCTTTGTGGTTCATTCCTCTTACCTCCCGATATGGAATAATAGATAAATACAGTAAAAATTCTAAATAAAAAACGGCTGGGGACAGCCGTTCCACAAGATATACAAGATAGATAATTTGATTTTTTTGAGTATTGCTTTAACATTTTATATTTTGGAATGTTTGTAAGTTTTGTGTTTGCGAGTGAATAGTAAGTTGAGGATTACAATTGTGATAATGGCGAGTGCTGCATTTGCATAGAATACTCCTTGTATTCCCACAAAACCAAATGTAATACCTGAAAACAGTGGTCCTAATGCTCTTCCAAATGATTGAACTGTTACATTCAGTGCCATAAATCCGCCTCGGTAGCCTTCGGGTGCTTTTTCTGCTAACATTGATTGTAATGGTGGTAAGGATAAGGCTTGTGATATACCAAATAGAAAGCAGGGAATTAATATTAACCAAATACTGTGAATTGTTGGGATGATTAATAGCGCAATTGCACAGATTACAAAGCCTAAGCTGATAAGAGTTTTTTCATTTAACCAACGAGTTAATAAACCGAGTTGAGAAGCTACTAGGGCAAAAGCTATTGACTCAGATGCAAGAAGAATGCCAATTTCTGCACTCGAAGCGCCAAGAGATGTTTGCATGTACATTGGAAGGAAGATGTAGCAGGCGCCTAATTCTATAATGAACATGGAAAAGACTGTGAATAGTAATCCTAAGACTTGAGGGTTTTTAACGTTTTTCCAAGTGGTTTGAAAGTAGAATTTTAAATTAATATTTTCATTTGTCTGAGACTTGTTTGCTAGCTTAAGCTTTGTTGCAATTAAGAAGGCTACTGGAAAAGCTAATGCTGATAGTAAGAATACATAGCGCCAACTAAATTCAGCCAGCATTCCGCCTATTATCGGATAAATTGTTGCGGCAACTCCAATCATTGCTGAGTTAATACCCATTGCACTTGTTAGCATTTTACCACTGTATAAGTCACTGATTAATGTCAGTTCTAATGCTTCTAAACTAGCGGCGCCAATACCAGATAAAAAGCGCCATTCTAGTAAGCTACGAAAACTATTAGCTGACGCGCATAATATTCCAGCAAGTCCAAATAATATTAGCGAAGGAATTAGTATTTTTTTTGTTCCAATACGGTCTGCTAATGCTCCAAATATAAAACAACCAAATGTAGTTGGTACTAAAAAGCTTGTCATTATCATTCCTATTTGCTCGGTAGGAATATTTAGGCTTTGGGCAATATTTGGTATGATTGGATTAATGCTAAAGACTCCGCTTGTAGCTATTAAAGTGATACTAATGATTAAGAAGAATCTGCCGTCAAAGTTAATCTTGGCTGCATCTTTATTGTTAAAGCTTGATAACGAACCCATAGTTGTAATTCTTTTATTGGTGAACTATTGGTTTCTACAAGCAGGAATTTTGGTTTATGCACTGTGCCCAACCAAAATATAAACTTTATATGCCTTAATATTGCTTAACATTAAGGGGTTATGCAATGGCATGTACTTCTTTTTACCACAGAGACACAGAGACACAGAGACACAGAGACACAGAGACACAGAGAGAGGAGTCTCATGCATAAACTATATTTGTGACCCCTATCCATATATGTAACCAGATTGTGATTTTCTTAAAATGAGTATTTTAGATTTTCCCCGTCTGCATTTCCAGGGTTTCGCGCGTATTCATGCTCCTACTGGACATAAGTATGGAAATGTTGATGTCAGTAGCAACACTGTTTATATGAATGGTAAACCTGTTGATAGCAGTTTACCTTCATCTAAATACCATGAGTATCTCTATAATTTGGGTCCTCGCTTCAATTCTGAAGGAGAATACGATGAAAACGGCGCCTTTAGTATGGCAACTGGGTGGAATTTTGGCGGTAATGGTCATTTTTCTATCGAAGCACAAATAATTAGCACTCAACGCGCGTTTGGAGAAGTTGACCAAAATGACCCTGTGGTGGGACGCAGTGTTGATTTATGGGGTCATTATAATGATTATGTGAAAACAACTTTTAACCGCGCCCGCTTTTTTGAATGTGACCCTGCATCAAATTGGACTGATACAATTATGCTAGGTCAGCTAAGTTTTGGCAGACAAGGTGGTTCGCATGAAGTTCCGTATATGGTTTCTGCTCCCATCACTGGTATGCAGTTAGCGCGCTGGCAAGATTTTAATCATTTACATAATTTACCTGAACACTGTTTAAATAAACAATTTCAACGCGCTGCTGTTTATCAGTTTGCAATACCTAAAGAGAGCGAAGATTTTTTGTGGGGTGATGTCGCTCAATCTTCTACGGTATCAATGTTACAACAAGCTATGAGCCGTGATGATGTGCTGGGGTTGGTGGTGCAATTTAGCATTAGTAATATGTCCGCACCAGTTCAACCTGACTCACCCAGTTTTTGGGAATTGCACGGAACGATTGGTTTGTGGTGTAAAGACGAACTTCGTACTTATCCTCACGGGCGCCTACTAACTCCTTGTCACCTTGGTAAATCCCAAAAGTCACTTTCTAATTTGACGCTTCAAGTTACTCATACTGGTGTCAGTTTAAACATGATTACGGCTGTACCTGGAGTTGGACGTGCTGCCAAACCTGAAAAAGGCCCAGTTCACCCAATTACTTCTAAGCTTGATTTGGGCGATTTAGAATTGCGTACAATAAACAGTCAAAGATTAATTGCGCGTATACCAAAACAAGCGTATCAACTTGAAGCGCATCGAAAGACAAGTGGAGTTATAGATATTCCTGTACAATTTGAATCGGGAATTGCTGAGATAGAAGACGAAGGGTTATGTATTGTTGGATATGGCGCCGATAAACAACCGCAAATTGTCCTTACTGAACAAGAAATCAATCTTCAGGTAGATGATGGATGTTTATTTATTGAACATCCTAATTGGAAACATGGTGAAGACCATGCCGTTGAATTAGAAGTGCGGTCTTTTGTTAGAGGGCGCCCTGCACCAGTTTCTGTTTACTTACGTCAGTTTTATAATCCCAAAGCTTTTCCTCAACTTAAATATGAGTTTGAAAGCTTTGCAGAAAATGCTGGAAAAACTTTCGAGTTTCCGTGGTGTTCGTCGATGCCAATTGTACATTTTAAACCTGGTATTGGCGCCGAAATTGGAGAATTTGCTCCTTTGGGCAAAATTTCTACTGACTCAAAAGGACGTGGTTGGGTGACAATACGTGGCGCCAAGTCAGGTAGTGCAAAGGTTTTACTTACCGTCAACCCCGATGAATTAGTTGATTACCCCGAAATTGCTTATGATAATGACGATAATCTTAATTTTTGGGCAGGTGCTGGTTTCTTTGCCGTGCGGGTGTTAGGTGATGATTGGTATTTAGAAGATATTCCTGATGAGGCTGTAGATTTTAACTTAATTTACAAACACATCTTGGCATTCTATGAGTTTAGCTTTTCATTTATGAAGGTCGATGTTTTTAGTCTCGCCGACCAGTGCAAAGTCGAAACTTATGCGCGCTTAATGTGGCAAATGTCTGACCCCAAAAATAAATATAAAACTTATTATATGCCTCCTAGTCGTGATATGTCTGAACCAAAAACAAATTTATTGCGTAAATTCCTGCAAAATCAACAGCGAATTGGTTATGTTCCACCTGTTGAAAGCGAACCAAAACAACTTCAACGCAGTATTCAAACTCGTGAAGAATTAGTAACAGCACTGCGACAAGCTGCTGAATTGGAAGTAACCGTGATGCTGCAATATATTTATGCAGGGTATTCAGTACCTAATTACGTTACTGGGGAAGAATATGTACGTCGAGGTTTATGGACTCCTCAGCAACTACAATTAGCTTGCGGTGACGGAAAAGAAGTACATAATTACGGGATGCGAGGAGTGCTACTTGAAGTTTCTCGCGAGGAAATGATACACTTTTTGATGGTCAATAATATATTGATGGCAATTGGTGAACCTTTCTACCCAGCAGTACCTAATTGGAGTACACTAAACGCGCGTTTTCCAATCGATGTAGATTTTGCGCTCGAACCATTGAATGCATCATCTTTACAGCGGTTTATGCATTTAGAAATGCCCGACTTTTTAGAAGCAAATTTAGCCAACGAACCTGTATCAAAAGACTTCACCGCTGACCGCTTACATAATTATGGCTCTTTAAGCGAACTATACCGCCAAATCCGCGAAGCACTGCAAAATATTCCTGATTTATTTGTTGTTAAAAAAGGTTCTACTGGTGGCGAACATCGTTTATTTATGCGCGATGATTTTAATAAAGTACACCCAGATTACCAGCTACAAGTCGATGATTTAAACAGCGCACTCTTTGCTGTAGACTTAATAACTGAACAAGGAGAAGGCGCCAACAAACAATCACCTTCATTCGAGCGTTCTCACTATCAAAAATTCCGTCGCTTGGCTGACTCATTAGCATCAGAACAAATGTCTGACCCAGAAACAGGACGTCAAGTACCGTGGAATCCTTCTTACCCTGCATTACGAAATCCTTCGCTATACCACCGAGATTACAGCACTAATGTTGTGACAGTACCCGAAACTCGTGCAGTCATGGAAATATTTAACGAAACTTATTTTCTGATGATGCAGCTAATGGTACAGCATTTTGGATTGATGCCAACAGGTAGTTTAAGACGTTCCAAATTAATGAATGCTGGCATTGATGTAATGACAGGTATGATGCGTCCTTTGGGTGAGTTATTAATGAGTTTGCCTTCAGGAAAACGTGGTAGAACTGCGGGACCATCGTTTGAAATTTCTACACCTGCTTATATTCCGGCGCCAGAAGTAGCAATGACAACAATATCACGCAGATTTGAAGCATTGAGCAATAAAGCCAGAGAAAACGAAGTTGTGCCAAATACGGTGTGTGAAATGTTTGAGTTTTATACCAAGTTTTTTGATGACTTAGCAAAATCTCCTCAATCTTTATTACATTAGGACTTACAACATATGAACGATATCAAAACAGATGTCTTAATAATTGGTGGTGGCCCTGTGGGTTTAGCGATGGCAGCAGAACTACGCTACCAAGGTATAGATTGTATCTTGATTGAACAAACCGATGGAGAAGTAACAGACCCAAAAGTTAGCACAGTTGGACTGCGTTCGATGGAGTTTTGCCGTCGTTGGGGTATTGCCCAGCAAATACGTGATGCCGGTTGGGATGTTAATCACACTTTAGATGTTGCTTGGGTAACTTCTGTTGGTGGACACGAAATATACCGCGCGCATTTTCCATCCTATGCAAAACGTGTACTTCCTGAGTACACACCAGAAACTGAGCAAGTATGTCCGCAAAACTGGTTTGCACCTGTATTTCAAAATTTCTTGGGAGAATATCCCAATGGACAAATACGCTTTTTGTGTCAATTAGATGATTTTGAGCAAACAGGTGAAGATGTTGCTGCTACTGTTACATGTCTTAAAACAGGAACAGTAAATGTAATTCATGCTCAATATATGGTCGCTTGCGACGGCGCCCGTAGTATGGTACGTAAGAAATGTGGTATTGATGCTCCCAAACTACACGATACCCAGGTATTTCAAAGTGTTGTTTTCAAAGCACCTGAGCTTGCAACTCAAATGGGTGAGCATCATGCAATGGTGTATTTTTTAGTCAACCCAATAATTCAAGAACCACTACGCGCCGTTGATGGAAAGTCTTTATATCGCCTGATTCTGAAGCCAAAAGAAAATGGTGAAGTGCGTGATGCTACTGAAGCAATTCGCGCGGCTATATCTATTGATACGCCATTTGAAATAGTTTCTAATCAACCTTGGCATCTTACTCATAGAGTTGCCGACCGTTTTCGAGATGGACGTATATTTTTTGTTGGTGACTCTGCTCACACCCTATCACCTTCTGGTGGTTTTGGTATGAATACAGGTATTGGTGATGCAGTTGATTTAGGTTGGAAACTTGCCGCAACTCTTAAAGGTTGGGGTGGCACCAATTTACTCGATAGTTATGAAATAGAAAGACGTGCCATAGCTGTACGTAATCTTGAAGAAGCAAATAAAAACTTGCAACGAACCCAAAAGCGCGAAGTTCCACCAGTAATAATGACTGATTCTCCTGTTGGTGCCCAAATTCGTGCTGAAATGGCTCAAGGTATGGAGCGCAGTGGAGTTAAGCGCGAGTTTGAGGCGCCAGGAGTTCATTTTGGCTTCCGGTATGAATCTCCAATTATTCAACCAGATGGTACACCTCCTAGTGATAATCCTTTTGAATGGCAGCAAACTAGTTACCCTGGTTGTCGGGCGCCTCATGCTTGGTTAGAACCTGGAAAATCTACGCTTGATTTATTCGGTCATGGATTTGTATTAATGTGTTTTGGCGCCATGCAAGGAGTTGAAACATTTGCTCAAGTTTGCCAAGACAAAAATGTCCCTCTCAACATTCACTATATAAATGACACAATAAATGACACAAAAATTGCCCAGCTTTATGAACGTAATTTTGTATTAGTCAGACCTGATGGGCATGTAGCGTGGAGAGGTGATGCTTTGCCAAACGATGTAAATGCATTAATCGACAAAATAACAGGAAACCGATAAACCTAGTAGTTTATGTCATTAATTTTGGTGGGTTGATTAGCAACGGATTCAACGGATGTAACGGATGATTTATTTGCTACAAACTTTCGTCCAGTTATTTAAAATTACTTATCCGTTACATCCGTTCATCATCCGTTGCCAATTTTCCTACCAACCAAAACTTTTGACACAGACCACTAGCATTGCATAAATTTTTTTGTTCACCCCTAGATGATTAAAGAGTACGCAGTGATCATGATATGAAGCTTTACTATGCCCCAGCCTCATCCTATTCGCAAAGAGTACTGATTGCTCTTTATGAAAAAGAGATTAATTTTACACCAGTTGAAGTTAATCTTTTCGATCCAGAGGTACGTCAAAACTATTTAAATATTAACCCTTTTGGCAAAGTACCTACCTTAGTTACTAATGATGGAACAGTATTATTTGAAGCTAGCACCATCATTGAATACCTTGATAAAACCTACCCTAATTGCCCGCAGCTTATTCCTGAAAATTCAGAAAAAGCTTTAGAAACACGGATGCTAGAGCGAATTATTGATGTTTATATCAATACTGGACGCGAAGCATTATTTAGTGACACTCAACGTCCAATTGAAGCACGAGGCGCCGCTAATGTTATCAAAGCACGCTCTTTAATGGAGACTGCACTAGGATTACTTAATGAGCGACTTGCTTCCCGTACCTGGCTTGTAGATGAATTTTCTTCTTCTGATTGCGCTGCGGCTCCGACTTTAGCCTATTTGCGTATCGTTTATAACTACGAGCATTTATCTAATTTGACGAATTATGTCAAACGTTTAGAATCCCGACCATCTGTGATACAGACTTTTAATTCCGGATACGAGCAAATGACACAGATGCTCTCCAAATTAAAGTATCCAGTGGAATTGGCGCCACTTTCAAGATAAAAAATCTCACCAGGTAATAGATAATGTCTACTTCAACAATTGAAAGATTAAACCCATTTGTTCAAGAATTTATTTCAGACCCTTACACTCATTACCGTCGCTACCGAGAACAAGACCCAGTGCATTGGGGGGTATCCTCAAATCCGCAATTACAAGGCGCCTGGTACGTCTTCCGCTACGAAGATGTCATGAAAATTATGGAAGACAAGAGATTTGGGAGGGAATTTATTAAACGCGAAGATGCAGAAACTACACCAGTACCGACAGCGTATAAGACTTTCTTGACGATGGTCAGTAAGTGGATTGTTTTCCGTGAACCACCCGACCACACACGCTTAAAATCGCTAGTTAGTAAAGCTTTTACTACTAGAGTTGTTGAAAACTTACGTCCTTGTGTTTACCAAATCGCAGATAGTTTATTAGATAATGTCCACGCACGTGGGGAAATGGACTTAGTTGAAGAATATGCTTTTCGACTACCGATAATGGTAATCGCGATGATGCTTGGCGCCGACCCCAACGACCACCCATTATTTCGTCAATGGGCACTAGCTTTACAAAATGCCAGTGCATCGCGTTTGAAACCACCACCAGCAATTTACGAAAATGCCGAAAAAGCCAGTCAAGAGTTTATCAACTACTTTAAGCCGATAATTACAGACCGACGAGCTAATCCTCAAGATGATTTAATTTCTAACTTAGTCAAAGCTGCGGACGAAGGAGATAAATTAACCGATGAAGAAATTGTTGCAACCTGTACTCACTTATTAACAGCGGGACATGAAACCACAGTTAATTTAATAGCGAAAGGAACACTAGCATTACTTCGTAACCCTAATGCATTACAACTATTGCGTTCTCATCCTGAATACATGCCTAATGCTATCGAAGAAATGATTCGTTACGATACGCCTATCCAAATGATTACACGCTGGGCATATGCTGATATTGAAATTGGTGGCCAACAAATAAAGCGTGGCGATAGTGTTGGTCTTATGCTTGGTTCTGCTAACCGCGACCCAGCGCGCTATAAAAATCCAGAAGTCTTTGATATTCAGCGTGAAGATACTAAAAGTTGTGGTTTTGGTGGTGGTATTCACTATTGTCTGGGTTCTTCTTTAGCGCGCGCAGAAGGTCAAATTGCTTTAAATGTTTTACTTAACCGTTTACCCGAATTGCATTTGCTAGAAGACAATATTAAATGGGCAAATAATATCATTTTTCATGGACCTAAACAATTAAAAGTTGGTTACAGAAAACCCTAGCAACATTAGTAAAATATAATACCATGAGCATGATTAAAGGCTTAACAAAGACGATTCTGTATGTTAGAGATATTGATAAACAAACAGAATTTTATCGGGATATATTGGGTTTGACGATAAAAAACAAACTCAGTATAGATGACCGTAAAGATAAACAATGGGTAGAGTTTTCTACGGGTGAATGCACTTTAGTATTGCATGGCAATTTAGAAACGCAAATTGGTAAAGATAGACCAAAACTTGCATTCAGCGTTAGTGATATTGAAAGCGCACATCATACTTTAACGCTTCGCGGTTTAAAGCTAAGTCCAATTCGTTGCCCTTCTCCAGGAGTAAAAATTGCTGAAGGAGTTGATACAGAAGGCAACCCATTCACTATCGATTGTCAAGAATAACCAAAGAGTGTGTTGTAGAGAACGAAGATATTCGGTCTCTACATTTACTATAATTATTTGGAAAAAATGATGATAAATTCAAAACAAACTCTATCTAATAACTTAAACAAAATTCAAGATGTTTTCACCCTACCAAGACCCAAAGGAAATTTTATTTTGGGTAACGTAATTGAGTTTGGTAAAGACGCACTTGGCTTTATGACCCAATGTGCCCAGCAATATGGTGACATTGTTCCCCTTCGTTTAGGTAACAGCCCAACAATCTTTGTAACAAATCCTAATTATATTGAACAAATCCTTAAAGATCGGGAGTTATTCGGCAAAGCTCAAGCATTGAAAAACCTTAACGCTTTACTTGGACAAGGACTTTTAGTCAGTGAAGGAGAAACCTGGTTTCGTCAAAGACGTTTAGCCCAACCGATGTTCCATCAAAAGCGGATAGGGAGTTACGGAGAAGTAATGGTTGATTACACAAATAAAATGCTCCTTACCTGGCAAGATGGAGAAACAAGGGATATTAACGCTGATATGATGCGTCTCACATTCAATATTGTGATGAAGACTTTATTCAGCAGTGATGTTACAGATAATCAAGCTTATGCTGTTGCACAAGCGATGAGCATAGCAGCAGAGTGGTTTTTAGCAAGGCGGAAGTCCCCAGTTTCCCTCCCAGAGCAATTTCCTACCCCATCAAATTTGCGTTACAAATATGCCGTTGGGGAGATGGACAAACATATTTACAAAATTATTAACCAACGACGTGCAAGTGGTGAAGATACAGGTGATTTGCTGTCGATGATGATGCAAGCGCGGGATGAAGATGATGGCAGTCAGATGAGCGATAAACAATTGCGAGATGAAATTGCCACCCTTATTTTTGCAGGTCATGAAACCAGCGCCAATACCTTGGCTTGGACATGGATGCTTTTATCCCAACACCCCGAAGTACAAACTAAGTTACAAAAAGAGCTTAAAGAAGTATTAGGCGATCGCTCTCCTACAGTTGCAGACCTCTCTGCTTTGCCTTACACCAATATGGTAATTAAAGAGTCAATGCGGCTTTTCCCAGTTGTGTGGAATATGGTGAGTGAAACCACTAGGGACTGTGAAATCGGCAATTATCATGTACCTGCTGGCTGTACAATCATTATGAGCCAATGGGTAATGCATCGTAGTAATCGCTACTTTAAACAGCCAGAAGTATTTAATCCAGAACGTTGGGCTAGCGACTTAGAAAAACAACTTCCTAGAGGTGTTTACATACCATTTGGAGATGGGCCACGTATTTGTATAGGCAAAAGTTTTGCGCTAATGGAGTCAGTGTTATTACTAGCAACAATTGCCCAAAAGTTTGAAATAACTCTCGTTCCAGGTCAGACAATTACTCCCGAAGCAACAATTACTTTACAACCCAACAAGGGCATTAAAGTAATAGTCAAGCAACGAGTCAATTAAAATGTCTCAGAGATTGCCGAACTTACGGCTTTGCCCAAATCAAGAATTCATGCATGTTCCGACGATTATATTTCGTGGCTTTACTCAATTATTAGTGGAATGGGAATGAGGAGATGCATACTCTCAAAATCCCACCCCTATGAATAAATATCAACAAAATTAATGACAGGAGTCATAAATCATGAACCCAACAACCTTACAACGCGGCGCCAATGGTCAAGACGTACAAAGACTACAAGGAGATTTATCAAGATTAGGATATAACGTTGGAGCAATTGACGGTGATTTCGGTGCTAATACTGAACAAGCTGTTATAAAGTTTCAGCAAGACAACAACTTAACTACTGACGGAGTAGTTGGGCGCCAAACTGGAGAAGCGTTAGGAATGGCTTTATCACGAGCTTAAACATGAATTAAACGTGAATTGTAGAGACCGAATATATTCGGTCTCTACATTATGTCAAACCATTAATAAATCTAAAATCAATACTATGAACCCACCTACTACCAGAAGCATACCAAAAAGTAACACTAACATCTTTACTGATAAAAACTTCTATATTATTAATTTTGTTACGTTGATGGGGATTTTAGGGGGAACAATTTACAATCCAGTTTTACCTACTATCCAAAATGCTTTTAATATTTCTGCCGACCAAGCTTCTTGGATATCAACTCTTTTTCAGTTACCCAGTGCAATTATTACTCCAATAATTGGAATATTAGCTGATATTGTAGGTAGAAAAGTAATTTTAATTCCTTCACTATTATTATTTGCTGCTGGCGGTGCCTTCAGTGGTTTGACATCTATCTTTACAAATCATTTAGGATGGCGATTATTACAAGGTGTTGGCGCCGCTAGTTTAGAACCGCTACAAGTCACTCTTATCGGCGACCTTTACCGTGGCAGAACGCTAGGTATGGCGATGGCTTTTAATGCTAGCTTAATTGGTATTAGCGGGGCAATATTTCCTCTACTTGGTGGGGTATTAGGTGGGCTTAACTGGCGGTATACATTTTTAGCTGCTTTGCTCGCCGTGCCGCTAGCGCTATTCTCAATAGTAATGCTAAAGTTGCCAAGACAACACCGTACTGAGAAGTTCAAATTAAAACCTTATTTAAAAAGTACTTGGAAAAGCATTAACACTCGTCCGGTAATTGGATTGTTATTTGCAGTGATGTCATTATTTTTACTGCAAACCTTATGCTTAACTTATATTCCATTTTTTGCCGCACAAAAGTTTCAAACATCGGATGCACAAAATGGTTTAATTCTCGCTAGTATGTCAATTTCCCTCGCGGTTGTTGCTTCCCAACTTGGACGTTTACTGCAAAATATTTCTGAAATCAAACTAATCAAACTCTCGTTTCTAGTATTTGCCTGCGCGCTTCTTATTTTTCCCTTTGTTTCTAACTTTTGGTTGCTATTTATTCCGATGTTACTGCTGGGTGTTGCACAGGGTCTGTCGCTTCCTACTTCACAGTCATTACTAGCAGGACTTGCGAATTCCGAATCTCGTGGAGGATTTACTGCAATAAACTTAACTCTTGTATCATGGGGTCAAACACTCGGTCCATTTCTAGGAAGTCTTGCATTCAAATATTGGGGAATACAATCAGTATTTTACAGCAGCGCCGTTTTTTCACTAATTTCATTTGCTGTCTTCAATTATTTCCTTACTACTAAAGTATTTAGCTTTACCGCAAAAACTATACATATAGCGGCGCCACCACATATGTCGGCGCCACCACCACATCTGTCGGTACCAGAAGAAGAACTAGCCACAGCATCACCGACAATTTTACAACACCCAACTCCACAACTTATCCACATGCAAACCAATAAAACAATTGAACTACCAGAAGAGTTCGATGTAATTACTATCGGTAAACGCAATGGTAAAATTCCTGTGGATATTGATACTTCTGATTTTCCAAATTCTCACGTTGTCTCACGTATGCACGCTCAAATACGTTTTGATGGGAATGATTACTATATTCAAGATTTGAGAAGTTCTAACGGTGTTTTCATAAATAAATACCCAACACTACCAGGAGTTTGGTATAAGTTAAAACCTGGTCTTTGCTTTTCACTCGGTCGCAAAGACATGGTAACATTCATGTTTGATATTGCGTAGAATTAATCCTCCCCTATCGCTTCAAAAAATCTAGCCCCCCGAAGTTCGGGGGGTTATTCTTGTTACTATGCATAATTATGAGTTTTAAACCATATAAATAAATGTACTAAATAAACACAATAACAATGATTACAGAAATAAAGCCAGGAACTCTAATCAACAATCGTTATCTAATAAATCGAACTCTTGGACAAGGTGGGTTCGGACGAACCTATTTAGCGACTGATACACAGCGTTTCGATGAACAATGTGTATTAAAAGAGTTTGTACCAGCAACAACAAACGCTGAACTTATACTTAAATCTAGGGAATTATTCGAGAGAGAAGCAAAAGTTTTATACCAAATAGAACATCCTCATATTCCCAAATTTTTAGCTTGGGTAACCGATGGGGAGCGATTATTTATCGTACAGGAATATATCAACGGTAAAAGTTACTCACAAATTATACACGAGCGTCTTACTCAGAAACGCAAACCTTTTTCTGAGGTCGAAGTTAAAGAATGGCTGTTAAAAATATTACCCATACTTGATTATATTCATAACCTCAATATAATCCACCGGGATATTTCGCTTGATAATATTATGCTTCCCCAAAATCAATCCCAACCTGTATTGATTGATTTTGGGGTAGTCAAGCAGAAATTCACGCAGCTTTTATCTGCTAATCCTGCAAATAATAATTTTTCGTTGTATGGTTCGGTTGTAGGAAAATTTGGTTATTCTCCACCCGAACAGTTACGCTTAGGA
This sequence comes from Calothrix sp. PCC 7103, assembly GCF_000331305.1. Classification (GTDB taxonomy): domain Bacteria; phylum Cyanobacteriota; class Cyanobacteriia; order Cyanobacteriales; family Nostocaceae; genus Dulcicalothrix. The sequence goes on along the minus strand of NZ_KB217478.1, from coordinate 5,807,304 downwards.
AAATGTTATCCTAGCAGTGATATTTATGCACTTGCTGTTTGTGCTATTGTACTTTTAAGTGGGAGAATGCCACAATTCTTAATAGATGACTCGCTAGAATGGAAATGGCAGTCTTATGTTAAAATTAGTACTTCTTTTGCTAACACACTAAACAAAATGTTAGCAGAAGTGCCTACCGAGCGTTACCAATCAGCCCAAGAACTCATCCTTGAACTTAATGTCACGCCTAGTAATGTCACACCTAGTAAAGTAACTAATAGTAAAGTAACTAATAGTAAAGTAACTATTAGTGAACCACGACCAATACAATTGTTTGAATCGAAGTCACAAAATCAGGCGCCTACAAAATTAGATACCCAAGCACCAGTTTCTTTTAACACAGAATATTTAGATTATGTCCAGCAAGAGTTAACAAGTTTCATTGGACCATTTGCTAGTGTTTTGATAAAACAGGCTTTAGCAAAATCTCCACATATAACAGCAGAAGAACTTCTTGACTCAGTATCAGCAGAAATACCTAACCGTATACGCGCGCATGAATTTAGAAATCGAGTTAAACTACCAGAAAAAACCAATATACAAAAGCTGCAAAATTCATTCCACTCGCAATCAACAGTAGATTGTCCAGCAATCAGTAATCCAGAGTTTCTCAATAATTGCCGACGAGAATTAACTAGTTTTATTGGACCTATTGCTAGTGTTCTTGTCGAAAAAGCTTTAGCAAAACATCCCCATTCTAGTCCAAACCAATTAATAGAAACTTTGGTATCTGAAATTCCTAATGAAGAAAGGGCGCAAAAATTCAAGGAACGCATTTATAAATTGAAAGTTACTAGCTAAAAAATCCCCGCCACACAAGAAGTGACGGGGATTTTATTTTTCGTGAAATTAAAGAAACCTGGCTTCTTTATCAAGATTGTAATAAAAATGAATATTTGTCTGCGACAATGAACGGGTAGAAACTAGGTTTCTATGGTTTCTAAAAAGAAAAGACTGTACGGAGTGAACCAGAATAAATTGTTCCATTACTTCCCTGATTGCCAGCATTCTCTATAATTTGAATTGCGGGTGTAACTTGAATATTTCTACTAAAAGGGTAATTATAAAACGCTTCATAATTAGTCTGAGTAGAATTGCCAATTTCGTTAGCAATAAATGGTTGACCTACGGCAACTCCTGCTAAAGCACCTTGTACGAGTAAGTCTCGTATACCAACACCTGCCATCCAATAATTAGGTTTAATATCACCAAAAACAGTGTCAGTATAACTACCGTAACCGTAACGTCCAAAAATACCAATTTGTCCAAGAGTTAATTCAACGTTGGCGCCAATAGCATCAAAACGTCTGTCAAATATCTCTCCACCTGCATATTCCAGACGCACGGCAAAGTCACGCGAGGGGTTATATTCGACTTCCACCACACCTTGATAAGTATCTCCAAATAAACCTCTCGAACCACGAGGACTAGGGGGACTAGGAGGATTTCCAACACCAGGTCTAAAATCATCAGCATATAAAACTCCGATGAATGGTGCAGTCCCAACAAATGCTCCAGTATTTCCTGGATTTGAGACTTCTGCTGCTGTATAAGCTCCTCGTACAGCAAATGCTCCTCCCCCAGGTTTCCACTCAACTACCGCTCCTCCACTAGGAATATTAATTGGAAACAGAACATAGTTATTTGAAAATGCTTGAGTACTAAAGTCGCGAAAACTGAGTTTAGCATAACTATTAAAGTCCATGTAATCAGCCGCACGAATAACTGGACCGACTGAAACATTCAAGTCTTTAGTAGGAACAAAAGAATAATAAAGTCTTGATATTTCCAATATATTATTTGTAGGAGGATTAATCGAGTAATCAAGCGCACTACCAAAAAATGGTTCTAGTAAACCACCAGCATTATCTTTACCACCAACAGGTTGACCATTTTCGTTAAAACCGCTTCCTTGCTCAATGCGAATCTTAAGTAAGTCAGTTCCACTAAAACTAGTATTTAAATCTACCCCTGCTCGATACACTACAGTTGCATTGGGTTGTTGAGTGATTGCCCGACCTGTTGCATCAACTATTCTGTCACCACTAAAACCACCAGTGGTAGCAGAAATTATCACCTGACCTTGCAGCTTAGTAGTTGTAGAAAACTGATTGGTTTCGAGTTCTGCTGTTTTGACTTCTAAAGTATCGACTCGACCGCGTATTGTCGCTAACTCACCTGTAAAACTTTCCTGTAATTTCTGCAAAGTCGCCAAATCTTCTTTTGTCACTGCATTCGCAGTTGAAGTTGCTATTAGTTCATTAATTCTATCTAAACAAGCATTAAGACCTGCTGCAAACTCATAGCGAGTCATTGCCCGTGACCCACGAAAAGTTGAATTAGGATATCCAGCAATACAACCATACCTTTCTACTAGCGTCTGTAAAGCTTGAAATGCCCAATCAGTCGGTTGAACATCACTAAGTTGATTAACATTTGTTACCTGATTCATCTCAGATGGGTCAGAAGAAACACTTATTTCTGCACTCACTGGATAAGCACTCAGAAATAACAAAGATAATGCAAGACAACTATTCAACGATAGGTGTTGAGATTTTTCAACAAAGAGATTTGCAGGCATTTGTTTTTACCCAATTCATTTATTAAGTACCGAAAGTTACGCCAAGTTTCAAAGAAACCTGATAAGTATTTGTAAAAGCGCGTAAACCAACTCTTCCAATTATTTAGTAGTAGCCAAAAAAATTATTTATGCATACTCTTGCAACGGATACAACGGATGAGTTATTCGCGACAAATATATATTGTTATTTAACAAAATCAATCTATCCGTTACATCCGTTTATCATCCGTTGCTAATCTTCTCTCCGTGTACTCTGTGTCTCTGTGGTAAAAGAATCAAATTTACTACTGCACAGGCAAGATGCCTGTGCCACAACCCATAACTGTTTGTACATCCTTATCACCACGTCCAGAACAGCAAATAACAACACGTGGACTACCAACAACTTGTTTCGCAAGCTTTTCTAAAAAAGCAATTGCATGAGATGTCTCAAGTGCAGGAATAATACCTTCAAGTTGCGACAACCTTTTTAAAGCATCTAATGCTTCTTCATCAGTAATAGGGTAGTATTGCGCGCGTCCCAACTCCTTTAAGTAACTATGCTCTGGTCCAACACCCGGATAATCTAAACCAGCACTAATAGAGTGCGCTTCAACAATCTGACCATCATTATCCTGTAACAGATAACTACGGGCGCCATGCAAAACACCGACACGTCCCAGTGTTAAAGTAGCTGCATGTTTATCGGTATGAATTCCTTCACCTGCTGCTTCGATACCAATTAAACTTACAGATGGCTCATTCACAAACTCATGAAAAAGCCCAATAGCATTAGAACCACCACCAACACAAGCAAGTAATATATCTGGTAATCCCCCCCATTTCTCTTGACACTGAACGCGCGCTTCCTTGCCAATTATCGCTTGAAACTCGCGTACTATCATTGGGTAAGGATGAGGGCCTGCAACAGAACCAAGAATATAATGTGTTGTTTCTACATTTGTCACCCAATCACGAATTGCTTCAGAAGTAGCATCTTTAAGCGTTCCCGTTCCTGCTGCTACAGGTCTAACTTCTGCACCCATTAACCGCATTCTAAAGACATTGAGAGCTTGCCGTTCCATGTCGTGAACACCCATATAAATGACGCACTCTAAACCAAAACGCGCGCAAACTGTCGCAGTTGCCACACCATGTTGCCCTGCTCCGGTTTCAGCAATAATTCGCTGCTTACCCATACGTTTAGCCAATAGTACTTGACCCAAAGCATTATTAATTTTATGGGCGCCAGTATGATTTAAGTCCTCGCGCTTTAAATAAATTTGCAATCCAGAGCCATCAGGTCGAGCGTAGTGTTGAGTTAAACGTTCAGCAAAGTAAAGAGGAGTCTCGCGTCCTACGTAGTCGCGTAAAAGACTTTGCAATTCAGTTTGAAAATCATTCTCATTGCGATACTTGTGAAATGCCGCTTCTAACTCGCTTAATGCAGGCATCAATGTTTCAGGCACAAATTTACCACCAAACTGACCAAAGCGACCATTTGCATCAGGTAGCTGGTTTATTTTATCTTGGATATCTAGTAACATGGTTTCTCCTTTTAATTACAGCTAAATTGCAGCTTTTAAATCACAACAAAATTCTCGAATTGCTCGCAGTCCACGGTAAGGTGTAGTTTCTCCTAAGCGCTGTACAAAAGCACTGCCGACAATTACCGCATCGGCGCCCCACTCTCGCATAATTCGAGCTTGCTCTGGAGTCGAAATACCAAAACCAACACCAATGGGTTTATCTGTAACACTGCGAATTTCAGTAATTACATCTTTAACCCGTGTTTGTACTTGTGCCCGTATACCCGTAACACCGATGACGCTTACTAAGTAAATAAATCCACGAGATTGAAGAGCAATTGCTCGAATGCGTTCTTTTGAACTATTAGGAGTTACAAGTAATGTAACTTCAACGCCAACGCTATCAGCATAATTTATGATATCACTAGCTTCTTCTAAAGGTAAATCTGGTATGACCAACCCTTTAACACCAGCAGCAGCAACTCGTTCTAGAAAACGCTCAACACCAAGATTAAGAATTGGGTTGTAATAAGTAAAGAGAATAATTTGTGATTTGAGACTACGAGTTACTGACTGTAACATGTTTAAAACATCAACTAGACGAGTCCCATTGTTGAGCGCGCGCGTTGCCGCTGCTTGAATTATTGGTCCGTCGGCTAATGGGTCAGAGTAAGGAACCCCTAATTCAATAAAGTCGGCGCCGCTTGTATCTAAAATTCGTAAAGCTTCTGCGGTATTTTCTAAGTCTGGGTCACCTGCTGTAATAAAAGGAATTAACGCACATTCGTTTGCAGCACGTAAATATTCAAAACGTTTGGAAATAGATGTAATTGTCATGATTTTCTAGTGTAAAGTTGTTTAACAGCTTGCTCCAAATCTTCCTGCCTAACTAACGATTCGCCTATTAACACAGCTTCGGCGCCTGCATTTAATACAAAAGCTAAATCATTAGATGTATATAAACCAGATTCGCTAACAACGGTAATATCTAAAGCATTTAACTTTTGTTTATGCTGTGTTAACAAGTCTTCCGTTACCTTTAAATCAACACTAAAATCAGATAAATTTCGGTTATTAATGCCAATTAATCTGATATTTTGTATTGCCATTACTCTTTCAAGTTCAGAAGACGAATGTACCTCTACTAACGCAGTCATTCCTAAGTGGTGAGCAATTTCAAGATAATACTCGATAGTTTCATCCGGTAGAATAGCAGCAATTAGTAAAATAGCATCTGCTCCACTAACTCGTGCTAGATATATTTGATAAGGGTCGATAATAAACTCTTTGCACAGAAGCGGTATTTGAACGCTTTTTCTAATTGCTACTAAATTTTCAAAACTCCCCTGAAAAAATTTTTCATCGGTTAGTACCGAAATGCAACTAGCGCCACCTCTTTCATATGAATTAGCGATTTCTAGCGGGTTAAAGTTTGCGCGTATTACTCCCTTACTTGGTGAAGCTTTCTTCACTTCGGCAATAATACTAGGTTTAACAGGGTTTTGTCGTAGCGCTTGCAAAAAATCTCTTACCTGTGGAGCAGTATCTAGTTGATGGATTAAATCTGATAAAGGTAATTGCGTGCGCTTAAGAGCGACTTCTTTGAGCTTGTGTAAAACAATTTCTTCAAGCATATGACTTGGTTTTGCTGGTTGTAAAATAAACTGCATTTTTGATAATTTCTAACCCGACTTCAGAAGCTAAGGTCATAATTGATTCTGGATGAAATTGAACGGCAGCAATTGGTAATGATTTATGCTCAATCCCCATAATTACACCGTCAGAAGACATAGCTGTAACTTTTAATTCTTTGGGTAAGCTTTCAGGTAATGCATATAAAGAGTGGTATCGACCGACTTCAAATGTTTCTGGTAAGTTTTTAAACAATATGGAATTTGCATCGGTAACTGAAACGCTAGATACTTTACCATGTTGAGGATAATCCAGCACTCCTAAAGAACCTCCATGTGCTTCAACAATTGCCTGCAATCCTAAACACACACCAAACATAGGAATTTCCCTTTTTTTGCAAGCATTAATTGTGTGTGTTATGCCAAATTCACTAGGACTACCAGGTCCAGGAGACAAGATAACTAAATCCGGTTTTTCTGTATCGAAGATAGATTCTGAAAACCCGTGCCGTAATGTTGTAACTGTGGCGCCTGTTTGCCGGATATAATTTGCCAGGGTATGTACAAATGAGTCTTCGTAGTCGATTAGTAAAACACGCTTACCAAATGCAGGGTTGACTTTTTGCTCGTTAGGTATATTTGATGTACTGATGATGTTTGTATTTTGTGAGGTGCGAAGTGTTTGGAACAAAGCAGCAGCTTTTGTAATAGTTTCTTGAGCTTCAGCTTCCGGTTCCGAGTCATAAAGAACTGTTGCACCAACTCGTACTTCTGCTATGGAGTCTTTAAGTTGAATAGTGCGGAGAATTAAGCCAGTATTTAAGTTGCCCTTAAAATTTAGATATCCCACTGCTCCACCATACCAACGTCTGGGACTACGTTCGTGCTGTTCAAGAAATTGCATTGCTGAACGTTTTGGCGCCCCTGTTACTGTTACAGCCCAAAGGTGAGTTAAAAAAGCATCCAATGCATCAAATTCCGGACGCATCAACCCTTCTACATGGTCTACAGTATGAATTAGATGACTATATAACTCAATTTGGCGCCGACCAATAACTTTAACAGACCCAGGTTCGCAAATGCGCGATTTGTCATTACGGTCAACGTCAGTACACATCGTAAGCTCAGATTCATCTTTGCGCGAATTGAGCAGTTTTTGAATTTGTACAGCATCATCAATAGCCGTTTGCCCCCGACGAATTGTACCGCTAATCGGACAAGTTTCTACACGTTTACCATCAACACGTACAAACATTTCTGGAGAGGCGCCAATTAAATACTCTCCACCTAAGTTAAAAATAAACCCGTAAGGACTAGGGTTGATAGAAAGAAGCGTGCGGAAAAGTTGAGAGGGAGATTTTGTACAGGTTTCAAAAAAACTTTGACCCGGTACAACTTCAAATAAATCACCACGACGGAAATATTCTAAAGCAGTAGTAACTTGTTGCTGATATTCACCCCTGTCATGGTCTGCTTCCTTTGTAGCACTCAAACGCTTACCTCGATAATCCATCACTTCACCTGTACGAGGCAAATCTCTAGTACTAGCGTTCTGAGTTACAAAGTCATACTGCAAGCGAAATGCTTTTTGCAGATAGTAATCAACAATAATTAGTTCATCAGGTAAGTATAATACCAAATCTCTTTGGTCATCTGCGCGCTTCAAATGCTTTGGCATCTGCTCAAACTGAAAAACTAAATCATAGCCAAATGCTCCATAAAGTCCTAAATGCTCATCTTCTGCACTAGCGAAAGCAGACATAATCTCACGAAGTACAGTAAAAACCGATGGTTGTTTGCTACGCTCTTCTTCTAAAAACAATCGTTCGGTTGGTTTAACTAAACCCGTTATAGATTTACTCGTTTGATTGACAATCTCAAGGTCTGTAGAATTGCTCAAAATTTCTGCAATATAAGAAACCAAGACCTTTCCTCGTTCATTATGCGCTGTAATAGTAAATGAATTATCACGAGTAAATACTTCTAAAGGAGGATTTACAAAACCTACTGCCCATCGTTTGTAACGTCCAGGATATTCATAGCTACTAGCTAGTAAACCTCCTCGTTGTGAATCTAATTGCACTAATACTTCTTCCGTTGCGTTCTGCATGGAAATATTAGTCATAGAACGAGATACAAATATTCCACCTTGAGTTACGTAGCTATGTATGCTTTGTGTATCGAAATACATGTTTTTACCTCTTAATACTTAATCGGATGGTGGGCACTGCCTATCTAACACTGGTCTTAGATGTCAATTATGCGAAAACCCGATTTTTTGGGGTTGTGACACGTGGTATATAGTTTGTAAAAGATTGACCACGACCGACAAATTGAGCAAGCGAATTAATATCGTGCATTAATTCCATATAATCTGTAGGTGTCAAAGACTGAGGCCCATCGCATAATGCAGCTTTTGGGTCTGGATGAACTTCTATCATTAAAGAATCTGTTCCAACTGCCACTGATGCTTTTGCCATTGTTGGTACATATTGCGAGTAACCAGTAGCATGACTGGGGTCAATCATGATTGGTAAATGTGTAAGTGTACGCAATACAGGTACAACAGATAAATCGAGTGTATTTCTGGTATATTTATGGTCAAAACTGCGAATGCCACGTTCGCACAAAATTACATTAGGATTATCAGCAGCCATAATGTACTCAGCTGCCATTAACCATTCTTCTATGGTGGCAGACAAACCTCGTTTCAACAAAATTGGCTTACCAGTGGCGCCGACTTTTTTAAGGAGAGAGAAATTTTGCATATTGCGAGCGCCGATTTGGATTATATCAGCAACGGCAGCAACTGCATCAATATCGCTAGTATCCATAAGTTCTGTAATAATCCCTAAACCTGTAACTTCTTTCGCTTTTGCTAAAAGATATAGGGCGCTTTCTCCATGTCCTTGGAAAGCATAAGGAGAGGTGCGAGGTTTAAAAGCTCCTCCTCGAAGAAACTTGGCGCCAGATGTTTTAACTACCTGCGCTGTTTCGATAATCATTTCTTCATTTTCAACCGAACAGGGACCAGCCACAACAACAAGCGGATGATTTTGCCCGAAACTGACAACTCCATTAGGTGTTGATACATCTACAGAAGATGGTTGACCGTCACTAAATTCTAAAGACGCGCGCTTGAAAGGTTGCTTAATTTCGGATAATTGTTTTGTGCTTCCAGTAATAGTCATCATAATATACCTCTGTGCTATTCTTTTTAGGGTTCTTTCTCTTCTAAAAAGTGATAGGGGTGAGATTTGCAAATTATGCTGCTCTGAGAATCAACTGGAAAAATAAAATGTGTATAGCAGTATAGGAGCAAGCGAAGGGATTGCTAAATATATTTGCGATTGATAAACACGATTATTGCTTGTCGATACTACTATTCTGATTAATATACTCATCATCCATTGAAGTGCGGAAGAAGAACATACAACCACCTATTGTATGAGGAGCATGACTCGAATTTGGTTCAGAACGGATATAGTCGAAGGCGCCATAAACTTTACCATCAACGACTAAATCACCTTCTAACATAAAAATTTCTTCTCCTGTTGCATGACGGTGTAAAGGATAATGAACACCACCTTGCGCGCGTAATACTCCGGTAACTTCGCGCTTTATATTATCGATATATAAGTTCGCAATTTCTACACCTGGGACTGAGTAAGGTTGCCATTCCAAATCTTGGAAACGTATTGCTGTTAAAGACTTCTCGGTATTTTCTGGCTGTGGTGGTTGAGCCAGTTGTAAGCGAGCGAACAGTCGGTCTTTTAAATCTGGAGCCATTGGTGCAACGGTTGCGCTATAAGGAATTGCCGTTGCAGCTGTTTGGTAATAAGCTAATTCTTCGGCTAGTTCTGGAGATTGTTGAATTTCTCGCTCGACCCAAACCCGCTTTGAGTCGGCTAGTAAATCTAGTACATATAGTGGAACTAATTCGCAGAAACAGTTGTTTTCAATAGCCATTGGGAGTTTAGTTTACGTGTACGGGTGTTATTCAAGTGCCGATTTTAACTTATTTAAGCCTAACCGAATTCTGGTTTTAACGGTTCCCAAAGAGATACCGGTTTGAACAGAAATTTGACTATGGCTTAGACCATGATAATAAGCTAGCTCAATTACTTGGCGCTGCTCTTTGGGTAGAAGTTGTAGTGCATCACTAACGCGCTGCCGCCGCTCGTAAATTGCTACATTCTCTGTTGGGTCTATAGTTGTCGATGTTTCAATTTCTGAAAGTTTTGTTAAAACAGGGGATGAGAATTGAGATCGCTGGAGTTTGCGAAGTTTATCTAAAATCCGACTGCGGGCTAGCATAAAAACCCAAGTATCGACTCTACCTTTAGTAGTATCATAACGTTCAGCGATTCGCCATACTTGAGAAAAAACATCTAGTACAACTTCTTCGCTCTCCTCTACTGATTTCAAACTGCTAAAGGCAACCGAATAAATAATTTTCGCATAGCGATTATACAGTTCAGACAAAGCAGTCTGGTCATGCTTGGCGATTTGACTTAGCAGCGCATCATCGGATACAGGTCGGCAATCCATTTACAGGCTTTGTTTATTTTATCTGACTACTAAGTATACCAAGTGTTTACTTCTCTAATCAAATTTTTATTTCAAAAATTAATTTACATAAAATCTTAGAAACCGGGTTTCTTGATTGATGACTTGTAATAAAAAGAACTATTTTGTGTATAAACCCGGGTTCTTATGTAGCTTATCTTTAACATCGGTTGTTACATTTGTACTGTACTAATGAAGCTGAAAAGCTAGAGATAGGTTATATCTGGAATGATACAGCTAGATATTGTAGTTAAATGTTATGGATAGAAAACGAAAAATATAGCCGGATATAGCGATGTTGTTAGATTGTAAAAAAGGTTTATTTTTCTTTTTGTGGTTACTCGTTAGCTTTCCTTTGTGTTCGGCGCCTTCTGTTGCATCTACAGAACAGCTAGCTAGTAATGACCATCAGGCACAAACTAATGCAGTCCAAGAAGAAAAAGACCCTCCAAGTAGGGGAACTCCTCCAGCCAAAGAGGGTACGGGAAGTAGAGGTAACTGTGGATACAAGCAGGGCATGATACCACTAACTCGTGTGGTAGGTGGTAATCAATTGAAGTCAACAGTGAATGAACGTCCAACTGTTTGGGTTTATGTGCCTTATACTTCGACTGATGCGGAGTCGGGAGAATTTTCTTTGCAGGATGGTGACGCTGAGTTATATCGCACTCGCTTTCGCTTACCAGAAAAAGCTGGAATTATCAGTGTGAGTTTGCCATCAACAGTAACAGCTTTAGCTATTGGTAACTCATATCGATGGTATGTTGAAGTTAACTGTAACGGCGCCTCCAATAGAGGTAACTCAGCTACACCAGCTTCGATAACAGGACTTATACAACGACAGTCAATACCAGTTGAACTGGCAAGGCAATTAGAAAAAGCAAGCAGTCCTTTAGAGAAAGTTTCTGCTTATGCCAAGTATGGTATTTGGTACGAAACAATAACCGAGTTGGCGCAATTACGTTTAAAAGAACCACAAAATTCTACTTTAAAAAAAATGTGGGTTGAGCTTTTAAGCGCCAAACAAGTTGGCTTAGAAAGTATTGCTCAAGTAGATATAATTGGCGAGAAACCAGGTTTCTAAAGCCAGTTTCCCACCAAAATAAATGAAGCCCAATAATAGGGACGATTATAATCTCGGCTTGAAGATTCTTTCAAAAACTTAATTTGAGCGTTTCTTAAAACTTCTGCTTTTGTGACTTGTCCGAGATTGAGTTGTTGGTAAAATTCAATCATAAATTCTGCGGTAGATGCATCGTTAATTTGCCACAACGAAGCTAGAGTAGTACGGGCGCCTGCTCGAATTGCTACTCCTGCTAGTCCTAATGCTGCTCGCTTGTCTCCACTTGCTGTTTCGCAAGCACTAAGAATTAGTAATTCAATTTGCTTACCACTTTTTTGGTAATCTAAACGTAATAAGTTATCTAAATCTTTGACTTTTATACGTCCATTCCAATCTAAAATATAAGTTTGTTCAGGATTCGAGCTAAATTTCCCGTGAGTCGCTAAGTGGACAATGTTGAAATTTGTTGTATTAATTTTAGCTTGAACGTTATTTTTAATGAATTGCTGATTTTCTAATGTCTGATTGCGTTGTACTTTCTGCTTAATTCCTGCTAATTCTAATTCAACATTCTCAATTACTCCTAACCCTTCTTTTTTAAAGCTAGGAGCATCACTGGCGCCTGCAATTAACACATTGACGTTTGAGCTTTGTAATGGTTTCGCTTCGAGTAATTGTAAAGTCGGAGTAACGCTTACAGCATATCTTTCGAGCAAATATTTGTCTCCGTCATAAAGAACAGCCATTGGAATATTTCGCAATGAACCATCAAGAACAAATACTAATGTTTTAATCTGACTTTGTTCTCGTGTAGTTGTGGCGCCAAGTTCAGCCGCAAAAGGTTTAATTAACCAGTTATATAATTGTTGTGCTTCTGCTTTGACTTGTTTTAAACTTGTGCTAGGTCGTGTTAGAGACTTTTGCAGTTGTGTTACGGCTGCATCAACTTCTTGCTCCGAGACATTTACATGAGCATAATGACGTAAATTATCAGAACCTGGTAGTTTGAGTATTACCTCCAAACGGTTTTGTAAGACAATTGGATAAATAACAGCAGCATTTGGGTCTAAATTGTCAATATTTACTTGTTTTGGTTTGGCACAAGCATCTCCAAAAAAGTTATCAAGTTCTGCTAGTTGTAGTGCTTCCATTACTTGACGTGCTTGGATGAGATTACTTTTACTTGGGGAGCGCAAAAGCAATTCAACTAATTGCCGATACACTGGTTCTACACTTTCTCGGAAGGAAAACTGAACTTCTGGACTAAGAGCAACTAAATCACTGCGTAAACTACTGAGGTTATTAAATGCTTGAGTATAATATTTAATTGCTTCAACGTTGGCGCCTTGTTGTGTTTCTGCTTGTCTTTGAAGCAATCTTCCCATTTGCCACTGCCACAGGTAGCTAATATCTGGTGCATTTATACCCTGTGCAAGGGATAGTGCGTTCTGAGTAATTTTTTTTGCATTCGACCAATCTTTGCTGCTTTCGTATAATGTGCCAAGAGTGCCAAGTGCATAAGATTCCGCACGCTGGTCTTGCAAAGTTTGAGATTGATTAATAGCTGTTTCTAATATCTGAATAATATCTTGAAAATTATCTCTTTTTCCCATCTTCATTAAACTTTGAGCAAAGTTGACGCGCGTGTAGATGGATACTCGACTTGCTGGTAATTGACTAATTGAAGCATTAACTTGATTTATTAATGGCGAAATAGATGTAAGCTCATTAGTATTAATTAATACTCGAATTTGATTGAGTTGCGCTTGAATTTTGGTAATAGGCAAAGTTGCAAGTGCTGCGGATTTTTGATAATATTCTAAACCTTTTTGTCTGTGCTTCTGTGTGTCACCTGTATCTTTTAATGCTTCTGCTCTGTTCGCAATAGCTATTTCGACATTCCCTAAATTGAGTAAAGCTGTACTTTCTTCTTGGGGTAAATTCAATTTTTGGGCAACACCTAAAGCAAGAGTCAAAATCTCAGTCGATTTTTCTAAATCTCCATCAAATCGGCGAATATTGCCAAGATTCAGTAAACCAGATACTTTTAAGGAAGAGTCTGATTGTTGATATAATTGTTGCTCGGCTTGAGTTAATAATTTCTCCGCTCGACGGTAAAGCCCCAAAGTTTGCAACGAATTGGCTTGATTTATCTGACTACCAACAACACTAACAGTATCACCAGCTTGAACATAAAATTTTTGTGCTGATACAAAGCTTGTGAATGCTGCTTCAGTTTGTCCTTGTGCTAACTGTAAATGTCCTTGACTATTTAGAACTTGCGCGCGGACTTTATATGACTCTCGTTCAGATGGTAATTTAGATAGTAAATTTAAACTTGTGTCAATTGCTGCCTTTGCTTGTTGCCATTGCCCAAGTTTTTGCTTAACTAAAGATAATAAACTTAATACCTGAGCTTGATTAAGTTTGTTTCCCGAAGCTTGATAAATACTAATTGCCTTTTCTAACGATTGCGCTGCTGCAAAAAATTGTCCAGCATCATAATATTTTTTACCAGACTGCACTAAACTTAAAGCTGGCGCCAAGTTAGTTTGTGATAATCCAACCGGAATTAACGGAATAACTAAACTGAATATTAGTGCAAAAATACTCAATAAAATTAAATTTAGCAGGCGCCTCATAATTTACCCCCATTTAACATTACCATTCGTAGGTTGGGTGGAGCGCTTTGCGCGAAACCCAACAAAAAGAGATTAGTACCATAGAGACGGTAGAGACGCTCCGGTTCAAGAGCATCTGTACATAGAGGAGAGAGGAGGAGAGGCGCCAGCCAATACTGCTCGACCTGTGAATTTTCGTTGGTTGGTGTCGAGGAACTTCGTAACCCAACATTTTTAAGAGTTTGTTGGATTCCGCACTCGCGCTCCACCCAACCTACAATTATTTAAAACCTACGCAGTATTGGGAGAGGCACCTCATATTTTACCTCCCTGTTTGACAATTTAAAGGATGTAACCAAGTACCATTAGGCGCCACTTTTACAGGTTTTGCCGTGAGTATTACATTACCGTTTGCATCAGTAAACCAACCTTGAGCTTCAATAATTGTTGTAGATATTTCTGGTGAGGAGCGTGGTGAATTCTTAGTTATTGTTGGTTTAGTAGTATATGGTTCTGATATCCACCAATCTTCCCAAATTATATTTGTACTAAGAAGTTCATAAGGAGAAGGAGATAAACCACCTCTACCTGTGATAGTAAATTGACTTCCAGTAGATGCAACACAAAGGTTTTGGTTAATTAACCCAGCAACATCGACTATATCTGATGGTAATTCTGCTATTCCCCTGTTGGGGTCAGTATCAGGTGTGTTAAGATTTATTTCACCATTTAGCGAAGGGTTGGTTTGAGAAATGGCGGTAATATCACTTGTTTGTAACTGACTGGGGTCTAGTTTTGTAGGGTCAGTAGTTTGCAACAACCGCTCAACTTCTTGACGGCTAAGTGGTTTTAGTCCAAATATGCCATTCGCATTAATAGTCACCTTACCACCGCTACCTTCAAAAGCATTTGCAGTGATGTCGCTGTTGTCGTTTGGAGGAGCGACGATGAATTTAGCATTTATATCTATATCACCACCATCTCCCCCAGTTCGGTTAGTTCCAGCATTGGTGGAGATTTTGCCACCACGACGCATTAGTAATAAGTCTTGTATTTGGAGAATAATATTACCGCCATTTTCTGCGAAATTTGTAGCGGTAATAATTCCTTGATTATCTACATCAACAAAACGTGCTTGTATTTCTAAATTACCTGCAATCCCAGTTCCAAGATTACTTACAGTTACTTCTCCTCCATCTCGAACAATCATCTTCCCCGTTTCTAACTTCAACTCTCCCCCATTACCTCTAGCATTTGGAGCAACAGAGGCAGTTATTTGGCTTTTAAAGTTACCATCTGGGGATTTGCCAATAACCTCTATAGATTCTAATGCACGAATTTGTAATGGACCTGCGTTGCCTTCTCCATATGTAGCAGATGAAACTGTGGCGCCGTTTCTCACACTCAAGCGTTCAGTTTCAATCATTAACTTACCACCGTTACCTTTGGGTGGAATCTTAGTTTCATCGGAGTCTATTTCAACACCCGAATTTATTCCCGTAGCAAAAAGGTTATCAACAGTGTTAAATATCTCTATATCAGAAGCACGAATAAATAACTCCCCAGCATTTCCTTGTCCAAAAGTGGCAACTTGTACTTTACCACCATTACTAACTCTCAAGCGTTTTGCTTCAACTATCATGTTACCACCGTTACCTGTACCCCCGATATTGACTTGAGCAAATAAACCAGCAGGGTTTTCAATTCTGCTAAAAACAATTTTTCCACTTATTTCTACTGTGTCGGTAGCACGAACGATTAAAGACCCTGCATTACCAGAGCTATAAGTAATGCTACCAATTTGACTGTTAATTAGCGATAAGCTTCCAGTATTAATGATTATATTTCCGGCATTTCCTATGCCAAATGTACTAGCTGTAACTGCAAACGGACTATTTCGGGCTAGTAACTGTTCGGTGTTAATCTCAATATTCCCAGCGTTTCCTTGACTCCAAGTTTCGGCACCAATAACACCTTGGTTCTCAATTAACAGCCTTCCTGTATCAATTGCCACATTACCTCCATCTCCGGCACCAAAGGTAATGGAACCTAACTCAGCGCGCTCTCTAATTACTAAAGAATTGGTTTTTACTATAATGTTGCCTGCTTTACCTGTAGCATTTGGTCGGACATCATTTGTTATTAGGGTATTGTTTCCTGACATGCGAACTTCTCCAGTTGCATTAACTATCACGTTCCCCCCAATACTTTCAGGAGAACCCAAGTTTGAAGCGATACCAGCCAGAAGTTGACTTCCACTGTTGAGAGTAATATTACGAGCAGTGACACCAATATCACCACCATTGTCAAACCGAACATTTATTCCCGAACGATTGGCAGTTGCCTTATTATTGAATACTACATCTGCTCTTTGAATCGTGTCTGGGAAATTTAAACTGCCATTGGCATTTAATCCCATGCTTCCTGTTCCTGCAACTGCACCAATTTCTACCCTTCCTCCACGAGCAATTAACCGTCCATCATCCACTGTGACATCTCCCCCCAGCAGCAAAAGTGTCTGACCGTTTGGTACTTGTAGCCCATCGGTTGGAGTTCCATGAACTGTTTTAGTAGCTCGCGATTGACTGATAATACTTCCTGGATTTGTGCGCGCGTTGAAAAAGAAAGCTGAGGGATTTATAGTTAATAAAGCTTCAGGCACCTGGGGATTGGTGGCACTAAATTCTCCTATAAAGCCAAATTTGATACTATTGGCTGTAGTCGTATAAAATGAACTTCCCACATCCAAACTGGCATTCGGTCCAAAAATTATTCCATTGGGATTGATTATAAATAAATTGGCGTTACCATTTACACCCAAAGTACCTAATATATTTGAGAGGTTATTACCTGTCACTCTACCCAAGATATTATTTATTCCTTCAGGATTTGAGAAATATACTCGCTGTCCATCTTTGATATTAAATTCACTAAAACTATGAAAAATGTTACTTCCTCGAATGGCACCACCATTTATTTGGTCTGCCGCAGCACCTTTAATATTTACATTGGGGGTGATTATTGAACGTTCGGCGCCTAATGTTTCATCTGGGATAATTTGAGCAAGAACATTATTGGAAGAAAATGTAAACGCTAACCATCCCAATAATATATGTAATAAAAAAGTATTTTTAATGTCGTTCATACGCTATTCTCCTGCAATTTAGCAGCTTGGTGAATATAACCAACTACTTTTAGGCGCCACGGTTACAGGTTTTGCCGTGAGTATTACATTACCATTTGCATCAGTTACCCAACCTTGAGCTTCAACAATTGTTGTAGATATTTCTGGTGAGGAGCGTGGTAAGTTATTAGTTATTGTTTGTTTGCTTTGATATGGTTCTAATATCGACCAATCTTCCCAAGCTGCATTTGTACTAACAATTCCATAAGGAGAAGTAGGTAAACCACCTCTACCAGTGATAGTAAATTCACTACCAATAGATGCAACACAAAGATTTTGGTTCACTAACCCAGAAGCATCGACAATATTTATCGGTAATTCTGTTATTCCCCTACTAGGGTCAGTATCAGGTTTGTTGAGATTGATTTCACCATTCAACGAAGGGTTGGTTTGAGAAATGGCGGTAATATCACTTGTTTGTAACTGACTAGGGTTTAGTTTTGTGGGGTCAGTGGTTTGTAAAAACCGCTCAAGTTCTTGACGACTAAGTGGTTTTAGCCCAAATATCCCAGCAGCATTAATATTCACCTTGCCACCACTACCTTGAAAAGCATTTGCGGTGATGTCGCTGTTTTCATTTGGAGGAGCAACGATGAATTTAGCATTTATGTCAATGTTGCCGCCATTTCCCCCCGCTTGGTTAGTTCCAGCGTTGGTGGAGATTTTACCCTCGCGACGTAATAGTAATAGTTCTTGCATTTTTAGGTTGATACTACCTCCAGTGTTGCTAGCAGTTTCGGCGGAAATGGCGGCTTGATTGTCTAAGGTGAGGGCGCCTGCTTCAATTTGAATATCACCACCCTTTCCACTACCTTGGCTATCCACAGCAATACGGGCGCCATCCCGCAAAATGATGCTTCTAGGGTCGATAAAGATATTGCCACCATCGCCAGTAGAGCCTGGTTCAGTGTTGGCAAACAACCCACTATTTACTCCAACTACAAGTATGCTGTCCTTAACTTTTAAAGTGATATTGCCAGCTTTGTTGATGCCTGTTGTAGTGGTACGGAACTTACCTCCATCAATAGTTTCTAAACGGTTCGCTGTAATCGAAATATCACCATTACTGCCATTGTTGGTTGCTGTGGAGATAGTTGCTCCATCCCGGATAATCAGTGTTGGGACATTAATAGTCAGATTTCCCGCTTTTCCTGTGCCTCTAGTTGCGGTAAATAAACCACTTGGAAATCTTCTACCTGCTGTAGTTCCAATTAATTGTACTGATTCAGAGGCGTTTACGACTAAATCCCCACCATTTCCTCTACTATTTAGATCGGTGCCAGAACTAATCTGCGCTCCATCTTGGAGAATAAGAATAGGAGTATTGATAGTCAAAGTTTGTGCGTTTCCACTACCTTGAGTTTGGGTAAAGAAACCGCTTGGATAAAGCGCAGTGTTATTATTTAATACTTGTATTGATTCAGTCGCGTTTACTGTTAACTTGCCGCTGTTGCCAGAGCTTATAGTGCCACTGGAAATAATTCCACCCTCTCGAATCATCAATTTTTTAGTATCAATATTTATACTTCCTGCGTTACCTTTACTAATGGTGTCCGCTGAAATTCTTGCCTGTTCTTGGATGGTTAGGTTGGAGGTGTTAAGGGTGATATTTCCCGCATTACCTGTTCTTTGAGCTTGGGAAAATAATCCACTAGCCAAACCATTCAGCTGTACCGACTCAGAAGCTTTTATCGTCAAACTTCCTCCCGAACCCTCACCAATAGTACTAGTTGAAATCTGGGCGCCGTTATTAAGTATCAGTACTGGAGTATCAACAACCAATTCTCCGGCTTTGCCAATATTAAAAGTATTAGCAAAAAAACCAGTACTTTTTTTATCAACATCATTTCCAGTACCATTGAGCTGCACTTGTTTTGAAGCATTTACAATTAAACGTCCTCCACTACCACTTCCAGCAGTGAAAGTTGAAATTTGCGCTCCATTGTCAGCAATTAATTGTCCAGTATTAATTGTCAGCTTGCCTGCATCACCTTTACTAGCAGTTCCTGCAAAAATATTTCCCTCTTCAAGCAGTAGCATCGGTGTGTTAATCATTAACTCTCCCCCTTTGCCTGTTGCATAAGTACCAGCAGTTAACTCACTCGCAAACTCACCTGATGGTGAAGTCCCGCGCACATGTACTGATTCTGCTGCGTTTACAATTAAACTTCCAGCATCACCTGCACTTAAGGTTGTTACAGCAATCTCCGCACCATCTTGGACAACTAGTTTCCCTGTATTAATTATCAAGTCTCCCCCTCTACCTTTTCCGCTTGTGTTGGCTGCTAAAATACTTTCGGTGGAGCCACTAACTTCTACCAGTTCAGATGCGTTAATAGTCAACCTCCCCCCATTTCCATCGCCAAAAGTAGAAACCCCAATCTGTCCACCATTCTGCACTAGTAATTTTTGGGTAGTAACAGTCAGTTGTCCCCCATCTCCCGTTGAACCCCTGCGAGTTTGAGCAAATAAATCACTACCAAATTCGCGACTTTTAGTAAAACCACTTACTTGAATGGATGATGCTGTCACAGTTATATTTCCCGCTTTTCCCGCACCACTGGTAGTAGTGGAAACCCTGGCGCCTTCTAAAATGCGAAGTACCGGAGTTGTAATTGTTAAGTTTCCAGCACTAGCTGTCCCTGTGGTGCGCGCAACTAACTCACTACGTTGACCAGTAGGTGATTCTCCTACTACTTCTAATATTTCTGAAGCATCCAGACTCAAATCTGGGCCAACTAAAGACCCTAAAGTGTTAGCTTCAATCCGCGAACCATCACTGACTGTTACACGTTTTCCTAAAACCTGAATACTACCCCCTCCTTGGTCACTCGTACTAATAGATGCTCCATTACGAAGGGATACATCCGCTCGTTCTATTTTCTGAGGAGAATTAATATTTAGCTTGTTGTCATTTACGGTTAACTCTATCGTTCCCGTTGCCACACCTGCTAAACCCCCGTACCCCCCTAATGCGTGCAGTCCACCTGCATCAATTACAATTCCTCCTCCTAGTAGTAACAAGCTTTTACCATTTGGTACTCGTAACCCAAATAAAGGAGTTCCTGCTAAATTGAAGCCTGCTTCTGCTCTAGAGCGATTTTCAATTTGCTTATTATTTATCTGGTTAAACAATAATGCGGAAGGATTGACTGTTAATAGTGCAGGTGTAGAAGGATTTGTTGCACTGAAAAAACCTTGATCGCCAAATTGAATTGCATTTGCCGTACTAGCAACAAATGAACCTCCAACATCCAAACTGGCATTCTTCCCAAAAATTATCCCGTTGGGATTGAGTATAAATAAATTTGCGTTACCATTTACACCTAGTTTTCCCAGTATATCAGAGCGGTTATTACCTGTAACTCTACCCAAAATATTATTTATTCCTGATGGATTTGTAAAATATATTCTCTGTCCATCTTTGATATTGAATTCACTAAAACTATGAAACAGATTACTTCCTCGAATGGCGCCACCATCAATTTGGTCTGCAACAGCATCTTTGATATTTACATTTGGGATGATTATTGAACGTTCGGCGCCTAATGTTTCATCTGGAATAATTTGAGCAATGACATTATTGCAAGAAAATGTAATCGCCAATCCTCCGAAAAATGCGAATATAGCTACGCGACCTGTATGTAATAAAAAATTAACTTTGCTGGTTTTCATCAGTTACCCCCTAAATACTTGATGAGCAGTGAAAAAAAATTAAAAGTTTTGATATAGTGTTTCCTAAGCTACTGGGGTACATATATTTTTTTGCGAACAAATTAATGCTAGGAGAATTTCGAGAGATTTTAATCAGTTTTGGCAAATATCTTGTATCTATATATGACCAAAACACCTTTAACAGCTATCAATACTAAAGCTGAAGGAACTAGGGGTATCCAACCAGAGTTGAAAGTTAGTAATCCCCAACAAGTTAGATACAAGGCGCCTGTAGCAATTCCTGCTCCTAGTAATATTAAATGTGGTGACATTAAACGCCAAGCTAGCACACCTCCTACTAATGACCAATTAAAAATCCATATAGTTTCTACTGGTTTTGGCAAAGACCAAATTAACGGTCGTTTATCTAGTACTGCACTAAGAATATGGCTAACCATATGTGCTTGAATTTCTACACCTGCTAGAGTCTCTTCTGTTAAATCGCCACTACTATAAGGTGTGCGCCACTGATAATCTCCAAAGCTAGGGTCTGTCGTGCCAATAAGTACTATACGATTTTTGGCTCTTTCTATATCAAACTGATTGCTAAGAATATCTCGAAGAGTTACTTTTTCGGCAATCTCTGATGATGCGCGATAGTTAAGTAATATTTGATGACCACTAGCGTTGATTTTGCGATAGCCACTGGTATTCTCTTCTAAAGGTTTAAATGTTACTTCGCCTAGTTTTAAGTAATTATCTGGTGTAAATTCTTGTTTAATTCCAGAAGAAGCTAAATAATGGGTCGCAAGTTTCCAACTAAACGAAAATTTGCTTTGACAAGGAGTTGCAATATCTACAGCTAATATTTGGCGCCGTAAAATTCCATCGGCATCACGTTCTACATTATTAAATCCTTGACCACGTTTTGGAACATATGAAGGTGCTTTTATACCTGGTTTGCCGTACAAGCAAATTGCAAAGAAGTTATTGCTTTTCAGTTTTTGGGCTAGAGTTGGGTATTTTTCTCCTACACCTGTTTCTCTATATATATCTAAACCAATGGCTCGCGGTTGAGACTGTTCTAGTTTTGATAGTAATTGTGCTAAAGAACGCTCTGATATAGATGCTGCTCCTCGCTCTGTAACGGGTTGAGACTGCACGTCTTCGTCTGTAATGGTAACTATTAATAACCGCTTATCTACTCCTTCAGAAGGGCGCCAACGCATTAGTTGGTCGTAAGCTTGAAGTTCCCATACTTGCAACAAACCAAGCGTTCTAATGGCAAGAACTATACAGCTAACAGTAACACTGGCAAAAGCAACTTGCCAAATTGGTATAGTACTTGATTTGTCATGCTCTAGATGTTTGTTAAGCCATTTCAAATCAAAAACCGCTTGATAGATGGGGTTCTTGATGACTAAGTTGCCTTGATGTTGATTTACTAAACCAGAGAGACGCAATTCTAATTGCTCGTTAGAATTATTCGTAGGTATTTTACCCTGCTGCAAAATTTTTTTATATAGTAATAGTAAGCGTTGTGTGGAGCGCGCGTTTCTGAGAATGCGGTCACGAACTGTACGTAAATGCTCTGGTTCATCTTGAGATTCCCAATTTTCAATAATTTGCTTTTTGACTAATTGGTTTATTGACTGGGGTGTTTGCAGTTTAGATTGCTGGGAAATAAGTAAACAAAGCTTTTGAGTTAAAAAGGGTTGTCCAGAAGTCCAGTACAGTACTCGTTTTAAAGCTGCTTCTGGGTTGCTAGTTTTTTTAAGCAAACCTTGCATAAAAGTTTTACTTTCGTGCAGTTGAAAACCTTTTAATTCAATGGCTCTACCGATATTAAAGGGAGTGGCATTTTCATCTTGTACCAAATCAGCAGGTGTTGCTACACCCAATAGTGCAAAAGAAAGTCTTCCATATTCTGTTTTGCTAGCTCTTTTATCGTAGCAGTTGCGGATTAAAGCAAAAAACTCATCTGTGGCAAAGCTTAAACTAAGAACGCTGTCTATTTCATCAATAAAGATAACTATATTTTGTTTGAGTTGTGTCAGTAATACCTTTTCAATAAACTCCCCTAAACGTTGCACCGGTGAAAGGTCTTCTTGTTGGCGCCACCAACTACGACGGTCTATCTTTAACTCAAAGCCGCTTATTAGTTCCTGAATAATACCCCCATACCATTGGGAAGCAGTAATTTCTTGGCTTCCAATTCCACTCAACTCAATCTCAACACAGGCGATGTCTTGTGATTGTAGCTTGTACATTGTACGAATGCGTAAGCTTGATTTTCCCATTTGTCGGGAATTGAGAACGTAGCAATATTCGCCTGCTAACAAAGCATTGTAAAGTTCATGGTCTGCTGCACGAACAATATAAGTAGGAGCGTCAGCAGATAGACTTCCTCCGGCTTGATATTTGTAGTTGGAGTTAAAATCAGCCCTCATCTTTGATTCCCCACAAAGGCTTTATTTTTACCAAATTATATATCGTTTCAGCCCACTGGCGATATTTTCTGTGTCTCACCTGAATTTTCCTGAATTTAACAGAGTTACTGATTTGTAAATCTAATTTTATACTCCTTAATTTCACTCAACACTTCAATAATGTCTTCAAACATACTATTAATAGAAAGCAACATTAAAGCTTTCTTTCCCAACAATTAACACAAATCAAAAATAAAGGACTTTCTTTATGTCACTTTCTACTTCTAATATTTCTAGCGTCGAACAAGAACTTTTTACCGAATTAACTGCTGAACAAGCATCTGTAATTGAAGGAGGCGCCTACCTAATTTTACATAATGCAACTGCTGTTAAAGCTGGCGCCGACTTTGGTTGGAGTAATGGAGACGACCTAAAAATCAAAGTTAACGGCAGACAAGTTTTTGGAACTCTTGACGACGTAGATACTGGCGAAACTGCTCGTATTAACAAACGAGTATACTTCAATGGAACCGCCAAGGTTAATCTTTTTGACGGCGACCCTTGGCCCAACGATGACGACTATATGGGAGGTTTCACTGTAGGAAGCACCCCAACTAACGGTACAAGAACAATGCGAGTTAGCGGTTCTGGTTCTACTTACGATGTAACCTACAGCATTGTGTAGTCCTTAAGAAACCGGGTTTTTCTACGAAAATTTAGCTTTTTTAGCATAGCTTATCATAAGAAACCCGGTTTCTTGTTCACAACGTAACTTATAGTGTTGTTTAAGAGTGGGGTTGGGTTAACACCCAACCTACGATTTTAATTATGAAATATCAGATTGTTCTTCAACATAGCGAGGAAGACTGTGGTGCTGCTTGCCTTGCAACTATTGCTAAACACTATGGACGCACTTTTGCGATTAACCGTGCGCGCGAGGCAGTTGGTACGGGTTCGCGAGGTACTAGTTTATTAGGTTTAAAACGAGGAGCAGAAACGTTAGGTTTCCATGCGCGTCAAGTTAAAGCTACTCCTCAGTTACTTGAACGACTCTCGGAAATTCCTTTGCCTGCGACTATTCACTGGAAGGGCTATCACTGGGTTGTTTTATACGGTAAGAAGGGGAATAAATACGTAATAGGCGACCCTGCTGTTGGTCTACGGTATTTAACCAGTAAGGAATTAGTCGCTGGTTGGATGAATGGCGTGATGTTGTTATTAGAACCCGATGACAGCCGTTTTTACTTACAAGAATCTGATAAAATAGGCGGTTTTGGGCGTTATATTCAACGGGTTTTACCTTATCGCTTAATTCTTGCCCAAGCTATTGCGATTAATTTATTTATTGGACTATTATCGCTTGCCTCTCCCTTTATGATGCAACTGCTCACTGATGATGTGCTGGTGCGGGGAGATACTCAGTTGCTAACTACTGTGGCAATTGGGGTAATTGTCATGAATTTGGTTAGAAGTGCTATCGGTTTAGTACAGTCAAACTTAATAGGGCACTTCGCACAAAAGTTACAGTTAGGACTAATTTTAGAATACGGTCAAAAATTACTACACTTACCGCTATCTTATTTTGAAGGGCGCCGTAGTGGAGAAGTAGTTAGTCGCATTTCTGATGTTAATGCTATTAATGCCTTAGTTTCCCAAATTGTCCTCGGTTTACCTAGTCAATTTTTTATTGCTCTGGTTTCCTTAAGTTTAATGCTGGTTTACAGTTGGGAACTTACTTGCGCTTCAATTGTTGTTTTTATCATCGTTACAGGAATTAATCTGCTTTTTTTGCCAGCATTGCGTAATAAAAGCCGCAATCTTTTGGTACTGGGTACAGAAAATCAAGGTTTTCTTGTAGAAACCTTTCGTGGTGTCCAGGTTCTAAAAACAACACAAGCTACTCCTCAAGCTTGGGAAGAGTATCAAAACAATTTCGGGCGCCTAGCTAATTTGGGCTGGAGTCGGATGCAACTAAGTTTATATAGCGGTACTTTTACGGGTATTATTTCAACTTTAACTAATATTGGGTTACTTTGGTTAGGTAGTAGTTTAGTAATTAATCAGACTTTAACCATTGGGCAATTGCTGATGTTTAATGGTATGAGTGGTAATTTTCTTGGTTTTTTGAGTTCGGTTATTGGGTTAGCTGATGAGTTTATAACTGCTCAAATAGTAATTCAACGCTTGACCGAAGTTATTGATGCTACTCCAGAAGATGAAAACGATTTTAAAAAGCCTTGGGCAGAAATTCCTGGTAATGCCGATATTAATTGTAATAATCTTAATTTCCATCATGCGGGTAGGGTTGACTTACTAGAAGATTTTTCTCTAACTATCCCTGGTGGTAAAGTAATTGCTTTAATTGGTAAATCGGGTTGTGGTAAAAGTACCCTTGCTAAACTACTTGCTGGTTTATATGAGTCGCAATCAGGTAATATTCGTTATGGTGTTTATAATCAGCAAGACCTTTCTCTTGACTGTTTACGTTCTTCAGTTGTATTGGTTCCTCAAGAACCGCACTTCTGGAGTCGCTCTATAGTTGATAATTTCCGCTTTAGTTATCCCAATATTAGTTTTGAACAAATTGTCAAAGCTTGTCAAATCGCTGGTGCAGACGATTTTATTAGTAAATTACCTGACAAATATCAAACTGTGTTAGGTGAATTTGGCGCCAACCTTTCTGGTGGACAACGACAAAGGTTAGCCATTGCCAGAGCTATAGTTACAGACCCACCCATATTAATATTAGACGAATCTACAGGCGCCCTCGACCCAGTTAGTGAAGCCGAAGTACTAGACAAACTATTGTACTACCGCAAGGGTAAAACCACAATCATGATTAGTCACCGTCCCAAAGTCATCCAGCGTGCGGATGTAATTGTACTACTAGAACAAGGGCGTCTGAAAATTCAAGGTAGTCCAGAACAACTGCGCGCTCTCCCAGGTACACACTTAGATTTTTTAGAAGACTTTCTTCCCCCATCTCACTATGCTTATACACGAAGCTTCAATCCCTGTTGAACAAAACTTTCTACCCCCAATTAAACGCTGGACTCAGTTTGGTGGAATTTTTATCCTTACTGTATTGGGTCTAACTATTCCTATAGCTTCCTTTGCCAAATATAAAGTTATCGTCAAAGCACAAGCAACCATCCGTCCCGCTGGAGAATTACGAATCGTTCAGTCAGCGACGGAGGGTCAAGTAATGCATATCTCCGTCCAAGAAAACCAAATAGTTAAAAAAGGAGATATCATTGCCACCATCGACGACTCGCGTCTGCAAACAAAAAAAAGCCAACTACAAAGCAATCTC
The DNA here is from genome assembly GCF_000331305.1 of Calothrix sp. PCC 7103. GTDB lineage: Bacteria > Cyanobacteriota > Cyanobacteriia > Cyanobacteriales > Nostocaceae > Dulcicalothrix. Next base: position 5,780,712 of record NZ_KB217478.1, on the reverse strand, counting down.
CAACAAAGCAAATTACAACTCGTCCAAATTAATGCCCAAATAAATGCAATGGGTAATCAAATTCGCGCCGAAACAGAGCGCATAACCCGTACTATTGCCTCAGCAGAAGCCGAATTAAGCGGTCGTACCCGTGAGTTTAAAGATAAAAACTTGACGACAGTAGCAGAAGTCCAAGAAGCTTATGCCAATATAGGAATCGCTCAAGAAGAACTACATAAAGGTTACGCTGATTTAAAATCTGTGTACTCAAACTATTATGCAACTCAAGCTATTTTAGCAGCAGCACGAACAAAACGAGAAAGATACGAAAGTGTAGCTAAAGAAGGAGCTATTTCTAAGAATCAATTAGAAGAAACACAGTTAGCTGTCTCGCAGCAAGAACAAGCAGTAGAAGCGCAAAAAGCATTAATAGATTCACAAAAACAAACAATTAAACGCTTAGAACAAGCAGTCTTAGCAGCACGTGCTAGAAAACAACGCGCACAAGCTATCCTTAATCCTAGTAATTCAGAAGTAGGAATAGCACAACAACGTATAGCTCAAGAAAAAGCAACACTCAAAGCAAACTTTGCAGCACTAAGCAAAGAAAGACAAGCTCTAATTAATCAAAAAATTGATATTCAAAAACAACTAGAACGAGATAGTCGTGAATTAATACAAGTAGAAACCGATATTAAACAAACAGTTATAGCGGCGCCAGCAGACGGTACTATATTCAAACTAGTTCTACGAAACTCCACCCAAACAGTACGAGCAGGTGAAGAAATTGCTCATATCGCACCCAACAACAGCAATGTAGTAGTAAAAGCTATCGTTGACTCCCAAGATGTAAGCAAAGTCAAAATAGGACAAAAAGTCAACTTACGAGTATCAGCTTGTCCTTATCCAGACTACGGTACACTTAATGGTAAAGTCAAAGCTATATCTCCAGATGCCATTACCCCCCAAGCTAATGGTAATGCTAATGGCGCCATTGGCACAACCCAAAAACCCGGTGTAGGCGCCACATTCTACGAAGTAACAGTAGAACCAAAAAGCCTCATCCTAGGCAAAGGTAAAAACACATGTTCTATCCAACTAGGCATGGAAGGCAGAGCAGACATTATCTCCAGAGAAGACAATGCCCTCCAATTTTTCCTAAGAAAAGCAAAACTAATCACAGACATTTAACACACCTCTTGTGGATAATACAACTCTTGTGGAACGGGCATCCCTGCCCGTCCAAAAAATGCCAATTTTACTTTTTTATTTTTTTCCTTTGTATGAATACTTCAAATCTTTTTTTATACACAAAAATATATTCAATAATTGCATAGGTAAAATTAATAATATCTCCAGCATCTTCTTCAGTAAATGTAGCATCTAAATCATGTGCAGCATCATTGCCAGAAAGTCTTAAAGCATCTGCCCACTCAAATAACTGATGGTCTATAATTCCTTTATCTTTCATCGATTGTATTTTACTTTTCAAATTTCCATTTTCTATATTATATTCCTTACAAATACCTTCAATAGTTTTTCTACACATAATTACACAAGCTGTATATGCTTGACTTTGATAGCAACGCAAAGCTTCATCAAATGCAACTTTAATCGAAGTAGATAAAGACGCATCTAAAGTTTTGTTGGGCGCCGGATACAGGATTTCTGTTTCACGTACAACATTATTTAACCAGCTTTCATTCTCAAGTGTTTCAGAAACAATAAAAGGAGACTTACATTCAGGACATTTTAAAAAAATGTATTTTTTAAACGTCGGGATTATTTTTCCAGAGCTATCTAAATAGTTGTTATCATTAATATCTTTAGAATAATCGACTATTTTATCAGCATTTACATACGCATTACAAGTAGCACAATTTAATCTCATATTTTTCTCTCTTCGATATAATATATAAAATTGTTCATTGCATTCTAAAATTATAGACGAGATTGCTCAAAATTTCTTCTAAAACCTCTCAGTGAGTAAAACTAAGCTAAGTAATATTGAGCTTCGGGAATTAATAGACTCGCAAGCAAAAACGAGAGTGGGCAATAAATTTTAAGATTTATTACATGCAAGCTCACTCTAAGAGGTTGTTTGAAAAGTATCGTTCAGTGTCATGCTGAACGCAGTGAAGCATCTAAATATATGCTGAAATTATAGATTCTAGCCTGCGGCAAATGCTCCGCATTACGTTCCGCTACACTCCACTCTCTTGGGACAATTTATACCTTGTTCGACTTTTCAAACATCCTCTTAGATGTCATTTAATAGATTGGAAAGATACAACTAACCAAATGGCTTTGGTATACCAAACGAGGAGCAAATAGCAACTCCAGCCTATCAGTTTCAGATATCATCAAACGAACATGATAGAGTTCATGGCTTTTTTTTGAAAATGTTTTTTATATTGTATGGCTAGACCATAATCACAACCTTTATCAATAACATTCTTTCAGCAAATGCGCTTGAAAATACTGGCGGTATAAATTACACCTTGGCTCTACTAAATTACCAGAAAGTTTAACTAAACCTATGCTCTGTAATTGATAAGCTAACACTGGTTCTAATTGCACGGGATGCGTAGAATTATTAACTTTAGTAAAGGCTTTTGCTAATTCAGGATGTTGTTGTAAATTTAACCAATGTTCGCGCAAATGATGAGCGTAAATACCAGTTTCTGTAGTTCCTTCAATCAAAATTTGCTCTAGGGTAATATCTGTATAATTTTTGAGGTGAGAAAAAGCCATTTCTAATAAATGAGGATGTCCCCCTACTAAGTTGATAAGCGAGTCTATTAAAGTCGTATCTAAATTAAGTCCATGTTGCTGGGCAAATTCTTGCACTTGCTCGCGTGTAAATTCAGATAATTCTAATGGTAGTCCAACATTAAATGGTGATTGATTAATGTTTAATCGAATATAAACGTCGGTAGAATGTATCAGTACCAACCGCAACTTTGCCCAAATTTTTCTGGTTCTTGCTTTCTCATACCAAGAACGTAATAATCCAAAAAAATCTTCATAAATTTCTGGATAAGGAAAAAGTAAATCTACATTATCTAAGCACAAAATCAAGGGACTATCGGTAGCAGCTAACAAATATTCTTCAAAGTAGGTCGTGCAACTGACCTTTGCTCCCATACCTTCTTCATCCCAATATTCATCTAACTCACTTTTGTATGATAGCTCTCGACTCACGTTAGTACAATACCAACGCAAGAATTTATTTAGGTTGGTAAAATGGGTGTTTCTATCCGCTAGCTCAAAACTTAAAATAACACTGCGAAACCCTTGTGTGGTTAATTTTGTAATTATATGAATCATCAATGATGTCTTGCCCATCAAACTGGGAGCTTTGATTCTTATTAAAGAACCAGGTTGTAAAAGAGTTTCGTAACAAATCGATTCTATCGGATGTCTTTCAACATAAATTTCGGGAATTATATTTTTTAGCTTTTCTTGTTCTATATCTAGGTCAATACTTAAAGTATTTGTATTAGTGCTTAATTTCTCCCATCTTCGTTTTAATGCTTCTTTGAAACTATTTTTTTTGACTTTTTCTCCCAATGAATCAGAAAGTAGCTTCCAGAGTTTCGGCGCCACATCTTGACTAATATAAGTAGTTGCATACTGGTGTTTGGCAGCTATTTCATCATATTCTTGCCGTTCCCAGGCACCTTTGATAATGATAATCTCTATATCTGTTAAATTTCTATTAAACTTGTTATTTACCGCTTGATTAGCAACTTTGATTGCCTCATTTAAGTTGAAATCCATAAAATCAACCATTTGCTTAGAAAATTTTGTCGAGGAGGAACAGTTAAATTGGGCACTTTTCCGACAGAGACAGTCTAAAAAAGCAGAAAATCATTATTGCATGATAAAATATTATATCAAGCGTTTCAGCACTTTTTCAAGTTTTTGTTTCATATTAAGAACTGCACGTTCTGAGTTTGATGAAAAACTTGTCAAAGAATCTCAAGAATCTTCTCAGGCATGGCTTGATAAGGTTTTTGAATTTTGGAGTGAGAGGTTGAATCGAAATAGAAGAGTACTTAGAGCCTTCTATTATATGCAAATGTTTAACCATCAAACACATCACAGAAGTCAAATTACCTCTGAGCTACATAAAATGGGAATCGATTATGGAAGTAATGATCTTCCATACAATCCTTACTACGAGTTCTAGATTAGTTCAAAAATGCAAATACCAGGAAAACCCAGTTGGTTAGGAACGCCAATATCGGAAGTCGAAATCGATGTATCCCTAGTCACCAATTTGTTGCAAGAACAACACCCCGATTTAGCATACCTACCAATTCGTCTAGTTGATGCGGGTTGGGATAATGCCATGTTTCGATTGGGCGAGGAATTATCGATTCGGCTCCCCCGTCGTCAAGTTGCAGCCACACTTATCGAAAACGAACAAATTTGGCTTCCCCAACTTGCTGACCGCCTTCCCATACCTGTTCCTAAACCCTATCGAATTGGTCAACCAACAGGCAATTATCTGTGGCGGTGGAGCATACTACCTTGGTTAGTAGGTGTTGCAGCTGATCAACAGGAACCCCACCCAGAACAAGCGAAATACTTTGCTTCGTTTTTGCGTATGCTCCATACACCTGCACCATTGAATGCACCACAAAATCCATTTCGGGGTGTACCTTTGCACCAACGGGTAGTAATGCTGTCGGAACGGATGCAGCGATTAGAGACAAAAACCGACCTGATTACACCAGAGATAAAAAATACTTGGAATCAGGCTTTGAATACACCAATCGTCGTCTTTTGGAAGATGGGGAATAGCAAAGGCAGAAACCTTGCCAACATTAGCTTTCGAGTACGATTGGAGTCTGTATTAACTTTCTACCAAAGATAATTTTCTGACTGAAGAAAGTTCTTTGACCGCTGTTTTAGCCAGTACTAGATGAGCCGCTGTTGTTGGATGTATTTCATCCCAATGATTCCTATTCAAATCATTTATGAATTAAAGATGATTTATTAATCAAAAATTAAATTTTTGTGTAACATGCATAAATTATATTTAAATAAACCTATTAATTATAATACCCTTTAAACTTTATACCAGATATGAAACCAATCGAAAGCAATGATTATGAATCCTTCCGTCCAAAAGAATTTTTCAACGAGCAGTGGAAAATATATCAAAAAGTACTTGATAACAACTACATGGGGCATCAAGAGATTTATTCCATACTGCACGGATTGTTAGCTAACTATTTTCAAAAACCCTTTAAAATGCTCGACCTTGGATGTGGTGATGCCAGTCTCACCACCCAAGCTTTATTAAATACCAATATTGCCTTTTATCATGGTATTGACCTATCTGTACCTGCATTGGAGATTGCCAAACAAAATATGTCAATAATTAAGTGTCATACAATTTTTACCAAAGGAGATTTCTCTCAATCAATTTCTGAATTTATCCTTGAAGAACACAATAGATTCGATGCGATTTTAATATCTTTTGCTCTCCACCATCTACATCTCTACCAAAAGTGTAATTTGATTGAACAACTTCAAACTCTTCTGACACAAAACGGTGTTTTGATTCTCATCGACCTTGTTCGTAAACAAGAAGAAGACCGAGAAACTTATATTAAACGTTACTTACAGAGTGTACAAAAATACTGGATTTTACTTACCTCTAAAGAGTATTCAATGGTCGCAAATCATATGTCATCGAGCGATTTTCCTGAAACTCAACAAACTTACCAAGAAATCTCCCAAAAATACGGTTTTACTCTTTTTGAATGCCTTTACTACGACTCACTTGACACAACGCAATTGTTGTGCATGTACAAATAATCATAATTATTGAATAGGAGGTTATTATATTGAATAAAAAAAACTTAACGTTCTTTATAAACTCATATTATGATTAGAATTATTATTAATATTTGGTCAAATTCATCGCAAGATGATAATGGTCAATTTTTAGGGAGAGTGCTGCTATGAAACAATTGTTCTGGACATTCGGAATTGCCATTAGTGGAACAATTTTTTTAACTATGAATTCTACCTTAGCTCAAGTGATACCAGACAGCACTTTACCTAATAATTCTAATGTCAAATTAGAAAATAATACCTTTAATATTACAGGTGGTACACAAGCAGGCGCCAATTTATTTCACAGCTTTCAAGAGTTTTCTGTTACATATGGCAATACGGCTCATTTTCAAAATAACCCAGACATTCAAAATATTATCAGTCGGGTAACAGGTAGCAACATCTCTAATATCAATGGTTTAATCAAAGCTTCGGGGACAGCAAACCTATTCTTAATTAATCCTTCGGGAATTATATTTGGTGAGAATGCAAAACTAGAAATTGGCGGTTCTTTTACTGCCGCATCTGCTTCGGGTGTTAAATTTGGCGACTCAGTAGAATTTAGTGCTAAAAATCCTCAATCTACAAGTGTACTCAGTATTAATGTACCAATAGGATTGCAATATGGAAGTAATGCAGGCGATATTGAAGTAAAATTAGCGAATTTACAAGTAAATCCTGGTAAGACTCTAACACTTGCTGGCGATAAAGTTAATATCAATGGTGGAAAATTAATGGCGCCGTCTGGACGTGTGGAGTTAGGAGACACGGCGGCACAAACAAAGGTATTGCTAAGTAATAAAGCTCTTGTTAATGTGCTTGGAGACAATGAAGGTAGTATTGCGATTAATGCGAGTCAAGTTGAATTAACAGGAGGGAGTACTCTTCAAGCAGGTATAGGAGAAGGATTAGGGACTATTAATAGTAAAGCATTCAATATTGATATAAATGCAATTAAAGATGTTTATTTAAAAGACGGAAGTCGAGTTCGCAACACTGTGGAACCCAACGCAACGGGACAAGCTGGTAATATAAATATCAATACTGGTGGTTCACTTTATGCTACCAATGGCGCTTCAATAAGTGCCAGCATTTTTGGAAAACAAGGTTCCGCTGGCAATATTAGAATAAATGCTCTTGGGACTGTTTCATTTGATGGAGCGAATAATACAGATCCGAGTACAGTAGGAAGTGCTGTTAATTCTCAAAGTATAGGTAATGCAGGTGATATAAACATTACTGCTAGTTCATTATCTCTTACTAATGGCGGCGCATTAACTTCTTTCGTTTTGGGTTCCGGCAATGCTGGCAATATTAGTGTTGATGTTAAAAACAACGTTTTATTGAGTAATGTTGCAATCAAAGAAACATATAGAAGCGCAAGTGGAATTTATACCAGTATTGTTTTACCTACTTCTGTTGGTAAAGGAGGTAATATCAATATTAAAGCTCTTAATCTCGAAGTTCGCAAAGGCGCCCGCTTATCTGCAAGAACATTCGGTCAGGGAGATGCTGGTAATGTTAATATCAATGTTCGCTCATACGTTTTATTTGATGGAGTTGGTGCAAGAGGACCGAGTGGCGCCTTTACTAGCGTCGAACCTACAGGTATAGGTAATGCTGGTAATGTAAATATTACATCTCAAACGCTAAGAGTTATGAATGGCGCCCAATTGTTTAGCAGTAGTAAAGGTAAAGGGTCAGCAGGAAATTTAGGCATAAATGCTGACTTTATTCGTTTAGATAATCGAGCAGCGATTACAGCCGACACTGTTGGTGGTCGCGGGAATATTGATTTAAATACGAAGGATTTAATATTGCATCGAAATAGTAATATTACTACTAATGCCACAGGAAGTAATAACATTGGTGGTAATATTAAAATTAAGACAAATAATTTGGTTGCTATTCCTGAATATAATAGCGATATTAGCGCTAATTCTACAGATTTTCGCGGTGGAAATGTTACTATTAATACTACCGGGTTATTTGGACTACAATTTCGTGATGCACCCACTAATATGAGCGATATCACTGCAAGCGGTGCCAATTCCCAGTTGAATGGTACTGTACAAATTAATCGACCAGAAGTAGACCCAACAGCAGGGTTAATTGAATTACCTGTTAATATTGTTGACCATAGTTACCTAATTGCTCAAAGTTGTCCGATAAAGCAAGGTAATACATTTATAATTACTGGACGTGGAGGTTTCCCAATCTCACCAAATGGAATGCTTCGTAGTAATCAAATAGAAGAAGTTGATTGGGTGACAACTAATGACTTAGCATCGAATCAGAAAGATACTAATTATAAAGAGCAATTAATGAAACCTGAAATTAGCGAAGCTGATAATTGGGTAATTAGCAATTCTGGTGAAGTAATGTTAATTACTTCTGCATCAAAAGACGTACATGGGTATTTCATCAGTCCCGCAGTTTGTCAGTTATAAATTAGTAGTTTTTTAGGCTTTATTTTGCTGTATTAATATTGTCGCATAAATGCTGGTCATGAATTCTGACATTAGAATTATATTGCAAATAACCACCTGCCCAATCACAACCCAGTTTAATTAGCTCATTTAAATCTAAATTATCGTTAGCTGCAATAAAATTATTATTGTCTGGAACTTTCCACAGCATTACTTTTTCATCTGCACTACCAGAAGCTAAAGTTTTGCCATCTGGACTAAAAGTAACGCTCAATATATCCTCGATATGTTCTGTGAATGTTTTTATATCTTTACCCAAGATAATATCCCAAATTTTAATTGTTTTGTCAGCACTGCTAGATGCTAAAAATTTGCCATTAGGGCTAAAACTGAGGCTATTAATTTTACCACTGTGCCCTTTTAAAGTTTTAATTAGTTTGCCTTCTTCGACATCCCAAAGCTTAATAATATTGTTAAAGCTACCTGATGCTAAAGTTTTACCATCAGGACTAAAGCTAACAGTATTAACTTTACTAGTATGCCCTTGTAAGGCTTTAACTAGCTTACCTGTTATAATATCCCAAATTTTAATAGTATTGTCAAAACTACCAGATGCTAATAGGTTATCATCGGGGCTAAAACTAACACCACTAAAACCATCACTTTCTTTAAAAATACGAATTAATTTATCTGTTTCTAAATCCCAAATTTGAACAGTATGATTAAGAGTCGCAAAAGCTATTTTTTTGTCATCAAAACTAAAAATAATATTGTTAATCCAAGTATTATTACCAACAAATTTAGAATCAATTTCTTGTCCAGTGGAAGCATCCCAGAGTTGAATGAAGCCATCTGCACTACTAGAAGCTAATATTTTACCATTATGGCTATAACTGATGCTATTAATTTTTCTTTGGCGCGAATCGCTATTATTGCCTTCGACTGTATAAATAGTACGTTCTTCTTTGCCTGTAGCAATATCCCAAATTTTGATAGTACTATCGAGACTGCCAGAAGCTAATTTAGTTTCATTTTTGGGGTTAAAACTAACACTACTAACCCAATCGCTATGTCCTGTAAAAGTTGTATTTTCTTCAATTCTACTAGCATCCCAAATTTTGATTGAACCATCGGCAGCAGCAGAAGCTAAGATTTTGTCATCTGGACTAAAGCTGACATCTAAAATCCAATCACGATGTCCAGTCACAGTGGTAATTTTTTTACCTGTAGCGACATCCCATAGTTTAATTGTATTATCGAAATTGCCAGAGACTAACTTAGTACCATCTTTGTTAAAGCTTACGCTGTTGACACTATATTCATGTCTATTAAGGATACTACTTTCACGAGTATTTGCGTCCCAAAGTTTGGCAGTGTCATTTGCACTCCAAAGTCTGATGGTTCCATCTGCACTACCGGAAGCTAAAATTTTTCCATCTCGACTAAAACTAACACTATGAACAAAGTAGTTATCTTTGCTGAGGATAGAATTATTGTGTGTGTTAATATTCCAAATTCTAACAGTACCATCTGTACTACCGGAAGCTAAAGTTTTCCCATCTGAATTAAAACTGATGCTGTAAACTTTGCCATTATGTCCTTTGAACGTGTTAATTTCTTCACCCGTAGTAACATTCCAAAGTCTTATTGTACCATCGGCGCCACCGGAGGCTAAGATTGTACCATCTAAATTAAAACTAACGCTGTAAACTTTGCCACTATGTCCTTTGAACGTGTTAATTTCTTTACCCGTAGTAACATCCCAAATTCTAATTGTACCATCGGCGCCACCAGAGGCTAAAATTTTACCATCCAAATTGAAACTAACGCTGTAAACTGAACCGATATGTTTTTCCAGTCGATTGCGTTCTTTTGCCCCAAATACAGTTCTTCGCAATACTGATACAGTCTCATCCTTCATGGGGGTATCTAGCTTTAATTTTTGCAGTGGTATTGCTGCTCGTAAACCCTCTACAAGTGCATCAAATTTTTGCCCCTCTCTGAAAAGAGCATCTGAATAGCGAGTCAGAGCAACGCTTTGGTTTAACTGAAATCTTTCTGCTTGCGTGTTTTTCTCTTTTTCGGAAACAAACAATAAAGATAATAGAAATAAAATTAAAAGTAAACTTATAATTAAAATTCTTAGAGCTGTAAAACGCTGTTGCCTGATTTTATGTTTTTTTTGTTCTTCGCTAACTTGATTTGCCTTACTTTCTTGAATAAACTCTTTCTCTTCTCCTGTTAACTGCAAAAGATACCCGAAATTTTCAATAATTTTTTCAGCTTCTTTTAATTTTTCTCCGGTATATAAAAAACTTTCGATATTTTGATTACCTGATTTTTTTTCAATTGTCCACTTTTTTGTATCCAATTCAATTGCAGCTTTGAAGGGGCGGTAAACACGTTTTTTATCTAGCAATTCACGTAAAGTTTTCCAGTGAATAATTAAAATTTCATGAGCTAAAGTAACTACTTCGTCTTTGAAACCATCATTCTGTATTTCTTCGCTAATAATTATTATATTATTACTTGTTAAATGATTAATTACTGCTCTGATTTCATCTAAAGAATATTGTGCCGATTCTGCTAAATTTTTTCTGTAAACTCTGATACGTGTACTTCCTGTGCCATTTCCTATTTCTATTAAATTTACTAAAATGTAATTTGCAATCTCTGTCTTTCGCTTATTTAAGCTGTTATAGACGTGTTCTAGATGTTTTTCTAGTAATGCTTCTAAAAATCCTCGATTATCGACCAACTGTTTTTTTATTTCATTTTTAATTTCCTCATATAACGAATATGTTAATGTTAATTCTTGATGATTTCGCCGCTTCCAAAGTTCTGTTAACGCATTTTGTAGTAAAGGTAAACTTCCTGATACTTCTTTTGCATCTGTAATTAATTGTCTTTTTAAAGCATCATCTACTTTAACACCTAATTTTTTGGCAGGTTGAACAATTACTTCTTCTAAATCCTCCTCACTCATCGGTGTTACAGCCACTAGATGTTGCTGAATTTTCCTAGCAAGTCCAAAGTATTCTTCTTCGGCACACTTACCAAAAAAATCTGCTCGTATTGCTAATACTAAGCAAAATTTATCACCTAAGTCGTTTAAATCTTTTAACAAGCATTGAATAAACTTATATTGTTCAGAATCTTTAGCCAAAGGTTCATCAGGATTATCACGCAAAGAAAAAACTTCCTCAAACTGATCTACTATTAACACCACTCTCTCTACATTAGTGCTAATAACTTTATTTATCAGTTGTTTTAAGCCTTGATCTTCTTGATTTAATAGTTCTCTAAACTCTTTAAACTGAATATTCTGTTCATCCTCTGGTAATTTTGTATCTACAAAGGCTCGTGCTAAGTTATTAAGTGGTTCCTTACCAGGTTGAAAAACTTGAGGAATATACCAATTTTCACTGCCTGATATTCTTAGTCCTTGTTGCAGCTGATAAACTATACCAGCCCTGATAATACTTGATTTTCCACTTCCTGATGCTCCTAGTAATGCTAAGAAATTATTTTTGTTTACTTTTTCTAGTAACTCGTCAGTTAGAGTATTGCGTCCGTAGAAATATTCAGCATCTGCTTCACTATAATTAAAATAAGCTAAACCTTTGTAAGGGCTATCACTTGGTTCTGACTTGTTTTCTTGCGTGTACTTGTCTTCTCCCGGTATAAAATAAATAGTCTTACCAAAAGAGATACGTTTAAAATCTCCACATATATTTAACTGCTTTTCATATTCTTTCAATTGTTTCACTAATCTTTTGTTATCAATACTTTCTTTACTCTTAGATTGAAGTATATTAAGTATTGCAGCAGTTAGTTCAGTGCATTTACTTAATTTAGTATCTTTATGGTATTTCTCTCTAAAAGATTTATTATAGCTATGGAACGAAACAATAAATAATCTATTTTTATCATTTTCATTTCCAGCAATAAATTTGTCTAAATCAAGTTGCTTTTTTTGATGATAGCAACAGTCAAAAATAATTATTTGATTGGTGACTGGGCTTTCTTTTAGTATTTGTTTTAACCATTGTAAAGATAACCCCAAATCGTCTTGAGAGGGATTAGATTCACTAGTCGTAAAAAAAAGTTCTGAAACTCCTTCCTTTTTAGCTATAACATATCCAGAAAAATACAATATCACTGTATCTGCATGTTCGCCACTTGGCATTAAAAGATTGATAATCGCATTTTTGATTTGCTTTCGAGTTACATTTTCTAATCGCGTGACTTGAAATTGACACAGCGTTTTAAAGTTATTCTCTATAAATGTTGCATTGACAGCAGGTGCTTGAAGATTTTTAAAGCAATTGTACTTATTAATTCCAACTACTAAGGCTTTTCGCTTATTGTTAGATAACATTTTTTATTTCTCAGATGGTAAATTAAGCAAATTTACAAAAGATTCATCGTACTTTGCAAGTTCCCAATTACGAGCTTTTTTTACTTGTTGAGGAGTTAGGTTTTTTGCTCCCATTAATTTAGCGGAAATAAGGTCTGCATTGCTAAGGTCTGCATTACTAAGATTAGCACCTTCGAGATTTGCTCCTCTCAGATTTGCATTTATTAGTTTGATATTTGTCAGTTGAGCATCTGTCATCTGGGCACTATCAAGATTGGCATAAGATAAATCTGTATCGCTAAGATTAGCAGCATAAAGGTTAGCACGAATAAGGTCTGCGCCACAAAGCTTTGCTTTGCTAAGGTTTGTACCGACTAAGCGAGCGCCACTAAAGTTAATACCGTTGAGTCTAAAATTATTGAAGTCTACACCACTTAAATTAGCGCCACTAAAATTTGTATTACTGATTAATGTTTCACCAAGGTTAATACAACTAAGGTCTGCATCGCTAAAATTGACGCTACTGAGGTTGGCGCCTCTGAGGTCTGCATAGCTTAAATTGGCACCGCTTAAATTGGCGCCACTAAAATTTGTATTTACTAGCTTGGCATTTATTAGTTGAGCTTTCACTAATTGAGCATCACTAAGGTCTGTTTTACTGAGGTTCGCATCACAAAGATTAGCACTCATTAGATTAGCACCAACTAAAATGGCGCCAGCTAAGTCCGCTTTATCAAGCTTCGCATCGCTAAAGTCAGATTTACTAAGATTAGTCCCTTTTAAATTAGCTCGAACTAAATCTGCTCCTTGTAATTGAACTCCTGTTAAGTCAGCATCAGTAGCAGTTAGACCAGCTAAACTTTCCCCATCTTCGTTTAAATTTTCTAGCGCTTTAACACGTCCACCACTTCCACCTTGACCCTGTGCAGAGTTAATTAGTTGCCATGCTTCATAATGAGTACGCTTTTGCTGTTCGGGAATATTTAAAATAAAAATAACCAAACCCACAATAATACTAAAAGATTCAAGCTTATCAAATAAATAATTTTGAGTAATTTGTTCAATATAATTTGCAAGAGGAGTACACTTTAATAGGTCAAAACACCAGATAATTACCCATAGTATCAAGAAAACTAATAGAACAAATATTAAAATTCTAAGCAAAAATATTCTCTTTAACCGAAGCCAAAGCATTTTCGATGACAAAAGTGTTTTTTTATACTTTTTTGTTTTCAATATTCACACTCACTTACAACAATCTATAGTTTACTTTTCACTTTTAAATTATCCGTATTAAACACAAATAGTCAAGTATTAATTAAGACATAATTATCTTCGCCGTATTGTCTTTTATTTCCACATCTACCATTAGAATGATATTTGACAGTATGTTGAGATGCATAACATTACAAGTCTTATAACCACTAGTGGTTCATGTCATTAGTTTTGGGGAGTACAAAAAACGAACCGCAAAGTACGCGAAGTACGCGAAGGAAGAAATAAGAGAAGAGAACACATCAAAACTTTTGACATATCCGTTGACAGTTTTTCTATCTATAAAAATTAATTACATCAATCCGGTAGTTATATAATCTAATAAGAACATATTGTTTTAAAATTCTTAATTTTAATAATAAAGGGCAGAATACAAAACCATGTTTTCTATTCCTGGGTATAAAATTAGCGAACAGATTTACGCGCGTTATAAAACTGTTGTTTATCGAGCCGAAAGGACAGTAGATAAACAATCAGTTATTATTAAAACACTATCTGCATATTATCCTAGTGTTAAGGATCTTGCTCAAATTAAGCAAGAGTATACGATAGTTAAAGATTTGAATAACGAAGGTGTTGTAAAGTGTACAAATTTGGTTGAATCTAATCATGGAATCGCACTAATTTTAGAAGATTTTGGTGGCAAATCCCTCAAAGAGGTGATGAATTCTTGTGATATTAAGCTATCGTTGTTTTTACGCATTGCTATTCAGCTTGTAGAAGCAATTGGCTATTTACATCAAAATCATATTATTCATAAAGATATTAAACCGGAAAATATTATTATAAATCCAGAAACAGAGGTAGTAAAAATAACTGACTTTGGTATTGCAACGTACCTAGATAATGAAACCGAGAAAGTCAATAATCTAAATGTTATTGAAGGAACCCTCGCTTATATTTCTCCTGAGCAAACAGGACGAATGAATCGTAATATCGATTATCGTACTGATTTTTACTCACTGGGGATTACTTTTTATGAACTGCTGACTAAACAGTTACCGTACTCAACATCAGATTCAATCGAATTGATTCACTGCCATATTGCTAAAATACCACAGGCGCCTCATCAAGTTAATCCTAATGTGAGTCCCGTAATTTCTAACATAGTGATGAAATTAATTGCGAAAACTGCGGAAGAAAGGTATCAAAGCGCATGGGGTATAAAGGCAGATTTAGAAACTTGTTTACATCAGTTAACAAGCACTGGACATATTGATGACTTCCCCCTTGCTACACAAGATTTCTCAGATAAATTTCAAATCCCCCAAAAACTCTATGGTAGAGAGAACGATATTGCGAGTTTGATGACTGCTTTTGAGCGAGTTAGTCAAGGTCAGACAGAGATGATGTTAGTAGCTGGTTATTCGGGAATTGGTAAATCGGCATTAGTATCAGAGGTTCACAAACTAATTATTCGTCAGCGTGGGTATTTCCTAACTGGAAAATTTGACCAATTTAAGCGCAATATCCCTTATAGTGTATTAATTCAGGCTTTTCAAGACTTAATACGGCAGTTATTAACAGAAGATGAATCCAGTTTAGCTGCAATTAAAGCTGAAATTTTAGAAGGGGTGGGTAATAGCGGACAAATCATTATTGACGTAATTCCCGAAATTGAGTTGATTATTGGCAAACAGGCGCCTGTATCAATTTTAGAGCCAACTGAGTCACGAAATCGATTTCATCGTGTTTTTAAACAATTCATCCACGTTTTTACCAAAAAAGAGCATCCTTTAGTAATTTTCTTGGATGATTTACAATGGGCTGATACTGCTTCTCTGAGTTTACTAAAGTTTTTAACAACTGACCCTGATAGTCAATATTTATTAATTATTGGAGCTTACCGAGATAATGAAGTCAATACCACGCATCCGTTAATGGTGACTTTAAATGAAATTCGTCAATATAGCGAAAGGCTAGATACAATTACGCTTTATCCTTTGAATGTTAATAATATTATTGAGTTAGTCGCTGATACTTTGCACGAATCACGAGAAAAAGTTAAACCCTTAGCCCAACTTTTAGAAGCTAAGACAAATGGTAATCCTTTCTTCTTAAATCAATTATTCAGGTCACTTTATCAAGAAAAACTTTTAACCTTTAACTTGGGTGGAAGCAAAAGTAAATGGCAATGGGATATTGAACAAATTGAAGCTACCGACATAACTGATAATGTTGTCGATTTAATGATTGTTAAGATACAAAAACTTGATGCTAACACACAAAATACTTTAAAGCTAGCTGCCTGCATCGGTAACAAATTTGATTTTAGTACCTTAGCAATAGTGTACGCACACACTTTTCGAGAAACGGCTGACTGTCTTTGGACTGCTTTACAATCAGGTTTACTTTTACCTCTTAGTAATGCGTATAAAATACCTTTATTTGTTGATAATCTTGATAATTTAACTATATCTTACAAGTTTTTACACGACCGAGTACAGCAAGCTGCATATGCACTAATTCCAGATGCAGATAAAAAACAAGTGCATTTGCAAATTGGCAGGGAATTGTTACATAATATACAAAACGAAATTGAAGAAAATATCTTTGAAATTGTTAACCACCTCAATATTGGCGCCGACTTAATTTTTAGCGAAGTCGAAAAATATCAACTCGTAAATCTAAATTTAATCGCTGGACAAAAGGCAAAGGCTTCTACAGCTTATTATGCCGCAGCTAAATATCTAAAAACTGCTCTGTCACTTTTGGCAATAAATTCCTGGGATTGTCAGTACGAACTGACTTATTCAGTTTATTTGGCAGCGATAGAAGTTGAATACCTCAATACTAACTATTTAGACTCTAAAGGTTTAATTGATGTTGCTATAGCCAAATCAAAGACAGTATTAGAAAAAGCAGCAATTTCTAAGCAAAAAATTCATTTCTATACTAGTCAAGGTGACTTACCAGCAGCTATTAATGCTGGTTTAGAAGCTTTAGAAATATTAGGCAACCCAATACCGACTCAGTTAGAGCAATTACGTGCGGAGTTAAGCTTTGAAATCAAGCAAATAGCTGCACTCGCAGATTTACCATTGATGGAGGATGTAATTAAAACCGCAGTTATTGAGATATTAATTACTCTTATACCACCTGTTTATTTCAGCAAGCCAGAATTATTAACGCCAGTTATTTTGTCCGTGGTTAGTTTGTCGGTGAATTATGGAAATATTGCTGAGTCAGCTTATGGTTATTGTTTATACGGTTTACTGTTGTGCGGAATGTTTAATGATTTTGATTCGGGTTATGAATTTGGGTGCTTATCTTTAAAAGTGGCTGAAAAATTTCCGCAACACGCAATTAAATGTCAAGTTCATAAAGTATTTGCCAGTCACATTCAACCTTGGAAAGAACCTTTACGTAACTCCGCAAACAATTTTAGTATAGCGATTCAATCAGGATTAGAAACAGGAAATTTTGAATATTTGAGCTATGGTAGTGCTGAATACTGCCTATATTTATTTTTCCAAGCTGAAAATTTAGAAGTTGTCAATCAAAAGTTATACGGGTATGAAGAATTATTAGTAAATCTCAAACAAGAATTTGGCAGTTTTTATATCAGAATTGGGCGCCAAGCTGTTTTGAATCTTACAGGTAATACTAGTAACCCAAAAGTTTTGACAGGGGAAAGCTTTGACGAAACAGCGATGTTACCATTAATAGTCAAAGCTAACTACAAAATGCTAATATTTTGTTTTTACCTTTTCAAGCTAATTTTAGCTTATTTATTCCAAGACTATAAACAAGCTTTAGATAATGCAGTTAATTCGTTTGCACATCTTGATGGTGTAGTTGGAACTATTTTTGGTGCTGAGTATAATTTTTATTATTCTCTAGCGCTATTAGCTCAGTGTAGTAATATTAGTGAACCTGAAAAACAGCAATCAATTAGCCAAGTAATCGCTAATCAAGAAATAATGCACAATTGGGCTAACCATGCACCTAGTAATTATCAGCATAAATATGACTTGGTAGAAGCGGAAAAAGCACGGGTATTAGAAGAAACTTTGGCAGCGATGGATTTTTACGACAAAGCTATCCAAGGTGCTAAAGAGCAAAAATATTTACACGAAGAAGCACTTGCTTGTGAATTAGCAGCCAAATTTTATTTGGCGATTAAAAAAGAAAAAGTTGCCTGGGCATATCTTACAGACGCTCATTACTATTATCTTCGCTGGGGAGCTAAGGCAAAAGTAAAGCAACTAGAATCTGAATATCCCAAGCTAGCGGAAAAAAGCAATGTTAGAACAAGTAAGGATACTACAAGTATAAAGACGACTAATTATAATTTAGACACTCTCGACTTACAAACTGTAATTAAAGCTTCTCAAACCCTATCTAGCGAAATAGAATTGACAAAATTGCTAGGTCGAATGATGAATATTGCCGTCGAAAATGCTGGCGCCCGTACTGGACTTTTCATTTTACAGCAAGATGATAAACTATTGATAGAAGCATCTGTTGATGTCGAGAAAAATGAAATAATTTTGCAGCAATCAATTTCTGTTGAATCTAGTAATTTATTACCACTATCTGTAATTAATTATGTAGTGCGAACTAGAGAAAATGTACTTTTAAAAAATGCATCTCAAGGTGGAATATTTACAAATGACACTTATATTAAGGGTAAACCATCACTTTCTATTCTCTGTATACCTATCGTTAATCAAGGTAAATTTATTGGAATACTCTATCTAGAAAATAATTTAGCAGATGGCGCCTTTACACCAGGCAGATTAGAAATTTTAAACCTTCTTTGCGCTCAAGTTGCAATTTCTTTAGAAAATGCCCTACTTCTAGAAAAACTTACAGTTGCAAAAACACAGTTAGAAAATTACTCGCGAACATTAGAGATAAAAGTCGAAGAACGCACCCAAGAGTTAAAACAAGCAAAAGAACTTGCCGATGTTGCAAATCAAGCTAAAAGCGAATTTGTATCAAATATGAGTCATGAGTTGCGAACACCCCTAAATGGTATTCTTGGCTATGCTCACATCCTTAAACAAAATGTTTCAATACTTAAAGACACAAGTTTAATTAATAAACAAATCGAGGGGCTAAATGTAATTGAAGAGTGTGGAAGCCATTTACTGACTCTAATTAATGATATTTTAGACATTTCTAAAATCGAAGCTGGTAAGATAGAGTTAGATTTAAACAATATTGATTTCGCTGACTTGATAAAGGGTATTATTGATTTAATAAGGCTTCGCGCTGAACAAAAAGATATTTCGTTTGTTTATCAGCCAAGCTACCCGTTACCGACAGTTATTAGAACCGATGCCAAAAGATTACGACAAATTTTGATTAACTTATTGAGTAATGCTGTTAAGTTTACCGATAAAGGTAGCGTAATTTTTAAAGTTTGTGTAGTTAATGACCGAATTCGCTTTCAAGTTGAAGATACAGGTATTGGAATGACGCCTGAACATATACAAAAAATCTTTTTACCCTTCGAGCAAGTTAGCTTACAACGTCATGTGATTGAAGGTACAGGTTTAGGTTTAACTATCAGCCAAAAAATTGCCCAGCTAATGGGTGGCAATATCAACGTTAAAAGTACCTTAAATCAAGGTAGTGTTTTTTGGATAGATTTAGATTTACCTGAAGTCGAAGAGGCAATTGCTCAAAATCAAAAAAACAAAAGTAATATCGTTGGTTATGAAGGTAAACAGCGTAAAATTTTGATAGTAGACGATAAATGGGCTAATCGTGGTGTTTTAGCCGGATTGCTTTCACCTCTTGCTTTTGATATAAACGAAGCTGAAAATGGTTTAGATTGTATCAATAAAGCTGTAGAATTTGAACCAGATTGTATTTTTATGGACTTAGTTATGCCTATCATGGATGGATTTGAGGCAACTCGGCGCCTGCGAAAGCACTCTGGAACGAAAAATACGGTTATAATAGCCACGTCGGCAAGCGTTTTTGACAACTCTAAGTTCCATAGTTACAAAGCTGGTTGCAACGATTTTCTTACCAAACCAATAGATTCGGAGGCACTTTTTGAAGCATTGCAAATTCATCTGGGGCTAGAATGGGTTTACCAGGAGTGTCAACAACAATCCTTACATTCTCATTCTCATGTTAATGAATCGGTAACTATAGTACCCCCACCGATTGAGCAACTTAGTATTTTACTTGATTTGGCTACAAGAGGCAATGTTCCAGCGATTTTAGAGCAAGTTGCTTTAATTGAAAGTATGGAAGGAGATTTTATTCCTTTTACTACACTTGTACGTGGGTTTGCTAAAGGCTTTCAAGTCAAGAATATTCGAGATTTAGTTTTAAAATTTTTAGCTGCGAATCAATAATTTCAAATACGTTATTAAAGGTTTCCTAAAATGGAGAAGGTTACAAAAGAAGTCATTTTGATTGCCGATGACTTACCAAATAATTTGGCAGTTTTGCAAGATTATTTAATCGAATCAGGATTTGAAGTTTTAGCTGCTCTTGATGGTGAAAGTGCAATTCAACAGGCAGAATATGCACAACCTGATTTAATTCTTCTTGATGTATTAATGCCTGGAATGACTGGGTTTGAAACTTGCCGTCATCTTAAAGCTAACCAAGCTACTCATAATATACCAATTATATTTGTTACATCTCTTGCTGATACCGAAGATAAAATAAAGGGTTTTGAAGCAGGCGCCGTAGATTACATTACAAAGCCCATCAAAAAGCAAGAACTTTTAGCTCGCGTCAAAACACACCTAAACTTACGAAATTTACAAAAGCAACTGCAACTGCAAAATCAGCTTTTACAACAAGAGATAGACGTTCGTCTTAAAGTTGAGGAAGCGCTCAAACAACGCACCGCTCAATTAGAAGCAGTTAACCAAGAATTAGACGCATTTGGACATTCTATTGCTCACGATTTACGTTCTTCAATTACTAGTATTAATAGGTTTAATTATTTCCTGGAAAAAGAATATTCTGAACTACTAAGTGAAACTGGGCAAAACTATACTCGTCGTGTGCGGCAAGCCACTATGCAGATGGAACAACTCATAGAAGGTTTAATGCTTCTATCTCAAGTTAAAGGTCGCAAAATGTTATTTGAAGACGTTAACTTGAGTAAAATAGCTGGTGAAACTATAGCACAATTGCAGCAAGCACACCCAGAACGAAAAGTAGAATTTATCTATTCTGAAAACGTTTCTGCTTTTGGAGACACACGGTTATTAAGAATATTGTTAGAAAACTTACTCGGAAACTCTTGGAAGTATACTGCCAAAAAACCCAAACCTCGCATAGAATTTGGCGCCATGCAAGACCCGCAACAATCTCAAGAAATTTTTTTTGTGCGGGATAACGGTGCAGGTTTTAATATGGCTTATGCGAGTAAACTTTTCTGTGCTTTCAAACGTTTACATCACAAAAGCGATTTTCCTGGCTCTGGTATTGGACTTGCAACCGTCAAGCGAATTATTGACCGTCATAATGGACACATTTGGGCAGAAGCTGTTGAAAACGAAGGCGCCACCTTCTACTTTACCATCGGTCAAATGGAATACATGTAGAGACGTTACATGTAACGTCTTTACAGATGTTTGATTATATTTCATTGCCTCTAAATATTTGCGCCAACCCGCTCATGTAAGGGCTTTCTGTGCTTTTCTTCCTGTCTCTTCCGACGTTCCTGGTCAGCTTTTGTCTCAGGAATAAATTTTTCTAAGAGGCGAGCAATTATAGGTAAGAAACCAATTACAATCACAACACCCAAAATATTAAACAGCATTTGGGCATTAGCAACTTGGCGCCCTACTCCTGCTCCACCAGAGATTGCTTGAGCTAGTTGGACGAGTTGAGGCGCAAAAAGAATTCCGACAATGACACTGAACAGATTAAACAGAAAGTGAAAAACGCCTGTTCGTAAAGCTGCCTTTCCGCGACCAATAGTAGCTATAGCAATCCTATATGAGTCGTGAAAATTATATCCGCGTAGAGACGCGATTAATCGCGTCTCTACAACGTGCGGGTTACACAAATGATTTAGGACTGCTATAGTAGGGTATCAGCACAGGTGCCAATCTCCGCACCCAACATAATTGCTACCCCCGCAGGCAAAGCAATTATGCCAGAACTTGCTAGGGTAACCACAATCGCAACCGTTGCAGAAGAAGATTGAATGATGACAGTAAAAATGGCGCCGACACCTGCACCCAAGATAGGATTATTGCCCAAAGTTTTCAT
This sequence comes from Calothrix sp. PCC 7103, assembly GCF_000331305.1. Taxonomy (GTDB): domain Bacteria; phylum Cyanobacteriota; class Cyanobacteriia; order Cyanobacteriales; family Nostocaceae; genus Dulcicalothrix. The sequence goes on along the minus strand of NZ_KB217478.1, from coordinate 5,758,611 downwards.
CCAACTAATAAACGGTTGATATTCTCGGAAAGGCTTCATCGCTTCGTCAATTGCTTCTAACCCATAGAATATTAACCCAAATCCCAAGATTATAAGACCGATGGTTTTCAGACGATGTGTTTTTCCTACAAAAAACAGTAACATCCCGCTAAACATCAAGATGGGAACGTACAATTCAATATTTAAAGAGATAATTTGTGCGCCAACTGCTGTACCAATGTTGGAGCCTAGTACTACACCAAGAGATTGCACGAAATTTAGTACACCTGCACTGACCATCGCAATCACCATAATAATCGTCACTGACGAGGACTCTAGCAGCGTTGTTGCCACTGCTCCAGTCAACACACCAGCAAAGCGATTTGTAGTGAATTTACTCAGAAGATTTTTCATGCGCTCTGTACCTAAGTCTTCTAGCCCTTCAGCCAGACGGGTGACACCAAAAATAAACAGTACCAAACCCGCCAAGGCGCCCATCGCCATTTGGAAGAAGTCAAGGACACGATCTTCCTCTTTCTTCGTGTCTTTTTCTTCTGACTCTCCGGGTGGAGGGGGAGCTTGAGCGATTTCAAATTGGACACTTGCTGATGCACTCCTAGGTGCCTTCGCTTGAACAATACTAATATCCTTAGATGAGCCAATTATTGGTAGGCGCCCCAGCCCCAACACAGAGGGATAGAAAACTAACGTAATTACAAAGAAGGCAATACTTAAATATGTAAAAAACTTTCTATTGAGCCTTGTCAAAAAAAACATATTAACTCCTTACAATACCTACCGTTTTTGTTCAGCAAGTACCACTTTAAAACTTTTACGTATAGACCTTTTACTACGATGGTTATATTTAGATAGTTAAATTTTTATTAATCTAAGGTTATCTTATATTAAAAAACTAACAAACCGAGTTTGTTTATTGATAAATTTTGATGAAAATAAGGATTTTGCGTAGAAACCCGGTTTCTTTCCGTAATTGCAAAAGTCCAGATTGTAGTTATGTGATGGCGCAATAGTAAATATAAACTCTTATTAAAATATTACGAATACGAAGTATATATGCCTACTTCACCACAGTTTAACTTCAACAAGCCCCCGGCTACTAACAATGTAGACCATACAAAGCACGAGTATCAATACAACTATACGCGCATTCCACCTTTAGCGATGGTTGATACCCTTCCTGCAAAGGAAGACTTTTCTATAGCTTGGTATCGTCTGTTAGTTAAGCAATTAAAAATTATTTTCGTCAACACCTTAATTACTAACCGAGGTAATCGCGGTTCTAAGTCATTACGTGATGATATTAGAAATTTTATTGTTGAGTCAGTACGCGAAGAAGCACTTCCAACTCAGCTTAATATCTTGGGTCGAGTTCTACAAATTGCACCTCAGTTGCTGCTTGCTAGAATGTCTAAAGATTACCGCGAAGTTGACGAGTTGTTGCTTTCGGTTATTAAAGACTGTGGACTCTCAATTTTTAGAGACTTGTTAGGTCGCATTAATACCCGTTTAGAAAGGGGACATCCCACCGGACATGTAAGTAGTCTTAACGATTACAGTAAATTATTACCAGTAATTGATATACCTCAGTTTGCCAATACTTTCCTTGAAGATGAAAGCTTTGCTTACATGCAGGTAGCTGGTTTTAACCCGCTAATGATTGAACGAGTATCTAGTTTTGGCGCCAACTTTCCCATCGAAGATTCTCATTATCAAGCAGTAATGGGAAGTAATGATTCATTAGAACTAGCACTCAAGGAAGGAAGACTTTATTTAGCTGACTATAAAATTTTAGACAATGCAGTCAACGGTACTTATTCAAGATATCAAAAGTACATTTATGCTCCTATAGCGCTTTTTGCTGTTCCTAAAGCTGTAAATTCTAATCGCTCACTGCAAGCAGTAGCTATTCAATGCGGTCAAAATCCAGGCGCCCATCCAATTATTACACCCAAATCAAATAAATACGCTTGGTTATTTGCCAGAACAATTGTTACTATAGCAGACACCAATTACCACGAAGCAGTTAGTCATCTTGGGCGAACTCACTTATTTGTCGGTGCTTTTGTTATAGCTACGAGACGGCAACTTCCAGAAAATCATCCTTTAAGCAGACTTTTACGTCCGCATTTTGAAGGCACTTTAGCAATTAACGATGCTGCTCAACGACTTTTAATTGCACCCGGTGGTGCAGTCGATCAATTGCTCGGTTCAACTATTGATAACTCACGGGTTTTAGTAGCACTTGGGTTACGAAGCTATGGTTTTAATAGCGCCATGTTACCGAAACAACTCAAGCAACGAGGAGTAGATGACCCCAACTTACTACCTGTTTATCCTTATCGAGATGATGCACTTTTAATTTGGAATGCCATTCATCAATGGGTATCTGACTACCTAAGTGTTTATTACTCGACAAACCAAGACGTTCAAAATGATACTGCCCTTCAAGCATGGGCAGCAGAAGTTCAAGCTTTAGATGGGGGACGTGTACCTGATTTTGGCGAGAATGGTAGTATCCAAACGCTTAACTACTTAATAGATGCTGCAACATTAATTATTTTTACTGCAACTGCACAACATGGCGCCGTCAACTATCCACAAAAGGATTTGATGAGCTATGCAGCTGCGGCGCCACTAGCAGGTTATATGCCAGCCTCAACGCTAAAAGGTGAGGTTACAGAACAAGACTATTTGAATTTACTTCCACCTCTAGAGCAAGCTCAACGACAACTAAACGTACTGACTTTGCTCGGTTCTATTTATTACAAAAATCTAGGTAATTATTCACCAGGACACTTTCCAGAACAGGTAACACCATTATTGGATAAGTTCCAAAAAAATCTCATCCAAATTGAAGAAATTATCAATGACCGTAATTTGCACCGTCCAACTTACCAATATTTGCTCCCTTCTCGAATTCCTCAAAGCATAAACATTTAGTATAAACATTTCAATATACAACACTTGGTAAATATTATGGAACCAAAAAAAATACTTAAAGCACACGACCGTCAACTTTGGCTTTCACGTATTATCGCCAAAGTTGGTTATGACACTCCTGTAGGCAAATTTCTGCGGTTATTAGTTTATTACACAGATGGCTTGCTTATACTTAGAGCATGGACAGATGTTCTCAACGTCCGCAAGCAAAATATTGGCGACAAATTTTACGCAGTAGACCAAGCAATAATGCACGCTTCCTATGCTGATGTAAAACAATTAATGCAAACAGAACCTCAATGGCGAGGAAATGATTTAGGCATTATTAGAATATTAGCTCCTAGTTACATGCTTGGTAACCCCCTAACATTGGGAATGAACGGTTTGGAACATACAGGAAGTCGTGCTGTAATATTACAAGCCTTACCAAACCCAATTGAAAAAGCAGATGTATTAGGACATTTAGTCGATAAAGTTTTGGCAGACGCCGCAACAGAAGGCAAATTGCATGTTGGAGAAGATTTGCCCAGAATGATGGTTTGGATTCTGCATAAACTTGTTTTTGATATATCATTATCAAAAGAAGAAACGGGAGCATCAGCAGGGTACGTCAAAGGATTGCCCCTTTCATCTTTGCCCAATTTTATTAGTAAAACACTGCTTGGTTTTAGAACAAGACCAATTATCCAACATCGTAAGCGCTTAATAGAGAAATACAAACAATCACCTAAATGGAAAGCTTATCTTGAAACAGGCGCCGAATACCAATTAAACGAACACCAAATAGCCAACAGTCTTTTTGATACAATTCATATAGCCGGAACAGCAGGTACAAGCGCACTATTAGGGTCTGTAATAGGGGTTTTATGTTTAGATAAGACCCTAAGAAATAATGTAATATCAGAAGTTAACACTGTTTGGAATGGAGAGCAAACACCAGAAGGACACACACTAGAACAATTAGAAACTGTCGATAAAGTCATTCTAGAAACCGCACGCTTCTATCCACCAGTAAGATTTGTTAGTCAACTTGCAAAACAACCAGGTGAAGTAACAATTGGTAGCCAAAAATGCCCATTTCAAAAAGGTACACGATTACTTGGCTCAATTTTCACAGCAAATCGCGACCCGAAAAAATACGAAAATCCAGATAGCTTCAACATAGAGCGCGACTTTTCAGATATTTTATCTTGGAACGGTAGCGAACATGAGCGAGTATGTCCCGGTAGGTCTTTATCGGTTGGTATAATCAAGATGTTTTGTTTATACCTGTTCAAGAAATATCACTGGGAATTTTTTACAGAAGTTAAATGGGATTTTCAAAAAGTCACAGCAGTTACCCCGAATAACTTAATCTTACAAGGTTTTACCCAACGATAAATAATACAGAGTTGTAGAGACGTGATTAATCATGTCTCTAACAGAGAAATCAACCACAAAGACACAAAGGGCACGAAGGAAGAATTATTAAGAGATATTTATGGCTTCAACAATTGAAACACGGCAACTTGCAAATATTGCAACCTGGATGGTTCCAGTTAAACAAACTGACTTACCAAGCGTTCTAAAAGGAGTATTCTTTATGGACGGTAATCCTCTTCCAGACCATTGCATCACCATGTATAATTTAGAATGGGACAAAGAAAACCTTGTTTTGTTTTTACCCGTCTTTGCTCCTCTGCAATGGACATTTCATAAATCGATTCCAGGATGGTTATTACTGAAAGGCGCCCAATTATCACGATTTACCTATAAAATACAATTTGAAGATAATACCTTACAGCGCGCGCAAGTTACACCATTGTCGTTTGGAATACCAATACCAAAATGGCTTATAGATGCCACAATGTATCAAGATTCAAACAGTAACAACGGGGATACATGGCAGCGAAAGAACCTTTGGTTTGGGGGAACCGTCCGTGTTGGCGAATATACACTTCGTAAAGTCGTAGATGAACAAGGTTGTTATACAAATGCATTCAAAGATATGTTAACTAAAGTTGAAAAAGACTGTTTAGTGATAGGTCTGTAAAGACTAAACATGTTTAGTCTCTACTATGGATAATGAACCGAATATGATATTACGCATCCAAACGATTCCAAGGAGCAAATGCATTTTTGCTTCCTCGAAGTGCAGCTTCTAATTTAGGGTAGTGACGTAATAAAACGCTTCTCATATTATGATCAGCGACCCATTTAAAACCAACGGGGGTATAAACCTCTGGGGTAAAATCAACGGTAAAAAAGCGGTCGCTATTTAATCTTCGCGAAGCCATCAATATAAAGATGCGGAATGCAGTATCGCTAAAACCAAAACCTTGTGGTGGTTGTTCGGCAAACATACCTATCATTAAATCCACATCGTCAATTTTTCCTTCGTATACTGTTTCTAGTTTTTTCGCTAGTTCTGGGTTGGTTGTAAGTTCGCTAAACGTTTTAACTCTTGGCAAGCGTAGCAGTGAGCGGAAATCGTTGTATCGAGGAACACCTCTTTCTCTGTCTCTAAGAATATCTACCGCAGCTAAGTCCATTTTATGACCGCCATGACCAGGAAGATTACGTAAGAAGTTTGGGTAGTTCATCAAAGTAATGGCGCCGGGATGAGCAATACCCATTGAATAAAATAAATCGCTAATATCTAATTCTTCCATAATTTTTCTGGCGCCTTTACCTACAGCTTCACCAAGACTTGCTTGCCGTAAAATTGCACCATTATTTACCGAGTGAAATATAAATGAATCTGGTAATAACGGATGCATTCTATATACAGAGACAAATTCTTCTGTTAAAGAATAAGGAACGCCAAAGTGATCAGTTGCAGAACCAGGAATACCACTAATAATTTCACTTTCGCTAATACGACCAACAATTTTGTTAATTTTCTCGCCTACCAATCCCCACCAGTTAGCATTCATACTAATTTGTAGAGCAGGATGTCCGAGAATAGCTGTCGTCCACTCGACCGTATGAATTTTTGCAATTAAAGCTGTGTTCACCAAACGAGCTTTGTTAAATAGCTGCTCATCGTCCCAATTTGGATATTCTAATTTCAACTTATCGCAGATGGCATTATGCTCTTGGGTGAAGATAACTTGCATTAAACCCAAACCCAACCACCAGTTGTTACTAAAAGCTACTTTTTCAACTGCATCAACTTTACCGCGTTGTGCTTGTTCTTCTTTAGTCGCCAAAGGCAACAACCCCCGCTCATCTAATAGCAACTTACCATCTTGATGAGAACGTACTGTGTGTTGAATTTCTAAATTACGACCGTAAATTTGCGAACCATCCCACCAAGGACTTTCACGATTAAGGTAAGCTGTACTACTTATCGGGTCAGACTGTGTGCGGTTAACACGCATTGGGTTTTCATACCAATTATCATTCTCATTTATTTCAATTTCAAAAGGTGGTTTTTCGTTGGTTGTAGAATGAAAAAACCAATCGTGAGTCATAAATTGAATCCACCCAGCAGCCAAAATATTCAGTGTTGTTGCTGCTTTAAAGCTATCTCTAGTTAAAACAGATTGAGCGATAACTCTGGGGTTAGGGGTAAGAACTCGTTCTTCACTTGGTTGCTCTATCTTATTTAAAGGTATATTACGCCCAAATCGTGTTCCTGCTTTTCCCATAGTTGGTTGACTTAGGTCATTATATGAACCATCAGGAGAACGATTAGTTTTATATTCGTTCGGGCAACTTATAGATAAGTTGTGTGCAGCGCGCGAAGCCGATGTTTCTGTATCGTAGAGATTAAACTCACGCAGAGCAGTCCGTAACTGAGCCAAACTAAGAACACTTAACCAAGTAGGCAATTTATCCCAACGAATAAAGCGATTAACAAGACCAAATACAGCGTCATTTATACGAATCAATATAGACTTGGGTGGAATATAAGCTTCGCGTTGAGTACGAAAATTTTCGCTTGCCATGTATACAGGTTGGCGCCCTCGGTTGAGTTGTCCAAGGGGGCGAAATGTTTCCGCACCGTTCCAAGGATTAAAACCTATTTGCTGAATTTGAGCTTCTGCATCTTGTGCCTCATTTCTACCTAAATCAAGCTTCGGTAAAACCAACTGAGCTATTCTAAACGAAGGAGAATCAGATTCTTGCCAACGAACGGCGCCGTCTTCGATTGGTGTTTTCCGTTCATCGACAAACAACTGCGCCATAACGTCAAATATGACATCGCCCTTATTTAAACGCTCTATTAAATCTTCACGCAAATAATTATCAGTTTTGCCTCTTTTCGCTTCTAAGTTTAACAAAGCAGGTTGAGCGCGAAACTGTAAAGCAGCTTGACCGAGTAGAAAAGGTCCACGACTCCAGTAAGTTTCCTTCGCCAAACTTTCGACCTTACGAGACGAATACTTAAAGATATTCCCAAGCATACGCACTGTCTCAGTCAAACCAACAGCAAAAATTAGCCGCACAGGAAAAAGAATTGTTGGACGCGCGCTTGCAGTTTTCGCGAACTCCATAAATTGCCGAACATCACGAGCATGAGAAACAGGAGCGCTCGTCATTAATAAATCATTAATACGTTCTTTCCCTTGTTCATCAGTAGAGAAAACACGAATTGCTAATCCCCGCAAATCTCTTTTAGTATCAGACTGTACAATTCCAGAAGCATTGGATAGACGTACATATGCTTTATAAATTTTGCCAGGTTGAAAAATACCATGCTGTAGATGCTGGGGAATATTAGCGTCAATATGGAACTCTGCATTTACAATTCCAGCATGAATTTTAGCGTGGAGAGCGCGCCCTGCGTGACTGCCCCCTGATTTCTTGCGATTGCGCTCTTGAACAAGATGAATATCCTGAGCATATTTGTTAAGAATTTCTGCTTCGGCTTCCAAACTCCCACCAAGAAAATTTTCTTTCCAACCTTCACCACTTGTGATTGAGTGTTGTGTATTCATCATAACTATTGTGACTTTTATTACAAGTAAGAACGCCTTCCTCTAGAATGCGTTTCTATTCACTACTCATTCAGGCGCCACAATTTCTGATGCAAAACCCTAATACATAGTCAAGAAAACAGGTTTATTTTAAGAAGTAATATAAAATAACAAATAGTGAGATTGTTACCTAGTTAGTTAGTGCTTGTTGAGAATAAATGACAATAGCAATCGATTTTGGCACCAGTAATACCGTCATCGCGCGCTGGAATCCTGTAACACAGCAACCAGAAACTCTTAGCATACCGAGTTTATCGATTCAGCAAAGCTTGAACCCACCGCTAATTCCCAGCTTGGTATATATAGAGGATGCAGCTAAAAGTCAAGTATTAGTTGGACAACAAGTACGTGATAAAGGTTTAGACTTATCGAACGAACCAAGATTTTTTCGCAGTTTCAAGCGTGGTATCGGCGCCAATATTCAAGGATTTATGCCTGAACTTGATGGACAAAATGTCACGTTTGAGCAGGTAGGGAAATGGTTTTTAACTTCAATCATCACACAGCTAAGTGCAGCACAACCCGAAGTTGCCGACTCATTAGTATTAACGGTACCTGTCGATAGCTTTGAAGCATACCGTCACTGGTTAGGAAGCGTTTGTCAAGACTTAGCAGTGCAAGAAGTGCGGATGTTGGATGAACCAACCGCAGCAGCACTAGGTTATGGAATCGCCGACCAAGATATATTATTAGTTATCGACTTTGGTGGTGGTACGCTTGATTTATCATTGGTACGGTTAGATAAAAGCGCACAGCAACCCAACAGTAAACCATTAGGATTTTTATTAAAGTTTGGTAACAAGTCATTAGCTGAGGACTCTAAGCAGAAAGTTAAAACTGCACGTGTATTAGCAAAAGCTGGGCAAAACTTAGGTGGTACCGATATTGATAACTGGGTAGTAGATTATTTTGTTAAAAACACAGGTTTAGTTGCAAGTCCCTTAACTACCCGTTTGGCAGAAAAAGTCAAAATTCAGCTTTCAACGCAAACCAGTGCAAGCGAAGTATATTTTAATGACCAAACGTTTGAAACCTACGAACTCGATTTAAACCGCGAGACATTCGAGAATATTCTTAGAGAACATGCATTTTTTGAACGTCTCGATGACTCAATGACAAGCTTACTCCAACAAGCACGGCGCCAGGGTATTGAGGTTACAGATATTAACTCGGTGTTATTAGTAGGTGGAACATCGCAGCTACCAGCAGTGCAAACGTGGATAAAAAATTATTTTGATACAACTAAAATCAAGAGCGAGCGTCCGTTTGAAGCGATTGCCCAAGGCGCATTACAGTTAACGCAAGGTGTAGAAATTAAAGACTTCTTGTATCACAGCTATGGCGTTCGCTATTGGGATAAACGTAACAGTCGTCACAGTTGGCACCCTATCATCAAATCTGGACAACCTTACCCAATGAGTCAACCTGTAGAATTACTCTTAGGCGCCTCATTAGAAAATCAACCTAGCATTGAATTAATTATGGGTGAACTCGGCGCCGAAACAGGAGGTACCGAAGTCTTTTTTGATGGTGATAGATTAATAACAAGGCGCCTTGACAGTGGTGCAACAAGCGTTAAACCCCTTAATGACGCAGAAGGCGCCAGAACTATTGCAAATTTAACACCACCAGGTTTTCCTGGTAGTGATAGAGTCAAAATATACTTTCAAGTTGACAAACAACGGTTTTTACGCATTACCGTAGAGGATTTATTAACAAATGAAACGCTGCTAGAAAACCAACTAGTTGCACAGCTAAGTTGAGGTGTCGTTGAGGTCTAGGTTGGGTGAAGTGCAACGCAACCCAACATCACTATAGTCCAACACTAAAATGTCTCTGATTACCAGTTATAGGTACTACCACAACTCTTATGCAGTTCATAACCCGGATATTTAAAGTTCGTAGCATAAATGCTCAAATATAAAATAATTTTAGTCTTACCGCCTTCCACAAGAAGACGGGTTTTTGATGGTTATGGTGGTAGCAGGACAGGCAGGATGCCTATCCTACATGGGAAATTACCTACTTCAGTAAGTGAATTGCAGCACCAGCAGCGGCACCAGTTATGGCATTATTACCTGTTCTGCTATTTCCTCTAATAGCACCAGCACCTACACCAGCACCAGCACCTACACCAATATCTTGAACTACGTTACGGTTCTTTCTACGCGCTCTATTAGTTCTGCCTTGTTTTGCAGTACCTTGTGCGGCATTTACAGCAGCACCAGCAGCACCACCGTTAACAGCATTACCTAAAAACGAACCTTGACCAGTAATTAAACCAGCAGCGGCGCCAGCAGCAGCACCAACACCAATATCACGTAAAACTCGGTCGTCTGCTGATGCTTGTTGCGCTGGTAATAATGTGGCGCCGAACAAGCTTGTAGCCATTAAACTTGGTAGAATTGCTTTCTTAATAGGATTCATTATGCACCTACCTCTTTAATAAGGTTTTGTGAATGTGTTTTCTTCCTTATCTATAGTTTAGACAATAATACCGATTGCAAAAATAGCCTTGTTTAACTTACGTAAGTGTCACATTGCAGGGCAATATCCTATGATTGGAGGATGTTTTTACATCAAACAATACTACCTACCTCAACAGTTATATATCTTGAGTTGGTATAGAAATATCCTTTGCAGCTTGCTTCTTTTCTATAACAGCTTGTCGAAAACCCAACACTATTAATATATTAGTAAGCGTTAAAAATACTTCCGCACTACCATGCAACCAGTCAACATTGGCTAAAGAAGTGCCGTAGCGGACTTGAGCATAAATGCCAGCAGGAATTGTAACAGCAACAAATACAAGAGTCCCATAAAAACCTAATAAAGCTAGCTTAGGCATTTGTCGCGAACGGGTAATAAACCATAAAAAACCCAAGTAGGGAAATAGAGACAGGGCAAATAATGTTTCTTTAGACATATTGGGTAAGGAAAGGGGAAAAGGTGAAAGGGGAAGGCTTAAATTACACTTGTTGTGATCTACTCTGGCGCCATATCCAGAATGCGGCTATAAACAAAGTAAAATTACCTAATACTGTCATACTAGCTTGAAGTGTAACCAACCATCCCAAAGCTGGAGAGTTATCAAAGTAATGCCATGTACAAGCACACATTGCGCTAACCAATGCGGGTAACATCGCAAACGAAAATCCCCACCAAGCCTTATTTTGAGTTAGTTCGCCATAAGTCCAAATTAGCCAAATAGCAGCTATCCATTCAATGACGCTAGAAACGTGAATTATCCAAGTAGGAATCGAAAGAACGTGCATAAAAAAGAGTTAGGAGTTAAGAGTTGGGCTATTTTGATAGTGTATCGCCTCTACATACCCAGTTTAGATAAATGCTGTTAATCTAAAATCCTGTAAGGACGGGTTTACAAGATAAAATATAAAATTATTATGCGCGCGTTACTATCTGGATATTACGGTAAAGGCAACGGTGGCGATGAGGCACTGTTAGCCACACTTTTACAAATGCTACCATCACATGTTAAACCTGTTGTTTTGTCAGGAAATCCTGATGAAACGAGTCAACGTTATGGTGTTGAGGCACATGAACGTATGTCTATGAGTAGCGTTATTCAAGCTTTACGTTCGTGTGATGCGTTTATTTGGGGTGGTGGTAGTTTAATTCAAGATGCGACAAGCTTTATAAGTCCATTTTATTATGCTGGCTTGATGGCGTTAGCGCAAAAAATGGGTTTGAAAACGGTCGCATGGGCCCAAGGTATTGGACCACTCAAACGTTCACAAGTGCGTTGGGTAGCAAGACAAACATTCGGTAATTGTACTAAAGTTAGTGTGCGCGATAATGCTAGTGCCGCACTATTAAATGAGTGGAATGTGAGTTATTTCCTTGCCCCAGACCCTGTATGGGCAATGGAGTCAAAGCCAACACCAGGACTTTGGGATTTGCCGGCGCCAAGGGTAGCTGTTACTTTAAGGTCACATCCGCTACTAACGGCACCACGCTTAGAAACAATAACACGCGCATTAGTTGACTTTCAAAAAGCCACACAAACGTTTATTGTGCTTTTACCATTCCAGAAAGCACAAGATTATGAAATTGCCCAAGCTATTCAACCAGCACTCAAAGACGTTTGTCAAATATTACATTTTGAAGAACCGCAAATCTTGAAAGGTGTATTTCGCGGTGTTGAAATGGCCATAGGAATGAGGTTACATAGCCTAATTATGGCAGCAAGCGAAGGATGTCGAGCATTTGCTATCAGCTACGACCCAAAAGTAAACCGCTTGATGGAAGATACTGATATGCCAGGTTGGGATTTAGCAAATTTACCCAATGATGCCAATGTAATTAGTAAAACCTGGATTGAACACTACGCAAACGGCGACCCACTATCACCAGATAAAATACAATTTTTGCTTGATAGAGCATCAATCCACAAAGCTGTATTAGAAGATGCTTTAACTTAAAAAAGTATAAGCTATGTTGGGTTCCGCTTGCGCTACACCCAACCTACTATCCATCCGTTACATCCGTTATATCCGTTGCCAAGGTTATTCATTAGGTTGTTCAGGTATCCAAACTGTAAAAATTGAGCCAACTGCAACCGTTGATTCGACTTCGATTCTACCGCGATGCATTTCTACAAGTTGTTTAGTTAAAGCTAATCCTAAACCAGTTCCTCCATAACGGCGCCGATATGGAGTATCAAGCTGATGAAATTTTTCAAATAATTGTGGTAATTGTTCTTCAGGTATTCCAATTCCTGTATCTTCAACTTGAAACACCGCATTACTATCTTCGCACCATAACCGCAATGTCACACTTCCACCTTCGGGTGTAAATTTTATCGCGTTGCTTAAAAGATTGTTAATTACTTGCTGTACTCGCCGTACATCTGCACAAAAGCGACGATTTTCATCAATGAGTATATCTAATTTTAAATCTACTTGTTGAGTTGTTGCTTTTTCTTGCAATGAGTCAATAATTAATTCTACTACTTCTTTTAATCTAAACTCTGTATTATTTAGTACTGCTTTACCCGCTTCAATTTGTGATAAATCAAGGATATCGTTTATCATTTCCAGCAGGTGTTCACCGCTATCATGAATAGTTTGTAAATAATCACGCTGACGCTGCGACAACTCTCCAAACGACCAGCGTAGTAATGTAGATGACATCCCTATTACGTAAGTTAACGGTGTTAGTAATTCATGACTGATAGTAGCTAAGAACTCACTACGTATACGACTTGCAGCTTCGGCAGCAACCAAAGCATCATGTAACGCCATTGTGCGTTCGATTACCCGTTGTTCGAGACTTTGCTTTTCTTGGGTCAGGGACTTCATTAACTCTGCTTGGTGAATGGCAATAGCGAGTTGTTCCGCAACCGCGCCTAAGAAATTTTTCTCGCTTTCATTCCAGTTACGCGCGCTGTAAGATTGATGAGCAATGAGTAACCCCCATAGCTTATTTTCAAACATAATCGGCGCCACTAATTTGGCACGAACTTTAACCTCTTGCAAAAAGTTAAGCAAACACTTTTCATTAACATAAGTTTTGTAAACATCATTGACTGCCAGCGTGAAACCCTTCAGGAATTTAGTCCAACACTCGGTAGTCGGAGTAAAACAATTTTTTTCTTCACAATTCAAGACTGATGGAATCGTATCACTAGCGCGAACTTCGTAAACAATACAACCCTTATAGTCTACGTACTGCTTAGTTGCTGTGACTGAAGCGGACGCAGAAGATAAATTCGGTATAGATGTATGATTACGATTCACATTTGAATCGTCAAATTTATATATTACCAAACGGTCTAATTCTAAGAACTCACGCACCTGCGCGAGTGCCGTCGTCATAATTACAGATAAATCTAAACTTTTACGGATTTGCGTTGTGAAACGATTTAGTAGTCTTTCTTGAGCAATTTGCTTAGAAAGTGCATCTTCCACATGCTGACATGCTGAAAAATTTACATTATCACTTGCTTCTGTTGGTATAACTTCAGGTTGCGTTAATAGACATTCTAATAGCAATAATGTAAACTTCTCTTGCAGCGCTGCATTATTTGGCTCTAATACCTCACGGTAGTGTTCCAAGTCTTGGCATGTTTGAGAATGGCGCCCAAACAACCCACCTAGTTCCAACAGGAAGGAACTGATTAGACCTCTATCAAAAGTAATGCTTGTATCTAGCAAGTAATTATCATCATCAATATCATTATTTTGTGTTAACTTCGTTTGTACTATAACATCAGAACTGACTTGCCTCGTCCCTGTTAACAATGCACTAAAACCCTGTGAAACTACCACCGTAAATCGTTTTATCAACCATTGGCTTGAAAGTGGAATCCGCTGTAGTACTGCTTCTGTCAAAACTAAAGCTGTATTTTCTACAGAAGAAGCCATTTGCTCTAGCAATTCCCCCAGTTGATCAAAAGTATCGACACGTAAAGTTCTAAAAAAGCCCAAATTTGGAGAACTAAGCATTTTCATGTGTGAGAGTAAGAGGGCAGGGAGAGGTGTCATGATTCAAAGAGAGTTATAGCCTTTAATTTTATGTAGCTTTATTTATCTTTATTAAGCAATATTTATAGTTTATATAGTTTAAAACGGTTATACACGACTATGCATCGTATTAATACCACATCGGTTGGTGTTGTTTCTCAATCTGAGGGCATTATTTTTGTAGAACAAAATCCTGCTCCAGTTGTATTCTTAACGGCAGCAGATACTGATATTCAAAGCATTGCTGCTGCTTATGCATTATTACCGAACTTTCCTGCGCTTCGAGTTGCTAACTTATTACAATTGCAACATCAAATTAGCATTGATACATACGCAGAACAAGTTTTAGAGTTCGCTTCGGTAATTATTTTACGCCTTTTAGGGGGGCGCTCATATTGGACTTACGGCTTGGAAGTTGTGCTGGAACTCGTACAACGTAAGCATATAGATTTAATTGTAATGCCAGGAGACGACGCTCTTGACCCCTATTTAATATCTCATTCCACCTTGGGCGAAACCAAGGTCAATAGGATATGGCGTTATTTTAACGAAGGTGGGGTATCCAATATTGTCCACGCACTCCAATATATTTCTGACTGCTGTTTATCAACCACATTTAATCCTCCTCCTGTGCAAGTCGTTCCGCGTGTGGGAGAGTGGGAGAGTGGGAGAGGGAGAGAGGGAGAGAGGGAGAGAGTTGGGATTCTTTTTTATCGGGCACACTATTTAGTGGGTAACACCAAAGTTATTGATGCTTTGTGCGAAGCTTTGATTAAACTAAATTTAGAGCCAGTCCCCGTTTTTGTATCTTCGCTACGAGAAAAAGATGTTCAAGCTGAACTAGAAGCTATTTTTCAATCAACTTCTGCTTCTCCCATTTCCCTGTTACTAAACACAACCAGCTTTTCACTTGCGCGTTTAGAAACCGAAACCCCACAGCTTGAACTCTGGCAAAAGTTAGATGTGCCTGTGTTACAAGTTATTTTGAGCGGTGGTTTTATAGAACAGTGGCAGTCAGATTTGATGGGTTTATCACCGCGTGATATGGCGATGAATGTGGCACTTCCTGAAGTTGATGGCAGAATTATAAGTCGTGCTGTCTCGTTTAAAGCAGTAATTAGGCGCCATCCTGACCTAGAAACTGATGTAGTTGGTTATGAACCAATAGCTTCGCGTATCGATTTTGTTGCCGAACTTGCTGCGAACTGGGTACGACTACGTAATAAACCATCATCAGAACGGCGCCTTGCTTTTATTTTAGCCAACTACCCAACTCGCGATTCGAGAATAGCGAATGGAGTCGGTTTAGATACACCCGCCAGTTGCGTAGAAATTTTAAAAGCTTTACAAGACAATGGTTATATGTTAAATGACATTCCTCAAAGTGGTGATGAATTAATACATTGGCTCACCCAAGGAGTTACCAACGACCCTGAAGGTAGAGAATTACGTCCCATTTACCAAAGCCTTTCAGGGGAAGAATATCAAACTTATTTCACATCTTTACCTGAAACCGTTCAACAAGCAATAAGTCAACGTTGGGGAGAAGAGACTCAGAATCAAATCCCAATTTCTGGTATCCAACTTGGCAATATATTTATTGGTATCCAACCATCACGCGGTTATGAGCTTGACCCCAGTTTAAATTACCATGCCCCAGACCTGGAACCAACTCACAACTATCTTGCGTTTTACTACTGGGTACGTCAAAACTTTAAAGCTGACGCTGTAGTTCATGTGGGTAAGCATGGAAACTTAGAGTGGTTGCCAGGTAAAAGCATCGCATTATCTAGTGATTGTTACCCAGAAGTAGCATTAGGCGCCATGCCACATTTATATCCTTTTATCGTGAATGACCCAGGTGAGGGTTCTCAAGCGAAACGACGCGCACAAGCGGTAATTATAGACCACCTAACACCACCTCTAACCCGTGCAGAACTTTATGGTTCGCTCTCAAACTTAGAAAATCTGATTGATGAGTATTACGAAGCTCTGAGTTTAAATCCCAGCAGATTACCCACAATAAGCGCGCATATTAGCGAACTAGTCACCCAAGAAAATCTAAGTTGCGATTTTAGGATGGGCAAGGGAGATGAAATCCCAATTAATAAAATAGATGGTTATCTGTGTGAACTCAAAGAGGCACAAATTCGAGATGGGTTACATATTTTTGGGCAATGTCCCGATGGTCGGCAACTTCGTGATTTAATTATTGCCATAGCCAGACAACCTTCGCGGCACCATATTGGTATTACCTGCGCCATCGCTACTGACTGGAGTTTAGATATAAATCCTTTAACAGATGATTTTAGTGAAAAGCTCGACGAAACACAAATTAACCTTTTAGCCAAGAAAACACACCACACCTGTCACACCATTGGTGATGCAGTCGAAGCACTCGAACAACACGCTGCCTATTTAATAGAACAACTAATCTCTTTTTCCCTTCCCCCACTCAGCACTCAAAACTCAGCACTCAGCACTTCTCTCACGTGGATAAAATCCCATCTTCTACCCGCTCTAAAACAAACCGATAGAGAAATTATTAATTTGTTACGTGGCTTAAATGGTAAATATGTACCTAGTGCCCCATCTGGCGCCCCAACACGCGGGCGCCCAGAAGTTTTACCAACAGGTAATAATTTTTACTCAGTTGATATTCGTGCAGTTCCAACCGAATCGGCGTGGGATGTAGGGAGAAAGGCAGCAGAAACGCTGATAGAATGTTATACTCAAGAGCATGGAGAGTATCCAAAAACACTAGTGTTATCTTTATGGGGAACTGCGACGATGCGAACTGGGGGTGATGATATTGCCCAGGCATTAGCTTTGCTCGGTGTACAGCCAGTGTGGGATAGTGCAGCACGTCGTGTTGTAGATTTAGAAATATTACCAGTAGAAGTGCTAGGCCGCCCACGTGTGGATGTAACATTAAGGGTTTCGGGTTTTTTCCGAGATGCTTTTGGAAATTTGATAAACTTATTTGACCAAGCTGTAGAAGCTGTGGCAGCATTGGATGAACCGAAGGACTTGAATCCACTCGCCGCTCAAGTTTTAGAAGAAATGGAGTACTGGCAGAAAGTTGGATTAAGTGAAACAGAAGCTTTAGAACGCTCTCTCTACCGAATTTTCGGCTCAAAACCAGGTGCATATGGTGCTGGACTCCAAGGGTTAATCGAGTCGCAAAATTGGTCTGATGATTCTGACTTAGCAAGCGCTTATATAAATTGGAGTTCTTATGCTTATACAAGAAAAAGTGATGGACGTTCTGCACCCGAAGCGTTCTCGAAACGTTTACTCAGTACGCAGGTAGTGCTGCAAAATCAAGATAACCGCGAACACGATTTGCTTGACTCTGATGATTATTATCAATTTCAAGGTGGTTTGATGGCAGCAGTACGTTCGATTCGAGGGGAAAATCCTTCCTCTTATTTTGGCGATAACTCAATTCCAGCAAAACCGCGAGTTCGTCAACTATCTGAGGAGATAGCCAGGGTATACCGTTCACGGGTAATTAATCCAAAATGGATTGCTGGAGTGATGCGTCACGGTTATAAGGGTGCATTTGAAATGGCTGCTACAGTTGATTTTTTGTTTGCTTACGATGCCACTGCTAGATGTGTAGAAGACCACATGTATGAAGGAATTGCAAAGACATACCTTTTTGATTCAAGAGTTTGTAAATTTCTTGAAGAAAAAAATCCGTATGCTCTGCGTGATATCGCTGAGAGATTACTTGAAGCATACAAGCGTGGTTTATGGCAGGATGTAAATATACAAACATTGGAAAATCTGCGAAACTTAGTACATCAAGCCGAAGCAGCTATCGAACAGCCAGTGCCTTTCGGGTTTAACTGAACGAGCCGCAAACAAGGCGCCGCATTTCAAGTAAATGTCGGTGAAGAAGGCATCGAAAAAAAGTGGTGTAGGAAAACTTTAGGAAAATAACTATGGAAAACCTTGCGTATTTACACCTAGCTTTCGATTACGAAGACTGCCCATCGATTGAGTTAGCTAAATTTAGCTTTTTAGTCAATCGGGGAATATCACCTGACTGGAAGAAGTTATCGAGTCGAGCTTGGCGCTATATGTTGCCCCTTGCTTTGACTTTATCGATGATGACTGCAATGAGTAGCGCATTTGCACTACAAAAAGGCGACCAGGGTCCATCAGTTCGCGAATTACAGCAAGACTTGAAGCGAGCAGGTTTTTATAATGCTCCTATCACTCAAGTATATGACGTTCGCACTGAAGATGCTGTAAAACGATTTCAAAAAGCTGCTTCTTTGCAAGTTAGCGGCATTGCAGGACCCACAACTATTGGGAAATTAGACAACTGGCGCCCAGTTGCTCAAAATAACCGAGTCAGACAACAAGCGCAAAACGTAGTCAATACTCAGACTTCGAGACCACGTGCTGAAAACGCCCAATCTCGTACTGAGAAGCAAACGACATCACAAAAGAAACGTCTCGTTTCCGGAATTATTGGTAAAGGTGACGAAGGAGAAGAAGTTCGTAATTTGCAAGAACGGTTACGAGTGGCGGGATATTATTATGGCAATTCCACAGGTATTTTCGGACCAATAACCGAAGATGCAGTTAAACGCTTCCAGCAAGCTTATAAATTAGAGGCAGATGGATTAGTTGGACCTGCAACATTACGCCGACTGCCTCCTGTAGGTGTTGGTTATGGTGAAGACGCACAAAATCGGCGCTCAGGAAGCGATAAACTTCGTTTGGGCGACCGTGGTGAAGCCGTGCGAGTATTACAGGAACAATTAATTAAAGCTGGATACCTAGAAGGTCAGCCAAACGGTTACTTCGGCCCATTTACAGCAGATGCCGTCAGACGTTTTCAGGCAGAGAATTATTTAGCAGCCAGCGGAATTGCAGGTCCAACAACACGTGCTAAGTTATACGCAAGCACCAACAATGGAGACAGTAACGAATTTAATGTGCTGGAAATTCAACGTCGGTTGAGAGAACGAGGTTTTTATAAAGGTCCACTCAATGGCGTAATGGGTAACGATACGAAGCGTGCAATTAAACAAGCACAAGAGTTTTACGGCATTAGCCTTAATGATGTAAGAACCGGACGCTATTAAGATATTAATTGCGCGTTAATCGATTTGAAAATTTATCAACGATGGCTAAATCCCACGCGGGAGCAGCGTGGGATTTTTGTATGACCATATATGTTCTAGATTCCCCTAAAAAACTTACCCAAGTACTTACCCAATAAATTACAACGGCATTAAAGCGCGTTGACACTTCGGGCAAACAGCATGAATAGTCATTTGACAATCAAGAAGGCTAAAACCTTCTTTTTGGGCTGTTTTTGAGCCAATTTTAAGAACTGAATCGTTCTTAAACTCAATCGTGGTGTTACACCTTACACAAATTAAGTGATGGTGATGATGTGGATATGGCTGGTTGATTTCGTAATGTTTATGTCCTTCTCCCAGTTCCAATTCCCGTAAAATCCCCATCCGCGCCATTAATTTGAGGGTGCGGTAAATAGTCGATAAGCTGATGCCTTCTCCTTGTTCTTCTAACCTTTCGTAAAGGTCTTCTGCACTAAGATGTTCACCTTGTGGAAGTTCTTGGAAAATATGTAATATAACTTCCCTTTGGGGAGTTAGGCGCCAGCCACGTTCATTAAGCTCTGCCTTAAGCGAAGCAGATGTGTAGACAGACATACTAATCTTTCTCAATAAAGGCTGTCAATTGAGAATATAACAAATATTTAGGCCAAGTTGCAACAATTAGACATTATTGAGAATTATTTTAAGTCTTTATGAAGGAATAAAGGAAAAAGGGAAAGGGGAAAGGGGAAGGGGGAAAGGGAAAAGGGGGACTAATAAAAACTCTATAGCTTACTGACCATAGATTCTTTGTCTTGAATCTATGACATAGTACTAACGTAAAACAAACGACTTTCTTTGTTTAGAAGTTATTGCAAACTGTTTTGATGAGAAATAGTATTGCATTAGTTGCAAATTTGTTGCTATAGATTGCCAAAATGTTACGAATAATATACAAATCATAGTGTTTGTTTATTGTAAACTATTGGCTATTAGTCTTGATTTAAAAATATTTGCAGTTTCAATCGAGATAAAAAGCGATATTGTAACGAAAAGTTAAATGTTGTGTAAATTTCTCAACAATCGGTTCATAAGTAAATTAGTTGAGTTTTATTACGCCCCTCCCTTTTGGGAGGGGTATTGTAATAAGTCATAAGGTCACACTAAAGTGTACAGAAAGAGTGAAAAACTAGCTTAAAGACTCCAAGTAATCGCGAATTAAGTTACGACGCTTAGGCTGACGTAGTTTTTGCAATGCTTTGGATTCGATTTGGCGTACTCGTTCGCGAGATAAATCTAGAGCGCGTCCAATTTCAGCTAACGAATAAGGATGACCATCAGCTAAACCAAAGCGCATAAGAATAACATCACGTTCGCGACTGGTTAAATCAGCTAACAAGTGCTGTAAATCACGTTGAAGCGATTCGCGCATTAGCATTTCTTCTGGGGTAACACCATCAGTTTCAAGAAGTTCACCCAATTCGGTATCTTTGTCTTTACCAACTTTAGTTTCGAGAGAGACTGAACGAGGTACGCGCAGTAATACTTCTCTAACTTGTGCTGGTGACATTTCGAGTTCAATAGCCAAATCTTCTAAAGTCGGTGTGCGACCTTTTTCTTGAGCAATTTTACGCTGTGCTTTTTTGATCTTGTTGAGTTTTTCTGTAATGTGGACAGGGAGTCGAATAGTACGACTGCTTGTAGCAATTGCACGAGTGATACCCTGACGAATCCACCAGTAAGCATAAGTACTAAATCGGTAGCCTTTGGTTGGATCAAACTTTTCGACTGCACGCTCTAAACCTAGAGTACCTTCTTGAACCAAGTCCAATAACTCTAAACCGCGATTTTGATATTTTTTGGCGACAGACACAACAAGACGAAGATTCGCCTTAATCATGTGTTCTTTGGATTGAAGTCCTTGGCTTTGAATTTGCTCTAACTCTTCAACAGTTAACTTAGCAATTTCTGCCCAGCGACGTTTGCCCTTAGCAAGAAGTTGCTTGAGTTCAAAAACATCCATATCACCTGTTTTTGCCCAGCGTTCGAGCGAAGGACGATGACCTAATTCAGATGTTAAACGTTCTTGGATTTCAATAATCCGTTGGTAGGGAGTAATAATATCATCGCCCTGCTTGGCAGAATTGGATAGCAATATCCGTAAGCGTAAATATCGTTGAACTTTTTGAGCTTCTGAAACTTCTTCATCACGTCCTAACAAACGAACCCGCCCAATTTCTTGAAGATACAAGCGTACCAAATCGGTACTGCGGCGGTTAGGGGTTGCAGCAAAGCTGGCTGGGTCTTGCGATACCATTTCCAGCTCCTCCAAATCTTCTACAGACAACTCATTCTCATCAACTACGAGGTCTGGGTCAAATGCTTGGTTAGGTTGTTGGGCTTCGTAAGCATCTGCGGCGTAAAAAGATGTTGCTGGCATAAGGCTCGTCTCAATGGCTCCAGGTAACAATAGATTGTGGTGGGCAGCACGCGCATTCAGGGAGGTTGTCCGCGAAGCGCAACTGCGAACCCAAAGGGTCAACAAAGGGTCAGCATAATCAACTGTTGATATCATTCCCGCAATTTCACAGAAACTAACATCCAGCTGAAAAGATTTTTGCGGTAAATTTCCTAATTTAGAGCCTGTTTAGTATTATTTCATACGTTTTACTATCGAGTACAGACCGCTATGACAGATCAATCATTCGATTTGTCTTAGGTAAAAAATGACTCAGGCTCTGGGTTACAGTGTTAAATTTAATTTTTATAAGCTTAGATATTGACGGTAGCTTTTTTGACGTAATATAATCATAAATTAAGTAGAAGTAAGTGGAAATATTTTTTTATTTGTGTCATGGTTATATATACAGGAACCGAATTGTAGTTTCCTGAAGGTTTTAGTGTGGGTCGAGACTGATTTTGCGTTAAGTATTGTTCGTGTTTTCTAAGGATTGCTCCTAAACCCCGATATATTGAGGCGCCGATTGTCCATATAGTAGAAATATATATATTATTTATTCGTGGTACTCAGGCTTGATGTTACGAAGCATCAATTCTTCTAAAGCTTGACGGGGTGTGGATTCTGATTGCAGGACACGATAAACTTGTTCGGTAATGGGGATTGAGATATTTTGCCCTTTGGCGCGCGTAATTAATACTGAGCAAGTGTTTACCCCCTCCGCAGTTCCTTGTAAGTGGGTAAGAATTTCAGGAAGAGTTTTGCCACAAGCTAGCTGATAACCGACTTGGTAATTGCGACTAAGAGAACTGTTACAAGTTGCGAGTAAGTCACCTAATCCTGACAAACCATAGAATGTTTCAGCTTTGGCGCCTAAACTTACACCGATACGAACCATTTCGGTAAGTCCGCGAGTGACTAAAGCAGCTTTAGCGTTAGTTCCTAATTGCAAACCATCACAGGCGCCTGCTGCAATCGCGATAACATTCTTTAAAGTGCCACCTAGCTCAACGCCCAAAGGGTCAAGATTTGTGTAAACTCGAAACCGTGGCGATGAGAAAACAAGTTGTACAGATTCTGCCGCAGTTCCTGAATGGCTTGCTACTACTGTTGCAGAAGGTAAACCAAGCTCTATTTCTTTAGATAAATTTGGACCCGATAACACTACAACAGGATGTGAAGGAAACGCTGTTTGCAGAATTTGTGAGGGTGTGCAGGTAGTTTGGGTGTCCAAACCTTTTGTGGCAGTTACAAAAATTGCTTTATCTGGAAGCTTTATTTGTTGAAGCTGGGCAATGACATCAGGCACCCCTTTCATAGATATAGCGCTAACAATAATATCGGCATCGTTAACTGTAGACGCGAGTTGTAAGTTACTTCGACGCGACCAGATATTTACTTTATGACCGTTTGCTGATACCAAGGAGGCTAGACTGCTTCCCCAGGCGCCGGCGCCGAGGATAACTACTGATTTTGGATTTGGGATTTTTAATTGTTGTGGGTTGGGGTGGTTCAAGATAGGGGGCGGGTTTGGTTAGATTTTTAATACAATTTTAGGATATCTGTTAACCCGCCCCTACGTTATTTGCGTGGGTGCCGCTGCATTAATTCTCTAACTTGTTCCGCATGGTACGAACTGCGTGTCAATGGTGATGAAACAACTTGTAAAAAACCGATTTCTTCACCGAATGCTTGCCATGCATCAAATTTTTCGGGACGAACGAAGTCATTAACTTGTAGATGTTTTTGGCTAGGCTGTAAATATTGCCCGATGGTTAGAATATCGCAATCAACTGCGCGTAAATCTCGCATAACTTGACGAATTTCTTCATCAGTTTCACCGAGTCCGACCATAATGCCAGATTTTGTATAAACCCAAGGTGCAATTTCACGACTGCGCTTGAGTAATTCTAGAGTGCGCTCGTAATTAGCTTGTGGACGCACGCGACGATACAAGCGTGGAATGGTTTCTGTATTATGGTTGAGAACTTCGGGTTGTGAAGAGAGAATTATTTCTAACGCTTCCCAGTTTCCACACAAATCGGGAATTAATAATTCGATAGTAGTGTGAGGTGATAGTGCGCGGATATTTTCGATACATTTTACAAACTGAGAGGCGCCTCCATCAGGTAAATCATCGCGGTTTACCGAAGTAATTACCACATGGTTAAGCTTCATGCGACGCACTGCTTCTGCCAAGCGTTCGGGTTCAGTTTCTTCAAGAGGTTTAGGTTTTTTCTCAAAATCGATATCGCAATAAGGACAAGCGCGTGTGCAAGCTGGACCCATAATTAGAAACGTCGCGGTTCCTGCATTAAAGCACTCACCAATATTCGGACACGACGCTTCCTCACAAACTGTATTTAAAGCTAAATCCCGCAATATTTCTTTAACGCTACCGACACGCTCCCATTGAGGCGCCTTAACCCGCAACCAATCTGGTTTTACAGCCACAATCAACTTCTACCCATTTATATAGATATACAAAGTTAATGGTAGCAAGTTGTGCAGGGGCGGGTTTAGTATATTCTGGTAAATAATTGAAAAGTTAGGTTAACCCGCCCGTACAGGATTAGCAAAAATAAATGATTTAATCTTGTGGGGTAGGCATCCTGCCTGTCCATAACATGTGATATACTCACATAAGGCTAGTAATACTATGCCGGGATGTAGCGCAGCTTGGTAGCGCACTTCGTTCGGGACGAAGGGGTCGCTGGTTCGAATCCAGTCATCCCGATCTAATTAAGTGATACATTAGTACAGCAAAACTAATCATTTGTCAACGTTATATCGTTAGAGATGTGACAAATTTTATTTGCACAATTATATTGTTGAATATTTAAGTATCGGTGACTTAAAAATAAGTCTTGCTACGTCCATACTATATTTCAAAACTTACAGAATAGTTTTCAAGTGTGCCTATCACCACTTAAATAATATCTAAATTTAATCGAAATAATAGCGAAGCAATAGTTTTATAGCCTATTTCAAGACAGTATAGTTGTTGTAATTTATAGATCAAGACGATAAAGAATTTTTACAATCAATTGGTGGTTGGTTACGTGATCGCCAGACAGGCAACGAAGGATTGACCATAGCAGGTTTGTTAATGTTTGGTAAACTTCCGTCAATCCTTGAAGCAGTACCTCATTATGTAGTGGATTATCAAGAGCGTCCAGAACCAAGAACGGAGACTCGGTGGGTAGATCGTGTTACCACAGATGGCACATGGTCAGGAAACCTTTACGATTTTTACCGCAAAATTATTCAAAAACTTTTCTCTGATCTCAAGGTTCCCTTCAAGCTTAAAGGCGCCAAACGAGTAGATGACACACCTGTACATGAAGCATTACGAGAAGCATTAATTAACACAATAATTCACGCTGATTATACTGGGCGAGTACCGATACAGATTATCAAACGCCCTGATATGTTTGTATTTCGCAACCCTGGCATAATGAGGCTGTCTTTAGAAGATGCCTTACGCGGTGGTACGAGTGATTGCCGTAATCGCAAGTTACAGAAAATGTTTCAGCTTGTAGGTATTGGAGAACAAGCTGGTTCTGGTATTCCCAAAATTTATCGTAACTGGAGTCAGCAACACTGGCGCTTGCCAGCTTTCTCAGAAGAAGTAGAGCCAGATCAAACATTACTGGCAATGTTGATGATTAATCTATTGCCAGAAGAAACTATCAAGGCACTTGATGAGCGATTTGGCTCGAAATTCCGTGAACTATCAGACGATCAACGCCTTGCATTAGTAACGGTAGCACTTGAGGGAAAAGTTACCCATGCTCGGCTTAAGTGTATGAGTACTACTCATCCACGTGATCTAACCAAGGCTTTGTCTACCCTTGTAAGGGATGGCTTCCTTGAATCTGATGGCATTGCTCGTGGAACTTTCTATTTTTTTCCTGGGCAACCACCTAACGGGGAAGTTGACCTGGTAGCTCAAAACTATAATTTTTTTGACAAAACTAGTGGTTCGTGTCATTAATTTTGGGGAGTACAAAAAACGAACCGCAAAGTACGCGAAGGGCGCAAAGGAAGAAATAAGAGAAGAGAACACACCAAAACTTTTGACACAGACCACTAGCCCCGAAGATTTATTGTCAGGGGTTATATCAGAAGAAATTCTTGATGATTTGGTGCCTAGCTCTGATGATTTGGTGCCTAGCTCTGATGATTTGGTGCCTAGCTCTGATGATTTGGTGCCTAGCTCTGATGATTTGGCGCCTAGCTCTGATGATTTGGCGCCTAGCTCTGATGATTGGGAATTGCTTTTAGCAATTGCTGGTGCCGTCAGAAATAAAAGTAAGGTATCAACTCAAGTTATGGAGGCAACAATTCTCCAAGTTTGTGAAGGAAGATTTTTAAGCCATAAACAACTTCAAGAATTGTTAGGTCGCTCATATAATACGCTAAGGCTTGGATACCTTAGCAAAATGGTAAAGATGGGTCAATTAGAATTACGATACCCAAATAAACTAACCCACCCCGACCAGGCATATAGTACTAAAAAGTAAAAAGTTACTACATTATTAGATTTTTTAGTACGACTATGTTCTTGCACTATAGAAATCCGATTTGATTTTTGAAAATATAGGTAGGATGTTAAGGACAACGTAACGCACTATTTCAAAGAGACACGTGCGTTACGAATTCCGCTAAAAACTTAATGGTAATATAATTTTATAAACATATTTCAATTAATTTGTTAATAAGAGGACGATAAGTAGTATTGTCTAAATGGCTTGAATACCAATCTTTATAAATACCTAGTGTTAAATGTTCTTCAATCAATCGAGCTTCTTCTATAAGTACCCATAAATTATGGGTAGCCCGATTCCAAAAGCCAATGCTACCACTTTCTTGAAGACCTTTTGTTCCATAGATTTTACATGCAGGACATTGGCATTCATCTAATTTTTTAAATTCTTTCTCACTTAGTTTGCGACCTCTCCATTTCCCTAACTCAGCAACTATTCGCTCCCCTGTCCCAGGTAACTGTATTATTCCACGAGCTGCTCGATTTCTCCATCCGCTTGAATCTACAGAGTTAATTCCTAATAATGCGGCTATGTGTAGTGTTGCAGTACCTCCAATCCCAAATACATGAAGTTTTTTATCTTTAAATTCTTCTCGGACATATTGAATATTATCCAAAATTTGTTGGTATGGTACGGCTTTTGGCGCCCGTAGTAAATTGGGAACAATCCCACCTAATGCAATACCTGTTTTTTGTCTGAGTGCCTTATTTTTATTAATTCTTACAACATATTCTTCTAAAAAATTACTAACATGAATAACAGGAATAAATTGATTATCTTTATAAGCAATATTCATTTTCATTGTCCGAGAGAAGCATTTTTTCTGCTCGGACAATGACATTTTTGGAGTGGGGATAAAATCTTGAGGAATTGGACACCAGTCTGGTTTAGCACCTTGAACAAATTCTTCATAGTCGTTTGGTACTATTTCTCCACCACGACTAATAAAGTAGAAAGCTCCATTGTCAAGGTAAAGCTTTACTTCTTCTGGGATACTGAGATATTCTTTAAGACCTTGCTCCATAACTTTACGTCGAAGCACGGGTTTTTGATGAAATTCGGCATAGGAAACCATAACTGCTCGCAATTGTGGAAGATAATAAGGAGAGTTTTTATCCCACACGCGAGGTTTGATTCCCTTAAGGCTGATACCAGCAACAATTTGCATTAACAGGCTACCTAACCAACTTGACTTATTTTTGCATAGAAGCTCATTCGCTACTAACTAGTTAGTAAAATATTACTATGGCAGTTCTAAAGGTCTAACTGTTGAGGCTTGATTAACTAACTCAATAGAATAACCGTTAGAAAAAGCACAGGAAAAGTCTTCTAGGTGAGAAACTAAAATAATGCGCGCTAGACGATGTTGTAATTCGTTAAGTTCTTGAATCATATCATCGCGTCCGTTTTTGTCCAAACTACCAAAGCCTTCATCAATGATGACTGATTCTATATGACGTGCGCCTTGTCCAGCGTATTGACCGATTGCCAATGCTAAACTAACGGCAACTCTGAATCGCTGACTACCACTTATTTGAGCTATTGGTGTGGGATACAGCCCAATTTCTTCGTTATATGCTAATAAATCAAGAGCTTTGCTAGACTCTGCACCAGATTCTTCTACTTCTCCACGTAATTCCAATCGCATTTTTCCGCGTGATAAACCGTCTAAAATTTCATTGGCAAGCTGCACAATAGCCTGTTCTGCATCGCGCAACAATTTTAATTGCAGACCTTGTTTTCCATTACCTAGTAAATCGCAAAGTATTTTATATAAGCTTTGGTTACGTTCTGCTTCAAGCTTTTGTTGTTCAAGTTGCTGATACGACTTACGTTTGCGAATAAGCTCATTAAAGCTATTTTGAGCATCCTGTCGGTTTCCATCAAAAGTATCTCGCTCGAATTTAGCAGTTGCAAGTTCTTGCTCAACTTCTTGAGAAGCACGTTTTGCCTCGTTAGGTAACTGTCCAATCTGGTTGCTTAAATTGCTAATTTGCTGCTGTAGAAAGGTTACTGATTCACTAGCAATATTTAATTGGTTTGATAATTTTTCGTACTTAGCCAACATATTCTTTTCACTTACCAACTCTTCTAGCTTTTCAGTATCAATGCTTGTTACCTGTTCTTGCCACTGCAATGGTAAACTTTCTAAATCGGATTGTAAGCGGCGTTGAGTTTCACTTTGGGAACCCCTTTTATCAATCAAATCGTTTTCATTTTGTCGCAATTTATTTGACAATGCATTAACTTCTCCATCAATTTTTTGAAGATTATTAAGTGCCAAAGTTTGTTTGTTTTTGAGTGCTTTAAGAGTTGATTGCAGTTCCTTTTGTGATTCTTGTAATTTATTTTTTTCGTTACGTGCTTCAGTCGCCTCAGATAGTGGCAAATTTGTCTCAAGTTCCACGAACTGCTTACGATAAGTTTGTTGTTCTGTATTAACAATTTGCCATTCGGAGAATTGATGGCGTAGCTTGTTTAACTTTTGAGTATGAGTTTGTTGATTACTTAGCAGATGATTTAGCTCTTCCAAATCTGCTTCTGCTGGGTAACTAGTATCAAGCCAGCCTAAATCATCGTATATAACATACGGAGAAACACTTACCTGGTAAGCTACTGGCAAGTTGCAAAATGCATTCTTAATTTGTTCCGTATACTGTTTAGCATCTCGTTGCGCTTGACTTAGCTGATTTTTAGTTTGGTTACAATCGTTGTTTCTTACTTGAATTTGGTTGTTTAAATTATCTAATTCTGTTGAGAGTAAATTGAAATTCTCCTGCACCTTCCGATATGCGTTATTAAGACTATCTAAATTAGCTTCAGCATCCGCTATCTGAGAATGTAGACGTGCTTTCTCTGCTTTAGCGTGTTCAGGTGTAATATTTTGTCCACATAACTCACATGTGGGTTGATGAGATGCTTTTTCAAAATTATCACGTTTGTTTAAAACAGCTTCATACTCGGTTTGAATACGAGTTATATTGTGGGATAATTTTTTATCAGTTGCACGAGTATCTACAATATCAATATTTAATTTTTCTCGTTGAGCTTGATATTCCTTTAACTCATCTTGTAAAGACTCTAAATTTTGATTGGCTTCTTTTTCTATGCGTACAGCATCTATCAATTTACTACGTGCCTGGGCAAGCTGTTTTAACCAAGGCAGTGTTTTTTCAATCTCCTCCAATTGCTTGCCTTCTGATTCTGCTTGCTGTAATAATTTCTCTAAATTAGAAGGGAAAGCAGCCAAAGTTTGCTCTATTTCCTGCAAATTTACTTGAATTTCCTCTAACCGTAATACTTTTTCAATTAGAGGAGTTAGTTCAACTAAACGATTAGCAATATAGTTGTTATCATTCTGTCTACTTTCAATTTGATGTCTGATTTGTTCAATTTGGTTATTCAGTTCATCTCTTTCAGAAGATACCATTTTTAAGTCATCATTTATGCTTTGGCAATTCTGGTTAAGTTTCTCAATCTGACTTTCATTATCAATAGTGCGTTGATGTTGCTCAATAATAGAACTTAGAAGAGGTAGAACAGTTTCTAGTTCTTTGTAGCGCGTAAATTTTTGTTCTATCTCTTCAGTATGAGCTATCAATTCTTGCCATTTCTGTAAATCACCTTTCTGTTCTGATACTTGGGAATTTAACTGTTGCCATTGGTTAGATTTTTCGAGTATAGTAACTAATTTTTCTACTTTTTGTTGTGATTTATTCCAATTCTCCTCAGTTAGCTTTAGTACTTCTTGAGCCGCATTAAATTCTGCGTCACTCACTGTTTCTGATATTTCAAATTGCTGTTTCAAATTTTTTAACTGTACTTCACAGTCTTTACGGCAAGTATCTGCAAGTTGATGTAATTTGTCATATGCTGTTAAATCTATCAATTGCTTCAGAATTTTGTAACGCTCCGATGGTGCAGCTTCTATTAATTTGTCGCTTTTGCCTTGAATCAGCAGTATGCATGACGTAAAAGCATCATCATTTAAACCAATTTTGCGTTTTACCCAGTCTTTAAAACCAGCATCACTATCTGTATTTGCTTCTGGCTCGATGCAAAGTTTTCCTTTTGATGACGAATTAATGCGAAAAACTTCTCTTGTCGGTTTTCCACGCTTGCGAACTGTTCTACGAATACGATAGGCTTCGCCATCCACAAGAAAATCAAATTCAACAGTTAATGCATCAGCTTTATGATTAATTAAGTCTTTTTGAGTTTTTACACCTCCTCCGCGATGGTTGCCATATAAAGCAAAGCGAATTGCATCAAAAATTGTCGATTTACCTGTACCATTTTCTCCCGATAAAACCCACAATGGAGCGCCATCAAAAAGTAATGTTTGTTCCTCGCGGTAGCTCATAAAATTTTTAACAGAAACTCGAACAGGAATCATATTTCTACCTCTGAATTATTTACAAATTTTTCGTCAGCTAATAATTGTTCCGCCAATGCCAATACCGCGTCTTTATCTTGATGCCCTGCTAATTGCTGTTGCAAATATTCACGTACAGTTGTTGCTACATCTTGCGTATCGGTAACTAAAGTGGAGCTTTTAATGGATACTGATGAACCATCAATTACTATTTCCCGGTCGTACCAACGGGGGAAAATTTTATCCAGTTCGCGGCAAATTTTATCGCGGTTATGCTCGCCCGGTTTATAGGTTAGTTTATACTTAACCAATGCTCTCTCTAGTTCTGGATATTTATGGTTAAGGCTTGCTATTTCTTCAGGATTATTAATTTCTATGCTATATATTGGTGTGGCATTGAGTGGTAAATATTCTGGTTCTTGAGTCCGACCTTTGGTGCCAATTTCAACTAAAACAACACTTTTTTCATCGTCTCTTTCACCGTAGTCGAGACGCTCAATGCTACCGGAATAACGCACATGGGTAGTACCTGCTAAAGCTTGTGCTTTGTGAATATGACCATAGGCAGCGTAAGTCCAATTAGTAGGGATATCTCCTGCATCGAAAACGACATCTTCGCGTTCGCTGATACGATAAAGATTATGTAGTTGACTACCGCGAATGTGTGCATGACCAACCAGTACACTTGGTAATTGTCGATTTATATATTTATTCTTTATACGGTCAATTGTTTGAAGCATGGATTGATGAAGCAAACTATTTTTCTCGTCTATGCTGCCGTATCGCGTTTTTTCGTCTTTTAAATAACGGGACGAAGTTGGATAAGGCATCAAAACAAATTGGACTTGCTGACCAGCTTTATCTTCTAGTAATAAATAAGTTGGTTGTGCTGCTAAATAAAGTCTTCCACTTGGTCTTGCACCTGCTTTATTTGGGTCTATTGGGTCGGCAAGGTCAAGAGCAAAGCGCATTAAATTAAAGAAGGCTTCGTTATCGTGATTGCCACTGATGGTGACAATTGTGCCACCTCCTAAGAGAAAAGGCTGAAAAACATCCCTCATTTCCCCAACGGCTGATTTTAGTTCGTCAAGTCGGTTGTACTGGCTAAATAAATCACCAGCAACAACCATTACATCTACCTTATGTTCGTCCAAGTAATTAGCGATTTCCTCTAAACGTTTTACAATATCTCCTTGGCGGGGTATTCGCCCCAATTTATCGTTTAAATGCCAGTCAGATGTGTGTAAAATTCTCATCTTATCTCCTCCCTAGTAAGTAGCAATATCATCGTCGTTGTCTTCTTCCACGGTTGTTGCATCAACATCAATAACGGGACTACCTGTTGCTTCTCTAGGATTCATCGCCCAAGGAGGAAGGGGTACTCGAACGTGCATTGGTTCGTTATCCTGAATCACCATTTTTTCGCTGACAGTCAGTTCCGCAGCTTTGCGCTCGTTACTTTTACTTAAGAAACGCCAGATAGATTGAGAAAGTTCAAGACTTCCGCTACGACCGATTACGCGGATACTAGCGTTCTCAATTACTTTTTCGGAAACTTTTGAGGCTTGTTGTTGGGCGCCGAGTAAAATTATTCCTTGCGATCTCATCTCAGCTGCGACGGTTTCTATTAATTGCGTGATAGGGTCTTTGGAACCACGGGGAGCAAAACGGTTCAGTTCATCCAAAGCAATTAGGTAAGCTAGTCCTTCAGTGCGGTTGGCTCCGGTACGTTCATTAACTAATTGTTGGAGAATTGTGGCGACAACAAACCGCTGCAAAGATGGCACTCGCGTTAAAGCGTTCAAATCAACAACTATCGGGTCTGTTGTTTGTCGTTGGCCTAAATCGAGAGGATGGCCGTTTTGGTCGTAGCGACGTAGTACCCCATTTCCTTCATATACCACTAGTAGAAACTTGCGGCGTAATTTGCTCCAAGTTGCTCTGTGATGGTCTCCAGGTAAATGTTCTCGATTTTCTCCGTTTCCTAACCAATCTAACAGTTCTTGAAAAGTTCGAGGTACATTATTTTGCAAACTGCGGGTTACAGTACCATCGCTTTCGACTCTTTCATGTGTTAGGTAAGCTTCTAAATCCAGAACTAAAGATCTAAAGTTGTCGTTAATGGAATCATCGTCAGCAAATAAGTAAGTAAATAAACCTTTTTCAATAATGTTGGCAAGGCTCCAACTGTAAGGCTGCACTTCACTACGACATCCAGTTGTAACAGCTATATTGCCACCAGGCATTTGCGGAGCAAAAAAGGTGACATTTTCAAAAGGTCTTGGGTTCTCGACACCCAATCTTCGCCAGTCCCCTAAATGTTCTTCGGGTATGTACCTATTGCTCCAGCGATTAATGTGGAATAAATCATAGCCTTTAACGTTGAGAATTATAGGGACAACCATCAGGGGATTTGGGTCTGATGGATATTCCTCAGCACGCCGACGTGCTTCCCGCAATAATTGATAAATAACAAACAGTAAAAAACTGGATTTTGTTCCTCGACCAGCGACACCGTTAACGTTCATGTGTCCGCCATTAATGCCTAGTAGATAATCTAGGTCTATCACCCCTGGTCCGGCGATCGCACTTCCACCATTTTTAATCAAACCAATTGCTAAGGGATTATCGATTTCATCTGCTCTGTACGCACGTTGAGCATCATTTTCATCACCTAAGAAAACCGAACTTTGTTCTAAAGGTGGAGCTAAAACAGGGCGTTCTGTACGCAAAATTGTAGCAGTAGCAAAAGTAACTCCTTCTCCTCTAAATTCCGGTTGGTAATCGACATTGCCGTCAAAAGCGTCAAATTCTTCGCCAATATCTTTTTTGCGGCTTTGTCGGTAGACTTCTTCTACAATTGCGTAAAAATTTATTGTCTCACCGCCAACATGACTTTCGGTACGAACAATTTGAGTTTTTTCAACCAGTTCGTCTCGTCGCACCCAAAAATGAAACTTTTCTGAAGTAGATTCTTTCTGCGGTGGCGATGCGACTTTACCGATAATTCTGACACCAGGAGTACTAGCTGATGTATTTATATCTTCTATGCTATCTGTCTCCGAGGCGTTCGCTGTACCCGTATGGGCACCATTTCCGTTGACATCAAATTCTGGAATTAAAACTTCATCACTCATATTTTTAGTTGAATTTTATACCTTATAGCTGGGTTAGATGGTAAAAACGATTAGATAGGATACTTAGTGGTTGAAAAAGGGAACCTAAACTTTCTTCGGCTCGAACAATCGGGTGTAGGGAAATAGCAGCACGTCCATAACTGCGCTCTCTACAACGGTACTCGTATATAGTTCGGGATAACTTATCCACAAAGTCCCAATTGCGCTTGTGATACTTTTCAAACCAGCTTTTTGATGCTTCCACGCGCACTATTCCCGTGCTGGGAGTTCCACCACCTCCTCCAGAAAGACGAACAAACCAGGAAACAACAGGTAGCCATCCTCTCGATATAGTGAATACTGGTGTACGTTGACCAGCTTCAAGACCGTACAGAACTTGTATCCCTTTGATGTGTAAGTAATTTTGGCGTTGGGTTTTAATCACACCAAAAACGGGGGAATCATCAGCTTCAAAACCACCCATCCGTGGTTGTAATCGTCCATCTATTACTGTTGGTTCTCCGCCACTTTGGGAAATTGCAGATTCTTCTAATGCTTCCATTTCCGTATTAGAACGGTTTTGAGTTCGCTTTCGCATGGTTTCAAAATCATAGGAAGATGTCCCACCAGGAGGACGAACTGGTAGCAAACGAAATCCATTGTTTTGTAAAGCAGCGGCAAAACTCTCTACTTCCATCCAAGGAAAAAGGTCTACTGCCATCGATACCACGCGATCGACAACTTCAAATTCACGCCGACATTCCCCGTTTTCTACCCGCATGGAAATACTGCCGATTTGGGAAAGGCGAATAGGAACTAACTGACCGCTAGGAGAACGCACGGAAGCAACTGTTTCCCCCACGTCTTTACCATCTATAAAGTGAGTTGGACGTTCATGCCAGTTACTTGGTCGCCAGTTGGGTGAGGTGCTTAAATTGATAGGTTCCCAATCAATCGCACGGGGTTTGACTTCATAATCTAAATCAACTTTTTCTAAGGTTTGTTCCAGTTCTTCGTCTATTTCTTCTTCCAATAAAGGAAACTGTACATCATATTGATCTACGCGACAACCACTGTAGTTTTTAATAAAATCTAATCCCATATTTCTGTATATTTATCTTATTTTCTAGCTGTTTTTGAATTAGTATCTAAAAGTGTTTCTGGTAATTGCAAATCTTTCAGACGTCGTTTCATCGCGTCCTGACTAACTAAAAACTCGGTTGCCAATCGTTTCGCTAAAACATCTCTTTTTGTCCCAAATCGACCACGAAACTTATTAGCTAAGGCGAAACAAGCCGAAGCTGGCATCAAAAGTTCAGCCGCAAACTGGTCGGCTTCGGCTTCCATTTGCTTTTCATCTATGTTAAGGGAATCAATGACTGCTTTTATGCCATTTGTAAAGGTAAATTTTGCCGTTGATCTATCGTTATCATCTTTGCTTTCATCATCTTCACTTTTATTTTTAACGTATAAACCCTCTGTTAAAATTAAAGGCTCTTTAAAACTATTTTCTTGATGACTTTCAAGTAAAGGAAGAAAATGTAACAAGTAATGTCCTAACTCATGGGCTGCTGAAAACCGCCGACGTGATACAGGAGCTAAATGGGGTTTCTGTTCGACTAAAATACAACCGTAAAAAAAACCTTTGTATTCTAGTAAATACAAGTATCCAGCTAACTTTAAATCTTGGTTTTCGCTATCTGTAAAAGGTAGCTTTTGCCCAGTTTCTAATTCTAAAAATTCAGAAACACTTTGAATGGTCATTTCTTTGATTTCCGCTACCCTAATTGGATAAGCCCGAATTAAGTCATACAGTGGGATAACACCAGGTTTAAGATTTTTTAACTCCAGTCCAGCTTCTTGATATACCAATTCTACAGCCTGAGAAATTATAGTACGACGATGTTCTTGTATCATCTATGTTTTATCGACTTCAGTATTATTTTTGAGCTTTTTTTCTATTGGTTGGCGATTATTCGATATGGACTTATGCCGACTTGTTTGTTGGCGGGCTGCGGCTAATTGCGCTCTATTGTGGCTGCGTCCCATCGATAAAGTAATGGCGGTATCTCGAAATATATCCAAGAATCGCTCGCTCGCATTAATTCCTAATTCGACCGCTAATTGCCTAACGGCTTGGATACTGAGCTTGACTGGCAGTGGAATGGAACTGTCAAGTAATTGACTGACAATATCCTTATCTGCTGACGGTACGCGGTTAATATCTTGCAAACGCTTAACAACATCGCCAACTGTTACTGGTTTTTCTTCTTCGTCAATGTCTTCAAAAATTAAAGGTTTTTCATCTTCTTGAATAACTTCAAATGCACTATACAGGTGCTTGTGGAGTAAACTTCTAATTATTTCCGCGTCGGTAGCGATTGGTGTTATCTGTTC
The DNA here is from genome assembly GCF_000331305.1 of Calothrix sp. PCC 7103. Classification (GTDB taxonomy): domain Bacteria; phylum Cyanobacteriota; class Cyanobacteriia; order Cyanobacteriales; family Nostocaceae; genus Dulcicalothrix. Next base: position 5,722,242 of record NZ_KB217478.1, on the reverse strand, counting down.
TTCCTCCTGGTAAGCTGAATTAATTTCCGTAATAATTTGTTCTAATTCAGGGTCATAGCAAGCAGCATCAAGTATTTGGGCTACTACTTCCATGTCGCCTTCGTCTAAAGCCTGTACATATAATTGAATGGCTTTTTCACGGGAGTCTGGATGCTGGTTGTTTTGTTTGTGCATCTTATCTGCCCTCCTCTGATGACTTGTTACTTTGGGCATAAGCTTGACGTAACTGCGCGATCGCACGAGACTTTTTGGTGTAAGCGGTTCCAACTGTTGTCCCTAACGCAGCAGCCAAGGATTCTCCATCTAGAGCGTCAACAAAAACAAATTTCAGTACTTCTCGATAACTATCATTTACCAAAGACAGCAAATATTCCAACATTTCGGGGTCAGATGAATTTGATGACTCGTATAATATTCCTAAAATTTCCTCTTCTGAAATTATTTCTGAATTTTGCTGTCTAATTTTACGAGCGAGTGGAAGTTCAGCGATGGGCATCATTCGCTCATTTTGTTGGGTTTGTTGACGTTGCCACCGTTGGATTTTTTTTGTGGCAATACCTAATAACCAAAAACGAGGCGAACGGTTAGGGTCAAATTTATCAGCTTTTTTGAGAGCCGTCTCCACAGTTTCATGCAAAATTTCCTTTGCTATTGCCTCTATAGAATTGCGATCACAACTTTTACCTAACTTATCCCCAAATTGCTTTATCACTCGAATCACGTAAACTTGAATTGTATTTTGAAGAACTTGCCACTCTTCCTGGACTGCCTGACTTAGCAACTGCTGTTTCTGGCGCAATTCAGGGTCATAGGATGAGTGTACTGGTTGCCCTAATTGTCGTTTCAATGTCACCTCCTAAACATCACCCCTGATATTTAATTGCCACGAGCAAGGCAAATTCTTACAGTGGTCATCAAAAAATATACGCACTTCACGCATTCAATATCCTCCAAGTATCGCTCCTAATATTGAATTGCCATAAGACCCACAAAATCTTACAGTCAAAGTGCAAAATTTTTTCTGCCTCTAATTTATCACGCGCATTTAAGTATTTTTTCTATACTCTGTGAATTTCAATACCTAATTGCACCAACAACCGCAGTGCCTCCTTCGTGGAAAAGTTGCTTACAGGCAGCCCGGTAATTTGATTGACTAACCACTTGGGCGCCACACGCTTATGTCCAACAACAACATACCAGGATTGGAAGTTAGCGAATTCTTTATTATTTTTCTCTAATGACTGGTAAGCAATATCAAGTACTTGCTGTGTAGTCAGTACAACTTCTATGCCTTTAATTGTTAGGTTTTTGCCTAAATCTATCTTTTTTTGAGAGCTTTGGGGTAGCTGTGGTGGTTTCCCATACAACCATTCATGCAACTCCCCTAACTTTCTACCCAAACTACCAGAGGCTACTTGTACATTTAAATTTGCAGGCAGTATTTTCTCATATCCTTGTATAGAACGATAGTAACTTTGACCTATGCAAATAAAAACCTCTTTGTAGGGTCTAGAATTGGCAATCTCACCTAATTTTTCTATCGTATTTGACTGCAACTCCATAGCTCTACTTGATGTCATTCGTCGGTCATAATACGGGATGAGGAAATCTTGAGGAATTAAACCAAACTCTGCTGATAATATATAAATACTAAAAAAATTAAAATTTTGGGGCTGCTGCTTCAGAAATTTACGCAGCACTTGAAAGGTTGGACCATTGTATCTAGAGATAGCTGGTAACAATCCTGAGTCAAAACTCTTGCGTTGGCAGCAGCCAAGAATCAGTAGATTTTGGTTATGTGTGGGAGTTGAAGCAGTGAGGTTATCAAATTTATCTTCGAGGCAGGTATGATCAAAACACATGAAAATAGAATTATATTATACTGGTTCGGTGTCACTAGCATATTTATAGTGACTGTTTGTCCTGCATCTCTAACTTTACTTGCTGATATGGAACGGGCAAGGATGCCCATTCCACAAAATTAATGTTATTCCACAAGATTAATGTCATTTTGTAAGTGCCGATAATTTAATTTTTGGAAATTTATTACTTTGTTTCCATCCAGTTTTCTCCGGCGCGTGCTTCTACTAGTAGGGGTACAGTTAGTTTTACGGCGTTTTCCATGACTGATTGAATTTGAGGTTGTAGTTCTTCCCATTCGCTGGGGGGGACTTCAAATATTAGTTCGTCGTGGACTTGGAGGAGTACGCGCGCTTGGTAGTTTTGCAATAGTTGGTGCATTTTTACCATTGCGATTTTGATGATGTCGGCGCTTGAGCCTTGAATTGGTGCGTTTGCAGCGGAACGTAGTAGTCCTGCGTCGAAGTTTCCGAGGTTTTTGAGTTTGCTGAGGTCGATGTCTTCGGGTTTGCTGTTTTTTAGTTTACGTAAGCTGTCTGTTGTGAAGTCAAAGTAACGGCGCCGACCGATGATTGTTTCGACGTAACCTTGGCTAATTGCTTGCTTTTTGACTCCTTCTAAGTATTCAAATATTTTGGGGTAACGAGTATAAAAGCGTTTGATGAATTCGTTTGCTAAGTTTTTGTCTACACCTGTGGAACGGGAAAATCTTAATGAACCCATTCCATAGATAACGCCGAAGTTGATTGTTTTTGCTACGCGACGTTCATCTGAGGTAATGTCATCTTTTTCAAACATTAAGCGTGCGGTAACGGTGTGAATATCCTCGTTGTTTTTGTATGCTTCTACTAGTATGGGTTCTTGGCACAAGTGCGCTAAAATTCGTAGTTCGATTTGCGAATAATCTGCTGCTACTAGTAACCATCCAGATTCGGGAATGAAGGCTTTACGAATTTGACGACTGAAGGCTGTACGTATGGGAATATTTTGTAAGTTGGGATTTGATGATGACAGGCGCCCGGTTGATGTTGCCGTTTGGTTAAAGTTTGTGTGGACGCGATGAGTATCTGAACGTACTAGTAATGGCAGTGCATCTACATAAGTAGATTTTAATTTGGAGAGGGTTCTAAATTCGCTGATGGCTTCAATAATGCCTGTATCATCCACTTCGCGCAGCTTTTCTAATGTTGCTGCATCGGTTGAGTAGCCTGTTTGAATTTTACGCGAGTGTCTGGTGCCTAATCCTAATTTGGTGAATAAAATTTCACTGAGCTTTTTGGGTGAACCTAAGTTAAATTTTTCACCAGCAAGGTCATAAACTTGTTGTTCGTACTTAGCTAAATCAGTTTCTAACTGGTTGGAAAGTTCTTTTAAATAATCACTATCAATACGGATACCTTGATATTCCATCTCAGCTAAAACTGGTTCGAGTGGCTGCTCGACTTCTAATAATAGCTTTGATAAATCCGGTATTTTATTGAGTTCTTCACGTAGTTTAGGAACGAGTTGGTAGGTAGCATGTACTTGTGAGCAGCAGTAATCAGCTACACTCTTTATATCTATGTCACCAATCGTTTTGGTTTTAGACACCAAGTCTTGGTAGCTTGTGAGTGTTAACTTTAAGTAACGCTCGGTGATTCCGTTTAAACTGTGAGATGCATCAGGATTAATAATGTAACTTGCGAGCATTGGGTCGAATACAACCCCATTTAAATTTATTCCTTGGCAACGAAATACTAAACGGTCAAATTTAGCATTTTGGAAAGTTTTGGGATATTTATCGCTTTCTAAAATTGATTTCAGCGCATTTAGTACTGTTTCTAAATCTAAATTTTCGCCTTTGCTATGGTTGAGGGGAATGTAGGCAACTTCATCTGGCTTAGTTCCCCAACAACAACCAATACCAACTAGTTTTGCATCACGCGGTTCTAAGTCGCTAGTTTCGGTATCCCAAGCTACAGGAGTTTCGGCACTAGTATGGCTCTTAAGTATATTGATTAGTTCTTCTAGCTGAGACTGAGAACTAATAATGCGTGGTTCAATTTCTGATTTTTCTTGCTGTTGAAATGCGTCGGTGTCTTCTGCACTCCAAAACCACAAGTCATAATCGCTACTAGATGAAGAAACACGATTTGTAGAGGCGCCATTTGTAGAGACGTGATTAATCACGTCTCTACCAGAGGTTTCGTTTTCTTGATGAGATTGTTGTGTGGCGCCACCAAGACGTTGTTGAATTTGATTGATTTTGCCTAGGAAGGATTTAAATTCGAGTTTTTCAAGGAGTGGTGTAAGGTTGTTTGTGTCGAAACCTTGCAGTTTACACTCTTCGAGATTTACGGATAATGGAACGTCTTGAACTATTGTGGCTAAATAACGGGATTTTTCTGCGTCTTCTTTACCCGCTTCGAGCTTTTTCTGAGCGGCGCCTTTGATTTGATCTAGGGAATTATAAATATTATCAAGGGAACCGTATTTAGATAGCAGATCAACTGCTGTCTTGTCACCGATTCCCTTTACTCCAGGAATATTATCTGATGTATCGCCGCAAAGGGCTTTATAGTCAATAACTTGTGATGGCAGGACACCGAGTTTCTTTTTTACTTCTTCTAATCCAAACTCGGTAGGGCCTGATGTTGAAGAACGTTGAAGCGCTTCTTTATTTAAATACAATACTTTAATTTCTTTTTCAGGGTCAACGAGTTGAAATAAATCTCTGTCTCCTGTGAGGATTTTGACACGATAACCAGCATCAGAAGCTTTTTTAGCAAGAGTACCAAGTACGTCATCTGCCTCATAACCGGATGCAGTCAATATTTTTAAATTGAGCGCATCCAGTAACTCATGCAGATTCTTAAGGTCGGGTATAAAATCTTCGGGAGTACCTGGACGGTCAGCTTTGTAGGTATCATCCGCTTCGTGACGGAAAGTCGGTAAACCTAAATCAAATGCGACAGCTATGTGCGAGGGTTGCTCTTTCGCTATTACCTCTAGCAGGGACTTAAGAAAACCGAAGCATACGCTAGTGGGAATCCCCGACTTGGTTCGTAAACCGCCATCGCGTCCTTTGGCGAAGGCAAAGTAGGAACGAAATGCTAGTGAGTGTCCATCGACGAGGATGAACGTGGGTTGCTCTGCGATAGATTGGGAAGTCAACTGGTTTGATGTTTTAGTATCTGACATAATACTTTAATTGTAACCAGTTGCTTCCGCCACAGAACATCTTTCTTGGGAGTTAAGCAGAAGCTTCCTTTTTACGACGACGCATCCACATGCCGGCGCCCGTTACACCCAAGAGTGCAGCCATTGTTCCTGGTTCTGGTACTGCTTGATTAGTCAAGTTACCTTTACCGAAGTCAACCACAAATACTGCATCATTAAAGTCTAAGTCACCACCGCCAATGATATCTTCAAAGCCCATTAACAAGTAGTCACCAACTGAATATGCCATCAAATGTTGTAACTTATCAACGTTTTGGCTTGGATCGGCGCCACCGAGTACCGCTTTTCCCCCGTTAAATCCATCCGACCTCAATAAGAAGTTCAGTTGTGTACCAGCGCTAACTTTACCGATGTCAACATAGTCACCGATGTCTAATACGCCGTTACTACCTTCACCCAACTGACATCCATTGGTACAAGAAATGTTATTGAAAATCTCACCTTTACTAGTTTCTTTAGCATCTTTGACGGTTTGATAAGCTAATTGGTTTTTGTAACCAGCACCTTCATTTAAGAACCAAACGCGAACGTTGTGGTCAAATTTCATGAATAACTTTGTTGGGTCTAATGCTTGAGCTTGTTGCTTCTCAGCACTGATAGCAAGTCTTTCTTGCTGTACGTATTTTTGAAAATTAGGAATCAAAGCTTGGAAACCGGAGGTATCAGTAGATTTATCTTGGACTGTATGTTTTTGAAGGTTTTCCCACTTGAATTGGGGGATTGGGCTAGTTAACCCAGCAGCTTGTGCAGGCGCCATTGCAGCCAAAGAACCAGCAACAGTTACAGTAGCAGCGAATCCGGTTAAAGCTTTCTTAAACATGATTTAAAATCCTTCTCGTTTACTGAATATCTTTTATTTAAATTTCTTGAAACAAACTTATTTTTTTACTTAAGAATTTTGTTTCAATATATATCTGATAACTCAGTACAAGAATGAATGTCGATACCTAAAACCCTTTTTCGCAAAGTCTTTATATTAGTTTGCTTTGACAAATCTACGTCAAGTAAATTATCTTATAAAAACTAGAAAATCTCTGTTTAATTACTGATCAATTTTCGTATAATTGCTGATTTAATGAATCAACAAACCGAAAGTAAGTGTAAATTTATCAGTATTACTTATCTAATTCTCTAAACGCACTGTATAATTGAATACGATATAACAATACACTTATGAATATGTCTATAATTGTGGCCCGTATTCAGATTTTACCATTCCGAGTTTATACTGATTTTGAAGTTGTAAGACGACTTTGAGTATTAGAATATTAATCTGTTTTAGGCATTTATTGATAATCTTGTACTCGTTCACCTAAATCATTACAAGATATGCACTCAAAAACAGATATCAAGCTACTAGTAGTAGATATTGACGGCACAATTGCCGGACACTCGAACAAAATCAGTCAAGCAGTGAAAAATGCTATCTTTGAAGCCAAAGCTCACGGAGTTCAAGTTGCTGTCGCGACGGGTAGGATGTATCGTTCCGCGTTACGATTCCATCTCGAAATTGGTTCGACGTTACCACTCATAGCTTATCAAGGCGCCTGGATACAAGATCCAGCTTCAAATAAAATCCATCGACATTATCCAGTTAACCGCGCAACCGCAATACAGTTACTTGATTATTTCGAGCAACCAGAACTGCGCGAGTTGCTTTCTGTACACTTCTATATAAATGATGAACTTTACGTGCGCTCGATAACACGCGAAACAAAGATTTACGCGAAACGTTCCAACATTACTCCCATTCCAGTTGGAGACTTACGCTTATGCCTTGATAACGAACCAACTAAAATTCTCGCTTTGTGTGACGATACTGATGTCATAAACAACCTGCTGGGTAATTTACGCCGTCAATATACTCCCGCTGAACTTTACCTTACTACATCTGTTGCAACTTTTTTTGAAGCTACTAACCCATTAGTAAATAAAGGAGTAGCCGTTCAATATCTAGCTGAAGAACTGCTAGGTCTTGACAGTAACAATGTGATGACGATAGGTGATAATTTTAATGACCTCGAAATGCTGCAATACGCTGGTACTGGTGTTGCTATGGGTGGGGCGCCTGAGCAAGTCAAAGAAGAAGCTAATTGGGTTGCTCCAACTGTTGAAAATGATGGAGTTGCTGCCGCTATTAACAAGTTTATTCTTGCTTAACATATAAATGGTTAATGATTAATGATTACTCATCACGATTGATTAATCATTACCATTCAGATTTATCTATAGTTGAAAATAATTAATGTAAGGAGATACATTTTACAAAAAATCAGAAAGGGCACCGACGACTGGCCGTGTTTCGTCTCGGTGCCCTTACTGGTTCGCTCCTCACACACTTGATACTATATCTCGACATTTTTAATGAGTCAATAGATTTTACAAAACTTTTTATATTTCTAATAATTTGGCTAATTATTTAATTAGTTGATTAAGTCCTGTTCGCCTAATTTATAAAAATATTCACAATTAGTAATTTATATTTCAAAGCAAGCGGCGGAATTTAATTTCTCTTCTAACAAAAATCTTAATATTTCTTGAGTAACTACTATCAGTCCTATATACGCCTGGACTAGTTCGGGTTGTTTTTTCACTTCGCCCCAAATACGAGTATGGCGCCAAAAACAAATAAAAGCCATTGTCAAATTTAACGCTTTGGAATGCCAGTAGATTGGTGAAAGTACATCAGTACATACCAAATCATCTATTATTTCCACGCTTGTCGCTATTAAACGTTGTGACTCGTGTGAGTTGAAGCGAAATTTACCTTGACTGTCTAACCAAGAAACTTGTAACGACTGGTCAAATGATATTAACCCCTCATGCCGAGCTAGCCGCAGCAATGAACAACAACGCGCGTGGGCATATTGGATTAAAAATAGAGGAGTGTCCGAGTCGGGGAGTATGGGAGTCGGGGAGTGTGGGAGTGCGAGAAAGCGGTGTTGTTCTACCACACTTTGTAGACAGCCTGCTATAGCATTTGGAGAGACTTCGATATAAATCAAACCTGCCACTGCCTTCAACATAAAATTCTCGTTACAATCACAAAAATGAGAGACAAGTTGAGACGCAATGACTGAAGCGCTTATTCCATATACTTTTGCTGCTTTAAACGCTACTTCAGAAATATACAAAACTTTACATGTTTCTTTACTTTTGCGTACCCAAACTTCCGATCTTGCAAACGGCAATAGTTTATTTTTGTTGGTATAAATACTTAATTGTTTTAATAAATAACTGTTTACTTGCTGTCTAATTGCTGTGTATTTGCTAACTAGTATCATATTATACACATAGTAAGCTTGTAAGAACCCCTGTACATACCAAACAACGCATTTTTCTGCTATCTACCTTTTGACATAACTTTAATTTAGAGGGAGAAAAATAAGAATTCCATGAAATTTGATGAAAGATGGGTAAATTTTACTACCATCATTGTACAGTAAGAAGTATAACAATCATAGTAGAATTTAATTTCTACTCTGTTATGGCTGGCACGTTAGGTGTTTAGCCTGACATGCCAACGCAAAGACACTCCTTGCACCTTTTTGACGACGCCTGTCTTTGTCTTCAGCCGAACGCTCTTTGTTACCTATGCAATCTCCATCCTCCTTTTCAGAAGCATCACGTCCTTTCTTGACCTGGCAACGTATTCTTGACTGGGCACAAGAACACTATCGCTGTCGTACCTTTAGCAAAGATGAACGCATTCCAGCTAGACCTGGTTTGTTGTACTTGGTGCAAAGAGGTGCTATCCGCATGGTAGGGACTGCACAAGTTAGTGCGACTGCTAGTCAGTTAACGTCTCGTCGTATTAATCGAACCCCTGAAGAAGCTTTCTTAGGGTTTGTTGGCGCCGGACAGCCGTTTGAAATAGTTGCTCAGTCACCATTCACACTCCAAGCTTACGCTCACGTTGACCAAACTGCAGTGTTGTGGATGTATTGGCACGACTTGGACAACTGGCCACACTTCCGTCGCGAAGTAATGGACGCCTTTAGATACCAGCACCAACGCAAGCTATTGTGGCTGAGTGCCTTGGGACAACGACGCACTATCGACCGACTCCTCGGTTTCCTGACCTTGTTAATTGAGGAATACGGTGAGCCGGCGATGAGCGAAACCGACCCAGATGTAATTCGTGGTTATTGTTTGCCATTTCCTCTAACTCATGCCCAAATTGGTAGCGCAATTGGTTCGACCCGTGTTACCGTAACTCGTTTGATGGGTAAACTGCGTCAACGCGGTTTGATATTAACTCAAGGGGATAATTTAATCTGCTTGCCTGCTGAGTCGATTAACCGAGCTAGCTAACATTCTAGTTTTAAAGCAGCTGGAGGAGAGCGAATTTTGACTTTCCCCAGCTTGGGATATCAATTCCTGCCCCTGCTCGGGAAGAAGTTAAGTTAGAGTATGCATCACCTAAAAGTTGCTCAATTTGCCCGTTTTGTTTGACGACTACGAACAAATTGCGCGCTACGAGGGGTACTTACCAGATTGAAATGCCTCAATGTTCAATTTGTTGCCCTTACCTGGACATTCTGCTGGGAGGATGAATGGTTCAATGTATGGAGCAACTTTTGACTCTTGCTTCCGCCCCAACGGCACTGGTTTGATTGAACATTGAGGAACGACTTCTGGGCTAGCGCTTGGGTTGTTGTGGAAACAAATTCCATATCATAAGCAGATGCTTGCCTACGCAAAATTATGTTGGACAAATAGTTCAAAAGTTCCACCGTCTTCAACACGGCGTGAATTTTTATGAATTTTTTCTAAAATTACAAAATTATTGATAAAACTTTATATATCAGTTTGAATAGTGAAGTAACCGCAATAGCTATTAAGCCAGCAATCAGCGCGTAAAATAAAACTTCAGGTATGGTTAGCGAACCTCTTAGAAAAAATAGGACTATAGGTAAAGTTATTACTGGTAAAATAATTAAATCTGAACCACCTACCCAACGTCGAAATTGAGCAAATATCATAGCACTAATTACTAGTAGTGATATAAATAAACTAATTGGTGTAGATTTAATCAAAGTGAAAACCGCTATTGCAATTAAACCGCCTTCAAAGCCACTAAATCCTGCTCCTGTTAATACTTCTAGTAAAGAAAAATTTCGTTTTGATGTCGTAGGTGTCGCTGTCTGTGGAGACTGAAGTTGTGTTTGATGTTGTAGTTTTTGTGGTTGTTGTGGTGTACTTAGAGCTTTAAGTACGTCAGTGGCGCTTTGAAACCTCTGGTTTGCGGCAGGAAGTAACATTCGATTTATAACGGATGTTAACGTCGGACTGGTGATAACAAAATTTTGCCATTTCCACTGATTGGTGTAGGAATCAAATAGTTCTGTAACATCTTTAGCGGTAATGAGAATGATTATAGTTACTGCTAAAGCGTATAAATCTGTGGATGGAAATACTTGACCACCTGACATTTGTTCGGGTGGTGCAAATCCTATTGAATAAATCCCCGTTGAGGCGCCGAAAGTTCCAGTTGGAGAATTTGTAACTAATTTAACGGCGCCAAAGTCGAGTAAAAAGAGTTTGCCGTTTGTGTCACGCATGATATTCGAGGGTTTAATATCACGGTGAATGATGCCTTGGTTATGAACAAACTCAAGTACTTTTAAAATTGAACTCAGTATAAATACGGCATCAGGCTCAGAAAACTGACCTTTTTGTACTAGTTCTTGTTCTAGATTTACTCCGTTAATGTACTCTTGGACTAAATAAAAATACTGCTCTTGCCGTCCAGGTGGCGAACTTTCGACAATAACCGGAAAGTAAGCATACAAATTAGGTATTTGGTCGTGCTGGTAGCCAATTTGTTCTAAAACCACTGCCTCGCGTTCAAATAAGTCTTGCGCGAGTTTTAGTTGTGTGGGACTTAAAGAAGTTGATGGCAAAAATTGCTTGACTACACAAGAGCGCATAGTTGGCGTATAACGGTCACGTGCGAAAAATGCTGCACCAAATCCACCTCTACCAAGTACTTTAGTTGGAATATACCGTCCAGCTAAAATTAATGGCATTCCGCAACTAGTACAGTATTTCTGCTGCACGGTTCTAATTACAGTAGTTTCGTCAAGGTCGGCAAAATAATTTAGCGGACGTGGACAATGCGGACGAGTGCAGTAAACTTCCATATTTAGCAATTGCCATTTATATTTCGTGAGATAACCCACTTGCAGCCGTGGGCATCCCGTATTACAGCGCCAGACTGCATGACAAAACGAACTTAATCATCGTCCAAAACAGCCTCCTCACCATTTAAAGCAGCAACCACTATTTCTCTATGTGTTGATTTTAACACTTCCATATTCCAGCCCGGTGCTGCAAATTGAGGTAAAATTTCTTGGCTGAAGGCTTCTGCTGCTTTAGAACGATAACGGTTGGGATTAAAAATTAGCCATAGCGTTCGCTTGACTACTACACCTTCGATTGGTGAGCGGTGCAGTACTCCCATTTGCAATTCCTTAGAAATTGCCGAGGTGGAAACAAACGCTGCTCCCAAACCTGATTGCACAGCTGTTTTGATGGCTTCGATGGAATTCAACTCCATTTCAATTTTAAAACGCCGTGTATCGATATCACAGCGCGATAGCACTTGTTCGATAACCTTGCGTATAGTGGATTGCGAATCGAGGGTAATGAATTGTAATTTATATAAGTCTTCTTTTTGAATTTTTTCCAGTTTTGCGAAAGGATGAGATACGGGTAAAATCAATGCCAATTCGTCTTCTGCGTAGGAAATAGTTTCTAGCGACTCGGCAAGTTCACCAGGAACTTCACCACCAATAATAGCTAAATCGACTTGTCCGTTGGCGACACCCCAAGCTGTGCGTCGCGTTGAGTGGACGTGTAATTGTACGGCTACATCGGGGTATTTTTGTCGAAACATGCCTATCATTCGTGGCAACAAATAAGTGCCTGTTGTTTGAGAGGCGCCGACAATTAGGGTACCACCTTGGAGATTTTGCAGGTCATCGATAGCACGACATGTTTCTTGACATAAGCTAAGGATTTTTTCGCCGTAGCTAAGTAATAAATGTCCTGCTTCGGTTAATTGCGCGCGTCTACCTCCACGGTCAAATAAGGGAACATCAAGTTGACGCTCTAAGTTCTGCACCTGCAAACTAACAGCAGGTTGAGAAACATAAAGACTGTCAGCGGCACGCTTGAAGCTCCCTTCTGCGGCAATCGCTTTGAGAATACGTAACTGATCTAGAGTAAAAGGAAGGTCAGACATAAGGCTCAACACACAAACGTTGAAAGGAGCAACGAAAATTGATAATTAAGTGCAGGATTGGCGCCCGTTATAAAACGAGTGCGGTTGAAATAATTCTCCACTCTACTGGACGAGTTTTTAAGCATCTTAAGCTTGGAGGCTTTGGTTGAAAAAGGCAACATAAGCAACATCTTGACTATTGTCCCCCTTTAAACACTTTGTGAAATTGATTCTACTGAAATAAGCGTTGATTTAAATTACCGGAGCGTATGTCGTGTGATGATGCCAGATTGGTTAACCCCTAGTCATTTTATGATGCTTGGATTACAAATAGTATTTGCAATCGCGCACAGCGGAGGCGCTGCACTGCGTCCGTGGGCAGAAAAGTATACAGGTGCAAGGTTATATCGCGTTATTTTTGCTTTAATCAGCCTACCTTTGGCTGTCCTATTGGTTGTTTACTTTTTTAATCACCGTTATGATGGGTTGCAACTTTGGCAAGTCCAAGGACTACCAGGGGTACAAACATTCGTTTGGGTGCTATCGGCGATATCGTTTTTGTTCTTGTATCCTGCCACATTCAATCTACTAGAAATTGCTGCCATTCAAAAGCCCCAAGTTCTTTTGTACGAGACAGGTATTATTCGTATTACCCGCCACCCCCAAATGGTTGGACAGGTAATTTGGTGCATTGCCCATACTCTATGGATAGGCACAACTTTTACACTCGTTACTTCGATTGGTCTAATATTGCACCATTTATTTGCTGTTTGGCACGGTGATCGGCGCCTAAAATTACGCTATGGCGAAGCTTTTGAATTGGTAAAACAACGCACTAGTATTATTCCATTGTTAGCAATTCTTGACGGGCGCCAGTCACTTAAGTGGCAAGAATTCGTCCGTCCTGCCTATTTAGGCGTTACACTTTTTGTACTGCTGTTTTGGTGGTTGCACCCTTTGCTCTTAGTGTCAACAAGTAGGATACAGTTTTGAATAGTAGCACATAGTCTATTGACAGACTGGCCCAAAACTAATTACAAAACAGAGTTTGCTGTTATCAAATACAGCGAAATCAATGTACGATGAAGTCAACTGCCTACACTGCCCTGCTGGTCAGTGTGGGATTGTGAGATACCTTTAATATAAAAACCCTATAAATCGTAGAGGCGTCATGGTGTTGTCGGTTAGTGAGCGGACATTTACTCAAGAAGTTTTAGAATCTCATGTTCCTGTCTTAGTCAATTTTGGGGCGCCTTGGTGCGGGTTATGTCGTATTATTCACCCTCTACTGTTACAGTTCAGCCGAGAGTGTGGAAAAGAAATCAAACTCGTAGGTGTCAACGCTGATGAAAATTTTAAACTATCGAATCAGTACAGGCTGAAATCGCTACCAACTTTAATCTTGATTGAACAAGGGCTGGTTCGGCAAAGGCTTGAAGGATTTAAGGGACGTGAGGATTTGCTCGATGCTTTAGAACGAATCAAAGAAAGCTATATTCTTTCTCCCCGAAACTACAGTAGCTCAAAAGCAGCTAAGGTAATGTAGCCTGCAATTCTTTTTACTTTCCAGGGTGCTTACATATGTAAGTGGCACTACAAATTTTTAACACGTTTAAAAATAGAATATAAATCTCAAATTGATAAAATAGACGTTCATTTACTAATAAACTGGTTGCTTTACCCATGTGACATCATCCATTGTGCTGATGCCAAGTATATTAGTAATGTTTGTCATCACGAAGCGTTATGAGACTTCTGTCCAATTTATGGTTAGATAAGATGGTCAAGTAGAAAGCTTTAATCATGGGTTAAGTTTGAAGTAGAGTCTTGACAAGCGCGAGGTTTATTTTCGGTGCCAGTAAAATATTTTCTATCTCACGAAAATAATTTGTGTCTTATTGTACAGGACTCAAAATTTGTCACCCCAACAATTTCTTCAAAATCGTTCACATTGGGCTTAACTACCCACCCGATTCCTTTCTGGTGGGGTATTTTATGAATAAAGGTGTGTGTCACAATTATTAACAGTTCCGACAAATAACTTAATCTGTGAATTCTAAAAGTAGGCGCCAGTGATGGAAATAATCTATCAGTATGCTTGGCTAATTCCAGTACTCCCACTGCTTGGAGCAATGCTGGTAGGGCTAGGATTACTCTCTCTAAATCAGGCAACAAACAAAGCACGACAGCTAAACTCCGCATTAATCATCTCGTTGATGGGTGTGGCGATGGGGCTGTCGATTGCTATATTATGGAGCCAAATTCAAGGACACGCTCCCTACAGTAGTATATTTGAATGGGCATCAGCTGGTAACTTCCACCTCAGTATGGGTTACACGATTGACCACCTTACAGCCTTGATGCTCGTAGTTGTAACAACTGTAGCTTTCCTCGTAATGATATATACGGATGGTTACATGGCGCATGACCCTGGTTATGTGCGCTTCTACGCTTATTTGAGCTTATTCGGTTCATCGATGTTGGGCTTGGTAGTCAGTCCTAACCTCGTACAAGTTTACGTATTTTGGGAACTTGTAGGGATGTGTTCCTACCTGCTGGTCGGTTTTTGGTATGACCGTAAGGCAGCAGCAGACGCTTGTCAAAAAGCATTTGTTACTAACCGCGTCGGTGACTTTGGTTTATTGTTGGGCATTTTAGGGCTTTTCTGGGCAACAGGAAGCTTTGAGTTTGACGTTATGGGTACCCGTCTTGCAGAACTTGTGCAAAATGGGTCTTTAAGCAATTTCCTGGCCATTTTGCTGGCAATTTTAGTTTTCTTAGGACCTGTTGCTAAATCAGCACAGTTTCCGCTCCATGTTTGGCTACCAGATGCGATGGAAGGTCCTACACCAATTTCCGCGCTTATCCACGCAGCAACAATGGTGGCGGCTGGTGTATTCTTAGTTGCACGCATGTACCCTGTGTTTGAACATGTACCCGCAGCTATGAATGTAATTGCTTACACTGGCGCCTTCACAGCGTTTTTGGGAGCTACTATTGCCATAACTCAAAACGACATCAAAAAAGGATTGGCGTATTCAACAATTTCACAGCTTGGCTACATGGTCATGGCGATGGGTGTTGGCGCCTATAGTGCCGGATTATTCCATCTAATGACTCACGCTTACTTCAAAGCGATGTTGTTCTTAGGTTCAGGTTCTGTAATCCACGGTATGGAAGGTGTTGTAGGACACAATCCAGCTTTAGCCCAGGATATGCGGTTAATGGGTGGACTACGGAAATACATGCCAGTTACAGGTTTTACCTTCTTAATTGGTTGTTTGGCTATTTCTGGTATTCCTCCTTTTGCTGGTTTCTGGTCAAAAGATGAAATTCTCGGCGCCGCTTTTGCAGCTAACCCATTATTATGGTTTATTGGTTATGCAACCGCTGGTATCACTGCTTTTTACATGTTCCGGATGTACTTTTCGACCTTTGAAGGTGGTTTCCGGGGTACTGATAAGAAGATAA
This sequence comes from Calothrix sp. PCC 7103, assembly GCF_000331305.1. GTDB lineage: Bacteria > Cyanobacteriota > Cyanobacteriia > Cyanobacteriales > Nostocaceae > Dulcicalothrix. The sequence continues at coordinate 5,706,464 of NZ_KB217478.1, read as the reverse complement.
TTCAAAAGCTTGAGAAAGCCGCAACTATTTTAGTTGAAGGTGAAGCACTGGCGCCAAATTTTGGACCAGGTGCTATGAAACAAGGTGAGTTAGAAGCTACAGGTGGTGTCCATGACGACCACGGTCATGGACACAGTAGCGAACCCCACGAGTCGCCTTGGACAATGACTTTACCGTTGGCAGTACTTGCTATTCCTTCGATGTTAATTGGTTTAGTGGGTACACCTTATGCTAATTACTTCGAGGAATTTATCCACGCTCCTAGCGAATCTTTAGCAGAAATTGCAGAAAAAGCTGCCGAATTCAACCCCCAAGAGTTTTATGTAATGGCGGGTAGTTCGGTTGGTATTTCGTTGATTGGCATAACCTTGGCTTCGTTGATGTACTTAATGCGGAAAATTGACCCCGCTGCAATTGCATCTCAAATTAAGCCGTTGTACGAACTTTCGCTCAACAAGTGGTATTTCGACGATATTTACCACAAAGTCTTTGTTTTAGGATTGCGGCGCCTTGCCCGTCAAGTTATGGAAGTTGACTTCCGCGTCGTTGATGGCGCCGTTAACTTGACTGGTTTCTTCACGCTTGTTAGTGGTGAAGGGCTGAAGTATATCGAAAACGGACGCGCACAATTCTACGCTCTGATTATATTTGGCGCGGTGTTAGCACTCGTTATTGTGTTTGGTGTTACTTAAGAAAGTGCTGAGTTTAAAGTGCGCTCGTGCTGAGTAGAAGAAACTCAGTACGAGCGCGCTTTTTACTACTTCCTACGAGAGATGTCAAATCTACAAAAATATTAATAATACTTAACGTAAACATGGGGATTGTGTAATTATCCTTCATGTTTTTTCATTTTTATTAAATCAACCTAACAATCTGGGCGAAAGCTAAAAAAAACTGCTAGTAAATAGCTAGTGGATGATAGCCGAAACTTGATTATTCGTTACTCAAAAACTTCCGATGAATACAGCTCATTTCCCGTGGCTGACGACGATTATTCTTTTGCCGATTGCGGCGTCGCTACTAGTACCAATTATCCCGGATAAAGATGGCAAAACAGTACGCTGGTTCGCGCTAATCGTTGGACTGGTGGATTTTGCATTGATTGTTGCTGCATTTTATACCGGATACGATTTTTCTAATCCAGATTTGCAGCTGGTTGAAAGCTACCCTTGGGTACCACAACTTGATTTGAATTGGTCAGTAGGGGCAGACGGCTTGTCGATGCCCCTTATTATTTTGACAGGGTTTATTACGACGCTGGCAATTTTGGCTGCATGGCCTGTAACCCTCAAACCAAGGCTATTTTACTTCTTAATTTTGGCGATGTACGGTGGACAAATAGCCGTATTCGCTGTGCAGGATATGCTGCTGTTTTTCCTGGTATGGGAACTTGAACTGGTACCTGTGTACTTCTTGCTGTCTATATGGGGTGGTAAGAAGAGACAGTATGCTGCAACCAAGTTTATTTTGTACACAGCAGGTGGGTCACTGTTTATTTTACTCGCTGCCCTAACAATGGGATTTTATGGCGATACGGTGACATTTAATATGCAAGCGTTAGGACTTAAAGACTATGCGCTCAATGTTGAACTTTTGCTTTACGGCGCCTTTTTAATTGCCTACGCGGTAAAATTACCTATCATTCCTCTCCACACTTGGCTACCCGATGCTCATGGTGAAGCAACAGCACCTGTCCATATGTTGCTTGCTGGTATTCTGCTGAAGATGGGTGGATATGCGTTAATTCGTATGAATGCTCAGATGTTACCTGATGCTCATGCTTATTTTGCGCCTGTGCTGGTGATATTAGGTGTCGTAAATATTATCTACGCTGCTTTAACATCGTTTGCCCAACGTAACCTTAAGCGTAAAATCGCCTATTCTTCGATTTCGCACATGGGGTTTGTAACTATTGGTATTGCTACATTTACCGATTTGGGTTTAAATGGCGCCGTACTCCAAATGATATCTCATGGTTTAATAGGGGCTAGTTTATTCTTCCTTGTTGGCGCCACATACGACCGTACTCACACGCTGATGCTTGATGAGATGGGTGGTGTTGGTAAGCGTATGGGTAGAATTTTCGCGATGTTTACAACTTGTTCGCTGGCATCTTTAGCATTGCCTGGAATGAGCGGTTTCGTTGCGGAATTGATGGTATTTGTTGGTTTCGCAACTAGCGATGCTTATAGCCCAACTTTTAAAGTGATTGTAATCTTTTTGATGGCAATTGGTGTTATTCTTACCCCAATTTACTTGCTATCGATGCTGCGCGAGATTTTCTACGGTAAGGAAAACGAGGAACTCGTATCGCATCAAAACCTTATTGATGCTGAACCGCGCGAAATTTTCATTATTGCTTGCTTGTTGGTACCGATTATCGGAATTGGTTTATATCCTAAGATGTTAACCCAAGTTTACGATTCAACCACAATACAGCTAACCGCAAGATTACGTGATTCAGTGCCTACGATAGCACAAAAAGAATCACCTGCTGTTTCGCTTAAGGCACCTGCTATAAGCGAATAATAATATTTCTCAAATTTAATTAATTTTTTAGGGTAGGACAAAGGCGCCTACTCTTTTTTTTTTAATATTTTTTATCGTGATAACTTTTTAATTTATCTGGGAATAATAAATAATAAGATTTTGAGGAATTATTAAAATGGAGTTAATGAGCGTTGTTTTGATCTGCATGGTATTTTCTCTGTATTGCGATTTAATATTTTATATTTTTAAACTACAACCAATAGAGGAGAACAAAAATGATAATAACAAAATGTTTGATTTGAATCCTTTTGAACTTCTTAAGCGTGCTGACATAATGTCTGGAACAGAATTTGAGTCTTTTTTACAGCGTCTTTTGGAAAAGTTAGGATATCGAGTGTATACAACTCCAAAGAGTAAAGATTATGGAGCAGACTTAATAGTTTCTAAAAATGGTGTAAGAATGGTTGTTCAAGCTAAAAGGTATAGTAAATCTGTTGGGATTAAAGCTGTACAAGAAGCTTTGGGCGCCGTTCAGTACTATAATGCCAGCAAGGCAATAGTCATTACTAATAGTAAGTTTACACAAGATGCTCGTAAGCTTGCCGATAGTAATGATGTGGAATTATGGGATAGAGCTATTTTATTTGAATTAATAGTGTGTGCGCGTCAATTAAATGATGAAGTGTCATACTCGCAGTTGAGTGACTGCGATGTTGCCTGAAAAGCAAACTTCAACATCGCTTCCTTTTGTGCGTTCGCGTTTGCTGTAGTCTCCTACGTAATAAAACTCGTTACCTTCAATGCGGTAGTTTACGGGTAATGGTTTTGTACAAGGTTGGCAAAATATAATTTCTGGTTCTGGTTCTCCTGGTTGCAAGTGCGGTAAGTTTACGTTCCAAAATGTGCCAGGTTCCCATGAAAGATTTAATAATTCTTCCAAAACTTTTGTGGTAAATCTTGATGCTGCATCCCAGTTGTAGTTGAGTTTGCCTTTACGGTAGTGTGAAATTGCAATGCCTGGTACGCCTAGCATTGCCGCTTCGCGAACTGCGGCGACGGTACCGGAAATGTACGCATCAACACCTAAATTACCACCTGCGTTGATACCTGATAAAACATATTTAGTGCCCTTACAAATATGAGTTAATGCAATTCGGCAACAGTCAGCAGGTGTACCACCAATGGCATATTCACGTTCGGAACGCTGTAAAAGTGGTATTGAATGCGTAGTAGTTACTTGATGACCACAACCTGACTGATGCGATGAAGGAGCAGCGATAATTGTTTCGTAACCTTCTACGGCTTTTAATAGTGCTTGAATTCCTGGAGCGTCGATACCGTCGTCGTTGGTAAGAATAAAAGTCATGTGGAAGAGTTAGGAGTTAAGAGGCGCGGAGTTAGGAGTAGGGTGGCTGAAGCCACCTTACTATTCAAGAAAAATCAATTGCTGCCCATTCGGGTTGACGATAATAGCGAGTCATATCGTCGAATTTTCGTAGTTCGGCACGATGTACTACGAATTCGGGAAGATTTCCTAACCATTTTTTATTTAAGTCGGTTATTTTTTCGACTAAAGATGTGCGGTCTAAGTCAGGCGCCACCTCCCCGAAGTATCCTAGCGTGATGTGAGCTGTTAAATGGTAGTTTTGTTCAATACCTAAACTCATTAATTGCGAGTTTTGGTATAAAGTACGACGAAAGTTAATGATTTGTTCGTAGCTACTGCGCTGGCTTGGTGCCAGACAAACACCAATTGCCCTTGGCATTACCATAACTCCTAGTACACCAAACCGAATCGGATTATTCATAGGCGCCGTTTGTTTGTATGTATCAAATATTTTGGCGCAGCATGATTGTAAATCTGATTCATAATTAGGATTGCGTGAATGCTCGTCGCGGTAAGCACTATCCCATATTAAATCAGCAACAGTCAAGTGAAAACTCGTAGATGGCAATGGTACAATAAGCTCTTTAGTCACTGATGAATCTAGTATTTGAGATTGATATTCCTGTAACGCAGCATAGAAGTCAGCATTATTCTTATCATCCTCGCTTGGTGGGGTAATGATTGTATAACCCGGAAATGGGGTAGGTTGTCGGGATCCATTAGGCGCCGCTTGGTATTTGTACGACTCATGAATGTGTTGAACTTGAGTTTGGTAAGACTCAGGCAGCGTCATGCGCGCTAATCGGTTTAAATAAGTCTGATAATCGTCGTCCACCCTAGTATGTACCTCGCACAGTATCAAAAATATTGTATGCGGATTGGTGGGAAGTATGAAAACTATTATGCTTATTGGTTTTAGTTAGCTTACTTAACCATTCGGGGGAACTGTACTCGGGTAAACGAGCGTCCAAATGAGAAATAGCATAAAGTACCATTGTTTTTGCTCTTCCCATTCAGTGAGTTGGGAAGTTAAAAAGGGGTTGGATGTATTTATAAATTATTCAACCTATGCCTAGAACACCGAACGAATACGTAGTACATATGATGATGGAAAGTGGTCATAGGGAGGAGGTGCGCTTCCCTACGATTCAAGAATTCCAAAAGTGGTACAGTGGCGAATTAATGCCCAAGGCTGCTTCGGATGATTTCATCAGCGTCCCTATAAAAAATATTCAAGGTGAATACATGGTTGTCCGACCTTCCAGAGTTGTGGCAATTCGCGTTGAGCCTATTTTTAGCTCTAGTGTCGAACGATTTACTTAAACGATGAGAAAAACGCTTGCTTTATTTTCGGGTTTGCTAGGTATTGCCGCTTTTATACCTTTTTTATCTGTGGTTGCTCAGGTTCCAACGTTACCTCCAATACGAATTCCTAGTAGTCCACCTCAACTGCCACCCCAATTACCTCCCCAGTTACCACCACCTACTCAAGGTGTTCCATTACCTGGAGGGGAAGTTAAACCTCAACCTGTTCAACCACTCAAACTAGTCAAGTTGGATTTGAATTGCCAGCCCGCACGTGGTTGTATTGGTTGGGATGAGCAACTTTTTTGGAGCAAAGGTAAGCCAGGAGACCGCAAAGCGTTATTAACGTCAATTGACCATAGCTTGCGCTATTTGAATACACCGAGAGCGGCTACACTGTATCAAAATTTTCCTGTTGAAGGAATTACACTTGACCGGGTACGCAGAAGTTTAGTGCGGTTCCGGCAATTGGTTGTTAGCGCCAAGTCACCTGCACAATTACAAACTGCTGTTAAACGTGAGTTTGATTTTTACAAGTCAATCGGTAACGATGGTCAAGGCACTGTAAAATTTACTGCTTATTATGAGCCTGTTTATACTGCTAGCCGTGTTCCTACTGCTCAATATAAATATCCAGTCTATAGAGCTCCTATTGACCTTAACCAATGGGCAAAACCTCACCCAACACGAGTACAACTCGAAGGCGAAAATGGGTTGTTAGGCGACAACAGTCCATTACGTGGCTCAGAAATCTTCTGGTTCCGCAACCGTTTAGATGCCTACATGATTCACATTCAAGGGTCAGCCCAACTAAGACTCGCTGATGGTAAAAAAACAAGTGTTGGTTTTGCAGGCGCCACTGACTACCCTTGGACGAGTATTGGTAGAGCATTAATTAAAGACGGCAAATTAGACCCTCAAAATGCTACTATGCCTGCTTTAATTAGTCACTTCCGCCGCGTACCAGAAGATATGAATGTTTATTTACCTAAATGGGAGCGGTTTGTTTTCTTTAAAGAAACTAACGGCGCCCCAGCAACTGGTAGTATCGGAGTACCAGTAACAGCCGAACGTTCGATTGCTACCGATAAATCACTAATGCCTCCAGGCGCCCTTGCTTTAGTTAACAACGCTTTCCCATTTCCTGCACCAGGTGGAGGTATGGTTAGGCGCCAAGTTAGTCGTTTTGTTCTCGACCAAGATACTGGTAGTGCAATAAAAGGCCCTGGAAGAGTTGATTATTTTATGGGTACTGGTGAAATGGCTGGTAATAGAGCTGGTGTTACTGGTGGTAATGGACAGTTGTATTATTTGCTATTGAAATAGTATCTTGTCTTGTCTTGTAGAACGGGCGTCCCCCGCCCGTCTTAATATTTTTATATCTAGGACGGGCAAGGATGCCCGTTCCACCAGACCACAAGAAAATATTGTTAAGAGAGTTTAAAAAATATTACTTTGTATGTATATCTATAACGGACGCTTATATAAAGATTCAGGCTATAGTGCATTTATAACAATATAGAAAAAACCACTTGTGTTTCCTCTATACGACGAAAATCCAACGCGAATCACTCCGTACATTACTTACGGGCTGATAGGTATCAATGTTCTGGTGTTTTTGCACGAATTACGCCTGTCTGAAGCTCAACTCGACCAGTTTTTGCAGCTTTATGCTGTGATTCCACGCCAGCTAACTCGGTTTCCTGATGTTGAATGGGTAACGTTATTTACGTCACAATTTTTACATGGCGGTTGGTGGCATCTTGGTTCTAATATGTTGTATTTATGGGTTTTCGGTAATAATATCGAAGACCGTATGGGTCACTTTAAGTATCTAATTTTCTATTTAAGTTGTGGTGCATTGGCGGCTTTGTGTCAGTGGGTAATTGATATAAATGGCAATATTCCTTCTTTAGGTGCTAGTGGTGCAATCGCAGGAATTTTGGGTGCCTATCTTATACGCTTTCCACAAACACAGGTTGTAACTCTGGTATTTTTATTCTTTTTTGTGACTACGATTCGTCTACCAGCATTAGTGTTGATTGGACTTTTTGTCGTTAATAATGTTGTATCTGGTTTAGCTAGTTTGCAAGCAGGCGCTAATATGGGTGGTGGTGGTGTTGCCTACTGGGCCCATATTGGCGGGTTTGTGTTTGGTATTATTCTTGGCCCTATATTTGGTTTGCTTAGGCAGGATGAATATTAGTAAGGTGCGTGACGCTATTAGATTATTGGCTTCGTTTAAGAATTGTAGTAGCGTCACGCACCCTACCTAACTCCTTTGCCGTTTACTGTGACTTTATCGGTTTCGTCTTCTAGGGTTGTTACTGGTTGCAAGGTAATAATTATGTCTTCTGCTCCGTTGACGACGGCGCCTATTAAGTTCATTTCTGACTCAACTAGCTGGTCTATGGCTTCACTAAATACGTTTTCTTGTGTGAAGTTGGGTCGTGCAACTAATATCATACCGTCGCTGTAAGGTTGAATTAGTAGGGCATCGTTTGATAAACCAAGGGGGTTTGAGTCTAAGATGACAAAATCAAACCTCGCTCGCACGTCTTCCATTAGGCGCCGCATTTCGCTTGATTCTAATATTGCTGCTGAATTCCTTACTGGTCCAGGACTTGGAACGATGTATAAGTTTTCTACTTCGGGAACAAGACGAATGCATTCCCCTAAACTCGCGTAGTAACGTAGCGGTTCTGTCGTTGCATTTGGGTCTATCGTAACTCCTAATGATTCACAGTAAGAAGGTGAACGTAAATCTGCTTCTATTATTAAAGTGCGTTTTCCAGCACGCGCACAGGCTATTCCTAAGTTGTAAGCACTTACTGTTTTTCCTTCAGAGGCACCTGTACTCGTTACGAGTACGACTTTGATATTGCTACCTCCAACTCGACGCAGGTTACTACGGAATTTTTCGTATATTTCTAAATATCCTGAATCGGGTGAAACAATTACAGGTAGTGTATTTTTACCGTAATCAAATGGTAATAAAGGTAATTCTCCCAATAGCGCAACTTCTTTTTGTTTCAAGTTGTCGCGAATATCTTCTTTGGTTTTGAAGGTACCTTCGAGCGAACCAAGTAAGAATATCACCCCACCTCCAATCACAAGTCCGAAAAATCCACCTGCTGCTAAGGTAATAGGAACGCTCTTAGGTGGTTTGGCATCGGCTAGAATTCGCGGTGGACGAGCAATACTCAAACTACTTACTGTTTCTGCTTCCGCTGCTCTTGCATCGGTTAGTTTGACCTGCATTTGGTCGAAAATAGACCTTTTAAGAACTACTTGCTGCTCTAAACGCGAGCGCTCTAATTGTTTATTAGGAATAAGTGCGTATTGTTGACGCAACTGCGCTTCTTGACGTGTTTCGTTACCTAATTGCTGACGCAGTGTATCGCGTTGAGTTTGTAGCGCTACTAGTTGATTTGCTAGTTCTTGACGCGCTGGGTCTAAATTATTACGAGCTAGCTGCGAAGTAACTCTTCCTGGTAAAGGTGCTGCATTACCACCACCTGTTACAACTTGTGCGACACGCTCGTTAAATAACTTCTCTGCTGCTTCAAGCTGGCGCCTTAACTGTACCATTGCTGGATACTCTGCTCGTACTTCCTTTTGCAATGGCTCCATTTGTGACTTGATTTGAAAAATTTGCGCCCGCAAATTATTTAATATTGGGTCTGCACTAAGCGCACTGGATACATAAGCGCTTGTTGCGTCCATACCTAATTTTCCTTGGAGACTACGAATTTGAGCATCAATACCAATCAAAGTTTGTACCAATTCACGCTGTTGGTTTTGACTGACGGTAACAGCGGTCAGTAAACTGCCGTTTTCTGCTGCTAAAATTGCTGGACGCTCTACACGGTCATATTGCTCAAGCTTTTTTTCAGCAACTTCAAGTTCTTTTTTTGCATCTGGTAAGCGCTCGTTGATTTTACTAATAATTGTTTTTAATTGACCTGTGTTGCGGTCGGCACTCAATTTCACAGATTCTTCTAACATTATTGTTAAAACTTCTGCTGCTCTTTTTCGGTCGGTATCTTGATATTTAAGCTCAATAATATTTGATTCTAACTCGCCTGTTTTTGTACGCTTGGGAAACGCGATAGCAATTGTATTTGCTAACTGCTGCGGTTTTAACCTTGTTTTATCTACCAACACCCGTACAATTGGTTCCGACAATAAATCAGCTTCAGTTAAAGTTTGTCCCTTCTGCTGAATTTCACTACCAATTGCTGAAAACGAGATTGGTGGACCTGTATAAGCTAACGCAGCATCACCTACATAATTCGCAGGTGGGTCTGGTTGCATCGCGACTACCGTCGAACCTGCAATAACTAGCGCGAAACTTGCTAGTCCTATCCATTTATATTTATCAAATGCTATTAAGTAGCGCTTAACAATTGGTGGTGCCATTGCCGTAACTGCATAATGTTTGAGTGTTTGAGTGGGAGTCTCACCCACTAAGTCTTTTAAAACCTTCCTCCACCGAAGGTTTCAAAAAAGCGAATAAACGATTGTATATCAAAAAATGGTCTTGTAATCGTACTCAAAACGTTCGTGATCTTACCAAGTAAGTTTCGACCAACCACGATAACATCATTGTCTTGAAGTGGCACGTTTTGCGTTACATCCCCAGAAAGTGCCCTTTTGCCATCAAGTCGTTGCGTCACTGCTTTTCCACGTTCGGGGTCAAACCTAACTAGGGCAATATCACTCAAATTCGCGTTATCTGGATTTATTCCTGATATGGCATCAACAAAGTTACTACCATTGGGTAATGCTTGTGTCACCAAGCCTCCACCTGCATAATTTAATACACGTATGCGAATTTGAGGCACTGCTAGAGACGAACGTGCTACCAAATTGCGGTCATAACCATCCGAAGTTCCTACTTCGCGACGAGGTATTACAATACTGTCACCGTCTTGTAAGCGCAAATTTGGTACTGAACCACCATTCTGTATTGATGCATATAGATTTATATTCTGTGAAATAACAGTACCATCAACCAGGCGCCTTCGTACCTGAACTTGTCGCAAATCAGCCATCATTGTTGAACCACCTGCGATTAATACAGCATCTGTTACACGTGGTATAGATGAACCAAGTGGGTAAATACCGGGTCGGAAGACTTCACCACTCACAGTAATTTGCACTGGTCGTGGGGCAGATATAGATACAGTAACTACAGGCTGTACTAATATTTTACTCAATCCAACACGAATTTTTTCTTGCGCTTCTTCTAACGTCAAACCTTGTACCGAAACAGTTCCCAACTGTGGTATCGCGATATTACCTTCAGTATTAACTTGAACTGCAAACGTTTGTTCAGGACGTTGACCAGCTAGCGCTAATACCACTTCTGGGTTGACAATAAAGCGATTGTACCCAACGCGAATTTTTTCTTGCGCTTGGGAAAGCGACAAATTTTGTAACCGTACTGTCCCTAATAGCGGTACGACGATATTACCTTCTGGATTGATTTGTGCGCTAAAGCTTAAATCAGGAAAACGTAGTACTGAAACAGAAACAGCGTCACCCGGTCCCAAAACATAAGAACCAGGAGGACGTTGAACCGCGATGTTGATTACATCACCAGGTCCTAAATAGTATCGACTAAACTGTGGTGAATTTCCATCATTAATATCTACTGGTGTAAACTCAACACTCGATGGAGGTGGAGCTGGTTGTAATGGTGATTCTCCCGTTGCAGGTAATTGTATTGGTGATGGTGCTGTCTGTGGGTTGTTTTGAGCAAAAGCTGCATCATTCGCAATTGTTGCTGCATAAACTACCACCTGGAGACTAGCGACACATAAAGCGCGGTACCCACGTATTTTCCAAATCAAAGACATAAACTATTGATACTATGATGCTTTTTTAGAGAGACAAGGCGCCGATATGCCATTCTACTCTCCAAACCTAGTAATTTGTGTCCCTTGTTTCATTTGAGAAGTTCCCGAAAGAGCCTCACACGTAAAATCGCGAAGCACAAATACGGTTATATACTTGGTAACAATTAATTGCTAATCTTATAATCAAGAAATTTAAAAAATTATCTCTTTGGCTGCATAAAGAACAAATTACAGCCAAATTGTCAAATGCACAATACCAAATCTTTATCAATTTCAGATAGAAACCGATTTCTTAACTCTTAACTGCTGACACCACACCTTGCATTAATCGAGTTTGTATGGTTTGACCTATTGACTTCGCTTGCTCCCAAGTTGTATCTATTTGTCCTAAAGGTTCCATTGGTATTTGAACACTCACGGCAACCCAAGCTGCACGATGTTTATGCCATTGCGCTGACTGGTCGGCAAGAAACCATTTTAATTGTGATGGGTTGCCACCATCTGACCAAGAATACCACTGTAAAACGCTAAAGGTTTGCTGCTTCGTTGAACCCCGAAGAAATCTCGCTTTGACTAACACATCGTTTTTTACAGTTGAACCTGCTGGTGGTTTAACGGTAAATTCAACGTCACGTTCTTGAGCAGTATCCCATTGCCAAAAACTATTTACTTCTGACCATTCAACTTGGGGTTGCTCTGCTGGCCCATTTTGCGGCAACAGTAGTAAGATAACTTTATTTTTATTATCGGTATTGTCGGCGCCAACTTTAAGAATCGTCTGTAACGACCATTTGCGCTCACCAATTGTAAGTTCGCGTTGTTCGCTAGTTTGCCATCCTGGTACATTTAAACCTTGACTGCGTATTTGTCTTAATTCTTTGAGCGTAGGAATTGCCGGGGGTTGTTTCCATTGCCATTTTCCGCTCAAATATCCTGGTACTGCTGCAAACACAAGTAACAATATCAGTAACAATAGTGCTGCTAGCTGAGGATATTGGCGTTCTTTCACAAGTTTAGATAAAGAAACCATTTTATAGATATTAGATTATATAAATTTAGATTACCTAAATATCTATATTACATTTTTAACTCAGTTATGAGTTCAGTAGGAGTAACTAGTGCAATTCGTCAGAAGATAGGAGTTAGGAGTTAGCAGTTAGGAGTTAGGAATCAAAACTTAGCACGACTCACTCAGCACTTTTATGATATCTGGGTAATTGTTATATTCTGCGAGCATTAGCGCGGTATATCCACCTTTATTTTTTAAACTGACATCGGCGCCTGCTTGAAGTAATATTTGTAATGCTGGTAGTGAGTTCCGTGATGCTGCCCACATTAATGGGGTTGCACCTGCTGCATCTTGAAAATTTACATCGGCACCTGCTTCTATTAAATATTTAATGATGCCGGTATGACTACGTTCTGATGCTTTGAGCAAAACACTTTTACCTTCTGTGTTCACTGTGTTGGGGTTGGCGCCAAAATCTAATAGTGTTTTAACAATATCAGTGTGTCCTTGTGCTACTGCGAGTGTTAAAGGATTTTCATTCAAGTTACTAACATTTACATCGGCGCCGTGTCGTAGTAAAGCTTCGATAATTTGATTATGCCCCTGTAATGCTGCTACTAGTAATGGAGTATCACCAATTTTGTTTCTAATATTGACATCGGCATCTCGGTTTAGCAAAACTTCAGCAACATCAACATATCCTTCCAGAGCAGCAATATGAAGCGCGGTTTCACCATCTTTATCTTGATGATTGACCGAAGCGCCTGCTTTTAGTAATAAAGATGCTATAGTACTATTCCCCGCTGCCACTGCTGCTGAAAGTGCTGTTCCTGCATCTTGATTTTGTAATTTTACTTCCACTTCCCCATTAAGCAAAGTTTGAATAATATCAATTTTTCCCAAGTCTGCTGCTAACATCAGCGCAGTTTCCCCATCAGAATCTTGAGTATTTATATCTACACCTGCTGACAACAACAAATTAATAATAGAAACATTACCAAGCTTTACCGCTAACCGCAGCGCTGTATCTAAGTCATTATCTATAATATTTGGGTCGGCGCCGTTATCAAGAAGTATTTTAACAACTTCAACATTACCCTTACTCGTCGCCACCATTAAAGCAGTACTACCATCTTCGTTGGTAGCATTGACATCCGAGTTCGCGGCAACAAGTAACTTTACGACATCAACCTGGTTTGCTGCCGCAGCTAGCATTAATGCAGTTAACCCATATTGCCGTCGTCGTAAATTAACATCTGCTCCTGCTTTAATCAGCGCACGCACTACTTCAACATAACCATAATTAGCAGCATACATTAATGCACTTGTACCACTATGATTATCACAGGCATTAACAGGCGCCCCAGTGTCCAATAGCATTTTTACTTTCTTAATATCACCACTTTGTGCAGCCAACAGCAAAACGTTTTGATTCATAAGTAGGGTGCGTGACGCCATAAACAATCTTACAACGAAGCAAGTACCCTAAAAGCGTCACGCACCATAAGAAGCATTAAGCTCTTGACGAGTTGGAGTTTGGAGGAATACAACTTCAGCCAGGGGAGCGTCAATTAGCCACTATTAAATCAAAAATCGTCAATTTACTTCCATTGCCAGTATTTAGTATAATAAATCACTGATAAAGTCGTGGAAAATGTTGAGATACATTTCCGGAATGAGGAATTTAGCAGTTGAAGATAACAGCAACAGACTCAGCAGTAAACAACAAAAAATTACAACTAATATTTTCTTTATCGATGCTTGAATAAGTGTTATGACAATAACAATACCAAGCAATATGAGTCACAAAGTCTGCTTAATTGACATATAACTTATACAGACATCTAAATTTATCTACTTGAAAATAATTGTATCAGTGTGGTTTCAATTAGGAAGCTATTAAAGTCTTGCTTATCATTCAAGAATCTGTAAATATTAAAAGGCACGGGTAAAATTATGATTATCGGTTCTGACGTTAAAACCCAATATATTACTACTGCAAACAATATGACATCGAATTCAATAAAGGCAGAGGGAGAGGAAAATAAAGATGATTTTCAGGCTGATGATGTAATTGATTGGCAAGTGCTTGGTAAACCTTTGACTTCTTTGCCAACAACATTTTTAATCAAGTCACGTCAAGGTCGTGAAGTTCTAGTAAGTATTGCTGCTGGACATTTGTTAAGAATAGACCAAACATCTTCTGAACCGTTAGATTTTTGCATTGGTGATGCGCTTTTATCTACAGGTCATGGTAATCCTGGTCCCATGACAATCGTGTTTGAACAACCAATATATGGAGTCAACATGAGAATTCAGCCAGATGTTGTCAATGACCCCGATTATTCGGTTTCGATAGAAGCGTTCGACCGCTTAGACACTAGTATTAATAAAATTAAACATTCTGCACTTAGTCAACAACTAGATGCTGGTGCCATTCCTTTAACTTTATTAGATGTTAAAGGTAGAGTTAAGAAGTTAGTGATATCGGCGAAAGAGCAAGGTATTCATATTCCTTTTTCGATTAATTCTATGGAATTGAAAACTGTGTAATGTTATATAGTGAGAGTAAGGGTGAGGGCGGGCAACGATGCACACCCCACAAGAAAACTTAGCTTTTATAATTCAAAGTTTTCGCAAATAGTAGCATCGTTGAATTTAACTTCGATGCTAAATTTTTTACCAACTTCGCCACGAGAAGGTCTAAGTTGAATATAGTTGTCTGAAGCGCGAGATCGCACTTGCTGTAGATTTTTCTTGGCTTTTGAGAGTAAGGTTAAGCTTATATTTGGCGCCAAAATTCCTAGAGGATAAGTTGGGTATAAATATATCCTCTAGGAAAATAATCGATGGCGCCAAATTCCTAGAGGATAAGTTGGATGTAAATATATCCTCTAGGAAAATATCCTCTCTGTGTACTCTGTATCTCAGTGGTAAAAATAATTACTTTTATTACATAGGCAAGATGCCTGTGCTACGAGTTCAAAGCTAAATTGGCTAGTTCCATAATTTTCTCAAAGTTATAACTAGTCGTTAAATCTTGTAAAAAGTTGTGTAACGAAACATGTGGTGTGGGTATTTGTTTGAGTAAGTCGAAAATGAGGTTATCGCTACAACTGGCGGCAACATGATATAAATGTTCTACCCATACACGCGGTTGCTTGGACAATATTTTAACTACTTGAGCATCGGATAGAGTGTGGGGATATTGAGCTTCGCTAGTTTGACTCGTTGCATCTTTATATATATATTCCACCTTGAGATGCTGTCTAATTTTTTCGAGGAGAAATTCTTCGCGAAAAGGTTTGTTAATAAAGTCGTCACACCCAGCTTCGAGGATTGCGTGACGCTGTTCAGAAAAAACGTTGGCTGTGAGCGCTATGATGATTGTGCGATTTAATGGAGAGAAGTGTTTTTGTGAGTCACGCAGTTTAATTTCTCGCGTTGCGGCGTAACCATCCATCATTGGCATTCGCAAATCCATTAATATTAGGCTTGGTTGCCATTCGTTCCATATTGATATTGCTTCTCTTCCGTTTACTGCTTCTTTGACTGCAAAACCAATTAAGCTCAGTAGTTTTACGATAAAGATACGGCTATCTTCGGCATCATCTACAACTAGAATACGGTAAGTCGGTTGGTCAGGCGCCAAACTAATTATTTGATTGGTAAAGGAATTTGTGGAAATGTCATCTTGTAAGGCAGGTAACATTTCAATATCAAAAGTAAATGTACTACCTACGTTTAAAGTACTATTAAGTATAATATCACCTCCCATCATTTTGACGTATTTACGACTAATCGCTAAACCTAAACCAGTTCCTTGTTGTGATTTTCTACCAGTTTCAGTTTGTCCAAATGCTTCAAAAACTAACCCGATTTCTTTTGGAGAAATTCCAAGTCCTGTATCTGTAACTTCAAACACAAGGTATTGAGTGTCTCCTTGTCTGCTTTGTCTTATACATACGCGCAGCTTAACGCTACCATTACTTGTAAATTTGATTGCGTTACCTAAAAGATTCAATAGAACTTGGCGAAGTTTACTAGCATCGGTTTGAATATATTGAGGGACATTAGTTTCGTATTCAAATGTCAGCATTAAACCTTTGGCTGTTGCACGGAATAGCAACATTTCTTTGAGAGTGTCGAGTAAGCTAATTAAATCAAAGCTAGTGATGTTAAGGTGGCTTTGACCCGCTTCAATTTTTGACATTTCTAAAATGTCGTTAATGAGGTTGAGGAGATGTTCACCTGCTTTATTAATAATGCTGAGGTTTTGCTGATGTTCTTCAGATAAATCATTATCGTGACTCATTAGCTGCGTAAATCCTAAGATGGCATTGAGTGGAGTTCGTAGCTCATGACTCATCGAAGCCAGGAATTCGCTTTTCGATCGGTTGGCAGCATCAGCAGCAACGGCAGCTTGTTGCAGTGCTTGCGATTGGAGTTGTGTTTGTGCTAATAGTTCTGCTTGTTGAAGTGCGACACCAAGTTGGTTGCCGATTTGAACTACAATATTAATCTCTCCCCGAACCCAAGAGCGCGAACTGCTGTTTTGATAACTACCAAGCAATCCCCAGAGTTTGCTGCCGCAAAATATGGGCACGGTAATATATGCTTTGGCTTGGAATCGTTCTAGCAGTTTAATATAACAGTCTTCAAATCCTGCGTTGTAAATATCTCTCACACATAGAAAGCTGGCGCCACGATTATATGCTCCTCCTTTAGTGTCTTGGAGATGAGTATCGATAACTTGATTATCGTTACTGTCCATTTTTTTTACTACACAAGTATCCGCATCAAGGGCGCCTTTGATTAAGTTGGGGTTGGTATTATTTTCTTCTATAAGTGAAACCCAACCGGAACCGACGGACTCAGCGACAAATTCCCCACTCCAGTCAGGATTAAATCGATAAACAACAACACGGTCACAGTTAATAACTTGACGTAATTGCTCAGTTGTGGCGGTAAATATTGTTTCTAAATCGAGCGTTTGCCGCATTAGTTGAATTGCTTGTGTAATAGCGCGCTCGCGTTCAGCAGCAGAGCGTAAAGCAGCTTCTGCGCGTTTGAGGTTTGTGATTTCTACAACCACTGTGCCGACATTACTAGGACGCCCGTCTAAACCTTGAATAGCAAAATAAGAAGTTAAAAAATGGCGCAAAGACTTTTGTTTGTCAGGAGAGTAAGCACTTATGTCTTGGCAGAGAACTGGTTCTCCTGTTTCTAATACTCGTCGATAAATCGGTTCAATTACAGATGCAAGAGCCGGAAAAACTTCGTATATAGACTTACCATTATGTGCTTCGATGCTTAGTCCATTTATTTGTGCTAACAACTCGTTAACCTGTACAAAGCGCATTTGTTCGTCTACAATACACTGACCAACTGGAGCATTTTTAAAAAAAGCATCCAAGCGCGCTTGATGAATTGTGAGTGTCCGCTCTAAAGTTTTTTGCTCGGTAATATCTTTGTGAGTGCCAGTTAAACGTAAAGGTTCAGCGCGTTCATTATAATCGAAAATTTTACCGCACGATTCAATCCATTTCCAATCACCCGCTTTAGAACGCATCCGAAATTCAACTTTGTAAACAGGGGTGTTACCAAGTAAATACTGTTCTAAAGCAGTATTTACTGAATTTAAATCATCTGGATGTACTAATTCAAGGAAACCTTGACGGGTGTCGTTGACTTCCGTTGAGTCATACCCTAACATTTTTAACCAGCGCCAGTCCCGATATACTTTACCGCTAGCAATATTCCAATCCCACATTCCTAAGTCGCTAGCTTCCAGTGCTAGTTGTAATCGCTCTTCGCTTAATTTCTGTGCAGATAAAGCTATTTGTCGCTCGGTAATATCTCTGGCAGTTCCTAATAAATATTGCTGCTCTTCAAGTTCAATTAGTTCTGCGCTCAACAACATTGTTCTTATTTCATTATTGGTGCCGCGAAGCTGAACTTCATAATTACGAATTCTGCGAGAATTTCGTAAAATATCTAGAATAGTATTACATTCAGAAGGATTCACCCAAATATCAATAGATTTCGTACTACTACCAATAACTTCTGAACGTTCATAACCAAATACATGGCAGAAGTTATCGTTAACTTCGATGTAATATATATCAGGGAATGTTGCTAAAGCGATAGGGTCTGGAGATGAGCGAAAAGCCGATGCTAGTTTGGCTTCAGCACGACGAGCTTGTTTGGAATGTTCAAAAAGTTTACTTTGAGATACCATAATTTCCAACTGCGCTACAATCGATTTTATTTCGCGTTCAGTACATAACTGTTGCCTTTTTATTTTTAAATTATTTTCTAATTTAATAATTCGCAGATGCTGCCGGACTCTAACTAATAATTCATCTTGTGTAAACGGTTTTCTTAAATAATCAAAATTTAAATTATTAACATCAATATTACTTATGGACGAAAAACTATGATTAATCTCGGTAATAAAAATAATTGCAATTTCACTAAGGTTTTTTTTTGATTTATCTTTTATTTTTTTTAAATAAGTATATATTTCAACTTCATCTATGTTATCTGTTGTCACATCCAACAGTATTAAATCTGGAGGTGAGACAATTTCTGTGATAGCTTCTTGAGTTGAAGTCGCAATTTTGATATCTAAATTTTCTTCTTGGATAAAATTAATTGGCAAAGCGATATCTTCATGCTCGCTTACTACCAATAAGATTTTAATAAAGTTTTTATTCATGATTATCGAAATAATACTTGTACCTGACGTGAAAAAATTCAAGTAACAAGTTTTTTAATAGTTTTTTAATAATTGTATACTATTGTTAAGATATCTATGTCTAAATATTACAACCAAAAGGTTGATACTGTACACTTGCGGATAACCCTCCATCGCATCCAGCAGTTTGAGGTGCCTGTCCGACATCCGTTGCCTAGAAGCGCCACCAAGTTTTTTGTACGTAGGCAAGAATAGCGAATACAATTGCAAGCCCAAGTAGTAGCCAAATGATTCCTCCTGGGATGGCAGCTAAAATTCCAACGCCAAGCCCTCGCAGTATCCAGACGGCAAGAGCTATACCAAAAAAGATTCCAAATGCTTGTGTTAATAAACGGTTTAATTTAGAAGACTGTGACATTTAAGTTTCTCCAACTACTATAAAGATTTGATGAAGTATAAATAGTTATCTTGGTTTTTTGTGTTCATTAACGATAAGCTAACGTTGTTTTAGACTTGGTATGGCATATGAAGGCTCAAATTCTTAGAATTTGAGATTTCAGACGTTAGGCAACTCTTGAGACAAGACGCATTCGTTATGCTTTTTGTGCTATTGTAACGTCTCTAATAGCAGAAGATTGCATTTGATGTTGCTTATTCCAATAAAGGCTTCAGTATTTTTACATAAAAAACATGCTGTTGATAAAAAAGACATAATTTTTGGTGAATTTTCGGGAATAATATGGCAACAAAGGACTATTTCCGGACAATTTAGATAATGTAGTGGAATGAGAACTAATGAGTTAACTGAAATTCACGTTCCAATTTTAAAGTCTTGTCCAAATTTGTGTGTTTGTGTTTGTGTCGTAGTAAATGTGTTGAGGAGTGATTGAAAATTTTATGTTTATATCCCATACTTCTGATTCAGTGATATATACCGAAGGCACAGCTTGGAGTCCTGACAAGCAAGCGAAAATGCTACAAGGTGAGGTTTTTGTTGAAACTTCCGCTCATAGTGCTTGGGGTGGAGCAGTGACAGCGTGGATGTATTTGCCAATGAAACGAAACCAAGTATGGCAACAACTAACAGATTATCCTCGCTGGGTGCAATATTTCCCCGATGTGACAAAAAGCGAAATTATACAACGGGGAGAAGTTAAACGTCTGTATCAAGCAGCACAAAAAGCGTTTTTATTTTTGACTGCCCAAGTTGAAATTTACCTGAATGTAGTAGAGGAATTAGGACAGCGTATCCAATTTAAATTAGAGAAGGGTACTTTCCATGACTTTACGGCAAATCTTGAGCTATGTGATTTTGGTAATGGAACCTTGTTAAAATACGCAGTTCAGGCAACACCGACAATTCCTGTACCATCAATTTTAATTCAACAAGCCATGAACCTTGAATTGCCTGCTAATATGCGTAAAATGCGACAAGTGCTCATGTTAGGTCAATAAGAACGGATGTCTCAGGCAAACGAAATTCTAGACTTTTGGTTCGGTAATTCTACTGATGCTGATTACGGCAAACCTAGAAAGGTTTGGTTTCTTGCAGAAGCGGAGTTTGATAACGAAATCAAAAACCGCTTCCTCAATGATTATGAGAAAGCAGCATTAGGCTATCTTGATGAGTGGAAAGAGGTGCCAAAATCATGTTTAGCGCTAATCTTATTGCTCGACCAGTTTCCTCGCAATATATTTCGCGGAACACAAGAAGCTTTTGCAACGGACTGGGAAGCTCTATCAGCAGCACAACATGCTGTAAAACTTGGTTATGACCGCTCGTTATTACCTGTGCAGCGTTGGTTCATCTACCTACCTTTTGAACATAGCGAAAATTTAGACCATCAGCGGTGTAGTGTAGAGTTATTTAAACACCTCAGTGATGACCCTGATAGTAAAAGTACGGTAGAATACGCTATTCGCCACATGGAAGTTATTGAGCAGTTCGGACGCTTTCCACATCGTAATGCCATTCTAGGACGTGCTTCGACTCCAGAAGAAAGAGAGTTCTTAAAAAAAGCAGGATCGAGTTTTTAACTAAAAGTGCTGAGTGCTGAGTTATAACTTCTTACCAACTCAGCACTTTTTACTATTAGAAGGCGCCGACTTTGGTTAGGATGACATAAATAGTTTTAACGATTAGTAACACGTCGTACATTGGATACCATTTCTTTTGATATTGTAAGTCTAAATCGACGACTGCCTCAAAGTCTTTTACCTGAGAGCGACCGTTGACTTGCCACTCACCTGTCAAACCTGGTTTAACATTTAAGCGCTGCCAGTGATGCTGACTATAGTTCATTACTTCGTCTGCTGTTGGGGGACGGGTACCAACCAAGCTCATATCCCCCATTAAAACGTTCCAGAACTGAGGTAACTCGTCTAAACTTGTGCTTCGCAAAAAACGACCAAATTTTGTAACTCTAAAGTCGTTCTTGTTTTTAAAAAATAATCCGTTCGCTTCGTTCTCTACTAGGCTCTTTAGCTGTGGAGCTTCCACTACCATTGAGCGAAATTTGCGAATTTTAAATGTCTTTCCATGTAGCCCATAACGCTCCTGTACAAAGAAAACAGAACCGGGACTGTCAAATTTTATTGCAATGGCTATAGGTATGAATACGAGACTTAAAATAACTAGCCCGACTATGCTACCCACAACGTCTAAACAACGTTTAAATTTAGACTTAACTGAAGGGTGGTATTGAATTTGATTATCCCAAGTTTCAGATGCTGCACCCTGAACTATGGTTGTAAATAGTATTTGATACATTGTAAAGCCGAATTTTTATTAAAACGTATATCTACGTAAGCTTAATTAGACTATAGACTTTGCTTTCTCAAATAAAATTACCATCAACCGTATATTCACTGAATCTTCATCAGCATCCGGCTTATGATGATTTTTTATAAATCTTATATGAAGTAAATTTAATATATCTTATGAAGGATGAAAAATCTTTTATGTTGTGTATGTTTGATAAAATTGTGCTATAGTTTACTACCAGTAAAGTACGTGTAATAAATTTATTCAGCAATGTATAAATTACACGCATTTTTCGGGTAAAACACTTATCCAGCTTAAATATTTACAATATGTCTGATAAAAAGTCGTCTTAGTGTTATGTATACATTTGACTGTTATGTCAATTTAAGTTAAACATTAGAAACCATTGTATAAAATCTTGATTAAGTTTGGGATTTAGGTAGTAAATTTTACTACCACTTAAATTCCGAATAACTATATGTTCCAAAACAGGCAATTACAATTGCTGTCTGCTCGTGCTATCGATGAGGTGCTAAAGAAATGGTTGCTGTAGGATTTGACGTAAAAGTTGGTCGTTTAGAGTCGATTGTCGAACAAATCGGAGAAGCAGTACTTGCGACTACGGAGACAATTGAGCGGTTGGGAGACCGTGTTGAGAATTTAAGCGGACAGATTGAAGAGCAAGGAAAGCAAATTAAACAACAGGGATATCAAATTTTGGCATTGTGCGACGCAGTGCAAACTTTGGCTGAAACTCAAGATGATTCTCTACAAAAGCTTTCGCAGCTTACACAAACTTTAGACCGCTTGATGACAATGATTCAAGGATCTCCCGAATAATCAGTCAAGAGGGTGTATATGTGAGAAGTATCCTACCTTTTTTAATCCCTTGCAGTATATTAGTACTATGAATAATTATAACTGGATGCGTGCGTTGTTAGAATGTTTTCGCGTCTGGGTACACTTACTGTAGCGTGCAAGAGAGGACTTATGGATATAAAGTTAGGTTTTGGAACGGTTCCAAAAGCGCAATATGTTTTTGTGAGTCGTGAAGGTGATGCTTGCTGGTATAGTCTCTCCGAAGAGGGGAAGCAAGTACCAATTTATGAAAAAGCTTTAACAGGTTTAATTACTGGGATTGAGTGTAATAAGAGCGTTGAAACGCAGTACGGGTTAACTTATAAAACCGACTTAGCAATTTTGGCGCCAACACCTTGCATCTGGGCGTTCGGGAAACTCATCGTATTTTTCCAAGAGTTTACTGCTGTCGCTTGATGCTTTGACTGTTGAGCAACTGCGTAATCCTTTAACAATTGCGGTCAGTCCTGGTGAAAAAACAGTAGTATTTTGCAGCATTTACGACCCAGCAACGTATCGAGTCGTTGATTTTAGTTGGGGTGGACACAAAGAAATTGATTTGCAAGCGTTAGAGCAGAGAGTTAGCTTCAAAATAGAGACTATCGCATCACAAACTCCAACCACGCAAGTCAGTACGAGTAAAAACACTGAAATTCGCGCCATGATGATGGCACAGATAGATAAGTATTTAGCACAGTTGAATTGGACACCAGAAATGGGGCGTAAATACTTACAGCAAAATTACGCAAAAACTTCACGCCGACAGTTAAACGACGCTGAACTTTTAGATTTCACGTTTAGAGTTATCGAAATGGCGGGAGTACAAACTGCATTGTCTATTGCAAGTTAGGAGTTACTTAACGTATTAATGGTGCGTGAAAGCAGTTTAATTTTGCGTTACATTGACTGATAGTAATAGCGCAGAGGGCACCCTAAGTGCGGCATAATTTACGTTCGCTGTCGTGTTGTGGGTCTTGCCAAGAGTAGGCGAAGTGACTAACGGAACGTACACGGGGGGCAAATTGGCGGAGTGCTTGCATTTGAACTTCTAATGATGGGCGCCCGCTAACAGATTTACCCCAAGTACCAGCGACAGCAGGAATAATTTGTGTGTCGGGTCTTGACATACTTAAAACACGCTGAACTTGTTGAGCAATACAAGCGACGTTTCCACAGTTCGCGTAAGACATTGGATGCCATTCAAAGTTACTAGGAAATCTATCCCACGGTTGTAAGCGTGAATCGTAACCTTGACCATGAATTTGGTTGCCTTCAGGAAAAAAGACGGCGCCTGCGGGTACACCCATTTGTTGTGCTGGATATGCGGCTAAAGTTATAAAATCAACAATTCCTTGCATTGCGTGAGCAACCGAAAGCTGCCATAAATCTGATTGAAGTTGGGGTTGACGTTGACTTGCCGACAAGAGCGACTTAGAAGCAAGCAAACTACGTCCTTGCCACATTGGTTCGCCTTCCGATGGATATAATCTATCCACATTCGCAATATCACTAGTAGTTACATATCCTTTGCCTAGAAAGCGACGTATTAAATCTAACCCCTTATTATTTTGTGCCCTTTTAAATAAAGCTTGCTGAGTTGATTCTGTATATAGCCACAAATCAGTAACTTTTGTGGCGATTGAATTATTACCAGACTGACGCGGATAACGTATATAGTCGAATAAAATACCATCTGGGCGCCGACGAGCGACTTCTTGTACCAAGCGTATATAATCTGTTCGAGCGATTACGCTGTATGGGTCAATAAAAACATGACTACCACCATCGACAACGTACAAACTGGTTTGCCCCTTACCGTTACGCGCAATTACACTTTCTCTATCTTTTCGTTGAGCATAATTAAAACCAAAATTAGCGGTGTACATCCAAGCGTACACTTTTAAACCACGTTCGCGTCCTTTCTGAATCGCTTTCCCTAGCAAATCGGTATTTTCTTGTCCCGGCGCCCTTACAACAGAAGGCCAAACCGTAGGATTATCGTTTGAGGGTAACATTACCCGTCCATCATAAAAAGTTTCTACATAGACAGCGTTGTAACCCTTATTGACGATTCTATCCATAATCCGGTCGAGGGTGCCTGCTTGAATATCACAAGGATACAAACGTAACCAAATCGCTTGAACCTGCAACCAATTGTCTTGACGGCAATCTCGAACGGCTTCACCGTGTTTTTGTAGTAAATTTTGATACTTTTTATGCGACGACAAGTTTCCTCGAAGCGCCGATATACGTAAATTTTCCTTTTCTTGTACTGCCTTGTTAGGTAACTGACAATACTCGTTCAGTTGAGCCTCTGAAGGTTGTCCCAAAAAGGGAATTAATAAGCTACTAATAAAAGCGGCAGCTCCGAAGCGTCGCCAAGAAAACATTTTTACAACATCCAAAGGACGTAGAGACATAGATGGAATTTAATTCTAAATATTGAGCCAAGATAAGTCAATAATTAATTCTTTTATATATCTAAATTTGATCTTTTAATATAACTTTTAATATAAAAGTTCTCTATAGTAGGTTGGGTGTTACCCAACCCACAGCGAGTACAGCAAGTACAGCACGACAAATTGTTAAGCACCACGTTGCAAAGCAGACTCTACCTGTTTTAACTCTTGTTCTAAACGGGTTTTAAGTTTTTCAGGCACAGGGCGATTAGGATAAGAGCTATAATGTCCTGCCAAAGAATTTAGGGCAGTTCGCATGGTGGTGAAAGAACTTAAACTCGCAACAGAGGTGTTACGCTGATAGCGTGCCGAAAAGTCATTAATTTTTTGACGTGCTTCGGTTTGAACTGCTGTTTTAGAAGGCGCATCATTCGGTAGTTCAATTGCATTACGTATAATGTTGACTACAGTTAACGTGTCTTGGCTATAATTCCCCGTTAAGCTGTTGGGGTCAGAAGACGAACAACCCATTAAACCAATAGTTACAACCAAAACCAAGGCAAGTAGGCGTGACAAATAGCGCTTCATAAGCAATTAAAGGTGAAAAAATACTTAAATCAAGCTTTATCGTATCTTGGATTGGTAACAAAGTGGGTTTTATATAGGGTGTCACGTTGTTGGTGTGGGCGCCCAAGTTCTGATATTGCGTTTTGTAAATCTGAGACGGACATACAGGTTCCACCTTGGGCACCTGCCATTGTGGTAATGTGTTCTTCCATTAAGGTGCCACCAATATCATTACAACCCCATTTCAATGCTTCTTTGGCGCCATTTAGACCAAGTTTTACCCAACTGGGCTGATGATTTGGTATGTAATTACCTAGATATATTCGAGCAACGGCTGTAAGTAAAAGTGCGTCAAGTAATACTGGTTGGTCACGACCGACACGGCGCCGTAAAGGTTTTGGTGCTAATGCTCCTATAAAGGGTAATATTATAAATTCGGTAATTCGGGCTGGATAGTTGTTTTTAATGGCATTTTGCTGAAGCGTGCGGAGTTTTTCTAAGTGTTCAATTTGCTGTAAAGGTGTTTCGATATGTCCCGATAACATTGTACTGGTGGTGGGTAAACCCAATTTATGGGCTGTTTCGACGATTTCTAACCAAGTTGCTGAATTGATTTTTTCAGGGCATAATACAGCACGAACATTATCATCTAACACTTCGGCGGCGGTTCCAGGCATTGAGTTGAGACCTGAGTCGCGTAAAGCTGTTATTACCTCGGCGTAAGAAATTGTATCTAGTCTGGCGATAAACTGAATTTCTTGGGGCGAAAATGCGTGGAGATGTAATTGTGGAAACTCTTGTTTAATAATTTCGACAAGCTTTATATAGTAGTTCAGTGATTTGCCGTTAATTTTTGCTTCTGGGTTTAAACCACCCTGCATACAAATTTCTGTGGCGCCTCGTTGTACTGCGTCAATTGTTTTATCTCTAATTTGCTCCCAATCTAACCAATATGAACCATCTGAATTTGAATCTCGACGGAAAGCACAGAAACTACAGTGCTGTTCACAAATGTTAGTAAAATTGATGTTGCGATTGACGACGTATGTTACAGTATCTCCTACTTGCTGTTGACGTAATTTATCAGCAGCTATGCGGATTTCAGCAATAATACTAGGGTCACTTTGTTTCAATAAGAACACGGCTTCATGTGGAGACAAATCATACTCTTTTGCGCGTTCTAAAATAGCGTCAACACTTATAACAACCACAGCTAAACTTGTTTGTAATGGGTTTATTCATATTAAGTCACTTTATTAATTGTAATATATACAACCATTAATCGTTTTAGAAAGTGTAACCAATGCTTGTGAAATTCTGATTTTGACTTAAAATCAAGAGCAATAAATTTTTATGTAACCTCATCTCCCTGCTCACCCTTGAACATTCCACCATCTTATTGAATGAGTATTATTGAACCAAATCCATTGCTATCGGCGCCATCTGGTGCATTACGGATTCCAAAGTATCAGTCGATTTCTACTGGTAGTAAAGATTGTATCTTATTCTCACTAATAATTCCCACTTATAACGAGCGCGACAATATAACAAACGTTATACAGGTGTTGACGAAGTTACTCGATTCGTCGATATATGGAGATTACGAGCTAGTTGTTGTAGATGATGATAGTCCTGACGGTACTTGGGAGGTTGCCGCTTCTTTAATGGCTTCATACCCCCAATTACGGGTAATGCGTCGAGTTGGAGAACGAGGACTATCACAAGCGGTAATTCGCGGTTGGCAAGTGGCAAAGGGACGTATTTTGGGAGTTATCGACGGAGATTTACAGCATCCACCGCATGTGATGTTGCAATTGCTACGTGCTGTCGAAGAAGGCGCCGACTTAGCGGTTGGTAGTCGTCATGTAGATGGAGGTGGGGTAAGCAGTTGGAGTGTAGTCAGAAGATTTTTATCACGAGGCGCCCAAGTATTAGGTTTGATTATTTTACCAGGGGTTTTAGGTAGAGTGTCTGACCCAATGAGCGGCTATTTTATGGTGCGGAGAGATAGTATAGCTGAAATTACACTTCATCCGGTTGGTTACAAAATACTGTTGGAAATAATTGGACGAGGTGATATTCAGGAAATTGCTGAAGTAGGATATGTTTTTAACGAGCGTGTCGAAGGTGAAAGCAAAGTCACATGGAAACAGTATATAGATTACCTACGCCATTTAATCCGCTTGCGTCTAACTACAGGACAATTGGGACGCATAAATAAACGTTTTAACTTTCCGATTGGTCGATTTTTGCGGTTTGGCGTAGTTGGTTTTAGCGGTTTAGGAGTAGATTTGACGGTATTTTATATACTGCGGCAAATTTTCCAGCTAGGACTGACACGCAGCACTATACTTTCGGCGGAAATGGCAATCATTAATAACTTCCTATGGAATGATATTTGGACATTCCGCGATATCTCACGTTGGCAAACTGGAAAAGGCGCCCGTTTAAAAAGATTTTTAAAATTCAACGTTATTTGTTTGGCTGGAGTGATTTTACAAGCTTTAATAGTAAACTTGCTCTATAACGTTTTGAAGGTCAACGAGTATCTGGCAAAATTAATTGCGATAGCAGTGGTGGTTTTGTGGAACTTTTGGGTTAATCTCAAGCTCAGTTGGCGTGTGACTGATGTGAAGAAGTGAAAAGTGCTGAGTGCTGATTTCACACTTTATTACTGATTTAGATGTCTAAGTTATTCTATTTTTACTGCTCCTTGCTGTTCTCTACCCTATGCTGAAGTCTATGCTGAAAAAATTTTTCTCTCACTCTTCACTCAATACTCAGCACTCAATACTCAGCACTCAATACTCAGCACTCAGCACTCAGCACTTTCTACTTTTATTTTGGTTTGCTGTTGGTACTATTTTACGCTTCATTAATTTGGATGCTAAACCACCTTGGACTGATGAGTTTTCAACTTTGGTATTTAGTCTTGGTAATAGCTTCTTAAATGTACCGCTCGACCAACCTATTGGTATTGATACACTTTTACAGCCACTGCAACCGCGTGCTGGTGCTGGTGTACAAGATGTCTTGAAGCATTTATTTACAGAAAGTAATCACCCGCCGCTTTATTTTATATTGACGCATTTGTGGCTGCGGCTATTTCCAACAGATGCGGGATTGGTATCGGTTTGGGCCGCCCGTGCGTTGGCTGCACTATTTGGTGCTATGAGTGTTCCAGCAATTTATGTACTAAGCTCTAAGTTGTATCGTTCACGCTTAGTCAGTCATTTAGCTGCTGCTTTTATGGCGACTTCACCCTACGCAATATTTTTGGCTCAAGAAACACGGCATTATACTTTACCTATTTTGTGGGTAATGGCAACGCTTGCTTGTTTTATCAGTGCCGTTCGCCATGTTCAAAGTCGTAGTCAATTACCTCTCAAAGTCGCACTAACATGGATTGTTATTAACGCTTTGGGTATAGCTACACATTATTTCTTTGTTTTAACTCTTTGTTGTGAGGCGATTGTATTACTTTTCTTTTTAGTAAAACAAATAAAAAATAAAGAATTAGCAACCGTATGGTACCGTATATTCGCTGTTGCAGCGGGTACAGCAATAGCAGGCACCGTCTGGATACCCGTATTTTTACAGAATAGCTATGGTGGCAAATTAACCGAGTGGATTCAAGGTGATAGAGTTGGACTTGCTTGGTTGAGTCCTATTTTTCAAGGTTTAGCAGCTTGGATTACAATGATTTCGCTACTGCCCGTTGAGTCACCACGGTTAGCTGTGGTTATTGCTTCGGGAGTTGTAATGCTAGTAATATTTATTTGGGCAACACCAATATTAGTTCGCGGTTTAAAAGCTAGACTTAATGAACCAGAAAACCGATTTATCACAAAGGTCTTAATTGGATTTATAATCAGCGCACTTGTGTTATTTGCTATCTTTACCTACTTTTTAGGTATTGATTTAACACGTGGTGCCCGCTACAACTTTATTTATTTTCCGGCAGTAATAATACTAGTGGGAGCAAGTTTAGCTATCTGCTGGCACCTAGAAACAGTCAAAATGTTTAAATGGCGGATATCAGGGAAAAAAGCCGTGTTAATAATTTGGCTGATGTCACTAGCGAGCGGTATAACAGTTGTTAATAACTTAGGCTATCAAAAATACTATCGTCCTGATTTATTCATGGGTATCATTCAAAAAGTATCTAGTCAACCAGTATTGATTGCCACCACACAAAAAACCCATGTACATATAGGGGAAATGATGGGTGTCGCGAGGGAATTGAAAAAAAATCAGAAATTAACTAATACAAAATTTCTACTAGCACATCAAGATGATAATCCTGACACTTCATCAAAAGCGTTAGGCAAAGCTGTAAAAACACTACCTCGTCCATTTGATTTATGGAGGGTCAACTTTTTTGCCGACGACCCCGAAGAACTAGAAACTTGTTCGCTTAATAGTAAACCCTTACCAGCAGTAAACGGTTACGAGTACAAAGTTTATCGGTGTAGGTAAATCTTTTCTCTCTGTGTCCTCTGTTCCTCTTTGGTAAAAAAATTATTTCAAAATGCATAATTTCACCACAGAGACGCAGAGGACACAGAGTAAGAACCGTTCTATAGTGCGATGGGTGTATAGTTATGTTAAAAGTTTTTGCTGACCGGGGTGGTACATTTACAGACCTAGTAGCTGTTACAGATAGTAGAGAAATTATAGATAACCTCTCAAATCATCCTGAGCGGTTTTTAATTGTGTCATTAGAAAATAATCAGTGGGTAATCGTTTATAAGCTTCTCTCCGAGAATCCTGAATTATACGAGGATGCCGCAATTCAGGGAATAAGAGATATTATAGGGCTTTCTGGTGAGGCGCCTATCCCCTGCGAACAAATAGAAGTAGTAAAAATGGGAACAACAGTAGCAACAAATGCACTGTTAGAAAGAAACGGTTCGCGCGTTGTTCTTGCTATTACTAAAGGGTTTAAAGATGCTTTACGAATAGGCTATCAAAACCGTCCTGATATTTTTGCCCGTCGTATTGTTTTACCAACGATGCTTTACGAACAGGTTATCGAAGTAGACGAACGTTACAATGCTCAAGGTCAAGAACTTTTGCCTGTTAATATCGAAGCAGTCAAAAAAGACTTGCAAGCAGCTTATAATTCAGGCATTCGTAGCTGTGGAATAGTACTCATGCACGCTTACCGTTATCCTCAACACGAACAACAAGTTGCACAATTAGCTTCAGATATTGGATTTACACAAATATCTATATCACATCAAGTAAGTCCTTTGATGAAACTAGTTAGTCGAGGAGACACAACTGTTGTTGATGCTTATTTAACTCCAATTTTGCGACATTATGTCAATCAAGTCGCAAGTCATCTACCTGGAGTTAGATTAATGTTTATGAAATCTGACGGGGGATTAGTTGCCGCAGAACAATTTCAAGGTAAGGATAGTATATTAAGTGGGCCTGCTGGTGGTATAGTCGGCGCCGTTCAAACAAGCAAGCGTGGAGGTTTTTCTAAAGTCATCACCTTTGATATGGGAGGTACTAGTACTGATGTTGCCCATTTTAAAGGAGAATATGAACGACAATTAGAAAACGAAATAGCAGGCGCCAGAATGCGAGTACCTGTATTAGATATTCATACTATCGCAGCAGGTGGTGGTTCAATCTTATTTTTCGATGGTTCCAGTTATCGTGTTGGTCCAGAATCTGCTCGCTCAAATCCTGGACCTGCTTGTTATCGACGCGGTGGTCCTACTTCTGTAACAGACGCGAATGTAATGTTAGGCAAAATTCATCCGCAATATTTTCCTTCCGTATTTGGAGTAGATGGAAATTTACCTTTAGATAAAAATATTGTCATTGAGAAATTTACACAGCTAGCACAAGAGATAAAAACAAAGACAGGAAATAATAGTACCCCTGAACAAGTAGCTGCTGGATTTATTGCCATTGCTGTAGAGAGTATGGCTTCCGCTATTAAAAAGATTAGTTTACAACGTGGATATGATGTAACGCAGTATGTACTTTGCTGTTTTGGAGGCGCCGGAGCGCAGGTAGCATGTTTAATAGCTGATACATTGGGGATGACAAAGATATTTTTACATCCTTATGCAGGAGTACTTTCAGCTTATGGAATGGGACTTGCTGATGTGCGTGCGCTTCGTGAAGGCGCCGTAGAACAAATTTTAAGTCAGGGGTTGGTTCAAGAGTTACAGGTGTTGATGGAGAGTTTGGAGAAGCAATGTAGGGGTGAGTTACGCCTTTCTAACCCTCCCCTAAAAGAGGGGAGGGAACTAGAGGTAGTGCAAAAAGTTAATTTGAAGTATGAAGGCACTAATTCAATACTGACTGTTAACTTTAATTTAGATGTAACAGTTATGCAGGAAGAATTTGAGGTTGAACATAAAACGCGCTACGGTTTTATTCAATCTGGCAAGAATTTAATTGTTGAGTCGGTCAGTGTGGAAGTTATTCAAAAAATGGATACTCCTGAAGAACCTTTAATTAGTCGTACTCGCTCTGACTCGGAGGCGCCTCAAAGTGTAGATACTGTACAAATGTTTGCCTTAGATAAATGGCATGATGCTCCAGTTTATCGACGCGACCATTTACAACCAGGGGACAATGTAAACGGGCCTGCGATTATCGTAGAGAAAATTAGCACGATTGTAGTTGAACCAAATTGGCAAGCAAAATTAACAGAACGTAATCATTTAATTTTAGAGCGTTTAATTTAACAGTATTTTGTCTACATAGTAAAAGTGGAATAGTGAAATGAGCATTATCTTGTGGAATGGGCATCCTTGCCCGTTCCAAATGTGTAGGGCGGGCAGGGATGCCCACCCCACAAGAGAATTGTGGAGATTTTGGATATCTTTTAATTACATTGAGGTAGGAATTTTATGTTACCTGATAAAACTACAGAAATAGAAACTACTTTTTTAGAATTAGCAGAACAATGGCGCCAAGAAACAGGAATGCTTTCTGTCACCTCCAAAATGTCAATGCATCCAGCGTATCAAAGAATAATTGGGATGGGGCAACCTGTTGTACCATTAATCATGCGTGAGCTTGAACGTGAACCGAGACCATTGGTTTTGGGCATTAACTGCTATTACAGGTGCAAATCCTGTTGAAGTTGAACAGCGTGGAAGACTCGACCAAATGGCTCAAGCATGGATTGAATGGGGAAGAGAAAATGGATATACGATTATTTCAAGAAAATGATGCCGAACAAATCGCGCGTTTATTTCATGAAACAATTCGCGAAGTAAATATTCGTGATTATTCACTTGAACAAGTACAAGCATGGGCGCCGGACAATATACATTTTAGAGACTGGGTAAAAGCTTGTTCATCAAAGTTTACTTTTGTTGCTGATGATAAAGGAATAATTGCTGGGTTTGGCGAACTAGAGGCAAACGGTCATATAGATTGTTTTTACTGTCACAAAGACTATCAGCGCATGGGTGTTGGTAGTAGTATATACAATGCCATAGAAACAAAAGCCTATGAACTACGAATAAATCGCTTATACACCGAAGCAAGCATTACAGCAAAACAATTTTTCTTACGCATGGGCTTCTCAATTATCAAAGAACAACAAGTAGAAGCAAGAGGACAAACATTTATAAACTACGCAATGGAAAAATTTCTCACATAAACCCCTGATATCATGTCCGGTTGATTACCCATAATTACCACGTCACGTAGAGACGCGATTAATCGCGTCTCTACAATGATTTTATTATGGTTACGCTCCCGGACATGATATGAAACCCGGTTTCTCGGCGCCAACGAATAATCGTGTTTAACCTCTTATTTTTGTTGGTTGATAATTTTAGAGATGTTTCACTGCGTTCAACATGACAATATCAAAATCTTAATTTTTTTGGAAATTTTAGAGATGTTTCACTGCGTTCAACATGACAATATCAAGATTTATTAACACTTTAGGAGTTTATAATGAATAATACATTACAACCTGACCCAGTACGCTTAGAAATATTTAAAAATCTGTATCAATTTATTGCCGAGCAAATGGGGATAGTGCTGCAAAACACAGCAACCTCAGTGAACATCAAAGAAAGATTAGATTTTTCCTGTGCAATATTTGATTCTTCCGGTTTATTAGTGGCAAATGCTCCTCATATACCCGTACATTTAGGGTCAATGAGTGAAAGCGTTCGCAGTTTAATTAACGATAAGGCAAATTCTATTAAACCGGGGAATGTATATTTATCTAATAACCCCTACAACGGAGGAACTCACCTTCCTGATGTTACAGCAATTACACCTGTTTATCTAGACGGCGCCAATTTATCCTCTCCTATATTTTATGTAGCATCGCGAGGACACCAAGCTGATATCGGTGGCATAACTCCCGGCTCGATGCCACCTAATAGTACTACAATTGAAGAAGAAGGAATATTATTTGATAATTTTCTCTTAGTTGAAGAAGGAAATTTCCAAGAAGCACAACTACGCGAAGTTTTAGCAAACCATCGTTACCCCGCACGTAATCCCGACCAAAATATTGCAGACCTAAAAGCACAAATTGCTGCAAATGAACGTGGAGTTCAAGAACTGCAAAAAATGGTGTCTCAATATGGCTTGCAAACAGTTCAAGCTTACATGCTATTTGTGCAAAATAATGCAGAAGAAGCAGTCAGACGCGCGATAGATGTTCTCAAAGACGGCGCCTTTACTTATCATATGGATGGGGATGCAGTTATAAAAGTTACAGTCACCATTAATAAACAAAATCGCAGTGCTGTAATAGATTTTACCGGAACATCTCAACAACTCAGTACAAACTTTAACGCTCCAAAAGCTGTTACTCAAGCTGCTGTATTATACGTATTTAGAACATTAGTAGATGATAGCATTCCCCTCAACGCTGGATGTCTCAACCCCTTAGAAATAATTATCCCTGAAGGGTCAATGCTTAACCCCGTATATCCAGCAGCAGTAGTTGCGGGTAACGTCGAAACTTCCCAAACTATAGTTGATGCTTTGTATGGTGCATTAGGAGTAATGGCAGCTTCTCAAGGAACAATGAATAATTTTACTTTCGGAAATGCGCGCTATCAATATTATGAAACAATTTGTGGCGGTTCAGGAGCAGGCGCCGACTTTGATGGAACCGACGCAGTTCACACACACATGACAAACTCTCGCTTAACCGACCCAGAAGTATTAGAAACAAGATATCCAGTTATGGTAGAAAGTTTTGGTATACGTTCTGATAGCGGTGGCAAAGGCAAACATTCAGGAGGAAACGGAGTAATTCGTAAAATAAAATTTCTCGAACCAATGACAGCAAATATTCTTTCTAGTCATAGAATAATTCCCACATTCGGTTTAAAAGGCGCCGAAAACGGACAACTAGGACGTAACTCAATACAACGCAGTAACGGAAACAAAGAAAGTTTAGGCAGCACCGGAACAGTAGAAATGCAACCAGGTGACATATTCATCATCGAAACACCAGGAGGTGGAGGATTCGGTCATCTTAATATAAGCTTGTAGTAAGGACAAATGCCCTTACTTGGTTATTAAATATAAATAATTATGACCAAAACACCTTTACAGTTAAGCTTCGAGGAGTATTTGACTTACGATGACGGAACTGATAACCGTTATGAACTTGTTGATGGGGAATTAGTAATGGTTCCACTACAAACAGGCGACCACTCTGATGTAATAGACTTATTATCAAAGGGTATTGAAACTGCAATTTCTCTGACTCAGCAGCCTTGGAAAGTAAAGCGTGATGTTGGGGTATACATTGGTGTTAATCCCAAAACTGGTAGAGACCGTTCTCGTACTCCTGATTTAACTGTCTTAACTGATACACAGTGGGCAGTAATTAAAGCTGATAAAACTCGTGCTGCTGTTTGTAGAACTCCACCTTTGCTTGTGGTGGAAATAGTTAGTCCTGGTTCTAAAAAAACCGATTATGATACTAAGCTGCTGGAGTATAAAAAGTTTGCTATTCCTGAATATTGGATAGTAGATTTAAAACAGCAGAAAGTATTAATTTTGACCTTAGTTAATAATGATTATCAAGTTAGTGAGTTCACTCTCAGCGCCAAAATTATTTCTTCTACTCTTTCTAGTTTTAATTTGACGGCACAACAAATTTTGTCCGCATGAAAAATATATAGTCTCCCCACCCTTGCTCCTGTAGCATGTGTAGGGGAATTTATTTTACCTACAACATCTATTACTGGGTTAGCCACAACCTTCAAACAAAAAACAATTTTTGTAAACCCGCCCCCTAAATCACACAATTAATTTATTAATTTATATTATCAGCACCATTTATTGTAATTATTTGTAGATAATTACAATTGCTAATTAAAGCACTACCTCAGATTATTAAGAATTAATAAAAGAATATATATCTAAATATTTTCTGTTTAATAATTTCATACTATCCAGGTTGCACAAAAAGGTGAAATCACTTCATGATTGACCACGATAGTTTGTTTAAAAAATTAATACAGAATTTCTTCCTTGATTTTATCGAGTTATTTTTTCCAGATATAGCATTCCTATATGAATTGTAAAAATTTATCCCCGTAGAGACGCGATTAATCGCGTCTCTACAACGCACGGTTTTCACGAATGATTTAGGACTGCTATATCAGTGATGTTTTGGATAAAGACTCTATAACATTTTGGCTCTTCCGTACTTAGCGTGCTAAATCTATTGATAAATTAGCTTAAAACCCTTGCTATGCTTATCTTACAGCCATTATTCTCTTGATGACGATAAAATTAATAAAATTTCAACTATAAGTGCCTATAAGCCTTGATAATAAAGAATAATTATCGATTTTAATTAAAATTTAGCACGCTATGTACGAAAGAACCGGAACTAGGTCGGGAGGAAGGTAGAGAGGAAGGTATGGAACTAGGTAAAGAACTAGGCAAGCAAGAGCAAGCTGCATCAGTAGCTCTACGCCTGCTTCAACGTCGTTTCGGCAACTTAAGTCAAAGTCAGCAGGAA
Source organism: Calothrix sp. PCC 7103 (assembly GCF_000331305.1). GTDB lineage: Bacteria > Cyanobacteriota > Cyanobacteriia > Cyanobacteriales > Nostocaceae > Dulcicalothrix. Next base: position 5,670,125 of record NZ_KB217478.1, on the reverse strand, counting down.
AGTATTCAAGCTCTTTCCACAAGACGTTTAGAAGATTTAATCGAAGCACAGCTAGATTTTAATTCAATTACCGATTTAAAAACCTGGCTCGCACGTATTTAAACTTTATATCACGCGCGTTGCTGGCGCCTCCACAATACAACAAATGGGCGCCTTTTACATTGGAGGCAAGTTATGGAAATTGTCACTAGCTGGATGGAAAAAGGTATAGAAATAGGTAGAGAAATAGGTTTTAAAATAGGTTGGGAAGAAGGTTTTAAACTAGGTATGGAAGAAGGCATAGAACTAGGTAGGCAAAGTGCAGCTGCATCGTTTGTTCTCCGCCTACTTCAACGTCTTTTTGGGGACTTAAGCCAAAGTCAGCAGGAACGTATTCAAGGTCTTTCTAGACACAGTTTAGAAGAATTAGCGGAAGCACTGTTAGATTTTAATTCAATTACCGATTTAAAGAACTGGCTCGCACGCATTTAAATTGTATATCACCTGGTTGCTGGCGCCTTCACAATATAACAAATGGGCGCCTTTTAGATTGGAGGCAAGTTATGGAAGTAGAGACGCGATTAAATCGCGTCTCTACAATGTGTAATTTTTATAAATGATTTAGGATTGCTATATATACACAAGATGCGCGCGAAAGCGGGAAAACTGCGTTAACGTACCGAGCGCATGACATTTACAGATACTTTTCAAACAACCTCTTACTTAGGAACACCTACAGGAGATAGTCCTGTCAACCAACTCAACGTTCACAGTAACAACATGTCACGCTGCGGTTTAGTTAATGGTGCCACAAATCAAAGTTAATATATATAGCACAATGAGTTAACTCAAAGTAGTTACAAATTCACTCGGCAGCAGGGCAGGCATTGTTACAATACTACAATACCCTTTATATTACAAACGCAAACTGCTATGATGACTCAAGTAATGGTTCAGCCCTCATCATGGGTAGAGTCAGGAATCAAAATTAGTCAAGTTAGAAATCTTAAGTTGTTCAAATTTACCGACGAATTACAATCACGCTTGGAAGAACTCAATGCGAATAAGAAAGCTGGTATGCTTAACTCGGAAGAAGAAGCTGAATTAACGGGAATTTTAGAGCTTGATAGAATTTTTACTTTGCTTAACGCTAAAATAATAGCTGATTCATGACCATTAATAACACAACCAGAAAATTAGTCCGAAAAAGAGCAAAGTATCTTTGTGAATACTGCCACTCATCAGAAGAAGCAGGTGCTGCTTTATTTGAAATTGACCATATCACTCCTCAGTCTCTTCCCAATTCAACTGATGAACTGAATAATTTAGCTCTGGCTTGCCAACGTTTCAATCTTACCTAGGAATACCGATAGAAGATAACCCAGCAGTTGCGCGCAAGTTCTGAGTACGAATTAATTCGATAAAATCTAAACCTTGGCGCCCTTCAATTTTTGCTACAGTTTCTATGGCAGTTAGAAGATGTTCTGCGGCTTCGGTTTCGGTGTAATCTCGACGTTGTGCGATTTTTATTGCCGCAGTGTCGGCGCCTATTTCTGAGTCTTGGTTATTATTAAGGCGCCATATTCGTAACACAGCCATTGAACTTAAACCCACAGCAGCTATAATACCTACTACATCTCGCTGTGCTAGTTCAACGAACCCACCCAATAACCCAGCAACCGCTACACCTTGATAGATATCAGGCTTAAACCATTTTACTCCTGTTAACCAACTTACTGTTCGCAGTAACAATATGTCGCGTTGGGGTTTAGTTAATCGCCGCCACAAATCAAAGTTAATATATATAGGTCTATCAGAATTCCAAGGCAATGGCAAAGCTACATCTATTACTTTAGCTTGCTCTGGCTTGCTGATTATTTTTACTGTCATCCTGCTTGATGCTGGCATTATTTCCAACAAGCGGCGAATCTCAATGTTCTGCTCCATATTTTTGATATAAAATTGTGATTACTAAAACAAGCAACGAGCGTGGAATCATTGGACTACAGTAATATTTTTTACATAATCAAATAATCTTGATTAATAAATATCACATAAAAAACTTCAAAATCAAACCTATACACATACAAATCAAATCAAATCAAATCAAATCAAATCAATTCTAATTCAATATACTATGGAAGCTTTTGCATTTTTACCGCCTGAATGGACTTCGGAGGCAATTCATGCCTACGATTTCTGTTGTCCTAAGTGCCATTCGAGTAGTTTGGAAGCAACACAAGTTTGGATTAACCGACGGGCGCCTGTAACTACCGAAAATTATAAACGCAAATGGCAAGAATTTTACCATTGCCAGTGCGGCGCCGTTTGGTGGGCCTGGAGTAATGATAGACCACCCACCAACTTAAAAAAACCAGATGATTTGGACGAATTGTAGGTTGGCTTTTGGAACGTAACCCAGCAAAACAAAAAATCTAAACAAAAAGCCCACCATTGGGTGAGCCAAAATCAATTTAATCAAATTAATCGTAGAGACGTGATTAATCACGTCTCTACAACATGTTCGTATTATTAGAATGTGAAGGTTGTACGTAATGTACCGATGTAAACAGTATCGTTACGTTCGTTATGCTCTGGGTTGAAGATTACCAACAACGCAGGAGTAACCGAAACGTTGTCATTAAGTTGTAATCTGTACAAAGTCTCTAAGTGGTAAGAAGTGTCTGCATCTATTTGACGTATACCAGTTGCATTACCTGAACGACCAGTTGCATCTATTCCTCTAAAATTGCTACCTGTAATTTTAGGAGGTTGACCAAAAGTAACACCTAGTAAACTACCTTTGCTACCAAAATCTCTAAGTGCTAGGTTTGCTGCCCAGTATGTAGCAGTTGCATCTAATCTATTGTTATCTACTCCTGTTTCACCTGAGATATCAGCCAAACCGTACCATCCACCAATTGCGATTTTGTCACTTAGACGGAAGTTAACTTGGGCGCCGTAATGATTTGAAGAAGTCGCAATATTGCCAAAAGGTTGACTAACCAAATCGCTACCAATTGATTCAAAGAGGTTAACACCACCACCGCTTGTTACCCCTGCAACAGTTGTTCGGGCATTTTGGTAACTATGCGCGTAAGTTAAACCAATATTGAGCTGTTTACTAGGTTGGAAAGCTACTTGGGCAAGTGCAGCATAGTTACCATCAAATAAACCTTCTCTATCAAGAGGACTGTTAGCACGATTTTGACTTCCACCAGCTAAATAACCACCAGATACAGAGATTGCTCCACTTGGGTTAAAGGTAATGGAAGCACCGGCACCACCAGAACCTTGACGGTAAATTGGGCTGAAACGACCGTAGCGGGAGATTGAACCACGGCTGGAGCTAGCAAAGTCTGGGTTAAAGTTAGGGATGTTTTCCCAGAACTCCCCTTTACTCGCATCAACTTTGATTCGAATAGCATCGCTCAGGTTGAAAGCGTAGTTAATTTTATCAACTTGAACATTGTTCTCTGTGTTGTCGTCATAAGCCAAACGGGTCATGTTTGTACCTGTAACACCACTATTATTAATGGTATTTCCAGCTTGCAAACGAATTTGCAACTGGTCTTTACCACTGAAGCTACTGAGTAAGCTCAAACGAATCCGTTCTGAGAATACCGTGTTACTATCTAATTCTCTTCCACCTAATTGCGCTCTAGTTGCATTAGGGTTTGTAACTAACTGACGAGAACCTATTGCTCGTTCATCACCAAAAGCATCAGAAACACTGAAGATTGCTTCCCCAACTAACTTGGTTGTGGTAGAGAACTGGTTTGCTTCCAATTCAGCAGTGCGTGCTTCTAAGTTGTCAACGCGACCACGTAGGGTTGCTAGTTCTGCACTAAATTCTTCTTGTAAGCGCTGTAATGTCGCTAAGTCTTCTTTTCTAACTAAGTCAGCTGTTGCAGTTGCAATTAATTCGTTTACGCGGTCTAAACAAGCGTTCAAACCTGCTGCGAATTCATAACGAGTTAATGCGCGGTTTCCACGATAGGTTCCGTTGGGATAACCTGCGATACAACCGTAACGTTCTACTAACGACTGTAATGCTTGGAATGCCCAGTCAGTAGGTTGTACGTCTGAAAATTGTGATACTGATGTTACTTGACCTATATTGTCGGTCTTTTGCGCCTGTGCCATTTCGCTAACCGAAGGCACGTTACCATTCATTTCGCCTGCTAAAGCGCTGTTTGCAGTGGCAAATGCCACAGCTACAACAACTGGGCTTAATTTAATCGTGTTCCACAGTAGTTTATGCATTTTTGTATTCTCACTCACACCTACGTAATTATTTTACATATGTCTGGGAGTTTTTTCTCATTTCTACAAAGATTTAATTTAAATTATTTGCATTGGATTTATAAATGAAACTCTTGACAATTCGTCAAATTTCTGGAATGCCGTATTTTACCGTTGTCAAGACAGTTCACGACTAGGCATGATTTTACCTAACATTAGGTTAAGACAAGGTTATGAAGGCTGAAAATGTAACTATTATAGTTGTGGAAGTGTTATGGAATCTAGATTTTTATATGTAACATTTTTTACATAAAATTTTAGAAAAATTTGGGCACAAAAAAGCTGTTGAGAACGTCTTAATCTTTCTTGTTCAAAATTCGCCTGTTCCTGGCAACGGATGATAAACGGATGTAACGGATAACTGAATTTTAAATAGCCAGAAGTTTCTTGAAAGTCATCGGACGCGGCGCCTGCTAGTATTCGTGCTATAAACAAGTAAATCATCCGTTACATCCGCTCTCATCCGTTGCCAGAAAACCCCCATCTGGATAAGAATGGGGGTGGGATTAAATTATTGGAAGATTACTGGAGAAATTAGACAACTAAGATTGATTAAATCTTAGAAAGAGAAAGTGGTACGAACAGTACCAACATAGATGGTGTCGTTATTGTTGTTGTGCTCTGGGTTGAAGATGACCAACAGAGCAGGTGTTACCTGGATTCTATCGTTCAACTGCATTTTGTAGAGAGCTTCCAAATGGTAAGAGGTGTCAGCATCTTTTGTTACACCTGTACCACCGGTTAGCTTAGGAGGCTGACCAAAGATTAGACCCAAGGTGTTACCTTCACGACCAAAGTCTTTGATGCCCAAGGTAGCAGCCCAGTAGCTGATATCAGCATTTTTTGTACCAGCAGCTTCTTCAGCATTGGCAAAGCCGTACCAACCACTAAGAGTTGCTTTCTCAGTGACGTTGAAGCTGGCTTGTACACCGTAGTGATTAGCGTTAGTAGCCTTGCTTGCAAAGGGATTGTTAGCGTTTCTGCTGCCTGTGTCACTTACAAGACTATCAAATCCTCCAGTCGCATCAGAATAAGTGCGAGCGTAGGTCAAACCTAACTTTAATTTGTCGCTGGGTTTGACTTCCAACTGACCAAATACAGCATTATCACCATTGAACACACCCTGATCTGCACCAGAGTTAGCGTTGTCATTGCTTAAATATGCTCCGGTCAAGCTGATTTTGCCCTTGGGGTTAAAGGTTGCAGTGACACCTGCACCACCAGCACCAACACGATAGATAGGGCTGAAACGTCCGTAACGAGAGATAGCACCAGTACCACTGCTTTGGAAGTCAGGGTTGAAGTTGGTGTTGTCGTATAATCTAGCGCCGATAGCATCAACTTTAACAGCTAATTTATCGCTCAAGTTGAAGCTGTAGTTAGCTCTGTCGATTACAATCTCATTACCACTAGTGGGGCCATCAAATCCTAGACGGGTCATTGAAGTGCCACTGCCCCCTGCTGCTGCTGCACCATCATTTCTAGCGATGTTGCTAGAATTTAAACGAATTTGCAACTTATCTGTACCAGAGAAGCTGCTTTCCAAAGTTAGACGAACGCGGCTAGAGAAAGTAGTGTTAGAATTTTCTCCAATTTTCCTATCCACGCCACCAAACTTCTCGCCACCAAAAAGGTCGGATGCAACAAAGATTGCTTCACCCTTGAGTTTGGTGGTGGTGGAAAACTGTTTCTTTTCTAAGGTAGTGGTGCGTGCGTCAAGTTCATCAACGCGACCACGTAGGGTTGCGAGTTCATCAGCGAACTCTTCTTGTAAGCGCTGTAATGCACTTAAATCGTCTTTTCTAACTAAATCTGCGGTGGCTGTGGCAATCAATTCGTTTACACGGTCTAAGCACGCATTTACACCAGCCGCGAACTCATAACGAGTCATTGCACGGTTGCCACGAAATGTACCGCCGGGATAACCTGCGATACATCCGTAACGCTCTACTAAAGACTGTAATGCTTGGAAAGCCCAATCGGTAGGCTGTACATCAGAAAACTGTGATACTGAAGTTACTTGTCCGATGTCGTTCGATTCTGCTAGTTTAGCTACTGATGTTTCGTTTGCTTCAACTGCGAATGCGCTGTTTGAAGCAATGAATGTTGCAGCAACTAAAACTGGCGCCAACTTGATAACGTTCCAGAATAGCTTTGTCATTATTTTTCTCTCACTCACACCTAGTGGTTTGATCATTGAGCTGCTTCTCATAGTCTTTTTCCTCTACGAGAATTTACTTATGACTTCCAAACGAAGTGTAGCAAGAGACGATGGCTGATTTCTGTCAGCCACCGCACGTTTTATTTATTTTCGCTGAATGGTATTCTGGTTGCTATTTGCTGGTGTACGTAAGATAATCCGACGCTTGTGACGAATCATTGTGTTCTCTTCTTCAAACTGTTGCAACAAACGAGTTACCGTGACTCTAGTAGTATTTAATACTTCAGCCATTTCTTGGTGAGTAACATTGAGGTCAATTAATTTACCTTGCTCAACATCACGACCAAATTTCTCACTCAACCATACTAAGAATTGCCACAAGCGTAGAGAAATAGGTTTACGGTGTACTATGCTCAACAACTCTTCGGCTTGCTGAATGTGTGACAAGAATGAGTTAATGTCTTGATGCCACAACTGAGGAGGAACGACGCTAACTTCAACGCTGGTCAGACATTCAATTTGGTAAGGCTTTACACGTGACAAGGGGTAGCCTATTAAATCTCCAGGTCCCCAATATCCCAAAGTGATGAACGTTCCATCTTCACTCCATGTCAAAGTCCGAACGGCGCCACGCTCGATTTTCCATAACACGTCATTACGTGCAGGAATTGTTTCGCGACGAGTAAATAACCGTTGTTGCAAACCAGATGTATTTGTACTGGTATTGGTATTGGTAGCTGAATTCTGTGGAATACCATTTGTGTTGCGGCTTGTGGAATACATCATAGTTGGGGATAGGTAAATAAATGTGTTTTGTGGATTTAAACTTTGTCGAAGGTATCCTGGCGATCTGCCCTAAATAACCTACTAATGGCAGAATTCATTTAGGAACATCTAGCAATTTAGCTGGCGCGCGAATGCACGGTTATACCCAAAGATAGATGCCTAAAGCCTTATACTTTAATACCCTGATAGAAATGAAATATATCAACCAAAACTTTTTAGTCATCTAGCAGTCACATTTATTAAGCTAAGTTGTAATAACGATTTAGCAACTGCAACTGCAACTGATTGATTGTTGATATCTTTATCTCGGCAACACTTCAATACACACCTGCTTTTCTTTAAACGTTTCAAAGCCTGTTACTTTAAACTGCATTTGCAAGAGCTACTCAGGAAATTACTTGTCCTTCCTGATGTATTTTAAATTACTTGAGAATTATTATCAAATAATTACTTTGCTGAGATTCAACCGAATGGCGCAGTTTATGCTTCACAGTAATGATTTGTCGCAATGCAGCCAAAGTTAAAGTTGGAAAAAACTTTCACTTAGACTCATTGCAAGTTGTACCCAGTGGCAGCGACTATTAATTTTCTAACTGCTCACCACATACAATGTGCCTCAATTTACAAGAAATCAATAACCTGTAATATTTCGCTCCAAGATACGATTCACATATTTTTGTGAATCTTCTTTTGTAACGAGCTTGACGTTCAATCGCATTATTGTGCTTTTTTACGCCATTGTCTGTCACCTTTTATACATTGGTTTTATTTATGGCAACAAACTATTTAGTTGTAAGGTTTGCATCTTGAATTTAATGGCACCTACTCTGGTTAAGAAATGCTTGTGTAGGCATTTAATATCCACAGAATCAGCGTATTTGATTTTTCCCTGATGTTTTTATAAAAATTTCCTACCACCAATACTATCTGATATGATCAATATCCACTCACATTTTGTCCGGCGCTAAAGTTATTTATGTAACTTTTGGAAGAAGTAAGAACATTGTGTTAGCAATATCTGTTCTTCGTAATTGTACCAGACCGATGAGTGCCATCAGAAACACTTTATTGGTGCCTCTGCTAATTTAATCTGGCAAGATTAAGAATAGGTAAGCTTTACATAAAATGTATGTCATTTAACCGATATTTAACTTAAGTAACAAATTTAACTGGCAAGTACCTAACACTCCAAAGTCTTGTTTTGTAATGATTGTAGAATTCAAAATTTAAGTCCGTTGCAATTTAGACTTAAAACATACATGTATATCTTAAGATTTACTTCACATTTGAAGTAACTTTTGGTGCTGTATTCAAATACTCAAACTCGAAAATCACAATACTACGCTTTTTTATAAAGATTAGGTAACTAATATATATATTTATTTATAGTATCTATAAACTTTCAAAGCATGTATAACAAATTACTTTACTACTCTATCTAAAATAATAAACTATTAAAAGTAGCTAGATTACAATATTTTTTCAAATATAGCTTATTAAGTACTGTTTCCGATATCTATCTTAAGGAGTAATTTGTCTATAAATTAATAAATCAATACGATACGCAGCTAAATATAACAAGATTATTAAGAACGTTGACCTGTGACTATATACGCGACCCGTTGACCGATATTGGTGGCATGGTCTGCCATTCTCTCTAAGCAACGAATTGCTAATCCTAAAAGTAAATATGGTTCTAAGGCGCCGCTAATATCGCGTTGTTGAGCCAGAGCGTTATAAACTCGTTCATAAGCGTTATCAACTGTGTCATCAAGATATTTAATACTACGTGCATTAACTTCATCTAAATCGGCGAGTGCCACTAAACTAGTTGCCAACATTGCTTGTGCATGGTGCGACATCATCGCAATTTCTGGAAGTAAACGATGCTGAGGATAAGGAAATATTTTGACTGCTATTTCTCCCAAGTCTTCAGCATAATCGCCAATTCGCTCTAAATCTCGCACTAGCTGCATAAATGCACTCAAACACCTTAAATCTCTATCGGTAGGTGCAAGACTTGTCATTATCAATGTACACTCTAACTCAATTTGCCGATAGAAACTGTCGATTCTTTTATCGATTTGAGGCAGTTCTTCGGCTGCTGAAAGGTCGCGAGCGAACAATGCTTGATGACTAAGACGAAAAGATTTCTCTGTTAAGGCGCCCATACGCAGTACATCTCGCTCAAGGCGCCGGATATCGCGCGTTAGCTGAGATTCGGAATTGTTACTGCTGTTACTGCCGTGATTAGAAAGTGGAGCTTTCACGCTTCGGTAATTCTCAAATAGAGAAGATAATTCTAACAATAATATCAACTTTAAAATTTTGCGATTATCCCTGGTAACACTATTTGCATCCAGGCGCCTCCAGTTTCCGGATGATTCATAGCTTTAATTGAGCCATTATGTGCTATTACAATTTGCTTAACTATAGCTAACCCAAGACCAGTACCAATTGTTGTTATGCTTTCTTTTGATGCCGTGGCGCGAGTTCGGGCAGTATCACCTCGGTAAAATCGCTCGAATACGTGGGGTAAGTCTTCTTCTGAAAACCCAAATCCAGAATCAACTATATTAATCTCCACACTTGGCAAAAAATTACCAATTTTACCTTCAAATTGCTCATTGGGAGCGTCAATTCTCACATCAACATGAATTTTAGCACCAGGCGGATTATATTTAATGCAGTTATCAATTAAATTAATAAATACTTGAAACATTCTTGAAGAGTCAGCACTAACCCATACATGGTCAGGCCCAGAATACATAAAATGCATCTCTCGCTGTTGTGCGCTGAGTTCAAGTGTTTCCCAAACAGAAATTATTAGCGAGCGTAGGTCTACGGTTTGTCGAGTTAGCTGCATTGTGGGATTGGTTTCGAGTTGGGTTAAGTCTAACCAGCTTTGCACCAAATTAATTAAGCGGTCAACTTCGAGCATCAAACGGTCAACCCAGCGCTTTAACGGTGAATCTAAACGGTCTTGTAAAGCTTCTACTACAAGTCGAATTGATGTTAAAGGTGTTCTTAGCTCATGTGCTAAGTCAGAAAATGCACGGTCTCTAACCTGATTAACTTCGAGTAACGGCTGACGGTTTTCTAAAAACACACCAACTTGACCTTTGGGTAAAGGCAATCCAGTTGCACGAAGAACCAATGACTTTACATCTAACATTGCCGCCGCATTGTCACAAGAGGGGTGATACTCCCACTCTTTAATTTGTAACTGTTGACGTTCGCGTGTTCTTTCAACTAACCTATCCAGTTCATACGAACGCACCAGTTCTACCAACAACCTAACTTGTCCTGGTTGCCAACGCTGTAAATACAATATTTCGCGCGCTTGTTCGTTACACCACAGCAGTTGATTTTGGTCATCTAGCTGTAAATAACCAATTGGTGCGAACTCTAACAAATCTTGATAAGTTTGTAATTGCTGCTGTAGGTGTAACCCTTGGTATTTGACCAATGCAAGTTCATGACGCAACCGGGGAATTAATGGTAGCGCCACTTTCGATGATTGAGCGGTTAGGGGTCGCAGCACTTGAGATATGTAGCCGTTTAGTTGAAACTGCTGCCACACCCAAATACTCAAACCAACCACCAAACCCAAACAAAAACTCAATAACACCATTACCTATCACTTGCTAGTTTATCTATATAAACTAGCAACTAAGTTGATTTTACGAAAATAAAACTTAATTAATTATCCAAATCGATAGCCAAAACCACGTACAGTTACAATGTACTCTGGGTGACTTGGGTCTTTTTCCAGCTTTTCGCGCAACCAGCGTATATGTACGTCAACTGTTTTGCTATCACCTACAAAGTCTGGACCCCATACTTGGTCTAATAACTGTTCACGCGACCAAACTCGTCGTGCATAGCTCATAAATACTTCTAACAAGCGAAATTCTTTTGGTGATAAGTTCACTTGCTGTCCCCTTACCAATACTCTACATTCCTGGGGGTACAATGTTACTTCTTTATATTGTAAAACAGGAGATTGCGGTAATGCACTTAACCGCTGGCGCCGTAATAATGCCCGACAACGTGCTACTAACTCTCGAACACTAAACGGTTTAGTCAAGTAATCATCGGCGCCAACCTCTAAACCTAACACACGGTCGGTCTCGCTACCCTTCGCACTCAACATTAAAATTGGTACAGGATTACCTTGTTGACGTAAAAATCGACAAATATCTAAACCATTAATTTGCGGCAGCATTAAATCCAAAATCACCAAATCAAAGTTATTCTCACTTGAATTCGATTCGTTACCCTTCAAATAATCAACTGCCGAACGTCCATCTGAAGCCGTTACTACCACATACCCTTCACCCTCTAAAGCCATCAGTAGCATTTCGCGTATCAATTCTTCGTCTTCTACTACTAAAATGCGGCTTGTTTGTACGAACTCCGTATTCGAGGGATACTTACTTAGTTCATTAGTATACATTGATGATATCACTTTATGAGGTTTTCGCTTGCAGAAATCTTGATTATTGCTTATGTGTACTAAATGGTTTGGAGTAATTACTAAAACTTTTAAAAAGTAATTTACACAAAGACACCCACCCAATTATAGACCATACTCAGTAGAAATCATGAGAAGTTCGTTCTCGTTCGTGGTCAAATTACCAATAATAAGCGGCAACGTAACCTTATCTCTATTTTTCATCACTCCCTTGACAAGCCATATTTTCCTTTGTATACTTAATTTAGTACAATAGAACTAAATTAAGTTGTAAAGAACTATGTTTCAAAGAGCTTAATGAAGTCGTTTTCAGCATTTTCACCCTACCAAAAATAAGCATTTCAAGGCTAGCCTAATGTCTGCATGGGTAATGCCTTGGTATGGCTGTGCGTTTGCGAGAATTTTGAATTTCGTATATTTTGTATATTAGGAGTTTGTTTGTATGGACGTTGCGAATAAAGACGCGAAACGGCAGTTAATGCAAGCTTTCGAGCAAATTATTGCAGAGCGTAAGCAGCTTGATTCGAAGATAGCTACAAAGCTCGAAGTTGCGGAGAAAGCTAAGAATAAACAAATTCTTGAAGCCGCTTCTACATATACCGTTGATAGTATAGTTAAAAGCTTGGCAGATTTACAGCTAGAGTTTGGTGGCATTGTCAATAGCTTATCTGAGAAGTTAGCAAAAGAGAACTCGAAGCTCGATGAACTCAATCGAGGTATAGAGATTGAAACTACTCTGTTGCAAGAGATTCAACAAGTAAGAGTTGTTGCAGACGCGGTTGATATTTTGACCCAGGAGCATCAAGAGAAATTGAAAACTCTTGAACAAGATACCCAAAATAAGCGCGAAGCATTAGAAAAGGAAGCAGCACAAGCACGTAAAGATTGGCTCAAGGAACAAGCCGAGTTCGATGAAGCCGTACAAGTGTATGATCAACTGCTTTTCAAACAGCGTCAGCAAGAAACTGAGGACTATCAGTATAAACTCGAAAATACTCGTAAAATTAATACCGACGCATACGAAGCTAAAAAGCGTAACTTAGAACGCGAACTGAAAGAAGGCGCCACAACAAGAGAAAAAAATTGGGCAGAACGCGAAAAAACCCTGAAAGCAAATCAAACATTGTTGGGTGAATATCAAAATATTGTCACCGCATTTCCAACACAATTAGAAGAAGCAGTTAAGAAAGCGCGTGAAGAAGCAATAAAAGACACAAGCCAAAAAGCCAAAGTTGAAGCTGACTTACTTGAGAAAGAGTGGGAAGGAACGAAGCAAAGCTATGAACTCAAGGTAAAGTCTCTCGAAGAAACAATCCAAAAACAAGTCGAACAAATCGAAAGTATTTCTACCCAACTCCAAACAACGCTCAAACAAGCACAAGATTTAGCAATGCGTGCGTTTAGTTAGTTGGTTGTAAGCACTTCAGTGCTTAAAAGTACTAGGAAAGTACTAAAAAGCTGAAAAGTACTAAAGAACTGAAAAGTACTAAAGTACTTTATTACAAAAAAGGAGAAAAAACAGTGCCAGCGAAAAAGCCAACGGATAAAAACACTAAAGCTGAAATCCTCCAAGCATACGAAGAGTTAGCGAAAGAGAAGGCAGCATTGAAAACAGAGCTTGATGCAACAGCCAAAAATAATTCCAATAATAGTACAGCATTGGCGCCTAAAACCACAGTCAAAGAAAAACCAGTAGTAGCAGAGAAAACAACTATGAATTCCGGAGCAAGCGTTCAACAAAAAATGAACTCGACAATTGAAAGCTTGATTAAAATTCAAATGGGGTTTGGAAGTGCTGCGAACGAATTATCTGAACTATTAACAGCAAGAGCATTAAAGCTTGCAGAAGTCAAGCAATCTGTTGAAAAAGAAGTACAGCAACTCAAAGAATTACATAAGCTAGAAGTAAAAGAGAATACCCTGGACACTCTCATTGAAACTTATGAAAATAATTCTAAAACTTACCAAGAAGAATATTTAAAGCAGTCAGAAATGCTATTGCAGCAAATTCAGGAAATGCGGAGTTCTTGGCAAAAGGAACAAGAAGCGCACAAGTTAGCAATCAAAGAACGTAATGATAATCTTTCTAGAGTTCGTCAGCGTGAAGAATCTGGGTATAAATATGATTTAGAGCTTCAACGCAAAATTGCAATAGACGAGTATGAACAGCAGCGAAAAGCTTTATATAGTCAGCTAGAAGAATTACAGCAAGAAACGAATAAACAGTGGGAAGCTCGCGAAAAAGGTATTTCTGAGCATGAGCAACAATTTGAAGAATTAAAAGCGAAAGTCGAAGCTTTGCCAAAAGAAAAAGAAGCAGCTATTAAGAAAGCAACTGAAGAAGGTAAAGGAATTGCATATTACCAAGCAAAGATTAAATCTGACTTGTTAGCAAAAGACGTAGATGGACAAAAGCGCTTCTACGAACAAAGACTTCAATCTTTAGAGCAAACTATTTCTAACCAAGACGCACGCATTCAAAATCTTTCCAGACAGCTTGAATCTGCATTAAAACAAGTTCAAGATTTGGCAGTCAAGGCAATCGAAGGTTCTTCGAGTTTAAACTCTTATCAAGCAATGAAAGAAATTGCTTTAGAACAAGCCAAAAGTCAAATGAAAGCTAAATAATATATTGGGTTCCGATATGACGGAACCCAAATCCTAGAAACCGGATTTCTTTGTTGAAGTATTGTAATAAAAATAACGATTTGTCTGCGACAATGAATGAGTAGAAACCCGGTTTATTAAGGCTTATTCTTTTTGGTATTATTATTATTTTGTTTGGATGAATTATTTCCTGGTGTAAAACCTGCTTCGCGAATTATTGGTTGACCTACTGGTGGTGGATTTTGTCTTTTAGGTTTTGTCATGATAATCTCCTTGGTAATTTGTGTTTACATTTGATAATGTTTATTTTTCGTATTTATTTACAAAGCGAAAAATTAGTAAATAAAGAATTTATGGAGTTGATTTTTTGGTTTTGGTCTTGTTGTCATTGGATTTATTTGTATCTACAGTAAACCCGTTATCTGTTTTAAATGGTCTATCTTTTGTGGGTGGAGTTGGTCTTCTTCGTGACATTTTAGTTTACCTTTGTTGTTGTTGGTTACAGGTATTACTACATATGTCGTTTTCTTGAATCCGGAAATGAAAGATATTTTTTTTGACATTAGTTGCTATGTAGGGGTTGCTGAAATATTAGAGTTATTACAAACAAAAATAGAGACGCACTGCGTCTCTATAAAGAGGAAACCCATTAAATTTTTGTTTATTTATAAAGATATTGAAAAAGATATTGAAATTGTATATTGAAATTACAAATTGAAATTACAAATTGAAAGAGCGTTGCTATCAGTAGATAGCATCCGCTTCGGAGTCAAATAGGGAACACAGAGGCTTGGTAACTATCCATAACATGAGATACACCGACGGAATTTCTAAATCCGGAAATATTCAAACAAAATTTTATAAAACAGGCAGGATGCCTGTTTCACATGTCTTTGTGTGTTTATTATGCGAAGGTAGAAAAGTCTAGGTTTGGAGGGATATCTTGAATGCGTCCGGGGCCTACTGCTTTTATGGCTTCACGCAAGTTAACATCACCTGTGTAAATAGCGCGTCCAACGATTGCACCTGTTACACCTTGGGGTTCGAGAGCAAGTAAGCTGAGTAAATCGGTGATAGAACTAACTCCACCGGAAGCGATGATTGGAATTGAGATTTTACTAGCAAGTTCGCGAAGTGCATCAAGGTTAGGACCTTGCATAGTACCATCACGATGGATATCGGTATATATAATAGCCGAGGCGCCTAATTCTTGCATTTTTATTGCGAGTTGGGTTGCTTGTATTTCTGAAGTTTCCAGCCAACCACGTGTAGCGACAAGACCATTACGAGCATCAATACCAACAATTATTTGACCGGGATATTCTTGTGCTAACGTTTGAACTAATTCGGGTTTTTCAACTGCGACGGTACCTAATATACAGTAGCGTACACCTACATCAAAAAGTTGTTTAACGCTGTCTCTGTCGCGTAACCCTCCACCAACTTCTACAGGTATTGAGACTGCTTGGGTAATTGCTTGTATTGCTTCGAGGTTTACTAGTTTACCAAGTTTGGCACCGTCTAGGTCAACCAAATGTAATCGAGTGGCGCCAGCTGCAACCCATAAGCGAGCAACTTCAACAGGGTTTTCATTAAAAACTTGCGACTGCGCGTAGTCTCCTTGATAAAGTCGTACACAACGCGCTTCGAGTAAATCAATTGCTGGAATAACTTCCATAGCGTTCCTATAAATAAAAGGGGACTGAGAATTCTCTTTTGTATTCTCTCCCCTTTACATATATTTTTGACAGTGATGGAACTTAACGATGTACAACTACTGGTGTACCAATCGATGCCCAACTATACAGAGTTCTAGCTTGTCTGGGTCGCAAATTTACACAACCCCGACTAACTGGGGTGCCAAAGCTATTATGCCAATAGGCGCCGTGAATACCATAGCTACCGTCGTAGTACATAACGCTAGGAACATTTTGCCTGTCATAGTCTGCACCACGCATTCTCGCTTTGCGGTGTTTGCTTTGAATATTAAAAACGCCAGTTAGTGTAGGTGTATCTTTTTTACCACTAGAAACCCGCATCGAATAAATAGCACTTCTGCCTTGCCAAGCAACTAATTTTTGTTCAGATAAGTCTACCTGAATCCAACGACGCTCCGACTGTTTGAGTCTTTGAATCGATTGACGAATTCTAGAACCCTTTGATTGCGCTAAAGCTTCTGTAGAACTTGCACCCAGAGAACCGAGAGTTATTGCTGCACCAACAAATATTGCTGTTAGGGGACGCACCCAATTGTTAGGAATCCAATTTTTCATGATTTGCATTCAGTTAATGATTTTTCAGCAAATATCGGCATATTGCCGTGGTGTGTGAGGTAGCTCTAATTACATAGTATTATTGTAAGTTTCATTTTTAACATACAAAATTAGCCAACATCTAGGGTTTGGAGAAGTTTTTTTGCATTTTGAGTAATGAGTTCCCAATTATTTGCTTCTACCAATGCTTTTGGAAATAGTTCCCCACTCAGTCCGACTGCAATGGCACCTGCTTTAAAGAACTGTAATGCATTATCTATAGTCACACCTCCCGTCGGAATGAGGGGGATATGTCTGAGAGGCCCTTGTAAACTTTGGATATAATCGGCACCACCGAGTGATTGAACAGGAAATACTTTAACCGTTGGAGCACCGGCTTTCCAAGCTGTAACAATTTCTGTAGGAGTCAGGGCGCCGGGAATGACTGGTATATTTTGAGCCATACCAGCACGAATTAGTTCAGGGTCAACGTGTGGAGTAAAAATGTATTGCGCTCCACAATCAATCGCCGATTCCAAATCTTGTAAATTGAGTACTGTTCCTGTACCAATAATACAGTCTGGTAATTCACAACGCAGTTTGGTGATTAAATCTGCACTTGAATCACTATTCCAAGTAATTTCAATTAAACGCATTCCTGATGCTGCAACGGCAAGCGCCATTTGCCGTCCCATCTCAAGTTTAGGCGCCCTAATTACAGCAAATGCCCGATTCTTACGTAATATCGATAACCAATTATCAACCATCAATTCTTAGATATTAAATAAACTTATTAATTCAATTTACATTAGTTTAATTTTTCTCTCTACAAATGTATTCTAAATAAATACACGTAAAAAACAGTTTATATTTGTGTTTGCATGATAGCAAAAAAAATACTTGACAAAACAGCCATTAGTATGGTTTCGATTCTGGCGATAACTTGTAGCTTGGCGCCAACGATATCAAAAGCCCAAAAAATTACATCCCCTACAACATCAAAAATAGCTTTAAGCAATTCATACAGCTTACGAGTACATATATGGGATGTCTCAGATTTAGCGTTCACAAAAGATGGAAAAACTTTAGTTAGTGGTAGCTTGGACGAAACGATTCAAGTATGGAATTTATCGAAGCGCAAGTTAATACGGTCGTTACCCGGTAATAAAGATGGTGTAAATGCCGTAGCTTTAACACCTGACGGACTAACTTTAGCAAATGCGGGTGGTTCGGCAAAACCCAATACTGATACTTCTATTCGCATCACGAACCTAAAAACAGGTAAAGTGATTCGCACTTTAACAGGTCATACACAAGGTATTACTTCTTTGAGTATAAGTCCTGATGGGCAAACTCTCGTTAGTGGAAGTTATGACAAAACCATCAAACTGTGGAATTTAAATACAGGTCAACTAATTAATACGTTAACGGGACATGGCGCCTGGGTGCGAGCAATTGCAATTAGTCCAGACGGTAACACCCTAGTAAGTGGAGGTGGTTCGCTCCTTCAGAATACCGATACATCTATTAAAGTATGGGATTTACGCACCAGAAAACTAATTCGTAGTATTACAGCAAATACTAATGCCGTTAGTTTTGTAAATTTTACACCTGATGAACAAACTATAGTTAGTGGTGATGAAACCGCCATCAAAACATGGAACGTCTCAAACGGTGAGTTAATCAATACTATAAAAGCACCATCAGCCGAAGGAATTAAAGCAATTGCCATTAGTCCCGACGGTACAACCGTAGCTACAACTTCCTTAGATGCATCAGTACGATTATGGAATGTAGCTTCAGGGAAACTTGTAAAAACTCTTGTCCCTGCTGCCAATAACCAAAATTTAGACCGTATATATCCTAGCAGCGTTCGCTTTAGCCCAGACGGTAAAAACATCGCCATCGGACATGGTGGAGGCGCCTATAACTCCCAATTCCTAATCAACCTACAACCAATATAGCTACTCATCTTTTCTTTTCTTCTCTTATCTTGTCTTGTCTTAATCTTTTCTTAATCTTGTCTTGTGGAGCGGGCATCCCTGCCCGCCCATGCCAAAAGATACTACCTTCAATTCAGTCGCGAGCAAGATGTAACGGCATAAATAAAAATTTAAGCTCATAACAACGAACTTTAAAAATAATTGTAGCTAAAAATATGCCTCTCCATAAACTTGCTAGCTTCGACCCGAGTTATAAAGAAACATTTGGTGGTGATGACGTTAAAGGCTTAGAACTGTATACCGAAGGCGGTACTCACATTGGTTCAGTTGATGATGCATTAGTTGATGACGAAGGAAAGTTCCGCTATTTAGTTATTAATACAATGCATGGCTCAACAAATAAAAGTATTTTATTACCAATTGGACTATCTCGAATTGCCTATAACGAATCGCGCGTCTATGTCGATGGGCTGAGTAAAGAACAAGTCGAACATCTACCAGAATATAAAGACAGCATGGTAGTTGATTACGACTACGAAGAAGGAGTACGACAAGCGTATCGTCCAACCACGCAGAATACAACATACAATCGTGACACTTACAATTATCAACAAGACTCTAACTTGTACGATTTGAACGCACGCGATAATCAGACATTCAAATTATACGAAGAACGATTAATTGCCAATAAAAATCGTGTCAAAGCTGGAGAAGTCACTCTTGGCAAACATATCGAAACAGAAACCGCAACAGTTACAGTCCCCCTAGAAAAAGAGCGAGTAGTAATTGAAAGAGTTTCAACACCATCTAGCGAAGCAATAGTAGATTCTACAATAATAAACTTCCAAGAAGGAGAAATGGCGCGGATTGAAGTTTACGAAGAAACACCAGCAATTCGTAAAGAAGCATATGTACGCGAAGAAGTGCGAATCAAAAAAATAGTTGAGCAAGAAAACTTTGAAGCCAAAGAAATAATTCGTCGCGAAGAATTAGACATTGATACTCAAGGTGATTTAAATATCAACGACAAAAAGACCGATATGTAGTAATCTTTCAGAGGCGCCTCAAATGGACGCGCATAACAGGGGCATTGTTATAAACTGCCCCTATTGTTTGTATATATCATAACCGCGCCAAAAAATTATTTAATTTATCTTTGTAAATTATCTCTCCGAATATATATTCTGAATACTGAACTTTATACACATCCTGACGTATCTCGCAAAAATCAATTATTTTTCCATTTCTTTTAGCTTGAGACAACTTTTTCACTTCAATTGGTGTAATTGAAACTACCCGGCGCCTTTCTACAGGTGTTAGTGCTTCCCAAGCTTGTTGCTTAAACTCTTCATAATCTTTTAACGCTACGCTAACTTCTTGCCAAGAAGGCGCCGTTTGTAATACTTCAATCAATAAATCAATACCTTGTTTCTCTGAATCATTAGAAACTGCTGGTGTCACAGGGGATTCTACAACATCTTCTATATCATCATCTTTTTCATTGACTTCAAAAGTCCAGGCGCCTTCAACTTCGTATTCTTCCTGATCCCAATTTATAGGTGTTGCATCTTGTTGTACATCGCTAGCCCATATCAGGCGCCCATCAATATAGGCTTGTCGAAGTTCAATACTATTGGTAACAACATATTGAAAGGTTCTTCCCTCAGATTTTGCCATGTTTTCTATCATCACACCTGTTTTTTCGTCATAAATCATTATTTGGCACACTCGTCCGCCATCAGCAGCATAATGCCAGACACTAGGTTGCGGTTGCGGTTGCGGTTGAGGTTGAGGCTGAGGTTTGCTCTTTTGTGCCTGACGTGTTGATGCAATTAAATCACGCACACCGTCTTGAGTAATCGCAGTAAGTGTATGAAATTGATCTATTACACACTGGTATCTTTTTAGGTTTCCAGCTAGCAGAAAAATAGTTCTTGGTTCGATTTGCGCGAGTTCGTGCGGCTCATACGCAGCAAACGCACAGGCAATTTTTAAATAAATTTTTTCCTCTCCTGACCAGCCTAATACGCTTAAAATTTTCTTAAATTCTTTTCTGGTAAGAATTGCTTTTTGGTTCGCTAGCCAAAATGCGTAGTAAATTATACGTGCTGTTGCTCCAAAAATGGCGCCTATATTATTTGCCGCTCCAATCGCACTATTTACGTGTGCGTGCCAAGAAGCTAAATCATCGAGTTCAATACCGGTGTTTAAACTGTTCATTTGTGTAATCATAGTAGTCTCATTTTTTTGTGGGCGGCCGCAAAATTCTTTTTAGAATCGCGCGGTCGTTTTTATTTGCCCCAAGCAGTGAAGTGAAAGTGCCTGAGAAATCCTCCCAAAAAAGAAAAACCAATGCAGCATGATTAGAAATACTCTTGTGGGGTGGGCATCTTTGCCCGCCTCTTAGAACAAACAAAGAAGCTTTTAGAACAGACTTTGAACAGGCAGGGATGCCTGTTCCACAAGAGAAATTGTAATGCTGGCTACAAAAAGCCAATGTTTAATAAATGGTAATTATAGAAACAAATACTTATTTGCTTAGGTAAATATACTGGCGCAAGGATTTAAATTATTAAAACTGTCTTAATATAGCTTAATGTCGAACAAAAGCGGCATGATGACTTGTATAAAAGAAAAGTGAACAAGTTTTCTCGCCTTGTTTTGTGATATTGGTACTGACACAGCTTAAAATCAATACGAACAAGGAAATTTGAGATTACAAATAACGAACTTGCAGTTGCGTATTGTATCTCCAAAGGGTAAGACTGACTTCTACCTTACTGCATATCCTCTGTTGTATCGGGTGATTATGTAGTAGTTTAGAGGAAATTATTGTGATTAGACGTGTCATCATTAATGGGAGCTACACAATGCAAGAACCGGAAATCATGGAAACTCAATCTCCAGAAACTAATATGCAAGAATTAAATAACCAAACAGGAACGATTACCAAAATCCAGCCCTCACCGTCACAGGACGAATGGCTCAAGTATGGAGAGCAGATTTCTAGCTTTCTAGCAACCCTTCCCGAATATGCTGGAACAATTTTTAACAAATATAAACAGCCTTTAACCGTCTTGGGCTTGATTGTTGCTGCCATTGTGACTTTAAAGGTAGTACTTGCTGTATTAGATGCATTAAATGATATTCCTTTAGTGGCGCCCACTTTTGAGCTAATTGGAATTGGCTACTCAGCTTGGTTTGTCTACCGTTATTTACTCAAGGCTTCGAGTCGTCAAGAGTTAACTTCTGAAATCACAACCATTAAAAAGCAAGTTGTTGGTAAAGAAGTTGCCAACTAGGTAGTGGTGGTAAGGTGGCTTCGGCCACCCTACATTTATTTGACTTGAACAATATTTTCGGACTTGATAGCTGGTAATCTGCCTTCTCGTACTAATGCTTGATGAATCATTGCTGCGACTTCTGCGCGCGTTGCTTCTCGGTTTGGTGCAAAAGCATTTCGGTCGGGGTAGTTGACTACCAGTCCTTCTGTGGTTGCTGTTGCGACTCTATCAATGGCATATTTGGGAATGTCCTTGGCATCAGAGTAGATACTAACTACTTTATCTGGCGTCGCAGGTGTTTTAAGGTTTAAACCGCTAACGAGTGCAACCAGTACTTGAACGCGAGGAATTTTTTGTTCAGGTTTAAAGGTTTTATCAGGATATCCTTTCAAAAAACCTGTGGCTATGGCATCATTTATTGCACCACTTGCCCAGTAATTCCCCGTAACGTCGGTAAACGCGAGCTTTGTTTGTCTAATGTCTTTATTAAAAGCGCGTTCTACAATAGCAGCAAATTCAGCGCGTGTAATTGGTTGGTCTGGACGGAACGAATAATCTTTAAATCCCTCAATAATTTTACGCGACGACAATACATCAATAAAGCGTCTAGCCCAGAAGTTATCGGGCACATCTGTAAATGCTCTTGGTGGTGGTGTTACAGGTAAACTCGTTACTGGAGTGGTAATTTGAGGCGCCGGGTTAATGTTGGGTACTGGTACTACTACACCAGGTATTATAGGAGGCACCACTCCAACGTTGGGTTCAAGATTTTGCTCGTTATTTACTGGAGGTAAAATATTTGAATCTGGGTTGGTGCCAACTGGTGGAATGACAGGTAGTGTTACTTTGCCGTCTGAATTTTGTAATCTAGGTATTACATTATTAGAGGCGCCTGGTGAAACTTGTACACCTGGAGTTGGTTGGGGTGGAAGTAATGACCCCAAATTCCAACCTGTGTCTCGACGCGAAAACGCCCAGAATAAAATGGTACCGATAGTTGTAAATGCAACTATTATTCCAATAAACTCATCAAAGTCAAGGGGACTTCGTTGAGGCGACCTAGGACCACTAGGAGGTAAATTTGTCATATTACCAAAGAAGGTGCTTAGTTTTGGGTGCTGTAAATAGGTACTGTGTATAAAAATCTGTATGTAACTAGAAAATAGTTACACGAACATAGCCACGAAGTAAAGTATTGGTGCTACAGAGCAAATATTAATTACAGCGTACAAGGTTGCTGGGCAAATGTAACAATTGGGGGAATTATTTTTAATTTAAGCACTGAAGTGCTTATTACAGTACTCGCACGCTGCTGGGGATACTGTCTATTGCCTCGAATGTACGTATTTCTTCTACCGCTTGCTTGAAGTCTCCTTCTTTGACATCGTGCGTTACTACGACGATTTCGGCTAGTTTATCTTGAAATCCTGTTTGTACTATAGATTCTAAGCTGACACCGTGTTTTCCGAAGCTGGTTCCGAGTTTGCCTATTACTCCTGGTTGGTCTTTAGTTAAGAATCTTGTATAAAATCTTGCTGTTAGTTCGCTTTGAGAGGCGATTGTACAGTAATCTTGATGCGAACAACCTAAAAGTGGGTCTAATGGCGACGAAATTTCTCCTTTTTGTAACCGCGCTACTAAATTTAGAATATCTGATGATACTGCGCTAGCTGTGGCGCCTGCACCTGCACCGGGACCAAAAAACATTACTTGTCCTAAAGGTTCGCCTTCTATAAGTATTGCGTTATACACACCGTTGATATTAGCGAGCGGGTGAGTTTTTGGGACGAGTGTGGGGTGAACGCGAACAGATAACGTACAATCCGTGGGAGAAACTTTTTTAGCGATAGCGAGTAATTTTATTACAAAGCCTAAATTGTTGGCGTAAGTAATATCTGTTTTACTAATTTGTCGAATACCTTCACAGCTTACTTCTTCGCGGTTGATGCGTCCACCGAAAGCTAATGATGCCAATATAGAAATTTTATCAGCAGCATCCCATCCATCAACGTCGGCAGTAGGGTCTGCTTCGGCATAACCTAATTTTTGGGCATCTGCTAAAACTGCGTCAAAGCTGCTGCCTTCGGTCTGCATCCGCGTCAATATATAGTTAGTAGTACCGTTGACAATACCTGTAACTGTATGAATTCGGTTAACACTTAAAGATTGTTTCAACGGTTGTATAACTGGAATACCACCACCAACCGCAGCTTCGAGCATGACGTATACACCTTGACGGTTTGCCAAAGTAAAAATTTCGGCGCCGAATCTTGATATTACAGCTTTGTTTGCTGTGACTACGTGCTTACCGTTTTGAATTGCTTTCAATATTAACTCGCGTGCAGGCTCTAATCCACCAATTAGTTCAACGACAATATCTATTTCTGGGTCATTGACAATTGATTCTAAATCTGTAGTTATTACTGATTTAGGTAACGTGACATCACGAGGTTTATCGAGAGACTTTACACCAACTCGATGAATTTCAACTAACTGTAACAGCGAATGGCGCCCGACATTATCTTGAAGTAGTTGTACAGTTCCAGTTCCAACTGTACCTAATCCTAATATTCCTAATTTTATACCCACAAATAAAACACCCCAGAATAAAGTGATGAGTAATGAGTGCGCTGGTGCTGAGTGATGAGTTTTTGATAAAGTCAACAATCAGAATCAGAAAAAAGAACTCGATAATTTTTATTAACAATAAAAGATATTATAGGGTGGCACACGACCACCATACCAGTAGAGACGTGATTAATCGCGTCTGTACACAATTAATCGCGTCTCTACGAGCGCACTCAGCACTCAAAACTCAGCACTTTCTACTAATTAGTAGGTTTCAACGTGCCAACGACCAGCTTTTTTGAGGTTTTTTTGGTAGTCACTCCAGGTGATACCTTCTTTAGCAGCAGCAGCAGTTAAAGCTGCGTCGATACCGTCTTCCATACCGCGTAAACCGCAAATGTAGGTGTGGGTTTTTGGTTCTTTAATTAGTTTCCACAACTCGTCTGCATGTTCTGCTACACGGTCTTGGATGTACATTCTACCGCCACTGGGGTTCTTTTGTTCACGGCTAATAGCGGCAGTAAGACGGAAGTTATTTGGATAACGCTGTTGCATTTCTTCCAATTCTTCTTTGTAAAGAAGGTTTGGAGTTGTAGGAACACCAAAAATTAACCAAGCAAAACCGTTGAACTGATATTCAGGGTTAGCTGCTCTTTCTGCGTCTTTAAACATCCGCCACAAGTACGCACGCATTGGCGCAATACCTGTACCAGTTGCCATCATAATAACTTTAGCGTCGGTATCTTCGGGTAAGAGCATTTCCTTACCGACTGGACCTGTGATTTTAACTTCGTCACCAGGTTTGAGGTTACATAAGAAAGTTGAACATACACCGAACACTTTCTCTTTTGTTTCTGGATGTTCGTACTCTAACTGGCGAACACAAAGCGAAACAGTTTTATCATTTACATCATCACCATGACGAGTCGAGGCAATGGAGTAAAGTCTTAATTTTTCGGGCTTACCGTTTTTATCTAGTCCTGGTGGAATTATACCGATACTTTGACCTTCGATATAACGTAGGTCGCCTCCTGTGAGGTCGAACTTGAGATGTTGTACTAAACCAATACCACCTTCTTTAACCAACGCTTCGTTCGATATACATTTACCAATAAAAGGAGCGTTCGGACGGTAAATGTTTACGGGAACGTCAGCGTGTTTGGCTTTCGCTTGAGTCATGCTGTTGCCTTCTTTACTCTTCTTGGGCTGTTGGTCAGATGTGGCTTTTCCGTTCCCTTCAATAGTCGCAACCGCAGTTTGATTTGAACCGTTACCATTTGGTTGTTCTAATATACCAGCTGGTTGGATACTAACTATTTTGCCGCCTAAACGAGTTATCCGCCGCATTTCTTGGTTCATGCGACTGTAAGGCACTTTGATGAATTCGCTGCCGCTTTTACGAATTGGGTAGCTTGTTTGGTCGGTGTCGTCACTTTGGCGCAGACCCACTACTTCATATATAAATAAACGACTACCATCAGATGTAATGGCAGCACCCTCAACGGCACCTGTATTGTTCATTTCGTTTTACCACTCCGATTTTTACTTAACATGCGTTTCAAACCCTCTCTACGGTCAATGTGGCTAACTAACCAGCACTACCGTTGTAAAATCGGCATCTCCGTAACAATGCCTTGCGCTTTCGGAACACTCGCCATAGACATGCAGGTACTGAAAAAACACACCTGTTCACCTTCTAAAGTAAAGGATAAGTCTATTGGAGAATGTTAATAATGAGTCAATTTAATCTTTTCTTCCTTAAATACTACCTTTATCAGATAGAGATAGTCCAAGCGAAAAACAGAAGATTTCCGAGGCGCCGCAACGCATGTGGTGCAAGTAAAGCGCGTCTAACCTGTCTCCGCAAAAGAAACAGACGTTACTATTGGTACATTCATGGGCGCCCGAAACTGTTTGTTAAACTACATGTTACGGACGCAACCAGTAATAATTCCAATTACCCACATCCTTACTTTCCCACATGCTCCCGCAATAACTTACAATATTAAGTTTTACTTGATGTGAAAAATCTGTCAACCGTTATCAGTTGACTGTTTTAGCGGTTCTAATTTCAATACACCGTACCCAATTGTTCAAATAACTCGCAAAAATATTAAAAGATTATAATTATACCTTATTAGCGGCTTTTATCGGGAGTGTGCCTAAAATTAAATTAACTATTTTACCATCAAACAAACACTAATAGCTTTATAGCTTCTGCTGATATTGCAATAACCCTTAGTAAGATATGGACTTAAGATAATTCTTACAAAAATTAAGCCTTGTATAGATTCACCTCCTTCTGTTAAAATCCCTAATAGCACTAGGATTAAATACTTACCAGCAACAAATCTCACAATTAGCAGCTCCAGGTAAAACAAACATTTGTTATTACCTGCGGTTTGTGATAAGGCTTTGCGCTGGGTGGCAGAAACGCTTTTAAGGATGCCAGTGGGGTAACTCCAAACCTCACTATTCAGGTCTTTTGTGTGAAAAATCATCATTGTAATTCATTGTTTT
Source organism: Calothrix sp. PCC 7103 (assembly GCF_000331305.1). Taxonomy (GTDB): domain Bacteria; phylum Cyanobacteriota; class Cyanobacteriia; order Cyanobacteriales; family Nostocaceae; genus Dulcicalothrix. Next base: position 5,643,243 of record NZ_KB217478.1, on the reverse strand, counting down.
AGTATAAGTAAGGAGATTTATGACAAGTAAGCCGGAACGTGTGGTGCTGATTGGAGTTGCTGGAGACTCTGGGTGTGGTAAGTCTACGTTTTTGCGTCGCCTAACAGATTTGTTCGGTGAAGAATTAATGACTGTTATTTGTTTAGATGACTATCATTGTCTCGACCGTAAACAACGCAAAGAAACAGGAATAACAGCACTTGACCCACGAGCAAATAATTTTGACCTGATGTATGAGCAAATCAAAACGCTCAAAGATGGTCAGGAAATTATGAAGCCTATCTACAACCACGAAACCGGCATGATTGACCCGCCGGAAAAAATTGAGCCAAATCACATTATTGTGGTTGAAGGTTTACATCCTTTATATGATGAGCGGGTACGCGGACTAATTGACTTCAGCGTTTATTTTGATATAAGCGATGAAGTTAAAATTGCTTGGAAAGTTCAGCGCGATATGGCTGAACGTGGTCATAGCTACGAAGATGTTTTACAAGCCATCAACTCGCGTAGACCAGATTTCCAAAAATATATCGAACCTCAACGCGAATTCGCGGATGTAGTTCTTCAAGTATTGCCCACCAACTTAATTAAAAACGACGAAGAGCGTAAAGTTCTGCGTGTGCGAATGCTACAACGCGAAGGTAAGGAAGGATTTGAGCCAGTGTATCTATTCGATGAAGGCTCAACTATTACCTGGACTCCTTGTGGACGCAAGTTGACTTGTTCTTACCCAGGTATGCAATTGTACTATGGTTCGGATGTATACTACGGTCGCTATGTCTCTGTTTTAGAAGTTGATGGTCAGTTCGATAATCTCGACGAAGTGATTTATATTGAAACTCACCTAAGTAAGACTTCAACCAAGTATGAGGGTGAAATGACCCACTTATTGGTTCAGCACCGTGAATATCCTGGCTCCAACAATGGCACTGGTTTGTTCCAAGTTCTGACTGGCTTGAAAATGCGTGCCGCTTACGAACGCTTAACTGCAAAAGAAGCAAAATTAGCCGTTAATGTGTAGCTAAATACATAAAAAATAAATACAAAATTAAGGGCACCGACGGGTGCCCTTTTTTTACGTAAAATCATTATCTAATTAAATTTGTATCTGCCAAAAGTTATAAATTGATTAAATTTATTCCGTGAAAACACTTGATTTTGATGAAGATAACAAAACTCGCTCGTTGTCAAAGTAGAAATGTTGTTATGATTGCTGATTAAAGCGGCTAAATAAAGTTTCTATATATAGACTGAATATGGCAGCTTAGTATAAACCTATTTTGGAGGAATGTTCATTTGTCACGTAGAAATTTATTCACCTCTGAGTCTGTAACCGAAGGGCACCCAGATAAGGTTTGCGACCAAATCTCAGATACTATTTTGGATGCACTGCTTGCACAAGACTCGCAAAGCCGTGTAGCTGCTGAGGTTGTCGTCAATACTGGTATGGTAGTGATTACAGGTGAAATCACAACTAAAGCTAACGTCAACTACGTTAAATTAGTGCGTCAGAAAATCGCTGAAATTGGCTACAACGATGCTGATAATGGCTTTTCTGCTACAAGTTGCTCGGTTTTAGTGGCGTTAGATGAACAGTCACCTGACATTGCTCAAGGTGTAAACACTGCTCAAGAAACTCGCGAACAAAGCAGCGATGAACTTTTTGATAAGGTTGGCGCCGGCGACCAAGGTATTATGTTCGGTTTCGCATGTAACGAAACTCCAGAATTCATGCCTTTGCCAATCTCACTTTCTCACCGTATCGCGCGTCGTTTAGCTGTTGTTCGTAAAACAAAACTACTCCCTTACCTTCGTCCAGATGGTAAAACCCAAGTTACTGTTATTTACGAAAACGGGCGCCCAGTTGGCATTGACACAATTCTAATTTCAACTCAGCACGATGCTGTAATTGGCGATATCACCTCGGAACTAGCTGTTCAAGCCAAAATTAAAGAAGACTTATGGGGCGCCGTCGTTGAACCTGTGTTTGGCGATTTAGAAATTAAGCCAGACTCAGAAACACGCTTTTTAGTCAACCCCACTGGTAAATTTGTAGTTGGTGGACCACAAGGTGATGCTGGTTTGACCGGACGCAAAATTATTGTTGACACCTACGGTGGTTACTCTCGACATGGTGGTGGCGCCTTCTCAGGAAAAGACCCCACAAAAGTAGACCGCAGTGCAGCATATGCTTGTCGCTATGTCGCTAAAAATATTGTCGCTGCTGGTTTGGCAGAAAAATGCGAAGTACAGTTGAGCTATGCCATCGGTGTAGCAAGACCAACAAGTATTTTTGTTGAAACCTTCGGCACAGGCAAAGTTAGCGACGAAATCCTGCTAGAAATCATCAAGCAGAACTTTGAATTGCGCCCAGCAGGAATTATTCACACCCTAAATCTCAAAAACTTGCCAAACGAACGAGGCGGACGTTTTTATCAGGACGTCGCGGCTTACGGTCACTTTGGTCGAGACGATTTAGATTTACCTTGGGAAAAAACCGACAAAGCCGAAATACTCAAAGCCGCAGCTATCAACTTGCAATTAACAGCATTTGTGTAAAGCTTTGATGTTGCCCATTCAGCTTGCTGTAATTTGATGGCAACAAAAGGGTATGCAGCAACTCCTGCATACCCTTTTATGTATCAGAAACCGGGTTTCTTGGTTTCTTTGAGAAAACTAAATTCTTTTGATATCATAATATTTGCTTTGTTGATTTGAGAATCATGGATGAAGCGCAGGTGCATTTGTGTTGAAAGTATGTAATTAGTCATTAATACTTATTTTTGACCAAAAATAAGAAATTTTGGCATTATTTGCTTTCTAATTTAAATTAATAAGTATCAATATAATAAATCCACACAAAGCAGCAAATTTACGCTTATATATAAATGTCCAATGCGGGAGGGCAAGGGAGGATTGAGGGATGCGAACGAAGCTTCAGCCGACCGCTTTCAATAAACGTTCCGAAACAAAAACAGTGCCACAAAATCAGCCCTCAACCGAAGAACTGCCAACGATTGAATTTCCCACACGCGGGAAACTCAAAGCTAGCTCATGGCGGATTCACCAAAAAATCGGCTACGGTTATTTTCTGGCAATTGGCATTGGATTTTTGGGTTCTTTAACTGGATTTATTACAGCTAACTATTACCGAGGACACGAAATTGGACAGTTAAAGCAAGCTAGTGAACAGTCTAAACTTTTAGCTAGTTATAAAGATGCGGCAATGCGGACATTGCTTATTAGTTATAAGCTACCTGCTGTCGTACAAGATAAACAGCAATTACTCGAAGGGCAAAATAGCTTTCGAGATAATTTTAATAGAGCGCAAAAATCCGAGCAAAAACTAGCCTCTTTCCTTGATGATAAGTCGCGCTCTTCAAGTTCGCGTTCAAAAGCGTTACGTACTTTTTTAAGTGAGTACGCTGATAACTTAAAATCTTACGTTGGGCAAGTTGAGTCAATTTTACAAGATGTAGAAGCAAAACAACCACTCCAAGGAGAATCTGCTGCGACGGTTACGAACGAGTTACTTTCGGTGATGCGTCAAGAAACTGCTATACAGTTAGACCAACTATCACAAAGGTTACTTGAAACTACTGAAGCTGCTCAAATTGAAAGCGAGAAACGTTATAAAGATGTTGAAAATGCCAAAAATTATGAACGTTTAATTACTATCTTGAGTATGTTAGCTTCGGTTGCCGTTGCTGCTATCGTAGCTTGGAGAACTTCACGTGATATCGCCGAGCCTGTTATTATAGTCACGCAGGTCGCCGAACAGGTCGCAAGAAAATCCAACTTTGATTTAAGGGCGCCTGTAACAACCGAAGATGAAATCGGGTTACTAGCAAAATCCCTTAATCGATTGATAGAAAGAGTATCAGAAAGAACTAAAGAACTACAGCAGGCAAAAGAAGAAGCCGAAGCAGCGAGCAAAACAAAAAGTCAATTTCTTGCCAACGTTAGCCACGAGTTGCGTACCCCACTCAATGCCGTTATTGGTTTGAGTCAGTTGCTACAAGACGACGCTGCCGACATGGGGTTAGAAGGAGATTTTGCGACTGACCTAGAAACTATTAATTCCGCAGGTAGACACTTACTAGAACTAATTAACGACATTCTCGACTTATCGAAGATTGAAGCGGGTAAAATGACTCTTTATCCGGAAACGTTTGAAATTGCAACGTTAATAAATAATGTTGTTTTAACAGTCAAACCATCAATCGAAAAAAATGGTAATGTTTTTGAGATAGACTGCGACCCGCAACTTGGAACAATGTATGCTGACCAAACGCGCGTCCGTCAGGTATTATTGAATTTGCTCAGTAATGCTGCTAAATTTACAACGAATGGCGAAGTATGTTTGAGAGTACGCACGGAAAAAGAAGATAGAGGTGGCGAATACCCACAGGAAAAAATAATCTTTACCGTTAGCGATACTGGTATTGGCATGACGTACCATCAGCAGCAGCAATTATTTAAGCCATTTACTCAGGGCGATGCTTCCACTACTAAAAAGTACGGTGGTACTGGTTTAGGGTTAGCTATTAGCCGTCATTTTTGCCAAATGATGGGTGGTGAAATTCTGCTTAAAAGTGAACCTGGTAACGGTTCCACTTTCACAGTCAGTTTACCACTTATGGCAGAAGGATAAATTTATTTACTTCAACTTCTTACTTGAACAAAAAAATGAAAATTATGAACATTGGAACAATGAACGCGTCCATTAGACTACTCGATATTGTCGCTTTAGTCGAAGATTTGCCTGAGTATGGAATATATCGCGGTCAAGTCGGCACTGTTACTGATATAGTGGCGCCTGATGTGTTTGAAGTCGATTTTAGTGACACATCCGGACAAACTTTTGCCGAACTTAACCTAACGTCTCAACAATTAATGCTCCTACTTCACGAACCTATTTCATACCTAAGTCAATTCGTACTTAATTAATTTCATTTGTCAGCAAAGTTTGCAACGGATGCGTTATTTTTTACATCCGTTACATACGTTGCTTTATTTTAAATAGTTTTGAGGGTTTAGGGCTTTCCAACCTAAATCAGAACTGGTACGGACTTCAAAGTGTAAATGAGGTTGGGGTGATGTTGGTTTTCCTGTGGTACCGACGGTTCCAAGGATATCACCTTGTTGAACTTTTTGACCTGCTGTGACTTTGATGGTTTCTAATTGAGCGTAACGAGTTTGTATTCCTTTTCCGTGGTTGATTATTACTAAGTTTCCATAGCTAGCTTGTGTACCCGCAAATGCTACGGTTCCGTCTCCTGTTGCTTGTACTTTGGTTCCTAATGGCGCCAGTAGGTCTATTCCACTGTGAAAAAAGACTTCGCCGTTTTTAGGATTATTTTGCCATCCGTAGGGTAAAGCTATTGTTGCCAGTGCAGCAAGCGGATAAAGAGCGAAGCGTATGGAAGTAGAATTATTTGTATTGGCTGTTGATATTTGGTCAGATTGGTTAGAAGGGCGCCTTGATGGAATGAATACTAGTTGGGGTATGGATTGGCAACCATTAATTTCATATAGCACATCGGCACGAATTTTATATTGCTTTGCGATATCACGCCAGGTCATTCCGCGCGGGACTTCAACGATGATACCGTTATAGGGAGGTATCAAGATTTGAGTACCTGCTTTAATTGCACGGTTTTGCAACCCCGGATTCATGGTAAGAATTGATTTAGGCGTAAGATTGTACGTTTGGGCTATTGTTTCAAGGGTTTCACCATTAGATACCGTATGTCGCAAAAACCGCGATAATGCAGCTCTTGGACAACTGCTACTACTTTGAGCTAGCGTATTTGATGGAAGTGCTAGTAATACGGCAAATATGTTAAATACGTAACAAATTATCGGTAAGTAGATAGGAGATTTCATGCATGAATCCAAGCGCAGCAGTCTTATTAATTTTAGGTTTTATTTTAGATTTTAGATTGCGATTTGATATTCGGTACCTTCATATAATACGGTTATTGCCATAGAACCAATGAATACATGGCTATGACTAGTCCCATGCGAGTCTGGGTGGACACTTTTTGCATCAATAAAACCTCAAAGCCTTGTATTTCACGTGTTATACCTCAATTCCTATCTGACAACAAGCTTTTTGCTTGATTAAACTTATAAATTAGTACTTGCTCGCAGCCTTCTTCTTAAAATTATTGTCTCTTACGTGTTACTACTATGAAATTATCCTTAAAACAACTAATTGTTTATTTTTCTCTTGTGACGGTCGGCGGAATGTTCGGTGGTAGTACGGCAATGTTTGCTAATTCTTTCCTTGCTCCACAAGCAAGGCGCCAGTTTCAAGAGTTAAGAAATGTTACAGTTACCTCAACCCCAGATACAATTGTGGTTCCGAAAGTAGGAGGTGTAATTGGGGCAGTTGGAGAGCAAGATGTCAATTTTATTTCTGCTGCGGTTCAACGTACAGGACCATCAGTTGTACGAATTAATGCCACTCGCAAAGTCGCAAACCCCATTTCGGACGCATTCAAAAATCCCATATTAAAACGGTTTTTTGGTGAAAATGAGCAACCAGTACCCCAAGAAAGAATTGAACGAGGTACTGGTTCTGGTTTTATTTTGAGTCAAGATGGTCAATTACTTACAAATGCTCATGTAGTTGCTGATACCGACACAGTGCAGGTGACGCTTAAAGATGGTCGGACTTTTGAGGGAAAAGTTGTAGGAGTTGATTCGGTTACGGATGTTGCAGCCGTCAAAATTGAAGGTTCTAAGCTACCAACGGTAAAACTAGGTAACTCACAAAATTTAATTCCTGGACAATGGGCAATTGCAATCGGTAATCCACTCGGTTTAGATAATACCGTGACTATTGGTATTATTAGCGCAACTGACCGTACAAGCGCCCAAGTTGGTGTGCCAGAAAAGCGAGTCAGTTTTATTCAAACTGATGCTGCTATCAACCCTGGTAACTCAGGTGGCCCACTTCTCAATTCTACTGGTGAGGTAATTGGTGTAAATACAGCAATTCGCGCTGATGCACAAGGTTTGGGCTTTGCTATTCCCATCGAAACTGCTGCGCGTATCGCTGGCGAACTATTTACGAAAGGGCGCGTTGAGCATCCCTTTCTGGGAATTGAGATGGTAGATTTAACTCCAAACAAAAAACAGCAAATTAATCAAGAAAATAACCTCAATATCAAGCGAGATACGGGGATACTGATTAAAGGAATTACTGAAAAATCTCCAGCACAGAAAGGCGGACTTCAAGTAGGCGATTTAATTGTCAAGGTTAATCGCAAATCCGTAAGAACAGCCGCTCAAGTTCAAAAGCTCGTAGAATCAAGCTCGGTCGGCGACATTCTAGAAATAGAAGTCAACCGTAATGATAAAATTCAGGCTTTTAAAATCCAGTCGGGAACTTATCCGCTTCGCTAATTGCGGAAGGGGAATTTTAAGTGCGCTTAGATAAGCCATTAATTAATTTGAATTAATGGCTGCTATTTAAATTGTCTAAATGCATCCGCTGTTCCATCTGGCGGAGAAAATATCCCGTCATCATCGCCGATGCCAACAGTCCGGCTAAATTGTCGCGGTCGGTTGTAATTTGTACGTTGAAGTTGTCGGGAGGCAGCATCCCTACTAAGCCTTGGACGTTTTGCGATATGATTTGCTTAATTTCGGGACTGACAGACTGGGCGACGCGCGCTAGAACTTCCGGCGATTGATGCTGGAGGTAATTGAGTAACGGATTTGGATGTTCCTCAAAGCTCTCAAAAGGAAGCTCCGAAGTGCGGCCATCGAAGTTGTCATTTAAAAAGTTAGGGTCAAATACCATTGGCTATTTTTTTTAGCTGAGTTGCTAATTCTACTCTAAACCATAGCATTAAGGGTAAGCCACATTCCAAGGTGTGAAAGGCACTATTGAAAGTGTCCCTACTTAAGCGTGTGCAGTTATTAACTTGCTTCTGCTTGTGGTAAGAGTTCTAATTCTAACTGACGCTCTTCTTGTCGTGCTACAAAAGGCTGCGGAAGTTGGTCGATTTGGAAGTACTGGTTAAATTTTGCAGTTGTTTGTAGCGAGTACGATCGAGAATCGCTATTACGACGTTTACGAATAAAGCCTTGCTCAACTAATTCTTGAACATGTTGATATGCTCCAGAACCACGCACGTTGATTAAATCGCTTTGTTTAATTGGACTATGAAGTGCAATCGCTGCTAGAGTCCTTAGGGCGCCTACACCCAACTCTACAGGAATTAGCGTTTGCACTAGGTCTTGATAATCTGAACGCACTTGTAAACAGTAACCACCTGAAGTTTCAACTACTTCTAAAGCAGTATCTCGACGGGCATATTCATCAATTAACTCGATAACTCCCTCTTCTGCCGTCATTCTGTCACATGCTGCATATTCGGCTATTTCGCCAATAGACAAGGGTCTACCCTTTAAATAGAGAATTGCTTCGATTTTTGCCGCTGCTATACTCATTGGCTTCCAAGACAAATAACAAGTGAGTGGCACGGATTGTACCATTATATACTAGTAGCGTCAAGGGTATTTATCCAAGATTAATCTTTCTTTGGTTTAGTATAAATTCGGCGATGGCTAAGTCTTGGGGTGTAGTAACTTTCAAATTGGTTTCCTCCCCAGCTACAACTTTGACTTTGTAACCGCATTTCTCGAATAAAGCCGCATCATCGGTAACTTCCCAGCCGTTTTCAACTCCCAACTGATGACACTCAAGAAGTAATTTAACATCAAACCCTTGTGGTGTTTGCGCCGCCCATAAATTTTTACGGTCGGGTGTGCTAGTAATTATCCCATTTTCATCAACAACTTTAATCGTATCTTTTACGGCTATTGCTGCGATTAAACCAGCACATTCACGTACTGAAAAAGCACATCTATCAAATAAACCTGGAGTCGCAAGACATCTGGCACCATCATGGATTAGTACTTGTTGTGCTTCTGGTGGCAAAGCCTTTAAGCCATTGTATACAGATTCTTGACGAGTGGCGCCGCCTTGAATCAATTGTACTGATTTGCTCAAATTTAATGATTCCAGGATTGTATTTATTGCTTCGTAGTCTGTAGGCTGCGATATAATGCCAATCCAGTTAATTTCCACAGATGCTTCTGCCGCTAGTAATGTCCAAGCAAGAATAGGACGCTCCAGAAGCGATAGTAAAAGTTTATTGCGGTCGCTTCCCATCCGCTTACCCATACCCGCAGCAGGGATTAGTAGATACATAGTTGATAAAATCCAAATAAAACAAGAATACTCAATATAATGCCTAATCGCTGCGGAAGTTACCATTAGCAGCAAACAACTAATAGAATGATTAGCGAGTAGCCCTAAGAGCCTAAATAATAATTATGCGAGTAGTAGCCCTTGTCTCAGGTGGAATAGGAGACCAAATTCTCTTTTTCCCGACAATTGATACAATTAGGCGCCATTATCCAGACGCGCAAATCGATGTCGTTGCATCAAGCCGTTCAAAGGCTGCTTACCGGGTAAGTAAGTCAGTGTCAGAAGTGTTAACGTTTGATTTTGAAGACCGTAATAGTTTAGCTGACTGGGGTAACTTAGTTGGTACAATTCGTGACCGTGAGTACGATGTTGCAATTACCCTTGAACAAAGCTGGGCTGTTGGTCTAATGCTATGGTTAACCGGAATTCCTACCCGCGTTGGCTTCCAGAGTAAAGGTTCTGGGTTTTTAACTTATAAAATACCTATGAACGCTAAACAGTACCTTAGTAGTACATATCATGAACTTGTTCAAGGCTTGGGTATTAAATCACCTTGCCCAGAATTAGCACTCAACGTTCCAAAGCCAGATATTGAATGGGCAACGAATGAACAAAAACGCCTTGGTATTAAAGATACTGGGTACGTACTGTTATACGGTACCTCCGAGTCTTCGTCTGAAACTGGATTGAATAATATTTACCCAGTGAAAAATTGGTTGCAAATAATTCAAAATTGGCAACTCAAACAACCTGATATGCCATTAATTGCTGTTGCGACCTCAGAAAGCGAAGAGTTGATACGTACCCTGAAAGAGGCGGCGCCAAATTTCAAGGTTACTGTCCCTGACAATATTGGTAAACTAGCTGCCATGATTGCAGGCGCAAACTTAATGGTATGTAACTCTAGCTATCCAATGCACCTAAGCGTCGCGGTTCAAACTTTCACTGTTGCCTTATTTGGCACCAATAACAGCACCAAACTGTTACCAAAAAACGATAAATTCCTCGCCATTCAATCACCCACTGGTAATATAGCGGATATTTCAAGTCAAACCGTTTTAGAAAAAATCTGGGGTGGTTAATTAGTTCTATAGGCAGGCAAACTAGTCTGCCTTGATACAAATTACATTATTTAATATTTTTCTTTACAACCTCTAGTCATTTAAAATATTTATCTCTTTAAAAACCAGAAACTGGGTTATTGTAGTTAAGCAAACAGTTTAGAGAACTCCACGAAAAAAAATGCTTTTCGGTCATTCTGAACGTAATCCGGAGGATTTGCCGTAGGCTAGTGAAGAATCTCTTTAAGTACACAAGTTCTGCTTTAAGATGCTACCCTACGGGAAAAGCTACGCTTTACGTTACGCTTACGCTACACGAGCGCATGACAACATTGGATCAATTATTTTGTGGGCTTCTCTTAATATTTTTTTTTGGATTTAATATTTGATATCATGTCCGGGAGCGTAACCATAATAAAATCATTGTAGAGACGCGATTAATCGCGTCTCTACGTGACGTGGTAATTATGGGTAATCAACCGGACATGATATGATTTAGTTTTTTGAAGAGAAATAAAGCTAACTACAACTCCTTCAGTAAACATAAGTCTATACCTAAAGACTGATATTTGTTGATATTGAATAAAAAGTATATTGTGAGTACTTGAATTTTCTTTAATCAAGTTACAAACTAAGTTAACAGTGCGTTTTTCAATTCGGTTAATTAAAGCTTAGTTGGCGAGATTTGATTGAATATCGAGTTGTATTTGATGCTGGTGCCTCGAATAAGTTCTTAGGGTGATTTGACAAATTAAAGAAACTTTCAGGGATAGAAACTGTATGTTTATATTTATTTTTTGACAGAGTTATATATGGGTATCAAATATTCTTCGATTGCGAGTAAAGTAACTTTTATGTATGGTAATTGACTGAGCATAATATATTCTAATGCTCATAATCAAGTGCGTTGCGTAACTTTACAATAGCAAATCGAAAGTTTGTAATGATTGTAATTTATAATACCTAAAAAATTAAAATGAGTGGTCTTACCCCTCTGTACAAGCCAGAGTAGAGCTAAGTAATATATTAATCTTTCAACGAAGGTTTTGGTTCTGAGGTTAGTGCATCAAGTTGTTATCAGCTTCATAGGTTTCTTTCCTGTTAGAGAGTTCATGTATATTAACTCTTTATAGCATTAAGGCGCCTGTTTAGCTTACTTACATAAGTAGTAATTGTAAAACATGGCACTGGTATTGAGTTTAAAAAGCTTATACCGTAAGGGTTCCATCTGCATCAGCCAAAAAAATAGAAATTTTTTTAATTAATCTGTTAGTTTCGGCAACTGTTTGGGAACACTATATAGGACTGAAATTAGAGACGAATACAAAGTCAGTCTCTACACATTGTTATCTAAATTAACATTGTGGTTCTATTCTCAACCCTAGTTTGTCAAGTATACCATTTAACAATTGACAGACTACTAAAATTGAATCTAAATGACATCTATCTTTAGATAGATAATTAGATAATCTGGAATACTCCTAAAAGGAGATGTATGGGTTGAATAGCTGATTGACCAAATTAAAAGTGATTGGCGTGCGTCTACTGATAGATTTGATATTCTCAAGGGGACAATATAATGGCGATTAAATTACATAGCTTTGTTATTACCGGAAAACGATACATCCAAGTTGACAGCCAACCACTTCATATCACTGGCATATTCAAAAAAATCACGGAGTGGATTAAATTACGTAGATGTAGCCTTAATGATATTCATAACGCTTATTATTATTGTGAAGAAGATGGTACAGTTACCTTCTATCAGGCAGATAAATCGGAAGTCGAGCATCCTGGAATATGGACGTACATGTTATATGAATGTCCAGATGGTCAAGAAAATGTATTCCCAGACTCTGGAATTGACGTAAGTCTAAAGCCGCTCTATCAACTTTTAGCAGGTGATAAACTCGTTCAAGAAACAATCAACATCAATCAGTACCTTGAGTATCGCTATCAAGAAGGTAAATATCTTGATGTTCAATTGCCCATAGGCTGGGATAATACTGAAGGTAGAAAAATTTCTAATTTATTATATAGAGAGTATCAAGTATTTCATAGCTCACCAATTTTCACCGAAACCGCAGGTGAAAAATATATGCAAGCGGTTATGAAAAAATTTATTCAAGCTGCTACATCTATATTAGAAGCAGGTGGAAACTCTGTTGAATTTGAGTACATGCAGCACGAAATTCTCAGACATGTTAAAATTGATGATATGGCCAATCTAATCTTAAATTTAAATGATTATCGTATTTGGCAAGCTTTATTACCAAGCGAATCAAAAGCTGTTGAATATGCTTTTAATAGTGCCTTAAGTCGCATAAATTAAATAATGTAGAGACGCGATTTATTCCCTGCGGGACACTACGTGAACGCATCTCTACATCGATTAAAACATTGAAAATAGACCATCTTCTAGGTCATATCCTAATAACTGCGCCATTGCTTTAAGTCTAGATTGGTGCGGTATTTCTTGTTTTTTTAGCCAGTCGGTTAAAATAAAAATCTTGCTCATCAAGAATATTTCTAGCGCTTCTGGGTTGTATTGTATTCCTTCTTTTGTGAATTGGTGCGGTACTAACATTGCCGCATAGCGAGTAAATTCTTTTTCTTGCCAATTTAGAAAAAATGGTAGCCACGGATAACGTGTATCTAAACGAACAAACCATAAACGAATTTCGGGTATTTCTGAAAGTTCGCGTGGGTCTCCGTCTTCCCTTGGATAGTCAATATTGAAAATTAGCTGCTGCTCGTTTGACAGAATTGCGTTTCCTAAACTTATTTGTTCTATCACCTCAACAGCAGGTGAAATGTCCAAAGTATTAATTTGGTCAATATTTACTTTAATTGTAGTTGACATTTACCTTCTCACGTTCTTCATAACAAATTACCAGCTATCATGCCTGCAAGCAAAATAAATCCTATCCAAACATTTTGCTTAAACATTTCAGCATATGCTATACTAGTGAGGCTGTCATCTTTTAGACGCATTAATTGCCAAGCCCAGCCTAGTGCAGCAAGTGCAATACTTAACCAGAAAGCAATATGAAGGTGAATAGCAAAACCTAACCAGCCAAGCAGAGCAACAGTACCAATGTAAAAAAGACCAATTGCAATGGGGGCATAGGCGCCGAAAAACAAAGCGCTAGAATTTACGCCAATGCGTTTATCGTCTTCTCTATCGCTCATCGCGTATACAGTATCGAACCCTAAAGTCCATAGTACAGTGGCGCCCCATAATAACCAAGTCGGCTGCATTATATTTTTTGTAACAGCGCTCCAGCTAATTAGAACGGCAAAACCCCAAGCAATGGATAGTACCAATTGTGGAACGGGAAATACTCTTTTGGCGCCTGGGTAAAGAACAATAACTGGAACAGCAGCAACACATAACCAAAATGAGAGCGGGTTAAGATAAAAAGCCAGACCTGCCGCACAAACAAAAGAAATAATAGCAACAGCGATACCAACTTTTACAGAAAGTTCGCGTGAAGCTAGAGGACGGTTTTTAGTGCGCTCAACTTCTGGGTCAATGTTTCTATCCCATAAATCATTAATTACACAACCAGCAGCACTAGTAGCAAGGGTGCCAAGCACAATGATGCCAACTAAAGGTAATGGAGGTTTTCCCGCTGCTGCTAGGAATACAGCCCATAAGGCAGGAATCATTAAGATTAATCTTCCTTCGGGCTTGTGCCACCTCAAAAGCTGAATTACGGCAATAGCCGTGTTTTGGTGGTTTTCGAGCGACTTTAGCATGAACAGGAAAAATGATTTGCAAACAATATTTAATACATCTTCACATTTATAGGATAACTTTTTTTGCTATTGATTAAGATGATTCATCAGCAATGACCTTTTAAATACATTTAATTTGTTGTGTTGATGGTAAGCAGCTAAGTGGATGTCATATTTTGTTGGTTTAAAGCTTGCGGTTCGTTCATAGAGATAACTAAAAATGGTGGATACAGTTACGTCGGCTAGCTTTTCAGTTGGATTAACAACAACTGACCTACAACGGATAATTGCTGCAATTGATTTGGGAACAAATTCATTGCACATGGTAATTGTACGGATTGAACCGACATTACCAGCATTTAGCATTATTGCTAGAGAAAAAGAAACAGTTCGACTTGGTGACCGAGATTTAGAGACAGGTAATTTAAAGCCTGAAGTTATGAAGCGGGCAATTGCTGCACTGCGGAGGTTTCAGGATGTCGCGAAAACCTTCAACGCCGAAACTATTATAGCTGTGGCGACTTCTGCTGTACGTGAGGCGCCTAACGGTAGAGATTTTTTACACCAAATCGAAACTGAGTTAGGATTAGAGGTTGATTTAATATCCGGTACTGAAGAAGCGCGACGAATTTATTTGGGTGTGCTGTCGGGAATGGAATTTAACAACCAGCCCCACATGATAATCGATATTGGTGGCGGTTCTACCGAGATTATTTTGGGTGATAGCCACGAAGAACGAGTTCTTACTAGTACAAAAATAGGCGCCGTGCGTTTAACAAGTGAACTAATTACCACTGACCCAATTTCTAGAGCAGAGTTTGACTACCTCCAAGCATATTCAAGAGGAATGCTCGAACGTTCGGTAGAAGAAGTACGAGCAGACTTACGACTAGGTGAGTCTCCACGTTTAGTAGGGACAGCGGGAACTATCGAGACACTAGCAGCAATTCATGCGCGCGAACATTTAGGTTTTATTCCTTCAACGCTAAACGGTTATCAGTTTCCATTGCGAGACTTACGTGAGTTAGTAACTCGTTTACAAACTATGAGCAACGTCGAGCGGGCAACAGTTCCGGGAATGCCAGAAAAGCGTTCAGAAGTTATACTCGCAGGAGCAGTTATTTTGCAGGAAGCAATGACACTGCTAGGGTGTGAAGCCATTACTGTTTGTGAACGTTCCTTGCGTGAAGGTGTAATTGTTGACTGGATGCTGACTCACGGTTTAATAGAAGACCGTTTGCGCTACCAAGGTTCGGTACGTCAACGTAGCGTCCTCAAAACAGCCAAGAAGTATCACGTTAATTTGTCTCATAGCGAGCGTGTAGCAAACTTTGCGACAAGTATATTCGACCAAACAAAAGCTATTTTACACAACTGGGATAACGGAACACGTCAGCTACTTTGGTCAGCAGCAATTTTGCATAATTGTGGTCACTACGTTAGCCATTCTGCCCACCATAAACACTCTTACTACTTAGTTCGCAACAGCGAATTACTGGGTTATAGCGAAACTGAAATTGAAATTATCGCCAATATAGCGCGCTATCACCGAAAATCTCCACCAAAGAAAAAGCATGAAAACTACCGCATTTTGGTAAATAAAGAGCATCGTTTAATGGTTTTGCAGTTAAGTGCTATATTGCGTCTAGCAACTGCCCTTGACCGCAGACAAATTGGTGCAGTATCGCGCGTTCATTGCGACTACAACCAACAAGAAAAGCTTTTTAAGTTAAGAATTCATCCATCAAACCCTAGCGATGATTGTGCGCTCGAACTTTGGAGCTTAGATTACAACAAAGAAGTGTTTGAGCAAGAGTTTAATCTCAAAGTTTCCGCCATTTTGGAACCAACTGTAGTTACAGTTAGTTAAGCTTCTTGTAAATTTCTCTTGTGGAGGGGGCAGGAATGCCCGCCCATCCCACAAAATATCAAGCTCAAATTGATACAAAATTAATTTAACTATCATTTGATTAAATATATATTTTTCTTCCAATTGAGTAAATTTAAAGACTTATTTTCACGCATTGATACATATTAAATTAATCCATTACAGGAAATAATAGTAGACTCTAAGTTATTAAGGGTGTACCGATAGCATTTGAGTATATCAACATACTTTTCAAAGTAGCTGTAAATACTTTTTATTCAATCTCGCTTGATATTAAAAGCGAGAATATATGCTTTTGTCGCGCATTCTATCTGGTTACGTTGTTAAAGCAATATTCAAGATAACGCGAGGTTAATTTAATGTCGATGTTAAATTTGGCTGCCTATAGTTTGTTAGCTTTTGCTGCTCCAGAAATAAACCACACTCAAAATAATTCTTACCTGAATCAAGTAGACCCTAAGTCTACTGTAAATGTTTCTAATCTTACATCTAATTCTTCTTCAAATCCCGACATTTTTGCTACTCATATTGAAAAAATAAAACAGAATTTACCGTCTGGTTTGAGAATGCGTTTACCAACCGGGACATTACTAAGCAATAATACAAAAAATTATACGGTTGAAGTATTTAGCACTTCTCAATCTCGTTCAACCGTTTATATTTATGATTGTGAACAGCAGCAGTATAGTTGCTTGATTGGTAGTTTCAGTGTAGCCAATACAAGCTCGGATGAAGCTTTGCAAGAATTTAAACAATTTCAAAATATTGCCAAACCAATAACTATAGCTAATAATCTTCAGGGATATTTATTCAAAGGTCAAGGACAAAGGGAACTACCAGATTCGCAAATTATTTGGCAGCAAGATAACCAATTTTATAAAGTTACATTGCTGGCTGAGTCTAATCATTTACTCAAAATAGTAAATTCAATGGTAGATTCGGCGCCAATTGTAAATACTCAGCTTGCGATTATACCAAGTCGGCGCCCCGTTTTAACAACAGCAGAACACCTACGAGGCAGTGAAATTTTAACAACTATCCGCAACCGTCGCTTTATCCAAACTGGAAGTGCAGCTAAAGATGGTTTGACAGACCAACCAACTATTGGTGTTAGCTGGGGTGTTAACGATAATTTAGAATTGACTCTAGATGTACAAACAATTGATAATTCCGGACCTGTTCGTCAGGGTAAATTTAGTGTTCAACGAATTAATTAAGAAAGTACTACTAACTTTTTTCAAGAAACTACGCTGCAAGCAAAACAACGAATTTGGCAGAATCACAAGGGTACACAAGCTCTTAGTGGTGTAGTTGCACTTTCAAGAGCAGGTGGAGGTCGTCCATATAGATTTAGTGATAATGCTGGTCTTTCTGTCGCAGGACTCAATAAACAAACAGTTTTTTCTCTAGAACTGCCTTATACAATCACACCAAACGACCAGTGGCAATTTACCCTTTCTCCCAAGGTTGCTTTTTTACCAGAAGATAATGCTTTATATTTAAACAAACTTCCTAATTCTAACTCAGGTTTTGGAACTACATTTGGTTTGGCATCTGGTATCAGTTATAAATTGAGTAATCGCTTCATAATTTGGGGTGATGCTTTTGTGCCATTTTCCGGAAACAACACCATCAACCGAGACACTGGATTAGCAACGAAAACTATTGCTTATAATGCAGGTTTAAGGTATGTGATTAATCCTCGACTTTCTACAGACTTATTTGTTTCTAATAGTTTAGGTAACACAGGCGCCTTATCTTTAATCGCTGACAGAGAATATACCGCTATAGGACTTGGCGTTAATTATTTACCAGGGGTTACAAATGCCAACCGTAGCTATCCTGACCATTTTGGCGCCACACAGCAACCAGCACCTTCTTCATATGCAGGATTTGGATTTTTAGATGGTGGTACAGTTCGCAAAAATCAATTATTAACAACTTTTCAAGTCGGTGGGCAAGGACTTTTACCCAACATTCGTTACGGGTTGTTAGATGATTTAGAAATTGGTTCTTTTTTAAGTGGTATTCCCGGTACTGTCGATGAGTCGCAATTTGGCTTTAGCACAAAAGTTCGTCTTATGCATCAAGAGTCAGGCAACCCATTTACATTAAGTTTGGCAGGCACAATGGCACGCTCGAATAACGTTTTAACAAACTTTGTAAATAATAATCGTAACCGATTTAAGCAGTTAGGTTTAAAGAAAGGTGGATTTGCTTTCAGTAATGAAAGAGAAGGAGAGTTATTTGTTTATAGTATCTCTGCTCCCATGCACTACCAATTTCAGGGAGGAAGTGCAGTTTGGTTAACCCCAACTTTAGGTTTTATACAGCGTGATGGATGGGAAATGGCAGGATTTAACTTTGGGGGTTCCGTTCCTTTATCAAAAGACTTAAATGCAATTGCCGAAGTTGGTATAAATCTCAAAAATAACGGTAACGCTTTTATTAGCAACCAGCGTGAATCAATTATTCCTTGGACAGTAGGTTTACGTTGGAATCCATCTTCGCTTTTAGGTAATATCATCAACGGTCTAGAATTAGAAGCATACTTCACAAATCGCCTCGGTTCCAATCCTTTTGATAGTCTCAGAGTTCGCGCTGACAACGAAACTACATTTGGTGTCGGTGTATTACTACCAATCCAGTTTTAACTGTAGCACAGGCTTTCTATGCCTGTGCTAACCTATAAACTGCTTCAAACTAGTTGACTTTAACAAATAAATAGATACTATAGTTAACGAGACAACCAAGGCGCCCATTAAAGGAAACATTATATTTAAAGGAACTAGACTTGGAAGTAAACTTATTTGATAATGTTGAACTAAGAAAAATAGCAAAGATTGCCAATATTTATGTATTGCAAATAATCCCAGTGAGTATTGAGATAATTTTTGTACGTACCAATTTTCTGGAATTTTGAGAGTGTAAACATAGCAGAACAAAGTTAAGGCGCCGCATACTATCGAAATTCTTCCATAAATACTTTGGTTATAACCATAGCTACGTAAATATATATCATGAAGTGAAAATAAAATGTATGCCACTAAATAATAGAATCTAAATTTTAATACTTTATCTGAGTACTCACGGTTCGCCCATTTGAAATTGAGTTAGAAAAAAGCCGAACGATTTAATAAGGGTTCCAGCCTATGATTCAAATATACTCTAACCCTAACTTGATGAAATCACATAAAAATAGAGTTTTTATAGCAGGGTGGTAGTTCAAGGTAAATTTAGGGAAATCGCTAAAACCATTACGGCACATAGATTGCCTGCTTTTCGGCAATTTCTCGAACTCCAAAAAAAAATGAGCGAACCGGGAGTGAGTAATTAGCAACGTAAAAAGCTATTGGGATATAAACAATAAAATTTGATAGCCAATGATAGGGAATACTAGAATTCGCTATACTAACAGTCTCAAAGTACAACAAATAAAATATAATAGTTACAGACGATAATAATTTAATAATTTTTTTTGAATGAATTTGAAAAAACAAAAAGCTAATTATAGTTAATACCATTAAATTAAATAAAAAATAAAAAATAAAATACAGAATCGCCAGCAAAGGGTAAGCTGGGCTTTAAGCCTGTAATAATATCCCAAGAAAAATCAGGAACTTCTCTGGTGATGGCAAACACAAAAATATTATGAAATGTAGACCAGAATGTGAATAATTTAAAAAGCTTAATTAATCTAATATTTAGATATTTTTTATCTGGCTTTTTGATAAAAAATAAGTAAAGGGAAACCAGGAAAAATAGAGGAACTGCTAATAAAGATATCTGTAGTTCCAAATCTCGAACTATTCGAGCAATAACCACAATCATTACATGCGTATCGTTATTGATAAAAAAGCTAATAGGGCGTAAGTGCCAAATTAAGACAAAAATAATACTTATTGCTTTTAATGCGTCCAATCTGTTGTCTCTTTCTATGTTCATTGATTTCTAGGTAAAGTCACACATGATAGATATAGTTCCCGAAATGAGGCAAGACATCACAGGCAAGGATGCCTGTGCTACGTACAAATTCTTCACAAATCGCAATGTTTAGGTAAAATTAGGTAAAGCAATCATTATGCGTCGTTAAAATAAAGGCTTTGCCAATCCCATGCAACTGAACGAGCGTGCATCACGCCTTCCCCTAGCTCCAATACTTTTAATTGCGCCGTTTTTCCTCTGGGGAACGGCTATGGTGGCAATGAAAGGTGTAATTGACCATACTACGCCGATGTTTATGGCTGGGGTACGAATAATACCAGCAGGTGTAATGATTTTAATTGCAGGCACCCTAATGGGTAAACCTCAACCACGCTCTACAAAAGCCTGGTTATGGATTACGCTATTTGCCTTGATAGATGGAGCGATGTTTCAAGGATTCCTCGCTCAAGGATTAGTACGTACAGGCGCTGGCTTAGGTTCGGTGATGATTGACTCACAACCCTTGGCAGTTGCGCTGATGTCACTATGGCTATTCAAAGAACGTATAGGACTGTGGGGATGGTTGGGCTTAAGTCTAGGTGTTGCGGGTATTAGTTTTATAGGCTTACCTGAGCAATTAATTCTGAGCTTAATTTCAAGTGACGTTACTTTTGAGCCGACATCATTGTTACTATCACCTTACTCACTGTTTGAAAGTGGAGAATGGTTGATGCTGCTAGCTGCTTTATCAATGGCAGCGGGAACAGTTTTGATTAGGTACGTCACAAAACATGCAGACCCAGTAATGGCAACTGGATGGCATATGATTATAGGTGGCTTGCCATTATGGGGAATTTCTGCGGTTACTGAAACACACCAATGGTCTAACTTAGTAAGTTCTGATTGGATAGCGCTCAGTTACGCCACAGTTTTTGGAAGTGCAATCGCATACGCTTTGTTTTTCTATTTTGCTTCAAGCGGTAATTTGACATCTTTGAGTTCGTTAACTTTTCTAACGCCAGTATTTGCCTTATGTTTCGGTAATTTATTGCTCGGAGAAGTTTTAAACTCTATACAATGGACAGGTGTCGGTTTAACGTTAATTAGTATTTACCTGATTAACCAACGTGATACCCTAGCGCTCACCAAAACAAAAATCCCCGTTAAGGAAATAAGCGCACCGCAACAAACTACTTTAACCGTGCCTGTAAAGCATACAGAGTCGGAAGCAATGCGTTCTTGAGTGTAGCTACTGAGTTGGGGTGATATCTTAATTACGCACGGGCGATTTTAGGTTCCGAAATCATAAATCTGATGATTTATTTGATTCAAGGCGCCAATAAAATTTTTCTGTCAAGATAAAAGTTAACATTTACTTACAAATGAAGTTATCGTATTAATCGGTAATTTACAATACATGTACTGACTCAAACTTTCTGATATGAGGCTATGCGGTTCTTCCATACTGATTACTAGCTGTTTGCTTGCTGGGTTTAGCACAAGTCAAATTGCCCTATCAAATCAAAAGCTGCCTGATGCTGTCAAATTAGCACAAGCAACACCAACGAATTCAACAAGCAGCACAAATGCTGAAACAAGTAACCAGCGTTTATTAAGACCTGGTAATTCAGGTGCGGAAGTTAAAGCATTGCAAACCAAACTCAAAGAGTTAGGGTTATATACTGATGACATAGATGGCGATTATGGTGTTAGTACGCGGATAGCAGTATCAAGGTTTCAAGCAGACAATAATTTAACAGCAGATGGTATTTTCGGCGCCACGACTCGTGCAAAACTCGATGCTGCCGTTTTACAGAAAACGCAACCGACACCAACAGCTAGTCCAACTGCAACTACCAAGGCGCCTTCGGAGGGTGGAAGAGGTATATTTTGGTGGGCACTAGTTGGATTGGGGTTAGTAGGAACAACTGGCGCCATTGCTTACTTATTACGAAAATTCAGCCCACCAAAACCAGATATAGGTGGTTTCAAAGTTATAAACTCAGAAGTCTTAAGTACAGACTATGGTGAAGGAGTGACAACATACAAAGATTTAAGCCATATCGAGCCACAAGAACCCAAGGTAATGGCTTTACCACCACAAAAACAAACAATTATCCAAGATTTTGAGCCAGTTATTGAGTCAACAGTTGAGCCAGAACCGCAAAATGGTTTACATAACGATTTGTATGACAAAAATGTAACTTCAAGCGAATTACTGGCGCCAGAAACAACTTCTCGTCTTGCCAAAGTTAACATTGTTGACGAATTAGTTAAAGACCTTCGTAGTACCGACCCAAACAAACGGCGCAAAGCAATTTGGGATTTAGGACAGCAAGGAGACTCACGCGCAATTCAACCGCTCGTAGATATAATGATAGACGCTGACTCGCAACAGCGCAGCTTGATATTAGCAGCTTTATCTGAAATTGGTACTCGTACCCTTAAACCAATGAACCGCGCGTTAGCAATGTCACTCCAAGATGAAAGTCCAGAAGTTCGACAAAACGCAATTCGTGATTTAACGCGCGTGTACGACATGATGACACAAATAAGTCAAATGTTATATCACGCTACCCACGATAACGACGCGAATGTACAAGCAACAGCAAAGTACGCACTATCACAAATGAATCGAATTCGCTCGCTGGCGCCAGATACTTCGCCAGAAGAATAATTTTAACTTTTCACAAGCTAAAATATTGGAAAATAGAGGCGCCTACTTTATATGAAAGCTGTTGAAGTAAATGCCAGCATTGACCAAAACGGAAACCTAATTTTGGATGAACCCATTCAAACAGAAAATAACTCGAATCGAGTACGAGTTATAGTATTGTTTACAGAACAAGAAGAAAATGATCCCGATGATACGCCTATAGAGGATGTTAAAGCTTCTTTAAAAAGAGGATTTCAGCAAGCAAAAGCTGGTCAAACTAGACCAATCAGCGAACTGTGGAGTAGAATTGATGCCGAATGATGACATTATTTCAGTTCGATTCTCAAATGAGTTTGAAGAATTTAAGGAACCACTGATAAACTCTGCTTCAATTGGGGTAATAAATTCAATTTCCTCATAAAAATCATTCTCATCTTGGTATCCAATCACTTTATAATTGCAAGCTTTCAGATGGTTTGCAACAAGTGCATCTAAATCAATTTTATTAAGTATTTCTGTAAATTCTTGCCAGATTGGATGGTTACTTAAGTTAATGTTCATCAGAATTATTAGCGTTTCATATAAATTCGTTGTTAGAGACGCGATTAAATCGCGTCTCTACGTAATTGTGAAATAAATTAAAATCCTGACATATATTTTATATTGATTTTGATATTAGTTTCAGGACCTGCAATAAAGAATGCTGATTCGCTAAATTTCGGCGCCCGATTTGTAATTTCTGGGTTTTGAGAAAATCCAAAACCTTCACGTGGCATTCCTAAGCTGTCCATTTCCATAGTTTTAGTGCCATTTTCATCGTGCAATAAAACAACAGCGTAACTACCTGCTTTTAGTTGGTTAAATTTAATATTTAAGGGAATTTCTGTAATTTTGAAGCATTTATCTTGTAGAGCTTTTTTTCCCTCACTTGGAAATCCTTTGCTGCTGCCAAAAAGAGTGATACAAACTTGACCTGCGTTATTTCTCAAACCGTCGATTTCAACATTAAGACTACCTTTAAAATCAGCTTTTGCGCTTGTAGAGAATAACAACCCTAACAACGGCGCCCATACCAAGTTAATTCCGAATCGTTTCGTCATAAAATGAAATTTTACCTTGATGTTTCAAGTACCATGCAGAATATATCACCATTACCCAAGCGTTTGAAGTTACTTTTCGTCTCAACCCCAGTCGGAGGACTTGGAACTGGACTGGGTGGAGGTGTTGAACTAAGTTTATACAACATTGCTAAATACTTTATAGAGCAAGGTCATACACTGCAAATTGTTGCTCCCTCTGGTTCGTTGTGGAATCGAGATATTTTCAATATAGTTGAAATTACTGGCAATTTACAGATTATTGCTCAAATTCAAGAACGTGATACCCCTATAACTATGCCTGATAACTCGCTATTGGCGAATATGTGGGAATACGCACGCTCAGTTCAAAACGAGTATGACTTAATTGTAAATTTTGCTTACGATTGGTTGCCATTTTACCTCACACCGTTTTTTCAAACTCCGATAGCTCACTTTGTTAGTATGGGTTCGCTTAGTAATGCTCTCGATAAAGTTATTGCTCAAATCTCCAACTTATATCCTGGCACAATTGGATTTTACACTCCTTCGCAAGGCGCCACTTTTCCTTCATTAACTCCTCCGTTATATTACTTAAGCAGTGGTATTGATTTATCGCTATATCAATTTTGCGCCGAACCCAAAGAACAATTGGCAATTTTAGGAAGAATTTCACCTGAAAAGGGTTTAGAAGATGCGGTAGCAGTAGCAGCACAGACGAATATACCGTTAAAAATAATGGGTAAAATTCAAGATGAAGCATACTGGCAAAAAATTATAAACGATTATCAAGGGGCGCCTATTGAGTATTTAGGATTTCTATCAACTGATAAAATGCAGCTTCTTGTGCGTGAGTGCAAAGGTTTATTAATGGCGCCAAGGTGGGTAGAAGCGTTTGGTAATGTAGCAATAGAAGCGCTTGCATGTGGTGTTCCGGTAATATCTTACGCGCGTGGTGGCCCTGCGGAAATAGTCAAAGATGGCAAAACAGGTTTTTTAGTAGAGCCTGATAGTGTAACAGGTTTAATAGACGCTGTTAAACGTTTAGATAGTATCGACCGTTATGAATGTAGAAAACAAGCTGAGACAGAATTTTCACTCGACGCTTTGGGCGCCAGATTTCTTCAGTGGTTTGGAGATATTTTGCAACGGACAAAACGGATGTAACGGATCAACAGATAAACCATCCGTTACATCCGGTCTATTTGTTGCTAACTTTGTGTTCTTGCTGTTGGGCTAGGTATTGTTACATCAATAGGTGTTACTTTGGTAGCTAATTGTGATAGTGGAGGGTTAATTGCTGTTTGGTTTCCTACTACAAGTGTGACTAAATTATCTGGTTTGAGATATTTTTGTGCGACTTTTTGGACATCCGCAATTGTTGTTGCTTCTACTTGTTTACGGTAAGTAAATAGAAAGTCGGCAGGATATCCGTAGTATTCGTATCGAATTAAGCGCGATAGAGTTTGCGCTGGGTCTTGAAAGTTAAATACAAATGAGTTGAGCGTCGAATCTTTGGCAAATGCTAATTCGTTCGCTGTCACTGGTTCGCTTTGTAAGCGTTTTATTTCTGCTTGGATAGCTTTGACAAATTGTACTGTTGCATCACTACGAGTTTGTCCTCCAGCGATAAACATTCCCGGAAAATCAAATTTAGGATTCCAGTATCCGTATACAGAATATGCTAAACCTTGGCGCGAACGTACTTCGTTAAAAAGGCGCCCACCAAATCCATTTAAAACTCCGTTGAGTACATCTAATGCTGCATAATCAGGACTATTAAATTGTCCACCTAAATGGCCAATTAAAACATTACTTTGTGTTAACTGTGGCTGGTTAACAAAGTATACACCACCAGTACTTGCTTGGTTAACTTCAGGTAATTGAGGTTTAATAGGTGTTGGGCTAGGTTTCCAATCGCCAAATTTTGCTTGGATTAACGATTTCATTTTTTGCGAATTAAAATCTCCAGCAATACCCAAAATCATATTATTGGGATAAAAGTAAGAGTTATAAAACTTTACTAAATCATCACGAGTAATATTAGACAGCGTTGTAAACTCTGTAATGCGCGCGTAAGGACTAGTTTTACCGTAAACTATCTTCTTAAACTCGCGTTGGGCAATTTCATCTGGGCTATCATTACGACGAGAAATACTACCACTTTCTTGAGTTTTTGCTAACTCTAACTTTTCAGGAGCAAAAACAGGAGTTCGCAACACCTCAGCATATAACCCAAACACAGATTCTAAATCTTCGCTCAAACTTTGGAAATTAGCAGTTCCCATACTCTCACCAATACCCGTTTCTACCTGAGCAGCACGCGCTTCGAGTAGTTCGTTAAGCTGGTCAGGAGTATGTTCTTTCGTCCCCCCTGTTCGCATCACAGTGCCAACAAATTGAGCTAACCCAACCTTTTCTGCTGGTTCAAACCTATCCCCAGTTCTAATTGCCGCAGTCCCACTAACTAAAGGTAACTCATGGTCTTCCATCAAATAAACAACCATGCCATTACTCAAAACATACCGCTCATACTTTGGTAACTTCACCTCCGGCAACGGTGGTAACTGCAAATCAGTATAATGCTTCGCCTCTCCACTCGCTGCCCAAGAATAATTAAAAGTCAAAAGCAAAAAGCTAAAAGTCAAAACCAACGTATAAACAAAACTCTTCTTCAACCTCATCTTCCTTTGCGTCCTTTGCGTACTTTGCGGTTCGTTTTCTTCCTACTAACTTTTTGGTAACAACTTACCAATAGTTCGGTTCTGCGGTGTAAAAGTAGCTCTCGCAACTCTCTGCACATCCCTAGCACCTACAGCTTCCAACCGTCCCAACTGTTTAAACAAATTTCGCCACGAACCAGTCTTGACCTCATACTCCAACAACTGTTGCGCCATACCCATATTAGAATCAAGCGCCTCTATCAACTCAGCACGCGCTTGAGTTTTCACCCGCTTTAACTCAGCTTCAGTTACAGGTTCAGTTTTCAAACGCTCAATTTCTGCCCTTAACGAAGTCGCAACCTCATCAACCGAACGTCCAGGAGCAGTAAGCGCGTAAAATAACATCAAATTTGGGTATTTATCGCCAGGGAAACCGCTAAAACCTTGTGCCGCAAGCGCTAACCTTTTCTCCTCAACCAAAGATTTATACAACCTTGAAGTGCGTCCATCACTTAACAACCTGCCAATAATGTTATATACCGCTTCATCAGGGTGCGTAATAGCTGGACGATGATATCCTTCTAAATACCAAGGTTGTGAGGGGAAATTGACTGTTACTTCGCGTGTTTGGCTTTGTTTCGGTTCAGCAGCAATTTTAGACTTTGGTTTAGGGCTAGACTTATAGCGTCCAAAGTAAATTTGTGCAAGTTGTTTTACCTGTGCTGGGTTAACATCACCAACCACAGCTATTGTCAAATTACTTGGCACATAATATGTTGCAAAGAAATCTCTAATATTAGCAGGTGTTAAATTGCGAATATCTTCGTCATAACCAATTACAGGGCGCCGATAAGGATGAACCTTATACGCTGCGTCAACGAATTTCTCTATCATTAACCCGATAGGTGAATTCTCTACCCGTAACCGACGTTCTTCTAAAATTACCTGTTTCTCCTTGTAAAATTCGCGACCGAGTACAGGTTCTAAAAATCTTTCTGACTCTAACGACATCCACAACTCTAATTTATTTGCAGGAAAGCTGTATAAATAACGAGTTGCTTCGGTAGAGGTATTGGCATTTAAACCAACTCCACCTGCTTGTTCAACTATTTGCCCTAATTCGTTTTGCTTAACGAGTTTAACTGCTTGTGACTCTACAGAGTTGAACTGTGCTTGTAGTTTTTCCACCTCATCCGTTTTTTTCGCAGCTTTTGCCGCACGGATTTGTGAGTCTAGCTGTTCTAATTTATCAAGTAGCGGTTTTTCGGCTTTGTAGTCGATTGTACCAATACGTGTTGTGCCTTTAAATGCCAAGTGTTCTAAAAAGTGTGCTACACCAGTTTGTCCATTTGGTTCATCGACACCACCGACATCAGCATAAGTTAGAAATGAAACTACAGGCGCCTGATGACGCTCCAAAACAATAAACTTCAAGCCATTGTCGAGACGAAACTCGGTAAGGTTTTTAACTACCCGGTCTAAATATGGCTGAATTGAAGCTGAATTTGCACCTTTTGGTGGCGCCGTTTTGGCAAGGGCAATTTCGGGTAAAAATCCCCAGGAAAAAAAGATGACAGTTACAAAAATTAACAGTAACTGCTGTCGCTGCTTCAATAATTGGTTTATCCTTGCGAATATCCCATTAATAATAAGCGCCTTCTGAAAACTCATATTTAGCCGGAAGCCATTTATTCGGTTCATAACTGTTCTCTAATCGTTAAGACATTAAACCAATTTGCAATTGCATTACTGCGTTATTACTCATCAAAAAATGAAAACCTCCTTACGAAAATCACGTTTTGCACAGCTAGAGCCTTAATCTTGTATTAAGCTTTCTCGGCTTTCGCTTTTTATCGTTAGACAATAATGCTACACATCCAGTTCCGAAAATATTACGATAACTTCTATGCGCGTGTTCAATTCCCCCCCATCTTCTGAAGCACAAACTCGTGATCGTATTTTACAAGCAGCGCAACGTTTGTTTGCTGCCCAAGGTTTCGACGGTACCACAACGCGCGACTTAGCGCAGTCCGCAGGAGTTGCAGAAGGAACCTTATTTCGTCATTTTTCCAATAAAAAAGCTATTTTAGTCGAAGTCGCAACCCAAGGATGGGTAGAAATTCTTACTGATTTACTAACCGAGTTGAGCGAAATGGGTAGCTACAAAGCTGTGGCTCAAGTCATGAAGCGTCGAATGTGGAACATGCGTAAGAATGCTGACATGATGCGAGTTTGCTTTATGGAGGCACAATTTCATCCTGACTTACGCGAAAGAATTCAGCAAGAAGTCATTGAGAAAATGACTGGTGTTGCTGAAGCATTTTTTCAAGAAGCAATGGATAAAGGAATCTATCGCAAGATGGATGCCAATTTAGTTGCGAAGGTATTTCTGGGAATGTTTGCAGTTGCAGGCTTCTCAAACGAAACAATTGCATCACCTAATGCCTCACCTCAAGAAATGCAATCAATGGCTGAAGGTTTAGCTGACATTTTCTTAAATGGTGTACTGGCAAAATAAATAATTTAGTGCTGAATCTTCAGCACTTTTCACTCTGCACTACTTTTGCTTCTTGAATCCATTGTTGGACTATATCAACAGCAGGACATAAATCACTTCGTTGCATGGTAGCTACCTGTAACCGCAAAATTTGTTTATGAAGACGGGGTGTGGGTATTTGTGCTAACTGTACTACCGAACCAACACCTGCATGAAGCAGTAACCCGCAGTACTGTGTTCCAATGCTTGGTACACGTGCTAAGTCAGCTAAAGCTATCCACTTGTTTATATAAGTTAGATGCATTTGTAGTTTGCTTGCTAGCTCTGTCCTCGTTTGCAAGGTTTTACCTTCTTTTACAAGTTCTCTTGTACTGTGTATTCCACAGTTTTGTAGTTGTAATTTATCTTGTTCGCTTAACCCTGGTAATTCTTCAACTGACCAATTGCAAGACGAGATACGGCTCATCCTGGTTTGTTTTTGCACAGTCATTTTATAAAGCTCAAATAAACACTCTTTTTACTATTGTGGCAAGTAAATAGCAGAATGCAATTTTATAGTTTTGATGATTTGGATAAATATAAACCATTTCATCGCTGAATTTGAATAGTATATTAATAATGTGTTAACTTTTATAACTGTTTCTAATATTCATAATTAAAGAGTCGGTGTAAGCAATGTCATCAGAATTTAACTTTTTTCAGCACTGGTATCCATTAACTCCAGTCGAAGACTTAGACTCTAAATGCCCTACTCCTGTTACTGTTCTAGGTATTCGACTTGTAATTTGGAAACCTAAAGCATCTGATACATACCAGGTGTTTTTAGACCAATGTCCTCACCGTCTGGCGCCTTTAAGTGAAGGTAGAATTGATGATAAAACTGGGAACTTAATGTGCAGTTACCACGGTTGGCAATTTGATGAGCATGGCATTTGCACTAATATTCCTCAAGAAGAAAATACTGATATAGTTAGTAAAAATAAAGACAATTTTTGTGTTGTATCTTTACCAGTTCGTCAAGCAACCGATTTACTTTGGGTATGGCTTGATGCAAATAATAGAGAGTTGGCAGATAATACTCCATTACCAATATCGCCTTATGCTGACACGAGCAAGGGCTTCTTTTGGAGTTCAATGGTGCGCGATTTGGAATATGATTGGCAAACTTTAATCGAAAATGTTGCAGACCCTAGTCATGTACCTTTTGCTCATCATGGTGTGCAAGGAAACCGCGACAAAGCTGTTCCTGTTCCAATCAAAATTGCTACTAGTACGCCTGACTTAATTGAGGCGACTCTTGAAAGCGGTTTTAAGACTAAAATTACATTTGAGGCGCCTTGTCGGTTAGAATATGCAATTCCGTTTGGTGAAGGCAAACAATTAGGGTTAATAACTTACTGTATTCCTGTTAGTCCTGGTAAGTCGCGCATTGTCGCTTTATTTGCACGAAATTTTGCTCCAACGCTTCACAAAATTACACCTCGCTGGTGGAACCATATTACGGAACGCAACCAAATTCTGGACGGTGATATGGTGCTTTTACAAACTCAAGAGTATTTACTAAAGCAGAATCCTGAAAGTTGGAAAAGTGCTTACAAAATGCCAACCAGCGCAGACCGCTTAGTGATAGAATTTCGTAATTGGTTTGATAATTATTGTCAAGGCAAATTACCTTGGGAGCAAGTCGGAATCAAACCATTGGAAAATACGAGTATTAATATTAATCGGCAAGAAATTCTCAATCGTTATACGCAACATACTCAAAATTGTAGTAGCTGTAGAGGCGCCTTAAAAAATATCCAACGTTTACAAATTTTTCTTTTAGCCTACTTTGCAATTTCAGTATCAATTGTTTCAGTGCTTCCAGATGCTTCTCGACAGACATTCGGTATCCCCCTGATAATTGTGGCACTTTTGGGTTTAGGAGCTTACGCAGGACTAAAATTATGGCTAGAACCTAAATTTTACTTCGTCGATTATATTCACGCTCACAAGTAATATTGATGCGGCTTTGCACAACCCAACATAAACCTGCGTAGAGACGCGATAAATCCCTACGGGAAAACCTCCGGTTTATGCGTCTCTACGGTAAAAAAATATATCAGGATAAACATTAAACTATTATGACTCTATCTTTAATTGACACTCTAAGACATAGGCGCCAGCGTCTTGCTGACTTAATTGATTTTCCAGCAATACTTTGGGCAGGAAACAGCAGTCCTCGCAATTTTCCTGCCAATGTCTTTCCTTTCCGTGCAAGTAGTCATTTTCTATACTTTGCTGGGTTGCCTTTACTGAATGCAGTAATTCGTCTGGAAGCAGGTAAGCTGGAACTTTTTATTGATGACCCCAAACCAAGCAGCGCACTTTGGCATGGTGTAACACCATCGCGCGATGAAATAGCTTTGCAAATTGGTGCGGATGCTGCATACCCAATGGCAGAATTAGTTTATCGAGTTGAAGGTGCAGCTACTATTGCTGTGCAAGATGCTGCAACATGGACTAGTCAAACACAAATATTCGACCGGATGGTTTTGCCGCAATTACCACCGCAAGGTATTGATTTAGAATTAGCTAAAGCTGTTATTAAATTGCGCTTGACTCATGATGAAGGCGCCTTAAATGAATTACGTTCTGCTGCTGCTGTTAGTGTAAAGGCACATGAAGCGGGAATGGCAGCAGTAAAGAGGGCTAAAACCGAAGCCGAAGTTCGAGCGGCAATGGAATCTGTCATTATTGCCCATAACTGCCAAACTTCTTACAACAGTATTGTTACTGTTCATGGTGAAGTTTTACATAACGAAGAGTATCATAATACCATTCAACCAGGTGATTTACTGTTAGCTGACGTTGGTGCCGAAACTCGAAACGGGTGGGCAGCTGATATCACTCGTACTTTTCCTGTGTCTGGAAAATTTTCTTCTACCCAACTCGATATATATAATGTAGTGCTAGCGGCGCACGATGCTTGTATTGCTGCTATACGCCCAGGTGTAGAATATGCTGATATTCACCTTTTAGCTTGTAAAACAATTGCCGAAGGGTTGGTAGATTTGGGAATTTTACAGGGTAAACCTGATGATTTAGTCGAAAAAGATGTTCATGCGGTGTTTTTCCCTCATGGTATAGGACATTTACTAGGGTTAGACGTGCATGATATGGAAGATTTAGGAGATTTAGCGGGATATGAAGAAGGGAGAGAAAGAAGCGCACGGTTCGGTTTGGGGTATCTCAGGTTAAGTCGTCCCCTACGTCCGGGAATGTTAGTAACCATCGAACCTGGATTTTACCAAGTGCCAGCAATTTTAAATTCTGCACGCGAACAATACCAGTATTTAATTAACTGGGAGCGTTTGGAACAGTTTGCTGATGTCCGAGGAATCCGCATTGAAGATGATGTACTAGTTACAGATACAGGCACCGATGTTTTAACAAAAGCATTACCTACTACCACCCCAGAAATTGAAGAACTCGTTCGGGGAAACGGGTTTTAGTAAACCTACCTTTTAAGCTGGTAAATAATAAGTACTTGTAACTGGTGCTGAATCGGGAGATAGGCACCGCTACAACAAAACATCTAATTAATCTATCTTTAGAGGGAAGACTTATGGCTGGAAAATATAATATTTAGAATTAGGTTAATATATATAAATATTAAATAAAATCATATTCATTTCGATAGATTTTGTTTGAGAAAAATTACTTAAATTCAGCCAAGCAAAAATATTTTTAATATAAAGCAACAATATTCATTGATGAAGAATTGGTAAAGTTGTTGTAAATATTCTCAATCAAAAAAAATTGATAGTATAGTAGAAAACTATGAGCTTCAATTTGGCTAGTCAAAGCTCCTTGCTTTGTTCACGCAACGTTCGTATAAACTAAATAATGCTACGCCATTTGCGAGGAATTTGCAGTTATGGCAAACAGTGATTTTGCTTTGGCTAACGGATGGTTAAGCTAGTTTCACTGTATAAGTACAATATTTACTGAATACTCATGACAGATCCACAAGTTACTATTGTAGTAGTGCCGCGTGAGCGTTTCAGCTATACTCGTCAATCACTTGAAAGTATTTATGAATATACAACAGTACCTTTTAAGTTGATTTACGTAGATGGTAATTCGCCTGCGAAGGTACATCAATACTTGCAAGAGCAAGCACAAGAAAAGAATTTTGAGTTAGTTCGGACAGATTACTATCTTTCACCAAATCATGCCCGGAATATGGGTTTGGCGCGGGTTAGTACAAAATATGTTGTCTTTGTTGATAACGATGTCATTGTTTCACCAAATTGGTTAGAAGCTTTAGTGCAATGTGCTGAAGAAACAGGCGCCACAGTGATTGGTCCTCTGATGTGTCATGAGGAACCAGTACACGAAGTCGTTCACTGTGCAGGTGGTGAAACACACATAGTTGTTGATGCAACGGGTAGGCGCCGATTGCGAGAAAAAATGTATAAACAAGGACACAAAGTTGCAAAGGTTCTTCCTCAGATGGAACGTAAGCAAACAGAATTGTGCGAGTTTCACTGTATGTTTGTCCGCACTCAAATATTTGAACGGCTTGGTATGTTTGATGAAGGAATGCTTAATACTAAAGAGCATTTAGACTTCTGTATGAATGTAATTCAAGCCGGAGAAACTGTGTACTTTGAGCCAGAAAGTCTTGTTACTTATGTGCCAGGTCCCCCTTTAGAGTGGACAGACTTACATTTTTATATGTTACGTTGGAGTGATGCCTGGGAACTAGCTTCTTTAAGTCGCTTGCGCGAAAAATGGAATGTGGCAGAGGATGGATATTTCCAACACAAGTACAAAATTTTAGGTTGGAGACGTAAAAATACAATTATACGACCATTGGCACGCAAGCTCGCCTTTGGTTGGGAAAATAGCTTGGTAGAAAAAGGTTGGGTGTTTAGTTTAGCAATAGTCGAAAAAGTCCTCAATCGCTTTCTTACTGCTCGTCATGCCAGAATTGTGCGGCGAAAACAGACTGCTATTTCTAGTGTACCAACTCAGCTACCAGAAACTGCTGTATTGAAAGTTTAAGGTAAAGCATGAAGATTCTGCTTATCAATGATATTGGTGCAGCTACTGGAGGAGCAGAGCTACAAATGCTTTCTCTACGTCAAGGATTGCGCGCACGAGGTCATGATGTTCGCTTATTTGCCAGCAGTTTAATACCAGTTGCAAATAGTGAATTTTTAGCTGATTACAGTTGTTTTGGCACTAATACTAAGTTACAGGTGCTAACTCAAACTGCTAATCCTTCAGCATATCTGACTCTACGTCGCATTTTGCAAGACTTTCAGCCCGATGTTGTACATATAAGAATCTTTATGGGGCAAATCTCACCCCTTATTCTACCTTTACTCCAAGATGTACCTTGCCTTTACCAAATGGCAATGTACAGAGCAATTTGTCCGAAAGGAACCAAAACGCTGCCTGATGGAAGTGAGTGCAAAAGTAAAGCTGGAATCGCTTGTTTGCGTTCTGGCTGTATGACACCTCAATCTTGGGCTGTACTCATGCTCCAGCGACAGCTTTGGCTACACTGGCGTTCGGCAATAGATTCGCTAGTTGCCCTTAGTTATGGTATGAAAGCGAAGCTAGAAGCCGAGGGAATTTCACCAGTTGAAGTTGTTTACAACGGTGTACCCGCGCGACCGATGCGTCCACCTCTTTCTACACCGCCAACGGTTGCTTTTGCAGGGCGCCTGGTGCCAGAGAAAGGAGTAGATTTTTTATTAAGAGCATTTGCACCAGTTGTGGCACAAGTTCCTCAAGCTAGGTTACTGATTGCAGGTCAAGGTTCAGAGGAAGGCGCTTTAAGGATACTTGCTTCTGAGCTAGGTATATTAGAAAACATTTCATGGTTAGGTCATGTACGAAGAGAAGAAATGGAGCGGTATTTTGATGGAGCTTGGGTGCAGGTAGTGCCATCACTTTGGGAAGAACCATTTGGAAATGTCACAACCGAGGCAATGATGCGAGGTACTGCGGTAATTGCCAGCGCTGTTGGTGCCCAGCCAGAAATAATAAGTGAGGGTAAAACAGGCTTTTTAGTGGCGCCGAATGATGTATCCGCATTAACGGTAGGGTTGTTGCGTTTGTTACTAAACCAAAACGATTCAGAACAAATGGGGCAAGCGGGACATCAAAGAGCTTCTACTTACTTCAGTGAAGACCGTCGTACTGAGAACTTTTTGGCAATTTACGAAGAACTGCGAGCAAAATACCAATACCAACTGGGATGGACATAAACCCGAAATCAAAAGTTAATCAACATCAGTATGTCGATAATGATGCCTCAAACTCTGACCTCAAACAGAAGTCGCTACGGTCTGGGTTAATCGCTTTTGGTGCCCAACCAATAAAATTGGCTATTGGTATTGGGTCAACAGCTATACTGGCACGTTTGCTGACACCTGCTGATTTTGGTTTGCTAGCGATGGTATCTCCTCTGTTGTTGCTTGCAGATAGTTTGACTAATTTGGGTTTAGAAACAGCGACCATTAAGCAGGACAAATTAGACCACCAATTAATGAGCGCTGTTTTTTGGTTATCTTTACGAATAAACACCTTAGTTATTGGTCTAATGGTGTTGA
The DNA here is from genome assembly GCF_000331305.1 of Calothrix sp. PCC 7103. Classification (GTDB taxonomy): domain Bacteria; phylum Cyanobacteriota; class Cyanobacteriia; order Cyanobacteriales; family Nostocaceae; genus Dulcicalothrix. The sequence continues at coordinate 5,607,891 of NZ_KB217478.1, read as the reverse complement.
TGGCGCCTGTAGTTGCTTCGTTCTTCAAGCGTAGTGAGTTAAATGCAATTACCTTAGTGTTAGCACTTGGTGTTTTGAGTTTGTGCGTATCTTACCAGCATCAATCTTTACTCAAGCGACAAATGTGCTTTGGTACGCTTACACTAATTGAGGTTAGTGCATTACTTGCAGGTGGAGTAAGTGCTGTGGTAGTGGCACTACTGGGTTGGGGTTATTGGGCACTAGTACTGCAAGTTGTCGTTATGCAGTTTGCTCAAAGCATTGCCTACTGGTTATTTTGCCCTTGGCGCCCTGAAACGTATTTCCAAGGTATAACAACAGTACAGCCGCAGCTTCGAGAGATGCTAAATTTTGGCACACACCTAACTGGCTTTCGATTCTTGACTCGGATTGGAATGCAGTTAGACCGAATTTTAATTGGTTACATTGGTGGACCTACAACGCTTGGACTATATCAAGTCGCCTATAAATGGGCTTATTTTAGCTTTGAGCAAATTTACTTTCCCTTATTCGATGTTTCTGTGTCTACTCTCAGTCGCGTTTATCAGCAACCAGAATCTTACAAGAATTATGGGCGCCGTAGCTTAACCTTGCTTTTTAGCTTAGTTATGCCTGCTCTTACTTTCTCGTTTATTGCAGCGCGCGATTTATTATTGCTACTACTGGGAAAACAATGGCTAGAGATTGTGCCATTATTCCAAGTGTTGACGGTAGGTGTGTTTTTTACGAGTTTGTATCGGGTAACTAAGTGGCTCTATGTTTCATCTGGTCAGACTCAAAGACAGTTCCGCTGGGGATTCGTTTATACTTCTGTAATGATTACGGGCATTGCTATCGGTTCAATTTGGGGAGCTAAAGGAGTTGCAATTGGGTATACATTGGCAACTTGCTTAATAAGTTATCCGAGCGTTGCTTATTGTCTCTTAACTTCGCCTTTGTCGCTTGGGAATTTCTTTAATACTGTTTGGCGCCCTGTGCTTGCGTCGCTATTGTCAGCAGGTCTGCTATTTGTAATCAAATTTGTGTTGCCAACTACCAATATTATTGTCTTAAATCTACTAGTTCAATTTGCAGTTTTTGGTTTGACTTATCTACTAGTTTGGATTCTTATTCCAGGTGGTAGAAATATAACCAAAGAATTATTAAGTATTCGCACTAACAAATAAAAGGGTGTTGAATGATAAACTTTTTTGCTCGATTACTTTATGCCATTAATGCCACTCAAAAGAGCAGTTACATAGCTGTAAATCCCTTGGCAACAAGTCTTTGTTTTCTAATTCCAGAGCGTTTCTTATCGCAAGTAAAATCTGTATGCCAATTTCGGTGGCAGAATTTTAATTTTTTCGCACGTCGTGCAGATTGGGGTTCAATAAATACAGTACTTTTAGAAAGAGAGTACGAGTTTGTAAAGCATTTGCTCAAAGATAACCAACACCCAAACGTTTTAGACTTAGGAGCAAACATTGGTGCTTTTTCACTGTTTGTTTTTGATATTTATCCGTCTGCTATTTGCCACTCCGTCGAAGCTAGTGCTGATGTTTACTCAATTTTGGAGCAAAATTGTAAAACAAATTCAAGTCTTAATTGGCATGTACATCAAGCTGCGGTTTGGAGCAGCAATAGTGAAATACGATTCCAAACTAGTAAGCAGATTAGTACCCTAGGAGCGGTGAGCCAGCAAGGTGATGAAGTTGTCAATGCTATCACCCTTAAACAACTATTAAATAAATTACAAGGTAAAGTCGATATCCTCAAAATGGACATTGAAGGAGCAGAAGAGGAAGTTATCTGCGCGAGTGAGTCGCTATTGTCGTGTGTCAAACATCTAATTATACAAATCCATCCTGCTCGTATTAATCAGCAACGAGTCGAGAAAGTACTGCGGCAGAAATTCGATTTTTTGTATAAAGTGCCCAGTCGCTCTCCTAATCCAGTCTTATTAGCTACTTGTGAGCCGCAAGAATCGCTTGAAACACTTTGGGCAAACGATAGAGCAAAAGTATAGCGGATGTTTGGAAAGTGGTTATTGATTATCGAGCATTAGGTAACAGTCATCACTTTCCAAACATCCCCTCAACAAAAACTTTAAAATCTTCCAAATACTTATGGTACAGCAACAATATTTTTTCTCAATTATCATCCCTACTTACAACCGTCCAGAGCGATTATCAAATTGTCTTGAGTCATTAACACGACTTGATTACCCGCGCGCTGACTTTGAGGTGGTCGTAGTTGATGATGGTAGCAAGATGTCTCTAGAACCTGTGGTTGCGGCAGTAAAAGATAAACTTAACTTGACGTTCGTTAGACAAACTAATGCAGGACCTGCTACTGCTAGAAACGCTGGCGCCTTCAAAGCACAAGGTAAATATTTAGTTTTTACCGATGATGACTGCACTCCTGCATCCGATTGGCTTTCAAAACTCGCAGCTAGGTTTTCAACGGCGCCTTCTTCCATGATTGGTGGTCATACTATCAATGCTTTGAAAGAAAATATATATTCTATTGCTAGTCAAACACTGATAGACTACTTGTATGAATACTACAATAAAAATTCCGTACAACCCAACTTCTTTGCCTCGAATAATATAGCTCTACCTGCCGAAACTTTTCGCTTATTAGGTGGTTTTGATACCAGCTTTCCTCTCGCTGCTGCGGAAGACAGAGAATTTTGTGACCGTTGGTTATATAAAGGGTACACAATGGTTTATGCACCAGAAGTACAAGTTTATCATACTCATGAATTGACTTTGCGTAAATTATGGCACCAGCACTTTAACTATGGTCGTGGTGCTTTTTGCTATCACAAAATCAGGTCAAACAGAATTAATCAATCTATGAAGGTAGAACCTTTATCGTTTTATCTAGATTTGCTGACTTATCCGGTTTCACGATTATCAAACAAAATCGGAGTGTTGGTAACAGCCTTAATTTTTATATCACAGGTAGCAAATGTAGCCGGCTTTTTTTGGGAACGGAACCACAGCCCATCAACTGTGAATTGAATTTAGTATTTTGATGAGAATATTCTCATGAAACTTATTACTAATAAAGGTTATTATGACTGATAATATACAGCATTCAAATATGGCTTCAAGTACTTCATCTAAGAAATTGGAAATATCAGTGATTATTCCAGTATTCAATGGTGGGAGTAGTTTCAAAAGCTGCTTGTCTAATTTGGAATTTACGATGCCACCTCCATGCGAAATAATTGTTGTTTCTGATGGCGATACTGATGATTCATGGTTGGTTGCCCAACAATTCGGCGCCAAGGTGTTGAGGCTTACAACATGTAATGGTCCGGCAAAAGCACGTAATACAGGAGCGCAAGCTGCAAAAGGCGATATTTTATTTTTTATTGATGCTGATGTGACTGTTTACCCAGATATTATTGAGCGGGTAGAAAAAATATTTATAGACAAGCCAGAACTCGCTGCTATTATTGGCTCTTACGATGATGTACCTGGGGAACCCAACTTTTTATCGCAGTACAAAAATCTTTTTCACCACTATACACATCAAACAAGTAGCGACGAAGCATTTACTTTTTGGGGCGCCTGTGGTGCAATACGTCGTGACGTGTTTTTTACTGTTGGTGGTTTTGATGAAAGCTATCGCCGACCAAGCATTGAAGATATAGAATTAGGTTATCGGTTGAAAAAGGCAGGATATAAAATTCGGCTGTGTAAAGATTTACAAGTTAAACATTTAAAGCATTGGTCTCCAATTGGTTTATTGAAAGCAGAGTTTTTCTACCGCGCGTTACCTTGGGTTGAATTAATATTGCGTGATGGCGCGAAAAATGATTTGAATTTAGGTATTAAAAGTCGCTTGAGCGTTATTGCAGTTTATACTCTTACCATAGCTTTAATAGCAAGTTTGTGGTTGCATCAATTTTTAATATTAGCTTTTGGATTGAGTTTACTTCTTCTCGCTTTAAATCTACCTGTCTACAGATTTTTTTCAGAAAAACGTGGGTTTTGGTTTGCACTGTGTGTAATACCTTGGCATTGGTTTTATTACTTATACGGTGGTTTAGCTGTCATTCTAGGGACACTTCATCATTTGTGGCATCAAAATAGATTTTTTAAACCCAATATCATTAATCCCCCCAATACTTCACTGTAATTAATTCAAGTTTTCATTCAACTAAATAGTCTTAGCAAATATAATTGGGAATTCAAACAATGCAAAAATATCCTGTAGTAATCATAGGTGCTGGACCAGCCGGTCTTACTGCTGCTTATAAATTAATGAAGGAGAACATAAAATCTATTGTTTTGGAGCAATCCGATAAAGTTGGAGGAATATCTCGTACAGAGACATACAAAGGTTATCGTTTTGACATTGGTGGTCATCGCTTCTTCACTAAAGTTACTGAAGTTGAGCAACTTTGGTATGAAGTAATGGGAGATGAATTCATCAAAGTACCACGGATGTCACGAATCTATTACAGAGGTAAATTTTTTAACTACCCACTGACTCTGTTTAATACGCTTCAGAACATTGGTATTGTCAACAGTGCTTTAATCTTATTAAGTTATTTTAAAGCAAAGGTACAAGCAAGAATGCGAACCAATTGGGAAGCAGAAAACTTTGAAGAATGGGTAACAGACCGTTTTGGCAGTCGTCTGTATGAGACTTTTTTCAAAACCTACACCGAAAAAGTCTGGGGAATTCCTTGTACTCAAATTCGTGCAGACTGGGCAGCACAGCGTATTCAAGGTATGTCACTCAAGAGGGCTGTTATTAATGCTTTGTTTGGTAGTCAAAATGCTAAAAGCCTAATCAAAGAATTCGATTACCCGCTTTTGGGACCGGGAATGATGTGGGAACGATTTCAAGAGAAGGTGGAAAACCAAGGTTCTCCTGTATTAATGAAAACACAGGTGACTCGTATTGAGCGTGAGGGAAATCGGATTAAAAGTATTACTGCATTACAAGCAGATAAAACAATCCAAATTACAGGCGCCAACTTTATTTCTACCATGCCAGTAACCGCACTGCTGCATCGATTAGACCCTCAACCTCCTGAACATATATTAGAAGCAGCGCGCAGTCTGAAGTACCGAGACTTCTTAATAGTGTCACTAATCATTGATGAAAAAGATTTATTTCCTGACAACTGGATTTATATCCACAGTCCAGAGTTCAAAGTAGGAAGGATTCAAAACTTTAAGAATTGGAGTCCGGCAATGGTACCTGATGCTTCTTATACTTGTTTAGGGATGGAATACTTTTGCAGTCAGGGAGATGAACTTTGGGAAATGTCTGACTCTAAGTTAATAGAACTTGCTAGTCGTGAAGTTGTCAACCTTGGTTTAGTCGGCAATATAAACAAAATTGAAGATGGTACTGTGATTAGACAGTATAAAGCGTACCCAGTATACGATGGTGAATACCAAAAGCATTTGAAAGTTATTCAAACTTATCTAGAAGGGTTTGAAAATCTTCAAACAGTTGGTAGAAATGGGATGCATCGATACAATAATCAAGACCACTCAATGCTGACAGGTATGTTAGCAGTCAAAAATATTTTGGGAGAAAACCACGATTTGTGGAATGTTAATACCGAACGCTCTTACCATGAAGAGTTTACAGTAGAGGAATCAAAGCAAAAAGCTCAAGCTTTGGCAAAATAGAATTACAAAGGTGGGCATTGCCTACAAAGTAGGTGGGGCTATGCCCTACTTACATAAGCAGCAATTATATAATTAAATTTCGTAGAAAAAACATGCAGATTAACCAAAAACATTTAAACAAATTCGTAAACATATTACTTGTTTTTGCACTGATAATTGCATTACTTGGTTTGGGAATAGATATACGAAATACATTCAAATTTGGGGGAATCGACTTAAGAAATCGAGTTGTAGGAGCAAGACTTTTAACCAAAGGGTTAGACCCATATCATTTTAAGTGGACTCCAGGTGATGACCAAAGATTGCTTGACCCATTAGATTGGCCAACTATACCTGTGACAAGGACTACTGTTAATCCTAGTGTATTATTATTTCACTCGCTTTTTGCAAATTTACCTTACTTTCCTCAAAGAATAATTTGGTTTGTGATACAGTGGTTTTGTTTAATAGCATCCGTATTTATATTTATAAAAAATCATTTACATGATTTACGAACAAAATCAATACTAATTAGCATTTTAATATTTATATGTGGCAGTTCAATCTGGAGAATACACGTTGATGTTGGGCAATTTTATATTATTCTTGTTTTCTTATTAGCTTTAGCTTATCATTTTTCCAGTCCAAAAATAAAATATGGTAATGCTTTAGGAGGCTTTTGCATTGGTCTAGCTGCCTGCTTTCGATTTCCTCTTATTATCATGGTGCTACCAATGATAATTTTCAAAAAGGTTAAAATGTTAACAGCTACACTGCTGAGTTTTTTCTTTTGCTTAGTAGTATCTGTACTATTTACAGGTTTACCAGTTTGGCAGAATTATTTTTCGGCAATGGCAACTAATGGCAAACTTAATATAGAATCTCTGAAAGTACAGGGAGTTGATGTCAAAAAGATTTTTCCTAAAATTGTTGAAGGAATGAATAATTTACAAGACTTTAATGGAGGAATACCTAATTCTAATTCATCACTGCAATTTTTCTTAAAAGACAACTTATCTTTACAACTAGAAAGCAAATATTTTGTCATAATTATTGCCACAATATTATTAATATATAGTTTTATAGTTTATCAATATCGTAATCACAATAATAACAAAACCAATATTCAAGAAATAGATTTATTGTTTTTTATTAGTATAATAAATGTTTTAATCGTTGATTATTTAATACCTGCACCTAGACATGTTTATAACAACGTTTTTTATCTGATTCCTTTAATCTTGTTGTTAAAAAACATGAACCCATTTAATACTCAAATGTTAAGCTGCACTATGTTAATGTTTATTGGTTTTTTAACCCTAAATGGAATGTTCGCTTGGCTGCCACACGAAATCCAAGTTGGTGAGTTTATCATGCTAGGGTCAATGATATTGATGAGTGTAATATTTATAAAAGGTAGTATCTCAATTTTACCTAAAAAACTTTAATACCCAAAAATTGCTCCACGCTCTATTAATCAAGCTTCATTTCTTCCGAAATTCCGAGATTATGTCCAAACAAAGCATCTTAAGCTAAATTTGATGAATCTTTTGATGTCGAGAGTTAAGAGTATATTGGTGGTTTGCGATGGGTCTGAGCGTTGTGAGATATGACAGTCTGGCTCAAAAACTACTAAGCTGGTATATAGCCTACTTGTAAAAATCCTTGTATGTTTGACGCACTATCAGACCGTTTAGAATCAGCCTGGAAGAAACTTCGAGGTCAAGATAAAATCTCTCAATCGAATATTCAAGATGCTTTGCGGGAAGTGCGCCGCGCGTTGTTGGAAGCTGATGTTAACCTCCAGGTTGTCAAGGACTTTATTAACGACGTTGAAACAAAAGCGCAAGGCGCCGAAGTTATTTCTGGTGTTAAGCCCGACCAGCAGTTTATTAAGATTGTTTACGACGAACTGCTCGCGGTCATGGGGGAAGAAAATGTTCCTTTGGCACAGGCGTCTTCTGCTCCGACAGTAGTGTTAATGGCTGGGTTACAAGGTACTGGTAAAACCACAGCCACGGCAAAGTTAGCGTTGCATTTACGTAAAATCAATCGTACTTGTATGATGGTGGCGACCGACGTTTATCGTCCTGCCGCGATTGACCAGTTAATAACTTTGGGTAAGCAAATCGATGTGCCCGTATTTGATATGGGTAGCGATGGTAACCCCGTAGAAATTGCGCGTCAAGGTGTTGAGCGAGCGTCTGCTGAAGGTATTGATACTGTAATTGTAGATACTGCTGGGCGCCTGTTTATTGACGAGGATATGATGGCGGAACTTGCCAGTATTAAAGAAACCGTCAAACCCGACGAAGTTTTATTAGTCGTGGACGCGATGACGGGGCAAGAAGCTGCTTCTTTAACTCGTACCTTCCACGAACAAATTGGGATAACTGGCGCCATTTTAACCAAGATGGATGGTGATAGCCGTGGTGGTGCGGCTTTGTCGGTACGGCGAATTTCTGGACAGCCGATTAAGTTTATTGGTGTAGGGGAAAAAGTCGAAGCGTTACAGCCATTTTATCCTGACCGGATGGCATCGCGAATCTTGGGAATGGGTGACGTTTTAACGCTGGTGGAAAAAGCGCAGGAAGAAATTGACCTCGCTGACGCTGAGAAAATGCAAGAAAAAATTCTCAGTGCTAAGTTTGATTTTACCGACTTTCTCAAACAGTTACGTTTGTTGAAGAATATGGGGTCGCTGGGGGGAATTATGAAAATGCTTCCCGGTATGGGTAAAATAAGCGACGACCAGCTTAAACAGGGTGAAGTTCAGTTGAAGCGCTGCGAAGCGATGATAAATTCAATGACCCCTAAAGAACGTCGTGACCCAGATTTACTTGCGAGTTCTCCTAGTCGTCGGCGCCGTGTTGCGGGTGGTTCGGGGTATAAAGAACCTGATGTGAGTAAATTAGTCAGTGATTTTCAGCGAATGCGCTCGATGATGCAGCAAATGGGTCAAGGAAAGTTTCCTGGAATGCCCGGAGGAATGTTTGGCGGTATGGGTGCTGGTATGCCAGACCCATATGCAGCAGGTGGTCGTCCAGCAGCACCTGGATGGCGTGGGTATAATGGTGGTGCCGCTGGCAAAAAGAAACAGAAAAAGGATAAAAAGAAAAAGGGTTTTGGAACGCTTTAAATAAACCGAAGAAACCAGGCTTCTACGCAAAATCGCTATTTTCATTACAAGATTTGAATAAGAAACCAGGTTTCTAGCATTTCGGTACCCAATAATCCATATCCAATGCTAAAATTAGCATTTCAGTATCAAATAACTGCAAACGACAAAACCTCAGCTATGATTAAATTGCGCTTGAAGCGATTCGGTAAAAAGAGGGAAGCTTCTTTCCGTATTGTCGCCATGAATAGTTTGTCCCGTCGCGATGGACGACCATTAGAAGAATTGGGATTTTACAACCCCAGAACCAAAGAAGTAAAATTGGATGAAGATGGAATCCGCAGGCGCTTACAGCAAGGCGCCCAACCTACAGATACTGTGCGTTACATTTTAGAGAAAGCTAACGTCTTGGAAAAGGTCAGTGCAAAACCCGCGTCATAACGTAGCAATTAATTCAAGCGCTCCTGACTATACTGATTTAGTCAGGTATCTCATAGAACCGTTTTTAGAGTCTCCTGAGTCTTTGAGTATCGATTGCGAACTGTCTAGTAACCGTAATCGAATTTGGATTCGTGTCGCCTTCTCAAGTGCAGACAAAGGGAAAGTATTTGGACGAGGTGGACGCAATATTCAAGCGATTCGCACGTGTCTAATGTCTTTTGCCCAATTAACTGGACAATCCGTTTACTTAGATATTTTTGGTAGCGGTGGTAGTCGTGACGAAATTTCCTTTGATGAAGACAACGAAGAGCGATATGCACCCCCTCGCTCAAGAGATACAAGAGATAGACGTACTATTAGCACCAATAGCAGCAGTAGTAGCAGCGGCACTAATGGGCAGCGCCCCTTCATTAAACCTCGCTCTCGCCAGGTTTAGTTAAATTTAGTTTTGAGAAACCGTGATAGTTAATTAATTCAATCTCGATTAAATTTTGATTCAATTAAGTTTAACTTCAAGGAGGTGAAAGCAGAAAGTGGCTGAAATCCGTTTGGGTGAAAATGAAACAATTGACTCCGCGTTAAGACGTTTTAAGAAAAAAATTCAGAAAGCTGGAATTTTATCTGAAGTCCGGCGCCGAGAACGTTATGAAAAACCCAGTTTGCGCCGTAAGCTCAAAGCGGAAGCCGCACGTAAAAGTGGACGCATTGCCTAACTAGATATATTTCTTACATATATTACTAGTCGTTGCGTTTCATTTTTACGATCTGTTCTGTAGAAGAAACCGGGTTTCTATTTACAATCATCGTGATTATTACAAGTTATCCACCAAGAAACCCGGTTTCTAGGATTGATTAATTTGAAGTAAGTAGAGGCGTTAATTGCGTCTCTGCTTTCAATTTTTTATGATTTATTTTTAAAATTAATTATGGCAGGCGCCTCTCTAATTCAACTGCCCAGTATTGAAAGCGCACTCGCACTTGCGGGTAACTATGAAGAAAATCTTAAACTAATTGGGCGCCATACAGGAGCAAGTGTTGCCCTGCGTGGGCAAGAGTTACTAATTTCTGGTACACCAAATCAAGTTGACCGTGCCTCACAAATAGTTCACTCTTTAGAAGAGTTATGGGGTCATGGTAAAAATGTGTACAGTACAGATATACAAGCTGCAATTCAAGCAGTAAATACACACCGTGAGAATGATTTGCACGAATTACAGCGCGAGACTGTTGCAAAAACTCGTCGTGGTGAAGAAATTCGAGCTAAAACGTTTCGTCAACGGCAGTATATTCAAGCGTTACGTACTGATGATTTAATATTTTGTACTGGACCTGCGGGTACTGGTAAAACATTTTTGGCAGTTGTTGTTGCAGTACAGGCATTACTAGCCAATCAATTTGAGAAAATAATTTTAACTCGTCCAGCAGTAGAAGCTGGTGAAAAGCTTGGTTTTTTACCTGGGGATTTGCAGCAAAAAGTCAATCCTTACTTGCGTCCACTTTATGATGCAATTAATGAATTTATTGATTCTGAGAAAGTACCTGGTTTGATTGAACGGGGTATTATTGAAGTGGCGCCTCTTGCTTACATGCGAGGACGAACTCTTAATAACGCTTTTGTAATAGTAGATGAGGCTCAAAATACAACACCAGCGCAAATGAAAATGGTGTTAACGCGCTTGGGTTTCCGTTCCCGCATGGTAATTACAGGAGATATGACGCAGACAGATTTATTACCTAGTCAACAATCGGGACTAGCTGTCGCATTACGTATTTTAAAAGACGTTGAAGGAATTGCATTCAGTGAATTTACGCAAAAAGATGTTGTACGCCATTCTTTAGTACAGCGAATTGTTGCTGCGTATGAAAAATACGAAAAGTAGCGTTTCTACATTGATTATTTTTATTGAAGGTTAAAGGTTGATTTAAATATTGACTCAAATCATGATTGCTAAATGTACCTTCCCATATAATTAAACTTGGAGGTTTGACTGTTTTTTCAGTATCATTTTTTAAGTTAACTAATTTATATTCTTTTGCGCTGCATATTAGCTTCCAGATATGCTCTCTAGCAATAATTTTTCGCGGGGCACCTGCTAATGCTTGACTGCCAAATACCTCTGTTATTATGATTAAAAGCTTTTCGTCAATTACTAATTTTGTTCTGCCGAATAAGTGAATTAGTAGGCATGAACTTAAGAATAAAACCAGCGAAGTGTATAAAAATATGACTATGTAATTAATTATAAATATTTGCAGCAAAAATTCAATTATGTATTTAGCGAGGTCATATAATACATAATATCCTACATATAATATAATTGCACTTGGTATTATTGCACCGACTACATTACCAATAATTTGCTTTGTTGTCTTTGTTGGGAATATAATTTCTAACTTATTTATGGTTTTCTTGATTTTAATTTTACTATGTGATGGTTTTTTCAATTTTGAGAAATTAATATCTCTGTAGTACAAATTATATTCATCATTTGATAGTATATTAGATAAATTATCTAGAGCATGTAATGCTGCGGTTGTTGAGTCAAAACGACTGTTAATACTAGGTTGTATCATAATATTCAACCAAGCTTTCAACTCAGCACTGATATTTGGTATTTGCTCAAATTTAATATTTAAATCATCACCGAGTAATTCAGAGGGGTGTTTTTTGGTAGCTAAGTAAATTAATGTCATTCCCAAACTATATAAGTCAGACCCAGGAAAAGCTCTTCCACCAAACTGTTCAGGTGGCATGTAGCCATAAGTACCAACTACAGTCCTGGTACCACGTGCTTTAATGCTAGTTTGTACAGAACCAAAATCAACTAAATATACATCCCCAACATTATTGTGCGTCGGCCTCCGTTTTCTGCGATTTTTCTAATTACGATGTAACGGTCGTGCAGCTTTTGGTTCGCATCAGTTAAAAGTTGATCTGCCATTGTTACGCCGACTTTTAAGGTATTACATATCTATTACAAATGTAAGTGTTGAGATTTATTCATTTCGTTACATTTCTTCAATAAGTACAGTAAACCCGGTATTGTAAAGATGGCAGTTTTATAAAAAGGACTATTGAAAAATGGCTAAACCGTTAAAAGAGTTTTTGGAAGCTTGCGACAGCTTAGGTACTTTGCGTTTAATTGTTACAAGTAGTGCAGCGGTATTAGAAGCGCGCGGAAAAGTCGAGAAAATATTCTATGCGGAGTTGGCGAAGGGCAAATACGCGAATATGCACACCGAAGGTTTTGAGTTTCATTTGAATATGGACTTAATTAAGCAAGTAAAGTTTGAAACAGGTGAAGCGAAGCGTGGTAACTTTACAACCTACGCAATTAGATTTTTAGATGAGAAGCAAGAGTCAGCATTGAGCTTATTTTTACAATGGGGCAAACCAGGAGAATATGAACCTGGACAAGTGGAAGCTTGGCAAGCTTTGCGTGATGAGTATGGTGAAATATGGGAAACGGCGCCTGTTGTGCTTTAGGCAACGGATATAACGGATGTAACGGATAAGTGATTTTAAATAACAAATCATCCGTTTCATCCGTTCATCATCCGTTGCCAAGGTTATTTGAATTCAGTAAATTCAAATACATCATGAGTGCCACCACGTAGCACTGACTCGGTGTGTTTACCTTGAAAGCGCTTACCGAGAGTTTGTTCTAAGGCGCCCCAAACAGCCCCAAGAGTATATGTACATTTACGTTCAGAACCTTGGGGTTCTCCTGCTGAACATAAAGTTTCGCTGGTGTAGACTTTAATGACATCATCTTCGCAAAGAATTTTTTCTACGCTACATAAACATGTACCGGTTTTACCCAAGGCATAACCAAGTTTGTAAGCGATATCATCAAGGGACATCATTGAACGACTTAAACCAAGTTCAGTTGCAAGCTGTCTACCGCGACTGCGACCTGCTGTTGTTAAAGCAATTGCGGTTGCTTTGTCTCCTAAAGCATCTTCCATTCCCACAATAGCAGCTTTAAAGCAAACAATACTGCTAAAATCACCTAAATTAGGACGTAACATTATTTGGACTCCTATCAAAATTTTTTATCCAATTAACGGCACCAGTCTACTAATAATTCGCTTGATTTCTAAAAATAAAATACCTTGCTTAACTTCTGCACTAGCAAGCACGAGTAGTACGGCCTCACTACCGCAACCAACTAATACACCGTAACCTTTTTCACCTTCCACTACGATACGTTCAATGCTACCACGTGCGAGTTCGCGTCCAATGCGTTCACCAAGCGAAAGCATTGACGCTGACATTGCTGCTGTGCGTTCTTCATCCATTGAACCTGGTAGTACTGATGCTAGTGCTAAACCATCTGGACTTACTAATGCTGCACCTTGAACATCCGATGCACCAGTAACAAAGTTTTGTATTTCATCTTGTAGCATTGAAGTATTAATCATAATTATCCTCCCACACGATTTATTTGTTATTACAATTGCTCTAATAATTTGGTTAGCACAGTCTTGATTTAAATTCGGTCGGTAACATTGACTAGAGCTATCGGCGCCAAAGCGAATACAGCATAAATATCCGATAATTCTTGAGAAGGCGAATCTGTATGCTTCAGTCCAACTATATTGGCAAATACATCCTGCTTACACAAATATAGTGTGTATATAATATCTATCTTTTAAAATCTTTACCCTTGTTTGATTTTACCTATATCACAGATAAATAATTATATATATTTCAATAATTGACTACCACCTTGTGATACATCTTTCAACAGAATTATTGTGTATATCCCCCATAAGGGGGATGAAAGTAAATATTACATTGATTTGGCGCCAGTAGCAATTAAGCGTCTGAACAAACCTTCGCTCCAACCAGTTTCTTGAAGGACTGCGGAGGAAGAAACTTCTACATATGCTTGTTCGATAAAAGCTAAATCAATCATACAAATTCGTCCTAGTGCGTCTTTGAGGTCTTCAGTTTTACCATCAGCTTTGAGATGTTTGCCAACTTCGTATACAACTGTTGCCATTGCAGGAACAACATGCTGCGGTCCAATACCAAGACGGACGTGAACTAAACCAATTCTCCAACGACGGTCTGCGTATGCATTACCCCATCCGTCCATACCTGTAAACATTTCTTGGAACCAGTTAATGAAGGTTTCATGTAAACGATGAACTCGTCCGTTGCCATCATTAAGTATGCTGTTCATTTCTGGGTCACGTCCAAGATAAGCATAAAATTGGTCGGCCATCTCTGGAGCTAATTTTGCACCCCACTCTGCCTCAGATTTTAATAAAGCTTTGTCAGCCGAAGTTAAGCCAACGCGCTTTTCAAGGGTGGACATAAAGACATGTGGGTCTAAGGCCATGATGTAATAAACTCCTGACTGCTAATCAAAATAAATTGTTTGTGTGGTTTAAATTACCCGATGCTTCCCTCTGATAAACCTTTAATATTTTTATGTGATGTCAGCATCATTTAAACTCAGTAATCCAAGTATCTGAGTAAGGATTGTTAGTTATGCCAACAAAGGGGCTATTCTTGCCACCACCCGTTTGAGTTCCAAAAATAAAATTCCTTGTTTGACTGCGGCGCCTGCTAGCACTAGTAATACAGCCTCACTACCGCATCCTATTAAAACACCGTAACCTTTTTCGCCTTCAACTACAATACGTTCAACGTTTCCGCGTGCTAGCTCACGCCCAATTCTCTCACCAAGTGACAGCATTGAAGCTGACATGGCGGCTGTCCGTTCTTCATCCATTCCACCAGGAAGTACTGATGCTAAGGCAAGACCATCTGGACTTACTAGTGCAGCACCTTGAACATCTGAGGCACCTGTGACAAAGTTTTGCAACTCTTGTTGCAACATCGAAATATTAATCATGTCTTGTCCTAGAGAAGTTGGTAATTCAATAGCTGTTAAATCAAACGATTGTGACTCAATGGCTGGAGTTGGGATGACGGTTGCTTCTACTTCGTCTGATTTGATGTCAGACTCAGTTTTCTGCGGCTCCGGCAAAATTTCAGATGGAGACTGCTGAAACCCACCCATGAGTAGCTTCAGGATTCTGCCTAAAGCCATAACGGTTTATGTACTGATTTTTTGTGACTTTCTGATGTTTTTATCACCACATATACATTAGCAGTATTATCTCGATATAGTGAGCAAAACTCAACAATATTAAGGTGAAAACTACTTTAAGAAATAATAATGAATGTGCTATATATTACAATTTGTTTTCAATGATTTTTTGTACTAATGATGTTGATAGCAATTTGTCAATAGCTCAACAACATTAATTAAACTTTCTCGGACTGATGTTATTTCTGTTGCGTTAACAGTTACAATGGCTGGTTGTTCGTCTAGCATTCCCAGACTCAAGGCAATATCCGACGCTTCCCAGGCGCCTTCGCAATCAGAATGTGTTATGCCAATTAAATAAGGTATATCAACTCTTTTTTTAAAAAACTGAAGAATTTTACGGTTGTGGCGAAAATGTTCGGGACGATGAGCATCAATTAATAAAATATAAGCATGGGCTTTCTGAATTAAAATATCCCACATAAAATCGAACCGAGCTTGTCCGGGTGTACCGTATAAGTGAAGCGATTGTTTTGGACTGATTGTTAGGCGCCCGAAGTCTAAAGCGACAGTAGTGTTAGCTTTAATTTCTGCCATTTCATCAGTTGCACGCTTATCGGTATCCACAACATCAATTTCGCTAATAGTGCGAATGAAACTTGTTTTTCCCGCACCAACACTTCCTGTGACTACAATCCGTAGAATTTCCATAACAGTGAATTTATAGAGTCGTTAAGCTTTACTCTTTAGAAAACCAACTAGGTTTTGTAAAAACGAAGTACTTACCTTTAACGGTTGAGACTTTTGAGGACTGTAAGTGGACATATAACCCTCAAAGCTCTGTGAATGCGATGATAACGGAATTTCTTCAACCAAACCAGCAACCATCAATCGGAAAGCAACTTGCTGGATAGTAGCAATAGGTTGGTTAAGTTGAGATGCAAGCGCGTTTAAACTAACATTTCCGTCAGCAAATTCCCATAACTGCCATTCAAGGGGATGCAGATGAAGTTGGGTTTTAGCGGGTGTAATTCCTTCGATTGCCGAAGTTGGGTTGGGTAGAGCATCAGCCAAAGCTGCCCAATTTTTAATTACTCGTAAAGCCATTAAAGCCACTTCTGTAGCGCGTAAACTTATCCCAGTCATTTCGCTCGTAGGTAAAATTGCTTTACTATCAAGCTTAAAAACACCCTTTTGGATTTCAAATAACTGTCTGACTTGCTGTAACTGACTTGCAAACAATAAGTTTAACTGCTCTGCGCTTAAAATTTCTAAAGTTTTAAGATATAAACCTAAAGGTGTATCTGTTGCTGCTTGCAAACGAAGTCTTTTTAAGGTACGTTCGTTTACCCAACCTCGCTGTACAATCTTTTCGACTAACCCAAGTCCATTTAATTTACTTGTCGCAGCAACTACATTTCCTTGTCGAAACCAGATATAGTAATGCTGCGATTTTGAGCCAATAACTTTCAAGTTAGGTAAAGTACAAACCGTCAAACAACCTGACTTTTTTCCTTGGTCAATCAACTGAAATAGTTCAGCTAAAGAAAAATCTGTGAAAGAACTAGATAGACTCATTTGTTTATAGCTACTGTATATAAATTTATACAAAGCTGCACCTTGTGAAATATTTGGCTCGTTAAAACCTTTTTATAACGAGATGTCTCTGTAATACATAAAAGGATAGTTCATTTTTCAGATATCAAAATAAGTAATAACACTGTTAAGTAAGCTTACTAAGCGTTATATCTAAGTGCTATCACTTAATTATATATAAAAATCAATACATTGGCACGTAAGTAATTATTGTTTTATAAAAGACAATTCTCATTTTGATGGTATTTAGTTCCCCGTTTAATGTCAGAAAACGGTAGCAAATATTAGTAGTACGGGCAAATATTTATTTTTACAATGTAATTATTACATTATATTAAATCTATGTAACACATAGGCAGATATCTATGAGTACTTAATCAGAGAATAATTAATATTTATTTACAATTACTGGCAACGGATACAACGGATGTAACGGATGGGTTATTTTTAATTAATAAATCATCCGTTACATCTGTTCCCATCCGTTGCAAGCTAGCTACTCAAAGCTTTTAAAAACCGTTGTAAATCTCTAAACATGTTAGGTTTTTTATTCTGCGCCGTTTCGCCGTTGGCAGTATTGCGTTGTCCTTTAGCAATAATTGCATCAATTTCTTCACCCGTGGGTCTTTGGGGTAATTCTGCAACTTTTTCGTAGTTACCGCTGTTTTGTACCCATATTTCCCACATTCCTGGATAGCATCGAAAGACTGCTGCTTCTTCAAAAATTGGACGCAGGTAGTAACATGATTCGATAGTTTTGATAAATCTTTCACGAATTTGACGGGCAGCGTAGCCAATACCTACGGTTCCTGCATCTTCGAGACGTGGGTTTAACATTACAAAGGGACGTGCGTCACCAATTATTTGACAAAGCTGTTCTAATTGGGGTACTTCTTGCGTAGTTGGGGAGATAAATAAGAAAAGTTCATCTTCGGGTTGAATTTTAGATTCAAGCGAAGCTGCTCTACCTGTACCAATGTCTTCAATTTTATATGGTACGCTTCCCCAATCACGACGCGCAAGCGCACTGGCGCCTGCATCTGCGAACAAGACCTTGAGTTTATCACCGTAAGATTCAAATCCTGGAATAAATTGCTCGGCTACAGGCATAAACTTGAGTTCGGAAAACAGTAACTCGACCTGCAAGCGTGTCTGACCATCGGCTATTGCAGCTTGAGTTGCTTGCTGCGCTTGAATAACAGCGTCTTCTAAAGTCTTTGGTAATTGTGCCATTTTGTTTTTAAAAGAATCTATATTTAGATTTGAATCGTCAACTTTTTATTTTATAGCTTGAAGGCAGGCGCCTGATCTGTAAATAATGCTGGGTGTTAAAATCATTTCAACCGCGCTCTTCAAATAAAGTTGTGTCAATTTCTACTCGTTCTGATGCAGATAGCAAAAATTTGGCGCCAGTACCAACTGAACCTGTTTGGCGTTAATAGCGTAAAATGTGTACAGTGTTAATTATTTTTAGAGTCTTGATAATATTTGTTTTAATACCATTGCTGTCCAATCTACGTCTTTTTGTGTGGTGTCTTTTCCTAGTGTCATTCTAATACCAGAAGAAGCTGCTTTTTCTGAATAGCCCATTGCTAAAAGTATCGGACTTGGGCTGATTTTGCCGCTGCTACATGCTGAACCTGCGCTAAGTCCTATTCCTGCTAGGTTCATTTGTCTAACTAAATTTCTTCCGTTGGTTTTTTCTTTATCTCCTGTTTCTATACAAACGCTAACGTGATGTGGTAAACGATGTAATAAATCTCCTGTTGGCATTAAGCCAGGAATATCTAAAACTTGTGCAAATAAGCTATCACGCAATTTTACTAATCTCGGCACCTCTTTGGTAATTTCTTCTGCTGCAAGTGATGCTGCTAACCCAAACCCAGCTATCATGGCAACTGCTTGTGTTCCTGAACGTAGTCGCGTTTCTTGTCCACCACCTAATACTAGTGGCACTATTTCTACACCTGGACGTATATACAAGGCGCCTGCTCCTTGGGCACCATATATTTTATGACTAGATAAACTAAGTAAATCTATAGGCATTGCTTGTACATCAATTGGTAAACGACCTGCGGCTTGCACTGCATCGGTATGAAATAATACACCTTTTTCACGCGCAATTTGACTTAATTGGGCTATTGGTTGAACGGTTCCGACTTCGCTTTGCCCGTAAACTATAGATATTAATATAGTGTTTTCTTTGATTGCTGCTTTCAAATCTTCGGGGTTAACTTGCCCTTTGGCGTCAACTCCTAAGCGTGTTACTTGCCATCCCCATAGTTCTAACATGCGCGCTGGTTCGGTAATTGCTGAATGTTCGACGCTGGAAATTATTATGTGTTGAGGCTGGCTGTATAAACGTGCTACTCCCATTATTGCTAAATTATCGGCTTCTGTTCCACCTGATGTAAATACGATGGACTCTGCTTCTGTGGCATTTATTAAGGAGGCTACTTGTAAGCGCGCGGTTTCCATTACTGTTGCAGCCCGCTCTCCCCATTCGTGTAAGCTGGAAGGATTGCCCCACTGTTGCGCTAAAACAGATTGAATAAGTGTAATGACTTCAATTCGAGTCGGAGTGGTAGCACTATAGTCAAGATAAATTTGCATACTTAATCAATTTTTAACTTTCTTTGGCAACGAGCTAATTTCATTTTCAGCCTACATAGTTCTGTATTGCAAATGCTCGCCTATGACGGGTAGCTGTCTCTGTACTTTTAGATAGATTTTTTTCTTTTTGGGAACAAATCAAAGTCGTTATGAGTTTGGCTTTGTTAGGATGGATTTTTAAGGAAGGACTGAAGTCCTTAATACCGAGATGGCACATTTGGAAGGAAGGCGCCCGCAAAATGTCAGTGGTGATTTTTATGTTGATACTAGCTGCATTGATTGTGATACTTGTAGGTGGATGGCGCCAAGTGTATTTGTGGAAGATGGTGAACAGTCGGCTGTTTATCATCAGCCCGAAGATGAAGTTGAAAGAAGAATGGCGCTTCAGGCTTTGTTAGCTTGTCCTACGGGTTCGATAGGAACTGTAGAGAAACCGCGAGATATTAAAGAGGCACAACAGAGTTTTCCTATACTTGTAGAAGATAATGTTTACCATTGTGGGTATCATTCGGAAAATTCCTACGGCGCCGCGAGTTACTTGATTTATTTACCAGAGGGAAATATATTAGTTGACTCACCTCGGTTTACTCCACCGTTAGTCAAGCGACTTGAGCAACTTGGAGGAATTCGCTACATGTATTTAACACACCGTGATGATGTTGCTGACCATAAAAAGTTTGCCGAACATTTCAAGTGTGAGCGAATTCTTCATAGTGATGATATTACATCCGATACCAGGGATGTGGAAATTCAGCTTACAGGTACCGAACCAATAGAATTGGCGCCGCAGGATTTACTAATTATCCCTGTACCTGGTCATAGTAAAGGGCATACAGTCTTACTATACAAGAACAAATTTCTATTTACTGGCGACCACCTAGCATGGTCAGAAACAAATCATCAACTCATAGTTTTTCGTGACTACTGCTGGTATTCGTACTCAGAACAAATTAAATCAATGCGTCGTGTCGCTGAGTATACATTTGAATGGGTTTTACCTGGTCACGGTCGTAGGTATCATGCAGACCCAGAAACAATGCTTTCTCAGATGCAAAAATGCCTAACCTGGATGGAAACACTATTGTAATAAGCACTTTAATGCTTGTAAGTTGGGTTTTCACCCAACTTACTTTATCGTATTATTCCTTTTAGCGGTAAAGATTATTACTTTATTAGTCGCAGAGGGCACAGAGAAGAGAGACCTAAGATAGGCGCTTACTTAAAATAATTAATGATATATTATATTTTTTTGATGAAACGGCTTACATAATTTTTATATATTGTGATAAGCTATACAAACATTTAAAATATGATGTTTCCCATTAATCTTTATTTTGATAATAAGAATTGTGTATATTAAGTAATAAAATCAACATTAAAAGCGCAAATTATCTGAAATAGTTCGGGTGCGTTGAAAAATAAAATTAAATTGATATAAATGCTTTATGATAGGTTACGAAAAACGTTCGGTTATTAACCATCATGTACTCACCGCTAGACCAAATATTACGGTATTTGAAGCGCTGAGTTTGATGAGCTATAACCATAGTGATTATTTATTTATAGTTAATCAAAATAAAGCTAGCACTGCATCGGCAGGAAAATTGATAGGAATATTTATAGAAAGCGATTTGGTAAGACTGGCTGCAAATCAAATTGATTTAAATAGCATTATAATTGAGAATGTGATGAATCAAAATATAGTCACAATTACAGAAACAGAATCGCAAGATATATTTATAGCGCTGACTAAGTTTCGTAACCACAAAATTCACCATCTTCCTGTAGTAGATAACGAAAATAATTTAATCGGAGTAATTACCCCGCAAAGCATTCGAGAAATTATTCAACCACTCGATTTACTTAGGCAAAAGCGGGTTTCAGAAGTGATGACACCCAATGTAGTTAGCTTAACTGCAAATGCTTCTATTTTGCAATTAACACAAATTATGGCTCAACAACAAGTTTGTTGTGTTGTAATTGTCGAGGATATAGTTGCTAAAATTCCACTTGGAATTGTTACCGAACAGGATATTGTCGAGTTTTGTAATCAGAAATTAGATTTAACGACAAAAGTATCAACACTGATAAATAAACCCTTGCTCGAAATAAAAGCATTTGATTTAATGTGGAATGCGAATCAAATTATGCAATCACGTCAAGTTAAGCACTTAATCGTTACAGACGACAAAAATTATTTGGTTGGACTCATTACTCAAACCCAAATATTAGAAGCGATTAATTATGTAGAACTTTTACAAACAGTAGAAACATTACAAGATATTGTGGAAGAACAAACATCAGAATTAAACAAATTAAACAAACAATTGCAGCGCGAAGTTAAGCATCGCAAGCTTTATGAAGCTAAGTTACGCTCTTCTGAGGAGCAAATGCGGGCATTGTTTGAGGCGATGAGTGATATTATATTGTTAGTGAATATTGACGGTGCTAAAGTTGGAACAGTTCAAATACTACCAACTTATTACGGATATGAAGAAGAATTTAAAATTAATTTAGCTGCTGAAATGGTTGAATGCTTTCACAAACAGCAAATGGCGCCTTTATGGTTAGAGAAAGTTTCGGAAGCATTACGAAAAAAGCAAATTATTAATTTTGATTATAGCTTAGAGTGTGATAACAGTGAAAGGTGGTTTAGCGCAAATATTTCTCCAATTGCAGAAAATAAAGTTTTATGGGTAGCGCGCGACATTAGCAGACATAAATATCTTGAAGTTGCTTTACAAATTAGTGAAACTCAAGAACGTCAAAAAGCACAACAACTCGAAGTTGCTTTAACCGAACTTAAGCGTGCAGAAGTCAAATTAATCTTAGATGAAAAAATGGCTTCTTTAGGTCGCATGGTTGGAGGTATTGCTCACGAGATTAATAACCCTAATAATTTTATCTATGCCAATATTCAACCAGCAAATGAATATGCCCAAGAACTTCTTAACTTAGTAAAAAAGTATCAGTTACACTATCCTGAGCCTGTTCCAGAAATTAGTCAACAACAGGCAGCAATAGATTTAGAATATATCAGCCAAGATTTTCCAAAATTGCTTGGTTCAATCCAAGAAGGTGCCGAACGTATTAGTAAAATAGTTAAGTTATTACAGGCTTTTTCTAGCACAGACAGCCCTAAGTATAAAAAAATTAATATACATGAAAGTCTTGACAGCGTAATACAGCTTTTGCAACATCGTCTCCAAGCACAATCACACCGTCCATCTATTCAAATAATTAAAGAATACAATTTAAACACAAGTGTAGAATGCTACCCAGGTCAAATTACCCAAGTATTCATCAGCATAATTGCAAACGCAATTGATGCTATTGAAGAAAAGATTAAAAAAAGTACCAATATAGAGTTACAAAGTATACACCCTTGTATTCGGATTATAACACAGCTTACAAATCAACATAGTGTGATTAGAATCTCTAACAATGGCGCCATCATCAAATCAGAAATTATATCTAAAATATTTGACCCATTTTTTACAACAAAGGCGCCAGGTCAAGGAACGGGTTTAGGTTTATCGATTTGCTATAAAATCATTTCAGATGCACATCACGGTCAAATTAGTTGCCATTCTGCTTTAGACCAAGATACAGAGTTTGTTATTAGCTTGCCGATACAACAACGTGTGTAGGTTGGGTTCCGGAACGGAATCCAACATTAACACCAACATTAACAATTTATAAAAACTTAGCAATTATCTGGATAAAAACACGGTACTATCTGTGTATTAGTATTTTTGTTGTATTTAAAATATAAACTCAGAATCTAGACTTTTATAAAAAAATGTTACAGCAAAACCTAGTTGGAGAGACACTACAGGGACATTACCAAGTAATATCGCAACTAGGAGGTGGTGGTTTTGGCGACACTTTCCTCGCAATTGATACATCTAAGTTTAATCGGCAGTGTGTAGTTAAACGTCTTAAACCTCAAAATCAATCTACCATGCAGTGGGTAGAGCAGGCGTTTGAACGCGAAGCTCGGATGTTAGAAGCACTCGGTAAACATCCGCGTATTCCTGACTTGTTAGGGTTTTTTCAAGAACAGCAGGAATTCTTTTTAGTCCAAGAGTTTATTAGTGGTGATAATCTTAGGTCACATTTAATACGTGGGCAACAATGGGATGAGAACAGGGTTATTTTTATACTGCAAAATATTTTAGAAGTTCTTGAATTCGTTCATCAGCATGGAGTCGTGCATCGCGATATTAAACCTGATAATTTAATACTCCAAAAGCCGAATAATCAAATAGTTCTTATTGACTTCGGCGCCGTCAAACAAATTAGTACGCAAGTATTTAATACTCAAGGGCAAGTAGCATCAACAACTTATGTTGTGGGAACACAAGGTTACATGCCAATAGAACAGATGCGTGGACATCCAATGTTGTGTAGTGATATATACGCAGTAGGGATGATTGGAATTGAAGCATTAACGGGTGTGTTTCCGCACGAGTTAGGTACTGACCCCAACACGTTTGAAGTAATTTGGCGCCCACGAGTATTGGTATCAGAAGATTTTGCGCGCGTTTTAAGTACCATGACAGCTTATCATCCGTCGCAACGCTATCAAAACGCAACTCAAGCTTTACAGGCAATTCGTGAACTGACGCAAACAGTTTTACCATCAAATGTTAAACAAACTCCACCACCACAATCAGTAACTACTAATACAAGTATTCGCTATGCAGGTTTTTCAACGCGGTTTGCCGCAGATATTATCGATAAAACAATTTTGATAATTGCCAGCTTTATGTTTGATTTTATGACAAACGGCGCCGCAAATGCTAATGGTTTTTGGGGTAGATTATTTTTTTACTATATAGTTATTGGGTTTGTCTATGCAACAGTAATGGAAAGCTCTGTAATTCAGGCAACTGTAGGTAAAATGCTTTTGGGTATTGCGGTTACAGATGCTTCGGGAAATAGAATTACTTTTGAGCAATCAGCCAAAAGATACTTCTCAAAAATTTTATCATATATAACATTTTTGTTTGGCTTTTTTATTGCTGGATTTACGACTAAAAAACAAACCTTACACGATATTGTTTCCAAATCTTTAGTAATTAGGAAATCAAGATGACTACAATATCAACAACTCACTATGCCAGTATCGGTAAAAGATTTGTTGCTGTATTAATCGATAGTCTTTTACTACAAGTAGTGTTTTTTGTAGCTTATGGTAAACCACCTATTGGTGAAGAATTATCTACACCCAAGGGAATAGCCGCAAATGTATTAGCAACGTTAATTGGTTGGGTATATTTTGCAGTTATGGAAAGTTCATCACTGCAAGCAACTTTTGGAAAACGCTTGCTATCGATTATTGTCACCGATACGGATGGGAAAAAAATATCTTTTGGTCGCGCGACGTTGAGATATTTGGGAAAATCTCTGTGGTTAATTATTTTTATTTTTGCACTAATTGTTGCCGTTAGGTCACAAACTATTAGTGCAGGCAAAGCAAACACTGCTTACTTAGCTTTTGCCGGATTGTTAATTTTGGTATCTCTCGGTGTTGCTCTTGTTGGTTATTTAATGGCATTTTTCACGCCAGAAAAGCAAGCGCTTCACGATATGATTGCTCGATGTGTAGTTGTGAATGGTGGTGGAGAACCAGTCAACATACCTTGGAAATCTTTAATTGCTCTAGCTGTGGGTTACATTATTTTAGGCCGTGTTGTGGTTGGACAATTACCTGGTATAGCTTCCATAAATACTGTATCTCCTATATCATCCAACACTCAAACGGCGCCAACAAATACTCCAACACCATCACCTAATATATTTAGCGAAAACAATAATCAGCAAAATCAACTTTTTGGAGAACTACTACCTGCAAACACCACTATATACGGAGTGTGGGAGCTAAACTTTGCCAACGGTGTTGTACAACATCAAGCTTTATTATCAATGCGCGGTACATCTGGTTTAATGGCCGTTAGGTTTCCTGGTGATAACGGTGTAACTCAGACTGTCCGACAAAATATGACGCTTTGGTCTTCTGCGAAGGGATTAGTTTTAGTAGGTAATAACCCAATTGATGTTAAAACTAATACTCCCAGTCCAACTTACGCACCTGATAATTTTTTAATTGCCACACGACCTGATAATTCGGTTATTCTGCGTAATTACTCGCTAAGTGGCGCCAATAAATCACTAACTGAGTCTCCTGTTGAAAGAAAGTTTCTTGGTTATCCTTCTATAGGTATTAATATGGTAGAACTTACACCTGAGAAACGAAATGAAATAAATCAAAAGAGTAATTTACCTTTTCAAGTAACTAGAGATAGTGGTGTTTTGGTTTTGAGTGTAAATGCTAATTCTACAGCTTCGCGAAGTGGTGTTAAGCCTGGAGATGTGATAGTTAGTATTAATGAGAATAGTGTGAGTAATGTTAAGCAGGTGCAAAATGCTATTCAGTCTAGTGCCCTTGATTCGGTGTTGAAGTTTAATGTTGACAGAGGGGGGGAGAGTGTGGCTTTGAATGTTTCGGTTGGATGCTGTTATAATCCGCAGCAAAAAGTACAAAAATGATATAAAGCACAGGCAAGGATGCCTATGCTACGTAAGAGGTATGGCGCCAGAGCATATGTAATTTATTTGCGGGCATGGTTAAGTATAGAATGTCTCCTGGGCATAAATTGGTTTTGAGTAAATCCCAACCATGTAATGTTTGATTATTGGTTTCAAGGTATAGAGGTACGCAGTCGGCTAACATTGCAGCATCTTGAACTTTTAGACAGCAAAAGGGATGTGTAATAGATATCGAAGTTGCTAAAGCTACCCAAAGACTATCTCCAGTAATACCATTACCAAGTATACGTCCGCCCAAACTAGCAGCAGCAAATGCAGGCGCAGCAAGTTCTGCGGGACTTAGTACTGCGTCAAAGTCAAATACCTGTTGTGCCATTCTCGCAAAGTCTGGGTCTGCGTAGCGAACTATTATTGGTGCAGTTGGTTTAATCCCTTTGGCATTTAGGGCTATTTCTAAATTAGTGGCATCGTTACCACTAACTGCTAATAGTGCTGCTGCTGTTTCTAAATTGGCACCTTGCAACATTGTTGGAAAAGTTGCATCACCGTTAATTACTGGTATTCCCCATCTGCGAGCGTTATTAACAAAGCGGTTGTTTGCGTCGGGTTCAATAACAACTACTTCGTGTCCGCTTTCATGGAGAGTTTGAACAATTTTTATACCAGTACCGCTGAGTCCACAAACTATATAGTGGTTACGTGGAGGTACGCGCGCTGCATCTAAGAATTCTCGAAACCTAGTTCCCAAAACAAAGTCATTAAGAAGCGCGTATAGTAAACCAATTACACTGGCGCCTACAAGCATCATAATTACAGTAAATAATTTAATGCTAATAGAAGCGTGTTCAACAACTTTATCGTTACCACCGGCGCCTGTTATCATTCCAACAGCAAAATACAATGCATCAACAATCGAAACATTTGTACTTGTGTATGTATAAATAAATGTGGCAAACAGAACAATAGCTGCCAGTGCTGCGGTCATAGCAATTAGCGGGCTAGCATGTTCTTGGAAGCGCTGTATGTTAGTGATGATTTTGAGAAATTTAGCAATTATTGACCTGCGGGTAGAGCGTACTTTTGGTTTCGTGCCAACAATAATTCTGTCCCCCTCGCGCAAACGTCGTCTTTCTAAAACTGCTGAAACTAAATCTTTATCGCCATCTACAGGCAGATAATAAATTAGCATTCGCGAACGATTTTCCCACAAATCATCTATCTGGCGCCCGTGCCAAGGATGTTTGTTATCGATATTTTCTTCGTGAATAGGCCAAGTTTGTTCAAACAGCTTGATATGTCCAACCGTTTTACTACCTAATGCAGTAAAAGCAAATACAGGCGCCGCCAAACCTGCGACACTCATACTCATATGGTTGGGCAAAGTTTGGTCAAGACGTTCACCCAAACTAGTATTAAAAAAGCGATTAATAATACGAATATTAGGATTTAAAACGCGCGCTTGCATAGTAACCGATAAATTAATAGCATCATCAGGACCAGCTATCACCAAAGTGTGTGCGCTTTCAATACCCGCTGCTTTCAACGTCGCAGCAGTATGTAAATTACCAATAATTACATCATGTCCCGTTTCACCAGGGATAGAGCGCTGATGAATACCCACCACCATTGCCCCCTGCTGACGGAGTAAACGAAACACTTTATAGCCAGTGCGTCCTAAGCCACAAACAATTATACGAGGTTTCATGAATCAGCAGCATAGTAAAGAGAGGCTGCATTCTCAAAGATTTAATTATTAATATTCTTACCCACTTGGCAATAGGGTTACTGTAGCTGAAAACACTTAAAGGGGAAAGGGGAATGGGCAATATTGTGGAACAGGCATCCCTGCCTGTTTATTTTAAAAGGGTGCCTTGTCTGTTTAGATCAAAAGCGCAAGGATGTCCACCCCACAAGAGCATCTAATTTAACCTGGAATTTACTCTTGGCGCCTTGTATAATCTTAAACACCTTTAACATAACCACATAACAATATGCCACATATATTATTGATACATAATAACAATCAGTATATCTTTACTAATCAAACAAATACAGAAACAGTTATACTTTCCCAGGCAAATACTCAACAAATATCACCAGAAACACAATCAAATCAACCTCCTAACTTTGAGATACTTCCATATTTCTCTTTAATTTTCCCAGCACTTGTTGTTAGTATATTTGTTTTAGTTTTTGGTCTGTTTGGTTATGCAATTTTTAAAGGTATATCCACTGCTGCCTATAATAGAAAACAGCCAATTATTTATCGAGAAGCTAAAATTGTCAGTAAACGTCAGCATGTTTCGGGAGGAGGAGGAAACAGCAGTACATCAACTAGTTACTATATTACTTTTGAATTTGCCGATGGCAGTCGGGAAGAATTTGGTTTAAGTAGTCGTCAATATGGATTAATTGCAGAAGGTGATAAAGGAACGCTTCATTCTCAAGGCACATGGTACAAAGACTTTAAACGTCAATAAACGTATGCAAAAATAAAGCGATGCAAATGGCCCCTCAAGTTTTTATTCTTGAATTTTATTAACGTGTATATAAAAGTACTAGTATCTCGTCACCTAAGAATAAGTTTCATTTGCTCAAATCCCTTTAATTTAAGGAATTACGCAGTACATTAATAATGAAAATGATTATTGAATTGTAGTAGTAAATTTTTCCTAACGAAATTTGAGATGATTCACAAGTATGGTATATTTGATTCAAGAATAACTTTAATTATAAATTTGTGTTATCATTCTTCAATAAAATAATTTGTTTGAAAATTTATTTGTTGTAAAAACTATTCTTGTTCCCCGAACAAGAACGGGAATTCGGCTTTTAAAATTGTGTGTATCCGTACATATTTCTGTAGATGCACGTTATATAGGTATTTTACCGAAGCAGGCGCCTATGATGAAATACCTACGCTTAAAAGCTCCCCTGCCCTTATCAAGGGGGTAGGGGGATTAAATATCAGCGTCAGCAATACGAGTAGTAGGACGGGCACCACTTAAATCTTGCATTACTTGAAAAATCGAGATTGCTGTAATAATAGCAATTACGGCAACAGGTGATAAACCTTTACCAAAAAATAAAAGTGCAATTGCTGCAACGGCGCCACCAAGTCGATATTTCGCGCGCATCTTACAGTAGCGAATAATTCCAGTGCGGTGCAAAATTGCTAGTGCTAACCAGCATAAAGCAATGGAACCGCACATTAAATAACGAATTTTATCAGGTAAAGGTTGGGTTTGTTTGCTTAATAATATTTCTTCAACACCTACACCAGCAGATGCAATGCCAATTACTAACGGAAAATGCGTGTACAGCCACAATAACATTTTCCGAATTCGTCCTTCAGATTTAGCAGCAACAATTGGAGTACCACCAAGGTTATCGAAGTAAACCCACCACAAACTGAATGCAGTAGTCAAAGCCAAGATGGCGCCTATAGTGCTGTAAATATTCCAACGTTGCTCAGAAACACCATCGATAACTGCTATAATTGCTTCACCTAAAACAATCATTGTAAACAGTCCAAACCGTTCAGGTAAATGTGACGCATGGGGAAGTAACTTTAATTGATATTGACGCGCAGTAAAAGGTGTCACCAAGTCTACAATTATTCCTATAGCCCAAACAGCAAACCGCCAAGGTAGAGCTACAAATTCAGAAATTAACCAAATAACAGCAGCTATCATAAACCCAATAGCATACCGCGTAGTTAAAGGACGCGCTTCTGGTATGTAACTACCCGCACGTACATATTCGATTATAAGTACAATTCTACTCAAAGCATAAGATATCGCAAATCCCGCCGAGTTTTCACTTAACCCGTGATGTATATTTACAGCCATCGCTGCGGCTGTAAGCATTTGTAAACCAACGAGTAAACGGCGCCCAATATCGTCACTATCAAAGCGATTCGCGTACATCGTCGTTCCTATCCACGACCACCACACTGGTATAAATAAAAAAACAAATCCTAAAAACCCCGATATTGAAATATCTTCTTTAAGATTGTGAGCAAGCTGTGAGACTGCTACTACAAAAACTAAATCATAGAACAGTTCGAGCCAAGTCGCGCGTCGTTCCGATTCTTCTTCGCTAGTACGCAAACGCGGTGGTTGTAGAATATTTGCCATTGTGCCAAATCGTTAGTAATTTACTATGTTTTAACATTTAGACACAATAATCGTGAAAAACGCATCTTGCGTTCCTACTGTCTTCAGATATGTAATTTTCCTAACATATTATCTTTAAGTAAACGTTCCAGAACTTCTACACGATGTTCTACACCTTGCAAAGCATCTACACGGTGTTTCAATTCCAGCACATCGACTTTTTCGTTTTCGTTGAGGTAATCATCAATCCAATTCAAGATAACATCCGTGATTGTTTTCCCTTCCTGCTCAACCTTACTTGCAAATTTACTTTTTACTGCTGGGTCTATTTGAACCTGGATAAAAATCCTCTCTTTTTTGCCTGCCATAATTTACACCATCAATGCCGTTTACTCCCAAACTAGCAATCTCTAGCAGTAATGACAAGCGTATTGATTTTAGTATTGACAAAACCATGATAGCATCATTACAATTTAAAGGTGTTAGACATTTATTAATCTGTGTAGGCATATAGAGGTCAAAGCTTTTACCTTTGCTTTGCGTTGCCTATTGATTATTAGTATTTTCATATTTTTTTTACATTAACTGGGAATTTGACTTTTTCCAAGCAAATTCCACCTGAATTACTTAATATTCTGGTTGATTTTTTACTGGAAATTTGGCTACTTTACTACTCTTAAGCTGGACATTTATTTTGATACTAATCTTAAAATATTTAAAGTAAAAAGTAGCTTAAAATTATTAATGTGGGGATTTATATCCCCATATTCAACTCTGAAAAATCAAGGAGGTACAAAGTGAATCAAAACGGCAATGGTCGTAGACGCTTGTTTGACCCAGTACTAATTTTTCTTCGTTTAATCCAGGGATACTGGGAGCGACGAAATTTAGTAAATGGTGAAACAACAATTGTTGATGACCAAACCGTCGAAGAAGACTTACAGGATAGGCTTGATAATCCTGAGTCTAACAATCAAGACAACTAATTGAGCGTTTATTCGCAGTCCCTAGTTACAGCTAGGGGCTGTTTCCTCATTGTAATCATAATATATAAAATTATGTTAGCAGATTTAGACACTTCTGTTGTAATGCCGATTTACTATCAAGTCGCTCGGCGCCAAGGGTCATCGTGGGCTTTTATACATGGAGACACATTCTACAATCATTACAACTTACCACGCTTTTCAATTGAGGATACCTTTGCAGGGTTTGGAACCTCTCTATCCTTGGTTGCGAGAGAGTTTTTTAGAATCAATGGTGGAAAAGAAGGATATTATCTAGCTAATATTCTGGACAAACAATATTATTACTGCGGTGAGAATCCTTATGATGTCAAAGCTAAATTAAACGAGTTGGGAATTATTAGACCTGAGTAAGCAAAAATCAACTAGTACTTGCTAAATATATCACTAATGTACTATAGTTACAGTGGCTAGCTGATTAACAATAGTCTTAAAACCTTTAATTACATTGGATACTATACTAGGTGTTACCAAGGAAATAAATTTAAATAACTCAAAGTTAAACCAAATGCGTTCTTGTGATAGCGCAGTTCATGCTTGGTATCGCTTTGTTCTTTCCTACCCACCTCATTTAGTACAGGATTATATAAAGAAGTTTGGCATTAATTATACTCATAAAGTGCTAGACCCATTTTGCGGAACAGGCACAACTGTTGTAGAATGTAAGAAATTAGGGATTGAAAGCGTTGGTATTGAGGCAAATTCAATGGCTTGGTTTGCTGCCTCAGTTAAGTTAGATTGGGCTGTTAATCCAGATAAGCTTCTTTCAAATGCGATGCAAATTGTAGAAAAAGCAAATCATGTAATTGCGAATGAACGAACGCTCTTGACTTTGCCAGCAGAAAGTCAAAAAGTTCTTTTAAAAAATTCTATTAGTCCTTTACCGCTTCACAAAACTTTAGTGCTATTAGAGCAAATTCAAAATTTAGCCGATAATTCCTGTTTAAATCATTTATTACTAGCGCTAGCGTCATCTGTAATTACAAACGTTAGTAATCTTAAGTTTAGACCAGAAGTTTGTGTTAGTAAGAAGTTAAAAGACGATGCTCCTGTTGTAGAAGCATGGTTTTCTCTAGTTAATGTTATGGTAGAAGACCTGCGTAAATTACAAATTTGCCATTCTACACCAGCTATTGTTCAAAACGCTGATTCTCGAAATATCTCTAAGAGTTTAATGGCAAATTCTGTAGATGCAGTAATTACATCGCCACCGTACCCTAATGAAAAGGATTATACCCGATAATTATCCCGTCACAGATGTTGTCTGAAACAAAAATACCAGATTCGACACCTGGTATTGTTATGATGTACGCACTTAGTGACGAACAAGCTTTATTAGCTAGGTTACGTTACAATCGCCTTATTGATATTTTTACTGCTGTTACTTGCTATTCACTACAAAACCATTTGCGAACAGCTGTACCGAATGTTGGGTAAGTAAAAACAGATGAACTATATGTTGGAGTTGACCGTAGAGGTGCCCATTACATTTTCCCCGTACAAGCAAAGGGCAAAAAAGATAGATTAAGCATTATTCAAATTGAACAAGATTTTGCTTTATGTGCAGCGAAATTTCCCTCACTCATTTGCCGTCCGATAGCAGCACAGTTTATGGATGATAGCTTAATTGCGCTATTCGAGTTTGAACAAAACAATGACCGCATTAGTATTGTCACTGAAAAGCATTATCGTTTAGTGGCGCCGGAAAGCATCTCTAAGAGCGAGAAAGTTACCAACATCGCTCTATATGATAATCCTATACGGAGCCGTTTGTATACTTGTTTTAAATAGATAGTACGTTGATGCACAATAATGCTAATTTTCTCATCCTGTTTACGTTTACGTAGAGACGTTACATGTAACGTCTCTACATATGACGTTTATAGGTTAAACATCACATCACGATTATCTGCCACAAGCTTGCCGTTAAAATTACTGTTGCCAAATGTTGCCAAATTAATACTGGTATGGGTTGGCGTCCTATTTTCTGTGTCAATACAAAGGTTAAGAATGCTCCTAATATTAATGTGAAACCTTGTAAAAAAGCAATTACCGCAGGATGTGCGACTACAACGGGTAAAAATTCACCGTTTAATCCAAACGTTGCAAATGCTACAGGTAATATACGTCCACCTTCTCCTAAACCTAAGCGTAGATAATGTGCTAGGTTGCCTGCGAGAACTAATGGTAGGTATCCATATGCAAGTTCGATAAATCTACGATTTTTAATTATTTTTTGAAGTTTAATTATGCCGTATGCTGTAAAGGGGATTAATACAGGCACAATTAAAGTTAGTAGTGAAAATCCTAGATGTTGCCAAAAGTTATTTAAGTCAATATTTAATCCCAGTTTTGTTTCTATTTCCGGTAAGCGGTGTAGATAAACTCCACTCAACATTAAAAATAGCAAAGCGACTTCATATGTATGGGGAATGTGAGAAGTCCATAGTTCGACACCAGGAGGACGTAAGTTAAATTCAACTGAACGGTGTGGACATGCTTTTAAACAAGTCATGCACAAAACGCAGTCACGGTTATCTTCGAGTTGGGCAGGATGGGAATATAGCGGGCAACCGTTCGTTTCCATTCCTTCACCTTTTTGTGGGCCACCTTTATAGCATTGGTAGGTGGTGCAAGTTGCTGAACAAATACCTTGTTGCGCGCGCAGTTCGGTCATGGAGAGTTTTGCGAATAACCCGTTCATTCCTCCAATTGGACAAAGATAGCGACACCAAAACCTTCTTTCAAAAATAGCAGAAAAAATCATGGCGCCAGCAGTAATAAGTAGCAGCAAGCACCCAGATAAATAAGCAGTGTTTTCTAAATGCCAAAGTTCTTCCCACAGAAATATGAGAGTAAATAAACCATATAGAAACCAACCTCCCCATTTCTCGGCTTTTTCACGTGGCCATTTTTTAAGTTGCCTTGGAAACAATTTTAGTGAGAGTTTTTGCGTAATTTCACCGTAAATCATGAACGGGCAAAACGCGCACCATATACGTCCAAGGAAGGGGAATAAAAACAAAAACCCCATCCACCACCATGACCAGAATAAATTTAATACAAAGTTTTTATCGCGTGTTTGTGGACCGAGGAATAGTACCAGGACGATAAAAGCAAAAACAAAAGTCGTAAAACCATAGTTGATTCGGTCTGGGTACCAGTCACTGCGAAGGAATTTTCGTAAATTCGGGTATATATTTAATAGATTGACTCGAAAGCGTTTTTTCTTGGTGTCTGCTGACCAAAAGATTTCTTCGGTTAGTTCATTTTGCTCTTGTGCTTGAACTATTGCCCGTTCGACCAAGTTTTCTAACTCTTTTAAATTGCCGGGAAAGTCATATGACTGTAACCGACGCAATGCTTCGGGTGTAACGCGCGCTTTAGGAATTCCCCGTGCTATAGTGTACAAACTAATATAGTAATCAACCTGCGCTTTAATATCAGCTTTGCGTACCCGTAACGGTGGTACTTTTATTATTGTTTCAACTGCGCGCTCAACTTGCGGTAATGATTTTTCTGAAACAATAATAATGCGGGCATTACTGACTCTAGATTCGATTTCTATATCTTCGGAGCGGTTAACAGGTTTATAAGTCCCATTCTTAATTAAATTATTTATACTTGGAAAAAGTTCTTTCGGTAATTCTTGAATATTATTTAGAACTAAAGTACCATTACCCAAATATTCTAATAGTCCTGGTTTACCAACATACCTGCCAAACAAATCGGCGCCGCTAGTTTGGAGAATACCACAATTAATTTTAATAATAGGCTCACGGCGATAATTTGAACCGTAGTGAATTAAAGCGGCAATGTTATCTTTTTCTAAACCAGGTTCACCAAAAACTAACACCGACTTACGGTTATTTGCAGCTTCACGAATTTGGGAGCGTAGTTTTGTTGCGTATCTACTGGCGCCAACTATACCACGTTTAGCTTTAGTCACTAAGTATGGACGCAATTCTAACGAACGTTCCTGTTCATAAGATAAAGCAGAAGCTAATTGTGCTAATTCGTCTGCAAGTAATATATTTCCAGCTTGAGCAATTTCTGGATGTTGATTAATAATTTCACGGAATTTGTCCCCTGGAACTACCCATAAATGACATTCACTTAGAGTAGTAACTGTGTATTGGGCATCTTGTTGAAGTAAAAACTCTTTGAGATTAATAACCGTACCAGGAAGTAAACCACAACAAGGCGCCGCATTGTTAGAAGTACTGCTTGTTTCAATACGACCTTCTTTAATAATGTACAACGCATCCGGTGCCGTTCTTTCTTTTACAAGTTGGGTTTGTTCAGGTACAACTTGTTCTTCTATTACTTCGGAAATAGTATCCAATACCGGAGACGATAAAATACCTAAAGCTGTGCGTTCCTGTAACCATATCGCTGTATCAGGAGATATCATAATGCTTTCGCGCGCTGGTGTATCAGAAAAATTATATAACGCTTGTCACTGACTCAACCCTTAAGGGATTGAGCTTGCTTTGAAATTAGCTAACCACTTTTTAAATGCGGGTTAAACCAGTGTCTAGCTTATAGGTTAACAACCTGAACTGAATTGCCTGGGTGTGGTAGCCCACAAGATGTTAAGAATGCCTCCCAAGTTTTTAACCTCTCTGGCAGTCAGTAGCGATGGGATGTACACACAATTAGTAGCAATACTGATTGATTTATATTTAAAACCATGTTTGTTCCAGTAGTAGATTCAAATCAGCGTCCCTTAATGCCAACTACTCCGAGTAGGGCTAGGCGTTGGATAAAGCAGAAAAAAGCTACACCATTTTGGAGAAAAGGAGTATTTTGTGTTCGATTAAATGTAGAGCCAAGCAACAGGAATTATCAACCCATTGCGGTTGGAATAGACCCAGGTTCAAAGCGTGAAGGTTTTACGATTAAGTCAAAATCTCATACTTACCTAACTAAAAAAGACCCAAACAGAAAAACAATTAGTTTACACAGTTTAACTACTGGTAAACGGTTAACTCAAAATGCAGTCCCATCTGATTGTAAATTCAAAACTTACAACTCATGGCGAACATCCACGGCGATTAAAATCGCTTGAGTCGTTTCCCTCCCAGGACTGAAGTCTCTGGGTTTCCCACTTACCATGTAATCCTATGATTAGGCATTCTAACTAACTGCGTTGCTTCAATAATTGGGTTGTCCGGTTTCCATCCTGTGATATTTGGTACTGAAATATTTGCCGTTAAGAAAGCTAAATTTTTGCAAATTGAGCCTCGGCACTAGATAATTATACGTTTTGAAGTGTGATGTAAAAATTATTACCTTATGACTGTATCTGACGTACCCAACCTATGGGCGCCTTTAGTGCTATTAAGTTTGATTATCCTGGCTGCTGTATTTTTTAGCCGTAGTTAATGATAGTCCCCTTACTCTCGTACTAAGATGCCAACTAATTAACAATTTTCTCCTTATGAGGGGTACAATAAATGCCGATTGTCTTGAAAATTTGAATGTTTCATGATTTCCAGTAACGATTTTCGCCCTGGTGTCTCAATTGTATTAGACGGGTCTGTATGGCGGGTTGTGGAGTTCCTCCACGTTAAACCAGGTAAAGGCGCCGCTTTTGTACGGACTAAGCTCAAAAATGCTCAAAGTGGTAACACCGTAGAACGAACCTTCCGTGCTGGTGAAACCGTACCGCAGGCAAACCTTGAAAAAAGCACGATGCAGCACACCTATAAAGAGGGTGACGAGTACGTGTTTATGGATATGGAAACCTACGAAGAGGGTAGATTAACTGCACAACAAATTGGCGATAAAGTCAAGTACCTTAAGGAAGGTATGGAAGCGAATGTTGTGCGTTGGAATGAGCAAGTGCTTGATGTTGAACTTCCTAACTCGGTAGTACTCGAAGTCATCGAAACCGACCCAGGTGTTAAAGGTGATACAGCTACTGGTGGTAGTAAACCAGCAAAGTTAGAAACAGGCGCCACGGTAATGGTTCCCTTGTTTATTGCACAAGGAGAGCGCATCCGCATTGATACACGCGAAGATAAGTACTTAGGTAGAGAATAAGGTAAATGCCTTAGTACAGATTCTATTTAAAAAATAGGTCAACTCTAGTACGCTCCTATTATGTGTCTAGCCGCGAATGTGCCCGGACGGTTCCCTACCGTCTGTGCAATTTCGCTCACTTTCAGGCGATACATATTTGGAATGGCGCCATTTCAAAATGCGATTTCTACATTCAAACAGAATATTTTAGATGAGGTAATAAAAACTGTGGCATTGGACTTTAGTGAAATCCGCCAATTATTAACAACTATTGCACAAACAGATATTGCCGAAGTAACGCTTAAAAGCGACGATTTTGAGATAACAGTACGTAAAGCTGTTAGCACTCCTCATCAAATGTTGATAGGTCCAGCAGGGTTGGGCGGCACAGGATTAATTTCACAGGCAGCGACACCACAGGTAATAGTGTCACCTCCTGTGGTAGAATCTGTTGCTAATCGCGTGGATGGTGCAACCGCACCCCCAACAAATCCACTCCCGTCCAACGATTCCAAACTTGTTGAAGTGACATCCCCAATGGTAGGCACATTTTATCGCGCGTCTGCACCGGGGGAAGCTCCTTTCATCGAAGTCGGTGGTCGAGTACGTAAAGGTGATACAGTTTGTATCATTGAAGCCATGAAGCTAATGAATGAAATCGAAGCCGAAATATCTGGCTCTGTGATGGAAATTCTGGTGCAAAATGGCGAACCTGTAGAATATGGTCAACCTCTGGTGCGAATAAATCCCGATTAGGTATTAATCTATATAACGGAGATGTAATTTTCACTAATTCAGTGTAGTCTTGCGGGTCAAACCTGATGAAACAAATGTTGCCTGTACCGCCAGAAGTTGTGCAACAAGTCGCGGAATATTTCAGCTTGCTGAGTGAACCAATGCGGCTAAGGTTGTTGCATCTATTGCGGGATGAAGAAAAATGCGTACAAGAATTGGTGGAGGCAACACAGACGTCTCAGGCAAATGTCTCAAAACACCTGAAGGTGATGTGGCAAGCCGGAATTCTTAGCCGTCGTAGTGAAGGCACCTGTGCCTACTACCGGGTAGAGGATGAAATGATTTTTGAACTTTGCAACCGAGTCTGTGACCGTCTTGCGACCAGACTCGAACAGCAAGCCAAAAACTTTCGCGTCTTAAATACAAAGTGAAAAATTATGGGTGTAGGTATATGTAGAGACGTGACATGTCACGTCTCTACATAGTTACAACTGGTAATTTTTAGCAAAGCTGTCACGAGTCAAGGGCTGGCCTAATTCCAAACCTTCCCCACCTAGAACATCCAATTGCTTGCCGTTTACATCAATGTAGACTTTAGCATTGGGGTTCAGGCTAGTGGCAGTATACAAAACTTGTCCCACACGTCCTGTCATCGACGCGCTTCCACCACCACTAGTAAATTCCTCAGATAAATTTACCCGAACAGCATCGTTCTCTATTTTGACTCCTAATACTTTTGTTCCCAATGGAATGCTGCTACTAGTGTCTCCATCATTTTTTGCAGTCAATAAACCATTGAATGCAGCTTGTAGAAATTCCGACGGTTTATCTTTAGATGCTGATACCTTTACAGGTATTGGTACTAATTCTAAATTTTTACCAGTATCTCTAAGCAAGTAAATTTCGGCAGTTTGCCCTGTTGTCGCTGGCGGTTTAGTATTATTCTGGCTAACTCTCTCTTTAGGAGGATTGACAGGCTGGGTATTATTTGTAGCTTGCCATGTTATCCAAGCTACACCAGAACTGACAGCTACAACCGCAGCGGAGGCTGCCGCAATTACACCAGAAGAGATACGATTATTTCTTGGCTGTTCTCTCATTTTTTTACCTTCCTTGTCGCTTTGAACCATGAGTACAATGACTATTTACCGCACGAAGACGAAACTATAACCTGACATTCAACCATTTTGAAGAAGGTTCAATTCTTACAAAAGCACCTATTTCTAACTCACTAGCGTTCATATTAAATTTCAGAATTCGCATTATTAAACCGTCAGCTTCCAAGTTACGTAAGTTTAAGCGTTGGTTAAGGTTATTTACTATAACATTTAAAAATCGAGCTGGGACTTGTTCTGAGTTCATGAGCGCAACTGGATTAATTAGCTGGATGTTTCCTGCTGCTACCGTAATTCCTGTTTCTACTGTTACCAGTAGTGGTTGATTGTTACCCTCCTCCAGTATTTCTACTTGTAACTTGACACGCTGATTGGCTAAAAATTTTACTCTAGGATTAACAATACGGTATATAGGGTTCGATACCGTATTGACTGAACCCATAGAAGCTATGTTCAGTTTACTAATGCGCGATAAGAATGTTTCTGACTGTAAAAGCTTATTGACATCGACTTCGGTAAGAACCACCCTAAAACCAGCTTGCAAAGGCTGCTTAAGAAAAGGTCGTTTCCCTCTGCTTTGAAGATTAAATTTAATTGCGTCGGTTTCTAACTCCAACGCTGCGATGCGAAAATCCTGGCGCCTTAATTGTAGCGAACGTCCAGCAATTCTGACGCGATTAACTTTTCCTTGTAGCAATTGATGCGTTGGCGCATTGTCCACACGCACTTGTAATTGTCCAGAAGTTAACTGCGAACGAATTGCCTTTTCTGCGGTGCGGTCAACCACA
Source organism: Calothrix sp. PCC 7103 (assembly GCF_000331305.1). Classification (GTDB taxonomy): domain Bacteria; phylum Cyanobacteriota; class Cyanobacteriia; order Cyanobacteriales; family Nostocaceae; genus Dulcicalothrix. Next base: position 5,568,071 of record NZ_KB217478.1, on the reverse strand, counting down.
AGTCCAACAGGAGTTATTAAACCCAGTAACCCAGACAAAAGTATAGTCAACAATTCCATATAACAGTGAACACGTGCTTTTTATTACATATAGCCTCCAGTAGAGTAGCACTAATAATTAAAATATCAAGTTGAGGCGAGGGAATATATACTACTTCATTATGTTTAAGCTTGATTCCGAATAAAGTAGTAAACAAACAAACCCAATTGGCTATAAAAATATATTTATCTTGTGGAGCGGGCAGGGATGCCCGCCCATAAAAAATTTCAGATCATCAACAACCATAAGTTTGATCAGGACAGGCAAGGATGCCCATCCCACAAGAAGCTATTTCACAAGAAGCTATCTCACAGAGTTTTTTGTATGTATTTGAACATTTCGGCGCCTATAAGTTTAAATTGCTCACATGGTAAAGCTTTTCAACATTCGCACAACAGGCAAAAATAGCTTATTCTTTAATTCAATCTCATAGCGTTCTACAGCAACATAGCCGTATGATGTATATAAAGGCTCACCCGTCAACGTAGCGGCCAACTCAGCACGGGTATAACCATTTACAGTAATAGCTTCTTCGCAAACTTTTAAAATAGCAGTACCAATACCTTTGCGAACATAATTAGGGTCTACAAAAAACGCACGAACCCTCGCTGCATCATGTTTTGGGTTCAGTAAGCAAGATTCATCTATAGTATGGAGTTGGTCACTACCGTATAGTAATTTGCGATAACTCCATCCACCGCATCCAATTATACTAGTATTGTTTTCTACTACAAAATAAGTACCATCTTTGATAAGCTGGCTGTCAACACCAAAAACAGAACCCAAGGCGCCTTCTCGAACCTTATGAGAATAATAATCTTTTTGTAATTGGTGAACAGAGTGAGGGATAAGTTCATGTAAAGCAGGGATATCCTGATGCGTAGCTAGACGTAATATCCATTCCATACAGTTATATGATATTAAACCGCAAAAATAACGGGAAAACACTAACGTTAGACTTTTACCGTAGTCAGGCACCATTCAAAACTTTACTTCTACTATATCGCCATGATTGGCACAAGCTTTTACTATCACTACTGTTTTATGTAATCAAGCACAGTCCAGAGTGGATACGTCCTGTCGTTTTTGCCAATATTGTTGATATTATCTCTCGACCTCAACAACATGAGTTAACTGAGCTTTGGCTTAACGGCGCCGTTTTAGCTGTATCTATTGTTCAAAATATACCAACTCATTACTGGCATATTATGGCAATGAGCGCAGCAACTCGCCAAATGGAAGTTAATTTACGGTATAGTTTGACACAGCAATTACAGCAACTCAGTATTGGATTTTATAAGCAACGCAGTACTGGTGTATTGCAGTCTAAGCTTTTGCGAGATGTAGAAGAAATTCAATTACTTACCAACTATATTTTTCAGCTTGTACCTGCGGCATTATTAACGATTTTAGTTTCTGTGGTAGTTACTGCGATGCGGGCGCCGTGGTTTTTGTTATTCTTTGTGATTACAATTCCAATTGCAGTAAGTTTAGTACAGGTATTGAAGGCGCCGATAACTGAGCGTAACCATAATTTTCGGCGAAAAATCGAAGTAATGTCCGCGCACCTAATAGAGATGATAAAGCTAGTACCTGTGACGCGCGCGCATGGAGTAGAGGCAACTGAGATGGAACGTACAAGTTCGCATTTAATCTCAGTCAAAAAAGCTGCAATGCGGTTAGATGGAATTAATGCAATTACCGGTGCCTCAAGTTGGGTAATATTGCGGTTGTTTCATGCGGTGTGTCTTGTAACATCAGGTTATTTGGCTTATACAGGTTACTCCGGAATTACCGCAGGTGATGTAGTGTTACTTGCAGGATACTTTGATACACTTACAGGCTCTGTAGTACAAATACTCACAGTGCTACCGCAAATGGGTACGGGGTTTGAGTCAATTCGGTCGATAGGTGAAATATTAGAATGTCCAGATATAGAACTTAATCAAGGTAAGCGTATAGTTGACCAAGTACAAGGAGAGTTTTTATTCGACGCAGTTAGTTTTGCTTATCCACACTGTTACCATAACGCGATTGATAATCTTTCTCTTCAAGTAAATACTAACGAGACAATTGCTATTATCGGTTCGAGCGGCGCCGGAAAGTCAACCTTGCTAAATCTCATAATTGGTTTTTTACGACCAACCGCAGGAAGAATTTATTTAGATGGGCAGGACATGAGCGACTTAGACTTAAGAACTTATCGTCAGTTTATCTCAATAGTTCCTCAAGAAACGATACTTTTTGAAGGCACAGTGCGCGAGAATATTCTTTACGGGTTACAAGGAGTTAGTGACAAGCAATTAGAACAAACCCTTATTGATGCCAACGCATTAGAATTTATTATTAATTTACCGCAACAGTTAGATACCCTTATTGGTGAAAATGGCGTTAAACTTTCAGGAGGTCAACGTCAAAGACTAGCCATAGCACGCGCGTTAATGCGTAACCCCAAAGTATTAATATTAGATGAAGCAACAGCATCAGTAGACACCGCAACCGAAGCATTAATTCAACAAGCACTTGAACGCTTGATGAAAAACCGGACAACCTTTGTAGTCGCTCACCGACTTTCAACTATTCGTAAAGCAGACCGAATAGTAGTATTAGAGAAAGGAAAAATTGTAGAAATTGGTAATCATCATCAGCTTATGCAAAACTCTAACAGTATGTACGCACAATTTAGAGCATTGCAAGCATAAATTTAAGATTCCCAACTTCTTTAATAAGTCAGGAATCTTACTGTACCATATCAGAATACATACACTTTGATTTAGTTGGAATTATCGGTTCGAGTGGCGTGACTTCTGAAGTTGTGAATGGAAAGCGAGAGATTAGCAAAGCTCAAGCTAAAGCTTTGGGTGAGTTTTTTCAGGTTGACTCAGGGTTATTTATTTGATTGAAGACAACGGGTGTCCCCTCAAGCAAAAAGCCTAGTTATGATAACTAGGCTTATATTGGTAAGTTTTTTGATTCAGGACTTACGATACTGCCACACACCCTACGGTTTTTATGTGCCACTTGCGTAAGTCCTGTTATTTACTAGATATAGTTAATTGCGTTTGTCTTTGAAAGAGGCGAGAAATTCCTTTACTTGTTCACCTGCAACTTCACGCGCACCTAAGCCAAATGCAAGAGCAATTGCAACAGCTATGGCGCCGAGTAATAACCCAAAAGCTAAATTAACGATATCACTAGCAACACCAATTTGTTGTAATGACATTGCTGAAACCAAAGCAATGATAGCCACTCGCGCGATTTGTCCTAAAATTTGAGCTTGACCATTACCAGAAGCGGTAATAATACTAAAAGCTAAATTTGCAAGAAATAATCCAACGGCGAATACTGCTAACCCCGATAAAATTCTGCCAAAAACAACAGTTAGAGCAGTAACTAACGCTGTTAGTGCGGGAATTTTTAAGATATCAACAGCCGCAACCGTAGCAAATAACATGATACCTACGATTACCACAGTACCCATGACTTGGGATGGTGTACGGGTACTAGTTGTTTCTGTAGGCGCCTTTTGTTGAGTAGATATACCCAGAACAGAAAAGATATTATCGAAACCAATGCTCGAAAGAATATTAGTGACGAGTTCGGCAGCAAAGCGCGCTAAGAAGTAAGAAGCTACTAATATGAATGATGCAGTGAAAATTAAAGGAATCGCATTGAGAATTAGTTGCAGCATCGCAACTGCTGGAACAGAAATTGCATCTATTTTTAGAGCGTTCAATGCTGCAATCGCAACCGGAATTAATATCAGAATGTAAACAACCGTGCCAACAATTGCCGACAGTGATTGTCCTGTAGTTGAACGCAAACCAAACGAGGCGCCTAAACGGTCACCTCCAGCAGACGCAATTAAATTAGTAACAATTCGTTTGACAATCGTAGCAAGCAGCCAGCCCGCAGCGGCAATTAATACCGTAGCGAGAATATTTGGAACAATCGAAATTATCTCTGTAACTAAAGTCTGTACCGGAAGCAATGCTTGATTTAACTCTAGCGCATTCAGAATTGGCAACAGAAATAATAAAAAGATAAACCAGTAAAGCGCATTACCAATAGTTTCACTTAAAGATAATTGCTTCTGGTTTGACGATGCACCATCTTCTAACTGTGAATTTAAACGCTCATCAAGTCTTGAACTACGTAGTCCTTGTACTGTTATTAGCTTGACAACAGTTGCAACTGCCCAAGCAACTGCAAGTAGAGCTGCGGCGCCTGCTAATTTAGGAACATATCCAAGTACTTGATTAAGTAAACTATTTAAAGGTTGTGAAACAACCTGTAAATTAAGTGTTTGTAAAACAGCAACAACAGTAAAGAGAAGAATAATCCAATAAACAAAACTTGAGATTGCTTTCTCAACTTTAGGTAAATCTCTTCCATCTGTACGACCTAGAATACCAGCAGCAATGCGATTATCGATATCAGTACGATTAAGAAGTTTTCGTACAATAGTACTTGCAACCTTAGCAACTAACAAACCAACTAATAAAATAGCTACTGCCGCAAGCAATGTTGGTAAAAAACTAACCAATTGTGCCAACAACTGTTGCATATAGTTCACCCCATTATTTAGCGATTGTGTAGGTTGAACAGATAAATCCGGTTGTGGTGTTTGTGCCAGTATGCCTTGCCAGGTAATATTCATAAATTTCGTGAGTTTCACCCTAAATACCACTGAGACTTCAAAATCTACCAGTATTTACTCGTAAACCTGTGTCGGATACTATACTTATATTCATAATTTTCAATAGATGTAGGTTGGGTGGAGGCTCTGCGTAACCCAACACCCTTTCGTGAAGTCTCCCACACCAACCGCTACGCGGTATGGTCTATCACTTCATTAAACGGCGCCTTCTTCTAAATGCTTATAATATCCTAAAATTTTTTATATTATCTATATCTAGCTATGGTTACTATTACAAAGCCAAAAACACGGCTTAATCTTCCACCTGGACCAAAAGGACATCCTGTATTTGGTATTTTGCCAGATTATAGAGACGGCGCCTTAGAGTTTGCAACCCGATGTGCTAAAGAATACGGTGATATCGTGCTGTGGCAGGGACCGTTATTTCGTGCGTTTCAACTTAACCACCCTGATTATATCGAAGAAGTACTAGTTAGTAGAAGTAACTTATTTGGCAAACATCAAAGTTTAAATATATTCAAGCGACTTCTTGGAAATGGGTTAGTAAGTAGCGAAGGTGAATTTTGGCAACGTCAACGCAGAATGATACAACCAGCATTTCATCAAGAAAGGATTGTTGGTTACGGCAAGGTTATGGTTGATTATGCTCTTGCTATGCTTAATAGTTGGCAAGATGGTCAAGAGCGTGATATTCATGATCAAATGATGGGGTTAACATTGGAAATTGTTGCTAAGACTCTATTTGAAGCTGATGTTAAGCAGCAAGTGGAAATTGTAGGCAAAGCATTGGAAACCAGCATTGAATATTATGAAGTACGCAATACAAATCTATTAGTGTATTTACTTCCTGATTGGTTCCCCACTCGTAAAAACCTAGCATATATACGCGCGATGCAGCAGATGGATGAAATGCTTTACTCCATTATCAATCAACGTCGCGTCAGTAATCAAGATAAGGGCGATTTGCTATCAATGTTACTGCATATTCAAGACGAAGACGGCGCCCGTATGACAAACAAACAATTGCGTGACGAAGTGATGACGCTAATGTTTGCGGGACATGAGACTACAGCTTTAACTTTATCGTGGGGGTTATATCTACTATCGCAATATCCCGAAGTTGAAGCAAAGTTACTTGAAGAAATTAACGCAGTATTGGGAGAAAAGGCGCCTACTCTTACTGACTTACCTGCTTTACGTTACACCGAACAAGTCATAATGGAAATAATGCGCTTATATCCTGCTGCATGGGCAATAGGTCGTCAAGCATTACAAGACTATGAAATAGGTGGATACAATTTGCGTGCGGGAGATGCAGTAATTGTAAGTCAATGGGTAACGCAACGCGACGTGCGCTATTTTGAAGACCCCGAAGCATTTAAACCCGAACGTTGGGAAGGAGACTTTGCGAAAAAACTACCGAAATTTGCATATTTTCCCTTTGGTGGAGGTTCAAGAATTTGTATTGGTAAATCTTTTGCAATGATGGAAGCTGTATTACTATTAGCCACTATTATCCAAAAGTATCACCTTGAATTGGCGCCGGGACAAGATATTACACCTTGGCCTGCTTTTACACTTCGCCCTAAACACGGAATTAAAATGAAACTGAGTAAAAGATAAATTTTACGAAATCATTACTCAGAATAGTGGTATCGACAAGCAATAATGGTTAAATACTCATCATCCACCACATAAACTAACCGATTTGTATCATCAATTCGGCGCGACCAAAAACCAGCTAGATTTTCTTTGAGTGCTTCTGGTTTCCCGATTCCCTCAAACGGTAGTCGCATGGTTGCCTCAATCAACTTGTTAATTCGTTTTAAAGTCTTTTTGTCCTGCCCTTGCCAATATAGATAATCTTTCCAAGCTTCGTCTGTCCACGCTAACTTTCTACTCATCCAACAAATTTCGCTCCACCACTTTCCCCTGTTTGAACTGAGCAATAGAACGCTCTAAATGGGCAGCATTGGCGGGAGATTTGAGTAAATGTACTGTCTCCAACAAACTATTAAATGTATCTAGAGACATTACTACAGAATCCGCCGCATCTCTTCTAGCGATGATTGTATAGTCGGCATCTTCCGCTACTTGGTCTAAAACAGCCTTGAGGTTATTTCTCGCTTCACTAAAAGACACAACTTTCATCTGCTTCATACTTGTACAGTTTATTGTACAAGTATAACAGCCGTAAACGTATTTAGCAATCCTTCAAAAATCAACTAAAATTAACTCATTATGACTATGTTTATTTGAAGCGAGTTATCTAGACTATTACGAATTGTATTCTCTTTTTAGACCGCATCGCCGAGCAAGTGATAAGAGATGTATGGAAATTTACTACAAATTATTCGTTCCCAAACTGACTTTCATAATCCCTTGATTGATGCAAAATTCGTAATATCTCAATGCCATCTTCAACTTTGACGTAAAAAACAATATATGGCTTAACAGGAAAACTCCTGAGTCCTTGAAGTAACGCATCTTGGCTTTTGCCCATGTCAGGAAATTGCGCTAACATTGGCAAGCGGTCAAGAATTTGAACGATTTGTTTGTCAGAAGCAAGTGGATTTTGTCCAGTAATGTAAACCCAAATATCTTCAAGGTCTTGTTCGGCAAGTTCGGAAAGTCTATAGGTATTCATTTAATCTTCTGGGAATTCAACCTACGTTCTCCTCGCTCTTTAATTTTTTGTAGCAAATCAGGCAGAGTTTCATCATTATATTGAGTGTACTGTCCATTGCGTAATTGTTCTGCCCCAAGGTTAATATCACGCTGCAAAGCTTCTAGCTTGAGTTTCTGTACTTCTGCTTCTGCTTGCTCCAGTCGCTTCTGAGTTTCCTGAAAGCTAATTGCATCCTGAATAACAATTTCTGCTTTGCCGTTAACCGTGAGAACAAGAGGGGATTTTGTTGCCTTAGTGCGCTCTATAAATTGCTTGACATTACGCTTAAAGTCTGTTATGGGATGAATATTTTCTAAATTAATCATACAAAAGTATTAAATTTAGTACTAAATTAAGGCATAATTCAATATTAAAACATATTTATCCTTAGAAATGGAGAAATTTGACGAATCTACCATCAGGCAGTCGAAACTGTTATCACTTGAGCGATATGGCAAAATATACATCTGCTGACATTTTAAAATGTTTAGATTCTCAAAATATAGATTGTGGTTTTCCTGCTTTTAGTAATTTTAAAATAAATATGGTGACTGCGAGGTTAAGAGGTTTTCGTAGTCAAACTACCTGGGTAATTTTGTTTGAGCAGCTTGTGAACTGCTATGCAGCAGAGGGAATTCAACCAATACTTATAATAGATGCGATAGGTAACTGTTTTTCAAATAAACAAAACTGGATTCAAGAAAGTTTCTGTCCAGTAGAAATTGAAAATCAAACTGAATGGGAGTTAGAAGATGAGAAAATAATCAATCAAAATTTACTATTTTTAACCATTCGCGGCGAACTTGTTACAGTCAAATATAACTCAATTGAGAAGCATAGTAATTGGAATTTAGGGTTTAATTTTTTAGTTCATCTATTACCGACTTATCGTGATACAATGCTCGCTACAGACAGCGAAATACAAGCTATACTGCCAAGTGGACTAGAACAAATAATATTACTTGATAACTGGTATCATCCTGATATTTTACAATGGAACCAAAAAGCCAACAGGCATTTCAGACCCAGTGATGCCATGTCAATGCAGATGATAGCTCAAGTTTTGGCAACTGGTAATATTGATTTCTATCAACCCTGTGAAACACCCAATATTGACTGGCGAATGTGGAGAGAAGAGTAATTTTAAGACAAAGTATACTCTTTAATAAATTTGTGTATAGCGAAGTATTTATTTATTTTGCCAACGGTTCATTTCTTCTTCGATGAAGTAATTAACCAAGTCTGTATACATTTTCTCAATTACGTCAGCATTTAAACCTTCTTCTTGTGCCCAAACACGACGTTGTTGTAACATGGCGGTGAAACGTTCAGGCGCCTTAACGCTAGTTTCACTTGTCTTAAACTTAGATGCAGCTTTAACATAAGCGAAACGCTGACCTAGCAGTTTAATAACTTGACGGTCGATAGTATCTATTTCTGCTCGAATATCCTTCATATTTTGGCATCCATCAGGTGTTTTCATATTTTTCTCAAGTTTCGCCCTTTTATTGGTGTTTTATAAACATATCAAAGGTACTGGTGACTTCATTCTTCCAGAGCAAAAGTACTAAAAATTTTTGTTATTCTTGAATTTGTCACAGAATTTGAGGGGGATCAATTATGTTACATATGTTTTTCCCTATTATCCCATATAAAAGGCTGAAACTCTTTATCTAAAGGAGTTTTCGCTATATGATTTGTATAATTATGGATAACTTTGATGGCAATTCCTAAAATCACTTCTAAAACCTGCTGTTTTGTATAACCAGCATTGATAAATTCTTCAACCTCTTTATTTTCTAACCAACCTCGTGCTTCAATTAGGCGCCGAGTAAATTTCTGCAAAGCTTGTAATTTCGGATTTTCTAAGATTTTACCATCACGAAGTAAATCAATATCGCTCGGTAACATACAACTAGTAGCTAGTGCAGAATGTGCAGCCATACAATAGTGGCATTCATGTACGTAATTAGCTGTTAGATATATAACTTGCCGCTCAATAGGTGTAAAGCTAGTTGTCTCGAATAAATCCCATAATACCATTCCACCTTTCAACACTGCGGGTGCCGAAGCCAAAATTCCTTCAAGATTGGGAATTAAACCAAAAGTAGCTCTCGCGTGAGCAAGCATTTCTTTGGATGCTTCTGGCGCCGTCTCAATAGTGTGAACTGTAAATTCCATGTGTTTTTCCTCGCTTTTCAATTTCAGGGAGACAAACTTGTCTACATGCAGTAGATGCTAGTATATACAGATGGAGACAAACTTGTCTACCTGAATTAAAAAATATGACTGATAATAGTGCTGCTCGACTAAAAATTTTAGAAACTGCGTCTGAACTCTTTTATCAAAAAGGGATTCAGCATGTTGGTATCAATGAAGTTATCGCAGAGTCTGGAGTTGCCAAACGAACGCTATATCGTTGGTTTCCCTCTAAAGACAAGTTAATTGAATCTGTAATGGAATACCGCGCGCTTTCTTGGATTGAATGGTTTGAAAACGCAGTAACTGAACGTGGCAATACACCGAAAGATCGACTCTTAGCAACGTTTGATGTGCTGCGAGAGTGGTATGCATCACCTGGGTTTCGTGGTTGTCCGTTTATTAATGCAGTATTGGAAATTGCAAACGCATCGCATAAAGCACATCGTATTTCAGTAGATTTACGCGAATCTATCCGTCAAATTATTATGCGCTTGGCAGCAGAAACAGGAATTCAAAATCCTGATGCTTTTTCTAGACAGTATCTACTTTTAATTGGTGGCGCCAGTTTAATGGCAACAATTGAGCAATCACCTGATGGTGCAACCGAAGCTCAAAGTGTACTTTCTGTATTAATTGATGCGAGTATAAAGTACACAAGCATAAATGGGGTTTAAATGAAACTTGTATCGTTATTACTATGCTCTGTTAGCTTATTGTTATTTAACTCATTCACTTTGGTGCAACAGCAACACGAAGCAAATATCGCTTCAGCAACTGTTAGAAAAGCCAAAAACCAAAAACCTTTATATGGTATAAAAATACTAATCAATCCAGGGCATGGGGGTCAAGAAACAGGCGCCGTAGGTGTAAATGGATATTTTGCCAAAAACGTAAATTTGAAAGTGTCAAAACTATTAGCTGTAGAGTTACAAAAGCGTGGGGCGATAGTAGTGATGACAAGGGATGATGATAGAGATTTATCTTTGAGTGAGCGCCAAGCAATTATAAATCAAGAAGAACCCACTATTGCTGTTACCATACATTATACTTTTGCAGAAGATGGTCAGGATGCAGAAAAAGCTAAAGGAATAAGAGCTTTTTGGTATCATCCCCAATCGCAAAGTTTAGCTGTTTTTATCCACAATTATCTGACTCGCAAACTCGGACGTTCGGATAGTGGTGTTTTTTGGAATAACTTAGCGCTTACACGTCCAGAAGTGGCGCCATCAGTGGTTCTAGAATTGGGTTTTTTTAGCAACCCTGAAGAATTCGAGTGGATAACAAACACTGATGAACAAAAAAAATTAGCCTTGACTTTGGCTCTTGCTATTACAGAGTGGTTTAACAAAGCTCAAAAATAAACTTTACCTGAATTTTGTGTTATATTTTTTACCAATTATCAATTGCCTAATCTACCATAAATGCTAGTAATTTTACTTATAAAACAGTAAGATTACGGTAATTGTAATAATTTTCAGAACTATATTAATTTTATTGTTTTGAAGGGAATCATGTAAGTAAAGCATAAGTTTTTACTTCGTAATTAACAATGGATTTTTTCAAATTAACTCAAGGCGCCTTTGAATCTGTTACAAAAACAGCAGCCCAGGCAGGGGAAGCAGTTGGTAATGCAGCATCACAAGCTACTGAAACTGTAGTTGGAACAGCAGTTGGAGTTGGTGGGGCAGTTGGTGGAGCAGCCGTTTATACTGGGCAAGCTGTAGCGCACGCTGCTGTGAAAACAGGGGAAATGATAGGTGGCGCCATGTCTGTTATGATGGCGCCGTTCTTCGTTCAAATGGTGTAGTATTTATTTTGATATTACCTTTATATAATTATATAACTAATACTATTACCGTGCGTTTTAACAATTTTGCCATGTTTCTACGATGAATTTGATTTGGCAGATTGATTACCGTATTTTGTCAGCAAAATGCTCTATAACTGCTTTGTGCGTTATCTTCAACCAAGAATAACACAAGCCTACAGTGACTTAGCGCGATTTGAACCAAACCACCATGCATATCTACGAAAAATTACGGTGGTAAATGGATGCTAAACTTCGTAAGAATTACACAGTCGCAACAAGTGCTTGACTACAGGTGGTGACACTTAAACAACACCTCGAACCAGGGAATTAATATGGAATTAACCGCTTACAATTCCGGTTACGGCAACTACCGAACAAACGTACTTATTGATACTAATTTACTATATTCGCCTCTACTTTCTGCCACTGATCGAGGTTTGCTGCAAGAGACAAACTTGTCGCGCATGAGTGCTTCCCAAAGTCAGGATAACTCGTACACTTTTCTTAAAAATGTGCCCAGTAAAATTGCGGACAATGCTACTCTAAGTGGAAACATCCTCAGCGTTGTGGGAAATGGCAACACTCTAAATGCGGCAGCAGGTGACTCTATTTTGAGTGTGATGGGTAATAATAATGTATTAATTGGAGAGACTGGTAACGATGTCTTTAGTGTAGTGGGAAATGGCAATACTCTAACTGGAGGTTTAGGCAATGATATTCTTAGCGCTAAGGGCAATAACACCCTTATTGGTGGCAGTGGCAATGATACGTTTGTAATACCTCCGATTTACTTGTCTTCTTCTGGTAATGATGAAGCGGTACAAGGGCAAAGCCTAATTCAGGATTTTCAACTGGGAACTGACAAATTGCAGTTGCCCACGTTAACAACTGTTGTAAAATCTGCCACAGGCGCCACGTCTTCTTTTAGAGTAGTTGACTTTAACGAACTGACTCTCACTTCTACTGGACAAAATACTTATATTAGCTATCAGGGCAACCCGTTAGCAGAGCTTCAAAATGTTGCAAGCAGTCAACTTAAAGAAGCGGACTTTGTGCAACCGAAGACCGTAGTTGTGCAAGGAGTAATAGTTTCTCTTTGAGTTCAAAGTTAATATTTCTTGTGTCTTGTGGGATGGGCATCCTTGCCCGTCCCTTATAAATTAAAATAGATTAAACAGGCAGGGATGCCTGTTCCACAAGATATCTCACAAGATGTTATTTGATTGCTTCTTCAACCCATTGTTTTAAGGTTGATACGACATCTTCAACTGCTATTTCTTGTGATTCTTTGGTTTTGCGCTGCACTAGTTCAACTTTGCCATTTGCTAATGCTTTACCTGTGACTATTCTAAAAGGTATGCCTATTAAATCGGCATCTTTGAATTTAACACCCGCGCGTTCGTTTCTATCGTCTAGCAATGTTTCTACACCAGCTTGGTTAAGTTCTGTGTAGAGTTGTTCTGCTGCTTCGACTTGTTTGGCGTCGCTGATGTTGGGTATGCAAATAATGGCGTGATAAGGTGCTATTGCTACGGGGAAAATTATTCCGTCTTTATCGTAAGATTGTTCAACTGCTGATTGTGCCAGTCTGGAAACTCCCACACCGTAACATCCCATAATAAGGGGTTTTTCTTCTCCTTGTTCGTTGGTATATGTGGCGCCCATTGCTTGCGAGTACTTAGTTCCTAGTTGGAATATATGACCTACTTCGATACCCCTTGCGCTTTGAATTATTTGCTGTGGGTTATGTACTGCCCTGTCTCCTGGTCTCGCTTTACGCACATCTACGGTGATGTCTGGTAATTTTATTTGCTGATTCCAATTGGCGCCAACAACATGGTATCCAGCAGTATCGGCGCCTGTGGCAAAGTTTTTCAAGTCAACAGCAGTTTTATCGACCAAGCGTAAAAACTTTGGCGCAATATCTTTAGCTGATTTTATATGGTCGTCTGTTATATCAGGTGCAATATAACCCAATGGTAAAGCTTTTGCCGCCCATTTTGATTGTGCGTCGGCATCGGGAACGACTAGCTTTAATAATGCACTGGCGCCATATTGGGAAGCAACCTTGGTTAATTCGTTTTGTAATTTTACTTCGTTAACTTCTTGGTCGCCACGGATATTTACTAATACCAGTACCGTCATGCCGTTGTCGTAAGAAGCTTGATATAAAACGTTTTTGACGACGTTGGTAGGAGAACACTTGAGGAACGTACACATTTTTTCTATTGTCTCGGTTCCTGGTGTTTCAACTTTTTCGTAACTTGTAAAAGGTGAAGGTTCTGCATCGGCAGGTAATGAAACTGCTTTTTCAACGTTTGCAGCATATTGCCCATCTTCAGTGTAAAGTACTTCGTCCTCTCCAGCTTCGGCGAGTACCATAAATTCGGTTGAACCACTTCCACCAATGGCGCCTGAGTCTGCTTCAACTGGACGAAACGCCAAACCAGAGCGACGCAGCATATTACTGTACGCTTGGTACATATCTTGGTAGGTTTTTTTCAAACTTTCCTCGTCAGCATGGAACGAGTAGCCATCCTTCATAATAAACTCGCGTCCCCGCATTAACCCAAAGCGAGGCCGAATTTCATCGCGGAACTTGGTTTGTATTTGATAAAGGTGCTGAGGTAACTGACGGTACGAACGAATCATATCGCGCGCTACATACGTAATAACTTCTTCGTGCGTAGGACCCAAAGCTACCTGACTATCGCGTCTATCGGTAAGGGCAAACATGATACCCTCAGCTTTAGTGTATGTATCCCAACGTCCCGACTCTTTCCACAATTCCGCAGGCTGCAATTGTGGTAAAAGACATTCTTGGGCGCCAGTAGCATTCATTTCTTCGCGCACTATCTGAGAAACCTTTTGCAATACCCGCCACATCAAAGGCATGTACGCATAAAGTCCAGCACCGATGCGACGAATATAACCTGCGCGAAGTAACAATTTATGACTAGGAATCTCAGCATCCGCTGGGTCATCTCTAAGCGTGACGAATAACATTTGTGACAGTCGCATCGTTGTCCCCTTTTAGCTATAGTTGATTTCGTTCTCGGTTAAGTTTAAAGCAAATATTTTAAATTTTAGATTTCCCAATGTTTATGTACCAAGCACAACCACCTCTCGAATTTATCCAGCCAAAGTATAATCGCCAGTTTTTGCGTATTACTCATTTGCTGCTACCACTGTGGATGCGCGCGCAAACCTCACTCACTCAGGTCGAAGCCGAAAATGTTAAAACATTAGTAGACTTGTACCACCAGTTTCAAGCGGGAAAAATCCGTTTTATGTTAGCATTTCGCCACCCCAAAACCGATGACCCAATCGCATTAGGGTACTTGTTTTCTCGAATCGTACCAGAAGTCGCACGCCATAAAGGCATTAAATTCACGGCGCCTATTCACGCTCATTGTATCTACGACCGAGGCATTCCACTTTGGGCAGGCGCCCACATGGGCTGGATATTGCAGCATTTGGGAGGAACACCAATACAACGTGGCAAAGCAGATTGGACGGGACTTAGAAGCGCACGCGATTTATTCGTAAACGGAGCTTTTCCAATGGCAGCGGCGCCGGAAGGTGCTACAAATGGTTTGTCAGAAATAGTTAGTCCACTCGAACCAGGAATTTCGCAAATGGCGTTTTGGTGCGCTGAAGATTTACAGAAAGCTGGACGCACCGAACAAGTTGTAATATTACCAGTTGGAATTAAATATAGTTATGTAACCGAACCGTGGGATGCCATTAATGATTTACTCACCGAACTCGAAGCAAAAAGCGGGCTATCCAACAACGAATGTAGAGACGTGATTAATCGCGTCTCTATCAACGACCTTTACGCTCGACTGTTGCGTTTAGCAGAACATTTACTGTCAATAATGGAAAATTTTTATACTAAGTTCTACCACTGTAAATTATCAACAAACGATGGCGCCGAATTACCAGGCGATAAAAATGAAGCTATCGCCGCGCGGTTACGTGCATTATTAGATGTAATATTACAAGTAGCAGAAGACTTTTTTAAATTACAACCCAAAGGTAGTTTAAACGATAGATGCCGAAGAGTCGAGCAAGCTGGCTGGAACTGCATTTTTAGAGAAGATTTTAAAGATATTAAAACATTATCTGTTGTAGAAAAAGGTTTAGGCAATCGTGCTGCTCTTGAAGCCAATATGCGAATGTGGCACATGCGCGTAGTTGAAAGTTTCGTTGCTGTTACAGGCAGTTATGTACGAGAAAATCCCACACCCGAACGCTTCGCTGAAACTCTACTAATTTTATGGGAAATGGTAACACGAATTATTGGAAGCGATACTCAAAGGCGCCCAAATTTAGGTAAACAAAGAGCTTTAATTACTATCGGTGAGCCAATATCTGTTTCTGATAGATATCCAGAATATAAAGGCAGTCGTAGTGGCGCCAGACTTGCGGTAGCTGATTTAACAAAGGATTTACAGCTTAGTTTGGAAAAATTAATTTAAAATGCTTATACTGCAAATGTGTAAAATCTAGACTTGTGTCATGCTGAGGCACGAAGCATCTTAACCTTTCATACCTAACTTTCTTAGCATAACTTTGCTTACTCAAGTATATAATAAATGAACAAAGGAGGTATGAGCATGAATCAAGCAAAAGTTTTTGCTGATTTCCATAATGCCGATTATAAAGGCAGATTGCGTCTTAACTGTACTGGAACTATTTCAGATTTAGCTTATCAGAAAGTCTTGTTACAAGAAGGTAAAAATCTGATGTTCTATAGTGAAGATGTGGAAGTATGTGGAGTTGTTGAATACTCCACAAAGGAAAGCATTAAGGTTGAGTTTGAATTTGCTATGCAAAAAGCACAGGATTTTATTAACTTGCAGCTGGCGTTAAACCCTACAGAAAAGTAGAAGATAATACTTTATATGAACTTAATTTGTTTTTATGTAATAAATACCTCTAAAATCCTTGCTACATAAAAAACTCAGCTTTTGGCGCAAGAAAATGTGTGCCCATGTAAGTTTTAGAGCTATCGGTACATATGAGGTAGTATAAAAACAGGGGGTCAACGTCTCAAGTTCACATGGCGCTTGCCCCTTTGACAATTTGTACTTAAGGGCGAATCAAAAACTTTCAAACTCTGTCTCTGAATAGAAGTTAGCTGTTTTTACTTAAGGTGAAGTTCCGCTTAAAACGCTGATTACTTTATTGTTGCAACAGTATATCTGATCCCCGCACAGAGGCACCTTTACAGAAAGTGCTGTTACAACGATAACTACGGATTATTAACAGCACCGAATAAATTCTGTAGAGACGTTATATGTAATAGCATTTCACAAAAAACTTGATATAAATAAATTTTGTAGATGCACTCAATTTACGATCTGTACATCTATACCGTTTACAAATCCGCGCGCAAACGAATATGACTACTTATAAACTAATTTTTATTTAACTCAAAAGCTTATCATATTCCGCATGTGACCCAATCCAAAACCAAGCGATATCATCGTTATCTTCTACAGCAAGCGCACGATAATGCAAACCAACTCGTACTGACCAAAACTGGCCTACTTTCTTAAAATGAAGTGACGGATATTTCGGGTCTTGTTTAAGCAACTCGTAGCATCTGTCTGCAAGTTCTTGGATATTGCTTGGCAATTGTCGGTAAAAATACCAAAAGTCTGGTGTCGCTCTGTGTTTCACAAGTCAGTACAACGTCCTTCTCTCAAATGTTGTAATGCTTTTTTAGCTAGTGTATCTAATTTCCCCGCAGCTACATCTGCCTCAAATTGTTTATCCCAAATAGTAGCGTCGAATTCTGCAAACCATGTACGGAAACTTGCAAGCTCTTCTTCTGAAAGCTGGCTTATAGCGAGTTTAATTTCTTTAAGAGTTTTCATACTTAACTTTCTTTAGTAATAACCAAACTTACTCAAGTATATATAATAAATCAAGAGGGAAGGTTATTATACTCAAAACGGGTAAGAAATGTCATTCTGAGCGTAGCGAAGAATCTCCAAGATGCTTCACTCCGCTGCGCTCCGTTCAGCATGACAAAGTTTAGTTTTTACCCGTTCGCAGTATAAACAAATCGATAACAGGTTTGTGTACTACTGTGTAAGTTCAGATACAAAATTCCGTAAATTTACTAGGTGTTAATTAGTTTATCTGCGCTTAGTTTAGTAAGCAATCACTTTATCAACAAAGCACAACACGAAGGTCTACCGAAGATTGAACTACGTATGTTGCTTGTTTGAGTTTTAACAGTAATAATTTAAACCATATTTGAATATTTATTCTAGGTACGGAAAGTAAAAATAGGCTATAACAGTGGGTAAGCTTATCACCATATATTTGACGCTGATAAAAAAATGACAATCAATATTCAAAAATGTATACGTATAATCAACTTAACACTACTTGTTAGTACATTTTTATTGTTAGACTCATACAGTCCAAGTATTGCTTCCTCTAAAGATAATATAGTTCAAGCACAAACAAAGCAAGTACGTCCACAACGTCTTTCTGCTAGGGATGCCCGTCAAATTCGCGCGGCACTACCTAAGCAAACCCCAATTATTAACCAAAGTTTCCGAGTTAGTTTACCAGAATGTGGTTCTTGTTTCTTTGTCCCTGCTCTTAATAACGAAAATACACTTGGAATATATTTAGTCAAAAATAATCGTGTTGTTTATACTTTTCCACAATCAGAGGATTTAACACCTACTGGTTGGAGAGTTCATGATGTAAAGGCTGTGTCTTTTATACAACTAGGTTTTTCTGACCCTAATGAAGATGGTATTTTAGTTTTAGCTGACTATATCACGGGTATTGGCCGAACAGGAGCTAAACCTTTCCCTGTAACTATTGTTTACCAACGTGAGGGAAAAGGATTCAAAATTTTAGCTAAAGAAAGCGAAGCGCTGACATCTCGACGTGTGAAAACAGTTAGAGATGCTCAAGAAATACTGTGGAATCAATTCCAATATTTACCTTGATAATTTACATGTTTGTGGCGCCTGTTTGGGTTGTACGTTCAGGAGAGTTAATTTAAAATAAGCACGGCGCCACCATTTAAACTCATGCAAGACAATCTAAATGCAGCTACACCGTTGTATACTTTAAATCCACGTGAGCGATTTACAGAACGTGCGGATGATTATGTAAAGCATCGTCCCAGTTATCCAACGCAGGCAATTGATTTTATCTTTGAAGGACTGGCGCCTGATCAACAAATTTTAGCAGCGGATATTGGTGCGGGTACAGGAATTGCGTCGCGGTTATTAGCTTCCCGTGGAGTTAAGGTTATTGCAGTTGAACCAAATGCAGCAATGCGGGAAGCTGCACAAACGCACCCTAATGTCGAATACCGTGATGGTGGTGCGGAAGCAACTAATTTACCAGATGCATCGGTTGATTTGGTAACGGCATTTCAAGCTTTTCACTGGTTTAACCCTGAACCAACTTTGTTGGAATTTCGTCGTATTTTAAAACCGGGTGGACGTTTGGCTGTTGTGTGGAATAATCGTGATAAGAATGATGCTTTTACTGAAGAATATAATCATTTTGTCCGTGCGCTATCTAATAACCATCCAAGTAAGTCAAGGTTAGAGTTAGTAGAACCATTACGGCAAACTCAATATTTTAGGAGTTATTACGAACACGAACCAATTCCATATCGTCAAGAGTTAGATTTTGATGGTTTGATAGGACGTGCTATGAGTACTTCTTATGTTCCGCGTGAAGGGGAGGGTTATGAGAGACTTATTTCTGGGTTGCGAGGTTTGTATGAAAGGTTTTGTGATAGGGATGGGTTGGTGTATATAGTTTACCAGACTAATGTTTATGTGTTGAGTTAGGGACAGGCAAGGATGCCTGTTCCACAAGAAGTGAAGTTAAATATTTTAATTTTTGTGACTTGAAGTTTAAGAAAAGATGATTTTGCAAGTAATTAGCGGCGCCAAGGCTGGATAATTGCGATTGCTATGAATAATCGTATTATTCTCCTCCGGAGACACTCCATGAACGCAAAAAAGACGCTATTTTACAGGATAATTTTTGTGATTAGCGAGATTTTTATACACTTGACTGCACAGGCTTTCCCTTTAGCTATAAAGTAAGCAAGGCGCCACTAAACCCAAACCCATGCAAAACAATCAAAGTGCAGCTGACTTATACACACTAGACCCACTTAATCGGTTTACACAACGTGCGGATGATTACGTAAAGTATCGTCCCAGTTATCCACCTGAAGCGATTGATATTATCTTAGAAGGACTGGCGCCTGCTGTAGAAATTTTAGCAGCGGACATTGGTGCAGGTACAGGAATAGCATCTCGGTTATTAGCTTCCCGTGGAGTAAAGGTTATTGCAGTTGAACCAAATGCAGCAATGCGAGAAGTTGCACAAACACACCCTAATGTCGAATATCGCTCCGGGAGTGCAGAAGCGACTAATTTACCAGATGCATCAGTTGATTTAGTAACAGCATTTCAAGCATTTCACTGGTTTGACCCAGAACCAACTTTAATGGAATTTCGCCGTATTTTAAAACCGAATGGTCGTTTGGCTCTCGTATGGAATAATCGTGATCAAAGTGATGATTTTACTGGGAAGTACAGCCGTTTTATTCGTGCAGTATCTAATGACCACCCCTGTGAACAACCAGACACATCCTTTGAAACATTAGAGCAAACTCAATATTTCACAAATTATTGTCAACATGAATGTACAACAAAGTATCGACAAGAATTAGATTTAGATGCTTTGATAGGACGCACTCGGAGTATTTCTTATCTTCCAACTGAAGGGGAAAGTCATGAAAATCTTATTTCTGGTTTACAAGACTTATACGAAAAGTTTTGTTCAGAAAGGGGTTTTGTTGAAATGGTGTATCAAACAAGTATTCATATATTAGTTTGATGTTTGATGTTTGATGTTTGATGTTTTATGTATTTGGAAATACTTTAGATAAATTGAGCGTCAAATCAGGAAAACAAGGAATAATTACTGTTTCATTCGGTAATAAAATTTCTTTTCGACGATAAGTAAATTTACCTTGAAGGTCTTTTATTGCCTCACTATATATTTCTAAATGATTATCGACTAAATTGAATATCCAGTAATATTTGATACCTGCTTCTGCGTAAAGAGGTAATTTCTCGTCTTGGTCAAATTTTAAAGTTGAATCAGAAATTTCAATTAATAATAGTATATCTTTTGGGATAGGATGAGAATTAAGATAATCATCATCTCGGTTTTTAGCGATGACTCTATCAGGTTCTGGTTCGCTAGAGTCAGGGATTATAATTGGCAGTTGACTGCGTAAGGTTGCACGTTCTCCGATAAGTTTATTTAATTCTCGTTCTAGCCTTGTTTCACAAACTGCATGGGGTGTACCTTTTGCTGCCATTAAAATTATTTCTCCTCTAATAAGCTCAACTCGGTCATTCTCATTAAAAAATCCGAGTTGAGCTAAACGCTCGTATTCTTCTATCGTAAAACGTTTAGCAGTAATAGTACTTATAGTCATTTTAGATTATGCGCGGATGTTGGCTCTATATATATATATTAGGACAGACACTTAAATATCCCACGGTTGTTCTTTGGTGCCAAGCATGTGTAAAATGCGTTCGGCGTTATCTAAATCACCTATAACACGTCGTATTGGTTGTGGGTAAACTTTTAATAAAGTCGGTGTGGCTGATATTTGATTTGCTTCTGCTAGTTCAGGATGACTTAATACGTCTATTACTTTGAGTGTATAAGGATGACTTAGATATTTTTCAAGTAATTCGTAGAGAAATTTTAATATACGTTCGGTGTTGGGGCTTCGTCCTGCTACAAATAGTCTTAGAACGTATGCTTGTGTATTTTCTTCTTGTGTCGGTAATGTTAAAGTCGGCGCCTTAAATTCATTTTCTGCTAAGTCTGTACGAACTATTAAATCATGGTCTTCCCATAGTTGAGGAAATGTTGAACGATATGTAGATAATACTAAGCTATCACATAACCCCTCTTTCCACGGCGCCTTTTGCCATACTAAACCACGAGTATCAAAAATTACATTTAATAAAGCTTGATATCGAATTACTGCTGGATGCGCTTCTGCAAATGTTCTTATTTGTTGACTTTGTGGGTCTAACCAGTGGTCAATTGTAGCTGTATAACAAGGTACTAAGAAATGTGGCGGTTCTGATAAATCTAAGATCCTCTGTAAAGTACTACACAAGTGCGAATGCCATCTACCCTGTTTACTGGGGTCAATACAGTAAAGCATATCTCCTCCAGGTGTAAACAAGGCAATGCCTTTAAACAATTTTGGTAGCGGATTTTGTGCCAATTTAGTGCGCTCGTGTTGAGTGTTGAGTGCTGAGTCAGGGGTGAGGAGTGAGAAGTTAGAATTTTACTCTTTACTCTTAACTATAAACTCAGCACTCAGCAGTGTTAACTTTTTTAAACTCTGCCTCTGAGGAATTGTGCCATTTCGTTAGGTGTTGGCGACATTTCCAAAGCGGTTTCTTCAGTGATTCGTCCTTCTTGATAGAGATTGAGCAATGCTTGGTTCATGGTTATCATACCGTCAAAGCTGGCTTGCTTCATTAATTCGCCGATTTCATCGTATTTACCATCTTTTATCCATTCTTTAACAGCATCTGTGTTAATTAGGATATCGTGGAATGCGGCGCGTTTACCATCGGTTGTTCTACACAATCCTTGGGCAATTACTGCAACTAATGATTCTGCAACCGCAACACGCATTGCATCTTGCTCTTCTGCTGAGTAAAGGTTCAAAATACGTTCAATTGTTTTGACAGCACTGTTAGTGTGCAGGGTTCCCATTACTAAGTGACCTGTTTGAGCAGCTTTGAGTGCGGTGTTTACTGTTTCTTTATCGCGCATTTCACCCACGAGTATTACATCTGGGTCTTCCCGTAATGCTGCTTTTAAGGCATTATCGAATTTGCGGGTGTGCATTCCCACTTCGCGCTGCTTAATTAAAGCTTTTTTACTTTGGTGAACAAATTCAATCGGGTCTTCGATGGTGATAATGTGGCGAGGCATTTCATGATTCATATAGTCCATCATTGCCGCCATTGTCGTCGATTTACCTGAACCTGTGGGGCCTGTCACCAATATCAAACCTTTATGGTAATGACAAACATCGCGGAATATTGGTGGTAAACGCAATTGTTCCATTGTTAAGATTTTTAATGGAATCAATCGAAGCACCATCGCGTTGCCAAGCATCGAATCAAAAACGTTAATCCGCACACGTGCAAAGTCATATTGTGTGGCGCCATCAAATTCGAGGTGTTCTTGAAAGCGACGAATTTCTTCTTCGGTCATTATTTCGCGTAACCAACACATGAAGGTTTCATTATCGGTTACAGGATAATCGGTTTTCTCAATTTCGCCTCGGTTACGGAAACGCGGTACTTCTCCTACACCTAAATGGACATCCGAAAATCCTTTATCGTATGCTTCTTTAATTATTTGCGCCATCGTCAATCTGTTGGGATTGCTTTGTGCGCGTGCATTACCCTGTGCTGCTGGTGTACCGGGTCTGGCTGCAACCGCCGCAACTGGTGGTGGCGCCGTTGGTACTGGAGGCACCCCAGGAGGAGCAACTCTTGTGCTTCTCTCGGCTGACATATCTAATGTTTGTGTTGCCTGCCGTTGTGTACTCATTGGTGGTGGTGGTGGCGCCGGAGGAACACCACGAGGTACAGATGGAGCTGGACTGGATGCACGAATTGTATCTGTCATATATCTTTACTTTTTAAACAATATTCAATCTTGAGATTCACCTTTAAAACAAAGGAGCGGAAAAGCGCTCCTACCTCAAGCAGAAAGCTACAACACATGTTTGAACAAATATTGAGAAGATGTAATTGAATATCTCCTCTACTAGTATCAAATATTGCACTTGTAACTTCTGCCATGAGCCGATATAATTCTCACTTGCTTCTGATTACTTGTTTAACATATCTA
Organism: Calothrix sp. PCC 7103; assembly: GCF_000331305.1. Lineage (GTDB taxonomy): Bacteria > Cyanobacteriota > Cyanobacteriia > Cyanobacteriales > Nostocaceae > Dulcicalothrix. Next base: position 5,544,710 of record NZ_KB217478.1, on the reverse strand, counting down.
CCCGAATAACCATTCTCAGTACATACACTAAAGTTTATATGTATTAAATATTATGATTTTTACGGTATAATCCTCATTAAGTTAAATTAGAGGGTTTTTGAAATTTTCAGCTACGACTGTTTACTAAAGTGAGTTCAAACCGTTTACTAGATAATTGCTTCAGACAATTTGGTAATTATGAGAATGGGTAGGACTTTTGATAAGAAATGTTAAGGTTCTCAGTAATCAGATTCGTAGCCTAAACTATAAAATCAGCGTTGTTTGAGGTTTTTTTTACTATGTAAGATACCCCAAAGGAAAGATTGACGGCGCCGAATTTGGGGTTTACTTCCATAATTACGAAAGATTAAATGTAAAGTTTATTAAAGAAATGCTCATCTATTAAGGCGGGTTTTATATACTTGGTTTCTATCGGAGAGCGATCCCCGACAAAATTGCTAGTCAGTTAATTGTTTGATTTCTGCGCTCACTTTCGATTTATCGCTGTGTATTTGGGAGGAAAGGTTATGACTTTAGCTACTGCATCAGATTTAAGACAAACCGACTCATTGCAAATGATTAAAAGCTTCCTAATTTGGACTTTTACATTGGCTGTATGCTTATTGGTGGTTGGTTTCCCGTTGGTTGTTTTAATGGCAACGGTCGGATGTCTATTGTCGATTGTTTTGCAATCAGTAATGCCAGTTAGTGCGGTTTTACTAGTTGCGGGTGGATTAATTCTGTTTAATGTAATGGCAGTTATGATTGCGGCAGGTGTATTGACAGCTAAAGGCGTTCATCCTAGCGATATGAAGTGGTTAAGCTGGTTACATGGTGAGGCTGAACAAATGCAGACCACTGTTTATGCTGCTTGTCCTTTGACTTGCGAACTCAACAAGTAGTTACAGTTACTGCTATACGATTCGATAAACAGTGTATCTGCCCGGTGAGTGCCGGGTTTTTTCATGTTTATTTAAGTGCTGAGTGGGCATCAAATTATTAATGTGATGGATGACGGTTGACTATTTACAATTAAGCATTAACTATTTAGCTGTTAACGATAATTAAAACTATTGACTATTGAAGCATGACTATTGAAAAATCTGTTTACATTATTTTAGGTACTCGTCCAGAAGCGATAAAGCTGGCGCCCGTAATTAAGGTGTTTCAAAATGCTACTGGTATAAAATCGAAGGTGATATTGACAGGGCAGCATCGGGAAATGGTAGAACAGGTTATGCAGTTGTTTGATATCAAAGCAGATAATGACTTAGAGATTATGCAGCCTAAGCAATCTTTGAGTGATATAACAATTCGGAGTTTGCGAGGGTTAGAGACATTATTTCAACAAGACAAGCCTGATTTAGTGATTGTTCAGGGAGATACAACTACCGCGTTTGCCGCTTCTTTAGCTGCTTTTTATCAAAAAATTCCAGTTGGACACGTTGAAGCCGGTTTAAGAACTGATGAATTATATGACCCTTATCCAGAAGAAGCAAATCGGCGCCTGATATCGCAAATTACGCAGTTACACTTTGCACCAACAAGTTTAGCAGTAGAAAACTTACAGCGAAGTGGTGTATTAGGTGAAATACATTTAACTGGGAATACAGTAATTGATGCCTTATTAGACGTAGCAGCCAAACAACCCCCATGTAACATACCAGGTTTAAAGTGGGATAAATACCGCGTACTCTTATCAACAGTGCATCGTCGCGAAAATTGGGGAGAACCATTACAGCATATAGCCCAAGGATTTTTACAATTATTAGATAAATTCCCTGATACGGCATTGTTACTTCCGTTACACCGTAATCCCACAGTTCGCGAGCCATTACAAGCTATACTCGGTAATCATCAACGTATATTTTTAACCGAACCACTCGACTACGCCGAACTCGTTGGAGCAATAATGCGCTCATATCTATTATTAACAGACTCAGGTGGACTACAAGAAGAGGCGCCAAGTCTTGGTAAACCAGTTTTAGTACTACGCGAAACAACCGAACGTCCGGAAGCAGTAACAGCAGGAACAGCCAAGCTCATAGGTACAAACTCAAACTCAATAGTAATTGAAGGCGCCGAGCTATTAGCAAATGCAACTGCGTATGAAACAATGGCAAACGCTATCAACCCATTCGGTGATGGAAAAGCCTCCGCGCGCATCCTAGATATAGTACAAAAATTCCTAAATAACTAACTCTCTTCTTGTAAAACACTTCTAAAACTCTTGTAAAACTCTTGTAAAACTCTTGTGGAGCGGGCATAGAAAGCCCGCCCTATAATTTGCCACAGTTACTTATGTCACAGCATATAAAGACAATGTTAGAAGCTTTAAATAACTCAAATCCTCATGCCAAGATTTTTACAAGAGTTGGCAAGATGGTAAACAGAATGTATCGAAAAATTAAGTATTTTATCAAAACAATATAGATAATTACCGCAAAAACTCGGAAGTTAAATTGGTAGAACCTTTGTTAGATTGGTGTATAAATTTGTCTCTAATTTTACAATCCAAGTTTTATTTACCAAGAATACCAGGACTCTACCGCTTCCGTATGTACACGCAAAACATCCCAGAACTGACACAAATTTTACTGGAACACACACCTGTCGCCGTTGCTATGTTCGACCGGGAGATGCGTTACATTGCAGTTAGTCGTAAATGGTTAATAGACCATAACTGTAGTGATTTTTCTTTAATTGGTCTCTGTAATTGGCAAGTTTTGCCAAGCATTGCCCAAAGGTGGAAAGAAATTCATGACCGTTGTTTAACAGGTGAGTCGCATCTGTGTGAAGCAGAAAAAATGACTCAGGTAGATGGTTCATACGAATGGTTAAAGTGGGAGTGTCGTCCCTGGTATGACAAAAGCGGTGAAATTGGCGGTACTATTTTTTGCACAGAACTAATTACCGAACTTCTTCAGACACAAGAAGCACTCAAAAAAAGTCAAGTGCGTGTGACTAAGCTAGCTGAGAATGTTCCAGGAATGATATATCAATATCTGTTACATTCCTCCGGGAGTATGGAATTACCATATGTTAGTCCTGGTTGTAAGCACCTGCTGGAAGTAGAGCCAGAAATACTTCAGCAAAACAGTGCTAAATTTTCTGAGCGAATTCATCCAGAAGATTATTCAGCATTTACTGAGTCAATGGCAATTTCAGCAGATACGCTTTTGCCTTGGTTATGGGAAGGTAGAGTTATTACATCTACAGGTAAATTAAAGTGGGTGCGTTCAAGCGGGCGCCCAGAAAAGCAACCAAACGGCGATATTATTTGGGATGGAATGATAATTGACGTTAGCGATAAAAAGGTAGCAGAAGCACAGCTATATCAATATAAAGAGCTATTAGAAAACTTAGTAGAAAAGCGTACTTGCGAATTAAATATAACAAACACACAACTACAAGCAGAAATATTAGAAAGACAAAAAGCCGAATCAGCACTACGAAAAAGCGAAACGCGCTTTCAAAAACTATCCGCAAACATACCAGGTATACTGTATCAATACGTGTTATGTCCTGACGGCTCACATTACTTTTCGTATATCAACGCAGCGTGTCGTCAAATTTATGAATTAGAACCTGAACAAATTTTAAATGATAGCGAAGTATTGTTTCAATTAATACACCCAGAAGATTTAGCTAATTTTTATAAATCAATACAGACTTTAGCCGAAACTCTCGAACCTTGGAACCATGAATGGAGAATTATAACACCATCAGGGCGCCTGAAATGGTTACAAGGTTCATCACGCCCCGAATTGCAACCCAACGGTGACATCATTTGGGATGGCTTAATAATGGATGTTACTGAACGGAGGATTTCCGAAGATGAACGACAAAAGTTAGTAGCTTTGATTGAAAATAGTCCAGACTTTATTGGTATGGCAACACTTGAAGGTGATGGGTTGTTTATTAACAAAGCAGGGCAGAAACTCGTAGGTATAGAAAACAACGAACAAATTCGGCAGATTTCTCTACTAAATTTTCACACAGATGAAGATTCAGAGTTTCTGAAAAAAGAAGTTTTACCTCAAGTTATTGAACAAGGGAGTTGGCAAGGAGAACTTACCTTTCGACATTCTCAAACAGGTGCCCTTATCCCGATTGAATATAATATTTTTACAATTAAAGACCACAAGACTAATCAACCAATTGCTTTAGCCTGCATTAGCAAAGATATAACAGACCGTTATTTAGCAGAACAAGAGCGCCAGAAATTCGTATCTTTGGTAGATAAGAATCCTGATTTTATTGCAATGGCAACGCCAGATGCCAGAATTTTGTACGTTAATCAATCAGGGCAAAAACTTGTTGGTCTTGATAGTCAAGAAGAATCTAAACAAAAAGCAATATATGACTTTCACACTCAAGAAGACTGGGAATACTTTCAAGCAAATGCTTTCCCGCAATTAGTTTCAAACGGACGTTGGCAAGGAGAATCACGGTTCCGGCATTTCAAAACAGGTGAACTCATCCCTATAGAGTATAATACATTCGCGATTCAAGACCAAAAAACAGGAGATACATTAGCTTTCGCAACCGTAACACGAGATATTACGATGCGAAAAAAAGCAGAAATAGCAATCAGAGAATCTGAAGCAAAATATCGCGAGCTTGCAAAGCGGGAACAACTTTTAAATCGACTGGCAAGCCAAATTCGAGAATCACTTGACTTAAATGCTGTTTTAGAAACTGCAATTCAAGAAATACGTAATTTATTAAAAATTGACCGTTGTAGCTTCTGCTGGTTTCAGGCTGATGCACACCCACCTGTTTGGGAAACTATTAAAGAAGCCAAAAGTTCTTTTTTGCCTAGTCTATTAGGTAATGATCCTGTTGAGAAAGTCGGACCAGTCACTCAGTTAATGTTTGAGCGGAAAATGCTTAAAATTGACGATGTTACAAAATTTGATGAAACAGTTCACAGAGAATTTTTACTATCTCTAGGAATAAAATCAGAGATAGTTTTACCAATTCATACCCGTCTTGGTCGAATTGGCATAATAGTCTGCGCCAATTGGACTGATACTCGTCCTTGGACTGATGATGAAGTGGAATTATTGCAAGCAGTTGTTGATCAGCTTGCAATTGCAATCAACCAAGCTGAACTTTATGCTCAAAGCCAACAAGCAGTATTAACTGCTACTCAGCAGGCACAGCAGCTAGAACAAGCTATACAAGAACTAAAGCAAACTCAGTCTCAACTAGTTCAAAGTGAGAAAATGTCCGGTTTAGGGCAACTTGTTGCTGGTGTTGCTCATGAGATAAATAATCCTGTAAACTTTATTTATGGCAACTTAACTCATGCCAGCAACTATACAGAAGATTTACTACATTTAGTTCAACTTTACCAAGAAGAGTACCCTCAACCAACAAACAATATTCTTGAGGAAATTAATGCCATTGATTTAAGTTTTCTTGTTTCTGATTTGCCAAAAATTATATCATCAATGAAAGTTGGTTCTGAACGAATTCGAGAAATTGTTCAGTCATTACGAACCTTTTCCCGCCTTGACGAAGCTGAAATGAAAAAAGTTGATATCCATGAGGGCATAGAAAGCACCTTAATGATTTTACAACATCGTCTCAAAGCTAATCAGCAGCGCGCAGCAATTAAAGTGATAAAAGAGTATAGTACTTTACCAAAAGTCGTTTGTTATGCTGGACAACTTAACCAAGTATTTATGAATTTGCTTGCTAACGCAATTGATGCAATGGAAGATGCATTAAGGAAAAATCAAATTTCCACACCACTGCTACGTATAAATACCCAATTATTGAATGAAACATATGTATCTATCTGTATTAGCGATAATGGAGTGGGAATTACTCCAGAAGTACAAAAGCGTTTATTTGATCCGTTTTTCACAACAAAACCTGTCGGAATTGGTACGGGTTTAGGTCTATCAATTAGTTATCAAATTGTAGTAGATAAGCATCACGGTCGCTTATATTGTAATAGCAAAGTAGGTCATGGAACGGAATTTATTATCGAAATTCCTCTTTATCAGCTAAATTATACCTAATGGATTAGTTTGTTTATTAGCAGAATTACATATCTCTTTTTTATTTAATTTCATCTCAATCTTGTTGAGTTTTAGCAAATCTTATAAAATCTTTATAGCAATATATTTAATTTATAAATCATATGTAAATATAAGTATGAAATATATAATCGTTAATCATATGAATGATTTAGATATGCTACAATCTCAATCTCCATCTCAGAGGAAATTTTTATATATAGGATTTATTACAATTCTCATAATTCCGGTTAGTAAACAACAGTAATAATACGTAAAATAAATTTAAGGCTAATTCACAGTAACTTTAAAACATTTGAATTAATCAAATATTTTTATATATTAGTATAGATATATTCCGGAAACAGTTTGCATTTTCAAGAAGATTAAATAAGATTACGTTGTATGTAAACAATATTCATTTAGTAGAGATAATAAAAATGATAAGTCATCCTCCAGAGCCGTTTCGGATTAAGATGGTTGAACCGATAACATTGCTAGATCGTAAAGCTCGCGAATCTGCTATGCAACGAGCTGGTTATAATCTTTTTGGCTTACGTTCCGAGGAGATTTTTATTGATTTACTAACTGACTCTGGCGTATGTGCTATGAGCCACAAGCAATGGTCAGCAATGCTTGAAGGGGATGAGGCTTATGCTGGAGCGCGTTCCTATTTTCGGTTAGCGGAAGTCATACAAGATATTTTTGATTTTCCATATTTTTTACCAACGCACCAAGGTAGAGCCGCTGAACATATATTAACAACTTGCTTGATTAAACCAGGTCAATATGTACCTTCTAACATGCATTTTGACACAACTGAAGCTAATATTCGGGCGCGAGGTGGTAATCCTGTTAACTGTATCATTGACGAAGCATATATTTCAAATTTATATCATCCTTTTAAAGGAAACCTTGATTGCTTAAAATTGCGTGAATTTATCCAACGGGTGGGTGCCGAAAATATTCCCTTTGGGATGATTACAGTGACAAATAATGCCGGAGGTGGTCAACCAGTTTCTTTAGAAAACTTACGTGCTGTTTCGCAAATCTACAAAGAGTTTTGCATTCCTTTCTTCATTGATGCTTGCCGTTTTGCAGAAAATGCATACTTCATTAAGTTAAGGGAACCAGAATATGCGGGTAAAAGTATTCTGGAGATTTGTAGTGAAATGTTCGCCCTAGCTGACGGAATGATTATGAGCGCGAAAAAAGACGGTCTTGTCAACATCGGTGGCTTTCTAGCCATGCGCGACAAATCGCTATTTGAGCAAGCTAGCAATGAATTGATTTTGCATGAAGGATTTCCAACTTACGGAGGTTTAGCAGGACGTGATTTAGAAGCGATTGCAATCGGTTTACGCGAAGTCCTAGAAGAAGATTATCTATCATACCGCTTAGGACAAACTAACTATCTTGCAGAAAAGTTGCTGGAAAAAGGAATTCCAATAATTGAACCAGCAGGGGCACATGCAATCTATATTAACGCTGGAATGTTGTTGCCCCACATACCTAAAGAGCATTTCCCAGGTCAAGCCTTAGCTGTGGAATTGTATTTAGAAGGGGGAATACGTACCGGAGAAATTGGCTCACTTGCTTTTGCTTACCCAGACCCTCAAACTAATAAAATGGTGCATCCTCGTTTGGAATTAGTTCGGTTGGCAATACCAAGGCGTGTATACACCCAAAGTCATCTTGATTATGTGGTTGAGGTATTAAGTAGAACTGCTGCTAAATCAGAAACCATTCAAGGGATGGAACTGATATATGCACCAAAGCTATTACGTCACTTCACTGCAAAACTTACTCCTATTCAAAATTCAATTGTTTATAATGGGAAAAGTCTAAATGCAGTCGGTTGAGAAACACGATTAAATACTAGCGCAATCAAATTTAGGAAATGCACGTATGTATCTATTGATTGACTGTAAATTTAGTGCCATCAGCAAGCACAGACCTTAATCAATATATACCTAGTATCTCAAAATCTTAGGCTAAAAGGCTTATAGCGAATGGATTTAAGTGTTTTCCATTTGCCACAAATGAATCACCATCTTTAAATGTGATTCTGTTTTTTTTACAAGCAAATATTGTAGAAATGCAATGTATGATTCTGTTGATGAATAGGAGTTAAGACTGCTCGTTGAATTTAAATTAGCTGGTAGAGAAGAGATTGATGATATTTCTACATAGTCTGGAATTATATAAAATCGAAATGTAAGGATGAAACCCCTAAATTATCAACATAATCATATCTTGCACCTTTACAAGCATCAACTCTTACAAGCCGAATATTAAGAATTATTGCGTGCGATTTATATTTGATTGGGAGAATGATTTGATTATTAATCTAAGATATTGTCTAGAAATAATTAAGTATATATAACTGCCTTCATAAAGTTTTATATAAATAAAATAATTTTATTTATGATAACTGCTAGCTTATACAGATTCTCTGAATAGTTTATGAACAAGTAAAAGTACAGAAGACAAAAGAACAGTAACTCATTTAGGATTGTTACCATAGTCAATTTAAAAAAGAGTTTGTTAACAATGCTTGACTATTTAATTATTGGCGCCGGACCTGCTGGATTACAACTAGGTTATTTCTTTGAGAAACTAGGTTTAGATTATTTAATAATAGAAGCAGGAGAAAAGGCAGGTACTTCTTTTCAACAGTTTCCCCGTCACCGCACCTTAATTTCTATAAATAAAGTTTATACTGGTTATGAAAATAAGGATGTCAATTTAAGGTGGGATTGGAATTCTCTGCTCAATCACTCTGATGAAATGCTGTTTAAGAATTACAGTAAGAAGTATTTCCCAAAAGCAGATGATTTAGTTAAATATCTGTGTGACTTTGCTGAAAATTTCAACTTGAAAGTAAAGTATAATAGCAAAGTTCATAAAATTAGTAAGAACAACTATTTTACAGTTTGTGATAACGAAGGTAATATTTACTCCAGTAAATGCTTAATTGTTGCCACTGGTGTCGCAAAACCATATATACCAATCATTCCAGGTATAGAATTAACTGACAATTATACAACTGTAACAGTTAAACCTGAAGAATTTATCAATCAAAAAGTATTGATTATCGGTAAAGGTAATTCCGCCTTTGAAACAGCCGATAATTTGGTTGAAACAGCATCTGTTATTCACCTAGTCAGTCCAACACCAATTCAGATGGCATGGAAAACTCATTACGTTGGGCATTTGCGAGCAGTTAATAACAATATTTTGGATACCTATCAGTTAAAGTCTCAGAATGCTATTCTTGATGCGTCAATCGAACAAATTGAAAAACGAGACGATAAATTTGTGGTTTCTTTCAAATATAGTCACGCTAACGACGAACAAGAGGAAATAATATACGATCGTGTTATTACCTGTACAGGTTTTCGTTTTGATGATTCAATTTTTGATGAAAATTGCCGTCCAGAACTAACTATCCACAATCGTTTTCCCATGCAAACTAGCGAATGGGAGTCAGTAAATATTAAAGACTTATACTTCGCTGGTACATTAATGCAATCACGGGATTTTAAAAAATCAACAAATGCATTTATACATGGATTTCGTTACAGTGTATGTTGTCTTGGTCGAATCTTAATTCGGAAGTATCATGGTCAAGAATTGCCAAGTAAACACATTGCTCTAACAGTAGAAAGTATAACAGATATGGTTATCAAGCGAATTAACCAAAGCTCTGCCTTATGGCAGCAATTTGGTTATATTTGTGACTTAATCATCATTTCAGATAATAATAACGAGGCAGTATACTATGAAGAAGTCCCTGTCGATTATATTCACGACAGTGATTTAGGTAGGCACAATCATTATTATACAATTACTCTTGAATACGGCGAAAATCATGATCTCGAAGACCCATTTAATGTAAATCGTATTGATAGAAATGATGTTTCGCAGGCACACCGTAGTAAGTTCCTTCATCCTGTGATTAGGTGCTTCAATAGTTCTGAGTTAATATCTGAGCATCATATTATTGAAGACTTAGCGGCAGAATGGTTTGAAGATGTGCATATTTTACCTTTACAGCAATATTTCCAAATGCAACTTGCTCCCGTGTTAAATCAGACTTTATTGAACTGTTAGTCTACTCTTCAGCTAATAGCAAGCCAAATGGTGGGCAATGCCCACCCAGCCCTTTCAATGCGAACATTTGCACTACTAGGGCGGCGCCCCAGAAAATCTTGGTGGTAAAGTGCTGCAGGGAAATCCTAAAATTTCAGCACGAAATGACTACAAAAAAGATGGCATGACAGCAGGAATATTTGAAGCAACGACAGGTACATTTGAAATTCATTTCCCATATACAGAACATGCCACTGTGGTTTATGTTACACGTATCGCCCTGGTGATTCTTTTGTTATCAAGCAAGGATAAATTATAATTTGGGAAGCTAAAGGTACACGTGTTCGCAAATCATTTTTAAATGTCGTGGAATCAAAATAATTTAAGGACGCTATATAAAATGTCATTCTGAGCGAAGCGAGGAATCTTAATAATACTGATGAATTATAAGATGCTTCACTTCGTTCAGCATGACATTAAGTGACACGATTAATGCTTATTATTTTTGTATTACAGCCCCATTGCGGTTCTTGTTTGTGGTCCAACTCTTCCATCTGCGAGTAAGCCGTTATTGATTTGGAAGTTACGCACTGCGCGTTCTGTTATTGTACCGTAATACCCAGTTTGTGCTATTCCGAGACGACGCTGAACTTGTGAAACTGGGGCGCCTGCTGAACCAACACTGAGAGTAACTGGTCCACCAACACCAGGCCCAGAAATGTTTCCTCCTCCTGCACGAGCATTTATAAATCTGGTTGCTACGTAATAGCCTGAACTTAGCCGAGTAAAGCCGTTTTCGGTATCTACAATAGCTGATACTCGCAAACCGTTTGGTAAACATCCAACGACTCGTGAATTCAAACTTGGTTGAGTACGCACTCGTAAACAACTGCCACTCGTGCGAACAAATCCTGTAACTGCTGCTTGTGCTTCAGAGAATGTTGCAAACACAAGACCAAGGCTTGCTAGTGCCAAGCTTGTTGATTTAAAAAGGTTTTGGTTAAAAAGTGTTTTGAAATTAAATTGTATTTCGGGGAGTCCTAATTCTGGTTCTACTGTCTCGTTCGCGTCAAACATCGAAGAATAAGCTAGATATTCCATGTTGAATCTCCTAATTTTAATAGTTATTTGAAGTCACAAATAGGGTTTCTAACACATGAGAAATCTAGAAATGCTTTAGCTTCCTCCTGATTTCTCATTCAGAAAGCCGATTTGCTTGGATGTATCTTTGGTTACTGTTTATCTTAAAACGTTGTTACTGAGAGTTAAATTAAGAAAATATAAAATTTGTTACATTCTTCCGGATGAAAATCCCCCGCCAATTCAGGGGACTAGGGGAGATCAACTTTGATTGGTGTAAAATATATCGTTGCGGAAACGGCGCCCGTTTCGCCAAATTTCAACTCCTTGTGGGGTAACTAAGTATGAAAAGCTACCGTTTTCTGCGCGGTATTTGGAATTGCTAATACTCCAAGCGGGTAATTTAACTGGTTGATTGGGGTTTTGTTTTAGTTCGCCAATATAGAACAATTGACCGTTCTCTTGGCAGACTTTGACGCGCGCGTTTTTGGTTTCACCTGCAATTAATGTTGTACCTTTGCATGTCGCAATCTTCGCTGTATTTACAGTTGCTGTGTTTTGTGATGGTAGAAAAGCAATGGGGTCAACTGCTGTACGCTTGTTAGTATGGATTTCAAAATGAAGATGGGGCCCGGAACTGTTACCTGTAGACCCCATCTCTGCTATTATTTGACCTTGATTAACTTGTTGCCCAAGGTTTACTAAAAGGCGCCGATTATGGCCATAGAGAGTAACTCGACCATCTGGATGTTGAATTGTAATAGCGTTACCTAGTCCCCAATCATCCCAACCTGCTTTTATTATTTTACCCTTTGCTGCTGCATAAATTGGTGTGCCACTGGCGCCTGCTATATCAATTCCTTCGTGCTGATATTTACGAAAACCACGCGATAATATTCCTTGTGCAGGATAAATAAAACCTGAAGTAGAATTAATAATTTCCGTTTTTGCAGGAGTACTAATACTTACTATAACTGCCAAGATTAATCCAAGCAAGCCATAAATAGGGAGTAAGGCGCCTTTTTTCATGAATCAATGTACGAGTATGATAAAACTTTACTTAAAATATAGTCCAATATAGTCAATTATAGTAAGACATCATGATGCAGGTATCCACTATAAGCGAAATCTAAAATAATAATGAATTAATTGGTGTATAGCCAAATAATGGTATATTAGGCTTAGATAATCGAGGTAATTGGAGGGGTGGGTGCAAAACGTAGAAAGGCACATAGTAAAATCTGGACATGAATGGTTCAGTTATTGTGATGCGATAACTACAACGTCTCGCAAGCTTTATAACACTGCTCAATTTATACAAAGGCAAAGTTTGTTTTATGGTTGGGGAACACAATCTCAAGCAAGATTGGATTCGCGACTAAACAGTGATTCAAACTATGTTTCGATGCCAGCAAAAGTTGCACAGCTAGTTTTGAAGCAAAGTGCAGATTCGTGGCAATCTTACTATAACTCTCTAGAAAGTTATAAGTTAGAACCAGAAAAGTTTACAGGAAAACCAAATTTACCCGGTTACATAGAAAAGGATAACAACCTAGTTAAGTTTAATTATCAAGCAATTGGAAAGAGAGAATTTAAGAAAGGATTTATTGTCCCCTCAATGTCACCAATAAAGATTCCTGTAAAGCCAGGATTAAAATTTGAGGAATTAAAAGAAGTTAGAATCATTCCAAAAGTTGGATGCTTTGTCATAGAAATAGTATATGAAGTGCCTGAAAAAATTGAATTATTTTGTAGTTTGAATCCTCATCTAGTCGCAGCAATTGACTTGGGTTTGGATAATCTAGCAACGATTGTTTTTAATGACCCGACAATACAGCCAATTGCGATAAATGGCAAGCCTTTAAAGTCAGTCAATCAATTTTACAATAAGCAAGTTGCTAATTATAAAGGATTTCTGCCCAATCCAGATGACAGTTCGACTAGAATTAAAAACATAATTAGAAACCGAAATAATTTTGTAGATTCTTACATACATCAAGCCACATCAATGATTGTTGACTCTATGGTAAAAAATGGAGTTACAGAGGTTGCCATAGGTAAAAATGAACAATGGAAAACAAATTTAAATATCGGAAGTCGTAATAACCAAGCCTTTACTGCTATCCCTCACGCTCGTTTTCTTGAAATACTAACTTATAAACTAGAAAGAGTTGGTATTATCGTCAAGGTCGGTGAAGAAAGCTATACCAGCAAAAGCTCACTAATTGATTGGGACAGCATCCCAACATATGACCCAAACAACAAGATAAAACATCAATTCTCAGGCAAGAGAATTACCCGTGCATTTTATGTAAGTAAAGATGGTTTTAAAATCCATGCGGACGTGAACGCCGCATTCAATATTGGGCGAAAAGTAATTCCAAACTCGTTTTATTGCTTGCAAGAAATTGTAGAGAGGAATAGGGGGTGTCTGGTAGTACATCCAAGGCGAATAACACCTTTGTTCTATCGTGTCGATGATAAAAAAGGTGCTGCTCAAACCCAGGTGTAGTAGTCTGTCTATATTTGACTATGTAAACTGGAACTATAAAGGTGATACTAGATTGACTATATATAGATACTTACTGTTTCGCACTTTGTAAAGGTAAGGTGGGCAAGCTGATTATAAATTCTGTACCACCTCCAAGCTGGGAAGAGCAAGTAGGGCGCCTGTTATGTTTGTCTTCGATAATTTGATGCGTGATGGATAACCACTTGGTTTAGGCTGCGACCACCGGAAAAACTTGGCTTAGGCATGATTTCCTTCTCGATATGTGTTTACTGTGGTAAGCAATTGATTTAATCCCTTGCTGGATTTAGGCTTCCCACAAAACACTCTGAAATAACAGCTTGAAGAAATTTTTTTATGGCGCCTTTTTCAATTTTCTTTGTCTAATATTATATGGAGCGGGCATAGAAAGCCCGCTCCACAAGAGTTGGGTACTTTTGTATTTACTAGCTGCGCGTGGCTACTGGTTTTTGTTGTTTTACTTTTTCTTGCTGTGTTTGCTGTTCTATAGTTTCTTCTTCTTCGGGTAAACCTAGTATTGAGCGGTACAGTTTAACGTATTGCTTTGCTGATTGATACCAACTAAAGTCTTGCTGCATTGCGCGTTGCTGTAATGTTTGCCATTGGGGTTTGTAGCGGAAACCTTCCCATGCACGTATTAAACAAGTATATAAATCTAAGGGTTCGTAGCGGTCGAAACAGTAACCCGTGCCAGTTTGATTCATTGGCTCATGATGTTGTACTGTGTCTACTAGTCCTCCTGTACGACGCACAATAGGAATCGAACCGTAGCGTAATGCCATCATTTGACTGATACCGCAGGGTTCAAAGCGGCTTGGCATCAAAAATCCATCGCTACCTGCATAAATACGTCGTGCTAATGCATCGTTGTAGAGTAAGTAGGTGGCTACCCGTCCTGGAAAACGCGATGCCATTTGCCACATTTGGCTTTCATAATTTCTATCGCCTGTTCCTAATAGTACTAATTGCGAGTCAGTATACGACAATAGTTTTTCTAGTATTTGTAATACTATATCTATTCCTTTTTGCTCGACTAGGCGTGTTACCATGCCAATCAAAAAGGCATTCTTGTTAACTTCTAAGCCAACTTCTTCTTGCAATGCGACTTTATTTTTGTTGCGCTTTTCTAAAGTTTCGGGAGTAAAGTTTTCAGGTATATATTTATCTGTTTTGGGGTCAAATACTTCAGTATCTATACCGTTTAAAATACCAGATAATCTGCCGCTTATGAATGATAATAATCCTTCTATCTTTTCGCCGTAAGCTGCTGTTTTTATTTGCTCGGCATAAGTTGGAGATACAGTATTTACTCTATCTGCAAATTGCACTGCTGCCGCCATAACGTTATGTCCTTGCATGTACCACGGACACCAAGTTACTTTCTCTAAGTAACCACGCCACGGTCCTTGATAAGCTAGGTTATGAATTGTAAATACAGTACTAATATCTGGTGATTGGTGCATCCACACGGGTATCATGCCTGTATGCCAATCGTGACAGTGGACAATTTCGGGTTTCCAATAGTTCCAACAAAATTCTGCGGCGCCATTAGAAAAGAAAGTAAACCGCCAAGCTTCATCTTCACCCGCATAAACACGACGAGGGTCAAAAGCTGGATGTCCAAATAAATATAACGGAACATCAGTACCAGGTAACACACTTTCATAAACATGAAAGTCTTGAAACATGGCGTATCCTTTCCAAACAGGTTCAGATGGAATTTCCATTTTGTCAGGTAAAAAGCCGTAGTAAGGCAAAAATATCCTGACATCATGCCCCATCTTTCTCAAAATTTTTGGTAATGCCCCGACGACATCGCCCATTCCTCCGACTTTCGCTACTGGCGCCGCTTCTGCTGCTACAAATAAAATCCGCATCTTTTTTTTAAGTAATGAGTGCTGAGTGAGTCGTGCTGAGTGAGTAAAAAGTTCTGAGTGCTAAGTGTTGAGTGAGTAAAAAGTTCTAAGTGCTTAGTGAGTCGTTTTAATTTTTAATCTTAACTTTTAACTTTGCGCCTCATAACTCATAACTCCTAACTCTACTCAGCACTCAGCACTTTCTACGAGCGCACTGATTATGATCCACGTTGAACGGTTTGGAAGATTTCTTCGAGAATTGGTTGGGCGCCTTGACTACGTAAAAGGTCTGCTAATTGTGTTCCTAATTTTTCGGCATCTTCGGCTGCACCGGAAACGCTATCTTTTACAAATCTTTGACCATCAACGCTGGCGACAATTCCAGAAAGGGTAAGTCTGTCACCAGCTATTTCAGTGTTTACACCTATAGGAACTTGACAACCACCTTCTAAATCACGTAAAAACGCACGTTCGGCAAGACAACGGTCTCTTGTTTTCGGATGTTCGATTGCTTTGAGCATCGATATTAAATCAGTATCGTCTGCTCGACACTCGATACCTAATGCACCTTGACCAACTGCGTGAAGTGATATTTCTTTGGGTAATACTTGGTGTACACGGTCACCCATTCCTAAGCGCTCTAAACCCGCTACAGCCAAAATTAGCGCGTCGTACTCACCTGCGTCTAATTTTGCTAAACGAGTATTCAAATTACCACGCACGTCTTTAAATTCTAAGTGCGGGAAATGATGGCGCAATTGTGCTAACCGTCGTAGCGATGAAGAACCAATTATGGCGCCTTCTGGTAGTGTCTCAATTTGTTTATCTTTATACTTTTCGTGAACAACCAAAGCATCAGCAGGATTTTCTCGCTCGGTAATTGCTGCTAGCGCTAAACCTTCGGGTAAACGAGTTGGCAAATCTTTGAGCGAATGAACTGCAAAGTCAATCTCCTTATTTATCATCCCCAGTTCGAGTTCTTTCGTAAAAAGTCCTTTGTCACCAATTTTTGCTAAAGCCACATCAAGAATTTTGTCTCCTTGAGTTGCCATTGTGTGAACTTCAAACTTTATTTCTGGAAAGCTCTTCTGGAGTTGTTCTTGTACCCAGTACGTTTGCACCAGGGCTAGTTGACTTTTACGAGAACCAATGCGAATTGTACGTTGGGGACTGGAAACAACAGATGTCATAAAGCGGTTTATCAAAACAGGAGACTAAATACTTATCTAGACTACCGCAGTGAATGCCCCATTTGGGCTATGCCTTGTGGATTTGAGGCAAGTTTATTTTTGACTTTTTAATATATCTTTACGAAGTAACGTTAAAGAATCAAGCATATTGGTTTATATATCTATACATTGTAAACATATATATTTGATGTAAATTGGCTGATAAGCTTGCTATGTAAACATTTGGGCTAATAATAGCTAGAGCAGAAGCAGGGTATTATGCACTTAACCAATATTCACAAAAGTTAACTAAGATTCTACGTTGGGTTACGTTGCTCCACCCAACCTACTAAAACCTATCGCCAGAAGGAAGACTGAATGCTCTATATAGGTAAATAATGTTTTTATATTTAACAAGTAATTATATTTTTAAAGTATCCTATGAGCCGTTCAGCTTGTCTTATATTTAACCCGGTTGCGGGTCAAGGAAACCCAGAGTCTGAACTAGCACAGATTCGTTCTATTTTAGAACCTGAAATCAATCTTGATATTCAATTAACTACAAAAGAAGTCGGTGCCGGCGAACTTGCAGCAAAAGCGGTAAAGCGTGGAGTTGAAGCAATTATTGCGTCTGGAGGAGATGGGACGCTTAGTGATGCTGCTGAAGCTGTTATTGGTACTGATATTAAATTTGGTATAATATCGCGCGGTACTGCAAATGCTTTTGCCAATGCATTGGGAATTCCTGATACAATTCCAGGCGCCTGCGAAGTTATTTTACAAGGATTAACGCGGACAATTGATGCAGCTGATTGTAATGGGCGCCCAATGATGTTGCTAGCAGGTATTGGGTTTGAGGCTGACGCAGTTGAAGCTGCTGACCGGGAATCTAAAAATCGTTTGGGTGTAATGGCATATATACTCGCAGGGTTAAAGGAGTTGCGGGGGTTAGAAAGCTTTGACGTTGAAATAGAAACCGAGGATAAAATAGTTAAAACAACAGCATCAGCAGTCACCGTTGCTAACGCTGCACCCCCAACATCTGTACTTGCTCAAGGTAGTGGTGGTATAATTGTTGATGATGGCTTACTTGATATGACGATTGTGGCGCCCGCTACGAAAGCCGCCGCTATTGCAACAGCTATTCATTTATTTCAAAGTGCATCTTCTGGAAATGGTGCCGAACGCGATGATGTAGGTTATATGCGCGCAAAGCAATTTAAAATCACAACAAATCCTCCTCAAAAAGTAGTGATTGATGGGGAAGTTATGGAAGCTGGACCTGTTGAGGTTAAGTGTCTTCCTAAAGCTATACAAATTTTTGTTCCTACCGTCGATGAGCCAGAACCGATGGAAAAACTTGAAGGATTACCAAATTTGGTAGTTGAGGAAAAGTAGGAAAATATTGATGGGGAATTTTATGCGAGGTTCGTGCATTTAACCCATTTTCTTTCATATAGCTCCTTGAAATTATGAAACTAGCCTCTGAAGTTGGAATTGCCGAAAAAATTCGTAGAATGAATCAACGGGTACGCTGGCAAGACCCGTTATTGGTTAATAAAAATATTGACCAAACTTTGTTTGTATTCGATGATGGGAAGGCTTCGGAACAGGAATTCTCGTTTCTCGTAGTCGGTGATAGTGGTTCTGGTTCGCACACTTCGCACAACCCGCAGCGTCAAGTCGCTGAATTGATGCTTCCTCACCATGACGAATGTCGGTTTATGCTCCATACAGGTGATGTTATATATCTGGTTGGGTCAAGCGAATACTACCAGCAAAACTTTATTCAACCTTATCGTGAGTTTCTTGTCGGTACCGAGCATTATAAAAATATTGCTTACGACAAAATGACTTTTAAGCTGCCAATACTTCCTGTTCCTGGAAACCACGATTATTATGATTTGCCTATATTTTGGAGTATTGTATCTTTAGGGACAATGCCAATTCGGCGTTTACTTAAATCAAAGCTTGACTTAGATGTTGGTTGGCATGGTTCTAGGGCTGGTGATGCATATGCGAAAGCATTTATAGATTATCTCAAAGCTTTTAAATCTGAAGAACAATTAATACAGCACCTTGATAACCACTACGACACGAAAACAGATAGTGGTTATTGTTTGAGGTATGAACCAGGTAAATTTACTCGTTTACCTAACCGTTATTATACGTTTCGCTACGGCAATATAGATTTTTTTGCTCTTGATTCTAATACATTCAACGACCCGTTACCAATACCAAAAACAAGTGAAGGTGTGATACAACGTCAAGACCTTGAACAGCATCTTCAAGAGTTAGAACAGCAAAAAGAGCAAATTGTCGCTAGAATATCTCAGCTTGACCCTAATAATGTAAACGAAGCTGAAGAACTTGATGATTTGCATGGACGACTTACACAAATAGATGAAATGGCTTTTGATATTGAAAAGCAACTGGCGCCAAAACATCGAAGTGTGACTGATACCGAACAACTCGAATGGTTTGCTTCCAAGTTAGTTGAGTCTTGGCAAAATAAAGAAGTTAGGGGCAGAGTAGTATTTTTTCACCATCCACCTTATGTAACCGAGGCAACAAAGTGGCAGCAAGCACAAACTTTAGCTGTTCGTAAGCGGTTACGTGAAGTATTTAATAAAGTAGCAGTTCAAGTAAATTCATTAAGGAAAGACCGTCCTATTGTTGATTTAGTATTAAATGGTCACGCCCATTGTTTAGAATATTTACAAACCCAAGATACAGGATACGGTGATTCGGGTATTAACTGGATAGTTTGTGGGGGTAGTGGTTTTAGCTTGCGTCGTCAGCGTCCAGAAGGTAATGATTTGATGGAAACATTTGACGGTCACCAGCGCTTAGTTGCTAGTTCGCGCTTGTTTGTTGGTCGCAACGGGCAAGCTTCGCAAAAACGGCGCCCGTATTCTTGTTTACGTATAGATGTTTTAGCAGGAGAAACGCCTAAATTTGTAGTGCGTCCTATGATTACAGAATGGCATCAGCGACAGTGGAATAAGTATGAGATATCGCCGTTTGTTGTGGGTGGGTGATTCAACATTTTTCTTACAAAAAGATAGGACAGGCAGGGATGCCTGTCCCACAAGATGTATTAAATTTTGCGTATCTAACTAAACGGCGCCAGTACCTCTACCACGCTTATCATCATCCATAGTTAATTCACCTTCGCTATGGTCTTTGACTGCCGCCAATTCTTCAAGACGTGCCTCTTTATCTTGTTCAATTACTTCACGTGCGTCACCAGGTGTTTCGTAGTACATTTCTGGTTCAACTGCATAGTTATTTAATAAACCTTCATTGTCTACTGTATAACCATCTGTTGTCCGAATACTATCTGATTCAGTTTGGTCATCAGTAAGTGCAGCAGCTTCACGTTCTTCAGTTGGTTTTGTTTTGTAGAGTGTACCTTCACGTTCTTTGCGGGCTGCTGTTTCTGCTGGGATAATACCTCTATCATATTGGTCTCTTTCTGCACGGTCGTGCGAATCAATGCCTTGATTAGCGTTACCCATCGTAACCTCTCCTGATTGATACAAATTTTTTATGTATAAAACTAGAGTAAAGTTTTCGTAGCGTAAAATACACTATCTTGAGAGGGGAATTATATTCATGCTTTTGGTTAAAGTTATCAACCAAAAGGTATATAAAATATAAAATGTAAAAGAAAACGTAGAGACGTGATTATTTAAGAGCGGGACACTGCGTCAACACGTCTCTACATTATGTTTCTTTACGTAAATTGTTATCGAAGCAATTTATACTTATGTACCGGAAATTTGGTTTTTGAAATTGTTAATTTCAGATAATAATTCCTGACGTGTAGAAGCTTTGAGCAGATAACGGGAAACAAACCAAGTTGCGTAACCGATACCAACTAACTCAAATAAGGTTGCAAACAAGGGAATGTCATTAACTGCATCGAGTACTGCGAATACGAGCTTGACTGAAATAATTGCTGCTAATATTAGTGCTACAGTGGTAATTTGCTGCTTGTAGTCGTTGAAGAAGTTACCGATATAATCGGGTAAGCGCGCAAGAAAGACTGCTATTTTATCACTAATTTGCTGTAATTGAGTAGATGTAGTTGACATTGATGCTGGTGGCAATTTTGGCAATTCATCTTTTACAGGAACTTCAACTGTTCCTACACCATTTACGGTGGTAGGATTTGTTTCAGGAGTAATATCAGGATTAATATATTGTGGCTGTTCTTGAGTTTCCATAGTAATTCCCCTATTGGTTACAACTTTTTCTATTCTAGATGTTAATTAAATGATAGTAAATAGATGACTAAAAACCGACCGGAAGATAGATATATTGCCTTTCCTCCGTTCGGTGTATTAACTATTTAACTTAGAAACCGGATTTCTTCGTTGAAATATTGTCATAAAAATCACAATTTTGCGTAGAAGCCCGCTTTCTTAGCATTTTTATACATTTACTCGGTAGCTTTTGCATTTACAACTACGTTTGTAACACCTTTAATTTCTTTAGCTAAAGGTTCAATCTTGTCTAATTGGGCTTTTTTAGGCACAGTTCCAGTTACTGTTACTGTACCATTTTCTTCGCCTTTGACAGCAAGGGCACCGTTAGGAATATTTGCTTCTAACTTAGAGCGTACTTGACTTGCAAGGTCACCTGCTGCTCGGTTTGTGCTAGAACCATCGTTCGCGATGTTGTTTCGTTGTTCGCGCGCACGAATATCTTCATTCAACTGACGGCGCCGAAGTTCGCTTTGAGCGTCATTTTTAGCCGCTTGGGTAGAGCCAGCGTCGGGAGCTTGAACTTGATTGACATCTGTTGCTGGATTGTTAGGAGCATCTGCACTGGTTTTAGCAGGTTGTTGGCACGCAGCAGTACCTAAAGCAAGAACACTACTAATAAAGAGTAAAGTTAACTTTCTCATTTTTTTATTGTTTGTTGGTTGGTAATGATTTTTGCGTAGGTAGGGCTATGCCCTACTTACTTTTGTTGAGGAGGGAGATTTCTCTGTGTTAGATTGTTTCTTCGCGACGGTCAATGATGATTACATCTGCATCACCATCACTATTGATGGTTCTAGTTGTAGTACTAGTATCAGCAGCATAGTTTACACGTGAGGTGTCCATAGCAGGTCTTTCACGACGCGATGAACTAACATCGGTGGCATCAAAAACATCGTAGTCTTGAATGTTGTGACGCTTGAGAATTACTTCCGCACGACGAACTTCATCATCGGTGGCATCAACCATAACTATATAGTCGCCTCGGTTGAGTTTGTCGTTATAAGCCTGCGCTTTGTATTCAGGAATTCCCAAACCAACTAGTCCACCAGTGATACCACCAGCTGCTGCCCCAATACCTGCACCTGTTGCTGCGGTTGCGAGTGCAGTTGCTGCTGCTCCACCTAATAGTACTGGTCCAACTCCAGGAATTGCTAATGCACCCAAACCCACTAATAAACCACCTAAACCACCTAAAGCGGCGCCTGTTGCTGCACCTGCTTTGGCGCCATCATCGGCTTTGTTACCGCGTAAATCTGTTCCAGGAGCATTAATATTACCACCTGTATCTTTACCAATGATGGAAACTTCATCCATTGAAAAACCAACATCGCGCAATTCAGTTAAAGCTGCTTCTGCATCGCGACGGTGTTCAAATACACCAACTATACGTCTGCCGCGATGTAAGGGGTTGGTATTAGCATAGCCAACGCGCGAGGTATCCATCGCAGGTCTTTCACGACGCGATGAACTAACATCGGTGGCATCAAAAACATCGTAGTCTTGAATGTTGTGACGCTTGAGAATTACTTCCGCACGACGAACTTCATCATCGGTGGCATCAACCATAACTATATAGTCGCCTCGGTTGAGTTTGTCGTTATAAGCCTGCGCTTTGTATTCAGGAATTCCCAAACCAACTAGTCCACCAGTGATACCACCAGCTGCTGCCCCAATACCTGCACCTGTTGCTGCGGTTGCGAGTGCAGTTGCTGCTGCTCCACCTAATAGTACTGGTCCAACTCCAGGAATTGCTAATGCACCCAAGCCCACTAGTAAACCACCTAAACCACCTAAAGCGGCACCTGTTGCTGCACCTGCTTTGGCGCCATCATCAGCTTTGTTACCACGTAAATCTGTACCAGTTGCACCACCTAAAGAAGTATTAATGCTACCACCTGCATCTTTACCTATGATGGAAACTTCATCCATTGAGAAACCAGCATCGCGCAGTTCAGTCAAAGCTGCTTCAGCATCGCGACGGTGTTCAAATACACCAACTATGCGTCTGTTACGATGCAATGGGTTCGATGAACGAACGTCAGAATTATTAATGGGGGAGACTAAGGGTGTTGGAAAAACACCAGATGCATCGTATGGATTTGCGACAACAGGTCCTGGTACAACAGGTGCTGGTGGTATAAGATTTGATGAATCATAATCACGTCCGGGTTGGTCGTAAATTTGAAAATCTTCAATACCACGACGGCGCATAATTGCTTCAGCTTTAGCAATTTCTGAAGCGGTGCCATCTACAATTACTAAATAATGTCCACGCTCTACTCGTGAATTATAACCACGTGCTTCTTCTTCGGGAATTCCTAAACCTACCAAACCTCCGAGCAAAGAACCTGCTGCTGCACCAATACCTGCTCCAGCTAGTGTAGTTGCAATTGCTGTTGCTGTGGCGCCTGCGAGCATAATGGGTCCAACACCTGGTATTGCTAGGGTTCCTAAACCAACTAACAAACCAGTCAAACCACCTAATGTTCCACCAGATACAGCACCGAGTGATGCACCTTCATCTGCTTTATTACCTACTTGGTCGTGAACTTCGGCGCCTGCAATATTACCATTACCATTAACATCTTGGGCAATAACCGAGACACGATCCATCGCAAAACCGGAATTTCTTAACTCGTGTAGCGCATCTTCAGCATCCCGGCGATGAGAAAATACACCTACGGCTCTTTTATGTAAACCTACTACCATGCTAGCTCCCCCACTATAATTGTGTTTTACTGGGTTTAATCAAGTCTTATTTAACTTTTTGACTCACTAATTAAGTTCTACTTTGCTTTAGTTTATTTTTCATCAATCGATTGCTAGAGTTTTTATCTCTATCTAAAGTTATATTTTGTGTTTTGTTAATTCTTTCTTTGTAGACTGAACAAGTTAAATTAATATTGTTTATAAATCGTTCCCAAGTTTTAATTATAATCATTATTAAATCTAACTTTCGATGTTGATATCGAGCCAAAGTTTATTCCTTTAGGATGTAATAAATATTAATTACAGTCGCTAGGTTAGTTGAGTAAGTATCATTCTATAGAATTATCTAATCCATAAAGAAACCCGGTTTCTATCTACAGGTTGAGCTAGATTGAGGTCATAACATGTATCAATTCGGAGATTTACTTCAATCCTACTTTTCGCAGTTAGGATTGTTCTCTGTTGTAGTGACAGAACGAATTACACCAGAACAAGCATCGCTAATGTTTTCTGATCCAAAATTTTTAGTAGCTTTGTTTGCTGGTTTGCTAATGGCAGTTGCATTTCAATTGCTGTTAACTAACTTTTCTGTTGCAGTAGGTATTTCTGCTGGAGGAGGAGATGTTAGTGATGATGACGCTGACACTGTTGGTAATCAAATTCGTGCAGTTGAAGCAAAGGTAGGCATCTGGGCACTTTTTACTGTTAGTTTAGCTTTGGGAGCCGCTTGTTTTCTGGCTGTTAAACTCAGCTTAATCGAAAGCACGTTACTCGGTTCAATCATTGGTGTAGTAATTTGGGCTGCATTCTTTTCGCTGATTACCTGGTTAGGTTCTAATGCAGTTGGTTCATTAATTGGTGCAATTATCAATACCGCTAACTCTGGTTTAAAAGGGTTAATGGGTACCGCTTCTGCTGCTATTGGCGCCAACGTTACCAAAAACCAAGCGGTATCAACTGCTGAAGATATTGCTGCTGCTGTACGTAAAGAATTAACTTCTGGTTTTGACGCAGACAGCATTAAAAATACTCTGCAAAGTTCTTTAAGCTCGTTGCAATTACCCAATTTAAATTTAAACGAGATTCGCGGTCAATTTGATAAACTGCTGAAAGACGTTGATTTTGAATCTCTCGGTGATAGTGATTTATTGAAAAATGTCAACCGCGAAACACTTGTAGATTTAATCAGTAGTCGTACTGACTTTTCTAAAAGTGATGTTAACCGCATTGCAGACCAGCTAGAAGCAGCTTGGAATTCTGCAACTAATCGTAAAAATCCCACTGAACAGGTTATTAGTTTACTCAAGTCGGCAAGTCCCGATGACCTAAAACCCGAAAAAATCGGCGCCCGCTTACAAGAGTTGGTAGCAGTTGGTAATGGTAATGGTAACGGTTCTTCAAAAGGTTTAACTCAAAGAGCTTTACAATCTGGTATGGGTGCAGTAGCAGGCGCCGTACTTAATAAAGTTGATTTCTCTAATGTTGACCTTGATAAAGTAACAAGTCAATTACAGGAAATCAAAAGTAAAGTTCAAGATGTAGATGTTGAAAATATTACTCAACAGCTTCTTCAACTACGTGATAAAGCCACAGCAAAAGTAGCAGATACTATACCTGTAGTAGCTGAAACCGTACAGAAGACAGAAGACAATACCATCAAAGATGATATTGAAGAGTACATTCTGTATTCATTGCCTTGGCACTTTAACCGCATAACCATAAAAGAAGAATTCCACGAAGTTATCTTTGACCCCAATGCGGCGCCGGGAGCTATCAAAAGACAGCTAGAAGGGTTAAATCAAGAATATTTTGCCAACTTACTCAAACAACGTGGTGACATTAGCGAACCACGTATTAAAGAGATTTCTGAACAGTTAGAAAGCGTTCGTAAAGAAGTCTTTGAAATGGTGCAAAATTCAGATACTAATCAAGATTCACAATCACTTAGCAGTCGAGTAGAAAATTATTTGCGTTCGACTGGTAAAGATGAACTCAACCCTGAAGCTATTGAAAAGAACTTTAGCAATTTAATCGAAGATGCACAAGTAAATGCTGACGAGTTGGGTAAACGTTTTGGTAACTTGGATCGCGATACCTTAGTACAAGTACTCGCTTCACGTCAAGATTTGAGTGAAGAAGAAGCGAATAATATAGTGGGTCAACTCGAAGGGGTTCGCGACCGAGTTCTCAACAAAGCGCGCGAATTACAATCGCAAATTACAACCCAAGCACAAGAACTACGTCAAAGAGTCGAAGATTATCTACGCAATACCAACCTGGAAGAATTAAATCCCGAAGGTATCCAACGCGATTTTAGAACTTTACTCGATGACCCGCAAGCAGGCGCCAGTGCTTTACGTGGACGTTTATCACAGTTTGACCGTGAGACATTAGTAAAATTACTGTCACAGCGTCAAGATTTGAGTGAAGAACGAGTCAACGAAATTCTAAACAATTTAGAATCGGTACGCGACAGTATTCTGACCGCGCCGCAAAAAGCAGCAGCAAAAGCTAAAGAACAGTACGACCAAACGCTTAATACCATCACCGAATATCTTCGTAGCACCAAGTTAGAAGAACTCAACCCTGAAGGTATCCAACGCGACTTGCAAAAACTGCTCAACGACCCATCTGAAGGTGCAGCAGCATTACGCGAGAGACTTTCAAACTTCGACCGCGAAACATTGGTGACATTATTAACTCAGCGTGGTGATTTAAGCGAAGAGCAAATCAACCAAGTAATCGACTCGTTCCAAGCTAACGTTAACAATGTAATTAAGGCGCCGCAGCGTTTAGCAAAACGTGGTACAAAACGAGTAGCAGGCTTTGAAGCTAACTTAGAAAACTACCTGCGAAACACCAACAAAGAAGAACTCAACCCAGACGCAATTAAGCGTGACCTCGCATTATTGCTGCAAGACCCTCGTGCTGGAGCAGGCAGTTTGAGCGATCGAATTTCAAAAATCGACCGTTCAACATTAATAGCACTGCTTTCACAACGCGAAGATATTTCCGAAGAAGAAGCAAACCGAATTGTCGGTCAAATCGAATCAGTACGTGACTCACTCGTCGAACAATACCGTCAAATTCAACAGCGAGTTCAATCAGTACTTGATAATGTATTTGGACAAATTCGCAGCTACCTCAACTCCCTCGACCGTCCCGAACTTAACTACGAAAGTATTCAACAAGACTTTTCTAAGTTATTCGACGACCCACAAGCAGGTTTTGATGCTTTGCGCGCACGTCTAAGTCAATTCGACCGCAACACACTTGTAGCAGTACTATCCTCACGCGAAGATATTTCCGAGGAGCAAGCAAACCAAATTATTAACCGTATTGAATCTACACGCGACAGTGTATTACAACGCGCAGAACTAATTCAAACGGAAACCCAAAAACGCCTCAACCAGATTAAAGAAAACGCCAAAAAACAAGCACGCGACACCAAAAAAGCAGTCGCAGAAGCCGCTTGGTGGCTTTTCGGTACCGCTATTACATCGCTCGCAGTATCAGCATTTGCAGGCGCCGTAGCAGTACGAGGTCTATGGTTCCTAGCTTAATGTCATGCTGAGGCACGAAGCATCTTTCCCCTATGTCATGCTGAGGCACGAAGCATCTCTTATCATTAGCTGTGAACCATCTTGCATTAAATACGTAAATTATTAACTTTGCATTCAGTTGTGATAACTGAATGCATTTTTATTGATTAATTTCTTCAATATTGCGTTCTAAGTAATCTAGGCAAGCTAACCGAGCTAACTCAGCTAGCGAAAGTCCACGAGCTTTAGCTAAAGCTTCAAAATGCGGGTAATACTTTTTAGGCAAACGCAAACCGATTGCCTTTGCTTGCAAGCTATCAGGAGATTCCGAAAAACGTCCAGCTTTATCTCTTACGTGCATATTACTACCAGTCTTACAATTTCCACAATACTACCTTAGCAACATAAAAGCATTGCTGACTGTTGCCATAGTCACAATGACATCCATGTTATCCATTGACATCCATTGATATCAAACGTATGATAAAAAATTAATTAAGTAAAAGCGCATGAAGAAGCTCTAATTGAAACACAACACAAGTAACATTTGCTACAAAATTATGGCACAAATACCTGAAGAGATATTGGTTGGTTTCTTGGATGTATTACGGCAATTGCTCTTAATCGTAAATCAATGTTCATCAGTTGAGTACGAAATATTGCAGCAATACAATGAAACGGAAATGACGATTGATGCTTTAGACTCTTGCCGTAATCAGCACTTTAGTGCTTGTATGAAGAAAACACTGAAGTGCAACGAGCTTTTTACAAATTTTGTTATAACACCACACATAGTTGGGAACTATAGAGTTAGTTCAATATGGCGCCAATATTTTGGTGATTAAATTTATTCTCAATGTCTCCAACTAATTTTTCGTCCAACCATGCTGTTACTAGATGGCTAAGTCGTCTTAAAGTTAGTCAAAAGATAGGTATCGGCTACGGTATCACACTTTTGATTGCAATTGTCGGAACTTCTCTGGGATTTATAATCGTAGATCAGCGCTATCAAGCAGTATTGCAACACCAAAAAGATTCTGTTCAAGAATTAGAGGTCATTAATAACCTGATGTTTCAAGTTGCCGAAGTCCAAAAACATCAACTATTGTTTGCATCACTATTAGATAAACCCCAGGATTTATCTGACAATTACCAAAATTTTTTACAACACAAAAAAGAACTTCAAAAAGCATGGAAAGATTTTGCATTATTCAGCGATAAATGGCGACACAATAATGATTATGATTCAATAGAACACATTAAAGCTTTAAAAGATATTATTCACCAATATGAACAAGTTCCCAAGCTTTATTTAGAAGAAGTTGATAGATTCGTGAATGAGGTAAATCTAAACAACCAAGCGGATACCACAAATTTACAAAAAATTAAAATAATTGATTTTATCAAAACTCCAATTGCAATTGCAATCAATGATTTTTTAGATGATTTACAAATATTAAAATCAAAAGTACGAGCAGAACATGAACAAAATCAAGCTGCATACAGAACAGTAGATAATCTACGTCTTTTGATTACTGCTGCAATTATGCTACTGTCAGTTGGTTTGGCAATTATTATATCTATATATATTAGCCGCACAATTGCCTATCCACTACAAGTAGTAACTCAAACAGCAGAAACAATTATCCAAAAGTCAGATTTTAGTATTAATGTACCAATTGTTACTGAAGATGAAATAGGAGTTTTAGGTCAAGTTATCAACCAGCTTATTCAGCAAGTCGAAAATTTACTCAAAACTCAAGAATTATACAGTCAAACCTTAGAGCAAAAAGTTGACGAACGCACCCAAGCACTGTATTCAAAAAATCAAGATTTAAATAATACGCTTCAAGAACTTAAACAAACCCAAGCACAATTAATTCAAAATGAAAAAATGTCTTCTCTAGGACAACTTGTAGGAGGTATTGCTCATGAAATTAATAACCCTGTTAACTTTATACACGGTAATATAGCTTGTACAAAACAATACGTCAAAGATATTTATAATCTATTACAACTGTATCAAACTGAATTTCCTAATCCACCTCAAAACATCCAAGATGAGATTTTAGAAATAGATTTAGATTTCCTGAGCAAAGACCTAGATAAAATCCTTCAGTCAATGCATACAGGCACAACTCGAATTCGGGATATAATTATTTCATTACGAAACTTTTCACGTCTAGACGAATCAGATGTAAAAACCGTAGATATCCATGAAGGGATCGAAAGCTCGTTAATAATCCTACAAAGTCGTTTTAAAGCTACAGCAACACGTCCTAAAATCGAAATTATTAAAATTTTTTTTCAGCTACCACAAATAGAATGTTACCCTGGACAACTGAATCAAGCTATTATGAATTTACTCAATAATGCGATTGATTCTCTAGAATACCAACAGGCGCCACAAATTAACATCTCCACTAAATTAATCGATAAATATATCCATATATATATTACAGACAATGGAGTTGGAATGAGCGAAGAAATCAAATCAAAATCTTTCGACCCCTTCTTTACGACTAAACCAGTCGGTCAAGGTACAGGTTTAGGATTGTCTATCAGTTACAAAATCATTGTTGAACAACATAACGGTAAATTATATTGCAATTCCACACCTAACAAAGGTACAGAATTTGTCATCGAACTCCCTATAAAATAAACAAATGATACATTCTACAGATATTACACATTTTTGGAACACTCTCTGGCGCCAATATTTGACCAGAGTCAGCTATGCGCGTGTATATCAAGAAATGATAACAAATGCTCAAGGAACAGTTGCCAACGACCATATTGCATTTCGTTCACTGCGTTTGAATATAGATGAAGTCAATCTAGGTATAAAATTATTTGAGCCAATGCTACGTGCATTTGGGTACGAAGCAGTAGACGAGTACTTTTTTCCAAACCATCTTTACGCACGTTACTACCGTCACCCTCAACAACAAGAATATGATTTACCAAAGTTGTTTATTAGCGAGTTAATTGTAGAACAGCTACCACCTGATATAGCTACATTAATATATGGCACGGTAAAAGGTGCCAATCTAAAAAATATCAACTTTGAAATGGCGCCGTCTATTGACCCAACACAAATATTTACTCGTCCTTGGCAACCACCATCTCGTTCGGTGGTAGAAAAAGTTAACAAAATTAGTCAATATGGTGCATGGGTACTTCTGCACGGGTACACAGTCAACCACTTTACAGGATACGTTAACCGTCAAAACACTCCCCAATATCCAGATATAGAGTCTACTGCAAACGCTTTAGCTTCTTTAGGTGTTCCAATGAAAGTGGAAATAGAAGGTTCGGTAAATGTAGGTTTACGACAAACAGCAACCCAAGCAGTTACAGAATTAGTTACTGTAGTAGATGAAACCGAGCAAGAGATTTTAATTCCTTGGACTTACGCTTACTACGAAATCGCCGAGCGGTATATGGTAGAGATTCAAGGTCAGCGAATACTATTCGATGGGTTTCTTGGTAACAGTGCCAAACAGCTATTTGAAATGACCAAATTTCATAATTAATACTACTAGCCTATCGACTAAGGGGAGATGGCGCCAAAAAACGTTAATATTAAGATAGAGCTTATTTTGCCAAAACGAGGATGCTATTAACGTGTTATCTACACTCCTAGCCGACTTTCGCATTATATTCGAGCGTGACCCTGCTGCGCGCAACTGGTTAGAAGTAATGTTTTGTTACCCCGGTTTGCAAGCACTGCTCTTTCATCGACTTGCACATCGATTATACCGCCTAAATATTCCCTTTATCCCGCGCTTTATGTCGCACATTGCCCGCTTTTTAACGGGTATTGAGATACATCCCGGCGCCACAATTGGGCAAAGTGTATTTATCGACCACGGTATGGGTGTAGTAATAGGTGAGACAGCAATAATCGGTAATTATGCGCTGATTTATCAAGGTGTTACGCTTGGTGGTACTGGTAAGCAATGCGGTAAACGTCACCCAACTATTGGTGAAAACGTCGTTGTTGGTACTGGCGCCAAAGTTTTGGGTAATATCGAAATTGGTGACAACGTTCGTATTGGTGCTGGTTCTGTTGTACTACGTGATGTTCCATCAGATTGTACCGTAGTCGGAATTCCGGGACGTATCGTATATCGCTCTGGTGTGCGCGTAAATCCACTAGAGCATGCCAGCTTACCTGATGCTGAAGCCCAAGTAATTAGAGCATTAGTAGACAGATTAGAACAACTCGAACAACAAGTAACAGAGTTGAAAAAAGCACAAAACAAAGACGTGGTGCCAGACAATGTGCCCGCATTTGCATACGCAGGTATAAATAATCATCAAACATTTGATGACTCAGAAACTAGTATGGGAGAATCCTGTCGCCTCAACAATAAAATAATCGAACAATTTCTCGACGGTTCAGGTATTTAACTTCTTACCTCTGTGTTCTCCGTGTCTCTGTGGTAAAACTTTTTTCAAACACACACGTAGAGACGCGATTAATGGCGTCTCTACTTGCATATTTAACGATTTAAGATTAATATCATTAATACAATTTCTTAGCATTCCACACAATTGGTGGAAAGGAGGCGATGAATGAATACAAACGCTTCTTCAATCACATTCCCGGTAATTTAGAACAAAGTAATTACCAAATCTTTGAACCAGGCAGCAAAGCAGAAATTCTGCACTGGTTTAGTCGAGATAATATTTCCAATGCACAGAAAGACGAATTTATCAAAACGCTAATAAACTTTGATGACGGTTGTGGAAACTTCTACAGATACCGCGCGCACTTTCTAGCTGCTGAAACTTTAAGTTACTTCCCAGAATCATACTATGGTGATGTAATTGGCAACAAGCAAGTCTTACTCGTAGCGGTGGCGCCTCAAGTTGTTCTAAGTAGGTAAAATAATAATAATAATAATAACTCCCCAAGTCAAGAAGGTGAAATAAAATGGTACAAACACCCGCTAAACCTTTGACGTTAGAAGAGTTTCTGCAACTTCCAGAGACCGAACCTGCAAGCGAATATATTGATGGTCAAATAATTCAAAAGCCAATGCCACAGGGTGAACATAGCACTATTCAAACTGAACTAGCTAGTACAATTAATATTGCCCTCAAACCTCAGAAAATAGCGCGTGCTTACACAGAGCTTCGCTGCACATTTGGGGGACGCTCAGTTGTACCCGATATTAGTGTGTTTTTATGGGAGCGAATACCCCGTCAACCTAATGGTCGAGTGCAAAATGTCTTTCCCATAGCACCCGACTGGACAATTGAAATTTTGTCACCCGAACAGAGCCAAACAAAAGTTACGAAGAATATATCTCATTGTTTAAAGTATCAAACAAAAATGGGATGGCTAATCGACCCAGATGAAGAGTCTGTATTAATATATTTACCTGACCGATTAGTAGAAATTTTTGATGAGAAAGACCAGCTACTTCCTGTACCATATGAGGCTAATGCATTTCAGTTGACTGTAGGTGAGTTATTTGGCTGGTTGATAGAATAATTTTTATTGAAGGTAACATTAATCATTCGTTTAAATTCATATTGTAGAGACGCAATTAATCGCGTCTCTACATTACACGTATATAGTAAAAACTTATTTACCACAGAGACACAGAGAAAACAGAGAAAAATAAGATTTTACTACTTGCTTATTTTAAAATTTACGATTAGTATTTTATTACAAGTCGTTAGCACCCCACAAAATTGGTGGGAAGGAGGCGATGAATGATTATAAACGCTTCTTCAATCACATTCCTGGTAATTTAGAACCAAGTAATTACCAAATCTTTGAACCAGACAGCAAAGCAGAAATTCTGCACTGGTTTAGTAGAGAAGACAAATCTTATTACTGTAATAATACTCTTGTGGGATGGGCATCCTTGCCCGTCCTTTAAATATAAAAAATTATTGATGGTGCGTTACGCTACACAATTTGTGGTGTTGAGTGTAGTTTTTGCGTAGCGTAACACACCCTACGTGTTACTTGCCGTGGTTTCTTTATCTCTCTTCCCAAGCAAAACGCGCGTAGCTAATAAAACTTCTGGTAGTGCAAGTGCTAGCGATGCGAATGAACATACTGAAGCAACTTGACAGTACTCGCACAAAGCTTTATTTTCTTGCCATTCTTCGCGCGCTAGTTGTACGTTGGTCGCGCAGTCAAATAAAATTTTTACACCCATTGCTATTGGTATTAACGGGTTACGACGCGCACGTTCTAAACCACCCATAGAAGCTAACCACGCAGTTATAGCGTAAGTACCTATCATCAAAGGCCCATCAGGTGCATTGAAACGTTTATAAGCATAGTTAGAAGCATCTACTTTATCTGCGTTGAAAATCGGTATTGGTGGGTCAGGTAAATGACTAATTATTCCTGTTTGGTAGAGGGTAACAAGTTGCCCCATTGAACCCCCTAACATTGATAATCCAATAATTGCACGGCGCCTGCTCATGTTAGGGTTTTTACCTTGCCGTAGTTCCTGACTCAGTTGCGAAGGTTCCATAAATAAATTCTGAATGTAGATAACAATTAGTTGTAGAAATTAAATATGATACATACCACTGACGAAAGAAATAGTTCGCAAGTCATAGATAAATTATCCAATTTTACGATTTGCAAAGTTAAGATGCTTAGATTTAAGTTTTGAGTTTTATTTTTGCGTGTTTACAAAAAGGTGCCCATTATGGATTAATTTCTAAACAAGTCCAATTTCCGAGTTCGTCACGTGTATATAAGTAACGATTTTGGGGTTCCCCCCGCAACTGCAAATGGTCAACTTTTACTGGGTCAAGCAACAATAAACAAAACTCTGGTAAAGGTGTTGCTGTATCGGGTTGTGGTGGTGTAAATGCTTCCGGGTTTGCTCGTTCTTTACCAGGATGTGCCCAGGCAAATTGGATGCGAGCATTATCTGATAATTCTTGCCAAGTTGAAGTGCGCGCATTTAATAGTTCTGTGTCCGAAGTAGAGGCGCCTATCAACGTTAGTTTACCAGCAATCCGAAATTGCTCACGTGTTTCTGTAAAGTACCAGCAAGCTTCTGCAAACGGTTGGTGCTGTATTTGCTCTATTTTTTGACTACGCCTATCTGTGATTATTTTCAATTGGTTTGTATTATTCAAAAAACCGCGAAAAACCACCGTGCGATTAGCTGGATAACCGTCCGTTTGGACAGTTGCTAATTGAAAGTAACGGGAGTAGGGTTGTTTGCGATTACGATGTAGTACACCAGTGAGAATTTGGCGCCAGTCGGGTAGTGTTGTAATGGTCATAACAAATATTTATCATACAGCGGAACGAGTATACATAAGGTAGAGCGTAATTTCCCATATTTGGCAATCCTTTTTTCGCGTCGCTAGTTAACGTATAGTCTTAATCTGTCAAGAAGTGTCTGAAAACAAAAAGACTTGTTTTATGGTTCGAGAGCTTGAGCGTAAATCCCAGAGTGCAGAATTTCCAGTTACAGCCCCTGCTGCCAACCCCGTATTTTTTAGAACCTACAGTCGTCGTAACGACTTAGGAATACGAGAAAGCTGGAATAAGGTGTGCGAACGTACTATTAATGGTTTAGTTGAGTTAGGTAAGCTAACACCCCAAGAAGCGGAACTCCTGACCAAAATGGAGCGTAGCATCAAGGCATTACCTAGTGGACGCTGGTTGTGGGTGGGTGGAACCGACTGGATAAAGAAACCTACCAACTTTTCAGGAGGATACAATTGTACCTCTACAAATCTCGAAGATTGGAAAGCCTTCGGGTTAATGATGGATTTAGCGATGATGGGCTGTGGTACTGGCGCCATCCTAGAACCAAAATATATTAGTAAATTACCACCTATTCGCAACAAGCTAAGTGTAATATTACAGGGAGAAATTGGTAAAACTAACTTAGAACGGCGCCGTGAAGAAACAGAAGTAGTTCAAATAGAGGCAAATCAAGTAACTATATATGTAGGTGATAGTCGCCAAGGATGGGTTAAGTCATATCAAACTTTACTTGAACTTTCTACCGACGAACGCTTTAGAGATGAAGTATCCGTTATAGTTGACCTTAGTGATGTTCGTAAAGCAGGTGAAACACTGAAAGGATTT
Source organism: Calothrix sp. PCC 7103 (assembly GCF_000331305.1). Classification (GTDB taxonomy): domain Bacteria; phylum Cyanobacteriota; class Cyanobacteriia; order Cyanobacteriales; family Nostocaceae; genus Dulcicalothrix. The sequence continues at coordinate 5,509,349 of NZ_KB217478.1, read as the reverse complement.
GGTGGTGTTGCAAACCCTGTAAAATTGCCTGAACTATATACCAAATGTGCTTCAATTCTCAATAAAGCAATTGGTAGACAATTAAACTCAGTTGAATGTTGCTTATTAATTGACCAAGCTGCTGTATGTATTGTTGCAGGGAACATCCGGCGAAGTGCGGGGATTCGTCAAGGCGCCAGTGATGATACTTTATTTGCTGATGCCAAAGCAAACCTTTGGCAGCAAGATGCAGAAGGCAACTGGCGTATTGACCCAGAACGTGATGCATTACGTATGGCTAACCATAGCCGTGTATTTCATTACAAACCAAGCAAAGAAGAATGTATTGATGCAGTACGTAAGCAATATTACAGTGGGGAAGGCGCCATTCAATGGGCAGGTGAAGCTGTAGCGCGTTCCAATTGCGATTTACTCTCAACAAAAGAGTTAAAAATAGATTTTCTCAAAGCTTACTCGCAAGGACAAGCAAAACAATGGCTGCAAGAGCGTCATCCTAATATAGATGACAATGAATTAGAGCATCGCTTAGGAAGATTTGGTTTAAATCCTTGCGGAGAAATTATTGGTTCTAATTTCTTTTGTAATTTAGCAGAGGTACACTTAAATTTACTCGACCCTGATAATTACAAAGAGCAAGAAGAAGCATTTACCGCAGCCGCTTTATCTGTAGCAGCACTATTACACCACAAATTCCTCGAACCACGTTATCAATATAGTCGTGAACTCGACCCTATTGTTGGTGTTTCCTTTACTGGGTTATTTGACTTCTTCGTTCACGCATTTGGTGTTGACTGGTTAGGTTGGTGGGAACAAGGGCGCCCAGAAACACCACAAGGTGTAATATTTAAAGCCAAAGAGCAAGAATATCTAAATCACTGGAAAAATATAGTTCATAAAGCTGTATGGGAATATTGCGACAGACACGGTTTAAAACGTCCAAACCGTTGTACAACCGTTCAACCTAGTGGCACAAAATCTTTACTTACAGGCGCCTCTCCAGGTTGGCACCCACCAAAAGCCCAGCGCTTTATTCGCCGTATCACATGTCGTAAAAATGACCCCGTTGCTCTCGCATGTTTAGATTATGGGTATCCAATTGTACCTTCGCAATCAGACAAAGATGAAAACGGTAATTTGCTCAACGACCCATTTGACCCACGTTGTACAGAATGGCTTGTAGAAATACCCGTTGCAGTATCTTGGGCTGACTTACCTGGCGCCGATAAAATCGATATCAGTAAATTCAATGCCTTGGCACAAACAGATTTTTACATGCAAGTGCAAAAATCTTACGTCACACACAACACCTCAGCCACCATTGAATTACGAGAAAACGAAATCGAAATTCTCGGCACCCGCATTTACGAAGCCATCCGCGACGACGAAGGATACATTAGCGCTGCATTACTCGCACGCTTCGACGACCTGCAAACCTTCCCCCGCTTACCATTTGAACCAATATCCAAAGAAAAATACGAACAACTAAGCCAAGAAGTAGAAAGGCGCCGTAATACCGATGACTTTTATGACGCTCTTAGAAAATATGACTTTGGCGAAATGTCAGAAGCAGGCCCCGCAGGTTGTGACTCCGACAAATGCATGATGCCAGAACAAAGCCCAAATTAGCGATTACACTATTCTTAGCCCCCCATTATCGGGGGGTTGGGGCAAACTTTATAAAATAATTAAAACGATATAAACATGAAAACCGAACGCAAGGAAAAACAAATTAAAGCAATTAATGAAAATCTTAGAGCTATCGCATACAGTATGGATTTATTAATACCAGGATTTTATTTTTGGTGTCCATATTTTACAATTAGAATCGGTGGTGCTAAACCAGATGATAACCCATATAAATATCCTGGCATGATTCATACTTCTACTGGTATTGGAATAGTCTTACCAGGATACAAAATATTTACGACGTATCAGGGTAGCTATGACGCTTGACAAACACAACATACAGGGTTTAGCTGCGTTTACCAGTAAAACATTACCATCAAGCGATTTTGAACAATTGATGTCAAATGCTGAATATTTTGAAATAGGAACTGCACCCGCGCAGGGTGGAAGAATTAAAGTATGGTGGTCACATGATAGTTATCCAAGAGTCGAATCTATCTACAGTCCTGATAAAAATACTGTATTGACTGCTGCTTACCATATTTCATAAATTTAAAAAATTAAGATTTGTAAATATACTAAAAACATTTTAATTTGGCATAAAGATAATTTTTATTAAGGCGCGTTTGTACAATTTTGGCTAATCTCTAACCAAACACTAGAACTTTTGGGGAGTAAGCTTGCTTTACTCCATGTGATAAAATTTACAATGTATTTTTCTATCCAAGGAGCCGTAAATGGTTCAACAACAATGGTTGATTGATGAAGCCGTAGCTCTTGAAGAACAACCCGTTAGTCGAGGCGCCACTAGAGAATCAGCAAGTATATCTGAACCTGTAAACCTCGCCATTCAACTGCAAGATATTATTATTTGGGACACAAAAAAGTGGTTTGGTGGTGCGGAAATGCGCTTAGATGCGCTCGTTGTTCATGGTAACGTGACAGGAGAACAAGCTAGTATTTACACACCGAAAACCTTCCGTTTTCCTGGTGTTAAAAGTGGCGACCGTTTACCCACAGGTGAAAATGGTTTACTAATTTTCTATGGTCAAGCACTACATTTCTTAGATATTTTTATTACAGTGTCGCGCAACCGCGAAAATTCTAATGACTTGGCGACATTGCTTAACGAAAAGTTACAATCTCCAGAATTTCAAGGCGCCACTGCTACTTTACTTGGACTTACTACAATTGCAGCCCCACAAGTTGCAACTGTTACAAGCGCACTTGGCGCCGCATCTATTCTAGGTGATGTCGCATATCAAGTTTTACGCAAATTTACAGGTGATACAGTCGGCTTATATCATACATATTGGCTACAAAACAGAGACAACTTCGGTATAGGGCGCCATCCTCTAAATGGTCACCATAACGCCGAAGACCTTTCATTCTGGTACGAAATAATCAAAGATTAGTCTACACTAAAACCCTATGACACTAACTGGTTCTCAATACAAGCAATTCACTGAAGCTTTGCTCGATGCTTTTGAATCTCAGCAAAGACTCACTGAATTAGTGAAATTTGAATTTGGAAAAAACCTAAATGTTATTGCAATGGGTGGTGACTTAAAAGAAATTGTCTTTAAATTAATTCAAGCAGCAGAAGCAGAAGGTTGGACTGATAAACTAATTGCGGGCGCCCGCGAATCAAATCCAGGCAACCCAAAATTGTTTGCTTTTGCCCAAGAATTTAATCTTGCTGTAGCAATGCCAGCAGAATTATCAGCAAGAGGCGCCTTTGAAAGATTAATTAAAAAGGCAAATATTTTTATCGATATTAATAAATGGCGAGAAAAGTTAGGTCAAATAGAAACACAAGTATGTCGAATTGAATTTACTAAAAGCAATAATACGAAAGAATTTGGTACAGGGTTTCTAATTGCGCCAAATGTATTAATGACAAATTACCATGTAATTGAAGCATTAGATTTAGGCAATGCAAATCCTAGTAATGTAATTTTGCGGTTCGACTACAAACAATTAGCTGATGGTAAAATTATTAACAAAGGTACTGAGTATAAATTAGTAGAATCCGACTGGTTAATTGATAAAAGTCCCTACACCGATAATACTTTACCAACTCTAGATGAACTTGATTATGCATTATTACAAGTAGATGGATTTCCCGGAGAAGAACCTGTTGCTAAAAACTCTGTTCCGGACTCTCCAGCGCGCGGGTGGATAAAACTACCTGAACAACCCTATGAGTTTTTGCCTGATACTTCATTGTTTATAGTGCAACATCCTAATGCCCAACCGTTAAAACTCGCGTTTGACACCGAAGCAATTATTGGTATCAACGAAAATCGTACAACCGTTGAATATAGAACCAATACAGAACCTGGTTCTTCTGGTTCACCATGCTTCGATATAGACTTGAATTTAGTTGCCCTGCACCATAGCGGAGGTCCAGATTGGAACCCTACTTACAACGCAGGAACCCCAATAAGTACAATTTGCGCGCGCTTACAAAACCAAGGTTTACTCGAAGATATACGTAACGGTCAACCTATATATGGTAAATAAATATTCCGGAATTAGATATAACAAATGTGTATAAGAGTAGGATGGATAATACCGTCTAATCTCTGCGCTCTGTGTGTCTCTGTGGTAAAGAAGACATTTTACGTTATTGTTAACTATATTAATAAACGACCAATGAGTATATCCGGGAGTATTGTAAAGAAAATAGTCAATGCCTTTATAGATGCTTTTCCCACACGAGAAAAGTTAGTAATTATGCTGAGATATCAATTGAATATTACGGAATCAGATGTACCTGATAGCTCTAATTATAATATAACCGTTTTTCAATTGGTTGACGACTTTGATAGTAAAGGTAAAATAATGGTGATTTTGTTGGTGAATTAATTGACCCTATTGCTTTATCTACTGATTGTGATGGTAATTTAATTTTGCTTTAGTTAGTTTTTATTTTATATCTAATGGTAGATGACAATTTGCAATTTTTTATAATTTAGATTGTGTCAATAATAGCAAGGGTAATGAAAATAACAATAATTTTTGAGTCCTCTTACAGAGGACTTATGCTATCAGCATATGGGTTTACAACCATATGCGGGTAAGAATGTAGCCAACAATCTACTTAGACGCATGTCGTATTAATTAATTTTATTTTCCTGGCGCCTTCCTTGTGAGTGAAGGGTGCGAACCTTAGAGATGCTTCGTTCACGACTCATGACAGTTGTTATCCCCTTACCAAGGTTGGGATCATATTGTGATTTGTGATTAAACCGCTTTTATAGAGATTGTTACAATAATTAATGATTACAATGGTTTATGATACGGCGCCTTTGGGGGTATGAATATTATGTTTCTTGATGAACTGTCACCTATATTTAAGCAATTGCTTCAGCATCCGGTTTCTTTTTTGGGCGGTTTTGCTTCTGGCGCCCTGCGTCTTCACCTTGCTGATGACCCTGTAAGAAGTTGGCTTAACCAGCAAATGGGTACTAGCTATACTCCTCCTGTTACTCATAATAATGGCAAGTCTACTGGCCCTCAGTCTATTTCTATTGAGTAATGTTTTATGGTAAGGTGCGTGACGCTATTTATATGTTTGCTTCGTTTATAAGTTGTTAGTAGCGTCACGCACCCTACGTATTGAGTATAATTACTCAAGGGGAATTTATGGATGATGCGGGAAAAATGCGCTAAATTTAAAGTGAGTTTAAGAGAATCTTTATGTTTTATTATGGTTAGTATGAATTTATCTGCATGAAGTTTAATGATGGTTTTATTATCTTTATCCAAAGAAAAGATATAGGTCTAATCAGCACAAAAGGTTAAGACATCTGAAATATAAGTTAGACTTACCTAAACTTACTAACCTTTGTAAAATCTCATACTTTGAAATTTGACACAATCAGTTATTATGATGAGCGTATACACAAGTTCAGCCCAAATAATAGTTGCGCTGTTTACGGTATGACATAATAATATGTTAGCCTCGGACGGCACCAGTTATTGATCGTAAAGTACCAATCGCTGATTTGAAATAGCAATTTGTAACAAACGGTCTTGCAGTTGAACGAAAATGTTTTCTGTTTATATTTAACGCGATCCACATGACTATTTACGTTGGAAATCTCTCTTACCGCGCTACCGAAGCAGACCTAAGAGCAGTGTTCGCAGACTACGGCGAGGTGACTAGAGTAGTCCTGCCTACCGACCGTGAAACTGGTCGGATGCGCGGGTTTGCCTTTGTTGACATGAACGAAGATGCCCAAGAAGATACAGCTATTACCGAACTTGACGGCGCCGAATGGATGGGACGCCAGCTTCGCGTCAATAAAGCTAAACCACGCGAAGGCGGTGGCGGTGGCGGTGGCGGTAATCGACGAGGAGGTTGGGCAGGGAAACAGGAAGCCTATGAATAATGGAACATAATCATAGCAAATTGTTTTCTCCGAGCGCAAGCCATTGGTCGCGTTTTTATTGACAGAAAACAATTCCGGTCAATGTAAGCCATAGACAATGTAAACCGACGAGTCGTGTTATTCCTATAACTATCACGACTGGTCGGTTTTTGGCGCTTGATAATACGGCGCTTTACTCTTACTTTCTTTAGTTAATCTAAAAACACTTATCAGTTCTGAAATTAAATTTCTAATATAGAGGCAGCACGAGCAAGAGGATTAAAAACATGGCTCAAGCATCAGAATATGCTGATTTATCGATGGTTAACGCTGCAAATGATGGCTTAGATCGTGATTGTACAACCCTGTCACGTCACGTTCTACAGCAATTACAGAGTTTTTCCCCAGAGGCACAGGATTTAAGCGCGTTAATGAATCGTATCGGGCTTGCAGGTAAGTTAGTAGCTCGTCGTCTTAGTCGCGCTGGGTTGATGGAAGGTGTATTGGGATTCACTGGAGAGGTTAATGTTCAAGGTGAATCGGTTAAAAAGATGGATGTATACGCTAATGACGTATTTATCTCCGTCTTTAAGCAAAGCGGTTTGGTATGTAGACTCGCATCCGAAGAAATGGATGAACCTTACTATATTCCAGAAAACTGTCCTATTGGTCGGTATACTTTGCTTTACGACCCAATAGATGGTTCGTCAAATACTGATACTAATCTAAGTCTTGGTTCTATTTTTTCAATTCGTAAACAAGAAGGCGAAGATTTAGACGGCAAAGCCAGTGATTTGCTTGCCGCTGGACGTAATCAAATTGCTGCTGGATATATTCTCTACGGGCCCAGCACAATGCTCGTATATACCATCGGTCGTGGGGTTCATTCGTTTACACTTGACCCTAGCTTGGGTGAGTTTATCTTAACTGAAGAAAATATTAAGATTCCTGACCAAGGCTCTGTTTACAGCGTTAACGAAGGTAACTTCTGGCAGTGGGATGAATCAATGCGTGAGTACATTCGCTATGTCCATCGGACAGAAGGATATACCGCTCGCTATAGTGGCGCAATGGTCAGTGATATTCATAGAGTATTATTGCAAGGCGGTGTGTTCTTGTATCCCGGCACAGTCAAAAAACCTGAAGGTAAACTACGTTTGCTCTACGAAACGGCGCCATTAGCATTCATCATCGAACAAGCTGGTGGTCGTGCAACTACTGGTGTTATGGATATATTGGATGTAGTGGCAGAAAAACTGCACCAGCGTACTCCATTAATTATCGGTAGTAAGCATGACGTGGCAAAAGTAGAGTCATTCATAAACAAAGAGTGCTGAGTACTGAGTGCTGAGTAGTAACAAACAATAATTCCTTTCATGTGGCTATAGCGGGATTAATTAGCAATCTGCGAGGGAAATTATGGCAACCAATCATCTACTGGAAATTAAAAACCACGGTCAAAGTATCTGGATGGATAATTTGACTAGGGATATTATCAAATCAGGGGAACTCAAAAATCTCGTCGAAAACCAAGGGATTTGTGGAATTACCTCAAACCCTGCCATCTTTGAAAAGGCTATATACGGTAATGCCATTTACGATGCGGATATCGAAGCAGGTGTTCGCGCCGGATTACCTACGTATAAAATCTACGAATCGCTCATATTTGAAGATATTCGCAACGCCTGTGACATATTACGCCCAGTATATGATGCTACAGATGGTTTAGATGGGTATGTAAGTATAGAAGTCCCACCTACTATTGCCCATGACACCGAGGCAACAATTAAAGAAGCTCGTCGCTACTACGAAGAAATTGGCAAAGACAACGTAATGATTAAGATTCCCGGAACAGAAGCCGGGTTGCCTGCTGTAGAGACTGTAATATCGGAAGGGATTAACGTTAACGTCACACTGCTATTTAGTGTGCAAAGTTATGTTAATTGTTTCTGGGCTTATATTCGCGGTTTAGAAAAACGTTCAGCAGAAGGTAATGCCATTAACAAAATTTCTTCTGTCGCTAGTTTCTTTCTTAGCCGAATCGATAGCAATATTGATGGCAAAATCGATGCGACACTTCAAAAGGGGATTCCCGACCTCGCTGTAGATGCTAAACTACGCGCGGTGAAAGGAAAAGTTGCAATTGCTAACGCCAAAATCGCTTACCAAGAGTATAAGAAAATTGTACAAGACGAACGCTGGCAAGCTTTAGCAGCAAAGGGTGCAAATGTACAACGGTTACTGTGGGCCAGTACAAGTACTAAAGACCCCAGCTACAGTGACGTTATGTACGTTGATCAACTAATTGGTCCAGAAACCGTTAATACTTTACCTCCTGCAACAATCGAAGCTTGTAGCGACCATTGTGACGTTGCAAGTCGTGTAGAAAACAATGTTGACGAAGCTTACAACCTTATTGATAGTCTCAAAGACCCAGATATCAATATTGACATTAATGCCGTCATGGATGAACTTCTCACCGACGGTATTGATAAGTTTGTCAAACCTTTTGAGTCATTGATGAACTCTTTAGAAGACAAAATTAAGCTATTGTCTCCTGTGTAGGAAATACGGGTTAGGGACTAGCCCCTAACCTAATCTAAAATCCATTCATTCTTCATCAAAATTCTATGGTCAGTCTGCTAGAAAATCCTTTGCGGGTTGGTCTGCAACAACAAGGGATGCCCGAACCCCAAATCATTATAATCTTCGGCGCCTCCGGAGACTTGACTTGGCGTAAGCTTGTACCATCGCTGTATAAGCTGCGAAAAGAACGACGCATACCACCAGAAACAACCATTGTTGGAGTCGCGCGTCGCGAGTGGACTCACGAATATTTCCGTGAACAAATGCGGCGCGGTATGGAAGAAGCTCACGGTGGTGTACATCCGGAGGAACTCTGGCAAGACTTTGCTCAAGGTTTGTTTTACTGTTCCGGCAACACCGATAAACCCGAAGATTACCAAAAACTCAAGAAATTTTTAAGCGAACTTGATGAGAAACGAGGAACGCGCGGCAACCGCATGTTCTACCTCTCACTTTCTCCTAACTTATTCGCCGAAGCTATTAAACAGCTTGGTAATGCCAAGATGCTTGATGACCCTTACAAGCATCGCTTAGTAATTGAAAAACCATTTGGTCGTGACTTAGCTTCTGCAAAAAGTCTAAACGTTGTAGTACAAAAACACTGTAAAGAAAACCAAGTTTACCGTATTGACCACTACTTAGGTAAAGACACAGTACAAAACTTGCTGGTATTTCGTTTTGCCAACGCCATTTTTGAACCATTGTGGAACCGTCGTTTTGTAGACCACGTACAAATAACAGTTGCTGAAACCGTCGGTGTTGAAGACCGCGCGGGTTACTATGAATCATCCGGCGCCTTACGAGACATGTTGCAAAATCACCTCATGCAACTTTATTGTATGACCGCGATGGAGGCGCCTAACGCAATGGATGCTGAAAGTATCCGTACAGAAAAAGTAAAGGTGCTACAAGCTACTCGACTGGCAGACGTTAATAACTTAGATTTATCCGCAATACGCGGTCAATACAGTGCTGGCTGGATGAAGGGTAAACAAGTACCTGGGTATCGTGAAGAACCAGGCGTTAACCCTAACTCAACCACACCCACATTTGTAGCGATGAAATTTGTCATCGATAACTGGCGCTGGCAAGGTGTTCCTTTCTACCTCAGAACCGGAAAGCGAATGCCCAAAAAAGTCAGCGAAATATCCATCCACTTCCGCGAAGTCCCCTCGCGTATTTTCCAATCTGCCGCTCAACAAGTTAACGCCAACGTTTTGGCAATGCGGATTCAACCTAACGAAGGGATTTCGCTCCGCTTTGAAGTGAAAATGCCTGGAGCAGACTTCCGTACTCGTTCTGTAGATATGGACTTTAGTTACGGTTCGTTTGGTATCGAAGCAACATCAGATGCATACGATCGTCTATTTTTAGATTGCATGATGGGAGACCAAACCCTATTTACACGTGGTGACGAAGTTGAAGCCGCATGGCAAGTAGTAACACCAGCACTAAGTGTTTGGGATGCATCCTCTAACCCAATAGTAGTTCCTCAGTATGAAGCTGGTACCTGGGAACCTGTTGAAGCCGAACTACTCATTAACCGCGACGGTCGTCGTTGGAGAAGACTCTAAAAAAGTGCTGAGTAGGAAGTGCTGAGTGCTGAGTATCTCTTAACTCATTACTCAGCACAAGCGCACTCAGCACTCATCACTGTTTATACTTAGTAAAAATTATGGTTTCCCAAGCTCCTACAATTTATTCACTTCAGGCGCCTAAAGATATTTCGCTAACTGAAATCGAAGCGGAATTAGGGCAAATTTGGCAAAGTTATGGTATGGCAGGTGAAGATGGTGCTTTACCTGCTGCAACTCGTGCAACAACTTTTACTTTAGTTGTTTATGAACCAGAAGAAACGCAGCAACTTTTAGCAGCGTTAGGATTTTACAATGGCCCAATTGATGGGATATTAGGGCCTCAAACTGAAGTGGCACTGCGGGCTGCCCAAAAAGCTTTTAAAATTCCAGAAACAGGAACCGTAACACCCGACACACTTACAATATTGCGGGGAGAAGCAGCGAAAAGTCGAGCTTCGGGAACAATTTCTGAGGCCGCTTCATCATCTGTGGCAGACTCAAAAAGTCCTCGTATTGCCGATGAAATTGCACTTCGTAATCCCTGCCGTATAGTAACTCTTTCTCCGGTCGCAGGTGCTGATGAAGGTGTAAAAGCTCAAGTTGCTGCTTATTGTCCTATTCAAAAACAATCATCGGGTACGCTTGTTTGTTGTGAATACCTGACTTTAACAGGTACAGCAACAGCACTCGAACGTATTGGTGGGATGATACCAGCTTTATTAATTGGTGGTTTGCCTAAATTCCTATGGTGGAAAGCAACACCCGACCCAAATAACCCATTATTTAAACGCTTGTCAGCAGTTTGTAATAACGTAATTGTTGACTCCTGTAATTTCAACGAACCTGAAAAAGATTTGCTCAACTTACAAGAGTTAGTTGAAAACGGTGTACCGCTTGCAGACCTAAATTGGCGCCGAATTTCTGGATGGCAAGAATTAGCAGCACAAGCATATGACGCACCGAACCGTCGCGCAGCGCTAGGTGATATTGACCGTGTAAATATTGATTACGAAAAAGGTAGTCCAGTACAAGCACTACTATTTATCGGTTGGTTTGCTAGTCGTTTAGGTTGGAAACCAGTTGGTTATCAACAAGAAAAAGGCGATTACGACATTACCAAAATTAAGTTCCTTTCCAACGACCAGCGACCCATCGAAGCCGAATTAGCTGGTGTACCAATGGGAGAAGGTGGCCAAATACCAGGTGACTTAATCGCACTACGGTTAAGTTCCACCAACATAAATGCTGACTGCGGTACATTGATTTGCTCCGAAACAGGTGGCTGTATGCGGATGGAAACTCAAGGTGGTGCCCAATCTACAGGTTTATTCCAACAAGTAACTTCACTTTCTGAACAAAAAGCAGAAGCCCTATTAAGCCAACAAGTACAACGCTGGGGTCACGAAGCATTATTAGAAGAAAGCCTAGCAATGACAGCACAAATCCTAAAATTAGGATTCAGCACCGAAGAATAACCGTAGGGGCGGGTTAACAGATATCCTAAAACAGTACGCATATCTCGTAAACCCGCCCTTTTAAATCCCAAACAAGCATGTCATTAATTATCGCCGGAGAACGCAGTGGGGTGGGCAAGACAACAGTCACGCTCGCCCTATTAGCATATTTATGTAAAAATAATTACAACGTACAATCATATAAAGTTGGGCCAGATTATATAGACCCAATGTTCCACCGTTATATAACAGGTAAACCAAGTCGCAACTTAGACCCAGTTTTAACATCAGAAACTTACGTAAAAGAATGTTTTCACCATCATCGTCAACAAGTCGATATTGCCCTAATAGAAGGAGTAATGGGACTATTCGATGGAATTGGAAATAAAACTATTCCCTTCGCTAGCACAGCACACATAGCAAAGTTATTAAATATACCTGTAATTTTAGTAGTTGATTGTAGTCGATTATCAGGTTCAGTCGCTGCAATCGTACATGGCTACAGCACACTTCACCCCAGTATAAATATTACTGGTGTAGTTCTTAACCGGGTTGGAAGCGAACGTCACTTAGACTTACTCAAAAATGCACTTTTACCATTACAAGTAAAAATCTTAGGTGTATTGCGACGTGAAGATAACATATCAATCCCCGACCGTCACCTAGGTTTAGTTCCAACTAGCGAGCTACCAGAACTTGATGCTATTATCTCCCGACTTGCTGACTTAGGCGCCAATTGTTTTGACTGGGAAACGTTATTACCGTTGTTGAGGGAAAGGGTAAAGGGTAAAGGGGAAAGGATAGAAGAGAAATATACAGTTAGAATCGCTGTTGCGTTAGATAGTGCTTTTAATTTTTACTATCAAGATAATTTAGACTTACTACAAAAATTTGGCGCCGAGTTAGTTTTTTGGAGTCCAATCAAAGACAATTTACCCGCTTATATTCAAGGAATGTATTTTGGTGGTGGATTTCCAGAAGTATTTGCTCAGGAGTTATCTAACAATATAGACGCCATTAATAGTGTTAAAGCTGCCATAAACGCAGGAATCCCTACCATCGCTGAATGTGGTGGTTTAATGTATCTATGTGAAAAAATTATCGACTTTGAAGGCAAAGCTTGGCCAATGGTAGGAGTATTACCAACTCAAGCTGTAATGGACAAACGCTTAACTTTGGGTTATCGACGTGCTGTCACGTTACAAAAGAATTTTCTTTTTGATACAAATACAGTTATATATGGACACGAATTTCATCGTTCGCATTTATTGTCTGACTTGAAGGCGCCTACTTTTGAAACTTATCGTGTTGATACAGAAGAAGCGACAGGTTTGGAAGGTTGGAGTACACAATTTAATCTTCATGCTTCTTATATCCACCAACATTGGGGAAGTTCTCCAGAAATTCCACAGCGATTTTTAAAATATTGCGCTGATTTTAGTCAAACACCCAATTCTTTAACATGATGCTTTATATGGTCTTCTATAAAGCTAGAAATGAAATAATAACTATGGTCATAACCTTGTTGATAACGTAGCGTTAAAAATTGGTTAACTTCTTGACAAGCTTGCTCGAATAATTCTGGTTTTAACTGCTCTTGTATAAACTTATCGTCTGTACCTTGGTCAATCAGAATATGACCATAATACTTATGTTTTCTAACTAACTCACTCGCATCATAAAGGCACCAATTTTCTTTATCTTCACCCAAATAACCAGTAAACGCTTTGTTTCCCCAAGCACACTGCATTGGCGCCACAATTGGTGCAAATGCTGATACTGACTTAAATTTATTTGGATTTCTTATCGCACAAACTAGGGCACCGTGTCCTCCCATTGAGTGACCAAATATACCTTGCTTGTTTGTGTCAATAGAAAAATTGGCGGCGATTATATTAGGCAACTCTTCAACTATATAACTATACATATTGTAATAGTTTGACCAAGGTGCTTGTGTTGCGTCAACATAAAATCCGGCGCCTGTGCCAAAGTCCCAATCATCATTTTCACCTGGAATACCTATATTTCTAGGACTAGTATCTGGTGCAACTAAAATCAACCCATATTCAGCAGCATACTTTTGTGCGTTAGCTTTGACCATGAAATTTTCTTCTGTACAAGTCAACCCAGAGAGAAAGTATAAAACAGGGAGAGACTTTTGTACTTGTGGAGGTTGATATACAGAAAAATGCATTTCGCTGTTGCAAGTGGTGGATGTATGGGAGTAAAAGCTGAGTTTACCACCAAAGGATTTGTAGTTGCTGATAAGGTTGAGAGACATAGGAAAAAAGAGGGTAAATTGGCAACGGATGCTTAACGGATGTAACGGATGGCAATACTGCTCGGTTAAGGAAATAAAGCAGGCTGAAACCCTTAATATTGCCTTGTTTTTTATACCTAAAAAGGCTTAACCGAGCAGTATTGTAACGGATGGTTGATTCATTTCAGTTTGTAATAAATTATCCGTTACATCCGTTCCATCCGTTGCAAGATTACTAAGCAACACCAGCGAATAATTCGCTAAATCCTTTAGAAGCAGCTTCAGGTTTTGCCACAATTTCGACTATCTTGTTTTTTGCGCTTGGTTCTGATAAAGCTTCGACGCAAACCTGCGCCACTTTTTGCCTAGGTATGCTACCGTCAAATAATGTATCAGCACTTTGCATGATAATAGCATCCTGGTTGTCTTCATTTTTTAGACCACCTGGACGGACAATTGTGTAAGTCAAGCCACTTTTTTGAAGGTATTCTTCAGCTTGCTTTTTCCATACCAAAATCAACCAAAACAAATTGAGGGGGTGAAAAAATAGCGAAGTACATAGCGAAGTAACTAAAACAAAATGCTCAATCCCTTTACCTTTAGCAGCATCAACTAAGTTTTTTGTGCCTTCTAAGTCTACCTTGTATGGCCCGGTGGGATCGAAACTTGGCTTGGCGCCAGTAGCACAAATAACTATAGTACTATCACCTATTGCTGTCGTAAGGGTACCAGGTTCAAGAACGTCACCTTGTACCAAATCAACACCCGCAGGAAGAATACTTCTTGCTTTGTTGAGATCACGAACTAAGGCACGGACAGGGATGGAGCGTGCAACTAGTTCTTGAACTATGCGACGACCTGTTTCTCCTGTTGCACCTGCTACAAAAGCTTTCATGATAAACGTTACCCTAAGAAACTAGTAAGTGTTTGGTTAAGTCTGATTATTAAAAAGATTAAATGAACTTTGTTACATATGTTTAAGCTTTTGGTAAAAATAGAAAATTAGTACGAAACCTTATCTTAAATATGGGAATGATTAATAAAGGGCAAGGAAAAAGACACAGGAGTACGGATATGCTATCAAAAGACCAGGACTACCAAGCACTTGATACCACGGAGCAAGTAATGTCTGTAACATCAGGTTTAGTCAACACAGAAGACTTAATCTCTAATATTGATGCTGGCAAACCAATAACGTTTTATTGTCGCCACAGCGATTGTATGGAAATGTATGCCCCATCTGGCACTGTGGCAGAGTATTTAAACTGTCATTCTAAGTGGTTTGTACGCTGTGCAGAACCAATGAAGGTTCAGCCACTTGGTCAAAATGGTTACGCTTTGGTCATCGGTCGCTTTGGCGCCTTCAATTATGAAGTTGAACCAAAAATCGGTTTAGAACTTTTACCACCCGATGAAGGTGTTTACAAAATTCAGACCATCCCAATTCCCGATTACAATCCACCTGGATACGATGTAGATTACCGCGCTAACTTGCAACTCGTCGAGTGCCGTGGGGAAGATGTTTCAATTGGTTCGGTTCAGACGCGCGTTGAGTGGGAATTAGATTTAGCGGTTCATATTCAATTCCCTAAGTTTATTAAGCGCTTACCTCAGTCTTTGATAGAAAGCACAGGTGAGCGTTTACTCAACCAAATTGTTCGTCAAGTCTCACGTCGCTTAACACGTAAGGTTCAAGACGATTTTCACGGTTCAATAGGTGTATCTTTTCCAAAAAAGTGATAATGCTCAATAATCTATGCTTGATGGTCGCTGGAGTATATTCCAGCGACCATTCGCTTTTCAATTAAGCTTTACTTATAATTCTTTGTACAATCTGTACACCACTAATAGCTTGGTAAGTAAACAAACCCAATATAGTGAAATTGATTAAAATATGCGTCATGCGTGCCCAATTGGCGCCTTTTTGCATCAAAGGAGAAAGTGATGCTGAAAACGCAATTAGAA
Source organism: Calothrix sp. PCC 7103 (assembly GCF_000331305.1). Taxonomy (GTDB): domain Bacteria; phylum Cyanobacteriota; class Cyanobacteriia; order Cyanobacteriales; family Nostocaceae; genus Dulcicalothrix. Next base: position 5,493,502 of record NZ_KB217478.1, on the reverse strand, counting down.
CTGTCATTCCAAGTCCTATAAGCAAGTGGGGACCAACGAATAACTTACCGTTATTAATATAAGTCACACCCATCGCCGCTACCGAACCAGCCACCATAAAGCCTAATAGCAAAGAACCAATTTGAAAGTGACGAACATTATAACGTCCTTTGATTAGCTCTTTCTTTTCTTCACCTTGCGCGCTACGGGTACGTTGTATTTTTAAACCCAGATAAGCTGCGTACAGTGATACTAATAATAACCCCCACATCAGAACTGGGTGGACGAAATTCAACCCGTACTTAACCGATGGAGATAGTTCCATTGCCGTGTTCTCCCCAAATTCTTAAATCTTCATAAAAGTTAGCATAACTTTTTTTTACATTGTGCGAGGTGTTTTTTCAATCCTGGCTGTTAGATGTTTCATCCACTGACGGAATATCGTTGACGAGGGGATTCAAAACAACATCTCTGGCGCCTGCATCTGGCTTACCTGCGCGCAAAGTTGGGTTACGTCTACTCCGCTCCCTTGCTACTCTCCGATATCCTGCACGTTCTGCTTTTTGATGCTCGTATTCTATTAACCTGCCGTAATGCTCGTGCTTACTCAAATTCATCGATAGAAAAATATGCTCGCGCGTGTTACCAAAACCTTTGCGGTTAAAAAACTTAAGAGCGGGTGCATTCGCTGGGTCGGTATCTACAAGCATAAAACGGGCGCCGTCTTCAATCATGCGAGAAATAGCTTTATCTACCAGTTTGTCAGCCACACCACGACGCTGAAACTTTGGATTAACTCCTAACCATAGAATATAACCATAAGTCCAGGTAGCTTTAGTAATAATCGTTCCCAAAATAAATCCAGCAAGTTCACCATCAATTTCAGCAACTAAGCAATATTCTGGGTCGGTGTTATAAAGTCCTATTACTTCCCATTCATCCCACGTGCGGTATAAATACGGGTATAAATCACTTGTAAATAATTCTTCCCCTAAATGATAAATAGCAGCAATATCATCAATTCCTAACTCACGGACAAACACTGTGTCATTATTATCAAATTGCATAAAACTTACTCATATCTCACTCAGCACTCAGCACTCAGCACTTTCTACTTTTAAAGGTACTTCTTCAATCGTAACTAAGTCGAGTAAGGAAGGGTCTAATGCTAAGGAGAGAGTCTGTTGAGAGTTGCTAATGGGCAAGTTATTTCTATTACACCGTGCTGCAAATTGGCAGTTGTCGCATATTTTACTACCTTCAGGAACTTGTGGAAAATCTTTTCCTTGGTAATATGCAGTTATATATCGATTTAGTTGAGTAACTAATTGATTTAATTTATTTTTTGTTTGTTCGTGTTGGGCGGTGCTGTAATTAAATTTTATGCTTTTTGGTTTATCATGAGGCTGAACAAACCAATAGGTCATAGAAATATTTTCTGGCACATATTGGCTAGTTTCTGCCAAAACGAATAAATAAAGCTTTGTTTGCCAGTTTTGTTCTAAGTAACGCGAATTTTGCGGTTTTGGATAAGTTTTCCAATCTAAGATTTGTGCTTGTACATTATCAGCAATCAACAAATCGTAAACAACCGTGAGTAAGTAATCTTGAAATTGTAGAGTTCGATAGTGTTCGCTTTCTTTGAAGGTTTCATCACTCGTTTTCTCTAAAATAAACGGCGCCACAGTACTAAGTCCATCTATCCAACCGCGTAATTGAGCATCAGTTTCCAAAAAACTATCGATAGATAAACCCATCGCACGTTGCTGCATGAGTAAGTGAAACCGACTTCCCAGCATTAGCTTTTCATCGTGGTCTGGGTCAACAGGAGAGTAAAGTTGCTCTAAATAAGTATGCTGAAACTGTCGTGGACACTTTTCTAATGTATTAAGTTGTCCCTGCGACAGTCGCATAAGATGGGTTTCATCAAATAACATAAGTACACTTAACGTTGGTACGTTATGTTCATGATAGTTTATTTGAAACGTTAGTAATTCCTCTTTACTGTTGAGGTTTTGGAGGAAATTTAGGTAATTGTACGGAGGATAATGATTTACGTCCTTTGGGTGGGCGCCTAGGGTAAACTACTGGTGAAGGAGAATTTGCATCATCTATATTATGGGAAGGATGATGCGGTGATTCTGTGGCTGGTAAATCTAAATGTGTTAGCTGCGAGACTTCTGCCCAGTAATCATCTTCCACGGCATTTGGAATTGAGTTATTCTCAATAACTATTTCTGGAGTAATTGCTGTATCATTATTTGTACTATTTCTATCTGCTTGTTGACTTGTAAAATTGAATGATTGAGTTTCAACTTCGTCCGCTACTGTATCCCATATGTCTTCTGCTTCTTTAAAGGAAGTTGTCTCTTTTGCTTCTATTATATGTTGTTCTATATTCACTTTGTCAGAAACTGGTGCTGATTGAGAGACAAAGTACATTTGAATTACGCTGTCGATTTGCTCATCTAAGTTGTCAGCAGGATGTGCTTCTTGTTGAGGTGGTGCCTCTAATGCTTCTGGTTGTGCGGGTGTATCTTGTGGTACAATTGTATTTTCGTTTAGTGGTTCGATACTTTGCTCTACAGAATCAAAATCTCCTGAAGCTGACCAGGGTTTTATAGGTTGGGCACTTACGAACAAAGACTTAAATTTTTTCAGAGAAGGAGAATCGTTAACTGTAGTTTGACACGTTGGAGATTCGTTATCATCGCTTTCGACAACAGACATCGGGTCTAGGCATTTTTCAAGTGCTGCCTTAAACTGCAATGTTTGACGCTGCTGTCTCATTAACCTTGTCCGCAGTTCTTTACACGCAGTTTCTGACTGAATTAGTTGCTGTGACTGCGAACTATAGTTAGCTTGCAAGTTCGCGCATTCTCGCTCTAACTGTGCGAGACGCTGTTGATTAAATTCTAACTGAGCTTTATACGTCTCAACTAAAGTTTCTTGACGTTGAACGTTTTGTAAAGAATTGTCTAATTGCTGATAAAGTGATTGAACTTGTTCTTGGGTGGCACAAAGTTCTTGCGTTTGTTGTTTCAGCATTGCTTCAGTGACGCTATAACGCTTTTGCTGAAACTGCACAGCTTTTTCAGACTCTGCCAAACGAGACGTTAATTCTTCTACTTGACTATATAGTTTATCGTTTGCTGCTCGTAACTCATGGTTTAACGCGAGCATTTGTTGAAATTCTGCATCAATTGCTGCTAATTTGGCACTGTCTGGTTCTGCTACCCAATCTTTTGATGGCGCCTGATTGTCATTATTTTCTGATATTTCAGGGGTTGTAATTACCTGACTTTCCCATTGTTCTTCATTTAAGGTGAAAACCTGCTGCTTAAAATCAGCGTCATTACCCTCTTCGCTTGACACATGGGTTGTATTTGTCAAGATTTGATTTGTCAAATTATGCGGCACAACCGAGTAAAACGGGCAATCTATAGGCTCAGATTGTGCGGTTGTCTCAGATAATGTTGGTTGTTCGGTAGCCCCATTATCTGGGGTGTTAGTTTCATTCATCACTCACCCACAAGTTTAAAAATTATTTCGGTGTCAAGAGCAAGGGTTTTCAGCGCATTTCTTATAAAATTTTACCTAGAACACTCTTGAAGCGACCTAGGGCTTACAAACCTGTTTATAGTATTTTATAGCACTAATTGTACTTATAAAAATAGAAAGTACTGAGTGCTGAATGCTGAGTGGAAGAAAGAGTTAAGAGTTAAAAATTATAATGTACTACTCAGCACGAGCGCACTTTACACTCAGCACTTATTAAGGGAGCCAACGTGGGTAAAAGCCAGCTATTGGTAGTTGTTCGGGTTTTATTTCGGCGGCATTTGATGTGTCGGCAACGGGTAGCAAGGGCATTAGCCAAAGACTACTGCCTGATATTGTTTCACCTGATGAGGTTTTTAAGTTGCTAGTTGTTGAGACGCCACCTTCTTGGCTTACTACTTGGTCGAACAGCAAACCTAAACCATCGGGTGCAAGACTCATTTGTATATTACGTTGCCCTGCTGGAAGAACTAGTAATGCTTTTTGTTGCCCTGTTTTTAAGTTAATGGCTATAAAATATGGCTGTTCCAAAAATTGATCGCCAGGTAATAATTGGGTAATTAAACAGTAAAGGTTCGGAGATGCCGTGTCAAATTGACAACCCATTATTGTACCTGTGGTTTTTATCAGTTCTTTGTTTACACCTTGGTTTGTGACTAAAAATAACGAGCGAGTCGGGTTTTGAAAGTCGCGGTTAAACTTAACCATCGCAGCTTGTGTCCCATCTTTAGAAAACGCTTGTACTAAGCCAAACTGAGGTAAAAAGTCAAGTGGTTTGCTACCGTCTTTTTGTAATGGCAAAATTGCTGCACCTTCACCTTGAGCAACAGCTACCCCTTTACTATCGGGAGTAATTAAAAAGTCTCCACTTGGTTGACTTTCTAGACGAGTAAGTTTACTTCCTTCGGAAGAATCTTTATGTGCGGACATAAACCATAACCCAAAGTCACCAGGACTATCTTTTTTGCCACGTTGAATAACAATAGTCTTGCCATCGGGTGATAAATCGAATTTTAAATTTTGATACCCATCGCTATCTAGTACCAAGTCCACTCGACTTGCGGGTTGTGCTTCTTCGGTGGGTTTACTCGGAAAGCCGGTTGTGACAGTATATATTTTGCTGGAGAGCAAATCTTGGTTTGTTTTCGCACGTGCAGAGAATAAAACTTTATCTCCTTCTGGATAAGGTTTAAAGTCCATAACCGCTAGGTCTTTGGGAGTAAGGACTGTTTTTTGGTTTTGCGTCAAGTTCTGAAGTACTAACCTTCCTTGTTCTTCTCCTGTCGCACCAATATAAAGAATCGCACGGTCGCGCGTGCGGAAGGCGCCTGAAAAAGGTTGAAGCGTTAAGTTTTTACCCTGTTTTTTGGCAAACTTATCGACTGCTCCCTGTAATTGAACTTTATAATTTGTACCATAAGGCGCCGGAGTTAACAGCGTGTACACCATCCGTCGTCCTGCCCAGCTATACTTCCCAGCTAATGGTGGGTCTATTTTAAAATTATTTTCAACACTTTTAGCATCCATTGGACGACTAAATGTCATGCTGAAAGAAGTATCATCGGCGCCGACTTTTTGATTTTCCCAACTAAAGTTTCTGACGCTTGCCCTAACAACATCACCTTGGATAAGTAGTATACCAATTAGTACAGATATTATTAATATCAGGGCAATAGAAATACGGTCAATAGGTAATAATGAAAACTTTTTTCTAGCCATTTGTAGAAACCGGGTTTCTTGGGTTTTATGAACTGTAAGGATTTTTTGGTTGTGGAATTTCTTTAATAGATGTAGCGTTAATGGTGAGGTGACGTTTTCCATTAAAGGTTTCTGTAATGATTTTGCCTTCAACCTCAAACCATTTATCAGCGGGGTATTTATCTCGACCTTCAGATAGTTTGACGGGTATTCCTACTGGATAAGCGTCAGCAGCACAACAAGTAATTACAAACCTTGACAGCATCATAAAGTCTTGACCAATATCTTTGGGATACATGGCAAAACCTTGAACTTTTGCTCTTTGCCCTGTATAAGCATCAGGTTCTGGGTAAACACTAAGAGTCCGTATCCACTCGACTAATGACCTTTCTTCTGGACGAACTGAAGCACGGAAAGCTTGCGGTTGGGAACGTGTAGGTCCGAGTAACTCGGTGACGCTTCTATCCATCGCGCTAGAAGAGGCAAAAACTTGGGGTGTAATAAAAAACCCTAGAAGCGCTGTAATTATTAATAACGAACTACTCCAACCAGGAGGAAAAACTGCTATGTGTTGGGCGCCTACTATTTCGTTATAGCGGCGCCTTTGCAACAACTCTTTAGCCTTTAAAAAAGCAACTAATAATAATCCTATGCTCGCGACAATTATTAACCAAAAATAATCAGGGTGAATTAGAATGTTTAATTTACCAGTTTGCCAGTATTTCAACATCAAAACTCCCCAAGAACCAATTGCTACAACATCGAGCCAAGCTAGAAGTTTCGGAGAAATTTTGGGTTTAGTATTCGTTTGACTAGTCATTTGATATTAAAAGACGTGTAAATTCAAAAATAGCGTCATCAAAAATGTTAGTAGTCCTGCCAATGTAAATAAATAAAACAATGCTCGTGGCTTAAAAATTGATAGCATCAGCCCAATACCTTTAATATCCACCATTGGCCCAAATACCAGAAATGCTAGCAATGAACCACTTGTGAAAGCAGAAGCAAATGACAAGGCAAAAAATGAATCTACTGTAGAACAAATCGATACTACTACTGCTAGTACAAGCATTGCGACGATTGAACTTACGGTTCCGGCGCCCAGACTCAATATTATATCGCGAGGTGCAAGTACTTGAATCGCTGCTGCAACTGCACTACCTATAACCATTACTGCCCCTAACTCGCGCAGTTCCTGAATAATATTATCCAACACCAGGCGCAATTTATCAGACATTGGTTTTGTTTGATTGGCGATTGCCACTTCTTCTGGAGTTGTGTCGATACGAGTAATTTGACCAGAAGACGAACCACCCAAAATATAAGTGCCCGACTGTAATAATGTTGAATTACCCGTTTGCACTCTAGTATTTTGCCCTGTGCCACTACGACGTTTTGACGATTGTTGTGGGGGTGGGTTGAATTTGAGATAGCGCGCGATAGCTGGTTGCACTAGTGGCGTTAAATCTTTTTGAAAGCTAAATACCCAACCAACGATTGTTGCTATTACCAAGGAAAATACTACCCGTAGCACTACAATTTCTGGCTGGTCGCGAAATGCCGTCCATGTAGACCAAATTACAATCGGGTTTATTGTAGGCGCCGCTAACAAAAAGCCAATTGCAACGGATGTAGGAACCCCTTGCATCAACAAACGACGAGCGACTGGAACGTTGCCACATTCACAGACAGGGAACAAAAAGCCTACTAAACTACCAACAAATGCCCCCAATAAAGGGTTCCTTGGCATTCTTTCAACTAGCTTGCGCTCATCAACCATGAACAGCAGCACACTAGAGAACAAAACCCCAAGCAGCAAAAATGGTATCGCCTCGACTAATAAACTTAGAAATATCGTAAAACCGTTACTCAGTTGATTCATAAGTGTGCTGGAGCAAAGCGGAGATTAGCATTAATAGTTATGTTCCCGCATTGTATCGAAATGGGGATCAAAAACAAGTACAGGTAATTAAATATAACTTAAACAGAGTTTGACGTTGAAATTAAAGTAGCACTTGTTACATTGTCTACTTACTAATAATTATTGTTCCATACTTAGTTTGGACATATTTTTGTAAAAAATTATACAAATGTATCATGAATTATATATAGATTACATCAGAAATAACAGCATAGTATTTGTTCATTGATGATGATACTTACATACAATATTTATCTAGCCATGAATATACTTACAGTAAAATTGCTCATAAAAAAGAAAACTTTACGTAATTTTATTGATATTTTACAAAGCTTTTAAAATCAAAATGGCTCGGAGGTTTACCAATTGGCACAAAATTGCTATTCCCTATTTTCCACATACCGCAAAACGCAAAACTGAAATAGCCTAGAAGAGCTAGCGATTTATCGTTAGCAATATTTTAAGAACGTAAATTAATGAATAATCAGGGTCTAGAGTGCAACAAGAATTTGTTTCCGAAATCAATGCGCCAATTCTTATCGAAGGCAATAGAGGTGATCTAAGTCTAGACTCTACGCTGCAAGAATTGTCATTATACACATTCGAGGTCAAAACATCCTGTACAGGCGCCTGTGTTGCTCAAGTGTTTGAGAAATACCCGCTTGTACCTGGGGTGATACTACTCGAAGACGGTAATTACATAGGAATGCTTTCGCGGCGCCAGTTATTAGAATTTTTAATTCGCCCGTTTGGGAAGGAAATGTTTTTTGAGCAACCCCTGAGTATTCTTTACAGTTATGCCCGGACTGGTGTGTTACTTTTGTCTGAGACAACTTCTATTTTGACGGCAATGCAACTAGCATTAAGACGTTCTCCTGAACTAGTGAGCGAACCTGTTGTTGTCAAATCGTCTGAAGGTACCTATTGCTTACTTGATATATCAGAATTAAATATTGCATCATGGCAAATTCGGGGTATAGAAACACAAGTCAGGTACGAACGTAGCCAAGCGCAAATTATCCAAAACGACAAAATGGCTTCTCTAGGGCGATTAGTCGATGGAGTCGCCCACGAAATTCTTGACCCAGTAAATTTTATATGGGGTAACTTAACCCACGTTTCTAACTATACCCAAGACTTATTAAAACTGATTGCTGCTTATAACCGGGAATTAGTCAACCCCTCAGAACATATCGTCTATTTGATGCAAGATATAGAATTTGATTTTTTAGAGCAAGACTTAAATAAATCGCTTACAAGTATCCGAACAGGAGCAGAACGGCTCAAAAAACTTGTAACCAGTTTACAAAACTTTTGTCATATTGATGCAGTTTACCCCAAACCAGCAGATATACACACAATAATTGAAAACGTTATCTTATTGATTAATAGCCGAGTCAAAGGTGAAATAGAAATAATTAGAAATTATGGGTCATTACCCCCTGTATATTGTTTCCTAGGGCAACTCAATCAAGTATTTATGAATATTTTGAGTCGGTCAGTCGATAGCCTACTCGATGAAGCAATCCGACAGCAATATAATAATCTTGATATCACTTGTAAGCAAGAAAAACCTCGAATTGAGATTATAACCGAGGTAATTTCTTTGCCACCAACAACAAGTAGCGCAGTTGACTCACGCTGGGTTTCAGTACGAATCGCCGATAACAGCAAGGCAATATCCGAAGAAACCCAACAACAAATAATCGAATCATTTTCGGTCGAAAAGCGTGCAGACAAAGAAACAACCCTCGCCGCTAGCTACCGTATTATTACAGCAAGACACGGTGGCAAATTTAAAATTCACTCTAAACCAGGCGCCGGAACCGAATTTGAAATACTACTACCCCTAGTATAGTATTTTTGTATACTTACTCTTTTGTGGAGCGGGCATAGAAAGCCCGCCCCATTCCCAAACATGCCTAAGCATTCCCCAAACTTTGAATCTGCCTAATTAACACATCCAACTCTTCCTGCTTAAGACTAATATCCCTCTGCAAAGCATCAATTTGAAACACCGTGTCTCGCAACCCCGCATCAGCAGCAAACACAATAAAAAGCGTTGAAGCTGAAATAAGTACGCCTGTAAAAAAAGCTATCAGTAAAATTGGATGTTTTGGACGCAGGAAAAATAGCGATAAGCGCTGTTTACGAACTCTTTTCTCGAATTTGTCACCAACACTCCCTATTATCCCGCCCGTAGCTAAAACCACCACGACAAGGATATACACCGAATTCATTGCTTATATCAAAATACCCACTATTCTAGCCTACAACTTTTAACAACTAGCTAACGGGGTTATTCCGAATTTTTCTAGGTAAAAACCATATATTAAGAATTATAACTTTTACATCAACCAAAAAAAAGGCAGCCACATGGCGCCCAAATTGCATAAATTGTTTCATAATTTAATAAATTCTTTATTTTCCATTACCATTGTTCTGACGGTTTCCAATGGAAGTACGTGCAAACCATTCTTGGTATTTTTGTTGAAGTTGCTCATTATCAACAGCGATAGTAACTTGTATTCGTTGACAACCATGATTACGCTCCAAGGCAATAGCATTAAGTAACAAACTTGCGACTTTTGGCGAACTGAACTCTCCAGTAACAGTCAAGCTACCTTCAAAACTAGTCGTTAATGGCATTGCTGGAGTTGAGCTAACTGGTATTGACTCTTCGTGCGTTAATTGTTCTTCCCCTAAGTCAATATTTGCGAGTTGCTTATGTTCGGGACTTAACTGTTCTACAATTAATCTTTCACGACGAACAGGAATTGTCACCATTCGGGTTTCAATTTCTTTACGAACAATTATTTCACCAATTTTTCGCTTAGTGCGGTCAACAACTAACCGTTCTTCAAGTAACTTAATTACGTCTTCGCTTTGCAAGGTCGTTTGATGCGTATGTATTTCTGATTTAGCATCAGCTATATGAGAATCTGCAACGTAGCTATCTGAAGATAAACCTTGCGCGTCTGTATTTATTTCCATGTTTCGTTCTTGATATTCTGGTAGGTTCTTGATTTGTGTACTATCTATAATTAGAAAGATTTTTCTAAGCTGTGGGTCTATTTTTTGAACGTGTTGACCCTTTAGTATAAATAGTCTTGGTGTAGTTTGATGGTCAGTTATAATAAAGCTAATTTGGCGATTAGAGTCAATTATCACATCTTTAACGGCGCCAACCTCCTCTAACTCTCTATCAACTACAGCAAAATTTCTGATTTTTTTATTGAGATTGGTTAGTAAAGATATAATTTGTGCTTGTTTATCTGTACTATGTAAATTACTCACGTTTTCTGAAGCGACTGTCATAACTCAATCCTTGGTAAATTTATAAATGTAAATTTATTTTTTCTTTATAAAAAAGGTTTTAAAAAAGGTTTTAATATATCAATCTTGTGGAACAGGCATTCCTGACTGTTTTATTTCTTACTTTAGGGCGGGCAAGGATGCCCACCCCACAAGAGGAGTGTACAAGATAATTTTTGAAATTTCTTAGCGTTGATCAACATCGAGACCAGGAGCATTTACGTCTAATTCTTCACGACGAATTGTTTCTTGTGCTTCGACTGTATCTTGGTCTACAACTTTACTAACGCGAACTTCTTCACGAACAACAGTTTCTTTATGGATATCAGGAGTTTCTTCGTAAATATCTACGTGAGCTACTTCACCAGAGCGGAATGCGGTTGCGTCGGGAGTTACTGCTCTACCTGCATCAGTAGGAGTTACACGCTCAACAACTACTCTTTCTTTTTCAACTGGAACGGCAACTCGCGCGGTTTCTGTCTCAACATGCTTACCAATGGCAACTTCACCTGATTTACGACGCTGCTTGTTGGCAACTAAACGTTCTTCGTATAAACGTAATGTTTGGTGGTCTTGCTCATTCAGGTCATACAATGATGGTTCATCTTTGTATGTATATGCATCACGATTGTAGATAGGTGTGTCAGCAATTTTACGTGATTCAGATGCAGGTGCTGGAACTGCGGCGGTGCCTGTAGTATATGCTGTACCCATTGCTGCTGTGGAAGCATCGAGAGGCATTGATGCATCTAATGGTGTTGATGCTTCTAGGGGTGCAGTACTTGTTACATCAGAAGTACGAACATTGCTGGATGAACCGCGATAAACTCCGCGAACATTCTCTTCGTAATCGTAATCTATAGCAAGATCGTTATTAAATTCTGGTAGTGCATCTGCTTGCTCACGTGTCATACCAATAGCATAAACACGGTCAGCAGTATGGTCGATGCGTGAGCGACCAACTGGTAATAATACCTTCTTACCAAAAATCCAAAAGCCTAAATCAACAATAAAATAGCGGAAACGACCTTCTTCGTCTACTAATACATCGCTGATAGTACCAATTTTTTCATCGCTTGCTTCAGCATAAACACTCAAACCTTTGATATCATTTCCTTCAAAAGTCTGGCGGTAATCTGGATCGAAATCTCCAAGTTTATGAAGTACCATAATTATTTGCCCTCATGTGGTTTTATATTCCTTAATTGAAAGAGTAAGAAATAAATGACTTATTCTCCATCTTTCTGAGGGCTGAATTCAGCTAAATATAAGCTTCCGCAGGTTATATTTACTGCTATGCGAAAAATGTATTAAATTAATTCAAGAGCAATAATTTTTTAATATAAACAGGTTAACTATCTTTTAAAGCGTTTGAGATGTTTTGAAGATTTGTGACCAAGTAACATCCCTAATTGTCGATGACAACTTTTTGTGAACGTAGAAAAAGCACGATAACCCTTGCGGATGATATCAAGGACGAAGTAAGGTACCCGTAGCCCAAGTGGACGCAGTATAGGACGGTAGAGCCAATAGTATGCTTTTTTAAAGTTGTCCCATTTCGAGCAACTCTCTTGATGAAGAAAGTCTGATATATCTACCACATAACCTCTACCTTCATGCATCATCACATTACGCGCGTGAATATCGTGAGGATAAAGTCCTTTTTTTCGTGCGTATTCTAATGCTTCATCAATATCATCTATAACTTGCTTCGGTATCCGCATACCTCGTTGGATACAGTCGTATAGAGTTGTACCAAGTAAACGCTTTAAAACTAAAAAGTTTGGTTTGGCATAATAGCATTGAGAAAATGCTGGATGCTCTCCAAGACGACTGTACACTTGTATCTCTTCCTCAAAACCCTCTCGTCCCGGTGCATAAATTTTTACAACTTCATCTGCGTAATCAGGATGACAAAATACCGCAGCATAATTACCTCTGCCTAACACGCGCCAGGGTTGAGGCAAATTATCAACTTCTACCGGGTCGTGAGGGTGAACGCTTTCGACCTTCACCTGGGGTAATAGCTGTTGATAAATTTCTTCAAGTAGCCCATTCAAGTGTAACTTATCGTTCATTTGGGACTTCTCAATACTACTGCCCATAGTTTTACTACAGTTATGATTCCCAAATTTCCGATAATTGTTTCAAAATGTAAATTTGGCAACGGATACAACGGATGTAACGGATAAGGGCAAAATCATCCGTTACATCCGTTCATCATCCGTTGCGAAGTTTATCATCCGTTGCTAGTTTATTACGGTGGTGTTGTGCTTGTACAAGTAGTGAGTCAGCGAAAGCTATGGCATCTTGGGCAGATTTTCCTCCTGCTAGCTGTGCAAGTTCGTCGCGACGCTTTGTTAAGTTGTCTAGGGTTACGACTCTTACTACTGTACGTTCTTCTGCGTGCCCGTTGTTTTCTTTTTTACGTGCTTGATTTATTACTTGCTTGGAGACGCGGAAATGTCTGTCTGCCATTGCCGCTACGAGAGGTTGGTGAGTGACGCATAATACTTGCTGTTGATAGCTAATTTGGTGGAGTTTTTCGGCGATGCTTTGCGCGACTCTTCCTGATACTCCAACGTCAATTTCATCGAATACCATTGTATCCGGCGCCTCCTGAAGTGAAAAACAAGCTTTGAGTGCGAGTAAAAATCGACTCATTTCCCCACCACTAGCAGTTTCTGACAAGGGTTGTAAAGGTTCACCTGGGTTGGGGCTAAACATAAAGGTAATTTTATCGGCGCCCGTGGATGTTGGTGTAGTTGGGGTAATATCAACTTTGAACTGCACTTTTTCCATTGCTAACGGTTTGAGTTCGCGAATTAACTCAGCTTCTAATTTCTCACCAGCTTGGCGCCGTAATTGCGTTAACTTGTTACAAGCTTTGATTAATTTGTCGAAACAAGCTTTTTCTTGCTTTTCCAAACTCTCAATAGATTGTTCTGAGTTGGTCAGTGCTGCTAACTCGGCTTGTGTACGGTTGTAATGGGCAATGGCATCCGCTAATGTTGGCCCGTATTTACGAATAATTTGTTTGAGTTCGCGAATTCTTTCCTCGACTTCTTCTAAACGCTGCGGGTCAGCTTCAAGATTTTCACCATAAGCATTTATTTGTCGCGCGACTTCGCAAACTGCTGTTTGAGCATCACATATTAAATCTAATAATGGTTGTAGCTCTTTGTCGTACTCAACCATGTCTGTTAAGGCGCCTTCACTATCACCGAGTAAATCTGTAACAGTAAGAGCATCACCATCATTTTGATATAAAGCTTGGTATATTTTATAACTCATTTGCTGCAAATCAACGACGTGGGTAAGACGTTCGCGTTCCTGTTGGAGTAGTTCAAATTCGTCGGGGTCGTCTAAATTTGCGGCGCCAAGTTCAGTTACTTGATAAGTTAGTAAATCGAGTTGCTGTAAACGTTCGCGGTCGGATGTGCGACGCTGTTCTAAAGCTAAATGCGCTTGTTGGTAGGTGACATAAGCACCTGCAACAACATCACGGTGTTGGGGAAGTGTACTACCACCGTAAACGTCTAACCAGTCGCGAACTTGAGAAGATTGTCCAACCAAGACACTTTGTCCTTGGGCAGTAATTTCGACCAATCTTTCGCGTAACTCGTTCATGACTTGACGATTAACAAGTACACCGTTTAAACGCGACCGACTGCGAACATTACTGGCAGTAATAGAAATTTCGCGGCTAACGATTAGTAAATTATCATCGATTAAATCAATTTCTTGTTCGTTTAACCAATTCGCTAAAGCTGAGTCAGAAACAAAAGTAGCTTCGACTAGTGAGCGATTAGTACCAGTACGAATTACACGACTTGAGACTTTGCCACCCAAGACCGCATCAATAGCATCGAGTATAATCGACTTTCCCGCACCAGTTTCACCAGTTAGAACATTCAATCCAGTTCCAAATTCAAGTTCTAATTGGTCGATGAGGGCAAAATTCTCGATTCGTAGAACTCGCAACATCCAGCTAAATCTCCGTGCCTTTTGAGAAGCGGGATACCATCAAATTATCCCGTCAAGTATGAGTTTATCAAACCTGGTATGGTTTTACTTTTGTCGCAATAATCAGTGACAAAGCTTGGTTTAAGTACAAATTTTAGTACTCACTCCTATACCCAATGTTGTATCTCTAATGCCTCGTGACTGCTTATTGTCGGCTCGCTAACATAATATTGGCGGTTTTTTGGGTACATCCCTTTTACTGAAGCAAGTTAAGCTGAAATATAGAGGCGCCTTGGTGTAATTAATTTAATATTAATTTATTACTTGTTACAATACTTAACAATATAGCTGTGGTGGTAGTTCATGAACGTGAATAGAGTTTCCCAACCAGACCTAGTGCTTGAAAAAGAAAGTCATCCCGAGACGCTGACTGAGGTTCAAGTTATGGCTTTAAATAGCGCACCAGGAGAGTTAGCAAACTTACCTCCAAGAGCGGTAACTTCGACTTTCGGCAATAGTGATTTGCAGTTGAAGTACGATGCTGATGCAATTGCGCTTTACTATCAGTCGCGTCTATTCAGGGTATTGAAAAGAATATTCAAGGTATTGGCGCCAACATTGGCGTTTGCTTTTGGGATATGGTGGGATGGAAAACGAGGTGTCAAAGTAAAAAACGACATCAAGCGCGCTGTACAGTTTCGTAAACTGCTGACCAAACTTGGGCCAGCGTATATAAAAATTGGACAAGCTTTATCAACACGCCCAGATTTGGTACCTGTTGTATATTTAGAAGAATTAACGCAGCTACAAGATAAACTACCTGCGTTTCCAAACGAAATAGCATATCAATTTATAGAAGAAGAACTTGGGCAAAAGCCACACGAAGTTTACGCAGAAATTTCACCTCACCCTATAGCTGCTGCTTCGTTAGGACAGGTATACAAAGCAAAGCTTTTCAGCGGGGAAGAAGTTGCCGTAAAAATTCAACGTCCTGACTTACGCGAAGCTATCGCTATAGATTTATACTTGCTTCGTAAACTTGCTGGATTGGCACAACGGGCTGTAAAGCGGGTACGTAGCGACTTAGTGGGAATACTCGATGAGTTGGGTGAACGTATCTTCGAGGAAATGGACTATATCCACGAAGGTGAAAACGCAGAGCGATTTTTCCAACTTTACGGTCATATTAAAGATATTTACGTTCCCAAAATTTATTGGGAGTATACAAACCGTCGTGTGTTAACGATGGAATGGATATATGGAACAAAATTAAATCAAACTGAGGAATTGCGCGCGCAAGGTATCGACGCTCGTTATTTAATCGAAGTTGGTGTACAGTGTTCGCTGCGGCAATTACTAGAACATGGATTCTTCCACGCAGACCCTCACCCAGGTAACTTACTTGCTACACCTGATGGAAAGCTCGCTTATTTAGACTTTGGGATGATGAGCGAAGTTCAACCAGCACAGCGTTATGGTTTAATCGAAGCTATTGTTCACGTGGTCAACCGAGATTTTGAAGGTTTAGCTCAAGATTACGTCAATCTAGATTTTCTCACCCCTGATACAGACTTAACGCCAATAGTCCCAGCATTTGCCAAAGTCTTTGCTAATGCTCAAGGCGCCAGTGTTGCCGACTTTAACATCAAAAGTATAACTGACGACCTGTCAGAATTGATGTACGAGTATCCCTTCCGTGTACCCCCTTATTATGCGTTGATTATTCGCTCCTTGGTAACACTCGAAGGTATCGCTATTTACATCGACCCCAACTTTAAAGTATTGAGCGAAGCATATCCATATGTCGCAAAACGATTATTAACCGACCCAGCGCCGCAATTAAGAAACTCTTTAAGAGACTTATTATTTAAAGATGGTAGCTTCCGTTGGAACCGTTTAGAAAATTTGTTAAAGAACGCGCGTGGCAACCAAGAGTACGACTTTAACTTAGTACTCAACCAAGCACTCGACTTTCTATCATCCGAACGTGGTCAGTATATTCGTGAAAAACTTGTTGACGAATTATTCAAAAGTGTCGATGGGTTACGAAGAAACGCACTACACAATTTTACATCCTTACTGCGTCAACAAGTTGGGCTAACCGCAGTCACAGAGGCACCTGCTGCCAACACCGACCAGCAGCAAACGTTAGAACATATCAAGAACATTGCCAAAATTTTACAAGAAACACGCGGGTTTGATGCAAATCAACTGGCGCCTCAACTTACCCAAATACTTTTTAACCCTGGTGTACAAAAGTTAGGGCAACAAATAACGGGTCAAATTGCACAAAAAGCTGCGGCAATAGTTGTTAGAGAATTATTAGCAGCAACAGAAGTTCGCACTACCTCTCCCTAATTTGTAAGATGATTCTTGTTGTGGAACGGGCATCCTTGCCCGTTGCAAATATAGTGACTTTTTTAAGATACAAAATGTCATTCTGAGCAAAGCGAAGAATCTGATCAACTTGCTTTGTTTGCAAAAATCTCTAAATATTAATTTATTTACCACAGAGACACAGAGGACACAGAGTAGGGAGTTGAAAAAATAACCGCAAAGGACGCGAAGGACGCAAAGGTAATTTTTTATCTACATAGGGAATAATAAGTATATATAGATAGTACTTATTATTCTGTCACCATGAGTCAAAGTTTGGAAGAAGCGTTAGATAAAACTACACCTTCAGAACGTTTGCGAGAGTTAGCTATAAGTATTCAGGTAAAAACACGCTTTGCTGTTGCTCAAAATCCGGTTCTTTCGTATATAGCGTGCTAAATTTTAATTGAAATCGATAATTATCCTTTATTTTCAAGGCTTACAGGCTCTTATAGTTTAAATTTCAGTAATTTTTTTTATAAAGGGAATAATGGCTGTAAGATAAGCATAGTAAGGATTATAAGCTAATTTACCAACATATTTAGCACGCTAACTACGGAAGAGCCATAAGAATACGTCAGAAACAGTTTTAGCACAGTTAGTTTATGATGAAAACGAAGAAGTTCGTTTGGCTGCTGTAAAAGCTCTTTACCCTTATAAAATTAATTAATGGTGCGTTACAGCTACTTTATTTTTTAATTTTATTGATGGTTTTTCATGCTGTAACACACTCTAGTTTAATTATTTTATGAATTATGTTTTATCTAAGGCGCCAAATGGTCTAGCATCTTTGGTGTTGAAGACTTGGATATTATCACCCAGGTTGATTTACTGCTTCGTAATCAATGCTATCAACGATATCTAGCTTTTCTATTGCGCGTATTTGAGTGGGGGTTAAATTTCCGTATACTGCGGGACTGGAGTTATCACCATTTACATTAAATCCTAATTCTTCAATTTTATTAATTGCTTCATTCACAACTCGTTCGTTTTCTATAGTTTGCTGTTGCGTATCTGTACTGGCTGGAACTGGCGCCTGAATACTTTTTACATCTTGACGTTCTACTTTTAATTTAATTACTACAGAGATTTCCTCATTAGGTTTAGTATCTGCAAGTTTTTCAAATAAACCTTGTGATAGTTTTCCATATTTAGATGCATAAGCAGTTTTATCTTGTTGCGCTAATTTTTCTATATTCATTTCTTGTCCATTAGAATCTACTGCTATGTCAAATATTTTACCGTTACGTTTGTCAACAACTACAAATCCAAATCCACTTTTACCAATAGTCCGAAAAGTTGGTTTAAATGTATAAACAATTTCCAATTTTTCAATAGGTGTACTAACTTTTTTAGATAATTTTCTTAGTGCTGCTTGCTGTATTGATGGTTTAATGTCGCTTATATCTGATGCTAATGCGCGCAAATTGAAGGGTGCGCTGGTTGATAGAATTAGTAAGAATAAGCAAGCAGTTGATAGCTTATTTGAGTTCATTGACGTACAGCTTTCTGGTTGGGATTAGTTAAAGACGTTTATAATACCATTATCTGTTCCCAGATATAGAAACCAGGTTTCTTCCTGACAATCAATTATTGAAGTGTATTAGTAAATAGCGTAGGCGCCATTTTATATCTCCTTTATGTATCTACAACAGAAATATTTATAAATAAATTATTATACACATGCAAAATATTGCAGATACTGCCTATTTGGTAGCAATGTATCGTGCTTTGGAAAGCGAACGCGCTGATGCTTTATTTCATGACCCTTACGCACGTTTACTTGCAGGTGGCAAAGGAGCGATGCTGGTTGAGGTGCTTGGAGAAAAGAAAAAAATTACCAATGCAATAGCGCTTCGTACTCGTCTTATCGATGAACAAATTGAAAAGTTGGTTCAGTCTCACAAGATTGATACAGTATTAAACTTAGCAGCAGGACTAGATACTCGTCCTTATCGATTAAATCTTCCTGCGTCGCTTCGCTGGGTTGAAGTTGATTTTGCTGATATTTTGACTGAAAAGGAACAAAAACTCTTACAAGCTACACCTGTTTGTACTTTGGAGCGAGTTAAGTTAGATATTACAGATATTTCGTTGAGAAAACGTTTATTTGCTGAGATTACCAAAAACTCTAAGCAAGCACTTGTAATTACTGAAGGACTTCTTTCTTATTTACCAGAAGCACAAGTAGCATCTATTGCTGCTGATATTTATGAACAATCAAACTTGAACTGGTGGTTATTTGAGTTAGAGTCAGCAGACACTCTACAAAATTATGATAATATCTACGCTCGTAAAATATTTGACCAATATTTTGCTAGTGGAAATAAAACTTTGTTATTTGCTCCTCAAGAAGGAACAAGCTTTTTTCAAAAATATGGTTGGAGAGTCGCAGAATCACTATGTGTATGGAAGGAGCTACGGCGCCTCAAGCGACAGGTAAAATTAGCTTGGTTAGTAGAAATGTTAATGAAGCTCAATCAAGCACATAAAGAAACGCAAGAGCAAAGTAGCATAGTACTGCTTTGTAAAACAGGGTTACTTGCAGTCTCCTAGCTTTCTTCAGGATGACTACCATTACCGAAGGTGCTTTTCTCACGCTTTAAACTTTCTTCTAAAGCTTGAATTTGTTCGCGTCGTGCTTCTAATTCTAAAGAGCGACGTGCTAAATCTTGGTTTTGTAAAGTTAAATTTTGGCGCCATTGTTCCGCGCGTTCTTTTTCTTGCGTCAGAAAATCTGGGGTAATGCCAGTCGTTAAGTAAGTATTTACTAACGATAGTACCCAATTTGTAGCATCTTCGAGTCGTTCAATATCACCAGTGGGTGAAAGTTCAACTAAAACCAGTAGCTTTTCGGTCAGCGCACTACTTTTACCCAAAAGAATAAACGCTTCTTCAGGAATAGTAGCCCACATATTTTCAGCTTCTTTACGAGCTAACAAACGTAACTGGTATTGTTCGAGAAATTCGTTTTTATGTACTTGGGCTAGATACAACATAAGTAATGGTTTGTAGAGACGCGATTAATCGCGTCTCTACATTTATTGTGATAATTTTTGAATGCGGTCACGTAAGATTTGTGCTTGTTTTTCGGCTTCGGCTAAATTATCGCGTACACCTTGAACAACTTCAGGGGAAGCATTATTTACGAAACCAGGGTTATTAAGTCTAGCAGAAAGAGACTTGATATCGTTTTCGATTTTTTCAAGTTTTTTCTGTAGCTTGGCACAAAAGGCAGCAATATCAACTACTCCGGTTAACGGCAAAATAACTTGTACAGTACCGATAACACCTGCAATAGCTTCTTCTTCTTGCTTAGGCTCAGATTCTACCGTTGGTTGTGGTACTTTTTCTACCGACTTGGATGCAGTTTGAAGTATTTGCTGTCTTTTTTCTTTGTTAAAAACATTATTTGCCAAATACCAACCGGAGAAACCAAGACCGACCACTTCAAAAAACCAAGCTAATACAGCAACATGATTAATAGCATTAAAAACAGCAAACCCAACTCTAACTAAAAGTATTACACCAATAATATTGAGATAAAGGCGCCACTTTTGAGGAATTTGGAATTTTTTCATCGTGGTTGTAAGCACCGTTGTTGTAAGCACTTCAGTGCTTTCCCCCGTCTTTACCTCCCCACCACCAATACTCAAACTCTCA
The DNA here is from genome assembly GCF_000331305.1 of Calothrix sp. PCC 7103. Taxonomy (GTDB): domain Bacteria; phylum Cyanobacteriota; class Cyanobacteriia; order Cyanobacteriales; family Nostocaceae; genus Dulcicalothrix. Next base: position 5,473,026 of record NZ_KB217478.1, on the reverse strand, counting down.
ACCTTCGCCAAATCCTTAATATAAACTTCTCCAGCAGCTAAAACCTCACGTTCCCTACTACTATCGGTCTGCAAATTAATAGCAACCTTCACACCCGGTTTAACATCAGCTTCAGCACGCAAATTCCGAATAGTGCGAATAACCCCAAGTAACAAATCAAAAGAGTCTTCCAACCCTACATCAATCTGACCCTCATCAACCTCTGGATAACGCTGTAACGATAAACTTTCCTTAGAATCGGCGCCTTTTTGAGTTAGTGTATGCCAAATTTCCTCAGTAATATGAGGCATATAAGGATGCAGTAACTTCAAAATCCCTTCTAAAACATAACCAAGCGTTTGCTGTGCAGCTTTTCGCGAACTTGGGTCTGCATCACTTTGCAACCGAGACTTAACAAGTTCTATATACTGGTCGCAAAAATCACCCCAAATAAACTCATAAAGACCCTTCGCCGCTTCACCCAAACCATAATTATCAATGTAATTACTAGTTTGTTTAATAACTTGGTTATACCGAGAAAGTATCCACTTATCGCTAATTTCACTTGGTTGCGGAACTCCCAGTTGTGCAGGAGTTTGTTCATCTAGGTTCATCATTACGAACCGCGAAGCATTCCATAGTTTGTTAGCAAAATTACGTGAAGCTTCAAACGACTGCGATTCATTTTTCTTACGGTCGTAGTCTAAACGAATATCTTGTCCGGCGCCAGCAACTTCTTTAATTAACGTATATCGCAGTGCATCAGTACCATATTTCTCAATTAGCAACAACGGGTCAATACCATTACCCGCTGACTTGGACATTTTTTTGCCCTTCTCATCGAGAACTAACCCGTGAATGTAAACATCTTTAAACGGCATTTGTCCAGTAAAATGCCCAGCCATCATAGTCATTCTAGCTACCCAGAAAAATATGATGTCAAAGCCAGTAACCAAAACGCTAGTAGGATAATACTTAGCTAAATCAGAAGTTTGTTCAGGCCAACCCAATGTTGAAAACGGCCATAACCCAGCAGAAAACCAAGTATCTAATACATCTGGGTCACGTTCGAGTTTTACATCTTCGCCAAATTGTTGTTTTGCTTTTTGTATTGCTTCTTCTTCGTTTTTAGCAACAACAAAGGGAGTTGTATCTGTAATTTCGCCATTTGTTTGGCTAACAGCGTACCAAGCAGGAATTTGATGACCCCACCATAACTGACGAGAAATACACCAATCTTCGAGCTTAACTAACCAGTCACGATAAACTTTACTCCAACGTTGCGGAACATAGTTTGGAGAATTTTGATTATCTAAGAACGAGAGCGCATTATCTGCTAGAGGACGAATTTTAACAAACCACTGCGTGGAAAGTAGCGGTTCAACAGGAACCTTACCTCTTTCACTATATGGAACTGTATGTTTGTACTCTTCAATTTTAACTAAAACACCTAGCTCTTCCAGCTTTGCAACAACATTCTTACGCGCAACAAAACGGTCTTGCCCTTGGAATTCTCCGGCGTTTTCATTGAGGGCGCCGTTTTTGTTCATAATATTGATAAACGGCAAGTTGTGACGTTTACCCATTTGAAAATCATTCGGGTCATGGGCTGGCGTAACTTTAACGCAACCAGTACCAAAGGTTGGGTCAACTAACTCGTCAGCAATAATCGGAATTTCTCGATTCATTATTGGCAAAGTTAAAGTTTTGCCAATGAAATCTTTATAACGTTCGTCGTTTGGGTTAACCGCAACTGCTGTATCACCTAACATTGTCTCTGGACGAGTTGTGGCAACTTCTACGAAACCCGAATTATCAGAGAGTGGGTAGCGGAAATGCCAAAGGTTGCCATTTACTTCTTTTTGGTCAACCTCCAAATCTGAAACTGCCGATTGCGATTCAGGACACCAGTTTACTAAATACTCGCCTCTATATATTAATCCTTCATCATAAAGTTTAACGAAAGCTTCTAATACAGCCCTTGATAAACCCTCATCTAAAGTGAACCGTTCGCGCGTCCAGTCCACCGACACACCTAAACGCCGCAACTGATTGACAATAGTCCCTCCTGACTCAGCCTTCCACTGCCAAGCCTTTTCGAGAAACTTTTCGCGTCCTAAGTCGTAACGAGTTTTGCCTTCTGCTTTGAGTTGCTTTTCAAGAATTGCTTGTACAGCAATACTCGCATGGTCGGTACCTGGGAGATATAAGGCGTTTTTGCCTTTCATTCGATGGTAGCGAACTAAAGTGTCGATAAGGGAATTATCAAAAGCATGTCCCATATGCAAGCTACCCGTAACGTTAGGAGGAGGTATAACGATACAGTACGGTTCGGTTTGATTATTGGGGTCTGCCTTATATATATGGTTATCTTCCCAAAACTGTTGCCACTTGGATTCAGCGGCTTTTGGGTCGTAAACGCTAGAGAGGTTGGTGTTTGATATTGTTGCGGTCATTCTGGGAAAGATAAGTGTGGAAGTTTTTGTTCTTTATATTTGTTCTTCTCTAAATTCTGCCACATGGTTACAAGACTGTCGCAGAATTAATCATCTTGTGGAACAGGCATCCTTGCCTGTTCAAAATATAAAGGACAGGCAGTTAGCTATCCGACAAGAGCGAAATTTGGTTCTGCCAAACTGTAGTTACTTTAGTTACTGTTTTTAAGCTTTGCAGTTTTACCTAAAAACTCAACTATAAAATTCAATGAAACTTAAACCTAGCTTATTAAAACTTATTGTCACGTTAATGACAATTTCCTTTCTAGCTTCTTGTGCATCAACTCCCGAAACCAGTCAGGACTGCAACCGCGCGCAAGCAGTACAAGGACAACCAAACCAAAAAGTAAACTGTCCACCAAGTTCGAGTAGTGGTAGTAGTGGTAGTCGAAGCTACTATGGGGGTAGTTCAGGTAGTCGGTTTGGTAGTGGCGCCAGTGATAGTGGTTCTAGTAGGGTTGGTAGTGGCGCCAGTCATTCTACATCTGGGCGCAGTGGTTTTGGCAGTTTTGGGCGAGGTGGGCATGGAGGTGGCTAATAGTCTGTGTTCTTTAATTTTGTTAGTAGAGTTTTTTACCACAGAGACGCAGAGGACACAGAGAAGAGTATCATATGCCTTTAAATCCTATAGTTGTTTCTACCTTGTGTTGTGCTGATGTAGAAATCATTTTGGGCAACCCAGTTCTAAGAGAAGCTTGACGCCGAATTCCAATTTGACTCAACAAGATACCAACCAAAATCAAGCTACCACCAATATAATGAGCCATAGTCGGCGCCTCGCCCAAAATGAAGTAAGCTGCTAAAATGCCTATGAGTGGTGTAAATGAGCTAACTAAAGAAGCTACCGATACAGTGGAAGCTTTCAAGCCTTTAATCCAAAAGGATTGGCCTAAAACTACAATTACAAAACCATATACAAACATCCACTGCCAGAGAAAAGGCGAAAACACATCTGTAAAATGGTCGCGACCATAAATTATTAAAGCAAGAAAGAAAAATATTATACTTCCCAAAGCTGTACGAAATACACTGTAGATTCCTAAAGGAATTTTAGAAAGATGTTGTTTGCTAATAATTGTAGAAACAGCTAAAGCCACAGCTCCTATTGCTGCTAATATTTCTCCAATACCTATGTGAAAACCTCCCATATTCATCGTGGATTGTCCTGGAGGCTGAAGAATTATGGTTAAGGTGACACCAATAAAGGCAGTAACTGCTCCTACAGTTTCCCAAATATTGACCCGTTGCTTCAAAATCAAAACTGATAAAGCTAGTGTTAAAGGTGGTTCTAGGCGCCCAACCAAAACAACATTATTAACATTAGTTAACGCCAATGCTTGAAAGATTAAAGCAGGTGCGATAGCTCCCGATAATATTGCAATTTTAGTCAGATTTAACCAGTTCTTTATTGATATTTTATTTAATGTTGCTTTGTTCCACTGGCGCCTGTAAATAGTAATCAAAACCAATAAAGCGCATATATTACCGACAAATAAAACATTACATAGAGAAATTGGATTACGAGCATCTATAAAATGTTGGGCGCCAATTTCTGTTAACTTTCGAGTAATAGCGCTAGATGCTCCAAAAATTATAATTGCAAGCCAAAGATAAATTTGTCCCGGAATTTTGCTGTTTCTCTTAACCATAATAAACTTGCTGTCAACGATATAAATAAGCATCACTACCAAAGATAAGTTGGCAGCGATGCACCTGGTAGCAAATTAACCACCAGAATAAAAAGACATCAATCATGGGAGTAATTCCCACACCGTTACTAATCAGCACAGCTGGTATAGACTTTTGCACATCCAAAACAAACTTACCGTTTGGTGGTTTTGCCGGAATTATCGAACCTTCATGAACAAAATTATACATATAATTAGATGCAACGTCAGGTAGTACATCTAACTTTTTAGGCGCCCATATCTAAGTACCGTTGACATCCAAACCAATTCGTTAATGAATTTATCTAGGCGCCGAATGTAGGTTTGTTTGTCAATTAAATTACCGGACTCATCAAATAAGTGCTGGACATTGCCAAAGTTGAGGTCATAGAAAATGGTCACTAGTCCCAACTCACGCATCACAGGCAGTAAGTTTTGGATTACTCGCGTACCACCAAAGGGTCCAGCAGAAACGCCGCACAATCCCACGGCTTTATGGATGTATTCTTTTAGGCAAGTGTCAAGTAAGTGCTTAAGCAAACCCGGATAACCGTGGTTGTACTCAGGCGCAACAATAATTAATCCATCTGCCTGATCAACGGTGTTGGAGAACTGAGGGTCTTTAATAGATTCACCTGCGTCGTTGGTGGCAATCGTGATTTTTCTAATATCAATCAGTTCTGTTTCCACATCATCTCGTGTAGCAATTTGCTCAACGATAAATTTGGCAACATTTTCGCTCTGGCGCCCTTGACGGGGAGTACCCAAAATGACGGGAATAAATAGAGGAGTATTTATCATAATTGCCTTACTGTTCCTGATAGTTCCAAAGCAGTCCACCATCCACAAAAAAGGTGCTACCTGTAATGTAGTCCGCATCAGAGGAAGCCAAAAACGCTACCAAGGATGCTACATCTTGCGGTTGACCGAGACGACCAAGTGGAATATTTTGTAACAATGCACCTAATTTTTGTGGGTCGTTTAAGAGCTTGGTATTAATTGAAGTTTCATAAACCTTCTTCCTGCTAGTTTTTAACTATTTATTCAGGATTTAGCAATCTAAAATTGGTATCAGCTATTGCTTAACTTGGCGGCACCAAAGGTAGCATTGAACTTACGGCACCAAATCGCAGCAGATTTGTAATTTGCTAAATTTATTTTGTTCGGAATGGCATAAGTTTGGGTGCCGCTAAATTTTTGTAAGCGACCAAGAATAACGTAATCTCCTTTTTTTAAAGGATAGGACGGTGGCTTAGTTGAACTAATTACATTATCTGAACGATGTAAAATCACAACTAAATCTGGCCCTGAGTCGGAAGTTTTAAATGACTGGTTCAGCTTTAGAAACGAGTTGCCGTTATTTGTTATAATGCTTGCTGTACCTTGAGTTGTATGCTCTCCAGACACGAAAGTACCAACTTTCACAGTTTGTTGAGTTTGTGCTAACTGAACTACAGGATTATTTGAAGACTTTATAGCCACATGATTTTCAGTTGCACTAATTTCTTTTGCACAGCTTGCTATCAACAGGTATGCGAGACTTAGCATTAAAAAATTTCTTAATTTCATAGCTTTATATTCCTCGATACAACATCAGTTAGTGATATAGGTTTTGCTTTAGCTTTAGCTTTAACTAACTAACTTGATTGTTGCTTAAGCTATTTGGTCAAAGGTTATAAGGCTCTAAATGTTTCAGTCTATAAAGCTGAGATTTACCTTTGAAAGTTCTTATGGTTTTCTCAGCTAATTTTAAGCTTTTAAATTATGTCATGCATGAATAAATGCTTACTACCATTAAGTAGATTAAAAAAAATAATGGTAGTTTTTAACACCAGCTAATCCTATTCTCAGCAAAAACTCAGGAATTCAATCAATACTAATAAACATCGAAGACAGACGATTTTATAAAGGAATCATCCAAAATGAATCTCAAAACTATTGTAACTACTGCTGTTCTAACTGGTTTAGTCACAATTGGTGGCACCTCACTCAGTGCAATTAACTTACAGTCGAATCAAGCGGTAGCAAAAGAAACAAATGGAATGATGACCGAAACTCAGCGTTCTGCTCAAGCAGAAGCAATGAAAGATGTTACAGGCTTAACTCCTGCTCAAAAAATCGCTATGCTAACTAAACATAAAGGTATGTTTGGCAGTGGTGATGAACTCCGTCGCTATTTCTTCGGTGATTTGGAACCAATTGCTGTTCAACCTGGTGGTGCAGGTATGGTTGTAAATCTTTATAATAAAGCTAATAATACTACATTTGCTTATTGTGCAACTTACGATGTAGTTGTTGCAGTTAAACAAGGTAAAATAACCGCTTTTGCTCCAAGCGAAGTCAAATAATAAGTAAGATTATTAAGATACCCGACTTGTTTAAAAAGTCGGGTATCTAATTCAGGGAAATTATGACAGCACATATTCTTTTGGTGGAAGATGATGTAAAGCTAGCTCGATTTGTCGAGTTAGAATTAACTAGCGAAGGTTATAAGGTTAGTGTCGCTAACGATGGAATGACGGGAATTACCTTAGCACGGGAATCGGCGCCGGATTTAGCAATTTTAGATTGGATGGTTCCTGGTTTAACTGGAGTTGAACTTTGTCGTCGTCTGCGCGCGACGGGGAGTAAAATTCCAGTTATTCTGTTAACTGCAAAAGATGAAGTTAATGACCGTGTAACTGGTTTAGATGCTGGCGCCGATGATTACGTCGTTAAACCATTTAGTATTGAGGAGTTATTAGCAAGAATCCGCGCTCATTTGCGTCGCACTCAAGAAGATAGTTCAGATGTATTGCAATTTGAAGATTTACAATTAAACCGTCGCACTCGTCAAGTATTTCGAGGCAATAGAACAATAGAACTAACTGCAAAAGAGTTTGATTTGCTTGAGTATTTAATGAGTTACCCGCGTCAGGTATTTACCAGAGACCAAATTTTAGAAAAGGTTTGGGGTTATGATTTTGTTGGAGACTCTAACGTTATAGAAGTCTATGTTCGCTATGTGCGTTTGAAGTTAGAAGCAAATAATGAAAAACGCTTAATTTATACGGTGCGTGGTATCGGGTATGCATTACGCGATAATTAATCACTGGCGCCAGTAAATCTTAAGTTTTTATTTAGCTGAAAAAGTCCTATCAAGTGTTAAGTCTATAAGATAGGTATTTTTTTATTTAGGTATATCATGTTTGATGACTTCTACTGGCGGCAAAGGCGGACAATAGAGGTTTTATCGTCGCTTAGTCATAGAAATGGCGAATTAAGCGAATATTTAAAAGAAATAGCTTGTGGTGTAAATGAGTTAATCAGTATTGATTGGTCTGTTGTAACTATTTGTCAGCAAGGTTTTGGCAAGGTACTAGCTAGTAGTATAGATTTAGGTAAAGAAATTGGCACTTATTCTGTACATGGTCAATTATCCGGAACAGTTATAGAAACTGGACGCAGTTTAATAGTCGAAGATACTAAGTGCTGTACAGAATATGGTCAAGCTCCAGAAGGTTATCAAGCTTACTTAGGAATACCATTGCGTACTTCTAACAATGAAGTTATTGGAACAATTTGCTCATTTCATAAAGAACCACGCACTTTTTCCCCTTCAGAAGTTAATATAGTGGAACTATTTGCAGAACGTGCCGCTACAGCAATAGATAACTATTATCTTTATAAACAACAGCAGCAATTTAATGAACTATTAGAAGCTCAAGTCGCGCAGAGAACTGAAGAATTAAAAGCAGCACAAGCTCAACTTGTAGAACAAGAACGTCTTGCGGCAATTGGTGAATTTGCTGCTTGTATTATCCATGAAATTCGCAATCCTTTGACAACCATGAAAATGGGATTGAATTATTTTAATAAACTGGATTTGAATGATGCAGCAAAATTACGATTATCTTTAGCACTAGATGAAGGTAATCGTTTAGAAAGATTATTACAAGAAATATTACTTTATGCTAAACCCCAAGCTTTACAAGTGGCGCCAATTTGTCTCAACGAATTCGTCACATGTATTATAGAGTTTCTGGATATACCAGAGGCAGAGGGAAGATATATAAAATTTACTTCTGCAAGTACGAACGTTCAGGTACTCGGAGATAAAGACAAGCTAAAACAAGTATTAATAAATGTAATCCGTAATGCTTATGAAGCCGTAAACGTAGGAGATACTATTAAGTTAGATATTGCATCAAATATAAATCAAGCTATAATAAATATTCAGAATGGTGGCGCCATAATAGCCGCAGAAGTTTTATCTAAACTAACTCAACCATTTTACTCAACAAAACCGGATGGTACAGGACTGGGACTTGCAATAACTAAACGTATTGTTGAAGCACATGGTGGGAAGTTAGTAATTACATCTAATGCCGAACAAGGAACAATTGTAAGTATAGTGTTACCTATGTTGGGTTCTGTTCCTCCACCCAACCTACAAATCATCAACAAGGTAAAATAATTGTAAATACACTTCCTTGATTTATCTTAGAACTCACCATAACTGTACCACCCATACTTTCTATAAAGCTTTTAACAATTGATAAACCTAAACCAGTACCACCATTGGAACTGCGCGCGTCATCTACACGATAAAATCGCTCAAAAATGCGAGATTGGTGTTGTAAGGGAATACCGTAGCCATTGTCAAAAACTTCAATTATGCCCTCGTTTTTAATTTGCTTTAATTTTATAATTATAGGTGTATCTGGGTTAGAATATTTAATTGCATTGTCAATTAAGTTCAGTAACACTTTTTCAAGTTTGTTGCTATCTGCTTTTACAATAATTGGATGAGTAGGCGCCTCAATTTTAATTTGTCTATTACTATTTTTATATGCCATCTGCACAACGTCAGCAACTATATAATTTAACGTACAAGGTTTAATATCAAAATGCCCATACCTACTATCTATTCTAACTAAGTCGAGTAAATCTTGTAATATATGAATGGTACGTTCTGCTTCTGATGCTGCTGTTTGCAAAGCTTCTTTCTGAATTTCGGTTAAATTTTGTTGTCTTCTTAGTACACTTTGTAAATATCCATATACAACAGTTAAAGGTGTTCGCAGTTCATGAGAAATATTACTGGTAAATTGTCGTTCTTTTTCCCAAGCTTGAGATAATCTAGACAACATCATATTAACAGTTTGAGCGAGTTCTTTTACCTCTGTCGGCGCCTGAGCAAGGTGTAATTTATATGAGTCTAAATCTTCTGCTTGAATTACTGCCGTCATTTGGCTAATTTGCCGTAGAGGTTGGAGGGAATTTTTAATGTAGAATGCAATTGTTGCTGATATTATTACAATTACCACAATTCCAGCGATACCTACATTATGTAGCAGTGTGACAAACATGGTTTGGTCACGGGTAATATCTTGTGCTATAGAAATTTCACCTATCAACTCACCTTTGATTCTTAATTTTTCACCGCATAAAACAAAGTAATGTCCTTTAACTGCGTAAATTTCTGCTTTATCAGGCATTTCTGTAAGAGAAATTAATTTAGCAATGTTAGAGCCAGATACAGGATTTAAATTATTTGATTTAGCTACTATTTGATTTGTATCTTGATGTTTTACCCATAATAAAGTGTCATTTTCCGTTCGATTGTCAATTGCTTTTTGTAATGCAGTCTCAATTGGCAACATCTCACTATAAACTTCGACATCGCGCGGTAGACGTAAAGCGATTTCCTGAATATTCCGCTTATGACTATCGATTAAAATTCGTTGCATTTTCCAACCAGTCCAACTAGCAAGACCAGCTAATCCAAAAGCAGAAACTATAATAATACCGATTGTCAAACGAAATTGTAATGAGAAAGTGTCAATTTTAGCAAATAATCTGTTGAATCTATTCACTTTTTTAATTCCGGTTGAGATATGGGACAAGTTTTATTTACAAAATCACATTTATAGACATAAGGTTCTTGCCAACTTAAAGGAATTTCTAATAAGTCTCGCGTGCCTGTCATTGCTTGTCCCATAAATAATAACAAAGCAACGCAATTTAAAATCGTGTGAATTAGGCGCCAGCGATGTGACTTATCTTTATAAATTTCGGGTACAATAGCTAAAGAAAAAATCATCAGCATTGCTGCAGCCATACCAATATAGTAATGCGACCAAAACCACTCGTTATCACGACGAAACACTCCGTCTTGAAATCCTAAAATTACCAAACCCGCACCTGTGAGAGTTGCAAACACAGATCGCCATATCTTTGTATTAGCACGGTAGAGCAATACTAAAGATGTAATAGTTGCTACAAACATCAACAAAATAAAAATTACTTTAAACGGCGCCTTGCTCCAAACTTGATTCGTGATAATATTTTTGCCGATGGGATAAGCTAATCCTAGCAAAGTTAATCCGACAATGGCGCCTGTTAGCCAACTCCCCAATTGTTTATGTTCAACACCAACCGACGCTGGAATTTTACTCTTACCTGCACTTTTGCTCTGTAAACGACGCTGACGTGTTGCCCAGGCAAAGTTAACCACGATGCCAAGTAAAGGAAAAACAAAGAAAATAGCGATGAAAGGATGAACAAGTCCTAGAAAATCTACTAAGTCCATATAACCACCTTTTGACATGTCCCTGTTTGCGATAAGAACAATTGTCGGTGGTGTTGCCAAGAGCTAAATTATGTATAGCTGAGAATTTATATAAATTTAGAAATATTTTCTCTCAGTTCTTTCTCAGCTTATTCTCATCTTAAGCAACATCGATTCGCTAGGATACAACAGGTCTGAAATTGTACTTAAGTACTATTGCAAAGTTTTTAATTTTAAATTACTGGGTTTATCTGATTTTTACCTAATTTTTTCAACCTATATAATTCATTTGCACTATTTCAGTTATAACGTTATGGTTCCAATTCTATCGATTTAAAAGCTATAGCTAGGGAAATTAAAAACAATGGGAGCAATATTGTTGTTACATCTCCTCTATTCTCTTATTCTTCGATCTACTCTAGCCAGTTAATAGTGTCAACTAATGATTATGGACGAAAACCAAATGGGTTTCCACCACCCTGTTTTCGCATCATCATTTCCTTCATTTTTTGTTTTTGCTCATTAGTGAGGATGCTAAATAGCTGTTGGCGTTGCCATCTCTGCACACCATCGAGTTGTTCCTTTTGCTGTCTGGATAAATTTAAGGAACCTATCACTTCTTGAGGATTTCTTCCAGTATTCATCGCAGTTTTTAAATACTCTTGCTGTTCGCTAGTGAGAATTTTTACCATGCGATCGCTCATCTCTTTTTTCACTTCCTGAAGCTTTTCTTTTTGCTCGTCAGTGAAATTCATCCCAGGTATATTTTCGATTCCACCTTGCATTTTAATTTTTCCTGGTGTTTGAGATGGAAATTGTGCGTGGGATATACTTGGTGTCGCACCCAGGATAATTACTGCAACAAGTAATATAGATGCAGATATGAATTTTGGTTTCATTACTGTTCCTAATTGCTCTTCAGTTAAACCAAGCTCCTTAAAATTTGGTTTTCCTTGTCCTCCGACGGGAAAACCCTGTCTTCCGGGAAACTGTGCTTGACTGGGTGGGAACTTAAAAATAGGCGTTGAGATAGTCCTGCTATTGTTAATTATCCACTCGTCAATGCTGCAAAAAATCTTCTCAACGGCGCCTTTACAACCGTTGCATTGGTTAGTTTTACTTGTGTTTCCGCCATTAATTTTAATCGCTGATGAGTTACGTAAACGTTTTATGCGGCATCGGGATACAAAATCGGTTGTGCTGGAACACCCGATATATCATTAAGGGACTCATGTTCTGAAAATCACTTATACGCCTGTAAACCTACTCGTAGCGTTCGGAAAGTCAAATATTGATGGACAAAAGTTTACATCATATCTCTCGGAGTGAGCAGTTACGTATCCCTCGCTCCGGTAGGTCAGTTACAAAATCTAACAAATTTATTTACCAAAACGGTAAATTATTACATAAATTGATATGATATGTCTTTTGGAATCTAACCAATTTGTTTACCAAAATGGTAAACTTATATTAGGCTACAAGGCATGGAAATTATACTAAAAACGGCTAAGAACTGTCATTCTGAGCAAAGCGAAGAATCTCCAAGATGCTTCACTACACTACGTTTCGTTCAGCATGACAAAAGTCTATATTTTACCCGTTTGCAGTATACTTTCGGGGACAGCAAACTGCAAAACCTATGCTCGCAAGAAAAACTAGCACAAAGAAAATTGGGTGCAAATTGTGCCAAGAAATTGATAACCCGATTGGGAGACCTTGCTGCTGTGAGTTGTGTTACGGAATTGGTTGCAGGTAATCCCCATCCTTTAAAAGGAGATCGGGCAGGAGAATTTGCAGTAAACCTAGAAGGTGGGAAACGACTTGTATTTAAGCCTTCGGACGACCCCATCCCCTTAATGGGAGATGGAAGTATTGATTGGTCAAAAGTTACTGCTGTTTGTATTGTTTTCATTGGAGATTACCATGACTGAGACAACCCGTCCTTTTACTCCCGATTGGGTATCTCCCCCCGGTGATACCATTGCTGATTTGTTAGAAGAGCGTGATTGGACACAAGTACAGTTTGCAGAACGTTTAGGTTATACAACAAAACATATCAGTTTGCTCATTAATGGCAAAGCACCAATTAATGAAGAAACAGCCCTGAAGCTAGAACGGGTTTTGGGGAGTACAGCGGGGTTTTGGCTCAATCGTGAAGCCCAATATCGTGTTGCTTTAGCTAAGAAAGAAGAAGAAAATCGTTTAAAGGGGTGGACCGAATGGTTAGATCAATTACCAGTCAAAGAATTGATGAACCAAGGTGCAATTCCTAAGTGTCATTTAATTACCAAGAATAAACCAGGAGTAGTAAAAAAATTATTACATTTTTTTGGTGTGGCTTCGCCAGACGAGTGGCGAAGTTACTATGCAGGTATGGAAATTTCCTTTCGTCGCACCCGGAAAGAACAAAGTGATATTGGTGCGATTTCTGCTTGGTTACGATTGGGTGAAATAGAAGCAGAAAAACTCGACTGTCCCAAGTACAGTAAACCCAAATTTGAAAAAGCAGTGCGCTCAATTCGCGCGTTGACGGTGTTACCACTCTTAGAATTTGAACCTACTATACAACAGTTGTGCCGAGAATGTGGGGTTGTGCTGGTTTTAGTCCCATCAATTAAGGGAGCGCACGTTAGTGGTGCAGCACGGTGGTTAAATCCCCATAAGGCACTGATTCAACTTTCACTTTACGGTAAAACCAATGACTGTTTCTGGTTTAATTTTTTCCATGAAGCAGCACATATCCTACTACATGATAAAGAAAATATTTTTCTGGATGAATGGAATAGTGGGGAAAGTTTGGAATCAGAACAAGAACGTGAAGCTTCGCAATGGGCAAGGACATTTTTGATACCACCTCAGTATGAAAGAGAGTTAACACAACTTAAATCTAAAACTGATGTTGCTGATTTTGCTTCCTGTATCAATATTCATCCTGCTATTGTTGTAGGGCGGCTTCAACATGATAATTTAATTCCCAAATCTTGGATGAATGATTTTAAGGTGAATTTGTGTTTTCAGGGGTCACAATAATTACATGATGCAAGCCGATACATTCAAATCTGGGTAGATGTTGATACTTATAATCAGGTATTGCGGACACCAGCTAACGGGTGGTAGAGTTTACAATATTGTTACTAGAACTTGCTCACACGGGTATAAAAAAGCGCGGCTATGCTTGGCGAACTTCAGTACAACAGGAAGTATTGCACACACGTAGAGATTGCATACGGTTTGATTGAAACTTAATATATCAATATCCAGCCTGTCACAGGTGTAATTTTTACTATTGACTTATTGTACCAAAAAAGGTATAAATGAGATGTAATATCAAGTCTGACCGTGGTAAAAACGTATGTGATGCTACAGTAACGTATTACACATCGTTGTGGTGCGACTTCCGGGCTTCGTTTGATCAATATGTCAGAAAAGCGTGTTCCTGCAAGCTTCTACCAAAATGAAAATGGCGCCGAACCAGTTCGTGACTGGTTGAAAGGTTTGGATGCAGACGAGCGTCGTTTGATTGGTATAGACATAAAAACTGTTGAATATGGTTTTCCCATAGGGATGCCGACCTGCCGTCCAATGGGTGATGGATTATACGAAGTACGCACTAATTTACCGCAAGGTCGTAAAGCGCGCGTGCTGTTCTGTATCCATGAGGGCAACATGGTTTTATTGCATGGGTTCATTAAAAAAACTCAGAAAACACCGAAGAAAGACCTAGATTTAGCAAAAGAACGAAAACAACAAGTGGAGGCAATGGGATGAAGAAAAATCCTCATATCGGTTCCTCTCTCGATGACCTGTTCGAGGAAGAAGGGACGCTCAACGAAATTAATATTATTGCTGTCAAACGGGTAATTGCATGGCAGATCCAACAGGAGATGGCATCTAAAAATCTGAGCAAGACAGAAATGGCGCAAAAAATGCAAACAAGTAGGTCGTCCCTTGACCGTCTGTTAGACCCAGACAATCCTGCCGTAACGCTGGATACGATTGAACGTGCTGCCAGAGTCATCGGGAAAAAAGTGCGTTTTGAACTGGTGGATATGCTTGAATAGGGCGCCGCTAATTCTAGGAACGGAGCGCAATTTCCTTACCTACGAATGCCCAGAACTTGCAGAAATTGTCCGCGACAGAGTTAAACCTTGATGGCAGAAGGGGTTGCTGGTGCCGTATACTGAATTCGTTTAGTGCAAGTGTACGTAGAGAAATCTTTAGATGCTAATATCTTGCATATCTAAGTAAAAACTACATATTTGCTTACATAAAGTCGTAAAAGTAACAACTATTATTAGTCCTCTTACAGAGGACTTCCGCTATTAGCATGGGGACTTACAGTCCCATGCGGGTAGGAGCGTATTCGCAAAATCTACAAACTACCTAGTAATATTAATTAAAATATTCACACCTATGCAAGATATAAAGATGACAACTTGAGATAATCATCAGGCAAGGGCAGCCAATCTTTGTCAATTTCTTCGCTCTTAATACAGCTAACCACATCTAGATTATCAAAAAAAATCTTAACCTCAAAAACAAATCCATCCTCAGATTTTAAAAATGCGTTTCGTAAGTCCATCTTTCCAAAGCGAATTTCTTGAAATCTTTTTAGGGACACAGGTACATAAAGCCATAAATCAAAACCTTCCTCTTCGTCTATCCAGAGTGCAAAAAATATATTGAGTGTTACATTACAACACGAAAAAAGTCTTGTCCCATTATAATAACTGTATACTTCAATGATATCAAGTTGACCTAAATTAGTATTTTGTGGTAGAAATTCCATGATTATATAATAGGCTCTGTTGAAAAATGTTGACTTAAAATATTTTATAAAGGCTAGCTTCATTAAAAACTATTGGCTACAATCAAAGCAAGCTTGGGAATAAACTTGTTATGATAACCATTCCTCAACAACCGCAAAAAATGACAGTCGAGGAATACCTCGAATGGGAACTTCAGCAAGATGTTCGCTATGAATACGTTAACGGCGAAGTCTTTGCTATGACTGGTGGTACAATTCCCCATAATGATATTGCTCTAAATTTTTACAGAGCCTTGTACCCTCATCTACGTTCTAGAGGCTGCCGAGTAAATGTGTCAGACGTGAAAGTGCAAGTTAGTCCTAAGAGTCCTTACTACTACCCTGATGTTATCGTTAGTTGTGACCCTCAAGACCTGAACGCGCGCAAGTTTATTCAAAAGCCAAAATTAATTGCGGAAGTACTCTCCCCTGGTACAAGCGCAAAAGATAGGGGTGAAAAATTCATAAATTTCTTGAAAATGCCCAGTTTGCAAGAGTATATCTTAATTGACTCTGAACAAATTTTTGTGGAGCGTTACTGTCGGGGAGAGGGCAGAATGTGGCTTTACTATCCCTACACTGCTGGAGATATCGTCACTTTATCAAGCATTGAGTTGGAGTTTCCGATTGAACTGCTTTATGAGGGTGTTGTATTTGAAACAGAAGAATAAGTAGTTGTGCAAAATTAATTATGTATCTGCTCTCATAAACGAAATAAGCTAAAATCTATTATTGGTAAGGGTTTGAGCTAAATCATAATTTCTCGCTCTCCTGCATAAATATTTTTGCGTAGGTACTTAAAAGCACATAACCTATTTACTTAAATATATTTACGGAATTTGTAATGCGGTTTTTGTAGAAAATAAAGTTAAGCCGCATTACGAGGTAGGTTATGATATTAGACTTACAGAAGTTTTACCAGGCTTGCAACCCTAGCAAGGCGTTAGTTATAGCTAATGCTGAAGACCGGAAGTTTTATATCGATTTCTCCTCGGTGCGCGGTGGCAAGATTATTGAAGAATTAAAAGAAAATATTACGTTTTTCTCGCCTAACGAGCCTACGTGCGAATTGTTTACAGGACACCTGGGTTGTGGCAAGTCTACGGAATTACTTAGGTTAAAAGATGAATTAGAAGTAGCTGGTTTCCATGTCGTATATTTTGAGTCCAGTCAAGACCTGGAAATGGGTGATGTTGATATCGGCGATATTTTATTGAGTGTCGCGCGTCGAGTTAGTGAAAGTCTTGATAGCCTGGAAAAATTAGAAATTCCAGAACCCAAGGGTTTGAAGAAAATCCTTCATGGCGCCGCTAAACTACTGATGACTGAGATTGAGGTTTCGGCGGAAGCGTCAGTTCCTGGAATTGGTAAGGTTTCCGCGAGTACTGAGGGCAAGTTTTCTGCCGAAGCAAATATTCCCGGAATTGGAGAAGTAAAGGCGTCGGAGAAAGATGGTATCTCATTGGTAGCTCTTGGCATTGGTAAAATCACAGCGAAAGCGAAAAACAGTCCAGAGCTTCGCGGGAAGTTAAGAGAATACCTCAGTCCTCGTACCACAAATATTTTAGATGTAATTAACGAAGAACTAATCAAACCAGCCATTGCGAAACTCAAGCAATGCGGTAAGAAAGGGTTGGTAGTAATTATCGATAATTTAGACCGCGTTGAGAGTTCCACTAAAGCTTGGGGAAGGCGCCAACCGGAATATTTATTTGTAGATCGGGGCGAACAGTTACGGCAACTTCAATGTCATGTAGTTTACACGATGCCTTTGGAGTTAATGTTCTCAAATGAGTTGGGCAGGCTAACACAGCGTTTTATGGTAGACCCAAAAGTGTTACCAATGGTACCAGTACAATTGCGAGATGGTAGCGAATGTGTTGAAGGAATGGCTTTACTGCGACAGATGGTATTAGCAAGAGCATTTCCTGACATTGAACCCAGACAACGGCTGAAATTGGCTGTGGCACTGTTTGACCATCCTGATACTTTCGACAAATTGTGTCGTTTTAGTGGTGGTCATGTCCGCGAATTACTCAGACTTTTAACCGACTGGATTAAGAAGGAGAGAAAGTTACCTCTATCCAGTCAGGTATTAGAAACCGTGATTCGCGGTTTCTGCAATCAAATGACTTTGGCAATTACAGATGACGAGTGGGAATTGTTGCGTCAGGTGCAACAACGGAAATGGGTAAGTGGAGATGAGGGATATCGAGTTTTGATACGCAGTAGGTTTGTTTATGAGTACCGCGACAGTGAAGGGTCTTGGTTCGACGTCAATCCAATTTTGACAGCAACAAGGAGATTGCAGTAATGAGTTCTTATTCTTCGCTTCCTATGCCTCAATCTCCTAATGATGAAGCTTTACACGAGTTAGCGTGGGCGCTTCAAAGTTCTGTAGGAAAATTCTCGCTTATTTTGGCGCGCTGTAATTGCGGCAGTTTGCGATTGCGTTTGCTCGAAAGCTTACAATTATCTTGCTTATTAAATATCCGGGAGATATTTCTAGATAAAGATTGTATTAAAATCTACAACACTATTCAGGATTCTATCGGTGATCAGCATCCGCAAGCTTTGATGGTATACGGTTTAGAGTCAGTAACTGCTATTGATAAAGTTCTTTATGCTGCTAACCAAGTACGGGAGGAGTTTAGAAAACATTTTCATTTCCCTTTAGTTTTCTGGGTTACAGATGAGGTACTGCAAAAGTTGATTCGGTTGGCGCCAGATTTACTGAGTTGGACTACTAGCGTTGAGTTTACAAGCGCTACTGATGATTTAATTGAGTGCGTGCAAAAAACAACTGATGAAGTTTTTGTCAAGGTTTTAAATGCAGGTGCAGGTAGATTTTTAGATAACGCAGCTTTAGATTTGGAAGCTGGCTCTTTGCGTCGTGTCGAGTTGGAATTAGCATGGCAAGAATTACGAAAGCGTGAGGTTACGGTAAATTTAGAACTAGAAGCCAGCGTAGAATTTGTTTTAGGTCGATTGCTTCATGCTTCAATGGAAAAATCTCGACAGCATTATGAGCGAAGTTTAGAACTTTGGCAGGTAATCGAAGGTCGAGAAGATGAGAAATTTTTGGAGCGTCAAGGTTATTTACTGTACTCTCTAGGTTTATGGTGGCGTACTTATGCTGTGGTACACAGAGGCGAACATAATCAGGCTTGTGAGCTAGCAAAGAACTATTTTCAGCAATCGATAGAGGTATTTGAGCTAGCAAACCGTCTGGATTTAGTAGCTAAGTTTATCAACGCTTTGGGGGGAGTGTTACAACGACTCCAGTACTGGCAAGAGTTAGAAGTTATCGCTTATAAAGCATTGACTGTATATAAAAAATACCCTGATAGTTTCAAACTTGCTAGAAATTACGGCTTTCTTGCAGAAGTGGCACTTCAGAGCGCGGACTGGAAAGAAGCTAAACACATGGCTCTGAAAGCACTATCTGTTTTTAAGAGTGCCCAAAAAGCTGCATCCAAGTCAGTTAAACATGAAACGATTGCCGACTTAGATTGGGAAAGGTCATATCATCGAGGTTGGTACTTATTTGCCTTAGCGCGTTCGTTTTTTGCATTGGGTAACGTAGAAAAGGCGATTAATAAGTTAGAACAAGCCGTAAGTGAAACTAAACCGCAGTATGACCCGCTACTTTATATTGCTGTTTTAGGGGAATTACGAGACTGTTATTTCCAAAAAGGTAGATATTTAGATGCGTTTCATATTAAACAGCAACGGCGTTCCATAGAACAGCAATATGGTTTTCGTGCTTTCATTGGCGCCGGTCGTTTACAGCCCAAACAACAGATAACTAATCCAGGTTTGCCAGTTCTTGCAAAACAAGAGTCTATTGCCCAAGAAATAGTAGCTTCCGGCAGAGAGCAAGATATTAACCGCTTAGTTGAACGTATGGGGCGCCCCTCAGATAAACTCACAATTCTCTACGGGCAATCAGGAGTTGGTTTAAGTTCGATTTTACAAGCAGGATTAATACCCGCATTAAAACAACAATCAATTGGAACGCGCGATGTTGTAACTGTATTACACGAAGTTTATACAGATTGGGTTGGCTCATTAGGAAAGTCTTTAAAAAATTCTCTTGTCTGTCCTCTATCATCAAATGCAGAGCCAACAGCAGCAAGATACGAAGCATCTGATTTGACAATTATTGATTCTACAAAAACAATTATCCAACAGTTGAAAAAGCATGAAGATTATAATCTCATGACAGTTTTAATTTTTGACCAGTTTGAAGAATTTTTCTTTGTCTATAAAGATGCCAGAGAACGGCAGCCGTTTTATGAGTTTCTCCGCGAATGTCTTGATATCCCTTATGTAAAGATAATTTTATCTTTACGCGAAGATTATTTACATTATCTCTTAGAATGCAACTATAAAGACATAAATTTTGATGTTATAAATAATAATATCCTGGACAAAAATATTATTTATTACCTAGGGAATTTTTCTCCTCAACATACAAAAAAATTTCTTCAAACATTAACCGAAAAAAATCAATTACTCTTAGAGTTCCAACTAATTGATGAATTAGTAAATGATTTAGCTAGAGATTTAGGTGAAGTACGCCCAATTGAGTTGCAAGTGGTAGGTACACAACTACAAAATGAAGAAATAAAGACCGTAGAACAATATCGACAATGTGGACCAAAGGAAAAATTAGTAGGGCGATTTTTAGAAGAAATCATTAAAGATTGTGGAGTAGAAAACGAACAAATAGCTAAACTTATTTTGTACTTGCTTACCGATGAAACAAATACTTGCCCTCTCAAAATTCGTGCGGACTTAGAATCATCTTTAAATGTAACACCAGAAAAACTCGATTTAGTGTTAGAAATTTTGGTAAAATCGGGCTTATTATTTAAAGCTCCTGCTTATCCTGCTGACTTTTATCAGTTAGCACATGATTATCTTATACCTTTTGTTCACGAACAACAATCAGCCCTATTAATTACCGAACTAGGAAAAGAAGCTAAACTACGAAAGCTAAATACAGCGAAATTGAATGAAGTTCTTCAGCAAGAAGTCGAAAAAGAAGTTAAATTAAATGAACTTGTCAAACAACAATTAGAAACTAAAATGAAAGTTAATATGATACTTAGCCAACGTTTAAAAAAAGAAGCACATATGTTATTGGCTTGGAAAGTGCTATTGGGAGTCGTTTTAGTTGCAGAAGTAATTTTAGCAGCAATGATTGCGGGATGGGCTTTTTTAGAAGCTTTACCCTCATTGTTTGAGAATTTTATGTGATAATTACAAGATTATATATGTAGTTTACATCACTCGTTATGAATACAGATATTTTCAATAGTCCTCAACGTCGGCGCCTGTTTCGATCTATGAAGATGGGATGGTATGATGTGTGTCCCATAGAAGAAGGAACGGGTATACCTCTGAGTGAGCAAACTGTTCCATACGCGCTTTACCATTGCCACCAAGTTCCGCAGCAAACTATTAATGAAATTAGACAAGCTTCTGTTGCAGTGGGCAAGGTCTTGATGCAAACTTGGGATATTATTAGGAATTTGGATGAAGATACGCTGTTAGATTACGGTTTTCCTGAAGAAAGTATTAAGCTAGTTAAGTTTGATAGTTTACCACCATTTTGTATGCGCCTTGATTGGTGCTGGAATGAAGCTAAGGGTATTAAGCAAGTTATTGAAACGAATCCTCAAACGCCTAGTTTTTGGTTTGAATGTACTGAAGGTAATACTAAAGTAGCTGAACATTTTAATTTGAAGGCGCCGATTTTTAATACCCAACAAATATTAAGCTTATCTTTAAATCAACAAATTGAACGCGCGGCTAAGTATTTAAAAAAATCTCATACAGATTGTAACGTTACTTTTACAGCGTTGAATAATGCTGAAGATTTAGGTACAATGCGTTGGTTAAGTAGCCACTATCACCATCAATCTACTGTTTTGCCGATTGAGTTTTTACGTATTCAAGATGGTAAGTATCTGTTTGATTCTAGAACAGGTAAGCCTATTAATATTTTGTTTATGTGGTATCCTGTAGAATGGGTGATTAATGATATTGATGAGAATGGGAATAAGTTATGGGTAGGGTTGGAAGAACTTATTTTAAAAAAGAAAATAGTAATTGTTAACTTTGGTTCGGCTTTTGCTTTACAGCCTAAAAGTATTTTCGCTCTGATTTATGATTTGGGGTTGGAGTATTTAAGTTCAGAGAATGCTGAAACTGTAATTAATTATTTCCCTAGAACATCGTTGAATCAGCAAGATATTGGGGATACATATTTCGCTAAACCTATTTTAGGACGCGAAGGTGAGGGTGGGTTTGCTGTTAAGTCTGGGAAAATGGTATATAGCAGTGAGAATAGTGACGATTGGTATAGGCGCCAACAATTAGTTTATCAGCAGTTGTTGGAGTTGCCGCGCGTTAATGTTGCTGGGGAGTTGATGACGGCTGTTTGGGGTTCTTGGTTATATAACGATGGTAGTGATAAGTTGGTGTCTGGTGGTTTGGGAATGAGGGTGTCGCAAAGTGAGATTACTGATAATTTGGCTTACTGGTGTCCGGTTGGGTGTTAGTTTGTAGGTTTGATGAAGATATTACAAATTTACTGTAGTATTAGTGTACTTGTAATCTGGATGGGTGTTATGAAAGAGGAACGAACCGCAAAGTACGCAAAGTACGCAAAGAGAAGAGTAAGGGTAAGAATATGAAGGATTCTAGAGAAGATATTGAGCAGTTAGCGCATAACGTTATTGGGGCAGCTATCGAAGTGCATAGGCTTTTAGGTCCAGGGTTTTTAGAGGAAGTTTATCATAAAGCTTTAAAGCGAGAGTTTATATTCAGAAGAATTCCTCACACGCATGAATATCCTGTCACAATAAACTATAAGGGTTATGAAGTTGGAGAGGGACGATTAGATTTTTTAGTAGGTACATCACTAGTTGTTGAACTTAAAGCCGTGCAAAACATAATACCCATCCATGAAGCTCAAACCATCTCCTATCTAAAAATGACTAAAAATTCTCTTGCCCTTCTTATTAACTTCAATGTTATCCTCCTCAAAGACGGTATAAAACGTATCGTAAACTCTCATTAACTCTTCTTCTCTTCCTTTGCGTCCTTTGCGTCCTTTGCGGTTCGTTAACATTAACCTCATGAACAAACCAACTCCCTCCCGTCCCTCCCCTTGGACATACATCTCCACCCTGTACTTTGCCCAAGGTGTACCCAACACCATTGTCACCGCAGTGGCGCCTCTCCTTTACAAACGTCTAGCCATTAGCAACGAACAAATCACATTTTGGATAAGCTTTCTCAGACTACCTTGGGTTCTCAAAATGTTTTGGGCGCCTTTCATTGATACAAACTCCACCAAACGAACATGGATACTAACCACACAATTTGCCATGTTCGCATGTTTAGCGCTAGCGGCACTTTCTTTACAACTACCAAACTTCTTCCCTATCTCACTTGCCATATTCGCTATAGCTGCATTTGTCTCAGCAACCTGCGACATTGCCACCGATGGGTTCTACATGCTAGCACTCAGTAATGAACAACAAGCTTTTTTCGTTGGGTTCCGTTCGCTATTCTTCCGCTTCGCCGTATTATTCGGTTCAGGTTTTTTATTATTTCTTGCAGGCACACTAGAAAAATCCCTAAATAACATTCAAGGCGCCTGGACTATAACTCTTGGATTTGCCGCAGTATTATTTATATTGCTTTCTATCTATCATCGCTTTATCTTACCAAAACCACCATCTGATATACCAAATACATCGGCAACAAATGAAACAGTACCCTTTTGGACAGTAATTAAATCCTATTTTCAAAAAGAAAAAATCGGCGCCATCTTAGCCTTTATTTTACTTTATCGTTTAGGCGAGGCGATGTTTGTTACACTCGCTCCATTATTTTTAGTAGATACAATTGAAGCAGGTGGCTTAGGACTTTCTACAGATACAGTTGGTATAGTAAACGGTACATTCGGCGTAATTTCTTTGATAGTTGGAGGCATTTTAGGTGGAATCACAATTACACGCTATGGCTTAAAAAAATGCCTTTTGCCAATGGCTTTAGCAATGAATCTACCGAATTTATTTTATGTCTACATGGCTTACACTAAACCACCTTTAGCATTAATATACTTGCTAGTTTCTTTAGAGCAATTTGGATACGGTTTAGGTTTTACTGGTTTTACTGTATATCTACTATATATTTGTCAAGGTCAATATAAAACCTCACATTATGCAATTTCTACAGGTTTTATGGCTTTGGGTTTACTGCTACCTGGGGCAATAAGTGGCGCCATTCAAAAGCAAATGGGTTATCCTTTGTTTTTCATTTTTGGCTTATTATTAACACTACCTGGTATAATTTCTATCTTTTTTATCCCCTTAGAAGATAAATAAAATTTAACAATATTATTTAAAGTGGTCAGGGCGGGCAAGAATGCCCACCACACAAGAACATTTTTGTTAACCGACTGTAACTTGCGATGTGTCTACTGCATCGGCGCCATTGACGTTGCGCGCGACTGATACCATTTTGGTCAGTATGTCTTGGCTGGGGACTTTTCCTTTTAATACTACTGTGCCGCTTGTTTGGGCTACCCAAAGTGTGTTGATGTCATCAAGCTGGGGGTCTTGGTCGAATGCTAGTGCAACGCGCTTGGCTAAACCGCTTTGGTCATATTCTCCGTTTAGACCGATGCGTTCAGGTGGTATTGATTGTGTGGCAGCAGGCGCCGATGCAACTTCTTGCTGTGGTGTATATTGTTGTGGTTCGGGATTTACTTGTGCGTTTTCTGGTTTTTCTAGTCCGAATAGTCTTTTTAGCCAGCCCATGATTTCTACTTCCTACTAAATATTAATAACATCTATATGTTAGGTGGCTGGATATTTGGTGACATCTATCTTTTAAGAGAGGTCGTTATATTTAAGACCTGATATCTTTAATTGATACGAAGTCATGGAACTTTGAGTAATCTATACAACGTTTCCCGTCAGATGTGCGAGTCAAGATGTCCACGAAGCGAGCATTCCATACGGTTTCATTGGGTATATATGAGTGACGTGCGTGGATGGTTTGTGATACTGTTTCGTCGATGCCTGTAAAAATGACGAGAATCTCCATTTCATCCTCAATCATTTGTTGCTGAGTCACACCGTAAAGCGGACTACTTTCATCGATGGTGTGCATTACTGACCATGAAAGCGCAAATAGTGGAGAGTCGCTACGAACTAAGGGAATGTCGTAAAATCGCCGCATAAAACTCCCTTCTTTTGTTAATTCGTTACGAACAATCGTAAGACGCACTTGGGCTTCTAAAATCCAGTTTTGCCGCTTGTTTGCTACCCTTAACATTAACGTTGGTAAGCCGTTATGAGTTGTAATTAATATGACGCGACTAAATATTACCCGTGCTTTGGGCAAGGAAAAGCGAGCAAACATTATACCACTCGCCATAGTTAATATCAATAACCCAATGATGGATTCAATGGTAACTAAAAAATTGGCATAAGCTGTCTTTGGATACATAGCGCCGTAACCAATCGATGCCATTGTTTGAACGCTAAAAAAGAAAGCATCCAAAAAGTTACCAGGACGTGCGTTTTCAATTCCATCACCACCAGCAAGGTACAGCAATGCAAAAATAGCATTAGCGATAAAGTAACCAACAGTAATAAGAACAATAAATCTGCCCCAGGAAATAGTTAGCAGTGCATGGTAAGGGTCATAACGCCAAGGTGAATACGATATGCCTTTACGTAAAACATTAAAAGAACCATATCGATTGACTACGCGAGATTTTGCTTTATCTTGCCAACGTTTTTTAACCATTTATGACGTAATAGCAAAGCCAGAAGCTCTTAGAATTTTAGGATTTCTTTATTATCCAGTATTTTTGCTACAATTCGATTAGGTCTTGCTTTTTTATGTGAGCTTCTGTAATAATTGTTGCAATTACGCCTGTTTGAGTATGTTGAAAGTTATTCTTAAGAATTGTCAGCAAAGCAATGTCGCGTTCTCCGGTTTCGGGATTAACTTCAATATTCAAGCAGCGATTAATTCTTGCTGTAACTTCAACTAGCGCGTTACCTATTTTGATTTGTTTACCAACCCAGTCAAACTCACTCCATGCGCGTATCCCGTCTACCACAATATTGGGACGGAAGCGACGAACGTCTATAATATTACCTACAATTTCGCTTAAATTATCTATAGTTGCTTGACTAACTAATGATATATGTCCTGCTTCTCGGTCTTGATAGCGCGTTTTGTTATATGACCCCACTAATTCTAAAGGCGCCCTTTCTCTTGCGCTTTGACTCACACCTGGACTAGGATAGCTTGCTGCTAAATATCCAGTAAAAAACGTTGAAACTTCATGGCGCCCAGTTATGGTACTCGTATCAGCAACTAGTAATTCTATTCCTTTACGTTTGATTGTTAATTTTTCTGATGTTGGGTTGTAAAAACAGTCTAACGCTGCTAGCGAGTGCCAGTCGTTTTGCATCGCAAAGTTAACTTTCTTCATCCAAGGTACTTCAATATCCATATCTGGCGGAGTTTTTTTGTACATCAAAGCAAATGCACGGTCTCCTGGAATGCCATGTCCAACTTTGAGGTAAACAGATTCTTCTGCCTGTGGGGTTAACCCTTTTATCGGATGGATAAATAACTGTTTGATAAAAATATTTGTCATAGAAACCGGGTTTCTTGCTTGATAACTTGTAATAAAGATAACATTTTACATAGAAACCCGGTTTCTTTCTGGTTTTTTACCACCACCACTAATACTACGAAGATAAACACCACCAATTGTAAACAAGAAAACTAAATAAGCGATGGCTTGTACAATATAAAGATGATGCTGGTATCCAAATAATGCTTTAAAAATAACACCAGGAAACTCTTCGTCAGGTAAAATTTTAGAAGTATCCCAAACCATCGGCCCGAGAATGCACGAATGAACTTTTGTAAAACGTTCATAGTAAAAACAAAGGTCTTGCGATGCCCGACTATAAGACGCTAATGATGCTGCCGCTGCGTCAAACCTGCTTAATGCTGTTACAACTAATCCTGCTACAATTAATACAAGTAAAATACCCATCACTTGGAAAAACTGACGAATATTAAACTTAATACCTAATTTAAATAACCCAACACCGATAAAAGCAGCACTAATAATACCTAATATTGCACCAATCCCGGCGCCATACGCTCCACTTCCAGTATTAGTAGTAATTAATGCGACTGTCTCAAAACCTTCGCGAACAACCGCAACAAAAATTAATGTAAAAATATTTCGCGCCGCAGTTTTATCATTTTTTAATGCATCTGATAACGCGC
Source organism: Calothrix sp. PCC 7103 (assembly GCF_000331305.1). Taxonomy (GTDB): domain Bacteria; phylum Cyanobacteriota; class Cyanobacteriia; order Cyanobacteriales; family Nostocaceae; genus Dulcicalothrix. The sequence continues at coordinate 5,446,173 of NZ_KB217478.1, read as the reverse complement.
CTTCAACAGAAGCTTTCATAAATCTGGCTTGTTTAGTCATCCAGATTAACATCCAACTTAACATAATAACAGCAAGCACGCTAAATATTCCTTCATAAAGGAATTCAATAACACCTGCATACTGTGGAAACGCGCGTTGCAAAGCTGGTACAAATAATTGAAACAAGAACGCTAAAACAAAACTTGCGGCAACTCCTGTTCCTAAACCTACATATACCCAGCGGTTGAGTTGCGTTTGTCCGGCTTTTTTGAGAAATGCCAACACAATTCCCACGACAAGCGCAGCTTCGACTCCTTCGCGAAGCGCAATAAAAAATGTAGACAAAGCAGCAGTAAAATCCATAGTTAGGAATTATGAGTTAGGAGTTGTATATGTCATGCTGAACGTAGTGAAGCATCTCATCAACCACTAGATATTATAGATTCTTCGCTACGCTCAGAATGACAATATAGATTCTTCGCTACGCTCAGAATGACAAGTTATTAACTAAAATCGCGTAGCATTTTTTTCAATTCCAGATTGTGCATTTCTTCCTGACCAATCATTGTGCGAGCGAATTCTTCTAAATAAATACTAGCATTAGTTACTGCATCAAGTAAATCTTTATACAGCGATAATGCTTTCTTTTCGTGCGCCAAACTTTCTTCTAAAATGTGTTTAACCGAGTGTTTATATGTTTCCTCCATTGGGGCGATTTTAAGGCTAGGATGTCCATCTAAACCTGTGAGAATTTCTCCAGCTTGTTGGGCATGAAGCAGCGATTCGCTAGCTTGTGCTTTGAAGAAATCTACAATGGGAATTCGATATGGACCCGTTACCATTAATGAGTAGTGCGTATAGCGAACAACACCTGCTAGCTCAAATTCCATGATGGTATTAAGCAGGTCGATTGCTTTTTGCTGATTAAGTTCTTGCATCAGTTATTAATTCACCTTACATACTTTCCAGGACGATTTACCAGGTAATTTGAACCAAGATTCAAATGGCTCTTTATAATTACATAGTTTTTTTGGTTCATCCTGTATTTTAACCTCCTATCAAATTTATATATAGTGTCGTGTGAGTAATGTTTTGGTGAATGCACAGGCAAGATGCCTGTGCTACAATAATGTGCTACAAGATGTTACAAATGGGCTTTTGTGGCAGCTTTGTCTATAGCTTTTTGTGATTCTGCTTCTATGGCTTTTACTAGCTTGGTAACTTCAAGAGGCGTCTTTACGGGTGTTGCAGGGGGAATAGCTGCGGGCCATACTTTTGTTAGTTCAGCCATACTAGCTTGAATGTTTTTGTGAACTTCGGGATTTTCTTTTGCCATGTTGCTGGCAATTGTTTTGTAAAGTTCGTTGGCGTAGACTACAAAACCGCGTGAGTCTTGATATTCAATTGCAGCAGAAATTTTACCGTCTGCGACTGCGGCGCCGTATTCTGAGTTTGCAGCGTCGAGTAAACCGTTAATTACTTGTAGGTTAAAAGAATTTTTTTCGCGTTCTGGTTGGGGAAGTGCCGCTATGGCGCCATCAACCGCTTGCATTGAATTGGTAAAGTTGGTTTTAATAGAGTCTGCTTTGCCATTTGCTTTGACTAAATCTTGCAAGCTAATCAAACTTGTTTTAAATTCTTTTACTTTACGTTCGTTGAGTTGTTCCTCTACATCAGCGTAAATTTCTTCTACTGGGTGTCCAATATGAGGTTCTGCTGCCTTGGGTTGATTTTGGTCGAGTAATTCTTTGGCGACTATCAAGTGTCCTTTCATTAGTCCCAACTTGGTCATGTAGTCAACATCTTTCGCTTCACCCGTCAGCTTGACTTCTTCTATCGTCACCATGTCTTTAATTTTGTCAAACTGCTCTTGAGTGACTACTTTTTTAGCTACCAATTCCTCTGGTGAAGCATAAGGACGACCCGCTTGAATTTTATTCGACAATGCTGGCACACCAAGCATTCCTTCAAACTTGTCTAACTCCGATAAAATCGCAGAATTTATATTTACTTTCTTACCATGACCACTATGTGAGCTAGTAGTTGAAGCATCCGTAACTTGAGGAGTTGAGGCAATCGGTGTTGCGTTACCCCCGTTATTCGATGCTTCAGGCGCCCCACCACCAGCACAAGAACTAAGTGCAACGATAGCGCAAGCTGCAAATGCCAAAAATGCATAACGTGGTCTAACCATTTTTTACTCCTAAACAAATTTACAAAGCTGAAAACCAACTAGCGTATGACAGCTTGTCGTAATTCCAATTATGTTAGTTTTGCACTTAATGAATTATATTTGCAATAATTTGGCTTTCATTTAAGCTTGATTTAATAATTGTTTGCAATTAGCTGTTTGCTGAATTTTTATTTGATGATTCAATAACCTCAAACTGTCCCATACAGCCATTTTCTGCAACTGCATCCTGATGTGGGTGGAACATATACTTACCGGGATAGCGAAAAGCAAACTCTAATATATGTCGTTCTGCAACACCCATCGTAATTACATCGCTTTTCTCGCTCGGAGTCATAGTCATGCCATATCGATACACGTCGAAGAAGTTTGCGTGAAGGTGAAATGTTACAGCTGGGTCAAACTCAATGATGTTAAGAACATAGAGTCTGATTAGTTGGTCTTTGTAAATGCGAATTGGATTATCCATGTAATAATGCGGCAATCCGTTAAAAGCATAATATTCATTACGGTTGTCATCGTTCACATCGTATCCACCCATTATCAATACAATTTCATCCGCTGGTGGTCGCTGTGAGGGTGGGTCGATAATTAACATTCCATATAAACCTTTCGCAATATGTCGAGTTACAGGTTCAACATGACAATGGTATAAATGAACTCCATAAGGTTCTGCGTCAAATTCATAAATCGTAGCTTTGCCGTTACTAATTGGTCGCACCCCATCCATTTCGGCTGGGTGAACTCCATGAAAATGCAGCGAGTGTGAATGACCTGCTTGGTTAAGAAATAATACCCGTATTCGTTCCCCTTGTTTTGCTCTTAGTGTTGGCCCAGGAATTCTGCCATTTAAATCCCAAATATTATACGATACTGCTGTATTTAGCTGAATTATTGATGTGGATGCTGTTAAACGGAACTCACGAACTGTTCGCCCATTTTCACGTTTAACTGTGCCGTAGTCAAAGTCACGTAATATTTTCGTTGGATTCATCGCCAAAGTATCCGCAGGCACATCCATTGGTGGTATTCTTACTTCTGTATGACGCAAACTTAACGCTTGCCACAATGCTGTTCCACCTATTACCCCGGCGCCTGCCAATCCAAATTTTAGTAGTTGGCGCCGACTTAACAAGTCCCCTCCAGGCAAAATAAAGTTATTGGGCATGGTTTAAGATTATTTTGCAAAACAATAAGTATAGCTGGTAACTTTTCGCAACTAATGTAAATCTTATATTAAGTATAGATTATTGTCAATGAATCTCAAGTATCTTAGGATTAATTCTTAACAAAGAATACTTATTTGTAAATTTCTGTGATGAATCTACTCAAAAGAATAAATTTTATAACTATCTCTAACTATATTTTGTTGCATCTATGAATATGATTATTATTCTCATTAATTTAAAAGTGTTGAGTAAAAAAATTAAGTGTAATAATAAATAAAATTGCATAATTTGAAAAATATTTTTGATATTTGTGATATTAAGTATGTATGTAAAAATACGAAAAATTTGACTGTCAATGAGTCTTAAGAAGTATTTATAATCCCCCATACGGGCATTGAAAATTTTTGAATCTTTTGTTTTTTATTAAGTTTATATACTAACAAAATTTTCAATGGTAGAGTATCGAAAATGACAAGAAGAATTGGAGAACATCATGCATATTCCTGATGGGTTTATTTCTCCATCGGTAGCTGCGGTAACAGGTGTAGCGACTGTTGCAGCGCTTACGATTGCGGTGAAACGCGCGAACAATGCATTTGGTGTACGTAGCGCACCGATTTTAGGATTAACGACGGCATTTGTTTTTGCTGCACAAATGATTAACTTTCCTGTAGCAGGTGGTACCAGTGGTCATTTGTTAGGTGGAACTTTAGCGGCAGTAATTTTGGGTAGTCCTTGGGCAGCAACGCTTTGTATTGCCACAGTCTTGATTATTCAAGCAGTATTATTTGCCGATGGTGGAATTACTGCTCTGGGAGCAAATATTTTAAATATGGGTGTAGTCGGAGTTTGGGTCGGTTGGAGTTTAACTCAACCTTTGCTGCGGTTATTAGGTGGTAAAAGAGGCCGTTTACCATTGGCAGCAGGAGTTGCAGCTGGTATTAGTGTTGTGGTAGCGGCAATAGTCGCAGCAATTGAATTGGCATTATCGGGAACGGCGCCAATTAATATTGTCTTACCTTCAATGACAGGTATTCACATCTTGATTGGTGTTGGAGAAGGACTAATTACAGGAGGAGTACTTACTTATCTTGCGACTGCACGACCAGATTTACTACCAGGAGAGCAGCGTGAATTTAAGGGTTGGCTAGTTCCCGTTGTAAGTATTCTGCTAATTTCTGGAGTCTTATCGCTATTTGCATCAGCATTTCCTGATGGGTTGGACTGGGTATCAGAACAAACAGGTTTCGATAAACTTGCAGAAAATATTCGTGTTGTGGTTCCTACACCTTTTGCAGATTATCAAGTGCAGGGGCTTGACAAAATTGGCACTAGCATTGCTGGAATTATTGGTTCTATCGTTTGCTTTGGTCTCGCATTTGGTCTTGCCAGTATCATGAAAGGCGCTCCTGCTCAAAGAAGCTAAAAAATTGATCCCCCAACCCCCGATAACAAGGGGGGATCAAAGTCACCTTATTTATAACTATGTCTCTAACTCTACGTTTATATATATCTCTAATCATTGTTATCGGTAGTGCTTTGCTCAAACAGAATGCTTGGTCTATGCTTGGTGTTTATGGAGTTTTAGCATTAATTTGGGCTAGTATATTGCGTGCAAGACTTCCAAAACTTGCGGCTTTACTTGGTACTGAATTATTGTTTTTATCATTCTTAGCACTTCCTCTAGGCTGGCAACGCGCGAGTTTCTTGCTGGTGCGTTCGTTAATTTGTTTGCTAGCAATGAATAGTTTTTTACTTACACTGCCACCCCATAGTTTTGGTATCGCGCTTAAATCTTTGCCTTTACCAAGTGTATTCAAACAAACCTTATTATTAGCTGGGCAGTATATGGAAATATTGCTGTCGGAAGTTGAAAGAATGCAGCGTGGCGCCCAGTTACGTGGAATGAACGGAACAGCTGGATGGTTACGTTATGCTAGTGCCTCAATGATAGGGGCCTTATACGTTCGCTCTTTAGACCGTGCTGAGAGAGTTTATGCTGCAATGATAGCACGCGGTTACACAGGAGAAATGCCTGTAACTTGTGAACTACGACCAAAAGAAATTTACATAGTCATCTTAATGAGCATAATCGCATTAAGTTTAACTATTGCATCCTGGTTATAATTATTCCTTTCCCCAATTTTTTTAATGTCACAAACTGTTTTATCTGTTCACAACTTAGTGTATTCATATACAAAAGAATCAAATGTATTAAGTGAAATTACATTTGATATTAAAGCTGGCGACCGAGTAGCTTTAATGGGCGCCACTGGTTCAGGTAAAAGTACTTTGCTCGAAAATATGATTGGTTTAAAGCAACCGAAATCAGGAAAAATATTGATAAATAATATACACGTAGAACCAGAAAATTTTGCAGAAGTAAGGCGCCATATTGGTTTTGGTTTTCAGGATGCCAACGACCAGTTATTTATGCCAACCATTTTAGAAGATATTACGTTCGGTCCAAGAAACTACGGAGTCCCAAATGCAGTAGCAATCGACAAAGCTAGACATTTACTCGCTGAGTTTGGTTTAGAAGCTTTTGAGCGACGTTCTGCACACGAACTTTCGGGTGGACAAAGGCGCCTAGCAGCCCTAGCAGCAATTCTTGTTCTAGAACCCGATATACTGATACTCGATGAACCTACTACTGGACTTGACCCAGCATGGCGCCGTAAACTCGCGCAAGTACTATTAAACTGGCGAGGTAAAGCTTTACTCGTTGCTTCTCATGATTTACACTGGCTAGGGAGAGTCACACAACGCGCGCTAGTGCTTTACGGAGGTAAAATAGCCATCGACGGCGAAATTCAACCTTTATTAAAAGATGCCCAAAGATTGGATAATTTAGGTTTACCCGTAGATTGGTAAAATAAGTTACGTTCACAAGATGCTTATGTATCGAATTATCGGAACAATTATCAAAATAGTCGAATCATCGGATACTATTGTTTGGAATTTTATGGTGATGGGTATCTGTTGTGGTTTGGCGTAAGTATATAATTGCTCCCGTGAGCTTAAGTATGGCATTGTCACTTTTTGGCTGTAGCGACAGTAAGGTTGCTCAGTGCGAACGATTTATTAAGCAAGTCAATGAAGGAACTACATTGATTGATAAAAATAAAGGCGCCCAGGTGTCAACTAGTTTAAAACTTGCTAAAGAATTAGAAGACGTTACCAAAAAAATTCGCGACTTGAATTTAAGCGATGAAAAGTTAAAAGAGTTTCAAGGTAAATTTGTCAAGACATTTGAAACACTTAGTAAAAACGTAGAAATAGCAGGTAAAGCACTTGGTTCCACAAAAAAAGCCTCCGCTTCAACTGCTGGACGAGCGACAATTCAAAAAGCAAGAGGTGAGATAGATACAGCGCTCAAAAATGCTGCCGAAGCTGCTGCACAATTCGATAGTTCTGTCAGCGAGCTTAATCAGTATTGCACAAAGCCAGAATCTTAATGAGTTAGGAGTGCCCTCATGTCATGCTGAACGTAGTGAAGCATCTTATAATATTCGAGCATTTAAGAGATTCTTCGCTGCGCTCAGAATGACAATTTATACCTTTACTAACTCCTAACTTTGTTTTTATGATGGAATGGAAACGACTTTTGACTCCGCAGCGTTTGGGAAAACAGGCGCCTGAAGATTTACAATTAGATAGAACCTGCTTTCAGAAAGATTGTGACCGTATTGTTTTTTCTTCTCCGTTTCGGCGCCTTAAGGATAAAACTCAGGTTTACTCACTATCTAAAAACGATTATATTCGCACACGGTTAATTCATAGCTTAGAGGTTTCTTGCGTTGGACGTTCGCTCGGTAGAATTGTTGGTTACGAAGTTGTTAAGCGTCATCAACTAGAAAAATATGAGTTGAGCGGTTCTGACTTTGGAGATATTGTTTCGGCTGCTTGTTTAGCGCATGATATTGGTAATCCCCCTTTTGGCCATTCGGGTGAGGATTCTATACGTCAAGGTTTTGCATCTTGGTATAGTGGGGCCAATACTTTGAAAGAGTGTCTCAATACACAGCAAAAATGTGACTTTGATTTGTTTGAAGGTAACGCGCAAGGTTTTCGCATTCTCACAAACATAGAAATGCATCATCGTCACGGTGGAATGCAATTAACTTGTCCGACACTAGCAGCTTTTACCAAATATCCGCGCGAATCTTCTATTCCTGTAAACATTATTAATGATTATACAGGTTGTAGTGCTAAAAAATACGGCTTTTTCCAAGCTGAAAAAGAGTTGTTTCATGAAGTAGCTCAAATTTTAGGCTTAATTAGGTATCATAATAATACTTATTGGTGGGCACGTCATCCCCTTGCGTTTTTAGTAGAAGCTGCGGATGATATATGTTACTCCATAATAGATGTTGAAGACGGTTATCGAATGGGGTATATTTCATATGAAGAAACACGTATTTTACTGAGTGATATTGCTCTAATAAACATAGATGAACAAGAATTTAGCGAAGCAGAAAAAGTCAAACGTTTACGTGGTAAATCAATAAATAACTTAATTCAAGAAGCAGCAGATAATTTCCTCGCACGTGAGGAAGAAATACTTACAGGTACATTCGACCAAAATTTATTATCACTCAGTAAATACGCACCGCAGTTAGAAAACATCTCCAAAATCGTCACCAAAAAAGTTTTCCTACATCCAGATATATTAGGAATGCGAATAGCAGGTTACGAAGTCTTAGGAAAACTATTTGCTGATTTTGTCGATGCAGCTTTACGTACCAGTACAAAAGGCGAATTAATAGCGTTAATGCTTCCAGAAAAATATCGTCCACAAGAAAGCGAAGACATATATCATAAAATCTTACGCATCACCGATTATATATCAGGAATGAGCGACTCTTATGCAACCAGCTTATTTCAAAAATTTAGCGGCATCTCCATAAAATAATCATCCGTTACATCCGTTATATCCGTTATATCCGTTGCCAGCATTTCCCTGTAAACCACCAGTATGTATCAACAAAACACGGCGCCTATTAAAATACCCTTCTTTAACTAAATCCATAACACCATAGAACATCTTAGCAGTATACACATAATCAAGCGGTACACCATACTCCATCTCAAACTCGCTCGCAAACCTTAACAACTCATCATTAACCTTTGCATAACCACCAAAATGATAATTACATATTAACTCCCACGATACATTTATATTACGTTTGTACGGCGCCATTAAACATTCAATATCCTGCTTTAAAAATTCTCCCCCTTTTAAAACAGGAAAACCAATTAAATGCTGCTGACTATTCAAAGAAAGTGCAACACCTGCTAAAGTCGTTCCAGCCCCACAGGCAATACACGCAATATCAAACTCAAAATCTTGACTAATTATTTCCCTGCAACCCCGCACACCATCGAAATTACAACCACCTTCAGGAACTATAAACACCTTACCAAAGCGGGCTAATAATTCTTGACGTAGCGTTTCGCTATTTCTTTGTCGATAAGTTTGTCTATCAACATATATAATTTGCATCCCTTGACTGATGGCAAACTCTAACGTGGGGTTAAGTGGTAATGTCTCTTCTCCCCGAATAACACCTATAGTTTTTAACCCAAATAAATTACCTGCTGCCGCAGTTGCATGTATATGATTAGAATAGGCGCCACCAAAAGTAAGTATAGTATCTAAATTTTCTCGCTTCGCTGCTTCAAGATTATATTTCAACTTATACCATTTATTACCACTAATAGCCGGATGCACCAAGTCTAAACGCAATACGTAAAGTTCTACATCTTTTTTAAGTGCTACCTTACTATCAATTTTTTGTATAGGAGGAGAAGCAAAAGTAACCATAAAGAACGCAAAATTCCCATTGTCATTCTGAGCGTAGCGTAAACGGAGTTTTCCCGTTATCGAAGATTTCTGACATCATTTTTATCCCTATTATTTATCACAATACAATTGTACACAATTTTTATTGCACTAACCTTTGAATATGGCTAATTATTTCCTCTTTGTTAAGAATGTTTTTTGGAGACACAAGCCAGCTAGGATAAAGGTATGCCGTATGTTCTAGTATATTTGTTTTGCGTCTATCCTCAATTACTCCCCAACTACGAGGGTTATGAACAGCAATTGCAACACTTTTGACTGATATCCAAAATAATTTGCGCTCACCATCACTACTATATACAGGAATGTCCTCATCAGTACCAAAGTCTGTCATTATAGACTCTCCTGCATTGATACCACGGTTTCTAAGTCCTCTACGAACTATTTCAACTGTTTCTCTTCCTTCAGCTAATAATCTTTCCCAATCTGATGCGGACATATTTGTAGATACATTTTTACTCTATAAGGATGATTATGCCAAAGTCAGGTTATTTTTGTAATCATTGTTTTGAAGCACTAAAGTGCTTACAACGAAGGTACATATAAACTTATAATTGTTACTGCTGTGTCGAATTTACAAGAAAGTCATTTAAACCGCGCGCGCGCTAGTCTCCGCCAAACTCTATCTTGGTACAATAGTCTTCGTAAGCCGGGACAAGCTTCGTCTCAGTTGACGGGTTTGGTTAAACCTGAGTTGGAGATGTTGACCTCGACTCTTAATAAGCTTGACCAAAATGTGGTGCGTATTGCTGCTTTTGGTTTGGTTAGTCGTGGTAAGTCTTCGGTGCTTAATGCTTTGTTGGGACAAAAGGTTTTGCAGACGGGACCTCTTAATGGTGTGACGCAATACCCCCGTTCGATACGTTGGAGTCCTAGCGAGAAGGTGCAGGTTGAGTTGATTGATACACCTGGGTTAGATGAAATTGCGGGTGAGATACGCGCAAAAATGGCTAAGGATGTGGCTCAACAAGCTGATTTGATTTTGTTTGTGGTGTCTGGTGATATTACGCGCACTGAGTATAATGCTTTGTTGGAGCTTAGAAAGTCTCAGAAACCTTTGATTTTGGTGTTTAACAAGGTTGATTTGTATCCTGATACCGATAGAGAGACAGTTTATCGCAATTTGCAGCAGTTAGGCGCCGGGAATCTATTAGAAAAACCTTTGCAACCCGATGAAATTGTCATGGTAGCAGCAGAACCTTCTCCTTTAGAGGTGCGGGTTGAGTATCCTGATGGACGGGTTGACTATGAGTGGGAAACTTTACCACCCCAAGTTGATGAGTTAAGACAGACTATATTAAATATTCTCAACCGTGAGGGTCGGTCACTTTTAGCCCTGAATGCTTTGGTACAAGCTAAGTTAACTGAGGAAATCATAGCTCAAAAAACAATCGATGCACGCGAACAGCAAGCTGAAGAGTTAATATGGCAGTTTGCAAAGTATAAAGCTTTGGCTGTAGCGTTAAATCCTATTGCTGTACTCGATGTGTTTGGTGGTGCGGTTGCTGACCTTGCTTTAATTCGTTCTCTCGCAAAGGTTTACGGTTTACCAATGACTGGGTTTCAAGCTGGAAAAATTCTCAAAACGATTTTTTTAAGTTCGGGTGGTTTATTACTTGGGGAGTTGGGAACAAGCGTTGTATTTGGTTTAGACAAAAGTGCTTCTGTAATAGCTGGTGATAACCCTGGTAATATTACTGGGTTTATTGGCAGTGCTTTAGTACAGTCGGGTATTGCTGGATATGGTGCCGTTACAATTGGAAAAGCTGCTAAAGTATACCTTGAAGCTGGGTGTACTTGGGGACAATTTGGCGCCAGTACTGTTATACAAGAAATACTCGCTACTGTTCCTAAAGAAACGATTTTACACCGCTTACAACAAGAACTAGGCTGGCTGAAACCTGATAATCTTATAAAATAACAGTAATGGCGCCAAAAATTTAGTTTACATATCATGCCGCAAACTTATAAACAGGTGTTTCAATCATACGAACAGGTTTTTCTGAGTTCCATATAATTTGTTGCAAGCGTTCTGCCGTATCTGGAGAAAAAAATTGCTCGCCAGTTTCAATAATTTATTTATATATTGTTCCCATTTTGATATTTGCATTTCATATACTTATCACTTAAAAAACTTATATCAAATCCTAGAAACCGGGTTTCTGTGAAAAACTGTAATAGAAATGACGATTTGTCTGCGACAATGAATGCGTAGAAACTCGGTTTATATGCTTATTCACAATTATATTAATTGCGAATTGTTAATCATATGTATATTTTGCTCAAGCTACGCAAATCTAAATTAAAAATAAAGAAACAAAAAATACATACATATATCATAAATTCTTATTTAGCAAGCATTTCAGCTTTGTACGGACTTCGTTTAGTAACAATGAGGGGATGTAAATTTTTATAACGTATAATTAATTTATACAGAGAAATATTGACGTTTTGATGAAAAACTCTCTGATTAATCAAGAGAAAATTTATGCAAAGTGTAACAGTTAATGCAGAATTAAAATTTACTTAATTCCATAATTACATTGGAGTGTTATCCGGTCATTTATATCAAGTTAAATGACGGTTATTACCACCCGACAATCTGATAAAGATTAGTTTACATTGGGTATGTAAGGTTAAAGTGAGTAAAGCAACGCTTTCAAATGCTGGCAGGTAATTTTACCTAATATTTAATTATAACTAAGTATTAATGCTTTGCGGCGCCTAATTTACCCTGTTAAAACCAAAGTACTTAAAAGATATTTCATTCATTGTCTAGTTAAATATCCAAGCGAGAGTCAAAATGCAAGATACATTAAACGCAGTTACTTCCGAAGAAACTCAACCTACTATTGAACACGTAATTCATGAATCAATTGTAGAAGCACGTAATGCATGTGGTTTACATGGTGATACTTCAAAAGAGTGTGCAGTAGCTTGGGATATCGTTGAAGAGCTACAAGCTGAAAAATCACACCGTAGTAAAGAAGTTCAAGTTAAGACTTCTTTAGACCAATACTGCTCCTCGCATCCCGATGCTCTTGAATGTCGCGTTTACGACGTATAAATATGTAGAGACGTGATTAATCACGTCTCTACGATTTGTTTATTTCATTTATTGCTGTAACAGTTATTTGCTTGATTGCTTCAAGTTCTAATGGTACTGTTACACTTTCCATTGATAACCACAGTAAGTATTCTACATTTCCAGCGGGTCCTGTAATTGGCGACCACGTTAAACCTTTATATTTCCATCCAAGTTCTTGTGCAGTCTGCAAAATTTGGTAAATAGCGTCAGCTTGTAAGAGTGGGTCACGCACTACTCCTTTTTTGCCAACTCGGTTTTTTCCAACTTCAAATTGTGGTTTTACTAGTAGTACCATTTCTCGCGGTGGTTGAGAGAGGTGCCAGAGGGCTGGTAATATTTTGGTGACGGAAATAAATGAGACATCAACGACTATAAAGTTGGGTTGTTCTAATCCCCCCCCAAACTCTTGACCAGGGGGGGAGTTCTTGTATATTTGTTCTGGTGTGAGATGTCTGATGTTTGTGCGTTCTAATAAGATAACTCTGGGGTCGTTTCGCAGTTTCCAGTCTACTTGACCATAACCAACGTCTACTCCGTAAACTAATTTAGCTCCTGCTTGGAGTAAACAGTCTGTAAAACCACCTGTGGAGATACCCGCATCTAAGCATACACGTGCGGTTACATCTATATTAAATGTTAAGAGTGCTTTTGCTAGTTTTTCGCCGCCTCTGGAAACGAAGCGAGATTTTTGTTTAACTGTTATAGAGGCGCCTGTGTCTATTTCGGTTCCAGCTTTATCAATTATGTTACCATCAACTGTCACCTCTCCTGCTTGGATGAGACGCTGTGCCAATGCACGGGAAGTACATAAGTTTCGTTCGACAAGTAAAGTATCGAGTCGTTGTTTCGCCAATTTAATATTTTTGAGACGTTGTTTATTCTTATTTTATATCAGCAGCGGAACTCTATCTGCACGTAAAGCATCTTAGCTATATAACCTATCGATATACTCAAGTAGTTTTATTACCTCAGAGGTATAACATACTTATTTTCTTTGTTGTTAATATAAATCTTAATTAATAATTAAAAATATACTGTAACAAAAATTTGCAATTGTATAAGTAGTATATAGACAAATTATTTGAAGTTGTGAATTTTCAGTGATTTTACTTATATCGGGAAACTGCCGCTGAAGTAGGATTGCTATATTGATTTTTTATAGTGCTTATTTTAAAAATTTATTTGTGGTTACTGTTATGTATGTAGAGAAGCAAGTTATTGAAAAAACCTCGTTAAGAGGGTTAAGTGTATTAGTTATCGAAAGTAAGCGAGATGAGCGCGACTTATTGACTTATATTTTAGAATCGCATGGCGCCACTGTTATATCATCCGCTTCAGTTAACGACACTGCAATGGGCAAACTGGTGTATCATCCCCCTGATGTTATATTTGCCAGCGTTAAAGCACTTCAACAGTATGACATAGTTGACAAAACAAACGTTTGTGCTAATAAAACTGGCAAGGAAATTTTGATAATCGGTGTAGTGGAGTCGAAACGCAATATCTATCCGCTAATGGCTGAAGATTTAAATTGTCATGCTTGTATATGCAAGCCATTGGATATGACTGAAGTAGTAGATTTAGTTACTACTTTAGCAGGAAGATTTGAGCATAACTACTATTTGATGTGATTACGAGTTGTTTTGAAAGAGTTATACAAAAATAGCGAGTCTTTGTAACAAGACTCGCTTTATTTGAATTAAAATTTATATTAAGTTTTGTTAAGTCATATTGACAAAACCCAATTAGATATCTTTTTCGCTTAACTCGCGGGTCATGTAATCGAAAGGTTCATCGATAAAGCTGGTATTGGTGACACCAGAGGAAGCAGCTTGTTCTTTAACGATATCTTTCATAATTTGGATACCGCGAACTGTTGGACCGATAGGTACACCTAACGAGTTGTAAGTTTCGCGTAAACCTTGGAGAACACGCTCATCGAGTACATCCATGCTGCCTGCTACAAGTGCATAAGTTGCATAGCGTAAGTAGTAGTCCATATCGCGTAAACAAGCTGCATAGCGACGAGTTGTGTAAGCGTTACCACCTGGACGAATTAACTCAGGTTGTTCGTCGAACAAAGCTGAACCTGCTTGCTTGACGATAGCTGCTGCGTTGGAATTTATTGCTGCTGCTGCTTTAATGCGTGCGGTACCGCTTTCAAAGTAGCCTTTGAGATTGTCAATTGCAATCCGGTCAAAATAACGTCCAGCAACGTCATAATTCTTAATTAAACTTGTAACAGCGTCGCGCATACCTTTATCTCCCAATCATTCCTGTTAACGGTTTGATATTAATTTGGCTGTTTCGTTATGCAATAAATGCATGAGAATAGCAATTGTGTTGCCTTCATACCTCTACAATAATATTTCGGCGCCGCAACTCGCACTCTCATAAAGGATTTTATGTCAAAGTTGCGCGTAAGAAAATCTACTTTGTAGTTTTGTATCGTTATGAACAGTTAAAGGTTAATATAACCTTTAATTCCGAAATTCTGTATCAATGAATACAAAATTCTGGACAACCTCTTCTTACGATAATCCAGGTGTGTAAAAATTTGGTTTAGCCAAGCAGGGTCAGCTATTGCTTTGGGCTTTATGAATTGACTGTAAAGTAATTAGGCAGATAAGGAGTAACCATGACAACCCCACAAGAAGTCCTGAAGTTGGTTAAAGACAACAACATTCAGATGATTGACCTGAAGTTCATCGATATGTTGGGAACTTGGCAGCACTTAACGGTGTACCAAAACCAAATCGATGAAAGCAGCTTCACCGAAGGTGTACCTTTTGACGGTTCGAGTATTCGGGGTTGGAAAGGAATTGAAGCTAGTGACATGTCGATGGTTCTCGACCCAGATACAGCATGGATAGACCCATTCATGCAAGAGCCAACGCTCTCAATAGTTTGTAGCATTATTGAGCCTCGTACTGGTGAACCTTACGACCGTTGTCCTCGTCAAATTGCTCAACGCGCGGTAGATTCTGTAATTTCTACTGGTGTTGGCGATACAGTATTTTTTGGGCCAGAAGCAGAATTTTTCATTTTTGATGATGTTCGCTTCGACCAAAATTCCAGTTCTGGTTACTACTATGTAGATTCTATCGAAGGTAAATGGAATTCAGGTAGAACAGAAGCTGGTGGAAACTTAGGTTACAAACCCCGCTTCAAAGAAGGTTATTTTCCAGTAGCTCCTACCGACACTTTCCAAGACATGCGGACAGAGATGCTGTTAACAATGGCGAAGTTAGGTGTCCCCATTGAAAAACATCACCACGAAGTAGCCACTGGTGGTCAGTGCGAACTAGGTTTCAAGTTTGGTAAATTAATCCAAGCTGCTGACTGGTTGATGACTTATAAATATGTCATCAAGAACGTCGCTAAAAAGTATGGCAGAACCGTAACCTTCATGCCCAAACCTGTATTTGGTGATAATGGTTCTGGTATGCACTGTCACCAGTCGATTTGGAAAGATGGTCAACCATTATTTGCTGGCGATAAATATGCTGGTTTAAGTGAAACTGCTTTACATTATATTGGTGGTTTGCTCAAGCACGCACCTGCTGTATTAGCGATAACTAACCCTACCACTAACTCATACAAGCGCTTAGTTCCTGGTTATGAGGCGCCTGTAAACTTAGCATACTCCCAAGGTAACCGTTCAGCTTCTATTCGTATTCCATTATCTGGCACCAATCCCAAAGCAAAACGCTTAGAATTCCGTTGTCCAGATGCGACCTCTAACCCATACTTAGCATTTGCAGCAATGTTATGTGCAGGTTTAGACGGTATCAAGAATAAAATAGATCCAGGCGAACCTTTAGATAAAAACATCTACGAATTATCACCAGAAGAACTAGCAAAAGTTCCTTCAACCCCAGGTTCACTTGATGCAGCACTCGAAGCATTAGAGAAAGACCATGCTTTCTTAACAGAGGGTGGTGTATTTAGCGAAGACTTCATCCAAAACTGGATAGCTTACAAAATAGATAACGAAGTCAACCCCATGCGTTTGCGTCCTCACCCCCATGAGTTCGCACTCTACTACGACTGCTAGTAGTAATAAAGGACTTAAGTTCTTTCCAAAAACATTCCCAAAAACAAAGCCACCTCTAAAGGGTGGCTTTTTCTTGACTATCGTAGAAATTCTTTCAATTCATCGAAGTGCTATCATAAGTCGCGCGCTTGCTTGGGTCAATCTTACCTTGCAAGGGATTCCAATAATCAGAAACTTCTCCAGTCAAACCTATTTCTTCACCAGTACGTCCCAACATCGATTGCTGGCGATTTTTTACTGTGTGATAGTGACGTTGCATTAACGCGCGTGCTTTATCTTGTGTAGACATAATAAACTTCTCCCTATGAACTCTTAGTTATTTCTTTTCTTGTCTAAGCTAATCATATCGCATTTAATTCTGTAACGTATGTTACCATATGATACCGTTTGAAAAAAGTTTATAATTTCTTAATAATTTTAATTATAATCATTCTCAAGAAATATTCCCAAGGATTTAATACTCCAGAACGGTAAACCCTACTCCAGGCTCATCAAATATTCGTTACAATTATTTAAAGTAAATATATAAAAAGTAATAAAAATCGAGTTGTTCTCATGTCAGACACTTTAACAAAGCTAACTTATCAGAGTTTTCAGCAGGGCAAAAATTACTTTGGTTTAGCGCACAAGCTCATTAGCACACGGTTAATGAACTTGATATCACCGACTGAGAATAAAACAACGCCAATTCCAACTGGAGTATTACCAATAATCCAACAAAGATTGAATAATCTACTTGAAGTTGACTGGCAAGACTCGCAACGCGGCATTTATTCAGAAAGTCTGCTATTTGACAACTCCTGGGAAGACTTCTTCAAGTACTATCCTATGGTGTGGTTTGACTTGCCCCAAATTTGGGAACGTGCGAAAAATCAAAAGCACCAAGAGTTTTCTTCAGGTGTTAATACTGAAGGCTACCCTAGCTACTACGTGCAAAACTTCCACCATCAGACAGATGGCTACTTGAGCGATTTGTCTGCCAATATGTATGACTTACAAGTCGAGATATTGTTTGGTGGTTCAGCAGATGCAATGCGTCGTAGAATTTTGGCGCCATTAAAAGAAAACTTAAACTTTTTTGCTGATGTACCACCATCACAAAGACGTGTATTAGATGTCGCATGTGGTACAGGTCGTACCCTAAAAGCAACTCGCAGCACACTACCTCATGCATCGCTCTACGGTACAGACTTATCACCAGCTTATTTACGCAAAGCCAACGAATTACTATCTCAAATTCCTGGAGAAGTACCGCAACTGCTGCAAGCGAATAGCGAAGAGTTACCTTATTTAGATAACTACTTCCACGCAGTCACTTCGGTATTCTTATTCCACGAACTACCAGGAGTAGCGCGGCAAAACGTTATTAATGAATGCTTCCGTGTCGTCAAACCTGGTGGAACATTTATTATCTGCGACTCCATCCAGGTAAGTGACTCACCAGAACTCGAACCGATGATGCACAACTTCTACGAAACCTTCCACGAACCATATTATCGCCACTACATGACCGATGATTTGGTAGAGCGCTTACAGAAAGCAGGTTTTGAAAATATAGACACACAAGTACACTTCATGAGCAAATACTTAATAGCTCACAAACCAGCATAAACACTTATTTTGTGTAGAGCAATCTTGTGGAGCGGGCATCCTTGCCCGCCTTTAATTTGCTTTTAAAAAATGTTCCGAAAACTAAAAAATATACTTGAAGTTAATAAGATAGTAAATCCCAAATATAAAGAAATATTAAAATGATGAGAGAATCATCATAAAACGTTATTGCTGTAAAAACCTAAAAATGCTAGATTAACGAAACTGAAAGAATTTATCTGTAACAAGTACAAGTATAAATAATAGAAAAAAGTTAAGTAGATAAAATTATGAGAAGCGTATATAGCTTAAGTAACAACGAATTCGCCAAAAAATTAACGGCAGAAGAGCGCCAAGTACGTTTGAACAAAGCCTCTAAAGAGTATATGCAAGGCAGAATATCAAGACAAGAGTTTCACCAAGCAGAACGAGACTACGGTACAGATTATACGCTTGTAACATTTGGTTTAGCCAAACAACGAAGTGTAATACCGCGTTTCATAAAGAAACTAACATCAATTTTCACAAGCAAATAGCCCTAGGGAAGCAAAGGATGCATATGATGTGCTTTTGCAACGAGCATAGCAGTAGAAAGACGACCAGAAATAGCAACCAACAGGTTTTTAACTGCACTTGAATCAAAAGCAGTAACACAATTACTATACAAGCACATAACCCCAAGACAATCGCCCGTATCGCCAATAATGGGAACTGTAATTAAAGATTTATACGGGAAACGGCGCCGTTTAGCCTTATCAAAAAAGATATATTCGGGGTTATCTGCTTGTAATTCTCCATTTTTTCTCAACAAATGCACAACATAGCTTTTTTTATCTAGAAAAGTCAGTCCAGCAATACCACGTCTAGCATTAGAGCCATTTCCAATATAAAAACGTGCCTTATCAGGACTTTCATTAGGATACTCAAGAAAAAACCAAGTAGTGAGATAATCAGGGTCAGTAGTATCAGGAGCATATACAGCAATACCACAGCCGTCTAAAAGTTGCAGAAATTCAAGTGTTTGCTCTAAAAATTCATCGAAAAAGCGTTGTAAAGCTAGACTAGCATCAGGTGCCTCACATAACTTAGGTAGCAAATACCATAGAGTTTCATCAAGCGAATGAAGTTTTACAGATATTTGATGTGCAGCATGATAGCGCTGTATAACTAACAGACAAGGAAGAACTACAAAAAACACACACAATAGTGCAACCCACAAGGGAACGGTTATGGATATATTAAGAAAAGGCGAGGCATATTTAAGAGCATCATCAGCTCTATTTCCAATAATCCCCTGAAAAGCAAAAGCAATTAGAGTACCTATCGGTGCGATAGATATTTTTAACCAAATTGGAATTTTGGGTAGATTTAATGCCATAACGACCTGTCATAGTTGGCAGCGTGACATAATACCATCGATGTAGGTATCAAGACTATACTAACAACCTCTAGATAAATTTACCTGTACATATATTAATGTTGTTGCCATATATGTTATGTGACACAAGAGCGAAAACTACTGTTCACTTGAATTTTTATCGAATACCTGTGTTCAATCAATGATTATTAGCAGTATTTACACGTAGGTTAATTTAACAAAAATAATCTTCAAAGCGACGCAAATAATGTTTATAACTCAATAACTACTTAATAATAATAAATATTTTATACAATCTAAGTCGATTACAGTTATTGTTAAGGAGTATTGTGTTGAAATCTTGACATGGAAGTTAAAAACTAGTGGAGTTAGACCATGAACAATAAGTAGAGACGTGATTAATCACGTCTTTACCATACAAACTGCATATCTAGAACAAACCCTGGTAGCACGTCTTCTCCTGATAAAGTAGTAGGAGCATCTAATATTTCAACTTGTTGTCCTAAACGGTAAACTTCTACACGACGATTTTTTCTATCTATTAACCAACCTAATCTAACTTCGGCACCCATATATTCGCGCATTTTGGCTTGGGTTTCGCTCAAGCTATCAGACGGAGACATTAATTCCAATACAAAGTCAGGAGCAATGGGAGGAAATTTTTCTCGTTGTGCGTCGGTAAGTGCATTCCATCTTTCTAATTGTATCCATGAGACATCTGGGGAACGGTCAGGACCATTAGGAAGTTTAAAACCAGTTGAGGAGTCAAATACTTCTCCTAATTGAGTTTGCTCGTTCCACAAAACAAACCTCGTGGTTAGTTTAGCGTTACGTCTCCCTGTTTCTCCTCCAGTTGGTGGCATTATTACTAGTTTCCCCCATTGATTACGCTCGAATTTGACATCAGGATTATCCTGACACAGTTGATAAAATTGGTCATCAGTAAGCTTGACTACGCTGTTAAAGTCAATAGTAATGGCAGTCATGGCATTTATATTACAATGTATGGCGCCTCCATTTTAACGTAGATGAGTTTCGCTTAGAGATTATGAACGGCGCCAAGTTTACGAAGAGATGTCCGGTTAGATAGGCGCCTTTAATATGGGACGGGCAAGGATGCCCATCCCACAAGATTAAGTAGCTTATCTCATTAGATGAGTATTTGGGTTAGTTGATTTTGAATTTACCTATGGCTATTTGTAATTGTTTGGAAATGTCTACCGTTTTTTGTAAAGATTGGGCAACCTTCTGAGAACAATTGCTATTAAATTCTGATTTTTGAGAAATAGATTGCATTAGTTGTGTAAAATCTTGTGATGCTTCTACTTGGGATACTGTGGTTTGCGAAATAGATTTTACTAGTTCATCAACTTGCTCAGATAAGTTTAGAATTTGATTCAAGAAGTTTTGAGAATTTTCTGCAATATCACTTCCTTTCACCATTTCCACTACTCCTAGTTCTATTGCTTTAACTAGTTCTTGGCTTTCTTGTTGCATTCTACGGATAATTTGCTCAATCTGTTGAGTGATGTTAGCATATCGTATAGCTAAGTCTCCTAAGTCTAAAGCAAATGTAGTAAAACTATTACTTTGATTCGGTTTAGCAGCTTGCAATTCGGCATTAACTGCTAATAAATTAGTTTGTGTTCCTATTTCGTTCATTAAAGAAACGATAAAGGCAATTTCTTGAGAAAATTCTCCTAAACGCTTGGTTTTTTTCGAGATATCGTCAATACAAAAGCGTAAATTTGAGATACTGTCTACCGTTGAATCTATTACAGTTTTACTATTGTAAGCGTTATTTATAGCTATGTTAGTAAATTTTGCTGTAGTTTTTACGGTTTCTGAGAGCGTTGTAATAGAAGATGTGATTCCCTCAACTTTGCTCGAAATGTGCTTGATATCATTTACTTGCTCTTGAACTTGCTGTGATAGACATCGAATTGCTTCTTTATTTTCGTTGACTGCTGTATTAACTTGAAATGCAGATGATTGCACTTTTGCTATCAGTGCTGTTAAATTATCAACGATTGAGTTAAACTTTTTGGCAATAATACCTATTTCTCCTGATGTTACTTTTGCTTTGACTGTTAAATCACCATTAGATATGCCAGAGATATCTTGGAGTAGTTTGGAAATTTGCTGTTGTAATGTTTCTTGCTGTTGACGTTGTTCATCAGAAAGTATTTCGGCAAGAGAACTCACGTTATCGATTTTTTCAATTAGCGATGCTTGTTCTAATGCGTAACCAATAGGTATTGTGACTTGCTTAAACAAATTAATTTCAAATTCCTTCCATTGTCGGGGACTAGAACATTGATGAGCAATGAGCAAACCAAACAATTTATTATTAATTAAAATCGGCGCCACTAAATTCGCTTTAACTGCAAATTCTTCCAACTGAGCTATATGACAATCAGTCAAGCCATTGGTATAAATATTTGCTGTTGCTTGTACACGTCCTTTTTGATACTTCTCGACGTAATTTTCAATAAAACAAGGGTCTGGGATTTCACAACCCAAAGCTACGGGAAATTCAGGGTTTAGAGCTTCAGCAATAATTTTACCTTGCCAATTGTTGTCAAATTTATAGACAATAACCCTATCTGCTTTAATAGCTGAATATATGCTTGTCACGGCAGCATTCAGAATATACTGAGAATTGAGTGAACCACGACAACGAGCAGTCATTTCATGAACTAGCTTGGCAATTTTTACATCTTCTTCTTGCTTATTAAACTGCTGAGTAACCTTATCTGTTAACTGATTGAAAGTAATAGACAATTGCCCAATCTCATCTGTGGCAAAAACATCCGCACGTGCAGCACGGTCTCCAGCAGCATATTTAAAAGCTGTTTGCTGTAGCATTTGTATGGGTGTAATTATTGTTTTTCTGAGTATTAAACCCCAAATTAAAACAATAATTACTGCCACAATAATTGACAACATCTGCACCCAAAAGCTACTTATTAACAATTGAATTAAAGCTGTTTCTGGAGTTCCTCGCACTAAAATAGCTACTGGTTGTTGGCTATAACTGGGAATTATATCATCGTCTGCTTGAAGAATTTTATTAGGTACACTCTTTGCTGCTATTGTATAGCTCTGTCCATTAATTTGAAGTTGACCTGTTACAGGTTTACCCGCTGAATTAACGGCTGCTTGCAACAATGATTTACTTTCTACAGGTAGTTGAAAATTAGATAAATTCTTAGAATCAGCGTTAAGCAAAGCTCTTGCTAAGGTAAATTCTCCTGTTGGCTGATGAACATAAATACCACTGTATCCACCCCCTGTAGAATCTAATACACTTTTTACAATTGAGTCTTTGCCGTTTACTATATCCCCAGAAATTAAGGCGCCAATAACTATATTTGTTGCTGGGTCTTTTACAGGTGTAACTGTGTAGCGAACTAAAGCATCTTGATTATTCAAACCAGTTGGTAAAGGTGGTGATTCTCTGCTTATTTCTGACCATTTAACAATTCGACTAGCTTTAAGCTGTTTTGGAAAATCGAAAACTTCGCTGACTAAATTATCTGGGTTAAAAACTTCTCCTTGACGGTCAGCGTTAGCATTAGCAATAATTTTATAATCTTTGCCAACAAGGGTTGCATACTCAATGTTTCTAGCTTTGACTTCATTTGCAAGAATTTGTTTTAAATCGGTCTTCAATGCTTGGCTTAAAGATTCACCTGAATTATAAAATCTTGCAGCCTTAATAATTGCAGCATTATCTGATTGCCCTCTAAAACCAAAACCCATTTGGTTGACTTTAATATTGTAAGCCATATCTGTAACTGCTAATTCTGACTTAGCTTGTTCGAGCAAAATAGCTTGTAAGTTACTTGTAATTAAAAATCGACTGACAACAGTTAGTCCTAAAATAGATATTACTTCAGAAGCAATTAACGCAATTAGTTGTTTGCGACTAATAGAAAGATTAGAAAACCACTGCCACAATGAAGGTTTCGTTTGTGGTGAATTTATATCATGTAAAGATTTCGTCAACTTTGAGACAAAATCATGATGAGAGTCATTCATCACATATGATGATGAACTAGAGTGATTATCAAGTGTTTCGATGTGATTGTTATCCACTTTAAGTTTGCGCGTTGGTGTGATGGAACTCTGAACTCAGCACAAATTTAGTAGTTTAAGGACTAACTCCAATAACTACTTTTAACACTCAAGACTATAAAAGATAAATTCACCCAGGCTTAAAAAATCAGAAAGATGCCTATCCTGAATATATAATTAGCGTTTGAGAAAATTAGCTCAAATTTATTTGATTGTAAAGACTAAATAGTTTTACACGCTTCTAATCGAGAGCTTGAGTTAAGGGAATCTACACTAAAATATATAGAAGAGAATTCTTCTAAGGGATTAATCAGATATTGCTTGTAAGCAACATGCCGAATTTCATTAGATAGAATATTATCATACTTGTAACCAAGATTACGCATAGAGACATTTGGATATTGTACTTTTCTCGTCTTTCTCCTTATACAGCAAGCTTTTCGCTTCTTAACTATATAAAAAATCTTGGTGTAAATCGATTCAATAACTTGGTAATACCTCTGTTAAAATCGCACAGAAACCGGGTTTTTTCAGGTTTCCTATAAGGGAAAACCACTAATTATTTAAATAAATGTAATTATTTTTACACTTGTAAAATAGTATTACCTTGTTTATTTTAATGAAATAAATGCTATAGACATGTAAACACTAGTAATTAATATAACTAACTATCAACTTGCTTGATGAAAGCACAGGGAACAGCACCTGTGCTAAAGGTTTAATTACATCTACGCACTATGAACACCTTCAGTTGAAAGTTGATTAAAGGCGCCGATAGTACGAGGCAGATGTATACTAAGTGCCAATATGATAGTTAGCATGTACGATACAAGACCAAGCCATAATATATGATTATTATGGGAATACCAAGCGGTAACTGCTAGGGGAAGGAAACCAAAGAAGAAGGCAATTAAAACAGCGTTGCGTAAAGTGGCGCCTTCTTTCAAGCCAATAAAATATCCTTCTAACATAAAAGCAATAGATGTAAACCCTAATAAAGGCAGTAACCAAATAGTGTAAGTATTAATGTGTTGGCTGACTTCGGTGTGGTTTGTTAATATTCCAAATATTTTATCAGGGAATATTACAGATACAATTGCAATTCCAAAAGCTATTAATAAGCTAGTTAGGATTGAAACAGTCAGTAGTGGTAGTAGCTTTTGTGTATCGCCTTTGCCTTTGAAGTTACCAGTCAAAGTTTGAGCCGTCATACCTACACCTTGAATGGTAAACTGACTCAATAAAGCGATTTGCAGAATCAAACCATTTTCAGCTAAAACAGTTGTCCCCATTGCTGCACTTATATTAGTAAAAATGGCATAAGCGGAAATCAAAGCCAAAAAACGAATCAAAATATTACTTTTGAGTACGACTGTATCTTTAAGTGCAGCCCAATCAAAAACTTCTTTTACAGCATTTGGTAGTACTTGCCATTGAATAGTAAAGCATAAGCAAATCAAAGCAGTTATTAACGCTAAATATTGACTCGCTGCTGTTGCAAGTCCGGCGCCCATACTTTCCCAACCGAACTTATTAATCATTAAATAATCTAGGGCAACATTCGAGCCATTGCCCATAATAGACATAAACAGCACAACGCCATTCATCTCACGTCCCAAAAACCAACCGATGAGAACAAAATTTATTAAAACAGCAGGCGCCCCCCAAATGCGCGCGCAAAAATAATCAACTCCCGACGCTTCAATTTCTGGAGAACCGCTCAAAATAGCAAAACCCAACTTTTGTAAAGGATATTGCAGTAATACAATAAGCACACCTATTGTCAACGCTACCAAACCGCTTCGCAAAAGAGCAAGTAATACACCCTTCGAGTCATCAAGTCCTACAGCTTGGGCAGTTAGTGCATTAGTGCTACTGCGGAGAAACTTCAACACGCGGTAAAGATAGTCAAACAAGATAGTAGCCAGAACCACTCCAGCCAAGTGACGAATATCAGCCAAGTGTCCCAAAAAGGCAATATCAACAATCCCAGCTAGCGGTACCATCATATTCGACAGTGCGCTAACGCTGGCAAGCCGATAAAAACGAGGCAAAAAATTATACTGTACTGGGAGCGTAAACGCCATATCATCAAAAGCCTCAAAAATAGGACTTAGTTTAAATTTCTTTAAGGTTAAACCTTTTTTGCCTAACTTTCTAGCAACTACTGAACTTTTGACCCCCAGCTTGAAGTTAACACTGTTAAATGTAATTTAAAATACCTCTTGACTACATACCTGACTTTTGACGGTTTGCTCCTGGCGCCGATGATAAAATCAAACATCTGAGTATCAATATTTTCCAGCTTGCTCTCGGCATGGGGAGAGGTCAATTTTATTGGCTAAGTTCGGTGCCATCCGTTTTAATTTTTTTAACAGCGTCTTAGTTGTGTCATGGTTACAACCATTTCATCGACAGCTTGGCGTAAAACTCTGGCGGGTTGTTCGGTTTGATTTACTATTACGCTGAAAACTAAGGGTTCATAGTTAGGTGTAGTTATATAGCCAGATAAGGAAACAACACCTCCTACTGTTCCAGTTTTTGCTACAACTATACCTTCTGCGGGTGTACCGCGAAACCTGTTTTTGAGAGTGCCTGTTCTACCAGCTATAGGTAATGATGCACGAAATACAGATGCAGTCGGCGCCTTTGCCATTCCTTGTAATACCTGTACTAATGCTTCGGGACTAATTAAGTTTTTGCGTGATAAACCTGAACCATCAACGATGAAGTAACTCGTTGGGTTAACTCGAAGTTGCGTTAAAGTTGTTTTGAGAACCTCTAACCCCAAAGCTGATGTAGTTTGTCCTGGTTTTCGGGTTTGTCTAACAGCTAATGCATTCAATAAAGACTCTGCATATAAATTATTACTGTCTACATTTGTTTTTGCTGCTAACTCTCCCAAAGTCGGTGACTGAATAGCTGCAACTTCGGTAGTTGTGGCGCCACGTGCTTCTACAGCTGTTTCATTTAAAGTAATACCTTCTGAAGCCAAAGCTGTACGAAAGCGACGTAAAAAGAAGTAATTAGGGTCAACGACTGGTAAGGTTACAGCAAATGGGCTAGCATTCGCAGCAAGTTGTCCCTGAATTTTGAGTATATTTCCTGATAAGTCGCGAGTCACACTAAGGTCTGTTGCTTGGTTGTTTGCTGCTGTTACTGACAGGTTAAGTAGTCGCCATACCCTTGCTTCATTTGGGTCTGCCCAGTTGATTTGTAGTGGTCTGCCTACAGCTTGCGGTGTCAGCCTAATAGTAAATGCATTTTCATTGACTACAAAACTACCAAAAGCGGCGCCGTAGTCTGACTGTACATCTTCCCATTGCCAGCTAAGTACAACAACATCACCTTGAATATAACTATCATCAGCAATTAACTTATTAATTCTAGTAATACCTTTAGCTTTGAGTTGTTTCGCTAAAGCTGTTAACTGTGCATCTGTAATACTTGGGTCTCCTCTGCCTACAACTCGCAATACACCATTCGCTTCTTGATAAACTGAAGTGCGAATTCTAAAATTGGTGCCTAACTGTTGTAAAGCCGCAGCCGTAGTTAGTAGCTTAGTATTAGAAGCAGGAGTAAAGTATTTATTCGCATCACGGTTATATAGTGTTTGCCCATTCAAAGTTTGCACCAACAAACCCCACCGCACCCGACTAAACAACGGACGGTTAATAACAGTATCAAGATTAGATGCAAGTTGCGCTGGACAAATAGTTCTAGGAGTTGGAGTTGGAGTTGCTGTTTGCGCTTGGGCAACAGGAACAGTATTTAATTGGGCGCCGAGTAATAACAGTAGAATTGTGCGAACACCTTTAGACATAAAAATTACTTCAGAATAAAATATATTTAACTATCAGTAAGACAACGCAGACGCACAAAGTCCCCCCAATGTTTCTTTTGGGGCATTGAATGGCGCCGGAAGTCTACTGGTTATATTTATCACAAAAACCCCAAAATGAGAATCTTTTCGTGTATTCCCAAAATACTCTTGTATCAAAATGAACATTGATAAAATCAAGTCAAAATTTAATTCATTGTTAGGACAAAAAGCGTGGAATGTCTCTCTAGGAGTTGGTAGCTTTCTAACATTAGAGTTTGGTAAACCATTACCAGAGAAACATGGAACAGTTTACGGAGAATGGCATTTATGGGTCTATTGTTGTGCATGGCGCTTAGAAGAAGCAGGTAAAGTTCTAGTAGCTTCCGAAGATGAGCGAAGTAAAATACAATCAGCAATTATGCGTTTAGAAGGGCTTACGTTACAATTTCTTGAAATACAGCCACCTATTTGGGATACAGTTTTTACCTTTGAAAATGAATTTATACTGAAACTGTTCTCAGTGCATTCTGAAGAGTACGAGCATTGGATGCTATTTGCACCAGATGGAAATGTTCTTACTTTAGGTCCAGGTAGTGAGTGGTCTTATGAAAGTAGTACAGATATTAAAGTATAGTATTGCGGTGCCTGGGTGAGGAAACGCGATTAAAATAGGAGATAATATAAGCGCAGAACGGCGCCGAGGATTTCATGTTAAATGACCTGACAGTACCTCTGCTAATTTCATTTTTAAATTATCCCAACAAATACTAATATTCTACTTACACCGAAAGAAAATAGGGTTGTTTCGGCGCCACAAATTTTAGAAGTGTGCAGTTGAAAGGGTTGGCTTTACTCGTTATCTCAATTATCATTATAGTATTCTTCTCAAACTCGATACTTATCCTCAACCAATTCCGTTAATTAGCATGGGTAGAGTTAAAAGGACAGTTTCAAGCATTACTAGGGCAGACAGTCACTTCCCTTGCTAGAGTAGCGTTAGCGCAAGACAACAAATTATCACCGTTAATCAACACCCTCTTATTTACGTGCAGCAATACTAGAAAGTTTGAATTGCTGGTTAAGCAGGATACAGTCAAGTTTGAGGAACTATCCGTAAACAACGATTTATTTGCAAGCTTTCAAATAGAACCAGTTGAACAATTAATTGCTTGCCCTTGTGAACAAATTGCTAGAATACCACAGATTATACTGAGTTTGACAGAAATATAGGCAGCGCAGAAAATTAACAAAATTGCTGATGTTATAAATCAATATGGAAAATTTATTACTAATATCAATAAAGCCAGCAATTTCCACATAGGTGATGTTTACAACAAATAACTTGAAGACACCATTATAATTAGATTGTGTTTTTGGTAAATTTCACCTTAAGCATTTAGCTACAATCAAACTAAGCCCAAATCAGTCTTAGTATTATATGACTCTCAAAGAACGAGAAAATCAAATTCTCGCATTATCTGCAACCGAAAAAGCAGCAATTATGCAAAGCCTAAATCAAAGCATTGAAATTGGCGCCAAAGGTATAAGCAAAACTCCTGGTGTTTGCGGTGGAGAAGCTTGTATTGCTGGAACTCGCATAGCTGTCTGGATATTGGTTGAAGCGCGTCGTCTTGGCATCAGTGAAGCTCAATTATTACAAGACTATCCTCATATTAGTGCAGGTGATTTAGTTAATGCTTGGGCGTATGCGGATGCCTACCCACAAGAAATTGTAGCAGTTATTCACGCTAATGAGGTTGCTTAACGAGTGGTGCGTTTATATAGTGATGAGCAGTTTCCCAAGATAGTGAGCGAACTACTCAGGACAATGGGACATGATGTTTTAACAGTACAGGAAGCTGGAAACGCCAATTTAGGTATCCCGGATGAGCAGGTGTTAGCTTTTGCAGTTATTTTCGGCGATACCACAGGCTTGTCCGCTTAATTTAATAGCGTTTAATTTGTATTTATGTATATAAAAGAGCTTGAGTTAACAGTGTGCTGTTACATACTTGTAATAAAATCTACCTGTTTTACAGCTTTAAATTTACAGGGGGTCTTATATGAATACGTTTTTGTCTAGTTTGGCGGTTATTCTCTCGACTTTAGCTTTGATATGTAGCGGTTTTGCGGCTTATCAAGTTTACACGTTTCAACAAACACTGAGTTCTAAGGAAGCAGTAAGTAATACTACTGTCCCAAATCCTAGCACTCCAACTCAGGCGCCAGCAAGCGTAGAAACCCCAGTTGCTTCACCTCAAACCACAACACCAACTTCAACTTCAACTGCAACAAAGAGTATTCAGCCAGGTGAATTTGTTCAACCTGCTTTCGGTAATAAAGGAAGAGTAGAATTACTTTCTGTAAAGCGAATTAAAGACCCTGAAAGTGGAAACCGTGATGTTGTAAACGTACAAATGCGAATTCGCCGCACTGCACCAGAAAATGCAGCTCAAGCAACTGACGTTATATTAGTTAGTAATACAACTGCACGTAATCCTGATACAAGCGAAACTTACAAGGGAGTTAATGCAAGTCGATCAACTGGCACCGTTTCTTTATTCCAACTGCGTCCTAATTCTTCTGCTGACGCTTACGTTTGGTTACGGGTGCCAGATGGTATTAATAACTTAGATATATTTGTTCCTGATACAGCAGCATTTAAGAATGTGCCTATTTCTAACTAAGTTGTTGAATAATCTAAAATCAAACTAGACTTTTATCTAAATGGTAGAGCAAATGCCTTCATAAAGTATTATGACTATAACTACCTATAAATGGACAATTCAGCGTTATCACCAAGCAATAGAAGCAGGTATCTTTGACGACCAGCACGTTGAACTATTGCGCGGCGACATTATTGTTATGGCTCCAGAACGAGAACCCCACGCTTACTACAATACTGAAACTGCGGACTATCTTCGGTTACTGCTTGGAGAGCGGGTAAAAATACGTGATGCTAAACCGATAACTCTTCCCAACAACTCTGAACCCGCTCCTGATATAGCTATTGTTAGACCTTTAGGTGAAGTCTACTTACAACATCATCCCTACCCAGAAGATATTTTTTGGATTATTGAAATTTCTAACGCTACTCTTAATAAAGACTTAGGCGATAAAAAAGATGTTTATGCAGAAGCTAGTATTCCTGAATATTGGGTTGCCAATCTCAAAAATAATGAGTTGAAAGTATTTCGAGATATAAAAAATAAGCAATACACAACCGAACTGACATTAACTACAGGCGCCGTTACTCCTTTAGCTTTTCCTGACATATCAGTTCAAGTTGAACGCATCATCGGTTTACCAAAAATTAATAACTAAGCTATTCAAATTCCCGACTCTTAAAGAAATCGGAAATCTAAAGGAAATCTAAATTTTTTTATATAGCTGATGCGATGACTGCTTTTTGTGTTCCACGGAGCAGTTCGTTTTCTGCGCTCTCTTTAGAAGGAACTCGACCTTGAAGAAAAACTTTTGCACTCTTAACTAATTCTAAAGAATCAGACATTATTACCAAGTGGCGCCGAACATCATCAGTCACTATAAAAAACAGTTCTGGCTGG
The DNA here is from genome assembly GCF_000331305.1 of Calothrix sp. PCC 7103. Lineage (GTDB taxonomy): Bacteria > Cyanobacteriota > Cyanobacteriia > Cyanobacteriales > Nostocaceae > Dulcicalothrix. Next base: position 5,415,385 of record NZ_KB217478.1, on the reverse strand, counting down.
AAACATCCTATTTCTACCAGTGCCTTAACAACAGATTCTGCATTTTGAGCAGTAGAAAATATACCAATAACAACTTGTGATTCTATCATGTGTTTGTTTTTTGTATCTCCTGCCATGTTAATAACAATGAAGATAGATAGAATTCAAGTTGTTTTTATACAAAAAATAATATTTTTGCTCTTGCAGGCGCCGTACCCTAAAAGGTTTCTCTCTGCGTGTTCTGTGCCTCTATGGTAAAAAGCTATACTAAAAATTAGGCAGCTAGTGTGCTGTTTCATGCTTGATTTTCTTTGGCTTTACGTAGTTTATCTCGCAGCCGCGCAACTACAACTTCCCCATCAATACCTTCACCTCTATCTAACTGTTCGGCAGCAACTTCTACTTTATGACGAGCTTCTTCAACCCAATTTTGATAACCTTTTTCCCACTCATCTTCAGGTTTAAGTTGGATGTTCATAATTTTTGGAGAGCCAGGTTTTCCTATATTATGACGCTTTATATTTATGGTATCGACTAAAGATTTCCAAAAATTAAGTAAATCATCTTGTGGGATGAGCGCCCATATTGCCCGTCACATGTTTTAGGGCGGGCAAGGATGCCCGCTCCACAAGAGTAAGTTACAGCTTAGTGCCGCATTCAGGGCAGAAGTTATTGTCAGGTATGTTTTTGGCGCCGCAGTTACTACAAAATACGGGTTGAATATCTACCTTCGGCGCCACTTTTGGTAAACCAACCATTTGCGCGTTGCTCTTTCCTGGTCCCACCATTGGATAACAGTTCTCGTCTTTAGTAACGCGAACGTCCATAACTACTGGACCATCGTGCGCGAGCATTTCGGCGATAGCATCTTTTAATTCTTCAGGCTTGTTTACTACCATGCCTTTGATGCCATATGCTTGGCACAGCAATATAATATCGGGCATTCCTACTTCCATATTTGAGGAAGAGTAGCGCTCACCGTAGAATGCTTGCTGCCATTGACGCACCATTCCTTGCCAACCATTATTTAAAATAATAGTCTTGACATTTAAGTTATATTGTGATAAAGTACCAAGTTCTTGTAAACACATTTGGAAGCTGGCATCACCACTTATACAAATAACATCTTCGTTGGGGAAAGCTGCTTTGGCGCCCATTGCAGCAGGGACTCCAAAACCCATTGTTCCTAAACCAGCGCTAGAAATCCAACGACGTGGGCCATTTTTCAAGAACTGTGCTGCCCACATTTGATGCTGTCCAACGTCGGTTGTGTAGAAAGCATCAGGTGCTTGACTAGCGACTTCAACGATTACAGATTGTGGTGAGATACTATCTGCATATTGGGGAGCTGCTAAAGGATAATCTTCTTTCCATTTACTAATCAGGTTCAACCATTCTTGGGTTTGGTTGGGGGTGTTAGTAATACCCAATTCCTTACAGCGTCTGAGTAATTCTTTCAAAACGGTGCGAACATCACCGACGATGGGAACTTCGGGAACGCGGTTTTTACCAACTTCTGCTGGGTCGATGTCGATATGAATTACTTTCGCACGCGATGCAAACTCGTCAAGTTTACCAGTTACCCGGTCATCAAAACGGGCGCCGACGCAAATCAACAAATCGCAATCTGTAACAGCAAAGTTAGCATACGCAGTACCGTGCATTCCCAGCATACCCAACGCTAAGGGGTGATGCTCATCGAAGGCACCGATACCCATCAATGTTGTAGTAACGGGAATATTGAATAACTCAGCGAGCTGAAGAACTTCTTCGTGCGAACTCGATGATATTGCACCACCACCGATATATAGTAGAGGGCGCCGACTAGAACGAATTAGATGTATTGCTGCACTAATTTGACGAGGATTACCTTTTACAGTCGGACGATAACCCGGTAGATTAACATTACCTGGGTCAACAGGAGTGTAATCAAACTCTTCTAACGCTACATCTTTAGGAACGTCAATTAATACAGGACCAGGTCTACCTGTACTAGCTATATAAAAAGCTTCGGCGACAATGCGCGCAATATCAGCAGTATCACGAATAATATATGAGTGTTTAACTATTGGTAACGTAATTCCATATATATCAGTTTCCTGAAACGCATCAGTACCAATTGCCGCACGTGATACCTGTCCAGTTACTACTACCATTGGGATAGAATCCATGTACGCCGTTGCAATACCTGTTACTAGGTTTGTGGCGCCTGGTCCCGAAGTGCCAAAACACACTCCCACTTTACCTGTAGCACGAGCATAACCATCCGCTGCATGAGCGGCGCCTTGTTCGTGTCTAACTAAAATATGCTTTATAGTACTTCCAGCAGCTTCTACTTTGTACAAATCGTCGTAAATTGGTAGAATTGCACCACCGGGATAACCAAAAATATAATCAACATTGTGGCGTTGCAAACTGTCAAGAAGTGCGAAACCGCCAGATACTCGTTGCGGCTTGACTACTTTAGAAATCTTAACAACGCTCGACTGAGACTGTTCAACAGACTGGGGTTGGCTGATTGGGGTACGCGCGCGCACTGACTAAACCTCACGCAAATGGCTAAATTAGTTTAATTTTTTGTATTTAACTTATCATTTTAATGTAATTTAACTCATTAGTCAGTCCTATTTGTCATGAGTTAATGGGAATTTGGCAACGGATGTAACGGATGTAACGGATAGTGACTGCATAACACTGTGTAGGTTGGGTGCAGCGAAACCAGGTTTTCTCATTAAGACCTGACCAGAGGAAAGCCTATTTCTTTTGTCAAAATCACCTCATATAGAAATTCAACCGCACTTAGTCGCTGTTGACATGGGGGGTTAATCCTTGAGTCAACCAACCAACCTTGTACAGCTTGGGGATTTTTCCAAATTTGTAAATGCTCTACAGGAGGGTCTGCGTAAAAGTTGTATTGACCGGAACCCAGAAGTAAAGAACTCCAGTGAGTAAAATAATCATGACTCATTCGGTAAATAGGAAAATCACCAAGTAGAGGGACTCCCCATCCATCTATAGCTATAAATGCTTCGACTTTACCAGATTGTATCTGCCATAGATGTGCTGCCGCAATGGCGCCAACTACACCAGCACTGAAACCAATAAATATAACTGGAGATTCGAGATTACTTTTTAACCGATGACGCAAAAACTCGAAAATATGAAGTCCTGACAAAAGCAAAATTCCATCTGCTGGGACTGTTAGTAAATTTATATTAGCTGTACTTGTAATTTTGTCATATAAACAAGCAACAAACTTTTCAGTTAAAGCTGGGTGATGGATTCCTGGACAAATAATAATACTCAAACTTCAAAACCTCTCTGACTCTGCGTTCTCCGTGTGTCTGTGGTAAATAAAATAATAATTTTAATTACTTTTACATCTTCCATTAGAGCGAGATTGCGAAGAGTATATCTATATAAATATTACTAATGATGTATTTCCTGTGCCATCCCCCTGGATAGGATAATATTATATGAGTGAATAAAAGAATACGGGCATCACACCGATTCTTAACACAGATAGCATTGAGGAAACGATAGTGGTTGCAACACCCGAAAAGTTACAGCATGCACATGAGCATCTACCCAAAGAACAGCGAGTAGCTGTATTACTTATGGGTTATGGAGAAGTCGAAAGCTACGAAGATTTTGCAAATTATAACGAACAAGCTTTAAATTTACTGACAGCAAAATTTGCACCTGTCCCTACTTGGATTTATCCACCTTTGGCTAAACTCTTAGCAATGTTTGACCTGCATGAGTGGGGACACCAGCACCATAATTTTATTTCACCTCATAACGCAATATTTGAACAGCAACGTGCAGGTATAGAAAAGCACTTACAATCTCATTGGGGTAATGGCGTCCAAGTCTTTAAAGCGTTTAACTTTTGCGCTCCTTTCTTACCAAATCAAGTTTTAGCCGAAATCAAAAGTCAAGGATTTGACAAAATTCTCATTTACCCTTTACTGGTAGTTGATTCAATTTTTACCAGTGGTATTGCAATTGAACAAGTTAACAAAGCTTTAGCTGAACTTACAGATACTCAAGAAGAACATTGGGTAAAAGGTTTGCGGTATATTCCTTCGTTTTATAACGAACCTGAATATATTGATTTAATGGCGCGCTTAGTCGAAGATAAAATTCACTCCGATTTAAGTACAGCTTACTTACCTTCAGAAATTGGCATTGTGTTGATGAACCACGGTTGTCCTCATAAAGCCAAAGGTTTTACTTCTGGAATTACCGAAAGTCAAATACTGTACGATTTAGTTCGCGATAAGTTAATCAACCGTTATCCATTAATATCTGTTGGTTGGCTCAATCACGATACACCTTTGATTGATTGGACACAACCTAGTGCTGACCAAGCTGCTAAAAACTTGATTCAACTCGGCGCCAAAGCTATAGTATTTATGCCTATCGGGTTTGCAACCGAAAACCATGAAACACTATTAGACGTTCACCATATCATCCACGCATTGGAGAAAAAGCACAAAAATGTAAACTATATCCAAATGGCTTGTGTAAATGATAATGATGACTTCTTAGCAATGGTCGCACATTGGGCAGATAAAAATATTGGTGAGTTACTAGCAACCGAAGCTGTAAGCGTAAACCCTCAACTAGCAGCACATCAGCATCATCACCACCATCATTAATTGTGGAATTGTAGAATTGTGGAATTGTGACACAGGCATCCTTGCCCGTGAATTGGGTTAAGTCTTAGGCAGATATTATTGATAAAAAACCCCTCTCCAAACCTCCTTTCAAGGGTAGGTTTTTTTTATCTCAAAAATAGTTGAGAAAACTCTCAATAGCTGAACGAGATTTCGTTGTTTCAGGATTTGGGCGCCCGCTGAAATAGACAAAAAACGACCAAATTCAAAATACCTACCCATGAGAGGGCAGTTTTAGCGGGTGTGGTAACACAATTAACAACCGCCTAACATTAACTGCGGGTAAACTAGTAGTCTGTGTCATTAGTTTTGGGGTGTTCTCTTCTCTTATTTCTTCCTTTGCGCCCTTCGCGTACTTTGCGGTTCGTTAGATAGGATTAGGAAACCATCCGCAAGGTTTGTGTATTCATGCAGAAGCTGATTAAGCGCCGTTCCCTAGGTGTTACATAATTCTATGTATCGGTTATATAGATACATAGTTTCATGGCTTGAGGATTTGTGACTGTGGAATAAATTCTCAATATTACGCTCTGACAATGCACGCAAATAAGGCAAGTCTTCAAAAAGCGTAATTGCAGCAGCGAAGTGTAAAAGTACTTTCATCAATGGCTTTATCCACCACTGTAAGTCCCCATAAATATCAATAAAGAAGTAATGCTCGTTTTTTGTCAATGGTAAGACGTTGAATAATACAACCATACGCTTTTGGTTGTAAACTGGAATACTCAGTTCGACAGTATAAGGGTTATGCAGTATTAAATCAACTTCTACGCTTTTAGAACGCCACATCCTTAATGCGTTTATTGGTGAGTCTAAACTTGTTTGAAACTTTATAATTCCACCTTGGCTTGTTGTCTGTACCTGAGTTATGCTATTTATCTTCAGGTTATTAAGGCTAAAGTTATGAATTGTTTCTAAATGCTTTAAATTGAGTAAGTGATATATCTGACATAAATAAGGATACGGCAAAATATACTCTTGGCTAATTATATGCGATGAACGTAAACTCACAGGCGCCTGATTAGTTTCTGGCTGTAAATACAACCATGTAATTAAAAATAAACAAATAATTAATGTTTGAAAAATTTCTTTACTAAAATATGTACAAGCAGCTACTGCTATTATTCTTTCTACTATAGCAAATAACCAAGCTGTAACACCTAGTAACCAAACTCCATACTTGAGTTGATTAATCAATAGCACTGTCTCGTCGTCTTTACGCTCCCTTTGTAACTTATTCATAAAGTATGATGGAAGTTTTATAATAAACTTAAGAAACCCGGTTTCTTTATAGATAGAAATCGGGTTTCTAGTTTCTCTTAAACTATTAAATTGTCGCTGATTATTTGATATAAGTGCAAGTCATAAATTATACAATTCTACTGAAATTAATTTAGTGATGATTTTTAATTAATTTTACTCACTGCGTTATATGACGCTTCCAGACTGATGGATAAGCATTTTCACTTTACTAAGTCTTTACGAAAAAATAGTAATTATTACAATTTTTATAGTCGCGCGCTGCTTTTATAAATGAGTGAGGGGACATTACCCTCCTATGACTTGAGAGAAAGATAATTATTATTGCTTCATAGACCTGCGTACATGAGTGGAACTTTAAATAAAGTGCTGTTTTTTACCCAGCATAGATATTTATAGTGGAGGATGTAAGAATACGCTAACTAAAATATATTTGTACTTAACTTACTTCTATGCTGTAAGCGCACGAATGTTGTTGTTAATACATTACTCTGACTGATGAGTGCAAATGTTTTATATACAACATTAAAAACGTTGTATTGCATACGATAGTAAAACGAACATGAGGTAAACTAGTGATTTATAACTAAAACGTTTTCTGACTGCATAGCAATATATTGAGATATATTTGTCAGTTTTATCTGTTTATCTGTTTAGACTCCATGTAAATCCTACACACATACATCTACTAATGACTCAAGATTCTCAACCGAAACTTTTAAACATGGTCGAAATGCCTACTAACTGGCAGTTTCAAGACGACAAAGCGCGAATACACTGCTTGAGTCAATTCGCTGCTGCCCATGAAAGCTCATTTGAGTTTGCCAAAGCACTTGAATACCATCGGCACATTTTAAAAATTGCTGTACACCTAGACGATAAAAGTCAGCAAGAAGTTTCCTTATATAACACAGCAAATTGCTTTCGTCAGTTAAGCAAGTTTAATGAGTCAATTAATTATTTTTCACGTTTGATACAAATAACACGTGAGACGGGAAATCGCGTACTCCAAATCGCAGGATTTTGGGGAGAAGGTACAAGCTACCAAAACCTAGGGCAGTATCAAAAAGCAATTGAGTGCTTCCGACTTCAGCTAACTATTGCTTGCGAAATGAATGAACGCAACTGGGAAAAAAGCGCGCTTTCGTCTCTAGCTAACGCTTATCAGTTTTTGGGAGATTTTCAAAAGTCTTTAGAATATGAGCAAAAAGCACTTTCTATCGCACGTCAGCTAAAAGACACTAAGGGTATTGGTGATTCACTCGTTAACCTTGGTAGTGTTTACCTCCAACTGCGTGCTTGGGAAATGGCCATCGGTTTTTGCTCTGAAGCATACGCTATTGCTCACGAGAACGATAATAAAGATTTAATGATGGTTAGTCTTCATAGTCTGGGACAAGCTTATAAAGGGCAAAACTTATATGTGAAGGCAAAAGATTTTTTAATAAAAGCACTATCCATTTCTTACTCGATTGGTGAAAAACGTGTTAAAAGCGCCATTTTACAGGGATTAAGCGATGTTTGCAGTCAAACTAGTCAGTTTGAGCAAGCAATTAAATACAATTTAGAATCTTTAGATATTAGTCGTGAAATTGGCAATCGATATGGTGAGGCTGCTGCTTTATCTAGAATTGCCATTACATACCAGAATATGGGTAATACAAATAAAGCTTTAACTTATTATCAGCAGTCGCTTTCTATTTTAGAGCAAATCGGCGCCAAGCAAAGTCAACTGCAACTATTTTTTAATATTGGTACTATATATTACCGCGAACGCATGTACGCAAAAGCGATAGGTTTTTTACGCACTGCGTCAATTCTTGCTTCTGAACTCAAAATTAATGCTGAAAGGGCCAAAGTTGAGTTTGTACTTGGCGCCGTTTTCCAAAAACTACGTCAACATCGTGATGCAATTCATCACTACCGTCAAGCATACCAAATTTATAAAGACTTAGGCGACGAAATACAAGCCGAACATCTTTTACAAACTATGTATAAATTAGGCGCCGAACCAGCTTAATTTACATTGAGTAACATATTATTAAACTTGTGGCTTTATAAGGGTGTATTTATTACTGTATTCTCATAAACGATTATAAAAATGTAAGACGGATACTACTGCGTTGCCCCGTAAGAATTTTTGGTAATTAGTAGAACTTATGAAATACTGAATTTTACAGTTATTTGTAGACAAATATTTTATTTTTATACAAATAAAACTTTTCAATTTTAATGTATGCTGCTACAGTTTTAAGCATGTTTAATTAATGTAGTAGGTGATACGATTTTTATGACTCATATAAAATTTTGTAAAAGCTGCCAAACTGGCAACAGTGGATGGTCAGATTTGTTATTGATTGACTAACCAGGCACTTTTATTAATGTATCTACTATTAATGTATCTACGCACGCAATTTATGAATGTGAGATGCGACCTCAAAACACGCACCACAAAACGCCTGTTAATTAATGAAATTTAACCGTCATCTTAAAATTCACGATTAAATTCGCACAAACGTCGTTCTGATACGGCGCCTTGAAATTAAAGGGGCAGTCAGGGACGCAAAAAGTAGGTTTATAATGAATTGACGGTTTATTAACTACAGTAATATTTACGATAGTCACGCTACTTACACATGATAGGTCAGTTACTCGCAGGGCATTACAGGGTTATTAAAGTGTTGGGTGAGGGAGGATTTGGACAGACCTATATTGTTGAGGATATTCACCTACCCGGTCATCCGCAGTGTGTCCTCAAGCATCTCAAACCTTCATGTACCGACCCCCAAGTTTTAGAAACATCGAGGAAATTATTTCACCGTGAAGCTTCTTGTCTTCAGCAGTTGGGAACTTTTGACCAAATACCTCGATTGTTAGCTTTTTTTGAAGAAAATCAAGAATTTTACCTGATTCTTGAGTTAATTATTGGACACACTCTTAGTCATGAATTAATTCCTGGGGTCAGGTGGACTGAGGGGCAAGTGTTGTCTATGCTTCTTGAACTATTAAATATTCTTGAAGTAGTCCACTCACAAGGTGTGATACATCGTGATATCAAGCCTGATAATATTATTCGTCGTGCATCAGATCAAAAATTAGTTTTGATTGATTTCGGCGCCATTAAGCAAATACGTTCAACAGCAGTGGCATCACATCAGCAGCGAGTAACTATAACTGTAGGGACTCCTGGCTATATGCCTTCCGAGCAAATTCGACGTTTGCCACGTCCTAGTAGTGATGTTTATGCTTTAGGAATGATGGGGATTCAAGCATTAACAGGAGTGAATCCCCGCTCTTTACAAGACGACCCAAACACAGGGGAAACTTTATGGCAACATTTAGTCCCTGTCACACCTGGTGTAGCTGCAGTATTAGACAAAATGACTCGCTATCACTTCAAAGACCGTTACCAAACGGTACAAGAAGTAAAAGATGCACTTCAAGAGTTACGAAACCTCGTTGAAGCGCCAACTGTTACAATAAAGGCGCCTTCTTTCACACCACAAACTCATGATTTGCATGAGTTAACGCTCTCGTGGTATGAAAATGGAGAACTAAAAAGTTGTACAATTGAAGAAAATCGCGAAAGCAAAAATCAGGGTCGAATTCGGATTGGACGCGACCCCCAATTGTGTGATGTGGTTATACCCGATGTTTCTGTGTCTGGGTTGCACGCTGAAATATTTTTCAACACAGTAAAGCAAAAATTTTACCTGCGAAACTTACGCCAGCAAAATCCCCCAATTGTCGATGGAAACTTGCTATTAGCAGGCGAAATGCCATTAGCGAATAAAAGTAACATCCGTTTAGGTAGACAACAATTGAAGGTAAGCGCTATTACTGTCAAACAAGTCCCAAACGAAGAACCAGTTAGACCTTCAAATGTAGATATTTCACAAACGACACAAACGACACAAAGAACTAATAATGGTATTTCTCATACACCTGAAATATCGAGTCAACCAGTATCAGAACCAATAACCAAAACAGCACCACCGCAAAAACTTGTTTACTCGCACCGCAGTGGAGCTTCCGCATCTAACCCAGCAGTTATTTCAGCACCAAAGCGAAAACCCTTGATATTAGGGATGAGTATGGCTGCTGCTATTAGTACAATTGGTGGTTTAGTTTGCCTTCAAACAGGTAGTGCAGGCAAAAATTATTCTGAGCAAAGTTTTATTTCACAGCAACCAAAGCTCTGTAGAGTCATTACTCCTACGGGAGGTAATTATGCTGCCAAACTTCGTCCCGAACCGCAAACCGAAGTTGGCGCCATTAAGCAATTAAATCCTGGCGAAAAAGTCTTATTTATGCAGGTAAAAGGCGACTTCGTTCAAGTTAGATTAGCTGATGGTACTCAGGGGTGGGTATTTATTGACCAAATGCAGCGCTGCGACACATTACATGGTAAAAGTTGATACTCGTAGAGACCGAATTAATTCGGTCTCTCCTATAAAAAAACAATTTTTTGAAATAATTTTTTGAAATAATTTTTTGAAATATTATTCCGTTACAGAGTATGATTTTTCCTTGACTGCAAAGTTAATTAGAGTGTTTCGTTGACTTTGCGATTTCAAATATTGCCAGAGTCCACCAACTCAGTAATCATGCAAAAAATCCTTTGTTTTACTACAGTGCTGTCTTGTAGCTTACTCGCACTTGTAAGTGGATGTTCCTCTAACTCGGAATCGAATGCATCTTCAGCATTAAATGGCGTTGTCAATGCAGTGGCGCCAATTAAAAAACCAATACCCTTAATAGTAGCACCAGAAAAGCCTGACCCAGCGACAACTGCAAAAGTTGAGCAATATCTAAAATCCATAGCACCACTGGGTTCCAGTCAACAAACGCATGGAGTTTGGATGCAATCGGGTGATAAGCTTTTAGCAAATCATCAAGGAACCGTCCCAATTACCGCTGCTTCTATATCTAAAGTAGCCACAACACTGGCAACATTAAAGACTTTTGGTCCCGACCATGTATTTGTAACGCAAATTGGTACAAATGGAACAATTGAAAATGGTGTTTTAAAGGGTGACTTAATAGTTCAAGGGGGTCAAGACCCGTTTTTTGTTTGGGAAGAAGCTATTGGTGTGGGTAATACCCTTAATCAAATGGGTATTAAGCGAGTAACTGGTAATTTAGTACTTGTCGATAAGTTCTATATGAACTTTAGCCGTAGTTCAGATACAGTCGGAAGATTATTTCAAACAGCTTTAAACAGTCGTCTTTGGAATCGTCAGGTTAACAATATATACGCAACGCTACCAGCAGGTACAGCAAAACCCCAACTAATAATCAACGGTAAAGTCAAAACAGATGCAACACTACCGAAAGACTTCAAATTATTAGTACGTCATAACTCTTATCCCGTTGCTGAATTACTCAAAAAAATGAACAATTATAGCAACAACGCAATGGCTGACATGTTTGCTGATGCAGTAGGAGGCGCCTCAGTAGTATCACAAAAAGCAGCTTCTTCAGCAGAAGTACCACAAAACGAAATTTATCTGATCAACGGTTCCGGTTTAACCTACGAAAATAGAATATCACCACGTGCAGCAGTAGGAATGTTCCGAGCCATAGAAAAACATCTTCAACAATACAACATGACAGTTGCCGATGTATTTACAGTCATAGGACAAGATAAAGGAGTATTAGAACAGCGAAAAATTCCCAAATTCTCTGTAGTCAAATCAGGTAGTTTGGATACTGTCAGTGCCCTAGTTGGAGCATTACCAACACAAAACCAAGGCACAGTATGGTTTGCAATAATGAATAAAAGCGGAGACTTAGTTAAATACCGCAAAGAGCAAGATACATTTCTTACCAAAAAAACAACAGAATGGGGAGTAGCTACAGCCTCACCAACCGAACTGGCGCCAAGTCCAGCACGTCAAGCTAAAATATCCAGCAGCGAAATAATCACCGTCCAACAACCATAATCTTGTAGCACAGGCAAGGATGCCTGTGCAGTAATGTATTTTTTACTACAGAGACACAGAGTACACAATACGCCGTAAAAGCCGAAGCTCGAATCAGAAATGGCTTGATAGCACAGAATTAATTCGAGAAGACTGTAATAGATGATAATTAATATAAAACTTGGCGCCTATAATTATCTAATAATGCAAATTCCGCATGAAAATAGGGCAGTTGCTCGCTTCGTGAGCTAAACTGGAAAAAAACTGCTGGAGGACGGACTGCAACCGCCCTCGATAGCAGAGGAACGCTAATGTGTAAGTTATCATGATATTTCTGGAAAAATCTTCCGGGTAAATCCTGAAGTCTTTGACAAAGATATCAGTACGTTTCAGTAGTTTTACCGTGGTAATGAGAACGGTAATAGTATTAGTTTTTTAAGTGTCTTCTATTTGGAAGAATGGTGCCGTCATAAAGACGTTACATGTAACGACTCTAGATCACTAACCTAATTTGTCTATGATACATTGGGCGATACGTTGCGCGGCGCCTGCTCTACCCATTCTTCTTAAACCATTTTCAGCAATTACGTGCAATTTGTCAGGGTAAGCGAAGAAGTGTTGCACTTGTTTACCAATATCAGCAGCCTGTTCGACTAAGATGATTGAATCTCCTAAAAGCCGACTTTGGGCTTCGGCGAATGCTTTTGTAAATTGTGGACCCTGACCTGGAATTGTAAATGCTGGTTTGCCTAACCCAATAAATTGTTCTGTTGCTGTTCCTGCCATTGCTATTGCCATATCAGCCATATGCAAGCAGTCGTTATAAGCGTTTTGTGTGAAGACAAAGTATGCATTTTTGTGTTTGAATGTCAAGGCTTTATTATCAGAAAATTTGAAAGGTAGTTCTTCTAATGAAATTTGGCGCCAACCCTGTGAAGTCAGAGTATTAGAGAAAATATTACAATCGAGACTTGGAGTAATGGCGCCTAATAGTACCAAGCTTCTAGAAGTATGTGTGGCTGTATCTGTAGCACGCATTATTTCCAATAACGAAGATACACCAATCATGATTTGCTCCCAGTTTGCATATGCTTCGGGAGCGCGCGAACCAGGTAATAATGTCACGACTAAGGGACGAATTATTTCTTTATGTTCTGCGTCAATACTGTAAGTACGGTATGTAGGGAACGACGGTTCTAGTCCGTCCATCATTGGGTTGCCTAAGCCGAATGCTCTTACACCCATTTTTTGCAAAATCTCTGTTGTTAATGAGTCTCTAGGAAAAACAGCTTTACAACGGCGCCGCGTCATTAACCAGCGTTCCCAAGGATGGTAAATTGAACCTGAAAAGTTTTCCCAGTAGGCACCTTTATTTTTTCGCTTCAATAATCCTACTTCATCGCGCACGTGATATTCAGATTTTGCAGTTCCTACAAATGCATAATTGACACCACTAAAGAATCCAAACAGTAGCGGGACAATATCACCGACTGCCAAGATAGCACTTTTTTTGCCTGAAGCCTTTTGTGCCTTCACCCATTGCTTCATAGTCTTAATTTGATTCAGCGTTAACTGTACCAAACCACCCTTAACATCGCGCACCAACTGCTTCGAGTCCATATACACAAACCCACCACTGGGCATTGCTTGCACTGTACCAATAAACTCTATATCAAATTTTTTATAAGCATGTCCTTCCCCTACCAACGGCAATATGGAAATTTGCGGCGAATCATCTAACTGTAGTAGTTCTTGTACAACCTTACTCGCGATTATATCCTCGCCGTGACCGTTGCTCAATACCAGTAACTGTAGCTGTGAACTCATATTTTAATAATCACTTAAGAAATAGGGAGTGAAAGTGGTGTATGTATTGGAACATTTAGCACTACTTAACTGTCTAATTAAGTTAAGAGGAGAAATGGGGAAGACAAGCATTTCTTGGGTGCTGGAAGTTAGTAGTGTCCCCATTGCTTTACCTCGCTACAACTAACTCCCAGTTAAATCAGGCAAATTTTATGCGAGTTTATAAAGCTGCGATTTTTACACTCGCCAGTGTTTCTGCTGGCAATTTTTCTGAACAAGCAATTGCTGCTCCTACTAACCCAAAGGCGCCTGCAAGCACAAATAATAATGTAGTAGTGCCAACAATAGAAAGCACTTTGTCGGCAGTACCAGAGACTATTGCTCAACCAGAAACCAATGATTCCCCACAATTCTCCCAGAATACTGGCAGTGTGCAAAGTCGTATTAATAACAATTCGACTGTAGTTATTAAAACTCAGCCAACTACAAATACAGTAAAAGCACCCATCCCTATTCCTGTTCCTTCAATACAAGCAACTCAAACAAAAGCACCCATCCCTATTCCTGTTCCTTCAGTCAGAACTAGTGCAAAACCTGCACCAACTGTAAAACCACCTATACAAGTACCTATTTCAGAAGACCCAAACCTAGTAGTGCCAGCAGTTGATGTACAAATAGTCGGCGCCAGTCAGGAATTACAAGATATTATTCGTCAAACTATTAAAACTAAAGTTGGGGGAGACACAAGTATTGCTCAAACCCAAAAAGATGTTACAGCAATATTAAATACACAATTATTTAGCAGCGCACGTGTAAATAGTACAAGTACAGCAACTGGATTAAGAGTTGTGTACCAAGTACAGCCTTTGATTGTACGGTCTATACAGTTATCTGGTGCCAAAGCTTTAACATATCAAGTTGCGCTCGAACAATTCAAAGAACAACTTAATAAAGATATTAGTCCATCAGCTTTACGGCAAACGGTACAAAAAATCAACCAATGGTACAAAGATAATAACTACAGTCTTGCGCGTGTTATCTCAATTCAACCCGACCGACAAGGTATATTAACAGTCAATGTTGGCGAAGGGGTAGTAAGTGATATCAAGTTTAAGTTTGTAAATGACGAGGGTGAAACAGTTGACAGTAAAGGGAAACCCGTAACTGGACGTACAAAAACTGACTTCATCGCTAAACAATTAAAGTTAAAGTCGGGTGACGTATTTAAAGATGATATTGTCCGTCAAGACGTAATGCGTTTATATGGGATGGGTTTATTTGAAAGCGTAAATGTCACACTCGATGGTGATGCAAATAAAACCGATGTAGTTTACTTAGTCAAAGAAATAAGTGCCCGTTCGATAAATGTAGGGGGAAGCTATAACGCTGACCAAGGGATTCTAGGCACAGTCAACTACCAAGACCGGAACGTTGGTGGTATAAATGATACTTTAAGTGCAAATGTTCAAGTCGGGCGCCGTGATTTACTGTTCGATAGTACTTTTAACAGTCCTTACCGTGAAACTGAACCCAACCGCATTGGTTACACAATCAACGCTTTTCGTAAAAATGGACTTTCAGACATTTTAAATGGTGATGTCAAGTTAGCGAATGGTGACAGAATCCGCGAGAGCAAAGTTGGTGGTAGCGTCAGCTTTCAACGTCCGATTGATGATTGGAATACTTCATTAGGCTTTAACTACGAACGTGTTAGTACACGCGACCGTGATGGCAAAATTACCCCAAAAGACGAACTCGGTAATTCTTTAACTCGAAGTGGAACGGGTATTGATGACTTAGCAACTGTTTCATTGACAGCTATAAAAGACCGTCGCGACAATCCTCTCAACCCTACTAACGGTTCTATTCTCAAATTCAGCACCGAACAATCTGTTCCTCTGGGTAACGGTAATATCTCGATGAACAAGCTTCAAGCTACTTACAGCCAATTCGTACCTGTCCAACTTTATAAAAGTGAGCAACCTCAAGTTTTCGCCGTTAATCTCCAAGCAGGTACAGTATTAGGTAACTTACCTCCATATGAAGCATTTTCATTAGGTGGCCCAACCTCCGTGCGAGGATATGACGCTGGTAATGTTGGTAGTGGTCGTAGTTACGTATTAGCTTCTGCCGAATATCGTTTTCCAATTATCCAAGCTTTAGGTGGTGTGCTTTTTGCTGATTATGCTTCTGATTTAGGTTCTGGAGATACTGTTGTTGGCAACCCTGCTGGAGTACGTGGTAAACCTGGAAGTGGATTTGGTTATGGCGCCGGTGTTCGATTTGATTCTCCTTTAGGGTTACTACGTGCGGACTACGGTTTTAATGACCAAGGTGAAAGTCGTCTTCAAGTTGGAATTGGACAAAGGTTTTAAAGGGGAAGGGTTTCTTGCGTATAAAAACTGGTCAATTTACCTACCACATCTATAATTAAATAGATTTGATAATTCAAAGAGTACGCGGAGCGCGCAATTTATGACTGGTAAAGGACAAGGTTTTGGATTCGGTTTAGGTAAAATGAAGGAATTAGCTGATGCCTTTAAAAAAGCACAGCAAGTTCAAGAAGGCGCCAAGAAACTCCAAGAAGAGTTGGAGGCAATGTCCATTCAGGGCGAAGCTGGTGGTGGTATGGTTAAGGTAGTTGTTAGCGGCAACCAAGAACCAAAACGGGTTGAAATTTCTCCTGATGCTTTAAATGAAGGAGCAGATGTACTCTCTGACCTAGTTACTGCTGCGATGAAAGACGCTTATAACAAGTCCACAACAACAATGCGTGAGCGGATGGAAGAATTAACTAGCGGTCTGGAACTACCTGGATTTTAGTCTGACTAATATACCCGACTAAAATAAGTCGGGTATACAACAATCCATTGCTCGTCATTACCATCAACCATAAAAAATCAATTTTCATGACATACAAGCTACTATTTGTCTGCCTTGGTAACATTTGCCGCTCTCCATCAGCAGAAAACATCATGAACCATTTAATTAATGAGAATGGTTTAAGTCATAGTATTGTGTGTGATTCTGCGGGCACTTCTAGTTACCATATTGGCAGCGCACCCGACCGTCGCATGAGCGCTGCTGCTGAAGCAAAATTAGGCTTTAAACTTCAAGGTCGAGCTAGACAGTTTTCTAAGTCTGATTTTGAAGACTTTGACTTGATTTTAGCTATGGATAAAGACAATTACGCTGATATTTTAGCCGTCGATACCTCTTCAAATTATCATCATAAAGTCAAATTAATGTGTGACTTCTGTTCACGACATACCCTTAAAGAAGTCCCTGACCCTTATTATGGTGGCGCCGAAGGATTTAACCAAGTAATTGATTTACTCGTTGATGCCTGTGAAGGCCTACTAAAACACGTAAATGCCTGTAGGTTGGGTGGAGGCTTTGCATAACCCAACATTGACCATTACTAAATTACTAATACTTACTATAGATTTTTATCAATGATACAAAAAGTATCTTTATCGTTACATAACTTATTAATTTAATATTTTCTTTATAAATATGCTCAAAGAGAGTTATCAACAGATAATAGTGTCATAGTATGAAAATTAGGAGTACTATTCCTTTTCAACAGTGGTAACTCATAGTGCTGATGATGTCGAATTTGTAAGTCGGGGTTTAGAGTCCATGCCCTTGACAATTCTAGTTGTGGATGATGATTTGGGCACTCGTTTATCTATCAGTGATTTTCTAGAACTATCTGGGTACTCGGTGATTGCTGCTGATGATGGCGAACAAGCTTTAACAATGGTAGAACGCTACCATCCCGACCTGATAGTCACTGATATTGTAATGCCGCGAATGAATGGTTATGAACTCGTGCGTCGAGTGCGGCAACAACCAATGTTCCGTTTATTACCTGTAATATTGCTCACAGCACGGACTAAAACCCAAGAACGAATTTTGGGTTATCAATCTGGATGTGATTTGTACTTACCTAAACCATTTGAACTTGACGAGTTAGCTGCTGCGATTCGTAATTTATTGGAGCGTTCAAAAATTATTCAGTCTGAATATCGTATGCAGCATAACGAGAAGTTATACGATTCAAATCAACATACACAATCAGAACAACCCCAAGAAAAATACCAGTTATTTGAACCTTTAAGCAAACGAGAACAAGAAGTACTTTTGCTAATTAGCGAAGGACTTTCAAACGCGGAAATGGGCGATAAGATTCATCTTAGCCCACGTACTATAGAAAAATACGTTAGTAGTTTATTTCGGAAAACGGGTACTAATAACCGCGCGCAACTTGTTCGTTTTGCGATTAAACACGGACTTGTGGAATAGTGCTGAGTAGAAAGTTCTGAGTGCTGAGTAGTAACTCCTAACTTATTATACTCAGCACTCATGACTATTATGCCATTTGAAAATTGCCAATCATTTTAACTTCTGGTTCTAGTGCAATTGACCAATGTTCTTTAACATTGTGTTGGATGTGACGAATAAGATTAAAAATGTCACAAGCACTGGCGCCACCACAGTTAATAATAAAGTTGGCGTGACGTGGTGCAACTTGTGCTTTACCTATTTGGTAGCCTTTTAAACCTGATTGCTCAATTAACCACCCTGCTGAATATGGTTTGGGATTGCGGAAAACGCTACCACAACTAGGTTTATCGTATGGCTGTGTATTTAAACGATGTTCTTTATGCTGCTTTGTGGTGGCAGTAACTACTGCGGGGTCGGCGCCTGGTTGAAGTTGGAATGTTGCCTGAGTAACAATATTTTTGCTACCCTGAAGCTTGGATGTACGATAGGTGTAACCCAAATCTTCGCTCGTAAAAGTTCTAAGTGTACCGTCTTCACATAAAACTTCAGCACTAACAAAGATATCTGCGATACAACCGTTGTGGGCGCCTGCGTTCATAACAACTGCACCACCAACAGTTCCGGGAATACCTACAGCCCACTCAAATCCTTGAAAACCATGCTCTGCTGCTTGCCAAGCTAAACCAGGAATAGCTTCACCTGCGGCAACTGTAACTAAACCTGTTTCTTCTTCAAAATGACTATGACGCAAATGGCGAGTTCCAATTACCAAACCGGGAATACCACAGTCGCTAACTAACAAATTAGAACCAGCACCCAAAACTGTTACTGAGAGTGACTGTTCATAAGCATACCTAATACTGGCTTCAAGGGCAGTAATATCACGAGGTGCTACATACCATTCTGCTGGACCACCAACACGGTAAGATGTATATCCTGCCAGCGAAACTTGTGGTCTTACAACGCAATCAGTTCCAGGTAAATAAATCACTTTATTATCAACTTGAGCCGTTTTTTTACTACTAGCAATAAGTTTCTCACTGTCGCAGATATCTTTATCTGCTGAAAAGATTGTCATATTCACCTTCTTAGAAATTTTTTTTTGAAGCCAATAATACCGTAAATATACGGTTGATATTTTCAACTAACGAACATACTTA
Source organism: Calothrix sp. PCC 7103 (assembly GCF_000331305.1). Classification (GTDB taxonomy): domain Bacteria; phylum Cyanobacteriota; class Cyanobacteriia; order Cyanobacteriales; family Nostocaceae; genus Dulcicalothrix. The sequence goes on along the minus strand of NZ_KB217478.1, from coordinate 5,396,284 downwards.
AGATTAAGTATGTTAAAAAAAGCTACTATTTATAGGTTATGAGCCAGAGTAATTACAGAGTTTCTACAGAATATCTACAGAATATCTACAGAATATTTTCTGAAATTTTCTGGCATCAAAATTCTATTTAAATAGCTAACATAGCTTACGATGTAGCTTGTGCAGGCTGGCGCATAGCGGTAATTAGTTCAGGAATGACAGAGTTTAGGTTTCCTGCTCCTAAAAATAGCGCTAAATCGCCAGGGCGTAAGGATTTGAGCAAATACTCGTATACTGAGTCTAAGGTTGGCTGATAATCAACGTGCAAGGTGTGTTTGCTGATTTCTTCTGCTAATTTTTCGCCGCTGATTAGTCCGTTATTTGGCTCGCCTGCGCTATATATATCAGTAATTACCGTTAAATCAGCGCTTCGGAAGCTTTCTGCAAATTCATCTAAGAAGGTAAGTGTACGACTATAGCGATGTGGTTGGAAAATTGCTACTACTCTTTGTCCTGGACGTGCTTGTAAGCGTGCTGCTGCTAAAGTCGCCCGAATTTCGCTGGGGTGGTGAGCATAATCATCTATAAAGGTGATACCATCTACTTCACCTCGGAATTCAAAACGGCGCCTAGCACCTTCAAACGTTGCTAAACCTTTGGCTATTTCACCAAATTCTAACCCTAATATTCTACCAACAGCTACTGCTGCTAAAGCATTACTAAGATTATGACGAGATAATAAACGTAAATTCAAAACACCTAAAGCTTTACCGCGTTCCCAAACTAATGCTCTCGAACCATCCGCCCGATAGTCTACATCTGTAACATAGTAATCGGCGCCTGTATCGGGAAAAAGGCTGTAAGTTACAGTTGGTTTTATACGGTCACGCACTGTTTCACAATCAATGCAACCAACTAAAATTTCACAACTGTTAGTGAAGGTTTGGAAAGTGTCAATTACTTGCTCTAAAGAATCGTAATGGTCTGGGTGATCAAGTTCGATATTAGTAATAATACCTATATAAGGCGAATGTTTTACGAGTGAACCATCTGATTCATCAGCCTCTGCAACTAAATAGCGACTTTCTCCAAGTCGAGCGTTACCTGACCAAGCTTTAACTTCACCACCTACTAAAATAGTTGGGTCAAGGCTTGCTTCAAGTAACATGTAACCAATCATGCTACTAGTTGTCGTTTTACCGTGAGTTCCTGCAACTGCAATACTTTCATATTCAGAGATTAGCGCCGCAAGTACATCACTTCGATGGAAAATTGGGCAACCTTTCTCGATTGCTGCTTTGTATTCCAAATTGCTTGTATTAATTGCTGTTGAACATATTACTTGCGGTAGATGCTCATTACTTAAGCTAGATTCAACGTTCTTGTCCTTTGGTTGAAAGAATTCAAGATTACTTGCTTCTTGCTTACTAAATATATGGGCACCAATTGCTTCCAATTTATGGGTCATGTGATTAGGACGTAAGTCCGAACCTGACACAGGTAAATGACGTTTTGCCAACACATAAGCAAGTGCAGACATTCCGATTCCGCCAATGCCAATAAAATGGAAAGGTCTACCGCTAAAATCTACTATTTTCTTCATTACAGAACTCCTCTTACACCACACCACACTAAAAGTACAAATATCACGGGTATCATAACAGGTATTTCACTCGTTACCTCGTAGGCGCCTGCATCACGAAAGCGCAGTTGTGCATCAAACTATATCCTCCATTGCATCTGGTTTATTGACAACGATTTTACATGTATTCTTCATGTTTTTCTCTAACTGAATTAATAATATGTTTATTCTGATATTTCCAACACTATCGGGAAACATACGACTATAAATGCATTCTCCATCTATATGATTGATTTCATGAGAAGGCAATAAAGCTCCTTTTTCCCAAAGTCACGGACAATCAATAGTAACCGAAGTACTTAAAAACGACCATACTTTAATATTTAATGGGTAGCTCTACATATGTATACTGGTTATAATGACCTTCCAAAGGCACCCTGCAATACGCATTTAGACAGCAATAACTTATATAGCAATATAGGCATAGATAAAACCAGCTTTATCCATCTATATATTTAGTAGCTGTTGATACCTCCTGACGAGCGTGTGAAATACTTAGGGTATTAGGACAAATAACGCTCTGACTTTTTTAAGTGCAAACGAGTAATTACTCTTGGTATTTACCCAATGAGCGAGTGTTCCATTTGTCCGTTGACTCCAAGTGGTGAGAATATAACTTAGAAACAGGTCAATACGCAAGCAAATAACACAACAACTACAGAAATCAGTTAAACTATTCAGGCTCGTTTAAAGCAATTTATCTGTTTACACCGTTAGTCATAGAGGTTCGTCAAGTAAACGGTGTCACAGAAACCAGGTTTCTAGGCAAAATCATTGTTCTCATTACAATTGTGACGAAGAAACCTGGTTTCTTAAAGAGGTTTCTATATTTTTTTTTAAGATTTAACGCTTAATAGTTATAAATACTCCCCCTTTGCGGTATGATTGTGGTCATAAGTAGCATTTTTTAGGCATAAATACAGAGGGCAAGACGCTGTGATTAGAGTTGCAATCAATGGTTTCGGTCGCATTGGACGAAACTTTGCGCGTTGTTGGGTAGGCAGAGAAAACAGCAACATCGAACTTGTTGCGATTAACGATACGTCTGACCCAAAAACGAACGCACACCTTCTCAGGTATGACACGATGCTTGGGAAATTAAGGGGTGCTGAAATTTCTGCTGATGACAACTCAATTATCATCAACGGAAAAACTGTCAAGTGTGTGTCAGACCGCAACCCAGAAAACTTGCCCTGGAAAGAATGGGGAATTGACCTTATTATCGAAGCGACAGGTGTGTTCACGGCAAAAGAAGGCGCCATGAAGCACGTTAATGCAGGAGCTAAAAAGGTTTTAATTACTGCCCCAGGCAAAAACGAAGATGGTACATTTGTAATGGGCGTTAATCATCACGATTACGACCACAATAAGCATCACATTATTAGTAATGCTAGCTGTACCACTAACTGTCTGGCGCCAATCGCAAAAGTGTTGAACGAAAAATTCGGCATTATCAAAGGCACCATGACAACCACCCACAGTTATACTGGGGACCAACGCTTGCTTGATGCTTCACACCGCGACCTCAGAAGAGCGCGCGCTGCGGCTATGAATATTGTACCAACTTCAACTGGTGCGGCAAAAGCTGTAGCATTAGTATTGCCAGACTTGAAAGGAAAACTAAATGGTGTAGCACTACGTGTTCCTACACCTAATGTTTCAATGGTTGACTTTGTAGTTCAAGTCGAAAAGCGTACTATCACTGAGGAAGTGAACGAAGCTCTCAAACACGCTTCTGAAAACGATTTAAAAGGTATTCTCGCTTACAGCGACTTACCTTTAGTATCTTCTGACTACCAAGGTACCGATGAATCTTCCATCATTGACGCTAACCTCACACTCGTTATGGGTAGCGATATGGTAAAAGTCATGGCTTGGTACGATAACGAGTGGGGTTACAGTCAGCGCGTACTCGACTTAGCAGAATTAGTTGCTGCTAAATGGGCTTAATTAGATATTAAAGTGTTGAAATCCCCGGTCAAGTGTAAGAACTTGGTCGGGTATTTCTTTTTTATCGTCATGAACTACTACATTCAAGTTAGATGTGATTGTCCCGATAATTGCTGCATTTTTACCAAATTCTTGAACTAATATTTCAGCTTCGAGATATGGTAAGCACAGTACTAATTCAAAATCTTCACCCCCGTATAATACGTATTCTAAAGTTTGTATTGGTGTAAGCCAATTTTGAAAAACTTTGGGCACGGGTATTTTTTGCCACTCTAAAACGGCGCCGACATTACTGGCACGACAAATTTGTAACACAGCATCCGCGAGTCCGTCACTACTATCCATTCCACTAATTTGGCTAAAGTTAATATCCTTACGTATAGGCAGAATATCAAGACGAGGTTGAGGACGTTGGTGAGCTTTTATTAAAGTTTGTTTATCAGCTTCATTTATATTTTTTCCTCTTTCTGGGTGTAGTAATAACTCTAAACCCGCACGCGAGGCGCCGTGAACACCTGTAACAATAATCGCATCACGGACTCTAGCAGTATTACGTCGAATAATATTTTGGGGATGTGCTTGTCCAAATGCAGTAATAGAAATAGTTATAACAGGCGCCCTTACTAAATCACCACCGACTATCGAAGCATGATATTTTTGTAAGCACTCAGTCATTCCACAATACAAACGCTCTACCCAATCAACTTCGATATTACCTGGCAAAGCTAAACCAACAGTAATACCTAATGGAGAGGCGCCCATTGCCGCTAAATCTGATAAATTAGCAGCAACCGCACGCCAACCAACATCTTCAGGAGACGTAGTAATTTCACTGAAATGAACGTTATCAACTAATACATCAGTCGTAACTACTAAAGATTGTTCAGGTTCTGTAATTAATACAGCAGCATCATCGCCAATAACATCTGACGGGCAAAACCGCTGTAGAATTTTTAAAAGACCTTGCTCACCAATATCGTGTACTTTCATTTTTTGGAATTAAAATTACTATACATACCCAAGTTTTCGATAATTTTTTTGACATCGGTATTTGCTGGAATTTTACCCCAAAATCTGATTTTTCAATGACGAACGCAAATTGTAAAAATGTATTTTGTAGAGACGTGTAAACCGGAGGTTTTCCCGTAGGGATATATCACATCTCTACATTATTAATTATTCAACGGGTTCTACTAAATTTTCTAAACCATCAATAACTTTTGCCGATTGAATTTTGTCACCAGCTTTGAGTTGGTCTAAAACTTCCTTACCTTCAGTAACATAACCAAAAATGGCATAACGACCATCTAACAAATTACGTCCAGCAGGTGTTAACTCTGGTTCAAATAGAAAGAAGAAAATTTGCGACGAACCACCATTGACATCGCGCTCTGGACGTGCTAAAGCTAAGGCACCAAACGAAGAGAAAGGTAATACAGGCATATCTGTATAGCGACCAGCTTCTTCTAAAGTAGTACCATAAGTAGGCGCCTTATCACCTTCTACCAAAACCTCAAACGGAACCGCGCGGTATTTATTAGTTTTAGGGTCAATAAAACCATCAGCATCTTTGGGTTTACCAGTTTGAAGAACATAAGACTCTTCAGAACGAGTAAATTCCAAACCGTTATAAAAACCACGTTGAACTAAATCAACAAAATTACCAGCAGTCACAGGTGCGCTATAACCGTCAACTTCAACCGTCATATCACCCTTATTCGTCTGAATCGCTATTTTCGCGTGACCCTTGAGTTGAGGCAAATTACTATATTCGCTAGGAACTTCGTAAGGGAACGCTTTCACCATCAGTTGTTCTAAATCACCTACTAAATCTAGAACAGCAGCACGTTCAGAGCGAACCTTATCTTTATCTTTAACTTCTGCAACAGCACGGAGCGATTCAACTTTTGTTTTGATTTGCCCAATTAACTGCTGTGCTTCAGCTTGACGTTCACTTTTGACCGCAGCGAGAATTTTATCAGGTTTATCAAGAACACGCGATGCTTTCTTTACATCATTATTAACTGCACTCCAACGTTTGTTCGCACGTAGCTGGTTAGAGATATCTTCTATACTTTTTTGCAACTCACGTACAGGTTTGTTATCGATAGGCAGTGCGTAACGTAACAGTGCTTTACCGTCGGTGATGGCATTTCCTGCTGGCAGCGCAGCGTAACTAGGGGGAGTCCACCCAGTAGTAATACCTAAAATTAGAGTTAGTGACAGCACTAATTTTAGACTGCCCTTCAGTTTGCTTTTTAATAAATCGAACATGGAGACTACTCAACGAGCGCATTAATTTTCTCAACTGGGTGTTACCCATAAACAATCTTCCCATAGACGCGATACCCAAGCGTCTCTACAATTGGAATAACGATTTAAAAATCTTGCTGCGATGGCGCCGTGTTTAGATAGGCACCTTACGAATCAGGGTTTTCAACTTGAGTCCATATTCGGAACGGGCAAGGATGCCTATTCCACTAAATTTAGCCTAAAGAAAGAAGCGCGCGGTATAAAATTTGAGTAATGTGAGGCTGGTTGGTTAAAGTTAAGGATAAAAGTCTGTGGTTCCAATTCGCGATAATAATCCCACGACAATCACCCCATATGTGACTTTTGGGCTGATTGCGCTTAATGTTTTAGCTTTTTTATATGAGTCGAGTCTCCCTCCTCAGTATTTGGATGGGTTTATGCATTTATTCGCGGTTGTTCCACGCGAGTTAAGTTTGAGTTTTGGTGGAGCGACAATTAATCAGCCTATACCTGAGTGGAGTACTTTGATTACTTCTCAATTTCTACATGGGGGTATATTGCATTTGGGCGGAAATATGCTGTTCCTCTGGATTTTTGGTAATAACGTCGAAGATAAGCTTGGTCATGTTAAGTATTTAATTTTTTACTTAGCATGTGGAATTTTGGCGTCGCTGACTCAGTGGTATTTTGCCCAAGGTTCAAATATTCCGAATTTAGGAGCAAGCGGCGCCATTGCTGGAGTTATGGGCGCCTATATTCTACGTTTTCCTCAAGCTGAAATTCTTGGTGTTGTACCTTTAGGTATATTTTTCCCAACTTTTAGAGTACCTGCGTACTTTTTCTTAGGATTTTGGTTCTTGCAACAGGGATTTTATGGTGTGGCAAGTCTGGAAACAACTACTAATATAGGTATGGAAAGCGGTGGTATTGCATATTGGGCACATGCTGGTGGTTTTGTGTTCGGCGCCATTCTTGGCCCACTGTTAGGTTTGTTTAGCGATAAAAGAGCAGAAGAAGAATATTTTTACAGGCAGTAAAACGGTTTTGTCGGGTCGTCACTGACGACCATACTATGTTCTTCCTACTAAAGAAGCGACGACGGTAGTTAATTCTGCGGCTTCAATAGGTTTTGGTAGGTGTAATTGAAAACCTTCTCTAATTGCACGTAATCGGTCTTCTGCACGAGCATAAGCAGTAATTGCTGCGGCAGGTATGCTTCCTCCAGCGTTAGATGGTAGCTCACGAATTTTACGGATTAGCGCGTATCCATCTTCCCCAGGCATTCCTATATCACTGACTATTACATCTGGTTTACACTGAGATATTAATTCAAGTGCTTCAGTTACGGAAGCAGCAGCTTGTACTTGTGCATAAGATTGTTCGAGAACAGTTACTACAAAGTTGCGGGTATCAGCTTCATCATCCACAACTAGTACACGTATCCCTTCGAGTGAGGGTAAGAAGCTTAAGGCTGGAGAAGTTGTATTTGAAGGGGATATGATGTCGAGTGAAGTTGTTTGAATATGCTCATTACTCAATAGTGGTAGTGTAACTGTGAATGTGGCACCCAATCCTTCTCCTTGACTTTCAACTGCGACGTTACCACCATGAAGTTCTACTAAATGTTTGACTATTGCTAAACCTAAACCTAAACCCCCATGTGTTCTTGTACTCGAACTATCTGCTTGTCGAAAACGGTCGAACACATAAGGGATAAAATCAGGTTGAATACCAATACCGTTATCTTGGACTTGAATTAAGACTTGGTCTAAGGCGCCACAATGCTCACAATTGACTGTTGATAATCTAATTAATTTAATTTCTACTTCTCCTCCAACTCCTGTAAATTTAATCGCGTTGGATAGTAAATTCCAAGTTACCTGCTGTAAACGCTCTGCATCAGCTTTGACGAAAAGTTTAGGGTCAAGAATTGAAGCTTGTCGCTGGGAAAGTTTATCTTGTGAAATTAGTTTTTGACTCGCTTGCCAACTCGAATCCTGAATTGTAAATATTACTTCTATGTGTTTTGCTTCTGCTGCAATACGCACTGTTTGAATGGCTGCTTCTACAATTGGTACAATATTACACGGTGCGACATTGAGCCGTAATTTACCACGGATGATACGCGAAATATCAAGCAAATCTTCAATTAGTTGCTTTTGAGCGCGTGCATTACGTTCGATTGTTTCTAATGCCTGTGTTTTTTTTGTTGCATCAAGATTTGGGCGCCCGATAAGCAACTGTGACCAGCCTAATATAGAATTCAGAGGTGAGCGTAATTCATGCGACAAAATAGCCAAAAATTCATCTTTCATCCGGTTTGCATCGCGCAGTTGGTCAGCTTGCTGCTGTAACGACCCAAGCAAACGTGAACGTTCTATGGCAACAGCAATTTGGTCACACACTGCTTGCATCATACCAATTTCGTTTTGGCTAAATTTAGTACGCGAACGACTGCCAAAACCTAACGTTCCATATAATTGCCCCTGAGCTATTAATGGATAACTAGCAAAAGCTGTAATTTCTAAATCTCGAATCAACTCAGTTTTAAGGTTAGTAGTATTATGTACATCTTCTAGGGCGATAAATTGACGTTGGGCAGCAACAGTTCCACATATCGCTTCATTAAAATGTAATACATTAATATTTGTTGCGACTGCCTCTGTAACACCACTATACGAAGCTAAATGTAACTTCTGTTTGGGTTCATCAACTAAATAATTAAAGTAACAATCTAAACCTATTTGTTCTGATAGCTTGTGGAAAACACTGTGGAGTAATGCTATTGGTTCTTGACTTGATAACAAATCGCTCGCAGTTCCAAAAAGCAACTGAAGCCGCTTATAACCTAAAGACAAAGCTTTTTCGACTTCTTTGCGCTTACTAATATCTTGGAACATTAACACGCAAGTTGCAGGGTGCCCATACATTTCGCTTAATGTATCAGCAAATATCAGTAATGAGCGAATTTCACCATTGGAGATATGCCAGTCCATTTCGACACCATCCAACCTTTCGCCACGTGCAACTCTTACACCCGGCATTTGTTCGTCTGGGATACGCTGCCCTGTGGAATCTGTACAATAATAAACTGTATGATATTCCTCCGCTGATTTGCCTTTGGGAAATTCACCCCCAGCTATTTCATCGGCAGCACGGTTAGCAAAAATAACTTTGGCAGTTTTTGGTTCAATCAAAAGTAAAGGCGCCGGCATTAAATTAAGTAAATATTCAAGCCAGTTTTGCTGATTCCGAAGCGTAATTTCGACTTGTTTACTCGCAGTAATATCATTATTAATAGCGAGAATTTGGTGAAGTTCGCCATTTTCTTTCAAAATCGGCACATATTTTATCAACGTAGTAAATGTTCCACAGTTAGGTAAAGTTACCGTTGCTTCTGTAGTTTGTGTCGTCAGAGTTTGCTGTGCTTGTATCAGTGCTTTTAAATAAGTATCTGTAACAGCAGATGGAAAAATTTCTTCATCAGTTTTTCCTATAACTTCTTCGCAAGATTTATTCGTGACTCGCAGTGCAGCGGCATTAACAAACTCTAGTTTTCTTTGCGCGTCATAAATAGCTAACGTATCAGGAATATTATCTACAGCTAAACGGAAGCGTTCTTCGCTTTTTTGCAATGCGGCTTCAACTTGCTTACGCTCACTCAAATCAAGAATAAAAGCTACTAACTCCTCGCGTTTTTCTCCTGTCAACGTATAACCAACCAATATTGGAATCCGAGTTCCATTTTTACGAATAAGCTCTTTTTCGTAAGGCTTACAAATGCCATACTTCTTAGCTTCGGCAATGCGTTCTGTTTCTAAATCTATATATTCGGGTGGTGTAATATCAACCCAACGAATTCTTAGAGCCTTTAAATCTTCGCGTGAATAATCAATCATCCGCAAAAATTCATCATTGGCAAGACTAACGTTACCGTATATATCACCAAACAGAATTCCAATTATATTCGATTCAAAAAAACTTTGAAGTTTTTCTTCATTCGCATTCAACGCTGCTTGCACCCAATCTCGCTGACGACTTAGTTTCTCGATACTTGCTGCGCTGCGCCATATAATAATAGTGAAAATTACAACTAAAACAATAGCATAAAGTCCAAACGCAAACCCTGCGTCAAAAACCCCAGCACCTATTCCGCAGTATACCCACCATCCAACAACGAGTGGAACTACAACAGCAGCTAGCAACAACCGTCTTACTAAATACCCAGCATAGCTATCGCTTGTGATTAATCGCATCAATCTCTTGCTCCGAAGCTCGCACACAGTATAACCGCATACAGCACAATTAACGTCAATGCGGTATTCATCAATGCCATTCTATTTGTATGGGAAGTAACAATAGCAAAATGGCATACATCATACAAATTGTGAATTATCTCCTTTTTACATTTAAACTGAGACAAAAAGTGTTAGACCGATGACATACCATACAAAATCAAGCAAAAGGCTGTATTTGCTTCAATTGGGACAAAATTACAAATCCAATCAAAATCATAATTACATTTGCTTTTATTACAAATACTATGTACTTAACCAGTATTCTATTTGATAGATTGACTTTTTTTACATCTACCAATGTGCATATTTTAGAGATGTGTATTCTGGTTTACTATTTTAACGACAAGCAATAAAATAGATTTTTAGTAATCTAATTTTTTCCTCATCTATACTCTGATATAGCCTTTCATAGAAAAAATCTATACTAAGATAGATTTAAACGTTAAAGATACTATCTTTGGGGTAAAATCTTGTTGAATTTCATCAAAATTTTATTAAAATTAAAATAATCTAAACCGCGCGAGTAGCGTAAGTAGTGTATCGGGGAGTATTTTATTCAATTCCTTACTATCTTTAAATTGCAAAATTTGTGTTGTCCGTAAATCGAAAGGAAATTGACCTGGTAAATCTTCACGCTGCATGTTCGCGAGTAGAATATGCTCAGTTCGCTTAGAAGTTATTGCATAACCAGTTTCAATAGTAACATTTGGACTTGGAATCACTACAGGCGCCTCACCATCAAAGCGGGCAATTGGAGTAATATCAGCAATAAATAACATACTTTTACGAATTTTTCGCATCATCGTGCGGTTGAGACGCATAGGAGCATCTTTAGAGCGGTAAGATTCAGTTAAAGTCAAAGGAACACGCGATTTTTTATTTAATTTTTCTAAACTTTGCTGCAAAGATTCCCGTAAAGCTTCACTAGCAGTCGGGTACTCAGTTTGATGACATAAAAAGATGGTTGGTTCTAACTGCGATAACAAAGCTTGCTTAGTGAAATAAATTTCGTGGCTAATTAAATCAATATTTGCGACAACATACCCACCACTACCTTCAATATAAAACTCAATATTCTCACCTTCGAGGTAGCGACCGAACCAAGTAGAATTTCTCACATCTTCAATATCATCTAAAAAATCGGCTCGTAAAGCTGATTTTAAAAGGCTCTTTTTACTGAGGCGAATATCGTGGGGACGCTTGGACAACTCTGGAATTGGCTCGTAATCTTGAAGATACCACGCTCTAAGAGCAATTATGGACATAACGCAGAAACCGGGTTTCTTAACCAATATTTTAATAATAACAGGAATTTTGCCTATAAACCCGATTTATTGGCACAAAAAACAACAACACCCAGCATTTCCGCGATTGAATCTTTCCTCTACTACGTTCAGTTTAGCCAGGGATGTGCTATGATAATCATCCTCTACTTGATTAATTTAAAACGCAATCAAGAAGTGATGATAAGTAAGCGACAGCGCCCCCTGTGGTGCTATTTTGAGGAAATATCACACGTAAAAAGTGGGTGTTGTTGTTTTTTCGGACGAGACAGATGTGTATTCAACAGCTTCTTTACCTCTTTTACTACTAACCTTAGCTGTTTATCTGCCAGGGAAGCTTTTTATTAGCTTCAATTATTAGATTATCACCACCTTATATCAATGAACGAAATAGTAATTTTTCTTTACCGTTACATTTCGTATTACTTCAGCAGTATAACTACCAAACACTTGCTATATAAAGGTTTTGAAATTTATAAATAGTTGATATTTCTCCTTGTACTATACACACTTATTGAGTTAATACTCATCATATTTTAAGTTTTGAAAACAGATTATGCTCTAAATACAACCACAAGTAGCTTGCCGTTTAGCATGGATATTCTTCATGTGCTTCTTGACCGTATTTAAACTTATGTAAAGCTGTTCACTAATTTGCTTGTAAGTTGAGTGTGACCGATAGAGACACCAAATTTCTGTCTCTCGCTGTGTCAAATCAAATTTTTTTGCTTCTGCGATAGCTACATTTTTGATTGATTCGTAACGATTCTCAATAGTGACGAGCAAGTATCGAAAGTCGTATTTATCCATATTTAGCCATCGTACTCTCACACGATAAACTTCTGAACTATTTAGTGCTATTTCATCAGAAACAACTAACTTATCTTCGTATAAGCTATATTCAATCAATGATTTACACAAAGTATGCACAAAATTCAATAGCGTTTTTGCATTATCACGGTTTTGAGCTACTTTGCGGTAAATATTATATGCATTAGAATTAGCGTGAATCAGTTCTCCAAACTCGGTAAAAATTAAAATACTATCTTGTAATCCATCCAACACATTATGCCAAAAACCCTTCTGGCAACTGCACTCACGCTTGCTAGGCTGTTGTAATATAAAATTTTCGACACACTTATCACTTATGGTTATCATAATTTTTCATCAATAATTACTAATTATTTGAATCATCAACTGTGATACCTTGTATCAAAATTAATTAATTCTACTTACGTATAATCTAAATACAACGTTACGAATTTGCATTTCGGATAATTCTTTAGTAATCAGTCAAGCAATCAACATCATAGATTTTGACATATGTATATTACAGGCGCCGTTCCAGGGTAAAATCCCCTCTAACCCCCTGTCCCCATACCAGCAGCAGAGCATACAGCAAATTTGATAAAGTTAAAATAGTTTACATAACTTAATCAAACTTCCACCGTTAACAACAAATGTTACCAAAGCTAGATTCCGAAACTATAGACCGTGTAGTCGAAATGGCGTGGGAAGACCGAACTCCCTTTGAAGCGATAGAGATACAGTTCGGTTTGCAAGAAAAGCAAGTAATTGAACTAATGCGTCGTGAAATGAAAGCTTCGAGCTTCCGAATGTGGCGTGAGCGTGTAACCGGACGCAATACTAAGCATCTACAAAAGCGTGATTTTTTCTCAGGTCGTTTCAAGTCAGATAATCAAAAAACTTAGTTTTGTCATGTCATAGGGAACATTTTCCTATGTCATGCGGAACGTAGTGAAGCATCTCAGAACAATTAGACCTGAGATTCTTCGCTGCGCTACTAATGACAATTTAGTCCCTAATGACAATTTACTCTTATTGAAAAAATACAAAAAAGTTTTTATTTTTAGGAAAATTTCATTTATTAGTACCCGGTTGCTGTTGCTGTTGTATCTTTATTAACTCGTTATAAAGTTGCTGCTGTAAACCTTCACTTTTTTGTATTTGTACTGTCATCTCATTAAAACGGTCGATGCTTAAACCATTTGATTCGACAACTTTTTGTGAACGATTACAATAATCAATCGCAATCTTTTTTGCCCTTCCAGGAAGCGCATTAAAGCTATTAGGATCATTACATACTATTTTGGGAACATTATCACTATTACCCATACTTTTTTTAATTTCATCAAATGCTATCTGCCTTCCTGCCTCCATTCCTAAGACTGATTTGGCGTAGTTAACTATTTCTGTTGCGCTAATAGGTGGATTTTGAGCGTATGCTTTTGTACCAGGTGTAAATGTACTAAAAAATATAGTTACTGCGGTCAAGCTACTTACAATTAAAGACTGACGTAGCATTCGCGCATTTCGTTGTTTTAATAGGGGATAGTGTAATTTCAACATGAGTATGTGAGAAATAACTACAGTACGTTTGTGTTAATCACAATGAATAATTTTACGAACCAGAAGTTCCACAGATACCTATATAAATTTAAAGTTAATCAATATATTCAATTTGCTTGACACAATCGGCAAAGTTCTATGACTTTGGTTTGGAATGTTGGTAGTTCTGCGGCGCCTTGCTTTAAACTTACTTCTAATTCAAGAAGTAAGGGTAACGTAGAAACAAGTCGCGAGAGTAAGAGTGATTTTACTTCTTGTTGTAAAAAATAAATTCGCTTTGGATTACCTACTTCACAAGCTTGAGCAATTTCTTGTTGATTTCGTTCACCACTTTCCATCATCATTTTTATACATAGCCAGGTACGGAATTGACCGATTAGTGTAGCTACAATCTTTAAACTCGGTTCAGAAGCTGCAAGCAGTTCACTAATTAAAGTTAATGCCAAAGCTGTGTCACCTTTTCTAATAGCTGCTGCTAATTGCAGGCTATTTTGAGTTGTATTTCTAACTAAAGACAAAACCACATCTTCATCTTGTGATTTGTCGCTACCTAAAGAATAAAGCCGTATTTTCTCTAACTCATTATATAAGAGCCGTGTATCGTTGCCTACAGATGAAGCTAGCATGGATGCTGCGTTTGCTGTAATTGTTACACCAACAGTACGAGCCGCTTCCTTTACTGCCCTTTCCAGCCCTTCAGCATCCCACGGTGAAATCAGTGCAAACGATTTAATGGTAGCGTATTGCTTCAGTAATTTTGTTGACTTTAAACGTTCATCTGGTTTGTTACGAAATGTTAATAATAAATAGGAAGTTTCAGGAATTACTGACAGTGTTCGCTGTAACTCTGCTAACACATTATCTGGGCATTGAGTACAGATAGTAGTATTGACAAGCCATACTAAACGGTTGCCGGCGCCAAAGGGTGGTGTCATTGCTTGATTCAAAGCGTCTATAATGGCGTTTGGCTGCTCTGGAGTAATCGCTGTGTAATTAAAACTAGTCCAAAGTGGGTCAAGGATTTTGTCGCGCAATTCCACAACGGCTTTTTCCAAGGCAAAGTCATCTTCACCCCAATACACATATACTGGCATATCTTAATTTTTTAGTATTTTAAATTAATTATAAATTTTCTGGCATGGTGGGCGTGTGGTGCAGCATTATTAGGAACTCGGTTAGTTAAATAAAGGTCTAGTGTAAAACCTAACTTCATAATTAAAATAAATAACTTGTAGCAGTGCAATAGCTAATCAAAAAAACCAGGTAATCATTAATAAATTATGAAATTCAGCGAAATTATTGAAAAACTAGGGTTAGGTGCCGTTACCAACAGTTATACCTCAAATAAAGACGATAATCCTGAAATAGTAGGTGTTGCTGCGGTTGCGGAAGCAGTCAGTGGTACCCTGAGCTATATTGAAGGCACCAAATTTGCGGCGATGGTGACTACAACTCTGGCTAGCGCTTTGATTTTACCGCATGATGAAAGCTTACAAGCACAAGCTTCGGAACGTGGCATAGTTTGGATTGCTGCCCGTGAACCGCGATTAATGTTTGCCCAAACGATAAAGCTATTCTATCAACCTTGGCGCCCCCTAGCCTCCATACATCCAAGTGCGGTAATTGACCCGACGGCAAAAATTGGCAATAATGTCCACATTGGCGCTCATGTAGTAATTCAGCCCAATGTAGAAATCGGCGACGAAGTGTGTATTCATCCCAACGTCGTTATATATCCTAATGTCAAAATTGGTAATAATACAGTACTACATGCCAACTGCACAATCCACGAACGTTCGCAAATCGGTAATAATTGTGTAATTCATAGCGGTGTAGTAATTGGCGCCGAGGGATTTGGATTTGTGCCAACAGCAACAGGTTGGTTTAAAATCGAACAATCTGGATGCACTGTTTTAGAAGATAATGTTGAAGTCGGCTGTAACTCAGCAATTGACCGTCCGGCTGTAGGTGAAACCCGCATAGGTAGTAGTACCATAATTGACAACTTAGCCCAAATAGGTCACGGCTGTAAAGTTGGTTTTGGTTGCGCGATAGCAGGACAAACAGGACTTGCCGGTGGTGTAGAAATTGGCAACCGCGTCATTTTAGCAGGACAAACAGGAATTGCCAACGAATCCAAAATTGGTGACGGCGCCGTAGTTGCAGCAAAAGCTGGAGTTCATAATGATATCCCAAGTGGTGAAACATATTGTGGAAATCCAGCAATGCCATACAAACAGTTTTTGAAAGTGTCGGCAATTTTAAAGCGACTACCCGAAATGTATCAAACAATAAAACAATTACAAAATCAAATTGCCCAAAAATAAGGAAAAATGGGAAAGGTTAATTCCTTCCCTTTTCCCAAACTTAACTATGTTACCCGTCTCAGAGAAACAAACCGTTTGCACCTACACACGCGATGGAATTCGTCTGGATGCTGATATTTATCGTCCCGATGCCGACGGAAAATTTCCTGTACTATTAATGCGTCAACCTTATGGACGCGCAATTGCATCAACGGTAGTTTACGCACATCCAAGTTGGTACGCTGCACACGGGTATATTGTAGTTATTCAAGATGTACGGGGACGGGGTACTTCGGAAGGTGAGTTTAAGTTATTTGCTCATGAAATTAATGACGGAGAAGATTCTGTTAACTGGGCAGCTAATTTACTAGGTAGCAATGGGAACGTTGGCATGTACGGGTTTTCCTATCAAGGAATGACGCAATTATATGCAGCAGCGACAAAATCACCTTCACTTAAAGCAATTTGCCCAGCAATGATTGGCTACGATTTATACCGTGACTGGGCATATGAAGGAGGCGCCTTTTGTTTACAAACAAATCTTGCTTGGGCTATTCAACTATCAGCAGAAACCGCACGTTTACAAAAAGTAGAACGCGCATACGAAGCACTCGCAGGCGCCGCACGTAACCTACCCTTGCACGATGCAATTGCCAACTATCCAGAAGTATTAAAATTTTATGCCGTAGATTCTTATTATCATGATTGGGTAACACGACCTGCATCAGATAAGTACTGGCAAGAACTTTCTCCAAAAACCCACCTTCAAAATATAGACATACCAATGTTTCATATTGGTGGGTGGTTTGATACATATTTACGCGGCACATTAAATCTATATGAAGATATTGCCGCACGCAGTCAACACCGTCAACAATTACTAGTGGGTCCGTGGGCACATATACCTTGGGGACAAAAAGTAGGCGCCGTAGACTTTGGTATAAATGCCATTAGTCCAGTAGATAAAATGCAAATAGCATGGTTTGACCAATATTTAAAAGGTGAAGATACAGGTTTATTAAACTTGCCCCCAGTTTGGTTATTTGAAATGGGCAGTAATATATGGCAAAATTTCGCTAACTTCCCTTCATCACAGAATAAATCATACTTTTTGTCAAGTAACGGACTTGCCAGCATTCAACAAGACGATGGTAAATTAAGCTTAAACTCTCTTGATGATAATACATCTGATGTTATTGTTCATGACCCTTGGCGCCCAGCTCCATCATTAGGTGGTCACGCAGGAATACCAGCAGGTATGTTCGATAGGTCACACATTGACTGTCGCGCCGATGTTTTAACGTATACAACAGAAACCCTGACAGAAAACCTACATATTAGAGGTAACGTCATAGTAGAAATTTCTTGTTTTGCCGATAAATCAAGCTTTGATTTATGTGCAGTACTTTCTGAAGTTTATCCAGATGGACGAGTCTACAATATTACTCAGGGTTATTTAAATTGTTTAGATGGCGCCAGTGTTCAACTTAGAAAAATTAACTTACAACCAACTTGCGCGCGCATACAACAAGATAACGCATTAAGATTAAGCATAAGTGCAGCTTGCTTCCCCGCTTACACAATGAACGCAGGAACAGGTGAAGAAATAAGCAAACAAAGGTTAATTAATGCCGAAATTATCACCTTAACAATAATGACTGGTAGTAATCCAGCATCAAAAATAATTCTACCAATAGTAAACTAAACTCTTGTGGAACAGGCATCCCTGCCTGTCTCTTAATTGGAAGCTCCTATAATTGAAACTCATGGTTCATTAATTTAAAATAAAAAAGAAGAGTTGAAGAATGATTATGCCAAAACAGTTTCATCTCATGAAGCAAGATGACCCCTTATTGAATAAGTGCCTAAAACATATTCAAGCCTTGCCCAATTTAGAAGTAAGAAACTCGCATTTAGAGACTAATGACGTGGATGGGCTATTAACAATTCGTAGCTCTATAAATTCAGTGAATTATGCTTATACCATTCAACCGGATATCACTGCTAATTCGATTAAACTTGTTATCCGTTACTTCAAACTACTCAAAGAGAAATTTAAGCATAATTAATTTGCCTTTGTCGCATACCTAAGTATAATAATCCTATATAATTTCTAACGATTTTTCTCGAAAACTTGCTGTTGCTTACTAGCCTTAATAAAGTGTTGCTCCCCAAAAACTTTTCATCCGTTACATCCGTTTATAATCCGTTGCCAGTCTTCACTGCCCAAGCCAGGAACCTTTCTGTATGATATAAAGCCAACTGATTACTCACCCCATTAAAAACAGTATCAAAAGCATGTTCTGCCCAAGGAATTTCTAGTAAAACTGCTGTATTACCTTCTTTTCGCAAACCTTGATATATTTGCCTTCCATATTTAGCTTCCACCACATGGTCTTGACTACCATGTATTAGTAAAGTCGGCGCCACTTTATTTTTTACATAACTTATCGGTGAAGCTACTTTATACTTTTTAGGTAGTTGTTGCGGTGAACCTCCAAGAAAATCATCTAACACCAAGCGTATATTAATTGGGTCTGGACGTGGAGGATTGTTATATCCTTCTGTTAGATTTACTGGGCCGTAATAACTAATTACTCCTCGAACGGGTAATACATTACTGTTATATGCTGCTAACATTGCCAAATGGGCACCTGATGAACGTCCGAACAATACTACCCGTTCAGCATCAGCTTCATATTTAGCTGCGTTTTCACGAATAAAATTTAAACTTGCTATTACATCTTCTAATTGCACAGGGTAACGATAGCGTGGTGCATGACGATAGTCGATAGCAAATACAGTATATCCACGTGCTGCCATATATCGATTAAAGTCTGGATAAGTTTTAGGACTACCACTTCTCCATGCACCACCATAAATAACTACAAGTACAGGATAAATACCTTTTTTTGGAGGTTGATAGATTTCCATACTTAAATCATCTCCAACAGGAGTGTTAAAACTAACACCTTCTAGATGACGAGTTTTGCCCTGAGAAATACCTCGAAATGAGTCAATAAAGGCAAAAGGTGTACTTCGCATCTGCGATAAAGCTTCTGCGGGAATTTTATTTAAATAATCTTGCCCCAGTTCTTGCCGCATCGCATTTTCCATTTGTGCTTGTGCTGGTGCAATGCTTGCTAGTTCCCATCCGCAAATTAATAGTCCTATTAAACTAGCTATTAAAGCAAGGTGCCGTCCTGAGTCACGAAGTAAAAGCCATGCCGTTAATAATATAATAGTATTAGCGACCAGCAACCACGGACAAACTTCACGGGCGCCAACCGATAATACTAGCAGTGGCATTATGGGAGCAGGAATTAAAATCCAAATACTTAAAAATAGTGCAATTAAACTAAGTAGTAGTACCAGCCATGAAATTAATCGGCTTTTGTTAAACATGTTCAAACACAAAATTCTACTTATAGTTTGGCACCATATCGAGCATTAAGTCCAATACTGCCCACCCGACGTAGGTGTTTATTTACAAAGTTTAATTGGTATTTCTATAATGAATTTACTTCCTTGCTTTTCTTGAGACATGTAGTAAAGCTTTCCTCCATGTCGCTCAACAATTTGATAGCTAACTGATAACCCTAGTCCAGTTCCTTTACCAACTGGTTTAGTACTAAAAAATGGGTCAAACAGTTTATTTTGAATATCTTCCTGAATTCCTCTACCGTTATCTTCAATTGCTACTTGTGTAAACTTTGTATCTAAGATTGAAGTAGTGATAGTAATACTTTTGTTCACAGTCTTACATACCTTCAGTTCATCAATGGCATTAATTAGCAAATTCATAAACACTTGATTCAATTGACTGGCAAAGCATTCAATCAAGGGAAGTGTGCTGTATTGTCTAATAATTTCTATGCCTTGTTCTGTTGAATCAGCCTCTAACTTATGCTGTAATAATAAAAGCGTACTTTCTAATCCTTCGTGAATATCAACTTCTTTTACCTCAGCTTCGTCAAAACGTGAAAAAGTTCGCAGTGATTTTACTAATTGACTAATCCGCTCGGCGCCTGATTTTAAAGACTGACACAGTTTAGGCAAATCGTTAATGATATAATCTATATCCGCTTGCTCAATTTCTTCTTGTAAACTTTGAGTTGGTTGAGGATGATGCTGTTTATAGCTGGCAAGTAAATTTAGTAGTGTTTGAGTATGATTTTCTACATAGCGAATATTACCATATATAAAGTTGATAGGATTATTAATTTCGTGTGCAATACCAGCCACAAGCTGCCCTAAACTCGACATTTTCTCACTTTGAATAAGCTGACTTTGGGTTTGCTTAAGGTGCTTAGTGCGATCTTGCACTTGAAGTTCTAAATTTGTATTGAGTCCTTGTACCTGCTGATAAAGACGGTATTGTGCAACAGCGGTAGAAAACCTTTCCCCTAATGCACTCGCATATTTAACCTCACCTTCAGTCCAAGCTTGAACTTGATTTGTTTTAATTTGGCGCCAGACTTCAAATGACTGTCTTGGCATTAATTGTCTAGTATCAGGGTTATGATATCCTGCCCAGTTAATTTCGGTATCGATTTCGGAACGGAAAATAGTTAAACAACCGAGAATGGTGGCGCCAAACACTAAGGGAATAATTAATAAACCACGAATTTGAGTAGATTCAAAATAAGGCGCCAAAGTCCGGAATAACGGTTCTCGATATAAATCGCTAATTGCCCATAATGTACTAGTAACTTGCTCGTCTGATACTTCAGCAATGTCATATATGCTTCGCATCCACTGTACTGACCAAGGTTTATACCCCGTTTGGTCAACTTCAGTTTCTATGACTGAATACAAATAGTTTTGCCAAAGTCGATTTTGTTCAATTACCCGGTTTTCTTCTATATGTATTACATCTGGCTGAATTCCGTATGTAAAAATTTCTACTGACTGTTCACCCGAAGCAAGTAAATATAATCTTCCCCCTGAACCATCCAAGCTTTTTACTACTTCTTCAAGTGCAGGTTGTAATTTAACGGTAGGAGAAGTATAAAAAATTTTGGTTAAACTATTTATATTAGCTTCTTGACGTGCTTGGTCGCGAACTTGATTCAATAAAATGGAATGTGAAATCGCAACACATACCTGGTCAACTACTGCTTGAATTAACTGTAGTTCTTCTTCTGTCACCTTCCTCGGTTCAGAATGATGCGATACCAATAAACCCCACAACTGAGCAACTTTAGGTAGTGAAGGAGGTTGATATTTACCTGTTTGTTCGCTTTCCAAAACAATTGGCACAACAACAGATGATTTCACCCCCATTGCCGTTAAATATTCAACGTGGCAAGGGTCAACAGGACGACAACGAATATCTTGGTCTGAATTTATCTCTCCATTTGGGTTACTCAAAGGACTAATACCAATTTCATGCGACGTTAAATCAACAATACTGCGTTGCCGTGCCCGTACAAACAATTCACGCGCATATAAAGGTATATCATCCGCAGGAAAATGTAACCCCATTAAAGAAGGTAATCGATTTTCGGCTAGTGACTCTGCAATTACTACCCCACTGCCGTCGGAATTAAACTGGTAAATCTTTACGCGGTCTGTATTTAAATAAGCACGCATCTCCGCAGTCATTGCGCTTAAAATGTCTTTCAGTTCCAAAGATTCCCGCACACGGTTAGCAATGCGGTGAAGCAATATTTCTTGCTTAAACATTAACGTTTTATCAGATGACTTCATACAATGCTTTTGACATATTAATCTGTTCCCCTCTTCTGTAAAAAAAAAGGGTTGGGGTGAGGTTTAACACGTAGCGTCAAAAGTCATCGCTTCGCTGGCGCCACTCCAAGAAAGCTTACAACTGATACGCGCGTCCGCTTTAACCGTATATATTGTGATTATTAATTAGTCAATTCAATATAGAATGCGTCAAGCAATATCAACACTTAATCTAATGCCAAATACAATGTATAAATAATTGAGTAACATAATATTAACTAAAACTAATATTTTTGACTTCAGCATAAATACATAAAGTATTTCGCTCGTTGTAAGCAGTGAGGTGTCAAACCCCTACACCCATATTTCATTTAATCGAATAATATTATTTAGCACCAAATAAAAAGCCTGCGAATACAGGCGTAAAATAGAAAATTTTAATCCCCCCAACAAGAACGCGAATTCGGGGGGGAATAGATAGATTCTTACCCCCCCCCTTAACAAGGGGGGTTGGGGGGATGAATTATATTAAATTGCATTCTGATTCTCAAATAAACCAAACTAATTAAAAGTTTTGTCCAGCATAAATCGAGCGAACTTCACCATTGCGACGAATAACAGCTTCACCGTTGGCAACTTCAACTAAAGTCCATCCACTGGCACCAATAGCTTCGCCAATTTCGATTCTCCGAGTAACGCCATTGACTTTAAATAAAGCAGCAGATTTATCACCGAGTTCGAGTAATCCCTCAAGTGTGTGAGAAATAGGATTAGTAGGAGCAACAGCAACTTCTTTAGGTTGTGGTTGTGCTGGTCTAACTGTTTCTATATTGGTTTGTGCTTTTGGTTTTGCGGTTGGGAGTTGCGGTGGAATTGCACGGAATGCTGAAAGATTTACACTCGGTGCTTTTGGTGGATTGATATTAATTGGTGTACGCGCGATGGTTAGCGGTTTGAGTGCAGGACGTACCGCAGCAAACACATTCAAAGGTTTGGTGGCGTTATTAAGTTTTTTACCAACATTATTTAGTGCGGTTTTTACTGATGGAGTTTGAGGTAATGCACCTGCTTGTGACTGTGGTTGTGTTGGTACTGGTGGTAAAGTCCCGCGAACACCCGGAATTTGTGGTGGTGCATAACGCATTGGCAAAGGCGCCTGATATACAGGAATATAGATACGTTCAACTACAGTTGTAGAACGACCATTAGTAGGAGCAGTATTATTTGCTGCCATTGGAGGAGGCAGTTGTCCTGCGGGAGTACCAGCCATTGTAATTGGTTGAGGATTTGCAACAGCCATATATGCAGATTTTGCAGACTGATTTGAAAGTTTAATATCTTGTCGGTCTATTGCGGCTAAGGCACCGAGCATATAATTTACTAAATCAGTTTGCACGTCCGCAACTTGATCGACCTCTGTAGTTGCGGTTTCATTTGGCGCCATTAACGACTGTTGGAACGAACGCGACACTAAACGATTTAACAAACCAGAATTATTTATACAAACCATCGCCACAGCTGCTACACCAACAGTTGCAGCTAAGGAAAATACTTTATTTAACCAGCGTCGAGGTTTGCGATGTTTAATAACAGTTTTAGGAACAGCGTTTTTCGTCTGTTTTTCTTTGCGAACTTGACTCAACTGCTGGTTATTAACAGTCACCTGCTCAGTTCGGGGAATAACGACAGGCGGCACCTTAATTGTTTGCAGACGAACATATTCTGGTTCGATGGTATGTACAGGAATAGCGCTTTTTCCATCAAGAATATGGTCAATATCAGCAAAAAGTTCATCCATTAAACCATCAGCATAATTGTCGATAGACCAGGGTTCGCTAACGATTAAATCTTCAGATGGTTCTTCTAGAAGAATATGGGTACTGGCTTCGGTAGACATAACGACTTTCAGTTATAGAATTTTAGGGCGGTTAGGATTATGACCCTCACCGCATTTAATGGGTACTTTTAAGCAATGGGAGTGGGTCGGGCGCCCAATGCAAGTGAGTGAATTTAACGCGGGTTCGATTGAATTTGTCCAGTAATTTGTAACTAATTCAACAACTTATATTTCTTTCTCAGCAAAAATACTGAGAAAATAGTTTGCTTTCATCCGGGACTAAGTGATAATAGCTAGTAAAAAAATGTGTCATATATCGCATCAGTCCCTTAGATGTATACCCTACTACTATACTCGCGCTTCATAATGCTTTTTTTAAGCTAATGCCGGAAATTCTTTCTCTGACTGGTTTTGACGAATTTCTAAAAAGATTAGTAAAGCATTTACATCGGCTGGGTTGACTCCACCGATACGCGCAGCTTGACCGATAGTAAGGGGTTTCACCTTAGATAACTTTTCTCTTGCCTCCTTTGATAAAGTTTCAATCGATGTATAATCTAATTCAGCAGGTAGCTGTTTATTTGCTTGACGAGCAATTTGTTCAATTTGACTTTGCTGACGTGCTAAATACCCTGAGTATTTAATATCGATTTCTGCACCTTCGGTTTCGGCGCGGTCGAGTTCAGTATTACCAAGTTGGTACTTATTCAAATCTATATAATGGAAACCAGGGCGCCGGATTAAATCAGCAAGAGTAATAGAACCTTTAATAGCTTGCCCGGTAGCATTTGCAATTTGTTTACCTACTTCGTCATGTTCTTTGACTCTGGTTGCATACAACCGTTCTTTTTCAGCAGTAATATTAGCTTGCTTACGGGTGTACATTTCCCAGCGACGGTCATCAATTAAACCAATTTCTCGTCCCAAAGGTGTTAAACGCTGGTCGGCATTATCTGAACGTAGAACAAGTCGATACTCTGAGCGACTAGTTAACATTCGGTAGGGTTCGCGTAAATCTTTAGTACACAAATCATCAACCAACGTGCCTAAATAACTTTGTTCACGAGGGAATACAATCATTGATTGACCACGTACAAATCGAGCGGCATTAACTCCCGCCACAATTCCTTGGGCAGCAGCTTCTTCGTAACCAGTTGTACCATTTACTTGTCCCGCACAAAACAAACCTTCAACTTTCTTAGTCATCAACGTCGGAAAACACTGCGTTGCGGGCAAATAATCATACTCTACCGCATAAGCGGGACGCAGCATTACGCATTTTTCGAGTCCCGGCAAAGTTCGCAGCATTTGTAGCTGTAGATTTTCGGGTAGTCCAGTTGAAAAACCTTGAATATACAGTTCTGGTATATCGCGTCCTTCGGGTTCAATAAAAATTTGATGACTGTCTTTATCAGCAAATCGCACAATTTTATCTTCGATAGAAGGACAATAACGTGGGCCCTTTGCTTCTACCCAACCACCGTACACAGGTGACAAATGTAAATTTTCATTAATTAATTTATGTGTTTCTTTCGTAGTGCGCGTCATATGGCAAGGAAGTTGTTCGCGCTCAACCCATACTTCTGGGTCAAAACTAAACCAGCGCACATCAACATCACCTGGTTGCAAAATCATTTTGCTGTAATCTACCGACCGCTTATCAACACGTGCAGGTGTACCAGTTTTGAGGCGCCCAGTTTCAAAGCCAAGTTGATTGAGGGTTTCTGTTAAACCTTCTGCGGCAAATTCTCCCGCACGTCCAGCTGCCATTGACTTATTACCAACCCAAATTTTGCCACCCAAAAAAGTGCCTGTTGTGAGAATTACCGCTTTACATTCAAAAGCGACACCAAAATAAGTTTGAACACCAATGACTTCATCATTTTTACCCAGCACCAAATCTGTCACCATACTTTCGCGAACCATTAAATTCTCTTGGTTCTCGACAATAGTTTTCATAATTGCCGCATACTCACGCTTATCAGTTTGCGCGCGTAAAGCCCAAACCGCAGGGCCACGCGAAGAATTAAGAATACGTTTTTGTAAATAAGTACGGTCAGCCATCTTGCCAATTTCCCCACCAAGTGCATCAACTTCGTGCGTCAATTGAGATTTGGCAGGGCCACCAACTGCTGGGTTACAAGGTTGCCAACCAATTTTATCTAAATTAAGTGTCAACAGCAGAGTACGACATCCAAGACGTGCTGTCGCAAGTGCAGCTTCACAACCGGAGTGACCTGCACCAACGACGACCACATCGAAAGCGTCTTGGAATTCTACTTTTTCGTGCATGGTCATAAACTTTCAGTAAGCATGTTTTTGATACTGTTAATTTTAACCGAAATAAACCATACTTTGTAATTCAGATTGCCTTTAGGGTAGGTTAAATTAATTACAATGCCTGTAACTACATAGAACTATTTTATTAATCGCCGATTCAAATCAAGATTCACTCATGAATAAGCTAAAATTCATCTAAACTTTACAATCAAAGTATTAAATAAAACCATCCACACACACAAATGAAAATCCTTCAATTAACCTACGACAAAAAAATAAACTGGCTATGGAACATGGAAAAATTATAACTCGTCAAGGAAACGTTATTACAGCAAAGGACATCAAAGAATATAATTTACCTAAATCGCGACATCAAGCGTTTATGGAACTAATTAATCTAAATGATTATCGAGAAGGAATTTTAGTTGAAAGTATATGAATAGTGTATTAAAGAAATCATTCAAAAAAGGCATTTATATTTGTTTGGTGATATTCACTAGCTTAACTTTAGTCGCTAGTAATGGTAATGTAAATCATGTTACAGGCGCCAATGACCTAAAAGCCAACGAAGATTGTTTAATTGAGGGTGCCTTAAAAAGTCCAAATCAAAACCGTCCATGTATAACAAACCCCACACCATCTTTAACTCCTACACCTACTCCTAACTTAGCATTACCACAAAAAGAGCGTTTTTTAGCTTTTATTACAACTCAACTACCATTAATACCCAATCCTAATACGTTTGAATATATTATGTTGCGTCAATATGGGGCGCCTTTTGTTAATCTAAATTCAGGGATAAAACTGCCACCAAAAGTATTTTTCCCCAACCCTGAAGAAACAAGAACTTACCAAGCAAGCTTAGTAATGGGCAAAGTCAACAGTGGAAATAACTGCTTTCTGCAAAAAGCTGCTGCTGATGCATTCAATATCGCTGACAAACAAATCAATATTCCCTTAAAATCTGGATATGGTGCAGGTGACTGTACACGGACATACGAAACAAATCTGAGATTTTGGAAAAAATACGCCAACAATAATACTTTAGAACGAGTTAAGCAAGGTCGAGAGACAGCTATATTAAATGTAGTGGCGCCACCAGGAACATCACAGCACTTATGGGGTTTAGCAATAGATTTAAGAGTTGCGACAGCAACACAAAGAAAAGCTTTAAACCAAAATGGCTGGTTCCAAACTGTAGAAACAGATTTACCTCACTGGACTTATTTAGGTGTACCAGAAGAAAAATTACCAGATTTTGGCTTCAACAAAAAAATCGTCAGAGGAATTACCTACTGGCTAACACCACTATAACTTTAAGAAACCGGGTTTCTACCCAAAACTTTCGTTTTCATTAAAGATATTGCTAAAGAAACGCAGGTCAATATATGACTCAAGTGCGATGACCCACTTTTCGTATGGGGGCGATAATTATTACAATGAATGTGACATCTCAACCCTGGAGTTCTAACAGTGGGCTTATTCGATGATTTGAGTCGGTTTCTAGAAAGCCGTTTAGAAGAGTTCTTAAAAAACAACCCCCATTTGGAGTTAGAAGCACTGTTAGACCAGTTGCGTCAACAAGAGGGAGATACATTAAAACTAATAGCGGACTTGCAGTTGCAAGAAAAACGCTCCCAAGATGAAATTCTTGCCACAGCAACCGAAATTCAAAAATGGCATGAGCGAGTACAAAAAGCCAAAGTTGCCAACCGTGAAGACCTAGCATCCGCAGCACAAGAACGAGAAGCAGCACTACTGCGTCAAGGAAACCAGCAGTGGGCAAAAATGCAAGGTATAAAAGACCGCATCAAACAATCTAAAGAACTTTATCAAAAAATTCAAGTTCGGCGCCAGGAAGTACAAACCAAAGCAACAGCAGCGCAAGCAACACGCGCGCAAGCTCAAAAGCAAACAAAAACCCAACAGCGTATAGAAAGTGACGGTTGGTGGAAGTCAACTAATAGCTCAAGTAGCTTCGATGACCTAGAAGAACAATTTGTTCGTTTAGAAACAGATGACGAGTTGCAAAGAATGAAACGACAAATGGGTAAATAAATGTAGAGACGTGTAAACCGGAGGTTTTCCCCTAGGGATATATCACGTCTTATGAGTAGTCAATCTCTTTTTCATTTTTTGCTCAAAAGCTTTGTAAGTCTTATTACTTAGCTTTTATAGCATTACTTATAATATAATTAACAGTAAAATAAGTACCAAGACATGTAAATTTACAACGGATGCATTATCCGTTACATCCGTTGCGTTCTTATTCATCCGAAGCAGGCAAGGTATGTTCTACAGGTTGAGGCGCCTCAAAAACAACCGCTTGACTACTTTGTTTAACTGCTTGAGTGGGTATAATATCGCGAATTACGTTTGGAGTCTCGTTAAAATAAGAACCCATTAGTTTATTGTAATTGGAAGCAACCGCAAGAAAGGCGCCACCAAGTATGTATATAGGTAAAGGCAAAGTAAAATCTTTTGCCCAGTCAAATAATTCCGCTAAAGCGAACAGTAGAAAGAAAAAAGCAAACCAAACTGCCATATCTATACCCCAAAGCTGCAAGTAATTATATATAATAATTCAACTTCAACAATAGTGTATTAGTACCATTAAACAAAAAATGGTAGATGCATGGTTATTAACAGACTTTTATTTGCGAGCTAAAGCTTGTCGCATCTGCCTTAATTGTGCAAGCGTGTTTTTGAAGTATGGATGCTGGGAAATTTTGACAAGCACTTCTGGAGAACTAGTTCGCACAAGTTGATTGTAAGCATTAATTACCTGATTCAACTGGTTGATATTTACAGAACTGCAAGACCCTGACTGGCAAGCTGGTAGTAAATTTGACAGTGCATTTTTGAGTTGTTCTACTGTATCTGGATTGGCGCCTAATTCCACTAGCGCTGTCTGAAATCTAAATCCTGCAACACCTGCGTTCGCAGAACCCAGCATCAGCTCAGTAACAACATCATTGTTGTTATTTGTGTTTTGAAACTGGTCACGGATGTCACTAGCAACTTTATCTAATTCCTTCAATGTATCGCTTGGTGCTATAAGTGACCCACCCTGAATAGTAATGTTAGTATTAGGCGCCACTGAGGTCTTGATTTCTTGGTTCCAGGAGTTAAATGCACCGGAATAGCCCGATGATTCTTCGCTAGTTCCTACAGTCGTAGCTGAACCAGCATATGCATTTTTAGGCATTGCGAGCAAAGCTGTAGAGACAATTAATACTGTACTCAAGTAAGTGGAAATACGCTTCATAAATGTTCGCTTCTTTGTGAAAGTGTACAATTCAAACTTTATTCATTTAAAATTGGAACCCGGAACCAGCAACAACAGTCAAGCCAGAACCTTGATTTAAATTATCGGTTACATCAGTGAAAATGGCATTAATTACAAGAGGAATATTTCTGATTGGTACGACTGATGCGCCAACATTCAAGCGGTTTCCAGTCCAGCTACTGACTAAAGAAATTTCGGGTGTAACTTGTAAACCCAAACTCGCAAACAAGTTAGGAGTGTTCTCACCAGCCTGTAGGGCACCTTTAGAACGGAAGGCGCCGCTTCCGACACCAACAGAAATAGTCAAAGGCAGTTGATTTGATAGAAGTGGAAATGCTTGGGTAACTACACCGTAAACTGTTGCATTCGATGCGCTAGTATCTCCCCAGCGAATAGGGTTTGACCACCCGAATGCAGCAGCTGTACCTTGACCAAAAGACTTATGCAGCTTGAAACCTATAGTGCCACTATCACCAAAGTCAAAATCATTAAAATTACCGCCACCAACACTAGTGATATTAAAGTTAAATTCAATACCTAGTGATTTAACTGCGTCACCTTCACCAAAACCAAACGATATTGAACCATCAGTTCTATCGCGACCATCAAAGGGAAATCTTAACCCACCACCAATATAAGCTTGTCTGGAACTGGCGCCGTAAGCACTTGGAGTACCAGCACTTGAAGCTGGAGAAGCCGCACGACCCGTTCTAGTTTCAATGATAATAGGTTCTATCAACAAGTCTTGACGTAATTTGTTGATTTCTCCAAAAGTGTCACCAACAGTTCCCGAAGAATCTTGAGCAAGTAACCGTTGCTGAGAAAATGGCTGTATTGCATTCAATAAGTTTGAATGGCGTTTTGAATCTTCTTTGTTGAAATCCCTATTTAAATCTTGATTGAAATCTCGATTAAATTCAGATAAAATTATGGGTTGCTTTACAATGAGTTCTCTTTGGGTATCAGCATATCTACTGCGTGTATGAGCGCGTAGTTTCTCAAGAAGTTGATTTTTTGATGAAGTTGCTTCAGTGTTCTTGATAGCAATTTTTGATTCTGTAGTCATCTCAGCTTCACCAACTAAGGGAAGCGTATACATCTTGTGCATATCTTGACTGGCAACTGCTTTCGGTTTTTCCTCCATCACAAAACCGTAGCTAGCGGTTGAACTCAGTAAAACAGCAGCAGAAAATAATCCAGGTGCAATTAATTTACTGATAGTACGTCTCGAACTTCTGTATTTAAGTGAAAGTACTATTGTATTTATTTTTTTATTCCGATTCATTTAAGGAACTCCTCATACCATTGAAAGTGGCATGTGTCTTTCATTACATGGACATGTACATATAATTCCCAAGAATCATGCAAAACTAACACAAAATAATAATAATTTTCTTGACAAATTCGAGATTATATTAATTGATAAAAGGAAAATTAAACAAAAATAACGGTCTGCACGTAGTAGTACAAACCGCTATTTTATCCTGGAATATTAGGGAGGGGCAGTTCGGGATGCCTGCTCCACAAGAGTGGAATTTTAAGGTAACTTATTCAGCCAAGGACTTACACAGACGTTCAACTTCTCACCTAATTTAAATATTTGTCGATATTGGGCTGAATCTTGATGGTTTGCTATGCTTGCTTTGACTTTGGGTAGTACATGAGTTTGTAGGTAGTGGAAATAAAGTTCCTGCGCTTTGTCTAGAGATATACCGATATTAAGTTGATGTGCAGCGCAAACTAAACGCTCGAACTGTTGAATATCTGTTTCTAAGTTGCCGTAGGCATCATGTAATAGCTGCCAAAGGTTTCTGAGAATAACTTGTTCTAGCAAAACTTTCCCTTCAGGGATATTTAGTCTACACCGTAGGTGTTTTGCTTCGGTGACTGCTGCTTCTAGCTCTACGAGATGGTTTGTAATATTGGCACGTTCTAAAATGTCCTGCTCTAATGCGCGTAATATTGTCATGCAGCGATGCCCTAAAGCAATATCTGCCGCTACTTGCAATTCTTGCGGCGCCGGCAAACCATCGCGATGGAATGCCATTAAAATACCGTAATTATCCCGATACGTTTGTGTGTAAAGTTGGTCTAGTCGGCTCAATGTTTCTTGGCTCAATAACCGCATAATTCGGTGCCGTTCTTCAGCAAAGAGATTTTGTAAATTATATGCACCATCGCCAAATAACTGCGTCATTACCAAAATTGTATTTGCGGCTGAGGCTGATTGTAGACCGTTAAACAACTTTTCTTTCAAGTTACTATGAGCGCGTCTTCCCTCAAATGGTTGAATGCAACAGTGAAAATCCCATCCACCCAGATGTAGAACGGCAAACTCCAAATGTTCGCTTTCCCATGTAATTTCTGATACTAGATTCAAATGTCCAACCGCCAAAGTCATGGCGCCCATACGTTGCAACTCTAAGTCTTGTTCGGAGACTGTATAGCAATATATGTGTTTTTGGTAATTGGATTTTTGATACTGTGACTGCTTGTTAAACAGTGAGCTAATAGCATATTGGGCAGCAACTTGTCTAAAGTTAACTTGTGCTGTAATTACAAGCTGTCGATAAACTTCGGCACCATGTCCAAATAATTCTATATTGCTAGGCGCCCCATTTAAACGCTTGACAAATTTATGTTCAAGCTGTAATCCAGCGACATCACCAGCAAGTTCTAACGCACGAGCAGCATAGCGAAGAATTTGTGTACCTTCAGGGCGCGAAAGTTCTTCAAAGAACCAACCACAACTTGTAAACATCAATAAAGAATGACGCTGCATTTCTAATAAACGCAGTGCATCAACTTGTTCCTCTTCTGTCAACTTGTGGTTTTGGTGACGGGCCAAAAAACGATTAATATTTTCTTGACTACGGTCGCCAATAACTGCAACGTACTCATCACGTGCTAACCAAGGGTCGGTAAATAATTTCCGACCATAATCTTCGTAAACTTTTATTAACTCATCGCGTAACCAATTTAAAGCATCGCGTAATGGGCGCCGCCATTTTAAATGCCATCCAGGGGCGCCACCACAACCACAATCTTCTTGCCACCTATCAACACCGTGAGCGCAACTCCAAGCAGTAATAGGTTTTAACTCAACTTCCCAAGTTGGCTGACTTAAACTTAGGTAATGAGCAAAGTTTGTCACCGTCCAACCACGGTGAGGAAATTCCCCAATAAAAGCAAACGCGAGTGTCTTCTCTGTTCCACCTTTATGATGTCCAAAGGTTTCACCATCAGTTGCCACCGAAATTAATTGTGAAGAACGATGATCCCCGCGTACTGCTGCACCAATGCGTCCAGCAAAATGACTTGAATTATAAACAACATCACTAAATCCCATATCGCGAGAAATCGGACCATCATAGAAAAAGATATCTATAAAGTCCTGTTTCCTTTCCCCCTTTAAATAACACCGATATGGACGTGTGGGATCAATCTGACTTCCACCTACTTCTTGCCATTCTGTGTTTGGGTTATCGTGAGTTGGAATTAAACGACAGCGTTCTGCTTGTGATGGCGCCAGGACTATAAACTTGATCCCCTCTGCAATCAAAGCTTCTATTGTTGGATAATCTACAGCAGCTTCAGCCAGCCACATACCTTCGGGATCACGTCCAAATCTGGATTTGAAGTCTGCTTTACCCCATCGAATCTGCGTATACTTATCACGCTCGTTCGCCAATGGCATGATGATGTGATTATACACCTGTGCGATAGCGTTGCCATGACCATTGAGCCGCACACTCGATTTCTTGTCAGCTTCTAAAATGCGCTGATAGACTTCAACATCGTGCTTTTCTAACCACGACATCAAAGTGGCACCGATATTAAAACTCAAATACTCATAATTATTAATGATCCCCACGACTTCGCCCTGGTCGTTAAGCACCCTAGCAAAGGCATTCGGACGATAACACTCATGATGAATCCGCTCATTCCAGTCATGAAAAGGTGCGGCACCGCTTTGACGCTCAATCGCATCCAAATAAGGGTTTTCGCGTGGTGGTTGGTAGAAATGCCCGTGTACCGCAACATAAACACCCATAGCAGTAGTGGAGGGGTTTACATCAGTCGAATGCGGCATCGAAATTGAGCCAGGGCTAGCTGGCAGTTCAGCAGCAGAAGTCATGCAATATTATTCCAGTGTTTTGATAAACTTGCGCTTTTGTACTAGACAGTCGATATAAAATTCTCTACAGTTGCGTTCTCATAGAATCAGTACATGTAACAACTATTCAACCTTAAATCCTTATTGTTCTATAGTAATTCTACTTTTGTGGGTAATCTACATCACCTTGGAGAGGGATTTTTGAAGGCGCCAATATATCCTGAGAATTTGAAAAGCCTTCAAGTCAGGATATTTGTCCGTATACAGCAATAATTTTAATAGTCTCTTAATTTATTAAACAGCATAACTGAGATATAATTTTTGCTTTTTATTTAAATTTTTGCTAAAAATGATTATGAATCCGAATTAAAACATAATTAAACTTTACAAAAGAAAACAAAAAGAAAAAACCGTAAAAATTCGGAGCATGTACCCACATGCAAAAGATTATGCTAGAGGCTTAGTGTAGTCTCTACCCCATTAACCATCAATTAAGGTAAAAAATGTCAGTCAAAAATAAAATATTCTTAGTATTGTTACTATTTATCCCTGTTTCTCTAGCTGCACATTATCTAGAGTGGGGAGAGTTGGCGGTTTTTGTTACAGCCGGCTTGGCCATATTGCCTTTGGCTGCTTGGATGGGTGCAGCTACAGAAGAAATTGCCGTTGTTGTTGGTCCTGTGCTTGGTGGATTATTAAATGCCACCTTTGGTAATGCTACAGAACTAATTATCGCCCTAGTGGCACTCAATGCTGGTTTAGTCGATATAGTTAAAGCCAGCATTACAGGGTCAATCATTGGTAACTTGTTGCTGGTTATGGGTTTAGCGATGTTACTAGGTGGGTTACGCTATAAAGAGCAAAAATTTCAGCCAATTGTTGCGCGTGTAAATGCAGCCTCAATGAACTTAGCTGTAATCGCAATATTATTGCCAACAGCTATGAACTATACATCGCAAGGAATTAGCGAGGAAACACTACAAAATTTCTCATTTGCCGTAGCAATAGTATTAATAACTGTCTATGCATTAACTCTATTATTTTCAATGAAAACTCACTCGTATTTATATGAACTAGGTGTTGCCGAAGCCGAAACCGATGCATTAGAAGCTACGCACGGAAAGCCGAATATGTGGCTTTGGACGGGTGTACTACTAGTTTGTACTTTGTTCGTAGCAGTTGAGTCAGAACTTTTAGTTGATTCTTTAGAAGTTGCCACATCACAACTTGGTTTAACTGCATTATTTACTGGGGTAATATTAGTACCTATTGTTGGTAACGCTGCGGAACACGCAACAGCCGTTACGGTAGCCATGAAAGATAAAATGGACTTATCGCTATCGGTAGCAGTTGGTTCGAGTATGCAAATTGCTCTTTTCGTGGCGCCTTTACTCGTTATTGCAGGTAAGTTCCTCGGTCAACCAATGGACTTAGATTTTAACCCATTTGAACTAGTAGCCGTAACCGTATCAGTACTCATTGCCAACACAATCAGCTCCGACGGTAGATCAAACTGGTTAGAAGGTACTTTACTATTAGCAGCATACACAGTCCTAGGATTCGCCTTTTTCTTCCACCCAGTACCAGCAATTATCTAGTACTCCACGTCATTAATTCCGATACGTTGTAGCACAGGCATCCTTGCCTGTGTAGTGTATATTTTGGCGCCACGAAACCACGGCGCCTGATTCCCATAAAAATGCTTCTTTTGATAGATTTTCCGTAAAAAGTTCGCCCTGTGCGTGTATATATAAAGTACTAACTCCTCAATTTTGAAGCTTATGTACGGACAACCAAGTAACTCTAATAATACTCCTATGTTTGAAGGCTTTTTCCTGCAAATGGTAATGCCAAGCCAAGAAGGCAAATGCCAGGAAATTATTACCCAAGTACTTGGTTCAGATTGGGAAGTTAAGCTAATTGGTGATAATGGTACTGAGTTTGAAATTACAAAGAGTGATGCGAACACTTTATCCACCAAAGAAGCTTGGGACAAAGCTTATTATTTACGCTCTCAACCAGGTGTAGTGTACGTAGAACCACTGTTTGCTGTTCCTGTAGCTATGCCAGTACAGCCAACCCAAAATTTTAATCAAGATACCAATCAACCTTCACGGAACCTTACAGGGTTTGACGACCCAAAGCAACAAAATATAAACGATGAAAGCAGCGATGCTGATTGGCCTTTAAAACAACTTCGCGTCTTTGAAACATGGCAACGCTTTTTTCCCGACCCCAATAAATTGCCAGGAGACGGAATTCTTATTGGGCATCCCGACACTGGTTATACACCACATCCAGAAATTATCTCAAATCTACTTCTGAATAAAGCCTTCGACTTTCTCAAACAAGACAAAGACCCAGTAGACGAGCTTGAAACATCTCCAAATGAAATAATCAACAATCCTGGTCACGGCACATCAACCGCTAGTGTTATTGTTAGCACCAAAGGCAAACAAGCAAATTATCCAACTGCTAAGAGCATTACGGGTGTGGCGCCTGGTGCTAAATTAGTTCCTTTACGAGTCTCTTTATCAGTTGTACTAATCAGTATTGTCAATATTTCCAAAGCAATTGAATACGCAGCAGATAACGGTATTCACGTAATTACAATTAGTTTAGGAACAGCTTTTCCTAGTCAGCGCTTGCGAAGTGCAATAGTTTATGCTCAAAAGCGAGGTGTAATTATTGTTGCCGCATCTGGAACAGCAGTTCCCTTTGTAGTTTGGCCTGCTGCTTACGAAGAAGTCATCGCTGTTACAGGTTGTAATGTACGGCGCGAAGTATGGTCGGGTGCATCACGTGGAAAACAAGTAGATGTAACGGCGCCGGGTGCAGGTGTTTGGTATGCAAAAACCAACAAGACCGATGCCGGATTGGAATATGATATTAACCAAGGTGATGGAACATCATTTTCAGCACCATTTATTGCGGGTGTAGCAGCATTATGGCTCTCATATCATGGACGTGACCAACTTATTCAGCGATACGGCGCCGAAAAAATACCCTTCATATTTAATCAAATATTGCGCGATAGCTGTGAAAAATTTCCAACCTGGAAACCCAATAAATTTGGTGAAGGACTTGTAAATGCCGAAAAAGTACTAGACTCCCCATTACCAGACAATCAAAATCAATCACTCATGGCGCCAGCCTTCGCACTACAACAACACTCACCAATAGATAACGGCATAAATACATTTAACCTTTTATTCGAGCAACAGTTAGTAAATAACCAGCCAGAAGAAGAAGATTCTCTTGAAACACCCGATGATAACACAATGCTAAAATTATCTTTAGCTCAATTATTACAAACAACACCAAGCGAACTACCCAAACGATTAAAAGAAGTAGGCAAAGAACTAGCATTTCACTTCGCCGCAGACCCACAACTTTACAACCAACTCACTCAAACAATACAGGCGCCAAAACCAGGTATAGCAAGCTTCAAAACACAACAAGACCCATCTAATAACTTAAATAACCTACGCGCACGCCTATTATTACAAGGCACATCCGAAGTATTAAAAAACAAAATAAATTAAAATCTTAATACCATAACTACACCTAGTGAACTATTGCCTCCAACGGCACGCACTACAACCGGGGGAACCCCGGCAACGCGGTGCCTCCCCAACCTACGAATTTGATACTTAGGTACTGTAGGTGATTATAAAGCAATATAGGGCGCCTAAAGTTACGTAGGATAGTAGTAGGGTAAAGCTGGGAATGTTGAGGAATCTTAAGTATTGAGTAAGCGCGCGCGAGTAAAGGCGCTATCTCTGCTAAAATATCTTGGTTGTTTAAGAAGTGCGAAGCATCCGTCTTTGAGCCAGTCAACAGACCTTATTAATAATATCGATACGCTAGCGCAAGAGTTGGCGACTATCCAGCAGACAGGTTCTAAACGAATTGCACTGCTGGGTTCGCGTCACGTCCCCATTACGCATCAGAGTCTGATAGAGATGATGACTTATGCCTTGGTTTTATCAGGCAACCGCATTATCACTTCGGGTGCAACCGGCACCAATTCTGCCGCAATTAAGGGAGCAATGCGTGCTGACCCCAATTTTTTGACGGTAATTTTACCACAAAGTCTAAACCGTCAGCCGTTAGAATCGCGCCAACAACTTGAACAGGTAATGCATCTTGTGGAAAATCCAACTAATGATAGTTTGGCCCTGGCAGAAGCTAGCTATCTGTGCAATAAGGAGATAGTCTCCCGTTGTCAGCAGCTTATCTGTTTTGCGTTTCACGATAGCCGCACCCTGTTACAAACATGTAGAGAAGCTGAAGAACAGAGGAAGGTGGTAACTTTATTTTACTTTGATTAACTTTACTGAAAGTCGGCAGTCATTAAGTCAACAATCAAGAGTTAGTAGTATTAATTCTAGATTATAGACTTTAGACTGAGGACTTTACATCCACTCGTCCATGCATCAGAAATTACAATTAACATTTACAGTTAGCCGTGTCTGCCATTTTTTTATACTCTATTTTTGCTAGCGTTGTGCTGATTTACGCTCCATTTCTAGTAGTCAGCTATGGTCGTTTTCGCGTAGGCTACGATATGGCTGCTCCTCGCGCAATGTTTGATAAATTACCGCCTTACGCACAACGAGCAACTTGGGCACACCAAAATTCGTTTGAAACGTTTATGGTGTTTTCCGTAGCAGCTTTAATGGCTTATGTAACTGGTGTTAATTCACAGACTTCAGCAGTCGCAGCAATTGCCTTTGTCATCGCGCGATTGCTGTACTCTATTTTCTATATTCTGAATATACCCATTTTGCGCTCCCTAATGTTTGCTGTGGGTGGACTCTGTTCGTTAACTTTGTTTGTTCAGAGTCTTATTCAAGTTAAAGGTTAGTAAATTAGAGTTAGGGGCATTCGCGTCCCTAGCTCAAATACCTTTACAACTTCAACCCAAGCATA
Source organism: Calothrix sp. PCC 7103 (assembly GCF_000331305.1). Classification (GTDB taxonomy): domain Bacteria; phylum Cyanobacteriota; class Cyanobacteriia; order Cyanobacteriales; family Nostocaceae; genus Dulcicalothrix. The sequence continues at coordinate 5,358,054 of NZ_KB217478.1, read as the reverse complement.
CCTATTTCTCACACCAAAACTGTTATGGCTTCAACGTATTCATTTGATATTGTCAGCGATTTTGACCGACAAGAGTTAGTCAATGCTGTAGACCAAGTTGTGCGAGATGTTAAAAGTCGCTACGACCTCAAAGACACTAACACCACTGTTGAATTAGGTGACGAAAATATCACTATCAATACCGACAGCGAATTTACTCTCGATACAGTACAAGGTATCCTGCGCGAAAAAGCTGCAAAGCGTAATCTATCACAGAAAATCTTTGAGTTTGGCAAAATTGAATCAGCTTCAGGCAACCGCGTTCGTCACGAAGTAACCCTAAAAAAAGGTATAAGTCAAGAAATAGCAAAGCAAATATCTAAGTTAATTCGTGACGAGTTTAAAAAAGTACAAGCATCAATTCAAGGTGATGCTGTTCGCGTCAGCGCTAAAAATAAAGATGATTTACAAGCTGTCATAACTCGACTGAAGCAGGAAGACTACCCAGTTGCTTTACAATTTACTAATTACAGGTAAATTTACTGTTCGGGCATGGCTACTTTATCAGCCGTCATCTTAAACTCGTTGGTGACGAAAAAAGTAGCAGTTTCTGCCTCATACGGTTGTCCTGCTCGCACAATTTTGACTTTACCCGTCAAAACGACTTTTTGCTCCAATTTATAGTATTCTGCTTTTTCAGCTGTCGCAGTAATTTTTTGAGGCTCGTATCTAAACTCTACATCCCCAGACCAAGTAATCACATCATTGACCCTTGGTACTGCTGGCTGTACCAATAAATTTGTTGTCGGCGCCCCAGTTACTGGCGTTGTAATTGTACCATTAGTCGGCATCTGAGTTACTGGAGTCGGAATTGTACCATTAGTCGGCGCCATATAATCTGGCGCCTGAGCATAAACACTGTTAATAGTCGCATTAAGTAAAACCACGTAAGTCAAAACTCCCGGCAGCAAAAACGATAAATGCAAACCCCTTGCCTGGGCAAAGTTGGATAATAAGCTGTATTTTTCAAACATTTTAGCTAGCTTCTAGTTACAAACTTAAAATATAAACTGCAACATCTTGGCACGGCATCCAGTTAAATGACCACTCGATCCCCCCAACCCCTAATAACTTGGGGTAAACAAAATCCAAAGCCCCCCTTATTAAGGGGATTTTCGGGGGATTAAGTATCAAATATACATTCCCCAAATATGAGATATTAAAAGCAAAATATAAGTCAAGTTTGTATTAATAATAATTTTTAAACACGCATATAATATAAATACATAGTATTTTAAAATACACATTAATTAGACATTTCTTTGATTTTACCGAGTCACAAAGACATGAAAGTCAAAAAAAATACCTGTATTTAATCATACATTTTTAACAAAATTATTAACCGAATTATTCAGTACAAACACATAAGATAATTTTATAATGGTTAAAATAATAACTAAAACAAGTATCGTATTAACACTTGTAGCAGATTTTTAAGCCAAATTGGCATAAAAATCAGTGCGTATTTTTTAATAATTTAAAGTTGTTTCATAGTAAACTCGATTATGGTACATTAAAGAAACAAATCGGTTTGGATTCAATTTACAATTATAAAATAATTTATTTGGCGAAAGTAATATATATTACCAAGTTTTCACCGTTCCCTATTCGTATTTACAACTAAATAGATAGTAAAAAAATAATTTCAGTAAATCATGCAGTCTTCATAACTTGGAGAATGCGTTATTTTGTCGGTATTTATTTGTCCACCCTCTAAATTCTTCAGATTCATTGCCATGAGTAAATCTACTTTAGATCAAGAATCAATGAATACAGTTAATCTTGGTAGGCAGAAATTTTTTCAACCTCTTGAACATTTATCGTTCTTACAAAAAATTTCGCAAGATTATGTCAGTGGGAAGTTACAGGTATTCAGCATTTCACAACAGTGGTCAATATATTTTGAGGAAGGCAAATTAATTTATGCTTGTCAGTTGAATGAAATGTGGAATCTTTTCTACAAAAAATTACAGCAGGTAAATCCTGATATGAATTTAAACAATCAGGTATGTAATCAACTAAAAACGATATTTGATAGTCATCATGATGATGGTGGTTGTTCGAGCTATTTAGCAATATGTTGGTTACTTGACCAGCAATATATAAATGCGTCCCAAGTGAACCAATTAATTGAAGAGTTAGCACTCGAAGTTATGGATTCATTTCTTAAACTCCGGGATGGTATATATGAATTTTTGCCCAATAGTTTTTTAGATGATTTACCCAAGTTTACTCATATTGATATTTCTACTATTGCCCGACTTTGCCAGCAACGTGCGCGAAAAATTGGTAATTTCATTCACCCTGTATATCGCACCAGTAATTATTTGTTTTCAGATTTAAGTGAGCAAGAACTCAATAGTTTCGATAAACCTCAATTACCTCAACAATCTTCTCGTAAAGAAATTAATCAGTACACCGAAATTACAAAGGCATCATCCTTACCAGTTAATAACTACATCGACCCACAAGTCAAGGCGCCTTCCCAAAATACTGTCAATACAGCTACACAAATGGATGTACCTCTGAATGAAATTAAGTCGAATGAAATACATAAGCTTTATAAAGTCATGTGCATTGATGACAGTCCAACAATCATAAAAGCAATGCAAGGCTTTTTAGACAAAGAATTATTTCAAGTTGTAGGTGTCACAGACTCACTCAAGGCATTAATGCAAATCCTTCGTGCCAAACCTGACATTATCTTACTCGATATCTCAATGCCAAATTTAGACGGTTATGAACTTTGTTCGTTACTACGTAAGCATCCAGAATTTCGCCATACACCCATAGTCATGGTAACTGGTAGAACCGGATTCCTCGACAAAGCACGTGCCAAATTAGTCAAAGCATCAGGATATTTAACTAAACCTTTCACTCAAGCAGAATTAATTAAAACAGTATTTCAACAAGTCAGTTGTTTAACTTCGTTTTAACCTTCATAATTTATTTTATTGAGATAAATAAATGTTAGAGAAAGTTGGCGCCAATAGCAAACCAAACGATAACGCAAATCATCACGTCGAATCAATTGCTTTATTTAACCAGCAACCAACAAAATCATTTTTAGATAAAATTGGCTTGCGTGCAAAATCAGTTTTATTTGCAACTGCAATTAGTACAATTCCAGTACTAACGATTGGCGCCATTTTATATTCATTTGTAGACCAATCACGTCGGCAAGAAATAAAAACAGCACATAGTAATCAAGCAAATCAAATCACGACAAACATTAAAAATTCTCTCAAAGAACAGTTACGTGAACTGGAATATTTACCCAACCCAGATTTAATTAATAGTCGTCGTTTCCAAGACCAGCAGGAAATACTTAACAACTGGCAAGAAGCAAACAAAATCAATAGTATTAATAATCAACTTTTTATTGTAGATTTTAACGGCAATGTTATTGCTGATGCCCAAAATAAATTAACACAAAACCAAAAGCAAGAAAATTATTTACAAACTGTATTAAAAACCAATAAGGCATTTATTAGCCAACCTTCTTCAAATAGCAATAACCAGTATTACCTAGATTTAGCTGTACCAGTTAAAGACAGGAATACGAATCAAATCCTCTACATCGTTCGCTCTACTGTTCCTGTCAGCTATTTCCAAAATTTACTGACTGCTACTCAAGATCAATACTATATTACCGACGCTTCTGGAAGAATCTTTTTGTCTAATAATAAAAATTCACTAGGCAATAATGCTCAAGAACTACCTACAGAAAAATTACTTATTACAAACGCTTCGTGGCCAAGCGACCCAGAACTTGGTAACTTAAAATGGAAAACTTTACTAACTACCGATAAAGCAATAGCTTTTGCTCCAGTCAATCAATTACTGTGGAAATTGGTAATTGCTACAATTGCTACTACTTTACTAGCTGGAGGAATTGCTGCCATTTTAGGTCATCGAATGCTTTTAAGAATCATTAATGCTAACTATACTTTAAAAAAATTGGGACGCGGTAATTTACAAACTCGGATGTCGCTACAGGGAACTGATGAATTAACGAGTTTGGGTGTCAACATCAATGATATGGCCCAAAAACTCGAAGAATTGCAGCAACAACAAAAGCAAGAAATTCAGCAACTGCGTTTATTCACCAATACATTAATCTCAATTCGTCAACCATCTAGTACAGATTCCCTATTAAATACAACAGTCACAAAAATTAGACAAGTATTTAATGCAGACCGTGTTGCTATATACTCCTATAGTTTGCTTGCGGGAAGTCAAGTATTGGCAGAATCACTGGCGCCTGGTTTACTAAATATATCTGACGATATCATTACTTCCCAGTACGTTAGCCTCGAACCGATAGATGATTTAAAAAATAATCAAGTGCTAGCGATTAGCAATATTTACGAAGCTAATTTCAATTCCGAACATTTGTATTTATTAGAGCAGCTACAGGTAAAATCTAAACTAACTGTCTCTATATTCCAAGACAGTGTGTTCTTTGGTTATTTAATTGTCCATCATTGTAATAAACAGCATATTTGGCAACCGCAAGAAGTAAGTTTTCTTACTCAGTTAGCGCAGCAGTTTGGGTTGAACTTAGAAAGAATACGATTATTAGAAGATTCGCAGTCTCTCAAAAACTTAGCTGTGCATTTAGCTAGTTCGTGGAAAGCACACGATATATATAATGTAGCAGTACAAGATGTACGGCAAGCATTAAAAGCAGACCGTACTGTTATTTATAAATTTTGCGAAAACGACGGGCAAGGGGTTTTTCTCGCTGAGTCAGTCATCGCAGGTTTTACTTGTACAATGGGTATGCAGCTTGTAGAACCTTGTTTAGGAAAGTGCGTAGATAAACTTACTCAAGGAAAAATTCAAGTCATCAATAATATATATCAAGCCGGATTAAATGATTGTTATTTGCGACTATTAAAAAGTTTTAATGTCAAAGCAAATTTAGTGGTGCCAATCATAGTAAATAACAAGCTACTCGGTCTACTTATCACACATCAGTGTTCGCACCCACGCAACTGGCAGCAGTCAGAAATTGATTTATGCGAGCAGTCCGCGCGTTTGATTGCTTCAGCATTAGAACGTGCTGACTTATTCTCAACCACACAACAAGCACGAACTAGTGCAGAGCATCTGTTAGAGCAGCAGCGTCAGCAAAAACAGCATGTTTTTGCTCAGTTAATGTCCTTGTTAGAACAAATTGAAGGCGCCGTAGTCACCCCATTAGAAGTAATACAGCACTTAACCGAAATACAAGATAACCAAACACACCATATCAACAAAATTGCCACGACAACGAATACACGAAACGAAATTAAAACTGTCGCCAAAAGCGCACGTCTCGCTGCACAAGCTGCAAGTATTGCAACTTCATCTTCTGTAAATATGAACTCAATAATCGATATAAATATTGAGAATATTAGTAATTTACAAAATACAATCGACGAAACAGTTAGTACAATCAGGAATTTAGGAGATGATTCGCAAGAAATAGCTTCCCTTACTATACTAATCAATCAAATCGCTACGCAAACAAACTTACTAGCAATAAACGCTGGCATTGAAGCCGCGCGAACATCAGATAATAGACAAGGGTTTGGCATGGTTGCAGAAGAAGTAGCTGCATTGGCGAATAAATGTACTGCTGTATCAAATCAAATCATGAAGATAGCTCATCGTCTTCAATCTGAAACTACCGAAGTTATAACTACGGTAGAATCACAAAGTCAGCAAGTAACTGAAAATACTAACTCATTAATCGCAGCCAAAGCGAATTTAAGTGAAATAACAGACAAGTGTGGTCAAATAGATAACTTAGTAAATTCGATTTATGGCGCCACAGCGTCACAAATTCAAGCATCAAAACAAGTGGCAACTGCATTAAAAAACTTATCCAAACTAGATACAAACGAATATTCACAGCTTTTAAATTATCATTCACAAGCGGTAGCACTAATTAAGCGGATGAAGCAAAGCCTTGAAATGTATCAAGTTGGAGAAAACAATGGATGATAAAGAGCGAGAAATTCAACTTCAATTTATTGAAGAAGCGAATAATCACCTCAATACAATCGAATTTGTACTATCAGAACCACAAATAAGTATCCATAATATAAATAATGCGATGCGTGCTGCTCACTCAATCAAAGGAGGAGCAGGAATGTTGAACTTTGGAGTATTGAGTCAGTACGCGCATCAGATTGAAGATGCGTTTAAAGTTTTAAAAACTAAAAAACAAAACTTAGATATAGATGAAATACAACCTCTGTTACTCGCGAGTGTAGACGGTTTACGCCAAATATTATCTAATTATACTTCCAATTTTAGTAATAATAATCACGCATCCATTGAAAAGATTAGCGATTGTTTTGATAAACTACACGAAATACTCGGAGAAGCAAAGCCAGAAGATGCATCAACTATTTTAGCAACTGAAGAAAACTCGCAAGAAATTATTCCTTTAATTTTTCAAACTCAAGTCGAAGATTATTTACAGCAACTCGAATCACTCATACATCAAGAACCAGAGACTTTACGAGAAGAACTCGTGACAATGGCAGGTGAATTAGGTGGTTTGGGGTACATGCTACAAATAGAATCATTTACCCAGTTATGCGAGTCAGTTATTAACTCCATATCCAACGCACAAACAGACCAAGAAGTTCTCGAAATTAGTAAATCAGCACTACAAACTTGGCGTCAATCTCAAACATTAATCCTCAAAAATCAACTAAATTCAATACCCACTGCTCACACTCCCCCTACTCCTCCCACCCCCACCACACCTCCCACTACCTCACCCATTCGTATTGGAGCAAAACAACTCGAAGTTACCAACGATTTATCGAGTGAATTAACAATTCAGTGTCAAACATTAAAAATCAAGTTAGAAAACCTGAATGAACAATTCGGCAATTTAAAGCATTGTAGTAATAATATTGATTTACAATATCGTGAAATTTCTTCAAACACCATAAATAAAATACACTTAAAACCACTGCAATCACAAATTTTTAAACTACAAGAAATAATTAATGATATTAATTTTAAACTTATCGACTTCAATCAGAATAATTCTATATTAAATCGGACTGCTCAAAATTTGCAAAATTCGCTGACGCAAATACTAATGCGTCCACTCACAGATATTCTTGAACGCTTTAAGCGCGCACTGCATGACTTAAGCCTTGAATATAATAAACCAGTTCAACTTAAAATTACAGGCGCCGAAACCCTAATTGAGCGCAGTATATTAGATACAATACAAGAACCACTATTACATATATTACGCAATGCTTTTGACCACGGTATCGAAGACCGACAGACTCGAATTAACCGAGGTAAACCTGAACAAGGCTTAATTGAAATAAGTGTCACAACTACTCAAAATAAGATTGTAATCGTAGTTCGTGACGATGGAAATGGTATCTCTACTGAAAAAGTCAGAAAGCGTGCAGAAGAAATAGGGTTTGATAGAACACTACTCGCACAAGCAACCGACGATGAATTATTACTACTAATATTTGAAGCAGGTTTTAGTACAAGTGATGAAGTTACTGCACTTTCTGGTCGAGGTGTTGGCATGGATGTTGTGCGTAGTAACATTAAACAAATTGATGGAGACGTAAAAGTTTCTACAGAATCAGGAAAAGGTACACAATTTACCCTCATCATTCCCTTTAATGTATTAATATCTCAAGTGCTATTTATCGAATCCAACTCGATGTTATTAGCATGTCTAACTTCAACTATTGGCGAAATATTATCTTTTACCCCATTAGATACATTATTAGTAGCAGGTCAAGAATATTTACATTACCAGAATAGTCATATTCCATTAATTAACTTAGCCGATTATCTGCATTTTAATTGTAGTCGTCCCAGTAGGCACCACGACCATATTACAGCAAAAACGACTACAAAGTCGGCGCCTTGTGTATTAATAATTGAATATCAACAGCAAAATATAGCAATAAAACTAGACCATTGTTGGGGTGAACAAGAAGCAATAATTCGCTCATTTGAATCCAATATAGCTTTACCGACAGGATTTACCAACTGTACAATTACTAACAACGGTCAAGTAGTTCCAATCATTAATTGGGAAAAATTAATATTCTCAGCACCGACTGAAAATCAGACCATAAAAAACGACAATAAAACAATTTTAATTATAGATGACTCTACAAACATTCGTCAGCTACTCGCGCTGACACTGCAAAAAGCAGGTTATCAAGTTGAGGAGGCAAGCGACGGTTTACAAGGTCTTGAAAAGCTTCAAACAGCTTTATCAATAAAAGCCGTAATTTGTGATATTGATATGCCTAACTTAGATGGATTTGGATTTTTAGCCAAAGCAAAATCACAACCCAACTTTAAACACATACCAATTATTCTCTTAACATCACATACAGGAAATAGATATCGTAATCTTGCATTTCAACTTGGCGCCAAAGCATACCTATGTAAACCTTACAATGAGTACGAATTACTCAAAGTGTTAAACGAGTAGCTAATAGTAAGTGGTGCTATGCCTCAGCTACAACGTTCCAAACCTGTTGACAAGGAGTATAATTAATGACTTCAAATCACATCAATCATTAAATCAAAATCATGACTAAAGTCACATATATTTATATCTACAACCCGTAGAAAAATTCTACAAAATTAGATATTATTTATAACAATATAGTGGGTGAGCTTTCTCTTGCCTTGCCCTATTCTAACTACATTGGTGTGTGGTGTGATGAATCTTGATTACAGAATCAGCATAGTTTTAGTACTTACTTTCTCATTATGTGTAATGATTCCGAAATCGCTACAAGTAATGGCAAGTGACCGTTTTTGTCCAATCACAGAGGAATATAGCATTAAATCAACTTATTATTCTCAGAATTTCGGTCTCGAAACGCAGTAACAAAAAAGGGTAAAGGAAATCCCTTACCCTTTACTCCTACACAGCTGCTGGAGTTAAACCAAGCGACGATAACAAGCGGTCAGCATCAAAATTTTGAGCCATTAGTTCACGAATACAATTAACCTTGATAGGTTCGTGAACACGCACTTGCCCAAAAGTTTTATCAACAATTTCCACAGTTGTTAATGTATCTAAATCTACTGACAAAATCGGTATTTCAAGTTCTTCAGCACGATTCAAAATAAAAGCTGGGGGTGGTAGCTGTCCTGTCAGAATCAAGCATTGCGTCGAAGTTTCCAACGCTGCTTGTTGAATTTCTACACGGTCTCCTCCTGTAACAACAGCCATATTATGACGCTTACGAAAATACTTCACGGCAGAATTAACGTTCATTGCTCCAATCGCTAAACTTTCAACCATCATCAAATCTAAGCGTCCATTTCCACATAGAACTTGTGCGTTTAATTGATTAACCAGTTCTCTAACGCTAACACTGCGTAATAAATTATTTTTCGGTAAAATACCTAACACAGGAATTGAAATCGACTCTAAGTATGGACGAACTGTTTTGTCCACAACTTCAAGTTGAGATAAGGGGATATCATTAATTACGACCCCAATCAAGCGATTTCCAATGCGCTCCTTCGCACTCTTGAGCGACTCCACTATCAGCAACGAACTATAGCGACATACTAATAGTACTTTTGCATCAACAGCTTCAGCGATAGAAAGCAAAGACATATCAAACAAACAGCCTTCATCCAAACTACCTGCTCCTTCGAGCAATACCAAGTCTTTTGCTGGCAACTGAGAATATTGCTCAATAAAGGACTGTTTGTAATTTAATTTATCTTCACCAAGCAAGCGTTTTTGTATAGCTAACTCATCCAAAGCAAGTAAGGTTGGCGCCTTAGAGCTTGCCGATAAATTGAGACTAGAGCCAATAAACTCAACGTCTTCCTCTACCAAACTGCCTTCGGATTCACTCAAACAGGTGCCCAAAGGTTTACCGTAAGCAATGTCAAGCCCTTTTTCAATAAGCTGATGAGACAATCCTAAAACTGTCGTTGATTTACCACTGTAAGCTTCAGTCGAACCTACAAGCAGATATTTCGGGGATTTTGGCATTCGGCACTCCTAATGTGATTCCGGAACTAACGTTTGAGCGCGGTTAATAAAAGAGGGCAATTACAGCATAAAATGGCGCTATTGGAATTAGGTGCGTCTTTTTTTTACAGTATGATCTTTTTTTGCCGCAAGATAAAACTGAGCAAATAACTCCAGAACTTAAATCAAAGCCATTTTACTCAGTGATAAGTTGTAAAATTTACCAAATCTTCCTTTTTTACGGAGCTTTGGGCACCTAACCTAATCAAATGCATAAAAGCACTTGACAAAAAAGACATTTCAAGCATATAAAATGCCATCATTTAGGTAGGTGCTTATTAATTTTAAGTCCAACCAAACGTAAGCGACTTGTTATCCAATCACAAGTAGGGTGCAGAAACCGGGTTTCTCAAGCACTAAGCACGATAATCTTCAATTTAAACAAAAATAAACCCGGTTTCTCAATTATTTTCATCGAGACGTAGTAATTTACGGTAAAAAGCCTGTGAAAAATCTGTTGTGCGGTTACGCTTGTAACTTTCTAGCAATTCAATCAAAAAATTAACGAACTCGAAACTAGCGGTCATCACTTCGTAGCTAAGTTCCGCATTGCCATCAAACTGAATTCGGCAGCGCGTTAAATCTGAAGGTAAGCTTGCAGCATTCCAGGTTGCCACAAAAGGAACACCTGAACCGGACTCAATTTTGCGCTCTCCCTCCAGACTTCCTTTTTGGTATAAGCTAATCGCATAAGGCAAAAAATTACGCTTGCTTCCCTGAACATAAGGCATGTAGACGCTAGCTTGCTGTTGTGTAGCAGCTTGAAGCTTATCAATTGCCATAACTGAATTTTCCTTTGATACTGAGTTAACTAGTTGTGGATAGTGTTAAATTTAGTGTTCCCAAAAACACTTAATTATTCACACAGAAGCTTAATACAGAGATTGGTAATTAAAGCAACTCAAGAAAGAATATGAAAATGTCGGGTACAATAGGGCTGCACTTGCTTTTATGGGAGAGAAAGAACGGTGGCGCCATAAATCCACCTATTTGCACGGTGGATTAAGCTTTTGGTAATTTCTCTGTTCAGAGATATTTATGAATAGTTTAATGACTGGTGCGGCTGATTCAAAAACTTATGAAGCAAGTGTAAAAAAGTACTGGTGGTTGAATCAAGTGACCTATGCCAGCGAATTCCTGGCCCGAGAAAGATTATAAAAGCGAGTTTGACCCGCTGACCTTGTTATCTGAGTTATCAGTAGACGAGGATTCCGTGGAAGAGGCAACTAATACCCTGTCGCTTCCATCCCGATTTCAAAATCGAAGACGCAAAGCCGCTATAGTCCTATCTATAGTTTGGAGTAGCACTATTGCCCTACATTTAATTTCTTGGGGTGCATTGTTAGTTTTGGGATTATCTACCATCGTAGGGCTTCATGCTCTTGTAGTGGTTTTTGCCCGACCAAGACGGTACACAGAAGTTATTGAGGGTGAGCTACCTTTTGTGTCGTTATTAGTAGCAGCAAAAAATGAAGAAGCTGTTATTGGCAACCTCGCCAAAAATCTTTGTAGCTTGAAATATCCTCAAGATAATTACGAAGTTTGGATTGTTGACGATAATAGCAGCGATAATACTTCACTCGTTCTATCTCAAATCGCAAAAGAATACACTAACTTAAAAGTTTTGCGACGTTCCCCTGATGCAACTGGTGGAAAATCCGGCGCCCTTAACGAAGTTTTACCATTAACTAAAGGTGAAATTATCGCCGTTTTCGATGCCGATGCTCAAGTAGCCCCCGATTTACTTGTCAACATAGTACCCATGTTTAAACAGGAACAAGTTGGTGCAGTACAAGTAAGAAAAGCAATAGCAAATGCCAGAGAGAACTTCTGGACTCAGGGGCAAGCAGCTGAAATGGCGCTTGATACTTTCTTACAGTCGCATCGAAATGCGATTGGTGGAATAGGGGAACTGCGAGGGAACGGTCAATTTGTTCGTCGTCAAGCTTTAAACCGTTGTGGTGGTTGGAATGAAGAGACTATCACAGACGATTTAGATTTAACTTTACGATTACATCTTGACAAATGGGATATTGAGTGTGTATTTGACCCGTCGGTAAAAGAAGAGGGTGTCACAAATGCACTAGCACTTTGGCATCAACGTAACCGATGGGCAGAAGGTGGATACCAAAGGTATCTAGATTATTGGGATTTGCTTTTTCGGAATCGCCTTGGCGCCCGCAAAACGCTGGATATGTTGGTATTCATGTTGACACAGTATATTGTGCCAACAGCAGCAGTACCAGACTTATTAATGGCATTAATTCGCCATCGTCCACCGATGCTAGCTCCAGTTACGGGCATTGCGGTTAGCATGTCGATGACAGGAATGTTCGTTGGATTATCGCGAATACGTAAAGATAAAAAATTTAGAGTCTCCGCGTATTTGTTAATCTTGCTTCAAACCCTTCGCGGCACTATATATATGCTCCACTGGTTAATCGTAATTAGCAGTGCTACGGCGCGTATGTCTGTACGACCCAAAAGGTTGAAGTGGGTAAAAACAGTACACCAAGGCAAAAGCTAATATTTAATCATTAGCTTTTTACTATTGTGTTATTCATCATCAGTTTCAACCACATCAATCAAATCAGACGATGCAGCAGAGTCCCCAAATTCTGCTGCATCTTCGTTATAGCCAATAACTTGTCCATCAAAAAACTGTGCTAAACGTTCGGCAGCATACCAAACCTTCTCAACATCCACACTTGATATTGTGCTTGGTTGTTGTATGGATAATGTCGGTGACACTTCTTCGTTAATCGGTGCCTCTTCTGTAAGTGCATTAGAAGATAAATTAGATAAATCAGATTTATGTACAGGTGTTTCCTCTATAGGTTTCTGTACCTGAGCATCTTGGGGAGTATATTTCGGTGCCGTATTTAAATGGTTTTGGGCGCCATTACCATTTTGTACAGAATTCTCTTGTACTTTATTTTGTACTTTATTTTGTAAAGTTTCTTTATTTAAGTACGATGTAGTATTTTGTAGATTATTTCCATTTTGAGTAGTTTTGTTACCATGACTCGATATAACAGGGTCAGGTTCTACATGTGTTGTCGGGGGAGGTTCCTCAGTCGTATAAGCTACACCGTTTTGTTTAGTACGATTTGAACCTGAGTTAAGAACTTCTAGATTTACAGTAATTTCGCGATTAAAAGTAGCTTTAAAAGCTCGTCGAATAATCGGCAAGTCTTCTTGAACCCGTTTATGCCAAGCTTGTTTAACACCAAGTCGAGCAAATGAGGAGCCAATTTCAATTACATTACACATCTGACGCAGCATTTCACGTCTTGATATAGGTTCAAGATGAGATAGTACTTTCTGCCAAGTTTGTGCTAGGTCATCATTTGGATTGTTACTTACTGGTTGGTTATTAGTAGGTGGCGCCTCCGGGTGTACTACTGGTTGGTTATTAACTGGTTGAGACTGGGTTTGCGCTTGGTGATTATTTGTCGGTGGATTTATTGGTTGATTTATTGGTTGATTTATTGGTTGATTTATTGGTTGTATGGGCGCCTTACCATTGGTCGATGAGTTATTGTTATGTGGCTGCTGGGTAGATATAGGCGCCGCTTGAACACTCATATTAGGACTATTAGGACTTGGCGCCACTTGAGAAAGCGCAGATGGAAGTAAACCAAGAAGCGTAACTTCCAACCACAAACGCGGTTGAGTAGTATTTTTAAGTTGAACTTCAGCGTTGCGTAAATGCTGCTGTCCTGCCAAAATTCCATGAATATCAATGTTTTTTACCAATTCAACGAGAGCTTGCCAAGTTTCTTGAGTACAAGCAACCAAGTCACCACGGTTAGAAGCTGTTTTGGCAATTAGCAAATCTCGGTAAAAACCAGCAAGGTTTTGTAAAATAGTTAGCGGTTCACGTCCTCTATCCAGAATTTGACGGGTAGTATCAATTAACTCCTCAGCATTATCAGCAGCGATAGCTTTAAATAACCAATACAAATCATGTTCGCTAACAGTACCTACCAAATCCCAAACATTATTTGGATTAACTTGCTCAGGCAATAAACTCAACTGGTCGAGTAAACTTTCCGCATCACGCAACCCACCCTGTGACAACTGTGCTACCAAAGTAATCGCTTCGGTTGTAATATTGATATTTTCCTTTATCGCTATATCAGTTAAATGAGATACCATCGCATCCAATGGTATTCTACGGAAATCAAATCTTTGGCAGCGTGAAATAATTGTAGGCAGTACTCTTTGTGGGTCAGTCGTAGCGAGTATGAAGACAATATGCTTAGGTGGTTCCTCTAGTGTCTTTAGTAGCGCATTAAACGCCTGTGTACTAAGCATGTGGCAGTTATGGACACTCAGTCCATTCGCAACAAAATTATGATTGTCTTCAACCTCAATATCATAGACGCGCTGAATTCTACCTGGGTGAACAGATTCTACCGTCTCCAAACTTGTAGTCCATTGAGGGGATTGAGTATTTTCTGAGGTCTGCCAACCACTTTCTACTGGTATTTGCCCCCATGTGGATGTAGTGGTATTGTTTGCTTGTGCTACTTCTCGTGTAGTACTTGGTTGTTGCTGGATATCCAATTTCTGTAAGCCAGTTAGCAATAATTTGATTTTCTTGGCTGGAGAATCCTTCTGTATGCAACTGAACTTGCGGACTACCTTGAGGGCTAAGACTGAGTGACCCATCATCCATTTTTTGTCCGTAGGTATTGCCTTTGAAGTGGTGTCCAGATACAAATCTCTGGATGCGTTCGTCTTCACCATATTTGTAAATGAAGGCGCCACAACCACATTCGCCGGAGATAGTATCTTCGTTCCTTTTTTTACGTCTCTTGCTGGTATCCACCCTTGGTCAGTCCTAATTAAATGATTGCCTGTGCATCGAATTTCACGATTAGTTGTTTTGATAACCAAGGTTTGACGTTCGCCTTGGTCGAACCAACGAACAACTTGTTTGTATTCCCAGTTTCCTGTGGAATCGTTATAACTTAGGACTTTCTTCCCTTTTATTTCAGGATTATCTATTCTGACTAATCCCTCGCTTGTCAGTACGAGAGAATCTCCAGTTAGACATTCGTCGATGACATATACCTTATATCGACACTGGACGGGAGCAAACTGAGCTTTTTCGATGATGTCGCGGACATTTTCGACACCTGTGTTACTTGCTGCGTCTATTTCAATAACATCGACGGTATAACCTTTGGTAATTCCTAGGCAAACGTCGCACTTTTCACACGGTGTAGCTGTTGGGTGTGGGCCGCTAAGGCAATTTAACGATTTGGCGAGAATACGCGCACTCGATGTTTTACCAGTACCACGCGGGCCAGTAAATAAATACGCAGGCGCAATACGAGACGTATTGATAGCATTAGTAAGAGTTGTTGCTATAGCAGATTGTCCCACCAGCTCTTTAAAGCTTTTTGGACGGTACTTGTGATGTAAGGGTTCGTAAGACATGGTATTAGTGATTTTAATGCCGAATGAGGCGTTGAAATTACACAAGTGCCCTAGGTGGGACTAGCTGAGAATATATATTTTAAGCACTAGGGAATGCAAAATCTCACCCCGTGAACATTTTTCTACATTCATAAAATTTAAATATTATATAGATTACTTAAACTAATACAAATTTTTTCTGTAGATTTTATTTAATTGATACACCACTAAAGTGCAGCGCCATAGCTACAATAAACGGGTACACACCAAGCAAATAAAGGTGCATGTAGATGTTCAAAAGGCTTATTCAGTGGCTGAAAA
This sequence comes from Calothrix sp. PCC 7103, assembly GCF_000331305.1. Classification (GTDB taxonomy): domain Bacteria; phylum Cyanobacteriota; class Cyanobacteriia; order Cyanobacteriales; family Nostocaceae; genus Dulcicalothrix. Next base: position 5,342,198 of record NZ_KB217478.1, on the reverse strand, counting down.
AATTTTTCCAAGCTTTGTTCGGTGGTAACACGACAAAGCCCAAATCCAAAATTGTTAGTTCGGTTGAGAAAAAACCCGCTCCTCCCCTCAGCGACACAGATTTGGAATTCTTGTTTACCGAGCTTTTGGAAGGAGTTAACCAAGCGCGCGGTCAAGCGTGGGCACTGAAATGGCTGCATAACATCGAACACCGTGTTTCTACTGAACGTTGGTTAGAATGGTTAAATAAGTTTGGTGATAAACTGCTGGCATCAACGGCGCCAAATAATGAATTAGCCACAAGACTCGTTCAACTTGGCGAGTTAGAAGTTGGCGAGGTTGGAGACACTGCTTATGATATAGGAATGCAACTGCTAACTCGCAATCAAACCGAACCAATTTGGGAATACAGTGGACCCGACGTTACGCAGTTAGTACCCGATACCGCAGAACAGCATTCGGCGCTTCAACAGCCAGAAAACTCACCCGACTCTGAAGGTGAATTTCAAACTATTACTCTTGACCAACTCTACGAACTGATGCATCAGGATACTAACCTGCGCGCTTCTATTGCTCAACAAGTTGGTATAGAAAGTGATGACCCAGACGTGATTATCCAAGCGTTAGTTGACCAATTCCAAGCTGAATCTCAAGCTGATCGCCAAGACTCATCCATTTAGTGCAATTGTACTAAATTAAATTAAATTTGGCAAGGGGGTAGGAAAATAAAAATTAGGTAAAGTTAATTAATTATTGGCAGCAAAAATATAGCGTATAAATCTAATGAGTGGTATTGTATCTTTTGTTTCTCAAGAAAATGTATTCGCCTGTTAAAACATGTATTTTGATTAAATATTCATTAAAATATTTGTAACTAAGCGAACATATAGCGATTCCCTAAATTCATGAGTATCGCTACAATCAATGAGGCACATCCAGAGTATAACGGTAAATGCTCAGGCGGTTAATAAAATTGCTTAGAAAGTTTTTCCAGCAACTGTTTGGTAAAAAGAAAGAGCGTTCGAGGGTATTGGTAACGCAACAAACTGTGGTGCAATCACCACCGATGTTAACTAATGCCGATTTAGAGTATTTGTTTACCCAGTTGCTAGAAGGTGTGAGTCAAGCACGTGGGCAAACTTGGGCAATCAAATACTTAGAACGAATGTCCAATCGTATAAGTACACAACGCTGGTTAGAGTGGTTGCAAATTTTTGGCGAGCGATTGCTGACTTCTCCTGCACCAAATGAAGAGCTAGCGTTTCGACTGGTGCAATTAGGAGAGTTAGAAATTGGCACTGTCGGAGACTTTGCTCACGATATAGGGATGCGGCTGCTTGCTCGTAATACAGGTGTTTCATGGCAAGATATTCGTAACGACGAAGTTAGCGAAGGAAGTATCGAGATAATCGTGCCTAATCCAAACTACGAATCTGCTATTTCATTATCTAGTACAGACTCTCAAGATTTAGATTTCGATAATTCCTCAACTGCTGATTTTGAATTACCACCAGAAATATCTGGGCAAGATTTGCTCGATATATATAGTGAAGATTTACAAGAGTTTGAGCAGTCCACTTCTCAACCCGATTCAATTTACTATTCAGATTTAATAAGCAACACAGCGATAACATCAGTAACTGAAGATGTTGATAGTGTTTTTTGTGATACACCCGGACAAAACTTACTGCGTCAGTTCGGTGAAGATTTGTGGGGAATACAAGAACAACAAGTAACAAATTATATAAACGAACCAAATAATGATGTAATTTCTACAACAGAAAGTAATATTAATAATGTAGAAATAGTCGAAAATATCGAAATAGAAAATGTTGAAAATGTCGAAATAGAAGAAGAAATTACAGATACACAGCAGCAAGAAGAACTGTTACGCCAGTACGGAGAGGAATTATGGGATTCAGAGCCTGCGTCGCTTCTTGAACCTGTGATATACGAATCTAATTTAACTAATGAATTAGTCAATGAAAATTTGGCGCCTTCTCCTACCACATTAGAAGAAGAAATTACTCCCGCATTATTAAATACCCCAGGGCAATATTTAATTACTGAGCTAGGAGAGGATTTATGGGGTACAGATACAGAGCCAGAAGTTCAAATTGCGGTGCCTACTGAAACAGTTGTTGAAGAAATTACCACAGGCGAACAGTGGGCGCGGATAATAGACGAAAATTATATTGAGTTTATTGCACCAGAGGCGCCTACTGAAACAGTTGAAGAAGAAATTGATTTAGATTCTCCAATAATTCCAGTACAGCGTCCAACCGTTTTACCGATACAGGACAACTTAGACGATGCACTTACTGAGATGTCCCCAACCGTCGCGGTAACGCTTGACGAGCTTTGGGTGCGGTTACAACAAAGTGCAAATTTAGTTGAACAGTTAGCATCTGGGTTACTTTCTTCTGGTAGTACCTCGCAAATATTTGTTGATATCCCCAACCAAGCATCTAAGCAACTAGAAGCACAAGCATGGTTCTATCAAGCTTTAGCGCAAACTAAAGCCGAAAATTTATCAGCTGCTGTATTTTCGTATGACCAAGCAATTGCTTTGGCACCTGATGCTTATGAATACTGGTTTAATAGAGGTTTAGCCCTGTTCCACTTGAAAAACTTGCCTCAAGCCATTGCCAGTTATGAAAATGCAATTGCCATTAAACCCGATTATTACAAAGCTTGGTTTAATCGAGGCGCCAGTTTAGGTGAGCTTGAAAGATACTCAGAAGCAATAGCGTCATTTGATAAAGCGATTGAAATTAAATCAGACTATGGTGATGCGTGGGCAGGTAAAGGATTAGCATTATTAAAACTTTGGCAAATATCTGAAGCAATTAGTTGCTATGACCGTGCGACACAACTTGAACCAATGGATCCAGAAAATTGGTATTATCGCGGAATTGCACTGTCACAAAATAAACAATATTCTGAAGCTATTACCTCATTTGACGAAGCCGTGGAAATACAACCGCAACACTCAGGCGCCTGGTATCAACGTGGGTTAGCGATGGCACAATTAGAACAATGGGAAGAAGCCGTTATTTCATATCAAAAAGCCCTAAAATCGCAACCAGGCTCTTATGAACTTTGGTACCTGCGTGGAGTAGCACTCGACAAATGTAATCGACACGAAGATGCCGTTGAGTCTTATGATAATGCTCTTGCACTCAACCCAGAATTTTATGAAATTTGGATAGACCGAGGTGTACTTCAAGCAAGTCTGGGAGAATGGCATCAAGCAATAGCATCATGGGATAAAGCACTTGATATTAACCCCAATGTATATTTAGCTTGGTTCAACAAAGCCATCGCTTGGGAGCAACTTGGAGACTCATATCAAGCGCTTATATGCTATGACCAAACGGTTGATAGAGAGCCAAATATATTTGCAGCTTGGTACAACCGAGGTTTACTACTAGCAGCTTCAGAAAAATATGAAGATGCCATTTTATCATTCGACTACGCAATTCAACTACAAAGCGACAGTACCGAAGCATGGATAGCGCGTGCGAATACCGTAGAAAAATCTGCGGATTTCGATTATTACTTAAGTTCGCATAGTTCAATTGCAAATGAAAATCCGGCATTAAACGCGCGCGGTTCGGAAGGAAAATTAGCTACTTATGCAGTAGCTGTTGACTATATAAATAAAGATACTCAACCTGAAGTTTGGTGTAAATTACATATAGCACTTGGTAATGCTTATTACGATAGAGGCAAGCGATACACTTATATTTCAGATGATTGGTCACAAGCTATTTACGCTTATAATCAAGCATTATCGGCTGTTAATAGTACAGATTTTATATCATTACATTTAGAAGTTTTACAAAACATCATTATAGTTTTACTCGGATTCGGTGATACTTTACAGGCACAACAATTTCAAACTTATGCAGCGACTTTATTATCAAATACCTTAAACGACTCACAGCGCGACAATAATAGCAAAAAAGATTTAGCATTAAAATTTGCTGGTATCGGACAACTAGCAGTAGATATTGCCGTACAATCAGGTGAGCTACTCCAAGCTTTAGAACTAGCCGAATTTGGTAAAAATGCTTGTTTAAATTGGCAACAATTTGGTTTTGTTGACAACTTCTATTCTCCGAGCTACAAATCAATACAAAATTTAGTCAATTCCACAACAGCTATTATATATTGGCACATCAGTCCTTCTGGCTTACGAAGCTTTATCGTCAAAACAAAGCATCCAGAACCAACACTTGTATTTACACCAATGTTGAACATTGGTGAAATGAACGAAATACCAGTACCCGAAGTAATTGTAAATTTAACAGCATTTGAAGACTGGGCAACTGAATGGAACCAGAATGTAGAAGAATCTTGGGTACCTTTCATGGAAGCGCGACTGCTCAAACTTCGTGAAATTTTAAGTATTGGCGCCATCGAACAAGAACTCGAAGGCATTACAAAGTTAATATTAATACCTCATCGCGATTTATTTAAATATCCACTTCATGCCCTATTCTTACTACCCAGCATAAAAACAATCACATATTTTCCGACTGCCGAACTAGCATTAGCACTTAAAAATCAAACTTCGCAACCTGTCGAAACACAATCATTACTAAGTATAGAGGCGCCAACCACTAAAGGTTATCCATTACTAGAATCAGTAAAAATACAAACAGAAGGTATTACAAATCTATTTAATCAAGTCAAACGAATTCAGGCAGCAAAAGCAACAAAGCAAGAAGTACTCAACGCACTGAGTAACCATAGCATCCTGCATTTTACCGGATACGCAAACGACAACGCAAACAACTCCAAACAATCACAACTATTACTAGCAGAAGAACAAAAGCTTTCGTTAGAAGAAATTAATGCGCGAATTCTGTGTAACTATTCACTAATAACCCTTTCAGGTCAAACAACAATCACCACAGACCAAAAAATAACCACAGAATATGTAGGTATAGTCAGCGAACTAATGAAAGCAGGTGTTAACCATGTATTAACAACACAATGGATGGTTGATAATATTGCCAATGCGCTAGTAATGACCGAATTTTATCGAAGACTCAAACAAGGAAAACCTGCTCCTACTGCCCTAAACGAAGCAACAGCATGGTTAAAAGAACTAACCGCAGGTGAATTAAAGAAATGGTACGAAGACTTACTAAAAAAATCGCCCCTTGGAGGAACTAAAATACAGGCGCCAGTCGCAGAACAACTCCAAAAACTCAGCACCATCCCAACCAACCAAAAACTATATAACCATCCCTACTACTGGGCAGCCTTCAAAATTCACGGCAACCTAGACTAATTATTAATATTGCTTTATATCATGACCGCTAATCAACTCCCACCAGGCAGCAACGGTTTACCAATACTTGGAGAAACCCTATCATTCGTCTTCGACGCCAATTACATCGCCAAACGCTACCAACAATACGGCGCCATATTCAGAACCAACTTAATAGGTAAACCAACAGTAGTCATGGTTGGGCCAGAAGCAGTCGAATTTGTACTTTCTACTCATATGGAGCATTTCTCGTGGCGCCAAGGATGGCCCAATAACTTCAAAGAACTACTAGGAGAATCACTATTTTTAATGGACGGTGAAGAACATCGGCAAAAAAGGCGCCTGATAATGCCAGCACTGCACGGGCCAGCACTAGCAGATTATTTCGCCACAATGGAACAGATAACCCAAAATTATCTAAACAAATGGGTAACCAAACATGAATTTACTTGGTTTGAAGAATTCAAACAACTGACCTTTGATATTGCCAGCGAACTATTATTAGGTACAAAAACTGGTACAGACTCCATACGTCTAAGTCAGCTATTTACAACACTAACAGACGGATTAATAACAATAAACCCATTAAAATTACCATTTACCCAATACGGAAAAGCCATAGCAGCAAGGAATCAAATACTCGAACATTTAACTACAGTTGTTCGCCAACGTCGAGAAAATCCTACCAAAGACGCACTATCTTTACTAATTCAGGCCAGAGACGAAGACGGTAATAGTCTAACCGAACAAGAACTCGTCGCCCAAGCCGTCCTATTACTCTTTGCAGGACACGAAACAACAACCTCAATGTTAACTTGGTTATGCATCGAACTAGCTCGCCACCCCGAAGTCAAGCAGCGTGCTATTTCCGAACAACTACAACTAGCAAAACAGGGAAAATTAAATCTCGAACAACTCGGACAAATGCCGTATCTAGAACAGGTTTTATCCGAAGTCGAACGCTTGTACCCACCTGTTGGAGGAGGTTTTCGGGGTGTAGTAAAAGACTTTGAATTTAAAGGCTACCATATACCCGCAGGTTGGCAAGTTCTTTACTCAATATTACAAACTCATCGTATCCAAGAAATTTATCCAGAACCCGAACGCTTCGACCCAGAAAGATTTAACCCACAGCGCAAAGAAAATAAACGACCCTTCAGCTTAATTGGTTTTGGTGGTGGTTCCCGCGTTTGTATCGGGATAGCATTCGCCAAAATGGAAATGAAAATAATTGCCGCGCACTTACTGCGTAACTACGACTGGGAAATATTACCAAATCAAAGCTTAGAAGTTGTGCGTGTTCCTACCACACGACCTAAAGACGGTTTTAAGGTTAAGTTTAATACTAAGTGTAAGTAATAATAATTAATACCTAATAACTAAACTGCCATTGATACAGATTAACCAATAAAACCGTTATCAATCATATAGATTAATAGCAAAACAGAGGAATGTGTAATCCGAAGTAAATTACTCCAGCTATCAAAACAGCGAGGAGAAGATTACAATTATTTGCTAATGCGTTTTGCTTCAGATAGGCTTTTGTATAGACTTAGCCAATCTCCATATCAACAACAATTCATCCTGAAAGGAGCAACTCTTTTCAGGGTGTGGAATGGAGAACCCCACCGAGCAACGAAAGATTTAGATTTGCTTGGCTTTGGAGCTAATGATATTTCAAGTCTGATAGAAATTTTTAAAGATATTTGCCGTCAAAAATATGAGCAAGACGGCATCAGTTTTCAAGATGAAAAGTTTAGCTGCCGCAAATAATAAAACTTTTGATCAGTGTTGGTATCCATCGAAAGGTTGGCAAACTTGACATTGTTTTTGCGCTTCCTAGGATGATGGCCAGTTAATAGTATCACTATAGCGGTTGCTCAAGGCACCTTTAGGTAGAACTTTCATTTTTCCAGATAAAGCTTGTTAGCATTATGCCCTAATAAACAACCTAAGAAAAAATATCTTTACGCTTTTGCAACCAAAATGCAACACTTAGATATACAACTGTGTGTAAGCACAACACTCCCCAGTTTAATCCTAGATTTTGCAAAGTAGCGTCGTAAATTGGTGTTGGTTCAAACGGTCTTGCGACTATACTACCATCAGGTAATTTTAATGCTTCTGGAACCATTGCGTTAACATTGACTAAGGCGCCATAAGCCCCAATTGACCAACGACTAAGCATTAACCAAGATATTTTACTGGCGATTCCTTCCATTTTAAACAAAACCCCAGAAAATATTATTTGAGGAATTAATAATAGTGGCAATACGCTCGAAGCTTGATTACTATTTTTAACAGCAGCAGACACCATTAAACCTAAGCTTATAGTTGTTAGCAGCGTTAAAAAAGTTGTTATTCCTAAACCAAGTTGCCAAGAAATTAATTTTAAATCGGGTGATTTAAAGAATATTAAAATAACTACGGTTATTAACAAGGTTTGGAGGAAAGCTAAAGCCGAAAGAATTGTTAATTTAGAACCGAGGTATGCAAATAAACCTAGATTAACTAGCCTCTCACGTAGGTAAATAGCAGCTTCTTTGACAATTTCTTGTAGCGAACTCGATAGTCCTACCCATAATGCTGCACAAGTAAATACAAACAGGACGCGCAATGCCAGAGGCGCCTGACTAGCATCAAGTTTTTCGGGAATAACAAAAGGAATTTTATCTCTTAGAGCAATGTTAATTAAGCTTATACCTATCGGCGCCGTTAACAGTGCTAAAGCCAAGTTAATATAATCACGTCTTTGAATTTGAAAATACCGTTGAGTTAAAATACTTAGCTGTTCGACAAAAGAACTACTCTTGTTTTGCTCATTACCTGTATTCCCCTTTGTGGTTTGATTTCCTGCACTAAGGTGATTTGTCACATAACGTCGATAGTCTTCAGATTGGTAAAATTTTTGCGCTCGGTCAACAATAGTGTCTGGTTTATCTAATAAATTATAGATATCAGCAAAATCTTCTTTAACGCCAAAAAACCGCAAACACTCCGAAGGGGGACCAAAGTAACATAACCGTCCACCAAGCCCCAGAAACACAACTCTGTCACATAACTTAATATTAGCTGTGGCATGTGTTACCAAAATCACCGTTCGCCCTTGGTTTGCTAATTTCCGCAGTAGCTGCATCATTTTTTTATCCAAACCTGGGTCTAAGCCAGAAGTTGGTTCATCTAAAAAGAACAACTTTGGGTCAGCTAATAATTCAACGCCAATACTAACCCGTTTCCTTTGCCCACCACTTAGTTCGCTTATCAACGCATTACGTCGATGCGCCATTTCCACATCTTGTAAAGTCTTATCTACCACCTTTTTGACATCTGTATCTGGTGGTAGTCGTAATTTAGCAGCATAAGTAAGTACCTCACCAACTGTTAATTCCCGGTGAATAATGTCATCTTGAGGAACGTAACCAATTTGAGTGCGGTAGAGATTGAAATTTTTTCGTAAATCTTCGCCATTTAAGTACACTACACCCTTAGTTGGCTGCTCAAGTCCCAACAGTGTTCGCATCATCGTTGACTTTCCGGCGCCACTTCCTCCAACCAATGCTACAAACTGTCCAGGTTCTATAGGCAAGGAAACATCATCAAGGCGCCGCTTTCCTTTTGTTTCTAAAACTAAATTACAAGCATCAAGCCGGATATGATTACCCCGGTCTAACAAAAGTAGTTCATCACCACGAACAACAAATGTATATAGACCAATCCGAATATCCGCATTTGCTTCTAGTACAGTAGAACCGTTAACTCTTTGCCCGTTTACAAACACACCGTTTGTACTATGGTCGCGTAGAATGTAACGTCCTCGGTTATCTTTCTCAATTGTGGCATGGCGCCGAGAAATCGCAGGTGCATCCAGAATGACTGTTGCGCTGCTATCTCGCCCTAATACAATAGGACTATTTTTTAGAGAGGTAATTTTGCTATTAGTATTAATCGATACTTTATCTAAAGGATTGAAAAACTTTAGCTCAATAAGATTTTGAGGGTTTTGACCGATTTTAATATCAACTTCAGTTCTCAGTAAATATCCTGCATCAGGAGTAACACGGGTGTGATTAATATACAAACCGTTAGTACTAGGTTTTTTACCATCTCCGTCATAAATACGGTAGTTTTGTCCTTCCTTGCGAAGTACAGCTTGAGTGCGACCCATTACTTGCCAGTCTTCAGGTGCCACGATGTCAGCTAAAGAGCGGTCGCGTCCGATTATATGTTCATCGTTTTTAAGTTCAAATTGTAAAACTTTGCCTTGCGAACGCAACTCTATATAAGTCTTTTCACTAATCTTAGAAGTATAAATTTCTTTATCTAACATATGAATACTGATATAAAAAACTAGATTTGTAAATGTCGTTCTAGTCAGTTTTAGCAAAAATTATAGTTTGTGTAAAAAAAAACCGGATTTTCTTTTTTTAAGTAAAAATCCAGAGGATACCAGTCAAATTTACAGCTAAGTTGGGAAAAAGTTCTAGGTGTGAGAGTTTATGATGACACCAATGCTGTTGAACTATCGTTACCAGGTGATTCGAGTACTGGGTTCTGGTGGCTTTGGTGAGACGTTTTTAGCAGAAGATACGCAAATGCCGACTAAGCGCAGGTGCGTAATAAAACAACTTAAGCCCGTCGCCGACAACCCACAGGTTTACCAACTAGTTCAAGAACGCTTCCAACGAGAAGCGGCAATTCTTGAAGAACTTGGTGAAGGTAATAGTCAAATACCAAGTTTGTATGCTTACTTTTGCGAAGATGGACAATTTTACTTGGCGCAAGAGTATATCGAAGGACAAACGCTGGCAGAGAAGTTACGACAGCATGGAACATTAAGCGAGGCTTCTGTAACAGAAATCTTGGTGTCTATATTGCCAGTTCTCAATTATGTTCACAGTAAAGGAATCGTACATCGAGACATTAAGCCAGATAACATCCTGATTCGTAATTCAAATCAGCAACCAGTATTAATAGACTTCGGCGCCGTCAAAGAAACGGTAGCAACAGTAGTAACGGCATCAGCAAACTCAAGTCAATCAATAGTAATTGGTACTCCTGGTTTTATGCCAAGTGAGCAAACTGCTGGAAGACCTGTGTTTTCAAGCGATTTATACAGTTTAGGGTTAACAGCGATTTATTTACTCACGGGTAAATTTCCTCAAGAACTTTCTACTAATCCTAGTACGGGGGAAATATTATGGCGCCAATATGCTTTGAATGTCACACCCTGCTTTGCAGCAATTCTGGATAAAGCCATCCAACCGTTTGCACCACAGCGCTATAACAGTGCTTCTCTCATGCTACGTTCTCTACAAAGTCTTGTCGCTCCTAAAATTCAACCTAACCCTACACTAATTTCTGCTCCACCCACAGGCGCCTATTTTCCACCACAAAAGACAGTTGTAGTCGCACCAAGCCAAGCAACACCTTACCTGCAACCAGTTGCTCAAACTATGAGTGATTTGCAAAAAGCATTGGTTATGGGTGGAGTTATTGGTGTATGTGTTCTTGGTGGTTTGTTAGTTATTGGTAGAAGAGATACCCAACCACAAACAATCGTTTTACAACCAAGCAATTCTGTGGCGCCTACAACTGTAACATCTACAACTTTGGCGCCTACAACTACTTTATCGACCCAAGAGTCGCGATTATCTCAACCTACTGTTTCCAAAATATCGGCAGGACAGGCATTAAGAAATTATTACGAAACTATTAATAGGTCTGAATACCAGGCTGGTTGGAGTCAGCTTTCTCCCCAACACCGTAATAATTCAGATTTGCATCCAGCTGGTTTTAGTTCATTTGTGGAATGGTGGGAACAGGTTTCACAAGTGGATATGCAGGAAATAACTAGTCGAGAAACAAGTAGCAGCACAGCATTAGCAGAAGCGCGCGTCAAATACTTTATGAAATCAGGTCGGCGAATCTCACAATCTTTACGTTACTTTTTGGTGTGGGATACAACATCTGAAAGATGGTTAATTGATAAAGTTCAAAAGATTTAATCTATTATTTTTCTCTCTTTAAGTAATAATTCAGAGGTTATTAGTCAAATTTATAGCTAATTTAGTAAAAAGTTCTAAGTATAAAATAAAAATTTATGATGACACCAATCCTATTGAACTATCGCTACCAGGTGATTCGAGTACTGGGGTCTGGTGGTTTTGGTGAAACGTTTTTAGCAGAAGATACGCAAATGCCAACTAAGCGCAGGTGCGTAATTAAACAACTAAAACCTGTTGCCGACAACATACAGGTTTACCAACTAGTCCAAGAACGGTTTCAACGAGAAGCTGCAATTCTCGAAGAGCTTGGTGAAGGTAATAGTCAAATACCTAGCTTGTACGCTTACTTTTGTGAAGATGGACAATTTTATTTAGCACAAGAATATATTGAAGGACAAACTCTCGCGGAAAAAATGCGACAATATGGAACATTAAGCGAAAGTTCTGTAAAAGAAATCTTAGTATCGATATTGCCAGTTCTCAATTACGTCCATAGTAAAGGAATCGTCCATCGAGATATCAAGCCAGATAATATCCTGATTCGCAGTTCAAATCAGCAACCAGTATTAATAGACTTCGGCGCGGTTAAAGAAACCATAGCAACGGTAATAACAGTATCTGGAAACTCAAGTCAATCAATAGTGATTGGTACTCCTGGTTTTATGCCAAGTGAGCAAACTGCTGGAAGACCTGTATTTTCCAGCGACTTATACAGCTTAGGGTTAACAGCGATTTATTTACTCACGGGTAAATTTCCTCAAGAACTTGCTACTAATCCTAGTACGGGGGAAATATTATGGCGCCAATACGCTTTAAGTGTCACACCCAGCTTTGCAACAATTTTGGACAAAGCCATCCAACCGTTTGCACCGCATCGCTATAGTAGTGCCTTAGAAATGCTGCAAGCAATCCAAACTGGCGCCACTCCAATTGCTCCTACTTTACCAGCAGTTAATCCGACTCTAATTTCTGCTGCACCTACAGGCGCCCCCCTGCACGGATATGTTCAACCGCAACAAGCATCAACAGTTATAGCTCCTTCACCAAGTCCAGGAACACCCTACCAGCAACCACAAACTGCCCCAGGCATGAGTGATTTGCAAAAAGCATTAGTTATGGGTGGAGTTATTGGTGTGTGTGTTCTTGGTGGTTTGCTAATTATCGATAGAAAACAGACTCAACCACAAACAGCAGTAGTTCAACAAAGTACTTCTCCTGCACCTGCTACAAATACAACCTCTTCAGCAACTGCACCTGCACAAATACCAGCAAGTAGTAATCAAGTTATATCAGCATCCCCTGTAAATTCTTCGGTAGATTCAAATATTTCTACATCACCTATTACAAGGGATGCTGCACTTGCTGTAGTTAACAAATGGCAAGAAAGCAAAAAATACATTTTCGCACCTCCATATAATCACGAGTTAGGCGCCCAATTAACTACAGGTGAAGCCTATAGAAAAAATATTTCATACGACGGAAGTTCACGTGATTGGTTAGTAAGTAACAATGCTTACTACAGGTACGGAGTACAAAGTATTGACTCAGTTGGCGCTTTTGCTGCTAATGGCGACCAAGCAACCATTGAAGTAGCAATGACAGAAGACCGTACATTTTATAAAAATGGAAAGGTTGTTAACGACGAAAATACAGCTTTTGATAAACGTTTAGTTCGCTATTCGTTGCAAATGTCAGACGGGCAACTCAAAATCTCTGATTATAAAACAGTTAAAGACCTTGCCAATTAATTTGTTTTGATTTAGCGCGCTTGAGAATATAAACCATAATTTTTACAAACAAATAAAGGAGACTTCCAATGAACAATGCGAGTAGAAAAATTTCACCCGCACTATTTAGCTTGGGTTTATTTTGTTTTTTCTTACCCTTCATCACTGTTTCCTGCCGACAAGAGCAACTTATTACTCTAAATGGAGTTGAGTTAGCAAGCGGCAAAGAAATTCAACAACCCAGTTTATTTGGTCAACCTAAAACTGAAAAAATTCCTGGAGAACCTTTAGCTTTGTTTGCAATGCTTTCTGGATTAGTCGGTGTAGGAACTAGTTTTATTAAAGCTAAAAAAAGTGCTGCAATACCAGCAGGAGCAGGCGCCGTAGGTTTCATTTTACTGCTGATGCTCAAATCTAAAATTGATGATGTAGTTCTCAAGCAAGGACAAGGATTTATTTTAGTTAACTATGGTTTGGGATATTGGCTAGCATTCCTAATTTACGTTTCCGCAATGTTAGTAAATATTTACAGTCTTTTGATGGAGAAGGACGAACAACAATCAGCAAATCTTCCTCATCAAATCCTCAAGAGCAAAATGATTAAAAACCATGTTAAGTAAGAAACAATCCAATAAGTTACCACCCGTACAATTTTTAGGCATAGTCACAGGAGTAGTATTAGTTATAACCCTTACAGGTGTGGCTATCGCTCGACGAAATAATTCACCTTCTGAAGAGACGACTTTAGCTAATAAGCAAGAAAGAGGTAATGTAAAAGTAGAAACGTTGCCACCTCCACTAGCTTTGTCATCGGAAGCTGTGCAAATTTCTCCAACTACTGGGTCTTCTTCAGCAGTGCAGGTTGAGCAAGATAATTTACAGCTAGCTTATAACGTTCCATCATCTCAAAATTTCAATGAAAGTAAAAAATTACAAGCTATCGTTAACGAACTTGTTCAAACTGCTGCTGATAAAAAGTTACCAACGAAACCGTTATCAATTACATTGATAAATACTAAAACAAGCGAATATGGGGCTTATCAACAAGAGAAGCTAAGATTTCCAGCTAGTGTAGTCAAAACATTCTGGTTAGTTTACTTTTATGAAAAAGTTCAAAAGGGTTTATTAAACGAAGCTAGTTTTGTTACTTATATTAATAAAATGATAAAAGAATCAGATAATAACTCTGCTAGTGTTATTGTCGATGCTATTACTGAAACCCAATCAGGTTCTGATTTAACAGGTGAAGAATACGAAAATTGGCTGAACCAACGTAAACAGGTAAATAAATATTTTCAGCGCGCGGGCTACGAAAATATTAACGTTAATCAGAAAACTTTTCCGATTACGAATATAAAGCTTTTTGAGCCAAAAGGCGCCGATTTAAAAATGCGCGGAAATCCCGAAAAACCAATTCGGAATAAACTTAGCGCAAAGCAAACAGCCAGATTACTGTATGAAATATATTCTAATCAAGCGGTGTCGGTTGAACAAAGCCAAAGAATGGCTAATTTATTAACAATAGACCCACAAACAAGATTAACAAAGAAAGATGACCAAGACACAGAACATTTTAACCCAGTAAGAGGATTTTTAAGCGAATCTTTGCCAAGTAATATCTACTTTGGCGCCAAAGCAGGTTGGACATCATTTACACGTAACGAAGCTGCGTATATTGCTACACCAGATGGGAAAGTAGGTTATATCCTCGTCGTTTTTGGTGAAGATAAAGCTTACGCTTACGATTGGAAAATTTTTCCCAAAATGTCAAAAATGGTATATGAGAAGATGACCAAAGCAACAGCAAAATAAGTGGAATGATTTAGAAGAATCTTATGAGCTTGTTTATAGAGTTAGTATGACGGCAAGATATTTAGAAGGTTTGGAAAAACAAAACTGTACAGCTAGAGAGCATTATGCGAAGAATGGTGTTCAATTTTGTTTTGAGTATTTAGAAATAATTAAAAGAATACTTATTCAAGAGTCTTGAATAGATTTAATAAGCGCATATAGTGAAGCTAAAATACAGTTTTTGGAACGGGCAGGATGCCCATTCCACAAGATTATTCTATAAGATAATTCTAGAAGGCAATAACAAGATAATAAAAAAAGCCTGTTGATAACAGGCTTAGTTTAGCTTCACTTTTGAAGGTGAAGCAACAAATCCACAGATTTCTAAAACATTGAGGCAAAAGTAAAATTACTTGACGGTAACTTTACCACCAGCTTCTTCGACGCGCTTCTTAGCATCTTCAGCTTTATCTTTTGCAACTCCTTCAAATAATGCTTTAGGCGCCGCTTCTACTAAGTCTTTAGCTTCTTTCAAGCCTAAACCAGTTAATTCACGAACAATCTTAAGAACAGCAATCTTCTTATCAGCAGGTACTGAATCAAGAATTGCGTCAAATTCGGTCTGTTCTTCAACTGGTTCAGCAGCAGCAGCTCCAGCACCAGGCGCCATCATCATCATGCCACCAACAGGTGCAGCAGCGCTAACTCCAAAAGCTTCTTCGATTTGCTTAACAAGTTCAGATGCTTCGAGAAGTGTAAGACCTTTCAATTTCTCTAAAATATCATCAGTTGTAGCGGACATTTTTTAGTCTCCTAAACATTGTAATTGTTGATAAATGCCTACTCGGCAGCTGTTTCTGCGGCGCCTTCAGTGGCACCTTCTTTGTCCTTGTCAGCGTAAGCTTGCAAAGCACGTCCCAACGAACTTGGTACTTCGTTGATACCAACGGCAATTTTGGTAGCCACTGCGTTGATGGCGCCTGCAATTTGCGCGATAAGTTGTTCCTTGGAAGGTAAATCTCCCAATGCTTTGACATCTGCCTCTTTCAGCAGCTTGCCTTCCATTACACCACCACGAAGTGTGGTTTTATCCTTGGTGGCTTTTTGAAACTCTTGGTATGCCTTAATTGCCGAAGAAAAATCTTCTTTTACCAGCAAAAAGGCATTAGAACCCTTGAGCAATTCTGATAGTGGTTGCCATTTTTCGTCATCTTGAATGGCAATGCCCATTAGAGTATTTTTTGTTACTTTGCAAATCGTCCCACTTGGGCGTAATTTGCGCCGTAAGTCAGTTATTTCAGCAACTGTTAGTCCTTGATAATCAATTACTAGTGCCAAACTTGATTCACCCAAAGTTTGTTTGAGTTCACTGACAATCTCTTTTTTACCCTCAACTGTTCTTCCCATTTCGCTTCACCCCCTTGGAGGATTTTAGATTTATGTTGGGGGCGGGTTTAGAAATATCCTAAAAATAAGGAAGATAATGATTAACCCGCCCTTACAGGGTTTTAGATTAGTGCGCTAAAAACAATAAACCCCAGCTTCCTAAGAGCCAGGGTTTTACATCAAGGTCGATTTCTAAAATCGTATTACATCCAGTAAAATCAATTTCACACTTTTCTAGCTGTGAAACTAAACCATAAATACTTAAGATGTAAACCTCGGCAGGATATTAAGCATTTTGCACCTGCTGTCTCTGGCTACTATATTTAGTTATGAGTTCTGAATTATGAGTTTGAAGTTATAACTCATAACTCCTAACTCCTAACTTTCTTTAGCTTTCGCTCATTTTTAAGTCACGAAGTGCGTTGATGTCAATACGGATACTGGGTCCCATTGTTGAAGCAACGTACATACTTCGCCAGTAACGACCTTTGGCGCCACTAGGACGGTTACGGTCGATAGTTTCTTGCAACGCCTTTAAGTTAATCAATAAATCGTCAGGCGCAAATGTGACTTTACCAAACATAACATGAACAATACCAGTTCTGTCTGCTCGGAATTCTAATTTACCAGCTTTGAATTCAGAAATTGCGCTGACTAAATCAAAAGTAACAGTACCACCTTTTGGTGAAGGCATCAACCCTCTTGGACCAAGTAATTTACCAAGCTTTGCAACTTGTGGCATTACATCAGGTGTTGCAATCAATTTGTCGAAATCCATCATTCCTTTTTGGATTTCGTCGATTAGTTCTTCTGAACCAACAATATCGGCGCCTGCGTTAGTAGCTTCTGTGACTTTTTCGCCTCGCGCGATTACTGCTACACGAACTTCATTACCTGTTCCTTTAGGTAATGCAACAGTTGTTCGCAGTTGCTGGTCGCTATATTTTGGGTCAATTCCTAAACGGATATGAGCTTCTGCGGCTTCTGGAAATTTTGCTGTTGCGGTTTCCTTAAGTAAAGCTAGTGCATCTAGCGGTGCATAATCTCTATCTTCTATTTTCGCAAGCAAAGCCTGCATTCGACGTGATACTTTTTTTCCCATTTTTTAGTCTCCTGGGGTCAACACGAAGCGATTAGCCTCTCCCCCGATAAAATTTTCGTTCCTAACCAACTAATCTGTAACAGTAACACCCATGTTTCTTGCTGTACCGGCGATGATGTTCATTGCTGCATCAATATCGTTGGCATTCAAGTCGGGCATTTTTGTTTGGGCTATTTCACGTAACTGGGTTTTCGTAATTGAACCGACTTTCTTTTTATTCGGTTCATTCGACCCTGTTTCGATTTTTGCCGCTTTTTTAATTAGTACCGAAGCTGGAGGAGTTTTGAGGATGAATGTAAAACTCCGGTCTTCAAATACCGATATTTCTACAGGAATAATCATCCCAGCTTGGTCGGCTGTTTTGGCATTATATTCTTTGCAGAACATCATGATATTAACACCGTGCTGACCAAGCGCGGGACCTACAGGCGGTGCTGGGTTGGCTTTACCTGCGTTAAGTGCCAACTTAATAACCGCTACAACTTTCTTCGCCATTTTGTTTTAGCTCTGTTTCTCTACCTGATTGAATTCTAGTTCGACCGGTGTATCTCGTCCAAATATAGATAGTAAGGCTTTAAGTTTACTCCGCTCTGGGCTAACTTCAATCACCTCACCTTCAAAGTCTTTAAATGGACCAGAAAGCACAATTATCTTATCACCCGTCGCCATATCAATCTTGACGACTTCTTGCTGTTCGGTAGTCTGCTTAAAGATTCGCTCGACTTCAGAATTACTCAACGGTACGGGTTTAACGTGACCGCGACTTCTACCTGTTCCGCGTTTTTGCTCTGCCCCCACAAAGTTAATTACATGGGTGGTGTTGCGTACTACCTGCCAAACATCATCATTCATGATCATCCTCACCAGCACATAACCGGGGAAGACTTTTTCTTCGGTTTGATGGCGACTACCATCTTTACGGATTTTGACGGCGGGTGTGTGTGGAATCTCCACCTGAAGTATTTTATCAGCTACATCAAATGTTTGAATGCGCTGCTCCAAGTTTGTTTTAACACGCTTTTCACAACCCGATGCTACTTGCACTGCATACCAGCGAGAAACCTTTGAGGAGGCATTATCTTGCCCGGTTTCGTCGGAGTGCAAAGCTTGTTCATTGTAACCAGAGTCTGTTACAGAAGTCATCCGAATACCTGTTGGGCGCCCCACGTAAAGAGTTTATCAACTAAAAAAATCAACGCTGCTGAAAGTGTCACCATTAACAATACAGCCGCTGACTCACTAATTACTTGCTTGCGACTGGGCCAAACAACTTTCTCGAACTCTTCTTTAGTCCCTTCAACAAATTTGTTGACGCTGAACCCACCCGAAGTTTCTGCTATTTCAGCTTCGTTTTTCTTGCTCACGGTTTCACCTCCCTTTTCGCTATCTTCCGTGCATGCCGTTAAGAATAATCAATTCTTAACGAGATTCATACATCCAGTCAACAACTTACAGCTCAAGCTCCTCATTTCAACAACTCGAAGCAAGAGCTGTAAATAATAGTTAATAAGATTCTACCCGAAATATTCTTGTCTTGTGGTTAATACTACAAGATTTTTGAAATCTTTCGGGTTGCAATCCTTCTATTGAGAGCGCGCCCTGGAGGACTTGAACCCCCGACATCAGGTTTTGGAGACCTGCGTTCTACCAACTGAACTAAGAGCGCTTGTAATGTCTTTAATTCAGTCCCAAACGCTGAACTTTTACCATTATAACGCAACTTGGCAATATTTTTACAAAAAATAAAAATTTGGCTCTTGGGAAAACACTAAGCGGCATTCAGCCGCTATCACAAACATTTTCCCCGATGTCAGGCAAGCTTACAAAGAACGGTCAAACCGCTGTTTAATGCGGGTTGCCTTACCAACACGGTCGCGTAGATAGTAAAGTTTTGCACGACGAACTTTACCACGACGAATAATCTTAATGCTATCAATACGGGGAGAATGAAGCAAGAAAACTCGTTCAACACCAATGCCTTGGAATACACGACGGACAGTAATAGTTTCGTTAATGCCACCATTACGCTTGGCTATTACTACACCTTCGTAAGGCTGAACGCGAAATTTTTCGCCTTCTTTGATTTTTACACCAACTTTGACTGTATCGCCGACGTATATGTCAGGCAAGTCTGATTTTAGCTGCTCCGCTTCTATTGAGCGGATAATTTCTTGAGCGTTCATTGTTTTATCGAAAAACTCACAATCAATAATAATAAGTCGAAAAGCAGCTTTTAGTCTACCTATTCTTAAAGTTTAAAGACGTATAGACATAAAAAAACTCTGTAGTTAATGCTTACAGAGTTTTTTTAATTGGTGGCGGGAAGTGGATTTGAACCACTGACCTTCGGGTTATGAGCCCGACGAGCTACCAGGCTGCTCTATCCCGCGTCGTCTTTTTATAGTATATACTCAAGTTCTAAATTTGGCAACTATAAAAATGATAATTCTCCAATAACTTCCAAACGCTTATACTGACCGAGGTTCATAAATTTTTCTGCCATTGCTTGGGCAGTGGAAGGAGAAATCCAACCCATTTGCTGGAGTAAATGAATTGCGGCGGCATTTCTGGCTCGCTTTGCTCCATCTATAACTTTAATCGCCAGTCCCATGCCTTCGCCGAGTCTACTAATACACTGCACACCTTCTGCTCCCGCTTTACTAACGAGTTCTCCTGGGCAATGGCGCATTAATTCGGTGTCAAATTCTCCATCTCCAGCCACCATCACCGGATGATGAGTCATCGCGCGTACAATTCTCTCCATATCTAAATTACTACGCTCGGCAAGTTTGGCGTACAAATGTGCCATTTGCGCTAGCTGCAATAAATATGTTGGAACTCCACAGTCATCATGAACGCTAATAAATTCATCCGCTGGCATCCGTAGCAATTCCGCTACCTTACCAATGATTATTTGCTGAACTGGATGTTTACGGTCTAAATAGCTGTGTAAAGGGAAATGTCGCTGTTGACAAACCGCGAGCATTCCAGCATGTTTTCCGGAACAATTGTACTCTAAACGACTTCGTTTCCCTTCCGGAACTGGGCATTGCAGTGCAGAAGAGTCAATATCTGCCCGCCAGAGAATATTAAAAACTTGCCGCACCTGCTCAATACTGCCCTTGTGCGAACTAGTGATAATAGCTAAATCTTTATCACTCAAGTCATAACGTTCGAGAGTTCCTGTTGTGGTAACACAAAGTGCTTGGAACGGCTTAAGTGCCGAACGTACAAATGTAGCAGTTTCAGCATTGCCTGCAACTGATAAAACTCTGCCTCGTTCATCTGACACGACAGCTTGCACTGTGTGTCGAGATTCAATAATACCTTCACGCAGCAACCTTACTTCCAATGCTGCGGCTTGAGTTCTTTTTGCCATTGCTGCGTTTCTGCTCAATACTTTTTATATAATCTGCCAAACTATAGTACCAGCAATATACAACACAAACATAAGGGCAAACGTTAGTTGCAGGCGCCGCAAAATTGGTTCAATTTGATACGTGACTATCAAACGGTCGCGCGTTAGTATCTCTGTTGGCTTTGCCCAAGTTTGACCGTCATACCATCCCGACTCTTCATAAAATATTACCGGGCTGTACAGACGGTCGCGCACGTATGACCACCCTAAGTACAATCGCACCAATACAAGTACAACGCCAATACTTGCTCCAGCAGCAGCACTAAGAGCAAACTGAGCAATGAACTTGTGAGGAGGAAAACTAGCAGCAGACAATGGACCAGCAATTAACCAGGACAAAGCGTAAATCCAAGCGATTCTAATTGCGTACTCCCGTAATTCGGCAGTACAATCGCGAAACAACCAAGCCGATTTCAACTGTTCATATTCGTTGACGGGTTGTTGCTCGGTTGGCACTGGACATGAAACAGAAGACTTAGTCATGGCTCACTCCGCACAGGCAAGCTTCACTCATTTGTAAAATCGATACGTTCCGCATGACCCCAAAAAGCTTCCAAATTATAAAATTCGCGCTCTTTAGGCATCATAACGTGAACTATGACATCACCGTAGTCATACAGCACCCAATTTCCTTCTGCTTTCCCTTCTATCCGTAGGGGAACACGTTGCAAATCCTCTTTGATTTTATCTTCAATAGCATCTGCAACTGCTCGAACCTGAACACGTGAAAAGCCTGTTGTCACCACAAAATAGTCTGCAATGTATGAAACATCCGCGACTCTAAGTATCACAATGTCTCCTGCTTTGCGGTCAGATGCTGCCTCTGCTGCTGAAAAAGCAAGTCGGGCACTGGCATCATCGCTATTTAATTGAGTGGCTTTAAACGGACTATTTGTCACTGCTACAGACCGTAATGGGAAGTTTTCTTGAGAATAATCCGACATTCAAGTTTGGTTTGAGATTTACTATTGTTTTAATTACCCGTTTCACGTATTCTTTACAATTACTTACAATTGCCTGGTAAAAAGCAATGGCATGACAATCATGGTTTTTTTTGAATACTAACAAAAAAACACGTGTCCATGTTAGGGACTCACGCCTTTTCTAAAACTCTTTTCCCAGCTTTACCTACTGTTTCGCCTCTGTTCACCAAATTCCAAATTATACCACATTTTGCAGTATTAATAAAGGTTTATACTAAAATCTCCGTACAAAGTTAATATTATTTATTTATTATATCCGTGGCACAGGCATACGAACTGTTCCATCTGTTGGCGCAATTTCCATGTGTTGGTGCCTGTAAAATGCCGGGAGCAATGCCAAGCAGCGATTACTACGTTATCCTAGATATACACAACGTTACTGTTAGACATAGGAGAACGTAGCATGAGTTGGCGCGGCTCGACAACCGTCAAAGACCGTATTTTTGCTTGTTTACCTTATTTACTTCCTTTGATTGAGGTATCCAATTTTGGTAGACCTTTACTGTCAGAGTTCCCACCTCTCGCGGTAGTATTTAGTCCTCTGTTAGCAGTATCAGCTGTCTATAATACAATCGCTCGCAGCTTCCCATTTGGGCTGGGTGGGTTGATTATATTTTTTGCCTTATTTATGCTAGTAGTGCGAAATGAAAGAGTGCCCCACTTTATTCGTTTTAACACGATGCAGGCAATTCTTTTAGACATTGTGATTATTTTATGCACTATAGTACTAGAGTTGATTGGTATTACGGGTAATGGGTTTGCGCTCTCTACCTTAGCCACAACAATTTTTCTTGGCATTGTTGTTGCATCTGCGTATTCGATTGTGCAATCAATACTTGGACGTTACGCAGAAATTCCAGCAATTTCAGATGCAGTCTATATGCAGGTTCGTTAGTAATAGCCGTAAATAGCTTTCATCGTTAAGAGCGCGCTACTACAACATTTTCTAAGCGACCAATTCCTTCAATTTCAACGCGGATGCGGTCTCCTAATCTAAGTGGTCCAACTCCAAGTGGTGTACCTGTCAACACGACATCTCCAGGTAATAGCGTCATCACTTGACTTATATATGACACTAAATAATCTGGCGAAAACACCATTTGGTCAATACATGCTGACTGTACTGGTTTGGTATCGTCATTTAGAAAAGTTTGCAAGCGGGCGCCAGGATTGATTTCGCGTACAATCCAAGGACCAATCGGACAGAAAGTGTCAAATCCCTTTGCTCGCGTCCATTGTCCATCTTTTGACTGCAAATCTCGTGCGGTTACATCATTGGCAATTGTGTAGCCCCATATTTTATCAGTCGCTTCAGAAGGTGTGCAACCAACTGTAGGAGCGCCTATTACTAACGCCAATTCTCCCTCATAATCTACACGCTGCGATTGAGGAGGATACATGATGTTTTCTTTATAGGCAATTACCGTTGTTGGTGGCTTCATAAATATTAGCGGTTCTGTTGGTACAGGAGTACCCATTTCTTCAGCATGATCCGCATAGTTTTTTCCAACCGCTACAATTTTAGATGGCGCACAAGGAGCAAGAATGTGATAACTATCTGGCGCCAACGTTAAATCTGTGGGTTGACCTTGCATCCAAGGAGGTGCATCTAATACAACCACATCAAGCGATAACTGGAGCAAACCATAAAAAATCTGCCCTTCTTGGTTTTGAACTCGCACGTAGCGCTGTGCCATAACTAATATCCTTGCTTCTCACCAGTCGTAGTATCTCGTTATAAAGGCAAACAGCAGTTGGCTTTTCGTTTATTTCAAGGGAACTCACGACAAAGCTTACTCTATGTAAGATTACCACGGGTTCCATAAAACTCATTCATTTGAGATAAAAGCTGATATGATGGTAGTTCCTTGCTGAAAAACTGTCTATAAAGCTATTCAACTGACGAGTCAGTTTGAATCTAAGCGCGGCAGTACAGCCATTTTGTCCAAAAGGATTACTATTTAATCATGCAAACCGTTTACGAAACAATGTACATTCTTCGTCCTGACCTTGGAGACGAGCAAGTCGAGCAAAACATTAGCAAGTACGAGAACTTGCTCAAAGAACAAGGTGCAGAAGACATCGAAATTCAAAATCGTGGCAAGCGGCGGCTCGCATATGAAATTGGCAAGCACCGCGATGGAGTTTATGTACAAATGAACTACAAAAATGGTGGAAAAGCAATTGCACCAGTTGAGCGTGCGATGCGTTTAAGCGAAGAAGTAATCCGTTATCTGACCATTAAACAAGAAGTCAAGTTGGCGCCTGCTGAAGAAATTACAGAAGAAGTCGCATAAACTTTACTTAAATAAGTTTAGTTAATTACAAAACTGGGTACAAAGTCCACTCTCTTAATAAGAGTGTGTCGCACTTTGTACCCAGTATCTTTATACATATGCTACATTAGCAGTTACTTGCCGTCTCCGGGATGACGCTGTTATACCTAATGGTGGTAAAGTCTTTGTAATGGGAGCGTAAACATACTGTGAGCCAAACTGATAACTCCACAATTCAAGCTCTCTCTACGGAAGCGTCGAAGTTGCGTCAAGAATTGCAACTGCGTGACCAGCTCGTACAACAACTTTCGCAAGAATTGTTTCGACTGGTTAAAGGCAATACAAACTTTATGCCTGGTCCGGAAGTTTCAGAGCGTCATCAAACTCAACTGATAGCACTGCGTGAGCAGCTACAAGCAGTTGAGCAACAAGTCACATTTTATCAAGACCAAATTACATCTCGTGATACAGAAATATATCAACTTCGGCAAACAGTTCAAGAACTGACTGACCGTAGTCGAATGTTAGAGCAAGTTGTACAAGAACTTCCGCAAATTTACCGTCGTAAATTTGAGGAGCGAATGGCCCCAGTTCGTGAGAAAGTGGCGACACTGCAACGCGAAAACAGACAATTACAAGCAGAACTGCAAAGCGTTAGTTACCGTTTAGCTTTAAAAACTCGCACGGCAACGCACAGTGGTATAGATTTACCAAATTTTCCGCGTTTGTCATCTCCAGATGGAAATATGTCAACTGTTCCGAATGTATGAACTAAATATATAAATAGTTGAGTGATAAGCTTAAAATTACGCTAAAAAATTAAAACTAAAATTCGACTAATAATTTAGCGATGCACGCATCTATATTTACTTACTTACACACATAAATACATTAGATTATTCATCCAAGCAAGCCGTGAGTAATGGTCATTTGCGCTCTTGCAATCAGTTACTAACACAGAAGCAAGACCATACTACGGCGCCTTTTTCAAAGGTTAAGATTGAGCTAGTCACTATATAGGTATAGGTATTGCTCAATAGTTGCTTGAAAATAAAATAGGAGGCAAAATCAGCTTAAAGCATTGAAGGTTTAGATGTATTTTTTAGCGTGTTGCAGCTAAAAAAGCTTCGTCATTGTCAGCAGTTAGAACTGCATCTTCATAAGAGTTATAAATTTCAAACACAGAGTCAAGTTGGGTAAGCTCTAAAACCAACCGAACAGGAGTTTGAACATTGCAAAGAACTAAACGACAACCATGTTGACGTGCAGCTTTTAAACCATTTACCAGTGGAACTAGACCAGAACTGTCCATGAAATTTACATTAGCTAAGTCGATTACCCACAATTGGTTAGCACTTGGGGTAATTTGACTTATCTTTTGGTTCAAATCAATTCCAGTTTGTGAATCAATGCGTTCACTAGGTTGGAACAAAACTACTTGGGACTCGGATGAATTAGTCATGAATTTAATCAGGTATTTGTACAGGCAAAAAACAGAAAAATGACATAAATAACCAATTCTTCTTAACCAGAAACTACTACACTACTCAGAAATTCTGAGTTGCGCTGCAATTTGGTTTAGTCGAAGAACATCAGTATTCATGCCGTATAAATTGTATTAACTATCCCAATATACGCATAAGATAAGCATAAATTCAGTAGCGTTCGTATCTTTTACAGAGTTTTTATAATTTATCTATACATTTGTGAAGTTTTAATAAATATATCATGAAATCTTTATGTAAAACTGCTGGTATAGTCTACGTCTAAGTAAAACATATTTGAACAAGTAAAATAATTTACATTCAAAAAGCAAATAAATTTTATTTGCTTTTAATAATGTCATTTGCTAGTACTTAAAGTAGAACGGTAAAATTACTACCCTCTTTGAATTAATAATTACCTCTACTTTTGGGAATATTAAATATAGGTATTTCCAATAATAACAATAAGATATTTTTTAGACTGTAAGTATTTTAGTACTGTTTACAAAGTTTGACACTTAATGTCAAAAACCGTCAAGATATAGGTAAAGGTAAACAAATGTAAATATAGCGGTAACAGATGTCATTAGAATTTATCTCGCTGGAGAATATCCAAGAGATTGCTCACCACTATGGGTATTTGGCAATTTTTGTGGGTATATTATTGGAAAACTTAGGCATCCCGATTCCAGGGGAAACTGTGACGTTAGTTGGAGGTTTCCTTGCTGGTAGTAATGAACTAAGGTATTGGTTTGTATTATTTGATGCAGTAGCAGGCGCCACGATAGGTGGAATTTGCGGTTACTGGATAGGACGTGCAGGTGGTTGGCCGTTATTAGTCAAGATTGGGCAACTGCTGCGTATTTCGGAAGTACGACTCTTAAGTATTAAAGATAAATTTAGTGAAAATAGCGTCAAAACCGTATTTTTTGGTAGATTTTTTGCTTTACTGCGAATTTTCTTGGCGCCGCTCGCAGGTATTGTTGGTATGCCGTTCGGTAAATTCTTTCTAGTCAATATTGCAGGAGCTAGTATTTGGGGCAGTGTAATGGTAACGCTAGCTTACTTTGCAGGTAAAATTGTCTCGTTAGAACAACTGGTTGCTTGGGTTAGTCAGTTTGCACTTTTAGCCCTGTTAATTTTTGCGGCTGTTATATTTATTCCTTTATGGCTTGAATCTCGGCAAGAAAAAATTGGCACTGGAGAGTAGGATTAACTTGCAACGGATACAACGGATGTAACGGATAAGTCAGACACATTTATATCCTCTAGGAAAATAACCTCATGGCGCCAAAATTCCTAGAGGATAAGTCAGATACATTTATATCCTCTAGGAAAATAACCGCATGGCGCCAAAATTCCTAGAGGATAAGTCAGATACATTTATATCCTCTAGGAAAATAACCTCATGGCGCCAAAATTCCTAGAGGATAAGTCAGATACATTTATATCCTCTAGGAAAATAACCGCATGGCGCCAAAATTCCTAGAGGATAAGTCAGACACATTGGAAGATTAACAACGGATAATTAACTGATGTAACTGTGCTTGTAATTTTATAAAGCAGAAATTCGTTTGTAATGAATAACTTACCCGTTACATCCGTTGTATCCGTTGCAAACTATTTATTGTTTTGTTTGTGACCAAACGCGGGTTGGCAGTCCCCAAACATAAATAAAGCCTTCGGCAGCTTTATGGTCGAACTGGTCTTCGGCGCCGTATGTTGCCAGGTCAGGTGTATATAAAGTATTTTCAGAGCGGCGCCCAACAATTGTGGC
Source organism: Calothrix sp. PCC 7103 (assembly GCF_000331305.1). Lineage (GTDB taxonomy): Bacteria > Cyanobacteriota > Cyanobacteriia > Cyanobacteriales > Nostocaceae > Dulcicalothrix. The sequence continues at coordinate 5,314,986 of NZ_KB217478.1, read as the reverse complement.
GTTGCCTTTAAATAACTTTAAACGTACTGTTCCAGATACGCGCTCTTGCGTTTTTTGAATGAAAGCATCGAGTGCAGCTTTTAATGGGCTATACCATAAGCCGTTATAAACTATTTGGGTATAAGTTTGCTCAATTCCCCTTTTGTACTGGGTGACATCAGCTGTTAACGTCAAACTTTCTAAATCACGATGGGCATTGATTAAAACTATCATTGCTGGAGATTCGTAGATTTCCCGTGATTTAATTCCAACAAGACGGTTTTCAATCATATCAATCCGTCCAATCCCGTGATTGCCTGCTGTTGTATTCAGCACTTCGATTAATTCAACGGGATTTTTTGATTCACCGTTGATGGTTGTTGGAATACCCCTTACGAATCCAATTTCTATATATTCTGGCTCGTTAGGCGTGTCTGCTATTGCTTTGGTCATTTCATAGATTTCTTCGGGAGGTTCCATTGCTGGGTCTTCTAACACACCCGCTTCTATGCTCCGACCAAGTAGGTTTTTGTCAATACTATAAGGAGAAGATTTTTTGACGGGTGCTGGAATGCCAAAACGCTCACCGTAAGCAATTGTTTCTTCTCGACTCATTCCCCACTCACGTGCTGGTGCCAAAATTTTTAAGTCTGGCTTTAAAGCAGCAGTGGAAACATCGAAACGTACTTGGTCATTACCTTTACCCGTACAACCATGTGCGATTGCGTCTGCACCATATTTTTCTGCAACCTCTACTAATATTTTTGCAATTAGTGGACGTGCGAGCGCAGTTCCTAGAGGATAACGGTTCTCATATAAAGCATTCGCTTGAATGGCGCCAAAAGCATAATCTTTGATAAAAGTATCTTTGACATCCATAACTAGTGATTCACTAGCACCAGATTTTAATGCTTTTTCGCGAATAGGCTCTAATTCATCACCCTGTCCTAAGTCAGCAGCGAGAGTAATTACCTCTTCTACACCCCATTCTTGTTTGAGATAGGGAATACATACCGAAGTATCTACCCCACCAGAATATGCTAAAACAACCTTCTTTGCGCGACCCATTCGTTTCTCCAATTGGCAGCAATACCGAGGTGGTATGAGTAATTCGGGATAAACCGGACACTCGCTTTGTGATCCTGTTTGATACACCAATCGAAAAGACGACGGAACTAGCCGCTACTTTATACGATGGTATCTCGTTACCCATGTAACACTACGCACAAGACCAAGCAGGAATAACCACATTCCCTTTACCCACAGGCTTATTTAGCCAAACAATACAACCTGTGGGCAAACCTGCGTCTTTAAATACTACAGGCTTTTCAAACTTCGCAGCCAGGTATTTTATACTTAACACGGGTAAGAAATGTCATTCTGAGCGTAGCGAAGAATCTCTAAGATGCTTCACTGCACTACGTTTCGTTCAGCATGACAAAGTTTATATTCTACCCATTAGCAGTATAAACCAATGTCCCGAGCTGCGTTCTCACCAGAACATAGTATTTTACCATCTAGTGTTAATACTAATTTACCTAACCCTGAATCTTTCCATAAATACAGGTTTAGAGAACCAACTTGTGAACCCCTTAAACATTTGCCACCAAAGCGCGAATCGGTAATGGAGGTATATGCTGGGTTGACTCTAACAGTATAAATGGAATACCTGTTTAAAGCTTTCTGCTCAACTCGTTTTTGTATTTTCTTTGCAACCCAAAACGATTTAGCCAATGGGGGATACAGATAAGGAAGAATATATAGTGGATAGCTGACATAAAGGGGTAAACATGGGTAAGTACGATAAAATTTTTCAGTCGGACGACGTATCTCAAGAGGCATTGAGTCCAGAAGAAGCAGTTGCTGCTATTGCCGTTGTCACAACAGCAGCAGATGTAACGCTTGAAAATGTAGATATCGAAATGCTTGTTGATATCCTCTGGGGTTTTGAGGTATTTGAGCAGTATGACGACAATGCACTTTCTGAAATTATTAGTAAATTAATTTCAATTGCGGAGACTGATGGGTTAGGTGCTTTATTTAACGCTGCGTTGGAGTTCCTTACTGACGAACTAGTTCTGGATGGGTTTGCGGCAGGAGTTAGCGTTTTAGTATCGGAGGATGATATTGATATTCCTAAAGCAAAAATGCCTTTACTCAAGCAGTTACAATCTGTGTTAGAAGTCGAAGACGAAGAAGCAAACGAAGTTATCGAAGAAGTTTTAACTGCGTTTGAGGAAGTTGACGAAGATATTCTGGGTGATGAAACAACTGATTTTGAAGAAGACGTTTACTCTTCTCCTTTATGTAATTTTACTGTCTCGATTCCAGTTACTCCTGATGCAGGTGGAAAAATCCAGTCTGCTGAAGGGATGGTAAGTTTTTCTGATGACTACGGAACTTTACTAAGAATCGATTATTACCTTATTCCCCCATCCCAGCGAGACGAAATTGATGATTCTGTTCGTGAGCAATATTTTGAATCTGTTCTACTCGATAAATATATTCCTCAAGCGATAGTCGCTAATTTATCTTCCGCTGCTGTAGAATATACTGAATTTTTAGACTCCGAAATGCAAGGCGCCTATTTTGCCTTGGTGAACATGCCTGGTGGCTGTACAATATCGAAACAAGAAAACAACGGTCATCCTCAAAGACTAGATGCATTTCGTGGCATCATCGCGTTTCAAAAACATGATTTTATATACATAGTTACTAGTCAGCGCTGCTTCTTTAATGGTGAAACTCCCGACTCTATCGATACCGAAGCCGAAACGATGAAAGCAAATATACTAGCCTTCATCGACACAATGGAATTTTCCAACATCTAACATCCTAGCACTCCATTATCATTAATTTTGATGGGTTGTAGCACAGGCATCCTTGCCTGTGCGGTCAATATATCTTTTACCTTATTAGACGCAGTACCAACAAATTTGATTTTTTGTAGCATATTGAATAGCTATCTCCTTTCACCGTGTTGCCTGTATATGTATGGTAAAAATTACATCACTACATAGATAAGTATATCTGTGTTACAATGTCACCACAATTTTCTTACAATGCCACTAGAGAAAAATTTTCATGCCAAAGATACATTCCAAAAATCTGCGGAATGTGTGAGGTTATTTGTGTAAACGTCAAAATTGCCGCTCCAAAAGTACATTTACTAGTAAAATCAGAATATTAAGTTTTATAACAAGCGCTCAAAGCTCTAAACTAAAAACCGTAAAGAGAGGATTTCACACAATGGCATTTGAACAACCACCACTCCCCTTTGCAAAAGATGCGCTCGAACCATACGGCATGAAAGCCGAAACCTTTGAATACCATTATGGTAAGCATCACAAAGCTTATGTAGATAATCTCAACAAGTTGGTTGATGGTACTGATTTAGCCAACAAGTCACTTGAAGAGGTAATTCAAATCTCCTTCAAAGATTCTTCCAAAGCTGGCGTTTTCAATAATGCAGCCCAAGTTTGGAATCACACATTCTTTTGGAACTGTTTGAAACCTTCAGGTGGCGGCGCCCCTAATGGTGACCTCAGCGCTCGAATTGAGAAAGACTTTGGTAGCTATGATAAGTTCGCTGAAGAATTCTCAAATGCTGCTGCAACCCAGTTTGGTAGCGGTTGGGCCTGGTTGGTTGATGATGGTGGCAAGCTTTCTATTATGAAAACACCAAACGCCGAAAACCCACTTGCACACGGCAAAAAAGCATTATTAACTCTCGATGTATGGGAACACGCATACTATATCGATTTTAAAAATGCTCGCCCTGCGTTTATCAAGAACTTCCTCGATAAACTAGTTAACTGGGATTTCGTCGCTCACAACATGGCAGCATAGCTCGTAAGGTGGGTTAACGAGTATTTTAAATTTAGTTTTAAGATATTTGTAAACCCGCCCCAACATGTATAATCCCAACAAATGGATAGCAAAGATATAGCCCATTACATCGATATCACAAACGGCGCCTCTAAACCTTGGCTGCTGGTTCAACTGCGACTCAAAAAGCTGCAAGAGCGTCGCGCAGAAATTTGTCACGAAGAATATGTAAAAGAATTAGAAGATATTCACCAAGATATGATGAAACTTGGTGAGTGGTGGCGTGGCAGAGAAAGTGAAGTTTTTTGAAATTAGCTTTGTTAAAAAAAAATAAAAATTTGTATTCGTGTGATGATAGCCTAGTAACTCGTTGGATTGATAACGGTGTTTTGAAGACATGGATTACCGCGAGGCTGGAGTTGATGTTGAGGCGGGTCGAGCTTTTGTAAATCAAATTCGTAATTTGGTTCATAGCACGTTTAGACCTGAAGTTTTGGGTGGATTGGGTGGTTTTGGCGGTTGCTTTCAATTACCTTCTGGCTATAAGGAACCTGTGCTTGTGTCGGGTACCGATGGTGTGGGGACGAAGCTCAAAATCGCGCATATGCTCAACCGTCACGATACAGTCGGTATTGATTTAGTTGCGATGTGCGTTAATGATATATTGACCAACGGCGCCGAACCTTTGTTTTTTTTAGATTATGTCGCAACAGGAAAGTTAGAACCCGAACAGCTAACTCAAGTCGTAGCAGGTATTGCTTCGGGATGTAAGCAAGCAGGTTGTGCTTTACTTGGTGGTGAAACTGCTGAAATGCCAGGATTTTATCAAGCTGGTGAGTATGATTTAGCTGGTTTCTCTGTCGGAATTGTTGAAAAAAGTCTTTTGCTCGATACTTCACAGGTACACATTGGAGATATTGCTATCGCACTGCCAAGCACTGGTGTTCATAGCAATGGTTATAGCTTGGTAAGAAAAATTATTAGCGATAACAATTTGGCATGGGAACATAAACCAAATATACTTGGTGGTAAAAGTTTAGGTGAAACTTTTTTGACTCCAACAAAAATTTACGTTAAGCCAATATTAGCAGCGCGCGCTTCAGGGCTAGAAATTCACGGGATGGCACATATTACAGGTGGTGGGTTGCCAGAAAATTTACCGCGTTGTCTCGGTGTAGGTCAAGCAATTAAAATCGAATTGAATTGGACTATTCCACCTGTGTTTGAATGGCTCGCACAAACAGGTGATGTTGGTCAAGCTGCAATGTATAACACTTTTAATATGGGTGTTGGATTTGTTGTAATAGTTCCACCACAGCAAGCAGAGCAAACAATTAGTTACTTTGCTTCACATAACATTACAGCTTTCACTATTGGAGAAGTTATTTCTGGCGCCGGTGAATTAATAGGTATACCTACTTAATGTTTGTATTGAAAGCAACCCGGTTTCGTAGAAGTTACCGGGTTTATTTAATATGACCAATCGAAAATACTCATGACTATAAGCTTTTAAATTTGCTAACGTAGTCTTAACATATCGCAAAATTTTGCCACACATTATTACAAAATCACGTTTGACACTACAAAATAGTGCTGAATGTGACAAAAATCATAGAAGGTGTATCTAAAAAGTAAAAATAAATACTATTTAACTTAAATAGAAGAGGTTATGACTGTAAATTTTGCTCGCACTGTTGCATCAAAAGAGCTTTTAAAGGAAGTATTCCAAAATATTAATGCTTCATCTTGCCCTCAATTTTATAACTTTCACCTGCACACAGTTTATTCAGATGGGAAGTTGCAACCAGATGCATTGATGGAACAAGCAATTGCTTATGGTTTGAAGGGACTAGCAATTACTGACCACCATGCAATTGGTGGTTATGAAGCTGCAATGTCGTGGCTTCTTGATTGTTCATGGAAGAACCAAGGATGTAAAACACCACATTTGTGGACTGGTGTAGAAATTAACGCCAATTTATTAGGCGCCGAAGTTCATATTTTAGGTTATGCGTTTGATGTTGAACACCCAAGCATGAAGCCATATACTCAACGACGATGTGTGACTGGTGATGATTATGAAGCGAAAAATGTAATTGCCGCTATTCATGAAGCATCAGGACTAGCAGTACTTGCTCACCCAGCGCGCTACCGAAGACCGTTGTTTGACTTAATTCCAGAAGCAGCTAGGCTGGGAATCGACGCGGTAGAGGCTTTTTATGCTTATAACAACCCTAAACCTTGGAAACCTAGCACGATTGAAACTGAACAAGTGCTTCGTCTTGCAGACCAATATGGTTTGTACGCTACCTGCGGTACTGATACACATGGTTTAAGTTTATTGCAACGTTTGTAATTGCCCAGTCGTTTTAAAGGGATATACCGACTTGCTGTATTGTTCATATTTTGTTACAAAAATACATGGAAGTATAAATACCAAACGCAAATGTTCGGCGGACTAACTGGTTTAACAGATCCAAAAGGCACTGACTGGGGAGAGCGTATGCTCAACACAGTAGCGAGTCAGACTATTCGCCATTTGTTTACAAAAAGCGAGTCTGTCGAAGTCTCTGTGCGTTGCTTTCCAAGCAGCAAGTTATTGCAAGGTAGTATTGACAGCTTTAAGATGAGCGGACGAGGTTTAATGATTCGTCGCGACTTTGCTGTCGAGGAGATGTCATTTGAAACTGATGCAGTCGCAATCGATTTTAGTTCGGTACTGAGTGGAAAGCTAAAACTCAAGCAACCAACACAAGCTGTTGCACAAGTTGTTTTATCTGAAGCTGGTATTAATCAGGCTTTTGGCGCCGAACTTGTCACAAAGCGTTTAGACAATCTATCATTACCACAATTAACTGAGCTATCAGGTGGTAATCCTGTTTCGTTTAAAGATGTTCAGGTGGAACTTTTACCCGAGAACCGCTTGAAGATTATTGCTAAAGCTGATTTTAATAACGGCGAACTTATACCTATTATTATGACCGTTACTATTGGTATTCAAAAACGGCGCCGTGTTTCGTTTCAAAATCCAGAAATTGAGCTAATTACTGTATCAGAAGAACAAAAGGATTCTTCAAAAACTTTGGGATTAGTACTAGCGGAAATTTTAGATAATATGGTTGATTTAGACCGCTTTGACTTGGATGGTGTCAAAATGCGGTTAAACCGTTTGGAAACCGAAGGCAAAACTTTAATTTTTAGTGGTTATGCGGAAATTGAAAGAATTCCGCAAACTGGTTAAGTAATGGTGGGCTGAAGCCCACCCTACCAAATTTTTACCGTCCAACACCGATATATTGGAAACCAGCTTTTTCCATATCTTGAGGGTTGAGGAAGTTACGACCGTCAATAATTACAGGGTGGCTCATCAACTTAGCCATTTTGTTATAGTCTAAGGTGTTGAATTGTTGCCATTCGGTAACTAGTACTAATGCATCGCAACCATCTGCAAGACGTTCCGCGTCAGTTTCTACTAATACGCCCGAAAGACCATGACGCATTCCGGTTTGAGAAACGATTGGGTCGTATGCTTTAACTTTGGCGCCGAGACGATTGAGTTGCTCAATTAAATTTAGTGCAGGTGCATCACGTAAGTCATCTGTATCAGGCTTAAATGTTAAGCCGAGTAATCCTACAGTTTTACCTTTAAGAATTTTCAGAGCTTGTTGAAGCTTTTCTAATGCAATTAAACGCTGACGTTCGTTAACGCTGACAGCAGCTTTGAGGAGTTGAGCTTCGTAACCGTAGTCATCAGCAGTGTGAATAAGCGCACTAACATCTTTGGGGAAACATGAACCACCCCAACCAATACCAGCATTGAGGAACTTGCTACCAATACGTGAATCTAAACCAATACCTTTCGCAACTTGAGTAACATCGGCGCCTACGCGGTCGCAAATATTAGCAACTTCGTTAATAAAGCTAATTTTGGTAGCTAAGAAGGCGTTAGCGGCATATTTAATCATTTCTGCCGAACTGAGGTCTGTTGCGAGTACAGCAACAGGGGCAGCAGTTTTATTTTCAGCGAACTGACGCTCGACAATAGGAGCATAAAGTTGCTTCATTAAGCCGATTGCTTTTTGGCTGTTACCACCGAGTACAATTCGGTCGGGGTTGAAGGTGTCATAAACAGCGGAACCTTCGCGCAAGAATTCTGGGTTGCTAACAACATCGAAGTCTGCAACTTCGGGCAACCTTTCTGCAGGACCGCTACCTGCTGTAACTAATTGTTTTTGACGTTCTGCAAGACCATCCAGAACAATCATTCGCACCCAGTCACCTGAACCAATGGGTACCGTTGATTTATTAACGATTACTTTGTAACCACCATTTAAATTGGCGCCAATGCTGCGGGCAACGGCTTCTACATAACGGGTATCACTTTCACCATTAGGTAGTGGAGGTGTACCAACTGCAATGAATAAAATTTCACCGTGTGCAACACCTGCTGCAATGTCGGTGCTAAACTCAATTCTTCCTGATTGAATTGCACCTTGCATGATTTCAGAAAGCCCCGGTTCAAATATCGGAGACTGACCGGCTTTCATAATTTTGACTTTTTCTTCGTTATTGTCGATGCACACAACATCATGACCAATATGTGCTAAACAAGCACCTGTAACCAAGCCAACATAACCAGTACCAATTACACAAACACGCATTTTCGTTCAATTCCTATCTAATTTTGTACAATGAAAGTGAGGTAATATTTAAAACTGTCTTTACCTTAAATAGGCGCATTGCCCATGCGTTTACGGAAATCTTCCACTGTTAGTTTCAATCCTTCCGCAAGAGGCACAGTAGGTTCCCAATCAAGCAATGTTTTAGCTTTAGTAATGTCAGGACGGCGCCGACGTGGGTCATCAGAAGGTAAAGGTTCGTGGATTATCTCTGCATTTGGATTAATCATGTCTCTTACCGCTTCTGCTAACTGCAAAATCGTATATTCTCCGGGATTACCAATGTTTACAGGACCAACATAGTCACTGTTCATTAAGCGAATAAACCCTTCAATCAAATCTGAAGCGTAACAAAAACTACGAGTTTGAGAACCATCACCGTATACGGTTAAAGGTTTACCCTGTAATGCCTGAACAATAAAGTTACTAACAACACGACCATCGTTTTCTAACATACGTGGGCCGTATGTGTTAAAAATACGAACGACTCGTATATCAACTTTATTCTGACGGTAATAATCGAATGCTAATGTTTCAGCAATACGCTTACCTTCGTCATAGCACGCGCGTAAACCGATAGGGTTAACATTACCTCTGTACTCTTCGCTTTGTGGATGTACATCAGGGTCTCCGTAAACTTCGCTAGTCGAAGCTAAGAAAAATCTTGCTTTAACGCGCTTCGCTAGTCCCAACATATTTAAAGTACCCATGACATTCGTTTTCACGGTTTTCACGGGATTGTACTGGTAATGTACAGGAGAGGCAGGGCAAGCCAAGTGGTAAATTTGGTCTACCTCCAACCGAATTGGTTCTGTGATGTCGTGGCGAATGAGTTCAAAGTTATGATTATCTAACCATTGCAGGATATTACGCTTGTTGCCCGTGTAAAAATTATCCAAACAAATGACTTCATGCCCAGCGGTCATAAGTCTATCGATAAGATGGGAACCAAGAAACCCTGCTCCGCCCGTCACCAAAATTCTCATACTTTTCCTATGTTTAGAGATATTCACTTCAAGATGCGCTTGTATTTAGGGTACCCAGCACCAACCCAAAAATTCATCACTAACAAAATTTTGTCAGTATTTTTTCGCTTACAAGAGCCAATATTTGCTGCCAAGTGAGATTTAGACGTGTCTATCCACTGGTTGTAAATGCCACTTGCAAAATAACAAATATAGCTTGGTATAAATAAAGGAAAATTAAAGATTCACACAATCTTCAAAAAAACTTAACTTCTACTATATGCTGAAGTAACGATAAATAAATGCCAGAATGTGGTTGACAATGGAGTGCTAAGTGCTGAGTAGAAGTTAAAAGATAAAAACTCAGCACTCAGAACTCAGCACTCAGCACTTTACACTACGGCTGTTTTACTTGCCACACCAGCAGTTGCCGTTGCCTCAATACCCCGTTGTGGTTCTCCGAGCATCACTATTGAGCATGTTAGTTGACGTGCTAACTGTGTTGTAACATCGCTAATGCCTAAACCGCCTGGTATTGTGTGATTACGTATAAAAGGTAGTACTACTAAATCGTAAAGTCGCGCGGCTTGAAGAATTGCTTGTGCGACGTTTTCGTGGGCGATGATTTGGACTTCTGGTGGATTAGATAGTGATAGCTTAGATACAATTAGTCCTAACTGTGAACGTAATGATGCTATTTTGCTCGAACTTGTACGGCGTTCACATACGTTTAACACTGTTACTTGCGCTTGCAAACCTTCTGCTAAAATATGCGCGAAATGCACGGGTTGTAGTACAGGCGCCATTAAATTTTCGACTGGTACTAATATACGCTGAATTTTTCTTGGTGATTCAACTAAGCGGGTGACGGCAACAGGACAATGTGATGCCCAAAGCACGTTATCTATGACATTTCCAAATAGCTTTGCTCGTATACCAGTACGCTTACCCCATCCCATTACTATTAAACTGGCAGTTTGCTCGCGTGCGGCTCTACTTATTCCTTGTGCAAAAGCATCGTCAATACGAAGTAGTGGTTCAGACTCGACGTTAAGAGCTTTTGAAACAGCGCTTGCTTTAGCTAATAATCTTTCACTGCGCTGTAATGATGCTTCTAAACGTGGTGCATCCATTTGCGCAGCAGCTGTTGCAATTGCTAAGGGTATTATTTTACCATTTGCCTGTTGTGCCAATAATGCCGCCATTTCAATTAAGTATTGCTGAGTATGGGGGTTATATACGGGGACTACAATTGTAAACGGATGATTATTTTGATTGACAGATGGATAAACGGGTGCAGCTAAGTGTTTTTTTGCAACAGATGTATTTAAACCTACTGCTGCTCTGCTCGTAATTAATGGGCCAATTGTTGAAGTTACGAGCATCAAAAGAATAATACTATTAAATATAGATGGGGGTAGTAAGCCTGCTCGATAGCCTACAAGTGTTGCTGCGACGGTGGCGCCTACTTGTGGTAAGGATAATGACCACATTGTGATTGCTTCTCGCCAGTTATATTGATATAAATATTTTGCTAGTATTGCTGCGACGAATTTACTCAAGATTAAACCTGCAATAATAAAAGCAGGTAGTTGTAGAGTTGTTATATTTCGAGTGAACGACGTCAAATCTACTAGTAAACCTAGGTCAACAAAAAAAATTGGGATAAATAATACACTACCAACAAATACAACTTTTTCTTTAACTGGGCCGTCTGCTAGAGCTTCATTAACTGCCAAACCTGCTAAGAAAGCTCCAACAATTTTTTCTATACCAATTAACTGGGCGCCTACCGAAGCAAGAAATACTACCAGTAATACAAATAAAAACTGATGTCCTTCGTCTTCACGTGAGCGTCGAAAAAATTCTTTACCTGCCCAATCAAAACCGACTAAAACGACTGTTGCATATATAGTTAACCAGCCAATTAGAGTAATTAAGCTAAAAACGTTAAGCTGACTTGTGTGAACAGCTATGCATACAGCGAGTAGTAATAGGGCACTGATATCAGTAAAAACAGTGGCGCCCATTGTGACTGTAACCGCTTCGTTGTTAGTTACGCCCAAACGATTAATAATCGGATAAGCGAGCAAAGTATGGGAGGCAAATAATGAACCAATTAATATTGCAGCATTCCAATCAAACCCAAAACTTCTTCCAACAGCAGTACCGACAATCATCGGTACACCAAATGTGAAACTACCAAAACCCAATGACCGATTTGCAGTGTGGCGAAACTGATCAATTTCAATCTCAAGTCCAGCTACAAACATTAGGTACACTAACCCAATATCTGATAGCAGGTTCATGGTTTGCGATTTATCTTGCAAAAAATTCCAACCATGTGGGCCTAGTACCATCCCAGCCAAAAGTAAACCTACTACTCCAGGTAGTCGCAGTCGTTCAAATACAATTGGAACGACCAAAATAACTAGCAGTAAAATAGCAAAAGGAACAATTGGCTCCTTGCCAAGACCTTGAGATGTTGGTGCAAGTACTTGGGATATTAGTTCCATAGGTTGGTGTTTGGCAGGAGTGAAATGAAGAAAGCAGAGAGTGTTTTCCTAATTACAAAGCTGACGCTTTTTTAATGAGTATTGTTGCTTTTATATTCTTTATATAAGGAAATAGTATTTTTAATGACAATTTGCGCCCTAATTATGATAACCGCAGTTACCTATTGCTTATATATGAATTTGACTCAATATATATTTTAAACGGTCGTAATCGTCTTTGAGTAATATACTTAGAGTTCGGCCCGCTTTAACTAACCATTCACGGTCAGCCTTGCGTAGTTGAAACACTTCGCGAATCGCCGCTGCCGTCAAAGAATCGATAGGGGCGCCGTTTATAGTTAAAAGAGTTCGTAAAAAGTCCATTTCCTCTGAAAATCGTATTATTGCATCGGATTCGCAGCGATAAACAGCCTGATGAATTTGCGGGGGACGAGGTGGTAAGTACTGATAGACAGCACCGTTTGAATTATTAGTTTTTGGCTGCTCAAACCCGATAATTGCGGCACGAAACTCTGTTTTAAGCATAGCAAAAATTTGGGGTTGTTCCTCACGTAAATCAGCGAGTGACATACCCAAAGCGCGCGCACGATGCACTGAGTCTATTGGCATGGTGGTGGCGTGATAAACAACAGCGTATATTTGATTGCCAGATTCCTCATCTTGTGATCTTACCCAGCTACCGAATGGGGGCATTGGGGGAAAACTCAAATCATCTGGTTCTAAACACTGAGCTAAAATTTCTGTTGTTGTTGTCTCTATGACTTCGGCGATGTGATTTTCATCACGGTTACTGCGATTGAATTGTGGTAGTGGAAGGCGCATAATTTTAGTTATGAGTTATGAGTTATGAGTTGTAAATATAAACCGTAACACCTTATATTTCTAATTTAATACAGGCGTTTTGGTTTCTTATTATATTCATTCCTAACTCCTAACTCCTAACTCCTAACTCTTAACTCTTAACTCTTAACCCTATTTCCCTTTTTTGCGACTTGCGGTTTCTAAGGCTTCTAATTCCGATAAACGGAATGTGATTAATTTATCCCAATTACCACCCTCGAACAAAACGGCAACTTTACCATCACTGACTCGTTGAACTAATCCTTCAAAGCGATAGTAGGTATCTGCGGGGTTTTTGACGCGAACGGTTGCTCCAGGCAGAATCATGGCTTTTACTCTTTTTATTGTTGGTTTCCTTTATATAGCTTAATACTTGTTAGGCGGAGCTTAATAACTCCTAACTCCTACCCCCAATATTTCTTTTTGGTTCGGAAGTTGGCGACTGATTCGACGATACCTAGGGATAGAAAATTTGTTACCATTGCCGAGCGTCCGTAGCTCATCCAAGGTAATGGTATTCCCGCTACTGGCGCCAGTCCAACGTTCATACCTACGTTTACTATCACCTGAAACACAATCATTGCTAAGACTCCAATTGCTAGGAGTGAACCAAAATTATCTTTGGCTGTTTGAGCAATATGTAGTAAGCGCAGACAAAGTAAAGCAAAGACTGAAAGTAATATTAAACAACCTATAAAACCAAACTCTTCACCAACGGCAGAAAATATAAAGTCTGTATGTTGTTCAGGCACGAAATTAAGCTGTGTCATCGGACCCTTGTTTAATCCCCATCCTAGCCACTCTCCAGCGCCGATGGCAATCCGTGATTGGTGTTGGTGATACCCTGTCGTTAACAGGTTTTGGTCGGGATTTAAAAATGATGTTAAGCGCCCTTTTTGATATTCTTTTAAAACGTGATTCCAAAGGAAAATACCTATTTCCCCACCTAACATATTAAGTGCCCAGGCGCCTATTCCACTTACACCAAATCGTTTCCAAGGCAAAGTACGCCACCCAACAATACCCATTGCTAATGCCCAAATTAACCCCAAGGGACCAAATATCAAATCCTTGGAAAAGGCAATTGTAAAGGGCCATTGAATACTAAATAATATCGCAGCGATAATTGGTGAAACCATTAGTACTAACCAACCTGGATTCGCATTTGCCCAGTACAACATCCCTAAGACAATTGCTCCGAACACTAACGATGTCGCCAAGTCAGGTTGGATGAAAACTAATGCCCAAGGAATTGCGGTAAATGCCATCGCACGCGCAACTGTAGATAAACTTGATGCCGTTGTTTTATGTAATAACGCTGCCAAAGTAATAATCATTGCCAATTTGGCAAATTCTGATGGCTGTACAGGTATACCAGCAATACTAATCCACCGCTGTGCCCCTTTTGCGCTTTTACCAATAAGCATTACCGCGACAAGACTGATATTGACTGCGGTATATATATACCAATGGTACTGGAGTAGATTTTCGTAGCGTACACGGGCAATAATTAATGCTATGCCGGCGCCTATCAAGGAGACTAACCAGTGCCACCACCAGTCAATCAGACCTTGGCTCAACTCGGTGCTGCGAATCATTAAACCACCGAAAAAACTGACACCTGCTACAACGAAGAACAATAGCCAGTCGATTTGCTGCCAAGGTTTAATCCAATACTTCCAGCGTGATTGGGAGCGCGAACTCTTTTTTAATAACATTGTACGATTTTAGACTTTAGCTTTATAGATTTTAAATTTAGTCACCACTAAAAATCTGTATTCCCAGGTATCACCTGAGAACCAGAATGAAAATATTTTATTTTGTTATGCCAAAACTGTAACATCCCACACAGAAACCGGGCTTCTTGTTATAAATTATGCTAAAAATTCTAGTTTGTCATAAAGAAACCCGGCTTCTTAGGAGCAATTTTTTTATGTCAAAGCTGCAACAGATACTTTGCCTGCAATGGCTAGTGCAATTGAACGCAAGGCTTTTGCACTTGCTGAGTCAGGGTCTGCGGCAACAATTGGCACACCGTTATCTCCACCAACGCGGGTGGAAATTTCTAGTGGGACGCAGCCAAGTAAGGGTACATCCAATTCTTGTGCTGTTTTTGACCCACCACCTGAGCCAAATATATCGTATTGTTTTTCTGGCATGTCAGGAGGTATAAAATAGCTCATATTTTCTACTATTCCCAATACAGGCACGTTTAGCTGTTGAAACATCCGTAGTCCTTTACGTGAATCTAACAAGGCAACGGTTTGTGGAGTTGTGACTATTACGGCGCCTGCCATTGGTACTGCTTGTGTCAATGTTAACTGGGCATCGCCTGTACCAGGGGGCATATCAACGATTAAGTAATCGATATCGCCCCATTCTACTTGGTATAAAAACTTACGAATGATTCCATTCAGCATTGGGCCACGCCAAATTACGGGTTGGTCTCTATCAATTAGAAAACCCATTGATACTAACTTGACACCGTGATTAAAAGCAGGTTCCAATATTTCACCGTTTTCGGATGGACGCACAATTAGCGGTGTGTCTGATAACCCTAACATTGTTGGGTCATTGGGTCCGTAAATGTCAGCATCTAGTAAGCCGACTTTGGCGCCTGTTTGAGCCAATGCCACAGCTACGTTAACAGCTACAGTACTTTTACCAACTCCACCTTTACCACTAGAAATAGCAATAATATTTTTTACGCCTTTAATACCAGTGCGGTCGGGTAAATCTTTTTGCTTTGGTGTTTCTGCTGTCACTTCCACTGCCACATCAGTAACACCTGGTAGCTTTTTAACAGCCCTTTGACAATCTTCGACTATAAACTCGCGCAACGGACAAGCAGGTGTAGTCAACACTAATGTGAAGCTAACCTTACAGCCGTCTATTTTGACGTTGCGAATCATGTTGAGTTCCACCAAACTTTTGCGGAGTTCGGGGTCTTGCACTGGTCGCAACACTTCTAATACAGACTGCGTATCAAGAACATCATTAATCATGTTTTCCACCCTTACTGCCCCAAAATTTTTTTTTGTATCTAATCGGATTTTAACTGGCATGGGGGTGGAGTTATGCTAACTAAAAATCGAAGCACCCAAATTGACGTGGTTTTCTCTTCCTTGACACTGCTTTTAATGCCGTTCCTTCTACTGCTTCAACTAGTGCGCGCGCTACACGGTCTGCGTAGGGACGCGAGAATGACCAAATTAACGGAGATAACCAGCCGCGTAATGTTACAGAATATGACAAACAAGTGCCGCAAACTGTAGACTCGACTTTATAAGTTATCCGTTCTTCAATACCCGGAAGTGCTAACACCCTAATACTCAATAGTTCTCTTGGGTTAACTCTTTCTACAAAAATACGAATGGGAATTGGTGATAAGCGCGTCACTGCTTCATATATCAACCCTGGTTTTGGAACTAATCCATAAGGTACATTAGTACTTTTTAATAGGGGATGCCAGGAAACATCAGCTATGTCAACAACTTTCTGCCAAAGTTCATCAACTGAAGCCGAGCTAATTTCTCTGTATGTTCGTACTAAGGAAGCGCATATCCGGCGCCGTTTGCGGTGGATAAACCTAGATAACCAACCTTGCATTGTAATTCGACCCTCCTCGCTATATGCACTCTTTAATGTTGCTGTGGCACTGTAGGCAATCTACGGGAATCGCTTCTATATAAGAATTTCTCAAAGTTGCCGCGCCTTATGACAAGTGTTTTGGTATAAATAATTTTGCTATCTAAATCTTTGTTCTTAGCCAGAACTTAATGCTTTAAATAGGTAATCGTTACATACATATATCTCTCAACAGAATTAGTCTTCCTTCTGACGACGTATACACACTTTTTATTAAGTATGAATTTTTATAAACATTACTTGTTGCTAAACCGAGAGTATGCATATCAGAATCCATGAAAAGACCTGCAAGAGTAAATATAAATGTTTATTCTCTGGTGGCGCTAGTAGTAAGAAGCGGACTTTAATTGTTTGTGTATTTTTATGTATTAAGTAATATTGGGTTAATTGGGCTGTATTACTTGCCAGGAGAAGATTGTGGCGATTTTGATGCAATGTTAAGCATTCGTTAAAATAACAAATCGTATACAAGTAGATACACAATTTAAGAGAGAATAACTTAAGTTACGCCGACGCTTGTGTGTCAACAAAGGGGATATCACGTGTCCGGCTTGTGGTAGTAGCGTTTATTCTACGCTCGCAAGCAATAAAGCTGCACCTACCCTATGGATTAAAAGCCATAAAAACTAAAGAGTGAAAATTTTAATCTAGGTTTTGAGACTTATGTTGACAAACTCGCATTCTCCTGCTATCCAAACTTCTCCATCAAAATTTTTACCCCCAGACAACGCGAAAGAGCGAGTTAGTGCTTTCATGCGTCAGCTACAAGACGAAATTGCTAACGGTTTGGAAGCAGTTGATGGTGTTGCCAAGTTTCAAGAAGATAGCTGGGAGCGTCCCGAAGGTGGTGGTGGACGTTCGCGCGTTTTACGTGACGGGGCAATCTTTGAACAAGCTGGTGTCAATTTTTCGGAAGTGTGGGGAGACCATTTACCACCATCAATTTTGACCCAGCGTCCTGAAGCTGCTGGACATCGTTTCTACGCTACTGGCACATCTATGGTGTTGCACCCCCGCAACCCTTATGTACCTACCGTTCATTTAAACTACCGTTATTTTGAAGCTGGCCCTGTATGGTGGTTCGGTGGTGGCGCCGACTTAACTCCGTACTATCCTTTTGCTGAAGACGCAAGTCATTTTCATAAAACTTTTAAACAAGCTTGTGATAAACACCATTCGGAATATTACCCAGTATTTAAACGTTGGTGCGATGAATATTTTTATTTAAAACATCGAAACGAAACACGCGGTGTTGGTGGTTTGTTCTTTGATTATCAAGATGGTCGTGGCGCCTTGTATCGCGGTCCCGATAACCACGGACTAGCAGCTAATTACAGTCAAGAAGTTGGCGAACCCACACAACGCACTTGGGAAGAATTATTCTCTTTCATTACAGACTGTGGTCGAGCGTTCTTACCTGCTTATGTACCCATCGTCCAACGGCGCCATAATACTGAGTACGGTGAACACCAACGCAATTTCCAACTTTATCGTCGCGGTCGCTACGTCGAATTCAATTTGGTCTACGACAGAGGAACTATTTTTGGATTACAAACAAACGGACGTACAGAATCGATATTAATGTCGCTACCTCCGTTAGTGCGTTGGGAATATGGTTTTAAGCCAGAACCGAACACTCCAGAAGCAGAACTTTATGATACTTTCCTCAAGCCTCAAGATTGGGCAAATTGGTCGCATACCTAAAAAGACAGGAAAAGGAAGTAAAAAGAGTGATGCGCTTGACTAAAATGTAACATTCGTTGTTATTTCCACATAACATATAATGCCCACAGCATAGTCATTTAGGCATGGTGTGGGTATTTATTCATAAAAAAAGAGTGGATACTAGCGAGATAAAAGGTTATAAAAAATACTAGATTAGTTTTATTTCGTAGTGCCAGGGGAGAGATAAGCGTGATTCATATCGACCAAAGAGTTTATAACATTCAAGACGGCAACGATGTAATCGTTCTGACCCCATCTGGGCGCCTGGATATTACCACAGCTTGGCAGTTTCGCTTAAAGTTACAGGAGTGCATATCTAAACTTAGCCGTCACGTTGTTGTGAATCTCGGTCAGGTCAACTTTATCGATAGTTCAGGTTTGACTTCTTTAGTCGCTGGAATGCGTGATGCTGATAAAGTTAAAGGCAGCTTCCGTATTTGTAACGTTCACCCAGAAGCCAAGCTTGTTTTTGAGGTGACAATGATGGATACAGTATTTGAAATCTTTGAAACTGAAGAAGAAGCTTTAGAAGGTGTACCTCGCAGTCTCACTCCTCAGAATTAAAAGTAATGAGTAATGAGTAATGAGTGCCGAGTGAGTCATGCTGAGTAATATGTTAAAACTCCTAACTCCTAACTTTCGTATAGCAAAATGCTCCCATAATAGCTCCCCAAGTGGCTCTTCCTGTTTCTTCGTCAATTCCTCTATCGTAAGTTTTGAGTTCTGTTTGAGTAACTTCAAACCCTAACGAGACTTGCACGGTGTTGCCGAGGTAAGTAAAAGTGCATTTGGCTTCTTTTGGTGGCACCGCCGAAAATTCGTAGCAGTTGGGTGCTAATTCTTTTACTGACACGTTTAGTACACAACCCGGTAGCAATTCTAACTTGTCAGTGGTCAAACTTTGTATTTTGCTTGGGTTACTGCCTCCACCAGCTAATCCACCTGGGTCTTGAGGCATATAATATTGGACGGTAATGGGTGTATCTAAGTTATCTGTCTCACGTAACCTCATAATTCTCTGTCGATAAGGTTTGTCAAGGCTAATCGCATTTGCCTGTTCAGCGAATATAGTTATGCTGTCTTCAAAACAAATGGGTAAAGGCACCTGCCACAAGCGCAAGTGGACATACCATACAGGGTCTCTGAGTGCTTGTTCTTGGTTGTCAAATTCACCAGTTAGGTAGTCAGCGAGGGCTAGTAGCTGTGATGAGAAGGGCATTACGGTAATATTAATTTATGCTGTATTATGTTAAGAAGAAGTTACACATTATCAAGATGCTTAAATTAAGTATCCTGAGTATGTAATAACTCCTACAGCTATAATAATAGAGATGCAGGATACAAAAGCCTTGTGTCTTAAGATGCAATACGGGTATATTCCATTCTGATAGCATCTGAGCTAAAGAGCGTTTAGAGCTACTAGCGTCTAAAGTATAGTCTTTTGACTCTCCTTGTACTTTAGTACAAGAAAACAAACATTCCTTCGTCCTAATAAATAACTATTGTTGTGAATAACGTCCGTACTGTCTCTGATACAAAGCGAACATTCTACTCGCTTCATACTCGTCCGGTAAACACAATTTATCGTCGAGTTGTGGAAGAGTTGATGGTGGAAATGCATCTACTATCAGTTAATGTAGATTTCAGCTACAACTCAATTTACACCTTGGGTGTTGTCACAGCGTTTGACCGCTTTATGCAAGGTTATCAACCAGAAAGCGATAAAGCATCTATCTTTCATGCTCTTTGTCAAGCAGTTGAGGCAAATCAAGACCAATATCATCAAGATGCTGCACGCTTGCTTAATGTTGCCAAGAGTTTACCTGTAAATGATTTGGTTGGGTGGCTGAGTCAAACTAATCGTTTAGAAAACGATACGCAATTACAAGCTGAACTCGACGCTATCGCTCATAATCCTAAGTTTAAATATAATAGATTGTTTGCTATTGGTATATTTACACTATTAGAAGCATCTGACCCAGAAGTCGTTAAAGATGAAAAGCGTCGCACTGAAGCTCTCAACTCTATTGCTAAGGGTTTGAATATTTCTGACGACAAACTCAATAAAGATTTAGAGTTATATCGCTCCAACCTCGATAAAATGACGCAAGCTATGGCTGTAATGGCTGATATGCTGCAAGCTGACCGTAAAAAGCGTGAAGAACGCGCAAAAGCTAAACAGTAGTAAAGTAATGAGTGCTGAATTATTTCTTCTTACTTTTTACTCAGCACTCAACACTTTCAACTATTAAATGGGTACGATGCGGTAGATAATGTTACTGACTATTGACAATGCTAAGGCGCCCATTATTGCGCTCCAGATGCCATAGCGTAAACGAAAACCCTGTACAAAATAAGCAGCTAAACAGAAACAAATAACTCCGATAACGAAGGTAAAAAAGTCTGGAAAGAAGTTAAAGGTTAAAGCATTTGGTATTGCAAATACAAAGGTAAGAAGCGGTTTAACCATTACTGTTATAATGCCAAGAGCGGCAGCAGCAGTAAAAGTTTTGTCAGGAGAATCAATGTCAACTCCAATTGGAAGTTTACTGATAGCAAAAAAGCTGGCTGCTGTTACAAACCAAGCAATCATAATTGATGTAATATTCATTGCCACATACCTTGAAACGTGAATGGCGTAGGCTTGTTATTATGGTGTCATCGTTTGCAAGAAGATTCTTCCGCAGCAATAACATCAAATATGAAAGTTATTATTTGTAAATTTGAATAAGAAATTCCGCTATTAGAGAACTATTTTAGATATTTTTATTTTTGATAAATTAATCCCCCAACCAGAACGCTCTATAACGGGGTTAGGGGGGATTATTTTAATTATTATTTGTTGTAGGGGCCTGCTGTTGTGCTGGAGCTGTGCCGGGATTAATATTTTTGCCACTAGGTACAGTTATACCTGGAGCCGGAATTGGCGGAGCTTGATTAGGTAAATTAGGGTTAATGTTACCTTGTGGGTTAATTTGTGGGTTAATTGGTTGAATAGGGTTCGGCACCACAGTATTTGGGATTGTTTGGTTGGGAATGGCGCCTGGTGTTGGTTCGGGTAATGTTTGATCGGCGCCACTGGCTGATACTGCTAAAGAAACACGGTCGCCACCGACTTGTCTCAGTAAATCTATGGTTCCAATTACATCGTTGTAGCTTACTGAACGCGCTGCATATAGTACTAAAGGTTTTGTAGGATTTTGCTTGACATAATTTTCTAAGTATGTTCGCAATTGCTCTTTGGGAATTTGAGTTTGCGCTGGGGTGCTAATGTCAATAATTTGACCTAGTGCGTCAAGATATAGTACTAGTCTTTGCCCATCTTTTGTTTCTGCTTGGTTAGCTGGTGAGCCAGGTGCAGATGTTCCAGGAATTGTTGTTCCTGATTTGGCTGGTGCTAAGTCAAAGTTAATACCACGTATTGCTTGTTGTCTAGAAAATTGTAGTGCTGCCAAGAGAAAAAACGTCAAAATACAAAAGATTACGTCTATTAAAGGAATGATTTGTACTTGAGCCTCATCTTTGGAATTATTAAGGTTTATTTTCATTCACGTCTCCGCATCTTGTATCTGAGCTACGTTCGTATTGTTCTATTAGTTGTTGAACTATATATTGTCTGAATCGGTAGGATTTGGTTCCGTTGGAGCTTCGTAAGGGTCGCCAAACCGATTTTTTCCTCTCTTGCGTGGAGAACTTCCTTCGGAATTTCTATTGCTGTTGGTTTCTGGTGCCAGTAAAGTTGGAGTTTCTGTATTTACGACATTGATGTCAGATGGAGGTGACTGGCGGTACAATAGTTCTAGCTCGTTACCTGCTTTGCGAAATACCTGAACTTGATTAAAAATGAATGACTGAAACAAGCGGTAAAATACCAAACTTGTAATTGCGACTACTAGTCCTGCAGCTGTACTAATTAATGACTCCCCAATACCTGTAGTCACTCCTGCTGTTGCCTCGGTTCCTAAATCACCGATTTTAATCGCGCGCAATGACTGAATTAGTCCCCACACTGTACCAAACAAACCTAAAAGTGGCGCCAGGGCAATTACTGCTTCTAAAAGCTTCTCACCACGTCGCATTCCAGTTAACTCATCTTCAGCAGTTGCTTCTAAGGCAAGTCGAAAAGTTTCAGGGTCGTTTTTTGTCAAACTCAAAGGAGCGTATAAAAATCTGCCAATTGGCTGGTCAGTAGCACGTTGGGCAATATCACGAGCTAATCCCCAATTTTCACGCGCAGCTTCCAAAACGCGCTCGACTATTTGACGCTCTTGGTTCAACATGCGGAGCCAAAACCATAACCGCTCAAAAACTACGCTTATCGTCAAAACTGACAACGCGAGTAGCGGATACATTGCGGGTCCGCCTCTTCTAAATTCAGCTATTATATCCACGGTTTTAACTTTTCCTCTTCTAAAAACGACAAGCAAGCTATTAAGCTCTAGTCTGGCTACACAGCAGCCATTACAGAAATAAGTTTTTCGCACCTTCTGGACAATTAAGGGCGGTTATTCCCACAGGAAGTTTAAGGCAATATCATGCAAAATTAAAGCTAATAAGGAGGTTCAATATATGAAATTCTCGATTCAAGCTGTTTACGGATGGTACCGTGATTTGATACGCAACCCCAAATATCGCTGGTGGGTAATTCTAGGTACAGCTTTGTATTTTATTAGTCCATTTGATATTGCTCCAGACTTTTTACCTATTGTCGGACAAATCGATGACGCTTTGATATTGACTTTACTAGTATCAGAAGTATCTCAGTTAGTGATTGAGGGCTTTAAAGCGCGTAAAGGAGACACCGAGGTTAGCGATAGTAGCAACACCACTACCACAACAAGTTCACAAGCCAATACACAGACACAGACGATTGATGTGGATGCTGTTTCAGTTGAATAACGGTTACAAACGCATAAACTATGAATAGATAGATATATATAGATATATAGTTAACCTCTTCTTAAGCATGAGTTTTGTTTGAGAAGGGGATATTTATTTATCTACCAATTCATACAGAATTCCCGTAAATATTCAAGTGATTTGTGATACTTGTAATATTAATATTTTAATTAATTGCAAAGCTGTATGAATCGGCGAATTATAGGATTGTTACCTGCGGGTGGGCAAGCAACACGTATTTCACCTTTACCACTGAGTAAAGAATTATATCCTGTAGGGTTTCAAGTTCGAAATATTTGTTATCAAAATAAATTTAATGATAAAGAGGATAAACTACGCCCTAAAGTAGTTTCGCATTATTTGCTCGAAAAGATGCGGCTAGCAGGTATTGAGACGGCGTATTTTATTTTGCGACCAGGTAAATGGGATATTCCTGCTTATTTTGGTGATGGCTCAATGCTTGAGATGAACTTGGGGTATTTGATGATGGGATTGCCTCATGGTGTTCCTTTTACACTAGACCAGGCGTACCCGTTTGTTCAAGATGCGATTGTGGCTTTGGGTTTTCCTGATATTTTATTTGAACCGCTTGATGGGTTCCAGCGAATTATCGCACGTCAAGCTCTTGGCGCCGATGTTGTTTTAGGGTTATTCCCTACAGAACAACCCCAAAAAGCTGGTATGGTTGATTTTGATAGTACGGGTAAAGTTAGGCTAATTGTTGAGAAACCCCCACAATCGAATTTACGATATATGTGGGCTATCGCTGTATGGGCGCCGACATTTACAGAGTTTTTGCATTCTTTTGTATCGAATTTAAAGTCAACAAATAATTTGTTGAGTCTACCGGAGTTACCTATTGGTAATGTAATACAGGCAGCTATTCAACAAGGTATGCGCGTTGAGGCTGAGGTTTTTGATAATGGTAGTTATTTGGATATTGGGACACCTAGTGATTTGATGCTCGCTGTGCAGCGGTGTAGTAATAATCAGTTTAGTGATTAAGTTGGGAATGAGTTGAGGAGTTGGAATTACTGAAGTGATTATTACGAAGGGGGTCTTCAGGGTAGCCTAAACGATGGCGCCCAGACCATAGTAATTCTTGGACTTGTTTGGTGTAAGGTTGTATTAGCTGTTGAGCTTGGGGATTTATGCGATTTAGAATTTCTTCTTCTAGAACTTGCCACCATTTTTCTGTTAGTTCCCATTTGATGTTGACTCCTTGAACAACCATCGCGCACAAAGGTAGTAACTCTTGCTGTATTGGTGCAATGGTATCTTCAAATAGACATAGCCAAAGGTAAGCTTGAAACATATTTAAGTCGCGAATGCATGAGTGAGCTATATCCTCGTCACCCAAGTGACCACGACGACTTCGATATTCGGGAAGTAATTCTAACAGTCGATTATAAACAGCTTTAGCAATAGACGGCGCCTCTGGTAGCATTTCTTCGACCAAGCGAAATTCAAAAGAATCCAAGCTATACTTTGCACTCGCAGCACAAACTCTTTGCCAAGGTATTGCTACTTGCTCTTCAACGAACTTTAAATAAGGAGCAAGCAGGATTTTTTCAGATGGTTCAAGCTTTTTAGCAATTAATTTATTGGTAAAATTTAATTGCGTAGTCATAAATCCTAAAGCACGCCAGTCTTTAGAAGCAATATGCTGTTCTTGAAAAACGAGTAATGTCGGTTCAAGTGCATACGCTAACTCTTGGATTGCAGGTAATTCTAAGTTTGAGAACGATTCGTCAGTTAGCGTTTCGTTTGCACACGGAGATTTTTGGTAAACCTCAATTAACTTTTTGTATACGCGAAACGCAAACTGTGTAATTCGACGTGCTTCCGTCAAATCCATCACATTCGGAATATAAGCATAAAGTGTCTTCGTTTGTATCCACCCCATTTGGCAATTAACAGTAAGTATATTATCTTTTAGCTTGGTCGCTGTTAAAGCCCGACCTTTTGCAGATGAACTCTCAAGCAACTTACTACCAAGTGAATTTTGGTTATTACTTCCATTGATGCCAAGTGTATAACCCTTTGCCCAGAGGTTAAGCAAACGTTCAACTGGCGGAGTTTCTAAAACTTGAGTTGTTTTTAGCATAGATTTTTCTCTAGGACAGTCACATTACTAGTGCAATGAAATTAGTGTAAAATTTATCTTTATTTATACAATTTTTGATAAGTTAAAGTACTTAATTAATAATTACAGAAATGTTACAAATGTCTATATTGATTAGAGTAACACTATATCATGTTCTGCACGTGATAATACGTAGAGAATTTCACTACTTTTTCGTTTGAGTTTACATAAACTTAACCTTTTAATCAATGCACCTTTATATTGCAAGGCATAGGAATTTCAATAAGAATTATTACCTAAGTAGTTTCAGTGATATATATAAGTAGCTATTTTTATTTAATACTTAAGCAAGTTGACGGATGTTTATATCTTAGAACGGCATAAAAATGTATAAAAAAACCCAGTTTCTAAAATTTAAATTTACAGTCGCTTTAAAATTAGGGCTGATTATTTCACGATTATTTACTAAGTAATTCTATATTGGGGCTAGCTAACATATATACATCGGTGCTATTTTGGTAATGTCACTAGTCAGTCTATCTGACTTTTCACGTTATGTGGAAAACGCTACGTAAAACCTAACCCCCAACCCCCTTCCCTACGAGGGAAGGGGGAAGTACAATTGCTCTCATCTCCTTGTAGAAGAGGGGTTGAGGGAGATGTCTTAAACATGCCGTCAAAAGTCAGGTCAGTCCAGACACTTTAGTTTTTGTTATGAATTCCCTGTTATGTATTTGTTTTGTATAACCGTTTACAGATGTTACGCTTTTTTAAGTAAAAATAATAGTAAGCGTAGTAATTAAAGCTGACTTATATTTTGTCTTAGTATTAAAAATCGTTTTTTGCGAAATTTTGTACTAAATCGGCATCTAATTATATTACAATTCAATAATCGCAATTTAACACAAACACTTTAAAATTTTTTAATACCAATAAAGTTAGTATGTAAAAAACTAAATTCACATCATGATATCAAAAACTCAAAGATTTGGTAAGCATGATTAGAATAATTTTGAGTGCTAGTCAATTTGAGAATTTTGTACATACACTTATTATTTCAGCTATGCAGTATTTTATTGTCACAATATTAGCTCGTTTACCTTCACATAATAGTCAACCCGACTCAATGCTTGAATACGCAGAACTAACTTGTTGATTATCAATACTAAAGCCTAGACAAAATGTGTATTTTGATACTTGACATGAGAAAAGGAAAGTTAATAGTGTCAAAAATATTTAATCTGGCTCTAAATTGATAATCAGATTAATTAATTATGTGAATTTTTGTTATTTGTAACAAATGGCACTTTGCAAACACTTTATAAATGTTTGCGAGTTTATGCATTTGTGTATAAGGTAATTATGTAAAGGGTTTCAATGTTTTGCGTTGATTATGAAAATTTTCTTTAAGGTTAACTATGTTGCTAAAGCATACGTGTAATGCGTGGATTATGAAAATAATGTTGCATATTGTGAAAAAAGGTTATAAATTATTATTAATATGTATTTAGATAATTATGTCTAGTAACTTGAACCTCTTGTGGGTCAAAGCTGGTAAAACTACTTAAGTCTAAATTTCCTGGATAAGTCAAACTAATGAGTTTGTTTGTGAAACAAAATATCTAGGTAGTAGAAATAATTAGTTATATTTTGTTCAATAAGCGAGAGTGCGAGTTTGTAAAATTTGAGCATTTGTAGTACCAGCAAAAGCTTAAGACAGGTATTAATTTACATTTAACAAGCAATATCCACAATTAGTTTACAAGCGAGAATCGTTAATTTAATGGCGGTTTGAGTAAGTAAATATAGTATTCCATTTAAAAGTGCAGATAATAAGATTTGCTTTTTCATAAAACAGTATTGTTAATATGAAGATAGCAAGTTTATAAACGGCGTTTCTACCATTAATCATTAAAATTGAAAAGGAGTTTTCTGACGATGCAACTTAAGGACTTAGCAGCAACAACAGTAAAAGACAACGATATCGACGCAGAAGCTTGGGAAGCTTTAGAAAAATCTATTGTGTACTATCAAGGGCGCCCAGTTGGAACTGTAGCGGCATTTGATAATTCAACAGAAGCGCTGAATTATGACCAAGTATTTGTACGCGATTTTGTGTCATCTGCTCTGATATTTTTAATGAAGGGCAGAACTGATATTGTTCGTAACTTCTTAGAAGAAACTCTCAAGTTGCAACCAAAAGAACGTGAACTCGATGCTTACAAACCAGCACGCGGATTAATGCCCGCTAGTTTTAAAGTTGTCTCAATCGATGGTAAAGAATACCTTGACGCTGACTTTGGTGAACATGCTATCGCACGAGTCACACCAGTAGACTCTTGCTTATGGTGGATTATTTTGTTACGCGCTTATGTCGTAGCAACCAAAGATTTCTGTTTCGCTTATCAACCAGAATTTCAAACTGGTATCAAGTTGATTGTAGAATTATGCTTGGCAAATCGCTTTGACATGTACCCAACACTGTTGGTACCTGATGGCGCCTGCATGATTGACCGTAGGATGGGAATTTATGGTCATCCCTTAGAAATTCAAGCTTTATTCTATGCTTCACTACGTGCAGCACGAGAACTATTAGTATGTGAGTACAACGAAAATATTGTTGCTGCTATCGATAACCGTTTACCCTTATTGTGCGCCCATATTCGCCAGCACTATTGGATTGATATAAACCGTCTCAATGCAATTTACCGTTTTAAGGGTGAAGAGTATGGGAAGGCGGCAGTAAATCTATTTAATATATATAGTGATTCGCTTCCTTATTATGAACTAGACAAATGGCTACCTATGAATGGTGGTTATCTTGCAGGTAATGTGGGACCATCACAACTCGATACGCGCTTTTTCTCACTCGGTAACCTGATGGCAATTATTTCGGAACTAGCTACTGAAGACCAATCGCAAGCAATTATGAATTTGGTAGACCAACGCTGGGATAATTTAGTTGGGGACATGCCGATGAAGATTTGTTTCCCTGCTTTAGAAGGTGAAGAGTATAGGATTGTCACTGGATGTGACCCTAAAAATATTCCTTGGTCTTATCACAATGCTGGAAGTTGGCCCGTTTTATTGTGGATGTTGGCTGCTGCTGCTGTGAAAACTAACCGTATTGACCTTGCTAAAAAAGCAATTGCTGTTGCTGCTCCACGTTTGAAAAATGATGAATGGGTTGAGTACTACGATGGTAAGAAGGGAAGATTGATTGGTAAACAAGCTCGCAAGTACCAAACCTGGACTATTGCTGGTTTTTTGCTTGCAAAAGAACTTATTGAAAATCCTCAACACTTGCCTTTGGTTAGCTTTGAAGAATTACCACAGGAACTTGTATCGCGTGCGTGTGAGTTTGAAATTGGTAGCGTTGTTGATACCGCGCGGTATTAAAATTTAGTAGGCGCCTAAAATTAACTCTTCCCTCTATGTACTCTGTGGTAAAAAAATACTGCATTACTGCACAGGCACCTGCAACGTATCAAAATTAATGACATGGATTGGGGGCGGGTTTTCGATATTTTTCTACTAGTTGGAGGATATGGGTTAACCCGCCCCTACGATATATATATGTTCTAATAATCATAATTTTAATGTTTTCTGCTCGTCAAATTGCTTTTATTGCTTTGCGTGATGTCCATAAAGGCGCCTTTGTTGATGTTGCTCTTGACCGTGCTTTACAAAAATATAATTCAAAATCGAATTTGGCTGATAATGAACGGCGCCTCGTTACTGAATTGGTTTATGGATGTGTTCGGCGCCAACGAACGCTTGACTATTTTATTGACTCGCTAGGAAAGAAGAAAGCACACCAGCAACCCCCAAACCTACGTACTATTTTACATATTGGGTTGTACCAGTTAATGTACCAAGACCGAATACCCGCTTCTGCTGCTGTAAACACAACTGTAGAACTCGCAAAAGATAATGGTTTTGTACAACTTGCTCCTGTTGTGAATGGAATGTTACGCTCCTTTATACGTGAGAGAGAAAAGGGGGAAGGGTTAAAGGAAGGTAATGGTATTTTATATAGTTTTCCTGATTGGATAATTGATGTGTGGGTGGAACAGTTTGGTGAAGAAGAAACTGAGAAATTATGCCAATGGATGAACCAAACACCGACAATTGATTTACGGGTTAATTTGCTTCGTGCGACGATTACAGAAGTTGAAACAGCTTTTCAAGATAGTAATATTGAATATGAAAAACTTACTTATTTACCCCAAGCGTTACGTTTAATTGGTAGTAACGGCGCCATTCAAAATTTACCCGGTTATGAACAAGGTTGGTGGAGTGTCCAAGACAGTAGCGCGCAGCTAGTAGCTCACTTGCTTGACCCGCAACCAGGAGAAGTCATAATTGATGCTTGTGCGGCGCCGGGTGGAAAAACAACTCATATTGCGGAACTGATGGGTGATGAAGGTAAAATATGGGCTTGTGACCGTACTGCTTCGCGGCTTCGTAAATTGGAAGAGAATGCTCGTCGTTTACAGTTAAAGTCTATAGAAATTTTTACTGGAGATAGCCGGAGTTTAAGAGAGTTTATTAATACTGCCGACCGCGTTTTAGTTGATGCTCCTTGTTCTGGACTAGGTACTTTACACCGTCATGCAGATGCACGATGGCGTCAAACTCCTGAAAGTGTAGAAGAATTAGCTGTCCTTCAGCGTGAGCTATTGTCGAACACGGCAAAATATGTAAAACCAGGTGGTGTATTAGTCTATGCTACATGTACATTACACACACTCGAAAATGAAGCGGTTATCAAGTCGTTTTTAGTCGCAAACCCAAACTGGGAAATTGAGGCGCCTTTCCCTAATTCATTCCTAAATAATTATATAATGCCGCAAGGGTGGTTAAAAGTGGTGCCGCATCAACATAATATGGATGGTTTTTTCATGACGCGGTTAAGAAAATCAAACAATTCTCAGTAAATACTCGCTTGTATTGTTAGGATTGCATGAAGGTGAAATCCACTCATAAAGGTCTTGCAGTATATGAGAACCGATTCGAGCATAAAAACACAAGTTAAAATACTGATAGGCGCCGCATGGATTGACGGTATAATCCAACCTGAAGAGCGTAAATATCTACATCAAATCGCTCAAGCGAATAATTTGACAAACGACCCAGAAATAAGACCGTTTCTGTACGAATTCTTATCAGTAAAACCAAACGAGTTTTATAAATGGGTACATGAGTACTTGGGAGAACATCCCACTCACGAAGATTGTCAAAAGTTGATTGAGTCTATTAGTGGGTTGATATATAGTGACGGTGATGTTGCGAGTGAAGAAGCAAAGCTATTGAGTAAGCTGTTGAAATTATCTGATAGCAAAGATTCTAACAAGCCAGTAGCGGACACTATTCTAAAGCAGATTCAAAAACTGTACCGTCGTTGGATTGAAATCCAAAATTAGTTAAAGTGCTGAGTGCTGAGTTTTCACTTATACTCAGTACTCAGGACTCATTACTTTATTCTGTTTTGGGTTCTCCAATACCTGGGGTTTCCTCTTTTTCAACTTGGGGTACAACACTTGGACGTTCTTTGTCTTCCCAACCTACAGGACGTTTTGAGTTATACCAAGCAATGGAACCTATTGTTGTAGCTGCAATGAAACCAATTACATATACTGCAACTGAAGCTACTGGAAAACTAGGCTCTTGAGATACGGCGCCTGCCGCTTGCATGAATAAGTACATAAGTATTTTCTCTTGTTAACTGCGCTACTTATGACCGTATAAAAATTAGGCTCTGACTTCATCTCCCAGTAGGGAGAATGTTCAAAAGTACTGTAGAAAGAGATTTCAATTTCTTGAGGATGAGTAGTCTTTTATACAATTAAATATTAATAGTAAAAAACCCACGCAAAAAGCATGAAAGTTGTTTGCGCGGGTATGCAGTTATTGGGTGTGAGATTCCAGATTTTGAGAAAATCGAGAACCTTTTATATTATTTTATTGTAGTATACTTAACCATCAGAACCGCCAGAAGGTCTTAAACGTTCACGCCATGAGGGTGTGCTTGGTGAGGAGTTACTACCTGAACTGCGACCTGAACCACTATTTGAGCCGCTACTTGAACCATTAGAACCAGAAGAGCTTCGAGAACGTGAGGGTCTGGAGCTACCGCTATCTGAAGAAGATTCTAAACTTCTACCACGACGCGACGAAGACGTTGGTTGCGATGACGAGGAAGAAGATGAATCTGAATCTCTTGAACGGAAACGTCGGCGCCTTGGACGAGACTCGGAGGAAGAATCTGAGCTATTATTTGATGTGCTACTCGACGAATTAGAATCATCGCTTCGACTACGCCGTCTGCGACGACGTGGCGTATTATCATCTGAGTTATCTTGCTGGAAGGTTTGGAATGAACGTCCGCGTCTTCTTGATGATTGTTCGTTGTTATCGTTATTGTCGGAACTTACTTGACTACTACGGCGCCTTCTCGATTGTCTGGAAGAATCATCACCGGGACTGTCATCACCAGAGCGCTCGTTACTAGAGAATGAACGGTTGACAAGTCGTCTAGCTTTGACTGGTTCAGCTTTAATAGTGCCTTTACGACCGTTGAGTTTTGGACGTTCGGCAAATTGTTCAACTGCCATTCCCTTTACAGCTTCTTCCATAAACTCGTGCCAAGTGTAAGCCGCACTCGCACTACTGCCGTAAGTAACATTATTATTATCGTTACCCAACCATACCCCAGTTACAAGTTGTGGAATAAATCCAATAAACCATAAATCACGAGCTTCATCAGTCGTTCCGGTTTTACCTGCCACTGGACGATTGCCCAACTGTGCAGGTTGACCAGTTCCAGATGATACAACATTTCTTAACATCCAGGTTGTAATATTAGCGCTATCAGAATCAAGCGCGCGAACAGGTGTGAAATTTGCCTTCCAAATTTCTTCACCTCGACGATTAAGAATACGGGTAATACCGTGTACTTCGTTATGAACCCCTTGAGTAGCAAAACTACCATAAGCACTTGTTAATTCAAGCAAATTAACTTCAGAAGAGCCAAGTGCTAAAGAATACATTGGTCGGAGTTCAGATTTTATACCCATTTTATGGGCAAGGTCGATGACGGGGTTAAAGCCGACTCTCATCAAAATTCGTACTGCGACAATATTAATTGATTTAGTTAGGGCAGTTCGCATATCAAGCGAACCTCGATAACCTTCATCAAAATTCTTTGGTTCGTAACCGTCTACTACTAATGGGCTATCTTGAAAAGTGTCATAAGGACTCATGCCAGTAGCAATAGCTGCTGCATAAAGAAATCCTTTAAAAGTTGAGCCAGGTTGTCGCTGTGCTTGGGTGACGCGATTAAATTGATATTTACCAAAATCTTTACCACCCACCATAGCTTTAATTTGTCCGGTGCGAGGGTCAATTGAAACTAATGCTGCCTGTTTGAAGTTTTCCCAGCGTCCTTGATTTCGTAATGTTTTAGCGACAGCTTTGTCTGCTGCTGCTTGCATCGTTGGGTTGAGAGTTGTTTCTACGGTTAGCCCACCTGCTTCTATAACTTCGCTCGGAACGTACTTCGGCAGTTCTTTTTGAACAAAGCTAGTAAAGTAAGGAGCTTGAACTTCTAAGCGTTTGGGTAGGCTTGATTTAATAGTAAGTGTTTCTGAAACTGCTTCTTGTCTTTCGGCAGCAGTAATTACACCGTCTTCAAACATTCGCGCTAAAACTAAGTTGCGACGTTGTTTTGCGGCTTCGGGGTTTTTATCAGGAGCGTACACACTTGGTGCAGGTGCCAAACCAGCGATAGTAGCCATTTCAGCCAAAGTTAGTTCGCTAACTGGCTTACTAAAATATACCCAAGAAGCATCACCAACACCATAGGCACCAGAACCAAGGTAAACAAGATTTAAATATCGTTCCAAAATCTTGTCTTTGCTTAATTCTTTTTCCATCTTCTGAGCTAAACGCACTTCTCTAACCTTACGCAACATGGTTTTTTCTTGCTTCAGGAAAAGAATACGCGCTAACTGCTGGGTAATAGTACTACCACCTTCAACGACATTTTGCGAGCGCAAATTATTGACTATAGCACGGGCGATACCTTGAGCATCAACTCCATTATGTTTATCAAAGCGTCGGTCTTCAGAAGCAATAAAAGCTTTTCTGAGTGTTTCGGGAATTTCTGAAAGTGCTAGCTGTTCGCGCGTTGCTGGTCCAGACTGCTGCAAAATTGTGCCATCAACAGCTTTAATAGTCAGCGTTTGCTCACGCACCAAACTATTGAGTTCTGAGGTAGGAGGTAAATTTCGGTCTATAGAGGAAATAGTGTTAGCCACCGCAATGGCGCCACCACCTAAACCTAAGAAAGCGATAAACCAGAACCGACGATATAGCGGTTTTGGGTGGCCAGGGAGTTTAGAGATTATTGTAGATGACACTCTCCCTACTTGTTCCCGCAACTGCTTACCTTTGCCTTGCTTGGTTGGCTTCTCTTCATCAGTCGTCAATTCTGAAACGTCAACCTCAACAGTTGGTTGAACATCGTCGCCCGATGGCAACTCAGAATCATTTGTATGCGTATCACTCAAGTTGGTTTTGTCTTTGAACCAAGAGGTAAACTTAACCACGTCAGTTCCTCATATGAAGCAGTTGCTAATTAATGAATAATCAAAACTTTTGAATCGAAGCACTACGTTTGTGTTAGTATAACATTCCATCAGAGTTTAATTATATATACTGTTATTTAACACTTACGTATGATTTTTTCAATTCAATTTCGTAAAATAAAATACATTAATAATTACGAATTGTTGAAATAGAGCGTAAGCGGGAAAAACAGCTTGTCTAATAATACAGCGATTGCTTTAGGAAGCAATATTGGTGACAGTCAGACGATTTTATTAGGGGCGATTGACGCGATAGCGCAAACGCCGGGAATTAGATTAATTTCCCAATCGAGTTTGTATCGCACCAAAGCGGTAGGTCCACCACAGCCAGATTATCTTAACGGTTGCGTTTTATTGCAAGTGGAAATGATACCAGAATTACTGCTAGAAGTATTGTTAAAAATTGAAAATAAGTTTGGGCGCCTGCGTGGTGAGCGTTGGGGACCGCGTACCCTAGATTTAGATATATTATTTTATTCAGACCGAATTATCGAAACACCGAAACTACAAATTCCTCACCCTCGGATGCGAGAACGTGCGTTTGTGTTGGTGCCACTTGTAGAAATAGCACCAGATTGGGTAGACCCAGTTTCAGGTCTAACGATTAAAGAGCTTATTAAAGATGTAAACTGTTGTGATGTACGTAAGGAAGGCAATTAATTTTACCCAACCTTAATGTAGACAAGTATAAACAAAGCTAACTAATTATGCCATTAGGTAGAGAATTACCGCAGCTACTAAAACAGCGCTTATTCTATAAGGGAAGAAAATTTGATTTTGAAGTGAATCGGTTACGTTTACCCAATAAAGTTGAGGGTGATTGGGAGTGTATTCGTCACCCAGGAGGCGCCTTAGCAGTACCCATAACATCAGATGGTAAACTTATATTGGTGCGTCAATATCGTTTTGCGGTGAGTGGGAGAGTTATCGAGTTTCCTGCTGGTACTGTTGAAGTAAATGAAGACCCATCAGAAACAGTAAAGCGGGAAATTGAGGAAGAAACAGGTTATCATGCAAACCAATGGCAGAGACTTGGCGAATTTTTTCTTGCCCCCGGTTATTCGGATGAAATTATTTACGCATTTTTGGCAACTGATTTAGAAAAGCTCGAAAAACCACCTGCACAAGATGATGATGAAGATATAGAAGTACTAATTTGGAGTCCAGAAGAGTTTGAGAACGCCATTTTAGACGGTGAACCTATTGATGCCAAATCAATTTCTAGCTTTTTACTAGCACGGAAGTTTTTAAGTTAAGAGTGCGCTCGTGCTGAGTTAAGAGTTAATACTCAGCACGAGCTTACTTTCTACTTAGCACTTCTATTAAAGCTTGACGCATGACATCGACGGGCACAGTTTCGCGTTGTAGCCAAATTTTTAAGGCAGCGGCGCCTTGTTGTACTAACATTTCTAAACCGTTTATAGTTATGGCTTCGGCTTGTTGCGCGAGTTTAAGAAATTTTGTTGGGTTTGGGTTATAAGTTAAATCATAGGCGATGGCGCCATCTGGTAAGTTATTTATTTCTTCGGGAGTTAAAGGCGCCTCATCAATATGAGGATACATGCCAATAGGTGTTGTATTTACGATGAGATTTGCTTGTGGGATGTATTTTGGTAGTTTATCCCAGTGATGTACATGTAGATGTGAAGCTATTGTTGAATTGTTCCAGCTTTCATGAAAGGCGACTAATTTATTTAGGTTACGTCCGACTATGTGAATTTCGGGACAACCTAACTGCGCGCATCCTGCAACAACTGCGCGTGCTGCTCCTCCGTTACCTAAAATAACTACTGTAGTTTTGCGCCAATCACGGTTATATGTTGATTGTAGGGGAGCAATAAATCCTTCAACGTCGGTGTTTGTACCAATCCATTGATTATCTTTACGAACAACAGTGTTAACAGCACCGACAGATTGAGCCAGACTTGAGATTTCGGATAATAGGGGAATAATTGTTTGTTTATGGGGAATGGTAACGCTAAAACCTACTACTCCAATTGCTGCAAACCCTTCTAACGCAGCTTGTAAATTTTGTGGTGCGATTGGAAATGGAAGGTAAGCATAATCTATTCCCATTTGGGCGATGGCAGCATTATGCATCCGAGGTGATAGCGAATGCTCTACTGGATATCCTATTACACCTAAAAGCTTGGTTTTTCCTGTAATCAACGTTGGTAGCCCCAATGGTCGGTCTTACAAATACTTGTGCATAAGTTGACAAGTTTATTACTAATTATATAACTAGAGGCAAATGAATTTACTATTCGTAAATTTATGTAATTAACAAGCTCAAGGTTATGGGCGCCGCTGCTAGGATAGAGAATATTCTCTCCTTGCCTACATAACTGAATAGTTAAAGATATTACGCTGCTGCTCGTTTCAAGTTTACAAAATGTAAAGGATTGGGGTAATGCTTTATACTGTCGAACCCGGTGATACTTTGTTAAAAATTACAGAGAAGTTTTATGGAAATCGTCTTTTTTGGCAACTAATTATTGATGCGAATCCAGATGTAATTGTACTAATGCCAGGAATCAGAATGTTGATACCTTTACAATGTGGTTATCACTGATGTTTGTTACGGCATTTATCAAGAAGTGCATTTAGTTCTGTTACAACTTTCCAAGGATTTTTGACGTAAAAAGGAGCTGCAAAAGCTGCTTCATAAGGGTCTCTACCTGTTTTTTAACAGCAGTAATTGCCTCGCGGTTTGATATTCCACGAGTATTATATCTAAGGGATTAAAGTCGCTTTGGTACGAGCTTGTTTTCCCTTTGAATAGAATATGAGACTTTAAATGATAAAATAACAGAATTGAAGTTATTTAAACAAGCGCGGTTGTTAGTTCTAAATTTTGATCAATTGCGTTAATTTCATCAAGTACTCGCCATACTTCTTGCATTAGTTCTTCTAGTCCTGCACGTGTAGCTGCTGAAACTAAATAAATTTTGGCATGAGAAAGATGGTTTATTTGAGTTGCTATAGCATCTAAGTCTACGCTTTCTCTATCCACTGCATCGATTTTGTTAAGGGCAATAATTTGTGGTCGCTCTGCTAACGAACGTCCGTATGCTTCGAGTTCTTGGTGAATTGTTCTGTAGTCGTCAACGATGTTTTCGCTTGTAGCATCTATTAAATGTAATAATACACGAGTACGTTCGATGTGACGTAGAAAATCGTGTCCAAGTCCGGCGCCAGTTGAAGCTCCTTCGATTAAACCAGGAATATCGGCAAATACGGTACCATCACCAGTTGGTTTTCTGACTACACCTAAATTAGGTATAAGGGTTGTAAATGGATAGTCGGCGATTTTTGGACGTGCGGCAGATAGAGCAGAAATTAAAGTTGATTTTCCAGCGTTGGGTAGTCCAATAATTCCAACTTCTGCTAAGAGCTTTAATTCGAGACGCAGTAGTTTAATTTCGCCATCTAAACCAGGAAGTGCATATTCTGGCGCCCGGTTGCGGTTGCTTAAGAAATATTTATTTCCTAGTCCACCTTTACCACCTGCGGCAACTAGTAGAGTTTGTTCAGGTTGAGTTAAGTCACCAATTATGTTACCTGTTTGGGCATCGTAAATAATTGTGCCACAAGGTACATCGATAATTAAGTCTTTACCATTGGCGCCAGTACAATTATTGGGACCACCACGGGTACCGTTTCCAGCCTTAAATTTATGGTTGTAGCGAAAGTCAAGCAAAGTTTGTAAATCTTCAACAGCGCGAAAATATATCGAACCACCTTTACCACCGTTACCACCAGCAGGTCCACCTGCGGGTACATATTTTTCACGCCGGAAAGCGACGATTCCATCGCCACCTTTACCAGCTTCAACTTCAATATCTGCTTGGTCAATGAATTGCATAAAAGTTACAAGTTAGAATAGGGTGTGTGACGCTATTACAATCTTAGAACGAAGCTAATAACCTAGTAGCGTCACGCACCTTACAAGTTAATAATCAAGAGCCTATATATTATAGATATATAGCTGATATATTTATGAGGTGCATGACGCGATTAGAACAAGCGCTTCGTATAAGAATTGTTAATCGCGTTACGCACCCTACTTTATATATACGGGGTGACATCCTCACCACAATCATCAGCTAAGTAAGAAAGCGCACGAAAACGCAACCCTACTAGTTGTTCGTAGATGGGATTGAGTTTACATAGGGGAGGAATATGAACTATTTTGCGTTTAAATAAAGTTACATCACGTTCAAATGGACATTGCGAGGGAATCATTTTACACAAGAAACGCGCAACTCTAGGGTCATGAATTTCGAGCTTATCTAGCCAGTCACGCAGTGGATGAAGCGCATCTGGGTGTTGACGATTGGGAGTTGTAGTTATAGCTTGTGACGTTGCTGAGTAAATTTGTTTTGGATGTTCAAGGGTGTGACGTAAAGCTTCAAGGATATTTTCTGGTTCACCTAAAGCTTTACACAACTCATGAAGCATGTAGTCTTCACTTTTGGTATATGTACCATCGGCAATTGCCACCATCACGGCAGTTCGTAAGAAATTTTCTGCTAGGGGTGTACCTTTACCTAGTACAATTGCTAGTTCTTCTGGCGAAATATCTTCTAGTGACTCGATTACTAAGCCAGGAGCTAACTCATTTTCGGTAATGCTAGCAATTAACTGCTGTTCTTGGTCATCAAAATCGCCATCTGCCCAAGCAATAGCGAGCAACCCGCGCAACCACGCACTCACTTGTTCGCTGCTGTAAGGAGATTTTACCGCACTCATCATAAAGTCATGCCTAAAGCTGTATTTATGTCCATACTAGCGAACGGTAAGTTAAGGCAGTAAGGGTAAAAATTGGGAAATTGAGGATTTTAGTATTAGGTATTTTATCATTTGTTTCTAGTTTAAGTATTTTATTTTATTCTTTAATCCATTTGTGACAGATTTTATATCGAATATTACAGTATAATTTTCATGTCAATATTGAGAATAATTTCTAATTATTTCTAATTATTTGCAATCAAATTAAGTAAACAATACTTGTATAAAACAATACTAGTAATTACAATAGTCAATGTATCTAAGTAGACAGTATTATTTATAAGTTATTTGCTAATCTTTGGCAAGTAGTAGGAGTAAATTAGCAACGGATGTAACGGATGAGTTATTTGTGATAGTAAGCTTTTAAGGCTCATTCAATTGAAAAAAATCAACTATCTGTTATATCCGTCGAATTTGCTTGCAAATGTTTCAAGGTGTGAATAATGTTTAATTTTGGCATAGAACACGAGGTTGCTTTCGTCTCCTTAGCAGGAAAATTTGTTGATTTTTCACGTGCAAAGTTTGCTGATTTTAATCAAATAATTGAAGCATTACCAGAGTATGCTGATGATTATTTACACCTGCATATGGGGGATGCTGGGATTAGAAAAAAAAGATGGTATATTGAAGGGTTTGAGCGTTATTCAGAGTCTGAGGAGTTTGTGGAATGCGTACCAAAAGGAATTGAGATACGCACTACGATTCACTCTAGTATTCAAGATACTATTACAGAACTAAATGAGAGTTTCTCTTTACTGTGCGATGTTGCGTCTAAGTTTGGACTTTCTCCAGTTCTAATTAGTTACAACCCTTACCAATCAAAATATGAACCTCAACCACCGTTAAATGCTTTTGAGATTAGTGAGTTGCAGGCATATCCAGATGAACAAACGGTTAATATTTATATGGTTTCATATGGACCAGATTTAAATATCTCAATGGCTGATTTACCAGTAGAGCATGTAATTGAGATTGGTCAGAAGTTAACTTATTACAGTCCCTATATTGTTCCTTTTAGCTATAGCTCTCCTTTTTATGAGGGTACTTTATGGGAAGGATTATCAGCAAGAACGTTTATTCGTACAGGAAAGCGTGCGGCAACACGGGTATTTGTAGCAAAACAAGAACAACTTATTTCAAGTATTCCTGCACTTACTAAAATTGCGCGTTTACCAGCAGAAGTAGGTCGAATTGAATTTAAGGCTTGTGATAGCTGTGATGATTTTAGTATTTATGCTGGGATATTAGCTTTATTAAAGGGTTTAGTGCTAGACACAACTTTAACAGGTCGAGCGATTGTTCCCGATGCTGCGTTACATCAACTTTCTGCCCAAGAAGCATTCGACAACGAAGAAATTTTTGGCGCTGCAACTCAAGTTATTCACGCTGCTGAAGTTGCTCTTAATAATGATAATGACCCTGATGTTGAGTTACTGGCGCCGCTTAAAGGTTTTTTAGAGAAGCGCGAAACTCCTGCACATCAAATAGTAAGAGCATATAAAAGTTTGGGGTCAATTGAACAAGCACTGATGCAAACGTATCAAACATTATTCTAATCAAAGCAAAAAATCTCTCAATGTCATTCTGAGCGAAGCGAAGAATCTCTTAATGTCAGTTTATGCCTTACTAACTACATAATCAGATGCTTCACTCCGTTCAGCATGACAAATTAAACATTACTACACAAATTAAACAGTGCCATAAAGAAGGTGCCTGTAAAAATACCCTTTATTAATTTCCTTACTTAGCCAACAGCGGTTAAAGCTGGGTAATCAGTATAACCTTTCTCTCCAGGAGTGTAAAACGTATGAGAATCTGGAGTATTAAGCGATGTACCTTTGCGGAAACGTTCGACTAAATCAGGATTAGCAAGGAATAGAGTACCGTAAGCGATTAAATCCGCTTCGTTATTTTCTAAAGCTTTGGCGCCTAACTCTTGGTTATATCCACCATTTACCACTAGTATTCCATTGTACGTTCGGCGAATATGAGGTGTAACGCGCGGTTCTGGGCCTGCTAACACACTACCAGGAAGTCCTTCGAGAACGTGTAAATAGGCAAGTTCAAATTTATTTAATTGTTCAGCAGCATAAGTAAATAATCCAATAGGGTCGCTATCACTCATATCATTGTAGGGATTTGCTGGTGATAGTCTAATGCCTACACAGTCGGCACTCCAAGCAGAAACTACGGCTTCGACAACTTCTAACATGAAGCGCGCACGGTTTTGTATGGCGCCACCATATTCATCGTTACGTTTATTTGCACTATCTCGTAAAAATTCATCAATTAAATAACCATTGGCGCCGTGTATTTCTACACCATCAAATCCAGCTTCACGCGCGTTTTGAGTAGCTGTGGCGTAGTCTGCAACAGTTGCGTGAATTTCTTCTACTGTTAGTTCGCGTGGTGTA
Organism: Calothrix sp. PCC 7103; assembly: GCF_000331305.1. Lineage (GTDB taxonomy): Bacteria > Cyanobacteriota > Cyanobacteriia > Cyanobacteriales > Nostocaceae > Dulcicalothrix. The sequence continues at coordinate 5,273,965 of NZ_KB217478.1, read as the reverse complement.
ACGTAAGGTTTTTTACCTAGTGGTGTATGGGCATCACCTTTAGCTGCAATAGCTGAGGGCCCAACTGGTTGTTGTCCGTTGAGAAAGTCAGGGTGTGATACTCTGCCCATGTGCCAAAGTTGTAAGAATATACGACCATCTGCTTGATGGACTGCATCAGTTACAGCTTGCCAGTTTGTAATATCGTCGGGTTTAAAGATTGTGGGAGCGTTTACCCAACCTATACCAAACGGTGATATTGAAGTTGCTTCACTAATTATTAATCCTGCTGTTGCACGTTGCCGATAATATTCCACCATTATCTCAGTGGGTGTACCATCGCTTTCTGCCCGTCCTCGTGTCAGTGGCGCCATTACCATACGGTTTGGTAGCGTTAAGGCGCCGACTTTGATGGAATCGAAGAGTGTTATCATTGGCGATTTTTATGTAGCGAACTTTCTTTTAGGTTACGAAGCGCGCGTTACTTGATAGCAGAATACCTCAGAAATGCTAAGAAAGTTACAAAAAGTTTACTCTACTTAAGCTTTTGTATCAATTTGTTTAGATTAATCTTGTGGAATGATTATCTTGTGGAATGGGCATCCTTGCCCGTTCCGAAAGTGGTATGGCTTGCTTGTTCTAAAGGTGGGCGTTTGCTTGGATGTCCACCCCACAAGAGAATTTTGGAACAAGTCAGAAAGATAATTGAAAATTCTCGTCAAGAGTTAACTAGTTTTTTAGATAAAGAAACTAAGCCTATTATCAAAAGAGCGCGTGACCGTTTGAATGAAAATTTTAATGTAAGTCTTTCGTTACCAACACCTAATTTAGATTCTGAACATATTAAATTTGCTAAACCAAGTATTAAATCTAACACAAGATGGGTAGACCAAGGATACGAAACTAAGGAAGTTAAAAAAAGAAAGTTTTCGCATTGGTTTTGGATAGTACCTCAAACTCAAAAAATTCAGGTTAAAAGACCAGATAAAAAAGAAGAGTTTTACACTGTTTCTTTACAGGAAATAGTTGATGAATCAAATAGAATGATTGAGCAAAGCATAGTTAATATCAAGCGTGGAGTAAATCAATACCTTGAAGAAGATTTTAAAGAACGTATTGATTTATTTTTTGAAGAGCTAAATATTTACTTGAGTAGTTATTGCGATAGTTTAACGCAAGCACAGTTAGACCAAAAACTTAAAGCTGAAGAAAGAGAGAAATTAGTAAATGAGTTTAATTATTTACTTGTACAAAGTCAAGATAATACAGCAAAAAGCAATAAAAATCTACGGCGTGCCGATGAGTTAATACAGAATAAATCATGAAAAACCACTCTTATATATCTACACGACAAGGGCATAAACAGTATGCTTAACCAGCAAAAATCAATTATTGGTGTTATTAGTCCCTCTACTTGTAAGCTAAAAGAGATCCAGCATCAAGTTCCGGTAGTCAGTGATAAGGCCCTTATTGACTTAGTAAATGGTATCCAAGTTAGCAAAGATATTATCCGCTACCGCAAAAGTCGTGGTTGGTTTAATCAATTAATTGACAAGTTGGATGGCAGCGATAAGAAGCGAAAGCTTTTGTTAGATGGCAATATTCTGGCAGGTCAAGAGGCATTATATAACTGGGTACTGGAATTAACTGACTCGCTTCGTATTAGCCAAGTTGCTTTAGAAGTTACTCAAAATTCTTTACTCGAAGCGCGCGACGCTATTCGCAGTCAAAAACAACGCTTACAAAAACAAGAAGAAGCATTATTAGCGCTTAATAGCCAATTTGACAAATTAGTACAACAAGTTGGTGCAAGGCTTAACAACCTAGAAGCGCGAGTACGTCAATTAGAAATACGTGTTGCTGCTAATGAAGATTTAGACCAAATATAACAGCTTGGGCTGCTGGTCAAACTTACACCCAGTTGCCTTGGGCGGTACAAGTTCCTTTGTTAGCACGCGAAGTTTTTAGTAGTTCGGTTGCTGTGTATGAACGAGAAACTGGAGATACTAAACGTTACCGCGAATTATTAGTAAACAAAATTCTTGCTACAAGTAGACAACTTCCAAATAGTTTTTTTGTCACAAGGGTTTACAAAAGAATCAACTGCTATTTTTGACCCTGAACCGATTGAGCAAATATTACGAGAAGCCGTGAATTGCGATCAATTACGATGGGGTATTGAGCTATGGGTGACAGTCTTTCCTTCTTTGAAGATACCTGGTTTAGGCACTGACTGGTTAGTTGATTTTGCGCGCGCTCGTACTGGTACAAATGCTCATTGGCTTTGTGTACAAGATTTTGATGATGAAGCGATGTATAACTTACTATAAAAGACCTGCAAAATCGACATATGGGTCTAAACCAGCGTTTCTTACTCCTAATAAAAAGTAATCTGGTTGTGTATCAATAATTTCGTAAATAATAGCTTGACGTTCAGCTTGTGTTTTTCTGATAGTCATTGCCTAGTTACACATTAATTATAATATTGTAGTTTTTTACTTGAGCAACTTGTACTAAAGGTAATCTTTATTTTGTTGTTAAGAGGGTTAGAGGCGGGCAAGGATGCCCGCTCCACAAGAAGTGGGGCAGTTATATTAGCTTTTGGTAAAATGATATTAAGTACTAGAATTGATTATGATGTTTGCCAAAAAAAAGGGTATTCTTCTGGGGTATTAGAAAATCCTGCTTTGACTGGATTGTGTCTGATGTATTCCCAAAATACTAATAACTCTTGTTCATCTCTAACTATTCGGTCATATCGTTCATCTTGCCAAATTATACCTGTGTGTTTGATAGCTTTAAAGATTTGATTAGAACTGTAACTTTTGATGCTGTGCATAATACTGCTGTTTGACCAATATTCATTTTCTGATTTCAGCCAAGGTTCAATTAGGATATGCACATGGTCTGCCATCACAACTAAAACTAGAATTTTATACCTTTTATTATTAAAGAATAGACAACTATTTAAAACTATTTGTCTTGCTTCCGGGGTGAGTTCTAATTTTTGCCAAGTATTAAAAGTAATAAAATAAGTGGCGCCATCTAATTCCCAATGAGGCAAGTTTCTTTCGGTAGCTTTAAAGTTTGTTTCTTGCATTGAAATTTGGTAAATGGTTTTGATTATTCATCTTGTGGAGCGGGCATCCTTGCCTGCCATTTATATCTTTCCCATTTACCAAAAAATATTTTCTAATTTATTAGTGATAAATAGAATCTTTGTACAATTTAAATTTTCTTATATTTTATATAAAGTAAACTGTTTTGATTATCATTGACATATTTGATTCAAATCTTGTGGGTATTTGATTCAAATCTTGTGGGATGGGCATCCTTGCCCGTTTAAATTTTTAAGGGCGGGCAGGGATGCCCGCTCCACAAGAGAGGTCTACAAGACAAGAGTGACAATAAAAAATCCCCCACCACATGGGTAGGGGATTTTATTAGTTAGCTAAGAGGTGTGAAGTTGGAGTTATCCAAATTTACTAGCCGTAGAAGCTATGAGGAAGGCTGCGTAAGTAAAGATATAGCCAACTGTGAAGTGAGCTAAACCGACTAAGCGACCTTGAACGATGGAGAGTGCAACGGGCTTGTCTTTCCAACGAACTAGGTTCGCAAGAGGAGTGCGCTCGTGTGCCCAAACCAAGGTTTCTATCAACTCTTGCCAGTAACCACGCCAAGAGATGAGGAACATGAAGCCAGTCGCCCAAACAAGGTGTCCGAAGAGGAACATCCAAGCCCAAACTGACAGGTTGTTCATACCGTATGGGTTGTAACCGTTGATTAACTGTGCGGAGTTCGCCCAGAGGTAATCGCGGAACCAGCCCATTAAGTAGGTCGAGTTTTCGTTAAATTGTGCTACGTTACCTTGCCAAATACCCAGATGCTTCCAGTGCCAGTAGAAGGTTACCCAACCGACAGTGTTTAATGCCCAGAATGTAGCTAGGTAGAACGAGTCCCAACCGGAAATGTCGCAAGTACCGCCACGACCAGGACCGTCACAAGGGAATGCATAACCAAAGTCTTTTTTGTCTGGCATTAATTTAGAACCACGAGCATCCAAAGCACCTTTGACAAGAATCAATACGGTGGTGTGGATAGCTAACGCGAAGGCGTGGTGTACTAAAAAGTCGCCGGGACCGATGGTTAAGAATAGAGAGTTTGTACCGTTGTTGATTGCATCTAACCAACCAGGCAACCAGACGTTAGCGTAGTTTGGGTAAGCGGTATAAGCAACACTGTCTGGGTTAGAGAGCAATGTTTGCATTCCATACAGAACTTTACCGTGAGATGCTTGAATGAATTGAGCAAATACTGGCTCAATCAAGATTTGTTTCTCAGGAGTACCAAACGCAACAACTACGTCGTTGTGTACATACAAGCTGAGGGTGTGGAAACCCAAGAAAAGGGATACCCAGCTTAAGTGCGAGATAATCGCTTCTTTGTGCTTCAGCACGCGGTCGAGTACGTTGCCTTTGTTTTGTTCGGGGTCGTAGTCACGTACCCAGAAGATTGCTGCGTGGGCAAAAGCACCAAGCATTAAGAAAACGGCTATGTACTGGTGGTGTGTGTACAGTGCTGCCTGTGTAGTGTAGTCCTTAGCTATGAAAGCGTAAGGAGGCAGAGCGTACATATGTTGTGCAACTAATGACAATACAGTTCCTAACGCAGCCAAGTGTATAGACAATTGGAAGTGTAGGGAATTGTTATAAGTGTCATACAGCCCTTGGTGAGGCAGGTTGAATTGACCTTCGGTCTTGGTGCCAAAGAAGTTTTTGGCGTTGAGCATTTCTTTAATGCTGTGACCAATACCAAAGTTGGTACGGTACATATGACCAGCAACAATAAAGATAACTGCAATTGCCAAGTGGTGGTGTGCCATGTCGGTCAACCACAGCGATTCTGTTTGAGGGTGGAAACCGCCCAAGAAGGTCAAAATTGCTGTACCGGCGCCTGTTGAGGTACCAAACAAGTGATTCGCAGTATCTGGATTCTGTGCGTATGCAGCCCAGTTTCCTGTAAAGAAGGGTGTTAAACCTTCGGGGTGAGGCAATGTACTTAGGAAGTTATCCCAGCCTACGTGTTGTCCACGAGATTCAGGAATAGCAACGTGTACCAAGTGACCAGTCCAAGCTAAGGAGCTTACACCGAACAAACCTGCTAAGTGGTGGTTTAAACGGGGTTCTGCACTCTTGAACCAAGAAAGACTAGGACGGAACTTGGGTTGCAAATGTAACCAACCTGCAAACAAGAACACTGCTGCCAACAGGAGTAAAAACACGGCGCCCATGTAGAGGTCGTTGTTAGTACGTATCCCGATGGTGTACCACCAGTGGTAAATACCAGAGTAGGTAATGTTTACTGGATTCGATGCGCCACCTTGGGTGAATGCTTCGATAGCTGGTTTGCCGAAGTGAGGGTCCCAAATCGCGTGAGCGATAGGGCGAATGTGGAGAGGGTCTTTAATCCACTGTTCAAAGTTACCTTGCCAAGCTACATGGAAATTGAGGCTGGATGCCCACAAGAAAATGATTGCTACATGACCGAAGTGAGTAGCGAAAATCCTTTGATAAAGATTTTCCTCCGTCATCCCGTCATGGCTTTCAAAATCATTCCCTGTAGCCATCGCATACCAGAGCCGACGAGTAGTCGGATCTTGTGCGAGATCCTGGCTAAATTTTGGAAATTTTGTTGCCATAGGTTTTGATAAATCCTCTAACCTTTAGCCGTCATGTGATTTTGATAGTTAGGAGTTATGAGAGTTAAGTTATGAGTTATGAGTTATGAGTTATGAGTTCAAAATACATATTCCTGCTTTTTAACCCCTAACTTCTAACTCCTAACTCCTAACTTTTCATAACTTTTTGGCGTTAGCCTACTGAAAGGATGTGCGCGTGGAAGAATGCCCACGTTGTGGCAATACCTCCTAGTAGATAGTGTGCCACACCTACTGCACGACCTTGAATGATGCTTAAAGCACGTGGCTGAATTGAAGGTGCTACCTTCAATTTATTATGTGCCCAAACAATCGATTCAATCAATTCTTGCCAGTAGCCGCGACCACTGAACAGGAACATTAAGCTGAATGCCCAAACGAAGTGGGCACCTAAGAACATCAAACCGTAAGCAGACAGAGCGCTACCGTAGGAGTTGATAACTTGTGCGGCTTGTGCCCATAAGAAGTCACGCAACCAACCGTTGATAGTAATGGCACTTTGAGCAAAGTTTCCACCAGTGATGTGTGAAACCACACCATCTGAGTCAACAGTTCCCCACACATCAGACTGCATCTTCCAACTAAAGTGGAAAATTGCAATTGAGATAGTGTTATACATCCAGAAGAGTCCGAGGAACACATGGTCCCAACCAGACACTTGACATGTACCGCCACGACCAGGACCATCGCAAGGGAAGCGGAAGCCTAGGTTCGCTTTATCTGGGATTAAGCGTGAACTGCGGGCGAATAATACACCTTTAAGCAGAATCAGTACGGTTACGTGAATTTGGAATGCGTGGATATGGTGAATCATGAAATCCGCCGTACCCAAAGCAATTGGCATCATTGCCACTTTGCCACCAACTGCGACGATACCGCCACCGAAGGCATGACTGACAACTTGCAATGCATTTGGAGCTGTTGCACCAGGCGCCACTGTGTGTAGGTTTTGGACCCACTGAGCAAACACTGGTTGTAACTGGATTGCAGTGTCGGAGAACATATCTTGAGGACGACCCAACGCGCGCATTGTGTCGTTATGGATGTATAAACCAAAGCTATGGAAGCCTAGGAACATACATACCCAATTGAGGTGAGAGATAATTGCATCGCGATGACGAATTACTCGATCCAGAACGTTGTTTTGGTTAACAACAGGGTCATAATCCCGCACCATGAAGATGGCTGAGTGCGCCGCACCACCGACAATTAAGAAGGCGCCAATCCACATGTGGTGAGTGAAGATACACAGTTGGGTAGCGTAATCTGTTGCCAAGTAAGGGTACGGAGGCATTGCGTACATGTGGTGCGCGACGATAATCGTCAGCGAACCCAACATAGCAAGGTTAATACCTAACTGAGCGTGCCAAGAGGTGGTCAAGTTTTCGTAAAGACCCCTGTGACCTTCACCTGTGAAAGGTCCTTTGTGGTTCTCAAGAATCTCTTTAATACTGTGACCGATACCCCAGTTGGTACGGTATTGGTGACCAGCAACGATGAAGAGAACTGCAATCGCTAAATGATGGTGTGCGATGTCAGTCATCCAAAGACCGCCAGTTACGGGGTTCAAACCGCCTTTAAAAGTCAAGAAATCAGCGTACTGACCCCAGTTTAACGTCCAAAAAGGAGTTAAGCCATTTGCAAAGCTGGGGAACAACTCAATTAACAAATCTTTGTTGAGGATGAACTCGTGAGGTAAAGGCACATCTTTCAATGCTACCCCTGCATCCAACAACTTGTTAATTGGAGCTGATACGTGAATTATATGACCTGTCCAACCCAACGAACCGCAACCTAACAACACTGCTAAGTGGTGGTTGAGCATAGACTCAACGTTTTGGAACCATTCCAATTTCGGTGCCCGCTTGTGGTAGTGGAACCAGCCTGCAAATAAGAACAAGCCAGCTAATACTAGACCACCTATTGCAGTGCAATACAACTGGAAGGTATTGGTGATACCCCAACCACGCCAAACTTGGAACAAACCACTGGTGATTTGGATGCCGTGGAAACCGCCGCCTACATCACCGTTTAATATGTCTTGTCCAACAATTGGCCAAACAACTTGAGCGCTGGGCTTTACGTTGAGAGGATCCATTAACCAAGCTTCGTAGTTCGAGAACTTGGCGCCGTGGAATATCATCCCGCTTAACCACAGTGTCACAACAGCCAAGTGACCGAAGTGTGCTGCGAAAACTTTACGGGAAATGTCTTCTAAATCGCTTGTATGTGTATCAAAGTCATGGGCGAGTGCATGAAGGTTCCAAATCCAGGTAGTGGTTTTTGGACCTTTAGCGAGAGTTCTATCGAAGTGACCGGGCTGTCCCCATCGTTCAAACGAAGTTGGTACTGGGTCTTTATCGACGATTACTCTTGCTTTCTTCTCCTCTCGCTCTGGAGGACTAATTGTCATTCGACCTCCTCTCTATAAAGGGATTGAGGAATTATAAACACCACGTAGAGTCAGGCGTGACTAAATTTTAGCTCATTCGCATCCTAACTTAAGTTGACCAAATATGGGTTAACAAAATTTAGGCAGCGATACTGACTCATGTGGAGAGTGGTTTCAGTCTGAATTATAAAGTCCAATACCCCACATTGTTAGATAGTTGTTTACAATAATTCAAAATCCCTCAACTTCTCGTAGATTCAAGCTCCTAGGTTATATTACTGGTCAAAATGTCAATACTTTATTCATTTTTTTTACAAAGCGAAACAATTCGTAAAATTTATCCGTTGTAACCTTTTTTGTGCTAACATCTGCGACCCTAGGTCATCTATAGTCACCATTAGTTTTATAATTATTATTCTGAGTCACGAATAATACTAAGGGCTAGGTTGTAACAGAAGATTTAACTTTTGCTTTGTTGCTCTCTTACGTGCGTTAATAAGCCACAATTGTTTGTTAAGTTGTTCTGATTTGGATGCGGTTACATGGACTGGCTAATGAAGGCGCCCCTCAAACCTTTACGAACGCGACACAAGATAATTGCAGGTACAGTAAAATCATTCTTTGCTCTATTGCTGGTAGCAAGTCTAGCTAGCTGTGGTGATAAAGCTGTTAGCACTGAACCGTCGCTCATAGGACGTAAAGATAACCCACAGTTAACTAATCAAATTTCAGAAGTTGCCCCGCCATCGGTTATTCAAGAACTTCAACGTAGTTTAGATACTTACCGACCGCAGGTTACAATCGTTACTCCCAAATCTGATGAGGTTTTATCGACAGATACAGTAGAAGTGACGCTACAAGTAAAGGACTTACCAATATTCAAAGATTCTCAGTTTAATCTCAGCTCACATCTACAAGCAATTTTAGATGACCAGCCAGGTATTGAAGTTTATGATTTAAATCAGCCTTTAAACCTGCGCGACTTATCTCCAGGTACTCACACCCTGCGTGTTATTGCTGAACGCCCTTGGTACGAAAGTTATAAAAACGAAGGAGCTTACGCGCAAACAACATTTCACGTATTTACCAAAACCGATGAGCATAACCCAGATACTACCAAACCCCTGTTAACCTATAACCGTCCAAATGGAGAATATGGCGCCGAACCTATACTTCTTGACTTTTACTTAACAAACGCGCCGTTACAATTAAACGGTAGAGACATATTACAAGACGAAATAGGTGATTGGCGGATTCGCTGCACAGTTAACGATGAAAGCTTTGTACTCGACCGTTGGGAGTCCATATACTTAAAAGGCTTTAAGCCAGGTAAAAACTGGATAAAACTGGAATTTTTAGATGGTAAAGGCGAAGTACTTAAAAACGTCTTTAACAGCACAGTTAGAAGTTTCACTTATGAACCCAAAGGCAAAGATACACTTTCTCGTATTGTTAGAGGTGAACTATCAGCTGACCAAGTACGCAGCATAGTAGACTCTGCATATGTAGCGAAAGAGCCAATACCTGAACCTATACCAACCGTTGAACCAACTATAGAACCTACACCTGAAGCGAAAGAACCAGAAATGGCACCACCTGTAACGGAACCAGAGAAATCAAAATCTGGCGGTTACTTTAAACGTCGAGAAATAAAAGCACCATTACCTGCACCAAGTATAGAACCAACACCAATTGAAACTCCTGCTCCGCCAGAAGTAATTATCACTCCAACACCGGAACCAGAAGTTACAAATATACCTTTACCAACACCTGAAGTTGAAAAACCAACACCATTACCTGAGATAGTGCCAACCCCAGAAGTAACAATACCAGAGACAAAGAGACCAGAGGCACCTGAAGTAGAAAAACCTATTATTGAGTCTCCAACACCACAATCAGTAAAGCCATCAAAGGTTCAATTGGGTAAATACTTTAAACGTCGCGAGTCAAAAGAACCAATACCTGAACCGACATTATCTCCGGCGCCTAAAATTACACCAGAAGTAACGCCAGTACCTGAAATAACACCATTACCTGAAGTTACTTCTGCTCCTCTACCAAATTAAAACCTCTGTAGAGACGTGATTAATCACGTCTCTACTGTTTGTGTGGTAAATGAAAAATTTTAATTAACGTGGATTTTATTATATGGTTCGTGTACGGGCGCCGGAACTACCGCAATATAATTGGTTGAATACTGATAAACCCTTGTTATTAAAACAACTCAGGGGGCGAATTGTTATTTTAGATTTTTGGACTTATTGTTGTATAAATTGTTTGCACGTACTGCCAGATTTAAAATATCTGGAACAAAAATATAAAGATAGTCTCACTGTTATAGGTGTACATTCTGCAAAATTTGATAACGAAAAAGATATAGAGAATATTCGTCAAGCTATTTTACGCTACGACATTGAACATCCAGTTTTAGTAGATAAAGATTTTAGAGTATGGCAAGAATATGCTGTGCGTGCGTATCCTAGTTTTATGGTAATTGACCCAGAAGGTTATGTAATTGCTTCTTTTATCGGAGAAGGGAAACGTGAAATTTTAGACGAGTTGATACAGCAAATAATTCAACAACATCAAGATAAAGGCACAATTAATATTCAAGAGCTAAATGTAATTTTAGAGAAGCAGCGACAACCAATAATTACATCATTAGCTTTTCCTGGTAAAGTTTTAGCAACTCCTTCAAGTTTATTTATAGCAGACACAGGACATAATCGTATTGTTGTTACAACTTTAGAAGGTGAGCTACTACACGTCATTGGAAGCGGAAAATCAGGTGTTAGGGATGGTAATTTTAATACAGCTGAATTTTCGGCACCACAAGGAATGACATTTGATAATCAAAATCAAATTCTGTATGTTGCTGATACAGAGAACCATGCTTTACGTAAAATTGACTTACGGCGCCAATGTGTAGAAACAATCGCAGGAACAGGTATACAAAGTCGTAATTTAAGCTTTACTCAAGGTAATGCATTAGATATAACTTTAAATTCTCCTTGGGATTTAGTAAAGCATAAAAATCAGCTATATATTGCAATGGCAGGTTCACACCAAATTTGGATGATGGACTTGGAAACTAATATAATAAAAACTTACGCGGGTACTGGCGCCGAAGCTTGTTTTGATAGTGACTTAAATACCTCAGTATTCGCTCAACCAAGCGGTATTGTAATTAACAGTAATTTTCTATACACAGCAGATAGTGAAAGTAGTTCAATTCGTGCTATTAACTTAGAAACTGGAAAAGTTACAACAATTTGCGGTAGTGGTGACTTATATCTATTTGGTGATAAAGATGGTATAGGAGAAGAAGTAAGATTACAACATTGTATGGGTGTAGAATATGCACAGGGTAATCTTTGGATTGCTGACACTTATAATCATAAAATCAAGTTAGTTAACCCAATAACGGGTGAATGTAAAACTGTGTTGGGTAGTGGCGCCAGTAATAGCAAATTCTCTGAACCTTCAGGATTAAGCATTTTCGGTTCAAACTTATATATTGCTGACACTAATAATCATGCTATTCAACATGTAAACCTAAATACTTTTGAAGTAACTACCTTAAAAATATCAGGTTTATGCGCTCCCGACTTTTGTATCCCCAACTTGTAGGGTGAGCGCTGTCACCTTACTAATTGAGAGTTAAGAAATGAATACTATTTATCACATTACACAGCGCCAAGTTTGGGAAGAAGCACAAATCATTGGCAGCTATCGTGCGGATTCCCTTTTAACTGAGGGTTTTATTCATTGTTCGACACCTGCACAGGTTTTAAAGACAGCAGATAGATTTTTTAAAAACCAAACTGGTTTGATAATACTTTATATTGATGTAGATAAGGTTGAAAGCGAAGTTAAGTATGAATTAGCTGATAATGAACTGTTTCCACATGTATATGGCGCCTTGAATATTGACGCGGTGTATAAGATTATAGATTTTAATGACCGTAGTAGTCACTTTGGTGGTTGGTAAGAAAGCACTGAAGTGCTTAATACGAGCAAGTTCACACATATTCAGGGTTAGACTAGTGCCGGAAACAAGAGATGCTGACTCTAATAAAGCAAAGTCAACATGGGTGGAAAAGTCCTTAGCTTTTATTGAGGGGCTGGGTAATAAGCTGCCTGACCCGCTAACACTTTTTTTCATGCTGTCAGTGTTTGTGATTGTGGTCAGTGCTGTAGCTTCGTCTGTAAATTTATCGGTTGTTCATCCTGGTACTAATAAAACAGTTGCGGCTGTATCATTACTTACACCCGATAGCATTCGGCGAATATTTACGCAAGCGGTAAAGAATTTTGTTGAGTTTCCACCGTTGGGAACTGTGTTAGTAGCTATGTTGGGTGTAGGTGTTGCTGAAGCTACTGGTTTACTATCTGCGCTTTTACGTGAAATCGTAATGGTTACGCCCAGAAAGTTAATTACTCCGGTGGTTATTTTTGCTGGTGTAATGGCAAATGTAGCATCTGATGCTGGTTATGTTGTGCTTGTTCCACTTGGCGCCGTTATTTTTCTCGCGTTTGGGCGCCATCCTTTAGCGGGGTTGGCTGCTGCTTTTGCTGGGGTAGCTGGTGGTTTTAGCGCGAATTTACTTATTAGTTCGCTTGACCCTTTGTTAGCAGGTTTGACGCAGACAGCAGCGCAGTTGATAAGACCTGAGTATCAGGTGAATGCTACTGCTAATTATTATTTTATGGCTGTGTCAACGTTTTTGATTACGTTGATAGGGTGGTTTATTTGTACTCAGATTGTTGAGCCTCGTTTGGGTGCCTATACAGGTGATGCTGATATTGAGATGAATGAGGTTACGGCAACTGAACGTAAGGCTTTACGATGGGCTGGATATGCTTTTTTGGCGTTTATTGCTTTTATTTTGGTTTTGGTGATACCACCGCAAGGTATTTTACGTGACCCTGAGAAGTTTACAATTATTCCTTCTCCGTTTATTGATGGGATTGTTTTTATTATTGCATTGGCTTTTTTAATTCCTGGTATTGTTTATGGAAAGGTTGCTGGTACTGTCAGGAATGATAAGGATGTGGCAAGGTTTTTGGGTAATGCGATGAGTTCGATGGGGTATTATATTGCCTTGGCTTTTATCGCTGCTCAGTTTATTAGTTATTTTGCTTGGAGTAATTTGGGTATTATTGTAGCGGTCAAAGGCGCCGATTTTTTGAAGGCGACGGGTATTACTGGACCGCCGTTGTTGATATTGTTTATTTTGGTAAGTGTGGCTATAGATATTTTTGTTGGTTCGGCTTCTGCTAAGTGGGCTATTATGGCGCCTATTTTTGTGCCGATGTTTATGTTATTGGGGTATTCGCCAGAGTTGGTGCAAGCTGCTTATCGTATTGGTGATTCGACGACTAATATTATTACTCCTTTGATGCCTTATTTTCCTGTGGTGGTGGCTTTTGGGCAGAAGTATGATAAAAGTTTGGGGATAGGGACTTTGATTTCTTTAATGTTGCCTTATTCGATTGCATTTTTGATTGGTTGGTCGGTTTTGTTTTTAATATGGTTTATGTTTGGGTTGCCTTTGGGTCCTGGTGCTGCAATGAGGATTTTATGATTGAACCACAAAGACACGAAGGACACTAAGAGAAGAGGGAAAGAAGAAGATGGAAGAGAAGAAGTTAGATGTGAAGGTTTATGTTGAGCAGATGGCTTTGTTGGTTGATTTGGAGTTACGTGATGAGTATAAGGATGGGGTGGTTGCTAATTTTGAACGGATAAATAATATTGCTTCAGTTGTGAATGAGTTTGAGTTACCTGATGAGGTAGAAGTGGCGCCTGTTTTTGAACCTTAATAAATACATGTTAAATTTAACCGACGCGATATCAATAGCAAAGGCTATAAAAACACGTGAAGTGACAGCAGTCGAGGTTGTGCGTGCTACATTATCTCGTATTCAAACGCACGATGTTGAACTAAACTGCTTTACGACTGTCACCGCAGAAACTGCTTTAGCTGAGGCTGAAAAAATAGATAATCAAATTGAGCAGGGTAAGGATGCGGGTATTCTTGCTGGTGTACCGTTTGCCGTCAAAAATTTATTTGATATTAAGGGTTTAACGACACTCGCAGGCGCCAAAATTAATGCTGAAAACCCAGTAGCTACACAAGATGCAACCGCTGTAGCTAAGTTGAAGCAAGCAGGTGCAATACTTGTTGGTGCCCTAAATATGGATGAGTATGCTTACGGTTTTGTTACTGAAAACTCTCATTATGGCGCCACACGTAACCCGAATGATATTACTTGTGTAGCTGGTGGTTCATCGGGGGGTTCTGCTGCTGCTGTTGCTGCTGGTTTAGTACCAATAACTTTGGGTAGTGATACTAATGGTTCAATACGAGTACCAGCAGCTTTATGTGGTGTATATGGTTTTAAACCAACTTATGGTAGGTTATCCCGTGCGGGTGTAGCGTTATTCTCTAGTAGCTTTGACCATATTGGCCCGTTTGCACGTTCGGTTGGTGATATTGCGACAGTGTTTGATGTTTTGCAAGGTGCAGATGATAAAGACCCTGTTTGTACAACACGTCAACCTATGGAGACGCGATATGTCGCATCTCTACATAATATTGATGGGATTAGAATTGCTATTGCTGACGATTATTTCAATCAAAAAGCTGAACCAGAAGCGTTAGCAGCAGTTCAAAAAGTAGCTCTTGCATTAAATATCAAAGATTACGTTACCATTCCCGAAGCACATCGCGCCCGTGCAGCCGCATTTATTATTACAGCATCAGAAGGCGCCAACTTACACTTAGAAAAACTTCGCTCCCGTCCCCAAGACTTTGACCCAGCAACGCGCGACAGATTTTTAGCAGGCGCCTTAATTCCTAGTAACTGGTATATACAAGCACAAAGATTTAGAAAATGGTATCGCGATAAAGTCAGAGAAATATTCCAAAACGTAGATATAATTATCGCCCCTACTACACCAATTACGGCACCTTTAATAGGACAACAAACCATGATATTAGATGGTGAGGAAATTTTAGTTCGTCCTTACCTAGGACAATTTACACAGCCATTATCTTTTATTGGTCTACCAGTATTATCAATTCCAATTCAACGCCCAAACGCTTTACCTCTAGGTGTACAGTTAATAGCGGCGCCTTACAACGAAGCCAAAATAATACAAGTAGCAGCATACCTTGAAACCCGGTTTCTTAAACATTATTAAATACTTGTGGATAAATCACGTCACCAGTATATTTAATTTCATAATTCTTCAATGGTTTTACCATGAACACTTCTGCTTGGAGTTCAAAAGGTGATTTTATGCCGTAATAAGTTGATTGAACAAAGCCAAAACGACTATAGAATGACGGATGACCAAGTACAATAACTAACGCTTCTCCTAATTCGTCCGCTTTTTCTAATCCATATTGTATTAAAGCAGTTCCAATTCCTTGGTTTTGAAACTGTGGTAATACTGCCACTGGCGCCAATGCTAACACAGATAAAATTTCATTACTCACAACATGTATGTAGCTAAATAGAACATGGCCGACGATGTTACCGTCAATTTCTGCAACTAAGGAAAGTTCAGGAATATAATTTTCTGAATTGCGTATTACTTCAACAAGTTGAGCTTCGTTTGGCTGTCCAAAAGCGCTGGTAATTACCTCTGCTATTTTTGGATAATCTGGCGAAGCTTCGCAACGAATATTCATAAATTAATTCCTTTATTATAAATCGCTGAAACTACGCTTTTTCTTTTTGCTTGGCTTGGCTTTCTGTAGTTTCTCTGGTTTTTCTTTACTTGTGGCAGCGCGCCCAAAACCTTTATTATCTTCTTGTTCCAATAGGTTTGACTCTTTGTCCGATTCTACAATTACAGCTTCGATAGGTTCATCTTTATTTTGTTCGTGCGATTCATCGGTTTTAGTCGATGCTTCAACAGCTACTTGTGTTTCTTGACTAGCTTCAATTTCAGATACAACCTCTTCTATCTCTTCTTCTACTTTATCTATTGTATTAGCTAAGTTTTCTTCTGTGTCGATAATCTGCTGCTGTACTTCTGGTTCATTTGATAGTAAAGATGTATTTTCGGTTTCGGAAGCTAACTTAGATGCAGGAAGTACTGTATCTTCTGTTTGAATTTCTGTCTCATTAACTTCGGAACCTGACTCAGTTGTAAGAACTACATTTTCTTGAGTTACAGTTTCGATATTAGCGAGTTCGGAAGCTAACTCAGTTGTAGGAACTGTATTTTCTTCAATTTCAGTTTCTGTCTCAGTAACTTCAGAAGCTAACCCATATGTAGGAAGTACAGTATCTTCTGTTTGGGTTTCTGTCTTCGTAACTTCTGTTACTAAATTAATTAAAGCATTAATTTCATCTTCGCTTGCTTCTTCTACATCTAGTGTTGATGTTTCAGTTTCGATATTAGTATCGGTATTTGTTAATTGTTCTAATGCTTGAGGTTGAAATTCCTGAACTTCTTCGTCTGAACTTATACCTAAACTTTCTCGTACTTCGTCCCAGTTCCCTACAATGTCTTCAGCGACTTTGTTTGTGTTAAATGCGTATTTTATTATAGGCGCCGCTTCTTGCGTCTGTAAGTTAATAAGTGTACTTATAATAAATCCATTTAGTTCGGCTTCATTTTGATTACACGATTGTAAACTTTGAGTTAGTATGCTTTTAACTTGATTACTCGCATCGGGGTGTTGATTAGCAATTTCTTCTAAGCTGTTTATGGCAGTAACGCGCGCTAAAAGCTGATTTTGGTTTTGAGCTAAATATTCTGCAAGTGCTGGAATTGCCCCAGTACCGATTTTACCGTAAACTTTTGGTAGCTCTTCGTTGACTAAATCATTATCTACTAGCTTAAACAACTGTATTAATGGAATTATTGCGTTAGTTGCTTGCAGTTGCCCTAATATACGCCAAGCATGAATAGGTGCCATTGCCTCTTTTTCATTATCGGCGCCTAGCAACTCGTCATCAACCGCCATTTGAATTAAATCAGGAATATGCTCAGAACCAATACCGAGTTCTGCAACATCATTCAAGTGCTGCGAACCAAGAGTTAAGAGTTTATCTATAGGCGGTCGATAACTTGTGCTGTTTACCATTAGATATGTGAAATTTATTTTGAGTTGGGCTTCCAAATATCAGGTATAGCAGAAAGTTGTCAAACTGCACCGAATTTGTGCCAAAAGTTTTTATTAAGACACTTGTATTTTTTTATACTAAATTATATTGTTTCTTACTTAAGAAATCTATACCTTTTTGGGTAATTTTTACATAGGGTGCCGCATTAACAGTACGGGTCATTTTTCCATTTATGCGTAGGAACTTCTACTCCCACGTTGCGACCAAACGGAACGGGTCGGGAATTTCTCCCTGTGAAACAGGAAATTCTAATATAGTTTCGCGATGTCCTAGATACCCTGACTCAGTGAACGACATCAACATTCGTCCTAACGCGAACCAAACTTCTTGTTCATATTCCCAGTCTCCATAGCGTGAAGCTTTACCAGCTATAGATTTTAGCGCCCAGAAATAGCTGTTACGGACTACCGAACCAGCTTTTTTGTATTCGGGTAAATCTTCGTGATGCAAAAATAATAAATCCTCTTCGATACGGGCGCGCATAAAATTGAATTAATAGGCTTTAGTTAATTGTAACTTCTAAGATTATGAGCGACAAAAATCGGCAGCCGTGGGATTTAAGCAGATTTATTAAGACTCTTAGCTATTTTGAAGTTTTCCCTTTACTCAACTGGGTACAAAATCTATTTCAAGGTAGTTCCCAAGATAGTCAAAGTCAGCTGAATGGAGCAAAACAGGTGGGTGTAATACTAGTAGCAGGCGCCACGGGTGGTGTTGGTAAGCGAGTTGTGCGACGATTGAATCAACTTGGCTATCGTGTGCGTTGTTTAGTGCGCGATATTGAAAAAGCAAGGTTGATTCTCGGTAATGAAGTTGAGATGGTTGTAGGAGATATTACCAACCCTGATACTTTAACACCGTTAGTAATGGCGAATATTCAAGGTGTTATTTGTTGTACTGCTGTACGTGTGCAACCAAAAGAAGGAGATACAGCCGACCGTGCCAAGTATAATCAAGGCATTAAATTTTATATGCCAGAAATAGTTGGCGATACACCTGAAAACGTCGAATACAAAGGTGTGAAAAATTTAGTTGAGGCAGCAGCAAAATACCTAGCAAAGGCTGATGTCAAAACTATATTTGATTTTACCCAACCTTCTGACAATCTTAAAAACGTTTGGGGCGCCTTAGATGATGTGGTCATGGGTGGAGTGAGCCAAAGTAATATTATATTTACTGGCGAAACAGCTTTATTTACAGGAAATGTATCTACAGACAATTCTGGTGGTTTCGCTTCTGTACGTACTAAGAACTTTGACCCAGCTATAAATTTATCAGGTTATGAGGGTGTAGAACTGCGAGTCAAAGGAGACGGTAAGCGATATAAAATATTTTTGCGTAGTGACTCTGCTTGGGATGGTGTTGGTTATGCGTACTCTTTTGATACTGTAGATGGCGCCTGGATAAATGTTCGTGTACCCTTTGCGGAATTAACCCCTGTATTTCGTGCCAAAGTAGTAAGAGACCGTCCTCCTGTTAATATTGCTCAAATTCGTTCGTTTCAATTAATGTTGAGTAAATTTGAATACGACGGTGATTTAAATCCTCATTTTTCAGCAGGTAGTTTTTCTCTAGAAGTTGAAACAATAAAAGCTTATGGTGGAAGTCCTTTACCAGGGTTTGTATTAGTAAGTTCCGCAGGAGTCACACGTCCGGGAAGACCAGGTATAAATTTAGAAGAAGAACCACCAGCAGTAAGATTAAATGACCAATTAGGAGGTATTCTTACTTGGAAATTAAAAGGTGAAGATAGTGTTAGAGCAAGCGGTGTCAATTATACAATTATCCGTCCTTGTGCGTTGACAGAAGAAGTCGGTGGGAAACAATTAGTATTTGAGCAAGGTGATAATATTAGAGGAAAAATTAGTCGTGATGACGTTGCCGAGGTTTGTGTGCAAGCACTTCAATATGATAAAGCTTGTAATGTGACATTCGAGGTTAAAGCAACCGAGGATAAAGCTGATTATATAGATTGGCAACAACTATTCGCTTCGATACAAAAGGGCTAACTGGCAACGGATGTAACGGATGTAACGGATGAGTTATTATTACAAACAAAATCTAGTTATTTATCTAGTTATCTAAAATTGCCTATCCGTTACATCCGTTCATCATCCGTTGCCAAAATCTCTGTTCGTAAATCCAATTGAGAACATTTACTTATTTTACTTTCACTATGTCTCAAATGGATAAGGAATTACTTGAACTTCAGCTTCTAGGCATTAAACCTGTACATTTTGCTGATTTAGTACGCACGGCACAATTAATGTATAATCCTGCAAGCTGTATGTCGGGTATTGATATAGAGGTTGACTGGGAAGGACTCGGTGTGCCAAATGATGTATTAGAGAATTTGAAAGTACTTGGTTATGAATACCGATATGCTTTACCAGATGTGGCGCCGTCCATTGTTTGGAGTAAGCTAAAACCAGAAGCGCGCGTTTGGTTTGTTGCGAATAAAGATGAGTTGTGGAAGTTTGAGGAATATTTTCCCGCACTTGATGAGGATTGATCCCCCAACCTCCCGTGAATTCGGGGGGCTAAGAATGATTAAAATTGTAAAAAACAAATGTATACAACTCTACATTAGAGAATCATTTAACCATATGTTAATTATCTTTAATTTAAGAATAATTAATAGTTGTAACTATCTCCAAAAACTTTTTCACTGTAGAAGATATATCATTCCGGCGCCAAATAATATTAATATAAACTTCAGTAACAAACTCTTCAATAGGTATATAAACAACACCAGTACGTTGTAGGTGCTGAAGTGATGAAGGTACTATTGCTACACCCATTTGTGCAGCAACTAAGCTGACGATTGTTTGCATTTGAATAGCTTCTTGCGTGACCTTTGGGTAAAAACCTGCTTGTTGGCATAAACTAATCATTGCATCGTGAAGACCAGGGGAAAATGTTCGAGGAAATAATATAAAATCATCGTTGCTGAGTGATTTTATCGAGATACTTGTTTCTTTGGCTAATCGATGTCCTTCTGGTAACGCTACGATTAAAGGCTCTTTATATACTGTTTCCGTAGCAAATAAAGGTTCTTCAATCGGAGGACGCACAAAACCAATATCTATTTTACCTTCGCGTAAGTGGCGCCATTGTTCGTCAGTTGTAAGTTCATGCAGTTCTAACTTGACTCCTGGAACTTCAGCACGGAATTTACGCAAAATCTCTGGTAACACATTATATGCAGTCGAACTTACAAACCCAATTACTAATTGTCCTGCTTCACCACGACTAGTTTGGCGTCCTGTTTGTACAGCTTGTTCGAGGTGCTTAAATATTTTCTGAACTTCTAATAAAAACGCTTCTCCAGCTTCAGTTAACTGTACTACCCGTTTAGTACGATGGAATAACTGGAAACCAAGCTCATCTTCAAGAGACCGAATTTGCTGACTTAGAGGTGGTTGAGCTATATGTAACCGTTCTGCCGCGCGTCCAAAGTGTAATTCTTCTGCCAGGGTCACAAAGTAACGTAAATGTCGCAATTCCATTCAAAACACTGATTAATACTTTATATATATTAATAGGCTGCTAAAAATATATTGGACATTAATTTATATATTACCTACTCTTGTAGATACAAGCAGCGTCTACGACGCCACATAGAAATATAGGAATTAAATTTATGGTTCAAAATACTTGGAACGCAACCCTTTACGAGGGTAAACATGCGTTCGTCTGGCAATATGGTGAAGATTTACTGAACTTACTGTCCCCGCAATTAGGAGAGAAAATTTTAGATGTTGGTTGTGGCACAGGACAACTTGCTGCGAAAATAGCTGATACAGGCGCCATCGTAACAGGAATAGACGCATCGGCTGCAATGGTGGAAAAAGCAAAGCTAAATTATCCGAATTTAGAATTTGCAGTTGCAGACGCGCGTTTACTTCAATTTGATACAGAATTTGATGCTGTATTTTCAAATGCGACGTTGCATTGGATACCAGAAGCAGAAAGAGTAATTAGTTCTATTTACCGCGCATTAAAGCCTGGAGGTCGCTTTATTGCAGAATTTGGTGGAAAAGGTAACGTTAAATTGATTACCGATGCACTCTCCCAAGCTTTAGAAAACAAATCATCATCACCTTGGTACTTTCCTAGCATTGGAGAATATACAACTCTATTAGAAAAACACGGTTTTGATGTTAGCTATGCAGTACTATTCGACCGTCCAACACCGTTACCCGATGGAGAAGCAGGTTTACGAAATTGGTTGATGATGTTCGCAAGTAGATTTTTTGCTAACTCCACACAGCAAGAAGTAATCAAAACAGTAGAAGAACAACTCAAACCTATCTTATATAAAAACGGAATTTGGACGGCTGATTATAGGCGCCTACGAATTACTGCTATGAGGGAAAGTTAATGCTATCTAATTTATTCTTATTTATCGTAGCTGTAATAGCAGGCGCCATGAATGGTGTTGCAGGTGGAGGAGGGTTAATTGCATTTCCAGCATTAATGTTTGTGGGAGTTCCACCAATACCAGCAAACGCAACTAATACAGCAGCAATGTGGGTAGGAACTGCCGCTTCTACATTTGCTTACCGTCAAGATATGTCAATTCGTCGATGGGAATTTTTCACACTGACTGTAGCAAGCGTTTTAGGAGGAATTATTGGTTCATATATACTGTTAAATACTCCTTCTAAAAGCTTTGCTGGTTTAATTCCATATTTGATGCTAACTGCCACATTATTATTCGCATTTGGTAAGCGAATTAATAGCTGGTTACAAAATCTTTTTAAATTACCAATGTGGTTAGTAATTATCTTTCAATTCCTGATTGCTATATATGGAGGTTTTTTTGGTGGCGGTGGTGGTATTGTTATACTAGCTATTTTAGAAATTATGGGTATTAAAAGTATTCACACAATGAATGCTGTAAAAAGCTGGTTAGCAACAACTTTAAACGCTTGCGCTTTGCTTTACTTTATGAAAGCAGGCATCATTGTCTGGTCAAGTGCGATTTTCATGGCAGTTGGTGCTTTAATTGGTGGATATAGCAGTGCTTTCTTCGCCCGTAAGGTCAGTTCAACGTGGGTACGTAATTTTATTACGTGTATTGGAGTTTCCATAACTAGCTACTTCTTTTTATTTCCAGCAAAATGACATCAAACCAAGTACAGCTAAAAGAAATACTTCTAAATTCTCCTGTTGGTGAAGTATTGCCAGCTATCGCAGAACTTCAACTTCCTAACTGGTGGTTAGCAGGTGGCGCCGTTCGTAATACAGTATGGTGCCATATATTTGGAAATGATTGTAAATTAGTTATTAAAGACTTTGATATTGCTTTTTTTAATGCTCAAGGAGACCGTTCGCAGGAACTTGGCGCCAAAGAAACTTTAACCAACCAATTTCCTAACTATATATTTGATGTCAAAAACCAAGTTAGCTTTGGAAGGTGGCGTAATGGGCGCCAGACTTTTACTAGTACAGAAGATGGAATTAGTAACTGGTTACACACAGCCACAGCAGTAGGAGTACGAGTAAATATTCAAGGAGAATGGGAATTTTTTACACCTTATGGGCTAGATGATTTGTTCAATGGTGTAATTCGTCCAACACCTACACACATAAATAACCCTGATGCAACAAATAAAGGCGCCAGCTTTTTAGAAAAATGCCCAGCTTTAAAAAATATTGTCTTGTAGCACAGGCTTCTAGCCTGTGCAGTCATAAAACAGGATATATATTTTTAACCACAGAGACACGTAGAGACGCGATTTATCGCGTCTCTACAGAGGGATATTTATTAAATAGCCCGCCATTCCTGAGCATCTATGAACTGTGATAAATGACCTACGTTAGTTGTTGCAATTACCACTTTATACCCTTCATTTTCTAGTAATATTGCTTGTGCGGCTAAAATTACATCACCATCTAATGCCGAAGGTTCTGCTGTTGGTCTTCCTCTAAGTCTTGCTTCTGCCCATAACTGAGCGGCTAAAAGCATTGTTTCCGTTGTTAGTGGAAGGTATGGAATTTGTAACTTCAGTCGCAAAACGGCGCCTAATACTTTTTATTTTACCAACACGTAATAATTCACGTCTAACTTCATAGTCAGTAATTTCAGGGAGCATAACTGTATAATTTCTCTGTGGCAAAGTATTGAACCACAATTTACATTCCTGAACTTCTATGGAAGATGCTTTTGGATTTGTCACCATTCCTAAAGGCCCGGAGTCTAGCAATACAACTTGACTCATGGGAATAATGGTCTATTAGAAAGACGATCTTCATCTAACGCTTTACGAAGAAATTCCCAAGTTTCTGTTTGTTCTTGTTCATCCTCATCTTCTTCTTCCCATTCTTGCATTAACTTGCTCAAAGCTTCATGTTGCTTCACTGGGTCAAATTTATCAAGTTCTTCCTGACTAAGTAGGCTTTTCGGTGGGGTTTTTACGCTTGTTTGGGTTAACCCTCTAACTTCTAGCGCTTTAAGTAAATGTTGATAATCGTTAAAATCTATTACTACCTTACGAATATTCCCTTGAGTATCGGTAATCAGTTCTTGGGCAAATGGATATTTATCTGCTTGCATAAAAGCTACACTTTTAAAGTATTAGTACAAAGATAGCATAAATGTCGATTCTTCATGTCTGAAACTCATAGCCAGTCGGGGTTGACAACACTCAGGTACTTTTGATTTGATTAAATTGCTTGACATGCAACTAAAAGGTTGCATATAATGAGAAATATGGATGCAGTGTTTAAAGCTCTTGCCGATCCGAGTCGGAGAAAGTTGCTCGACCAGTTGTACGCCCATAATGGACAAACGTTAAACGAACTGTGCGAATACCTTGACATGACGCGGCAAGCCGTGACAAAACATCTGACGTTACTAGAGGCAGCAAATCTGGTTGTCGTCGTCTGGCATGGCCGAGAAAAACTGCATTACCTTAACGCAGTACCGATTCAGGAGATTTACGATCGCTGGTTGAGTAAATATGAACGGCATCAACTAGATGCATTGAGTCAATTAAAGCGAAATCTCGAAGGTTGACAACTAGAAATACCAAGGAGACTAAACATGAATAAACCCACCTTCGTTTACGTGACCTATATTGCGACCACGCTCGAACAACTTTGGGAAGCGATCGTCAGCGAACAATTCACCCAGCAGTATTGGGAAGGCGGGCAACTTCAGTCTGACTGGCAGGTGGGTTCATCCGTGGAGCATGTCAACCAAGACGGCGAGACCGAAAACGTTGGTGAAGTATTGGAATCCCAGGCGCCGCAACTACTTTCTTATACCGTTAGCTCATCCAATATAACTGGAACTGTGCCATCTCGCGTCTGCTTTAGGCTGGAGCAGCAGGGGACTAGAGTGAAGCTAACGCTAATTCAAACGGCTCTTGATGTTCAAAGCAGCATGACCATGAGCTACAGATGGAAGAAGAGCGTATCCTACCTCAAGCGTCTGCTAGAAATCGAAGATGTATTAGCATTGGTGGCTTAAAATTCTGTCGCAAACTGGTAATGGGCAATTGATAATCGATTAAAAGTTCCATTACCCAATCGTCCACTTCATTGGAGAACTTCACATTATGATTCCTACCGTAATTGAACAATCGAGTCGGGGTGAAAGAGCCTTCGATATTTACTCTCGCTTGCTGCGAGAACGGATTATTTTTCTAGCAGAAGCAATTGATTCGGATACAGCTAACCGAATTGTGGCACAAATGCTGTTTTTAGAAGCAGAAGACCCCCAAAAGGATATTTATCTGTACATCAATTCTCCTGGTGGTTCTGTGGTAGCAGGTTTAGGCATTTATGACACGATGAACCATATTCGTCCAGATGTTTGCACGATTTGCTATGGCATGGCAGCCAGTATGGGCGCCTTTTTACTCGGTGCGGGTGCTAAAGGCAAGCGCAGCAGTTTACCAAGTTCGCGGATTATGATTCACCAGCCTTCTGGTGGCGCGCAGGGTCAGGCTGTGGATATTGAGATTCAAGCCAAGGAAATTATCTACCTGAAACGGCAGATCAATGAGCGGATGGCTAACTATACGGGGAAATCCCAAGAGCAAATTGAGCAAGACACCGACCGAGACTTCTTTATGTCGGCACAAGAGGCAGTAGAGTATGGCTTGGTAGATCGGGTCATCGAGCGCCCGACTCTGACGATTCATCCCGAACTAATAGCGGCAAGATAATGGATAATCAAATTGAGCATCAAATCATCGAGGCAGAAGAAAAGCTCAGGCTGGCAATGCTTCACTCTGATGTGAAAGCACTAGATGAACTGCTATCATCTCGATTAATTTTTACAAACCACCAGGGACATGTGGTAAGTAAAGAGGAGGATTTAGCGGGTCACAAATCAGGCGCCCTTAAACTCAACTCGTTGTTAGCTTCCGAGCAGCATATTTTATTAACAGGTGATGTGGCGATAGTCTCAGTAAAAATGCAACTATCGGGCAGCTATAATGGCACACCCACAAATGGCATTTTTCGTTTTACCAGGGTTTGGTCTCAGTCTGGAGACGGAACTTGGCAAATTATAGCTGGGCATTCAGGTATAGTGTCCTAGCACCTCTCACTAAACGGATCGGCTAACTGGAAACACATTGGCTTTATTTAATAAAGCTGCCGATTTTTTAGAAAAATGTCCAGCTTTGAAAAATATCCTCTTGTGGAACAGGTGTCCCGCCTGTGATTAATTTTTTTTACCACAGAGACGCAGAGAACACAGAGAGGTTAAAATTGGCGCCTGCCTTCAATAACTTCTGTGGAAGATGCTTTTGGATTTGTCACCATTCCCAAAGGACCGGAGTCTAGCAATGCAACTTGACTCATGGGAATAACGGTCTATTTGAAAGACGGTCTTCATCTAACGCTTTGCGAAGAAATTCCCAAGTTTCTGTTTGTTCTTGTTCATCGTCATCTTCTTCTTCCCTCAGAAGAGAATTTTTGATGTAGCTTTGGATACAGCAAATTGTGAATTCCATTTACATACAACACATTATCAAGGTAGTTCGGCACCGTGCCTACTTAATCCTGTAGTTTAAAGTCTTAATTGCCAAGTCAATATACCATCCTAAATTATTAGCGGTGTTCATCCTATTCAAATAGATTGCAGTTTTGAGTAATTGGGTGTACATTGGGAATACAAGGAGAGCTATAGGAAAAAATTATGTTTGAGGCAGCAGCAGCTACACCAAAAGAAACGCGGCTTTCCATTCGCGCAACGGAGCAGGAAAAGGCAATACTAGCAGAAGCGGCACGAGTCCAGCACACGAATGTAAGCAAGTTTGTCCTGCAAGCATCGCTTGATGCTGCGAATGTTATTCTTATGTATCAAACCGAGTTTCGCTTGCCGCCCGACCAGTGGGAAGCGTTTTGTGAACGTCTTGACGCGCCTCCGAAAGTCGTTCCAGAATTACAGCAACTCTTTAGCGAACCAGAACCGTTCTAATGTAAGGAATGTAAGGAACCGGAATTGTTTTAATGCAAAGTGAGCCTTTAAATGAGCCTATTCTGCTTGCCAAAAGTCATATCATTACGGATTTTGATTGTGGCAAACCGCCACTTAATGATTTCCTGATCAAATATGCTTTGCAAAATCAGGCAAGCGGAGGAGCCAGAACGTATGTCCTGACCCGCGCCGAGCGCGTCATTGGTTATTACAGCCTTGCCCCTGCATCTGCATCGCCAGACGATGTGCCCGCTCGTGTCATGAAAGGGCAGGGGCGTTATCCCGTGCCAGTTATCCTTATGGCGCGGTTTGCCATAGACAAAGCCGAACAGGGAAAAGGCTTAGGTAAAGCCATGTTCCGCAACGCACTACGCCGTTCCCTGGCGGGGGCTGAAACCATTGGCGGTCGCGCTTTTCTTGTCCATGCTAAAGACGACGAAGCCCGCGCCTTTTACCTCAAATTCGGCATGGAAGAATCTCCAAGCAATCCCCTGCACCTGCTTTTGCTCTTCAAGGACATTCGACAATCACTTGAAGCCGCAGGTTAAGTTTTCAACGTATAAATTTCAATGTATAAATCTTGATTTTTGCGATGTGAGCGAAATAGCTATAGCCAGGTCGGCGCCGCGCATCAATCGTCTTGCTAATTTTGATTCTATTTAAAGCGTGCCCACTCACCACTACTTAAATCTCGTAGTGGAGGTAAATTTAATACAGCTTGTGCAAAAATAGAACTCTCTGTAAAAACATCTTCTAATGTAAGTAAATGAATTTTCAACTTATCTATATTTGGACATTTATTTAACTTCGACATAAAACCAGGTGTATAACCAACACCAGCCAATAATACGCCAATACTTGCTTGATAAATTGATATGTTACCCCAAAAATCCGCTACATACGAAGCATCTAGAGACTTTCGGGATAATTTAGATTGAAAATAAATTTTTTCCCCATTTATTTCTCCTTCTCCATCAATCCCATCATCTGCCCCTGCTGAACCTGGAGTTAAACCAAGATAGACAGCAAAGCGGCGCCCAAGGTCTTGCTTGACAGACGAATCAGAATAGATAATTCCATCAATTAATGCGCTAGTTTCAATGTAATCCATTATTAATGCATTAACTTGCAACTTTGGTTTTGTGTGTAATTAATCTTTCATAAAGCAAATTTATTCCTGTGGTAACACATTCATAAATGTTATCTGTCATTCCCAATACTCGAAGTTTGTGAGCAACTAAAGCTGTTAATACCAATTTTTTAAAGCGTGCTATAGATGTTACAAAATTTAGATTATATTCATCTTCAACTGAATTGTTTTTAGCTTTGTTTACACATTCCTCCAACAGTTTTTTAACTTCTTCGTCATCTCGATTAAAGTAAACATATCCAACAGCTGTATCTAATAAATCAGTAACAGATAATTCTAAAGCTAGCGTCAGTTGCTGAATTTTTTTTAATTGCTCGTCGTCAAACTCAAGCGTAACTTCTAATACTGGTTCCGCTTCAGCCGCTTGCTGCAAACCTTCGGCAATAGCTTGTTCAACGATATAATCCTCTGATTGATTGTTGTAGTTACTTACAGACATACCTATCTCCTTTAAGTTTTGATTAGCGAGTTGAAATATACAAGCAGATACTCGTACCCTTCATAACTCCAAATATAATTTCTATCTTTATAGATAGCTAATTGCATTTTATCCTGTAAATCAGGCATTGCATTAGCAACTCTACAGGTATTTGGCTTATTCTTTGCATCTATCTTATCAATCACCTCTAAAATGCTTTCTTGTGCCACTCCAAGAGGAACAACAATAACTTTTGGGGAAAAACCAGGCTTCGCGAGTTGAGAAACAACTTTTAATGTTTTTGGAAGATTACGTAATGCTTTGAGTTCTTGAGACTTATTTACAGGCACTAATACAAGGTCAGGGTTGTTGCCCACAATAACTTGAACTGTATTTTTTAGAGGAGTATCAATATCTAAAACAATATGGTCGAATCCTTTTAAAGCTAAAGCCTTAATAGTCTTACGTTCTTTGTTAGAGATAACTGCCCTGTAACCATCTGTATCAGCATCCTGAGCTTGAGTTGGTATTCTACCAGTATAAAATTGCCATGAATCAGATTGCTCATCGCAGTCTATCATAAGCGTTTTCTCTGACGAAGCAATTAAAGCACCAGCAGCATGAATAGCCAAGGTACTTTTACCTACCCCTCCACTGTTGTGAGTACACAGGATTATCAAGTTTTACTTCCGTTACTAAACACCCTTACTTAGCTATTGTAGATAACTAACTGCGTTTATCAAAGCGTATAAGCAAGGTTTAAGCTTGATTATGCTTCACATACTGACATGAATACAGGCGCCTTTACAAAAGTAGTGACATGAGCGGTAAATACCTAGACGTGGCATTAATACAAAATTTCCTTCCTGACTATTTGTGAGGTATACTTAAATTAGAATTTAACGTTCAAAAAACCATGCAAGAATTTGCAATTCAGGATAAAACAGTACGCGAAGCATGGGAGCAAGGTTTGCAGCAGGGCTTAAACCAGGTAGCCGTTAACATGCTGTACGAGGGTATAGACATAAATTTAGTAGCAAAACTAACTGGACTAACTATTGAGCAAGTAAAAGACTTACAGTTAAATGAATTAGATGACGCTCACCTAGTAAAAGATTTTATGGAGTTGAGTGAATCATCACTAAGCAAGGTTTGGCTAAATCCGGAGGAAGACGAAGCTTGGAAGGATTTATAGAGAATTTAATTAAAGGTGATGTAGTCTCAGTACCTTTTCCATTTTCGGATGCACCTACTACAAAGAGACGACCTGCTTTAATAATTGCAGAATCTGATAAAGATAATATTCTGGTCTGTCCAATTACTAGCAAACCGGGCAGAGAGAACGAAATAAGGTTAGAAGACCAAGATTTTAATATTGGTAAGCTCAATTTAAGTCCTTGTTACATCCGCTCTAATATTATTGCCACAGTGGATAAAAGTAACGTAATTCGATTTATAGGCAAGGTTAACGAAGAAAAACTTAATCAAGTTATTGCTGCAATTATTAATATTTTACAAAAGTCTCCCGAACCTCCTTCAACATCTAAAGCTTTAGAACGAGGTAAAAGTCCAAAATAGTATTTAGCTGGCATTCACGATCACCAGTTCAACATCTTCAGGCATTACGAGTCCTTCTTCGGCATATTCTTCTTGTATCATCTCGAAAACGTTAGTAATTTCAGCGTGCGCTTCATCCAGAGTTTGTCCCCAAGCGTGACAGCCAAGAATGGCAGGGACGTAAGCTACAAATGTACTATTGTCATTAGGATGGATAACGATTGTATAGTCTTGCAGCGACTTCATGCAAATAAACCTAGTATTGGTAGTAACTCTAGTTTAAGCTGAACTTCCCTGTTTTGATGTACTAAGCATTTTTATGCTACGTTAACGAACGTAGTTGAAACGAGCTTTTTCTCAAAATTTTAGCATCCTCACTGCGTATAAATACTATAAGACAAAATTATATAGAGTGTTAAATATTACTGATTAATTTAGTATAATTGAGGTTGACAAATCGTATTTTAATTAAGTATGAGTATTACACCTCGCGGGATGAGTGTTACAGAAGCTTACCGACTCTACCGTTCAGGCAGTTTGTTGGTCAATAGAAAGTACCAAAGAAAGCTTGTTTGGACAGTTACGGAGAAAGAAAGGCTAATTGGTAGTATTTTAAAAGGGTATCCAATTCCACTGATTTTACTTGCAGAACGTCCTCAAATATATGGCAGTGGTAAGTATGAAATCATCGACGGGATGCAACGCCTTAATTCAATTTTCAGTTTCATAGAAAATAGTTTTGGTTTTGAGAATAAATATTTTAATCTCGATGAATTTTCTTATGCTAAACAATTAGTAAGTGATAAGATTATTCAAGTTGAAATAAATAAAGAAGATATTGACAAACAAAAAATAAATCATTTGTCAGGTAAAGAGTGTGCCGATGTACTAGATTATCAACTTGCAGTGACAGTGTATACTGCAATGGGAGAAGAAGATATAACAGAAGTGTTTGGTCGCATCAATTCTAGTGGCAAACACCTAAGTAGCCAAGAAAAAAGACAAGCAGGTATAACAACGGCATTTGCAGAATTAGTACGGTCAATATCTATGGAATTACGCGGAGATGTTTCTGATAAAGTACTACGTCTTACAGATATGCCTGAAATCAGTATTGATTCACAAAAAAGCAACCAAAATTATAAAGTTAAAGCTGAAGATACTATTTGGTGTAAGCAAGGTGCCTTAACAGTCAAACAACTTAGAGAAAGCGAAGATGAACAAATGGTAGCTGATATTGCTGCTTCTATCTTGCTTAATGAGCCTTTACCTGTAAGTACAGAGCGTTTGGATAGTTTGTATGATAAAGATAGTAAATATTTTAATCTTTTGGAAACGGCTTTAGCTACTTACGGTTCTAAGAAATTGACTCATGATGTTATTAAAACATTTGCTGTAATGCGTGAAACTATTGAAGCTTATAGCTCAGACACAAAACGTTTATCACGAATAGTTAATCCATCTAGTAATAACCCCATCCGAACAGCTTTTTACACTATTTTCATGGCATTTTTCGATCTAATTATCCGTAAAGAACTTTCTCCAGCCGACCCAGATGGTATTATTAAAGCTTTACGAGGGCTTCAAAAAGCACTCGATTTAAGTAGCCATTATACCACAACAGAAGACCGAAAGAAAAACATTAGCAGAACTATAGGCTTAATTCAAGATTGTTTTGCTAAAAAAGAACCTTCTGCATTAGGGCATGGTGCCGAACTTGTACTTGACTTAGAAAATTCCCTACGTCGTTCTCGCATAGAAACTTCAAGATATGAATGTAAGCAAGGCTTACTTAATTTATCATCAAAAAGAGAGCTAAATAAAGACTTACTGATAAGGCTTACCGAAACTATATGTGGAATAGCCAATTTAGGGTCAGATAGTGATGGGTATATTCATATTGGAGTCACAGACTGTGAGAAACATGCTCGCAGAATCGAAGTTTTAGATAAAATTACGCCAATTGAGATAAATGGAAGATATATTGTTGGTATTGATAGAGAAGCACAATTGCAAAATAAAAGTATAGAGGAATATATTAAGTTAATAACTAATACAATTCAAAACTCTGCCTTAACAGAACCACTTAAAACTCAAGTACTAGCTAAATTCGATACTATTTCGTATAAACCTAAAAGTTATTCGGTAATTAGGATTACTATCCCTGCTCAAAAAGATGTTTCATTTCTTGGTGATAAAGTTTTTACGAGAAAAGATTCGTCCACAGTAGAAGTCGTGGGGCGAGAATTACTGGCAGTCTCCAAGCTTTTCCAGAAATAATGAATCAAACTTCTTTAGTCGCTTGCACTCGTATTACAACTAATTACGCAGTCCAACTATTAATACTATATTTATTAACAGTTTTTATTGGTTTTAGTTAGTTTAGCCTGTTGATCTGCTTTGATGATTAGCAAAAAATGTATGTATGCTACATCAATTTATTTCAAAACCAATAAGATGTTATATGTTTTTAACTTTTCCACTTTTGTAATCAATGATCTCAGTATTTATACTTATGAAAAACAATACATTGTCATTACTAAATTTTATAGATTTTACTTTATGGCAAGAAGCAAAAAAATTACTTGATTTTCAAATTAATCAAATGGATAAAAATAAGCACTATTTGACGCTTAGTATGTTTTACTATAAACGTATTTCTCATTTAACAAATATAGTAAATACTCAAGAATATTTTGATAAACGGGTTGCTAATGCTCTCTTTTATGCCCTAGAGTGTGAGTTCGCTTTTTATGATTATGTTGTTCCAAAATCTTACCTAGGTCTACGCAATCAAAAATTTATTACTTATCCTTTAAGAGTTTTGTATTACTCAATAGGTCTTTACTTACTCAAGCTATCCCAAGATTTTTTACAAACTTATGCTGCTAAAAATAAACGCTTAAAATGCTACTATGGCGGTAATCTACTCTTCAATCAAAATTCTTTAACAGTAAAACATGAGACTACATTCTATAAAAATTACTACAAAGATTTTAAGAAACAAATTAGAAAACAAATCAATAATGATTCTGACAATAAACTTGTAATTAAGCTTGACATAGAAAATTTTTTTGACAATATTTCCATTCCTACTTTACTTGATAATCTTGATAAATCTGTTAAACCAAGTATTAAAGAAGAGTTAAGTTTTACAACATCTACTAAAGACAATTTAAAATTTTTTTATAGTTATTTATCGCATAATCAAGGTGGAATTCCGCAAGCTGATAATGATATAATTTCTAGTTTTATCGGTTACTTATATTTAACTTTTAGCGATTTGTTAATAGACTCAGAAATAATTACATATAAAGAATTTATAAATGAGCATACAATAATTCGCTATGTTGATGATATATTCATAGTTGTGAATTTTTGTAATGAATCGACTCAATTGCAAAGAGAAAAAATTATATATTCATTAACCTCACAAATTTCAGATTTGCTATATTCACATTTAAAAGTTAAATTAAATAAAAAAACAAAACTTTATTGGCTTGGAAATCAACCTGACAGAGAAACTATATTAAAAGATTTGAAAAAAGTTTCACCTGAATATCATCTTAATGACGAAGAAAATGATGAAACTCCAGAAAATAAATTAGCTAATATTTTTCATGAACTCCAAAAGCTTAAAAATTCGAGTATCGACTTTTCCATTTACTCAGATGGAACGATTGAAGCAGATATTTTAAGAGAAATCTACGAAAAATCTGTAAATCAGCTTTTAGCAAAGGAAGAGAACATAGCACAAATTGAAGCTGTTTTCAATGAATTTAACTTTGATTTAGTTAATGTTATGCCCCGTGAGATTATATTAATAATATCTAAAAGCAAGAAGGTTTTACAAGAATTCGTAAATTTTTTGGACTCAAAGATAAAACTATCGACTAGAGATGCTTATTTAATATTAACATTACTGTGTCAACATGAATTTAAATATACTAACTTATTTGGCAGAATCAAAACTATCGATAGCTTTAAGCATATCTTCAATGCGTTTGAGGAAATCTCTATATTCTCAGAAAAACCAGGATACTTTCAATTATCATATGAGGAAGTTGTTTTGATCACACAATACTCAAATGTGATAGAGCAAACACGCTTACGTATGTTTAATGAAAAAATCAACTCTTATTCAGTAGGATTAAATCACTTACTAAATGAAATTCATGCAGTATGTATGTGTTTTGATACAATTAATCAAAAAACAAAATATGAAGCAGATGATGTTGTTAATTACTTAACTTCTAAATCTATACCTCACGACATTTGTATATCTATTCGTAATCTTTTTGATAGGAGAAATAGAAATACTGTATCTCATCCTAGCATATCAGATAAAATCGCGTGGGGAGTAACAAAAGAAGAGTATACAGAATATCGTGAAGTTGTAGGAAAATGTTTAAAATTAATATTATCTATACCGTAACAAAGATATTATCTCTTCGTATTAAATTTTATTTTACCTAGTCCGTTTTAACGGACTTGAGCTATTAGCTTGGGGTTTGCAACCCCAAGCGTTTATGAACGAAGCGAGTAATCATCAACCATCAAAGAATAAAGGGGAAAACCAAAAAATAAATTATGCATCTTGTAAGGTCGGCGCCTCTGCAAACCCTTTAAAACTTGGGGCGGGCGTCCTCGCCCGCTCCACAAGACAAGACATAAAAACTATTTCACGCTTAATTCCAAAATTTTCTTCTCCTCTTCTTTACTTATCACCCTTCCTTCATCTTCAAAACCAGTAATTTGGTCAAAGTTTAAGTATCGGTACAAATTATCTGCAAACGGTTGAATCTTTGTGCCTACAATATCTAAATACTCCTGTACAGTAGGAATTCTACCCAACAGCGCGCATACTGCAGCTAACTCGGCGGAACCTAAATAAACCTGAGCATCTTTACCCATGCGGTTGTTAAAGTTTCTGGTGGAAGTGGAAAATACTGTTGTTCCATCTTCCACCCTTGCTTGGTTGCCCATGCACAAACTACAACCTGGCATTTCTGTCCGCGCGTTTGCTGCTACAAAAATATCGTAAACGCCTTCGTTCTTCAACTGGGTTTCGTCCATACGTGTAGGAGGCGCCACCCATAACCTTGCTAATACTTGTCCGGCGCCTTCTAATACCTTCGCAGTTGCACGGTAATGTCCAATATTGGTCATACACGAACCAACGAATACTTCTTGTACTGGGTCGCCTGCTACTTCTGATAGTAATTTAACGTTATCAGGGTCATTAGGCGCCGCTACAATTGGTTCTTTAATTTCGTTCAAGTCTATCTCGATAATCTCCGCATATTCTGCATCTGCATCTGCTTCCATTAATACAGGGTTTGCTAACCATTCTTCCATTTTGGCAACACGGCGCATGATGGTTCTAGCATCACCGTAACCGCGCGCAACCATGTTTTTTAGCAGTGCCACGTTCGAGCGAATATATTCGGAAACTGTTTCTACACTGAGTTTAATTGTACAACCAGCACAGGAACGCTCGGCAGAAGCGTCGGTTAGTTCAAATGCTTGCTCGACTTTTAAGTCTGGCAAACCTTCAATTTCCAATATCTTTCCAGCGTAAATGTTCTTCTTATTCTTTTTCTCGACTGTTAGTAAACCTTTTTGAATCGCTACATAGGGAATCGCATTTACAACATCGCGTAGTGTAACACCTGGTTGTAATTCTCCTTTGAAGCGTACTAATACTGACTCTGGCATATCTAAAGGCATTACACCTAAAGCTGCTGCAAATGCAACTAACCCAGAACCTGCGGGAAAGGAAATACCAAGAGGGAAGCGTGTATGTGAGTCTCCACCTGTTCCTACTGTGTCGGGTAATAACATTCGGTTTAACCATGAGTGGATAATACCATCACCAGGACGTAATGCTACACCTCCACGTTGAGCGATAAAGTCGGGGAGTTCTTTATGCGTTTTGATATCTACTGGTTTGGGATATGCAGCAGTATGACAGAAGCTTTGCATTACTAGGTCAGCGCTAAAACCTAGACATGCGAGTTCTTTGAGTTCATCGCGCGTCATTGGTCCTGTGGTATCTTGGGAACCAACGGTTCCCATAATAGGTTCGCATGATGTCTCAGGACGAACCCCTGGTAAACCGCAAGCTTTACCCACCATTTTTTGTGCTAATGTGTAACCTTTGCCTGTGTCAGCAGGTTGTTGAGGACGGGTAAATAATTTGCTTGCTTCTAAACCTAGAGCAACGCGCGTTTTATCAGTGAGGGTGCGTCCGATAAGTAAAGGTATACGTCCACCCGCGCGTACTTCATCTAAAATAGTGTCGGGTCTTAATTGGAATGTTGAAATAACTTCTCCAGCTTCGTTGGTAATTTCTCCTTTGTAAGGATATATAGTAATTACCATCCCTGTTTCCATTTTTGTGACATCGCAGTTTATTGGCAAGGCGCCTGCATCTTCTGCGGTATTAAAGAAAATAGGGGCAATAGTCCCACCAAGTACATATCCACCTGCGCGCTTATTTGGCACAAAAGGAATATCTTGACCAATATGCCATAACACCGAGTTGA
Organism: Calothrix sp. PCC 7103; assembly: GCF_000331305.1. GTDB lineage: Bacteria > Cyanobacteriota > Cyanobacteriia > Cyanobacteriales > Nostocaceae > Dulcicalothrix. The sequence goes on along the minus strand of NZ_KB217478.1, from coordinate 5,237,613 downwards.
TAGCTGACTTTCGTGAAGAACCTGTACCTACTACATCTCCAACGTAAGCAATGGGGTGTCCTTTTTTCTTAAGTTCGACAATAGTCTCTAAACTTCCTGGTTGCCGAGTTTCCAACATTGCCAATGCGTGTAAAGGAATATCGGGACGAGTTGTAGCGTGTTGTGCTGGTGATAAATCATCAGTATTGGTTTCACCAGAAACTTTAAAGACAGTGACGTTAATAAATTCTGGTAACTGCGCGCGACTAGTAAACCATTCCGCTTCTGCCCATGAGTCTACAACTCGCTTCGCAAAAGGATTTGTCTTAGATAATTCGATAACATCATGGAATGCATCATATACGAGCAATATCTTACTCAAAGCCGCAGCAGCGTATGCAGCGATAGGTTCCTTACCTTGTCCCCCCATTACTAAAGGAGTTTCCGAGGACGTAGATACTGAAACGGTAGGGACTTGTAACAAATCGATAAGCGATTGAACATTGTAACCGCCCATCATTGTACCTAATAACTCAACCGCTTCTATCGGGGAAACCAAAGGACTTGTAATTTCTTCCTTAGCAATACCCGTGAGAAAACCAGCTTTAACATAAGCAGCAGGGTCAACACCGGGTGGTACTCGGTCGCGTAATAAATGCAGTAATGTCTGTTCCTCACCCGCAGGTGGATTTTTAAGTAGTTCGCACAGTTCTGATGTTTGTTTTGCATCTAATGGCAGCGGGGGAATTCCTAGTGCTGCTCTTTCTTCAACGTGTTTGCGGTATGATTCCAGCATTCTGCTCTCCAAGTATCAATCGAACTTTTTAGCGGTGACAGTCAAATTTATAAGTGTTTGTAAGCTCCTAGCTTATAATAATCACTGTATCGCCAATTATTGCTAGGGATAAATATAGCTACAAATTTGGTAGTATACAGTTTTTTGAGTTAAAATATTGCGTTTGTCTATTGCAGCGTTATTATCAAATTTCCATATGACACAAACATATACCGTTGAACTTAACCATCAGGGTAAAACTCTCACCATCCAAGTACCCGAAAACGAAACAGTATTGGCAGTAGCAGAAAAAGCTGGTTTAGAACTACCTGCTTCATGTCATGCAGGTGTTTGCACTACATGTGCAGCAAAAATTACCAACGGTGGCACAGTAGACCAAAGTGAGGGTATGGGCATTAGTCCTGAGTTACAGAAACAGGGTTATGCCCTATTGTGTGTGTCTTATCCTCGTTCTGACTTGAAAATTGTAACTGACCAGGAAGAAGTTGTGTATCAACAACAATTTGGGAAATAGCCTTGGCAACGGATGCAACGGATGTAACGGATGGTTGATGGCATAACATAAATAAATGTAGAGACGTTACATGTAACGTCTCTACAATGGATTAATTTAAATTATGTCAGCAATAGAACCATACAATGCAATAATCAGAATCTTGATTACGCTGCCCAAACATCTTGGAGTTCTTCAGCCATTTGAGTAGGTTGAGCAACTTCAGTAGCTACGACTTCGCTTTTCTCTTGAATAGGTTGAACTTCTTCAACTGCTATAGGTTCTGCTTCTTGAATCGCAGGCGCCTCTGAGGCAGTATTATCTAACAAGTTAATCTTTACAGCTTGATTACGTGCAGCGCTTGCTTTAGGTAATGTCAAAGACAAAATACCATTCTTATACTCAGCTTGAACCTTATCGTTTTCAACTGCAACAGGCAATTGAATTACCCGTTGGAACTTGCCATAAGTAAACTCAGAACGGAAATAACCAATCTTCTCAGTTTGATTGTTGTCGCTCTTTTCACCAGAGATAACAACCGCTTGCTTTGTAACACGAATATCTAAATCTCTTGCATCAATACCAGGAATTTGCGCGCGTAAAACCAAAGCTCCATCAGTATCTTCCATTTCAACCGCTGGTCTGAAAGCTACCATTTGTGGTTGACGTACCATCATATCTCCAAACATAGAATCCATTGCGCGACGCATTGCTTGAATATCACCTAGACGAGAAGAGCGAATAATAGCCATATCTAAATAATCCCTCGATTGCTGCGGCTTCATTAATCTTTGTTGCATATGTCCCTATTGTGCCAATTCCATGCATACAGTCAGTGAGGTAAACCGGATGAGCAAAGCAGTAAATACCGCAGCATCACAATGAAACGAAAAATAATTGTAAACCCGCCCCGGCGCCAGTTATATTTCCAGTTATATTTATAGACAAATCTGGACACAAAGCTATGACAACACATTTCATCAGTGCCGAAATCGATCTACAAGAAACCCCAACCGAACTACAAAAAGCCGTAGAAACCGAACTGAAGAAACAAGGTGAACCCCTACGCTGGGCAATAACCTCTGTAGATACCGAACAACAAAAAGCCAAAATTGAAGCAGTAGTAACAAAACAACCCTAGAAATCATATACTCTTGTGGAGCGGGCATCCCTGCCCGCCACCATAAGTAGGAAAGTTGATGTATTATTAATTTTTTTTAGGTTGTGCTTTTCAGTAGGGCTTTTATATATTGGCTTTACATTAAGGCAAATGCTTGTCAAATCACCTGAAGTTTTTCAAATTGCTATCAATATCCAAATTATCATCGTTAGCGCTTCTTTTGGAATAAGTTTATTTAGTAGACCATCTATTCCTTATGTTATGGGGGCAATGGCTGGTATGGGTTTGATGCATCTACTTTGTTTTTATTGTCTAAGTCATGTCAAGCGACTATCTACCGAGTTGAGACACTTGAAACAAAATTAGATAATCCAGGTTTCTTTTGGTATGTTGAAGAAACTCGGTTTTAAGTGTCTATTACATGCGTCCATATACAGCAATTTTAATTATACCTACTGGCATCGGCGCCGCGATTGGCGGATATGCGGGTGATGCGTTACCTGTGGTAAAGACTTTGGCACAGGTTGTAGATAAACTTATTACGCACCCTAATGTGATGAACGGCGCCATGTTGTATTGGAATATTCCCAATGCGTTGTATGTTGAAGGGTATGGACTTGATAGATTTGCGGCGGGTGATTGGGGGTTACGTCCGGTTCATAATAATAAGATAGGTTTGCTTTTAGATCAGGGTATTGAGCCAGATTTAAGATTAAGACAGTTACAAGCGGTTGATGCTGCTAGGGCGACTTTGGGAATTACGGTGACTGATTATGTAGTGACAGATGCGCCGTTGAATGTAGAATTACGTACTTCGGAGTCTGGTGCCAGTTGGGGAACTATTGGTAATGCTGATAGTTTATTACGGGCAGCAGATACTTTGATAAATAAGGTAGGCGCCTCAGCTATAGCTGTTGTGGCACGGTTTCCTGATGAAGTTGATTCCGAGGCTGATAGAAATTACCGTTTGGGTAAGGGTGTTGACTTAATAGCTGGCGCCGAAGCGGTGATTAGTCATTTGATTGTGCGGGAGTTTGAGGTACCGTGTGCCCATGCACCTGCTTTTTTGCCTCCTCCTTTAGATATAAATTTGTCTCCACGTTCGGCGGCCGAAGAAATAGGTTATACTTTTCTTCCAAGCGTGTTAGTTGGCTTGAATAAGGCGCCGCAGTTTATTGTTAAAGATAAGCATGGCTATATGAATGAACCAAATGATATTTGGGCAAATCAAGTAGATGCTGTAATTGTACCTGCGACTGCTTGCGGTAGTAGTGCAATACTAAGTTTGAGCCAAAAGTCTTTAATTGTTACAATAGAAGAAAACGAAACACATTCTAAAGTTTTATCTCAACCACTAGGGGTAAAATCATTACAGGTACGTTCATATTTAGAAGCAGTAGGAGTGATAGCAGCACATAAAGCAGGCGTTAATCCTTCTGTACTGACTTCAACAATCGCACCACTAAGATTATTAAATATATAATTAACTCCTGTACGGGCGGGTTAACCCAAATCTTCCATTATTTACCAAGATACAGCTAAATCCGCCCCTCCTAACTCTTAACTATTAAATAAATTACTCGTGGCGCAACAGCAAAACCAAGAACCAGAAATTCCATTTTTAACTCGCACCCAAGTGCTGATAGCAATGGGGGTGACGGCAATTATTCTATGGATAGTTGCTAAACTCTGCTTACAATTTGCTAATGTTCCACTTATGGCTTGGCGTTGGGATGAAGCAGCGTTTGGAGCAGGTATTATTTTAGGATTAGCAATTACTGCTTTGAGTGGTGTTGCTTATCGCTTTAGTCCTGATTATCGTCGCAGTGCTGATTATTATCTAGAAATAGTTTTAAAACCTTTGGCTTTACCTGATTTGATTTGGTTAGGTTTGTTACCTGGGTTAAGCGAAGAATTATTATTTCGTGGGGTGTTATTACCTGCTTTAGGCGCCAGTCATTTGGCTGTGTTTGTTTCTAGTATTAGTTTTGGAGTTTTACATTTGAGTGGGCCGCAGCAATGGCCTTATGTTGCATGGGCTACTGTTGTTGGATTTGTTTTTGGTTATAGCGCTTTGATTAGCGGTAATTTACTTGTGCCTATTGTTGCTCATATTGTGACTAATTTGGTTTCTAGTTATTTGTGGAAAATAAAACAAACGTAGTAGGTAGGGCATAGCCCCACCCTACTATTAGCTTGGGATTTCACCTAATACAAAACGTACAAAGCGTTTGACTTGGATGTTTTCTCCTAGTTTGGCGATGTTTTGCTTGATTAGTTCCTCAATTATTATATTAGGGTCGCGCGCGTAAGGTTGGTTGAGTAAGCACATTTCTTTTAATAGCTTCTCAATTCTCCCTGTAACAATTTTGGCTCTAATATTTTCTGGCTTGTTTGCTAAGTCATCGCGTCCCATTGCAATAGATTTTTCTTTTTCTACTACATCAGCAGGAATATCTTCGACTTTCACATACTCGACATCTGGAGATGCTGCGATTTGCATTGCAATGTTACGTACAAGGTTTTGAAATTCTTCTGTACGTGCGACAAAATCTGTTTCGCAGTTAACTTCTACTAATACACCAACTTTTCCACCTGTGTGTATATAGCTACCTATTACCCCTTCTGCCGTAGTACGCTCTCCTTTACTTCCTGCTGAAGTTATACCCTTTTTTCTTAACCAGTCTTCAGCTTTAATAATATCACCGTTACAGGCAATTAATGCTTCTTTACAGTCCATCATTCCAGCATTTGTTTTATTGCGTAGCGTTTGGACTAATTTTGCTGATATGTTTGTCATTTCACATTTACACCTTCTCTATTTAATAAGGTTTTAAATCTGGTTCAACCCAATTCACGCGCGCTTGCCACGACATTAGTAATTCTCGGCTATAGTATTGCAGAGGAAGGTTTGGATGATATTTACTAACTAACTCGTTAGCTAGTTGTAATATTGATTTTTCCTCTGCAACTGATATGAATTCTTGCACTATATGAATCCAAAATAAAGTGATGGTTTCGTGATAACCACTGTTTCGAGTAATTTGAATACCTATCGCTGTATTATATTTTTGAATTCCTTCACGAATGCGTTTTGTTGCATATTGATCAGACTTTTTGAGATACCATAGTGCAACCGTTAAGTGCGCTGCATGATTCCATTCGCTGCTTTTTAATGTGCAGTTATCAAATGCTGTTACCAAGTTTTCAATATCATTTAATGAGTGGTATGTTAGTTTTATGCTCATTATCTGATTGAAATAGTGGCGCCTGCATCTTCAAGTTGCTTTTTAATATTTTCAGCTAATGGTTTGCTAATTCCAAATTCAATTGTTTTTGGTAGTGACTCCACAAAGTGTTTTGCTTCTTTTAAACCTAAATCTGTAATTTGACGCACTGCCTTTAATACTGATATTTTTTTATCAGCAGGTGCCGCTTCGAGAACTACATCAAATTCAAAGGGCGCCTCTATGTTGTAATTTACTAGAGGTATGGGGAAACAATTTGTGAAACTAGGTGCAGTATATAGATTGAATGTATCTTTAATTTCCTGAACTAGTTCGGTTGTTTCGAGTGCGGATAAGGCTTTGAGTTGTTCGAGTATTTCTACTGTTTTGTATGACATTTATTTAGTTCCTATTTAGTTTTGATCCCCCTTAGTGGGATTATTCCAACTGTTGCAAAATCCGTTTGATTTCTTTTTTGTTACACTGGCGCCTGCGAGCTATGTAAATGCTTCCGTCTATGTTTCTAATTTCTAAATGCAATTTCTTATCTATGGCGCCGCATGGAATATCGAAAGTAAGCAGATACCACAATTCGTTTATCTTACGGTACTCTTTGTATTTATCTATTACTACCAAATCATCAGGTTTTTTCCTGGAAGCTTTTGGAAGTCGTTTTGCTAAAGAAAGAATGCCTGTTTCAGGATGGACGTATAATGCTTCTTTCCATTTTCCTAGAGGATAAGCGTGGTATAAATTTTGTCGAGAATACGGTAGTCCATCAATAAATATTACATGACGCTCTACCATTTGCCATAGATGAGATATCAGGTGTTGCCCCGCAAGCGTCTTGGTTTCTATTTTCTGACACAATTCGCTGTATATACTATCCCAAGGTTGCCCAACTTTGGATTTTAACCAGCGTTCTAATGGCGATAAGTTATCAGAAAAATATTTTGTACGCCACTTGTTTTTTATCAAGTAATGGCTAAATAATCCGTCTTCGCTTGCTTCTTGCGTAATTTGGTTGAGAAACTTTTTATAACCTGTTACTTTCTTTTGACTTATTCTTCTTCCGTTACGTGGACGCTCTATTACTATCTGCCCCAAACGATGTTCGCTCATATTGGAAAACAATGGCTAGTTTACTTACTTGATTGGTGTATGAAGTGTTTTGACGCGGTTGGTTGATTGTTAAGTAAGCTGCTTGCATTGTTTTCCTCCTTTAGTTTGTTTCTATATTATATACTACATTTATGCTACAAGTTATGTCAAGAGGTTTTGTTGGGTTGCGCTGTCGCAAAAGCCAACCTACGCGATTGGTAGTACATATATATAGAATTATTGAATAGTTAAATTTGCTTATTTGATGGTTTTGCTTCAGGGCATATAATCATCAGGCACGCATTTAGGGTTGCTATTTTCAGGATTATAGTAACTTTCGTTACAAAAAATCATTTAATTTGTGAGCCTACTTGCATTATTTTTAAAAAATAATTAAATTTATGAAGATTTTAGAATAATACTGATATCATTTTCAGCTATTTTTTCTATAATCTAAGAAGTGTATTCGCGGTCGCTCTATTTGAGAAGTTCTTTCCTCAGTCTTGCATGTGAGCAAAGACAACCAGACTAATCATTGTTGAGCGCGAGCCAGTCTAGTATGAGCGCAGTTTTTTCCGTTCTCTGGGCGCCTTGCGATCTTTTGGCTTTTCAAAGTACCCAAAGTTAGTCTTTTGGAGACAAAATGGAACTGGCGCGTGAGTTTATGAATCAAAACAAGGTGCAGAACTTCATGTCACCCCTAATTTTAGTGGTGGAAGACAATGAAGATAATCTAGTGCTGATGAGATATGCAATAGAAGGTGTTGGGTGCAGGTCTATTTGCTTGCAAGATAGCGATAGTGCTGTTGTTTTAGCTAAAGAGCATCAACCTGATTTGATATTGTTGGATGTTTTATTACCTGGTTTAAGCGGTATTGATATAGTAGAGCTTCTGAAGCGGGAGCCTTTGACTTATCATATACCTGTTGTCGCTGTTACGGCCTTAGCGTCAGCGGAGGATCGAGAGCGTATTTTATTCGCTGGTTTTGATGATTATCTTTCAAAGCCTTTTATGATTGAGGACTTTGAATTAATGATACATCAACACCTGAATAAAAAACTCAATCCTCACGCAAGCCTTAATTCGTGCTTGGAATAATAATCGCTTAGTTTGATTCTTCTTCGTGTCGATTATTTCCATCCCGTCTCCGGAGCTTTGCGTTAGCAGAAGGAACCCGAAAGTTGGGTAGGTCGCTTAAGATTACAATCATACCAGTACGTCCAGTCTCTAACTTAGCGTCACTAAGCACCTCAACCACATCAACGTTCAAAATTTCCTGCACTATGTCTTTTAGCTGGGGCCGAATTGCTTCGTCTAAATCGGAACGAACCTGTTCTGCTAATTCTTGATGGCCTTGTTGTGCTAGTAATTGTTCCGGTGGTGTTATAGAATCTTCGATTACAATTACCAAATTGTGGTCATTTAACTGACAAGTAACTTTACTTGGTTGATGCCCCAGCTGTTCCCGATAGAAACCTTGAATGCGCTGTGAAAGTGTACGTTCTATTTGTCCTCGGGTAGGTGTGGTAGTCGTCATGTTTCTAATGTCCATAATTATTTAGACTTTTATCAATTTGCTATAAAGTACCTATCAGTTAGAGGTTTTCTTAATTTCAAGAGAAGTTAGCTGAATATATTTAGTCAGCTGAAAGTTAGTTGTCTAGAATGACTATGGGTAATAATAACGACTACTTCACGCTAAAATCACCATCCACACGTAGTATTTATAAAGATGTTTATTCGACCGCAAGGTTGAAATGTAAAAATCTAAAGTAATGATTTAAGTTAGGGTAAAGTTAAAGAGTAAGTGAAAACCTTTGCTGTATAACGTTTTCACACCTTTGACCCTTTACCCTAGTTATTTAAAAAATTATTAATTGAACCTTTTGATTATTGCGTCGGCAAATTCGGAACATTTGAGAGGTTCAACGGCGGGTTCCATTAACCGTGCTAAGTCGTAGGTAACTTGACCCGAAGCAATGGCATCTCCTAGTCCCTTTTTAATTAAGTCAGCAGCTTCTTGCCAACCCATATACTCAAGCATCATTACCCCAGATAGTATAACTGAACCAGGGTTAATTCTGTCTAAACCAGCATGTTTCGGCGCCGTACCGTGGGTTGCTTCAAATACCGCACACGCATCACCAATATTAGCGCCAGGTCCCATACCCAAACCACCAACTATGGCAGCAGCAGCATCAGACAAGTAGTCACCATTGAGGTTCATTGTTGCCAAAATCGAATACTCATCGGGACGAGTTTGAATTTGCTGGAAGATGCTGTCAGCGATGCGGTCGTTGACCATAATTTTATCTTTCCACTTGCCTGCACCGTGAGTATTCCAAATTTGATTAAGAACTGTTTCAACTTCCTTGACTATTTGCGCTTTCTTATCTGGTGTGAGCGCATCATATCCAGGGTCTATCATGTGCGCGTTTTCTTCTAACGTAATATTAGGATTCTTTTCTTTATTTTCCAAAATCCATGATTCGCGCTCAGTAACACACTCGTTACGAAACTCACTCGTAGCTAATTCATAACCCCAGTCACGAAAGGCGCCTTCGGTGTACTTCATAATATTACCCTTATGCACCAAAGTCACCATCTGCTTTTGTTTTGGTAACGTTAAAGCGTGTTTAATAGCGCGTCGAACTAAACGCTGCGAACCAGTTTTACTAATTGGTTTGATACCAATACCCGAATCAAGAGGGATTTGCTTTTTACCGTGTTCGGGAGTCGCTGGTATTAGTTCTTCGTTCAGAAGCTTGATTAACCTGGTGCCAATTTCATCACCTTGTTTCCACTCAATACCTAAATAAATATCTTCAGTGTTTTCACGGTAAACAATTACATCTAGCTTTTCAGGGTTCTTGTGAGGAGATGGTGTCCCAGCATAATAGCGACAAGGACGTACACAAGCATAAAGGTCAAAAATTTGACGTAAAGCCACATTTAAAGAGCGAATACCACCCCCAACAGGAGTAGTAAGAGGACCTTTAATTGCTAAACCATATTCTTTAATTGCAGTTAAAGTATCTTGAGGTAAATACTGATATGTACCATATAAATCACAAGCTTCGTCACCTGCATAAACTTTAAACCAGCTAATCTGACGTTTACCTTTATATGCGGTTTCAACTGCTGCATCTAAAACTTTCTGAGTCGCTGGCCAAATATCGACCCCCGTACCATCCCCTCGAATAAACGGTATAATTGGATTGTCTGGAACCACTGGTTCACCGTTTTTAAAAGTAACCTTTTCTCCCGTCGTAGGTGGGGTAAGCTTTTCGTACATTACAACACTCCTAAATTTTTGCCGCAACACAATATAACCCGTTAGTAGGTTCGGGTCTATCAAACAAACACGTCTGGTTCCGCAGATTTTCCTGTTCTATTTTCACATCAATGAGGCGCCGATTTATCAGAGCCGATTCCAGTAATGCATTTGTGCTATGCAAACTCCAATCGCAATGTACGAATTATATAGCAAGTTCAAATAAATTGTTAATTCTAGCTGACACATTCATATGTACTACTAATCATTGACTATATGAATGTTAAGTATTTGTAATTTCTGCTCTATAAAGGGCGCCTGATTAGTGTAGGCTCTTAGGTATATAGCAAAATACCAGAAAATGACCCAAAAACGCGGAATAGCAATTCGGGTGAGTGAGCAAGAGTTTGCTATGTTAGAAACGCACTCTTACCCAAAACACTAGTAAGCTTTGATAATACCTACAATTATCAAAGCTTACTAGTTGGTAGGATGCAGGTTCAGTCTTGAAATAAAGACTACGTTAGGTGGGTCAATACACCCTGAAATTACCGCCAGTTTCAGGCAACTGTTATCAGTAGTTAAGCGAAGGTTTAATAGCCTAACTACGACTGTTTTAAGTGGGAGTGCTGCTGGTCAAAAAAGCTCATCTAACATTACCGAGGCAAACATTACCCCTTCAAAAGGGAGAGACAGCGATGTCACAAAATTATGTTTTTGTTATTGATTCAACTCAACGACCTTTACACCCGATTCCACCAGCAAAAGCCAGAAAGCTTTTGACTAAAAATCAAGCTGCCGTTTTTCGATTATACCCCTTTACAATCGTGCTAAAACATGCAGTAAATAATTTTGATAATATCGGGTATGAGCTAAAAATTGCCGGATTATTATTGATAAGCGTACTTGCTGTATTTTTCAGAGAAATTGCATGACCACAGACCCAATGATTTTATCAAGCTATCCAAGTGATATTGATTCACTCCGTGTCCAGTTAATTGATGGGTCTTTTCAAGCTCAACAACAGCTGATTCCCCAGTTAGTTAGTCGCGGTGATAATGGATTCGATATATTAATGGAATTTTTATATAATCGGCGCCAGACTCCAGTTAGTTTGGTAGATGGCAAAGTATATCAAATATTGTTTAATTCTGAATATGGCAAAGCTAGAGAATTTTTACAAACGTATTTTCCCACTGGTGTAGTACCACTAAAATCAGAATGTGGTATAGATTATAGTCCTTTACAACAGTTACTAGCTGTTCAGGATTTTCAAGCTGCCGACAAAATGACAATGCAAAAGATGTGCGAACTTGCGGGTTCTGGTGCGAGCGCACGTAAGTGGTTATATTTTACTGAGGTAGAAAGTTTTCCTATAACCGATTTACAAACCATAAATCAGTTATGGCTTATTCACTCGGAAGGAAAATTTGGTTTTTCGGTACAGCGTGAAATTTGGCTTTCTCTCGGTAAAAACTGGGATAACCTCTGGACAAAAATTGGCTGGAAATCTGGTAATAACTGGACAAGATACCCGAATGAGTTTGTATGGGATTTGATTAAGGCGCCGAAAGGTCATTTGCCCCTATCAAACCAGCTTCGTGGTGTGCGTGTAATAGCCTCACTCCTAGCACATCCTGCTTGGCATTAATTGTTGATTCTTATCGAATGGGCAAGGATGCCCATTCTAAACACGGGGTGGTTCGGGATGCCCACCCCATAAGAAAAGTTTGAGCATTTGTATTTAGAAGTTAATAAGTATTCTTACGGCAAATAAATAAATAATAAACTCCACTTAACAGCAGTTTTACTTATTATCACAAATAAAATTTCAACTAAAATTTCTATATCTATTAACAACAATCCCACTTACATTTGTGATGCCCTATAGCTATACTCGTTAATATAGGCAATAGGAATCAAAGCTTAAATCTATGTTAAAGAAATCGTTGATGATAGGCATTGTAACAGGTGTAGCGCTAAATATAGTAACACCGCGCGCTTTTGCACAGAACGAGAGAATGCTAAGTACTGAGCAAACACCAGAATATAATCAAGCTGGGATATTGACGACACAACCAGCGACAATTGATAGTAAGTGGGGTAATCGCATAGAGCAAACAGACACTTTTAATCAATCAGCAAGCTCAATATCTATAGTACGCGAAGACCAATGCCGTAGAATTGACGCGCAAGAAATACTTAATGACCCAGGTTCGTTTTTTAGAGAATGTCCAACAGTAGAGAAGACACAAACACCCGAATTAGGCGAAAAACTTCAATATTTTACAGTACCTAAACTAGATTCTGGAGTCAAACTACAGATTACACAATTTTAGGGAAACTTTTGAAATTACTTATAAATCAAGTTAGCAGTAAATATCTTTTTTAAAATCAAGATAAAAGTAAAAATAAAAAATTTATGGTTTAAGTCATCAAGCCAAAGGATGTCACTCAGAAGTTTTTTTCCATGTCATGCTGAACGTAGTGAAGCATCTCTATAAATTATCGAAACCTTAGAGATTCTTCGCCGCGCTCAGAATGACAGTTTGTACCTTCTCTAACTCCTAAATCTTAACTCCTAACTTCTAACTTTTAACTGTTAACCTTCAAACAAATTTAAATCAGTTACGGCGCCCAAACTACTCGAAGCAACTAATTTGGCATATTTAGCCAAGGTACCTTTTGTATAGCGTGGTGGTTTTGGTTTCCAATTTGCGCGACGGGAGGCTAGTTCTTCTTCAGATATATTCAACTGCAATAACCGCGCGGGTGAATCGATAGTAATACTATCACCTTCTTTTACCAGTGCAATTGTACCGCCGACTGCTGCTTCAGGCGCCACGTGTCCAACGACCATGCCATAGGTACCACCAGAGAAGCGACCATCGGTAATTAATCCTACCGAGTCACCTAAACCGGCGCCAATAATAGCGGAAGTGGGAGCAAGCATTTCGCGCATTCCGGGGCCACCTTTCGGACCTTCGTAGCGGATAACTAATATATCACCTGGTTTAATTTTATCGGCAAGGATAGCATTTAAACATTCTTCTTCAGATTCAAATACGCGCGCTGAACCTGTTATTTGCGGTATTTTTACACCTGTAATTTTCGCAACGGCGCCTTCTGTTGCTAAGTTACCTTTTAAAATCGCTAAATGTCCTTGTGCGTACATTGGCTTTGACCAAGGACGGATAATATCTTGATTTGCAGGTGGTTCAGAAGGAATATCTTTGAGAACTTCTGCTACTGTTTGCCCGGTAATGGTAATACAATCGCTATGTAATAAATCATGGTCTAGTAGCATTTTCATAACTTGAGGAATGCCACCTGCGCGATGTAAATCTGTTGCTACATAGCGACCACTGGGTTTTAAATCGCATAGTACAGGTACACGTGCGCGAATAGTTTCAAAGTCATCTAATACTAAAGGTACTTCCGCAGCGTGGGCGATAGCGAGAAAATGTAGTACTGCATTGGTAGAACCACCAATTGCCATAATTACCGAAATTGCGTTTTCGATAGATTTACGGGTAATGATATGGCGAGGTAAAAGCTGTTGTTTAATTGCTTCTACTAAAACGTAACCAGACTTTTCAGCACTTTCGGCTTTTTCCGCATCTTCGGCGGACATTGTAGAAGAATAAGGTAAGCTCATTCCCATTGCTTCAAACGCTGAAGACATGGTATTTGCTGTATACATACCACCACACGAACCGGCGCCTGGACAAGCACGTTTTTCAATCTCCATTAATTCGCTTTCGGGAATTTTACCAGCTTTAAAGGCGCCGACAGCTTCAAACGAACTAACAACTGTTAAGTCACATTCTCTATAACTACCAGGTTTAATCGTACCACCGTAAACAAAAATAGCCGGGATATTCATGCGAGCAATAGCTATCATCGAACCGGGCATATTTTTATCGCAACCGCCAATAGTGAGTACTCCGTCCATACTCTCACCGTTACAAGCGGTTTCGATAGAGTCAGCAATAACCTCGCGCGAGACCAGGGAATATTTCATCCCCTCAGTTCCCATAGAAATACCATCGCTAACGGTAATCGTACCGAACACCTGCGGCATTCCACCACTGGCACGAATACCATCCTGTGCGCGTACCGCCAAATCATTCAACCCCATGTTACAAGGGGTAATGGTACTGTAGGCATTAGCAACACCAACTATCGCCTTATTAAAATCCTCATCCTGAAAACCCGTAGCGCGGAGCATTGCGCGGTTTGGCGAACGCTGCACCCCTTGAGTAATAGCCTGACTTCTAAAATTTTGTGACATTTCGATTCCCTACGCGCCACCTTCGTTCTTTGTTGGCGCCCATACAAGTAATCTATTTACTCTATTACAAAACGTGCATCTAGAAACATAAATGTAGCATAGGCGTCTCGCCTGTGCTGTCATGAATTAAAACAAAATTTTTAAAGTAATAATAATTACCACAGAGACTGTTCGGATACAGAGAGAAGTTGGCGCCGCTTACTTAATACATATATTAATGCTATGGCATTCGTAATTGAATTGTAAAAAATAATGTTGGTATATCGAACCGCAAAGCACAAACATTCTAATTTGAGACTTTACTTACTTGCACCCTGACAAGGGTTTTGAACTTTGGCTTTGTAACATTACAAGTTAGTATTTTCGGACTTGATCCCGCAAGATACTTAAAATTAATTAGTCGTGATTAGGGGTTATGACTTGGGTATCCTAAGATTAAGAAATTTTGCTGCCAAAGGCTTCAGTTATTTTATGTCAGTAATTTTACGGTTATTTAAATGTTAAACGAACTACTAATTGCAACTAACAGCATCATCTCGCTGTGTTACTTCATCATTGCTTTTTTAATCCTGCTGCCTTTCCTGCGCGGAGAGCAGAAAAATTCGCTGGTGCTGGCCACCATCTTAGTTTTCTTCAGTTGCGCCCTTGGGCACGGGGGACACGTGTTGATGATGAGTAGTCAACACTCCCCACTCTTACTTAAATTTCAAGTCGGGGTCGATTTAATGACCGCCAGTGTGGCCATTACCTATATTGCTCTGCGCCGCTACTTTTCTTTTCTAGTCGATGCTCCGCTTTTATTAAATCAGGCACAGGAAAGATTAGAAGTAGCCAACAAGGAACTCAAAACCCTCAATACTGAGTTAGAGTTTTTAGTAGTAGAGCGCACCCTTGAACTGTCTAAAGCCAATGATGACTTAGCCGCTAAAGCCACAGAACGTCAAGAAATAATAGCGGCCTTGAATCGCAGTAACGCTTTTTTAAAAGCCCAGCAGGAAGCGGGGGTGGACGGGATTTTAGTCGTTGATGAAAACAATCAAGTAGTTTTTTACAACCAAAAATTCTACGAAATTTGGCAAATTCCCGAATCTTTAGTTCAAGAAGGTGATGACCGTAAAATGTTAGAGCTAGTCCTTACCAAACCTCTCAATGGTCAAGAATTTTTGGAGAAAGTAGATTATCTCTACCAGCATAAAGAAATGGTCAGTCGAGACGAAATTGTCCTTAACGACGGTCGCACTTTAGATCGATACACCACTCCTATTTATTCGCAAGATATTCACTACGGGCGGATTTGGTTCTTTCGCGACATAACGCAGCTTAAAAATATTGAAGAAGAGTTGCGCCACTCGAAAGCTTTTTTGCAACAAGTCATCGATGTCATGCCCCAAGCTATTGGCTGGAAAGACTGTAACTCAGTCTACTTGGGCTGCAACCAGCAGTTAGCCGTAATGGCAGGAGTAGCAGTGCCTAGCCAGATTATTGGCAAAACTGACTACGATTTAGCTTGGAACCAATTTGAGGCAGATTTTTTCCGTCTTTGGGATGCCCGCGTGATGGACTCGAATCAAGCGAAGCTGCATCTTCTCAAATCACGACAGGAAGGGGAAAAGCTGACTTGGTTAGATATCAGCAACATACCTCTGCACGACAGGGAGAGTAAAGTTATTGGTCTACTGGCCGTGATTGAAGACGTGACGGAGCGCAAAGCGGCCACTGAAGCCTTGCAAGCTTCGGAAACTCTTTTGAAACAAAAAGCCCAGCAGTTAGAAGCTACCTTGCAAGAATTGCAACACACTCAAAGCCAATTAATTCAAAGCGAGAAAATGTCAGCTCTGGGGCAACTGGTGGCGGGGATCGCCCACGAAATAAATAATCCGGTCAATTTTATCTATGGCAACCTAACTCATACCAATGAATACATTCAAGACCTAATGAGGTTACTAGAATGTTACCAGCAAGTTTATCCTAACCCCTCGCCAGAACTGCTAGAGCAAATGGAGGAGATTGACTATCAATACATTATTACTGATTTACCACTTATGCTCTCCTCCATGAAGCTTGGAGCCGAGCGGATTCGCGAGATTGTCTTATCTTTGCGTAGTTTTTCGCGTCTTGACGAAGCGGAAATGAAAGCAGTTAATATCCATGAAGGTCTTGATTCTACCCTACTGATTCTAAAAAGTCGTCTGAAAACTAAAGCCAATAGAGAGATTGAAATTGTCAAAAACTATGGCAACTTGCCAGAAGTGGAGTGCTACGCTGGGCAGCTTAATCAAGTGTTTATGAATATAGTCTCCAACGCCATTGATGCTTTGGAAACGGCAAGTAGCCCTGCTAATCCCAGAATTGAAATTGGCACTTATTTAGAAGAAAAGGGACGAGTTATTATCACCATTACCGATAATGGAGAGGGCATACCTGAATCGGCGCAGCCAAACATTTTTAACCCATTTTTTACGACTAAGCCTGTCGGTAAAGGCACGGGACTTGGACTGTCGATTAGCTACCAAATAATCGCGCGCGAACACGGAGGCATATTAAAGTTTAAATCAACGCAGGGAAGAACAGAATTTTGGATTGAAATACCGCTAAAACAGAAGTCCTAGTAGTTCGTGTCATTAATTCTGAGAGGTTGGCGCCTGCCATTACGGTATGGTAGGGTGTGTGGTGCCACGAAAAAATTCCACTTCTTATGAGACGCCTGTGCTACATGTGTTATTTTGTGTGTTTATAAGTTAACAAGAGTAAATATATTTTAAGAAATGTAAAGTTATGAATAGATATAGTGCGTGTGTAGCGTAGTTAATATTGTTCTGACTTATGTTGAATGAATAGATACATAAACAGGAGCAGTATGTAGTTACATGTTATAAAAGCTGTTGGAGGATAGTTTGGATATTTGTTGCACTCGTCCTGGCTGCCCAAAACCGATTAACTCTTTTCCTGATTTAGATAATGTTGTTGCTCTTAAGAATATTCCGCAAAAGTTTTGTGTCAGTTGCGGGATGCCCCTGATTTTAGATGGTCGCTATGTACCCATAAGAAAGTTGGGGCAAGGTGGTTTCGGCGCCGCTTTTTTGAGTTGTGACCGTCGAACTCCGGGAATGCGGGAGTGTGTAGTTAAGCAGTTGCAGCCATCTGTTAATTTTAAGCCTGAACAAATCAAGAAAGTTACACAGCTATTTCATCGCGAAGCTGAAGTTCTAGAGAAATTAGGCGCCCATCCGCAAATTCCAGAGTTGTTTGCGTTTTTTGCGTTGGAACCTCCCACTACTGAAGAACCTATTGAGTTGTTCTATTTGGTGCAGCAATATATTGATGGTGTAAATTTAGAACAAGAACTCTACAGCAAGGGCAAGTTTTCGGAAGCTGAAGTTACTGAGGTACTAGAAGCTGTTTTAGAAATTTTAGATTTTGTCCATAATAATGGCTCTATTCACCGGGATATTAAACCGTCCAATACAATGCGCTCACGCGACGGTAAGTTATATCTTGTTGATTTTGGCGCCGTTAAGCAAGTAGTTGCTGTTGGAACAAAACACAGTAGCGAAAATTCTATAAGTAATATGCCCTCTGAAGCTGTTACTAATGTTTACACACCTGGTTTTGCACCACCTGAACAAACGGATGGACGTGCAGTGTTTCCATCATCAGATTTATATGCTCTTGCAGCGAGTTGTTTATTTCTACTAACCGCTAAACAACCAACGTCTTTTATAGATTCTTATACGAATACTTGGAACTGGCGCCAATCTGTAAATATTAGTGATAAGCTTGCTAATATTTTAGAACGAATGCTTAAAGAAAAGCCTATTGAAAGGTTCCAGTCGGCTAAAGAAGTGCTGACTGTTTTAAAACAAAAAACTTATCAACCAGATTTTTCTAGTTATCAGTGGTTACTGGCGCCGTTTTTAACAGGTTTTGAGATTGGGTTATTAGCTGTTTTTTTAAATAATTTGCTTCCGGGTATAGGACTTGGGCTGGTAGCTATTATTTTAGGTGGTTTGATTTATGCTCAATATAAACAAATTATAAATAAAAAACATTTGTTCATTCTTGTAGGCGGCACATTTACGTTTGTGCTAGTGTCACTGTCTATGTTACAATCTGTTCCAATTTTGGGCTTTAATTTAGCAAATAATCATTTATTAGTAGCTTTTTTTGCTTTTTTATTGGGGGTTTTTAGCATCGTCGTAATTGGATTATCTCAACTTATTTATCAATTACTTACATTTGCTCATTAGCAATTGTCATGCTGAACGTAGTGAAGCATCTAATAAATATTCAATATTAACGAGATTCTTCGCTACGCTCAGAATGACAGTTTTACACTCAAAATGAGAGTTTTACGCTCAGAATGACAATTCAATATCTATATCCAAAGGTTAATTACCATGCAACACAATAAAGATTTTGTCAAACTAAATATAGCTATTGCCCTTGCATCTATTATTTTAGGAATTGGATTTTGGAGTTTAAAAAATATCACACAATCTCCTACAAATACATCTAATGCAGGTAGTTCGTCAGACAGCACTGCTAATTCAGATGTACAGATGAGTATTGGTGATAAAATTTTATTAAAGCGGGAAATAGCGATTGATAATACTTCTTTCCAAAGTGCGAAAGAGAATGGTGTTAGAGCAATGGCTGATAAAAACTATCCGGAAGCTGCGAAATTTTTTGAAGAAGCTTTGACTATACAGCGAAATGCACCAGAAACAAGAATTTATTTAAACAATGCTAAAATTGGCGCCGAGGAAGCATATACAATTGCCGTGGCAGTCCCAGCTATTCCTCAAAATAACTTTAACAGAGGTGGCGCCAATAGACATCCTGCAAATGCATTAGAAATGTTACGTGGGTTTGCACAAGCACAAGAAGAAATTAATCAACCTGATAAAAGAATCAACGGCAAGCGCATTAAATTATTGATTGTAGATGATAATGATAATAGAAACAATGCTGCAAATGTTGCAAGACAACTAATAAGTAATAAAAATATTGTTGGTGTAATTGGTCATCGTTTAAGCCCGGTTAGTAAAATTGCGGCGCCGCTATATGCTAAAGAAAAGCTTGTATTTATTGCCCCAACTGGCATATATTCTGACCTGAATAGAAGCGATTATGCATTGAATCCCGATAATCGCAAACGCTATGTATTCCGTACTGACACAGATTCGGAAATCGCCCAAAAGCAATTAGCTGATTATTTAGAGCGTCAAAATATTAAAAAGGTCGCAATTTTCTATGACTCTTCTAAAGAAATCACTTATAGCCAAGAGCTAAGAAGAGATTTTATGAAGTTCTTTGAAAACAAATCGCAAGGCAGAGAAGTTATCGACAGCATCGATATAGCGACATTAGACGATAAATTCTTCGATAAAGGAAAAGTTGATGGAGTCATTCAAAAAGGCGCCGAAGCAATATTAATACTACCTAACTTCAACTCCAGAGAAAGTGCCTTAAATATAATATCCGCAATGCCTCCGAAAAGTTCAGGTAAATCTGTACAATTAATCGGCGATGTTAGTAACTTATATAGAAGCATCACTCTATCTCAAGGAGAAAAAGCTGAAGGAATGGTTATGGCTGTAGCTACACAGCTTACTGAACAAAACAAGTTTTATCAAGATGCCTTATCACTGTGGGGTGGAAAAATAGACTTAGCTTGGCAAACAGCTACTTCTTATGACGCTGCACAAATTTTTATTCAAGCACTCAAAGGTATACAAGTGCAAAATCGTAACGTTGACCGTGAAGCTATCCAAGAAGAAATCTGTAAAAAAGATTTTAAAGCTACCGCAGCTTCTGGTGAAACTCTGCAATTTGATTGTGACATCAGCAGCACACCCAAAGATAGAGTAAAATTAGTTCAAGTAACAGCGCCTGACACGAATAAACCCAATTCTGGATATTACTTCAAATTAGTGCAAGACAAATAAATAATACACTCTCTCTTTCTTGTGGAGCGGGCATCCCTGCCCACCCCATGATATTGAACTAAATATTAATTAAGTAGATATTAAATTACTATTGTTCATATTTCACGCAAAGAAACCTGGTTTCTTAAAATATTAAGAAATGTATATTTATATTAAGAAATGTAAAATTAGGAAATTTATAGTGCGTTTCTAACGTCTTAAGTATTGTTCTGAATTATCTTTATGTATAGATATTCAGTAGGAGCAGTATATAGTTACACGCCATGAAAGCTTCTGGAGGATAGTTTGGATATTTGTTGCACTCGTCCTAGCTGCCCGAAACCGATAAACTCTTTTCCTGAATTAGATGATGCTTCTGTCCTTAAGAATATTTCTCAGCAGTACTGCATTACTTGTGGAATGCCGTTAATTTTAGACGGTCGCTACATACCAATAAAGAAGTTAAGGCAAGGTGGGTTCGGCGCCGCTTTTTTAAGTTACGACCGTCGAACACCGGGAATGCGTGAGTGTATAGTTAAGCAGTTGCAGCCATCACCTAGCTTAAAACTTGAACAGATTAAAAAAGTTACACAGCTATTTCATCGTGAAGCTGAAGCTCTGGAAAAATTAGGCGCCCATCCACATATTCCCGATTTGTATGCGTTTTTTGCCATCAATCCTGGTCGTTTTAAATTACAAGTAGAAGAACCTATTGAGTTATTTTACTTAGTACAACAATATATTGATGGTGAAAACCTAGAGCAAGAATTGTCTCGTAAAGCTAAATTTACTGAGGCTGAGGTTTTTGCAATGCTAGAAGCTATTTTACATATATTAGATTTTGCCCATAACAATAATTCTATTCATCGTGATATTAAACCATCTAATATAATGCGTGCGCGCGATGGTCGATTATACCTTGTAGATTTTGGCGCCGTTAAACAGGTTGTTGCAACAGGTAAACAGCAAGATGCTAACTCAACGCTTGATGTGTCTTCAGTATCTATAACCAATGTTTACACACCGGGTTTTGCACCACCCGAACAACTTGATGGACGAGCGATTTTTCCTTCATCTGATTTATATGCTCTTGCCGCAACTTGCTTGTTGTTACTAACTGGCAAACCACCTACAAGCTTTATTGATGCTTATACTGGTATTTGGAACTGGCGCCCTGAAGTTAATATTAACGAAAGAAATGCCAGAATTATAGAACGAATGCTTAAGGAAAAACCAATTGACAGATTTCAGTCAGCGAAAGATGTTCTTGATGCTTTAAAACAAAAAACACCAGTTAGTCAACAAGATTTTTCCACTTTAGATTGGTTGGTTGCACCATTTGTAACAGGTTTTGAAATTGGTTTATTAGCAGTATTTTTTAACAATTTACTAGCTAAAATTGGTATAGTATTCGCGATAATAATTTTAGGCGCTTTATTTTATGCTCAATATAAGCAAATTATTTTTGAAAAACATTTATTTATAATTGTCGGGGTAACGTTTGCGCTCGTACTATTGTTACTGCCAATTTTGCCATCGGCACCGATTTTAGGATTGAACTTAGCAAATAATCATTTACTAGTCACTTTTTTTGCTTTGTTATCAGGCATTTTTGGAGTTGTGTTAGTAGGCTTATCTCAATTAATTTACCAACTATTATCATTCATAAAATAAACTCTTGTCTCTTGTGGAGCGGGCATCCCTGCCCGCCTCTGACAAAAATGATGTGAAAGGACGGGCAAGGATGCCTATTCCCATAATAATTATTTTAGTTTTATCATACTACAATTTTTAGCCATATATTTTAAATTTATTAATTTTTTACGTTTTGTGTTGTACATTAAATAATATTTCGATAAAGTTGCAATATAATCTAACAACTAGATTATAAGCTTGCTATAAAAAATTGGTCTCTATAATTTTTTTACTTTAAAATTCTATATATTTCTCCAAGCAATACATCCAAATCTTGAGAAAAGTTGACTTGCGTTTGATTAGGAAGAGTTTCTTTACTTCTTATATGTGTATGTAAATGTGAATCAGCAATTTTACGTAATGATTCATTTAAATTTTTCATAGATTCTTTAAAACTTTTACTTCCTTTATAGTTAGCAACTACATGCTTAAATTCTGATTGTTCAAATATAGGTGGTACATGATCAGTAATAGCTCTTACAAGCATTGGTACACTTAGTAAACAATCATTGTCAAAAGATTTGTTAAGTTCTTCGCAATACTGAATAAGTTTTGATAAGTCAAATTTATTAGATAAATTAGAAATAGATTTAAGTTCTTGTAATCTGGTAAGATTTACATAGTTTTTCAACTCTATATTTACTTCGTTTACTTGATAAGTGAGTGTAAACTCATTAGGTTTAAAATTACGATTTGAATTAGAAGGGCGACGCTTTTCTGGTATTCTTACTTTTTCGTTAAAGAATTCATAGATGTAATCGCACTTAACATTATTTAAATTAGTTGATGAATTAATATTCCAATTAGCTATACATATTCCTGTCAATTTTGCTTGACTAAAATTAGTACCTATAGCTTCTACATTACTCAAATTTGAATATTCTAAATTTGTCTCACTCAACTCAGCAAAACTTAAATCAATTCCTCTTAAATCAGTCTTATACAAATTTACGGCTTTGAAATTTATATTTTTTAAGCTTTGTTTTTGTTCAGCAATATTCAATATAGGGTGTAAAGAAAAAACGACTGTAAACGTAATAATTATAAAAATAAAAGTACGAATAATAAAAAATAATAGTAAATTTACTGTCGCAGATAATGTTAAGTCCAACGACAAATTATTACTAATTAATTTGACTAAATTTTCTATAACTTGGTATTTATCTAGGAAAAGTGTTACAAGCAAGGAAATAAGGGGAGCTAAAATTCTTTCTACCTGCTTACGATGCCTTTTAGATATTTCCTTGACAAGACAAACATCACTTAAATCAATATCGATGTCAGGATTTTCCTCTCGCCACTTATTCCAAGCAGTGACTCCTTCTGCTAATCTCTGTAGGTGAACTTTATTTGCCATTTTAGTGAAATATTTTAATAAAATAAAATGGTGTGCTATACATAGCCATAACCACTATATAGATATAGTTTAATTTGTTAAAGCTAAACAAGATCTCTACGTGACAAAGTTTAACCTCAACCCAACCTACAGCTTATGTTGATGCTTCGTGACTCAATAATTTAAACGTTGGGTTCCCGCTACCGTGTTGCCAACCTACAGTTTGCCCAAAAGCGGGTTAGAACTTTACTTTTAAACAGAGTTAAAATCTTTAAGATGCTTCGTTCCTCAGCATGACAATTTAAGATGCTTCGTTCCTCAGCATGACAATTTAAGATGCTTCGTTCCTCAGCATGACAGATAATCTTGTGGGATGGGCATCCTTGCCCGTCCCATATAAAACAAATTAACCCAAACTAGCTTTCAATTCACTTTTAGCTTTTTCCAAAGCTTCGGGTAATTTACTAGCATCACGTCCACCTGCTTGAGCGAGGTTAGGTCTTCCACCTCCACCTCCACCGCAAATTTTTGCGATACCACCAATAAATTTACCTGCCTGGGCGCCTTTTTTATTCACATCACTACCAAAAGCAGCGACCAATGTAACTTTACCTTCTTCGGGTACCGAACCTAATACTACAGCAGCACTGGCGCCTAGTTTTTGCTGTAGTCTTTCACCTGCGGTTTGTAACGAAGCTGCATCTACATCATCGATACGAGCAACCAATAACTTAAATTCTCCAACAGTTTCGACGTTAGCTAGTAAACTATCAGATTTGGCTATTGCTAGTTGTCCTTTTAAAGTACCTAGTTCTTTTTGTGTTGCTTTGATTTCGTTTTGTAATGCAGTAACACGGTCGGGTACTTCTTCAGGTTTTACTTTAAATCTGTCGCTTAGGTCTTTAACTACTTTATCGCGCACGTTTAAGTAATCTAATATTGCTGCACCAGATACTGCTTCGATACGACGTACACCTGTTGAAATACCAGTTTCTGAAATAATTTTAAATACACCAATTTCAGCAGTATTACTGACATGTGTACCACCGCATAATTCCATTGAAACGCCTGTGAAGTCTATAACTCGAACTTCTTCGCCGTATTTTTCGCCAAACATTGCTGTAGCGCCCTTTGCTTTTGCTTCAGCTAAGGGTAATATTTCAATTTTGGCGGGGTGTGCTTCAGATATCCAGTTGTTTACTTGTTCTTCGACTTGTTGTACTTCTTCGGGTGTTAACGCACGCGGACAATTAAAGTCAAAGCGTAATCTATCGAAAGATACTAGCGAACCTGCTTGAGATATGCTTTCATCTACTATTTTTTTCAATGCAGCTTGGAGCAAGTGTGTTGCGGTATGATTTGCTTGGGCACGGCGCCGACATGCACGGTCAATTTGAGCGGTGACTGTATCAGCTACTCGAATAGTACCGCGTTCAACACGTCCAATGTGAACGAAAAAGTCTGATTCTTTTTTGACATCTTCTACACGAACAACTATACCATCGCCTGTAATATAACCTTGGTCGCCTATTTGTCCACCTGATTCAGCATAAAATGGGGTTTTGCTAAGAAGAATTTGTACTTCGGCGCCAGCTTCTGCTTCTTCAGTTGCAATACCATCTATTAATATTGCTTCGATTTTTGCTGTTGTCACAGGTTCGGTATAGCCAACAAAATCTGTTACGTTAATAGTCTCTGCTAACTTGTCGATGGTACCTTGTACAGTTAAATCGATGGTTTCGTGTGCTTCACGTCCACGTTTTTTCTGTTCCTCCATTTCATAAAGGAATCCTTCCTCATCAACTGTAAGGTTGTTTTCTGCTGCTATTTCTTGGGTAAGTTCAAGTGGAAACCCGTGCGTGTCGTACAAGTCAAAGGCATTTTTACCACTAATCACGGCGCCATTTTGTTGCTTGAGGTCAGCGATAATTTTATCGAGAAGTTTTTCGCCGTTGCCAAGCGTTTTGAGAAATTGTGATTCTTCACGCTGTAACTCAGCTTTGATAGCATCTTCACGCTTGCGTACACCTGGGTAAGCTGACTCAGAAAGCGCAATTGCTGTTTCTGCTACTTGGGTTGTAAATTCTCCAGATATACCTATTAATCTACCGTGACGCACTACACGACGAATTAGGCGCCGTAATATATACCCACGTCCAGTGTTGGAGGCCCGAATTTCGTCGGCTATCATATGTACGACCGCACGTACATGATCGCCAATGACTTTTAGTGAGACTTTGGTTTTTTCGTCGGCAGTAGTATAATCTATTCCTGCTATGTCTGCCGCAGTTTTAATAATTGGGAAAATTAAATCAGTTTCGTAGTTGTTGGGTACTTGTTGGAGAATTTGCGCCATTCTCTCCAAACCCATCCCTGTATCTATATTCTTATTTGCCAGCGGTGTTAAATTATCTTCGGCATCGCGGTTGTATTGCATGAACACCAAGTTGTAAAACTCAATAAACCTGGTGTCATCTTCTAAATCTATATTGTCATCACCACGTTCGGGATGAAAATCATAATAAATTTCTGAACATGGCCCACATGGACCTGTTGGTCCCGAATTCCAAAAGTTATCATCGGCGCCCATGCGTATAATCCGTGTAGGGGTAACACCTACTTGGTCACGCCAAATTACAAACGCTTCATCATCTTCCTCAAATACACTGACAACTAAGTGTTCGGCAGGTAAACCGAATACTTTTGTAGAGATTTCCCAACCCCAAGCTATTGCTTGCTCTTTGAAATAATCACCAAAGCTGAAATTACCCAACATTTCAAAGAACGTGTGGTGACGTTTCGTGACACCCACGTTTTCTATATCGTTTGTACGAATACACTTCTGTGAAGTTGTTGCACGCTTAAATTCAGGAGTGCGCTGCCCTAAAAATATGGGTTTAAATGGAAGCATCCCCGCGATAGTCAGCAGTACCGTGGGGTCTTCTGGTACGAGAGAGGCACTTGGAAGAATAGAGTGTTCTAAGCTCTCGTAGAAGTCTAGAAATTTGGTGCGAATGTCGCTACCACTTAGGTACTGAGGTTTAAAAGACATGATTTACGGGCTTCGTTTAAACTGGGACTTAATTCTTATATTTTGCCTTAAAGTTACGGGTTGTAACTATACTAGCCCCCCATTGTGCAACTATTCCTTACTGTCACAAGAACATTACTTTAGCCAGATTGTTAGGTTAACCTTACATTATTAAAATGGTGTGAAGCCACTCGTGCCGCTCGTGCCGAAACAACGCCGACAGAGCGAGAAGCGATAAAAATCAACGTTAAACCGCGAACCACTAAGCAAAGAGGAAGGCAAATGGCACTCAACTTAAACGTCCCTGATATTTCTTGTAACGATTGTGCCCAAATTATTTCTGAGTCAGTTCATGTTGTGGAACCCGACGCAAAGGTAAATGTTAATGTCGATGCAAAAACCGTTACTATAGAATCTTCGGCATCAGAAGAATCTATTAAACAAGCAATAGTTGCTGCTGGATATACAATTGAAGGCTATCAATAATCTTAAAAACTAGAAACCCTTTTAGAAACTGGGTTTCTTTTTGAAATCTTGTAATAACAATGACGATTTTGCCTATAAACCCGGTTTCTGTGGGAGTTGATTATTCGTACTTGCTTATTTAGCTATACTCACAGATAATAATTTTGTTGCAACAAGTACTTCATTTACAAAAAGTGCTATTAAAAGTTTGCAAAATCTTTAGTGCAGCATTGATTATTTTGTGGGTTATACGCCAAATTTAGATACGTATGCGCCATTGTATAAACTATAAATAGACTAATCAAATGGAATGTAACAGGAAAAATTAATGTTGTCGAGTGCCATGTCTAGCAGCGAATAGGATATTATTCGTAATGAAAAATCTAATGTTTACTCTCAGTACTATAGATAGATGTAAACATCGGTACAATTAACGAAAACACAAAACTTATACTCTTAAGTAAGCCATAGCATAATCGAATAATCTTTCAAAAACTAACTGACAGAAGAGTATATTCTGGAAAATACAGTAATACTTATATACTTATGTATATTATTCAGTATTTCTACTGTTTAAAAAAAGTAGGTAAAAGCCGAAAGTAGTTACCATAAGATTCAACCCTAAATTTGAGTATGTTTACTAGTAAAGAGGTGATTGTAGTTGGAAAAATTTTGTACTAGCCACTGTCAAAGCATAGAATACGGGGTAATACCCATCGTTAAGAATACTGACTAGCGAGGATTGTTTTTAAAGAGTCTAGATAAGTTTTGCAGGATACACCCAGTATTAAATTAAATAGGATAGGGCAAAAAGCAAAGTAATGAATATATCCATTCTGGTCTTTGGAAGTGAAATATTTCTCGAAACGCTTCCGGATCAGATCCGTGATACAGCAGCTTTTAGCATCGAAGCTATCGCCAACTTAAATCAAGCGGTGTCGAAAATACAGATTGCACCGCCAGATGTAATTTTGGTACAAGCTAGTTCCGATGGCAGTATGGAATTGTGCTGTTGGCTAAAGGAGCAAACCAAGTTATCGTGGATCTACTGTATTTTACTGGAAGACCGTTCGCATATTCTTTCCGATAAAGTTAATTGTGACGATTTATGGGAATCACAAATGATGTCAGCGGCATTGCGTCAAGGCGCTGATGCTTACATTTGGTGGCTTTCAGAAGACAGTTTTAAAGATAACTTCGTTAAATCTCCAGCTAAAGAACACTTACTGATAGCTCAACTAACAGTAGGTTTACGAAAAGCGCAAAAGTACCGCGATCTGATTCGCACGAATGACTTACTCAGCGCGATTGCACTGTCAGATGCGTTGACTGAGTTAAACAACCGACGTGCATTAGAATGGGACTTACCGAAACAAATACACAAAGCGCGTTCGCTTTCTTTGCCGCTTAGTCTGATTATTCTTGACGTAGACTATTTCAAAAAGGTCAACGATACATTCGGGCATTTAGTAGGTGACCGATTATTACAGTTATTATGTACGCGGATAAAACACAACTTGCGGTTTCAAGACATACCTTTTCGGTATGGTGGTGAGGAATTTGTAATTATATTAGGCAATACGACTTGTGAGGAAGGACTCCTAGTGGCAAAACGCTTAAACCGTATAGTTAGCGACCAGCCATTTGCTATTAATAATACTTTATCTATCGACGTTACTATCAGCCTTGGAACCGCTTGTTTGCGTGCAGAAGACGACATGAAAGGAATTAGCTTACTACATCGTGCCGACCAATATTTGTTAGAAGCCAAAGCATCTGGACGTAACAAAGTTATTGGTTGTGATTATGTTTCGAGAACAACCCATCTGCACGCGGTCTCTTCTTAAAGTTAGGAGTTAGGAGTTAGGAGTTAGGAGTTATAACTCATAACTCAGCACTCATAACTTTTATACATTCTTCTACAGATGCGCGTTGTTTCATCGCGTTTACTAGCGCTTTATATGCTGACCAATTTTCTTGAAGCAGACTTTTTGCTTGCAACATGCAAAACCTTTGCTTCTGGTTGAATGTCGATTCTGAAAAACCTAAGCTTTTTAATAGTGCCACCAACTTTGTTTTGTCATCGGCGCCACCTTCAGCATTATTGTAAACCAAAGTTTCTGCCGCGATTCCAGCCATCCATACTGTACAGTAGCGGTCTAACGTTTGAGCAGAAATTTGACGTTGACCCAGTTCAGATTCTAAATTAGCATCGTCAAAACTTACACCTCCAAGTCCCGCTTGTCCCTGCTTTAAAGCAGACCAAGCATTCAGAGTATAACTAACAACTGGAATGCCTAACTTAGTTGCCACTAGAAAATGCCCAGCTTCATGATGTGCGATACGTTCACGATGTGCTGGAGAAAAACTAGCAATCCAATCTAAAAAAACATTTCCACCTTTTCCTTGTAGCGCAAAGCTATCGAGTGTGGCTATACCCAGAATTGTAACCGTAGCAACCGCAGGTACCGCAGGCGATAAATGTACTAGTGGACCTAGTAAACTGGATACCGTCATTATAAAAATTGATATGGCAACTAAATTTAAAGCTGTTTGGCTCATCTTTATAAGGGTTTAAGTTATTTTTGTAAAATTTACATTTCTTAATCTTATTTTAATATACATGACTTCTCGGCAGATTTACAAACATAAGGTAGGGTGGAATGTCACTTACTTAAGGATAGTAGGTTGGGGAGGCACCGCGTTGCCGGGGTTCCCCCGGTTGTAGCGCGTGCCGTTGGAGGCACCGCGTTGCCGGGGTTCCCCCGGTTGTAGCGCGTGCCGTTGGAGGCAATAGTTCACGTAGTGTCCCGCAGGGAAACCCAACACAAAACAAGATTTTTGAGCTTAAGTAAGTGCCATTCTAAGGTAGGGTGCGTGACGCTACTAAAAAACTTCAACGTAGCGATAATACCTGTAGCGTCACGCACGGAAACAAAATTGTAACAAATATTTCTGGTGCGTAATATTACAGAGCAATTTTCTTCAAGTCAATTACTTTTAAGTAATTGTACTGAATATATTCAAATTAATTACACATGTAAAAACTCAATACATCAGCTTTTTTCCGAATAATTGCTGATAAGTTAAAATAATAATTTTGCTATATTCAGTAATAGTCACTAAGTATTTGCTCAATTTTATTAATAATACTTACTTAGAAGTATATTTGAGAAATTATTTTTCTTTTTTAAGAGGTAACTATCGCTACTAATTCTTCATTGAATTTACGAACTTTGGCTGAATATATTATCATCAATTTTGAAGATGAACTTTTCTCTTATGCAGGCGCCTGCTATATTGGAAAAAGGCGTTTACAATTAAACATGTATTTTGCCATTCTATAATTGAGGCCATTAAATGCTAGTATAATTAAAGACCGAGGTTATATAGGTAAAAGTTACGTATAAGTTCAGTGAGTTAAACTCTAAAGTATTTCAGTCCAATGTCAAAATAAAAACTAGTGCTGTATCTACCGAGCGCCAAGTTATAATAGCTTTTTCTAATCATGCTTTATTTGTTATTAGTATTTTATATATTGCTTGCAGGGTTGTTTTTTGTACGCTGGCTCGACTTCTTTGTAGATGACGAAGAAATGAGTCCGCAAATGCGCTCGCTTTCAACCTTTATTTTGGTGTTAGCTACCATTTTGTGGCCGATTACAGTACCTTTCGCCTATTTAGAGCTATTGAAATTTCACAAGAAAAACAAACAACTAATAAATTTATTATTAGATTTGTCAAATTCCAAAGAGCTTGATGATATTAATTATAAAAAGAAAATGACAGATACTCTGTCATTTTCAATTTCTAATTCTTCTAAGTTTCAAAGAGATGATAATTAACCTGTAGAGACGTTACATGCAACGTTTTTACTCAATTTTTAGGAGTGGGAGATGATGTATTAAAAGTTGGTAATGGTAATGGAGACGATTGTTCAGGATTATCTCCAGCTTGCGTCCACTCTGATATATCACGGTTGACAGCGTTTTGAAAATCTTTGGAAACTAATAGTATATTAGCTGTTGCATCTGGTTTTGCACTAGGGTCTGTTTGAGCATATAGAAAATTATTACTAAAATCAGGTTTACCCAAAATTAGCTTATGAGTTTGTTGATTTTTGAGTTTAATTTCTATAATCGCTTGTGGTTGGTCTAGACTAAATTCGTTCAATTGGCTGGTTGGACTTGATATCGTTCGATTTATTTGTCCTTTTACAAGTAAATCTGTCAAATATGACACTGATGCATCTGACGCTGGTGAAGTTTGAGGCGCCTTGAGTAACCATTTTGGAGGTTCAGGAGTACCACTGCGTTCTAAAACGATATTGTCGCTACCTTTTTTAATGGTTAGCGACTGTATATCATCAGCAGCAAAACTAAAAATTCGCTTTTTACTTTCACTCACCTCCGAACGCTGGGTGGCACCTCGAATTTCATAATAGTAGACGAAAGCACCTAACCCCAAAGCGAGCAAAATCAAAACTAAAGTCGTTCGTTGTAATTTCATAATCACCACATCAACGTCGTTGCCACCAAAGTAAACCTGCTCCCACAAAGCCAACAAAAGGAAGTATAAACAGCGCTGACCACCGCAAAAGAAGTGTTTGAGCTACAGAAAGATTAACTCGACGGTTCTTTTGTTCTTTTGGTCGTATTGAAAGAGCTTGCTGGTCTTGCTGACTTAGCCAACTAACAGAGTTTAAGAAAACATCTCCATTAAGTTGCTGCTGAAATAAACCATCGGTAGTAAAATCTGAGTTTCCAATTACAACTAAACGTGACTCTCCTGATGTAGGAGTAGTTACAGAAGGTGTTGTTGGGTTAGGAGTAGGAGTCGCTGTGGGAGATACTGTTTGTGTTAGAGTTGGGGTTGGAGTAGGTGTTGCAGTTGGGGTTGTAGTTGGGGTTGGACTAGGTGTAGCAGAGAATTTTTTTGTTAAAGCAACACCTAAAGTAAGAGGTCCTTTACGGTCTTTACCTTCGTTAAATTCTAATTTTTCACTTTTTTGGTCGCTTTCTGCCCATGTACTTGGGTAAGGTCTAGTTAATAATAATGGTGTTGCTTGAATATTATTGATAGGGGTTGTGTCAACAGGACGAGCTAGTCTATAAAACGAGATACCATTACCAAAGTCTTTTGTAATTGGATGTTTTCCATATTCGGTGACAATGGGAACTGCTGGGCCAAGCGCTTCGCTACCAGCTACGTCAACAGCTAAACGAGTGTCTAGCTTAACTCCCCATTCGTTCAGTAAGGGTTCAAGTTTAGGGTCGGTGTCTGGGTCTATCATTAATAAAGCATTACCACCACGGTTAAGGTAGTTTTGCAGTGCTTTAACTTCTGTATCAAACAGCGCACGTTTTGGACCTGCGACAACAATAACGTTTGCGTCTGTTGGCACTTCAGAAGTTTGGGCAAGGTTTAAGGGTTCTGTTGTAAAACTTTTATCATTTAAAGCTTTGGCTGCTTGTGATATCGAATTTTCACCTGCTGTCAGTTGAGACTCTCCATGTCCTTGTAGAAAATACGCTTTGACTGAAGTGCCAGAAGTAATTTGTTGTAAACGGTTAGTCAGACGAATTTCACTCAGACGTTCGCTCTGGTTCACGACTTGTACTAATTTACGTTGTTGATTCGTTTCTAAATAAACTTCACCTGCTTCTTTTATGCCGAATTGTTTTGCTAACCCAGGTTTTGCTTGTGGGTCTACGTACTCATACTCGAATTTACTACTTTGGCGCCGATAGTTATCGAGAAGGTCACGGTCTACAGAGTTTTGGTTTACATCAAATATCCATATCTTTACAGGTTGTTTTAAATTGCCTACTAATTGCCGCGACTGAGGTGCAAGACTAAATAATTGTGTTTCGGTTAAATCTGTCCGTAGATGGTAGCGGGCGCCGATAAAATTTATTAAGCCAAGCATTGCCAAAACAGCAAGCGTTGCCAATAAAGCATTAGTACCCGCTTGCGTCGAACGTTGCCCTAACCAATTATTTCGAGAACCCTCAATTATTATCCAAGCTGCAACCAGCGCAACTCCTGGTATGAGCAGCACCAAGGGGACAACTCCCCTGAAACCAGAAATTAACCCAACCGTTAAACCAGCAGTGACAAGGAACGGACCCAGCCAAAATATAAATTTCCAGAGCTTTCTAGTAGCAATAGTTTTCATAATCTTTTACTGTCTTTGAAAGCGAAGTGCATCAATTGACTGAGCTGTTAGAAAAACACCTAAAATCATATAACTAGCAAATAATATAATTGCACTAGTGTCAAACACACCTTGAATCAAACTGTTGTAGTGCTTGAGTAGCGATAAATGACCAAGAGCTTCACCAAAAGTTCCACCGATGTTTTTGGCGATTAAATCAACGAACAATAGCAGTAAAATAACAGCGAACGTCAGGACGGCAGACAAAATTGTACTGTCAGTCAACGAAGAAATAAACATCCCTACAGATAAAATAGACCCTGCCAGTAAAATTAAGCCTAAATGACCTGATAGTAAAATCAAAGGTGGCATTGCTGGACTCGCAGCACCAATAACAATGGCTTCAAATATAAGCAAAGGTATAACCATTGTCGTAAAGAACGTTAGTACTCCTAATAATTTACCAACGGCAACTGCCCAGTTAGTAACAGGAGATGTAGCAAGTAGCTCCAAAGTGCCACGTTTCCGTTCTTCTGCATATAGTCCCATCGATAAAATTGGAAGTATGAATAGTAGCATCCACCCCATACGGTCGAGGAAAGCGCTAATAAATTGATAGGGGACATCGAATGGTGGTACAGGGACTTGAAACTGTTGCCCTTGAATATCTAAGCCCGCCACATACTGAAGAATATCTTGTAAAATCAGTATAAAAAAGAGTCCAGATAAAAACCAAAAAATACCCGCTATGGCATAAGCTAGAGGCGAAACAAAATAGCTTTGCAGTTCGCGGCGATAAATAGCAATAATGTTACTTAATATAATGCCCATTATTTGGATAGCTCCGATACTTCATCAACTGATTCGGCAGGCTGTATTTTTTCTTCAGTTGTCAACTTTAAGAACACATCTTCGAGGGTAGCGCTAACCCGACGCATTTCGTATAAATCAAATCCAGCACGCAGTAATGTCTGTGCGATTTCGCTCCCTGGCTCGGTTCCTGGTTGCGTTACAACTCGCAAGTAAGCTCGTTCTGGTAAAATCATGCCATGCGTTGCCATCGTAGGAATTGATTCTACCAAAATCACGGCTGTAACGTTTTGCAATACTTGTTTAGCTAGAGACGCTTCACCCCTAATTTCCAATTCATAACCAGAACCACCTGTCAACTGTGTCATTAGATTTTCTGGGGTGTTTGTTGCTACAATTTTCCCCTGATTAATAATTGCAACGCGGCTACAGGTCATACTGACTTCGGGCAAAATATGTGTGGAGAGAATTATTGTGTGGTCTCCTGCCAAACTTTTGATTAAGTTTCGCACATCAATTATTTGCCGAGGGTCTAAACCAACTGTTGGTTCATCAAGAATTATTGCTGGTGGGTCATGAACGATTGCTTGTGCGATGCCAACACGTTGTTTGTATCCCTTAGAAAGCTTGCGAATAATTGTATGGCGCCTGTCTATAAGGTTACACTTGGACAGTGCCGTCTCAACTTTTTCCTTACGGAGCGCAGCACTTACTCCTTTAATGCGCGCAACAAAATATAAAAACCCTTCCACCGTCATTTCTGGGTATAATGGCGGATTTTCTGGTAAATAGCCAATTTGGCGCCGAACTGAAAGAGAATTTTCGTGTACATCAAGTCCAGCAATACGTGCTGTACCCTTAGTAGCGGGTAAATATCCAGCTAAAATCCGCATAGTAGTAGTTTTTCCGGCGCCATTGGGACCAAGGAATCCCAGTATTTCACCTTTATCGACGTTAAACGTCACATCAGAAATAGCTCTAGTAGAGCCATATACCTTACTCAGATGTTCAACTTCAATCATTTTACGTTTCGGCAATCTCCAGAAATAATTAAAGCACTAATTATAAGGGCAAGAGGTAAATGAGAAAGTATTTGGCATTGGGGTTTAAGTATAAATTGAATGTTTTTGCTGTTTATAATTTATTCTTTTCTCGGTATTCTTTATTTACCCCTTAACCCCTCCAAATTATGGTAAACTCTACCCTTGTTGTCGCAACACTCTACGTCAACCCCGTGACTGGAAATGATGCCAATGCGGGGTCACGGCAATCTCCCTATAGAAGTATTACTCGTGCCTTGCAAGTGGCAAAATCTGCCATTATTCGACTTGCAGTTGGTACTTACAACGATAAAGCAGGTGAAAAGTTTCCATTAGTCATACCGAAAGGGGTTATCGTCATTGGGAATGAAGCTACTCTCGGTCAAGGTATTGTTATAACTGGAAGCGGTGAATACAATAGTTCTAGTTTCGGTGCCCAGAATATTACATTGCTACTACTTGATGACGCGAGTCTATTAGGTGTCACAGTAATTAATAATACTAGTAAAGGTACTGGAATTTGGATTGAGTCGAGTACACCTAATATAACAAACTGTACATTTAACAACTGTGGTAGAGAAGGAATATTTGTTAGTGGTACAGCCAAGCCTTTAATTTCAGGAAATAATTTTATACAGAATAATGTTAGTGGACTAGTAATAGCACGTAATAGTAAAGGCGAGATACTGCGAAATACTTTTCAAAAAAACGGTTTGGGTTTAGCGATTAGTGATTTTTCGGCGCCTTTAGTCGCAGATAATAAATTTATAGATAATAAAACGGGTATTGCATTGTCTCGCGAAGCACGTCCAGTACTGCGAAGCAATTTGATAGAGAAGAACTCGCAGGGTGGATTATTGGTCAACGGTAACGCGATTCCAGATTTAGGAAGCTCACAAGACCAAGCAGCAAATATTTTTCGTGACAATGGTGAATTTGATATTCAAAATGCAACTTCAAGTACACTTAATAGCGCTGGCAACCAAGTCAACCCCGTTCAAGTAAAGGGACTAGTAGAGTTTGTCGCAGCAGTTAGTGATGATGTGGATACCAGAGATAATAGCCTTTTTCCTGATATTGGTGGACATTGGGCTGCGCCTTTTATAGAGTTATTAGTTACAAAGGGTTTAATAAGTGGTTTACCAAATGGTTACTTTGAACCAAATTCACCAATCAACCGCGCTCAATACGCAGCATTAGTAGCAAAAGCCTTTAATATTCAAGCAAAAAACCAAATTCCCAATTTTACAGATATTAAACGAGATTTTTGGGCAGCTCCAGCAATTGCTGCTGCTGCAAATATGGGGTTTATTAGCGGTTTCCCAGACGGAACGTTTCGACCCGTACAAAATTTGACTAAAGTCCAAGCACTAGTATCAATGGTCAACGGGTTAAAGTTGAGCGGTGGTAATTCTAACTTACTAATGGCATATACTGACCGTGCCCAAATTCCTAGTTACGCCACTTCTGCTGTTGCAATTGCCACACAAAATTTACTTGTAGTCAATTATCCGACTCTTGATGAAATCCAACCAATGCGCGATATCACCCGTGCAGAAGTTGCTGCATTAATTTGTCAAGCTTTGGTGACACAGGGAAATTTAAAACCGATTGCATCAGCTTATATTGTGGCGCCAGTTACGGATGTAGCTTCATTTACTGATTTAACGGGACATTGGGCAGAAGACTTTATTCGTCCTTTGGTAAGTATGAACTTGATAAATGGATTTGCAGATGGTACATATCAACCAGATAAACCGATGACGCGCGCTCAGTATGCAGCACTTGTAGCTGCTGCATTTAATCCAGTTGCGAAAAGGTCTGCACCGGAATTTTCGGATGTATCTTCATTGTTTTGGGGTTATAGTGCAATAAAGGTGGCTGCGAGTGGAGGATTTGTGAGTGGGTTGAGCGATGGAAGCTTTCGACCCAACCAAAATGTTCTTAGGTTACAAGTAATTGTTTCCTTGGTAAGCGGAATTGGAACTTCTGGCGCCAGTCGTGATAATTTAGGGTTATACAGCGATATAAATACAGTTCCTTCAAGTGCGCGCGCTGCGGTGGCTACAGCTACAGCGAATAATATTGTCGTCAACTATCCAAGTATCAAACAAATAGAGCCAAACCGGGAGGCAACACGAGGCGAAGTAGCAGCTATGGTATACCAAGCGCTAGTAGCCTTAAATCGGGTACCGAAAATAAATTCACCGTATATCGTTTCTTAATTTCATTGTTACAGGTAGAATTAAGAACACTTCTTTTACTTAAAAGAACTACTTATAAATACTTAACTGTAGCTAAAAGCACAACCAGCTATATGCGACGGGAGACCAATCTCTGCTTAATACCAAAAGCTGAAAGTCAGATGTCCGCTTCCATACCGGACAACTATGACAGCTATGAGAACTATTATGGAAACTACACAAACCTAGCAGCAAGCTTATTAACTCATTATAGTTTTGACCTAGGTGGCTACAAAGCGAATGAGTTAATTGCGCGCTGGCAGGTGCAATTTCCATTGCATTGGCTACACCTAGCAGTGGTAGAAGCCTTATATCAAGGTCGATACAAAGCCATTTCTGTCGAGCAAATCCTTACTATTTGGTTGCGACGTGGGCAAGCATCATTCCATTTCAACATGGAATTTGAGCGTTTAATTTGCAGCAAATTTCCTCAAAGTCTAACAACACCCGCATCAACATCGCAACTGCCAGCATTACCGCCTGTTCCCCAAACAAACAACCATCAAAATACATATATCCAAAATCAAAATCAAAATCAAAATCAAAATATTAATACCCAAAATTCTCAAACCGAAAACAACTTGGGTGTTGAGTTAGATAAAAAAGATACTAATAATCGATTTACTAAAAATCGTACTGATAGTGGTAATTCGTATCAAGAGGAAAAAAAGAATACAATGCCAGACTGGGCAGTTGTTCGCCGACCACCCATACCAAACATTGAACTAATCGAACATAAAT
The DNA here is from genome assembly GCF_000331305.1 of Calothrix sp. PCC 7103. Taxonomy (GTDB): domain Bacteria; phylum Cyanobacteriota; class Cyanobacteriia; order Cyanobacteriales; family Nostocaceae; genus Dulcicalothrix. The sequence continues at coordinate 5,199,884 of NZ_KB217478.1, read as the reverse complement.
CTCAGTCGCATGTGGCAACACAGCTAGTAAAAATGCTGCCACCAACTCATCACCCTGCTATTGAACAATTCACTCCAGAAAAAACTGAAGTTTCAGAATCCTTTGCATCGAAATTAAAATCAATCGTTAAAGTGGAAAGTTATGAGTTATGAGTGGCACCTCTTAAGTAAGGTGCATGACGCTACTAGATTGCTCGTTTTGTTTCACAATTGTGATAGCATCACGCACCCTACCTAATTAAGAGGTTCAATCATTCCTTTTAAGCCGTTATTGTTAAGAACTCTTAACATTTGTTCGGCGTTGAAAGTGTTGCTGAATACTCCCACTTGGACAACTCCTTGTCCACGTATAGTAGTGCGGAAAGCTCCTGGAGCAAGGAAACGAATTACATCTTCGTCTCGTTCGCTTGATGTAGGTACTATCACTCGATATCTGATGTTTGTAGATGCAGTGGCAATTTGTAATGATTGGTTGTTAGGCATCGGCGCCATTCCAGATGTTGGCATTTGAATTACATTGTTGGTGTTGCGAGTACCTAATTGATTTATGCTTTCTAAGGATGTTGCATTGGGGCTGATTGTTTGAATGGGTTGTAAGGGTTGAGGTGCTGATAGCTGAGTTGATGCGGAAGCAGGTGCCGTAAATTCTACAGTTTCTGGGTTAATGCGGACATAATTAATTTGGGGTGTATCATTAGTGCCTGGTTGAGGCGCCCTAACTGCACCAAGTTGTGAGTTTATTGGTCGCAACGGCGTTAACTGGCTGTTTAAAGGTTGTCTAGAAATACGGTTGCTAATAAGATTATTGCGGGCAATGTTAGTAGTTGGGGATGGCGCAGTAAAGGTAATCTCGTTACTAGATTCTGTTGGAGTTGAAACAGATTGGGCAGTAGCTACAGGGGTTGTATTGCCACTAATATCAACTTTACCCGCAATACGGTTACTTGCTATAGAATTACCAACGGCAGAAAATAACTGCTTTGATGCATTAGCGTTGATATCATAACGTCCGTTGTTGCGGAACTCGTTACCACCTGGTTCTGTTGCACTACCCAAGTCAGGTACAGCTTGAGCAATTACGACTAACCCATCTTCACGATTACTTAGAATTGAATTATTACGCAATTTTGGACGTGAGGATGCTTGGACAACAACTCCTGCTCGGTTGAATTGTATTTGATTACCAATAATTAATGGCTCCGCGCTTTGAGCAATATTAATACCAAATCCTGTTTGCTGAAAAATATTTTCTCTAATTTCGGGACGAGCATTTCCAGAAACTGTCAGTCCGTTTGCTTTATTTTGATAAAAATAATTTTTGCTTATAACTGGTGTGGCATTACCTGTGATAGAAATTCCGTCCTGGGTACTGCCAGCAAAGGTATTCTCACTAATTGTAGGGTTGGTTGACTCAATCAAAATTCCGTATCCACGTGGTTTGGGATTCATTACTGTGATACCAGTAATAGATGCTTGATTGGCACCAACAATTGCAGCGTTTTGTTTACCAAAGGTACGGCTAAGATAATCATCGCCACCTTGAATTACAATACCCCGTCCTTTTGTACTAGCATCGCCTTGAATAGAAACTCCTGGTTTGAGTATCAAAGGAAAGACTTCACCTGTTTGCTCGGTATATGTACCAGGAGCAAGCATAATCGTGCTTTGTGGCGCCGCAACATGCAAAGCTTGGGTAATAGTCTTAAATGGAGTACGTTCACTCCCATTTCCGGTTTTGTCATCTCCAGCACTTGGGTTGACAAACAGGACATTAACCTGAGAGATTGTTTGTTCACCCTGAACTGTTCGTTGTTGCGACGATTGAGTTTGAGCAACGGCAGTACTATAAAAAGCGCTTGACAATATAGTCGATGCGACAGTAATGGTTAAGCCGAGTAATAGTACTGACGAACGGAATACCGAAGTAATCTCGTTAATTTTGAGGAACAAATATGATGGATGATGACAAAATGCCGAACTATTTGGCAAATTGCCCGACCGAGACGATTTAGGGAAAGAGTAAGAGTTAATCAATTTTTTGCACTCCTTTAACCAACAAGACTTTTTTATACTTTTATTGTCAATATGTCGATGATGTTTATTACATAATTTTTAAGACTCTTTATTCTTGACTACGTAAAGTTACGGAGTTAAGCAAACCAGAGGACATATTGACCAATTGGCTATTTTTGATACAAAGTAGGAAGGTAAGCACTTTGCTTATATCTTTGGGTTTCGCCAACGAATCGTTTATTAACTTGAAAACACTGGACAAGCCAAATTACAAACACGAATGCGAAACACGTTGCCATTATGAAACAGGCTGGCTATTACGATGAAAGCACGAATGGGGTTGTTGTAATGGTCGAGCCATACAGCCAGAAACAGCAGATACAACAAGTTGTTTACCGCATTTTAGATGCTAATTTAGACCGTGCGCGCGAAGGGTTGCGAGTCATAGAAGAATGGTGTCGCTTTGGGTTAAACAACGTCCAAATGACTTCTGAATGCAAGCAACTACGGCAAGAAGTCGCTAGTTGGCATACTGCTGAGTTACGTGCAGCACGTGATACAGAAGGTGATACAGGGACAGAAATTACTCACCCACAAGAAGAAACACGTTCTGGTATCAGGGCAATTTTGCAAGCTAACTTCTGTCGCGTTCAAGAAGCGCTGCGAGTTTTGGAAGAGTATGGCAAGCTCGTCAATTCCAATATGGGAATTGCCTTTAAGCAGATGCGCTATCGAGTTTACACCCTAGAAACTAATTTAATGGGTTACGAGCGGCATCAAATGCTTTTGCGCGCACGCCTTTACCTTGTTACCTCCCCGTCAGAAAATTTAATAGGAACCGTCGAAGCCGCACTTAAAGGTGGATTGACTGTAATACAGTACCGTGACAAAAATTCTTCGGATACGCTACGTCTTGATTTAGCTGTATCACTACGAGATTTATGTCGCAATTACGGCGCCCTTTTTATAGTCAACGACCGCGTTGATTTAGCGTTAGCGGTAGATGCAGATGGAGTGCATTTAGGGCAGCAAGATATGCCGACTTCAGTCGCGCGTCAGCTACTCGGACCACAGCGCTTGATAGGTCGTTCTACCACAAATTCGCAAGAAATGCAACAGGCAATTGCAGATGGCGCCGATTATATCGGTGTTGGACCAGTATACGAAACACCCACCAAAGAAGGGAAAGCCGCAACTGGCTTAGAGTATGTACAATATGCAGCCCAGCATAGCACAATACCCTGGTTCGCAATTGGTGGAATTGATACCAGTAATATTAACGACGTTATCGACGCAGGCGCCAGTCGAGTCGCAGTAGTGCGAAGCTTAATGCAAGCAGAACAACCAACCTTAGTAACACAATATTTACTATCGCAGTTGAACCGCATTCAATCCGAACGCAAGTAATATGTCAAACCAAATAACACTTCAGGTAAACGGCGAACCCCGTACATGTACAGAGCAAACCCCTTTACCTGAATTACTTCAACAACTAGGCTTTAACCCCCGTCTCGTTGCCGTCGAATACAACGGCGAAATCTTACACAGACAATACTGGCAAACAACACAAATCAAAGCAAACGACAACCTAGAAATAGTAACAATCGTCGGAGGAGGCTAACATCATCAACCTCGTAGGTTGGGTGAAGGCTTTGCGGAACCCAACATCGCCAATTTAATAAATTAATACAAGAAAAATTAGAGCCAAAAATAATCACTTCTAACGGCAAAAGAGACAGAGTAGATGACTACCGACAGAAGTAGTTTATGCCAAGAATGAAAAAGCCGACATGTTAAAACAACTACTTGATGAACTGCGTCAAGACGTTCTAGCTTAATATTTTACTTAAATCAGAATACTATTATTTTAAAGCAATTTGAATTATAAATTTTGTTCCCTGAGATGGCGCCGAATTCACATCAATACTTCCGTCGTGCTTTTCAACTATACAAATCTAGAACAATGTAACAGCCTCCCTCAGTGAAGAGAGAGGCTTTATTAATTTTTATGACCAAAATGATTTTTGATACAGTTATTTAAAACATGTTCATAATCGTAATAACGCTGACGCTGGTCAACATTACAGCAACACCCATAGCGATTGAAACACCCAATTGACCTGGATTTGATGAGTTCATATTTCTAATACCATGAATTTTTGACGATGTACCTACCTTAACAACCTACGTATTCTTACACATTAAAAAGACTTAATTCTTAAATAACCTTTACTTAACTTTATAAATGTAGCTGTATATACTCTAATGAAATTCTGTCAATCTTCATAAAGGCATACAATTAGAATGGGTTTGTGGAATGGGTTTGTGCTATGGTTTAAAGTTTGAGGCTGGTGGTAAGGACTAAAGTCCTTATGACGAGGAGGGGTTGGGCTTCACAAAAATTTTTCTTTGATTATAATATTTCCCTGTTGCAAATATAACTAGAGTTGGTACACTTATACTTTATTGGCTTGCTTAAATAAATTTTAACGTTTGAGCGGCGCCATTAAAACAAACACGTTCCTCACACACCTACCCAAGACAAATACCCGCTTATGGTTCACATCAAGCGCGTTGAACTTACAAATTTTAAATCGTTCGGCGGCACAACTTCAGTTCCTCTATTGACAGGTTTTACCGTCATATCTGGGCCCAATGGTTCTGGGAAGTCGAACATTCTGGACGCGCTACTGTTTTGCCTTGGTTTGGCAGGTTCTAAAGGGATGCGTGCAGATAGACTTCCTGATTTGGTTAATACAACACAAGTGTCAAAAGGACGTTCCACAGTTGAAGCTAGTGTTACCGTTACCTTTGACCTTTCTGACCATGAACCGGATGCTGTTTTAGATGAAGATTTAACTGTTACGGTTATTGAAGATGACTTGCTGGCAGAGGAAGAAGAGGAACCAGAGGAAGAAGAAGTTAGCGAAGATGATAAAAACCGTAAGGAAAAAATTCGTGCAAAACCGGGTGAAGATTGGTGTGTGACGCGAAGATTACGTGTAACCCAACAAGGTACTTATACTTCTAACTATTATATAAATGGTATTTCTTGTACTTTAACTGAGTTACACGAAGAACTGGAACGGCTGCGGGTTCACCCTGAAGGTTATAATGTTGTACTCCAAGGGGACGTTACAAGTATTATCTCGATGAACGCACGCGAGCGTCGAGAAATTATTGATGAGTTAGCGGGTGTGGGAGCATTCGACAGAAAAATTAACCAAGCGAAAAAGACGCTAGAGGAAGTTAAAGAGAAAGAAGATAATTGTCGTATTATTGAGTCGGAGTTGGTAGCGCAGTGCGAAAGGTTAGCGCAAGATAAAGCCAAAGCGGAAAGGTATCAGAAATTTCGTGTTGAATTTCTGGAAAAGCAAAAGTGGGAAGCTGTATTATCATGGCGAACGTTACAAAATCAGCAAGAACGCTTACAAACACAAATTCAAGCTGGAGATAAGCAAAGTGTTGAGTTAACTGAGCAGTTGACCAATGTAAACAATCAAATTACAGCAAAAAATATTGAACTCGAAGAACTCAACTTACTCCTCAAAACTTTGGGTGGTGAAGAGTTATTAGCTGCACAGTCACAGTTAGCAAACCAAGAAGCTGAACGTAAACAGCTAACTCGGAGAGCTAGTGAGTTAAACGTAGCACAGCAAGAAACTTCTAGAAAGTTACAAACTACGCAGTTAGAAATTGAGCAACATAGAAAAAACTTGCAGCAAATCACCGAAGCGCAAACTGTAGAGCAACAGTCTATATTATATTGTCAGCAGCAACGCGCGTTAGTTCAAACAGCTTTAGAAGAATCTCGCGAAACTGCTGCTCAAGTTGCGGAAGCTTCGGAAGCTTGGGTACAACAGCAAACTACACTCAACCGTCAAGTAGAAACTTTGCTACAAACTCTCGAACCGCAGCGTACAGAACAAGCGCAGTTAAGCGAGCGTAATTCACAGCTAAGAACACAAATTCAAGAGCAAAGCGAGTTATTACAGCGTATTGAGCCAGAATTAGCTGAAAAACAAAGTCAGTTAAATTTAATTCAAGAAGAATTTAATTGTTCAAATCAACCAATTCAAGAATTAGCACAAAATCTTAGTGCAACAGAGCAGGAATTACAGTTACAGCAAGAAACACAAAAGCGTCTTTTAACAGAACAGCGTGATAAAACCAGGCAATTAGATAAACTAGAAGCGCAAGCACAAGCACAACAAGATGCCCAAGGAACAGGCGCCAGTAAGTTAATATTACAATCGGGTTTACCTGGGGTTTGCGGTCTTGTTGCTGAGTTGGGACGAGTAGAACCACAGTATCAGCTTGCTTTAGAAATAGCTGCTGGCGCCAGATTGGCTAATATTGTAGTAGAAGATGACTCTGTAGGTGCCGCTGGGATTGAATTACTCAAACAACGTCGTGCAGGAAGGGCAACTTTTCTACCATTGAATAAAATTCAAGCAGCAAGAACACCATCTGTAAGTGATTTACGGAATGCAAACGGTTTCATTGATTTAGCGGTTAACTTAGTTGAAACAGAAAACCGTTACCGCGATGTTTTCGGTTATGTGTTTGGTGGGACGGTGATTTTTGAAACTTTAAACCAAGCCCGCGCGCATTTAGGTAGATATCGTATAGTTACTCTTGATGGAGAATTGCTCGAACCGAGTGGAGCAATGACCGGGGGTAGTACAGGACAACGTTCGCAATTACGATTTGGGGCGCCGGAAACAGGAGAAACCGAAGAAGTTAGATTATTAAAGCAGCGTTTAACAGAGATTGAGCGCGTTTTAGAAAGATGTAGTGACGCAATTTTATCAATGGGCGCCCGCGCCAAGCAATTGTCACAAGAATTAACAGAAAGTCGTCAAGCTAAACGTGAACAACAATTACGGTTAGAACAACTACAGCGTGAAGTTAAAACCTTAACAACACAAGTAGAAAGTACAAAATCACAACTCTCGCAAAACCAAAACAAATTTACCACTGCTCAATCGCGCTTAGAAATACTAAATAACTCATTACCTGGTCAAGAAGAACAATTAGCACAGTTACGGCAAACCCTAGCAATATTAGAAGCAGAGCAAACACCAAGCGAATGGCAGCAAGTCCAAGCAGTCATCAAAAATAACGAGCAACAATTGAAACAGCGTGAAACAGCACTACGTGAAGCCGAACAGCGTTTAAGTAACCTAGAATTGCAGTTTACACGTTTGACTGAACGTACCCAAGAATCAGAAACACGTATAGCTCAATACCAACAAGACCAACAAAATTGTAGAGACGCGATTAATCGCGTCTCTACAGAATTAACAGCACTCAGCACAGCTATTGAACAAACACGCGCTAAATTAACTGAACTAGAAGCTAATTTGGGAGAAGAGAAGAAAAAACGTGATGCGTTGGAAGCAGAACTACGCACGCATTTATTACGTCAACAGCAACTTGAGTGGGAAGTTCAAAAATTACAGGAGTCCCAACTCGCACGTCGAGAAGAACTAACCAATGTTCAAGAGCAGTTACGAACGATTGCCCCAGATTTACCCAACCCATTACCCGAAGTACCCGTAACGGTCGATTTAGAGGAACTGCAAAAAGAACTCAAAAGTCTCAGCAAGCGAATGCAAGCAATGGAACCAGTTAACATGCTTGCACTCGAACAATACGACCGTACCCAAAACCGCTTGCAGGAATTAACGCAAAAACTCGAAACTTTAGAAGGTGAACGTACAGAACTACTATTTAGAATTGAAAATTTCACTACATTACGTCAGCGTGCGTTTAAAGAATCATTCGATGCTGTAAATGAAAACTTTCAATCAATTTTCGCAACACTCTCAGATGGTGATGGTTACTTACAATTAGATAACCCCGAAGACCCATTCATCAGCGGTTTGAACCTTGTGGCACATCCCAAAGGTAAACCAGTACAGCGTCTAGCTTCAATGTCGGGGGGAGAAAAATCCCTAACAGCATTAAGCTTTATTTTCGCCCTGCAAAAGTACCGTCCATCACCTTTTTATGCTTTTGACGAAGTAGATATGTTTTTAGATGGAGCAAATGTAGAACGATTAGCTAAAATGGTTAAACAACAGGCGCAATCTGCACAATTTATAGTTGTTAGTTTACGGCGCCCAATGATAGAATCAGCCGAACGCACAATCGGTGTAACTCAAGCGAGAGGAGCTTATACTCAAGTTTTGGGAATCAAGCTCAAATCCGAACATACATCGGCTTGAGTTTTTGTTAATAATAGTGTATAGATTAACCGGATTCGAGATTCAGGACTCGGTATTAGAATGACCTCAGAACAAACTATTAGACGCTCGGATATTTTAAACACACAGGTAGTCACCAGCGACGCTAGGCGACTAGGTATTATTAGTCAGGTATGGGTAGACGTTGACCAACGCGAGGTTGTGGCATTTAGCCTACGAGATAGCCTGATTTCCGTTTCCGGTGTGCCACGTTACATGTACTTAGATAGCATTAGAAAAATCGCTGATGTCATCTTAGTAGAGAACGAAGACGCAATCGAAGATATTGACGTCGAAGCTTATAGTAATCTCGTCAACTGGGAAGTTATCACAGAAACAGGTGAAGCTTTAGGTCGGGTACGTGGCTTTAAATTTGACACAACAAACGGCAAACTATTAACAATAGTCATTGCATCAGTAGGACTCCCTCAACTACCCGAACAAGTTTTAAGCACATACGAACTATCAATCGAAGAAATAGTCAGCACAGGTCCAAACCGTTTAATTGTATTTGAGGGCGCCGAAGAACGTCTCACACAATTATCTGTAGGTTTACTCGAACGCTTGGGTATTGGTCGGGCGCCTTGGGATAGAAGCGGTGACGAAGAATACTACGCTCAACCTCGTACAGTTGCCGCAGACAAACAACTTCCCAGCGGTATACCACTCGAACCACCAATGGCAAAAGTTCGCACTCCCGAAAGAGTCGAAGAACCAGCATGGGACGAAGACGACTACGAACCCGTACCAGCACCAAGGCGCCAAGTAATGGAAGCACGCGCCAGTTATGAACCAGCACCCCGCTACGATGACGACGACGAAGACGATAACTGGAGTGAAGCATCTGGCAAAGACAAATACGAAAAAGCCAGCTACGAACCACCAAAACCAGTCATACAATACGAAGACGAAGATCTAGACCGTGACGCCTGGGATGATGACGAGGCGCCAACCCCCCTGAACATCCCCGAAAAAGTCAGACAAAAACAACCCGAATACGACGAACCGTAACGGTGGGTTAAATACCTCTTGTGGAACAGGCATAGAAAGCCTGTTCTTTGATTTTTGGGAGGATGCTCATCCCACAAGATAAGTAAAATTTTCTATGGCATATTGATTCTTAGGCGCCATTGCCTTATGATATAAATACATATGCACTATAAAATATTTAAATTTAATATTACAAAATTAATGAAATTTAAGTATATTTTTTGCTAGGTATTAGAACTGTCTTCTAATGCGTCATATTATTAATGTAAATATAATGTCACTATATAGATAGAGACATTAATTATAATTCTAAAAATACAACTAAAGGGTAAAAAGTTGATATTAGGCAAGGAGGGAAAAATGAGTAAGACCCTTGAAATGCCAAAGCTGTACAAACGGCTGTATGCAATAGGATTGCCACCAAGCTTTATTCAAGAAAAAGCATTACCAGAATGGTGGGATGAGTCCTTAGAAAAAGACCCTGTGGCTGTTTTAGAGGCAGCAGGGCGTATTGCAAAACGTTTAGGGTTAAATATGGCATCAGTTCTTGACCCTGATGCTCCAATTGCTTTTAAAGAAATTACTAGCCCTAAATTTAAGAAAATGCAGAAAAGTAACGAAAAACGACTGATTGTTGCTCAAGGGCTAGCAACTCGTATTGCGGAAATGGTCGCACATGCTTGTATAAAACCTTTTCAAGGCATACCAGAGGACGCATCCAAAATTAGTCACGCAATTTTAAGTAAGAATCCTTGTATAAACCTTGATGCTGTTCTTGGATATTGCTGGGAAATTGGGCTTCCAGTAGTGCATTTTTCTGAGTTTCCAAAAACAACTCTTAAAATGGACGGTATGGCAGCGATTATTAAGAATCGTCCAGTCATTGTACTTAGTTCTAATCGGAAGTATTCTGCCTACTTACTCTTCATCATTCTTCATGAAATAGGTCATTTCGCTAAGGGTCACGTTCAAGATGGTGTTTTGATTGATGAAAAAATAACCAAAGAGGGACAAGACTTTGAAGAGCAAGAAGCGAATGAGTTTGCTGAAACGATTCTTTTTGGAGAACAAAATAAATATACATGGGGACAAATGGGCGACTCAGTACAACTAACACGAATGGTACGTCAGTTAGCAAATAAAGACGCAGTAGACCCTAGTGCCTTGGTGTTAAATTATGCTTGGCAAAGAAACGAATGGAGAATTGGAGGTGGAGCGCTCAAAATTATTGAGCCTGTTGTTAATGCATCGGTTAAAATTAATAGCTATCTAGAACAACAACTAGATTGGGAAATGTTAGATACAGACAGTGAAGAATATCTTAGACTGGTAACAGGGGTATAATTTCTCCTATGTGAAGGAGTGAAGTAGGAGCAAGTCTTTGCTGTTATATTTTACTGACAATGATATAATTTTGAAGCTAGCAGCATACCAATTATTCTGGGAAATGCTAGCTAGCTTAAATATTAAAAGTGAAAATATTAGAATTTTGCCCACTGCGGCAAAGGTTTTTGGCGGTTCGCAGAAAATAAGCCGAAACTTTAAACCGACAAGTATAGAAAGAGCGAAACAAATTGCCAATGCTTGTAATGTTATTGACCAATCTGCCATCAGCAATACTGTTGAATATGGAATGCTTGCTTCTAGAGATGGTATTGATGTAGGTGAAGCTTTACTTGTTGCAGCAACTGAATTAGAACAAGATTTTTATTTACTGACTTCAGACAAGCGCTTCTTAAAAACTTTAGCTGCATCTGAATTTGACATTGTTAAACAAAGATTACAAAAACGAGTTATCTGCTTAGAACAGCTAATGGCTCATCTTATTACTGTAAAGGATTTTGATTTAATCTGTCGTCGAGTTGTATCAGCAGATTCTTGCGATATGGTTGTCTCCGACGCATTTAAAATGGGTAAACAAACCAAACCGCAAGATGCTATTACAATTTTTAACCAAGCAATTCAAGATTTACGTGTCAAAACAGGGGACTTGTTGATAGAGTCTGTTATGACCGCAGTTAGAGCAGGTTGATGTGTTCATACATTACGGCGCCACAAAAGAATTAGCCATTTGTAACACATCATTTAATTTACCAGCTTTTAAACCAGCGCTATATTGAACATTGTTTCGGCGCCATGTCAATATCGCATCTGAACAGTTGGCACCGCATTGTGATTCTGTAAAATAAGCAGTTGTTCTATTTTGTAACGATACAATTTTACCAGTTTGACGTGACATCTTATTTGTAATAGCTTCAGCACCGAGAAAACCATAGCGGCAGGCTGTTCCACCGTTACAATCTGGAGTAAATCCAAGTATTATTTCATACTTGTTAGGCATTGCGGTTTCGACAACTGCATATAATTTATTTTCGCGTTCTGAACCAGGAATTTGCTTGGGTAGTAAGATTGCAATTTTGGTATTTTTCTTTAATTTGGGTAATATGGACGCAAAAACTGCGTTAGATTTAATTCTTGATGTTGATTGTGCCGTTTGCTGAGGTTTGGTTGGTGTAGCGAATGTGCTTTCTGTAACTCCACTGGTGCCTGTAATAAGTGACAAGCCCAAAACAATGCCTGTATTCTTCAACAAATTCATATGTAACAAATTAAACGTTACAGGTTAGTGTCCTAAATTATTGTACTTATAACAAGTATTCTAAAAAACATTACTCAATTCGCTTAATAATTCTCTACTAACAGGCGCCGTATTCAAAATATCATGTTTCAAGTCACCCCATTTTTTTCCTTCGCGTGTTTTATGTAAACTGAGAATTTCAGCCGCATGAGGATTTACTATTATGGAAGGTGGCGCCAGTTGACCCAAAAGTCTTGCATGACGATACTGAGGAGACAGTTGGAGCAGTGTATCTAATTTTTCTGCAAGTTTATTAGTATCTGTATTAGCTGTATCTAGTAAAAGGATATATCTGGTTGTTGGGATGTGGGTAGGTATTAAAGTTTTAAAGTTGGTTTCAACCAAAGGTAAATTATCAAGTACTTGACGGACGAACTCAGAGTGTAGTTTTTCCCCTACTAAATCACTAATTTCCTGTGTGCGTCCTATAAACTCTAAACAGGGAGTAGCGTGATAGAAGTGGGTGACGCGAACTCGATCTTTAATACGGTAACGGTATAACCCTCCTTTTTGAGAAATAATAATTTCGTATACTTCTGCTTTTTTAAGTTCGTGGAGAAGATGTATATTACCTTTTTCGTCTTCAAACTCGAAAAATACCTCATCCAACATTGGTACACATCCTTTAGCTGGTATAAGGGGAATGGTCATTGGCGCCTCGGTTGCTAAAAGTCCTTTACCCTGTACTAATACACCTGGGAAAAGCTTTCGTAATGTTTGGGCGCCATCCGCAGCATTTGCACTGTCCCAACACGAAATCAGTTTTAGCTGGCACCAGACTTTACTATATTCTGGTGGCGCCAATAGTAAGTTGTAGCGTTCGGCTGATATTTTAGTTTTTAACGACTCAGCGAGTTGTTTGTGATGAGAGTATATATAGTCAAGAATGACTTTGAGAAAACTAGGACTCCATATTGAGATAATTTCTAGGTCTTCTGCGAGTAGTAGCGCTTGAGAAAGTTTGTGTTTAAATTCTTCAGCATTGTGTACATGTTGTATTCCAGGAGGTGACACTAAAAAAGGACTGAGAATTGCACGTAACCAACCATCAAGATATTCAGAGTCATCTTGTAGGGTTGTAACATCTTTGGGTTGAGTTAACTGTGGTGATATACAAAAGTAAATTCTTCCAGTTGAGAATTTTGGACCATTGACAATTAAATCATGTGCCCAAACACAGAACATATGATTAAACGAACGACGCAAAGATTTTGTATAAGGTATTAATTTTGCCGCACTACGACTTCCTGATGTTTTTTCGTAAAAAATTATTGGTTCCGGAGTAAGCTTGTTTATACAGCTTTCGATATCTTGGTATTCGACAATGGGTATTTGGCACCAGTGTGTAATATTTAAAGATTTTCCATATTCACTTTGAGTAAAACGTTTTAAAAGTTCTTTTTGGAGATTTTTTTGCGTGATTTCTGGATTTTTCAGCGCGCGATTAAATCTATTTGCAGCAGGTGCAATAATTTTACCAAAAATTTGTATAAATATATGCATAATTATTTTACTACTGGAAGTGTGGTAGATATAGGTATGTAGGTGTTATCGTTAATATTTACTCCTGGTGCAATATTATTCCCGGCGCCGACAAATACATTGCTACCAATTTTTACTTTTTTGACGTATAGTAATAAATCTTGTTTTTTTGGTTTAATTATATGGGAATAAATTCCAACTCCATACCCAAAAATCACATTATCACCTATTTCTATTAATCCTCTGTCAGCGATTTCTAATTTTGGTGTCCAGTAAACTTTTTTTCCAACTGTTGAACCCCATAATCTTAACCACAGAGAAAATGCTCCTGGAATTAAGCGCAATATTGCTTCAAAGAGAGGAAACGTTATATAAATAGATTGAATTTGATGACTTCCCCACCAAGGTGAATATTCTTTGCCACAAAGATAACTAATATCTTCTTTTATGGGTAAAAAGTAATTATGTATTCGATAAATGAGTAAAGGGAAGATATAAATAGAAAAAAATAAACTTACTACGCTAATAATTCCAGGTTGATAGCAAATTCCTAAAAATGAACTGAATATCATTAGCATGACTAGAGTTGGGAAAAAAGAAAGTACTGTACTTAGTAAAGTCATATAAAAGGAAAGAATAGTTTTTGCGATAAACTTAGATTTGATATGGTGCCTAAATTTTCTGGGTGTTTTTCATTATCTGAATAAGTACCATGCATTTTATCCCATATTTTAAAGTTTGCTCCATAATTACCTCCTTCATAATTACGCGCGTGATGCCATGCATGGTCTTGTGGTAGTATTAATAATGATGAAAGTAAATGGTAAATTTTAGATGTTGGTTTTGGTGTGAATGTGCTATGGCGCCATAAATCTAATGTTGATGTTAAACTGGCGCCAAAAATATACCAAGTTGGGTCTTGCAGTAGATAAATAAAGAAAGAGTGAACCCATAGGTATATAATCAAAAAGCTTGTCCACAATGTATTGCGCGAAGTTCCTACTACGTCCATTGCTGTTACTGTGTGGTGAACTTTATGCACTGACCATAACCAAGGTGTGTGGAATAAACGATGATTCCAGTAGTATAAATAGTCTACGCAAATGAAGCTTAGGCTAAATGCTATTAATGGGTGTAATGTCAGTGCGGATTTTAAGCTGGGGAGTAAGTTGTTATATAGTTGGAAGATTATGGTGATTTGTAATATGGGGATGATGATTCCTTGAAAGCATAAACCAATAATATCTAACAGCCAGTCTTGACGATTTTTGGTAATGAATAATGTGATAATGTTATGATTGGTTAAGGTTAGAGTTAGTAAGGTTATAAATGCAAAAAATATTAGCATAAGTGATGAGGTATATAACCGCAAAGGACGCAAAGGACGCAAAGAAGAGAAGAGAAGAGAGTTTTTTATACCCAAAATTCTACGTTTACTGATTTATTTGGTAGTTGACGAGGGTCTTCTCCTGCTGTGATAGCATTACGTATTGATTCGACGAATACATGGATAGTATCTGCGGGTGTGTTGGCAAATTGGGCGCCGTATTTTTGAATGACTTCTGATTGTATTTTTAATGCTTCGACATCTTGATGGATAATATATTGTGCTGTCCAATGTATAAAGGGACGTGCGAGTTTGTTCCAAATGCCGTAGTTATATGTGACATCGGTGTATACTAACGTTGAGTTTTCTGTTTCTGGTATTGACTGACTTGTTATGAAAAGTTTTCGGTGTTTGCCCATATCGTATTCAACGCTGGTAATATTGGGCATGTGAAATGTATCTATATGATGAATTTGTGATGCTTTGCGGTTGAGAAAGCGCGCGAACCATCCTAGGTTATTGGTTTCGTTCTGGTATTGGGCAATAACTGTACCGTTTTTTCTTTCTACCAACATTTCTAGTTTTTGTTGACGAGGTGTGCGAAACACTCCTGGGTGAACGCTAACTGTGTGAGGAATATCAATAAAATTTTCAGCGCAGTTGGTGACGTTATTTTGAAAACGGTTTATTACACGCACTGTTTCCCATCCTGGTTTTTGGTAGTTAGGCATCGCGAAAGGTTTAAAATCTTCGGATGTGTTGGGTGATAGTTTTACGTATACGAAACCGTCTTGTTCTGTGGTGTTGTACGTAAGGGTTTGTCGTGCGTTACATATACGAGGGTTGTTTGCTTCGGAGGGGATGGTTACGACTTTGCCGTTTTTGTCATATACCCAACCGTGGTATGGACAGTGTATTTGTCCTTGATGGACTTTACCTCTCGATAACCGACTGTTCCTGTGCATACATTTATCTCGTAGTGCTACAGCTTTTCCGTCTGGGTCTCGGAATATTACTAACCACTCGTTTAAAATTGTGCGAGATAGGACGGTGGTTGTTTTGAGTTGTTTGCTTTCACAAACTATGTACCAAAAATCCTCGAATTTCATGTTTATGTTAAGGGAGATATTTTAATATCATTTGTAAGTTGTATTTGACAAGCTAGTCTTGCTTGTTTATTTTCTGGTGCGAAGATTTCTAAGATTTCTTTTTCTTCTTCACTTGGGGGAGGGATATCTCCTTTTATAGATACAAGGCAGGTTCCGCAAATTCCTGTTCGACATCCAAATAATATAGGAGAGTTTTGGATGGTTAGATGTTCTGATAAGTTATCGTCTTGGTTAAGATGTATATCAGGATATTTTTGTTCAAAAGTGATTTTACAAACTTTTCTATTCATATCTTGTGGAGCGGGCATCCCTGCCCGCCTCTACTAATTTAAATTTTTTTATTTTCACCACAGAGCCACAAAGAAGTTATCTTTAAACAGGCGCCTTTTGGTTTTTGATAATTGTTCGTTGCTGTTGAGAAACCCGGTTTCCTTTGGTACTTAGTGTTGGGTTGTTTTATTCAGTGATGGGTAAACCGGGTTTCTGGGCTTTCTTTAGACCACATTGAAGGCTGAAGTTGATTTACATATTGCATATATTTAACTAGGGGTTCATCTATATTTAAAAGTGTATTAGGGTTATAATTAATATTGTCGTAAATCATGCCGTCTTCGTCTCTAAGGAAGTAGTAAGCGGCTTTTGTTAGTAATAGTAATATTTTTGTTTTGAAGGCGCCAAGTACACCTTTTCTTTTTTCTGCTATATATATAGGTTGAATGCACGTTCCTTTCTCTATAGGTATGTAAGCATAAATCATGTGTAATGGCGCCACGAATTTGACTTTCTTCATAATTGTTAAAAGTCCAATACATCCGTGTGCGTATCTCATGGTGTATTCGTAATAATTACCTAAAATTTGTCGTGCGAGTCTTTCTCTGAGAGTTGTGTTGGGAAATTCGCCACTGAGGGTAAAATCTATAATGTCACCTCTAGCATTTGCTTGTAAGGATAATTTCATATCGATGTTTAATTTATGGACGGTTTGTAAATGTTGAGCATCGATACCATTCATCATACAAATGTGGTGATGACAACGACGTTCAAAGGGTTTATCAAACATTGTCATTAATGTTTTACCTTTGAGTTCGTCAAATTCTACTACACCTTCAGGCGCCTTGGCATCAGGATAAATCCAAATAAAACCGTATTTTTCATCTGTACTGTAAGCTTGTAATTTAGCTTTTGCAGGAATTTGTTTTTGACAAGGAATATCTTGGCAAGTTCCTTCTCCGTCAAATGCCCAATGATGAAAGTAACAGCGAATAAAGTTACCTTCTACTTTTCCTATTCCTAGGTCGGTTCCTAAGTGTGGACAATATGCATCAAGTGCTTTTACTTCTCCATTTTGTGTACGAAAGATGACTATTTTTTGTCCACATAGTGTTAAAGATTTGACTTTGCCAGGAGGTATGTCTTTACTTGGACAAGCTATATACCATCCTTTGGCTATAATGTTGGGGTTATTAAAAATTTTCATGATGATGCAAACTGTTTGATTTTTTTAGTTTGATGTGCTAAGTATTTAGAAATGTTATTAGACGCCATCAACGTCATTTCTTTGTTACTCTTCCATACATAATCGAGTTTTTCTAAGTAAACTTTATAAGATTCCATTGCTTCGGTGTGTGTGTTATGACTAAGATGTAAACCTTCGCTTTCTTCTGTAAAACAGCGTCGCATCATTTCTTTTGCTTCGGCACCGCTCATATTAAAGACTGGTGAACACAACATTTGGTATACTGCCTCATATAAAGCAGGGTCATACCAAAAAATACCGTTGATAACACAAGAAAAGTGGTAATGGTCTTTCTGACAACCTTGTAAACCCAGGTTAGCTACTAGTTTTTCAAATTCTGTTGGTGGTTTGAGGCAATGAATCACATCATGGGAGATAATTGTCGAACTGTTAAAGTGAAAACTCTCATCCATGAAGTGATAGTAAGATATTTTGGCTGGTATAGGCGCCTGTTCTTGGTGGGGATGTTTTTGGTAATAGTTACTTAGCTTGTGCTGTACGAGTTTGCCGTTGAGTGTTCTAACTCCCCGCACTGTAAAATACTGACAAGCCAAAAAAGTGTTATCTGCTGAAAGTAACCCAAAAGCTTTTAACTGTAGTTCTTTCCATTTGCGCTTGAAGTAGTTGGTGTCGGCAAAAACCATTGTTTCGGCAAACGGACTTCGCATGGGATAGCTAAATATACGTTTACCAAATAATGCTGTCTCAACTTCGTTCGCTACCGTTTTGAAAGCATTTATATGAGCGCGTTCTTGACTCGATTCTAAATCAAGAGTGTCGCAAACTATGCGAAAATCTTCTTGGGCATAAAGTCCGGCTGCACTGGTTTGGTTAAAATAAATAGTGGCAATTTCTGCGGAGATAATTTGCGAGTAATATGCTACCCAGTAAAGTTGATTTAAAATAATGCGTTGGCTAGGAGTTGCTTGTTCCCATAACGGAGTGCCATACATTAAGGAAAATTCTTCAGGGTTCCAGTATTCGTTTTTACAGTCTTCGTAATTGAAAGCAGCGGATGCAGCATCGAGTAGTGCAGTGTGGTCTTGCTGTTTGTTACGTTTGTGGTTTATTTCTAATCTACGGTTAACTTTTTGATTTTCTGTAATTGTATTCATAATCTTTTATTTAGAAGCTCACACACTGTTCTATTGAAAAAGGTGTAAAAGCGTTGCGTTCGTCTAGTTGTTGAACTATTGAGACAGTTTGAGGGTTTGTCATTAAGCCGCGCAGTAAGTTCAAACGACTGCTACTATGATATTCGGCGCCTAATTGTTGAAATACGGTGATTTTCTGCTGACGTGATAAACTGCCTTTAACTTGTTCGACTGCTGCGACAACTCCCTGTGGTCCGACTTGTACCATTTGCAGAAAAGATGCGAGTACTTCAATAATGGTTTTGCGACTTTGGTGTTCTATCGAAACTTGTTCACATAACCTGACACCTGTTGCATGGTGACGACTTTCGTCTTCTAAAAAGCTTTGTAATAATGCTTTGAGTTCTGTGTTTATACAGTTTTTTGCCAAGTTCCGGTAATGCGTTAACCCCCATCCTTCGAGTATTACTTGCAGTACATATATTAGTACAACTTTGTCAGAAGTTTCTGCGACATCAGCGAGTAAGTGTAAGAAAGGGTTATTTGTAGAAACTAGTTCGGGGTTTGGTAAGAAAGAACTTATTTTAGCAAGGTGAGTGACTTCATCTGCACTAAATAATGCGTAGAGCATTCGTTCTTCACTAGTTTCTGCCAGCATAACCATTTTTGACATGTAACCAATACCCGCTTTTTCGATGAAGTAAGCTTCTTCTAGTAGTGTTTGGTTACAAAGGTGTAAAATTTGGGTTTGTTCTTCTGGAGTGCTATCTGTAAAAATATCGATTTTGTGTAAATCAAAATGTTCTGCATTCCAGTAAATTAAGTCTGTAGTATAAACTTTTATTTTCCCCACTTTACTTTGAAGCGCAGAGTCTAATATTCGACGCAGCTTATCGTCTTTGTGAGTATGAGGAATATCAAAACCAGTAATTTTATAATTCATAATAATCTCTAAATACTTTCTTCTCTTTGCGCTCTTCGCGTACTTTGCGGTTCGTTAAATAAATAACCGCAAAGTACGCAAAGTACGCAAAGGAAAGAGTTTAATATAGTTATTCCCAAGTTGACCACGCGCGCGGTTGTTGTTTTTCTGCATGGTGGATAAACTGCATAATAGAATTATCAGCTTTAGTAGGTGTTTTCAAATCAAATTTAATCGTTTGAAAAATCTTAGTATCACCTTTAGCAAAGTAATTACCAACTGCATTAGTTAAAGCCAATACTATTTTATTAAAAATCCACCCAAATATCCCAGCGCGCTTTTTGGTAATTAGAATTGTTTGCCCTTCAGTCTTTCCTCCTTCTAATAGTCGCAACGTAAACATAATATGGAAGTGAAAGAAGTCGGGACCCACTGTAACTACACCTGTACTTCCATACCAGTAACACATGTTGTATGTCACAGCGTTTTTATAAAAGGGACGAATTAATTTCAAGAATAATGAATTTTCTCCTCCTCGTGTAATATTGCTAAAAGTGATAGCGTTTTTAATTTCATTTTTTTCAAATAATATTTTGACAGGAAAATTATGAACTGTGTTGAAATGGTGAGCATCTATAGCATTTACCATGACAACATTTGGGTGACAGTTCTTGATGAATCTTTTTGCTAAAGCACTATCACATTCTTCGTGTTCTAATTCAGGAACGAAAGGTAAAGGTAAGCGTTCAGGGGGCGCCGTTTTTCCTGTCCACACCCAAATCATGCCGTACTTTTCTGCTGTTGGCCAAGTATTTATTTTGACGGGTAAAGCTTCACCTATACAAGGTACTTCTATACATGTCCCGTCAACATCAAATTTCCAGTTGTGGAAAAAACAGCGCAGTGCATTACCTTCTACTTTTCCTTCTGCTAAATGGGCGCCCATATGTGGACAATATGCATCAACAGCAGTAACTGAACTGTCTTGTCCTCGAAATATTGCTAAGTCTCGACCCATAAGAGTTACAGGTTTGACTTGACCTTTTTTGAGATGATGTGAAGGTAATGCCCAGTACCATCCTTCGATAAAATATTCTGGGTTATTAAATATTTTATTAAACATAAGAAACCAGGTTTCTAGAAAACCAAATTCTTCTACCAGCTTTTGTTAAGTTTTCTTCACTAATTTCAGCTAAACAAACTAACTCATCACCTCGAATATAACCTGGGTTATGTTTAGCAAAGAATTCGATATGTGGGTCTTGTAGACGTTCTAATGGAATTTGTTTTAACTCGTCGCGAAGTATATGAGGATGTGGAAAACGAACTATTCCTGCTATATGTTTATAAGACTCACCAAAGCGCTGATAGCCTAAAAAGTGCATTAAGTCAGAGATACTTTCTGGTGTAGCTTTATCATATCGCGGATAAAACTCCTGCCAAAATATCGGTAGAAATCTATAGGTACGAAAACCACCTGAAATTAACAACCAGTATAATTTACCTTCTGGGTACTGGCGCCTAATTTTCTGAACTGAAGTTATCCAAGTGCGAGAGAGTGTAGAACTCGACCAAGCACTAGGGTCTACAATCGTATCTCCAGAATAAACTATATTAATATTTTCATTATTAAATTGCGTAGTGTATATTAATAATGTCGAAAAACCTTTAAGTTGTTGAGTTTTCTCGTCTTCAAGCAAAATAACCCAGTTTTTATTACTCAAATCTGATTCAAATACATCTCGCTTTACCCCATTAAAATGGTTGCCAAGCAACAAATACATGGCATCTTTTTGCTTATGTGATAAATATTTTATTTCTAATACTTGGCTTTTCATAGTTTGTATATAAAAGATAATTATGTTGCTCTGTCATAACTACTGTAATTTGTTCTTGAGGGTAGTGTATTGACGTATGTGTCAGATATTATACTGGACTAAATAAATTTTTATGGCGCAACTACAACGCATTACTATTTCTCCGCACCAAATTAGAGATAATCAGGTTGTATTGGAAAAAGACCAGCTTCATTACCTAACCAGGGTTCTGCGGTTATCTGATGGTGATCAATTCATTGTCATGGATGGGGTGGGTAAATGGTGGTTAGCTTCCTTACAGTCCCAGTACGGTGAGATATTAGAAGCTTTAGAGGTACAGACGGAGTTAAAAGTTTCTATCAGCTTATTGTTAGCGCTGCCGAAAGGTAACGCTTTTGATGACGTAGTACGTATTTGCACGGAATTAGGGGTCGATACTATTGTTCCGATAATAAGTGAACGTACTCTTTTAAACCCTAGTTCGCAGAAGCTTGAACGCTGGCGCCGAATAGCAGCAGAAGCAGCAGAGCAATCTGAACGCGCGTTTGTTCCAACTATTTATGAGCCAGTTAGTTTTAGTCAGGGGTTAAGTTTATTTGAATTTGAACAAAAGTACATTTGTGAGGGACGTGGTGATAATCCACATTTATTAAAGTGTTGGCGCCAAGTTGCAGAAGGTCAGCTAAAGGTTGTTATTGCTATTGGACCCGAAGGAGGGTGGAGTAAAGAAGAGTTGGAAAGTGCTGTGAATGCTGGGTTTAAAATGGTTTCGCTAGGTAGAAGAATTTTACGTGCTGTAACGGCGCCTTTTGTTGTTTTATCTATTTTGGCAGCAGAGACAGAAAACGACTCGTAATAAGGACTTCAGTCCTTACCATCGGTACTTATAAATAAATATCCGAAATTTCTACGTTTTAGTTTTGGGGGGAAAGCACTAAAGTGCTTACAACGAGTTATAAACGAACTTTATATATGATTGATTCTGTTGCAGCTGCCTTTGAAAAACAAGATTATAAAACTGCTGGTAAGTTACTTAAACAGCTTTTAAAAGAATCACCAAGAGACCCTTGGGTTAAGTTTTATGTAGGAAGACTCCAAGAGGTGTCGGGAAAATCTCAAGATGCTGAAAAAATTTATCGGCGCCTGCTTCGCGACGAAATGAATAGTAAAATAGTCGCTCAAGCACGTCAAGGTTTACAGCGACTGCGCGAGTTTGAGGAGGAGGAACGCAAACGCGGTATTTCTGAAGCGATGGGAGATACTCACGGTAATGAAGCTGGTGTGTTGATTTTAGAACCTATAAGTAACGAGTTGAAAACACAAGCTGCACAAAGATTTGCAAAAGTTACTCAAATGGATGCTTATAGTGCGAGGTTGTTATTGCCTAGTCGGGGTTGGCGCCTGTATAGAACTGGGGCAATAGGGGAGTTAAAGTATTATGGGGAGCAGTTACAGCAAGCTGAGATTCCCTGTTTTTGGTCAACGCTCGCAGCATTACAGCAAATTCAGGTTTTTCAAGTTGATTATTTTCAGAAGAGTGAGTCAAATAGTAGGCAAGTTACCGTTGTTTGTCATAACCAAAGTAAACAACTTGGTTCCCTGACGTTTGAATGGAATGAAGTTAAAGCACGTGTTGTTGGATTATTGCCTATCTTTGAAGAAGTTGTAGACCGTAATGCACGAGGAAAACTTGAGCGTAAAACTCAAACTCTAGACTATGCACAATTTTGTGATTTACATATTCCTGGTAGGAAATGTATTTTAAGAATTTTTGATGGTGGATATGATTGGAAGAAGGGAATTGAAGTTAGTCCACAAAATAGTCAAAATACTGTTCGCATTAATTGGAATAATTTGTCCAGTTGGCTTGATGAACAATTACCACAAGTAAAAGTTTGGTCAGATTTTACACCTTTTGCTGAAACTACGTTAGACCAAAACGAAATGCTGAGTCATATTCAGTCTAATGTGCATCTCTTTCGTAAAGAAGCAAGTAACTGGGACTCAGCATTTCAGTTATATAGTGGATTAATTTTTACGAAGTGACCCTACTTCTTCTCGGTTGGTGTTTTGACTTTGCTTGCCATTTCCAAGAATGAGTTCATGTTTGGACCTGGACGACGACGACCGTTAGAGCTAGGAGTCATCAAATATTTTGTAGCAAAGTTGGTTTCTTTAGTCAATTGTACTTCAGCCTTTTTCACTGCTGCTGCTGCTAGTTCTGATGGGTCTTTCGGTCTAGCTTCTGCTGCTGCTGTTGTTTCTTTTCTGCTCATTTTACCATTTGATGAAGCAGCCGCAGGCGCCTGAGCAGGTGCGGGTTTTGGTTCTTGTTTCGTTGCTGCTTGTTTTGCTTCTTGTTTTGTTTCTTGTTCTACTTCTTTTACTTTCGCAGCAACCTTTCCTTTTTTGTCCTCAATATTTTCTTTTACATCAGAAATTTTATTTCCTACCTCTTCCTTTACGTCAGCAATTTTCTCTTCTACTTCTTCCTTGAGTTCTAGAAAAAAGTTGTTGTCGCTTCTTTTTGCTAAATTTTTGATAAATCCGAACATGATTATTGACTCTCCGTTTGCTCTATTTGCTAATCGATTAAAACCGTAAAGAATCAGGTAAATTCTTACCCTTTTGAATAATTAATTGATGCTGCTAGCTTCAACTTAACAAACAACAGGCAAAATTTCATTTGACCAACTTTGCCTCTATTCTAATAAAAATTAACTCATAAAACTAGGGGAATTACCTAACTTTTAATTTGCTCGTAAAATTCTTACTGCTCTTTGACTCAAGTTTACTTCCTATAACTAGGTACTTAGTTAACTATAGTTCCTAAAAGCACAGTCTTTCTTCACTAAAAAGTTCACACTAAAAATAATACCAGAATATAGCCTCCACAAAATATGCAATACCCCACGAAATTATTATGAGATTTATTTCTGCTTAAGGCAATCATTTTTATCATTATTATTTACAAAAATTTACATAACTTTATCCTGTAAATTGATTCTCATCCTCGAATTAGCATGAGAATCTGATGATATCTCAAGCAAAAGTCCTTTCGCACATCGGTTTCCAGTTACGCTTGATATATTACATGACTCAGTGTGTTATCTTTTTTACCTAGTAACATCAGTTAAATTATTGAGATGGAACGCAACCCAGTAATACTAGTACACGGTATCAATGATACAGGCGCCGTGTTCAATAAAATGGCGACCTATTTGAAAAAAGAGGGGTGGTCAGTATACACACTCGATATGATTCCCAATAACGGTGATGTCGTACTGGAAAACTTAGCTAGGCAAGTAGCCAAATACATATCAACAACCTTTACACTCCAACAACCCATAGATATAGTTGGCTTTAGTATGGGAGGACTAATTAGCAGATACTACATTCAGCGACTAGGAGGAATTTTTCGCACACAAAGGTTTATAACCATCTCCTCACCACACAACGGAACCGTAGTTGCTTATGCGTCAGAACGTCCTGGTTGCGTGCAAATGCGTCCAGATAGTTTATTTATCAAAGACCTGAACAGCGACGTTCAAATGTTGAAGCAACTTAACTTCACTTCCATCTGGACACCATACGACCTAATGATAGTGCCACCTAACAGCTCAGTGCTGCCCTTTGGAAACGAAGTAATAATACCCGCACTAACTCACCCGTGGATATTAACCGACATCAGAACAATTAAAACAGTAGCCGAAGCACTACAAGCCCCCCAGCACCTCGTAATAAGCACTTCAGTGCTTACAAACCCCTCTCACCAATCAAACCAAACTCAGGACTACCAAAAATCGCCTCCGAGTCACGATAAAATTTAAACTCCATCAAATTATAAAAAGGGTCTTCCAAAAAGAAAGTTTTGTGTTCCAAAGGACTACCAACAAAACGCTCCTTAGCCTCCTCACGAAACAAAAGCTGGCGCCGAAGTGCCCTATCTAACAAGTCTTGCCAATCTTTCTCCTCAGTAAAAACAAGCCCAAAGTGTCTTGGGTAAATACCGCGTTGAGGTTCTAAAGGTTCCTTAGTAGTATGCGCGACTAATTGATGACCGTACAAATTAAGAATAAGCGCATGTCTATTTTCGCGACCAGCAATACAGCCCAAACCATCAACATAATAAGCTTTTGCCTGGGCAACATCTGTAATTGGAAAAGCCAAATGAAATATAGTCTTCATATACTAGTTCATGAGAAATGCAGTTGTTTTAATGCTAACAAACAGGCGCCATAAGCAGGCTCATACCGTGGCAAAATTACCCTAGCATTACCAAACTCAGCACTAATAGATTCTATAAACTTCTCACGTATATTAGACTTTGCCCCCCAAACACTACCCACAGTCACAATTTCAAAATCATCCCCTGCTAAGTCTTCAACCACCACTTTTGTTGCCGCTACCAACTCTCGCACACCCTCATCAATAATTCTCTTAGCTACATCATCACCATTCACAGCTGCATTATCAACGACAGGCGCCAAAGAGGCAATTTCTCTTACACCCCATCCACGACGATAAACAATCTCAATTAAATCCTCAATACTTTCTAAACCAAGTTCTTTTATAAAATCTTCAACCAAACTAGTTGAGAGTTCGCGTCCATCATAAGCACGCATCGCAGCTTGCATACCAGCAACAGCAATATTATAGGCGCCACCTTCATCACCTAAAATATATCCCCATCCACCAACTCGCTTGGTTTGTCCCTGTTGGTTGCGTCCAAATACTATTGTACCAGTGCCCGCAGCAACAACAACACCAACATCATCACCAATACCACCAACTAATGCAGTTAAAGCATCATGACAAATAACTACATTATTAGGTAATATCCACTCAATCGGTAAATTAGGACTTTGTTGTAATTCTCTAACTATACCCTGTATAACTTCAATATCCTTAGAACGTCCGGCGCCTGCTAATCCTAAACATATTGCTTTAACTTGGATTTTTCCTGTTTCTTGAATAGCTGCTTTAATTGCTGATTCTATAGATTGTAAAGCAGCATTGGTGCCGATACTTTGATAATTTGAGGCGCCTGCTTCACCGCGACCTAATATTTCTTTTTGAGAATTCATCAAAACACAAACAGTCTTGGTTCCACCACCATCTATTCCTAAAACATAGTACATATATATAATGAACCGCAAAGGCGCAAAGAACGCAAAGGAAGAAAAGAAAGGTTATATCATGTCCGGGTACATAACCATAATAAAACCATCGTAGAGACGCGATTAATCGCGTCTCTACATTGTCGGGAATTATGGGCAAGCAACCGGACATGATATTACATATAGCTTACGTTCAAATGGCAGAGCATCCTAATGTGGAATAATTATGTCATGCTGAGGAACGTTAACGCAGTTTTCCCGTTATCCGAAGGATATCCCGTAAACGGAGTTTTCCCGAAGGTTAGGGTAGGGTAGAATCTAGGGTTTGAACTATATGCGGAGATGCTTCGTTCCTCAGCATGACATTCACAGACACTTTTAAAACATCCTCTTAGGACAAATTTATATTTTGCCAAAATTGGGACGTTGCCTCAAACAACACTCAATAAAGTTTTTTTAAACTCTGCCGCACTCTTAAAATAAATCTCAGGTTTCTCCACCAAAGCCAAATCAATCACAGATGCCAACCTTTGAGGTATACTCGAATCACGCTCTCGAATAGGTACAGGGTCATTTTGTAAAACAGCCAAAAATTGATCCCCACCTTTAAAATCCCTTGGGTAATAGCCCGTTAGCATATTATATAGACAAGCCGCAGTTGCCCAAATATCTACATCAGGTTGAGTATATTTAAAATCTAATAGCTGTTGACGAGGAATAAAAACAGGAGTACCAGCTTGAGTTCCACTGAGAGTTTGACCACTTAAACCAGCTAAGTCAAACGCTTTTGCCAAACCATAGTCAGCAATTTTAACAATAAACTTTCCATCAATATTACTAAGCAAAAGATTACCAGGTTTAAGGTCACGATGAACCAAACCCTTGCCTTTACCAAAACTACCATCAGCAAGTTTGACATCAGGTAATTCTATATTATGGGTATATTCCAAACCATCTAAAACTTGTAGAATAATTGGTACAGCTATATTAACAGGCAAACGTCCACCCTGTTGTTCCATCAAATTAGATACAGTACCTCCGTTGCAGTACTCCATCGTAAAAAAGAAAATGCCTTCAAAGAAACCAGAGTCTAATAGCTGGATAACATTTGGGTGTTGCAAAGCTTTGGTATTTTCAATTTCTCTCATAAACCTGTTCACAGCACTTTGATTAACAGCGGCGCCTGGTAACATTACTTTTAGAGCAACATATGTACCAGACTGATGATGCTGTGCTAAATAAACTTCTCCAAACCCACCCTTCCCAATAAGTTGAATTAACTTATAACCCTTTATCGCTTCCAGACTTTGATTACCACTTTCTGCCAAACCTATCCAGCGATTAACTAATTCTATAAAATTAGGTGGTTGTGTTGGGTCTTGATTAAAACGAACAGTCGCAGGGAAAAAGTTAGGAATAATAACTTCATTTGGGTCTAACTCAATACCAACTACAAACGTAGTATTACTCAACTTAATTTTATCCTCAGACTGCAAATCATACTCTGGGAAAGTTAATTTTCTTCCCTCCTCAGCAGTTTGATGAGGTTCACGCTGTCCAATTTTGACATCATTCACATAAGTACCATTTCTGCTACCAAAATCTCGCACTCGAATATTCGGCGGGTTAATATCTAGTAAACAGTGATAGCGGGAAATAGTGCGATGGTCTTCATCATCAGGAAGCATAATATTACATTCATTACTTCTACCAATGAGACAAGCAGCGCGCGAGTCAAAGACGTATTGTTTCCCAAGAAGTTTACCTTCAATCACAGTTAGGATGACGTTAGCAGGCATTTATACTTTCATGCTATGTAATTTTGCTATCATTGTATATGATTTTGAAATATAGCATTACAAGCTAAAAACCCATAATTATCTGCCACCCGCCAGCACCCTAGAAGGGTGTGGCTAATTGCACAAAGCCCACCTGCGTGGGCTGAAAACAGCCTGCGTAGGCAGGCTTTGTATTCAATAGCCCCAGGCTTGAAGTTATGTCGTCTACAACACCTATAATGTTTGCTGATAAAGAAGTTTACGTTGTTGAAATATTCTACAACGTCACCTTCTAAGACAAGATTCTACAACGATGGTTGTAGTTCTTAGAGCGCTTGACGTTGAAAAAAGCATATCGCTGTTTACGTTCTTTACTAGATAAAGATAAAAATTCAACAACGTACTAAAACCTTCCAGATATCCAACGCTGTTGTTGTTGTTGTTATTTATGATTCAATAAGAGATAATTATAGCCTGTGGACGTTATAGGCATTATTGATGGGTAAAATCCTCTATTCGCCAACAGCATCCTACGAGGAGAGGGTTTTTAACATCATCGAATTCACGTTAAAATAATAAATACAGTCAGAACGGCACCTAATTCCCGGAAATTTATAAGTTAAATTATATACTTACAGCAAAAATAAGAAGCCACATTTTTATCAATAAAACTACTTAATTGGGCTTATTTAAGTTACAAATTTGACAGTTAATAAGATAAAATAGATTATTCCAGCGTAATGCTTACCAGTAGAATAATATTAACGCTGTAAATATTATCAAAAGAACTTGATGAGGCAATTATAAATGTAAAAAACGCCAAAAAATTCGCTCCGCCTTTGGCGGAAAAAAGAGAGAGTAAAGGGTAAAAGTGTAAAAGTGTAAAGTGTTATTAAGTCCTCGCCGCACCACCACACACCACCCGAAAACCGCTGATGCCGTTATCGTAGTCGGGAGTGAGCCGGTTGCGAAAAGCAGAACGGCAGACATGCGGACCGTTGAACCACGAACCACCGCGCAGCATATGATAACGATTATTATTATCATTATCTAACCATACATCACCGTTAGATGGCGCCTCATTATAGTTGTTATGCCAATTATCTTGGCACCACTCCCAAATGTTACCGTGCATATCATACAAACCAAATTGATTAGCAGGGAAACTTCCTACATCTGTAGTCTGTTCGCGATATTTTCCTTTAGGAGCAGAGCCATATGTATAATCACCGTTATAATTAGCTAAATCTGTGGTGATAGTCTCACCAAAGTGAAATGAGGTAGTAGTTCCAGCCCTGCAAGCATATTCCCATTCAGCTTCACTCGGTAAACGATAATTTTTGCCAGTATGAGCAGAAATTTTGACACAAAAGTTGACAGCATCATGCCAACTTACTTGTTCCACAGGACGTTTTGCCCCTGAGAAGACAGAAGGATTTTTGCCCATTATTGCAGTGTATTGTTCTTGAGTAATAGCAAACTTACCCATGAAAAAGCTTGGAACAGTAACTTGGTGTTGCGGACGCTGACTTTCATGTTCCCCATCTTCATTCTCCGGCGAACCCATCATAAAAGTACCGCTCTTGATTTTCACCATTTCCAAAACGACACCATTGCCGAGGTTTTCTGTAAAAAATTCTGCTTGTCCACGATGACGGGTAATTTTGCACTCTTCTTCTTTACCTACAACAGTTAATGTTGCATATTCAAATTCAAACCGCTTGGTTGGAATCGTTGAACTAGACGAATCACTCAATACTTCTAACCACTCGCGTATAGTTTGCGGGCGCCCATTTGGTTCCAGGGTCATTCCTGCTAGTATCGCATCATTCACCCTATCGCTAATCTTGTCATTAAATTGCTTCGGTGGAGGTAAGGGAATACCTGTCTTTCTAAAATTTGCAGGGAATGGTATTTCTTGAGTTAGCAAACTATATAATGTTGCTGCTAAAGCGTAAACGTCAGTGTAAGGAGCAAATTCTCCCTTTCTTTCATACTGCTCGATTGGTGCATAACCATCTGTTTTCGCATTTGTCATGCTTCCTAATTGACCAATACTATATTCTCTTGTTAAACCAAAATCAATCAAGACTGCTTCTTTTGTTGCCGCGCGCAAAATTATATTATTCGGTTTGACATCGCGATGCAAAAATCCTTTGGAATGGACGTATTCTAATGCTTGTCCAACTTGGGTTATATACTGCAAAGCTTCATCTTCAGGCAATTTTCCATGTTCTGAAACGTAACTTCCCAAGTCTTGCCCATCTATATATTCCATTACCATTCCCCAAAGCCCATCTTCCTGTATCAGTTCATGGACTTTTACGACATTGGGGTGACTGCATTGTGCTAACCGCAGTCCTTCGTTAACAAATTTTACCTGTTGCTGTGGGAAATCAGGTTTACTTTGTAGTTCAAGATTAAGGGTTTTGATTACAACTAATTTATTTGTACGTAGTTCAATTGCACTGTAGGTAGCACCATAACCACCGCGAGCAATGAATTTTTGAACTATGAACCTGCCATTATCAAGTGGTTGGTCGGGTTGCCACAGTTTCATTTTTTAGCTTAAAGTTTGAAATTAGAGGAGTTTCGATAATAATGATTATTCTAATTAGGTTGTAGCATATTTTCCCGTGTTTTTCTAGGTACTGTTTGTTCACTACTATTGTTTTAACTAGCTCAAAAAGCGTGAGAATGATATGTCAGAGGCGCCTCTTCTTCCACCTAAACTGATACAATTGAATTAAAGTACGTTACATCTAATTTAAGATTTATCAATATTTATGAATACTAAATTAGTTGATTCTTTAGCACAAGCTATTTTATCTCTTTCTGAAGATGAGCGCTTTCTTTTGTCAGAAAAATTGGATATAGAAAGTAAATTAGCTCCTGCTTTAAAGCAGTTAGATAAGACAGCGACTTTTACAAAACTGGTTAAACAGTGGCGTGAGGAAAATCATGGAGTCTCTTCTACTAATCAAATGTCAATGCACCCTGCGTATCAACAAATTATTGATATGGGTGAAGCTGCAATACCTTTATTACTCAGAGAACTTGAAAAAAAATCAGGACAATGGTTTTGGGCACTAAAGTCGATTACAAGAGAAGACCCCGTTCCCCTAGAACATAGAGGAAAAACTTCGGAGATGATTAAAGCTTGGTTGGAATGGGGAAGAGCAAAAGGTTATATATGTTAACAAAAATTGCAATCGTAATTATAGTCTTTTCAATAACTCATCATATTCATCATCCTCATCTAATGGAACCGTTTCGCCACTAGTGATTTCTTGCCGCACCATGTTTGCTATATCATCCCATTGCTTATCAGTCGTTGATTCAAACTGCTGCGTCCATCTTTGTTCATCTTTTAATTCAGCCATTAGACGCCAAGCAATCGCATCTTGCTGGTCGGCAGGAAGTTTTTGAATTTCTGTAATAACTTGCTGAAGAAGTTCGGTCATGGCGTTTTAAGCATGTTTTTAATATAGCGATTTTATTCAAATAAAGTACATTTTGGACGGGCAGGGATGCCCGTTCCACAAGAGTTTTATTAACTTAATTTGTACCTTATTTGGTTTAAAAATGCTATATTACTGATTAATGCGCGTTCATTTTAATGAACAGTAGCTCTTAGCCTACGGGTTTTAACACTCTTACGGGTATGGAGTTTATTTATAAGCATGAAAATTTTTGAGATGCTTCGTTCCTCAGCATGACAATGGGAATTTTTAAGATGCTAAGAAAGCGGGAAAACTGCGTTAACGTTCACGACTCATGACAATTGGGGATTTTTACAAGTTACATGGGAGGGCGCCTGTCAACGCAGTCGAATAAATGTAAACCAAATTGTTGTGATAATTCTTCGCAAACTTTGACGCCACGAATGCTGTTACCTCGTGCGTCTAATAAAGGAGAAAACACTGCTATTCCCATTTGACCGGGAACTACGGCAATAATTCCACCACTAACACCGCTTTTTGCTGGTAGTCCTACTTTATATGCCCATTCTCCTGCAAAGTTGTACATTCCGCAGGTGTACATCACGCTTAAAATATCTTTTATATATTGACTATCGACTGCTTGCTCTTTTGTGAGTGGGTTAACACCTTTGTTTGCTAATGCTGCTGCCATTACTGCTAGGTCGCGACAGTTTACCATGACTGCACATTGTTGAAAATATAAATCTAATGATTCGTCAATTTGTCCATCTATCATGCCGAAGTTGAGCATTAAATACGCCATTGCTCTGTTTCGATGTCCTGTGCTGCGTTCTGACGTAAATACAGATATATCAACAAATACATCTCTACCTATATAATATTGAAACATTTCGAGTAATCTGTTCAAACGTTCGGTGGCGCCTTTACCTTTAATTAAACCTGTAGTGGCAATGGCACCTGCGTTTACCATTGGGTTATAAGGTCGCTTCGATTGCTCGTCTAAAATAATTGAGTTAAATGCATCTCCTGTTGGCTCGACTCCAACCCGCTTTAACACATAGTCCCTACCGTGGTCTTCTAATGCAAGTCCATGAACAAACACTTTCGATATTGATTGAATTGTAAATAAATGCTCGAAGTCACCGACTTGTACTACATCACCATTGACTGTGACGATGCAAATACTAAATAAGTCAGGGTTTACTTTTGCGAGTTCTGGAATATAATCTGCTACCGCACCAGTTCGCAATGATTTGTATTTGGAATATAAATCATTCATAAATTCTGATAGCGAAGATGCACTTATGTCGGTGTTTTTCGTGTCTGTCATTATTGGAAGGGAAAAGGCGAAAGGAAAAACGGGAAACTCACAACATAAAAATGTGATATTCAATTGTCCCATTATTCGGGCTGTTTGGATGCCAGTTTCTTAATCTAACGTATACTTACTATCTGCTCGAACGGTAAACATACAAAGCATACCAATACTTTTATTACTATTTATATGCACACTTGGCGCCAAAAAATTCTCGTTCAATACTAACTTTTTAGAACTTATTATTTTTACTTATATAAAATAAACTTAAGTATCAAACATTATTTAATTTCTCGTTAGTAAATATACTTAAGTATTAGTAATATCACTTACGTAAGTGTGTGTTACCCTTGACATGATTTTTTACCGCTTGCCTTGTGTTTATTGTGGCGCCGTGTCACATACTTAACCCACTTGGGCACCTCTGGTTTTAGAGGGTTGTTACAAGCCATCTTACCAAAATAACGAACTGGGTGACGTGTACTGTAGTGTATGAATGAAAAGGATTTGAGACTTTGAAGAGTGAATAATTATTGATGATGTGAGCATTGTTTTAGTTCCCAAAAGCTGTTAACTTTTAAAAAAAATTTTACGACTTTGCAAAAAAAAATGTTACATAGCCCAAAGTCGCTTTGTGCTTAAGTTAGACCTTTGTCATTTTTTTTCAAATTACCAAATTTACCAAAGTTTACGATAAAACCCTGATCCCCAAGTGCAAAATTTCGTGTTAGTCTGTTGCAGTCACAATCAAAAAGTGAAAGCGGAATGAGTTCGATATGCTCTGCTTTTTGCGCTGCCTTAGTGCAGTACCAGATGTCAGTTTCTGACTCTATCTTATGTCGCTTTAAATTCGGACAACATGAACCATAGATATATATTGACCGTTGTTGCAATGTTCTGTGCTGTTTTAAGCACGCCTTCGATTGCTCGAAGTCAAACGAACAACCAAGTAGCTCCAGAAACAACTTCACTTCCATCATCAGAAGTGACGAAAGTAGGAGAGTATCAAACAAGTAACCCAGAAACAACTGCGGCTACAGAGATACATATTCACAATGTGGCTGGACGACAAGCAGCAACGCTTTACATTCGTAATATTCCGGTTTTGACTTTTGTGGGTCAACAAGAAAACGTTAGTACTGAAACGAAAGTTGGTGCAATTGCTATTAGCAACCCACAATCCCCGGTAACAACTGATAACCAGGTTAAAAGCAACGACCCAGTTCAAAGAGCGAGTATGGTAGCTGCTCGCGTCAATGATTTGATTCGGCAGAAAGTTGATGCGTCGAAGATTACGGTAAGCTGGCAACAAGCCGTAGATACAAGTGCGGATACTGCCCAAACAAAAAGTTTGTCTAACAATGAATCCAACGGTCGCTACGTCATCAAAGTTGACGGTCGAGAACTTGTAGCGATTGATAACTTCACTCATGCGCCAGATTCAACAAAAAATCGCGCTGCTGATGCACTGATGGCAACTAACCGCTTGCGGAGACTAATCGGAAATGCGGCGCCAATAGACTCTATTGCCAATTTCCCAGTTTCGCAGCCATCATTGTCAATACCCAAATTGCCCAACGAAATAGTAGAGCCAATCAAAATAACGATGCGTGGAATAGCTTCGTTCTATGGCTACGATGGTTCGGGCACTCGCACAGCATCGGGACAACGGTTTAACCCTGAACATATGACCGCTGCCCACCGCAGTTTGCCGTTTGGAACACGAGTACGTGTCACTAACACTCGTAATGGTCGTTCTGTAGTCGTGCGAATCAACGACCGAGGACCATTTATTCGCGGTCGAGTTATTGACCTCTCCTACGGCGCCGCTCGTGTTATTGGTATGCTTGGCAAAGGTTTGGCGCCTGTCAAAATTGAGGTACTAGGCAGATAGTTACCCTCACACCAATAACAAACAAGTTGATGCTGGAAAAACATAAAACTTTCTTATTACACGCATCAATAAAATCTTAATTTACTTCATCCGCTTTCACTTCAAACATCGGACTAGTATAAATACTGATTCGATAATGTAGAGACCGTACATGTATGTACGGTCTCTTTATCATTTTTGATAGAAACCTGGTTTTTTCAAAAAACCAGGTTTCTCGTCATCGAATAAGAACGATAAACTAACGTCTGAGGGAACCGATAAAATTAGGGGTATTGTGTGCGTTGTATCATGACAATTGCAGCTTTGCGGTGCTATATAAAGAAATGCGGTGATAAACAAGATGATTTGAACCATTCAGAGCCGCTACAATTTGAAGTAACAAGCTCTCATCGAACAGCAGTAGGTTTGGTGCCAACGATGGGAGCTTTACATCAAGGGCATCTCAGCTTAATTCAACGGGCACGGGCGGAAAATGCCACTGTAATAGTAAGCATTTTCGTCAACCCCTTACAATTTGGTCCAGAGGAAGATTACCAACACTATCCTCGGACATTAGACCAAGACCGAAAATTGTGTGAGGAGGCTGGAGTCGATGCAATTTTTGCACCAACTCCGGAACAGATGGGAATAATCGCGAAGAATATACAAGAGTCAAAAGTAACACAGGTTATCCCTCCATCTGCTATGATATCTGGCTTGTGTGGTCGTTCTCGGCTTGGTCACTTTCAGGGTGTGACAACAATTGTTACCAAACTTTTTAATTTGGTACAGCCCGACCGAGCTTATTTCGGTCAAAAAGACGGTCAACAGTTAGCTGTTATAAAAAAGCTCGCGTGTGACCTGAACTTGCCGATTGAGATTGTTACCTGTCCTACGGTACGAGAAGCATCTGGTCTTGCGATGAGTTCGCGCAACAAATATTTGAGCGAACCTGAAAAAGAACAAGCTGCCATCTTATACCAAAGTTTACAGCTAGCTCAAGCTGCATTTAAAGCAGGAACTCGCGACGCCAACAAATTAATTGCTTTAGTTAAGCAATGTTTGGCGGTAGTTAGTTCTGTAAAAGTCGAATATATTGAATTGGTTGAACCGACTACTTTGATGCCATTGGAATTAATTCAGGAGGAAGGAATGCTCGCGATCGCTGCTCGTCTTGGTTCTACACGCTTAATCGACAACACCATACTACGCGATCGCAAACCGATTATTGCTATCGATGGTCCTGCTGGTGCTGGAAAATCGACTGTTGCTCGTCAAGTGGCAGCTAATCTCGGTTTGATTTATTTAGATACTGGAGCTATGTATCGAGCAGTTACATGGTTAGTGCAGCAATCAGGTATTTCTATTTCGGACGAATGCGCGATTGCTGAATTGGTTAGTCAGTGCGTTATTGAACTGGCGCCAAGCCAAAATCTAAGTTCCCCAGTTCAGGTATGCATCAATGACCATGATGTTACCCAAAAAATCAGAACTCCTGATGTAACGTCAAACGTATCAGCGATTGCCGCACAAACTGCTGTTCGTCTTTCGTTAGTCAAACAGCAACAAGTTTGGGGCAAAAAAGGTGGCTTAGTTGCTGAAGGTCGTGATATTGGTACTCAAGTTTTCCCTGATGCTGAAGTCAAAATTTACCTAACTGCATCCGTCAGCGAGCGCGCACGTCGGCGCCAATCTGACTTTACAAAGCAAGGTTTACCACAAATGAACCTAGAGCAGTTAGAAAAAGACATCGCCGAACGCGACTGGAAAGACAGTACCCGTAAGGTTTCTCCATTACGCAAAGCCCCTGATGCCGTCGAAATTCAAACCGATGGTTTAGATATTTCTGATGTCACAGCCAAAATTATCGATTGTTATGAGCAGCGCTTATCGCCGCAGGAGTAACTAGTACCGCTCGGCGTAAATGTATAGACCTTTTTCAAGGGTTATAAGACGCAGCATTTTCGTTGATTCCAATGGTACACTTACTTGCGCCAAGCGGTACTAGCTTAATTACGGTAGCAGCGTTCTTGACAAATTTATTGGTCGGCTGGGGTGAGTTGGTAAATTCTGGCTCACCTACATTAACATTTATATATTTATTCCATATATTCTATATTTCATAGTACAATATAACCATAAATAATTTATAATAGTAATTTAGTATTGGTTAAACAAACAAAATTTAATCTATAAAGCTTAAGATGTTAAAAGTACTTAAGTGTCACACGTATTGCCCAATCAAAGTGGTAAAAAAGTTATTATTT
The DNA here is from genome assembly GCF_000331305.1 of Calothrix sp. PCC 7103. Lineage (GTDB taxonomy): Bacteria > Cyanobacteriota > Cyanobacteriia > Cyanobacteriales > Nostocaceae > Dulcicalothrix. The sequence goes on along the minus strand of NZ_KB217478.1, from coordinate 5,162,930 downwards.
AATACAAAAACCTAATTGCATTTTTTTGATGGGGCATCTCACATGTGGAGCAAAAATAACCAGCAGACGTATCTGAGGCGCCGTCAATATCATTCAAAATGCACAGTCCTTTCATCCAACCCTTCAAAAGCTCTTAAAAATGAAAGCTTCAGCAAAATTCGACTTTGAAGACGAGAAGTTTAATGCACCACCGTCTCAGGTCATTCCTTGGTGCCAAATGATAAATCCACGCTATGGCACCGATGGTATGCAAGCCTATGGGTTAGCTGTAAAGCTCGATAATGCCCAAGCTGTAGGCTTTGAACCTGATTCAAATTGGCAGCAAATTGAACATGAATTCACTTCTGGGGTCGAAACGGTGTATCTAACCACAACTCCAAAAATAGTGATAGTGCGTCGCGGACCGTTGTCAGTTAAAGACCGAGAAACAGGAAACAAGCTTGGTACACTTCGCGATAATTATGATGCATTTTTAGCAGATAAACTAAAATTTAAAACCTTTATCCGCTATCTTGTTTTTTTAGTCGGTGAAAACAAACAATTCTTGCACGAAAAACCCTTACAATTAACACTTCACGGTGCTGCAGGTGCAAGTTTTAGTAAAACTTACTGCGAATATCAACAAGGAAGGCCATCTGGTGGGTTTGTAGTGGAACTAGAACGGTCATATGCAGCTTTTCGGAAACTACCTTTTACACCCAAAGGGCCATTATTTCACGCTCATGGGATTTTCTGCCCAATTATCGACTGTGAAGAACGAGGAATTCAACCAAATACAGTTTTAGTTTCCTCGACAATAGATTATAAACATCCCACAGTTTCCAATTTAACGCAATTCTTAATCGCCTCCGATTCTCCCGAATCTCAAATTATTAATAAAACATTTGAAGAGCATAAAGAGTTCGGTAAAGAACAAGTTCGCGCAGAAAAAGAAAATCATAATAAAATGGCAATGGCAGGAGTTGCAAGCGCTTCTTACGCTTACCCAGATGATGATGAATTCGGGTATCCTCCTTATTAAAAGTCAACTGGTAACGGATGTAACGGATGGTTGATTTTATCTAAAAACAACTTGCAAGAACTTCTTAGTAACAAGTAGCTCATCCGTTACATCCGCTCATCATCCGTTGCCATGAGTCCTTGTTTTAAAAGCAATAATTTCGGATTTGCGGTCAAAATAGTTAAATTTGTGCCGCTAAAATCAGCATCATGAGTAACTAATTTTAAATTATTTACTCTACATAATTCTGCTAAAACTTGGTCATTAAAATCAGCTTCTCCACCTGCATATTCACTTAGTATTGAGACAATTTCTGCTGATTCAAATCGGATTTTAGCTGGTTCAGATTTTTCAAGAATTTTACGCGCGCGTCGAGCAATTTGTTCTGCAACAGGTTTAAAACTAGAACTGTTACGGAACAATTTAAAATCGCCCGGTTTTAATTCGGATGGTAGTTTATTATAAAAAAATCTAGCGTAAGCGTTTATAAATTCTGATAGTACTAAAGCATCTAGCACAATTTGACATCCGGCGCCACGAATTCGACGTAAGGCAGAAGTATAAGCGTATCTATACTGTGACGATATATGACTGGGAGGACCGTATATATACATCCAAATATTCGCGTCAAACAGTACCCCATCATGGGATTTAAAATGATATGTATCAATGGGGTACACTTGTTTGGTCATATACTATCTTCACCCATAGCTTGAATAATCGCATTTTTAAATTGTTGCGGATTATTAAGGTAGTCTTTCACATCTTTGATGACACATTCAATATCGGCTGCATCATCAGGGTCGATGTCGGTAAAAGTTAAACTGTTCTCTATATATTCTTCTGAGAAATTTGTGTATAACCGAGAAAAAGCTTCAGCTAAAAACGCTGAGGTAATGTCTTCGCCACCTCTAAAGGAGAGATGAACCTTTTTACCCGCTCTTAGAGCTGTGGCTACGTGTTCGTAAACCCGCTTTCCGTCTTCACACACTATACAGAATCTATCTCCGAGGATGTCAGTTACACAAATCGTAACTGTACTTTCGTTTTGAGTAGGCAAGGATATGAAGCGATTCATTTTGAAACGGGTGATACCATTTTCAATATTTAATTCTAACTCGATATGCGATTCAATGCAGGCACATACAATACAACATTGTCGAACAACAATATTATTGAGCTAGCAGTTTACGCCGTAGCTGGTCTAATGCTGTACAAGCACTAACATGACGAATTAAACTACGTCCACGTGTGGAGCCAAATTTATTTTCAGTAACATCAACGCCATTTGAACCTGCAATTCCAATATAAACCAACCCAACTGGTTTGGTCTCAGTTTCTCCTGTTGGTCCAGCAATACCTGTTATACTTATTCCCCAAGTTGTCCCCAAACGGTTTTTTACACCAAGTGCCATTTGCTCGGCAACTATTGCACTGACTGCACCATACTTTTCTAAGTCAGAAGTATTAACACCCAGTAAATTAATTTTTGCTGAGTTGTCGTATGATATTACACCACCCCAAAAATAGTCAGAACTTCCTGACATTTCTGTCAGCATTTGTCCTAACATACCACCAGTACAGGATTCTGCCACAGAAACGGTTTGATTTTTAGTTCGTAATAATTTACCAACCACGGAAGCTAAGGTATCATCATCGGCGCCGTAATAATCAAGTCCAGCGATTTCTTTGAGTTGTTTTTCGACTGGAGCAATAATTTTTTGTGCTTCAATATTAGATGTTGCTTTTGCTGCAACTCTTAATTTGACTTCGCCTTTAGAAGCATATGGCGCCACTGTTGGGTTGGGCAAGTTCAAATAAGAACTAACTTTTTCGGCTAAAGCAGATTCTGCAACACCCCAAAACCTTAACATTCGGCTATAAATAATTTCTTGACCCCAACCTTGGCTTTTTAAGTATGGAACAGCAGTTTCTTGCCACATTCGATGCATTTCATATGGAACACCAGGAAAAGTCAAAATTATTAAACCTGGTTTAGGCTGCCATATAATACCAGGCGCCGTGCCTGTTGGATTTGGTAGAATATCGGCACCTTGGGGAATTAAAGCTTGCTTACGGTTGCTGGGTGTCATCACCCGGTTACGAGTAGCATATTTTTTGGTTATATCCTCAATGATATCAGCCCGTTCGATCAGGGCGGCGCCAAAATAATGTGCAATTGTTTCGCACGTTAAATCATCAGGTGTAGGGCCTAAACCACCTGTAAATATTAGAATTTGCGAACGAGAACAAGCAATTTTAATTACATCAAGTAAACGTTCGGTATTGTCACCAACAACAGTTTGATAGTAATGAGGAATACCTAGGGAAGCTAGTTCTTGAGCAATAAATTGAGAATTGCTGTTAAGAATATCACCTAGTAATAGCTCAGTACCAACACAAATAATTTCTGCACTCATTCTTAACTCCTAACTTTAGACCGTCTCCAGACTTTCCAAGAAGTATAACTGAGTAAAGATGTCGCAGCACAGGCAAAAACGGCGCCACTAGGAATTCCAACAATTGCCATCGCCAAACTACCCATCCACAATGTTAAGGAGTAAATAAATAAAACTGCCCAGCGATGAGAGAGTCCAGCATTGAGTAAGCGGTGATGTAAATGACGTTTATCGGCACTGAAAGGTGATTTCCCTTGACGTAAACGCAAAAGAATTACAGCGGACATATCAAAAATGGGTACTGCTAAAATTACATACGGCAGCAATACCGCAGTCACAGCAGGAATTTTTACTAGACCAATAATACTAACGGCAGCAAGAGTAAAGCCCATAAAATATGAGCCACCGTCGCCCATAAAAATTTGAGCCGGGTTAAAGTTATATCGTAAAAATCCTAATGAAGCTCCAGCAAGTGCGGCAGCAATTAATGCAGCAGCAGGTTGCTTCATATATAACGAAACGACAAGTAGTACAACAGCGGCAATTCCGGATACACCTGCTGCTAATCCATCTAATCCGTCAATCCAGTTAATCGCGTTTACCATTCCAGCCAGCCAAATCACCGTAATTGGTAAACTTAACCACCCAAGCTGAACGATACCAAACATTGGAATCGTAACAAAATCTATACTTACACCAGCTTTCCAAACACAGGAAGCTACAATTATTTGTAATAGTAAACGTATAAATGGTGACAAGTTTAATAAGTCATCTGCAAACCCAATTGAGAAAAAGCCTATTCCTCCTAAAATTACACCAATAACTTGCCATTCTTTGTCTGGAGGCAAATTTCCAAATCCACCTAACCACCATACAAGAATTAATGAAAGCATGGCGCCAGCGAAGATGCTCACACCTCCAAGACGAACCATTGGACGCTGATGGACTTTTCTTTCTCCAGGCTTATCAAGCTTTCCGCTTTTGATACCAATATTTCTAACATCTGGTGTAGTCCAGAGAACGACTACTGCGGCAACAAGAAAAGCAATCAGATGATATATCTGGGCAAGCATTAGTATATTTAACTAGTAATGTATACAACAGTTTTCAATTGAATTTTATTTCAGATACACTCTCAACTTTATTTATATATATACTAAAGTTTAAATGCTAATCAGTATAGTGTTTTTAATCTACGTAATCTTAATTTTAATATAATGTGAGCCTTAATATTTAAACTAAAAGAATATAATTTTTCCTGTTGTCTTGTGGGGTGGGCGTTCCCGCCCTTACTCTATATTTAGAACGCTCTCTATATTTGGAACGGGCAAGGATGCCCGTTCCACAAGAGGTTTTTATACCAAAGCTGGTACAGGGATTTGAATATGTGGATATAGTGGGAAGCGCGCACACAAAGAAGCTACTCGGCGCCGACAATCATCAGCTACACTATTAGACTCAGGGTTAGTCAAGCAGTCAGCAATAATGTTGGCAATTTCAACAAATTCTGCTGTTCCCATTCCACGTGTAGTCATTGCTGGTGAACCTAGTCGTAAACCACTGGTTACAAATGGTGACTCTGGATCAAATGGCACTGTATTTTTGTTAGCAGTTATATTCACTGTACTAACAAGTTGGTCTGCCTGTTTTCCTGTCATTCCTATGCTACGTAAATCTACTAGCATTAAATGATTATCTGTGCCATTGGAGACAATTTTTAAACCACGCTGTTGCAATTGGTTAGCCATTGCACGGGCGTTTTCGATAACTTGGGCAGAATAAGCTTTAAATTCAGGTTTGAGTGCTTCGCCAAAGGCAACAGCTTTACCTGCAATTACATGTTCTAATGGACCGCCTTGGGTACCTGGAAAAACTGATTTGTCGAGTTTTTTACCTAGTTCTGCATCACGGGTCATAATTAAACCACCACGAGGCCCGCGTAAGGTTTTGTGAGTTGTTGTTGTGACAACATCACAATAAGGGATAGGGTTGGGGTGGTGTCCAGTTGCTACTAATCCAGCGATATGAGCAATATCTGCTAGCAAGTAGGCGCCCACTTCATCCGCAATGCTACGGAATTTTTCAAAGTCAATAATTCGTGGATATGCTGAATAACCGCAAATGATGAGCTTAGGACGCTCCCTAAGCGCCTGCTCACGGATAGCATCGTAGTTCAATTGTTCGGTTTGTTGATCTACACCATAATGGGAAACTTCAAACCATTTACCTGAGACGTTTACTGGTGAACCATGAGTTAGGTGTCCACCATGTGATAAATCCATCCCCATGATTTTGTCACCAGGAGATAGTAAAGTTAGAAAAACAGCAAAGTTCGCTTGGGCGCCTGAGTGAGGTTGAACGTTAGCATGTGCGGCGCCGAATAATTGTTTAACACGGTCAATAGCTAACTGTTCAACTTTATCCACATATTCACAGCCACCGTAGTAGCGTTTGCCAGGTAAACCTTCAGCGTATTTGTTCGTTAGTACAGAACCTTGAGCAGCAAGTACCGCAGCTGAAGTAAAATTCTCACTTGCGATTAACTCTAAGTGGTCGCGTTGACGTTGCAGTTCATCACCTATTAACTCCGCAACCGCTGGGTCGGAAGTTGCCAAAAAATCGGAATTTGTCTTAGTCATGGTTGTGTATAGTAAGCATGTAGCTATTTTAATCCGACTCCCTACTATAAATCACAGGGATTCGAGCTTCTACAATTGCGTAAACCATAATAACCTTCTTTTGCTACCCTAGGTGTGAAATTAAGTTGTGAAGTATTGATGTGTTTAATTAATTTCTGTATTAGTTATCACAAAAACCTTGGATTCCTAATATATCTAACTTAAAATATTATTAAACATAATTTTTATTATCAAACGACTACAAATAATAACCTATGTGTTATAAAGAATACTACTAATTATTACCCAGTAATAATTAGAAATGTTTTTTGGAAAATTTATTATCACAAAGAAACCCGGTTTCTGGTTTCTAAGATATTTCAAAATAGGGGAATGGTATGTTAGCAGCAATTTTAACAGAAAACCAAATTTTGGCGCCGTCTAAAGTTTGTCAGTCATGTATGCTGGCAGATGCAAGTGGTCAACCGCGTTGGCGCGAAGGACAACTGTACTGTGGTCGGGCTATTGATAAAATTACAACAGAGCAGCCCGAACAGTATCAGTGCGCGATGGGGTTTCGCGTTGTTAAAGTCGATTAAAGTATTCTTGATTACTCTGCGAGTGTTCTTTTAGAAACTGTTTTGGGTTTTCGAGTTACTTCCTTTTCACTGACGGTATAAAATATAGGCTCGTATCTTGGCTGAATCATAACTGGTTGGACAATGGGTTGAACGCTCTTATCAATAACTGCTTGAACAGCTGGGCTTGTGGCTGGCTCTGTAATTGCGTAAAATAAGTTCTCGTATTGATTCAAGGCGTTATCAAACGAGTAGTTTTCTACTGCGTACTTTCGACTGTTGTAGCCAAGTGAGTTAACAAGTTCTGGCGCCGAATATAATTGCAAAATAGAGTTGGCTAATGCGTCGGGGTCTTCGGGAGGAACGACAATACCACCACCACTCTGAGATATTGCTTTTGCTGCTGTGCCTGTATCGGGTACTGATGCTATAATTGCGCGTCCACTTGCTAGCGCCACCTGAATTTTAGATGGCATATTAAACGAAATAACATTTTTCTTTTGTACTACCAAGCTCACATCTGCCGCAGCCAACATTGTTGGTAAATTTTCACGTTGTTGAAATGGTAGCAATATCACATTGTCGGCGCCGTATTTGTCACATTCTTGTTGCAAACGTTGTAAACCTTTAGCTTCTCCAACAATTACTACGACAATATCACGGATGTGGCGCACCTGACTTGCGGCTTTGACGACAGTCTCTAAACCTTGAGTTAAAGCAATATTTCCTGAGTACATCACCACAAACTTACCGTTGAGGTTGTGGGTATGACGAAATTCATTATCTTCTTTAGACAAGGAACGAATAAAATTAACATCTACCCAATTGGGTATTTTGACCATTTTGCTGGCTGCAACGCCCTTTTGTAACAAATTCTCAACGAATCCATCAGCAATGACGCTAATTTTGGTTGCGGTGCGGTAAGCAAATTTTTCTAGCGTCTGAAAAACTTTGATTAAATATTTGTTCTTGAGTAAACCAACGTGAATTGCAGCGTCTGGAAGAATATCTTGAAGGTTTAAAACAACTGGGCAACGGTTCCACCATCCCAATAAAGCAGCAGGTACACAACAGGGAAGCGATGGTGAAGTTGTTAGTATAACATCTGGGCGCCAGCCAGATAATGCTGGGACAAAACTGGTAAGTGCAAAACTAGCGTCGAGCAATATACGGTCAAGTAGGTTCGGCTGAGGACGTATCCAAACGAAACTGCGTTGAATCTTAACGCCGTTCTTCTCTTCTGTAACAAAAAATTTACCACGATACTCTTCATAAATTTGACGCTGAGGATAATTAGGCATTGCTGTAACTACACGCACCTCATGTCCACGCTTTACTAATCCCTCTGCTAGCTCGGTCATTAGCGGAGCAATACCAATGGGTTCGGGGTGATAGTTGTAAGAGTAAATTAAAATTTGCATAAATATAGTAAGTTTGAACAGCCCTGGTCGGTGATTTAAAGGCAAGTTTTATTTTTGTTATCACTTACCTAAAAAACGCTGGTTACTATTAATTTTCTCTTCAGAGTTTATTAATGTCCGTTTTTTTTCGTTGAAGATTGAGTAAACTTGGAGTCAACTCTTTACATAGTGCGTAATACTTTTTTTACTTGCACCAATTTATTTTATGTTTACTTAGACTAATTTATCTCAGTGAATGCCCCCACTTTTAGAGGCGAAAATATTTATATAACTAACCTATACAAACATAATATTAAGTATTTACGCTTGTAATCGTCATTATTTGCTGTTTAAATTAGTAATTGCAAATTGTAAATCGAATCGAAATTATTGGTATTAACCGAAACAGCTTTAACAAATTCCCCCATTAAGAAGCTAAAATGACTTTAAGGTTTCTACGTGAAAAAAAAACCAGGTTTCTTTAAGAAACCTGGTTTTTAAGTGATGATTGGTTGTATTTTAGACGGCGCCGCTGTTTTTCTTGAACAAAATTGTGATGGTTCTGAAAATCAGCTTGAGGTCGTATAGCAAAGTCCAATTTTTTTGGTACTGCAAATCGAGACGAATTACATCCTCGAAACTGCGTATACTAGAGCGACCGTTGACTTGCCACTCTCCGGTCATCCCTGGTTTCACGTCTAAACGTTGCCATTCAGGGACTTCGTAGCGCGCGACTTCATCGGGTGTAGGAGGTCTAGTGCCAACCAAACTCATTTCGCCTTTGAGGACGTTTAAAAATTGTGGCAGTTCATCAAGAGAAGTTCGTCGCAGAAAACGTCCGACTCTTGTAACTCGTGGGTCGTTATCAATTTTAAAAAATGCACCTTGGACTTGGTTTTGTTTTAGTAGTTCAGCCTTTTTGGCTTCTGCATCAACGCACATCGAACGAAATTTCCACATTCGGAAATGTTTACCCATCCAACCACAGCGGGTTTGAGCAAAGAAAATCGGACCTGGGTCATCGATTTGGATAGCAATTATAATGGGAATTGCCAAGATAGCGGTAATTACCAAACCTACAATAGCTCCAACGACATCGATAAAGCGCTTCATCCAAGATTTGACGCTCAGATGAGTTGTGGGTAAGTTTTCTTCCAACTGATCTACTCGCTGTACAGGTTCGCACTTTGATTCAATTGGGAAAACTTCATGTAATCCGGTTAAATTTAATACTGCCATCACCTGTGGTGTGACATTTCGCAACGTCATCGAAATTCCTTGTTGTTGAGCAATTTTGAAGTTACTCACCAAAGCACCTAACCCACTACTATCCATAAAAATAGTATTGTCAAAAGCAATAATAATTTGTTTCAATACGTTATCTTTTTGGGTTAGGTCTTGGCAGGTTTGCTTGAAAGCTATAGCTTCAAGTACGCTCAACCTTGCGGGAACCTGAACTATTACGGTATCCGCTTGGTATTTAACGGAAAAATCTGCCTCTGTGGGTTGGCTAGTCATGAAACTTTGTACTGAAACTTGCTGTGATTATTAATTTTGCTAAACATGATTATGTTCTAATAAATACCTTACCGTTATTAGTGTACTGAATGTATAACTACTACGATGGCACCATAATCATTCGTTCACATACTCTTGTCTAAACGCTCTTGTATCTAACTATAGTTTTTTTACTATGCCGCCTCCTGTACTTAAAGAAAGGTTTACGTAGGTTAGAAAAGTTAAAACATATTCGGAACTACAATGTCAATTTTATTACAGTCTTATTTTAGCTGTGTTTTTAGTCACGTTCTTTGATATATCCATAGTATGACCGCAAAAACAACTGTTACAACTGCTACAACTAATGCACGCTTAGTTGAGGTGTTTTCTGCCATCCAAGGGGAAGGACTAAACGTTGGAACTCGTCAGATTTTTATCCGTTTCGCACTTTGTGACCTGCGCTGTCACTTTTGCGACAGTTCCAATACATGGAATGCACCAAAAACATGTAAAATTGAACGCCACCCTGGTTTACGCGATTTTGAACTATATTCAAACCCTGTAACTTTATCTATGTTACTTCAATGGGTTGAGCGACAAAATATACCTCAGCTACACGATAGCATTAGCTTGACAGGTGGCGAACCACTTCTTCATGCCTCTTTCCTTGTTGAGTTTTTACCACAAGTCCGTAGTGCAACTAAATTACCCATATATTTAGAGACTGGTGGACATCGAAGCGAACAACTCGCAATGGTGTTACCGTATCTTGACTCAGTGGGTATGGATTTTAAACTTGAAAGCGTTAGTGGTGAAAAGCGTTTAGTTGAACACGCACGCTTTTTACAACTTTGCTATGACGCACAAGTAGAAGTTTTTGTCAAGATTATTGTTTCGGGTTCGACGGATGTAGAGGAGTTAAAGCAAGCAGCGCAAATAGTCGCGGACATAAATCCATTAATTCCAATATTTTTGCAGCCTGTAACACCGTTAATATCGCCAACACATGCCGAAAAAGAAATAATGGCGCCTGGGCCCGACCAAGTTTTGGTATGGCAAGCCATGATGAAGCGAATAGTTAAGCATGTGCGAGTAGTTCCTCAAACTCATAAGATGTTAAACCAGTTGTAAAGCTGATTTACTCGATATCGAGCGAATTTTCCATATTGTAGAGACTTTCTCGCTAAGTCTCTACAGCTTTACAGTATTTTCAAAACTACAGCACAAAACTTTTGTAGACGTGATAAATCCCTACCCTGCGGGGAAAGCTCCGCTTTACGGGAAATCCTGCGGATTACACGTCTCTACTGAATTAATCACGTTTTTACATATCGTCATCGGCGCCTCTGGGAGATTTGCCACGAACTTTGTTGGCACTACGTTTTAGTGCTGAGAGACGCGCTTCATATTTAGAGCGTTCACGCTTACTGTTAGTGGTATCAATCAAAGTTTTCAGGGCACTACCAAGACTTTTGTAAGCGTTGGGAAGAGTGTAACCAAAACGCTGTGCAAGTCCAATTGCCTTTTCATCTGCTTCAATTAGTTCGCGTGCGATTTTTTCGCCACTATTTTTTTGATATAGGCGCCATCCAGAAACACCGCATAATGCTAAAGCGAGGATTAATAATAATCCATCTTGTACCCAAAGTTCACCGACGGCGCCACCTAAACCAATAGCAAGTGCCGCCATTTCCCATCCATCTTTGGGAATAGTATCATTTTGAACGCGAGCGACTTCATGCCAGAATAACAAGTTGCGCTGGTCGATAGCGAGAGAGTCCCATTTCACCAAATCGATTTGAATTTCAACTTGGTCTTTACCAATTTCTTCGCATCTAACAAGGGGTGGATTGACTTCTGTCGTTCCTTCGACCGTCACCCAGCTTTGTAATTCAGGTGGCAATAAACCTTTTAATCGGCGTAATTCGCTCATTTCTGCCTTCGCAGAAGAGGTTGCATAGGATGTCATATATCCAGCCCCAGAATAAATCAGTACAATAGAGTATCACTTTGGAGTATAGCTATTTTAAAACGATTTATGTAGAGACCGTTCATGTTCGGTCTCTACACATGATTGGGTATTATCGCTATACGCCATAGTTCATCAAAAAATTAAAATATATAGATATATTATAAAATAACCATTTTTAACTGTGACAGTATCTGGTAGAGTATTACCGCTCGTAAAAGACCCCGAACGCTTAGAAAATCGCCTCAAAGAAATTCCCTCGCAACCTGGGGTATATTTTATGCGCGATGCTAGCGACCGCATTATGTACATTGGTAAGTCTCGCAAGCTGCGGTCTAGAGTCCGTTCTTATTTTCGTGACTCGCAGCGTCTGACTGAGCGTATTGCGACGATGGTTAAGCAAGTAACTGATATTGAGTTTATTGTCACCGATACAGAAACCGAAGCACTCGCGCTCGAAGCTAACTTAATTAAGCAGCATCTGCCTTATTTCAATGTTCTGCTCAAAGACGATAAAAAGTATCCATACGTATGTATTACTTGGTCAGAAGATTATCCGCGTATTTTTATTACACGCAAACGACAGCTTGGTAAAGGGAAAGATAAATTTTATGGTCCTTATACAGATTCGCGGTTGTTAAGAGACATATTACGCATTTGTAAGCGTATTTTTCCGTTACGTCAGCGTCTACAACCGTTATTTAAAGACCGTCCTTGTTTGAATTACGATTTAGGTCGTTGTCCTGGGGTATGTCAAAAATTAGAGACTCCAGAAGAATATCGTAAGACAGTGCAAAAAGTCGCGATGGTCTTTCAAGGACGTGGGCAAGAGTTGGTAGATATATTAACAGAGGCGATGTGTAAGCAGGCAGAAGCTTTAAACTTTGAATCTGCCGCACGTTATCGCGACCAAATCAATGGTTTAAAGTCGCTGACAGCAGACCAAAAGGTATCGCTTCCTGATGATACGGTTTCCCGTGATGCCATTGCTTTGGTAAAAGACGATAATCATGCTTGTATTCAATTATTTCAGATTCGTGCAGGTCAGCTTGTTGGGCGCCTAGCATTTGTTGCGGATGCAAGTGCAGAACCAGGAGCTATAATACAACGGGTGTTAGAAGAGCATTATCAAACTGCTGATGATGTAGAAATTCCTGCCGAAATATTAGTACAGCATGAGTTACCCGATACTGATATATTGGCTGCGGCTTTGAGTCAACGTAAAGGTCGTAAAGTTACTATTGTGGCGCCACAACGTCAACTCAAAGCAGAATTACTCGATATGGTAGAGCGTAATGCTCAGTACGAGTTAGAACGAATGCAAAAACTGGGAGACCGTAATTCGCAGGCAATGCAAGATTTAGCGGCAATAATAGACTTACCCGAGTTACCTCACCGCATCGAAGGTTACGATATTTCGCATATTCAGGGTTCTAACGCAGTTGCTTCGCAGGTGGTATTTATCGATGGTTTACCTGCAAAACAGCATTACCGTCATTACAAAATCAAAAATCCTACAGTTACAGCAGGTCACTCAGATGACTTTGCCTCACTTGCGGAGGTTATACAACGAAGATTTCGTAAATTCATCGAAGACCCACAATTACAGCGTTTGGGAAATCCTGATTTTCCGGACTTAGTAATGATAGATGGTGGTAAAGGACAACTTTCTGCCGTTGTCGCTGTTTTACAAGAAATGAATTTAATGGAAGACGTGCGTGTTGTCAGTTTGGCGAAAAAGCGTGAAGAAATCTTTTTACCTGGCGCCAGTTTACCAGTAGAAACCGACGCGGAACAACCAGGAGTGCAACTTTTACGACGCTTACGTGATGAAGCACACCGTTTTGCCGTTACCTTCCACCGTCAACAACGAAGTGATAAGTTGAAGCGGTCGCGTTTAGATGAAATACCAGGTTTAGGAAGTCACCGTCAAAAACAACTGTTGGCTCACTTCCGCTCGGTAGATTATATTCGTTTAGCAACACCAGCACAACTGGGTGAAGTTCCAGGTATTGGAGCGCGTTTAGCTCAAGAAATTTACGATTATTTCCACCCGTCAAATTGATGGATAGTATTTAAAAATGGAGCTTCTACAAAAGAAATGATGGGTAATTGACAGTTGGAAAATTCCACTCTCGATTACCCATTACCGATTACCCATTACCCATTACCAACCACTACCTTAGCAAATCTCTCAAAGACTGTTAATGTCTAACATTGGAATTTTTGATTAAATTTTCTTACAAAATAATATTTTTATTCATAATTAACAAAATATTAATTAATTGTTAAGTTTTGTATGGTTACATCGATAAAATATACCTAGGTACAGCTTGTTTTTTTTAAGTTTATTAAAAATTTCTGTAATGATTTTTACAATATTTTAGCTTTTTAACGCATAATGATTCTTTCTTATAAAGTATTGAAGCTTTCAGTACGTATTTCAAGTCAGAATCTATTTTTTTATGAAAACAGTCCCAATATCTCGCATTCAGCTATACAAAATTGAAAAATAGTAAATTTTGATACCAAATATGAGTGTAGTTTTTAACCTTTCCTCATATAAAGTATAGTGTTTCACATATAGAGGTGCCGATTGAAAATAGTTTGTTCTCAAGGTTTACGCATTAGGGATCATCGTAAAAGCTTTAAGGTCACATGTAAAATGATTAGCTAATATGTCTGAAGTTATATAGGCAATTGTAATTTTATTGAGCATAATAGAAAAACATATCTATAAGTTTTACAGAAGGCAGGTATCAGGAAAACAGTTGGCGCCGATTGTGTATTTATGTAAAGCGACTTGCGTTGATTGACGTGTTTCAATGCAATATCGAAAGAAACTGATTAGAAAACTAGGTAAGTTAGGGTAAATTGCTTACTCATTTATTGACAAGTAATCCTATTAACTTAGTGAATTTGATGAATACAACTTAGATAATAAAACTCGATAAATAGAATCTAATTTAGAGTCTAATTCCGCGCTTAATTTACGTAATTATCGTTAATGATTGCCTGAAAACTACCAAATTTGTAAAACTTTAAGAAACTAAAACGATTATTAAAAGGGGCTTTAAGGTGCAAATTATACAAAAAGTACGCTGTCCTAACTGCGGTAGTGAAGGTGAAAGACATTATATTTCAGAAAGTCAAATACAAAGGACGCAGTGTCCAGCTTGTGATTATTTAATGATTATGTGTACTCGTACAGGCAGAGTCATAGAAGCTTACGCTCCAGGAATTCCATTACCTAAGTAAAAGAAACCCGGTTTCTCTCAAGAAACCGGGTTTCTAGGATTTTATATATATCACCAAAGAAAGAGTGCGTTTCCTTCAAAGGCAAGATGTAAGAGAAGCAGTTATTCAATCATTATTACCTTTGTAAGACTTGTGCTGGAGCATAACTACAGCGCATAAAGCTTTTCAGGGTAGTGGAATGTGATGAGCCAAATAATTACACACAATAAAAAAGCCTCGTTACCGATAGTGCTTTTTCTTTCAGCTTTACTAGCAGCACCAGTGTTACATGGTTGTGGTGGTGGAACACGAACCGAAGCTCCTCCTGTAAATGATGCAGCAGGTAGACAGGTAAATTATCCAACCAATACGAACCAACAAGCTCAAAAGAAACCAGGACTTTCAACGCGGAATAAAGTATTAATTACCTTAGCAGGTGCCGCAGCACTTTACTATCTCTACAACCAGCGCAAAAATGCTAAAGGTGACGGGGCACAGGGAAAGCATTATCTTTCTAAAAATGGGAGAGTTTATTATCGTGATGCTCAAGGTCGTCCAGTATGGGTAACACCTCCATCTGGTGGTATTCAAGTACCAGCGCAAGAAGCAGAAAGATACCGTGATTTTCAAGGATACAACGGACGCTCTACAGGACGTGATTTAAGAGAACTGGCGCCACAAGGGTCTACATTTTAACTAAAGTTTTTAAGGCTAATTTAATAAGGAGAGAAATTATGGTAGGCGATTTTTTCCGTAAAGCGAAAGATTTTTTAGCAAGCGGTGTTGAAAGCGACAGGGATGAAGAACGCGAGTACGATGAAAACGTTCGTCCAGCGAGTGAAGACCCATACGGAGACCCTGCTGACCAACAATATTATGGTGAGCGCGCGGGTTACGAACAATATGGAGATGTTCGTCCAGCATCTGAAGACCCATATGGCGACCCTGCCGATGAAGAAGGTTATCGATAAATGTTTATCCTCTAGTGGTATTTTGAAGGGTTGTAGCACAGGCATCCTTGCCTGTGTGGTCATCTATTTTTAACACCACAGAGTATATATACAGATGAGAGTAATATAATATCAACTCACCAAAATTAATGACACTAACTAATAGGAATTTTGGTGCCTCTGATTTTCCTAGAGGATATGTTTTTGAGTATCTAATTTATCCTCTAGGAATTTTGGCGCCTTTAATTTTCCTAGAGGATATATTTTTGAGTATCTAATTTATCCTCTAGGAATTTTTCTGAAGGGCGGGCAGGGATGCCCGCTCCACAAGAGGTATGTAGATTTATTGCAGTTTGTTTAATATATCTTTTACTTTGTCAATATTATGACGTACAGAGGTAGCGGAAATACGCAATGTCTTTAATTCTGTGTCAGTTAAATTCAACTCAATAACTTTCTCAATTCCCCCGCAACCTAAACGGCAAGGTACACCAATAAATAAATCATTCAGACCATATTCCCCTTGTAGAAGTGCTGATACGGGTAACATTCGTGAGTGGTTACGCAGTATAGTTTCTATCATCATACAAGTAGCCGAAGCAGGTGCAAAAAAGGCGCCACCAGTTTGAATAGAATCAACTATTTCTGTACCACCTTTGCGAGTACGGTTTACTAAACGTTCAATAGTTTCTGCGTTCATTAATTCTGTAATTGGAATACCGTTAACTGTAGAGTAACGGGGCAAAGGTAGCATTGAATCACCATGACTTCCCAAAACCATCGCGCTAACATCTTGAGGTGAAACACCTAATTCCATTGCAATATAAGTTTCAAAGCGGGCAGAGTCTAACACACCAGCCATACCCATAATTCTATCTCTTGACAAACCAGTGGCTTGCCAAGCTAAATATGTCATCACGTCTAAAGGATTTGTGACAACAATAAAAATAGCTTGTGGAGAGTGAGCAATTGCGTTTGTGACAGCTTCTCTGACTATTTCGGCATTTTGTTGCAGCAAGTCATCGCGACTCATACCAGCTTTGTGCGGAAAACCTGCTGCAATAACTACTATTTCTGAGCCAAATATATCAGCATAATCGTTGGTACCAATAATCCTGCGGGTGTGGTTTTCTAAAGCGCGTGCTTCCATTAAATCCAGCGCTATAGCTTGCGGCATTTTCGGAATAATGTCAAGCAATACCACATCCGCAAGGTTTTTCTCAACGATTCTTTGAGCAAGCGTACTACCTACCCGACCAGCGCCAATAATACTAACGCGCGGTGAATGACACAGAATCGGCGAAGAAGAGTCAGAGAGCATAATCGAGATTCCGATTCTTTACCTTCTCTTATCCTATATCCTTACGGGTATTAGTGTTCAAAATTTGTACGTCTTTGCATCAATTGGCGCCAACTAAGACTTTTTGGTCACTTGGTCGTGTTATTAATACACCGCGCATTCCAACTGCTTTGGCGCCATAATAATCATCGTTTTTGCTATCACCAACATGCCAAGCTTCGGACGCTGGACAGTTGTGCTTTGCTAAAGCTATACCAAATATTTTGGCTTCAGGTTTCGCGGCACCGACTTGAGTGGAAATGGTTATAGAATCAAAATAATCTTGTAGTTCTAAAGCTCGTAGTACCGAGAAAATACGCGAATCAAAATTGGATATTATACCTAGTTCTATTCCTTTGGTGCGCCAATTTTTTAAAGCTGGAATAACATCAGGGTAAACAAACCAAGGTTGAGCAGTACCAAAATGGATATATAATTCGCCAAAGAATGTATCAAAGTCTGTAAATTTGTGTAAGGCGCCTGCTTGGTTAAACGTTTCGCGCACAACAGCAAACCACCATTTATACTCAAGGTCGGGCACATCGTGAACTTCCGCATCTGGGAATGTCGGAGATGGTGCAGCTTTAAAGCTTTGGGAAAACGCTTGGTTTAAAGCGGACGATGATATATGAACCCCAAACTCACTAGCTATTTGGCTATATACTTCACCAACGCTGCCTTTGACGGAGAATAAGGTACCAATAGCATCGAGAAATAAAACTCTCGGTTTCGGCATATAAAGTTTTTTCTTATGGTCAGAGTAAATACTGATTATTATATTCTGGCTTTCCCAAGAAATAAATGCTCTCCATAAGTATTTACACGCGAATCGAAAATAAAACCGAATATTATGAAGTAAATGTAAAAAATAACCTTTTATCTCAATCCATTTTCTCGTAAAAACGTGTCCAGCCAATCTTTATCAGGTCTTTGCGACCTTTGCGGTTAATTTTTTTAACGAACCGCAAAGTACGCAAAGGGGAATTCAACTTGAAAGTACTTCAATAATAGGACGAGCAAGCCAGTTGAAACCAACTTTTAACTGGTGGTCTAATGTAGGCATTCGATATAAATAAGCTGTGCGACGGGCTATATTAGCAAGTGGTCCAGAGAGTTTAAAACCTAATCCTGTGAGGGTGGCATTATCAACACCTAACGTCATCATTTCACCTAATGGTTGGTAACGGAAAGGCAATAATGGACGGTTCGTTAAACTTGCCCAGATATTCCAGGCAGTATAATCAGCTTGTTGGAAAGCAGATTGAGCGGTACTTGGTACTTTTTGTCCTTGAGCATCGTGACATTCAGCTAAATCACCCAAAGCAAAAATATCAGGATAGTCAGGCGCCTGTAAAGTTGATTCAACGATAATTTGACCGCGTTGATTTTGCTTTAACGGAAGACCACGAACTACAGGTGCCACTCTTGTACCTACAGTCCAAATTACCAAATCAACGGGAATAGTATCAACTTGATTTTTATATTCAAGGGTGATGCTATCTTGCCTAATGGACTCTACCTTGGTGTCGAGGTCGAGAAAGACTCCATGTTTTTCTAAAGCTTTTTGCGCTGCTTCGCGGTTAAATTCTGGGGAAGTACGTAAAATTTGGTCGGCAACTTCAACTAAACGAAATCTTCCTCGGTCGCCAAGTCTATCAGATAATTTACACGCTAACTCCACACCGCTATAACCGGCGCCGACAATAGCGATACGAATTTTATCTTTATCAGATTCTTCTAAAATGCGTAAACGTTCTTCCAGACGATAAGCGTCTGTAATTGTACGGAATGGATAGGCATAAGATATTGCTCCTGGTACCATATCAAGAGGAGTTTCACCACCTAACGCCAAAACTAAACGGTCGCATTTAATTTCGGGACCATCGTGCAAGTGAACACTCTTCGAGTCAACATCAATTCCAGATACAGCAGCTTGGCAAAAACGTACACCTGTATTTTGCAGTAATTCAGCAAAAGGGGGAGCAATTTCCCAAGTTTGTAACTCTCCAGTCAATAGTTCGTACAGTAACGGAGAGAATAAAAAGCGGTCGCTTTGGTCAACAAGGATAATTTCTGGCTTTTGACTATTATCCCAAGGTAACTGACTGAGGCGTAAAGCGGTATAAAGACCGCCAAAACCTCCACCTAGTATACAAATTCGTGCAGATTGTTCAGACATTTGTCAAATGTGGTGTTAAGGGCGCGCCGAAAGGTCTACTATTTAGTGTACTTATTTATCCCTATTGATTGCTATTAAGATAATTTACTGGTTGTTAGATAAATAATGCATTTGTATTAATGTTCCTATAATTTATCGAAAATTTGGGTTTAAAACCCCGTCTTTTTAAGACGGCTTTGTAGTAAGATTTAAAAGTCAGTACAAGACGTTAAAACCTACCCGTGGACTGAGGGGAAGTAGACGCCTGAAAAACCTTGAGGAGACATCAGCACGCTCAATTTTGAGCAAACGTGTTGAGCCTAGGAACCCAAAATCAAGAGGCTTGCTCTGAACACTGGGATACAAGAGAAAATAGGCTGAGATCTCTTGTGAATCTCTGTACCTTTAGGTCAGAGAGAGTCAAAGGTTTAGTAAATTTTCCTAGAGGATATATCTGTATTCAATTTATCCTCTAGGAATTTGGCTTTTTAGAAATCAGTCTCTGGCCTGTTTCATATAAGTAATTAATATTAACGATGTATTAAAAAAAATATTCGGCACATTTTTTAGATATGAAAAGGCGCTTCTAAAGAGACAAATACGTAATTTACAGCAAATTAGGTATTATTATTTACTTAATGTTGGAAATTAATATATTTGTATTGGATTTTTCTAAAACTTATCGGTTTGGTAAATTTTCCTAGAGGATATATTAACATTCAACTTATCCTCTAGGAATTTGGCAGTTTAATATCTTAATCATTTGTTGTTGGGTCTCGTTCCTGAAGACAGCACCTACAAAGATTACCAACTTATATAACCTTGTAATTTTAACAACTTACTACTACTTAATCCCTTCACTCGTTCCAAATCCTTTAATGATGTAAAAGGTTTTTGTTGTCGTGCGTCAATAATTCGCTGTGCAGTTTTTTTACCGATACCAGGTAGTGCTTCAATTTCAGCAAGAGTTGCAATATTCAAATTAACCTGCACAGATTTATTTTCTATCGTTGAAGGTGAGTCTATCTTTGCACACTGTTTTTGTTGAGATTTGATTTTTTGCTGAATTTTTTGTGGTAGTCCAGGTTGCGATTTTTTGTATAATCTTTCAAATTCGCGTGTGTAGTGAGCAGCGATAACGGGATTTTGAATTACTAAAAGTGTTTCGTCGTTACCACTATTAGCTGCTTCTGACCAGTTGTGTGAACCTGTAATTACTGTTTGATTATCGATAACACCAAACTTATGGTGTAATAAGTCACCTGTTTGTAATGAAGGTATAGCAACTGTAGTAATGGGTTTCTGCCAAGGTTTATTATCGACTTCGTATTTACATTTGTCGCTAAGTGCCAGACCCATCATGTCTAACCCTTCACTATAAGAGCGATATGCAAAGCTTTTTTCGAGTAATGCTCGAATTTTAACGTTTTGTTGATGGCGCCATTCTAAGATATTAGCGAGTCGTTGTTCGGAAAAAACAAACAACGCCATATCTACAGATTTTGTTGCTTTTGATAAATTTGTATTGATTAATCCATTACTACTATTTATCCAGGGTTGGTTTGGGGAAGTCGGTGAAAAGTGAACTGTAACTGTACTATCGCCTATTTTGATTGTTTTTGGCGCCCGTATTGGTTTTTTTAGTCCAAATTTTTGGCTAGTTTTACCCCCAGTTCCCCACATCAAATTAAATTCTTCTGCAAATAGTGCTGCAATATCAGGACTGTCAATTTTTAATAAGTTGTTGGCATTTCCCAAAGTTTCTGGTTTTGTATAGTCACCATGAACATCTGAAAGTGTAAAGTTAGCTGATGTGACAATTACAAAACGGTTATCGACTATAACAAATTTATGATGCATCAAGTCACTACCACGACTACCATCTGACGTATCATCGAGTTTTGTAACTTTGGCTTTGTCGAGAATTACTAAAGCATCACGCTGTTCTATTTCTTTTGTGTCTAGCTTACCATCTTGATTCATGTCAACAAAACTACGATATTCTTTATATTTTTGCGCTTCCCTTAGTTTGAGCTTTTTAACTTCTTGCGCTGATAAGCTGCTAATCGGACGATTGTATGTGTTTTCTATAATTAATCTAACTTTTACCCCTGCTTTCTGCTTTGCTGCTATTGCTTGGGCAATTTTCGGTAAGCGTAACTCTTGTACTGCTATATCTACTTGGGACTTGGCGCCCATTATTGTATCAACGATTTGTTTTTCTAAATCATCACCCTGACGCTTTTTATCTTTGTAAGGTTCTTGATATTCTGAAGTTTCGGAATGATTTAAATAGACTTGAATCAATGGGTCTTGAGGTAGTGGTGTGAGCGTTGGTTCTATCTTTTTTTGCTGACAACCATTTTGACACCCTGTGAGAATGAGTATAAAAAAACAAGATATATACTTTTTTATAAATTTGAGATTCATTATTATTTTCTACAAATCTTGGTAAATTAATTTACAAATTTATATTTCCCAAGATTATGTATCAAATAACATCACAAAGATGTAGAGACCGTACATGTACGGTCTCTACAATGCCTGGTTCCTACAGAGAAATATGTTACCCAACGAGCAAATGTAATTTACTAACCGCGAAATTCACCGCATGATGAGTGATGGGAAGACTATCGACTACCATACCCAAGCACAGCAACATCATGTAAGAAATCGAATATAGAAACAATCCTTTTGCGGTTGGTTTATCTTCTGGATTTTGTAATAGTTTCCAAGCTTTATGTATGAATACACCACCTAAAGATGCTGCTATTGCACCATAAATAAATCCTGTCTCATGCAGGGGATAAATTAGTAGGAGACTTGCCAATACTGTTATTAAGGTATAATACCAAATTTGTTGTACGGTAGCTTTGGCGCCTGCAACTACTGGTAGCATTGGAATACCAACTTTTGCGTAATCATCCCGAATCATTAACGCCAATGCCCAGAAATGGGGAGGTGTCCAAACAAAGACGATAGCAAAAATTAACCATGCAGCCCAGTTAAGGGTTCCTGTCACTGCTGCCCAACCTACTAAAGCCGGAATCGCACCAGCGGCGCCACCAATTACAATATTTTGGGTGCTATGACGCTTGAGAAGGTGTGTGTAAATCAATACGTAAAAAATAATACCTGACATTGCTAAAAGTGCAGCAAGCAAGTTAGCAAAAACAGATAAAAGCGTAAAGGAAAGAATTGCGAGGACAGCGGCAAAAATTAAAGCATCGCGTGATTGAACTTTGCCTGAAGGTAAGGGACGATGGCGCGTGCGCTCCATGTCATAATCAATATCCCGGTCGTAGACACAATTGATTGTTTGGGCACTAGCTGCCGCGAGAGTACCACCAGCTAGAGTTACTAACAACAGTAAGGGGTCTACTTGTCCTTTGGCGGCAATCCACATGCTGCCAGCTGTGGTAATTAGTAGTAATGGGATAATACGGGGTTTAGTGAGCAGATAGTAGCTCTGAACCACTTCTAAAAAAGTTTGGTGGTGTCTCGAGACATTAGTCTCAATCATTTTGGCACTAGTTCCTTGTTTATAAATAACTTGAGGTCAAAGTTAGGAGTTAAGAGTTAGGAGTTAGGGGTTAAGAAAACAGAAGAATAGTTATGATTTATGGTTTTTATTTTGAACTTTCAACTTATAACTCTCCACTTATAACTCATAACTCACAACTCCTAACTCTTCCTATTTCCCTCTTTTTATGAATTTGATTCTGTAAGAGGTGAACTTGTTCGGTTTACTGGGCTGTTGCTGTTATTGCTAGTTCTGTTTGTTTATTTGTTTGTGCATCACGCATTGCTAAAACAGTGAAGACAACTAGGGTACCTAACAATGTGGCGCCTATTGTTGAGTGCAATACAGTAAGCGGTTCAACTTGAAGATGTAGTCTAAATGTGGCGACACCTAACAAAATTTGTAGAACAAGCAATCCACCTGCCATGTTAGCTAGCTTTCGTAACGCTGGGTGTAACGCTGGAGTTCGCCATGCAATTACGACTAAAGACAAAATTGCGACTGTTGGCGGTATCAAGCCAAAAATGTGACTATACATAACACCGCAGAGTTGGTATCCGGCAAAACATTGGTGAAGTGCCCAACGTGACCCAACAACGGCACCTAGCAAACTTTGAACATACACCAAAATTGCAGCAGTTAAACCTATCCAAGGTAGCTTGCCGACAGTTCCAGTCCCCTGGTATGGTGTCAAAGCTGTACCTATGATTAGCAGGGTTATGAAGAATAATAATGCCGTTCCTAGGTGTGCCGTCACAATGTCGAATCGTAACAATTGAGTAACTGTTAGACCACCTAATACACCTTGGAAAACAATTAGGAATAAAGCAAATGTTGATGCAATCGGTAGCCAACTCGGCAGATGGCGCCGTTTCCACCAGCTTAAAAAGACTAGTACTATGGCACTTAGGCCAATTAGCGAAGCATCTAATCGATGGAACCACTCCAAGAAGACTTGAAGATTCATTTGTTTGGCTGGAACAAGTTCACCGTAGCACAGAGGCCAGTCAGGACAAGCGAGTCCAGCATTCATTACACGGGTGGCACTGCCAATCGCGATTAGAATCAGTGTAGCGATAGAAATCTTCCAGACCAAACGACGAGTTCGCTCAACTGGTTGACTTTCTGCCGCCACATTTCGTTGTTCATTTTGTTCAAGGACAAACTCGCTCATGAATGATACCTTTTGCCCACTATTCGTAGACTATACTAACCGAACGTAATTTATTTAGTAACGAACGGACAATTTGATTAATAAGCAATATTAATCTAAGAAGTTTACAAAAATTGTGTTTTGCTTACCTACACCCTAGCTCATAGATTTCGGGTTGGAGACAAAGCTTTACTATAAGCTACTAATCAATCTAAAGATAAGTCATTTCTAATTGCCAAAAGCTTTAGATATTTTTTAGCTTATAAGCAGCGTACAACAACCACTATTCTAGTGGGTGCGTCTTTTTACTCAAATACACACCCAAGAGTAAGTTATGCCAAAGGGTTTTCACATATTTGACAATCGAACTCAACCCTAAAAAATTAATAATTATTTCAGCTTCTTTTACTCCATGTCGTATAGGCTGGTTTACCGTAGTAGAAGAGTGGGCAGTTAGTTCCATGCATTAGTTAAGTCGGAGAGCGTAAATCCACCGTGAAAATTCCAAATTCAATCTGGACTTTACTTATTGGCATCCTGCTGACCCTTGTCAGCCTTTGGTACGGCCAAAATCATGGCTTGTTACCAACTGCTGCTAGTAGTGAAGCCTTTCTCATTGACGGTTTGTTCAATACCATGATGACCGTCTCTGTTGGTATCTTCGTCTTAGTTGAAGGTATTTTAATTTACAGTGCTTTTAAGTATCGTCGTAAAGCCGGAGATGAAACAGACGGCGCCCCAGTACACGGAAACGTCCCATTAGAAATTCTGTGGACTGCGATTCCAGCAATTATTGTTATAGGTATATCTGTATACAGCTTTGAAGTGTATAACGACATGGGTGGTTTTGACCCCCATGCAGCACACGCGGCGCCAATGTCTCCTGAAGCAATGAAAATGCCAGGTGCGGCAATAGCGGCAACGTTAAATGATACTCAACCTACTGACCAACCTAACCGCAACCAGGAAAAGTCTGATGAGGCAATGCAAGACCCAGCAACTGCTGAAGTTCGCAATGCTGACCAAATACCCCAGAAAAACGATGCTCCAGGTATGGGGATCAGTTCTCCAAGATTAGGCGCCACTCCTGATAAAGAAGGAAAAAAGCCTGAATTAGTAGTAAACGTCACAGGTTTACAATACGCCTTCATTTTTACTTATCCTGAAGCAGGTGTAACCAGTGGCGAACTCCACGTTCCCATTGGAAGCGAAGTCAAGCTAGAAATGAGTGCTAACGATGTTATCCATGCATTTTGGGTTCCAGAGTTTCGACTCAAACAAGACATAATTCCTGGTCGCCAAACTGAAATTCGTTTTACTCCACAAAAAGAAGGCGATTATCCTTTAATTTGTGCTGAGTTGTGCGGCCCTTATCATGGCGCCATGCACACAACTGTCGTAGTACAAACGAAACAAGAGTACGATAATTGGATACAAGAGCAATTAGTTGCTAGTCGAGAAACCCTTAATCAAGCTGTAGCTATGAATCCTACAGATAAATCAGTTTCTGATTTCTTGGCGCCTTATACCCAGCAGATGGGAATCGAAGCAAACGAAGTATTACATCAAATTCATCATTAATGACACAAGCAAAAATTCAGGAAGCTGCGAATATTCCAGCAAAGATTGAAGAACCTGGTGTTAGAAAATGGTGGGAGTTTTTCACCTTTAGCACCGACCATAAGGTTATTGGTATTCAGTACATTGTTACCAGCTTCATTTTTTATTGTATTGGTGGGGTAATGGCTGACTTGGTTCGCACTGAACTGCGAACCCCAGAAAGCGATTTTGTCAGCCCAGAACTGTATAACAGCTTATTTACACTGCACGCCACAATCATGATTTTCTTGTGGATTGTGCCAGTTGGTGCCGGATTTGCCAATTATTTAATACCCCTAATGATTGGCGCCAAAGATATGGCATTCCCTCGTCTTAATGCTGTTGCATTTTGGATGGTTCCTATAGGCGGTTTGCTACTTATTAGTAGTTTAGCTGTGGGAGACGCACCCGATGCAGGCTGGACTTCATACCCCCCACTGTCACTAGTTACAGGGCAGGTCGGGGAAATGATTTGGATTTTGAGCGTTTTGTTACTGGGAACATCGTCAATTTTAGGGGCGATAAATTTCCTCGTAACACTAATCAAAATGCGTATACCGGGAATGGGTTTCCACCAAATGCCATTATTTTGCTGGGCAATGCTCGCAACTTCGGCACTGGTATTAGTTTCTACCCCAGTATTAGCAGCAGGTTTAATTTTGCTGGCGTTTGACTTAATTGCCGGCACGACATTCTTTAATCCTACCGGTGGTGGCGACCCAGTAGTTTACCAGCACATGTTTTGGTTCTACTCCCACCCAGCCGTATACATTATGATTTTGCCCTTCTTTGGGGCTATCTCCGAAATTATTCCTACCCACGCGCGTAAACCAATTTTTGGTTACAAAGCTATTGCCTATTCAAGTTTAGCTATCAGCTTCCTTGGACTAATCGTTTGGGCGCACCACATGTTTACCAGTGGTATTCCAGGTTGGTTACGGATGTTTTTCATGATTACCACCATGATTATCGCCGTACCTACTGGTATTAAAATATTTAGCTGGTTGGCGACAATGTGGGGCGGTAAAATTCAACTCAACACTCCAATGCTTTTTGCGATGGGGTTTGTTGGAACATTCGTGATTGGTGGTATCAGTGGTGTAATGCTTGCGGCTGTACCATTTGATATTCACGTACACGATACATACTTTGTGGTTGCCCACCTTCATTACGTATTATTTGGTGGCAGCGTTCTCGGCATTTTCGCAGGCATTTATCACTGGTTCCCCAAAATGACCGGACGGATGTTCAACGAGTTTTGGGGTAAAGTTCACTTTGCCTTAACTATTGTTGGTTTGAACATGACCTTCTTACCCATGCACAAACTAGGTTTAATGGGTATGAACCGTCGTATTGCTCAGTACGACCCGAAATTTACATCAGTAAACGAAATTTGTACCTACGGTTCTTATCTTCTTGCTATCTCAACCTTGCCCTTCATCATTAATATGGCTTGGAGTTGGTTGTATGGCGAAAAAGCAGGTGACAACCCTTGGAGAAGTCTCACCCTAGAGTGGATGACAACTTCGCCACCAGCAATTGAGAATTTTGAAGGAATTCCTGTATTAGCAACAGGTCCTTACGACTACGGTTTAGAAAACGCCAAATACGGCGTACCAATGGAAACCGATGACCCATTAACATCCGCAGGCACAAACTCTGTACTACGCGCAGACCCTGACGAACCATATCCATCAATAGCAGCAAAAACAGACGAACGATAATCATATCTATTGTAGAGATGTAGAGACGCGATTATTAAGAGCGGGACACTGCGTGAAAGCGTCTCTACATCTACGGTTAAATTCACAAATCTTGTCCTTTAAATAATAAATCTTCATGCAAAGTCAAACTATTGACACTAAATTAACCGAGTTAAATCATCACCATACAGCCGAAGCGCATCACGAAGAACACCCAGACCATCGCATGTTTGGACTTGTTTTCTTCCTAATTGCAGAAGGTATGATTTTCATGGGCTTATTCGGCGCCTATCTTGCCTTTCGGTCTGTGCTACCTGTTTTTCCACCCGAAGGAACCCCTAAACTTGAGCTACTACTACCTGGTATTAACACGGTTAATCTAATAGCTAGTAGCTTTGTTATCCATAATGCTGATACCGCAATTAAAAAGAACGACGTGCGGGGAATGCAATTGTGGTTTGGAATTACCGCGCTAATGGGAATCACATTCTTGTTTGGTCAAGTATATGAATATACCCATCTTGAATTTGGTTTAACAACAAACTTATTTGCTAGTGCATTTTATGTACTAACAGGTTTTCACGGTTTACACGTAACAATTGGTGTAATTGCAATTCTCGCCGTATTATGGCGTTCTCGTAAACCAGGTCACTACAGCAACGAAAATCATTTCGGTATCGAAGCGGCTGAATTATATTGGCACTTCGTTGACGTAATCTGGATTATCTTATTCGGTTTACTGTACATTCTCTAAATGTCATTAGCCCCGAAGGGTAGAATCTGTAATAATTTTAAAGTGTCATTCTGAGCGTAGCGAAGAATCTTTATAACGTGCGAATATTATGAGATGCTTCACTGCGTTCAGCATGACAATGAATGTTATAGTAATTGATATTTTTCTTGCGCGAGGCGGTAAAGCGGGCGCCTACCCTTTGCCTATCGTGTGTTGTATATTTATTGTTTGGCGATAAATACAAACGATGATGAGAAAATTGGTTATTTTGAGTTTTTGTCTAGTTATTGGGTTATTTGTATGGACTAATGAGGCAAAAGCTGGGGAATTAGCGCAAAGGTTAGCAAATTTTTCGCAATGGGAGAGATTAACCAGTACTCAACCTGCAAATGGAGATTTAATATACCCGACTTGGATGCAGGGTGAATGGGTTGTAAAAAGTACGCTTGTTGATTTGGCGGCACCTCTCTGGCCTGATATAATTACACCAGGCTTTGAAGGAAATAGACAGTATTTAAATCAACCAGTTAGTTTTAAAGTTAAATTTGTACCCGAAAAAACTTATATTACTGGTTCCAAGTTAATTCCTCGTATAGTAAACAAATCTGCTGCTATTGTTGCAGATAGAGCATATAACGGTTTAAGTTTAGCGCGTGCATATTTAGGAGAAGACGCAGTAATATCTGTTAAAGTAGACCCATCACCCAACCGCCAAATTACTACACTCAAAAATAACTTACAGCTAGTATCAATAGTCGCTACACGGGCAATAGAAACTACACCTGATGATAAATATATTACAAGCGAAGTATTCCAGCAATTATTTAAAGGCGCCAAAAATCCTTACTTTAATATAGTAGAATCTACTACCGCATATCAACAACAACCAACAAAACAACCTGCCATTATTGCCGACCAAGTTACCGCAGTCTACCTATCTCCCCAAGACCCCAATTACTTTAAAGCTGGAACTAAACCAGTAGCACTATATAAATATAAGTTAGAATTTCACGCTACAAACAATAACTAAGAAAAAATGGCACCTCCAGATTTGCTATAATAAAAAATAAAATCGCACTAAAAATGGTTAAACCTAAAAATCAGTATCGCGGACACACAATTGAAAAAGTTGGTCACGGAAAAAGAGCAGTATTCCAAACAACTCTCAATGAAAAACAATGGTCAGCGGTAACAGAATCGGAAGTAAAAAGAGCAATTGATGCTTGGATTGACCAAGGGGTAGAACCAGACGATTTGTAATGTGAAAACTTTAAAGATGCTTTACGCCAAGAAACCGGACTTCTACGCAGAATCTTCGTTTTTATTACAATATTTTAACGAAGAAACCCGGTTTCTACTTATGACACAAGTTATGGTTGTTTTGGTAACAATATAGTAAACTTTGTCCCTTCTCCAACGATAGAAGAACATTCGAGCTTGCCACCATGTTTTTCTATAATTTTGTAGCTAACTGCCATTCCTAACCCGTTGCCTGAACCAACGGGTTTTGTGGTAAAGAATGGGTCGTAAATTCGGCGCCTTATTTCTTCGTTCATTCCGCACCCGTTATCTATAATGTTGATAACTACTTGATTTTGTTCCTTAATATTTGTATCGATAGTTATTTTACCTGTTTGGTGACTGCCTAAGTTGTAAATTGCGTCAATGGCATTGTTAAGAATATTCATAAATACTTGGTTTAATTGCCCTGCATAACATTCAATTTTTCCAATGGCGCCATATTGTTTGACAATTTCAATCTTTGGAGCGTTTGATGAACTATTGAGACGACTTTGTAATATCAATAGTGTACTATCTATTCCTTCGTGAATATCAACTGCCTTCAATGATGCTTCATCCAGTCGCGAAAAGTTCCGCAGTGATAAAACTATTTGCCGAATACGGTCGGCGCCTTTAATCATTGATGATAAAATTTTGGGCAAGTCTCCTTGAATAAAGTCAAGGTCAATAGCTTGAAGTACTTTATTAATACATGACGAAGGTTTGGGATATTGTTGTTTATATAGTAAAACTAGCTTCAGCAAATCTTGAGTATATTCGTGGATATAGCTGATGTTTCCATAGATGAAGCTGACGGGGTTATTAATTTCGTGGGCAACACCCGCAACAAGTTGTCCCAAAGACGACATTTTTTCGTTTTGAATTAATTGTGCTTGGGTGTCAGCGAGTTTTTGGATGGCTCTTTTAAGCAATTCTGCTTCTGCTTGTTTACGTGTGGAAATATCTGTAATCGCCGATATCCACTCGCGTACATTACCATCTTCTGATAATACCGGAACCGCGCGCGTCTGCATATATCTATAGTTCCCATCAGCATCCATTAGTCGATGCTCAACTTCATAAAAGCTTTTATTACAGTGTGCAGACTGCCAAGCTTGTTGAACTTGTGGAAGGTCTTCGGGATGAATTCTTTCTACCCAATCTACTTGCTGTAACCCTTCAATATCCTTGACTCGATATCCTCTTCCTGCGAACATGTGTGTTAAATTGCCATTTTGATCACTGATACATACTATCTGCGAGGTTGCAGCAACTAGCGAACGATAACGTTCTTCGCTCCGTCTCAGCGCAAGTTCGGCATTTTTTCTATCGCTAATATCTTCTATAACTTTAATTAGCTCAATTGGTTTACCGTTCGAGTCGCAAATAACCGAAACTGTCAATTTTATCCAAACAAGCGTACCATCACGGCGAATATAGCGCTTCTCAATATGATAGCTAGTTTGTTCTAACTTTAACAGTTTTTGCTGTAATGACAGTTCAAGTAATAAATCAGCTGGATGAGTAATATCTTGAAACCGCATTGATAAAAGTTCATCTGCTTCATATCCAACTATCTGACAAAACTTTGGATTGATCCGCAGAATACGTCCATCTATATCAGTATGAGAAATTCCTACTGCTGCTGCTTCAAAAATCACTCGAAACCTTTCCTCGCTTTGACGCGGTGCTTCGATTGTATCAAATATATTCTTCGTTTTAATTACCCATTCATCGTATGCTTGCCACTGTTTCGTTAATGAATTCGGAAGTAAGTTATAGAAAGTCTTACCTATATGCTTTATCGTCCATATTTTTTTAACTATTACTCCACCTATAAGTAGAATTACCGTATATAAAAATACAATCAAACTGCGGTAGTTTGTAATATTATTTAAATCAAATGTACTTGTGGTTGCCGTATTGATTACTAACCGAGTCAACATAAATGCCACCTATTAAAATCAAGTTACTTAAAATTTATTTTGGGAACAGTAAACAAAATTTCGATATTTAAAGTTGGGAAACACTTGTTAATCTAGAGACGAGAAATTAGACATTCTTAAATTGATGTCTAATCTATTTGTGTAAGGGGTTATGATATTGTCGTAATTGTAACTAGCCTTGGTGCGTGACGCTACAAGTCTTATAACTACGTTTAAATTGTTTTATGGAGTCACGCACTCTACCAGTTCGTACAAGCACCCTATTCTGTTGAAATTAATTACATACCCCGATGGGCTTATATTAATAGTTATAACCATATTCTGTGTATAAAAACCAGTTTGAACATTAAAATTTGCATTTAAAAATAAATTCAAAACTATAGTTATCAAGTTTAGAGACCTGATTTATAAGGCGGATGTAACAGTAATTATTTGATTTATTGACTAATCCTCTCCAAAGTCATATCGATGTAATATAAGGATTAAGTCTTTAGATAGATGAGTTTTATAAATAATGATTATGATTTGCGTATACATACTGACTAATTTAAGTTAAAATAGCAACGTCTTTTACACATACCCTACAATCATGACAGCAGATAGCTCCCAAAGAGGAAGTATCTGGGAGAGGCTAGAACAAGGACGAAAGCTTAAAGCGGCGCGCGGTGGCTATGCTGGCTACGGTTCACCACCTTTTGGTTTGACGTCAATTAACGGTGAACTTGTCGAAGAACCGCACGAACAAGCTGTAATTGAGCTAATTCGTCGTCATCACAAATCAGGAAAGTCTCTACAACAGATAGCTAACTGGCTCAATGAGCAAGGATATCGGACTAAGCGTTGTCAGTTATGGAAGCGAATATCTGTCAAACGAGTTTTAGACAGGCTTTACGGAAAATCGTTGAGAATATCTGGGGTTGATTACCTTGTTGGCGAAACTTTGGAATTCGATGAAGATGACTGAGTAAATAATGTAGAGACTTCACATTTGAGACTGTACATTTACAGTCTCTACATTTGGGCACCTTTTAATAATTAAATTCACTTAATTTCCCAAGAAACAGAAATCGATGATGATGAAAATTTTGGTATAGGCAAAGTTGGGTATATTTAAGTGAATATATCTAAACTAGTAAGCGTAGGTGTGAACCTTCTTGAGTTTTGGTAACTTCGATACGTGCTTGGAAGGCTTCTTTGAGATGTGGCATGTGTGTTACCGTCAGGATACAAGCGAAGTCGGGAGCTATCGCGTTTATTGCAGCTATTAAACGGTCACATCCTTCTGCGTCTTGAGTCCCAAAACCTTCATCGACTATCAGCATTTGCAGCGCGGCGCCTGCACGTTGTGCTAATAATTTAGCTAGGGCAAGTCGTATTGCAAAGTTAATTCTAAACGCTTCTCCACCTGAGTAAGTTTCATATGCGCGTGTTCCTCTTGCATCTGCAATGAGAATATCTAAGGTATCTATTAATTTGGCATTTTTCTTTGTAGATTTGCCGTTGCGTCCATGTCGTTGTGTAACAAATTGTACGTGTAATTGATTGGCTGTTAAACGCGAAAGTAATTGATTTGTCTCGGCTTCAAGCTGAGGTAACACGTTTTCAATCATGAATGCTTGGATACCATTTTTACCAAAGGCTTGCGCTAATTCCTGATAAACACGGTGTTGGTTGCGTGTTTCAGTGAGTTGTTGCTGTTGCTCACCGTACTGAGTTTGTAAAGTGTCTAAGTACTGCGATTGCTGTTCGAGTCTTCCTAAACGTCCAAGCTGTTCGTCGAGTTGACGACGCCTAATTGCTAATTGTGCTTCTAATGTTTGAATTTGTTGTGTTGGGTTAGCACTTTGTTTTAATTGCTCAACAGTTGCTTCGATTTGCGATGCTAAACGCTGACGCTCAACTCCACGCTCTACTAATGCTGCACTTAATTCATTTAACCGCGATTGCCGGGTGGGGTATATAGTTTTGGCATTATATAATTCTTGGTAACGTAGATGCCAAGCTTGTGCAGTACGAAGCGCAGTGCGAATGTTGTTATGCTCGTTATTGTCGTAACCAATGGAAGCAATATATTTATCTAAAGCTGCAATTTCCAAAGCGCATTCAGATTCTACTGCTTCTAATTCGATACGTCGTTCTAAATCGGCGATTTGCGCTTTTAACTCTGGTTTACGCTTGTCGAGTTGCGCTTGTCGCTTTGCCGCATCTTTAATTTGACCTTGTTTGATTTCTGCCCATCGCCATCTTTCAACTTCGTTACGTGCTAAAGCATGGTCTTGTTCGTTGTAATTTAAACTTTGTATATACTCGTCAAGGTGACGCAATTCCTCTTGTTGGTCTGGTGCATAATCTCCCAAATGTAACGCACGCTCTAATTTTTCTTTTTCAGCTGCAATTTGATGTAGTTGTTCTTCTGCATCGCTACCAGATTCTAACTGCGCTGCTAATTGTCCTCTTTGCTCGCGTAATGTATCGTAAGGGGATAATTTTTGGGAGATGTCGCGGTATTCTTGCCTTAAAACTTGAATTTCACGGTCAGATACAGCCATTTGCTCGCGGAACACCCATAACTGTCCCTCGGTATCTTTATATTCTGTCTCTGTTTTACTAACAACTCGGTTCCAGTGATGTTCATCTAAAGGACGTTCACATAATGGACAAATGGCGTTAGGTGTTTTTAAAAGCTGTAATTTTTGGTCAAGTTCACC
The DNA here is from genome assembly GCF_000331305.1 of Calothrix sp. PCC 7103. Lineage (GTDB taxonomy): Bacteria > Cyanobacteriota > Cyanobacteriia > Cyanobacteriales > Nostocaceae > Dulcicalothrix. Next base: position 5,129,136 of record NZ_KB217478.1, on the reverse strand, counting down.
TAAAAGTCGCTCATATTCGCGCTGCTGTGCTTGCAAACGTTCCATAAAATGGCGCCGTTCTTGACCTTTTTCTTGAACTCGCTGTAAATAAACGCGGGTTTTTTCGAGTTCTTCTATTTGCGCTGCGACTGCTAATACTGCCTGTTGAATTTGCGGTTGACGTTTTGTTGCACGCTGTAATTGAATTTCATTCGTTTCTAGTTGCTCAATACGTGCTACCAAACCCGCATGTGCTTTATCAAGATGGCTTTGCAGTTGAGTTCGTTGACGCAATATGGGGGCAACGCGCATTTGCAAGTCGTCAAGATGTGTTAAATGATTACGAGATTCCCGCAACTTTTCTAAAGCAGCTTCAACTTCTTTGGATTTATTCAGTGTTTGTTGAATATCCCGTTCTTGTTGCAGTACTGCTTCTAATTGTGCCTGCGCTTGCTGTAATTGTCGCTCTAAAGCATTAATTTGTTGATTAAGCTGTTGCTGTTTTATACCACGTTGTTGCTGAGTACGGGTAAATTCTTGAAATTTTGTCGAGAAAACTTCTTCTTTTGCTTGTAAATTTTGGTAATGTTGGTACCCTGCGATGATATCTTTTTCGCGTTTTAATAATTCATCTAATTTAGCTAACTCGGCGCCAACACTAAAACGGTCTTTTTCTAAACGCTCACAGTCTTGGGTTAAATTCGCAAACGAGGAACGCACGAAACTAAGTTGCTCTTCCCAAGATTTGCGCTGGTGTTCTACAACCTGCAAGCTTTGCAATTGTATAGTTTCAAACTGCTGTTGCTGTTGAAGTTGATTAAGTTCCGCTTCTAATGACTTGCGCTGAGTCGTGATAGTATCCCGGTTTTGCAATTGACTTTTAATTGTTTCCAGCGCACGTTCTATCTCATCTGAGCGAACTTTCAAAGTTTTTGATAGCTCTTTTGCTCGCTCCTCTAACTCATCGTACTGGTTAAGCTTTAATAACTCAGCTAATATCTCTTTACGTTCAGCCGGACGCTTGAGCATAAACTCGTCAGCACGTCCTTGGCGAAGATAAGCCGAATTTATAAAAGTATCGTAATCTAGCTTGATATGGGATTGAATTAAATCTTGAGTTACCCTAAGTCCTTTACCAGTTAAAGCCTTAAAACCACTTGGCGTTTCGATTTGAAACTCCAACCCCCCAGTTCCACCACGACTGCGAGTTCTAATAACTCGATAAATTTGTTGATTGGCCTCGAACACAAAATCAACACGCACATCTTTACTGCCAGTATGAATTACATCATCTTCTGAAGCGGCACGACTTTCACCCCATATTGCCCAGGTGATTGCCTCTAATAGCGAAGATTTTCCGGCACCGTTTGAGCCGCAAATACACGCGGTATGCAAACCGTGGAAATCCAACGTGCTAGAGCGATAACTCAGAAAATTTTTGATGGTTAGTTGTAGTGGAATCATCGATTAGCAATCCGTAGCATCTTACTTTATTGTGATTTCAATGAATAAGAACAAACATACATCTAAACGTTAGTGTAACTATCTATAATGCATCTTTCTAGTCTTATTGACTGCATCTTTACAAATGTTTACAATTTTTTAGAGATTTAACGTTTGTAAATAGCCAGTCAACTATTCTTTGTCTTCAAAAAAGTTTTGCTCTGAAAAAATAAAAAGAATTATTAAGGAATTATTAAGGAAAGGCTTTTCACTATTATACTCAGCACTACAATCCTGCAGATTGATATAATTGGCGAACGATAGCAAGAATTTTGGCGCCATAATTTCTATCAGCAGACCAGCGACCAGATAATTGTTCAACAATAGGCGCCACACCGCGTGTTACAAATCGGAATCTGGGGTCAACAACTTCTTGTGATAACGGGTCAGAACTGGCGTAAGCTTTGAGGTGTTGAATATGTGCCCTAACACCAATACGTGCGCTTTCAAATGTAGCAGTTTCCGAACCACCTTCAACAGTACCGAGACCAGCAAAGTTATTTTGCTGAGGTTTTATATTACCACTAAAGCGCAAATAATCTGTCTCTAAACACATTTGGCAAAAAGCAATGTCATGATTTACACCTTCAATTCGAGCTTCTTCGATATAAAGTGAGGGGATATCGGGAAACTGCACAGAACCAGATTCATTTTTGCTACGTAGGAAGATGTGTAGTTGAACTTCTGATGCTCTACCCGAACCCATAATTTCATTAATTTCTTGGTTTGAAGATGCCGATTTTAAGTTAAGTGTGCGAGTTGCGCTATCCCAACCAACCGAGACACCCAGAGAGCGCAGGTCAACAGCTTTAACGTAAGTAGCTCCTTGGTAAGTAACTCGACTGAGAGAACCTTTAGATAAATCAACTTGTAACTCGTCGGCTAAATCAGTAGGCATATAAGCGCTACTGCTAACTAAAATTCCTCTATTGGGATAATTTTTGCCATTAATATTAATATTGATAGAAGGGTATTCTGGTTCGCTAGGTGTTCCACTTGGGTCAATGACACGACTCCAGGATATTAAACCCTCTGCAATTCCCACTGCAAAATCACGGCGCCGAGTTTGTAACAGTCTCCTTTCTTCGGGATTAGTTAAAAACCCTACCGCCATAACAAGCGCAGCAATAGATGTTTGACGGCAAAAAGCTAAACCACCTGTACCAATACTTGTATCAGGTCTAGTACCACGATTAGGTAATTGGGAAACACGTTGAATTAAAGCTAACAATAACAAATCAGCATTAGTTTTACGTTCTGCATTATTGCCAATGAAAAATACACTAGCACCACGTACCGAAGGATTAGGCGCCGCATCAGTTTGAATTTCAAGCGCAACATCGCGTGAATTTGCACGGGCATTAATCCAATTAATAGTACCCCGTGCGCTTAAGTCATCAGGAACTGAGAGAACTTGCCAATTTCGACCGCGTAACTCAGTAACTATTAAATCTCGCAGCAAAATCATTTCGCGAGCTTCTGTAGTACCCCCAGCAACAGCACCTGGATCAATTCTTCCGTTTTCTCTACCTCCGTGTGCTGCTGAAATAAATATACGTCCCATTTCTCAGTGTTTCCTTTGCTAAAATCATTATTGCAGGCGAATTAAGTTATATCATTCAATAGTGCTGAGTGCTGAGTGTTGAGTCCTGAGTTCTGATTTATGAGTTAAAACTAGACTTATACTAATAAATATGTATCCTCAACTTTTTAAAACTCGGTTCCTCAGCACTCAGCACTCATAACTCTTATGCAAATCCCTCGCTTACACCCCGATACTGTAGAAGAAGTCAAACAACGAGCTGATATATATGATGTTGTCTCAGAATATGTTGTTCTACGTAAGCGTGGCAAAGATTATGTAGGGTTATGTCCTTTCCACGATGAGAAAAGTCCTAGCTTTACAGTTGTTCCAACCAAGCAAATGTACTATTGCTTTGGTTGTCAGGCAGCAGGGAATTCAATCAAGTTCATGATGGACTTGCAGAAGCGCTCATTTTCAGAGGTAGTATTAGACTTAGCACGTCGCTACCAAATTTCAGTAAAAACGCTTGCACCCGAACAAAGACAAGAATTAGAGCGTCAAATTTCCCTACGTGAGCAGTTGCATCAAGTTTTAGCAACTACAGCGCAATTTTACCAACATGCGCTCAAAAATTCAGGTGGTGGCGCCTTAGATTATTTACAGAATAAGCGAAAATTAAGTCCAGAAATAATCCAGCAGTTTGGTTTAGGGTATGCACCACAGGGTTGGGAGACTTTATATAGATATTTAGTCGAAGACAAGCATTATCCTGTACAGTTAGTGGAAAAAGCAGGTTTAATCAAACCTCGTAAAGAAGGAAGCGGGTATTACGATGTATTTCGCGACAGGATAATAATTCCTATTCGCGATGTAATGGGGCGTGTGATAGCTTTTGGTGGTAGAACAATGGGGGATGAGCAACCAAAGTATTTAAATTCCCCAGAAACAGAATTATTTAGTAAGGGTAAAAACCTATTTGCACTCGATGCCGCTAAAAATGGCATATCACAATTTGACTCCGTTGTGGTAGTAGAAGGATATTTTGACGCCATAGCGCTTCATGCTACTGGAATCAATAATGCTGTTGCATCGCTTGGAACTGCATTAAGTATCGAACAAGTTAAATTAGCACTACGATACACTGAGTCAAAACAACTAGTTCTCAACTTCGATGCAGATAAAGCAGGTACGAATGCAGCAGAACGTGCCATAGGGGAAATAGCTGACTTAGCATATAGAGGAGAAGTACAGCTAAAAATTCTAAATATTCCAGATGGTAAAGATGCAGATGAGTATTTACACACCCATTCTAGCCAAGAGTATCAGCAACTACTAGCACAGGCGCCGCTATGGTTGAACTGGCAAATTGAGCAAACCATCAAAGACAAAGACCTTAAACAAGCAGTAGACTACCAACAAGCATCGCAACAAATCGTAAAATTACTTAAAAATATAGTCAACCCAGACACACGTTCGTATTACGTAACATACTGTGCAGAAATTCTAAGTTTAGGAAACGCGCAGTTAGTACCTTTGCGAATTGAAAACTTACTAACACAAATAGCATCAAGCGCAAATTCGCCGCCAAACAGAAATATAGTTAATAAAAATTCAATAAATCGTACTGTTACACCCGGTAATAATAAAGAAACAGACAAATCAAAACCCAGGATAGAAAAAAGCTTACTAGAAAAAGCAGAAGGGTTATTGCTACAAATATTTCTACATTGTCCAGGGCAACGACAAAACATAGTAGACATTATAGATAAACGCGACTTGCAATTTAGCCACTCACACCATCGCTTCCTATGGCAAAAAATTCTAAGAGTGTTAGAAGAAACATCAGACGAATATAATTCTGCTGTAATATCAAAATTACAAGATGCATGTCTAGAAAATCCAGAAGAAGCGGCGCCAGTTACACACCTATTTCATTTAACACCACAAACCAAATCAGAGATATTACGGTCACAGCAAGTAATTAAAGCAGCAATTGCCTGCATGGAAATAGCCATGTGTGAAAAGCGCGTACAGCATTACAAAGAACTTTGGCAGTCAATAGACCCAGAAGTAGATCGTGAAAGACACGAGTATTACTTTCAGAAATACTTTGAAGAAAGAATGAAACTACGAGAACTAGAAAAACAACGGCAGTTCTCAATACTCGATTTGTAGCTCTCTCTGTGTACTCTGTGTCTCTGTGGTAATAAAATGATGTAATGATTACTGTTAAATCTTTATCTACCAAAGTCACCCAAGCCACAAACGGGCTAATGTTTCCTGCTACGATGTGGTTTGCAAGTCGTACATTGATATTAGTGGCAATGCTGCTAGTGGCGCCATTACTACCAGCACCACATAAAGGAGTTGCCGCAACATTTGGGTTAGGGGTCTTTTCAGGTTGGGACAGTGGACATTACCATGATATTGCGACTTCAGGGTACCATTACATCAACGGTAGAGGAAATGTCGTATTTTTTCCTCTTTATTCGTTGATAGTACGCGCGCTAATGAATATTGGCTTATCTTTTGAAGTTGCGGGTATATTAGTTAGCAACTTAGCATTTTTGCTATTTTTATATTTATTGTATCTTTGGCTATATCAATATCAAGGTGAAAAAGTCGCGCGTTGGACTGTTGCACTTGCTGCATTATTTCCATTATCAATATTCACAGCAACAATATATACAGAGGCATTATATTTATTACTTAGCACAGCAGCATTGCGAGCATTTGACCAAAATAAATATACTCAAACAGCAATATTCGGCGCCTTAGCAACAGCAACACGTCCTACAGGGTTAGCATTGATACCAGGGTTTTTGTTAGCAGCATGGAAACAAAATAAATTACCAAAAGCTTACTTAGCAGGACTTTTAACGAGTATAGGAGTAGTCAGTTTCAGTATTTACTGTGCTGTACAACATGGAGATCCGCTAGCATTTATTCATGCTCAAAAAGCTTGGCGCCCAAACTTAGGCTTTAACTGGGAATTATGGTGGAAAATGCTAATGCAAATCACCGTGGGAATGCGGAATTACAAACATGGAGGTATTAAAGATATTACCCATCCTTTGGTATTTTTAATTATAGTAGGATGTAGTTATTTGCTGTGGCGCCATCGAAATAAATTTAGTGCAGCAAAGGTTGATTATGGTTTTGGAATATTATTCTTAGGTTTATGGTTACTAGCAGGAGACCCCGTAATAAACACTTCAGTGTTTATAGTAAGTATTGTATTGCTTTGGCACTACCGCAATGAGTTAACTCCTGTAACGTTATTTTATGGTTTATTGGGAATGGCAATGCTGTTATTATCAGGTGGGACTATCTCACTTTCGCGTCTTGTTTACGGTATTGTCCCCACGATAATAGCATACGGTATTTTTCTCGCGCGTCATCCACGTTGGGGCTACATGAGTATAATCTTTTTCACAGTACTATTATTTATTTTCAGTATACGTTTTGCACAAGACCTTTGGGTTGGGTAACGGCAACGGATATAACGGATGTATACAATAAACGGGTAAAAGCTTCACTCATGTCATGCTGAGGTACGAAGTAGTATATGTAGGGTATGAGTTTTAGGTGAATATCGTGGGAGCTTAACATGTTGATAATGTGTTGGGTTCCGCAAAGCCTCCACCCAACCTACGAGGCTTTTGTAAAGCTATAAATTTTCTGCGTTTGTAAGTGTTCGTGACAAACTAAAGAAGGCGCCGTTCCAACATCAAAAACTTCACGGTCTAGTTGTACTTGTAGGTTGCTGAGTGGGTCAACACCAGGGGAAACTAAAAACTCAAGCTTTTCGATGTAAGGTAAATCTATTAAGTTATCCAATATTTGGCTTACAGCTTGTATATAAGGATGACCTGTTTGGGAGTACCAGTCTGCTGCTGCCATGCCAGGTTGGTCAAAACCAAGGTGTACTGCTAAGGATGGTTTATCGAATAGTGCTATCGCTAATGGACGCGCGTCTTCTTGTAATGATAAGTCGTGGGTTTTTGCTAAATACCGTAGTTTTTCTAATCTTTCATACCTATCGGTGACACATTGTGGGTCGTCTTTCCAATGTATTGCTACTGTTAACAAATACGTTTGCAGTAGCATATGGCCGAGTTTCTCGGCTTTAGTGCTTAAGTAATAAGAGTTATAGTCGTTTGCTTCGATTAACAACGGTACTCTGTCTACAATTTCTAAATCGTAACCTTTTAAGCCAGCAATTTTACGGGGATTGTTGGTAATTAAACGTATCTGGTGTAAACCTAAATCCATGAGAATTTGGGCGCCCATTCCGTAGTCACGCAGGTCAGCAGGGAAACCCAAACGCTTGTTAGCTTCGACTGTATCTAGACCCATATCCTGCAATGAGTAAGCTTTGAGCTTATTAATTAACCCAATACCTCGACCTTCTTGGCGTAGGTATACAACGACACCTTTACCCGCATTTTCAATCATCTTAAGTGCGGCTTGAAGCTGCATTCTACAATCACAACGTAGTGAACCTAGTGCATCACCTGTAAGACATTCTGAGTGCATTCGTACCATTACTGGTTCATCAACAAAAGTGCTAGGGTCGCCTTTAACAATGGCAACGTGTTCTGTATTGTTAAGAATGTAGCGGTAGCCGTAAATATTAAACTGACCAAAGCTCGAAGGTAGTTTGGTGACAGTTTCGCGAACGATTAAACGGTCGTGCTGTAAGCGGTAACTAATTAAATCGGCAATACTAATAATTTTTAGGTTATGGTGTTTGGCGTAATCGATTAACTGAGGTAATCGTGCCATCGAACCGTTACGGTTTTGGATTTCACAAATTACACCAGCAGGATACAAGCCAGCTAACCGAGCTAAATCTACTGCTGCTTCGGTATGACCTGCACGTTTGAGAACTCCGCCTTCTTTTGCCCGCAATGGGAAAATATGACCAGGGCGCCGTAAGTCTTCTGGTCTAGTTGTGGGGTTTAAAGCTACTTGGATAGTTCTGGCACGGTCTTCGGCAGAAATACCAGTACTAACACCTAAATTTGGTCCGGCATCAATACTAACTGTGAATGCAGTTTGATTCGTGTCTGTAATATTTCGCACCATTAAGGGCAAATCGAGTTCATCAAGACGCTCACCCATCATTGCCAAACAAATCAAACCGCGCGCTTCGACAGCCATAAAATTAATGGTGTCAGGTGTGGCAAATTGAGCGGCGCAAATTAAATCACCCTCGTTTTCGCGGTTTTCGTCATCAACCACCACGATAGAACGACCAGCTTTTAAGTCAGCTAGGGCGGCATTAATCGGGTCAAATCTAAATTCTTGAGCTAGTTCTTCTTGATGCTGCGACACAAATGTTAATTATCCGGCGACCAATCGTAAATATCATTGTAGCTTATGATGTTAACTCACGAGCAAATTATTCCAATTCTTAGTTCTCGATTCGCACTGTTTGCGTTTTAATACTAGAGTAAGTTTTTGACTAAACAGCAAATTACAAAAACAGATAAGGATTTTGATATTATGGGTAATTCTAGGCGCGTAAGAGTTGGGATAGTTGGCGCGTCCGGTTATGGCGGAGTTCAGCTAGTGCGATTGTTAATAGACCACCCAGATGTAGAGGTAGTGTACATGGGGGGTGATAGCACTACTGGTAAAAAATTTGCGGACATTTACCCGCACTTAGCACACGCAATTAACTTGACAGTTGAGAAGGTAGACCCAGAAGTTATTGCAGAACGTTGTGAAGTAGTCTTTCTTTCTGTTCCCAATGGTTTAGCTTGCCAAATGGCGCCTAAACTCTTGGCAAAAGGATGTAAAGTATTAGACTTAAGCGCCGACTATAGATTTAGTAATTTATCAACATACTCAGCATGGTACGGCAAAGAACGAAGCGATAATGAAACAGCATCAAAAGCCGTATATGGCTTACCAGAACTATACCGCGAACGCATAGCAGAAGCACAACTAGTAGGATGCCCTGGTTGCTATCCAACAGCGAGCTTACTTGCCTTATCACCACTACTCAAACAAGGATTAATAGTACCTGAAACAGCCATTATCGACGCAAAATCTGGCACATCAGGTGGAGGACGTGAAGCCAAGGTTAACATGTTACTTGCAGAAGCAGATAACTCAATAGCAGCATACGCTGTAGCAAAACACCGTCACACCCCAGAAATAGAGCAAATTTGTAGCGAACTAGCAGGACACGAAGTAACAGTCCAATTTACACCGCACTTGGTACCAATGGTGCGCGGTATCCTTTCCACCGTCTACGCAAACCTTCGTGACCCAGGTTTAGTACGTGACGACTTAATCACCATTTACCGCGCGTTCTACCGTAATTCCCCGTGGGTCAAAATTTGTGACGCTGACACATACCCCCAAACAAAATGGGCGTGTGGTAGTAACCTTTGCTACATAGGTATTGAAGTTGACACCCGCACAGGACGAATTGTTGTAATGTCCGTCATCGACAACTTAATTAAAGGACAAGCAGGACAAGCAGTCCAATGTATGAACCTCATGATGGGCTGGGATGAAACATTAGGACTACCCAAACTAGGTTTCTACCCATAATTCCCAAACCCCTCTTGTAGCACAGGCATCCCCGCCTGTGCAATCCAACAAACCCTTGCAACGGATAAAACGGATGAATAACTCTCTCTTGTCATGAGTCGCGAACGTTAACGCAGTTTTCCCGCAGGGTAGCATCTCAAAGCTTGAAGATAAACGAGATTTTTCGCTTCGCTCAAAATGACAAATTCATATTTTTTACAAACCACATAATTCAGAGGATTTCCCGCTCTTTAGACACAAAGAACACAAAGAGAGAGAATTTTATTAATTCATCATTACCAAACAAAAGGAAGGAGTCGATATTTTACTTTCTTCTCGTAATCTTCGTATCCAGGCAATTCTTCAACCAACATTTTTTCTTCTCCAAATATCCTCGTTATAAGGATAAAAGACCCTATGACACCCAGTATCAAACCAAATTTAGAGCTAAGTAACATCGGTGTACCTATAAACAGCAGTATTGCTCCCAGATACATAGGGTGTCTTACAAAACCATAAACACCTGTTGAAACAACTTGATGGTCTCGTTCAGTTTGAATTCTTACTAACGCTGATAAAAAAGTATTATCTGTAAATGAGCGATAGAAAAAGAAGAAAGATTTGAATAATGCAATTCCTCCTAAACATTTTACCCAGAATGGAAAATTTGTCGTCCATTCATACCGTTTTCCATCTAAAGGCATGATGATCAGCCAAACGAAAAAAAGTATTGATATTAAATAAATAAAATATACATCCCATCCCTTTTGATTTCCAGTTCCTGGCTGTCTCAACCTTTCTGCTAGCAATTCCGGGTCTTTTTGATACAAATATATGAGAGTTGACGCAGAAATCGTAGTCAACCAAAGTGAAAAAATCCATCCTTCAATCCAAAACCAATCACCTGAAATGAATATAAATAATATTGAACAAATTAGAATACCAATGCTTAAGAGCAGAATCTGAACTGTCGTTAATTGGTTATTTTCAATTGCCATAATCAAACCTTCCTGGCATTCTCGTTATGCCATCACAAACATTTCAAACAACGCGCGTTCAACAAGCGCATAAATAACATTTATTCAGGTGTATGACACACTGCCTCAATGTTATGACCATCTGGGTCTAAAACGAACGCGCCATAATAATTAGGATGATACTGAAGTCGTAAACCAGGAGTTCCATTGTCCTGACCACCAACTTTCAAAGCTGCTTCATAGAACAAACGAACTTGATTGCGAGTTTTGGCACGGAAAGCGATATGAATTCTCGGTACATTCACATTTCCCTGTGTAATCCAAAAATCAGCCTCCCCATCAACTCCAAACCCTGCTAAAGAGGTAGAATCAGTTATAGAAGCATCAACCTCTTTGAGCAACTGGTAACCAAGAGGTAACAAAGCAGCAATGTAAAATTCTTTGCTTTTCTCAAAATTACTAACGTTGATGCCTGTATGGTCAATCATCGCTTTTACTTTCCATTCTCCTGTGAATGCTTTCCCTTAGTAATTGCACCAAACTCTAAAAGACGTTTAGGTATTACCTCAACATCATCTACTGATGGCACCTAATTCTATACTATCAGCTTTACCTGTTACGGCGCCTGGAGCAGAAATATCTTGTAATGTGATTTTGGCGCCTGCGTTTAATAAAATAAAAGAAGGTGCAGCAGATGGTTCTGTGTTCTCAACCAAACCTAAAGCTTGAGTATAAAACTGTTTCGCACTGTTAATATCTTTGACAAAAAGGTTGATGTTGCTGAGGCTAATATTTAAATAAATTCTATTTTATTAACCTAGTACAATCGATACTACTAGAATATTGTGAAAAAACATCACGACAGCAAAGTGAGGTGATTCGAGAGTTTATTTGTTCTCTTGAAAAGAAGATACAAAAAGTATCTTGCTCGAACCTCTAATTTTTGTTTGCTATCCATCCCCACCCTACGGAGTCGAGGGTGGGGAATTCCGCAAAGAAGAGTTAAATCTAATTAAATGCTTTTTGGACCCATGCCTACGGCGCCTGCGTAAATTGCGCGTGAACCGAGTTCGTCTTCGATTCTAAGTAAGCGGTTATACTTAGCAACACGTTCGCTACGACACAAGGAACCTGTTTTAATTTGTCCTGCGCGTGTGGCAACTGCTAAGTCGGCAATTGTGGTATCTTCAGTTTCACCGGAACGATGGCTGATAACTGAGCGCATACCGTTACGGGTAGCTAAATCAATTGTTTCTAAGGTTTCTGTTAAAGAACCAATTTGATTTAACTTGATTAAGATAGCGTTAGCTGCTTTTTGGTCGATACCTTTTTGTAAGCGGGTGACATTGGTAACGAATAAGTCATCACCAACTAGTTGCACTTTGGAACCAATTTTTGCTGTTAGTGCTTGCCAGTTTTGCCAGTCTTCTTCGTGTAAGCCATCTTCTATTGAAACAATGGGATACTCGTTAGATAATTTGGCCAGGTAATCTATAAATTCACTCGGTGCATGAGGTTTACCGTCATAGACGTATTGCCCATCTTTGTAAAATTCACTTGCGGCAACGTCTAATGCTAAAGCTACTTCTTGCCCTGGTTTATATCCAGCTTTCTCTATTGCTGCTATTAGTAACTCTAAAGCAACTTGGTTTGATTCTAAGTTCGGTGCAAAGCCACCTTCGTCACCAACACCTGTTAGCAAACCTTTATCGTCGAGTACTTTCGCCAAGGTAGCAAAAACTTCAGCACCCCAACGCAGTGCTTCACGGAAAGATGAGGCGCCTACTGGCACTATCATAAACTCTTGAAAATCAACGTTGTTTGACGCATGGGCGCCACCGTTGATAACGTTCATTAAAGGAACAGGGAGCAAGTTAGCTAAAGGTCCACCCAAATAACGGTACAAAGGAATAGCTAACGCATCCGCACCTGCTTTTGCCGCTGCCAAAGACACAGCTAAAATCGCATTGGCGCCCAAATTCGCTTTATTCGGCGAACCATCAATAGACATCATCGTGCGGTCTATAAGTTCTTGGTTAAGCGTATCAAGGTTTAATAACTTTGGCGCCAGTACATCTCTAATATTTTGTACAGCTTTTAGTACTCCTTTACCACCATAACGATTTTTTTCACCGTCTCGAAGTTCGTGTGCTTCAAAAGAACCTGTTGAAGCACCACTGGGAACTTGAGCTAACCCAACGGCGCCGTTAAATAAGTGAACCTCAGCTTCTACCGTTGGCTTTCCGCGTGAGTCAAGAATTTCGCGTGCAACAATTGTCTCAATTGCAGTATCAATCATGTGTCTCAACGTCCTTTTATACTTTTGCTTGTTCCATAACAGTAAACAGTCACTCGCTGCCCGACAATCTAGCATAGGACGACTGCGGGACTTTGTAGACAGTCAATTAGAAATAATTCATTAAATACCCTCACAATGTCCTCAAACTATCCGCATAATCTTTTAGTAAACCCATACCTGAATCAATACAGAAGAAAGTAAACAAAATGACTCAATATCAACAAAAAACTCATCCTTACGTTTCACTGTTTGAAATCCCGGCTGGTTATCTCAATATCATGGGCTATGTTGATGCATCAGAGGTAAATGGTCCTGGTTCGCGCGCCGTTGTTTGGGTGCAGGGGTGTATGCGCGAGTGTCCGGGTTGCTTTAATGAAGATTCTTGGTCGTTTGAGATTAATCAACTCATATCTGTAGATAACCTGGTTGAAAAAATCCTTGCTGACTCTCGTAACCAAGGAGTAACTTTTTCAGGTGGAGAACCCTTTTGGCAAGCTTCTGCACTCTCCAACGTTGCCAAAGAGGTCAAAGCAGCAGGTTTAAATGTCATGTCCTTTACTGGCTTTACCTTAGAACAACTCCAATCTGATTATGCCCCAGCTGGCGCCCAAGACTTATTAACACAACTTGATATTTTGATTGATGGTGCCTATGTTGAGGGGTTAGCGGTGAACTCTCCTAATTCTCCGGTTTCTTCAAGTAACCAGAGAGTCCATGTTTTTAACCCAGCGCTCTCTGACAAAATTAATTGGGCGAGTGACCAGCTTGAGGTTCATATTTTTAAGGATGGTAGCCGCTTAATAACTGGTTATCAAGGAGGGTTGGAGTTGACGACTGAGGATTAAGTTTATAGGTGAGGTGTGCGAGGGCGGTTTATCGGCTCGTAATACTTATATTTAATGGCTCGTAAACCCGTCCTTACGAATATATATCCGCTATACATCCGTTACATCCGTTGCCAAGAACCCATTACCAAAAGCTATACTAGACTAGGTATAGATATCAAATTTTATACCATTAACTCAAAACGCTACGACAAAAACGTTTCAATAATTCTAGTGTGAGGAATATGGTTTCAGTTTCAAAATATCTAGCAAGTACAGTAAGTATAATTGCTGTAACATTTGGGTCTATTGGTTTCAGTAATGCAGTACCTAGCCACTTGCAAGCTCCAGCGAGTCTATCTATAGCGTCGTCGTCAAAACCTGCAACGGCAACTCCTTCTCAATTAGATTTGCCACTACTGATTAAAACAGGAGAAAGTTTTTTTAAAGGTAGTAATTATCAAACTGTATCAGAAATGCAGTTAAGAGGAACAAAGCAAAATACTGATGTTACCTTTTATATACAAGCCAAAACTATAGTTAATTCAACGAATCAATTTAGGTCAGAAATTGCCTTTACTCAAGATGGTAAACCAAGCAAAGAATCAGCAGTTGTTATTTCTGATGGTAAACAAGTTTACATATATAGACCTGATTTGAAACAATATAGTGTAACTTCATCTCAAGCCTTTAATAAGTCAGATGATTCGTTTTTAATTGGTCTTTCTTCATCGTTTTTCCTCGAATTTGCCAATAATATGGGTAAATATATTGCCAGCGGCGCCTTATCTCAACCAGAAGTTATCAAAGAAATTAGTGTAGCGGCACAAGCAATTCAAGGAGAAACACGCGACATCGAAGGCAAGCAAACATACGTGTATTCCTTCAACGACCCCAAACAAGGATATACTATAAGTGCTTTCGTTAACCCACAACTAGCCAACCTCGAACAAATGCAAATTGTTGGTAAAGACGACGGTTTGGATATTGCAATAATCGAAAAAATTCAACAGCGCACCGAAGTCAAAAATCTGGCACCACAAACCTTCAAATTCACACCTCCTAAAAGCGCCAAAAAAGTAAAATCCCTATCAATTAGCCCATTTTAATATCAGCTTCAGACACTTGATGCGCGAATAAATATCAATAAAACTCTTGTGGGATGGGCATCCTTGCCCGTCCCATTAAGCTTTAAAATCTTTATAAGAAGCTCGAAGGAATAAATTTATGCGTTTACTACATACAATGCTGCGGGTGGGGAATCTTGAAGAGTCGTTAAAGTTTTACTGTAACGTCCTGGGGATGAAATTACTACGACGAAAGGATTATCCGGGTGGAGAATTTACACTCGCGTTTGTTGGGTATGGTGACGAATCTGATACATCGGTGTTAGAACTAACTTATAACTGGGGTAAAGAAAAATATGATTTAGGCGATGCTTATGGTCATATTGCACTTGGGGTGGATGATATTTACGCTACCTGCGATGAGGTTAAAAAGCTTGGTGGTAAGGTAACGCGCGAACCAGGGCCAATGAAACACGGTTCAACCGTAATTGCATTCATTGAAGACCCCGATGGTTATAAGGTAGAACTAATACAGTTGGGTACTCAGGGTTCAGAAGCCAAAAATGAAACTAATCAAGAGTTAGTTAATAAATAATTTTTACATAATAGTGCAGGTGTGATGGAGTTGAAGCCTAAGCAGTACGCGCGGTTGTCGCAGTTGCAACCGCATAAATTACTCATCGGTTTATTGAGTTGCGGTATATTTAGCCAATTGTGTTTCCCTTCAATGGCATCTCTACCACATCATGAGGCGCCTACACTTGACGTAGGTGTTCAAGTTGCAGAATTTTCCCCCATAGCTACTGACCCTATAACAACTCCAGATGGCAACCCAGATGCATTAGAACAATTACCAACGGTGAGCGAACTAGAGGACGTTAAGCCAACTGATTGGGCATATCAAGCGTTAAAGTCGCTAATGGAACGTTATGGTATATTATCGGCATATCCTGACAAAACATTTCGCGGGAATAAGCCAATGACGCGGTATGAGTTTGCCGCAGCGCTGGCGACAACTCTTGATAAAATCGAAGGAATACTCGCAAATGCCATCGGTGACCAATATGTTCGGCAAGATGCAATTACAGTTCGGCGCCTGCAAAAAGAGTATGCTAGTGTATTAAGCCAAGTTAGGGAACGTATTGACACAACTGAGTATAAAGCAGCCGAACTTGAAGCAAATCAATTTTCGACCACAACTAAACTCCAAGGACAACAAATAGCTGGCATTACAGGGGGAAGTAGTGCTTCGAGTACAATTGTTTCGCGTACTCGTTTGAATTTAATAACCAGTTTTAATCAAAAAGATTTACTCGTTACCCAGTTAGAGTCAGGAAATAACGGTGGTGATGCTGTTGGAGCAGAACAGCGAGAAGGGTTTAATTTATTGGGTAGTAATGGATTATTTGCGAATGCTGGTGGGCTAGATTATAGTGATGTTGAATCAAATTTGAAATTAAGGCGCCTATATTACACATTTCGTCCCCAGGATGACTTAGCTGTAACAGTAGGGGCAAAAATGGCGCCACGTGATTTTATAGATAAAAACTCTTATGCTAACGATGAAGCACTTGATTTTAGTTCCGGCATATTTTTAAATAATCCACTTATCGTCCAAAATCAAATTGACCGTACATCGGGTGCGGGTGTTGCCGTAGCATGGAGTCCAAAAGATAGTAAATTTGCAGCACGTGGTCTATATATAGCAGCAGACGCAAATCAACCAACTCAAGGCATATCAGGAGACAGGCGCCAAGCGAGCGTAGAATTAGAATATGCTCCCAGCAATCAGCTAAAATTAAAATTACAATATACTAACGCTCAAATTAACGACACTGATATCAACGCTTTTGGTGTTAACGCCGAGTACCGGATGAATTTAAACACTGGGTTGTTTGGAAGAGTAGGATACGGAAGTTACGAAGGATTTAACACCGCTATCAACCGTAACTTAGACGCACATCCTTTAAGTTGGTCAGTAGGTTTACAACAGCGTAACCTTGTAATACCGGGAACACTTGCAGGAGTAGCAGTTGGTCAACCTTTTGTAACAGGTGACTTAGGAAATGCAACTCAAACTAACTTCGAGGCATTTTATAACCTTAGACTTAGCGACAGCGTAAGCGTCACCCCCATATTCACCGTCATCACCAACCCCGACAACGACAAAGATAACGGTACAATCTGGCAAAGCACCCTCAGAACAGTATTTTCGTTTTAAGTAGGGTGGGCACTGCCCACCTTACTCACGAGTTAAGAGTTAAAATTAATATTGGGTATTAAATAAATCAACATGTCTTAACATGCCATAATCTTTTATGGTTCAACCGCTAGCTTCTCTTCTAGCTTTTTGTACTAGTTACAATAAAGTTGGCGCCGAGGTTTAAGCTTTTAGCATGGTCAGTAACTCAGGGCTTAAGCCACTGAGCTTGTAAGAAACAAGTCTTACGTGTCTGACTAGCTCAGTAGATGTAGTTTGGTACGAACTTCCGAATACTTTCCTAGTTCGGATTATCTTCAAACCATCTTGTTAATGGTGTTGCGTTATGGCAAGACATCCTGACTACATTGAGCGAAGGGACTTAAACAGGTTTGCTAGTTCCTGGGATTATATCCATTCAAAAACTAGCATTTTAAATTACTACAGTGGTTAAAACCATTCGTGTCGCTTCCCTAGGAAGGACGCGCATTCTCTGAGTTTCCCGCATACCAGGAGGTCTTATGAAGCGTTACTGAAAAGGCTGCAAAATGCGAGTATATGTAGATAATTCTGCTAAGTAAAAAATTAAAAATCCTAACCCTAGATGTGATGTATTCCCTGCGGGACACTACGTGAACACGTCTCTAGATTACTCTTAACTCATAACTATTTAAAATGCAGCCTACAGACCCCGATAAATTTACAGATAAAGCTTGGGATATCATTGTTAAGTCGCAGGATATCGTTCGTGCTTACCAACAGCAGCAGTTGGATGTTGAGCATTTAATTATTGCTGCCTTACAACAAGATAACGGATTAGCCGCGCGTTTAATTAACCGTGCAGGCGCCGATGCCAATAAAATACTACAGCAACTCGAAGATTATGCACGTCGTCAACCAAAAGTCGCTCGTGGCGAACAATTGTATTTAGGTCGCAGTTTAGACGCAATGCTCGACCGTGCAGAAGAAGCACGGGTACGAATGAAAGATTCGTTTATATCAGTAGAGCATATGCTCTTGGGTTTCGTTGATGATGAACGTGTCGGAAAAAAAGTTCTCAAAAACGTTGATTTAGATGTAACGAAGTTAGAGAGTACAATTAAAACGGTACGTGGTAGTCAAAAAGTCACCGACCAAAACCCAGAGTCACGTTACGAAGCACTGCAAAAATTTGGACGCGATTTGACGGAAGCTGCAAAAGCAGGGAAACTTGACCCTGTAATTGGGCGTGATGATGAAATTCGTCGAGTTATTCAAGTACTATCACGACGCAGTAAAAATAACCCTGTTTTAATTGGTGAACCTGGAGTAGGTAAAACAGCTATTGCCGAAGCTTTAGCACAACGGATAGTAAATGGTGACGTTCCTGAGTCTTTGAAAAACCGTCAGTTAATTTCGCTGGATATTGGTAGTTTAATTGCAGGCGCCAAATATCGTGGTGAATTTGAAGACCGTCTCAAAGCCGTTCTACGTGAAGTTACTGAATCGAATGGGCAAATAGTTTTATTTATAGATGAGCTACATACGGTTGTTGGGGCAGGTTCTGGACAACAAGGCTCGATGGATGCCGGAAATTTGCTCAAGCCAATGTTAGCACGTGGTGAATTACGGTGTATCGGCGCCAGTACTTTGGATGAGTACCGTAAATACATAGAAAAAGATGCCGCATTAGAAAGACGTTTTCAACAGGTGTATGTAGACCAACCCACCGTTGAAAATACAATCTCGATATTACGGGGTTTAAAAGAACGTTACGAAGTTCACCATAACGTCAAAATATCTGATAGTGCGTTAGTCGCTGCTGCCACATTATCAGCACGTTATATTTCCGACCGTTTTTTACCTGACAAAGCTATTGACTTAGTTGACGAAGCTGCGGCACAATTGAAAATGGAAATCACTTCCAAACCAGCTGACTTAGAAGCGATAGACAGGCGCCTAATGCAGTTGGAAATGGAAAAGCTTTCCTTAGCAGGAGAAGAAAAAACAACTCTACAAACTAAAGAAAGATTGCAGCGTATTGAGTCAGAAATTTCGAGCTTAACCGAGAAACAGCACGAATTAAATGACCAATGGCAAGGTGAGAAAAATATATTAGAAGCAATTAGTGCCTTAAAGCAAGAAGAAGAAAAGCTGCGGGTACAAATTGAGCAAGCCGAACGCGCGTATGATTTGAATAAAGCAGCGCAGTTAAAGTACGGCAAATTAGAAGGAGTGCAGCGCGAACGCGAAGCCAAAGAAACCCAATTAGTAGACTTGCAAAGCGAAGGTTCAACTTTATTACGTGAGCAAGTAACCGAAGCTGACATCGCCGAAATTGTTGCTAAATGGACGGGTATTCCTGTAAACCGTTTATTAGAATCGGAACGGAAAAAACTTCTACAACTCGAAAGTCATTTACACCTGCGCGTAGTAGGGCAATCTGAAGCAGTCGAAAAAGTTTCTGCTGCCATACGGAGGGCACGTGCAGGATTAAAAGACCTTAACCGTCCCATCGGTTCATTCTTATTTATGGGACCCACAGGTGTAGGAAAAACTGAGTTAGCGCGTGCATTAGCACAATTTATGTTTGACTCCGACGATGCCATAGTGCGTCTCGACATGTCTGAGTATATGGAAAAACACTCAGTATCTCGACTTGTAGGCGCCCCTCCAGGGTATGTTGGTTACGAAGAAGGAGGACAACTTTCCGAAGCAATACGGCGCCGTCCTTACTCAGTAGTACTTTTAGATGAAGTCGAAAAAGCGCATCCAGATGTATTTAATATACTTTTACAAGTACTAGATGACGGTAGAATTACAGATTCTCAAGGACGTGCCGTAGACTTTCGTAACACCGTAATTGTCATGACCAGCAACATCGGTAGCGAACATATCCTTGATATTTCCGGCGATGACAATCAGTATGAAAAAATGCGTAACCGCGTATTAGAATCACTTCGAGTCCACTTCCGTCCCGAATTCGTCAACCGCGTCGATGATTTGATAATCTTCCATCCTCTCAGTCGTAGCGAAATGGGTCAAATCATTAGAATTCAACTCAAACGAGTCGAAAACTTACTCGCAGACCAAAAAATCAGCTTAGAAATATCCAAAGAAGCTTGCGAGTATTTAGTAGAAGTAGGTTACGACCCAACATATGGTGCCAGACCAATTAAACGCGCGATACAAAGAGAAGTCGAGAACACTTTAGCAACCAAAATTCTCGAAAACACCTTTGTTCCCGGAGACACCGTTATTATTGACAAAGGAGAACACGGTTTGTCTTTTGATAAAAAGGCGCCTATCCTAGTCCCCACCGTAGCTCAAACAACCGTCAAATTAATCGAATCAACCTCAGAAGTGAGCTAACTTGAATTAAACCTCTTGTGGAACGGGCATCCTTGCCCGTCTCTCACTCATTGTAATAACAAGAAACCGGGTTTCTAAGGCGCCGGTAGGGAAAACCGAATTTGGAATTGTCGGCAAACAGTACTTAGTAGTTAGGCGCCATTTGGCTACGGTTGCGCTTACAATCCTTAATGGAAATGTCTTTAGGAATAGGTCTATCGAGCTATTCTACATAAAACCCATTAAAATTTATTAGTCTTTCATACACAGGAATTATGCTAGAGCAAGGTACTATCAGTATTCATACCGAGAATATATTCCCGATTATTAAGAAGTCGCTTTACTCTGACCATCAAATCTTCTTTCGGGAACTTGTGTCGAACGCGGTGGATGCTATTCAGAAGTTGAGTATGGTGTCACGTGCGGGTGAGTACTCTGGTGATATTGGCGAACCTGAAATCGTTGTTGCGATTGATAAGGATAAAAAAACGCTCTCGATTACCGATAATGGGATTGGGATGACGGCTGATGAAATTAAGAAGTATATCAATCAGGTAGCTTTTTCGAGCGCGGAAGAATTTATTCAGAAGTACAAGGGTGACTCTAATCAGCCTATTATCGGTCACTTCGGTTTGGGTTTCTACTCTTCGTTTATGGTAGCCAACCAAGTTGAAATAGATACATTGTCATATAAAGACGGCGCCCAAGCAGTACATTGGAGTTGTGACGGTTCGCCGAATTTCACCCTCGAAGATTCGGCGCGTACTACTCGTGGTACTACTATTACGCTGCATTTGATGGAGGAGGAACTCGAATATCTCGAAGCTGCGCGTGTAAAAACTCTAGTTAAGACGTATTGTGACTTTATGTCGGTTGCCATCAAACTTGATGGTGAGGTGGTTAATAAACAAAAGGCGCCTTGGCGTGAGTCATCGAGTAATCTAAGTAAGGAAGACTATTTAGAGTTTTATCGATACCTGTATCCATTTCAAGAAGAACCTTTACTTTGGGTGCATTTGAATACTGATTACCCGTTTATTATCAATGGGATTCTGTATTTTCCGAAATTGCGTCCTGATGTAGATGTTACCAAGGGACAAATTAAGCTGTTCTGTAACCAGGTATTTGTCAGCGATAACGTTGAAGAAATTATCCCGCAGTTCCTATTGCCAATGCGGGGAGTTGTCGATAGTACAGATATTCCGCTAAACGTATCGCGTAGTTCGCTGCAAGGTGATAGAACAGTTAAGAAGATTGGTGATTATATTGCCAAGAAAGTTGGGGATAGACTCAAAGAGCTTTACCGTGATAACCGTGAACAGTATGTAGGTGCATGGAAAGACTTGGGGACTTTCGTTAAATTCGGCGCCCTCAACGACGAGAAATTTAAGAAGCAAGTTGAAGATATAATTGTCTTCCGCACAACTTACCAACCAAGCCAAGATACTCCAACTGTACAAGTACAAACCGAAGATAGTGATGCTTGGCAAGATGTGAATGCAGGCGCCAAGTTACCTTATACCAACATTAAAGAGTATTTGGAACGTAATAAAGAGCGTCACGAGAACCGTGTATTCTACTGTACAGAAGAAGCATCACAAGCCACATACGTAGAATTACATAAGAGTCAAGGATTGGAAGTCCTATATATGGACTCCTTTATCGACACTCATTTTATCAACTTCTTAGAGCGCGAATATAATGATGTAAAATTTACGCGCGTAGACTCAGAACTTGATAACACCCTGCTTGATAAAGAAAAACCAGCAGAAATAGTAGACCCCACCACAAACAAAACAAAGAGCGAAGTTATCAAGGAACTATTCGAGAAAGCTATTAACAAACCCAAGCTCAACATCCGTACAGAATCATTAAAATCAGATAATCCACAGGGTACACCTCCAGCAATGGTACTACTACCTGAAATATTGCGGCGCCTGCGCGAAATGAACGCAATGATGCAGCAACAAGCAGTAGAATTCCCTGATGAGCATGTTTTGGTAGTCAACACAGCACACCCATTAATTCAGAACTTGGCAACATTGAGCCAAGGTACTATTATTCAAGGTGGAGGAGAGTCCCCAACCGGACAGCTAGCGGACATGATATGTCAACACGTATACGATTTGGCACTAATGTCACAAAAAGGCTTTGATGCAGAAGGAATGAAATCCTTTGTTGAACGCTCCAACGAAGTACTAACGAAGTTGACCGAACAAGCAACGAAGTAAGTTAGGAGTTATGAGTGATGAATTAGGAGTTAAGAATTAATAACTGATAACTCTCAACTCCTAACTCATAACTAATTGTACAATAAGAGATTGTGACCAAAAATATCGGAGAAAAAATAAAATGGCTCGTCGCTGTCAATTAACTGGTAAAAAAGCAAATAACGGTTACGCACTATCGCACTCACACCGTCGTACCAAGCGTTTGCAACAAGCTAACCTGCAAACAAAGCGTCTTTGGTGGGCAGAAGGAAACCGTTTTGTCAAACTAAAGATTTCCACCAAAGCTCTCAAAACCATCGAAGTCAAGGGTTTAGCAGCAATGGCAAAAGAAGCTGGTCTCAATTTGAACCATTTCTAAACCGCACGAACCGTGGTAATCGCAAAGCGCGATTGTGTTATATGTCGCATTTAACAGGGGGTATGATAATATTATGCCCCCTGTTTATATATACTTTCCCCTAAACAACTTTTTGCTGCTGTTTACGTGCCCGATATAAACATGCACCAATCGCACTACTATAGCAGTCCTAAATCATTTGTGTAACCCGCACGTTGTAGAGACGCGATTAATCGCGTCTCTACGCGGATATAATTTTCACGACTCATATAGGATTGCTATAGCTAGTAAAGCAATCAGTGAAGATTGTATCACTTTTACTTTCCATTGAAAAAACTGCGAGATTTGCCAAAGTTTTCAATTGAACGGATTAATCAGTTGCAACATAAAGAAAAATTATTGTTAGCTCACGAATTTTATAATCCTGATAATTATGAAGCTTTGAGCGTTAGCACTGAAGAACATTATATAGTTGGTTCTTGTCCAAGATATTTATTTGCAGAAGTTTTTGAAAAAATTAAACAAAAATCGCGTGTCGAAATCAGGGTAGAACATGTAAACGAACCTTCTACACCATTTCAATTTTGTTTGATGTGTGAGATGACTTTTGATATAAACAATGAAGGGCGCCTGTTTTCAGGTCAGCAATATCAAGCACTGGTTACTGAAAAAGCAATACTATAATATATTAAGCTTAAATTTATGGTTTTTCAACCACGCTTCAATTATTGTGACGCACTAGTAAAACATCTTGGAACTATTGAAGCAGCGCGTGCTGTTATCGAGGTGTTACCTCTTCCTCCTGATACTGCATTACGCTTGCGTCATGATGCTGTGGAAAAAAGCACACGTAGTTCAACGCAAATTGAGGGAAATCCTTTAGATGATGCTGAGGTTAGACGCGCAATAGCTCGTAGCGACCGGACTGGAAATGATGCAGAGCAAGAAGTTCGTAATTATTGGCGTGCGCTTGATAGAGTTGAAGAATTTGCCGATGCACAAACACCTATTACAGAAGTCTTTATAAAAGAATTACATCGAATTGTAATAGTCCGTAGTCGTGGACGTAGGGGAAGTAAAAGTGAGTATCGGGTAACAGAGTGCCCTGTAGTAGATACTGTAACCCGAAAAATTGATTACGCACCTGCTACACCAGAAGATGTTCCTGTACCAATGCGCGAACTAGTTGAGTGGTTATCTTCAACAACTACAATGCAATTACCTGCTCCTATACGTGCTGCTATTCTTACACACCGTTTTTTGAGCATTCATCCTTTTAACGATGGCAACGGTCGCACAGGAAGACTTTTAGCAACTGCGGAACTATGGCGTTCTGGTTATCGAATGCGGGGATTTTTCTCGTTTGACGAATATTTCAACGCTGACCGCGAACGTTACTACAATAATTTACAGATGGGGTTGGCGATAGATTTTTATGATGGGCGCCATGACCCAGACCACACCCCTTGGATATTATATTTTGTTGAAACAATGGCGAATGCAGCATCGGAATTACAAGCTAAAGCCAGATTACTATATAAAGCAGGCGCCCCAGAAGTACCGCCTTGGGAAAGATTACCACGCACCTCGCAACAACTTCTCACAAGACTTTTGGCACGAGTACTTGATGGCGCCGAAAATCCTTTTATTATTAACTCCTCAGATATTGATTCTTGGTTTGGTGTTTCCGAACGTACAGCACGCGAATGGCTAAAACAGTGGACAGAAGAAGGGTTTGTTAATCCTGTTACAACTGCTTCTGGTGAACGAGTTCGTAATTATGCACTTGCTCCAGAATGGGTTGATACATGTTTTCAGATGACGACATCATCGGAAATAGTTTAAGTTATTTAACTTACAAAGACGTATAGTTTACTACTATATTTTTAATATTAACGTCAGTACTCTAAAATTACTCAATTTAAGGTGCAACGCAATATTAGGCGTTAGCGCTTCCAACTTAAAAAAATAGCGGAAGTGGGTTTGGCGAAATAGCGGAAGTCAAAAAGGCAATTTTTAGCCTCAAAATTGGTCTTCCAACGAGAGACTAGGGGTTACAGCTTCTAATGTTAAGAAAATAGCGGAAGTGACTTTGAAAAAATAGTGCATATTAATTTCAATTGAAAAATTAGTATATATTTTTACATGCATTAGCGTTTAACGGACAAATTGCTAATATAGAACCAAAACAGAAGGAGCAGGTTATGGAAATTGTTACTAGCTGGATGGAAAAAGGTTTAGAGCAGGGTAAAGAATTAGGTCTGCAACTAGGTAAGGAACTAGGTAAAGAGGAAGGTATAGAAATAGGTAGGGAAGAAGGTTTTAAAATAGGTACAGAAGAATGTATAGAAGAAGGTAAGAAACTAGGTAGGCAAAAGGAAGCTGCATTGATAGTTCGGCGCCTACTTCAACATCTTTTTGGGGACTTAAGTCAAAGTCAGCAGGAACGTATTCAAAGTCTTTCTAGAGAACGTTTAAGAGAACTAGGGGAAGCGCTGTTAGATTTTAATTCAATTACCGATTTGGAAAACTGGCTCACGCGCGTTTGATTATACGGCGCCTCTACAAAGCTTTTATACGAACACAAACAACATCGTATTGTGGAGACGTTACATGTAACGTCTCTACACGAATTTTATTACGATTACGTTACTGGACTTGATATGACTGGGCATACTAAGGGTAGCTTCTCTTTCCTTTGATATTATGACTATTGACTTTACTGTTGCTATTCCTACTTATAACGGCGCCAGTCGTTTACCGAAAGTGCTATATAAGTTACAGATGCAGGTTAGTGTTGAGCATTTGAACTGGGAAATAATTATTGTTGATAATAATAGTACTGATGAAACGGCGAAGTTAGTTAAGGAGTTTCAGGCAAATTGGCGCCATAGAGCAAAGTTACGTTATTGTGTGGAACGTAAGCAAGGCGCCGCATTTGCACGTCAGCGGGCGATAATGGAGGCGGAAGGGGAAATAGTTGGGTTTTTGGATGATGATAATTTGCCTTATTCGACCTGGATATTAGAGGCGTATAAGTTTATTCAAGAATATCCTCAAGCAGGCGCCATTGCAAGTCAAATTCATGGAGACTTTGAAGTTGAACCACCGGAGAGTTTGAAGTCGTTGGTTTTTTACTTGGCTATTACAGAACGTGGTGATAAACCTCATATATTTGAACCGCGTCGTAAGGGGTTTCCTCCATCTGCGGGTTTAGTGGTTCGTAGGGATGCATGGAAGGTGTCGGTTCCAGCGCAGTTGTTTTTAGTTGGTCGAGTTGGTAATTCGATGATAGGTAGCGAAGATGCAGAGGCTTTATTTTATATTCATAAAGCTGGTTGGGAAATTTGGTATAATCCTGCAATGGTGGTTGACCATGTTATTCCTGCTTGGCGCCTGGAGAGGAGTTATTTAGTTAATTTAATGCGTGGAGTTGGGTTAGCACGGTTTTATTTAAGAATGCTGCTACTCGAAGCTTGGCAACGACCTTTTGCTTTTTTTGTTTATATTGTGAATGATTTTAGAAAGTTATTAGTGTATTTTGTGCGTAATTATAAGGTGATGGAAAGTGATGTATTAGTAGCTTGTGAGATGGAAAGGCTACTTGGTACTTTTATGAGTCCATTTTATTTGTTTCGTCTGAAATTTACAAACAAATCCGCAAATTAACTGAGCCGTTTCACTGTTCATTAAAATTAGCATATCAATTATATTTTATTTAATTGATATTATATGCCTCTTGTCTCAGTAATAATTCCAGTATATAATGGCGAA
Source organism: Calothrix sp. PCC 7103 (assembly GCF_000331305.1). Lineage (GTDB taxonomy): Bacteria > Cyanobacteriota > Cyanobacteriia > Cyanobacteriales > Nostocaceae > Dulcicalothrix. Next base: position 5,102,541 of record NZ_KB217478.1, on the reverse strand, counting down.
AAAACTATTAAAAAAACAATTGATAGTGTCTTAAAACAAACTTTAACAGACTTTGAATTAATTGTAATTGACGCAGGCTCTACTGATACGACGTTTTCAATAATTTCACAAATTAAAGATTCTCGACTTCGTGTATACTCATATCCAAAAGCGAATGTTGCTGTTAATCGTAACCGTGGATTTGAACATTGTTTAGGAAAGTTTATCAGTTTTTTGGATGCTGATGACCTTTGGGCGCCGGATAAGCTCGAAGCGCAGTACAATGCCTTAGTGGAAAGTAATGGTGTTGTGGCTTATAGTTTTACTGATGCGATAGATGAGAATGATAATTTTTTGCGTCCATGTAGTCATGCAGCGTGGTCAGGTGATGTTTTTTCACAACTGCTTTTAGATGACTTTATTGGCAGCGGTTCAAATGTAATGATACGTGCTGAGGCATTTACAGAAGTTGGTGGTTTTGATGGTTCGCTTTCTAACGCGCAAGATACTGACTTGTGGGTTCGTTTAGCTGCAATAGGTAATTTTGTTGTAGTAAAAAAAGTACAAGTTTTATACCGTCTGAGTGCAAATTCTATGTCTTCTAACGTATTGGGACTAGAAAAATCTAACTTACAAGTTATTGAAAGAGCTTATGCACATCCCAAAGCATCGCAGTATCAGCATTTAAAATCAATCAGCATCGCAAACCTATATAAGTATCTTAGTCATAAAGCACTTTCGGCGCCACCTGGTCAACATAATGCCCAAATTGCAGCAAGGTTTTTAGTTACAGCAGTTAAATATGATAAAACTCTGCTATTTAAACCTATTTTATATAAAGCTTTATTAAAACTAGCTGCAATGTCGTTCTTATCTCCAAAAGGTGCAACTGAGTTATTAAATAGATTTCCTCGTCTTTCAGATACAAGTACCTTTTTTGGTTATGTCAAAGTTAATTATTAGAACCTAACCCCCCGAATCGCCAGCAGTATCCTCCTAGGGGTTGGGAGAGAGGTTTATTATCAAAGACACCTACAATTTTAATACATCAAAAACAAAGTGAAAATTGTATATATTACAAAGATTAAATGTAAACATATATTAAGGCTATAAATTAATGTTAATTAGAATTTTTTTACATAAAAAGCATGTTTTAAACAAGATACATCTCTATTTATGCCAGTATAATATCTGTCCTAATCACTCACAATTCAAACAATTGATTATACTATTATGTTAAGAATAAAGCTTTAATGTACTTAAAGTATTACCTCTTTATTGAGGCACCAAGAATATTGTTATCAGGGTAATTCATGAAGCGAGACTCGATATTTTACAAACTTTTCCAGCAATCTCCATCTGCACTATTTCAATTACTCAAAACGCCACCATCAAATGCGGAAGCTTACAGTTTTGATTGTGTTTCTGTTAAAGAGTCAAAATTTGAAATTGATGGCATATTCTTACCACCAGAAAGCAAAGACCCCGGAATTGTTTATTTCTGTGAAGTCCAGTTCCAAAAGGACGAGATATTGTATGAAAGATTAATTGCTGAATGTACCCTATACTTCTACCGCAACCGTGAAAAATTCAGTGACTGGAAAGCTGTTGTAATTTATCCATCAAAAGGGGTAGAGCAAAGTGACCTTAAACCACATCAAGTGTTTTTTGAGGGTGGGAAAATACATAGAGTATATTTGAATAAACTGGGGGATATACGCAAACTCCCCATATGGGTGGCATTAATGGTTCTGACTACGTGGAGTAAAAAAACGGCGCCAGATGAAGCTAGATATTTGCTTGAGCGCTCGCAGCAAGAGCCGGAACCATTGAGTGGCGCCATAATGGAGATGGTAACGTCAATAATGGTCAGCAAGTTTGAAAAATTAAGTCGAAAGGATATAGATACTATGTTGGGTATAACACTAAAAGAAACACGAGTTTATCAAGAAGCTAGAGAAGAAGGACTAGAAGAAGGACATGCCAATCTCATCGTCCGCCAGTTAAAGAAACGATTTGGGCAGGAAGTATCAGAAGAAATGCGCGCGCAAATAGAGAGTTTACCCTTAGCTACTCTCGAAAATTTGGGTGAAGCTTTATTAGATTTTACTTCCTTAGCTGATTTACAACCTTGGTTGGATGCTCAATAAATTTTATCCCCCAACTCTTTTATTTTGGGTTAGGGGGATAATGGTTTACTTCATGTGCGAACAATAAAGTGGAAGAATGTAAATTTTATGTTACACACAACACTAAAACACACACGATCTTATTAAGAAGCTAAAGAAGAGGGACGCGAAGAAGGACACGCTAATCTCATCGCCCGTCTTTTGAAGAAACGGTTTGGGCAGGAATTATCTGAGGAGACGCGCGCACAAATAGAGAGCTTACCGTTGCCTACTCTCGAAACTTTGAGTGAGGATTTATTGGATTTTACATCTTTGGCTGACTTACAACCTTGGTTAGACGCGCGCGCAATCTAATTTTTCAAGCCCTCGATAGCAAAGCGGGGGCTTTTAATCAGGATAAAATTTTAACTAGCGGCGCCTGTTTGGGAATAATGAGATTATACGGCGCCCGCTTGGGACATTTTATACTTGTGTTATTGAACAAAAATTATGAAAATGAAACTTGCCTATATAACAGAATATAACGTACTAGACAAAACATCGTGGTCAAGAAACCATCAAGGACTTTGTGCAGCAGGTAACTACATAGCGCACCACCTAACAGAGCAAAATGTTTCAATAGATTATATCGGCGCCCTTGCTAAAAAATATCAAATAATTACAAGAGCGAAGTGGAGCATATACAGGAATATATATAAAAAAGATTATTACCGCTCTTACGAACCAATAATATCTAAAAACTATGCACGTCAAATAGAACAAAAATTAAAACAATCAAACGCTTCGATAGCATTGTGTCCAGAAAATATAGTACCAATAGCCTACCTTGAATGTAAACAGCCATTAGTGTTATGGACAGATGCCACAATAAGTTCGCTGATAAAGTTTTATCGGCACATGGAAAACTTGTGCAATGAGAACATCAAAAACATCTACAAAATGGAAGCATCTGCACTTAAAAGATGTGATTTAATAATGTATACATCAGATTGGGCGGCACAAACGGCAATTAAAACTTATGGTATAGACTCATGTAAAGTTAAAGTCATACCGTGGGGCGCCAACATTGAGTGTAATCGCACGTTGGATGATATACACACCATAATTAAAGCTAAAAAGCCAAGTCCATGTAAATTACTATTTATTGGGGTTGACTGGGTAAGAAAGGGAGGCGAAACTGCACTTGAGGTAGTTAAAGAATTAAACGAGAGTGGGTTGAAGACAGAATTGATAGTAGTTGGATGCAAGCCAAAAGTCAAAGAACCTTTACCAGATACAGTCAAAGTCATCGAATTTATCGATAAATCCCAACCACAGGGAATAGAACAATTGAATCAATTATTTAGCGAAGCACACTTTTTAATATTACCTACTCAAGCTGACTGTACACCCCACGTATTCGCAGAAGCTAATTCCTTTGGAGTTCCTAGCATCGCAACAAACGTAGGTGGTATTAGCACCATAATTCAAGATAACCTCAACGGCAAGACTTTTTCGCTCTCAGCCAATATCTCTGAGTACTGCGAATACGTGCATTCACTGATGACAAACTATGATAACTATATAGAATTAGCGTTGTCATCGTTTGAGCAGTACCAAACACGGTTAAATTGGAAAGTTGCCGTTGAAGGCGCCAAGCACCTCATGAGCGAGCTAGTAAGTTAATAAAGGCGCTTGCTAAGAGTAAGCGAAAAAAAATAATCCTGTTGTCATGCTGAGGAACGAAGCATCTCAAAGCGTAATGTAAACGTATTTTTACCGCAAGGTAGCATCTCCGCGAGATTCTACCCTTCAGGAAAACTTCGTTTACACTGCGTTCAGAATGACCGAAAAGCATTTTTTTCGTGGAGAACTCTAAAGAAACCCGGTTTCTCACCACTTAGCAAGATTTTAAATTCCCCTCCATCCAAAATAGTAGGGCGCCTGAGCTTAGGTTCACCAAAATTAAACAGTGATAATCATTTACAGTGCATCTCTCCTGTTGATTATAATGATTTTCCCTCGCAAATGATATATTTTTGCTTTCAGATGGGTAACATAAGTCTACTCTCCTAGTCGCATCTTCATAAAGTGCCCTTGGATAATATACATTTTTTTTTACAAAGTTACGATAAAGTCATGGCATTATTCTCTCTCAGCTATAAATTCATTAATACTGAATAAAATCTTCATTGACCGGAAGGTTTTTCATCAAAATAAAAATGTTATAAAAGTTTTGAGTTCTGTTTTTATTTGTTTCCATGAAATAAAAAGCAGTGTCATAAGTCTTGTTTGAATGAGCAAGTCTTGATTAGTCTGTTTGATTGTTTAGCAGACATTACTGCATACTACAAAAAACTTTTTTGATAAAACTGCATTCATCTACTGAACAGGAAAGGGCTATGTCTCGAAATCGCAAGTCAGCAAAGACTATTCAAAAATATTATAAAATTATTAGTGGTTCTATCGCTAAACTGAAAAAGCTGTTATTGCTGCTTTTGCGAACTTTTGTTTCTACGAAGAGAAAACCTAGGTCTGCGAATGCGGGTTTCGTCTTGCCTACGGTAGCGATGGTTTCGATAGTTGTAGTGCTGCTAACCGTGGCAATTGTGTTTAGGTCGTTTGAACGGTCTAAAAATGCGAGTAATGTGAGAGTCGATGAAGCTGTGGTGAATGCTGCAATGCCAGCTTTAGATCGTGCTAGTGCTAAATTAGAGCAATTACTTAATGACCCTTCATTGCCACGTTCAACACCTACAGATGTAGCACTTTATGATGTAATTAAAAACAATAGTAAATATAACTTCGGTGATGAAACACGTCTGAAGTTAGCATATCCAATTAATGGATTACCGATTCAAGCTGATTTGGTAAATCTACAAAACGATGAGACTTTAAATACTGCTTGGATGTTTCCTGTCGATACAGATAATAACGGGAAATTTGATACCTATACACTCTATGCTATATATTTTCGTAGCCCGCCTAGGGGAACCGTTGCTGGCAGCACTGAAGTTAAATTTAGCCGCGAAAGGAACCCTTTAGAAGCCCGAACACCACCTATGGATAGAAGTCAAATTAGTGGTGCCTGTGCAGTAGCTCTTGGTACTAGTGCCAGTTTAGTTGGTGATTCAGACTGGTATAAATCAGGAGGAATACTGTCAAAGAGCTTTTTCGTTTATACAGTTAATATACCAATTGACAATACTAATCTCCCTTCTGGAACAGCCCATGAAGTATACCAAGGAAACAAAGGATTTTCTGCACTAGAATATCAACAAGATCGTGAACGAATTCCAGTAAATAATAAAGCGGTCTGGTTTGAAAATGATTTGGAAATTACTCCTGGTACAGCTTTAACTTTAAATGGCGCCGTTCATACCAACGCTAACTTCTTAGCCGGTGGTAAAGGTGTAGACATTACCTTCCGCCAGGTAAGTAGTAAGAATTCTTGCTTCTATGAACAAGAAAGTGCAAAAATAACAATTGGTGGTAATTTTGGAACCAGTAATGTTTCTGAAACACTAAATAGAAATCCGTTAGTTATTGACTTATTTCAAGGTTATAAAGCCAATCCATTTACTGGAAAGAAAATTGGTAATAGTGCTACGGATGGAGGCAAGTCAACAACAGAAAACGGTGGTCGGAATTTAGGTCATAATGATGCTGCCTACAACCTTCGCATCAACAAAATGAAAGAGGAAGCTCTTGGTTTGTGTACGACGTGTTACTCACAAACGACGGTTGCGGGCTTAAAGACTACAGTTGATGGTATAAGCAGGTATCCAGATGAAGTAAAAAAGAACTTTACGTATAGAGTGGATCAAACCGCTAATATTGACGTTAAAACAGCTTATAAGATTTTTAGTGATGAGCTAGAACTTTATCTTAGAAACCGTACCAGCCGTGTTCCTTACGCGAGAGTATCGCAAGCTACACCGACTCTTACACAAGCTTTGATTCCTTATAGTCCTACTGCAAATGTTTTAGGCAGCACTGGAATTATAGAAGTACCACCCGAATGGAGAGAGATAACGACTACAAATACAGGATTGACTCTAAACTTAAACCAGTTACCAGCCACAGAACCAGAAAAACAAAAGGAAAATGGAAAAGAAAATCTTACAGGAGACCGCATTTTAATTGGTAACAATCTGCCAGCATACTGGAAAAATGATCAAGGTAAGTATGTGGGTGGAGAAAAAGCGCGCCAAAAAGTTGATAATGGTACAACGAAGTGGAACGATCCAAATACTAAGGAACGTACCCGTGCTTCACAAGTTCAACCACAACTTAATTTGGGTGTGACAGACCGTAACGATTTTTGGGAACAAAAGGCTGCTGAAAGTAAAACCAACAACCCACTAGCAAATGTTGGTGGTATGCGTGTTGTTACAGGGGCAGGCATTTACGTTGATGATGATGGGATAACACGTTCAGGTGAAACGCCTTCATATAGTCGTAGTACCAACTCTTTCCTCCCCTCACCCACAAGTATTCTATCACCAACTGTAACTACTCCCGGTGTTGCTGGTCTCGATCCAGATTTTGTTAATACTAATGGCAGCACTACTGCAGGTAAAATGCCAATGCCTGCTCAATTTACCCCTAATGGAGGCACTGCACAAACAAATATAGTTGTGTGGTCTGACTCTATGCCGATGACTCATCCTAATGTAAATGCTCCTGCTCCTAATACTGAAACTAGGAAAGGTGACTTGTTAATGCGCGCATCGGCCGTTTATCATTATGCAGTAGATGCTGGACCTGACCAAGAACCTATTGCTTGTGTAAGCAGTTACTACGATCCTACAAATGCAACTACCGCTTTAAACAATAATAGCCTTCCTAGTGGTGTTCCAAATCGTGGTGTTGGTGGTAGATCCAATAACGGTGTTGTTTACAGTTTTCCCAGCGGTGCCAGAACAAACACTGCTGATCTAACTACACTTATACGTCAGGCAAGATTGGTTTACCCCAATGGGCGTATTGTAAATGAACCATTACGGAATGCGATGCAGAAATATGCAGTGAGTAATTCTTTCGCCAACTTCACAATGGCTGATTACTCTGCTGTAGATGCTGGGCTGTGTGCGATTAATATTTTAAGAAGCCCGTTAACAGGTATTAGCACATCCAGAATTGCTCATGGAACTATCAAAGAAGCATCATTTCTGGATGCTAGAGAAGTTAAGGCATTGCAAAATCAAACTAGTTATCAGACCGCATCTCAACAAGGTCAATATGATTTAGATTTAGAACAACGACACCCATTGGAGATTCGTGTCACTGAAATTGATGTAGGCATCCTTGCTACTACAGCAGTAACTGGCACATCCGAATACCTTTTGCCTATGAGTGGTATTATTTATGCAACTCGTGATGACGCATTGGCAGATGCAAGTTATTCTACGGTTGTACCAACTGCTGATCCAGAAGAAGTAAAGTTACTAAGTCAAACTGATTATAAGCTTGACCCATCTCGGCGCCCAAATGGTATTCGTCTAATCAATGGTAGTAACTTAGCAAGAACTGGAACCAATACTACTTATGACCCATCTGAAAAAGGATTAATCTTAGTTAGCAATTTGCCTGTATATGTTAAAGGCAATTTTAATTTACATCAGAATACGGCAGGAGGAGCAGAAATACAAGAATTTTCTGACACAACCAGTAGTTTCTACGACCAAGCAAATGGTGAACCCAATTTTGCCTGTCGTCTAGGAAGAACAGGATGTTCTGGTACTGGTGACTTGTGGCGACCAGCAACAATTATTTCTGATGCAGTTACATTGTTATCTGGTAATACACCTGCTACTGGCTTTCAAGATGGCTTCCGTGATCAAGGTGACTTTGACTTAAGAAATAATGGAATAACGCTTCCCAATAGTACTCTGGTAAATAACTTTGTCACTAGTGCTAGCTGGGCAAATACTAGCGGATTACCTAATGCAAGAAATTCATACTTGACAAATGGTGTAACACCTATTCAGCGTCGAGTAAACTTCAATGAGTATTTAATGGAAATTTGCGTCAAGGTTCCTGCTTCAACATGTAATGATACTGTTTATGATGATTGGCATATTACAGCTCCTCCGGATCAACGAGTAAATACGGGTGGTGTAAAGATACATAGCATTGATACAACAGCCTCTACTTCCTCTCCAGTTGTTAATAGTACTAGCATTGCCACTACATTTCAAGCTGGTACTACTGCTCAACCTGCTGCACCTGGATATCAGCATTTTCGTCGAAGAGTTGCTTTTTTAAGAAACAACACGGGCCAATTATTGAATGCGAGTGGGAACGTAATTACAAATGGGATGACAGGTATAGATAGATTACCTGTACCACTAGGCATTGATGCGAACGGAAGAGTAGCTCAGTTTCCGTATAATAGTGCTGCGAGGCCTCGCCTATCAAGCACTATACTTACACCTACTATGGGGCTTTGGTTTAGAACAACTGACAATAACAGCAATAATCCTACTATTACTACTGATGCAAGCTACAACAACAATAAACCATTATTTATTCAAAGTCCGCTACCTATAGGTACAGCACAGCCTCAATTAGTGCCAGTATTGCAAATTTTCTCTCCAAACACAGACCCCAGTATAGGTAACAATATAAATCAAGGCAACAAAACTCCCGGTATACAACTCAACTGGGTACAACAAGCAACAGTAAATACTACTTTTAATATAGGTTTTGTTGCTGGAAATAGTCCAAGTCGCCCGGATGAAGAATCAGGCGGTTTACCTAACTTTGTACGTTTTTTAGAGGACTGGGGTGGTGACGGACGTACTCAATATGAAGCTAAAGTTAGAGGCAGTTTTATCCAGTTCAAACGTAGTAGTTATGCAACAGCACCCTTTGCGAACGTTGTGACAGCTACAGCCAATGCAAACGGTAGTGCCACTAATGAATTAAGCTTTTTTAATTACCCCTTTACTACTTACTGGACAAATAAAGGAGATCCAAACGGTACATTGCCTTACTTCACACCACCTACACGTAATTGGGGTTTTGATGTTGCTTTGTTATCACAATTACCTGACTTGTTTGCTCAAAAATTTACAGTTCCTCCATCAGGAGCGCCTTCTGAATATTTTAGGCAAGTCAGCCAAGACGATCCGTGGGTGAAAACGTTACTGTGTGCAAAGAAAGCAACAGGAACAACTTGGTCAGATTTTGTAGCTCCTCAAAAATATCGTACTGGTTGTCCAAGCGGTAACTATCCATAGTAATACTATTGAGGTAAATGATGAAGATCAAATACAAGCAAATTGGTGAAAAATTTCAGATTGCTATCCAAGTAAAGCTAAAAGCATCGAAGACAAAAAGCCAAAGTGGTTTTACTATCATTGAGTCTTTGATGGCAATAATAGTAGCTTCAATACTCTTAGCTGGAATTGCGCCAGTAATTGTTCTATCCGTCGCTACCAGAGTTCAAGCAAAGCGGGTCGAACTTGGAACTCAAGCTGCTCGTGCTTATATTGATGGTGTTCGGGCTGGAGTAATTCCTACACCTAAGCGGGTAGTTAACATAAACGAAGTTAATGGTAGCAAGCAATTTACATCCCAGCGCAGTACTTTTGCTGAAGTAAGCGCGCCTAGTTCTACCTTGCCTAGCTGCGGTACAAGCGTCAGTGGTTTTCCGTATTGCCAAAATGACGCAAATGCTAGCTTATATTGCATAGATCAAGATGGTGGCGGATGCACAAATAACAGTGTTCGGGATTTAATTATCCAAGTTATTCGTAGTACTACTAATGCTGCTAGTAGCAGTAGCACTACTAGTACTGATGATTCAGATAAAGGATATCTTTTATCAGTACGAGTCTATAGAGCAGATGCCTTTAGAAGCGGAATTACTTTAAAGAAGAAAGCTGGTGACAACGCTAAACAAGCAACCTTTACAGGTGGATTAGGTAATAGGCAAGCGCCACTAGCTGAAATGACTACAGAAATAGCATCTAAAACTACAAAATTTCAAGATTATTGTGACCGCTTTGGAGGATGTCAATAATATACAAAATTATTGAAACTGGCTGCACGTATAAAGAGTGAACGATTAAAGGAAAGCCATTGGATGAATACCCTAATTAAATATGTTCTTAAAAACCGAATCAAGCTCCGTTACCAAGACGAGTTGCAACAAGGCTTTACTCTTATTGAACTGCTTGTTGCCATGATTATCGCAGTCTTGGTTATAACTCCGCTACTAGGATTTATGGTTAATATCTTAGATACAGACCGTAAAGAGCAAGCAAAGACAAATTCAGAGCAAGAGATTCAAACAGCGCTAGATTATATTGCCCAAGATATGGAGCAAGCAATATATATTTATGATGCTGACAGCCTCTATGGTAAAGTTGACTCTGACACAACCAAGAGTATCCCAGGAATAATTAATCAGCTACCCAATAGTACAGAAATAACAAAAGTGCCAATACTTGTTTTTTGGAAACGTTATTTCTTAGGAAAAGATCAAGTTGTGAGAGTTAATGCTAGTACAGAGAGGCAAGCAGGTTGTTTGACTAACCTTCTTGGCGGCACGTGCAACAACCAAGATTATATGCTTTACTCGCTTGTAGTATATTACTTGGTCAACGATAATAGCACAACTTGGAACCAGACCACTGCTAGAATTGAAAGATGGGAAATTAGGGATGGTATTCGTCGAGACGAAGCGACTGGTGGTGAAACTCGCACAGAAACAGTTAATGGAACTACAACTCCAAGAACTGTAAGATACAATTTACTACCAGATAAAGGCTTTATGCCATTTAATCTATCTGTTGCAGGAGATTTAAATAAAAAATTTGGTAGTTGGACTAGGCACTCAGAGAATTATGATTTAAATGTAAATAGATTGACTACTTTAGTTGATTTTATCGATCAAAGTAGAGTAGATGATGGAGCGCCAACACCTAGCTGTAATGCAGATGAACAACAAGTTCCAAGATATGGCACAAGTGGAGCGCCTGCAAATTTGCAAACAGGTAGCTTTTATGCGTGTGTGAATTCTGAAAAATACATAGCACGGGTTTTCATAAGAGGAAATGCTTTAGCTAGATTTCAAACGGGAGGAAAATATAGCCAAAGTAATTCTCAATACTTTCCTACTGCTAGTATCCAAATAAAAGGTCGTGGATTCCTTGGTGTTGAATAAAGCTTAAAAATTATGATTAACCAATTTGTATTACACGTATTACGACAATGTCAAGAAATCAAAAGAAGTTCAAATAAAAAATTACCTTTAATTAATACCAGTTCAATAGTTGAATGTAGTTCACAATCATCTGTTGGATTTACTCTAATTGAAATGCTTGCAGTAGTTGTCATTATTGGAATTCTATCAGCGATTGCAGCTCCTAGTTGGTTAGCCTTTACAAATAGGCAAAGGATAAACAAAGCCAATGATACAGTTTTTGCGGCACTTCAAAGAGCGCAGTCAGAAGCTAAAAATAAAAAGCTCACGTATAGTGCTAGTTTCAAGCTAGAAAATAATATGCCAAAATTGCTTGTTCACCCTGGCACCACTCCTCCTTCTGGTGCGTCGTGGCAGAACATAGGAGAAGGTATGGAGCTTAAATCAAATCAGATATGGGCAGGTACAAATCTTGGTACTAGCTACAACAAAAAGGCTAGCGCTATATCAGTCTTAACGTCTACGGATGTTAAAACAATTAGCTTTGATTATACAGGTAGTCTACCTGTTGGTTCTGATACTCAATTGAAAGTTGTACTTGCTGTTCCTCAATCTAATAATACTAGCCAGCCGAGTAACGTAAGGCGATGTGTAATTGTTGAAACATTACTCGGAGGTATGCAAATAGAAAATGATGCGTGTAATTAAGTAAAATTTCACAATATGCTTTAACTAAAAAACAGTATAAATACGAGTATTGTAAATGCGCCGATGAGACAAGATTGAAGAGTCGAGCGCATTTTTGATTGTCTTAGATTTATTATTTACTTCACAAAATAAGAATTGCATTATCTATGTCCCAAGATATTAACCTAACCATCGCCATTCCCACCTATAACGGCGCCCATCGCCTTCCCACTCTCCTCCAACTCCTACAAAACCAAATCAACACCGAACAAATTACCTGGGAAATCATAGTAGTTGACAACAACAGTACAGACGACACCGCTAAAATAGTACACGAATATCAAAAAGACTGGCGCCACCCTTTCCCACTCAAATACTGTCTCGAAACCCAACAAGGCGCCGCACACGCACGTAAGCGCGCAGTATTAGAAGCGCAAGGTACACTCATAGGTTTCCTTGACGACGATAATTATCCAGAACCAAATTGGGTATATGCTGCATATACATTTAGTACACAGCATCCTAAATGTGGCGCCTATGCAAGTCTTATACATCCTGCTTGGGAAACTGAACCACCACCAAACTTTAAACGCATTACACCTTTTCTCGCTATCACCGAACGTGGTGATATTCCCTTACTGTACGACAAGCGTAAAAAATTGCTGCCTCCATCAGCAGGTTTAGTTGTTCGTAAACAAGCATGGCAAGACATACCACAAAACCCAATCCTCACTGGTCGAGCCAACGGTAACATGCTTACTGGTGAAGATACTGAAATGCTCTCATATATCCAAAAAGCCGGATGGGAAATTTGGTACAACCCTGCTATGGTAATTCACCATCAAATCCCACACTGGCGCCTGCAAAAAGAATATTTAATTCCTTTTTTTCGCGGTATCGGTTTAAGTAGATATGTTACTAGAATGGTTAATATTAAACCACCTTTAAGACCTTTTGCTTGTTTCGCTTACATGATTAATGATTTACGCAAAATAATAACTCATGTCATTAAATACAGGCGCCGAGCTTTCACAGAATTAGTTGCTGCTTGTGAGATGCAGTTGTTTGTTAGTAGTTTGATTAGTCCTTTTTATTTGTGGAGGAATGGCTATTTGCAACGGATGGAACGGATGTAACGGATGGTTTGTTGATGGGATAGGGTTGCTAACTGGAGTTTATCGTTGTGGGCGCCACAAATCAAGATTAACTAAAGCAGTGCTTGTTAAGGGCTTGTTACGGTGTAATGTGATAATTAATGTGTGTGCTAGCACTGCTTAAAAAGAGGGAACAGAAGTAAAATAGAAGTAAAATATCTATATTCACACTAGTTTAAAGAGAGAATATATATGAGTCCGCAGCTAGAAGCGGTATTAAAGCAAGCTCAAGGACTATCAACTTCAGAACAACTTCAGCTGATTGAGCGTCTAACGGGGCAAGTTTCTACACAGTCAGAAACAGCACGATTACCAAAGCGTAAAGCAACTGAGTTTTATGGGGTAGCGCCTAATTTATTATCCGGAATGGATGCTCAAGTCTGGGTCTCTCAATTGAGAGATGAGTGGGATGAACGTGAATCCTTGTTGAGAAGACAATCATGAAGATCAGCGATGCGTTCGGGGGTGTAAACAAGGTTTTTTTGGATACAGCCCCCGTTATTTACTACCTTGAGAAAACTTCTGGCTTTGCCGAGGTTGCTTATTCAATATTTAAATTGCTAACTGAGGGTAGTTTCCAGGCTGTGGCTTCACCTGTAACGTTAGCAGAATGTTTGGTAATGCCAATTCGGTTGGGACAAGCTCAAACTCAACAAGATTTCACAGATTTGCTTACAAATACTGATGGTATCTCGTTTGTCCCAATTACAGCTTTTGTAAGTCAAAAAGCAGCAGAGATTAGGGTTCGTTATGGTTTGAAGCTACCAGATTCCTTACAGGTGGCGACAGCATTAGTGGCTGGTTGTGATGCATTTTTAACTAATGATGCTGCCCTGCAACGAGTTACTGAATTGCGGGTTATAGTTTTAGGTGCCTTGGAGATTTGAGAATCTTCTGGACTAGTTACAAATTTTACTATTTAATCCTAGTTGTAACGGATGGTTAAGGTAGAGCAATAGATACCGAATCCAGAACAGTAATAAATCAAACCGTTGAAGATTCTCGTAATTAAGCTGAGGCGCCTATAAAAGAAGTATACCGTAAGCTAATTATGGAAGTTCTTTCCGCCCATGCTGATACCTCAGAAGATAATCAGCCAATTCAAATTATAACTGTTTTTGATACTCATAGCGACCGTTACCAACTATTACGAACAGGCTGGAACGGGTCGAAACACATTTTTAATCCGATTCTTCATCTTGATATTATTGAAGATAAAGTTTGGATTCAACTAAATAAAACAGATATTGAGATTGGTGAGGAATTAGCATTTGTAGGTATTCCAAAATCGAACATTGTTTTAGGACTAGTACCACCTCATCTCAGAGCTTGCAACCCAGAGTATTGTATTCTTTAACAAACACGCTTACACAGAATCAATGTGCAGGCGCCAGCCACCCCTTGGGTCGCTCCTTTGTCAATGACCTAGAACAAGCTGTAGGTCAGTATGTTGTTTATCGAGATGTTTTGGTAGAAACAGCATTAGATTTTAAATTATATTTGGCGATTACACAAGGAACCTATAAAAGTAATTTTCAAAGCAAATTAGCGCAAATGATTATCAATCGCAATCCAGTTAAGCTGTTAATAGTTGATCCAGAAAGTGAGGTAATTGTACAATGGATAGATTAAACCATCACCAAAAAATTGTCAAAGAAGTTTTGACTGAATACCATGAACTGAACGAAAAATCGGGTTCTACAACCGAAAGTGCTGTAGCCTTTGATGAAGTACACAACCAGTACCTTTTGCTGTTGATAGGTTGGCAGAAAGATGAGCGAATTAAAAGTGTGATGATTCATATTCGTTTGAAGAATAACAAAATTTGGATTGAGGAAGATAGAACAGAAGATGGAGTAGCAACAGATTTGTTACAGAAGGGAATCGCAAGAGAGGAAATTGTTTTGGCATTTCATCCACCTCATGTGAGACAATATACAGAGTTTGCTGTTGCGTAAGAACATTTGCAATTGTAGATGCCAAACCTTTTTACAGAAGCATCGAATTTGTAGAGACAAATGGTTCAGGAGAAATGATATTGATAATTACTGCGGGAGATATGCTTCTGTCTGACTTGGAACAGCGTAGAAGATTTAATACTTAATTAGATGGGTAAATAAATTATGTTAGATACATCCTCGTATAAACCAACACCAGAACAAATTAAGAAATGGGCAGAACGTGATGAACTAGAAAAATGCGCTAGTACTTCACGAATGTCGGTAGAAGAAGAACAGCGATTAGTTAAATTGCACAAAGATAAACAGGCAAGAATGCAACAATTACAGAAGCGAAAGGAAAAACTAATGAAAACGCTTGAAATTGTAGAGCAACGTATAGCCTGGTTAGCAGAAGATATTCATAAAACTTAAATATGTCACCAATCTTATCTTTTAAGATTGGTGAGTAAAATAATACTATTAATCGTGTTTGAAATTATGAGATATGCAAAGCTTTGTAACAGAAGTAGTTAATGGAGAAACTTACTGCTATCGACCGCTTGGAAAGTACGTTGTTCGAGCAGTAGGTGTTTGCGGGGAGCGACCCACTTTTAAATATACGCGCATTGAAGTTAGTGGTGTACTCGAACGACTTGAGAAAGGAGAAAATATTGATACCATTGTACAGGGTTTCCGTGGGCGCGTTTGTAAGGAGGCTATTATCGAAGCTGGATGTATTATTACAACCTAATTCCTTAAGAGCGCTACAACTTAATTATGAAAGTAGAATCTATCACTATTAAAAACTTTAAACGCTTTGAGCGTTTGGAAGTGTCATTTAAAAATCAAACTCTTAACGCAGTTAGTAACCGTTTTTTAGTTATAGGTGATAACGGTACGGGTAAAACAACGCTACTGCAAGCTATTGCACTTCCTTTAGCACTGGCAACAAAGCAAATTCGACGTGTTACCGATTTTGACTGGTTGGGGTTTCTTCCTGGTCGTTACCAGCGTTGGGGGGCGCCGCGCATTGAAATTGAAGTACTATTTACAGACGACGAAATAGCTACGACTCGTGCATTATTCCATAAGTGGGCTGCAACTCAATCGGAACGAAGTTTAATTGAACCTGGTAATCATAAGCGTGTTCAGCTTGTTTTGGATGGTGAACGCTGTTATGCTGCTTCAGATCCCCAATATTTTCAATTTGCTGGACGTTATTATGCACGCAGTTTGCTTGAGACAGACCCAGCAGTGCGTTCTGAGTTTTATAAGCTACCAGGTATTTTTTGGTTCGACCAGTTTCGTAATCTTGGTGTAACTCCGCAAAAAGAAGAAAACGGCGCCAGTCCTGCACGCATTAATATAAATAAATCTACTAGTGGAAGAGTATCGTTTGAAGTAGGTGTAGCAAGGTTACGTAAATACCTAAATGGTTGGAAATTTGCTCAATTAACTCATACTTCAAGCATAGATTACTTAACACAATTAGAAAACTTATATACCAAGATATTTCCAGAAAGGTCGTTTGCTGGCGTAGAACCAATGCCTGGTGTAGATTCCCCTACACCAGAAGATTACTACTTTTTAATCAATGACGGGCGCCGTAATTACGATATTGTTGAGATGTCAGCAGGGGAACAATCGGTATTTCCCATACTTTACGAGTTTGTACGCCAACAAATAGCATATTCAGTAGTATTAGTTGATGAAATCGACTTAAACCTTCATCCACCAGTCGCACAACTATTAATAAGACAACTTCCTAAGCTTTGCTCAACCTGTCAGTTTATTGTGACAACCCATAGTGATGCTGTCAGCGATGTAATTGGTGAAGATGATACTTACCGTTTGACTGGGGGTTCGCTGTGCCTGTAAATATTTTATACTGCGAAGGTGTCGCTAAAAGTCCAGATGTGCGAGCAATAGGCGCCATCATCCCCCCTGGTTGCATAGTACGACCAATTGGTAGTAAACAAGGTTTAGCACAAAGAATACTTGGCGCTAAAGATGTACGGACGGGTTAAACCGTAGCAGGACTAAGAGACCGTGATTTTGACGATGATGAAAATCCCCCAACAGCTATACCACGCAATTGGTACATAACAGAAACTGGTACACAAGTTCCTTTAGGTTGGTATTGGGAAAGAAAAGAAATAGAAAATTATTTGATTGACCCTAAAGTAGTTAAAAAATCACTCTTGTGTGATGCACCACCAATGGAGCAGTATCGCGCAGCACTAAAAGCTTCTGCTGAAAAAATAGGCGCCTATACCGCAGCTAGAATTACACTATCACTTTACCTCTCACATCGCCCATCAACGCCTTACAACTCATGGGGAGATGAAAGAGATAAAAAAGAAGGTTATCGCTTTCCGAAAGATAAAGGATTAACACCCGTTAACTGCAAAGCCGAATTAAACAGCATCATTAAGCAATACGAGCAAAAGCTTGCCTCACCTAAAAAGAATCCTCTAGAAGAGTTTGAGCGGTTATTGCCTACTTGTTGCCCAGGAGGTAGCCGATTTATAAATCAAAATTATATGACCTTTTTTGCGGGTAAAGATTTACTTTATGGAATGCGAGACGAACTTGCTAGATTTGGTTTTGATACTCCGGTCCTTTTTCGTGAGCGTATTCTCAAAGGAATTGAAGAAACGGTAGAGGATGTATGGACATGGCTGCCTGAGTGGCAACAATTACGAAATTTGATGGCACAGTAGAGTTATACACAAGATTTTTGATTAGTAAGGACGGGCAAGGATGCCCATTCCACAAGAGTACATTATTCCACAAGAGTATATTATTATTTATTCTTCTTGAGCGGCATCAAAAACCTGTTGTGCGGTAAAGTTAAGGTTAGGGAATGAATGGAAGACAATTAAATCATTACCTTAGAACGCCCTCTTTACATATTTCCCATCGACTAACTCGCAAACAAAAATAGTAGTATATATAGAAGAAAAATAATTTTATACATGAACACAATCGCAAAATTACCTAGTGGTAAAATTTTGGATGTTTCTCGTTTTGTAGCTTTAATTCCACTTACAAACGTAGATAATGGTAGTTATGATCTGATTTTAGAAGGTTATTCTACACCTATAAATATTGAAGCCTCGGATGCTCATGCTCTTGAGCAATTGCTACAATCTAATCAAAATAAACACGAAGCACGCGATACATTAGTATATGATGAAGAGCAATTAAAGCGGAATCAGCGTCCTCTAGAACTCCTTGCCAAACGTATTGAGCTTCATCGAAATATGTCAAAAGAAGAAGCACAGCAAAGACGAGAATTATTTGAAGAATTCAAAAAAATAATTGACGCAGAAAGGGCGCCGGGACAAAAGTTATATTCAGAACAATGATTGTATTTATTGACTCTGGGGTGATAGGATTATTATCTAATCCAAACGATTTGGAAGAAGCAATTGCGTGCGAGAATTGGCTCTATACGATGTTGCTACGTGGAGTAAATGTATACTCATCTGACCTGTGTGACTATGAAGTAAGAAGGAGTTTAGTTTTAGCATCTCTAAATAAATCTGATATTAACGGAATTCCAAAGCTCAATGCACTTAGAGAAATAATCTCTTTCTTACCTATTACTTATCCATTATTACTAAAAGCTTGTTCTCTTTGGGCACAAGCTCGTAGTCGAGGTATACCTACAGCAAGCAATTCAAGCCTTGATGTAGATATTATAATTTGTTCCCACTGGCAAACTCTTCAAGAAGAATCTCCTGGTCGCAGAGCTGTTATTGCTACCACTAATGTCAAGCATTTGAGTCGCTTTGCAGAAGCCCAACTGTGGAGAAATATTGTATAAATCTCTTGAAGGTTTCCGTGGGCGCGTTTGCAAAGAGGCTATTATCGAAGCTGGATGTATTGTTACAACCTAGTTCTATTTATTTGATTTATCGCAGGCGCCGCCAATAAGGATAAACTAAAGGCATGTTTGTAATCCTCCGTTGCACTACAACTTCTTATGTCTCGTTGGTTTAATACCGCAGGTCCTTGTCAAGCTGACATTCACTACATGCTACCGTCTACAATTCGGTTGCCCAATTTGGAGCTCTTTGTTAAACAAGGAATTGCTGGGTCAATTTAAAGAAACTGGATTGATTGTTACAACCCAGTTTATTAAGAATTTATTAACTTTTTAATTCATCAGTCAGCTAGAATGTAGTTAATTATAAATATATTTTATAAATGCGCGCGTAAATAGATAAAATGACTTTTACAGAATTAAAATCTCAATTACTCTCGTTAACGCCAGCAGAAAAGGCTGAGGTCATTCAACTATTATCCCAAAGTCTGGCTAATACTTGGCAAGGAATAAACAAAACTCCTGGTGTCATGGGTGGTGATGCTTGTATTAGAGAAACTCGTATCCCTGTTTGGTTATTAGTAAGTTACCAGCGCTCAGGTCTTAGTGAAGCCAAAATTTTAGATAATTATCCTACCTTATCAGCTATTGACTTAGCAAATGCTTGGTCTTACGCTCAAACATACGCTGACGAGATCGAAGCAGCAATCGCAAAGCATAACGAAGTATAATTAATGGCACGTCTATACACTGATGAACATTTTCCGCGTGAAAGTGTCCTTATGCTTCGCGCTTTAGGACACGATGTTCTGACAGTATGTCCATCCCTACAATAATTTAATTTAATTTGATTTGATTTGATTTGATTTGATTTGATTTGATTTGATTATCATTCTTAGCCCCCCGCGAGTTCGGGGAATCAAATTCATATGAGTAATCATACTTAAAAAAATATCTGATCCCCAGCAAATTCTGCACTGGCGCCTATAAAATGCAGTTTTAATTCCGTTTTTTCGCGGTTTCTATTTAATTTGGTGCGTGATTAGAATAATTTGGTACAAGCCACAGTTATGACCTTTGCTTGTTTAGTCTACATGACCCGTGATTTGCAGAAAAATTATCGGCTCATCTAATTGCTTTTAACAGGCTTATACGGAATTAGTAGTCGCTTCTAACATTTTACTGTTGTTAAGTTTTTGAGTTTATTTTGCTCGCGCGAGTTGGGTGCGTCTACTTGTGAATTTTGTTGTTCGGGTTTTTTCGCTACGTTGAGAAACCCGGTTTATTTTCGGGTTTCTTGGGTTATAGGGTGCATTTACCGCTTGTAAATTATCTGAATGCATTTACCACCCTATAATGCGGAATAAATATAGCTTTTCTACCAGTAGTGGTTTTACGTTACTGGAAACATTGGTTGTGGTTTTTATTATTGGTATATTAGCCGCAATTGCTGTTCCTAGTTGGCTTGGTTTTATTGAGGCTCGGCGCCTTGGTGCTGCTAGTGACCAAGTTTACTTGGCGTTGCGTAATGCTCAAAGCCAAGCGATGAAGGATAAGGTTAAATATCAGGCAAGTTTTAAGGTTGAGGATGAAGTTGTTAAATGGGCTGTTCATCCTGTAAGTGTTAGTGCAGTAGAAGCACAATGGCATGAACTTGAACCTAATATTGTTCTGGATACTGAGACTACAATGCAACGCCATAATGGTGTTCGTAGGACTGTTTTTGATTTTCGAGGTACTGTAAATCCTCCACTTGGAAGGTTAACGCTATCAAGTAAATTTGGCGGTAAGATGAAACGTTGTGTTTTTGTATCTACTATTTTGGGCGCCATGCGTTCGGGGACTGAACATGATGAACCTGATGAAAATGGTCGATATTGTTATTAAACAGTGCTGAGTTGAAAGTGCTGAGTGCTGAGTATAGTTATTAATTAGGAGTTATGACTCAGCACTCAACACTCATCACTTTTTATGCATCATTTAATACTCTTTACTCGTTATCCTGAACCTAACCGGACTAAAACTCGCTTAATTCCTAAACTCGGCGCCGATGGTGCGGCAAATCTTCATCGTGAGATGACTGAGCATACTTTATCTCAAGTTTTACCATTGAATGTTTTTACGGAGGTGCGTTTTGCTGGTGGTAGTTTGGAGTTAATGCAGGTTTGGTTAGGTTCTGGTTTAGTATATCAGCCACAGGGTGAGGGTGATTTGGGTGAGCGTATGGCTCGCGCTTTTGATGATTCTTTTAAAGAAGGCGCCGAAACTAAGACTATTATCATTGGCAGTGATTGTCCTGGTATTGATGCACAAATCTTAACTACGGCGTTTGCACATCTCAACGATGTTGATTTAGTGCTGGGCCCAGCTTTGGATGGAGGCTATTATTTAATTGGGTTACGGCGCCCAATTCCTGATTTATTCAAAAATATCAATTGGGGAACCTCTGAAGTGTTACAGCAGACTATAAATGTTGCCCACACTTTAGGGCTATTTTTTGAATGCTTGGCGCCGCTTGCTGATGTTGACCGTCCCGAAGACCTGGAGGTGTGGCATAACTTGCAACAGAATTAGCTAGATTGCAATGTATATTTTAATACTGTGATTTTTCTGAAGACACTGTGAAAAGTAGGTGCTAGCGTGGTGTAGTTCTTAAAAATGAAGTAAAAAATTATTACTATCTATAAATTGTTGTCGTAAACGTAAAGAACAGATAAGGTTAGGGGAACAATATTCCAGTAACTTTAAGTAATAACAATCACTTGTACTACAAAAACTAGAACGTATGATTAACAGTTTTGCTGCCGCGACTGCTTCAAGAACCCTTAAGGTAGGGGGAATTATCCTACTTTTGTCTTTTCTTATTGACTTTATAATTTTGCTGTTTCCTTTTCAGCCAACTGATAGAGGTTGGCAAATTGGTTTGGCTACTGCTTTGGTAGACCGAGGTATTGTGCCTATGGTCGGTTTAGGATTATTAATTGCAGGATATTGGGCAGATAGCTTTGAAGGTGATGAAAGATTTGGCGGTTTTGATTTGAGATTACCCGCGTTTGTTTTATCTAGTATTTTAGGCTTGATGTTTTTGCTGATTTTTCCTTTGCACTTAAATAACGTTCGTCAAGCTAGCGCACAAACTGTTGAGCAAATCGGCAGACAAGCTGAACAGCAAGAAACCCGACTCAACAACCAATTATCTCAGGTTCAAGCTCAGTTAGGTAACGACCAAGTTAAAGCTGAACTTGAAAAGCAAAAAGCTCAAACCAAAGCACAGTTAAACGACATTCTTAAAGACGAGCAGAAATTTAAGCAAGCACAAGAAAATCCAAATGTTCCTCCTGCTGTAAAAGATGTGCTTAAAAAAGCGAAGACAGACCCCAAAGTACTTGATGACTTTATCGCTTCACAAAGCGACCCTCAAAAGCTTGCAGACCAACAAAAGCGTCAGATTCGTGAGCAAAAAGAAACTGCCGAAAAACAAGCTAAAGACCAAGCTTGGAAATCTGGTTTACGTATTGGTATGAGCAGCTTGTTACTTTCTATTGGTTACATCATTATCGGTTGGACTGGTATGAGAAGCATGGGTATGGGACAAGGTAGCGCACGCAAAGCGACCGCAAGATAAAAGTGCGCTAGTGCTGAGTAATAACTTCTAACTCCCTACTCAGCACTTTTTACTCTCTAGTCGCATTTGATACAATAAACTAAACTAAATATTTCCACGACGTAAAAATAATGATATCCATTTACATATTGACTTATAACGAAGAATTAGACATCGCTGCTTGTATAGAATCAGCAATGCTTTCGGATGACATTATCGTCGTGGATTCCTGTAGCAGTGATCATACCGTCGAAATTGCTAATCGCTACAAGGTACGTGTCGTTGAACATGCTTTTGAAAGCCACGGGCGCCAGCGAACTTGGATGCTCGAAAATATACAGCCTAAATACGACTGGATATATATACTCGAAGCTGATGAGCGCATGACACCAGAATTATTTGCCGAATGTGTCGAAGCAAGCAAGTCTAATTCAGAATATATAGGTTACTATGTAGCGGAACGAGTCATGTTTATGAATACATGGATTCGTCGCAGTACTCAATACCCACGCTATCAACTGCGATTATTCCGTCATGGTAAAGTTTGGTTTAGTGACTATGGTCATACCGAACGCGAAGTCTGTGACGGCGCCACAAGCTTTTTGAAAGAAACTTACCCACATTATACTTCCGGCAAAGGATTAAGTCGTTGGATTGATAAACACAACCGCTATTCTACCGACGAAGCCAAAGAAACAGTAAATCAACTCCAACACGGTAGCGTCAAATGGCGAGACTTATTTCTCGGTAACTCCGAAGTCGAACGGCGCCGCGCACTTAAAGATTTATCATTACGCTTACCTGGGCGCCCTATTATTCGTTTTATCTATATGTACTTTTTACTCGGTGGCTGTCTAGATGGACGCGCCGGTTTCGCTTGGTGTATACTACAAGCCTTTTACGAATATCTAATTTTACTCAAAGTCTGGGAAATCAAAAACATGGCGCCAACCCACACCGAACCCAAAACCCTAAAAGCACTCAACAAATCGTAGGTTGGGGGGATTTAATGAATTAGGAACAGGCAGGATGCCTGTTCCACAAGATGGCAGTGTAATATAAATTAATATTTAGATTAAATTTTCTTATATTTATCAGAATTGTGGCGCCTGTATTGGCTAAAGATACCTGTATAAGGCGGCTATCATCCTGATAAGTTCGGCATTCCGGCAGATTTTAATTTGGCACGGTAATATTAGAATAAATATTAAAACTTGCAACATTCAGTTACAAGGTTAAAAAATATTGGCATCTGGCAGATAACTGCTGTAACCTTCAGTGGTTAGCGAGAGTAACAAACCGCTTCTAGGCATCTCTAAGAAGCAGTAAGCACACGAGTAACATCCTCATAATTTTGTCGAAGAGCGCGTAGATGGCTGAAATATGCGCGTATTGGTTGTATGAGTACCTATATAAAAAGTTCTACTAGCCTAAACAAGGAGAGTCGGGGATTGGTAATCGAACGCTTAAAGCAGGATTTAAAGAATGACTTGATTGCTGGGTTGCTGGTTGTTATACCTCTAGCAACTACAATCTGGCTGACGATTACCATTGCTAACTGGGTAATTGACTTTCTCACGCGCGTACCCAAGCAACTTAATCCTTTTGATGGGCTGCACCCTATTTTAGTTAATTTACTTAATATTTTGGTGGGCTTTGCCGTTCCACTATTAAGTATCCTTTTAATTGGGTTAATGGCTCGTAACATCGCTGGACGCTGGTTGCTTGATTTTGGTGAGCAAACAGTACAAGCGATTCCTTTAGCTGGACAGGTTTATAAAACTCTTAAGCAACTTCTTGAAACTTTATTCAAAGACTCTAACGGTAAGTTTCGGCGAGTAGTTTTGGTAGAATATCCCAGACGTGGTATTTGGTCTGTCGGATTTGTAACAGGTGCCATTAGCAACGAAATCCAAGCGCAAATGCCGCAACCAGTATTAAGTGTTTTTGTGCCCACTACTCCAAACCCAACCACAGGATGGTATGCTGTAGTACCTGAGAATGAAGTTGTTAATCTATCAATATCAATCGAAGATGCCTTTAAAATTATAGTCTCAGGCGGTATAGTTGCCCCAAATACCCCTATACCCTCACTTGTAATGGCGGAACATAAAGTCGAAATTCCTTCTTCGGAGTCACGGCAAATAATACCGTAAGGGTTTCTATTATTTAATCTATCTAAAATCCATTCATAAAAACTATGCAAGAGCGTAAACCTCGTCAAATTGCGCGTGAACTGGCACTCCTATGTTTGAGTCAGTTACCCACGAATCCTAAAAAGCTAAACGAAGAACACTTACCAAAACTTGTACTTGCCGCTGTTCGTACCCTCCGCTCTGAAGTTCAAGATACCCTTGATAATGCGGCAGGTGAGTTACAGCGTAGTAATGACAGGTTACTTACTAGCGAAACACGTGCTAGCGATTTAAACACCGCGCGCACTATGCTCAAAGAAGCTGTTACTTATGCCCAAAAGGCAATTAATCAACTAGGTGCTGCTATTGAGTTTCCCGAATTAATTCAACTTGCTAACCAGGACAAGGATGTTGCACGCTATGCAATTGATATTGTTCGCACTGTAAATGAGAATCAAACTCTTATTGATGAGGAGATATCTCAGGCATTAGTAGATTGGCAAGTTAATCGTCTCGCCCAAATTGACCGTGATATTTTACGTATTGCAGTGGCTGAAATGTTATTTTTACAGCTTGATGAACGTATGGCTATTAATGAAGCTGTAGAGTTAGCGAAGCGGTATAGTGAAGCTGATGGGCATAGGTTTATTAATGGAGTCCTACGTAGGGTTACTGAGAGTAAGAGTGAATTGAGTTTGCAAAAAATAAAGGGCAGGTAATTTTGCAACGGATGTAACGGATGGGTTACTCGTTTGTTTTGGGATTGTATGTTGGTGGGGCGGGTTTACATATATCCTGTTCAATATTGGAAAATTTAGGTTAACCTGCCCCACGAAACCCATATTTTTGTAATCACAATGGCTTTTAATTGGTTCCGTCGTCAACATAACGAATCTTCTAATACTCCTGCTCTTGAAGAAAAAACTGAGCAGTCCCAAGACCAGGCGCCTTCTACACCAGATGCGGTGCCTACTACTACACCCGATGCTTCTGACCTGCTGGCATTTGCTAAGGCTGCTTACAAGAATATTCAGCAAAAACAACAAGATGCTCCTATAGAAACTGAGGCTGTTACTGAAGCTGTAAAGTCGGTGCCTGTCGTTGAAGAACAGAAAATTGAAGAAGTTACCTCTCTTGTGTCCGAAGTTGAATCTGTTGAAGAATCTGTTGAAGAATCTGTTGAAGAGCCAGTAGTGGGAAATACAGTTGACACTGTTGATTCTACTGTATCGGTGAATGCGGAAGCCAACGATGAAGTGGCGCCTTTCTCATCCACCAATTTATCAAACCTATCTTTTATCGAACGTGCAGCAGCAGAAAGAGAAGCTAGACAACAACGGTTGATGCAAAGCGCCATTGATGTTCCGGCGCCACCAGCAGAAATAATAAATACAAATGCTTTATCTGATACAAGTGATATTGAAACAGAGGAAACATCTGATTTCGATTCAGATTTAGAGTTTGATGAGGGGTTTGTGTGGTCGGCAGAAGTTCTTGCGGCACAAGGTCGGCGTCCAGAAGATGTATCTATAGAAGAAATAAATTGGCTTAAAAAGCTGCGACGGGGTTTGAGTAAAACTCGTCGTAATATAGTTAACCAATTAAAGGCGATTGTTGGCAAGGGACCACTAAACCAAGCTGCGGTTACAGAAATTGAAGCGCTGCTTTTACAAGCTGATGTTGGTGTCGAAGCAACTGACTATATTATTGAGGCTTTACAAAGTAAGTTACGCTCGGAAGCGCTTCCCGCTGATGCTGCTATTGCATATCTCAAGACTATCCTTAAGGATATGCTCGAAGTTCCTATTCAAAAATCTCAAAAAACTGTCTTCGCTCCAGAAAAAGACACTCTTAATATTTGGCTCATGACTGGTGTTAATGGCGCCGGTAAAACTACAACTATTGGTAAACTTGCTCATTTATCCCAAAAATCAGGCTACCGCACTTTGATTGGCGCCGCTGATACTTTCCGTGCTGCTGCTGTTGAACAAGTCAAAGTTTGGGGTACACGTAGTAATGTTGAAGTCATTTCAAATCCTGGTAAAAATACAGACCCAGCAGCTGTGGTGTTCGACGCAATAACGGCTGCAAACGCTCGTAATACAGAGCTACTGTTAGTAGATACCGCAGGACGCTTGCAAAATAAGAAAAATTTGATGGATGAACTCAGTAAAGTCCGTCGCATTATCGATAAAAAAGCCCCCACAGCTAAAGTAGAATCACTGTTGGTGCTTGATGCAACGTTAGGTCAAAATGGTTTGCGGCAAGCTGAGGTTTTTTCCCAAGCTGCACAGTTAAGTGGTGTAGTTTTAACTAAACTTGATGGTACTGCTAAAGGTGGTGTTGCACTTGCTGTTGTAAAGCAGTTGGGTCTACCAATTCGATTTATTGGTGCCGGTGAAGGTATAGAAGACCTACGTCCTTTCTCTAGCTACGAATTTGTCGAAGCTTTACTTAGTAACTGAGATGTAACAGTATACCAAACAGCCATTTTATTAGTTGAGAAGCTCAAATTTATTAAAAATTCAAAACTTCCTAAAACTAATTATTTAAAAATGCACTTGAGCTGCTATCATCAGTTGCATCCTGAATATCTAGCATGAATAGGCGCCATATCTCACTCAATGAGAAATAGCGTCTTAAGTCCTACTACGCCTACATTATTCATTTATTAATATTCTCTAATTAAGAAATTAAGGGTTGTAATTTATGTTCAAATAAAACTAAAGTGCCGGGGAATAAAATATATTTGACAAATCCTCTTACCCCCTATACCTCTCACCCCTTTGTCAAAAATAGTTAACATACCGAATAACTAATGAAAGTTCTATCAATTGTCTACCTTTTGATACATGATGTATTTATCAGGTTATGAGAGTATTAATAACCTTCAGTGCGTAGTAGAAAATACTGCTGTTGAAACCAAGGTAATTAAGTAAGAACTACTAAAAATATGTTGAAATTAAATTTTATATATTAATAAATTTAATTATACAATGAAATACTTATAAAGTTTTTATCCTACGTCATAATACGCTTGCTAAAATTACAAGCTTTGCCCCAATATGGTGTAGCAATACCAAGCTAAAAGTTTAAACGATAATAAACACCTGTGCCTCAACCACCTTCTCAACCAACTAACAGTAATACCAGCACTACGACTGACGTCACTCCAGTGGTAGCGCTGAAAGAACTTGTGGCAAGGCTGCATCGCGAGCAAAATAAAATTCAAGACTTGCTTAGTTCGTTGGGATTTGCCCTTAGAAGCTTTAACAATTTAAATCAGTTTTTAGAGTTAATTCCACTGATGGCAACGCGAGTCACTGACGCTGATGGTAGTGCCTTATTTCTCTACAAACCAAATGGGCAAGTGCGGTTAGAGCAACTGCATTGGCAAGATAGTCTTCAGCGTAAAAATATTCGTAAAGCGCTCGAAACAGCCAGTAGCCAAATTACTTTATTAGCAAATGCTGTACCCCTAAC
The DNA here is from genome assembly GCF_000331305.1 of Calothrix sp. PCC 7103. Lineage (GTDB taxonomy): Bacteria > Cyanobacteriota > Cyanobacteriia > Cyanobacteriales > Nostocaceae > Dulcicalothrix. Next base: position 5,074,462 of record NZ_KB217478.1, on the reverse strand, counting down.
AGCTACAACAGGGATGTTAGACGACCAAATGCATCGCTGTTTGGGTCCTGATGTACAAATATTTGGTACCGCTATCCTCGTCAAACATAATGAACGTGGATGGTTATATGTATTGAGTCGTGACCCAGATTACACTTGGACAGAAACACGTCAAAAGCTAGTTCGTTTAGTAGCTGACCAAACCGCAGTTGCCATCGAAAACGATGAATTAGGTGTTGAATTACGTAAAAAAGAACGTTTAGACCAAGAACTTGAAATTGGTGCCGAAATTCAAAGGCGCCTATTACCCCGTCAATGTCCTACAATACCAGGGTTAGCTTTAGCTGCACGTTGTAAACCCGCTAACCGTGTAGGTGGAGATTACTACGACTTTATTCCAACCAACCATAACCAAATTCAACCAAGCAGCAAAAACCCCGTAATAAGTACCTCAGTACTTAACACTCCAGTACTTAACGACGAAGACAACAATGGACGTTGGGGGGTAGTAGTTGGTGACGTAATGGGTAAAGGAGTTCCCGCAGGGTTAATTATGACAATGATGCGGGGGATGTTACGTGGTGAAGTATTACACGGTCATCCACCCAAAAGAATATTACAAAACTTAAATCGCGTCATGTACGCCGACTTAGAAAACTCCAATAGATTTGTCACACTTTTTTATTCAGAATTTGATCCAGAAACGCGAACTTTATATTTTAGTAACGCTGCTCACAACCCCCCATTATGGTGGCACGCTGCAACCAGAACAATAACCCGCTTAGACACATTGGGAATGTTAATTGGTTTAGACGCCAATAGCCAGTACGAAGACGGTGAAGCACAGCTAGAACCAGGAGATGTTGTAATTTATTATACCGATGGTTTAACAGATGCCGCCTCAGCCAGTGGCGATAGATTTGACGAAGACAACTTAATTAAAGCACTTAATACTGCGTGTCGCATTTATAGCGAACCCCAAGAAATACTAGATTATATGTTTGATACAGTACACGAATTTATTGGCGCCGACAAACAAAACATCGACGACATGACACTAGTTGTCCTACAAATTAGAGAGTAAAAATATAGAGACGCTATACCCAAGCGTCTCTACATTTTTAGAAAGTGATTGTCCAACCTTCTTTGGTTACTTTGTCTTTGGTGTAAGAAACACCGTCTATTTTTAGACCACCGTTATCGAGAAGGGTAATAATACCACCCTCGTTGTCTAGGTTGATTTTGTTACTTAAAGTCACTTTTAAAACTTCACCTGCATTGATGGTACCAGTGAGTGGGAATTTAGATTTGAATTTGTCAGCTATTGCCCATCCCGTTAAATCAACTGGTTCAGGTGAAGTATTAAGTAAAGTAACAGTTTCTTTATTTGTGTCCTTACCTACAGGGTTTACCATTGCTGCAACAATACGAATTGCTGCGGTTGTTTCTGGTATAACTGTATCGATACGGTTTCCGGTTGTATCGTCGGTATGGAAAGATTGCGATTGGAAAGCTAGAAAAATTCCTACCCATGTCGAACGTGATGGATAGTGTATTAATAGTCCTCCGTCTTGCCAAACTCCATTGTCTCGTTGGAATTTGCCATCATTACCCTGGTTCATATGGATATCGTGGATACCGTTACCAGGTAAAAAACCAAAATATTTGTCTTTAACGTCGGTTTCTGGACCCCATCTTTCTCCAAAAGCGTATATTGCAGCATCTTCACTTTCTACTGCACGGTTGATATATAACTCTATTAACTCGTTTAAGTCATTATCTGGCCCAGGAACGTTGTGTGGTAAAGGTTTCATTTGCGTTGTGTCAAACAAGTTCCCCCGAATAAAGTCCAACGCTAGTCCACCTGGTTTTCTTGAAAGTTCATGAAACCCATTATCTAACTCAACCAGTCCTTTAATAATGGGATGGTTAAAGTTTTCGTCTACGTAATAAAATAATTCTGATGGCGCCAGTTTTGATTTGACGTTGACGGCAATACGATATTTGGTGTCTCCATCACTTAGAAGCACTTGGTAATGCGGTGTTTGTCCTTCACCTAGCTTTCGGTCAACAACACGACCTTTCAGTACACCATAATTCTTTAAAGGCATTTAATTCTCCTGTTCTAAATAAACAACGAAGACTACAATATTTGCTTTGTCCTTTCCGTAATAAACCTCAAGTATATTTATTTACCAGCATCGGATTTTGCCTTTGCCATCATGACACAAGTTTTTAAATTTGACCAAAATTATTTTGCCATTATAGATGGCGCCTACAATTTATTACCAAATTATATTTTTGAGACAACGACGAAAAAAAGACAGTAGTTCTCCTGGAGTATAGAGCTTAATTTTACTCAGTACAGGTTGCTGTTTATATTAATTTCATCTAAAATGTACTAGAAAAAGCTGGAATTGATGAGTGTCGTGCCATATTAATTTTTACAGGCGATACTTTCAACAAAAGCTATTTATCCAATAAGGATAAGCAGATGAATCATTTATTTGTAGTTCAATACCTTTAAAATCAGTGAATAAATAATCAGCCGTTGCACATAAATTATCGATTAAATTAGCTTCCTCTCCACTAGCTTCTAAGGCTATACTCCACCAAGTTTTGTTATATATTTCTAATAATGTAAGTTCAACGTTGCAACTGTTTTTAACATTATATAAATTTCTATTATTATCTAGTTTTTCTGGAACGGCGCCAGGTGCAATTTGATATGACTGTAAATAACGACTTTTTTTCACATTTACCCATGTAGGGTTATTTTGTACTTGAATTGGCAGAAAAGCTTCTTTTGTAGAGTCGTTACACATCCATTTACGCCATTTCTCAACTTTACCTGTAACTGAGTCGGTAAATTGCACGGCGCCTAATTCCGATATTCGCCATTTTATTTCTAGGCGCCCTTCACGTAACTTAATACCAACAAAATCATTTACTGGTGCGTATAAATAAATATCAGTACGCTGTTCTGGTTGTTGTGATGGGTTAAACCAGGTTTTAAAGTTAGTAGGGATGGCGCCGGGAATAAACCAGCGTACTTCACATGTTGTGTATGACATGGTTACTAATGGTCACGCTTGATGAGACAATGTTAACGAAATATTACAAAAATATATTTTTGAAATATATTATTGCTTGGCGCCCTAAAGGATTGAAAACAAATGTGGAAACGTATTGGATTGATTTTAGTGTTGGTTTTAAGCTTAAGTTTCAGCTATACAGGTATTGCTGCGGCGGCTGGGCTGAAGAATTTTACAGATACTGATAATGGCTATGAGTTCTCATATCCTAATGGCTGGGTGCAAGTTAAAGTAGCGAATGGTCCGGTTGTGGTGTTCCATGATATTATCGAGCCTTCTGAGAATATCTCTGTTGTAATTAGTCCTGTTCCTGATGGTAAGACACTAACGGAACTGGGAACACCAGGAGAAGTTGGATATAAACTTGGTAAAAGCGCTCTGGCACCTGAAGGGTCTGGTCGTGAAGCTGAATTAATTAACGATGCTCAAAGAGAAGTTGACGGCAAGGTTTATTATAAGTTGGAATATATAATTAAGCTTCCTAATAATAAAAAACGTCATAACCTTGCCAATGTGACTGTTAGCCGTGGCAAGTTGTTTACTTTCAACGCCTCAGTTACAGAAAAACGTTGGCCAAGAGTTAAGCGTTTCATTCAAGATTCGATAGATTCGTTCAAAGTATATTAATAATGGGTGTTCCACAATCTATACCACAATTTGTACTTGCTTCTGCTTCCCCTGCGCGTCGCCGCTTGTTACAAACTATTGGTATTGAACCAGTAGTTTCTGTAAGTCATTTTGATGAATCACAAGTGCAGTCGCGCGACCCTGTATTATTGGTGCAGATACTTGCCCAGCGTAAAGCTGAAAGAATTGCACCCAAATTTGAAAATGCTGTTGTTATGGGTTGTGATTCGGTATTAGCTGTCAACGGTGAAATTCACGGTAAACCAGCTAGTCCCGAAGAAGCTATTTCTCGCTGGCACGAAATGCGCGGTCAAATTGGTGACTTGCTAACTGGTCACGTTTTGATAGATACTTCACAAAGTCGAATGATTGTCAAGTGCCAAATTACAAAAGTTTACTTTGCCAATGCAAGTGATTCGGAGATAAGAACTTATGTGGCAACTGGTGAACCTCTAAACTGTGCAGGCGCCTTTGCTTTAGAAGGTAAAGGAAGTGTGTTTGTTGAGAAAATTGAAGGTTGTCACAGTAATGTGATTGGGTTAAGTTTACCTTTGCTACGACACATGTTAGCTGATTTGGGTTATTCAGTCAGCGATTTTTGGAAATCATGAAATGTAGAGACGCTTGGGTATCACGTCTCTACATTAATTATTTACCGCCGTAGTAAAAAGCGACTTCTTTTTCTTTCAGTTCTGCAAAGCCGGCGCCATTAAGCATTTGGTTAAGTTCTTCTTGGGGAATATGTTTGGCGCCTATGCGGACTATACGCGAACGCATGGTATTAGATACACCACTACGTTGACGGTTTGCTTCGAGTCCCATGACTTTGTTATACAGTTCTAGCTTTGCTTCTGGAATGGGAGTTCCATCAAAATCAATTCCACGTGCGATTGCTTCATCAATGGCATCAGCACCTTTGGTATCTTGGTTTGCTTGGCTGGTTTCGGCAGACATGACTTTTTTATTTCTGGCATTGCATTGTAAATTTTACCAACTCGCGGTGCCTCCTTAACGATTCGCTTCAAAATGCAGTCTAGTAGATGATTTTGATGAAGATACTTGCCAGTAAGGGGTTTTATGGTTTAACCTCTAACCAGTCATGTGTTGCGATAGGTGGTAATGCTATATGTCGGACCTGGATGTTCCAGATATAAGGAATCGTTCGCTGGAGCAAGCTCTGACCAATAAAATTATTGATAGCTATTTCGATAGTTCCGAAAGTTGGTTGCGTGCGATTTTACGGATGTGTTTTTTTTCGCTAACACATCTTGATGATTTGCCTGTGTTTGTTGTGGAATGTCCCAATCAAGCGGTTGCTAAACGGCTGAGTCGCAAAACTTTTCCGTTTCGCGGTATTTTATACTACTTGACTGATGATTTCAGTGCTGGTAGTCGTTCGCTTTTTTGTTATCGCGGTAAAGATGGGCAGTGGTATTGTTACGATACCAGCACCAGCGAATGGACGAGTTTGGCTGAGTTGGAGTTTACTTCTTTTTAATCACCAAACCACCTACAAACGCGCCTAAAATTGTGCCCGTCCACAAACCAGTAGTGCTTCCTGACCACATGGCGCCAGGAGCAACTGCTGCTGTACATAGTTCTCTAACTCCCCAAACTTGGTTTTGGCACTTTTGGCTTTTCAAGTTCATCGAAATTTGCCAACCGGTGAAGCCTGCAAAAAATCCCGATGTTAAAGCTATAAAAGTACAAATTAATACACGATTTTTAGCCATATTACAGATTCTATAATTTGAAACGGGCAGGGATGCCCGTTCCACAAGAGCAAGAGGGTTCAGCCTGTATTTCTCATTCCTGCGGCAATACCATTGATGGTAAGCAAGGCGCCTCGTAACAGTTCACCTTTACTGTAGCGGGAATGGATAACACCCGATGTTGTAATGTTTTTGGCTTGACGTAAACGCTTAAGCAAGGAGACTTGAATGAATCCTAGCGGTACAATTGTTCCGTTACGCAACTGAACGGAGCGTTGTAAAACTGGGTCGCCATCAAGGAGATTTTTGTGCCCGGTGATTTGCAGTACAATGTCGCGGGTGAGATAGAATTCTTTGGCTATTTGGTCGAACACAACAGCGAATCTGGCACGGTCGTCTGGATGTGATAATTCTTGGACGTAATGCTGTGCCATTAACAGGTCTACTTTTGCTAATGTCATTTCGGCTTTAGAAACAACCATTTTAAAGAATGGCCATTTCATGTAGAAATATCGGAGCAGTTTCATGTGTTCTTTTGGTTCTTCATCCAAAAATTCCTGGAGTGCTGTCCCAACTCCATACCATGATGGCAATAAGAACCGGGTTTGTGTCCAGCTAAATACCCACGGAATAGCACGCAAAGAAGTTAAGTCTTTTTTACCAGATGGGCGCCTTGCTGGACGCGAACTAATTTGTAATTGGCTAATTTCTTCGATGGGTGTGCATGAATGGAAGAAGTCGATAAAGTCGGGTTGTTCGTATATCAATGCACGGTAATGACTACGCGAACGAGTCGCTAGTTCCTCCATTATCTCGTTCCAAGGTTCGATATCATCAAACCCTGTTCGCAGTAAACTAGCTTGAATTACAGCACTGGTTATTGTTTCTAAGTTATATAATGCTAAATCACGCAACGAGTACTTCGATGCCAGCACTTCACCTTGTTCTGTAATTTTGATGCGTCCGTTTATACTATGCCCTGGTTGCGCCAAAATAGCTTCGTATGCTGGTCCACCACCACGACCTACTGAACCACCACGCCCATGAAATATGCGTAAGTTTACACCATATTTCTCAGCAATTTCTTGTAAGCTTTTTTGGGCTTTGTGAATTTCCCAGTTACTACTTAAGAAGCCAGAGTCTTTATTACTGTCTGAATATCCCAACATTACTTCTTGAAGGTTAGGAGTTAGAGGAGGTGGGGGAGTGGGGGAGTGGGGGAGTGGGGGTGTGGGAGGAGATAGTAACGATGGCGCCAATGATTCTTTATGCTCCATTACTGCATACCCACCTGCAAGCATTGCACGGTATAAAGGCAACTCGAATAATTGCTGCATTACAGCGCGCGACCGCAGTAAATCTTCGACGGTTTCAAATAATGGAACTACTTGTATTGTTCCTACTGCCGTTCCTGGGTCATAAAGTCCTGCTTCTTTAGCAAACAGTAATACCTCTAACACGTCGCTGACTTCGCGACACATACTAATAATGTAGGTTTGACAAATGTTATAGCCAAACTCTTGTTGTAATGACCTAACAATACGCATCGTCTCGATAACGTCGTTAGTTTTTTCAGAGAATGGTAACTCCGCAGAAGTTAATGGGCGCCGAGTTTTGAGTTCACTTGTTAACCATTCGACACGTTCAGCCTCAGAAAGCTGATTGTAGGGTTTTGAATGAATACCCATGTACTCAAGGATTTCGTTGAGCGCATCACTGTGACGCGATGATTCTTGGCGAATATCTATTTTTGTTAAATTAAAGCCGAAAATTTCAACTTGACAAATCAGATTTTCGAGAAGTTGCGAAGTTAAACCAGTTTCCTTGAGGTTTCGTTGAATTAATCGCAGTTCCGCTAAGAAATCTTCTCCCGACCCATAAGCAGGACTAGAAATTTCTTTAATACTTTCGCCTTTTTGCAGCGCTGAGTTACGTGAAAGTGTATTTTCTAATCGCTTGAGAATATAAGATAACTTCAAACGATATGGCTCTTGACGATACCGCAGTGCGAGTTCATCGTAAACTTTGCTCATTTGCGATTGTTCGAGTTCTAACGATTCGAGCAAATCAGGTAGTACATCACTCCACTGCATCGAAACGCTTAATAATTCACGCAGTTCTTTTACTGAGTCAATATATTTTTGTAGAACTATATTGCGCTGGTAGCAAGCTGTTTCCCAAGTAATAGCAGGTGTTACAGAAGGATTTCCGTCTCTGTCACCACCAACCCACGAACCAAATTTACAAAAGTTTTTGCTTGGTGGTTCTAACCAAGGATACGTCGCGTTTAGGGTTTGTTTAAAACGACGGTACAACTGGGGAATACCATCGAATAATACTTCTTGGAAGTAGTGCAGCGCATAATCAACTTCATCTAGTACAGATGGTTTAAACTGATGTAGTTCATCAGTACGCCACCATAAACGTATTTCTTCGATAAGCTGTAATCTTAACTCAAGAGCTTCCCAACGTAGAGGAAGTGCGGCGCCTCCTAAACGCTTTTCTAAAGCATCGAGTTCTTGCAGCAACTGCACAACTCGACGCTGTTTACCACGAATTGTATGGCGAACAATTTCTGTAGGGTGCGCTGTGAACACTAACTGTACATCGAGTTGTGTTATTAATCGTTGAATCAACTGTGGCGGCACGTTGAGCTTAAATAAATCAGGGAAGAGTGCAGCAAATGTACCCCTCTGTCTATTTGAAGCTGAGTTACGCCAGCTTTTAGTTAGTAAATCTGCACCAAGTCCACTATTAACAGGAAGTCCCTCGACATTATCTTGATGAACCATAGTAGGCAAGGTATCCTCAACTTCGGCAGTTGGCTCCACCTCATACCTCGTCATCTGCTGCCTTTGCTCATAGTCCTGCTCAATGATATTAATCAATTGAAAGTACAGGGCAAATGCTCGTGCTGCGCGGATTGCTTCGTTAATACTAAGTTGTTCAATCAACTTAAAAACTTCGGTCGCTTGGTCTTGAGTTGCTTGTCCTTCTGGCGAACATAAATCGCGTAACTGCCGCAGTAAGTCCACCATCTCCTGACCACACTCTTGACGCAGCACGGTTTCCCATAACTCCTCCATGACCTGGAGACGATGGCGCAAAAATAAATCAGATGCAGGGTAGTTATTAGCAGCTTCGGTGCAAGAGTATAAAAGGGAACTCATATCCTGTTGTAGTAGAGCTATCGGACTTTTTAATTATTGGGCATTCAGAGAAATATGGGTAGGGAAAGTACCGCAAACTTTTATTTGCAAAATGTATTATTTGTTACAGAAAAAGTTTGATTAGCTTTACCTTGATTCGGTTAATTTATTCGTTGAATTGGGGAACTCTAAGATAGGTAAACGTTCACCTCGAAGTAACTCTTCGCTAGCTTGTCCCAATGCAGTTAAAGCGTCAGTTCCACTTTTTTGTGCTAAAACCAGCGTGAACACCGAAACTGTACCAATTTGGAGGAGGATAGATTGAGGAATCAACGACAATGGGTTCGACCCGTGATGATCGGAATTAGTACGCATTATGTTTTTTGAGTTGTTGTAGGATAAGTGGAAAAAAAATGTTAAAAAAATTTCATGATGTAATGATTCTATCGTTCTAGTTTACAGAGAATCTGTTGTTGTTAATAGCCCCCAACCAATAAGCCCCCAAAATACCACTATCTACTACCCCTAAGCCATTTCCATGAAAACAGTACTACCAGACCGTCAAAAAACAATAGTGCAGTGGGTGAGTCAAGCAACTGGTATAAACACTCTAGGGGTGAAAATCCGGTTGCAGGGAAATGACCTACATATTTTATGTGAAGCTGTTGAGTGTCCGCAGCGTTGGCAAACTTTATCCGATTTACTTAAAGCTTTACAGCAAACAGACTTAGAAGCGTTAAAAAATAGCGATGGTAGCGAACAGCCATCTATATATCAAGTATTTGTCTACGGTAGAAAAAAAGCCGTCAAGCGTCCCGAATGGTGTCACCGAGTTTATCTTAATCAACTTGACCGTCATCTCGAACAAGTCAATGTAGCCTTGCTTCGAGATACAAAACGTACCCAACATATAGGCGCCATAATTGTCTCGAACGAGAGTTTGGCCAAAAAAGGCGACCCTGAAGCAATTGCTAGGTATTTAAGCGAAACTCTGAGTTCTTTGGGTATTGGTGTTCGCGTTCAAGTCAAAAAGCAAGGTGATAACAACGATAATAAGAATCGTTTATGGATACTGTGTAAATCGAGCTATAGTCCAGACCCCTCAATAATTGCTGAACCTGTTGCCCAAAAACTACGTCACCTCAAATTAGCAGGTTATCAAGATGCTGTTATTGTTTGTCACGTCCAAGGAGAGCCAAAACCTGACTGGATGTTGCGAATTGATTTAACCCCAACCGACGTTATGCTCAAAGACTGGGCACGTTGGGGAGATGTGCAAGCAATAGCTTCTTATTTGAATGAAAAATTAGCTGACAAAATTAAAGTTACTACTTCACTCAACGAATCAACGCTTCACGTCTTTTGTACGAACGTTCGGTTAAGTGCTGATACGGTGCCAAGACGTGGGTTATGCATAAAAGAAGTAGATGCTTGCTTAAATGATATTGCACCCCAAGGAATAACAGCGGCGACTATATACGGGCAAGTCAGCACAGATGCGGAACCAGCTTGGATAGATTGGTTAACGCTTCCCGCTTCATATCATCCTGCTTTATCAATACCAACAATCGAACTTGCTTCAAATGGGGATGAACCAGCACTTGTATTTTTACTAGAGCGTTTATTAAATTCTGACCTAGATTGGCGCCTAAAAACAGGTGGTATGCGGGTATTGTTATTGCGAAAAGGAGATTTAATGCATGTGATGTGCGATGCTCCAGTTTCTCCAGACCGTAAACAAGTAACAACTCAAGTCGTTAAGTTACTGCGACAACTCAAAATGCCAGGGATATTAGGAGTGCGTGTTTATGGGCGCCGCGCAGGCAATAAAGAAGCATCATGGCATTATGGTGTAGACTTTGCAGCAAGACAACGGTATGTTCCCGAACCGGCGCCAGAATTTGCAGCAACATCAAGTTATGTTCGCGAACTATTACCACCAACCGATGAACCAGTACTGCGTCAAGACTTAACATCAGAGGAAGTTCAAACTTTTGTTAAGCAAACAGTGCAAGATTGGGGTAGAAGCGCAAGACAACTTTTACTTGCCACACAGCTATTCAAAGACAAAGAGGATGCGAATAGCGCACCAAACTTCCGCGCGAAATCGGGTGCTTCGGTATTAGTCTGGGGAACAGTTGGATTATTGTTAACGTTACAAACCGATTGGGTATTAAATAAATTCTCACAGCAACCCGTACCAACATTAACTACTAGTCTTGCTCCGCAAACCCCCAATAAGAATGATGTTAATGCGTCCTTCACAACAGACACCGCACCAAAAGATGGTGAAGCCTTCAATGCATCGGCATTTACGCAAACAACAAGTAGTGAAATTAGCCGTAGTCCATCAGGAACTGCAACGGCAATATTATTAGCAGCCCGTACTCAATCGCCAACTTTTAATGCGCGTCAACTTGATGAGCAACTGGCATTATATCGGCAAAGATTACAGAAAAACGGGGGTCAGCCACCAGATATATTAGTTATTGGTTCTTCGCGCGCTCTACGAGGTGTTGACCCAGTAGCCTTATCTAAAGCTCTAGCAACTCAAGGATATCGCAATTTAGATGTCTTTAACTTTGGTATAAACGGCGCCACTGCCCAAGTCGTTAACTTTATATTGCGTAAAGTCTTAGAACCATCTGAACTACCCAAATTAATTATCTGGGCAGACGGCGCCCGTGCGTTCAATAGTGGACGCGAAGACATTACATTCCGGTCAATAGCAGCATCCCCAGGTTATAAACAAGCCATTGAAAAATCAATAGCTCGTGGAGATACAGATACAGCACAAGTAACTAAATCTAAAACTGAATCAAACGACCAGCAAAAAAACAGCTATCAAGCAGCTAACGATTGGTTGAACGAGCAATTAGGTTCATTATCAGGAGCTTACCAAAATCGTAACCAACTCAAAGCACTACTAGGCGCCAAATTAGATGCTCTAACAGGTGTGGATAAAAATAAAGCGTCATCAAATCAAACTAATGGCAAAGACGCAGAAGAAACAGTACAATCAGTTGATTTTGATGGCTTTTTACCACTATCAATACGTTTTGACCCCGGTATTTATTACCAAAAACATTCAAAAGTGAGTGGTAACTACGACAACGACTATAAAGGATTTTTACTTGGAGGAGACCAAGACTTAGCGCTGCAAGAGATATTAAAGTTCACCCAATCGCAAAAAATATCCTTAGTATTCGTCAACATGCCATTAACAAGTGAATACTTAGACCCTGTTCGCACACAGTTCGAGCAACTATTTCAGCAGTACATGATACAAACAGCTTCCGAACGTTCGCACTTTGTGTTCCGCGACTTAGGATTACTTTTCCCACAAAAAAATGACTTTTTCTCAGACCCTAGTCATCTTAACCGTTACGGCGCCTACGAAGTGTCCAACAAGCTTGCCAAAGACCCAATGATTCCCTGGATAAATAAAAAATGAATTTCATTTCGATATTATACGGATTCTTTTTACTCAGTGTTATCGGTATTTATTGGTCTGTCGGTAATGAAAAACTGCGCTTGTTTATACTGTTGCTTGCTAGCGTAGTATTTTATATATCCTATCAACCGCAGTATCTACCATTATTACTAGTACTCGTTTATTTAAACTATCGTCTAGGACTTGAAATTGGACAAAACACCTCACCTGGAGAACATAATCAAAATGCGGGTATATCTAACGAAGATTGGGAATACGCTCAAGCCGACTGGAATCGGCGCCGTTTAACTTTAGTATGTATAGGTATAGTTTTAAATATATTTTTACTATTTGGTTTTAAATACCTAATACCATTTTTAAAATTTGCCTTACCCGAAGCTACAATTAAAGGCTTGCGATTAAATACATTTAAACTACTGGCGCCGCTTGGAATATCTTACTTTGTATTTGAGTGTATCGCGTATCTAGTAGACGTTTATCGTGGCGCCCCTGCGACAAATAATTTAATTAAATTCGCGACTTACAAGTTACTATTTTTCAAAGTCACTTCTGGTCCAATAACACGGTTTCATCAACTGGCAAATCAATTCAAAGCAGCATTGCCAACTGCGAATGTGATATCTGACGCATTATGGATGATAGCGAAGGGCGCAGTCAAAAAAGGATTATTTGCCGATAATATCGGTGTTTTTGTGGATATTTGTTTCGGTAACTTACAACGTGCAGGTAGTACAGATATATGGCTAGCAACGTTTGCATATGGTTTGCAGTTGTATTTGGATTTTAGTGGATATGTAGATATAGCTCGTGGCAGTGCTATGTTATTTGGGTTAGTGTTGCCAGAAAACTTTGATTCACCTTACTTCAGTACGAGTATTGCTGATTTTTGGCGCCGTTGGCATATGACTTTGGGGGACTGGTTGCGAAATTACCTATACTTTCCTCTTGGTGGTTCACGTGCTGGGTTGGAACGTACATGTGTCAACCTGGTAATTGTGATGGTTGTGTGTGGTGTTTGGCATGGCGCCGCATTAGGGTTTATTGTATGGGGGTTCTGGCATGGTTTAGCTTTAGTCGTGCATCGACTAGTTGATAAAGTTAGTGACCGTATGGAATTTCTCGAATATTTTTGGCAGTCACCAATTGGTGTTATTTTGGCGTGGTTGGTAACACAGCTAATGGTATTTACATCATGGATATGGTTCCGTTTACCTGACCTACGGGACTCAATGGAAGCTACAAAGAAACTTTGGGGACATACTGCTGACGCTCAATTTTCACAACTTGTGTATGTCGAAGCTTTGAAAATAAGTCAGTCTCAAGTTGCGCTTTTACTTGGTGCTGTATTTTTAGGCATGGCGATATCTTATCTATTTAAGCGTCATCTCAAACTTGAATTCAATTGGCACCTCAAAGTTCTGTTCGTGCCATTATGCTTTTATCTCGTTTGGATACTGGCGCCGCAAGGTAGTTTACCATTCATCTATTTTGAATACTAATTTATCTTGTGGAACAGGCATAGGCATAGAAAGCCTGTTTTTCCATTTATGAACAATGTTGATTGACAAAAATGAGATAAGTTATGTAAACTGATATTTAGTTATATTGAGATACATTAAAAACTGCTTAATATAATCTTTACATAACTTCATATTATCGCGAAGTAAAATCCTTGAAAAGGTTGTTCAGCAAAGATTTCAGGTAAATCGCAACCGTTGAGAATTTAGATCTATCGAAAGTTAGGTCAAGTTTTTATATAAATAAATCTAATCAAAGGTATTAGTAAATTAAATAATGGGTAGATACTCTTATTAGGTGAATGCATGTAAAGTTGAAATTACAGGTAAATAAAATTTACTTGATCAAACTTCACATTATTTCGCATTAATAAGAACATGACTGCAACCTTACAACGTCGCGATAGCGCAAACGTATGGGAACGGTTCTGCAACTGGATTACCAGCACCGAAAACCGCATTTATGTAGGTTGGTTCGGCGTGTTGATGATTCCTACACTGTTGTCAGCAACCATCTGCTTCATCATTGCATTTGTAGCAGCACCTCCCGTTGATATCGACGGTATCCGCGAGCCAGTAGCTGGTTCATTGATTTACGGAAACAACATCATCTCTGGTGCAGTTGTTCCTTCTTCTAACGCTATCGGTTTACACTTCTACCCAATCTGGGAAGCAGCTTCCTTGGATGAGTGGTTGTACAACGGTGGTCCTTACCAGTTGGTAGTATTCCACTTCTTGATTGGTTGCTTCGCTTACTTAGGGCGTCAGTGGGAATTATCTTACCGCTTGGGTATGCGTCCTTGGATTTGCGTTGCTTACTCTGCTCCTTTGGCATCTGCAACCGCAGTATTCTTGATTTACCCCATCGGTCAAGGTTCGTTCTCTGATGGTATGCCTTTAGGTATATCTGGTACCTTCAACTTCATGTTGGTATTCCAAGCAGAACACAATATTTTGATGCACCCCTTCCACCAATTAGGTGTAGCTGGTGTATTCGGTGGTAGCTTATTCTGTGCAATGCACGGTTCATTGGTGACATCTTCCTTGGTTCGTGAAACCAGCGAAACTGAAAGCCAAAACTACGGTTACAAGTTCGGTCAAGAAGAAGAAACCTACAACATTGTTGCAGCACACGGTTACTTCGGTCGCTTAATTTTCCAATACGCTTCATTCAACAACAGTCGTTCTTTGCACTTCTTCTTAGGTGCTTGGCCTGTTGTATGTATCTGGTTGACAGCATTGGGTATTTCCACAATGGCGTTCAACTTAAACGGTTTCAACTTCAACCAATCAGTACTTGATAGCGAAGGTCGTGTTATCAATACTTGGGCTGACATTCTTAACCGTGCTAACCTCGGTATGGAAGTAATGCACGAGCGTAACGCTCACAACTTCCCACTTGACCTTGCTAGCGGTGAAGCTGCTCCTGTAGCAATTGCGGCGCCTGCTATTAACGGTTAAATATGAATAGAGACGTGATAAATCGCGTCTCTACACCCTGGACATATAACGCCTTCAGTGAACCACCACTGATGGCGCTTTTTTATTTACGTATATTCTTTACGTTTCTTAACATTAAACCAGTATTACTTTACAAAAGCAATAGCAAACTCCCAGAAACCTGGTTTGTTAAATTGTTAAATTTTGTTGGCGCCTTTAAACCTTAATGTTTATTTAATATTTTTTTGGTTATTGGGGGATTTTTCGTGATGCTGAGAAACCGGATTTATTTTCGTTGATTTTGAGGATTGTTGTGTTCAGTGTAAAAGAAACCCGGTTTCTTACTGATTTACAAAATTTATGAGATGATAAATATCACAATACATACTTATTGATTGAACGGTAAGGTTGGGGGGAGCAAAGTGAGGAATAGAAAGCGAGGTATCTTAGGTTACATTATAATTTAGATTACCCTAGAGTCTTTACTTAGTACCGATATCAAAAAGAGTAGATGCATGTTAAGTTGTTTGCATCGTATGAAGCATTGAAGCTCAGGTAACATGTATCGGTACTATCTGCATCCACAGCATTTTGACGAGTTAGTTCGAGGTAGTGGTATTGATTCGGACATCGCGAGCTTAAATTTCAGTTCACTTCAAGATAATGGCGCCTATGATTACTTGTTAATTTCTGAGCAGGTTCCTCGTACTAATACGGGAATGGTCAGAAATAGCTGGTTGCAGCGTTACGCACACGTGAGTTCTGGGGGTTGGTGGTGTTCGGGACTTGACCCTTTGAATAATTGGGAGGGGATGGAGTGGGGTTGTTTTAAGCCAAATCAACCTCGACTTAATCAGAAGGGTAAAAATATTAAGTATGAACATCCTCCAGGAACAGCTACGCGCGTATTTTGTCTGCGTATGACATTGCCTGTGTGGGAGAAAGTTTGTCAACGTTATGGTATAGATTTACCTACGAATATAGATATTAATCAAAGTGGAGAAGCTGAGGGTTTTTGGCAGTGGGTGATTGAGCGTTCGATACCCGTTATTATTTGTGAGGGTGTTAAAAAAGCTGCTGCTTTATTGTCGTTAGGTTATGTTGCAATTGCGATACCTGGAATTACTAGTGGTTATCGCGTCAATAAGAATGAATTTGGTAAAGTTATTAATCGGCAGCTTATACCAGATTTAGCAGCTTTTACTGTTACAGTCAGGCGCCAATTTTACATTTGTTTTGATTTTGAGACGGAACCGAGGAAGATTGCTGCTGTGGATAATGCAATTTCTCAGCTTGGTTTACTGTTTCAATCTCAAAATTGTGCAGTTCAGGTGATGAAGTTACCTGGTAAAGAAAAAGGTGTTGACGAATTTGTTGTTAATCAAGGCGCCGATGCCGTCGATAATATATATAGTCATAGTTTAGATTTAGAGACATATTTAGCTCTTTGTAAACCTCATGCTCAATTAACAGTAAATGCTGCACTTACTGTTAATCGTCGTTATTTAGGTGAAATACCTCTGCCAAATTCTGGTTTAGTTGGTGTAAAATCAGCGAAAGGAACTGGAAAAACAACTGCACTACAAAAAGTAATCGAATCAGCAAAAACAAATAACCGTCCCATTTTATTAATCACCCACCGAATCCAACTTGGAAAATTCCTCTGCGACAAAATCGGTATCGACTGGGGATTCGGAGAACAAACAACCACGTATTCAGCACACCCAACACTCAAAACTCAGCACTCAGCACGACTCACTCATCACTCTCTAGGTTTATGTGTAGATTCAATTTGGAAACTTAATGCGAATGATTGGGCTGGTGGGATAATAATTTTAGACGAAGTTGAACAGTCTTTATCACACTTACTTCATAGTAATACTTGTAAAGATAAGCGCGTCAAGCTTCTCAAAGCATTCCAGCAACTTATCAACACTGTGTTAACAACAGGTGGTTTAGTAATTGCCCAAGATGCTGACTTATCAGATATTTCCCTGGAGTACATACAGCAGTTAGCAGGAATAGAAATAACTCCTTGGGTGCTAGAAAATCAATGGCAACCTGAGAAAGGTTGGGATATCTCATTTTATGATTCTCCTAACCCTACTCCGTTAATTCAACAGCTTGAACTTGACTTAATAGCTGGACGTAAATGTTATGTTACTACCGATAGTCGTGCAGGACGATATAGTTGTGAAACTATTGAGCGTTATTTAAGAGAACGTTTAGAGCGTTTATATAGAATATCTCCTAAATCATTGGTGATAAGCAGCAGCACAACTAATACTCCTGGACATGCAGCAGTAGACTTTGCTGCTGAAATCAATCAAAAAGTTACAGATTACGATTTAGTGTTAGTGACACCTAGTTTAGGAACAGGTGTTAGTATCGACGTTCAGCACTTTGACCGTGTTTACGGTATTTTTCAAGGTGTAATTCCTGACTCAGAAGCAAGACAAGCATTATCACGTGTTCGCGACTCTGTACCACGTGCAGTGTGGTGTGCAAAACGAGGAATTGGAATAATTGGCAGTGGTAGCACTAATTATCGATTACTATCACAGTGGTACCAGGAAAACCAAAAGGAAAATTTGGCCTTACTAAGTCCTCTACATCATGTTGATGTAGACTTACCGTTGGTATATGACCCTATACATTTACGAACTTGGGCAAAACTATCAGCACGTGTAAATGCTTCGATTTGTATGTACCGTCAATCAATGAAAGAAGGTTTAATCGCAGATGGTCATCAAATATGGTTACGCAGTAACGCTGTACATCAGAATATTATCCGCGATTTACGTCATGCTTTTTTGGCAACAGACCCAGGAGACTTGCCAACTCGTCGCAGATTAATGTTAGAAATTGTTAAAGTCCAAAAAGACTGGCGCCATTCTCGGCAAAAAACCAAGGAAATTAGTAGTAGTATTAAGAAAATTAAACGCCAAAATCAAATAGTTGGCGCCAATGCAGTTGCGAATGCGAAAGATATAGATAAAGTAGAGTACGAGAAAATCTCAACCAAACACTCACTCAGCGAACAAGAACGTCATCAAATAGATAAATATACGTTGAAACAACGATATGGTGTCCCCGTAACCCCAGAATTGAAGATGCGTGATGACCAGGGGTATTATGCTCAACTGTTAATACACTATCATCTCACGCACGAAAGCGAATATTTTAGACTCAAAGACAAACAAGAATGGTATCAACAGCTATTATCAGGTGACGGAAAAGTGTTTTTACCCGACTTGAAAACTTACACATTAAAAGTTGAAGCATTACGTGCGTTAGGAATGCAGCAATTTTTAGAGTCAGGACGCACCTTTACAGAACATGAAACAGATTTACTAAGACTCAAAAATACAGTATTACAGTGTAGTCAGCATATCAAGCGAGTCTTGGGTATTAATTTGGTTAAAGACACCGACCAAATTCCAACCATAAAAATTCTAAGTCGATTATTAAATTTGTTAGGCTTAAAATTAAAGCGAGCAAACGGAATTTATCAAGTTGATTCAGTAACACTCAACGATGGTAGGGAGGAAATATTTTCTATTTGGCAACAGCGTGATGAGTTAATGTTGGTACAGACAAAGGTAAATGTTGATACAGCAAAAAATCACACTAGTTCTTCTTCATCCTGCTCTGAAAGTGCTTTTATAATGGATAAAGTGCCGTTTTAAAGTGCTACAATTTTTAAGCCAATTCGCGATTAAATAAATCAAGCGCGCGTTGGCATTCCATAAATATATAGTTAAGCGCTGCAAATAAGTCATCTATATCAGATAATGTGTATGATTTGATTTCTCTGGTATAAGTACTACCCTTTAATTTACCAAATTGCCAAAATTGCCCATTAGATACAATTCCATATATATCTTGCTCCAAGTTTTGATTAAGTTTTTGAATTGCTACCATTTCTGCTAAACATTGTCCCCACCCTTTGATGAAATCATCACGTTTAGCTTCAACAGCTATTAGGAAGGGTTTTTCAAAAACTTCTTTTCCTAATGGGGATTTATTTGCGAGGATATAATCAGGTATTCCAGTAAGATTGATATTATATGTAAGGGTTTTATGACTCCATAGTGTAAAATTTTCTCGATAATTACGGTAGACTTCTCTCAAGATTGGAAAAACTACAGCTTCACAGATAGCATACTCTGAGTCTTCAAAAGTAAACTCTCGTAGAGAAAAGTTTAATTCTTCCCTAAAAATTTCTCTAATATCAAATTTACTTTCAACAACAAAACTTGCTTCAGATGATGTTATCTTAAATTCCTGTAAAACTTGAGCTATGTTTCTGTATGACTCGAATGACATAATTTTTTCCTTGTTATTCAGTGATTATGGTATTTTTGATTAATGAGAGAAAATGATGTTTATATGATTAACCACAAAGGCACGTTATCCGAAGGATTTCCCGAAGGGTAGGGCACAAAGGAAGAGAGGAAGAGAGGAAGAGAGGAAGAGTGTCATATTAATGATTTTTATTTAACTTATTGCTTAATAAGTACATTTGGTACATTTGGTTGCCTGCTATAAAGCTATTATAATGCTGAGACTAGATACGTTATAAAGCAATCAGGTATTTATGAAAGTCGCAGTATTTAGTACTAAAGCATTTGACCGTCAATTTCTTGAAGCTGCAACTTCAGACAAGCAACACGATTTAATCTTCTTTGACCCGCATCTAAATAAAGACACAGCTATTCTTGCAGCAGATTTTCCCGTTGTTTGTATTTTCGTTAATGACCAAGCTGATGCAGCGACTCTCGAAGTTCTTGCTTCACGTGGAACTAAGTTACTTGCTCTTAGATGTGCTGGTTTTAACAATGTTGATTTAAAAGCTGCTGCTGAACATGGTATTTCTGTGGTGCGGGTTCCTGCATATTCTCCTGAAGCAGTTGCTGAATATACCATTGCGATGATATTAACGCTTAATCGTAAACTTTACCGCGCTTACAACCGTGTTAGGGAAGGTAATTTTTCTTTAGATGGTTTAATGGGGTTTAATTTATATGGACGCACTGTTGGTATTATTGGCACAGGTAGGATAGGCGCGATTGTTACTCAAATACTCAAAGGATTTGGGTGTAATTTATTAGTTTACGATGTTTACCGAAATCCTGAAATTGAAGCACTGGGAGTAAAATACGTTGAATTATCAGAAATTTTCACAAAATCTGATATTATCTCGTTGCATTGCCCACTAAACTCCGAAACGCATCACCTTATCAATGTTGATGCAATCGAACAAATGAAACCTGGGGTAATGTTGATTAATACCAGTCGAGGCGCCTTGATTAATGCCAAAGCCGTAACTAGGGGATTAAAATCGGGTAAAATCGGTTCTCTAGGTTTAGACGTGTATGAAAAAGAATCCGATTTATTCTTCGAGGATTTATCAGGAACTATTATCCAAGACGATGTTTTTCTCCGTCTCACAACTTTTCCCAATGTGCTAATCACTGGACACCAGGCATTTTTCACAGAAGAAGCGCTTCGTAATATTGCTGAGACAACGATAACCAATATCACTGAGTTTGAACAAAGTGGTGATAGTAAGAACTTAATCAAGTAAAATCAGCAACGGATGATGAACGGATGTAACGGATGGTTAATTTTAAATAACGCGCGTTTTGTTTGTAACAATAATTTATCCGTTACATCTGTCGTATCCGTTGCAAGTCAACACCCCGAAATTAATGGTATAAACCACTAGTAGTTCATGTCAATAGTTTTGGGGTGATATATTTTTTACCACAGAGACGCAGAGGTCACAGAGAGAAGACTTGGAGATTTGCTTTTGGCGCCTACACCCCAAAATTAATGACACGGACTACTAGTAGTTCATGTCAAAAGTTTTGGTGTGTTCTCTTCTCTTATTTCTTCCTTTGCGCCCTTCGCGTACTTTGCGGTTCGTTTTTTGTACTCCCCAAAATTAATGACACAGACTACTAGTGGTCTGTGTCAAAAATTTTGGTGTGTTCACCTCTTAATTCTTCTTCCTTCGTGTCCTTTGTGCCTTTGTGGTTCGTTTTTCCAACTCCCCAGAATTAATGACATGAACTACTAGTAAAAAAATCTTAAGATGTAAAAGAAAAGAGTGTACAAGTTATTTTTGTAAAGCTCCTTGTAAAAAATACTGTCGAATCTCTTGAATAAATTCAAACAAAGATTTTCTTCGAGGTTCATTCACAAACACAACCGGAATTAAAGCAACCAGTCGGAAAATACACGAAAGAAGAAATAAACCTGGTAAACCGCCAAAGATGTTATTTTGTACAATAAAACCACCAATTGTAGTACCTAAAGCACCACAGGCGCCTGCAACGGCTGCGGCAATAGCAAAATAAGTTGATTGGTTGCGTATTGGCGCCACTCCTAGCTGTAAGTTGTTATTACACAAATCTATAGCTGCCCAAGTTCCACCAGTAAGGACGTGTAAAAGTGGTAGCCATAACCATAAATCTATATTATGAGTACCTACTCCTAGCCATAATAAAGGTGTTATTGCAACTAAAATTCCGACTAAAGCAAGAATAGGACGATTTCCAAATCGGTCTGCTAAACGTCCCCAAAGCACCATTAATAAAAGATTAGCGCCAGCTTGAATACTACCATAAAATGTTACCCAGCTAACATCTAATGCCAGTGTATCCAACATGTAAAGGTTGAAAAATGGCATACTCAAATTAACAGCAAACATCCATAAGCCAAAGTACAGTAAGAAAGTTAAGAAATTTGAGTCTTTAACAATACTCAAAGCCGAAAATACGGTTTGAGTAGTATTTATTACTGTATTAACAGTTCCTTGCTGTGATGGTGTTGCCTTTGATGCTACCAAGTTTTGTTCTTGGGGGTTAATATCTGCTTTAAAACACTGACATGCAAGGCTAATAAAACCAAATAAAATCCCAATTGACAGTACAATACCGTAACCTTGTAGCATTCCCCCGCCCCAAGTCGATACTATAACCCCTGCTAATGGAACACAAATTAAATTAGTTAAACTTGATACGCTACTACGAATACCAAAGTATCTGCCTCGAAGGCGCCTAGGAACAATCATAGCTAGCCAACTTAACCAAGAGGCGCCTCCTAGTCCTCCAAGCAAATTGGTAGCTAAAACTATAAATAGAGTTAGATTTACAAGTTGATGTGAATCTATTAAACCTCCATAAGCCATAAAGATTGCCACTGCTAGCAATACCCACAGACAACGTGAAGTTCCGTATATCCACATTGAGTAACGAAAACGACTCGTTGTCTGTTCGCTAAGGTAGGCGCCTAGTGGCTGAATTAGATTTACTAACATCGGAATCGAAGTTAGCATCCCAAAGGCTACTGCGTTAGCTCCCAATTCCACCAGAAAATTACTTAGTAAAATGCCACTGGTTGTGATTGAGAAGATTGTTGCAAAAACAGCATCCACTGTAGAAGCGTACAGAGAGGTGCGAACTTTATCTTTAGGTATTTTAAGATTTTGAGTTGTAAGGTTTTGACTTGTGATTTGATTGGTTGTAACTTCCAAATCAATAACGGAACTTGCGGGTGCGTCCGTTCTGTCCAAAGCAGGGATTTCAAGCTGAATGGAATTCATTGGATATTTGGAGGTGGTGCTTAGGTATTAATTTGTACTAGTCGAGGATTTTGGTTGGCTATCACGCGAAGTGGCAACTTATTGTAATATTAGCTTGCATTTCTAAATATATCTTCATTCTTAATGAATATATCTTCATGTATTTCTTTAATGTTATGGTTATAACTTTACTATCGAGAACAGAAATCGCAGATACATCTATTGGTTCAAAATATTTCAGTTCTCAATAAAATTTTACAATTCAAGATTATTCTTCTAGCGGGAACAAGCGCTATATGTAGTTAATAAATAGTCTTGTATCCGACTAGAATGAGAAAAACTGTGTTCAAATTTTTTGGATTAGTAGCTGCAATTGCAATCAGTATGGTAGGGTGTCAAAATTTACCCCTATCAACAGTACAAAACGCACCTAGCGTAACTACTGTAAAACTCAGTGGTTGGGGAGCTTCTCCTGCTGAACAAAAGCTTTTGACAGGCGTATTGCGCGACTTTGAAGCACAACATCCTACGATTAAAGTCAAATATGAGCAAATTGCAGACCAATATATGGATGTGATGAAAACCCGTTTGGTTGGTGATGCTGCTCCTGATGTCTTTTATCTCGATGCACTTGAGGCGCCTTTTTTAATGAGTCAAAATGTGCTAGAACCTCTTGATGGTTATATTAAACCTGAATTTGAGTTAACAGACTTTGAACCAACTTTACTTGATACGTTTAAATATAGGGCTACTATTTATGGTTTACCTAAAGATTACTCTACGTTAGCACTGTTCTATAACAAACAAGCTTTTGCCAATGCTGGTTTAGAAAACCCTCCCGCAACTTGGGAAGAACTACGCGCATACGCGAAAAAACTAACTATTGATACAAATAAAGACGGTAGAATTGACCAATACGGCTTTGGTGAAACACCAGAATTAGCTCGACAAGTTTATCAAATCAAAGCTTACGGTGGTCAAGTTGTTGACCGTGAAAGTCGCGCGGCATTTGCAGAACAAGCTCGTTTACAGGGTTTACAATCAGTTGTTGACCAGTATAGAAACGAACGTTCATCTGCTCAAAAATCGGATGTTGGCACAAATTCAGGCAGCGAAATGTTCGGTCAAGGTAAAGCTGCAATGGTTATTGAAGGTAACTGGGCAATTCCTTATTTGAGAGAAACATATCCTAAACTAGACTTTGCCACAGCAGAAATACCTACTATCAATGGTCAACGTAGCACAATGTTGTTTACTGTTGCCTATGTCATGAATAAACAAAGTAAACATAAACCCGAAGCTTGGGAGTTAATTAAATATCTAACAGGAAAAGAAGGAATGCAAAAATGGACAGGTACAGGTTTTGCTTTACCCACTCGTAGGTCTGTAGCTACTAATTTAGGCTATGACCAAGATCGCTTACGGTCTTCATTAGTAGCAGGTGTGAACTACGGTATACCTTGGCAAGTAGGCAAATATCCTGCTGCTATCATGAATAATTTTGACAATCAATTTATTAGCGCATTACTAGGTGAACAACCTTTGGTAAAGGCAATGCAGCGCGCGGAAACTCAAGCTAATAAACTTATTCAAGCACTCGATTAACTGCAACGGATGAGTTATTAATATAAAACAAGTCTAGTTACTTAAAATCAATTATCCGTTGCCAATCCTTGCTTCAATCTTGCGTTTATAAAACGAACTTAATCCGAAAGCACTTAATAGTAAGGCACCTATTATTGCACTTGGTTCGCTGACTTTTGCTTTCGATTCAATCCGTAAAACTTGACCAAGTGAAGCTCTATCACCTTTATTGGCAATATAAATCGCACCATCGGGACCAACCGTAAGTGCAGTTGCTGACTCTAGTCCATTACCACTAGCTAACACAGTTCGGGCGCCATTTGGAGCAATTTGAATTACTGAAGCATCGCTAATACCTTGCCATTGTGGTGCATTGCCATATTGTAAAGCATATAAATTGCCTTGTTTATCAAATTCTAAATCTGCTAATTGTGTAAAACTATCAGCATATACTGTTGTGGCGCCTGTCTTACCAACTCTAAAAATACGCGCTTTACCTTCAGGAAAAGGAAAACCTGTAAATTCACTAACATACAATGCATCATCAGGCCCAACAACAATACCTGTGGGAACTGATTGAATTTGTAATGCATCGGGAATTTGACTTGGTGGTGGTGCATCTGGGGGTAGTACCTGTCCTGGTGCAGGAGTAGGAAAAACAGGATTCGTTATTGTTTGCTTAGGAAGTACTACAAACGACTTCAAGTTACTGCCATCAAGTCCTACACTTAAAATATTGTTTGCTGCTGCGTCAACAACATAAGCTGTATTATCTTTTATTGTAAAAGCATAGGGGTTACTAGCAATTTCACCACTTACATCAAGCGTATCTTCCCCGTCAGCATTATTTGTCAATTCGTATTTTCCAAAGTCGGCAATGCTTGTGAGGGAACCACTATTAAAGTCTACTTTATAGAGTTGTCCCCAACTGGGTGAGTTTTCATCGAAATCGCGAATCGTTGGATTTCCCGCATACCCAATTAAAAGATAAGCATTTCCTTTCTCATCGAATTGAATATCTTGTGGGCCTGTACCTGTATCACCAGTTGGTCTTAACGCAATAGATGGTAATCCTGTTAGCGCACGCTCAATTTTACCATCTTTCACACGGGTAACGGCGCCGCTTGTACCAGCACACGATAACAAACCTTCTAAAGAAGGGCCTGGAATACATCGTCCATCACCTCCAACACCTGACTCGGTAATATATAGGCTACCGTCTGGAGCAAAGTTTAAACCTCGAACATTATTAAGACCATCAGCTACTACACTTAATGAAGCTGCGGTTGCTGGTTGTATTCTTGCTCCAACAGCTAAACAAAGACTAAGAACTGAAAGATGAAGAAAGGATTTTGAAAGTAAATGTAAATGCATGTGCGCGCTTCCTGTTTGTTTTAAGTTATTCTTGCTGAACAGATATAAACTGTAGAAGTTACAGCACCGCTTTACGATGCTTACGACCTCGCAGAAAACAGGCGCCAATCGCGATTATGCTTATAAATGAAGCGGTTATACTCGGTTCTGGAACTTTTTGAAAGGTCTGAAAGGAACCATCTACAAAAGCCTGACCTCTTATGGGAGCAGTTGGGTCTGGACTGAGCGTGTATTTATCTAAAATAGAAAGTATGCCCTTTGCACCACTGAATCTACCTGTACCATCAGTAATAGTCACTATACCAGAAGCAGAAGCTGTGAGATTTTGTAAATCAGCTACAGCAGTGGCTTTACTGGTTCCAATTAAGCTATCGTCACCGCTTCCAAAAAATTTATCAGTGAGAATTGGTAAACCTTGTAAACCAAATTCTGCTGCATCTGCACCTGCTGTTGTTACACCTGTTGTGGGGTCAAGCCGAGTATAACTTAGACTTATAATATTAGTCAGTCCGTATAGAGCATCACCGCTCTTGCCTTCTAAAGTGATTTTTGATACTTCAGATGTAATTGGTTCAGATTTAACGACAACATCGTAGATTGCCTGAAATGGGTAACTAGTTTGAGCTAATGCTTTGTTTGTATCTAGCCCAAAGCTCAAAACAGTCAAAGTTGCTGGAAGAAATAAACTGTATGAACGCAGCTTTGAAACGGATTTTGAAATTAAAGATAAAGGCTGACAGGAATTATTCATAGATAATATAAGAACTGAGTTCACGAACTTGGTGTTTATGAATACAGGCTATATAATTATCAGGGACAATAGCAATTAGCAATCTTTCGATTAACTTGACATTTATTTTGCCGTTAGTAGACTTTGCCGAAATCTTTGTATTAACTCCATAAAAGATTTACGACGCGGTTCGTTAATAAATACTAATGGTACTAAAGCTACTAATCGAAAAAGGCTAGAAATAATAAATAAACCAGTTAAACCACCTAAATAACCATTTTGTACAATAAAACCGCCAATAGTTGTACCCAATGCTCCACTGGCGCCTGCAACAGCTGCACTAATAGCAAAATAATTCGCTTGGTTACGTATCGGCGCCACTCCTAATAGCAAATTATTGTTGCACAAATCGCTTGCTGCTGAAGTTCCACCTGTTAAAACATGTATCATCGGCAACCATAACCACAAGTCTAAATTACTAGTCCCAACTCCCAACCATAAAAATGGAATAATTACTAATATACTTCCAACAAAAGCTAATATTAAACGATTACCAAAACGGTCTGCTAAACGACCCCAAATTACAAAAAATAGTAAATTTACTGCTGCTTGAATACTTGCATATATTGTCACCCAGCGAACATCTAATGATAGTGTATCTAACATGTAAAGGTTAAAAAAGGGTAAACTCAAGTTAATGGCAAACATTGATAAGCCAAAGTAAAATAAAAACTTTAAAAAGTTAAAATCTTTAAATATTTCCAAAATCGAAGATGAAGGTTCTGGTGTCGATGTCACAGCTTCTTTATTTCCATGCTCCGGCGCCCAGTTATGATGCTGTGGATTTATATCATATTTAAAATATTGACACCCCAAACTAATATATCCACATAATATTCCCACAGCCATTGCAATACCGTAACCTTGAAGTGTTCCACCATGCCAAGTTGAAACTGCAATTCCTGCTAACGGTACACAAATTAAATTTGTAAGACTTCCGACACTATTGCGAAAACCAAAATATCTACCTCGTAAGCGATGAGGCACTATTATTGCTAGCCAACTTAACCAAGATGCGCTACCAAATCCTTCGAGTAAGCGTGTTACTAAAACTATTACTAAAGTTATATTAATCAAATCATCTGAATTTATTAAACCCCAGTTAGCCAAAAATATGGCAATTGCTAAAATTATCCAAAGAGAACGAGCAGTTCCAAATATCAATAGTGAGTAACGAAACCTACTCGTACTCTTTTCAGAAAAATAGGCGCCTAATGGTTGAATAAGATTTACTAGCATTGGAATTGACGATAGCATTCCAAACGCGATGGGACTAGCTCCTAATTCTACAACAAAATTACTTAATAAAATTCCACTCGTTGGAATGGCAAAAATATTAGCAAAAACTACATCTATCGTTGAAGCACGTAGCGATGTACGAATTGCCTCTTTCGGTATTTTGAGTGGAGAATTTAACGTTACTTTCGTTTTATCATCAACAATAATTATTTCGGGTATATATGCTGACTCTAAGTTTTTTAATTCGGTAGAATCCATAGAAAATACAAAGCTTCGTGTTCTTAGTATTACACAGCATTAGTATATTCTTGGAGTATAAAAAAAACTTGTATACTTTAATACTATAATAAAATAAATAAATTATCTTTTGATTAAATTGACTTTTATTTTGCTTAACCTGTTATTTAGAGTTAAAAGCATCATTTCTCGTTAATAAAAAAAATATTTATTAATACATCTATCTAAAGCAGTAAAATATATAATCATGCATCACCGTTAATTAGATTATCAATGATGTGTGATAGACCGGAGGTTATGTAGTGGTTCAATTAAGAAAACAGCGTACTTTTGCTGGCTGGTACCTTTCAGAAAATTTAGCGGGCTATATATTTATGGCACCGACTATTCTTGTGTTAGGGGTTTTCGTTGTATTACCTATTATTTTCGCTGTGTACCTGTCGCTGCACAAGGTTCGACTACTGGGTGGTATTGAGTATCGGTTTGTAGGTATAGAGAATTTTGCGAATTTGGGTACCGATGAAAGAGTATGGATAGCACTGCGAAATACACTTGAGTATGTAATCATTGTTGTGCCATTACAAACTATTTTAGCTTTGATTTTGGCGGTAACGCTTAATTCGGGTATTCACGGTAAAAATTGGTGGCGAATTCTTTATTTTTTACCGACTGTAACTTCTTCTGCTGTGCTAACGCTAATCTTCATGTGGATATACAACAGCAACGGACTCTTAAATAATGTTCTGGCATTTTTTGGACTGCCTACTTATAACTGGTTGGGAGATCCTGCTGTTGCACTCAAAGGTATTATGTTAATGAATATTTGGTCAACGGCGCCGTTCTTCATGGTAATTTATTTGGCAGCGTTACAAGATATCCCACAGTCACTATACGAAGCCGCCGAACTCGATGGCGCCAACGGTTGGCAAAAATTTATAAATATTACAGTTCCCATTCTGCGTCCAGTAACATTTTTCGTATTATCAATGGGAATTATTGGTACATTTCAATTATTCGACCAATCTTATATTTTCTCTAATGGTACCGGAGGACCGAACAACGCTACACTTACCGTTGTATTACTTATATACCAATCTGTGTTTCGTTACTTACAAATGGGTTACGGCGCCGCTATCGCATTTTTACTTGCTATCGTTATTATTATTGCTACATTGATTCAACGTCGCTTCTTTGGAGAAAAAGCCTAGGTCAAAAGTATTAGCTATAATCACGTATCATTCCTTTAGCAGCAGCTATTGTTACAGCCTCATTGCGCGTACTAGCTCCAAGTTTGTGTAAAATAGCGTGGACATGTACTCTCACTGTTCCAGGTGTAATATAAAGTTTATCGGCTATTTGCTGATTCGTTTGATTTGCTGCGATTAAAATTAAAATTTCTTGCTCGCGTTGGGTAAGTATATTTTGTACTGGTAAAGATTTAATTACATCAGGTTGTGCCCGCGCAGCAAACGCAAAGCGTATTTCTTGAGTAGCTTTTTCATCCCACCATGAGGCACCACTTGCTACCGAACGCAGCGCTAGTACTAACTTTTCTGGATTTATACCTTTAAGGCAGTATCCTTGGGCGCCTGCTTCAATGATTTGCATCACCAGTGATTGTTCGGAGTGAGAAGATAAAACTAGTATTGGCAGTTGAGGATGATTTTGTTTGATAATCCGACATGTTTCAATTCCTCCAATTCCAGGTAAACCAATATCTAGCAAAACAACATCAAGCTGGTAAAAATTTACTAGTTCAATGGCGGTTTCACCGTCAATAGCTTCAGCAACAATTTCTAAATTTTCTTCTTGCTGTAACCTGACCTGCAATCCCAGACGGAATAACTCATCGTCCTCAACTAAGAGAACTTTTATTTTTAATGGCGCCATTTCATGAAAAGGGTTTACACTCCCCCATTTTACAGTTTTTGAGAACGCAAACTATTATTAAACAAACTAGCTCTAAAACAGCTAAAAAGCATAAACTGGCAGTTTGAAACCAAAAATAGCTCCACTGTTTGTACTACTTGCGCCAAAGGAATTAGTTTTTGCCGACTCGCGGTTTTCAGCCCAAATTATACCGCCATGTGCTTCGACTATTTGACGCGATAGATAAAGTCCTAGCCCAAACCCTTTGGCACGTCTGTCGCTGTTACCTTGGTAAAACCGCTCAAATAAATTTGGAAATTGTTCTGGTTGAATTCCAGCACCTGTATCTAATATCTTTACGACTTGGTAAGATGGTTGTGGCTCTAAAACAACTTCTACAATACCACCTCGCTGCGAGTGGTTAATTGCATTGACTAATAAATTGGTAAAAACACGCTCTAATTGCAAAGCATCACCTTTGACCCATAATGATGAGCGAAAATCTGAGTCTCCATGCCGAAATGAAATAAATACACGACGTGAAGCTGCCAAATCTGTCAAAGTACTAGTCGCTTGCTCTGCGATAAAAATTAAATCTAATGGTTCTAAGTTAAGTTTCAACCCTTCTGTGTCATTGCGATATATATCTAGTAATGTTTCAAGCAATTGCAGCGAACCATCATGACTACGCACCATTGTCGCTAAAACTTTCTGCTGTGGTTCGGAAACGGCGCCAAATTTCTCTTGCTGAAAGGCTTTTAACGTTTCTATTGCTCCTAAAAGAGGTGTTTTTAAGTCATGGGTAAGTGTACTTGCAAAGTCTTGACGCAGTTGTAATAGTTTTTGCTGTGCTTCTAACTTAGCTTGAGTTAAGTTAATGGCTTCTTCTGAACGTCGTAACCGCTGACTTAAAAAGGCAGTGACGATTAGCGATAGCGATGCTATGGTTCGGTTTACAGCGGTAGAGCCAATAATGTCTCCTCCTGGCACCCATACATTTAACATTGTTAGAGAAACTGCGATAAATGTAACTTTAAAAGTGGCGCGATAACCAAACCAAGATGCAGCAAGTAAAATTGGTCCTGTATATATGTATCCAAACACAAATTCTGCTGGTGTCGCAAACTCACATAAAAAGATAACCAGAAATAATCCGAAGATGATTAAATAACCACCTGGACTTGAGTATTTTGATTTTGGTGCAGTTTCCATCTGAAGTTTATTGCTCCCACTGCTGCTATTTCTATTATATAACGTTTACAATATTTCTATTAAATTATTCTTTTTTTACGGCGTATATAATATCGTTTGCTAGTGTTTAGGCGTGTTTAGTACCGAATATATATCATCTAAATACTCTAAACGATTTTGTTTAGACAGTTTAAACACCTTATATATCATTGATCAAAATACCGTTATAGTTTGCTTACCAGCATAAACGTTAAGATAGATGTGAATTACCCGTATAAGCAAAAAATAAAAGATTGGGAGCGCGTCAAGCTTCTCTGATGCCGATAAGACACTAAACGTTAAAGAGTGCAATCTCCCAAGTTATATATAAAGCCAATAGTATATTTTTAATAAACGTCAAGTTATACCTGCTATATCTAGCCATGTTTGAAGAAAAGTTTCATAATTAGATATTAGACGAGCAATTGATACAAGCAATCATATTCTTCGCTTTCATGCGAATGTATTTGCATTACTCGTAATATTCATACTCGATTTGGAGTTAAGTTAATTCATGTTAGAAGGATGGATTCAAATTGCCTTAACGCTACTTATAGTAGTGGCAATAACTCCCTTTTTTGGTAAATATATTGCGCGCGTCTTTTTGGGAGAAAGCACAATTCTCGACCCAATTTTAAACCCGCTGGAACGAGTATTTTTCTCTTTAATGGGTGTTTCAAGTCGAGAAAATATGACGGGTTGGCAGTATGCACGCGCAATTATTTACAGCAATATTGTAATGGCACTGCTGATATTTTTCATAATTATGAGTCAAGGTTGGCTACCTTTCAACCCAACAAAAGTTCCGGCGCCAACTTGGGATACAGCATTACATACCACAATATCTTTTATTACCAACACCAATCAACAGCATTATTCTGGTGAAACATATTTAAGCTATGCTAGCCAAGTTTTTGGACTCGGTTATCATATGTTTGTTTCTGCGGCAACTGGTTTAGCTGTAGGAATTGCTTTTATTCGCGGGTTGACTGGTAGGTCGTTGGGTAATTTTTACGTTGATTTAACTCGTGCGATTACACGAATATTATTACCCATCAGCATTGTTGGCGCCATCGTCTTTATTGCTGCTGGTGTTCCAGAAACGTTAGCTGGTCCTGCAATAGTAAGTACTTTAGAAGACCCTAACATCAGCCAAGCAATAGCACGTGGTCCCGTTGCCCACTTCGAGATAATTAAGGAATTAGGTGAAAACGGAGGTGGATTTTTTGCAATAAACTCAGCACACCCGTTTGAAAACCCTAATGCCTTTACAAACTTACTTCAGATAGTCGCAATACTATCTATCCCCACTTCCTTAATTTACGCTTATGGTGTATTTGCCAATAATATCAAGCAAGCTTGGTTAGTATACGGCATGGTATTCACCTTGTTTGTAATATTTATAGCAGTAGTAGGTGTAGGAGAATATAACGGTAATCCTGCTGTCAATGCATTACTAGGTAGTCAGCAACCAAACTTAGAAGGTAAAGAAGTCAGATTTGGGTGGGCACAGTCAGCATTGTATGCTGTAGCAACAACAGGCACAATGACGGGCGCCGTTAACAGTTTGCATGATTCATTTATGCCAAATGGCGGATTTATTACCTTGTCTAATATGTTTTTGCAAATCATGTGGGGTGGACAAGGTATAGGAACTGCTTACTTGTTTGCTTACTTAATATTGGCAGTATTCGTTACAGGTTTGATGGTGGGACGTACACCAGAATTTTTAGGACGCAAAATCGAAAAGCGCGAAGTTGTCTTAGCAAGTTTCCTAATTTTACTCGTTCACCCAATTGCCATTTTGATTCCCGCAGGTATTACGCTTGCATTCCCCGACCAATTAGCTGGTATTAGTAATCCCGGTTTCCACGGGTTTTCACAAGTCATCTACGAATATGCTTCTGCTGCTGCTAATAATGGTTCGGGTTTTGAGGGTTTAGGAGACTCTCAACCATCTCCAATTGCTATTGCCACAGGTGCAACAACAAGCGCTACTGCATTGTGGTGGAATTTAAGCACATGTTTCAGCTTACTTGCAGGACGTTATGTTCCAATTACGGGTTTACTGTTCTTGGCTGATAGTATGTCTCGCAAACAAGCTGTACCAATGAATGTAGGTACACTTCGTACCGACACTGGATTATTCACAGGTGTAACAGCAGGTGTAATTTTAATTTTAGGCGCCTTGACATTTTTCCCAGTACTAGCTCTAGGACCAATTGCCGAAGCATTTCAAATAGCTAAATTCTATGCAAACTAATATTGACCCATCTTCAAAGCAAAAAGTATCACAAGGCACTAGGGAATCGCGCAGGCATACACCCAAAGCTAATATGCGTGGACTGTATCAAAGGGCAATTCGTGAGTCTTTTTTAAAACTCCACCCCAAAGTCTCCGTTAGAAACCCAGTTATGTTTATTGTCTGGGTTGGCACAATTGTTACTTTACTCGTAACTATAAATCCGAATTTATTCGGTACAGTGCAAGCGGATATTAACCAACAACGTTTATTAAACGGGATTATTACTTTTATTTTGTTTTTCACCGTTGTTTTTGCGAACTTTGCAGAAGCAGTTGCCGAAGGACGAGGTAAAGCACAAGCAGATTCGTTAAGGTCAACTCGTTCT
This sequence comes from Calothrix sp. PCC 7103, assembly GCF_000331305.1. Classification (GTDB taxonomy): domain Bacteria; phylum Cyanobacteriota; class Cyanobacteriia; order Cyanobacteriales; family Nostocaceae; genus Dulcicalothrix. Next base: position 5,040,945 of record NZ_KB217478.1, on the reverse strand, counting down.
GATACCGTCGCAAAAAAAGTCTTGCCTGATGGCACAGTTGTAGATACTAATTCCACCGAACTTAGACGGGGCGATATTATTCGGGTTTCAGCTGGTGAGATGATTGCTGCTGACGGTGATGTTATTGCTGGTCTTGGTTCAGTTGATGAATCCGCAATAACTGGAGAGTCGGCGCCTGTACTCAAGCAACCTGGAACAGATATTGCAAGCTCAGTCACAGGTGGTACACGCTTACTTTCTGACGAACTAACTGTTCGTATTACTGCTGACCCAGGTCAAGGTTTTATTGACCGAATGATTTCTTTAGTAGAAGGCGCCGAACGTTCTAAAACACCAAACGAAATCGCTTTAACTGTATTACTCGCCGTACTAACACAAGTATTCTTAATCGTAGTTTCCACGGTTCCACCTTTTGCTGGCTATATCGCCAACTTTGTCAGCACAATATATGGTGAAGCAGCAGCAAACAACTTACGCACAGGCGCCAGCATTGCGATTTTAATATCATTATTAGTTGCACTAATTCCTACAACTATTGGTGGTTTACTAAGTGCAATTGGTATCGCGGGGATGGATAGAGTCGCGCAGTTTAATGTTGTTGCCACCTCTGGACGTGCAGTAGAAGCTTGTGGTGATATTAATACTTTAGTACTAGATAAAACAGGTACAATTACATTAGGAAATCGGCTGGCGAATGAATTTATTCCCGTCAACGGTCATTCAATTCAAGAAGTTGCACAAGCATCATTAGAAGCTAGTTTGTTCGATGAAACACCAGAAGGTCGTTCGATTGTAGCGTTAGCAGAAAAGTCACAAGCAAAGGTAGACTTTAATACAAAAGGTGCAGAAGGGATAGAATTTTCTGCAAAAACCCGAATGAGCGGAACTAATTTACCCGATGGCCGTGAACTTCGTAAAGGCGCCGTCGATGCGATTAAAGGTTTTGTACGTTCGCGTGGTGGTAATGTACCTGCTCAATTAGACGAAGCTTTTGAGCGTGTATCTCGATTAGGAGGCACACCACTAGCAGTTTGTCAAGATAACGATATTTATGGTGTAATTTACCTCAAAGATATCGTTAAACCAGGTTTACGTGAACGTTTTGACCAACTGCGACGTATGGGAGTAAAAACAATCATGCTTACAGGGGACAACCGAATTACTGCATCGGTAATTGCAGAAGAAGCAGGTGTTGATGACTTTATTGCAGAAGCAACACCTGAAGACAAAATTGACGTAATTCGTAACGAACAAAGTCAAGGTAAGCTAGTAGCGATGACTGGGGATGGGACAAACGACGCACCTGCACTAGCACAAGCAAACGTTGGTGTAGCGATGAACTCAGGAACGCAAGCAGCCAAAGAAGCAGCTAACATGGTGGACTTAGACTCTGACCCCACCAAACTAATAGACCTAGTAACAATTGGTAAACAGTTACTAATTACTCGTGGTGCCTTAACAACATTCTCAGTTGCCAACGACATCGCCAAATATTTTGCAATTATTCCTACTATTTTTGGTGCAGCAGGAATAGGCGCCTTAAACATCATGCAATTAAAAAGCGCACAATCAGCAATAGTCAGCGCCCTAATTTACAACGCCTTAATTATCCCAGTACTAATACCCCTAGCACTAAAAGGAGTAAAATTCCGTCCCCTAACTGCCGACCAACTATTAAAACGTAACATTCTTATTTATGGACTTGGCGGTATTATTGCCCCCTTTATTGCTATCAAACTAATCGACATCATCCTACCCTTATCTTAAAGAAACCCAAGAAACCCGGTTTCTTGAAGAAACCGGGTTTCTCAAAGTTAAAATAACCAAACAAAAACAAAAATGAAAACTCAACGCACAATCGAAACAATAGAACACATCTGGATAGAATGGCGCCGTCAAAAATTCCCGTTATACATATTCATCGCCATGTGCCTCAACGTAATAGTGGCGCCAGTAGTATACGCAGCAACCGATGAAAAATTCTCCCACGTTCAAGCATGGTCATTAGGACTATTAGGACTAACAGCATTAGGAATTTCTACTTATTTATTCTTTGTAATGTTTGTACCCGAAAGATTTTAAAAGGAAGGATTATATATGAGTTTTGCACGCGAAGCTAATCGAGCCATACGTTCTACAATTGTGTTATGGGTACTAACAGCAGTAATTTACCCTTTTCTCATGATTGGCATTGGACAAGCAGTATTTCCATCACAAGCAAACGGTAGCTTAATTCCAAATGCCCAAAATCAAGTAGTTGGTTCAGCTTTAATTGGTCAACCTTTTACATCCGACCGTTATTTTAACAGTCGTCCTAGCACCACCAGCTACAGTACTGCCGACCCCAAAAAAGACGAAGCTAAAGTATTACAAACAGGAGTTTCTGGCGCCAGTAACCTTGCCCCCAGTAACCCAGCATTAATGGAACGTATCAAAGGAAAAACAGATAAAGACCCCAGTAAAAGTATAGAAGGTGACTACAACCGCTTGAAAAAAGCAGGTGTACAACCAACAGGAGACTTAGTTTATACCTCCGGCTCCAGCCTAGACCCCCATATAACCCCTCAAGCCGCTTCTTCACAAATAGCAAGAGTCGCCAAAGCGCGCGGACTCCAACCAAACCAGCTAGACTCACTCATTGCCCAAAACACCGACGGTCGCTTTCTAGGTATCTTCGGTGAACGAGGAGTCAACGTCCTAAAGCTAAACATCGCCCTAGACAAGTTAAAACCAGCAACCTAAAAATCAATATCTAGTGCAACATCTTGTGGAACGGGCATCTTGCCCGTCTCATAGGCACTCCTTCCGCACGTCATCCCAAATTAGTATTAATTGACGAACTAGTACATGTTAATATATTAGGATGGCAGTATGAGAAACGTTATCAAGACGTAGAAGCAATGTTAGCAGCAGGAATAGATGTTTTCTCAACAGTAAACATTCAACATTTAGAACAACTCAGATATCAAGTTTCAGAAACATCGTTAATTCGTATCGAATCACTCAAATCATGTTTGGTCAAACGCATCGGTCATTCTGGCAAATATTCTTCCAAGGCTCTATAATAAGTAAGCTGATACCTCTACTTAATCACATAGATATTCATATTATCTCAGCAGAACAATAGCTTGGAGATGGATAATCAAAAAATCTCAATTTGGAAAATATTGTTATATGTACTGCTGACAGTCTATGCAGTTATTACGCTGATACCTTTTTTATGGGCACTTTCTGCTTCATTTAAAACGCTTGCAGAAATTAGCAGCGGTGAAGCTAATTTTTTACCCAAGAACTTTACCCTAGATAATTATAAGCAAATATTCTTCCAGCAGCCCTTATTCTTTCGCTGGTTGTTCAACAGTATATTTATAGCATTCAGCGTTACAGTCTTAAACTTGCTTTTCAACACAATGGCAGGTTATGCCTTAGCAAGACTAAACTTTGCGGGTAAACAATTTTGGTTTTTGCTGATTCTGGCAGTACTAGCGGTACCCCTACAAATAACGCTTATTCCGACTTTTTTGATATTAAAAGCTGTTGGTTGGCTAAATTCCTATCAAGGAATGATAGTCCCAAGTATGGTTAATGCCACATTCATCTTCATGATGCGACAGTTTTTTGTTAATTTTCCTAAAGAACTTGAAGAAGCAGGCGCCCTTGATGGGTTAACTCAATTTGGTATTTTTCGGAGAATAGTATTACCACTCGCCAAACCCGCACTCGCAGCCCAAACGATATTTGTATTTATGGGTAGCTGGAATAATTTTTTACTACCCGTAGTAATTCTATTTAATCCAGAAATGTTTACATTGCCTCTAGGTCTAAATACCTTTAAAGGTCAATATATAAGCTACTGGAACTATATCATGGCAGCATCAATGGTATTTACTTTACCCGCACTGTGTATTTATGCCTTCTTCAACCGCTACTTTATCCAAGGTGTGACATTTACAGGTGGCAAAGGATAACCACTCAGCACTTTTGTAGTTTTGGCGACCATTTGCGCTCTCTTCATGATATTTGTATAACAGTAGCTCAATTGAGATTGAGCGCGACATATTACTTAGCTGTGTTGAGCGTCGAAATCTTTAAGGGGAAAGATGTTAAAAAGATTTATTGGCATATTTGTGGCAACTGTGTTGCTAACGTTCCAATTTGTTATCGGCAGTGCGAATGCGGTAGAACTATCTCAAGATGTTCGTACCGTAGCTGCTAACGATGCGGGAGATACCACAGTTCTGAGTCTTAAACAAATAAAAGAAGGTAAACGTCTATTTCAGTATGCTTGTGCCCAATGTCATGCTGGTGGTGTTACTAAAACTAACCAAAACGTTGGTTTAGAACCAGAAGCTTTGGCAGGCGCCACACCTAACCGCAATAGTATTAGTGGCTTGGTGGATTATATGAAGAATCCTACTACATACGATGGTGAGGAAGAAATTTCTGAATTACACCCTAGCACCAAGAGCGCTGATATCTTTACTGAAATGCGGAACCTTACCGACAAAGACCTAGAAGCTATTGCTGGATATATCCTTCTACAACCCAAGATTGTTGGTTCTCAGTGGGGTGGCGGTAAAATTTATTACTAATTTTGCCTTGGTCATTTTTATAACATATAACTTTATACAGCAGAGGATAAGAAGATATTTCTTCCAAAGGCACCTCTGCTTTTTTGTCGAAACCAGGTTTCTTCCGATTTCTAAGTAAAACTTATCATTTAACACATTAGTTATACTAATTAGTAATATAAAACTCAAAAAATTAAATATGACAAGCTGTCGTATTTCGTCGTAAAATGAAAGAACATTAAGAATAAAGTAATTTTTCAGGAGATAGCCATGAAGTCTATAGCAGCAACTCTGCGACGCTTTAGCTTGGTAGCAGTAACATTATTTTTGGTTGTAAGCAGCTTTGTTGTTTTTGCACCTGGCGCCTCAGCTGAGACCGTTACGATTAAGTTAGGTAGCGATAAAGGTATGCTAGCGTTTGAGCCAGCCAAGGTGACAATCAAACCTGGTGACACCATTAAATGGGTTAATAATAAAGTGCCTCCCCACAACGTTGTGTTTGATTCAAGCAAAAATGCTGCGAAAAGCGCTGATTTTGCAAAAGCATTGTCTCACAAACAACTAATGATGAACCCTGGTCAGTCAACTGAAACAACTTTCCCCGCAGATGCTCCTGCTGGTGATTATACTTTTTACTGTGAACCTCACCGTGGTGCTGGCATGGTTGGTAAAATTACCGTTGAATGATAATTCTCTATTACACAACGGCGCCGTTTGGCACATGTATTTTTGATAAATAACTCGATAAATTTGATATCGAGGACTCTTAAAATCAAGGTGGTTAGTTTGTCTAGTTATATGCGAGACAAACTAGCCACCTTAAACTTTATACCGTGTAAATATACTTAGTAATTATTAAAAACGCTTAAATTTATTTGAAAATGTTTGATGCGACTCCCGCAAAGCTTTGCTGCAACTTTAGAATAGTTATAATCGTGCTTAATTTATAGTTATATGCTAATTTATAGGGAGATTGATAATTGAGATTTATTCATAAACTACTATTAGCGGTAGTAATAATACTGCTTTCTTTCGCATGGACGAACCCAGTATTTGCCGAATCTAACGGAGATAGAATTTTTACAAATAATTGTTCTTCTTGTCACCTTGGTGGTGGGAATATATTGATAGCCAATAAGACTTTACACAAAGAAGGTTTATCTAAGTACTTAGATAACTATGATACTGACTCAATACAGGCAATTATACACCAAGTCAAGAACGGCAAAGGCGCCATGCCTGCTTTCAAAAATAAGTTGAACGAGGAAGAAATTCTGGAAGTTGCTGCTTATGTGTTTCAAAAAGCCGAACAAGGATGGTAATATTCAACCTTAATTGTTATAAAAGACGCGCACATTAAAAGCACGTCTTTTATGTCGTTTCAAATGTCAAATCTATTTTATTTATGGATTAGCATTTTCTCGATTTGCATTTTCACGCTCTTGTTTAACTTTACGTAATTTCTCAATAACAGACATTTTACTTTCATCTTTATATGATTGAGTGTTACGTAATTTACTAACTAAAGCATTTCTTGATGGTTGAGATGTTGTATTATCAGCTTGCGTTTCGCGAGCTGCTATACTCGGTCTCACTTGGGGTGCTGGCTGAACATTACGCAGTGTTTGAGGTAAATCAGTTGTGGAAGCTGGTTTTTGTAAAGGCAACTTCGGTAAAACTGTTTGTTGTCCCTGTGGCAGTGTTCCACCTGCTGGTTTTAAAGGACCAGGTAGTGATGGAGGTAATACTGGTAGTTGGGTTGAGTTAGTGGTTCTATTTATATTGTTTGTTGAACTATTAACTGTTGGGTTATTCACTGCGGGCACCGTAACAGCTTGATTACCATTTGGCTGCGTACCCGATAAACGGTTGAAGATGCTATTGGTTGTTGCTTGAGGCGCCGCAAGTGGGGTTTGATTATTTTGCAGTGCGTTATTATTCGGCTGAGTTGAATTTCCCGACAGGGGTGAAACTACAAAACTGAATAGCGCACCCTTGCCTCTTGTAGAAGTTGGATTTTCTTTGAAATACTGCTGTAAGCGTTCGCGAATTGCTTGTTGAGATGGAAATGGCAGTTTTGCTGCATCACCTAATAGTTTCAAATCAGCAATTTTATTTTCTCCATCCATTACCAATGAAACTTTCACGTTGCTATCAAGCTTCGCTGAGTCCATCGTCAAATTTACAGGTGCCCGCAATTCTCCTTGTGGAAATTCTTTTTTGAAATCCCCAAATATTCTCGCGTCAGAAAGCTTGTCATCGGTATTTTGCTGTGTTGCACCACCTGTTGGCGCCACACTTGTTTCAGGTGCGTTAGTCGGTCTATTTAAATTATCTAATGGACCACCAGGTTGTGGCTGATAAGTTGGTAGAGGTGTACCTGCCGCCAAATTAAACTTCTGATTCCCTACGGTCTGATTTTGATCGATTGGGGCAATATACTGCCCACCCGTTGGTTCTACTCGCTCGTTTCCTGGTTGTGCTGCGCTTACGTTACCGTAATTGTTACCGTAATTACCTGTGTTACCAATTGGTGGAGATGCCATGTCTGTCGGTGACAATGCTGGTGGATATACAGGTACATTGGTTGGCGCCTCGGAAGGTAATTCACTTAATCCAGACGGACGCGATGCTTGAAGTTGTTGCCCAGAGTATCCAGCACCAATGTTATAATTCCGACTTACTGCATTATTATTTCTTCCCAATGAAAGTTCTGATGTAACTCTAGAACTCATCATTGGTGTTGAACTGAATCTTGAAGTGTCTGTTTTAAACAAGTCATTACGAAATCTCTGTACAGAACTTCCTCCCCTTGGTAGTCCTGCAATGCTCAACCCAGAAGCTCTTTCTAAAGGTGTAAACGCCGAACTATTAGAACCACCTGGCGGTACCATTGAACTAGTTGAACCGAGAGGAGGTGAAGGAGGTAAACCTGTTGCGGTGCCATTAAGGTTTAAAGGAATTTGCTGCTGTGCAGGAAGTCCTGATATTTGACTGGGTAATGGTGGCAGTTGTGATTGAATACCAGGTTGATTTGGCAATTTTTGAGGAATGCGACTTTGCTCACTGCTGCTCAATTCCGACAAACCAATTGGCTTTGTTGGTGTCGCTGCTTGCTTGTTACTTTTAGCAGACTCAACTGGCATTAACGGCAGTATAAATGCAATAGCACCGTGAATACCAAGCGATGCTAACGCAGCAATTCCAGTTGGCTGACTTAGTATTTCTGGCACATTTTTCAGAAACGATGCGTAAGACATAGCAATTTTCACTCACTCAGAAGACCGTTTATATAGACTAGCAATTTTATTGTTTAAAGTTAAATATCGTAGCTTATATTATTACCTCTACAAATCATAACTTCCGTTCCCTTGGAGCTATAACAGGAAAAGTCTTAAATCTTCAACGATACTTCATCTTTTTTATCATGTGTATTATATCCACGACTTTCTGGTATATAAATTACATTTGCAAATCAATTCATTTAAATTTTATTTACTGTATATACTTTAATCGCTATTTAATACCATTTTTTGCTCAAAACATGTACGATTTCACCTTTTTAATTTAGACGAAAGTCTACATTTTGAGTTTCCATCTAACTACTTGTGTCACTAAATACACATTCACACTGATATCTCTTTTAATCGCATATAGTACTAGTCAGTACAATTTAGGGTTTTATCATCTTGGCCAATATGGTGTTACCCATAATTATCGTACCAGGATATTGAGAAAGTGGCGCCATCATATCTGTTGTCGTTTTTGCCGAACTTGTCTACTTTTTGATTTGAAGCCTGGGAAATGTTAACATTTCTTAGTTAAAATGTAATAAAAGTATACATATTATCTTCAACTGTTATGCAGACCACACAATTCGACAAGACTTTACGGCGAGTAAGCACTATATTATCTGTAGTACTTCTGACTTTATTTTTTATCGGTGCCAGTACAGGGATTTTATTATCTTTCTACTATGAGCCTGGAGCAGGTGCTGCATATACTTCGCTTTCTAAAATAAATACGTCCGTCGGGTATGGATGGTTGTTCCATAAAGCGCACAGTATCGCTGGCAACGGAATGATAGTTGTGAGTTTGGTACAAATCGTAGTAATGTTTTTGAGCAGAAAATTCCGCAAGAGTTGGTTAATTGCTTGGGTCAGCGGAATATTTTTGACTTTAGCTGCAATTGGACTTGATTGGACTGCGATAATTTTGGGTTGGACTCAAGATGGTTACTGGCGCTTTAGTATTGAACTTGGCACTATTGAATCAATACCCCTCGTTGGTCATTTGTTACGTGATATTTTAACTGGTGGGGGTGCAACGGATAGCGTAACCGTACAGCACCTATATACAATACACAGCTATATTGTTTCAGTCTTTGCTCTCGTCGGAGCCATAGTACATTTAGTTGGTGTCTTAAACCAAGAAAAAGAAATGTATGCAACAAGCACCAACGAAGCTACAGAATTACAACCACAACCATTAGAAGTTGGCAACGGATGATAAACGAATGTAACGGATAAATTTTGTTTACAACGAATAAGTCATCCGTTATATCCGCTCTATCCGTTGCAAGTTGGTTGTGGAAAGTTGAGCTAACCTTGCGAGTGGAACTTCCTCAACTTCTGGAAGATTAGTTAATGTCAAACGTTTTGATTCCTTGGCATCTGATAATCGCTTGAGTAAATTTGGTCTTGGGTCATGCAGTAAGTAAATAATTCTGTCGCCAATTTCCCATTCTTGTGCTGCGGGTATTACCTGTAAATTATCATCACGCTCAAATAATAGCGGCACTAATTCGCCTGTTCTAATTAGTGCTTGTAAATGTATTTGTTGGCTACTAAAATCTACTTCGTTCAAAGTTGTTTTTCCTAACTTGACCTGCCCATCGTTAAGGTACTCATTCCAATTTTTTATAGTCAATTCTGGAATAAATGCTTGGTTGACTTTTTGGTTAGTTGCACCGTTTATTTGTGCGATACGTGGGAAAACAGCTAAAACCCTTGGTGGATTAAATTCTTCTGCTGCACGTTGTGCTAATACATAATTCACTTCACCGTTGTTTGTCATTGCCAAGAAAGTACCTATTGAACTCAACCCAGCTTCTTCTAACACTCCTGTATCAAGCGCACTGCTCGCAATAACTTGTAAATTCTCAGCTTCAGCAGCTTGGCATGATTCGGGGTCTGTATCAATCATGACAATTTTTTCGCCTCGTTGCTGGAATAAACGGGCAATTAACAAGCTTAAAGGGTTACAGCCAACAATTACTGCTCCTTTCGTTTCTTTGGAAGTAATTTGTAAAAAGTTTGCCACCCATCCAGCAGTTAATCCTTGGCAAACCACAGTCATAATAATTGTCAAAAAAACCAGCGCTTTGATTGCTTCTCCACCGTTAACACCATGCTGCGTTAAAGAAATTGAAAATAACGAAGCTACCGACGCACAAACAATTCCTCTTGGTGCTATCCAACTTAAAAAGATTTTTTGGCGCCAGTTTAGATCACTATTCCAAGTACAGCACAGAATATTAATCGGTCTGACTACAAACATTAGTACTAAAACTGTAAATAAACTACCCCAACCAAGGGCAAATACGCTTTTTAGAGATAAGTCGGCGGCGAGTAATATAAATAGAACTGATACGCTTAAAATTGTCAGTTGCCCTTTAAAGCGTCGTAATAACCGTTCTTCTGGAACTGATGAATTGGCAAAAACGGCGCCAGCGACAACTGTCGTCATTACTCCTGATTCAGTACGGATAGTTTGTGCTAGAACAAATAATCCCCATAGAACAGCGAGGACGACAAGATTTTTGAGTTCATAAGATAAAGAGTTAGCGTGCTTAAAGATTAAGCTCATCAAATAGCCACCAAAGGCGCCAATTAAAGCTCCAATGGAAAGACGGACGAATAAACCAATAATTGCAATTTTGGGGTCAGCTTCACCATCTAATATAGTATCGAGAACGACGAAAGCCAAAATGGCGCCAACTGGGTCAATAAGAACTCCCTCACCTTCGAGTAGCGTAGCAACTTGCCTATCTACGTTGATTTGTTTGAGTAGAGGACTGATGACGGTGGGGCCTGTGACTACAATGACAGAAGCGTACAGAAACGCGATAGCCCAAGGAAACTCGCCAAGCCAATGAGCAGCGAGAGTTCCACCCACGAGTGTGATGAGAGTTCCTAGGGTAACAAGTAATTGTAGCGTCAAAGAGACTTTGCCCAATTCACGCAAATCTAAATTCAGCCCACCTTCAAATAGGATTATTGCGGTTGCCAAGCCAACAATCACTTCTAACCCGGTACCCAGAACATGCGGATGTAATAACCCAATTACATCCGAACCTAATAAAATACCGAACAGTAATAAAAACACGATGCTTGGTACTTGACTGTAAGCAGCCAATACCTGGGCACCAATTCCAGCAATAACGGTAATCACCATCTGAAGGGTGATATCAAGAGATGCTTCCATTTTGTAGATTTTGAGTGAACGGTTTCAAAATCTGGGGTAAAGAATAGTGGTTACTAAACTTATGCCAGCGAACATTACACCCAACAATTTTTAACAAATTGATACTTATTTCCATATGTAGTTAACTATCTTACGATATTTACGCTAATCTGCTGTGGAAACTCTGTAACACTCTCAAGAGTAATAAATGTACTAACTTTTACGCGCGCGTTCTGGTAAGTGACATTTTGTCGCCCCCTACTATATTGCCTTGCAAAACTTTTTTTGTCCAAAGGTATTGACATCCTTCAGAGAAACCGTTATTTTATATATTGTTGAGTCCAATGCGCCCCCATCGTCTAGAGGCCTAGGACACCTCCCTTTCACGGAGGTAACGGGGATTCGAATTCCCCTGGGGGTATAACAAAAAATTGTAGAGACGCGATTAATAGCGTCTCTAGTGCTATTTACAACAAAATACGACACAAAAAAGGCGCCACACATTCGAGGCACCATATATTATGTTATTCAGATTCAACATACTTTTTAATAGCGTGTAAATTGACTCTTAAACCTTTGCCTAAGCGTTGTTCAATAAGACTTACAGGCATTAAGCGTTTAGGATGGACAGTAAGGGTATAGCACAGATTAGTAGTTGATTGGTCATTATCACATGGTTGTAATAGCCAGCTTCCCGAATATTCCTTAAAATCTCCTTCAACCATTTGGAAACTAATTTCTTTAGGGAAGGACTCGAATAAGTCAAGGACAACACGCGCGTTGAAGTTTAACTTTAATAACCGTTCTCTACCAATTTGTTCGACACGAATACCCCCAGGTTGTGGATGTTCGAGTCGTTTACTCGAATGTAGACTTGGAACAAATTCAGGTAGTGCTTCGTAATTAGTCAAAACCTTCCAAACAATTTCTGGTGGTCGTGAAATTTCTACCTTAGCAGTTATTTGGCGCCTGCGTTCGGCAATTTTTTCGATGACTACTTCTATGGCCTCCAATTCAGGTTCGGGCGCCATGTTATCTTGTTCGTTTAGGTCAGAAGTATCCTCTGCGGGTGCGTTGTATTGTTGAGTCACTGTTTCAGTGTTATGAGTTAATATCATCAGAAAATTGAGGCAAATTGAGAGTAAAACAAATTTCGCTCATGTCAGAACCCTCAACAGTATTGCTAGTCACAGCAATATCCCCATGTAAGTGCTGTACCAAGGACTTGACGAGTGCGAGTCCAAGACCAGTACCGGGAGTCCATCGTCCTCGACCACGACGGAATTTGTCGAATATATAAGTAGCCTCTTCTTGTGAGATGCCACGTCCGACATTCGTAATTTCTATAATAACCCGGTCAATTTGCTCTTTAACCAATTGGCTAACTCTTAAATTAACTGTGGTGTCGGGTTCAGTATATTTAGTTGTGTTAGTAAGTAATTCCTGAATAATTCTGTCGAAGCTTTCGATTTCGGTTTCGAGCGTTAGTGGTATATCGGTTAATTGAATATTTATACTGATATTTTTTTCAGCCAGCTTTTTCTCAAAAGGACTGATTAAGTTTTGGAGTCGATTATTTAAATTGATTTTTTCCAACTGCGGACGTGAGGAATGTGTCTCTAGCTTTTGGAGTGTGAGCAAGTCGTTAATCAAGTTAATTTCTTTATCACATTCTTGTTCAAGAATATCAAGATACATTGCTTGACGTTCGGGTTTAATTTCCGGTCGTCGTAAGTTACGCATTGCCATTCGCATGTTGGTGAGGGGATAGCGAAGTCTATCGCTCATGTTACTCAAAAATTCATCTTTGAGTTCGTTGAGTTCGCGTAACTGCTCAACGTATTGACGTGTTTTTTCGTACAATTTTGCTTGTACTTCTAAACTTCGCTGTAGTTGTGCTGTGCGTTCATCAACTAGCGTTTGCACTTGCCGCAATGTTTGAGATTGAATAATGGAGTTGCTAAGTTGCGCGCAAACCATTTCGACTATATTTGTTTCTGCGGTTTGCCAAGACCGTGGTGCTGCTTGTTGAAGTACCACAAACCCTAATATTCTGCCTTGACTTTCTAAAGGCATCATTAATATAGCTGGTAATCTATATACTTCAAATAAAGGCGCCGCAGTTGTAATTTCGGCAATTTCAGCAATATCTTTAATAATAATAGGTTTACCAGACTCAGTAAATATACGTTGGCATAATCCACAGTCGGATGTCATGAAATAATCATCTAACTGCGGCTGTGTACTATTAGGAAATTCAGCTTCGTTTATCCACTTAGAGTTTACAGTGGCTTTGGCGTTGGGAATTTGTCTTCGTTGTCGAATTCTGAATAAAGGGTCAGTATATTTAAGTAATATTAATAAAGCGCGGTCAACTTGAAGGGCTTCAGCAGTAGAAGTAATAACAAGCTGAAGAGTCTGGTTTAATTCTAAGTTGCTACGACCTAGTATAGATAATTGTTTAATTAAACTTTGATGTTGGGCACAGGTTTGAACGTATTGATGCTGTGAAGTAATAACCAACTGCTGAAGAAGAACCGAAAACGCAATAGCACATGAAGGTTCAAGGTCTTTGAGCATTTGCTTTTCGCTATTGCCCCATTCGTGCTGTTGTAACTTGACCAAGGTAATTACACCGTTTTTCTGACCACCAAACCTGATAGGAATAGCCAAAACGGTTTTAATACTGAGATGTAAATTTTGAAATCCGGCTATTAAACTTTTCTCTATAGTCGAAATATCATCAATTGTCAATGTTTCGGATGCACACTGAATAACAGGTAGATTAACCTGTTCCATTGATAGCATCTCGGAAGAGTATGCAGCTAACTGTTCGGGGTCTTCTTTGAACCAAGTGTTGCTAACTGGTTCACTTGCTTTACCCAATAGCGTTACCAAGCAGCAATCTACATCAAATGCAGTTCCTAGAACCTGAGCAATCAAATGCAACATGTCCAAAATAGGTGAGACGCTCGACGGTGGGACCTTTTGACCCGTCATCTCGAACCCAAAGGATGCGTGATTGGCGACGATTTGATTTATTTGTTGTGCCAGTTGATGAACTGGCTGTTCTGACTGCTGCATCAGCTTTGTATACGGGTTATTACTTATTCGGGCAATTTCGTCTAAATCTTGTAAAGGTGATGAAAAATGCTTTTTCATCCCTGGTGCGCTGTTAAATATCGAACCCATTTTCTTGTTAACCACCCTCCTGACATATGGTTCACCCTATATCGTCTGTTGCACCCTTTTGGACAATGTATAAGCGTATAAAACTTTCTCTCAACCTGTTATAGCCCCTTTTTTTCAAGATGACAAAATATCATAAGCGTTTTTGGTAAACGCATTAAAGATATAAGGCTACAATGCGTGAAAGATAATCGTGACTCAATTTAAGAGAATCAAGTAAGGTTTTACGCTCTTGACTTACATACTCTGACTTAGAATATCCTTTATAAAACTCTACACAAACCGTAATTATGCTATATTTCAGATGAGTAACTCGCGAACTATATCCGCGTTAATACTGAGACATTACGGAATGTACTGAGCATATTTGCAACATTCTGTTTAATGGCGCCGTTGGAGGGATTGTCGAGACCCAAAGTAAAGCTGATGATAAAGCTAATAAATTTTAATCAGTACTTATTCTAATCAGTGTTTACCCTTGGTACAAAGAAAATATTTATCTCAATTTCAAGAATGGGTTAAGAGTGATTAGGTATAGGTTTACTCCTTTTGTGTAACATTGCACTTACTTTGTTAAATATGAGACTATTGAATGTCAAGAGGTGTGTAGCCCTCTGTTTAAGTAAAAGTATATTAGTCCTAGAGTTATATAGGATAAATGAAAATTGATCAAAAAAACATTTAATTAACTAATATTAACTTAAATTAAATATTATTTCTTTGCATAAAAATAAGGTGCGCGCAGTCTTGCTGGAATCAAAGACTGCTGACTGCGCGCGGGTTGTAGATACTAATCGGCTAAACTCTCGGCACTTAGCGGTACCATTTCGCCATTTCTCGTCAAGCCCAGCAGCATAGGTTGTTGTGGTTGAATCAGTTGACCTGTAAGTACGCAGCGTTCTTCTTGCTGTGCCGTAGCGGCGATGCTAGCTCGTATATCAGTACGCGAAAATCTCGGTTTCCACTCACCTGATTTTTGCTGGACGTAATTCCATAAAATGTCCCGAATAAGGGCCTGATATCCCTGATTCCCTGATAGGTCTTTGAGTTTCTCTTTAAGTTCTCGCTCTAAACGGATGCTGGTAACTTCCATATCGGTGGTTGGGGTGCGAGCGATAGTATGCATGATTTTCTCCTTAAAAGTATAGACAGGATAGTATTACAAGTGTAGTATGTTTATAGGAATGTTCAATAGGTGAAATTTTCTGTGATTACTTTTTCCCCAAACTCTACTTCTACGCGCGGCTGTGGCTCCCATCTAAATTGGGAATCATGGTGTGTGGAGGTGGAGTATTTATTTATGGGCACATCCCATAGATATGAACAGCGGAACACAAATAGTAATCGAGATTATGGATATGCCCGAATTAGCATATTTAGTCAAATGTTAGATTTAGCGCTAAATCTAGTTTTCAATCTAGGGTCAAAACCGAACAATAGAAGCGGGAGGTACAGGAATAACAGTGCTGTACCAAAATAGGGAAAGAGACAACAACGTCAACCTTTAACCCCCGCTTCACCAAATACAGGAGAAGCGGGGGTTAATTTTATGAGGAGTCAAGCTGTGACGAACCCGACAAGTAGGCAAGTGCTAGAACAGTCAGTGGTAGTATTTTCGCAAAACTACCTACCACTATGTCGCGTCAATATTAAACGTGCGATTGTGTTGCTGGTGACAGAAAAAGCGGAACCTCTCGATATGCTTTCTGAAGTTGGTTGGATGGTTCACTCTCCGAGCTTAGTACTTCATGTACCGAAACACATTCGCTTGAAAATAGCTTCTTTTGAGAGAACATGGAAAGTGCCACCAGTAAATCGTCGAGAAGTTTTAAAACGCGACCACTACACTTGTCAATATTGCGGTAGCAGCAAACATTTAACGCTAGACCACGTAATTCCTCGGTCGCGAGGTGGTTTACATACATGGGATAACGTAGTAACTGCATGTGAGAGATGTAACTCCAAGAAAGGGGACAAAACACTTCACGAAGCAGGAATGCAACTGCGTCACAAGCTAAAAGCACCAATCCATCCAACAATAGCTTTTGCCGAAAAGTTTTGGACGGAACAACCTAAAAGCCTGGAGTAACGGGAGCGCATGGATAATGCTGAAATTAACGTACACGGAAAATGGCTTTCACCTTGAATGTATTAATCAGTCTATTGAGGACTGGATACAAACGCGCGTTCTTTTATCACTTCGCGCGGGTCAAAGTCTCTGCGTCGAACCCAGCACCGCATCATTTTTGCTTCCTGTTGATTTACCGGGAGTAGAGGTGTTAAAAGCTCAAGCCAAATACAGCGACAAAGAAATTATCACTGTCTGTGTTTGCGACGCGGAATATTTAGAAGTCACGCTACGCGGTTCATGGATGTCGAGCGGTTGCGACGAAGCAACAGGCATTTTTGTAATCACAATTAGCGACCGCATCGAGTTCTTTTTGCACAAACTCTGGCAAGAAGCTCAAATATGTCAACAAGTTAGAGGTTAAGTAGGTGGGGCTATGCCCTACTTACCAAACTCATAACTTTTTATTCATTTCCAAAATTTCTGGAACGGTAACAAACCTATAGCCTTTTTCTTTCAACCCGCTAATAATTTTTGGCAACGCTTGTACTGTCCGGCGCCTGTCACCTCCTCCATCATGCATAAGCACAATGGAACCTGGTTTGGCATCTCGAAGTACATTCTTTACAAAAACTTCATATTTAGCTTTTGGGTCGGTATCAGCAGAGGTTTGTGACCACATTACTACAGTGTAATTTTGGCTTTTGGCGTAAGCTGCTAATCCGTTATTTAAGTAACCACCTGGTGGACGAAATAATGTGGTTTTGGCGCCTGTGGTTTTGTAGATTAAATCTGCGGTTTTGTCGATTTCGCTTTTTGCAGTGGCTGTATCCATTTGTTTATACCAATGGTGCCATGTATGGTTGCCAATAGCATGTCCATCTGCCACAACCCTTTTAGCCATTTCTGGGTTTTCTTGAATTGATGTTCCTACCCAAAAAAAAGTAGCTTTTATATTGTTTTGCTTGAGTATATCTAGCATTTGTGGTGTGGTTTCTTTCCAAGGCCCATCATCAAATGTCAAAGCTATGACTTTTTCGTTATTAAAAACTTCTGATTTATATACTGTCTTTCCTTGGAATTGGGCAGGAGCAGAAAAACTCAGATTTTGCGGTTTGGGTGATGGCGCCGGATTTGCTGTAGTGTTCGCTGCTAAAACTTTACTTTGGGGCGCCTGTTTGTTAGAGGTCTCTATTTTAGAGCTACTACACGCCGTTATACACATACATATAGTAATTAAACCCCAACCAATCACATTTTTACCCTTTCGCATAAACAGACCTTTCATGCCACTCCTCGCTTTTACTCGCGTCAATCATAAATCAACTTACTCAGCCTACAGACATAATACATGACCTAAATCCAACTCCCGTAAGCTTTCCAAACAATTTCAAAAAATTTTTCCAAAACCCCTTGACACCTTTTGTAGTATTGTTGTAGTATTTATGTAGTAAGGCAAAAGACAACGCCTCAAAGGAGAAAAAGCAAATGTTCTACACACAAGTAGTACATGCACGGTCTTACAAACCAGTGTCTCCAGACAAACGAAAGCCTCGTAATTCCAAACCATCTGAAACCGAGGCAAGAACTGATAAAAGTTCACAGTTTGCACAAAACCAAACAAAAGAATATATCCGCAACGCGCAACGGGTTTACTTCTACGAGCGTCGGACATTTTCTTAAAAGTTTCCAATACTTATTTCATCTAATAGTTGAAAACTAGCTAAAAGTAGTTTTGCTGAACCTTGAAAACTGAATAAGACGAATATTTAATGGGCAAGTTCACCACAAATAATTGTGCAGCATCTCAATTTAGAAAAATTCTTATGTCATGCTGAGGAACGTTAACGCAGTTTTCCCGCAGGGTAGCATCTTAAAAAAGTTAAATTTATCAAGATTCTTCGCTGCGCTCAGAATGACAGTTAATATTGTACCAAAATTGCGATGCTCACAATAATTGTGCCTAATTTGATATTATACCGTTTTGATATGAAGATGCATATAATTAGCCTGCGAAGGCAGGCTTAGTATCAATAGCCGCAGGCAATATGCCTGGGGCCGTTATATGCAGCATCACATAAAATTGGTATTAGATTTTAGATTAAATCTTTAAATGTCTGAATCTAAATATCTCAAAATTAAACAAATTTGGCATAGTTTTCTCAAATTTTCGGGGTGTAGCTCAATTGGCTAGAGCGTTCCGTTGTCTGCGGAAATGTTGGGGGTTCGAGTCCCCTCATCCTGGCTCCATTCAATAAATATGGCGCCATCGACCAATGGCTAAGTCGTTGGTTTTTTCAAGCCTTTATATACGGGTTTCAATTCCCGCTGGCGCTTATTTATGGCTGAGTAGCCAAGTGGAAAGGCGCCGATCTGCAAAATCGGTTAGCGCGAGTTCGATCCTCGCCTCAGCCTTGGTAAATTATGGCAGTGTAACCTAATTGTTAAGGTCGCCATCTCATAAGTGGTTTAATGCGGGTTAAAATCCCGCCACTGCTACCAAATGCAGCGATGGTGTAATTGGCTAACACGTCGGTCTCCAAAACCGAAGAATCTAGGTTCAAGCCCTAGTCGCTGCGTTCTACTATATGCTTCTTAAACTTGCATGAAGTAGATATTTGCCCCTGTGGACTAATGGTTAAATCACTGCTCTTTCAAAGCGGAGATGCGAGTTCAATTCTCGTCAGGGGAACATGGGTCGGCTCGCCTATTGGTGTAGGCAACTGTCTGTAAAACAGCCGCGAACAGCGTTGAAAGTTCAATTCTTTCCCGGCCCATTGTGGAGAGGTGGCTGAGTGGTAAAGCGTCCTCCTGCTAAGAGGAAGTAGGTAGCAATATCTACCGAGGGTTCGATCCCCTCTCTCTCCTAATCAATGCCCATGTGTAAGGGCGGGTTAACCAAGATTTCCAATTCTTCCAAGATATCTATAAACCCGCCCGCCCTAACAATCTAAAATCCCATGAGTGCGTAGTGTAACTGAATAACACGTCAGTCTACGAAACTGAAGATTCAAGGTTTGAGTCCTTGCGCGCTCATTACATAGGAGGGGTGGTAGAGTGGCTGATTCGACGAGTTAAATTAAACCAGTCCATGACAGAAATTCCCATCCCTTCTCATTTATCCCCCAATAGCTCAGATGGTAGTAGCGTCTGTTTGAAGCACAGAAGGTCGTCGGTTCGATTCCGACTTGGGGGGCTTCGTTGCCCTGTAGCTCAGTGGTAGAGCAAACGGCTGTTAACCGTGAGGTCGTAAGTTCGATACTTACCAGGGCAGCTATTTATATACTTCCTGATAGCTAGATTTAGCTATAGAGTCAGGTTAGCGCTCTTGGCGTTATTTAAAGCCTGACTTATTCAAGGAGTTTATGACCAGGTGGATGAATTTAGTAAGTAGCAGTCCTCTAAAGCTTGAAATACAATAACTTTCCGAAAACTTAATTATTTAATTAAACTAGCAGCTTTTATTTTATAATTATTTGCTACCGAAAAATATTTTATTGAAGCTTAGTATGCCAAGTCAAAGTGTGCTTTCAAATAAATCGAAAGTAGAGGAAGCTGTAAGGTGCTGTTCTTCTGTCAAGCAATGCCTCCAATACTTAGGATTACGATCTGCTGGTGGCAATTACAAGCAGTTTTATTATTGGTGTGAAAGGCATGGTATAGTTCCGCCCAAAGGAGATAATACAATTGGTTTTAGGAGGTATTCTCAGCAAAGGAAAGTTCCATTAGAAAAAGTTTTAACTGTAGGTTGTTCATACAGCAGAGTGGAACTAAAACGTCGCTTAATTGAAGAATCTTTACTAGAGGAAAAATGTTATGAATGTGGTATTTCACCAGAATGGAATGGAAAGCGCTTAAGTCTACAACTAGACCACATTAATGGTATTGCAAACGACAATAGGCTTGAAAATTTACGTATATTATGTCCTAACTGCCATAGTCAGACACCAACTTTCGCAGGTAGAAGAATAAGTTATTCTCGAATAGAGCTTTTTTGTTGTTCTCAATGTCATGCTCCTATTACCAAATATTCTAAGTTAGGTTTTTGTAGAAAGTGCGCTTCAATACGCTCAAATTTTAAAAGAAGAAAAGTAGAGCATCCATCTAAGCAAGAATTAAAAAAATTAGTTTGGTTAAAGCCTACTACTTTAATCGCTAAAGATTTTGGCGTTAGCGATAAAGCAATAGAAAAATGGTGTAAAGCTTATGAAATAGAGAAACCACCAAGAGGATATTGGAATAAACAAAATCAATCTAAAATCCCAATTTATAATAACAGCTAAAATCTCCCTTGGGGAGTCGCCTAAAGGTATGGCACCGCTCTTTGAAAGCGGAAAAATATAGGTTCGATCCCTATCTCCCCAGTTTAGACCTATAACTCAACTCAAACAAACTGACCACATCAAAAATGGTAGTTTATGAGTTTTAAATATTACTAGGACTAAAAAAGTATGCACCTGTAGCCCAACTGGTGCATAGCCCGCATTTCTCACAAGCGGTGTGCTACTATTACCCAAACCTTTATCTAGCTTCAGTTTCGAGCGTTTTAGACGCTGCACAAATCTAACAGTATGGAATAGAGCATTTTATCTCAAACGTAAGCTTCATAAGGTTTTTGGCTAGTCATCAAAATCTTTGTGAGAAATCCGAGATAGGCGCCTAATTCAAAATTAGGAGGCTGCGGATTCAAATTCTGCCAGGTGCATTTAACAATACACAATTGTAAAGGAGGTTAATGTTTGGACTAATTTATTGTTTATAAAATTTCTGCCCCTGTAGCCCAATTGGAAAGAGGCACTTTACTTAAGATAAAGAGGATACAGATTCGAGTTCTGTCAGGGGCATTAGTGAGAAAACAGGCGTAAGTTTGTTTTCCACCATAGTTAAAAAAAAGCATAAACGGGATGTAGCGCAGTTGGTAGCGCGCTTGCTTTGGGAGCAAGATGTCACAAGTTCGATCCTTGTCATCCCGACTTTGCCCCTGTAGCCCAACTGGTAGAGGCGCTTCGCTTAGGACGAAGAGGATGTTGATTCAAATTCAACCAGGGGTACTTGGTGATATGCGGGGATGAAGAAAGAGTGTCTTGGAGGTCTCATAAGCCTCACATCGGCAGGTGCAACTCCTTGCCCCCGTCACCAATATATATGTACGCGCTTTGTAGCTCAATTGGCAGAGCATCCGACTTGTAATCGGAAGGTTAAGGATTCAACTTCCTTCTCCAGCTCCTTAAAATTTCACCATATTAAAAGTAACTATGCCATTCTTTATAAAGGCAATTAGGAGGTGTGTAAAATAAATAGCTGTAATAACGGTGACTGATGCTTTGGCAGAGTTAACACTATTGCAAAAACGTATTGATTCGGCTACTAAGACTTTACAAAACGGCGCCATAAAGTCCTTGAGATTTCCACCTGGCTGAGTGGTCAGCAAAATATTCAATCTCTAAATATGAAACGAACTGCAATAGCTCAAAACACGCTCTCAATTCTAGAAACTGGTCATTATATTTTAGAAAATGGTAATCAAGTTGATATTACTCAAGAATTAGCATATTGTGTAAATAATACAAAATGCTATAACCCTGATAATCTCTTAGATATTCAGCAAAAAGTTCTTTCTACTGCTCCTCAATTCTCTAATACTGAGTTTGAAGTAAGGAATGAAACAAGCTTAATAGGAGCGGAACGTATTGCACGAAGCCAACAATATCAAAAAATTGGTGTTCTCAATTTTGCTTCTGCTAAAAATCCTGGAGGTGGATTTCTTAAAGGCGCCCAAGCACAAGAAGAGAGTTTAGCACGTAGTAGCGGACTTTACCAAAGCCTTTTAAAATGCCCTGAGTACTATGATTTTCATCGCAGTAATAAATCACTTTTATATAGCGATAGGATGATTTATTCTCCTGGTTGTCCAGTTTTTAAAGATGATGAGGGAGCGTTATTAGAGCAGCCTTATTTTGTTGATTTTATTACAAGTCCGGCGCCTAATGCTGGAGAAGTGAAAAGAAATCAACCGCAGGATGTTAATAAGATTCCTGAAGTGCTTCGAGTTCGCGGTAGTAAGTTATTGAGTTTAGCTGCTGATAATAAATGTGATGCTTTGGTGTTAGGCGCCTGGGGATGTGGTGTATTTAGAAATGAACCATCAATGGTTGCCCAAATGTTTGCTGATTTACTGTTACCCAATAATCCATTTTGGGGCAGATTTAAAAGCGTAGTTTTTTCAGTTTTTGACTCAAGTAAACAGCAAGAAACATTTAAGGAATTTAACTCAAAAATCCTAGAAACCGGGTTTCTTTGACTAAATACGCGGATATGGTGTAACGGCAGCATGTGAGTTTTCCAAACTCTTGGTACGAGTTCGATGCTCGTTATCCGCTTCGTGGGAGTATAGCTTAATGAATAGAGCATCCGGCTTCTACCCGGACGGTTGTAGGTTTAAGTCCTACTACTCCTGCTTTCATATACTATATTTGAGGAAAACTAAAATGAATGGAATTACAACGAAAGCCTCTAGGTACTAAAAACTACGGTCATATCCCACACTTGCCTGGTTCTCGGATGGGTCCAGCTGATTATAAGTGTAACGAAGGTCAAAACCGTATCTCCACCGAGAAAGTGCGTGATAAACATGATAATGTCATCGTTCAAGAAAAGCTCGATGGTTCAAATGTAGGAATCGCCAGAATTGATGGCAAAATTTATTCCCTAACACGTGCGGGATATTTAGCTGATACATCTCCTTTTAAACAGCATTGGTTATTTGCCAAGTGGGTACATAAACAAGAAGATAGGTTCTTAGCTGTTCTTAAAGATGGCGAACGATTATGTGGCGAATGGTTAGCACAAGCTCATGGTACTAGATATAACTTGCCACACGAGCCTTTTGTAGCATTCGACATTATGCAAGGTAAGCAAAGAAGCCCTCTCGCAGAAGTAACCGAGCGTATAAAAGATTACGGGTTTATTCAACCACGTTTATTACATACCGGAAATCCTTTCACCATCGAACAAGCTATAGAAGCAATTCAAGTTTCTGGACATGGCGCCATTGACCCTGTTGAAGGTGCAATATGGCGAGTTGAAAGAAACACATTAATAAGTCCAGGTAAAAGTTCCGAACGTGTATGGAAAGTTGACTTTCTAGTTAAATATGTCCGTCCCAACAAGTTAGATGGAATCTACCTACCAGAACTCACAGGCAAAGATGCTGTGTGGAATTGGCGAGAGTAAACAATACGGGGTCATAGCTCAAATGGATAGAGCGCTAGTCTTGCAAACTAGAGGTTAGGGATTCGAGTTCCCTTGATTCCATGTGGCGCCAGAAGCCAAAGTGGTCGAGGCACTTGCTTGTGGAGCAAGTAATTAACGGGTTCAAGTCCCGTTTGGCGCCCATTATACGGAAGTTGTCCGGCATGGACGAGGACACCGTTTTGAACACGGCTGCGGTTTATACCGTCGAGAGTTCGATTCTCTCAACTTCCGCTTATCCACCTAAAGCCGAAAAGCGAGGCGCTGTGCTGATAACACAGAGTTAGAAGGGGCAGTACCTTCTAGGTGGACTAGTAATGGAAGATACTGCTCAAGGGAGGGCAACCAGCCTCGAAAACTGGGGCAGGGTAATACCTGGGGGTTCGATACCTCTATCTTCCGTTCCTTTTTGTAAGGCTTGGAAGGTGCTGCTATGTGGATGGCGACTGGTTTGGAATACCAGAGTGCAGTAGAGATACTGTAGAAGTTCGACTCTTCCACCTTCCTATTGGGGCGGGCAGGGATGCCCGCTCCACAAGAGAAAGACAAATACAGATATTTTGGGTGGTTGGCAGAGTGGTTATGCAGCTGACTTTTAATCAGCACCATAGAGGTTCGATTCCTCTACCACCCACTTAACTTATATAAAATTAAAAGGAGTAAATATGCATGGCACGCGCTAAGTTTAATCGGACTAAACCCCATGTAAACATTGGCACTATTGGTCATGTTGACCACGGTAAAACTACGTTGACGGCGGCTATTACAATGACTCTGGCTGCGCTTGGTTGGTCTAAGCCTACGGGATATGACCAAATTGACTCGGCGCCTGAAGAAAAGCAGCGCGGTATTACAATTAATACTGCTCATGTTGAGTATGAAACAGCGTCACGTCATTATGCCCATGTAGACTGCCCTGGTCACGCTGACTATGTAAAAAACATGATTACAGGCGCCGCGCAAATGGATGGGGCAATATTAGTAGTTTCTGCTGCTGATGGTCCGATGCCCCAAACGCGCGAGCATATTTTGCTAGGTAGACAAGTAGGTGTACCGAAGTTAGTAGTTTTCCTTAACAAGGAAGATATGGTTGATGACCCAGAACTTCTTGAACTAGTTGAATTAGAAGTTCGGGAATTACTAAGTGAATACAATTTCCCTGGTGATGAAATTCCCATCGTTCCTGGTTCAGGTTTATTAGCGCTCGAAAAAATGACTGCTAACCCAAAAACTATACGCGGTCAGGATGTGTGGGTTGATAAAATCTATAGCTTAATGGATGCAGTAGATTCTTATATCACTACACCAGAACGAGAAGTTGATAAACCTTTCTTACTCGCAGTTGAAGACGTGTTTACAATTACTGGACGCGGTACGGTTGCTAGTGGTCGAGTTGAACGCGGCAAAGTTAAAGTTGGCGACACTGTAGAATTAATAGGCGCCACTACCCGCACTGCTACAGTTACAGGTGTGGAAATGTTCAAGCAAACACTTGATGAAGCAATAGCTGGAGACCAAGTAGGTTTATTACTACGAGGTGTGCAAAAACATGAACTTGAACGGGGAATGGTTATTGCTAAACCTGCTTCAATTACTCCACATACCAAGATGGAATCAGAAGTTTATGTGCTTACAGAAAAAGAAGGTGGTCGTAAAACTCCTTTCTTTGCCGGGTATCGTCCGCAGTTCTTTGTACGCACGACAGATGTAACTGGTACTGTCCAAGCTTTTACCGCAGATGATGGTAGTGAAGCACAAATGGTTATGCCTGGTGACAGAGTACAAATGACCGTTGAACTACTTGAACCTATTGCAGTTGAAGATGGTATGCGCTTTGCTATCCGTGAAGGTGGTCGTACTATCGGCGCCGGTGTTGTCTCAAAAATTATTAATTAATTTATTTAAGGGAGCAAAACTAGATTTTTGCTCCTTTTTTTATGCCTACTACTCCATATCCTTATTTTTTAGGTGAATCTTATTACTATTGAGATACGTAGAAACCAAATTAATTTGGTCTGTACATAGAGAGAGGAGAGCAAGAGAATATCAACTCAAAAAAACTTATGACACAGACAATTACTAGTTTATATCAAAAGTTTTGGGAAGTTCTCTTTTCTTCTCTTCTCTTCTCTTCTCTTCTCTTCTCTTCTCTTCTTTTTTCCTTTGCGTCCTTTGCGTCCTTTGCGGTTCGTTTCTTTAACCTCTCAAAATTAATGACATGAACCACAACATTGCCGAAAACTTTAAATTACTTTTGTAGTATATAAGTAGTATAAACTTCAATAGGAAGCTTGAAATGCGAAATCTAAAGAGGCGCCCTTTACAGAGTGATAAAGACTTACCAGTAATTGCAAATCTTATCAACACTTGTAACTGCGACTTGGTGTTGATGCTGATAACCCTAACGGCGCCTTACGTTTGTATGAGTCCGTTGGTTTCCAAAAAGTTTATACTAGTATTAATTTTGTACGTGATGTGTAGAGACGCGTAAACCGTAGGTTTTCCCGTAGGGATTTATCGCGTCTCCATATTCGCGTCACTACATTTGTATTCTCTATCGCGAGAATGACGTGGTTCTAACTATAGATAAATCAATCTCATTCCGCAGGTTGATTCATATATGAACAGATAATTAGTAAAAGAATATTAGGCTTAATTTGAATGGACTACAGTTAATTAGATTTTAGAAATTTATTTTTTCTATATTGTTGCAAAAAGCGATAGTTAGTAAATTACTGATAATAGTTAATACTGCAACAACACTGTAGTTTTAGTATTTTTGCCGTTTTTTATCTAGAGAGTAGTTTGATGATGAAGAATTTTGTACGTACTATCGTTATCGTTTTTACCTGTGCTTTCATCTTTTTGACAAATGCGGTTCCTGCGTTTGCAATTGAAAGCTATCAAAGCGATGTCAGAGAAGGTGAAACACAGTTACTAGAAACTCAGAAATTAACTGACGAAGTTTCGAGATATGCACCTGGTAATCCAAATACGGAACAGACTCAAGAGCGCACGAACAATGGTGGTTTGAACGAAGTTCAGGGTACTGCTGATATTGATCAGATGAAGCGTCCTGAAAATTCTACTGAAGCAGTTTCTGTTGAAGATGAAATCAATAATTTGCTTGGTAAGGTGACTGGCAAAAAGTAAGAAAGAATAAATTTAGAGACGTAATATATTACGTCTTCCCACAATTTGTAATTTAATCATAAATGCTGTTGTAAACAATCTTGATGGCAAGAATAAGCTATCAAGATTTTTTTGTACCATAAGATAATTTCTTCATAAATCATAATATTACCTTTGGTTGATGTTGTTTACCGCTTTATGAGCGAACCTAGAAATAGGAAAGCTAAGGAACGAAAAAAACATGCGTAAGCTAAATATTGGTTTAACCGAAGAACAACGTAATGGTGTTGCCAAACTATTGAACGAAGATTTGGCAAATTCTTATCTATTATTGGTGAAAACCAAAAAATTCCATTGGGATGTAGTTGGTCCTCAATTCCGCACACTGCACCAGCTTTGGGAAGAACAGTACCAAGCATTAACCGAAACTATTGACTCAATTGCAGAGCGTGTTCGTACTTTAGGTGGTTATCCTGTTGGTACGATGGAAGGATTCTTAAAAGTCGCAACTCTTAAAGAAGACCCAGGTGATATTCCTGTCGCAACTGAAATGGTCGCACGTTTGGTAGATGACCACGAAAAAATTATTCGCGGTTTGCGTGAACACATTGACCAATGTAGCGAAAACTTCCATGACGAAGGTACTGCTGACTTCTTAACTGGTTTGATGGAAGGTCATGAACAAATGGCTTGGATGTTGCGTTCATTCATCGAAGGACAAGCGCTTCAACCAGATGGCAGCCAAATGAACCAAGCAATGAAGACTCCTGCTAACGTCTAAATCTTAGCTATATTTAATCCTGGTTTTTCACAGAAACCAGGATTCTCAATTTCAAGGTAATTTATAACTTGCCACACGTATCTTTAATTCACCTTTATTTGGGTCTGTGTCAAAAATAAAGGCGCCTTCTTCTTTTTCTTTACTTGACAAGAAATCTATTTGTTGTTCACCACTTTGTTCAACCTCATTATTAAGTTTTAATTCAGCTAGTATTTGTACTGATTCGGCGGTTTTATCACCGTCGTTTCTTATTTCAAACGGTACTTGGTATTTGCCGTTTGCTTGACGAATAGCTCCTTTTGTTTGCACTGAAAGTATTGGTGCCTGTTGTTTATCTGTAAGTCCTATATATATAACTAAACCTACAATTCCTGATAAAATGCATGTTGCGGCGCCGAAAGTTATCCATTCAGCAATTGTACGTTTTGGTTGTTCGTTTGTATTATTTAATTCTTGTTGAGCTTGATTCATATCGCTAACCTACCTGCTGCACCACCAATACTTGCTGGTAATCCTAACAACAATGCATGGTCTAACCACATTGTCCAAGGGTCACTAAACGTCAACTTCTGGAAAAACCATAGCATAAACATACCAGCCATTAATGAAACTAAGTAAGCCATGATTGTTTCACCCAATGGTCGCTGAAAAATTCCGCGTTGACGAAAACGTTTTTGCTGATTGGCGAATCCTGCTTCAAATACTATTCCATAAGTCAATAATAAAGATGTGACAATCACCGCTAATAGCCAATGTGGTGAAGCTGCCGCTGCCAACATTGGTATTTCGTCTGTTGGTGCAATATTAAACGCTATTACTGTGGCACCTATTAATGTTCCACCAATATCACTTAAAGTAGCATGTAAATCATCTTGATTATTTGTTTGCTTATCTGTAGTCGAAGAATTACCTTTTTTATCTCCTGCTAAGAACTGATTTGATAGCGCAACACCAAGCGTAAATGGAACGCTTTCATATACAATTTTACCAATAGACTCTTTTAAAAAGTTATCAAATGTTAATTCGCGCAATAGTATTAACATAAATGTCGCGCAAATTATGCCAATAGCCATTGCTTCAACTGTATCTACGACCGCTTCATATGGTCTGTTACTTTTTTGGTACTTACGGAAACCTTCGGTACGGTTGAGTAGATATACAACAAAAAAAGTTATGATAAGTGCCACTAATGTCATTGGCGGTTGTGCTAATGACCCTATCCACCATACTTCCATTGTATAAAGCAACGGTATACCAAATAAAAACCCACCGCAGGCGCCTCTTATAATGTCATTTAGCTCGTTTGACCATATTCCTTTTTTTGATTGTTCTATTTTCATATTTGGTTTTTGCTACAAATAAATTATGGGTACAACGGTTTAAGTTGTACCCTATTGCAATATTTCCTTCTGTTAACAACCGCTTATCTCACTTGGAAACTAAATCAATTATTACTATCGATTAAAACTGTATATTTACTTATTATACTGCATTGCTGCGAGTAAATAGACCCCAAAGGAAAATTGCAACCAAGGCGCCGATTACTGCTACTACTAAACCAGGTATGCTGAGTGTTGCGGCTGTTAACTGTAGCGTCCCCGTCTCGAAGAAGGTAACTAAACTACCTCCTAGAAATGCACCTATTATACCCAAAATCATTGTTGCAAGTATGCCGCCACCTTGGCGCCCTGGATAAATAGCTTTAGCTATCGCACCTGCAATAATACCTAATACAATCCATGCTAAAAGATTCATTTCTTTTTCCTCTAAACTTCTATGTTCCTCTACATTGATTTAATAGTATCAACCGCAAACTTTATATGCATCTATCAACAGTGATAATGTATAACAAACCTTTAGAAGTATCTAGCCAGTCAAATTGAATAAACATATCGGTATAATCCCATTAGGCACCAATCACAAATGTTGTAGAGATGTGATTAATCACGTTTCTACAAGATTTGTAAATGAAATATGTTTATTATAAATGCCAAAAAACGATGTTATTTAAGTTTTGATTAAACCTCCTCTCATACAACATCTATGCTACTAAACCAGAACGTAATGCACGCACTGCTGCTTGTGTACGGTCATCAGCGCAGAGTTTATTGAGAATATTACGAACGTGAGTTTTAACTGTACCTACGGTAATATACAGCTTTTCGGCAATTTGCCCGTTGCTACATCCAGCTACAATCAACTCTAATATTTCTAATTCGCGCTGTGTTAACGGGTAAGTCTCTAGTACTTGCTCGTACTCACTATCGAGTGCTTCTATTTTAACTGTCTTTGTTTGGCTCGCTACTTCGTTTTCGGGTAATACATGACGCATTTGCCGTAGCACCACGTTGGCAATTGCTGGGTCTATCCATGAGTTACCTGAATAAGTCGCATGAATTGCCTCTGTTAACTTATCAATACTAGTGTCTTTCATATAGTAAGAGTCTGCACCCGCTGCAAATGCCGCTAATACAGTATCTTCGCTATGATTCATTGTTAATACTAGAATCTTTGTGGAAGTATCTCCGCTTTCGTGTTGAAACGCACGAAATCTTCGCGTTAACTCTATCCCGTCCATGTCGGGCAATCCAATATCAACTACCGCTACGTCAGGTTTTGCGGCCTCTAATAATTTTAGACCCTTGGTCGCATTGCCTGCTTCACCAATGACTTCAAGTCCATTGTTGGACTGAAGCGCAGCCTTTAACCCCATCCGGGTTAAATCATGGTCTTCAATTAATACTATACTTATTTCGCTCATTTCTATACTCTCTCTAATTTAATGACATCAGCTACAAACTGATTTTTGCCTCTATTTCTTTTATGATTTTTCAACCCTAAAGATAGATGATATTCTCCCTATAAAGCATCCACCAATGGAAGTAACGGGCATCTGGCACTATTGCTACTCTCGATAATGCAAATCTAGCTCTAGGTATATGGTAATATCCCTCATATTCATGATTTAATAATGCAACTCTTTGTTTAATTATGTCAAATATTTTTATTTCAGAAACCGGGTTTCTTTGTCATAACTTGCAACAAAATGACTATTTTGCTTAGAAACCCGGTTTCTGTTTGTTTACACGTGTATAATTTATAGCTTATTAAGATGTTGTTTTATCTGGTTTTAAGCTTATACTATCGAATGAAACCAAAATAAGCATAAATCATTTATAATTCGTTTATAACTAAATATATGTATTTAATTTAACACTTCTTAGCGTGTATACTGAATAAGTAGCAATCTGTGCTAGAGGTACGATAGTTTAGTCAGCTAAAACTAAATGACTTTGTATCAGTGTTTGCTAACATTATCTACTAAAAGCAGAATAATACTATTTTGAGTTGAAAGACCATGCCAGAACAAACCATCAATGTACTACTTGTGGAGGATGACGAAGTTGATGTAATGAACGTAAGACGGGCATTTAAGAAAGCAAATATAAAGAATCCTATTTTTACGGCCAGCAATGGCTATGAAGCTCTTGAAATTTTAAGGGATACTAGCGACACCAAAATGCCTGCTGAAAGGCGCCTAGTGTTACTCGACTTGAATATGCCTAAAATGGGTGGCATTGAATTTTTACAGGAATTACGGTCTGACCAAAAGCTTCGTGCAACACCTGTAGTAGTAATGACGACTTCAAATCAAGACAAAGACCGATTAGAAGCATATAACTTGAATATCGCTGGTTATCTTCTGAAACCAGTGACTTTCGCTAGTTTCACTCAACTAATGGCTACATTAAATAGTTACTGGATGCTATGCGAGATGCCTTAGTAATCATTAATTTATTAATGTACTAATTTAAGTGAGCCAATCAAGTAAGAATGGAAGAAACGCTAAAAATACTAGTTGTAGATGATGACGAAGTTGATCGGATAACAGTACGCCGCGCGCTTTATAATGCGGGTGTACTAGCTGTTTTGTCAGAGGTAGATACTTGCTCCGGAGCAATTAAATTAGTTCATAAGAACTCATACGACTGTATTTTTCTCGACTATCGCTTACCAGACGGAGATGGTTTGACGCTAATTTCTCAACTGCGTGCAGAAAATATCCAGGTTCCTTTGGTTGTGCTAACTGGACAAAGTGATGAGCTGATTGCAGTTGAGTTGATGAAGGCAGGTGCCAATGATTATCTTTCTAAGTCACAAGTATCATCAGAAACGTTAGCTCAAGTGTTACGGAATGCTATTCGAGTCTATCGCGCCGAAATGCAAGCCGAACAAGCAATGCTACAACTACGCGAAAGTAATAAAATATTAGTTCAAAAAAATCAAGAATTAGAACAACAACAAAAGCTGATTCAGCAGCAAAACATTAAACTAAAAGAAGCGTCGCAACTCAAGTCAAAATTTCTCGCCACAATTTCGCACGAATTACGCACACCAATGAATGCCATTATTGGGTTTTCACAATTCTTACTGCGTCCCAAGTTTGGCGCACTTTCTGACCCTCAACGCGATATGGTTCAACGTATCCTCAATAATGGTAAGCATTTGTTAGGTTTGCTGAACGAGGTGTTGGATTTTTCTAAAATTGAATCAGGGCAACTCGAATTGAAGCCCCAAATATATGATATATTAACCGTGGTTAACAGTACAGCTGGAGAAATGATGGCGCAAGCTTCCATGAAAAAGCTGTCTTTGTCTGTTACAAATAAACTAGATGACTCAATTGTTTATAGTGACCCGCTTCGAGTCAAGCAAATATTAGCGAATTTACTCTCCAACGCAATTAAGTTTACAAAAGTTGGAGGAATTAACATTGAAGTTGAACCTGTTAACGAAAACAGAATTGCAATTTCGGTTCATGATACGGGTATTGGTATAGATAGTAACGAAATAGATAATATATTTGAGGTGTTTCGGCAAATCGACCAAGCTATTAACAGAGAATATCCAGGTACAGGTTTAGGATTAGCAATTGTGAAAGCGCTTGTTAATATGATGTCAGGTACAATTTATGTTGAAAGTCAGTTGGGACATGGCTCTACATTTCGTGTTGAAATACCTCGTCAAGTTTGTAGTAATGGTGCCGAGGATGCTAAATTAATGGATAATTTTGTAACAAAAAAGAACATTTCCACACAGTCAGATGTTTGAACCCGTTCTTCCGATAGAGGATAAATAAAAAGGCATAAGCCATTTGATAGAAGACATGACCATAGGTTTACACCTAAAAATAAGGCAATATTTAAAAATATTATTTTTAGTTAAAAAGTCAAGTGATAAATTATGCTTTCTGATGATATAACTAAAGACCGCATTCTCGCCGTCGATGACACTCCCGATAACCTCATCTTGCTTCAAACGATTTTAGAAGTTGAAGGTTATGAGATTGACTTGGTAGCTGACGGCGCCGCTGCACTTCAATATGTCGAAGAATCACCACCAGATTTAATATTGCTTGACGTGATGATGCCGTTAATGGATGGTTATGAAGTTACACGTCGAATTCGTAGCAGTTCAACACCATACATTCCAATTTTGCTATTGACTGCATTTAACGATGCTAGTGTTGTAGAAGGACTCGATGCAGGCGCCGATGATTTTATTCGCAAACCATTCGACCAAGATGAGTTAATGGCAAGAGTCAGGTCTTTGTTGCGCTTAAAGCATAGTTTAGACGCACAACGAGCAATGGCACGCGCACGGGAAGATTTTGTATCACGTTTGACTCACGATTTACGAACACCGCTCGTTGCAGCCGACCGAATGCTAAATTTATTTCTGCAAGATATATTTTGTCCAACATCGGATGAAATGAAACAAGCAGTAAGTGCAATGCTTCGCAGCAACCATAATTTATTAGAGATGGTAAACACCCTTCTTGAAGTCTCACGCTTTGAAGCTGGGCAAAAGACCATGAGGTTTGAAAGCTATAACCTCTTAGAAATAGTTCAAGAAGTAGTACAAGAACTCAATACACTCGCACACGAGAAAAATTTCACTATCAAAATAGACACTGGTAAAGAAGAAGAACATCCTGTTAATGAACTATCTGTTATTGGTGACCGCTTGGAACTGCGACGAGTTGTTGGTAATTTAATTGGCAATGCCATCAAATTTACAGACCTAGGTAGTATTGATGTTCGCCTTTATCGTAGTAAATCTAGTGGTAAATCTAACAGTGAATTACCTGATGATAAAGAATGGGTAGTACTGGAAGTTTCAGATACTGGTTACGGTATTGCCGAAGAAGACCTTCCACACCTTTTTGAAAGATTTCGACAAGGAAAACATAAGCGTGCAGGTAGCGGTTTAGGGTTACACTTATCGCGTCGCATCGTTGAAACCCACGGTGGAAAAATTGAAGTAGTTTCCGAACTGGGTAAAGGTAGTACTTTTACCGTTTATTTACCTGCTGGTTGATATAGAAACCAGGTTTCTTGAAGAAACCTGGTTTCTTTTAGCCAAGTGATTCCCCTACAAGTTGATAAATTTCTTTGAGTTGTTGAGTGTCAATGTATTTAACCAAAAGTTCTGCTGCTTTTTTGGAGTTGCTGCGGGGAATAGTCAACCACAATTCCTTACCCGTTTCCGATGCAGCTTTTTCTGCCCAATCTTTAAGTCGCAGGTGCCCTTCTTCTGTAACCTGGTAGCAACCCCTCTTTTTGTCGGGAGTTGGTTCTATCCAACCCAAATTTAGCCACCGCTTTCTCCAGATATGCGCGTTACTTTCAGTGATACTCAGCGCTTGAGCAATTTGACTTGCATAAATTGGCGCCATTTCAGAGGGTGAGTCAGTTTCGGTTAAATTTGCCGCTTCTGTAACATTTTCAACAAGTTTAGAAAATCTTCGCAGGTAATCTTCTAAGTTACCCCAAATTTTACCTTGTTGTTCTTCGACATCAAGGTCCTCAACTTCTGTTGATTCGAGTTCTTTAGCAATATCAGAATTCACAGGCTTTTACAGAAAATAAAACTAATGTACTTAATTTATAATATTTAGCACTTTAGTAACCATACCTGAGACTTTGCCATCAATCAATATGAGTTAAGAATTTTGTCGCAAACTAGTTGTAATATTCTACTAGTATCAGGTTCGTACATGCGGTCATGACAAACATGGTTGACATTAGATGCAGGGAAGTCACCTTCACTAATATTCAGGCAATTTTATTTGATAAGAACGGCACGTTAGAAGATTCAGAGTCACATTTATTACTCTTGGCAAAACGCTGTGCGCGTATTATAGATGCCCAAATACCTGGTACTGGGGAACCATTATTAATGGCATTTGGTGTTAATAATAATACTCTTGACCCCGCAGGGTTAATTTCTGTTGCAAGTAGACGCGATACTGAAGTTGCAGCAGCAGCTTACATTGCAGAAACCGGTAGAAGTTGGCATGAGTCTGTTTCTATCGCACGTTCTTCGTTAGATGAAGCTGATAAGTATATGGGACAAACAGCTTCACCCTTATTCCCAGGTAGTTTACAGGTACTAGAAAATTTGTCGCAAGCGGGTTTAAAGCTTGCTATTCTTTCAGCAGCAACAACTAAAGAGGTGCGTGAATTTGTAAAAGCTAACGAGTTGAGTAAATATATTCAGCTTTCTATGGGTGTAGATGGTGGAGTGGGCAAACCCGACCCTAGGTTATTTTTACAAGCTTGTGAACAACTGGGGGTAGAAAGCAGTGCTACTTTAATGGTAGGTGATGCAATTGGTGATATGCAGATGGCAAGAAATGCTGGTGCTGCTGGGTGTATTGGTATTACCTGGATAAATAAACCCGACCATGTAAAAGGCGCCGATGTTATCATAAATCAGTTAAACGAAATTAAAATTAGTGGAATAAATACCCAAATGTAGAGACGCGACATGTAACGTCTCTACACAACGTGGATTTTTACCACAGAGACACGGAGACACAGAGAGAGAGTTATTGAGAGCGATGAT
Organism: Calothrix sp. PCC 7103; assembly: GCF_000331305.1. GTDB lineage: Bacteria > Cyanobacteriota > Cyanobacteriia > Cyanobacteriales > Nostocaceae > Dulcicalothrix. The sequence continues at coordinate 5,005,577 of NZ_KB217478.1, read as the reverse complement.
TAAACTTGACCAGTTTTTAAAGTTAATGGGAGTAGCTGCGACCGGAGGACAAGCTAAGGTGATGATTCAAGGTGGTGAAGTCGAGGTTAATGGAGAGCTTGAAACCCGACGTAAGCGCCAATTGGCTGAGGGTGATAAAGTTACAGTGGATGGACAAAGTTTTGAAGTTAATTATGATGAATTAAATGATGATTAATAATATCAAATATGTGATGCGCCATTTCTAGTTTGGAACAAGATGGTATTTCTATTTGGTTGTTTTTATCTATATATATAGCTTGATTGTTATCGCTCCCAAATCCGCTGTCTTTCTTATCTACTGGGTTTGCGATGATAGCGTCTAATTTTTTACGATGTAGTTTATCTAATGCTGGAGTAACAATATCTCCTGTTTGTGCGGCAAATCCAATCAACTTTTGATGTGGCTGTTTGTACTGCGCTAACTCTGAGATGATATCAGGTACTGGCGCCAATGCTAGATTTTCTGGTAGTGCTTTTTTGGGTAGTTTTTCAGAATTATAATCACGGGGTTTCATATCAGCGACAGCAGCTGACATAATTATAACATCAGAATTAAGTAATTCTTGCAGCATTACTTGCCGCATTTCCTCTGCTGTGACTATTGGTATTGCTTTCATTTCTGGTGGCACTTGTAAAGAAGATACTCCATGTACAAGCGTAACATTGGCACCTCGATGTAAAGCCGAAACAGCTAAACTTAACCCCATTTTGCCAGTAGACGGATTACCAATAAATCTTACTGGGTCAAAAAACTCACGAGTACCACCCGCACTAATTAAAATATTTTTGCCTACCAAGTCACGTTTGCCAGAGGTATGTAATAAAGATTGAATGTAAGAAACAATTTCTTTGGGTTCTGCCATCCGACCCTTACCAACTCGGTCACAAGCTAGTAACCCTGATGTGGTGTCTATACTGTGATAGCGTTGGTCAGTTAAAAGCATTTGCCAATTTCTCTGTACAGCAACTTGTTCCCACATGTCGGTATTCATGGCAGGCGCCAATAATATGGGACACTTGGAAGCAAGTACAGTGTTGGTTAGCAAATTATCTGCCATTCCCTGAGCTAACTTCGCGGTAGTGTTGGCAGTTAGAGGTGCTATTAAAAAAATATCTGCCCACTCCCCTAGCTCAATATGTAAGGGACGTGGGTTGTTAGACTGCCAAAAATCATCATCGGTGTAAGCACGATGACGTGATAGCGTTGCGAATGTTAAGGGTGTAACGAACTGCTGCGCGGAATTAGTAAGAATGACTCTTATTTCTATTCGTTGTTTGAAAAGTGTAGAAACAACTTCGCAAACCTTGTAAGCAGCAATACCACCACCAACACCTATAAGAACTCGACGTTGAAATTTTGGTTGCATCGTGTGAAAGGAGGAGACTGTAAATGTACAGTCTCTACATTATTACGCTTCGTCGTAGGGTTCTAAATCTAAAAGGTGGACGTAGGACTCAACCAACTCAGGACGCTGAAACGCAACAGCACGTAGTAAGTGCCAATCGTTCAACCCCTCGAAAGCGTTACCATAGTTATCCTGTTCAAGACGTGTAGCTAGTGTTTCCACATCTTGTGCAGTCATGGTAGCAATTTGATTTTTAGAAATGCTTAAAGTCTTCATTATGCTTGCCCCTCCCAGTTTCTGCATTCGCAATCAGGAAACGGTTGGTTACTTTAATTAACCCACCCAATATATATTACTCACTCAATGCGATGATTTTCGTGAATTTTATCCGGATTTGTACGCGATTTTGTAAAAATTCTGTAACTACGATAGCGGAAGTGTTTTTAAAATAAAGTTCCGTAATACTTCTAACATTTCTACATTGATTTCATGTTCGGCATCAAACTCTTTATATTCTACCTCAACACCTAATGCCAGAAGGGCTTCTCGCGCTTTTACTGCCGCAGCAAGTGGAACTACAGAGTCCTGCTTGCCATGCATTATTAAAGTCGATGCCCGATTCATGTCATTAATATCATTACTACTGGTTTTCATCTCATGCCAATAACCGCTTATAGACACTAAACCAGCCAGAGGCAGTTTTGAACCTACATCCAAAGTCATTGCACCCCCTTGTGAGAAACCACTTAAAATTGTCCTTGATAACGGCACTGAGGTACTTCCTTCTAAAGAGAGTATCCACTGTCTTAATATTTCTTCACACTCCGGTAATCCTTTATACATATTATCTGACCTTAAGTCGTACCACGCTCTACCACCAGGGGAATAGGGGTAAGGAAATGGTGCATTCGGAAAAATAAATTGGTAATCAGGTAAATTCAAATAAGGCGCCAACGATACTAAATCTTCAGCATTGGCGCCCCACCCATGCAGCATAATAATTTGTTGCATAGGAGTTTGCTTCGTTTGTGGTGGAACTGTAATAGCTTCTAATGTCATTTTACGAAGATAAGATTTGCTGTGCTAATTCTTCTAAAGAATAAACAATTTTGATTTCAGGACGTACTAATTTCGTTTGAATTTCCACATCTTGCCTTCTTGGGTAATTTGGATGCATCCCAATAAATATAGGTTTATCGGTCATTGACCAGGCGCCTAACTCATAAAGTGCAATTGGGCATATACTTTCTTGGGGGAACCAAAAGAGTATTGTGTGTGCGAGTCGCAGGTGTTTGTGTTCCCACTCTATTTGTTTAACAGAAGCATCTGAGTCATGAATGGGGAAATTATGGCGCCGAGGATTTAATATTGTCAAAGAATTAGGTTTCAGTAATTCTACTATTTCTGCTTGCCAATCCGGGCAATTACTTATTCCCCCTGCTAAAAATATTGCTTTATTTTCACCGCTATATTCTTCTAATGGTTCAATATATTTATTCATTTACTTATTTATTTACAACATAACTCTTGTGGAATGGGCATCCCTGCCCGTTCCTAATCTACTGATAATAATCAACACCTGCAATGACAGATAGCGCAATGGCATATTGCTCTATATCTTGCCTAAGCAATTCTAACTCGTGTCGTAATTGTTCTTCTTTTTCCCAACTACGCTCATATTCTACAGGGTTAACGTCAGGCGCCCTCAAAGCTTCCCAAGCTTGTAATAAAGGATGCCATTTGGATAAAAACGGTCGTAAACCCCGGTTGAGTACGGCAATAGCAATGGCACCTACTGACTGTTTTGAGGCGCCAACACCAGGCCCAGCTTCACGTAAAATTTGACGTGTGGTCGCAAACAAACTGTGTAAAGATGTAAGCGCTTCGCGAAGCAAACCTTGGTCTTGTTCAATACTCAAAGGTTGAATAGCAATACGTGTAACGAGTTCAACATATAACGACCAAGCAGCTTTCGCTTCGCTGACATCTGGTTCCCATTCTGTCCCCCCAATACCAAAAGGCAAGTTGACAGATATTTTCTTTAACTTGGGTGCGTCGTGTTTAGCCATAAAAATAATTATTGGTAGAAGTTATAGAAATCAGAAACTGGGTTTCTCGGATTTTAGTCTTTATATAAACCTTTAATTCCCTGTATTAACTTTTCCAAAGGTTCTAGCTCGTCAACATTTTCATTAAAATTTATCCAGTTTAATTCACTGAAAAATAGTAGTACATTCGGTTCCTCTGGTATCACATTAAGACCTGGTAATAAAACGGGAATTATAGGTAGATTTTTTTTGACTCTGCGGTTGTTGAGAATTAGTAGCTCTTGCTCTTGCCAATCTCCTAAACCATTAGTACTAATGAAAACAGCCGCCGATTTTGATTGTTTAATTCCATTGATTATATATTTTTGAAATGACATTCCTGGAGGAATTTCTGCTTTATCTAGCCAAGGGTTTAAACCGCGCTGCCGTAAAAGCTCGGCTATTCTTTCTACAAAAGGTTTATCTTTACTATTGTGAGATAGAAATACATCAAAATCATTTGTAGCTTCTTTGCCTTTAATTATAGAAGTTGCCGTTTCAATTTCGCGTCCTTTATCAGCAGCTATATCCATTTTTATAATTTGTGGAATTTCAGCACGCTGACTACTGAAACTACTATCACCATCAAGTAAAGATATTCTGGCATCACAGACGCTACAATTAATCCAATCAAAACCACGTTTTTTTCTTAGTATTACATGCGATTCATTTACAGAGGCGCCACATTGAGTACATACTAGTATTCGTCTAAGCTGAATAGTTTCCGGCAAAGCGCGACGTTTTAAGTGGGTATGTACGTACTCTTCAAATTGTAGTCGTGTTTGTTCGCTTGCTTCTGGTTTAAAGAAAAGCGTTAATTCTGCTTTCCCTTCATCTACATTACCAATGTGTCGTAACCATATTCCACACTCTCCACCAACTTGCGCTTCAAAGATGGCGGCATTTTTCCACATTTCTTTACACTTAAAAAATGCGCTTCTCGATAAACGTACTGTTAATGTCGTATATATACCTACTATTGCCCCCTCAAATCCTAATATTACAGCTTTTCCTTCAGGGTCAGGCGCTAGAGGCCATTCGCGAGTCATTTGAGAAGGAAATACTAATAAAGGGCCTGTGTCGCTTTGTTCGCGTAAAGCTATTTCACGAGCGAATAATTCTTCAACTGTGGCAATTAATAGTAATTTTTCTTGTTGTTTATCTTTTATGCGCTCAGAAGAAGGCATCCGAAACTTGCCTGCAAGCACCGAATCTTCAGCAATACAACCTAAACCTTCTGGTTGCTCTTTGGCAGCGTTAATTATTGCTGAGGCATAAGCGTCTAATAATTCGGGCTGTAGCAGTACAAGATTACCAAAACTTAGTCTCCTAATTAAATCGCGTGACTCAACGAGTCGTATACAAGTATCAAATTCTTGACGTGTTTGTTTAGAATTCGAGTCATCTAAAGTTTTGACAAAAGAACGAAATAAATCATCTACCGGAGATAATAATCTTTCCTCCTGTTTTTCTTGTATCAAAAAAACTTTGATTCTTTGAAATAGTTCTGTAGAAATTACTTGTGGTAGATTGTCCCATTCCACAGCTTGACAAATTGCCTGTGCTAGTTCTCTGATATTCCATCCTTCTTTGGCGCTAGTTTCAAAATGACCATCTAGTCCCAGCTTTTCAACTACTTCATTGATACGTGCAGGGGTTACGCTAACGCTACCTCTATCTGCACGAGCAGTAACCAAAAACTTTTTTAACTTCGGCGCCGAATCTCCCTGTAATTTTTCAGCTTGCCGTAACGCGCGGTTCCAATAGTATACTCCAGCAAAGGGGTCTGTTTCGCTACGGGCATCACAAACTATCAGCGCTACTGCTAACTCATTTAAATACAGTTGATGAATTAAACGATAACCAGGTTGTCCCGCCAAGTCCCATAATAGTATTTCTCGTAATTCTTTACGATTATCGCTTAAATTCAATTCCTTTCGGTCAAAAGTCCAAACATAGCGACCATGAGTAGATTCTGTAGGACGAAACTGTTTATTTGTCAACACCAAACTTAAACCAGATTTACCTACACCACTTTCACCGACTAATATGACTTTGGCATTTCTATATAAATCAGAGGGATTTGCAGGAGACTGATTAAGTAAAGCTTCTTCGTCAAGTTTCCAAATCCTAATTGCAATATCAGCTTCTCCTAAAGTTGCCAATATTGGTTGCGTTGGGTGAAAAGCAAGTCCAAACGGCAAAGACTTAAAAGTTTCCTCAGATAATATTGTCACTGTCTCCCATGTGTCGCACCGCCATAAACGCACAGTCCCATCAGAAGATTTAGAAGCCAAAAACTTGCCATCATACGAAAATTCAACGCAGTTAACTGATGCTGTATGTCCTTCTAATATAAATATTGTTTGTCCTGTGTGAGGATTCCATAGACGAATAGTGTTATCAAGCGAAGCGGTTGCTAGCAAATTTCCATCAGGCGCCCAATTAACACTATGAACATCAGCGTCGTGTCCTGTCAAGATTTTTTTAAGTTCTAAAGTTTCTCTGTTCCACAAACGAACCGTCGTATCGTGAGAAACAGATGCCAGTATATTCCCATCAGGAGACCATGCCACACTATTTACCTGTCCAGTGTGTCCTTCAAGAACTTGGCTTTTTTGCGTTTTGACATGCCCAATTATTATCGACCAATTGTCTCCAATTCCACCAGCCGCTATTAACTCGCTGTCAGGAGACCATGCCATATTTAAACAGGTACCACCATGTACATCAAACTTATGCCTTAGTTCACCTGTACCTGTATGCCATAATCGGACAGTATTATCAGTTGACCCAGAAGCTATAAGTTTACTATCTGGAGACCAAGCGACAGCCCATACTCGTCCATCGTGACCCTTGAGTGTGTGGATGCACTCACCAGTATCTAAATCCCAAAGTTTTATACTTCGGTCAAACGACGGTGAGGCCAACATCTTACCATTAGGTGCCCATTCAACTCGACTAATCAATCCATTGTGCCCCGTCATGGTGCGTTCTAATTGCCAACCGGGTGGAGTCGTGCGTATATCTTCCTGGTTGCTCATGGTTATTACAGGTAACTATACTTCTTATACTTCTAAACTTCACACTCTTATGCAGCAATTACTGATATTACCCTGATAAATTTAATACAAATGCCTATTTAACCATAGAGGCGCCGAGATGTAGAAACGTGGTATATGTATTTAATATAGCAATTTATTTTATTGATTCAAATTATAGATATAATCAATTTTTATAGTTTTTACAAATAGCTTTTTCAATATTAAAAGTAATTAACGGCAATTAGCGGCATTCTGCGGCAATTGGGGATATTGTCACATTTTTTGGCTACAATATGAGATTAAGAAACCGGGTTTTTCAGGTTTCTATAGTTAATTGTATTGCTTTATATAGCTTGATGTCCTTTAGATTCTTTATATTAGGTTAATAATTATGCTAAAAACACAGGAGTTAGAAATGGCAGCTATTCCAGTTCATCCGGAAATTTTTAAGCTGTTAAAGCAGGCGTACTCAGAAAAGTTTGGTAGTTCGCCTCGTTCGTTGATAAATAGATTAAATAATGCTTTTAAACAAGAAATTGATAGTGAGTCCGAAAATTTAATAGCTGAAAGAACAATAAGGTCTTTCTTTAATAGTACAGAACCACCGAAAACTTTAGAAAAAAATCTTAATTACTTTTGCCAAGTTTTATTAGAGCAGTCTTCTTACCAAGAAGCTGTTAGACAATTTGCTCATACAGACTTAGCGCAAGATTGGCTAGCACCCTACTGGAATCATTTAGCTCGAAAATGTAGCACAATGAGGATATTGGATATGAACGAACCAGTATCGATAAATAATATTTATGTAAAATTTCAAATACTCAAAAACATTCAAGGGCGCCGACAACAAACAATAAATTTGTTACTAGATGGTTTTGACTCAATTCCAGAAGAAAACCCTAGCTATAGGCGATTACCATTTTCTGGCAACGAAACGCATATTCCAGCATTAGAAGCTGTAATGCGCTACAGAAAGCTAATGGTTCTTGGTAAACCAGGAGCAGGTAAAACTACATTTTTAAAATACCTGGCAATGAATTTCTCTACAGGAGAAAGTGATGATAAAATTATACCAATATATATTCGTTTACGAGATATTTATGATGAGCCATTTGGTAGTTTAACAAATGTAGTCATCAAAGAATTTACTAACAGGATACCAAACTCAGAATCTAAAGTGCGTGAACTATTGCACAATGGAAAGTGCTTTATTTTGCTTGATGGTTTAGACGAGGTAAAAGCTGATAAAAATAACGAAAATATTTACAATATATATAGAGAAATTGATAATTTAGTTAATACATATCCCGATAACCGTTTTATAATCATCTGTCGTACCACAGCTTCAGATTATGTATTTAATGACTTTACCGAAGTTGAAATAGCTGATTTTGAGCGCGCTGAAATAGAAGCGTTTGCTTGCAACTGGTTTAGAGAAAGAGGTGAAGCAGAAACTTGCGATGTGTTTTTAAAAAAGTTGCAAGACAACGAAGCAGTCAAAGAGTTAGCAACAAATCCCTTACTGTTAACAATTCTGTGTTTAACTTTTGAAAATACCTATGACTTTTCATTAAATCGTTATGCAATTTATAACGACGCAGTAGACACACTATTAAAAAAATGGGATGCTAGTCGTCGAATCGAGCGTAGAAGCAGCTTTAATATATCTCGGCAACGAAAAATTAATATGTTCAGCCAAATCGCTTATCAAGGTTTAGATAATAAACCTTCAAAAGTGTTATGGCATCAGTGGGAACTGCTAGAGCAAATTTCTGACTTCATGCAAAATATTACCACTGAAATAGACTCACAGCAAATATTAAAACTGATTGAATCTAACTATGGACTATTAATTCAGCAAGCTAAAAATATATATTCGTTTTCACACTTGACATTTCAAGAATATTTTGCTGCGGAATATGTAGTAGAAAATCGTGAGCAAGAGTTTCTAAAGAACTTTGTAGAAAAAAATCTCACAGCAAAGCAATGGAGAGAAGTATTTGTTCTGGTTACGGAACGTTTAAGCAGTGCTGACGAATTTCTCAAGCTCATGTTTAGATGTGTTAATAATATAGTCAAAGATAGTCCGGCTTTGCAGAATATGCTAAGTTGGTTAGATAGAATGACAACTGCATCAGGTGTTAGTTCGAGTGGTTGGAGAGCTTACTATCTAGCAATTGATTTAGATGTAGATTTATATATTAGTAATAATCTCGAAATCGAACGCGCGATTTTTGCTGACTTTGCAACTGACATCAGAAACTTTAATATCAAACGTCGTCAATTAACTCCTCCACAACCAAGAAGTTTACTTATTTCTCGACTAGTAGCAATTCATGCTTTAGCTGAGGATATGTCAAATGATGTGACTCGTCAAAAATATACCAGTTTTAACAAAAAAGACTTTACCAGTAAAATGTTAAAGATTGGTGAAGACGTAGAGGTTGACATTGCCGAAAAATTAAGCGAAGCAATCGAAAAAGCACAAGAAATAAATAATAATCTTTTGACTGAAGCTTTAATCAATTTTCAACAACGCTGTCCATTGAGTACAGCTTCTGCTTCAAACTGGCAACAATGGGCAGAAGATTTACGACAAGTAATGTTAAAGTATCTTGATGTCGGTTATCAAGTTGACCTAGATGCAGAAGATGTCAAACTTTTGTATGATTACATCTACGCCAATGATCTATTATTAGAGTGTATATCCGGCGAAAACTATTCTTCTAAAGAATTACGCGAACAAATAGTCGATAATATGCTATTGCCTGCAAATAAATTATAAATCCCCCCCCTACAAAAACGCGAATTCGGGGGGTCAAAATCTTGCAACGGATACAACGGATGTAACGGATAGTTGATTTCACGAGTAACTTATCCGTTACATCCGTTTATCATCCGTTGCCAGGTTGCCGTTAATTGCCGCTAATTGCCGTTTATCGTTTATACTTGGCATTGTGCATCTCAACAGTAGGTAATATTTAGCCATGTCTGATATCGACAAAACAGCTAAAGGGAACGTTAAGATTTGCAACCGTAATCATAATCATGGTGATGATTGGGATGATGGTGGTTGTTGCCAAGACGCTAAAGCAACAAATGATGATAACAACGGCGCCAAAAATCAGCAAAAAAAACCACAGTAACCTAACTTCTGTAAAATATTCTTTGCTCCTAATTTAAATTTGACAAAGGAAGCTTGAGAATTATGGCGCCTCTAGCACTGCTGAGTGTATCGAATAAAACAGGTTTAATCGACCTAGCAAAAAGTTTAGTGGAAGAATTTGGCTTTGATATAGTTAGCAGTGGAGGAACCGCTAAAGCTTTAAAGGATGCAGGTTTACCAGTAACTAAAGTCGCTGATTATACTGGTTCACCCGAAATTTTAGGTGGAAGAGTTAAAACACTACATCCACGCATTCACGGTGGCATATTAGCACGTCGTGACATTCCCCAGGATGTAACAGATTTGGAAGAAAATCAAATTCGCCCTATTGATTTGGTTGTAGTAAATCTTTATCCTTTTGAAGAGACTATATCTAAACCTGGTGTTAGTCTAGCTGATGCTGTAGAGCAAATTGATATTGGTGGCCCTGCAATGTTAAGAGCAGCATCCAAAAACTTTGCTCATTTAACTGTATTATGTGACCCCGCTCAATATAATGAGTATCTACAAGAATTACGACAAAATGGCGCCTCATCGTTAGAGTTTCGTCAAAAGTGCGCGCTCAAAGGATTTTTGCATACTTCGAGTTACGACCAAGCCATATCAGAATATCTTGCTAATCTAACTTCTACAGAGACAGTACCACAACACTACAGTATTTCCGGCAAGCAAATTCAAGCTTTACGCTACGGAGAAAACCCACATCAACAAGCAGGATGGTATCAAACTGGTAGCACCGCAACTGGATGGGCAGCAGCGAGTAAACTTCAAGGAAAGGAACTTAGCTACAATAATTTGGTTGATTTGGAAGCTGCACGCCAAATTATCGCTGAATTTACCGATAAACCTGCTGCGACAATCATTAAACATACTAATCCTTGTGGTACCGCTATTGGGAATACAATCCACGAAGCATATACAAAAGCTTATAACGCTGATGCAGTATCCGCGTTCGGTGGAATTGTGGCACTTAACCAACCAATTGATGCGGCAACTGCTACTGAGTTAACAAAAATATTCTTAGAATGTGTAGTTGCACCAGGGTGTGATAACGAAGCACAAGAGATATTGGCAAAAAAGGTAAATGTGAGGGTATTAATTGTACCTGACTTGCTCACAGGACCGAAGCAAACTATCAAAGCTGTTGCGGGTGGTTTTCTGGTTCAAGGCGCCGATGATATTATTGCGGACACAAGTAAATGGAATGTCGTCACCGAGAAAAAACCATCTGAACAAGAACTCGAAGAATTATTATTTGCTTGGAAAGTTTGTAAACACGTTAAATCAAACGCCATCGTCATCGCACGCGACTATACTACCCTTGGTATTGGCGCCGGACAAATGAATCGCGTTGGTTCTGTGAAAATTGCTCTTGAACAAGCTGGAAGTGGCGCCGAAAATGCATTCCTTGCCAGTGATGCGTTCTTTCCGTTTGATGACTCGGTGCGTACTGCTGCTTCTGCTGGAATTAAAGCTATTGTTCAACCTGGTGGCAGTGTTCGTGATCAAGATTCTATCAAAGCTGCGAATGAACTGGGTTTGATAATGGTGTTCACAGGGATTAGGCATTTTATACATTAACTCCTAACACCTAACTCCATTAGCCAATTTTAAAACTGTCATGTACAGCACTTGCGGTTTGAAAAAAACCAGAGTATTCTATAGGGGTGTGTGAGGAGTAAGTTGAAAATACATAAAGCGTCTGGAGTGGAAACACGGTCACACGTCCAGGCGCTTTTTGTATTTTATTTAAACTAAAGAAACCGGGTTTCTGTTTGAGATTCGGTTTTTTGGTGTAGGTTATTATAAGAAACTCGGTTTCTGAATGTGCAGTTAGGAAAGTGTCACCAGCATTACTTGTTTTATTTTAAAAACACTCTATTATATAGGAGTGTGTGAGGAGTAAGTTGAGAACAGAAAGCGCTTGGAGTGGAAACACGGTCACACGTCCAGGTGCTTTTTGCTTTCTACAAATATAAAAATCTTATATTCAGTAACTTCTTGTATAAAATATTTTCAGCAGGTTGAGGACGTAATATCGCCACATTAAGTTCCCAATTCTGAAAAAAGTCTTAAAGTTCGATTAGACAGGCGTATTTGATGCGAATCTAAAAGCTAGTTAAAAACTCTCCACTCAAACGGGTCACTTTACATAAAGGCTCGGAGTTTGGAATTTTATCACTTTTGCACCATACTTTCTAGCGTTAGCCTTAATCAAAAGCCTAGCGCTTTATTATGGCGCCTATCAAACAAAATTTTTACTAATTAATTGCGATTCACAAATCTACACCTTTCCTGGAGTAGCTGTAAGGCATGAGTTACATTCATTTAATTTGCCAATTTTGGGCGCATCGCTTTCCTTTTTGGGGTATTTGTCAGCTACAATTTGACCCCAAGCAAAAAACTTTATATTTTTATTGTCAGACTCCAGCCAAGAGGACGACTATTTCCAAGGATGCAGATGCCATCGCGAATTTGGATATTGGGATTGAGCAGTTTGTTGTAGTACACCAAGGTTATCCTGATATTGTTATCCAGAAGCGATAAACGGCGCCTATCGTTACATAATTATACAGTAGTTTGAAAGATTTTACAAAAAGTTGTCCTAAACACTTGCCATATTCGACAACAAGGGATATCCTTTAGGGGTGTGTGAGGAGTAAGTTGAAAACAGAAAGCGCTTGGAGTGGAAACACGGTCACACGTCCAAGCGCTTTTTGCTTTTCCCCCCCCATTGTATTAAGGACTTCAGTCCTTACCCTTTACGAACCAATCCGCTCAACGTCTTTTCCTGCAATAACCGGACTACGCTTCAAAGTAAACAAAGCCAACACAATCCCCAAAACCGCCAAACCCGCAGTAGGGTAAAAGAAACTAGTATAACTACCAAAAATATCTCTAATTCTACCAGCGAGTAAAGTTCCACCCAAGGCGCCCACTCCATACGCGGTAAAAACAATACCATAATTCTTGGCGTAATTCTCAGGATTAAACATAGTTAACGTCGAAGTCGGCGCAATTGCAAGCCATCCTCCTAACGAAAACCAAAACAGTGCAAACGCGACTTTATAAGTTAAAGCATCACCAGAACCAACATTTAACATCATAATAGAAGCGATTAAAATTAGTATAAATGCTAATATCGCTCCATATTTAGGGGTAAAGCGGTCAGTGAACCAACCAAAGAAAGGTCTACCGGCGCCGTTAAATATAGCAAACAAAGATACTAAAGAAGTCGTAGTTGCCTTATCAAGCTTGACAATTTCCTCTCCAAGGGGACTAGAAATACCAATTGCAGCAAGTCCAGCAAAAGAACCAATCGTGTAGCATAACCATAACCCATAAAATGAGCCTGTTTGCAACATTGGTATTCTTTGATTAAATGAAACTGATGTTTTAGCACTTGCTTGAAAACCTTTAGGTTTCCATCCTGTTGGAGGTGTTTGTAAAACTGTTGAAATTGCAAGAATTATTATAGTGAAAGCAATACCTAAAATCAGAAAGGTTTGTCTAACACCATTTGATTCAATTAGTGATTTCGCTAAAGGTGCTGTAATTAACGGAGACAAACCAAACCCAATTACAGTTAACCCAACAGCCAAACCCTTTTTATCAGGAAACCATTTAGCTACAACCGCTAACGGGACACCATATACAATTCCAACTCCTACACCAGCAATCACACCATAAGTAAAAGTCAGGGTACTTATATTACCTTCAAAACTGGAGAGAATATAACCCAACCCGGTTATTACCCCTCCAACTGCTGTAATTAAACGGGCGCCAAAGCGATTGATGTAAAATCCTGTAATTGGCATTAATATTGCAAAAACTACCAATAACACAGTAAAAGGTAACAAACTTTCTGTGGCGCCAATGTTAAGTAAGTTTTCAAGAGGTTTTCTGAAAATACTCCACGAATACACTGTACCTAAGCACAATAGTACCGTTAAACCAAGAGGTATAAATAACCATCTACCTTTTTCAGCAGGCAGACCAAAAAGTTTGATTTCCATAATGCTTTGAAATTACTTTTTTGAAGTATCGCACCTTTATCATCTAGGTACTAGTACTTGACTGCACAAACTCAGTAGAAAGTGCAGAAACTTTACAAATAAATATACATGCAAAATTTAATAATTTTTTAATATTTATCTAAATTGATTTAACATTTATTTAACAAGAAAAAGAAGTAATTTTGTGATGATGTGGCAAATTTTATGTATTGTCTTAATAAAGACATCATGAGATTCGTATCTTTTGTATTTATGGATATCAATCAAATTGGTACAGTGGCTGTTTCACTATTGACCACGTTTGGACTGAAAATTTTAGGTGCCATCGCGCTGTGGATAGTTGGTCAAAAGCTTATAGACTTTGCGACAAGACTATTACGGCGGGTATTCCGCAATCAACATGTAGATGCGACACTCATTAGTTACCTAGCTAACATAATCTCCGTAACATTACGGATTATATTAATAGTCGCTTTACTAGGTTTCTTCGGAATTGAAACCACATCATTTGCTGCATTACTAGCGGCAGCAGGTGTAGCAATTGGCGCCGCATGGGGTGGACTACTAGCAAACTTTGCAGCTGGTGCATTCCTGGTAATCTTCCGTCCATTCAAAGTTGGTGATTTTATTTGTGCAGGTGGTATAACGGGTACTGTCCACGAAATTGGATTGTTTGCCACTTCTATTAATACCCCTGATAACGTGATGACAATTGTCGGTAATAACAAAATTTTCTCCGATAACATCCAAAACTTCTCTACCAACGCTTACCGACGTGTTGATTTAGTAGCTCAACTAAACCATAGCGTAGACCATAACGACGCAATTCAGCGCCTGAGAGAACGAGTCAGCGCTATTCCTAACGTTCTTAGCTCTCCTGCACCCGACATCGAAATTCTTAAATTTGAGGCAGCTGGCCCAGTCTTGGTAGTACGTCCTTATTGCAATAATGACCATTACTGGCAAGTGTACTTCGATACCAACAAGACAATTCGCGAAACATTCACTCAAGCTGAGTATCCGGTTCCTGTTGAAGCGTTTAGCCTGAATGGACTAACTAAAGGGTCTAACGGCGCCGCATTAATACCGTCATAATTATTATCATTTACATTAGAATCCTGATTTCTTAACAAAATCGGGATTCTTTTTATACTCTTCATATTGAAACTGCAATTACATACATCTACTTAATAAATTTGATTCGATAATAGTGAATCATTATATTTACGGGCATATTTAATTGCTCAACAAATGAATATTCTTTTTATCTTATGAACATATTATCGGGTGCTAGAAATGCTTACGTCGATTGGGTTTATTATCTTTATTGGCTTATTCATGTTCATATATACATATCGTCATCAAATTAAGATTTGGTATAAACAAACACGTATTGATATTGAATGTGCGCCACTACGGCAAAATTATTAAAACTGGTATCACAAGATACAGCAGAAAGATTAATTGCGCTAGCTAAAAGAAAAAATCCTGGTAAACCTGAACGTTGGTATGCAAAGAAAAAGTCCTGTATGACTTACAAAGAAGAAGATAGATGAATATTCAACAGCGAGAGCAATTTAACGTAATAATTCAAAAAATAGAGAAATATGCTCGGCAAAACCCTTCTTACTATAAGCTGCGCGTTTTTTTGCTAGCAATACTAGGGTATGCTTACATTACATCTGTATTTTTATTAATGTGCGGTGGAATATGGACTGTTAGAAATTTTATTGTATCAACGCAATTAGATTATTTAGTTAAACGTATTGACTATGTAATTATTATATTAATCATTGGCATTATTCGATTATTTTGGGTAAAATTCCAGCGTCCAAAGGGTTTAGAATTATACCGTCAACAGCTACCAGACCTATTTGCTATTATTGATGAAATTAGAGAAATATTAAAGGCGCCTCGAATTCACCATATATTACTAACTTATGAGCATAATGCGGGTGTTTTACAAATACCGCGTTTAGGTTTTCTGGGTTGGCATAAAAACTACTTATTATTAGGGTTGCCGTTATTACAATCATTGAGTGTTGAACAGTTTCGTTCGACAATAGCTCATGAGTTAGGACATTTATCTGAAAACCACAGTCGCTTTTCTGGATGGGTTTACCGAGTGCGACGAACTTGGTATCAATTAGCTTCTACTGGAAACTTTTTTATATTTAAGTATTTTTTCCAATGGTACGAACCATATTTTAACGCTTATTCTTTCGCACTCGCACGCGCACAAGAGTACGAAGCAGATAGACGTTCGGTTGAAATATGTGGCATTGAAACTTCAGCAGAAGAGTTAATTAATATATATATACATAACTCATTTTTACATGAAGTCTTCTGGAAAAATATTTATGAAAAAGCAATTCATAGCTCCGAGGCGCCGAATGGTACAATAACTAAACTGCTGCAAGCTTTGAGAACAGATATCAAAACTCATGACGCAGTTAAATGGTTAGGGTTAGCTTGTTCAGACATTACCAATAACGATGATACTCACCCTTGCTTATCAGAACGTCTTGAAGCAATGGGATATCTCATCAATCCAAATAATACTAATAAACTACCTGTATATATTGAAGAAACAGCAGCAGAATACTTCTTTGACGAGACATTATTTAGCTTTGCTGCATATCTAGACGAGCAGTGGAAGCGAGAAATTGCTTCATATTGGCAAAAAACGCACGTTAGACTACTGTATCAACGGCAAAACTTAACGGCATTAGAAGCAAAAGCATATAGATATACTTTAACTCCCGAACAAGCTTGGAAACAGGGTGTTTTAACGTCCAAGTTTCAATCTCAAGAAGCTGCGATAAAAATATTTTCCTCATTGCTAGCATCTGACCCCAACCATGCTAAAGCGAATTACGAGTTAGGGAGAATATTACTGCAAAACTGTGATGGTAAAGGTATTGACTACCTGAACAAAGCTATAGACCTCGACCCAGAGTTAGTAATACCAAGCTGCGAAATACTTTACGGTTTCTATATGCGCTGTTCACAACCTGAACAAGCGAACAAATATTTATTACTTCGTCAACAGTATCAACCATCATTCAAACTATTCCAACTCGAACGTCAGCACGTCAACCACACCGATAAATTCATTGCCCATGACTTATCACCAGTTGAAGTGCAGCAAATTACGGGACAGTTATCGAATTATTCATCTGTGGGTAAAGCGTATTTAGTTAGAAAGCGAACAAAAATCTTTCCAGATAAACCTTTATACGTACTTGGTATTATACGTTATTTTGTTCGAGGAACAGGCGCCAACTACCAACCAGACGCAGAACTAATAGAACAAATCAACGCCGAAATAAATCTATCTAGTCAAGTGCATATAATTATTTTTAACCAAACTAACATGAAATTATACGGCGCCGTAACTCGTGTTCGAGACGCATGTATAGTATCATACAAGTAATTTTTTAATTCTTATAATCTTACGGAATTTGCGGTATCCTTGCTATACAGCCTCACAAATCAACAACCTCTAATTCTTCCTATTACTGCAATGAACTCTCCTTAGCAAGTAAACATGTTGTTTCAATTAACTAAAATGGATAGACTTTTTCAAAGTTTCGATGACCAAGCTGATTTTTGCCGTTAAATATTGGCAGTACAATAATTTGCTTTACTTTAGCTAAATTTGGCTTGCAGTAAAGACAAATCATCATCTAAATTAGATTTACCATTCAATGTCATGATATCCGCTAATATTTTATTTAAATCGCGTATTTCTTCCTTGCTGTAGTTAATGAGATAATCAATAAAAGCGTTAATACCCCAAATTGTACCGTCTGGCTGGTTAATTTCGTAGGCGCCATCACTAAAGATGTATAAAGTACTATTCTCTTCAACATCAAAGGTTGCATTCTCAAATTCAATATTGGGCACAAAGCCAATAGGCAAATCTAAAGAACCTAGCTGTTGAACTTGGATTTTATTTGTAGATGTATAAGATAAAAGTACAGCTTGTGGATGTCCAGCACTAGCATAAGTAAGTTGACGTTTTCGACGGTTATAAACTCCATACCAAATTGTGAAGTATTTATCACCGTGATTACTCATCTGAAAAGCATTATTAAGTGCTTTCAAAACTTCGCTAGGTTGAGAAAAGTTAGTATTGGGGAGAGACTGCGAACGCAAGACGTTAAGTACGGATACAGATAGTAAGACTGAACCTACCCCATGTCCCGACACGTCTAATAAATAGATAACCAAATTTTCATCATCGAGCCAGTAATAGTCGAAACAATCACCCCCTAACTGTGTTGAGGGAACAAATAAAGCTTCTGTAGTTACTGTTCCAACAAGTGGTGAGGGTAAAAGCGACCGCACATAATCCGCAGCTTCGGCTAATTCTGTTTCTAAAATTTGCTTTTGGGTTTGCAAATCTTGATTTAATACTTCTAAAGCTTGTTTTTGGTTGTGTAAATCCTGATTTAGCTGGTATAATCTTAACCCCGCTCGCACCCGTGCTTTTAATTCGTTCATCTCGATGGGTTTAGAGATAAATTCATCTGCACCAGCGTCAAGTCCCCGAATTCTATCTTCTTCCTCACCCTTAGCTGCTCCTTTAACAGTTAGGAGAATGAAAAAAGTAGTTGTCATGCCTGAATCTGTTTTAATTTGACTACAGACTTCTAGTCCATCTAAATTTGACATCATCCAGTCGCAGATAATTAAAGCTGGATGTAACTGCTTCGCTAGTAAAATTCCTTCTTCCCCATCACTAGCAACACTAACATCATAACCTTGGTTTTCAAGTGTTATTTTTAACACCGCGCGTACAATTGGATCATCATCAATAATCAGAATTTTAAACATGAATTCCTGCTTTAATAAATAGGTTTTCAATACTATTGAATTAAAAACGTTTGAATGCGATTAACAAATGTCTCTAAATCTAGAATTAAATCAGTAGTACCTCGATGTTCGCTTTTTTGAGCTAATTGTTCTAGTTTTTCTGCGGCTTTTTGCATAACTGTGGCGCCAACATTACCACTGGCGCCTTTAAGATGATGAGCAAGCCTCGAAACTTGCTCAAAATCATTTTGAGTAATTGCCAGTTTCAGCACTTCTAAACGAGATTGAGTATCTTCAACAAAGATTTGCAATAGTTCTAATTCAAATTCTGGATTATCTTCTGAAATTTGATGTAAGTGTTCCCAATCAATTGCTAATTCCACTTTTGCAGCAACAGTATCTGTTTGTTTTGTGAATATAAAATTCTCCCAATATTTTAGTGCCGCTGATAATTTGTCTTTTAATACTGGTTTACTTAAATAGTCATCCATTCCTGCATCCAGACACATTTGCTTGTCTTCTTTCATTGCATTAGCAGTCATCGCAATTATTATAGGGCGCCGATGGTTAAGAAATTTGCTCTCTTGCCAACGATGAATTTCTCTTGTGGCATCTAAACCATCCAGAAATGGCATTTGACAGTCCATAAGAATCAAATCGTAAGGAATTTTTTCTAATAAATCCAACGCTTCTTGACCATTAGCAGCAACATCAGCTTGATATCCAAGGCTTTCAAGTATTTTTAGGGCTACTTTTTGATTAACTAAATTATCTTCAGTGAGTAGAATTCTTAATTTAGGTGTGGCATCAGAATAAGGGCTAGGAGTCAAGAGAGTTGTTTGCTGTCTTCTATCTCCTATCTCCTGAATTATGTCTGCTGACTTAGTTCCAAAAATATTCATAATCGTGTCGAGTAGGCGAGATGCTTTAATGGGTTTAACTAAATAAGCAGCAAATCCAATTTTGAGCGCTTGTTGTACTTCATTACGCTGCGAAGTAGAGGTGAGCATAATCAAGGGTATTTCAGCAATAGCAGAATTTGCCTTAATTTGTTCTCCCAAAGTCATGCCGTCTGTTTCTGGCATTTGCATGTCAATTAAGGCGATATCATATGGTTTCTTTTGCGCGCGTGCATCCAACATTTCTTTGAGTGCTGATACTGCACTGTCGGCTTCATGTACACACATTCCCCAACGGGTGGCTTGATGGTAAACAATCTTGCGATTTGTAGCGTTGTCATCTACCACTAATAAACGTAGATTATCAGGAAGATGTGAAGCGCATGTTGGGGAAACAGGTACTGGCGCCAAAGCGAAACTCACATCAAACCAAAACGTTGAACCTTTCCCCAATTGACTTTCTACTCCAATTTCTCCCGACATTAAGGTAACGAGTTGTTTGAAAATTGCTAATCCTAAACCAGTACCGCCATACTTACGGGTAGTGGAAGCATCTACTTGGGTAAATGGCGTAAACAGTTTGCTTTGGTCTTCTGAGGTAATACCAAGACCAGTATCTGTAACGCTAAAATGAATCGTAGCTGTAGTAGAGGAAAGCTCTTTTACTTCTGCCCGCACTACTACTTCTCCATTAGTAGTAAATTTAATTGCGTTTCCAATTAGATTCATGAGAATTTGCCGCAAGCGACTAACATCCCCTTTAAGATGAATCGGAACGTTACGATAAATTAAAGCAGCAATCTCTAATCCTTTTTTGTGAGCTTGAGGCGCCAGTAAATCTAACACTTCTTCTATACAGGTAGACAAGTTAAAGTCTAAAATCTCTAAAGTCATTTCCCCAGCTTCAAGTTTAGATAAATCTAAAATCTCATTGATTAGGGTTAACAGCGCGTCTCCACTAACGCGAACTGTTTCAACAAAATCTCGTTGCTCTGATGTCAAGTTAGTTTCTAATAAAAGTCCAGTCATCCCCAATACAGCGTTCATTGGGGTGCGGATTTCATGACTCATGTTGGCTAAAAAAGCACTTTTAGTTTGAGAAGCTAATTCTGCTTGACGACGGGCTACTTCTAACTCTTGTCGCTGCTCCCTTTCCGCTTTTAGCAATTGTTTAAGTTCCTCTTTGGCTTGGTTGCGCTCGATAAATTGCCCTATTTGTTCACCTATAGAAATCAGCATCTTTACCAAATCTGAGTCAGCTTGCTGAGTTTGACGATTAAAGCAGGTAATCATACCTAGAACATTATTACCACTGCGAACTGGAAAACCAAAAGCTCCATGTAGTCCAACTTCGGCAGCAATTTTTCCTCTTAAAAACTTTGGATTATCAACGACATTAGTAAACCATAGAGGTTCATTATTAGCCCAAACAGAACCAGGTAAGTCAATCTGGGGTGCAAATGTCATTTCTTTAGTTATAGCTTTAAATTCTTGCACGTCAATATTTTCTTTATGCCAAATATCAAGGCAACGTAAAACGTTTGCGGTTGCGTCTACCATCCAAATTTCCGCCAAATCCCATTCTAAACTTTCACAAATTGCTTGTAGAATTTTCGGAGTCGCTTCGGCAATGGTAGAGGAATCTGCTAACACGCGCGCTGTCGAATATTGTGCTACTAGATGCTTTTCATCTCGTCTGCGAGCAGTAACGTCAACCCCGGTACTAATAATATATTCTATGGCGCCTTCATAATCTTTCAATATGGTATTTGACCATGCGATCTGCCGTTTACTACCATCTTTTGTTACCCAGTAGTTTTCAGATTCTTTGACAACTTGTCCACTTTGTATGTGTGTAAAAACAGCTTTAACTGGTTCTATCTCTTCAGGAAGGAGGAAAATATTCCAGAAATATCTACCTCTAACTTCATCGAACGAGTAACCCGTTGTTAGCTCACAAGCTTGATTGAAACGGACAATTTGCCCTTGAGAATTAAGAACTACAACTAAGGCACTAGCTGTATCCAGAACTGCTGAAATAAAGTTACGTTCCTTATTTAATGATTTTTCTGTTAACTTTCGCTCAGTAATTTCACGGTATACAAAGTAATAAAAAATTGCAGTAATAATAAAACTTAGAATAATAGCGATTGCTAGTGTCAAAAATGATTTATGCGCGCTCGCTTGTGCAGCTTGAGACTCTTTATTAAGCTCTTGCCTTTGTTCATTCTCCATCTTCAATAGTAGCTGACGAATATCATCCATCAGGTTTTTTCCCTGATTTGTTTGAACCACTTGCAACGATGCATCAAATCCTTGGTTTTGGCGTAATTCGATAGCCTGCTTAAGTTCTGCTAGTTTTTTACTAATTCGAGATTCTAAAGTTTCAATCTGCTTTTTCTGGTAGCGACTATTTATTACTAAGCTCTTAAGTTCTTCGATTTCTTTATTAATTCTTGTCTCTGCTGCTCGATACGGTTCTAAATAAATATTTTCTCCAGTTAAAATATAACCGCGTTGTCCTGTTTCAGCGTCATTTATTGCTAGAGTAAGTTCTTGTAACAAATTGATTTTATCTTGACTTTTTCTGACCTGATTATAAGTATTAATCAAAACCTGGGTATTATGGAACGAAACCATTCCAATCAAAACTAAAATTGCCGACGCTAACCCAAACCCAGAAGCAATCCTTTTAAAAAATCGTTTGCTCCCCTTAGAAGCTTGCTTACCTTTATTACTTGCCAGTTCTAAGGAAGCTAAATTACGGCGTATTTCCAGTTGCTTAATAACTTGGCGCCCTAATCCTCGCAATGCTTCAATTTGTTCAGGAGTTAATTCTCGTGGTACATAGTCGATTGTGCAAAGTGTTCCCACTGCGTGACCCTCTGGATTTATTATAGGGACACCAGCATAAAATCGGATATTAGGGTTAGATGTTACCAATGGATTTGCGGCAAACCGTTCGTCAGATGTAGCATCAGGGACAATAAAAACGTCAGTTTGTAAAATAGCGTGAGCGCAAAAGGCAACATCGCGGTGTGTTTCTCCGACTTCCAAACCGACTTTGGATTTAAACCACTGGCGATCACTATCAATTAAACTGATTAAAGCAATCGGAGTTCCACAAATATACGCAGCTATACGAGTAATGTCATCAAATGCCGTTTCAGATGGAGTATCAAGGATTTTATACTCATTAAGAGCTTCGATTCTCTGTGCCTCGTCATCAGGTAGTGGTGCTTTCATCCTTGTGTATCTTGATTTGAAGTCAACAGAATCATTTTAATTAATAACAATATTTGACTTCAAACCGTTACGGTAATTCTACTGAAAATAGTACTTTATTTAGATTCCCAACTTCGTAAAATTTATCGGGAATCTGGGAATCTCGATTTTGTGAATATTTTGAGAATTATTTGGGAATCATAAAATCAAATAACAGCTTGGCGCTATAGACCCGACTTATACTGGCAGATAGACCGTAACACTAGTTTATTTTCACCATTACGCTTAGGTAATTACAACGATGGGAATTCTGAAGTTCAGTCATTCAGCAGACAATACCTATCAAGCGCGCTGTACAGTAAAATTCTCACCCAACATAGGCGCCTTACGAAATAGAAACAGAAACCTCTACTCAAATATCTGCTGAAGATGAAGGCGTTATAGTCAAAGGCAATATTGATGTATTAGTTATACAAAAGCGTCTCTGGGTTTTGGCAATAGAATCAAAAAGTACCAAATTTGACGTAATAACCGCATTACCCCAAGCATTAACTTACATGCTTGACACTCCCAATATTGAAAAGCCAACTTTTGGTTTACTACTTAACGGTAGAGAATTTGTCTTTATAAAATTGATTAAACAACAACAACCAAAATACGCACGTTCTTATGCTTTATCAATAGAAAAAGAACATGAACTACAACAGGTATTAAGCCTATTAAAATGCTTTAGTGAGTTGATAGTTAGTGCAACGGATTATTAACGGATGATTTCTTTATTTGTTGCAAATATTTGCCACAATCTTACTCGAACTTAACACCCCAGGTATTCCCGCACCAGGATGAGTACCGGCGCCAACAAAATACAAATTAGATATATCCTCACTTTGGTTATGGGGACGAAAATAAGCAGATTGAAACAAAGTAGGTTCAATAGAAAACGCACTTCCCAAGTAGCTGTTGAGGGTATCACGAAAATGTTTTGGGTCAATGTAATGTTCCGTAACAATATGCTGCGATAAATCGGGTAAATATTTTTCTTCCAGATATTTTACTATCCTATCGCGGAAAGGTTTTGCCATTATCTTCCAATCTACATCACCACCCAAATGAGGTACAGGTGCCAACACATAAAAACAATCACAACCAGATGGCGCCAGCGAAGCATCAGTAGCAGTTGGACGATGCAAGTATAGTGAAAAATCATCAGGTAAGTATTTTCGCGTAAATATATCTTCAATCCAATCTCGATAGCGGTTACCCATCAGAATTTCATGATGCGCCATATGTTCATATTGGCGATTAGTCCCAAAATACAGCACAAACAACGACATTGAGTACCGCAGGCTTTTAATTCTCTTATCACTCCATTTTTTACGGTACTTTGCTGGTATCAAATTTAAATATGTAAATGCAACATCAGCATTACTAACAACAGCTTCGGCGCCAATATATCCATAATTATTTGTATTGACACCAGTCGCGCGCTTAGTTTTAGCATCAATAACGATTTCTGTAACTTCTGTATTCAGTAAAACCTTACCACCAATATCAACAAACAACCGTCCTAAACCCTCAACCAAGGCGCCTGTACCACCCATAGCAAACCAAATACCAAAAGCCTGCTCCAGCTTATGAATCATCGCATAAATCGAAGTACTTTGAAACGGGTTGCCACCAATTAACAACGGATGAAAGCTAAATACCTGCCGCAGTCTCTCATCTTGAATATATTGATTAACAAACCCAGCTACCGATTTAAACGACTGTAACTCGACCATATCAGGCGCCACTTTCACCATATCAGTAATACTACTGAATGGCTTAGTCATTAAAGGCAAACCCTTATTAAAAACAGCTTGACTAGCTTGATAAAAACGTTCGTAACCAGCAACATCATTCGGGTTAAACGTGCGGATTTGTTCAATTAGATAATCAGAATCATTATTGTAGTGAAAAACAGAACCATCTTCAAAGCGAATATTGTAGAAAGGATTGAGTTGTACAAGCTTGACGTAATCTTGCATCGGTTTACCCGACACATCAAACAATTCCTCAATTAACCACGGCGCCGTAATAATAGTAGGGCCCGCATCAAACTTAAATCCGTCTTGTTCATATACATAAGCACGTCCCCCCAACTTATCGCGCTTATCAATCAACGTTACTTGATGCCCATGCGCTTGTAAACGTATCGCTGTTGCTATTCCACCAAAGCCGGCGCCTATCACTACAATATTCATCAATTACTTATACCTACACCCAACCTCTAATTTAATTATCACTCAATAAATACCTTATCTAAAAAAAGAGTGATTGTAGCGCCACTTCGCACAATTCACATCGAGCAAATATACTGAAATAACTTTTGAGTTTAAAAGGTTGTTTGAAAAGTGTCATGAGCGTGTCATGAGTCCCACACTGAAGCATTTCAGTATATGCTGAAACCCTAGATTCTCACATAATGGTTGCTCATTTAACATACCAATTTCCTGAATTTATTCAAGATGTGCTTTACTAAAAGTATTAAAGATAAGCAAAATAGATTATGCGCTACACTGAAAAGCATCGTAGTCAATAGGCGCTTGGGTTTTTATGGCTCGTTGGTTCAACATTTCAGGTCCTTGTGAAAGAGACATTCACTATATGTTACCCCCCACTGTTCGGTTGCCAAACTTAGAGCGGTTAATAAATCAACGCAGCTATTTCGTCATCCACGCACCACGTCAAACGGGTAAAACGACAGCAATGTTGGCGCTAGCCAAGCAGCTAACTGAAAGCGGACGTTATACAGCAGCGCTGGTGTCTGTGGAACTCGGCGCCCCTTTCAGCCATGACCCAGCGACAGCGGAAATAACTATTCTTGACTCATGGCAAGCTAGCGCCAAATTTGATTTACCCGAAGATTTGCACCCGCCATCCTCTTGGGGTACTGCACAGCCAGGACGAAGAATTCAAGCAGCTTTACAGGCTTGGACACAAGCATCAAGGCGACCATTAGTATTGTTTATTGACGAAATCGATTCATTAACAGACGACACTTTAATAAGTATTCTCCGACAATTGCGAGATGGTTATCGCGGTCGTCCGACAAATTTTCCTGTCAGTGTTGGGTTAATAGGTTTACGAGATGTACGAGATTATAAAGTGGCTTCGGGTGGTAGCGAGAGGTTAAATACAGCGAGTCCATTTAATATAAAAGACCGCTCTTTAACAATGAGGGATTTTAACGCTTTGGAGGTAGCGCAATTATACCAGGAGCATACTGATGATACGGGACAAGCTTTTACCTCTGAAGCCGTACAAATGGCTTATGATTTAACTTTTGGACAACCTTGGTTAGTCAATGCGCTTGCGAAAGAAATTGTTGAAGAATTAGTCACAGACACATCCGTAACAATTACAGTAGAACATATTCATAAAGCAAAAGAAATACTAATTTCACGTAGAGATACTCACCTCGACTCCCTTGCAAAAATACTTACAGAAACAAGAGTAAAAGCAATAATTGAACCAATGTTGGCAGGTTTAGAATTAGGAAACGTGCCTAGTGACGATATTCAATTTGTAATAGATTTAGGTTTATGTAAAATGAACCCGCAAGGAGGATTGATAATTGCTAACCCGATTTATCGTGAAGTCTTACCACGAGAATTAACGGGAACAGCAATGGCAAGTTTGCCTACTATTGCACCGACTTGGTTAACTCAGTCAGGCGAATTAGATGTTGATATTTTATTAGAAGCATTTATTGACTTTTGGCGCCAGCATGGAGAGGCTTTACTTGGCACTACATCATACCATGAAATTGCACCTCACATCGTATTAATGTCATTTTTGCATCGTGTTGTCAATGGTGGCGGAACTTTAGAGCGGGAATATGCAATTGGCTCCGGTCGCATGGATTTATGCTTAAAATATAAAAAAGTAACACTGGGAATTGAAATCAAAGTTTGGAGAGATAAAGTTAAAGACCCAGAAGAACAAGGGTTAAAACAATTAGAAGCTTATTTAGAAAGAATCAAAGCAGATTATGGTTGGCTGTTCGTTTTTGACAGACGCAAAAATGCACCTGCTTTTCTTGACCGCTTACAAACTAAAACCGTGACAACTAAAAAAGGACGTTCTGTAGTTGTTATTAGGGCTTAATTAACATTTTTGGAAATTGCTTAATTTGTCAAATTGACATTTGGCGCACGTTACCATGTACACTACCGACACCTTAATTCAATTCGCGTTAAATCCAACCTTTTATTTGGTCACCACTCAGTGAATGCCCTTCTACTGAGACTCTTGCTTAAGATTAAGGAGATTTTTATACCTGGATTTAGCAACGCCACTATTTTTGCTATAATTCTATGGGTGGCAGCCTGTATTCCATATATATAACATGCTGTCAACGACTCAGGTCTAAAGACACGCTCGCTTCTAGCTTAAGCCTTTAGATTTAGTTGACCAGATTCAGTATCTCCGGATACTACGTTATTGGCAAGAGTTAAAGACCTACTCCGGGATACGTAGCCAGTCCCGTGAAGAAAGAACCGAACGATTAAACATTTTTATTGAGTTAAGAACGTGTCGTTTGGATAGTACCGACCAATAACATTATCGAGGCTAACATTACTCCGAGTAGGGAAGGCAATTCTCGGCATTACAGAGATACGAATAAGTACTACTCCTCTACTTATTCACCCCGAAAGGGGAAATATTTAATGCGATTAAAATCGCTTGCGTCGCTTCCCTCTCAGCACGCTTCGTGTCTGAGTTTCTCGCATACCAGGAAATCTTATGAATATATCTTTAACACCAGAACAGGAGCAGTTTGTCCAATCAACACTCAACAAAGGCAGGTACTCTTCTGCTTCTGATGTAGTTCGTGCTGCTTTAAAGCTTTTAGAAGAACGCGAAATCGAGCGTTTACAGCGATTAGAGGAACTCCGAAAGGAAATTGCCATTGGAATTGAACACTCAGATCGTGGTGACGTATTTGATGGAGAAGAGGTATTGAGGGAACTACGTTCAGAAATTCAGCAGGCTCCGTAGGGTGAATAATGGGCAAATATATTTTAAGTGGTGCTGCAAAACAAGATTTGAAAGATATAAAAAACTATATGATGCAGTTTAGTAAGGGTGCAGCTAGGCGTTTTCTTGATGCTTTTGAAGAAAAGTGTAAATTACTGGCAGATTTTCCAGAATTAGGGCGTAGTCGTGATGAACTGGCGCCAAACTTACGTAGTTTACCAGTGGATAATCAAGTTATTTTTTCTCGTCCGAATAAAAATGGTATCCAAGTTGAAAGGGTATTAAGCGGGTATCGAGACTTTGGAAATATTTTTAATAACGAGGATGATTAACTAATGTAATAAATATTACATTATTCTAACCGTTGCATCCGTTTTTATCCATTGCAAATTTCCGCTACAAGCTTCATCGATTACTTGTACAAGTATGTAGCAGTCATGACAAAACAGTCAAACTGTGGTACATAGAAATTTGTACATGCAAGAAAACTTTACAAGGACAAGAATGCTACAGTGATGGTACGGCAATAGTACTAGAAAACTTATTCCTACTGGTAAAAGTTTATAAAAATAAACACATTTTGTATACGTGTGATGTGGTTATTAGCTTGACTATATGTTATGGTACGCTTGAAAAATACTTAAATAACTAAGTATTAATTAAATATAATTGAATACAATTAAACGAGCAAAAAAAAGACTCTGAGCTAGAGGGATTGCAGCTACCTGAACACAATCATCTTGTTATGTTGAATAATGTAGGGAATATATTAGATTTGTATCCATTGTGCCAAATCGTTAATAATGAAGAAACGCAATATGAAAAGCACATATGTTTTTTAAAGCAATGTGAAAGTAAGAAAAAAAATTAATAGGGGAGAGTATTCAAAACTGTAAAATGTATTCTCTAGAAGGATTTGATGTTTTTGAAAATATGAAAAAAATAATTTTAGATAAATAATACAAAAACTTTACAAAACCTACTACAGCGCCAGTCCAGTAAAAGTAGTTGACATAAAAGTTTGCGGGATGGTGTTGTTAAAATCGAATATTAAGGCACCTTGGTATTAATGCGAAGGCTAAATAATTTAATCTAAAAACAAGCGTTTTGTTCCAACGCATAAATTTGCGCTTACGTAAATTTATATTACTAGACTGACGTTCTAGCAGTAAATTGGTTTGAGTGACAAAGAAACCGAAGAGGAAATGGTGTAAGCTGTCGTTCTTAAAGATGACAATTCTATCAGTTATAAACGACTTTTAAGCTTTCCTGATACAGATTTATAAGAACGCCTGGGGACAGCCGTTCCACAAGATGCTTTATTTTAAATTCACCATTTCACGAATATTTCCGGTTACACCACCTACACCTTGATTAAATTGATGGTCTTGTTTATGAACTTTCATAAACATTCCATTTTCAGGCGCCATTACAATTAAACCTTTGCCGTTTATTGGTTTTTCTGTAATTAATTGCAAGCGATAGTGCATCAACAACATTGCTAAAACAATTTTGATTTCCATTATTGCAAATCCGGCGCCGATACAAACGCGCGACCCTGCACTAAAAGGGTTATACTCATACATTGTTGGTTGAATTGTTTCCCAACGTTGAGGATTAAACCGTTCTGGTTCAGGATAAATTTCTGGCATGTGGTGTGTATGATAAATACTCACAAATACTTCTGTCCCTACAGGTAATTCATAACCACCCAAAGTAGTTGGTTGTGAGGTAACGCGACCGTTCCAAGGTATTGCTGTAAGTACCCGCATACCTTCTTTAACAACACGGTCTAATAAAGGTAACTTTTGTAATTGTTCTACAGTTGGCGCCTCACCATTTAACACAATATCAAGTTCATCAACTAAGTCAGCAGTAATATCCGGATGTTGTGAAAGTAGAAATAGTATCCAAGCTATAACATTTGTACTGCTATCATGCCCAGCAGCAAAAATAGCAGTTACGTGTCCAAGTAACTCATCTTCGGTTAAAGTTAAACCACTATCTGCATCTTTAGCTTGAACGAGCATTGAAATAATATCACCACCATCAACACTACTTGCATATCTTTTACGGATAATAGAACGCATTTCCTCATCGAGTGCAATCAATGCGTCAAGCAAGTTATGGTAAGGTAAACCAGGAAAATCTATTGGTAATATTACAGATGCAGGGTTTGTTAGTTGTGCGCCAAATTCTTGTAATAGTCTAATTAAGTTGCTACTATCTTCGTTAACATCTTTACCAAAAAGGGTTTTTGTAGCAATACTCATCGTCAGGCGCCGCATCACTTCAACTATATTTACTACCTCGCCAACTTTCAACTGTGAAAGCGAAGATTCGACGATTTTTACCATATCATTACGGTAAGATTCAATACGTGATTTATGAAAAGCGGGCATTAAAAGCTGCCGATGTTGACGATGTGAGTCATTATTAATACCAAATAAACCAACCAAAAAATGACTGAAAGGTGTTGTACGTTCAGAATCATTGCGCCTACGGTAAAAGCTACAAATAAGAGGGCATTTATGATAAATATCATGTTGACTCGTAACTTCACGGACAATATCTGGTCCATAAGCTAACACAGTACCAGGACAATTCGCGTGAGGTGAGTAAATATTAGTACCTCCACCCTGAGCTAAAGAAACTACTGAACCGTAAGCTTTAAATAATTGACTCGATACACTAACAGAGTCACTAACAAAGTTTAGAGTTTGGGCAATGCGTCCAAACACCGGAGCAACGCGCGGGCCGGGTACTGTTAATTTGGGCTTGGTAATTGTAATCATTATCTTAAATTATTTTACTAAATCGACCATTTCACAAACATTTCCACTTACACCACCAACACCTCGATTAAATTCGCGGTCTTGTTCGCATACTCGCATAGATAAACCATTTTCAGCACACAACACAATTAATCCTTTGGCATTAATTGTTTGTGGTAAATACTCTAAACGGTAACGCATTAACAACATTGCCAAAATAATTTTGATTTCCATCATGGCAAAACCGACGCCTATACAAACGCGCGACCCTGCACTAAAAGGATTATATTCATATATACTTGGCTGAATTGTTTCCCAGCGCTGAGGAATAAAACGCTCCGGTTCGGAATATATTTCAGGCGCCCGATTGGTATGATAAATGCTGACAAAAACTTCTGTACCCTTCGGCAAATCATAACCACTTAATGTAGTATCCTGCGAAATCACACGACCATTCCAAGGAACAGGAGATAGTACCCGCATACTTTCTTTAATAACACGCTCTAATAAAGGTAGCTGTTGTAATTGTTCAATACTAGGCGCCTCACCATGCAACACACCATCAAGTTCATCAAGTAAGTCAGCGGCAACTTGGGGATGTTGTGAAAGTAAAAATAAAGTCCAAGTTAATGCATTTGCACTTGTATCTTGCCCAGCAGCATAAATAACGCCAAGGTGTCCAAGCAACTCATCATCAGTTAGCGTCACACCAGTTTCTGCATCCCTAACTTGAATAAGCATATCGAGAACATCACCGCTATCAATACCAGCAGAACGCTTTTGCTGAATGATACCCCGCATAGTGCTATCGAGTTCAACCATACTGTTAAGCAGTCTATGGTAAGGAAAACCAGGGATATCAAACGGAAGAGCAAGAACTTCTGGACTTGCAAATTTACCAAAAACTTCTTTTAACAGCGTTGCAAACCTGCCACCATTTTCACTAAAATCCATTCCAAATAAGGTTTTAGTGGCAATACGCATCGTTAAGTGTCGCATCAACTCAAGAATATCTACAACCTCACCCACCTGTAGTTTATCAAGCTCAGATTGAGTAATAGCTACCATCTCGTCACGATAAGCTTCGATACGTGATTTGTGAAAAGCAGGCATTAGAAGTTGTCGGTGTTGACGATGTTCGGCACCGTTAACACCAAATAACCCAACAAGAAAATGTCTAAAAGGATGAGTACGTGTAGAGTCATTCCGCTTGCGGTAAATATGCCCACTTAAAGGACACTTGTGATAGATATCATGCTGGCTAGTCACTTCACGAACAATATCGGCGCCTTTAGCTAACACCGTACCAGGACAATTGGGATATGGCGAGTAAACATTAGTACCACCACCTTCTGCCAAAGCAACAACCGAACCGTACTTTTCAAACAACCGACTTGACAACTTAATAGAGTCGCCAACAAAATTTAAAACCTGACTAATATGTCCAAACAGTGGAGACACGCGCGGGCCAGGTACTGTTATTTTTCGCTCAATGGTATTTGCAATCATGATATATATTTTACAATTTTGTTCGCTACAGCTTTAAAGCCATACAAATAAATCTGTTTTAGGAGGCGCCAAGGCTCCATTCAATATGATATTTATAAGTATGTAACGTAATATTAATGCGTTTATAGTTGCACTAATATAAAAAATATATTTAGAATAAAAAGAGTATGGAATGCTCTAATTCGACGTTGTAGTTAAACTTATACTTCTACCCTATGTATAAAAAATGCAGTATTTAACCTTGGATAGCAAGCATTTACTCACGCAGCTAACTTCATTATCTAGCTTGCGCTGCTTGGCTACAATTGCTTGTGTATTAGCAGCTACCTTATTAGCATCTTGCGACAATGCGGTTGACTCACAAGACAATGTAATTTCCTCTTCAGAAGTACCTCAAGTAGTTCAAAGTGCTTTTGCGAAGAAATATCCAGGTAAAACACCTAACTGGGAATTACAACCTTATGGTTATGAAGCAGTTTTCGTTGAAAATGGCATAGAATACGAAGCAGAGTACTCATCTAATGGTCAATGGTTAGAAACAGAATACGAGCTATCATCAGACAATGGGTTTTCCGAAGTAGTACTTGATAAAGTTAGAGCGCAATACCCAAGCGGCACAATAAAAAAGCGAGAGATTGAAATTACACCACAAGGTATTTTTTACGAAACAGATTATTAACTTGAAAATTATTCCTTCATTTAAACAGAGTAACTTTTCTGAAGGAACCTTAATAGGTACACAAGCGTTAGTTCAAGCCTTATCAGCAAATAACACTTTTACTTATGTTCACGTTACACCAAAAATTGCTGGTATAGCTACACCTCATCCAGAATATATATTTTTTGCATTATTGGCAGGATTAGTAATTGCTGTATCTTGTATTATTGCATTAGGTTTACGACCACTTATTTTGGCGCCTGAAGGCAAATCTCGTAAATCTGATGGCACAATAGACGGTGCAGCAACATGCAGTGAATGCGGTCAGTCAATGCAAAAGCTTGACCCACAATCTTTAATCTCATATTTAAATCCACCAGAACAAGTAGCTACTGAGCTAGGTAGTGTAAGCTTTGACGGTTGGAGATGTCCACAATGTCACCCGGAAGTTCCTGCTACAGCAATTCATATACGTGCTTATGTACTAAATAGCAGAAAATTTCTTACTTGTCCTAACTGTCAAGAATTAACGGTGCAGCGTAGATACAAAACTATAAAGCCTGCCACTATTGCAAAAAAGGGTGAAGAGTCAATAACAGAAAAGTGTAACTGCTGTAGTTATTCTCACACAAAAATTCAACCAATACCCAAAATAGGCTCAAACGGCTCAAATGGATATAGTGATGGTGGAACAGGTGGTGGCAGTTGGGGAGATAGCAGTGGTTTCGGTGGTGGAGACTGTGGAGGTGGAGGTGACGGTGGAGGATGGTAATTTAAGAAATAAAGGTATGTCACAAAATAAAATAACAAAATTAACTCCAGAACAAGAAGCTTTGATTCCTGACTTCTTCAACAAGTCGGGAGTCTAAGGTAAGGAGTTTGCTTGAATGCCTGCTCCACAATAGTATAGTTTTCAATAAACAATGTAGCGGATGTAACCAGAAATTTATCCGTTATATCCGCTACATTACTAACACAAACCGCTTGTCCTGTATGCAAAGCTATTTATGCTTGGGTAAATCGATTTATCAAATCTTCGCGCGATAATTGTGTTAATAAAAATACAAATTCGTCTGGTGCCAATACTGACAACGGTTCAACAACAGCATTTAATTGTCTATCTATAGAACCAA
Organism: Calothrix sp. PCC 7103; assembly: GCF_000331305.1. Taxonomy (GTDB): domain Bacteria; phylum Cyanobacteriota; class Cyanobacteriia; order Cyanobacteriales; family Nostocaceae; genus Dulcicalothrix. The sequence goes on along the minus strand of NZ_KB217478.1, from coordinate 4,971,856 downwards.
ACCGATTTCGCAGCAAGCTTTCGACAACATTACGCCGAGTTTCTTGCCTGCCTTCTTGCCTAACTTCTTCAAGCTTTTCTAAGTAAATAGGTGATAAAGTCATAATTAAATCGTTCTCCTCTTCATCTGGCGCTTCTTTGAGTTGTAAGGTAGTTCTTAAGTTCAATAGTAAATCAACTGCTTTTTCCCGTAACGGGTTATTGGTCGGTAATGCTTCTAACTCCTTTATAGCCTGTTTTTGAGTTCCGTCTCGACCTAAAATCCTTAACCATAATGTTTCATGGGTGCTGGGCAGTTGATGAACGACGATAATAGCGGTTCTGCTCACGTTTCCAAAGAAATATATTCCTGTACCCCAATTTTCTTCATCAAGTGTTGCATGTAATCCAGCATCCAAAAAATCTTCCGATGCTGTTGGAGATATAATCCATAACTTTGGTAAGTCATCCATTGATAAGGTGGTCTTCTCACGTCTACTTTTACGTTGCGCTTCGGCAAACGTGGAAAACAGTTTACCCATACAGCTACAAATTTCTAAAGGCTGTACAGCATTTCTAAATGGCTCAAACAATGCTGCTGTATCCGCAAACCGCCCTAACAGTCCTAATTCTACAGTTTTCTCAGATGGTTGAGCGAATGGGGCAAAGTAAACGTCAATTTCCCTAATTTCTGACGGTACTTTTCTATCTGTTTTTACTTCTCCTACTGTTCCTAATAGTGCTTCAAGATAATTCTTGGCAAATTCATCGTGAGGGAATATAGTCATTTTGTACTCATTAGTAATGCACTTGCATATTTTATATGAGTACATATATATAATTTATATACAAAATAATTATTTAATTGAACATTAAGTAATAGAAATCCTCGTTTTATTACGGTTACATGTATGTAATTTATATTACTTTATTTTTCTATTTTAACTATTAACAACAAGAATCAAACGTGAAACTAAACAAAAAATGTATTACATATAACCAAGAAATTAGGCGTAATCTTTGCTGTATTATTAATTACTAAGGATTTTTTTAATGTATAAATTAGAGTACATTTGTAGATAATAAATCTTTAATAACTCTCCAAAATCAGAAATTTAAGCTTTTTGTAATAATTAATCGCCACACCAAATTCCTAGAGGATAAATTAGATATATATATCCTCTAGGAAAATCTAACTGCGATATCAAAATTCTAGATAAATACAGCATCGTAAATGACTTAAGTCAAAAAAGATACAATTCAAAATCTTGTGTGATGGGTGTCCTTGCCCGTCCCTTGCAAATACACTTACTGCCGCATTAAATCAGCAAATCGTTTTAAAATACCAGCAACAGAGTGCAAATCTACATATTAGACTTCTGGTAATTTCCCCGTGCGGTACTGTGTAACTTGCTTACCATTATTTTTTACCAAGAATGTTGGGTTGTGCTGTGGCTACACCCAACCTACGTCTTTGTAGCTAAAAAAATTTATTCAACTTGTGCATAAACAGTTGGCGCCAGACGTATATATAAGTGCAAGACAAAACTGATACTTAAAATCTGGAATGGCGCCGTTTGTTTTGTAGCTATATAAGTACAGTGGGTGCAGCAGCGGCTTATATGTATATATAGAGGAGAAATTATCTGTATGAACAAGGGAATTTTAAGTTTAGCGATTGCAGTGCCAACAGTATTATTTACAACTTTACCTAGCTTGGCTGATGTTGTTAAGACTCCAGTGAATACTGTAACACCTCAAATTTTGGTTAAGCCAGGAGCAAAAACTGGTATTCCTGTTTTGGAAGTAGATAAAATTCAGGCAATTGGAGCAGGTGGAAACAATGAAGCACCAGGAGTGGCGCCAACTCCAAGACCCCCTAGAGGTCCAATACCACCCAGACGTGATGGAGAACTGCTTTTGCGCCAAATAGGTAATATTAACGCCCCTAATGTTAATATTATTGCACCTATCAAGAACATAAATGCTGCTCCTGTTGGATACTAGGATTAGTTTTTAGGTAGTCATTTAACAAAGCGCAACTGCGAACTAATAGATTGTTCAAATCTAAAGTTTGCAGTTTTTCGCTATCCAGGCGCCAGATTTTTGCAGTACCATCGAAGCTTGCAGAAGCGAGAAACTCGGCATCAGGACTAAAACTGACATTAATAACTGTATCATTGTGTCCGCGAAGAGTTTTTATATCAATACCGTCGCGGTTCCAAAGTTTCACTGTGCGGTCACTACTTGCTGAGGCAATTATATTTCCATCGGGGCTAAAAGTGACACTTAAGACCGAATCACTATGTCCTTCTAAAGTTTTAATTAAACTGTAATCGCGCGTTCGCCAAAGCTTGATAGTTTTATCTAAACTGGCTGATGCGAGCATTTTTCCATCTGGACTAAAACTCACACTATTGACCGAGTTTGTATGGGCAGGAATGGTTTTCAATAACTTAGCGTCCTTGACATCCCAAATTTTAATAGTTTTATCCCTACTAGTTGAAGCAAGAAGTTGACCGTTGGGACTAAAGCTTACACTTAAAATTTCATCATCGTGTCCTTTCAGGGTGTTTATAAGAGACGGAACTGGTTTTATACGCCACAATTTTATGGTTTTATCAGCACTCGCTGAGGCTATAGTTTCACCATCTGGACTAAAATTGATGTGATTCACTTCGCTATCGTGCCCCTGAAGCGTTTTAATTAAATCATTGTCGCGCGTTTGCCAAAGTTTAATATAATAGTCTCCACTAGCCGAAGCTAGAATCTGACCATCAGCACTAAAACTTAAACTGTAAACTGGGCTACTATGACCGAAATCCCATTTACTATAGCCTTGGATGGTATGGTGGAGAGTACCCGGAAGGCGCCATAATTTGATAGTTGTATCTTCACTTGCAGAAGCTAAGGTTTTTCCATCTGGACTAAAGTTAACGCTGTAGACTTTTCCTTGATGTCCTACTAGAGTTTTGTACAAAGAGTTATCACGTTGCCAAACTCTAACAGTTTTATCTACTGAAGCTGAAACTAAAGTTTGGTTATCAGGACTAAAACTTGCACTATATACTCCAACAGTATGTCCTAATAAAGTTTCTATCAAAGTACCATCTTGAACATTCCACAGTTTAATACTGCTATCATTGCTTGTTGAAGCCAGAGTTCTACCATCACTACTAAAGCTAACACTGTTAACTTGGGCGCCATGTGCTGTAATAGTGGTTATTAATTTACCATTACTATTCCATAGTTTAACGGTTCTATCTCCACCCCCTGAAGCTAATTTTTGACCATCAGGACTAAATGCAACACTGAATATTTCAGCTTGATGACCTGAAAAATTTGCTACTAAAGTCCCATCTTTGATATTCCAAATTTTAACCGTTTTATCTCGACTTGCTGAAGCTAAGAGATTTCCTTGAGGATGAAAACTAAGACTATTGACAAAATCACTATGAGCGTTGATTGTCCGTACTAGTGTACCATCAAGTTTCCAAATTTTAACTGTTTTATCGGCGCCTGCTGTCGCGATAATTTGACTATCGTGAGACCACGTAACATTTAAAACCTCGGTAGTATGACCGTTAAGAGTTTTAATTAAAGAACCTTCACGACTCCATAGTTTCACTGTCTTATCAAAGCTAGCAGATGCTAAAAATTTTCCATCAGGACTAAAACTTACACTTTTAACTAGCGCTTGATGTCCTTTGAGAATTTTGATTAGCTTACCATCACTCTTCCATAATCTAACAGTCCCATCACCACTTGCAGAAGCAATAATACCATCACGACTAACACTTACACCAAACACTCCAACTTCATGTCCTTCGAGTCGATTAAGTTCTTGGGCATTTTTTAACGCTTTCTCAAGAGTATTTATAGTTTTAAATTTGATATCAGGAGGTGCATTAAAAGTATTTTCTAACTGTTTTCCAGCTTTAACACTAGCAATTACAGCTTCTAGTTGCTGATGCGATAATAAATTTGCCCTCGATGACTCATTCAACGCATTAATTTCTCGTAACTGCGCTTCTCGTCCTTGCCAATACGCTAACCCACCAAAACTACACGCTGCTATTCCCAACACACTCAATGCAACAACTGCTCTCTGCGCTTGTCTAAGTCTCTTCCTTTGTTGAAACTCTTGCCGTTTTCTTTCAACCAAACAAGCTTCCACATAACGCTGCACTTCATTTGAAAGCTCATCCGTATACTTAATATAAATATCTTCCGCTTCAGCTAAACGCACTCCATGCAATAAAAAATCATCCTGCTTGTTTCCCTGTAACCACATTTGCGCTGCATGTTCAATTTGCCGTTGTTTTCGCAAACGTTCTCTATTCTCTTCCAACCACCACCGTAAAGTAGACCAATGACGAATTAATATTTCATGAGCAACCTCAATTGTAACAGGCGCCAACCCCACATCCGTTACATCCGTTGTATCCGTTGCCACTCCTTTCCCAACACCTAACTCCTCAACTTCATCTAAATTAATCACTACTAACTTGGCACCAGTTAATACTCCAAGCGTTCTATCAATTAACTCAGTAGAATACTTCTTAACCAACAAATCAGATTTAAATACGCGCCGTCTAGTATCTTCTGTACCTTCTCCTAACTGTGTTAAAGATAGAAAAATCCATTTAGCACATTCCTTTGCTTGAGCATCTAAACTTTCATACACAGCTTGACACGAACGTTCCAATGCTCCTTGAATACCACCAAGTTGCTGTTGATACGCGCGTAAAGTAAGTTGTCCATCGCTGCGATGTTGCCATAACTGTTCTAAAACAAACGAAAGTATTGGCAAGTCACCAACTGAGTTATCGAGTTCATGCAATAATACCTCTACTAACTCAGGTTCCAACTTCAAACCAACTTGTTGAGCTGGGTTACTAATAACGCGCCGATAATCATCTAAAGTTAATTTGGGAGGTACTAATATACTCGATTCTTGTAGAACTTTGGCGAGTAATGGTACTTCCAAACATGTAGCGATAAAATCCGCGCGCAACGTGATAACTAATTTAAAGCGGTCTTTGGCGTATTCGGTAGCTTGGAGCAATTCTAAAAATTTTTCTCTATCGACACTCGGTGCCAAAGTAAATAATTCTTCAAACTGGTCTATCACTAGCACAGTCATCGGATAAGGTAAACTGCGTATCCAGTAAACAAACCCTTCTACCCCTTGATGAAGTAAGCCTTCAAGTACAAGATGATTATCATCACCTAATTTTTGCGCTAAGGTTTGAATGGGACTGTCCGAGGGACGCATTGTCTTAATTAACCATTGTTGACTGGATGGTATTTGTTTACCTAGACGTAACTGCGGAATTAACCCAGCTTGCACTAAAGAAGATTTACCGCTACCAGAGGCGCCGACTACAGCCAAGAATGAAGAGTTAACTAAGCTGTAAACTAATTGTTGGGTTAAACTTTCTCGACCATAAAAATACTGAAAGTCATCTTCATAAAACGCACTCAGTCCCATATAAGGACATACGCCAATATCAAGTCCCTGACTTGCCTTTTGCCTAGTATTATCATTATTTGCAGGTATAATTTCAATAATGCCTCTTGTTGCCGATAGCCAAACTGAAAGAGAAATATTAGCACCAGCTAAAGATACTTGTAGCTTAGAAATGGCGCCTGCTGCTGATAAACCATCTGGAAAAGAACTAGCTTTTAATATTCCAAGCAAGGTTTGAATAAAACGTTCAGGTTCTTCAACAGCCGAAGTGCAGCCAATTAAACATTGTCCAGTATGCAATTCAATCTGTAAATCTTCTATCCACTCTTGTAAATAAGCAGAATGCTGTGTCTTAGATACAGGACAATCTAAAATAATGATTTGCTTTGCAGCACAGTTACGTAACTGCTGTTTCAACCAAGACCGCTTAATACGGGTGTTTCCCAGCAGGAAACAGTCGGAAGCTTCGGTTTCCTCAATATATCCCCGCAAATAAAGCAAAACAGTTTCCGCTTCTGCTTGGAGATAACGAACTAAAGTAGACTTAATATCTTCAGAAGATACTTTAGTTGCTTGTAAATACTCTAGTTCAAATGCACCTGTACTACTAAACAACTTGCTAATTTCCAGCGTTGCGCTACCAGTTAACCCTTCTATTACGACCCCAAGTCTATTGTGTAAAGCTACATCTGCTTTCTCTGGTCGAGTACCAATAATCATTTCACCTACACCTTCAACAATGCGCTTAGGAGTTTGTAGGGGGTATTCTTCAAAAAGCTGAGTTTCTCCTTTACTGCGTTTTTGTTGATTAATTAAGCGTAACTGCTGGTTAGTTTTATCTATATATTGCAGTGTTTGATGATAAATATATCTATATAATCCATCCGCCGAAATCACACCATGAGATGCTGCTTCACCTTCTAACCCGCGCATCAAGTAATAAGTAAATACTCCATGTCCCAATTCAGGAAATTCCCAAGATAATTGGTTGATATCACAAGAAAGCAGCGCATAAAACCCTTTACTTTTTGCCGCGCGTTGTTGTAGTACCTCTACTAGCTGTGATGTTGGGTTGAGTAGTGGTTCAGTTGGCGTCCCTTTTAAGGTCATACCACCACTGTGACAAGCATCGAGCCAAACTAACTTATTTTCGGCAGCACTATTTCCCAACAACTGTAATAATTCTTGTAATACTAAGCCTGTGTTTAGCAAATTAGATTTTTGAGTATCCCTCAAACATAAAACAGCTTGATGCGTTGATGGCTCTAATATTCCGTGACCAGAGAAATAAAATAAAATAGTATCTTGTGATTTGGCTTTTTGAGTAATTTCCTGAATGCTTTTACTGACATTCTCTTTGGTAGGGCGCCTAGAAGCAAAATCGTGATAAATATAAACTTCTCTTTGAGTAAATTGCTCTGTTGCACTAGTTAAAGCTTCAGCTAACCCCTGACAATCTCCTGCTGAGTAACGTAAACTAGTCAATTGCTCATCAATATATTCCTTTACTCCCACTAGCAACAGCCATAACTTGGGAGCATCTGTCTTCTTAGGAGGCAACGAGCGACTAGTTCCAACGCTTATAGGAGACATTTGGCAACAGATATAACGGATAACTACATTTTATACATTGATAATTCCAGATGAAGTGGCGCCATTGTCGCACAGGTGAGATGCCTGTGCAGTGACATAATTTTATTGACTACAGAGAATTGAATAAGAAATATTTGAGATTGACACCAAATTCCTAGAGGATAAATCAGATATACGCATATCCTCTAGGAAATCTGGCGTTGCTGAATCATGGGATGGTTTTGCCCAATTTCTAACCAATTATTAATGGTTCCAGGCGCTAGCTAGTTCATCCCGCAAATAAGCAACGCCGAAAATCTCAACCAGGCGCCAAAATTCCTAGAGGATAAATTCAGATATACACATATCCTCTAGGAAAATCTCAACCAGGCGCCAAAATTCCTAGAGGATAAATCAGATATACACATATCCTCTAGGAAAATCTCAACCAGGGGGCCGTGGTTATGGCTCTAATATTTCAAGTCGGCGCCATATCCAAGCACAAATGAATAAATAAACCAGTGTACTTACTACTAACGTGAAAAAGGGTCTTTAAGATCAAGTTTAAATTTACGGTAGCTTGATATTATAGTTAATTGTATGACTATTCCCAAATCAAATAGCAATCCCCATCCTAGTGTATGGCGGTATTTAATTATGCAAAATGGATTTTCTTTAGAAAAAGTAATGTTGCGTAAAGATATTGATTAAAAGTTTAATAATTTGTATATTTAAAATACTTAAAAATTTTCTGATTATATGTGATTATCTTAAGCACAGGCACCCTGCCTGTGCCACACACATTAAGAGTAGGTATTAAAATTCGGCATTTTCTGGTGTTCTTGGGAAGGGTATTACATCGCGAATATTAGCCATTCCCGTCATAAATTGCACGATTCTTTCAAACCCTAAGCCAAAACCAGCATGGGGAACTGTGCCAAATTTCCGTAAATCAAGATACCACCACAAATCTTCTTCTTTCATTCCTTGCGCTGCCATTCTTCTTCGCAGAACATCTAATCTTTCTTCCCGCTGTGAACCTCCTATTATTTCACCTATTTTCGGCGCCACTATATCCATTGCTGATACAGTTTTTTCATCTTCGTCTAAGCGCATATAAAACGCTTTGATTTGGGCGGGATAATTAGTAATGATTGTGGGCTTTTTAAATAGCTGTTCGCACAAGTAACGTTCGTGTTCTGATTGTAAGTCTGTACCCCAACTGACTGGATATTCAAATTGAACATCAGCTTTTTCGACGGCTTTTTCTAAAAGCTTGACTGCTTCAGTATATGTAATTCGTTCAAACTGATTATTAATTATATTGTCAGCCGTTGCCAATACTGTATTATCTATACGCTCGTTAAAAAATTGCATGTCTTCTGGGCATGTTTCCATCACATATTTAAAGATGTGTTTCAAAAATGCCTCAGCTAAGTCCATGTCTTCAAAGAGGTCACAAAATGCCATTTCTGGCTCTACCATCCAAAATTCTGCTAGGTGACGCGATGTGTTCGAGTTTTCCGCGCGGAATGTTGGCCCAAATGTATAGACATTACTAAATGCCATCGCCATAACTTCGGCTTCTAATTGTCCGCTCACAGTTAAATACGTTGGTCTTGCAAAAAAATCTTTACTGTAATCTATGGCGCCTTCTTTATTACGGGGTATTTTATTTAAATCAAAACTCGTAACGCTAAACATTTCCCCGGCGCCTTCGCAGTCACTAGCTGTGATAATTGGAGTATGTACCCACAAAAAACCACGTTCTTGGAAAAATTGGTGAATAGCTGTTGCACAAGCGTTACGCACACGGAACATGGCACCAAACGAGTTGGTACGAGCGCGTAAATGTCCAATCGTTCGCAAAAACTCAAACGAGTGACGCTTTTTTTGTAATGGGTATGTTTCTGGGTCAGCATCACCGTACACCTGAACTGACTCGGCTTTAATTTCGATACGTTGTCCTTTACCTTGTGATGCTACTACTACACCATCTACCTCTACTGAGGCGCCTGTATTTACTTTTTTTATAATCTCGCTGTAATTAGGTACAGTTTCATTAATGACGACTTGTAAAGAAGCCATTGATGAACCATCATTTACTTCGATAAAAGCAAAGCCCTTAAGTTCGCGCTTCGTGCGTACCCAACCTTGTACCTTTACGGTTTCGTCTGGTTGTCCGCTACGTAATATTTCCGCAATCCGTCTAATAATCATATATTTATCACAGTGTGTAAGACTTTAATAACCAGCCTATAATAACGCCCAATCCACTGAAGCGGACAATTTGCCAAAACGGGTCTTTAAACGAGCGCCAGTTCAATAACCGACTTTCTAAGTTAATTTCTAATACTTCTAACTGTTGCTCTATATGCTTTAACTCCGCTTTCATTTCTGGTAACTTGCTTTTGCGGAGTTCTGAGTGGCGCCGTTTCAGTTCATTTTGTAAGCTATAATCATTCTCAACCTGCTCGTAACGTTCTTTAAGCGCAATTAACGCTTGCTCAACATCAGAGAGTCCTTGCTGGAATTCTTGCGACTGCGACGAATCTTCACCCGATGGCTCATTCTGTTTTTTCGGCGGCTTCATGGATAGGCTGTAAACTAAAATTAAATATAAATCCGGTTATAGTCCAACAACCCCTAATTAGTCACCCATCACCCAGCACTCAGAACTTTATACTCTTATGTTTCAATCTACACAACAGCCTAAAACAAAGCAACTACAAGAATTTAGCGATTTAGAACTAGCGCAAGCACTCTTAGAAAGACTTGGTATTTCGCCTAATGACTGGCACCGACTCAAGTCTAATCGAAAAGCGCGTGCTAGCGAACAAGTTGCCGCCGCACTAGTATTTTTACTTAAAGACGAAAAAGAAGAAGCACAACAAAGGCTACAACAAGCTGTTGGCTGGCTCGACCGTTCAATTTCGGCGCCTCCTTGTCCAACACATGGAACTAAATAAGTGCTGAGTAATGAGTGGTGAGTTCTGAGTAATAAGTAGTAACTCAGCACGAGCGCACTCAGCACTTTTAACTATTTTCTTAATAGTCGTGGTCGTGTTTCTACCTGTTTACAAAGCCGTAGCTCTGTGCCCTTGCGATTCCATTCAACTTGGTCAAAAATTTGATGTAGAATACATAGACCCCGACCACTTTCTGCTTCGTCTGGAGGCAGATATTCTGTGGGATCATCATCACAGTTTAAGGATGTTTCAAACGGGTCTGTGTTCAGATTACCAGGAACTGACTTAACGTCAAAACCTCCACCTTGGTCTGATATGACCCACCAGTATTGATTATCAATAAGCGAAAAACGAACTATAACTTTCTTACTAGGGTCTAAATTATTACCATGTTTAGCAGCGTTAACTAGAGCTTCTTGAAGCCCTAATCGTAATTCGGCTTGCATTTTCGCGGGAATCTCTGCCAGGAGTAAATCTAAAATAGGACAGAGATATAGAGTGGAGGCGAAACTAATCGTTCCCCAATTGCGTCCAACAGGACGAAGCGAGATAGTAATCACAAGTAAACCCCGTAGCTTTCGTTCGGTCTTTTAGACATCAGTTTGCGTTACACAGGCACCCTGATTTTATTGAGACGGTCGCACTGTCAAACTTGCGTCTTTAAAACTAAATTTTGAAAATAGCTAGGGAGCAAAGTCTCTCCTTAATATTAATGGGTTGCAACATTTAACTATATCACGCCTGTGAGTACCCATATTTAATTGCTAAATTTTTAGCTCGATTAAATACTCATATTCAACTAGTGTATAAGCAATTTTATATGCTTATTGTTGTTCACCATTAGCTAAAGTACATTTGAATGGAACCAATACTGAACCAAGCAACTGTCACAAGCGCCAATTGGAAAACCGATTTATAGTTATTGAGAACTTCATTCATATCGAAGAAGTGACAATGCCACTTCAATTTCTTTAATTAAAAGGAATTATATTTTTAGCTTAATTCAATTTTAGCATTTTTACTATGCGCTAGACTACAAATTTGAAATTCGGGCGATTGTTGTTTAATCCCTAACTGCCTATATCTAACTGTGATAACACAAGATATGCAGCAGCTTCCACATGTGCTGTTTGAGGGAAGAAATCGGCGGGAGTAACGCGCATCAAGGTATATACTCCATCTTGACAGAGTATTTTTAAGTCACGTGCCAATGTGGCAACTTTACAGCTAACGTAAACAATACGTTTTGGTTTCAAGTCAAGCAAAGCTTGCATAACGCTCTTGTCACAACCTTTGCGGGGTGGGTCGAGAACAACGATATCTGGTTTAACATCGATTGAAAAAATTAATTTTTCAACAGTTCCAGCATAAAACTTAACATTATCAATGCCATTGTGTTGAGCATTTACACGTGCTTGTTCTATAGCTTCTGGTTGTACCTCTATACCAATTGCTTGACCAACGTGAGGAGCAAGTGGAAGAGTTAAAGTCCCAATTCCACAATAAGCATCAAGTAAAGTTTCTTTGCCCTTAAGTCCCAATTCCATCTTTATTTGCTGCACCAACGCTTCTGCTGTTTCTGTGTAAACCTGAAAAAATGTGTCGGGACGTACCTGAAATTCCAGCTCAGTAAATTCTTCTCGCAAGAAATTTCTGCCAGCAACTAGACGACTTTCTCGTCCAAAAATAGCATTAGTACGCTCGCCATTCAGGTTTAACATTACTCCTACAAGTGGGGGTGTGCTGTCTAACCACTCTTGCGCTACTGTCTCAATACCTGGTATACTCCATTGATTAACCACCAACGTTAATAATATTTCTCCTGTCCGGCGCCCAATACGCAAGCCAATATGGCGAATTAACCCAGTATGCAGCTTTTCATTATAACCTTGCCAACCTAGAGACTGTATATCTAGCTTGACTTTATGTAATAGCGGGTTTAAACGCTCATCTTGCACAGGACACTGATTTATATTGACGATTTGATGACTATTTTTTTGGTAATAACCAGCCACAAAGTTACCTGTCGTGGATATCCCAACCGGATAAGTTGCCTTATTGCGATACCCAAGCGCTGCCGAATGCAGTACTTCATCAACACGTGGCGCCACAAAACCCCCAATTCGCTCTAAAGCTTGAACCACTTGATTACGCTTCGCTTCGAGTTGATATTGATAATCAATATGCTGCCAAGTACACCCCCCACACTTATCAGCCACAATACAACTCGGTCGAACCCGATGAATTGAGGATTTTAATATTTTCTTTAGAATTGCGTGCCCATACTTAGGTTTAACGAAAACCAAACGCGCTTCTACAACATCACCCGGTACTGTGTCAGGCACAAACACTGCTCTATTAAATGCCCGTCCAACTCCATCTCCATCATCATTAAGGTCAGTAATTTCGAGTTCAATTAATTCACCCTGCTGCCAATTAGTCATAAATACCTACTACGTATTACTTTTACCCATCACTAAACGTATAATTTCAATAAGCACTTTTTGCTTTGACTTCACTTGTGTACTCAAGACTCGTTAAACTAGCTAATAATATTTCATGCTGCATTAATCATGACTGTAGTAAGCCAAGTTATTCTCAAAGCCGACGACGAACTGCGTTACCCTAGCAGTGGCGAACTCAAAAGTATCAAAGACTTTTTGACAACAGGTACACAGCGGGTACGCATTGTTTCTACCCTCTCTGAAAACGAAAAGAAAATTGTTCAAGAAGCAACTAAACAATTATGGCGTAAGCGTCCTGACTTTATCTCTCCTGGAGGTAATGCTTACGGACAACGTGAGCGCGCTCAATGTATCCGCGATTTTGGCTGGTACTTACGTCTCGTTACATACGGTGTTCTTGCTGGTGACATAGAGCCAATCGAAAAAATTGGTATCGTCGGCGCCCGCGAAATGTATAATTCCTTGGGTGTACCCCTACCCGGAATGGTAGAAGCGATAGGCTGTCTTAAAGCTGCGTCTCTCGACTTGCTTACTGCTGACGATGCTTCTCAAGCAGCACCTTACTTTGATTACATCATTCAAGGAATGTCATAATCAAACCTTTTCTTCGGTAGCGCACTAGCTCGAAGCCTCGATATAAATAATCTATTAAGATTGTAACTCCCCACAGCTTGTTGGAAAGCTTGGCATTAGTGTCGAACTACCAACGAGTTGTGGGGAAATTTTATGTACCTAACTATAAAAACAAAAAACCGACAGTCTCGTTCAAAGGCTGTCGGCGCTTAGTGTGTTCCCTATTAATGACTCGGCTAGAGTTCAGTTATCTTTTATTATGTGCCATTTTTTCTGTTTGCGATACGATTTTAATCATCAATGCTTGTGATACACGTCACACTGTCAACAACGAAAGCTGTGAGTACAAAAACAAAAAACCGACAGTCTCGTTCAAAGGCTGTCGGCGCTTAGTGTGTTCCCTATTAATGACTCGGCTAGAGTTCAGTTGTTTTTTATTATGCACCCCTTGTACTGTGTGCGATACGACCAACATCATATAAGTTTGTGATTAGCGTCACACTATAAGCAATTAAACGGATTTACGTGTAAAACAAAAAACCGACAGTCTTGTAAAAGGCTGTCGGCGCTTAGTGTGTTCCCTATTAATGACTCGGCTAGAGTTCAGTATCCTTATTATTCCAGTTTCACAACCGTAAGAAGACGATCTTAATCATGTATCAATGTGATTCTCATCACAATACAGGCGCCTGCTGTTTTATATCATCCCTCTTCTCCAAGGGCGCCTGAATTTACTTATTCAGTTTGAACCTTAAAAAATCTAGCGCTATGCTTGATACCGATTTTGCTGGTATTTATGCATATAAAGTCATTTATAACTGTAAGCACTGTTACAATGTCAATAAGTTATGCCAATACTCTATATAATAACGGCTAATGAATTAAAATGACTAAAATCTTAGAAACCGGGTTTTGGCGCTTGGTAATTAACACAGTGGTGACAGAAATAGGTAAAATATTCGTCTGTTCCTAATGGTGCATACTTCAATATGACCGTCTCCTCACAACCTCCGTTTTCTCCTCAAGAAATCGCCGAAGAAGGCATTAAGCCCGAAGAATACCAAGAAATATTTAATAGATTAGGGCGCCATCCCAATAAAGCCGAGTTGGGAATGTTTGGTGTAATGTGGTCAGAACACTGCTGCTATAAAAATTCTCGACCTTTATTAAAGCAGTTCCCTACCACAGGTAAGCGCATTCTCGTTGGTCCTGGTGAAAATGCTGGTGTTGTGGACATTGGTGATGGTTTACAACTAGCGTTTAAAATCGAATCCCATAATCACCCTTCTGCCGTCGAACCATTTCAAGGCGCCGCTACAGGTGTTGGTGGTATACTTAGAGATATTTTTACAATGGGTGCGCGTCCCATTGCTGTACTAAATTCGCTGCGATTTGGTTCCTTAGAGGATTCTAAAACTCAAAGATTATTTCAAGGTGTAGTTGCTGGTATATCTCATTACGGCAATGCGGTTGGGGTGCCCACTGTTGGTGGAGAAGTTTATTTTGACCCTGCTTATTCTGGCAACCCTTTGGTGAATGTGATGGCACTGGGTTTGATGGAAACACCAGAAATAGTAAAATCTGGTGCCTCCGGATTTGGCAACCCTGTATTATATGTTGGTTCCACAACAGGACGTGATGGTATGGGAGGCGCCAGTTTTGCGAGTGCCGAACTTAGCGCGGAATCAATGGATGACCGTCCGGCTGTACAGGTAGGCGACCCATTTTTAGAGAAATCTTTAATTGAAGCTTGTTTAGAAGCCTTTAAAACAGGTGCCGTAGTAGCTGCCCAAGATATGGGAGCAGCAGGTATTACTTGTTCTACTGCCGAAATGGCGGCAAAAGGTGGAGTGGGAATTGAGTTTGATTTAGATAAAGTACCAGTGCGCGAAACTGGGATGGTGCCATATGAATATCTACTTTCGGAGTCACAAGAACGGATGTTGTTTGTCGCACACAAAGGACGCGAACAAGAGTTAATTGATATTTTCCATCGTTGGGGACTTCATGCAGTTGTTGCAGGTACCGTAATTGAAGAACCCATAGTCAGAATTTTATTCAAGGGAGAAATTGCCGCCCTTATTCCTGCTTCCGCATTGGCAGAAAATACCCCCTTATATGAGCGCGCATTACTCAAAGAACCACCAGAATATGCTCAAAAAGCTTGGGAATGGACACCTGAAAAATTACCTAGCTGTACAGCATCTGGGATTGAAGTGCAAGGTAAAAAGCTAACTTGGAACGATGTTTTATTAACTTTGCTCGATACACCAACTATTGCGTCGAAACGTTGGGTTTACCGTCAATATGACCATCAAGTCCAGAATAATACGGTTATGCTTCCAGGCGGCGCCGATGCTGCAATATTAAGATTACGTCCCCTGGAAGGAGTACAAAATTCTACTTTCTCTTCGGGTGTTGCTGCTACTGTTGACTGCAATCCGCGTTACGTTTATCTTGACCCATATGAAGGTGCCAAAGCTGTTGTTGCTGAAGCTGCACGTAATCTTAGCTGTGTAGGCGCCGAACCAATAGCAGTTACAGATAACTTAAATTTCGGTAGTCCAGAAAAACCTATAGGTTACTGGCAATTATCAGAAGCTTGTCGAGGTTTAGCAGAAGGTTGCCGCGAATTAGAAACTCCCGTCACAGGTGGAAACGTTTCTCTATATAATGAGACACTTGACTCAGAGGGAAATCCACAAGCAATTTATCCAACACCTGTAGTGGGAATGGTAGGTGCAATAAGCAATTTAAACAATATTTGTGGTCAAGCTTGGCAAGAACCAGGTGATGTAATTTACTTATTAGGTGTAACCGTACAATCTAAAACCGAACTAGGAGCATCAGAATATTTAGCGACAATTCATAATACTATTGCTGGTAAACCGCCACGTATCGATTTTGATTTAGAACGTCAAGTCCAAAAAGTTTGCCGTCAAGGAATTCATCAAAACTGGATACGTTCAGCCCATGACTGTGCGGAAGGTGGTTTAACTGTAGCACTTGCAGAATGTTGTATTGCTTCCAAAAAAGGCGCCACTATAGAATTACTATCCAACGACATAGCTAATATACGCCTTGATGAATTGCTGTTTGGAGAAAGTGGCGCCAGAATAGTAGTCTCGATACCACCAGAACTACAAAGAGAATGGGAATCATACATAAATAAAAACTTGGCTAATCATTGGCAAAAACTTGGCAAGGTCGGTAATTGCGACACTGCTTTGCAGGTAACAACATCTGATAACCAAACTTTAATCAGAGTTACGATTGAAGAAATCAGCTCCAACTTTCTTAACGCTATCGAACGAAGACTTTCAATAGAGTGCTGAATAGAAAGTGCGCTCGTGCTGAGTATAGTTATAAGTTAATAGTTAGGAGTTAAGAGTTCCAACTCAGCACTCAGCCCTTATCACTAAAAATTCAGCACTTTTAACTGATTTTGCGGTACTGTTTTAATGGATGGTTAAGAAATATTTAATTCTTCTTCCACCACTACCCAACGGAATATTTTTGCATTTTTCCAAATTTCTTAAGTTTTCCCAGTTTTCCCGAACTGGGCAATTACTCATCCCTGTGACTGACCGACATCTTATCATCAGGAGCATATAAGCGCATGGTTCCCAATCATCCCGTCACTTCGGATTGCGATTTCCAATCTACCAAAGAGGATAGCAACTATCATGAACGACCCGACAAGCCAGAAGAAGCTTGTGGAGTTTTTGGCATTTACGCACCCGATGAGGATGTTGCCAAGCTGACTTATTTCGGATTGTACGCATTGCAACACCGAGGTCAAGAATCAGCAGGTATTGCTACGTTTCTTGGTGACACAGTTCATTTATACAAAGACATGGGTCTAGTATCCCAAGTCTTTAACGAATCAGTTTTAAGCGAACTGCCTGGT
The DNA here is from genome assembly GCF_000331305.1 of Calothrix sp. PCC 7103. Taxonomy (GTDB): domain Bacteria; phylum Cyanobacteriota; class Cyanobacteriia; order Cyanobacteriales; family Nostocaceae; genus Dulcicalothrix. The sequence goes on along the minus strand of NZ_KB217478.1, from coordinate 4,954,916 downwards.
ACAATTGGTGTCGGTCACACGCGCTATTCCACTACAGGTTCTAGTCGTAGAGTTAATGCTCAACCTGCTGTTGTAGATACGCGGTTAGGTAAATTAGCTTTAGCACATAATGGTAATTTAGTCAACACTGTAAAATTGCGTGAGGAGCTTGTAAAAGACAGTATTAACTTGGTGACAACAACTGACTCCGAAATGATAGCGTATGCAATCGCGCAGGAGATAGGCACCGGATTAGACTGGTTAGATGGCGCCATCAAAGCATTTCATCGTTGTGAAGGTGCATTTAGTTTAGTAGTGGGTACACCAGTAGGAATAATGGGTGTACGTGACCCCAATGGTATTCGTCCACTTGTAATAGGTACAATTGGCTCTAATCCAGTTCGCTATGTATTATCGTCAGAAACTTGTGGTTTAGATATAATTGGTGCCGATTATTTGCGTGATGTTGAACCAGGTGAGGTTGTATGGATTACCGAAGCGGGATTAGCATCATACCATTGGACCAAAAAGCCACAAAGAAAGCTATGCGTGTTTGAAATGATTTACTTTGCACGTCCTGATAGCTTAATGCACAACGAAACATTGTATAGCTATCGAATGCGCTTAGGGCGCCGACTTGCTACTGAATCTCCTGTAGAAGCGGATATAGTATTTGGTGTACCAGACTCAGGAATACCTGCTGCAATTGGTTACTCCCAAGAGTCAGGAGTTAAATATGCTGAAGGACTAATTAAAAACCGCTACGTTGGACGTACATTTATCCAACCTACACAAGCAATGCGTGAGTCGGGAATTAAAATGAAACTTAACCCACTCAAAGATGTTCTGGTTGGCAAAAGAGTGATAATTATTGATGACTCGATTGTGCGAGGTACAACTAGCCGTAAACTAGTAAAAGCTTTGCGTGACGCAGGCGCCATCGAAGTGCATATGCGAATATCCTCACCCCCAGTCACTCACCCTTGTTTCTACGGTATAGATACAGACACTCAAGACCAACTAATTGCCGCACGCTTATCTGTAGAAGAAATTCGCAAACAACTAGAAGTAGATAGTCTTGCTTACCTCAGCTGGGAAGGAATGCTAGAAGAAACCCAAGAAGACACAAACAGTTTTTGTTCAGCATGTTTCACAGGTGACTACCCTATAGCTATACCCGAACAAGTCAAACGCACAAAACTAGTCCTAGAAAAAGTCACAGTTTGATAATCTAACACTTTATCCTGTGAAACTAGCTTGTTGAATTATAAGAGTGAAATTATAAGAGTGGAATGGGCATCCTTGCCCGTTCCATTGTAAAAATTAGCTCAATATTATTAAGAAAAGTGTTGAAAACGGTAAAAACAACAAGAGCATCTCAATCATGCTCGTGCAGAATTGGAATGCTCTTGAAGCGACAGTAAATTTTGATTATCAAAAATGGGCCAAGATTTTATATGACCTGAACCATTATTATAATTAAATTTCTATCTGTGATGAATTTACTTAAAATGACCTTAAACCAGGAATTTTAATATCTGTTATTACGGAAGTTGCCTCTGCGGTCTCCACCACCACCACCAAATGAACCTCTGTTGTTCTCTCTTGGTTTAGCTTTATTAACCTTGAGGTCACGTCCCATCCATTCAGCACCGTCAAGAGCATCAATAGCAGCTGCTTCTTCAGCTTCTGTACTCATCTCAACGAAACCAAAGCCACGAAGACGACCGGTTTCTCGGTCTGTGGGTAGTTGAACCCGCTTTACAGTACCATACTCTTGGAATACAGCATTTAAGTTTTCTTCCGTAACCTCATAGGAGAGGTTTCCTACATAAATTGACATTTATTTTTCTCCGAAATTAAGCATGTTTAGAGATCTCGATTTCGGAGAAAAGTCCGTGAATAGTGAAAACAAACGTGGTCGTCCGAATTAAGTCTCGTCAGCAATTATAGCACAGTTTGCTTCTTCTCAAGGTGAATAGAGTGAAATCTATTTCTATGTGTACTCCGTGGCTTCATCGTAAATAAATATACCTTTGAATTTACTAACATGGAAGACTAGCTTCGCTGCAAAAACTCAATATTTGGTATCAAAGGGTCTGAAACAACACCTACACCAATAAAACCCCAACGTTTGAGTATACCTGGAACTTGGCTATTGGAAATCATCTCAATTCCCAGACGACTTGCATATTCTCCCGCGTGGGTATTGAGATAGCTCAAAGCGTCGTATTGCTCTTTAAATAAAAGCAAGTAACTTAATTCGTTTTCATGAGGACGCGCTGCTAAGTACTTACCGTCAGTTTTAGAACGCATTATATAGTAAAAATCGAGAGACATAATATATGGTCTAACTAATTGAGGTCTTCGAGTTTGATGCGTGGGTCTGCGGCTTTGAGCATTAAGTCGGCTATTAAGTTGCCTATAATTAACAAAAGGGCACCCATAACCAAGCTTGCCATTAGTAAATATAAATCTTGAGCTTGTAACGCTTGTAGTGTTAACCTACCCAAACCGGGCCAGTTAAAGAAATATTCTGCAATAAAGGCGCCATTCAATAAACCAGCTAGCTCAAACCCTAAAAGAGTAATTAGCGGGTTTATAGCATTACGAAGCGCATGAACATAAATAACACGGTTTTCTGGTAAACCTTTGGCACGCGCTGTTTGAATATAATCTTGCCGTAGTACATCAAGTAGTTGACCACGGGTAATGCGTTGTAACCCAGCAAAGCTAGTAACACTCAAGGCAATAGTCGGTAAAAACATATGCCAAATAATATCAATAAATTTACCAAATATATTTAATTCATCGTGGTAAATACTCGTCATACCCCCTACTGGAAACAAGGGAGCAGTAATTTGAGCAAATATTAATAGTATCAGCGCAGTCACAAAACTAGGAAAACCTTGCCCCGCATAACTAATCACCTGCAAAATTCTGTCAGCAGAACGATTTTGCTTCACAGCAGCAAAAATACCCAGAGGAATTGCAATTGCCCAAGTTAGGACTAACGAGGAAATCGCTAAATACAGCGTTGCTGGTACCCGTTCCCATAACAGCGACGAAACCGAACGCTGATAAACAAAACTTTGTCCAAAGTCCCCTCTCGTGATAATTCGTCCCAACCATAGAAAAAATTGCTCAAACCATGACTTATCCAAACCAAACTGACGTTTTAGCTCTGCAATACGTTCTGGCGAAATTTTCGGATTTTGCCGCAATGTATCCAAATAATCACCAGGCGCCAATTGAATAATGATAAAAGATAATGCAGACGCAAAAAATAAAGTGAACAGCGCTTGCGTCACACGCTTAACGATATATACAAAAGTATCACTTGTTATAAATCTTATTATTGAATCTTTTCCTGATTCCCAAGAAACCCTGCTTGCTGTCATAATGATAATTTAATAGTTAATAGTAGGGTGCGTGACGCTAATAAAAAATTCTAACGTAGTTATAAGACTCCTAGCGTCACGCACCAGTTAGTAGTCACGCACCAATCCCAAGTCACAATGGTTTAATACTCAACGAGCGAGATAATCGGTACATTTGGTAAAGATGCTCGCCCGTTTAAGTCCCGTAGCTCGATAATAAAACCAAATCCTACTAGATTGCAGCCGCACAACTGTAACAGTTTAGCGGTCGCAGCAGCAGTACCACCAGTTGCAATTAAATCGTCTACGATTAAAACTTTGCAATCTGGTCGAATAGCATCCTGATGGATTTCCAAACAGTCAGTACCATATTCTAATTGGTACTCGATTGAATGGACGGCACTTGGCAATTTGCCTGGTTTACGTACCGGAATAAAACCAGCACCTAATTCGTATGCTAAAGGAGTAGCAAAAATGAATCCCCGTGATTCCATGCCTACTACGTAATCGACCGTCAAGTTTGCGTCAATACATCTCTGTTTCAGTAAATCTATGGTGTATCGCAACCCCTTCGCATCACGCAGTAATGTTGTAATATCGCGAAATACAATACCTGGCTTAGGAAAATCTGGGATGTCCCGAATTAATGACTTTAAATCCATACAATCAAATCCATACAATATATTTAATTAAATCAGTTGATGTCGGCGCCGCTTGTTAAATATACGGATGGCGTTGTCCTGTCAAATCGTACATTATAACGGTATTCGTTTGATTTGCGGACTCCGTTACAGTTGACTCATTGACGATTAACCCAATCTACACGAAGCTAGGGGATGGAACAACCTACCCCACAAGAGCAATCAAACAGGAATCAGAATGAATGATGCAGGTAAGATGTAGCTCGAAACGTCAGATGTGATTAACTTAGTGGTTAAACTATGTAATAAAAACATTTGATTTGAGTATACGGAAACCTTTCAATCGAATGAGTAACTAATGTATATATCATGCAGTGCTTTATCGTCGCTAAGAGGAGGGTGTAAAGGTTAACGCTTGGGTATCTTTAAAGTAGTTTTATGTAGTCATATGCAGCCTTGTAGTGGTATTTATAATGAATGTCTCAGCTAGTTTAACGTCCTATAACCATAATTCAATGCCGTCGTCGCTTCCGATGATTTTGGACACTTTACCAGAACCAGCGATTGAGGGACAAGATTGTCCCCGTCGAACTCGGTTGCAAATCGACCTGATTTTACTTGCGATTGAAGCTTTAGAGCTAGGAGGTTCTGAAGCAATTTTGGCTTTTGCTGAAGAATTAGACCTTAAAGGTATTATTAAAGACCGAGTAAACCTGTGGCGAATGCGTAGCAGTAATCCAATGCGAAGAGCGCATATACGGCGCCCCTTAAGTATTATGGAAGCAAAAGCTCTAGTAGTAATAGCCTGTTACATTGCACGTCGCTTAACAGTCACAATTCGCCAATTGCTGATGATATACCAGCAAATGACTGATAAACAAATACCACTAGAACAAAATCTTCGGTTATCGAACTACTTGGAAAGGTTCCGCGCGCATTTCAAAAGCCGCATGAATCCACGTCGTTCGGGTCTACTATCTATTACTAGCGACGAAAAACTAGATGAGCTAGCAATTGATTTGCTAGGCAAATTATTATTTTGTACCGGAACTGCTGGAATGCAACGGTTTTGGATTAGCCTTTTCGACGGTGAAGTGAATTAAAATTATGAATATTCAAAGAAAATATAGTTTACCCAATTGCACACTGCTTCTAGAAGGTTTAAGCGACGCCAGTAAAGCCACACATTTCCAAGAAATGCGTCCAGAACTATCTATATTAGTTAATGTCGAATGCTATTTATCTGGTTTAAAGCAACCTCTGGTTGGTGGACGCGAATTTTTTGAAAACTTAGTACGTGTAGTTAGTGGTTACGCACAAGAATTCTTGAGCAATGTTCCAAACCCACTTTCGCAAAATAAAGATACTGATATAGTGCAACTGCATAAAATTGATAGCAATCGCCACAAATTAATTGTTAGTTCAGAAACTATTCATTCTGTTGACTCTTTTAATTCTGATGTCAAAATGCCTGTTGAAATCGAACTTAATACAGTACAATTGTTCGATTTAGTTGAAGCGGTAGACCAATTTTTTGCGGATACCCAAACACTACCAGAATTAACTTTAGCCCTTCAATCATCTCAACGTCCAGGTGGAGCCAGCGACTCTGTAACAAAACAGATTGTACCAGCAACAGTAGGGTTATCGAGTTTAGCAGCAGCAGCGCTTGCATTTAGCTTAATTCCCATACCTCAACCAAGGGTCCCACAACCCGAAGCTCAAAAAAACTCAAATAGTCTAACAGCGAATTCGGCGCCAAATGTGGCAACTCCGGTTGGAGTTTCACCCACCCCGGTAGTAAACGATGCAGCTACTGTTCCCACACCTGGAATAACAGCAACTCCGACTCCTACTATAGACACATTGTCGGCACCGACTCCTGCACTCACACCAACACCAACAGTTGCAGCGACTCCAGGTGTCCCTCAAGATATTGAGGCACTTTTAAAGACAGTTCCAGAAATTACCGACCCATCACAACTACGCGCATTAAATCGCCAATTATACAACCAAATCAACCCAGCTTGGGCAGGACGCGGCGCCTTGAATGAAGATGTAGTATTTCGTGTGGGTGTAGGAGCTGATGGTGCAATTCTTGGCTATAAACCAGTTAACAAAAATTCAAATGACGCAGTAAGTCAAACGCCTTTACCCAATTTGCTCTACAACCCTGCAACAAGAAGTTTAGCAACAAATGAACCAATCGCTCAGTTCCGAGTTGTATTTAGAAAACAAGGGGTGTTAGAAGTTAGTCCTTGGTTGGGTTATTCTAAACCACCACAAGTAGTTGGCGAAAAAATTAAAGATGCAAATCAACTCAAAGAATTAAATACAAAATTATACGATACGCTTCGTAATAGTTGGAGTGGTACGCCAAGCTTCAACACTGACTTAAAATACCGAGTAGCAGTGAATAAAGAAGGTGTAATTGCTGACTACGAACCACTGAACAAAGGAGCTTTTGACTTTTACCGAGAAACTCCCCTGCCTAAAATTTTTAACGAAATCTACGGTTCTAACGTTGCTCCACCAGATACCAAGCAACCTCTCGCTCACTATGAAGTTATATTTAAACCTAGTGGGACGTTAGAAATTCAACCTTGGCAAGGATATCAATAAAAAGTGAAAAGTGCTGAGTTAGGAGTTAGAAGTTAGGAGTTAGGAGTTAGAAGTTGGATAAGACATAAATTGTCATTCTGAGCGCAGCGAAGAATCTTTAAAATTTTAAGAAGTTATAGAGATGCTTCACTACGTTCAGCATGACACTCAGCACTCAGCACTCAGCACTCAGCACTTTATTTAACAATTCGTCCCATGTAATTACCCCACAGTTTTGCAGCTTGAGCGCTGCTACCAGATGTCGCTTTAATTTCGTCGTTTCCAAGCCAAATACCTGTGGCAAGGCGCCGACCGGGAATAAAACCAATGAACCAAAGGTCTACGTTTTTATCGGTAGTGCCAGTTTTGCCTGCTTCTCCAAAACCAATCGCGGCGCCTTTGCCTGTACCGTTTGTAATTACACCCCTAAGTAACCCCGTCATTGTAGAAGCTACGTTTTTTGACAGAACACGCTTGTTAGCATCTGGGTCTTGGTCGTAGGAGTAGATAACCCGACAGGTTTTTAAATCATTACGGTCAGGACAATCACTACTGTCTAAAATGCGACTAATTGCGTGGGGACGATGTAATAAACCGTTGTTAGCAATGGCGCCGAATGCTCCAGTCATTTCTAATACATTCACAACGCTTTGCCCTAGTATTAAACCAGGTACGGGGTCAAGTGGTGAACGTATTCCCAAACGTTTTGCTTCTTCGACAACTTTGTTTAGCCCCACATCCTGCGCTACTCTCAAAGCAATTGGGTTTTCTGATAAAGCTAGTCCCGTTGCCAAACTTAAACTTCCACCAGGACCCGACCGACAAGGTTTGTACAAAAACCCTTGCCAACGTAAAGCATCACAGGAATAAGATTTGGACGGCGAAAATCCTTTCTCTATAGCTGCTGTGTAAGCAAAAATTTTAAAAGTTGAACCTGGTTGGCGTTTTGCTTGAAAAGCACGGTTGAATTGACTGCGACGGTAGTCTGTACCACCTACCATTGCTAAAATTCCACCCGTACTCGTATCAATAGTTACAATCGCCCCTTGTGAGTAACCAACATTTGCGCCATCTGTACGTACTGAATTACGTAGCGCTGTTTCAGCTTGAGTTTGAATTGTTGGGTCGAGTTGGGTCTCAACAATAAAGTTGCCTTCTCGTGCTAAATCTGCCCCCAATATTGTTTCAAGTTCAGAATAAACATAGTCGTAAAAATAAGGGGCAATAGTTTTTGCCTGCTGTTCGCAAACTTTAGGGCTGATTTCTACAGGTGAACGTCGAGCGCGGTTATATTCATCTTGCTTAATTTTGCCCATATCGAGCATACGCCGCAAGACACGGTTACGATATTCGATTGTTCGGAATTTTTTCTCTCCGGCGCCGCAGTAATCGAATCGATTTGGTGCTGGTAGAATTGCCACTAGCATTGACGCTTCAGCTAAAGTCAGTTCTTTTGCCGATTTGTCAAAATAAAATCTGGATGCATCCTCAAAACCAGAAGTATTGGCGCCTAAGAAGACTCGGTTGAGATAAGTAAGCAAAATATCGTTTTTGCTGTAAAAAGTCTCTAATTTGAGCGATACAACAGCTTCACGAAACTTACGACCAAGTGAATCTTGGGTTCCAACATAATCGCGGAACAAACTGCGCGCTACCTGCTGTGTTACCGTCGAAGCACCCTGCTGAACATCGCCACTACGAGCATTAATAGTTAACGCCCGTAACACTCCTAATGGGTCAACACCAGGATGCCAATAGTAACGGCTGTCTTCCGAAGCGACGACGGCATTAGCTAGGTAAGGGCCAAAGTCTTCCATCTGTTTGAGGTCGATGTGCGCGATAGTTCGTGTTTCGCGCAGTGGAGTAATACCGTCGCGTGCTGTAATTACGATTGGTGAACGTGTGGCACCAGGAAGCGGACGAACTGAAAATTTCAACCACTCAACACCGATAGTTAAAGCAACTAAACCAGCTACAGCACCAACCCCATAACCTGTCCACGTGGCAGCTTTAACATACCAAGGTGGTGGGTCAACATATTGTAAGCGCACCGAAGCGGCAAGTTCCGGTGGTCCAAGAGTCAAAATATCGCCGTGACGTAACTCTAAGGTGTTGACGCGACGTTTACCTCGATAAATACCATTTGTCGAATTTTCATCTTTAATTACAAATACTGGGCGCCGTTGACTAGAGTCGCGCGACAGGGACAAATGTATTTGACTAACTACTGGGTTGCGGACAACAATATCGGAGGATTTAGAACTACGACCAAGCATATATCGGTCGCCTAGCAACGGATATACTTCTGCTTGAGATGCCCCCGCATCTTGTACCCAGAGTTCCGGAACTCTGGCATTTGGCTTGAGTGCTAATTTGGAAAAATCGACTCGAGCTTGAATTGTCTGCACTGCTTGCGTCAACTGACCAAGCAAAGTTTGCGGTTTTTGAGGAGGTTGGGGGGAACTCATCTACTATTCACACCACGGTTTTTACTTAAAATTTAGACTTACTTACATGCGATGCTAGCTATTCCACCATTGTAATCACAAGCCTAACAAGACGCTGGTTATACTGAATTGTTTCCAACTCAATAGATACTAAATAAATATACATTAATTAAATTTATTAATTAGAATTACTTTGTCAAGAATGTTACATACTTATTAAAACTAAATATACACTCATTAACTCTTTGATTGACTTGGTCCGAAACTCTATACTATTGTCTATATCTAAGTTACGCTCTCTAAAGAGAATACACATATTCTGATATATTGATGTTAGTGTAAACTAGTAAAGAATATATAGCTGACATAAATTTTACCTAACATAACAGCCTCAACACCCGAAAAAATAGTTGTTATACATATTTTTATTGAAGATACATCCCTATAAGGGAAGATTTTCTAAAACCCGTTGTTTGATTTAATGGGCGGAGTATGTGTCGAGGTGTTGAGGTTAAGTAATATGAAGGAAAAATTCCTGACCTTAGTAGGTACAGCCTTCGGATTGGCGCTATCTTGCAACGTAGCAGCCGCTCAATCAACAAAATTTCCAGAGTTGATCCAAGCGCAAAGAGAAAACGAGTCCAAGGTTGCTCAAGCAGCACCTCCAAAAGAACTAGCTCCTGATGTAATGGAAATTTTATGTAAAAATTATCCATTAAATTCACGTTGTGAAGGCCGTGCAAATGCGAATCCAGCAGATGGCAGTGGTAGTTCATCAGAACAAAACACTCCTGGTGTAACTGGCAGTCCAACAGGAGGAAGTACTCCTGTTGACCCATCTACAACAACTCCAGATTCATCCACTCCTGGTACAGGTAGCAGCGCACCTAGTGATACCAACCCAACAGGTGCCCCAAGTCCTGAAGGTACCATTAACCCCGTAGAACCAGGTACTAATAATCCTGGTAGCATTAATACTCCTGATAGCACACCTACACCTGGTACAGGTAGCAGCGCACCCAGCGATACCAACCCAACAGGCGCCCCAAGTCCTGAAGGTACCGTTAACCCCGTAGAACCAGGTACTAATAATCCTGGTGGCAGTAATCAACTAACCGTTCCAGTTACACCATTACCTGGTAGTAGCAACGAAACTCCTGGTGCAACTCCTTCTGTACCTGGTAGCAGCACTGAAACTCCTGGTATAACTCCTTCTTCTGGTGGCAGCAATAGACAAACTGCACCTTTAGCTCCATTACCAGGCGCCCCTGGCAGTTCAGGTAATGAGATTAATCCAAGTGGTAGTTCTAGTGAACCATCAAAAGCTCCTGCTTCTGATACACCAAGCAGTACAAGTGAGCCACTAAAGGCGCCAACATCTGGAACTCCAGATAATATGACTTTACCTGGTAACACTCCACCCGCAGTTAATCCTGGTTCAGGTTCTGAAGTAGCACCCGGTGGTTTTAAAAACTAGAAACTGCTTTCAATAGCTTTGATTCAAACTCAAAAATTGCAAAATCCCGGTTTCGTAAAAGTTACCGGGATTATTGTTTTTACTGCCGATGGTCGGAACTAGGACTTTTTTGGAAACTACCCAAAATTAAACAAGCAATACCGACATTGATAAATACATCAGCAAGATTGAATACAGGAAAGTTAATAAGGCGAAAATCTAAAAAATCAACGACGTAACCGAGTACAAACCTGTCGATTCCATTACCCATTGCTCCACCAAGGATAAATCCATACCCAAGTCTATCCCAAAAACTTAATTCGGGTCCCAACAACGCCAAAGCCATCAAAGCCAAACTAACAATTAACGATAACCACCGTAATGATTCTACTTGCCCATCTAATATGCTAAATGCGGCGCCGTAGTTACGAACATAGGTAAAATGAAACACTCCAGCGATTAAAGGTTGTGTTTGTCGCAGTTGAAAACTTTGTAATATCCAGTATTTTGTCAACTGGTCTAAGAAAAAGGCAGTTAGAGCAGCTATCCAGAAATTGCGATTTTTTAGGTGCATTACTTGGTAGGGACTTGGGAGAGGACTAATAAAACATTAAGTGTCGTAATATAAACGCGATAACAGTGACAGCACAAACTACAATAAGCTGTCCAGGTAGCGCGTACCAAGAATATTTTAAGATTGCTTGCATCAATGTTTGTGCTTCTGTACCTTTCCATTGGAATATATAACCAAGCGCAAGATAGATAATGCCGCAAACGTGGACAGTGAACAAACCACATAAACAGCTAAACGCAAGACTCTCAAGTCGTGGTCTAGCTTTAAATGCTATTAAACCGCAAATCCAAGCTCCTGGTATAAACCCAAGCAAGTAACCAAACTGCAATAATTTGATATAACCAATACCACCACCTTCAGAAAATACTGGCAGTAAGGTTAAACCCATCACTAGGTAAGCAATTTGTGCTAAGGCGCCAGCATTTTTACCACCTAAACATCCAACCAGTAGTACTCCACCAATTTGATAGGTAACTCCTAGAGAAAAAGTTTGGATTCCATGCTGATTCCAGCTCCAAGGCAGGGTGGTGACATACGCTTCGAGGAAGGTGCCCCCCATCGTCAGCAGTAAGCCAATCATTGACCATAATAATTGATTGGACGCAGCTAGCATTCTATTTAAGAAAATTTCACGAGACACTCTATGGAATATCAATATATATAAGCAAAATTTTAATGTTTAACTATTGTTTAATTTTGACTTTGAACCAAGAAGTATGTTTAGGTTCTAACAAAATTTATCATCAAATAGATACAAAAATTTATACAAGATACCATTAAATAGCTAAGGATTGGAATTATAACCGAGTAAATACTATATCTAAATGTTATATTTATTACTTGCAGAATTAAATATACTGAACGGTAGGTCACATGCCGCAAGTCAGGTGACAGTGTTGGTGTAAAGAGTCTGAAGCCAGTCTATAGTTAATGTTTGGCGTGTATTTAAATCATGATACTGAGTATGCTTTATTGTTCCATAGTTAACATAATATTTTCAAATAGTTCTTGTCTCTTTTAACCTTATCTTAAGATACGCACGATATTGTTAGCACTGTAACCCCTTTTTATAATTTACCTTCCATGCTTTCCTTTAACCCTGTCAAAAATCACAAACGCATCATGGGTATTATTCCCGCGTTAGCTCTATCAATGAGCTTGGCTGCTTGCGGTGGTGGTGGAGACCAAGCCACAAATACAGCAACTCCTGGTGCTGAAGCTTCACCTGGTGCAGCAAAAGAAGCAACTGCTTCAGCCCCTGGTAAGCTTGACCTAGGTGGTAATGTACAGCTAACAGGTGCTGGCGCCTCATTTCCTGCTCCATTGTATCTAACATGGTTCCAAACTTTAAATCAAAAATATCCTAATTTGCAAATCAACTATCAATCAGTTGGTAGCGGCGCTGGTGTTGAGCAGTTTACTAAAGGTACTGTAGACTTTGGTGCTAGCGACGTAGCGATGAAAGATGACGAAATTGCTAAGGTACCTGCTGATAAAGGAGTTCTTTTGCTACCAGTAACTGCTGGTAGTATTGTACTAGCTTACAATCTGGCTGATGTTCCCGAACTCCAGCTACCTAGAGCTGTTTACGCTGATATTTTGCTAGGTAAAATCAAGACTTGGAATGACCCTGCAATTGCAAAAGCTAACCCAAATGCGAAGCTACCTAATACACCTATAACAGTTGTATATCGTTCTGATGGTAGTGGTACTACAGGTGTATTTACAAAGCATATGAACGCAATTAGCCCCGAATGGAAAACCAAAGTAGGCGAGGGTAAATCTGTAAAATGGCCCGTAGGTATTGGTGCTAAAGGAAACGAAGGTGTAACCGCGCAAATTGGACAAACAGCAGGTTCAATTGGTTATATTGAATACGGTTATGCCAAGCAAAACAACCTTAAGTTTGCTGCTTTGGAAAATAAAGGTGGAAAATTCATAAAACCTGATGAGCAATCAGGTGCCAAAACTTTAGAATCAGTAACATTACCTGAGAACTTACGCGCGTTTATTGCCGACCCAGAAGGTGCTGATTCTTATCCAATTGTTAGCTACTCCTGGTTATTGGTTTACAAGAAATATCCTGATGCAGCTAAAGCTAAAGCAGTTGAAGCAATGGTTGAGTATGCTTTAACTGAAGGTCAAAAGGCCGCTACAGAGTTAGGTTACATTCCTTTACCTGCCAATGTAGTACAAAAAGTAGCAGCCGCAGCAGACCCAATTAGTGCTGAATACAAGATTAGCGTCGGTGGTGGTGCTGGTGGCGCCAGTGCAACTAAGCCATAGTAGCGGGCTGGAGATAAAGAATAATAGTTAGTAGTTTGGCTAACTCCTAACTCCTAACTTATAACTCCGTGCCTCTTTTTGTTCGCTCCCACATTTATTTAGTATTGATGGGTGAATTGATTCATGAGTATTTTAGCTCAAGGTAGTCAGGCTTCGGCAAAAGCGCGCTCAGAGGTTGACAAAAACCTTGACCGTGGTTTTATTTGGATAACAAGACTTTTTGCGATTGCAATTGCTGTCATTTTAGTATGGATATCGATTCAGGTTGCGCTACAAGCAATGCCTGCTATTCAACAGTTCGGTGCAGGCTTTTTGTTTGAAACCGACTGGAACCCAGTAGTTAATGAGTACGGTGTACTTCCACAGGTATACGGAACTCTTGTTAGCTCTTTTATTGGACTGTTAATATCTGTACCGATTGGTGTTGGTGCTGCAATTCTTCTCTCCGAAGACTTCTTACCAGGAAAAGTTAAAATAGTACTTGTGTTCATGGTAGAACTGCTAGCGGCAATTCCTAGCGTAGTTTACGGAGTTTGGGGACTTTTTGTTCTGGTTCCTCTGTTAACAAATATTGGGAAAGGTTTGAATGCTTCCCTAGGGTTTATACCACTCTTTAGCACTAATCCAACAGGTCCAAACATGTTGGTTGCAGGAATTATCCTAGCAATCATGACTCTACCGATTATTACAGCAATTTCGCGCGATGCTCTCAACTCAGTTCCTCCTAGCTTGCGGCAAGCGTCTTTAGGATTAGGCGCCACACGTTGGGAAACTATATTACAAGTTCTTGTGCCTGCTGCTTTTTCCGGAATAGTTAGTGCGGTGATGCTGGCACTTGGTCGAGCTATGGGTGAGACAATGGCGGTGACAATGTTGATTGGTAACTCGAATAATATCAGCCCCTCGTTATTCTCACCAGCAAACACAATTTCTTCTCTACTTGCGAACCAATTTGCGGAAGCTAGCGGTTTGCAGGTTAGTGCTTTGATGTACGCAGCGTTGGTGTTGTTTTTCTTAACGTTCATAGTTAACGTCTTGGCGGAAATAATTGTGATGCGAGTCAAGCGAATATAGTTAATTAGATAGTGTTGAGTGAAATATGCCTTCTAATTTGTCAGATAGTTCAGATAATTCGAGCGGATACACAATGGGTAGCTTAGTCCGCTCTCCTTCTGCTCCTAGGACGATGTTTAATTCAATAATGACTGGTGTCGCATTTTTTTGCGGTGCAGTTGCGATTTTTACCTTAACAGTAGTACTTTCTTACATTTTGTACCGAGGGTTTGGTAGTATCAGCCCTAGAGTATTTACTGAATTACCACCTTTGCCATTTGGACCATCGCAGGGAGGTTTCGGTAACGCCATTCTTGGCACTTTCATTATGGTATTAATCGGTGCTTTCATTAGTATCCCAGTGGGGGTTCTAGCTGCAATTTATTTAACCGAGTTTAGTTCTGGTAAATTAGCTCGGTGGATACGATTTGCTACCAACATTTTAAGCGGAGTCCCTTCCATCATCGCAGGTGTATTTGCTTACGGTGTCGTAGTTCTAACCTTAAATAGATTGGGATGGGGTTCATACTCCGCAGTTGGTGGTGGATTTGCGTTGTCAATTTTGATGCTACCAATTATCGTTAGAACTACAGATGAATCATTGCAGTTAGTATCCAATGACTTACGACAAGCTGCTGTCGGTGTCGGCGCCACAAAATTCCAAACAGTTGCCTCCGTAGTTCTGCCAGCAGCAGTACCAGCGATTGTTACAGGTGCAACTTTGGCGGTGGCACGTGCGGCAGGTGAAACAGCACCTTTATTGTTTACAGCTTTATTTTCATCAGGTTGGCCATCATTAACACCTCAAGGATTACTTCAACCTACAGCTTCTTTAGCTGTTTTGGTTTATAACTACGCGATTTCTCCTTATGAAAAGTGGAAGTCACTAGCTTGGGCAGCATCTTTGGTTTTGGTGCTAATGGTTTTGATAGCCAGCATCATTGCTAGATTTGCAACCAGACGCAAAGCTTACTAAAGCAATCTGAAAAAGCATATTAAGAAAATTTCTTTTTAGCTTTATCAAACACATTAAATTACAAAGCACAATAGCAGATAGATTATGGCTACTAACATTCGTACAGCCAATGATACAGACACAGTTCTGAGAACTGAAGGGTTAAATGTTTACTACGGTAACTTTTTAGCAGTGAGCAATGTTTGGCTTGATGTCCCTAGAAATCAAGCTGTAGCATTTATTGGTCCTTCTGGTTGCGGTAAAAGTACAATTTTAAGATGTTATAACCGTCTTAATGACTTAATCGAAACTTTTCGGGCTGAAGGTAATGTTATTTACCAAGGTCATAACTTATATGCCCCTAATGTTGACCCAGTAGAAGTACGTAGAAGAATTGGAATGGTTTTCCAGCGTCCAAACCCATTTCCCAAATCTATTTATGACAATATTGCTTGGGGCGCCAAAATTAATGGTTTCAAAGGCAACATGGATCAACTAGTCGAAAGTAGCCTTAAAAAAGCTGCGTTATGGGATGAAGTTAAAGACAAACTACGTCAAAACGGTTTGTCATTATCTGGTGGACAGCAACAGCGTCTGTGTATCGCGCGCGCAATTGCAGTTCAACCTGATGTTATCCTCATGGATGAACCATGTTCAGCGCTTGACCCAATATCAACCTTGCGTGTTGAAGAATTGATTCACCAGTTGAAAGAGCAATACACAATTATAATCGTTACTCACAACATGCAACAAGCATCGCGCGTTGCCGATAAAACAGCCTTTTTCAACGTTCAAACATCTGAAAAAGGTGGTCGTACAGGTTATTTAGTTGAATACGAACGCACCGAGAAAATTTTCCAAGACCCTCAACAAGAAGCAACTAAAGAATACATCAGCGGTAAGTTCGGTTAATTTTTAGCTGCGAAAAATGCGATGTGGATTGACAATTTTGAATCCTAGGTAAGAAATACCTAGGATTTTGTTCTTTTACAGCCTCATGTTGAACGCAGTTTTGCTTCTGATATCTGTGGTTTATAATTAGGGTTTGCTGATTCATCAGAACTAGCAGCGTTTACATTAGCTAGTTATTGTGCTAAACGAAAATACTCACACCAATCAAACTTCATCAAATTTAATATTAATATTTAAATCATTACTTTTTGTAGATACTATATCAAGCCACCAATTATTATCAAGTAATAAATATTCTAGATTACTATTTTCATCTAGATAATTTTACCAGAAGCAACCGTGCTAGCCTGAAAGCCTCTACAAGCACATAAACGTGACTTTAGTCATGGACAGTTTAAAACTTTTGACACATACAGCCACCAAAGTTTACCGTATATTATATATATAAAAACAGTTAGGCGCCGAACGCTTATAAGCACGTTTAACCTGAATCTATGCAGCCAACGAATAATCTGGCGTAACGGGAAAACTAGCATTGGCTTTATTTTGATATTTTTATACGGAAAAGCTTTATATGACATTAGACACATCAAAGCCTGTAGATAGTGCGGGTTTTTTACCAGATATACCAGAGAAAAAGAAAAAGCGTAAAATTAGTTGGCTACCTTGGGTGGTAATTTTAGGGCTTTTAGGTGGAATTGGCTATGCGGTTTATCGTCAGGTGGTAATTATTCCTGCGATTGAAGCTAAAAGCAAGGTTTTAACGCAACCTGTAGAAAGGAGAACTTTACCGATCAAGGTTTCGGCAAATGGAAGTATTAAGCCAGAAAGGTCGATTAATATTAGTCCTAAGCAGTCAGGTGTCCTCAAATCGCTACTTGTAAAAGAAGGTGATACTGTTAAACAGGGACAGATTATTGCTTATATGGATGATTCCAATTTGCTTGGACAACTTACTCAAGCAAGGGGGCAGTTAGCACAGCAAGAATCTAATTTACAAAAGTTAATAGCAGGAAATCGTCCTCAAGATATTGCTTCCGCACAAGCTGTATTGGATGAAGCAGAAGCAAATTTACAAAAAGCTATAGTTGGTAACAGACCTCAAGATATTGGTCAAGCACAAGCGCGTTTACAACAGGCTACAGCAAGTTTAAGTAAAGCTGAAGATGATTTACGTCGTAATCAGCAGCTTTACACTTCGGGTGCTATTTCGCTGCAAGTTTTAAATCAAAGTCGTGCAGATAGAGATAGCGCGCGAGCGAGTGTTACAGAAGCACAACAAGCGTTGGCGTTACAAAAAGCTGGTTCACGTCCGGAGGATATAGAGACCGCGCGCGCACAAGTTAGACAGAGGCAGCAAGCTTTAGCATTGTTAAAAGCGGGAACTCGACAAGAAGATATTTCAGGTGCGCGCGCTCAAGTAGAATCTGCGCGCGGTTCGTTGCGAACTGTTCAAACTCAAATTAATGACACAATACTTCGGGCACCTTTTGATGGTGTTGTAACGCAAAAATATTCTGACCCAGGCGCCTTTGTAACACCAACAACTTCAGGTAGTGCTGTATCTAGTGCAACTTCTTCGTCTGTTGTATCTCTTGCTTCAACAAATCAGTTAGTAGCAAATGTAGCAGAAGTAAATATTAGTAAAATTAGTCTTGGGCAAAAAGTACTAGTTACAGCAGATGCTCATCCAGGTGTAGTTTTTGAAGGTCGAGTAACTCAAATTGCCGCTCAAGCTACCGTAGAGCAAAACGTTACTAGTTTCCAAGTCAAAGCAGAAATTGTCTCAGATAACAAAAATCTACTGCGTTCGGGAATGAATGTAACGGCAGATTTCCAAGTCGGTCAATTAGAAAATGCCTTCGTAGTTCCAACAGCAGCAGTTGTACGTCAACAAAGAAGAACAGGTGTATTTGTAGCAGGAGAAGATAATAAACCAGTGTTTACTCCTATTGAAACAGGTGTAACAGTTAATAGATATACAGAAGTTAAATCAGGATTGAAAGGAAACGAAAGAGTATTACTTAGCTTTCCACCAGGGTCACGACCTCAGTCAACACCACGCGGGGGAGTACTTCCCGGTGCTGGTGGTGGTTCAAGACGTGGGGCGCCTTAATTTAGTAATTTACATAAAAATGGCAATATGGCAAAGCCTTTACTTCAATACAACAAACTTAAATATAACAATCCCAAACCAAAAAGTAAGCGTCCTATTCCAGTAACAGAAATCATCTCAATGGCGGTTGAAACGCTATGGAGTAACAAATTACGCACTGGATTAACCATGCTAGGTGTAATTATTGGGATAGCCTCGGTTATTGCCATAACTTCTGTTGGTCAAGGTGTACAAAAAGGAACAGAACAACAAATTCAAGCACTAGGCCCAGATGTTCTTTCGGTGTTTTCAGGTTCTGCAAGAAGTGGAAATATTCGCCAAGGAACAGGAACGAGTAGTACATTAACATGGGATGATGCGAAAGCAATTGCTGAACAGGCGCCGTCAGCACAAGCTGTATCTGCTTATCTACAAAGAAATGCACAAGTTGTTTATGAAGGTCAAAACAACTCAACGCCAATTTACGGCACAGATTTAAACTACCCACAAGTTAGAGATATTCAAATTCAAAACGGCAGATATTTTAACCAAGAAGAACTTGATACTTCATCATTAGTTGCTGTAATTGGCCCAACAATTGAGAGTAATCTATTTAATCGTAGTGACCCATTAGGTAAACGAATTAGAATTCGAGGTGAAGCTTACGAAGTCATTGGGGTAACAGAGTCGAAAGGTTCGCAGGGAGGAATGGACAGAGATGAAGTCGTTTTTATTCCTTTAACTACTATGTCAGCAAGGTTAGTTGGTAATAACGCTTTATCAGGAGTTTCTGTAAATGCCATTTTAATTAAAGCGGGTGAACAATTAGACGCTGTGCAATTTCAAGTCACCAATCTCTTACGCTTACGTCACAATATCTATCCACCTCAAGAAGATGATTTTCGCATTACCAACCAAGCCGATATTATTAGTACTTTTACCAATATTGTTGGTTTGTTTACAGTCATGGTTGTTGCCATTGCTGGAATATCATTAGTTGTTGGGGGAATTGGAATTGCCAATATTATGCTAGTTTCTGTCGTCGAACGAACGCGCGAAATAGGTATTCGTAAAGCAGTAGGCGCCACAAATTCAGCAATTCTCAATCAATTTTTAACAGAAGCAATTGTAATTTCCACGCTTGGTGGAGGTATTGGAATTGGAAGTGGTATTTTAATTGCCTTTATTGCCGCAAATATTTTTAAGTTCCCGTTTGTTATTTCTGTATTATCAGTAATTGCTGGACTGGCACTTTCGCTGTCTGTAGGTTTGGTTGCTGGAGTGATTCCAGCACGTAATGCTGCCAAATTAGACCCAATTACCGCTCTTAGAAGCGATTAACTTGCAACGGATACAACGGATGTAACGGATAAAGGGATAATTTTTTCTTCTTAACACTCTCTAATTTACCCTTCATAACGCATAGTCTATCCGTTGCCAACTTACTTTTTAACTTAAGATTATGATTTACATGGAATCGATTACTAAAACTTATCGTTTGGGAGAAATGAGTGTTCCTATCCTCAAAGGAATTGAGCTTTTTATTGGGGAAGGGGAATATGTGGCAATAATGGGCGCCTCTGGTTCGGGAAAATCTACACTAATGAATATTATTGGGTGTCTCGACCGTCCGACATCTGGACACTATATATTAGAGGGCAGAAACCTGACAACTTTTGATGATGACGAATTAGCTTATATTCGTAATCAAAGAATTGGTTTTGTATTTCAGCAATTTAACCTGTTGTCGCGCGCTACTGCTCTTGATAATGTAATGTTACCAATGGTTTACGCTAACGAACGTAAACCACAACGGCGCCAACGAGCATTACAAGCATTACAAAGAGTCGGTTTAGCAGAACGTGTAAATAACCGTCCCAGTCAATTATCAGGTGGGCAACAGCAGCGAGTAGCTATCGCGCGCGCTTTAGTAAACCGACCTGCATTAGTTCTTGCAGATGAACCTACAGGAGCATTAGATACCGAAACCTCCCAAGAAGTAATGAATTTACTCTCGGAACTCAACGAACAAGGTATCACAATTGTAATTGTCACCCACGAACCAGATATAGCTGCTCAAACCAAACGAATTATTCGAGTTCAGGATGGTTTGATTTTAAATTGATTACCGAAAAACATTAGGTAGTAAGTATGTAGCGCCTGCATACAAAAGGTAAAAAGCAAAACCGAAGAACAAAGTGTTCAAAACGGTGGCTACATAACCTAAGCACATTAATAAACCGTCAGACTCAATAGTCGCAACCGCCAACAATAACATTCCCACAGCAGGAATCATATTCGTGGCAGGAGGATATGGTGACATTAGTAATATTGCCAACCAGGTCAAGCATATGCCATTGAGGCGCCAAGTTAAATCATTATCGGCAATTTTCTCAAAACGTGGTCGAGAAATTTTTTCTAAAACTTTGGTAACACGCTGTAAATTTTGCAGCAGCGCTTGGGCAAAACGCTTAGGAAATTGAAAAGTAGCAATTTTTTTTGGAAGCCACGGTGTACGCCTTCCCAAAGCCATTTGTCCAGCCATCAACAAGCAAGCAACACCGAGAGGAGTACTTAACCCTGGTGGCATAGGCAACAAAAATGGTAGTACCAATAATGCAATTACCAAGCTAAAACCCCGTTCTGAGGTTTCTGCAATAATATCGCCCAGAGTCAAAGGTTTATCAGCTAAATGTTGCAATAAGGACTTAATATCTTGAGAAAATCTCAGGTGCATAATACTTCAGGGTAATGGATATTGATAAAATGGTTATTACCAAACTTTACTCTAATCCATACCCAGAGTTTGTATCCGCACAATCTGACATTAATATTTTAGCAATTTTCTAGCCGTTACAATTAGTTACACTTATGAATATTTTGTACTACTTTGTTAGCGAGTGATATTTGAACTTATGTCATGCTGAGGCACGTAAACGGAGTTTCCTCGCTTTCTTAGCATCTCGTTTCTTAAATAAGCTGTTGTTTTTTTGTCATCATTTTTAACTTTATGATTTAACGAGGAAGAATATCATCTAAGCGAAGTTGGAGACAAGGTAAAAGTGGCGACTTTATATATTCATTTAATCTATATTGTTGCTGAATATAAGTGTCATCAACTAATTGACAGATAGTGAAAGTAGGTTGTTTAGGTTTGCCAATAAACGCGACACCACCCAATCCTCTATAATCAACAATCCAATATTCAGGAATGCCCAAAGATGCATATTCCTCTACTTTTCGAGCATAATCTGTTTCCCAATTGTTGCTAACGACTTCAACAACTAGTTTAACTGAGCGTCCAAGTGTAATTACTGGTTCTCTTTCCCAAAGTGGTTCGTTAGAGATAACGGTTTCATCTAAAACTACAATATCTGGGCGCCGTGCAGTGACAGCATCTGAAAAAGGAGCAATTAAACAAGTGCGAGGAATAAACCAGGGGAGCTTTTCTGTGACAATTTGAATACCAATTTGAGTTGCAAGTTTACCACTTACCGTTTCATGAGGGCCATTTGGTTCCATGTCAACAAGTTCTCCATCTGCTAGTTCGTAGCGGGGGTTATCTCGGTATTGAGAGAGAAAATCTTCAATGGTGAGTAGTTTTGGCGGAGTGTAGGTCATGACAGCCAAGAACGGATGAAGGAGTATTCCTAATTATAGGAAATGTAATGCAGTTTTCAAGCGAGGATATAATCGTGACTTAATTTATCCTCTAGGAATTTTGCTTATACGCAGTTTTCAAGCGACGATATATACTGACTTACATCTCTTTCTACGTGCAAACCGTACATACGAATCTTTTTATGTCATAAATGTAACGTTGTTATTCAGTCCTCTTTCAGAGGAATTAGAAGAATTTACTAAACCGTTTATAGAAGGAACGCTATCTACAGTATTGACACTGCTCGAATTATTAACAATGTGAATAGATGGTAATAAATGCTGATTCAACGCCATTGCTTGCAAGCAGCTATTTATACTAGAAGTCGCTTGATTATACGCCATGATTTTTTGCTCTACAACATCTAACAAGCGTTGATTTTGAGCAATTTTCTCAGTTGCTTCTTGTTCTAAAGTTTTCTCTAAATAGCTACGCGCACTCGCATACTGTTGTAAAATTGCATCAGCTTGTTTGTCTGCTAGCGGTAGAAGTTGATTTTTTAGGGTTTGGTTAATTGTTTGACGGAAAGTTTTGCGAATAGTACTAGATACTTTTGGTTCAAAGTCTAACTTTAATAGTTGTCGAATTTCTGGTTCTGCGTCTACCATACTTTCACTGTCATAACCAAGTGAGGTTTGCTGTAGTGTTTTGCGAAAGTGGTTGATAGAAAAAGTGCCTTCTTCGTAGAATTTGGGACTTTCACGTACAAAACGGTCACATTCAACGCTTGCAGCATTGATTAAAGCTAAAGTTATTTCTTTCTCAATTAATCTCAGTTCAGCCTCAATACCGCCGTCGTTATCTAACAAGCGATATAATTGACGATAGTAATCTGATGTATTAATACGGGCGCCTAAGCGTTTGAAGTAATTATTAATTAATCCCAAAGTAGTTTGAACTAACACGTCTTCGAGTTGATTAGCAAGGTAGTAAAAAGCTTCTACTAGAATAGCTAATAGCGGCGCCGTTGCATTGCGAGGGTGACTAATAGTCGCACGTCGATATGCATCAGCTACAGAGAATGATTCTAATAATTCATCTAAACGTTGAATCATTTTTGCCTGAAGCTGTCGAAAATCTGCTTCAAATGCATCGCACTCATTATTGATTGTACTGTTTACTTCTTGAGTAAGATGAGAACGCAGCGCATTGCCAATTTCTTGCAACTCGCGGTTGAGATGCTGTAACTCATGGCTTTTCATCGCTTCTATTTCACGCGGTTGACTGTACAGCTCACGCTGCGCTGTTTGATAATGATTCTTAAGTTGAATACAAACAGTTTCTAAATCATCAGCGAGATTTTTGAATAGTTGTGGACGTTTTTCTTCGTTGAGGTAACGGGTGATGGCGCCTCTAAATTCTTCAATTCCACTATCTCGAATTAATTGTTCGATTAACTCGCTACCTGACTCATCTAAAATTCGCGTATAGTTTTGGTTGGGTGTTTCATATCCGTTTACCGATATCCGAAACTGAGTTGGAGACAACTTGCCAGAATTGACGCAGTAATTATTAAAAGCGTAAACAAATTGTGGTGTTTCTTCTTTACCATTCATTCCTTTAACACTTTCAGCAAAGACTGTATCTAAACCATACCTATCACTCTTAGCTGTTTGTCGAATCAAACTACCATAAAAACCTAATAAACCACTCGTTTTATAAACCCTGGCACTTTCACGAAATTGTACATTCAATAAACTTTCAAGTCTTTGCCGCAACTGGGCATTATACCAAGTTTCATCAATGCGGTTAAAAACATAAAATACTCTATCACGTATCCCAGGATTATTAGCAATTGTTTCTATAAGCTGAGTTTCTTCCTTCGTCATTTCACCTGCTGCCGCAGATTTTAAAACACATACCACCGCTGAAGTATCAGGATGCTGAATTTTGGCATAAGCTAAAGCTGCATCACGAGCAACAGGCGCATCAATTCCAGGTGTATCTATAATTACATTACCGTCTTGCAGTAAAGGATGATAACAGTAATATTCAATCCGCTTTAAAACTGCACTGTTACTACCTCTACGCGCATAACTAGCAGCTTCCTTGAGCGTTGTAAAATTGAACTCTTCCATTGAATAGGTAGCATTATCAAGAGTATTAATTCGTTGCCTGTTTGCCACATACCCTTCTAATAATAAGATTAATGCCTTTGCTTGCTTGGCTAACTCTGATTTCGTTTCGCCACCTTCTTTTTCAATAATTGCCCTACATCCTTGCTGCAATAAATCAACAACTTCAGCTTTATTTATATTGCTAACGTTAGCAAAACCTAATTGTTGACATATTGAAATAGCTTGCTCACGAACTTCTGCTTCACTCAAAAACGTCAATACTACTCGTTCTCTATCAGGCGCCGCATACTCAATCTTACATTCTGTCCCCGTGGCGTGTCCTTCTGCACTATATAATAATTCACGTCCAAGTAGTGCATTGATTAACATAGACTTACCTGCACTAAAGGCGCCTGCAAATACAATTTCAAACTTTGGTGATATTACTTTACCTAAAGAAGTTTGGATAGGAGTAATATCGCACGCGCGTAACGCTGGCTCTTGGTGGAGAAGTTCTAAAATATCATCTACTTGTGCTTTGAGGTTTTGACACTGCAACGGGGACTGTGACATGGTAGACACTTTACTAGTTACTATATTTACATTCTAAGAATGCCTATATTAGACATGGCTCAGTATTATTACAGAGAAAACTTAAAGATTTAGCTTGACAAAACAAGCTTTTATCAAACTCTGTAGGTTGGGTGAAGCGCTTTGCGCGGAACCCAACACACATAATACGCGCCTATCGCTTCATCAATTGTATTAGTGAATATTTTGAACGCAAACTAATATGCATTTCCAATCAAGAATTTATGCTGATCAAAATTACACAATATTTGATACTAAATAATTCGTAGC
Source organism: Calothrix sp. PCC 7103 (assembly GCF_000331305.1). Lineage (GTDB taxonomy): Bacteria > Cyanobacteriota > Cyanobacteriia > Cyanobacteriales > Nostocaceae > Dulcicalothrix. The sequence goes on along the minus strand of NZ_KB217478.1, from coordinate 4,929,958 downwards.
ACAATAACTTGACAGTGTGCTTTTGTTCTGCCAATATGATGAATGTTTGTCTCTTAGCTGGGTGTCTGCACGTATTTTTTACGTTCAAAAATAAAGAGAATGTAAGATTATTTTAAATTTATCATATGTTATGCGGTTTTCATAATAATTAATAGGGTGATTTATTAATGCATAACATCGTATCAAACCGCAATTTAAAGTTATCAGCCATAAGTAAATCTTAACTTCTCATTTTTGAGTTACTTTTCATGCTTTTCTTTCTATCTATTCATCTAATAATTAACGTTGTAAGTATTTTATGGTGTCGAGTATAATTACCGCAATTCCCAATATAATTTCGAGTAAAAAAAGTATTGCTCATATTTTAGGAAGATTTAAAATCACTCGTTGGTTATACAGTATATATGGTAAGTATCAACAATCATTTTTAGGGTATACAAAAAATCTTAATTATGAACATAAGACTTTATTCAAAGATCTACATATAGATTTTGCATTAAAATCATTACAAAAAGAAGCAGTTTTTATAGGGTTAAAGCTACCAAAAGAAATTGTCACCGAAATTCAAAACTTTTCTAAAAATACTCTATTAGCGCAAGAAAATGGAAAAGCACATTTTTATTACAGCGATGTCAAAAATGGTTCTCTACCAGATGGACGAGTAATAGTACAAGGTATTGCTATTGAACCATTAAAATGTGATGCTATTCAACAAATTATCAATGACCCTGTATTGAGAATAATTATCGAAAAATATCTAGGTTACTCTCCAAATAAAATTCGCGCGCTTTTAAGATGGAGTTTTGTATTAGAATTACCAGATGAAGCCAGGATGAAACTAAATCAAGGAAATCTCTACCACTATGATGTTGGGGAATTTAACTCAGTTTATGCAAACTTTTATTTATCAGATACAGATAGATATTCTGGCGCCCATACAATGATTAAAGGTTCTCATAACCGTAAAAACTTCAGGATGCTATTTAATTCTGCAATACAGCCCAAAGATTATTTAATCAAATATTATGGACAACATAACGAAATGCTTATAGAAGGTGAAGAAGGACTTGGTTTTATTCAAGACCCTTACTGCTACCACAGAGCAATCCCACCAATTAAAGAAGAACGTTTACTGTTACAAATACAGTTCTCTTAAACTTTAATATCTTACACATATAAACATCTATCTTGTATCTTGTATTTTGTGGAGCGGGCATCCCTGCCCGCCTTACTGGTCTAAGTATATAAAATTATTTAATATCATCAGGATTTATTCCTAGCTGACGTAATTGTTCTGCGAATTTTTCCGCTCTTATTTTCTCTTCGGCAGCTTTTTGTTCAGCTTCGGCAGCTTTTTGTTTAGCTTCGACAGCTTCTTGTTTAACTTTGACAACTTCCTCGTCTGAAGTTTGAATCAATTCACCTTCAAGAGTAAACCACCGTAACCATAACCTCTCAATACCTTGAAATGCTCCTTCCCATAATCCCAAACTTAAACCTAATCCTGTCATATCGAGGCGCCCGTCGCTATTAAAATTCATTGCTTTATAACGACCACCAACGAGATGATACGGCTGAACTTCGTTAGTGTAGCGACTAAATACTATATAGTAAGGGACTCGTAAAATCTCTTCGTATACTTTCCACTTTGTTGGGGGTTTATTTTCTTCTTGTTGCTTTTTTCCTAAATCTTCATCTTCTGTACCTGGAGATAATAGCTGGAGTTTAGACTAAATAATCTAAAACCCTTGTGTAGCAAGCATTCTAGACTTTGGAATTAGAAACAGTAAATAAATGATGAAAGCCTTGCTGGATAAGGGTTTGGCGGCTTGATTTATCAAAATAGTCTAAACTCCAGTTTCTAGTCTGGACAAGGGATTTAAGCCTAGGAAAAAATCTCCAGCAATGGCAATATCCAGCTTTTTAGACTCTGAAGCGTTTAGTTTTGAGGATTGTTTGCTTGCTCAACGTATAAAAAATTCTAGTAAGTAAGTTTGATGCTAATTGACAACCAAAACTATATTTACTTTCGCCTACTCGCGTAAAAATCTTAAAGATGCTTCGTACTAAGATGCTTCGTGCCTCAGCATGACATGGGTGTGTAGTGTAAAGCTTACAGTTATAATTGTTGCGTTCACATATGTCGGCGCCGTACTCTCATTAAAGCACCCAACGATAATATATCTGATGGAGCCAGAAACAAAACCCATAGCAGCAGTTCCGGTAATAGATTATCATTCCTCACCAGAAGCATCTAATTTGGTGCTGCCAAAACCTGCTATTCAGCAAATTACTTGTAAGGACTGGCATTTTGAAATACAGCGACAACCTGCCCATGATACTGGTGAACACCGTCATAATATGAATTTGGTAACGATGGTGACATCAAAGACACCAATTAATCAATCTATTGATGGGCAGACGCAGCGAAATTTAGTTGGTGAGAATAATGTGTTTATTCTTCCTGCGGGTTTGCTGCATCGCTGTAACTGGCCCCAAGATATAGAATTTATGTGTATGGGACTTGACGCACATGTATTTATACAGATAGGGCAAGAATTAGTTAATCCTGACCGTATCGAATTAATACCGCATTTTGCTACGGTGGAAGACCCGTTAATTCAAGGGATTTTGCTTACTATTAAAGATGAATTAGTTACTTCTAGGATTGGCAGTAATTTGTTTATTGACCAACTCAAAACGACATTAGTAACTCATATTTTACGTAAGTACGGGGTTTGTAAGGTACAAATTGCAACTTATGCGGATGGTTTACCACGTCACAAGCTTAACCATATTTTAGATTATATTAGGGCGAATCTTAATAATAGTCTTGGGTTAGAAGAATTAGCGCAACAAGTAGGAATGAGTCAGTTTTATTTTAGCCGCTTGTTTAAGCAGTCGCTAGGAATTACCCCGCATCAGTATGTAATTCAGCAACGAGTGGAACAAGCAAAGCTTTTAATGCAAAAAGGAGAACTTAGTTTAGCGGAAGTTGCCCTTGAGTGTGGGTTTGCTAATCAAGGACATTTTAACCGACATTTTAAACTGCTTACTGGCGCCACTCCCAAGGAAATAGCAAGAATGTATAAAAACGGCAAAAATGTGTAAGACTCGTAACGCGCGGATTAGCTATTCTAAGTAAAGCTGGTAGCAAAGTTGTATTGACAGTGTAAACGATCAAAATTAGGAGAACAAAAAAAATGGAACTTCGCGCGCGCGTCCAAGAGCTATTAGACTTTTTCAAAACAAACCCACCTGTTGAGGAAATATACGAACGTTTTTATGATGAAAACGTTGTAGTGCAAGAGAACTTAGAGGCGCCACGTGTTGGACGCGCACTAAGTATCGAACGTCAAAAGCGTATGAACGCGAACATCAAGGAAGTACATAATTTCCAAATAGGGTCAGTTTTGGTAGATGGAGATAAATCTGTTGTAGAAATGCACATCGAAGCTACAACTCAAGATGGATATCGTATCCATATTGAGGAATTAGGTATGCAAACATGGAACAATGGAAGAATTGTTCATGAACGCTATTTCTACGACCCTAGTAGTTTTCAAGGACTTACGAAAGAAATTAACCAAATACATTAGGTATGAAAGCTTACCAAATTCAAGACGCTTCAGGTATTGATGGCTTAAAGCTAGTGGAAATTCCAGAACCATCACCCGGTTTTGGGCAAATTTTAATCAAAGTTCAAGCAACTTCGCTTAATTATCGAGATACTGCTGTAGTTGCAGGCGCCTATCCCAATCAAAAACTACCATTAATTCCGTTATCGGATGGTGCAGGTGAGGTAGTTGCTGTCGGTGAAGGTGTTACGCGCGTTAAAGTTGGTGATAGAGTTGCAGGTTGTTTTTTTCAAGACTGGGTTGCGGGCAAACTAACTAGGCAAAAAATTCTATCAGCTTTGGGTGGTTCTATTGATGGAATGTTAGCTGAGTATGTTGTGCTAAATCAAGATGGAGTGGTTATATTGCCAGACCATTTTTCTTATGAAGATGGCGCCACTCTTCCTTGTGCTGCTGTTACTGCATGGCAAGCGTTAGTAACTAGGGGTGGTTTAGCAGCAGGAGAAACAGTACTTTTATTAGGTACGGGTGGTGTTTCTATTTTTGCACTACAATTTGCCCGCATTACTGGCGCCAAAATTATTATTACATCCAGCAGTGACGAAAAATTAGAGCGCGCCAAGGAAATGGGCGCCGCAGAAACTATTAATTACAAAACTTATCCAAACTGGCATGAAAAAGTTCGCGAACTTACGAAACTTGAGGGTGTAGACCAAGTTGTTGAAGTTGGTGGTGCTGGAACATTAGATAAATCATTACGCTCTGTTCGTGTTGGTGGTCGTGTGAGTTTAATTGGTGTTTTAGCAGGTACTGGTGGAAATGTAAACCATACTAATATTCTGTTAAAAAGTATTGATGTACAAGGAATTTATGTAGGTAGCCGAGAAATGTTTGAAGCCATGAATAAGGCTATTACATTACATCAAATTCGCCCTGTTATCGATAAAGTTTTTCCATTCAACGATGCACCAGAAGCTTATCGCCATCTACAAAGCGGCGCCCACTTTGGTAAAGTTGTAATCAAATTTTAGTTAAATATATTATTTATGACAATTGGTGAAGAAGCATTTGCACTGTTTAAACGCGCGGTAGAAAAAGGAGATTATCAACCAATGTTAGATGCAATGGTTGAAGATTACAAGTTTGTTTATCCTGTTCCCGGTTCTTTTCATGGTGAAAATAAAGGACGTGATGTATTTGCCAACTATTTACAAATAACCGCTACTAATTTACGCCCAACTCTTGAACTTTATCGTACAACACATTTAGGAAACATCACGATATTTGAATTTTATGTTAGTGGCACGTTGAACGAGCAACCTTTTCAAACCACCGTTGCTCAAGTATACGAGGAAAAAGACAGTTTTCTTATCGGTCATCAAGAATACATAGGTGATTTGGCGCCGTTTATGGAAATGGCTGCATCTAATAAAAGTTAATTCATTTTGGAGGAATTATGCAGTTTTTAGTCATTGCTAAAGTTATTCAAGGTACTCCAATGGAGAAAGTATTACCTTTAGTTAAACCAGAAGCAGCAAAAGTTTGGGAATATTACGCAGCAGATATGGTTCGTAGTATTTCTTATATCGCTGATAATAGTGGCGCCGTTTTACTTTGGGAGGCGCCGAGCTTGGAAGTTGTAACCGAAATGGTATCTCAATTGCCAATGGTACAAGAAGGTGTTTTACAAGCTGATATTACACCATTAAAACCTTACACAGGTACAGAATCTTTGTTTGCAAAATAAACCGACCGTAGGATAGGCATCCCGGCCTGTCCTACATATTCACGAACAGGCAAGATGCCTATCCTACATGAACGCAGGAAAAAACACAATGAGAGCAGTACAAGTTCACCAATTCGGCACCCCAGAAGTCCTCAAAGTTGAAGAAATACCCGCACCAACCCCTAACCCTGGACAAGTATTAATCAGAGTTCACGCAGCAGGTGTTAGTCCACTCGATACCTACGTGCGCGAACAAAGTCACGGCGCCCCAACACCATTTCTAGCATATATTCCCGGTTTTGAAGCAGCAGGTGTAATTGAAGTAGTAGGGGAAGGTGTTACCAAGTTTAAAACGGGCGACCGTGTTTATGTAAATACTTTTTTAGGAGCATATGCCGAATTTATAGTGCATGATGCTGAATCTGTTTATCCTTTACCTTCAAATACTTCGTTTGCACAAGCAACTGCTGCTGTAAACTCTTATCCTACAGCTTATTATGCACTGTTTAATCTAGCTAAAGCTAAACCTGGAGAAACTGTATTTGTACATGGCGCCAGCGGTGCAGTTGGAAGTGCCGCAGTACAAATAGCACGCGCTTATGGTTTAAAAGTAGTTGGAAGTGCTGGAAGTCAACAAGGGCTAGAATTAATTGAAAAAGAAGGCGCCCATTTTACAGTTAATCATCGTGAACCTGGTTATTTAGATAAAGCCTTAGAATTTACTGATGGTAAAGGCTTTGACGTAATTTTAGAAATGAACGCAACAAAAAAGCTAGCAGACGATGTTAATTTAATTGCACCGTTTGCCCGTATTATTATCATTGGTGGAACCGATGGTGCTGTAAATTTAGACCCTACACCATTACTTTGGAAAGGCGCCAGTATTATTGGTTTATACATTGGACTTGCCACTCCACAAGAATCAGCACGAATACATGCTGCAATATACGCAGGACTGGAAAACGGCACATTACGTCCAGCAGTAGCACAAGAATTTGCACTATCTGAAGTCGCTAAATCTCATGAAACAGTAAGACTTGCAAACAGTTCTGGAAAAGTTGTGTTGAAATTTTAAAGACTAAATAGTACATTAGCCCTCAACAAAAAGTATTATCTGTAATTCAAGCTTTTCTCCGATGTACGAGAGCGCGCAAAATTCCTATTATGAACTCATGAAAGCAAGCAGTCCAAACGCTGTGAGGTTTCAAATCAAACTAATTATACTTGAGGATAAGACAATGAATAACGAAATTAACGCAGTAGAATTATCTAATGACGAACTTGATACTGTAGCTGGTGGTTTAGCAATTACTTTAGGTGACGTTGGTGGTTTTGCATCTGATGCATCAAACAGCTATTCACTAAAACAACTCCAAGTTGGTCAACAAACATTTGCTGGTCCTACTGGTAGCGGTACAGCTTCTGTAACTAATTTAACAGACATCTTTAGCAATGCAGGTCAAGCTATTGCTGTTAAATAATCTCTATTTATAAGTCTCTTAATACCACATTCGTTTTATAACTTTACACGGCGCCACTGATTTAAGATTGGCGCCGTTTATTCAATATTTTGATATTAGGCACATATTTTTCAGCAAGAAGGGAATAATTGAGGTGTGGGAACTGTTGATAAATGACAGTGGATAGCTATAATATATAAGTGTCTGGCAGCACCAGTTTCAGAAAAAGGAACATAAATATATGAATATTCAACTTGTTGAATCTTTAGCTAATGCAATTCAAGCTTTGTCTACTGAAGAACGGAAGTTATTAAACCAAAAATTAACACATCAATCTAATTGGCAAAACTTACGAACAAAAATTTTAGCTGATGCTCAAGCTGTTCAGCAAAGACGTAATAGTCAAGTTTCTGAGCCAGATATTGACCAAATTATTTATCAAATGCGAGAAGAGCGAGATGAGGAATTATTATCAGGTTTATTTCACAGTCCAGAATAAGTATGACCAGACAAATTATTTGTGTAGATGCTAATTTTATCCACATCAAAATGTTTGTTGGCGCCAGTAGCCGGATTATACTGGTGTACGCGATGGTTGTAGATATCAACCCAATACAACAGTTGCTCCGATTGGTTCCAACAAGGTCCTTCCCCTAAACGTGCCCTTACTTCGAGAATGTTTTTCAGCAAGTATGTACCCCCTGATGTTCATTCATATCACTAAGAAATTATAGCAGTAGAGGATATTGCGGCAACTATATTTTTCCTATCTCCACAAGCTTCTTTTATCACAGGCAAGGTTGTAAGTGTTAATGGTAGTTGGTTATTTATACATTAATATTTTATTATTGAGTACCTAGTCTAGTCTAAACCGCTAAAATCTAAATATCTGATATATTTTATTGGGAGTAGATATGGAAACGATGAAATTTCAATCTCATATTGGTGCAGATGGAGTATTGCTTTTTCAGATGCCTACTGATTTAAAAAACACTTCTGTTGAGGTTGTGGTGGTTGTACAGCCGTTAGCTGATGCGGATGTTGCGTCATCTGAAGAAGTTTGTTATAACGCTTGGGGAAAGCCAACGACTCAAAAATCAATAAGTGATGCAATTACTAGAATGCAACAACTACGGCAAGAAGTGGCATTAGATAAAGAATCCATTCGTTCCATGATAGAAGAGGGGCGAAGATATTAAATGCAGTTTGTTTTAGATTGTTCTGTATCAATAAGTTGGTGTTTGGTAGATGAAAATAGCGACTATGCTAACTCGATATTAGCTATGATGCCTTACTCTAAAGCATTCGTGCCTGAGAATTTATCTAAAAAAATTTTCGTCCCTCTTCTTCTATGCCTGATAGTTCTACAGCTTCTTTTAGTAAGGGGTTAATTTTTTGTTGTTGACAATCGAATACTGAGTAATCTTGGTTGGAATTAGTTAGCTCTTTGTGTATAAGTACTACTACTGGTTTGACTTGAACCAGTTGAGTAAATTCTGAGATTAATTCAACTTTGTCAACTCCGAGTATTGAAGCAACTTCTTGAGCATCAGGCGCCGGGGTTAAATCTCTGAAACATCTTAGGACATATTGTTCAATAGTATCATATTCTCTCGCTGTTTTTTTGGGTAGATAAAACACCTCGCCAGAATAGGCACCTATTATTTCTTTGCCACTCATTGCTTCGCGGTGCTTGTCTGTAATTGTTGTTTTAATCCATGAATTTGTTGGCTGGTACATATCCTTTATGCTTTTTAGCAATGTCTAAAATATGTTGATATATCGAGCTAGCTTCGCTTTCTAATTCTACATAGTTATGCGAGGAACCTGTGATAATTAGTAAGCTTTTGGCTCTACTTATTGCTACATTAATCCGCTCTGGAGTCTGTAAAAACTCGCTTGGTAATACTCCAGGTTTGTTCAAAACAAGATTTACAAATATTATATCCTTTTCCATGCCTTGAAATTCGTCTACTGTTCCAATGGTAAGTGTAACGTTTGGAGGTAAATCAAGTTGTTTTTGCAGATATAAGCTTTTAATCAGGTCTGTTTGAGCTTTATATACAGAGATAATACCAATATCTTTTTTCTTCGACACATCCTTCTTGAAGCTGTTCTTCATTTTCATGATAATTGAAAATGTTAATTCTGCTTCGAGCGGGTTTTGCCGACCTGTTCCTATTTGCTGATGATGCCAATTACTGTTATCTAATGGTAAATCAACCCACATTAAATGATGTTTGCTATTTATCAATTTGGGAATTGATATTCCATGCGCGCGTTTGCTGTCTTGCTTTGAGTAGCCAAGAATTAGTTTATTACCATAAAACGGATTAACTCCTGACATAATTTGTGAGTGCATACGGTATTGATTGATTAGCATTATGGTTCGAGAAGCTTGAATCTTTTCTAAATACTCATACCGCTCTTTAAATAAAGATGTAGTTAATTCTTTTTTGAGTTCATCTGCATCTACTCCTAAAGATTGAGCCGCTTCAATAAAATAAGATTCGTCTTTAAATATAGGTGGCAGTTGTTTCCAATCTCCAGCTAAAACTATTTTTGTACTTACTAAGCAAGGAAGTAGCATCTCGGTTATTGTTGCTTTAGATACTTCGTCAATAATGGTAAAATCAAATTCCGAAAAGCGGTTTAAAAAAGTTTTCTGATTCCCTGCTTGTATACAAGTGGCGCCTACAACATTAGCATATTTTAAAAAAAGTTCATATGACTCATCACTAATTTCTATATTACCACTACGAATTTGAGCAATCCAATCTTCTTTAATTTGCATTTTAGTCTCTAGTCGTTTAATATCGTTTTCACTACCAATTGACGATAACCAAGGCTCTCTTTCTGCGTTTAATAATTCTAAATCAGGAATCGGTTTATTACAGAACTCTGGCACAGATTTTTTAGTTCGTAGTTCTTCCCATAAGCTACGACCTAATTTATGTTTATCATCTTTATATTTGATATGAGACATTATGCTATTATATTCTTCGTTTAAGGATTTGGCTTTGTCTAAAGCTGATTGCTCACTCAGTACATATTCATTCTGCGAAGATAAGTTTGTCTCAGATACAGAGAGGAGTGCATTTTGAAAGGGTTGAATAATATTATTTTCGGCGATGGGAATAAACTCTTCTATCGAAGCAGCCATAGAAATAACATTTTTGTTAACTTTCAGCAATTCTTCAATTTCAAGACTGTTTTCAACTTCTATCAAGTCTATAGTGTCAACAAAAGGCTCAAATACTTCATCAAGTGCTTTTTTTAAATAGTTTGCCTCACCAAAGCACAACTGAGCATCATCTAATAACTTTTTATAGCGACGTTGTTCATCTTGAATGTTAATGCCTTCTTGTTGATATTGACTAGTAAGCTCTATGACTTTAGCTTCTGCAATTTGTAATTCTGAATTATACTCGTCGTGTATTTTTATTGCAAGGTCAGAGGTTTTTGCATGGTAAAAGTGGCTAACGTTATTAAATATATTTTCAAGAGAGGTTTTCAATTGCTCTTTGGCACGGTATAATACAGGTTTGTAAAGGCGCCCAATAAAGAGTAGTGTAGATAGCTTTTCAAGGTTTAGCAGTTTATCGTATATATATTTATGTTGATTGATTTTGTTTGGTAATAAATTTATTTCTGCTTCCTCCCAGGAACGGATTAACTGAACAAAATTTATTTGGTGCCTCAAAATTTTAAAAGCATCAATCAGAATAGTTATAGTTTTTTTTGATTTATTTCGGTTTGTAAATATATTTAATCTATCACATATACTAGTGTAGGTAGAACTGAAAGAAACTACTTCTGATGACTCATCTATAATTCCGTGATTGAGTATATTTTTGAGATTTTGCACGATATCTTGCTGCGTCTTTAGCTCGAAACGTATTTTTTCAATCTTATCTCTCATCTCTTGTGTACGTTTTAGAGAATTCTGTCGATTTACAATATTCAATTTAATATCTCGATATAATTTAGCGAAATCATTTTTAAAATCGTGAATATAGCCACCTGGTTTAATATCTAAAATTAGTTGTTTCATCTCAGTTGCTATGTCCCATAGGTTTGATTCAGTTTGATTCAAGTTAGGAGTAACTTTATCAAACTTTAATTCAGTTAATAATTGCGATAATTCAGAATTAGACTCATAAGTAAATTGATGAGTTTGAAATTCTTGAATAAGTAATTTTATACCTTCTTCAATCTTTATAGTCTTTAAATATCTATCTTTAAATTCAAGTGCTGCTTCTTGATATTTGTCAGCTATACCTTTTTTCTTTTCAGCTATAGCTAGTAATTCAGTGCTTTGTTTATGCCAACTAGCCCATTCAACAATTTTTGCCCAGCAATTAAAAAATAAATCAACTTGCTCAAATTTCTTTTTAATCTCCTGCAAATTTTTGTCACATTCTTCTGCTACAGACTTTAACCATGTTTTGAATGCGTTTTTCTCAAAATACTCTAGAACTTCTTCACTAATCTTTGTAATTTCACCTAACCTAACAGCAAGTATACTTTGGTGCTTTGGTAGTTTTGAGAATATATTGTCTACTGCTGAGTTAAACTGACAAGATAGAAGAACTTTTTGACCCTGAAGAGGTATTACAGAACAAAGCACGACAATAACTGTTGATTTTCCTGTTGCTGGTGGTCCTTGTAACAAAAAAAAGTCAGGTGACGCTAGAATCATTTTTATCGCTAGTTTCTGATGCTCGTTCAGCTTGTCTATATTTAGGTGCTTATATAAGGGTATTGGCGCCAAAGGTGATGTTTCAGAAAGTTTTAGCTCTTTATTCTGACCAAAAAGAAATACATCCAGAGCAGGTTGACAACTACATTTTTCTATCAAACGTTTAATGCCAACTTTTTGTACACGAATTGGATGCAAGTCACTAGCTAGAGAGTTAGTAATGATTCCGCTGACAGAAGTGAGTTCTAAATATTCTTCACTCAATGAGACTTTAAGAGTATGTGTTTGCGAATTCAGTGATTCAAATTTAGCTGATACTCGCTTAAAATCTGCAAAATCTATCTCTTGTTTTAGTTCTAAAAGACATTTTTCTGACGTTCGTAATTCAGATTGCTCTTCTATTATTTTTGGTGGTAGATATCCAATTACGGCGCCAATATTATCTGTTAATAAGAAAAAACTATCGCCTTGATAATACTGCTGATAAAATTCTTTGAAAGAGAGATTATGAGAAACTAGAGATAGAAGCTTATACTTTTTAGGTGGCTTGATAGTATATAAGTTTATATTGTCGCCTTGACGGCACTGCTTAATAGTTTTTAATATTTCGGATGAAATAATTGAAGCAAGAGTTAAATATATACACTTTGAAGCCTTGTCAATTTTGTAAGAAACAAAAGGGGCTTGAAATCGCTTTTGTTCAATCAATCGTTCACATGCACCCAGATAACTAACCCATAATTTTAGTTTATTAGCTTTTGTAGTCATGATAAACTATCCCCTTTGATACACTCGCGTAGAAAGGCGCCTTGTTACATATGCGTTAAATTTGATTGATGTCTGATGCGGACAATAGAATAATACTTAATTACTAACGCACACCACACATCAATTAGTTTTTGTATAGCAACCTTATATCAGAGAGTGAAAATCACTGGCGCCCAGATACCCAACTTCAAGCAGCGTCAAAGTCGGGTATATGAATTACATCTTCACAAATGATTTACGATTGGTATGTTATTTCGATATCAATTTTTATTTTCAATGATTTGTGTATCAATAGTCTTCAGTAGTATCACTTATATTACAACCAACAACGGATTTCTAATTGCACATCTTGACTTAGCTAATTTGTGGCTTATTGAAGGCGATAAAGTCAAGCCTATGTCAAAAAAGTTACTTAGCGATGTTGGATTAAAATATAATAATAGAAAAAAACTTTTGTTTCTTGAAAATTCCCAAGAGCTTATGTTTGAACTAGAATATCTTGGTGCAGATGATTGTGCAGGCGCCAATTACACTGGTCAACCAGCAGTCAACTCTTTTTATACGCGAAATTCTAACAAATAAATAACAATGGCTGAAAAGAATAGTTTAAAACAAATACATAAATTTTTGAAAGAAACAGGCGTTAAATTCGTGCGATTTCTTTGGTGCGATAATGCCAATATTATTCGTGGCAAAGCGGTACATACGGAGATGCTATCGCACTACTTTGAGCATGGGGTAGGTATTTCGGCAGGACAGCAGGGAGTTCCTGTGATGTATGATGCGGTTGTACCAAAAAGTGATTTAGGTCCTGTAGGGGAAATTCGCTTAGTAGCAGATTGGTCTACTCTGAAGCCTTTACCTTATGCTCCTGGTCATGCTCGTGTTATGGGCAACATGGTATTAAATGGTTCTGCTTGGGATTTATGTGCGCGAAATTTTTTAAGGCGAATGATTGCAGCAGCTAAATCTCAAGGTTTTGAAGTGCAGGCAGCCTTTGAAAATGAGTTTTACTTGCTGCGGCAAACACCTGAATGTATTACCCCTGCTGATTCTACAGTATTTGCCTCAACTCAGGCAATGGATATTAATAATGAAGTAATTAATGAGATTGCTGATGCACTTATCGCTCAAGGCATACCAGTAGAACAGTACTATCCCGAATCTGGCCCCGGTCAGCATGAAATTTCCATGCGCTATACTGATGCAATGCTTGCGGCTGACTGGCAAATTGCTTTTCGAGAAACTGTCAAAGCGATTGCCTATCGTCATAATCTCACAGCTTCATTCTTACCTAAAATCTTTGCTGATGCTGCTGGTAGTGGTTGTCATATCCATTTTAGTCTTTGGCGTGATAAGAAAAATCTTTTACCTGATCCACAAGGCGCCTGTGGTTTATCACCAGTAGCATTACAATTTATCGCTGGCATTCTGCACCATCTACCAGCGCTGATGGCACTAACAACTCCAAGTACTAATTCTTATCGTCGCATTCTTCCTCATAGTTGGAGCGGCGCCTTTCGATGTTGGGGATTAGATAATAGAGAAGCATCTGTGAGGGTTCCCAGTGACCCTAGCTTGGGATGTCCCAGCCACTTAGAATTAAAAACTGTGGATGCCTCAGCAAATCCTTACTTAGCTTTGGGTGCAATAATTGCTGCTGGACTTGATGGTGTGCAACGTGACCTGGCGCCTGGAAACCCAGTAAATCAAGACCCAGGATGTTTAACAATTGAAGAACGAGCTAGTAATCAAATAGAGCGATTACCAGATAATCTCGGACAAGCAATAGCTCACCTCCAACAAAACGATACTTTATTAACAGCTTTAAATCCCCAATTAGCAAAAGCATTTTTGGCAGTACGCCAAGCAGAGTGGCAAGCTATGAAAGATTGGGAATTAAAGACAGAAGTAAGCAAATTATTAGAAAAATACTAACGATACAATGGATTTAGCTGATATTCCTTTAATTGACCAACACGCCCACAACTTATTAAAACCAGAGGTGGCTGCCCAATATCCTTATTCAGCTGCCTTCACAGAAAGCTATTACCCAGAAATTATAAATTACCATGCTCGTTACACGTTTTTTTATAGGCGTAGCTTACGCGAAGTTGCCGCTTTGTTAAACTGTGAAGCTGAGGAAACGGCAATTTTATCACGGCGCCAAAGTTTAGGCTTAGAAGAATTGACTAATATTTACTTTCGTGCTGCCAATTTAGAAGCGATTTATTTAGATGATGGTTTACAAGCAGAAAATATACTACCAATTTCATGGCATGAAAAATTTATTGCTGTACGACGGATTTTAAGATTAGAACTTTTAGCCGAACAGCTAATACCACAATCACCTGATTTTGCCACTTTCCTAGACAGATTCAATAGCGAACTTGACCCACCACCACATGAGGTAGTTGCTTTTAAAAGTATTGCCTGTTATCGAAGTGGCTTAGATATTCAACCTGTAGCTTTCGAGGTAGCAAAAGCTGATTTTGACACTCTCAAAGAAAAATCGCTAACTCAAAAAATACGACTTACAGATAAACCCCTAATTGATTTTTTATTGCAACAAGCATTATTAATTGCAGCAAAATATCGCCTCCCTGTGCAATTACATACTGGTTACGGAGACCCCGACTTAAATTTACGATTGGCGAATCCGCTATATTTGCGACACTTACTAGAATCACCACAATATTCATGTGTACCAATAGTATTACTACACGCTTCCTATCCTTATATGCGGGAAGCTGGTTACTTAGCTTCTGTATACCCTCAAGTTTATTTAGATTTTGGGTTGGCAGTACCATTTTTAAGCGTATCTGGGATGCGAGAAACTATCAGACAGTTACTAGAATTAACTCCCACTACCAAATTAATGTATGCTTCTGATGCCCATTCAATACCAGAATTGTACTATTTGGGTGCAAAATGGGGGCGCCAATTGTTAGGAGAAGTGCTATCACAAGCAGTTATAGATTCTGACATTACTGTGCCTGAAGCTGAGATAATAGCTACCGCTATTTTACGTGACAATGCTTTATCTCTCTACCAATCAAATCCATAATATCTTATATCTGTACTCAGTAATTGAGACACTTTAATGTAATTAAGCCAGAAAAAGCGCTTTTTACAAGTCAAACTAAAAATTTCTAGGATAGGCGCCTAGATTTTCATGAATTGCAAAAAGTGTCAGCGGCGCCATAATAAAATCAATATAACTCGCGTTTTATTACCATGACACAGTTATCTCAAGGTAGGCGTACTAACCTACCCTGTAAACCAATACCACCCGAAGCTGATGTGACGTAATATCAATATTTACGACATTGTTATAGTTTCAAGTTGGGTTACGCAAAGCCTCCAACGGCACGCGCTACAACCGGGGGAACCCCGGCAACGCGGTGCCTCCCCAACCTACAATATTTTTATTTGCTATTCGGCGCCTTGGTTGAGTTTACCGTACTAAGATTATTCGTATTTACACTACTTCTAAATATCCCATTAATAATGGTCGGTTTTCATAAATGCAAAAGTGATATAAACCGTATTTCCAATTCTTTTAGCCTTTATTACTATAAGGACATACGAAACAATAAACCGAACTAATTAATCAAACAAGAGCTAAAAGGAGCAATACAAAATGTTAGCACGTTATAACCCTTGGCAAGAAATGAATGCAATGACTCGTCAATTGGATTCATTGTTTGAAGAACTCCAGGCGCCTGCATTTAGGACACCTGCTGCGGAACTTCACGAAACAGATGAAGCTGTGTACCTCAAATTAGAACTGCCTGGTGTTGAAGCCAAAGATGTAGATATAGAAGTTACCGAAAACGCAGTGAAAATAGTAGCTGAACGCAAAACCGAAACTAAAACTGAAGATAACGGTAAAACCAGAAGCGAATTTTATTACGGCAAGTTCCAACGTGTAATTCCATTACGCGCGCGCATCCAAAATACAGCCGTAACAGCAGAATACAAAGACGGTATTTTAAATTTGACACTACCAAAGAGCGAAACAGAAAAAAATAAGGTAGTTAAAGTTAACCTTGGGGAAGTCTCTGCATAATCATCTATTGCAATTGGTTGAAAAGGTAATATAAATATGGCGCCCAATCTCTAGCAAAGAGATTGGGTTTTTTATGCATAAAAAAGGCGCCCCGTCAGATTTCAGGAGCGCATTCATTGCTTATATTTACCCACTGTAAAGAGAGTACATTCCTATATATGGCGCCGTACTAACTTAACTGGCGCCTGTTATCTATATATATAAGGTGAAAATCTTAGCAGAAAATTGTACTAATCTTGCTTAACTCAAACCAAGTGCGGTCGCCAACTACACTATCAACAGGTAAGCCAGTATTTTTTTGTAACTGTCTTACAGCTTTTTCTAGACGGTTGCCAAAGTCGCCATCAATGGCGCCAACTTCATAACCACCAATTGATAGTCTCTGTTGAACTGCCTTAACTAAGTCTCCTTTGCTGCCTTTTTTTAGAACAGGCATATCAACGGGGGCGCCTTTGAACAATGAACGCCAAGTTTTATCACCAACAACACCATCTTGTAATAAAAACATCCGTGCTTGGAATAGTTTAACTGCGGTTGTGGTTTTGGGACCAAAGCTACCATCAATTACTTCCTCTCCTGGAAATACGCAGGCGCCGGAACTGCCAATTGTTACGTATGCACCGTATTTTAGTAGTAGTCCTTGTAACTCTTTAACTGCATCACCCTTAGAACCTTCTTTGAGTACGGGTTTTTGAAGTTGAGCGGTTGCGTTAAATGTGTCGGTCATAATTTTTTATCCTGTGTGAATTGTTATCTAAGTAATTCATCACAGCGCTTCCCTAGGATTACGTACTTTGTTTGGTACACAACAGGGTACTATTTTTTTATAAATGAAAAAAGTAATTTGATTTTAATGATAATTTGCAAAGGTTTTAGTAAAGCTTGAGGTAACGGTCGGCGCCTCTGTCTTACCTTCATTTATTTGATTAAATAAAATTCTCGACTCCAACAGGATTATCAAAATATACACTTTGACCTTCCCCAATGTTGAATTTACTTGGCTTTATATTTTGGAATTTTTTTGAATTAATCTAACCAACGTAGGATGAAGATTGCTTTCTCGCAGTAGTTCAATTGCACACTTCTCTGCAAGAGTTGCTAGGTTTTCGGTTGGCTCAACTTCTGCATATACCCATAAGGTATGTCAACAAACGCTTGAATATGATGATTTTGAGCTATAGACATAACAGCGCTTCTCATGTTTGGGCAATGATTATGGTTTTCTTCAAGAACAAATATCATCTTTCCGGAAATTCTCGGTTATTGAATAAAATATTTATACATCGACACCACCACCATCATCATGTTACAGCGTTGACAATTGTTGTTATATTTCTTAATGTGTCGATGCTTGTCAACCGTAGCAGTAGTTTCCGTTGCTGCGGTAAAAACTTTGAACATGAGAATGCCAAATATTTACCGATGACACATAATTTTTGTTGTAATTTAAAAATATACATTGTTATACACAAAGCTGTGCTTTAGTAGTTACTGTTATGGCTTCACAACAATTTTGCGTTCGGATACCATCAGAGTTGGATGAGCGTCTTGTTGCTTATGCTATTGAGAGTCGCACGACTAAAACCAAGGTGATGGTTGATGCTTTGGCTCATTATTTAGGCTGTGAAGGAGATGTACCATTAATACGTAGGATGCTTGAACTTGAGCAAAGAATAGCAGCGTTAGAAGCGCTCAACAAGATGCAACCTAGTAGTAAATAAATACTATGAGCTTCTTAATCTATATGTAAAAAAATTAACTTTTATTCATAAATATAATGCCGTCTTCTCAGCAACGTAAACAACTACGAGATGCTTTAATCGATGCTTTCCCTGATAAGTCACGGTTTGAGCTAATGTTATATTATGAGCTAAAGAAAAATTTAAATGAAATAACTAGAGATAACAACTTAGAAACAATTGTCTTCGACTTAATTAGAACAGCAGAAGCTCAAGGATGGTTTTCCGAACTAATTTATGCTGCACGTGAATCAAACCCTGGAAATTTACGCTTACAAGCTATTGCCCAAGACCTATTGATATTAGAAGCACCTACGGTTTCTTTATCTAGTGTCTCTCCAGAACTAACTAATCAGCAACAGAAAATTTTAGTTTTGGAATCTGTTCCTGATAAACTACGTTTGGGTAGAGAAATTCGGAAAATAAAACAGGCTATTGAGCGATCTGTAAACCAAGATTTATTTGCAATTAAAATTAGAACTGCTGTACGCTCTCATGATATTCGTAGAGCAATTGCAGAAGAACGCCCAAGTATTGTCCATTTTTGCGGTCACGGTATGGAGGATGGCAGCTTGGTGTTAGAGGATGATATGGGTCAACACAAACCTGTATTTCCACAAGCATTAACAGAATTGTTTAAACTACATACTGAGTATATTAAATGTGTGTTACTTAATGCCTGTTATTCATCCAAACTTGCTACATTAATTAGTCAACATATTAATTATGTCATTGGCATAAATCAGCAATTTGATGATAGAGCAGCAATTGTATTTGCTGAAGGATTTTATGATGGATTAGGCTATAACAATATAAATAATAAAGATGTTATTAAAAGAGCTTTTGACGAAGGTAGAGTTGCCATTTATCTAGAAAGTATTTTACAAAATTCGGCGCCACTTTTATGGGAAAATGGTATTCAGCCAAACCCAAAACCGTTAGAAAATGTAGAAAAAGCCAGTAATATCCTTGTTAACAAGCAGCCAAATGTATCTCAAAAGCGAGTCATTACCTTTAAGGAAGAGAATATTAAGAATCTTTCTCCTCAAATGCCTATAACGGTGAGTAGGCAAAAAACTCCTTCTACATCACAACCACTAAGCGAAAAAGATATTATTGCTTACATTCAAAAATTGCCTAGAGGGAACTCATACCCGGTTTATCAAGTTTTTGGAGTTATTTGCAGCTTTTATCAGTATGGCATTGCCACACCCGTAGAAATTTTATCGCTATGTTTACCCGAATATTCTAAACAAGCAGTTCAGAAAGTTGTTGACGGTGCCTTAAACAACGAATTAAAAAATTTAGTCACTATTGCTAAAGGTCGATTTCAACGACTAAAAATAGACAATAACGTTAACTTACAAAAAACCAGCAAAATTTATCCACCATCATCTTTAGAACAATATTTAACCGTCACAATTCCAACTTTAGATGCAACTCAGGAAATGCATCAGTCTTGGATGTTAGATTGTTTAAAAGGATTGGCTATGAATGGCAATGATAATCTTGTTATCAAAATCTTGCAAGATTATCCGAATATTCAAGCTTTAAAACCACAGAAAGATGACTCTCCAGAATGGTCAGTTTGGATAAAAATATATGAAGCGTTGCAGCAAAAGTATCGAGAAGATAAAGTTATTAGGCGCCAGTATTTAGCATTAGTTATTAAAAATGGGAATCAACAACAAAAAAATGAAGCAATTTCTCAAACTAGTACTTGGCTACAGAACAATTATTTAAAGTTTTACAATGCTGTAAGTCAAGATACCTTGCTTAGGAATGAGTTAATTCCCCTACTTCAAAAGTTTATTAGTCTTGCTCTTGATAATTACCTAAAAAATAAATATGTCTACCAAGCATTATTTAATATCTTTAAGCATTTTCGAGAGTATTTAAATCAAAATACTTATAAATCACTAACATCGTTTATTGCTCAACACACATTAGATATACCAGTACAATATTGGGAAGAAATTATTAACGCTGCAAATATAGTTAGAGATTTTGATAATGGATTGCATCAAGCTGAGAAAACTTACTTGAATGTTTTAATTGCGGTTAAAAAGAAACAAAAATCAGGTGCGAATATTCAAACACTTAATCGAATCACTCAGTACGTACACTTACATTATGCGCGTCTTATAACTCAAGAAGGGTCATCACGAATTGATAAAGCAATCGAATATTTAAATAATGTAATCAAAGATAATCCTAAACATGGACTTGCTCATTTATATATGGCTCAATGTTATCAACTCAAAGGAGTAAACTTTCGCGAAAAAGTACAAAAATATTATCAGCTAGCAATTGATTTAGATAATCAGCAAACAGGATATTTTTGGTACGAGTTTGGTTGTTATTACCGACATATTGCTAAGAATGCTGCACAAGCTCGTAACTGTTTTGAAAATTCACTCAAACAAAAGAAAAATTTAGGTGCTTGTGTTGAACTTGCGGATTTAGAAGTTGGAAATAAAAACTTTTCACGTGCGAAACAATTGCTGCAACAAGGACGTAGTGTCAAAGGTATTACTCGTCGTGATATACAACAGTGGTCTCAATTAGAACGTCGTATTCAAAATATTGAAAAGTTGCTTCCATAAACTACATAATTTGGAGAACATAAATGACTAACCTTACCACAAATAAACCAGTATTTGAATATAAACACCTGTTAGTATTCGATACTATTGCTTTGTTAAGTGCAGATAAGTCAAATAGGTTACAAGTATGGCAGAACAATCAAAAACTTGGAGAATGCTATATACCCGGCGCCACCTATGCAGAAATTAGCAAAATATCTCAACAAAAAAGCGACTCTAATTTTCATGCTGCAAAGGAGCTTCTTGATTTTCTTGCTAAAGGAGGTCGTTATAGAATTCAACCGAATGAAGATAACCGTGACATTCCCTTAGACAATGAAAAAGACAGACAGATTATTGCCTGCGCGCATCGATTAGCTAGAGAAAACCCCAATTGTGTGGTAATTCTTGTTACTTACGACTCAACAATGAAAGGTTTATCAGGACAGTCTGGGTTGCCAAACTTTTGTGTACTTAGCGCTAAAACCCTTTCTGATTGGTTTTACCTAGATTATCACCGCAATCAAATTCCCCAACCCATTTCTGATGCTTATCAACGAATAAAACAAACTCAAAAAAATGTATCTCACTCTAATTATGGACAAACTAATAAACAACAGAATAATTTTCCAAAGCCACAAAATCAACCAAATAAAAAAAAGAATAAACAATCACGTCCAATACAACAAACTATAAAACCACCAAAGCTGCAAGGTAACGCACAGTCACAGCATCAACATTCTCAAAATACACCACCGCAAAAAAAACAGTTTTTAACTCCTATAATTATTGGTTTAACTGCTGCTTGTGCTGCGGTAATTGCTTTATCAACATTTAATAACTTTACGGGTAATAATTCAGCGGCACTTATAGCTGAACAAGTCAGTGGTAATCAACCTGTAAAAGCAACTCCCCCTGACCTCATTATTAAAGCCGAATCATCTATAATTGAATTCCAAAATACAAAAGAGCCATCAACTTTAAGACTTGCTTTGAATGAACTGCAAGTTCTCAAAAACCAACAAGCTTTGCGCCTAGATAAAGAAGGTGAGCAGCGCTTAAATAGACTCAAGCACAAATATGCAATTGAAGTTTTAGCTTCACATGGTCAAAAAGCAGAAGCTGTAAAAATGCTGTCAGAAATTTCACCCAGCTACAGCGATTATAAAAGCGTTAAAAAGTCGCTTACTAAGTTAAAAAAGAATAACTAATAGTATACCCTAACAGGAGAAAACAATGTCTCACTTAGCAGGAAGATGTGATTGCGGAAGAAAAATGCACTTCCCAAAGAACGCTACAATCGGATATCAGTGGAATTGCCACAAATGTGGTAAAGTTTGGACTCTCTCAAATCACGGAAAACCTTTACATTCTCAATCATCAAAAACACCTCCAAAACCTAAAACGTCATCCTCTCACTCTTCTAACAAACCTGCATCTGGTAGTTCCGGTATAAATATTAATGGCATTTTAGTGTTAGTTGGCGCCATTATACTTTTATATTTTGTCTTTAAAAAATAATTTATAATGACTACTTAGAGTATGAGTACTATATAGATGTGAGTTTTATAGGCGCCAGTATAGTTAGGTGTGCCGAAACAAGATATTGTATTAGGATTTTATCCTCCTTATATGCGGGAAATGAGTGATTATGCGGTGATGTAAACGAAAATTTTGTGTAATAAGTAACATAAATGTAGGATGTATGTATGGCGCCTGCTTTAAGCGTGGTTAATATAGAAGCTCCAAACTTAACTGTGTTGGTGCTTGTAGGTTTTCGTGATTGTTTACATTATAATTGGTGATGAGTAACTCTTTGCCTTTTTTGGCGCCGTTTTGTTTATAATTATTCATTCCATACTGCAATTCCCACTCGTTTAGGTAAGAAGATTTAAAGTTTTCTCTAATAGAGGGTGAGTCATCGTAGGTTATTAACCAGCGTTGGGGACAATTTTGTACGAGTGTTGCAAACCTTTGATGCTCGAATGAAATGTGTAAATCTCCAGATTTACCATATAATTTAGATTTAGTTGCTGTAAAATAAGGTGGGTCTAAAAATATAAATATGTCTTGACCCTCTGCTTGTAATAGTTCGCTATAATCTAAATTGGTAATTTTTACGTCTGCTGTTAAGATACTCTCTAATTTTTCTAAACGCTCTATAGATGATTTTGTAAACCGTTTGTGGAAAGCTTGCTCGGAATATCCCCCAGACTCGACGGTGCCAGAAAAGGTAATTCTATTGAGGACGAAAAAGCGTACTGCTCTCTCAAAATCAGATAAGGTGTTAGTATCTACTTTCGTTAATTCTTCAAATAGTTGCTTGCCGTTGGTATATTTATCTTTGATGCAATGTATTTCTTCTATAAGTTGTGGAAGGTGAGATTGAGAGAATTTCCAAAACAGGAACAATTCGCGATTTAAATCATTAATCCAAAACTTGAGATAAGGAAACTTTTGTTTTAAGTATATAAAGACAGAACCACCACCTACGAAGGGTTCTCTGTACTCGGAGAAACTATTGGGTATATGTTCGGCTATCTGGTCAATGGCTTTTGATTTACCTCCTGGGTAGCGTAGTGGACTTTTTATCATAGCTTTAGTTCCCTGACTCTATAATATAAAACCAAACTGATTCTCCATCACCATTTCTGGTTGTCATTAACGCGAAACTTTTTAAAGTACTTTAGCTGAACTGATTGAACCTTCATCCCCTTCTCCTAACTTTTCCCACTTTTACACTACTACATGCTCTGTGGAAAGTGGCGGATATGCGTCTTTACGTGGATTTAAAATATTGAACCTTGTCCCCTAAAACGCTATAATAAAATAGTCTAACCAAAAAGTCAGTTAAAAATTATACTTAGTAGATAGATTTACTGGTACTCTAAATGTATGGCTAGAGATGCTTTTTATCAGCAAGTTAAAAATGCATTGATTAAGGATGGGTGGAAAATTACTGGCGACCCATTGACGATTTCTATCAGTGAGTCAATTAAAGTACACATAGATTTAGCAGCAGACAATGCAATTGCTGCGGAACGCGATAATGCTAAAATAGCAGTTGAAATAAAAAGTTTTATTTCCGGCTCAGATATTAGCGAGTTTCATACTGCACTTGGTCAATATCTTAATTATCGTCAAGCATTGGAAATTAATGAACCTGACCGAATAGTTTACTTAGCTGTTCCACAAGAAACATATAAAGATTTTTTTCAGTTGCCTTTTGTTCAAGTTTCGGTACAAACTCACCAAATTAAAATAATAGTTTATGACCCGAAAAAAGAGGAGATCAAACAATGGATAAGTTAGAACATTATAGAAAAGTTATAAAGCAAATATTAACAGAACATGCGGAAATTGCTCTAAGTTATGGAGAAGTAAAATCACAATTAATCTTTGATGATGAAAAAGGTCATTATCAATTAAATTATGTAGGTTGGCAAGATGATAAGCGCGTCTTCGGTCCAGTAATGCATTTCGATATTGAAAATGAAAAAATATGGATTCAATATAATGGTACAGAAGAATTAGTCCCTCAAAGGTTAGTTGAATTAGGTGTACCTGCTTCTGATATTGTTATTGGCTTTTATTCACCTTTCAAACGTCAGTTTACTCCTTACGCAGTTAAGTAGGCGCTATAGTCGATAGAACATTTATTGTACTTAATTACATTCGCATGACTGAGATGGCGCCCAACGGCAGATAACAAAAAGGTTATTGGCAATAATCCGTACCATCTACATTCTCTTGAGTGCAGACCTTGATTTTATTGCCTTTTACATAAATCTGTCAGGCAGTCAGGCTTTTTAGCTTCAACTGCCGCGTATCGCGGACGGTCTTTCTCTGACAAAGACTCATAGTAAGATTGCATCTGTTTTTCTATCATTGGAGAGTAGAAGGATACAAGTAAATACAGCAGTCAACACACTTTTTCAGGTATTTTTAATAACAATGCAGGCGCCTATTCAATATTTTTATATATTACAAGAACTCAGGTTGCATATAACATTTTGTAATTTACTACTTCGGGGCACGCAACACTAGCTCATATGCGCTACACTGGGCATTGTTACAATAAGCTTGCGCTCCATTGTTATGTATCGTTGGTTCAACATCTCAGGCCCATGTAACAGGGACGACCACTATATGTTGTCACCTACCCTTCGATTGCCTTCTCTTGAGCGCTTGATTAGACAACGTAGTTATTTTGTTATCCACGCACCACGTCAAACGGGTAAAACTACAGCAATACTAGCCTTAGCTGAACAAATAACCAGCATGGGAGAGTACTGTGCTGTTACTTTATCGGTAGAAGTGGGAAATGCTTTTAAAGATAATATTGGAGGCGCCGAATCAGCGATTTTGGCAGCATGGCGTAATAAAATAGTAGACCGATTACCATCCGACTTACAACCCCCTGATTGGATTTCTGGGCCACCCGGACAGAGAATTCAAGCTAATCTCAGACTCTGGGCACAAAGTTGTCCACGACCTTTAGTATTATTTATTGATGAAATAGATTCCCTAGAAAACCAAGTATTAATTTCTGTTTTGCGGCAGTTGCGTGATAGCTATTCTGAGCGTCCTAAAAACTTTCCTTCATCTGTAGGGTTAGTCGGTATGCGTGATGTACGAGATTATAAGGTTGCTTCTGGTGGTAAAGAGAGGTTAAATACAGCAAGTCCGTTCAACATTAAAGACCGCTCATTAACAATGAGATATTTTAATGAGAAAGAAGTTGTAGAATTATATCAAGAGCATACGAAAGATACAGGACAAAATTTTACTGCCGAAGCAGCCCAAATGGCTTATGATTTAACTTATGGACAACCTTGGTTAATCAACGCCTTAGCAAAAGAAATTGTAGAACAATTAGTAACTGATACACAAGTAACAATTACAGTAGAACATATTAATCAAGCTAAAGAAATATTAATTTGCCGTAAAGACACTCATCTTGATTCTCTTGCGGATAGACTTACTGAAACAAGAATCAAAGCAATAATCGAACCAATGTTAGCGGGAGATACATTAGGTAATACACCCGATGACGATCGACAATATTTAGTTGACTTAGGTTTATTACGTCGAGAACCAAATGGTGGACTAGTAATAGCTAACCCAATTTATCGAGAAATTATTCCTCGTGTTTTAACTCAAGGCGCCTTAGACAGTTTACCTACTATTACCCCTACCTGGTTAGATAAAGATGGCGAATTAGACCTTGATGCTTTAAAAGAAGCATTTATAGATTTTTGGCGCCAACACGGAGAACCACTACTTCGTACCACATCATACCAAGAAATAGCACCCCATATAGTACTAATGTCATTCTTACATCGCGTCGTCAATGGAGGAGGAACATTAGAGCGGGAATATGCAATAGGAAATGGTCGTATGGACTTATGCTTAAAATATAAAAAAGTCACATTAGGAATAGAAGTAAAAACTTGGGCAGATAAAGTAAAAGACCCAGAAGAAAAAGGCTTAGACCAACTAGAAACATACTTAGCACGAATCAAAGCAGATTACGGATGGTTATGCATTTTCGACAGACGTAAAAACGCACCAGCATTAATTGACCGTTTACAAACCAAAAACGCCACAACTTTAAAAGGACGTAACGTAACAATCATACGCGCGTAGGGGAGCCAGCCCCGTGCGGAGGTTCCCTCCGTTGAGGGGACTGGCGTGCAGCTTAATCCGTAACCTAAAATCACATTACAACCTCGTAAACCAGCCCCAAAACACGCCCCAAAACACATACATATAATTAACAATTCCAATTCCGAAATTACCACCAATATTATGTAGCCTAAATTTTGTAAAATTACTATACTTCTTGACAGTACTAATTAATTACTATAACATTCTGTACATGAAGTACAAGTTGATTGATTTATTTGCAGGCGCCGGCGGATTAACTACAGGGTTTCATCTGGGAGGTTTTGAATCATTATGTGCCATTGAGGTTGATAAAAAAGCTTTGGCAACATATAAGCATAACTACCCAAATGCTAAAATTGTCAATGAAGATATATGTAAAGTAAATCCGCGAGAATTACGTGAATGGCTTGGTTTACAACCAGAAGAATTAACAGTAGTGATTGGTGGTCCACCTTGTCAAGGTTTCTCTAGAAATATTCCTGCGGGTTGTCGTAGTCTTGATGAGTCTCGCAATCAACTTTACAAAACTTTTTTAGAGTTTGTAGAAGAGTTTCGACCGATTTCTGTAGTAATGGAAAATGTACCTGAAATATTAAATGCTTATAAAGGTGTGGTTAGGTATGAAATTACTAAGCAATTAGAGTCATTTGGTTATAAAGTTGCTTCCGCTTCACTGAATGCAGCACATTATGGAATACCGCAAACAAGAACCAGAGCTTTTTTTATTGCGAGTTTAAATAAAACGCCTTATTTTCCTAAACCTACGCATTCAGAAGAAAAATCTACAACAAAGCAACTTAACTTATTCGATAATAGCATTTCTTCAATTGTTACAGTCAGAGATGCAATTGGAGATTTACCACCATTACATGCAGGACAAGAATATAACGAAGATAATTATCCATCACAGGTAAATAGTATATATCAAGCTATGATGCGCTTTGAAAGTACAAAACTTGTAAATCACGTCGCTCGTGCTTTAAGTCCTGTTCAAATAGCAAGAGTTCGTATTTTGAAAGAAGGACAAGATGCAAAAAATTTACCCCCAGAACTGGCGCCTAAAAAACATTACAGCGGCGCCTATGGTAGGTTATATTGGGATAAACCAGCAAGAACAATTACAAGATGGGTGTTTCATCCCGGTTCGGGTAGATTTTTTCATCCCACACAAGACAGAACTATAACAATACGCGAAGCAGCAAGGTTACATTCATTTCCCGATAAATTCCACTTTTTAGGTACATATACAGAAATGTCCTCTCAAATTGGAGAATCTGTACCTCCCCTTCTTGCTAAAGCTATAGCTACGTCTCTAATTCAGGATTCTCATTAGGTATATTATTATATTGTTCGCGCAAAGCAGCAATCATGGTTTCTACATATCTATCCGGTTCAAGACGAACTCGCTCAATATTTATGATTAGTACATCCAGAGGAATCACGCGCGCTCGAAAAAGTTGTTTTTGATTTTTATACCAAACTAGTTCCGCTTTACCTTCAATACTTCCTTGTAAACCTGCTCCATCTTTTCCTGTAATTCTATCTACAGTCCAAGCCCAAGAAAAATCATTAGGGTCAAGTGGTTCGAGTAAATATTCACAGTAAGCATAAATAGTACCTCTAATTGTTTTTAAAAGTATACCTTCGTAACTATTAGTTACATTCTGCGCTAACTTACTGGTAATAATTTTATCATTCCAATGCTTAATAATAGCCGCTCCTAACTCTTGCGGGGAAGAACGTTCTGTTAAATCAGGAAAACCAAGCTGAACAGCTTTTTTAATTACATCTGCTCTTTGAATGACAAAGAAAAATGTGCTACCAGGATTAATATTATTAAGTTGAAGCGATTTTAACGACCATCCTGTCTGAGTTGCCCTATCAACAGCATCGTAAAGAAGTTTGCTACGTCCTAAAGCTGGGTCAGAAAGAGAAATATCTTTTACGTAATGAAAAATTGCTTCCCAAGCATAATCCTCTATTGAACCAATAACAGGAGATGCAATTGTTGCAATAATAGCTTTTCTCAACCTCGATATTTCATTTTCCGTCAGCACTCAAAAACTCCTCCATCATTGTTTAATATACATTTTCAGCAAACCAACGTCTAATTAACTCAACTTGATAACGATATCCATCGTCAACTTCTTCTATTAATTCGCGTTGTAATAATAAGCTTATTGTATTTTCAACTACATCTGGACAAGCTAACACCGTACTTTTACTAATTACGGCGCCTTCACCTTGTAATGCAATTAACTGCAAAACACTTCGCCCTGCTGCATCAACTTGGTTATTTTGAATATCTGCAAAGAAAAAACTACCGCTACTCAAAGCGGATGGTATTGCTGCTTCCACATCATCAAGGGCGGAAGCAACTAGGTTAAGCAGGATTTGTTATCTCGCCGTTATAAATCATAATATTTTGATGATAATGTGTAATTTTAAACACTGTAGAGACCGAATTAATTCGGTCTCTACAACGGCACCGTTTTTTCAAGCCATTTATTTCAAATTTGGGTGTATCGAATACCTAATTGTTGTAAGATTTCGTCGTTTATTTTGGTTGTGTTTTCGGTTTCGGTGTTTTTAAATAGTGCTGCGAAGGCGCCTGCTCCTAAACCTGACTGAGGAAATATTCTATAACATGGTATCGTAGTTAAGTGTGACTGATAGTCTTTTAAATGACTTACTTCGACTGGTTCATACTGAGGAAATTTTTGTAGTAACCACTCGCATACTTGTTCGTTTTCTTCGGGTGAGTAGGTGCAGGTTGTATATGCAAGATAACCTTGCGGCGCCACTATTTGAGCAGAATTAGCAATAATACGTTTTTGGCGATTGGCATTTTTATTGATGTTGGTGGGATGGAAGCATCCTGGTACTTTTTCTCCTTTGGCAAGTAAAGATTGTCCGGAACAGGGTGCATCGACTATTACTAAGTCGCTTGATTTTGGTATGGCTTCGGCTAAAATACTTGAATCACGGTTTAATACTGCTGTTGGTGTAATTTTACAGCGTTTGAAATTAGAAAATAGCATTCCTAAACGTTTACCTATGACTTCGTTGGCAATTAGTAACTCAGGTTGCAGAACTCTCCAGGCAAAGATGCTTTTTCCTCCTGGCGCCGCACACATATCAAATATCAAGTTAATTGGTTGAGATATTGTTAAAAAAATTGAAGCGGCAAATACTGATGAAAAATCTAAACAGTAGAAATATCCTTGTTCATGTAAAGGATTTTGACCGGGTTTTTGATTTAATTCTAACCTGTCTACAAATGCTGGTTGCCAATCAACAGGTTTGGCTATACTCAAGCTGAAGTCGTCTGGTTTGTCCCGACACCAAAGGATGCTAGGGTTATATACCTGTGGATTGATTAATGCGTTAATAAACTCTTCTTGTTGCTCAGTATCTACATACAGGCGCCGTGATAGTTTGAGTAATAAATTAGATATTTTTTCCATAATAATATGTGTAAAAGCTATATAGATATTCAACCAAGAATTAAACTGTCACATTTGAACAAACCGTTAATAAACATAGCATCATACTAAAAAATACAATTTGCCCGCATTCAATCGTCATGTTACTAGACAATTTTCGCGCAAAATTACGCAATTCACTACAAGTATGGCGCGATGCTGGCATAATTAACGATGTACAGTACCAGCAAATCACTCAGTATCAAGCAAATCTAGAGAAAACAGTACAAAACCGCAACGCTAAAACTGTAATTATTCTAGCAAGCATACTTATAGTTACTGGTGCTATTACTTTTATTGCTGCGATAGAGCAAGTACTAACGCGAGAAATTAAAGTTTTGCTGCTACTGAGTTTATTGGCTGCAACAAATATTACCGGATTTTACTTGTGGCAGCAACCTATCAAAGCACAGTTAGAAGGTAAACCAGTCTTTAGAAAATACATACTGGGAAAGAGTTTATTGATTCTTAGCGCTCTGCTGTTAGGTGTAAATTTATCGGTAATAGCGCAATTATTCCATATCAATCAGGCAAATTACGAGTTGTTGCTGATGTGGGGTGCAGGTGTTACCTTGATGGCATACAGCTACGAAGAGCAAACGCTGGCAATCTTTGGACTAGTTATTGTACTAGTTTGTTATCTTATTTTTTCAAACGAACTACCTTATGTCGATAATGATATTAGCTGGACAGTAATTATACTCCAACACATGCCTCTGTTACTATGGGTTGTGTTTGTACCACTGTCTATTTGGTGTAAGTCGCGCACCTGTTTTATTCTAACGGCAATAGCATTCACTCTAACTTTGCTGTTTAATATCAAGCCATTACAATATCTCAACGTCACAAATAACTTTTCTTGGTTAGCTGCGTTTGCCTTTATACTCCCACCCGCTTTGCTATGGAGTTATGATGATTTGCTATTTCCTAAAGTTAGTAAACGTTACTTTCAACGAGTTGCACGCAATCTTGCTTTGGCGTGTTTATGCATATTTTTTTACATACTTGGATTTAATTATCATTGGCAGGCGCCGGATTTAACTCTTTCGTATATAAAGCCAGTAAATGTTTCATTAAATAATGCTGCTTCTATTGATATTGCTTTTTTAAGTGTAATTGCAGTGACTCAATGGCTATTTTTAATACAGCAGAAATTTAGATGGAAGAACCTAGTCATTTTAAGTTGGATTGTAATATGCGGATTGGCGCCATTTTTAAATTATCTATGGATTTATCTAGGGAATTATCTATATATTGATGTACCCGATGTCCCAGTTATACTTTTCAACGCAATGAATATTCTCTTCTGCTTACTGTTAATACGTCATGCCATGCAAAAGCGCGAACGTAAAGAATTTTGGGGTGGCGTTTTAATGCTAACCCTATTAGTCCTAACTCGTATGTACGAGTACCAAACCGATTTACTCTTCGGCAGCTTAGTACTAACATTCTGCGGATTAGCAGTAATAGGAACGGGTACATGGTTTGAAAGCAAAATTAGATAAAACTCCTTTTAATGACTCAAAATTCATGATTCAAAAAAATTTGCCGTACTGGCGCCTGTTAATTAGTTTTGCTCTGCAATTGATTACTATTATCATATTACTGGCGCCTTCAATACTTACACAGTACATAGGTAAGACTGTTATTTTACGAACAATGCCTGTAGATGCTAATGACACGTTGCGCGGTCGATATGTCGCTTTGGAGTATGATATCTCACGACTTGAGACGTTGAAAAAATTACCTGGTTGGAATGACTTAATAAAAAAATATCCTGGTATTAATTCACTGTATTATCCAGTTGCAGAAGGAACTAACTTATATGTAATTTTACATAGCGAACATAGAAATAAACCTTGGCGCCCGTTACGAGTAACAAGTACATTACCTGCAAGTTTACCAGAAAATCAAGTTGCGTTACGAGGTCGCTATCAATATGGTTCGATAGTTTACGGATTAGAAAAGTATTACATGCCAGAAGTTCAAGCGGATTTTGGCAAGCAGGATATTTTCCAAACTCGTCAAATTCGACTTGGACAAATTAAGCCTATTGTTATGCATATTAAGGTTGATTCACAAGGTAATGCGGCGCCGTTAGAGATGAATGTTACCGATACTTCTGCGAATGGGAGGATTCGCAGGTATCGATTTTAGTGAAGAGTGCTGAGTGGAGTTATTAAGTTAGGAGTTAGGAGTTATGAATTGAATACTCAGCACTCAGCACTTATTTGATATTTACTTTTTAATAGGGTACAAACTCCGACTGCTGCGAGTGCGCTAAGGGGGATGTTGGATTCTGGGATTTTCCGTTTTGGTTCTTCTGGTTTTCTGATGTAGTATTCGTAGACTACTTCTACTTTTGCTGCTGCTAAGGTGTTAAATATTTGAGCTAGGTTGCCTGCACCTGTACCAGAAGACTTTGCGACTGCGGTAACTGGTAGTGTTAATGTGTCTGAACCGATAAACAAACCAAAGTCACTTGTGAATGATGTTGATGCTGTTTTTGTATTGGATAAGTTGTTGTAGGTGGCGCCTGATGGCCCTTTATAATCTAAGTCTCCATCGTCTGCGGCAAATGACTGTGCAATTGATGCAGTGGGAAGTGTTGTTAATAAGATACTTTTATCTGGTTTAAGTAAGCTAACTTCAGCAGCTAAGTTAGCTGTGACATTGGCAGATTGTGCATCTAGGTTTTCTAGCCGAATTGAACCCTGAACTTCTGAGCCTAGTTGTACAATTACTTTTTGTAATTCGCCTAAATTTGGGTCGAATTTGGGTAAAGTGACGAATTCATCAAAGTTTGTTTTTTGAACATTAACTGAACTTTCGTATTTTACTGTTGTTAATGTTGCAGCTTGTGCAGCAGTTATTGGCGCCGCAAAAGCAATCAAACTTGCCGCCGCGACTTGTATATAAAAATGGCGATGCATTATCATGATTCCCTTCTGAAGTAATTTTTAAGTTTTTATAGTGAGACACCCTTTGCTAAGAGATTAATGGTAATCACTATTTTTAAGCAATATCACTTACAGTATCTTGATTGAATCTTTATTAATAGATTTGTTTAATATTTATGATTATAATTTTTATCTAAATATAATATTTTTTTATAAAGAATTTATTGAATGTTCATAAAGATACTGTAAAAGAAGCTAACCTGAATAAAATTAATTTTTAATTTTAGCTAGATATTGTTAATCTATAAAGTTTTATATTCAATATATGAAGCTTTTACATTATAAAAAAGCATGACAATGCAAGGTGCTATATCTCTTTAACACTCTTAACTCTTGCCTCTGTGAACTCTGTGTCTCTGTGGTAAAAAGAAATACTATCGAAACTCTTACGTTAATATGATGTTTATTTCTTGAGGATGAGGATTTATGGCTAGCTAGGGCGTTACGCTAAAAAGTAGCTTACAACACCAAAAGCGACAAGTTAAAAGTTATATTCTACCAAGAGGCTAAAAATGAATTTAGAAGAGATTAGAGAAGATAAACCAATTTATGCTTCACGCGGAGCGGCTGATGTGCATATTGGTACTGTAGATAAGCTCGAAGGTGGCAAGTATATTAAACTTACTAAAACTAGCGCTGCTGATGGACAGCACCATTGGTTCCCTATTGACTGGGTAAGAGCAGTAGATGAGCGTGCAGTGTATTTGAATAAAACTGTTGATGAGGTTTCAGAACAGTTGTTAAGTGAACAACCTGCTTAATTGTAGAGACGCGATACCCAAGCGTCTCTACATCTGGTTTATAAAAAAATCATCCGTTACATCCGTTGCCTATTCGATTTTGAGGTTAAATGGTAAGCGGGCGTATACGTTGAGTGGGTCGTTAAGGTTTTGTAATACTTGAATTTCTTGCTGGAGTTTTTGCAGTTCTGAATTTAACAGGTGTTTGGGATTGGATTTTGTGTTTTCTATGCCTAAAGCGGTTTGCACTTCATCTGCCGCGCGGCTGAAAAAGCGTTCTTCAAAAGTGCCTCGTTTAGGATATTCTTGCAGTTTCCAATTTTCTCCTAATTTTGCTATTTCGGCAGCATGTCCTATAGCTGCATCTAAACCACCTATTTCATCTATTAAGCCTATATCTTTTGCAGCTGTTCCCGACCATACACGACCTTGTGCAATTTCTGCAACTTTTTCTTGCGGTAATTTACGTCCTTTAGATACTTTATTAAGGAACAAATTATATATACGGTCTACGCTGCGTTGATATACTGCTAGTTCTTCGGGTGATTTGGGACGTGCGACCGTTTGGTTATCTGCGAATTTACCTGTTTTGACTGCATCCCAAGTTATACCGTTATCGTTGGCAAGCTTTTGGAAGTTAAGTAATAATCCAAATACTCCGATGGAACCTGTAATTGTATTGGGTTCGGCAAAAATACGGTTGGAGTCTGCGGCTATCCAGTAACCACCTGATGCTGCAACGTCACCCATTGATACTACAACGGGTATGTTGTTTTCGCGAGTTAATTTTACCTCGCGTTGAATTACTTCTGCGGCAGTGGCACTACCACCAGGACTATTAATTCGCAGTACTACTGCTTTGACGTTTTTGTCTTGGCGAATTCTGTTAAAGATTTTGGCATACCGAGTTCCTCCAACTTGTCCGGTTTCACCTTGTCCGTCTACTATTTCACCCTCTGCGTAAACTACAGCTATTTTATTTGCTGTCGAAATTTCTGAGTCAAGCTTTTTATCTGTTGCTTCGGCGTAGTCGGAGAGACTAATTTGTTTAAAGGTTCTATCTTCGCGTTTGGCGTCGGTTAAGGTTTTAAGTTCATCAACTACTTGGTCTTGATAAGCTACTTTATCTACTAAAGTTAGCTTTTTGGCTTCTGCTGCTTCTAATATTGGCTGACTGTCAGCAATATTCTGCAACTTCGTTGGGTCTATTTTACGACTGCTTCCAACCGCACTTCGCCATTCGCTCCATACGTCACCTAGTAGTTTCTGTGTTTGTTCGCGGTTTTCGGGACTTAGTTTATTAAGTACAAAAGGTTCTACGGCGCCCTTAAATTTACCTACTCGCACTACTTGTACACCTACACCATACTTTTGTAAGGCGCCTGAGAGAAACATTGGTTGTGAACTAAAACCGTTGACTTCCATTGCTCCCAAAGGATTTACTACTACAGTATCAGCTACTGAACTTACGTAGTACTCACGTTCGCTCCACTCCATACCGTATGCAATGACTTTTTTACCTGCTGCACGGAATTTTTCTAAAGCTTGTCGAACTTCTTTGAGGGTGGCAAACCCAGCAGCGCCACCAGTTCCTGCTCCTTTTGTTGCATCAAGATAAATACCAACAATTCGTTTATCAGTTCGGGCTTTTTCTATAGCATCTAGAACGTTTCGCAAAGTCATGCGTTGTTCTTCTGAACCTGAGAGTGCTTGTTGAAATACTTCACTCGAACTGGGAGCAGCATCGGTAATATTCATCGACAAGTCAAATACTAAAACCGACTTATCCTTAACTTGGGGTCCACTATCGCTTGATGCTACCGCAAATAGCAGCACCAAAAGACCTGTGGCGCCGACCCCGCAAAATATAAATAGACCTAGTAAGCTTCCAATTAAGCTAGCAAATGTTTGTTTGAAAAAATTACCCATTATAGCCCACTTTCAATTAGTCAATAGTTAATAGCCAATTAGCAAATGACGAATGACAAAAACTAATGACTATTGATGTATTTATATTTCCGCTTCCTCTACCACTATTACCTATTTTAAACGTTGCAAACTTCCTGAAGCTCGAAGGGAAGCTAAAGTAGTGTTACCAGTACAGAATAACACTGTTGTGATTTCGGCGATTAAAACTGATGCTAAATCGTACACTGCCGCTTCTGAATCTGCTGCCGCGCGTAAAAATGGCATTGCTAACCCAGCAATATTAGCTCCCAGTGCAATAGCTTTGGCTACATCCAAACCATCACGTAGTCCTCCCGATGCAATTAAAGGTATATCGGGAGCTATTGCGCGAATACTATTTATACACTCTGCTGTCGGTAAACCCCAATCTGCAAATGTTCTACCTAGGCGCCTTTGCATTGCTGTTTCTGCGCGTTCACCTTCGACTTTTGCCCAAGAAGTACCACCTGCTCCTGCCACATCAATAACTTTTACGCCAGTGGCAATAAGCTTTTGCGCCATTTCTTTGGAAATACCATTACCTACTTCTTTTGCGATCACTGGTATTGTTAACTTTGTGCATAACATATTTATTTTGTCAAGTAAACCTTTAAAGTTTTTATCACCGCGCGGTTGAATGCATTCTTGGAGGGGGTTTAGGTGTAAAATTAGTGCATCAGCTTCTAGCATATCCACAATTTGTAGACATTGGTCTAAGCCGTATTTATAGTTAAGCTGAACGGCGCCTAAGTTCGCAAATAGTAATGCATCTGGTGCGTGTTTACGAATTGCAAAAGTATCGACCACTTGGGGTTTTTCTACTGCTACCCGCTGTGACCCCACACCCATTGCAATTTTATAGTCTTGTGCGACTTGGGCAAGACGAAGATTGATGATACCCGCTTGTTCGGTACCTCCAGTCATTGAGGAAATGAGTAGAGGTGCATTAAGTGTTTTACCCAAAAATGTTTGGCTGAGATTTATTTCATCGCAGTCGATTTCTGGCAAGCAGCAGTGAGTAAAGCGGTATTTCTCGAATCCGTTGGTGGTTTCTCGAAACTGGACATCCTGTTCCAAGCAGATACGGATGTGGTCAGCTTTACGCGATTGTGTTTGTGCCGAGATATTTACAGGAACGTTCACGAGTTTTAAGTAAATAAAGTATGTCGTTTTTCGTTCAATATAATATAGTTACTCGCACACCCTCCAAAAATGGCAACAAAATTAGCTAACCTACAGAACCTGCTTTCAGACTTAATAAAGCGCTACTCTTCACGTGTCGATTATTTAATAATTCGTTTTGAAGAAGCTCTTGGGACAGATATCTTGTTGCGTGGTGACAAAGTGGAAACTCTCAGCGAAGCAATTTCAATTGGTGGACATGTCCGTGCATGTTACAAAGGTGGCTGGGGTTTAAGTAGTTTTAACCGGATTGATACTATTACAGAACGTATCGAAGAAGCTATTGCTGCCGCGCGAATGATAGGTGATGAGGAAACTATACTGGCGCCTATCAAACCAGTACGAGCAAGTTGTCATTTACCATTAACAGGAACCGATCCCCGCAAAATTCCTCTAGTAAAGAAAAAGGAATTGTGTGATTTTTATACAGACCTACTTAAAAGTGTAGATGGTCGCATTACTACGACCTCGGTTCGCTATGCTGACAACGCGCAAAAAGTAATGATTGCTACCAGTGAAGGAACATTTATTGAACAATCTTGGGTTGATATGGAAATGCGTTTCGCTGCAACTGCAAGAAATGGCGAAACTGTACAAACTGGACGTGAGACTACAGGTTCACGTAAAGCGTTTGAAGATTTGACTAATTTGGACGACCAAGTTAAAAGTGCTGCTTCGCGCGCGATTAATGCTTTATCTTTACCATCGGTTTTGGGTAATACTTATACCGTGGTTATTGACCCCATATTAACAGGCTTATTCGTTCACGAGGCTTTTGGGCATTTAAGCGAAGCTGATATGGCGTATGAAAATCCTGATTTACTCGAAGTTATGACAATTGGGCGCCGTTTTGGAAGTGAAGAATTACAAATTTTTGACGGTGCGGCACCTGTTGGTCACAGAGGTAGTTATTTTTATGATGATGAGGGAGTACCTGCTACAACTACACAGTTAATAAAAGATGGTGTGTTGGTGGGGAGATTACATTCACGGGAAACTGCTGGGAAGTTAGATGAGGCGCCGACAGGTAACGCTAGATGTTTAAATTATCATTATGTGCCAATTGTACGCATGACGAATACCTGGATTGAACGCGGCAAAACACCTGTTGAGGATTTATTTAGCGATATTAAAGAAGGTGTATATGCACGCAACTGGTTGGGTGGAATGACCAACGGTGAAATGTTTACATTCACCGCTGGGGAAGCATGGATGATTCGTAATGGTAAAATCGCTGAACCAGTTAAAGATGTAACGTTATCTGGGAATGTATTTCAAACTTTAGAAGATATTGAAGGTATTGGTAATGACTTTTATTGGGATGAGTCAGGGGGATGTGGCAAAGGTGGGCAAAACGGTTTACCTGTAGGTTGTGGTGGCCCTTCTTTGAGAATTCGAGATGTAGTAGTAGGAGGAGAAGCCATTTGACTTGTAGCACAGGCCGGAAAGCCTGTGCAGTGTATGTTTTTATCTTTACCACAGAGACACAGAGTACACAGAGAATATTGGCAACGGATGATGAACGGATGTAACGGATGGATAAAAATTATTAAAAATTATAAATAAGTATGCTGAAAACCCCGTCTTTTTAAGACGGGGATGAAAGCGTTTAGGATGGCTTTAGCCATCAATAATACTATATTTTATAATTACCTATAAAGTCATATTGACACTTTTATCATAACCTGTTTACTGGTATTTTCTGTTTTCATATATTCAATATCGGTAAGTATTACAACATGTGTTATTTTATTTTTGTTAATAAAAATTTGGATAAGTAGATTTTTTAACATTTTAATATTGATATATTTAAGATATTTGTGTATACTATTTATAGTAAATTCAATCAAGGAGGTGAATGTAATTTGCTAACAAACTACGTATATAAACTTCAACCTAATGTCAGCCAAAGTAATGAAATGGGTCGCACTATTGATATGCTTCGCAGTCATTACAATTGGTGTTTGGGTGATAGAATAGCCCAATATAATCAACAATTTATACAAGGTGATTATTGCGATATTAGAACAAAAGCTGAAGCTTGTCCTATTACTTGTTTTGTTAGCAAAAATGGCGCCAGTGGGTTTCCTTGGAAAGATGATAAAGAAATAGAATCAATATCTCAATATATTCAAGGTGAATATTGTCTAATACCTGTGGACATTAAAAACCCACGTCGTAGTGCTGGAAGTATTCAAATCACGGAACTGCCAATATTGAAGGTTGCTCGACCCTGGTATGCTGATATTGATTCAACAGTATTACAACAAAATCTAAAACGGCTGGATACTGCCTATGAAAACTTTTTCAATGGTAAAGGTTTCCCAAAATTTAAAAATCGTAGCAATTTTAGGTCATTTACTTATCAAATGGGGGTAAAGGTAAGTGGAAATAAAATTTACCTTCCCAAATTGGGGTGGATGCGTTTTCATAATTCCAGACCAATACCACCAGGATTTGTAATCAAAGCTGCAACAATACGGAAACGTCAAGATGGTTGGTATATTTCTATCAGGATTGAAGATAAAACTATACCTGATTATGTATCCAAACCCTTGTCAGAAGTAAATAAAGTAATTGGTTGTGATTTGGGTATTACAAAGCTAGTTCATCTATCGGATGGACATCAAATTGAAAATCCGCGCGTCGCAACCAACAAAAAGACTAGAAGAATGCTGAAAGTTAGGCAGCGTCGAGTTAGTCGTAAAAATAAAAATAGTAATAATCAGAAGCGCGCAAGTAAGAGAGTAGGGAGGTTACACAAAAAGATTGCTGATAAACGCGACAGCTACCAATGGAAAATCGCTTCGGAAATTGTATCACGTAACGTGGATGCAATTGGTGTGGAAGATTTAAATATTGCTGGTATGCTACGACGTTGTAAGGTTAAAGTTGATGAGAATACAGGACGCTTTTTACCGAATGGACAATCAATTAAAAAACATTTAAATCGCGCTATCAGTGATGCTAGCTGGAATGAATTAGTTTTGAAAATTGAGTATCTCGCTGCGAAGCAAGGAAAGATTTTAGTAAAAATTAATCCGAAAAATTCTAGCATTGAGTGTAGAAATTGCGGTCATGTCGATAAGTCAAGTAGAGACGGAGAAACATTTATCTGTACTCAATGTGGCTACTACGAACACGCTGACATTGGTGCCGCCAAAACAATCCGAGACAGAGTAATTCAATTAATAGAATATCAAAAGGTACACGGGGACTGCGTGGAACCAGCGGATAAAACTGCTAAACGCCCGAAAAAACGTAAGGAGAAATCAGCACGCTCTTCTTTGAAGAGCAAACGTGTTGAGTCTGGGAACCCAAAATCTAAGGGTGAAAACCCTGAAACTGGGATACAAGAAGATATAGCCTAAAACTTCTTGTGAATCTCTGTGGCTTCAGCCCAGAGAGAGTCAATATTAAAGCATTTTCTCTAGAAAGATTTTTGCCCGCGCGCATTTCGGATTTGCAAAAAAATCACTTGGTGTAGTATCTTCGGCTAAAGTTCCTTGGTCTAGAAACATAATTCTACTAGCAACTGAGCGCGCAAACCCCATTTCGTGAGTAACTATTGCCATTGTGATGCCAGTTTTTGCTAAATCTTTCATAACTTCTAGTACATCTTTGACCATTTCTGGGTCAAGCGCACTCGTTGGTTCGTCGAATAATATCATTTCGGGTTCCATTGCTAACGCTCGCGCGATAGCTACACGTTGTTTTTGACCTCCTGATAATTTCGATGGGTAAACATCTGCTTTTTCAGACAATCCAACTTTTTTGAGTAATTCTAAACCTTGTGAGTTTGCTTGTTGTTTAGTAATTCCTTTGACTTTGATGGGAGCATAAGTCACGTTTTGCAGCACTGTCATGTGAGGAAATAAGTTGAAGTGCTGAAATACCATTACTAAAGAGGTGCGGATTTTAGCAATATTTATTTTGGGATTGGTAATTTCTTGGTCTTTAAAATATATTTGTCCTTTGGTTGGGCGTTCTAGTAAGTTCATGCATCGCAAAAAGGTTGACTTGCCAGAACCAGAAGGTCCAAGAATCGCAACTACTTCGCCTTTATTTATTTGCGTTGAAATATCTTTTAGTACATCTAGTTTACCAAAAGACTTATATAAAAATTCTGTACGAATAATTGCTTCACTCACTGCGTCTTAACCTTTTTTCTAAGATGAATGCACTTTGTGTTAAACCCATAACTAAAATATAATAAATCAATCCAGCAAATAGTAAAGGCTCGAAGTAGATATATTTATTGGCGCCGACTATTTGGGCACTCCGTAATATTTCCACTACACCAATTGTTGACACTAACGCCGAATCTTTCAATAGTCCAATAGTTTCATTGACCAATGCAGGCAAAATATTCTTTAATGCTTGAGGTAAAATTATATCCTTCATCATCAACCATTTGGGAATACCCATAGATATGGAAGCTTCACTTTGCCCTTTATCGACTGCCTGAATTCCACCCCGGATGGTTTCTGACATGTAGGCGCCGGAGTTAAGTGTAAAAGTTAATACACCTGCTTGCAATGCGGAAATATTATAACCTGTAAGTTGGGGTGTTGCATAATAAACCAATGCTAACTGTAAAAGTAGTGGAGTACCTCGAAATACAGAGGTGTAAGCATTGGCAAGTGACTGAAGCGGTTTAATATCAGAAATTTTGAGTAAAGATAACACCGTTCCCCAAATTAATCCCAGAAATACAGAGATAATAGTAAACAATAAAGTTAAAGGAATACCTCGAAGGATAAAAGGGATATCTCTAGAAATTCTACCAAAGTCTAAGTTCAGCCCAGTTTTGACTTCTGTTGAGGATAAATTAGCGACGTTTGTCTTTTGAGAAAACCATTTAGTAGCTAGTTCTTTGAGTGTACCATTGTCCTTCATCTTCTGAAGCACTTGGTTGAAAGGCGCCACCAAAGGAGAGTTTTTATCAAAAGCAATTGCTGAACCAGAATTTTCTTGTGAAGGAATAACATTAAACTCTAAATCAGGATTACTTCGTGCAAATCCCTCTGCGACAGTATTTTCAATAATTGCCGCATCAATACGTTTAGACTTTAGTTCTTGAATAGCTTCAGAAACTCTATTAAGTTGCTTTAATTGAATTCCTGTTACTTTTTTAGCAATTTCCTTAAGATTTTTTTCTTGAATGCTTCCTAATTGCACCCCGACTATTTTACCTGATAACTGTTGAGCTTTGAGCAGGTTGCTACCCTTCGGCGCCACAATTGTATCTTGAGCAGTATAATAAATAATAGAGAAATCAACGTTCTTTAGACGTTCTGGTGTCGGAGACATACCAGCCATTACAAAATCAACCCTGTTTGTAGCAAGCGCAGGAATTAAGCCATTAAAGTCAGACTCAATGACATTCAGTTTAAATTTTAATTCCTTGGCAATATAATTAGCAATATCAATATCAAAACCAATAATATTTCCTGAACCTTCCGTATCGTAATACTCGTAAGGAGGATAATCGGGAGAGGTTATCATTGTCAGTGTGTCTTTACCAACTAACGCTTGTAGAGGGTTGCTTTGACTGAGAATGATGCTAATTGCCAGTGTTGCTGCAAGAAGTATATTAAATATAGACTTTTTCTGCTTTTTCATTTATCCAATAACGTAGATGCACAGCCTATTATATGGGAATTAAAGAAAACTGGCGCCACAATAAACATGTAGAGACGTGATTAATCACGTCTCTACCAATATTATGTGTTGCGCGGGGGATTAATTATGCTGGGTTTGCTT
The DNA here is from genome assembly GCF_000331305.1 of Calothrix sp. PCC 7103. Classification (GTDB taxonomy): domain Bacteria; phylum Cyanobacteriota; class Cyanobacteriia; order Cyanobacteriales; family Nostocaceae; genus Dulcicalothrix. Next base: position 4,887,578 of record NZ_KB217478.1, on the reverse strand, counting down.
GCATTTTGTTTTGAAGCAAGTTAATAACGGAAGCTTTTTCTAAGATTCCAACTAGTACGCCGTTATCACGAATGACAGCAAGTGCTGATAACTTTTGTTGTTCTAGTAGTTGTACTACATCTAGCAATGATTTATCAGATTCTACAGTTGTGGATGCTTCGATTGGTCGCATTACTTCGCTTACCGGAGTTTCTGACCATAGTGTTGTAGGTACCGCGCGCAAGTTATCTACTGATACTGCTCCTACTAATTCTCCTGATGTGCCTGTTACTAAGAACCTACGATATTGCCCGTTTAATATTTGTTCGTCTGCAAACTCTCTCAAGCTCATATTGAAATTAACAATTGGGCTATCTGGAGTTATTGCATCTGCTGCGGTTAGTCCTGTTAGTCGTTCTTGTATGGTTGCGGCTCTTGAAGCATTACCAGCGTTTTGCAGCAGGAAGTAACCTATCAATAAGTTCCAAGAGTTGGCGAAACTACCAAACATGAGTAGGGGAATTAAGCCAGAAGCAATTGCTACCCAACCAAATATTTGACCAACTCGACTGGCAAAAGCTACACCTTTATAAGGGTTGCCTGTAATTTTCCAGACTATGGCTTTTAATATATTTCCACCATCTAGTGGTAAGCCAGGAATTAGATTAAATAGTGCTAATGATAAGTTAACAGATGCTAGCACCATTAGGATTGCAGCGAGTGGCCCACCAAGAGAGGCGCCGAAACCAATAGCTGTAAATATAGCAAATAGTAATAAGCTAACTAAAGGGCCTGCAATAGCTACCCAGAAAGCATCAGCTGGGGTTTTTGATTCTTTTTCTAAGCTTGCTAAACCACCAAATATAAAGAGTGTGATTGACTTTACATCAATACCTTGACGAATCGCAACGAAGCTATGTCCCAATTCATGAGCAACGACAGAAGCAAATAATAATAGTGCTGTTGTCACTCCCAGTAGTGTTGCAAGTCCACCACCCAGGTAAGGAAATTGCCCTGCTAGTCCACTGCTATAGCTCCAAGTTACTAAACCTAAGATTAAGAACCAGGATGGGTGGATGTAAAAAGGAATGTTAAAGAGGTTGCCTATCCGAATTGTTCCATTCATGGCGCCTACCTTTGAGTTCGATGTCTCTATAGTAACGAAATGTTAAGCAATTTTAATCTTTGTAATGGTAGTGGTGTCCGTCTGTTATGGTGTGGTTTTTTCTAAAGATACTTTTGTTAATACTCTTGTGGGGTGTTAATACTCTTGTGGGGTGGGCATCCTTGCCCGCCTTCAGGAATAGGACTTTTGACGGGCAGGGATGCCCGTTTCACAAGATGTTCTGTGTATAGCAATATTATAATTATTTGTGAAGAAAGATCATGTTTGAAGTAGGCGCGGTTTTAACAGCTACCTTTGATATCCGTCTAATTATTCTTTCAGTTGCGATTGCAATAGTTGGTTCTTGTATTGCTTTAGATATATCTGAACAAGTTTTTGTTGCATCAGGACGCGCGTGCGTTTGGTGGCTGTTAGGTGGCGCCATTACTTTGGGTATTAGTATCTGGGTGATGCATTTTACAGCTATTCTTTCGTATAAATTACCTATAAAAGTTGATTATAATTACACAATTGTGATGATTTCAATGGTTGAGGAAGGAGAAAAGCTGTTTCAAGTATTTCAGCAAGTTGGGAGCAATTATAGGAAACGGCAAGGTACAGGGTTGGGGTTGGTTGTGTCGAGAAATTTAGCCCGACTACATGGAGGTGATATTATACTTAAGTCGGAGGTAGGACGCGGTAGTTGCTTTACTTTGTTATTACCATTGTAGTAATTATAGCAATGAAAAGTTTGTGTTTTGAAAATGTATCACTGTTAAACTCATCTATTCTGTTGTGTTTAAACTTGATATAACCATTCTTGAAAAACACTTCCTGCATACCTTTTCCAGCGTTTATTCATTATGTCATAAGTCTCATTTTTCGCTTTTGCAATTTCTTGCTTAAATTCTTCAGGAAGTTTATCTGGATTTTCTAAGAAATATTGGACACTCTTTTCGTGTGCTAATATTATCTCTGCTGCACATTTAGCACTTGTCATTGCTAAACTTACGGTATTTTTACTATCACCAAAGCTATTGTTAACATCTTGCCCGTCGTTACTGGTAGCTGAAATTGTAGTGTTACTATTTTTACTTTCACGCCACTCTCTCATATACCGGGATAGGTCACGGCAACTTCCTTTGGTTATTGCTCGTACTGCATCGCGCGTCATCTTTGCGTTTTGGCTTTCCAGAAAATTACAGGCAAGAAAGACTCTTTCTCTCAAACTGGGTGCTTTTTTTGCTTCTATCTTTTCTTGATTATCGAGTTCAATTTCATTCGTATAAAAATTTGTTTCAGCCATTGTTTTAGATGTAAATATTACAATCAAAATGGTAATAATACTAACCGCTTTGTTGCCATCAGTATTTTTACGAGATTCTTAGCTTTATAGACGCCGCAATACAGTATTTGTATTAGCAAGATAATTTACTGATAACTTGCACCTAAACGTATTAATAAGTAATTTAAAATACATTTGTTTTACCCCCTATGCGGGTTTGAGCATAGTTCGCCGTTTAGTAAACAGCCGTTCGTTCATATAAACTAGCCATAATGATTAAAGAAAATAGTACTCCATGTCATTAATTTTGGGGAGTTGTATGGTGGGCATTGCCAGCCCAGCCCTTTCAATGCGAACATTAGCACTACTAGAGCGGTGCCCAAAAGCCGCTTCTAGTATAGATTATTCAGTGCCACATCAAGGTATTCTTGACAATATCAATGTTATGATGCGTCAAAATGTTATCCACAGTGTTTGAGCAATTTGTAGAAGAAAGTCCCATAAGTGTGATGGCACGAGTTTTAATGGAACGTATTTTTATGCCAGAACGCTTAGATCAAATATTTGAAGCTCACGCGACTATTCAATATCAACAAGATTTATTGTTTTCAAGCCAAGTAGATTTAATGAGTTTGGTTGTATGTGGGATTCATAAGTCAGTTCATGCTGCTTATAGAGCAAAAGCAATAGAAAAAATCGTCAGTACAACAGCATTATATAACAAGCTATCTGGAATTGAATTGAGTGTAAGTCAAGCATTGTTAAGAGAAACAGCAAGCGATTTAATGTATCTAGTTCAAGCAATGGGTGGAGAACAAGCAGATTTATTGCCAGGATATAAACTTAAATTTGTAGATGGAACTTGCCTTGCGGCAACAGATCACAGACTCGATGCCATTCGTGCTTATGCAGCAAAAGCTCTACCAGGTAAGGCAATAGCAATATTAGACCAATCATCAAAATTAGTCACAGATATTTTTCTAGTTGAAGATGGTCACGCTCAAGAGCGCGCGTCATTTGACCAAATACTATATGTAGTTAAACCAAAAGAAGTTTGGTGTGGAGACCGCAACTTTTGTACAGCAAATTTTTTGTATACAATAATATTGAAAGGAGCATTTTTTGTAATTCGTCAACATGGGTCACTAGGATTTAAGGAATTAAGTGAATTAGAGTATTCGGGAGAAACTGAAACAGGAAAAGTATTTGAGCAGAAAATAGAAATATCATATGAAAGAGAAATCATACAACTCAGACGGGTTGTGGTGAAGCTAAATGTAGCGACGCGAGATAATGAATGGGAAATAGCCATTTTTACCAACTTACCAAGTAGCGATGCAAGTGCAGTCGAAGTTGCTGAATTATACCGTAATCGTTGGAAAATAGAAACACTTTTTCAAACTGTAACTGAAAATTTTCACGGCGAAATTCAGACTTTAGCTTACCCCAAAGCTGCATTATTCTCTTTTTCAATGGCATTAGTTGCATACAATATACTTGCGACTTTACGAGGCGCCTTGGGAAGTATACATGGAGTTAATAAAATAGAAGTTGGGTTGTCAGATTTTTACTTGGTTGATGAAATCCAGGGAATATATAGAGGGATGATGATTGCTATACCACCACCACAGTGGGAAGTGTTTAGTACATATTCTCTTGGTCAAATAGCAGAACTTTTACAACAGCTTGCGGCAGGGGTAAATTTGAAACGTTTTTTAAAAGCAACGAGAGGTAAGAAGAAAAAGCGAGAACCTTTAATTGTTGATAGAAACCACCGCCATGTTTCCACCGCGCGGCTTTTAGAAGCCCATCAAAAAAATAAATCTCGAAGTTAGTTATAACAGAAAGCATATTTTTATTAACTGCTTGTTGCACATAACATCTCTGACAAGATGGTTATTTTCCATGTCAACTATTTATCAAATATGATGTTTTTATCTAAGCAAAAGTTATGAATAAAATTGTATTCTATAAGATGTGTAAATAAGAAAACGCATTTACCACTTTGAGAGTTATTGTATTTAATATTCTATAAAAAATACCTTATTCAAAAGCAGCTAATGACTTGAGTTTTTAATACATATGCTCATAGTGCAGCTTGACTAAAGTAGTAGCCTGGTTGAAACAGCAAAAAAGCGTAAATTTAATAAGACTTTCCCTTCTGCCATCTGCCATCTGCCATCTGCCTTGCTGCACTAGTTCGCTAGTTCGCGTTGAAAGGGCTGGCATTGCCCACCCTACTATCGGCGCCTACACACCAAAACTATTGACACGAACCACTAGAGCATCATTCCTTTAAAAAGGGGTCAAAAGCTTGGAGTAAAATACCAAAAATTTTATCCACCTCTTTAATATAATATTCAACAGAATCTATATAAACAGTTGTTTCTTCTATAAATAAAAATTTCCAAGTAGTCCCACTTTCGCAAAGTAGTGTAAGTTTTGTAGGTTAATTTATAGATACAATAGGCTGAAACGCTTGTAGTAAAATACCCAAAATTTTATCTACCTCTTTAATATAATATTCAACAAAATCTATATAAACAGTAGAATCTTCGATAAATAAAAATTTCCAAGTAGTCCCACTCGTAACAGACCCATAAATTCGTGTGACGTCATTTCCTCTAGCTTGATTGAATAATTGTGCTGCAACCATTGCCGCAACACATTGACCAAGACCTCCAATAATATCTTCTTTTTTAGCCTCAAAAATAAACATTACAGGCGCCGAAATAAAGAGTTGTTCGCGTGACCCACTCAGAATATAATCGCAACGCCCTTGTAACCCTTTTGTTGCATCAATATTAAATTCGTTCCCAGAAAAGAATGATATCTTATTGCTTAATAGCTTTCTTAATTCAACTAAAATTGGTGCAATCATTAATTCAGAACGAGCTTTTTCAGTGCCTACTGAAGTTGCTAAAGGAACGTAGTCAGCCAATATTGTTTTTAAAATTTCTGATGGTGAAACTGGACTAACATCATTAAATAAATTTACAGTTTCATCAAGTGTTAAATTAAAGCTGCTTTGTGCCTGAGAAAGAGTAAAATCACTGTATGCCATTTTTCTACCTTTATTTTTAACATTTGAGATAAATTAGCGCTCCTTAAAACATAACACTCAAATTTTGGGGTGGGCATCCTTGCCCGCCCCTTTAAACAACTGCCCGCCCCTTCAACTAAATCATTATGACTTCTCCTGTATCTAAATCATAACGTCCACCCACTATTTTGAGCTTACTGGCATCTACCAATTGAGATAAAAGTCGAGAGTATTGCCTCATTTTGTAAACTTGATATTTCACATTTTCAACTACAGCTTTCTCAACCGCTTCTTCCGAAAAGCCCTTAATATCGCGAATAGCTGGTTTAATGCCTTTAACAAAAGCGCTCATTTGCCCAGGTAATGGTTCGCCTTTTACCGCAGCAGTTACGGCGCCGCATCTTTCGTGACCTAGCACCATAACTAAGGGACAACTTAATTTAACTGCAGCATATTCAATACTACCTAATGCTTCAGGTGTAATAATATTGCCTGCTATGCGAATATCAAATAAATCCCCAATTCCTTGGTCAAAAAGAATTTCTCCAGATACGCGAGAATCAGCACAACTTAGTATTGTCGCAAAAGGATGTTGGACTTGTGCGACTTCTTCTAAGCGAGTTTTTGATTGGTGAGGATGTTGAGATTTTTGCTGTATAAACCGTTTGTTACCATCTAATAGTCTTTCTAATGCAGTATCAGGACTTATGGTCTCAAACTTTTGTTCGGCTACAGCACTTGCTTGACTAACAATAGCACCACCAACAGACATTAGAATACTACTGCCCGCAAGTTGTAAAAGCTGGCGCCGACCTAAAAATCCATTTATTCGGGTCATCTTATTTATTTCATCAAGTAAAAAATGGGAAATTTTTTAAAGAGAAGCAACACACCTGGTAGAACGAATCTCTATTGCATCAGTGATGTAACACGTACCCCCAAACTTGTTGAGGATAGGTCTAATTTTTTCTACCACTGGCTTGAGTTGTTCTGGTGGACAGTACACTATAATAAAAATATTGTCCAGTTCAGTTGCAGATGCATTAGGACTTTTGCCCGCCACATTGCGAATTATTGTGTGTGCAGGCGCCCCTGCTTTCTCTAAACCATCTAAAATTTTTCCCAGTTCTACCGCATTGGCGATAATTTCTACTCTTTTTACTGGGTGCATAATTCACCTCCAAAGGATACTGATACCGTAAAGGTATAAAGGAATTCCAACAATGATATTAAAAGGGAATGTTAGTGCTAAAGCGGCAGTAATATAAAGACTGGGATTTGCTTCTGGCACTGTTAATCTCATAGCAGCAGGAACAGCTATGTAAGAAGCACTAGCACACAAAACTGAAAATAAAAGTGCATTTCCTTGGGACATTCCAATTAGTTTTGCTAACAGTATGCCAATTGTTGCATTAACGATTGGGGTCAAGATAGAAAAAGTAATTAAAAATGGACCTGTTTTAGCCAAGTCTTTAATTCTGCCAGCAGCTACTAACCCCATATCTAGCAAAAAGAAAGTCAGAACACCATAAAATATCCCTTGAGTAAATGGCTCCTCCATTTTCCAGCCTTTTTCTCCAGAAACAATCCCAATTACAAGACTACCTACCAAGAGAAATACAGAACTGTTAAGAAAAGCATCTCGCAAAACTTCTGACCAAGAGAAGTCCCCATCCTCTTTGTCGTCTTGTGCAAATATTTTTACTAACAACAGTCCTATAATAATAGCTGGAGATTCCATTAGAGCTAAGGCTGCTACCATATAGCCACTAAATTGAATCCCGATTTCATTCAAAAAAGACCCTGCTGTAATAAACGTGACGGCACTAATGGAACCATAAGTAGCTGCAATAGCGGCTGCATTATACAGGTCTAGTTGGAGTCTGAGAATAAAAAATGTGTACACTGGTACAGCACAAGCCATGAATATAGCAGCTAAAAGGGTAAATAGCACCTCAGAATTAATACCACTTTTAACTAGTTCTGCCCCTCCCTTAAATCCAATTGCAAACAACAAATATAGAGAAAAAAGTTTAGGCAAAGGTTGAGGAATTTCCAAATCTGATTTGAGAGTCACAGCCAACATTCCGAGAAAAAAGGAAAGAACTGCTGGACTCAGGATATTGGACATTACCAGACTGATATCCATTCCTAAGTCCCCTCCCTACTACATAACCACCAGTCAAAACACGCTTTTATCATCACAGTTTTTTGATACCTAAGTAATGACCGCACTTAGTCATTTAATACGTGATTGTTTTAAGCAAACACAGTCAAATAGCACGTTGTCAAATTTTTAATCATACAACGCCTACCCGATTTGAGACGGTCTTATGCTATGGTTATCATATAATGTTGCAGGGATATTTGATCGAGTCCCTGCTGAGAATAAATATTAAGTTATCGCAATACTGCGCGCGCTTTATCTTAATTTCTTAGACAACACCTTCAAATTTTTCTTTTGCCTAAGTAATGTCAATGTGATTATTGTATATACGTAAATGTTAAATTAGTATTAGTGTAAACTATAAGATATTGTGCCTAATTGAATTCAATATATCATTTTGTCACGATTATTACTTAGAATGTGTGCCGCTAGCTACTGTACCCTAACAGTGGCTATCACGTATCATTGTTGAAGCTAGTACAAAAGTGCAACCAACATCCAACAGCCGAAAATCAGAAAAATATGCCTGACTTACTCAGCAACTTCCTTTCAACTGCCTTTATTCCCCACGGGCATTGTTACCTCTGGAAGCCCGGTTTAGTCTGGCTACATTTGGCTTCAGATGCATTGACCGCGATAGCTTATTACTCGGTCGCCATCGCAATTGTTTACTTTAGAAATGAGCGCAAAGACCTTCCAGCCAACACTGTCACGCTCTTCACTGGGTACTTTTTTGTCTTTGCCCTGTGTGGTAGCACCCATTTAATGGGAGTTGTTACGCTCTGGTATCCCATTTACTGGTTTTCAGGGCTGCTGAAAGCCTTTAATGCCCTATGGTCATCCTATGCGTTCACCTTTTTATTGATTCCGTTAATTCCAATCGCTCTAGATGCACCAAGTCCAGCCCAGCTAGCTATCACAAACCAGGAATTGGAAGATAGCCGAAACCGCATCCAATCGATTAATTTGGAATTGGAACAACGGGTGCAGCAACGCACAGCACAATTGGAAGCGTCCAATCGCGCTAAAGATGAATTTTTAATCCGCGAACAAGTCGTCCGAGCGGAGGCTGAGGCAGCTAATCGCGCGAAAGACGAGTTTCTCTCGGTTCTCTCTCATGAATTGAGAACACCGCTCAATGCCATCTTGGGGTGGTCGCAAATCTTACGGAGACAACATCTGAGTCAGGATAGAGCAATGCATGCTTTGGAGACGATCGAGCGTAACGCTCAATCCCAAGCTAAGATTATCGAAGACATTCTGGATATTTCTCGAATTATAACAGGCAAGCTACGTTTGCAAGTCCAACCAGTAAATTTAGTTACAATAATTGAGGCAGCAATTGAGTCTGTGCGGTTAGCAGCTGAGGCAAAGTCAATTCGCATTAAAAGCATCTTGGATTCTTTAAATAATCACATATCTGGAGATGCCGACCGCTTACAGCAAGTTATTTGGAACCTGTTTTCAAACGCTATTAAATTTACGCCTCAAGGAGGGCAAGTAGAAATTCGCTTGGAGTGCGTCAATTCTCATGTCGAAATTATAGTTAGCGATACAGGAGTTGGCATTAGCCCGGATTTTCTACCTTATGTGTTTGATCGCTTCCGCCAACACGACAGTACCACCACCCGAAGTTATGGTGGACTAGGTTTGGGGTTAGCAATTGTTCGTCAACTAGTTGAATTACATGGTGGCACAGTAAGCGTGGCAAGTCCAGGAATAGGACAGGGGGCAACCTTTACTATAAAGTTGCCCGTCATGATTACCCACGAAACACCGAGTGAGCCAGAGGCATTAGACTTGATCCCCCTTGCTGATAATAAGACTGATGCGGCGCCTAGCTTAGAAGGCTTACAAATATTAATTGTAGAGGACGAGGTAGATTCGCTGGAATTACTAAGTACAATTCTACAAGGCTATGGCGCTCAAGTTATTCCCACTGCCTCTGTTAGTGAGGCATTGAAAATCATCGAAAACGCCACAAATCAAAGCTTAGATGTTTTAGTAAGTGATATTGGGATGCCGAATGAGGATGGTTACTCACTAATTCGGAAACTGCGGCAACTTGAAGCACAGCGTGGTGGTTGGATGCCAGCCATTGCACTAACGGCCTATGCAAAGAGCGAAGATCGCAGGCAGGCTCTATTAGCAGGTTTTCAGATGCATCTTCCAAAACCCGTAGAACCAGAGGAGTTAGCAACGGTAATTGCCAGCCTAACAGGACGAACGGGAAAGTTTTAAATTTTTCTTGTACTTGAGTAAGAACTTCGTCTGGCAGTCGCTGACCACATTTGAGTTCAAATGGTACTTCCCCCACAAATCGCGCCAGTACATTAGTTTCTAACATTTATTTAAACTGAACTTCCCCCCTAGCAAAAAGACCTAACTGTTATCCAGAGCGACTTTCAACGTTTTTTGATTCGCTCTCACTGGGTACAAATTGTCAAAGGGTCGTGCGAAGCGAGTTTGAAGCGTTGAACCCCAATTTTTATTCTACCATAGGTATCCAAATAATCATTTTGCTTACATGGGTACACATTTAGCAACTTTAAAAGCTAGATTCTTTACCTAGCAAGGGTTAAAGGGCTATTTAGTACATATAAACTATGAAAAGTTCCGTTTAAAATGTATCTTGTGGGATAGGTATCGCAAGCCTTCTTCCATAGATAAAAGGGCGGGCAAGGATGCCCACCCCACAAGAGATTTTGAAACATTTTTTAATTTGGAATTTAAACATAGGCTAAACTAGGTGAACTTTGGTGATTGGGATTAAACTTATCTAATTTGATATATCCTGTCTCTAAATCAATAATTCCCATTTCAAATAGACGATATTCAATATATTGCCTAATTCCTTTATCAACAATACAATTAATTGAACCGTCTAGATTAATTTCATTATATTGTCTATTTCCTTCGGCAACTGGATAACCGCTACAACTGCCGTAAAATTTACATTTGCTACAAGTTTTTTGAATTCTCTCTTCTGCTTCTTCAACCACTTTTTGATGCTGCTCACTATTTATTAATGCACTCAGAGGTTGATTAAATATGTTGCCGTGAGAGTGGGTAATTACGTAAGCATCTGCATAGCTGTAGACTTCTCCATCAACATCAACGATATATATTGATTCCCATTCTCGTTTATCATAGAAACTTGTTGGTGCATTGGGTGTGTGATGATAAACTACCTGTTTAATTGCTTCATAAATTGGCGATATCCAAACAAATTTTTCATCTGCTAACCATAAATCTACAAGTTTTTTATATGCTTCTAAGACTTCGTATGCAGTAATCTCAAAACCTTGGTGTTGATTTTCAAATGAGCCTTTGAATAAAGGTAATATTCTTGCGGATAGGTTCATCTGTCGATAAAAATTGTATATCTCCGGAATAAAATCTAGATTCTGCTTAGTGAGGACGCTGATACAACCAAAATCAATATTGGCGCCTGTAAGCTTATCGATATTTTCTAAAACTTTATTTTGAGATTCAATACCTGTTTGATAAACTCGCAACCCTCCAAATAAATCTATTGAAACTCCTACACCATCAAATCCTTCTTTTAAAAGTTTTAAGCGTTGCGAATCTAATAATGTTAGGTTTGTTTGTACGCCATTTCTGACGTAAATATTTTCCGATTTAAATATTTGTTTTTGTAAATCAAAAGCTTGCCAGTAAAAATCAGGTTTTTGTAGTAATGGTTCTCCACCATGCCAGACAAATTCAATTTCGATATTCAAGTCTAGTTGTTGATAATAACTAGCAATATTAGTAAACATTTGTTGAATTTGAGCTAACGTAATTGCATTTTTGTTAGCTAGTTCTGCGTATTCATAGCAGTAGCGACAGCGTAGGTTACAATGCTTCGATGTTTTGACAACAAATTGAACTTTTTTTGTTTCCTGTGTCATGATAATTACCTATCAAAATTTGTGTGTTGTAGAGACGCGATATATCGGAGACGCCATTAATCGCGTCTCTACATATGGATGTTTTTACCAATTATTCAAATTTAACGATTTTGAATTTGTTTGAATGTATCAACTGCGGATGGACGCTGTATAATAGCTGGATTTGTAATAGTTGTACGGTCAACAGGTTTAGTAAAGTCAGCAAAACCTGGTTTTTCTTTGAAGTCAGCAAATCCTTCTTTAAATGGGTCGGCGCCATTTATTTTTCCGGGAGTCAGTACATCAATTTTATCCCGAATAACCGGATTATTAATTTTCTGAATAATAGGTTGATTGACGGTATTTTTCTGAATAAATGGATTTGACTCTGCCCTAGCAACAGTGCTAGTAATTGAACTTGCTACAGCCAAGCTCATAAAAAAAACAAAATGGCAAGATTTAGAACGTAAAAAATTCATTTAATTCTCCTGGTAGGTAGTTGATTTTTTGAAGAGCAATTTTTGTTTTTCTTGCTCCTACCAGTTGATATGTCTGGCTGATTCAGTTTATGCAGTTTACAAGCGCGATGCTCCCAAACTTTTTTCAAAAACCAATCTTGCTTCCTTCTCACACAAAATTTTTGCTCATCTTATATATGTATGTGACCCGACGGCAAAGGGGGGCTAGAGCTAGGCTGTTGACTTTGGGCGCCTAGGGATGATATTTATTCATACATATTATACGTCTAAAAGTGCTAAATGGGGGTTGACTGCGAATGAAGGAATATAAGAGCCAATCAAAACGCTTAGTACGTCTGTTTAAAAAAAGCAGAGATAACTGGAAAGAAATAGCACTTCTGAGGCACAAAGAACTGAGAGCTTTAGGGATAAAAATTCGAGATTTAACTGCCTCACGAGAAAATTGGAAACAGCGTGCGATGACAGCAGAGAAAGAACTACGCCTCCTCCGTAAGGAAATTACGGAAGGGGAAAAAAAGGGGAAGAATTTTCAGAACCAATAGACGGCACGGTTGCAGTTGGACATCACTATTACGTTGAAACAGTACAATTAGCAGTACAACAAGTTATTATTTCAGGGAACACGATAAGGGCTGTTGAAAAAAATTTTAGATTGGGCGCCTCTGATGAGGAAACTTCTATTCCAAGTTTTAGTAGTATAAGAAATTGGCTAGGGCGGGTTGGTTTATATGAGCTTCAAAGAGAAAAAGAGCATCGTGATGATTGGATTTTTATTATTGATTTGACAACGCAATTAGGTAAACAAAAATGTTTGTTAGTGTTAGGCGTAACTCAACAATATTTATCCGAGCATGTTTTTCCTTCGGGGCGAGGTTTAGAACATCAAGATGTTGAAGTTTTGATGTTAGAAATGATGGAATCTACTAGAGGGGAATTAATTGAGGAAAAACTTAGTAAATTAACATATACAGTTGGTTGTCCAATTCAGATTATAGCAGATCACGGTAGCGATCTTGAAAAAGGAATTAAACTATATAATCAAAAATATCCTTCCATAATTTATACCTATGATGTAACTCATGGGATGGCTTTAATTCTTCAACACGAGTTAGGGACATCACAGAAATATCAAGCCTTTGTTGAACGTTGTAATCAGACTAGAAATCAGGTTCAACAAACAGATTTATCTTTTCTTTCACCTCCATCTCAACGCTCTCAATGCCGATTCTTTAACGTAGAAAAACTAATTAATTGGGCACAAAAAATGGGTGCCGCTTCAATTGATGTTATTTCGAGTTTAAAACCAAATATTGAACTAAAATTATTGAAGCAAAAATTAGATGATAAGTTTGGATGGTTAGCAGAGTATGAGGATGACATTATAATGTGGGATGAAATGGTTGAAATGACTAGAGCATTAGAAACTTATCTTAAAACTAATGGAATTAATCAACAGTCTTTAACTAACTTTGAATTTCTTATGTCTTGCTTAAATTTTAATGTCAATTCTGATTTCAAACAAAAAATACTTGATTATCTTCTTAACGAAAGTTCTAAAATTCCTCCATTAACTACTTTTTTAGCTACTTCTGATGTAATTGAATCACTTTTTGGTAAATATAAACAGTTTTCTTCTAGGTCTCCTATTCAACAAATAGGACAGACAGTCTTAAGTATTTGTTTATGTACTATGAACTTAACAACTTCTGTAGTTAAGGAAGCGTTAGAAACTATCCGATACCTTGATTTGGAAGCATGGTCATCACAAGTCTTTGGTCAGTCCATGCTCTCACAACGAAGAATCGTATTTTCGAGCTAAAAAATGACACAAAAACTGTATGAACTTTTTTTAGCCATTTTCCCACAAAGTAAACAGCCTAGGCTAGAGCGCCGGTCCAGTAATATATATTGACGGAAGCGTAAATTTATGCGTAGGGGCAAAACGCTTATTTTAGATTAAATTATTTAGCCTTCGCATCAATACCGAGGCGCCTTAATGTCCGATTTTAACGGTACTCATAATCAGACTTTTATGTCAACTACTTCTACTGGACTGGCGCTCTAGCCATATACGAAAAAGTTCGGCGCCGTTTTTCTACTGCTAAAATTAGAGATACACATACCAAACCAACGCAAGCGCAACAAGCGCAACCTCATCAAGTGTTTGAACTTGACTGCGTATTTCGCGGCAAAACTGAATTTCCCAAACCATTTTACGAGAAAGACGAATAGTAATGCGAGAGTATGTAATTTTTCAGGCAGAATCTAGCAAGGATGAACATTGGAGAAATCGAAAGCTCCAACACACACAAGCTTTAACATTGGAATAGTAAACAGGGTTTTAATAGTTAAGCTTCCTTATCGCGCTGTTCTAAGTGCTGGCGATGTAGCTCTGGGAAATTATCTAAATCCGCTAAAGTTTTTGGCGCCGGGTATACTTTAGGGTTTAAGGGACGAAATTTTTCCAAGTAAATCGAAACAGCTTCGTCATCTTCCCTATGCTCAAGAATATATTGACGAAATTCGGAGCGGGTCATTGTCGCGAAATTAGGCTTGCCCATATAAATATCCAATTCCCATCCGGGTAAATTATAATTTCTATTTCTTGCCCTGCTAAGACGTACACGTCGTCTGTACGCTCGTCAAGAGTCGCTAAATTTACCGATACATGCATTTTAGTCAATCTCGCATACACATCTAACTATTTTCCTTAAGAAGTTTTACTAATACTTGAGCAGCTACATTTGAAGCATCATACAACTCCTCAAGTAACTCATTTTCCTTTGAACAAAGCTGACAGTAAGCTATAAAATTAGAAAATAAGGATTCATTTGAAATAGAAACTGTTTTTTTACATAGCCTTTTAACTTCACAAGAGATAAATCGCATAACTGCACTGAAGAAAAAATGTCCTCTTGAATGAAGACTTGGTCTATAAGATTTGAGTTTTTCTTTGATACATAAGAATTCGGAAGGCGAGATATTAAGAGAATCAACAAATTTAGCAATTTCATTCTCATCTAGTTCAGAACTTTTGTTTATAAAAAAACGCTGACAATTATCTCCCATACACTTTATGGCTATCTTGTCCCTTTCGATAATATAATCTACTATCATCAAAGGATAAATTTTTTCATCGTAATGTTTTATCCATAACTCAGCAATTTCTGGCTCATAGTCAGTATCCTTAGAAAGATTTTGGATCACATGTGTAATACTAAGGGTACATAAAATAAGGTTTTCTATACTATGTGCTTTTGTTTCTACTATTCTGTTGTGATTAATTGAACAGCCCATTATAAATTTATAATCGCTGTCAAGTGCAACTGCAAAGTGTGCATCCGAGTTTGAATTTAATATCTGCTGTATATATTTATCAACTACAGTTTTGCCACCAACAGCCTTAAGCTTAAGTTTATAGCCATCAATATTTTCTGGAAAAAAAAGCTTCCAGAATGGTCGATCATCATCTCCCTCGACTATAACAACATACTGCTTACGATAAAATAAGTCTGTATTTCTTATGGTTCTTCAGTAGTTGTTATGCTAAATTGTTAAATAAAGATGTCAACTATTATTAATTTATTGTAAAAAATATTACAAAAATGCTTGATAGGATTGACTTGTAAGTCTTATTTATTATTGACTGTATGTACGTTCATTGTATTTTAGGGTACATTTACAGTCATGACTAATAAAAAAGATATAAAAATCTTATCACAAATTCTGGATATAGACGAAGTAAAAGTTATATCGCACAGCATTTATAACGAAATTGGAATAATTTTACGAACAGAGCCAATAAAGCTGTATAGTGTATGTCCATCTTGTGGTACGGAGAGTCATAAACTACATCAAAACCATCGTCATATTATTAAAGATTTACCTTTTGGAGAGAAACCAATTTTTTTAGAAATAAATCGGCGCCAATTTAAATGTAGAATTTGTAAAAAACCGTTTAGTGAAGAACTTGAGTTTGCAAGAAAGAAAAGAACCTATACAAATCGCCTTGCAAACAAAATAATACAAGAAG
>NZ_KB217478.1:4814562-4871494 GCF_000331305.1 Calothrix sp. PCC 7103 | reverse complement strand
CGTTCAAGTCGTCGCCGATAGATTTCACGTAATGGTGCAAGTAAATAAAGAATTAGACACACAGAGGAAGAGAGAAAAGTACAAAATAGAGGAACTAATTAAATTAGCAGAAACATCTGAAAAGAAAGATGAATATGAAAAAATATTAGAAGGATTGAAAAATAGTAAATATGCTTTACTTAAAAATGAAAAGGACTTAAATGAAGAACAAATAAAGAAATTAATTCAAGTAAAAGCTGTATCTCCTACTTTAAAAATGATGCATGAATTAAAGGAAAAACTTAGAAAAATTTTTAATAAAACTAATCATTGGTATCCAGCAGTATTTAAATTAGGTATGTGGCTTTCAAAAGCTAAAACATATTTTCCAAATAGCAATAACACTTTTATTCGTTGGTTTGATGAAATTATTGCTTATTTTGATAATGGCACGACTAGCGGCGCCGTTGAAGGTATTAATAATAAAATAAAATTAATTAAGCGCTCGGCTTATGGGTTTAGAAATTTTGAAAATTTCCGAGTTCGATGCTTATTAGCTTGGCACTTTAATTGTTAGTTTAGCATAACAAGTACTGAAGAGCCTTTCTTATACCAGAATCTGTTCTACTAAGCATTAAGAGATTACGTCCTCCATGTCTATTACATTAGCTCTATATTCAGCTACAATATCTGGCGAATGAGTTGCAACAATAACTTGAGCATTACTATTTAGCTCTCGAAGGGTCTTCAAGATTTTTTCTTGCCATGATACGTGAAGTGACAATTCAGGTTCATCTGCAATAAATATTAAACTCCTACTTTCTTGTAAAAGAACTTCCATAAACTGAATAAGTAATTGTTTTTCACCTGATGATAAGTCAGTACAACTTAACTTGATAGAACTATTTTTGTCTATAAAAAAATATAGTTCACTAGTTTTTTTATTATAATCAAATTTTTTTGTTATCATAAAGCTTTGTAGAGTATCAAAAAATTTTTGACGAGGCTCAGTAATTTTTCTTTTGTCTTCTTCTGATTTGTTGAGTAAATCAATAATTCTATTAGTTCTATTGATTAGTGGGATAGCAAAAAAATTATCTTGCGTGATGTGCTGTGTTGGCTCCTTTAGAGATTCTCTTAATCCCTCAATAGCTTTTCTTAGTTTACTTATATGATTATTAATTTGTTGCTCCATACCTTCAATACCTAGCTCTTTAAAAGCACGCTCAAGCTTATCTTCCTCTGCCTTGAGATCGATATTTGAAATATCTTTCAACTTTTTACCATCAAAGTCATCAAATTCCTTATTATACAAAAGTGAGGATATTGCTTCTTTTTGAAATACAATAGACCTTTCATTAAGCTGGGCTTCTAAATTCAACTGATATCGAGCAAACTTCTGAAGTAAATGCTGCAAGCGGTCATCAACAGCAGTACCTCTTTGTCTTGGATCTGCTTCTGATATCTCAGAAGTAGACCGATAAACAGATATCTGAGAAATTTCCACTAGGCTAGACAATAATTGTTTTAAATCAGTATATTGTTGACGAGCATGAGGTTGCACTCTTGTGTAAATAATACTATCGATGAACCTCTCAGAGGTTACTCTTCGATTGCGCGAATCTCGTAAATCATTATATAACCGCGAGTCACTGTAAAGTTTATAGACTTTTGTACCAATTTTGTATGAATAAATATTTATAAAAGGAGGAATATCTTCATGCTGTTCTCGTGAAACACTTACAGTCCTATATTTTGACTTTTTCGGTTCAATTAATTTAATTTTTATCAAAGAAAATTGAAGAGTGTCTAGCTGCTGAAAATCGGCTGAAAGTGCTGCAACAATTAAATTAATAAATGTTGTTTTTCCTGTACCATTTAATCCAATAAAAATTGTAACATCTGAAAAAATTTTGGCACTTGCCTTAAATTTTCCCCAAAACCCCTCAATTTCAACACTTTGTATAAGCATAATGTTTACTTTCAGTAAAAGTAGCTTCTGACACTAATTAAGATTTTATTATAGCTTGTTTTATTTTACACTCTATTTTATTCAGTTTACGCACTTTTATGTAGCACCAAGTAAAAATATTCGTAACGTTCACGGCTATATAGATACGGTTTGAGCCTGTTTCAGGACAAATTTGATCAGTTTTGCAGTTTTTCCCTCACCCTTGTATAACGACATAGTAGTTATATGGAATATTATCGTATAACTACTTTATACGGATTGTTAACTAGAAGACTTCTACTAGATGTGTCCGATTTTACTCATATTTAGGAGTGGCAAAATTTAGATACAAAACTTTTAATTAATATTAGTACTTGAATACTGTTGTAATATATTAAAATCATGTAAAAAATTTAACTTCGATCTTATCCCAGCTACAGGCACCGCAATCAAGCATTTGTATTAATCAAATAGCTCATAGTATTTCGTCTTCTCTAAGTATAGATGCTTTCGCGGCTAATTGCTTCGTCTGAAAGAGGCGCCGTCTTCACTTCGGAGTGGTTCCTAGCCCAATTTACAAATCGTTCTGCTCGCTCATTCGGTGACAATGTTATGGGTGTGGGTTGTGGTGATGTGCGAGAGTTCACTTTCGACTAAAGTTTTCAATAGTGCTTCGACAGATGTTCCCTGAGCTGCGGCTTGAGCTATTAAGCGTGATTCAATCTCAGGTTCTAGTTCAAGTACGATAGCCATATATTAAGTACCAAGCAATTAAATTAATCAAAATTTGTAAAAATTAGCCAGCTATCTAAAGTTGACTTTGCTTCTGTAATTCCTGTTTTATCCAAGTCCGAAATTCTCGAATCATTGCAATTTCGCCAATATTTATTGAACTTTGGACAAAATAGTACGTTCGCGAATAATATTTGTGAATAAAAAAAGGACGCAGCTTTTTTATCCCAGTTATGAAATTAACTGAGTAAAACAAATATATTTATAGAAAAACTACGCAGATTGCGGCTGTGGAATGTTTAATTTTTTGCTTTTTTTGATAACAGGATGCTTAACTCTTTTAGTCTGGGTCAGACCCCTCACCCGACCAGTCGGAATTCCTCTGGGTTTTGGTGAATTTCCTGGTTTTCCTACCTCCGATCGGGATTCTTTGGAAGTCACGCTGTACGGTACTAGGAGAAACAATTTTATCATGGTTTTGTTGTGAATAACGCTCCCAAGGTCTTGGTAAATAATTAGATAATTGCTTTGCAGCCCATAATTGTACGTAAGCGAGCATAACTAGACGTATCCAATTTTCTTCATGCTCCACTTCGGGAGTTTGGAAATTAGTCATTAATAAACGTTGCTTGCTGAATCTAAACATATGTTCTATGTCAAACCGTTGCCGATAGCAAAAGTAGACATCTACGAGTGAAATACGCTCACGTTGCTCGCCCATAACTATCAACCACATTGGTTTCCAAACTGGAGAACCAGTATCATCAGTAACACTAACCCGAACTAAAGTAAACGGGCATTTATACATTTGGGAAAGCTGAGTTCCCCTCATTAACATATGGTGCCAAGCATTGAGGGTTACTGTGAATTGGCGACCTTTCTTGGTAGTACTATTGATTTGTGTTGTCTCGTCAGGTGGGCGCCAAGTACCCAACCTACAATAATTGCTGCTGCTAAAATCCAACGGCCAACCCGGTCATATATATGCTGATGGTGTTCACGCAAGCCGTAATCATTTACAATAAAATGAGTTGCCATTGCTAAACTAAATACTAGTAGACTAACAATACCTGATTCTTCTCGATGAAGTAATAAGTAACCAATTAAAGCATTGTAAAAACCAAACGAAACCATATGCAGCCAAAATACATTTAAACTAGTTGCATCACCTTTACCAACTTGTTTACGATGCAAGCGAGTAATGAGCGCTATTCGTTCTAATCCATAAAACACAGTTAGTCCTAGTAATGCAATCAAGTAAATATGGTGTTCTACAAACGGAATTGCTCCTTCTCCTACTTTCTTCAACACGGCTTGATGTTTGCTTAATTCGGGTAAGATATGTACAAAAACGTAAGCAACAGAAACACCTCCTGCTGCGGAAAGCCAACAGCTTCGAGGAATATTTATAAATCTTAATTTTCCAGAAAATAGGTGTGTAAGTGCTAGACAAATTACAATTAATCCTGATAGAATAAAATTATTATAATTAGATGCAAACATTTTTGTAATTTGTACTAGTATCTAATCAATGTCAATCAAACAAATCATTGTGGCTTACAGATGAAAGTATATATTTTACCTGTAAGCCAAATTTTATGCTAGATTTTTCTCTCATCTATTGGACGACCATCTGTATCAATATCAAGTTCTTCGCGTCGAACTTTCTCTTGTGCCTCAACTGTATCGCGGTCTACAACTTTCTTGACTCGGACTTCTTCTCGCACAACAGCTTCTTTGTGGATATCGGGTGTTTCTTCGTAAAGCTCCATTCGAGCAACTTCACCTTCACGAAAGGCGCCAGTAGGGTTACTAGTTGTAGTGCTTGAAGGATTAGTACGCTCAATTACTACTCGTTCTTTCTCAACAGGTACAGCGACACGAGCAGTCTCAGTCTCTACGTGTTTACCAATAGAGACTTCCCCTGCTTTACGACGTTCTTTGTTGGCAACTAATCGCTCTTCATAAAGTTTCAGGGTTTGATTATCTTGTTCATCGACATCATATAATGACGGTTCTTGCTCATAATTATAAGTGCTTCGGTCGTAATCAGTAGTACTTTGAGTCATACCAGAAGTAGCAGTCATCGGACGATATATACCGCGAACTTGCTCTTCATAGTCGTAATCAACTTTTTCTAATTCATCAAAGTTAGGTAAATTTTCAACTTGCTCTTTAGTCAGACCAGATACATACACCTCTTTGTCTTCATAGTCAACACGCGCGCGACCGATAGGAAGCAAGACTTTTTTACCAAAAATCCAAAATCCGGTATCTAATACTAAATAGCGTAAACGACCTGTATCTTCATCAACTAAAATATCGGATACTGTACCAACTTTTTCACGTCCTTCTGCATAAACATCAAAGTTCGCCGAATAGTAATAACATTGCAACAATTACTTTGATTAAAACATTACTAGGACGTTGATTCATCTTCATATTTTTTAAAATTAGTTATTGATAACATATAAAATATCTTTATGTCAAAGCCGGAATAACTTTTTCACCAAAGACCTCAATAAACTGCTGCTGCTCTTTGTTGACATTGTGTAGAATTATTTCATCAAATTCCAAATTAATATCTTTTTGTAGCCACTCGATATGCTGCTGTAAGTTTGCGGAGATACGAACGTGTTCTAACATAACTGCTTTACGTATTCTGTTGATATCTAGCTGTAAAAATTATCCCATCATTTCAGTGATGAAGTTCTTTTTAACGGTTTCACTCACCAACGCTCAATTGCTGTAAAGAAATTTGTTTACAAAGACTTTCTACTGCTAGTGTCAGCGATTGCATTAGTTCCGAGTGTTTGTTGTAGTCTACAGGTGCGAGGTTTGCAACCCGTTGACTTTGAGTAATGCTTAAATCACGTCCCCATTCTTCTGGCGTAATGTCTTTATATAATGCGATTGCTGTTCCTTGCTCTTGGTTCATTAAAGAAAAACAGGGAATATCTGATTCCCCATCTCCTACATAAATCACCTGTGTTAACGGAACATGCAATTCCTCTCGTCGTAAATCTCGATAGACAAGTGTTTTGCCGTCGTCTTTGGAATCATTTAAACCTTTAGTAAGTTGGAAAAGATAGCGAGTTTTTTCAGTATGGGTAACTATTTTTTTCAGAAATTCAATTCCGCCGTTTTCATTGTAATAGAACTCACACCCCCACATTGCATTAAAATTTGGAGCAATGCAGTTATGACGAGCAATTTCTACCATTCCGCAAGTAATTAGATAAAATTCAACTTCTACCTTTGGATTGAGTTCATGGGCACGTTGTCGCAGATGGTTAAACATTTCAGTTACTCCATCAAAGGGTGCTAACTCTTGACCGAACTTGGCAATATACTCCTGTGTAATTTTGTTGTCTTGGCGTTTTGATTCTTCAATTAAGGCATAAAATCTAGCCAAAATTTTATCCCAACCTTTGTCGATTAAAGGTCTAATTCTTTCTTGACGAAATTTAAGAGCGTCAATGCCTAAGCTTGACAATAAAGCATCAACTGTATCTTGTACAAGCGTATCATCGAAATCGAAAACTACAGCTATACGCTTAGATAGGGGTTTAGTTACGACAGTCATGGCAAAAAGTTTTGAACTACACTACGAACGTGAAAACACAACAATTTTGAGTTTGATGTTGCTGTGCCATTTTTGCTTGTAAGAAATATCTTTTGCTTTAACTTCAACTTCCACATTTAGCCAATTATGCCCAGCAGTTGCAATAGATAGATAATGGCAAATACACCAAAGAATATTCCAGCAATCAATGTACCACCAAAGATGATTTTCGATGGTTGTAGTTCTTTAGGCAACATCTGATGATTTAAGTAAAGAGTCAAACCAGTAACAATAGGAATGTGAGCAGCTTCAATGCCGCCTGCAGTTTGCAATAAGGCAACTGGTTCACCAAAAAACAGATAAATTGCAATCGGCAGTACAGCTAATAACACCACAATGAAGAATTTCTGCAAAAACTTCTGATTCGTCCAGCGACTGTTTCTAACTCCAAATCCTTGCAATAATATCTGCGTACCATCAGCAAACATCCGCCCAAAACCATCTTCTACTGACAGTACAGTGCTACAGAAGGTAATAAAAACAATTGCAATCATAAACCAAAAGCCAAACGAACCCCAAAGGTCGCCCAGCAATGAACCCAAGGTTTCTGCTACTTGATTTTCTTTTGGTACAAGCCCTTGGGGACGTAACAACTCACCACCAAGAATGAAAAAAGACAGCGCCGCTAATAAGGCGCCTACTACTGCTAAAGTATTGGATATAGTCATTAAATTTAGCCAACCGCGCAATTTGTTTTTTTCCTCGCGGCTGAGTAGTTTTGGGTCTATTCTCTCTAAACCTTCCACACTTGCGGCGCCATAACCTCTGGCTTCTACCCAGTAAGAATACCACATCAACCCAGCAGCACCAGCTAGCATAAAACCCAGCCAAGGTAATATTTCTTGATACTGCACATTCTTGGGAATTTGGGGTACTAAACCTGCTGCCAATTGGCGAACCTTGGGAAAAACAAAAATGGCTGCGCTTACTACTGCTATTGTGCGCGCGATTCCTACATAAGAAGAAATTTTTTCAACTACATTATATTGCCCTAGTAGTACAATTGCTGCCGTGACAATAATGATTATTATAGTCCATAGTTGAACTGTTCCCCCAGTAATTAGAATTAATGCTGTAGCAGCGGCGCCTGAAAGTCCAGCAACTGTAGAAACTGCTACTAAAACTTGCGGCAGTAAAATCAGCCAGATTGCCCAATTTTTAGGGCCGGGAAGTTGGTTGAAACCTTGTAATATAGTGGCGCCAGTACAAACTGAAAAGCGACCGACTTCACCGTTAATAAACCATTTGAGAATAACAGCCGCAAGTAACGCCCATAACAGGCTATAACCATAGAGTGCAGCAATTCTTGGTGTAAATAATAACTCTCCAGAACCAGCAGCCGAAAGCATCCACAAAAAACTTGGACCCAGCCATTTCAAGTTTTCCCGACCGTGCGGTGAATCTGGTATACTTATTGGGCTTTGTTCCTGCTGTTTGTTAATAATCTCTGTTGGTAAATCGTAATCGCTTCTATTATTCATTTTTTGCTATCTCGTATAGAATAGTACTGATTTGTCTAATTTTTTGAGATGGCGCCAGTTATAAAATGCAGAACTCCTATAAATTAACTTTTTCTTCTGTGAATTCTACTTTCTGCTAAACGTTGAGAATAAGATTTCAAAGATGGGTGGTCTTTCTCATTAATTTCATACAGCGAAGGGTCATTCTCATATCTGTAAGTGTTTCGGTCAAACGGGGGATTCCTTGATTCTGGAATATGAATTGTCCTTTCATCAGTATGGGGAACCGATAGTGCTGCTACTTCATTCAAAGCCATAGGTCCATAGGGAACAGTCGGTGCAATTGGATTCCCTAATGGGTCTACAGTATAAATCGGGTCAAAACTAGCGCTGTCTCGATAACCTGTTCTCACTCGCTCTTCGTAATCATGATCAATCTTTAATTCTTCACTAAACTCCGGCAAATTTTCTGCCTGCTCTTTGGTTAGACCTTTGGTATAAATCCGCTGTTGGGAGTAATCAATGCGAGAGCGACCTATAGGCAATAAAACTTGCTTGCCAAAAATCCAAAAACCCAAATCTACAATTAGATATCGAAAGCTACCGTCATGCTCATCAGCTAATATGTTTTTAACGGCGCCGATTTTTTCATTTGTAATATCCGAATAAACATCGAAATTAACAATGTTACCATTCCCAGAACAAGCTTGACCATGATCAGGATGAAAATCCTCTATTTTTAATAAAGCCATAATACATTTCCAAGATTATTTCCAAGATTTCTTAAGTTATCGCTGGTCTAAAGCTTGCCAAATGACTTTGGCTTATAGGCTAAACTTAAATAGTGGAAAACTAGTGGATAAGAGTTATTTTTTAAGAAATTATTACCGTAGATAGACTAATAAGGTAGACCCAGAAACTTATGAAGTTCGCTCAAATGGAGAATTAATGGTCTGCGAACCAGCCGAAATCGTACTAATGGCATTCATCGGTTGCAGTTGGATGATGAAACCTATAACGCGCACGATTTTCTAATACATACATACATACATATTTATTATATTTATTATATTCCATAGATTTTTGTTATATCCACTACATATTATTTTAATATTGTAAATCATTTTCATTAAAAATAAATATTTAATCTGTCTTTAGATAGAGCAATATAATACTTTTGTTATTTAACAATAAGGGTAGAAAATTATTTCGGAATTGTCCACAAGTAATTTATTAATGTTATAGATAATTGAATAAGGAGAATGTATTCATACATTGAAGATAACTAATCAGATGTGATTAGACTGATGGAAGCATTAGCTGGTTTATCTTCAGTTAAGGCAGTCTAAGTTTTTACAGCAAAAAATTAATATTTTCAACTTTCGTTAACCAAAACTGTCCCAGTGACAAGGATTATTCGTAATGAAAGCAGTTGTTTTTCATGGAATCGGAGATATTAGGTTAGATAATGTACCTGAGCCTAAAATTGAAGCGCCAAACGATGCAATTATCAGATTAACTTCTAGTGCAATTTGTGGTACAGATTTGCATATGATTCGGGGAACATTTTCTGGAATGAAACCCGGAACAATTCTAGGACATGAAGGGGTTGGTGTTATTGAAGAGATTGGCGCGAATGTACGAAATCTTAAGGTAGGCGACCGAGTTGTCGTTCCTTCTACAATTGCTTGCGGTTATTGTTCTTACTGTCGTACAGGGTATCATTCTCAGTGCGATAATGCAAATCCTAATGGCGCGGAAGCAGGGACAGCATTTTTTGGAGGTCCTGCCGAAACGGGACCATTTAACGGATTACAAGCGGAATATGCCAGAATTCCTTATGCCAATGCGGGACTGGTTAAGTTACCAAAAGAGGTAACAGACGACCAAGCTATTATGATTTCCGACATCTTCCCTACGGGATATTTCGGCGCCGACATTGCAGAAATTAAGCCAGGGGATACAGTTGCTGTCTTCGGTTGTGGGCCTGTTGGACAATTTACAATTGTTAGTGCCAAACTGCTTGGTGCAGGACGAATTATTGCAGTAGATACAATAGCTTCGCGCTTGGAAATGGCGCGCGAACTTGGTGCAGAAGTCATTGATTATAACGCCGAAGACCCAATTGAAATAATTAAAGACCTTACTGGGGGAATTGGTGTTGATAGGGCAATTGATGCAGTTGGTGTAGACGCGAATGCTCCTCACAGTGGTCCTGCCGCAGAAATTGCACAAAAACAAGCACAGCAATTTCAGCAACAGTTACAGCAAATAGCCCAAAAAACCAATCCAGAAAACGGGAATTGGCATCCAGGTAATGCTCCTTCAATTGCATTGGAGTGGGGAGTTCAGGCGCTAGCTAAAGCTGGTACGCTTTCAATTATTGGTGTTTATCCACCAAGCCATAAGTTTTTTCCAATTGGCATGGCAATGAACAAAAATTTAACTATTAATATGGGCAATTGTAATCACCGCAAGTACATTCCCATGTTAGTAGATATGGTTCATAATGGTACAATTGACCCCACCAAAGTTTTAACCCAGGTCGAACCGTTAATATCTGTAATTGATGCATACAAAGCGTTTGACAAGCGTCAACCAGGATGGGTAAAGGTCGAATTAGTACCCGGAACTGACCAACGGCAACTAGGATCGTCGAAAGTAGAAATTAGTGCCCGGTATTAATAAATAATCCAATTTGCTCTGAGGAAGGTGTTATGAGTTTTTTGAAAAGATTCTTAAATTCAACTACACGTTTAATATGTTTAGTGTTTTTATTTTTGACATTTACCACATTACCAGCTTTAGCTGATGATTGTTCACCAGGCGACCGAGTTCCCTTGCCAGTATGTGTTCAGGCAGAGTATGTTGATAATGGAGCTATTATAACTAATCGCTGTCCTTATACAGTTACTATAAAAGTTGATATCGCTAACGCTAGTGATCAACGGATAAACGTTCCTGGTAACGGAGGAAAAAGGGTAATCAATACTAGCGGAAGGTTTAATTTAAAATGCTGTCCCAAATATAACAAATGTGGGTAGTAGTGGGATTTTGTAAAAAAGTGGACAAAGATACAAAGGGCGACCACCGGGTGTCTTACTATATGTCAATAGCTTCGCCAGATTTATGAGTCGTGACCTACTATCAAGGCTTGTAGAATTAAAGTTTTTTCGTATGGGTTAGATAACCGCTACAAATTCTGGATAAGTTAAAAACTCGTTCCGATTTTTCCAGACCGGGTTTTTACGTTATAAAGAAGGAACTCGGTCGCCCGGTGAACAATCATCAGCTAAAGCAGGTAATGCGGTAAATGGTGTCAGCACGAAGCTTTCCTAATCTCGCCCGAAAAAGATCGAAACGTCAATCGCCCCTCCCCAGTCATGCTGTGGATTGCTTTGACCCTTCAAAAAATCCACCCAAAGGCTTATTTTCTGGAGTTTGGCAAGCGATATACTTTGGGAGACGGCTGACAGTCCTTCGCTGGGGGAGATTTCAATGATTACCCTGCCTAGAATGATCCATCTCGATCAATTAATTGCCACATTGATGCAGGTGGTAATAGAAAGTACAGGAGCCGAAACGGGTGCTCTGGTTCTCCTGGAAGAGGATCAACTCACTGTAGTGGCTCAATGCAGTGGCAATAGACCGTGTGACCTGGAAAAGCTAGCTGTTGCTGACTGTGCAACCATTCCTGTCTCCGTCATTTACTCAGTAGAACATACTCAAGAAACTCTGGTGTTTGAGGATACAGTCAGCGAATCGTCTTTTTCAACTGATCCTTATATTCAACACCAACAGACGCGATCGCTCCTGTGTATGCCAATTCTCCAGCAAAATCAGTTGATCGGCATCCTTTATCTAGAGAACAATCTCACTACCGGAGTGTTTACCAGCGATCGCTTACAAGTTCTCAAACTGCTGATGGCGCAGGCAGCCATTTCACTAGAAAATGCTCGGCTGTATCAACGGTTAGCAGACTATGCCAAAATACTGGAACGAAAAGTAGAAGAGCGAACTCAAGCCTTGCAGCAGGAGATTGCTGAACGTCAACACACCGAAGCCGCATTGAGACAAAGTGAAGCAAATTATCGCAACCTACTACAAACCGCGAATTCAGTGATCATTCGCTATGATCCGCAAGGAAGGATTCATTACATCAACGATTATGGGGTAAAACTCCTGGGCTATGAAGAACATCAGATTTTAGGGCGCACCTTATTTGAAACCATTATTCCAGACACCGAAATTTCTGGACGCGATATGAGACCCTTTGTCCATGCTTTACTTCGTAATCCTCGATCGTACCCGCGAGGCGAGGGTGAAAACCTGTGTCGAGACAGTCGGCGAGTTTGGATGGAGTGGTCGAATCAAGCTATCTTCAATGACCAGGGAGATGTCGTTGAAATCTTATCGGTGGGCAATGACACCACCCAGCGTAGGCAAGCAGAAGAGGCATTACAGCGCAGTGAAGCCAAGTTCCGAGCTATCTTTGCAAACTCCCAAGTTGGCATCTACCGCACCCGCATCGGTGATGGATTAATTCTCAATGCCAATCAACGCTTTGCAGAGCTGTTTGGCTTTGATTCACCCCAAGAGATCATCGGGCTGGAACACACCATAGGCTATTGGGTCAATCCCACCGATCGCGAACAAGGCATTGAGGTGATGAAGCGGAATGGGGAAGTGCGAAGCTTTGAAGCACAGATGCGAAAACGAGATGGGACAGTGTTTTGGGGACTTTTTTCTTCTTATTTGAATGCAGACGATGACTACATCGAAGGGGTGATTGCGGATATTAGCGATCGCAAACAGGCAGAAGTCGCGTTGCAAGCCTCTGAAGCAGAACTACGGGCACTCTTCTCAGCCATTCCCGATCCACTGTGTATCTTCACTGTTGAAGGGCAATTGATCGGCGCAATCAAAGGAAACCCGTCCTATGGAGAGTTGCATCGGGAGGAGTATATTGGCAAAACACTGCATCAACTCTATGCTCAGGAACAAGCCGATGAATTCCTGAGTTACATTCAGCAGGCGGCGAGAAACCAACAAGTTCTCACAGTTGAATACAGGCAGTGGATATCTGGACGAGAAATCTGGTTTTCGGCTCGTATTGCACCGATTCGGCACGAACAGGTGATTTGGCTGGCGCGAGATATTACGCCGCAAAAGCAAGCAGAAGCAGCCTCGATTTTGGAAGAGCGTAACCGCATGGCACGCGAAATTCACGATACGCTCGCTCAGGCGTTTACAGGCATTCTGGCTCAGGTGGGAGCCGCAAAACAGGTGCTAACGGATGATTTAGAAGCAACAGGAGCACATCTAGACCTGATCAAAGAATTGGCACGAACTGGACTCACTGAAGCGCGGCGATCGGTCGTTGCGCTCCGTCCTCAGCTTTTGGAGGAGGGCAGTTTACATAGCGCTCTCCATCGTCTCGTCGCTCAACTCAGAACTGCGGCAATGGATACCACCTTACATAATGAAATCGAGGGTGCAGTGTATTCTCTACCGACTGAAGTTGAGAATAACCTACTGCGGATTGGGCAGGAAGCATTAACTAATGCGGCTAGACACGCCAATGCTGACGAAATTCGAGTGAAGCTAGTCTACGATCTCGATCAAGTTTGCTTGCGCGTGCAAGACAATGGGCAAGGCTTTGGAGTTGGGAGTATTCCATGCTCTGAGGGTTTTGGCTTAATTGGCATGAGCGAACGGGCAGAGCGCATCGGCGCACAACTCACGATTCGGAGTCAGCTGGGGCAAGGAACAGAGATTATTGTCACTGTCAATCGGGAGTAGCGTCACGATGAGCCAAGCCACAACAATTCGGGTTCTGATTGCAGACGATCATGCCATTTTTCGACAAGGATTAGCCACGATTATTGACCGTGACCCAGAGATGCAGGTGATTGCCCAGGCTGAAAATGGGGAACAAGCGATCGCGCTATTTGGGAAACACCAACCGGATGTGACGCTTATGGATCTGCGAATGCCTGAAGTGGAGGGAGTTGCCGCCATCGGTGCAATTCGTGCTACTGCTAAATCGGCTCGAATCATTGTACTGACCACGTATGATAGTGACGAAGATATCTATCGGGGATTGCAGGCAGGCGCCAAAGGATACCTGTTGAAAGAAACTGAACCGGACGAGCTTCTGAATGCGATTCGTACTGTTCATCGGGGTCAGCAGTATATTCCGCCCGATGTGGGCGCAAAGCTAGCCCAGCACATCAGCAACCCAGAACTGAGTGAAAGAGAACTAGCAGTACTCCGCTCACTGGCACAGGGGATGAGTAATGCTGATATTGCGGTTGCTTTGAGTATCGTTGAAGGTACGGTTAAATCTCATGTCAACCGGATTTTGAATAAGTTAGATGTAAGCGATCGTACTCAAGCTGTGATTGTTGCGGTTAAACGCGGCATTGTCAGTTTATAGGGTGTACTTCCGATCAGATTCGGATTCTAACTTAAGTTAGAGCCAGCTTTCTACTTTGCGATCGCAGGGTTATTCTATCAATTTGTACTGTAAAAATTTTAACTTGCTATAGACGACAGCTTGAAGACGATCTCCTATATTGAATTTATGTAAACAGTGATGCAATCAATGGATCGAGCAAGTAAATTGCAAGCTTCCATGTTTGATGCAGATGTAGAAAAATGAACAACGATCGTAGCCACAGTTCCTTACTTGTCCCACCTTCAACCCAAGATTGGATGCAAGGTGTGCTGAGTGCCAAGGTCGTGCTGGTGATGTATGGAGACTATCAAGACTCCAGAAGTGCGGACGTTTACAAGCTGATTAAAGGGATCAAACGAGAACTTAGTGCTTCTTTGGGAGAGGATGATTTATGCTTTATCTTCCGCCATTTTCCGCAAACACAGGTTCATCCTCATGCTCAACGCGCAGCCCAAGCCGCTGAAGCTGCCGCTGCTCAAGGACAGTTTTGGTCAATGCACGATACTTTATTTGCTCATCAACAAAGGTTAGAGAATGGTTATCTTGTTGAGTACGCCAATGATTTAGGGCTTGATATTCCTCAGTTTCTCAAAGAGTTGTCTAAACAAGTGCATATAGATCGTATCAATGAAGATATTGAAAGTGGATTGCACAGTGGAATAACGGTTCCTCCAGCCCTATTTATTAATAACATTCGATATACCGGACGCTGGAGAATGACAGAGTTGATGACAGCTATTGTTGCTGCGAGTCACTAAGCTCTATTCATATCTGACTTGTTTGTTAGTGTCAGTTCGTAAAACCATCAGCAAATGTGCCAAAGGAGTTTATCACCATGTCTAAAGTGTCTTCTAACCACTCACAGAAATCCCCTGCCGCGATCGCACAGGCACATGGACAGAAGCCGCTTAAGATCCTTACCTTTCGGCATCAAATTTGCGATTAGCGCCGAGGCACAACTCCGAAGGAACCACAGCACACCTCAATCAGGAATTCATCATGCAATATCTTTCACAGGACTTAATCCTTCTTGCACTCAATCCCCAAACTGGGAAAACTCGCTTCTCTTGGTACTCTGCACTCGACTATGGCTTGGTCGGTTCTTTATTACTAGACTTAGTACTGCAAGGCAAACTTGAGATCGACAATGACAATCGGGTGATCGGTGCGATCGCAGGCAACACAGGCAATGAATTCTTAGATCAACGCCTCAACGAGGTTCTAGCATCGTCTCGTCCTCGAACTGCAAGGTTCTGGGTGACTCGCTGGAGACGAAGATACCTAGGAATTCAAACGATTGTGTTGCAGAGCTTAGTCGATTTGGGGGTTTTAGAACAACAAGAGCAACGCATTCTTAGTCTATTGCCAAAGCAGCTATATTTTCTGACCAATGAATCGATTCAACGCAAGATTGTCCAGCAAGTTCGTGCAGCCGTGTTAGAAGGTATTGGACTGGATTCTCGGATGGCAGCATTGACTAGTTTGATGCAAGCCTCTCACCTGACTGATGCGGTGTTCAGACCTGAAGAACGTCCTGAAGCGCGATCGCGAATTAGAGCGATCGCAGAGGGTGAGTTGGTCGGTAAAGCCGTTTCAAAGGCAATTTTCCGCATTCAAGCAGTCACGCTTCTGGGTGCAATCAATATCAGATGAAATCGTTAGGAATCTGTAAGAGATCAAGCATTGGAACTCAGTACACCTCAGATCAATGCAACGAAATTAATGCTAGGAGAAGCACAATGATACTTCAAAATAAAGTGGCGTTAGTCACCAAGTTGTCATTCTCTATCTTGGCATTGTGTCTATCCAGTATTCCGATGTCTCTAGAGATTAAATCAATGGTAGTTTTGAAACAATTTGGAATTCTATTTGTGTTGGGCATTGCGGGAATTGCGATGTTTACGATTACGTCGGTTCCATTAGTTGAGCAACAGTTGGCAAAACTGTCTCCAGAAATGCTGGCAAAAGTTCCGCCACTATGGGTTTTAATGCTGCTGCAAGGACTACAGCCTACAGTTCTACTAGCAATCAGCATTCTGATCGGAATTGGCTGTGCCAATCGCGTTGGATTACGCTCACATTTGATTGACTACTGGGTACTTCATACCCCTAAAATTCCATTTTCTGTCATTGAGATGCAATGGAGCTTGGGTGTGGGTGCGGCGACGACGATTATTCTCTTGTTGATAGATCGGCTCATGAAACCTGCGCTACCTGAAGCGCTACAGGCATCTAATAACACAGAACCGAATTGGCTGAGTTCACTTACAGGAATGCTTTATGGCGGCATCACTGAGGAAATTCTGATGCGCTGGGGCTTAATGTCGCTGCTTGTTTGGATAGCGTGGAAGGTTCTAAAACAAGGCATTACGTTGCCAAGCCAAGGAATATACCAAGGTGCGATCGTTCTAGCTGCGTTAGTATTTGGACTACTACACCTGCCCGCGACTGCCGCGATCGTTCCACTCACTCCACTTGTGATTATCCGAGCGATATTACTCAATGGGATTGCTGGCATTGCTTTTGGTTGGCTTTTTTGGCAATACTCGCTTGAGGCTGCAATGTTATCCCATGTCAGCTTTCATGCCTTTTCCTTTGCTCTTAGTTTTTTGCTGGCAAGATTTGTCTAAGCTTCTTCTAAAGCGATTTCATGATCATTTCAAGAGAGAACAACCGGACTTGATTTTAGGAGAAATAGAATGATACTTCAGGATAAAGTGGCTTTAGTGACTGGAGGCGCATCAGGAATTGGCAGAGCCACCGCGATGGCGGATATACGGCGAACTGATCCAAACTCATAAGTTTGCTACCTGTGAGCGGAACGTAGAGCAATGTGCGCCTAAATTAGCAGATTAAACCAATTAAGGAGAATCACATGAAAAAGATAATTTTGCTAGCGCTGATGGGTACGGGATTCGTAGTAACTATGCCCTTTATGGCACAGGCACTAGATTCAGAAAAAATTGGTCAGAACCTTGATCGAGAGCCGAATATGTTAATTGCTCAGTACGATCGAGATCGCGACGATCTATGTCGTGACGATCGGAAATGGATTTTTGTGAGTACTCACTACAATCGTCGCGATGCCGAACGTGCTGCCGACCGCTTGGAGCGGCGTGGTTATCGAACCCAAATTTTATGATAGAGGCGTTTTAAACTATGAGTTGTCAACATCTAAATTCCAGTTGCGGGCTGCTAACCGACTGGAGCGACGTGGTTATCGAACCTACGTTCAAGTGACAGCAAGCCATTTAGGAACTTCCAAATAAAAAATATCCAAAATTTTTTGCGGGGAATGCCATCAGCGCCGTGCAGAGAATTTCACCACATTTGGAACTAGCAAGAATGCCCAACCTATAAAAAATATAGAATTGTAAAAGGAGAAAAAACAATGACTGAAGTTCAATCTTCTGCTACTGCTTTATCAAATGATTTGCCGACTTTGAAGAAAAATACGAAAAGTGAAGGAGTCAGATTTCTACAGGAAATTCTGGTTATCCGTTTTCCATTAATAGCTGCCACCCTTATGACAGCTAGCCTTAGTATAGGTGCGCTTTTAAGTTTTACGAG
Source organism: Calothrix sp. PCC 7103 (assembly GCF_000331305.1). Taxonomy (GTDB): domain Bacteria; phylum Cyanobacteriota; class Cyanobacteriia; order Cyanobacteriales; family Nostocaceae; genus Dulcicalothrix. The sequence goes on along the minus strand of NZ_KB217478.1, from coordinate 4,853,717 downwards.
TCCAGCTTCAGCCCAGCAGATAATAACTTGTGAGAGCGAGGGTAATAGAAGGAATACTTGTTCAATACCTACGAGAGGTCGTCGAGTCAGGCTTGTTAGAAAGTTGTCTGATGCCAGTTGTAGAGGAAATTGGGGCTATAACAGAAATCGTATTTGGGTAAGAAATGGCTGCCGAGCTGAGTTCTCAGTAGGCGGTCGCAGACGCGATAGATACAACAGAAATGACAGGTATGATAGATACGACAGGTACAACAGATAGAACTTGATAGATGGTCAGTAATTGTGTTGCAAAAAGTGGTAGAAGTTAGCGCTTAAGGCAACGGAATCGACAACGATTCGTTGGTCACTAAAATGTTTTTGCAACACAACCAACAAACTCGCTCTTCACCATAAGAATTTGATAAACTGTTGTAAGAATCTGGAAAAAATCAAGCATTGAAACTCAGTACACTTCAGATTAATACAACGAGATTAATGCTGAAGGAAGCATAATGATATTTCAGGATAAAGTGTCTACCCAGTATTCTAAGGAGACAAAGATGAGAATTAAAACAATTCAAGGACATCAGGGAATCGGAACGGAAGGGAAAGACGCGACTTACGTAGAAGCTGCCAGGTGGGGTAAGTATCGGTGGTGGCGGTATCCTCTAGGATTAGTAGTCATCCTCTTTGTGGGGCTGGTGGTCAGCGGCATCGTCGCCCCGCGCATCGCGTTCTTGCTCGGCGGTCAGGAGGGGCTTGCGGCGTTCAGTCGGCTGGATTACGCCGCATTTGGTCCCGTGTGGGGCTTCGTTGCGGGCATGGCGAGTTTTCCGTTCTTCCTCGCGGGAATCCTGATCACCGTCACCCTCATTCACCAGCGTCATCCCCGGACGCTGATCACAGCGCGGGAAAAGATTAGCTGGCGGCGTGTCGGTCATGGGTTTGTGGCGTGGTTCGTGCCATTCTGGCTGATCGCTGGGCTGGGACAGTACTTCTTCTATCCCGACACCTTCTCTTTTAACTTTAACTTTGACTTTGCAACGTTCGCGTTCGCGCTCGCGCTCTTTGTCCCGATCTCACTGATTTTCACTGCGATCCAAACCACTACCGAGGAGCTTTTCTTTCGCGGCTACATCGTGCAGGGCGCGAGCATTGTTTGGTCTAACCGCGTCTTTCTGGCGCTGCTGCCAGCCGTGATCTTCGCCCTGGCGCACCTGCTCAACCCGGAGGCGAGCGCGGGCGGCTGGCTTACGGTCTTCTTCAACTACTTCCTCGTTCCGGGTCTGGTATGGACCGTGGTTTCGTTGATTGACGGAACCACCGAACTCGCCATCGGCGCACACTTCGCGAACAACATCGGCGGCAATCTCTTGATGGGCGTAGCCGGAAACGCCGTGAACGCACCGACTCTGTTCACAGTCAGCAAGTTCCACGCGACTTACACGGCGCTATCAATGCTGGTTGTAGTACCCGTGTTTCTAGCGATCGCCTACAAGGTGTTCAAACGCGACGAGGCATCCGAACCCGGTTCCTAGAGCCACCGGAAGGGTCGTCGGTGATCTCGTCAGTTCGTAAAACCATCAGCAAATGTACTATAGCTCACATTATTTCAGGATAGTCATCAGCCAGGGCGTGACAATCAATTGCTTTCAATGTGTGCGGATCTGGTACAGGGAATAAGCTTTATTGGAGAAAGCAATGGAACGATTTACCTTGTTTACTTTCCTGTATTTACCGACAAGATCATTGAGGAAACGGCGGATATGTGGGCTTTTGCGGCTCACTGGACAGGGCTGAATGTCGGAGATGGGAAATGAATCGGAATCCGACAACAGAACACCCCAACCAACGGGAATGAAACAACACTGGAGATCCACATGCTGAATGAAAATCGATTTCTTTTCATGTCTTTGGCGATCGCAGGCGTAGTGCTAGGCGGATGTACAGCATCGACTAAAGGCGACGATCAAAAAGCGAATCAGGATATCACAGTCACCTGCACAAGCACCGTCGCTTATGACGTGGGTGCCTGTCAGATCCTTGCGAACGCGAGATGCGAGGAGGGAAAAGCACAACTGAGGGGCGTACTGTCCAGCACGTTCCTTTCAGCCAACAAGCTTTACCAAAACACGGCTCGATACAGATGCCATTCCACTTAAGTGGCTTTCGACTAGACTGCGGCTTTTCGCCAGCGCAGGCTGTGCCATTCAAGCCTAGTCCGCGATCGCAAACTAAGATGATCAACGTTGAAACTGTTGTTTTACCAGATAGTTTAGAAGGCACAAGTGATGGTGTCTACGGAGTGACGGTCAGTCAGGGTCTTACAATCAATTGCTTTCAATGTGTGCGTGTATGGTACAGAGAATAAGCTTTACCGGAGATAGTAGACAGTGGAATTTAGCTAGTAGGGTGGGTAATGCCCACGAGCTAAAACCTTGTGAAGTAAATGTTTTAGCTACTATATACAGAATACGAAGTGAAGGAGTTCATCATCATGTCTCAAGTTTCTTTTAACAACCCACGAAATCGTGACCTACCCACGAACAACTCAGGATCAACGGCTTCTGCCAGGAGAACCATACTCGATCGCAAAACCAACGTCCGAGGCTTGTCGATGGTCGCGGCGCTGTCGCTGGTTCTCCTGGTTGGTGCGTGTACGTCGTCTAAGGCGAAGACAGAGCCTGCCGCAGCACAAACTGCATCTGCACAGTCTGCACAGGAGTCAGCAGCGGGGCTTAAACGCTTCTACGACCAGAAGCTGAACTTCGGTTCCTGCAAGGGCTATGCAACCACCGCCACCGAGGAAAAGCTGTACGTCAATCCGTTCGAGTGTGGTCGGCTGGAGGTGCCGTTGGACTACAACAATCCCCAGGGCAAGATCATGCAGATCGCGGTTCTACGGCTGCCAGCGAGGGGTGAGCGTGGTCAGCGGATCGGCTCGCTAGTGATCAATCCGGGAGGACCAGGGGGATCGGGTATGTATGTGGCTGTTCTTTCGGCCTTGGGTCTAAAGGATAGTCCGGTCTTGCAGCGGTTCGATATGGTTGGGTTCGACCCGCGTGGGGTGGGTGCCTCGACTCCAGCGATCAGTTGCTTTACTGACAAAGAGAACGATCGGGGCGAGAACAAGACAACGCTGTTAGGTACATCAGGAGAGTGGAGCGCTAACGACACCCGCAAACTGATGGAGAAGTGTGCTAACGGATCGGGTGGTAAGAATGTCCTAGCTGCTGTCGGCACCCGGAATGCAGCCAGGGACATGGACGTACTCCGCGCCGCCCTCGGTGACAAGAAACTCACCTTCGCCGGACAGAGCTATGGTACCAGACTAGGTGCGGTGTATGCCGAGATGTTCCCCCAAAACGTCCGGGCTATGGTCTTCGACAGCGTGATTGACCCCCGGCAGGGCAGCGCGGAGCGCCGCCTGTCACTTCACGCCGGGTTCCAACGATCGTTTGACCTGATGGCAAAGTTCTGCGCGAAGAAACCGGACTGTCCACTCGGCACCGACCCCAAGCAGTCCACTGCCATGTTCCAGAAACTGTTCCAACCACTGATCGATGCTCCCGTACCAGCCGGGAAGGGTCGCACGCTGAACTTTTTCCAGGGCACCGGTGGGGTAGGCGCAGGACTCTACGTCGCCGAGGCATGGCCGCGAATCATTGACGGGATCACCCAACTCAAGAACGAGCGTCGCGGCGACAAACTTCTCGCTATCACCGACGATTTCTATGGTCGCGACCCCAACGGCAAGTGGAACAACTTCATTGAGGCTAACTTCGCCATCAACTGCAACGATGAACAGCGGCGCACCCCCAAACAGGAAGCCGATCTGCGACGCAAGATCTTTGACGTGAACCCCTTCCTCGATACCGGACGACCCACCGAGGGTGTCACCCGTGATGCCTGCGAGTTCTGGCCTAGTGAGCCGACCCTCGGCTTCCCCTACGCCCAGAATGTCCAGGGACTACCCGACACCCTGATCCTCTCCATCACTGGCGACCCCGCAACCCCGTACAAGGCTGGCACCAGTCTTGCTGAGTCTATCGGCGGCACTGTCTTCACTGTCGAGGGCGAACGGCACACTGTCGCCTTGGAAGGCATCAACCCCTGCGTCAACAAGATATTCGCTGACTACCTCATCGACCTCAAACTCCCCGCAGACAAGGAGCGCTGCGTCCTCTAGGTGCCTTGGTGCGTCGGCGACCGCAAAGAGCGCACCAATCAATTGCTCGTATCTATGGTACTAAAAACTTGTCACTTCAGGTGAACCGTATTTGTTGATAATGATTGCTTTCATGGTGTTACTTTCTTATTTCATAACAATTTGTCTAGTGTAATTGGCAAATCTCTAATGCGTTTTCCGGTGGCATGGAAAACTGCGTTAGAAATAGCTGCCGCAACACCAACGATGCCGATTTCGCCTAAACCTTTGGCGCCAAGGGGATTGACAATTGAGTCGTTTTCTTCAACGAAAATCACGTCAATATCATGCACATCAGCGTTGACGGGAACATGATACTCCGCTAAATTGTGGTTCATAAAACGTCCGAATTTCTGGTCAATTACGCTTTCTTCTTGTAAAGCCATGCCCATACCCCAAACGACGGCGCCTAGAATCTGACTTCTTGCTGTTTTTGGATTTAAGATGCGTCCACCAGCAATTGCACTGACGACGCGCGTAACATGAATGGCGCCTAACTGTGAGTCAACCATCACTTCACAAAACACTGCTGAATGGGAATTTCGTGTATATTGACTTTGCTTTGAAACGTTAGGTTGCTCAGTAATTTCTTCTTCAATACTGTTAACTTTACCATGTCGCATTGCGGCAGTAATGGAAACAGTTTGTGTTGGGTCATGGTTCAATTTAATTTGTTTGTCCTGAAAAGTTACGTCTTCTATTGAAGCGTTTTTAAAGGGCGAATTGTCCATTTGCTGGGCACTCTTTAGTAACTTTTTACATATCTTAAGGCAAACAGCTTTGACCGCTGAACCAACTGAAGACGCTGTCCAAGAACCGCCTTCGATGGGTGCTTCTACGAGTTTTGAATCACCAAGTTTAAACGTTACATCATCAATCGGCAAACCGAGCGTTTCGGAGGCAATTTGTGTCATAATTGTGTAAGTTCCGGTGCCGATATCAGCAGTTGCACTACCAACTTGAAGTTTACCGTCGGGAGATAAAATAGCTTTTGCACTTGCTTTTTGTTGTTGCGCGTCCCAAACGCCAGTTGCTACACCCCAACCAATTAGATTATCACCAGAGCGCATCGAACGAGGTTCTGGATTTCGTTTTGCCCATCCAAATTTTTCAGCACCTTGGCGATAACATTCGCGCAGTTCTTTACTTGAAAAAGGTTTGTTTTTGTTTTGATCTCGCTCGGCGTAGTTTTTTATACGGAATTCGAGCGGGTCAATACCTGCTTTATAAGCTAGCTCGTCCATTGCACATTCGAGCGCGTACACGCCCAATGCAGCACCTGGCGCCCGCATGTCTATCGGTGTGTAAAGGTCAAGCTTTGTGAGTTTGTAATCAAGCTTAACGTTGTCGCATTGGTAAAGTAAACCCGACCAATTGACGACGGCTTCGGTAAAATCCTCAAACTGCGATGTCTCTGCTAACACATCATGGATGACACAAGAAAGCGTACCGTTGGGTGCGGCGCCAAGGGCAAGTTTCTGCAATGTGTTCGGACGATGACCGAAGGTAAACATCTGTTGGCGTGTCAGCGATACTCTTACCGAGCGTTTGAGCGCACGTGCTGCTAACACTGCTAAAAATAATTGATACTGCGGTCGCAAACCCGAACCAAACGCTCCACCTACATAGGGTGAGATGACACGTACATTATCGTCAGAATATCCAAAAACCTTACAAACGTATTGATGACTGTTTGGCGCCCCTTGCGTTTTGTCGTAAACGGTAATTTTATTATCCAGATTTTCTTTTAAGGAGCTAAATACTAGTCAACCAATAAGAGTGTAAGTAACTCACGCAAGTAAGCATAGAAACACCAAAGCCATCTATCCTCTAGCGCCAGTAGGTAATGCCTAAGTTGTTGCTCTATCTAAAGAAATAAATTAATGCTAAGTAAAAATGTGATTATAAATACAAAAGCATGAAAAGATTTAATAAGAAAATGGTATAAAACATTCAGAAAAATATTTTGCCTGATTTCTTGAAAGATACAGGGCAACTGCACAGAACAAAAAATTGGAGTGTTATTCCCCATAGCCAGGACGACTCGGATCTCGATAAGCAGTAGTTGTTTGTCGATTTTTACCAGCGAGACCAGCCTGGTACTTACCGAGATATCGAGTATCCTCACCATACTTTGGCTAAGTTAACCTCACCGTTTAAGCATATAACTATCAACAAAGCTAATAACAGTGATTTAGTGATTAATACTCCTAGTTTGTTCTTCCCAGGAAGTGTACCAAAGATTCAATTAATACCCGTAGAACCAATGTTGTTCAAGCGAGCAGATTCGGACGCTTTTACTAGTTTTGCTGAAGAAAATGGTCGAATAGCCTTTGCTTTTAATCCACTATGGCCAAAAATAGGAGGCTACGAGCGAGTTTATTGGTACGAAACTGTTTGGGTACAGTTAGGAATTGCTGCCTTTTGTGCCATTGTTTTTCTATCGGCTTGCATTGTCTGGCCAATAGGTTATATTTTCAATCTTATACGAGGTCAAGCTAGTTTAAATCGCCAAAAAAAGACTTTTGCGTGGGTAATTGCAGGAGTACTGGGAACTCTCAACTTAGTATTTTTGATTGGCTTACCTTTATCGCTTTGGTTAACTGGCTGGAAACTAGCATATGGAGTACCTACAATAGTGGTGGCATTACTTTGCTTACCATTAATTACTAGTATTTTATCTTTAGTATTATTACTTTTTACTATATTGATCTGGAAAAATAATTATTGGTCTTGGATAGGCAAAACTCACTATTCATTAATTACACTAGCTGCATGGATTTTTATTCCTTTTTTAGCTTACTGGAATTTATTAGGTTTTCAAGTTTGATTACTTTATTAAGCGACCACAATATATTATTAATTTAGAGAACTAAGTATGAAAGAAATTCGCAAAAAAATTAAATACTTTTTACTAGGCTTATTAGGTTTAATTGGCGCACTTTTAATTTATGGTTTAATTGAGCCATATATAATAGATGTAGAACCGCAAACAGCATCAATTCCTGGTCTTCCTGCTCCTTGGGTTGGTCAGCGTATAGCAGTTATGGGTGATTGGCAAGTAGGAATGTGGCTAGATAATACTCCTACAATTCGTCGAATAGTTACTCGACTTGTTAGAGAACGTCCCGCAGCTGTGCTAATTATTGGTGATTTTCTTTATGGCGCCGGGAAAAATGCAGCCGAAGAAATTAATCAATCAATTGAGCTTGTTCGTCCACTGACTGACTTTGGCATTCCTACATATGCCGTGTTGGGCAATCATGATTATGGAATGAAATCCAAAAACGGCAATCCAGACGTACAGCAAGCCACCAAACTTGCTCAAGCTTTAGAATCTGCTGGTGTGCAAGTGCTAGAAAATGAAGCTGTAATATTACCTAACAAAATTCAGCAAGAAACGCCGCTATATTTGGTAGGTGTTGGTTCTCATTGGGCTAACAACGACAAACCAACAGTGGCACTGACGCAAATACCAGATACAGCACCGAGGTTTGTGATGATGCACAACCCTGATACATTTCCAAAGTTTCCTACGTTCAGAGCACCTGTAGCTGTAGCTGGACACACTCATGGTGGACAAATCCGTTTGCCATTCACACCAGAATGGTCTTGGTTAACTTTCGTTGAAGAAGGTAAGGTTCATGCTGATGGCTGGATTAAAGGCTATGGGGCGCCTGGAAAGCAACTTTATGTAAACCGAGGAATTGGTTTTAGCATCGTACCGATAAGAATTAATTGCCCACCAGAGATAACATTATTTACACTCCAGCGAAGCCCGTCTGCGTAGAAATTTGCAGATTATGAATTAGATTTACTAAAGCGCTTCTGGACAATAACCTAAATTTTTCGATTGTACATTTAAAATAAAGCTAAACTTTTACGTAATAGCTTGCTTGTAGAATATATGCGTAAATAGTGGAAAACAAGTGGATAAGAGTTATTACTTTGATAAATTCTTACTGTCGATAGAAAAATTTAAATTAATTTACACTATCATTTGACACTAACTCATTCAATGGGTGTAAGGATAAAGCTAGTATTATAAGCCATTGGTTAGAGGAAAGAAATAATATTAACTTTATAATATGAATAACAAAGTGTTACAAGTAAATTCTTATAAAACTGCTGTTACTATTAATGGGCAAAATTAAAATTATTGTTGGAATATATCAACACTAGTATTTAATTATACTTAAAAAAATATGCTCACAAGATAAAACACAGATAATGAGTGGGGTTCTGTAATGAAATTTTCCTCAATACTCTTTGGATTGGCACTTTTACTTTCTAATGTGCATGTTACAAAAGTTTATGCAGTAGAAGTTAGTCATAAAGCAGATAATGATTCTTTAAAAATCAATCCAAATTATCATTCTGTTATGAGTCAGCGCGAAGTACCTTCATTTTTTCAAGCAATTGGTACTTCTTCATTCGAGAATAATCAACCAATTTATCTTGACAAACGTAGTATTAAACGAGTCAGTAATAATTCTTATGTTTATACTACAGTTATTGGCATTGATAACCGTAAAAGTGAAACTGACTATATAGTACGCTGTGATGATATTAGCAATGTTCGCCTTTTACGCTCACGCAGTTATAATGCAAACGAAAAAGTTAGTAACATTGAACTGGTTGATAAGTTAGTTTCTGCTGATTTTCAGGGAGTAGGTGATTCAGACAGATATCATGCAAATCAAATAATTTGTAGTCAATCATAAATTGAGGTTATCAAAAATGAAATAAATTTTTCTTATTTCAAGCATTTCGTCTACAATAAAGCAAGAAAATCGGCAAAGGAACTGTTTGTTTAATCTAGTTTTAATCTAATTTTAGGAGGTCATGTCAAATGCGTTATATCCTAGCTATCACAATGTCAATCTGTATTTTATTGTCAGGTTGTGAATTTTTTATTCCTCATACCAGTGATGCACTGTCTCAGACAAAGCAATTCCAAGAACTTCAAAAGCAAACGAAGCAAATTGAACTACAAACAGAAGCACTAGAGCGATTATCAAACTCTGCCGAAAAACTTGCAAATCCTCAACAATGAGAGATAAATCATGGATGCAGCTACACGGAATAAGCCGATATATATATTTCGCCTTACTCCTAAGATATCACTAATCTGGACTGCTTTAGGCTTGTTGCTATTTATACTAGCAGCATCAAGTGCTAGTTGGTTTTATGGGAAAATTCACGGGCTATCATCATTAAATTTTAGTTTAGAAGGTTCTCAAGATAACTTTTGGGAAAATATCCTTCCCTTTTTGAGTTTGTTTGCCATTATTTTGGGAACCGCGATTATTCACGAATTGGTTCATGGAGTGGCGTTTACAGCTTTTGGTGGTTCACCGCGCTATGGAGTTAAAGTCAAGTATTTTTTACCGCTCGCTTATGCCACTTCACCAGGAAACTATTTTCGCCGTAATGCCTTCATTGTTATCGGACTGGCGCCTCTAATAGTAATTGATGTAGCGTGTTTGCTATTATTAGCAATTTTTCCTCAAGCATCTTGGCTAATTATGGTTATTGCATTTAATACAGGAGGCGCCGTTGGTGACATCTGGATGGCTGTGCAACTGCTACGTTGTCCAAAATCAGTTCAAGTTGAAGACAGGGAAGAAGGAATGGCTATTTATGCACCTCCTAGCGTCACTCGTCAGCAACTTCCTTTTTCTCAAACTAGTAATAAATCTAGCTCAGTTGTACAAAGGCCATTAAACTTTATTCTAATGAGTTTGGCATTGATAATAATTGTTAGCTTTTTGTTAGCACCCATTTTCAAAGCATTAACCGTACCCTCATTCATTATTGGCACCAATGACTTCTGGATTTTACGCTGGGAAAATACTTCACAAGGATTTGGAATTGGGTTCAATTGGTTATCTATTCTAATATTAGCTCTTGCGTCTTTATTGTTAAGTATTGTAATTAGTATTTTTTTTAAAAGAAATATTATATAAATTACGGTTTCATAATCTAGCCCTAAATAATTCGCAAAAATCCGCTCTCTTAGATATGCGAAGATATGCGAATAATTGCGTGTATCGTGGATATAGTTTCTCCCATTCATGTAGTAATGCTCTATACTATTTTCAAATAACATACTCTCTATCGAAAGATATAAATAAAGAAATTAACTATTTTACTGGCAAATAAAGTTGATTTATTCACGAGTTTTCCACTATTGAGATTTAAGCTGTTATTATATAGCAGTTACAAACTATTCGTAAAGAAATATTTGTAAAATTTGTATGTTGTAGAGACCGGATTCATACGGTCTCTATATAAATACAATTGAGTATTGTTACCAAATTCAACATCCGCTAAGGGACATATTTTTCACAGCAATTATTTACTTCTCCACTAGGAGGTAGTTATCAGGAAATCTTTATTTAAACCAAAAGACTGTTTAGTATAAAGGGGATATATTTATTATGCTCACTAAATTTCTTCGCGCAATTATGCCACTTGGCATAGTATCTATGTTTGCCATAGCTCCGGTGTTCATAGGTAACTCACCAGCAAATGCTCAAATTGTTGTTGATGGTTCTCTCAGAGAATACAGACCAAGTACAGCACCTACTTTAAACTACGGAGCCAGAGGGCCAGTTGTTAGAGACCTTCAAGCATTTCTACGTAATCGAGGCTATTATTTTGGTCGTATCGATGGTATTTACGGCTATCGTACAGACAGAGCAGTCAGAAATTTCCAGTATGCAAACCTTCTCAGAACTGATGGTGTTGTTGGAAGAAATACTTGGAGAGTTTTGGCGAATCGTAGCCAATATGGTGCTGGGTTGTTTAATTAACTGATTAGGCTTAGAGACGTAACATAATACGTCTCTACAAAATTTTGACTATTGGCTAACCTGCAAAAATTTCTGTAACTTTGCTTGTATCGATGGTTGGTTAATGTAAACTTTTGCTGCTTCTATCAGGTTATTGATATTTTCTTCACTTGCATCATCAATTTCATCACTCAAACGTTTACCAGTTAATTGTCGGTCAAGCTGGAATTGCAAGCGCAAAAGGCGATTATGCATTATATGCTCGGTAATATACTGGTAAATGTCTGATGACGCATCAAACAAAACACCAATTAATGGTTGTGCCCATTCTAAAAGACCCCATTCCTGTGCTTGCTTATAACGTATAATTTGGGTTCTTTCTCCGGTTCCTATCGAAAGCACAGAAATGTCTTCTATTTTATGGCCTAACCTCAGTGCTTCAGCAACAGCACTCGCAGAAGGGTTATTAGCTGCGACACCACCATCAATTGCAGAGTATAAAAAATTAATAAGGTAGGTAGATGTATTACCAGGAATAATATTCCAAGGTTGATCTATTTCCGCTGTTCGAGTTAATCCTTCATACCTGATGATAGTGCGAGTTTGCCGATAACCTCTACTAGTAATGATTATTATATCTGTATCAGTATAAACATCATCAACAACAGAAGCATTCGTATCTAGTTGGATTGTACGAGTAGAAGCATTTTGGACTATGCCACTTACTTTTTTATCCAATTTATGTGCAGGAAAATAAGTAGGAGCTGATGCTGAACATACACATACTTCCCATAAAGGTAAATTTTCGTAGTCTTTATCTTTACGCCAATTCTTAAAAATAATTGGTCGCCTAGTAATTGTATCGTAGGAGATGATTTGCAGCAACGGTGAAGCAACATCAAAAAGCCTAATATTGCCAAAAGTTTTTTGGGCAACTTGAATTAAACCATCATCTGAGAATTTAGGAGCAGACAAGCCATACTTTAAAATTAATGGAATTCGTGCTAAAGAAAAACGACTCCTGTAAGGAAATATTATTGAGCTTTGTTGCTTATATAACTCAATAATTTCGTTGCTACTACGTCCTATAGCAATAGTAGCCCCTAACACTGCTCCGGTAGAAGTTCCAGCAATTAAGTCAAAATACTTATTTAATGGTTGATTAATTTGCTTTTTAATTTCTGCTAGTATAGTTGCTGCAATTACTCCTCGAACACCTCCGCCATCTAAACTTAAAATCCGAAAAGGCATAATATTTATTTTCCTATATATTAAATTTACTCATGCAAAAAAATAAATCAGCATTACTCACCATTCTTTTTGATTGGTTTAGCAATTCAAATTTATTATTAGTCCTACATTTATAAATTACACTATTCAAAAATATTGGCTTCTACCTAAAGTAATAGGTAAAAATAAACAACATTTAAACAAGCTACTGAAGTTAATTAATATGTTTTTACAAAATTTTCAAAATTGAATATTAGCAGCAACTTCTAATCAAAGTAGACAAAAAATCCAAGAGAAATTACTGAATAAAGTAGACATTTCTGAAACTTTAATTACTCAATGAGGAGCAATTATTGCTTTTATTTTGGACTAGTCTTTTGATATTGACATCTAAAAAATTAAAAAGTGTATCAGATAATCAATTGAGTTTGTGTACAAATCCATTACCAAATCACCGTTGTTATAAATGTTGTTATAAATATCGATATTTTGTCATTGTAATTAGATAAAACGGATTAATTGAAAAATAATTTATAACAAAAAAAATAATTGTACAGACACAAATGAAATCATTATGAAATGCTCATATTCCATTGGTTGTGAATCGTAGTAAATATTTCTTATGTCATTAGGAAGACGTAAGTATCACTGGCAATTATTTATTGTAAAGACAAGGGAGCATAAATACTGCTTCATGTAGAATTTATCAATTTAGGAGCCAAATTATGACTACAACAACTCATCAATCTCAACTTGAAACCTGTATTCAGAACTGTCTGGATTGCCTGCGTGACTGTGAATATTGTGCAAATGCTTGCTTGAGTAGCGACATGGTACAAATGATGGTTCAATGTATCAAGCTATGCCAAGACTGTGCTGATACTTGTACACTTTGCGCGCGCTTTATGTCTCGTAATTCTGCTCTTCATGCTCAAATGTGTAATGTTTGTGCTGAAGCTTGTGACCGTTGTGCTGCTGAATGCGAAAAACATAACAACGAACATTGCAAACGCTGCGCTCAATCTTGCCGTCGCTGTGCAGATTCCTGCCGAAAAATGTCTACAGCAATGGTCGCATAAGTAACTCACTGATGACAAATAAACACTGGCTGTTGCTATTTAAAGCGGCAATCAGTGTTCACTCTTCAAAAAGGTTTACCAAACGAAGCTAATATAGTTGCTGAAATTATTTCTCTAATGCCTCTGCCATCTAAACTTAAAATACAAAAAGGCATAATAATTATCTTCCTTAAAAATAATTGTCATAGTATAGTAAAATTATGAGTTACAAATTTAGTCGCTTTTTCACAATATTAGTTGGTTTACCTTATACTATTTCTCTAATGTCTGTGTTATTAAATACTTCCGTAATAGCTCAGAACACACCTTTATACAATCAAAATTATCCCAATATAACCGCTGATGGTAATCTGAATGAGTACTCACCTACAACGGCGCCATTTCTTGTGCGTGGTACAGTAACACCAGCCGTGAAAGATGTACAACTAGTATTAAAAAAGCTTGGATTTTATAATGGTGTTGCTGATAGTATCTATGATTATCGAACATTTTCATCTGTTACCAGCTTTCAAAAGTCAAGGAACTTAGTTGCTGACGGAAAAGTTGGACCGAGAACTTGGGAAGCTTTAATTCAAGCAGATAATAGTACATCTTCTACAACTGTTAGTAATTCACCTAATACATTGCCAGTATTGAGGATTGGCAGCAGAGGTCAAGCTGTAAGGGAGCTTCAAGAATTTTTAAAACAAAGAGGTTATTATGATGGAGTCGTTGATGGCTATTATAATGCTGCCACATCCTTAGCTGTTCAGGCTTTTCAAGAACTTTATCCTAATTTAAGAGATGATGGTATTGTTGGCCCAAGAACTTGGGAGGTAATCAAAAATAATCAATAGAATTAACAATACCTATCATTACAATCAGAAATGTAAAGACCGTAAATTTACGGTCTTTACAATTAATCGACTTTTTCAATTGCCTTAGCATCAATGTAAGGCTTATTTACATATGGCTGAACTGTAGTAGGAGAAAGATTTAAGCTATAGTTCTTGTTTACATCAGCGACAACAAAGTTGCGAACGACACCTGTCAATTCAATATTTGTACCTACTGGAGGAGCTTTTTGCTTACTCACAACCAAAACTTCTTGCCCACGAAGTGATTCCTTGTCGTAGACGGTAAAGAGGTTTTGATTTATAACTCTTTGAACTTTTGTACTTACAGTCACGTTTTCACCAATAAGTTCAGCATTAGGTAAACCTGCTTGTGGTGTGGCTGTTATTACCACCGTTGGTGTTACAGTTGGTGTTGCTGTTACTACAACCGTTGGTGTCACAAGTGGTGTTGTTGTTACTACCACCGTTGGTGTTACAACTGGTGTTGCGGCTACTTCCGGAACAGGTGATATTACCGCTCCCGGCTCATTTTGACTTTCACAGGCAGAAACTAGCGAAGTCAAAAAAGCGATGGCAATTGCAGCATTTAGCTTTGGCATAGCTAAAAATAAGCGATTATGTCGCAAAGAAAGGAAATTACCAAAAGAAATATTAGTCAATTTGTTAATCATGAAACAAGTCTCCTTAATGGGTTGCTAAAATTTGGTTTTGAGGTTTAATAGAGTCAAAATCTCCTTGAACGCGAATTTCTTGAAAGTAATTGCATTGCAATACTTTTCCCTCATAATTCGCTTCTTTGCCGTCTATCCATACTTGCCTTATCTCGACTCCGTGCAGGTGTAACTTAATAGTTGTATAAGGAAAAGTAAAGTTTCCTTGCTCTTCTCTAACTAGGTGCAAAGTTTTGGAATCAAATATCATCCGCAAGTAATCCAGGCGCGATTCACCGTACCCATCTCCACCATCGCTGTATAAATAAGATGATGTGGTAATATTGCTACTTTCCATATCACCACATTGATTGTCTTGGAAGTTGTTTTTAACTGGTGGATAGATGTGAAGAATTAATTTTTCTCCTTCTTCCATTGGAATTATACTTCCTGCTTTAATAAACAGAGGTATCTGTTGTCGCGGCGCCTCCGAATCAATTTGTTTTCCACCGTCTAGTAAAGTATCGTTCCAATAGTTATACCAATACCCTGTTGGTAAAGTTACAGAACGTGCGGTTGCACCTTCAGACACAATTGGACAAACTAACAAAGCATCACCTACTAAAAATTCATCTTCAATACTCCAAAGTTGTGAATCTTGAGTGTCTGCCCAAAAAAGCGGACGAATCAGAGGATGCCCAGTTTTGGTTGCTTGCCAAGCTAAAGTGTAGAAGTAAGGCATCAATCGATACCGTAACTGTAAAAATTCCCGAATAGTATTTAGTGTTGGTTCGTCATAACTCCAAGGAGTGCGAGGCTTGGCATTATCGGCGCAATGAGTGCGACAAAATGGTAAAAAACAAGCCATTTGAAACCAACGCAAGTATAGTTCAGCACTAGGGTCGCCCTTAAATCCGCCAATATCTGGGCCAGTGTAAGGTATTCCAGATAATCCCATATTTAGCACTGTTGGAATTGTTTGCCGCAAACCTTCCCAACTAGTTTCGACATCTCCCGTCCAAGTCCAAGCGTAGCGTTGCAAACCTGCCCATCCAGAACGTGAAACAATAAAAGGGCGCCGTTGGGGTTGATATCCACGCAAAGCTTCATATGCAGCCTCAGCTTGCAACAATCCATACACATTATGAGCCTCGCGATGGTCGCCACCTCTACCTTCCATATAATGTAAAGTTGTGCGCGCAGGTAAAGTCCGATCACCCCACAGCACTAAAACCGCAGGTTCGTTCATATCGTGCCAAAAGCCTGTAATACCTAAATCCAAAAGGTACTCATACTGCCGACTCCACCAATGACGAGCTAGAGGGTTAGTAAAATCTGGAAACGCGCACATACCCGCCCAAACAGGTGCCGTAACTAACTTACCATCTGCACGCCGACAAAACACTTCTTGTAATTTACCTTCTAAAAATAGTTTACTTTTGGGGTCAACTTTAACCCCAGGACTGTTAATCGCAATCAACCGCACTCCTAAAGAAGCAAGTTCACGGCTAAATTCAGTGAGTTTAGGAAATCGGTCTGGATCGATGGTAAAAGCCCGGAATTCCTTTTGACAATCAATATCTAAGTGAATAGCGCTCAAAGGTAAGTTGTAAGTTTGAAATCCTTGAGCAGTTTTTCGCACTTCTTCTTCTGTTTCATATCCCCAACGCGACTGATGATAGCCCAAAGCCCATCTCGGTGGTAAAGGAGGACGACCAGTTAATTCTGTATAGCGTTCTAGTAATTGTTGCAGCGAGCCAGAAGTGAAATAGTAACGCAGCGCTCCATCTTCAAACTCAGCAGTGGCAACATCTGTAAAAGTGAAATTTGCTCTAAAGGAATTTTCATAGAACACTAAATAACTTTCGTTTTGGGAAAGACTTATATAAGTAGGTATGCATAAATATAACGGGTCATCACCTGGGCCATATTTTCCCGGTCTATCAGAGTTCCACATTCTATAAATTTGCTTTTGCCCAGTTCGCAAATTTAAAGGTGCCGCTCGTTCTCCCAAACCATAAATGCATTCATCAGATTTTAATTTTGCTTTTATTATCCAACCCTCCCCTTTAGCCGTATCCGATAGCTTTACTCGTCGTTGAGGAGGTAATTCTTCTCGTATTGTTTGTCCAAGAGAGTTCTGAAATTGTAAACTACCATCAGCATTAATAATAACCTTGAGCGCGCTACTCGATATTATCCAACAATTTTCTTTATCTTGAAAGTCTATCTCCACTTCTTCCCAATCCTTACGAGCAATACCATAAGGAAGAGGTACTTTACCTGGTTGCCAATCAACTCGAATTAAGTCCGTAGCCAAAAAAGTAACTTCAAGTTCTAGATGCTTAAAGTAAAAATGTCCACCACATTGTATTGGTTTGCCCTTCTCGGCGCCTCCTGTTTCTTCAGTTACTTCCATGTTGTGACTGCGTGACCTCAGTTCAAACCAGTCGCGCTGAAGCGGATAAAATAACGACCCTAAAAATCGTCGCAGTTTGACGAAATGTAATGTTAATAATACTTGTCTCTGGAGATTCATATAACCTTACACTGTATACAGAAACCCATACCGCGCATGGTATGGGAGAAAATGACTCATCAAAAATCAAAGCTAAATATTAAACTTTTTGAACCATAGAGAAGAATTTTGCTTTACTCGTTAAGACAAACGATTTTCCGAACGTTTATCAACAATTTCCACTGCGGTATCGTCATCAATATCGGTTCTATCGATATAGCTTTGTGTATTTTGATTTTCAACAAAAGTAGTATCGCGATTGTAATCAGAAGAATTAGAAATATTGTAGGTCTTCCAATTACTAATATTATGCTTCTTCAATATAGAACCCGCGCGCTCAATTTCGTCTTCCTGACCTTCTAGGATTACCAAATAGTTCCCGTGGGATATACTATCACTATAAGCTTGAGCATCTTCTTCAGGAATGCCTGCGCCAGTTAACGCTCCTACTAATGCACCAGAAGCGGCGCCAATACCTGCACCAGCCAAAGTTGTGGCAATAGTTCCAGCAGCAAGAAACGGACCGACACCAGGAATAATTAAAGCTTCAAGACCTACGAGTAAACCTCCAATACCTCCTAAAACTGAACCCGTAACTGCACCAATACCAGCACCCTCTTGAGATTCGTCGTCTCCTCTATCTTTTACCTGGGCGCCTGCAATTTCATTACTATCTGTATTTTGAGCCAATATGGAGACTCTATCCATAGAGAAACCAGAATTTTTCAGTTCATTCAGAGCTTTTTCTGCCTCCGAACGGCTCTTAAATGTACCAACAGCGCGCATATATTTTGAATTTGAACTAATCATGATTCCTCCTTATTTTTATTGTGGAATTGCTGAAGGGTAAACATCTGTTGCGACTAATACAGGTTTATTGCTGTACTCTGCTTCTAATTTTCTTTGCACCGTCAAATCCCATTTGAGGTCGTAATCTCGTTCAAACTCTGCAACAACAAACGGACGTAGAACACCTGTTACGGCGACTTTTTCACCTTCTCTTACTGCGGCTTTTGGAGTCGCGCGTAAAACTAACAAATCTTGTCCGCCAAATAACTTATCTTCATCTAACGTAAACGAGTTAGGACTTGTAATGTCTTCAACTTCACCTGTTACAGCTAGTGTTTTACCATAGTACTGCTTAGGGTTTGTAGTAATTTCACCGGGTTTCGGCGCCTGTGCGAGTGACTGTGCAATAATTGCAGGTCGGCTTTCGTATTCTCGGTATAAGTTAGGGTCTAAACCTAAATTGTAATCTCGGTTAATATCTGCAATCACAAAATTGCGAACTTGACCTGTAGCTTGAATGGCTGTATTCGGGTCAGCCGGTATATTGAAAACTTTACCAGAGGCATTTACAACTAAAATAGGTTCACTGCCAAAGAATTGCTTGTCGCTAATTGTAAAACTTGATGGGCCTAACTTTTTAATGGGTTGGCTTCTAACAGTTACAGTTTTTCCAATTAGTTGCGCTGTATTATCTGCAACTTCTTCAGCCGTGACATTAGTTTCTGGTGCTGCCGCTCTTGGCTCTAAGCTGTTGTTACAAGCAGGAAGGGCAATTGCAAACAGTGCTAAAGTAATAAAACCCTTTGGATTCAGCAGCTTTTGTATAAACCTACTGCTTTGATTAAGTTTCTTCATGTTTAGTTCAAACTCCTTAAATTTTATTGTCAATTCTCATCAAGGTTACTTTTTGTATTTTAGTTTCATACAAAATTTTGTAATTAAATTCTAAAAATGCTACTTAATCTACTGACTTTAAAAGTTTTGGGTAGCAGAATTACATTGGTTTTAAGTTTAATCTTGAATAGTGGAAAACTGGTGAAAAATATATTTTATTGGATAATATACTACTCAAGACAGACTAAACTTTAACTCATTGTTGATATCCAACTACATAAATAAAAAATCTTCTGCATAAAGATAGATATTAGAAGTTATAAAAGTACATTATAGTTTTTATTCTTAATATTCAAATATGTAATATTTTAGTCACAAAAATACCGCTGCTTACTAGCAGCGGCGAGTTTTGGCTTTGTAGCTTATTCTATATCCCAATAGTAACAACCTGGTATTGTTACTACAACACCTCGCAGTCGGTGCAGAGCATCATGGCAAATTGCTAAAGGCGCCGTCTTAGCATGAGTTCTTTTTTCTTTATCAAAACCAACTACGTAAGGTAAACCCGGAAAGGCATTTGATTCGGAGTAAGATATGTGAAAGTGAGGAAATGCGGTCTTTTCTAAAGCATGTATCACTAGTTCCAAAGCTGCTCTAGTATCTGTTGAATACGGAAGTACTGGTAAATTAAACCTTTCAGATAAAATCTGGTCTAAATCTGCTAGCGAATTCAGTTGAATCCTTTCCTTGCCGTGTCTTATAATTTTGGGTTCCATTTTGTATTCGCTTAAGTTCTGTTATAACTATGTTTAAAAATAGTGGAAAAATAGTGGAATTTTACTATAAACAATCATTAGAATTCTGGCGTAATAATTCTTGAATTTCACCGCGTAAAGCAGTAATTTCATCATGCACTTGTGTAATCGATTTAGCTCCTGCTAACTCAGCTTGATCATCATCTGCATCTCGGCCAATGAAAAATGTAGCAAGGGTAGCTGTAAGGTAGCCAAAAACAGCAGAAGCGTACAGCGCTAGTATAAAGCATAGAACCCGACCTTCAGGTGTTTTGGGCCAGTATTCCGAACCCATAGTTGTTACCAACATTGCTGTCCACCATAAAGCTGCACCGTAATTGTTCAATCCAGAACCGTCAGGAAGTCCGCGTTCAAATGTATACATTCCTGCTGCTCCAACAATCGTTACAATCACTGTTAACACCACTATATAACCAAAACCACGACGGTTAAAACTGGCGCCTAATGCCCGCATTCCTTGGTTTGCACGAGTGAACACACGCAACAGTTGTAATCCTCGAACAGCACGCGCTGTTCGTAGTACTTTCACAACTCTTACTATACGTAAAGTTCTCAAGGCTGGTAACAATAAAGAAATTGCGGTCAACCAATTACGCTGAAGATAAGAACGTTTATGGGGAGCAACGGCAAATTTAACTGTAAAATCAAGTATAAAAATTATCCATATTGTATTGCTGGCGATGTCTAAGAGTGGAGAGACTCCCCAAACTAACTCAATAATAAATAACCCCAACCACACAAAGGCAAGTACTAGCATTGGCGTTTCTAGCCAATCTTCTAACAGTTGGAGTATTTGATTGCGCTCTTGTTCTAAAGCTTGTTTGTCAGACGGATTTAGATTTCTCATAGGTAACTATTTTACTTTGTCGGCTCTAGAACGCTGACATCGACCAAAGGTGTGATATTTAAGTTTTGTTGTTGTAGATGAGTTTGAATTTCTCGCTTTAAACGAGAGCTAATTTCCTCTTTTGATACGCTAACTCCTTGTCTTGGTTGAACATAAACAACAGAAAGTAATGTATTTTGACCTTTAATATTAGTACCAGTGAATCGAACGTTTGCTTCTACTAAATCAACTGAAGGATTTTGACTCACAACTTTTTGAACTTCTGCGTTCGCTCTTTGAGACAGAGTCGAACGTTGTAAATTCGGAGTTTGGGCAAATTGCCAAGTTAATAAACTAACAAGCACTGCAACAGTTAATGCTAATGTCACAGGAAACAACCAACGTTTTCCTCTTTTGTAGCGCACTCCTTGTGATGACAACCCAAAAAATCGAAATACCAAAGCGGCAGTAAAATTAATTCCCACCAATTGTAGTAACAGCAAAAACAACCCACTTATTGCCATATCCCACCTACCAATGGCGCTTGCCATACCTACAATTCCCGCAGGTGGCGCCAACGATGCAGCAACTAACATCCCTGTTGCGGCTCCAGATACCAAACTACTTCGTTCAGATTGAACTAAATTTAAGGCGCCTGCTGCTCCTGCTGCTAAAGGGATCAACACCGCAACAGAAGAAATCTGGCTTGTATGAATCATTGAGCTAGTGGCGATATCTTGTTGCAAAATTAAACTCAGGATTCCGGTAACGGCAATTGTAACTCCGAGTGCAGAAAAATAACGTAAAATACTGCGCCAGAGAAGTTGCTTATCTCCCCTAGCAGTAGCAATTGCAACATTCATTGCCGGACCTGCAAATGGTGCAATTAGCATCGCCGCAGTTAACAAGTAAGTGGTGTTGGTATATAAACCAATCCAAACAACGAAACCAGCAAGTGCCGCATATCCCAGAAATCCCTTCCAAGAACCAATGCTTTGTAATCCGCCCAGAAAAATTTCCAACGGGCTACGTTCCTCTACATTTTTAACCTGTTCTGGGGCTTGAGATGCTGGAGGACGTAATGCAATTATATCAGTTGGTAGTAATGTAATATGTACTTTATTTATGTCTTCAAGTTTTGTTAATAACTTTTCAACTTGGCGATTAGAAATATGAACTAGCACTAAGTCAATTAAATCCTCACTAGCCATTGCCTCAAACTGAGCAAGGTTGGTACCGTCAAGTGACTTCGCAATCTCAAGAACTTCTTTTCCTTGCCCGCGCGGTACTTGAATAATAAGTTGACGCATATTATATTAAACCTCCTGTCGATAACCATTAAATTTAATGTAGTTCGCAAAATGTAATTAAGTGGGTATTAACCACAAAAATAATTTAGGAATAAGAAATAACATTTAGCTATACCAATTCTTAACTGTGCTATTGCTATCTAAAGATTTAATGACTGCCTGATAAAGTTTCTGTACATTTTTTAAATCCGGTTGCGAAAGTTTATCGCTACTATCTTGCAAAATTATTTCAGCATGGTGACGTAAAACTTGTTGATATTTGGGATTGTCAGTATAACTGCTTATTCGAGCTATAGCTTCTAATAATCTACTAGTTACTGCTGCATCTGACTTTCCATACTGACGAATTTGGTTAAAAGCACTATCTGCTAGTTCCTCAAATAAAATTGGTTCAGCAATTATTATTCGCAGTTTGTTGTTTTTGTCATAGCGGTATGGTGAGGGGAAATCGCGTTGAACGAGATGACACAAACCAGCAGCAAGTCTATCAATACAGCGGATTGCAGTAAATGGGTCATTCACCGCAGGGGAGATTGCACGCAAAGCAATTTCTACTAACTGATTGATGGGAAATTCTACATCCTGTTGCTCTGTACGTTCTGCACCTAAGATAAATGCATCATTAATTTTTTTAATGAGTTTTTTGTTTACACTCTCGCTTGGAAATACCATTACCAAAGTGCAACCTTTAATAATATATTTGCTCGGTCGATGTTCTATACGTAGTAGCAAATTATTTTTTTGACTTAGTTCCATCAATTCTTTATCATCAATAATTTGCAAATAACCTGTACTATTAGCTCTAATTGGACGAGATTCTTGCTCAAAATCGAATGGTATTGCTTTGCCAACTTGTTTTTGATTATCTAATGCACCACTTCCAATCTGTACTGGGAATAATTTTTCTATCGCTTTGTGTAAATCCTCACTTGCGTTTTCGATTACATGCGATGCTTGAATTATCGTCGAAGCGTGATGAATAAAATAAATTAACACACCAACGCTAATAATTGCCAGAAAAATCCCGAATGTAACTGACAACTGCGGTACAAAAAGCTCGTATCCATCCCCCTCTCCATGAATCGTTCGGAGTACAAGCAAGCAATAAATAAACGTACCAATAAATGTACCAAGAACAACTTGATTACCCGTATCCTGCATAAAATTACGTAGGAGCCGAGGCCCAAAATTAGAAGCAGCAAGCTGAAGCGCCACAATTGTGATAGAAAACGCTGTAGCAGAAACGCTTACCATCGAACCTGCAACAGCTTCAAGTAAAGAACGGGCGCCCGAAGCTCCACCAGTGTAAATCCACCAATAATCAATACTCTTGCCAGTACGGTCAAGCATTAGCATTGTAAATGCCAAAATAGTAGCCATAACCGCCATGACTGATGGTATAAACCAATAACTAGAGTGGAGTGCATCCCAAAGTTTACTTAACTTGGCGTTTTTCATGTTTCGTCGTTGGTGGCTTGAGAATCTGTTTTGCCGTTATTATTTGAGGAGCGCACAGAAGCAAGCAACCGTAGTGAATCACTTATGCGGCGAGGTTTTGGAGCTTCACCTTTACCTGCTGGCCATCCTTCACGCTGTCGCGAACGATTTCCATCTGTTTCTTCAGTTTGATCGTGAAACAAAATTTGTCTGGTTGGATAAGGCAAATCAATGCCGTTTTCGTACAACTTTTGCTTGATTGCAGAAATCACTTGATCGCGTGATCTAAGAGTATCTATGCGTCGTGGCGGTTTAATCCACCAACGTGCGCGGATATTTACAGTACTTTCTGCTAATTCCATTACTAGCACATCAGGCGCCGGGTCTCTTAAAACTTCGTCCACACTAAGTATGGCTTCGAGCATTAACTGTTTTGCCCAGTCGATGTCATCACCGTAGCCAATGCCAATGTCGTATTCAATACGACGGTTATCGAAAGCTGTGTTGACGGTAACAGAATTGGTAAATAATTGAGAATTGGGAATTACTATGCGGCGCCCATCGTAAGTTCTGATTGTAGTTGCCCTGGTCTCAATATTTTCTACCGTTCCCTCAAAATTATTAAACACAATTTGGTCATCAATTTGAAACGGTTCAGTTAAAAGAATTAAGATGCCAGATAAGAAATTTTGTAGGATATCGCGGAAAGCAAAACCAATCGCTACCCCACTAATTCCTAGCAGCTGTACCAAATCACCTGCCTTGAATGTAGGTATAACTATCGATAGAGCGACAAATAAGCCCACCAGAATTGTTGTACCCTGTGCCAACCGTCCCAGCACTAATCCCAAATTCCTAGCTTGCCGACGGTTACGAGTTAAACGTTTGACTAACTGCTTAATTGCCCTAGCAACGAAAAAGAAAATGGCAAAAACAATTAATGCCAGCACTATATTAGGCAGCAGGATAATAAACCCGTTAATCATGCCCTGAATCTTATCCCAAACTGCGGATATCTCTGCATTCATGTGATTTACTTAGTTACTAGCAATGCCGATAATAGTGAAAAACAGTGAAATTTAAATCTATCTGGAAAGGTATTTATAGCGATACAGTTGAAGAAACAATATTTTTACGAACATAAGAACTACAATAATATGATTTTCCATAAGGTAACCAGGTTAACACTTGGGTGAACTTTGCTCCTAGCAGCATTATCTTAGTAGTAAGATATGAAACTGAAACAAATATAATTTTCTAGAACGCTTGAGATGCTGAAGCTTAAAATTTATTTACTAAAACTAAACTATCGATTACCTCTTACTATTTCTTCTGATAGATGTGTCAGAAAACATCAATAATTAAAATAAAAATGTTATGAGTTAAGAATAGAACTTGATTTGATTCAAAATCTATACTGAAAGCATACTTAAAAAAGTCAAAAAATATTAATAGTAATTTTATTGATAAAAGATTCGATATTAAACTTAGGAGAAAAATATATGAGTTGGTTAAAGAGACAGTTTGGAAATTTACAAGAAACTCTGGATGAAAGTACTAAAAACCAAAGCGCTGTTGAGGAATCTATGAGTCCTGGACTAACGGGCGAATATGACTGGGAATTACGGGAAAAGGCTGGAATGCGTCAACCTCCAGTCTTGCCCAAAAATATGGGGCTTGAGGGTGAATACGATCCCAATGGTTTAGCAAAGCGAGTAGCTGCTGCTTTTGATAAAAATCCAGATATTGAGGATGTTCAAACTTTAGAAATCTTCCAAGATGATTCTACAATCATCCTTAAAGGCTCAGTACCCAATCAATCTATCCTCGACCACATGATAGATGTAGCTAGCAAGGTAGATGGTACCGAAGCTGTGGAAACTTCACAAGTTATAATTCAAGCCAGTTAATAAATGGCTTGATTTTTCAAGCGATTAAAACTAAGGGGTGATTATTAACCCCTTTGACTTTTTATATTTAACTTTTATATCTAATTATTATATCGAATTAACTATTAATAAATATAATGTATAATAAAATTTTCATTCATTGACATCCATCTTAGGTTAAAACATTTTATGCCAAAAGATATATTATTAAAGATGTTTTTTAAGTAAATTTTTAAGTAAATGTAGTTAATTAATCCACGAGTTTTCCACAATTGATATTTAAACTATGATTAGACATACAGCATCCAAGCGTATTCATAGTTCATAATTCATGGTTCATAGTAGAGACTAAACATTTTTAGTCTCTACGGGATTTCTTCTATTAGGTTTGTACTTCCCAAGCCTGACATTTGCTTCAAGTGAAGCACTTAATAAGCTTTGTGTATAGTTCAGTCTGATATGCTTATAAATAATTGAGATGTTTCTATTGTATCAAACAAGCGTATTTATTGCTTAAGATTTTTTAATTTATACATACCGACTATTCAATTTTTTTACTAGGAATTTATCATGCGTAGTTCTTTAAATTGGCCTAGAGTAAAATCTACATTCTTAGCTTTTGGAGCTTTTGGAGCGGTAACAACTACTGCCGTTTCCACAATTATTAATCAACCAGCTAAAGCTCAAGTCGTTCCAAGTGCAAACCCAAGCCAAAATATAGCTATCGCGCGTTATTTCTCTGACGTTAAAACAAATTATTGGGCACGTCCATTTATTTCTGCTTTAACTGAGAGAAATATAATTACAGGTTTTACTGATGGCACTTTTAGACCTGAACAACCTGTAAGTCGTGCTGAATTTGCAGCTATGATTCAAAAAGCTTTTAATCAAAATTCGGTTCGGCAGTTAAGTACAGGAGGATTTAGAGATGTACCTGCTGACTACTGGGCTATTTCTGCAATTCAGGAAGCTTATGAAACTGGATTTATGTCTGGGTATCCTGGGAATTTCTTCTTTCCTAATCAGCAAATCCCTAAAGTTCAAGCAATTGTAGCATTGACTAACGGCTTGAATTTGACGGCAAATGATACTGCAAGTCTCGCTAGCTATTATACTGATGTAAACGCTATTCCTAATTATGCAGCGGATAAAGTCGCGGCTGCAACTAGAGCAAATCTAATTGTCAACTATCCAGAAGTGCGACAACTTAATCCTTTACAACCTCTAACTCGTGCAGAAGCAGCAGCACATTTGTATCAAGCGTTAGTCAGACAAGGAAAATTACAGCCTTTAGCGAGTAATGTTCCAGCAGCGAATTATATTGTTGGCACGATTGGTGGTACTCAAGCTGCGAATAACGTTTTTTCAGTTACCGCGTCGAATAATTCATTCACAACTTTTACTTCATTATTAAAAACCTCTGGTCTTGCTGGTATTTTAGAAACTCCTGGCTCGTTTACAATCTTTGCTCCTACAGACCAAGCTTTTGCTACATTATCACCGGAAACTTTACGACAGTTACAGCTACCACAAAACCGAGAAACGCTGATTCGGATTTTGAGATATCACGTAGTTTTGAAACAATTAACTGCAAATGAACTTTCATCTGGTGAAATCAAAACGCTTGGCGATAACCCTGTAAATGTTCAAGTTAATACAGGCGCCAATCAAATTAGTGTCAATAATGCTCAAGTTGTTCAACCGAATATTCAAGCAAGTAATGGTGTTATTCACGCAATTAACACGGTGCTAATACCACCAAATATTACCCTACGCTAGTAACTGCAACATGCACAGACTAACACCATAATTCTTTTGTCAAAAAAATAAACCGCGTTCCTAATCGACATTTTTGGCTGTTGTTATTAAGTCGCACTAGTCTTGTGTTAGGTGCGATTTTACTTGTGGGAATTATTGGAGGTAGTTGGTGGGTTTGGGTTTTTATCCAGCAACGATTAGCACCGTTAGTTGAAAGTAATCTTCAACAGTTGCTTGGGCGCCCTGTTGAGTTAGGAGAAGTCGAACGTTTTTCTCTCAAACTGCCAAATTATTTTACGAGGTTCGACAAATCTTGATGATGAAAGCCGAGCGTTAATTGAATATGAGTCGAGGTTTTAATGTATGTTAAACTATCTTAATAAAATAAAATACCGTCATTTTTCTTACCCTTTGTTGTCGCTGTTGATGACATTTGGTATTGTTACTGGTTCACCCGAAGCATCTCTAGCAATTCCTTGGTTAGAATTACTGTTGCAAGGCGCCCAAGTCGTTCAGTTATATAGTATTTCTGATGAAGAAGAAATTCAACTGGGTAAACAGATTAATCAACAATTAATTAGTAGCGATCAAATTCAACTTTACTCAAATCAAAATACTAATCGTTATGTGAATCAAATTGGTCAACGTTTGGCTGCAAATAGTACCCGTCCCAATATTCCATATACATTCCAAGTAGTTCGAGATAATAGTATTAATGCCTTTGCAACTGCTGGAGGCTACGTTTATGTAACTGTGCGTGTATTGGTATATACAAATAAAGATTGCCGAGAGCAGGCTATAAGTGCTGTTTTGACGTATTACTGATAAAAATATATGTTTATTAAAAAAATATATATCAAGGCAAAAGTAAAAAGTAAAAAGGCAGAAAAAGAAAGTTATTTCAACTAACACTAAAGTTATGACACCAAATCTTGACCCAATAAGAATAGGAACCCGGTTAGCACGGAACTGGTGGACAATCGCATTGCGAGGAGCAATTGCCATTATTTTTGGTTTAGCTGCACTGTTTTTGCCAAGAATTACCCTGGCATCGTTAGTATTTTTGTTTGCTGCCTTTGTGTTAGGAAGTGGAATTTTACTAGTGACGATGGCGTTTAGAGACCGTCTTAACAATGCCCACGGATGGATACTTTTAATCGAAGGAGCAATTAGCATCATACTAGGGGTGCTTGCTTTCGTCTGGCCAGCTATCACTGCTGTAGTATTACTTTACTTTATTGCAACTTGGGCAATCATGATTGGCATCTTGGAGATCATTGCTGCCATTGGACTGAGAAAAGAGATAGAGAATGAATGGTTACTTCTCTTGGTTGGGATTGGGTCTGTGATCTTTGGCGTGTCGCTGGTAATTTGGCCTGGAGCTGGTGCATTAGCAATTCTGTGGGTTATTGGCATCTACGCAATTTTCTTTGGCATCCTTCTGTTAATGCTTGCCTTACGACTACGCAGTTGGAAGCGTCAAAGAGGTGACATGTAAGAGACTACTTTACAGAAGATTAGATAAGAAGAGATCATGTACAAACATACCAAATTTTTGCTTAGTCTACTGTGTTTAAGCAGCCTAGTTTTGACGGTATCATGCGGCGCCTGGTGTATGGATTAGCACTAAAAATTCTAGGTAACTCCCAAGAAGCGGAAGATTTAACCCAGGAAATTTTTCTTACACTGTATGATGAGTATGAATTTCCTCTCACAGTACAAATGGTTGCTTGGCTACCCGGTCATGTTTCTCCCATTCATAACCACGCAACTTGGGGAATTGTAGCGATTGTAAGCGGGCAGGAAAAAAATCAGTTTTGGCGCCGTTCTTCGACCCAAGAAAATCTATCAGGAATCAAATATATTGGTGATAAAATTTTGGTTCCTGGTGATATTATTGCTTTTACACCCGATGCTATCCACAGTATTGAAGCGTTAGGTCAAGAGCCAGTTATTACATTTAATCTTTACGGAGTTACGGCATATCACGAACGTTTTGAATTCGACACTATCAATCATAGTGTTAAAAACTTTTGATAATATAGGTTCGTCCTTAATCTGTTAAAAATGCGAGTAAGTAATTCTGATTCTTGAATAGGCTCAAAAATACAATCATCGGCGCCTTTTTTAAATAACTGCATTGAAATATCTACTTGTGGAGTATCAGTAAAAAAGATTATAGGCAGTGAGCAAAAATAAGGGTCATTACGTACTACTTGGCAAAGTTCAGTTCCATCTATATAAGGCATTTTTAAACCTAAGATAAGTACATCAGGTAAAAACTCTGTCAAGGTATCCCAAAACTGGCGAGGGTCTTGGAGAGTTTTTAGCTTTATTCCACTTGGTTCTAATAAGTTTTTAATCGTATTTAGTACACTTGAATCATTATTTACAATCATGACTTTGGCTGACGGCATATGAACAGTTTGCAGCACTTTAGTAACATGGTGTAATATTTGTTCGTTCGACATAGACTTGTGTAAAAAAGCACGTCCACCAGTGCGCGCTACTTCTATGCGGTCATCAAAATTATTTCTATTCGTCAAAACTAAGACTGGTATTGATGGTGTTCGATTAGAAAATTCTGTTACTAGTTTCAGGCTATCTTTTATACCATAATCTGAATCGAGGTCGATTATTACTACATCAACGTTTGCAGATATTACTCCGCTTTGAGCAATGGAACTAGTAGTAGCAATATTTACAGTAAATATCCCAGTTGCAGCTTCTACCAACTGCTGGGCTATTTGTTCATCATCGCTTATTAATAAAAGTACATCTTGAGTTTGCTCGTTCGTAGGAAGTTCATTATTTGTTTGGATATCGGGTTGCTCTAACTCGTGTTGCAAGTCCACTACTAGCTTGTATAGGTGTAATGACTGTGCTTGGTTAATTGGCGCCACATCTTGAAATATATTATCTATTTTTTCGGCGATTTGTGAAGCGCGTGCAAAACCGAAACTACCTAACGAACCAACTAGCTTATGAGCTTCTTGTGAAGCATCTTGCCATATTTGGGGGTCAAGATCACCTTCACAAATTGCATGTGTTAGTTGCTTTAACACAGCAATGCGCTCTCCAACTTTAGCTTTAAAGGCTTTTTGCTGAAGTGCAATTTCTGCCAACAATACTTTCGTAAGTTCTGAATTTGACTCACTGTCAGTACTTTTCCCTTCAGGTAAAGGCTTTAGACGATAACCCATTCCGTAAACCGTTTCAATAAAATTATAGTCGCCGCCTGCTGCTTTGACTTTTCGTCGTAAACTTTTGATATGAGATTTAATTGTGTCTTCCTCTGGTGGGTCTTTAAGGGTTCCCCAAAGGTTGTCTATAATAGCACCTCGGTTAAAAATGCGCTGGCTATTACGTAAAAAAAGCTCTAATATACTGAACTCTTTTGCTGTTAAATGTAGCACTTCATTTGCATAAGTTACCTCACAACTATTAGGGTCAAGATGCAAACTTCCCCATTCTAAAATAGGAGGTAATGAAGAACTGCCTCGGCGCCCTAAAGCACGAATGCGCGCAGTTAACTCCTGAAAATCGAAAGGTTTGACGACATAATCATCTGCTCCTGCATCTAAACCAATTACCTTGTCACTTTTAGCATCAAGTGAAGTTAAAAGCAAAATAGGCATTTGATAACCCTCTTGACGTAATTGCCGACAAATGCTGATGCCATCAAACTTTGGTAGTAATACATCTAGTAAAATTAAGTCATAATTACACGCTACTGCCAACTCCCAACCCTCTTGACCATCCGAAGCAATATCAACCACATAATGTAGCTTGGTGAGAACCGCTGCAATAGCTTGAGCAAGCGAATTATCATCTTCAACGATCAAAATTCTCATACAAAATACTTGCTTTTGAAAGCATCCTCAACGCTATATCAATGCTTTATTATTAATCTTATTTTTTATATTGACTCTACATCTATCAATGTAAAGAAAAAGGCATACGTCAAAAGTGTTAAATTAAACTTTGTCAGACATTTGCCCCAAGCTCGCGACAACAGCTATTAACTCGGTTGCCCTAACAGGTTTAGCTACGTGTAACTGAAAACCTGCTATCAAAGCTTCTTTATAATCCTCAACTCTAGCATAGCCTGTTAGTGCCACAGCGGGAATGCGTCCGCCCATATCAGGTTCAAGCTCTCTAATTTTACGCATTAAAGCGTAACCATCTTCATCTGGCATTCCGATATCACTTACTAATACATCCGGTCTTAATTGTTCGAGAGCATCCAATGCTTTGGCAGTTGAGTTAGCACCAAATACTTCTGCTCCACACTGAGTAAGCACTACAGTAATCCACTGTAGTGTATCCGCTTCGTCATCCACAACTAAGACACGCAACCTCTCTAATCTTAAAGAATTATCTGATGGTATTGCATCTTCAATAGGCGCCGATGGTTGTATTAGAGGAGTATTACTAACTTGAGTATTTTCTGCGTTATCGTTTGTTCTAATTGGTAGTATAACTGTAAATGTCGCCCCTCGATTTACCCCTCGACTCTTCGCTTGAATAGTACCACCATGTAGTTCTACTATATGACGCGCGATAGCCAACCCTAAACCTAACCCTTTGTTTGACCTTGTACTTGTATTATCTGCTTGACGGAAACGTTCAAAAATATACGGCAGAAATTCAGGACTTATACCAATACCAGTGTCGCTTACTTGAATTTGAGGGAGGGGTTCTATTAACAAGCGTATTTCAACTCGTCCACCGTTGGGTGTAAATTTGATTGCGTTAGAAAGTAAATTACACACAACTTGTTGTAAGCGCTCAAAGTCACCCCAAATAACCTCTTGTGAGGTATCCAGAATAAATTCAAGTTGAATAGATTTAGCATCAGCTTTATGTTGTACAATTTCAATAGCTGCATTAATAACCGCAATCAAATCAATGCTTTCAAAAGATAGCGAAAGGTCTCCCCTAACAATACGTGAAATATCCAAAAGGTCTTCGATTAGCTGCAATTGCGAGTTAGCGTTACGTTCTAACGCCTCAAGTGCCTCTTTCATCTGGGAATCATCGAGCATACCTGTTTGCAACATCCCTGCCCATCCGACTATTGAAGTCATGGGAGTACGTAATTCATGAGAAACGATAGCTAAGAAATCATCCTTAGAATGATTTGCTGCTTCTGCTTCTGCACGCGCAGCTTGTTCACGCAATAATAGTTGCTCACGTTCTTCCTCTGCCTGCTTACGTTCGGTTAAATCTTGCAGAATTTTAGCAAAACCATGCAGGCTATTACCTTTCGTTTCATCTCTCAAAGGGATAATAACACCATTAGCCCAAAACCTAGTACCATCTTTACGAAGATGCCAACGATTGTCTATAGACTTACCATTACTTGCAGCAGTATTCAGTGCTAATTCGGGTCTACCTCGCTCAATATCTTCAGGTATAAAAATACGCGAAAAATGCTGACCTATAATCTCCGCTTCTTGATACCCTAAAATTCTTTCTGCTCCTTTATTCCAATCAGTAACTAAACCGTTTACATCTACCATGAAAATAGCGTATTGCCTTACCCCTTCAACAAAAAAACGGTAACGTTGTTCAGAGGCGTGTAAATTTTCTTGGCTTTGAACCAAGCGCTCGTAATTTTGCTGTGCCTGTAGTGCGTTGATTTGGGCTTGGGTTTGGGCACTACGTAACATTGAGTTTAACGCACAAATTAGCAGCGAAACAACCAAAAACTGAACAAAACCTATTAGAGTGTTGCCATCAACAGCTAGAGAAGAGATTGGAGGCAAAAAGAAATAAACACAGATAAACGCTGACAAAACAGTAGCCAGCAACCCTGGTTTGAAGCCACCGTACCACGAACTAACCATGACAGCAGCCAAAAATAATGGATAGATAGTCAACTTATGTATTTGCCATAGTAGCTGTGTCAGTAGTAGAGCTGATATAACCGTTATTACAGCAACGTTATAACTTTTGAGCAAAGAACGCTTTAACTTTTGCATCTTTTTTGAGTGCTTTCGGGCATATTTGTGATAGCAGACAGTAAATACAGCTATTATCTTTTCTATAAATATAAATCACTGGCTCCCGTCGTTTGAAAGCGCTGTATTCTTAATTTGAGCGCAAAAATTATTTTTTACACGAGTTTTCCACTTTTACAGTTTAAAGTCATAATAGGGAAACTAGGGTGCGTGACGCTATGAAAAAATTGAGTGGGTAATTATAAGACTTCTAGCGTCACGCACCAACTCCTAATTATAACCATATTTTATTATATAGGTAGTAATAATTGCATAACCATAGCAAAATTATTAAACTATGACAGCCAAGCAAATCTTAGTTATTGATGATGATTCGGACATCCGTAAATTAATTCAGACCTGTTTGGAGATTATGGGGGGTTGGCAAGTTATAACCGCTTCTTGTGGTAGTGAAGGACTGCTTTTGGCTCAAGCTGCTCAACCTGATGCCATCCTCTTAGATATAATGATGCCTGATATGGACGGAACAGTAACGTTTCAAAAGCTACAAGCGAATCCACTAACTAAGCATATTCCTGTAATTCTACTAACAGCTAGAGGACGCACTGCTAGACAAGCTTTGTTTACCGAACTGGGCATTAAAGGCATAATTAGTAAACCCTTTAATTCTCAAAAACTAGCTGCTCAAGTAGAAGCAGCTTTATCATAAAATGTCTAAATCTACAACCAAAGTAGCAATTGGTAAACATTAAAATACCTCTTTTTGGTAGATATATAAAATTTTAACTTTTGTTAATATTATTGTGACTAGTTTTTTTAGTAACATTTTAATTCTATATGCGTTGTAATCATTCTCAGATTCATTCTACTATCAAAACAATTTGTTTGATAGTAATATTAGGATGTTTTCTGCGAGTAATGCCTGTACAAGCGCAATCCTTACCAAATTTTCCGATTACACTTGATGGGCGCCAGTTATTTACAGTTAGTGACACAGGTCAAGTTAGTGCAGAAAATCGTGCCACTGATGCCAATTTAATTTTAAAGCAGGCGGTTCGTTCGAGAGAACCTGTAAAAATTGAGATTATAGAAAATAACCAATTACCAGTTATTCAAGTTCAAGGGCGCCACTTATTAACTGTTACCTCACAAGATATACCAACTGGTAGAACGAAAGAAGAACAAGCGAAAATTTGGGCACAAATAATTACTGATGCAATACAGCAAGGTCAACAAGAACGAAAAGCTAATTATATAACTCAGGCAGTATTACTTAGTTTCTTGTCAATATTAAGTGCATTATTTATACATAAGCTTCTAGGCTGGGTTTGGCAATATTGGGTACGAAGGCTAGTCCCAAGAAGTGCTAACGA
This sequence comes from Calothrix sp. PCC 7103, assembly GCF_000331305.1. Lineage (GTDB taxonomy): Bacteria > Cyanobacteriota > Cyanobacteriia > Cyanobacteriales > Nostocaceae > Dulcicalothrix. The sequence goes on along the minus strand of NZ_KB217478.1, from coordinate 4,819,424 downwards.
CCCCGAAACAGGAGCGCAACCGAAGGGTCTAGAATTGCTTTTGTACTTGACACTTTTCTTAATTCGTACAGGGTTATGGGTAGGAATAATTATTTATATTACAGACTTACTTCCATTAACACGAGAGTGGAGTCAGCGCATAATAAGCATCCTAAAGATGAGTTTAACATCTCCCCTAGTTTCTTTAGGTACTAAATCTTACTCAGTCATCAATATACTTATTTTAATTGGTTTATTTTTTGGATTACTGGGTATTGCAGGAGCAGTAACAAACTTACTACGCTCGCGCATTTTACGAATTACGAGCGTTAGTAGAGGTGTTCAAGAATCTATCGCAGTTGTTTTCAATTATAGTTTTATATTTATTGGTACTGTTATCCTGTTGCAAATTTGGGGCTTAGATATCAGTTCTCTAGCTATTTTTGCCAGTATTTTGGGTGTTGCGATTGGTTTTGGCTTACAGGGAGTTGCCAGAGAATTAGTAAGTGGTTTAGTCATTACTTTTGAACGCTCAATTACTGTTGGAGATTTTATAGATATTGGCGAACATATGGGAACAGTAGAGCGTTTAAATGCTCGTAGCACCCATATCCGTACCCTTGATGATATTTTGGTAATTGTGCCAAATTCTCGCTTGTTAGAAAAAGAAGTTAAAAATTGGAATAGTCATAACCAAGCGTCTCGACTTGTGTTACCTATCCGTGTAGGTTATGGATCAAATATGAATCAAGTTCGTTCTGCATTACTAGAAGCAGCAAAAAGTCATTCTGAAGTTTTACACAAACCAGCACCAAAGGTTTGGGTCAAAGCATTTGGTGAGGATTATTTAGATTTTCAGTTACTAGTTTGGATATCTAAACCTCGAAGGCAATTTCAAATTAGAAGCGACCTCTACTTTCAAATCGATGAAAATTTCCGACGCGATAATATTTTAATTCCTTTTCCTCAACGTTCGCTTCATCTAAATTCAGGAAGTTTACCTTTAGAACTTTCACCCAAGTTAGAAAATTCTTTATTGAACATTTCGGTTATTTTAGCTTCTTTGCTGAATAAACAAGCACAGAGTGATAGTTTTAATGGTTCTAGTAATTCATTATTAAATCATAAAAAGAAAGATGAATAAACCTAACCCCCTTCCCTTTAACGATACAGAAGAGCGAATGGTAGGCTATTGTATTGATGTTTTTGTTATTTGATGACCATTTTTTCTATTCGTCAACTTTTCCTCGTACATTTTGAGATTACGGTCGCTAACTTCATAAAAATAAGGCTCCAGCGTATAATTATAAGTAGAAGCGTGATAAAACGCACTTAAATCAGTGATTGTTACTAACGGACGATAAACATCTCTGACTCGATCCTCATAATCATTATCAATTACAAAATTTTCTTTAAACTCAGGTAAATTATCAATTTGCTCTTGTCTCAATCCTGGAACAAATAAGCGTTTATAGTCATAGTCTACACTTGCCAAACCAACAGGCAACAATACTTTGATGCTGAAAATCCAAAAGCCCGTATCAATGACGAAATAACGGAAACAGCCATTATCTCCATCAATTAATATATTGGTAACAGAACCAATTAACTCATTATTGGCATAAACATAAAAATCTTTGATATTAAAATAAGCTAAAGTTTCGTCGCGATATTCAGGATAGTATTTATCTAACTTATACAAAACCATTTTTACTCCTATAATATCTGTGAATTATAACTATATACTTTATGGGAAATGATGTTAAAACTTAACTTGTGAGGGTTATTTAACAAACCAAACTACTTTAAGTTTAAGGATATATCTTAAAAGTGGAAAACTGGTGGAAATACATGGGTAAGCAGTTTAAGTGTGTTGTTGTCAAAATCTATTGCCCAACCTCAAGGGGTAGCAATTTATCACCCAACTCGCATTATTCGCGCTCTAGATATCTTTGTTGCAATCGTCAACATGAGCAGTATTGCAGCTCACGAGAGTTGGTACAGGCGCCTCGGATGGATTGTTTATTTGGCTACATCCCGAATTATAATTTAGAATACCAAAATTTTAGACATTAAGTAAAAAAAGTAGGCAGAGGTTTCTCGCACCAAAAACTTCAGCTTACTTTCCAGACTTTGGTAACGGGTAGTAGGTGTAGCAGATGGATATGCATTCATACCTAAATCTCGTGCCATTAATGTGGCTCGTTTTAAATGTAAGGGGTCGCTGACAATGATAAACTTAGATAAATCTTGCCTCGACGCAACTTTTTTTGCATTTTTGAGGTTTTGGAGAGTTGTTTGAGATTTCGTTTCAATTAAAATATCTGATTCTTTGACTCCGCACGCTATCGCATAACGCTTACCAACGGTTGCTTCTGCTATATCTTTATCTTCGCCAATTCCACCGGTAAAAATTATACTACTAACCTTGCCTATGTTATACAGATTGATTGCATGGTTAATTCGTTCTCTAAAAACAGGAGATGGTTCATCTTGCCAAACTTCTGCTCCCAGTACAATTGCCGCATCAGCCGATTTTAGCTTGTTTTTAGTATTATAGAAATAGATGTTAAATGCGGCTACTACTGAAGGCAAAATGACAAATGCTGTAACAAGTAAAGCAAACGCAGAGCATTGTTCTTTGATGTATAATTTTAGAAACATAAGCTATGAATTACCTCTTTTTACTATCTTCTTCAAGAAGCAATATGCTTGCTTATGTAATCAAATTTTATGCAGATGTAATTGATTAAACTAATAGATAAGCAAGCCTTGATTTTAAAGATATATTTTTCATTTAATAATTAAATTATATCTAATTATTGTCATTATCTCAAGTAGTAATTTCCCTACTGCGATTAATTCATCCATCTTGGGGATTTTTTCACTTTTATGACTTACACAATTGGCACATAAAAAACTAAAACATGATTTCTTCCTTAACTAGAAAAGGGGCTATAAAAATATAAAACCCCTTTATCTGCCTTTGCTTTTCAGCAAAACTTATCAGATTTGACTCTTGTTTTATCGAATTGTATGGTAAATGCACTCTTTTTATGGTTGAATTATTTATTAGTTAATTGCAAGAGGATTGCCAGCAGCGTTAATCATAGCAGCCCAAGTGCTTTGTCCAACTATTCCGTCATTCGCAACGCGCGTATCACGTCGTTGAAATGCTTCAACTGCTGTAGCGGTAGCATTACCGTAAATGCCATCAACAGCACCAGTGTAAAATCCTTTCTGTTTCAAAAACACTTGGATATCTCGTACAGCTTGTCCTCTACTACCAATACGTAATACAGGCGCCGTTTGTGGTGAATATTTGTTTAAATTACTAACAGGTGTTGGAGATGTGCGATTATCAGCCTTAATTAACGCTTCCCAAGTTCGTGAGTCAACTGCACCATTCGCAATCAGGTTTCTAGAACGCTGAAAGGTAATAACTCCGGAAGCAGTTTGGGCGCCGTAAATACCATCAATAGGTCCATAGTAAAATCCAAGTCGTCGCAACAAAATTTGAACATCTTGAACAGTTGACGATACGATACCGCGTCTTAGGAGTGGTGCAGAAGAAGGTGAATATTCATTCAGATAACCATCAACAGTTATAATTAAAGGAGTTTGTGCATAAGCTGATTTATTGCTCAAGGGCAAAGCAGCTAAAGACATTGCAGAAAAAAGCCCTATTAACTTAAGACTTGATGAAATAAATTTATTATTCATAGATTCCTCCTTTGAAAAATAAAAAAGTCAGAGATATTCCTTCTATATCAAACAGAGCTAATATTGTGATTCGACTAAGAAAAACGAATGACTTTTAGACAATGTTAGATAATACATATGTGCAAATATCTCTTGTTGAAAGCTGATTGTTAGATTTTTTTGCTTTCGATATATGAACTATTGTAGGCAAAGAATACGATTACAACGTCAGCCATCGGTTAGATTTGGTAGCTGTAATTTTTATAGATAAAATACTTATAATATTTCTAAAGTTGTATTTTTGATAACATATTTTGATAATATCTGAAATTATCCACGAGTTTTCCACCATTATGGTTTAATCTCAAATTATAACAACAGTCTGTGGTTTTCATAACTCCATTTGTGGTTTATGAGTTGAGCGCTCAATTCTCTTATTCGATTTGATTTGAATTGAAAATATGCAAAATAGTTACATAAAATTTATTACAACAAAAGCTCAATATTTTCCCCCTTCCCTAAAATGGAAGGGGGTCAGGGGTAGGCTGTTGACTTTGGGCGCCTAGGGATGATATTTATTCATACATATTATACGTCTAAAAGTGCTAAATGGGGGTTGACTGCGAATGAAGGAATATAAGAGCCAATCAAAACGCTTAGTACGTCTGTTTAAAAAAAGCAGAGATAACTGGAAAGAAATAGCACTTCTGAGGCACAAAGAACTGAGAGCTTTAGGGATAAAAATTCGAGATTTAACTGCCTCACGAGAAAATTGGAAACAGCGTGCGATGACAGCAGAGAAAGAACTACGCCTCCTCCGTAAGGAAATTACGGAAGGGGAAAAAAAGGGGAAGAATTTTCAGAACCAATAGACGGCACGGTTGCAGTTGGACATCACTATTACGTTGAAACAGTACAATTAGCAGTACAACAAGTTATTATTTCAGGGAACACGATAAGGGCTGTTGAAAAAAATTTTAGATTGGGCGCCTCTGATGAGGAAACTTCTATTCCAAGTTTTAGTAGTATAAGAAATTGGCTAGGGCGGGTTGGTTTATATGAGCTTCAAAGAGAAAAAGAGCATCGTGATGATTGGATTTTTATTATTGATTTGACAACGCAATTAGGTAAACAAAAATGTTTGTTAGTGTTAGGCGTAACTCAACAATATTTATCCGAGC
>NZ_KB217478.1:4552295-4814462 GCF_000331305.1 Calothrix sp. PCC 7103 | reverse complement strand
CAGTCTTAAGTATTTGTTTATGTACTATGAACTTAACAACTTCTGTAGTTAAGGAAGCGTTAGAAACTATCCGATACCTTGATTTGGAAGCATGGTCATCACAAGTCTTTGGTCAGTCCATGCTCTCACAACGAAGAATCGTATTTTCGAGCTAAAAAAATGACACAAAAACTGTATGAACTTTTTTTAGCCATTTTCCCACAAAGTAAACAGCCTAGGTCAGGGGGGTTAGGTTGCCAAATGACTTAATTAACTTCTCCTATTCTTTACGTCTCCATCGGTGTTAATGTCTAACTCTTCTCGACGGACTTGTTCTTGAGCCTCTACTGTATCTTGTTCTACAACTTTTCTAACTTTTACTTCTTCTCGAACTACTGCTTGCTTTTGAATATCAGGAGTTTCTTCATAGATAGGCATCCGTATGACTTCTTTGTTTCCGAAAGTTGCTTCTTTGTTAGAAACTACTTTACTAGTATCGGTAGGTGTAGTGCGTTCAACAATAACTCGTTCTTTTTCAACAGGTACACTAATTCGTGCAGCCTCAGTTTCAACGTGTTTACCAACCGTCACCTCTCCTGTTTTGACACGTTGTTTATTTGCAATTAACCGTTCCTCGTACAATTTGAGCGTATTATGTTCCTGCTCATTCATTTGATACAAATCTGGCTCTTGATGATAGGTGTAAGTATCATGGTTGTAAACAGGTTTCGGCGCCACCACGGGTTCTGGAATAGGTCTAAAAGACGGCTCGGCATAAGCAGATACTTCCCTGTGGATAGTTCTTTCTCGCTGTATTTCATTATTCATAGGAGGAAGTTCCAAAGGCGCCGATGCTTCTAAAGGTATTTCTGTATCTAATGATACTACATTTTCTAAAGGTGCTTCTACCAAAGAAGTACGATACACTCCACGTACTTTTTCCTCATAATCGTAATTTACCCGCTCAAGGTCATCGAATTCTGGTAGATACTCAACTTGCTCCTTCGTCAACCCCTTAGCATAAATGCGACGATTACTATCATCTATACGACAGCGACCAATTGGAAGTAATACTTGCTTACCAGTAACCCAAAAGCCTGTATCTATAACTAGATAGCGAAGATTGCCAGATTCGTCTACTAAAAGGTCTTTAATACTGCCAACTTTATCATTATCATTTCTAATATCCGAATAGACATCATAGTTTTCAATACTATGTCCGCCAACATCCTTGTGAAAATTTGTATCAAAATCATTTAATCTGAACAAAACCATATTAAGACTCCTTGTATTCTATATTCCACCTCTCTTTATTTAAACAATTATTTTAGTTACGTTCATCTTCCAAATGAAATATTACTGTTAGTTAAATATAATAAAATAACTTTATAGTATAAGTCTCAATAGTGGAAAAGTCGGGGATTAACCTAATGAAACCTTTTAACTCAATAAAAAATTTACAATTAAAGAGGTGAAAGTTTAAGAAACGCTTATGTTTAGGCTTATCTCACTACAGGTGGATAAATAAATGAACGAAACATTTTACTATTAATTAAAATCTGAATGTGTGGAGAAAATTAAATGACTAATCTACTTAAAACTTTGTCAGTAGGCGCCCCTTTGCCTGCTTTATGTCTGATTGTACTAGCGGCAGGAGCATTAGAAAGTCATGCCCAAACTTCAAGCCAAACCACCTTTCCTGATGTTGCATCCAACTACTGGGCACAACCATATATTCAACGTTTAGCTGAAAGAAATATCATAACTGGTTATCCTGATGGTACGTTTCGACCTGAGAAGTCGGTTGATAGAGATGAATTTGCCGCAATAGTTCGCAAAGCTTTTGATGTTGAGCCAATTCGTCAAATTCAAAGTGGCGCCGTATATAAAGATGTACCTGCGGGTTATTGGGCTTCTCGTCCGATTGAAGAGGCTTACCAACAAGGATTTATGACTGGCTACCCTGGTGGTTATTTTCGTCCACAACAACCTGTTTCTAAAGTTGAAGCGATAACGTCTTTAACAAAAGGTTTAAATATAACGGGTGGTACATCAGCAGTTACAGTACCAACAAATCAAGCAACTAGACGTAGAACTGCTAGAAGACCTGTATTTGTTCCAATTGCAATAACTAGCTTGATGCAACCAATATTACAGTCCAAAGCCGAAGCCGCAACACCTACCCCTGCAACACCTACCCCATCAACATCAACAACAAGTAATCAAGCAGCAAATCTCAATCGTCCAGCATCATTCATCATTACCAATACTTACGCTGATGCTAACAAGATTCCACAATACGCTGTTGCTAATGTTGCAGCAGCTACTCAATCAAATATAGTAGTCAATTATCCCAATCCCAAAGTTCTCAATCCAACGAAACCTGCTACCCGTGCTGAAACTGCGGCTTTAATTTATCAAACATTGGTTGCTCAAGGAAGAGCAGAGCCACTTGCTAGTAATTTACCTGCGGCTAAATATATTGTTCGGACTAATAACACAAATCCAAATAATCAATAACGGGATACTATATCAATTGTTGCTCCACAACTTACACGAAGCCAATTAAAATTTCAATTAGTAGCCAACCGATTAAGCAAATTATTGCAGCTTGGCGAGTACTAATATGTAAGCCCTGGCTAATTGGTATGTCATCTTCAAGGTAATCCAGATTGGGTCGAGGACATTACTTCGATTTTATTTGCTTCGCGCTGGCCTGTGACAATTGGTTCTTCTTTCAATCAAGCTAGAACGGCAAGGACGTTATACAGTTATTAATAGCAGTTATTAATAGTGGTTCTCATGCTCATAGCGGTGCCGAAGGATATTTTGGTAAAGCAAAAATAGGAAAAACTAAAGCCACTTACTGTAGAGTTAACGATACAAAAGTACACCAATTACCAATTTGGTCGGAAAATCAAACAGTTACAGATTAGCAATTCGTCGGTAACGACTTTCTAATAATGAATAAATACCGTAAGCAGTCAAACCCAAGGCAACTGCACCTAAAAGCCAAGCACCAAAAGGTTGCTGCGCCAAAATAGCCAATGCACCACCCAAACCTATAGCTTTACTACCATCAATTTGAATTGCTGCTAAAACTAAAAAACTGCCGATGATGCCAAAAACAAACCCACGAGCTGCAATCCCAAGTCTACCTAAGCGTACCGTCCATACTCTTTCAGCTGAACTCATTTGCTGAAGTTGCAAATGGCGCCGAAATTTTGCTTTATATGCTTGAAACAAAAAAGCAATACCTACACCAATTACCATTATTCCTCCCAGTGCAACCAACCACCTCCCAAAGGGTTGATCTAGAAAATATATTGTCCAATCTTCAATTGTTTCGCTATCACCACCTCCTAAACCCATAATTAGTTTAACTGCTGTAAATGCCAAACCTGCATAACCTATAGCACTACAAGCATAACCAAGGCGCCGTGCAATTTGCTTGGCATTGATTGGTTGTCCACGATTTTCTGGGTCAAAAAAAGTTTGAACTAGGCGCCAAAGTACGTACCCAGCAATTCCAAGCGTTACAATACTCAATAAAAACTTTCCTTCTTGTTGTGTAACAATTGCTTTCAAGGCGCCACTAGTATCTGTAGTTCTACCACCAGAACCAATAGCTGCTTGCATCGCAAGCAAACCAACAATCAGATAAACTAAGCCTTTTGCTGCATATCCTAGTCTTGCCAATCGCTCGAACCAAAGATGAGAAGTTACCTGCTTGATTGGCTGTTTAATTGGCTCTATCGGTGAATTTGGTTTCGTCATAGGTTGTAAATAATCTGTTATTTAATTATCTTAATATTATTTGTGACTATTGAAGTACTATTGCAGCTAGATTTTATATTAGCAATTGTTACTAATTTAATTACAAAATAATCAGTAAATAAGTTATATGCAATGTCAGGATAATATTTAATTTTTGGTAGTATCTTCTTCAAGTTTTTGTAAGAATTCAGCTATTTTTTCAGTATAATAAGCATTAACATCCTAACTTTTTATCTGATATTAGCATAAAACCACTCTTAAGATAGAAACAGCAATGAAGCACATTAGTATACAAAATAAATAGATTGAATAAATTTTTTATAATATGGCTTGACTCATGAACCAGATTCCAAAAACAGATAACAAAGTTAAGGATGCTTCCGAACACGATATTACACCTCAAGGAATTAGAGACGCAGGAATGTTGGCTCTACTCGTTATATTAGCGATGCTAACCAGAGGCTGCGGGTTTTTTGATGGCGACAAAAATATAACCTCAAAAATTACTAATACAACCGAAATTATACGTGATAGCGATGACTTTACTGGTAGAAATGTAACAATTAGAAGTAAAGTCATTCGCCGTGTTGGTATAAGCTCCTTTACTGTTAGCGATAGACAGTTCTTTGGTGGCAAACCTATTGTAGTTCTTAATGCTTCAGATGTACCTTTTGATTTACCGTCATCTCAAAATATAGAAGTTCAGGTGACAGGTCAGGTTCGCAACCTCGATATTAAAAAAATCGAGCGCGATTATAAATTGAATATACAAGATAAATACTATACAGATTACATCAACCAACCTGCAATTATCGCGCGCTATATCGCGTTAGCTCCCAAACCCGGTCAAGTCACTAAACAACCAAATCAATATTATGGTCGAACGGTTGCAGTAGTAGGTGAAGTCAAAAATATTAAAAACCGAGTTCTAATGAATCTAGATGAAGACCAATTAATTGGTGGAGAAGATTTGCTAGTTTTATTCAAACAACCACCAAGAGTTGCAATAAATAAAGGTCAGACTGTAGCAATTATGGGGAAAGTTCGTCCATTTATTGTTGCTGACATTGAACGAGATTATAAGCTGGATTTGGATTTAAATGAGAAAAGGGAACTTGAATCTGAATTTAATAATACCCCAGTATTAATCGCTGATAATGTATATCCTTAAGATACCTTCGTAATAAAAACGCTAATTTGTTTCAGATTGCGGCTCTTTATTTAAAATTTATGCGTGTTGTTTTGCCTACAGTAAGAAATATGCAGGCGTTTTGCAGCATTGGCATATATTTATCTATTATGTTTATGCCATTATTTTGGGAGAGAGGCGCCGATTTTTCATTTCCCTTGCTCTCTTCTCTGTGAACTCTGTGTCTCTGTGGTAAAAATCTTTATCAGATTAAGCACTAAAGTGCTTATTACGAAAAAGTCGCATTCCATTTGCTGTCACCAAGAGAGAGCTTCCTGTGTCTGCTAAGACTGCAACTGCTAGTCCAACAATGCCAAATGTACCTAATAATAAGAATAATCCTTTGGTTAATAATGAAAACGCTACGTTTTGTTGAATGACGGATACTGTACGACGACTCAATTCAACTGCGTAAGGAAGTTTTCTCAGGTCACTTCCTGCAAGCACTACATCAGCGGTTTCTAAGGCAATGTCAATTGTACCTAGCGCAAAACTAATATCGGCAGCAGCTAATGCTGGGGCATCATTTATACCATCGCCAACCATACCAACTATTCCAGTGCTTCGTAACTGCTGAATTTCATTTAATTTATCTTGCGGTAGTAGTTCAGCGCGATATTCGTTAATTCCCACACTTTGAGCTATTTGTTGAGCTACTGTATTTCTGTCTCCCGTTAGCATTACTAGCTGTTTTAGTCCAAGTCGTTTGAGTTGATGTAGTGCTTCGCTTGTTTCTAACCTTAATCCATCTGCTAATGCTATGGCGCCTAAAAATTCTTTGTCATTCCCTACTAATACAGGTGTTTGTCCAAGGGTTTCAATTTGATTTAATATATATTCGGCTTGAGTTGAAATTGGAATACCAACTTCTTTGAATAGACGACGGTTGCCAACTACATAAATTTGTTCTCCTAAGCTTGCCCAAATTCCTTGTCCTGTAAATGATTTAAACTTATCAGGCGCCACCAAATCCAAACATTTACTTTTTGCTTCTGTAACTATCGCTTTTGCTAAAGGATGTTCAGATTGCACTTCTAAAGATGCAGCTATTAACAGCACCATTTCTGCACTTATTTTATCGGTGTTATAAATTTTTTGGACAAGGGGTAATCCGCGCGTAATTGTACCTGTTTTATCAAATGCCAGAGTGTGTAATCTTCCGGCTGTTTCTAGTGCATGACCACCTTTAAATAATACGCCGTTACGAGTTGCGGCGCCTATTGCACTAACTATAGAAACAGGAGTAGAAATTACTAACGAACACGGACAAGCAATTACTAACATCACCAGCGCTCGATATACCCAAACATTAAATGATTGGGCAAATGCTAGAGGTGGAATCAAAGCAATGGCTAACGCGATTAAAATAACAATTGGTGTATAAATTGCTGCAAACTTATCTACCCATTGCTGCGAGGGTGCCCGACTTTCTTGTGCTTGTTCGACTAAGTGTATAATTTTGGCAACTGTAGTATCGTTTGCTGTATGAGTAACTTTGACTTCTAAAAATCCCGTTTGATTCATTGTCCCTGCATAAACTGTATCACCAATTTCTTTATCTTCAGGTATCGATTCTCCTGTAATTGGCGATTGGTCAACAGCACTGCTACCAGAAATGACCAACCCATCTAGTGCTATGCGCTGTCCCGGTCGAATTGTAATAACTTCGTTAATTTGAACGCTTTCAATATTTACTGTTTCTTCTCTACCATTACGTTTTACAGTTGCGCTTGCTGGTGTTAAATCCATTAAAGCGCGAATAGCATTGCGGGTACGACCAATACTAAAAAGTTGTAATGTACTACCCAAGGAAAATAGGAAAACAACTAAAGCTGCTTCAAACCAGTCTCCCAGAATAATGGCGCCGATAACTGAAATACTCATTAGTAAATTCATATCAGCACGCCGTAAACGTAACTCAAATAAACCTGCACGCGCTACAGGATAACCAGCAATAATAATTCCTATGCCATAAAACGCGCGTGCGACCCAAATCGATAATGGTAAATTCTGGGCTATTAAACCTAAAACCAATCCAATACCCGCCAAAATTACACTTTGCCCACGACGGTTGTAAAAAAAGAATTTCCAGCTTGTTGCCGTTTGTTGTGTAGGTTTGGGCTTGTCTTGTGTATAACCTTGTGTATGACTATGCTCAGAAGACTGTTCAACCGTATAACCTAATTGTTTAATACGGTCATAAATTGTTTGTTCTTGTACTAACTGTGGGTCATACGACAATTGCAACCGTTCCGTTGCAAAATTAACACTGACGCTATGCACACCTATAAGTTGTCTCAAACCAGCTTCTACAGTTTTGGCACAGCTTCCACAATCCATACCAGCAATTTTCGCGTCCATTGTGGCGCCCAGGAGTGCCACATTAGAAGCATGATGCTTGTGTTCATGCTGCTCATGGTCGCAACTACAGGTGTGAGAATGTGCTTTACTTACCGCTTCAGGAATTTCAACTTTATAACCCAAAGCTTTAATTCGGTCGTAAATCGCTTCTTCCCCAATTAAGTCTGGGTCGTAGAATAACTTCACTTTTTCTGTAGAAAAGCTGACTGAGACTTCAGTAACTCCCTTTAACTGCTGCAAAGCCACTTCAACCGTAGAAGCACAGCTTCCACAGTCCATACCAGTCACTCGAAATTGCTGAAATTTGAGGGAAGGAGTTTTACTCATAGGTATTGATAAATACTTTACACAAGACACGCTGTTAACTCATTATTCTAATACAATAGTTGAATAACTATTCAAATATCATATTTGTTCAATCATTAAAAAAAACTGATACAATTTGCGTGACTGCACTCCGGGATGGAGAAATATGCCATGAACTATGTAAAGCAAACCTTTGCAATTTTCTTAATTAGTAGTGTGTTAGGTGCAACACCTGTACAAGCAGCAGATTTTCAACAATCATACAATCAAGGCGTGCAGAAACTTGCCCAAGGTAACTTTAACGGCGCCATTACAGAATTTGACAAGGTAGTACAATTAAACCCTAAATATTCAGAAGCATATTGTTTGCGAGGGCAAGCAAAAGCACAGCTTGGAGACTTTCGAGGAGCTGTAGCCGATATAAGTCAAGCTATAAATTTAAATCCCGGACATCTTGATGCTTATAATCTGAGAGGGACAATATATGCCGAAACGGGAAATATAAACGCTGCTGTTGCAGATTTTAATCAAACTATCAAAATAAATCCTAAGTTTGTTGATGGCTATTATAATTTGGGACTTCTTAGTTACAGACAAGCAAATTATAAGCAAGCTATAGTACAATTTGACCAAGCCATAGCGATTAATCCCAACTTAGCAGATGCTTACGGTAATCGAGGACTCGCACAACATGCTTTGGGAAATCGTAAGAGTGCTATTACTGATTTAGAAAAAGCTGTAACTCTCTTTCAGCAACAAGAAAAAACCGAAGCTTACCAGGAAACACAAACCTTACTTTACCTAATTAAGAATCGCAAACTGTAGAGACGTTACATGTAAAGTCTCTACCAAAACGGACAATTAACCTTAATATTTTATCCTAATTTCATATTTAGAAGGCAGACTAAGGAATGTGGATTAAATAAGGTGCAAAACTTGGTTTAAAGACTTTTAAATACTAAGTTAGCCAATAAACAAGAATTGTAAGTTAATAAATCCACGTTCCTAAGTATTATAGACACTGCGACACCTATATACAGCAGATTGCGTGTCAATATGATGTATGTAGAGACGCGATTAATCGCGTCTCTACAGGGTTTTGGGCATTATGTATGTACCTCATATACCTAAAATTTGATATATACCGCGCTTATTAAGCAGTAATTACCGAACAAAGACTTGACTCTCTAGCTAACTGGAGAGTTCATAATCGACATATACAAAACTCTAGATGAATTCAATCAAATACTTATGCGAATTACTGAATTGAAAACAGGCTTGATAGCGTTAAGCCTTACAATAGCTGCTTCAACAGCAGGATTGCTAACTGCTTGTTCTACAACAGCATCCCAAAACCAGGTTCAATCAAATAATACTACTGCAACCGAAGCTACTAACACACAGGTGGCTCAAGGGGATATGAATCATAATGGGATGCATCATAGCGGCATGAACCACAACATGGATTTAGGTCCAGCTGATATAAACTACGATTTGCGATTCATTGATGGGATGATTCCTCATCATGAAGGCGCCGTTATTATGGCTTCATATGCTTTGCAAAAATCCAAGCGTCCCGAAATTAAAAAGCTGGCAAACGAAATTATAAAAGCTCAAGATAAGGAAATTGCTGAATTAAAACAGTGGCGCAAGACATGGTATCCAACAGCACCCAATGAACCTCAAGCTTGGCACGCCGAAATGAAACATATGATGGCGATGACTCCCGAACAAATCAAAGCAATGCGGATGGACATGGATTTGGGTGAGAGTAATGCGGAATTTGACCTGCGCTTTATTAATGCGATGATTCCTCATCATGAGGGGGCTGTTGTCATGGCTTCACACGCTTTAAATAAGTCTAAGCGCCCAGAAATCAAAAAACTTGCTCAAGCAATTATTTCTAGCCAAGAAGCAGAGATTAAACAAATGGAGCAGTGGCGCCAAGCTTGGTATAAAAAGTAAACAGGTAGGAATCAATTTCATCTTGATTTCATATCTATCTGCAAAGCTTACGAGTAGGTGCGAGTTCCCCAACACGCGCACCCTAATAACCAAAGGACACTGCAAACGCGCGATGGGACTCTCTAACCGTACACAAAAAGCAATTCATCGTCTTTCTGGCACGCTCATCAACTTGTTATTACTGGCAAGTCCAGCAGTTGTTTTGGCACATGGTGGACATGGGAATGAATTTAAAAGCGGTGGTGATACAGCAACCCCCAGTTCTGTACAAGTTGATGCTGAAACTGCTAACCGATTAGGTATTAAAACTCAATTAGTTAAACGTCAACCTTTAGCAGTAGGTATAAAAACGAGTGGACAAATTGAAACATTACCCAGTCAAAAAGTAGAAGTTACTACTCCTTCTTCAGGCGCCAAAGTGGTTGAGTTACTAGTGGAACCTGGCGGCACAGTTACAAAAGGCCAACCCGTTGCAGTGTTAACAAGTCCTGATTTAGTGACATTGCGCGTAGAATCTCAAGAAAAACGTGCAGACGCGACGGCTTCATTACAACAAGCACAAACAGATTTAAGATTAGCTCAACAAAATTATCAACGCTATGTGCAAATAGCTAATGCTGAAATTACTGAAGCACAAAGCCAAGTCTCATTTGCTACTGAAAAATATACTAAAGATAAACAGCTAGCGGATGCAGGCGCCTTACCTCGTCGTAATGCACTTGAATCTCAAACTCAATTAGCAGAAGCGCGAGCTAAATTAACTACAGCGAATATTAGACGAGATGTGATTGAATCCGAAGCTCAAATCAAGCGGGCACAATCAGCATTGCAAGTAGCAAAAAAACGTTTAACCATCAGTGATAGCACTTACCAAACGAGACTGCAACAAATTGGTAATGCGCCTAATGCAAAGGGTTTGGTAACAGTTACGGCGCCGATATCAGGTAAAGTTGCCGACCGGGAAGTTACCCTTGGTCAAACTTTTAACGATGCAGGTGGCAAATTATTGACGATTATTAATGATAGTAGAGTGTTTGCCACAGCGAATATTTATGAGAAAGATTTAAGTAAAATCAAAGTCGGTCAAAGAATAAGAGTGAAAGTTGCGAGTTTACCAAACACTTCCTTTTCTGGCAAAATATCGCGCGTTGGAACATTAGTATCTGGAGTAACGCGAGTAGTACCAGTGCAAGCCGAAATTGAAAACGCTGCTGGACAACTTAAACCAGGAATGTTTGCTGAACTCGAAGTTCTTACAGACAAAACGAGTACATCTGTTACTGCTATCCCCACAGCAGCAGTAGTTGATGCAAACGGTAAAAAACTTGTTTATATACAAAATGGTAATGCATACCAAGCTGCCGAAGTTACTTTAGGACAAACATCTGGTGACATGGTAGAAATCAAAAGCGGTTTGTTCGATGGCGATGTAATAGTTATACAACGGGCGCCGCAACTTTATACACAATCTTTACGGGGTGGTACAACAGACAAACATTCCCACGCAGAAGAAACTCAAGTAAAAACTAATAATTCACCAATACCCTTGTGGTTATTAGGAGTTGGAGGAATAGGAGTAGTTGGCTTATCTTTTGCAGCAGGTAGTTATTGGTCGAGTCGTCGAACGCGCGACTCTTTTAAAGTACACAGTGCTAATGAAGAAATCTTAAATCTTGAAAGTGAGGTTTACATAGATAATGACAAGCAGTAGGTTGGCTTCGCTTCGCCGGAACCCAACTTACCTACTCGTTTATGGAAATAAATTTTAATAGTATATTTATTTACCACAGAGACGCAGTAGAGACGCTCCGGTTCCTCGCGTCTTTACAGAGATGCATAGTTAAGAGAGGAGTGAGTTTGGCGCCATTAAATTTGAAGGGTGACGTAGCATAGGTGTCCCGCCTGTGCTTCTGGTATTATTTTCCACAAAATATCTAATCTGCTAACATTAAATTTAGTGCAAATTTAATGCATAAAAAATCCTATGCTGAACATTAGTAGAGATATCCATTCACTCTCAAGCTTTAAGCGCAACACAGTGGAATTTATTGAACAAATGAAGGAAACAGGAAAACCCGTAGTACTGACAGTTAATGGTAAAGCAGAACTTGTAGTTCAGGATGCCCAGTCCTACCAAAAGCTGTTAGACACGTTAGAAAGATTAGAAGCTGTGGCTGGAATTAAGCAAGGGTTAGAGGATGTAGAGGCTGGTAGAACTACTACCCTCAGCGAATTTGAGGAAGAAATGCGGCAGAAGTATGGTATTTCAAGTTAGGGTGACTCAGACGGCAAAAGCTGAAATTGATGCTGCTTACTCCTGGTTGAGAGAGCGCAACACAGTTTATGCAGATAAATGGTTTCGGGAATTAATGAATACTATCGCCACTTTGCAAGAAAACATAGCTTATGAAAGTATGTCAAAAGCTGTTGATATTCAAAAAATGCATACTAATCACGATGCAATTCAAGATAGTAAGGGCAACCAAGTTGTTAACTATGCTGGAATTCTTTACCCAGGTTGCTATCAATCATATTCAAATTCAGAAATTGAGGCTTTGCCAGCTTATCCTGGTGCTGAAGATACACTTAGAAGATATTTGTATAGCATCTTAAGTAAAGCTTTGAATCAAACAAATTGATTTTTTAAACAAACTTTATAAGAGGAAATTATCGATTCAGCTTGCTTTCTTGAATTAGGTAATTTTCTTGCTCTCGAATCTCGTCCCAATTAATTACAGCGACCCAAACATTTTCTTCGGTAGAGTACCTAACAATTCCATCAACTTGTAAATCTTCACTATATAGTGTTAATTCTTGAGCTTCTTGCAACCAAATTTTTTGTCGAGCCAAATCCTCAATTGTTCCAGTACAATTTAGACGTAAGCGACCTTGAGCATCGGCGTTGTGGAAATCAGCAAAAACTCTTGGTTTGTTCATAGTCGTAACCCTCTCAAAATTTCATCTTAATTTCATTACCACCTGAAAAACTATAGATAGGCGCCACTTGTTATTTTCTGGTCGCGAGTGCAAATTACAAAAATCTAAAATGCTCAGTAACATTGTAAGGTGGGTGATTGACAGACGCTGGTTGGTCGTTTTAGCTACAGTTATAGTTTCACTGTGGACATTTTATGTGATTCCTCAGATGCCGTTGGATGTGTTACCACCGTTTGCACCACCACAAGTTGAGATTCAAACTGAAGCACCTGGACTGGCGCCGGAAGAAGTAGAGTCTTTAGTAACTTTACCAATTGAGAGCGCAATTAATGGTACACCAGGAGTAACGGCTGTTCGTTCATCCTCGGCGCCGGGAATTTCTGCGGTCAGGGTAGTATTTAATTGGGGTACAGAAATTTATCAAGCACGTCAGCTAGTTACCGAAAGATTACAACAAGCTACAAGTAAATTGCCACCGGGAGTTGAAACACCGCAAATTTCTCCCACTACTTCACCAGTTGGTTTGGTTGTCCAATACGCTTTTACCACACTTAGCACGACTAACTCAGAACTCAGCACTTCTTTAATGGAAATTAGGCGAATTGTTGATTGGCAAGTTACAAATCGTCTGTTAGCAGTTCCAGGTGTAAGTCAAGTATTAGTTTTTGGTGGAGATACTCGGCAATATCAGGTATTAGTTGACCCAGCGAAGTTAGCAGCTTTTAATGTTTCTTTAGAGCAAGTTACTAACGCTACAAAAGCAGCTAATGTTAATGCGCCTGGTGGTTATTTAATTACGCCAGATACTGAAAAGTTAATTCGCTTAATTGGAAGGATTGAATCAATTGAAGACCTGAAAAAATCTACTATTACTTCACGTAATGGTGTACCTGTTAGACTGCAAGATGTTGCTGATGTGCAAATTGGAGGCGCCATTAAACGCGGTGATGGTAGTTTTAACGGCAAAGCAGCTATTATTTTAATGGTTAATAAACAGCCACTTGCTGATACTCCGACTGTATCGCGTGCGGTAGAAGCGGCAATGCAAGAAATTAAAGCTGGTTTACCCTCATATATCAAAATAACTACTACATTTCGTCAAGATAGTTATATTGATTCCTCGGTTAAAAATGTCCGCTCATCTTTGATTCAAGGCAGCATTATTGCGGGAGTAATTCTAATTCCTTTTCTCATGAATTGGCGTACTCTAACAGTATGTTTACTAGATTTTTTCTTAACATTACTGTTTGGACTATTAGCGCTTTCATGGTTAGGTATTGGGCTTAATACTATGACTTTAGGTGGTTTAGCAGTAGCAATTGGTACAGCAATAGATGATGCAATTGTTTATGGTGAAAATACTTATAGACGATTACGAGAAAATAAAACTGCTTCTAATCCTTTACCACCGTTAGAAATCATTTTTGAAGGTTCTGAAGAAGTACGAGAATCTTTAATTGGCGCCACGATTATTGGGATTATTGTTTTCTCACCAATTTTTACCTTACCAGGTGTGGAAGGACGAATTTTTACACCGATGGGTATTTCTTACTTAGTGGTGGTAGTAATTTCTAGTTTAGAATCACTTCTAGTTTCTCCAGCATTATGTGCAATTTTATTACCCAACATCAAGGTAACAAAGCGAGAACCTTGGTTAGCAAGATTATGTAAGAGCATTTATAGTAACTGTCTAAATTTTTCTTTTAGGAATTCATTATTAATTATTGGTATTGCATTAGCTTTAACTGTGGCTTCCATTGCAATAATTCCTTCTTTTGGTAGAGCATTTTTGCCAGAGTTTCAAGAGCAAACAATGGTAAATACTTTGAGTTTATATCCTGGTGTGTCTTTAGAAGCAACTACAAAAGCTGGTTATGTAGTTGAAGAAGCGTTAAAAAATGACCGTAGATTTAAGTTTATTCAAACACGTTCGGGACGCGCGGCAGGAGATGCAGATGCAGCAGGTGTTAATTTGGCACATGTTGATATTGAACTAAGCCAAGAAGGGATGAAAAATCGCTCGAAAACTTTAGAAAAACTGCGTCAAGAGTTTAATAAAATACCAGGTGCGGCGCCTAATATAGGCGGATTTATTTCTCACCGGATGGATGAAGTATTATCTGGAGTTCGTAGTGCTATAGCGGTAAAAATTTTCGGCGCCGACTTAGCAGAACTTCGGAAAATTGGGGAACAAGTAGAAGCACAAATGAAAACTGTTGATGGAGTTGTTGATTTATTGCTTGAACCTCAAATTCCAGTACCGCAAATTCAAATCAAATTTGATAGAGACGCAGCAAGTCGCTATGGATTTTCAGTTGGAGATATTTCTAGCATTATTGAAACTGCACTCAACGGTCAAGTCGTCTCTCAAATTTTAGAAAACCAACAATCCTTTGACCTCGTAGTATGGTTGAAACCAGACGCGCGGCAAAATTTAGAAATGATTCGTAATTTATTGATTGACACTCCGAATGGGCAAAAAATTCCTTTAGAAAATGTTGCAATAATTCAAGACGGTACTGGACCGAATACAATTAATCGTGAAAAAGTTGAGCGTTTAATTGTAGTTTCAGCAAACGCCAAAGGTCGAGACTTACGCTCAATAGTCAATGATATCGAAGCTAAAGTAAAACGCAATGTTCAAATCCCAGCAGGGTATTTTATTCAATACGCAGGGCAATTTGAAGCAGAAGAACGTGCTACACAAAATATTGTTATTTTCAGTATCATCGCGTTTGTTGCTATCACTATACTGATGTACATGTCAGTTAAATCTATCCCTTCTGCTGTCATGATTATGATTAACTTACCAATTGCTTTAGTAGGAGGTGTAATTGCAGTAGCTTTAACTGGAGGAGTTATTTATGTAGCGTCTTTAGTGGGATTTGTTTCTCTGTTTGGGGTAGCAACTCGCAACGGTTTATTACTAGTAGATAATTACAATAGTAAATATGCTGAAGGAATGCCGTTGAAAGATATTATAGTTAAAGGGTCGATGGAAAGATTAAATGCGATTTTAATGACAGCTTTAACTTCCGCTTTGGGTTTGGCGCCGATGGTACTACAAGGTGGCCCTGGACAAGAACTTTTACAACCACTTTCTATAGTTGTCTTTGGCGGTTTGTTTACTTCGACAGCCATAACTTTAGTTGTTTTACCTGCTTTGTATGCAAAGTTTGGTAAGTATTTGTTTCCAAAGAAAATAAACGAAGTTAAAGAGGAGCAGTTTTTGATGCATATGTAGTTGTAATAAATTTTGGGGAGCATCCCAATTTTGCCAAAGTACAATTTGTCATTCTGAGCGTAGCGTAATGCGGAGCATTTGCCGCAGGCTAGAATCTCTAAGATGCTTCACTGCACTACGTTTCGTTCAGCATGACAAAGTTTATATTTTACCCGTTAACAGGCCTTGCGGCATCTGAGGTTTGGACACAAATTTCATCTTAATTTCATCTTGGTCTGAGACATTATATATAGCACCTATCCGCGAACATGAGCATATACCAACCGACTATCCTAGGTAGGTTTAAATAATAATGCTTAATAATATTAATGAGGAGTAAATCAATGAAATCATTTAAATTAGTAGTCTTTGTAGTTTTAGCTAGTGCAGGATTGTTTATTTTAGGCGCCTGTAGCAACCAAGCTTCAGATAGCAGCAATACAAATAGTAGTACGACAGAAACTACAGGTAAAACAGAAACTGTAGCAAATAGCAACAAGAATACTGACCATTCTCAGAGTCGCAAAGGCGGTCAAGTCGTTGAGACTGGGAAGTACCATTTAGAGTTAGTACCTGAAAAAGAAGACGGCGCCACTCATTTAGATTTATACCTGCTAACAGGCGATAAACACGAAACTGTTTCCAACGCAAAAGTTACGGCAGATATTCAGGCGCTGGATGGGAAACTTCATACTGTTCCACTAACCTATGATGCTCAAGGTAAACATTATGCTGCGAAATTAGATAAAGGCGCCGCTGGTCAATATCAAGTAAGAATTAATGCGGATATTAGTGGTGATAAAGTAAACGGTCGATTTAATTTTAATCAGTAATGACTCTTAAGGCTTGTTTCCAATCGCACAATAAATCGGATGCTTGGGATTCAAGCCTTCGAGAATTTTTACATTTATAAATCCGGAAGATAGGAGTAAATCTCTAACCGTGTTTGGTTTCCAACGGAGATAAACTTCATCGTTTTTATTACGGGCAGTAATTGCGACAGTTCCTTCTGGCTTTAATACGCGATGTATTTCAGTCAAACCTTGAGTTGGCGGTTCCCAGAAATATATACAATTAATTGAGTAAACAATGTCAAAGTAATTGTCCTCGAATGGTAATGACATCACATCACCCATTTGAAGTTTAACACGACCAGACTTAATGGCGTTTCGGTTTCGTTTTTGAGCTACTTTCTGCATAGTTTCAGAAAGTTCAATGCCATAAATACATCCATATTTCATCTTATTTGCAGCATCAGCAATCGCTAAACCTGTTCCAAAACCAATTTCAAGCACTTTGCTCGTCTCGCTAATATCTAACAATGAAACAGTCCAATGATTATCCTCTTGGTTATAAATATCCATTATATAACCGACTATTCTACCAACTATCCCCGTTGGTTTTCCTGGTTGTGCCCTTAATCCATTTATCATAAAATTAATCTCTTTCAATAATTGGACAAATTGTTTGTTCCGGACTTTCTGTCACCGCTTCCCATCCTGAAAGAAGACTTTCTAGCTCCTGCTTAAACAGCATAAGCTCTTGAATTTGCTTATTAACTGCTGCCACTTTATCTTGCAGTTTAGCTTTTATATGGTCGCAAGGTAAATCACCTTGGTCATGAACTGATAAAAAATCTTTAATTTCTGATAAGCTTAAACCAAGGCTTTGGGCGCGTTTGATGAAATGCAAACGAGATAGAACATCAGAGTTGAACAATCTAAACCCACCTTCAGTTCTAGCCGATGCTTTGAGCAATCCTAACTCTTCGTAGTAACGGATGGTTTTTATTGGTACACCACTTTCTTTGGCAACGGCGCCTATTTGTATTGTCTTTTCTTGGATTAGCATAGTACGCACCTTTATAGTATCTTAATATAGTAATGTTGGGTTTTCCTTCGGAACACTACGTGAGCGCAAAGCCTCCAACGGCACGCGCTACAACCGGGGGAACCCCGGCAACGCGGTGCCTCCCCAACCTACGATTGTAATTTATTGAATGCCGTCATGAGCTTGTGCTTTTCTAAATTTAGGCTTACTCAATAGAAACCACCATATTTCTAAACCAATTAATCCTAAACCAGAAGCTGTAACTACTCCTTTTATCCATAGCGGTTGTTCAAGACGTTGAAAGCTTGTTTGTGTTTCAGATGTATGGGTTGGATGGTGCATTTGTGCTACTGTTTCGTTGCTGGCGCCACCTAACAATAATCCTAAAGAAGCAATGCCAATAATTACGTTTTTAATCGACATATATATCCCCTTTTTATGCAATTACTTTGGGTCGGAAGTTACGTAGACGCAATGCGTTTGTTAATACTGATACTGAACTGAATGCCATCGCGGCGCCTGCAATAATTGGATTGAGCAACCAGCCAAAGAATGGAAAAAGAATACCAGCAGCAATTGGAATTCCTGCTACGTTATAAATGAAGGCGAAGAATAAATTTTGACGTATGTTACGAATTGTTGCATGGCTAAGTTGAATTGCCGTCACTACACCTTGTAAATCTCCAGAGATAAGTGTGATGTCACTAGCAGCAATTGCTACATCTGTTCCTGTGCCAATGGCTATACCTACATCTGCTTGAGCTAATGCTGGGGCATCATTTATACCATCACCCACCATTGCGACAATTTTTCCTTCGCTTTGTAATTTTCTCACAGTCTCAGCTTTTTGGTCGGGGCGAACTTCTGCTAAAACGCGCTTTATCCCAACTTCGTGAGCAATCGTTTCTGCGGTACGGCGATTGTCTCCTGTAAGCATTACTACTTCTAAACCCAATTTTTGCAATGCTTTTACAGCTTGGGCAGATGTGGGTTTAACTGCATCAGAAATACTCATCAGCCCTTGAAGTTTACCATCTATCACGATATAAATGGCGGTTTTACCAAGATACTCCAAACGTTCTTTTTCCTTGGACAGAACTTGAGTTTTCACATTTAACTCAGACATCCAACGTTGCGTACCAATCTGTATTAGGTGGTCATCAACTACACCTTGTACACCACTACCTGCAATTGCTTCAAATTTAGACGTGACATGTCGCGTTTCTACATTTTGGGTTTGAGCATATCTCACAACTGCTTCTGCTAGTGGGTGTTCTGAGTTGCGTTCGAGTGATGCTGCTAATTGTAGTAATTTAATTTCATTACCGTTTGCGGTTCCATTAGTGGTAATAAAATCTGTAACTGTAGGTTTGCCTTGGGTGATAGTTCCTGTTTTATCTAGAACTATTGTTTTTATTTTGTGCGCTAGTTCTAAACTTTCGGCGCCTTTTATTAAAATACCATTTTCGGCGCCTTTACCAGTTCCTACCATTACTGATGTTGGAGTTGCTAGACCTAGCGCACAAGGACAAGCAATAATTAATACTCCTACTGTGGTAATCAAAGCAAGGGTAAGATTACCCATGATATTAAACCAAATAATGAAAGTTAGGATTGCGATTGCAATTACTACTGGTACAAAAAACCCTGTTACAGAGTCTGCTAGTCTTTGGATAGGCGCCTTACTACCTTGAGCTTGTTGAACTAGCTGAACTATTTGGGCGAGAACGGTATCTTTTCCTACTCGCGTAGCTTTAAATTTAAAGCTGCCAGTTTTGTTAATTGTGGCGCCAATCACTTCATGACCAAGCTGTTTTTTGATAGGTACACTTTCACCAGTCACCATAGATTCATCAATAGTCGATGTGCCATCAACTACTTCACCATCGACAGGAATTTTCTCACCAGGACGAACTAAGATTACATCCCCAATTTGCACTTCTTCAATAGGAATATCAATTTCTTGTCCATTGCGAATTAAACGCGCGGTTTTGGCTTGTAAACCAATTAATTTACGGATAGCAACGCTTGTTTCTTTTTTCGCACGACTTTCTAAGAGTCTTCCCAATAATATCAAAGCAATGATAACAGAGGAAGCTTCATAATATACATCTGGTCTAAGACCCTGAGAGATAAAAAAGCTAGGAAAAAAGGTAGGAAATAGCGAATAAATAAATGCTGTACTAGTTCCCAATGCAACAAGAGTATCCATAGTTGCCGCATGGCGTTTAAAAGCTTTCCATGCATTGCGATAGAAAGATAAACCACACCAAAATTGAATAGGAATTGTTAGCACTAGTTGCAACCAAGGGTTATGTAACCACATAGGGATAAAAGGTACATGCAACCCAGTCATCATTGGTATAGAACCAATAACAATTATTCCACTGAGAATAATTGCAACAACTACCTTACGGCTTAATTCATTAGTTTCTCTTGACAGTCTGCGCTTTTCGCTTTCATCCTGTTGTGCTATCGGGCTTTGCTGTTGCAATGGTACAGCAGAATAACCAGCCTCATCCACAGCTTTTTGAATAGCCGTTACATTCGTTTGTTGAGGGTCATATTTTACTGTTGCCAGTTCGGCGCCATAATTCACAATACACTCCGACACACCAATTACAGAACTAATTGCTTCCTCAACACTTCGCGCGCAAGAAGCACAACTCATACCATGCAGCTTTAAAGCAGCATTCTCCATATCTTCCTCCACTAAAAATCTTGTAGGATAAAAATCTTGTGGGGTGGGCATCCTTGCCCGCCCTTAAATAACAGGTATTACCCAACCGAATAACCAGCAGCAATAACAGCCTCTTTAACTGCCACTTCAGGCGCCTGAGTCTCAACATTAACTAACTTTGTTTTCGGGTCAGCTTGAACTGTTGCAGTCGGGTCAATCGCTTTTATCGCCTCTGTAATAGTGGCGCCACAAGCAGAACAAGCCATGTTCGGAACTTTTAGTTGAAGTGTCATATAAATCACCCTTTAAATAACTAATGTTATTGTGAATTCTCCCGTCTACTGGAGAGTCAAGGGGTAAATAAAAATTTCATCTTGATTTCATTGTTAAGAGCCAAACTACTAAATGTAATTATATTTTTTTGATATGCGGGTGTTGCTAGTCGAAGATGAGCCAGATTTAGGAGCTGCTATCAAGCGCACTCTCAACCAACATAAGTACTTGGTTGATTGGGTAATGAATGGTACAGATGCATGGGCATATTTAGAAAATAGCTCGGCAGAGTATACTGTAGCTATTCTCGATTGGATGCTTCCAGGTATTACTGGTTTAGAATTGTGTAAAAGACTACGTTTAAAAGGAAATTCTCTACCTATCTTGATGCTAACAGCTAAGGATAGGATGGAAGATAAAATTGCTGGTTTGGATGCAGGCGCCGATGATTACCTAGTAAAACCGTTTGGGATGGGAGAATTACTAGCAAGATTACGAGCATTGCAACGTCGCTCTCCCCTATTTCAACCCCCAAAGCTTACTGTCGGCAACTTAACTTTAGATTATGCGAATAATTCAGTTGCTAGTAGTGATGCAACAGGGAATCAACAGGTAATACCTTTAACTAATAAAGAATTTCAAATTTTAGAATATTTGATGAAACATCAAAAGCAAATTGTTACTACAGAACAAATTCGCTCGGCAGTATGGGAAGTTAGTGCAGAGGCAGGAAGTAATGTGGTTGCAGCACAAATACGTTTATTGCGTCGTAAACTATTAAATAGTGGCTGTGATAACCCTATTGAAACTTTACACGGTATGGGATATCGACTTAATTGAGCGCAATGAATCAAAATAGATTGTTCCGACTTACTCGCATTCGTCTAGCTTTATATTATGCCGTTGTAATGGGTTTAATTTTAAGCTTATGTGCCTTCGGTTTTTACTCTTCAGTGTTTCATGCTCATGTAGTAGCTTTAGACAATGAAATCGAGTCAATCGCTGGAACTATACATGATACTATTGAACCAAAGTTGCCAACACCTGGACGTTTGGAACCTGTTGTACAGCAGTTATTTCCAAATTTGAGTATGTGCATAGGCGCCAACTGTATTCAACAGCAACCAGACACTAAACGTCATGTTGTTGGTGCTTTTGACAAAAGTAATTACTATATTCGTTTTTTCGATATTTCTGGACGTTTAATTGCGACAGCAGGCAACTACCCAGAACTGATATCCACTAATTTTAATAAAAAAACTTGGCAATTTGTTAAAGATAGACAAGGCAATGAATTTCATCAATTAACAATGCATTTACACACTCGATATAATGGTGATTGGGGTTACTTGCAAATTGGGCGAAGTTTAGAAGAATTTAATCATTATCTTGATAGTGTAAAATTAGTTTTAGTATTAGGTTTGCCAATAGCGATGGGTATAATTACTGCTGCTAGCTGGTGGTTATCTGGATTAGCAATGCAGCCTATTTATCAATCCTATAGACAAATTCAACAATTTACCGCCGATGCAGCACACGAATTACGCACTCCTTTAGCTGCAACAGGCGCCACTGTAGAGTCCGCGTTATTATCTCCACAATTAAATGAAGAAGAAACGCGCGATATTTTGCAAACTATCCACCGACAAAATCAGCGACTAACAACTTTAGTTGTTGATTTACTTATGCTAGCACGTTTAGAGAAACAGTCTATTAAAGAACTTAAACAACAGGAAAAATGCTGTTTAAACGACATAATTAGTGATTTAATAGAAGAATTTCAAGCAATGGCAACTGCCGCAGAAATAACATTAACATCTGTAGAGGACACGCATCAACCCTTAAATATTATTGGCAATGCCAACCAGCTTTATCGTTTGTTTTCTAATTTAATTGTAAATGCAATTCAATACACGCCGACAGGAGGAGATGTAAAAATTTTCTTAAATAGAAGTGACTACTACGCTGTAATTAAAGTTCAGGATACAGGTATTGGTATTCCACTTCAGGAACTTCCTCACATTTTTGACCGCTTTTACCGTGTTTCGAGTGACCGTTCTCGCAGCACTGGTGGTTCAGGTTTAGGTTTACCTATTGTTCAGGCTATAGTTAGTGTACATAAAGGAAAGCTAAATGTAGAGAGTGAATTGTGTAAGGGTACCACTTTTACAGTTCAATTACCTTTGGATAATACTAGTTTTAAGAACAAAAGTTCTATTTCTTTATTCAAAGGTTAATATTACAAGACTCAGTGCAACTGCAATGAGGTGTAATATCTTTCGCAACAATTAAACCAGCACCAATAATATTACCCTTGCACGTAGTAATTTTGTCTAAATTCAAAAAAAATTGATACTTGTGTTATCAGTAATTTTAACAAGACAGTACCGTATTTAGTAATAGACACAAGTCAAGTTATTACTAAGTGCGGTATATAAATAGACACAAGTAAATTTATTGCTAAGTGCGGTATATAAATAGACAAAATATTAATTACATGATATCTTTACACTAAAAGGTTAAGAGCTTATTAAGGCTTTATTATTAACTAGTTATTTAACGCCATAATAGGTTAAGTATCGAATAAGACATTTATTAATATGAGTTTTAAATTGCATCTACCCCAAACATCTTATTTAAGGAGAAAGATTTTAATGAACAGGGCAGAAAATAAGATTGATGTGGAAAAGTTACTTGCAGAGAGTTTGACCAAAGCAGGTCTGATTGACGAAAAAGAATTATGTTCTGTAGTTAAGCAGCAGCAGATAAGCAAAAAAAGTCTCGAAACCATTTTAGTTGAACAAGGCTGGGTTAAACGACAAACAATTACATATTTCAAAGAGAACTTAAAAAATAGCTTCGAGCAACAAACAATTTTAGAGTCTGAAAATCTAACTATTAATCTTTCTCCTAAACCTGTTTTCAGAGTTTTTGTAACCATAATATCTTTTCTTGTATCTACAGGTCTGATTGGAAGCTTAAGTCAGCGGTATCTTCCCGACTTTTTCTTACGTGATACTTTTGTTGCTGCATTCAATCTTGATGGAGAACTGAACATACCCGCTGTGTACTCAGCATTAGCATTACTCTTTTGCTCAATCATTTTAAGTTTTATAACTTACATTAAAAAGAATAGACATGATTCGTACACTCTTTACTGGGGAGGACTATCACTTATATTTGCTTTTCTGTCTTTCGATGAAATAGCTAGTCTGCATGAAGGCATGGTAGAACCAGTACGGACAGCCCTTGGAACTAGTGGCTTTTTATATTTCGCTTGGGTCATTCCCGCAGGCATTGGTGTATTAATCTTTTTACTAGTATTTTTCAAATTTATAACTAATCTGAATGCAAACACCAGAAACTTATTTTTGATAGCTGGTGCAACATACATCGCTGGTGCAATAGGTTGTGAATTAGTAGGGGGCTATATTGTTAGCGTGTACACGAGACAGTCTATCTTTTATATACTTGAGGTTACTTTAGAAGAGTTGTTAGAACAGTTAGGAGTAGCTATATTTATATATGGACTTTTATCACATATTCGTTTTTATACTAAAGACGCATTTTTGAAAATCCAAGTTCCCCATCGAAATAGAACTTACGTTGCATAAACCGAGTTTATAAGATTTTATGCGTAAGTCTTGTATTCACGTGTTTTGATTGAAATATCCACTTGTTTCAAGAGCATATCTAAAGAATGCGAATTATCTACTACCACATCTGCACGCGCGATTTTTTCAGCAAGCGGCAAAAGTTATTAAAGCCAGCATTGGTGCTGGCACAGCTTAAACTTTATTAAGCGTTAATTAGGTCTTTCGCTCCGCGCTTTTTAATGACTCGCGCGGGGATACCTACCGCAACCGAAAAGGGGGGAATATCTTTTGTAACTACTGAATTAGCACCAATAACGCTACCTTTACCAATAGTAACTCCATCTAATACCTTGACTCCAGAACCTAGCCAGCAGTCATCCTCAATTACAATTCCCCGACGAGTTATACCTTGCTCTCTTATCGGCAACTCCATATCAGCAAAATTATGATTATTCGCGAATATTCCTGACTGCGCTGCAATTAGACAATTTTTACCAATTTTTATATCTCCAGGCCCAGCAATACAAGTACCAGGCCCAATAAAAGTATTTTGACCGATATGAATAAACGTGCCGCCTAACGCTCCTATGTTAACGTTACGCTCAATCGCAACTCCATTTTCTAGACAAATTTTATTGTTTTTATTTTCTAGGGAAAGTTTCTTGTCGCTGTATCCTCCTCCATCTATATAAACACCTCTAAAAATATATACACCACTCCCAATCTCTATTGAACTAGCTCCAGAAAATTCAACATTGTCTTGAATAAAAACTGAGCTACCTATGCGCGCGAAAATAGCACGATATAAAATATTCCTGAGCTTAACACCGAAGAAAATTGTGGGAATATTTCCAACAAACGTAATTAATAAAAGCTCTTTAAAACGTTCCCATTTTGAAAGAAGTTGAAATTTCATGACAATATTCTCTTAAAAAACTAAATTTCTGTTC
Source organism: Calothrix sp. PCC 7103 (assembly GCF_000331305.1). Lineage (GTDB taxonomy): Bacteria > Cyanobacteriota > Cyanobacteriia > Cyanobacteriales > Nostocaceae > Dulcicalothrix. The sequence continues at coordinate 4,789,396 of NZ_KB217478.1, read as the reverse complement.
AACTACATTTTTCATTGCAGATTAAGATGGTGATACTCCTTGAATAGATATCACATACAGGCATTATTTAATTCCTGAGTTTTCAGTCGTGTTAATAACCTCTCCCCCAACCCCTCTTCTGTAAGGAGAGGGGAGTGTATGTTTTCTTTTCCTCCTTCTCTATAAGGGAAGGGGGTTAGGGGGTTAGGTTTTACGTATAAGGCAAAAAATTCCTTACTTTAGATGTAATTTATTGATTTTCTCGTATTATTTCTAACGACGAAGCGCGCGGTTACGGTGGAGTATCACCAACTTCAGCCATGACGTTAAAGTCTACCATTGGAGCAAATAAGTAAATACTTCCGCGATTACTGTAACGGCTAAAAAGGAGCCTACTTATAGATTGTGTAGATTGTGCCGTTATAACCATGATGGGATAATGCTCGGTTTCTTTCGAGGTTATAAATAAAAGCAAATGGTATTACTTCTTTATTAAAGAATAAAATCGCAAGACAAACTTAAAGTAAGTATATACTTTTTTTGTATCAATGTAAAATTTCTGTAAAGCAATAGCTTCAAATAACTTTTTGCGCTCTTTAACACTATACTTAGTCATCAATATTGTGTTAGAGAATGCAGATACTTAAAATAAAGTTATGCCAATTGGTAGATGCGTGCTTTAAGATAAAATGTTATGCAATTGTTTTAAAAGCGTTTCCAAGTTCTGTGAATTATCCAATACTATGTCTGCACGCGCGATTTTTTCAGCAAGTGGCATTTGACTTTTAATTCTAGCTTGCGCTTGTTCTAAAGTTAAACTATTGCGCTGCATTAATCTTTGTATTTGTTGCGACTCGGAACAGCTTACAACCCAAATTTCTGTAGTTAAATCAGTCATTCCTACTTCAAATAATAATGGAATCACTAAAACCAATATATTACTAGATGATACAATTATTTCTTGATTAAATCTTTCTTTTACATAGGGATGAATTAAACTTTCAACCCAAAGTCGTTCTGATTCATTATTAAATATTATTTCGCCTAATTTTGCACGATTTAATTCATTGTTGAATAATATATCTTGACCATAACGCTGTGCGATTTTATTTAATATGGGAGAATTAGCGGCAACTGCTTCGCGTGCGTATATGTCAGCGTCTAATATGGGTAATTTATAAGTTTGTTCTAAATAGTTTGCTACTGTACTCTTTCCTGTAGCAATTCCGCCTGTTAGTCCAATTATACGTTTCATTTGATGTTTTGATTTGTCATTTCTGGCTCTGTGAGTAAGGTGCGTGATGCTACCAGGTTATGAACTTCGTTTTAAGTTTGTTGGTAGCGTCACGCACCCTACTTAATTCCCCATTGAATTAGGGCTTGTGTTAATCCGGGTAAGGTATATTCGACTGCTTCAACGTCTACGTGTCCGATAAGTTCACGACAACTTTTTGATGTTTGTGGGCCTATTGAGGCAATACATACACCCTCTAAATAATTATCTATGGAATTGTCGCCGAATACTTGTTTTGCTAGTTCACAGAAATATTGCACTGTTTTGGAGCTAGCAAATGTAATGATGTCTACTGTACCACTTTGCAGTGCTAATTCTGCCGAAGCAGGAATGCTTTTAGGGCAGCATGACTGGTAAGCACTTACTTCAATGACTTCTGCACCCTTTGTACCCAATTCTTTGACTAAGACTTCACGTCCACCACTTTCAACGCGCGGAAATAAAATCTTTTTATTTGTAAGTTCTTCTGGAAAGTTTTCAATTAATGACTCTGCTACGAAATTAGGGGGAATGTAATCCGCACGTAATCCTCGCGTTTGTAAACTTTGAGATGTTTTTTCTCCAACAACAGCGATTTTTACATTTTTCAATGAACGTGCATCTCCACCATTAGCGAATAATCTCTCGAAGAAATATTCTACTCCGTTGGTGGAAGTTAAGATTAGCCAATCAAAGCTTGATATATTTGCGATTGCATTATCTAAGGAATGCCAAGAAGATGGTTGACAAATTTCAAGTGCTGGCATTTCTATAACATTGGCGCCACAGTCAATCAGCATTTGGGCAAATTGACTTGATTGTCCTGCTGCACGTGTAACTAAAATTGTTTTGCTAGCAAGAGGGAGAGCTGGCTGCGGTGTTGTTGCAAGGGGAGAGATGTTGGTAGGCATAAATGTGTGAGTGCTACTTACCTATCGCTTGGTCATCCGGTCTTTACATTGTCAGCTTGAAGATACTTCCTGAGTTGAACTACTTCACCAATTGTAATTACCACTGGTGAAAGTGAAATATTTGCTGTGATTTCTAGAATTGTTTCAAGCGTTCCCGTCCAGATTTCCTGTTGGGGTGTCCCACAATAACGTACCACAGCAATAGGAGTTATGCGCGACTTACCATATTTTATCAGCCGATATACTACTTCTGGTAGATTTTTTCCACCCATCAGCACAACTAATGTTTCAATTGCCGCTAATGCCTCCCAGTTCAGTGCATCTGGTTCATGCGCTGTAAAAACTGCAAAACATCTACTCAGTACTGGGTCAGTTAAAGGTATGCCTGCTAAGGTCGGCGCCGCTAATGCTGAAGAAAGACCTGGTATAACTTCAAACTCGCAATTCGCTGCTTTTAATGCTTCAATTTCAGAAGTACATCGTCCAAATATAAACGGGTCACCAGATTTTAACCGTACTACTTGTTTTCCCTGTTGACAATATTGCACTAACAACTCGTTGATGGAAGCTTGCGCTGTACTCGGCTTTCCTCCACGTTTACCAACATCAAGTTTTAAACAATCTGATGGTACCAACTCTAATAACTCCGCGTCAACAAGTGCATCATAAATTAGTACATCTGTGGATTGTAAAAGTTTATAAGCTTTTACCGTTAAATATGCCACATCTCCAGGTCCGGCGCCGACAAGATAAACTTTACCCATTTGATATTACCGTAGAGCGGGTTTACAAATATCCGCCCTTACTTAAATTCAGTATATATACTAGTGCTGTTCATAAAGTTTTCTCTTATAACTTTGAAATGTGTTCCCTTTATCTCGGCTTAATAAAACTATTAAAGTCACGAGTTTATATCAAACTTGATATTGCTGATTTTTCAAGCGCTTGAAGCAAGCAATATAGGTAAGTTTCGTAGCGAATCAATAACTGGTAGGTATATTGGTATGTTGGCACAAATTAAATTTTCTTTACCGTATAAGCGTTGCAAAGTATTAGTGAAATATAGTACTGACAAAAGCTATTATGTTCAGTATTTGAAAGACTTTGAAACAATGAGCGTCGAATATTGTTGGTGTCGTGCTAACCAAGCTTTAGAAATTGGTGCTGAGGTTGATGGCTATTTATGTCCAAATGATAGTCTTGATAGTTTACCTACTCTTATTGTTGGTGAGTGTAAATCCATTATACCTAGTTTTGTTTAAGAAACCCCTGAAACCGGGTTTCTTTGGCACTAAGCACGACAATCTTAAATCTTTACCAAAAGAAACCGGGTTTCTTGTATTTACGCAGAATTTACAATAACGGTTTTTGTTGTTTTTGCGCTTCGTTTATAAACCAGGTTTCCTTTGGGTTCACTTGAAGGTTATTATACTTAATGATGGGGAAACCTACCTGGTTTTTGTGAATCTCAACAAATTTTCTTTGCCTTCGTCTTCAAAGCTTTGTTCGCCTAATCCTTGTACTTTTACTATAATGCGGCGCCTGATTGGTTTCCATTTTCCTTGTCTTGCTGCTATTTTTACAATAACTTGTTCTGCTTCGATGAATACGTTAATTTTTGTTGTGGAGTAAATATCTTTTTGATATTCAAAGCTGTTTCCATCGTCTTCGTAGAGTGTGTATTCGCTGTTTCCTGGGAAAATTAGCAGTTGTAACTCGTTTAATGGATGTTGGTCAATGTATTGTGTGACTGGTTGCATGGGAATAACTGCACCCGCACGCGCATATAATGGCATTCGTTCTAATGGTGCATGTGCCAAAATATGAGTGGCGCCATCTACATATTTTTCTCCTGTCCACCAATCGTACCAGGTACCACTCGGTAAGTATACAACACGATGCTCTACTCCCGGTCGATATATTGGCGCCGCCATTAAGTCGCAACCTAATAATACTTGGTCTGATAATGTGTAGGTTCTTAGGTCATTAGGATATTCGTAAACTAAAGGTCGTAAAATAGGCGCCCCAATTGTCGCTGCTTGCCAAAATAAAGTGTAAAAGAAAGGTATTAATTGATAGCGCAAATTAATATATTCACGACAAATATTTTCTACCCTTTCACCAAATATCCACGGTTCATGACGCGCGGTACTCATCGCTGAATGTGCCCGCATCAAAGGATACAGCATTCCCACCTGCATCCAACGCGCAAATAATTCTGCCGTCGCGTTACCCGCAAATCCACCAATATCACATCCAACAAATGCTACTCCCGAAAGCCCCATATTACAAAGCATCGGTAAAGACATTTCTAAGTGTTCCCACTGGGATTGATTATCACCCATCCACACACTAGAGTATCGCTGCACCCCTGCAAACCCAGAACGTGTCAATATGAACGAACGCTTGTTAGTACGATGTTTAATTAAACCTTCGGCACTAGCTTTTGCCATATTCAAACCATACAGGTTGTGAACTTCTGCATGGGTAGTATTATTTTCTTTTCCTTGTGGTGCATTGAGGGGAAACCAGATATGAACACCACCATCACCGAATGGTCGGTCATTAATTGCTGGTTCGTTCATATCGTTCCAAATGCCAGCAATACCTATATCAGTAAGAGACTTATGTAAATCACCCCACCATTTTTGAACATCCGCACGTAAAAAGTCAGGAAATACAGATTTATCGGGCCACACATAACCATGAAATAATCTACCATCCGCTTGGCGAACAAAGTAATCGTTCTTAATACCCTCATCAAAAACGTGGTAGTTAGCTTCGGGTTCGTATTTTACTCCTGGGTCAATAATAGTTACAGCTTTGAAGCCATTTTCTTTTAAATCACTAATTAGTTTTTCTGGGTTAGAGAACCGTGCAGGACTCCAAGTAAATACCCGAAAACCTCGCATATAGTCAATATCTAGATGAATAACATCGCAAGGAATGCGACGAGTTCTAAATTCTTGTGCGAGTGTGCGTACTACTTCTTCAGATTCGTAACTCCATCTACATTGGTGATAGCCGATTGACCATTTTGGTGGTAATGGCATTTTTCCTGTAAGTTGGGTATATGTATCGAGTATTTGCGCTGGTTTGGGGCCATATATAATGTAATAGTCTAATTCTCCTCCCCGCGTTTCCATTTTCCATACACCTGGTTGTTCGGCGCCAATATCAAACTGGCTCCAAAAAGTGGTATTAAAGAATATACCGTATGCAACATGTGGACGCAGCGCTATAAAGAATGGAATGGCTTGATACATTTCGTCAGTGAGCGAATTATAATCTAAAGCGTCTGTAGTCCAGTTTGTTTTGACTTCGCTGCGTTTATCGAGTAACCCAGTACGCTCACCAAACCCATAAAAATGTTCGTCTGCTTCAATACACTTCCATCCTGCAACGGCGCCAAGTCTCCAACCCATATTAGTGGTAGCATCAGTAGCAAATGGGCGCCCATCTAAATCAAAGCAAGTAATTCTACTTGAAGATTTATCTATATATATATGTATAGATTCTGTTTTTATTTGGACTTGTGTATCTATATCATTCACCTCGAATGAGACTCGTGCCCATTCAGAATCATCACGTGTTACTGCCCAACTTGGACGCGATGTAAACTCACCCTGTGGCGCCAAACGGACTCGTAATAAATTAGGCGCCAGTATAGTAATGGAAAACTTCGATTCCCCGCAATCAAAAATAATAGTTCTATCGTATTGCTTCCAAGCTTGAACTTGACCGATTTTTGTCCAGGGTTGGTCGGTAGTAGGCAGTTTACCAAAATATTGCGGCATAAATGAGCGTGCTAAGTGCTTTGTTCTTGATACCACGAGTAAATTCTCAAATTCGATACCTCTAAAGAGTGATGTCATTAAAATACGAGTCCACAAATTATCTATCTTAAGAAATACAGTAAATAATTTTTTCTGCCTTATATCATGTTCGCTAACGTAATCATAATAAAATTTATGTAGAAACGTTATGTAGAGACGTTACATGTAACGTCTCTACGTATTTGTTTATAAGTATAAATACGTATTAATTAGCTGATGCCAATGAAATTTGATTTAAAGCACTTGTCTAACAAAGGGTGTCTCTATAATAGCTATAAACAAAACTATTAATTACTTTCATTTAATTTATTAAATCAAGTTAGTTAGAAATTTAAACTTTACTTTTACTAATTCATGTTACACTAATAATACTTAAAATCAGGGTCTACAAGGTCGGCGCCTTATTATCGAGTTTTATCTACAATCAGAATCAAGCACAAGTATGGAGCGAGAGTGAGATTCGATATGCGAGTGCGCTAAGTGAGAGGTTTGCAACAGCCGTTGTACAATATCATTTATATCAACAAGTACAAGCGCTAAATACAAACTTAGAACTACAAGTGCAAGAGCGCACCAATAACCTAAAACTTGCTCAGACACAGCTTATTCAAAGTGAAAAAATGTCGAGTTTGGGGCAACTTGTTGCAGGAATTGCACACGAAATTAATAATCCGATTAACTTTATATATGGCAACATAACTCATGTTGATACCTATACTCAAACATTATTACATTTATTTAAAAACTATCAAAATCAATGTCCACACCTGACACAAAGCTTAGAAGAAGAAATTGAACAAACAGATATTGAATATATCTTTGATGATTTACCTAAACTTTGCGACTCACTAAAAGCAGGCACCGAACGTATTAGCAACTTAGTAACTTCCCTACGAACCTTTTCACGTTTTGACCAAGCCGAAATCAAAAAAGTTGATATTCTCGAAGGAATAGAAAGCGCTCTTTCACTATTACAACATCGCTTAAAACCGTCTGGTACTGGCGCCCAGATAGAAATTATTAGAAATTATAGCATACTTCCCTTAGTAGAATGCTTTGCAGGTCAACTAAATCAAGTATTCATGAATTTACTAATTAATGCCATCGACGAGTTACAGGTATGCTCACAAAACCCCAAACAAATCGTAATAACGACTTCAGTCGTAAACAACTCAATTCAAATATCTTTCGCTGATAACGGCAGAGGAATTAAACCATGCCATCAACATAAAATTTTCGACCCATTCTTTACAACAAAACCCGTAGGTAGCGGTATTGGGCTAGGATTATCAATTAGCTATCAAATCATTGAACAGCACAGTGGTAAACTTTCTTGTATATCCCAACCAAATCAAGGAAGTAAATTTATAATTGAAATTCCTATACAACTGTATTTAAAAAAAATGCTGTGATACGCTTGCTATTTTCCCTTGCTTTTTATGCTAATATATTTAGCACTCAGTATTGTTAAAGCTTGTGCTTCGTAGTAATTTTTTTGTATTTGGGTTAACATTTTTAAATTTTTGCTTAGTAATGTGGCTCGGACAAACAGTTGTCCTTGCTGACATTAAACCTGATAACTCATTATTGAGTGAATCATCGTCAGTTCTACAGGGGGTTGATGTTGGCGGAAAAATAGGAGAACGTATTGATGGGGGTGCAGTACGAGGCGCCAATTTATTTCATAGCTTCACAGAATTTAATATTAATAATGGTCAACAAGTTTATTTTTTCAATCCAGCAGGAGTTGAAAATATCCTGACGCGCGTAACAGGTAGTAACCGTTCTGATATTTTAGGAACGCTAGGGGTGTTGGGAAATGCGAATTTGTTTTTAATTAATCCCAACGGTATAATTTTTGGAGCAAATGCACGCTTAGACATTGCAGGTTCTTTTGTGGCGAGTACAGCAGATAGCTTGGTGTTTAACAATGGCTTTGATTTTAGTGTCATCAATCCTCAAACTCCACCTTTATTGACTGTTAATGTCCCGCTAGGTCTACAATTCGGTCTTAATGCCAAACCAATTCAAGTGCAAACAGTATCACCTGGATTACTAGTACCTACAGGTAAAACTTTGGCTTTACTAGGAGGGGATATTTTTATTGAAGGCACCACTTTACAAGCAACAGCAGGGCGGGTTGAATTAGGTTCTATACGAGAAAATCGAATATTAGAAACAAACTTGGAAAACAATAGCATAAAATTCAGTTTTCCTGAAACCGTTACACGTGGCGATATTTTTCTTTCCCAAGCTGCCCTTGTCAATACTAGTGGAGAAGGAGCTGGTGATATACATTTATTTGGTAGACGGGTATCTCTAACCGCAGGGTCTCGACTATTAACGAATACCTTGGGTGCCAATCCAGGTGGTAGTTTATTAATTAATGCTTCTGAATCTGTAGACTTGGCGGGTATTAGAGGGTCGGGTAATCCTGGTGGGCTGTTTGCTCGAACGCTCGGAACTGGCGCCGCAGCAAACGTCATTATTAATACAGGCAGATTAACTGTTCAAGAAGGTTCAAGGATATCGACTGCTACATTTGACCAAGGACGGGGAGGAGATTTGTTGGTTAATGCCGAGTCGGTGGAAGTGATTGGTGCAACAGTTAACGGTCAGCCTTCTAGTGGATTTTTTGTAGATTCAGAAGGTACTGGAGATGCTGGAAATTTGACGATTAACGCTCCTAATTTGATTCTCCGAAGTGGCGCAAGCTTTAGTATTGCCACAGTTGGTGATGGACGTGGAGGAAATCTCATTGTTAATGCCCCACAGTCAGTACAACTTCTTGGTACTACCCCCAATGGGCGTTCATCAAGCAGTTTCAGTGCTTTTACACTTGGCGCCAAAGATGCAGGAAATGTGACGATTAATACTGGTAAATTAGTTATTCGTGATGGAGCTGACATTTTTGCTGCAACTTTTGGTGCGGGTAGGGGTGGGAATATAACAATCATCTCTACAGATAATGTAGAAATTAGCGGAACTGGAAAAGTAGGAAATACTGTATTTGCCAGTGGTTTGGTATCGCAGAGCGAAATTAATACTACAGGTAATGCTGGTGATATCTTGGTTACAACTGGCAAATTAACTGTTAGAGATGGGGCAAGAATATCAGCTTCAACATTTGGTGCTGGCAAAGCTGGTAATTTGACTATTGATGCTTTTGAATCTGTAGATGTGTTTGGTACTTCTTTTAATCAAGAGTTGGCTAGTCGGCTTTCTGCCCAAGTCAATACAGATGCTACAGGTTCGGGTGGAGAATTACGTATTAGTACAGGTAAACTAACTGTTCGGGATGGCGCCGAAGTGTCTGCTTCAACATTTGGTGCTGGTAATACTGGCATTTTAGTTATTAATGCTAGAGATGTGGTAGAAGTTGGTGGCGCCTCAGCAAATAATCGCATTGCCAGTGGATTATTTAATCAAGTTGGTAGTGGCGCTACGGGGAATGCCAAAGATTTTAGAATTGATACCAAACAGCTAATTGTAAGGGATGGAGCAGAAATATCCGCATCGACAAGAGGTAAAGGTAATGCTGGTAGCCTAGTAGTCAATGCTAGTGAGTCAGTGCGAGTTGTCGGTACAGGAGTTAGTGGTTCGAGCGTCACAAATTTATCTGCACGTTCGTTTGGAGATGGCAATGCTGGAAATTTGCAAATTACAACGGGGAAATTGTTCGTCGAAAATACAGGTAAAATCAGTGTTAGTGGTACAGGCGCCGGTCAACCCGGTAATTTAGAGGTAGCAGCAGGTACTATTTCTTTAAATCAAGGTAGAATTGATGCGGAAACAGCTTCTGGTGGTAATGCCAATATTAGATTACGTTCTGATGATTATATATTGATGCGGAACCAAAGTTTAATTAATGCCAGAGCTTTGAATAATGGTAATGGTGGCAATATCAATATTGATACAAATTTTCTAGTTGCTGTTGACGAAGAAGACAACGACATTATCGCCAATGCTTTTAAAGGTTCGGGAGGACGCATTAATATCAAAGCTGAAAGTATCTTTGGAATTGCACCACGCGACGAGTTAACTATAAGAAGCGATATTAATGCGAGTTCAGAACTGGGAGTTGATGGAACTATAGATATTAATACACCTGATGTAGACCCTAGTCGCGGACTTATCCCTTTACCTACAAATTTGGTAGATGCTTCTCAGCAAATTGCTCAAAGCTGTCGGACGCTCGGTGTAACAACAGCTAGCAAAAAAAGTGAGTTTGTAATTACTGGTAGGGGTGGTTTGCCACCTAACCCTAGCGAACCGATAAGTAGTGATGCTGTTTGGCAAGATTTACAATTTTATACTGAAAATATAGAGGTATCGCGTGATGCTCGAACAGAAAATAATATTTCCCTACCTACTAATATTATCGAAGCTCAAGCATGGATAATTGATAGCCATAAAAATGTAATTCTTGTTGGTAGCACAGGCATCCCTGCCTGTGAGATGATGTAATTATATTTACCACAGAGGCACAGTAGAGACGCGATTAATCGCGTCTCTACGGAGGGAAGATGGATGAACCACAAAGACACAAAGGACACGGAGGAAGAGCTATTAAGAATTTGGCTAGGCGCCGTAATTGGTGGAGTGGTGTTAGAGGTTGTTTGAAAAGTGTCCTTGAGTGTCATGCTGAGGAACGAAGCATCTCAGTATATAGCTCAAACTCTAGATTCTTCGTTCCGCTGCACTCCACTCAGAATGACAATTTATACCTTGCTCGACTTTTCAAACATCCTCTTAAAAACTTCATATTTGCTTTAATTATTGTTCTCATACTTAACACATTTCCATTTAAATCAGTTGATGCTATTCCTCCTAGCACTTCTTCTCTGTCTGTATTAATTCAACAAGGTAAAGAACTTTTTCAAGCATCCAGATTTACTGAAGCTGTAACTATTTGGCAACAAGCACTTAACGAAGAGAAAGCTCTGGGGAATCAGCTAACACAAGCAATGCTGCTGAATCATTTGTCTTTAGCTTATCAACAGTTGGGACAGTTGCAACAAGCAGAAGCTGCAATTAGCTCAAGTCTTAAAATCATTCAATCAAGTCGGAACTCTAATAATCGCGTTTCTAGAAAATTAATCTTTGCCCAAGCACTCAATACCCAAGGCAGTTTACAATTAGCGCAAGGTAAAACAGAACAAGCTTTGCACAGTTGGCAGCAGGCAACACGCGCCTATACAAAAGCTGGTTCTCTTTCTGGCAAAATTGGCGCCAATTTGAATCAAGCTCAAGCCCAACAAGCTTTAGGGATGTATTTACAAGCACGCAAAACTTTAAAAGAGTTAGAACAAACGCTTTTAAATCAACCAGACCAAGAATTAAAAATTACAGGATTGCGTAGTTTGGGCAATGTGCTGAGACTTGTGGGAGATTTGAATGATTCTCGTCGCGTTTTACAGCAAATCATAACAATACAAAGTACAAATACTACTTTTAAACAACATCTGAGCCTTACCTTTTTGAGTTTGGGTAACACTGCGCGCGCTCAAGGAGATACAGAAGCTGCATTAGCATTTTACCAGCAAGCAATCGCAACTTCTTCTGGTAGAGTTAAACAGCTTCAGGCTGAAATTAATAAATTGAGTTTATTAATTGAAACTAAGCAACAATCTGAGGCTGAAAATTTATCTCAGCAAATTTTAAGTAAGCTTACTGATTTGCCAAGTAGTAGGGTAGCTATTTATGCGACTATTAACTTTTCTCAAAGCCTGATGAGATTGGGAGATGGGAATAAAAAAGCATCGGCTCAAATACTTGCTAAAGCTATTCAACAAGCTAAAACTTTAGGTGACCAACGAGCAGAATCTTATGCTTTGGGTTATTTAGGTGGAGTGTATGAAAAAAATCAACAGTGGTGGCAAGCTCAAGATTTAACGCAACAGGCTTTGCAAATAGCACAAGCTATTAATGCCTCAGATATTGTATACCAATGGCAGTGGCAGCTAGGACGAATTTTAAGGGCTAGAGGAGAAGTAGAGCAAGCAACTGGCGCCTATAAAGTTGCTTTTACAACGCTTAAATCACTACGTAGTGATTTGGTAGCAATTAACCCTGATATTCAATTTTCGTTTCGTGAAAGTATAGAACCTTTATATCGGGAATATGTAGAAACGCTATTATCTAAGGGAAATTCGGGGGAAATAGAACCCAGTCAAAAAAACTTGACACAAGCTCGTGTAGTAATTGAATCTTTACAACTGGCAGAGTTAGACAATTTCTTTCGTTCGGCTTGTATACAGGAACAAATAGTTCCAGTTGAGCAAATAGAGCAGTCGCAAGCAGCAGTAATTTATCCCATCATTCTTAAAGACAAACTCGAAGTAATTGTGAGTTTACAAGGGCGATTACTTCATCACTACAGCGTGAAAGTGACTCAAAGTCAAGTAGAAGAGACTTTGGAAGAATTGCGGTTGTCTTTAGAGAAACCCTACACAGCACCAGAAGGTAAATCGCTTGCACAAACAGTTTACAGTTGGTTGATTAGCCCTTTAGAAGCAGAACTATTACAAAATAAAGTCAAAACACTTGTATTTGTCTTAGACGGTGGTCTGCGGAACGTGCCGATGGCTGCTTTATATGATGGCAAACAATATTTGATAGAGAAATATACTATTGCGTTGACACCTGGACTAGAGTTGCTCGGTCCCAAACCTTTAAACCGAGGCAAAATTAAAACTTTGGTAGCTGGACTTACAGAAGCACGACATGGTTTTAGTTCGTTACCAAATGTTAATGATGAAGTAGAAGCTATTAAATCAGAAATTCCTAGCGAAGTACTACTAAATCAAACATTTACTAGTTCCGCACTACGTAAAGAGGTTGATACGCTGCCATTTTCTGTTGTGCATCTAGCAACCCACGGTCAGTTTAGTTCTAATGCTGATGAAACTTTTGTACTAGCTTGGGATAGACCAGTAAAAGTCAATGAATTAAGAGAATTGCTACGGGGTAGAGAAGAAATTCAACCGGAACCAATAGAACTACTTGTTCTTAGTGCTTGCGAAACAGCCGAAGGAGATAAACGAGCGGCCTTGGGACTTGCTGGTATTGCTGTACGTTCAGGCGCCCGTAGTACTCTCGCTTCGCTGTGGAGTTTGGATGATGCATCTGGCGCCCGCCTGATTGGTCGATTTTACCGTGAGTTAGCTAAAAAAAATATCACGAAAGCAGAAGCACTGCGACAAGCGCAACTGTCGTTACTACAAGACCCAGATTATCGACATCCCATACATTGGGCGCCTTATGTGTTGCTTGGAAATTGGCTGTAGAGACGTGATATATTCCCTGCGGGACACTCCGTGAACGCATCTCTACATCACCAAAAAAAGAATTTCAAAAAAATTTCTGTAATTTGTGCATAAACCAGAAACACCAAACGTGTATTGCAGCAACAGGAAAAATAAGCAAGCTCAAATTAATTAGCTTGACCTGTGACTCACAAATTACAACACACAACTAAAGGAGTTTCAATCATGTCTATTAAATCATTAACCAAAGTTGCACTTCCATTGGTATTTGCTGCTAGCGCACTTTCATCAGCGAGTGTTTTTGCAAATGTTAAATCATCCTCTCAAACACAAAACTTAATTGCTAGCGTTCCTCAGAGACAATTAATAGCTACTGTTAGGTCACAAGGAGAACCTCAACGAGGTCAAAAAAGTCGTTCAAGTGGAAATTTTAGTACAGATAATATGCCAAAAGGCTACAGTGGTCTTTGCTGGCAAGTATCTGAAACTTCTGCCGTAAATCCTTCTCAAATTAAATTTAATGTTATGGAAGATTTACGTGTATTAAAAGACAAAACTATATTTCGCGACCTCACAGCTAATGGAAAAAGTGACATCAAAAAAGCTCGTAACCTCTATATTGCAAATCCTTCTGGCGCCTACGATAAATTTGGTAATACGGTAGGATTTGCAGTGAATATATATGCCTGTAATTAAAATGATTGCCTAGTCTAATTAGTAAGGTGGGCAGTGCCCACCCTACGTTCAAATAAGGAATATGAACTATGTTTGTACAAAATAATATGAAAAATCGTAAATCACTGTTATCAGTTCTTACACTTGTAAGCCTTGGCGCCCCTTTGTTTACCTTCTCCCAAGCGCAACCTGCAAAAGCCAATAATAACTTCGTTAATTGCATTTCTCAAGCAGGAGTAAACATTTGTGTTGAAGCAGATGAAAGTTATTACAATCTTTACACTAAATCAGGGTCGGTGACAAGTCCAAAAGTCTCGATTGATGGTGGAGACCATTGTCCTGTTTTCGGTGCAATCAATACAGCAAACGGTCAGATTCGAGTTGAGGGATGCACCTCATATTCAAGACCACCGCAATTGCAAGGAGCTATTCAAATTTGTAATTCGGGAGCATGTAAAACAGAACCGATTACCTTGAATTTCCCAAATCGTACAATGTTATCAGATGACAGATTCCTTGCCGCCAAGGGATACCAGTTGTATTTGGATGGCGCCTTAATTGGAACCATACAGAAGGCTACGCGCCAGGAAGCAATTACTCATCTAGGATGGACTAAAAAGACATATCCTAATAAGAAAATAGAAGGCTATTTCGACGGTCAAAAAATTGGCTATGAGTTGTTTTGGAATGGTGTGCGCGTTGGATTTGAACCAAGTTGGAATCGTGAACAAGCAATCGCTAATTTGCAACAAAATAAGCAAGCTTATCCTAATAAACGAGTTGAAGGTGTATTAAACGGTCAAAAAATCGGCTATGAGTTATTCTGGGATGGTGTACGTGTTGGATTTGAGCCAAATTGGAAACGCGAAGAAGCAATTGCTAATTTACAATGGAATCAGAAAACTTACCCGAACACCAAAGTTAAAGCATTATTAAATGGTGAAAGCGTTAACTTACCTACTATTCCTAGTGTTCGTCCAAATTAATCTTAATTGCTTATTTTTAGGCTCGGCATAAGCCACCTTACAGTTGTTATTAAAAAGAATTAACTAAAAATAACGCATATTTAGATTCCTGACTTTCTTAAAGAAGTCGGGAATTTTATTTTACCACAGAGACTTCTCTGGTTTTTCACGGCATCTTTAAAACTTCTCCCCCAACCCCTCTCTTACAAGGATACTGCTGGCGAATCAGGGGTAACACCCCACGTAAGGACGGAAATTGGCGGGTAGAGACGCGATTTAATCGCGTCTCTACATGGTCTGGGATGACGCATTCATTGTCGCAGACAAATCGTAGTAACGAGGGATTAACCACGCTCGTCACAAAGAGAGTAAAAGAAGTTTAAAATTGCTTCCTGCTCACAAAATATAATTTTCCTAGAGGATATCTAGAGATTAAATTTATCCTCTAGGAATTTGGCGCCTAGAAAGAAACACAAACCCGCGCGGCAGCATTCCTAAAAGCAGGTATTTTTGTTGTACACCCTGACCAACGCATTGAATTACTAGAAGCGACAGACTTACTTCCTGTTCTCAGTAATCTTGACCTATGCTACAAAAAACCCTGCTTTATGAAATAAAGCAGGGTTTCAAATTATATTTGGTTTAGTTTATAAATTTTTACGAAAGAACATCTAAGCATTCAATTTCTGTAACTTTGCCGTTTTTAACAGTAAAAGTAAATATTGTAGGACTGGGTTTGTCAATGCCGTAACTGAATCGGCTTACATTACCGCTTTTAGAGGGTTTTATTTTACCATATGTTCTAATCAATTTATTTTGACTATCACCTATTTTGACTCCATCTGGGGTGGCATAGTTAGAACCGTTAGCTTTGATTTGATATACATCATAGCTGCCAGGTTTGGAACCTTCACCCAATTCAACTATAATCCCTGAATATTTAAGAGTTCTAGTTTTACCAATGGCGCCAAGAAAGCTGTTGCTAACTTGTAAAGGTTTACCTAAAATTTTTCTTACTTGTGTTTCAGACATCGACAGTTTAATACCACCCACTCCAATGCGGTCGTAACTTATTCTTACTGATTGAGCAGTATTTTGAGAAATTTCATAACTTGTGTGAGTGGTCGCAATTGCTTGACTATGGGTATAGCTAGCAAAGGGGATAATAACAGTGGCTACTGCAAAGGAAATTGCTTTTAACATAATAAAATTCTCGATTAGTGTTTTTTGCTAATCGCTAACACGTTTATGTATGCAAAATTATGCACTCTACTCCAAAATATCCCCAAATTTTTTTTACTCGTAACTAGTATTTGTTTTGACAACAGGGAACAATAGGCACCGCAGTCAAATTGCTTAAATTAGTTTGCGTTAGTAATTCAGTCCAAGCTGATATAACTTCTGGTTCTCTACGCTTGCTGTTTTGAATTTGCTCTCCTAGTGTTGTAAGGGCATCGTGCCACATACCATTATTGGCATAGAAAGCTGCACGCTGTACAGGCGCCTGCAATTGTTGGAGTTGCTGTTTTTGTGTTGCATTTAAGGCAACTTGGGTTACAGAACCGCGCACAAAAACCGAACTTGAGGGTTTATCTGGGTCACAATAAATAGAGAAAGTCCAGTTATATGATTTTCCTGGCTGTAGAGCGACAGTTGGCTTTACTGTCACGCTCACAACTCCTGCGGGCGCCTGTGGATTAAACTTTGTCTTATATATATAGTTATCTGCTTCATCCTGTAGTACAAACTCTACAGGTAATTTGCTGGTTAATTTTTCAGGTACATAAAACCAAAATTTCGGGTTTTGTGATGCTGATTGTCCCCAAATAAACTTTTGTGTGCCTTGAGTTTCTGGTACTAATGCTGTTAATGATGCATATGATTTACAAGGCCCGCGACTACCACCACCTCTACCTCTACCACGTGGGGCGCCTGGGTTAGGTGGTTTTGGAGTAGAATAGCGCACTTTTGATGTGGGTCTAGGTGTTTGAGCATTTCCTTCCAAATAGTTAGAGAAACTAACAGTGGTCAGAGCTATTACACAAGTTAACTTAATAATTCGTGAGCAAAAAATGTTTTTCATTTTAGTTTTTTGGTTAAATAATATACCTGAATACTAGAAGCAATTAAAGTTAGTATTGGTGCTACTAAAGGTAAATAGCATCCTTGTATCAGTAAGACACAGCAAATTAGAGTCAATGTTCCTACTGATATAGCTAAAGTAATAATAATTAAATAATTTCTGTAAAAATACCAGGTAATTAAACCACCCGTTAAAGACCAAACCCAAATCCAGCAAAGTTCACCCCATTGAGGTAATACCGATAATAAAGGTCGTTTATCTAATGCTGCACTAATAAGTTGGCTAACCATTTGTGCTTGCAGAAAAACCCCTGGTGTGCGCTGTGCAAAACCTCTACCATATGGTGTAGACCAATAATCTCCACTCGATGGGGATGTGACTCCAATTAAAATTATTTTGTCTTTAATAGCACTAGGGTTAATTTGTCCAGAAAGGATTTGATTAAGCGTTACTTGTTGGGCAATATTTCTAGGTGAGGAGCGGTAATTTAGTAATAGTTGAGTACCATTGGTATCTATAGGTTGATATCCCAAGGTTGGACTTTTAAGAGGTTGAAATGTTGTATTCCCTAGCTTAATATTTCCTTGTGAGGTAAATTCTGCTTTTATACCTTGAGCTTTTAAGTAATTGAAAGCTAGCTGGACGTTAAAAGCTTTATCGGTAGTACAGGGTGAAGCTGGGTCGGGAGATAACTGTAAAAGATGACGACGCAAAACTCCATCGCTATCTTCAACAAAATCGCTAAAACCTAGTCGTGTGCTTGGTATTTCTGGTGGTGGTGCGATACCTGTGGGGTCTTGTTCTGTGTCGGTGCTTTTGCAAATTGCAATTAAAGAACTTTGCTGCATCCGCTTAACCAATTCTTGCTGGTTGGGACTAACAGCAAAATCTCGGTATATGTCTAGACCAATCACTTGTGGTTGGTGTTGCTCTAATTTTGTTAATAGTAAGTTGAGATGTTTATCTGATAAAGAACCTAGTCGTGGTTCTGTTCCTTGCGATTGAATATCTTCTTCTGTAATAGTAACAATTAATAACCGTGGGTCTGGGTCTGACTCTGGTCTTAATTGCATTAAGGTATCATATGTATGGAATTCTAAGGTTTGAATGATATTTAAATTACGTAAAAATACTATTAATATAGTAGTTAATAAGCTACTTAGAAATACTATTGGGAACTGGCGCCAGTTAGGTTTTGTTAGTTGAATTATACGCCGACCACGCAGTTCTTGCCAATTTACTGGCGCCTCTGCTGGATTTTGACAGATTACAGGCAACCAAGTGGCACAAGGAAAATCTCCCTCTAATGACTGTAATTTTTCTCTAGCTTCTCGGACTGCGGTATATAAAGATTGCCCGCGCGCAAAAGTAGTCAGAAAATGTTTCAAAAATTCCTGTGCAATTTTATCTGGTACAGGTTCTCGCATGACAATTACTTGGGGTAAATGCAAATCAGCTAAATCGCGCGCGAGTCCCAAACCATCACACGAGTTAAAGATTGCTAGCTTCAAACCTTGAGCTATCGCTTTTTGCAAACCATATCGTAACTGGTCAATAGTCAAACTAGAAGTTGGGTTAATTTGAATTTGTCCCTTTCCTTGACTGGTACTGTGTCCTGCAAAAAAAAGGATATCCCAACCAGACTCCCATAATTGCTCAGTTAACTCAGCACGACTGGGTTCAATTAAAAATTTCAGTTGAGCATTGGGTAATTGCTGAAGTAACTTTTGGTCTGTCTCAATATCGATACGCTGACGGTCGCCTAAAATAGCCAAAACCCTCACTTTACCTTGAGGATTTTTTGTAGCTGTTTTGATTGAACGGGTATAGTCTATTGGACTAAGAGCTATTTCTGCCTGGGGATAATCTATTAAAAAATGCCACAAACACCAAGGCAACTTTAACACTTGGTCAGATTCTGCCGTAATCATCAAACGAATATTATCAGTTGGTGTTAGTTGTGTGCGTAGTTTCCGGTCAATATTTAAGAATGTCGATGCGTTCAACCAATCATTGAGACTGTTTTTTAGTTCTTGACTGAGTTTTTCAAACTCTGCTTGAGAAATATGAGTAACATCCTCTTCCTCTATTTCAAATCCCCCTTGCTGACTGCGCCAACCTAAACTGCCATATAGTGCTGTGTATAGTTGTTGCCAACGTTGATAAAGATTTTCGAGCTTTGGCGCCGCAGGTAATTCCCCAGTAAATTGCATTGGTGTGGAAACATCTGTAAGCCAAAGTTGAGCCATGACAGCAGAAAAACCCTGCTGTAAATTTCCTTTACCTAAATTGAGGACGATTTGTTTGCTCATTTAAATTGCAAAATTTTCTGTGAAACAAAAATCATCTAGTGACACTTGTAAACTAAATTGAGTATTTGTGGGACATTTAAACCGCTTTAATTGCATCGAGTTATCCTGATTCCTAGCTGTAATCGACTGGATAATTTCTCCAGAAGCAGAAATTAACTCTAATTTTGCTTGTTCAGGTAAATATTGTGAGCGTTCTTTCGCGTGTAGTTGAACCAGAACCAAGAGCCTACCATCAGTTTGTTCTCTTAATATCAGCATTAAAACTAAAGTTTGATTACCTTGTTTTGTCGGTAAATGAATCAACTTAGCTTTTTGAATTGATGTTTGTTCTGTATCAATACCTTGTCGAAAGCTAAAAGCAAAATTTGGCTCTTGATTAAATAATGCTTCAATGGTTTGCCAAGTGTTTGTAAGAACACCTTCAAATAATTCACGCAAGCTAACAATATTAGGCGCTTGGTGCAAGTGTTCTTGCCAATCAGAACGAGTTAACAAGGCGCCCCAAATTTCAAACGATAATTCTAAGCGAGGATTTATAATAGATGGATTGATTAGGCGGCGCCAGAGATTTTCGACTTGGGTATCTGGTAATGCTGGCAAGGGAGCGATTTGAGCTTGTGTTACTTCTGTGGGATATAACTGCTGCACCACCCACAAAACGCTTATATCCTCTACCATTAGATTTGCATCTAAACAGTAAGTGCGTTCTTGTGAGTTGTAACTACCCTGATTTTTTATTTGTTCGTGGGTAGCGTATCCCCAAACTCGCAACGATTCACCATCTGGACTAACTTGCACTCCTAAATAGTAGTCTCCTGCCCAATTAGGAATATCAATCCACTCTTGAGGAACAGATATTTCTCTTGTTTCTACACTTTTATCTGGAATCAAAATTAGGCGCCTTGTATCCATAATTATGGCAGTGCCGTTTACTAGTTTCCATACATTGTTGTGGACGACATCAGTCCAGACTTGCGCTTGGGGAGCATACTCAGCTTGCAACCAAGGCAAAAAAGTATCTAGACAAATTTGGTTAAGAAAAGTATTCCAACGACTGTTTGCACTGGTACAAAACTGAAGTTGGCGCCAAGAAAAGTCTTGCACCTCTCTTGAAACTTCTAATCCGAGTTGAGTTGGGGTATGACTAGAAAATGACATGGCTTACTCCTAATTGGCTTGATTGTCAAGATTGTGGAAATAATCCTGCAACCAATCCTCTAAAACTGCACTAATGTGCTTAACCACGTTGGTAGTCGGAGAAATATGCAGTTTTTCTTGGCTCCATTTAGTAATTGAGACCAGTAATAGCTCTCGTGCTTTAGACAAACGACGAGAAATTTTATATTGCGGCATTTCTAGTTGCTTGGCAATCTCTTGCTGTGTCAGCCCTTGACGGTAGTAAAGTTCTAATAACTGCTGTGATTCAGAATCGAGTTTTTTTAAAGTCGTAATTAAAACCTTGCTAAGTTCAGCTTGTTGATTCTTTTTGGTTATAGCTTCTTCTTGTTTAATAAGATTAGCTAATAAAGATTCGTGAGTTCCAGAAGGTAAATCATCTTGTAATTCCCGTTCCCCTTGTCCTGGTTTAGGGACGTTTAGCGACGAAACAACTGGGTATAAATACGCACGCACATGTTTAGCACAAATCAGTAACCATTTTTCCAGATTAGCACTAGATTCAGGTTGCGATGGGTTGAGTTGAGTGGCATTACGGTTATATATTTGGGTAATCAGTTCCCAAGTATCTTGGTCTGGACGCTGTAGCTTGCGATTTTTAGAAGATTTACTTTGAATATAGCCATCTTCAAAACAACTCCAGGCTAAAAGATAGCGCTTAATAATTTCGGAATTAAATCCAGCATTCTCTAAAGCTTCTTGTAACCGCTTACGACTTGTTTTCAGTAATAATCCCCAATCAGTGCAAAAATCAATTTCTTGCTTTTGGCGTAAGCCATCACGGATAATATTGCCAAAAGCCGTACTACTATAGCTCTTCAAACTTGCCTGTAAGTCAGGGTCACAAGCTTTGAGAATTTTGGGGACAGAGGTAATAGCAATTTGAAAACAATCAGACAAACTACACTGCACGCTAGCAAACTGAGGCATCGTTCTTTTAGCTGCCCAATAACAGCTTTCTTGTAAGTAAGCAGATAAATGCCCCATATTTATAGAGTTTGGCTCAGTCAACCAGGATTTGTGCCAGTAAACAGCCCAAAAATGTTCTGATTTGTCTTGAGGAAATTTGAGCAAGCAATTCTGGATACTGCGACGCAACTTTGCATCCCATACCCAACGACTCAAATAATCCGTCTCAAACTGTAGGAAAGTCGCGAATATTTCTGGAATATCTTGCCGAGAGCGCATTAATTAATGAGTTACTGCTAATGGTTTATACCATAACAGTTTAAGGGTATAACTCTCGATTCGCAAAACATAAGTCAATAGCCGAGCAGTATTAAAACAATTGTTGCTGATATAGTATTTTGAGATTGAACATATACAAGTAAAAAATAACACTTTATAAACTCAGTAATAATCCGCCTACTTTTCTCTTCGGCTTTTATTATACTGTGAGAGAAATACTTAACCAATTGCTGTTCTTATATATACGCTTGCATTCAACTGACATTAGTTAAAGTTGTCTGCTGCTTTGTCATGCCCTTGTAATTGGGCACTTTGGGCATCTATATAAAAGGTAGTGAGACATGTTTTTAAATATTCTGATTCGCAATCCAGGATTTTTCTTTGCGTATATAGCAATAATCATCGTTTCAATAACAGTGCATGAATTAGCACATGGCTTTGCTGCCATATACCAAGGTGATGACACTCCGCGTGTTAGAGGTCATATTACCTTGAATCCTGTGATACATATGGGCTGGCATTCAATAATTTTTTTGTGCATAGCAGGTATGGCTTGGGGACAAATGCCTGTTAACCCGTCGAAGTTTCGTTCTAAATATGGGGACGTTATAGTTTCTGCTGCTGGACCTTTGTCTAATTTGGCATTAGCTTTTTTGTTTGTTTTGTTTATAAAACTCTCATTAACACCATTCGCTTCGTTTTTTTTTAGCGAAGATTTGTTGTACATGGCAACAAGAATCAATGTAACACTTTTTTTATTTAACTTATTACCACTTCCACCACTTGACGGATATAGCGTTTTTAAAGAATTTTTTCCTGAGCTTCGCCAGTTGGAATATAACCAAATGGGACTTTTTATTTTAATGGTGTTATTTTTAATTCCTGGTTTTAGCCAGTTTCTAGGAACGATAGCTGATTACATAATTTCTGCAATGATTTAATTTCGGTTGGTCGCAAAGCAAGAGATATAAAAAGGTTAGTAGTTAGTATCTACCTGTGATTATGAAACTAAAACATAATATAGTAATAATCGGCACTAGCTTGTGCCTAGTTTCTGCAATAATTTTCTTATCAAGTCAGTTTGCTGCATTTAATATTCTTTCTCTGTCCTCATCTTTAAGACTAGAGAGTAATTTAGCTACTGTATCAAGTTTTAATGTAAATTGCTTAACAAATCAGCGTTCCCCGTTTTTAAAGGTAGTCGATTTAATGTTAAGAGTTGTAATTATTTCTTTTCTTGGTGTAGGAACACTCAGCTATTCACCAAGATTTGAACGTTATTTTGAAGTAATACCTAAAAATTATAAATTTATTTCTTTGGTTACTATTACTTTAATCTCTTTACTAATAATGGATAGTATTTTTGTCTCATCGGCACGAATTAGTTATAACTGTCCTTAATTTCACGTAATTTTAATCTTTAGAGCGCTCTCTACCTTGAGCAACTATTGAGCGCGCGTTTGAGTGCCTCATCGTTAATGCCCTTGCTTAACACACCACATCTTGATCTGATATAATTGGATGGTTAGATAAAGTATTTATAAGTAAGGTATATAAGCAATGCAACTTGAAGAACGAGTAGCAATTTTAGAAGCTGAAGTTGCCCGTCTCAAAAATCAAATTGAACATCAAACAGAAAGTACCACTCCGTGGTGGAAAAAAGTTTCGGGTAAATTTAAAGATAATCCTGCTTTTGATGAAGCAATGAGTTTGGGACGCGAGTATCGCGAATCTCAACGTTATGATTTAGTTGAAGAATCTCAGGAATAAGATGTATTTACTTGATACTGACCACTTAACAATTCTACAACGTGGTGGAGATAGAGCGATACGTCTAGAAACGAAACTAGCGCTCGTTAAGGCAACTTAAAAGTGTAATACAGGAAAGTTCTAAGAACCCAAGTTGCGGGTCATGTTATGGTCGTGCGCTGTAATATTTTTTACTACATTTGCTAATGCTGTTAGGTTAAGGCTATTAAGGATGCTGGACTTGATAGGACGTTTGTCATCCCAAAATATTAGTGATGAGTAGAAAGCTTTTGAACTAGGAGAATTTAAAAGCTTAAATGTTTGATTTGCAGTGTCTTCATCATCAAAGCTAATAAAATAAACAGTATCATCGAATATAGCAGGTTTGTTACATAACTTTCCCACTAATTTAAAGTCTAATTTTTTGTACAGTCCGCAAATTGCTATTTTCCAACTTGTAAAAGTATAGGCGCCGACTCCAAAAATAGAAAAGCGAGGATTACCTTGATATATTTTACTTTTTCTGTTATCTAGATAGTTTGCGTGCGATTTAAGATACTCCCAAGTTTTAGGAGCTATATTTTGAATAGACTCTGTTGACTCTCCAACAAAACTTTGAGTAACTAAAACAAAACGTTCAGTTGTATGTATACGATTTTGTGCAATATCAGACCCTTTCAGTAAAGGAAATAAATAAGTATCTTCAATGTCTACTATTTCTCCAAATCCATTTACAAGCTGATTATTAATTTTTTTAAACTCCATTACATTTGAACAGTCATGCTTTATACCAGAGCGCCATTGTAATTGTGATTTTTTGCTTGTATTATATAAACTATATACTTTGGCAAAAGAATTAACATCTTGAACTAATATATTATTGTAATATCCTATTCTTTGAGGCGAGGAGCTTCGTAAACTCTCAAACACATCACAATAATATTGTTTTGACACTGAATCAAATTTACAGAATAATAAACAGGCTTCAACGTTGGCGTTAAAGTATTTTTTAGCGTCTATTTTATAAGTCGTATAATCAGAAATATTAAGATTATGAGAATGAAGATAGGTTAGTAGTTTTCTAGCAACCGCAGTTTTACACAGCATTGCGAGACAAGCATTTTGATTTTGTAGCAGTTGAACAACCTGTATTAGCATCCATTCGGATATATCAAAATTGCTTTTCCCTGTAATAGCGTCTAAACCGCTATGAAGAAGAAAGTTATTTTTGTTAGGTAGATTTGCACCTCCGATATATCCTTGCTGTGAATTAGTTACCCAAGGAAAATTACCAATTACTAATATATCACTGTTAATATTGCTTATCAGTGATGACCAATCAAATTGATAAAAATCTGCATGTTTTACATCAATTCGTATATCGCGCGCAATTTTATCTCTCTTACTCAACTCGTGTAAATAAGTTTGATTTATTTCTACACCAATAATTTTGTTAGCTGATTTAAATAATTTAGCCGCAGCTTCTATAAAGTTACCTACTCCACACGTAGGCTCAATAATAACATCTGGATTTATACCAAGCTCAATTAGCTTCTCACACACTTCTATAGCAAGTTCGAGGGGTGTCTGAAAATCTCCATATTCTAATTTTTTTTGATGTGTACTAATAATCATGAGTTATCTCCAGAGTAGGCGCCAAAGATTGAACTCTTTTACCTCTGTGTCTCTGTGGTGAATAAACATAGCACTAAAACAAATAGCATCCAATAAAAAAATACCAAAATTTCCCTCTTGTGGGGTGAGCATCCTTGCCCGCCTGCCTGGAACGGGCAAGGATGCCCATTCCACAAGATTAAATGCAAGACTTTTACGCTATTATGATAACTGTTATCATTCTTGCAAGAGTGATTTGGTACTTAGTTACAAATATCGCAAGTACTACTCAACATGTGTATATAAGGAGAGATTATGACTAGTGCGACTGCAATTAATTTAGATAATAATATTGAGATTCCGAAGCGTGGAATGCCTGTGACTATCATTACAGGGTTTTTGGGCAGTGGAAAAACTACACTGCTTAACCAAATACTCCAGAACAAGCAGGATATGAAGGTTGCTGTTTTGGTTAATGAGTTTGGTGACATTAATATAGATAGCCAGTTACTCGTTTCCACGGACAAGGACATGGTGGAACTGAGCAATGGTTGTATTTGCTGTACTATTAACGATGGCTTGGTTGATGCGGTTTATCGAGTGTTGGAACGAGAAGACCGTATTGATTATATGGTGATTGAGACTACTGGTGTTGCTGACCCTTTACCCATTGTATTAACGTTTTTAGGAACTGAGCTAAGAGATTTAACTAATTTAGATTCTATACTTACTGTTGTTGATGCCGAAAGTTTTGACAAAACTCACTTTGAGAGTGAGGCTGCACTGAAACAAATTACATACGGTGATATTGTCTTGCTTAATAAAACTGATTTAGTTAGCGAAGAAAAGCTGGTAGAGTTAGAAACTTTCATACGTAATAAAAAAGATACTGCTAAAATTTTACGCACTCAGTATGGAAAAGTTGCTTTACCTCTAATTTTAGGTGTAGAACTAACGCCTAATGACGAGCATGTTTTTACAGAAGATGACCATCACGACCATCACCATCATCATCACGAACATGAGGATCATCACCATGACCACCATCACCACTCACATCATTTAGAAAATGATGGGTTTGTGTCGGTGTCGTTCCAGGTTGATAAACCCTTTGATGTTAATAAATTTGAGCATTTTTTAATTGAGGAAATGCCAGATAACGTATTTCGTGCCAAGGGTATTCTTTGGTTTGATGACAGTCCTTTACGTCATATCTTCCAACTTAGTGGACCTCGTTACAACTTAGATGCGGATGAGTGGAAAACGGCGCCATCTAATCAGCTTGTCTTTATTGGGCGCCATCTAGACGAGAATAAAATTCATTCTCGTTTACGCGAATGTCTGATATGATTAAGAAGTGTTAAGCAGTCGAAACTACAGTTATAGTAATAAACCAGACGAGAGACATGACATTATCATTTCATCCGGAGTTTAATTCTGCGGAACTTCTTGCTTTGTCAAAGCAAAAGCCAAAAGTTACAGAGGCAGAAATGGTTCAAGCTGTACGTACTTTATTAGTTGGGTTGGGAGAAGACCCTGATAGAGAAGGCTTAATAGATACTCCTAAAAGAGTTGTAAAAGCATTACAGTTTTTAACCAAAGGTTATAACGAGTCTTTGGATGAACTACTAAACGGCGCCGTTTTTAGCGAAGATGCAAACGAGATGGTTTTGGTTAGAGATATTGATATCTTTAGCTCGTGCGAACATCATATACTACCTATTATTGGACGCGCGCATGTGGCGTATATTCCCAATGGTAAAGTAATTGGGTTGTCGAAAATAGCCCGTATTTGTGAAATGTACGCGCGTCGTTTACAAGTGCAAGAACGGCTAACTTTGCAGATAGCTGATGCTTTGCAAGGTTTATTAAAACCCCAAGGTGTCGCAGTAGTTGTAGAAGCAACTCACATGTGTATGGTAATGCGTGGTGTACAAAAACCTGGTTCTTGGACTGTTACTAGTGCTATGCGAGGTGTGTTTTCCGAAGACGCGCGCACAAGAGAAGAGTTTATGAACCTAGTTCGTCATAACTCTAACTTCAGATAAACATGTGGCACAGGCAGGATGCCTGTGCTACCCCTTATAATTAATCTCAATGACTACACCCAAAATTACAGTTGTTGCCGGAACTTTAGGTAGTGGCAAAACCACTTGGATTTTTCAGCAGATAGCATCTAACAACCACAAATACCCCTACAACAAAACACTATATTACAGTCCCGGTACAGGTAAGCTACCCATCGACCAAACCCGTATAGCATCAGAATGTCCTGGTGTGAAAGTGTTTCATGATGGAGAAGAAGCAGAATTTCTCAACCAAATAAATTCTGCATTATCGATATATATAGAAATTGGTTTTTACTTAGAACTAGCCACTATATCTAAAATCTTACCTAATAATCAGCCATACCAAGCCATTGGCGTTTTACCACCTCATCTCAAAGATAAAGATTCTGATTTACATCAATGGGCATCAGAAATTATATCCGGCGCCTCAGTTCATGACACTATATATAATATAGATAACTCCACTCAAATATGGCGAGTTCCTCTAAGCGGAGAAGTTATTGACGAAGATAGCTTAGTGGAATTTTGGTATGAAGTTACTAATGGCGCCTATGGAAATGTGACTCGTGCCAAAGGTATTTTTGATGTCAACGACGGTAGGTCACTCTATACTGAGTATGTAGCAGGTTTACCACCAACAGGATTATTTGAATTAGATTTAACGCGCAACTTAGAAGGAAGACCCAAGCGTTTTAGTGGTTTGGAAGTTATAGGAAGTAAACTTGATGAGGTGACTTTAGGGCAAACCTTACAAGATTGTTTATTGTCAGAAGCAGCTATTGGACAATATCAAGAACAAGTCAAACAAGTGTTATCAGAAGGAATTGAAGAATGAAAATTGCAGTTATATCATGTATTCATGGTAATATCGAAGCTCTTGATGCAGTTTTGCTAGATATTGATAATCATTCATGCGATAAAATTTTTAGTTTGGGTGATTTAGTTGGATATGGTCCTTTCCCTAACGAAGTAGTCGAAAAAATTCGTTCCCTAGATATTCCTTCCTGCGTTGGTTGTTGGGATAAGGATATTGTTGAGGGGTTGAATGCTTGCGAATGTAGTCATCCTTCATTACTAGCAGAAAAAAGAGGACTACGCGCACACGAATGGACGAACAAACACACTTTACCAGAAAACCGTGAATTTTTAGCGACATTACCTCATACTTTACATTACGAAAACTTAGCTTTTGTTCACGGCAGTCCCCACAGTAACCACGAGTATTTACTACCTGAACTTGATGCTTTTGTTGCATTAGAACGAGTACTTTCATCAGGCGCCGATGTACTTTTTTGCGGTCATACTCATGTCCCATATGTCCGTAAACTTGATGCTGCCAACTTAAATTTTTCACTCGTAAACAATAAAAAACAAGAAAATCGTAGTTTTAGCGCAAATTTAAAACAAATTATCAACGCTGGTTCTGTCGGTGAACCTCGACACGGGCGCCCCAATGCCACTTATGTAATTTACGACACAGACACTCAACAAGTCACCTTGCGCGAAGTTACTTATAATTATCAAAAAACTTGCACCGCAATTATAGAACGTGGTTTACCTGCTATTTTCGCTTGGCGCCTAGCACGCGGTTTAGAATTTGCAGAACGTGCTGATGACCCTACACATGTTTGTACTAGATAAAGCTAAAAAGGTAATATTATCATATGAAATGGGCTATTTTAAGCGGTATTGAAGGAAACCTTGCAGCATATGAAGCTGTACTAGAAGATATCAGGCGCCAACGTTACATCGAAGCACTATATATTATTGGTGATTTAGTCGGGCCAACTTTACAATCAGAACAACTAGTAGAACGAGTGCGGAAACCACGACGTGGAGAACTAGAACCTCTAGTTTGTAAAGGATGGTGGGAAGAACAATGCTTAATACTACACGCAATAACCGGGAATGGTACACCCACAGAACTTATAGAAAAATATGGCTTAGAAACAGTCAAACAACTATGGGAATATGTACCTCGTCAAACAGTACGATGGTTAAGTACGCTTGATTTTGGCTTCTTTGAATTAGACAGCTTGTTAATCCACGGTTCCAGTGTCTCTGTCAGCGAAACATTAACACCAGAAACCTCACCAATAATAATGTTAGACCGAGCAACGCGGATGCAAGCAAACAATCTATTTTGTGGTCGCTCCGGTTTAACCTTTGAGTACCAACTTACCAGTGGTTCTATAACCAATTCTGTAACAACCCTAGACACCCAAATTTCCCTCCATATCATCAACGCTCATCCCCGCAAAATTATTGGAGTCGGAAACGTCGGTAGAACCCCAGGACAAGCAAGTTATACAATTTACAATCCCAACACAAATAAAGTTGACTTCAAAATTGTTTATTACGGCAACAATAAAGGCTTTAACGCTCAACCACAGAGCGTGCGGGCAATAAAGTGAGGTAGAAAGGGCGGCATCTCTAAAATGCTCACATTACCAAACGCAAAGAAACTATAATTTTTCTATCCAACGTTTGAATAACTGTTCAATTGTAGTAGTATAGTAGATGTACACCACATATACGGGTGCTAGTTTATGACGACAGTAACTCAAATGAAATGCGCTTGCGAATCTTGTCTTTGCATCGTTTCCCTATCCAGTGCTGTGATGAAAGATGGCAAACCTTACTGCGGCGAAGCTTGTGCAAATGGTCATCAAGATGGTAGAGGTTGCGGTCACACTGGCTGTGAATGTGATAAATAACCCTGGTAACGGATAAAGCGGATGTAACGGATAGAAGAATCAACCATCCGTTACATCTGTTTATCATCCGTTGCAATTGTTACTTTTGTTTGCGACAATGCAGCAACTAGCTAGATAAAGATTACTATTCTCACTGTGAATTTATACGGTACTTGTACCAAAAAATTACAGAGGAAAACTAATGTCTTTAAACGTAGGCGTACATCTGCTTGAGCAAGCACAGTCAGGGAACATTGACGAGACAGAGTTTGTAGAAACAATCAGAGAATCATTACCATACGCTTGGAGTGTTGTATCCGGTCTTGTAGAACAAGTTACCAGAGGAGAAGAGTGGGCAAACCATGCGGTACCACCACCAAGTGAACAAGCACGCGCCCAACTATTGCGAATGATGGGTGGTGATGCAATACGTGGCGCCGTTGAGCGTTATTTTGGCGTAAAGTTAGCATTTCAAAACTGCCATAACGTTGGAGTTTTTCGTCTCGACAAGCTAAATTCACCACAGTATCTTGATTTCATTTCAATTCGGCGCCAAATTCTCAACCAAACACCAGAACTAATTGACTGTTAAAATAATCTCTTGTGGCACAGGCATCCTGCCTGTGCTTAAGAAAACTTAAAAATCTAAATCATCCATTAGTTCTTCCAAAGGAGATTGTTTAATATCCTCAGATAAATAAAAGAAGTTGCTTTGGATATTGCAGAAGGCGCCGATATTGTTATGGTAAAATCGGCTTTGGCTTATTTAGATATTATTTGCCAGGTTAAGAAATATACGAATTTACCTGTTGCTGCATATAACGTTAGTGGTGAATATGCGATGATTAAAGCTGCCGCTCAAAATGGTTGGATTGATGAGAAGAAAGTAATTTTAGAAACTTTGCTGAGTATGAAGCGCGCTGGTGCCGATTTAATATTGACTTATTTTGCAAAGGAAGTGGCGTTAATGTTGGTTAAATAATTAAAATTCCCCAAAAATAACGCGAATTCGGGGGGTATAAATCCTTATTTTTCCTGTTGATAGACCACAAACCCAAAATTAATAGAACAAGTCACATTCATAAGCAAAAGTCAAAGTAGCAGACAAAGAATTATTTGCAGATGGTCTAGGTGAAAAAGGTTCAGAAGGTGACACTTATCAAAAAATGATGACTGCGAACACACGCACTATTGTACAAGGACTAGTGGTCTGTGTCAAAAGTTTTGGTGTGTTCTCTTCTCTTATTTCTTCCTTTGCGCCCTTCGCGTACTTTGCGGTTCGTTTTTTGTACTCCCCAAAATTAATGACACGAACCAGTAGACGGCAAATATACACCGTTCCAAGCCAAGTAGGCGGGCAAGGATGCCCGCTCCACAATAGGCATATATCAACTCATGCAATTGTTACGGTAATTGCTCCCCAAGCGCGATAATATTCAATTAACTTTAGTTGTATTTTAGGTCTAATGGCAGAAACATTATTCTTCAACGCTCTGCGGGAAGCCATTGATGAGGAAATGGCGCGTGATAACACTGTATTTGTACTTGGAGAGGACGTAGGACACTATGGAGGCTCTTATAAAGTAACAAAAGACCTGTACAAAAAGTATGGCGATTTGCGCGTTCTAGATACTCCCATTGCTGAAAACAGTTTTACTGGTATCGCTGTCGGCGCTGCGATGACAGGTTTACGCCCTATCATCGAGGGTATGAACATGGGATTTCTGCTCCTTGCGTTCAACCAAATTTCTAATAACGCTGGGATGTTACGCTACACGAGTGGTGGTAATTTCAAAATCCCAATGGTAATTCGTGGGCCTGGTGGTGTTGGGCGCCAACTAGGAGCAGAACACTCACAGCGTCTCGAAGCTTACTTTCAAGCTGTTCCCGGTTTGAAAATTGTCGCTTGCTCAACTCCAAAAAACGCAAAAGGACTTCTAAAAGCTGCTATTCGTGATAATAACCCAGTACTGTTTTTTGAACACGTACTGCTTTATAACTTAAAAGAAGACCTACCTGAACGAGAGTACGTACTTCCACTCGATAAAGCTGAAGTTGTACGCCCTGGTAAAGATGTCACAATACTAACTTACTCACGGATGCGTCATCACGTCATGCAAGCCGTGAAAAATATAGAAAAACAAGGCTTTGACCCCGAAGTCATTGATTTAATTTCGCTCAAACCCTTAGATTTTGATACCATTGGCGCCTCTATACGCAAAACCCACCGTGTGATTATTGTGGAAGAATGTATGCGAACAGGTGGTATTGGCGCCGAGTTAACTGCTTCTATTAATGACCGCTTGTTTGACGAATTGGATGCACCAGTACTACGACTATCTTCGCAGGATATTCCAACTCCTTATAATGGCGCCTTAGAACGTTTAACTATAGTGCAACCAGAACAAATTGTTGAAGCCGTCGAGAAAATGATGACATTAAGAGTTTAAAGTGCTGAGTTCTGAGTTCTGAGTTAAGAGTTATTTCTTACTCAGCACTCAGCACTCAGCACTCATTACTGACAAAAAGAGCGTTATCATAGCGTGTGTCCGCACTCCCGTTATGGTATGCAGCAAAGACAGCAATCGCTATTAGCCCTAATTATTGTTATGGTAATTGCCGCCATCGCGGTGATTGCTACTCCTGGTTTACGTGTACCCCTTGGTCTCGATTTACAAGGAGGTTCCCAACTTACTATTCAAGTCAAGACTACACCAGAAATTAAAACAATCACCGAACGTGAAATGGAAGCCGTTCTCAAAATCATTGAAGGACGCATTAACGGTTTAGGTGTTTCTGAAGCTCTAGTTCAACAAGCCGGCAGTGACAAAATTTTAGTTCAACTCCCTGGTGTTAAAGACCCTGAACAAGCCGAAAAAGTTTTGGGTGGAACTGCTCAGTTAGAGTTTCGCAAGCAAAAACCAGGTACAGAAACCCAACTTCCTGTGTTTTTTGCTTCACGTAGTGAGTTAAAGGCAAAGCTCGACCAAGCTCTTAAAGGCAAAGATTCCTCAGCAATCGCTAAAATTCAAGAAGATTTACAAAAAAATAATCAAGCTATAGCAGAATTATTTGAAAGTACTAATCCTCCACTTAGCGGTAAATTTCTCAAAGATGCCCAAGGCACACCTACCCAAAGCACTGCCTGGGAAGTCGCAATCAGTTTTAATCAACAAGGTGGCGATTTATTTGCCCAAATAACCAAGGAACTCGCTGGTACTGGAAGAAGTATTGGTATTTTTCT
The DNA here is from genome assembly GCF_000331305.1 of Calothrix sp. PCC 7103. Classification (GTDB taxonomy): domain Bacteria; phylum Cyanobacteriota; class Cyanobacteriia; order Cyanobacteriales; family Nostocaceae; genus Dulcicalothrix. The sequence goes on along the minus strand of NZ_KB217478.1, from coordinate 4,756,358 downwards.
TGATAATGAACTTATTAGCTTTCCAAGTGTCGGCGCCCAGTTCGCCGCTACAGGTATTACTGGAGGTAATGCGGTAATTACTGGTAATTTTACTGCCCAAGAAGCTAGTGGCTTAGGTATTCAGTTACGAGGTGGCGCCCTCCCTGTACCTGTGGCAATCGTCGAAAACCGCACCGTCGGCGCCACGCTAGGTAAAGATAGTGTTCAAAGCAGTATTTATGCTGGTATCGGTGGTCTAACTCTTGTACTAGTATTTATGGCATTGTACTATAGACTACCGGGTGTTTTAGCGGATATTGCATTAATCATTTACGCTTTACTTTCCTGGGCTGCTTTTGGTTTGTTGCAAGTGACGATAACATTACCTGGTATTGCTGGCTTTGTTCTCAGCATTGGGATGGCAGTTGATGCCAACGTTTTAATTTTTGAACGGACGCGCGAAGAATTGCAGGCAGGTAAAACTTTGTACCGTTCTGTTGAATCAGGCTTTTATCGAGCTTTTTCCAGTATTTTAGATGGTAATGTCACAACCTGGATTGCCTGCTTCTTCCTGTTTATTTTTGGTTCCGGTTTGGTCAAAGGCTTTGCTGTAACCTTGAGTATAGGAGTACTTGTTAGTATGTTTACAGCAGTTACATGTAGTCGCACTTTCATGTTTTTGGCGATAGGAATTCCCGGATTAAAGAAACCAGAATATTTTTGTCCTAACTTGGTGCCAGCTAAAAAAGTGGAGGCAGCACAATGAAACTAGCTGTAAACAAAAGGCGGTCGCTTTGGTGGGGTATATCTTCTGCTTTACTTATCATCGGTATTATCTCGATGGTAATTTCCACGTTTAACCCTCAAATTAAGGCGCCTCTACGTCCTGGTTTAGATTTTATTGGTGGTACACGCTTACAGTTAGAAAGAGACTGCACACAACCTGGAAACTGTGATAAACCAATCGATATCAACGCTGTACGTGATACCGCCAAATCCCAAGGACTTGGTGATGCAAGTATTCAGCTTGTCACCGATAAAGAAACAAGAAAAGAAAACGGTATCTCAATTCGCTCTAAAGACTTAAGTCCTGAACAGCGCATCCAACTCGAAAACGCACTCGCAGAAAAAATCGGCGCCTTTGACCCGGAAAAAAAGTCAATTGATACTGTTGGTCCAACTCTTGGACGAGAGCTATTTACCTCTGGTTTAACTGCTCTATTTTTGTCGCTTATTGGTATATTAGTTTACTTAAGAATCAGATTTCAGTGGGATTATGCCGTATTTGCAATTGTTGCTTTGTTTCATGATGTATTAATTACAATCGGTGTATTTTCAATACTAGGTTTTTTTGGTGTTGAGGTAGATAGCTTATTTGTTGTTGCCCTGCTGACAATTGTTGGTTTCTCGGTTAACGACACTGTGGTAATTTACGACCGAATTCGGGAAACAGCGCAAATTGAAAAAGGGCGCCCCATCACCGAAATTGTTGATGACGCAGTAGACCAAACGCTTGCACGCTCGATTAATACCACTTTCACAACGATGTTAACGCTGTTCGCTATCTTCTTATTTGGTGGAGAAACACTCAAAATCTTCTCTTTGTCTTTGATTGTTGGCTTTACTATGGGTGCTTATTCCAGCATATTTATTGCAAGCACTTTACTCGCTTGGTGGAGACAACGAAGCGAAAAAGGCGCCCATCCCCCAAATACCGAATCAGTTGGAACCTGAACATCGATAAATAAAGACAGCAGGGTATCCACCCCCTGCTTCTTTCACTTTTACTTAATATTTTCAATTCCTGATTTCATGGAAAATCTAGATAAAGACCCTATTTTTAATGCACAAGTTCAGAAATTACACAGACTCACAGTGTATGCTCGGTGGTTATTTGTTGGTTTTCTGTGGATTTTTATTGCTCCTATCTGTCTATGGAATTTACGTGAAGAAATTGCTTTATGGCGCCAGTATTTCACATGGGTAGCTGTGCGCTACGGTCTTTACTTCCACCCACTAGCTACCCTCGGTTTAGCATTTTGTATCGGGATGACTACATCTGTACTGGTCTGGCAAAGTAGAAATATTTTATTTGGTTTACCTCAACGCGATAGAGAACGTCTCGAAAAACAAGTCTTTCTGATTCGAGAACAAGGCGCCACACATCCTTTATGGAAATGGATTTTTCAGTAGAAACCGGGTTTCTGGGTTTCTTGTTATCAAACCTTAACATACTGTAATCTTTTTTTATATAAATCATTACAATAGTAGTCATAAATGTGTTTTGTGAAACATTTTGCAGAATAAAAGTAAGTAAATTAAGTAAAAATTGTGAATTTGGTATTATCAATATGAGTAATGCTCACATTCAATTTAGCGAGCGCAAGTCAGATGTAGACTTTGAGCAATTGCGGGAATTATTTAAAATTGCGGCATTTTGGGCATCTGAACGCAGCACTGAGGATTTAAGTATCGCAGTCGCTAATAGTGAACCTGTGATAACAGTTAAAGATGGGGAAAGATTGATAGGTTTTGCAAGGGCAACAAGTGACGGTATATATAGAGCTACAATTTGGGACGTTGTAATTCATCCTGATTACCGTTCTCAGGGACTTGGTAGCAAGTTAGTAGAAACGGTTTTGAGTCACCCTAAAGTGAATCGAGTTGAGCGTACATACTTAATGACAACTCATCGACAAGGATTTTACGAAAAAATTGGGTTTGAGAAAAATTCTACAACCACAATGGTTATATACAATCAATCTCACTTTAACTCGCTGCAATCATCAATGCAGCTTCAAGAGGTGCTAGGGGGATAGACATTTGCAATCTCGTTGTTGGTTGTGATTGTTGTGTGTTGTCTGGGTATGGAACAACTTCAAGCTTGCCTCCTAATACTTCAAGTATAGTTGTGGCTAGTAGTAATTTCATACCTGGTGATATTGGATTGTCTTCGAGTTCTTTCAAGTTTTGTTGAGCTTCAATATCCATTAGATTTACTATTTCACTGCTTGGAAACGCATAAGTTGGTACATCTAACCAAAGGTAAGTATATTTGTTTGTATCGGCGCCTGACACAGATACACAAATACTACCTTCTTGCATTTGTACTTCCATTTGAGTAATAACAGTCTCGATTAAAATTATTAGTGCTTGCCGTAGCCATTTAATATCTGTCAACACGTATATTTCTGGGTCGGGGAATAAAATTTTAAATGGATAATTACGATTTTCTGCCAACATATATATCAAATCATGAACTTCTTGTAAGAGTTCATTCAAAGATTGGGGTTGCATATCTAGACGATTAGTACCGCGTTCTGCACGAGCAACATTGAGAATTTCATCAATTAACTTCAGCAATTTTAACGCTCGTTCATGAGCATCAACGATAAATTGGCGTTCTTCTTCTGGACTTTCACATAAATCAGATAAAATCAACTGATGCAAACCAATTAAACCATTTAACGGTGAACGCAGTACATGTGTTGTGCGTGCTAAAAAACCTGCTTTAAATTGGCTCATCTCAGTCGCGAGACTATATGCTAAGTTTAATTGCTTAATTTGGTTTCGGAGTTCGTTTACTTCGTCTTGATGCGAATTTTTTGATACAATTGACCTAGATTTTATGTTAGTAAAAAAACTACGGAATCCGGTGCCAATTATTAGTCCTACCGCTAAATATATCCAATTGTTCCAATTCATAATTTGCTGCCATTAACTGAGAATAAAATCCGAGGAACCCGGTTTATTTTTTTAAATATTGTAATCAAAATTATGATTTTGTGTAGAAACCCGGTTTATTTTTTTAAATATTGTAATTAAAATTATGATTTGTCTACGACAATGAATGCCTAGAAACCGGGTTTCTTAGTTTATAAATTTTAAGGCGCCTTGTCGCAAAATATCCCAATTATTACCATTCCATTTTATGACGGTTGAAGGGACTCCAATGGCAGCAGTATCTTGGCATTGACTATCAAGCAGTGTAAGCACTTGTGGAAACTGTTTAGCAATTTCTGTCATAGTTAGCAAAGCACTTTGACCTGATAGGTTTGCGCTTGTAGTAGCCAAAGGGCCAGTTTGTGCCAAAATTGAACACGCGATTTCACTTGCTGGCACCCGTACACCAATTGTTGTAGGGTCATTTAGATTCATTGTTTTTGCAACAAGCGCTACTGTTGGTAACACCATTGTTAATGCACCAGGCAAATATTTAGCTGCGACTTGGCGCCAAATTTCTAATTCATATTTACTACCATCTACAAAATTCCACAATTCAGATGGACTTGCTGCCATTAAAATTAAAGGCTTATCTAAACTACGTTGTTTTGCAGTGTAAATCAAATCGGCATGTTCTGGCTTTGCTGCAAGTGCTGGAACAGTATCAGTGGGAAAGCTTACTAGTAAACCTTTACGCGCTCCATCAATCAGCGCATCCATTGAAACTTGAGACATATATTTTGTACGGACAGATATCACACCTATTGTAAGGGCGGGTTAACCCATATCCTACTTAATAATCAAAATTTAGCTAAACCCGCTCCTTATTATAAGCAACCGCGAATCTTTCAATCCCAGAAAAATCACTATGAATTTCTATATTGCAATAACTACCGTGGTTTTGTAAAAGTTGGAAAACAGTATCCGCTTGTCCTGCCATCATTTCAATTAGCCAGACTCCACCAGGTTGTAAATATTCTGGTGATGATGTAATTAATTGACGGATACAATCTAAACCATCAGTTCCACCATCTAATGCTAAATGTGGCTCATGATTCACAACTTCTGGTTGTAAAGTCAGTACAGTACTTGTGGGAATATATGGTGGATTGGAAACCATACCGCTAAATTTACCTTTGAATAAAGTTAAAGGTTCCCACCAGTTACCCTGATAAAATTTTATACGTCCTTCAAAGTCTAAATTACGAGTATTTGCTGAAGCTATTTTAAGAGCTTCGGGACTGACATCAACAGCATGAATAGTTGCTTGCTTAAAAGCATCAGCAAGTCCAATCGCAATGGCGCCGCTTCCAGTTCCCAAATCTGCCCAATTCCCAAATTGAAGAATGCTATTATTTTTTGCTTTCTCAATTGCCAAGTCTATTAAATACTCTGTTTCTGGTCTTGGTATTAAAACGGAGGGTGATACGCATAGCTCAAATTGGCGCCAAGGTTGAGATGAAGCAATATACTGCACAGGCAAACGTTCTTTTAGACGTTTTTGCCATAATGCATCTAATTCTTCAATCTTTAACTTGATGTTGATTTGAGCTTGGTCTTTGTACGACCCTAAACGTAATCCTAAACCATCTAACTGTGTAATTCCCCTAAGTAACCAATCTACTTCTGCAACTTCTACGTCATGTTGAACGGCATCTGCAATTGCTTCAAGGCGCCATTGCCAAAGTTGTAAACCAGAAATTGAGTAAGGATATTCAGCCATAACAGAAGGGGAGATGTGGAGACAGAGAGTTATATCATGTCCGGTTGATTACCCATAATTACCACGTCACGTAGAGACGCGATTAATCGCGTCTCTACAATGATTTTATTATGGTTACGCTCCCGGACATGATATTACCCTATCTCCATATGATCTTACTTTTTGGGAGCTGGACGATTAGCTGGTTGTTGGTTTGGTTTTTGCTGTGGGTTGTTGCTAGATAATGTACGGATATATTCGCGTGCTTCTGGAGATGGGAAGAATACTACTTGCTCAAGCCACTTGTCGTTTTTATCTTGCATTGTTTTGAGTACACCATCGACATCAACAACTTGGATGTCAGCTTTAGGAAACTTTGGCTTAACTTGATTTAGTAAAGCCAAAGCATCTTGCTTACTCATAAACAGTGGAAAATACTCTTGTTTGTTTTGACCGAGTTGAATCGGAACATATCCTTTGTCGGGTGCAAATCGTACCATAAACACAGGTACGCTTCTAAACTGTTTGACATCTTGACCACTCGCACGGAGCAAGTCCATAGCTCCTTTAATTTCTTGGTCAACTGGTTTAAAAGCAAACTGTAAGCGCTCATTTTGGTTCTTTGTTTGCTGTAACTGTTGATAAATGCTGCCTAAAGGTACTGCTGTTGCCTGCAAGCTTTTTAACATTTCTGCCATTTTGGGGTCAGGGTTTTTGACAGCTTGCAGTTCTTTAATAAAAGCTTGAGCTTCTGTTTTGCTCATATAAACTCCTGTCACCGAACCAGCAGGTGCTTTTTTGCCGTCCGAAGCTGCAGGTAGCTGACGACTAAGTGGCAAACCTTGAGGGTTGGTAATCATCCAAACTGGTACAGCATCCAATTTTTCTTTGATTTGTTGCTCTGATAAAGCAAACGCTGGGATGAAACCACCTAATACTGTTGTTAATACAGTACTTCCGACTATACCTAATGTTGTGCCCCAGCGAATCAATGATTTCATAACCTCTCCTAACACAATTAAAACTTTTATCAAGCCGAGATTTTAGTTTGGTTGAGCGGTAAATAGTTTTAGTAGTTCTAGCTATAGTACCGTCTTAGCCAACTAATAGCACTATTTTTTTAAGCATTGGTTATGTTCCATAAGCATCGACTATATACCTAGCAATGCGTGTAGAACTGACACGTTCAAACGATGAAAATCTGATTTTCACTTCTCAGAGCGTGACGGATGCAAATGTAATTGTCTTTATCTGTTATATTCGACGGCGCCATAAAATGAATCGTTCCGTGTAAAATAACTTGCAATTGTTTTAAGTCATAAATTTTTACTTCGGTTTTCACTCATTTCGATAACGCAATTAACTCATCAATAAGAACGTGATGTCTTATCTAAGGAACGTTATTCAATTTTGCAAGCGCTCTAAATGTTTGAATACAGATTCAAACAAGTACACATCCTATGCAAGTAAAAACTCTGAGTCAAGAGCATTTCAAACAATAAAACTTAGATTAAATTTTATTTTTTAATCACTCATACTAAAAAACCCAAGATTAATTAATCTGGGTTTATAGAAATTAATATAATATCGGGATGACAGGATTCGAACCTGCGGCATCCTGCTCCCAAAGCAGGCGCGCTACCAAGCTGCGCTACATCCCGTTTTTTACTTAAGTTGCTTTCTCGATGAACGAGTTATCCAACTTAAATAAAGTTAGCATACAAAGCCGCTATTTTACAAGAAAAATATTATTTTTATTTTCTTCTAATTTTTACGTGTCATTTTTGTACTAAGTAAGCATACTACATGAGTTTACTGAGGATACCAAAACATACCTTTAATACCTTCGGGGTCAGGCATAAAACCTAAGCCACGATAAAAATCAACGACATGAGGGTCAGCAAAGAGTGTGACGTTGCTAATTTCCTCGCTTCTAAGTTTTTTGAGTACATATTTCATCAGTGCCTTACCCAGACCTTTTCCTTGGTAGTCTGGATGAACGACCACATCCCATATTGTGGCGTTAAATGCGTGGTCTGAGGTTGCGCGGGCAAAACCAATTAGGCGCCGTTGGTTTCCTCGAACCTGCCACATTGAGGCAACAAGAAAACTATGCTCAATAGCTTTTTTGACTTTTCGTAAAGGACGACGTGACCAACCAACCGCATCACAAAGTTCTTCGAGTTCGTAAAGGTCAATGTCGCGCTCGGTACTAAAAACAATACGAGTTTCTGCTTTGGAAGCATCGGTGGCGCCATTGGGAATGGACTTACCGTTTGCATCCATAATTTGCTCTTCTTCTGGAGTCGTGCGGGTTGCCGCAGTCTCCGACGTACTAAACCAAGTTTTCCAAAAACCCATTGCCAGGTGGTTCGGGTAGTATAACTGAGGGAGTTTCCACTCTCATGAATCTTGATAAGCTTGTTTGTGGTGGTAACAGAATAGGACGTGTCACACTTAAACTGATGTTAAGTGCAATGAATCGCATATCGAATTTACCTTTACCATTTTCAAAGCTTATTTCAAATCAATCAATTTCAACTGTAGCACTTTGTTGCAAGACTCCGGATAATATTGCTGTACTTTTAAGGTCTTATTTTTCGGTTTGATGCCTGTTAATTACTACCTACTACCAAAAACTTATAATGGCAACTGGATTAAAAATTTCTACCCTAGAACTTCTCAAACGCTTTAATCGAGCGTTTCCCCAGTTTTACGAGCAATTTGTGAGCAGCGAAATTCAACTGCAAAATTTACGTCTAGCTTATCGGTTATATAAAACTCGACGTGCCGTTATTGAATTAAAAACCGAGGGAAGTAAAAGCGCTTTGCATTTCGCTTACCGGAATCAATCATTCCTTCTTAGCGATATTTTTGGTGTACTAGCAGCTTATGGACTAACAATCCATTCACTTTCGTTATACGGTCAAATCAAACCACCGATGCTAGTTTTTATGAAGCTGATAGTATCGCGTGGAAGTAAATCGCTGACCGATAAAACTGCTGAAAATGTTTGCCGTGCAATACGTGAAGCATTAGGTGGTCGGTTTGAAGTCGAAGAAATGCTAGCGGTGGAATTTAATTTAGATGCTGGTTTAGAGCAAGTTCAGACGGAGTTTTATGTAGACCCAGTGTTTCACCTGCCTGCATTAGTAATCGAAGCAGACAATCAACCAGGTTTATTTTACAAAGTCATGTACGCCATATGGCAAGAAGACCTGTTAGTCGTGAATGCTAATTTACTAGTATGGCGTGGACGTACTCGTTTAATTCTTTACTTACTCGGGCCTAACGAAAGTTTGATACCTGAGTACTTAGGTCATAAAATTGCTGAAGGGGTGCGAACGAGATTACTTGGCAGGTAAATAATTTTAATTTATACGCTTAAACTTTATTCAATTACCCTTGTAAATTCATATTCAGTTACATGCTTACGAGCGCTACTGTACCATAGAGGTATGGCAACCATAGAAATTAGAAGCGTATTACACGCATACGAGTTCTCAAAACCTACGTCATGCCCCGACACTATAGTTTTTATCCACGGTTGGCTAAATAGTCGTGGATACTGGCAGCCTATAATTTCTCGTATCGGGGTTGATATTCAGTGTTTATCTTATGACCTTAGAGGTTTTGGCGAATCACAAGCGTCTACACATAGCAAAAACGCTCGTGAATTAGTTACTTCGTCAAACCTAACTCCCAATTATGGCAGTGATTATAATAGTGATGTGACACATCCCTTTGAATCGCTTTATACTCCGGCAGCTTATGCTCAAGATTTAATAACTCTTTTACAAAAACTTCAAATTAAAAGCGCTTGGTTGGTTGGTCATTCGTTAGGAGGAACAATCGCTCTTTGGGCTGCGGCTAAACTTCCTGACACAATTAAAGGTGTTATTTGTATCAATTCCGGGGGTGGAATTTACTTAAAAGAAGCATTCGAGCAATTTCGATTAGCAGGGCAAAAATTTTTACAAGTACGTCCTCGTTGGCTTTCTCAAGTGCCATTAATCGATTTGTTATTTTCCAGAGCCAGTGTAGCGCGTCCCTTAGATAGACACTGGGCAAGGCAGCGAGTAATCGATTTTGTTGTAGCAGATCCAGAAGCGGCATTAGGCACACTGCTTGAATCTACAACAGAAGAAGAAGTAAATACATTGCCTCAACTAGTAGCCCAACTTGTGCAACCAGTTTACTTCCTTACAGGCGCCGAAGATAAAGTAATGGAACCGAAGTACGTCCGTCACCTAGCAAGCTTCCATCCCTCATTTCAATACAGCGGTGATAACGTCATAGAAATACCCAACTGTGGACATCTAGCAATGTTAGAACAACCAGATGCCGTAAGTAACGAAATTCGCAGGCTAGTAGCCCAACATTCTTCGGGTGCGTGATGTTACCAATTCTCAATACAACTTCATCACTTCACTTAGCGCAAGCCTAGAATGAACCCCTAACGATAAAGACGAAGTATTACCCAAAGCAAGATGTTCAGAAGCAGCACATCCAATCATCGCAGCATTATCAGTACAAAACTTCAACGGCGGAAATAATACACGTAAATTATTTTCAGCACAAGCCGCTGCAAGTGTCTTTCTCAACGCGCTATTAGCAGCAACACCACCACCAACAGCAATTGTATCAAGCTCATAATCAAGGGCACACCTAACAGCACGCTTAGTTAAAGCCTGTGCCACAGTTGCTTGAAAACTAGCAGCAATATCCTCTACAGGTACAGGGGCGCCAGTTTGTTCTATCTGCTGCACAAGACGTAACACAGCCGTTTTTAACCCACTAAAACTAGCATCATAGGGATGATAGCCACCATCAGGTAAAGAAACTCTTCCTTCCGGAAACACAAACGCCTTACTATTACCTTGAGAAGCTATACGGTCAATAGCAGGACCACCAGGATAACCAAGCTTTAATAGCCTAGCCACCTTATCAAAAGCTTCCCCAGCAGCATCATCACGAGTCTCACCCAACGTCTTATAGGCGCCGCATTCCTGCACATGAATTAAACTCGTGTGACCCCCCGAAACTAGCAAACTCAAAAAAGGTGGTTTTAAAGTTGGCTCACTTAAATAAGTCGCGTAAATATGCCCCTCCAAATGATGAACACCCAAAAACGGCTTCTCATAAAGCATCGCCAGCGTTTTACCCGCCGTCATCCCCACTAACAGCGCTCCCACTAAACCCGGAGCGCAAGTTGCTGCAATTCCATCAATTTCTTCCCAACCAAGTTGGGCATCTACCATTGCTTTTGTAATGATGTCGTTGATAATTTCCAAATGCGCGCGTGAAGCAACTTCTGGTACAACTCCACCATATTGCCGATGCACAGGAATTTGTGAAGAAATAATACTGCTTTTAACCTCACGTCCAGAGACAATAGCCACCGCCGTCTCATCACAGCTAGTCTCAATCGCCAAAACAGTCGCCATAATTTAAGTGCTGAGTAGAAATTGCTGAGTGCTGAGTGAGTGATCAGAGTTAGGAGTTAGGAGTTAGAAGTTAGGAGTTAGGAGTTATTTCCAACTCAGCACTCTCCACTTATTTTAACTTTTGTTTGCGAAGCTTTAACTTTTATTTACTTCAACTTTACTCGCTTTACCGCCACAGATTATGATGACATGCTAGTTAGGCAAATAAAAATTGTACAGGCCGCTTCGTTTTGTACAAGGAACTTTTTGTTTCGTAATAAAAGGAAACAATATCATGCAACGCTTGTTTGCTCTCTTTCTAGCCCTATGTCTATGGTTCAGCTTTACCCCGCCAACCTTGGCATTAGGAGCTGACTTAGTACCTTGTAGTGAATCTCCAGCCTTCCAAGCCCGCGCGGAAGCTGCTAGAAATACCACTGCTGACCCTAATTCTGGTGCCAAGCGTTTTGAACGCTATTCACAAGCACTGTGCGGACCTGAAGGTTTACCTCACCTAATTGTAGATGGGAGCCTAGACCATGCAGGTGATTTCTTGATTCCTAGCATCCTGTTCCTGTATATCGCTGGTTGGATTGGTTGGGTTGGTCGTGCTTACCTCAATGCTGTGCATAAGCTTCCTAACTCAGAAATGAAGGAAGTCGTTATCGATGTTCCTTTGGCTCTCCCAATTATGCTAAGTGGATTTACATGGCCCCTTGCTGCAATCAAAGAACTTACATCTGGTGAGTTAACTGCTAAGGATACAGAAATCCCCATTTCTCCTCGCTAGTTAAATACACTAGTCATAAAATATACTTCCACATTCATGAATGTGGAAGCGTACAATCCTATAAACCGGGTTTCTTCGTTGAAATCTGTAATAACACTGACAATTTGGCGTAGAAACCCGGTTTCTTGTACGCGGGAACTTTACGATTGGAAACAAACGAATGGAGCTAGTAATATGCAGCAAAATCACTTTCTTAGATACTTGTCTCTTGCACCAGTCACACTGTTTGCTTTATTGATTTTTACAGCAGGACTTTTGATTGAATTCAATCGCTTTTTCCCTGACCTGCTATTCCACCCACTACCCTAATTCGTGGGTATAAAAAGTCAGTTAAAGCTTTTGCATAAACTTTGACAGTTAAGAGGAGCGGCGCCTGGAGTCGCTCTTCTTAACTGTCTGTTTTATTGTTCATCAAGACAATAAATGTAAAGAAAGTAAAGAGGTAGATTAAGTTTTTTAAACAAAGCCTACTTCACAGTACTCAGCTACATTTATGATGAAGGAAAAATCCTGCCAAAATTTCAATTAACTCGTATATGAGGCAAAGATAGAATATGGCACAAGCAATAGACGCATCAAAGAATTCTCCGGGCGACCCCAGAAACCGGGAAGTTGTTTTTCCTGCTGGTCGTAACCCATTAGAAGGTAATCTGGAGACACCAATCAATGCTTCTCCGTTGACCAAGTGGTACATCAATAATTTGCCTGCTTACCGTGCTGGTCTTACACCTTTCCGTCGTGGACTAGAAGTTGGTATGGCACATGGGTATTTTATTTTTGGCCCATTCGCTAAACTTGGCCCACTGCGTAACACCGCAAACGCTAATTTAGCTGGTTTGCTAGCAAGTATTGGTTTAATCGTTATTTTGACTGGTACTTTATCGCTGTACGCTAACAGCAACCCTAAACCAGCACTAGGAAGCGTAACTGTTCCAAACCCACCCGATGCTTTTACCTCAAAAGAAGGTTGGAATAACTTTGGAAGCGCGTTTCTTATTGGTGGTATTGGTGGCGCCGTTGTTGCTTACTTCTTAACCAGCAACTTGGGAATTCTCCAAGGTATAACTGGATAAATTCGTACAGTCTACAAAGAAACCGGGCTTAAAACAAAAGCCCGGTTTCTGTTTGACATAAGGCACCGACGTTATTCTTTACAATTAGCGAAACTATCCAGGGCAGTTTCTATTGACTGTAAAGCAGCTTCAAAATCATCGTTGACAATTTGAATGTCAAACTCGTCTGCGGCTTGAATTTCTTCGTGGGCACGATTTAAACGGCGCCTAATTGCTTCTTCGGGGTCTTGACCGCGACCGCGTATACGGTTTTCTAATTCGGTGAGCGAAGGAGGCAAAATAAAGATGCTCTTGGCTTCTGGGAAAGAAGTGCGAATTTGACGCGCTCCCTCTAATTCAATTTCTAGCACTACGCACTTACCTGCATTTATTTGGTTAAGTACAGCTTGTCTAGGAGTGCCGTAATAATTTCCGGCAAACTCAGCCCACTCCAAAAATTCTCCATGAGCAACTAGTTGTTCAAACTTACTACGCTCGATAAAATGGTAGTGTTTGCCATCTATCTCGCCTGGGCGAGGCGCCCTCGTAGTTGCCGAAACAGAATAGTATAGTTCTGGATGACGCTGGAGTAGCGTCCGCATTAGTGTGCCTTTGCCAACTCCACTTGGACCTGTCAAGACTATGAGTTTGCCTTGAGACAGCTTTGAAAAGGTAGTTGCACTATTCTGGATGGATAAAAGTTGCATCATCCGCTCAACTTGTGAATAAATCAATATACATTATCCATTAGCCGTCTGTAAAGTAGGGGTATAACCTAACACGATAGCTAACTTCAGTATCTGTAACTTTGTTGACAGATAAACTATTCTAATTCACATGTTACTGCCGATAAATGTTTTTTAGGGGTAGGGATTTAAACCCACCCATAAATTTTTGATTAATTATCCACGACTTGATGTTCCCGCGAAATTACGAAACGATTTGCTACCGTTTCTGGCTGTATCGCTGACAGTATCACATGACTCGAATCTGTAATGATTACAGCCCTAGTACGGCGCCCATAAGTGGCGTCAACCAGCTGACCCCGGTCACGCGCATCGGTAATGATACGCTTTATCGGAGCTGACTCTGGACTGACAATGGCAACTACCCGGTTGGCAGAGACAATATTGCCAAATCCTATGTTGATTAGCTGAATGTCCATATAAAAAACTTATTCAATGCACGGTGTGAGGTCAAACACAATATTCTTTTCACCCAATACAGGATGCCGAATCGAATTTACCTTAAAAGCGTAAATACCGATACGGGACTAAAGAATAAATTGTGTTTCTACAAAATACTATTTCTCATGTTATCCGTAAAAAATAGCAGTTACAACGCTATTTTGTTGCCGAAATGCTTGTTTTTTAATCTTTATCAATCTCTATCGATAAATATTGAATTAAAATCTCTCTAAAGATACAGGTAAATCCTTATGAATAGAATGTAAGCAAAATATTAAAGTCAAATCTATTACTTAATAAAATGTTACACATAGAATATCCGTAGATATGAAAAGCATCAAATAAATTTAGTTTATTTGATGCCATAAACAAACTTAGAAACCCGGTTTCTCAACCAAATCGTTGTTTTGATTAGAAGATATCAGCTAAGAAATCGGGTTTCTGTATTGTTTTAAGTTTGTTGAATTTTTCTCTCAGCAATTGTAAATTAGGTGCCTGACCACCATAACGCCAGGTAACGTAAGATGAGCATATTTCATCAATAACTTCTGATGTTGCTGCTGGTTGTTGCGTCTTGGATATTTGGGCATATTCTAGTGGAGTTTGAGATGGATGTTTCTTGAAACCACTCCTAGCAACCCACTGTAACATCTGCTGATAAAGACTTTCCATTGGTGGCAGTTTGTTAAGAGCTTTTCGGTTCCGATATCTTTTCCATTGCTGCCATAATAACCAAGTACCAAAAGCTGTTGCTGTCGCAATTATTAATGCTTGGATTATCCCAAAAAAACCTTTTGTAAATAAACCAAAGAACCAAACAAATGTCCTAGCTAAAAATGAGAATATACCCCCAAATAAATTATTGAGCAAACCACTCACGGGAGAAGGCAACCACCCTGCCACCCATTTCCAAAACTGCTGAAGTACCGAAAATGTTTGAGTTTCTTCAATTGAAGGAGGAATTAGAGGATGTTGAGGTATTGGGTCAAACGCAAACCATCCATATTTGGGAAAATACACTTCGGTCATCGCGTAAGCATCGGTGTTACGAACAATATACAAACCAGTAAATGGGTTAAACTGTCCTGCTCCAAAACCTGCTACTAAGCGTGCTGGAATACCAACCGAGCGTAGCATCATTGTTAATACCGTAGAAAAGTGGTCAGGATAGCCACCTTTATATTTAAATAAAAACGCTTCGACTAAATCTTCGTTTGCTTCTAAGAACGGAAACTCAGAAGGGTTAGATGGGACTTTGTAGTTTTGTTTTAAATACTGCGCCAAGTAAAGCGCTTTCTCATAAGCTGAATCTAAACTTTTATTTGATTTGCCAACACGGTTTTTATTATAGTTCGCCAATATCTCTTCTGTACGAGTGCGAACTTTTTCTTGAATGGCTTCTGGAATTTGTAAGTAATGTTTGGAAATGTTATCTGGATAATCATTCCCTGCTTTATTTAATAGAGTTCTGTCACGCAGTGGAACTTCAGAAATAACTGTATATGTTAACCCATCTGACAAACCTACAGGCGCCCGTAAACTATTTTCTGTATCTACCGCTATCACCGGAGTTGGAAAGTAAATTTCCTTGGGATGGGCCATCGCTGGCACTAAGTTTGGTAAATCAGCTAATACTGTATATGTCTGTACTATTTCTTTGGTGGCGCCAACAGCGTTGGGTCTGGGTATATAAATTTGATAAGACCAAGGAGAACGTCGAATCGTTTGTACTTTATCGTTACGAGAAATTTCCCAACCTTTGCCTGTGTAGCGGTCAAATGCCAATACTCGCCAAAACCCCTCAATTTGTGAACGCACTCGCATTACAACTTTGGGTGTCATTTCACCGCGCAGGTTTTGATTCATCCGACTATTAAAGCCGTAATAAAAACTTGAGTTTACCTTACCAGGTTCTCCATTCTCTCCTGGAGCATTTGCACTACCTGGACTTGCGACGCCACCATTTCTATTACCTGCGCGCACATAACCAGGATTAATAATGCTACGTCCGGTAAAATTACCTTTGACTTCGATATTAGAGCTAACTGGAAACATTCGCAGTTGATAGCCTGGAAAACGCGGTAATACGGCAAATATTCCCAAACCGATAACTAAAATTAATCCAAAAAGTAAAAAGTAAGAAGGTAAAGACGAAGCCACATCTTTCTGCTTCGTCTTCTCCTGATTAACTATTGGCTTTGTAATACCTAGCCTTGAGCGGTAATCGAATATTAAAGTTGGTAGAGCGATAGCTAAAAATAGTAACAACACTGGTGCAAACGCTAAAGTTTGACTTAATGTTGCCGCTACACCTATCAAAATCATCGCAATAAGAATCGAATACCCCAAGTCTTTACGCCTAGGCATATCAAAGCTGTGGAGTACTTGGAGTTGTACTAGTAACTGCGCCAAAACTAATCGCGTATCGTTCAATTCCCCCAGTATTCGACCAAAGAAAGCACCCAGTGCTATTAACATCAAGATCGCGATTCCAAATTTGACCGATACATTGCGATGTTGGCGCCTTCTATAACTCCAAGCTGCCCCCACAACCGAAAGCGGTGCTGCCCAAAAAGATAATTGAGTTTCTGCCGCTATATCCGTTGCAATAATTCCCACAATTACATTTGCTAGCACCAGCACCCTTAAAGCAATTGAATTTTCAACTTCGATTGCAGATGCTTTAAACCCGTTGCGCCAATAATTCCATTCAGGTTTTGGGGCGCCAAGTCGTATCCTGGTAAACATTTTTTAGTTATAAAGCAATTAGTGGATGTAATCACTAAGCGATGCATTTGTAGACAACGGATACTAATGTAGTCAGTATAAACTCTTAATACATTGTCCGGATAAAATGCTGTTGACCGTAGACGCTACAGGCACTATACCGTCGAAAATCGACATGTACTAGTGCCTTAGTAATGACCGCTTATTTATACCAAGCATACGCTTTAAACTAGGTTTCGTCACCTGACTCGAAAACCAACAAGAGCCTATCTAAATATATTGGTGCTAGCAGTAAGTATTATTTTCTACACAGTGGGAAGAATTAAAAATGTCAACGGTTGTTGGTCGATTTCTGTTAGTTTTACTTCGAGAGTGTAAGGTTGACGTGGAGAAACACAAAGTATTTCCACACGTAAGTTACCTGAACTCCAAGACTGAGCCATTGCACTTGTGCTAGCATTGCCAACTTTGATGTTTCCTTGAGTAGGTAAATCAGCCCGAACACAAAGCTTTGCTTCGGCACCGTATTGTGCGTACTCAACATGAAGTTTGATAGCACCAACATCAGTTAACCATTCTCTTTCTACAACTGGATTAGTCGCAGAAACAGGTAATGTTAAGTTATCAAACAGTTGTTTTGCTGCCAACAATGAAACGGCCATTTGCTGACGACTTTGAAGATCAAAGTAATCACCATCCAAATTAGGCATTGCTTCAATGGCCGAAGCAGAACGATAAGGAGTTCTTAGCACTAATCCTGCTAAATCATTAATTGCCTGCTCATCGTTAGGAAATAAGCTTTCCACAGCAGCCACTAATTTTGCTCCTAACGGTAATGAAGAAGCAACTAATTCTTGGCATCTAGCCAGCAATTGCTGAAATACACGTTCTGGTAAGTCAATCGGGAGCGTTAAAGATGCTCCACGACTCCATCCCCACGTAGGAACTAACGCGACTGAGGGATTGTCTACGTAGTCAGGATATTCTTGGATTTGGGTTTCCCAAGGGAATAACGGAGGATGGTTTTGTATTTGAATTTGTAACCGACGTTTAAGGACGGCTTGGAAACGTTCTTGCACAGTAGGAATTTCTCCTAGTTGAGAGGTTTGGGGCGTCCATTCCAGTTGCTGCAAATCAATTGGAGTATTCGCAGCACTAGGTATATTTTCGACCCCGTTATTTTCCTTACAATTGACCGAGGTATTTTCTGATTCTATAGCATACTTAGCTATTAACCATCTAAACAACTGGTTTTGTAAGGATTCTGAGTCACTATTCATGAGTAGATGCACCCGATCCGGACACTAGAGAGTTACGAATTTCCCAGGCTTGTTCAAGAATTTTAAACCATCGCTTTTGCAGTTGTGCCATTGATAACCCGCACAACTTGGCAATTTTTTCATCAGGTTCTTTTTGTTGCTTTAGTTCGAGTAAAGACCGTTGCTTCGGATCCATTTCTTCAATAAACTTTTCCCACTGAATAGGTGTCAAGCCCAAATTTGTACTTAAATCAGCTTCAAGCCATTCGTGAACTAGTTCCCAGCGGTGCAGTAAAGCAAATCGAATCAAGTGATACTTAAAACGCTGTTGTAAATAATCGCGTTGCCTGGAGGTCAAATTCAAAACTGATTCGATTTCAGTTGCCGACATATCCTGTAACCGCAGCGCAAAATAATCTGCACAATCGGTTTGTTGTCGTTCCTCTAAATAACTCATTAATTCAGTTATTACAACAGAACGTAGCGTATCTTCAGTTGGTTCTGGTTCGGGCTGTGTAGCCATTGCGCTTCGCAGCATTTGAACCGCTGGCTCTTCCCAAGAGCCATCACTTTCACCTCCACTACCTTCGGCAGCTTGTTCGATGTCAACACAGGTTTCTGGCGGTTGTTGTTGAGAAAAAGTTTGTGCGCGCAGAATAATAAGTTGTTGCTGTCTTCCTGGTAAAGGGATGCGACGTTTACCGTAACGTTCGGTGAACGCCATATACTCGGCTAATTCTATGAGTGTGTGAGGCTGGTAGGTCGCACCAAGTTGATTTTCTCTGCGAAAAGCATTAAGAGCTTCTAAATAAAAACTTTGTAGAAAATCTTCAATTATCGTTAGGCGCCCTTGATAGCTCAATTGGCGTTGCGGAGGATTAATATAACGATAGATAATTGCACTCAAAGTACTGTGAAGTTCGACCCTGCCACGAGATGAACCTAACTGGTAATATCGCAAGCACTGAGTCAGGCGATGTCGAGCCAGGGTAATGGCGGAGCTTTCTATAGAGCCAGAAGCTTGGATGCGTTTGCTCTCATTGCAAATCCGATAAACTTCGTTCGTGATACGCATTGCCACATCGTGACAATTTTTCTCCGAAGCTTTGGTTGATTGCCTTAGTTCCTGCAAGGAAAGTTCTAATATCGCCTCCACGCCGATAGAATTTTCTCCCTGAATAGTTGTGGTTGCGGCTAAATTCATAGTCTCGTTCTTAAAAAGACCCTAACATATATATTTACAGCCTGGGATCAAAATGAATAATTGGTAAAAAAGTATCATGTCTAAGATTAGCGTGATTGACGCACACCATAATTAAAGAATTGGTTTAGTTTATTATTCCCAACCAAATGGTGATTATAAAGCTCAACCTGACAAAATTCTTTCCAACCGTTATCATTTTTCCCTCTGGTACATTTATGGATTTACAAGCACAAATTCAATTGCTGAAAGAAAATGCACCCCAAGATGGCATTACACCACAACTGATAACAGCAATCGCTCCGGCTTTACAGACGCTTGCTCAAAGGCTAGCCCATAAACAGTATTTCATCCTCCAAAGTATGGACGAAGAGTGGGTTGTCACCACACTGAGCAATAGTACTAATCCAGAACTCGAAAAACGAGTGGTATATGCTTACCCTACATTACAAGATGCGATTAAAAGCCAATACAGGAGGGATAACCCTCAGTTAACTGCTAAACCAATCGGAGTTATACACGTTTTGTTTCAGTTAACGGCAATGGAACCCGTAGATAGTATAGTTTTTTTTGAAACTTCTGGCGTGAGTGGTGATACAATCGAAATCCCACGTTTTGAGCTACAATTATTGATCCAACAGGTAATGGCGCCGTACCGTAACTCCTCCGTGCCTCCTGATATCGCTTAAAAACTACCAGATATCAGCTTAACTTGTCATACGGGTTATTGTGGGAAATTGCTGTAACTATTTCAAGAGCTAAGGGTAACTAGCACTACTGGATTTTACCGTCTGTGCCTACTCCTTAGCTCTTTCAAGACCAATAAATTAAATTTGGTAAATAAAAAACTTAATACAATCGACTCAGCGCAAAATCAGTCATGTTTATCAAAGCTTGACGAGACTCTGAATATGGTAAATCTACCAAATGCTCCACAGCCAACTTCGCGTGATGTGCTGCTAGCTCCCTTGCTCTTGCGATACCTTGACTGTCAGAAATTAACGCCAACGCTTGCTCTAAGTCTCCTTCTTGAGCAAACTCTCGCTCTATTAGCATAAACAAAGCTGGCTTTTCTTCCAACGCATACAAAACAGGCGCCGTCAAGGTACCGCTTTTCAAATCTGAACCTGCTGGTTTGCCTAACGCTTCTGATGAACTCGTAAAGTCTAAAATATCATCAACTATTTGGAACGCCAAACCGATGTCACGTCCATAACAATACATCTGTTCTGCCGTTGATGCTGAAACTTCGCTCAACACTCCAGCGGCTTTGGCGCTGTTAGCAAATAATGTTGCAGTTTTATAATAATTTTTTTGAAGATAAGTATCAATTGTGATACTCGCATCAAAACGGTTTAGTCCCTGTTGAATTTCTCCAACTGCGAAATCCATCAATACTTGTGATAACAGTTTTACAACTTCTAAATTATCTAAGTTGGCTAAGTGCCAAGAAGACTGGGCAAAGAAGAAATCTCCTGCCAGTACAGCAACGCGATTTCCAAACAAACTATGAATTGTTGGAACTCCACGTCGCGATGAGGACTCATCTACTACATCATCGTGTACCAAACTCGCTGTGTGAATCATTTCTGTGATTTCAGCTAGGCGCCGATGACGAGTAGTAATATCAGACAACATGGTGGCACGCGATATAAGCAGAACTATCGCTGGTCTGATACGCTTTCCCCCAGCTCCAAATAGGTGTTTTGCCGCCGCATAGAGGATGGGGTGGTCTGTTCCAACTAACTGTATCAGATTGTCTGCTAGTAATCGCAGGTCTGCTTCCACAGGAGTAAAAAGGGAGGTTGCTGGGGTCATGGATGGGCGGACTCTGGCTTAAGTTACGAAAGTTTACATATTCTATACTCATTTTAAGATAACGCAGGTAGACTGCAAAGCTTATTGTGAAGAATCATTCTATTAACCAATGGCAAAAGCAGTATTTTTTTTCTACCCACAATGCCTCAACAAGGCATTTTGAGGTCAGATGATACTCAAAATTAGGTGTATGTATAAAATAATACTTTTAAGCGTTTGCTGAAGTGAGATAATTATTGTTATATTATTTACTACATAAGAAAAGGGTGCAAGATTATTAATATCTACGCAAGTTTGATAAGTATTGCTTATGAAATAGGTTGAAAACAAAAGTAAAACTTATTTCTGTGATTGCCAAAATATTTGAAAAATAACTCAGAACTGAGATGAAAAGTCCCGGTGGTTATGTTAGGCTAAAATGAAGGGACTTATAAAGTTTTTTGTTAATCACCGCACGAAAAGTAATGCGCTTACGGGTGTTTTCCTTTTCGAGAGTCGTGAGTCAAATAGATACCGTTCGTTGAACTAAGGAAGCTGTTTTTAGCAATTTCAGTGGTTTAACAGCAGGTTCATATAGTTTCTTGCCGGAATTCGTAATTATTTCGGTGGAGGAGTCAGTAGGCCTTTAACGCTTAAATCAGAGGCTTACATTGTCTTTGTGTTGTGACTAAACGCAAAGGCAGTAATTTTGCAGACTTGAAGAGACTGTCAAAGGCAGCGCTCTAAATTGCTGTATGGCGTAATGGTAGCTTAATAACAGCAGTGAGTCTGTAAATATACATAACTATAAAGCAAAAAAAGCAAAGAACTTAGTTCTAGGCAAACTAAATCGTACTAATTATTGTTAGCACGAAACAGAGTGTTGCTGTAATCGTGAGATGTATTCACACGCTTACGGTTAGCTAATGGTGTTTGCTTAATATTAAACACAAATAACTCGTAAAAAAAAATAGTTTATGTGAGAACGGTGATGACGATTTTTATATTAGCTTCTGGATATTTATTTACTGTATACCTCTTATTGGCATTAGCGAAACGTTCTGGAAACAAAACTTCGCCAATTGATGATGTGTAAGTAGTACTCGATACCATTATTAATTTTGTTGAATTGTAGCACAGGCCCAAACGCCTGTGCAGTACTCAAGCAGGAATGCCTGCCCCACAGTTTACAACTTCAACTGTTGGAGTGCAACCGAGCCAATTTACAGAAGTAAGTGCGAACGTTTCTGGGCAACCACTGACGACAAAGCGAGTTGGCATTGGCGGGAAGTTATTACGTAAGTTGAGTATATCAAGTTCAGTAGCGCAAGCAGAAGCAACGTAAACTGCTGGGTCTACGATGTTAACTGTGCTTGGTAAAAGCGAGCGTAAAATTGGCGCCAAGTGAGGATAGTGAGTACAACCGTAGACCAATGTATCAATTTCCTGTTGAATTAATGGTTCTAGGTATGAGGTTGCCACTTCAACAGTGTAGGGGTCATGAATACGGTTTTGTTCTATTAAAGGGACAAATTCAGGGCAGCTAACTTGCCAAACTTGAGTTTGAGCATCAATTTCTAGGATAGCGTTTTTATAGGCGTTACTTTTTGCTGTGGCTGGAGTCGCGATAACACCTATACGTTTTCCATGTTGAACTGCGGCCTTAGCACCTGGAAGAATAACACCAATAATAGGAAAATTAAATTCTTCGCGTACAGTTTCAAGGGCGAGTGCAGAACTTGTATTACAAGCCATTACCGCCATTTTAACACCAACACGCTGCATCCAAGTTAGAATTTCGCGGTTAAACTGAATAATTTCAGCTTGAGAGCGAATACCATAAGGTAGTCGAGCCGTATCTCCAAAATAGAGAATCGACTCATTCGGAATCTGGCGATACAGTTCGCGTAGTACAGTTAAACCCCCCACACCACTATCAAATACCCCAATCGGGGCACGCTGTGGCTCTGTGTAATAGTTAAAGTTTTCTTGGAGAAGATTGGTTTCAAAATTCGAGGATAGAAACACAGCTAGTTAGTCTTTTTATTTTTGAATAACAATACAGGATTTATAACAATTACACAAATATCTAGCCAAGGATTTTTATTACAAATAGGGAGTCCTAATATAGAGACGCGTTCACGGAGTGTCCCGCAGGGAATAAATCGCGTCTCTATAGTCGTGTATTTATCTTCCTAGATATCTGAGAACACCGCGTGCGATAGCTTCAGCCATGCGATTTTGATACTCACGATTACCGAGACGGGGATTATCTTGAACTCCTGTCATATAACCTGTTTCTACTAAAATCGAAGGCATTGAGCTTTTTCTCAAAACATAAAATCTGGCTTTACGGGTGCCTCGGTCTTTAATGGTAGAGATATTTTGGAGAATACTTTGGCGAACTGCTTCAGCAAGACGATAACCACTGTCATAATAGTAAACTTCCAAGCCGTTGACATCTGGGCGCCCACTAATAGAGTTAGCGTGGATACTAACAAATAAAGTGGCGTTAACACGTTCTGCCATGTCTACCCGTGGTTTTAAGTCAACAAAGTAATCAGAATCGCGAGTCATGACAACTTGAATACCATTTTGTTCCAGGATTGACCTAACTCTTAGACCTATAGGTAGAATTACGTCTTTTTCAAGTAAACCACGAAGACCTGGGGCGCCTGAATCTTTACCTCCATGTCCTGGGTCAACAACCACAACGATTTTGCCTTTAGGAGTTGGTTGACGTACTGGAGGTTGTGGG
The DNA here is from genome assembly GCF_000331305.1 of Calothrix sp. PCC 7103. GTDB lineage: Bacteria > Cyanobacteriota > Cyanobacteriia > Cyanobacteriales > Nostocaceae > Dulcicalothrix. The sequence goes on along the minus strand of NZ_KB217478.1, from coordinate 4,732,757 downwards.
GTAGGGACAGGGTTGCCACCGGGAGGTAACGGTTGGGGGTTAGGACGTGGAAGCGGTAATGGAAGAACTACAGGAGGTTTAATAGGTTGGGACGGTGGATTAATAGATGGTAGGGTACTTATACGTCCACGAGTGAGTTCGAGTGATAGTAGTTGACCACTAAGTTGATTGACTTGTCCAAATTGTACTCCCGCAGCAGGTTGTACTAATATTGCGACGGTATTGGGGTCTTGCTGCTGTAAACGAACTTTTAATACTGGACTATTGGCGCCAAAACTTGGACCCCGAACGTTTTGCTGTAACTTGGCGTTAGGAATAGTAATACGATATTGTCCAGTAGACCTATCCCACCCACCGCTTCCCGTTAAACGCTGGTCTCCACTAATGATGAGTTGTGTTCCTGTAGCGTTTAGTTCAACCGATTGAATTGTGGCAACTGTATTAACAGTTATTGGTGGATTTTGGTTTGGTTGGTTGATAGGAGGACGAGGATTATTTGGACTTGGAAGTCTAACAACTGGGGTAGCGCTAGGAATTAGAATCAATCCATTCGCACCGCTTAATGAGGCATTCCAGTCAGGACTGTCTCTATTTACCTGTAGCTGCATCCTGACAGTCGGAGTTCTAGAATTTAGTTGAGATAATAAAACTCTGTTAACACCGTGTTTATTAACTGAAATGTCGCGTTGCACTTGCGATGATATTGTGGCGCCAGTAATGTCTACATCTATCGAGCGTCTATCGAGACTGCGAATTACTCTCAACTGTGGATTTCCAGCCCCACTAGTGCGAACAAAAAAACCATCACCCGTAATTTGAACATTCTCAACTGTGGTTGGTATGGACGAAGCGGCAACTACTGTTGATGGGGGTAAGGGTCTTGAGTTATTTGCATTGCTAGGAGGCGTGTTATTGGAGGGAGTAGTGACTACGTTATAGATACCTTTATCAGAGGAATCTCCAACTTGTTCACGTTCGGGTTTTGGTAATTGTACAGTCCAACGACTGGGACTAACCCCGACAAATTTAACTTGAGCAGGGTCAAGCGTAAAACCAGGTGCGAGTTCAACGACAAGACGCGCTGTATTTTCGTCAAATTGTCCGATACGAAGCGAGCGTATTGCCCCACCTATTGGTTGCGTAAGTTGGGGACGCCCAAACCGCGTTCCTGGTAAATCGATAACTACCCGTGTTGGGTTAAAAATTAGCTGTGCTTTTGGTTGCACGGCGCCGTCGGTAATGATTTCCAATCGGTTTTGACTGGCATCAAACCGCCAAGAGTTCAGTTTAGCTGCATGGGCGGGCGACGGAAGTATGAAGACAGTAAAAAGGGTGCTGGGTAGTAACCAGTGTAATCTCACAGTGTTTTCTCCTGAATCCATTGATGTAACGCCGAAGCGTCAATCGGTCAAATATAATGTTTTGTTTTTTTAGCTATTCCTCACACCGTCACCCAACGAGAAACATTTATTGCAGGCGTTCTGGTCACCACACATTTTGTATTGCTATCGCAGTTATATGGCGCCAGCATATGAATGCTCAGAAGAGAAAATTAACTTTTGATACAATTACGTATCAAAAATTGCTCACTACAGCATTATTATTACGCCAACAATGAGATAACCAAAATTAACAGTAAGCGCCAATCATTGGTTGTAACATATACCGCGTGTTATTTGAGATTTTGAGAACAACGATCCTCCCAGGCACACAAGACCTACGTTTAACAAACTGCCCAAAATAAGACTTGTATTTTTTGAAACAATTTATCCAGTTTTGAATCGTAGTGTCAACCCAAGCATAAAGAAATAATAAATTTGTCGAAAGGTAAAGTTGATGGAAGTAGCGAGGAATAGGACGTATGAGCAATTATCAACAATCGATGCACGTGAGCGTTATATAAGTCCCTGTCTATGTAGTCGTTGATTGTTGGAATTTTGTTCTTGGTCAGGGGTGCTTTCTTTGATGCTGACCAATAAAACTAGTTACCAATAACCAATAAGCGAGACGCTTGGGAATGGCGTCTCTACAATGCTATTTGTAATGGCAGTACAAAATACTTGGTGTTCGGTTTAAACATATGAGTCTATTTGCTATCGAATTTGTCGGAGATATTGCAAAACACCGCGCGCTATGGCATCAGCCATTTGAGCTTGGTATTGTGGTGTAACGAGCCGCGATACGTCTTGAGTACCTGTCATAAACCCGGTTTCTACTAAAATTGAGGGCATTGAGCTTTTTCTCAAGACAAAAAATCTAGCTCGCCGTACTCCTCTGTCTCGGACACTGAGACTCTGAAGTATGGTACTGTGGACTATGCGAGCGAGTTCTAGACCACTGTCGTAATAATACGTTTCCAATCCATTCACATCCGGACGACTTGCACCGGCAGAATTCGCGTGGATGCTAACAAAAACATCAGCGTTGATTCGCTCCGCCATATCCACTCGACCTTGCAACGTCACAAAATAGTCCGCATTGCGCGTCATTACTGCTTGTATACCGTTTTGCTGAAGAATTTGAGCTACTCTAATACCTATTGGCAAAATTACATCTTTTTCCATAGCACCCCCTATTCCAAGGGCGCCTGAGTCCTTACCTCCGTGTCCTGGGTCAATAATCACGACTAAACGCCCATCATTACGCCTTCGCCCAGGTATCGGGTCTATAGGAGGACGTGGAGGTTCACCAATAATTGGTCCAGAACCACCTGGTCTAATTGGGTCAGGAAACGGCGTAATCGGTGGTATTGGTCTATTACGGCGCAATTCAAGCGCTAAAAACTGCCCAGTAATTTGATTTAGTTGCCCAATTTGCACTCCGCTAGCAGGTTGCACCAAAATTACTACAGTATTTGATTCTTTTTGTTCGGTTAACCGAATCCTAAGAATAGGGCTATTACTATCAAGTGCTGGACCACGAACGTTGTTAGTAAGACGCGCGTTTGATACGGTAATACGGAACATTCCTGTTGTTCTATCCCAACCGCTTGTGGCAGTAAAGTTTTGGTCTGCGCGAATAATTAATTGTGTTCCACCACCTGCAAGCTCTACTGATTGAATTGTTGCTGGAGTATTACTGCGGCCCGGTGTTGGTGGAATACCAGGGAACGGTGTTGAAGGTGGAGGGGAAGTTGGAGGGGAAGGTGAAGGGGAAGGAGCAGGATTATTTGAACCACCACTATTAGACCCTGAAGTATTGCTGCCACCACCAAAACGGTCTGGTAAAAAAATTAGATTGCTAGCATTTTTCAAAACTCTCCAGTTAGGGCTGTTTCTTTCAACTTGTAAAGACATCCTAACAATGGGAGTATTACCTTCAAGCTGCGATAAAATTACTTGGCTAACACCAAAACGATTCACCATCATCTCTCGCGTTAAAGTTGCTGCTAGCGATGCTCCCGATATATCTATATTGATAGTTTTTTGATCACGACTACGAGAAATACGAACCAAAGGATTCCCACCACTGGTACGGACGAAAAAACCGTCACCCGTAACTCGTACATTTTCGATTTGTGTTCCAGCTTGAGCTGTGTTGAGTTTTTGAACTAGTTGGGATATTTGTATTATTTTTGATTCATTATCGTTATCAAATATAATTGAACCGTTCAGAGCGCGAACTTCGGACGGCAGTATCAAAATCGAAGTTATAAAAGTACCTGATAACAACCAATGTAGTTTCACAATATTTTCTCCACCAAAACGTTCCTGGTAGTAGTGCAATCTGAAGACAGCATTGGCAAATCCTTATGCAGTCAACGCACGGATACTCTAGCATCTGTTGTTACCCAATCGTTGAGATTTCTCAATAATTCTGGCAAACAGCAGGTAGCGTCATATGGTATCACAAACTACTCCGCACATCCACGTCATAATTTAAAATACTTCCGTCAAAATATAAATCTAAACACAAAATAAAAGGCACCAATAGAAGGCGCCGTAACATATAAGCTTTTTATACAACTTCTTTGCCCTTTGATAGCTAAAATTAATAGCTAAATCTTAGAAAGCCGGTTTTTACGCATTCATTGTCGTAGACAAATCATCATTTTTATTACAAGACTTCAACGAAAAAACCCGGTTTCTTTGCTGATTATGGATTTTCGGCAGTATTGCTCAAAGCAGCTGGTTCTGGGTCTGGGAATACAATCCTTAAAAATGGCGGCGCCAAAAATGTTGTAACTATCACCATGACTATGATTGCCGCTTCTAATGGCTTGGTTAAAATACCTACACTTGAACCAATACCCAAAAATACTAGTCCAACTTCTCCGCGTGGTATCATACCTACACCAATAGCCAAGCGGTTAATTTTTTCCTGTCCAAATACACTCAAACCTGTAACAAGTTTACCGAGAATAGCTACCGTTACTAAAAAGATTGCCATTATTAACCCTTCGCGGTTACTAGGTATAGCGGGGTTTAGAACGCTTAAATCAGTTTGGGCACCTACAGTTACAAAGAAAATTGGTACTAACATATCAGCAATTGGAATTATTTGTTGCTGTAGCTCTTTGCGTTTTTCAGTTTCTTCAAGAACTAAACCAGCAGCAAACGAACCTAAAATTGCTTCTAACTGAATAGACGCGGCAAAATATGCCATTAAAAAAGCGAAAATAAACGCGGGTAATATAAGTTCACCACGGGTTTTGAGAACATTAACAACTGCTACAAACGATTTGTTAAAGAAATTACCTAGTGCAATGGCGCCTACCAAGAAGCCAGCAGCACTAAAAATCAAGTATATGACTTTGCCAACATCTACAGCACCATCTTTAGCAAGACTAGCGACGACAGCCAGAACAATAATACCCAACACGTCGTCAATAACAGCAGCCCCCAAAATTATTTGCCCTTCTTTAGAATTGAGGCGCCCTAACTCTGATAGTACCCTGGATGTAATACCAATACTTGTAGCAGTTAACGCCGCTCCAGCAAAAATAGCAGGAACCGCACCCACACCAAATATTAACATTAGCCCAGCAGTACCCGCTGCAAAGGGAACCACCACCCCAACAAAAGCTACCACCGTTGCTTGCAGTCCAACAGATAACAAATCCTTTAAATTAGACTCCAAGCCAATTTCAAACAGCAGGATAATAACACCTAATTCTGCCAAAACAGATATTACTTCTGACTGTGCATGAAATACGCTGTTTGCAGCTTCGGGACTTAAACCACCCGTAAACGTCAAGAATTGCATTATTACTGAGCTTGAAGCTTCAGCATCACCAAATACCAAAAGGTGTAAAGCTGAAACACCTACTAATACACCACCTACAAGTTCTCCTAAAACAGGAGGTAACCCGATGCGGTTAGATAGCTCTCCACCCAACTTGCTAGCAAAGTAAACTACCACTAAACTTAGTAGTACTGATGCTAATACCAAAGAACTATCGGCAGTCTCAGCTGTAGATGCAAGTAAATGTAACGGTCGAAAAAAAATTGTCATTGAGTCTAATTGCATTTTCATAAGACGCGAAATCATCCCTCTACTCTATCAAGTGCTAGGCGATTAATTCTTATTGACTCCAAATAAATAGTAATTCTTCTCAATAATTACTATTTCTAAGAAACCTCGTTTCTATGATCTATAGCAATAAACGAGGTTTCTGGTAATTTTTTAGTTTCAAAAAACGTAACCGTGCATCGTTTTAAGAAGGCGCCATGTCAAAGTATAAACATGAAAGTTTAGCTTTGAACTGAACTGAAAAGCAGTGCATTCAACAAAAATAAATAGCCACATCTTTGGGATAAAGCTGTATCATATAATATTTTGTGATTAGAGCCAAAGCTTTGTTGTATATTGTCTTTGTCATATGACAGGTGATATATAAGTTCAGTTTAAAGCATATAGACACGAGATTTATCTAATATATTAGTAAATATTTATAAGTAATTTTTTACTAATTTACTAGATACATTCTTGAATTTTTTGACATTTAATTTATTTCAGGTACTATTGATTTTACTTAAGTATCTGGCAAGTTTCGCGTGTATATATTCTATGAGGAGTGAAGAGTGATGAGTCAAATTACAGGACAATTAGTGGCGCCAACCCCCAAGTTAGTTAATGGCAATTTTTGGAAAGCGTTACCAGTCGCGTTATTACTGTGCGCTAGTTTTGTGGAGCCTAGTTTAGCTCAAGAAAAGGAGCGGATGCTACGGACGTTAACGGTGAGTGGACGTGGTGTGGAGTCTATACCGACTACTCTTTCTCAAGTTAACGTTGCTGTAGAAGTGCAAGGGAAAGACGCAAAACAAGTTCAACAAGAAGCGGCGCGTCGTTCAAGTGCTGTAGTCACGTTAATAAAATCGCGTCCTGGGGTTGAAAAGCTACAAACAACAAACATTAACCTTAATCCAGTTTACAGCTACGCTAACAACGTACAGCGAATTACTGGTTACAGTGCTACTAACACAGTTAATTTCCGTATTCCTACTGATAGAACTGGTAATTTGCTTGATGATGTAGTCAAAGCAGGCGCCACACGTATTGATGGCATAAGTTTTGTCGCGAGTGATGAAGCGATATCCCAAGCACAAAGACAAGCTTTACAAAAAGCAACTCAAGACGCACAACAACAAGCAAATGCAGTATTCACGACTCTTGGCTTGAAAGCGAAAGAAGTAGTTAATGTACAAATTAACGGCGCCGTTCCTCCTAGACCTGTATATAAAGAAATGGCTCAGGCTTCAAGGGTGGTTGATGCAGCGGCGCCTCCAACTCCTGTTGTTGGTGGTGAGCAACAAGTTGAAGCTTCAGTAACCTTACAAATTAGTTATTAACCTTAAACTCTTATAGAACAGGCATCGCAAGCTTTGTGTTTCCAGGTAATAATATTTACCACAGAGGCACAGAGTTCACAGAGAATTACACATCTGGGACTCTGTGCTACAAGTTAAAAATTATCAGATCCGTCGAAGTCGCTTGCTGAGTTATCGGTGTCGCGTTTGGAGCCGAGCAATTCAAGCTGGTCTACTACAATAACTGGTGACGAACGATTGGCGCCTTTATTATCAACCCAAGTATTAAACTTTAATGAGCCTTTGACTCCTATTTGCTTACCCTTTTGTACATAATTCTTGGCAATTTCTGCGGTTTTCCCCCATAGTTCGAGGTTAAACCAATCAGGTTCGTCAGAGCGACTACGACGGTTAACTGCGAGTGTTAATTTACATCTGACACGACCCGAATCGTAGTAATTTAGTTCTGGGTCTGAGCCGACACGACCGATAAGAGTGATAGAATTTATACTCATACTAATGTCATTTATTCAGTACAAAGGTACTTTATATATATTACTTGTATCATAAAGGAATTGTCACTATCTAAAATATATGTTTAGATAAAGAGCAATTCATGATAAACAGGGAAATTGGTAAAAATTACTTCGGCACCGGGTGAATCCTTACGGATATACTGACGTAGCCATAGAATAGAAAAAAGTAGTGCATGTGATGTTTAGTAAAGATTACCAAAAGTTCTATAAAAAATAGCCTGCTTTACTAGACTCAAGATAAAAAAAGTAATAGAATCCAGCACGATTCACTCAAAAACTCATAGTCAAAAGTATCGCAAATAGGGGGCGTAGAAGCGCGTGGGTCTTTTTAAAAAGTTTTCCTTATCGCGGGATATGGGTATCGATTTAGGTACAGCCAACACCCTCGTTTACGTATGTGGTAAAGGTATTGTTCTCCAAGAACCTTCGGTGGTAGCCATCGACCAAAATGAAAAGGTCGCATTGGCAGTGGGAGAAGAAGCAAAAAAAATGCTCGGTCGGACACCAGGTAATGTGGTTGCTCTCCGCCCCTTGCGTGACGGTGTAATCGCTGACTTTGATACCGCCGAGCTGATGTTGAAAAGCTTTATCCAGCGCGTTAACGAGGGCAAGTCATTGGTTTTACCAAGAATTGTCATCGGTATTCCTAGCGGTGTAACTGGTGTTGAACGACGGGCTGTGATGGATGCTGCTGCCCAAGCAGGCGCCAGGGAAGTGTTTTTGATTGATGAACCTGTTGCAGCAGCAATAGGTGCCGGATTACCAGTTGCTGACCCAACAGGTAACATGATTATTGATATTGGTGGCGGCACCACAGAGGTAGCAGTTTTGAGCCTACAAGGTACAGTATTAAGCGAATCGGTACGTATCGCAGGTGATGAGTTAACCGAGTCCATAATCGGATATATGAAGAAAGTTCATAATTTGGTGATTGGCGAACGAACTGCCGAAGATATTAAAATTCGTATTGGCTCGGCTTATCCTACTTCTGATGACGAAGAAGCGATTATGGAAGTTCGCGGTTTGCACTTGCTTTCAGGATTACCACGTACTGTCACAATTAAAGGACCAGAGATTCGCGAAAGCATGTCTGAACCTTTAAGCGTAATTATTGAAGCAGTGAAGCGAACTTTGGAGCGTACACCTCCGGAACTTGCAGCAGATATTATCGACAGGGGTATTATGCTTGCTGGTGGGGGTGCGTTACTTAAGGGTATTGACACTTTAATTAGTCATGAAACGGGTATTGTTACACATGTAGCATCAGACCCATTAAGTTGTGTAGTTCTTGGTACTGGTCGTGTATTGGAGAACTTCAAACAGCATGAGCGAGTATTTAGCGCTCGTTCACGAAATATGTAAAGCAGAATGCAGCAAGTGTTACTGGATTCTCGGTAGAATCCAGTATCCCTATTATTTATAGCTATAAGAAAGGTACGTATGTTTACAGCACGGTGGTGGGAGCGTAGGGGCTTACAAATAGGTTTACTCGGTTTAGTAGTTGGTGGTGCTTTTGTACTGCGACAAACTCAAGGTTCATTTTTACTTGAGGTATATCAAGGCATAACTCGTCCACTACAAATTATGAGTTCTGGTCCAACTAAAGAAGAAAGATTACGTGATGCTCAGTTATTGGAATTGGAAACCCAAATTACTGAGTTACAAAGTCAAAATCTAAAGCTTAAGCAAATAGTTGGCTATAAAGAACAAGGCAAAACTTCACAACGTTTGGCTGTAGCTCGTGTAATTGGGCGCAGTGCTGACAATTGGTGGCAACAAGTAACGCTTGATCATGGTAGTTCCAGTGGAGTTCAAGAGGGTTCTGTTGTTCGCGCCGAAGGTGGGTTGATTGGTCTTGTAGAAAATGTAACTCCAAACTCTAGTCGCGTGCTGTTAGTTAGCGACTTCAAAAGCCAAGTTGGTGTAACCGTTAGTCGAACTGGCGCCAAAGGTGTATTACGCGGTGATGGTTCTAGTGAAGCTGTACTTGAGTTTTACGAAAAAGTCCCCAACGTCAAAATTGGTGATTTAATCGCTACATCCACCTACAGCCAAAAATTTCCATCAGGAATTGCGGTTGGTCGTATCAAATCTTTAGATTTAAAGCGCTTACCTGCATCGATTGCCAAAATCGAACTTTTCCCACCAATTCGTTCGCTTGATTGGGTTGAAATTTATTCAAAGCCAGAAGTGCAACCAGAAGCTTCAGTAAACGCTGATAAACAAAAAGAAACTCAAGAATCACAAAAATCTTTTTCACAAGCTAAACCTAATTAACCAACCAAATAATTAAACATTTAAGATACGCATCACCTCAAAGAGTATGAAGCTATTTTCATGGAAGGGTTCCAAGCGTCGCACTAGCTCTTATTCCGCAAAACCTAAAAAAAGAAAACAGGCCGCGCGCCAAAAAGAGGCGCCTTCTTCAAAACCAAAATCAAAACCACTATTTAAATTCAACTTCAAGCCAGTTGCTAGTTGGAAACCCCGAACTCGTCAAATCGTAGATTACTCTTTAATGTTTTTCAGTGTACTCTTATGTTTGATGTTGCTACCCAACCGTTTACCAGGTATGGAGTTACTCGGAATTGCGCCAAATTGGCTGCTCATTTGGGTAGTCGCTTGGAGTGTTAAGCGTAATGCATGGCAAGGCGCCTTCGCTGGTATCATTTTAGGATTCCTTCAAGATGCCATGACATATTCTGAACCAACTCATGCATTGCCTCTGGGTTTGGTAGGATTAATCACTGGTGGAATTCAAAAGCAGCGATTTATAGAAGAGGACTTTATCTCTATTGCTTTAATTGTTTTTGTAATGGCAGTTTTTAGTGAAGCTGTTTTTGCATCACAACTAGCTTTGAGTGGAGGTCGAAATGTCACATTTATTTGGACATATTTTCAGCGAGTCGCTCTTGCTTCTGCAATTCTTAGTAGCCTTTGGGCGCCTGTAGTTTATTATCCTTTAAACCGCTGGTGGCAAAAGCTTAAGCTCGCAGAGCAAAACTAAATGTTTGAATCAAATTTTAACGTTATTAAAAGTGTTGGCTGGTATTTTACTTGTTAACACCGAATCATTGGGCGGAGTGTGGTGAGAAATAAGAGTCCCATTTTCTTTGGTGAAGATGGGACTCTTAACATATTTGCTTGTAGCTGAGTTAGAAATTGGCGCCTACTCCCCAAAATGAGTGCTAGTAGTTTATGTCATTAATTTTGGAGAGTACAAAAAACGAACCGCAAAGTACGCAAAGGGCGCAAAGGAAGAAATAAGAGAAGAGAACACACCAAAACTTTTTACACAGACCAATAGATTTTTAGCCCTCCGAAGTTCGGGGGTTAGGGGATAAATTTTATACCTTGAAGTATTACGAACAAGGCTTTTTAATAAAAATTATCAATAAAATCACAATTTTATCTTTTTAGTGGATTTGTTAAGCTTCATGTTCTAAACTCTGCTTAAGTTCCTGTAATTAGATTCGTTGTGTTAAAAGGTATGGATAATTCCCCAATCATCGCTCATCCCGATGCAGAAGCGTTCAAAAGTCAGGAAAATGAAGTTAAGACCTCAACTTTGGGTTATGACGCGCGCATGATGCAGCGATGCTTGGAACTTGCGCGCAAAGCTTTGGGATGCACGGCGCCAAACCCGATGGTTGGAGCGGTTATTGTTAAGGATGGAAAAATAGTTGGAGAAGGGTATCATCCAAAAGCTGGTGAACCTCACGCGGAGGTTTTTGCACTTCGAGAAGCTGGTGAAAATGCATGTGGCGCCACAGCTTATGTTAGTCTCGAACCTTGTAACCACTATGGACGCACTCCACCTTGTTCGTCTGCCTTAGTAAAAGCAGGTGTAGCAAAAGTCGTTGTGGGGATGGTTGACCCAAACCCTTTAGTAGCAGGTGGTGGTATTACTAAACTTCGCGATGCGGGTATTGAGGTAATAGTTGGAGTCGAAGAAGCTGCTTGTAAAAAGTTAAATGAAGGTTTTATACATAGAATATTGCATCGGCGCCCGTTGGGTATATTAAAATATGCCATGACTCTAGATGGTAAAATCGCCACAAATACAGGTCATAGCGCTTGGATTACAAATCAGGAAGCTCGCAACGTAGTTTATCAAACGCGAGTAGCATGTGATGCAGTAATTATAGGTGGAAATACAGTTAGAAAAGATAATCCATATTTGACAAGTCATAACGAGTTCGCACGTAATCCTTTACGGGTAGTAATGAGTCGTAGTCTTGACTTACCAGATGAAGCTCACCTGTGGCAAACCGAGGTAGCTCCAACTTTGGTACTGACGAGTAAGGGAGCAAACCCCGATTTTCAGGCAAGTCTAGGTCGTCGTGGGGTAGAAGTAATTGAATTAGATTTACTTACACCCGATAAAGCTATGGCATATTTTTATGAGCGCGGTTTCTGTAACGTGTTGTGGGAGTGTGGTGGAACATTAGCAGCAAGTGCAATTAAACAAAATGCTGTACAAAAGGTTTTAGCTTTTATTGCCCCTAAAATCATAGGTGGCAGTGCTGCTCCTACCCCCGTAGGAGATTTAGGCTTTACCACTATGACTGAAGCACTTGCTTTAGAACGTGTCGAAATGCGTTTAGTTGGAACTGACTGTTTAATTGAGGGGTATTTACCTCTTAATATTTAATTGTACGAACGTTCGTAAGCCATGTCACGGATAAGAGCTAACCGTGATTGAATGTAATCGTTCAAAAAAGCAGTTTCGCTGTAATCGAGGGATGTTTGCATCTTGGTCTGTCTTACGAGCCATTGTACCAAGCTTGCATCATCCATTTGTAAAAGCGTTCTACTCTGAGCGCTTTCTAGTACCGACCAAAACTGACGCATAAGATTCGGAGTCACATTTACCTCCATTCCAAATAATCGACTGATTTTTTTCAGGATACACAATTGATTTGAAAACGTCCGGTATTATTGGACAACATGACACAACTATTAGGAAACTCTTAATATATCGAATTATTTGTTGATACAGTTTAAATAAATTCCAATAAACCAGAAACTATAGAAACCGGGTTTGTTTATTGACATATTGTAACAAAAAAAACAATTTTGGATAGAAACCTGGTTTCTTCATTACACAGTTTCTTCATTAACATATTGTAATAAAAAGTAATTTTGGATAGAAACCCCGTTTCTGACGTGTTAATGTAAGCAAATTAACAAACGGCATACTTGAGCTTGATAGTGTAGTTATATCATGTCTATCAAACGGCTAAATCGCTTTTTCCGTCCTAAATTTGAACGTTCTTTTTCATTAACAACGGTTTTGTCAGTACCATTTGTTGTGCAAACTTTTACTGCGGTGTTACTAGTAGGTTATTTTTCTTACCACAATGGGCAAATGGCAGTTAACAACTTAGCGGCACAAATGCGAAATGAAATTAGTAAGCGTATAGACCAAAAACTCGACAGTTACTTGGAAACTCCGCACCAAGTTAATCAAACTAACTTGCAAGCTGTAAAGTTAGGGATGTTGGACTTAGAAGACTTTCAAAAAACAGGACAATATTTTTGGAATCAACTTAAAATTTTTGATGTCAGCTATATTAACTTTGGTAATACAAAAGGTGAATTCATCGGCGCCGGACTAGAGGACGGTTATGAGCGCATTTCTGAAAAGTTAAGCAATAAGGATTACGAAATTTTTTCAGTTGATGAGAATGGTAGGCGCCTTAGTACAGTTACAATTAAGCCGGGTGGACATCCAAATGAAGCATCTTGGTATACGGATGCAGTAAAAAGCAAAAAACCGATATGGAGTGAGATTTATAATTGGCAAGATAACAGTAATGTTATAGCTATTTCTGCGAGTTATCCAGTATATAACAGTAATAATAAATTAATTGGCGTATTGGGAGTAGATTTAATTTTATCAGAACTTAGCGCTTTTTTGCGTAACATCCGTATTAGTCCTAAATCACAAACTTTTATTATTGAGCGCAATGGCATGTTAGTAGCAAGTTCTTCAAAAGAACCTGGATACATTATTATTAAGAATGAAGCAAAACGAATTAAAGCGTCTCAAATTAGCACTCCTTTAATTAAAGGAACAGCAGTTTTTTTAAATAAACAATTTCCAAATCTTAATAAGATTACTATTACAACTCAACTTGATTTTACATTTAATAATCAAAAGCAGTTTGTGCAAGTGACTCCTTGGCAGGATAAATACGGCATAGATTGGTTAATTGTTATAGTCGTGCCTGAATGTGACTTTATGGCAAAGATTAATGCCAATAATCAGACTACAATTTTATTATGCTTACTAACTTTGATATTAGCAATTATAATTGGAATTTTGACATCGCGCTGGATTGCGGCACCGATAAAGCAATTAAGTTTTGCAGCAAAAATATTAACAGAGGAAGCAGTAAACTCCGATTTTAATAGTAGTAACTCTTTTAAATATAAAAACCATGTTAATACTCATAAAATTCATGAATTTTTAGTATTGTCAGATTTATTTAATAGCATGGCGCAAGAAATTTATAATGCGTTTATAGCTCTAGAAAATGCTAACAATCAATTAGATTCTCGCGTAAAAAACCGTACCAAAGAATTACAATCTGCTTTACAAAAGCGAGAACAAGCTGAAATAGCGCTGCAAAAAGCATTAGTAGCAGCAAACGCAGCATCTGAAGCAAAAAGTGAATTTCTCTCAAAGGTAAGTCATGAATTACGAACACCTTTAAATGTGATTTTAGGTTTTACGCAAATCATGGAGCGAGATAGTTGCTTAACACAAGAACATCGAAATAATATAAATATTATTCATCGTAGTGGAAATCATTTACTGCAACTGATTAATGATGTTTTATCGATGTCTAAAATCGAAGCGGGAAAAATCACTGTAAAAAGTAATAGCTTTAATTTTTTAGAATTTTTAGATTTATTAGAACAAATGTTAACGATTAAAGCTAAATCTAAAAATATCAAATTAATTTTTAAAAGTCAAAATAACTTACCAAAATATATCAAAACCGATGAAAGCAAATTACGTCAAATTTTAATTAATTTACTTGGTAATGCAATAAAATTTACTAGCAAAGGTAGCGTTATCTTAAAAGTAAATTATTCTCATCATGATTTTAAACCAACTTTATACTTTGAAGTACAAGATACAGGAGCAGGAATTGCAGAAGCTGAAATAAGTCAACTATTTGTTCCTTTCGTTCAATCTCAAAGCGGAAGAGAATCAATTGAAGGTACAGGTTTAGGGTTAACTATTAGCCAAAAATTTGTTCAAGCAATGGGAGGTGATATCAGCGTCAAGAGTATTTATCAGCAAGGGTCCATTTTTTCATTTCATATTCCTATTGAGTTAGCAGATGACTCTCATTTTAAACAGAAATTAGCATATCGTCACATTATTAGTATAGAAGCAAATCAATCTAAATACCGTATATTAATAGTGGAAGATATGTTAGAAAATAGTATATTGCTAACAAAAATGCTTACCTTAGTAGGATTTGAAGTTTGTACAGCAGCAAACGGTGCTGAAGGAATCGAAAAATTCAGAAATTGGCACCCTCATCTTATTTGTATGGATATGTTAATGCCGGTAATGGATGGATACGAAGCAACTAGAATAATTAAACAAGAAAGTACATGCATTATTATTGCCTTAACAGCTAATGCATTTGAAGAACAGCGCACAGCTATATTCGCAGCAGGTTGTGATGACTTAATATATAAACCTTTTACAGAAGAAACACTTTTAGAAAAAATTGCTCAACATTTGAGTGTGCGATACATTTACGAAAATGCAAATAATCTACCTGAAGTAATAGAGGCGCCGACACATACAATTAAACTAACCAGTAATAATTTGAATATAATGCCAAGAGAGTGGCTTTTAGAATTAGCTGAAGCAGCAAAAACACTGGATGACAAACTTGTATTAAATCTAATTGACCAGATACCAGCAAGTGAAACTTGTTTAATTCAAGGTTTAAAACACTTAGTTGATAATTTTCGCCTTGATATTATTTTAGATTTAATTATAGTACATGAATAAAAACATGTTATGTCATGCTGAACGTAGTGAAGCATCTATCAAAATCTCAATAGAATATTTTAATTATCAAATCATATACATAGACTTAAAATAAAAACACAGTACATAGTTGTAATATAGTTACAACTCAACTGTATTTAGCTGTAATGTCAACATAAAAATATGAGTTCAGTTACAAATCAACTAATTAATAGTCCAATTGAACGATGGGTTCAAGCAGTAGAGTTTGTTGATTCGGTAAATACCACCAACCCAACGAATAAACCACTAATAATTAATGTATCAGATTTTTTTGAACTAGTTGAAATAAGCCAACTTGCTAAACGTAGCAAACCTTCATATCAATGGCAAATAGATAAACAAAAACGATGGTATCGCATTTGGTTTAAGGAATCAAATTTAACCATTCAAATCGATTTATATTTTTCAAATGATGAATATCAAATGAATATGTATGAAATCGATATAGAAACTTGTACAACCGCTTTAAGTCTCATCCAATGGCTTTATCACGCAATATTAGGTAAAAAATGGGGTTCCCCAGAAATTCTTTGGGCGACTATGGAAGTTATAGATGAAGCAAGTGAAAAAATATTTGGAAAAAACCTTTGTGATGCTTTGTTAAAAGAACCCTTAAATTGGTCAAGTCCCAATACATAATAACTAATAGTAATACGTGCAATTTTAGGCGCCAATTCTAATCATCATCATTATTACCTTCGCTGTTCGCCAATGGCTGGTACACACTTAATCCAATCGCCCATATAAACAGATAAATCTAAACCAACTGCTCTAGCTGCCCTTGCAAGAGTTTCTAAAGGAACCCCCTTGGTTTCCTCATTCTCAATGCGATTAAAATTGGCGCCGCTCATTCCAGCACGCTCACCAGCCGCAGCAACACTTAAGGAAGCTGCTTCTCTTGCTTGCTTGAGAGCTTTCCCCAAACCTTCAACTTCTACCTCAACAATTATCCTCATTAAATGGCGATTCGCACGACCCTTTAAATTTACCATCTATGTAAAATATTATGAACAACTTGACTACTGTTACGCAACAAACAATAATATAACACAAAGAGAAGGCGCTTAGTGATTGGAAGTCTGTAGGCGCCTTCTCCCCACAAAAAATATATGGAGACCTCTATTATGCCTTCTTTACTTCAAGAATTCAAGAATGGTGCCAAATGTCCCCACTGTAATCACGAAGATTGGTGCTATTCAGTTGGTGATTTGACAGTGTGTAATCGCGGCGCCATTCCTGCCAATGCTTGGATAAAAACCTCGAAGTGCGATAAAGCTGGTGTGCCGTACTATGCACCTGAATCAAAGAAGGCGCCACGTCTAACAGGTCGTGAAGAATTTATTTATACTGACCGCGATAACAATCCACTAATCAAAGTGGTTGTTGTACATCCAGGTAAAACTAGAGACAAAGATGTATTTCAGGAATACTGGAATGGGCGCCGTTGGGTTAAAGCTACAAGTATTGATAGTTCAACAAAGCACCAGTACCAACAGCAAATTACCTGGTACAGATATGCAGATGTACTAGAAGCAGTTGTAGAAAATAAACAAATATTTGTTGTAGAGGGTGAAGGTGTTGCTGATGCTTTATGGGATTTAGGTTTACCTGCTACCACTACAATTGGAGGTGCCGGAAAATATCGTGCGTATGGAATTGCTTATCAAAAAGATTTGAGCGGCGCCAAATTAATTCTCTGTCCCGACCGTGATGAACCAGGTGTTTTCCATATGGAGGATATCTACAAAGATTTCTCCGATGCCAAATGGTTATATGCTCCGCCAAGTGAGTTTTACTGGAGCAAATTGCCTAAGTCAAACGGCTTGGATGTTAAAGACTGGATTAATGATGGTGGCGCCTGTGCATCAGACCTCTTGGCAGTTGTTGGAGAAAAATTAGAAACAGTTGAAAAATTTACCCCCTCACCGAAAACAGTTACAGAAGAAAATATTATGAGTAATACCGAGCGCCTACGGTTAGATTTGCTTGATTTAGTACAGGAAACTGATTCAGTCGCGCGCGCTATCAAACGCTCACATATCTGTAAGCACTACAAAATTACGAAGAAAGAGCTTGAATCTTTACTTAAAGAAACGGAGCAAAAAACTCAGTCTAGGCGCCTTAAAGTTTACTCGTTCGATGAGCTACTCGAACTTGAATCAGAAAGTTTATCTTGGCTGATTCCTGAATTACTGCCGCGCGGAGAATTGGTTGTGCTTGGTGGGGTGCCTAAGAGTGGTAAAACTTTGATGGCGATTGATGCAGCTTTTGCAATTGCTACAGGTGAAGATGATTTTCTTGGGTTTAAATGCGAACGTGGGAAGGTTTTGGTTATATCTAATGATGAAACAGTTCGTTCTACTAAAGCAAAACTTTTAAGACGTGGATTTAGAAACGGGGACGGGGAGAATTTATTTGTTGTCAGCGATTGGAAAGTAGACCAGCTTTACGAACTAGAAATGGCTATGGAAGATTTTCAACCTGACCTAGTAATTATTGATTCTTTAAAATCAATCAGCACAAATTCTCGAATTAGCGAAAACTCCGCAGAATTTGCTAATATCATCTACAATCTCAAAACTGTTCTAAACCGTTTTAACTGTGCGGGCATTTTGATTCACCACACGAATAAAAACAAAGATGCAATGGGTGTTTCTAAATTACGTGGCTCATCCTCTATTGTTGCGGCTACTTGGGGTACTTGGATTATTGACCATATTCCCAAACCTTCTCCAAACGGTGGTAAAAGTTTAGTTATTGACCCAGCAGACCCAGGTCGCCTGCTTACAGTTTTTCCTCGTGATATCGAGGGACAACTCCTCAAGCTGGAATTTAAGCCTGAAAACAACTCCTATGCGCGTACTGACCAAGAACTAATTAACGAGCAAGATAAACTACGTGACCAAATACTTTCTGTATTGCGTCTTCACAAGAACGGTTTGAGCGGGCAGGAAATCATTGAACTTATGGGAATGACCAAGGAAGAAGGGCGCCCTGTTTATAACGAACTTAACCGCATGGAATCCAGGCGCCTAATTTCTACCGTTACATCTAACCATGATAATCGTGTCACTTTATATACAATTAGCTCTCAAGAGCAACTAGTTACAGAATTCCAGGAAGACACTTACCAGAAGCACGATAACCAACAGAGCGTTCAAACGAATGAAGAGCCAGTAAAACAAGAGTTTCAAGATACTCATCACAATGCGGAACAAGACCTAGAAGACAATCAATCTGGTAACGACATCTCACTTTTACAGGTAGGAATAGATGGTGATGTGAGTGATTTTATTGGTTGCGATGTA
Organism: Calothrix sp. PCC 7103; assembly: GCF_000331305.1. GTDB lineage: Bacteria > Cyanobacteriota > Cyanobacteriia > Cyanobacteriales > Nostocaceae > Dulcicalothrix. The sequence continues at coordinate 4,714,096 of NZ_KB217478.1, read as the reverse complement.
GAAGTTCGGAGACTGAATGGCGCCGTAAAAGCCAAAGGTGAATTGACCAACTACGAATCAACTTAATGGGAGCGTGATTGTAAAAACTACTGACGGCGCCAATTACACTGCCCATGTTAGAGAAACATTTGTAACTAGATGACAGGTGTCAGCAAGCAATACCATTAAACCCTGAAGAATTCCATCCTGTAAATAATTTTCTAGGTGAATCATTACCAGCAAATAAAGTTGAATTTGTTTCAAAAGCTGGTTGGACTACAAATTCGCGTCAAGAAGTAGCGTATGTCGCAACAAATGACGGTAAAACTAGATATATAATTGCAGTGTTTGGAGATGATATAACTTATGGTAAAAGTCAGGATATTTTTCCAAAAATGTCGCGTTTACTTTTTGATAGAATGAACAAATAGATAAGTTATATACTTAATATTTATACTATAGTTCGATACATTTGCAACCTGCTAATATCAAGCTGTTTTAATTAATACTACAATACTGTTTCTGCTAATGATTCAGAGTTATTGTTAAATTAAAACAAAATTATTATTTGGTGAGAATAAAACCTGCAATAATTCATTCACTGATGCAAACTTAATAAATTTATACATAAATGTATATGAACCGCTTACAAAACTGGTTTAATAAATCACTTTTGTGTAGTTTTTTAATACTGAACTATCCTCTGCCAGTTTGTGGAGAAATTATACCAGATAATACTCTTGGTTCTGAAAATTCCAGCATTGTGCCTTTTCAAATCAACGGTATTAATTTTAACTTAATTAATGGCGGCGCCCAACGTGGTGTGAATCTTTTTCACAGTTTTAGTGATTTTAATGTTGGTGATGGTCAACGGGTATATTTTGCGAATCCTAGCAACGTGCAAAATATATTAACGCGCGTCACAGGTGGTAATGCCTCGAATATTTTAGGAACTCTGGGAGTTACTGGCGCCGCAAATTTATTTTTAATCAATCCAAATGGTATTCTATTTGGAAAGAATGCCAGTTTAGATGTGCGGGGAAGCTTTTTAGCTACTACAGCAAGTGGTATTAAATTGGGCAACCAAGGATTATTTAGCGCTGCAAACCCTGAAGCTCCGGCTTTATTAACAGTAAATCCCTCAGCTTTATCGTTTAATCAAATACAACCAGCTAGCATTACCAATTTATCACAGGCGCCTGCTGGAGTGAGTCCGACTGGTGAAAGTATTACAGGTTTACGAGTTGCAGATGGTAGAAGTTTATTATTTGTTGGGGGTAATGTAAATATAAATTCGGGAGCTTTGAGAGCGTATGAGGGAAATGTAGAAGTAGCTTCGGTTGCGGCGCCTGGGGAAGTAGGATTAATTACGAGTGATAACATTAACTTGGATGTAACAGCACAAATTCAACGTGCGGATGTATCTTTAAGCAATGGAGCAGAAATAAATGTTCGCGGCGCCAATAATGGTAGTATAGCTATTCACGCAGCAAATTTAAGTTTAACTGAAGAAAGTAAACTCCGCGCCGGAATTGCAACAAATAGCACATTAGAAGGGCAAGCTGGTAATATTGTTATCAACTCAACAGGTACAACAACTTTAAAAGATGTAAGTTTTGTAGCCAATGTTATCTTGGAAGGAGTTTCTGGTAAACCAGGTGATGTCAAAATTAATACAGGCTCATTGATTTTAGATAAATCCCAAATAAATGCTAGTACTTCTGGGCAATCAAATGCTGGAAATGTTTTAATACAAGCAAGAGACGGAATTTCTCTAATTGGTAGCAGCATTTTTAGCGAAGCAAATGCTACTGCTGTTGGAAATGGTGGAAATATTACACTTGAATCTGGTTTTATATCGCTGCAAGGTTCTAAGCTCGAAGCTAGAAGTTATGGGCGAGGTAATAGTGGTAATATAACAGTGAATGCACGCGATAATGTTACACTAACAGATACAAGCTATTTTAGTAATTCGGTAGAAGAGCAGGGAATTGGAACAGCAGGTAAAATTCAGATTCAAGCTAGCTCAATTGATGCCGATAAGTTTTCGTTTCTAGATAATAGTATGCTAAATAATGCTATTGGTACAGGTGGAGGTATTTTTATTGATACCGAATCTTTAACTTTGCAGAGCGGCGCCCTGTTAGGTGGACTAACATCTGGAAGCGGCAACCTTGGAGATATTAGTATTAAAGCCAGCGATATTACTTTTAAAGACATTGTTCGATTTCCTGATAATAGTGGCTTTGTTGTTTCTAGTGGAATTTTTATGCGAGTAGAGAAGCAAGCAACTGGGAATGCAGGAAATGTTCGCATTCAAGCAAAAAACTTTTCTATCAGTGATGGTGCATCTATTACAAGCACGACTCGTGGACAAGGTAACGCAGGTAGTATACTTATTCAAGCCGACCAATTAGAATTAGCAAGGTCATTCGCAGCATTAAATAGTTCAGTCCAAGATGGGAGTAGCGGACGGGGTGGAAATATTCAACTGCAAACAGGATTGCTTTCTTTTAAAGAAAATGCAGGTATTGATAGCGGTACGGTAGGAGCAGGTAATGCCGGAGCCATAATAATAGATACTGACTCTTTAACTATGGAACGTCCTGCAAGTTTGCTTTCATCTATTTCTGGGGCAGAAAGAACTCCACTTTTATCGGGACAAATTAATGCTAGTACAGCTTCATCAGGAAAAGGTGCTAATGTCACTATCAACGCCCGCGATAATATATATATAGATAAAGGCTTTATTTTAAGTAGTGTTGTAGATGGAGGCTCATCAATTCCACAATTCAGAGGTACTGGAAATGGAGGAAATATTAGCATTACAGCAGGTTCGCTGACTTTAGTTAATAACTCATCAATTAACACTCAAAGTACAGGGCAAGCAAATGCTGGTAATGTATTCATAAAGGCACAAAATGATATTTTGTTAGATACTAAAAGCATTATCACATCGTCTATAATTCCTGTTGCTAATGATTCTGTCGTGCGTGGGCAAGCAGGAAATATTGATATTGATGCACGTTCACTGTTTGTTAGAAATGGCTCACAAGTAAATTCTGCAACTAATGGAAAGGGAAATGCAGGAAAAATTAATATAAATGCTCGTGATACAGTTAGCTTTGACGGGGTAGGTGATAGCGGAGCATTTAGTGGAGTATATAGCTTGGTCGTAAATAACGGTATTGGTAAAGGCGGTGACATTAAAATTACTGGGCAGACTTTATCTATCAACCGTGGAGTAGTAACTAGTAGTAGCTTGGGACAAGGAAGCGCAGGTGATATTGAGATAAATTCTAAGACGTTACGACTTGACAACGCTAGTGCAATAGCAGCAATAACCAATTCTGGAAATGGTGGAAATCTTAAGCTAATAGCCAATGACTTTCTATTGCTGCGTCGTGGTAGTCAAATATCAACATCTGCTGGAACAGCTTTTGCTGGTGGAGATGGTGGTAACATCAGCATTAATACACCTTTTATTGTTGCCGTACTCAAAGAAAATAGCGATATTACAGCAAATGCCTTCACTGGAAAAGGAGGCAATGTAAATTTAACTGTTCAAACTATTTTTGGTATTGAACCGCGCGCAAATACAACATTAGAAAGTGATATCACCGCTAGTTCAGCAGAAGGGCCTCAAGGGCAAATTACTATAACTCAACCTGAAATTCAACCAACACAAGAATTACAAGAACTCCCAGGACAATTCACTGACGCAAGTAATCAAATTGGTCAAACCTGTCCAAGAGGCCTCAATAAAGCCAAACCGTTAGGTGAATTTACCATTACGGGACGTGGTAGTTTACCACCCAGTCCCCTAGAACCATTACCAGGCGCCATCATCACAAACAATCTCGTAGGGGTGGGTTCACCAACATCAGCTAAATTAACAGAACAATCTACTAAACCCACCCCCACACAAATCATAGAAGCACAAGCATGGGTAAAAGGCGCCGATGGTAACATTTCCCTTGTAGCAACGGCGCCTTATACAGTTACCCACACAACAAACAAATGTCCTGGCGCCAAAATTCCTAGAGGATAAATTGCATTAATATATCCTCTAGGAAAATTTCCAAAGCATATATTTTTTATACTAAGTAAATCCTAATAATGTTCCAAAATTCCTAGAGGATAAATCTCATTAATATATCCTCTAGGAAAATCATGTAGCTTTGAAATTACCAACCTCTCAAAACAGGTTCACGCAACAATTCGCGAGTTCCTTTACTTACGGTCAAATTTTTACCTTTAGTAGAATCTGCCAGTATATATGTATAAGGGCCACTAGCAGCTTCAAAGTAGCGACCTTGTTGGTCAACATCTTTCAGAGGTAAACGTATAGATTTACCAGTCTTTTTATTTACACCAACATAAGTGTGTGCTAAGTCACCACCACAAATATTTACCCAAAAGCTCTTTGTCTCGACTGATAAAAACATACTTTCTTGCTTTTGACAGTAGTTACGTTCCCTTCTTGGTTGCCTTGCATCAACTGTTTGAGTCAGTGGTAGTGATAATGAACAAACTCCTAATGTTACTAAAACCAACTGGCGCCAAGAAAATTTAGATACTGTTTGTGTACGAACTTGCATTTTATACTTCCTAAGTAAGCGTGATTTTTATTACTAATATCTACAGTATGTGGTAGCGGTATTACGGAAAGGTTGCTAATTTTGGTTTGATTGACAATCTGTTTTAATGTGCTAGCTTATATTTAAGCAATCGCTTAAATATCAAAGTTAAAAATCAATATGAGTGTTTTTTGTTTAGTACATGCGGCTTTTCAAGGCGCCTGGTCTTGGGATTTGCTAATTCCGCAATTAGAAGCAAAGGGTCATTCTTCGGTAGCAATGGATTTGCCAATTGAAAACCCCAAAGCTACTTTGTCAGACTATGCAGAAGCTGTAATTCAAGCGCTCCCATCAAACGAGGATGATGTAATACTTGTGGGAGCATCAATGGCAGGTACTGTTATACCATTGGTGGCAGCACAGCACCGAGTTCGGAAACTTGTATATCTTGGTGCTTTGATTCCATATCCAGGAATGAGTGTAATTGAGCAAATGTATGAGGATGTTGTGCCTGATATGTGGAAGGCTGCTGGTTTTGAGGCGCCTTATTCAAGTAAATTTGAGCAGCTACGTGATGAACCTGATATATTTAATCCGAGTTCGTTGGAAAAAAGCCCATTGGAAGATGAAGCAGTGGCGATAGAATTTCTTTTTCACGACTGCGAACCAGAGGTTGTGCGTTTCGCTGTGTCTAAATTGCGAAATCATTTATCATCTGCACATTTAACTGAGGTTTTTCCTTTACAAGCTCTACCAAATGTGGAGTCATCATATATTGTTTGTACTGAAGATAGAATAATTTCTCCTGCTTGGTCTAAATACGCAGCACGTGAACGCTTGGGAGTTGAAGCAATAGAGTTGAAAAGTGGACACTGCCCATACTTGTCCCAAAGCGCGCGTCTTGCAGAACTACTTACTCGAATTGCTTTGTAGGTGTGGCACGACCGATTGACATCATCAATACATTTGTTCAGCAAGCTGTTGTTAAGAATAATAATGATTATTGTCTTCCATACATCATCCATTTGTTATTTGCTGCGTGACTAATGACATATTTATACATTATTCTACTTTTACTATATCCTCTGTAAAATATAAGCTAATTATGTGAAAAAACGGGCAGGATGCCCGTTCCACAAGAGAAATATTAAAATTAAAATTAGTCAGCTAGTCCATTTTGAGTTACTGAAATTCCTTTGATGTGTTCGTGCAGGTTGCAGCAACGACGTAGTAGTCTGTATCCTCCGGTTGATGTTGATTGAATTACGAATGGGCAACCGGGAACGACGGGGCGGTCTTTGAGACTGCGGTTTTCGTCTTTGGATGCTAGTGTGCGTTGAATGCTGCCTCCGTGTATTTTATCGAACTGTTCGCGCACACGTTTCCATGCAGAAGAGCCTCCTTCGGCGCCTGCTGGGTCTTCTTGTATGGGTTCTGGGTAAGCTGCGAGACAAACGGCGTTCCAGTTTTCGTCCATTACTAAAGTTCCACCACCGTAGACGGTAAATGCGCTCATGCCACCTGAGAGAAAATCTGACACCATTTGTGAATATTCATAAGTATATTCAAGGTAGTGTTCTGTAATTTCTTTGACTGTGGTTTCTTCGCCTGCTTTTACTTTGTCTATTCGACGGGTGGTAGTAATTAAACGTGGTTTGAGAAAACGTGAGGCATTTTCTGGTATACGTAATGCCGGAGCGTTATGAACAAGTGCCCGCATTAATGTGCGTGTATCGGCGCCTTGTAATTCTTTGAATACATTACCAATATTTGGCGCCTTCAAGTCGATTTTTTCATTCCACAGATTGCGCGCTGTAAATACTTCTTTCGCAATATCTCTAAATTTGCTGTCAGTAGGATAAACACGCGCGTCAGCTTCGTATATTAATCGTGCCAACATTGGCATTGATAACGAAGTTGGTGCAGTGTAATGCAGGGCACGGATAAGCATTCCTTTTAATACGTGCGTAGCTTTGACAAGTGCAGTGATAAATCCTGCAAACCCGGATGCTGTATCATCAGAAACATTTGGTTCTATAGCTTCGACGAGTTTTTGCATAATTTCATAAATCGCAGCAGTCCAAATTGTTGAACGCACATGCGGTTGTTTTGGTGTGTCAGCAGCATATTTTGCTCCTTCGAGTGCAGAGCGCAAATAAGGTACACCTGCACCAAAAATACCGACACCAAATTCCTCTGCCAGTCGAGTAATTAAACTAGGATGGCGCATATCACCACCTGTTTCTCTATATATATATTCAACTACACTTGGATATTGCAGTGCTGCGAACATTGCTAAGATATCAGCAAAAGATTCATGTAATGCTGATGTATCAATGTCAGTACTATACAAATATAGAGGACGGAAGGTATCTAAAATCGCGTGTCCTAATTCGTGCGAAACTATATCGTGCGATAAACAAGTCCAAACTGGCGCCCGTCGGAACGGAGAATTAAAGTAGCCAAAATTTAGCGAAGGATTCATTGGGTCATAATATGCGTTCATCCCTTCAAATGCATGAGGACGAATAATAAGAGGCCCACCATCTTTCCAAACTATGGGATGACCAACTTCTTCTTCTACTAAATCTAAGGTACGACTTAATACACCAAATACATTTACCTGATGGAATGCAGGGTTATCTACTAAACCCTGAAGCTCGAAATGCTCAAACGATAAGTCCTCTTGTTTTGACCAATCAGGACTTGCGAAAACGGGTTCTCCACCTTCATTGGTATCCCGAATCGTAAACCGACTTGAACCTGTTGCTATTAAATAGTCTTTGTCTAGAGGAAATTTATAGTTACCTCTTAGTTTTGGCAAGCTAGGGTCTTGTAAAAACATCCCTATTGCTTTAGTTGCAGGCGCCTTTTTTGCTACAGGTTCCTGAGTTGGCATCGAGAGTTCATCGGTTGTAGTCTCAGTTGTAAAAGTTGTGTCTTCAACTGTTGCTATTACTTCTTCATCATCTGAAGCATTTGAGGCAGAAGCAACTTGTGCCTCTTTCGTTTTTTTTCCCGTCGAGGAAACCTTCGAGGCACTTGATGCTCTTCTTGCCAACGGACGCTTTTGTGCCGAAGAAGGTTTAGACGTAGAGGAAACTTTTCGAGACGCAGGTTTTCTTCGTTCTGCCATTTTTACACAGCCCTTTTAGTTTTTAATTTTTGTTGATAAACTGCTTGATTTTATCATCTAGTAGCATTTTATTGTTAAAAAAATTACATAATCCGGTTTTTTTAATGAGAGATTAAAGTTTTATTGCAAAATCTACTAGAAACCCGGTTTCTGAAAACAACCTAAAGAAATCATATGTTCTAGTCAATATCGGTATATGATGACGAAGAGTGGCTAGATATACAAAACTTTACTTATTTGTATTGCTTGATTATGTGTGAGTACAAGTTCATTTTAAGAACGAATTGGCTCAAAGATGATGATTTTAGGCGGTTCTGACTTTTAGATTGAGTGCAAAAATACTTATCCCTTACCCTAAAAAATCTAGTACCTCACCCTATAAATGCTCGTGCCCCTACCCTAAGAAAGATTTTTAAGTTTTGTTAAGTCTATATTTGGACAATTGAGTACATTGTTAATTAATTAAATAAATTTAACACGCATATTCAGAGCTAGCTAGTTCAAGGCGCCTGATATAAGCATAAAACTAGCACGTTGCTTATTGAGAAGACATGTTCCCACAGAATCATTTAGAAAATCAAAAGCTGCAAATTATGAACATTCCGTTTGCAGAACGTTGGCAAATTTATCATCGCTTACAAGAGTTAAGAATCGCTTGCTGGTGTCCAGACGATGGTTCATTACAAGTGCATATTAACAGCGTCCTTACAGCTATTCTTGTCCGTAGCACTTTGATGCAGTTTTTTGCGAATCGAGCCGATTTAATTGATTGGCTTGAACAATGCTGGCGCCTATAACTTTTTGTCAGGTCAATAGTTAGCTATGGCAATTAGAGGAGTTTAGTTAAGTATGATAAGTTGTAATAGTGACACAAAATTAATTCATTTTTTGCAAAATGAAATTAACCTGTCAACAGATGATATTTCAGTAGCTCTAAGGCATCCAGAGTCAAAAAATGCACCTTTCCCGATGTTACTCTGGCAATATGGATTGGTTAATATTGAAGAATTAGCACGTATTTTTGATTGGTTAGAAAAACAAGTATTATAAACACATATAAAATTAATTTTATACGCTAATCAACCGAGTTTATAGAGTTTTAATTTTATACAGAATACTCAGTAAAATTGCAATATATAAAAGTAAAAATGATTCATAAATAGTTAGCTTTATGGTCGGTTAGTATACAGATAAATTATTATTACTAGGCAAAAGTTATATAAAGACTTTAGCGAAGGAAAATTAATAGCAGTAGGAATATGTATAAATGTGTAAATTATTAAAATCATCAAAATTATGCACTAGTTTATGCGTTAGTTAATTGTATTAGGTATTTATTAGATGAACCCAATCTCGATAAACGACACTACGCTGCGTGATGGCGAACAAGCTGCTGGCGTTGCGTTTAATTTGCAAGAAAAAGTTGCGATTGCTAAGTTTTTAGATGCAATCGGTGTTCATGAGCTAGAAGTCGGTATTCCGGCAATGGGTCAGGAAGAAATCTATGCAATTCGCGCAATATTAGATTCTGGCTTAAAAGCTAAACTGCTTGGCTGGAACCGTGCAGTTATTTCTGATATCCAAGCTTCGATAAAGTGCGGATTGCATCGAGTTCACATATCGATACCTGTTTCTGGAGTTCAAATAGCAGCTAAATTTCAGGGACAATGGCGTACAACGTTACAGCAACTCAGAAATTCTATCAGCTATGCTGTTGATAACGGACTATGGGTTGCCGTCGGTGGTGAAGATTCTTCTAGAGCAGATGAATGCTTCCTTCAAGATGTTGCATTATATGCTCAAGAATGGGGTGCCAGACGATTTAGATTTTGCGACACAGTAGGAATACTCGACCCTTTTAGCACCTGCACACGTGTTAAAAAACTTGTTACAGGTTTGCAGATTCCTGTGGAAATGCACACCCACAACGACTTTGGACTAGCAACAGCAAATGCACTCGTAGGTGTCAAAGCTGGTGCAACATCAATTAACACTACCGTAAATGGTTTGGGTGAGCGTGCTGGTAATGCTGCATTAGAAGAAGTCGTCATGGCACTCAAACGTTTGCACGGCATTGACTTGGGCATCGATACACGCCGACTGTTAGAACTTTCCCGATTAGTTGCAAAAGCATCTGGTTGCAACGTTCCACCTTGGAAAGCAATTGTGGGTGACAATACCTTTGCTCACGAGTCAGGAATTCACGCCCACGGTGTATTACAAAACCCCAGCACTTATGAACCGTTCGCACCAGAAGAAGTTGGTTGGGAACGGCGCCTAGTTGTTGGCAAGCATTCTGGACGGCATTTACTAATGAACGTGCTAAAAGAGCATGGCATTGTCCTAAATCACGAAGAAACTCAAACAGTATTAGACGCTGTACGGCAAGAATCAACTTACAAAAAACGTAGCCTAACTACGCAAGAACTGTTGAATTTAGCACGTAAATAGAGGTATAAAGCCATGCAACAATCTGATGAAATGGAACTACATTCGCCACCAGAATTTGATATTGGCGATAAAGTTCGTACTCGTAAGCTTCTAAAAAACGATGGAACCTTTCCCGGTCAAGAAATTGGTACTGTTCTTGCCAAAAAGGGAGAAATTGGATACGTCGTTAGTATAGGTACATTTCTGCAAAGCTCCTATATATACGCAGTGCATTTTTTACAGTCAGGGTTTGTCGTTGGCTGTAAAAAAAAGGAACTTGAACTAATTGAAAAAAATCCAGATAAAGAGGCAAATAGATGAAAGTAATGTTGCGTGAAAATTCTGCTGGTAAGTTGACAGTCTACGTTCCCAAAAAAGACCTAGAGGAAGAAGTTGTCAAACAAATAGATTCAGAAGCAGGTAAAGTTTTCACCTTAGCAAACGGTTGGGAATTAGAGATTTCAAATTTAGCCGAACCTCTAAAAATTCCTCAAACCTACGAAGCGAGACGAGTAAATTAAGAGTTAGGAGTTAGGAATTAGGAGTTAGGAGTTAGGAGTTAATAGCTCATATTTAACAATTACTCTTAGCTTCTTATTGGCGCCATATTACTTACAGTCTACCCCTATCTATTAATTAAACATCTAAAATGGGTAACAACTATCTCAAACTATCAGAATTCGACATTGAAGGTGAATTTCTGGGTTTTGCAGACAATCACCCCAAAAAATTCAAGCACCAAAATTTCAAATATTTACAATTTGCCTTAACCAAGTGTAACGCCGTTACCGCACTTACATCCGGAAATTTGAAAATCAAACTTCCTAAAGAATTACGAAAAGCACTTTCTAGTTCTTTAACACCAGGCGCCCACATTCGCGTTATCGGCTATAGTAAATTACATATACGTACAGGTGATATCAAGCTCAAAGCATATGATGTCACACCTTTACCTGTCTGTCCTATAAATAAATCACCCCTACACACAACTCATAACCCTGAATGTTCAAAAAAAGCCAAAATTTTGGTATGTCAAGGTTCTGGTTGTCGTAAACGAGGCGCCAAACAATTATTATCAAAGATAGAAAAAACTCTTAAGCTTACCAAGCTATCACCACAGCAAGTATCTGAAGTGCGAGACAAAGTTAAAATTCAAAGCACTGGTTGTTTAAAGAAATGCTCCAAGGCGCCTAACTGTATCGTACAACTTGGTAATAAAAAATACAACCAAGTTAAACCTACTGATATTGCATCTCTAATCGAAGACCATTGGCAACAGATGTAACGGATGTCACAAACAACTTATCCGTTACATCCGTTTATATCCATTGCCTAACGGGCGCCAATACTTTTTTTAAATCCATCGCGTTCGGTCATACGCTTGATATAATCAAGTACTGCTGGGTAGGCACTTAAATCAAGTTGTAGCATTATTGGAATGTAACAAAGGATAGAGCCAACTGCGACATCAGCAACCGTAAATTCATCACCCATAATAAAAGGTTGCTTCTCGAACATACTATTAAGTGCCGTCATCAAACGCGGCATTTCTTTTTCTCTGCTTGCTTCGATAAAAACTCCTGTTGCCAAAGTCGAATTACCAAATAATACCCATTGATTAAGTACTGCGCGTGTTTCTACTGATGTAATTCCTGCGTGTTTTTCGGCAAGGTACATTAAAATGGCACCTGACTCCCATAGTTTAAAGTCACCGTCTACTATTGCTGGGACTTTGCCAAATGGGTTTATTGCTAAAAATGCATCTTGACGATGTTCTCCTGCTGCCATGTCAAGCATAACTAGCTCATAAGGAACACTCAGTTCTTCAAGATACCATTGTACGATTGATGCGCGACTGCGGGCGCCTGCATATAGTTTAAGCATGATAAGATTAGAGGATTTTGTGGGTATTTGGATGTTGTTTAACGTTATCGTCTTTTGTGACGACTCGTGCAGCGTTTAGTACACGCTTACGGTCGATGGAGTACTGAAAGTCTTGGTAACATGTACCTTCAGGAATAAGAGATTTAGCACTTTCGCGTCGTTTGTAAGTACGTGCAGCTGAAAACACTCTTTGCTCAAATTCGTCACTTAATTGAGCAGTTTCGGGGAATTCTGAGGGAATTTGAAGGTTACTGCCGCTTAAAATACTTCCAAGCGTTGTTCCACAGGCAAATTTATATGAAGTGGGAATTCCTTTAACTAGTGCTTCTAATGCTGCTGATGGTATTGGTTCGATAACTTCGACTTGATGGACTTCACCATCTTCTTTGACGAAGCATGTTGCTAAACCTAGAACAATATAGTCGTCTTGAGTCAAGTCGGGTGCGCTGGGGTAAGAAGTTCCTGACATAAGAAAAATTTATGAAAATTTAATAAACAAATAGAAACTATTTAACAGAAAATTGAGACTACCAGCTTATAGGTGGGAACTATAAAAGCGAAAGGGTTGAAAGGCGACTTTTAACCCTGAATGTTTAAAAGCCCTGTAGAGTAATTGCTCGAATACACCCTTGAGGTGGATTTTAGCAACCTGTAACTCTCACCACTTGCCTAGTCTGGCAGATTGAGGTTTACTTTTTCTGGAATTGAACTAGAGGACGAAGTATCTATTAATAGATTCGACCATTAATTGAATTAGAGCATGAACGCGCGTCAATTCGCGGTGACTGTTCTAAAAAGATACTTCCTCCTCGTACACTTTCACCAGATTCATTCTTGATACAGGGGCAGTACCGATACTAACCAACAACAATCAAAGCAGCACCACAGGCAGGAAGATATGAATACTCACACTTTTCTCGCATCTGACGATGAGCAACACTACTCCAACCAGTTTGTTGCCAGTACGAAAAACCAGGTTCGACATCAAGAAACATCGAGTAACGACAACTTCTATGTGGGAGATGGGAACTTACGTTCTTGTGCGCTGCGTTCTGCGAAACTTGGGGACTACCGCGAAGCCATATCACTATTGAGTTTACTTTTACAGCGCCACCCTGAAAACGCGATTGATTATAATAATCGGGGATTAATTTATTATCAGTGTGGCGAAAGACAAAAGGCTATTTGCGACTATAACACAGCAATTGAGCTTAACCCGAATTTAGCCAGTGCTTATAATAACCGTGCAAACTATTACGCTGCAATTGGTGATTTAGCGGCAGCAATCGATGATTACGACAAAGCATTAGACTTAAATCCTAGCTATGCGCGTGCTTGGATAAACCGTGGAATTACGCTACGTGACTTGGGACGATATGAAGAAGCGACAGATAATTTTGAATGCGCGTTGTTATTTGACCAATACGAGGGTCACATTCTTGCAGAGCGCGGACGTACCTATCATCTTTGGGGTGATTGGAATTGGGCTATTGCCGATTATCGTCGTGCTTTAGAGAAGCTACCAACCTCACAAAACAGTAACGATGGTGCTGGTTGCCGTCTACGCTTGCAAGTTGAGAATTGGTTGGGTGAACTTTTGTGTAGTTAATGGCGCCCCAGATAGCTTTGAAACTGATGTATTTGGGGCGAGTTAAAATCAGTAAAAACTAGCGTCGATTTAATTCAATTAGCCAAGTATTGAGTTCTTGACTTCGCTGGTGTGTCATGCGCGCGTAACAATTAATCCGTGTCGTTGGTTCAAGTGTTCCACCTTCATACATTCCTGCCTCAAACGCACAGAATGTATCGCGATGCTTCAACCAGTTTTGGTGTGATGCGACTAAACGTTTTCTTTGACTAACACTCACCTTGTCCAGCAATTGTTTATTTATGGAACTGAGCTTTTTACTTGCTTCTTTGTAGGTGCGTTCGCCACACTCAATCATATCTCTTGTTGTTTGGGGGTCTTTACAGTTCGGGGGTGGTAGCTGCTTTTGAGTTTGCGCTCCCACAGGTGCGGTGGGAACTCCCGATAATAACAATCCCGTGATAATTAATATATTCCAGCGCAAGAGCAATTCCATTGCCACTCCTTACCAAGCACAGTGCCGTTAAATGTACCAACAATCGTACTTAGAAATATCTAACGATTCCCAATCATCTTAAAGTTATATTTGTTACCATTTTTAACGACTTAATTTTGATGTAATTTTTTTTAATAAACCTTATTTTATATATATTCAACCACACTCAAAGTTACCAATTACTGTTCAACACGTGAGTAAAATTATACATTTATTAAAGCTGCACAGCCTAAAAATAGGTTCAACAAAACTAATTAATTAATAAAGATTTAAGAAATAATGAGTTCTGAGTGCTAAGTAGGAAATTAATACTCAGCACGAGCGCACTTTCCACTCAGCACTTTATATTAAGTATGGTGGAAACCCGCATGTGATAATTTTGCTAGCACAGGTTAAGCTGGAAGAGAGTAGCATTTTTTCAGCGCTATTTATATAAATTTCGCCCTAAGTGTTAATTTTTTATTTCAACTCAAGAAAACTGTAATGCTAGACCGAATTTTTGATAACCTCCAATTTCATTTCAGCGTAGAAGCATCTATCGTGCTGTTACTGCTGATATTTTTAGAGGCAGTACTTTCTGCTGATAACGCTATTGCACTTGCAGCTATTGCCCAAGGGCTTGACGATAAGGAAAAAGAGAAAGAAGCTCTTAACTATGGCTTGGTGATAGCTTATGTGCTTCGTATCACACTGCTGCTTACAGCTACTTGGGTACAAAAGTATTGGCAGTTTGAGCTAATCGGCGCCTCTTACTTGCTGTGGTTAGTTTTCCAGCATTTTACGTCAGAGGAAGACGAAGAAAATCAGCATCACGGTCCCAAGTTTAGTTCAGTTTTACGGCTTATTCCGGTAATTGCGCTTACTGATTTAGCTTTCTCATTAGACAGCGTTACAACAGCTATTGCGGTAAGTCAGGAAACTTGGTTAGTTTTAACAGGTACCACTATTGGCGTTATCACTCTGCGTTTCATGGCAGGTTTATTTATTCGCTGGTTGGATGAGTTTGTGCATTTAGAAGATGCTGGTTATATCACCGTGGCATTTGTGGGTTTACGCTTACTTCTCAAAGTCATTAACGAATCGCTTGTTCCTCCACAGTGGATTGTAATTAGCGCAATTGCGGTTATTCTAATGTGGGGATTCTCTAAACGTAACGAACCAGAGGTAGTAGAAGAAGTTTTAACGGCGCCTGAATTGAAGAAACAAGAAGTTGCAGAATAAAAGTTAGGAGTTAGGAGTTAGGAGTTAGGGGTTATATAGAAAACGGATTAGAACTGTCATTCTGAGTGCAGCGAAGAATCTTTAAGTTCTTTCACTTTAAAACGGGTTAGAGTTTTAGTTTTATAAAAGCGTCAAAATCTTTAAGATGCTACCCTACCCTTCGGGATATCCTTCGGATAACGGGAAAACTGCGTTAACGTTCACGACTCATGACACAAATTTACATTTTACCCGTTTGCACTCGTAACTCATAACTCCCAACTCTTAACTCCTAACTCCTAACTTATTTTTATTCGTACAACCAACCTTTGATTTCAGGTGTCCAGTTGACTAGTTCTTCTTCTTTAAACCATAGAGCGATTTCGTTTTTTGCGGTTTCAGGAGCATCGGAACCGTGGATGATGTTACGACCTGTATTTACACCAAAGTCACCCCTAATAGTACCTGGTTCAGAGTTGAGAGGGTTGGTGGCGCCAATAAGTTTACGGGCAGAGGCAATAACACCATCACCTTCCCATACCATAGCTACAACTGGGCCAGAGGTAATAAAATCTATCAAGCTTGCAAAGAAAGGGCGTTCGCGGTGAACATCGTAATGCGCTTGAGCTAATTCGCGACTAACATTCATGAACTTCAGCGCAACAAGGGTAAAACCCTTTGTTTCAAAGCGGCGGATAATTTCGCCAACAAGCTTACGCTGTACGCCATCGGGTTTAATTGCTAAGAATGTGCGCTCCAAAGTTGTACTCCTCAAATATGGGTAATCGTGAAAATTCAACTGACCAATAAAAGTTTATCGGCTAAAGGCGAAAGCGGAAAGGGGACAGCCAAAAACATCCAACCCGTTACCTTATCGGTGCCTCTTAATCTTTTGTTAATCTTCTTGATGGTGCAGGACATAGCGTGGAATTTTGCTAAATTGTAGTTTCGTGGGTGAATATAGAGGTTTAGTAAAAAATGGGTGTTGAGTCAACTGCTACGACTGATGAGGTGTTGAAACCTCCGTCCAACGGTAAAAAAGCTGCACTGAGTCATAATTCAAACAATAAGCAAAAACAGTTGCTTTTAGCGAGTAGTACGCCAAATACCCCCCGTCGTCACTGGACTATTGAAGATAGCGAAGATTTATATCGCATTGACGGATGGGGACAGCCTTATTTTTCGATTAACGCAGCTGGTCATATTACGGTTTCCCCCAAAGGTGACAGAGGTGGTTCGCTAGATTTATATGATTTGGTTAATGCACTCAAGCAGCGTAATCTTGGTTTACCGTTACTAATTCGATTCTCTGATATTTTGGAAGACCGAATCGAGCGTCTTAATGCTTGTTTTGCTAAAGCAATTGCCCGCTATAATTATCCAGGTGTATACCGTGGTGTATTTCCAGTCAAATGCAACCAACAGCGACATCTCATTGAAGATTTAGTCAAGTTCGGCAAACCTCATCAGTTTGGTTTAGAAGCTGGCTCTAAACCAGAGTTAATGATTGCTCTAGCATTACTCGATACTCCAGGCGCCTTGTTAGTATGTAACGGTTATAAAGACCGCGAGTACGTTGAAACCGCGATGCTAGCAATCAAACTTGGGCAAACTCCAATTATTGTGCTTGAACAAGTTGAAGAAGTTGACCTAGTTATTGAAGCAAACCTTCAGTTGGGTATTAAACCAATTTTAGGTATACGCGCGAAACTTAGTACCCAAGGAATGGGACGTTGGGGAACTTCATCAGGCGACCGTGCTAAATTTGGTTTGAGCATCCCCGAAATTATCCAAGCTGTTGATAAACTACGTGCGGCAGATTTGTTAGATTCTTTACAGCTTTTACACTTTCATATTGGCTCACAAATCTCAGCCATTCATGTAATCAAAGATGCCATTCAAGAAGCTAGTCAGATTTACGTAGAACTAGCAGCACTCGGTGCCAATATGAAGTATCTCGATGTTGGTGGTGGTTTAGGTGTAGACTACGATGGCTCGCAAACTAATTTCTATGCCTCGAAAAACTACAACATGCAAAACTATGCCAATGATATTGTGGCAGAGTTAAAAGATACCTGTAGCGAGCGTGGTATAGGAGTACCAACATTAATTAGTGAAAGTGGACGCGCAATTGCGTCGCATCAGTCAGTGTTGATTTTCGATGTTCTTAGTACGTGCGAAGTCCCCCACGAACAACCCGAACCTCCAAAAGAAGGTGAGTCCCACATTATTAACTATCTTTGGGAAACTTATCAATCAATCAACAACGATAACTATCAAGAACTTTATCATGACGCCACCCAGTTTAAAGATGAAGCTATTAGCCGCTTTAAGCTGGGAATTTTTAGCCTCACTGAACGCGCCAAAGCCGAACGTTTGTTCTGGGCATGTTGCCATAAAATACTTTATCTGACTCGGCAGCATGAATATGTGCCCGATGAATTGGAAGACCTCGAACAAATTATGGCTTCCATTTATTATGTCAATTTTTCGGTGTTTCAATCGGCGCCAGATTGTTGGGCAATAGACCAATTATTTCCCATTATGCCCATACATCGTTTGGGAGAAGAACCAACGCGACGGGGGATATTGGCAGATTTAACTTGTGACAGCGATGGAAAAATCGATAACTTTATCGATTTACGCGATGTGAAACCTGTATTAGAGTTACACCCGTTTAAACAGGGCGAACCTTATTATCTTGGCATGTTCCTGAATGGCGCCTATCAAGAAATTATGGGCAACTTGCACAACTTGTTTGGCGACACAAACACCGTTCACATTCAGCTAACACCAAAAGGTTACCAAATCGAACATGTTGTTAAAGGCGACACCATGAGTGAGGTAGTTAGCTACGTACAGTACGACTCTGAGGACATGGTTGAAAACATTCGCCAGCGCTGTGAAAAAGCACTCGAAGAAAAGCGTATTACTTTAGCTGAATCACAGAGATTATTACAAACTTATGAACAAAGCTTAAGTAGATACACTTACCTTTCCTCGTAGGTTGAGTGGAGGCTTTGCGTTTACGTAGTATACCGTTATCCGTAGGATATCCCGAAGGGTAGGCACAACCCAACGCTCGGTAAAAAAAGTTGTTGGGTTGCGTTCTTCCTATATAATTGTTGCAATCAATTACAATTGCTAAACATAAGTATTTGATTGCTAAACATAACTTTGCATTTTGTTGTTAATCCTAATATTTAAAATTGTGCTTAAATAATCATTTTTGGCATATTTTTCTAATTTATTGTGCAAATAGAACAATTAATAAAATGTTTCGTTAATTTAAGTTTAGCAAGTAGTACTTTAAGTATTATAAAGAATTGTTCTTATTTACTTGAGAGATAACTCTCTATTATCAAACTTTCATATACTGAATTTATTCTCAATTTTTAATTTCACATAGCGAGGTAGAAACATGGTTCATACCTACGAAGTGTTCGTTGATGTTGTAGTATTTCCTAACTACACAAGCAACACCGCGCGCTTAGGAAGTACGCGCTACGAAATTGATGCGGAATCGAAATCAAAAGCTGACGGTGTGGCATTCACTAAAGCTAGAAATGACTATCCAACAGCTACTGAATATGACATTCGAGTAACTCGGTTACTTAAATAATGATATTTGCACGCTTGTAGCACTACGAACATGAGTAATTTTGCAAGCTCACTTTCTGAAGCTATAAAGCAAGTAAAATGTCAGTTAATTAATGTTGTGCTTGTCAGTATAAAAACAATTGAAAAATATATATCTAGTCCAAATATAAGCATTGCGGGTATAGAAATACTACAGGATATACCAAAAATGCACAAGAAGAAACCGGGTTTCTACAAAAACCCGGTTTCTTTAAATTAACCTGGTTTTGTTTCTAATAATTCAGCAATAGCTTGATGCTCTACAGGAGTTTGAACTGGGGGGTCTTGACGTGCGTCGGTGATTAACCAGTCTAACTGTGCTTCTTGAACGTCGATGGTGGCACCAGTTTTATCGACACAGTAGCGACCAAACACTAGTTTATCGACTAAGCGAACACCGGGTCCCAAGCGTGACCATTCAAAAATAACGCTATTATCAACGGTGGCGCCACTGCAAATCCAGCAGTTGGGGCCAATCATTGCAGGTCCAATAATTTTGGCGCCGTCTTCAATTTTGGTCATACCACCAATGTAGACTGGGCCAGTAATATCTACTTTGTCCCAGTTAACTGCAACGTTTAATCCAGTATAAATACCAGGCGCCACTTCATGACCTGGAATTTGGACGTTTTTGATTTCTCCTAATAGTACACCGCGAATTGCGCGCCAGTAATCGGGTACTTTACCAATGTCAACCCATTCAAAGTCCATTGGTTTCGCGAAAAATGGGGCACCGATTTCTACTAATTTAGGAAATAACTGTCCACCGATATCATATTCAACCCCAGATGGGATATAATTTAAGACCTCTGGTTCAAAGATATAAATACCCGTGTTGATGTTGGTGCTAAGTGCTTCTTCTACCGAAGGCTTTTCTTGGAAAGCTTTAATGCGACCGTCTTCTTCAGTTACAACCACACCATAGCTAGAAACCTCTTCCTTCGGAACTGTCTTGGTGATAATAGTCGCGATTGAACCCTTAGAACGGTGCCATTTAACAGCTTCGGTTAAATCTAAGTCAATTAAGGCATCACCGCATAATACAACAAATGTATCATCAAAAAACGGCGAGAAGTCTTGGATACGTTTCATCCCTCCAGCTGAACCAACCGCTTCTCCAATTAAATTACCATCAGCAATTTTACCTTCAAAAGAATAAGCGATTTGAACGCCAAACTTTTGACCGTCCCGGAAGTAACTTTCGATTTCCTCAGCTAAATGGCTAACATTGACCATAATTTGGTCAAAACCGTGTTGCCGTAATAGTTCCAGCAAAAATTCCATTACAGGTTTTTGCAAAATAGGAATCATCGGTTTGGGAGTGGTGTAGGTAATAGGACGCACACGTGTACCTTTACCTGCTGCTAGAATCATCGCCTTCATAATGTGTTTTTCCCTCGTTATTCCTCAGCCACAAGCTTGTTTACTTTGATGTTCGTGATACTTAATCATCTGTTTATTTCTACTCTAAGTCATCCTTAAAAGCACGGATAGCGGTACTCAAGCGCTTTATGTAACCATAAGTGTAAGTATGATGAGGATTAATTAGGTCATCTATCCAATTTACTCAGATTTTGGTGACTCATGTATCAAAATTTTGGAATGCTCCGGTAGAGAGGTGACATGTCACCTCTCTACACTGCGGCATCCAATGATTTATTTGTACTAACGTCTGTGAGTAATCGAATTTTGACATTAGCGTAAAATTCTTCTTGATATAACTCCACCTTAGACTGAGCAGACAGTAGTAATAATGCCCAAAACACCCCGACTGTCTCGCTGTTCGGTGAATGATGACCTGATAAAGTTTTATTGGGCTGTGCGTGAAGCCAAAGCGCGACAAGTTGTTCTAAATCCATCCACTCTTTGTCTAACGATAGCTCACTTGCCGAATGATATAATAGCTGTTCAAGTTCAAGAGCGACTTCCGTCAAGTTTTCTTGGTGTGCTAAATCCAATGCTTGCCGCATTGTTCGCACGTTATTACTTGTATTGCGAATGCTTCGAGGCGCCTTAACTTCTCTGTTTAACTGAACTTTTTTAAGCTGTTCAGCCATTACATGTAGCTGTTCGATAAGTTCTGGAAGCGTGACGCGACGTTTCGATGGAGGCATTGCAGCAGAACGACGACGTAACGCGCGCTCTAATGGTAATCTCTGGGTTCTTAAAAATACGTTTTCTTCGTCTGCAAATTCACCGTCTTCAGGTTCAAGTTCTTCTTCGACCGCTTGCAATTGCGTTAAAGTATTGGCTTTGAATAATACCAACATCGAAGCAGATAGAAATGCTTGTCCTGATGTGGACAAGTCGGTTTCATATCCTCGCGTTGCTACAGTAGCCATTAGTTCGAGAAAACGGTCTATTACATCAATCACCTTCACGTCCCAAGGGTCTATGTCCCCGGACTCTGCTTGGTGAATGAGTTGTGTAATTGTTTCTAATAGCTCGGAGGCATCCATTAATTAGTACAAACTATATTTTCTCGTTTTATTCCAATATTGGCGCCGTAAAACGCCTTCGTTGACTAACGGTACAAGTATTACATGTTTACAGCCAAAATCTTATAAGAAAAGTTTTTTTCAAGCAAGTATTTTATGATAGATTGGCATTTACGTATTAGTTAAATTTTATACTTTTATTTCGTAAATACTGACTGTAATTTAAGCTTTGTCTAAATACTGGTAAAAATAAGCACGGGTAAAAAAATTACTTATCTTCGAGTTTGCTAGCTTTGAAAGTGTCATATGTGCCCTTGATTGTACCAGCGATAGGGATAGCGACAATAGTTCCGAAAAGTCCAGCGATTTCAAAACCCATTAATATTGCTACAAAAATCCAGAGTGGATTTAAGCCAATAAAATTACCGATTAATCTCGGCGCCAAAAAGTTATCTTTAACTTGCTGCATAATCATCGAAGCGACCCCAACTTGAAGTCCAAGACTCCAGTTTTGCAACAGTACCAGCAGTGTGACTAATCCAATTCCTAACGTAGCTCCAATTACAGGAACAAGTTGAGAGATACCAATGACAATGGCAAACAACAAAGCAAAAGGTACCTTGAGTACAAGAAAAATGGGGATCAAACAAGCAGTCATAAACAAAGCTAACAAAATTTGACTGAGAAAGAAATAGTGAAAATTGAGTAGTATCGATTTTGTCAGGGGTTCACGGATATTATCGGGTAAGAGACTAGATAAACCAAACCAAACTGTATCTCCATAAAGCAGCATGTAAAAAGCCAGCACAATTACCAAAATAAAATCTAATATCCATAACACAATCGAAGAAGCAAACCCTACTGCACCAGAAGCTACCTGCTGTACTATATTTTGAATATAAATTTGGATATTGGCATTAATCTGCTTGCTAACAACGGTAAAATCTAGAGGTAAACGCCGTTCCCTGGCTAATTTCTCTAAAAAAAGCAAGTTTGATTGGCTCTGAGTCAATAAATTGGGTATTTTGTTCAATAACTGTGTAGCTTGGTCAATAATGACAGGTACAAGTGTCACACCGAGTATCACAAAAACCATCAAAGTAACCAGCAAAACGAGAGTAACAGCTTGCGTGCGGTTCAAATACGCTCGTTCAAAAAACTTGACAAGGTAGTTGAGCAAGAAAGCCAGAATAGCAGCAACACTCAAAATAGTGATAGGGTGCTGGAAAAAATTGAACAGTTGTGACAGTATCCAAACATTGAGAGCGATAATAGGACCGCTCAGACCATAAAATAGTAGATTTTTAAATGTTGCTGAACGGCGCATAATAATTTAGTAGGGTGCGTGACGCTATGAATAATCTTAAAACGAAGCTAGCAATCTGGTGGCGTCACGCACCTTGCTTACAAGTTAAGATAATAAATTTTAAATTGCTATGATAAATTCTTTTAGGCAAACGCCAACCACAAAACCCTTAGTCAGTCAAGCCAAATAGGAGTGCAGTTGATGGATAAAAGCATAGCAGACCTACGCAAAGACTATACCTTACAAGGTCTCCACGAAAACGACGTAGACACCAACCCATTCGTCCAGTTTAAACGATGGTTCGACGAAGCGCGCTCTTCCCAACTGAGTGAACCTAACGCAATGACACTTGCCACCACCACACAAGAAGGTCAACCATCAGCACGAATAGTACTATTAAAAGACTTTGACGCACGAGGTTTTGTTTTCTACACAAACTACAACAGCCATAAAGGGCAAGAACTAGCAGAAAATCCCCAAGCAGCACTTGTCTTTTGGTGGGCAGAACTCGAACGTCAAGTACGAGTATGCGGTCATGTCGAAAAAGTATCAGATACAGAGTCAGATACGTATTATTACAGTCGTCCAATATCGAGTCGGCTCGGCGCCTGGGCATCAGAGCAAAGCGAAGTTATAGAAAACCGCGAAGTATTAGAACAGCGTTTGAAAGAATTAGAAAGTAAATATTTAGACTCTTATGTGCCACGTCCCGCGCATTGGGGAGGTTTACGAGTTATTCCTTTTGAAATTGAATTTTGGCAAGGGCGCCCAAGTCGTTTACATGACCGCTTACGTTACACTCTTAATGAAGAAGACGGCACTTGGAAAATTGAACGCTTATCACCGTAATTTAATATGAGCGCGTAGTTTGTTCAAGAATTTAGAAGGCGCCAAAACAGGAGTAATTTTCTCATATTCCGGTTTAACTGACCAATCATATTGATGTAGCAGTTGGCTTAGAATAATTTTCATTTCCATTTGAGCAAACTGAAAACCCAAGCAACTGTGAGGTCCATGACCAAAACCAGCTAGCGCAAAAGGATATTTTTTATCTTCTTCTCGTGGATAAGCAAAACGGTCAGGGTCAAAGCTGTCAGGATTTGAGTATATCGACTCCATACGATGAGTTAACATTGGCGATACAACTACAACCCAACCTGCCGGAATATGAAAACCCTTATATTCAATATCTTTAACGACTCCACGTGGAATACCGTAAAGGGGAGGGTATAAACGTTCTATTTCTTTTAGCACATTGGTCATTTGGGTAAGTTGCTTTAGGTGTTCAACTTTAAGTTCATCACCAGCAACCTGAGTCAATTCCTGACGCAGTTTATTTATCCACTCTGGGTGAGAAGCCAATTCAAACAGCACCCAAGATATTAAGTTCGCTGTTGTTTCATGTCCAGCTACGAGCAATAATAAAGTTTGCTCGATTATTTCTGAATCACTCAAACGTACACCATCTTCACCAACCGCGTTCATTAATAAAGCAAGAACATCCGAATATTCTTTTGAACCATTTCGGCGCCTGTTAATAGTTTGAAGTAAATACTCGTGTAATTTACGGCGTGCGTTTTGGGAGCGACCATATAAAGTTAAAGGATTATCCCAACGTACTATAGCCAGTTTACCCGCTACAAGTTGTGTAAACCAATCACAGGTTTTTTCAATTTCCTCAATAGTTTGCGTACCCAAAAATAATCGACTAGCAACAATTAAAGTCAGTTTACGAAAATCAGATGCCAAGGGAATAACACCGCGTGTACCCCAATCTTTGATATATTCTTTGACTGTTGAGTTGATAACATCAAAATAAGTAGCTACTGTTTTAGACTGAAACGCTGGATACATCAACCTACGTGCAGATGCATGTTCGGCGCCGTCTTGCATCAAAAGTCCATTACCAAATATTGGCTCTAAAAACCACCAACCTAAACGTGATGAAAGACAATCTGCTTGTTCTTTGAACACTATAGAGTTAGCTTCCGGACCAATTAAGAATGCATACTTTTTACCTAAAACACTTGTTTTAAAAATACTACCGTGGCGCCGGAATTTTTCCCAGTAGAATAATTCTTCCCCTGCAAACAGTCCAAAAGCGTCCCCTAAGAAAGGTAAGCCAAAGTTTCCAGGTAATAATGAGGCGCCTTTTAATTCTGTAATTTGTTGAATCGTCATTTTTGTATCCTTTTAATGTAATAATTGCTCCCCACTAGCCCCCCTTAATAAGGCTACCGTATACACACAAGTCTCTGAAAGTTACTTTTCTTCTCTTTACTTTGCGTACTTTGCGTACTTTGCGGTTATTTTTTTACGAACCGCTAAGGACGCAAAGAACGCAAAGAGAAAGAATGTAAGGGTAATGAAAAGATGTGTGTACACCGTAGCGGTTGGGGGGGATTCAATTTTATCCCTTGTAGTATTGAACGCAATTTAATCATACTTAAGTGTTAATACTTAGATGAATAGTCAATATTTATGATAAAAATTAAATTAAGATTGTTATTTTATCTACTTTTATATCCCAGTATATGATTTATATTACGTATAAAGTATTTCTTGTAATCCTGCCAAGTTACGAACAAAATACAAAGCCGTAATCATGAAAATGATAACCATATTTAAATGAAGCGATACCTTTATCTTGTCTCATCTCAAAGATTATGTGAGCAACTAGCTAACGATTCTAATTTTAGGGTAATTACCTCATCTCCTCAAGCCGCACGGACTTTAAAAGTATCTCACTACAGTTTAGAAGCTCTTGCTGAACATACTTTAAGAGATAATGCCTTGCGTATTGCTCCTTTGCTGCAATCTTCGCGCTTACTTAGCACTGCCGTAAGTAATGTTATACAAACTACAGATATTGAAGCAACGAAGCGCGCTTTAGAGAATGCGCTAAAAGCTATTTTACGAGATGGAATTGATACAGATGCGGTAGCTAAAGTAGGCAGCTTTCGTACTAAGCAAATTGCTTATCTAGCTAAAAATTATACTCATTTACTTCGAGAGCAGGGAATAGTTGACTCTGCGGAAGTCTTCTGGCAAGCCAGTAAAGTTGTGAATAGGCGCCAAAGTTTGCTTATATATGGTTATTTCAATCCCCGTGTTGACCATCTGCATTTTTTGGATGTAATTGCAGGTGATGGTAGTGTGATGATGCTACCTTGTAATGAATCTAATATTTTTAATGAGAATCAAAAAGCTGTTAACTGGCTGCAAAAACAAGGTTGGGAAATACAAGAATGGAAAGAAGAACCGAATACCGTTGGTGAACAGCTACAAAGGTGTTTTCTTGACAGTACAAACGTTTGTTCAGAAGTTACGGCTCATATTTACCCGCATTTAGAAGCAGAGGTGCGCGGTGTTTTAGCACGAGTTAAAAGTCTTCTTCATGAGGGAACACCAGCAAACGATATAGTGTTGGTAGCAAGGGATGATGCTTTTTATGGTTCTAAAGTACTAGATGTAGCACAGGAATATAATTTACCTGTGCGCGCTTTTTATGGAGTACCTTTAAGTGCTACTCGGTTAGGCGCCTGGGTACAGTTGTTGCTAGAAGTTATTCAAGAAAGATTTCCGTTTGAGTCTACAGCAAAATTATTGAGTCATCCTTTGTGTTCTAGTTTATCTACGAACGTGTGGCAAGAAGCTAGAAAGCAGCATCCCTCAACACTTTTAGAATGGCAAAACTTAGGTGTGAACCTTGCACTTTTAGATTGGCGCCATCAAGATACCCGTGCAAATTGGGTACAGAATATGCAAGATGTACTTAATAAATATCAAATTCGCACTGGCGCCGGACGTTGGGCACGAGAAATTGTTGCTTACTATAAATTTCAGGATGCTTTAGTAGATTTAGCAAAACCAGAAGATAAGATTATCAGCATAGAAGAATTTGCGGCTGATATTACGGGTACTTTAGCTTTATTAACAGTACCTGCTCAACCGGGTAGAGGAGGTGTGGAGTTACATACACCAGGTTCTATATTCGGCGCCACATATAAATATGTTTTTGTTTTGGGTGCAGTTGAAGGTATTTTACCAGCGCCAATACAAGATGACCCAATGTTGGATTTTTTTCAACGTAAACAACTACGTCAACAAAAATTTAATTTAGAAGATGCAGCAACGAGCGCGCGACGAGAAGCTATTTCATTTTATGCTTTACTGCAAATTCCCACTTCGAGGATAATTTTTTCTTATCCGCAGATGCTAAAAGATGCCGCAATACCTAGTCCTTATCTTACACAGTTGGGAATAAACGCTGTTGAGGCGCCATCTTTACCCGTTGCAAGTCTTGAAGAAGCACGACGAATTTATCTACGACGAGATAATTCGTTCCTAGATAATTTCGATGATGTTTTACCACATGCCTTTCATGCTTGGCAAGTAGAAAAACGTCGCGAAGGAGCAGAAGCTTATGATGAGTACAATGGAGTTATTGGTTTACCTTTAGACCCTGGCGCACGAGTGTTTAGTGCATCTCAGCTTACAGCTTTAGGTCAGTGTGCTTTTAAATGGTTTGCCAATAAAGTATTGAAATTACAGGAATTGGAAGAAGCTGAATTAGAACTGAGCGCATTACTTAGAGGTAATCTTTATCACCGTAGTTTAGAATTGGCTTTATCAGGTGTAACCGATTTAACCCAAATAACAGCTAATTTAGAAGCAGCGTTTTTACAAGCAGAGCAAGATTGTAAACTACCTGTATTATCAGCTTGGGAAGCACGTAGAACTGAGCATCTTCAGATTTTAAATAATGCTTGTTCGCAGCCAGATTTTATTAAGCAAGAAGCACATATATTACAGCCAGAAACTAAGTTTACTGCTGAATGGTATGGTTTAACAGTGACGGGAAGTATTGATAGAATTGACCATACACCTCAAGGCTTAGTGCTATTAGATTACAAAACCAGTTCTCAGGCGCCACCAGGTGTCAAAGATGAATTTGGCAAAGCGAATATAGATATTCAAATGTCTTTATATACTCATGTCGCTAGTACAAAATTATTTCCTGGGGAAACTGTACAAGAAGCTTACTATTACTCGCTAACTAAAGGGAAAAAGCTTCCTAAAAAACAGCCAAGCGAAGAAACTCTCCAAGCTATTGCTGAAAAAATCAAGACTTACTTACAACAAGGATATTACCCAGTCGAACCGGATATTAACCAAAATGCTTGTCGTTATTGTGCTTACGACTTAGTTTGTCGTAAAGGTGTACGTCAAAGTCGTAAAGGAGGCAACTCATGAGTTTAACTGTACAACAGCAAAAAGCAGCTTCTGCGTCGGGTAGTGTCGCAGTCACAGCAGGAGCGGGAACTGGCAAAACTCATATGCTAGCGGAACGGTATGTTCACCATTTACAAGCACATGAACTTTCCCCATTAGAAATAGTCGCAGTTACCTTTACAGAAAAAGCAGCTTCCGAGTTACGTGCGCGCATTCGTGCTACTGTCTCAAAGCAACTTCCCCATCATCCAGATTTATTGGCAGAATTAGAAGCAGCGCAAATAAGCACTATTCACGCTTTGGCAATGCGAATTTGTCGCGAACATCCTGAAGCTGCGGGTGTACCTGCTGATTTTACTGTTCTTGATAAGTATGAAGGAGCTTTGCGAGCTTCGGAATGGTTAGATGAAGCATTAGATACTTTGCCTGTAAAACTTTACGAACAAATATCGCATTCGTTAATGTCTCAAGTCTTGCAAATACTGCTTTGCGACCCAATTAGTGCAGAAAAAGCATTCACCCAAGATACTAGTAACTGGCAACAATTAGCACAAGAGTTACAACAAAATGCACTTGATGAATTGTTGCAACATCCCACTTGGCAAGAAGTACGAGATACCTTACAAATATATTCAGGTTCTGCGAGCGACCGTTTAGAAGTGGAAACCCGTCAACCAGCGTTACAAGCAATAAATGTTTTAGAAATGGGAGGAAGTCCAAAAGAAGCTTTATCTGTAATAGATAAACTCAAAATAAATTTTGGCAGTAAAAAGAATTGGAAAGAAGGAGCATTAGAAATTGTTAAAGAGTGTATCAAACAATTAAGAGATTTAGTACAAAATTATCTTAAAGCTGGTTTAATTACTCTAGAAATTAGTGCTGCTGACCAAAAGTTAGCAGCTATATTACCACAATTACGAGAAGCTTTTGATTTAGTTAAAAAATATATTCGTAATGCCAAGTATCGGGAGCGCGTTCTTGACTTCGCTGACTTGGAAGTTGGCGCCTTACAAGCTCTGCAAGATACTCAAGTACAATTTTATTATGCACAACGCTGGAAAGCTTTTTTAATCGATGAATTTCAAGATGTTAACCCTGTACAGTCAGAAATGTTACAGAAAATAACATCAAACGCTTTATTAACAATAGTTGGTGATGCCAAACAATCAATTTATGGATTTCGACGCGCAGATGTACAGATTTTTGGCGATTGGTGCAATAAAATTGAAAATAACGGTGGCAACAAAGAAGTATTAAGTACTAGTTTTCGCACTCATAAACCTTTAGTAGATAATATCAACAGTATTTTTGCACCATTGTTAGGTGAATTGCACCAAGACTTAGATGCTTATCGTACAGAGTGTCCTCATGATTATCCAGCAATAAGAGTATATACAGTAGAAGGCGCTGACACAAATAAACCTCAACGTTTGCGTGTAGAAGCTGCCCATATTGCTAGGTTGCTCAAAGAAATGTTAGATAAGCAAACCTTAGTGCATGATAAAAAAACTAATACACTGCGTCCAATTGTTGCCGGAGATATTGCTATATTATCGCGTACTTGGGCGCCTTTAGAAGATTACGGTGAAGCATTAGAAAGTCTAGGTATTCCCGTTGCTTTAGCTGGAGGTGGAAATTTACTCGAAACGCGCGAAGCAAAAGATGCTTGGGCATTATTACGATTTTTAGCCGATACAAGCGATGATTTAGCTTTAGTTGCTGTATTACGTAGTCCGTTTTTTGCAGTTAGCGATAAGGTATTATTTATATTCATTCAAGCTCAAGAAAAACAAACATCCGAATCTAAAATTAACTGGTGGCAAAACCTGAAAAATTCAGATTATCTGGAATTACGGCGCCCAGTAGAGGTGTTGAGTAAACTTTTGCATCTGCGTAATTTAGAATCTCCAACTCGACTTTTACAGCTTGCAGATAATTTAACTGGTTACACTGCGGTTATAGCTAATTTAGCAGGGGCGCCACGACGAGATGCTGACTGGCGTGGTTTTTTTGACTTAGTACGCGAGTTAGAACATGGTAATAGTGATGTGTTTGCCGTGGTTAGGCGCCTAAAACGGTTAGCTTATTCAGTTGAAATTCCCCGTCCAGCGTTATCAGCATCAAATGCAGTATCGTTAATGACTATTCACGCTGCCAAGGGTTTGGAATGGTCAGTAGTTGTAGTACCAGATTTGACTCGTAAAGAACCGGGAACAGGCGAAGTAGTGTACTTTGACCCTACCTACGGTGTTGCTTTAAAATTAGGAGACGAAGAAAGCCAAACCAAACCAGTACTTTATGTATGGCTAGAGCAATTACGCAAACAGCAAGAAAATGAAGAAGCTTTGCGAGTGCTTTATGTCGCTTTAACTCGTGTGCGTGACAAGTTAATTCTTACAGCAAACAGTGAGAGTCGAGGAAGATTAAAACTGTTAGAACCAGGTTTAAACGCTGCGGGAATAACTATAAATAGCATCCCGTTTGATGAGGAATCAGCCAAACCTCCAATTCTTCCTGACCCACCTTTACCAGCAGAACCTCACAGCTTGCTTATCAAACCTACAGGTTCAGGATTATTTGAATTGCCTGTTACTGCTTTGACTGAATATGCTATATGTCCAGCACGATTTCAATATAAATTTATACAAGGACATCCAGGGATAGGTAGCGGATTTGCCACAGCAGGAAATATTGGAATTTTAACCCACTTAGCCTTAGAACGTGGTATTCGTGATATTGATATTTTGGCAGATTATGATACAACTTTGTCAAGAGAAGATGTAGAAACAGCTTTACAGTTAGCCCAGCGATTTGATGAGGTAGCGGATTTTGCAGCATTTCAGCAAGGGCAAAGAGAAAAGTCAGTAACATTAAATATTGGTGGTTTAACTCTAAATGGTATTGTTGACATATTAGGGGAAGATTGGGTATTAGACTTTAAAACCGACCAAGAGATAAACCCGAATCATCACCGATTTCAACTTTGGGCTTATGCAAAAGCCACAGATAGTAAAACTGCCCATATTGCGTATTTACGTCACAATTATTTACACACATGTACCACTGCGGAATTAGAAAGTACAGCACAAGAAGCGGAAATTTTGGTGCAGAACATTTTAGACGGGCATTATTCAGCGGCGCCATCTCAGAAGAATTGTAGTTACTGTGCTTATGCAGAAATTTGTGAAAATAATTATAGAGAAACAGGTCATAAAGAATTAAGCTTAGTTGATATGGAAACGCAACTGCAACAGAGAGATAGTATAAGTCAACTTACTAGCTACTTCCCCCAAGCAGCAGAACAGTACTATCAATTAATAATTGTTCCATACCAAAACACTTCGTCAATCAACTTTCGGCAAATAGCTGAGACTCATAATAGTGGATACATCAATGTTAACTTGGAATTGAGTCGGCGCCTGTTAGAGTTGACGCAACGGCAACGAGCGTTAAAAGCTGAAGAGTTATTAAAGAAAATAGTAAATGATAATGATAATGAAGTAATTTTTTTAGAACACCTGGAAATTTTGTTTGATGTTTCCCTCAAGCTTAACCCTCTGGGGTGTCTTCAGAGACTATCCCGCAATCGCATTATAGTAGCAGTGTGGAACGGAAGCATTGAAAATAATCATTTAATTTATGCTGAACCAGAACATCCAGAATATAAAAGTTATCCCATAGATGGCTTTTTAGTGGTTAATAAAGACGCACAAGAAAGAGAAAAACAAGCATGACACAAGAACCTGTTTTTGAAGAAAGTAGTGGTAATGTATTCGCTGACCTTAGTCTAGAAGATGCGGATGAACTTTTTACCCGTGGGAAAATCGGGATTCAAGTACTTAGTATATTAAAACAACGCGGCCTAAAGCAGCGCGAAATTAGTCAATTTCTTGGTATTCCACAACCAGAAGTATCGCATTTAATGAAAGGAGAATTTCAACGTTTTAGTGAGGGAAAACTCCTAACTTTTCTTAAGGGACTCAAATAAAATTAAATTATTTATAAATCATCCAAATTATCAAGAATTTGTTGCCAGTCTTGAACTTGTATACCTGCGCTTTCAAACCTTGATATGTGATTCAAATTAGTGGTTACTACTACAACCTCATCAAAATTACTTAACTGGAGAATTGCTTGCGCTGCAAGAATAACATCTCCATCTAAACTATCGTCACTAGCTGTAGGCTGTCCCTCGGTTCTTATATTTGCCCAAAGTTCTGCTGCTGTCCTCATTGTATCTGTATCAAGTGGTATCAAGTTATAGCGAGCTAGTTGATTTAATCTATTTATACTTTTGTTTCTTTTTAGTCTCAAAAGTTCACGCCGTACTTCGTAATCGGCAATTTCAGGAACTCGCAGTTTATAAGACTGCTCCTGTAACATCTTTAACCACTTAGTAATTTTTGAGCCTCTTTTCGGGTGGACAACTTGTCCCAATGGTCCTGAATCCAGCAAAACAACCCTGGTCATGAATTTTTTATATAGAAAAACGATTATTT
Organism: Calothrix sp. PCC 7103; assembly: GCF_000331305.1. Taxonomy (GTDB): domain Bacteria; phylum Cyanobacteriota; class Cyanobacteriia; order Cyanobacteriales; family Nostocaceae; genus Dulcicalothrix. The sequence goes on along the minus strand of NZ_KB217478.1, from coordinate 4,681,686 downwards.
TTTAATCCTTCCTCAAGTAGAGGATAGGTTTCCTCATCATAATCCGATTCATCTTGCATCCATTCAGAAACAAGCTTATTTACATTTTCTATGGAATCATTTTTGACATCTTTTCGTTCAAGGAGTTGAACATAAATAGCAGCAAATACTGGGCTTATTTCTTTGCTCAGATGAGAGATTATCTCATGATTGCCATTACTTGAAATGTTCTTTTTCTCAATTAACTCATCCACTTTAACTCTGATCTCTATTAATTCTTTAAGAGTCAAGAGTTCTAACTGCTGGTCAATCAAGTAGAGCGGTGATGTATCTTGCATAGTTTCAGCCTAAAAACTCTACACCCATTCTATCTGTTTTTGCCAACTATGTGTTTAGTGCCACACAACATTACCGCGTTGAAAATTCATCGGTGAAGAGTTCATCATAAATATTGTTCTCAGAACTTAACCATTCTTTATAAGCTTGAGATTGTATCATTGGCACAATAGTTTTTTCTTGACTTTAACTGCATCTCGCTCGTCAATCCTTCCATTAAAACCATGAATCTCAACGCGAATAATTGGCTCATAGTCCGCATTAACTTTTCCAATAATCATGTTGTTTTTGTTTTTTGACTGCGACTGGCGCCAAATCTGCGAACATACCGAGAACCAACTCGTACAATCCAAATTTGTGCATTTGGGTAACGTTTTTCAAGACGATTACAAGCTGAAATTTCATCATCATCTATTTCCCAGGCGCCTGTAGAAATATCTACAGCAACTATTTTACCTGCACTACCGGGTTGAAGCTGCGGATAAATATCGCGTTCGTAAATCTCATCACCCAGTCTTGCAAATTCTTCTTTACTAAATTGCGGTTGTCGAAGTGCCATAATTTTTCATTATCGTTTTTCTTATAATCTATAATTATACCATTTTAGTTGAGAATATAATACTATTCTTATCTATTAGTGCGTAGAGATTATTTAATGGTTAAGCCTCAGCCAATTGCCTACGCATATGGCAACATCTACCGTACCCGTTCGCAAAGCACTGCAAGGACTTTCAGCTTTATATGAGTTACCTTTGTTTTTAGTTGATACCCAAAGACCTGTACGCAAGGTTAACCATATTAATCGCTTAGTATTAATGGGAGAATCAAACGAACCAATACCAGAAGAAATTGCTGTCTCGGACTTTTTATCTGATGATAAAAAACTTTATGTTGGCACAACAACAGGCGCCCTTTTGGTCTATCCAATGTTAATATGGGGTTTGGAGAGAGATAGAGCCGCACAAAGTCTTTACTTAATAGATAAAGTTGCTAACGATAGTCTTATATACAATTCCTTAGCAGCTTTTAACCCACCTAATGAATCAATATTGCCACAGGATTTATTACGGGTACTCGATGGTGAGCTTGTGCCAATTGAAACAATTACTTTCCATGATGGCAGAACTTTTTTAGAAGCTTGGGGGGAAAAGCGAAAGCTTATGATTACAAGTACATTAAATTTTTATCAAAATATTGACTGGGCAGAATTAGATAAGCAAACTCTACAATGGTACAGTACTGTATTAAAAGCAAAGGTGAATTCAGATGCTTTTGATGCTAAGGGGATCAAACTTGATTGGAACAACCCAGCAGAGGTAATTCGGCAAATTTTACTTGATGGAAGAGGGGAATTTACTCCTGATGAGATGCATCAATTAATACTACTATTTGGCACGAGTATAAATATTCGCCGTCAAATAAAACGCGATATTCTAGACTTACGAGCAAGTTTTAATCCGGAAGGACGTTGGAATGAGCGCGAGGAATTAACAGAAAACGTACTTCAAGCACTGCGAAAAACAATTGATTTTATTACCCACTATAACCCCATCGAAGGGTTATCAACAGAAAATCTTCAGGCACCTACAGGTTCTGCTGATTATGTTGCAGTGCGCGAGGCTTTAATCAACTTAATTATTCACCAAGATTATAAAGACCAGCGTACTGTCGCCCAAATCGAACTTGTACCACATCGTACAATTATGGTTAACGCTGGCGCCTCATTGGTATCGCAAAAAGATTTAATGAATGGTAGAACTAGTACTGCTCGTAATCCATTAATCGCACGTGCGTTAAAACTAATTGGCTTTGCCGAACTAGCTGGTTCTGGTTTGCGCGAAGTCTCTCGTGTTTGGCGTAATGCAAAACGTCGTCCTCCAATTATCGAATCTGATGACCAAAATAACCGCTTCCGCATTGAACTTGATTCGCGTCCATTAAAAATTATCGCTGATGCTTTTTGGAAAAAGCGTTTAGGAGTTACCATTTCCCCCGAAGCTGCAAGAATTTTGGGACTTTTGGGTAATGCTCCTGCGGGAATGACGCTTGCTGAAATTTGTTCGGGAACTGGCGCCAGTAGTGATGACGCACTCGTAATGTGCCAAGGTTTGCAAAAACAGATGCTAATTGACTTTGAAACAGAAAAGTATCAACTGAAATCGCATTTGTTAGATTTAGCAAGAGAGGCGCCTGAAGGTAGTTAAAATCATGTTTGAATATTTGCTTGCAGAATATTATTACATTTTTAAGTGACTCAAATGACAAAATGTACACAGAAAAACAAATAGAAAGCTTATTTGGTGCCAAAGCCTTAGAATATCTCAAAAATAAAAATACAGGTGGCACTAGTAGTAACAAAGGAATTAAATATGAAGATATCTTTGCTGTTTATCAATTAGCCTTGTTGTCAAAATGTGTAATCGAAAGTAATCAAGAAATAGATATATTAAGCCAGTGCTTTGCCTTTGTTGACGACTTAGTAATTGACTGTAAAACTGAAGCAGTACTAAGACACTATCAACTCAAAAATAGCTCAAATGTTATCTGGGGAGATGGAGAAAAAACAATACGTGACGATTTTCATAAGCAATACACCTTAAATCAAGCCATATCTAAGGAGTCTGAAATATATCTTGTAGTTTCTTCACAGGAACTTAGAGAAAAATTAAATAAAAGTATACCTAATGATATAAAAAATTATAGTAAGGTATTGTATTTTTGCTATGATAATAGTTTACCTAGAATAATCGACAAGGAGCCTGATTTTAGACGTTCAATTGAGTACCTGTGCGCTTTTGACAATCCAGACCCAGACAAACTTGAATGTGTAGCATCTGTACTATTAGGAGCTTGGAGAGCAAGTGATAAATCTATTGCATCCGTGATAGATATACTAAGGAAAGCTCAAGAGTTTATTCCTTCATACATTCGGAGTTTCCAAACTGGCTTAGATTTAGACCCTGAAGTAAAAAAAATCTTAAATAATGTTGATTCCTTTACTTACAAAATTTCAAGAGGTTTTTTATGTTGGAAGTTTCAGGACGGACTTGAGGAAGGTATACTTTCTTACAGTATTGAAACCGAACGTTTCCAAAAATTTCAGGAGTTAATAAAAAAGAATCGACCTACTTGTTTTGAAGAGTTAGAGGTCTTTTTAATATGACTAGAGCTTACTCAGATTTATGTAATGATGATGTCCATAATTGGCTAGAAATTTTAGCTGATAAAAGTATTGAGCCTCATCTATACAAAAAAACTATGACCCAGCTTGGTAGTAGCCTGGGTGATTGCATTTTGGATCAAATTGACAATAAAGAGTCTGATGTATATTTAGCATCTACAGTGGAAGATGCTGATTTTTTGGCTAAGGGTATACTAACTAGTTTAGAGAATAGGTTGTCTAAACTTGCTTTTGCTTGTTTTTGGAATAAACGTTTTTCTCCTTTTGAAATAGAAGATTTAAAAGTCGCTCCGATTTTAAAGAAATATCAAGAACCGACTGGAAGTAAAGTTAAATATTTAATAGTTGTAAAATCGATTATTTCGGGTGCGTGTGTAGTCCGAACGAATTTAGTTAATCTTATTCAAAAAATTGAGCCTGAAAAAATATTTATAGCGGCGCCTGTTGTTTACTACAACGCTGAAGAAAAGCTGAAAAATGAATTTGAAGAAGATATTTATCAAAAATTTAAGTTTTTCTACTTTGCTAAGGATACAGAAAGGACTCCAGAAGGTGAAGTAATTCCAGGGATAGGTGGAAATGTTTACACAAGACTAGGTTTTGCAAACCAGGACGACAAAAATCAATATATTCCAGAGATAGTAAAGCAAAGACGTGCTAATTTTCTCCATAGTAATAACGCTTTAGGTAAGGATACAACTTCTCAATACATTTCTTCCTAATAAGTAGAACAAAGTTAGACATGACACCAAAATTAGCACGGTTATTAATCAGATAGGCGCCTGAAGGTAGTTAAAATCATGTTTGAGTATTTGCTTGCAGAAGATTTTGGGATTTTTTCGCGCTTAGAATGGCAAAATCATCAAAAAATTAATATTATCATTGGTGACAATGATACAGGAAAAACTTATCTTTTAAAGCTCTTATATTGTCTAGCCAAGAGCGTTGAAGAATATACAATAAATCTCGATGATAAAAGCTGGAAAGACACTTTATCAGAAAAAATGGTTAGGGTATTTCAACCTAATAACCTTAATCTTGGTGAAGTAGTTCGTAAAAGTGGCGACCTTCTAAATATAAAAGCACTACTACAAGGAGATAAATATAGTTGTTCGTTTGGTAAAGACACCAAACAAACTATTACTGAATGTGAACAATCTGCGAATAAATTAGACTTAAATGCTTTATACATACCTTCAAAACAATTTCTAAACGCTGTTGAGACTATAGCAACATTTTACAAACAGCTAAGGGTTTTTGGTTTTGACCAAACTTACCAAGATTTAACTGACGCTTTAATAGTACCAACTTCTACTAAAAAATTGGATAAACCTCTTGAAGATGCTCTTGACTCTTTACAAAACTTATTTCAAGGAGAACTCGCTCTAGAGGAAAAACGATTCATATTTCAACACGGAAGTGAGAAGTATGAAATGTCGCAAGTGGCAGAAGGTATCAAAAAAATTAGTTTATTGACTACCTTAATCCGTAATGGAGCAATTAAAAAAGATACAATTTTATTTATTGATGAGCCAGAGACAAGCTTACATCCTCGTACCATCATCACCTTATGTGAGACACTTTTTGCACTTAGTCAAGCTGGGACACAAATTTATATGGCTACTCATAGCTACTTTGTACTAAAAAAAATTGAATTACTCGCGCGTAAACACCAAGAAAGTATTCAGCTATGTTGCTTAGAAAAAGCAGAAAATATTAACGCTAAATTTTATGATATTAAAGAAGGAATGCCGAATAATCTAATAATTGACACTTCTATAAAGCTGTATGAAGAAGATGTAAGCTTAGATATTGAAGCCTAAATATGGGAACATCCAATTTTGAAATATCATGTCATGAGTCACCGTAGTGAAGCATCTAAAAAGCTTGAAAATTAAATAGGTTCTTCGCTGCGCTCAGAATGACAAGTTATATTTCTGCCAAATTAGGATGAACTCTAAATATGTGACTGTTATACAAATAAGGAATCAGAACTTTACTTTTGAAAAAATGAAAATCTTTAAGATGCTACCCTGCGGGAAACTGCGTTAACGTTCCTCAGCATGACAGATGTCCAGATTTTACCAGTTTCCAGTATATGATGTAACGCATGTTACCTTGGTAGACCAGAAGATAGCGATTAAAATGAGACTAGCGCTAGAGATAACGTAATTTTAATCGTATATAAAAATACAATGCATCTTGATACTTGGTTATGGAGCGAAGAACATCGTCAGTTATGTAAAGTCATTGAAACCCAAACACTTTGGGGGAATACTTTCCACCGCATCTGGCTACCTAACCAAGATACAGTTATACGCACGCGCGCTGATAAACTCAAACCTCTTTCAGATGCCAATATTACCACTCCTGCCAGTATTGCTTATATCGCCACATCTGCCCGCATTGCCGATGCTTTGACTCAAGATGTACTTCTGGCGCCGAATCTTCGGTTATTCCGCTACCCCATCAAATCAAAGCATTATCAAAAGCTGTTTCTAGCAATAGTGTTCGTTACCTGCTTGCTGACGAAGTTGGACTGGGTAAAACTATCGAAGCTGGACTAATTATGCGGGAACTTAAGTTGCGGGGTATGGTAAAACGCATCTTGATAGTTGCCCCCAAAGGTTTGGTTAGTCAGTGGGTAAGCGAGATGCGGTTACATTTCAACGAAGAATTTAACCTTATTTTGCCCGAAGACCTCAAAACTTTACAGCGTTTATATCCTAATCCACAATCTAAGAACCAAAATAGCTGGGGTTTGTTTAACCAAGTAGTTTGTCCAATGGACTCAATAAAACCAATGGATAAACGTCGGGGTTGGAGTCGCGAACAATTGGCAGAATATAATAAAGAACGCTTTGAAGATTTAATTGCCGCAGGTTGGGATTTAGTAATTATAGATGAAGCTCATCGTTTGGGTGGCAGTACCGACCAAGTTGCACGGTATAAACTTGGTCAAGGACTTGCAGAAACGGCGCCTTATTTACTTTTACTTTCCGCAACTCCTCACCAGGGAAAAACCGATGCTTTTTATCGTCTTATCTCGCTTTTAGACTCTGTAGCTTTCCCTGATATTACCAGCGTTACGCGCGAACGGGTACAACCTTATGTTATTCGTACCGAAAAACGCCGCGCGATTAATGCCCAAGGAGAACCTTTATTTAAACCAAGGCAAACTCAGCTTGTACCTGTTTCCTGGTCTGCAAAACATCGTCAACACCGTCAACTTTACGAAGCTGTCACCGACTACGTGCGTGAAGGTTATAACCAAGCGCTTAAACAGAAAAAAAGTTATGTTGGCTTTTTAATGATTTTGATGCAGCGTTTAGTAACGTCTTCTACCCATGCTATCCGCACTACTTTAGAAAGACGGTTAGAAGTACTGCGCGAACCAGAAGAACAATTAACGCTTTTCCCCATGTTTGCTGCTGAAGAATGGGTAGAACTTGATGGACAGGAACAAGTCGAGTCAATTTTAACAACCCGTCTCAAAGCATTCAAAAACGAAAAAGCCGAGGTCGAATTGCTACTCGAAGCTGCTAAACGTACAGAAGCAATAGGCGCCGACCCCAAGGCAGAAGCTTTATTAGACTGGATTTACCGCTTGCAGCAACAAGAAAGCGACCCTGATATCAAGGTTTTAATTTTTACTGAATTTGTGCCTACGCAAAAAATGCTGCGGCAATTTTTACAAGAACGCGGTATTTCTGTTGTTTGTCTCAACGGTTCGATGGGCATGGAAGAGCGTAAACAGGTACAAGATGCCTTTGCAAAAAATATTCGTATCCTAATTTCTACTGATGCAGGTGGTGAGGGATTAAACCTACAATTTTGCCATGTTGTTATAAATTACGATATTCCTTGGAACCCGATGCGATTAGAACAGCGTATTGGTAGGGTAGACCGCATCGGACAAACTTATCCTGTGCGCGCGTTAAACTTTGTGTTTGAAGATACAGTAGAATACCGCGTTCGGGAAGTGCTAGAAGAAAAACTCGCAGTTATCCTCAACGACTTTGGCATTGATAAAACTGGAGATGTACTTGACTCAGCACAAGCTGGGCAGATATTTGATGATTTATATATCGAAACTCTTATCAACCCAGAAAGCTTAAATACTAAAGTCGAAGAAGTTGTGAGTCGAGTGCAGCAACAACTCGTTACAGCTAAAGAAAGTTCAGCTATCTATAAGACTAACGAAAAACTAGACACAGGCACCGCACAGCAACTTATCGACCATCCCATCCCTCACTGGGTGGAACGTATGACTATTAACTACTTAGCAGCACATAACGGTATAGCTCAAAAAGATAAAACATGGAATCTCACCTTCCCTACAGGAGAACAGTTAAATAACGTAGTATTTACCGCAACAGAAGCAGCAACACTACCCGATGCAACGCATTTAACTTTAGAAGACGCGCGCATTCGTGGAATAGTGATGGTAAAAACTAGCTTTGCTCAAGGGCAACCTATTCCTTGCATCACAATTCCAACATTACCAGCTGATGTTAGAGGTTTCTGGTCATTATGGCGCCTGACTATATATACCGATGATTGGAATCAACAGCGTATAATGCCTTTGTTTCTCAACAACACGGGGAGAGTGTTTTTACCGACAGCACGTTACATTTGGGAACAGTTATTGAGTATCGAAGTAGAAATTCAAAAATATCTAGTTGGGGAGGAAGCAACAACAGCATTTAGCCAAGTTTGGGATGCTGCATTAGTCCAAGGTAAAAGCATTTACGAGGAACTAATACGAAAATACCAGACGCAACTGGATAAAGAACGCGAGAAAAGCGCATACGCATTTGCCGCGCGACGACGGGCAATAGAACGTATTGGACTGCCGCAAGTTAGAGACTATCGCTTATCACAGTTAGCACAGGAGGAACAAGCTTGGAATAAAGCGATGCAGCAAAAAGCGGATGTGGCGCCGGAATTAATACCGTTATTATTAATGCGGGTGGAGGACTCATGAACTGGCGTTCCTCAATATTAAGCGACTTCACACCCCAAGTTGCTCCTATAACACTCGTGGCAGACCCAGACAACTTACTAACCGAAGCAGAAATATTACAAGCAATAAAACAAAGAGGTTTTGAAATTCTCTATTTTGAAGATGCTATTTCCTTTCGTTACCTCTATGAATCCCAGTATCGTTATATAGGTAAGAAAATAGATTTAGTTATTGTAGTAAATGCAGAAGAGCAAGAATTACGTAAGTTGCCTTATGACCTATTAAAAGCAGCACGACAACTTACTTTCAGCATTGCTGACTTATTTCCTAATCTCAGCTACACGATAGTTAATGCCTTAGACCGCAGTTATTTTGACTTATTATACCAAGCTCAAAGTCAGTACAAACCTCAGCAGCTTGGAGATAACGCCACATCAAATTTTATACTGCGGCATGTTTTTGATACAGACTCTGACTCAATTAAACAAACTTCAGATTTATTATTAATGCTTTTACGCCGACACTATCGCGTTCAAAGTATACCAACAATATTAGATGAATATTTACTTGCAAAATTACAACAACAGCGATTACTATCTAAAATACCTCTAACAAAGATAGTATCTAACCGTCAAGCTTTCTTTGAATTTATACAAAATAAATGGTTTGAATTTATTAGCCAGAAGTTGAATAAATTAAACCCTGCTACAGAATCAGGTGGTACTTATGCAGCTTCAGAAAATATCTCTTTCGATAACAAAGACATTCAGCTTTATATTAACACTCTTTTTACAGAAGGTTATTTACAACCTATTAAAGCAGAAGAACTGAAAATTACAACTGGACAATTTGAATTTAACCCTTGGATAGCAGCGAGTGTATATATTGACCCCAAATCTGAAAAAAATAGGCGCCTGCAAAGTTTACTTCAATTAGCAATTCCTGAAAACAACGCCAGATACCAAGATTGGTTAAAATTTGCTCAAACATGGGCAGAGTTAGTAGTTTTATGGCATGAAGAAAAGGCGCCTAATTTAGAAGAGCAGTTTTTGGCTTTACAAGAAAAGGTAGACGGCGCCTTCTTTAACTGGGTTGATTCACGTTATGGCACATTATATAATCAAGCTGCCAATACTCCAGTCATGCTACACCAAATACCACGTTACATAGAGAGACATTTAGAAGCATCAACTACTAACAAAGTCGCACTAATTGTACTAGACGGTTTAGCTTTTGACCAATGGTTAGTCTTACGTAAAGTTTTACTAAAGCAGCAAGATAAAGTAAAATTTAACACAGAAGGAGTCTTTGCTTGGCTACCAACAATTACCTCTGTATCCCGACAAGCAATATTTGCAGGCAAACCTCCTGTTTATTTTCCCAATAGTTTAGATACTACAGCTAAAGAAGAATCTCTTTGGAAACAATATTGGACTGAACGAGGTTTTAATCCCTCATCTGTCGCTTACCTCAAAGGACTTGGTAAAGCTAATACAGTTTCTTTAGTAGAAACAAAACTCTCCTCAAAAATTAGGGTAATAGGTTTAGTAGTTGATATCGTTGATGAAATTATGCATGGGATGCAGCTTGGTACTGCGGGGATGCACAACCAAGTACGTCAATGGGGAGAACTAGGGATAATGTCTAATTTGCTAGACTTATTACTACAACACAATTTTCGAGTATTCTTAACATCCGACCACGGCAACATCGAAGCTACTGGTATTGGACAACCAAAAGAAGGCGCCATTGCCGATGTACGAGGGGAACGTGTAAGAGTTTACTCAGATAAACTACTTCGTTCTTTAGTTAAAAACGAATTTGCTACAGCCATCGAGTGGCAACTTGGACTACCACCGCAATACCTACCACTTCTAGCACCCAGGCGCCAAGCTTTTATTCGGCAAGGAGAAAAAATAGTTGCTCATGGTAGTGCTTGTGTGGAGGAATTAATAGTACCATTTATAAGCGTTTATAAATAAGCATTTCGTTATTGTATTAAATGAACAGGCGTTATGAAGTTGGTTTTAGTCAGCGTATTCAGCTAGAGTGGTTGGAACTCACAGCCAACCTGTTTCTTGCTGGTTATACACGTCGTGAAATACAAACAGCGCTGGATGATTTTTTGCTTGATAAACTTTCTGTTGGTAGCGAATGTAAATCTAGCGGTCGCTCTAAAACAATTTCAATACTTTCCAAAATTTGGGTTACAGTACCAGCAAAACTGGCGCCACTACGAGATGAAGCATTAGAACTTTTACTAAATACTCCTAAAGAACAACATTTAGCCATACATTGGGGAATGACAATGGCTGTTTATCCATTTTTTGGTATTGTCGCAGAACAGGTTGGACGGTTATCAAGGTTACAAGGTTCTTTTGCCGCAGGTTCGATACAAAGACGTATTAAAGAAAAACTAGGTGAACGTGAAACAGTATCGCGCGCGACTCAACGTGTATTACGCTGTTTTGTTGATTGGGGAGTGCTACAAGATACGTCAGAAATAGGTATATATCAACCAGCATCAACACAAGTAATTGATAATAGAAAACTGGCAGCATGGTTAATAGAAGCGGCTTTTGTTGCAAGTGATTCTAGTTCTCAAGCTTTAAGTGTAATTAGCCAAGCTCCCGCATTATTCCCATTTATTGTTAATTCGATTAGCCCTAGAGATTTTGATAGTAATCGACGAATTGAATTTTTCCATCAAGGAATGGATGACAGAATGGTGATGCTGCATGGAGTATAACTGGCAACGGATATAACAGATGTAACGGATAGGCTATATATTACATCCGTTACATCCGTTGCAAATCGTTTTATGATTGCTCGGTGACTATTGGTTGAGCAAATTGTATTCTGGGGTCGGGTAGTATGTTGTAGCGGATGTATATTCCTAGTACAACTAATAATATGATTATTAAGGCGCCTATACCTAGTGGACTTGGAAGCCAAAATACTACTTCGATGTGGTTAAGTGTACCTGGGTTGAGATGCCAAGTTAGTTGTTTGCCGTTGGTTTCGGGTAATACGGGGTTTTCTGTTGTTGCTTCTACGATATTTTTGGCGCCCCACGGTGTTTTTAGGCTAAACTCTAGGTCTAATATTGAGGCTGCGTTTGCTAGTACGTTACCGTTATTGGATATTAATGCTAGCGAACTTAAGTCCAAGTCGTAAATTAACTTGTTCCGAACTAGTAACAGAAAGTTGTTCTGGAATAGTAATATATTTGATTCAATTTTCGGTAAGTCTGTATTAACGTCTTTGTATTTACCTTTTTCATTGAGATTAGGGTTGAAGAATTTATTAAACTTGGTTTGTAATTCTTCGGCGTTGTTAAAAGGTATTGTGACGACAACTTCTTCTCTAGAAAGGCGCCGTATTTTACCATCAAGTTTACGTGCGCGACGTTCAATACTGTCTAACCATTCATATACTGAGTCTCCACTAAAGGTAGTAAGACGTTCGCCTAAGTGAATATGCTGGATAAATTCACCATAGTTAGAGTTATTGAAGTTTACGGCAACGTCATATTTTACACAGCCTGATAACAATAAAGATGCTAAGGCTATCAAGAAAATAATCCGTGCGCGTTTTGAGATGCCTTGAAATACATTTTTAAGATATTTAGTTTGTCTTGCAACCAGTCGAATCATATAGCTTTGTTCCTTGACGAGTTACGCATGAAAATTTAACCAAAGTAAATATGAAAGCGTTATCGCAACCCCTATTAAAGCAACCCAAATAAAGCGATTATCTTCGGTGTTGACTTGGCTTAAGTCTACATATTCTTTTTCTGGAGCTTTGGAAGCTGTATTTGATGAAACATTCGTTACAAACTTGGTTTTATCATTATTACTTGATGCGGCGCCCATATCTGGTATTTCTGTCAACCATTCTTTGGGACGGCTCAATTTAGGCGCCTTCCAAATATACTGTAAACGTTTTGCTTGTGTACTAGTATCAATATTAGGATGACGCTTAAGTTGCTCACATAAGTCAACAGCATCTTGGTTTCGTCCTGCTGCTTCATATGCTGTTGCCAACCAAATTTGCACCTCTCCACCAAAGCGGGTATTACGAGCAACAAGCGAATTCGCTCGCTCTAAACTTTCAACAGCTTCACGGTATTTCCCGTTTTCAAACGCCAATACCCCGCTCTGGTAAAGGCTTCTAGCCATTTCAGTACTATCTATACTCATTTTTATTGCATATCCCCTCAAAGCACTTCTTTTATTGTGCCAATTTTGTGATAACACGGGAATATCTAACTCCGAAGCGAGCATCTGGAATATAAAAGTTATTCTATATTCATATTACAGATGTAGTATGGTAATTAAAGTGTGTGCGAGAAAACTATACTAAAGTTTAGTTTTTGCATATCGTCTAAAACTGTATTATCAATGCGTAGCGTTATATATAACTGTTTATGCTTCGTTTACGCACTAGTTGCCTGGTTCTAGGCACCTCAACCTTAATAAGCTTAGGACCAAATATAGAAAGTACGAGCGCGCAGACAAGTAATAATTTAATGGTGCCGAATATAAAGTAACAGGTGATGTTGTTGAGTATAGTGGTAATTTTTCTGAGTTTACGTTTGGTCAATCTTCCTCACAATTTTTTGGATTAACTGTTACAGGAACTAAAGTTGGAAGCGATACCTTAATTAATATGGAATTTCTTAAATTTTATGATGGTCTAGTTGCAATTGATTCAATTTTTTAACTCTTGCTTTAAAAAATCTTCAAATTCATTGACCGCATCACTTGAACCAACTTGCCAACCTCGGTCAATATATTGTGGTATTAAAGTCTTTACATCAAAATCAGGGAAAATATAACTTGTTTGACTTTCCCTGTACTTTTTTTTATCATATTGATAAATTAATAAGCCACTTCTTCGATAAATCCAAAGTTCCGCAGGGGCAATTATTTGGTAATCTTCTGGTTTAGTCATTGACGTTAAATCAACTTCAATGGCTAAATCAGGGGGTGGGTCACTTTGTAGGTCGATACGTTCTTTACCTAAAATGCGTTGCCAATTTTCGATGTAGAAACAGTAATCAGGTTCTGCTCCTTGTTGGTTACCATACTTTAAAGTAATCGGTGTAAAAGCTTCCCATTTCTTAGAAGTATTTCTGAGTAATGCTTTTACAAAATCTGCCAACATGTCAACATTTTTACCATGCCCAGGCAATGGAGACATAACCCTGATTTCACCAGTTAAACTACTATATTTAATTCTCAGTCCTGCTTTATTTTGCCGACGAGCAAGCAAATTTTCGTAATCTTCCCACGTTCTGTATCTTAGGATTAATTCATCCCCTGGCGCCAGTTCTATTTTGTCTTGGGTGATAGTAGGTAAAGTCATAAAAACATTATAGCAGTGAATATATAATTCGTTTCTTGATACTACGTCGGTTTTGCTTGTTGTGTAAAAAAAGATTAACGCACAGGCGGGACACCTGTGCTACAATCCTGCCTGGTGTGATAGTATCTCAGTTCTATTTAGTCTTGGGCGCCATCATAATATGTTATCCTCCGACGTGGATACCTGGGCGCCGTTGAGGATTTTTCTCTTCGTTTACATGGTTCGCTCAATCAAAGCGCGCTCGAATTCGCATTAAACGAAATTGTCCGGCGCCATGAAACATTACGCACTACATTTACAATACTCGAAGATCAACTTGTGCAGGTTATTGCTCCAAGTTTGCTGATATCTATTAATACATTAAACTTACCTACACAAGAAAGTGAAGCACAAGCTAAGTATATTATCACGCAAGAAATAGAACGTCCTTTTGATTTATCTTCAGGGCCATTGCTACGAGTGATATTACTTAAGCTTTCAGATAATGAGCATATTTTGTTACTGAATATGCATCATATTGTTTGCGATGACTGGTCTATTGGAGTGTTAATTAGTGAGTTAGGCGCCCTTTACACTGCTTCATTTAAAAATCAACCATCCCCATTATCAGAACTGCCTTTACAATACGCTGATTTTGCCGAATGGCAACGTGAGTGGTTAACTGGAGAAGTTCTAGAAAATCAGTTAGCTTACTGGCGCCATCAATTAAATGGTATTACAATGCTGCCTTTACCTACCGATAAACGGCGCCCTAATATTCAAGCTTATCGCGGAGCTACACAATTTTTAGAGTTACCCCTCAGTTTAGTTGATGCACTCGAAAAAATATCTCAACGTGAAGGTGCCACTTTATATATGATATTGCTGGCAGCATTTCAAACATTACTTTACCGCTATACATATTCTGATGATATAACCGTTGGTTCACCAATTGCCAACCGTAACCGTAGCGAAATAGAAGGATTAATTGGCTTTTTTGTCAATACTTTAGTACTGCGTACCGATTTTTCAAGAAATCCAACTTTTCGCGAACTATTAGCCAGAGTACGGGAAGTTACATTAGGAGCATACAGTCATCAAGACTTACCGTTTGAAAAGCTCGTTGAACATTTACAACCAGAACGCAATTTGAGCGCAAATCCTTTGCCAACCGTAATCGTAGTGAAGTAGAAGGGTTAATTGGCTTTTTTGTCAATAGTTTAGTACTGCGTACAGATTTATCGGGTAATCCAACTTTTAAAGAGTTATTATATCGAGTTCGAGAAGTAGCTTTAGGCCAAGACTCAGAACTCAGCACTCAAATAACCCTTTACAAGCAAAAGCTGCGCGCAAAATTATACCGCAACTACAAACGTATTTGTCACAAAAATTACCCGAATATATGGTGCCGTCTGCTTTTCTCCTACTGGAATCATTACCATTTAATCAAGCAGGTAAAATAGACCGTTACGCTTTACCAACACCAGATACAATCAAAAAAGAATTTACAGAAAGTTATATTGCTCCCGAAACTGAAATTGAAAAAACTTTAGTCAAAATTTTTACAGAGGTTTTGGGAATTAAGCGTTGCGGTATTCATGATAACTTCTTTGAATTAGGTGGACATTCTTTACTGGCAACTCAGCTTGCTTCTAGAGTCCGCGATGCTTTTAAAGTCGAGTTGCCTTTAAGTAATGTATTTGAGGCGCCGACAATTGGCGGATTATCTAAAATAGTAGAGAAGTTGAAAGATAACAGTGCTAAAAGTAAGGCGCCTGCATTAGTACCAATATCTCGCGACAGTCGGCGAATGAAATTATCTTCGTTAAATAAAGACAGTAAAAAACAGTAGGGTGGGCACTGCCCACCTTTCCCTCTATTTTTATAACATTATTATTGGTCTCCAATTATCAAACTCTCCTTTAATCAACTTCAACTCATAAAGATATTCACTTAATTCGATTCTTTGGTTTTCAAGATAAGCAATAATATTAGGCGCCTCAACTTCCCTAGTTGCCCGTTCCTTTAATAAGTAGTCAAATTCGGCTTGAAACCGATTAATGTAATTATTAATTTGCTTTTCACCTTTTTGAAAATCCTCTGATATTTGTCTTTCAATAACGCGCTTAAGCAACTCAATGTTATTCTGAACTTGTAAGTCTATTTTTTGCTGAATTCCTTGACAAGTTAGTCGTAAATCGATTTCATAGTAAGACACTGTTTCAGTATATGGAACATCTACTTCATAGACTTTATCTGACTCACAGCAACGGCTCTTTGTTCTTTTTTCTTTTTTAGTTCTAGCATATACTTGTTGCTGATGCTGAATTTTTGGATCAATTCCTGAAAATTCAAATTTGGGAAACTGAATTTGATTGATACCTATTTCAACTTCCAAAGCGCTTCCTAAATATTTAGAAAGTTCATTAGAGATTGCTTGAATTTCCTTTTGAATTTCTTTAACTAAAGTTTCACGAATATTTGTTCCTTCTCTAATGAGTTTGTCTTGAGTATCTAGCCAAAAGCTTTGTATTACAGGGGTGCAGTATTCATTGATGGTTTTACCAATTTTCTCAGCATCTTTTTTGTTATTGACCCTGATTTTATAAGGGTCTGAGCTAGAAGCTGTTAAGTAAGAAGCAAACCCATTCCACAAGTACATTAAAAGGTTTGTGTCTTCCTTATTATGTACAGGTTTTTGAGATTTATTCTTCGCTACTTTCTCAATTTCCATTTCTATACGTTTTTTAGCGTCTTCAGCAAATTTATTAATTAATTGACTAAACGTATTAATTAATACTTGCTTTTGCTCCTCTACAGACTTTTTTACGTTTGCTACTTTCCCCCTAGCTAAATCAGAATTTTGCTTATATTCTTCTATTGTTTGTTGAAGTTCTTCAAACTCGATCTCCCACCCTTTGATTTCTGTAATAAAAGTCTCTTCAATAGCTTGAGCAGACTTATTTAACGTAGCGAAAACATCACTTAATAAATTCCACCCCGAATTACGGACAACTGTTTCAATTACAGTATTTTCTATGGTTGTAATGCCACTATCCTGTAAAGCTTTTGGTGAAATGTCTATTAATTTTGGAATATATGGTTCCCCATCTTCATCTTCTTCTATATATCTAGCAAGGAAAAAGTTTTTGAAATCTGTTTTATGCTCTCTAGTTGCAACTTTATTTTGTATAAGTTTTGCTAACAATCCTTGCCATGCACTTGCTGGGTAAATACTTGGTTCTGATATTCCAAAATCTGATAAGGTTTGACTTAAATCTTTTATCACATCCTCGATAGGTCTATCTTTCTCGGCTTTTCTATCTACTTTGTTCAGAATAAAGTAAATTTTATCTTTACTCCTTGTTGCTACTGTTGTAACTGCAAATGCGGTTGTACCTCCAACTGCACCACCAACAAGAGTATCTTTTAATGTTTCTACACCAGCTTGTTGTGGAGAAATTTCACCTCGAATTACACGAAGCGCGTTGGTGAGCATCGAAAATGGCACCGTTGTTGCAACACCAATAGCTGCTCCTAAAGGCACCGCTTTAATGCCAGCTTTAACACCTCCTGCCAAGTTATCAAAATGCCATTTAGCATCCAGCCTCATTTGCTCTTGCCAAGACATAGGTTTACCACCACGAGCAATATTGTCTTTGGCATTCTCCCATTTGATGTTTTTGGGGTGATTAGAGCCTCCTTTACTATGAGGCTTAACGTGACTAGCGTGCTTATCGGACAAATATTTCTGTGCATTTTGACCAGCAGATGTGCTGTCAATACCTGCTCGCTGAGATGGGGGAATTTTGTTCAGCATTTCTTGAGCTTCCACCCTGGTTCTTAAAGGTTCACCAGGCCGAACCCCACCTTTGTGCAATCTACGCACTGCATTTGCAGGTAAATCCTGCAATTGAATATGCTCGACGCTAGTGGTAACAGCAGCGCTCACAGCAGAATTATGCACAGAATCATTAGACATGGTTGATTATACGTTCTTAGGTTTCACGGGTTAAAACCAAAACATGGTTAACCGCTTCTTTTTTTATAATTCCCATGCGCTCGTGAATAATAACATAATTAGAGCAAAACTCGGCAAAATTCTCTGATGCCACTAAGTTATTTGTACTAATTGATCTTGATTTAGACTTATTTCGTGTAAGGTATGTATATAAGACGTTTTTAGGAATTAATCTAAGAGAAGTTATGACAGTTGCCTGAAAATGCTTCATATATAAATACTTATCGCAAAATATCAGGAGAATATAGAAATTACAACTAAAAGACAAGAGCTACTTAAAATTGTCTACGAAAAATTAGAACAAGCAGATGAAGACAATTTGGAAGATGTTATAGAACTTCTAGACATTGGCAAAGCTGAAGATGAAGAGGATATTAAGGCTTTGCGAGAAGGACGGGAAGACATTAAGAAAAATGGCACTATCCCTTGGGCAGAAGTTAAACGACAATTAGCCTGTGAGTAAATTTTAAAACGTCGTCTTAAACCGAACATAATATTTATTTGTTAACTAAATAATCTTTAACTTATAAATACGCTCTTTAAATTGTTCCGCCTTTTTTGTATTAGAAATTTCAGCTACCAATGTTTCGATTAGTTGGTTGGGAGTTAAATGCGGATATTTAGTTAAAGCTTTGTCAATAACTATACTAGCTATCGGCCCAATGAAACTAGTAAGGTGTTGCTGGCAAGATTTTATAAATTCTGGATTACTGATTGCTGCTTGGTTTGTTGGTGCTTGTTGTGACTTAATCGAATTTCTTAGTTGATTGATATATGTTTGAATACCAATGTTGAAACGCTGTTTAAACTCCTGGGTGCCAAGACGGTTAGGAATTGCGTTCGATATAACTTCAATAAATTCTTCGCGTGCTATATAAGGATTTTTATCTAAGGTACGTTCAATTAAAACACTTGCTAAAGGTCCAACAAAACTGGTTAACTCGTGTTTACAGTATTCAATGAATTCTGTGTTGAGTGAAATAGGTGTTTGAGGGTGTAGTTTGGTTGGCAAGCTGACGAGCTTTCAGGATAGCTGCGATTAAAAATACATATGCTACAGAACCAATCACAGCTAAAAATATAGTACCAATTAAAGTGTGGTGTTGTTTCTCTTGCAAAATAGTTGCTACTGCCGCTAGGCTATGTATAGTACCTGATGTTAGATAGCCAATTCCCAAAAGGCGCCAACGTTTTGAAGATTTGAGCGCACTTAATCCAATAAAGTAACCGAAATAGCCACTGTATGCAACCTGTCCAGAAATATCTCCTAAAATTTGAGTAATTAAAAGAGTTAATCCAGCTTCATAATTGCCCGCTTCAATTTCTTGATGCACATTCAGCATAGTTTCTGCTAATGCAAATCCAGTAGCAGAAGCTGTTCCTAAAACTATTCCATCCATAGGTTCATGTACTCCAATCAGTTCGCGCTTCGGTGATGGAAGTAGTGTGCCGATGAAGTAAACTAATAGTACTGGCAATGCTTTAAACACTTCTTCTAAAAATCCTTTTGCTACAACAGCCTCGATAATTGAATCGAGAACATGATTTCCTGTGTGTGATACTGATATATGGAATCCACCCCAAAGTGGTAAACCTGTAGACAAAGCCAAGCTAACTAGCAACCACCAAGGTTTATGCTTGTGGCAAACTTTGTGGATTAAGTAGTGACTCGCGCTAGCTAGGTAAGCTCCTAAAATGTAGAGAAAAAATAACTCATTCATCTTCCTAGAGCGCCAGTCCAGTAGAAGTGGTTGACAGAAAAATCTAGCTATGCGTGTTGCTTCAATCGAGCATTTAGGCGCCTTGGTACGATGCGAAGGATAAATAATTTAATCGAAAAATAAGCGTTTTGCCCCGACGCATAAATTTACGCTTCCGTCAATATATATTACTGGACCGGCGCTCTAGCTACTAACATTGCTGCTACAAACATTACCGTAATGATACCTGGCGCCAAGAAACTATTTTGGTGTAAATTCAGTTTTTTTGAGGCAAAAGGAAATAATTCCGTCAGACTAAGATGATGATTATTGAAATTTGGAAGTATAGAGGCAATTGTGAAATTGTTGCTAAGGGAATGTGAAGGAGGGCTATTGATAAAGGTAACAGTTATTGTGTAGGAGCCTATTTGCAAAATATCACCATTATTTAGAATACAGCGTTTCTGACGTTTACCGTTAACTATTATCTCATGAGTACTGCTTTGGTTTATGAGCAGTAAATGATCATCTTCCCAGTCAATTAAAGCATGATAGCGAGAAACCTTGGGGTTATTAAGTACCATTCGGGAAACACGACGGTTGCCGACTTTGATAGGCATTTGGGCAAACTCTCTACCGAAGGCAATAGGCAAACTCAAGCGTGGTTCGTGCTGTTTTGCTGTTGCTGCATCTTTCCAACTTAATTGAATTTGAAAATTACTCTTCATAAGTTCTATACGGTTCTTGACACTACTTTCTGTTACTAGGGGTGGTATCTGGTTCAATATGCAATTCATCACACCCCATGTGTAAAGTTATGTTGCGTTCACATTCTTCTGCATAAACCTTTATTTCTACCGCTATACACGAACTTGGAAGCAGAACATCAGAAAGTAACTCTTGCTCAAATTAACATTTTCAGGAAATATAATAATCAGTAATCAAATCTTTTTGGAGATGGGGATACGAAGCGGAAATTATCCAACATCAACTAGAACGATGTCTTCTTTTTTAGCTCAATTTATCCAAGAGACAAACCAAAGTATAGGCGCCGAGGATGAATCATCTTTTCCTATAAAAATAATTGCATTTCCGGAGAAACTTCGTTGAAAAGTTATTGCTTTTAGATTCAAAAATTAAAGATTATTTAACAAAACAAGCTCCTATAGGGAATCATGTTAGACATTACTATGATGTTTTTTGTTTAGCCTGCATCAGAATTAGTTCTGAGTTTTATAATAGTCACTATTCCGATGATTTTAAGTTATCAGAAAGTCTAGCATTTTTTCCTGATACACAATAACTTCGACAAACATTAATTAGATAATATAAAAAGCAATGTGGAATTATTTGCGATGGAGAGTATCCGTTTAGGGGAAGAAATCGAATCCCTATTTCTTGAAGTCCGCAACATAATTTAAACATATTTTATTAACTATTAAAAGTATAAAATTTCTAGTTCAAAGTTATCAGGGGTTGGTTCAATTTCCCAAACTAACCCTTCGGATGAGTCACCAAGCGCGACTTCAAGGTAAATACTTTCTCTGCTGTTTCTAACTTCAACTTCATTACCTTCAAAGGGTTGTAAATCTTCTGTGAGAAGTCTTAGTTTAACACCTGTGGCAAGTAATTCACCTGGGAGCGCGCACAATTCAAAGCGCCATATTCTCGAAGTAATATTACTTTGTGGTAGTACTCGCAATTCGCATTGCTGTGAGTTTATAGTTAATCTACGTGCGACAGTTGGTAATGTTTCTGCCTCGTTTGAACCCCGCGCACCAGCTATTGTTTGTGTATCAATAGTTGCCCATCCAAATCTTTGAGCAAAATCTGATACACCATTTTGTAACCATTCGCCAACAGACCATTGTTGTTGTCCTTGACGTTGTTCGTATAAACGCTGTCTCCAACCACCGTGTTGTAAAAGGGCGCCCCATGTGGTAAAAGGAATTTGAGTCCGAGGCATAATAACGTTAGGGTTTCCTAAGCGTTGGATTAAGTTTTGGGCTTGGGTTAATGGTAATTCGGGTAAAGGCGCCACGGATGCACGAGTTATTACATCAGGGCAAAGTTGTCGTGATAACCACAAAATACTCAGGTTTGATATTAACTCTTCAGAGTCTAAACAATATGCTTTATCAAATGCGTCGTAAGTTGCTTGATTTTTGAGTTGTGCGTGAGTTGTATATCCCCAAATTCTGATACACCCTTCTTCTACGTTTACTTGTACTGCTATGTAGTAGTCGGCTACCCAGTTGGGAATATCGATCCATTCTTGAGGTACACGAAATTCGTCAATATCTAATGCTTCGCTTGGAATTAATACCATTTTTGTATTTCCGAAGCTAATTGCTGTACCGTTAACAAATTCCCAGATGCTAGGTAAAGCTGCACCTTTTGGATATGGTTTCGCATTGGCGCCATGTTCCTCAGAAAGCCAAGGAAGAAATGCTGTTAAAGTCAAACGGTTGAGATACGCTATCCAAGTACGGTTAGGTGTAGAAAAAGGTTGTTGCTGCCAACTTCTTTCTAGTTCCACTTCTGGAATTTCTAACCATAAATGTGTAGCGTTATCGAGGGTAAGTGATGGGTTAGACGTCATATACTGCTCCTTATTATAGGGAGTTAGGGTTGTAGTGAGCTTGCAACCATTCCTCCAATGCGGTGTTTATATAGTTTAGTACCGAGGGATTTAGAGAAATATGCATCGACTCTTGGCTCCATGTTGCCAGTTTAACGAGTAATGTGTCTCTAACTTTGCTTAGTCGCCGAGAAACCGTATATTGTTTGACTCCTAGCTCTTGAGCTATTTGCTGTTGTGTTAATTGTTTAGCATAGTATAATTGAATTATTTTTTGTGCTTCTTCATCAAGCTCTTGAATCGCTTTTACTAGTACATCACCAATTTGGGCTTGTTGTGACTGTCTATCACGTTGTTCTTCACTAGCAATAATTTCTGATATGTAAGACTGTTGTGTGAGTTGTGGCAGAATATCTTGCAGTTCTCCCCCATCATCTTCGCCTCTAGGAGCATTGAGCGAGGTCATATTTGGATATAAGTACGCCCGCACTGCTTTAGCACAAATACTTAACCATTTTTCTATCATTTCTGGGTTAGATTCGGCGCCTGGAGTAGTTAGTTGAGTCAATCGTAACTGATTATAAAGTTGAGCAATGCTTTGCCAGGTTTTAGAATCCGGCTTTTGTAATCTGCGTGTACCTGATGGAAGTTGGGGAGCGCATAATTCCTGATAGCATTTCCAAGCTAACACGTAACGCCCAATTGCATCGGCACTTTGTCCAGCATTTTGCAAAGACTCTACCAAACGTTTTTGAGTTAGTTTTTTTAATAGGCGCCAGTTGGTACAGATATCAATCTCATTTTGCTGCCGCAACATTTCTTTAAGTTCACTGTTGAATACGGCGCTACCATAATTCTTGAGGCTAAACCCCATATCTGGTTTATACCCTTTTAAGACTTTATCGACACGTACAACTGCCATCTGAAAACAGTCAGATAGAGTGTACTGAGATGAATAAATACCAGATATTGTTTTACGTGCAGCCCAATAACAAACTTCTTGTAGATAAGCTGATAAATGCCCTTTCCCTAGACTTTCAGGAGCATTCGACCAGAGTTTGTACCAATAAAACACCCAAAAATCCTCTGATTGTTCTGGTTGCGGCAACTGAGACACCGAATTCATCATATGGCGCCGCAATCTCGCATCGGTAGCCCAACCAATTACCTTAGAAGCGTCTAACTCTAGGAATGTTGAAAATAATTCAATTAAATTTTGACGCACTCGCATGACTATATAACTTATTCCTGCATAATCAGTGAACAAAGAACCTATATATTAAGATGGGTAGTGATTCATGTGATTAATGCACTAATCTCAAAATTTTTCTACTCCCTTTCTGTTTCCTCTGTGTCTCTGTGGTAAATATAATTACCAAATAACTTAATGCATACCTCTGTTTTATTTATGGTATCCATCACCACTAACCTTTATACCTTAATTAACGGCGCCGTTATCGCTAATCTTAATTAATTGTAAATGTTTGTAAAATTTACTACTAAATTTTTCTTAAACCCTATGAAATTTTCTTTGTCAATCTATCTATAGTGGTATACGCATGTTCAATTCAAAAACTTTTGTATTATAATAGTTTATTATATTTATCCATATTGTTATAGCCAATATTTATGAGTATCAAGCATAAATTTTGAAAATAATCCTGAAGTTAACTAGAAACTGCAAATGGTCAAACAAAACAGCAGCAACCATCAAGTATTATTGTTAAAATAAAATAAGCAAAAATACTTTGCAGTACTAGTAAAAAAAATCTTAATAATAGAAAATGATAATCGTTTTTATATGTAAGAATAGGATTAAAACATATGCCTCCAGTTGGTGTTGGTTCTAGTTTATCAACTAATATATTAAAAACGGGAAAAGCGAAACTGTGGATTTTATTGGTGGGTATTAATAACTACCAAGATGACAGTTTACCTTTTTTGCGTTATCCAGCTTTAGACTGTCAAGGGTTGGCAGAGGCATTTACTAAAGCTACAGAAGGATTTCCGAATAAAGAAGTAATAATTCATCACGACAATACTCCACAACCCCCGACTTTGGAGGTAATACGCGCATCTTTAATGCGAATAGTGTCACAAACTCAAGCTAGCGACTCAATATTATTATACTTTTCTGGACACGGAGTGCTAGAGCCAAGTCAGCAAGAAGCCGTGCTGTGTATGAAAGATACCCGCAAAGACGACTTGCTAGCAACAGGGTTAAGAATGAATGAATTGGTAGATATGCTCTCAAAAAGTAGTGCGAATCAGCAATTACTTTGTTTGGATACCTGTCATAGTGGTGATATGCGATTGGTCGGAGGAGGTAGAGCTAGAAGTGCGGTGGAAGCTCCGCCCAATCCGGTGTCGCAGATGGAAGATATATTACGGCAGCGCGCGTCACAAAGTAAGGGATTTTGTGCTTTACTATCATGTGACCAAGGACAACAATCTTGGGAATTTCCTGAGTTAGGGCATGGAGTATTTACTTATTTTTTAATGCAGGGGTTACAAGGGGAAGCTGCTGATTCGCATGGTGTGATTGAAGCTGATGGACTGTATAAGTATGTGTATCGTCAGACGCTGCAATATATAGATAAAATGAATCAGCAACTGCGTTTGATAAATCAGCAAAAGCTCAAACGTGGTGATAGTAAGTTACATCCTGAATACCCGTTGCAAACACCAAAGCGGATTGTTGAAGGTGTAGGAGAGTTAGTTTTAGGGGTTAAAGCTAAAAACACAGAAAAATCAAGCAAATCACGACGAGCATTAATAATTGATGGGCTACCAAACGACAAAAATGTAACTAATTTAAGTCGTGTATTAGAAGAAAGTGGTGGGTTTTCGGTCGAGTATGTTTCTTCAAAAGATAAAGCGTTATCAGAGATACGCGCTTCAATACAAGAATTAATTCGTTGGTGTAATGAGCAAAGATCATCTACTGGCGGTGTAAAGAAAAATATCCCGACAGCGTTGTTGTATCTACGGGGGTATATTGAAGAAATTGAAGATGGCGAAGCATGGTTGATTCTGGGTAATGGCGCCCGTTTGAGTCGCTCGACTTTAAGGCAAGAATTACGGCGTGCAGCATCTTCAAAACAGATTATTATTTTAGACTGCCCAGAAGCTGAAACTCTAGAAAACTGGGTAGAAGATTTGCAATCTGGAATAGAAAATGGACAATATTTAATAACAGGAGCATCAAGGACAGAAGAAAAAGAAGCATTTACACGCGCGCTGTTTGAAACTTTGACAGCAGCAAATTCACAGGCTGGTTTACCAGTTGCGTCTTGGATTAGCAAGTTAGAAAATATCTGTGTTGCAAAAGGGATTGAGTTACATACATGGTTATCAGGTACGCAAGCGGTAATTGATATTTTACCCGGTAATATTTCTCAGGTTTTTCAAGAAGAGAAGAAACCTGTTGTTAATACTCCGACTCCGTTACCTCAAGTGACTCAACAAGCGGATGTACCGGAAACTACTGGATTAGAGATAGATACTAAGCAATATTCACAACTCGAACAGTTGTTAAAGCAAGAAGTCGGACCAATTGCGTCTACTATATTACAACAAGCGTTGAGACAAGTAAGCAGCTTGGAACTGTTGGTTAAGAATTTAGTCGCTTATCTGGCGACTGAAAAACAACAACAATTTCAGTCCAAAGCAATGGCGATGTTAGAAGCTGTTATATCTCAAGACAAATCAGTGATTATAAAGAGCGTCGATGAAAAATTTACTCGTGAATGTACGAGCGAGCTAGCTTATATAGTTGGTCCGATTGCTAATTTTATGGTTCAACAAGTTTTAAAATCAAATCCGCAAATCTCACGTTCGGAATTTATCAAAAAGTTAGCTGCCACAATTTCTGACCCTAAGCAAGCTTATGAGTTTGAACAACGGTTGATGGGTAAGTAGGGCATTTAATCCCTAATCTAACCTTATTTTGGATTATTCAACATACTTAGAGCAATTTCTAAGCTATATTTCATCCGGTTGAATGCTTCAGCTAAGGCGCCGATTTCATCTTTATCTTGCTTTCCAAAACTAGCATCCATATCACCAACGCTAACTTTTTCCGCTACAGACGCAATATTTTTAATGCGTTTGAGTATGGTTTTCTTTAATAAAAAATTAATGACAATCACAATAATTGTAAAAATAGCTGCTAATACAGCTAGTACAATAAGAAAAGAGCGATTTGCCTGACTAGCTATATCCTCTGCTGGAACATAAACAATTTGAGTTGCAACAATGTCATTCAACTTCCAACCAAAACCATTGTTCCTACCGTAAGTCGCTAGCTGACTTTTCGGCGCCTGTTCTGGTGTAGAATGACAGCGTAAACAACTCTGTTGTTCGATTTTAAAAGGTCGTGCAGTATAAAATAATTTTTCTCCAGATACTGTTCGGAAACCAGACTTATCGATTACAGCAGGATTTTTGCGAAACTCTTTGACAATATTACTTTCAAAATCATCAGCTTTGTCTCGCAAATTTGTTGGGTTGAGCGTTGCGTCTTTATAGATAAAATTGGCATAATCTTTGTGTTTACGAAAAATTTCAAAGACTTCTCTTACTGAATAGGTTGGTATTGACTCTGGAATAAATTGTTCTTCAGTATCGACTTTTGGCAACAATAAAGGTTGAACCCTATCATTAGTGTATTCTCGGAGAGAGTTACTAAGTTCCATTAGTATTACTGCTTTACTAGCCACTTCGCGCTCTGTTTTTTGTTCAAGTACGCTAGCTAAAGCCGTACCGCTAATGAAAATACCGCCAATAAAAACTATTATTAGAATGAAGTTGACTTTTGTGTTAATTTTCATAAGATTGGTGATTTTTAGTGATAATTTTGACAATGGCAAAAATATTAAATATATTATTGTACATTTTATCTTGACAATAAAATAACTTATTGATATATTTTAATATTTTTATTAACCAATATCATTCCGCTTGAAATACTAGATAATAGAAACCGGGCTTCTTTACAAAATATTAAATTTTGACTTATTTGGTAGAAGCCCGGTTTATTTCGGTTAATTTTTGAAAAATAAAAACTTAGGTGAAATTGTTAATGTCATTAAAGCTTTGTCGTCGCTCTTTTATTCTAAAAATCCTATTCATGATTACGGCTTGCAGTACAAATAAACCATCAAGAAAACAGCTAGAATTGGTTGTGGGTATAGTCAATTATGAAGATTCTGGGCAAACACTAAATAGATTTGCGCGCTTTCAAGAGTACTTAGGAAATAAAACAAAGACAATTGTACAATTAGAGCCTGCATTCAATGAAAGCATCGCGATAGAAAGAATTCAACGTCAGAGTTGGTCATTAGTGGTTGCACCTCCTGGGTTGGCAGCATTAGCAAATACTCTTTATAGATATGAACTCCTTTTCTCACTTGGAATCGATATTAATGCACGGGCTTGTTTGGTAGTGAGGAATGACAGTAAGTTACGTAATTTGAAAGATTTACAAGGTAAAACAGTTGCACTAGGTATACCAGGTTCTGCGACTGGATATTATGTTCCACTTTACAATCTTTATGGTTTAACGTTGAAACAAATTTTATTTGCTCCAACCGCTTCGTCGGTACTTGAGCTAGTTGCAGAAAAAAAGGCTGATGTTGGTGCTGTGTCATTAGAGGAATTTAATTCATATCATAAAAAGTTTGGTAATGTTGACTTTCGTATCTTTTTTACTGATTCTCATAACTTGCCTCCAGGAGCAGTGTTAATTGCGCCAACTATTGAAACTAGGAATCGAGATATGATAAAGAAGTACATGCAAGAAGCACCTCTAACTTTAGTTAAAGAAATTGGATATATACCGAATGCGGATGTACCCGATTACACGTATATGAAATCTGTAATTGAACGAGTGGCGCCTATGAATGCTCGTCTTCGCTCAACACCTGTTCGTTTATTTTGATTAAATCAGAACATGCGTCTTATTATAAAACAGAATACGTACATACTCAGCAAGGAAGTTACTTTTCATAAACAGGAGTACAGTTATAAGGTTGCTATTTATTAATAGTGGTGACATTTAGCCAAATATGCAGCCACAGATTTTTTTAATCCAAATTTTTTCTTATCTTCTCTTATTCTGCCTTCTCTTGTGGAACGGGCGTCCCCACCCGTTACAACACTATCAATTCAAAATTACTATTTTTTTCTTTACCATAGAAAGTTTAAAAAAATCTAAAAATTAGGTATTTTTTAAGATAGAAACCCGGTTTCTAGGATTCTACTAAAATTAAGATGACAACTTTGGTATAGTCTATGGCGATTGAGCGAACATCTGTATTAGTAGGTGGGGAAAAAGTGAATTTTTCTGAAGAAACAGAAGTCTTTGTTTTCCCTACATCATTTGCTCAAGCTAGATTATGGTTTTTCAACCAATTACAAAGAGACAATCCTCTCTAGAATGTCTCAACAGCGCTTTTTCTCACAGGTTCGCTCAATAGAAATTTGCTTATAAAGGCATTTAATGATATTCTCCGGCGCGCCACTAATACGAGTAACGTTGCTACAACTAGAAGAAGCACAACACGTCTTATTACTGAGTTTGCATCATATTATTGCTGACGGTTGGTCGATTGGAGTATTAATTCGAGAATTAAGTATATTTTATCAAGATGGCAACGCGCGTGGTTAACTGAAGAAGTTCTCGAAACTCAACGAGCTTACTGGCGCCATCAGTTACATAACATAGAAGTATTAAATTTTCCCACCGATAGCCCAAGACCTGCAATTCCTAGTTATAAAGGTGCTAAACAATATTTACAACTACCGCAATCGTTAAATAAAGCATTAGAGTCACTTAGCCAGCATTCAGGTGTTACGTTATTTATGACGCTTCTTGCGGCATTTAAGACTTTGCTTTATCGTTATACGCAGCAATGTGATATTGTTGTAGGCTCACCAATTGCAAATCGGAACCGTATCGAAATAGAAGGGTTGATTGTTTTTTTTGTCAATAGTTTAGTATTGCGTACTGATTTATCTGGCAATCCAACGTTTCAAGAACTTCTTTGACTCGACAAAGAAGTTTCTTTAGGCGCCTATGCTCATCAAGATTTACCTTTTGAAAAACTAGTAGATGCACTACACTTAGAACGTTCTTTGAGTTATCATCCACTGTTTCAAATTGCGTTCTCACTGCAAAATACTCCAGTAGAAGCATTAGAGTTACCAGGTTTAACGTTTGAAGTGCTTGAGATTGAGCATTGTAGCGCAAAGTTGGATTTGGAGTTTCACCTCTGGCAAGACGTGGAAGGTCTAAAAGTTCAAACTATATATAGTACTGATTTATTTTATGACGCCACTATTACCCGGATGTTGGGACATTTTCAAACGTTGTTGGAAAGTATTTTATAGTAATTGATTGTTTGCCACTGACACCAGCTGGCAAAGTTGATTATTGTGCTTTAGCTGTGAGGGAAAGTACTGAAGTACTTATTACTAGTGTTTGTCTTTCTCCTCGTACAGAAGCTGAGTCGGCACTTTCCAAAAAGCATCAAAAATGATTTAGGGCTGATGACGATAATTTTCGCATTCAAAGTCCCGTTGATTTTAATAAACGAGTAACATGATAATTACTCATTTGAATGTAAAATTATTTTGCTCGCTGTGTCCTTAAACATTGCGCCGTCCAACGTCCATTAGTTTTTCAACTTTCCATCGGCGCCGGATATATTTATCGAAGATGATAGTGCGTTATTGTCTAAAAAAACTGTCAATTAAAACTTAAGCATGGGCTAGACTTACTAACTGTTACACGGTAGCTTCTAAAACTAATTGTGAAAAATCAAAATTTTGTTGTTACTATAGTTAGGTAAGTACCAATTTATTCGTTTAATACCTTCTACGGCTACTCGTTTAAGCCGCAAGTCCTATTACATAAGGTAGGTTATATGCTGGAATTGCTGAAAACCTATTTACAGCAGTTGCATTTATTGCCTACGGACATTATTACCTTTGTAAGCCTAAGTCGGTATGACTTTACAATCGCGCACGTTACAACTCCTAATAGAAATATAGCCGTGAACTGGCACCATTAATAATTCAAGCAAAGCGCAAGGGCAAAAGCCTAATATAGTGCTACTGCGATTAATAAATTTCTTATTTATTTAGCCATTTAAAAACACAATATGACTAAGCCGCGAACCAGCGAACAAATTAAGGCAGAAATTGAATTAAAATTTGGTTTTGTTCCACCTTTCTTTGCACCAGCAGAAAAGAATCCGCAGGTTTTGGAAAACCTATGGCAACAGACTCTAAGCGCGTATATAAACAATCCGTTGCCAGCGCTCTTTAAGGAAAAACTTTCTGCTTACCTCTCGCGCTTCTGTGCTGTTCCTTACTGTATGATTTGCCATAGTTGTAGTTTGCGTCCTTTAGGAATGATGGCAAGCGACGTGTTGGAGTTGCTTGAAGCACCTGTACCTAACTCAACGGATATTGAAAAATATCTTAGCTTCCTTGCGACACAGTCTGCGGATCCAGTTGTCTGGGCTGAACCAAACTCGCAACTTGAAGAAAGTTTACTTTACTGTTCAATTTTTATTGCCTTACCAGATTCGGACGAGCATTATCGTCAGGAACTGCGACGGATTCTAGGTTCTGTTAACTACCAGCATTTAATTGCATTTATTGCTTATATTAAAACGTGTCATGTCTGGATGGAAGCTCACCCGGGAGTGGCTTATGAAGGAGATAAGCGAGTGATTGATAATTTTGGGGACTTACTCGAAGACGAGCCTAGTTTGGCTGATTTTTTCCGCAATTATAGAGAGAGGGTCAAGCGTGAATGTCAAACTCGTGCGGAACAACTTGCTGAGTTAGCCGAACGACGACGTACTGAGGTGACATTACGACAGCAAGCATCTCGAGAGCGATTGGTGGCACTTATGGCACAACGCATTCGCCAATCTCTTAATCTTGGAGATATTCTTAGTACTACAGTATCTGAAGTTCGGCAGTTTCTTCAAACTGAGCGTGTATTTATTTACCGCTTTGAGCCAGATTGGAGTGGATATGTGGCTGTAGAATCAGTAGCTTCTGGTTGTTCCTCTATCTTGGGAACAAAAATCAAAGATTCTTTTTTTGGAGAACCGCTTGGTCGAACGCTATACCAACAAGGTCGGTTTCTAGCGATTGAGGATATTGATACAGCAGAATTATCAAAATGTCATGTTGATTTATTAGCTCGGCTTCAAATTAGAGCTAATTTGGTAGTCCCAATTGTGCAATCCGGATTATGGGGGTTGCTAGTAGCTAACCACTGTTCGTCACCGCGACAATGGCAGCAGTTAGAGATTGATTTGCTTCAACAATTAGCTACGCAGGTGGCGATTGCAATTCAGCAATCTACACTTTTTGAGCAAGTTAATACTGAACTTACTGAACGCAAAAAATCTGAAGAGAAAATCCGCGAACAAGCTGCTTTACTCAATGTTGCCAGCGATGCAATTAACGTGCAAACTCTTGACAACCAAATTATATTTTGGAATGAGAGCGCCGAGCGTATATATAGTTGGAAGCAGTACGAAGTTCTTGGTCAAAATGCAAATGAGCTTTTGTACCAAGAAGTGCCTCAACTCGAACGAGTGCAACAAGTTGTACTTGAGAGTGGTTTTTGGGAAGGTGAGTTACGTTGCTTCAACAAGTTTGGCAACTCAATAATTGTTTCAAGTCGTTGGACATTAGTACGTAATGAACAAGGACAAGCAAAATCGTTTCTCGTTGTTAATACTGATATTACTGAGAAGAAACAACTTGAATTGCAGCTTTTTCGTTCTCAGCGATTAGAGAGCATTGGTACTCTTGCTAGTGGCATTGCCCACGATTTAAACAATGCACTAGGGCCAATTTTGATGATTGCTGAATTGCTACAAGAAAAAATTACTGATGTCAATAGTCAGCAGTTGCTTACAGAATTAGAAGCTAGTGCCAAACGTGGCGCCTCTTTGGTCAAGCAAGTGCTATCATTTGGGCGAGGAATTGAAGGTAAGCGCACTATTCTTCAAGTTAGGCATTTACTTTTAGAAATTCAGCAGATTGCAAAACAGACATTTCCCAAGTCCATCAAAATATATACTGACATATCACCAAATCTTTGGACTGTTTGTGCAGATGCAACTCAACTACATCAAGTACTTATGAATTTAGTAGTTAATGCGCGCGATGCAATGCTACAGGGTGGAACTTTAAGTATTTATGCTGAAAATCTGTATATTGATGAACAGTATGTCCAGATGAATATTGAGGCAAAAGTTGGTAATTATATTATGCTAACTGTTTCGGATACGGGAGTTGGCATTTCAAATCAAATATTGCAAAGAATGTTTGAGCCATTTTTTACTACTAAAGAAGTTGGTAAAGGTACAGGTTTGGGGCTTTCAACAGTTATTGGTATTATTAAAAACCACGGTGGTTTTGTGAATGTGTATAGTGAAGTTGGGTTAGGCGCCCAGTTTAAGGTATATTTGCCAGCCGTAGAAGGCGCCATGAGTCAACAAGTTGAAGATTTAGAACAGCCAAAAGGTGACGGGCAATTAGTTTTGGTTGTAGACGATGAAGTTTCGATTCGTGAAATTACTCAAATCTCATTAGAGATGGGTAATTATAAGGTGCTTACAGCTAGTGATGGTATTGAAGCAATAGCGCTGTATGCTCAACATAAAGCTGACATTAGTGCAGTTTTGATGGATATGATGATGCCAGAAATGGACGGTTTAACTACTATCCGCACGTTACAAAAAATTAATTCGCAGGTAAAAATTATTGCTACAAGTGGACTAGCATCAACCGAAAGAATGGCTGAAGCAGCTTCGGTTGGCGCCAAAGCGTTTTTATCGAAGCCTTATACAGCAGTAGAATTATTAAAAACTTTATCCTCCATATTAAAACTGTAGTTTGGGTGCCAGCGAGTGCGTAACCCAACACATGTTAATAAATTGTTTGTTTAATAAAGAGGCGCCAAAAACAAAAGCCTTCTCTGATATGCAAGAGAAGGCTTTTGTTTGTATTATTGCCCTGGCACCGAGCAATTGTTGCAGGAGACAACTCTCCAACTATCGTAGCCGCTGCGGCGTTTCACAACTGAGTTCGGGATGGTATCAGAGTGGTTCCACCACGCAAAAAGCACCAGGAAAAACTGGGAGGAGGAGGGGAAGCGGGGAGGGGGAGATACGGGGAAATATACTTTCTTCTCCCCCACTCACCCACTCAGCTTGTCCCCCACTCCTAAAACCCTGAAGACTGCACAGTGACGCTTTTGAATTGTTTTGGTCAAGCCCTCGGTCTGTTAGTACTTCTCGGCTTCGCATGTTACCACGCTTCCACCTAAAGCCTATTAACACGTGTTCTACGTGTGACCTTACCTACTTAAAGTAGTGAGAACACTCATCTTGAGGTGGGCTTCCCACTTAGATGCTTTCAGCGGTTATCCGCTCCGAACATGGCTACCCAGCGTTTACTTCTGGCGAAATAACTGGCACACCAGCGGTTCGTCCTTCCCGGTCCTCTCGTACTAAGGAAGGCTCCTCTCAATGTTCTTACGCCTGCACCGGATATGGACCGAACTGTCTCACGACGTTCTGAACCCAGCTCACGTACCGCTTTAATGGGCGAACAGCCCAACCCTTGGGACGTACTTCCGCCCCAGGTTGCGATGAGCCGACATCGAGGTGCCAAACCTCCCCGTCGATGTGGACTCTTGGGGGAGATCAGCCTGTTATCCCTAGAGTAACTTTTATCCGTTGAGCGACGGCCATTCCACTCTGCGCCGTCGGATCACTAAGGCCTACTTTCGTACCTGTTTCACTTGTTGGTGTCACAGTCAAGCTCTCTTATTGCCTTTACACTCGACGCACGATTTCCAACCGTGCTGAGAGAACCATTGCGCGCCTCCGTTACCTTTTAGGAGGCGACCGCCCCAGTCAAACTGCCCACCTGAAAATGTTCCAATTCCGGATGACGGACATTGGTTAGAATTCTAGCTTCGCCAGAGTGGTATCTCACCGTTAGCTCCATAATCCCCACAAGGACTACTTCTACGCTTCCCACCTATCCTGCGCAAGCCAAGCCCGAACACAATTCCAGGCTACAGTAAAGCTTCATAGGGTCTTTCTGTCCAGGTGCAGGCAGTCCGTATCTTCACAGACAATCCTATTTCGCCGAGTCTCTCTCCGAGACACCGTCCAGATCGTTACGCCTTTCGTGCGGGTCGGAACTTACCCGACAAGGAATTTCGCTACCTTAGGACCGTTATAGTTACGGCCGCCGTTCACCGGGGCTTCGGTCGTCAGCTTTAACCCAAAAGCCTGACCAACTTCCTTAACCTTCCGGCACTGGGCAGGCGTCAGCCCCTATACTTCCGATTACTCGTTTGCAGAGACCTGTGTTTTTGGTAAACAGTCGCCTGGACCTATTCACTGCGACCCAGTTCATCACTGGGCACCCCTTCTTCCGAAGTTACGGGGCTATTTTGCCGAGTTCCTTAGAGAGAGTTATCTCGCGCCCCTTGGTATTCTCTACCTCCCCACCTGTGTCGGTTTCGAGTACGGGTAAAACTGCTTCAACACATTACATGCTTTTCTTGACACCAATTACAACTAAACGGAGAACGTATTCCCCTCCCAATCCAATCAGGGCATAGTTGCTTCTCAATGCGTCCCACATAATGCTCCACAATTCTAGTTGAGGAATATTAACCTCATGTCCATCGACTACGACTTTCGTCCTCGCCTTAGGTCCCGACTTACCCAGAGTGGACGAACCTGCCTCTGGAACCCTTGGGGTTTCGGGGTATTGGATTCTCACCAATATTTGCGCTACTCAAGCCGACATTCTCACTTCTATCCAATCCACAGCTGCTCGCCGCTACTGCTTCCCATCAAATAGAACGCTCCCCTACCGATTTTTCAATCCCACAGCTTCGGTACAATGTTTAGTCCCGTTCATTTTCGGCGCGCAAGCGCTTGACCAGTGAGCTATTACGCACTCATTCTAGGGTGGCTGCTTCTAGGCAAACCTCCTGGTTGTCTTTGCACTTGCACCTCCTTTCCCACTTAACATTGATTTGGGGACCTTAGCTGGTGGTCTGGGCTGTTTCCCTCTTGACAATGAAGCTTATCCCTCACTGTCTTACTAGTGATAATTCACTCTGGTATTCTGAGTTTGTCTCGATTTGGTACCGGTCTCCCAGCCCGCACCGAAACAGTGCTTTACCCCAAAGCTTAATATTCACCGCTGCGCCTAAACACATTTCGGGGAGAACCAGCTAGCTCCTGGCTCGATTGGCATTTCACCCCTAACCACACCTCATCCGCTAATTTTTCAACATTAGTCGGTTCGGACCTTCACTTGGTGTTACCCAAGCTTCATCCTGGACATGGTTAGATCGCCAGGGTTCGGGTCTATACATACTGATAAAACGCCCTATTCAGACTCGCTTTCGCTTTGGCTTCGTAATTCCTACTTAACCTACCAGCACATATAACTCGCCGGCTCATTCTTCAACAGGCACGCGGTCATTCGTTTAATCGAACTCCCACTGCTTGTAAGCTGACGGTTTCATGTTCTATTTCACTCCCCTCAACGGGGTTCTTTTCACCTTTCCCTCGCGGTACTTGTTCGCTATCGCTCACGCAGACGTATTTAGCCTTACCACGTGGTCGTGGCTGATTCACATGGAATTTTCACGTGCTCCATGCTACTCGGGATTCAGCTAGTATCTCGACAATTTTCGACTACAAGACTTTTACTTTCTTTGGTGCATCGATTAAATGCTTCGTCTAATCGCTCGATTCCATATCGCTGTCCCACTACCCCAAATTGCAAGCAATTTGGTTTAGGCTCTTCCCCTTTCGCTCACCACTACTTAGGGAATCTCGTTTGATTTCTTTTCCTCCAGCTACTAAGATGTTTCAATTCGCTGGGTTGGCTCTCACTTGTCTATGTGTTCAACAAGTAGTATATAGGGTTGCCCCATTCGGAAAATCTCCGGCTCAATGTTTGCTTCCAACTCCCCGGAGCATATCGTCGGTAACCACGTCCTTCATCGCCGCTGCGTGCCTAGGTATCCACCGTCAGCCCTTATTCGCTTGACCAATTCTATCAATTCAAAGGATTATCTGTAATTCAATACCCGTGCCTTCTTGTTCTAATTACGAAAGTAATTCAACTCAACACGGTTACTGCCTACAATTTGCGTCACTATGCAGTTTTCAAGGTTCTTACTGGATATACATCCAGCAGGCTTAGTTATCTTAATAACCAAAGTTGCTGAACTTTACAATACTAACATACTAACATTTATTTTTGATTTTTTCAATAAATGCTATGTAAATGTGGAGGTTAGCGGACTCGAACCGCTGACATCCTGCTTGCAAAGCAGGCGCTCTACCAACTGAGCTAAACCCCCAAAATGTGGGCCATCCTGGACTCGAACCAGGGACTTCACCCTTATCAGGGGTGCGCTCTAACCACCTGAGCTAATAGCCCATAACGAACCAAATAATACAGTTTGATAGCCACATTGCATTAACAACCGACCTAGGTGATGACCTTCTTGTTGTTTTTTAACGTACTGCAGTACGTATTACGACAAGGAACGGTAGGTCTCCCTAAAAAGGAGGTGATCCAGCCACACCTTCCGGTACGGCTACCTTGTTACGACTTCACCCCAGTCACCAGCCCTACCTTCGGAGTCTCCCCCAGCGAACTGTTAGGATAACTACTTCGGGCGTGACCAGCTTCCATGGTGTGACGGGCGGTGTGTACAAGGCCCGGGAACGAATTCACTGCAGTATGCTGACCTGCAATTACTAGCGATTCCGACTTAATGATGGCGAGTTGCAGCCTTCAATCTGAACTGAGCTACGATTTCTGAGATTTGCATGTTATTGCTAACTAGCTGCCCTGTGTTCGTAGCATTGTAGTACGTGTGTAGCCCAGGACGTAAGGGGCATGCTGACTTGACGTCATCCCCACCTTCCTCCGGTTTGTCACCGGCAGTCTCTCTAGAGTGCCCAACTTAATGATGGCAACTAAAAACGAGGGTTGCGCTCGTTGCGGGACTTAACCCAACATCTCACGACACGAGCTGACGACAGCCATGCACCACCTGTGTTCGCGCTCCCGAAGGCACCCCACCTTTCAGCAGGGTTCGCGACATGTCAAGTCCTGGTAAGGTTCTCGCGTTGCATCGAATTAAACCACATACTCCACCGCTTGTGCGGGCCCCCGTCAATTCCTTTGAGTTTCACACTTGCGTGCGTACTCCCCAGGCGGGATACTTAACGCGTTAGCTACGACAATGCCCGGGTCGATACGGGCAACGCCTAGTTTCCATCGTTTACGGCTAGGACTACTGGGGTATCTAATCCCATTCGCTCCCCTAGCTTTCGTCCCTCAGTGTCAGTATTGTCCTAGCAGAGCGCTTTCGCCACCGGTGTTCTTCCCAATCTCTACGCATTTCACCGCTACACTGGGAATTCCCTCTACCCCTAACATACTCTAGTCTTATAGTTTCCACTGCCTGTATGTGGTTGAGCCACACGCTTTAACAGCAGACTTACAAAACCACCTGCGGACGCTTTACGCCCAATCATTCCGGATAACGCTTGCATCCTCTGTATTACCGCGGCTGCTGGCACAGAGTTAGCCGATGCTTATTCCTCAAGTACCGTCACTATCTTCCTTGAGAAAAGAGGTTTACGACCCAAAAGCCTTCGTCCCTCACGCGGTATTGCTCCGTCAGGCTTTCGCCCATTGCGGAAAATTCCCCACTGCTGCCTCCCGTAGGAGTCTGGACCGTGTCTCAGTTCCAGTGTGGCTGATCGTCCTCTCAGACCAGCTACAGATCGATGCCTAGGTAGTCTCTTACACCACCTACTAGCTAATCTGACGCGAGCTCAATTTCAGGCAATAAATCTTTCACCTTTCGGCACATCCGGTATTAGCAGTCATTTCTAACTGTTGTCCCCGACCTGAATACAGATTCTCACGCGTTACTCACCCGTCCGCCACTATACCCGAAGGTACCGTTCGACTTGCATGTGTTAAGCATACCGCCAGCGTTCATCCTGAGCCAGGATCAAACTCTCCGTTTTGGATTTAATGTCCGGAAACGCGACGAATCGCTTATTTCCAGCCATTTGTTTGTTTAGCTCTTTTGTGAAAATTCCTTTTGGAACCCTCATCTTGTTTTGCCTAAGCAAAACTCATTTAATGCATTGCTTTGACGAGGATTGACTTGTTACTTGGCTTTCAAACTATTACTTTTTCTCGGTTCGGTTGTTTGCGGCTTCTTTCTCGCCGCCGACTTATTTAAGATAACGAGTCCACTAGAGAATGTCAAGCTTTTTTGGAAAAAAATTCCATTTTTTTTTTGCACGTTGTAAATGCAGATTGCAGGCGCCATTTAAACCTTTACACAAACCTGCTTTGGGCACCAACCTAATAAGTAGCCGCCAATCAATAGTCGAGAGTGAACTGGAAATTGATTAACGGCTATTTAGTTAGAGGTTATGGTGTTTTCTGTAGTTCTGGACGCTCTTCAGGAAGAATGGCGCCTTCAACTGGACAAACCTGTAGACAAATACCGCAGTCAATACAGGTAGCAAAATCAATCCAGTACCAATCAGTACCCTTGGTATTTTTTCCAGGGCCATCATGAATACAAGCAACTGGACAAGCATTTACGCAGTCAGCAACACCTTCACAGACATTTGTAACAATTGTATGCGGCATAATGTTCCCTCTCCGAACTATTTAGGCGATAAAGCTGTATAAAGCTTTTATACATTAGCAAGATTATGGAAAATCTTGTTCATGTTTTACACCGACTCAATAATGGGTGGAGCATCAGCTTTTATCCAAGCAATCTGCCCAATGCCTCGACGTACCGCATATTCTCTAATTGCTTTTTCATCTCGTCCCCCTAAGTCCATCTCAACTCGTACCAAATGCGCGGAGTTACGAAGTTTGGCACTGTAAGCAAAAGCTGTATTGTACGCTTGCGGACTTAAAGCCACTACCAACCAGTTCGTCGCTGGTGTTGCCTGTGGCAACTGCTGCGATACTGATAATATCTGATATAAATCATCTAGTAAAAAAACAAAACCAATACCAGGGATGTTTTCTCCTTGCGGATGATAAAGCCCTAAAAGATTGTCATAGCGACCACCCCTACCAATCGAAATGGATTGACTGTCTGCGTTTGTAACAACTTCAAACACAATACCCGTGTAATAATCAAAAGTCTGAATCAAACTTAAATCAAGAATAATCGAAAAATTCCCACTCGATTCAAGCAACTCAACTAAAGATTTCAAGCCATCGACCGCTTCTTGTTGCGCTGGTTCTAATACTAAATTTGCCAACTTTACAAACACTTCCTCTGGGTGACCACGTAAATCAAGCATCAACCGCGCGCGTTCGTGCAGTTCATCACTTAAAGGCAGTTCATCAAGGGCTACTCGGTCAAGATTTGCAATAGCATTACGAACACTATCAAGCAACTTAGCAGGAAATGCTTCGAGTAAAGAGCGTGTAATCCCCGCTTCACCCAAAACTAAATGCCAATTGTTTAAACTCAACGCAGCGAGGCTTTCTGATACCAGCAATAGTATTTCCGCATTCGCCAATAATCCACTGCTGCCAAGTAACTCAACGCCCGATTGGTAAAACTCTTGCTGCCGATTATGTTTCGATTCTCGTCGCTGAAATACATTTGCATTATAATACAAACGCTGCGGATATGCCGCACCTGCCATACGTGTTACGGCAGTGCGAGCAATCGAAGCAGTTAATTCCGGACGCAACCCTAACTCTTCCTGTTCCTCATTTTGGAGTTTCAACACCGCGCGGCACCCAATAGCACCTCCAGCCATCAGCGTATCCATACGCTCCAGCGTCGAAGTGATAATTTGGTGATAGCCCCAACGGTGAAAAACCTGTTGTAACCTATCTTCAATCCAGCGTTTTTGAGCTACATCAAGGGGGAGTAAATCCCTAGCTCCCGCTGCTGGTTGGTAAACCATAAATTATTTTTTCTTCCCACCAAACAAACCACCAAACAAACCGCCACCGGACTTTTCTGGTTGCTTAGAAGCCTGAACTGACGGTGCTGTTTTTACCGCTGTCCCAGATTTCTGCCCCATAACTTGTTCGATTTTGCGTTTACCCTCACATGCCATTTGGTCATTCGGGTCTAACTGCAAGGCACGGTCAAAATGGACTTTCGCCATTGTTGTTTGATTTTGCTTTAAATAGACCACTCCGATCAAGCTATGACAGCGACTATTATTTGGAGCAAGTTTAATTGCGTCTTGAAGTTCTACCCTTGCTTGTGCGAATTGATTCTTCATCATTAACTCTTGGGCACGACGCAAATAATTATTAATGCTTGCTTCTTCTTTAGTTGCAGCACTTTGCAAAATTGTAGTACCCGTATTTTCACTATTCTTATTAGTAACTTTATTTGACGCTGTCGGTGGTGCTGGCGCCTTATCAAATTTTTTACCCGCAGTCCTCATTAAATATACTAAATTTAGCTCGCTGATATAACCAATAATCTGTACAGCTTTAGTTAATGAATCATATTGAGTTTCGGCGATTTTTAATATCATTGTTCTATACAGTTGTTCAACGTTGGGAGAACCTGCAAGTTGACGTGCTGGGTCGCTACTCAAATCAACAGAAGCAGATTCTTGCACTAAACGCTTACCTATCTGCGATAGCACAACCATGTACTCAGTCCGAGTTCGTTCTTGTGATAATTTTTCGTAAGCAGGATTTACCAGCTTCGACAGTAACTCACTTGCTAATTGCTTTTCTTCAGCATTAGCAGATGCACAGCTATCTGGGTGCAACCGTCGTGCAATGTTTAAGTATCGTTTACGAATCTCTTTAACATCTGCATCAACCGGAACGCACAATACAGCATGGTAGTCTATAGAGTCAAATTTAAATAAACCACGTTCTATTTTTATAGACATATAGCGCCATAAGAAAAAGTTTACATTAATCTTTCTAGTTTACTTCCCTTCTCTAAAATGGCTATAAATTTGACATGAGTTATAGCTACCATGCGGATAAAGCAGGCGCCTTCTTAAGCGAATCACTCATTGCATCATGTATACGACCGTTAGTGGCAAGAATCCTTCCAGACAGGACTTTGAACTCTGAACCATCATACGCTGTAACCTTTCCTCCAGCCTCACGCAATATAGCCACACCCGCCACCATATCCCAAGGTGACAAACCACGTTCCCAGTAACCGTCAACACGTCCGCAGGCTACGTATGCTAAATCAATGGAAGCGGCGCCACTACGCCTAACACCCTGAGTCAAGTGAGTAAAGTGACAAAACTCTGCATAGTTATTATCAGTAGTTTCACGACGGTCATAAGCAAAACCAGTTACTAATAAACTTTTACTCAATTCCGAAGTGTTAGAAACCCGAATTGGATGACGGTTGCGCGTCGCTCCTAAACCAGTACCCGCACGAAACAGTTCATTATGCCACGGGTCATAAATTACGCCAACTTCAGG
The DNA here is from genome assembly GCF_000331305.1 of Calothrix sp. PCC 7103. Classification (GTDB taxonomy): domain Bacteria; phylum Cyanobacteriota; class Cyanobacteriia; order Cyanobacteriales; family Nostocaceae; genus Dulcicalothrix. The sequence continues at coordinate 4,639,995 of NZ_KB217478.1, read as the reverse complement.
TACACCATCAACTAAAAGCCCAATTGAAACAGCGAACATGGGATATTGATGAGCAAAGTTAGTTGTACCATCAAGGGGGTCAATTGCCCAAAGATACTTATCCTTTTGATTTCCCAATTCCCCAGACTCTTCTGAAAGAATCCCATGTTCGGGTAAATGACGCTGAAAATGTTCCAGTATAACATTTTCAGCAGCTTTATCAGCAGCAGTAACTAAATCACCTGGGCGCCCTTTTTCAACAACTGAATCCTCAATTTTACCTAGAAAAGATTGTAAAACTGCGCCACCAGAGAGTGCCGCTTCTGTAGCAATATCAAGAAAAGTCTGTAAATCTTTCATAATTATCTATTAGCACGCCTAAATTCAGATGGAGAAGTACGCAGAGGCTTTTCGGGGTTCCAAATGCCAAGTCCCATTAATCGTGACCATTGTTGAGCGCGTTCGAGTTTTAAGTCATATTTATGGTTTGGGAAGCGTGGAGCATATAAAGCATGACCATCTTTAATCATTTGCTCGTTCAGCAAGATTTTATCCTTCCATACGTAAGCAAGAACACGACCAATCTTATCTTTCGCTTCAATATCAAATTCTAAATTGACAGGTGCCTCACCAATCAACGCCTCAAAATGTTCCTTAGCATTACTTCCCCAAGGACGCTGACGCAAGTCGGGAGCATCAATACCTATCAAACGAACTTGAGAAATCAAATTCGGCTGTTCCCCCATTCCCAATACTTCAAAAGTTTGTCCGCTAACCACCCGTACAACTCTAACCTGTATTGGGGTACTTTCAGCTTTTTTCTCTGGCTGACATCCTACAACCAAAAGCAAAAGGCAAACAAAAAGTAATCTTTTAATAATATTCATGCGTACTAGTCTTCATCTAAGGGTAAACCTGCACGTACTTTACCTTTGGCAAAGAAGCGTCCAAATTGAAGCTCATATACCTCATCCTCATCTTGAGTTTCAACTTCCAAATCAGAACGTGCATAGCTAACACATAACAAAGCATAACCTTTGTTTTGTAGCTCCGGCGACAAACCTATTGCCTCTGGCTGATGAATATCTCCTGATAATACACGCACTGCACAAGTTGTACAGGCGCCGTTACGACAAGAAAACGGCAGCGAGTTACCCTGATGTTCAGCAGTGTGAAGAATATAACGGTCATCGGGAACCTGAAAGGTATGAGTAACGCCTTTTTGGCGGTCATGTACCGTAATGGTGTGTTTTTGCGACATTGTTATTTTAGGTTCTAATCGATTCGAGCAAGAATTTTTATATTTCTGTCAAAATATTATTGCAGTTTTTCAATTTCAATTGTATAGTAATAACTTGTGACATCTGGAGAGATGGCCGAGTGGTTGAAGGCGCAACACTGGAAATGTTGTTTAGAGGAAACTTTAACGAGGGTTCGAATCCCTCTCTCTCCGTATTTATATAGTATGTTTACGTATTTTTTAGCACAGGAATCTTGCCTGTGTATTATTCTACTTAAAATCTATGTAAAACGAACTATCTCAAATAGTTGTAGCTAGATGCTAAGTATCTAATGATTTGAAAACTATTCCCTCTAGTTTATCATTAGGTTTTATACTACTTAGTAAATCTTGAAGTTGTTGATTACAAGAAAACTTCTGAACGTCTTTATTTTCAATCTCTTCTTTATTAAATTTCCTGAAGCAGATACAATAGCATCTTGAAAAGTAATCATTTTTAGGTCACTGGATATATGTTCCCAACTCAAGCCCACCGCGTGGCTAAGTAATCTATCAGGATTTTTGATAATATTATTTATAGCTCTGATGTAAGTGAAAATTAGTAAGATTTCTTCTATTTGAGTACGATGGAAATTAATAAATTCATTCCGCAAGCTTAGAAACTTGACTTCTAGATTTGAGGCAACTTCAGCAGCTACTTCTGTCCTGTTATTAGCTCTCTGGTAATTCTCCCGTATTATTAGGTGGCGATTTTTTGGAGTAATTCGGGGTCAATAGTAGTAAAAAAATATTGGTATCCGTTAGACCGATGAACAGGTTTAGTATTTTTAGGACTAAAGCTTGTTTCTTTGCCCCCAAATGGAATAAATACTAGTGTTTTCGCCGCTTTCTTTACACGCACATAATACAGACGTTCTGCCCTTTCTTTTGACTTTGATTATGTCACCTGCTTTCCAATCTTTCCTAACGTGTTTACCGTTATTTCATTGTTAAGGTAGCAATAAACAAATTAGACCTTGATGAATTGTAATTCTAATTCGTTCTGTCTGTATCTTTACTGTACATAAAGCTAAAATCTGGAATAAACCATAATTGAGATTACAAACTCAAATTGTAAATTTTTGATTCAAATAAGATTACATATTATTGCTTTTTTGGAAGCAAAGTTATTCAAGTTTAATTCAAACTTAACAAGATAAGATGTTATTACAACTAAGTACGTTTTATGGCGATAGGTTTAATTTTTCTATTAAGTAGATTCTTTCAAGTGATACTTTACCCCTTACGTTTCCTGTGTTAATTAAGAGAGATAGTATAAAATAGTGCTAGCACTTATAAAAAGTATGACTCAATTGCAACATTCTCAACAGTCTACAGATAAACAGTATTTGGGTAATATAAGGTTAAACTTTCTTGACGAATCAGAAGAGGTAAGTATTTTTAACCAGCAAGCTAAATATTTACATAGCCATCTAGAGTATTACGAAGACTTTATTGATAAATTAATTGTTAAATTTAAATCGAATGCCCATTCGAGTGCATCAATTACAGTTCTTAATGCTATTGTTGCTGCTTCCGGCGCCTCCAATTGTTTTATACTTGAAAATCATGAATCAACTTGGGGTGTTAAGTCACAAAGTGATTCTACTGAGATAAAAGCAAAAGATTGTGAAGATGTTGTAATCCATAGCATTTTACCCGTAATTAATAACGAGTATATTTTTAATCCAGCCCAATTCGGCATATACAGTAAGTATAATGACAATCAAGGTGCCTCAAAAGTATTTATAGCATTACCGATTAAACTAGTACCTAAAACAGAAATAATGGTAGTCTGTGGATTAGTTATATCTGAATATTTAACAGAAGTATTCGGTAAAATTATTTCTAGTTTTTATCAAGCTAGTTTATTATATAACGAAGTTGAACTGATTGAAGCAAATATATTAGATAGCTTAAAGTTTAATTATGGCTTTGTATCATCATCATTATATCATAAAAGATTTGACTTATTTAGTCAGCGATTAAAACAAATGGTCATGTATTTTGAGCCAGTTTTACATATTGAACCAGAGGACTTATTTATAAGTGGTTGGGAGGCTTTAGCACGCAATCCAATTAATCATACGGCGCCTTCAGATTTATTTACAGCAGCGGAACTATGGGGTTCTAATTTCACTGTTGCGCTTGACCAGCATTTTTTAGATGTCGCAACAGAACGTTATCGTCATGCTAGAAAATCAGTGCAAAGACGTGCAGGTGATGTTGTTCCTTTATCAGTAAATGTTTACCCAGAGTCGTTAATGCGAATGGAATACTTTGAAACTGTAAGAAAAGTCATTAAAGATAAAATAATATCTCCAAGAAATTTAGTTTTAGAAATTTCTGAGAAAACAGATTTACCACAATTTGCGGATGGAATAAGATTAAAAAATCCCCTTCAAAACTTTAAAAAACAATTACTAGAATATGTAAGCAAACTGAAAATTAGATTTGCCATCGATGATTTTGGTGTTGGTTATGCTTCTGTGTCTAGATTAGCAGGTTTAAATCCATCCCATGTTAAAATTGACCGTGAGCTTATTTATAATCATTCCAGCGATATTATTATCCGCTTTGTTCACGATTTAGTTGGAGCAAATAATTTGAACCCAGCTAAAGTTATTGTCGAAGGAATTGATGAAACTACACCTATTAGTTTACGCTCACTTAGAGAAGTTGGTGTTAGTTATATCCAAGGGCATTTAGTTGGAAAACCTCAACCAGAGGTATATCGTCTTAGTCAAGATAAATATGATGATTTGAAGAAAAGGCTTTTACGTGATTGAAGCATAAAAACCCGGTTTCTTGATGAGAAATTAAAATTCTATAGTAATAGTAATATAATTCATCAGAAACCGGGTTTATGATGGGTCTGACCCCCAAGCACTCAGTTAAGGTCAAGTTTATAATTACGTTTTCTAACCGAAGCTTGGTATTAGGCGACACCTGTGCCTAAAATCAGGCTGTTAATTTAGTTTGGATTGTAAGGAGAATTTAATCAAATGGCTAAAAGTAAAAAATTAGGATTTGGTTGGATTGGGTGCCAAAAGCATAAAAATAATACATATTGCTCTATCTACTGTGTTGTTCCACCACACATGCTGGAAAATTTAGTGATTAATGGTAGTGAGCAAATGCGTGACTGGGCATTTCACACATTAAATTTATCATCAGAATTTCGTGGACGGCGCCGAGTTGTTGGTAAAGTTAATTTTGCAGTATCACCAGGAGAAAAACGTCGCACTATATTTGATGCAGCGACAATGCAACTACTTCCAGGTAAACTGGTACGTGGAGAAGGAGACCCACCAAGTAGCGACGAAGCAGTAAACGAAGCATATGACTCAGCAGGTTCGACTTATGATTTTTTCTACGAAGTATTAGAACGTAACTCGATTGATGATAAAGGTTTACGGCTTGATTCAACTGTACACTATGGCGTAAAGTATGATAACGCTTTTTGGAATGGCGACCAAATGGTGTATGGTGATGGTGATGGCGAAATGTTTCAGCGTTTTACTAAATGTATAGATGTTATAGCTCATGAGCTAACGCATGGTGTAACGCAGTATGAAGCTAGTCTCAAGTATTTTGGTGAATCAGGCGCCTTGAATGAGTCAATGTCAGATGTTTTTGGCGCCTTAGTTAAACAATGGGTGAAAAAACAAACCACAGACCAAGCAGATTGGATTATTGGTGAAGGTTTATTTACCGAAAAAGTTAAGGGTGTTGGTATTCGCTCGATGAAAGAACCTGGAACAGCTTATGATGACCCAGTTTTAGGCAAAGACCCCCAACCTGCCCACTATAAAGACCTTTACTCTGGTGTCAAAGATAACGGTGGAGTACATATTAATTCTGGAATTCCTAACAGAGCATTTTATTTAGCCGCAACAGCTATTGGTGGTTATGCTTGGGAAAAAGCAGGAAAAATTTGGTATATCGCTTTGCGTGACCGTCTTCGTTCAAGTTCAGATTTTAAAAGTGCAGCACTTCTAATATCACAAGTTGCAGGAGAACTTTATGGAGAAGGCAGTAACGAACAAAAAGCTGTACAAAATGCATGGGAACAAGTAGGTGTATCTCTAAAATAAATCGGAATTGCTAAATTTTATTATTGTGTTTGCTTTGTGTTATTTAGCTGGGAGATAATGAAGCTATCTTCCCAGTTTTTTATCATAAAACAACGTCATTATATAATATGCGAGTTTATTTAGAGCGTACTGGTGGCTTCGCTGGTATGTCAAAAACCACAAAAGTTGATACAACAGCTATTCCCCAAGAAACAGCAAAGCAACTTCCGCAACTACTGCAAGACTCAGATTTTTATAACTTGCCTGATTATATTGATTCATCTTCCCCTAAGCCAGATAGTTTTTTTTATCGTTTAACAGTAGAAAACAACGGAGAAACTCACACTGTAAGTGTCGGTGAATCCGCTGTTCCAAATAACTTAAAACCTTTAATTGAATGGGTCAATACCGCAGCAGTTAGTCAAAACTTAAGTTAAAAGTTAGGAGTTAAGAGTTAATTGTTGGGTTACGCGAAGCACGTAACCAACTTGCGTTTACTCTAATACGTCCCAAGCTTTTCCTTTATAGCCATATTGGAATATTTCTGGGTGTAATATTTCAGCTAGAACTTCTAACGACTCAACTAACCTTGGACCAGGACGGTTGAAGTAAGCATTTCCATCTGTAATATATACTCTTCCTGATTTCGCACAATGTAATTTTTGCCATTCGGGACGACTTGTAAGTAGCTGCGCTTCTGTTCGAGTTCGATTCAAATCAAATCCACAAGGCATGAAAACAACTATATCTGGGTTACTTCCTATCAAATTCTCCCACTTGAGCTGAGTTGAGTCTTGACCCGTTACACCAAACAAGGGTTTTCCACCAGCTAATTCAACTAATTCAGGAATCCAGTTTGCAGCTACCATTAGTGGGTCTGTCCATTCAATACATGCCACACTTGGTAACACTTCAGTCGCAGAAAGACCTTTGGTACGTTGTTGAACTATTTTGACGCGCGCTTCTAAATTCTCAATAACTTTGAGCGAATCGACATCGAACACATGTCCTACATTTTCAATATCACTCCAAACATCTTTAAGAACATTGGGTTGTAGCGAAATAATTTTTGGTGGACTATTAGTTAAATTTGCAACTGCTTTTTCTACATCGTTCAAACTGACAGCACAAACATCACATTGGTCTTGAGTCACAATGTGGGTAGGCTGTAATTTCTCTAAAATATCTGTTTTAATTTGGTAAATACTCAAAGCATTTTGTAGCAAATTATTGACTTCTGAGTGAATCTCTTGACTCTGAGCATTTGTATTCAGTCGTGCTTGGGTGCAAACAGGAAGATTTTGAACTTCTTCTGGATAGTCGCACTCGTGAGACCTGCCAACAATTTTATCTGTAAGTCCGAGTGAAGCCAGTATCTCCGTACCACTAGGGATTAGCGATACGATTCTAACGCTTTCCTTCATTGCAACACCTCCACGACAGCTATGATTTATTTAATTGTGGCAAAATTATATCTCTTAATATATCTTTCTTCAGGCATGTTACTTCAAAAATCTCAACCTGTGGCGCCGCAATACTATCAAAATCCGAGAAACCCGGTTTCTTAAAATCAGTTTTAATATATTTTATGTTACTAATTTACTATAGCGTTTTTTTGTACTACATACTATTATGGCTTTTTATACAGTATAGTTTTAATGTAATTATTTATACTATATGTTCATTAACAAATTATTTTAATGAAGAATTATTAATATAACTTTTAAATTGCTTTATACTATTGTTCCATTGGTGAAAAGCATGGTGTATCAACCAATAAAGATAATATTGTTTACTTGCGTTGAAGATTCTCGCACCCAATCTAATGTATTGGAAGATATTCTAAAACAAGCAGGCGCCAATAATTATATAGAGATGATAGACAAAGACGGTAATTTTAGTAACATTTTATTAACATTAGAAAATAGGCATTTAAATGTCGATGCTGTTGTATTAGATTTATATTTAAATAATATTTCTGATTTAGATTATATAGATCAAATAAATGCATTTAATACAAACATAGTAATTATTGTTACAAGTGATAAGGATGATGAAAACCTATTACAAGCAGCAATTGCAGCAGGAGCAGATGATTATTTAATTAAAAGTGAGATAACTCCACAATCTTTGCGACGTAGTTTATTACGTGCTGTTGAACAACGCTCTCCAAAATCATCAAAGTTTTTATCTAAAAACGAAGCGCAGTTAAGAGCTATTTTTGAGCGTTCTTCGATTGGAATAGGTTTATTAGACATGAACGCACGGATAATTGATGTAAATCCCGCGCTTTGCCACATATTAGGATATAACTACGAAGAACTTTGCTCTAAACAGTTAGTCGATTTTATTTGTGAAGAAGAAATAACGGCAGAAACTAGACTGAATTATCAATTGTTTACAAATAGTCAAGAGCGCTTTGAAATGGAGCGACAGTTTTTACATAAGGATGGTCGCTTAGTTTGGGCACATCTCAATGTTTCTTTAGTTAACACTACAACGAACGAGGCAGGTTTTTTTCTAGCAATGGTTGAAGATGTTACAGAACGCAAAAAAACTGAATTAAAGCTTAGAGAAAGTAAAGAAGCTGCTGAAGCTGGGAGTAAGGCAAAAAGCGCTTTTTTAGCTACTATGAGTCATGAACTACGAACTCCTTTAAATGCAATTATGGGGTTATCACAATTACTTCAGCAAGAAGTTGTAGGTACTTTAAGTGAGAAACAGCATGAGTATATTAATTGTATATACACGAGCGGTGAACATTTGCTTGCATTAATTAATGATATTTTAGATTTGTCGAAAGTCGAAGCGGGTAGAGAAGAATTGATGTTGATTTCTTTATCTATATCCGATATTGTCAGAAACGTTATTTCAACAGTGTTAGAAAGTGCTAATATCAAAAAATTACAACTTGTCGATAATATAGAAGCAGGTTTAGAAACTTGTATTGCAGATGAACGGCGCCTAAAGCAAATGCTGTTAAACTTATTGACAAATGCAATTAAGTTTACTCAAGAAGGTAGAGTATCATTAGAAGTAAAACAAGTAGAGCATGGAATTGCATTTATTGTTACTGATACTGGTATAGGTATAGAACCTAGCAATTTTCAATCATTGTTTGAACCATTTAGGCAACTTGATAATCAACTTAATCGCCAGTATGAAGGTACTGGTTTGGGATTAGCATTAACACGAAAGCTGGCGCGTTTGCATGGTGGGGATTTGACGGTAGAATCAACTTTAGGTGTAGGAAGTCGGTTTACTTTATTACTACCAGCACAACCGCAACAAAGCAATGTGCAAAATGACTCAGTTTCTAATATAACATTGGAATCCGATTCATTAGATAAAGATTACGTTTACCCAAATACATCTTCAGGGCAAGCTGTTAAACGCATTTTGTTAGTAGAAGACGAGGAGCATACAGCTATATTAATGCAAGATTATTTACAAACAATAGGCTATGAAGTCGAATTGATGCTAACAGCAGAAAGATTTATTACACGAGTTCATATATTTAAACCCAATTTAATCTTACTTGATGTGCATTTACCTGGAGATGTAAACGGACTTGATTTGCTAATAAGTTTAAAGCGACAACAAGGTTTACAAGAAATTCCTGTAGTTGTAATGACACCAATGGGAATGGGGGATAGGGAAAGATTTTTACAAGCAGGTGCTATAGACTGTTTAAGCAAACCTATCGGTATTTTTCAATTAGAGTCAGTTCTGGTTAAGTATTTAAGTTAAAAGTGCTGAGTGCCAAGTTAAACAACTAACTCTTTTAAGTTTTGCCAAGCTTTGATGATGTTGAGTCGCATAAGTGCTGCTACTCCTGCTAATGCTTTAAATTCGCGTTGGTTGGGATTCATTTCTAATGCTGGTTTTAATGCTGCTTCTGCTTGTTTAGGTTGCCAATTATACAGACGTACAAATGCTAGATATGCCCATGCGAATGGGTTTTGTGCGTCGATTTTAGTTACTCTTTCTAAAGATGAGATGGCGCCTTTTACTCTTCTTTGTAGCACGTCCGCAAGCGCGACTGAATACGCTAAGTCCGAATTGGTGCCTATATGCTTTAATCGATACTCGGCGGCAAGTCGTGCTTGCGATAAGTAATCTTGTATGGGGTCGTATTGATTGATACGTGCAACTTCAGCAAATATTTTTTCCACTGCTTCTGTACCTTTAGGTAAATTTCCTGACAGATTATTTAGTTGTGTTACCAAATCTAATTCAGGCGCCTGTGTACTTTGAGAGTTGGGGTCAATATTTAAATTAATACCAGGTGTATAAATTGGATAAGTTTCTCCAGAAATTCTATTCAAAAAAGTCGCTTGGAGAATGTAATTACCTGGTTCAATACCAACTGGTGGCAACATTGCTGTACGTTCAATTACTTGGAAAGTACCTTCGGGTTTTTTCACTGCTGTATATAAATTTCCCATACCTAAAGCATGGTCATGTGAAAAGCTTGTATTTGTATTGATGGTTTTATCTTGCTTGTGCCAAGTCAGTAATACTAATCCGTTTTTGAATTCGTCCCAAGAACCTGACCATTTGTAGGTAACTGGTACACTCACTCCAGGAGGAGCAGTTTTAGGAAGCGTTACATTCGTTAAAGTTACGGGAACTGGAGCAACACTTTTTTCGCGATATATATCTATCGATGAATACTCTAGCGGTCGTGATATGACTTCGACGGATGGAGATTTTCGATGATATAGTCGCAAACTACCATCACTCAACTGCCATTGTGAGTGCAGTTCAAAGTCAGGTGATGTTTCTACTGCCTGAACAATATCTTTTTGTGATGATGGTACAGAACCTTGTTCACCTGTTTTTGTAATAAACCATGTTAGTGAGCGAGTATCTTGCTCTATTTGTTTTTTTCTTACTCCTACCTGGCGCCCATATACTTGAAATTTTGCTAGGGCGCCATAATAATTAAGATTATGTTGGTTTATTTTCGATGTCGAAGGCAACACTCCCAAGGTTGAACGTAAATATGGCTCAGTACGGATAATTTCTGCAATTACTTCTTTATGGGGTAATGCATGTTGCGAGTCAGGACGATATTTACCGTTTGGACTCATAATTGTAATTAGCACTTCAGTGCTATAAATAGGAAACAAATTATACAACATTAGTAAAACTGCTAAACCCAAAGTTCCCCAACGAATACGTTTTCCTAAAATACTTTGAGTTCTCGTCAACCCATATGCCAATAATATTGATAGTACAGGTAAATACGGTACTATATAGCGTTCATCTTTATTGACGTTTAAAGAAGTCAGCAAATATGCAGCTACTATAAATATACTTAACCAACGTAGCGAATAACCTATTTTCTGCCTTTCTGAGTCTTTAATACTGTTTTCTGCAAACCTTGCCCAATAAAGTAATAAACAGAATATAGGTACTAGTAATAAAGGTAATGATACTTGATAGGGTAATTGCTGCCAGTAAAAAATCCAAGCTTGCAGCGTATGTAATGGTGGGTCTCCTTCTGCGATTGCTGAGTCAATAGTTGCGCGTTTTCCTGCGGTCAAAATTATCAACCAGTTAGTGCGGTACCAACCACCAAATATCAAGCTAGATACCCAAATTCCACCAAATAATTCGATTAATTTACCCCATTGACACTTACGTAAGGCGCAAATTGCTACCCATATAATAGGGATAATTAGAAATAATAATGCAGTTTGTTTGATTAATAATGCGAATCCAAGTGAGGCGCCAAATAAAACGACTTTACACCAGCTTTTAGCGAGCGATAAAATAGTTCCTTTCTCAGATTTTGATGGATGATTCCACCAAGTCAAGCAAAAGAAACAAAAAGTAACAGCCGCAGCAACAGGGTAATCTAGAAGAAATTGAAGTCTGAGTCTGTATAGTCCAGGTAAAAGTTGACATAAAGCAGCAGCCCAAAGTCCAATAGTGGCATTAAATAATACTTTACCTAAACTATATACTGAAATAATTAATACTGCGCTAAACAGCAGCATTACTAACATCGCTTGGTCTTGTCCGGCGCCGAAAATGATTTGTGTAAAGCCTGTAATAATATAAGTGAGGGGTGGAATTTTTGAGGATAGTAGCCAGAAGCTTTGCCACCATTCACTACTGTCCAAATGAATATTTTGTAATGCACGCAAATAATTTAACGTTCCCGTCAAATAATCAGATTGGTCCCATCCTGGAATTGAGGTGTCTAATGATAACCATACTCGGTCACAAATGGCACCTAAACCCCAAATAATTACCAATATTAAGGCATTTCTAGGAATCACAAAACGTTTAATCACTTTGTACCTTTTAACTTTCACTCAGCACGAGCGCACTATTAAATAAATTTTCTCATTTTTACATGACGAATGCCCGCTTCTTCAAAGACATCACCTTCTTGCTGAAATCCGATTTGTTCATGCAAACTTTTAATATATTCTTGAGCGTGAATTACAACTTCAGGTATATTTTTACTCTTGATAATGTCGAGAGCGTGTAACATTAGTTTCTTTCCAATTCCGTATCCGCGTGCTGTTTCTAATACTGCTAATCTTTCGATTTTAGCAAGATTGGCGCCTAAATATCTAATTCTAACAGTACCGATAAAGTTACCGTTCAATGACGCAATTAATCGGTCGGAAGTTTCGTCTTTTCCGTCGAAATCTAATTTGGCGTCAACCCCTTGTTCTTTTTGAAACACTATTTCTCTAATTTGACGAATTGCCTCAAATTCTTGGGGGAAATTTGCTTGTTTAATGATGATGTTGGTCATGTTTTAGCTTGTTGTATCTAAAAAAATAAGGTGAACATTGCCCACCTTGACTTTAAATATTCTAAATATAATGATGAATTAGTTAGCAACGGATGTAACGGATGTAACGGATGTAACGGATGTAACGGATGAGTTATTTGTTACAAATCTAACTTTTTATGCCATGTGGAAACCTAACCTTCTACTTCCTCTCTACTTCCTCTGTAGTAAAAAATGGTAAATATTATTACTACAGAGACACAGAGACCACAAAGGGAGATTTAAAACAACCTATCCGTTACATCCGTTTATTATCCGTTGCCAGCTTAATCTGCTCCCTCTATTGGTGCAAAACCTTGACGCTGAATATTCTCTGTTACAGTTTTAGGTTCTAGGAACTGCAATAAATAATCAGGACCTCCTGCTTTGGAACCAACTCCAGAAAGTTTGAATCCTCCGAAGGGTTGTCTTGCTACTATTGCTCCTGTAATTGTACGGTTGATGTATAAGTTTCCGACTTCAAAGTCGGTTTGTGCTTGTTCGATATGTGAAGGTGTACGGGAGTATATTCCACCTGTTAAAGCATAGTCGGTACCGTTAGCTATTTGTAATGCTTCTTGGAAATCTTTGGCTTTGATTACTGCTACTACTGGACCAAAAATTTCTTGTTGGGCGATGATACCATCAGCAGGTACGTCTTTAAAGATGACGGGACCTATATAGTATCCATTATCCGGCGCCTTCATTTCTAGTGCGATGCTCGATTCGGCTTTACCTTTTTCGATATATTCTAAAATACGCGCTTGAGCATTTGCGTCGATTACTGGGCCGACTTGGGTACTTGGCAATTCTGCGGCGCCGATGTTTAATGATTTGGTAGCTTCAACAAATCGCTGTACAAAGGTTTCGTATACAGGTTCTAAGACTATGACTCGTGAACAAGCAGAACACTTTTGTCCACTATAACCAAATGCTGATTGTACAACACCCACGACAGCAGCGTCTAAGTCAGCACTTTCATCGACAATAATAGCGTTTTTGCCACCCATTTCGGCGATAACACGCTTCATGTGCTTTTGCCCAGGTTTTACAATTGCAGCGTCTGAGTATATACGACACCCTACTTCTTGTGAACCTGTGAAAGCGATGATGTGTGTATCTATATGATTAACTAAATAGGCGCCAACTTTAGAACCTTTACCAGGTAAATATTGAAATACACCTTTGGGTATTCCTGCTTCAACCATAATTTCGGCGAATTTAGCAGCAATTACCGAAGATGTTTCTGCTGGTTTGAGTATGGTTGAATTTCCTGCTACTAACGCAGCTAATGTCATTCCTGCTGCTATGGCAAGTGGAAAATTCCACGGTGAAATAACTACGGCAATACCACGTGGTTGATAGATATATCTATTTGTTTCACCTGCGATGTCATAATTAACACCTTTATCTAACCGCTCCATTTCTAGCGCGTAATAGCGGCAGAAATCAATTGCTTCTGAAACCTCACCGTCAGCTTCTCGAACGGGTTTACCCACTTCTAAGACTATCCATGCTGATAATTCTGGGCGCCGATTTTCCATTAAGTCTGCTGCTTTCCGCAATATTGCTGCACGCTCACTTACGGGTATTTTTCGCCACACTTTAAATGCATTTGCGGCAGCTTTCATTGCAGCTTCAGCTTGTTCAATGCTGGCAAGTCCAATTTTACCAACAACTTCGCTTTTATTCGATGGGTTCACCGAGTCTACAACTTCGTCGGTTTGCACGTACTCACCGTTAATTAAAGGTAAATAAGTTTTTGCAAGGTTGTTTTTGATTTTAGTCAAATCCGATGACGCACGTTGTCTGGTATCCACAAGCGAATAGTCTGTATCTGCGGCACCAACAAACCCGTTTGTGTTGGTATTATGTATCGTGTCTTTTTCTAGATTAACTTTAGGCGCCGCTAATAATTCCTCTGCTGGTCGGTTTTCCATGTTTTGGCGTAAAAACGAACTATTCGCAGTGTTTTCTAGTAACCTACGAATTAAATACGCCATTCCAGGCAGTAATTCACCATAAGGACAATACACTCGTACTCTATAGCCTTTATCAGCGAGGGATTTGGCAATTTTATCTCCCATTCCGTAAAGAACCTGCATTTCAAAACTGCGTTTCTTTACATTTAAACTTTCGGCAATAGCTATGGCACGGGAAAGAGAGCGAACGTTATGACTACCGATAGCAGCATATATATATTGATGATTTTCGAGCAGTAACTGAGTTATTGCTTCAAAGTTGGCATCGGTTGCGGCTTTATCGTTGTAAACTGGTTGTTGCCAATGCTTTTGCATCGACTTTATCGTTTCTTGATCCCAATAGGCGCCTTTCACTAAACGAATTGTAACCGGATATCCTCGCTGTTTTGCCCAAGCGATTAAATCACGTGCATCTTGCTCACTGTCACGAAGGTAAGCTTGAACCGTCATCCCCACATCCGTTCGGGTACGAAACTCCTCTTCCATCAAAATCTTCTTGAGGATACTAAAAGTAATATCCTTGTAAGCGTATTGTTCCATATCAAAGTGAACAGAGGCACCGAGTTCTGCTGCACGTCGTAGTAAAATTCTAACGCGCTCACTAACTTTTTCTTCACTACCCGTAGCATCCAACGGGTCAAACTGCGAGTAAAACGCGGTTAATTTTACCGATACTTGTACCTGGGGTATTGAGACTCCATCAGCTTCGTCAATTAATGGAACTTTATTCCAATTCTTAGACGCTTCGGTTAACTGTTGCATCAAGTCGATGTAACGCTCAAGATAAGATACTGCTTCGGTTTCGGTAATAACAGCTTCACCGAGTAAATCTACCGTGAACGCCATTTTATCTTTACGCAAACGTTCAATGGTTTTCAACACCTGTTTAGTGTTTTCACCAGAAATATACTTATGCGCTAATGTTTCGGTCGCTGTAATAACTGTAGTTGCTGCTAACTGACCTGGCGCCGAATTGGGATTAGCAAAGTTTAACATGCCTTTGAGCGCCGCAGGTAGTTCTACCGACTCATCACCAAGATATTCCTGTAAATGCGCGGCAATTTCAGATTTATCATGTAACGCAGGTAGAGTATCAATAAAACGGAATAACTGCACCCGTAAACCGGGATTACTCATTGCCCAAGCTAGCAATTTATCATCCCAGCGCATTTGGTCGCGGAGATTTGCCAAAAATGAACGATTTTCTTGGGTAGCTGCGAGAAGCTGTTTAGCAATTTCTTGAGTTTTAGTCTCGTAATTGCTTGTTTGTGCTTGTAAAACCACTTTTGTACAGACTCCTGTATTTGAACTAAGACTTTATATATTAGAGCTTGTGTTTCTATTTTGGCTTCTCCATCGATTTCCCACCACGGTTGTTCAAGAAAAATAATCTTATTGTTTTTCTCATGTCATTTAAGTAAAAACTCTATTGACATTGTGCGAATAATTACTTAACACTCGCCCCCCGCGCGTAAGGGGGGATTTTAAATATTGTAAATCATTAAATAAGAATGTTCTTTAAAACACACTCCAATAATTTCATTTTATTAGAGTTCCTTAAAATAAGAAAGGAAGTAACTATATAGATATTACCAATGTCTCAACTCTTAGGTTTGCGCTACCGAATTATCCAAGTATTGAGTCAAGATAAAGTGGGTGAAAACTATATTGTCGCTGATATAGAGGAGAAAAATTCCACCTATTATATATTTAAAAAAATATTTATAAATAATTCAAAAGAACAAGATTTAAATGATGTAAGAAATTCGTTGCATAGAGAAACTCATATTTTACAAGAAATCGCACAGGAACATGACAGAATTCAGAAAATATTTACTTACTGGATAGAAAGTAAAGAATTTTGTTTGTTAAAGGAGTTTATTAAAGGTAATTCTCTTAGTCACAAAATAGAGAAACAAATACACTCAACAGAAGAAGAGATAGTAAGCATTTTTTTGAGTTTACTAAAGATTTTAGTATCTGTACATGGTCAAGGGGTAATTCACCGTAATATTAAACCAAGTAATATTATTCAACGCGAGTTAGATAAGCAGTATGTATTAATTGATTTTGGTAGTAATGAAGGAGCTATTAATTACAACCTTGGCATTTCTGAGTATATGCCAATGGAACAGTTTCATGGCTGCACACAATTTAATAGTGATATTTATGCTCTAGGGATAATTGCTATTTCGATGTTAACAAATTTACCAGCAAGTGAAATTACTGGAATAAATAGTCCTAGAAACTTTATCACAGGTGAAATCCGTTGGCGCCATCGCAGTCCCAAAGTTAGCCGCAAGCTAGCGCATGTTATCAATAAAATGGTTAAGCTCGATTCTCGATGTCGTTATCAATCTGCTCTTGATGCTTTAATTGATATTAGACCATTACAAGATAAGTATTTTAGTATCAAACAAGAGCGCAAAGCACAAATTATTTTAATTTTACTTGTAGGCGCCGCAAGCTTTATAATTGTAGGAATAATTAGCTGGATTCTTATCCAACCTAAAGATATCAGTCAAGCTGAAAAATTTTACCAACAAGGTATAAAGAAATACGAGGCTCAAAATTATCAAGCTGCAATTACAAACTTCAGCGAAGCAATTGATATAAATCCCAATTATGCAGCAGCATATAATCGACGCGGAGATTCATATTACCGCTTAGGTGATTATAATAAGTCTGTAGTAGATTCTAGTGCAGCAATTCGACTTAACCCTAAAGACGCAAACTGTTACTACGACCGTGGTTTTAGTCTTTATTCGTTAGGTGATTATATCGGCGCCATTACCGATTATGATCAAGCTATTAAACTTGACGCTAAAAATAGCGAATTTTATTATGCGCGTGGACTTGCGCGTAATAAAATTAAAGATAGGCAGCGCGCATTCGAGGATATAAATAAAGCTATTTCGCTCAACCCTGAACTTGTTGTAGCGTATGTCGAGCGTGCAAAAATGTTTCGTAAACAGGGTAATAAGCTTGGTGCTGGTAAAGATTTTGACCAAGCAGTAGCGCTACAACTAGAAAATGCCGAATTATATTATGAACGTGGTTTAAATTACTATGAGCTAAATCAAAAACAAGCAGCTAAGAAAGATTTTACCAAAGCTATTGAAATAGATCCTAAGTACATCAAAGCATATTTAGCAAGAGGTAATGTATATAGTGATTTAGCCGACCCTGAAAAAGCTTATAATGATTATAGTC
This sequence comes from Calothrix sp. PCC 7103, assembly GCF_000331305.1. Taxonomy (GTDB): domain Bacteria; phylum Cyanobacteriota; class Cyanobacteriia; order Cyanobacteriales; family Nostocaceae; genus Dulcicalothrix. The sequence continues at coordinate 4,622,667 of NZ_KB217478.1, read as the reverse complement.
AAGCGTTGTTACTCAATGATAAATATCCTGACACCTATATTCATTGGGGTAACTTTCGCTTGAAAAATAATGATGTCACAGGCGCCTTTGCTGATTTTAACAAAGCTATTGCATTAGAACCAGAGAATGCATCAGCTTATAATTACCGAGGAAACGCGAATCTTGAGCGTGGGTTTTGGCAAGATGCGATTAAAGACTATACAAAAGCTATTAGTATAAATTCTGAGTATCCTTTGGCTTATTATAATCGCGGATTAGTCTTTACTAATTTGGGAAACGTGGCTAAGGCTATTAGTGATTTTAATAAAGCTGCACAGTTATTTCAAGATAAGGGGGAGGAAGGTAATTATAATGATGCGAAGGCTAGATTGAGAGAATTAAATCCAAAATCATAAGTAAGGTGGGCACTGCCCACCCTACTAAGGTTGTTGTACAGTTAAGGTGTAATTGAGTTTGGCACCTGGGTTAAAAGTACCCACCCATACTTTGTAACTTCCTTGTTTCAATTGGTTTAATGCAACGCTGGCATCTTTACGTCTACCAGTGTCATCACCACAGTAAATTTTACCGTCTGGCGCCTGAACTAAAAGTGTGGTATCTGAACCATCACTATCTACAGTAATTCTTAAATTAGAAAAATTTTTTTGTAAAACTACTATATGGTCGGGTGTTGGGTCGGCAAACCCAATACAAGCTTTGTTGTTGGCATCGCGGTTGGTTATTGCGGATAGCGAATAAGAACCACCTGTATACCCTGATAATGAAGCTGTGGTGCTATCAAAACCTGGCGCCAAACTAATAGTACCAAAGTTTGCCGTATCAGCCATTACTGGAAATGAGCTAATGACCGTAAGTATACCCAAAAGCCATCCGCCTTTTGACCAAGCCTTCCTACGCAGGAATTGGTTGATTCGCGAGGCTGACAATAGTCGATATTGACATTTGTTCATAGCAGCCCTTGAACGGTGTATGAGTAAAGTTATATACATATCATAACTAGAAAAAACCTTTAAGAACTTAAGGGCTGTGTCAGATGTTAATCTGTCACAATAAAAAAGTAAAAAGTGCTGAGTTCTGAATGAAAAGTACTCCGCACTCAGCACTTTCTACTCTTTTATTCATTCTTCAAGTTGAAAAAATACATCACCTTGGAGTGAGTTAGCATCATCACCATAATTAGTGACGGTTAATGAGCGCAAATTTTTGAAGAAAGGTTTTGCGACTACTTTGAGCAGTTTAAGTACAGGTAACTGACGCTCTAAAATACCTTGACTAGCTGCCCAATCAATGTAAACATAACCAGCGTTTGTTTCAGGAAGCGCAGCGATACAATTCTTAAAATTGCGGTTTTCTAATAATGTATTATTCTTGATTGAGAGAATTTCGTACATAGTCTCTAAGGATGAAGTGAAAATTTCATAGTTATCTAAAGTTGTATGTACTCCGTAAGCTTTTGCTTCGATACTAAAAGATGGTTTAGTTCCATTTTTACTGGAGTTGGCAGCTTTTAACTGTGTCCAAGCAACAATATGTTGGTCAAGTAGGTTGAACTCTGTAACGCTTAAGCCGTTTTTAGCTGCTATTGCATCGAGTTTTGCGATACCCTCTTGTGTAGAAGACGTCTTTTCGGTAACAAAAACCCATTCAGGTGATTGTTGAGATGATATCAAGCCAATAGCATATTCACCCTGTACCCAATCAAAGATATCTTTGGGTAAGTCTATTCCCCAAAGCTTCTGAACTTCTGCGTCTTGTTGCACAATATCCTTGATATTAAGCTTAATTTCTAACGCACTTCTTAGTTGCTGCCAAAATAATGCCAAATTACTTTCAGGTAAAGCGTTTAAGTTTCTACTACCAACAGCAATACCAACGTTTGCTGGAATATATTTGAGCGCATTTACAGGTTTTGATAATAACTCTAACGGCGCCTTCATTTGTTGAGTAGGTAGTGCTACTGTTTGAGCAAGCAAACCTTTAGAAACTGGTGCCAAAGTTACAAGTTGCTCATCAAAGTGTTGTATAGGTAGCTTCAAACCAAGCCATTCTGCCACAATTGGAAGATTTAAAAACGCTGCACCATAAGATTTTGCTGATAGTTGACTAATATCTTGATATTTCTTCGACGAAGTTAAACTTAAATCGGGTGCTTGAGCGTTATTTATTGCTTCACGCAGCACTTTGGCATCGTTAGCAAACAAAACATATTTATCACCAACTACTGCACCCGCTAGCGTTTCCTTACCTTTTGGAACATCAGAGATAACTTTTATACCTGCAAACTCTTCCACACTTAAGTCGGTGCCTGCTAAAACTCGTTTCGAGAAAAATAACTGTACAAACTCTCGGCTTTTTTCTGGTGATTTAGTTGCCATTGCGAGCAAATATCCAGGAGACTTACCATTATCGGGGTCACGGTCAAAATCTAAGCTAGTGACAGCAAGTGTAACTTCGTTTCCTAGCCAAGGTTGAACGTCTTTACGAAAATCAATGCCAGAATTTTTGAAAAAATCGCTTTTCAGGAACGAGTTCTCACCTTTATCTAATGACTGTAACTTTTCTGGATTCAATATAGATATCATTACAGGCGCCTGCTTTGATACGAATATTGAGAGGGATGCTTCTGTTACACTTGCTTTACCAAATGGACTTGCTGCCAATACAGAAGCACAACATGTCACATTCAAAAGCACCATAACCAAACTGACTGCAAAAAGACGTATATATGATTTCGTCATATATTCTATTACCCACTGCCAACAACTTTAAGGGTAAAGGGGAAAGAGGAAAGGGGAAAGGGGTCTTGGAATAAGAAAATGTAGGGAAAAGATATGAAGTAACGAAGCTATTTGTGTAAAGATAGGAAAAATAGTGGTTAATAAAAAGTTAAGTAGCAAGATGGCGCAATATCCAGACTCACCCTTTTCTCAAGTTAGCGTCGAACAATTACAAGAACGCTTGTTATCAGGCGCCGACAAGATTCAGCTGATTGATGTTCGTGAACCTCAAGAAATAGATATCGCTCGAATTGACGGTTTTGTCAACTTACCTTTGAGTGAATTTGCAGCTTGGGGAGAGCAGATACATAGACAATTTGATTGCGAATCGGAAACCCTTGTGCTGTGTCATCATGGTGTTCGTTCCGCTCAAATGTGCCAATGGCTTGTAAATCAAGGTTTTAAAAATGTAAAAAATGTTACAGGTGGTATAGCAGCTTATTCAAGCTTAGTTGACCCTTCTATTCCTCAGTACTAATGATTTTATCTACGTTATACTTATATAATATTTACCTTTAGACCGTGATACCCAGCATTATTACTGAGGCAGTAAGCATAAACAGACGTGTATTTTAGTATTTAACAATACAGCGTTTTGCAACCACTTATGAAATTATATATAGTATATCAACGAATAAAGTCTCAATTCGCACAATTGAATAGCAGTAAGTAAAAAGACCTTACTTTTAGTAGATGGTCATTTATTCATCTATATGTGTAGATTAAACGTAAGGGCTAGTAAGGCTGCTGCATCTACTAGTACTAACGAAGTCTCCATAGGCATGGCATCATAATATACATAATATTGTAGTAAAAACTAAATTACTATATACAAATGTAACTTTATTTGACTTTTCTTAAAAATCGGGGATAGATTTGGTATCTTTCTTAATGAAATATTAATCTTGGCATTAGTATTTTAGATTCTACGTACCCGAATATTGTCAGATAGATTTAAGCTTTAAAACTTTTTAATTAAGATTTGCCTTCAGTAAACACATCCTATGCCAGTTCAATTAACAAATCGACAACAGCATATACTTTGGGCAACGGTGCGACACTACATTGCCACAGCCGAGCCAGTTGGTTCAAAAGCCTTGCTAGAAGAGTATAATCTTGGTGTTAGCTCTGCGACAATTCGGAATGTGATGGGGGTGCTTGAGAAAGCTGGGTTACTCTATCAACCGCATACCTCAGCGGGTAGAGTCCCTTCAGATTCAGGATATCGAATTTATGTAAACAATTTAACGGCGCCAAGTGAAGCGATAACTTTACAAGTTGAGCAAGCGTTACAAACACGTTTAAAGTGGGAAGATTGGAGTTTAGAAGCGCTATTGCATGGTGCAGCGCAAATACTTTCGACTTTGAGCGGTTGCATAACATTAATTACAATGCCACAAAATGGCGGTGCCGTGTTGCGTCACTTGCAACTGGTGCAGATCGAGGCTGGGAAAGTAATGTTAATAGTGGTAACAGAGGGGTATGAGACGCACTCCACTTTATTAGACATCCCACCAGCACCCGATGGAAGCAAGCGTGATGCGGAGTTAATAGACCGTGAGTTGCAGATAGTTTCTAATTTTTTGAACAGTCATTTGCGTGGAAAAAGCACCCTTGAGTTAGCAAACCTTGACTGGACACAACTCGACCGTGAATTTCATCATTACGGAGAATTCTTAAAAACATCGCTATCAGAATTAAACCATCGTAAAGTTGCCTCTGAACGTACACAAATTATGGTACGTGGGGTTTCTGAGGTATTGCGTCAACCTGAATTTTCGCAGTTACAGCAAGTACAAACGATTATTCAGCTTTTAGAAGAAGAACAAGAGCAACTTTGGCGCCTAATTTTTGAAGAAACCGATGGATTAGAAGAACCAGGTAAACCAAAAATCACAATTCGCATTGGCACCGAAAATCCATTAGAACCAATACGTGGGTGTACATTAATATCATCCACCTACCGACGTGGTTCTGTACCCGTAGGAAGTATAGGAGTACTTGGACCAACAAGATTAGATTACGAAAATGCCATTGCGGTTGTAACTGCTGCCTCAGAATATCTCAGCGAAGCGATTAGTTAGTTGAAAGGGCTGGGTGGGCACTGCCCACCATCCGATTATAAATAAAAAATATCACCTAAGATAGATAAGCTGTTGTAATCAACAAGTATTATCTATATATGCTAAGAAAAATAACATTTTGGTTAATCTGGCTAGGATTTACTACCTACGCCTTTATATTCGCACCTCCTGACCAACCCGACACATTTGAATTAATCAAAAATCTATCGACTGGTCAATGGGAAGGAATTAATCCTTTGGTAACTGCTTTATTCAATATCATGGGAGTATGGCCCATGATTTATGCGTGTTTGGTATTTATTGATGGTAGAGGACAAAAAGTAACAGCTTGGCCATTTGCAACGTTTTCGTTTGGAATAGGCGCCTTTGCTTTACTACCTTACCTCGGTTTACGTACACCTAACCCCGAATTTGTCGGTCAAAAAAATGCTTTTATAAAAATATTAGACTCTCGTATCACAGCAATTCTATTATCAATTGGTGCAAGTATTATAGTATTTTATGGAATTAGCCAAGGAAACTGGGGTGACTTTGTACAGCAATGGCAAACAAGTCGCTTTATTCATGTTATGAGTTTAGACTTTTGCTTGCTGTGTTTGTTATTTTCTAGTTTAGTTGAAGACGATATGACACGTAGGGGAATGACTGATAATAAAGGATTATTTTGGTTAACCGCATTAGTTCCGTTATTTGGCGCCTTGATATACTTATGTGTAAGAAAACCTTTACCCGAAGTCGGTAGCAGCATTAATCACAGTCCACAAAAACCAGCTACAATATAAAATAAAAAATCTTATGAATCGGAGTGCATTATGGTTATTATGGGCAGGATTTATTGTTTATGTAGTTTTTCTTGCCCCACCACTGCATCTAGAAGCGACTATAAAACTGTTAGTTAATATTCTTACGCTTCAATGGACGCAGGTAAACCCCGTTATTTTATCATTATTTTCTCTTGTGGGAATTTGGCTACTTATATATAGTAGTCTGTTATTTTTTGATGGTCGAATGCAATCGATACGATTTTATCCTTTCGCCATTGCTTCGGTAGCATCGGGTGTTATAGGTTTAATACCGTATTTGGCGTTACGCGAATCGAATCAAAGCTTTACTGGTGAGAAAGATAAATTTTTAAACTTTCTCGACTCGCGCTTTTTTGCTTACTCCCTAACGGTTACAACTCTTGGTATATTTATTTACGCTTTTATTTTTGGTAACTGGGATAATTTCATTAACCAGTTCATGGAGGATAAATTCATTCATGGAATGAGTCTTGCTTTCTGCTTATTATATCTATTGTTTCCAACGAGTATTCTTGATGATGATATAGCTCGTCGCAACTGGAATAAAGAGCAGATGGGACAATTATATCTATTTATTGCACTGGCGCCGCTGTTTGGTCCTCTTGCTTATCTTTGTCTACGTCCGAGTTTACATCCGATAATTGCAACGAGTCAGCATTATGAACTTTAGGTAACTGCCACCAAGGGACATTCGGATATTGATGATGTTCTTCATGGTATCCAAAATGATAGCAAGTTAAAAAAGATAACCACACAGGACGAGAAATTGTACGGGTATGAGATGAATCTGTGTATCCAGTAATTGGTTCACTATGAGGTTCAAATGTACCAAAATAAAACAATTGTAGTGAACTTAGTAATGAAGGTGTTACCCAAAATAAAATAAGATTTATTTGTGGTATATGGGCAAGGTAAGCAAGTGAGTTATAAACAATCGTTATTATAATAATTTGCTTCCAACTCCAATACCCCTTCATGAAATGTAAATACCATGCAATAATATTTTGGTGCTTTCCATCGTGGAAATCTGGGTCATCTGCGGTTGCAGGACGTTGATGGTGTTGCCAGTGTTTTTTGAGCAGTGTTTTATACGATAATGCACCGTATAAAAATAGACATAGTAAACCGATAGAATGATTTAATTTAATATTATGAGAGCTAACTGCTCCATGCATTGCGTCATGTGTCGTAATAAAAATTCCTGTGTAACAAAAAGTTTGCCATAACACAGCAGTAACTAAAGCAATTATATTAGTTTCTTGAACATTTACAGTCATTAATAAAATTAAACTAACTGTCCATATACCAATAATAGCAATAGCTGTAATTATCCCTCGGTAAGGATGTATACTATTTTCAAAAGGTATTTGTGATGGATATACAATTGATTTTTGTTGCATTGATGTAAGGTAGTTATTGAGTACTAACGTAAAAATGTTAACATTTTTTTGCGGCTGGGCTAAGTATTTTGTATAACTCACTATAAAAAAAATTAACGTTTACTCTAATACTAAGTATTTATCAGAATTTAACTCTCTGTCTGTAGTTTCAAAATTTATCTTAAAGAAAATCATATATTTGTAACTTTTGGATACTACTTTGTCATTCTTAAAGCTGATGGGAGCGACATCGTACAAATTTAATAAGTATTAAAAATATCAAATATATTTAACATAAATATATAATGCTTCGCGAAACTCTGTAAAACTTTAACTAATCAACCGGGTGTCTACGCATTCATTGTCGCAGACAAATCTTTATTTTTATTACAAGTTTCAGGGAAGAAACCCGGTTTCTAGAATTTTATCTAACTTTAGCGAGAAGGTTTATATCAGCTAGTTCACCAAACTTATAAAAGTGTACTTTTAGAAAAATTATTATGAGTCCAACAATACTAATAACAGGCGCCTCACAAGGAATAGGTAAACAGACTGCACTTTTGTTCGCACGCAAAGGATATAACTTAGTACTAGCTGCACGCAGACCCGAGGTACTGGAAGCAGCAGCGCAAGAAATAAAAAATCTTGGTAACAACAATGATGTTTTGACTGTTGTTTGCGACGTTCGTGACTCCGAGCAAGTTAAAACGCTTGTAGAAAAAGCATTAGCGCATTTTGGCACTATTGATGTACTGGTAAATAATGCTGGTATATTCGCGACAGGAACAGTAGAGGATTTTTCATTAGATGACTGGCATCGAATCATCGATACGAATTTGTGGGGATATATCCATACAATAAACGCGCTACTACCGCATTTCCTTGAACGCGGAACTGGAACAATAGTCAATCTGAGTTCAATAGGTGGGAAAGTACCTACACCTTATATGGCAGCATACTGTACTAGTAAATTTGCTGTAACAGGGTTAACCGAAGCACTGCAAGCAGAATTGAAACCAAAAGGTATTCAGGTTTGTGGTATTTACCCAAACTTAATAGCTAGTAGTCTTTTAGAGCGAGCAATCTTTCGCGGTAAAGATGAAGAAGACACGCAGAAACGTCGTGAACAATTAGGTCAAATTACAAATGTTCCGGTCGTAGAGAAACCCAAAGATGTCGCAAATGCAATTTGGGATGCAGTAAGCAATCAAAAATCAGAGGTAATGGTAGGTTCTGCTAACGTCTCACAACTCACGTATCGTCTTTTTCCAGGTGTACTGCAATGGGCTTCGCGACAAGCCCTCAAAAATAAAGACACTTAAATTAGTGGAAAGTGCTGAGTGCTGAGTCGAGACGTGATTAATTATGTCTGTACGAAACACAAACTTAAAATTAAAGAGTTAAAACACTGCACTTAGCACTTACTATTGCCACCTAATCACTTTTTCTTTAACAATGGTGGCATCACCTACCATTATTTCCAAAGTCTCACGAGTTAAGAAAAAACGAGTATTACCCTTAACTGCTACATAGTTTTGTTTTTCAAAGGCGCCATCAGCTTTAATATTCCGTAAAGGAATAGTAACTTTTTCATTACCCATTCTTGCTACACCAACATAACTTCCGGGTTTATCGTTGCCACATATATATACAATAAAGCTTTTAGTCACAGCCTCAATAAGAACATTTTCCCCTTGTGGACAAGCGCTGACAAGAAGTTGCCCGTTACCAGAAATTGCGCTAGTTACTCTGTCACGATTTAGAATACGCCCCAACTTATTTACCATAAACTCATAAGGCGAAACGATATAACTAATTTCCCCTAGTTTCGCGATATAAGTCTCACCGTTCTTACGGGCAATGGGCAGTGTAATTTTTATATCATCGCTCTTTGTGACGCGCACGTAATAACCTAAAGGATTTTTAGTATCTCCTAAACAGATATAAACCTTGTATTTTGAACTCTCAAAGCTGCGCTTAGGAAAGGAGTTCTGAATTGGGCAAATTCCCATTGCTTCACTGAACTGTAATATATACGACTCAGCCATAGTTCGAGTTACAGGAAAAAACTGCGAAGCCAATATACCAAAACAAGTCAGATTGAATCCGAGGCGCCAAGGGGATTTACTCAACAACATATTAATTTTAAAGATTTATTAAAGTAATGTTACGGAGCGAATTTAAATCAAGATTAAAGAAGTTCAGGGTTGTATAAGTATTTTTACTGTTGTGATGATTGAGTTAGTATCGTCAAAAAAAGCGTCTAGAGCAACTAAATACCCTAGACGTTCATATATTCTTTAATAAAAAGAAATAAAATATAATTTTTCGGTTAAGTACTCAGCACTCAGCACTTTACACTCCTGACGCTTCGCATTCTCGCTTAGTTATTTCATGACGATAGCGAAACGTAGATTCGAGTTGAGCTTGTACTACCCAACCACTGATAAATTCAAAAGTTTCACCACCAGGCATAGAAAACGAAATAGCATCAGTTAATCTAGTTTTATTACGTTCAGTATCAAACAAATGTCGGTGTTGCCAAAACTCAAATGGACCTGAAAGCTGTTCATCAGTAAAAAAACGGTACTGTTCATACTCAGTGTGTCGTGCCAACCAAGTTAAAGGTAACGGGCCTAAAAACATTCGGAATTCTGTAATAGCACCAACACCCAAACCACCTTCGCGACGAACAACTTGAATAGGTTGCCAAGGTGGAGTGAGTAATTTTAATACATCCGCGCGCTCATGGAATTGCCAGACAACTTCAACAGGCGCCTCAATTAACGAAGAATATTTAAATTGCAACATCGAGTACGGGCGGGTTAACCTAAATTTTGTACTATTTATCAGGATATAAGTAAACCCGCCCTAGATGTCACAACAGGCACGATGCCTGTTCCACAAGAGGGATTTAAGAATTTATTTGTATAATTATATGCACTGTTGCTGTAAGGTTTGGTGATTGCCAGGATACGAGCAAGCGCCTAATGGCAGCTAAAATTTTGGCAGAATTTAAAGTTGAAGCATCTTCATCGAAACTAACTTGTTGAACACGTCCCTTACTAAGTTGGAGTTCTACAACAACTTTGCCATTAAAACCAGTGGGTAACTCTTTGCTTTGTAAATAGTTGGTCAGCGTAGCAGCTATCGACGGTTCTAAACCAGTAATGTTAATAACTTCTAGTTGAGGATTTATTGGTGTTGCTGGTTGAGCAGGTAAATTAGTAGAGATACTGCGTTTTCTTCTTAGAAACTCTGGTTGTTCATAGGAAGCAGGCGCCGGAGATGCAAGGTAGAATATACCTGCTCCACGAGTAGACTCAGCAGACTCAGCTTCTGCAAAACCACCAAAAATACCATCGTATTCAACACCTTCAGGCATTTCTACAGGTACTTCAACTGTAACTAACTTACCACTATCAGGATTAACTCTTACATCCTCGCTAACTGCTACAAAAGCAGTGTACTTCGACAATAATTTATAAGTTAAAGCAATATCGCTTACTGTTTGAGTTTTGACCGTTGTTTCGTATGCAAACATTTCGTTTATCAATGCTTTGATACAAGCACGTCCCCATAACTGGGCAATAGCAGGATTTCCATTTGCATCAAAGTTAATGTCAAACACCTTTTTATATGTTTCGCAGTTTGCAGTTATTCCACTAATACTAAGATTTACAGAATTACCATCTTTTTTACGTCCAAACAGAACTAGAGGTTGTTCAGCAAATAAATCAGGCACCTGTGCAGGATAAATAACGCCTGCTTCACCTTCACCGTTACACGTAATCTCAATATTCATCAGTACTGGATTACTAACTTGGCGAAAGAACTTTTCTGTAACTTCGTCAGTTTTTTCATCATGGCGAATAATATATGAAACACCTCGCCCAATTTCTGCTATGCGGTTGAGTAAAAAACGATTAACTGAACTACCTGCACCAAAGCTATATAAACGATTTCCTGCTTTAAGGTTACTTTGCACCTCTGCCAAAATATCATTCTCGTTACCGATATAGCCATCGCTCAACAGTACTATTGTTCGCAATCGCCCAATAGGCGCCGGGAAATTAATAGCAGCAGTAATTCCAGTGAGCATTTCCGTGGCGCCACATGCTTTGAGCTTGTTAATGTGGTCAATAGCTAAAGTACGATTTTCAGGAGTATTGTTTAACGGTGCCTTTGATAATTGCCTAACCTTGTCAGAAAAATCAAGAATTGCAAAAGTATCATCAGGGTTCAAGCCATTAATGAAACGTCGCATTAACTCCTGACATTGCTGCAAAGGGGCGCCGGACTGTGAACCAGATGTATCAACTAAAAATACAACATCTTTAGGAACGATTTGACTTGGTTGATATTCCAAAGCTGGAATTAGATAAACCGCAAAATGCCCACCACGCTCATCAACTTGAGTTAATACAGTTGATTGCGTTTCACGTTGAGCAACTTGGTAACGTAAAATAAAATCCTTATTCGGGATAGTATCTTCAACACTCAGCTTCACCCGTGTAACTTCACCAACATATTCTATTTCTAACTGATGCGAAGGTGATTTAATCTCAGTAACAACAACACCTGCATGAATTTCTACAGTCACATTTATATCATACCCAGTACGCATTCCAGGTGGAATCACAGGTGGAGTAATTCGCGAAGCATCAGGCACTAAATCAGTATCAGTAGTTGAGGGTATTAACTCTCCAGAAATATACCTTGGTCCAACCACCATCGGGAAAACAAACTCATAACTTCCCGCATCAAACTTTAAACTATCTGTGTAACGAATCGTGACATCAATTTGTTCACCCGGCAGAATATTAGCCAAAGACTGAGTAAAAATATTATCTCGTTCCTGCTCCAACAACCCAGCAGTACGTCCTTCTTTCTTCGCCTTATCGTAAATTTCCTGTGCTTCCTGTCGCTTTTTTATACTTCCCTTAATTATTTTGTCACCAACTTTAATCTCCATCTCATCCACTGCTGACTCATCAGGTAGTGGGAATACATAAACAGCTTCTAATGGTGTTATAAAAGGGTTTTCAAAAGTTTGTGTCACTTCTACGCGCGCAACGTTTCCAGAAATTTTGGCGCCTACTTCTGTATATTTGAGTGGAAATAATTGTTTACTATCTTTTGCAAAAAGTCCAGGATTTACTGTATTACGAGACATTCGCTCAATCTCCGAAAATTAAACATTTATAATTCGTAATTCGTAATTCGTACTCGTACTAAGACACTTTAGTGCTTAAAATTAATGGTATGGATGCCAGTTCACAGATTCTTGCAAAACCTCTACAGTTTTTTCAGTTACGGCGGTTTCTGGTGCCATTTGTTTATCTGCCTCTTTCTTAGTACATATGTTTGCTATTATCTCGCAGAAGCTTAATATTTAACGTTTTTTACTGTATAGTTCAAAATTATTAATATGAACGTTAGTAATACTTTCACCTCTATTACAAGCATACTCAAATGATTCCCAAGCTGCTTATTGTATCCTCTCTCTTGTGGAGTGGGCATCCCATAAGACTTATTACAAGAGTTAATATATTCTGCAGTTGTACTTTAGATTTTTGTATTACACACTTTTAATCTTTCCCGTGCAGTAGGATGAGTAGCGAGATAATCTTGCAACCAGTCGCAACCTCTGGTAATTAACCCATCTAAGTTATCAAGGCGCCACACCCGGATAGTATTGTACCTATCTCGCGTTAAAACTTGTTTCCCATCGGAACTTAAGAATTATTGTCAATTCAAATTGCATAGTCAACTGCACCGTTTATATTTTTCCACTGTTGCGTAAAAACATTATATATATTCTCTGATAATATTTAATAAAATACGTATCTTCACTCAACTATATTGCAAATTAAATAAATACAATTTTAACAAAACTCAGTTTAATATTTCAGGAACTTTTAAACAAAAAGTCTCCAAAATTTTATTGTGGGGTAGATATCCTTGCCTGCCTAAACATAGAAACGGGCAAGGATGCCCATTCCACAAGCAGTTGTTCATCATTCCGGAAAACAACAAATTACTGGTGTTTTAATAATTACAGACTATTGGGAAGCTTGGCTATAGCTGCGTATATCTATGACTTTTTTTAAACAAAATTATTTTATTCACTTTACAGGTTTAGCTGTTATTTCACTCTTAACTTCGTCTTTTTCTCTCCCTACTAGTACTAACATAAACAACAACGTAAAATCATCAGAGAAAGTAGAACAAAAATATATAACAATCAAAGCTGTTGGAGATATTGTAGCTGGAACAAATTTTCCAGATTACCGTCTTCCTAGAAATCCTAACCAGCTTCTTCCTAAACCAGTTAGAGATAAGCTGAAAAATTCAGATATTCTATTTGGTAACTACGAAAGTACTTTAACAAACCATCCTTACACTACCAAAGATACAACAAAAGGAGCGGTGTTTGCTTTCCGTTCTCCACCAGAATATGCAAGTTTGTTTTCGCAAGTTGGCTTTGATGTAATGAGCGTTGCCAATAACCACGCGATGGACTTTGGTAGAAAAGGGTTTTCTGATACAGTTAATAATTTAAATGCTGCTGGGGTAAAAACAGTAGGCGCCAAAAATCAGATTCTCTATACTAAAGTCAAGAATATTCCTGTTGCTTGGATAGGATTTTGTTTTTACGAGTACTGTAATACAGTTCAAGATATTCAAAAAGCCAAAGCACTCGTTAATCAAGCAAGGCAAAAAGCTAAGATAGTTATTATATCAATGCACGTTGGCGCTGAAGGTAGTGATGCACTCCACGTTCGTAACGCAACCGAATATTTCTATGGAGAAAACCGAGGTAATTCTATATTATTCGCTCGTAGTATGGTAGATGCAGGCGCCGATTTAATTTTAGGTCATGGTCCACACGTTCCGCGCGCAATGGAAGTATACAAAGGTAAACTCATCGCTTACTCCCTAGGTAACTTCTTAGGATACAAAACATTCTCAACAACTGCCGAAAAAGGTGACTCCCTAATTCTTGAAGCCAAAATAAACCAAGATGGTGATTTTGTATCAGGTAAAATTGATTCGATTCAATTAGATAAAACCGGAATTCCCCAAGTAGATAAGTACGGACAAACTATTGATTTAATCAGGTCTTTAACAAAACGGAGTTTCCCTAATACTAAAATCAGTATTAGCCAAAAGGGAGAGATTAATTTTTCTAGGCAAGATGTTGCTCGCAAGAAAAACTTAAATTAAGCGTTTATCGGTGGTGCCTAACCGCTTTGTCCAACTGGCAACGGATGTAACAATGGTTAATTTGTTCTGAGCAGTTCTTCTTGAGTGGGCACCTCAAAATGAATTTCTGTAATTACATTTCAAGAAATTCAATAATATTTATTAAATCATCCGTTACATCCGTTGCTAGTTTGGTTCGGGAATCTCGTAGTTAAAAATTCAGCCACAATCGCTACATTATAAGGATAGTTAATTTCGAGCTAGCTTCGTCACACAACTTCTATGAGTACAGCAACTATATCTAATAATCCTTTATTGAAAGGTTCCGGTTTGCCACCGTTCTCAGAAATTAAACCCGAACACGTGGAACCAGCGGTAACTGAGTTGATAACCGAACTGGATGCGGAACTTACTAAGCTGGAAAGTAACGTACAGCCAACTTGGAGTGGTTTAGTTGAACCATTGGAAAAAATTTCTGAACGTTTGTACTGGACTTGGGGCGCCGTAAGTCACCTCATGGGTGTTAAAAATAGTAATGAGTTGCGTGAAGCTTATGAGACAATTCAACCAAAAGTAGTACAGTTTTCTAACAAACTGAGCCAAAGTCAACCTGTTTACAACGCTTTTAAATCTCTACGTAACAGTGATACATGGGCAACGCTTGAACCTGCTCAAAAGCGTATTGTTGACTCCGCTATTCGTGATGCTGAACTATCAGGTATTGGTTTAGACTCGCAAGCACGTGAACGTTTCAATGCTATTCAAATGCAGTTAGCGGAACTTTCGACGAAGTTTTCTAACCATGTGCTTGATGCGACTAAAGCTTTCAGTTTGAAGTTAACAAGCAAAGACGAAATACAAGGTTTACCACCAAGTTTAGTAAGTCTTGCTGCCCAAGCTGCGCGCGCTACCGGAGAAGAAAATGCTACACCAGAAGATGGCCCTTGGGTAATTACGCTTGATTTTCCTAGCTATGGCCCGTTTTTACAGCATAGTACTCGTCGTGATTTACGCGAAAAACTATATAAAGCGTTTTTAACACGCGCGTCTTCAGGTGAGTTAGATAATAATCCTCTTATTGAGCGTATTTTAGAATTACGTCAAGAACTTGCACAGTTACTGGGTTATAAGAATTATGCCGAGGTTAGCTTAAAGAGCAAAATGGCGCCAAGTGTCGAAGCTGTACAAAAATTACTCGAAGAACTACGCGCAGCTTCTTATGATGCAGCAGTCAAAGAATTAGAAGAACTAAAAGAATTTGCAGCGTCAAAAGGCGCCCCTGAAGC
The DNA here is from genome assembly GCF_000331305.1 of Calothrix sp. PCC 7103. Lineage (GTDB taxonomy): Bacteria > Cyanobacteriota > Cyanobacteriia > Cyanobacteriales > Nostocaceae > Dulcicalothrix. The sequence goes on along the minus strand of NZ_KB217478.1, from coordinate 4,607,129 downwards.
ATCAGACTTTAAACACTGGGATATTAGTTTTTGGGCAGAACGTGAACGCGAAGCTAAATTTGATTTTACAGCAGAAGAATTGCGTCCTTACTTCCCACTACCTCAAGTTCTTGATGGTTTGTTTGGGTTAGTACAAAGATTATTTGGTGTAACTGTTACCCCTGCTGATGGACAAGCACCCGTTTGGCATCCGGATGTTCGCTACTTCCAAATATCTGATGATACAGGTTCCCCTATTGCTTACTTCTATCTTGACCCATATAGTCGTCCCGCTGAAAAACGTGGTGGCGCCTGGATGGATACTTGTATTAACCGGGCAAAGATAACCCAAAATGGTACAAGCACTACTCGTTTACCTGTAGCGTACTTGGTATGTAACCAAACTCCACCAATTGACGGTAAACCCAGCTTAATGACATTCAGCGAAGTCGAAACTTTATTCCACGAGTTTGGACACGGTTTGCACCACATGCTTACAAAAGTAGATTATGTAAGTGCAGCAGGTATCAACAACGTTGAATGGGATGCCGTCGAATTACCCAGCCAATTTATGGAAAACTGGTGTTACGAGCGTCCAACATTGTTTGGCATGGCAAAACATTACGAAACAGGCGAAACATTACCTGAACATTACTACCAAAAGCTACTCGCCGCCAAGAATTATATGAGCGGTACAGCAACATTGCGCCAAGTTCACTTTAGCTTAGTAGACTTAGAACTTCACAACAGCTATCAACCAGGTGGTGAAGAAAAAGCAAAAGACCTGCGCGCACGTCTTGCCAAAACAACCACTGTTATTCCACCCTTACCAGAAGATGCATTTTTATGTGCCTTCGGTCACATCTTTGCAGGTGGATATGCATCAGGATACTACAGCTACAAATGGGCAGAAGTATTAAGTGCAGATGCTTTCGCCGCATTTGAAGAAGCAGGTTTAGAAAACGAAGCAGCAGTAAAAGATACAGGAAAACGCTACCGCGAAACCGTACTCGCATTAGGTGGAAGCAAACACCCAATGGAAGTCTTCAAAAACTTTAGAGGACGCGAACCAAGCACCGAACCTTTACTTCGTCATAACGGGTTGGTGCCAGTAGCAGCTTAAAAACCTCAAAGCACAAAATCTTGTGGAACGGGCATCCCCCGCCCGTCCTACTCAAATTAATTTATAAAACACTCTACTACTTGAAAGTGATATGCGTTTTAACGGTCTACAAACCGAAATTCGCCAATTTCTCCTTACTCTGTATCCTTATAGTCTCTGTGGTAAAAATAATCACTTTGACTGCACAATAAGATGCCTGTGCTGCAAGATAAACAAAGCGATTCGTATTGTTAATTAATTTTAATATGAAGCTATCTTAAACACTTTCAAGAAAACTTAATATTTGTATAACAGAAAGCTAGAAAACTTTGATTTATTTTTTACAAAAGTTAATTAGTTGCTATTTTATCAGTGCAAATTGCAACAAATTTTATAATTTCGGTTAATTAAAATTGGCAGATATAGATGAAGGCTAATAGCGTAGATAACAATTGTTAAACTTAATAGTGGAAAATAATAGAGTATACTCAAAAGTGAGTGGATAAACATAATTCAAGAATAAATGCATAACAGCTTGTAAATAGTACATTTGCAAGGAACTATTTACTCCTGTAATTTAACTAGTTTATCTGCTTTAACCCAAACAAAATAAACAATAATTCTGCGTGAATAAACAGATAAGCAAAACATGTATTAATAAGCAGCCAGTAATGGTTTGGCTGTTAATTGATAGTGTCTATTTACGCAAAAACCCGATTACTACCCAAACTGTGAACGTAAACAAGTAAGATGATAGAAAAAATATTACTAGCTGTCTCCGGATTGGGACACGCAGAAGAAATGCTTAAAACTTTTGCTGAATTACCCGCAGCAAAGCGCGCGAAAATAACTGTTTTACACGTAGTACCGGGTCAAACAACTGCGGAGTCCATGACTGCTAAGTGGGAAGAAGGTGGCAAAATATTAGCAAATGCAATTCAGTACCTCAACTTAGACCCTAGTCGCGTTTCTTCGATTTTACGTCAAGGTGAACCCAAAGATGTAGTTTGTCAAGTGGCAGATGAAATCGAAGCGGATTTGATTATTATGGGTTCGCGTGGGTTGAAGCGATTACAGTCAATTTTGTCGAACTCGGTTAGTCAATACGTTTTCCAATTATCATCACGTCCAATGCTATTGGTTAAAGATGATATATACGTTAAAAAGATTAACCGGGTCATGGTGGCAATGGATGGTTCTGATTCTGCTAAACACTGCTTAAAGTTAGCTTTGTTCCTAATGCAAGATTTAAAAGGAGCAGAGTTGTTTCTTGCCAATGTTAATACCGACTGGATGGGCAAATCTAACAAACCTGAATTTAATCCCGCTGATAACCCTGTTTTAGCTGCTGCTGCTGCTGAAGCTAAAAAGTATGGTGTATCTGTTCGTTGTGTTTCGAGTAGTGGTACTTCTGGACAAGAGGCAATTGCTACTACCAGTGGTCGAGCAGGTCAAGAAATTTGTCGCTTGGCAGAAGAAAATAATATAGACCTATTACTAATGGGGTCTCCTGACCGTCGTCCTTCTATTGCTAAAAGCTTTGTTGATTTAGACCGCTTGTTAGGCGCCTCTCTTTCAGACTATGTTCGTGTTAATGCGACGTGTCCAGTGTTACTGGCACGTACAGAATCAGCTTAATTTCCAATAAGAAACCTGGTTTCTTCAAGAAACCAGGTTTCTTAGTTAAGAATCTTTTCTTCCACCTTCACGACTTGCGGTGACGGTGTAAAGAAGAATTAAAAAGACCGCAGGAACCAATACGAACAAAATGCTCGCAATAAACCCCAAATCATTAGTTTGCATAGCAGCGAAGCCTCTCTCTGTTATCCACTTAACAATTTTAGGATACCACGCTCCTAGAATGTGGAGGTCAAAAATATATTCAAAGAGTAGGCTTGTTTTATTTCGGTTTGGTGACTATGCTAACTGGCCCATTAACTAAAGTTTGACAAGCTAGACGGTAGTTTTCTGGCTTTTTCTTTAAAATTCGATTTTCTGCGTCTGTACGTGGTGATAGATTTTCTATTCCTTCTGTGATTTCCACAATGCATGTACCGCATTGTCCATAACCACCACAGTTCATCATTTTTCCCCAGACTTTATATATATCTATCCCATTTTGCATTGCCGAAAGCCGCAAATTGGCACCGTTTGCTCCTATTACTTCTTTACTCTCCTTCACGAAATTCATGTTGCCCATACCCATTACCTCACAAACGGTCTGTTTTACTTCGTACACTATTATATCTAAGTGTTAACTTACATTAAGTAAGATTAAGCTATGTAAATAGTTAATTCAAAAAATAAGACAGGCATTATTTACCTGTCTGGGCATTTATTAATTTAAAACTAACTTACCGAAAACCTACGGCAGCTTGCCAAACAAAGGCTAATAGTAAGAAGAATACAGGGATAATTGGCAGAACATCTACCAATGGGTCGAAAATTTGGTATGCTTCAGGCAACTTTGCCAACAGTAATGTAGGTTCCATGTTAATTAAATCCACCTATCCAACACAGCTTTAATATTTGAGATGTATCTTAACATGTTATCAGTACCAGAGTGCTAGGTGCTAAGTGTTGAGTTTACAAAAGTTAAGAATCGTAATTAAACTCATCACTCCTAACTCCTAATTCATAACTTTTATTGAGCCATTTGGCGAAGTCGGTGGCAAAAGTGCCGTTTATTATGCTTTGACGGATTTTTTGAGTAAAGCGGATGAGTTCGGTGATGTTGTGGATGGATAGTAGAGTGTAAGCGAGAATTTCTTGGCAACGCACCAAATGTGATAGGTAAGCACGACTAAAATTTTGACAGGTGTAACAAGGACAAGTTTCATCTAAGGGTGTAAAATCTTCACGAAACTTTGCATTCTTGATGTTCCAACGCTCTCCTTGTATCATCGCTGTTCCGTGACGTGCCCATCGTGTTGGAATTACACAATCAAATAAGTCTATACCTGATGCGATTGCAATTGCCATTTCTTGATATGTTCCTACTCCCATTAAGTAACGAGGTTTATGGTAGGGTAGCAACGGCGCCGTTGCTTCGACAATTTGATGAATTAATTCAGGTGGTTCTCCAACGCTAACACCACCTATGGCATAACCAGGTAAGTCAAATGCTGCTAAACTTGATGCAGCGCTGGAGCGCATATCCAAATATACTCCACCTTGAACGATACCGAATAATGCTTGGTCAGTACGTTGATGTGCTGCAATACATCTTTCTAACCAACGATATGTTCGTGCGGTTGCTGTCTCAACTTCTTCACGAGTCGCAGGATATGGTGGACATTCATCAAACGCCATTATGACATCGGCGCCTAAAATATTTTGAATTTCGATAGACTTTTCGGGTGTTAGGTTAATAATTTGACCGTCGTGAGGGGAACGAAAAGTTACACCTTCTTCTGTAATTTTTCGCATTTCACTCAAGCTAAAAACCTGAAACCCGCCCGAATCAGTCAGCATCGGACCATTCCAACCCATGAATTTGTGCAGCCCACCACCACCTGCTACAATTGCTTCACCTGGTTGAAGATGTAAATGATACGTGTTAGATAATACCATTTGCGCTCCAGTATCTTTAAGCTGTGCTGGAGTTATGGTTTTAACATTAGCTAACGTCCCCACTGGCATAAACCTTGGTGTCTCAACGATACCATGTGGGGTATGAAAAATACCTGCTCGCGCTTTGGTGTGCTTGCACTCTGCTACACACTCGAAGGAAAAATTAAAACTCAAAATATATCAACCTCTATAACTTCGCTCTTCAGCATTTCTTTTATAAAAAAACAGGCTTCTTCAAGAAGCCCATACAGAGGTTATTTTAAAAGAATTGTAAAAAATGTAAAAGTTAATTATTTTTATTTGCTTTAAAACATATCAGAGCTATCATCATCAAATTCTGCATCCCAACGCGCCGAAAGCACCTGCTCCATCATCGCCTCAATGGCATTTACATTCATACTACGGTCACGCCTCTCCTGTAAAGGAGTCGATAAAGGAATTATACGCAGGCGCCATCCTTCTTGCACCAAGTCGAAGTGAGTCTGCTTTTCTGGGGTTTGTCTGAGTTCGAGGTAGTCAAAGCTGCAAACATTTAAATAAAGCGCTTGATTTGCTACCAAGGTCGAACGAGAAGGATTCGCAAATACCTCCATCACATCTCCCTCACCCTCTGTATGTACCTCACCATCCAAAAGGTAAATATAGCGGACGCGACCTAAATCAGTTAGCAGTCGTCGCATATCCAATTTATTGACAATTACACCCGTGTCTATTATACATGGGGCTGGTATCTTAGTATCAGGTAGATGATGAGTCATAGTAGAAAATAAGACTGCTCAAAGACAATTTACAACAATGCTAACTAAAGAAAATGTTACAGCTTTGTTGACCCCCTGCACTTTAATTATTATCTATATTAATTTGTTAAATGTAGGGTATTCACCTAATAAATTGTAATTTATTATTAGCCAAAGTCGGTAACATAGAACTGTGTGTCATTTAACATACTTTTACTAAAGTACTTTTTTATACTTCAATTTTTTTATTGCTTATGGCACAAGCATAACAAAATTTTCAGTACTGAGTTCCTTTTACAAAACAATCTTATCGAAAGCTTTAAAAATCATCTTGTTACCCATGTATAAACTATACGTTTGATTACTCATATCTTGAAATTTATTAACGACATTATTAATGTAACTAATATGACAACTATTTGCCAGTGGTGTAAAGACTTATTGTTAAGTTTTGTATCTAGCATTGTATTTTATACATCAATACCATTGCCATACATAGAAGGCTTAGATTTTAAACGAGTAGCACGCTTGGCGCCAGTAGTTGGGTTAATAATAGCTATGCCACTGTTGCTAATTGATATAGGTTTAACTTTATTAGATGTGCCAACATTCACGCGCAGTGTTTTGGTAGTTGGGTTTTGGGTTTACATTACAGGGGGTTTACATTTAGATGGTGCAATGGACACTGCTGATGGGTTAGCAGTGACAAACCCAGAACGACGCTTAGAAGTGATGGCAGATAGTGCTACAGGCGCCTTTGGGGCAATTGCTGGTATATTAATATTACTATTAAAAACAGCAGCACTAACTGACCTCAACCCGCAAAATCGATGGTTTGCGATTATTGCAGCATGTGCTTGGGCGCGTTGGGCACAAGTATTAGCTATTTTACGCTACAGCTATTTAAAACCGACTGGAAAAGGAGCTTTTCATAAAGAAGCTATAAATTCACCATTCGATTTACTACCTGGATTAATATTACTCTTGGCAATAACCACCCTAACAGCGCTTCTACATCCTCAAAATCTGATTTTTGTACCATGTACAGTACTACTTGGTATCACCCTATCTTTCATCACAGGCGCCTGGTTCAACTATAAATTAGGTGGACACACAGGTGATACCTATGGTGCAGTCGTTGAATGGACAGAAGCACTATTTTTATGTGCGATGACAATTATTTGACTGGTTGTAATCGCGTTACTTTTAATTTAAATGCACCAACTCCGGTTTCTCCGAATGAACGCACGCGAACTATATAACTCCCAGTTTCGCTGATTCGAGTAAATAATAATGAGTTACTGCTACCATCTGGGCCATCGTCATTTTCTGCGACAGTACTGCCGTTGGGACCAAGTAGAGTAATAATGCTGTCAAAACTGTCTGAAGCTAGGTCTACCGCCAAATTTTCACCTTTGTTCAACTTGACTGTATAGTCGCGTGCAAAACCACCTTGACCTGTAGGGATGTCTTTGTCTGTTAGCGAGTCTGTAACTTCGTAAGTTGAAGGCAAGGGTAAAGGACTATAGATTTTATTTACCTGAGCAAAACTTGCGGTTGCAGTTATCCCAATCGTTAGTAATGTGGTACTCATGACTAATAATTGCCTGAACACCGCTACAGTTTTACTAATCATTACAGTACCTTTTCCAATAAAAATATATTTTGGTCAATTATAATAATTCACAACCTGAGTTGCCCAGGTGCTTAATATTTCTCTTAATCTTAATTTCTCCAAACCATTTTTTCAACGGAGAGGGTGCTTTATTGCGATTGCGGTTGCTGCAACACCAATGACTTCTATTCCAGCCTGATTCAGTGTTATTACTGCTTCCGAAGCGGTGGTGCCTGTTGTATAGATATCATCTATAATCAGTACGCGCTTTGGATGAGTGTGTAAATTTTTAACTGTGAAGGCGCCTGTTAAGTTTTTTTGGCGCTCCTGAAGTGATAAGCTGTGCATTGTTTGGGTATCTTGCACTCTTAGCAGTAAATCTTCTTTAATATGATATCTGGTAACATCACAAAAACCTTTGGCGATTACCGCAGCTTGGTTAAAACCCCGTTTTTTTAATTTTTCAGGGTGGATAGGTATGGGAACAACTACAAATTTTCCTAATTCCGACTGTAATGGTACGTTTCCTAACCATTCTTGCCCTAACCATTGACCGAGCAAACGACCAACTTCTGGATGTTTTTCGTATTTCATCACAGCAATGGCTCGTTTGAGAATACCAGCATAGACGCCCCAAGCAAAAACTCTTATAGGTGGTTTCCAAAAAACACTCGCGTCATTTACCTGACATTTATATAATTGCTTCGTGCAGTTAGAGCATAATTCACTTGATGTCGCACGCTGGCAAATTGGACAATTCGATTTTAAAAATAAATTGAAAAAATTTTGTATCATGGCATGGTTGGTAGAGACGCGACACGTCGCGTCTCTACATTAATAAATTTTTGACGTAGACTCTATCGCATCTTGCCGTTTCAACCCCTGTAGCTGGTTCGTAACCATTATTTTCATAAAGTCTGACAGCTTCAACGAGAACGCTAGCGGTTTCTATCCAAATTTGCTCGAAACCACGCGCTTTGATAGTTTCTTCTAGTTGTTGTAACAAATATTTTCCTACGCCAAATCCGCGAACCTGCGGTAATAAATACATTTTTCTAACTTCTACAGCTTTTTGTCCGCGAAGAATAGGATAATAGGCGCCTGTACCTACTACTTGGTTTTGATATTCGACGACCCAAAACTCACCACCAGTCGCTAGGTAACATTCTTCAATTTGTAGTACATCTTTATCGGCGCCATTTGGTTCCCAACCTAAACCATATTCTGCAAGTACACAACGGATAACTTCCGATGCGGGAATACGATGAGATTTTTCCCAGGAGCGAATTAAATAATCTCTATAATATTGATTCATGTAAGCAAATAAAAACTAACTGTGAATTCTTGGTTCTGGGTGTAAAGTTGTTAGTAGCTCACTCTCAACTGCTGCTAACTCATCTAGTCGCTGCATAACATCTTTACGGTCGAAGTAAGTATCGGCGAGTACCCAGTACATGCCAAAGTGTCGTGCTTCTGATGCCATTAAACTTTTATAGAACTTGGCTAACTCAGGTTCAGGGCAATGTGTTGCTAATAACCCTAAACGTTCGTGACTACGCGCTTCAATTAAACCTGTCACAAGCAATGAATCTAAAAATCTATATGGTTCTTGGGGACGAACTTGTGCTTTTAAACCTGCTCCATACGGTGGTGGTGGCAAAGGCGCCAAAGGTATATTACGACGTTCGAGCCACTGGTTGACTAGCTCAAAGTGTTCGAGTTCTTCTTGAGCTATTTTCGTTAGCTCCCTTACCATTTTGGTATTAGATGGGTAGCGGAACATAAAATTTAACGCAACACCAGCTGCTTTACGCTCACAGTGGGAATGGTCGAGCAAAATTGTATCGAGGTTTGCGAGAGCTTGTTCTACCCAAGCTGAACTCGTTGTTTGCTTTAAAGCATTGATGGTTGGTAATGAAAGCATTATGAAAACCTAAAATGCGAACTATGCTTATTTTGGCAAAAGAAACCAGAAACCCGGTTTCTTTTACGATATTGTAATAAAAACAAAGATTTTGGGCAGAAACCCGGTTTCTTAAGATTTAGAAATATATTTCAAAAAATGTTTATATAGTTATATTTATTTTCCCATTATGATAATTATTTAAACAAGTGCAGATAATTAGTACAAATATAAGCTGTTAATCCTGTTTTAAATATGACTAAACAACCTTTAATATCATCTCGCTTTCAAACTATTGACCAAATAATACAGCAGCATAAAATTACACCATTGTCATTAAATCCACATAAAAACATAATTACGAGTTTTCAAGATATCGGTAATATTATAGCAGAAAGAACAGATGATACTCAACTTGTACAATGTTTATTTAATACCCTAGAAAAAATTATCAACGCACAATTACACAATTTTCCAGAAAATATTTTTTGGGATTTTGATTTTATGATATACAGTATGTTCGAGCAAGCATTGAGTGCTAAAGAAGGGGCGATTCGATTTTTAGAAGTATTTGGCAATAAAGTTGTAGAGCTAATGTACATGTTTGGATGTGAGTGCGAAATTCGTTTTCGCTATGTACATGATTTTACCTATGGATTTGATTGGGCACGTTGGGTACAAAAAGACCCTGTAAACCGAGCGAATATTCAACCCTTTAGTTTAGCTTTTCTGGATTGTTTACATAATAAAGGGAAAGAATTATTACATAGAATCAGTATAGATGATGAACGCTACCACCACATTTCTACATGTAGCTATCGTAATCCTTTTCGTTTTTCGCGCGACCCTAAAGACGAATATAAATTACTTACGTATCTTGCTGAATATCAGCTTATACCAGTAGCTGCATGGAATTGGAATGCTACAACTATATGGGATAAACCATTCGACCAGCTACGCGAACAGGTATCGTTGACATTATTTAATCGCACACAAAAATGAAAATTTCTGAATTAATCAATTGGTTTGAAGCTTGGGCAAATCCAGCTTGGCAGGAAAAGTGGGATAATTGTGGTTGGCAAGTTGAACCAGGGGTGTTACACCAAACAGCGACGGTACTCGTGTGTTTGACCCCAACTTTAGCAGTAATGCAAGAAGCTATTGCGCTTCGTAATTCAGGCACGAATATCAATTTAATATTTGCCCACCACCCTTTAATTTTTCACCCACCCAAGTCGCTGTCTGCTTACGACCCAGTTGGTGAGATGGTGCGGTTAGCGTTTATCAATAATATAGGTATTTATTCGGCGCATACCAACTTCGACCAAGTTCAAGATGGAACTGCCGATGTTTTGGCGCAAATTCTTGAATTGAAAGATACTACTCCCATAATACATACTCAAAACGGTTTAGGATATGGACGTGTTGGTACTTTGGTGCCAAATATGACTTTAAAAGATTTATTAAAGAAGATTCGGGCTAGTCTTGAACCGCCAAATTTAATGTACTCCCCTGCTAATTTAGAGCATCTTGTTGAACGGGTCGCGGTTTTGGGGGGTTCCGGCGCCAGTTATATAAAGGATGTTGCACGCTGTGGCGCCGAGGTTTATTTAACTTCTGACTGTAAGTTTCATGCTTTTCAAGAAAGCCGTGACTATAAAGTCATTTTAATAGACGCTGGACATTATGCCACCGAGCGTCCAGCTTGCAGCAAATTAGCGCAAAAATTTAGTCGAAATGGTGTTACATCGCTTTTGAGTCAAATGGATGAGGATTTTCGACTGTTCTATTAATGAGCAGTATTCCAAACTTTTCTAAATAATATTACTTATAATTAAGTTATATTTGGTACATAGTTAATTTTGTAACTGGCTAGTTTGATACAATATACAAAGTAATTGGTAATGGTTGTAGCCATATCTAACATTACGGAAATGTATGTGATTTTAATCACATTAACTAAGTTGATTGAATCACCAACGTTAGCTGACTCATATCAGTTGAGAACGGCTAAAAATATTCCACAGTAGAAGTATCAAACTACCGAAGTGCTGTGTGAATTATGATTCGCGCCTTAATTGAGTCTGCTTTTCAGACAGGATATTTAAGTGTTGAGTCCGAAGGTCTTATCCATCAGGTGCTAGGGACTAGAAGCTATCAATCAGAAGACTTAAAAGCTTTGGTGACATTATGTGATGCTTTACACGCAGGCCATGTAAAGCGAGAAGCATCCTCAAACCTTTTATTTGAACTGATTGCCCAGTACAAATAATCATATAGATAGCGGGAAACCGCTCCGATACACTAGATATATCTGAATTTTGTATAATCATCTTGGCATATTCATCTAATTGCTTATATTTACTCCCTATTCTTCACGCTTCTTTAACAAAAAAACCTCGAACTCTAAAAACTGTTGTATTTATGTTGCGAAATATCATTCAGGACAGCCTATTAATGAGCTAAGATCATATACATAGGGGTTTTACTCAAGCATAGTCCCCTGAGTTCCCAACGATGTCAAAAACTACCAGTCGGCAACTCACGCAACCGCAACTCTCTCTTGTTTTAGAGTATAATTTATTACGTTACACAAGTAAGGACTCGCCAGTAATGGTCAATCTGGTAAGGAAAAATCCTGACTTATACGATTTCTATGAGGTAGATATTCTTACTCTAGACCCGGTTTAAAAATGAAGTACACAGATAGGCACCTAATGCAGGGTGTTGTCTGAAATTTCAGAAAACCGCAAAAACGAGCTACTTAGACTTGGGTCAGGTAAAAGCCATTTTGAGGTGTCATAATTCGGACTTTCAAATGGTGCTATCTACGGGGTTAATACCCGAATTTTCAATAAAAAAATTAACTTCGTTAACAAAGGCAGAAGCAGTAGATGCTACACCGCAAGATTTATCAATTGTGCTGCGATGGGCGTGAGGTTTGTGTTTTCTTGCGAGACCAGCAACGCTGGATAGAGCGTGCCCGCATTTTAGACATTGAAGGAGATTTAGTGACTCTCCGATATGAAACAGACGAAGAAGACGAAGTTTGTTCATGGGAAGAAATGGTTCGGCTTGAAAGTATTGGTGCTGTAACGCAAAAATTGGCTTCTGTACCGCGCGGTAACGTTGAGCCACTTTTGACAGAAGACTGTCCCGAAGCTGAACGTATTCGCAACAATTACACCGACTCAAATCCTGAAACATAACTCACGGCGCCTATAAATGTTTTATATGAATTATCGTCGTAAAAAGCATAGGCGCCATGATAGTACATTCTCACCAAAAGTTAAGAAGCTTCTCTTTCTAAAAAGTTTTTTGCTTTCGCAAGCAGCACAAACCTCGCAATCACAGCACTAACCCCTTTTTACGTGTCTTTATAAAGATATTGTAAAGAGGGGTTAAATGCTGTAGGTTTTTTTAATCTGAGCGTTCTTGATTTAAACTTTCAAAAGCGGGACAATACCCTTCGAGCGTGACTCTAAAATTAAATAAAGGAGAAATGGGGTTCCAACAGCGTCCACCTCGTTGATGTCGGCAAGTTCCACAGCAGTCAACGTCATGCCAAATAAATTTATCACTATTTTGACTCAGTAATTCGCGTTGCGACAATCCTCTTAATACTAATTCTTCACCTTGCCAACGAGCTTCAATTAATCCTGTGTCAGCAAACTGGCGCCAGCGTGGGTCTGCGGCAATAGACTCTGGTAATGTAATAGATACTACTGAACCTAACTCTGTAAGTTCACCTTCATAATTAGTTTCTGGAGGGGCTGGTTGTAAAAATGTATCACCAATTGGTAGCTCAACTAATACACCAATTGCGGGTGAATGTACGTGGTAACGATTTTGTAATTCTTCAAGACTTGTTAAATCAGCAAGATAAGTGGGTGAACCGTGAACGAACATTACATGTTGCGGTCGGAGGTTGTGAATTAATTGAGTGGTACCTGGTCCATCACTGTGTTGAGCAAGAAGATAACTTTCGACCTGCACTAATCGTGATAAAAGAGAGTTAATTTTTATGTCAACTTTTTCAGGCGCCAAAATTAACCAAGGACCTGTGTCAAGCTGACAATACTCGTCAATATCAACTTGAAGAGAATCAGTTAAAACAATACAAGAAGATTTGCCGACAATTGAACGTGACTGAGGATGTAAACGTCGTACTCGTGGACGAACTCGTTCATCCCAAAATAACGGTTGATGTCGAGCAAAGTTTTGGACGGATGCTGGTAAATGTGGCAAAAGTTCTAAATAAGCATCACAGCCAACAGCAACAGTATCATCAACCCAAATATCTATATCACGTCCAGTAAAATGGTGATGACTACGAAGTAGCATTAGCATTTCTTGCCCTAAACCTAATGCAGTAGTCAACATTAAAACCGAGTAACCTTCTGCAACTGCCCGATTAACTCGTTCTGCTAGCTGATTTTCTTGATTACGACGATGCGAATGACGCGCGGTACCATATGAACCTTCAATAATTAGAACATCTAGCTCTAATCCCCTCAACTCTTCTAACCGTAAACCTTCTACCAAACGCGAATTCGATAGAAAAAAATCACCCGTATATAAAAGCTTATAAATACGCTGCGGTGTAGTGTAAGTTAGTAATGTGGCAACGGCGCCAGGTAAATGACCTGCTGGAAATAACTCTACAACTAAACCATCTTTAAGTTCAATTGGAGTACGCAGTGGCAAAGCTTGGCAAAAGAGCAAGTTATCTTTGTCTTCACGTTCTAACCAATTTAGAGGAAGTAATTTACTAGTTACCTCGCTAGCATAAATAGGTAAAAGTGGGAATGTTTCATGTAGCTGTAACAAACCTTTGGCATGGTCAGAGTGAGCATGGCTAATTAAAGCGAAATCGGCTGGTAAGGGTGAACTACCTTGACGTGCAGATTTTTTTAACCCTTTGACTAAAGGAGAAATATCATCCAAACCACAATCAAGTAAAATGCGATATTGTCCAAGGCGTACCAACAAACAAACGCCTTCACCGTTATGATGAACACCATACGGCAAGCATTCCAATTCACATATCGGTTCCCCAGTATCAAACCGAGAGGATACCGAAATGCGCTCACTCATTATGAACCCTCCCTATAATAAATCTCTCTAATTATCGCTCTAATTGCTGATGCGAGAAACGCGACATGTGATGTTCTCTACATGTCGCGTTTTAAAACTGAAGTTTAGTGGGCAGAACCATTACCGTGATAGTTGTCTGTATCGTAAAATCCATTCTTGGTACCAAAGAACAGACAAGCGAATGTAAACACAACTGTTAATCCTACTAAAATTAGCTTTACGGTCATTTGATTTGTTTCCTTTCTTAATAAGCAGTTTTGAGTTTTGTAAAAATGTAACCCTGGCTTAAAGATTATTAATCGAAAATCTTTACTAATGTTTACTATGGTTGTATTTATTAAGCAATAAGTACAGTTACCAGAATTTGTTCAAATTGTAGAACTTTTCTGCTAATGTGTCCATCTACCGATGTAACAAAACCTATCCGCATGAGTTACACCTCAAGGGTGAATGATAATTTTAATATTTGAATTTTGTCTTTATAATTCCTCATATTACATCTATATGGTAATGGTATGTATGGTGCGTGGCACTACTAGGAACTCGCTTCGTTTGGAATTGTTGATGGTGCCACGCACCCTACCTTATATTTACATTTATTCATAATCCTTTGTAATACTTAATGTTTATTTAATGGAGCTTGAAACACTCACAAGCAATTTGCCAATCTTCTTGTGTATGTATCACTAAAACCTTGACTTTGCTTTCGGGCACCGCAATATCTATATCAATAGGGTGATTGTGGTTTTTCTGGTTATCTAGTAACAATCCTAAAAAACCGAAAGCTTCACAGACAGAAAAGCGCACATCTGCAGAGTTTTCGCCAACTCCAGCAGTAAATACTAAAACGTCTAAACCCTGTAAACTGGCAAGCATGGCGCCAATGTAGTATCTCAGACGGTGTATATATATATCGTAGGCTAGCTGTGCGCGCTCGTTACCTTGAGATATTGCGCCGAGTATTTGCCGCATATCCCCGGAAATACCAGAAATGCCAAGTAAACCAGATGATTTATTAAGAAGATTATCGAGTGTTTCAGGTGTATAATTTTGTTGACGTAGTAAATGAATTAAAAGACCTGGGTCGATGGCGCCAGAACGACTACCCATCATTAAGCCATCTAAAGGCGTAAAACCCATTGTAGTATCTATACTCCGCCCATTTTTAACTGCTGCCAGCGAGCAACCATTACCAAGGTGGCAGCTAATTAACCGTAATGAGTCTAAATTTTGACCAAGAATTTTCGCTGCACGTTGTGTACAGTATTGATGGCTAATACCATGAAAGCCATAACGACGTATACCTTGAGATACCCATTCGTAAGTACCTGAAAATATCGCCGCAGCATCAGGTATATGGCTATGAAAGGCTGTATCAAATACTGCAACTTGTTTTATATCACCTAAGTGTTCTTGAATCGCTTGAATACCTTTTAAATTTACTGGATTATGAGCAGGTGCCAGAGTTGAAAGCTGTTGAATTGTATCAATTACTTCTTGCGTAATCAATGTACTACTCTGGTATTCTTTACCACCATGCACAACTCGATGTCCAACTACATCTATTTCTGATAAATCGTTTATTACTTTAGTGGCACCTTGATGAAGACTGTCTATTAAGTAGGCAATAATTTCAGAATGAGATGCTGATATATCTTGCTGTAACTCCGCTGTTGCTGTTTTAATTTTGATTTTAGCAAGTTCGGTGCGCCATTCAACCTGTGCCTCCCATATAGCGTTTGGTGGATTTTCAGGAATATTACCCTGAATTTCGTATAAACAGCTTTTCTGACTGCTAGAACCTGCATTTAATACCAGTATTTTCATACACTTAGACGGGCATAATTGCTAAACTACTCGAATTGAATCTACGTAAAAGCATAAAAATGAAGCTTCCGAAAAAAATCTCAGTAATCTTAATCTTAATCTTAATATTTTCTTTAGTTTATCCCCCGGTATTGGCAGTAATAAATAAAGATAAATCAATGCATAGCATTAGAAAATCCAATATTCAGTCAGGAATACAGGAATATGTCCGACAGCAACAAATTATAATTGACCTGGCAAAAAAACAAACGAAACAGCGTAAAGGGTTTTTACAGAGATTTGGGTTCAAGCGGAACCGTTCTGAGCGTAAGCCAAAAGTGCAGCAAAAACAGAAACGTCAAGGTTTTTTGAGTAGATTTAGATTAGGGCAAAATAGAAACAAACAGCCAAGAAAGCAAAAACGCGGTTTTCTCCGACGTTTTGGTATATAGAAACCGGGTTTCTTCATTGAAATCTTGTAAGGAAAATAACGATTTTGCGTAGAAACCCGGTTTCTGAGCATAAACTTAAAGTTTCTTAAACAACCGCATAAAACCCACAATCATCCTCTATAGAAGTAAATAAGGGATGGTTGCTCGATTTGGGAGTAATTTTACCGAAGCGATTTATACTGCAAAAAAAGGTGATAAATATGGATTCGTCGAACATAAATACTAATTTGAACTCACAGTCTGAGATGTCCACTTCAGCAAATCAACAGCGTACTGAACAGGCGCCAGTAGCAAAAATAAGTGATAGTATAGCATCGCTAACAGTATGTGATTATTTAGGCGGGTTAGCAATGATGCTGATATTTTTAGCAATTACACGCATGATATCTCAAACAGGTTTGGGGAAAAAGTCCAAGAGAGTAAGAGATGTGGAATTTTTGGAACGTGTCTGGAAAATGGACGCTTCCAAAATAAATCATTAAAGCAATTATTGATGAAATAATACAGTTATCAAGGGTAGCAATGCCAGCAAAAAGTTATGCCAGTATTGTGAACACGGTTGTGCATCAGTAAATTGCTGCTGATAGTTAAGTAAAGCTTCGATACGCTGCTCCAAGCGTGTACCTTCACTTGACGAACCTAAAGCAGCACAAAAGATTTCAGCACCCCCTGAAAAGTTATTTTCTGACTGTGTTTGTCCAGAAACAACAAGTAATAGTGACTCAGCTAAAAGTAAATTATCAACTCTACTCGCAGCATAAGCATCTGCACGGAGTTCACGCAAAATTAAAAGCTCTTGCCATAAAGCGTCAGTGTTAGGCAACCAACTACTGCATTCACGTATCCAACCAAGCCAAAAAAACCAAAATGTATCGCGATAATAGTAATGACCTTGTTCGTGAGCAAGAACTGTTTCTAAATGAGCAGGAGAAAGGCTTTGCAATAAACCTTTACTAATGACAAGCTCCGACTTCCAAAAACCTATTTGCCCTGCAAAAAGTGCTGCTGTATCTAGTAATCGTACATTTTGATTACCTAATTTAGTCTCAGTACACACTTTTACAGAACGTAATGATTGCCACCCTTGATAAGCTAATCTTACTAATAAAACGACAAACAGTACAAGGCTACCAATTGCAAAACCATAGCTTAAACAACCAGTTTGCCACATACCCATTTTACCTTGGGTACCCATACACAATAGTGCGATTGCGGTAGTAAAAATGAGCAAAGGTGGAAATAGGAAGAAAAATAAAGCTTGGCGCCAGCGCGAAGAGAAGTTATGGTAACATTGGGCACTTATAGAAGCATTACGTCGTATAAACCAGGTGGTGGTTAAGGATGCGAAAATGATAATTAGATGCATTATTACTGTTCCTCTCTTGCTTGACGTGCATCTTGTATACGTTTTGCGATTGCTTGAATTTGTGTGCTAGCCGCTTCATCAAGACTATCAGCAAAAGCGGCAATTATATCAGGATTTCCAATAGCAAGAAATCGCTGTAGCTGTTCGTGGGCTTTAATGACTTCAGCTTGCTGTTTTGTAAGTAATGGGCGCCAAAAAAATGCACGTCCACACTTATCACACTTTAACCAACCTTTATCAGTCAGACGACGTAGCACAGTAGTAACAGAAGTATACGCTAATTCGCGGTTGGGGTCAGCTAAGATACGGTCGTGTACATCTTTAACTGTAACGCTACCGAGTTCCCACACGATATTTAATATTTCTGCTTCCAGTGGACCAACTGAAAGTTGTTTCGGACGGTAATCAGGTAAAGGCGCCATAGAATTATAGATTCTGTTTTAGTTTTAGAATTTGAATTTCACTCACCACTCAACACGAGCGTACTATACATACTATTTGAAATTACTATCGTCAGAGGCAAATTCACTTCAAACGTATACGTTGTATATTTCTGCTTTTTTTAGGTTACATGTCAAGACGCTCAAAAGTAGTTGCACAAAGCACAACCAAAGATAAGGTAGATACATGAGTAATATCCTACATAACAATATTGTTTGGGTATTGCGCTTCTAGTTGGTTACATCAACTAGCTTAGAATGTAAATTCGGTAGTAAATATAAAATTCAGGTGTATATAGAGCGTGAAGCTATTTGTTTATCACACTCCAGAGCAGGCTCCTAACAGCGAAGTACCCGAATGTGCTATCGCGGTTGATGTATTGAGGGCTACAAGCACTATAGCCACAGTTTTAGCCGCTGGAGGCGAAGCGGTGCAAGTCTTTAGTGACTTAGAGAAATTAATACAGGAAAGCGAAAACTGGCAGCCCGAAAAACGGCTACGTGCTGGAGAAAGGGGTGGCGGCAAAGTTCCTGGTTTTGAGCTAGGTAATTCTCCTCTCGATTGTACTCCAGAGCTAGTACAAGGAAGGCGTTTATTTATTAGCACTACTAATGGCACTCGAACTTTACAAAGAATTCAGGATGCTGGTGCAGTAATCGCCGCAGCACTAATTAATCGTGCTGCGGTAGTAAAGTACGTTGTAGACAAAGAACCAGAGAATGTTTGGATAGTTGGTTCAGGTTGGGAAGGAAGTTACTCTCTTGAAGATACCGTGTGTGCAGGCGCCATTGCCCACAGTGTTTGTCAGCACACGAACTTACCCATTGAAAAACTAGCTGGTAACGATGAAATGATTAGTGCAATTTCGCTGTATTCGCAGTGGGAGAAAAACCTGTTAGGGTTATTGCATCATGCTAGTCATGGACAGCGTTTACTACGTCTTGATTGTCATGAAGACTTAAAATACTGTTCTCAAACAGATATCTTAGATGTTTTACCAATGCAGCAAGAGCCAGGAGTTTTGAAAAAATACGGATAATTCTTTATAAACTAAGTAAGATAAGATTCCCAATTTAATTGTAATTTGGGAATCTAATTACTTAAATTTAAGCAAGCTTTTGTCTGAACAAATAAGGATACAGACCAATAGTTAGGCTTATTAACCCCATAGCAACCCACCATCTATCATCGAGACTTATATCTAAAGACGTTTTATTCCTAGAACGGGCAAAACTATCAATTCTAGATGCTGCTTCCTGCTGTTCCTTCTTATCACCAAAATTAGTATTTGGAGAAAAAGGAATATCTCCATTATCAGTTACCAAAACAACTTGGTAAGTATGCGAATCAATATCACGTCCACCAACTATCATACGGGCACCTTTCAACTGGTCAACAGGAATATTCTTTTCTTCAGACCATAAAAACCCGTGCTTAACAATCTGACATTTATCATCTTTAACGAATGCACGCTCACAAGTCAACGTACTAACTTTTGCAAAAGTTAGTAAACAAATTCCCAGCGCAATAAAATAAACTCTCACCGAACCCCCGTGTCAAGAAGATGGAACTTTAGACGATTAGACCATCTGCTTTATAAAGAGGAAACGATAACTAGATACTTGTAGAAAAAGAAAATAAAAAATTTTTAATTATCGATATAAACTGTAACAGCAGCTACAGCAATTAACATCTCATCATTTTTATCGTTCAGCACAGGAATCGCGCGACCCTGAACAACCATACCACCATCCTCAACACGAAGTGATTTCTGACCAAATGGCAGCACAGCTAGAACTTCCTCTTCACGAACTTGTTCAGGATAAGGGACAGCAACTTGTACTTCGACTATCATTTGATTTGGGTCAGTTAAACCAGCCACATCCCAAACACCAAGTAAAGCATTATTAGCTATTGCATTCCTTACTGCTCTAGCTGCTGCAACCGTTGGTTCCTGACCATGCTGGTCAATTCCCATTCCCATTTCAATAATAAAACACTTACGAGCCAAAATTTCCCCTTATGTAATTTTATTTATTTATTCAAAATCGCGCTTGAAAGCTGGTTTTATTTCAGGCACCTGTAATTGTAACAATATCGTAAGTCCTACAACAAATGAAAATTAAGATAAAATCTATTTCCCCAAAAAGGTTACTACTTCTGGCAGCAATGTTAAGTGGAGGGTTTTTACTTATTGTATACGTATGTCTCTTCACTAGTATAATACGAGCGCGTATTGTTAAAGTTGAAAGTTTAGTCAAACACTTTGAAGCGCAGTTTCAAAACGACCCATTAAAAGCATTGCAACAGAGTTCGACTCAGAAAATTGCCCAGAAAGTTGTAGTTCAAGAAGGTTTCAATAATGACAAAGGAGTAGATGCAAACTGTTTAACATGGCATTCTGAACCAGTTGTTAGCGGCTGGACACAAAACTTAAAAGACCCAGATTTTTTTGTTGATTACTACGTACCACCTTCTTCCAAAGCAATAATTTGTACAACACCTATTTTTGCAGGCGCCTTAACTGCTGACGCGGAGAAACCTTTTATATACGAAGTATATCGAACTGAATACGGTTTAAGAGTTCGTGTGATTATTGGAGCTTCTGAGGTTAGAGAAGTTTGTCAAATATTAACTCTCAACAATAATTGCCTCAATTCGTTTCTACAACAACAAGCAATTGTACGCTATAAACATTAGTACCTATTCTTTAACAATCGTAACCCACTTAAAGTTACAAGTACTGTAGAACCCTCATGTCCAACCACACTTAAAGGTAAAGTAATACCAACAGTAAAATTAATCACTAATAGTATTAGAACAGATGTAAGTGCAAACGCAATATTTTGTTTAACTACCCGTATTGCACGTTTACCCAACTCAATAGCTACAACCAATTTTTCTAACTTATCAGCCATTAAAACAATATCAGCAGTTTCTAGAGCAACATCACTACCTGCCACACCCATTGCAATACCAACTGATGCGGTAGCAAGTGCAGGTGCATCATTAATTCCATCACCTACCATTGCAACTGTTTTATATTCTCGTTGTAAACGTTTAATCACGGTTACTTTATCTTCAGGTAACAGTGAGGCATATACTTCTTTTATACCTAGTTGCTGGGCTACATATGAAGCAGTGCGTTGATTATCGCCTGTTAACATAATAATTTCGGCGCCTAATTTTCTCAAACGCTTTACCATTATTGCTGCTTCTGTACGAACAGTATCCGCAACTGCAATAATTCCAAGTATTTGGTTATTCATTGCTACCCAAACAGTTGTTTTACCTTCTGTTTCAAGACGTGTACTATGCTCTATCAAGTCTTGGTTTATAAGTATGTCCGTTTGTGCTTGTATAAAACTTACTTTTCCTACTAAAACCTGTTGCGAGTTAACTTCACCACTAATTCCAAAACCTGTATGTGCTACTACATTTGTTGCAGATGGAATATCTAATTGATTATCATTGCCATAGGTAACAATAGCTTGTCCAATTGGATGTTCTGAAAAACTTTCAACCGCAGCCGCTACTATTAATAAACTATTTACATTACATCTATCTGAGGGTATAATTTCTTGGACACGTGGTTGCCCGGTAGTAAGAGTACCTGTTTTATCGAAAGCTACTGCTCTGACCTTGCCAACCATTTCTAAATCGGCACCACTTTTAAACAAAATACCGTTGCGGGCACCTGTGGCAATACCAGATAATAAAGCGGGCATGATTGCTGCCATCAAAGCACATGGAGAAGCAACCACTAAAAAAATCAGTGCGCGATAAATAGTAGTTTCCCAGTCTTGATTCAAAAATATTGACGGTACAGTCATCAATACTATTCCACATAGAATAATTACTTTGGCATAAGCGCGCTCAAACCGTTCGATAAACAACTGTGAAGCAGGCGCCTCATTTTGTGCCTGTTCAACCAAACGAATTACTCTTTGAATTAAACTACTTTCAGGTGGTTGGTATACTTCAACGACTAATGCACCAGTACCATTAATTGTGCCAGCATAAACGTAATCTCCAATAGTTTTTTCTACTGGTAAAGATTCACCCGTAATCGAAGCTTCATTTAAATTACTAGCACCTTCAGTTATTACACTGTCAGTAGGAATTAATTCACCTGGTTTAACTAATAACTTATCGCCAATTTGTAATTGATTTATAGCAATCTGTTTTTCTTGACCACGCGAAATAACCCTTGCGGTATCAGGGGTTAAACGCATCAAACCAGTGATAGCGCGGTTAGTTCTTGCCATTGCGTAACCTTCCAAGGCGCCACTAATAGCAAAAATTAAAATTAGCACAGCACCATCAACAATTAAATGATACTCACGCTTCCATAAACCTAAAGCAGCGGCGCCGAGTGCAGCAACAATCATTAATAAATCAACATCAAACTCTTTTTCTTTAACAAGCGTCGTCAAACCTTCCTTCGCACTCGCATATCCACCCACCACATAAGCAACAGGCAACAGCAGTAAAGCTAACCCAACCCAACCAAAATAAAGACCAAGCCAACCAAAGAGTAGAAATAAAGCACAACAACCCGCAGCTACAGCATCTGGGTGTTCGGCAGTCAGGCGCCTAATATCAAGTTTTGTAAAAGAATAGCTAGTCATAACAGTGGTAGAGCAATATATTTCCTCTACTCACCCTAAACCTTGACATTAATGTCAATGTCAAGCTATAAGACTAAAAATATTTTTTATCCTGTACGGAAAGAGGTAAAACCTGGACTATTGTTGGTTAAGCATTTCCATAATTGTTGACAAAGGCAAAAATAGTTCTAATGGAGTATTTTGTAGATTAATAAAGCCATAACGTTCGTAGTAAGTTCTGGCAAATTCATCTTTAGCATCAACAAACAATCCAATACCTCTAGCATTTTCCGCTACAACCAAAGCACGCTTCATCGCTTCAAACAAAAGAGCTTGCCCAATTCCTTGTCGCTGATTAGCTGTATTAACAGCCAGTCTTGCAAGTTTTAAACTAGGTATGATTCGAGGATATTTTTTGTTAAACCGCAATGGAAGTTTTTCCACACGAATTTCACATAAAGTCAAAGTGAAGAAACCAATTATTTTTTCAGGCTGGTTTGTATCAACAAAGACAAAAGTACGAGAAATTCCTTTTTGAATATGCTGCCTTGCAGTCTGCTTAAGGAATCTATTGAGAGCTTCACTACCGCAATCAAAACCATCGCGGTCATGATGTTTATCTAGCAGTTCAAATAGTCTCACCTAACAATTCCTTATGTTTTTTCATCGCAGCTTTTAGATAGGCATTAGGTGGTGGGGGATTCTCAATTAAACTAAACACTTTATCAGCATCACTCTCAGATAAAACTATAACTCGTTCATCTTCAATGATTTTTTTTGCTTCTTTCAATGCTGCCTGAACAATAAACTGATTTAATGTTGCGCCAGATAATTCTGCTGCTTCTTGTAATGTTTCTTGAACGCTTGCAGGAATTCTAGCTGTCACCCGAACCGTATTTTCGTGACTGTTAAGCATATCTAATTAAACTTAATGTTATATTATTATAACTTAATGGTGCCATTTTGTCACCGCATTGAGTAACCTAAAAGAAAGTCTTCTGTCGCACAATGGTAAATATTTTCAATGCGCGCGCAAAATTTAACAATCAAAGAATTAACAGAACAAGTAGGTGGTGGTTTAACTCCAAGGATGGTGAGACACTATCACAAACTAGGATTACTACCTGAAGCATCAAGGTCTCAAAGCAACTACCGCTTATATACAGATAAAGATATTCAGCACTTACGACGAATCGTAGCTCTCAAATCACAAGGTTTTCAACTTGACCATATTCGTAAATTACTACAACCTGGCTCAAAGGCGCCGTTGAGTAATGATTTACTTGATAGTTTACAGCAGCAATATCGGTCAGTGATGCAACAGTTAACTAAACTGCGGCAAACAGCAAGCGCATTAGAAGGTTTACTCGGTAGAGACCATTCATGTTTAAACGTGCAAGCTGAAGCGTTGTTACAATTACAACAGTTAGAAGTAGAAACGAGTGCTTCTTTGGAACAACTCGAACAACTTTGGGATGGTTTGGATGCAGCAACCGATGCTCATCCTGAAGACTTTAATGAATCATTACAGCAGTTACTACCATTACCTGCACGTTCACAAATAGAAGTAGATTTATTATCAAAATTAGTAATAGCTTCTGGTGATGTTACTTTAGTAGACTTTGTGCGCTGGAGTCAAAACGCAATTGCATCAAGTCGCAGTGCTATTCAAAATAAATGTGAGATTATTGTCGATGTTCCAGCGGTTTATGCTGGTATTGACCAAGCTCGCGCTGCACATCTAGGCGCCTTCTTTACCACTCTTATCGATGACCCTCATATTACCAGTTTTACAGAAGTTGAACAAGAATACTGTTCATCGATAAAATGGCAGGAAAAATTACAGCAGGCAACTCCAGGATGCATATTAGTAGTAGGTTATGCACCATCGGTTTTAATATCAATTTGTAATTTAGTCGAGAAAAAGCAACTTCAACCAGCTTTAATTATTGGAATGCCAATTGGTTTTAGTCATGCACCTGCTGCAAAACGGCGCCTTATACGTTCTGGTGTTGAGTATATTACAACTGTAGGTATAAATGGTGGTGGATTACTTGCAGCAGTGGCATTAAATGCGCTAATTGAATCATTAATTGAGAAGCCCCATTGCCATTGTTATCTCAAAAACATGTAGGTTGGTTTTAGGGACGGGCAAGGATGCCTATGCTACATTTTATCGAATTGAAAAAATGGAGTACTAATATAAAACAGGGGTATCAGTTAAAGCCATAGTTTGTGGTACCTGGCTGATTTGAGTATCAGGAAAACGCCTTGGTCTTCCAGGTTTGCGCTTATGTCGTTGATTAATAGATTTTTCGCTTGCTGCCGCTAATTCTTCAGGGGTGCATTTAAATAGTCGCAGCGCGTCTAAATATTTCTTTGGTGTCATGGTCGGTTCAGTACGTCCAGCTTCCCAGTTACGAACACTGGTTTCGCTAATTGCAAGTCTGAAGGCTACTTCCGCGCGACTTAACCCTGCCCGTTCTCTCAGAACTTGCATATCCATATCTCAATGCTCCCTTTGTACTAATTATAGATTTACCTGATTTCACTTTCAATTCAAGGCTATTTGCTTCTAGCCATTTTAAGTATCTATCTAATTAGGATAGTTACATAGTTTATTTTAAAGCTTCGGATATTACCTAGCCTAAATTTAAAACTATAAATTGACAAAGTATCCACAGCGCAAAGCTGGTAGACACGAATACATGCCAGCAGATGCTTTGTAAAGACACCTACTAACAAATATTGCAAACTGAAATATTGTATCTATCTATATTATTTCATATACGATTACACTGTCATCTGCAAACAGTGTAAGTAATTTCTTACTCATGGAATATATAAAAAGTAATGCACTTGTGTGAAGATGCAATTAAGCAATTAACTACATCCCTACAAAAGCGTACCAATGAAGACGCGATAAATCGCGTCTCTACACTCAGCACTTTCAACTTTTAACTTAACCACCGTGCGGCATCTTTGGCGTGATAAGTCAGTATTAAGTCTGCACCTGCGCGTTTGAAGCTGGTTAGGGTTTCCATGACTACGCGCTGTTCGTCAATCCAACCGTTTAAGGCGGCAGCTTTTACCATCGCGTACTCACCAGAGACGTTGTATGCTGCAACTGGTAGGTTACTGGCTTCTTTTACACGCCAAATAATATCCATGTACGCTAATGCTGGTTTTACCATTAGCATATCGGCGCCTTCAGCAACGTCGAGTTGAATTTCTTTTATCGCTTCACGCGCGTTACCTGGGTCCATTTGATATGTTCTACGGTCGCCAAATTGTGGTGCGGACTCAGCAGCATCACGGAATGGGCCATAGTATGCTGATGCGTATTTTGCTGCGTAGGATAATATTGGTGTGTCAATAAAACCAGCTTCGTCTAAACCACTACGTATAGCTTGCACAAACCCATCCATCATTCCCGAAGGAGCTATAATGTCGGCGCCAGCTTTGGCTTGAGATACGGCTGTTTTCTTTAATAACTCTAATGTAGGGTCATTAAGTACCCTTCCGCTTAAATCACCAACTTGCAAGTAACCACAATGCCCATGATTTGTATACTCGCACAAACAAGTATCAGCGATTACTATCAAATCGGGAACTGCTGATTTTACGGCTGTTGCAGCTTTTTGTATCATGCCACAATCATGCCATGCCCCTGTAGCATCAACATCTTTATCTGCTGGAATCCCAAATAATATAATTGCTGGAATTCCTAAATCATAAACTTCTTTTGCTTCCTCTACGATTTTATCAACCGAAAGCTGATAGACTCCTGGCATCGATTTAACTTCTTTTGCTATTCCTTCGCCCGGTACAGCAAATAATGGGTAAATTAAATCGTTTGTCGTTAAAACTGTTTCACGTACCATTCGGCGTAATTGAGAATGAGTACGCAAACGACGAGGGCGATGGATGGGAAACATAAATTTTTATTAATGCTCAACAGCGAATAATGGACAATCAACAAAGCGTCACAAACTGAGGGCAGATTTGTACGTCAGTAAAGCAAACTAGCATGTAGCGCTTAACTGTCCTCTGCCCTATTGCTGCTCCGGTAGTGTGGGGCAATTTTGTATTTTACATTGCCTACTCGATTCATCTAAATTAATGCAAGCAAAAGTTATTAAAAGTTTTCAAAACAGGCCCCTGTCGTCAAAGCTGAAGCATTATCTTTTGAAATCAATGGCAAGGAGCAATAATTATTGCTAGACAAATGTTACAATTGAGACATACCAAAATCTGATTTTTAGACTAAACGGAATATTAGAGGATAACGAAAAGGTTTGCGTGTGTCGCTCAAAACATAGAATAAAGCCAAGACTGTTAAACTCCAATGTATTATAAAGCCGATACCCGCAACAGGGACTAGTATACCCCAAGTCATAGATATCAATACGCCAAGAATAAATCCATAGACCCAGACATTGATATGAAAGTTGATAGATTCTTTGGCATTTTCTCTAACAACTGGGTCATTGGTGACAAAAGTGATAAAAATAGGCACAGCAACAGAAACTAATGTCATGCTGAAAAAAATGGCACCGTGACATAGTGCTGATAGCACCTTTCGTTTATCAGTATCGTACATCCTAACT
The DNA here is from genome assembly GCF_000331305.1 of Calothrix sp. PCC 7103. Taxonomy (GTDB): domain Bacteria; phylum Cyanobacteriota; class Cyanobacteriia; order Cyanobacteriales; family Nostocaceae; genus Dulcicalothrix. The sequence goes on along the minus strand of NZ_KB217478.1, from coordinate 4,579,838 downwards.
CCCTCACATCTCCTTATAAACGTCTATATAGCAATGCTCTTTCAATCGATGATTGTCAAGAATCGATTGGAATCGCGCTATTAAGACCCTATCATGAGCGTTGTTGCTTTAAGATTAAAAGTTCAGCCTTAAATCAAAAAAGTTAAATTAAATTAGGTAAAGTCAAGCAAATACATTTATGTCAACTGAACTTCAGACAGAAATTAGCCAAGCAGTTGAACGGCGCCGAAATTTTGCGATTATTTCTCACCCTGATGCGGGAAAAACAACGCTGACCGAAAAACTCTTGCTGTACGGAGGTGCTATTCACGAAGCAGGCGCCGTTAAAGCTCGACGTTCGCAACGTAAAGCAACATCAGACTGGATGGCGATGGAACAACAACGGGGTATTTCTATTACCTCAACAGTGTTACAGTTTGAGTACAGCAATTGTCAAATCAATTTATTGGATACACCAGGACACCAAGATTTCAGCGAAGATACTTATAGAACCTTAGCGGCTGCTGATAACGCAGTAATGTTAATAGATGTTGCCAAAGGTTTAGAGCCACAAACGCGGAAGTTATTTGAGGTTTGTAAGCTGCGTGGAATTCCAATTTTTACATTTGTTAATAAACTCGACCGTCCAGGACGCGAACCCTTAGATTTACTCGATGAAATTGAACAAGAGCTAGGTCTACAAACTTATGCTGTAAACTGGCCCATTGGTATGGGGGATAGGTTTAAAGGAGTATACGACCGTTTTAAACAGCAAATACATTTGTTTGAACGTACCGCTCATGGTAGTCGCGAAGCTCAAGATACAGTTATTGACCTTGGTGACAACCGTATTGAAGAGTTACTCGAACAAGATTTGTACTACCAATTAAAAAATGACTTAGAACTACTTGATGGAGTAGGGCCTGAGTTAGATTTAGATTTAGTACATGCGGGTAAAATGACACCTGTGTTTTTCGGTAGTGCAATGACCAATTTTGGCGTTGAGCTATTTCTAGAAAATTTTCTAGAGTATGCTTTAAAACCAGGTTCGCACGATAGTAATATTGGCTCTATTGAACCAACTTATCCAGAATTCTCAGGATTTGTATTTAAATTACAAGCGAATATGGATCCGAAACATCGTGACCGTATCGCATTCGTCCGAGTTTGTACGGGTAGGTTTGAAAAAGATATGACGGTAAACCACGCTCGTACAGGAAAAGCAGTGCGGTTGTCACGTCCACAAAAGTTGTTTGCTCAAGAGCGTGAGTCTATAGACGAAGCATATGCAGGTGATGTAATTGGTTTAAATAATCCTGGAGTCTTCGCCATTGGAGATACAATTTATACTGGACAAAAAATAGAATACGAAGGTATACCCTATTTTTCGCCTGAGTTATTTGCAAATCTACGAAACCCTAACCCTTCTAAGTTTAAGCAATTTCAAAAAGGTGTTTCTGAATTGCGTGAAGAAGGAGCAGTGCAAATAATGTATTCCACCGATGAAGCCAAACGTGACCCAATTTTAGCTGCTGTTGGTCAATTGCAATTTGAGGTCGTACAGTTCCGTTTACAAAACGAGTATGGTGTAGAAACTACTCTTGATGTACTACCTTACAGTGTGGCTCGTTGGGTTAGTAACGGTTGGGAAGTACTTGAAAAAGTTGGACGCTTGTTTAATACCACTACTGTAAAAGATAGTATGGGGCGCCCAGTCCTTTTATTCCGCAACGAGTGGAACTGCCAGCAACTTATAGGCGACCATCCAGAGTTAATATTGAGTGCAATTGCACCAGTAACTTCAATACAACCATCAGTTCAGGGGTGATGAATGTGGGGAATATTCTCCCCATATCCTTCAACTTCAAACGATATTGAACTAGTTATGTCAAGAGATTCAAAGACTTCTTTAGAAGCAGGGTTAGCAGCTGTTAAAAGTGAAGATTGGAAAACAGCTAAAACCATTTTGGAAACTGTTGCAATTGAAGATAACCCGCAACGTGCAGTCCAAGCCCAAATTGGTTTAGTTGTAGTATACGCAAAAACAGGTGATATTGCAGGCGCCATGACTCTTTCTGAGATTCTTGCCCAAAGTAATAATCCTCAAATTCAAGAATGGGCTAACCGTTCGTTAGAAGAGTTACTCAAACGTAATCGTACCGATATTAACGCGCGTATCGAAGATTCGGACACAGGTTTTGTCGCTTTTAAAGATTTTAGTGATTCTAAACCAAATATCAACGAAACCATTATTACACCAGATAATACACCAAATAATCATGAACATAGTAGTATAGTACCAGTTAAAATAAATAAGCTACCAACAATTCATTGGCGCCGGAGTGGACGTGCAAAAACTTGGCAAGAGAAAAAACTCGATTTAATCCCATTACGATTATTGACGGCTGGAAGTTTTGTAGCTTTGTTTTGGGTAGTACGGATAATAATCGTTTTTATAACGTCAACTATAAATAACACTTTAGTCTGGTTGCCATTTCTTGAACCAATACAGCTTTTGTACCAAGACCCAACAACGTTTTTACTAGTAATATTTTTGTTACTAACAGCAACGTCACCGTGGTTACTAGATAAATTATTATCTTCGTTGTACGGTATACAGTCGCTGGAAGCTACAGTGCTAGAAATGCATAGTCAAGAAGCATCGCGGATTGTCAAAAGATTTAATACGCAACGTCGCGGTAATATTAAAATTAAACTTTTACCAATTGCGGCGCCAATAGCATTTACATACGGGCATTTACCCTCTATGTCTCGTATTGTAGTAAGTCAAGGACTTTTACAGCAACTAACAGATGATGAAATAGCGGCAATGTTAGCACTGCAATTAGGACATATTGCTCATTGGGATGCCAGCGTAATGTCGCTAGTTTTGTTAGTAACGATTCCAATTTATAAGTTATATCAGTTGGTTTCGACTTGGGGAGACAGGACGAATATAACTTTTGTTAGCTATATATATATAGCCATATCAAGTTTTCTTTACGGAGTTTGGTGTTTATGTACTGGATGCGTGATTGCACTATCTCAGGTCAGACTTTATTATGCAGACCTGTTTGCTGCTAACTTTACTGGCAACCCAAATGGTATAACCCGTGCTTTGCTCAAAATTTCAAATGGTATTGCCAACGACATTCAAAAGCAAGAACAAACAAACTGGCACCTGGAAAGTTTGAATATAAGTTTGCCAGTAGGGTTCAAGCAAAGTATTACATTAGGGAGTCTTGCACCGTATGTAACGTTTGAATCTCTTTTAATGTGGGATTATCTTAACCCTTATCGTTACTGGTTAACTGTAAATAATACTCATCCTTTAATTGGCGACCGTATTCAACGTTTATTGGCGATTGTGGGGAAATGGCGCCTAGATAGGGAACTAGACATTGACAACACAAACGCGATAAAAGTGAGAAAGCAAATATTTGGCTTACAAATAGCCCCGTTTCTGGGAATTCCAACAGGTTTAGCGTTTGCGTTGTTAATTGGGGTGGTTTGGCAAACGCTGTACGCTTTGAAAATTCTTAATCTAAAATGGATATATGATGATTGGGGCTTCGCTGCTGGTTGTATTGCCATTGGTTTTAGTATTGGTACTTTAATCCGAATCAATGCCTACTTCCCCGAACTAAAATCAACTTCGAGATTACAAACTAACGAGCATTTGCCTGCCTTACTAACAAACCCTGCTGCAATTGGCATTGATAGTCATGGAGTAAAGCTACATGGCAAAATACTCGGTCGTCGGGGTGTAAGTAATAGCTTGGGACAAGACTTGATACTTCAAACAAACACAGCCTTAATTAAAATGCATCACGTTTCATTTGGACAACCTGTTAACCCCCAAGATTTTATTGGCAGACAAGTCACTGTTACAGGTTGGTTACGACGAGATGCTACACCTTGGCTTGACATTCAATCGGTTAGAACACAAACTGGTAAAACAATCAATAGTACACACCCAATTTGGGCTACTGTTGTTGCCGTTGCTTTCCAAGCATGGGGCGCCTACATCTTGCTTAAAGGATAATTAGCAATTTATTTATTTGTAAATTTTTGTTGCGTTTTTAGGTAAATAATGTTAAATTTCATAAAGAGTTTTTCAAAGATGACGAATGCGGTTAGTATAACTGGGTGCATAAACTTGGTTAGTAAAGAGTCTAAAGAAGTGTCAATTAGTATGCCCAAACCACCTACATTATTCCCCCAACACAGCATAAAATTGACCAGCCATAGTCGGCTGGTTTTTGTTTCACGCTCTTCAATGGTAGGAAAAATGTAATTTATGTTACGATATTTGTATAAAGTAATGAAAATGTAGGCATTGAGCAAGCTTTGCACAACAAGGCATGATAATCTAAAAAATGGTGTTTGAATTGAAAAGCAAAAGCATTAAATGGAATTATAGTGGCACTGAGAAAGTTGTAAAATAAAAGGCTCTTACAATTAAGAAATTTTTGGCGCTTTGTACACTCTTGTATTATATAAGCTTCACTCTGCGGAAAGACTGTATTGTATAGGATGACATTTTTGAGTACAAAATTGGTTGCTGTTGTGATGTAAATCGCATCTATCAATAACCGCTCGCCAAGCTTCGGGTTTCTTCACACGTTTTATTAATTCTCTGATTGGAGGTATTGTTCATGTCTGTTCGCCTATACATAGGCAATTTGCCAAAAGAAGAAATTGACCGTCAAGACTTACAAGCTGTATTTGCTGCTGAAGGCGATGCTGTAACAACTAAGTTGATAAAAGACCGAAAAACTGGTAAATGCCGTGGTTTCGGTTTTTTAACGGTTAACAATGATGACCAAGCTGACGCGATTATTGAGAAATATAACGGTCAGATGTTCAAAGATTCTCCCATCAAATTAGAAAAGGCTTTGCCTAGAACTAAAGGTGAAGAGGGTGACGAACAGCCACAACAAGCTGCGCCGGTCAAAGAAAGAAAAGAAAGTAGTGGTAGCCCAGCGGCACCAGTAAGCAATAGTGGTGGTGGTAGCAACCGAGAATCTAGCAGAAAAAGCTCGAAAAAATCACGTCGTGGTGGTGGCGGTCAAAAAGAAACCGTATCAACATCAAGTGGTGGAGACTCCGATGCAATTCGTCCAGACCCACGTTGGGCAGCTCAGTTGGAAACACTCAAACAACGTCTTGCAGCACAAACCACAAACTAATTCGTTTCAGAGCAAGATTAAAAATTAAAAACCAAATTTATTGATTTTTAATTTTTATCTTCTCTAACGGCAAAACAGCTTTATTGCATTAGAACAAAATCTTGAGTATGTTGTTGGGAAAGCGCTCGTCATCGGGCGTCCAACCATAAATTAAAATTTTCAAAAAAATCTAAATATCTATATATATAGTCATACATCGCGCGTTACTCGCTACATTCAACCTAACGCGCGCGACTCTCTTTTATTGTTGAATGGGCATCCTTGCCCGTTCCATAAAAACAAAAACAACATGTATTAACTGAACAATATTAAAATCTAACGTATTCACTCACCGTGATTAGGTTATTTTTTATACTAATTTTATACAGATACTATTAATTGATTACTATATAAACACTCAGCCGTAAAAATGGCAAGATAAGCAAATACATTTATTCCCAAGGTCAGATTGAATTTTCTTTTACAAAGCGTAATATTAAATATCTATCCGTTATCAAAATTGTCAACTTTCTTAACGAACTGTATTGATTGTTACAAAAATCTACTGATTTGACAGTTAGTATAATCCCTAACAAATTAGCAACAAAATGCTAGTGTTATACAAAATAGCGAAAATGCAAACTTCAAGAATTTATTTATTACGGAAAGAATATTTATGCCGTTAAATTATTGACAGTTTGGGAATACGTAAAATGGAATAGTCAAAAACTTTTTAGGTTACAGCTTTAATGTTAATTTTATTAGCAAGAAAGCTGTACTTATTTGTAATTACTTATAAGCGTAAGCATTGTAGAGTAGGCATTAGAGCTAATATCTATATTTAGATATACCTGTAGAAATCATAAGCAAAATCTAAGATATGTATAAAATAATTGAATGCAAATACTTACGAAAAAAAGCCTATTTCCATGAGGAGATGTATCTAAAAGTTACACAGTGTAAATTACAATGTTAATTACTAAACTTTCCACAGATTGAGGTATTAGGAATAAACTCGTTCTGTGAGTTGCCCATATACCTCTGTAACATAAAAAACCAACTAACTATGAACTCTAAAACACAACGGCGCATCGCTTTAATTTCAGTCCACGGCGACCCAGCAATTGAATTCGGTAAAGAAGAGGCTGGAGGGCAAAATGTTTACGTGCGTAACGTAGGTGAAGCTCTGGCTCGACTAGGATGGCAAGTTGATATGTATACGCGCAGAGTTAGCGCAGCGCAAGACGAAATTGTTCAACACATGCCAAACTGCCGAACTATTCGTTTTAGTGCTGGTCCATTGGAATTTGTTCCGCGAGATGAGTTGTTTGGTTACTTGCCAGAATTTGTTGAGAAGTTTTTAAAATTCCAGCAAGAAAACGGTCTGACTTACGAATTAGTGCATACAAACTACTGGCTTTCAAGTTGGGTAGGAATGCAATTGAAGAAGAAGATAGGCTGTAAACAAGTTCACACTTACCATTCGCTTGGCGCCGTTAAATACGCAACAATAGATGAAAAAGATATTCCACCAATTGCAGCGAATCGACTAGACATAGAGTGTCAGCTATTGGAAACAGCAGAGCGAGTAGTCGCGACAAGTCCGCAAGAAAAAGCGCACATGCGTCAGTTGGTTTCCACAAAAGGAAATATAGATATTATTCCTTGTGGTACAGATATTCAACGTTTTGGGTCGGTAGGTAGAGACGAGGCAAGAGCAGCGTTAAAAATAGACAGTAATGCAAAACTAGTATTATATGTAGGGCGATTTGACCCGCGTAAAGGTATCGAGACTTTAGTACGCGCGTTACGAGAGTCAAAGTTTTACGGAGATGAGAAATTACGAGTAATAATTGGTGGTGGTAGCGTACCTGGACAAAGCGATGGAATTGAGCGCGACCGTATTGAAGCAATAGTAAACGAATTAGGATTACGCTCAATAACAACATTTGCTGGTCGTTTGAGTCAAGAAATATTACCAACGTATTATGCAGCAGCAGATATATGTGTCGTACCTAGTCATTATGAACCATTTGGATTAGTTGCTATAGAAGCAATGGCTAGTGGTACACCAGTAATTGCAAGTGATGTCGGTGGACTTCAGTTTACAGTTGTTCCCGAACAAACAGGTTTATTGGCACCACCTCAAGATGTACCAGTATTTGCACAAGCAATAGACCGAATTTTAGAAAATCCTGAATGGCGTGCAAAACTAGGTGTAGCAGCAAAAGTTCGTGTTCAGAAGAAATTCAGTTGGGATGGTGTAGCAGAGCAATTAAGTGAACTCTATATCGACTTAATCAAACAGCCAGAACCATTACCAGTCGCAGCACCAACACCAGCAAAAGAACTCACACCTGCATAGTTGAAGCACATAGTTAACCAGTTTACTTAATTAAATAAACATAGTGGGTAATTAAGAATTTTAATTACCCATTATTTTTTGCACAGGACTTACGCAAAAATTTTGTCATGCTGAACGCAGTGAAGCATCTCACAGATGCTTCACTGCGTTCAGAATGACAGTTTTTCGTTAAAATGCGTAAGTCCTATTGCATTTAACCCAAGAAACTGGGTTTCTACGCATTCATTGTCGCAGACAAATCGTGATTGTTATTACAATATTTTAATAAAGAAACCCGGTTTCTAAGTAGAAAATCAATTTTAGTTCCTGATTTACGAGTATAAAATATTTTTCTAATTTAAGTATTTATACATGAAAAATTGATAGTTTCATCTCAAAGCAAATATTAAGTAAATTAGAGAATTTTTTATCGACAGCACTTCCTGTTTTCCTTAAGCTGTAGAAATAAGAAACCCGGTTTCTTTGTTGAAATCTTGTAATAAAACGATGGTTTTGATTAGAAACCGGGTTTCTAGAATTTAATAGCTAAGGAAAACAATGATTTGTTTAAATAAGTTTTTAAATCAGCAGAAACTGTTACTTTTAAGTTTGTCAGCAATTGGAGTAGTAGCGGCGCCAAATCAAGCAAGCGCTTTTACCCTCGTTAACAGAGATAGTTTGACTGATACGCAGTTTAACGATTTGCTCCTAACGAAAGAGTATACAGAAACTTTTGTTGCAGAAAGTCGAATGGGTAACAATGGTTTTGGAGGGAATGGCGAACGGGAATTAGGAATTAATAGTCCTTGGCTTACGAATGCAAATGGAAAACTTGTAGGTGGAGACCCAGTTGCTAGAGGAGACCGCACTTGGACAAGTGGAACTCCTGTAGATTTCATACTCGAATACAATGGCAGTGTAGTAAATTATACTGTAGGCGACAAGTTACTTAGCACCACAGCATTTACAGGCGCCGCAAGCAATATTTTCTTACGAACCTTTGCACTTAAAGACAGCACATCAGCACTGACTAATCTTGTTTTAAATGGTAAAGCGGTTGGTAAGAATTTAACTTCAACAGCAACTAGTGTTCTTGATGTTGATTATCTTCAAATTAGTAATATTACTTCACCGTTTAAGCTAACAGGTCAATCAATATTTTCTTGGACAGGTGCTGTACCCAAAAATTCCCAGTTAGCTTACCAAATCAAAGTTGTTAGTGGAGGTACTCAAAGTGTACCGGAACCTAGTACATTTGCTGCTTTGGTTGTAGCTTCCGGTATAATAGCAGGCGCCAAGCGTAAGAAACCAGGTTTCTAGGATTAAAGTCCAATATTTTCAAGCATAGCTAAATGCTTGTGTACAGGCGCCAAAGTATTTGCAGCAATCATACCGCTAGCTGCAACCGCTGGTAAACCGATACCAGGAAAAGTAGAATCTCCACAGCAAAATAACCCAGTTAAAGGTGTACGTGCGCTAGGGAATAAACCTTCGCTTGCTTTAATAGCTGGGCCATAAGAACCATTATGTCGTCGCAAGTAACGTTCGTGGGTAAGCGGTGTACCTACTAATGTGACTTCACAGCGTTGTTTAATATCTGGAATAATACGTTCAAGCGCTTGCCACATAATTTCTGCACGCACTTGTTTTTGTTGTTTGTATTCTTCGCAAAGTCTATCCATACCTTGCCATAATTTATATGGCTCATTCCCTGGAGTATAAACGTGAATTACATGTTTACCAGGTGGTGCCAGTGAAGGGTCTAATAATGATGGAATAGAAATAAGTACAACGTTTTGTTCTGCGGTGATGCCTAATCCCCAATCTTTAACATATATATAATGACAAGCTAAATCTGTGCGAATATTTTTAGCATTGATACCAAGATGCAGATGCATAAAGCTGCCACATTCGGGTGTAGCTTGTTTTGATGAGCGATATTTTAATGGCACGGTGCCTTCAGGAATTAGTTTAAGCGTATCCCATACAGACGCATTAGATATTACAGCTTTACGTGCCTTGATAATTTTACCATTACGTAACTTCGCACCAGATGCACGTTTGTTTTCTGTTAGTATACTTTCAACATGGGCATTAAGCATTAACATACCATTATGCTTTGTTAACCCTCTGACTAACGCATTAACTAACGCTTCACTACCACCAACAGGATAATCAAGTTTTACATTCGGTCTATACCAGTCAGCAAACATAAAAGCAACTTCCGCTGCATTTGTATCATTAGCAGGTAATCCAGATAAAAGAAAGCATAATAAATTTAGCCAGTTGCGAATAAACGGGTCATTAACAGTTCCATTCATAATTTGCGAAAACGACCCTGTTAGTTTATTAAGACTAGCAGCATGACGTAACATAGTTGGGGCATACCGTCCTAAAGTCCAAACGGCGCCGAAATCTAAACGTAGAGCAGCAGTTGGAAGTGCCACCGCAGCTTGTGCATATGGTTCCATAACTCGTTGAAGCTGGCGCCATTCAGCTACAGCTTGCTCACCACGAAGTTTTTGTAACACTTCACAAAATTGTTCGGCGCCTACAGATGTATCAAAATCACCTTCAGGTAAACAACAACCCCAAGTATCATAAGTTACATAAGGTAATTCTTCACCAATTGCCGCAAGTACTTGTTGGAGAGGATTTGGTGAGGGACTATATGATAACCCTGAGTAAAGCGATGGTCCCGAATCAAACTTAAAGCCGTTGCGCTCGAAACCATGAGCGGCGCCTCCTGGAATAGAATGGCTTTCGCAAACAATAACATTGAAGCCGTATGATGCTAAAAGAGCAGCGCAGCTTAAACCACCTATCCCGCTACCAATAACAATGATATCAGTATTTATATCAGCCAATGTTGTTTGGGTCACTTTAAATTAACTGAATGTAGTTCATATATATTTTTAGCATTTCCCCACCTTCAAAAATTTCGGTGTAATAAGCAATAAAAAATTATTTTGATTTTTACAATTAATTCATATTTCGTTATTATACTAATTAGTTATTAAATTATAGTTTGTGTAGAAGACCCAATTTGCTTATGCCAAAAACAAAGCCATCTAAGGCTAATCCAATTGTTATCGAAGCGGTTGCTGACTATTTCAAGGTACTGTCAGAAGTAAGCCGACTAGAGATTTTGACTTGTCTCAAATCAGGTCGGATGAATGTAATGGAAATTGCCGAAGCAACGGGTTTGGGGCAAGCAAATCTATCCAAGCACTTGAAAGTATTGACTCAGGCAGGAGTTTTATCCCGTCAGTCTCAAGGTACTAGCGCTTTTTACGAGATTGCCGACCCAATTATTTTTGAGCTTTGTGAGTTAGCGTGCGAGCGCATTAGCGAAAGATTACAACAGCAAGCTCAAAAACTCAAAGCTCTACGGAGCAAAACAGCAATTTTTTAACAAAAGTTATTTTAAAACACTCAGATGGTAAAATTGCTTGACAACTGTTTAGTTAATAAATCAAATATTCCGTAATGACCCAAGTTCTCAATCCTCTCAAGATTGGCAAACACATTTCTCGCTATCCCATTATTCAAGCTGCAATGGCGGTGGGTGTATCTGGTGCAAAGCTAGCTTCTGCGGTTGCTTCCTCTGGAGGAATAGGTGTAATTGCCTCTTTGGGCTTGGGTTTAAATTCTCCGTATTTTGACCGTCGTAAACGGGGAAGTTTTTTTACTGCCAATCGACTTGCTTTAATTGATGAATTGGCAGAAGCTCGCAGCCTTAGTCCAGATGGGGTAATTGGAGTTAATATTCTTGTTGCGACCAAAGATTATTCTGTGTTAGCTCAGACAGCAGCAGCAACTGGCGCCAATTTAATTATTACCAGCGCGGGATTGCCTTTAACCTTACCAGAATATACCGCAGATTATCCCGATGTAGCGCTGGTGCCGACTGTATCTAATTTGCAGGCAGTTGAGTTAATTTGTCAAACCTGGCAAAGTCGGTATAATCGTCTACCAGATGCTTTAATTGTAGAAAATTGCCTTTATGTGGGAGGACATTTTACCGAGTGCGAACAAATAAACTCTATAGAATACTCGATTGAATCTATGATTTTGCAAATTCGAGACTATTTGAAACAGAAAATGGGTGTAATGATTCCATTGATTGTGACAGGTGGAATTTGCGAGCGCAGCGATATTGAGCGTATGTTAGCGATTGGCGCTTCGGGTGTACAAATTGGTAGTCGTTTTATCGCCACAATCGAATGTGATGCCGACCAGCGTTATAAAGATTATCATCTTAAAACCCTTCCCGAAGATGTTATAACTATACCAAGTCCCGTAGGAAAACCTTGTCGTGCTATAAGTAATTCTTTTACAGAACAGGTAATTAATAATTCATCAACCATCCAAGAACGGCGATGTATTGGCAACTGTTTAGAAGAGTGTTTGTGTCGAGACAGTGGAAAAACTTATTGTCTTCTGCAAGCACTTGCCAAAGCTGCGCGTGGGGATATAGAACATGGTTTAATTTTTTCTGGAGCCAACAGACAACCGATTGAGCGTATTATGTCTGTAGCTGAATTAATGAACGAGCTTACCCAGCCAAAGATTTTTAAAAGAAGTGCTGAAATTACAAACTGACTCTAAATTGTAAATAAAGGATAGTAGTAATGTATGCTTATTGATATAAATGTGGATAAAATTATAAAAGACTATGCTGCTGGAGAAAAAAACTTTCAGCGAGTCAATTTGTTAGAAGCAGAGCTAACAAATGCTTTCCTTCAAGGCACAGATTTTAGTTATGCTGATTTACGTCAGGCACGGTTAGGTAAAACCAACTTAAGCCAAGCTTGTTTGCGCTCTGCAAATTTAAGTGAAGCAATCCTTTGGGGAATTGACTTAAGTGAGGCAGATTTGTATCGCGCGCTCCTTCGTGAAACAGATTTAACAGGTGCAAAACTAGTTCAAACTTGCCTTCAGGAAGCTAACCTAATAAAGGCGAGTTTATGTGGTGTTAATCTCAATGGCGCCAATCTTTCTAATTCTTTATTATTTGAAGCGGACTTTCGTCCTAGTACTAACCAGCGTACAAATTTAGAGAGTGCAGTTTTAACCGGAGCTAATTTGAGCTATGCTGACTTAAGAGCAGCTTCACTGTATCACGCTAATTTAGACGGGGCTTCTTTGTGTCGCGCAAATCTCAGTCGGATATTAGAATGGGAGGATTTGCCGACCGACTTAACAGAAGCTACTTTGCAAGGAGCAGATTTGAGTTATGCAAATCTAACGGGCGCCATTCTACGAAAAGCAAATTTAAAAGCAGCAGACTTAACCGGAGCAATTCTCACGGATGTTGACTTAGAGGGTGCAATTATGCCCGATGGAACTATTTATAATTGATTATAACTCATTAAATTAGCAAAAGTTTCTTTTACCATAAAAACACAAAAATTTCATCTTACTATCAAGAATTGTTAAAGCTATTGTTTGAATAGTTCAACGGCTATATATTTAATAAGTAGTTTAACGCTTCGCTGAGTGAACAACGAGTAAATATAATGGATTTACTACGTTATCTGTTCGCTCGTTCCTTATATAGCAATTTCTACAAACATTACTCAGCTTGAGACTGGCATATGTTTAATCATTTTCGTGAATATATATCTCGGATTCCATCTGAATTGCGTTACAGAATCGATTTAGTCAAACATAAGAGCAAATTAGCAAAACTTTCTCCACAAGATAAGTTAATAGTAGATGGAGTACGTAAAGAAGGGGTTTTTATTACTTCCTTGAAAGATTTAGGGTTGGATAAAACATCAACCCTTATCAAAGCTGCTGAAAGTGAGTTATCCAATATGGAGTTAACTCTATCTGCAAGTCGAAGTAGTCAGCAAAACTTTGGTAATCTCAAAAACCCAGCCTATCCACAAATTTTTACTGTCACAGATTTACCGGACTTTCAAATGTGGGGAAGCGAGCAACGCTTACTCAATATTGTAGAGAACTATATAGGCATTCCTATTGCTTTTCAAGGTGTACATTTACGACGAGACTTTGCAAACGAAGAACCAGTGACAACAGAGCAATGGCATCTAGATGCAGAAGACCGTCGCATGATTAAAGTAATTATCTACCTCAATGATGTCAGTGAGGAAAATGGTCCTTTTGAATACATTCCCAAATCTCAAGTATCACTACCAATGGCGCTACGAATCCGTTCTAAGATTGCATCTAAGATGAAGATGGGAAAAGTTGGAATTAATGATACTGAAATAGAAAAAATTGTACCTAGGAAGTTGTGGAAATCATGTCCAGGAGTCACAGGAACAGTTGTGTTTGCAGACCCAAAAGCTATTTTCCATCATGGTAAATCGCGTAAACAAGCAAGGTCTACTCTTTTCTTTGTTTATACTGCTAAGAATCCTTTGCGACCAGAATGTTGTACCCAATATAGCGACAACACTTTTGCAAGGGTAGTGCCTGTTTAAATAGCACAGAAACCCGGTTTCCGAAGAAACCGGGTTTCTACAATTTATCGAACTGTTCCCCGCAATGATTCAGTATCAATGGGTTTAATTAGGTAAAGCAGGAGCAAATTCCAAATAATGGCGCCAATTAAAGGTAATTTGCGAACAAGCTTCACAACTTTGGGTTGAGAACTGCGTTCAATCTCGACCATTTTCAAGTTGTAATCTGAGCATTGGTGTAAACGTGGGAAAAACTTAGGATGGTCAGTATTAAGCATCACAGGAAACGCACGACCAGCAGTTTGGTTAGTTTCGCGAACAACTTGGCGATCAAATTCTGTTGCGTCAAGTCCCAATGACTTATAAAAATTAGACCGTTCGTGAACTGTCAAGGTGTGGGTAGCAAATACTGATAATAAGAAAAAGCGACTCAAAAGCCTTGCTTTCCAGTTATTCCAGAGTTTTGGTTGCGAGCGCAATAATGCCTTAAATATATCCCCATGTCGGTTTTCATCCTGACACCAACTTTCAAAGTAGCGGAAAATCGGGTAAAACTGATTCTCTGGGTGCTTTTCTAAATGGCGATAGATTATAATATAACGCCAGTAACCGATTTTTTCTGACAGGTATACGCTATAAATCACCCACTCAATTGGGAAAAATGTGTAGGTGCGGGTTTTAGTAACATCAGCCAAGTCAAGGGAAAGTTTAAAGTCACCCATTGCTTTGTTGAGAAACCCAGCGTGACGAGCTTCATCACGAGCCATAAAATTAAAAATTTCTGCCAGAAGCGGGTTACGCTGTTTGAGCTTGCGAGATAGTTCTTTAAACAGCAAAAATCCCGAAAACTCGGAAATACAAGAGCGCTCTAGATACTCGATGAATGCTTGCCGTGCTTCCGGGTCAATATGTTCCCAAGACTGTTCAAACTCCTCACCCCGAACAAAATGATGACGGTTGTAGTCTGCCCGCATTTCTTCCAGCAGTGTCTGTAACTCAGCTTCTTGGGCAGATAAATCTAAGTTAGCGGCAGTTTCAAAATCTGTTGTATAAAATCTAGGTGTAAGTACAGTTTCTTTAGTTGGAGTTTTTATCCCTGGCTTCGTTTCCGATAACGCAGATTGGGGTATAGTATTAACCATGATTGCTGTCCTAATCAACTAAACACGTTGATAACTATCAAGTCATAGCAAGTTTAATTCATAAACTGGCGCCCATAGATAAAATTTTTACATTCCTTAAGAAATCTTTGCTAGTCCATACACTAGACTGAAAGGGCGTTACAAATTTATTAAGTTTTAATAATACTTACAGACTAATCAGCTTAATAACTTTATAGTTGTTAAGTCTAAAAAGTTGATCTTACTCAAAGATTAAGAGGTATTCGGCATGGGAAGTTATCTAGAGAATCAAACACAATTACTTTCATCTGCTGGCACTACACCACCTGTTGATTCGCGTCAACGGGCGAAGCAGTTTATGTTGAACTTACAAGATGAAATTTGCACAGCTTTAGAGAAACTTGATGGAGAAGCTCGTTTTCGAGAAGACCATTGGCAAAGAACTGAAGGTGGTGAAGGACGCACCCGTGTGATTCGAGACGGACGGGTATTTGAACAAGGAGGTGTGAATTTTTCAGAAGTTTGGGGTGATAGTTTACCTCCTTCAATTGTTGCCCAACGTCCAGAAGCTCTTGGACATGAGTTCTTTGTGACTGGAACTTCGATGGTATTGCATCCTCGTAATCCATACGTACCAACGGTACACCTTAATTATCGCTACTTTGAGGCTGGTCCAATTTGGTGGTTTGGTGGAGGGGCTGATTTAACACCTTATTACCCCTTTGTAGAAGATGCCATTCATTTTCACTCTTTACTAAAACGTGCGTGTGATACTTCGCATCCAGAGTACTATCCAACCTTTAAACATTGGTGTGATGAGTATTTTTACTTGCGGCATCGTCAAGAACAACGGGGTATTGGTGGCATTTTCTTTGATTATCAAGATGCTAGCGGAAAGCTTTATGTTGGTTCTCAGCCAGACAGTCAGGCAGCAATGTACAGTCAGCAAGTAGGAACGGTATCTCGTAACTGGGAAGATATCTTTGCTTTTGTACAGTCCTGCGGTCATGCGTTTCTACCTGCTTATTTGCCCATAGCAGAACGGCGCCAAGGTATAGAGTATGGTGAGCGTCAACGTCAATTTCAACTTTACCGTCGGGGTCGTTATGTTGAGTTTAACCTGGTGTACGACCGGGGAACGGTTTTTGGTCTGCAAACCAATGGTAGAGCAGAATCGATTCTCATGTCTCTACCACCACTCACACGTTGGGAATATTGCTACGAACCAGAACCTGGAAGTCCTGAAGCGCAACTCACCGAATTTTTCCTCCAGCCTCAAGATTGGGCAAATATGTGTCTTGAGCAAAAATAATCACGTTTTCAATTAGGAAAAGTATTGATATCCCTTCTGATTTATAAGCAGAAGGGATAATTATCAAAACTCTTTCCTTAATCCATTACCAAAAAGCACTTCTTCGGGTAGTTCGGGAGTACAAGTACCATCAAATTTAATTTCGGCTTTCATTACAGAAGTCTCACTACTGCGAGTGATACGAAAACCTAATTTTTGACAAACTCTTTGCATTCCTATATTATCAGCGAGAATGTCCGCATTAATTCCAGTTAAATTTTCATTTTTACTAACTTGCAACAATTGCTTCAATAATTCAGTTCCTAGTCCCTGGCATTGACAATAGTCGCTAACTAAAATTCCAAACTCGGCTTCTTTTTTACCGTGTAATTTACTTAATCGAGCAACTCCTAATATTTCATGTTGTCCTGTTTCTGGATTTTTGTAATCAGCAACTAAAGCTATTTCTCGGTCATAATCAATGAAACACAAGCGCGTCAATCTTTCGTGGGCAATGCGTTGACTCAGTTTAATAAGATGAAAATAACGAAAATAGACGCTTTCTTCAGACAATGTTTGATGAAATTGAATCATCAATGGTTCGTCTTCGGGACGAATGGGACGTATGGTTACTTCCTTACCATTTCCCATTGTCCATGCTGAAATATATTGTACAGGATAAGGACGAATTGCTGGTTTTGGTAATTGCTCTTTTTTGATTTCTAAATTGTGAAGTACAATTCTTCCATCAAGGGCAATCAGCGTTTGATTATCTGGTTTTGCAAGTAAAGGATTAATATCAATTTCCTTAATCCAAGGTTGCTCGACCACTAATTGGCTGAAGCGTACTAAAAGCTGTTCTAAAGCTTCTAAGTCTACAGATGTTCTGCCTCTAACTCCCTGCAATGCTTTATAAATCCGTGTTTGCTCCATCATTCGGCGTGCTAGGGTAGTATTGAGTGGAGGTAGTGCTAATGCTCTATCTTCAAATACTTCTACCAACTGTCCCCCTGTACCAAAAAGCAACACCGGACCAAATTGTGAGTCAATGCTGCTACCAAGAATCAATTCGTAGCTGTTTTTTAAATCAACCATTGGTTGAATAGTTACTCCACCAAAGTGACTGGCGCCAACTTTAGATGTAACTGAAGTTTGAACTGCATGGTATGCTTCACGTACTGCATCGCCGCAGCATAAATTTAAATGTACTCCACCAACATCTGTTTTATGCGTTATTGTATGGGAGTATAATTTGAGAACGACAGGATAACCAATTTCATCAGCTTGTTGAATTGCCTCTTCTACAGTTGTTGCTAACCGCGTTTCTACTGTTGGAATTCCGTAAGCTGCAAGTATTTGTTTTGACTCTACCTCTGTTAATAAAGTTCTTCCTGCTTGCCGTGCTTTTTGAATTATGGTTTCAACTAAAATGCGCTCGCAAACTTCAACTCCTTGGTTGGCAAGTACAGGAGTTTCATACAAACCGCGCAAATTATAGCTGTAACGCCACATGTAATTAAAAACACGCGCGGCAGTATCGGGGTATGGGAACGTGGGAATTGAGGCTTGATTAAGAATTTCTGCTCCTGCTTTGACATTTTGCTCTCCCATCCAACTTGCTAAGACGGGTTTGCCAGTTTTGGCATAAGAACTCAACAAGTTTGCGGTTTGAGTTGGGTTTGTCATTGCCTGTGGCGTTAAAATGACTAACAACCCATCAGTATTTGGGTCTTTAGCGGTAATTTCTAAAGTTTTTGCATAACGAGTTGAGTCAGCATCGCCTAGCAAGTCGATAGGATTACTGTGATTACCACTAGGGGGTAACAGTTGAGTGAGTGCATCATGGGTTTGGGGAGATAATTGGGCTAATTCACCTCCATCGCTAATGAGCGCGTCCGTTGCTAATACTCCTGGACCCCCAGCGTTGGTAATAATGGTGAGTCGTTTGCCTTTAGGACGCGGTTGTTTTGCTAAAACCTCCGCCATATCAAATAGTTCAGAGATACGGTTTACTCGTAATACACCGCAACGTCGCAATGCTGCATCAAAAACGGCATCACTTCCAGCAAGCGCACCCGTATGCGATGCTGCTGCTTGTGCTGCTGCTTCTGTGCGTCCAGCTTTAATAACAATTATTGGTTTGGTCAGAGCAACCTCACGTGCTGCCGACAAGAATGAACGTGCGTCCCCGATAGATTCCATATAGATAACAATACTTTCTGTATGGGGATCATCGCCAAGGTAATAAATCAAATCACCCCAACCAACATCCAGCATCGAACCAATAGAAATAAACGAGCTAAACCCAACGTTCTCTCTAAAACTCCAGTCTAAAATTGCTGTACACAAAGCTCCACTTTGACTAATAAATCCAACTTTACCAGGCTGTGCCATGCTGCTGGCAAATGTTGCATTTAAACCTGTATGGGGATTCATCACACCCAAGCAGTTGGGACCAATTAGCCGCATTTGGCTTTGATTTACTTGTTCCAGTATTTGTCGTTCTAGTTCTACACCAGCAGAACCTATTTCTTTAAACCCAGCTGAAAGAACTATTGTACCCTTGACTCCTGCATTTATACATTCGTTAATCACACTCTTGACAGTTGCAGCAGGAGTGGCAATAACTGCTAAATCTATACTTTCAGGAACTGCGGCAATATTTGGATAAGCTTTAATTCCAAGGATGCTATTTCGTTTGGGGTTAACAGGAAATACCGTTCCCCCAAATGGATTGCTAATTAAGTTCCATAGCAAAGTGCGTCCCACACTATCTTCTCTTTCACTGGCGCCAATAACAGCGATACTTTTTGGAGAAAATATTGCATCTAAGGGTTGGTGTTCGGAGCGGAGAATATCATGACTACCGACTGAGGCGAGTTTAATGCTACTTTGCATAGTTATATAGTATTAAATTGGATTGGGCATTGGGAATTAGAGAATTCCCAATTTCCTATCTAGACGAGGTTTGTGAGAGTAGCGAGCGCATCACTATTAAAAAATTCAGGTTCGACGTGATAAAGTGCAGCGTCGATACGGCAACCTTGATAAGCCAAGACATATAATTCTTTCAAGTCGCTCATCAGTGGATAACGAGGATT
Source organism: Calothrix sp. PCC 7103 (assembly GCF_000331305.1). Taxonomy (GTDB): domain Bacteria; phylum Cyanobacteriota; class Cyanobacteriia; order Cyanobacteriales; family Nostocaceae; genus Dulcicalothrix. The sequence continues at coordinate 4,560,397 of NZ_KB217478.1, read as the reverse complement.
AGCACCTGTACATTGGTCGTCAAAAGCTTGTTCTGCCATATCTTCAAGCTGGGCATAGAATTCTTTATCTTCGTTCCCTAATGCTTCTTTAATAGTGCTGGGGATATCAAGTTGATGTTTGAGGTGTTCTATCGCTGACACTAGTCGTTCAACTTTTTCATCAGGTGTACTACCACCTAAATGTAAGTAATCAGCAATTTGTGCGTAACGTTCCTTTGCGTGAGGGTACTTATACTGAGGGAAAATCGCTTGTTTGAAGGGAATGTCGGTAGCATTGTAACGAATCACATGCGATATTATCAGCGCGTTCGCGAGTCCGTGGGGTACGTGGAATGTGGCGCCAAGCTTGTGTGCCATTGAGTGACATATAAGTAGTTACGCAAAATCGATTATATATTCTTCTCCAAAATTCTTTAAGATGTATTCTACTGACTCAACCAACCTCTCCCAACTCTCATAAGCATCTATTTCTAGCCAATAATATTTAATAAAACGCCACAAAGATTCAATGATATTCAATTCGGGGGAGTATGTGGGTAGGAAAAATAAGGTTAATCCTTTTTCTTTCCATTCTTCTAGTTTATCAAGTAGCGCATGACTAGTATGAATTGAAGAATTATCAACTACTAATACAGTCTTTTTCTCAAGAGTTTCACAAAATTTATCAATACATGCTATTACAACATCACTATTAATGCTGCGTTCAAATAAATAAACCTCTAAATCGTTTCTTCTATTTAAAAAGCCTAAAGCATTTAAACGCTTACTTCTCTGAGTTTTTACAATAATAGTTTCTCCTTTTTCTTGCCATGCATATGGAACATAAGAAGTTAAGCAAAACCCTGTTTCATCAACATATCTTAAATCAATTTCTCCTCTATCGTCTTGTTTTCTTAATTCTTCTAATTCTTCCTTTTTTTGCTTGTATACTGACTCTTCTGGCTCTCCTGCCACGCCTCTTTTAATGCGGCGCCATGTAACATCAAAAAACTCTAAAACTCGCTTAATTGTATCATTACTAACATCAATTCCCCATTCATCTCTAATTTTCATTCTTACAATATGTAAATTTCTTGAATTTTCAAGCGACCAGTGTTTAACCTGCTCTTTTTGTTCATCATCTAATTTTGACTTTCTTCCTCTTCCCTTTTTGTCGTATAACCCAGCTAGTACATAATTATCCCAATCATCAAACCAGTTAGTAATCGTTAGACGACTGACATTAAAAATTTTAGTTAAGTCGGTTATTTTATATCCATCATGACTTAATTTTATACACTGCGCTCTCTGCCGTACTTGATGATATTTACTGTATTTATAAATTCTTTCTAAAATTTTGATGGTTTCTTGACTTAATCCTTTGATAAAACGCATGTTCGCACCCCTTTCTTGACGTTTTAGTTTTCTAGTCATAGTTTATCATGAAATGCATAAATATTTTTGCGTACCTACTTACCTAGAAAAGCGTTGGCAAATGCCATTCCAGCAATTGTAGCTGCATAGTGTACTTTTTCTCGCGCTTCGGGGTCATTTGCTCCTTTTTTGTAAGCGCTGGGTAAATATTTAAACAGTAAATCAATCGCCTGTAACGCTAAACCGTCGGTAAAATCGCTTGCCATTACTGATACGTAGGATTCAAGCGCATGAGTTAATGCATCAATACCACCATATGCTGTTAACTTCTTCGGCATGTTTTGCACTAGCTCTGGGTCTGCGATGGCAATATTTGGTGTCAAAGCATAATCAGCTAAGGGGTATTTTACTCCTACTCGGTCATCGGTCACAACGGCAAAAGGTGTAACCTCTGAACCAGTTCCTGAAGTTGTGGGGATAGCCACCATCATCGCTTTTTGACCTAAAGAAGGTAATTCATACACCCGTTTGCGGATATCCATAAACCGCATCGCTAACCCTTCAAATTCCACGTCTGGATGTTCGTACATCAACCACATGACTTTGGCGGCATCCATTGGTGAACCTCCACCAATCGCGATTATGACATCGGGTTGATAGCTTCGTAGTAGAGCTAATCCTTTATTAACATTTGAAAGTGTCGGGTCAGGTTCGACGTCGTGGAATATATCATATTTAACCCCAATTTCCTCCAAAACTGCTGTGACTTTATCTACTATTCCTAAATCAAATAATGGTTTGTCTGTGACAATAAAAGCGCGTTGTTTTCCTGCTAGTTCGCGTAAAGCCACTGGTAATGAACCGTATTTGAAGTAAATTTTTGGTGGAACACGGAACCACAACATATTTTCTCGCCGTTCCGACACTGTTTTAATATTTAATAGGTGGTGTGGTGTGACGTTATCGGAAATTGTATTACCACCCCAAGTTCCACAACCTAATGTTAGTGAAGGATCTAGTTTAAAGTTATACAAATCGCCAATGGCGCCTTGTGATGATGGTGTGTTAATCAGAACCCGTGATGTTTTGACGATATTCTCGAAATAGGCAATATCATCAAGATTAGCTGGGTTAGTATGTAGTACTGAAGTGTGCCCAAGACCACCAAATTCGATTAATTTTTCTGCTTTAGCTACCGCATCGTGGAAATTAGAAGCACGATACATTGCTAAAATTGGCGATAGTTTCTCATAAGCAAAAGGCTCAGTGGCGCCAATGTTTTCCACTTCAGCGATTAATACTTTATAGTTGGGTACAGGACAATATGTATCCGTTCCAGACTCATGTATTTCATGTTTAAGTTCAATTTGTGCGAGTTTTGCAAGAGCTTCTGCCGACTGCCCAACAATTGCTGGATTTAATCGCCCTTCTTTCAAAATCAAGCTACCAAGCTGATGTTTTTGCTCCGAGCTAAGAAAATAGGCGCCGCGACAAATAAATTCGTGTTTTACTTGCTCGTAAACTTCGTCAACAACGACAACCGATTGTTCGGAAGCGCAAATCATGCCGTTATCAAAGGTTTTACTTAGTAAAATTGAACTAACAGCAGTTTGAATATCCGCGCTACTATCAATAACTGCTGGTGTATTTCCGGCGCCAACACCTAACGATGGATGTCCTGAAGAATAAGCAGCGCGAACCATTCCCGGACCACCAGTTGCTAAAATTAGTTTCACTCCCGGGTGCTGCATCAATGCTTTAGATAATTCTACCGTTGGTTCATCAATCCAACTGATGATATCTGATGGGGCGCCTGCGTTAATTGCAGCATCTAGGATAATTTTTGCTGCTTTAATAGTGCATTCTTTAGCTTTAGGGTGCGGAGAGAAAATAATAGCATTACGAGTTTTTAGGGCAATTAAAGCCTTAAAAATTGTTGTTGCAGTTGGATTAGTTACAGGTACAATTCCAGCGACAATACCTACAGGTTCAGCAATTTTTTGGATACCAAAAGATTTATCTACTTCAATTACACCGCAGGTTTTCTCATGTTTATATTTGTTGTAAATAAATTCTGAAGCAAAGTGGTTTTTAATCACTTTATCTTCGATGATACCCATACCTGTTTCCGAAACAGCCATCTTTGCTAGAGATATTCGTTCTGCATTAGCTGCCAATGCGGCTTTTTGGAAAATTAAATCTATTTTGTCTTGAGAGAAAGTTGAGAATTTTTCTTGTGCAGCTTTTACTCGTTGGACGAGAGCTTCTAATTCTTCGATATTACTGACTTTACAATTCATTACTTGCATAAATTTATCCTTTTGCAGAATTTACAACAGAGTAGGGTGGGAAATGCCTACCATACGACTCAAATAGCGAAAATTCCCTTACTCCGAAAAATATCTATTGCTACTTGTACTTGTTCTGGAGATGATGTAGGAGTTTCTTTCAACAAGTATTCAAAACCCAATTGTTCCCATTTGTATTCACCCATTTTATGAAATGGTAAAACCTCAACTCTTTCAACATTGTTAAGTGTTGCGAGAAAATCGGCTAAACCTGCAATATTTTTAGGGTCATCGGTAAGACCAGGAACTAATACATATCGAATCCAAGTTGGCTTCTTTATTTCATCCAAGTATTTAGCTAAAGCCAACGTTGGTTCAATTCTAACACCTGTTACATATGTATAGGTTATTGGGTCAAATGATTTAATATCTAGTAACACTAAATCAACAAATTCGAGTACAGATTTTGCAGATTCTAAATCGCAAAAACCGGAAGTATCCAATGCTGTGTGAATACCTAATGACCTACAGCGTTTGAAAATTTCTTGAACAAAGTTAGGTTGAAATAAAGGTTCTCCACCACTTATTGTAACACCACCGCCAGAAGATTTCATATAAGATGTATACTTCTGGATTTCGGTGACAATTTCATCAACACTGATTTGTTTACCATTTTCCAGTTTCCGACAATCAGGATTGCTGCAATAAAGACAACGAAGCGGACAACCAGATGTGAAGACTACAAAACGAATACCTGGACCATCAACAGTCCCACAACTTTCTACTGAGTGTATGTAGCCAGAAGTAATTTCTGGAACTACTTTATTATTTTCGACTTTAGTTGTTGGAAATTCTAGATTTGGCATAACCTTTGCCTACCTTAATACAACCCACTAATATTATATGCTCAACCTAACTATAAGTTATACCTAAAAAATGTAAGGGTATATTGCTGTAGAAAGTTATTTAAAAAATCAATATTTTTATTAAAATTCTCCTACTTAATATTTGTGGATACATTAGGGAAAACTTTTAAATCTGCTGTAATCAATTTCAAGTTTTTAATTACTGACACTACTATATTAATCCATGTTTATAAATTTAACAGTATCTGTCAGGGTTTTGTAAGTTAAGAAAGCTAAATAAATGTCTCAACATGATAAACTTCCATTGTTTTTTACAAGCAATCTTATTCTCCAAACCTAACCCCCAACTCCAGGGAAGGTGAGTACATTTCTCCCTCTCTTGGGTAGGAGAGGGGTTAGGGGAGAGGTTTTTAACATACTAAATAAACAAGGGTGAGTAGTGATACTCACCCTGCATTATTCTTAGAACCTTTCGTGGAACGTCCGCTTAATTACATCAAGCTGCTGTTCGCGCGTCAATTTTATAAAGTTTACTGCATAACCCGAAACCCGAATAGTCAACTGCGGGTATAATTCTGGATGTTCCATAGCATCCATTAATGTGTCCCGGTTCAAGACGTTGATATTAATATGATGTCCTCCATCGTGGAAGTAACCATCAAGCATTCCAACCAGATTTGTAATTTGGTCAACTTCTAATTTACCTAATGCCGATGGTACTACTGAGAAAGTATTGGAAATACCATCTTGTGCATACTCATAAGGGAGTTTTGCGACCGATGCCAGCGATGCTACTGCACCTTTTGTATCGCGTCCATGCATCGGGTTGGCGCCAGGTGCAAAGGGTTCTCCAGCTTTTCTGCCATCGGGTGTATTTCCTGTTTTCTTGCCATACACCACGTTTGAGGTAATTGTTAGCACCGACTGTGTAGGTATTGCATTACGATAGGTCTTGTGTTTACAAAGTTCGTTCATGAATCTGGTGACTAAATGCACCGCAATTTCATCAACTCGGTCGTCATTATTTCCGTATTTAGGAAAATCTCCTTCAATTTGATAATCAACAGCTAATCCGTTTTCCCGCAATACTTTTACTCTTGCGTATTTGATAGCAGACAAAGCATCTGTAACGACTGACAATCCTGCAATTCCGCAAGCCATTGTTCGCAGAATATCACGGTCGTGTAATGCCATCTCGATGCGTTCGTAGCAGTATTTATCATGCATGTAATGGATGACGTTGAGCGTATTAATATAAGCTTTCGCCAACCATGCCATCATTTTTTCAAATTTACTCCAAACCTCTTGGTAATCTAGATATTCTGAAGTAATAGGCACAATTTCTGCTGCAACTTGCTCGCCCGATTTTTCATCCTTACCGCCGTTAATAGCATACAGCAAGCACTTAGCAAGGTTAACTCTGGCGCCGAAGAATTGCATTTGTTTACCAATTCGCATTGCTGAAACACAACATGCAATTGCGTAATCATCTCCCCAATAAAGACGCATCAAATCATCATTTTCATACTGGATTGAGCTTGTCTTAATTGAGACTTTGGTACAGAAATGCTTAAAGTTATCTGGCAAACGTTCCGACCATAACACGGTTAAATTAGGCTCTGGTGCTGGTCCTAGGTTATACAAAGTATGCAGGATGCGGAAACTATTTTTTGTCACCAAGGGTCTGCCATCTTCACCCATACCACCAACACATTCAGTAACCCAAGTAGGATCACCAGAGAATAGCTGATTATAGTCAGGTGCCCGCAAGAATCTTACCATCCGCAACTTCATAACAAAATGGTCGATGAGTTCTTGCAGTTCAGATTCAGTTATTTTACCTTGTTGTAAGTCACGTTCAAAGTAAATATCGAGGAACGTAGAAACTCGTCCCAAGGACATTGCGGCGCCGTTTTGTTCTTTAACTGCTGAAAGATATCCAAAATATAGCCACTGTAGGGCTTCTTTGGCATTAGCTGCTGGCTTGCTAATATCAAAACCATAGCTTGCAGCCATTTCTTTGAGTTCAAATAATGCTTTAACTTGTTCAGAAATTTCTTCGCGCAGACGGATTGTATCTTCGTCAATTACATCTAATTCTAGAGACCCTAGTTGCGCTTTTTTATCTTCAATTAGGGCATCAACACCATACAATGCAACTCGCCGATAATCTCCGATAATTCTGCCGCGTCCGTAAGCATCTGGCAATCCTGTAATAATGCCATAATGTCGGCATAACCGCATCTCGCGAGTATAGGCATCAAATACCCCATCGTTATGAGTTTTGCGGTATTTGGTGAATGTCTCTGCCGTTTTAGGACTTATTTCGTAACCGTAAGCTTGTAATGAATCCTTAACAACGCGAATACCACCAAAGGGCATTATAGCGCGTTTGAGGGGTTTTTCTGTTTGCAATCCGACTATTTGTTCGAGTTCGCGGTTAATGTAACCTGGGCGATGGGAAGTAATAGTAGAAACAACTTCAGTATCTGTATCTAAAATACCTTTTTCGCGTTCAACAGCCATTAAATCTTGAACCTGATGCCAGAGTGTTTGAGTCTTTTGGGTTGCAGATGTTAAAAAAGATTCGTTGCCTGTGTAAGGAGTGTAATTTTTCTGGATGAAGTCGCGGACGTTGATTTCTTTCATCCATTTACCACTTTTGAAGCTATGCCATTGTTCCAGCATATTTTATTCCCCCAGTTGTTTATCTCTGGTTATTCGAGTTTTGGGTTGTGACTATATCTTGCTTATTCTCTTGGGGTGGATGTTTTGTGGGGTGTTTAACTTGTAACTGGTCTCTACAATTTGATTATATCTGAATAAGCTTAAAAAAATTATGAGAAGAAGATAAACATTTTTTTCCAATTTGGAATTTTAAGCTTGTAATGTGGATAGTTCCAGTTTACATACCAATAAATTTGCGAGCGCAATTTGGTTGATAGTAACTTGTTACTCTTTTGATAACCTTGAAATATCTGGGTTTGGCTGAGGGAACTCCAAATTATGATTGTTAATTAATATATCTTTTTATATTGTAATATTTTGTAATTATTGTACAGTATAGTTTTACTATATTAGCGGAATCATATATCCCATTTAGTCCCAACAAGCGTCTAGCAGCTTCTGTTCACCAATAGTGGAAACTGTATTTCCTCGATAATCATGACCAGAACCAATGTTTCATCAGGCAGTGTCAACACCTTTGTGTTATCGATTCATACATCCGAAGGGCACTCCCACCTTGGAAGTCAGTTTGCCCACAACCACGAATTAACAGTGAATCCTTACCTATCTTATCGCGATTCTACTATATAGTTATATAGCGTAAAAGTCTAACAACGTACCGCAAGGTCGGTGTAGAAGTATGCCAAGGAGAGACCGAATATACTCGGTCTCTACATCTAACCTAAAAATAGCTAACTAATACATCCACTTCCAATCCCGAATTTCTGGCATATCTTCACCATGTTCGCGGATGTAATGTTTGTGTTCAATTAATTTGTCTTGAAGCATTTGCTTGACATAAGCTACTGAGGCGCCTAATTTAGAGACACGGTCAATAACGTCAATTACCAGGTGGAAGCGGTCTAAA
>NZ_KB217478.1:4543450-4552195 GCF_000331305.1 Calothrix sp. PCC 7103 | reverse complement strand
AGTGTTAGCAACAAGCCCAGGACCACCATGACCAGGACCTGCGATGTAAATCACATTCAAATCATTCTTTTTGATGACTCTGTTGAGGTGAACGTAGATAAAGTTCAAACCAGGAGTCGTGCCCCAGTGACCAAGAAGTCTAGGTTTGACATGTTCCAACTTCAGAGGTTCTTTTAGTAGTGGGTTATCTTTAAGATATATTTGCCCAACAGAGAGATAGTTTGCAGCGCGCCAGTAGGCGTTTATCTTATTAATTTCTTCAATTGACAGAGGTTTGGGTTGTGTTACATTTACTACTGTCATATTAAAACCTCAAAGCTATAATGATTCATCTCGGTATTAGTTTGATACTCACTACAAGTCATCGCCATATGAATAGATGACTATTGGCAGACAAGTTGTAATTCAATATTTCCAGTTAGACTAAGAAAACACTGATGAAACTTCTTAATGCTTGCCTTTATACTTCCTGAGTATCCAATCTACTAATTTGCTTGGCGTAGAAATTGTTAAATAATACTTAAATCAAGTGTTTTGTTCGTTACTTTTATACGCCGACTACATGCTATGCGATTAGCAAAATTTTGTCAATTCAAAAGTAAAGATTTAAAGACATTATTTCTGTATATTGTTTCAATCTTTTAATGACGCTGTGATGCGATATGCAATAATGCGTAACAATAGTAGTTAAACTTAAGAAAAAATTAAAAAATAATCCATCTATGTCTAAATAGTTTATTGTGTACTAAATTAAGGTTATATTAAATTTGATTTTTAATTGAGAATGAGATGAATAGAAAACTATATAAAACAGTAATAGCGGTAAGTGATACTAAAACTTTACCTCCTAGTAAATGAGAAGCCGCATCTGCGGTGCGAACTCGCCCGTATACAGAGTTTGGTGGATGTTAGAGAAATTTGACAACAGCTTGAACACCACAATTTGGCTAAGACAAGTAAAAATCCGGTCGTCTTGGAAAAAACCATCTATAAAATTAATTCGTTTTGTACCCAAATGTACCCAAAATCTGAGGTATGTGGATTTTACCTAAGAGGATGTTTGAAAAGTCGGCAATTGAGTAAAAAAAGCTCTCAGGGCGTAAGCTGTTAATAAGTAAAGACAAAAGTATGAATAGCATCTTCAAAATTACCTGATTTCGCCTTGTCTTTTCCCACTTTCACCAAAAATGGCGCTCTTTATCCGGTTTCTAAGGGTTTTCCCGTCAGGTGCAAGATATGAGGGAAGTCGGCGCCTATTTACTGATATACTAATTATTATTATACTATACTAATTATAGCTTACGTTAATTATAGCTTACGTTACTGACACATAGACGCTCGTAGCGTCGGATGGTGGATCGCGTCTGGCTTTTTCCATATATTCCATATATGAGTCATCCCTCCCGCCTGACTATTTTGGTAATTGATGATTGTGACCAAGACCGGATGGTGTATCGCCACTTTTTACGGCACGATGCTTTGTGTGCCTATAGCATTTTTGAGCTTTCTACGGTAAATGAGGCAATTAAATGGTGCGAACAGGAGACACCAGATGTGATTTTGCTGGATTTTTTCTTACCTGATGGGGATGGACTGGAGTTTCTTCAACAATTGAGGGAGAATCTTAACAATTCTCAATCAGCTGTCATCATGCTGACAGGGCAAGGGGATGAAAGAATTGCTGTCAGTGCCATAAAAAATGGTGCTCAGGATTATTTGGTTAAAAGTAAGCTTACACCTGAGATGCTTCAACGTACAATTCGTACAGCATTTAAACAGATGCATCTGACTTGGCAGCTCAAACAAAGCCAGGAATTACAATCAATAGCAAAAATTGCTTTACGGATTCGTCAGACGCTTCAACTAGAAGAGAATTTAAATATAACCGTAACAGAAGTACGCCAGTTTCTCAATGCTGACCGGGGGTTGATATATCAATTTTTGCCAGATATGAGTGGCACTGTTGTTGCCGAGTCGGTTCTTCCCGGTTGGACAGTTGCTTTGGGGAGGGATATACAGGATACCTGCTTTCAAAATGGAGCAGGAAGTGATTATAGGTTAGGGAAAAAACGAGCAATTAACGATATTTATCAAGCAGGTTTAACCGATTGTCATTTGCAGCTATTGGAACAATTTGAAGTTAAAGCCTATTTAGTAGTACCCATTTTGGTTACAAATCAATTATGGGGATTATTAATTGTCCACCAATGTTCCGCACCTCGTCCCTGGCAAGCAGTGGAACTCGACTTGTTAGATCAACTTGCGGTACAAATTGCGATCGCTATCCAACAAGCAAGTGCCTACGAGCAGTTACGGGTAGAACTTGCAGAACGCAAACAGGTAGAAGAAACCTTGCGGCAGAAAGACGAGCGTTTGAATATGGCTCTCGAAGCTGCTGGGATGGGTAACTGGGACTGGAATATTCAAACAGGAGAAATTTACTGGTCTGCTAACCAGGAACGAATTTTTGGCATGATTCCCGGAAGTTTTAGTGGTAATTATGAAACCGTTGTGTCCATGATGCACCCAGACGATCGGCAGACGGTTTTACAAGCAATTAATGCTGCTGTCTATCAAAAACAAGAGTACAACATCGAATTTCGCTTTATTAAACCTGATGGTACAGTCAGGTGGGCGCTTACTAGAGGACGAGTATTTTACGACGAAATAGGCAATCCGCTCCGCATGATGGGTGTGGATTTAGACATTACCGCTCGCAAGCAAGCAGAAGCATTACTACAAGAAAGTGAAGGACGGTTTCGCTACATAGCAGACACTATGCCTGTCCTGATTTGGATATCTGGAACTGACAAACTCTGCCATTATTTTAATCAAACCTGGCTAGATTTTACTGGACGAACCTTAGAGCAAGAGCTAGGTAATGCCTGGGCAGAAGGGGTGCATCCAGATGATTTTCAGTATTGTCTAAACACTTATATAAATGCGTTTGATGCTCGCAAAAGTTTCCAAATGGAATATCGCCTCAAACGTTTTGATGGTGAATATCGTTGGATTTTAGATCATGGAATTCCCCGATTTACTCCTGATGGTCATTTTCTAGGTTATATGGGTTCGTGCGTTGATATTACCGATCGAATTGTTGCCGAAGAGACATTGCAACAACTAAATCAGGTACTCGAAGCGAGAGTCGAACAACGTACAGCTGCTTTGCGAGAAAGCGAAGAACGTTGGCAACTGGCACTGCGGGGTAGTAATGATGGCATCTGGGACTGGAATATTAAAACTAATCAGGTATTTTTCTCGTCTCGCTGGAAAGAAATGCGGGGCTTCGCCGCAGATGAAATAAGTTTTAACATCGAGGAATGGTTTAGCCTGATACATCCTGATGATTACAATCGTGTCATCCAGGCAATCGCTGACCATTTTGCCCAACAAACACCCTTCTTGCAAGAAGAATACCGAGTCAAGTGCAAAGATGGCTCCTACCTGTGGGTGCTAGACCGAGGTCAGGCATTGTGGGATACAGCCGGCAGTCCCATTAGGATAAGTGGCTCCTCAACAGATATTACCAAGCGCAAACTTGCAGAAGAAGAACTTCGCAAAAACCAAGCCCATCTCAGTGCAGCTCAACGGGTTGGTCGCCTAGGTAGTTGGGAATTTAATCTGCAAACTCAGGAGGGATGGTGGTCGCAAGAAATATATGAGATTTACGGGCGCAACCCAAACGAACCTCCGCCAAAAAATATTGAAGAAAATCTCCAGTATATTCACCCTGATGATTGGGAATATTTCCAAGATCATTATCAAACATTACTAGAGGATGGCCACCAAGAACTGGAGTATCGCTTACTGCATCCTGATGGCATAGTTAAATATGTGTTAATGCGAGTAGAAGTAATTTTTGATGCACAAAACCGCCCTCTGAGCATTGTGGGGGCGATACTCGATATTACAAAAGGCAAACAGGTAGAAGCTAAATTGTTAGCGCTTAACATTTTGCAACAAGCAATTTTTAACGAATCAGCGGATGCTCTCTTCTTGGTCGATCCCGAAACTCTACTGACTCTAGATTGCAATCGACGGGCTGTGGAAGTATTTGAAGCCGCAGAGAAAGGCGAACTGATTGGTATTGCAGGACATAGCCTTCAACAGCACCAATTTACACCCGACGAGCTAGTTGCCATTTCTAAGGAAATGCAGGTAAAAGGCTTCTGGAGTCGAGAAATTGAATATATTACTTATCAAGGCAGATCTTTTTGGGGGAATATTGCTGCCAAACTCATTACCATAGATGGACGTACTCTCCACTTAGTACGGATTACAGATATTACCGATCGCAAACAGGCCGAAGAGCAGTTACGCCATACGAATGAGCAACTTGCTCGCGCCAACGTTGAACTTGCTCGTGCTACTAGCCTCAAAGACGAATTTCTCGCCAACATGAGCCATGAACTGCGAACTCCTCTAAATGCCATTCTCGGTATGTCTGAGGGTTTATTAGAAAGCGTGTTTGGTTCGATAAACGAAAGGCAAATAAAAGCGATCGGCACCATCGAGCGCAGTGGCAAACACTTGCTGGAACTGATTAATGATATCCTCGACTTGTCTAAAATTGAATCTGGCAAACTGGAATTGCAACTGAGCGATGTTGCAGTTAAAAGCCTCTGTAATGATAGCCTCGCTTTTGTTCGTCAAATGGCACTCAAGAAAAATATCTGCCTCAGCACTATTATTTCTGAAAATATTCGCAACGTCGTGGCAGACGATCGTTGCTTACGTCAGGTGTTGATCAACTTACTTACTAATGCCATCAAGTTCACCCCAGAAGGGGGTTCTGTAAAACTCGAAGTCTCGCTCAAAAAATTAGAGATAGAAAAGGATGCTCAGGCAAGAGAACAGGGGGAAACAGAAGCAGTAAATCCTGAGTTTTCTACCTTACCTTTGTTATCCCCATCTTCCCCTTATCTCTGTTTTAGCATCACTGATACTGGTATCGGTATTGCCTCTGAGGAAATGGGCAAGTTGTTCCAACCCTTCATGCAGCTTGACAGCAGCCTAAATAGGCATTATAATGGCACGGGTTTAGGACTGGCACTAGTAAAACGGATTACTACTTTGCATGGAGGAAAAGTCTCGGTTAGTAGTGAAGTAGGACGGGGCAGTTGCTTTACTGTTTGCATTCCTTACTTGAGCAGCAATAGTTTTGCTGCTGCGACGCAGCAAACTCCTGTTTTGTCCAGCTATCAAATTCCTGTCGATAATGTTCGAGTTTTAGTAATCGAAGACTCAGTTACTGCATCCGACCAAATAGTTCGCTATCTTGGCGAGTTTGGAATGCAATCAGTTGTATATCCACGAGGAGAAGGAGCTGTGAACGAAGCGCTGCGTATTAAACCTTCCATCATCTTGTTGGACTTACAACTGTCCAATCTTTCCGGTTGGGACGTACTTTCTCAACTCAAAGCGAACCCTCAAACTAGAGAAATTCCAGTTATCATCATTTCCGTAATGGACGAACGCAGCAAAGGTTTAGCTAAGGGTGCTTCTGCATATTTAGTTAAACCAATTACTCGCGCTCAATTTCAAGCAACTCTAGAGAAATTCCAATATCCTGCCCCTGCCCAAGAGACTGCTGCCATTACGGTATTAAAATCACCTTTGGAACCTCCTCTGATTTTGCTGGCGGAAGACAACCAGGCAAATATTGATACAATGTCCGGCTATCTTGAAAGTCGAGGGTACCGCATAATCCTAGCAAAAAATGGGCAAGAAGCCATTGATATTGCCAAGTCTCAACAACCCAACCTAATTGTTATGGACATCCAAATGCCAGTAATAGATGGACTCGAAGCAATGCGTCGCATTCGTCAAGATCAACAATTGCTTCGCGTTCCCATTCTTGCGCTGACGGCACTAGCAATGCCAACCGATCGAGAAACTTGTTTAGCTGCTGGAGCCAACGAATATTTAACCAAACCCGTAAAACTCAAACAGCTTGCCACAGCAATTCAAAAACTTTTGGTAGAAGTAGCGCAGATTCCAAATAGACACTAAACCCTCTATTTTGGTCATTGATGATGATCCAGATAACTTTGATGTTGTTGAAGCGCTGCTAGATAGTGAAAACTACCAGCTATACTACGCTCCTAGTGGTCAACAAGCCCTCGCTCGCCTGAATAGCTTTCAGCCGGATGTAATTTTGTTCGATTTGATGATGCCCGAACTTGATGGGCTGGAGACATGTCGGCGCATCAAAGCAAACCCCCAATGGCGGGCAGTTCCGATTATCATGGTGACAGCATTGACTGCTAAAGAAGATTTAGCTGAATGTTTGGCGGCAGGGGCTGATGACTTTATGAGTAAACCTATCAACAGTTTGGAATTACGAACCAGGGTTAATTCCATGTTGCGAATCAAGCAGCAGTACGACAATGTGCAAGCCCTCCTTCAATCGCGAGAGGAGATGGTAAACATGCTCGTCCATGACTTGCGAAATCCCATTGCTAGTATTTTCCTCTCAGCTGAGATAATTCGACTTCCTAATATGTCACCGGAAAAACTGCAACGTAAGGTTGATCAACTAGTGATCGCCGGACAGCAATTGCAATGTTTAGTTGATAGTTTGCTCACCTTGGCAAAGTTAGAATCAAACAAAATGGTTCTTAACTACACAGAAGTAGATATTTGTCAAGTTTGCTGCTCAACTATTGCAGATTTTGAAGCGATTGCAGCCCAAAAAGAACTAACCTTAGTGGGTGAACTACCTCAACCCGGCACCATTATTAAAGTAGATGCAGTTATCTTTCGGCGAGTGCTAGATAATTTGCTCTCGAATGCAATCAAGTTCTCACCATCAAAAACTCAAGTAACGCTGCGAGCAGAATATATGCAAACAGGAGGAGCGAAAGTACAAGTTGCCGACTTCGGACCAGGAGTCACGCCAAACTTAAGGGAAAAAATTTTTGAGAAGTTTGAGATTGGAACTACCATCCCAGAGATTTCCCAAATTGGTTTAGGATTGGCTTTCTGCAAAATGGCGATCGAAGCACATCACGGCAAAATTACTGTCGAAGATAATTATCCCAAGGGTAGTATTTTCACAGTATTGCTGGATGGTCTGAATTAACCAGGACAAACGCATCTTAAATTGGCTTAGGGCAAGCAATAGTGGTCAAAGGGCAGCACAATCAAAAACATCTTACATGTCGTTTCTTTTATACGCATGTGCCGAGTTGCTATTTAAGTATTAATACTAGTAGTGATGGAGAACTAAAAAAAATTAGATGCTTAGATGCAATTCGTCAATCTATGTGCTATGATAGTTATACGAAAAAGCGATAAGCATCTATCTTAATTTAGTCTTATATATAAGTTATATAAAATCAGTTGAAGTTTAAACTTTAAACTGTAATTAACTTGTTAAATTAAGTTTTATATTAAAACTCATTGTTGAATTTAACCGCCCCCTAGTCTTACCAGTTTTTGATCTGATAGACTAGGGGGTTTTAATATTTAGTCTCGTTCGCCAACAGCTAAACTCTGTTTGTTGAGAGCTTCGATTAACGACTAAACACGGATACCAAAAATGCTTGCAAACAAATCCTGACGGAATTCGTGCAGTTGCTGTTTTTGCTTTTTAGCTTCAGCCATTCTTTCTTGAGCAGTTTCTGTTAAAAACTCCTGGCTTTTTTGTTCGAGTTCCTGATGGAATTCATAGAGTTGTTGCGCTTGCTCTTTTGCTTTAGCCATTCTTTCTTTAGCAGTTTCTGCTAAAAACTCCTGGCTTTCTTGTTCGAGTTCCTGATGGAATTCATAGAGTTTTTGCGCTTGCTCTTTTGCTTTAGCCATTCTTTCTTTAGCAGTTTCTGCTAGAAACTCCTGGCTTTCTTGTTCGAGTTCCTGATGGAATTCATAGAGTTTTCGCGCTTGCTCTTTTGCTTCCGCTTGTCTGCTCGCTGTTGTCACAGACAAGAATTCATTAGTCTCTTTAAATAGTTGAGCTACTTCCTCAGCTATAGATCGATGCTCTTGCTGGATTCTTATCATTAAAGGTTTCATGAGACTCTCCGCAATCGTCCTAATATAAACACGAAGTAACCACATTCATTGGATTAATTATATCCAGCGAATGTAGCTTATAAAATATTCAATACTACTCGGTTAATAACTTACCCCCCTCCAACCCCCTTTTTGAGGGTAAGAATTGGCTTTTTCCCGCTATTGCCAGGGGTTGGAGAATTTTAATCGGCTCTTATCTTAATTGAGTAGTATTGAAGGAATATCTGCTTTTTCCCTTTTCTGCTTTGATAAATCTTGATCAGAACATATCTACATACTTAGAGAAAAGCAGACTCAATATCATAATTAACAACTATAGCTTTCCTAAGCGATTGAAGTACATTTACATCTTTGTTACCAAAGTTATTACCCTGAAATATACCTTCTTGGCAGGAAATTGCTATAATCAATCCTGATATTTTTGAATTTACTTAAGAATTAAGCAGGCATTGCAGCGGACTGAGTTAGACCAACTGCTTCTGCATATTTCAGATAGGTTTCAACAGAAGCAACTACGATGCGAGCTTCTATTGCAAGTAATTCGATACCTACTAATGAAACACGTACCCATGCATCTACAACGATACCTTTGTCTAAGATACGGTCAATAACTTCTGCCAAGCTTGAGGATGAATTGGTTTTTTCAACAGCCATTTGTTTGCTCCTTACTCATTGTTGATTTTCAAGTTTTTGATTTGGAATTATAATATCAGGATTATCCAGTTC
>NZ_KB217478.1:4542377-4543350 GCF_000331305.1 Calothrix sp. PCC 7103 | reverse complement strand
TAAGATACGGTCAATAACTTCTGCCAAGCTTGAAGAAGAATTAGTTTTTTCAACAGCCATTTTTTTACTCCTTAACTCATTGTTGATTCTGAATATTGGCTAGATGTTATTTTCTTGCCAACCTTTGTTTCATGTTAATCGCTTTTTTAGAGATGTAAAGAGTTTTACAAACGATTTTTTCAACAAATATAAGATTATTCACATCACAAAATTCTCAATTATTTAAGTTGTATAAATTGTTTGAATTCAATGTATATTGACGATTAAATTGTATTTTTTAATATTATTTTTGAGATAAAATACCCCATTCACATACTGTTATGATTCATGCAGTGTCTAAAACGGTCGGAATTAAAGCTAAGTAAAGGTTTTATATCAGCTAAATCCTATAAAACCTCCTGAATACGCCCGCCGCCAATGATTTCACCAAAAAATCGGGTTAGGGCATGTTTTCAAACTATAACCACGACAAAATCGATGCTTTTACCCTGTACTTTAGGTCTATAAGTGAAAAAAATCATGGCACAAGTCGTGGAGGAGTTAATTGATTCGTTAGCAATCCCAAACATTGACATGGATTGTCGAAGACAAAACTTAACTGCCCTTCCATCTTTTTACCTGTGGTAAAAAGATGGAAGGGCATTTTCTAATTCATCTCTACACTATAATTACGAAGCGTATGGTTTGGCTGATATCTTGCACTTTCGATGGGGAGGGTAAGGTCTTTCAAGGGTAGGTTTTTTTTAATCTCGAAAATAGCTGAGAAATTCTCAATAGCTGAACGAGGTTTCGTTGTTGGGCGCCTGCTGAAATAGGCAAAAAACGACCAAATTCAAAATACCTACCCATGAGAGACCCTTGAAAGGGGGGTAAGGTGGGCAGTGTCAGCCCAGCCCTTTCAATGCGAACATTAGCACTACTAGAGCGGTGCCCAAAAGCCGCTTCTAGTATAGATTATTCAGTGCCACATCAA
>NZ_KB217478.1:4356760-4542277 GCF_000331305.1 Calothrix sp. PCC 7103 | reverse complement strand
TAGTTATAACAGAAAGCATATTTTTATTAACTGCTTGTTGCACATAACATCTCTGACAAGATGGTTATTTTCCATGTCAACTATTTATCAAATATGATGTTTTTATCTAAGCAAAAGTTATGAATAAAATTGTATTCTATAAGATGTGTAAATAAGAAAACGCATTTACCACTTTGAGAGTTATTGTATTTAATATTCTATAAAAAATACCTTATTCAAAAGCAGCTAATGACTTGAGTTTTTAATACATATGCTCATAGTGCAGCTTGACTAAAGTAGTAGCCTGGTTGAAACAGCAAAAAAGCGTAAATTTAATAAGACTTTCCCTTCTGCCATCTGCCATCTGCCATCTGCCTTGCTGCACTAGTTCGCTAGTTCGCGTTGAAAGGGCTGGCAGTGTCAGGCCTACGATTAGGATAAGTTTTTTAGGCTATCTTTTTTGCTGCTCCTTTCCTTGAAAGCATTTAAATTTAGGGCATTGCTCCGCGCTGTTGTGTTAAAAGTTGATAAGCAGAATTGAAATCATCGGTAGTAATTTTGATATCAATGGGGTCTGTTAAACCTTGGGAGCGAAAACGGCGAATGGCTTCAACAGCGGCTTGATTGCTCAGTAAGGTTAAATCAGCGCCATTCCAATCCTTGGTGATCTCTGCCCAATATTGCAAATCGACATCTTGCAGTGGTCGTCCTTGGCAATGGAGTTGCAAAATCGCGAATCGACTCGCCTCGTCAGGTAAATCTACCTTCATTTGTAAATCTAATCGTCCAGCTCGCAACAAAGCTGGGTCTAGAGCATCAGGTCGATTTGTCGCTGCAATCACCAAGATAGTGCTTCCTACCTCTATGCCATCTAACTCAGTCAGCAATTGCCCAACTACGCGGTCGCTGACTCCCGAATCGCCGCTAAAACTGCCGCGTGCAGGTGCTAAGGTATCAATTTCATCAATAAAAACTACACATGGCTCTGCTTGACGTGCTTTCGCAAATAATTCCCGTACAGCCTGTTCGCTAGCACCGACCCAACGGCTAAGTAATTCCGGACCGTTAACACCAATAAAGTTAGCTCTGGCTTGGGAAGCGACCGCTTTGGCTAATAAAGTTTTTCCCGTTCCTGGTGGCCCCCACAGTAAAATTCCTTTAGGTGCTACAGCTTTAGTTTGCAGGTAAAGTTCTGGATAAAGCAGCGTTCCTTCGACTGATTCACGTAGAGTTTGCTTAATTGTATTCAAACCACCAATATCCTCCCAAGCGATATTGGGAACTTCAACTTCTACACTCCGCAGTACGGCTGGTTTGATTTGTTTGAGCGCTTGTAAAAAATCGGCTTGGTTAATCGTCATTTTCTCCGGAATTTGTCCTTCAATCGAGCTAACCTGGCGCCGCAAGGCTGTGTAAGCAGCTTTTTGGCACAGCGCTTTCAAGTCAGCTCCGACAAATCCCACAGCCCTTTCTGCAATTGCATCAAGGTCAACGGTTTCATCCAAGGGCATAGCTGCGGTTAGTATTTGTAGAATTTCTCTGCGTCCTTTGCAGTCAGGGACACGAAACTGAACTTCGCGGTCAAACCGTCCAGGGCGACGCAAAGCCGGGTCAAGATGATCAGGGCGATTAGTAGCAGCCAGAACAATCACACCTGGAGTGTGTGAAAAACCATCCATCAGGCTCAATAGTTGAGCTACAAGACGTTTTTCGACTTCGCCTTCCACAGTACTGCGGTCTGGAGCTAAACTATCTATTTCATCAATAAAGATAATACACGGAGCATTCTTGGCAGCTTTCTCAAAGATACCCCGCAGTCTTTGTTCAGCTTCACCGTAGTATTTGCTAATTACTTCAGGTCCGACAAGGGCAATGTAGTTAACACCAAGTTCTTCAGCCAAAGCGCGTGCAGTTAGAGTTTTACCAGTTCCTGGTGGTCCAACTAATAGTACGCCCCGTGTCGGTTCAAGTCCCAGTTTTGCCAGTAAATCAGGACGTTTTAAGGGTATCGCGATTAATTCTTTGAGTTCTTTGAGAACCTCCTCTAATCCTCCAACATCTTTCAAAGAATTACCAGAAGAAGCATCAGGTGGTACAACGGGGTTGGTTACCTCCCCACTACCACCGCTAGAATTGGCAGAAGGAGGTTTAGTCTGGAAATTACTAGTACCAACATCGTTACTCATATTATTAGAACGCGGTATATTCCCAGAACGGGGAATACTGCTCATAGAACGGGAGTTTATCTGCACATCCGTCTTAATTTCTCCCTTTTCAATTTTTTCTTCTAAAGTTTTTGCTAATTCTAATAACTGCTCAAATCCTTTGAAAAATTCACTCATATCATTACTCCAACAATTAACAAAGTAAAGTCCTTCCTTTTCGGAGCATCCAAATTTCGCCAAAATATAATTTGTCATTCTGAGCGTAAAGCGGAGCTTTTCCCCCAGAGTAGCGAAGAACTATTAAAATCCTGAAATATTTAAGATTCTTTACTACGTTCAGCATAACATTTCTATTGTTTCCAAATTGGGATGCTCCCTTCCTGTTCACGTTATGTGTCCTCAACTTAAAATAAAAGATTGGCTGCACCTTTAATCCGAGCCATAGGTTCGACAGAACGGGGTAAGCGAGGTAAGCGAATAATTATTTGGTCTGGGAACAAATTGCCATCAATTTCTACCTCTGGGTTATAGCGATTTTGTACGATATAACGCTGATTAATACCCATTTTATTCAAGGATTCTGTTAATGATAAATGCTCGGCTAAAATCGTAGTTTCAGCCTGCACTACACCAATAAATTGAGTGTGCTGTGAATTTTTTAACTTCTTCTGTGCTTGTATAACTTGTTTACGTAAATTTCGCAATCGCTCGATGAAACTAACTCGACCCAAAATATCCTGATATTTTATCCATAGCTTAAATATCCAAGATAACCAATCACCTATAGCCGTTGGCATTTCTAAAAATCGTAGAAGATGACCCGTTGGCGCTGTATCTAAAATTATTAAATCTTGCTTATTGCTGTCTAATAATTCCATCACAGTCACTAAAGATAGCATCTCATCGATCCCCGGTAGCGCTTGAGACATAATCTGTCGCCAAGCTTCTGGAACATAGGCAACATTTATTGTTGCATCTGCTTGCGAAGCTTCCCCGCTAATCATATCCGCTAGTTCCCAAAGATAATCTGAGCGGAATTTTTCTAAAACTTGATTGGCATCAATTTCTTGACAACTTAAATTAGGTGTTAAAAAAACAGGTTCATGCCCTAACTTTATATCAAAAGCATCGCCTAAAGAATGGGCTGGGTCAATAGAAATTACACGAATTTTTTTGTTCGGATATTGTTGCGCGCAAGCCCAAGCGATAGTTGCTGATACCGTTGTTTTACCTACGCCACCTTTACCTCCAACAATAATTAATTGACATTTTTCACTGACAAAATCACTGAAGCTAGGTAAAACTTTATTAGGCCATTGAATCAATGGTGGTGGAGCCATTTCAACGCTTTCGATTTTTTTTATTTCGGATGCCACAGAATCTAAAGCCGACCCACCCAAGGGTTCTACGTCCTGTTGCGTAACAGTGAAAATTGGTCGTTCACGTGCAAATTGTAAATATTTATTTAGCAGATTCTGCTGTTCATTATAACGGTCTGGTTCTAGCTCTGCGTTGAGCAAAATTCTATTAATGAATAATCCTGCATAGGGAACTTTTAAGTCTTCTAAACTACTTATAAAACGCTGAGTTTCCGAAAAGCACATGTGTTCAGATAGACTCACTACTAAACAACCCGTGAAGTTTTCATCTTGCAATAAGCTTCTTCCTTCTGCCAACTGGGCTTTTATTTCCACCAAAAATTTATCAACTTCATCAGGTGTATAACTACCTTTAAAAGTTCTGGTCATTACACGATGTTTCTCTTGAAACAATTCTAAAGAATTTAAAATAACATCTAAAAAATCTTTTAGACCTAATAAATTTAAGGTATGTCCAGAAGGAGCCATGTCTACAACTATCCGGTCTACTTCTTTTTCAGCCAGCAGACGTTGCATTTCTAGCAACCCCATTAATTCATTTAAACCTGGCCAATTTAAATCCCAAATTGGGGCTAAATCGTTTCCACTAGCTAAACTGCCTCGCTCAACCAGTAGTTCCAAAAAATAACCATATTTTGCTTTAAATTCCGACAATAGCTTTTGAGCATCCAATGCCTGAACACTTAAGTTAGGTAAATCTACTAATGGTGAGGGAGTATCATTGACTTCTGAAAGCAATACATACCCCAAAGAATGTGCAGGGTCTGTAGAAATTAATAAAATCTTTTCATCAGGAAATCTTTTTGCCCAATAACGTGCAAAGCTGCAAGAAATGGTAGTTTTACCAACGCCACCCTTGCCGCTAAACATAACTAGATGTAATGAGTCGTAGTTATCCATAATTAATACCCTAACAATAATTAAAAAATTTGTAATTACTAATTACATCAAGTGATAAGGAGGAAGAGGCTCTCCCAAAATTAAATTCCAACGGGGACAAGCTTTTTGCCAAGTTAAAAACTGCTCTGACAGTAAAACTTTTTCATCGCGATTGACTAAAATATAAAGCCGTACTTCTTCTGGGTGCTGTTCAACTATCATAGATGATTGATAAATTTGGGTAATTGAATTTAGCAGACTATATTTTTCTTCACTTTGTGCGTTATTAAATTTTTTTTGATTTTCATAATTTTCTTTTTTCGCTAAAAAATAATTTCTTCCGCTTCCTCCAGATGGCTTTGGCGCCTCTTTAAAGCTCTGGGGAATTAGCTTTAAAGTATATTCTTCTTTTCCCTGGATACTATCTAGTTTATCTTGATATTCCTGAGTGTGTGACTCTATATGGTTGAGTAAGTTTGCTGCGGAATTAAAATAAGTTCCAAAACGCAAAGGTAAAACTGTAGTTTGTTGAAATAGTTCACGAATAACTCGGTCGTGAGCTAGAACCATTTGGATAGTTTGCTCGTCGTCATTCTGGAATGAATTTGAAGATATCTCAGGTTCAACAATAGCTGAGATACTTGTACCATTAATTAAGTGTACCTGAGCGACATTACCTTTTGGTAAATTTAAGTAAACATCAGAGGTAGGGGTATTTAAAAATGCATAAGTGTATATATTTGCTGGTTTCATTACTCTCGTAAAATAAAAAGACAGGTAATTTATACTCTTTAATATATTAATACAAAAATCTTAAAAATATGATTTTTTTATTTAAGACTTTACAATGTATTTTTTGAAGCTATAATACTATCAAACATTCAGGTTTTATTTATGAAATATCCGCTTAATCGTGGCATCATTCGAGCTAAAGTTAGTACAATGCCTCGCAACCAATCAGAGGCTTATAGTCAACTAGAACTATATAAACTGGTGACAGAGCAGCAAAGAATCAAGAAAGAGATGAGGTTTATTGAACAACGAAATGTTATATTGAAACAACGCTTAATAACCCTCAACGCTCAAATAGAGGAGACGGAAAAAAATATTAGGACTATACGTAATACCGATTCAAAAGTATCTCTTTACCCGCGTCCAAATACCTTTTACCAATCTAAGAACTACCAATCTTTTGAAATTGAATATTAAGTTCTAAAGAGTTGCTAGATTTGTAATAGAGCGCATAATCTAAAATTAATAACCCGCAAATGCGGGTTTTTAATTATTAGATTAAAACCTAAAAATTGAGCAAATAACTCAATCAGATTTTATGATAAAATGGGACTCTCTATAAATGATTCTTGAGACCCCATCTCTTGTTGAGATGCTTCCTCTTCCAAAGCTTGGATCTTTAGAAGAAGTTCTTCTTCTTGAACTTCAAATTCTTCCTCAGAAATTTCGCCCATATCAAATGATAATTGTAAAGTTAGTAATTGTTTATGCAAATTTTCTTGAGCATCATATTCAGTATTAGTACGCTCTTGAATTTGTTCTCCAAGCCACACAAGCCCATCAATTGGTCCCATAACTGGAAATAGTAAAAGTTTCCCAAGCATAGTATTGAGTCCTATGAATAAATTTGAGCAAATGTATAAGGTGCAGTAAAATTGTTGTAGCGAATGCGTAGTCGCTCACCAAATTTTTGGTCAATAGCTTCGATACGTTCGCTAAATATAGATTCCTTGTCCCAAGGAATCAAAAACGCAGCATTATAAATCATGTCCTCCGTCATTGTGTCACTTTCGATAACCTCATCTGCTAAAGGTCTTAGCTCATTAAAAAAAGCTTGAATTACAGATTCCTTACGACTTTTTAAATTATTTTCAATTAATTGTCCAATATTAATTACCTCCTCCATACTTAAAGCTTTGCCTTCCATTTGATCGCGCTTTTGCTTTAAGTCTAAGTTAGACTCCATCATTGCTTGCAATTCAGACTTTGGATCCCAAAATATCTTAACGCTAACCTCTCGTCGTCCGGTTAATTTTGTAAATAGCTCTTTTAACTGCTCCTTATATGGTTGTATTAGCTGTGTAATTACTGTGTCCCAATTTTTCACTACTAATCCAAAACGTAGAGGTAAAACAGCCGTATATCCAGTGTGCATTACTTCTTCTAAGACCTTCTCATGATTGAGTAAATTGCGTCGAGAAGCTAAATATTTTTCTTGCTTTGCCTCTGAATATAAAAAGGTAAAACCATCAAGTATATGGCTGTAAACAGGTTGAGAATCTAATCCTTTAAGCGTAATCTCTGTTGGAATTACTTCGGGAAAAATACCGTACAAATAAACACCAGAATTCATAATTTTAGCAAAATAAAATTAAACTAACAATTACCTTTTAATTACAACGGTTTTGAAGTTAGAACTAACCGTAGCTTTGCATGAATAAGATTAATTTGAGCTAGACCTAAATCGATTTCACCATCCACAACAATTCCGGTGTTTAAAAGACGGTCTAGTAGCTCCAATATAGAAGGTTGGCTTCCTGTGTCACCAGGATAATAAGTTCCAGATGCTGGTAGGAGCGTTCCAAATTCTCCTAAATTTACATTCAAGTCTGCTGGCTCAATCTCAAAAATCTGGCACAAATTTAAAACTTGTTCCTCTAACTTTTGCAAACTTTCTGCTGCTAGCTCTAACTCCGATTCGCTCAAACAATTTTGTTCCATCCGCCGAATTATTTGCACTTCCATCAGCTGCCGTACTAGTTCCACTACAGTCAAAAGTAGAGGGGCTAAACCTGCTCGGCTGTTACCTTTAGAAGTGGTAGGTAGTAAATCGGGAGAATTTTGAATTGGACTACAAACCATTGTCATTTATGCTACCTACGTTTTCTAAATTTATTTAACTCGGTTTAATCGTTAGGAATTAGCTGAATTCGGATTACTTTCAGAACTTCACAAATTGATTAAGTCTTTACTTGCCAATAATTTACCTACTGATTATTCTCTTGGTTTATCGGCTGCAATTCCTCTTCAGTCTTGGCAACAGATTCAGCTTGCTCTCTCACATTAACAGATGTCAGTGAACGTAGCTGTGTTTCTAAAGTTTCTAGCCGTTTTTGAAGTTGTTCGTTCTCCTCGACTAAACGTTGAGACTTACTGCTGAGGTAAGGGTCATTTTCCCACCAATTTATACCCATTTCCTTCGCTTTATCAACGGAGGAAATTAATAGGCGAATCCGAATATGTAGGAGTTCAGTTGAGGCAATAGATACAGAAATATCACCAGCTATCACAATCCCTTTATCTAACACTCTTTCGAGAATATCCGCTAAAGTTGAGCCTTGTGTAGATGTAGTAATAGCTCGGCTTGAACTAGTTTGAGGGCGTGTTGGCTGTAGTGGAGTAATAGTCACGATTGATTCGGCTCTTAAATTGTATCAACATGGTCTTTTTTGCTTACTCAGCCTTGATGCTCCAAAGACTTTAGAGCATTTAGGGTTTAGATGTGGCTAAGGTTTAATTTGCTTTAAATCACATTTAATGCTGTTCTTTTAGCTTTAGTAAATACTTATACATTTTGGCTCGATTTTTGCTCAAAATAAATAGGATTTTCTACGATTAGCTGCCGCGAAACTTTTGTATGCGAATGACTCGGCTTGGAAGCAGCTATGCTTCCGCAGCACCTATTGGTTTTTGAGTATAGCTAAACTATCATCTTTACTCGCATCATTGTTTGATTCTTCTAGTGCATTTACGTGTAGGTGGTTAAGTAATTCTAAGAAAATTGTTGTCGATTCACTAACAGAGAAATTCGTGCGATTAAAGAGAACATCTGTACAAATTTCCCGAAAATCTGAATTTTCCGGTGATACCCGAATCTCGTGTTCCCCACATACTTTGCTTATCATCAAACAAGATCGTAAGCCAGAAGTCTTTTCCCCACCTGTACTTAACCGAAACGCTTTAACTAACCGTACAATTAACTTAGCATCTCCTCTATTAATGCCAGTTTTCTGAACTAATATCTCGGTTTGAGTTAGCTCATCTGGCTCTGGCATCTTAATTGTTATCAATCTATCCATTAAAGCATCTTGGGTAGAGTGAACTCCGCAGTATTCTTCTGGATTCGATGTAAATATAGCACGAAATTGGGGATTGACGTGCAGATATTCTGGTTGATTGCTCGAAGGAGGAAGCGTCAGAATTTTTTCTTCTAAGGCTGATAACAAGACGTTATTTACTTCAGGACGTGAACGGTTAAATTCGTCGTAGACCAACGTTAAACCTTCTCGGCAAGCTAAAGTTAGTCGAGAATCTACCCAATTTTGTTTTAGTTCGTTTTCGACTTTGACGACGTTATGAATATAATTGTCGAGTAATTTTTTATGAGTATAACCCGATTCACTGCCAATCAAATCAGAACTTTTAAATTCGTCATCTCCGAAAATTAACATAATCGGCCGTTCGAGACAGTTGGCAAGATGCATTGCCAAGGTAGTTTTTCCTGTACCTGCTGGACCTCTTAAGTGAACTGCAAACCCTGATGTAAGATAACGCAGTGCCCGTATTGCTACCTGCTCAATTGCTGGTGTAACTACAAACTGCCCTGGACGGACACGAAGAACAGCTCTTTTTTTATGATTTGCAGTGGTGATAGCCATAAATTCCGATGGAGACAACTAGTGGTGCAGAACTCAAAAAAATTGGGTGCTTAGATGCAATTCGTCAATCTGTGTGCTATCCTAGTTATAGTAACTAGCAATAAGCACCTATCCTTAATTAACTCCTATATTTATAGAAGTTATATCAAAATCAGTTTAAGGTAAAAAATTTAAACTGTAATTAACTCGTTAAATTAAGTTTTACACTAAAACTCATTGTTGAATTTAAGCTGCTCCCTAGTCTTACCAGTTCTTGTTCTGATAGATTAGGGGGTTTTAATATTTAGTCTTGTTCGCAAACAGCTAAACTCAGTTTGTTGAGGAAAATATCCAATACTACTCGGTTAATAACTTACCCCCCTCCAACCTCTTTTTTGAGGAGAAGAATTGGCTTTTTCCCACAATTTCCAGGGGTTGGAGAATTTTAATCGACTATTATTCTTAAGGGAGTAGTATTGAAGGAATATCTGCTTTTTCCCTTTTCTGCTTTGATAAATCTTGATCAGAACATATCTACATACTTAGAGAAAAGCAGACTCAATATCATAATTAACAACTATAGCTTTCCTAAGCGATTGAGGTACATATAAATCTTTGTTACCAAAGTTATTACCCTGAAAATATACCTTCTTGGCAGGGAATAGCTATAATTAATCCTGATATTCTGAAATCTGCTTAAGAATTAAGCAGGCATTGCAGCGGACTGAGTTAGACCAACTGCTTCTGCATATTTCAGATAGGTTTCAACAGAAGCAACTACGATGCGAGCTTCTATTGCAAGTAATTCGATACCTACTAATGAAACACGTACCCATGCATCTACAACGATACCTTTGTCTAAGATACGGTCAATAACTTCTGCCAAGCTTGAGGATGAATTGGTTTTTTCAACAGCCATTTGTTTGCTCCTTACTCATTGTTGATTTTCAAGTTTTTGATTTGGAATTATAATATCAGGATTATCCAGTTCATTAATCCTGATATTCTGAAATCTGCTTAAGAATTAAGCAGGCATTGCAGCGGACTGAGTTAGACCAACTGCTTCTGCATATTTCAGATAGGTTTCAACAGAAGCAACTACGATGCGAGCTTCTATTGCAAGTAATTCGATACCTACTAATGAAACACGTACCCATGCATCTACAACGATACCTTTGTCTAAGATACGGTCAATAACTTCTGCCAAGCTTGAAGAAGAATTAGTTTTTTCAACAGCCATTTTTTTTACTCCTTAACTCATTGTTGATTCTGAATATTGGCTAGATGTTCTTTTCTTGCCAATCTCTGTTTCATGTTAATCGCTCTTTCTAGAGATGTAAAGAGTTTCGCAAACTTTTTTTATCAACAAATATAAGATTATTTAGTTCCTCCAAGCTCCAATGATTGAAATTGTATAATTTGTTTGAATTCAATGTATGTTAACGATTAAATTGTATTTTTTAATATGATTTTTGAGATTTTTTATTTATTTGTTTTTTAATTTTTTTTGTAAACTCCCTGTTTAATATCTTCCTGAAAATAAAAATAAGAGTAAATCATTCAACTGTATACAGAGCGGGAATTTGAGCATTGGTTTTCCTCAAATAACGGGAGCATCGATCTAACACTGGTGTGAGTAGCAAGCTAACAAAAAGCGGTATAAGGTTGAGAGCGGGTTCTATATTACCTAACTTTCATAAATACTGAGGAATGCTCTGCCGCCAAACCAAAAATCAGAGTTATACCTGACGCCACGCTCGGCGAACTGCTTTTAAAAAAGCTTGCACAACTCATTTAACAAAGTCTTCCATGACGGAAGTCGCAGCCAAGTGATGAATTTACTAATGCTTGGTTGACTTTATACATAAGTTTGGTAGAATCCAGGCAACATTATTATGTTTATTAGTCTGATTGAAACTTTGATCTCGATCTTGTTTCACAAATTGCTGCGTTCTTTACACAACAAGCTTTTTCACAATTTTTATCGCCAGTTTAGGGTATGAAATCCAGATATATTAACAGCGCTTTGAGTATATCCCTCCCCTTTCAACATGCTGCTGGCGAATAGGGGTTAAGACGGTTAAGACCCCTCTCATACAAATGGGTTGATAAAGAGCATATCAATAGGTCTCTACGTGGTTTTCTGACTTAAATACAAAAATTAAGTAATAATACGGTTACCAAATCCTTATGAACATAACATAGGATATTTGAGAGCATCCAATGAATAGAAGAGACATAATTATCCAGCGCCAAAATCTCCCATATGGTTTGTCTAAAAAAGTTTATCTGCTATTCATTGCATGTTTTCGTGTATTTTCAACAATTATCTTCATTCAAAAATCATGTCTAAAGAAGCTACTTCTGACCCTGTAAGGCAGGAAGCATTAGCAGGCTTAATTGCTAATTTTGTTAATCAAGGTCACCCACCTCAATATGCTCAAGTGATAGCAACTTCAATTATTTTTCAGACAGACTTAGATTTAAGGAATGCCCAGATTTCTCAACTTTTAGCTTGGCTGAAACAGGAACATGAAAATATTTATACATCTGCTCTTGCTATAGTTGAACAAGCCCGTGAGGATTTTGAACGCCGAGTTCAAGAAGATTGAGAAAAAAATATTTTGAGTCAGGTCGAGGAGGGTATTATCTCCTACCCTCCCCTGCGCGAACCGGATGTACGCTCTTGGGTGCATCCGGCTCTTGATAAATTTATAATATTATATCGTTATTTAGTTATTTAGCTATTTATATAAATAGTTTTATTGTTAAGTTGCTGCTTGAAGTGGTTTGATGGTGATTTCGCTTTTTTAATCGAGTGCCAACACCAAGGTTGAGAATGGTGAGATGAAAAATGCTGGGATTCAGAACATAATATGCTTTTTTTAAAGGCATATCCGCCATTGTGTAAAATATGCCATAGTCCTCTACGTTTTCATACAAATTTTTCTGATTCTTTTTGACGAGCAAAAAGTCATTTTATTGAGAATACACCCTTTAATAAAAGATTAGCACAAGGAATATTATTACTTAAATAAACAATGAAGCACTTAAAAAAATAGTATGTATGAGGATAAGGAAACGAAGGTATTGATAAGCACCCGCAGAACCTTCATAAGTTCTAAATGACCTATTACTTCCCTAGCTCCCTAACTCCCTGCCTCCTTGCTTCCATTAGCCCAATTTAAGATGCGTTTGCCCTGGGGGGTTGGCTTTCAAGGGTAGGTTTTTTTGAATCTCGAAAATACTTGAGAAAATTCTCAAATACAAGGGAAGATTTCGTTGTTTCAGGATTTGGGCGCCCGCTGAAATAGGCAAAAAACGACCAAATTCAAAATAACTACCCATGAAAGGGGGGTTGGGGGGATCAAAAGGTCTAGAAAGTTTAACCCAAGCACCCCAGTTACGTAAGTCCTGTACATCCAACACCCTAAAAATAGCTAACTAATACATCCACTTCCAATCCCGAATTTCTGGCATATCTTCACCATGTTCGCGGATGTAATGTTTGTGTTCAATTAATTTGTCTTGAAGCATTTGCTTGACATAAGCTACTGAGGCGCCTAATTTAGAGACACGGTCAATAACGTCAATTACCAGGTGGAAGCGGTCTAAATCGTTTAGCACAACCATATCAAATGGCGTGGTGGTGGTTCCCTCTTCCTTGTAACCGCGTACATGTATGTTTTTATGGTTTGTACGACGGTAAGTTAGACGATGAATTAACCAAGGATAACCGTGGAAGGCAAAAATAATCGGTTTATCTGTAGTAAATAAGGCATCAAAGTCCTTATCTTCTAAACCGTGAGGATGTTCGCTTTTCGGTAGTAAAGTCATTAAATCCACAACATTGACTACTCGCACTTTTAATTCTGGTAAATTCTGCCGCAAAATATCTACAGCTGCCAAAGTTTCTAAAGTCGGAACATCACCAGCACAAGCCATGACTACATCAGGTTCACCACCTTTATCATTGCTTGCCCATTCCCAAATACCAATTCCTTTGGTGCAGTGTTTAATTGCTGCGTCCATATTTAAGAATTGTAATGCGGGTTGTTTGCCTGCAATCACCACATTTATGTAGTGACGACTTCGTAGGCAATGGTCAGTTACTGATAATAAGGTATTGGCATCGGGTGGTAGATAAACGCGAATAATTTCCGATTTCTTGTTTACCACATGGTCGATAAAACCAGGGTCTTGGTGGGAAAAACCATTGTGGTCTTGGCGCCAAACGTGGGAAGTCAACAAATAATTGAGCGATGCTACAGGTCTACGCCAAGGGATATGTCGGGTAGTTTTTAACCACTTAGCATGTTGATTAAACATCGAGTCAATTAGGTGAATAAATGCCTCGTAGCAAGAGAAGAAACCGTGGCGCCCTGTAAGTAAGTATCCTTCTAACCAACCTTGGCAAGTATGTTCACTTAATATTTCCATGACGCGACCATCACTAGAAAGGTGGTCATCGTAATCATAAGTTTCGGCGACCCAAGTTCTGTTTGTCACCTCAAATACATCGCCCCACCGATTAGATGCGGTTTCATCGGGACCAAAAATACGGAAGTTCCCAGCTTGTGTGTTGAGTTTCATGACATCCCGCAGGAATTTACCCATAACACGAGTTGCCTCTACTTCAACGGTTCCTGGTTTATTAACTTCGACTGCATAATTATAAAAGTCAGGCATTTTGAGGTCACGCAGCAAAATACCACCGTTGGCATGAGGGTTATCGCCCATACGGCGTTGACCTAGTGGAGCTAGTTCCGCTAATTCTGGAATTAACTTGCCATTTTCATCGAAGAGTTCCTCTGGCTTATAACTCTTCATCCAATTTTCTAGAAGTGTTACATGTTCTGGCTTCGTCGCCATTTCAGAAAATGGTACTTGGTGTGACCGCCAATAATCTTCAGTCTTTTTACCATCAACTTGCTCAGGTCCAGTCCAACCCTTGGGAGTCCGCAAAATAATCATTGGCCATCGCGGACGCTCTTTAACGCCATTTTGACGAGCATCTTCTTGAATTTCCTTTATTTCTCGAATTGCAGTATCGAGAGTTGCAGCCATTAACTGGTGTATTATTTCCGGGTCGGAACCTTCAACAAAATAAGGATGATAGCCATAACCAACAAACAAGCTATTTAATTCTGCATGGCTAAGGCGTGCCAAAATAGTTGGATTTGCAATTTTATAACCATTGAGATGCAGAATCGGAAGAACGGCGCCATCATTCACCGGATTTAGAAATTTATTTGAATGCCAGCTAGTTGCTAAAGGTCCTGTTTCTGCTTCCCCATCCCCCACAACACAAGCAACTATCAGGTCGGGGTTATCAAAAGCTGCACCGTAAGCGTGCGACAGCGCATATCCTAATTCACCACCTTCGTGAATTGAACCAGGAGTTTCTGGCGCCACATGGCTGGGAATTCCACCAGGAAAAGAAAACTGTTTAAAAAGTTTGCCCATTCCTTCTGTATCTTGGGAAATATTCGGATAAAATTCGCTGTAAGTTCCTTCAAGATAAGTGTTAGCAACAAGCCCAGGACCACCATGACCAGGACCTGCAATGTAAATCACATTCAAATCATTCTTTTTGATGACTCTGTTGAGGTGAACGTAGATAAAGTTCAAACCAGGAGTTGTGCCCCAGTGACCAAGAAGTCTAGGTTTGACATGTTCCAACTTCAGAGGTTCTTTTAGTAGTGGGTTATCTTTAAGATATATTTGCCCAACAGAGAGATAGTTTGCAGCGCGCCAGTAGGCGTTTATCTTATTAATTTCTTCAATTGACAGAGGTTTGGGTTGTGTTACATTTACTACTGTCATATTTAAACCTCAAAGCTATAATGATTTGATCTTAGTATTCGCTTCGCTTAATACTCGCTACTGAATAATGGTCTTAATAACATGTGACCAATTGCAGACAAGTTGCAATTCAGTTCTTTTTAGTCTGAACTAAAAAAGACTAATAAAATTCATTAATGTTTGCCTTTACATTTTCCAGGTATCAAACCATCTAATTAGCTAGGAGTACCAATTGTCAAATCATACCGAAATTAAGTGTTGGCTTGGTACTTTTCTATGCCGATTACATGCTATTCGATCAGCCAAGCTTTGTCAATTGAAAAATGAAAGTTTGAAGACATTAATGATATTTTTTTAGATTGTTTAAATCTTTAATCAAACTGCAATTTAATATATGATGGTGCGTTATAATGATAGATCGCATTAATAAAAAATTAAAAGTAAATTCATCAGTATCTAAATTGTTTTTTCTGATCATGCCTTGTGAGCAGGCATCCGAAGCTGACAAATGCACAGTTCGTGATGCCTATGATACAAAAAACTAATACATAGAGTGCTTGTAAAAGGTTTGGAAGTTAGATATCTTCTGTCAAGGCACTGACTATACTGCTACTAACCACTTTACCCCGGAAGATAAAATAGTTATATATGTTGTAAAACAACATAATAGGAATTAGAAAACCAATAAAGGTAATCATGAATACCATCGCGCTAGGAGATGAAGCAGCTTGATAAATGGTAATGCTCGGAGGAATTATGTATGGAAACACAATGAACCCTAACCCAATAAAAGTGAGGAGAAAGATTAGCACCGTGTAAATAAACGATAGTACTTCCTGCTTTTTATTGAGACTTTGTTGCAGTAAATAAACTAACAATACACCTAAAATGGGAATGAGTGCAAAAATGTAGACCTCCGGTTGATGAAACAGTCTTGCTCTGGCATTTTCGTAAACAATTGGAGTAGAAATAGTAATCGCAATTGCTCCCATTAAGGTAGTCCAAGCAGCTAGTTTAGCAGTGCGATAGTGAGTTTCTTGCAATGCACCCTCTGTTTTGAGAATTAGGTAGGTTGAACCAATCAACACATAACCTTGTACTAATGTCAATGCCATTAGTAATGATTGCCAACTCAGCCAGTCCCACATTCCACCTGCGAAATGCCCATCTGCATCAACTGTAATACCTGCCAATACACCACCCAAGGCAAACCCTTGAAATAGTGAAGCAATAAAACTACCAGCACCAAAAACAAGATTCCAGAAGCGTTTGTTGTCGGAATGTTCCCGAAATTCAAATGAAACTGCCCGTAAAATCAATCCAACAACCATAATCATCAAAGGTACGTAGAGCGCGTTTAGAATCGTACCAAAAGCTAGGGGGAAGGCGCCAAACAATGCTCCTGCCATTAAAATTAGCCAAGTTTCATTTGCGTCCCAGATATTTCCCAAACTAGTCATTAGCAACGTGCGGCGTTCTTCATCGGAAGAAGTCAACGAAAGAATACCAACTCCTAAATCAAAACCATCTAAAAGGACGTAAAGAAACAAAAACAGTGCCAAAATTACAAACCAGACTTGCGGTAAAAAGTGTAGTAATGCTTCCATAAATCCTTTTATTGTTGAGCTTCTAGGGGACGACTATCAGGAATATGAGTTGCTGACTCAGTTGCAATTACTGTTTCGCCCTCAATTCCAGGTATTGGCAAGGTTAAATCTGGTCCTCTACGAATAATGCGACTAGCAAAATATAGGGCTGACACGAAAAGACAACTATATAAGATAGTAATTGCACTCAGTGATGCTAAAACTTCACTTGCTGGTAAATGAGAAGCTGCATCCACCGTCCGAATTTGCCCGTAAACAGTCCAAGGTTGTCGTCCCACACATCGCACAATCCAACCTGATTCAATCGCGATATAACCTAAAGGCGCCGCTAAGACCCAAGCACGTAACAACCATTTCTGCTGAGTAAGGTTTTTAGCAGCGAGCTTACCTCGAAACC
The DNA here is from genome assembly GCF_000331305.1 of Calothrix sp. PCC 7103. GTDB lineage: Bacteria > Cyanobacteriota > Cyanobacteriia > Cyanobacteriales > Nostocaceae > Dulcicalothrix. The sequence continues at coordinate 4,525,417 of NZ_KB217478.1, read as the reverse complement.
ATTGGATAAGAGTCCATCCCATTACACCTACTAAAAAAAAGCCAATCGCCACCATTACACGGAAAGAATAATAGATTAATCCAATCATTGGTGGACGTTCTTCTTTTTTCCACTCCTTGAGTCCCAACACGGGTTGAGATAATTTTGGCTTGAGTTCCAAAATGTAACTTAGACCTTTAGGAATTGATAGTTGCCAATCATTCTGTTCAGCTTTTGGATTAGGAATTGCCAAAACGCTCCAATTAGCAGATTCTCCTGCGGGTATTGTCTCCCACTGTGCTTCCATCGCTGCTAACTTAGTCGGTTGATAGCGATAAACTTGATCCCCACTGGCATGACCAATATAGATTTGTAGAGGAGCAACAAAAATTGCAATCGCCAATACAATCTTGAATGACTTGCTAAAAAACTCTGGATGGCGATTATTGAGTATATACCAAGCGCTAATTCCACCAATAACAAATAAAGAAGTTTCCAATGTTGCAAAAAACATATGGAGAAAACTATTAAACATAAAAGGATTTAAAATCGCTTGGAAATAGTCATAAATGATAAATTTACCATTCACCATTTCTCCCCCTGCTGGAGTTTGGAACCAGGAATTGGCTGCTAAAATCCAAAAAGTAGATAGATTCGCGCCAAATGCCACTAAAATAGTTGAAAGATAGTGAATTGCTGGGTGAACTCGCTCCCAGCCAAATATCATAATACCGAGAAAAGAAGCCTCTAGCATAAATGCCATCGAGCCTTCAAAACCAATAATACTACCTAAGAAATCACCCACTGCCTCTGATAAAGGCGCCCAATTTGTACCAAACTGAAACCCCATTGGTAAACCCGATGCGACTCCTATACCAAAGTTGAGTAAATATAATTTCGACCAAAAACGAGCGTGGCGATAATAATCAGGATTTCTTGTCTTTAACCACAATCCTTCAACTACAATTAAGTATATAGACATCCCCGTTGTTAAAACGGGCCAAAGCATATGAAAAATAGCAGTGAGCGCGAATTGAGTCCGCGACAGCGCTACAGTATTTGACAAAAAATCCATAACCCTTTTAGAGAAATCCAAAAGTTTGATAAAATACCTGAATACTATATCTAATAATATTAATTTATACAGTGTTCTTTCAAAAATCTTAAGGTTTCAAAAACTCTATTATACTTTCTGAAACAAATATTTTTATTTGATACATATGCACTTAGTAACGACAATTGATTTCGACTCATTCTATAATAGGTCGTATTTTAAAAGAAGTAAGTCGTATGATTATTTCTTTTAAAATACGACCAGCAGCAAACGACTCTTCAATACTTATCAGTTGACTAATTTGTTTTGAAAGAGTAGGAAATGTCTGTATGATTTGTTAGTAATATCAAAGGAATTCAAAAACAGTATTTTAAACTCTTATATAGTTGATGCACACAGGTGTTATTTCATATTTCCCAATGCTAAACGCACCTCAAAAAGATAGTTGTTAAACACCAAAGAGTGCTGCATCTAGCACCCTAAAAATAGCTTGGTTACGAACCATTAGAGGTAATTACCTTGTTTGCGACTCGTTATCAGATTGAGCCGATGTAGCACTCCCAAATGCTGAGATATCTCCATAAGCATCTACTTTTAGCCACTCGGCAACTCTGTCGCAGAGTATCCAGAATTTGAATCCGTGCAAGTTTGGGCACAACCTTGAAAAAGCCTGCCTTGAAGTAACTAGGCTTAAAAACCATTTTATTATCTCTCTATCTTCAAAATCTTGCATATAGATTAACACTTATGCTATAGTTTAGCAAGTTAGAGATACAACTCTGGCAATAACCGTACAAAGCAAATCTTGAAACCTTACCTGACTGTGGTTCTTTAGTTGCTGAATTTGGGAACCTGACTTTTACGGGTTTCTCTCGAAGGAAAATTACAGTGAAAGTACAACATAACAAGAGCGAACGCTCAAATATCGGTATCATGCCAATCTCGGAAAAATCGCCAAACAAGCTGGAAGTTCTTCAAATATCAGCCATTTATGAAGCTAGTCCGATTATCGAAGACACACAAGTTGTTAAAACATTTTCCCGTGCAGGGATACGTCCCATTAGCAAAAGCAACCTCAAAATCGTGAGAACAATCGATGTTATGGGTATCCGTCCCATTGGCGCCCATACAATAGATATTGTTAGCAGTATTAACGAGTGTGGGATTCGTCCAATCACTTCTAGTTCTTTGGTAGTTTCCGAAACTCAATCCGTTATGCGGAATCGTCCAGTCGCTGCAAATACCATTGATGATTCTGAAAATCTCATCGGTTTTTTAGATTAAACTTAAAATTCTCCCTGTAACTTTTGCTCTTTGGTAAGATAAATGTTAAACTACCTACAGAGGTTTGAAGCTACAAAAACAATTAGATGGTATTTAAGCCAAGTTATTTTAAAGCGGATCTTTTTAAAGTATTATCTAACCCGGTGCGAATTCAAATTCTAGACACACTACGAACCGGAGAACAAAGTGTCAATTATATTGCTGAATGGCTAGAATTGGAGGCATCTTCTGTGTCTCAGCAATTGTCAGTACTGCGTAGCCGTAATTTAGTCACGAGCCGTAAGCAGGGCAACTACGTTTATTACTCTATACGAGACCCAGCTATTTTTAAAATTCTAGATGCGGCTTTAGAGGTATTTAATAATCACCTAGTCGAGGTGCGCGACACTTTACAACATCTTGAATAATATGGCTTCGCGCATAACATAAAATTTTAATTCCGCTCATTTGGTAGAGAAATCGAAGGAATAAAGCGTTACGAATTTTTGGCGTATGGCGATGGTGAGTTAGATCAAATACCATCAACTAATTTATTCAAGCACTCGCGGTTGAGCAAGCTAATTTTAGAGCCATCTATTTCAATCAAACCGTCACGACTAAGTTTGTAAAATACGCGCGATAAGGTTTCAGGAATGGTGCCCAGCATTGCTGCTAATTGTCCTTTGGTTAAATCAAGTTCTACAGTTTCAGCATTGCCTGTTCGTTCGCTTAAACTTAACAAATAAGTTGCTAGTCGAGCTGGAACTTCTCGTAAGGAGAGATTATCAACTAAATGAGAAAATCGTCGTAGATGACGAGTAAAGCTTTTGAGCATATTAATTGTCAAAGTTGGTTGCTGTTCTAGCAATTCTAGGAAGGAATTACGGGGAAAAAATAACAACTCCGCTTTCTCAATCGTTGCAGATGAAGCGGGATAACATTTACCATCGAAAGCAGGTACTTCTGCAAAATGATCCCCCAACCCAAAAACGTGCAGAATTTGTTCTTTACCCTCTGCAGACTGCTTAAAAACCTTTACTCTACCTGACTTAATTACAAAGAACCCCCTTGCTTCATCTCCCTGGTGAAAGATAATATCTCCTTTACCATAAAATTGCTCGATTGCAATTTTGTTTATAATAGCGAGTTCTTCTTTTGATAACCCTTGGAACATCTGACTTTGACTTAGAAAATTTACAATTTCTGACGGTTCGTTAATAGAGCTTTTCATATCGTAATATTTTGTAAATATTTCAATAAAAACATACTCTTACTACTTTAGCCGAAATCATGAATTTCTATCTAGTAGTCCGTGTCATTAATTTTGGGGAGTTACTCGCAACGGATGCAACGGATGTAACGGATGATTTATTGGTTACAAACAAAATCTAGTCTTTTAAAATCAACCATCCGTTACATCCGTTCATAATCCGTTGCCAATATTTCTACCTCTCAAAATTAATGACATAAACCATTAGTTTCCTAATGGGCGCCGCCTATCACATATTATAGTAATTGTAAAAAATTATACATATAGAGACGCGATTAATTGCGTCTCTACAACGGGAATACACAGAAAATATAAAGAATTACATTTACCTATCAATTTTTGACTTAAGTCAAAGAAAGCTACGAGCCAGATTTTATAGGATAGGCGCAGACAAGGAAGAGGAGAGAACAATATGTTTTGCGAACAATGTGAACAAACCGCTAGTGGACAAGGATGTCACCAATGGGGTGCATGTGGTAAAAGCCCAGAGGTTAATGGCGTTCACGATTTATTGATTTATTGCCTGCGAGGTCTTGCACCTGTAGCATTAGGCGCCCACAAGTTAGGCATCTCGACTCATAACATAGATGTGTTTACCTGCGAAGCAATGTTTGCCACAATGACAAATGTAAACTTCGACCAAAAACGGCTTAACGATTATGTTCGGCGTGCAATAGACTATCGCGAACAGCTAAAACTGCAAATACAGCAAGCCGCAGGTGTACCACAAACATGGTTAGATATATCCTGTTATGAACCCAATTTTGATGAGAGCTTGGCAGAACAAGGTCAAGACATTACTCTTAAATTTATTAGTCAATCGGGAACAAATGTTGACATTTTCTCTCTTAAACTAACAGTACTGTATGGTCTCAAAGGGGTAGCTTCTTACGCATTCCATGCCCAAGAATTAGGACAAGAGGACGAACGAGTTTATAAATTCTGTTATGAAGCTTTAGCAAACCTCGATAATCAAGACTTAAGTTTAGATGATTGGGTAAACTTAGCGTTGAAAGTTGGTGAAATAAACCTGCGAACAATGGAACTTCTAGACGCTGGACACACTAACACTTACGGTCATCCCATCCCTACTTTAGTTGACCTTGAGGCAAAAGCAGGTAAAGCAATTCTCGTTTCTGGTCACGATATACCCCAACTCGAAGCAATTTTGACACAAACGGTTGGTACTGGTATTACAGTTTATACTCATGGGGAATTGCTACCCGCTCATGGTTATCCTCGTCTAAAACAAACCTATCCTCATCTTTACGGGCACTATGGTACAGCTTGGCAGAACCAAACCAAGGAATTTGCAAAATTCCCAGGTGCGATTATTATTACTACCAATTGCTTGATGCCACCCCATGCAAACTATGAAGATAAGTTATTTAGTATTGGTCCAGTTGGCTATCCAGGATTAAATTATTTGAATGCTGGGGTTGATGGTAGCATTGATTTTGATCCTGCAATTCGTAAAGCTCTAGAACAGCCAGGATTTAGAGAAGATGAAGTTACAAATGTACCCCGTCAAGTAACAACAGGCTTTGCACGAAATGCAATTTTGAGCGTTGCAGATCAAATAATAGCAGCCGTAAAAGCAGGACAAATTCGCCATTTCTTTTTGATTGGAGGTTGCGACGGCGCCAAACCCGACCGCAATTATTATACCGAATTAGTAGAAAAAGTTCCCAACGATTGTATTATTTTAACGCTTGCCTGTGGTAAATTCCGCTTCTTTGACAAGGATTTGGGTGATATTGGTGGAATTCCGCGCTTACTCGATGTTGGTCAATGTAACGATGCTTACTCAGCAATTCAAATTGCACTGGCGCTAGCAAATGCCTTTGAGGTGGATGTAAATGAGTTACCGCTATCAATGATTTTATCTTGGTACGAGCAGAAAGCCATTGCTATTTTACTCACCTTGCTCTACTTAGGAATTAAAGATATTCGCCTTGGTCCAACTTTACCAGCATTTATCTCACCAAACGTATTCAAGCTGCTGTCACAGAAGTATAATTTACAACCAATTACCAAACCAGATGCTGACTTAGCGGCTTGTCTCGCATAGTGAAGCTATAGCAATCCTATATGAGTCGTGAAAATTATATCCGCGTAGAGACGCGATTAATCGCGTCTCTACAACGTGCGGGTTACACAAATGATTTAGGACTGCTATATGCATTACAATGAATATTGCAGCGTCGCTTCAAATGTAGACTGATGAATAAAAAGCTTAAGCCAGACTGGGCTGGCGAAGATTTGCTATCCCAGTTTGTTAATTTGTTAATCCAAACTGAGCCTATTTACAAAGTGATGAAACACCAGGCTCGGCGAGTACTTATCAAAACTGCTGAAAAAAATGGTGTTCCCTGGCGCCAAAATTACGAGCATCTCGAAAAATCAGGAATAAAACAAAATTTAGCAGCAATAACTAACCCACAAATTACTTACCCAAAATATTATCAGGTACCTTTTCACGCTTATAGTGAGGGTAATTTATGTTGGCAAGCAGCATTTGAGGCGCCAAGCGCGACTTACTCAATGGCACTGCGCGTTTGGAAAAATGAACCGTTAACTTGGGAAGTTGCTCACAACCGTCTGAGAGGTAGCTTTCACGATGTTTTAGGAATTTATGGGCCAAAACAAGTTAAAGATATTTTAGATATTGGCTGTTCGGTAGGTATTTCAACTTTGACACTACATCGTTACTACGAAAAAAAACAAAACCATCCAGTTCGCACGGTTGGTCTTGATTTATCACCTTATATGCTTGCTGTTGCTAAAACACTAGATACAAAGAATGAAATATCACAATGGTTACATGCATTAGCTGAAGATACAAAATTACCAGATAATTCTTTTGACTTAGTAACATTACAATTTGTTACTCACGAACTACCTCGCGTTGCATCTAGAGCAATTTTTAAAGAAGCTTTCAGATTGGTTCGACCTGGTGGCGCCATTGCGATTGTAGATAATAATCCTAAATCTAAAGTCATTCAAAATTTGCCACCAGTTTTATTCACGCTTATGAAAAGCACTGAACCTTGGAGTGATGAATATTATACATTTAATATTGAAGAAGAATTGCAGGAAGTTGGTTTTGAGGCGCCGTTGACGGTGGAAAGTGACCCACGTCATCGTACTATAGTGGCAAGTAAGGCTCCTGGCAACGGATAAGAGCGGATGTAACGGATGAATTATTCGTTATATTTGTAGGCAAGTTGTCTGTGTGGTTGTGTTTGATGGTGTTGCTGTTGGCACCAAAGTTAAGTAAAAATAATTGAATCCCCCCAACCGCTCTTATTAAGGGGGATTAGAAACTATCGCATTTGGGTCTTGCTAGACTTGCGTTTAAAATAATTAATGAATAGGTTGAAGATAGGAAAAATCAGCATCGGTTATACTCCATTCATGTAATATTTTTTATCTTGTGGAACGGGCATCCCTGCCCGTTTTATGTTTGGGGCTTTTATGTTTGGGGCGGGCAAGGATGCCCACCCCACAAGATGTTACATAAGTACAAGTTTTATACTTAGCACTACCCCCTTATTCCTATGCCATCTTCATTTACAACTCGACCAATACTTTCTTGTGAGTAATAATCTTCGTTGTTGAAGTAGTAATTACTGTAGGGTTCATTCTTGGCAATAACGCCATTAACGACTTGTCCCAAGACATTCTGTCCAGATTTTTCTAACAAGTCTTTAGCAAATGCGGCATTAACAACATCAACAACTCCTGGACGAACTACGAATAACACACCATCTGCCATTTGACCTAGAGCTGCTGCATCGGCGCCGATACTGAGAGAAGGTGTGTCTATAATGACGCAATCATAATTGTTTCTAAATGAATCAATTAGAGTTGCCATGCGCTTGGAGTCAAGTAATGATGCTGGGCTAGGTGGTACAAGTCCGGAGGGGAGAACGTATAAATTGTCCATGACTCGTGTAATTGCTGTCCGTGCGTCTGACTGACCAACAATTACGTTACTTAGACCTTCGCTATTAGGTAAGTCCCAAATGTTATGTTGAACAGGACGATGTAAGTCACCATCTACTAGTAACACTCGTCGTTCCATTTGAGCTATTGCCATTGCTAAGTTAGCCGCAACAGTTGATTTACCTTCTTTAGCTACAGAGCTAGTAACAACAATTACCTTTAATTCTTTGTCCGCACTGATGTACTTCAAGTTTGCGCGCAGCATTCTATAAGCTTCGCTCGATGGTGAACGTGGAATATCGCGAACAACAATTTTGGGACTGGAACCTTCGATATCGTCGTTGTTGTTAGCACGGAGGAATGATTTCGGCTTGCTGAACGAAGGAATAACACCCAATAGCGTTAATTCCATCAATTCCTTAGCTTCGTCAATATTCTTAATGTACTTATCACGGCTTTCTAATAGATACATCGTAGCAATCGATGCTAATAAGCCTAGTAATCCTGCACTTAAATAACTTACTGTTGGCGAAGAAATTGGTTCATCGGGGGTAGGCGCCTGACTTATGATTTGAGCATTACCCAAATTTTGATTTTCAGCGATGCGGCTTTCTTGTAATCTTTGTAATAGTAGTGAATAGGTTGATTGGGCAGCTTGAACTTTACGCTCTAATTCTCGTTGTATCTGCTCTAATTTGGGTAAATTATTTAAGCGTTGTCGGTATGTTGTTTCTAAACCTGTGAGTGTCGCTAATTGACTAGCTAACCCTAGGCGCCGTGACTCTAATTGTACAAGTTCGCGACTAAGGTCTTGTTTAAGTGTACCTAACTGTAAATTTGAAGTGCTAGCAATTTGTTGTCCAGTAGCAATATTGCCAACTCGGTTCTGCAAAATACCTTTTAACGAATTAGCTTTACTTTTAAGCTTAATTATTTCTGGATGTGTATCTAAAAGAACTTCGCGTTTATCTACGAGTTGTAGTTCTATTTTCTGGAGTTCAGTAATAGCTTCTTGAACCCCACTAGATTGACTTAGCGATGTCATAGTCACAGCTTGCTCAGAAGTCATACCAAGTTTTTGGCGAATTGCTTGCGCTTGCGAACTGCTATCAGCAATTTGTGCTTTAATGTCACCAATTTGCTTTTGCAAGTCACTGAGCATTAGTACTGCTTTATTCGCTTCTTCTTGTAGCGAAACGATTTGATTCTTTTCTTTAAACTCTCGTAGTTCAGCTTCAGCTTTGCGAACAACAGATTCTGCACTTGGTACTTGTTTTTCTAAAAACTTACGTGCGGCAGTTACTGCGCTACGATGGTAAGAAACGTTATGTTCTAGGTACGCCTCCATTAAAGTATTAACGGCTTTTGCAGCAACTTCAGGATTTGTATCGTTATAGTTAACCTGTAATACGTCAGTACCTTTCACATCTTTTATTGTAAGTTTTTTGATAAAATCGCTTGTTTTTAAAAGGGCGCCTGTTTCATCTTTAATATTCAGACGTTCAATTGTCTTTTGAATGATAGGGTGTGAGCGTATAACTTCTGCTTCGGTATTAAGTGGATTTGTTTTATTATCTTGAACAACTGGTTCTAATTTACCAATTTCGGGAGCAACACCAGTCAATGTGGAAATTGTATTTGTACGTTGAAACTGTAGCTTTCCTTCAGCTTGATAAGAAGCCTTTTTCAATGATGATGCTACTAATGAAAGCAAAAATATTGGAAAAAATACACCGATACCATGTACCCAACGACGTTGTAGAATTTGCCAATATTTCCCAAAACTTGAAGTTTCTTGATTTTCCATAGTTTTTAATGTAGGTTTTTATAAACATCTAAAAATGCATCAATAACTCGTCCCAACTCTTCATCCGTCAAATTAGAACCTGATGGTAAACAAAGCCCACGCGCAAATAGATCTTCCGCTACCGCGCCACCTATACTTTCGTATTCGGCAAATACAGGTTGAAGGTGTAGCGGTTTCCATACAGGACGAGTTTCAATATGTTTCGTAGCAAGTTGAAGGCGAATATGTTCTCTATCAGCGCCAAATATTTGTGGGTCTACAGTTAAACAAGTTAACCAACGAGTACATGTACCAAAGTCAGCTTCAGGCATAAATTCAATGCCAGGTAAATGACCTAGCGCTTGCTGATACACCTCAAAATTACGGCGCCGTGCTGCTACACGTTCTGATAAAACTTGTAACTGACCGCGCCCAATACCTGCTAATACATTACTAAGTCTATAATTAAAGCCTATTTCTGAATGTTGATAATGTGGCGCCGAGTCACGCGCCTGTGTCGCCAAAAATCTGGCTTTTGCTACTAGCTCTGGGTTTTCGGAAACTAACATTCCACCGCCAGATGTAGTAATTATTTTATTTCCGTTAAACGAGTAAATACCAATATGTCCAAATGTACCAGGGGTTTGATTTTTATAAGTGGCGCCTAATGCTTCTGCCGCATCTTCAATCAACGGAACATTATATTCATTGCACGCTGCTAATATAGGTTCAATATCAGCACTTTGTCCATAAAGATGTACTAAAATAACTGCTTTAGGTAATTTGCCGATACGAGCGCGTGCTGCCAAAGCTTCACGCAACAAATCGGGATTCATGTTCCACGATGTATAATCACTATCGATGAATACAGGTTTGGCACCTTGATAAATAATAGGATTAGCTGTAGCAGCAAAAGTTAAAGTAGAACAAAAAACTTCGTCTCCTGTCTCAACACCGAGTAAACGCAATGCTAAATGTATTGCAGCAGTACCCGAACTAACTGCTGCTGCGTGGTGGGCGCCTGTTAGTTGGCAAAATTCCTTTTCAAATGCATCTACGTGGGGACCAACGGGTGCTATCCAGTTCGTTACAAACGCTTCCTTGACAAACTCAAGCTCGCGCTCACTCATATGGGGGGTGGAAAGAAGGATTTGTTGTGTCATGATATTTTTTATAAACTAACCATCCAAATTGTGAGTACGATAAGCAGGAAAAAAACTGAAATTATTTAATTATTTTTTAAATTTTCATGCTGAACGTAGTGAAGCATCTCATTAACTAAACGTTACTCAAATGTCATTCAAACTTTGAAATGCTTGCCACTGTAGAACGGTAAGCTGGGAAAAAATTGCTTGAAAGTAGTTGTTCTATGTCGATATTCAGAGTATCTGCCTTAAATTTAGTTAAATATAAATACTTTTCTTCATCTGTAATTAACCTCAATGTGTAAAACTCATGTCGCTGCCGTGAAAAGCCAGATTTAAAGGTATATAAGCTATCATCTGTGGAACCACCAATGCCTCCACCAATGTGTAAATATTCGTTTCCACGTTCTCTACCCCATAAACGAACATGATGTAACAGTAGATTAAAAGGAGATTGTCTTAAAAACTCATTCCTTGTTCCCCCTAAATGAGCTTGAATTATTCCACAAGACTCAAAGAATAAGCTAGCACAAATTATTTGTTCCTCAGACTCTACAATACATAGATGAAGTTTTTCACCTAACTCTAGCAACCCTCTAAAGTAATTGTTATCAAAGTAGTAAGACTGATTAGCTTGTACTCGATTCATAGTCTCTTCATAAATAGCTACAAATTCATCGTAGTATTCTTCAAAACTTACCATTCGAGATGTAAAACCAAGTCGCTTACACTTGTTGATAGTGCTTTGATGTCCTTTACGAGTGTGTGCCCATAACTCTGGCTCAGATAATTTTAAATCAATCGATACAGTTTGACCGTTAGACGTAAAAATCTCTGAATTAATATTTGAATGGCAGGTTTTTACTAAAGTGTCATTGAGTATCGGATGCAGTCGAAAGAAAGCTGAACAAACACCTTTCTCTTTCAATATGTTTTTAAAAGTGTCAATTGCAGTACGTAAAAACTTCGGTGAACTCAAGCCTGCTTCATTAACAAGAAGACTAGGGTATCCATAAGGCGAAATTACATCGAAAGTTTCAGGAGGTATATTAGCCGAAACTTGTAGTTCATCGCTAATTATATCATCGCACTTACGAAGTAGATAAGGAGCGAAAAATATTTTTTTCCCTTCATTATCTTCTTCAGTAATCAAACAAGCTTCAGCAATTGTTTTATTTCTTTGAGCCTCAATATAGAAGTATTGAGGCAAATGATAGACATCATGGCGAATTTCTTGAAGAACATTCAGCCAATCGGGATGCAAAATATCAATTATCCTAACGTCCATATAATTACGTTTGTATATAGTTTGTACGAACTACTTTCGCGGGACAGCCATAGACCAAAGATGAAGATGGTAAAGATTTTACAACTACAGAGCCGGCGCCGCAAAATGTATGCTCACCAACACGAACGCCAGGAATTACCTGACTACCAACACCTAAAAATACGCCTTCACTTAGTTCAACTTGTCCACAAAGGTGACAACCAGGCGCCACGTGACAAAAATCACCTATTTTACAGTCATGGTCAATTGTTGAGCCTGTATTAATAACAGCGTGATTACCAATTTTAGTATCTATATTAACTACAGAATTTGCCATAATCACAGTGCCTTCACCAATATCAACACCAGAACCAATTTCAGCAGAGGGATGTATTGCCGTTGTAAACGAATATCCGCAGCTTTCGAGTTTTTCAACAATTCGACGACGAATTGTATTGCTGCCAATAGCGACAATCCACCGACTATAGTCGTGTTCAATTTCTGACATAGTTTGTGGTGAAGCTTTTTTCACAGGGACTCCGTGAATGTAATTTACTCCTAATGGTGGATTGTCATCAATAAACGCTGCTACTTTTCTTCCTTGCTTATACAAAATATCTAAAATAACTTTTGCATGTCCGCCACAACCGTAAAGATAGATGTCCATAGTTCTGCCCTACAAAGGTGAAGTATTAGCTAACAATGAATTTCAACAATTTGCTTGAACCAATATTTTTGACTAAACAAATTTGAGATGTTTGCTTTGCCTTGCAGTTTTTATTCTAGAACTATAGATTACAATTGATAGACGGCATAAATTATTCTTATTTGATTTTGGTAAATGTCAGCAAAAGAAAAACGTAGTAATAAATACTTATGTTATCTGAACACCCCTTACTTATAATTGTACATTTATTTAATGTCTAAAAACTTTTGTTCACACTTTTGATGATTTGTTAACTCAGTAAATTAGAATGATTTCTATTTAATTTAGATTGAAGAAAATATATGAAATAATGAAATAACATATATTTCTTCAAGCTTATTTAGCAGACCATAGTACAGGAAACACTACGGGGTCACTAAAATCGGGATTGCCGTTAGGTAATTTTCGACACATTAATTCATCCGCAATATGTACTTCTTTACCTTGCTTTGTACGAAAACTTTGATAATGATTTTCATCATCTTGAAGGTGAATTGCCAGTGCCAAACGGCGTGAATTACTGAGATTTGGCAGACTACCGTGAATTGTCCAGCAATGATGAAAACTTATTTGTCCTTTTTGCAAAGTCATTGGGATTCTAACGGGTTTTTGTCCTTTTTCTTGAAACTTTTGTTCTATTTCTTGCAAATTATAGTTATTGAAAAATCTTGTATCTTCAATTCCTGACCATTTATGGCTACCATCTAACACAACTAGAGGGCCTATCGATTCGTCACAGTCATGAAAAGGGATCCACGCCGTCAGCAAGTTGTGTGAAGTACAAGTAGACCAATAAGCTTTATCAGCGTGCCAACCAACAGCACTTTTTCCATCTGGGTTTTGAGGTGGTTTGTAAACAAGCTGGTCGTCAAGTAAACGAATACTTTTAGTGCGAGTCAGACGCGCAGCAATGGCGCCGATAATTGGTTGCATTACTAGCTTTTTTAACTCGCGGTTTTGCAGCGAGACAAATTCATTATTCCGAACAACATCATACCCATCTTCCGGTTTCCAATTAGTAAACCCATTATCAACAGGTAATTTGCCATCGCGTTCTCCCCGATAAAATCGCTCGCTTCCTCGAATTGCCTCGTCGATAATTTCATCAGAGAGTATTTTTTTGGAAATATACCAACCATGTTCTTCATAAAACGCAACATCTTCTTCGCTTGGTAAAAGCGATAATTGTTCTTCTGTGAAATTGGGAACGAAAGTGGTTATCATTGCTTATATCTTCCCATGTTTTTTATAGCGAGGATAGGGTAGACTCAAAAGCCTATCTTACTAACATTGAATTTGGCGAATTAAGCAAAATGCTTCAGCAGCGTAACGACCAACCGTAGCTCCACGTAATGTTGCTAAAGCGCGTAAAGCTTCTTCTGAGCGTTCACTAGGAAAAGGCTGAACTTGTGAAGCGTACATTTGCATTGCTTGGAGTTTTGTTTCTAAGTGTGCCGAAATATCTATAAAGACATTTGGTACAAAGTTAGGCGCCAAGTAAGGTGCATTCCAATTTGTTTCTGATAATGTTTCATAGGCATATATCTCTTTTGGCGCCAGTGGGTTGTTTGGTCTAGCTGCAACTAAAGACGATAGAAAAACCAGTTGGTGATCCATATGGATATCACCGACAAAAGGAACAAATAATTTGTCTGGTTGAACTTTTCGACAAATTTGGCACAATTGAGCGTTGATATCACGATGGGGTATCGTATCTAATCTTGCAGCCGGGAAATCAAGAAATACTGTTTCCTTTACACCTAGAACCGCATGTGCAGCATGTGCTTCTTGACGCGCTAACTTGTAGTCATCTTCAGGATAATCAGGTGGACAGCCTTTTGTCATAACAACTACACAAACTTCGGCGCCATCACTAGCAAAGCGCGCGATTGTGCCACCGACACCTAATACTTCATCATCAGGGTGAGGAGCAATAACAAGCAGTTTCATTATTTATATACTTCCTTTCTGTAGTTGTGTGTAGAGAGATAAAATATTAATGCCTAACTTATCGTGATTTTTCAAAATTAAGTTAGGCGTTATTTCTGGCTCCGAGTCAAACTGGACAGATTTTAACAATACATGCTTACCATCTCCGCACTGTACCAATACTCCTGTTTCCAGAATTGCTTGAACTTGACCAGGTAAACCCCAGTAAGGTGCATCACCTACATAATCAGCTTCCCAAATAGTCATTTTTTTACCTTTATAGAAGCTAAAGGCGCCTGGATATGGTTTGGTAACAGCACGAATCAGTGTCCAGACTGATTTTGCGGATAAATTCCAGTCAATAAAACCATCTTCGGCAATTCGCTTTGCACAATAAGTAGCAAGAGAATGATTCTGAGATATGCGAGGTGCTTTTCCTTGTTTAAGCAAAAGAACAGCTTGGTTGAAAAGTCTTTGTAGAGACTCTCCATGCTTTTCGTAAAGCGTAGTTGCTGTCTCATCCTCATCTACAGCAAACTTCTCTTGCAATAGAATATCACCTGAATCCATCCCTTCATCAATCCAAAACAAACTCATCCCCGTTTCTTTACAACCTTGTAATATTGTCCAAGGAATAACTCCACGACCTCGATTTTCAGGTAAGGGAGCTGGATGACAACCAATCGTACCAAGACGAGGAATGCTTAAAAGTTCTGCACGGCAAATTTGTGACCAGCCAATTACAAAAAGAAAATCTGGTTCGAGGAAACGAATTTTATCCAAGATTTCTGGTTGATTAATATTGGGAGCATCAATTACAGAAATGCCATATTGCTCCGCTAAAGGCGCAAGTTGGACATAATCAGAATGCCGCTCAGACTTTGACACGGGCAATGTTAAGAGAGCTTGCGGTGGTACATCATGCTCTACTAATGCCTTAAGTGCAATTGCTGTACTATCTACAGCTCCAACTAGAACACTTCGCATATTTTAGACCTTATTTTAATGCTTCAGCAAGTACTTTACTTTCAGTCGCTTTTAGCGAACTATCAATTTCGGTAATTGCTTGTTTTAGCGTTCGCTCATTTCTGTGTTCACCCCAAATAACCACTGCAACGGTTTTGATTAAAATTTTAAAATCTAACCACAATGACCAATTTTTGAGATACCACACGTCAAGGAAGATGCGTTCGTTCCAAGTTAGTTCGATGTTACCGTTTACTTGTGCCCACCCAGTAAGACCAGGGGTCACTAATAGTCTCAATTTTTGAAATTCGTTGTAGTTTTTGACTTGCTCCGGAACTGTCGGACGTGGGCCAACAAAGCTCATTTCACCCTTACAAATATTCCAAAGCTGTAAAGTTTCATCTAGTTTTACTCGACGTAAAAATTTACCTAGATGTGTGACTCGTTTGTCATCAGGCAATAAATTACCATTTTCATCGCGTGCGTCTGTCATGCTCCGAAACTTATAAACCTTGAAAGGTACTCCAAATCTTCCGGCACGAGATTGAGTAAAAAGAATTGGGCTACCCATGCGAAAGTAAACAGCAATAGCAACT
Source organism: Calothrix sp. PCC 7103 (assembly GCF_000331305.1). Lineage (GTDB taxonomy): Bacteria > Cyanobacteriota > Cyanobacteriia > Cyanobacteriales > Nostocaceae > Dulcicalothrix. The sequence continues at coordinate 4,509,508 of NZ_KB217478.1, read as the reverse complement.
ACAAACATTAAAGGAGATAGAAATAAAAGCGCTACTGTTGCTATTACTCTATCCAATATGAACTTGAGTGATTGAGTGTATTTTTTTAACAGCTCATCACTTTGAAAATTTTTAGTAACCATAAACAGACTCTTGATAACTAGACAATATGCTTAATTTAAAAATCAACCTAAGCAATCTTATTAATAATTGTCTAAGATGATTTCTCAAATTCCAGCAAACGAAGGTAATGCTAACGGCGCCTCGGTATAAAGCTTTTGATGTAGTTCAATAACATGACGCACGTCATATGCTGCCATACGTTGCTTTCCTCGCTCGCCAAGTATGCGCGCCTCAAGAGGATGATTAATTATCCAAGCGATTGCGCCGGTAAGTTCTTGTATATCTCCTACTTTCACCAACAGACCACAATCCTGCGATAACAAGTCCTGAGTTCCGCGAATTTTAGTGCCAATTACCGGAATTCCCAAACACATAGACTCCATGACACATCTAGGTAGTCCTTCTTGTTCAGAAGCAAGTATAGTTGCCACTGACGCGCGCATTAAAGTTGGAATATCCTTACGAAATCCTAAGAAACTAACTTTATGTTGAATACCTAATTGAGATGCTAAATGTTGCATTTGCTCCATTAATGGACCATCTCCAGCAAAAGCTAGGTGAGCTTTAGGGTGATTTACACAAGCAAATGCTTTAAGAATATCTTGAGGACGCTTACGTTTAATAAACTCAGCGACTGAAACAAAAAGTGAGATATCAGGTGCTATATCTAATTGTTGCCGAACTCTTTCGACTTCATTATTTGAGCTAGCATCTGAACTATAATACTGCAAGTTAACACCAATCCCTGGCATATAGCGAATACGTTCAGGTAAAACTAGCCTTAAGCGTCTTGCGGCTTGTTCATCTTCACGATTCATCACCACTAAATAATCTGTCCAACGCCCTGCAAGCTTTTCTAGAGCAATAAAGACTGAATTTTTTAAAGGTTGTCCACCAGAGTGGAAATGAAAGCCATGAGCAGTGTAGATAATTGTAGGTCTTTGTTGATACTTAAAATTGCTCAAAGCATATCGGCAAACAAAGGCAGCCACAGGAGTGTGAACATGAACAATATTATACTCAGCCTGCTGTACCACTTCTTGAATTATGCTGGGTGCAACAAGTAAATTTCTTGGGTCAAGTGGATTGCGCGACCACTCAACATCCCAGACGTGATCAAAAGTTTCCAGGCACTCTGGACTATTAGAAATTCCACAAGCCATCGCATCAACTCGCCAACCCTGCGCGCGGAAGTGTCTAGCGAAGGGAAGGAGAAAAGCTTTTAAAGTATCGGGAATGGTCGTTACCATTAATAAACGATTCATCTTTTTTGTCTTATCCATTCTTCAGTCTTTTTACACACGTTATAGTAGAAATTAATTCGCTGCTCGCGTAGCACCTCTTGCCTATACTCGTTAGCTTTTTTTAAATTGTAAGCAGACATTTTTGTCATTCGTTCGGCATCTACTACCACCTCCCGAATTTTTTGTGCCAATACAGGCGCATTTCCAGGCATCACCATATCTTCTTCTGGTAATAATTCGGGAATGCCACCTACATTAGAGCCAATACAAGGTAACGCACGTGCCATTGCTTCGACCATTGCCTTTGGTAAACCTTCTTGATAAGAAGGCATGACAAAAATATCGGCTTTGTCTAATTCGTGGCGTACTGCATTACCAGCAGGTAGTAAGCCAAGAAATTGAACTCGCTTGTCTAAGCCTAATGCAACTGTTCGAGCTTCCAATTCAGATCGGTGTTTTCCGTCTCCAAGCAAAGTTAACTTAATATCTAAACCTTCACGCACGCATATAGCAACAGCATCTATTAAAATATCGGGAGCTTTGTAAAGTTGAGCTAAGGTTCCTACAAAAACAAGATTTATAGTGCGCTTTTCATTTAGGAAAATACGAGGCTTTGAAGCTATATTGGAACTAGGAATATGAACATCGGAAATACCCATTGATAAAGCCTGTGGTGCAGGCGGGTATCTTCGTTGTAAAGCCTCCCTCGTCACATAATTAACAGCACACGCACCTGCACATTGCTTCCGTAACAAACGTGGATTGCGCCAGCGGAAAAATGGACGCAAAGGATGCTTCATTGCTCCTGGTGCAAATACATCGTAGGGGTCTGCTAAAACATCAAGAGCATACAATTTATTTAAATCTTTGGCGATGTTAATAGCTACCGTACTAAGAGTTCCTGGACCATTGCACAATAAAACATTACACTCTTCAAGCGCCAATTTTAAAGCAAGCTGGATTTTCCTTGATGCTAGTAAGTATTGTAAAGGTCCTCGATAGAAAGGTACGGAACTAAATCTAACTCCATCACCATCTGCCAGACGCCATGTGTTATCTAGCTGATCTATCTGACGCAATCGAGTCATCACTAAAACCTCGTTAAAACTTTGTCGAGGTATTGACCAGTAATCATCATAAGTCGCTACAGACTGGGTATAAACACGTCCATCAGGTGCCCTAAAAAATACTGGAGCATCAATTGTCAATAATGCCTTCATTATTTTACCACCAATTTAATTATTATTTCCTATTATTTTGCTAAACTTTTTTAAGCAAAGTGCAAGATTATTTAATTTCAAAGAGACTTTCATTACTACCTTACTACTAAATTTGTTTTTCCAAGGCAATTTTTTAAATCTTTTATAAGTTGATTACCAATGGTTTCCCAAGAATACAAATTTGAAGCTATTTTACAAGCTTCATCTGCCATTTGATATGCTAATTCATATTCTTTAGAAATAGCTAAAATTGCATCAGCAAGAGCTACAGCATCTCCAGGTGAAACAATTAACCCATTCCTACCATGAATAATTTGTTCAGGTAATGCACCTACACTTGTCGCGATAGAAGGTAATCCATTTCCAAGAGCAACGGAAGCAACTCCAGATTGTGTTGCTGACAAGTAAGGCATAACTATAACACCATGTTCAGCAATTATCTCTGCCAGTTCATCATCACCTACCCATCTATTTATTAATTGAATACCCAAATCTTTTATTTGCTTTTTTAATTTGGTATTCAATTCACCATTTCCAACAATAGATAAAGAAAGTTCCCGGTTAAATTGTTTTGCTATGCGAAAAGCATCGATTAATACTTCTATTCCTTTATATTTTTCTATTCTGCCAAAAAACAACAATTTGTTTCTATTTCCAGCAATTAAATCTAAATTAATTTGAGATGATGAATGTATGATTCCATGACGCGAGTTAATATGCTTGGCAGCAGGGAAACGCAGCAGCAATTTTTTGTAAGAGTATTCAGAAATGCCTATAAAAACATCAGCTTTAGTCGGATATATAAATTCATATAAATTGAGCAATTTTTTCCAACGGTCTGGATGGAATTGTACATCATGTATTACGTTTGCTAGCAACGTTTTACAATCAATTTCTCTCTTAATAATTCCTTGCCACGGACCAGAACCTGTATCTAATAAAATATCAGGCGCATCTATATCAATTTCTTGGGCTACATTTAAGGCGCCTTTACGAGAAAGCATTGACCATAAAAGAGATGGAAATCCATTATATGTATCGAATGTCTTTATCTGACAAGGTAACTGGCACCATGCATCTAAAAGTACATTGTTTGCTGATAGGTAGCAGGTAACCTTAGCTATTTGAGAAACTACCCGCACTAATTCATAAGTGTAGTGGCAAATTCCGCCTCGGTGCCCTATATATAAAATTCCTAAGTGAACTTTTGAAGTAGTTTTCATGATTGCTTCCATATTAAAGCGAGAAATTTTTGATTAAAGCTATTGGACAGTTTATCCTTAGCTTGAAGTAGCGTGCGTTGGTAAGTTAACTACTGATTCTATGATTTCTTTCATTCGATAACCTACTTTATCCCATGAATAAGTTTCAGTTATAAGACGATGGCCTTCTTCTCCAAAAATTTTACATTGGCTTGGATTTGCCAAAAGCTTATCCAATGCTTGTGCGATTTGTGCTATATCTTTCGGCTTTACTAAATAGCCATTTTCACCATCTTTAACAAAGTCGGGGATTGCAGCAATATCGGTAGCGATCACAGGAAGTTTATACATGAAGGCTTCGATAAACACAATACCGAAAGGTTCAAATGTGGTAGGAAGACAAAAAACAGATGCATCTTCATAATATTTAAAAACTTCTTTTAATGAAACTCGACCAACTACATTACAATTAGGTAAATCTACTTTTGGAGAACAACCAACAATAGTAAGTTGAGCGTCTGCATGTATTTGAGTAACCAATTTAAAGGCTTCTATTAACTCTGGGCCACCCTTCCTTTCCCAATCTACGCCAACAAACAAAATGTTTTTTTTATGATAATTTCTAGGTTTGATAGAATTTGGGCTGATTTGAGTATTACTACCAGCATAGATACAAACCACTTTTTCTTCGTCACAACCGTATTGTTCTATCATAGATTTTCGGATATTTGTACTCATGGTAAAGTTAACAGTCGCATTGTGTAAAGCTGTTCTTTCTAACTCTATTCTTGATGGAGACCAGATATCAAATTCTTTAAAATTAGGATAATACAATCTTGCTAAAACTGTATCATCGGTATAAAGAAAATGATGAAGCCCAGGTTGGCTAGCATCAAAAAATGTCATTGTTTGCAGCGAAAATATATACCTATCAGGAGAAATATATTTAGATAGTATTTTTTTAGATGCGTGGAAAAAATAAGTTGAAGAGAAGTAGTACCATAGAAAATGTTTTTTACTTCTTAACATTTTCTTTAAACCATGCTCTTTAATCGAAGCAAATAAATTGATAACGAGTATATAGTAGTGCTTGATACTTATATTATAGATATCAATGACATCAATTTCCCAACTACCAAATTTTTTATTTAGTTGTTCTAACACACTATAGTTTGTTTTTGAAAATGAGCCGCACTTAATAAAAGCAATTTTTTTCATATTCAGACTTTTCTCCTTATTATAAATTCTTATAAATTGCTAATAATTTTCATGAGATTGGTAGCGAATAATTTGCATTTTATCTGCATTTTCTACATTTAAAATATTCCCATTTGCTTCGCAAGTAATACATGTCGCAGACCATACGACTCCCGACTTTAAATTATTTTCTTTTTGGTTATTTGTAATGCTATTATTATTAACTTTTACATTATTAAAATTTCCATCTAATAAAATAGCTGAACGATAGTTATCATTCAAATTAGCATTACTTTGACTTGAGTTTAATATAGTATTTTCAGATATTTCACCTGTGTTAACTATCATTGATATATAAATGCCAGAGGATAAAGAGTTCTCAATTTTATTTCCTATAATTCTAATATTTTCGCTTTCGACAGTACGGACATTTCTTTTCATCCTTATACCATTAGCACGATTATCTGCGTATTGATTTTGTTGAGAAAAATTTTGAAAAATAATTTCATTATCAGTAATATTAAGGTTTTTAATAGGAGCATTTGAGTCGTCATATAGGACTATTCCTCCACTAGGCTCATCATTTAATAATTTCAGCCAATCATTTACATTTAAAGTAATTTTATTTCTAGCAATATTACAATTACTAATTGCAGGGTTAGTAGTATTACCCCAACTGTAAAACGACCAAATAATTACCCCATTATGTGCTTCTTTAATTATATTATCAGTGATTAATTGATTATTAGAACTACTTGCATAACCAGTAACATTAATACCATTGCTAAATCCAATAATTTCGTTGTTTTTGACTATATGTTCATCTCCATGTATTTCAATTGCAGTTCTAGCACCATTAGTACCAGCACCATCTTTTGATAAAAAATAATTATTTGATATTTCAATACGCTCTCCGTGTGTATAAATAGTAGAGTGATCGTGGTCTACGTTACCTCCACCTATTGATTCAAAGTTGTTATCTTTAATTAAAACATCTGATACAAATACTTTGAAAGGAGCAACGTTGCCATTTAATGTAATAACATTTATATTCTTTTGATTAATAAATTTGCAACGCTCTACTTTAATTCTTGAACCAACATAAATACGTAAAGAGTATCTCATAGTTTTTTCTTGAAAATCTGTCTCTGACATAAGTGGGTTGTTCGCAAAGTTGCCGTCAACTCCTAGGTCATACATAGCAAAATCAGATAAATCAGAGTCAGAATTTTCTCCAGCCAATATAGAGTCGTAATTGCCTTGCGCGTCAGCTAATTTGATAATGCTTTTATCTTTCCCATCACCTTTTAGAACTAATTTACTACGAATAGTTATTGCATGTAACTTTGCAGGATTAATGCTAACAATATAAGTTCCGCTAGGAAAAAAGACAGTTCCTCCTCCTTGCTGAGACGCTAAGTCTATTGCAGTTTGAATAGCTTTTGTATCGTCATTATTATTATTTCCAGTGGCACCAAAATCTTTTACAGAGAAAATTTTCTCTGTTACCGATTCGTTAGATTTATTTTTTTTTTCAACCTGATTATTTGCGTTATTGTCTTCTCTAAACTTAACTAACTTTTTATTATTTTTTGCATTAGCATTAGGGTTAAAAACATTGCTCATAATTAAAACAAATATAATTGTCAACACTAAAAAAGATACTTTACTTCCTTTTTTTAATTTCATAAATTTTACAACTTTTCTGTTGAATAAATTAACATATTAGAGGATTCTAAAATTTTATTTAGTCATTTTTTTAGACATTGATTTCTTGATTGCAAGTACCCATAAGTAAGGCAAAACAGAATACCACACTAAAGAACGAACTATAAAAGCAGATTCAGCACGAGCATAAAATAGAAAAAACGAAAGATAACTAGCAACCATTGCCATTTTAGCGGGTTCTTTGTAAGCGACTGCCCATGATATTAATTTAGCAAATAAAAAACCAATTACGCCTAAAGCAATCGGCGCCCCAATCCAACCAAAGTTAAGGTAAGCCTCTGCAATAAAAGTGAATCCGTAGGTACCACCATGATATGCAAAGTATGGATTAACTTCTTGAACTAACCACTTTTCTGCAAGACCTCTCGCAATGGTAGGGTGCCGCGCTCCCCAAAGATTTGGTACTAATGTTAATAAAGCATACAGATAGTCTTGTCCCCATTGGAAATTTCTGTAGGTTGGGACTAATTCTATTGTGTGAGCAACAGTCAACATTGAACCTCCCATTTCCCATATAGGAGCTATCAAAGGATTTTCTATATCTGAAAAGCTTTCTATCAAATAATTTATTGATAAGCGGTCTTCACTAGAACTGTTTCTAGTTACTGCTATTAAGGGTAAAAGAACAAATGTAATCAAAGAACCAATAGTAAGTATTAAAGTACCAGGAATTGCGCGAACTGAGTGATGCCACAGCCAAGCAAAACTAGTTAATACCATTACGGCTTGGTTTCTTTGACCTGTAAATAACCTTGTCATCACGTATATAAGTATAATTGTTGCAGAAATACGCCTACTCTTCAAGTTTTCCTTACTTCCTGCCAGTAAAAATAGTGATGCCGGAACAAGAAAAGCAGCTAATATATCAGGCGTACCACTTATACCAGAACCCCAGTTTTCGTAAAGTCCACTATACCCGGAACTCAAAACCGTTAATACACTAGTTCCAAAAACATAGACAGCAGGAAAAAAAGATATGCGAAGTAAGTAAGTCCCTACCCGATAAGTACTTTTAGAGTTTAATAATTCATTTTCTTCAATTTTACTTTTATAATATTTATCTTTTTTCTGATTTAAACTAATTAATGCACCCAAATGAAAAGATGATAAACCTATAATAACAAGAAATAATGTATCATTTATAGTGTCTGCTGAAAATGAAAATTCAAAAACATTTAAAATTTCATCCTCATTAAGATTGAAAGCTTTTAAGAAAGCTTGCCCTCCATTAAACAAGAATGCGGACAGCATAAACAGAAGATAAGGGCTAAATAAGCTTTTTGTTAAGTAATACCATGACCAAAAATACCAAATAATTAATCCACATAGCAGGCAACACAAAGGATAAATGAGTGACTCTGATTTGATAAATAATGAATTATACGGTAGCCGAAAATATATTGTTAATAACAAAATAACAATTTGAATCAAAATAATTTTTATTCGCTTCTTTTGATTATAAATGTGCATTTGCATAAATTTTCTCTATTGCTTTTACATTATGAATAATATTAAAATCACTATTTTTTAAGATAGCTAAAGTGTGTGTTTGACAGATTGTCAATTTAATCTTATGCGCTGCAAAAATAGCATCAGCCCACTTTTTGGCAGGTTGCAATAGATTAATTTTATGTACTAAAGATTTAATTTTATCCAGCTCATCTGTAATAACACTAGACATAATTGAAGGTAGTCCGGCACACTGAGATTCAATGCCTACCACAGGTAAACCCTCACTTAGTGATGGAAGAACAAAGACATCCATAGCACCCATCATTAATTTAGGTATATCAGATCGAGTCCCTGTAAAAATTACTTTATCGCTTAATCCCATTTTTACTACTAGCTGCTTAATATTAGATTGTAAAGGGCCATCACCGATGAGTAAAAGATAAGACTTTGGTTCCCGCTTTAAAACTTCCATGAAAACTTCTATAAGGAATTGATGATTTTTTTGTTCCATAAACCGCCCAACATGACCAACTACAAATGCGTTGTCTTTAATGCCAAACTCACTACGAATTTGTAAAGTATCAACAGGTTTCTCAAACGGAGTCATGTCAATGCCACAGTAAAGAATCTGCCAACGGCGATCCCTTTCCCAGTTTTTACCAAATAAATCTGCGCTAGCAACATTGCTGCATCCAAGACCAACCGTAGCATAGCGGGTTATCATGCTTTTCATTAAAGATAGATATAAACGACGACGCAATCCAGAATTAGCCTCAAGTGGAGAAGAATCGATATGGCTATGGGCTATTCGCATATGTACGCCAGCTTTTTGGGCTAAATATAAAACATAGCCACTAAAGTGATGAACATGACTATGGATTATGTCATAAGGACCGTATTCTTGCATTATACGCCTGAAGTTATGTGCATATAACCAGGGCTTTGATGGATTAATGCATGGAATAATTTTACTACCAAGAGCGCGAATTTCTTCATCATAAGGGCATTGCTGGGTGGTACTAACTAAGAAATCCATTTGGAATAAATTGCGGTCTATATGACGCAGGATGTGCATTAGCCAAGTTTCTAATCCACCACGATTCATAGACCCGACAACATGAAGAATACGTATAGGAAGTTTACTTTGTGATAACATATTGTAATTTTTAAGGTAATACTTAGTGTTGAAATCGAGAGTTTTAATTATGTCTAAATAATTTTCAAGTAAAAGCAGTTTATTTCATAAATTTTCTTTACTATTTGTAGGTCGTTTAAGCTTATGTAAAGCATGAAAGACAACTCCAAAACTAATTATCGCTTGGACAATTGCCCCAGCAATTAATGAGATTGCTGCACCTAACAAACCTTTAACGGGGATTAACTTGAAGCAACCCATAGCCAAGACACTTGTGACAATTATAAATAAAGGTATTTGGACTCGGAAGTATCTTGCTGCTGTCATGCCGTAGCCAAGGAAAGAGGATATATAACCAATTCCTGCTGCAATCATTAAACAAACGAATAGATTTGTTTGTTCACCATATTCAGGACGGTACAGGAGAGTCAAAATTTGCCGACCAGCAAAAAAAGACCCTAGTATACCAGTCATGCCTAATAGGAAAGCTATTCCAACTAGCTTTAGCAAAAGATTACGGAAGGCTACAGCATCTCCGACAAAATAATACTTAGCTAATCTAGGACTGGCTGATTCTCCAAGGGCATTGACTACCATAGTACCCATTACCATTAGGTATGCCGTTGCCGCGAAAATTCCTAGTTCTCGTTCTCCCAAATACTGATCTATAAAATAGCGAGGAACGTTAGCATTCAATGAAATTAACATCATCACAAAACCTAGGGGTAGGCAAAGTGATATAAGCTTTACTAGCTTTTTCAGGCACCAACGAGGCTTTATTTGTGATGTGCCTTTCAGAATCAAAACTCCATTAGGAATATCGTAGCTGACTAGTACTACAGCCCACGCGATCACAAATCCTGCAACTCCCCAAAGTATATTTCCTGACACATAAATTCCTATAGCTAACAGCAACAGGGAGAGCAAACCTCTTATGATAAGCGAAATTGCAATCCTATCCATTCGTTCATGCTGCTGTATTAGCCCATATAAAATATCACTAATAGATTCAATTGCCTTGGCTAAACCAACAATCAAAACAACTAGAGATGTCTCCCATCGATATCCAGATGTTAAAGTAATAGCCCCAATTACTAAAAGTGCTAATAGTGTTGAAATGAGTCTAAGACTAAAGTAATCATTGAAAACAAACTCACGTTTCGCGTCCGTTGCCTGAACGGCTTTCAGATTCAAATTAGTAAACATTACTACGGGTGCAGTTATAGCAAACCCTAAAGTAAATTGCCCTACCATCTCTGGACTACCTAGTTTGGCAATCAATACTATCATACCCCATTGACAAGCTGCATATATAGCGTTACCAATAAAAGTCCAAGAAAAATTACGACGTAATGATAGTGGCTTACTTTGTGACATACGCTTTTATGCATTAATTATGCTTTCAAATATTTGCTAAATGCTGAATTTTTCAAATTAAAATTAACAATTAGCTTATTTTTTTGACTAATTGTAAGTTTTTTATACCCCTCGCGGTTCTATTTGTTTCAAAATATTTCTATCTGAGATAGCTGTTGTAGTAACATTTGGTGGTGAGCTTTCTAATACATTCTGTTGCCCATATTTAGGCTTATACCCCGGTGCCACCTGTTCCAGCAAAAACATAATAGAATTAGCATCATTCTTAGCAGCAGCTTGGCAAAGAGCATTCACAGCAGTATTCAAATTATCAGGAATTATTTGACTAGCATTCTTCACCATAAATAGCTTCTCATGTTCCGTAGGGTCATATTCTTCACCTTCTATAAACAACTCCTCAAATAGCTTCTCACCTGGTCTTAACCCTGTAAACACAATATCAATATCTTTATTTACCTCATATCCAGACAACCTAATTAACTCCTCTGCTAAATCAACAATCTTCACTGGTTGACCCATATTTAACATCAACACTTCACCTCCTCTACCAAGTACTGCTGCTTGCAACACTAACTGCACTGCTTCAGGAATGGTCATAAAGTAACGGCATATATCTGGGTGAGTAACAGTTATTGGACCACCTGCGGCAATTTGCTTTTTGAATGTAGGAACAACACTGCCGCGACTTCCTAATACATTACCAAAACGCACTGCTACATAAGGCTTTCCGCTTTGCTTTGCGGCTTGCAACACTATCATCTCAGCCACTCGCTTACTGGCGCCCATCACATTAGTAGGGTTTACAGCTTTATCAGTGGATATCATCACAAAGTGATTAACATTATATTTCAAAGCTAATTCAACTAAGTTTCTAGTACCCACAACATTATTAGTTACCGCTTCAGCAGGATTAACTTCCATTAGAGGTACATGCTTATGTGCCGCAGCATGGAAAACTACATCAGGCTGATGACGCTCAAAGGCGTGCTGTAAACGGTCTCGGAAGCGAATATCTGCAATGAATGCTGATAAACGTGGGCTGTAACGTATAGTTTTGCTTTCCTCTTTGAGTACTTGAATTACTTGCTCAAGTTCTTGCTGAATGTTGAATACCGAATTCTCACCATGTCCAACTAATACCATTTCACTAGGACGACATTTAAGAATTTGACGGCACAATTCACTACCTATCGAACCTCCGGCGCCTGTAACCAGAACCTTTTTGCCTCGAATAAACTTAGCAACACGTTCAGTTTCAGTTTGAACAGGTTCACGACGTAGCAAGTCTTCTATTCTGACATCGCGAATGCTTTCAATACGAACACGACCATTCAGAATTTCGTTAAGTCCAGGTACAGTACTGGTTTGAATATTAGCCTTTTTACAAATATCAACAACATCGCGAATCACTTGACCTGTAACACTTGGCATCGCAATAATCGCTTTACGAGCATACAGTCTTTTAGCCGCTTCAGGAATCACACTTCGGGCGCCGACAACACTTACTCCGCGAATGCGTGTATTTAACTTTTGTGGGTCATCATCAATAAAAGCAACCGGACGTAAACCAAGATGAGGATTACGTTGCATCTCTTGCACTAAAGACACTCCAGCATTTCCGGCGCCGACAACTATAACACGCTCCTCTAAATCAAAACTAGCACGTCGCTGTTGAAGACGTTCAGTGACTCTAAAACTAAAGCGAAGTCCGCCAATCATTAGACATGTAAGCAATCCATCAATGAATGGTAACGACTCTGGTAGTCCACTTACACTCACTGGTAGAACAAACTTTAAAGTGTTGAATAGTATTACCTGAACAATTACTGCCGCAGTTGTGAGAACACCTACATATACCAGTTCCTCAATACTCGCATAGCGCCAGTAACGACGATAAAACCCCAAGCTCCAAAAGACAGCTACTTTAATTGCTAAAAATAATCCTGTCGCTATCGTTAAACTTTCCGCATATGAGCTTATATCAAGTTTTCCATCGAGACGCAAAAGCAGTGCTATCAACGGCGTTATAGAAAATATGAATACGTCAAAAACGAATAAATGTCTATTTCGTAGCTTTAGCAACAGTTTTGAAACTATATTTAAAGTATTTTTAACTAACCAGTGAGAAACGAAAAATAAACTGTTCATATCCTTCCAGCCCTCCTGGGAAAATCCGCACGCACTTCCACAAAACACACGTTCATAAACGCATGTTCTATGTGAAGGCACCAGCATAACTAACCGTTTGGCAGCAAACGTTGTAGAATTTACACAATCAAGACTCGACTAGTTATTAAAACTTAGTCCATTGATATGCATTTAAAATTGATTTAAGTGCCTATGCAAGCTATTCTAAAGCTGCATCGTTACAAATACTAAAGCAGCTATATTCTAGTAGATGGGTAGATAACCTGCACTCAAAAACTTATAAATAAACCGGGTTTCTCGGCAAAATCGTCGATTTTATTACAATATGTCAACTAAGAAACCCTGTTTCTAGAATTTTGTTACTTTTATGTGTTGTATTTAAAACGAACATATGATTATGCACCCTCAGACACTACATTTCTTTTAAGTTACGACACTTAAAAAAATACTTTTCAAACACGCTTTTACTAGTTCGTATAACCTACACTCATCATAAATGAATGTACTTATAACAGATACCTCAAAAGTCCAATGCTCTGAGTCTTGTTTATTTGTACCAAGCAAACGTTCAAAATTTGCAATTAACGCTTAACTGTCCCTACTGCCATTTAAAGGATTGAGATAGCTAGAACGCTACTTGGTATGGAAAGTTAACACCCAAACATTGCGCTTTGTTAAGCTTTTATTTCATGTTTTAATCTTTCCTATTTTTTTGTAACAGTTTTATCTAAATCAAGTGTGCCATTTTGGCAGAACTTTGCAGAACTTTAATGACCCATGTCTTACCTCTCTAAGTAAAAACTACACATGAGCTAACATTCAGTTACAAAAACAACAACATTATATTTAGTCCTCTTATAGAGAATTTACCCTATTAGTATGGGTTGTAAACCTAATCAAAATTAATATACGTCTAAAAAATTAGTAATATTAATCACGTGTATCTGTCTAAAGCAAGATATAAAATGCAGAACCGAAAATAAAAACTCACCAATAATAAATTATCAAAAACATACAAGTAAAAATTATTACCTTAATAAATAAAACTAATCATTGCAGAATACCATTTTGAATCTAAACAGCATTCCACAATGAGACGTTCAATATATTTAGTATTTGCTCGCCTAAACTTTAGCTTCTAATGACTTTAACAACTCAGTGTTCACACCAGATTCACGAGTCAGAACTATTTTGCCAGTACGCGCAATTTCCCTAAGCCCAAATTTTTGCAATACTTGTACTATCGCGACCATCTTACCAGGGTCGCCTACAACCTCTAAAGTCAGCGAATCTTCAGCAACGTCCACAACTCGCGCGCGAAATATCTGAGAAAGCTCAACAATTTCTGAGCGGTTACTACTTGTTGCATTAACTTTCAGCAACATTAGCTCGCGCTCAACGCAAGGAGTTTCTGTAATATCCTGAACTTTCAGAACATTAATCAACTTATAAAGCTGTTTGGTTAGTTGCTCAATAATACGGTCATCACCAGGTACAACCATCGTAATTCGGGAAACACCCGATTGTTCGGCAGGACCAACGGCAAGACTCTCGATATTAAAACCACGACGTGCAAATAAACCTGATATACGGGAAAGGACTCCCGCTTCGTCTTCAACTAGTACGGAAAGTGTGTGTTTCATGGTAGGCAGCAGCAGCAACCTTAAAGATAAATTAAAGTTTAGATAATAATTGTAAACTTAAACATGCTTCCCTACAATGAACGGCGCCGCAAATCTTCAGGTGTATTGCAGTTAAAAAACATATCTGTACTAGCAAAAGGCAAAACATCAACAATATTTTGGTCTAACCATTGCTGAAACGAACGTCCACCTTCACTAATATATTTATTAAGTTCCAATAAACAACTTTTGGGATAAAAACCACACAAAGGTTCCCACCCTTTTTCATGCTTCGCCAAAACCGCAATTGCTTCTCTTGAACTATTCTCCAATCCTTCTATCCACCTTTGTAACACTTCCACCTGCAAATTAGGTAAGTCACAAGCTAAAAGTAACACCCACTCAGTCTCAACATTCACTTGTGCTAAAGCTTGAGCAAAACCTATCAAAGGGCCATGTGTTTGTATTTCTCCTCCATCATTACTCAGAGACGGCGCTTCACGAATAAACTGACAACCCACTGGCAATAAATCTTCATAACGTTCTTGCCAAGGAGTAACTACATAAACACTATCAGCACAAGCTAAAGCAATTTGATAAACTCGTAATAGCAAAGGCGCCCCATCCACGGGTATCATCGCCTTATCTTGCCCCATGCGCGAACTTTTCCCACCTGCCAATATAATCGCAGCTACTTTCTTACTCATCCGTTACATCCGTTACATCCGTTGCGAACTTTGCCTCACCTGCTCCAAAAACTGCTCTATACTACCAGGCGCTGGGAGACATTTTAATCCTTGACAAACCAAACCAACACTACCAGAAGGTAAATTAGATATTTTAGAAAATACCGCCGTCGGTATATGCTGAGATATTAATAAGTCTATCTGATTTGAAGTAGTGCGAATTAAAGTTGAATTCCGATACCAATCTAAAGCAGAAAACAAACTAGGACAAGCTTGGGGAGCGCTACTCATTACCCCCCTAAAAGCTTTCAAACTTTTTTCTGCTAAATCTAAGTAATATAAATTATCAGTAAGCAAAGCAAGACGTACAAGATTTGCAACTGCAACTCCATTCGCTGAAGGAATTGCACTATCTTGGTAATTGCGTTCTCGAATAATCAATTCTTGACTACTGTCACTAGCTGCATTGAAGTACCCACCCAAGTCAGCACTCCATAAATATTTATCAAATTCCTCTTGCAATGAAATCGCTGCTTCTAGAAAGTTATGAGTGCTGAGTGAGTCGTGCTTAGTAGCGTGTAGGTCGAGAAGTGCTTTGATAAAAAAGGCATAATCTTCTGACTGTGCTGGTAAAGTTGCCTCTCCTTCATAATTTAAACGGTGCAGGCGCCCATCCACACGCTGATTATTCAGAATAAAATTAGCAGCATTGGTTGCTAGCTCTAAATAAACCGGAGAACGAAAGACTATATAAGCTCTTGCTAAACCTGAAATCATTAAACTGTTCCAGGCAACAATCATTTTTGTATCGGTGACAGGAGGAATGCGTCCTTTCCACTCTATAGTTTTGGCTTCATGATTGTTACGTGCGGGTGTGTAACTTTTTATCTCATTACTCGCTGCACCGTAACGCGCAATAAATAATTTTTGTAAAGCTCTCTCTACTGTATCGCTAAGTTGTATTGCATGGTGCCGCTGCAATACATTTTTACCTTCAAAATTCCCGTTAGTAGTAAAAGTAAACTGCTGCTGTAATTCCGTTAGTTCTTGTTTTGTGAGTAATTTTTCTAGTTCGGTGTAACTCCATACGTAAAAGGCGCCTTCTTCTGGCTCCACTTCATTTGGGTTGGTAAAATTATCAGCATCTTGTGCTGCATAAAAGTAACCATCAGGCGCCGCCATTTCTCTTTTTAACCATTCTACAGTTAAAGCAACAGCCCTTTCAAACGCTGGCTCAGTAAATCCTGCACTCCAGATGTTGGCAAAATACTCAACTATTTGCCCGTTATCATAAAGCATTTTCTCAAAGTGCGGCACCGTCCACGTCGAGTCCACCGTATACCGATGAAATCCACCTGCCACATGGTCAAAAATTCCACCTAATGCTAAATCAATAGCACGCTGTCGGCAACAAGTTTTTGCATCATAATCTGATTCAAAGTTAAATCGAGTTCCACGTAATGCTAACTCAGCATAACTAATCATTGGAAACCGATTTCCTTGCTGTTGTGGCGTAATAATTTTTACACTAGTTGCCCAACCTCGATGCAATAACTCATTATCTTCAGCCTCAGTTACAGAACCTGCATCTAAAACAGCACCTTCAAGTAATGCTTCTAATATAACCGCCTTACGTTTTTGTAAATCGGCTTTTTCTGTATCGTAATATTGACGCAGTGCTTGTAAGACTTGTAAAAAACCCGCACGACCGTAGTGAGGGTCAATCGGGAAATATGTACCAGCATAAAATGGTACCAAATCTTCTGGTGATAAAAATACATTTAAAGGCCATCCACCTTGACCGCTCATCATTTGTAGCGATTGCATGTAAATACTATCAAGGTCGGGACGTTCCTCACGGTCTACCTTAATGGGCAGATAATTCGCATTTATATAAGAGGCAATTTCCAGATTTGAAAAAGCCTCTCCTTCCATAACTGTACACCAATGGCAACTTGAGTAACCAATGGAAAGAAATATAGGTTTATTTTCTGATAATGCAGTGGCTAAGGCTTCATCACACCAGTACCACCAATCTATAGGATTTTCTGCGTGCTTGCGAAGATAGAGGCTTTTTGCTTGAGCAAGGCGATTAGTCATAATTTTCGATGCACTTCTGTAAGCCTTCTCATCCAGTTTAGCGCTTCTGACTATTTAATATATAATGATGTTTGGGCGATTGGCTCAGGTCTTTCTACCAGGGTTGGTGATGTTTTGGTAGGACTTACAGAAGTTGTGCTTATTGTTGCTAACAGTTGAAGCAAACAAGTAGCTATAGCAGCTTGTAACAGTTTTTCAAACATAGCTTCTCTCTCTGGATAGATAGCAGGGGCAGCATAGGGTACCACATCATAATGCAGCTTGTACTATTTATCTACCTCTTTCGGATGATTCAATCCGGAAGACGATAGTGAAGAAGCTAGTAAAGTTATATATAGTTAACGTAAAGCCTAGAAACCGGGCTTCTATGTTACATGTTTTGTTATAAATGATAGCTTTTCATAAAGAAGCCCGGTTTCTTAGTTTAGTTGTTCGGTTAATTGGACAGCGACACTCGCGTTTAAATCGATAAAATATACCTAAAATAACTCAATAAAGCTACATGATTCCTATCGTTATTGAACAATCGGGTCGGGGCGAGCGCGCCTTTGATATTTACTCACGACTCTTACGTGAGCGGATTATTTTCTTAGGGCAACCGATTGATAGCAATGTGGCTAACCTAATTGTTGCTCAACTTTTATTTCTGGACGCTGAAGACGCAGAAAAAGATATCTATATGTATATCAACTCTCCCGGTGGCTCAGTGACAGCGGGTATGGGTATATTTGATACAATGAAGTACATCCGTTCGGACGTGTGTACAATTTGTACAGGACTTGCGGCAAGCATGGGCGCTTTTCTTTTAAGCGCTGGTGCAAAAGGTAAGCGTATGAGTCTGCCTCATTCGCGAATTATGATTCACCAACCTTTAGGTGGTGCCCAAGGTCAAGCAACGGATATCGAAATTCAGGCTAAAGAAATTCTTTACCACAAACGGCGCCTGAATGAATATCTTGCAGAACATACAGGTAAACCCTACGAGCAAATATCTGAAGATACCGAGCGTGACTTTTTTATGTCACCTGAAGAGTCTAAGGAATATGGTTTAATCGACCAAGTTATTAACCGTCACTCCGCTGGTAGTCGTCCTATGGCTGTTGTTGCGTAACACAATAACCCATATATATAGATGTAGAGACCGTACATGTACGGTCTTTACATTTATTTATCTACATTTGTTAGGCACCATCAAAATCCAGCAATAGGGTCAAAGGCAAGAGGGTCATCGGGTGTTGACTGAGATTCGAGGAAAGAGCGAAAATCGCGTAGCTCATCAGATGTTAATAAATGACGCGAACGTTTGTTGTACTGTTTAATTAAATAATCTCTTCCTTGTTCGGTTGTCCACCCTAAGCGCTGCATTTCAATACCGATTTTGGCGATGTCGTCTGATTGGTCGCTAGTATCGGTGGTTTTCTTTTTACGTTTGGTTGTACCTGTAGAAGTTGTGTTTGTCGGTTGCTCCGCTGGTATATCAACTGGTGGCAGTTCAATTTCTTCTGGCGGGTTGTAATTACGTCCTGTAAAAGGTGTAACGTTGTTTGGCAGAGTATTTACTGTCGGAATTGTTGTTTCTAATGGCTCAAACAATGGTTCTTTGGCTGAAAATTCGTCATATGTATCAAATGATGGTTCTTTAAATCCATTAATATGTGTAACTTCTGATACTTGACTTATTTGTGCTACGTCTGCTGAGAGCGAATCTGGTTCTCTAAATTGCCGTAATTGTTGAGTATTTTTACTTTTTGCTTTTGTTTTAGATGGTGCCACAATTTCTTCTACTGGTGGTAGTTCAATATCTGAAACATCAGTTTCATTTAATACATTATTGTCTGGACTGGCTGAGACAGTACTAAAATCACTTTGTGGCGATGTTCCTATCTCTACTGGCAAAGTTGTATCAAGATTTGTTTCAACAGTTTTGGCGCCATTATTTTGATGGACAGAATTATCAATACTTAAAGAAGCTTGTACAGGTTTTGCTTCTTCTGGTGGTACTGGTAATGGTTGCTGAGTAATAATACTTGAAGAATATGCTTCTTTTTGTATTCCATCACCGCCAAAAAACGTAAGAACTCTTTGTCTTGCAGAATCTTCGGCTGTTTCCAGAGTTTCAGCAGATGCCATTGCGGTCGCGCGAGTCACAGCCTCAATTTGTAAAGTTGCCTTAACAATATACTTACCGTTGTAGATCTGGACTAGTTCGGTTAAAAGACTGCCCGTGGGATATGAGCTAAGAAACGAACCCAACATAAATAATTATTACCAAACTCTTCAATAATGCATGAAATGGTATAAACGGTGTGCTAGTTGCAACGCGACCTTGTACAGTAATCAAGTTACAGATACTTCAAGCCACAAACTCTTAAATGATATGAGTACACGCTTACGATTGTAGCAGAATGATTTTTTTTGAGAAGCACTAATTTTTCTAGGTGTTACAAAAAGCAATGCTATACTAATTACCTGATTTGATATCCAGAAGTATTTTCTGGAAGTACGCTCTAAATCTACAATAGTGAAGGTAAGGTTCACCCTCACAGCTTGTTGAACTGTTTACCTAATTGTTACCGATTCTACATGTGGTGCAGTTGGGTTCGCCTACAGTTTCTCGTAGTTAAAATGCTCCATGAGCATTCATTCAAAGTACATAACAGCGTTCTTGAGCGCGACCGTCCGGAAACCAGTGATTCCTAGATAAACTGTGTTGTATTTTTAGGGGTGCTTTGTACGATTGTTCATGAAAGCGTTAAAACTTTGACGAACCAAACTCGCTCTTCGTGGCGTGCAGTAAGAGTTGGTAAACGCTTACAGGCCTATCTATATATTCTACGTGTGTAGATTGGCCCTTCTTGCTTTACTCGACTTCGTTTGTCCTTAACATGTATATTTGAGGGCAAATTAAAATGTACAAGCATGTGGAGTGAGTCGTGAACCCGTTTCAACAACACAACAACAAATGATGTTTTGACCAAAGGTCGGTTCACTGCATGGAATTTTCAATCGCTACACTCCTTGCCAATTTCACCGATGATAAATTGGTAGCTCGTAAACTGCTGGAGAAAAAACTTGGCTGCGAAGATGAAGCCAACTTGCAAAAACTTCATATTGCTTTGGAGGTCCTCGAAAAAATCGGGATATTGGTGAAAGAGCGGGGCAAATATCGCCGTGTAACCGAGGAAGGACTTATTGAAGCTAAACTTCGTTGTTCGAGTAAGGGTTTTTGCTTCGCTATCCAAGATGTGGAAGGGGCAGAAGATATTTACGTTCGCGAGAGCCATTTGAGTAATGCTTGGAATGGCGACCGCGTTTTGGTCAGGGTTTTAAAAGAAGGCTCAAGGCGCCGTTCTCCAGAAGGCGAAGTCAAGTTAATTTTAGAACGTTCTAACCATACTTTATTAGCCAGAATAAAACAGGTCGAAGGTGGTTATCGTGCGGTACCTCTAGATGACCGTTTGCTATTTGAGTTAAAACTTTTAGCGAGTAATGGTAATCTCGAAGCTTTAGGGGAAGCAATTGATCACCTTGCTCATGTTGAGGTGTTACGTTACCCACTTGCACAGTATCCACCACTCGGTCGAGTCGTCCAAGTTCTTGGTAGCGATGCCGAAGCTGCTGCCGACATCGATTTGGTAACTTGCAAACATGACCTTTCGCGTACTTTTTCTGATGCAGTACTTGATGCCGCATCGAAGTTACCTAAAAAGCTGTTAAAAGCAGATTTGAAAAATCGGCTCGACTTGCGAGAGAAATTTACTATTGCAATTGGTACCGAAGTTGATTCAAATAATATTGAAAACGCTTTGACTTTGGAACCAACGCCAAATGGTAATTGGTTATTAGGTTTCCACATCAGCGACCTTACACATTTTATTTTGCCCGATGAAATTCTAGACCGCGAAGCCCTCAAACGTGGACGGTCGGTATATCTCGGAGAACTTGTATTGCCAATGTTACCTCCGGGAGTTTCAGAAAAATGTGCTTTACTTCCTGGTAACGACCGTTTGGCAATTTCATTTTTAATTACTTTAGAAGCACGAACTGGTAATGTCCTGAAATGGGAAATTCAACCTAGTGTTGTCAAAGTAGACAAGTTTATGACCGAGGAACAAGCAAATGCGGTTCTCGATGGCACTAATGAGGGCACTACTACCAAAGGTAGAAAACCCAAGGACTCCACCGAAACTATTGACTTGCTGCAAACCTTGCTTCGTCTTAGCAATGCTCTCAAACAAATTCGCTTGACACGCGGTAGTTTGCAATTAAATTTGCCACCAGTACAAAACCCGTATTATGACGAAGGCAGTTTGGGATGCCTTATTGAGAGCGATTCCCCGATGCGAATGCTGTTGACAGAGTTGGTATTATTAGTTAATCAACTTATGGCAACGCACTTAAGCGCCTTGGGAGTTCCAGCAATTTGGCGTGTTCAAGGTGTGCCAGACTCAGAAGATGTGCAGGAAATGCTCAAACTTGCGATTAATTTAGGAGTTGAACTTTCTCTTCCAGAAGATATAGAAGTTCAGCCACTTGACTATCAACAACTAACACGAGTATTTGCCGAGTCAGCATCCGAGCAGGTGTTAACGTATCTTCTTCAAGACACACTTAAACCCGCAAATTACACTACTAAATTAGCACCGCACTTTGGTTTGTCATTGTCCAGTGGGTACACGCATTTTTGCTCTCCGTTGCGTCGTTATCCAGATTTACTAATGCAGCGTGTCTATTATAGTCTTATTCAAAATGGACGCGACCGTCGTAATACTCGTGTTAAAGAACGAGTTAATTTACGTTCTTCAACATCTCATGCTGAAATTAACTGGAACGTTCTTGCACCTGAACTGCAAAGCGAATTACATAGCGACTTAGCGCGTGTAATTACCCAACTTAACGACCGTGAGAAAGAAGTTCAAGAAGCCGAAACTGATTTAGCTGGTTTACAGCGCGCTTCTTTAATGAAACAGCGTATTGGTGAAGTCTTCAATGGGGTCATTACGGGTGTTCAATCATACGGCTTTTTCGTAGAAATTGAAGTAGCAACCGATTCGGAGGATGCTGTAAATCCTTTGAGAGTAGAGGGTTTAGTTCACGTAAGCTCATTAAAAGACGATTGGTACGAGTATCGCGCACGACAGCAAGCATTGTTCGGAAGAAAAAATCGAGCATCATATCGATTAGGAGACCGTGTTGCCGTCCAAGTTAAGAGTGTCGATTACTACCGTCAACAAATCGATTTAGTCACAGTTGGTAGTGATGGAACTCCTATAATTGGTAAAGACTACAATACAGGCGATATGCGTTCTATGTACATGCGTGACGACATCGACCAAGATGACGACGATGACGACGACGTTGACGATGACATGGAAGACTACGAAGAAGAGGAATAAATAGGAGAAAAGGACTAGGGACTTTAACCCTAGCTCCTAACTCCCCGCTCCTCGCAAGTAAGGTGCGTGATGCCACTAGATCACTTGCTTAGTTTAATAATTGTAATAGCGTCACGCACCCTACCTCTCAATTTTGTGTCAAAACCTCTAATTATCGGTATATCCGGCGCCTCTGGATTAATTTACGCCGTTCGTGCAATTAAATATCTTCTTGCTGCTGATTATTCTGTAGAGTTAGTTGCTTCTAAATCAACTTATATGGTTTGGCAATCTGAGCAAGATATAAGAATGCCTTCTGAACCTACCCAACAAGAATTATTTTGGCGCCAACAATGTCAAGTTGATACAGGCAAGCTCAACTGCCATGCTTGGGGTGATGTTGGAGCAAACATTGCTAGTGGCTCGTTCCGTACTTTAGGTATGCTTATTATTCCCTGTAGTATGAGTACTGTTGCTAAACTTGCAGGTGGTTTAAGTTCCGATTTGCTCGAACGCGCAGCCGATGTACAACTTAAAGAAGGGCGTAAACTTGTGGTAGTTCCTCGCGAAACACCTTTTAGTTTAATTCATTTACGAAACTTAACAACGTTGGCAGAAGCTGGCGCCCGCATTGTTCCCGCTATCCCCGCTTGGTATCATAATCCTCAAACTATAGAAGATTTAGTGGATTTCGTTGTTGCCCGTGCGCTTGACCAACTGGATATTGACTGTATACCTATTCAACGTTGGGAGGGTCGAAAATAAAATCGAGAATAAACGAAAATAAAATTGTGATGGGAAACAGGAAAATAACTAGGAATCTAACTTCCCATTACCTCATATTATATACAAACTCTATGGCTGTAATTCGTTTAATTATATTAATCGTAGTATTGGGAGGACTAACGCTACTACTAGCGCAGAATTTTTCTCCTGCATTACCGCTAGTTTTTCTCGGCGCCAGAACTCAACCTTTTCCTCTCGCAATGTGGTTACTCTTCAGCATAGTCGCAGGCGCCACTACATCATTAATAGTTAATAGTTTATTTGGATTTGCTGGTTACTTTACAAAACCAAAACCCCAAACTTCAAATCGTGCTAGCTCTACCCGTAAACAAGATACGACACGTCGCGATTCAGACAAAAAACAAAATACATACAAGAATACTACAATTTCTTCCCAAGAAGATGATTGGGACTTAGAGGGAGTAAGTGAAGAATGGGATTTTGAAGAGGGGCAAAGAAAACCATCTTCAAACCAAGAAAATTTTGATAGAAGGGTTAGCGAGGAAGAAGTATACGAGCGTCGGCAAACTACGACCAACTCTTCAAAGGGAGATACATCTTATTCATATAGTTCACGGGAACCAAAAAATTCCGGAGTTGGCAAAACTGAATCAATCTACGACGCTGATTACCGGGTAATAATCCCACCCTTTAATCCAAATACAGAACCATCTCAACCTTCAACCCCACCTCCAAGGAAAAAATCGGACGATGCGGATGATGATTGGAGCTTTTTCGACGACGATAACGATAAGGACATTAAGTAAAAGTCCTCCACACTCCTACTTATACACTTTTACTAAGATGCAGGTGCCGCGTGAGCGGTTACACTTGGTACTGCGTCTTCGTGCTTACTATCTTCACGAGACTGTTGTCTAACTTCACCACCCATTGCGGCTTCTTGCAGTTTCATAAACGCATTTAGGTCTTCAGTGTCGTAGCGGGTAGTTAGTAGCTGACGAAGTTGATTTTCCGCTTCCAAGGTTAAATAACCTGTGAGTAGGGCTTCTTGAACAACATCACGAATCCGAGTCATTGTAGGAACCTCTTTCATACCACACTTATACATTCGGACTTTTCTAGATTAGTTATGCAGTGCTAATCGCCGCTTTACAGTAAGGAACAGCAAGAAAAAAATAAAATCTTGGTGTCACACTACAACTGTTGACGGTAACGATGCCTCGAACAAACACTCGTTAACTTAATTACTTGAGATGTAACTTTCCTCAAAATAAATAAAGAATGAGTTGTGTATAGATAGTAATAACGTCACCGAGTGAGCTATAATTGCTCCACTTAAAATTTGTTTCGTCGTCTCATTGCTTACAACCATAAAATAAATAAAGTTTAAATCAAGAATTTTAAAATTCCTGTTAAGACTTAAGATACCGAAGCAAGAATTACCAAGTCACCTAACGAATGTTATTAAATTCGTTAGGAATTTACTCTTTATTTATTCTAGCTTCACAAAAAAATAGTTATTATATTGCTCAAATTAAAGGAAAAACGTTAAAAGAATGACTGCTAGCGACTCACATGCAATCGAAGAGGAATTTGTAGAAGCTAAAAATAACTGGGAATTAGAAAAGCTATACGTTGATTTAGCATCCGCAAAGGGTAAAGCACTAACGCCTGTAGAGAAAAAGTTTTTACGCGGGTTACTTTGTGGCTTTAGTCCTGCCGAAATTGCAAACACTGTATATAAAACTCGCAGTAGTAGCACCGTTCGAGTTTACTTATCGAATGGGTTATATAAATATATAGAGGAGATGTTGAGTAATCTATCAGGGAGTAACATTAAAGTCAAAAACTGGAGCCGCGTAACACAACTGTTGGAAAAAGCTGGTTACAAAAAAAATTGGGCATCTATTGAAGCAATCGCTAACTCAGCAATGGCACGCAAAAAAGAAACTCCGAAATCAGTAACAATTGCTTCAGTAAAACAAGATTGGGGTGAAGCTGTTGATGTCTCTATATTTTACGGAAGAAGTCACGAGCTTAAGCAACTCCAAGATTGGGTCGTTGAAGGTAGTAGGTTAATAGTACTACTAGGAATGGCAGGTGTTGGCAAAACAACATTATCAGTCAAACTTGCACACTTATTTCAAGATGATTTTGAATTTACAATTTGGCGCTCACTACTGTGTGAACCACCTTTAGAACTAATTGTTAACCAACTAATTAAATTTTTGGCGCCACCAGATATAGAAATAGACAGTACAGTCGAAGGAAGCATTTCTCAACTAATTGAGTATTTACGAAACGCACGCTGTTTAATAGTTTTAGACTCCATTGATACAATTTTAGCAGGTGATATAAATAAAAATCAAACCGATAGTAGCACGATGAGCACCATACAATACCGTCCTGGTTACGAAGGGTATGGTGAATTAATTCGACGCTTAGGAGAGTCAAAGCACCAAAGTTGTGTTTTGCTAACTAGTCGAGAAAAACCTCAAGCCATTGCTGCACTATCAGGTGAAAGTCTGCCCGTAAAAGCTTTAAAATTAACAGGGTTAAATCATTTTGACAGTTTATCTATTCTTAGAGCTAAAGGATTAAACAACCTTAAAGATGAAGAAGCAACTACTTTGATAGATTGGTATGCTGGCAATCCATTATTTTTAAAATTAGTAGCAACAGTAATTCAAGAATTATTTGATGGCAGTGTGTACGAATTTTTACAACAAGGTACAGTTATTTTCGGTGAAATACGGGCAGTATTAGATGAGCAGTTTGAACGCTTGTCGCATATCGAAAAACAGGTGATGTATTGGTTAGCACTCAACCAAAATTTTGTATCAGTACGGAAACTGCAAAAAGACATTTTGCCAAGAGTTTCACAACGGTCTATTTTAGAAGCAATCGAATTATTACAAAGAAGGTCTTTGATTGAGCGATATTCTTCAACCTTTTCGCAATCTCCAGTTCTAATCGAGTACATCGCTGAACGTTTAATTGAAGAGAACATGCGTTCTGGTAATGATCAGATAACATCCCTATTAATTAACCATCCCATTTTTGAGACACAACTCAAAAACTATATCCGTGAACTGCGCTTTAATAGTGGAATTTGACGGTAAAGTGGGAAATAGGGTAACTACAATTTGACAAATGACAGACTTATTACAAGGTTTAAATGTATACTTGGTTGGCATGATGGGCACCGGAAAGACAACAGTCGGGCGCTTGATAGCACAGCATTTGCAATATGGATTTTTAGATACAGATGATGTAATTACTAAAGCTGCGGGTAAAACAATTAACGAACTATTCGCAGAAAATGGAGAAGAGGCATTTCGCAATCTCGAAAGTGATGTACTGTCTCAAGTTTGCGCTTACACTAAATTAGCAGTTGCCACAGGTGGAGGTATTATTCTACGGCGCCGAAATTGGAGTTACCTGCATCATGGCTTAGTTGTTTGGCTAGATGCTTCCATAGATGTACTTTATGACCGCTTGGCTGCCGACACAACTCGACCACTGCTACAAGATGCTGACCCAAAAGAAAAACTACGTACCCTTGCTGCTGGGCGCCAAGCATTATATTCTGAAGCAGATTTACATATCACCATTACACACGACGAAACCCCAGAACAAGTAGCTCAAAAAATCATCACTGGCATACCAAGTGTTTTAAAATCCAATATATCTTTAAATTAATAAATATACTTATTCTCAAATTCAAAGTAGAATTAAAGGGATAGATGATACTCGCCTAAAGTACGAAACATCCATCCCAGAATTGCTGCCCAGATTATGAACCTGGAACCATTACGCCCAGTGTCTAACCATCCCAGTATCGACCCAGAAATTTTGATTGTCACTCGTGGAGATACTGAAATATCCAACATTTGCAAAGAACCGATAAAGTAGAGATGCCATTCCCGATCGTCTCTACAATCATACATAAACCCCGTTTCTTTTACCCCGTAAAGCTAATAACGCACTTCCATAAGCGGCCTCAGTATAAACTGATGCTTGTACAGTAACACCCAGATACATAGCGCGAATTTGTCTCCAAGCCTGATTTTTGGCGCCACCTCCCGCCGTATAAACACGGATGAGTTTATCTGCTCCCAACTGTTGTAACAACTCATATCCCCGCGCTTCAATACGAGCAATACCTTCTAGCAAACCGTGCAAAAATTCAACATCATTACTTGGACGTGGTTCTAATCGGGGTTGTAAATTTGCATCATTAATAGGAAAACGCTCTCCCTTGTTAGTTAATGGATAATAATCAAGATTACTATTTTGGGAAATATCTATTTGACGACTAAGACTTTCTAACTCATCGCTAGAGAAAAATTCCCGTAGCACCGCACCTCCTGTATTAGAGGCGCCACCAACAAGCCATAAATTTTGTGTATCGTGGTTGAAATTGGGAAAACGATGGCTATAAATACCGAACTGGGAATTATCAATTTTGGTATGGCTTAATAACTTAACAGCAAGTGTCGAACCAAGCGACGTTACTGCCTCACCTGGTAATAATGCACCACTGGCAATAAATGCAGCAATACTATCGGTTGTTCCAGCGCAGACAACACATTCTGAATTAAAACCATAATCCACCCATTCTGGCTTAATAGGCGCCACAATACTCCCAGGCGCTAAAACAGTAGGTAACTCTACAGCTAAATTCAAATTTTTTAACCATTGTGGATATTCTAGATTCGATACGTCATATCCTAGTTTTAAAGCATTATGGTAATCGCTAATACCGATTTTTCCATGTAGCAAAAACCCTAACCAATCAGCTTGATGTAGAAAATATTTCGCAGATGATTTAGTAGGTAGCTGTAACATCCACAGCAACTTTACTAAGCTAGAAGTGGCACTTAACACGGTATGATGCGGTGGCGCCACTGGCTTCAAATAGTCGAGCATTACCGCCCCACGTGCATCGTTATAAAGCAATGGAGCATCGACAGGCTGGCCTGCCTCCGAGCATAACATGACAGTAGAAGAAGTACCGTTAATAGCGATAGCCTCTACCTGTTTCAAGAGCGGACGTGGAATTTGTTCAACTAATGTAAACAAAGCCGTTCGCCAAACAGCAGGTAAATTATTTGTCGCCGTATCAAAATCGTAGCGCCCGGATTGTTGCATTTTCTGCTCAGAATCAATAACTGCACAGCGGGCGCCGGAGGTTCCAAAGTCAATACCCAAATACAAAGCCATCTTTCTTATATTTTACTAACAAAACTTAATAAAACTTAACAAAACTCGTATTAAGCGTTCAGCGCTTTCATACCAAGCATTGAAGTGCTTACAACGGCAATCACTACAAACTCCAATTGTTGCATCTTGTAACAACCTATTCCCCATTTTCGGTAAAAAGGTGAAAAGTAGTAAACGAG
This sequence comes from Calothrix sp. PCC 7103, assembly GCF_000331305.1. Classification (GTDB taxonomy): domain Bacteria; phylum Cyanobacteriota; class Cyanobacteriia; order Cyanobacteriales; family Nostocaceae; genus Dulcicalothrix. The sequence continues at coordinate 4,480,768 of NZ_KB217478.1, read as the reverse complement.
GTATTTAAATCCAATTAGGAGGCTATCACACATGTCTATATCAGATACTCAAGTATATGTAGCTCTCGTTGTTGCTTTAATTCCAGGCATATTAGCTTGGCGTTTAGCATCCGAACTATACAATAACTAGGAACCCCAGAAACCGGGTTTCTAGAAAGAAACCCGGTTTCTCTCATTTTTAGGGCTGAGAACACCCTAAAAATGAGTGCAAATACTTACCTAGACAGGCAAGTTTATTTTTTTGCCAGTGAAATTACAGTAGTAAAATATTAAAAATGGAGTAATATTACAGCAAACCACTGCCGTAACCAGTAGAATAAATTGTTATTTGGTGCCGACTAATATTGGCCAACATAACGAGGTTGTTCTAGGTAATATTATGAACGCAATCCAACCCTCTAGACACTCTTCTCAGCAGCCCATCCAACAACCGACTCCAAAGCGGTTAAAGTCTCCTAGACCAAAACGTCATCTCAGAGCACGCTCCTATCAAGTGATGGCGCTTGAAACAACAGCTAAAATTGGTGTCAATGTTGCCCTAACCGTAGCTGCTGTATCTGCTCTAACTCAGCTTTTACCATATCACTGGTCACAGCAAGAGAAACTGCGTGCAATTCGTACCGAAGTTAATCTTGCGGAAGCACGTGTAAGTACTCTAAAAGCCGACTTTAGCCGCAATTTTGACCCTGGTCAAACCAATCAGATTATGCAGCAACAAGGCTACCGATTCGACCCAAATCAACGTCGTATCGTATTTACTGATCAACAAGCTGATTCTTCTGACTCGTTAGATGCATCCCAGTCATCTCCATAAAATTAAATATCAACTAAAATATAAACAGCTAATACCTAATTACTAATAGTTAGTTGTGCTTATTTTGAATTAAATGTTTTTATTACTATTTGACTATTAAGCTATCATTTTAATGGCAGTAATAAATTCAAGAGTTATAAATTATTAGAACAAAATCGGGTTATAGGTTGCAATATCAATAAATAGGTTCCTGACTTCTACAAGAAATCAGGAACCTAAATAGTTGTAAATATAATTAATTAAACATTAACTAATTAGTACAAATTAGCGATAAGCAACTTGTGGACCAGCCCAAACATCTGTTGCTTGTTTGCCAAAAGTTACAGGTTGGTCAACTTCATTTGCGTTATTAGTTTTACCATCGTCAGAAACAGAAAGAAGCGCCCAGTCTTCTTCGCCCATTTCTCCGGCGCGGAACAATACGTGGTTAGGTTGAGCTTTGCTCCAACCTAATAAAATAGATATTTTTTCATGGTCGGTTTCTTTGTATGCGGGACTGACAGTATTTGTGAGATTTTTTTCTCGATGCCAAATTACCGCATAATCTGATACATCAGATGTATTCATTACACCTTCAAAACGTCGTGCCAAAAAGCGGTCTCCTTTTTCCGACCAACTTACTGGTACTAAAACTCCTATTGTTCCTTCGCCGTTGGCATCAGGCGTCGCTTTAACATTAATTAAAACATCGCTATTACGTGAGGTTGATGAAAGAACCCTTAAATTTTTGGTTTGACGGTCTTCAATAAATAGAACGCTGCTAACACGACTGTTATGTGTTTCTGGTTTAACTTCGAGTTGAATTCGGCTGTAAACAGCATAGCGACCATCAGGAGAAATAACAGGTACACTACGGTAGTATCGTACACCACCACCTAGTGGCGCCATTGATTCAGTAGTGGCGCTAATCCATTTCATCGGGATAGGGTAAGCACTACCCAGTGGGTCATCAGGATTTTGCTGTGCTTCTGTTGGTTGAGAAGGAGCCGAATAATTGTTGCCATTACTTGAGTCCCGGAGTACAGGCGCCACTTTTGCGACTACGATAGAACCGTCTTTCAAAGCGATAGAGTTTGCTTTATAAGCCTTCAATCTCTCAATTAAGTCACTTTTCTCTGCTGGAATTTCGACAATGGATGAAGAACGACTTACAGGTGGCGCCAGTTCAACAGCCGCTAGCGAATCGTTATTAGATTCGTTAGCGGTAGAACTATCGGAAGTTTCAAATGAATTAAATGAATTATCTGTATGCTTCAGTTCTTGTGGATGAGTAACAGCAGCAACCTTTGTTGAGGTTGAGTTGTCATGTTGTGAGGAGGTATCTGGAGTTGCAGGCAATTGCGAATTAACACCAATACTGTCAACATCCGTATTAGGTGTTGGTATAGAATCAGTTGTAACAACAGAAGTGGTTGCAACATCCGATGGTGTTGATGAAGTAGCGTGACTACTTGCAGCCGCCAAAGGGGCAATTAGCATCACAACTACAGCGTACTTGAGGAATGGCTTTGCGCGGAACCATCCAGACAACAAAAGGGTTTTCAACATCTGCTGACTCTCTAGATTGGGGGTGTTGCTGTGCTTTATACGAATATTGAGGAAGCGAAACCAGGCAAGCTATAGCTCTTATGTATAACAGGCAACTAAAGCATAGGATGGAAATCCGCTTAAGTGTAGCATAGTTTTACATAAATAGGTATTTTAAACTACACCTTGAATAATTAACGATAACGAACAATATATAGATACATTTTGGCGCGTGTAATTCCCGAAAACAAATAAATGTTTCTTAGAATTACACAACCTCCAAAAGCATAAACCAGTCAATTATAAGCTCAAGTTTAAAAACTGCACACTATGTAAAACAAAGTTAATACAGCTACCCGAACACAGACAACTAAGTATAAATGCGAACAAATGTTTTATCAAGACTGATTCGAGTTTAAACTCACATTTGCCGAATGTAAACTGCTACAGAAAACAAACGCGGGTAGATTCGCAAATATATTATTTATTCTGGTTCAAACAAACGGCTGTAGGATAAACTGGTAGATAAAAAATAATAAAAATTGTCTATCGGTATATGAACTCAGTAATAGTAGGCTTTAATTCAATTTAGATTAATTGAACTATTAATCCAATCTTCCAAAAGAGTAAAGTTTTGTTACAAGCACTACTCAGACATTAAAGTTAGATATCAAAAGACATGGTAGATGTACTGGCTAGCTATATAGTTAACTTATTATAACCTGACAAGGTTATGTTTTGTCTCTCCTTTTTCTTAAAAATATAAGTAAGTGTTGCTTTAGACATCTAATTTATTTCACAGCTAAACGATGCTCAACCGAATAACTACTGGACAATTGTGTTTTGTATCACTGACAGTACCGATAGTATGATTATGAAGTTAGGCTAACCTTATATATAGTCATCAGAGTAAAAATATATTAAAAATTGTAAAATACAACAATTTGCTCCCCAATTGCATGAAAATAATATTTTTTGGCACACCTGAGTTTGCAGTTTCTACTTTAGAGAAACTACTGAGTCACCCAAGTTTTGAGGTGTTAGCAGTAGTCACTCAACCAGATAAACGTCGAGAGCGTGGGAATAAATTAACACCATCGCCCATAAAGAGTTTAGCTTCAACTCATAACTTACCCATTTGGCAGCCAAATCGTATCAAAAAAGACGAAGAAACTTTAACCAAACTAAAGGAATCAGGCGCCGATGTATTTGTAGTTGTAGCATACGGTCAAATTCTATCGCAAGAGATATTAGACATGCCCAAACTTGGTTGCATCAACGTGCATGGTTCGATATTACCGTACTATCGAGGCGCCGCTCCAATTCAATGGTGTTTGTACAACGGAGAAAAAGAAACAGGCATAACAACAATGTTAATGGATGCGGGTATGGATACTGGAGCGATGTTAATGAAAGTGACAACATCGATAGATTTACTTGACAATACTCATACACTAGCATCTAGACTTGCAACACTAGGTGCCGATTTATTAGTTGACACTTTAATCTCATTAGAAAATAATCAAATTGAACCAGTTGCTCAAGATAACGATAAAGCAACTTATGCACCACTGATAAAAAAAGAAGACTATAAAATAGACTGGACAAAAAGTGCGGTATCGCTGCACAATCAAATCCGAGGATTTTACCCCAACTGTACCACCAGCTTTCGCGACCAACCGCTAAAAATAACCGTTACTATTCCCGTTAGTACTACACACCCAATTGATTTGCCCGAAGAATATAAATCAATATTAGAGAAAATACCAGAACAATTAGAAAATGCGAAACCAGGAGAAGTAGTCAGCATTATTAAAGGAATGGGAGCATTAGTCCAAACTGGAGATGGAATGCTACTGCTATTAGAAGTTCAACCATCTGGTAAACGTCCCCAGTCTGGATGGGACTTTGTAAATGGAACACGCTTAAATATAGGAGAAGTGATGAGTGCTGAGTTTTCTTCCTAACTCCTAACTTCTAACTTTACTCAGCACGAGCGCACTTTCTACTCAGCACTTTCATAGTAGCGGCAAGATTCACAGGGACCTTCTGGATTAACAGCACAGCGTATAATTTCTGACTTAGCATTATAACGGCAAGTAGCATCGCCAACTACCCAACATCCATTTACTAAACTTTTTTCAGAAGGACGCTGTGCTGATTGAACGTAGAGAGCAATTTTGTGTAAACGGTAGCGTCCAGATTTAAGCTGATACTTATGGCTACGTTCTAAAACAGCGTAAGTTTTACCCTCTAAATCAAGATAATTGCCTGGTTGTGGCATCCAGTCAAGTTGGACACTGCCAAGAGTTTTACGTGGATGTGTCAAAATAACCTCAGTTGGCAATGAATCTAGCTCCATAAAATACATGTTTGGGTGACGACTCTATATATATATAGGATAAACGCACCTACACACCACAATTAACCGCATAAGAATTTCTGTAATATTTGTATTTTCTGGGTTTGCTGTTCAGATTTACGAAAAGCCAGCCAAATCTGATTGGTTAAAGCTGTACTTGGTTTCAACATTATCAAGTGACAAAAACCCATGTAGAGACGTTACATGTAACCTCTCTACATCTAAATCATTATTAAACCTTGCGACATTGCAACGGGTAACGATTTCCGCGCCAAGTAGTCCAACCATTGGCAGTTTTAACGCGCGAGTCATATCTCAAAAACCAGTTGTCTTGTTCTCTGCCTTGGTAACGAATACCAAAATCAGCACCACGAACATAACGCTGCGCTAAAGGAACCCATGCACCACCGTTATCACTAAATCTACCAACAACTTTTACACCAGAAGTAGTAGAACAAACATTCCCATTGCACTGCGTTTGAGGGTCATCGACAATAAGCCACTGCATTTTTGCTGGTCTACCGTCAATGAAACAATCCCAGTTACCAAAAAACCATTGTGTAGCAACTAGTCCAGCTTGAGCATTTCCCGCAGGTGCCAAGAAACTCAAGGGAATAATAGCCAAACCTGCAAGTACAGCTTTAATTTTCATCGCTTTTACCATAAATATTTCATCTTCTACTCCTCATATGTAAGAGATGGAAATTTTATGCAGCAATAACTCTGGGTTGACATTTAAGCAATCGCTTATGTACTATTAAAGATAGTTAAGCAATTGCTTAAATATATGGTTAGATTGAATGAGTAGACCCCTTGCCAGTGCCGATGTGTTTGTAGCCATAGCTGACCCAACTCGGCGCGCGCTATTAGATAAATTGCGTTTAGGAGAACAACCAGTAAAAGAGTTGGCAGAACCCTTTGCCATGAGTTTGCCAGCTATATCTCAGCACTTACAAATACTTTGTGAAGCTGATTTAGTACAAATGCGAAAATCTGGGCGCCAGCGTTTATATAGTTTAAATCCAGAGCCATTGAAACAAATATCTGACTGGATTAGTGATTATGAACAGTTCTGGCAAGAAAAATTAGGTGCCCTTGGCAATTATTTGGAGGAGAATTCATGTTCAGACACTTAAACAAAAAAGTTTTTTATCCTTATCCGTTACAAAGAGTTTGGCAAGTACTTACCAATCAAAAAGCTCTTGCTGCTTGGTTAATGGAGAACGACTTTGAAGCGCGTCTCGGACATAAATTTCAATTTATCTACTCATCGTTACCAGGAATGAACGCGCATATAAATTGTGAAATTATAGAACTTGATGAACCAAGGCGCCTATCATTTACCTGGAAAGACAATTTAATGTGTCAGCCTTCAATTGTCACTTGGACATTAGAAGCAGTAGATGGTGGGACTATATTAAAACTAGAACATCGAATACTTGAAACCGCTTATTTACAAGAACGCCAAGAACATTACAATTGGCAAAATAATAAATCTATTCTTTCAGCCTCTATAAACAGACAATTAGAAACTTCTAGCCTTACTTATCCTAGCTACGGCTTAAATAACAACTTTGAGCAACCCATAAGCATTATTATGAGCGCTTATTTCAATGGTGGATGGGAAGATAAGCTTAAAAATCTAGAAACCTGGTTTCTTGTATATGAATAATCCTTCACAAATTGGTTTTGCTACTATAATTCCAACTCCGCAACACTTTGATGTTTATTCTCGATTACTCGTAGAAATAATTATTTTTTTTGCATGGAGAGTGAACAGAAGAACTAGCCTAGCAAATTTAATTATAGCTCAAATACCATTAGCCCAACCAGTACCACAAGGCTGGTCTACACCTGCTAATGTAAAAAACGGTCTTCATCAAGCAATTACAGATGAAGAGATTATCACAATTCGCCTAGGTGCAATGGGAGTATTTGAGAGGTAGTCATGAAAATTGTAATTATAGGTGGCACAAATTTTATCGGGCCTCCTGTTATTCGCCATCTTACACAAATGGGACATGAGGTAACTATATTTCATCGAGGAAAAACAACTGCTCAATTACCAGCAGGTGTACATGAAATTTTGGGAGAACGAAAGAATATCATCCAAATAAAGGAAAAGTTACAGCAACTTTCTCCTAAAGTCGTATTGGATATGATTGCGTATACCGAACACGATGTGCGTGCATTATTTGAAGCACTCGAAAACATACAAGCACGTGTAGTTGCAGTTAGTAGTATGGATGTATATCAAGCTTACGATGTGCTTTTAGGTAAAGAATCAAACATCGTACCAGTACCATTAACCGAAGATTCTCCTTTGCGTACTTCACTTTACCCATTTCGGGAAATGCCAAATAAACCTTTACAGGCGCCAGATGATTATGAAAAAATTCTGGTTGAAAAGGTTGTAATGTCAAATCCCCATTTACCTGGAACAATCATACGCTTGCCAATGGTATACGGTGAAAATGACCCATTACATCGTTTATTTCCGTACTTACAACGTATAGATGATAACCGCCGTGTTATTATATTGCCAGAAAGTGTAGCTAATTGGCGTGCTTCTTACGGTTATGTAGAAAATGTTGCATATGCAATAGCACTAGTAGTTACGGACATGCGTGCAACAAATCGTATTTATCATGTTGCTGATATAGAAAACAAAAATGAAGCTGAACGTATTGCTCAAGTTGGAAAAATAGCTCAATGGCAGGGTCAAGTTGTTATTGTACCCGAAAGTCAATTACCACCAGACTGGAAATTACCACTTAATGTAAAACAAGATTGGTTAGTAGACTCAACTCGTATTCGTCAGGAGTTAGGATACAAAGAAATTGTCTCTTCTCATGAAGCGTTGCAGCGAACAATTAATTGGCAGCGTGCTAATGTACCTCAACAACGTACTCAGTTTGCGGCGCCATACTTACTAGATTATGTAACCGAAGATGCAATTTTATAAACTTCCAAATAAAAAATATCTAAAATTTTCTAGGGTATTCTTGTGGCCCGGTTGGTATGGACGGGTTAGAAGCCATCCCACAAGATGATTGGATATTTTTTATTTGGAAGACTCATATTTTGGTAAAGGTTTTATTATAAAAGTAAAATTTTTAATTTTTCGTAAGATAATTAAATCAAATGCATTTATTTAAAATCCATGTCACAAATATATCCTGGCGAGGTCTTCGCTAACACTTCAGACTTTGACGCTGGTATTCGTCAACTTTTACCGCGTTATGATGAAATGCTCGAAGTCATTACTCACTGTGTACCATCTACAAGCAGAAAAATTCTAGAACTAGGTTGTGGAACAGGAGAGTTAACGCTCAAAATACTTAAGCGTTGTCCAGATGCGGAAATTATAGCGCTTGATTATTCGCCACGCATGATTAACTTCGCGCGCTCGAAGGTTAGTTCTTTTGGATGTGAAGATAGATGGTCAGGACAAGAAGCTGATTTTGGCGAGTGGGCAAGTTATCCTGATAAATTTAATATCGGTGCCGATTTTGATGCGTGTATATCGTCACTTGCAATTCATCATCTTACGCATGAAATGAAGCAAAATTTATTTACACGCATTCATGAAAGCCTTACTCCATCTGGTTGTTTTTGGAATGCAGACCCCACTTTACCAGAGACACCAACTTTAACAGAAGTGTATAAATTAGCGCGAGAAGAATGGGCAAATCAACAGGGTACTACGCTGGCAGATGTTCGTGCGAGATTGGGAACCAGTAGTACTTATGGTTATTCGAGCCAAGACCAATTAGCAACCTTGGAAGCACATGTACAAATGTTGACACAAGCTGGATTTTCAACTGTGGCTGTTCCCTGGAAGTACTATGGTCTAGCGGTGTTTGGTGGTATAAAAAATAATGTAAATTATGGTTTAATCCAAGATTAGCCAAAGTTTCGCCTAGTTTTTGCGCTGACTGCTTGTAACTTGGTCGAATTCCCATACTCGAACCCTCTTCTCTAATCAATATTATTAGCAAATCTTACTAAATTTTCTTTACGCCATTTTGCATCATGTTTACGGTTTGTTGGTAATTCTAAAATGCGAATTCCTGATGTTGCTAATGTATTTAATTTTTCTTTTAATAAATCCCATGATGTAATTATTTCATGCTCAATATCATATGTCGCAGAGAGTTTGGCAAAATCAATATCTTGGGGAGTGGCAAAAAGTTCTTCAAATGGTGGCTCAAATTGGGAAATTGGTAACATTTCAAAAATACCACCACCATTATTATTAATTAAAATAATTGTCAAATGACCTATAAACTTTTTTCTAATCAAAAACCCGTTTGTATCATGCAGCAAAGCTAAATCACCTGTTAGCATAACACTACTTTGGTTACGGTGGGCTACTCCTAAAGCTGTAGATAATGTACCATCAATACCATTGGCACCTCGGTTAACAAAAGCTTTAATACCAAGATTATTGGGTTTCCAGAAAAACTCAATATCACGTACAGGCATACTGTTGGCAATAAATAAAGGTGTTTTTGGTGGTAGTATCTGTGAAAGTAACCAAGCTGCTTTACATTCAAGCAACTCGCTGGTTTGCTCAAAAGTTTTATCGAGTGTTATGCGCGTTTTAGCTTCAATATGGCGCCAATCTTCAAGATAAGTTGTAGTTGGTAACGTAGGAAATTCGCTCAATTCGCAAATGTCTACCCGCAGGTGTGAAGTTCTTAAGTGCAGCGAATCAAGATTGCGAGAGCTTTTATCGATGATTACTAATTGGGGTTGGGTTTGCTGTAACCAAGTTCGTAGCTCCTTGCTAGTTGGCATTTCACCTATAAGGATGACAAATTCAGGTGCAAGCTTTTCTCTAAAGTCAGCATTACGAAGAATTGAGTCGTAAGTGGAAATTATATAGGGATTTAGATGAGCGTGGTTACGAACGGGAGAAAGTCCTTCTGCCAATACAGGATAATTTAAAGCGCGTGCAAGCAATGCAACCTGATTACAATATTGCTCGTCTATAAGCGGTTGAGCAATTCCAGCTATAATAATACCACGTGAAGAAGGGGGGAGGGGTAAGGGTGAAGGGATAAGGGGTAAGGGTGAAAGGGGTTTAATATGGCGCCAAAAATCTTCGCTATTTATTTCTGACTGTAAGCTAGTTAAATCAATACCGTCTCTTACGGGGGCTAGAGGGTCGCGAAACGGTATATTTAAATGTACGGCACCTGGAGTAGGAAGTAAACAACGCTCCCATGCATGAATTATTGTTTGCCTTAAATATGTTAGTAGATTTAATGTGGCGCCAGGAATTGCAAGTTCGGCTTGCCAGTTAGGATAATTACCGTACAACTTTACTTGGTCGATAGTTTGTCCAGAGTGACAAAAGCGTAATTCTTGCGGTCTATCAGCAGTCAGTAACAATAACGGTACACAACTTTCAAACGCTTCAATCACCGCAGGATAAAAATTTGCCCCCGCTGTTCCAGAAGTACAAACAACTGCCACAGGTTTTTTTGTCGCTCTTGCTCTTCCTAATGCAAAAAATCCTGCTGAACGTTCATCGAGAATAGGAATCACTTCTATTGTTGGTGCCTTTTGTGCAAACGCAACAGCTAAAGGAGTCGAGCGAGAACCTGGACAAATTACAGCACAAGTCAACCCTAACCTTTTTAGAGTTTCGACAAGAACAAAAGCCCACAGTTCATTTGTATTATGAGTTAATGACATTTTGGCAGTGGTGAAATCAATATTGCTTTATCTAGTATCTAGTACTTGATTACCATTACCCAATACCTATTACAATCCAACCAGGCAATTTAAAGTTTTGACATAATATATGGACAACATTCATGTTACAGGTATTCGTGCTTATGGTTACACTGGGTACCTGCCAGAGGAGCAAGTGCTAGGACAGTGGTTTGAAGTAGATGTTAAGTTGTGGCTGGATATCTCGAAGGCAGGAAAAACGGATGTCATTGAGGATACTTTAGATTACCGTACTGTAATTAGTTTAGTGAAGCATTTAATACAAACATCCAAGTTCGCATTGATTGAAAAGTTAATAGCGACAATTGCAGAGTCTATTTTAGCCGAATGTCATTCTATTACCCAAGTACAAGTGATTCTCAGTAAACCAGCGGCACCGATTCCTGATTTTGGAGGCAAAATCAGTCTCGAGGTGACTCGAACTAGAGTTTAAAGTTTTATTACTAAACAAAAAAAGTTGTTCAGCAAACCGGGTTTAATGTTAACCCGGTTTTTTTATACATTAAAGCTGTATTCAAAATACCACTTCACTTGCAAGTGTTTGGTTCATATTTTGTTAGTGTATGAATAATGTTCTTTTGGCGGGAGAAGTATATCAAATCAACACATAACTAAATTATATGTTAATATAATATTTTTATTTAGCTAAGTAAAAACCGAGTATTATTGTATTTATGAGGTAATAAATTATAAAGCAACTATGATATGTTTTATACAAGTACATGCTGAATATAGGTTGAAAAAGTTGATAATGATTGCACAGATAGATTAGAGGTAAGTGCCTAAATTAACGGTTAATTGAACCCAAATTGCTTAATATAATATTCTGCTGAACTTTGTACTAACGACAGATTAAGCAGTATGGAGATTGATTATGATAGAATTATTTTCTCGCCCGTGATGGTTCGTGTCGTTAATCGCATCTGAACCGATTCAAGCAGGTAACTTTAGTATGGACTGCCCAAAAATCCTAGTTGTAGAGGACTCTAGAGTTCTCGCAATAGACATTAGGAATAGTTTGCAGAAATTAGGATATGCGGTTTCAGATATAATTGATTCAGGGAAAGCAGCTATTCAAAAGGTAGCAGAAACGCAGCCTAATTTAGTATTAATGGACATCTGCTTGGCTGGTGATATTGATGCGATAGCAGCAGGTAAGATTATCCGGACAAACTTTCACATACCAGTATTATATTTAATGGAGTATACGTTACAACCGAATTTATATCATCGCCGGAGCGAACCGTTTAGTCATATATTTAAACCGTTTGCAGAAAAAGATTTACATAACGCTGTAGAAATGGCACTTTATAAGCATCATATTGAAACTAAATTTGAAGTAGAACAGCAGCAGATGCTGTCAGTTATTAACAGTATGGGTAGCGCCGTAGTTATTACTGGTATCAGTGGAGACGTGCAAGTAATGAACCGAATTGCAGAGACTCTAACTGGTTGGAAAGAAGAAGAAGTTATTGGAAAACACATTACACAAGTATTGAACTTAGTAGATAATGATACAGGAGAAGAAATCGATTACTTGGTAAGGCAGGCCCTAGCGCAGGGTCAAGTTTTAAATTTGCCAGAAAACTGCATGTTAATCAATAAGAACGGTGATTTGATTCCTATTGGGGACAATGTAGCTCCAATTCGCGACCGAGATGGTAATATTACAGGCACCGTTATAGTATTTCAAGATATATCGCAGCGTAAACAAAAGGAAGAGCATTTAGTACGCAACGCTTTTTACGATGCATTAACATCATTACCAAATCGAGTTTTATTCTTAGACCGCTTAAGGCAAGCTTTCGAGCGTGCAAAAAGAAGGAATAATTATCATTTTGCCGTCATGTTTTTAGATTTAGATGGTTTTAAAGGAATTAATGACCGTTACGGACATTCGATGGGGGATGATTTACTAGTTCATGTCGCTTCTCGGTTAAACTCGTGTGTACGAAGTGGTGACACCGTTGCTCGGTTTGGAGGTGATGAATTTGCGGTGTTACTGGAAGACATTAAGAACGTACACTTGGCAACAAGTGTAGCAAGACGCATTCAAGAATCTCTCAAACAACCATTACACCTTAACGGACACGAGCTTATTACTACCGCTAGTATTGGAATTGCCTTAAGTTCAAAAAATCATGAAGAACCAGGGAATTTGCTCCACGATGCGGATATTGCGATGTACCGTGCCAAACAGCAAGGTAAAGCACAGTTTGCAATTTTTAGTTAATCGTCCTGCATACACATGAAAAACCTGGATTACAGTATTAGACTTAATAAACGCACTCAATTACGAGATAAAAATATAACCCTAGCGCATGGCAGTGGTGGTAAAGCTATGCGCGATTTAATCGATGATATTTTTGTTAATACATTTAATAACTCATATTTGGCGCCACTTGAAGACCAAGCAACTTTTAATATAGCTGCTTTAATGCAACATGGTGATAAACTTGCCTTCACTACTGATTCCTACGTTGTAGACCCGTTATTTTTTCCGGGTAGTGATATTGGTGAGTTAGCAATAAATGGCACAGTCAATGATCTAGCTGTTAGCGGTGCCAAGCCTTTATATCTAAGTTGTAGCTTCATTTTAGAAGAAGGATTTCCAGTAGAAACACTAAGGCGTATTGTAAAAAGTATGCAAAATGCTGCAATTAAAGTAGGTGTACAAATAGTCACAGGTGATACAAAAGTCGTGCCGAAAGGCTCCGTAGATAAAATATTTATTAATACAACTGGTATTGGAGTAATATCTAATAAAGTAAATATATCTACCCAAAATATTCGACCTGGTGATGTAGTCCTAATTAACGGAGAATTGGGTAATCATGGTACAGCTATATTAATTGCACGTGGTGAGTTAGCGTTGGATAGTAATATAGAGAGTGACTGCCAGCCTTTGAATGATTTAGTCGCCACTATAATTGAAGCGTGTCCTGATATTCATGCAATGCGGGATGTTACACGTGGTGGTTTAGCAACAGTTTTAAATGAATTTGCTTCAAGTGCTAATGTGGGTATTCGTCTTGATGAAGCAGCGATACCAGTCAAAGAAGAAGTTAAGGGTGTATGTGAAATTCTAGGTTTCGACCCTTTGTATTTGGCCAACGAAGGAAAACTAGTAGTTGTCGTCAAACGTGAAGACGCTGATAAAGTCTTATCAGCAATGAAATCACATCCTGCAGGTCTAAACTCGCGTATAGTTGGAGAAATAATTGACTCACCCGCAGGAATTGTTTTATTAAAGACAGGTTTTGGCGCCGAACGGATTGTTGATATGTTAGTAGGAGACCAATTGCCTAGAATTTGCTAATCTTCCCACTCTTCAGCAGTAAATCCTATATTTTTTTCATTTGGAAATCTTTTTTCCATTTGTGCTATTGCTTCTTCTATAGAATTAGCTTCGATATAGTGCCCCTGGCGAGCGCTAGTTTCAGTTTTGCGTGCAACGTCGTCAATATAAGGTTTATTGCGCGTACATTTGTAAGTTGTCATGTATAAATTTTGCTAGGGTTTTTAAAGTATATCTTTTATAAGCCATTAAGCGCAAGTTAAAGGCAATTTTAAACAAGCCTTAATAGCTTTAATAAGTTATATTATTTTTATATTATTTTTGTAACTGCATTTAACCGTAATATCACTCTGGCAAGTTATTGTAAAGAAAAATACTATTGTTAATGATATAAAATTATACAATTTTTTATTTAATGAACCCAGCAATTGCACTTACCCAAAAACAATTATCTGAATTTCTGCTAAATGTGGCTGTAGTAAGACCAGTGTTTATTTGGGGGGCGCCAGGAATAGGTAAATCATCTTTGGTTGAAGAGTTTGCAAAAGAGGTTGGAATACCGTGTGTTTCATTACTCGGTAGTCAACTGGCGCCGGAAGATTTAATTGGTGTACCGCAAATTATAGATGGAACTAGTCGCTTCTGTCCGCCAAGAATAATTGCTCGTGAGGAACCGTACTGTTTGTTCTTAGACGAACTAAATGCTTGTTCTCACGAAGTACAGAAAGCATTTTATAGTTTAATTCACGAACGTCGAATTGGTGAGTATAATCTTCCTGCAGGTTCTATTGTAATTGGCGCCGGAAATCGTGCATCTGATAATGCAATTGTTAAGCCGATGTCTTCTGCTTTGCTCAACCGGATGATTCACGTCCATTTAAAAGCTTCCCATCGGGATTGGTTAGAATGGGCGAAAAATAATAATATTCATCCTTGGGTCATTGAATATATCCAAACTCGTCCTGACCATTTGTGGAGTCAACCTCCCAAACATGAAGAAACTTTTTCGACACCACGCTCTTGGCACATGTTAAGCGATGCTCTGCATGAATTTGGCGAACGTATTACCGATGATTGGCTGGAAGTTTTAGCTATTGGCTGTTTATCTCCTCACCATGCAACCCAATTTAAAGGCTTTATTAAACAAATTAAAAGTAAGTATCAACTAAGCGCTATTCTCAAAGGAGATATTGGTTGGCCGACAAAGCCAGAAGATAGAGATGTTTTATATTTCTTGGCACAGTCACTACGCGCGCAACTTATTAAAGAATTACCTCAAGAACAAAAAATAGCCACAGGTAGTCAAAAAGATTTAGCTCATCGTGCAAAAAGTCTGCTCAAAGACCTTGCGTCTATTAGCTTAGAGATAGCACAAATGATTGTTGCTTTGGGAGAAAAAGGTGATGCTTTACCCAGTTGGCTCATGGTAGAAATAGTTAGAGATTTGCCGCGTTTGGTGCAAAAAGAAAATGGCAAGTAAAAAAAATCAACCAGGCAAGGATATTGCTTTAATAAATTTTAATGAAGGATGTGGGATTATTGGGCAGCATCCCATGTTTACAGAGTTATTTTATCACGCTAATATTATACGTAGAGAAGGAAATCAATGTCCACCCAAGGGTTGGGCTGTTGTTACAAGTAATGGCACCATTCATGTACACCCTACCAGACGTGGCTTAAAAGAAGAGTGGGCATATGTACTAGCTCATTGTTTATTGCATTTAGGCTTTGGGCATTTTCAGCAAAGACCAAATTTTCGAGAATGGAACGCCGCATGTAACTATTTTATAGCTAAATTTCTGAATGATTTAAAATTAGGACGCGCTCCAGATGAATATAATTTCTCTATAAATGCTTCTACTCGTAATGAAGAAAGCTTATATCAGGAATTTTGTGACAATGGGATTCCTGGGTACAACTTTACTGATATGATTATTGAATCTGCCAAAAATAATAATTCTTATCTAAATCGTAACTTTGACTGGCAGGCTAGCTTTGGCAGAGGGTTAATTAGTGCTGTTACAAGTGCCGTAAATGTTGCAGCAGGACGCGAACCTTATTTGGGAGCAAATATTAAAAACGATACTCCAGCAAACAGAGCAAAGTCATGGTTCATTAACAGTTATCCTCTATTAGGCGCCTTAGCAGCGAATTTTGAAATTATCGAAGACCCATTAGTTTGTCAAAGTTTAGATATTTCGGTAGCTGCCGTTGATATTCAAAACAAAGAAATTTTTATTAACCCTGCTGCTAAACTCGACGACCAAGAATGTCGATTTGTTATTGCCCATGAGTTGCTACATGTAGGATTAAGACATGATACACGGCGCCAAGGAAGAGACTTCTATTTTTGGAACGTTGCTTGTGACTATGTAATTAATTCCTGGCTAATAGAAATGGGTTTAGGAGAATTACCCAAATTTGGTTTATTATACGACCCTGAGTTGAAAGGGTTATCTGCCGAAGCTATTTATGACTTAATAGTTACAGACTTACGTCGCTTCCGTAAACTAGCCACATTGCGAGGTGTAGGACAATGTGACATTTTAGAAGGAGGAACACCAGATTGGTGGATTCATGAGGATGGTATGGGACTAGATGATTTTTACCGTCGTTGTTTAAATCAAGGACTTATCTATCATCATGAACAAAACAGAGGTTTTCTGCCTTTGGGGTTAGTTGAAGAAATCAAAGCTCTAAATCATCCTCCTATTCCTTGGGATGTGGAACTAGCAAGATGGTTTGATAATTATTTTTCGCCTTTAGTTCAAGTTAGGTCTTACGCTCGTCCCAGTCGGCGCCAATCTTCTACCCCAGATATTCCCCGTCCTCGTTACATACCTGATACTAGTGCCTTATATGGTCGAACATTTGGAGTAATATTAGATACTTCTGGCTCAATGGATAAGGAATTATTGGGGAAAGCTTTAGGCGCCATTGCCAGTTATAGTATTTCTCATGACGTTCCTTATGTAAGGGTTGTTTTCTGCGATGCATTTGCTTATGACCAAGGTTATATGGCGCCGGAATCTCTTGCAGAACGAGTTCAAGTTAAAGGTCGAGGTGGTACAGTTTTACAACCAGGAATCGATATGTTAGAAAAAGCAGAAGATTTTCCCAAGGATGGTCCGTTACTAATTATTACTGATGGATTTTGTGACCGCTTACACATACGCCGAGAACACGCTTTTTTACTTCCCGCACAAAGGTACCTACCTTTTGTTCCCAAAGGAAAAGTTTTTAGAATTAGTTAATAAACTTTATATGATCAATCTTGTGGCACAGGCATCTTGCCTGTGCAGCCATATATATTTTTTTACCACAGAGACACAGAGTACACGAAGAGAAGAAAGAAAGAAAGAGAGAGATTTAAAATAAGATTTAGCATTGAGAGAATAATTAAACAATCCTCAATATAAATCAAACTTATTTATACCAGTCTAATGCTTCTACACAGAAAAAAGTATAAAGCTGTATCAAAATTACACAAATTACTTATATCGACCCTATAAAACAGCGCTTTTTTTGCAATAAACACGTAATCTATAAAAAACTTAGTAAAAATATTTACATTCTTACATCAAAAAACTATATTTATTACTTTCAGACTTATTTCTTGATTATCAACTGCCCTTGATATTGTGTAAAGTGACAAGTTCGCCTTTAAAGCTTCATTAATATATTCTAACTAGCTTACTCGTATAATTTATAAATTTTATTAAGTATTTTTGTTTGATACATAACTATATATATATTAAGATAAATAGTATAAAATTTGCTCGTAGAAAAAATATGAATGCATCGTGCTATCAAGCTAAGGGTGTGAGTAGTGTAGTTACTTTATTTAGAGCGCGCGAAGCAAAAGCTCCATATAATGTAACTCCTGCTCGTTCAATAGTCAAAGTTGAAGTTATTGATTCTGATGACCTGTCATATGATGAAGAACAAGAACGTATTATTTTAGAAAAGCAAGTTGAACGCTCGTTTTATGTTGCAGGACGGGCGTTAAGAATACTCAGGGATAAAAAGCTTTATCGGAATAGTCACAAGAATTTTGAAGAGTACTGCCAATATAAGTTTGCTTTTACAAGGCGTAATGTCAATTATTTGATTGCGAGTTCGCAGGTAGTGGATAACCTTGCAGGAACAAATATAGAAGGAACAGAATTTTTGGGAACAAATTGTTCCCAAATTTTGCCAACGAATGAATGTCAAGTTAGACCTTTAACTAAACTAGAACCTTCGGAACAACGTGAATGTTGGCACCAAGCCGTGGAAGCAGCAGGTAATAAAGTGCCATCCGGACGGCAAGTTAAGGACATTGTTACCCGGATTCGTGAGCGAACAAAGCTACCTAACCCATATCGTGAGGGAGAAATTTGTGTTTTGCTTCCTAAAAATAATCCAGATTTAAGAGGTAAATCTGGATGCTGGGGCGCCATAACCCATGTAGGAGATTATTCTTGTACAATTGAAACTTGGGACGGAGAATATACAGTTAAAATCCAGCATTTACTATCGCTCAATTTATGTGATGATGGATGTAAATTCATGCAAGACTTACTTTTACGGTTACGACGGTTACATGCTGCACCAAACCGTGATTCTGCCACTGATAGCTTGTTAGCATTTTTTGGTAAAGAGCATAAAACATATCTTACAGATGCACAAGAAGAGTTACTTACAATTCTTGAACGTAAGGCACAATTAATTCAGTGATTGTCAAGAATATTTAATTACTTGTAATATTTTATAGATATGACAGGTGCCTTAAGAGCTTAAGTAATCTCAAATAGGGTTAATTTGCGTTGTCATAAGTATTACATTAGATTTTTTGATAGGCTAGGGTGTAAAAATGATTCCGGAATTTAATGAGTTTGGATATTTACCACCAGGAATATATTTTTGTGAGTGGGAGGAATTTTTAGAACGTTTTGGTACTAATTATGGTCGTAAGCAAATGATAAATGGTTTGGAATTGGCAATGGAGCAGTTAAAGGTGGCAGGATGTAGAACAATTTATGTAGATGGAAGTTTTATCACCATGAAATTAACACCTGGAGATTTTGATGCTTGCTGGGACGAGGAAGATGTTGATATGAGTTATCTGCAAAAAAATGCTAAACTATTACTTACTAAATATGACCGACAATCTCAAAAAGCTAAATATAAAGGCGAACTGTACCGTTCAGACGAACCTGTCGGTGATTTAGGCTTAAATTCGCTGTATTTTTTTCAACGCGATAGAATGGAAAATAAGAAAGGTATTATTGCGATTGATTTGGTAAGGTGGGAACCATGATTAAAAATGAAAAGCAATACAATTATAGCAAAGAGTGTGCCCAGAAATTTGAATATTCTATATCAGTCATAGAAAAAGACGAAGATTGGAAGCAAAGAGACCAAGAAGATTGGCAACTTGATATTGACGTGAAAGAATCTCATTTAATGGCATTGCAAGAAGAAATAGCTGAATATGAGAAATTGATTAATTGTGATAAAAAACAACCTATTAGAATTAAAGTTGAAAATTTTAACAAATTACCAGATACTTTGATTAAAGCTCGTATTGCAGCAAAGATGAGTCAGAAAGAACTAGCTGATGTACTAGGAATCGAAGAACAACGAATTCAAGAGTATGAAAGCACTGATTATCAGTGTGCAAGCTTTGTAGAAGTACTAGAAGTGAGTGCGGCTTTGTGCGTAGAGTTTGAAAATGCATTTGTAAAGGTAGATTTTGATGAAATTGAAGAAGTTAAAAAAATAATTGAAAAATTTAGAAGTAAACGTAAAAAACGGAAACAGGTTACAACAAGAGTGGAGACTTAGACTTGAAATAGGCGCCATTTCTAAATTTCAGTGGTAAAACTTGACAGTAGTCACCCATTATAAATCCTGTTGTATAAATAAAGTTCTTGTAGGGATGGACATTCTACCCATCCTAAAGTGCTAGCCTAGTAATATAAACCCTTAAGACGAGTAGAGCAAAATATTTATATAAAGAATTATATGCGCTTATGCCAAAACAATTATTATTTGTTAATATTATATTTTGTGTAATTGCTAGAGTGAACTAATGAGTAATTAAGGTATACATGCTTACTGTAACAGTTCTTAGCAATTAGAATTTTTTATGAAATTATAATTTAAGAACTTTGATAAAGATAAAGTTACTTAACTAATTAAGTATATTTATTAAGCAAGGACTAAAGAAAATGCCGAAATGGAAGCTTGTCACAGAATTTAGCTTTGACAGCGCTCACTATATTAAAAATTATGACGGGCCATGTGGTAGAATGCATGGACACACTTATAAAGTAAGAGTAGAAGCAACATCATCAGAACTTCACTCGTCAGAATTTTGCCCTAACTCAGTAATGGTAGCTGATTTCAGAACTTTACGTTGGGCTAAACAAGATGTTACAAAGGGAGGTCTTGACCACTGTATTCTAAATGAAGTTATGCCCCCTGAATACGAAACAACAGCTGAGATGATTGCTAAATATATTTTTGATAAAACTAAGAAGCAAATCCCACATGATGTAAAACTAAAGATTGCTGTATCGGAAACTCCTAACTCTTGGGTAGAATATGAGGATGACTGAATTAATTGAAAAAGTTGATATAAAACCCAATTTTATTAAACACCCCCTCGAATTTTGGTGGTGAATTCATGCATAGGTTTAAAACGTTCTAAGTTAGAAAATCAGCTAACTCTAGAATATTTTAAGGATATTAATAAACGTCAAGAAAGAGAACAATCTTTATTAAATCATTCTTTGAAAGCCGCTGATATGTACATGGGGACTCAACATCTACGAGTAATGGAAGATGTAAGTTTTTTACGTAAAAGTTTTGGGAAAGAAGTAGTAGATTTAAAAATTATTTCAGCTGCTTACGGGTTGATTTCTGAATATCAGATTATTGCTCCTTACTCTGTAACTTTCACTTCTATGAAGAGTTCAGAAATTGACTCATGGGCAAATTAGCAATTGTGATTTGATTGCAGTAATTACTGGATATATAGGTCACAATTTGAGTCACATTGTATCTTACTTAAAAAAGATGACATTCTTAAGGGCGATGTTTTATTGGCTCTTCCGTAAATAGCGTGCTAAATTTGTTTAAAAATCAGCTTGAACTCCTTGCTGGAAAAGCATAACAGCATTATTCCTCTGCGTTTTATGTCAGATTCTGAATTTAAGACTAATAAGCGCCTGTAAGCCTTGATATCAAATCAAAGTAATCGATTTTAATTCAAATTTAGCACGCTATTTACGGAAGAACCAAAATTACTGAACCTACTCAAGATTTAGCTGATGAATTAGCTGATATTATTTTTGCACTTGTTTGTTTAGCAAATTCACAGAATATAGATTTACAGGAAGCATTTGAAGCTATGATGGATAAGTATAATAAACGTGATAAAACAAGGTATAAATAAGTAATAAATAGACTTGTTTTGTATACTTGTGTTAAAATTGCTAAAAAAATATGTTAAAATTATTAATTACCTAAGATGCTTCACTCCGTTCAGCATGACAATGGGGCATTGTTTACTTCGGATATTCTAACCTATGAGAATAATGCACGATAATATGAATGTTGGGTTTCTCTTCGTTCCACCCAACCTACATTAGTTATGCATGAACTGAGTATTACTCAAAATATTGTAGCGATTGTTTCTGAACATGCTGAAGGTAAGAAAGTACAGCGTGTTTTATTAGAAGTTGGTAAGCTATCGGCGATTTTACCTGATGCAATTAAATTTTGTTTTGATATTTGCTCGCAGGGAACTGTTTTAGAAGGCGCCTTGTTGCAAATTAGAGAGATACCTGGTTTAGCTAGTTGTCGCGACTGCGGTACACATATTTTACTTGAAAAACCTTTTGGTCGATGTACGTGTGGTTGTACTGAGTTAAATTTAATTGCTGGTGAAGAATTAAAAATAAAAGAAATTGAGATATAAGATTTATGTGTGTAACTTGTGGCTGTTCTGATGATGGAAATGTAAAAGTTACTATGGTTGATTCGCTTCATGATGATAATCATCACCATCATACACATGTTTTACCTGATGGTACTGTTGTTACTCATACCCATCATCATGAACCTGCTCATATTCATGCCCAAGTCCACAGCACAACAATATCGTTAGAAGCTGATATTTTAGCAAAGAATAATTTACTCGCGGCTCAAAATCGTGGTTGGTTCAAGGGACGAAATATTATAGCTTTAAATTTGATGAGTTCACCAGGCGCCGGAAAAACAACTTTACTTACCCGCACTATCAAAGATTTAAAGCAAAAATTAGAAATCAGCGTTATTGAAGGCGACCAAGAAACGATTAATGATGCTCAAAAAATCCAAGAGACTGGTTGCAAAGTTGTACAAATTAATACCGGAACAGGCTGTCATTTAGATGCAGGAATGATAGATAAGGGTTTGCAACAGCTAAACCCATCCCTAAATTCTGTTGTGATGATTGAAAATGTAGGTAATCTTGTTTGCCCTGCATTATTTGATTTGGGTGAAAATGCCAAAGTTGTAATTCTTTCTGTAACGGAAGGAGAAGATAAACCTATCAAATACCCTCATATGTTTCGTGCTAGCCAAATAATGATTATCACTAAGCTTGATTTGTTACCTTATGTACAGTTCGATATAGAAAAATGTATTGAATACGCGCTTCAAGTAAATCCCCAAATTCAAGTTTTTCAAGTTTCTGCACAAACAGGTGACGGCTTAAATGATTGGTATGATTGGTTATGCGAGTAGTATGTGTGGCATAGCTACCTTACTGAAATATCACGTTGATACTTTTATAAAACAGTAAGATAACTTTGCTCTGAATTCATTGGTAATAATCGCAACTTATGGTTTTTTAAATCTGGCTCAAGTCCTAAAATTTGCATTGGTGTTACACCTAATAAAGCATATGATACTTCTGTTAGTTCCAAGCAGTCAAAAGTACCTTGGCGCCCTTCAATATTCAAATCAACATCTCTAAATATTCGCCCTTGTTGCACTCCAGCACTTGTTTCAACCCTTGCTTCTCCTCCTTGGACTAAACCTAATTGAGTAATCACAGATGAAGGTAAACATAGTAACGTTGCACCTGTATCTACTAAAACATCTGTTAATGTAACGGAACGAACTTCTTCTGGGGTAATAAATCCTCGCATTTGCAACATTTTATCAATTCGGTTAGTTGCGTTTAAAGTTATTATTACTTGACCCATTAGTCTGTCTGGAAAATATGGTATTGATAGCTTTCTCATAATATCCTAATTTAAGCATTTACTACTATAATATTTGGGACTTCAGCACCACTTGCTTTTCATAATAATCATCATATACATATTTTACCTATGTTTATAAAACTGTAAGATAACTTTGCTCCGAATTCATAGGTAGTAATCGCAATTTATGATTTGTTAAATCTGGCTCCAGTCCTAAACGCTGCATTGGTAACACACCTAATAAAGCATATGGTACTTCTGTTAGCTCTAAGCAGTCAAAAGTACTTTGGCGCCCTTCAATGGACAATTCAGCATTTTGAAATATTCGTCCTTTTTGTAGCCCAGCGCTGGTTTGAACGCTTGCTTCTCCTCGCTGTACTAAACCCAGTTGGCTAATAACAGATGAAGGTAAACATAATAATGTGGCACCTGTATCGACTAAAACATTTGTCAATGTAACAGAACGAATTTCTTCAGAGGAAATGAAACCACGTTCGGCTAATATTATATCAATTTGGTTGGTTACATTTAAGGTTACTATTACTTGACCCATTAGTCTGTCTGGAAAATACGGTATTGATAGCTTACTCATAATATCCTACCTTTTAACATTTACTATTATAAAATTTTGATAATGCCCTTTGTCGGGTCACTTACTTTATGTAATTTAGATGATGTCCATGTAAAAGTTACTATGGGCTAATTTATTTCATCATGATAATCATCACCATTATTAAACTAGTGTTTTAGGTTACAGTACTGTTATTACTTACACCCATTACTATGAGCATACACATCTTAAACCGACTTATACTTATGATTAAGTCCATAGTACAATAATATTGCGATAAGCAGATATTTTAATAAAGAATAATTTACTTGCCCCTTTCTCCGTGTCCTAGAAGTCTCTGTGGTAAAAAATTAAAGGTATGGTGGGCAGTGCCCACCTAGCCCTGTCAAGGTGAGTTAAAAACCCCAGTATTATAACGATAAAACTCTACTTTCTCTCTGCGCTCTCTGTGTCTCTGTGGTGAAATATATGTATTTTTTTACCACGGAGGCACAGAGGACACAGAGGTGCAGACGAATTTTTCCCGCAATATTCTATTCACCTTGACAGGGCTAGCAGTGCCCACCCTACAAAGTTATGCCAGTAATTTATCTGGTGTTAAAGGTAAACTTCGCAGGCGCCTACCAGTGGCATGATACACAGCATTCGCGATAGCAGCAGAAACACCTGTAATACCAATTTCTCCTACTCCTCTAACTCCCGCAGGGTTAAAGTTAGTATCAGGTTCCCCAACAAATATTACATCTATACGAGGAATATCGGCGTGTGCTGCATAGTGATATGTAGCTAAGTCATATACAACGGGATAACCAATATTGGGATCAAACTGACATTCTTCCATTAAAGCTTGGCTAATACCCATTATCACACCACCACGTACTTGACTTGCTGCGGTTTTGGCGTTGATAACTTGTCCTATATCCATTACTGATAACCAACGAGTTACACGCAACCGACCAATACTCTCATCAATAGCAACTTCACAAAAATGGGCGCCCCATGATTGAAAGGCGAATTTTTTACTTTCTTCTCCTGGTTTAGATGATGCTGTAGCTTCAAATGCGGCGCCACCAGTTTCTTCAAGCAGTGCAAATGCTTCTTGGGCTGTTTTGGCATTTGCTTGTTTTAGGACTTCTTGACATGCTGCCATAACAGCAGGCACCATTGATGCACTCATCATTGAACCACCTGCCATACCTCCATCTGGAAGTCGTGAGTCACCAAGTTCAACACGAATTTTTTCTACTGGTATTTGTAAAGCTTCGGCGGCAACTATTGCTGCTACTGTGTAAGCGCCAGTCCCTATATCATTACCAGCAGTTAAAACATGTGCTGTACCATCTTTTAACAAACGAACTTTGACAGATGCTGCACCGCGTAAACCTGGGAATGTTGATGCTGCCATTCCCCAACCAATTAACTTTCCATCACGATGTACTTCGCGCGGTTC
This sequence comes from Calothrix sp. PCC 7103, assembly GCF_000331305.1. Taxonomy (GTDB): domain Bacteria; phylum Cyanobacteriota; class Cyanobacteriia; order Cyanobacteriales; family Nostocaceae; genus Dulcicalothrix. Next base: position 4,455,759 of record NZ_KB217478.1, on the reverse strand, counting down.
TTTTGCTCGATCTTTCCAACCAAACTTCTGGGAACCAACTTTCAAACAGTCCGCAAAATGTTTTGCACTAAAAGGAAGGTTTTTACGCTGATGAATTTTGGTTTCGTTTTTGAGTCGCAACTCTACAGGGTCAATTTTTAAACTCCATGCGAGTTCATCCATCGCTGATTCTAACGCCCACATTCCTGGATTTTCACCCGGCGCCCGCATAAAAGTGGGTACTCCAACGTTCATTACCGCCAATTCCTGCATTATCTGCAGGTTGTCAGTTTTGTACATGACGGGGGTAATATTTGTGCAAGGCTCTGTGAAAACCTCTACAGGTGATGTTACTGATTTTACTTCATGGTCAATCGCTGTAATCGTACCATCCGCAGTGGCGCCTAAACGAATTGTTTGTTCTGTTTCGGAACGATGTCCAGTTAAAGCCGTCATCTGGCGCCGACTTAAAACTAATTTGAGCGGTCGTTGAATTTGTTTTGCTGCTGCTGCACAAAGAACAGCGTGAGACCAAGGAAAGCCTTTAGAACCAAAAGCACCACCTATATATGGACTAATAATTCGTACTTTTTCAGTTGGTACACCTAATAATTCTGCGTAGGTACGTTGTGAACCTAAAACGAATTGACTATGCTCATATATAGTAACTCCATCGCCTTCTTGCCAGTCTACGATGATAGCATGAGGTTCCATTGGAGCATGAAGTTCGGTGGAAGATTTGTAGGTTTGAGCAACTTTCGTGGTTGCAGTAGCCATTCCTTTTGTAACGTTACCTATGGAAAACTTCATTCCTTCGCCAAAATGTGATGGCGCCTCTTTGAAGTTTGCTTTACTAGCATCAATTACAAGCGGTTGAGAACTATAATCAACCTTGACACGAAATGCAGCATCACGGGCACGCTCAAAAGTTTCAGCAATTACAAGCCCAATAATTTGTCCTGCGTAATGAACTTGATTATCAGATAAAGGCAAACGAGATTCGTAAATCTTTGAGTTCATAAAGTTATTAGTCGGTTTGAATACCTGGGGCGTATTCAAATGAGTAAATACCGTAATAAATCCTGGAGATTTTTCAGCTTCACTTGTATCAATACTACTAATTTGTCCGCTAGCTATTGTCGCAGTTACAAGATATCCATGAACTAAATTAGGCAATTGATGTTCTGCTGAGTAAGTGGCGGCACCAGTAACTTTAGCAACACCATCTTTACGACTAACCGATGTCCCTATAACTTGACTCATGCTATCCCACCTCCATTAGCTGATACCATTAATGCGCGACGAATAGCACGTTTGCTCATTTCCACTTTGAATTTGTTATATTCTAACGGTTGAGCATTACTAAGTGCTAACTCAGCAGCTTGTTGAAATAATGTTTCATCAACAGCTTTACCAACCAAAAACTGTTCTGCTTCTTGTGTACGCCAAGGTTTGTGTGCAACACCACCTAATGCAATTCGGGCGTTACGAATCTTATTATTATCAATATCAAGAATGGCAGCTACTGAAATGAGCGCAAAACTATAAGAAGCGCGGTCACGCAATTTCAAATACACTCCCGATTTCGCATTTATATTTACAGGTAATATTACAGCAGTAATAATTTCCCCCTCTTCAAGTACGGTATCACGTTCAGGTTGATTACCTGGCAAACGATGAAACTCGCTAAAAGGAATTTGGCGCCGACCCGAAACACCTTCAACTTCAACAACAGCATCCAAAGCTGCTAATGCCACACACATATCTGAAGGGTTTACTGCTACACATTTATCGCTTGCCCCAAAAATTGCGTGCATCCGATTTATTCCCGTTGCTGCGGGACATCCACTTCCTGGCTGTCTTTTATTACAACTAAACGCAGTATCATAATAATAAGGACAACGAGTACGCTGCATCAAATTTCCACCAACAGTAGCAACGTTACGAATTTGCTGCGATGCTCCTGCTAATATTGCTCGTGACAATATTGGATAGTTTTGCCGTACAAGAGGAAAGTCAGCTACTTGAGTATTAGTAACCAAGGCGCCTAACCGTAACCCATCACCAGTACTTTCAATCTTCTTTAAATCAAGACGAGAAATATCAACAACTTGCGTCGGTTCGTCAAGAAAAACCTTCATCCGGTCAAGTAAGTTTGTACCACCAGCAATAAGCATTGCTGGTTCCGGTCTATCGACAACATCTTGTATTGTATTTGCCCGTGTGTAGTTAAAATTCTTCATGCTTGTTTTTCTTTTCCTTGCACCATTAAAAACGCTGCTGGTTCTGGTGGCACTTGTCCAGCTACTTGCTGTATTGCCGCGACAATACCGTTATAAGCACTACAACGACATAAATTACCACTCATTCGTTCGCGAATTTCTAATTCTGAAAGATTTGCTAATTGAGGCGCCCCACCCAAAGTTTCAGTAAAATCTTCTGAAACTACACTCGCACAACCTCGCTTAACTTCATCAATTAACGCTATCGCAGCACAAATTTGACCTGGAGTGCAATAACCACATTGAAAACCATCGTTTTGAATAAATGCTAATTGCATCGGGTGAAGGTCATCACCTTGAGTCAAACCTTCAATTGTTGTAATTTCTTTACCTTCCTGCATTACAGCCAGCGATAAACATGAATAAACGCGCTGCCCATCTATTATCACAGTACAGGCGCCGCATTGTCCGTGGTCACAACCTTTTTTACTACCTGTTAGCTGCAACCGTTCACGTAAGGCATCAAGTAAAGTTACGCGAGGCTCTATCGCGAGTGTATACTTCTCAGCATTAATATTAAGGTCAACAGTGATTTCTCCGACTTCTACTTTCACGCTCTGTTTATCTTGAGTAGCTCTAACTGTTGATGCAAGGGCTACGGCGCCGACTGATGTGGCTGCAACCTGCGTCCTTAATCCTTGCTGTGAAGCTAACTTAAGTCTATCATCGTTGTTACTCATGAATTATCCCACTGCCTTTGTAAGTTTAATATGGTAAATATGTCGCACGATAGATGTTTAAAAAATCTTTTTAGCGCTAACAGTAGCAATAACTCCCTTGTTGTTTGTTCTCTAATACAAATATAGATGATTGCATCAATCAATAACTATTTTCTCTAATGCAAGCTTTTATTATAAGCAACATTCTAGTTTCTTTCCTTTGCGTACTTTGCGGTTCGTTACATAATGCATTTTTTTACGAATAGTAAAAACTATTTATTATATATATTGAATGTTTAATAATTTAGATATGATATGATTTCTATATCTTAATAAAAAATTTTATTGAATAACAAACTCTGAAAGACGCAAATAAAAAGAAATTACTAAATTTAAATTTGTGAATTCTTAAAAAAGTTGCTAATATAATTGTTCAAAAATGATTTACGATTGCTATATTGATCCTTTGATATTCTGATTTTTCTATGATTCGTCTTGCCACAGTTGATGACGCTGCCTCTATTCAAGCTATATACGCTCCATTTTGCCTATCATCACCAATAACATTTGAAACTGAGGCGCCTACTATTGAACAAATGCAACAGCGAATAACCAAACTGCTTCTTCAGTATCCCTGGTTGGTGTATTGTTCTGATAATCAAGTTTTGGGTTATGCTTACGCGGCGCCGCATCATGAACGTGTAGCTTATCAATGGTCAGTAAATGTCAGCGTTTATATACATGAGCTAGCACGACGTATGGGAATTGGAAAAAGTTTATATACTAATTTATTTGAAGTCTTAAAACTTCAGGGTTATTACAACGCATACGCAGGTGTCACACAACCTAATATACCAAGTATGCGCCTACATCAATCATTAGGCTTTCAAAACGTTGGTACTTATAAAAATGCTGGATATAAATGTGGTGAGTGGCATGATGTTACTTGGTTAGGACTAATGCTACAACCAACGGCGCCGAATCCTCAACCACCTACTAGCATTAAAACCTTGCAACGGATATAACGGATGTAACGGATGGGTTATTTGTTACTAACAAGTTTTTGCTTTATATAATTATCTATCCGTTACATCCGTTTATAATCCGTTGCCATCTTCTCTGTGGTGTGCTACGAGATTACTTCTTTTTACCTTTTGCTTTGACGGTAACTTCTTCAACTCCTGGTTGATAAGTCTCGCTAAAGGAACGAATAGCATCAAAACCAACGCGCGCACAAAAATCACCAAAACTTTCTTTCTTCTTACGTGACTTTTTGAATAATACAAAAATTGGTTCGAGGAAAGTCTCTAAGTCATCCACGTGCATTTTTTCGGTGTACGGTTGTGCCAGTCGAGTTTGATTTGGACATCCTCCTAACCAAACTTGATACGATAATGGCGCACTACCCACAAATCCTAGTTCTGCCATATAGGGACGCGCACATCCGTTCGGACACCCAGTCATTCTGGTAACGAAATGTTCATCTGGCAACCCGACTTTATCGAGTAATGCTCGTATCCGTTGTAAAAAGGATGGCATTGCGCGTTCAGACTCGGTTACTGCTAAACCACATGTGGGCAAAGCAGGACATGCCATCGAGAATCTTTCTAGCGAGTCAATTTTTTCTAAGTCTGTGACTACACCATTATGATTAAGAATTGCTTCAATTTCTTCTTTGTGTTCAGGTGCAATGTTACATAACAGCGCGTTTTGATGCGGTGTTAGATGTATTGGCAAGTTGTATTTCTCGACGATTTCGCGCAGTGCCGTTTTAAGCTTAAAGTCACCTTCGTCTTTTACACGTCCATTGTCAATGGAAACACCCAAGAATAATTTACCATCGCCTTGTTCGTGCCAACCCAGAAAGTCATGATATCTAAACTTGATGAGTTTCTTAAATGGTTCGACAGGTTTACCGAAGTATTCTTCGACTTTCGTGCGGAACTTGTCAACTCCCCAATCGTTTATTAAATATTTTAATCGAGCATGGCGCCTGTCGGTTCTATCACCATAATCGCGCTGTGTGGCAACAATTGCTTTTACCAAGTCGTAAACGTCTTCTTTTTGTACGTAACCAATTGGGTCTGCGGTACGTGCGAAGGTTTCTTCTTTATTATGAGTTCTTCCTAAACCACCACCAGCAAATACATTAAACCCTTTCAACTCGCCTTTTTTATTGGTAATAACTACCAACGTCAAATCTTGACTATATAAATCAATTGAATTATCTCCTGGTACAGTCACGCTCACTTTAAACTTACGTGGCATGTAGTGTGTACCATAGATTGGTTCTGGGTTGTCATGAACTATTGTACCCGTACCATTCTTTTGACGTGCTGCTACGACTTCTGGGTTTTCTTCAGCGCTGATGGCTTTTTCGCCATCCAACCAAATTTCGTAGTAAGCTCCTGTTTGTGGTGTTAGTAGCTGGGCTATATTTTCGGCATATTCCCAGGCATACTGATAATCGCGTCTATTTTTGAAAGGAGCTGGTGGCGCCATTACATTGCGGTTCACATCTCCACAGGCGCCTAACGTTGAACCCATGCTTTGAACTATAGCAGCAATCGAGGGCTTAAGATTTTTCTTTAAAATCCCATGTAACTGAAACCCTTGGCGAGTGGTAGCACGTATTGTATGATTACCGTATTCGTCAGCCAGTTTATCTAAAGTCAAATATAACTCTGGCGGCACAAAACCACCTGGGTTACGTGTCCGCAACATCATTTGATAATCTTTCTCTTGCCCTTTGGCACGGTTATCACGATTATCTTGCTGGTACGAACCATGAAATTTCAGAATTTGTACAGCGTCTTCGCTAAAGTGATTCGTGTCTTGAAGTAACTCAGTCGCAACTGGTTCACGTAAAAAATTACTACGTTCTTTGAGTCCTTCTACTTTAGAAGGTTTGCGTGTTTCAACAGCAGGAGGAGGAGCAGATTGTACCATTTCTGTAAAATAAAGTGTTCTTATTAAGTCATCACTACACGCCGAAACATGGTAAGATTTATTACCCATTCGGACACGAATGTACGGTAATCCGGTCGGGATTAAGTTGAATTATTTATATTCTACCACGCCAAAAAGCCGACTTGACTAGTGATGTAACACTAAGACAAACCCGGCAATAATACTTATTAGTTGTTTATAAATAGTTAATAACTGGTTGCTAATAGTTAATGGGGGGCAGCAAATAGTATTCTATATTGATAAAGTATTAACTATTAGCTAATTGAGAAGGGCAAATTTCTATCTAAAGCGATAACCAACACCACCGTTAAGGCTAACACCAGAAGCGGGGCTATTCTGATAAGCGTTGACACCAACAGTCGCGTTGCTATAGATAAGGAAATTTTTAGCTACTTCTGATTCAACACCAGCTACAACAGCAACACCGTCTTTGTTTCCACTAGGAGTTGGTTTGCCGTCTTCTTCAACAAATTGATAACCAGCACCAACATAGACGTTAGTACCTTTTGCGACAGGTACGTCTACAGTCAGATGGGGAATAATTGCGCTTGTTTCGTCACTGAAGTTGATTTGAGTGCGTGCTGATACTGGTCCACCCAAGTTAAGACGACCATGAACATTACCACCAAAAGTTGCAGCGTCTCCATTTTGACCACCATTGGTGACACCAGCAGAAATACCAACACCTACATAGCTTGCATCAGTACCTTTTTTAGGCGCCGCACTAGCGGAACCAGCAGACATAAAAATTGGAGCAATTGCTAAAGCGGACAATGCAGAAATTGTCACAAAAGACTTCATCACACCTTTCATATTTTTAACCTTTTTTGTAAGTATCGCTTTATATTCAAGGTCGAAAAAAATACTAAAAGGTTCCAGTTAGTTTTCAATTTTTCGCGCGTCAAACTTGCTATTTCAAATTTGTATTTCTCAGTAGATAAAATTACAAAAGTATTATCTATACAGCCTTTTACCGAAAATACAGGAAAATTATATGTTTCAGATGACACTTTTTAATCTGTCACACTTTTGGGAACAAATAAGTTATAAATGATACGACTATTATTTTTATGGTGAGTATCCAAAGAACTATTATGCCAAACAATCAAGTTTTATCTGGTTTAATGGGTGTTTGTGTCGGTGATGCTTTAGGAGTACCTGTAGAATTTACCAGTCGTGCGGACAGAACAGCATTGCCAGTAACTTCAATGCAAGGTTACGGAACATGGGATCAACCACCTGGAACTTGGTCTGATGATAGTTCCCTGACTTTTTGTTTGGCAGAAAGTTTATGTAATGGGTTTTCACTCGATACAATAGCTAAGTCGTTTTGGCAGTGGTACCACGAAAGTTACTGGACTGCTAGAGGTGAAGTGTTTGACGTTGGTAATACAACGTTTATGGCTATTGTAAATTGGAAACAAGGCGCCTCACCCGTAGACGCAGGTGGAAAAACCGAGAACAGCAATGGTAATGGTTCACTGATGCGAATTTTGCCAATGGCTTATTTATATAAAGAATTAGAGTTTTCTGAATTAATTAAACGAGTACATCAAGTCTCTTGTATCACTCATGCTCATCCCAGGTCACAAATGGCGTGTGGTATCTATATTAGTATTGCAGTTGCTTTACTAAAAGGTGCCGATAAAAATGCAGCTTATCAAGAAGGCTTAGAAAAGGTTCAGAATCTTTATACTACTCCTGAATATAGTACAGAGATGCACCATTTCCAACGAGTCTTTGATGGCGCCATTGATAAACTACCAATAGAGAAAATAAGTTCAGATGGATATGTAATTGACACACTAGAAGCATCACTGTGGTGCCTTTTAAATAGTTCTTCTTATGCCGAAGCTGTACTAAAAGCTGTTAATTTAGGATTTGACACAGATACTACGGCAGCTGTTACGGGTGGGTTGGCAGGTATTTATTATGGTTTTGATAATATACCTCAAGATTGGATAGAACTAATTGCGCGTAAAGATAACATAATTGATTTAGCAAATCGATTTACACATACTCTAAATTATAAATAAAAATATATCCTCTAGGAAAATATACATAACTAGTGGTTCATGTCAAAAGTTTCGGTGTGTTTTTTCTTCTTATTTCTTCCTTTGCGTCCTTTGCGTTCTTTGCGGTTCGTTTATCCAACACCCCAAAACTAATGACATGGAATACTAGTACTTTATGTCATAAAATTTGGTGGGTTGACTGGCAACGGATAAGAGCGGATGTAACGGATAATTTATGATTAAAAAAAATCTAGTTATTCACGCATCAACCATCCGTTACATCCGTTCCGGAATCCGTTGCAAATATTCCAACTCCCCAAAATTAATGACATAGACCACTAGTACTCTTCTCTCTGCTACTCTGTGGTAATAATAACTACATTACTGCACAGGCTTTCCGGCCTGTGCTACAGGTTATTGGTATTTTCAGAAATCCAGTTTAAATAGGGTTGTGAACCTGCGAGGATAGGAAGGGCGATAATTTCTGGTACTTCGTAGGAGTGTAATTCACGAATTTTAGCTTCTAGGGTGCTAAACAGGCACCTGTTGGTTTTGATAAATAATTGAAATTCAGGTTCATTGTGAACTTTATCTTGCCAAGTATAAATTGATTGAATAGGGAAAATGTTGACGCAGGCGGCAAGCTTTGATTCTACAAGGGTTTTAGCTATGGTTTCTGCTTCTTGCTGTGAACTAGTTGTCACCATTACTACACAGTAATCCATAAAGTAGAAAATTTATAGTTTTTATATAAAAAAACAAACAATGAGGGCACAGTGCAAGCGGTGCCCTCACGGTAGCCTGGTAAAGAATGTAGTTCATTTGCTCATAGTCCATCAAAAAGGTGACTACTGACTAATGATTTACAACTACACAGAGGATAATGAATAAACCTGACCGTCGATTAACAAGCGGGTTATGCCTTTAGCTTGCAATTGATAGCGGGCTTTGTGCAACATCCGACTGTCGGGAACTTTAATCACGCGGTCGCGTTTGGTAGAAAACCGTTTAGCGACTCTATGATTATCGAATATAGGCAAGGTACGCTGCTGGGTTTCGGGATTGGGTATTTGCCCTAAGTCACCAAAATCACGCAATGGACGGGTGATTAGTTCTGCGGCGCGGTCGATAACGAGATAACAGGTTCTAGGTAAACTAGCTGCTGATAGAGGTAAAACTCTAACTAAGCTATCACCACGTCGAGTTACTAATGGTCGAGGCGCCTCCCATTCTTCATCGTCGTCATCGTCTTCATCATCGAGGTCGTCCAAATCATCTAGGTCGTCCCCTTGGTCATCGAGCAGTTCCTCGCCAAACATCTCAGCAAAAGTGTTTTGCGTTGCCTCTAACTGCATTGCTGTTGTATCAGCACGTATATCCTCTGGAATATCCTCCTGATATTGGGAATTTTCATAAGAAGGCAGATTTGATGATTTTGTTTCTAGCAGTTCTAACTGTTTTGCAACAGGTCGAACTGGCATTGGTGCCTCTTGTTCTGCGGAAGAGCGTTTTTTACGTACCCTGCGAACCCCAACTTCGCCTTCAATTGCTTCTGTTGGCATCGGAACCTCTGGTTGTGGTTCTTTTAGTGCGACTGGAGGCAGTTTAGTTTTGCGAGGAGTTGCTGGTTTTTCAACTTCTACAACAGGTTCAGGAATTACAAGTTGTGAGTTAAACTCTGGGATATTTTCGTAACTTACCGTAGCTCTTCCTTCTGGTGTACGTGCTGCTCGCTTAAGCGAAACAAGATACTCATACTCATCTTCGGGTAAAGTACTTTTTAGCAAACGACTAATTGTTGAGTTGCTAACGTCGTACTTCTCCGCTAAGGTTGAAGTTGTTTCAGCACTTTCGCGATAGCACTTAAGTATCTCTTGTTTGTCTGACTCTGTTAGTTTTCTCACGGTAGATACCAAATCTAGGCTCGTTTTTTTGAACGTTCGCGCCGCGAACGATTGAGAGATGCGTCATATTCTAAGACAGCACCCATACCAAATAAAACTCCACTCCATACATAGAACACTTCTAGTATCCCTCCACTTTGATAATTTTGTATCCACGTAGTAGCGTATTTTTGCCACATATCTGCGATATATAGCGAAAATGCTGCGGCTGCAATCATTCGCCAAGATAAAGAAACACGCCCACCCCAAAATGCTAGCAGTAAAGCAGTCGCAATGATTAATAACAACACGTCACTAATCACATAAAACCAGTTTAATAGTGGAGCAATTTGAACTGCCCACTCTTCAAGCTTGTCTTTTTCTACACCCGATGGTTGATTGGATATTAACCATGCAAGCGCACTACCACATATAGCAATCATCGCTATGATAATCCACTGCCAAGACTCTAGTTTAATTCGTCTCGAAGCCACTGCTAAAATCATTGCGGAACCCACAACTATATAGGTAATCACGAAAAATACATCGCCAATTGAAGGGAATGGCTCTTGCTTTAAAACAATTTCTGTGTAGCCAAAGAATACTCCTCCTAAAAAGAAAGAAAGCATACCTATGCCCATCAACAGCCAAACATTGCGGTTGCTCACCAAAGCTCGGCTGCGCCAATTTCTTAAGCATAGAACACCTGCACCAAGGTAAGCCACTGCTTCAAAAATATTTGTACCAATTATGTACCAATCCGCACGCTTTAAACTCCCGTCACTAGAAGGAACCTCAGCGCTAAATAACAGAAAGTACAAAAGCGTCAGCACACCCCAACCTAGACTAGCTAATACGATATTCTGGGTTGAAAACAGCGTAGATGGATACGAATTCTTATAAGTGTTACTCATACTAATTTATTTGTGCTATGCGTATTGTAGTTTTTTTAACTGAGTTGGATTGACAGCTTGCAGTTGGAACTGCTTAAACCCACAATATACTCGCTTTACCCAAACTTCAGCCTAAGTAAAACTACTAAACACTAATGCCAAATTTTATTCACAGGTGATTGATTGAGCCAGTTTATAAAAAACGAAAGGTCACTTTCTGACATCTCTTGTAATTTATCAACAACAGGATGAGCAAAGTTTGTGTTTCCAAAATAAACTTTACCCAACCGATGCAGTTCCTGTAAAAACGTGACTACATGATTTTCCTGCCAGGTTGGCAATTGAGCTGCCTGTAATGGGTTGACATTTAACAAATATTTAAATAACTCAGGTGAAGATGCTTGGGGATATTGCTTTTGTCTACACACTTCTGCCATATCTTTTTCAAATAATACGGCTTGTCGGGCGCCTAGAAATTCTTCAATATCAATATGTATCGACTGTAGTAATAAAATACTAGCTACAAGCAAAGTCGTCGTCTTTATTGAATCTTCAGTTTCTGCACCTAATTGCTCAAGACGGACTTTTCCCCAAACGCTGTAACGGTCTGGTTCTTCGAGAAGAATACAAGCTTTACCTCGATTATCCGTCAACTCACGCCATAATGCCTTGGCTTCTTCTTCTTGATTTGCTCTAAATACACTTATCAAGCGAAAAGTTTGCCCCTGATAATAAAGAATGGGCACCTGCTGGTCTCGCTTTGGGTGCTGAATGGTTGATATTTCAACATCCTGCCGCTTTAAAATGAACATGACAAACGCTTCACTACTCCTGACAGGGGCATTGTTATTTTTTATAAACAGCACACTGACTCTGAAAGTCAATTGCTTTTACTTTGTATCTTGTATATCAATATACTGGATACAAGTTAGCATAATTTTACTTTTATTCAACTTAACTATCCACCCGGCGCCTCATCAATGCTATCCTGTGATTATACAAGTAACAATATATATTACACCTAGATTTTAGTTTTGACTAAAATTTACAATACCCTATTGCTTTTTTTTAAAAATTAATGTAAAATCTTTATATTGTAAACTGGGCGTGTAACTCAGCTGGATAGAGTAACGGATTTCTAATCCGTCTGCCGCAGGTTCGAGTCCTGCCACGCTCGTTTTAAAACAATTTTAAAGCAAACCATTCAGGCAGGTGCCTCCCCTATTATTAAGATGGTAAGTCTTAAAAAAGGAGCAGTACGAATGGTTCGGTTAATTGTAATAGCTGTGATGGTAGTATTACTAAGCGGATGTAACAGTAACCCATTGACACCAACAAACGGGTTGGTCAAAAAAGCCATTGCAGTTCAACTTGAGCAAACTCAACAGCAGCTTAGTAAGCAGCTAGATTTAGATGTGAAAGGATTTAACGTTAAGCATCTAGCAATTAAACAGCTACAATCTAAAACAATCAACACCTTACCTGCTTACATAGTTAAAGGAACTTACGATTTATCCTTAAAACTGAGCGAGCGCGAACTGACGCAGCCCAAAAAGCCATTTGAAGTTTACATGCAGTTACAAAAGGAAGGCAAGACATGGCGTCTGCTGCAACCTCAAAAAAATAGTCAAGGTGAAACTGGTTGGTATAGCTATCTAATTGAATAAAGTAAATACACTAGTTAGCTCTGATGTTTTGGAACAACTTTACAATAGTTACGTCTTAGCAGTTATTCAAAAACTACATTCAATAGATATATATCGTAAGACAGGTTGTAAAAATATTAGAAACTTTCGTCAGTACCACCACGTCAATAAATTTAACGCTCATCAAATTGAGGAAACTTGAAAATGAAAAGCCTTCGCCGTTGGAAATCTGGTGCTGCTGCCATGATGGCAATGGCAATTACCACAGGTACAGTTGCTCCTATATTCATATTGTCACCAGCTAACGCTCAGTATAGAATCGGGCAACCAAGGAATGGTGGTAACTATAACTATAACCGTGACATTACAATTAGTTCCGGAGCAAGAATTCCAACTACATACGAAAAAGATAAAATTATTGTATCCAAAGATGAAACTGTAGATATTACTCTTACAGTACCTAATAACATTACTGATAGTAGAGGAAATGTATTGATTCCTCGCGACAGTAAAATTACAGGTAAAGTTCAACCAGCTAATAGAAACTCTCAAAAAGGCGCCCAATTTGTCGCGCGCGAAATCGAGTTCCCTTCTGGACGCAAGCAAGAAATCTATGCAGAATCAAATATTGTTACTCGTACAGAGAAAATCACCAAAAGTTCTAATACTGGTCAAATTCTCACAGATGCGGCATATGGTGCAGGCGCCGGTGCTATTATCGGATTGATTACAGGTAACAGAAAGATTGAAATTGGTGAGTTATTAGCTGGTGGTGGTGCAGGCGCCTTAGCGAGTATCTTACTACGTCGTAGCGATGCAGAAGTAATATCTATAGATACACAAAGAGACTTGACGTTAAGACTAACTGGTCCGTTGACTGTATCTTTAAACAATAGATAACACCTCATAAGCGCACGTGACTTTTAACATCCCTAGAAAGCAGCGGTCGTACTCAACAGAGACGACCGCTTAATTATTGCAACATCAAAATTTTTTCCACAGCCATGCAACTATTTTTTTTATACTGCGTCATTCAATATATCAGGCTCAGAAAAAGAGTTTTAGAAACTGAGTTTCTTTTTCAATATCTATAATGAAAATTTTGGATATAAACCCGGTTTCTACATCTTCTAATTTAAACTAACGGCTTTATTGATATTATATTTTGCCAACTAGTTTAGATAAAGCAAACAAAACTTGATAATCTACCAAAACCATTATATCAAAAACCATTGTAGTTGCACTGAATGCAAATGTTTGCTTTCTAAGACTGCAAATGGATATTTTTTAATGTCTTTAATAAGCAGGTTTGCTATTCATATCTTCAGTACTTCATTGAATAATTTCATCTAAATGACATTACTGAAATTAGCGTAATAATTGGAACATTCAAAGCCCAAAAAAGTCAAATTAACTAACAAACAAAAGCAAAAAGTGTTGGGGAGAAATAAAAAAATGGCACACAGAAATCGTTTATCATCGGGTATGGCAGCATTCATGGCTATGGGTATTACCGCAGGTACAATTGCCCCAATGGTCGTATCAGCACCATCATTCGCTCAAACAGCAACTACATTTACTGATGTACAGTCCGATTATTGGGCAGCGCAGTTCATTCAACAATTAGCGCAACGTAATATTATCGCTGGATTTCCTGATGGTTCATTCCGTCCACAAGCTCCAGTAACGCGCGCTCAGTTCGCAGCGATGATAAACAAAGCTTTCCCGAAAAATCAAATTCGTCAAAGCCCAACATTTTCAGATGTACGCAGCAATTACTGGGCTGCAAGTGCAATTCAACAAGCTTATGCCACAGGCTTTTTAGCTGGATATCCTAACAACCGTTTCGCTCCAGAAGAACAAATTCCTCGCCAACAAGTATTAGTTTCACTAGCTAATGGCTTAGAATTTAGTCCTCAAGGTAACGTTGAAACCACACTACAAACCTTTAACGATTCTACAAATATCGCGAATTATGCTCGCTCACCAATTGCAGCAGCAACAGAAAACCGGATTGTAGTTAACTATCCTAATGTTCAGTTCCTTAACCCTGAGCAAGTAGCAACCCGCGCTCAAGTAGCAGCATTTATTTATCAAGCATTAGTTAGTACTAATCAGGTTGCTGCTATCAACTCGCCATACATAGTCGCACTTAACGAAGTTGAAAAACCTCCTGTCGCCGTTGTAATTCCTCAAGGTACTACAATTCCAGTTAAATACGACAAAGCAGAAAAAATTCTTGTTACTCAAGATGAAACGGCACCTTTAACTTTAACAGTTGCTCAAAACGTAGTCACCGATAAAGGAACAATTGTAATTCCAGCGGGTAGCCAAGTTATTGGTCAACTTAAACCAGTTAAAGGTACAAAAGGTTCACAATTTATAGCAGACAAGTTAGTAACTACTACTGGTCAAGAATATAAAATCACTGCTCAGTCTGAAACAATCACTAAAACTCAAAGAATCGAAAAAGGTAGCCGTATTGGTTCTGCACTTAAAAATGCAGCATTAGGCGCCGGAGCAGCAGCCGCAGTTTCTGCCGTAACTGGTGACCGCGCTATCGCAACAGAAGAAGTTCTTGGTGGTGCAGCAATTGGTGGTTTAATCGGTGCCTTCTTCGGAAGAAACAGCGTTGACCTAATTGTTATCGACCCTGACACTGACCTCCAAATGACTATTGGTCAAAACTTGCAGATTTCCCTCAAATAAGTAAGGTGGGCAGTACGCCCAACTTACGAAGCAACTGGCAACCATACAATAAAAGTGGTTCCTACAATGTCGGACGATTTAATTACTGAATTAATTGCAGGGCTTATTACTTCAATTTCGCCCTGCATTTGCTCTATTAACTGTTGAGCAATAGAAATACCTAAACCTGTACCCGGAATATCGGTTTGTGCTTGCACCCCTCGATAATGACGTTCACCAAGATGCTCTAAATCTTGTTGTGGGATACCTGGTCCTGTATCACTAATCTCTACTCCTTGCATATCCCCCTTAAAAAGCCCCGCTTCAACTAAAACTTTTCCTCCACTAGGAGTATATTTCAAAGCATTATCAATAATATTGCTGAAAACTTCGCGCAATGCTTTACTCGACGCACGTAACAAAGGCAACTGACTTGGTATATTACAAATTAGCTGTAAACCTCGCTCTGCAGCAATTGCATTTGCAGAGTCTAATAGTGGCAAAAGTATATCTCTAACATCGCAATCAGTTTCCAGTTCATCTGAACCAGGTAATAATAATGCTCTTTTTGGCGATTTTGATGTAGGTGCCGAAGCTTGTAATTGTTTATTAGACTGTAGCAAAGGAGCAAATTCTTCAGATCTTAAATCAATCACTTCATCAAACTTCTGAAGCAATTCCTGCAAACGGTCGCTTTCGCGCACAATTGATGTAGCAACCTCACGGTTCTTGTCTCCTGGTTGCAATCGCTTCATTAATAATTTGCCAAAAGTTCGTAATGCAGTTAACGGGTTACGAAATTGATGTAGCAAACTGTCTAATAAATCTTGCTGCTTTTCCTGAATAATTTGGGACGAATGTAACTGAGAATGCAACCAGGCTCGTTTCTGGTCTAAAATGCAGGCTATTGCCAGCGT
This sequence comes from Calothrix sp. PCC 7103, assembly GCF_000331305.1. Classification (GTDB taxonomy): domain Bacteria; phylum Cyanobacteriota; class Cyanobacteriia; order Cyanobacteriales; family Nostocaceae; genus Dulcicalothrix. The sequence continues at coordinate 4,439,827 of NZ_KB217478.1, read as the reverse complement.
TTGTACAACCCGCTTAATTTCACCTCGCTCTTGTTCATTCCACATTCTTCCAAGAGTACAGGTTGTCACTAAAACGCCCAACATCATATTTTCGTGAACCAATGGCAAAACCAGTTGGTTATCATTCAATACAAATTTTTGACTAAGATTACTTGAACCTATCCAATTTTCATCACGTTCTGTTGCAGCTAGATATGGTCTTGCTAATAACTTGTTATCTATATTAGGTAGAAAAATAGCATTGGCATTCTTCGTACCATCAATTGTACTATCTTCTGTACTGTCAGTCCGCACTAAAGAACTAAAAGTATTTAAACCGTCTTCGTTTGTATCGGCGCCTTTTAAAGCTGCTGTTTCGGGGAAAATCACTACAGGAACTAATTTTGCTTCCGTAACATGGGCTTCAACAAGTTCAGTAGTCAAATATAAAATACTCAAAGATGCTCCCAGCCCTTGGGCTAACAGCGCCATCTGCTCCCTTACTAGAGCAATAAACTCCGTACTGGCGGACATTAACATTTTTAGCTACTGCTTGGCAATTACGCTCCAAGCCACAAAGGTACTTAACAATAATAACGCTCTCAGGATTATTGTGTTAACTGAGCAACAGCATAGGTTACATCTTCACTCCTACGATATTTTTTGTTATCAATTTCAATTTATCAACCTCCTGCAGTATTATTTTTATACTTTTATAGTAAAAAAGTTTTACGCCTTGTCCTAAAGAGTTGTATCATTTATTTAAAAACAGTTGATTTTTTAATCTAGAACTTTTATAATTACGACGGATTTTGTAGCTATAACTACAATCTTTTTGCTTGAAAGAGGAGGAATTTAGCTTGGCAAGGAGACGCAAGCGGAAGAGCCGTAGGCGCCAGGAAGGACGGCGAATTCTAGAGCACGTGCCTCAATATAGCATCGACAGCGGTGAGGAGAAACCTGTAACGGCAGCCAGAAGGTTCATACAAACCGAAGGTATTCTGCCACCTGCTTTGTTACTCGTAAAGCGTAACGAACATACTACAGACCGATACTTTTGGGCTGAAAAAGGTTTGTTCGGTGCTCAATACGTTGAAGAGAATCATTTTCTATTTCCTAGCCTGAGAACATTGGAGCCTTCTTCGGGGCAGGAGGTACTGGCTATCGCAGGTAGATAAGAAACCAATTACCAAATGTCAAGGACAGTTGATATTTTTGGTCATTGACAATAATTAACTGGCAAAAAGGCGACCTTTATTTAAAAATTCATTTTTTCTTAATTATGTGGCTCGCTTGCCAGCCATATTAGATTCGTGTTATCACCCAAAAAGCCTCAAAGCTATTAATGTGAGGGGTCTAACGGGTTAAATAATCGCCTTCATTAACGTTGCCCAAATAGCTATCGTTACATAATGGCGCCATTACAGTAAGTACAATTGATTCTCCACGATGTCACATCATGGAGAATCATATTTGCTTCGCACTGGTAATTTTCACAGGTTTGTCGAGACGGTTAAATTAAGCACTTGCCTAAACAATCTGACGAAAGTAAATCTGGGAAACAGTATTTATTCAAATATCTTCTAACTGTAGTGCTTCTCGTAACTGGATAAGTTCATCACGATGAGCAACTACAGTTATTCGGCTTGGGAAAGTTTCATTGCTAGATGTCGGTTCAACCCGAAGCAAAACTTTCTCAAGCCTTCCAGCTTTTCTCCAATAAAATAATCCACTTAAAGGCGCGAGAAGCAGCAACCCGACACTGAGGGCACCGATATTTGGAAAAAGCTGCGACAAAACCAAGGCAAGGCATAATGTACCGACAGTAGATAGAAGCGTTAGGAACACTGCTAAAAACAGGCTAGGTCGGACAAAACCTTCAAAGGTAACTTGGTTTTGGCCCGGGTCTACCGCTGCCACCCGGTAAGACCGCGCTTGGAAATATTCCTTTAACTGCGGCAAAAGTATTGCTTCTTGTTGCTTTGAAGTTAGTTGTGCTGTTTCGGTACGGTCTTTAGTCGAGGCACGGATGAAAAAGAATTGCCCAACCAGTAAAAGTATCGTTAGCATCAACGTTGATGGCAGAATTGCACTATCCATAACAAGCAGTCAGGTTCAGATTCGAGACGATTTATTCATTATCAATTATTCGTCAATTAAGACCTCTCCTTGATATACTTTTGCCATAGCTGGGCTAACGAATTTGCGTGTTCCTGCCATTCGGGAGAAATTTGGTACATCCGTCTAGGACGACCTCGCCCTTCGAGCTTTTTCCAGTAACCAGTAATTGCCTTTTCGTCTTCCAAGAATTTAATTGCACTATATAGTACAGTGTCTGAAAGTCGATAAGTTGGGTATTCGTTTTCTAGTTTCTGGATTAACTCAGTACCGTAAGATTCTCCCTCGTTTAGCAAAACCGATAAAATGTAGCATACCGCAAGTTCTTGGCACAAGTAAGTTGGCGGAGGATTGTCAAAAAACTGATATATATCCTCTAGTTTCATGGTTGGTGAATGGCTATAAAAATGCCTGAGGGTTAAGCATACGATTTATGCTAGTCAGTATATAGTGCTACCCCCTGATTATGTAAGTATATAACGTTACTTAGGGTAAAATGCCACCAAGTTTCTGATACATACAACTCCCATGCTGACTATCATGGGATGGGAGAGACAGTCCTTAAGACACTGTAAAACAGAGCCTTAATCAACGCGAGCATCTTGTGTGGTGAGGAGCGGTACTAGTAACAGCAGATGCCGTTACCTTTGTGTTAAGTGACGCCAGGTCTCTTAGGACTGCTTAAGCATAAAATGCCACTCAAGATATTTTAAAGGTAAAATGCGATATTTTTTGTAAAACTTAACAATCACTTTCTATGACAGTGATTACCGAAGGCAACACTGTTCCAAAAATCAGTAGTAGACGGAGTTTACAATATCATATTTATACATCTTTATATATTTTCGTTCCCGTATAATACTGAAACATTGTATTTAGGTAATCTAGAAAGAATTTTCGTAATGTGATATGTGATAGTAGACGAATGTGACCGCGCATTATATAGCGCAATAGAAGCGATGACAGAAAAATACGATTCTCAACTGCGCGCAATTGCACAACTTTTCCGCCGTATCGGTTGGATTACTTTTTGGGCACAATTAGTTCTAGGTGTTGTTTCTGGCGGAATTTTACTATTTGCCAGCATTAGCCCAAGACCAGCAAATGCATCTCCTAACACTGGCGCCGGACTAGGTGTATTTTTTGCCATTAGTGGACTTGTTGCCTTGGGTGTAGGCATTTTTATTTCCTTTCGATATGTTCAAATTGGTAGACGACTTGATTCTCCAAACTCCAATAACCGTCCTCGTAAACTAGAAACGGTTCAAGTTGTGCGTTTAGGCTTAATCGTACACCTAGTAGGTATTTTGCTAACTCTTGTCGGCGCCCAGGCAATTGTAGGTGTACTACTAACCAAAGCTTTAACATCAACCCAACCAGGTGTCATCACCCAACTTGACCCTAGTCGAGTTATACAACCACTAGATATATTTGTAGTCCAAGCCAATACCAATACAGTTTCTGCACACTTTGCCGGACTAATTGGGTCAATCTGGTTACTAAATCGAATTACAAAATAAATTGCAATGTACTATACTTTATTTGCGTCATATTAAGCCAAAATTAATATATGGTGGTGTATTGGCAATACGATATTAATTATTTAGATAGTTAGAGCTAGAGAAAACTTGTGCTAGATATCAAGCAAATACGAGAAAATCCAGAATTAGTACAGCAGCGCTTAAACACGCGCGGCGGTAATTTTGATATTCAACCCATACTAGAGTTAGATAAACAGCAACGCTCCATCGAAGCAACCCGAAATCAACTTCAAGCACGCGGAAACGAGATTGCCGCATTAATTCCCCAAAAAATTAAAGCAGGTTCCAACCCGTCATCTACTGAAATCGCTACGTTAAAAGAAGAAGGCAAATCTGTTAAAGAACAAATTAGTTCATTAGAACCACAAGAAAAAGAAATAAAAGACCGAATTCAAGAATTTTTACTCGCACTGCCGAATTTGCCCAGTGAATCTACACCTGTTGGCAAAAACGAAGATGAAAATGTAGAAGTTAGAAAATGGGGTACTGAGTATATACCTCAAGACAAAAGTATTATCCCTCACTGGGAAATTGCTGAGAAAATCGGAATAATGAATGTTGAACGCGCGGTAAAAGTAGCTCAAAGCCGCTTTGTTACACTTATTGGAGCAGGCGCTGCATTAGAACGAGCATTGATACAATTTATGCTCAACACTCAAATAGGCGCCGGATATATAGAAGTAATTCCACCAATTTTAGTTAATACCGAATCACTAACAGCAACAGGACAACTGCCAAAATTCGCAGAAGAAAGCTTTAAGTGTGCGGCAGATGACTTATGGCTAATACCTACAGCAGAAGTACCCGTCACAAACCTTTATCGAGGAGAAATCTTAGCAGCAGAAAATTTACCCATCTATCACTGTGCTTATACCCCCTGTTTTCGACGTGAAGCAGGAAGCTATGGACGCGATATGCGAGGTTTAATACGTTTACATCAATTTAACAAAGTTGAACTTGTCAAATTCGTAAACCCTAGCACCTCGTTTGAAGAACTCGAAAAATTAGTAGGCAATGCCGAAGCTATATTACAGGCATTGAAATTACCCTACCGGGTTATAGAGTTATGCACAGGTGATTTAGGTTTTGGTGCGGCAAAAACCTATGATTTAGAAGTTTGGTTACCTTCCTCAGAAAAATACCGGGAAATTTCCAGTTGCTCCAACTTTATGGACTTCCAAGCAAGACGTGGAGACATTCGCTTTAAAGAAGCTGGAAAAAAAGGAACCTCTTATGTTCACACACTTAATGGTTCAGGTTTAGCCATTGGCAGAACAATGGCAGCTATTTTAGAAAACTACCAACAAGCTGATGGAACTGTACGGATTCCCGAAGCTTTACAACCATACCTAGGACGCGAAGTGCTTTAGAGAGCCTATGCGTTACACCCGTTCATCATAATATTGCCCCAAATAATACATTCTGTAGAGGTGAGAGCTAGTTACTGGCTTTAGAATGGAAATATAGCGTCCTAAAAGATTAATTAAAGTTCACTCTATGTCATTTTTAGCGGCAATCGCAGTCTTAGCTGTTTTAATCCTAGTTCATGAACTAGGTCATTTTATAGCAGCAAGGTCACAAGGTATTTATGTTAACCGCTTTTCGTTAGGCTTTGGACCAATAATCTGGAAATACCAAGGTCTGGAAACCGAGTATGCAGTTCGTGCTTTCCCGTTAGGTGGTTTCGTCGGGTTTCCAGATGATGACCCGGATAGCGATATCCCTCCCCAAGACCCAAATTTACTGCGTAACCGTCCAATTTTAGACCGGGCGATTGTTATCAGTGCGGGTGTAATCGCCAATTTAATATTTGCTTACTTATTACTCGCTTTACAGTTCGGAATTGTTGGAGTCCCTGAAGGTTTTAACTTTCAACCTGGCGCCATAGTCCAGCCAGCTTCGGAAACATCTATTGCTTACCAAGCGGGTATTAGAGACGGTGACATTATTCTCGCTGTTAATAATCAGGAAATTCCTGCTTCTAAAGAGGCATTGTCAGTACTCAGGCAACAAATTCAAACTCGTGCTAATCAAGAGTTAGATGTAAAAATTCAGCGCGAACAAGAACAACTCAGCTTTAAACTGACTCCCGAAGCTGATAAAGATGGTAACGGCATAATTGGGATTAAACTTATCTCACCCAACGGTAAACCCATTTATCGCCACACCGGAAATATCGCTGAAATTTTGAGTATCGCCGCAAATCGTTACCAGCAGATATTTTTTGGCATCGTTCAAGGTTTTGGACAGCTAGTCACTAAATTTGGTGAAACCGCCGGACAAGTAGCAGGACCTGTCAAAATTGTCAAGATGGGCGCCAATATTGCTCAAAATGATGCGGGTAACTTGTTCACCTTTGCTGCACTTATCAGCATCAACTTAGCCATCATCAACATATTGCCCCTACCAGCTTTAGATGGTGGACAACTAGCATTTTTGTTAATTGAAGGATTACGTGGTAAACCCTTACCTACCCGTATTCAAGATGGTGTTATGCAAACAGGTTTAGTGTTACTTTTAGGATTAGGCATTTTTCTAATTGTCAAAGAAGCATTATTTCAGTGAACCTTACTCGCAATCGGTCATCTAACAAACAACGGGCACTTGAAGTACTCGTCCGCTTAAATCGTTTATACCCAGACGCGACCTGTTCTTTAAACTATTCAAGCCCTGTACAACTACTGGTAGCCACAATTCTATCAGCACAATGTACAGATGAACGTGTAAATAAAGTTACACCAGCTTTATTTGCGCGTTTTCCAGACGCGAAAAGTATGGCAGAAGCTGACATTGCGGAAATCGAGGAATTAGTGAGAACCACAGGCTTTTTTCGCAACAAAGCCAAAAACATCCAAGGCGCCTGTCGAATGATAGTTCAAGATTTTAACTCGCAAGTGCCTAATCGAATGGATGATTTATTAAAGCTGCCAGGAGTTGCCAGAAAAACGGCAAACGTTGTCTTAGCACACGCATTTGGTATTAACGCCGGAGTTACAGTTGACACTCATGTAACTCGCCTTAGTAACCGACTCGGTTTTACAAAACACGAAGACCCCATCCGTATCGAACGCGACTTAATGAAATTATTACCACAACGAGACTGGGAAAACTGGTCGATACGGTTGATATATCATGGTAGAGCAATATGTAAAGCCAGAAAACCCGCATGTGAAGCTTGTGAACTGGCGCCTTTATGTCCCATAGGAAGGAAATTATTACCAGGCACAATGTAAAGATCGTACATGTACGGTCTCTACAAATTAATCGCGTCCCCACAAATTAATGTGTAGAATAGGGAATGCTGTCAAAAAATTAATCTTGAGACTGTAATGGCAAAGAAGAGCATGATAGAGCGCGAGAAAAAGCGCACGAAAATGGTTGAAAAGTACGCAGCAAAGCGTGAAGCTTTACTCGATGAGTTCAGAACAACCGAAAACCCACTACAAAAGTTGGAAATTCACCGTAAAATTCAACAACTACCTCGTAACAGCGCACCCACCCGTCAGCATAACCGTTGCTGGGTAACAGGTCGCCCAAGAGGATACTACCGTGATTTTGGTCTTTCCCGTAACGTATTACGTGAATGGGCACACCAAGGTTTACTACCAGGTGTAGTAAAATCAAGCTGGTAAGAGAGTTAAAAGTGCTGAGTTCTGAGTACTGAGTTTTAACTTTGCTTTTCTACTCAGCACTGTTATTGTCCGCAACACTTATTATCAATACCTAAACTTTCTAAGAGAATATCGCTGACTGCATTAGCAATAGCAAACTCTCCATAGAAACTTTTAGAAAAATCAAACGCCTGCATCTCGGTTACAATTGCTAAAACCAAAGAGCCGAGGTCATTTTCCCCTTCCATACGTTGACGTATAAAGATTTGCGCTGCCCGCTCCGCAATTTTTTGGTTCACCGCTTCAGGGATAAACTGGCTATCAAGCCATTGATGTAAATTTTGTTGTAGCCAACGACCTTCTTGTATTGGGTCAGAAGCAGGTAATAAAGTTATAGCTGGAATTGGTTCTGTCATAAGGATTGCATATAGCTATTTTTATTAGAAGACTACTATTCTTATGCAGTACGACGTTGATAGTATTATTCACGGTTACGCTCAAGGCTATTTTCTCATGGCTGATGATGATAATCACCTGGGTTGGTACCAAAGTCGTGACCGTACTCTTATTCCTCTTGATGAACGCTTCCGTTATCCTAAGTCTCTACGTCGAGTTTTGAACAAAGATACATTCAGTGTAGCAATTAACCGGAATTTCCCAGCGGTAGTAGAAGGTTGTGCGAACCGGGATACTACTTGGATTTCTGACGAGTTAAAAGATGTATACTTAAACCTCAACCAAGCAGGTTGGGCACATAGCTATGAAACTTGGCTCGGCTCGGAACTCGCTGGTGGTATCTTAGGTATTGTTATCAACGGCGCCTTTATTGGTGAGTCAATGTTCTTCAATATTCCAGATGCCTCTAAAGTCGCAATGGTCAAACTTGTGCAACACTTACAAGCACGAAAATTTGTATTATTCGATGCCCAAATGATGAACCCACACCTCGAAAGATTTGGCGCCTATCGTATTAAAGATAAAGAGTACCAGCGATTACTCGAAAAAGCTGTACAGGTTACCTGCTCTTTTCTGTAAGTAGGGCTATGCCTCACCTACTAGTACTAAGTATTAATAGCTATCAACAAATTATAATAGATAAGAACATCTTTATAAAAGGTTACAGTGGCAAAAACATGTTTGTAAAATGTTATCCTACAAACGTATTTTGATTGTTCCAACTCTGTTGTAAATTTACATGGCTCAAGATTATCGCCGTGCGAAGCTCAGAGGTAAATCCTTTAAAGGCAAAGACCTTAGTGGCGCCGACTTCTCTTACTCGAATATCCGAGGTGTAGACTTTAGTAATGCTAATTTAGAAGGTGCAAACTTTAGTCACGCTAAAACAGGACTACAAAAACGCTGGGCGATTGTCTTAGTATTCACTGCGTTACTACTTTCGGCTTTATCTGGTTTACTTTCAGCAATAGGTGGCTCATTAGTCGGAATTTTATTACTCGATACCAATCGTGAAAACCTTTATGTTGGTATTGTTAGTTTAGCTGTATTACTGATATTCTTTTTGATTACTCTGTTTCGAGGAGTTAGTGCTGCATTTGGATTTATGGCGTTATCGGTAACGTGCGCTGGACTTGCAGCAGTTGGATGGGCAGGAATTGTAGCTGTTACATGGGCAGGTGGTACTGCACATGCTGGAGCAATGGAGTTAGCGCAAGTTGTAGCTGTCATTGTCACAGGCACCGTAGGAGTTGTTGCGACTATTCTTGGTACCGTTACAATAGCAGGCGCCGTAGCACTTGCTGGTACCATAGCTGGAATGATTGCCGTCACTATAGCCATTTCTATTGCAGCAGCACTTTCTGGAATCATGGCTGTAATGGCAGCAAGAGTTAACCCACTTGCTGGAGGAGTTGCTGTAGCAATTGCCGTAATTGTAATTCTACTATCCGCGTATGTGGGTTGTCGTGCCTTATTTGAAGACGAAAAACAAAGCGCAATTCGTAACTTAGCTTTATCAACAGTTACTCGTTACGGTACCAATTTTCAAGACGCAAATCTTACCGATGCTGACTTTACACGCGCTTCAGTCAAAAATGCAAACTTTCTAAGAGCCAATTTAACACGTACCTGTTGGTTTGAAGTTAAAAAGCTAAACCAAGCAGTTGTAGGTAAAAGTTATCTCGCAAATCCAGCAATTAGAAAAATTGTAGTCCACAAAGACCTCCACAACCGAAACTTTGATGGTTGGGACTTGCAAGGTTTAAATTTACGTGCAGCAAACTTGATAGATTCTACCTTAGTTGGCGCCAAACTAAACAACAGCGACTTACGTAACGCTAATTTAATGAGAGCAAACTTAATGCGCTCCCAAGTTGATAATACAGACTTTCGCACCGCAATTCTTACAGGTGCCTATATAGACAACTGGGGTATAACACCTCAAACCCAACTCGAAGGTGCCGAATGCGAATATATATTTATGCGTGTACCTACTAAAGAAAACCCCAACCCCCGACGTTTACCTACCAACTGGGAGGACACATTCAAACCCGGAGAGTTCGCTCTTATTTTCAGCCCTTTATCAAGTACATTCAATTAGCTTAAAATCAATGCACAGGCAAGGATGCCTGTGCTACGATAATTAATCCCAATCCGGAATTACAGCGTCTTCACCACCAACACCGATACCAGTACCATAGATATCGGCATCGTTAATATTCATATCGTTCATCGATGCCTGATAAACGTTAGCATTGTGAATTGTTGCCTGAGAAAAGTTAACCTTATCCAGGTCAGCTTGTTTAAAATTAACGTTCGTAACAAAAGCTGAAGTTAGATTCGCACCTTCCAGGTTCGCCCCTGTTAAATCGGCGCCTTCTAAGTTAGCTTTACTTAAGTCTGCTCCTTTTAAATTAGCACCACGTAAGTCGGCGCCAATTAAATGGGCACCTTTCAAGTCAACCCCTGCTAAATTACATTTTATACATTCACCAGTTTGTAATAGCTGTTGTAACTGGTTTGAACTCTGTGCGCTTACTGTACCAGCTAAAAATAGGGGAGTCGCTAGAACCACAGCCGCAATTAATTTCATTTTCATAATAATCCCCCGTGCATCAACAATAATGCTTTCGTTTTTTCCTCACGGCTTCATTATCGCATCTTTTTCTTTTCAGGTCATTAGTTCAGTTAATAAACTGTCCATATTTTTCTCATGAAAAAATTTGACAATTATCTATTCTTATTATCTGTAAACCCAATCCCTGTAAGCAAAGCAGCTTCTTTCTAATTATTTGAATTAATTACTCTTAAACAATTATTTAAATATTCTTAACATTAATAATTAATTCTCTTCATGATTATAATTTTATCATCGTTATATTGACAAGTATTTATACTGACATAATTACAAACTTCTTAATAATATAATAGAGTGGAAATGTAATCATTATAAATTTATATAAATTTATTACTTTAGATATAGACGCCTTATGTAGAAGTAGAGTAAGAAGGCGCCGTTTGCATTATTCAAACAAAAGCGGCAACACCGAGAAATTCGCGCATATACTGATTTACCAAACTGGGCTGTTCTTGCTGTACCCAGTGGCTACAATTAGGAATGTACTTAATTTGGAAGTCTCTGACATACGCTTCGGTACCATAAGTTAGTTCTTTACCCAAAGCGTCATCTTTTTCACCCCATATCATGAGTGTGGGTACTTCTAACACACCAAAAGTTTGATTAAAAAACTTTGGTTGAAAAGCATTTCTGTAATAATTAATGGTAGCAGTTAAGGCGCCGCGTTTAGCTGCTGCATCTTTATAAGCGTCAATATCAGCTTGACTGAAAGCACTTTTATCAACAGCCATACCCTTGATAGCGGTTTCGATAAACTGGTAGTCATTAGACTGAACAAATAGTTCTGGTAATAAAGGTAGTTGAAAGAAAAACACATACCAACTACGCTGTATCTGTTGAGGTGTGCGTAACCCTTCAGCAAATTTTGCAGGATGTGGAAGGTTGAGAACTATTAGCTTGTCTAACATGTCTGGATGTTTATAAGCAAAATTCCAGGCAATGGCGCCACCCCAATCATGTCCTACAAGCGTACACTTGTTATATCCCAGTCCTTTAATTACCCCTTCTACGTCTTTTACTAGTTCATCCATAGTATAAGCAGACTGTGCTTTTGGCTTATCGCTATCGTTGTAACCGCGTAAGTCCAGTGCTACGACCTTATAATATTTGGCAAATTCGGGTATTTGATGGCGCCAGGAGTACCAAAACTCTGGAAATCCATGTAGCATGAGCATTAAGGGTCCTTCCCCTTGGGTCACGTAGTGTAGTCTTACACCATTAGTAATCATATATTCGTGGCGCCAGTTATTCATGTTTCTGCCCTGAAGTGGTTATTTGTTATTTTTTCTTGTTTTATAGTTTAAATCCTACTTCTATGGGTTGAGAATTAGGATTATTACCACAGAGACTATTAGGACACAGAGAGGAGAGCATGGAGATACGTGGGGTTTGGATGACGACTACTGATAGTTCTGTTCTCAATTCGCGGGATAATATAGTTGAGGCAATGGAGTTTCTGGCTGAGACTGGTTTTAATGTGGTTTTCTGTGTGGTGTGGAATAAAGCTGCAACTCAATACCCAAGTCAAGTTATGCGAGAAACGTTTGGTGTCGAAATTAGTTCGCTGTGTATTGGACGTGACCCTTTAGCTGAGGTGATAGAAGCTGCACATGCTGTTGGCTTGAAAATAATACCGTGGTTTGAATATGGGTTTGCGAGTTCGTATAATCTCAACGGTGGAATGTTGCTTGCGAAAAAACCTGAATGGACTGCACGAGATATACAAGGAAATTTACTCAAGAAAAACGGTTTTGAGTGGTTAAACGCACTTGACCCCAACGTACAAGCGTTTATGTCCAACCTTATTCTCGAAGTTGTAAATAACTATGATATTGATGGTATCCAGGGAGATGACCGTTTACCAGCATTTCCGTGTGAGGGTGGATACGACGCAGCAACACAACAACGTTATTATTCCGCATTTGGTAAAAAACCCCCATCCAACCCCAAAGATACCCAATGGTTAAAATGGCGTGCGGATATATTAACTCAATTTTGGGCATCACTCTATCATCAAATCAAAGCAATCAACCCCAACTTAATAATTTCCATCTCACCCAACATACATGATTGGGCGTACAAAGAATATTTACAAGACACTCCCACTTGGTTACAGCAGAACATAGTCGATATAATCAACCCCCAAATATATCGAAGAGACTTCAACAGCTACAAAACTATAGTAGACACAACAACCCAACAATTCAAAGGCACCTTACAAAGAATGGCGCCGGGTATACTAACCAAACTAGGCTCATATATAATTAGTCCAGACCTATTAATCCAAAAAATTGAGTACAATCGTTCTCAAGGCATCAACGGAGAAGTACTCTTCTTCTACGAAGGACTACGAGCAAACAATAACCAACTAGCAAAAGTCCTTAAGAAGCACTTTTTTCACAAATCAGCAACATTCCCAAGCATATCAGACCTAAACAAACCCATCTCAAACACCAACATCACCTGGTGGCAAAAATTACAAAATTTTTTTGAATAAACCTCTTTTCTTGCTTCTTTCTTGCTTCTTTCTTCCTTTGTGGTTCGTACATAAACATGCAACAAATAATACAAACCCTAAACCAAGACCTACCCACACTATTTGAAAAAGACATAACCTACAACATCTACACCCAAGACATATTATTCAAAGACCCAGTAAACAAATTCAAAGGCAAACCAAATTATATTTCAACGGTTACTCAATATATAAACTCAACCAAAATCACCTAATATACGAACACATAGACACTTCTGACTTTTCACGTTATGTGGAAAACGCCATTTTGAGCGTTTCTTTAACCCTGATTATTACGTTAGATTTTCTCATTAATTCAAAGCTATTGCGAATGAGCCTGTGGAAAAAGTCACGTTTTTTCGTGGTTTGAGGACTTACCGTGAAAAGTCAGATAGACACTTGGGATAGAAAACCAAGCGAAATCTTAAAACAATTCTTTCAAAAACCTACTTCTTAATTGTAAATACAAAATTACTCCCTATCCCTACCTTGGACTCAACCCAAACTTTTCCATCATGTAATTCCACAATCTTCTTAACCAAAGCTAACCCAACACCAGTACTATCAGAATCTTGTAGACTAGTTAATTTTTGAAATAATTGAAATATCTTTTCAAAATGCTGTGATTCTATCCCTATCCCATTATCAGCCACACTAAACTTATAATATTCTCCCTCATCCGCACAACTAATCTTAATTAACCCTTCTGGCTTATCAATAAATTTTATTGCATTGCTAATCAAATTTTGAAAAAGCTGTTCAATCCTGGTTTTATCGCAAAAAATAGTCGGTAATTGATTAGGAATCTCAACTTTAATATTTTCGGGTATATTTAAAACTTCAACTAACTCAGATACAACTTTGTTTAAGTTTACATCTTTCTTCTCAACCTTCGCACGTCCGACTCGTGAATACTTTAAAATATCATCGATTAATTGATGTAGTCGTTGAACTCGACTAATCATTAAATTCAGCATCTTTTTGCCTTCTTCGTCGAACTCTTCACTATAGTCAGCTAACAACCACTCAGATAGGGAAGTAATTCCTCGTAAAGGCGCCTTTAAATCGTGCGATACTACATAAGCAAAATCGTTCAACTCTTGATTTGCGCTTCTAAGTTCCTTCAAAAGTCCCACCATTTTATCTTGCGACTGCTGACGCTGAACTATCTCTTGCTGAAGCTTTGCGTTTGTTAACTCCAACTCAACAGTACGAGTTTGAACAATTTCTTCTAAATGTTCTTTATACTGACGTAATTCTTGCTCTACACGTTTACGCTCCATAATCTCCATTATCAAAGCTTGGTTCGTAGTTTCAAGCTGTGCAGGACTTGGTAGAGCTAATGCTTTTGGCACTAAAGGTATCAAAGTTAAAGCTGTATAGAACGATATTAACGCTGTTAATGCTTTTAAGGCGCCTGCGAACCAGTAGTTAGGATGCCATAATGTCCATACCTCCATAATATGAGTTGTACCACACGAAATAATAAAGGCGCCGAACAGTAGAAAAACATTCTGAAACGGAATATCTTTACGCTTGCGAATAAAATAGACAAGCGTTATAGGTATTGAATAGTAAGACAATGCAATTAATACATCTGATAGTATATGCAGCGATACCAACTCAGGCTTCCACAGGTAACAATGCCCATGTGGGATAAAATTACCTGAGTAAAAAAAATTGTGTAAGTTTTGTAAGTCCACGTTAATGCTCCACCTTTTTACAAGTGGATACAACGTTATTGCTACAAAGCAAATCTACCATTGGAAGTAATTATTTCACATCTACCCAGAAATCAGCCGTGTTGACTTTGCTATTGCGGTTAAACTGTAACCAAAGCTTATAAGTTCCTTTTTGAGGAAAATTTGACCCAAAGCTAACTTGTCCGTCGGGTGAGTCTTGGAGTAACGTTGCTGGTATGTAATCTGTACTTTTGAGTGGTGATGAACTGCGAACTATGAATAAGCGTGCTTTTTCGTTCGTTTTTTGATTTGGATACGGTTGCAATTTTACTGGTTGTTTATTTTTTGTATCCTGCAAGTCAAACCTTAAATTTACCTGTTGTCCCGATTTGAAGCTCGAAGAAGGCGCTAAGAGTGTTATTTTTGTATTATTCAATATTTTTGTATTGCTAAATTTTTCAAGCTCGGTGGGTAAAGGAACATCCCCTGGAATCTTGATTTTTTGGATTGTAAGCTGTTTATCATAATCGCTAAATACAGTATAGTTCCCTGGCGCCGGGAAATCTGGCTTAACTTCAAACTTTCCTGATTTGTATGTTGGTGTTTCGTGTTGGAAGAACCGCAAGTCATCACTAACTACTACCAACTGCATTTGCTTATTAGATGAGTCTGTTGATTTGACTGAGTTTGTAGTACTAGCTTTTGGTTTATCTGGAACTTTGACTGCTATTGGTACCGCTTTAGTTGATTTTACTTCTTTTACTTGCTCGGTTTGGGTTGATTGATTATTGGTCGTACTGGTTTCTTGCTTTACACCCTTTTTTGGTGAACAACTTGAAGTTAGTAAAAATACTGCTAATAAACTAGTTCTCAAGACTAAATTCATAATTAATTACTGTTGCTAAATGTATTAAATACAACATGCGACATCATTACACATAAATTTTAAAATCGCTACTGAGAAACTAAGAAACCTGTTTCTAAGGGTTATCATAGATTTAAGTATAAAAATGTATTAAATACACGGAGACATTTTGATAGAACTGTTGCACAATCTGATCTGCTGTGTATCTTCTGTATTATGGATGTATCAACCCAGCGATTGGATGGACTTAACTTGAAATTGAGTTCTGTTTTGGGAGACTTACCACTTTGGGATATAACTTTAGAGGTTAGCTGTCTGGGCAATAGCTTAATTAAATTGTTTGACAACGAACCTTTAATGCCTGGGGTAATCTTGACAAAAAATAATGATTGTGTGGGGATGATTTCTAGACGCCGTTTTTTCGAGTTTATGATTCGTCCCTATAGTTTGGGTTTGTTTAACGAGCGTGCGATTGAGAACTTGTACGATTTTGTTAAATCAGATATTTTCATTATGGGCGCCGATACAAAGGTTGTTGATGCTACACAACAAGCATTGTCAAGAAATTCTGATTTGGTTTATGAACCGATTGTTGTTATAGGTAATAAACTGCTTGATATTCAGCAGCTACTTTTGGCAAACTCGAAAATACATGCATTGACGCTTGCACAACTTGAAGAAACTCAGAAACAATCTCAAGAAGCTGAATTGAACTTGCACGAAAGCGAACAGAGGTATGTGGAATTACTACAAAAGCAAAAGACTCTAGCTTTAGAAGAATTAAATTTGAGTTTAGTGCGTGAAATTATTAGTCCTGCCAAGCTTGTTGTTGGCAGTTTAGTTCACGCTAGTCGTTATGCTCAAGAGTTAATTCAATTGATAGGTCTTTACCAGAAGTACTATCCACATCCTGTGGAAGAAATTCAGATTCTTGCTGAGAGAATTAATGTGAGTTCGGTAAGTAGTGAGTTTCCTCAGTTGTTAAGCGTTATGAAAGGTTATGTTAAGAAGATTCAGGAGTTTGGTGGAAGAAAGCACTGAAGTGCTTATAACTATGCAGCAGCTTCTTCGGTTTGGCAATCAAAAACTAGCATGAAGTTCGCATCTGGTGTTACCCGGAGTAATAGCTGCATGTGTCCGTCTGCATCTGAACGACTACGAAACCGCGCGACTATTTCACGTTTCATATCTGGAAGCATCCGAGCTATTGCCCAGGAATTTAGTCGCTTTTTGTAACTTGCTGATTGGTTTTGCTCGGAATGGCTGGTGTGAGTGTCTTGTGCCATGATGATATTACACAGATTTATTTGGTTAACTTTTGTCAGCAAGTCCCATATATGTGTGAGGATTGCTGACGTTTTTTTATCAAGCTGTCACTTGAATAGCACACCAAAAATTGAACGTCAATGATTTTGGGAAACAATTCTTCAAAATCGTTTCCCAGACCCGGAATATATTTTTGTCAGATGTATATACCCACACACACAAACACATTCGTAATGCAGTACTGAAGTACTGCATTACACTATTTCTGAAACAACATATCAAACTCTGCTTGCAAAGCTTGGATTTCTGCAACTCTCGTAACAATGAGGTTGTCTCTACCTGCGTCGAGTAAGCGTGATTTCCAGTAGCGGATGCTTTCTGAATTATTCATCCAAAAGTCAATTACTGTTTTGACGACTTCATCCATTTCCCAAGATTCTTTTGTGGGAACTGATTCGACTGTTTTGAGAAATGCGTCGAGTGTACAATCAGGCGCCCCTAAATATTCTATACCTTGTGGTTGCCCTCCCACTAAAGACTTTTGTTGATGATTAAAAAAGTGTAAAACAGGAGATACGCCAACGATATTAAATGCATATTTCATCTATGAAGCCCTCTTGGTAATTTTTTTAACAAATAATCATGTTTAAATTAGCAATCACAAACCGTAAGTGCTAAACATTATTAGATAGAAAATTAGCAGTTAGTAGAGGTGAGTGCTAATAGTTATTGGTGTCTTTATCTTAAATTATGAGATATTTC
This sequence comes from Calothrix sp. PCC 7103, assembly GCF_000331305.1. GTDB lineage: Bacteria > Cyanobacteriota > Cyanobacteriia > Cyanobacteriales > Nostocaceae > Dulcicalothrix. The sequence goes on along the minus strand of NZ_KB217478.1, from coordinate 4,422,394 downwards.
CAAGAAATGCAAATTGCTATATAGTAATTTTAATATTTTGTTTATATTTTGATGGTGATAGATTACCAGGGTGAAATTGCAGCGCTAGTTGCAGCGGTATTATGGGCTTTTGCGTCGGTCGTATATGGACATGTCGGCACCCATATTCCACCACTACACTTAAATTTAATCAAAGGAATAATTGCAATTGTTTTACTTCTAATCACAATAGTTGCCACAGGAGAACTATCTTTAGTCATAGCTCCTGTGCCTTTATGCTTACTTTTGTTAAGTGGGGTTATAGGTATTGGACTAGGTGATACTGCATTTTTGGCAGGAATCAATAGTTTGGGTGCTAGGAGGTTATTACTTCTAGAAACATTGGCGCCACCAATGACGGCTATATTTGCCTTAATATTTTTACAGGAACGATTAAATGCGAGTGCTTGGTGTGGTGTACTGTTAACTATTTTGGGAGTCGCTTGGGTAATTAGTGAACGTACTGAAAAGGAAATTAATTCCTCGTTACCTTTGCGTGGGGTGGTATTTGGACTACTTGCGGCAGTTGCCAATGCCTCTGGCGCCGTTTTGTCACGTGCAGCATTGGTCAACACGAATATTAACCCGTTGTGGGCTGCTTTAATACGGCTAGGTGCAGCGACATTTTTCCTGTTGCCTTTAATTGCATGGCAACAAGACAAATCTAAGACTTCCATACTTAGCGACTCGAAACAATGGCGTGTAGTTGGTGCCATATGCTTCGCGGCATTTTGCGGAACTTACTTAGGCATTTGGCTACAACAAACCGCAATCAAGCTGGCGCCTGTAGGAATTGCTTCAACATTATTGCAAACTAGCCCAATATTTATACTACCACTAGCATTGTGGACGGGTGAAAAGGTAAGTATCAGGGCAGTCATAGGAGTAATAATTGCAATCGCAGGAATTGCTTTATTGTTTTACCTAAAATAACACATATTGTTACTTCACTTTATAATTTTGCCACAGCAAGCTTTGCTGTTGGTGTTCTGTAATTTTCCTTGAGAGTGAGAGTAAATAGTCTTGTGGTAATGAGTAACGATTGACAAACGGATATTTTGGTAAACGTGACGTGTAATCAAAGAAGAGTGAAAACCTGTCTGATGCTACTGGTATCTTGCCGCGATGAAAAATATGACTCGTAGCAGCAAATATAACTGTGCCAGCAACCCCTAAGCAAGACTTGTAATCTGACGAAGAAGCGTTTTGTTGCATTACTATGTCTTGAATGTAACCTTGTCTATACTTAAGTTGCTTAACTAGTTTTTGAGTAGTACTAACAGGTATATACTGAAACGGCCCTTGGTCTTCGTTAACATCGTGTAAGTAGATAATTACTTTAAATACCTGTCTGTCTTCACCATCTAAGTGCCACAAGCGAGACTTGCGCTGTACTTTATTAGCTATATCTCTACGAAAATAAGCTCCATGATATGCAACTGGAAGACCAAAGTAATTTTCTGCAATATTAAGTATACGTCTTTCTAGTCCCCAAAGAAATATTTCTGGATACTCCATTATTTGCTCATTTGTAGCATGAACTACAAATTCATTCTTTTTGGTAGCAGATGGAATTAATGGCATTAATTTTTTTGCTGCTAAGGTCATCTTTGACGATAAAGGAATTACTAACTCTTCCAGTGAACTAATTGCCACTCCTTCATTTTTCAACGTCTCTACTATCTTAAAATCCTCCGTAGACATTGCTGGCAGGTTAATAGCATGTTGTTGCACTGCTGTTTTATAGATAGAGTCACTATGTTTTTCAAGTGAAGGTATCGTGTATACATGTTTGAGAACTCGGTTGTAGATTCTTTTTATCAAGTCCACGCTTCTATTTATATTTTATTAACAATTAATCGTTGTTTTATTCTAAGTATTTTTATAAAATTTTGTCTAATTTTTAACAATCATTTTACTTGATGCTTCATCATTCCTTCATTAAACTTCTTTAAGAAATTACCAGCTTTATATAAACTATATAAATCCGGTTTGATGGAGTGGGAATGTACGCACCATAGATATTTGTTAAAGTTATGCCTTTATTAGTCTGCATTAGTACAATAATTGAAGGTTAACTAAGCATACTTAAAAAAAAGTGTATTTTAAAACAATAACTAATTAAGTAATTGGTCTAGTTAGAAAAATTGTCTTACTTGCTGTACAACTATGTGTTGTAGCCTTAATTACAGCAAGGAGCAAGCGAGACAATGCCATTAATTTTAATTCAAGGTAAGTATAAAGTACTATCAACAGCCCCAGATGGAGACTCAATCCGTTTTTACCCTAATAACCCAGAATTGTGGAAAAAATTATCTACAAAAGTTCGTCCTAACAATTTTGGTGGCGCCCAATTACGCTTAGATGCAATAGATGCGCTAGAAACTCATTTTTCACCAAGGGGAGGTAGTGCAGGAATGCAACATCAACCCTTAAAGTACGGTCAGGGTGCAGCGTCCGAACTCCTAAATTACTTAGGATTCAAAGATGTAACGCGCAGTAAAAGTCAGAAAATAACCTCAGTTACCCCATCCGAGGTGCCGGGTTTCATTTTAACCAGGTTTGCAGACACTTATGGTCGAGCGGTTGCGTTTGTATTCAAAGGAGAAGCGACACAAGAAGATGGCAGCGAGGTATTTATAGATAAAGCACTTTTACTTCATAGTGCCAACCATCATTTATTAAGTCAAGGACTTGCTTACCCGACTTTTTACTCAAAGTTGTATCCAGATATCCGCAAAGAACTAACGAAAGCTACCGAAAAAGCACGCAAAGAATTAAAAGCTGTATGGAGTGAAGATAAAACCAACACAGGTTTCACTTTAGAGAACTCTAAAACCATTATCGATGATGTAGTGATTTTGCCTAAACTATTTCGGCGCCTGTTAAGTTATCTTGCGATAAACGACGATAGTGTAGCACTGGATGGATTTTCTGCATACCTAGACTCGCTCGATGATAAAATAATCATCTTGCCAGACGGTCACATCACAGGTTTTGATTTTGTCGTCAAAGTTGAAGGGCAAAAGATTCAGATGACGCAGCAACCTGAAGATATTGTGTTTGTTGAAAAGTAGGCAACGGATGTAGCAGATGTAACGGATGAATTCTATAGGTTTACATAACTCATCCGTTACATCCGTTTATCATCCGTTGCGAGTGCATTTTAGAAGATTTTTGTGAAAAAATGATTTAGGTGGAAAATAACATGGAAATTACCAAACTTCCAATTTCTTGGCAGGTTGTTCTCGCAGAAGAATTTGAAAAACCTTATTTTAAACAACTTCAAGAGTTTCTTACTCTGGAACGTCAAACACAAACTATATATCCACCAGAAGAAGATGTTTTTTCAGCTTTTGAATTGACTCCTCATCACGATGTCAAAGTTTTACTACTTGGACAAGACCCTTATCACGATGAAAACCAAGCACACGGTTTATGTTTTTCCGTTAAACCTGGAAATAAAACGCCACCATCGTTATTAAATATCTACAAGGAACTTAAAGATGATATTGGATGTGATATTCCAAGCACTGGATATTTGGTGGAGTGGGCAAAACAAGGTATGCTAATGCTCAACGCAGTTCTAACAGTACGCGCACATACAGCTAATTCCCATAAAAATAAAGGTTGGGAAAAGTTTACAGATGCAGTTATTAGTCAAGTAAATCAAAAATCTGACCCAGTTGTATTTGTTCTATGGGGTGGTTACGCACAGAAAAAACTTAAATTAATTGATACCACACGACATATAGTTATTCAATCCGCGCATCCCTCACCTTTGTCAGCACACAATGGTTTCTTTGGTAGTAAACCATTTTCTAAAATTAATACAGCATTAGAAGCGTGTAATAAATCACCCATTAATTGGGAAATAGGGAATAAATACATTGAGTACTAGCTATTCAATATGGTACGCAAAACCAAATTTATTGGTACCAATCATTAACACCAAGATTGTTCTCCCGGAGGATTGTGCAGTAACTCCCGAATATTGGCTTCGATGACCCGATAGCCCACATTACCGTTGAGTCTCTGCCGTCCTTCATTAAAAATTAGGGTGGGGCTTACCGTAACTGTATGCTCTTTGACTAATTCAAAATCCTTGGATAGCTCGGCATAAGCCTCACCACTATCGATTTGAGCTTGGATAGCAACGATCGGCAGTCTTAATTCCTCTGCAATTCCAAATTGTACCTTGCGGTCAGAAACGTCTGTCAGTTGGGTAAAAAACGCCTCTCGAAATGCCCTGGTTGCTTTTTCAAATACCTGTTGATTTTGCTCTACTAAACCTTTCGCTTCTAGTAGTTGAATTGCATGGAGAAACAAATGACAGGATGTGGATGAAAATGGTGTAACCTTAGTCCAAATATCAGGATGAACGGTGATGTGATCGAACTTTTTCGCAACCTCCTGGACATGCTCGCTGTATCCTTGCAAACCACCGCGATCGCGCCATCGGTTCTCCAGTTTTTCACGAGCAACACCAAAGACGGGGACAAAGTGCTGTGCGATGAAAATCTTGTCTTCAAAGCTTGTTTTTAACTCATCCAAACGAATCTGAGCAATATAAGCCCAAACGCAAAGAACATCAGAAAAATAAAAAATACGAATCGGTTCCATATCACTTCATCCTTAGACCCACCAGGGTTTCTTTCCAGTGCGAGGATCAGTTTCCGTCCACGGCAAGATTAAAATGCTGTTATCGATAACTCTAACCTGGACATTTTTTTTAGTAATCTATCATACATTATTGGTCATTTTCTAGCGGGAAGCGAGTAGTCTACTTATATATTAAAGTAAATATAATTACTTTTTATGATGAAAAGTTAAGTATTTATCTCAAAAAAGGCGCTGTTTTACAGAGCAATTTTTTAAATTTAGTCTTGTTTTTATACAGCATAATATTTTTTTACTATCTAAATTCCTAGAGGATAAATCATATAGCAATATATCCTCTAGGAAAATTTGCGTGCCTCACTAAACTCAAGAAACTATATATACATCTCTGTGCCTCTGTAGTAAAAATACATACAACGCACAATTCACAGGCAGGATGCCTGTGCTACAAGAGTCCATAATTAATTATCAGTAGAAGTAGCATCTACAGAACTTCTTTCTTGTGATTGTTGTGTTGGGACAACAACATCCGAACGGTCAGATGATTTGGGCGGCGCCTCTGTTGTTGGTACTACTACAGAACCAGATGATTTAGGTGTACTTTGTGATTTATTGCTGTCTGGTGATTTTTTTATACGAGAATCACGCACTGTTCTTAGCCTATCTACTAAAGATGGACTTGGTGGCGCCTTTGGAGTCTGTGTGTTAGAAGCATTTGAATCACTAGAATTGTTAGTGTTGGTACCATTATTGACGTTATTGGTGCGCGTTGGTGTGCTGTCGCTATTATTGTTGTCGTTGTTATAGTTTCTACGTCTGGTTGTTGTAGTCTCGTTATTAGAATTATTTGAGTTATCAGTTGAACGATTGTTTTTAAAATTGCTGTTGCTAGTGTTGGAATTATTATCGTTGTTATAGACGCGGCGCCGTTTGCGTCGTACTGGAGTTGAGACGGGTGGCTCTTCAACACGGTTCGAGGTCTTAGTTTGTTGAGTTGATGTTGCTTCGGTTGTTGGTGATGGAGTAGGAGTGTCGGCTGGTGTAGTAGTTGTGGATGCGGGGAAAATATTACTTGGTTGCTCTACTACGGGCTGTGTCGCTTGAGGATTGGAAATACCCCGCATGGCGCTAAAACCGGCAGCAGCAGCTAGCATTGCAATACCTGTTCCAATAAAGACTTTTGGTTTAAGGACTTTTTGGGCAATGACTTTAACGGCTTTGTCTTTTTCTTCTTGTTTTTGTTGTAATGGTTCTTCTGTACGTAATTGTGTTACTGCTACAGAAGCTGCATCCAAGTTTAAAGCTTGTTGACTTGATAAATCGATTGTTTGTACTGCTCCTGTTGGTAGTGGTTGCGGCGCCGGAATTGCTCCTGACACAGGTAATAATTTTAACCACTCTGCAACAGTAGAAGGTCTAAATCTAGCGTCAACTGCCATACCACGCATCACTGCTTGGTTAACAGCAGCACTCAAATGCGGTTGCAGTTCACGTGGGGAAGGCATTTTTTCACGGTCGCGCAGTAATGCTGGTATTGGCACCTGCGCTGTTAATAAAGTGTAAAGCGTCGCTGCTAACCCATAAATATCAGTTGCAGGTGAGCGGGCAGCTTGCGATAAATATTGTTCGATAGGAGAATATCCTTCGGAAACCATACCTGTATGGGTTTGCCGAACTCCACTATTAAACTCACGCGCGATGCCAAAATCAATTAGCACCACAGATTGAGTGTCGCGACGAAGAATAATATTATCGGGCTTGATATCACGGTGTAATAACCCGTTTTGATGTACTACTTCTAGTGCAGCGCCAATTTGGCGAATGTAGTGAATAGCAGTTGCTTCTGGTAAAGGAACTCCTGGCATTACATATGCTTCTCCCAAAGTTTCACCTGGGATATACTCCATCACCATGTATGGTAATGCGGCCTCGACAAAAAAGTCGCTGACTCGGACAATATTAGGGTGAACACAAGTTGCTAACCGTCGAGCCTCATCCTGGAATTGCTTCTCGAATTTGGCAAAATCCGGATGTTGTCGCAGCTTTTCATTCAGGGTTTTAATCACCACCACTTGATGCAAGTAGTGATGAGTAGCTTTAAAGGTTATCCCAAAGCCACCCCGACCAATTTCGTGGTCGAGAGTATATTTGCCACCCTGCAAGGTTGTACCAGCAGCTACCATAGCGATTTTAGATTTGAGGTTTTCTTGAGCGAGTTCGTCAACTGTTCAGTTTATATGATTGTAGATGACCCAAAGCCATTCACCTAGTTCTTAAGTGCCAATTTTTGAGATTTGCTACTTAAGGTAGAAGCGCTTACACATAAATTATGCGCCCCTAAATTATAAAAACAGGTTACAAATGCTAAGGATATAACATTTATTTAAATTTTTGATGAAACTAAAAATTATAAAGTGTAGTACAGGAATTTTATCCGAACAATGTAAAAATTCCAATATCTTAGTCCAAACGCTGCTTTAACCATAAAGCCAGTAATGGAAGCGCTAATTTATAGCCTTGTTCGGCACCATAAATTAGTCCTTTGTGCTGAAGCCCCATTAAGGCACCTTGAAGGCTACCACCACGCGATAAACCATGTTTTTGAATATACTCACGGCTTTGTGGTTTTTCGGTGGGGTCACAAGCTAATGCTTCGAGCAAATGCACTTGGTTAGGAGGCAGCAACATTAATAATGATTCAAAGGTGATAGATAAATCTTTGAGTAGCCCTTGAATGGCATCATGCACTGCTTTTTCGGTAACTAACCCATCTGGGCGCCGTACTGATTGTATACGACGAATTAATGCCATTGCGTCCCCAATGTGTCCTTGTACAGCATCCAAAAATAATTGCAGCGCTTTAGAACGCGAATCAAACGTTAACCCCTGAGTATGTAAAATTTCTCTTGCCCATACCGCAATTACATCTCTAACCAAAGGCGCCAATTTCAAAGTTAAGTATGGATAATCGTTTTCTTCTGCATTGGTAGCTTCGGCAATTGTAGCAACTAATACATAACTAACAAAAGTTTGAGCTTTGATTTCACGTCGTAGCGTTGCTTCCCACTCCCCATTCTTATCCCATGAACGAATATGAGGAAAAGTATGTAATATCAACACCACACGCTTTCCGTCAGCTTCTGCTAACTGCTGCGGTAATTTCAACAACAATTCAAACGCTTGCCATAACTGCTTCAAGTTTAAACTGCGTATCAATTTTAACTTGCCTGTAGTCTCATCTGGATTAAACACAAAATACTCTCTGGCTTTTGTATTTACCCAATTTTTAACTTGTGATGGTTGGAAATTTTGACTAACCGCTTCTGCAAGTAACTGCAAGAAACGCTCACCATCGCTAGCGCGGATGCAGTCGATTTCTAAAATAATCGCTCCTACTTCCTTTGCTGCTGAACGCACTAAGGTACGGCGCCCGCTTCCAGGCACCCCCGCAATCAATACATCACCGTCCTGCGCTAAAACCTCAACAATGCGCTGAAATTCAGCTGAACGTCCAATAAGTTCCAATCGAACAGACAAATTCAAATACACGCGCTTTCTGCCTTCAACCCAAGCTGTATCGCAAAGCATACTCACTCCACTACTTTATCGGCAACAACCATTGGTAAAATTTATGCAAATTATTCAAAATCACAAGTGCCATAAATATATTAACAATAATAAATAGTGCTAAAACTTATTTGACACATTTTATTAAATTAAAATTAAATTAATTTAGGCGCCACTATTGTTGTTATGACGAAAAATGTGGCTTTAAGATTTGTATCGCAGCAAATTCTAGCTAACGGCGCCATTCCATACTTAGTTAAATGGAATATATTTTGATTAATAAATTACTAAGTAACTAAGTAATTACTCATAAATTATTTTTAATTTTTCCATTTATAAGCATTCAAAAACATCAATATATCTATAGGAAGATATTCTATTGATACCTGCTGGTAAGAGTGGGTAATACAAGCTTTGTCAAATTAAATATAAACAAACTATTAAGAAAATCTATGCCAGTCATCGAAATAAAAAGGTTTTGAAGTGTACTCAGCACTAATAAAAAGTGCTAAAAATGATTTAACACAGATTTTTACTAGGTCTAAGGAAGATAATCATGGTGCAGGTAGTATCTGCGGTGGGACTGCCCTCTGGACAGCCAAAAGTTTGGCATTCAATGGAGGTCGAAGAAGCACTATCACTCTTGAAAAGCACTTCAGATGGAGGTTTAAGCCATTTTGATGTAAAGCAGCGAGTTGAAAAGTACGGTAGAAACGAACTAACTGCAAAAAAAGTTAAACCTTTATGGTTGAAGTTTTTACAGCAATATAACCAACCATTGCTAATTGTGTTACTGTGTGCGGGTTTATTAAAAGCGCTATCAGGAAGTTATGTAAATGCAGGAGTGATTTGGGGTGTTACGACTACCAATGCAATCATTGGGTTCATTCAAGAGTCCAAGGCAGAAGGTGCAATTGAAGCACTGGCAAACGCAATTACTACTGAAACCACAGTTATCCGCGACGGGCAGAAAGTTCGCATTCCTTCGCGTGAGCTAGTACCTGGAGATATAGTTTTATTAATCTCTGGTGATAAAGTTCCTGCTGATTTACGGTTAGTCCAAGCTAAAAATCTTCAAATTGACGAATCTGGTTTAACAGGTGAATCAGTAGCTGTAGAAAAACATGTAGATGTTTTAAACCCTGAAACCCCTCTTGCCGAACGTAAAAACATGGCATATGCGGGTGGTTTTGTCACTTTTGGACAAGCTGTAGGTATTGTTGTTGCCACAGGGAATGAGACTGAGACTGGAAAAATTTCCCAGTTAATGGACCAACACACAAACCTTACGACACCGCTAACTCGCAAGTTCGATAAGTTTAGTCATAACTGGTTGCGTGTTGTTTTAGCGCTAGCAACATTAACATTTGTTGTTGGACTGAATACAAGAAATTTCACTGAAGCTCTCGAAGCTGCTGTTGCTTTAACTGTCGGCGCCATTCCTGAAGGTTTACCAGCGGTAATAACGGTGACTTTAGCAATCGGTGTTTCCAGAATGGCAAAGCGGAATGCAATTATTCGTAAATTGCCTGCTGTAGAGACTTTGGGTAGTGCGACAGTAATTTGTTCAGATAAAACGGGCACACTGACTGAAAATCAGATGACTGTTCAAGGCATTTATGCGAGTGGGCATCAATATGCTTTGACAGGAGTAGGATATGTTCCCGATGGTGAAATACTGCGTGATGAAAGACCAGTTAATTTGAATAGTGATAAGGGTTTACAAGAAACTTTATTAGCAGGGATTCTTTGTAATGATTCTTTAATTGAATACAAAGACGATAGATGGACGGTAATGGGCGACCCAACTGAAGGCGCTTTAATTGCTTCGGCAAACAAAGCAGGATTCAATCAAGCTTCGTTAACTCGCCAAATGCCAAGAATTGATACGATTCCTTTCGAGTCAGATTATCAATATATGGCGACACTGCACAACTCACCCGCAGGAAAAATCATTTACGTCAAAGGTTCAGTAGAGTCAATATTGAAGCGCTGTAGCGGAATGCTTAATAGCGAAGGTCAAAAGCGGCCGATGGATTGTGTTGAAACGTTAAACCAAACCAGTATTGAGCGTGAAGTAAATATCATGGCACGCCAAGGATTGCGCGTGTTAGCACTAGCGAAAAAGAACGTACCCGACAGCCAAAACAGTGTAGACCACCACGATATTGAAAAAGGATTAATTTTCCTAGGTTTACAAGGAATGATTGATCCACCACGCGAAAGTGCTATCAAAGCAGTACAAGCGTGTCAACAAGCTGGTATCCAAGTCAAGATGATTACTGGAGACCATGCTGTGACTGCCCAAGCGATTGCTCGACGTATGGGTATGGGTAAAAATGGTTCAGTACTGGCATTTACAGGCGCCGAGTTATCCAAGATGGATAAAACAGAACTCGCGCAGGTAGCAGAAGAGGGTGTAGTATTTGCACGTGTGGCGCCAGAGCAAAAGCTGCGTTTAGTTGAGGCACTACAATCAAAAGGCGAAGTTGTAGCAATGACGGGTGATGGTGTGAATGATGCACCTGCATTGAAACAAGCTGATATTGGTATTGCGATGGGTGGGTCAGGTACAGAAGTCGCCAAAGAAGCATCAGACATGTTGCTTACCGATGATAACTTTGCCTCAATTGAAGCAGCAATCGAAGAAGGACGCTCTGTCTATAAAAACCTGCTCAAAGCAATCTGTTTTATTCTCCCTGTGAACGGTGGGGAATCGATGACAGTCTTACTAAGTACCTTATTAGCAAGAGACCTACCGATTCTTTCTTTACAAATCCTCTGGTTGAATATACTTAACTCCATCACAATGACTGTACCTTTGGCATTTGAACCCAAAGCAGCAAATGTGATGAACCAGGCACCGAGAAACCCGAACGAACCGTTACTATCAGGGAACCGCATCAAGCGAATTCTACTAATTTCCTTATTCAACTGGATTGTGATATTCGGTGTATTTGAATACTTCCGTGCCACAACAGGTAACTTACCATTAGCGCGAACAATGGCAATTAACTCGCTCATTGCCGGACGGATATTCTACATGCTCAGTATCAGCCAATTAGTGCCCAACTTAATCGCTAAGATGGACGGAACAATTGAAGAAAACGTAGATATTCCCGCAATTGGATTTGGAATAATCGGAGCAATATTACTACAAATCGTATTTGCTCACGTCCCATTAATCAACTACGTATTTGAAACGGCGCCTCTCAGTTTCCAACAATGGTTACTATGTTTAGCAATCGGTTCACCCATGATTTTATGGGCAGCCCTTGCCAACAAAATTGACCCTCCAAACTAATTTATATTCCATCATTAACTCTTACTCTTGTGGAACAGGCATCCTGCCTGTCCTTTTTATTTGAAAAGTGTGATATTAATAAAACTAAATATCAATAAGCTGAACAAGATATTTATGTAGGATAATCATTAGATGAAAATGCTATCAAAGCACTCTGGGAAGCAAGTTCCGGAAACTTCGACGCAGCGTCGTGTATTCTTTGCTGTCACTGTTCTGCTTTTAGGACTTACATTAACGTTATTATTATCACTATCTCAAGGTGCCGTTCCTTTTAGCTTTGATGAGATGTTACAAGCGCTTCTGCGTCGAGGTGACCCACTCAAACAAACTATACTTTGGGATTTACGTATTCCGCGTATTAATGCAGCAATGGTAGTTGGTGCCGCGTTAGGGATGTCAGGTGCCTTATTACAAGGAATGTTACGTAATAGTTTGGCAGACCCTTTTATTTTGGGAATATCCGCAGGCGCCGGACTAGTGGTAATTGTGATGGTAGTCTTACAAGTGTTTCAAGCTTGGATACCCTTAGCAGCTTGGATAGGCGCCATAATTACAACCGCGATAGTCATATTTCTTGGTCGTTCTGGTAGCAAACTTTCGGTAGAGCGATTAATTTTAGGTGGTGTAGCGGTAAGCTCATTGTTTGGAGCAGTTCAAAGCACTTTACTTCTACTTGCAGAAGACGGTCAAATTCAACAAGCTTTAAACTGGTTAATTGGTAGCTTAAATGGTAGAGGTTGGCGAGAAGTTAATGCAGCGGCGCCTTATATAATAATTGCTCTAATTGGAGGATGGTTACTTGCCCGTTCTTTAAATTTATTGGCTTTAGGAGATGACTTGGCAGTAAGTTTAGGGGTTAACCTGGGACGGTCGCGTATATTAATTGCTGGTGTCGCAACACTTCTAGCTGCTGGAGCAGTTAGTGTCAGTGGACTAGTTGGTTTTATTGGTTTAGTAGTTCCTCATGGGGTTCGTTTGCTAGTGGGGAATGACCACCGTATATTATTACCCTTATCTGCACTTGGTGGCGCCTGGTTATTAATGTTCGCGGACTTGCTTTCTAGACTCGGTTCAGTAGAACTCCCAGTAGGTTCAGTAACAGCACTTCTAGGTTCACCTCTCTTCATCTGGTTACTCTATCAACGTAAAACCGGAAACGAGAGTTAAGGAAAAATCACCAAAAACCAAACACCAAAATGCCCTTAGAAATACAAAACTTAAGTGGTGGATACACCACTGTACCCATCATCAAAGACGTAAACCTAGATTTACAAACCGGAGAATGGCTAAGTTTAGTCGGCGCCAACGGTTCAGGTAAATCAACTTTTCTCAAATTACTAAGTCGAATTTTATCACCATCACAAGGCGCCGTCTTACTAGATGGCAAAGTAATTCACTCTCAACCAGCTAACGTAGTAGCTCAACAACTAGCGTTACTACCTCAACAACAAACAGTTCCCACAGGTTTAAGCGTTCGTCAACTAGTAAGCTTAGGACGTACACCACATCAACCTTGGTGGCAATGGGAATTAAGCGGGGAAGATAAACAGAAAGTAGACAACGCTATCCAAAAAACGCGCTTAGAGAATTTGAGCAATAGACCAGTAGAAAACTTATCAGGTGGAGAAAGACAGCGCGCATTTCTAGCATTAGCACTTGCCCAAGAACCAAAAGTATTATTACTCGACGAACCAACAACCTATTTAGATATTAACTACCAACTACAATTACTAGAACTACTCAAAGAACTAAATCAACAACAGCAATTAACAATAGTCACAGTCTTACACGAATTAAACCTAGCAGCAAGATATAGTGACCGTATAGCCTTATTTAATCAAGGTAATCTCTGGGATGTCGGGACACCCGCAAAAGCTTTAACACCCGAAGCAATAAGCCAAGTATTTGGAGTAAAAGCCCTAATTATTGATACACCAGTAGGATTACAAGTTTGTGCTGTATCTGCTTTATAAACATTTAAAATGAACAAATTACTTATTTTGACACTCACAATCATCTTATCAGCTTGTTCAAACAACCCCCAAACACAAATCACCCAACCTGTCCAAAAATCGAAACGTGTAGTAGCATTAACACCCTTAGCAGCAGACATAATATATAACCTAGACAAAACCAAACTAGTAGGCATTCCTAACACCAGATACACAGACGTAATCGCAAAAACAAAATTTAATAACTACCCAAGAGTCGGAACTAACACAGCAATTAACATTGAAAAAATAGTATCACTCAAACCAGACCTAGTATTAGGCGCCGAAGGATTCCACGATAAAATTATCGCCAAGCTTCAAGAGCTAAAAATACCTACCCTTGTGGGAAAAATCAGCAGTTGGCAAGACTTAGAAGATAGCACAAAACAAATAGCACAACAAATAGGCGCCGACCCCAAACCAATATTAGATAAATATAAATCTTATACAACTAATATACCTAACAACGGAAAAACAGTATTAGTATTACTACGCGCGCAACCAACATCATCACCGAATAAAAACAGTTGGGCAGGAAACTTGCTAGAAAAATTCAAATATAAAAATTTAGCGGCAGACTTACAGGGGAAAGGTCGTTTTAAAGGATATATAACACTTTCACAGGAAAAGATACTCGAAGCAAACCCCGAAAAGCTTTTTGTTATTGAGTCAGCAAATTTAAACCCTGATGATTTTAAAAAGTTACCTTACTGGAGTAAGTTAAAAGCTGTACAAAATAATCAAGTATATATATTCCATCACGATGGCTTAATTACGCCTACAAGTATAAATACAATAGCAGAAGTCACAAATAAATTAAAAAATATACCTCAAAAAGTTAAACATGATACTAAATAATTATCCTTACTTTAATTAAAGTGTACATTTCTTAGTCACGATTTATGAAAATTATTAGACTTATACAAAAAAATACTAATTTATTAGCGTTTTCGCGGTCTAACTCAACTATAGCACCAAAAAAAGAGTAAAAATCAGCTTGATTTTTTAATCTAGTTTTAGATAAACCTATATCTTGTGCTAAATCTAATATTTCTTTAATATATTTTACAGTGTTACGAAACTCATTTTCGATTTCCTCTTTCATTTCCCAATTAATATCTCGCTCACTAAAAGCCTTATCGAGATAATCTTGACTATAAGCTCTAACACCATCCTCTAGAAAAAGTAGTAGTTGGGCAACCATTTCAACATCCTTCATTTGTTTTTTTGATCTACTTCACATTTATAACCACAATGTCTATGAAGATGAAGTAGAAGATATACTGATCAAATCCAGAAATTAGGCTGAGATTATGACCTAAGTAAACCCTATAATTAAGCTTTTGCCGGGGTTTTAGGATGGAACAGGACGAACTGCTAAAAATTGTGCGAGAGGTGGGCAAAGAGGTTTTAGAAACAACACCTGGTCTTACTGATAGACAGAGAGAATTAGACCAGGCAGTTCAAGCGCAACTTAGTGCAGAAGGTACAGAAGACTTAACCGTTTCTGTGCGGGGAGTAAAAACTTGGTTAAGTCTTGTAAAGCATTTTCAATTAGCTAGAAACCTTGGTATACCAGAAGGTAGAGATATTAGGTATAACCTTGGTCAAGAAGAAGACCCAACTTACTCTGCTGATGTTGCAAGGGAAATTAGAGATGGTACGATTAATCCTGCTAATGCGTTAATAAAATCAATTATTCAAGGAGAAATAAAGCGGGCACGTCCTTATGCTGGATTTTTCAATCAAAAAACAGGTAAATTTGTTCCAAAAGGGATAAAATCGGATTTGGATAGATTGACAGCTTCTAACCCTAAATTTAGTAAACAGTTTGCTGAATCAATTGAACGACTCGTAGTTAGTGGTCAAGTTCCTAAAGAAATGTCAGAACACGCTGATTTGGTCGCAGAAGTGACAGCGCTATGGTTTGGACAGGAACCAGCTAGAGAACCAGCTAATATTGTTCTGTCGATAATGAGTTTAGATATTGTTAGGCAAGGTAAACTTAGTATAGGTGAGGCAATTGTAGAACACCCTGCCTCAACTTTTGGTTATCAGGAGGCTGTAAAAGGGTTAAATGCTGATTTACAGGGACTGCCACGAAACGAAGTAAAGGTTAAACAAGCAAAACAAAGGATAATTGAGAAAGAAATAGCTACTATTCAAAGGTGGTTTGAAGTAAAATTAGTTACTGGACAACTTAAAAATGTTAGTAATGACCGAGAGAATATCAAACGTTATATTTTGGAGGCAGTGCAAATATTTTACGATATCTAAACTAAACATTGTCAGCAAAGAATTTAATGTAGTCGAACTATAATCAGAAATGCATAAAAATTTTGTTAACTGCAAAACTATAGTTATGAATATATAGGACTGTGAAATGAAAAGTTCCTGGTTAAGAGTCGCGTTAAAAGAAAATGTTTCAGAATCAGATTTTGACCAAATAGCATTGAAGTATCGTTGGTTATGGTTGGAGGATGTACCGCCTACTCCAGAACAGCCATATGAGATAATTAGAACAACTCGAAGCAATAAAACAAGTATCCATTACTTTGACGACCATCTGATTAATGCTCGTTACATAATTGTTGATGGAGTCGAAGAAGAAGCACACAATGTATATGAAAAACTTTGTAGTGAGCTTGATATATATAAATATGAAGATGTTGATTACTTAGTAAATAATGCTACAAATCCTGAAAGTTATATTCATGCTATATACCGAGTTGCTGTTTCTGCTCCATCAACATATGAGCCGAGCTATTTTCGACTATTTGAAAAAGTACTTGCTTTCCCCAACAGTAAAGTAAGGGATGCTGCTATTTTAGCAATTGGCTATGTCGGCTGGCCAGAGTTTCGTGGAATTCTTCAACAAATGGAAAAAACTGATACTGACTCTAATGTGCGTAAAAGTGCTGCTGTGATGTTAGATGGCTATAAGCGTTTTAATATTAGTTCAGAGAATCCAATTCAACCTTTTAGTGATAGTTATAATTCTAAAGACACCAAAATTAAAAACGATGAAACCATAAAAGAAAATTTTCTAACCCACAATGAGAATGGGCGTCATTCAATATTAAAAGATTATCCGCAACAAACCGTTGTTTTTAAAAATGTTGCAATTAAGCAGAAATTTATAGCATTTGCGAGTAATAATGGCTGGGAATTAAAGGCTAGTAGGGAAGTTGATATAGAAAATTATTTGCCGTTAGAAATTGCTTGGGTTACACCAGACAAACAAACTGCTATACACTACATCGAAGACTGGTATTTAGAAGACGGCACCCTTTATCCTTTTAGCTTGAAAACACCTTTTTTAATTATTGAAGGTGACAACTTGAAAAAAGTAGCGCAACACGTTAAATCGTTTTTTGATACATACTCAGATGAGGAAATTCTTCAATGGGTAGAAACTGCTTCAAATTCAGAAGATTTGATAGAGGCAATTGTACATCTTGCTTATGCGGCGCCGATACAGTTTGATTCGAGGTATTTCTCTTGCTTGCAACTAGCTCTGTCCAATTTTGATACATGGGTTCGCCTTGCTGCTGTTTGGGCAATTGGTTGCATAGGATGGCAGGAATTTCAGGATGTACTTGAAAAGAAGAGTGAAACTGACTCCTCTTATGATGTTCGATTGCAAGCAAGCCAGATGTTAGAAGTTTTTGATGCTATTGGCGAAAATAGGCTTTTAAATGTTTTAGATTTTCAACTTATCAACATTTAAAGCGGCGCCTTGTTTATTAACCGTTCTTTAGATTAAAATATTTACATTCCAACCTAAACGGATTGTAAAAATAACAGCAAATAAATTATGTATAAATACAATCCTTTACATTGTCTACCTTCAACGGCAGAATTACCTGATTCTGATGATAAACCCGTGGATAGCGAACTGCAAATATTAATTCCTAATTTACTATTAGCTATTTTGTCTACGATTTGGCAAAACCGGGATGATTGGTATTTCGGTATAAATATGGGAATTTATTATGAACCATATAAAGACCCTATTGTCCCTGATGGTTTTCTCAGTTTAGGTGTAGAAAGATTTGTTGGTGAAAATGGACGCTCTAGTTACGCACTTTGGGAAGAAGAGAATATTGCCCCAACTTTAGCATTAGAAGTTGTATCTCAAACTTATAACGGTGAATATGAACAGAAGAGCCATAGATTATACCAAATTAGGCGTATTATACTACGTTATTTTTGCACCTACACGATTAAGACTCAGGCGCCAACGCTTGGAAGTTTATCGGTTAGTTAACAATGAATATATTTTGCAACCAGGTGATAAAATTTGGATGCCGGAGATAGGTTTAGGTATCGGACGTGAACGTGGAACATATCAAGGAAGAATACGTGAATGGTTATTTTGGTATGACCAAGATGGAACGCGGTATTTAACCCAAGAGGAAAAAATGCAAAACCTCTTAGAAAAATTGCGACAACAAGGAATTGACCCGAATACGCTTTAATTAACTTATTGCTACAAGGACGATGAAGGTTTTAAAATACCAACTAAAATATTAAATAATATTTCTAGGTCAGTAGGTACTCGATATAACATTAAATCTTGAGATATGATTTTACTATCTCTTGTAAAACTTCCAAATTGTCAAATATCTCCAGTAGCTACGGCGCCAGAACTCATATATAATCATAGTATCACAGCATTTAGCCATAAATGGCTCAATTTTTCACTATCATTACGTAGTGTCAATATGTAAAATAATACGAGCGTGGAGGGACTCGAACCCCCGACCTACAGGACCGGAACCTGACGCTCTATCCACTGAGCTACACGCCCTCGTTTTACCTATTATATCATAGTTTGAATTTTTTGGTTGATGTAGAGACGCGAGGAACATCGCGTCTCTACGAGTGAACGTTATAAATAGGGTGCTGGGTCGGTTGGTGTGCCGTCTCTACGAACTTCAAAGTGTAGGTGGGGACCTGTTGATAAACCTGTGGAACCTACTGCTGCTATTTGTTGTCCGCGTTGTACTGTTTGGCCTTCGGATACATATAACTGGCTACTATGACCGTATAAGGTTGTAATTCCTTTGCCGTGGCTGATTATTACTGCGTTTCCGTAACCACCGTACCATCCTGCAAATATTACGGTACCTGCATCTGCCGCACGAATTGGACTACCGTAGGCACCTGCAAAATCGATACCCGTATGTAGGCGCCGATAACCAAGTACAGGGTGAATTCTATAACCAAAAGGACTACTAATAGGTGCATCGCTAGGAAAGCCAAATATACCTGTACCTTCGGTAAAGCGTTTACCAATTGCTTTTTCGGCAGCTTCACGCGCTTTTTGAGCAGCTATTCTTTGCTGAATTAAGTTACCGATGGCAATAGAGTCTTGTTCAAGTTGGGTTTGTGCTGCTGCTAATGCTAAACGGTCATTATTTAATCTGTCGATTAATTCTGATTGTGATGCAGCTTGAGACTGATAGTCACTTTTTTGCGCTAAGAGTTGCTGACGAATTAAGCTTATCTCGTTTTTTACATGTTCAACAGCCGTTTTTTGCTCTACTATTCGATTTGCTTCTTCTGTAAGTTTTGCTAGTATTTGCTGGTCTGCCTGATATACCATCTTTAAATGTCGGCGCCGACTCAAAAAATCGTTTATACTTCGACTTTGTAATAACACAGTCCACCCATGACTTGCTGTTGTACGCTGTAAAAACCTTAATCTTCCTACGGTTGCGTCTTGTCTTTCTTTAAACGAACGTTCAGCCACTGCTAAGTCAGCTTGAAGTTGTTCTAGACGTTCGGTTGCTAATTTTAAACGATTTTCGCTGTCTTGAATTTGTGTTGTGGTTGTTTGCAAGTTTTGCTCTAAGTTGTTGAGTCTATCTTGTGCGACATTTTGTAAATTATCCAAACGGTTACGTTCTTGGCTAACTTGTCCACGCTGCATTTTTAGCTGCTGCTGTTGCTTTTGTAGCTCCGATATAGATGTATTTTTTATTTGTGCTTGTTGCGATAATGCCGGAAGCCATGTAAAAATTACGCATAGAATACACAATAAAGCAAAAGTAAATCTTAAATAATTCCGTCTTCTTGGGATATATATAGCTTTCATGTTGTTAGACTACTGAGGATTTTAAATCCAAAATTCAACCAACCACGAATATTATTCCCAAAAAAATCTGTTCGCTAACGGCAGAAGCTAATTTTGCGATTGTTTGCCAGATACTAACGCAAAAATACGGCTATGTCAGCATTAATTGCATATATTACCTGACATGAGGTCGTATGAATTCAGGCAGAGGCATACTTTTAATCGCACTTGTGATTCCCGGCTTAATTGTCATGGGGTCATCACTTTATGCTTACGATGTTGATTATAACGCTTTAGAACGAACTGAAGATTACATCGAAAGACTTGCGCGCGATGGTAACGGGAGTACCCGACAACTCGATTTTGCTTACCACCGTAGCTTATCACACCGCATCAATGCTTTCACTGATGGCACTTGGGGATTTATCGGCGCCGCAATTGCAGCCCTCGGTGTACATGGTATGATTACAATGAAAGAAGATGACTTCGGATTTATTGGTAAAAAGCAAGATAAAAAGAAAGCTCAATAATCATTATCACTACTGTAACAATTGAAAATTATATACTGCCCGCTTCTACTTTGATGCGGGTTTTAAGTATTTTATTCTGTATCTCGATTGTTGGCGCCGGACAATCTTTAAAAAATCTTGTGGAACGGGCAAGGATGCCCGTCACATCTTAAATATATTTAGAGGTGGGCAGGGATGCCCGCTCGACAAGAAGAAGAGATTTTATAGTAATCCTTTCCAGTTTTCTAAATCTTGCAATGACCTATCACGATATTTCCCATATCTTTCTGGCTTACCTTTAATTTTTACTCCCAAATCGGGTAATATTCCGAAATTGGGGGGCATGGGTTGGAAGTGTTTGGGTGATGCGGTACTGATGAATTCAAATAAGGCGCCCATCATTGTTGTGTTTGGTAGTGTTACTGGTTGTTTACCTAATGCAACACGTGCGGCATTTGTTCCAGCTAGCCAACCACCTGCGGATGCTGCTGTGTATCCTTCGGTACCAATTATTTGACCTGCGGCTAGTATATTGGGATGTTCTTTGAATTGCAGTGTTTGATGCATTAATTGGGGAGCGTTAATAAATGTATTGCGGTGCATGACACCTAAACGTACAAATTCGGCATTTTCTAAACCAGGTATCATTTGGAAAATACGTTTTTGCTCGCCCCAACGTAAGTTAGTTTGAAACCCTACCATATTCCATAACTTACCTTGCTTGTCTTCTTGGCGTAGTTGAATAACTGCATAAGAACGTTCGCCTGTACGGGTATCAGATAACCCTACAGGTTTGAGAGGACCATAGCGCATGGTATCTTCTCCGCGCAGTGCTAGTTCTTCGATTGGTAAACAAGCTTCAAAAAACTTAACTTTTTCTCTATCAAAATCTTTCAACTCGGTTTGTTCAGCTTTGCAAAGTTCTTCTCTAAACCGAATGTACTGTTCCTTATTCATTGGACAGTTTAAGTAAGCGGCTTCGCCTTTGTCATAGCGCGAAGCCATAAAAGCAATATCCCGATTTATTGATTCTCCCACAATTATAGGACTTGCGGCATCAAAAAAACTAAGATACTCCATTCCTGTAAAACGACGCAAATCTTCTGCAAGCTCAGGACTAGTTAAGGGACCACTCGCTATAACTACAACTCCTTCAGGAATGGCAGGTATTTCACCTCGTCGCAGTTCTATTAATGGATGCTGTGCGAGGGTATTTGTTAAATCTTCGCTAAACTGTCCTCTATCAACAGCTAAGGCACCACCTGCCGGAACTTGATGTTCGTCTGCTTTTGCAATTACAATGGAACCGAGGCGCCGTAACTCTTCGTGCAATAAACCTGATGCTCTGTCAGAAGCCATTGCCCCAAACGAATTACTACAAACCAATTCGGCGAGATGTTCAGTGTGATGGGCGCCACCGAAACGTTGCGGGCGCATTTCATGTAAAACTACTGGTATACCAGCAGCAGCTATTTGCCAAGCTGCCTCAGTTCCAGCTAGTCCACCTCCGATAACGTGAATTGGTTGTTGCATTGGGGTTTAACTATATATAATTTGGTACTGGTGTTTCTATACTACATATCATAGATTATTTCTATCTGCTTAATGAATCGGGTTAACTAACAGCCTAGGAAAAATTTGATGTTATTTGAGGCTTATCACTGAGCTACTTACCCAAATTTTTGAGGGTTTACTAAAAAAAGTCGAACTTTCAAGAGGGTTTGTTATTTTTACGTAATTTCTAGTATAATTTAGTCGAAATTCTAAGATTACCGTGTACAATGTCGCATTTTTATCACATCTGTTGATTACAGCAGTTCTAACTTATATATTTAGGTATACTGTAAACGGGTAAAAAGTGAACTTTTGTCATGCTGAGGGACGTTAACGAAGTTTTCCCGTTATCCGAAGGATATCCCGAAGGGTAGGGTAGCATCTTAAACATTCCGTTTGTTTTAAAAGTATAGTTTTAACCCGTTTTGAGTATAATATAAATCTTGTATACTGCGAACGGGTAAAAACTAAACTTTGTCATGCTGAGCGGAGCGCAGCGGAGTGAAGCATCTTGGAGATTCTAGCCTTCGGCAAATGCTACCCTCCGGGAAAACTGCGTTTACGCATTACGCTACGCTCAGAATGACATTTCTTACCCGTTTTGAGTATAGTATTTGTCTAAATGCGCTAATATCTAATGCGCGATACACTCTTACACTATAGTAGAAAAAGAAAAATGGATAACAGCATCTCTACAGTTGATCTGTTTTGTGGTGCTGGAGGATTATACTCTTAAATTTTGTACTGATACATAAGTGGTCATAGTGAATACAGAGATAGTAGATGCACCCTGATTCAATTTTAACCTCAGTCTGTAACGGACTGAGGTTTTTTGTTTGCTTTTGTTTAGTTACTTTACATATATTATGCATAGTATGTTG
Source organism: Calothrix sp. PCC 7103 (assembly GCF_000331305.1). Classification (GTDB taxonomy): domain Bacteria; phylum Cyanobacteriota; class Cyanobacteriia; order Cyanobacteriales; family Nostocaceae; genus Dulcicalothrix. The sequence goes on along the minus strand of NZ_KB217478.1, from coordinate 4,399,868 downwards.
CCCAAGCAGATAAATAACAAGCCTGATTATTTGCCGAATATATCTATATATAAGCTACTGTTCGCAAAAGAAATTCACATCAATTAGTTTTGGCGCCACTCAGAAACAAGTGCTAAAAAGGAATAAGTGAGTGAATGGTTACAGCAAAAGCATATGGATGAGGTAGCAAAGAAAATAGCTGCTTTGGGATTACCTGGTATTATTTTAGTCTTAACTATGGCAGCAACGGGTTTAACAGGCGCCGCAGCAATTACGGCAGCACTTGCATTTCTCGGTGGTCCTGCGGGAATGTTGGGTGGTATTGCTGTATTAGGTTTAACAGGGTTGATAACAGATGCTTTAGCAAAAGTTGGATTAGAAGATTTGTTAACAGAAGTATATTGCCATCGGCGCCAGTCTGAGCCACACGGAAAACTATTAGAGGAAATTGATACTTTATCTTTATTCGATGGTGATTTAAAAGAAAGATTGAAAACAACTATTATAGATGGGTGTGGTTGTGGAACTATAGTGACACCCGATACAACAGGCGATACCCAAGAAGTTATAGCTATTTTAGAAAGGGTACCTGGTATTACACGCGCGCACCATAGAGACTTTAAAAGCTCAAGCCCAATAATAAGACTTCGAGATGGTTCAACTGTGAGAACTTGGAAAAATCCTTTAGGCGTAGACCATGTATTTGTTGGAGATAGACACGACCGAATGGTTTATGGTGGTTTTGTAGGTTGGGTTCACAGTCCAGCGCTAGACTCAGCTATTACCCGCATTCGGATATATTTTACTTAATAATTTTATATTCTTGGCTCAAACGGTTTGATTTTGTCCTGATACGCTATAGACCACAGTGGATACAGAAATTAGTAGATGCACCCTAATTAAACTCTGACCTCAGTCCGTTATGGGCTGAGGTTTTCTGTAGAAACCAGGTTTGTTAACTAAGTTTTTCTAGAGATTCATTTTTTTCTGGTATTGCTTGCATAATTTTTTTACGGCGCCCAAAAAATATGTAGTAAAAGATTAAACTTTGTAACAGGAACATCAAAACTTCTAGTCTTGGGTCTCCAGTATCTTTTGCCGTCCACATTGCAGGTACTGCGAGTACAGAGTCTTTTGTGGTTACGAATAGGAAACTAAGGTTGTTTGCTGCGTGCATGCCTAATGCTAGTTCTAATCGATTATCTTTAAGAGTTATTAAAGCAGTTAAGGCGCCGAATCCAAAGTAGAAAAGCGCTATCCATGCTCCCCGTTGCATTTCTGGGTTAAATAAATGTGGCAGCATGAATAATATACTGGTAATAAAAATTAATACTAGTCGATTTCGAGTAATATGGCTGAATGCTTGAAGTAAGTACCCACGAAAAAATAATTCTTCACTTGAAGTTTGAATTGGGGTGAGTATTAATGCCGATATTAAAAGCGGAAACCACTGCGATGGGTTAAAGGTAAATTCGTAGTTTTTTGCGTCGAAAATTAAACCTGTTGCTACCAACACTGACTGCATTAAAAACCATACACAAAATCCGGCTAGGATACGTTGGAAGTTAACTGTTGAATCTGCACTAATTAAACTGCGGAATTTACGCTTGTGTAACCATTTGACGGCAATAAATATACCAACAGCAAAAAATATAGATGCAAGATTTAATGTAATAAAAGTTTCAACAGAAGCTGATTTCAAAAATGTGCTGACTTGCTCTTGTGAGAAATCAGATATACTTAAACCGCGTTGTAGCAAAATAATTATAATGGCAATACTGGTGACAAGACTACCGATAACAATCCAGAAAAATAATATCAGGAGTATTGCTAGCAGATGGCGCCACCAGCTATTTTTACCTTGTTGCGCGATTTCTAGGTAACTTTGACTCATAAATATTGAGTGAAAAATAAACTCGCGGTTGTTAGAATTATAGTAACTACAACAGCGAATGAGCAAATTTCGTAGAAACACAGAAACCTGATTTCTTGATATATCTCCCTTTTTCTAAACCGTGTTGATAAACTGCGATTAATCCTTCAATGCTGGCATTTGTAAAATCAACGCCCAATTGTTTTGTGTCCATATCTGGGGTAATAATATAGATATCGGTGCCGTTATAATTCTCAGATATTTCCTCTAACTGGAACATATCGCGGTACAGTACACCAGGTTCATTACTAATTGCGATTACTTTTTCGTATCCTGCTTCTAGCATTTCTATAGCTGGGCACATACAAGTGTACGATGCATCAATATAAGGTTTTTGATTTATCCAAGCTGGAATATCCCAAGCGTGAAGCATTCGACTTGAAGCATAAGTAACTTCATCAAAATTATTGGCGTTAAGCTGTAATTTATCGCTTTTGGTACTAAATAATTCTAACTGTAAATTTTCATCAACCCATGTGCGCTGTTTTTTTGCCGCAGCTACTAATAATTTTCTTCCTAGGCGCCGCGCTTTATCGGTTTGCGTTTCGCTTGCTGCTTCTTCGGTAATTACTGCACTGGTGGCAATAATAAATTCTGGTGTATCTGGCGCAAATAATTTTTTATTAGGTGGGCTAAAGTTTGCAATACCCCCTAAAACTATTTGACTCATTCCTATATCTGGTTGTTGAAGATATTTTACTCCACCTAGCCAATAATCTATACCTAGTTGATTTGCTTTTCCAATAGCTGCCCAAGCTGTAGGTAAAACCGATGATGATGCAGCAGCGTAAACATCAGCAACTATTCCTGCTGTTTCTAATGCACTTAATACACCGTGGGCAAAGGCGCCTTTAAAACTGCCTGATGCACAAGCTATAGCTAATAATTTTTTTGAATGTGGTGTCATTGCTTTTACCTCGCCAATTAATATGTGATAAAAAAGACATTAAAATGTAATAATCATTGTTCCTAATGAGTGATGTTTCAGAGCCGCAAAAATGTCTACCTTATTAAGCGAACAACTTTGGTATTAATTATGCAGCCTTACTTTCAAAACCATACATCTGAGTTTGCCGAGTTTATTGAAGAGTACAATTGCTTCTTAAAGCATTACGCAGAATCACAAGTTTTCTGTAAAAAAAAACTACAAAAATCATCAAGAAAATACTGAAGCTTTCTTAGAGTATACACAAGCTGTAGACGCACATCTTGATGCAACAAAGGCTTACATAAGACTTGTTGGCATATACGAACGTCTCGTTCTAAAAGGCTGGCATAATGGCCACATGAAAGATTCTTAAGTTCTACGTGTTTGCCTGATTTTTCTGGTCTGTATTATCATAAAAACTCTTTTAAATTGTTCAAATTCTTCTGTACTTAATTCGGTGTTTTGCCAAGCTTCGCGTCTTATCAAACGTTCATACCAATCATTCAATTTCGGATAGTCACTCAAATTAAAGCCAGATTTTGCTAGTAAATATATATCAGTCCCCGCAACAATATCAGCCAAGCTTAAAGTCTCACCTCCAAAATATAGATTTTCTCCTAGCGTTGTAGTAAAAAATTGAAACACTGTATCGATATGTTGCTTGGCTTGTATGTATATTGGTGAATCTGGCTCTTTAAAAATGAACGAAATGGCTTTTGGTAGCAATTCATTGCTGGAAACCAATTGCACCATTTTAACTGTTGCTCTTTGTTGCGCTTCTTTTGGTAACAGTGCAGGCGCCGGATATTTGGCTTCGAGATAATCTAAAATTGCTAGTGACTCTATTACTCGAAAACCATCATCTACTATTACAGGTACATGGTGAAATGGATTTAATTCTAAATATTCAGGTGCCATTTGGTCGCCATTCAAGTTTACTACTATTGGTTCAAACTCAATTTGCTTTTCTAGTAAACCACGCCATACACGTCTTGCCATAGGTGAACGTGGATTGTAATAAAATTTCAACATTTTTACTCCTTGATAAAAAGACTGAATGGTCTGTTTATGAACAAAAAATTACCTCTATAATTCCCAGTCTGTACTTCTAACAAAAATAGTTGCCCACAATTATCATTAATTATTTCTTTCACGATACAAACGTAATACAAATTGCCCTGCTGGTGTTTCGCGAAATTGATTTACCTCTTTTGCCATGTTTACAGGAAATTTATCTAGGTTCCCTCGTGTTGCTGGGTGTTCGGGTGGTGCGATTGTTGGTGCAGCTAGTGCGGCAAATGTAATATCTGCTGCGGAAAGTTTATCTCCTACTAAGTAATGGCGCCCGTCTGCTAATATATTGCTAACTTGTTCAAAAATTTGCTTTATTTTTTCACGTGTTTCAACGTTGGATTCAGGAGTTATATTAAATTTTTTACAAGCTAGTGTGCGAGTTTTCGGAAAAACTACTGGAAATAATGCTCGCTCTATCCAAGGTACATTTCGACACCATGCTTGTTTTACTAGTTTGGGGTCATTTATAACGTGAGAATAACCCCAAACTCTTGTTAAAACTCCTAATTGCTCATCAAACAATTCTTCTAACTCTTCAACTTCTTGTCTCAATTCTACTTGATTGGGGTATAGTTTTTTATCAGATGACGCAATGGAATCAAGATATTCCAAACAATCAGTTGAGTCTAAATATATACCATTTTTTGTAGCGAGAATCGGTGTTGTTTTAGCACCAAAACGAGGCGCCACTAATAAATGGAATGGTGGAGAATGGCATTCTTCAACATATGATATTTTTAAATAGTCTAATGCCCATCTGACTTTTTCGCAGTAGTGGCTGATTGGAATTGTAATTAGACGCATAGAATCTTGAATTTTTGATTGTTGGTTGTGGAAGCTAGTTTGTAGATGCCTATAATAGACCGATTGGTCTTTTTTCTGCAAAAAAATAAAGTCTATATCCTCAAATGACTATCAATATAATCATTTAAATGTTTTATTGCGCGTTCGAGGTGTATAGAGTCACTGTTAAGTTTACTCATCATCACAGAACCTTCAAGAATTGAGATAACTATAGATGCCACTTCATCACCATCAACTTTTGGATTAACTTCACCTTTTTTTATACCTTTCTCGATAATACGACGAAAAAGTAGGCGCCATGAGTCCATTGCTTGCTGTGCGCGCGCTTTTAAAGCTGGGTGCGTGTCATCACTTTCTATTGCAGTATTTAGTAATGGACATCCACCCCGCATAATAGGGTGTTGTGGATTATAAATATAAGTACGAAACACATCAATAATTGCTTGCAAGCGTTCTATCGCATTTTGCTTGCTTGCCCAAGCAGAGCGATATTGCTTTTGAATTTGGGAAACTGCATAATCAAAAGCTTGCAGCGATAAATCGTCTTTACTGTCAAAGTGGTTATAAATACCTCCTTTCTGTAACCCAGTCACCCGCATAATATCTGACATCGAAGAACCTGCATATCCTTGTTGATTAAACAAAGCTGCGGCTTTTTCGATAATCATCGCTTTGGTATCATCACCTTTCGACATGTGAATGTAAAGACACGATACATCGCATCTGCGTACTGAGTAATTAAGACCGATTGGTCTGAGGTTAGCACACAAAAAAGCCAAGGTCAACACCACCCTACAACGAACCAAAACTTTTGACATGATTTTGGCGTATTAGATGCTCTCGTAGCCCTATGCGATAAAATTTTCTGGTTCGGCAATAATAAACGCCCGTAATGGAAACCAATTGGCAAACTGTTAAATCTTACGAAGATATTCTTTATCATAAAGCTGATGGCATTGCAAAAATTACCATCAACCGTCCTCATAAGCGCAATGCTTTTCGTCCCAAAACGGTATTTGAGCTTTACGAGGCTTTTTGTGATGCTCGCGAAGATACTACTATTGGGGTTGTTTTATTTACTGGATATGGCCCACATACTGATGGGAAGTATGCTTTTTGTTCGGGTGGCGACCAAAGTGTGAGGGGACAAGCTGGTTATATTGATGATGAAGGGACTCCACGATTAAATGTATTAGATTTACAACGCTTAATTCGTTCGATGCCTAAAGTTGTTATCGCTTTAGTTGCTGGTTATGCTATTGGTGGTGGACATGTTCTACATTTAATTTGTGACTTGACAATTGCCGCTGATAATGCTGTGTTTGGTCAAACTGGTCCCAAAGTTGGTAGCTTTGATGGTGGTTTCGGCGCCAGTTATCTTGCACGTGTCGTCGGACAAAAAAAAGCTCGCGAAATTTGGTTCCTTTGCCGCCAGTATAATGCTCAACAAGCTCTAGAAATGGGACTAATTAATACAATCGTACCTATTGAACAGCTTGAAGCAGAGGGTATTCAATGGGCAAAAGAGATTTTAGAAAAAAGTCCAATTGCGATTCGCTGTCTCAAAGCTGCTTTTAATGCTGACTGCGATGGACAAGCTGGTTTACAAGAACTCGCTGGTAATGCCACTCTACTTTATTACATGACTGAAGAAGGCGCCGAAGGTAAACAAGCTTTTTTAGAAAAGCGTCCGCCAAATTTCCGTTCTTTTCCTTGGCTACCTTAATTATTTTTTAACATTTCATCTAAAAATCGCACCTTTATATTCAAGGTGCGATTTTTTTCATCAAGACAAATACATAAAGCCCCAAGCCTATCTTTTTGCTTTTTTTTACACAGTTGCACCAATCAGTATATCCAGGTGATTGGTAACCAGGAACGTTAACTAGATTCAGATTATTTACTCAGAATTTATTTAAGAAAATGTAACATTTGAGAAATAGGAGGTATTAAACTGATACTGTTTGTGCCACAGAAAGTTCAGCGCCGTGAACTGCTAATTCTTCTAATGGAAGAACATCTTGCTTCATATTTGATGCTACAACAGGCGTGGCTTCTGGCAAGCTCCATGCATCTTCTAAGGTTTCCCAAGATGGTGCAAATGCTGGTAGAGCCAATGAGCAAGCTTTCCAATGTCCTTGAACTGGCGCCCCTAATTGCTGGCAGTTTCCGCCCCGACGACCTTCTGGATTGTAATGACGACAATATCTACAAGCAGAAGTTAAGAAATTAATGCTCTTCATGGTCAACGCCGTAGGCAAATAGTTTTCACTACTTATTTTCCTCCTAGATACAAATACGGATTATTGCCAACAAACCATTATTCAGCATATGTTTTACCGATCCCCAAGCCAAATGTGCCTTTATATTTATTTTATGTTTGTGTTATGTTTTTCACATTTTTTGTTACAAACACGATACATAAGTCGAATTGGACTCTTGGAAATCACCATTTAAAAGTAATTGGGATCAAAGCTAACATTATCACTATTGATTTGTTCTAAATTTGCTCATCTTCCATTGGACAGAAAATTTTTACATTTTTATAGCTTTTTTAACTTTTTCTAGCTCTTTTGACTTATTTGGCGCATATAAACTTTCTCTAAGAATCTAACTAAAACCTTTTTGCCGCGCATAATGCACAAACTCCCCAACGTTCTAGTTCACCCGAAGGAGTCGGAGATTGACATTGCGGACAAAGTGGTAGGTTTTGTGAACTAGTTTGTACTTTTTTGACCCAGCTATCAAAAGCTGTATTTACAGCATTACTACCTATTGCTGGAATATCCTTCTCTACAGTGTTCGCAATATTTTGTTCTAAATAGCATGGATGTTCTTGATGTGAAGCTCTTCTTGGTTTTATGATGCGGGTGCTACTATTCCAGCCAGCAGTTGAAAAATGAATGTCGGTTAGTGGTGAGTCAGTCAGTGGTGTCGGTTTCCGTCCCGTTGAACTGACGAACCCGGAGGGTGCCGATAATTTTTGATTTACCTTTATAAGTAAGGTTTTACGCTCAAATGTTAAAGTTTGTGCCCACGCTGCGCTTGATGTTGCAACCCGCAAAACATCGCGATGGATAGAAATGGGACGAGTATGTAGTGCAATAGAACTACCGACAATCTCATGCCAGCATTTGAGCAATACTTGTAAAGGTGGAGTTTGCCAGTGACCCCGCGCTTGTAAAATTTTTAATACATCGCTTACAGTTCTGAAAGCCATCGAATTTAATTTGAGGGAAATTATTAAGACCATCAAGCACCCATAAATCTATTGTAAGAAAAGGTATATTAGCAATAAACTATTATCGCAACGGCAAAGCGTAAATTATTTTTTTACTTTTTAAAGTCTTATCGCTTGAAAGTGAGTAGGTAATGAGTCAAAATCCCCTGATGCATCTGGGTAGTCAATTTTCAAAAACACCCGGCTTGAAACCACCACTAGCAGCAGCACTAGCTAGTTTGGAAGTACAACTCGACCGAGAGTTAGCAAGATACAGGCGTACACGAACTGGTGGATATCGTGCTTCTAGCCAAAGCTCAAAAGAAAAAAATAGTAGTTCAATTGGACTACAATATTTAACTCCGGTAGCTGAAACTATACCATTTGATACAGCTATACAGACCTTAGACGAAAAAATTAGTGAAATACCTGTATCCGAAACGAATGTTACACCAGTAACTTATATAAACGAAATAACCACGACGCCCCCACCCCCACCACCCCCACCACCCCCACCAAGTTCCAAAGTTGCTGTTACACCTGACCCAATACCTGACCCAATAAAAGAGGCGGCAACACCACCATTATCTACCAGTGCTAGCATCGTTCCAGTTACTACAATCAAAGCCTCTACAAACGAAAATGTAGAGTCTAGCACTCATCAAAATCAACCCGATGATTATTTAGAGTCATCGGAGGCATTATTACGCAGTTTGACAGAAGAGGCGCCAAAACCACAAAAGCGGCCAAAAAGCAACAGTGATAGTTTGCTTTCGCCTTTAGGGATTGGTTCTATTTTATTATTCTTAATGGCAAGTATAATTTTGGGTGCCGTTGTACTAAATCCGAAACTTCTGCCACAATTTAGTCTTGGTGGTTTGTTTAAACGCGATGGTTCAACTGTAACCAATAGTGATACAGGCAGCCCAATTAGTGACGGCAACACAAAAACAGTCGCTCAACCACAGCTAACTCCTATAACTAGATATCCCAACCTTGCCAAAGACGAATTTCCAGAAGTTAAGAGTCCTAATGATGTTGTTGGCTTAACCCCCAAACCAAAACCTACTCCAACTGTGGCGCCTCCTATAGTCCCTGCCATATCCGCTCCAACAACTCAGGCGCCAGTAGCTATTACACCATCACCCACACCAACACCGATACCAACAGATATTCCTATCTCTGAAATTAAACCTTCAAGTGATGGGTTTTATCATGTAGTTCTAGATAACACTAGCGAAGGCGCCTTTGCTAAAGCTCGTAAAGTAGTCCCAGATGCATATTTGTCACCCGATGGCAAGTTAATTTATCTCGGAGCAATTAAAAACAAAGATAAAGTTCAGGAATTGCTGAATGACGTTAGGCAAAAAGGCCTCAATGCTAGAGTCAAATAAAGTAAAAAGTGCGCTCGTGCGCTCGTGCTGAGTAAATTTAGGTGTTAGGTGTTAGGTGTTAGGTGTTAACTAATATCTTGCACCTAGACTTTATTGAGAATGAAAGAGCTTGTAATGCTTGTTTTGCTTAGGTGCGGCAAAAGCCACCTTACTCTTATTGAAAAGCTGCATTCCGGTCAGTTAATAGCAAAAAATCACAACATTAGTACTCATCACTCATCACTCATCACTCAGCACTTATCACTATATTAAAAATTAGGGAAATAATTATGGGATTTTTAGATAGAATTACACGTGTGGTGCGTTCAAACGTCAATAGTTGGGTAGCAACTTCGGAAGACCCAGAAAAAGTTTTACAGCAAACCGTAATTGAAATGCAGGATAATTTAATTCAGTTACGACAGGCTGTTGCTAGCGCTATTGCTACACAAAAGCGTACTGAACGTCAAGCTGCTAATGCTACTGAAGCTTCTGAAGAATGGTACAGACGTTCAAAACTTGCTCTTGGACAAGGTAACGAAACTCTTGCCCGTGAAGCGCTTATTAAACGCAAGAGTTATCAAGATACTGCGATTTTGCTTAATACCCAAATTCAGCAACAAAACAGTGTAGTTGTTACACTAAAAAAGGATATGCGAGCGCTCGAACTTAAAATAGCTGAAATCAAGACTAAAAAGGATATGTATATTGCGCGTGCGCGTTCGGCACAAGCATCATTACGTCTCCAGCAACTTGTAGGCGAGCTAGAAAGTGGTTCTACAAGCGTTTTTGAGCGTGTTGAAGATAAAATTATACAACTCGAAGCTCAAAAAGAAGTATCCTATATTACTCATGAAGATAATTTAGAAAAGAAATTTTTAGCTTTGGAATTAAGTAATAATGATATAGACACTGAACTTAAAGCAATTAAGGCTCAAATCTCAAAAAGCACAATTACTGACACAGGTAGTAATATATAATACTGTAATGATGAAAATAACATTAATAGCCATGTGCGGAAATTTGAGCGTATCTTAAGAAGAAAGATATTAAGGGGGGTGTTTGCTGCACAATCTCGCATAAGAAAGATTAAATTTAAAGAATGGCAGATAGTTAATAGTAAAAATTCAAATCGTTCTTGAAAGTAAGCGTAAGTCTCAAAGGAAACAATTATGGGTTTATTCGACAGAATTAGACGAGTGGTCAGTTCAAACCTCAACGATATGGTGAGCAAAGCTGAAGACCCTGAGAAAATGCTGGAACAAGCGATTCTGGAAATGCAGGAGGACTTGGTACAGTTACGTCAGGGTGTTGCACAGGCTATTGCAGCACAAAAGCGTACTGAAAAGCAATATAACGATGCCCAAAACGAAATTAATAAGTGGCAACGTAACGCGCAGCTCGCTTTACAAAAGGGTGACGACAACTTAGCTCGTCAAGCTTTGGAAAGGAAAAAATCCTTTACAGATTCTGGAAGCGCGCTAAAAGAAAGCTTAGACCAGCAAACAACTCAAGTCGAAACTCTCAAACGTAGTTTAATCCAACTTGAGAGCAAAATTTCTGAAGCCAAAACCAAGAAAGAGATGCTCAAAGCTCGTATTACCGCAGCTAAAGCACAAGAGCAACTTCAGGGTATGGTGCGCGGTATGAATACATCCAGCGCGATGTCAGCTTTTGAGCGCATGGAAGAAAAAGTCCTGATGCAAGAAGCACGTGCTCAGTCCGCAGGAGAATTAGCCGGCGCCGATTTAGAGACTCAGTTTGCTAAATTAGAAGCAGGTAGCGACGTTGATGATGAGTTAGCTGCACTCAAAGCGCAAATGGCACTCGGTCCAGCGCAAGCGCCAAATCAACCTCAACTACCCGCAGAAACCACCGCACAACCACAAGCATCAACTCCAAAATCGGAAGAAGTTGTTGACGCCGAACTAGAATCACTCCGCAAACAGTTAGACAACATGTAAGAATATATACAGTTTGTATTTTTACAAAATATTTCATTTTTAAATCCCACAAAGTAATATTTGTGGGATTTTGTAATCTAATCTGCGGTAATCTTTAATAATGAATTACGACACCGCACGCAAAGTCCTTATTGACCAAGCGATTACAAATTTAGGCAATCCCGACGCCTTGCTGACACGAATGCAGCAGGGTAAACCTCCCGTTCCAGGTCAAATAACATCCATACTATTAGCTTTAAAAGTCGCGTTTGAAGCTCTTAAAGAAGTCACCACTTTAGATCGAGAACTTACCTATGCTTTATACCTATTATCTTTAAGAACACAACAGTTATTTGCAATTGGGCGTAAAAACGGTATTGACTGGCCTCCCTTACTCAAAGAAGACTTATTAAGAATTTCTGCAGCTTGCGAAAGCATTTTTTCTGGAACATGGCAAAACAGTTAGTAGGTTGGGTTCCGTTCCTCCACCCAACCAAGATGCTTATCGGTTTCTCAATTCTGCTTCGAGTTTATCGATATCGCTCTTTAGTAATACAGTCATTTGCCCTGTAAAAGCCTTACCATTTTTAGGTTTAGCAATTTCCATCCAGTAAGCATAACGCTCCCCCATTCTTAACTGACCGCGTAATGCTTCACGAACAGGTGTTCTTGCTAAACGTGCTGAATTTATTGCACTTTGGTTTGGATAATCGTAAATTAATTGCGCGCGTTTAAAATCTTGATATACATCTAAACCATAAATTATTCTTAGCGACTCTTGTAAGCGTTCAAAACTCATACCATTGATAGCATCATACATTGATAATCTTTCAGTACGTATTTTACTCCGGTCTTTAGAAAAACTTACGGCGCCTGGAGGTAGTACAGATGCTTGGAAAGTAAACCGTTGCGCTGCAGTATCACTTCTATGTATTAAAAAACGTTCACCTCGCTTCGGTTGGAGTGTAGCATGTCCTTTTAACCAGGCGCCTACTTCTTCGGTACTTTGCCCTGGCAATGCTAGCGCATGATTTGTAAAAGCTAAAAAAGTAAAAGGTAATAGCCAGAGTGAAATTAATTGCTTGTTTAGTTTCATATCTCTTTATCAAGTTAAGGGATTATACTGAGATACCCCTGGTATCAATATGGGGTAATATTAGTTTTCCCTTTTTTGATAGAATTCTCTTCACACAACCAAAAACCTTTACACACTACATAACCAAATACCTTATCAACGATATAAATCACAAAACGAAAGGGCAGACAAAATAAAATTGTCCGCCCTAGAACATATGCAATAATTTAGGGTAGATGAATTATAGCACTCTTAACAAGACTATCAATACCTAACATACCGATCAAAGTCATTAAACATATCCTCTAAAAGTTCATCCATCATTTCCTGCTGTAATGAGCGCAAAATCTCAGGGCCCTCTAGAAACTGCTTGACAGAAATTTTACTTTGGTTAAAGTCTTGGGCGTAATCACGTATCTGAGATATTATATTGATTTGATTTTCGAGTTGTTCAGTAATTGTATCAAGCGGCTCAACTCCTTGTTTTCTAAACTTCCGGAAATCTGTTACCATTCCCCCTTGAGGTGTCTTTTTCGCTTCTCTAAGTGATTTCTTCAAACTTTCAAATTGCGTTTTGAGAACTCCATTTTGCTGCTCGATACGTAGACACTTGCGACTTAAGTCATCTTCACTACTACTATCTATTTGCTCTCCAACTTGATACTGTTGCTCAATTTCTAAAAGTCTTGCTAAATCTCCTTCAGTATATGCTCGATTAATTTCTTTCATTATTTCTGTATGACGCTCTTGAGTTTCACTGTCACTAGCTTTATCTGGGTGAAAAACTTCAGCTAACCGCAAAAATATATGACGAATTTTTTTAGAAGATTCGCTACGACTTGCAGACGCAGATTGTGCTTCTGCATCTGATTGATAATAATAGTGCTGGTGTGATTGATTTGATTTATTAAAATCTTCGTCACCATCAAATTTTTCTTCTATTTCTATTTCTATTTCTTCTTGTTCAATAGGATGAGGACTAATTATTTCTGCATATTGTAAACTACGATAAATTTCTTCAACTTTCTTTTTATTTTGCTTGTTTAGCTTTTTATTTTTAAGAATTTCATTAAATATCGCGTGAATTTCTTTATCAATAACTGCTATTTTTTGAATATTTGGAGTTGCTCGACCATACACCTCTGTCGCAACAGTACGCATTTGTTCAATAAATTTATCTAACTCCGTGCGTTTTTTCTTTATTTGCTTGAGCAGCTTTTGGTGTTCAATTTCAAGACCTTCCAAACGTAGATGGAATTCGCTCACAGCCAAAGTGGCAGTAGCGGTGGTGCTAGTAGTCGTGCGTTTTAAAGTTGGTGAAGATTTTCGAGACATGAGACCAACGAGTTTTACAGAGGGTGTTTACCGAACATTTTGAACTAAATTGACACAAATTATTACAAAAGTTACTTTTCAAAACACAAAATTAATTTTACTGTATTGCCTATTGTACTACTTTAATTCAAAATTAGAAATTTATTTACAACAGTAATTACTCAGGCTGTATTGCTACTTTAATCACTTTACGCTCACGCATATCTACGAAGACTTGCTCTAAATCTTTTAAAGGTCGTTGTTCGCTAATCAGTAATTCAAAAGGGATTCTACGACTCGCAATTAATGAAAGCGCTTCACGTACAAAATAAGGCGTGTTATGAAATACACCTTTAATTGTCAGTTCGCTGTAATGTAACACCTCTGTACTTACAGAAATATTTGTATTTTTAGGACATCCGCCAAATAAGTTTACAGTGGCGCCAGGACGGGCACAAGCAATTGCTGTCTCCCAAACAGTTTTATCTCCTGTTGCTTCAATAACTATATCGGCGCCATAACCATCTGTTAATTCTTTGACTCTTTCTGGAATATCTGGCACCCCATGATAATTAAAAGTTTCTGCTGCCCCAAATTTCTTCGCTATCTCTAATCTTTGATCATTTCCACCAAAAACTAGTACTGATGCAGTATAGTCTAAAGCGAGTTTAGCAACAAACATTAAACCAATGGCGCCATCACCAAGCAAAACAACTCTATCACCTGGTTTAATATTCGAGCGGGCAACACCATGTAATACACATGCTAACGGTTCCGTCATTGCTGCGAGTTGATATGGTACATCAGACAGCAATAATAAATTCTGCTCAACAATCTGAGCAGGAATTTTAAGATATTGTGCGAATGTGCCGTTGTTCCAAGTTAAATTTGGACAAAGGGAAAATTCTTGCTTATTACAAAAGAAACAGTGACCGCAGGGTGCAGAATTATTCGCAACCACAGCGTCACCAATTTTCCATTTGGTCAAACCAGCACCAACAGCAACAATTTCTCCTGCTGCCTCATGTCCAAATAAAGTAGGAGGTTTTAGCATTTTCGCATGACCGCCACGGCGCCACACCTTTAAGTCTGTGCCACATGTTGTTGCAGTATGTACTTTGATAACGACTTCACCTGTATTTGGTGATGGGTCGTTTATGTGTTCAAGCCGTAAATCTTCTTGACCGTAAAGTAAAGCAGCAAGCATAAGAAACCGGGTTTCTACCCGAAATTGTTTTTTTACTACAATATCAATAAAGAAACCCGGTTTTGCTCCTATGATTGCGAAACAACTCCAAGATTTCTAGATTCTGCTGTGGGCACACGACTGACTGTTAGTAAAGAAACTTCTTGGCGACAAGATTGACATAACCAATAAACTTTACCGTGGCGAACGTGACGCAAAAGCATGGAACTACCGCAACAGGGACAACTGTTGGCTCTCATACTCATACTATTGTTCTCCTTTAAATTATTTAACGTTGGTGATTTGTTGTTGATTTAATGGGCCATGCACGCCCAACTGATTAAAATTTGATTTTGGCTGCGTGGATACGTCCGTTCTGATTAATTCGAGTTTGAATGATTTTTTCATACACCTGTTCGTATCCATCAACCATGCGAGCTACGCTAAAGTTGTTTTCTACATGTTTGCGACAGTCATGACGGCTAAGTTGCAGCGCTACAGGAACCATTGCCGCCATCTCCTCATAACTAGTACATACCATTCCAGTCACTCCGTGGGTAATAACCTCTGGTACGGCGCCCATATTCATTGCAATCACTGGCGTACCAGTTGCCATTGATTCAATCATAACCAAACCAAAAGGTTCTCGCCATGTAATTGGAAATAGTGCAAGTGCAGCATTACCTAAAAGTTCGACTTTCTGGGTATTACTAACTTCTCCTAAAAACTCGATATGCTCACCATCAATATGTGGAGCTATTTCGCGTTCAAAGAATTCTGCGTCTACTACATCCACTTTTCCAGCCATTTTCAGGCACCATCCAGTCGCACGCGCAATCTTAATTGCATGTTGCGGCCCTTTTTCGGGTGAAAAGCGTCCTAAAAATGCTAAGTAAGGCTTAGTTTCTTGTGGTTGAGCAATAAATGGATAGTCTTCTGGGTTAATACCGTTGTAAACTGTATCAACGTAATTAAGGTCTATTTGACGTTGAGTGTTGCTAATGCTAACAAATGGTTGCTTTTTATGATGGGTGTAAACGTTTATATTTTCACTATTAAAACTGCCATGCAAGGTATGCACCGTTGGTGTTGGTACAAAGTTAGCGCTTAGTAATGCCGGAACCCCTACATGGGAGTGAATAATATCGAATTCCTCAGCGCGCTGATAAACTTGGCTTAGTTCGAGCGTTTCGTATGCCGAATATTCCCGTAAATTTGGGTCTAAACGTAATGCACGCGGACACATTGCTTCGAGCTTTGCTAGTGTATATGAATCACCTGACGCGAATAAAGTAACATCGTGACCTCGACGTACTAATTCATCTGTCAAACGACTCACTACCAGTTCGATGCCTCCATAAGTTGGAGGTGGAACTCGTTCCCATAAGGGAGCTACTTGAGCTATTTTCATAACTTGTGAAAGGTACAGGTGAAAAGGTCTGATATTTCAGAACCAATATTTCAGATGTGGTAGAGCATTTATACTCACCCACCAACAGTTTACATCAAATCAAGGCGCCTACTAGAAAAGATTCTTTTCGGTTAACCGTACTTGACACAATCTATTTAGTGACTTCTGCAAACCAGTCATTAATCATTAGGTAACTACATTAATAACATTACAATCAACTATGAATACACTTCATCTATCCTGGGGATCATTGAAAGCGACATGAGAATATACGTTAAACAATATGAATCGCGATTTATAGCGCGGGTATTATAGCCTATCCAAAACCTCACAAAATTGCATCGGCGCTTGCGAACAACAAAAAACTACGAAAAAGAAAATATAACTTTACAAATATCAAATCAAATATCAAATTAAGATTTTAGTCAGATGTGCTACAAAATTTCATGACTAGCTTGTAATATTAGTAAATGATAATATTTTCCTATTATCTGTATAAAAAAGACAAATAATTACTTATTGTATAAAATTTATGTTTTATTTTTGAAATACTACGTAAGGTGGGCAATGCCCAACATACAGATTAAAAACTATTAAGATAAAAAATAATGAAAATTGCTACTTGGAACGTTAACTCAATTCGTACACGCTTAGAACATGTTGCCGATTGGCTAGAACAAAACCCTGTTGATGTGCTTTGCGTACAAGAGACCAAAGTTGTTGACAAAGACTTTCCGCACTCCAAGTTTGAAGCATTAAATTATCACACATATATATATGGACAAAAATCTTATAACGGAGTTGCGCTACTCAGTAAAAAGCCACTCGAGCAATTAAGTACAGGTTTCACGAGTATACTTCCCGAATTAGACCCAATCTGGGATGAACAAAAACGAGTTATTACGGGTGTAATTGACTCTGTGAGAATTTTAAATCTCTACGTACCTAACGGTTCCGAAGTCGGTTGTGATAAATACGAATTTAAACTGGGTTGGCTGACCGTACTGCGAAAATACCTGCAAGCCTTATTATTAGAAAATCCTAACATTTGTATGTGTGGTGACTTTAATATTGCCCTTGAAGATAGGGATATTCACGAAAAAGCCGATACAAAAAATCACATCATGTCATCTGATGCCGAACGTCAAGCTCTCAAAAATGTTTTGGAGTTAGGTTTCGCGGATGCTTTTCGTAAATTTACTTCAGAAGCAGGTCATTACAGTTGGTGGGACTACCGCGCGATGGCATTTCGTCGTAACATGGGCTGGCGCATCGACCATCATTACTTAACACCCGAACTATACGAACGCGCAGTAAGTTGTGTAATTGACCAGGCGCCTCGTAAGCTAGAAAAACCTAGCGACCATACCCCAGTTATCGTAGAATTTTAACTCTTTTTGCGTTTTCGAGCAATTCAAATGGAAAACGGATAGTTACAGCTTCACGTTCTGTGCCCATTTTTTTACAAGTTATTAAAATTGATTAGGAACTCAAAACCTATAACCGTTAATCTTTATGTTTTTGGTAACAGGAGCAACTGGTGGAATCGGGCGCCGAGTAGTGAGGCTTTTACGCGAATCGAACCGTCAAGTACGTGCGTTCGTTCGTTTAAGTTCACATTATGGAGAGTTAGAACATCGAGACGCCGAGTTATTTATCGGTGACTTACGTTTTGAGCGCGACATAAAAAAAGCTTGTCGAGGTGTTCGATATATTATTAGTACTCATGGTTCTGATGGTGATGCACTGGCGTTAGACTACCGCGCGAACATAGAACTAATTGACCAAGCCAAGGAAGTTGGAGTAGAGCATTTTGTATTCATTTCTGTACTAGGTGCAGATAGAGGTTATGAAGATGCACCTGTATTTAAGGCAAAACGTGAAGTCGAAAAGTATTTACTTTCTAGTGGCTTAAATTACACTATTTTACGTCCGGCTGGTTTAGCATCTAATTTATTACCACTTGCCGAACGTTTTCGTGAAACTGGGATATATTTACTTATTGGCGACCCCAAAAATCGGACTTCGATAGTTTCTACCGATGATTTGGCGAAAATAGCTGTTAATTCAGTTAGTCTTATTGGTGCCCGTAATCAAATTTTTCCCGTAGGTGGGCCGTCAATATTGACTCGTGAAGATATACCCCGTACATTCAGTCGTATTTTTAATAAAGAGCCAGTTATAATCAATGCACCATTGTTTTTAGTCGATGGGTTCCGGGGTGCATTAGGATTGATTAATCCCCAAGCGCAAAAATCCTTTGGCACCTTTAGAACATTGCTTGCAAACGAATTTTTCTGTAAAACTGAAGAAATTACTAATTTAGAAGCTATTTTCACTTTCCCCCTGGAACCGTTGGAAAGCTTCTTAAAACGCTATCTTTCAATATAATACCGATCAAAAATTTTATGCGTTCTCCCTTAGCTGCAAACGCTGCACAAGCACGTCAAACAAAACAAGTATTCGCTCGACCAGAAGAACAGTTATCTTTTGAACTAGGCAAAGCCGTACAAGAGTTACCACCTCTATATACAAGATTACTAGCTGGCACAATTACTGCGATAGTTTTTGGTACTATTGCATGGGCACATTTTTCTAAAGTTGATGAAGTGGCAACGGCGCCTGGAGAACTGATAGCTTCAACCCAAGTACGTCCTGTAACATCAATTGGTAATGGTTCTATTACCGCAGTACGTGTTAAAGAAGGACAACGTATAGTTAAAGACCAAGTATTAGTCGAACGTGACCCAGAATTTCAGAAATTAGATGTAACGCGGTTAGCGCAGTCTGCTAAACTCATTCAACAAGATTTACGGCGCCTTGATGCCGAGCGCACAGGAAATAAAAGTTCTGGAAATCCAATTCAAGATGAGCTTTTAGCATCGCGCTTACGAGATTTTGAAGCAAAACAAGCTGCTGCGGAAGCTGAAGCGAATAAGCAAGCTGCTTTAATAGAGCAAGCGAAAGTTCGTCTAACTCGCTTGCAAGAAAACTTTGCAAATGCTCAAACTAGTCTTACCAACGCTCAAACCAACCTTGCAAACGCTCGACAACTACGTGAAAAAGTAGATGAAAACGTAGCACTCGCCAAACAGCGTGAGCAAAGTATGCGTACTTTAATAGGTAATGGTGCCGTTCCGAGACTCGATTACCTCGAAGCACAAGACCGACTCAACCGTGCAACTGCTGAAACCACCCGTGCTTCTGATGAAATTACAAATAATCAAAATAAAATTACCGAAGCACAAGATAAAGTAACCTCACTACAAAAAGATATTGCCGGTCAGGTTCAAGAAATACGCCAAGCGCAAGCTGCTTTTGTATCCGCTAAAAAGCAAGCCGACCGTCTCGCATCTGAACGTCAAAGCGAAGTTTTAACGCAAATCAACAGGCGCCGCGAAGAATATACAGATATAAGTGGTAAACTTGAACAAGCCCGTAAACAAACCGAGTACGAAACCATTAAATCACCAGTTGCAGGAACAGTATATAAAGTTAAAGCAACCAAGGGTCCAGTACAATCGGGTGAAGAATTATTATCAATACTACCTGATGGCGAAGAGCTAATGCTAGAAGTAAAAGTTCTAAACCGTGATATTGGTTTTATCCGTCAGGGAATGAAAACTAAAGTCAAAATGGCAACATTCCCCTTCCAAGAATTTGGAACAATTGAAGGTGAGGTTGCTAAAGTTAGCCCGAATGCGATTGTAGATAAAGAACTGGGATTAGTATTTCCGACCCGAATTAAACTAAATAGACACTCGGTGATGGTACGGGGAGAAGAAGTACAATTTACGCCTGGTATGACTGCGAATGGCGAAATTGTAACTCGTCAAAAGTCAATTTTAACCTTCATTATGGAGCCAATTACCCGCAGATTTAGCGAAGCTTTCTCTGTCAGGTAACTTACAAACGTTACATGTTGTAGAGACGTGACATGTAACGTCTATTTCAATAACCTACGAAGAAGGTAATAAGCGTAAGTATGGTTCATACGGCGCCATAAATATTTTTCCGTAGCGCTCAAAGATATTTTGCGGGTCTTGTGGGTCTGTCGTAGTCATACTTAAGTAGTAGTCGTCAGATTTGTAAATTGATTTATAAATTGTATCTTCTGTGCTGTATTGGTAAATTGTTGAAGTGCTATTAACGCTGGTGTTTTTAGTGGCGCCGTCAACAACGATGTTGTTTTCTGCTGTGTCTATTCCATTAGTGTAATTATAAATGTTGCTGCTGTGATTGGTAGATTCGATACTGTTAGAGAATGGATTAAAGCCAGAGAATATATCACCAAAATTGAAGCTTGGAATAGTATTGTTACCTTGTCCAGAGTTTTTAGATGTGTCGGCAAGAATTTGGCGAACTTGACTATCGTTAAGACTACGGTTTGCACTTAGCATCAGCGCTACAACACCTGCAACGTGAGGGGTTGCCATGCTGGTTCCACTATAGCTTTCATAACTATTGTTTGGAATTGTTGAATAAATGCTGACTCCCGGCGCCGTTACATAACTAAGCTGTTGATTTCCGGCACGGTTGGAAAAGCTTGCTAAATTACCATCTTTATCGACTGCTCCAACTGCTACACCCGTCTTTTCAGCATAGCGTGCGGGATAGATAGGTGATGCACCACCACTATTACCTGCTGCCATGACAACTATGACACCTTTACCACTGGCATAATTAAGGGCATCTTGCATAGTTTGATTAGCGCCACCACCACCAAGACTTAAATTGATAACATTGGCACCGTGGTCTACTGCATAGTAAATACCCTTGGTTATTGAATCATACGAACCAGAACCATTATCATCAAGTACTTTGACTGGCATAATTTTGGCATCGTAAGCAATTCCCGTTACACCATAGTCATTCTTTTCACCTGCTATCGTTCCAGAAACGTGAGTTCCATGTCCGTCTCTGTCCATTACATCTGAGTTGTTATCTACAAAGTTCCAACCGTGAATGTCTCCTGCATAGCCATCGCTTGCGTCATCGTTGGGATTAGTCCAAATATTATCTTTTAAATCTACGTGATTTATATCAACACCAGTATCTAGAACAGCAACGACAACACCTTTGCCTGTGTACCCTTTTGCCCAAGATTCAGGAGCCTTCAACATATCGGCGCCCCAACCATTACCACCTGTATCAGGTACATCGGTAAAAGGTTGTTGACCAATAGATGACGCAACAGCAGCGGATGCATTCACTATCCCATAACCATTATTAGAACTGTATGACTGAGACGAAGGTATATTATTATTGTTATTGAAATTATGATAAGAACGACTGCGGCGCCTTAAATCTGTGTACGTATCACTAGTAAAGCTATCAAATGAAGAACTTGAAGTCAGATTTAGACTATTTTGTAACGTTAAATCATTATTCTTATTATTAACAAACATAAGTATTTATCCTCAAAACTTAATTCCTGTGGCGACATTAAATATTTATAGAACTTACGCAATCAGTACATAAAACGTAGGGTGCGTGACGCTAATAAAAATTTCAACGTCATGATAAGATAAATAGCATCACGCACCAACTCTTAAGTAGGGCTGAATTTAGTTTTGCAATATATTTAAAACGAAAGCTAATATTTCCTAGTAAATAATAACTAGGAATTTAATATTAAATTTGCAGCTAGTTTTACAAAAACAGTTAAATGAAATAAGTTTTTTAAAAAATTTTATTGTTAATGGTGAATATCAGCTTATTAACCTTATATAAAGAATATATTTGAAGTTGGTGCGTGAGGCTATTTGTGTTATTACTACGTTGAGGTTTTTGGTAGGTCACGCACCCTACGTTGATTTTTTTCGTAGCGTCACGTTATGTGCTAAAGAAGGCGCCGTCCCAATAGCTAAAATTAGCTAAAATTTGATTCCAGTTGAGTTGTAAGATGCTGGGTTTAGATGATGATTCTATTCCCCACGGGTTGAATAGAGTGAATATTTGTGCCGAAGCATCATAATTTACTAACGCATATGCGTGACTTGGAACAATATCTGGCGCCACTCCACTTGACTTAGACCCAAAGCCAATTGATTTACCTATACTAATTGCGTTTGTAAGTGATTCCAGGCTTAAAACATTACTCATTGAGACTGTTTGACCTGTAATGTGTGAAAAAGCATCACTGATATAGCCACCCTTACCGATACCCGAATAAGAATTAGTACTGTCTTGATAAATCCATCCAGATTCGTTCAGTTGTGCGTATGCTTTCTCTGCTAGTGCCACCCAGAGTTCATTCGCAGGATTGTTATAGCTACTACCTTTAGAAGCATAAACGAATTTTC
The DNA here is from genome assembly GCF_000331305.1 of Calothrix sp. PCC 7103. Taxonomy (GTDB): domain Bacteria; phylum Cyanobacteriota; class Cyanobacteriia; order Cyanobacteriales; family Nostocaceae; genus Dulcicalothrix. Next base: position 4,377,323 of record NZ_KB217478.1, on the reverse strand, counting down.
CGGCTAAGTCTGTCGGCAAATATTTATCGACTGTAACGTAGTCTGCGACTTGATTACGGAAGAATTTAACGGTGTAAGTGTTGTCATCGTTATCGATAAACATATTCTCAATCGTAGTTGGTGATTGAATTGCTGTTGCTGCAAGTCCGACTAGAAAGAAACAGTCATTTATCAGACCTTGTTTAATATCTTGATAATTTACACCATTCTGAAATAGTAAACCGCTCGCTTGCTGGTAAGTATATGCACTTGTAGGATAATCACGTCCTAGAAACCACTTGTTTACAAGATTAGACATGTGAGTACTACTACTACCCGCAGTCAGATTACCTAATGGATTATTTTGATATCTCTGATTTGCTACATCACCGTTGACTACTTTATTGGTTAATACTCGCACGTATTCTGGTATCCCTAGTCTTGATGCATTACTAACCAAGTTCTGCAAGTCTGTAAATTCAGTGGTATTAACTACACCATCATCTTCAGATGCACGCAATATTCTAATTACTTCGTTACGGTCAATTACACCATCGATAGAAAATAATTTTATATCCGCACGCAGTTGTGCATCTTGAAATATCGTATCTAACCAAGAAGGACTGCTTTGAGTTGGTGGTGGGACTTCTGGAATCAAGTTAGTACTGCTTTGAGTTGGTGGTGGGACTTCTGGAATCAAGTTAGTACTGTATTCGAGATTGTATGCAGTAATCGCGTTTTTATACCGAAAGACTTTGATGTAATAATTACCCGCCTCCAAAGTTATATTTACAGATTCATCTCGGTTACGTCGGTTGTAAGAACCAGCTAATTCTTGACCGTCGCTATTCAATACTTGTAGGTTGGCATTTGAATATAAACCCTTGACTCTAAGATTTAGACTGCTACGACCACTGAAATTGAACTGATAATAGTCTTCTGTATTTGTTGCTAATATAGAACCTGTGACAATTTGTGTACTTTGATTAATACTCAAATTTTGAATACCTACATTCTGTTCAAATAAATTAACCGACATAACTACTCTTGCTTTATAAATTATATGAATTAAGCACAAAGCACCCTATGCCCCTTGTAATAAAAGGGACTTGCTAGTCAGCAGCTACTATCTTTATGAAATTGTTGAATTTCTATATTGCTGCTTAAAGTTACTAAACAGCCACGTGAAATACACGTGATAATATTTACTAATATACTAAGTAATTATCAGGTTAAAAGTAATTATGTTAATAAATTTTATACTTAAAAAACAGTATTAAATTCTACTCTTTTTTTATAACATACGGGTAATGGGTGTGACAGTGTATTAACTGACAAAAAACTCCCCTTTATAAGCTCTTTACAAGCTAGGGGAGCAAAGAAATACTTATTCTATTTGTGATGCTTCTTTAAGCTCGTGCCATCGCTACAACAGCACGCACAGCAGCTTCAGCGTTGACGAAACCGTGACCGTAATATTGGTCATAACCTGCGGCGCCTAAATCAACAGCAGTTTGTGCAAGAATTTCTTTAATTTGTCCAGCAGTAAGAGTTGGATTTAAGCTCCACACAAGCGAAGCTATACCCGAAACAATAGGTGTAGATGCGGAAGTACCATTAAATTTGTCGTTATAGCCAAAGCTAAATGCACCGTTTGAATTTTGAGTTGCGTTAGCTGCTGGATATTCTGTTAATGCCATTAAAGTTAGTGGCTTTTTACCAGCGTTGAAAGTTGTATTATCCACATAACTACTACGCCACCATTCTGGGTAAGGAGATTGTGGCTGCCCAGTAGCTGTCAGTTCCGGGTTGTTTTGACTATAATCAACCCTAGTTCCAGGTGTTTTTGCATAGCCATAGTCATCTACAGTACCCCACGATGAGCCAACAGTAATAAAGTTGGGATTTGTTTCAGCCAAGGCGCCAAGGGATGAGATAGTACCGCTATTGCCTGCTGCTGCAACAAACAAAACTTTATTTGAGTTTTGAGCAACTAAATCTATGAACGCCTGCGTATCTCCACCCGATAAACTCAAGTTAACAATTAGGTTCTGACCGTTCAAGGTTGCTTGGTCGATGAGTAATTGCGTGGCAGTTGCCAAATCTTTGTCATCGGCATTTCCACCTAGCACGTCGATATGTTTGACTCTTGAAGCCCAATTTATCCCTGCTATGCCTATACCGTTATTTGTGGCGCCTGCAATTACACTTTGTACTTTAGTACCGTGGGAATCAGTACCTGACTCATCGATGTAGTTAGTACCTGAAAAAATTGTGCTTCTCAAATCTGGATGAATATTACCACTGGCATCTACACCCAACCCTGAATCCTCAATTCCAATTAGTACACTGTCATTGCCAGTTTGAAACCGCCAAGCATTAGGAATTCCGCTTGCGAACAAGTTGACTTGCTCGTTGAACTTTGGGTCATTAGTTACAATAGTCCCCTTAAAGCCAGCAGCAGCACCAGGAACTACAGAAGCCAGGTCAAATGTTTGGTCGCTAAATTCAAGTTGTTCGATACCCTCAAACAAAATTTGATAGCCTGTGTAGGCGCCAGCATTAATTGTAATAGCATCAAAAAGACGATTACCATTACCAGGATTTGCAACTATACCACCTGCTGTTGAAGTTGCCCAATTAAAGCTAACTTGCCCCGAGCTAATGCCAGCAGTTTTAAAGTCGAGTGTGTCGCGCTTACCCAATCCAAAGTCAATATTACCGTTTCCAGACACGTATGTAATTTGACTGCTTCCATTATAAGTGAAAGTCTCTGCACTCAATCTTCCTACTTTCCAAGAAGTAGTAGGAGTTGCAGACGCTACACTTTGTGGACTTGGTAGTGCATTTAAACTAGCTTCAGTAGTATTTACACTACTTGATAAAGGAACATTATTTATCTGAGATGATATTGGTGGTAAAGCATCACTCTCACCAGTTGCTGACACTAACAAGTTGTAAAAGCTGTCGGTATCACCGTTACTATAAACTCGAATGTAATAGATGCCACTATCAAGGTTTGCATCAATAAATTCTCTTCTACGGGCAGGTGAACGCGAAAAAGCAATTACTTCGCTTGATTCTACCAACCCATTATTATTGGTGTCTTTTATTAGCTCAACATCTAAGTCACCTCGAAAGCGATTGAGTGATAAGTAAAAACTACTACGTCCCTGTAACCCAAATTTGTAGAAATCGCTTGATTGCGATGAATTAATTGTATCAGTGTATACTTGTACATTGCTAGAAATTTTTATATCTAGTGCTGTACTTAACAAAGTACCGGGAGCGTCAGCAGGCATATGTTAGTTTATTTTCAGGAGAGATACAAATACTATCAAAATCGATATTCGCTTGCTTTGGCGGCAAAAAAAATTAATAGTGATTAAATTTACAAAAAAAACATCATATTTTTACTTAGTCTTCACGTATAGTTTCAATCCAGCATTTGAATTTTTTTCGATTAAACTATATTCCCAGTAATATTACTTAGAAAAAAAATTATTTATGAATTGGCTTTCTTCATTAAAATTTTAATATTCCGAACTCACCGAATCAAATGCTATCTTTAATTAATGATTTCAATCCTTGGTTTTTAGCTATCGGACTCAATACAGCTTTACTCGCTGTCGCGTGGCTTTTGCCAAAAAAACTGCTGACTGTTGCTGGATACCTTAACGCTTGGTTACTAGGTGTCTTAATTTGGGGAACTCTTGGTTTCTCTGGTTATATAGTAGTAATGTTCTATTTCTTGGTTGGTTCGTTTGTTACAAAAATTGGTATAGCGCAGAAGGAAGCGGAGGGTATTGCAGAAAAACGTTCGGGGGCAAGAGGTCCAGAAAACGTTTGGGGTTCAGCATTGACTGCTACATTATGCGCCCTTGGCGCCGTAGTTACATTAAATTCACAAACATTAAATTCACAATTCAATAATCTTCACGTGCTGTTTGTGTTAGGTTACGTCGCCAGTTTTAGCACTAAGCTTTCGGACACCTGTGCTAGCGAAATAGGTAAAGCATATGGACAGCGAACATTTCTAATTACAACGCTACAACCTGTCGCACGGGGAACAGAAGGCGCCGTTAGTTTAGAAGGTACTGTTGCTGGAGCAGTTGCTTCTTTGGCACAAGCGTTAATAGGGCTAGCTGTTGGATTAATTAATGGTTTTGATGTACTGTGGTGTGTTCTCGCTGCCTTTATTGCCACTAATATTGAAAGTGTAATTGGGGCAACACTGCAATCGAGGTACACATGGCTGACAAATGAATTGGTAAATATTTTAAATACATTGATAGGCGCCGCTGCGGCAATGCTGTTGTCGGTGTTGTGGCTATATTTCACACGCTAGTGTAAAGTTCTTTAGTACTATGTCGTAAGAACCAAGTTAATTTTTTTGCAATTTATTGACTAATATACGATGTAGATATTACTTACATAGCCAGCAGTTCGCTTGACTTTTCATAAGCGTGCAGTTGCTGATTTATGCGATTCTTGCTTACGATTACTATAGCTGTTTTTATAACAGAGCGTTTAAAGTATAGAGCGAGCTAAGGTTGTAGCTTCACGCACTTCCCTTTACTCGAATTTATACTCAAAAACAATAGTATAATTTTTGGGCGTATTAATTTATACGTATTTATGTCAATGGAATCTCTATCATTTATAACCGTCGATGAACAATCAATTTCTGTGGCACAGGCAGTAAAATACCTGCAAGCGTCAGGAAAATTGGGGCAGTTCATAGGTGATATTCTTCGTCAATACGTGATTGACGAGGAAATCGCCACCCGCGCTGATGTTGTCATCAGTCCAGCATTAACAGAGCAAGCGATAATCGATTTTCGTTTAAAAAACCAGCTTACAGACTCGCAGCGTTTCAACGACTGGTTGAAAAGTAACGGCACTAATTACGAGACTTTTCACTCGTCAGTTGCATCTAGCTTTAAATTAGAGAAACTTAAAGCCGCAATTTCCGACCCGAAACTTCAAGAATATTTTATTGAACGTAAGATTTTTCTCGATAGAGTAGTGTTATCCCGAATTATCGTTGATAATCGCGAACTCGCGGAGGAACTACACGCGCAAGTTGAAGAAGGCGCCAGTTTTGAGCAAATTGCGCGTGAATATTCCCTCGCAGATGACAAGGTTGTAAACGGCATGATGGGGCCAGTAAGCCGGGGAACGTTACCGGATATACTAAGAGCGGCAGTCGATGTAGCTTCTACAGGTACAGTAATTGGACCTTTGGAATTAGAAGGGCGTTTCGGGTTATTCCGTGTGGAACAATTCTTAACAGCATCCCTAGATGATACTCAACTAAAGCAGACACTACAAAACGAGTTGTTTGAGAAATGGCTAGCAGAGAAAATTCAAAAGCTTACAGTCAAACTGCAAGTGGGCTAAGTACCACGGATAAAGATTTGCACTCCGAAGTGCTAGCATCTTTACCTTGGCAGGAAGCACCGTTTTGCTGGTTAACACCTGAGAATAAAAGCGTATTAAAAAATAGTGCTGAAGTATCGCGCTATGGGTTAGGTGAGAAAATTTGGTCTAGAACGAACCCTGGCTTACATTATTTTATTGTTACAGGTAAAGTTAGGCTGCGTGAGGAAGAAACAAGCAAACCACTGGCGACAATGGAAGCTGGTGATTGGTTTGGGGACTTATTACTGTGTGCGGTTGACTGTAAAGCTGTAGCTGCTAGCAAAGAAGTAATAGTAGTTTGCTGGGGTGTTGAAGTTTGGCAGAAGTTATCCAACCCAGAAATTAATGCTTTTTGGGAAGGTTCAACATCTGATTCGATATCTGAAGAGAGTAATGGCAGCATCACTACTTACTTACCACCTCGACAAGATGAAAATAGAAGAGAGCAAGTAGAATATAATCCGCAACCACCACTACAAGATAGGTTAGATACACAGCGAGAAGATTCTGCTCCATCAGTAAGAACACAACAGTCTCAATTTCAACGCGAACTGCTTGCAACTGCATCATCTACTGCATCGTCTGGCTACCCATTTGTGGCAAGTCACAATACAGGAGCAGCATGTTTGACGATGGCAGCTATTCAGCTAAAGAACCCGGTGCAGCTTGAATGGGTACAGCGTCAACTTCGAGGACAGCGACCAAAAAATTTGGTTGAAGCGGCAGAAAAACTAGGATTTATTTTACGACGAGTACAGGTAACTTGGGCAGACCTGAGACAATTATCTTTCCCTGCTTTAATGCGTTTGAATACAGGTCAAACAAAAGAAGGTACCTGGGTTGTTGCTTATGCAATGAAGGGAGATAGACTCATTGTTGCTAACCCTCTTAACCAAGAAGGTAAAACTGAAAGTTTACCGCAACAAATGGTCGTCGAAGCTTGGGATGGTAATCTTTGGCAAACTGAAGTAGTTCAAAAGCAAGAGAAATTTAACCTAAGTTGGTTTTTACCAGCAATAATGCGGTACCGAGGTTTATTAACTGAGGTATTGTTAGCTTCTTTTACATTACAGCTACTTGGACTAACAACACCTTTAATTACCCAAGTCGTTATTGACAAGGTAATGGTGCAAGAGAGTCTACCGACTCTTGATGTTATGGCAATAGCTTTATTGTCTGTAGCATTATTTGAAGCATTACTCGGTGTACTTCGTTTATTTATCTTTACTCATACTGCACGGCGCCTCGATTTAAGTTTATCAGCGCAGTTGTTCCGGCACTTAATGCGGCTACCTTTAGCGTATTTTGAATCACGTCGTGTTGGAGATACCGTAGCGCGCGTACAAGAACTCGAACAAATTCGTCAATTTTTAACAGGTACAGCATTAACTGTAGTATTAGACAGTATTTTTGCCGTTGTATATTTGGCATTAATGTTCTATTACAGCGTTCCTCTAACCTTTGCAGGGTTAGCGGTGCTACCATTATTCGCTACACTGACGCTAGTTGCTACACCAATATTACGTAACTGGTTGAACGAAACCTTTAACCGCAGTGCAGACAGCCAATCATTTTTAGTAGAAACGGTTACAGGTATTCACTCAGTAAAAGCACATGCTGCTGAACCAGTAGCACGCGACCGTTGGGAAGGATTATTTGCCAGGTTCATTCGCACAGGTTTTAAAGCATCAACCACTCAAAATATAAGTAGCAACATCGGTGATTTTTTAACTAACCTATCTAGCTTACTGATTTTGTGGTTCGGCGCCAAATTAGTTATCGAGCAAAAATTAACCATCGGTCAACTAGTCGCGTTTCAGATGCTATCTGGACGTGTAACAGGCCCCCTACTACGTTTAGTACAACTTTGGCAAAACCTGCAACAAGTACTACTATCAGTAGACCGTATTGGCGATATATTAAACGTGGCGCCAGAAGCAGAACCAGGAACAGGGTTAGTATTACCACCATTGAAGGGTGAAGTTTCATTCGAGCAAGTATTTTTTCGCTATAAAGAAGGAACCGAACCAGTACTGCGAGGAATATCCTTCGACGTAGAACCAGGGCAATTTATCGGTATAGTAGGGCGAAGCGGTTCCGGAAAAAGTACACTTTCCAAATTACTACAGAGACTATATACAATCGAATCGGGTCGTATTTTAATTGATGGGTTTGATATAAAGAGCGTTGACCTAGCGTCACTGCGGCAACAAATAGCTGTTGTTCTCCAAGAAGACTTTCTATTTAATGCTTCCATCTTGGAAAACATCACTTTAGGAAACCCAGATATTTCAGCCGAACAAGTAGTGGAAGCAGCACGTCTTGCCGTAGCTCACGATTTTATCAGTCAACTACCCCACGGTTACGAAACAAACGCAGGAGAACGAGGAACGGCACTATCAGGAGGTCAACGTCAGCGCATCGCTCTAGCAAGATTATTTTTATCACAGGCGCCGATATTAATACTAGACGAAGCAACAAGTGCGCTTGATGCAGAAACAGAGCAACAAGTACTGCAAAACCTCCAAAAAGTCTCACAAAACCGGACTGTATTTATTATCGCTCACCGCTTCGCACCATTGAAGCGCGCCAACCAAATTTTAGTAATGGAACGTGGAGTAATAGCAGAACGCGGAACACACGAAGGTCTACTACGCGATAAAGGTCTATATTGGTCACTCTATCAGCGACAGCAAGCCAATGTGTAAAAAGTAGAAAGTGCTGAGAGAAATGTCATTCTGAGCGTAGCGAAGAATCTTTAAATATCAATAATTATAAAACAAACCCCGTTTTACATTTAAGCGGGGTATTTTATATTAAATCAAATATCAACCAAGCTTCTTCAATACATTTATCACAAAACATATTATACCTTGTGGAATGGGCATCCTTGCCCGTTCCAAATATTAGAATTATAATTAATTTTCGAGAGTAGAAAAACGAACCGCAAAGAACGCAAAGGACGCAAAGAAAGAATTAAGAAGAGAGAACACTTCAAAACTTATGACCACAGACCACTAATAGTCCATGTCCATGTAATTAATTTTAATGGTAATATCTCTTTACCACAGAGACACGGAGGGCACAGAGATAAGAGTTAGGAGAGTTTGAGGTGCCTACAGTATATAATAATCATTACAAGTAACGCTACTTGAAGGAACAGCAGAAAAAATTGAGTATTTTAGTAAACAGAAACAGTTAGTATTCATTGGTAGCGCCAACGTCATCCAAGGTCAAGAAACTTTAAAAGGCAATAAGATAGTCTGCCAAACTGAAAAATTCAAGTGCAGCGTTATAAATATGTAAGGTGGGCACTGCCCACCAAAACAACTAAACTTAGGCTGTAGTAACTAGTTTTTCTATTGCCTCCCTCGCTGCTGTCAGAGATTTTTCTCGTGTTCCATCACCAGATAAATTTTCAGCATGAATAAAATTAACATTACTTACACCTAAAAACCCAAACAATGTCCGCAGGTAAGGTTCTTGAAAATCGTATTGTGCAAGTGGTGTACCCTGAGCAAAGCTACCTCCTCGCGCAGTAATGACCAAAGCTTTCTTATTTTTGAGTAAACCTTCAAACCCATTTTGGGTAATGGTGAAAGTTCTTCCTACCCGTGCAACTTGGTCAACATACGCTTTGAAAACCGAGGAAATGCCAAAGTTATACATTGGGGCGCCGAATACATAAATATCTGCTGCAACTAACTCATCAATTAGTTCATCAGAAATCTTCAAAGCAGCTTCTAATGCAGGAGTACGCTGGTCAGGAGGACTAAAGGCGCCTGCTATCCAAGCTTCATCAACATGAGGAATAGGGTTGTGTCCAATATCCCGGTAAGTTACCGTATCACCAAGATGAGCTTGCAACCAAGTACTGACAAACTCCTTGGTCAAACTGCGAGAAATTGAACGCTCTCCACGAGGACTTGTATCAACATGTAAAATATTTGTCATGACGTAGCCTAGTTATAGTGCTACTTAATATTACTTAATGATTTAAAAGGTGTGTATTCCTTCCATTTGATAATTACAACCAATTTTTTAGATAATTGACAAATTTAACGCTGTTTCAAAAATGTACATATCTTGTGGGATGGGCGTCCTCGCCCGTCCTAATTGTCTATAATTTATCATCAACTTGTATTTGAGGAATTTCCTCCGCAGTTAAAGTAATAATCTTTCCATTTTCCATAAAACAACCCAGCTACGTTGAAAATCTGGTAGTTGAGTTTTACCTTCCTTTGTGTTTTCTAGTATTTGCCGGATAGATTTTGTAATGCTTCGAGTACTAGTAATTGTTGGCATATCATTTTTATTTCATACAATAAAATAATTTAGGAGTTTTAAGTGCCTAAAATACAGTTTAAGGTTAACTCAAGTAACTGTGATATAACAAGCTAATTTAAAAAAATATTGTATTAAAGGAAATTCAATCTAAACGTTGGGCTGAAGAATAATCAAGTGATGACGCGCGCGCGATGCTCCGACATAAAGTAATTGCTGATAATTTGGATTTTTTGACTCGGTTTCAACTAAAATAACAACTTTGCTTTCAAGTCCTTTAAAGTGATAAATTGTATTGCAGAGAATCTCTTTTTTAGTTATGTCTGGTTCTGCTTTGACACGAAATTGTCCTACAATCTGGTTTTGAAGTGATTGTTTTCGTGTGGTTGTTAGAATAACAATATCTTTAGCTGCAAAACCTTTATTAATAACTAGACTGTGAAGCACTTGCCCAAGTATTTTTTTTAATTGAGCATCGCCATTGTAGTTATGAAATTCTACATCCTGCCCTAATGGACACAGAGACGCTGTTGAATTTGGTTCAGGATGGAACTTTAAAACATATTCGTGTATTTTTTGAGTATTGCGACAATTTTTATTTAATGTAAAGGGGACTTCTTCTAAAGGAGGTTTCCATCCTGCATTGAATATATTTTGATTGTCGTCGTAGAAAAAATAAAAGATGCCATTATCAGGGTCGTTAAGCAAAAATTTGAGAGCTAACCACCAATCTTCATAAAAATCTTGTCCTTCATCAACAATTACTGCATCAACATGCCATTTTAACTTGTCTGCTGCATCGATTAATAAGTTAGGATATATTTCTTTAAAGAGTTGGTCTTCAGACATGTTGCTTTCATTGGGCGCCAAAGCCGCTTGTTGAAATAATTTTTTACATAATCCATGAAAGTTATAAACATGCAAATTTGACTTCCAGCTACTATTCTGGCGCATGAATTGAGCCAAGGTTTTATTATAGCAAGTTAGTAATACACTAAAACCTTGTTCATTAAGGCGCCGAGCTTTTTCAAGTGCCAACAAAGTTTTACCTGAACCCGCACATCCACTTATAGCTACACGTCGATGAGTTCCCAGAAAATCTAATATATCCATTTGTTGGTCAGTTAGATTTTTAAAAACATCATCATCGTGACGTGGTAATATTTTAGGTGAAATTGGTGCGATTACTTTAATAAGGCGCCTAACGCTTTCTGCATCAAACTTATTTCTATTTGGATTTTTATGTGAGTTTTGACAGAGCCAATAATTAAATACACCTTCTACCCAACCAGATAAATTATTCAACTGAGTATAATCTAAAATAATTTCACTTGGAGCATCTAAAGGCAGATTAATATTTGCTTTCATATCTGGAAAAGCTACTGCATGTCCTATAGGAATCCAGCAATTTTTCCAGTAAGGAAATTCTTTTAGACGACTCAGCAAAGCGTACTTGCTGTTACACGCTTGTTCAAAAGGGTTTGATATATGATTATCATTACTATAATATTGGTCTTCTCTGCCGTTATAACGAATTTGACCACCTTTGACTTCTATTACTAAAATACCAAGATTGGGACAAGCAATAATAAAATCTGCTTCACCATCTTTGGCGCCGTTACAAAGATTACGTACTTGCCAGCGACAAGAGTGAAAAATAACAAAGCTATCTGATAACTGCTCCTGAAAAGCTTTGTATAGTATTTTTTCTGCTTGCGAGTGAACATTAGAGCGCAAGTGTTCAGGAAACATTTTTGCCATAAGGCGCCTCGAATGAGTGTTTGAATAGATGGGCAGTCCTGATATATCTGCTGGTGGACTTATTGATATAGTTCCCAGATATGCACATCCACTAACACCTAGGTTAATATTTAAATTTAAAGATGCGAATTAATATCATTGTCGTTATACCTTATTTTACTTTTCAAACATCCTCTAAAGTTTAGCTTTCATATTTATCCCTTCTCATATATCTACTTAAGCGTTAATTTGTAACTAATCTATTAGATCAAGCTACGCTATACCCTGTGTACGGACGTTTGTATGGTGGTTGTAGCCCTAGCACAATATCCTCTTTTAATACTCCCATCTCCAAGAGTTCCAACGCTAAGTCAACATCGGTCTTATTTTGCTGAATCCAGATTTTCCCATCTCTAATGTCAAAGTGCATGACAGTATGATAAACACGATGTAAATTATTCCAACCAACACGCATTAATTGATAGTGGTCGTGCATCGTGTCAAATATTAGTTCATTTTCAACATCTTGATACTTAGGCTTATAGCTGCCGTGTTTTGTTAATATAGTTTGTATATATTGGCGATACTGTACTAGTTTGTCCATTTTACAAGCACCTCCATAATTGGGTCATACACTAATAATTTTAATTTATGCCGTTGCACCGCTATTTGAGCAAGACGACTTTGAAAGAATGTTTCGTAAGCATCTACAGGTACTGCTAAGTATAATAGACGTTCTGATTCATTCTCTTCTAATACTATTTGATAATTTAAAAATTGTCCTAGCGCTGTATGAAAGTCGCTTACTGCGGAGTTACTCGCAAAGCTTTTAACTTCAACTGCTATTTTTTCTTCTGCTTTTTCTGCTGCTATCAGCCTTTCTGCACCTAAATCAATTTTAAGCGTTACATCTTCTAATTCTATTTCAAGTGGGTCATCGGTAACTATCCAGTCTTCTTTCTGTAGGGCATTTACAACGGCAAAGTGGAATAAATCTCTGGCAGACATTTGAAGTAATTAATATCTATATGTGTTATTAATTTTAGGGAGTTGGCGCCAATTTTGACTCTTCCTCTCTGTGTACTCTGTGTCTCTGTGGTAAAGAAAATAATATCCACTCACTGCACAGGCAAGATGCCTGTGCTACAAGTACAGTTTTAGGCGCTGAAGTATTTAGCTACTGGGTGATAAGTGATAATTGCTGTTGTACTTTGTTCGGGGTACAATTGCTCACTTTCATCCATGTGCATCTTAATACGCTCGGCGCCTAACAATTCAAGCTGTTTATACTGGTCTTGAATATTAGGACAAGCTGGGTATCCAAAGCTATACCGTGAACCTTGATATCTTTGTGCGAGCATGTCGCGAATGTTATCAGGTTCTTGGGCACCAAATCCCAATTCTCTACGTATTCTAGCGTGTGACCATTCGGCTAAAGCTTCCGCTATTTGCACTGCCATACCGTGAAAATACAGATAATCTGTGTATTGATTATCTTTGTAGAGCTTTTGTGCAAACTCTGTAGCTATTTCTCCTACTGTTACGGCTTGCATTGGGAATACGTCAATGATACCTGTTTCTTTAGGTGCAAAGAAGTCGGCTATACATAAACGGCGCCCAGAACGCTGACGAGGAAATTCAAACGCACCAACCTGTTGCCCATGATTATCTGGGTTGTACATATATAGTGTATTTCCTTCTGCGTTACAGGGGAAATAACCATATAAAACTTGTGGGTGCAGCAAGTTCTCCTCAACAACGCGCGCTTTCCATTTTTCAAGGATAGGATAAACTTTCTCTTCTAAGAAAGCTGTATATTCTTCTTTGGTTTGTTCTTTGGGTTTGCGGAACTGCCACTGACCTGCTACAAGTGCTTGCAAGTCTAAATGCCAGAATATTTCATTCCAAGGTATATCATCGTTTTGTAGGAGCTTTGTTCCCCAGAAAGGAGGTGTGGGACGCGCGATGTTTATATCGACTGCTTCGGAACGAAGGGTGTCTTTTTCTCTTGGTTCTTCGGATTTTTTCTTGGCATCCTCTTCTTCTTTAAGCGCGTTTCTGCCTACTTCGTTTTCGCTGGCATATTCTCCTAAGAACCCACTAATATCATCCCATTGTGTGGATGCTTTGGCGGGCATGAGTTTGTCCATGAAGTGGAGGTCAGAAAATGCGTCTTTGCCGTATACGACTCTGCCTTTATAGGCTTTTTGACAGTCTTCGTAAACAAACTTGGGTGTTAAGGCGGCGCCTCCTAATATTACAGGTACGGTGATGCCTTTTTCGTTGAATATTTCCAAGTTTTCTTTCATGAACGCCGTAGACTTAACTAGTAAGCCGCTCATCGCGATACAATCCGCTTTGTATTTGTTGTATGCTTCGATGATATTTTCTACAGGTTGTTTAATACCTAGGTTAATTACCCTGTAACCGTTGTTCGACAAGATAATGTCTACTAGGTTTTTGCCGATGTCGTGAACGTCTCCTTTCACAGTGGCAATAATAAACGTTCCTTTGCCACTATTTGCATCCTCAGTTTCGCTTTTCTCCATAAACGGTTCTAAGAAAGCTACTGCTGACTTCATGGTTTCGGCTGACTGTAGTACAAATGGTAGCTGCATTTGTCCGGAACCAAACAACTCACCAACTACCTTCATGCCGTCGAGCAAGAATATATTGATAATATCCAAAGCTGGGTGTTTTAAGAGTGCCTGTTTTAAAGCATCTTCTAAACCTATGCGCTCACCATCAATAATATGACGTTTGAGACGCTCTTCAACAGGGAGATTTTCGTCAACACCTTTTTCGCGTTTGGTTGTTACCCCTTCAAATAAGGTAGTAAGTATTGTGAGAGGGTCGTATACACAGATGTCATTCTCAAACTTGCGATTATCATAAATTAAATCGCGGCAAACTTCTTGATGCTTTGCTTCAATCTTCGCAAGCGGTAATATTTTATTGGGACTGACTATTGCTCCATCCATTCCTACTTGCATTGCTTCATGCAAGAACATTGAGTTTAACACTATCCGCGCGGCAGGGTTCAAACCAAAGGAAATATTCGATACACCAAGCATAAAGTGACAACCAGGTAAATTCTCACGAATCCTTTTAATTGCCTCTATTGTTGCCTTTCCATTTTCTCTATCTTCCTCAATACCAGTAGAAACAGGTAAAGCTAATGTATCAAAGAATATTTCGTGTGCAGGTATACCATATTCAATTACTGCACGATAGGCACGCTGGGCTATTTCAAATTTCTTATCAGCGGTGCGGGCCATTCCTTCTTCATCAATTGTACCAATAACTACTCCGGCGCCGTATTTCTTAGCGAGTTCCAATACCTTAAAAAATCTTTCTTCGCCGTCTTCGTAGTTGGTAGAGTTAAGAATACACTTACCACCTGCTACTTTCAATCCTGACTCCATTTTTTCCCATTCGGTGGAGTCAAGCATTAAAGGCAAGTTTACATTATTAACGATGCGGGATACTAACTCGTGCATGTCTCTCACACCGTCACGTCCTACATAGTCTACGTTAACATCCAGAATGTGGGCGCCTTCTTTAACTTGCGCGCGTGCCATCGACACAAGTCCGTCCCAGTCTTCAGCATTAAGCATTTCGCGGCATTTCTTAGAACCGCTGGCGTTGAGTCGCTCTCCTACAATTAAAAAGGAATTATCTTGAGTATAATTTTGCGTGCTGTATATTGACGCTGCCGCAGGTTCTAACTGTGGATGACGTTCAGCAGGTTTAAGCTCTTTTGCTATTTCTGCAAGCTGTTGAATATGCGCTGGTCTTGTCCCACAGCAACCCCCTATCACTTGGACACCCAGGTCTTCAACAAAATGCATCAACGACATCCGCAGTTCCATCGGCGTAAGCTTATAATGCGCTTGTCCACCAACGTTTTCGGGTAAACCCGCGTTTGGCACACAAGAAACTATAAACGGCGAATGCTCCGATAAATACTTGATGTGTGGTTTCATCAAGTCGGGGCCTGTAGCGCAGTTTAAACCGAGAATATCTATTTTATATGGTTCCAAAATAGTTACAACGGCATTAATTTCCGTTCCCACTAGCATTGTCCCCATTGTTTCCATCGTTACAGAAACCATTATCGGGCGCCTGTCACCTTTTTTGGCGAACACTTCTTCAACAGCGTTGAGTGCAGCTTTAATTTGCAGCACGTCTTGACATGTCTCAATAATAAATAAATCTACACCACCATCCCAAAGCGCTGAAGCTTGTTGAGCAAAAGCATCTTTCATCGTGTCGTAGGCGATATGTCCCAATGTTGGTAACTTAGTACCTGGACCCATCGAACCAGCAACGAAACGAGGTTTCTCTGGTGTAGAGTATTCCTCAGCACAACGTTTCGCCAGTTCTGCCGCCGTTTTGTTGAGGTAATAAACTTTATCTTGCAGGTTATACTCAGCAAGTACAGTAGATGTACCACCAAAAGTATCCGTTTCGATAACATCGGCGCCTGCTGCTAAAAAGTCACGGTGGACTTTTGCCACCGCTTCGGGGTTCGTGTGGACAAGGTACTCATTACAGCCCTCGTACTCGGCGCCACCAAAGTCATCAGCAGTCAGGTTTTGTGATTGTAAGTTCGTACCCATCGCACCGTCAAACACTATGACCGGACGGTTGGGACTATGTAAGTGTTCGAGAAAGGAATTAGGCATACTTTCTGTTCAAATTACGTCAACAGTAGAAATATTCCACTTAATTTAATATTGTCACTAATTTTTAGGGTTTTTGAGTAACTGAATTTCTACTGAAATGTTTAAAGGTTTTGCTTGCCCAACAAGCATATCTATCCGTTTAAATACTGATATTACGAAAAACAGTATTATAAGCTACATTTTTTATTGTATGTTGGGTGGAGGAACGTAACCCAACATACAGTAAGATAAGTTAACTAATTTATTTGCTTGTATATAAGTTGCCTATTTATAACTAAGGCTTGATACTAAAATTACATAGAGTAGCATGGGTAATTATTAGAAATGCGAGATAGCGCTTGGATAACTAGAATGCTGGCTATTTCTTTAGTAGTCTTGGGTGTGATTGTGTTTTTTATTGGCAGCAAAGACGTATCTAGTTCGGATAAGCTAGGTAATTCTGATTCTAGTTCGGAACAGTCAGCTTGGAGTCCAGCCAAGGTGCAGTATCAATCTGATCTTAAACCTCCCGCAGCGCAAGCACCAAATAAACCCGTAAATAATCAAGCTCCACAAGCTTCTTTGGCGCCTGTACCAACAACTCCTGCAGCAGCAACTCCTCCACAGACTGCACAGACTGCACCAAAAAAGACCCCAGCTAGCAAAAAGGTGCCTAAACGCACGTTCACTACTACTTATAGATTTAAAAGTTACACACCTAAATATGTAGTTGCCTGGGCAGACCCAAGTAATTATGGGGATAGGTTCGCTACTGATGTTTATGGTACTCCTATTAACAATCCACCAATTATAGTTCTCCACGAAACTACAAATTCTGCACAAAGCGCTGTTAATACGTTTAGAAGCAATAATTCACAGGACGAAAACAGACAAGTTAGCTACCATACTTTAATCGCACGTAATGGGTTAGTTGTTTATCTCGTTCCGCCAGATAAACGTGCGTTCGGCGCCGGCAACTCGGTATTTGATGGTCTTAATGGCCCCGAAACAGTACAAACTAACCCAACTTTAAAACCTTCTGTAAACAACTTTGCTTATCATGTTTCGTTAGAGACACCACCCGATGCATGGGATAAAAATGTGTCCAGTCACAGTGGTTATACAGATGAGCAGTATAATTCCTTAGCTTGGTTAGTTGCACAAAGCGATGTTCCTGATGAACGCATTACTACTCACCGTGCAGTTGACCGTTCAGGACAAAGAATTGACCCTGTAAGTTTTGATTTTGATAAGTTTTATAGTATACTTCACTCTTTTAGAGAAATTGCTATTAATTAATTTCTCATTTGTCATTCTGAACGTAGTGAAGAATCTTAAATATGATTGTAAACGTACTTAATTTTCTATTTGTCATTCTGAACGTAGTGAAGAATCTTAAATATGATTGTAAACGTACCTAATTTTCTATTTGTCATTCTGAACGTAGTGAAGAATCTTAAATATGATTGTAAACGTACCTAATTTTCTATTTGTCATTCTGAACGTAGTGAAGAATCTTAAATATGATTGTAAACGTACCTAATTTTCTATTTGTCATTCTGAACGTAGTGAAGAATCTTAAATATGATTGTAAACGTACCTAATTTTCTATTTGTCATTCTGAACGTAGTGAAGAATCTTAAATATGATAGTAAATGTACTTAATTTTCTATTTGTCATTCTAGAATCTTAAAAGTTTCGATAGTTAAAGAGATGCTTCACTGCGTTCAGCATGACAGACATTTTTAGGATTGAATGACATTTTTATATTTTGATTAAACTTTTATAATTTAAAATGGAATCATGCTAATATCACACATCATTTTCTTATAATTAAAGTTTTTTTGGTGTGATTTAATTAGTTTCCATAGCTTGATTTGATT
Source organism: Calothrix sp. PCC 7103 (assembly GCF_000331305.1). Taxonomy (GTDB): domain Bacteria; phylum Cyanobacteriota; class Cyanobacteriia; order Cyanobacteriales; family Nostocaceae; genus Dulcicalothrix. Next base: position 4,359,346 of record NZ_KB217478.1, on the reverse strand, counting down.
ATCTTTACTACTGCTTGCTATTAATTGTCCATCTTGGCTAAAAATTATTGAATTTATATTATCTGTATAATTATCGATGGTTAGTACTAAGTTACATGAAGCGACGCTCCAAAGCTTTATTTCGGCTTGACTTGCAGTAGCAATGATTTTATTATCTGAGCTAAAGCAAATACAGTTAATAGATGCTTTATGTCCAAGCAGATTAAAAGTAGGTTGAAAAGTTTCTAAATTCCAAAATCTAATTGTCCCATCTTGATTTACTGTGATAATTTGTTTATTATCAGGACTGAAGGCAAAAGTATTTATATAATCTCCGGCGCCTACACGATTAATTAACTCTCCTGTTTTAACATTCCACAATGCGACAAATGTATTAAAATCTGTCTCGACTTTACTAGCAATAATTTCACAGTTTGGACTAAATTGAATATTACTATATGTGTGAATACAGTTATCATCTGATTTCACATCGAGTTGATGTACTAGCTGTTTACTAGTATCTTGCTTCCAAATTTTAATTGAATTATTTGCAGTGGCGATATAACTTCCATCTTTGCTTAATGCTACTGATAATATTGTATTAGATGTATTATCCACAAAGCAGCGTATTAAATGACCTTCATTTGTATTCCATAACTGAATAGTATCACCATCAGCTATATTTACAAGCATGGCATTATCATGATTTACTATACTAGGAGAAAAATCACTAGCAAGAATTTGAAGTGTTTTGCTTAACTTACCTGCATCGATGTTCCAAAGCTTTACAGTATTTATTTCTGTATCATGACTGCGCGCGGTTAATGTTTTACTATCGGATGTAAAATTAATTGGAGTTTGTCCATTAAGTGTATATAAACATTCTGCTGTGTAAAATTCAGGTTTGTTTTGAATATTTGTACTAAGGGAGTGACAATCTAGGTTAAAAGCTTTACGCAGCAAGGATTATAGAAGAGTTAGCCAGAAAAATATAAAAGTAAATTTAGAACCTTACCCAACGAAAAATAAGACTTTTAGACTAAGGTTATTGATAATAGAATCAATAAAGCCTGAAAATTGTGTTTATCTTTTTATGGCACACTTGCTTAAAACTCCTGCTGTGTCTCATGTTTAGGGGTTTTCGTCACCCCCTCAGATATTTGTATTAAGATTTATATATTTAGGCGCCTCTGTTGATGCTTGTACGTCGTTTGCTTCTATTACACCAGCTATTAACTTCCAACAAGGGTCTTCACCTTCCCAGTCAGATGGACGCCAAGGCATACTTAAGCTAACGGCAACGAAACAAGGTGTTTTTGGACGATAACCAGCGTCGAGTTTTTCAACGAACACAGGATCTGTTATATTCGCATCTGCTAAATATTCTCCACCTTTTCCGATAATAGTACCCTTCCACGAACTTCCACCTCTAACTCTCTCAGTATTTTTAACCTCAAACTCTGAAACATGTACTAGTTGCAGCGTTTGTCTGCGTTCAACTGGTTGAGACTGTAGATAAGGAATTAAAACGTATTTTTTCGTGTTGTGAAGAATTTGGTTATACAGGTTGTATGTGTACTTTATTAACTCGCTTGGCTCTACCTTTCCTCCGAGACGCCACATTCCAGGTAAAATTAACCGATTCTCACTTGCAAAACCAAAACTTGGGCCTGTTTCTGATAAAGGAATTTCTAATATATCGAGTAATGCTGGTTCGTTACCCTGTATAAGTCTAATATAACTAGGAATGCGACCATCATCTAAATTTGTGACGGGACGAACCCATCTTCCTGTACTAAGCTCGATACCAGCAATGCATCGGTCGCCACGTTTCCGGGAGTTCGCTAGGCAGATAACCTGTGTATACATAAGAATAGTATATGTATATTATTACTATATATACAGTTCCCAGAATTTAAGAATAACTAAATATAGAATCAAAAATTTACAATAATTTCACAGTAAACAGTCAAAATACAAAGTTTATTTAAAGTTAGAGTTGCCACCTACTTGCGTTGCACATAAGTGGCGCCGGAGGATGATAAGTCATAGACTGTTACTGTTTCCATCCGTACAGTTCAATCTTTCCATAACCAGGCGCCTGGTTCTACATCTAACATTTCTCCGGGTGCGAGATATTTTTCAAAGACGTTACCACTAGTAGTTCATGTCATTAGTTTTGGGAGGTTGTAGGGTGGGCATTGCCAGCCCTTTCAACGCGAACTAGCGAACTAGTGCAGCAAGGCAGATGGCAGATGGCAGATGGCAGAAGGGAAAGTCTTATTAAATTTACGCTTTTTTGCTGTTTCAACCAGGCTACTACTTTAGTCAAGCTGCACTATGAGCATATGTATTAAAAACTCAAGTCATTAGCTGCTTTTGAATAAGGTATTTTTTATAGAATATTAAATACAATAACTCTCAAAGTGGTAAATGCGTTTTCTTATTTACACATCTTATAGAATACAATTTTATTCATAACTTTTGCTTAGATAAAAACATCATATTTGATAAATAGTTGACATGGAAAATAACCATCTTGTCAGAGATGTTATGTGCAACAAGCAGTTAATAAAAATATGCTTTCTGTTATAACTAACTTCGAGT
>NZ_KB217478.1:4018574-4356660 GCF_000331305.1 Calothrix sp. PCC 7103 | reverse complement strand
TGGTTTAACTACATATAGTATTTGGTCAAATGACGCGCGCTCTTGAGCGTGACCATCTTCAACTAGAAAAATATCTGTGACTAATTTTGATGATTGGTCTAATATTGCTATTGCCTTACCTGGTAGAGCTTTTGCTGCATAAGCACGAATGGCATCGAGTCTGTGATCTGTTGCCGCAAGGCAAGTTCCATCTACAAATTTAAGTTTATATCCTGGCAATAAATCTGCTTGTTCTCCACCCATTGCTTGAACTAGATACATTAAATCGCTTGCTGTTTCTCTTAACAATGCTTGACTTACACTCAATTCAATTCCAGATAGCTTGTTATATAATGCTGTTGTACTGACGATTTTTTCTATTGCTTTTGCTCTATAAGCAGCATGAACTGACTTATGAATCCCACATACAACCAAACTCATTAAATCTACTTGGCTTGAAAACAATAAATCTTGTTGATATTGAATAGTCGCGTGAGCTTCAAATATTTGATCTAAGCGTTCTGGCATAAAAATACGTTCCATTAAAACTCGTGCCATCACACTTATGGGACTTTCTTCTACAAATTGCTCAAACACTGTGGATAACATTTTGACGCATCATAACATTGATATTGTCAAGAATACCTTGATGTGGCACTGAATAATCTATACTAGAAGCGGCTTTTGGGCACCGCTCTAGTAGTGCTAATGTTCGCATTGAAAGGGCTGGGTGGGCATTGCCCACCATACAAATGTACGCAAAATACAGCGCCCCAAAACTTAAGCTAAATAAATAAATGAGGTTATTAAAACAATTTAATATGCATCACCTCGATAAAGAATTGTATTTACAATAACTAGGTTATTAGCTTCATCTATCTGATAAAAAACCCGGTAATCACCAACACGGTAGCGGTAGTAACCTGCCAAATCACCCTTAAGTGCTTTGATATTAGGATGATAACTCGGATTTTTTTCCAGTTGCTCCAAACACCTTGCTATTTTCTTTGCTAATGCTTGCTCTGCTGAAGCATAAACTTCTTGTGCTTCAGATGACAAAATTACTTCATACATCGGTACGCACACTTCTCCAATTAATAACCCTACCTGCGGCTATGTCTTTTTTAGCACGCTCAAAAGATTCAAGAAACCCTGGTGTATCAAGTAATTCCTGGGTTGCGTCTTGACTCTCCTTATCTGCCAGATATTCTATAAATTCAGCTACGAGGTCAAGCCGTTCAGATGATAATCTATCTAAATTTTTGTTTATTTGCTGGCGAATTTCAGTAGTATTCATAATTTTTATACCATATAGCTATTTATATTTTGCACGCAAAACACTACTCTTGATTTTACCAAAGCTGGTTTCAAACGCGATATAAAGTAATAATAGCTCTTAATTATACGATATGCACGCTCGATTGCTGCCCATGATTGAAATGAAGAACATAGGCGCCCACTTGGTATAGCCGTAGTAGGGGGACTGGTATTTTCACAGATCCTAACTTTATATTTAACAGCAGTATATTACCTATACATGGAAGCATTGCGAAACTTCCTATCAAAAAGGCAAACTGAGCAACGGATTAAAACGGATGTAACGGATAGGCAACGGATAACAACAGATGTAAAGGATAATTAATTTATATGTGAAACAGGCATCCTGCCTGTTCTTTAACTGCATAATTAACAATGCGTAACCAAAATATAATAAATACTATCGTAGCAATAACGATTATATTATCGGCTTGCACACCTATATTATCTTTAACGCCAATTCCTGCACAACCTGTTTTTTTAACAGGAGCAGGCGCCAAGGGTTCAGAAAGTCCCGAAGCTCAAATTCAACAAACCTCTGGTTCAATTGGTTATTTAGAGTACGCTTACGCTAGTTATAATAATTTCAAAATGGCTACCTTAGAAAATAAAGCAGGACAATTTATTCAACCAACAATAAGCTCGTTTACTCAAACACTAAATTTTGTAAAATTGCCTGATAATCTACGTGTCTTTATCACTGACCCAGACGGCGCCAATTCTTATCCCATCGTTGCTTATACTTGGTTATTAGTTTATAAGAAGTATGATAACCCGGACAAAGGTGCGAGTTTGAAATACTTTTTAAGCTGGTCATTAACTGAAGGACAAAAAATTGCTCCCACCCTAGGATATGCGCCATTACCTTCTCAAGTAATAAATCAAATTCGAGAGAAAGTAAATTTAATACATTAGCAGTTATATAGCAGTCCTAGATGAATTGTAAAAAATTCCTAAATGTAGAGACGCGACATGTCGCGTCTCTACAACGTGCAGGTTTAGCGCAAGCGCTCACTCCGTGAACACAAATGATTTAGGACTGCTATACATAAATTGTAAAACTATAATTCGCGAGAACAACTCAATTCATAAACCTTATTTAGAGTTTTTATTTGGCAACACAATTATGAATCATACTACATACCACAGGTGAGAATTCTAGTACCGCTTGGCGCAAGTAAGCATACCATTGAAATCAACGAAAAAGTTACGGTTTATAACTCTTGAAAAAGGTATATACATTTACGCCGAGCGGTACTAGCCTAATTACTTGATTAATTTTGTAAGGGCGGGCAGGGATGCCCGCTCCACAAGATGAGAGTAGTTTAAAGGTGTTGTATATTTATATTGTTCCACTTTTGCTGTAGGTATTCGACAATGAGGCGCCGATGGCAGTGTTGAGGACTTGCTTCGCTGCATAATATACATCCAGCATCAAAAATATCTGGTGAAAGCTGCTTTTCTATTGCACGCTGTTGCATTAATGCTAAAAATTCGCGTTCGTAAGTTTCCCAGTCACCACCATTCTTTTTATACGTGTCTAATATTTCTTGAGTCGGCGCCAGTTCTAATAAATGAACATATTCAATATTGCTTATCTTATTGAGAAAATACTCAAAGTCGGCTTTTTTGGTAAACCCTGCTAATTGAGAATTATTATTCAATCTTGCATCTATAACTCGTTTTATACCATTTTTAGTTAAAGTTTCAAAAAATTGTTGAGCGGATTTTTTAGTAAAACCAATTGTGTATATATTAATTTGATGGGTCATATTTTTTTTCTTGATATGCTATTTCTTGGCTTTGCTGATGATATGCAATTTTCAGTCTGTCTTCTAAGGTACTATTTGACATTGGTGTTTCTACAGAATTTATGTCTGTAAATAAAGATAGCTGTATTGGTTGATTAACTTGTTCGTCTTGCAATCCGAATTTTTGTAACAGTCTGGATTCTAGTTGCTGCTGCGATTCAAGTGTACCGTTACTTAATATATGGTTAATTTTTATGTCGTGATGACGTAGGTTTTGACACACTAAAATGGCACGATGACATGTCATGGGGTCTTTTTCGGCACACACTAACGCTATTCGATGCTTTTGGGCGCCTTTGAGCAAACGCTGTACACCAATGGCAAACTCTTCGGTCGCAGCAATTCTTTCGTACAAAGCTTTACCATCTACATAACAGTTAGGGTTATTTGACCTGGCACCTAACTCTTTACCTAGAAAAACGTAGTAAATACCGACTTCGAGCAAAGTCGCTTTGAGAGCAGCTTGGGTAAATTGGGGATTTTGACGACTATAGGGATGCGAACGCACGTCCGCAATGGCTGTTACTTCGTGTTGCTTGAGTAATTGAATAAAAGCTTCGCTACTATGGTTTGAGTGACCAATCGTAAATAATTCTTTATAGTTATTCATGGTATGCAAACTTTTTGTTTACGATTTTACTCGCTCAAGGAATAAAAAATCGTGAATAGCTTGGGAATATGGGCAAGTTTGTTATACATTAAGTTATGTGTAAATTATTAACGATATCACCTGATTGGAGAAGCACATGAGTACGGGTGTAATTACTATCACTGATACTGAGTTTGAAACAGAAGTTTTGAAATCTGAGCAGCCCGTATTACTTTACTTCTGGGCTTCTTGGTGCGGTCCTTGCAAGTTAATGACTATGACGGTGAACAATGCCGCCAATACTTATGGCGACCGTCTGAAAGTAGTTAAAATGGAAGTTGACCCTAATCCTACTACTGTCAAGCAGTACCAAATTGAAGGTGTACCTGCCTTTCGGATAGTTCAAGATGGTCAACTAAAAGCTGCTACTGAAGGCGCCATTGGTAAAGACAAGCTGTTTAACTTCATTGATAGTCATCTAAATTAGCTTGCGAGAAACCGGGCTTCTTTAAGGAAATTAAGTTTAAGAGCAAATATTTCTCTAGAAGCCCGGTTTCTATGATGCATAATATAGTTGAATGTTATGCAAGATACCGAAATGCAGTTCGCTGAACGTCTACAACCTCTGCAAAGTAATGTGTTTGCGGATATGGACACTGCTAAAACCAAAGCTTTGGCAGCTTCCAAAGAATTGATTGATTTGTCGCTGGGTTCTTCTGACCTAGCGGCACAACCACATGTTATTGATGCTATCGCAAAATCATTAGATGACCCATCAACTCATGGTTACTTACTTTTCGGCGCCACGATAGCATTTCGTACTGCTGCGGCAACTTGGTATGAGCAAAAGTTCGGTATTTCCATTGACCCAGAAACTGAAGTATTACCTTTAATTGGTTCACAGGAAGGAACCGCTCATTTACCTCTGGCAATTCTTAACCCTGGTGATTATGCTTTATTGTTAGACCCTGGTTATCCTTCTCATGCAGGTGGAGTCTATTTAGCTTCAGGATTAATTTATCCAATGCCACTGCGCGCGGAAAATGAATTTTTACCTATATTTTCAGATATTCCCGTCGATGTACTTAATAAGGCGCGGATGATGGTGTTAAGTTATCCACATAATCCAACCGCTGCAACGGCGCCACTATCATTCTTTAAAGAAGCAGTTGCCTTCTGCCAACTGCATAATATTGTTCTCGTTCATGATTTTCCCTACGTTGATTTAATATTTGCCGACGAATGTAGAGATGTTACATGTAACGTTTCTACAGCCCCATCAATATTTCAAGCTGACCCAGAAAAAAGCGTTTCGATTGAATTTTTTACGCTCTCGAAGTCTTATAATATGGGAGGTTTCCGTATTGGCTTCGCTATTGGCAACGCGGACTTGATTCGTGCGTTGCGTCAAGTTAAAGCTGCCGTTGACTTTAACCAGTATCGAGGAATTCTAAACGGCGCCGTTGCTGCTTTAACTGGCCCCCAAACAGGTGTTGAAACTGCTGTTGCAACTTTTAAAAGGCGCCGTGATGCTTTTATCGGTGCTTTAGATAATATTGGTTGGCATGTACCAATACCCCAAGCAACAATGTATGTCTGGGCAAAACTACCTCCTGCTTGGCGCCATAACTCAATCGAATTTTGCACAAAACTTGTCCAAGAAACAGGTGTAGCTGCATCACCAGGTGCAGGTTTTGGTAAGTCAGGAGAAGGTTACGTCCGTTTTGCGCTTGTTCGGGAACCTCTAATTTTGGAAATAGCGGTTCAACGTATAGCCGAATTTCTACGATAGTTTACGAATACTTTATTGGGAATTAATAATAAGTTTATAAAGTTTGCCTGAAATTTCAGTATTTCCAAGCTAGACTACGGGAGTATTACTGAATAATATCGTATTATATTAAACCAAAGGAACCCGGTAACTTCTACGAAACCAGGTTTCTATAGCTAACTTAATTGCTTATGAGAAATTTAAGTACAATTTTTACAACAAGTATTAACCTAGTTGTAATCTTAATATTGGGTAGTTTTTCTTTACCAGCCCAAGCAACATCGTTACAAAATATTTCATTTGCAGAGCAATTAAAACCAAATAATAATGAAAAAAATCATATAAGTATCGATACTCAACTTGATGAGTTAGTGGCTTTGCGCTCAAACTTATTTAGTAAAAACCCTGAAAATAAGAATGAACTTGAATCTCGTTTACTTGCAGAAGCTAAAGATACCATCAATGAAGTCAGAGAAGCAAATAAAGTTATCCAAGAAGATATTAGTGGTAGAACTGTATATCTTTATAAGCTAGAAACGATAAAGCCTGTTGCTCTTAGTAATAATACAAATTTTTCAGCAACTAACCAAGTTACTTGGAAATTACAAGCACCAAAACAAACAAGAAAAGTACCAGAACCTTCTACAGGTATTGCTTTAGTATTAGTATTCATTGCTTTTGCTGCACGATACCCATTAAAACAGGTAGAGAAATTTTAACTGTAAATATTCAGGGTAAGGTGCCAATACAAAAGAATAATTATAAGATATTCTTATCGTAAATATGATTTTTTAGAAAAATCGATTGATATTTTTTGTATTAAGCAATAATATGCCTCAACTGCCTTCTGTGCTTGGATAGTAAGTTAATTTAGAAACTTTGCTTAAATTTAAAAATTGAGTTAATATTGGTTAAAATAGATAATTCTATATGTAAATTGTTGTCATTACTTCAGGCTGCATGAAATAAATAACTAAATATAAGAAATTCAACGAGTTTTGTGCAGTTATATTTGAGTCCAGTAGTTATCGTTGAGTTTTTACCTAATTGAATAGGGAGAAATGACAGCGCAATTACTTGAAACTAAACAAAAATACAAGTCATATCCTTCTAGACGTATTCTGTTGATAGAAGATAACGATATGAATAGAATGTTGCTAAGTGATTATTTAGCTTATTTTAATTACGATGTTATTGGTCTGCCTGAAGCATCAGAATTTTTTTCAACAGTCGAGCGATTTAAACCAGAATTGATTCTTTTAGATTTAAAATTGCCAGATGTTGATGGTTATTCAATTTTAACAGAAATAAAGCAGAACCCGAAGTATTCAAAAATACCTATTATCGTTGTTTCAGCTTTCGCATTTAAAGCTGACCAAGATAAAGCAATAAAATTAGGCGCCTGTCGTTACTTCGTAAAGCCAGTCAATCTTAACGAACTAGTGGCAGCAATTGAAGAGGAGTTAGCTCATCACTCAAATTAGTATAGCTAATTTCTCTCATTATCAATTAGGTGTTTGATTGGTAATATATTCCTCGACGCTTTGGCTTAAGCTCTGTACAGAACTGCCAATTTGGGAAATTTTACGCTGTACTTGTGCAAGTAGTAAAACAGCCGTCTGTAATTCATTAAGGGTTTCAGCCATTGCGTCGCGGTATTGAGATTCAAATTCTTGCATGTTCATGATACTATCCTCACATTCAACTTTATTTGTCGCTGTATTCAAGATAAACGTTGAGTATGAATATATAAATCCGTTGAACCGCCGAATAACTTCTATTTTCGCCAATTTCCGAAATCCCCACTAGACATAGCAATATATTTATTTTGTTTTGACAAGAAAATATAAACAAACGTCCCTATATTACTAAGTTACCAACAATATTGCACTATGCAGACCTTCGGGTTGGCGCCTGACTGCTAGCAAGTGACTGTACTTTAAAAATACTGACATTAGTTTACGAAATCTTTGACAAGCCAGCAGCTTTAATATAAAGTTAGTTACCTCAAACTACTATGTATCATTCCTCAGCCTCCCCTTCCCCTAACAATACCTACATACGTCCTGCCCGACGCGGTAAGCATAAAATTTTTATTGGAATGGCACCTGGTGTAGGCAAAACCTATAAAATGCTTGAAGAAGCGCATCAACTCAAAGCAGAAGGAATTGATGTAGTTGTTGGTATTCTTGAAACCCACGGACGTAAAGAAACAGCTGAAAAAGCGACTGGACTCGAAACAATTCAGCGCAAAGCTATTTTTTACCAAAACATCACATTAGAAGAGTTTGACACCGATGCAGTTTTAGAACGCTGCCCACAACTAGTTTTAGTAGACGAACTAGCTCATAGCAACGTCCCTGGTTCAGCGCGCGAAAAGCGTTACCAAGATGTAGAAGTTATTTTGGAAGCAGGAATAGACGTTTACTCAACTGTTAATATTCAACACTTAGAAAGCTTAAATGATTTAGTTGCAAGGATTACAGGTGTTGTAGTTCGCGAACGTATCCCCGACCGTCTGCTCGATGAAGCAGATGCAGTGGTAGTAATAGATGTCACACCAGAAACTTTAGAAGAAAGATTACGAGAAGGTAAAATTTACAGACTCGATAAAATTGAGCAGTCACTAGAGAATTTTTTCCAGCGACGTAATTTAATTGCACTGCGAGAACTCGCGTTACGGGAAGTTGCAGATACAGTAGAAGACGATGGAAACGCTTCTAACTTAACTGGGTTAAGCTGTAATATCCACGAAAGAGTTTTAGTTTGTATTTCTACATATCCTAATTCGATGCAATTATTACGTCGAGGCGCCAGAATTGCCAGCTATATGAATGCACCTTTGTACACAGTATTTGTTGCAGATCCCGACCGTTTTTTAAGCAAGCAAGAAAGTTTACACATAGAAACCTGTGAAAAACTCTGTAAAGAATTTGGTGGTGAATTCGTCAAAGCTAACAGTCATAGCGTAGCTGGAGAAATAGCCAAAATAGCATCTGACCTTCACATTACTCAAATAGTTATCGGTGAAAGTCAACAGTCCGGATGGAAGCGATTTTTTAAACGCTCCTTCACCCAACGCCTAATGGAACTAATACGACACCAAAACATCGACCTACACATCATCGCTACTGAAAAATAACCAACTCTTGTAGCACAGGCCGGAAAGCCTGTGCAGTCCAGTTTTCTAATATATGAATAATTATTTTTAAGGCTCTTCCGTAGGTGTTATGCTGAACTTAAAACTAAAAATCAGAAATTTCCTTTCAAATCAAGGCTTTCAGGCAGTTATAGTCTAGATTGCACACAAAAGGGAGAACGTTAAGACTAATGGCTACTATCTTTGTCCAGTAAAGGTTTCAAGCTTATTTTTAGAGGTGTTTAGCATAACAAGTAAGGAAGAACCATTTTTAATTATTTTTATACTGCAAACGGCGCCGTAGCTCTGATAAAAACAATCATGGGGCGGGCAGGGATGCCCGCTCCACAAGATTTACTGTGTAAGATTTGCTCTAGAAGAGAAATTTATACATGAGCTTCTTTAACTAATTTGTCCCAACCTAAGTCTTTGAGGTTGTTGTTGCGACGTAGTGGACGAGTTACTAGTTCTAGGATGTCGCGTGCGTTACTAAAGCCGTGAATTTGGGCGAATGTAAATTCTACTGACCATTTAGTGTTAATACCACGCGCTTCTAATGGGTTTGCATGTGCCATTCCGGTAATTACCAAATCTGGCTTTCTTTCATTAATGCGCTGAATTTGGTTGTAGTTGTCGGGTTTTTCAACTATTGATGGTAATGGTAAGCCCATATCTTTACAAGCTTGCTCTAACATTGATAGTTCTGCTGCTTGGTAGCGTTTGTCCATGTAGGGAATGCCTATTTCTTGGACGGTCATGCCACAACGCACTAAGAAACGCGCTAAAGATATTTCTAGCAGGTTGTCACCCATGAAAAATACTGATTTACCACGTATCAATTTTACGTAGTCTTCTAAACCTTCCCAAATTTTCGCTTCGCGTTCGTCTAAACCTTTGGGTGTTATGTTAAATACCGAACAAATTTTTTCTACCCAAGCGCGTGTGCCGTCGGGACCGATTGGAAAGGGGGCGCCTATTAATTTACACTTACGGCGCCGCATTAAGGTGGTAGCTGTACGGCTAAGGAATGGGTTTACACCACAAACGTAATAACCTTCTTCTAATACTGGTAATTCTGTAAATCTTTTTGCGGGCAACCAACCTGAAACTTTAATGCCTTGTTTTTTCAGTTCAAGTGTTAACTGTGTAACTACGGGGTCAGGGAGTGAACCGAATAATACTAAGGGTGGATGGGCTACATACTCAGATTCTTCTTGAACTATTTCTTCTTTCTTCTTGCCAAAATTAAGTAGTTTAGACAAACCGCGTTCTTCTTTTTCGGTTTGTGCTACAGGCGCCTTATCTGGACAACGTGCTGCCATTGCTGCTAATACTGTATCTTCGCCCTGTGTGAAAGCATAATCTAAACCATTCGCACGCGCTACTACTATGGGAATGCCTAATTCAGCCTCAAGCTTAGGCGCCAAACCCTCTAAATCCATTTTAATAATTTCAGTAGTGCAGGTGCCAATCCAAACAATTACACTGGGGTTACGGTCACGTTTAATTTGTGTACATAATCGCTTTAACTCTTCGTAATCATTGAGTTTGGCAGAAATATCACCTTCTTCTAACTCTGCCATTGCATAACGAGGTTCGGCAAAAATCATTACCCCCATCGCATTTTGCAAAAAGTAACCGCAAGTCTTTGTACCAATAACTAAAAAGAAACTATCCTCTATTTTTTGGTACAACCAGGCTACACAGCTAATTGGGCAGAAAGTGTGGTAATTGCCGGTTTCACAGTCGAATGTTAAAGCTTGTGATTCTGCAACAGTCATTTTAAAAGTTCCCTTGTTTTAGTTATGAGTTATGAGTTATGAGTGCTGAGTGCTGAGTGCTGAGTGTTTGGTGCTGGGTTTTTAATTCCTAACTCCTAACTCTTAACTCCTAACTCTGTACAGACGCGAAATTTCGCGTCTCTACAACTCCTAACTCTTATCCGTTGGGGAAGAGACGAGCTATTTCTGAGTCTTCTTCAAAACTAGCGCCGAAATCCCCATCAACGTTATTCTGAGTTTTTGTTTCCTCACTCCAAACGTCGATTAACACGTCGCTAAATCCGTGGTCGTCATCTGAAGTGTTGAGGTCTTCAAGTTCGTTGTAACTATCATTTTTTAGTGGCAAATCACTGTCAAAAGAGATATCACCACCAAAATCGTCGTCTGATGATACTGAAGACAATTTTTGTGCTGTTTCTTCTACGTTGACGCCAACACCATTTAGAGACATGGTATGTATCTCACTGGTATCAACAGCATCGATTGAGAAACTATTCCTAACTGTTCCTGTTTCAAAGCCACTAGTAAGAATTCCTGATGGATCATCAACGTCAATTGACTGGCTTTCTTGTTCAGCCAACGATTCATCAATTGATTCGTTTATAGCCATATTGCTATCTTGCTGATAAGGTATGGAATGATTACCTAGTGCAACATTTGGGTCGAAGTGTAAACCTAGTACTTCGACGAGGGTATCGGCATCTGGGTTCAATTTTGAAAAGGGTAACATCAACTGAGCTAATTTCGGCTCTAGCGCGTTTGCTACGCCCAAAATCAGGTAACTTGATGGACGTTTGCCACCATCGGGTGTGTAAACAGATTCCACTTGCATCTGCAAGGTTATCCATTCACGGTTAGCCTGAAAAAATTGCAACCACTTCTGTTTCAACGATTCTGTAAAACTGTAAAAGAATGCCATATAGCCCCATCCCGAAAAGAAATAATGATTTATACAATCATCAAGTCTAATTGCTCTTCCGGATTAGTGACTGCGGGTTTACCCGGATTTAAGTAAAAATCTGATAACAAAGAGAATAAATCTCTATCTTGAGCATCGTTAGGCACAACTCCTTCCGGACGCGCTAAAATTTGGTCGGCGATGCTGAGATAGTAGTCACATACGTAATTTAACGAGGAGTCTTGTTCTGCCATCTCGAATAATGTTTTACCTTTAACACGCGAAACGCGAATGTCTTCTATCAATGGTAAAACTTCCAAAACTGGCATGGGCACTGCTTCGATGTACTTCTCTATTAAATCCCGCTTGCTGGTACGGTTGCCAATCAACCCTGCTAAACGCAATGGGTGAGTGCGTGCTTTTTCACGTACCGAAGCGGCAATGCGATTAGCTGCAAACAATGCGTCAAAACCGTTGTCTGTAACAATCATACAGTAGTCAGCATAGTTTAAAGGCGCCGCAAAACCACCACAAACTACGTCACCAAGAACATCAAACAAAATGACATCGTATTCATCAAAGGCGTTGAGTTCTTTCAGTAATTTCACTGTCTCCCCAACTACATAACCGCCACATCCGGCGCCTGCTGGTGGACCACCTGCTTCAACACAATCGACACCACCGTAACCCTTATAAATTACATCTTCGGGCCAAACGTCTTCGTAGTGATAGTCTTTTTCTTGCAGCGTATCAATAATTGTGGGAATTAAGAATCCAGTTAGAGTAAATGTACTATCGTGCTTTGGGTCACAGCCTATCTGTAATACCTTTTTACCCCGCTTGGCTAAGGCGACAGAAATATTACAGCTAGTCGTAGATTTACCGATGCCACCTTTTCCATAAACTGCTAGTTTCACGTCTTTACCTCTTAATTCTTGTTTATAAAACTTTGTGTCTTGAAGCTTTGATGGTTCATGAGTGTCATTATTGTTCAATTCACTCAGGAAATAAAGGGACTTGCTCTGTGAATAGTAGTCTTATTCCAAGTTTTTGTACTCAATCAGCTCTTTTTTGTCACATATCTTCTTAAAAAAAGCAAATAAGGTTACAAAATGTTTTTAAAATATCTTTATATTATGTATTTTATAAAAATAGTTTAAATAAACAAAAGGCTAAAACCCATAATATAAAAGCCTTTTAAGCCCACTTATTTAGGATGATAGTATGAGTAATAGTGATGAGAATACAGTGAGTGTAAATAATTATCACAATTGGAGAATAATCCCCCCTAGCCCCTTAATAAGGGGGGAACAAGAAAAAATAGCAAATCCTTAGCCGTGTTTATTAAGGGGGGTTGAGGGGATCAATTCCATATCTTCTAAAGTTAACCAACCTGGGCGCCAAAGTTCTTGGTCTTGCAATATTGCTGCATTTGTCCAAAACCGAACGTTCGGGTCACAAGATGAAACCATTTCGGCATAAACCCATTTCCCCTGGTTTTTACGGTTGACAACTTCAAAATGTCGCCAGCCATCAACTTTTTTTTGTGATGTCCATTTTGAACCGAGTAAATAGGGAAACTTTTGTTTTTTTGATTTAGGCATAATTACTTAAATTGTCACTCAAAAATTTTATTAAGAAATATTAAGTGTTATTAATTATAGTAAAGAATGGTCGCTATGGAGGTGAGCAATCACCACTATAGAAAATTTAGATATACACAAACCATATATAAGTTAAGCAACAGAGGTTGATTATTAGGTACGATAACTGCGATATCTAACTATTTCTGTGCGGTTTATGAGCAGTTCGACTACCACTTTAAACTCCTCTTCTACAGTTAACTGGTCTTCATTACTTCAACAAATTCTCGACCATCAATCATTGTCACGCCAACAAGCCGTTGAGTTGATGCAGGGCTGGTTGAACGAAGCTATACCCCTAGAATTATCAGGAGCAATATTAATTGGACTTCAAACCAAGGGTGTGTCTTGCGACGAATTGGCGGGAATGGCGCAAGTTCTACAATCTCTGTCGGTAAGCGAAGGGTCAATAGAAGCTACAACTACTCCTTTAATTGATACTTGTGGCACTGGAGGTGATGGCGCCTCTACATTTAATATTTCTACTGCGGTAGCATTTGTTGCAGCAACGGCAGGTGTGCGAGTTGCTAAACATGGTAATCGTTCGGCATCAAGTCGAGTTGGTAGCGCAGATGTACTGGAATATTTAGGTGTAAATTTAAGTGCCCCTAGCGATAAGGTGCAAGCTGCTGTAGACTCCGTAGGTATAAGTTTTTTGTTTGCTCCTGGTTGGCATCCAGCAATGAAGGCAGTAGCAGGAATTAGAAAGAATTTAAAGGTAAGAACTGTATTTAACTTGCTAGGTCCTCTAGTAAACCCAATGCGTCCAACTGGACAGGTAATGGGAGTATATACGCCTAAATTACTAGAAACGATTGCGAATGCGATGCTGCAATTAGGAACGCATAAGGCTATTGTTTTAAATGGACGCGAAGGACTTGATGAGGCTTCTTTAGGAGATTTAACTGATTTAGCGGTTCTTTGTGATGGTAAGGTAGAGATGAAAACAGTTGACCCTCAAGCTTTGGGACTTATAAAGGCGCCTGTTACGGAACTGCGGGGTGGAGATGTTGAAGAAAATGCTGATATTTTGAAAGCAGTATTGCAGGGTAAAGGCACAACCGCACAAACTTCTGTTGTTGCGCTTAATGCTGGGTTAGCGCTAGAAGTTGGCGATGCTGTACCTTGGGGTGAGCATCAAAAAGGTACAGAGTTAGCACTCGATATTTTGACTAGCGGCGCAGCTTGGGATAAATTGGAATGCTTGGTTGAGTTTCTACGGTCTTAGTATCGATGGGAGTATGAGGTCGAAATTGGACGACATCGCGCTTGATGGTTATGTCGTAGTCTCCAAAAAAGTCGTGTCCTAATAGTCCAGTTTCTAGTCCTGCTCCTGCGATGGCAACTGGAATTTGTCCAACTTTGACTTCGCCAACTTCCATTGAATTTACATAACCAATGGGAAAAGTTACTGCTTTGGAACTAGCGGTATTAGCTTTAGCTTGACCAACGGGTACGATTGAAAGTGAGTCAGCCATTTTTTGAGTGATAACAGTTCCACTGGCGCCTGTATCGACTATCATCTCAAAATTTTGATTGCCGTTAAATTTGACTTCAATAACTGGTGTACCTCCCATCCTGCGCTTAATTGGAACTGTAATTACTTGTTCTTCTGTTTCTTGGTTGATGAAAGCTTCGGGGGGAATAATTGGTTGAAGTTGCTGCTCAACTTGTGGTTGCTTGGGTTTGAGGGCGAAAACTGGAGCAATAATTTTTTGAGGTTTAGGAGCAGTTTCAATTTTGGCGTTCGCTTGAACTTGTGGTTTGGAAAGAATTTCAGGAACGACGACAACTTGAGTCGCTTGGGGTTGTGGGGTAGGGAAAGTAGGAGCAACGGTTCTCAGTTGTGCTTGCTTGGCTCTTTGTTGGTAATCGCTAATTTTTTGCTGTGCGATTGAATGATAAGGGTCTGAGCGCTGGACTTGTTTCATTAGCGCAACTGCGTCTTGATATTGACCAGCTACTAACAGCCAATCATTAACCGATTGAGCCGATTGACTTATAGTATATGCACCAGCCGCTTTATCTAAACCTAACTCAAACGTCTTCGCTTGGTCTATGGTTTGAGGCGCCGACGAAGATGTTGAAGTGGAATTGCCCACTATTTGACCGTCAGTCTCTGTAGTCGCCGACATTGAAACAGATTGCCTTTCAATTTTAGTTTGAGTTTGGTTGTCACAACTAGTAGTCAGGACTGCTATCGTAACTAATATTAGGTACCACGAGTTACGCATCGAAGTAATTAGATTTTTGCTCTTATAGTTTAAATTCTACCTGCTTTCCTTAGTTCGACAAAATCCAATAAATATACTTATGGCATAATTAACCATCGGAACCATTCGCTCTTAAATACTCTAACTCTTTTTCCTAAATGCAGCATATGTCACTGTCTGACGCTATACCTGCTTTACTCGTACTAGCAGATGGAACATCTTATCGTGGCTGGTCTTTTGGTGCCATTGGTACCACTATTGGAGAAGTAGTCTTCAATACAGGTATGACAGGATATCAAGAAGTCCTGACAGACCCCAGCTACTGTGGTCAGATAGTTCTTTTTACCTATCCAGAATTGGGAAACACTGGTGTCAATCCTCTTGATGAGGAATCTGACCGTCCACAGGTACGCGGTGCCATTGCTCGTAACATTTGCCACCGTCCTAGTAACTGGCGTTCTACCCAGTCACTGTCCGATTACCTAAAGCAGCACCAAATACCTGGTATTTATGGTATAGATACACGCGCACTAACTCGTAAAATACGTAATTTTGGAGCAATGAACGGCGGTATCTCAACGTCCATTCTCGACGAGAACGAATTACTTGAACAAATTCAAGCGGCGCCGAATATGGAAGGTTTGAATCTTGTTCGTGAAGTAACAACACAATCTGTATACGAATGGTCAGAGCCAACTACAGGAGTTTGGGAATTTAATCCTAAATGTAAAAGTGATTCAAAAAATAGTTTTACAGTTGTAGCTTTAGATTTTGGCGTAAAACGTAACATTCTGAGACGATTAGCTTCTTACGGTTGCCGCGTTGTTGTTGTTCCCGCCACCACAAGTGCAGAAGAGATTTTAAAATATAACCCAGATGGTATATTTCTCTCGAACGGACCAGGAGACCCTGCGACTGTTTTAGAGGGTATTGCGACGACGAGGGCATTACTCGAAGCCCAAAAGCCAATGTTTGGAATTTGTATGGGACACCAAATTTTAGGTCACGCGTTGGGGGCAGAGACCTTTAAGCTAAAATTTGGGCATCGCGGTTTAAATCAACCCGCAGGCTTAACGACGAAAGTAGAAATTACTAGTCAAAACCATAGCTTTGCCATAAACCCAGACTCATTACCAACATCTACTGTAGAAGTTAGCCATCTAAACCTGAACGACCGTACAGTTGCAGGTGTTCGTCACAAACAACTGCCAGTATTCTCAGTGCAGTATCATCCCGAAGCGAGTCCTGGACCCCACGATGCTGACTACTTGTTTGAGCAGTTTGTGGAAGAAATGAGCAAAGCAAGACAGTCATAAACAGCAAATGTTTGTTGACCATTGGCAATTAACTTTGTTTCGGGTCTATTATAGACAAAATGCATCAAATTCATCTATACTTGAGCGTTCGTTTTAAGACGAGGAGGGAGTTATTGCTGAACCACTAAACCTAACCGTTAGCCTGCGAGGTACCCGCGAAGTTCGGGATAACTGTCAGCTATTCCGTCTCACAGGCTTATTAGATGCCTTCTCTGAACCGACATTCCGCAAGGTTATTGGAGGCAAAATTGATGAAGGTCCAAAGAATATCATCTTAGACCTCTCACAAATTGATTTTGTAGACAGTTCTGGGTTAGGCGCCCTTGTGCAACTCGCCAAGCAGGCACAGAATAACGAAGGAACCTTACAAATTGTCACCAACGCCCGCGTCACTCAAACAGTCAAACTTGTACGTCTAGAGAAATTTCTCGCCCTGCAAACAAGTGTTGACGCGGCTTTAGAGAATATCAAGTAGCTTTGTTGCTTGATTGTAACGACAAATTACAACTAGCTATCCGATGTCAAAAATCTGGATAGCTTTAATTTTTACGTAAATTTTAGATATAATAAGCTGTTTAGAGTGTGATAATGCGCTAGAGTGTTATCTACAGATTGCTTGAATCGTAAAGTCTGATATTAAAAGTAATTTTATGTAATCCCTAATGATGCCTTTTTGACCCGTAATGGGAGATTGCGGGCCAAATGTTTAGTTCTACCCCAAGTTGTGCTGCGTCAATCGCGATATGTAAACAGTGAGGAATGATGAATTTGTGAAATTATCGGAGAAACAACCATTTGAAGATGACTCAAAGAGTAGGTGCCGTCATAACCCTTGGAACCAAGTATTGAAAGCTGCTTGCAACAAGTTACCGACTCAAATATCTCTAGCCGAACTTCGACAAATTTCTCCTACTGCTTTAGCCTATTTGGGGGATGCAGTTTATGAACTGTACTTTAGAATGTACTATCTCCTACCACCGAAGCGAATTGATACTTATCATCGCTCGGTAGTTGCACAAGTACGAGCGGAGATGCAAGCGCGCCATTTGCAAGCGTTAGCACCAGAATTGACCGAATTAGAATTAGAAATCGTCCGTAGAGGCCGCAATGCTACTACCGGAAGACCAAAGCGAGTGAGTGCCGAAACATATCAACAAGCAACAAGCTTAGAGACCTTAGTTGGTTACTTATATTTAACTGACGAAGCGCGTTTAGTAGAACTCCTGCACAAAATACCGACCGAATCAATCGAACCAGATATTTAGAACAAGCAGTGGTATTTCTACCTAAAAAAACCTTTTGCGCTTGCATTTGGGTTCAATTGTAGTGATAGAAGTGCCGGAAACGCACTATTTACTAGGGACTTATCATACTTATCATGGCTAACAAAACCAAAAAAATTAACGCCCCCCGTGAACAGCAACGCGGGCAATCCCTCAAAATTAAGGGTAAGCGCGTAGTTGGAAATTCAGTTGGAAATCCAAGAAGAGCTAATGGCAACGGTAGTAGCGCTCCTAGTCCACGTCCACAAGCTAAGTTATCGCTGCCAAATCTATCGAAAAAGGGATTTGACAAAAATAGAGACAGAGATATCGATAGTCCCGTTCCAAGTCCTCGCCTAAACGGTAAATTTTCAGTTCCATCAGTCAAGCCAATTGATAGCAAGCGAGTTGAGAACAAGCAATTCGACGGCAAGCGAGACGAAGGTAGAAAATATGAAGGTAAATTTGAGAGTAAATCCGAGGGTCGCAAATTCGAGGGTCGCAAATTTGAGGCTCGAAAAGGCGAAAGCGCCCTTCCAACTCGCCAAGGTGTAAGAATTAAAGGCAAACGAGTTGTTCCACATTCCATTGGCGCCGCAAGTCGATTTGTCAAAGACGATATCGCCGAATTTGATACAGATATACAGTCAGAAAGTACTGACATGATTTATGGTCGTCACCCTGTTTTGACCGCATTGGAAGGTACACGTCATCTCAACCGTATCTGGATTACTCCTCGTTTACGTTATGATCCCCGTTTTCATTCGTTAATTCTTCAGGCGAAAGAAAATGGTACAGTAATCGATGAAGTTGAACCAAGGCGCCTAGACCAAATTACTGAACAAGCAAATCACCAAGGAGTAGCAGCACAAGTAGCTCCTTATAACTATGCTGATTTGCATGATTTAATGACTCAAGCCTTTAAAAAGAGCTATGCACCAGTAATTGTGGTGGCAGATGGCATCACCGATCCCCATAACCTCGGCGCCATTATTCGTACTGCTGAAGCTATTGGCGCCCACGGGTTGGTTATACCACAACGACGTTGTGCTGGTATTACTTCCACAGTTATGAAAGTCGCAGCAGGTGCGTTAGAAAACTTTACCGTTTCAAGGGTGACAAACCTAAGCCGCGCATTAGAAGATTTAAAAGCAGCGGGCTTTTGGATTTACGGCACTGCCGATGATGCTAGTGTTCCACTGCACTCAGTTGATTTTGGCAACCCCAAAGACGACAAAAAACTCAGCCCCATCGTTATTGTTATTGGTTCTGAGGGCGAAGGTCTTAGTTTGCTGACACAGCGCGCATGTGATGTTTTAGTGTCAATTCCCTTATCCGGTAAGACTCCTAGCCTTAATGCGTCCGTAGCAGCAGGTATGACACTTTACGAAATTTATCGTCAACGTTGGGTAAATACCTTACATCCTGATAAGTAAGCGACAATTTCTTGGAAAAAGTTAGAGTAAAAGAGTATAAAGAAATGTAAACACACTTTTTTCAACGTACCTTTTACACACAACTCAAAACATCTACTTGGTGAAAGCCATGACAAGCGTTTGGAATAATTTCAAAGAATTGTTGATCAACGTATATCAAAATATTGGTATGGCGTGGTGGGTCGAGGTTAAAACTCAGTCCCCCCGCTGCACCTATTATTTCGGTCCATTCCTAACTGCCGCAGAAGCTAGTGCCTCTCGCAAAGGTTATATCGATGACCTTGAACAAGAAGGCGCCACAGGGGTATCTGTTACAGTCAAGCGCTGCAAACCCGGTGTTTTGACGGTAGCAGATGACCTGGGGGAATTGACTGACCGTAAAGTTCAGCCTATCTTTAGCGGTCAAATGTAACTAAAGGCTTTTTACCGTTTCCCAGCTTTTGCTCTGGGGAACGCATTAAGTCTTTAATCAACACACAAATACAAACATTGACATACCTTTCAATAACATCTTGTAGAACAGGCATCCCTGCCTGTTCGTCCAAGGTGTGTATATTACACGACGGGCAAGGATGCCCATCCCACAAGACCATATTCCCAATTATCAAGCCTCCTCTTGTCATGCTGAGGAACGAAGCATCTTTTATTGTTCTGAACTAGTAACCAGGTGGAATTTGAAAACTCTGAGCAAGTTGCCGCGCGATATTTAATAATTCCATTTCCTTCCACCGTTTACCTACAACTTGTATCCCAATAGGTAATCCTGTATCATCTTGACCAATGGGAATCACCACAACAGGGTGTCCAGTAAAAGCAAAAGGCATAGTATAAGCGCCACTCGCCAGCAAATAAGGTATTTTTCTACTATCAACATTAATAGCCGCACCTTTCGTGCAATGAGTAAACGCAGTAGTAGTAGCAACTGGACACAACCAAACATCCCATTTTTCTAACGCTTCATCGATTTGGGCAATTATTCGGTCACGTTGTGTTAATACTTCAAAGTACTTCTTGGGATTTGAATTTAATAAACTAGGTAAAAGCTGACTCAGGTTGCTAAGGTTGCGAAGTGTTTTATCACCTTGAGTTGCTTCTTTGAACATAAACGGAAACACTTGGCGAAAATCATCAAACTCCCAAGGTTTAGCATGTCCCATGCTGAGAGCGACAAGTAAGTTGTAGAGTTGTAAAGTTTCTCCTAAATCAAACTTTTCTGGACTCCAGTTTTCTGTATAGGCGCCAGTTTGAGCTAAGTTATCCACAAATGACTTAATTGCACTTTGAATAGACAAAGCAACCGGAATTTCTTTCCAACCATCAGTCCAAGCAATTTTTAAATTGTGTAAAGATTTATTTGATGGAGTATCGAGAGGAACGGGCGCCACCGAAGGTTGTCTTAAATCTGTACCTAATGAGAGTGTAAACCATAATTGCAAATCTTCAACCGAGCGTGCGAAGCATCCAGTAGTTAACATATGTCGAATACATTTTGGCTGTCCTGGCACTTCTGGAATATGTCCAGCAGTAGATATACGGCGGTCAGTTGGTTTTAAACTATACACACCACAAAAATGAGCAGGTTGGCGCATTGAACCTCCAATATCATCTCCTATTTCTAAAGGCGCCATACCTGTAGCTACAGCTACAGCACTTCCACCCGAACTCCCACCTGCTGTACAATTCAAATTCCAAGGATTGTTAACTTTTTCAAACAAATCATTTGTACTTTGAAAATCACTTGCTAATTTAGCCAGATTTGATTTACCGATAATAATTGCTCCTGCCGCTCGTAATCTTTGTACTACTGTTGCGTCTTGAGTTGGGATATAATCTTTGAGTCTTTTATATCCGGCAGTTGTGCGGAGTCCTGCTGTTTCGTATACATCTTTAACGGTCATTGGGACACCATGTAAAACTCCCCAGTTTTCACCTCTTGCTAACGCTTCGTCTGCTTGTTTGGCTGTTGTACGTGCGCGTTCATCAAGTGTACAAATCGCGTTTAAATTAGAATTATGTTTGGAAATTTGAGCTAGATGTGCTTCTAAAACTTCGACGGCAGATATTTCGCGTGTGCGTATCATTTCTGCTATTTTATGGGCGGGTAGGAAAATTAGATTATTCATAATTAAAGATGTGGATGTTGGAAACTTTGAGTGACTTCGGTTATTTTCTGTGCTATTGCTAGTAATTCCATTTCTTACCAACGTTTGCCAACTATTTGTATTCCTATTGGTAATCCATATGAGGTTTGTCCAATGGGAATTACTACAACTGGATGACCTGTAAGATTAAATGGTACTGTGTAGGCGCCATTAGCCATTTGATATGGCACTTTTCGATTATCAACTTTAATAGCTACACCTTGAGGTCGATGGGTAAATGCTGGTGTTATTGCAACTGGACACGATAACAGCAAATATGGATAAAATAAAAGTCATTTCTCTATAAAGTAGAAGAGACTTTTATCTTTAGTATTAATTCCAGCTTTATTTAATTTTTGAATATTTTATACTAATGAATTTATACTGATAACGGCTCATAACTTTACTGTTTGTAGCATAAATAAGGCGCCTGTAGCTATAGTGTATCAAGAAATATCTAATCATTTTCGGTCATCTTCAAACGATAAGCGTCGAACGCAAGTAGGGCTGACAAGGATGGCCACTCCACAAGAAAAGCCAAATTTACTTTTCAAAACTTTACAATGTATGTGTTGATGAATACATTAAAAATTAATATAATTTCCTTCCTCAGTTATAAAAAAAATAATCAATTTAGTAGTATTTTAGATATAAAGAAATTATTGTATAAATAATGTAGAGAGGTGATTAATCACGTCTCTACCTTCTTGCGTCTCCCTTGTATTTAATTGTGTAGAGGGAATTTATTATTTTTTACAAATGGATTTAAAACAATTGCTTCATCAAAAAGCTGACACGATTGTAAATAATTGGGTTAGAGCAGTTTACTCTGATTCTGAGATTCAAAGCAGTTCTTTACTACCTTATACAAGTGTAAAAAATCATATACCTCATTTGTTAACGGCAATGGCAAATATTATTTCTCAATCAACCGAAGATAATGTTAAATCGCTGGTTTGGGCAAGTTTAGAGCATGGTACAGAGAGAGCAAAATTCGGTTTTGAGCCTACAGAAATTGCGCGCGAGTACCATTTATTGCGTCAAGAGGTACTTTCAGCATTAGAAAGTGATTTACAGTTTGCCACAGGTACAGAAGTTATGCGGGTTGTGAAGTTGATTGATGCAGTAATTGATGAAGCTATTGCTCAAGCGTTTGTAAGCTATACACAGGAGCGAGTGCAGGAAATGGAGCAGTTGCATAGTCAATTATTACTTACAAATGAAGAATTAAATCGTTTGGTAAATGCTACTCAAGAGAATATCTCTCACTTAGCACACGAACTTAAAACTCCATTACATTCAATTATTAACTACTCAGATTTATTTTTGCGCCAAGTACGAAAACGTTCTGAGTTAAAAGATTCTGTTCCTAGTATTGAACATATTGAGCGCGTATTACGTAATGGGCGCCAGCTAATCTGTCTAATCAATTCAGCATTGGAGCTTTCGCGATGTGAAGCTGGAAAAATGCAATTACGGTTAGTTAACTCAGGTGTAAAATGTATAATTAATAGTGCAATTGAAATGATGGAGACTTTAGCACAAGCAAAACAATTACAAATAATAGTAGATTGCACGCTTGCTCCAGATCAAGTTATAATAGATCCTCTGCGATTACAGCAAATTATTACAAATCTTCTTAGTAATGCAATTCGCTATACAGAGTGGGGGAGCATTACATTAACTTGCTATACAATATCTGATACTCAGTGGATGATGGTAGTTACGGATACTGGAATTGGAATTCCCTTAGAAGAACAATCGCGCGTGTTTGACCCCTTTTATCGAGGCGCTTCTGCTGTGCCTAAACATGATAGTACTGGTTTAGGGTTACCAATTGTTAAGCAATTAGTAAAACTAATGCAGGGCGAAATTTTTTTAGAATCGCAGGTTGGGGTTGGCTCTAGTTTTACTGTTATTTTACCTATAGAAGTCAAATAATAAACTGTAATAAAGTTAATGTTATAAAAATTTACAAATGTCTTTTATCATTACAAAACAAGCCGCCAAACTTTCCATATTAATGTATTAGTGAACACAAAATAAATTAATAACAATCTCTTCCCTAGGTTATAGAATCAGTAAGTATTAGTAGTAGTAACTTTTAAATTAAAGAGTTACTTTTGTGGGAGTGAACTGCATCGCTACTAAATAAATCGTCAAGTTTGTTTTCTTTAAGTCATCACAAGCCTTTTCTACTTGGTTGCAATTAACTAAAAGGAGGACGTAAGTAGAATACATGGCAAGAAAATACCCTAAGTTTAGTCAAGACCTTGCACAAGACCCAACCACGCGGCGCCTATGGTACGCGATGGCTATGGGTAATGATTTTGAGAGTCATGACGGAATGACTGAAGAGAATCTTTACCAAAGGATTTTCGCAACTCACTTCGGTCACGTGGCAATTATCTTTTTGTGGGCATCTAGCCTACTATTCCATGTTGCTTGGCAAGGTAATTTTCAACAGTGGATTAAAGACCCAATTCATATTCGTCCGATTGCTCACGCGATTTGGGATCCACATTTTGGTAAACCAGCAATAGATGCTTTCACTCAAGCTGGTGCATCTAATCCAGTTAACATTGCTTACTCTGGTGTTTATCATTGGTGGTACACCATTGGTATGCGAACGAACAATGACTTGTATCAGGGTTCAATATTCTTATTACTGTTAGCAGCAGTGTTTCTGTTTGCTGGTTGGTTACATTTACAACCAAAGTTTCGTCCAAGTTTAGCTTGGTTTAAGAGCGCTGAACCTCGCCTGAATCACCACTTAGCTGGTTTGTTTGGAGTCAGTTGTTTAGCTTGGGCTGGTCACTTAATTCACGTCGCTATTCCAGAATCGCGTGGTATTCATGTCGGTTGGGATAATTTTCTGACGACACTACCACATCCAGAAGGTCTGGGGCCTTTCTTTCGAGGTGATTGGGCAGTTTATGCTCAAAATCCAGATACTGCTGGACATCTGTTTGGTACATCCCAAGGCGCCGGAACTGCAATTCTATCATTTTTAGGTGGTTTCCATCCTCAAACACAGTCTTTATGGCTGACGGATATGGCGCATCACCACTTGGCATTAGCAGTTATTTTTATCATTGCTGGTCACCAGTACCGCACTAACTTCGGGATTGGGCATAGCATCAAAGAAATGCTAAATGCTAAAAATTTTTTTGGCATTAAAACCGAAGGTCAATTCAACTTACCTCACCAAGGATTATACGATACCTACAATAACTCGCTGCATTTTCAATTATCGATTCACTTGGCAGCACTAGGTACTGCTCTTTCTTTGGTCGCGCAGCATATGTACGCTTTACCTCCTTATGCTTTTATGGCTAAGGATTATACAACTCAGGTAACTCTGTACACGCACCACCAATATCTTGCTGGCTTCTTCATGGTTGGCGCCTTTGCCCACGCTGCTATTTTCTGGGTTCGAGATTATGACCCAGAACAAAATAGGGGCAATGTTCTCGACCGAGTACTCAAACACAAAGAAGCGATTATTTCCCATTTGAGTTGGGTATCTTTATTCCTTGGGTTCCACACTTTGGGGCTATATGTTCACAATGATGTAGTCGTTGCGTTTGGAACTCCTGAGAAGCAAATTTTGATTGAACCTGTGTTTGCTCAGTTTGTGCAAGCGGCACAAGGTAAAGCCATATATGGCATGAATGTGCTGCTGTCGAATCCAGATAGCTTGGCATTCACAGCTTACCCAAACCACGCTAACATGTGGTTGCCAAATTGGTTGGATGCCATCAACTCTGGCTCTAACTCTTTATTCCTAACTATTGGCCCTGGAGATTTCTTAGTTCACCACGCTATTGCTTTGGGTCTACACACCACTACATTAATTTGTGTTAAGGGTGCATTAGATGCGCGTGGAACAAAGTTAATGCCTGATAAAAAAGACTTTGGTTTCACCTTTCCCTGTGATGGTCCGGGTCGTGGTGGCACTTGCCAAAGTTCTGCTTGGCAACAATCTTTCTTCTTGGCAATATTCTGGATGCTCAACCTGCTTGGCTGGACAACGTTTTATTTTCATTGGAAGCATCTTGGTATTTGGCAAGGAAACGTAGCTCAGTTTAACGAGAATTCTACCTACTTGATGGGCTGGTTTCGCGATTATTTATGGGCTAACTCGGCTCAAGTAATTAACGGCTACAACCCCTATGGTACGAGCAATTTATCTGTATGGGCTTGGATGTTCTTGTTTGGGCACCTAGTCTGGGCAACTGGTTTTATGTTCCTTATCTCTTGGCGTGGTTACTGGCAAGAGTTGATAGAAACCTTGGTATGGGCACACGAACGTACTCCGTTAGCTAACTTAGTCCGCTGGAAAGATAAACCTGTTGCTTTAACCATCGTCCAAGGCTGGTTGATAGGTTTGGTTCACTTTACAGTTGGTTACATTCTCACTTTCGCAGCATTTATGATACCTGCAACTGCTGGGAAATTTTGATGATGTTTTGATTTATTTGACTTAAAAATTTGATATTCTCTAACCTTTAGCCATTTTTCCCTCTTACTTTGCCAGTATAGAGGGAATTTATTTTTCTTGCTTGAGTAATATTATGCCGTGATAAGCCGTTTCATAAAATAGCGATTGCGATTAAAATCGCATTCCTCGGCTTTCATCCCCGTTATAAATAACGTAAAAGTCTTAATTTCAAAAAAAATTAAGACTTTTACTACGGGGCTTTCAGCCTTTCACATTAAACATGGTAAAAAATTACGGCGCCCTTTAATGTGAAAGTAGCGCCGTAATTAGTTAGAAACCAGCTTTCTTTAGCTTACAAATGCGGATGTTGTAAACAACCAGAGTGTTAAGGCAACGGTAGCAAGAGCAACTGTTGTGATAAGCGGGTGCTTTTCAGCTTTTACATACCAACTTCCCGAACGAATCCACCCTTGATGTGTTCCTCGTTCGTGCATTCCATAACCAGGTTTATAAAGCGCGTTGTCTTCTCTATCTTTCGATGGACGGTCAGACTGTTGGGAGTAAAACATCCATGCTTCCATCAACTTATCCATAAGTCGTGGCGCCAAAGCACCCAACACTGCAAAGAATTTAGCTTGGAAACCAACGTACATATCACGTTTTTGATGTTCTGCCGAATACAAAATTGCTTCAGCTACTGCTTCGGGTGGATATATCATGCCACGATGGGCTGGTTGATTAGATATATAGCTGCGAGCATGTTCATTGTATGGAGTATCAATTCGTCCTGGGTGAATTAATGTCACTGAGACAGGCGTTCTTTCTTTTTCCAACTCCATTCGTAGAGCATCCGTCCATCCATGAAGTGCATGTTTTGCACAGCAATAAGTTGATTGAATTGGTGTCGCACGGTCTCCGAAAAAGCTACCAATATTAATTAGGGCACCACTGCCCCCGCGCTCCTTAAAGTGTCTGACAGCAGCGCGCGAACCGTAAACAGTACCCCAAAAGTCTGTATCAAACATCCGCTTCATGTCTGGTATGGTTACGTCCATGCAGCGACCAAATATTGATACACCTGCATTATTAACCCAAGTATCAAAGCCGCCAAATTCTGCAATCGCTTTTTCTGCAATGCGATTAACATCTTCTTCTTTTCCTACGTCGGTGCCTACATAAATTGCTTGACCACCTTTATCGCAAATTTCATTCACAAGCTGGCTTAGAGCTTCTTCGTTGCGCGCTGCTAACACAAGCTTTGCACCCTGAGCAGCAGCCATTCTAGCCGTGACTAGCCCAATTCCACTACTAGCGCCTGTAATCACTATTACTTGATTTCGGAGAGGTTTGAGTGAAATAGCCATAATTTCTTAGTTTATATCAAATAGAGTAGCTTTGAATTATCCGTTAACATTCAAATTTACAGAAACGATTAAATTGAATTAAGGTAACTTTTGGAGGCATTATTAACCATCTCTGTATAATTTATATTTCGTCACTTTTAAAGTTATCCTTATAAAGAAATAGATTTGCCTTAAATTAGTTTGCGACTTTAGATACAAATTCAACTATAGAAATCCGGATTGATAAAGTGAAAATTAATGAATTCAAACATGCTCATCATTGTAGTGTATCATAAAATACCTAATTCCTTTGGGGCATCTTCGAGCGTGATCTTTATGCCAAAAAATTAATTTAATTTAATCTAATTAAAATTACTAAATCAAGTGACACTTTGTGAAATTACTACTAAAGGAATAGATTGCAAAAAAAGTTCAAAACTTTGGGCAGACGATAAATAAGTTTATATAAAGTAATTTTATGTTTATTGCTTTACGAATCAAACTTCAAATAAGGACACACCAATTTCCAAAGGTAATTAAGTAAAATCAAAAACTACTAAACTTCACTTCATATCTAACAGGGTTCTGACTGCCCTTATTTTGTGAACTTTTGCAACTTATTATCATTTGCTTATTATCATTTGTAAAATATTCTGATTCGATATTCATCAAAAATAGAGAAAATTTATGGTAGCCCAAAAACCTCAAACCAGTAACGGAAAAACACATATAGTCGAAACCGAACAAAGTATATCGAAAAGTATATCGAATAAAAACTTTCGAGCAATTGCTTCATATACACCAGATATATTGTGTCTATCACACTTGCGCTGGAACTTTGTTTATCAAAGACCGCAGCATCTTCTCAGTCGTTGTGCTGCTGGTAGCAGGGTATTTTTTATTGAAGAGCCAATTTTTACACCTGAAGAAGTCTGGCGCCTTGAAGTGACTCAAGATAAAAATGGAGTTTGGGTTGTAGTACCCCACCTTCCCCAAAATTTGAGCCAAGATGCTGTAAACCAAGATTTAAAAGTACTGATTGATCAGCTGTTTGCGGAATATAATATTAACAAATATATCTGTTGGTACTATACCCCAATGGCTATAGCTTTTACACGTCACTTAAAACCAGAAGCTATAGTATATGATTGTATGGACGAGTTAGCTGCATTCAAAGGCGCCTCTAATACTTTGAAAGATTATGAAACAGCACTATTCCAGCGCGCTGACTTAGTATTTACTGGAGGGCAAAGCCTTTACGAAAGTAAAGTAAATCAACACTCAAACGTTTATGCATTTCCTAGCAGTGTTGATGTTCCACACTTTGCCAAAGCACGAACTATTAAAGACGAACCAGCAGACCAAGCAAATATTCCTCATCCTCGTCTAGGCTTTTTTGGCGTTATAGATGAACGTATGGATATTGAGTTGCTTGCTGGTATTGCTTCAGAGCGTCCCGACTGGCATTTAGTCATGATTGGGCCAGTTGTAAAAATAGACCCAGCAACTTTACCCAAACACGAAAATATTCATTATCTGGGTGGGAAAGATTATCAAGATTTACCTGCTTATCTTGGTGGGTGGGACTTAGCGATGTTGCCGTTTGCGCGTAATGACTCAACACGCTTTATTAGTCCAACAAAAACTCCAGAGTATCTTGCAGCAGCTAAACCTGTAGTATCTACCTCAATTCGAGATGTAGTACGTCCTTATGGAGACTTAAATTTAGTACGAATAGCTGATAGTGCGAGTGAATTTGTCCTTGAAGCCGAAAAAGCAATGCAAGAAGATACCCCAACATCTAATTGGTTGAGTCGGGTAGATGCTTTCTTAGAACAAATATCTTGGGATAGAACTTGGAATTCAATGATGCAATTAATAAATGAAACATTAGACACGCAACAAAATGGCAACAGCAGAGCCTCAACACCTTCTAGTATCTCAACTGCACCAAACGTCATTACCAGAGAATTTTTATTTGATTACTTAGTTGTCGGCGCCGGATTTAGTGGTAGTGTGATTGCAGAAAGACTTGCTAGTCAGTCTGGCAAAAAAGTTTTAGTAGTAGATAAACGTACCCATATTGGTGGTAACGCTTACGACCATTACGACGACCACGGTGTTCTTGTCCATAAATATGGTCCCCACATTTTTCACACTAACTCGCGTGAAGTTTTTGAACATCTTTCACAATTTACGCAATGGCGCTCTTATGAACATCGCGTTCTTGCTAGTGTAGATGGGCAATTGGTTCCCATGCCAATTAACCTTGACACAATCAATCAACTATATGGAATGAATTTAACTTCATTTCAGGTCGAGGAGTTCTTCAAATCTGTCGCAGAACCACGTGAACACATCCGTACTAGCGAAGATGTAGTAGTAAGCAAAGTTGGTAGAGAACTTTACGAAAAATTCTTCCGTAACTACACGCGCAAACAATGGGGACTTGACCCAAGTGAACTAGATAAATCAGTAACAGCACGTGTCCCAACTCGCACAAACCGGGATAACCGATATTTTACAGATAGTTATCAAGCAATGCCGTTACACGGTTTTACCCGGATGTTCGAGAATATGTTGAATCATCCAAATATCAAGGTGATGCTAAATACTGATTATCGTGAAATTCAAAAAGCAATACCTTGCCGGGAAATCGTTTATACAGGACCTGTAGATGAGTTTTTTGATTATCGCTACGGTAAACTACCATATCGTTCGTTAGATTTCAAACATGAAACTCATAATACCCCGAAGTTTCAGCAGGCGCCTGTAATTAACTATCCAAACGACCAGTTGTATACGCGCGTTACTGAGTTTAAGTATTTAACAGGTCAAGAACATTCTAAAACTAGCATTGTTTACGAATTCCCCAAAGCTGAGGGAGACCCATATTACCCTGTACCGCGTCTTGAAAATCAAGAAATTTACAAGCAATATAAAGCTTTGGCTGATGAGACATCTGGAGTGTATTTTGTAGGAAGACTAGCCACATACAAGTATCTGAATATGGACCATTGTGTGGCGCAAGCTTTGGCTATGTACAAGCAAATTGCAGCTAAGGTGTTTTAAGAGATCCCCTGCTTAATAAGGGGCATTAATGCATTTGTAATGACTGCTACAAATTAAATTTACGTGCCATTACACCTTGGTAGAGTTATATACTATACCAAGGATGGATTATTGCTTTTATGCCCTGGTGTTTAATTTGACATATACATTTGACATATACAACGGAGTAGATTGTCAATTCTGCTACATAAATGTCAAAGCACAAGCTATTAAAAGTTCAGGAATAGTAAATATGGCTTCTATGTCTAATTCAAGTCAAGATAATACGAACACGCTACCCTTAGAAATCTGGGGTGGAGTGGAGTGTACGGTTAATCGTGTCGGTGAGGAATATTTTGACCAGTTGGAATTCAACGGTCATGGGGAGCGCTTGTCTGACATGGATTTATTTGCTGAACTTGGCATACAAGCAATTCGTTATCCTGTACTGTGGGAACGGGTGGCGCCATCTGGGTTGAAAAATGCTGACTGGTCATGGTCGGATGTACGATTGAAAAGATTACAAGAACTTGGTATTCGTCCAATTGTGGGATTAATGCATCATGGTAGTGGCGCCCGTGATACAAGTTTGGTAGACCCAGAATTTCCGAATAAGCTAGCTACTTTTGCTGGTGCGGTTGCAAAACGCTATCCTTGGGTAACGCATTACACACCCATCAATGAGCCATTGACTACTGCACGCTTTAGTGGATTATACGGGCACTGGTATCCGCATGAACGTTCGGAGTTTAGTTTTGCGCGCGCTTTGTTTGGGCAATGTCAAGGTGTAGCTAAGTCCATGCAAGCTATTCGTCAAGTTAACCCCAATGCTCAACTTGTACAAACCGATGATTTAGGAAAGATTTACAGTACATCAACGTTGGCTTATCAAGCAGAGTTTGAAAACGAACGTCGCTGGTTAAGCTTTGATTTGCTGTGCGGCCGAATTAATTACAATCATTCGATGTGGGGTTATTTACTTCGGTGTGGAATAAGTGAAGCTGAACTTGAATGGTTTCTAGAAAATCCTTGTCCACCAAACATCATCGGGATTAACCATTATGTGACAAGCGACCGTTTTCTAGACGAACGTAAAGAAGTTTATCCGGCTTCGTCGCACGGTGGTAATATGCGACATGAGTATGCTGATGTGGAAGCAGTACGAGTTTGTGCTGAAGGTATAACAGGTTATAAACGATTGTTGTTAGAAGCTTGGGAACGCTATAAGCTACCACTGGCAATTACAGAAGTTCATCTTGGTGCGACTCGTGAGGAACAACTGCGTTGGTTTTATGAAGCTTGGAATGCAGTACAAAAATTAAGAGAAGAAAATGTAGATGTACGTGCTATCACTGCTTGGGCGTTACTAGGTAGTTATGATTGGAATACTTTATTAACTCGTTTTACTGGTCACTATGAGTCAGGGGTGTTTGATTTAAGGTCTCAACGTCCTAGACCAACGGCAATAGCCAAGTTCGTGCAAAATATAGCCACCGGACAAAAACCCAATCATCCCTTACTTGATACACCCGGATGGTGGCATCGGCAAGAGCGTTTATTATACCCTGCGGTAAGTTGTGAGAATACTGGATTAAAATCCCTCCCTACCCCCCTTGATCAGGGGGAAGTTATGAGTTCTAATTCTCAATTTTCTTCTCCTGTTGTAATTGTTGGCGCCACAGGAACTCTGGGAAAAGCTTTTGCGCGGTTGTGTGAAATACGCGGTATTACATATCGTTTGTTATCACGGCGAGAGATGGACATTACTAATCCTGACTCAGTAGATGCCGTTTTAGCTGAATTAAAACCTTGGGTAGTAATAAATGCTGCTGGGTATGTTCGAGTAGACGACGCGGAAAATGAACCTGATGTTTGTTTACGAGTAAATACTGATGGTGCAAAAAATTTAGCTAGTGCTTGCGCGCATCGTAATGCTGCATTCCTAACTTTCTCGTCAGATTTGGTATTTGATGGCACTGTTTTTAACCCTTATGTAGAAAACAATGCTGTGGCGCCTTTAAATGTATATGGGCGTAGTAAAGCTTTGGCTGAGAAAGGAGTATTAGAAGTTAATCCTGCATCGTTGGTAATTCGTACTAGTGCCTTTTTTGGTCCGTGGGATGATTATAACTTTGTCACAATTGCCTTGCGTCAATTAAGTGCAGGAAATACATTTACTGCCGCGTTTGATGCAACTGTGTCGCCTACGTATGTTCCTGACTTAGTTAATACCAGTCTTGATTTACTTATAGATGGTGAGTCTGGAATATGGCATTTAGCTAATGTTGGTGCCGTATCTTGGGCGGACTTGGCACGATTAGTAGCAAAGCGTGCGGGTATAAGTATTAGCGGTTTAATTACCTTGCCAACACAAGAACTGGGTTTAGTCGCTCCTCGTCCTAGCTACAGTGTTCTTGGTAGCAATAGAGGTGAATTACTACCAAGTCTTGATTTTGCAATTGACCGTTACTTCCAAGAAGTTGGATAAACTACTTGCAACGGATGCAACGGATAAATTATTAGTTACAAACAAAATCTAGTCATTTGGAACCAACTATCCGTTACATCCGTTCATCATCCGTTGCCAATTAATAATTAACAATTTTTATTTATGTCTACAATTTTAGTTACAGGTGGCGCCGGATATATTGGCGCCCATGCCGTATTAGCTCTAAAAAATGCAGGTTATGAAGTTATAGTTCTTGACAATTTGTCTTATGGACATAGGGAACTAGTGGAAGAGGTTTTAAAGGTTAAGTTAATAGTGGGCGATACGAACGACCGTGCGCTATTAGATAATGTATTTTCAAATCATAATATAGAAGCAGTAATGCATTTTGCTGCCTTTATTGCTGTAGGTGAGTCGGTGACAGACCCAGGTAAATATTGCCGTAATAATGTTACAGGGACTTTAACGCTGTTAGAAGCAATGGTTGATGCTTCTATTAAGAAATTTATCTTTTCTTCTACTTGTGCCCTTTATGGTGTACCCAAGTTTATTCCCCTTACCGAAGACCATCCTATTGACCCTATTAGTCCTTATGCTACTAGCAAGTGGATGGTAGAGCGAATTTTATCTGATTTTGATACAGCATATAATTTAAAATCTGTTCGTTTTCGCTATTTTAATGCTGCTGGCGCCGACCCAGATGGTAACTTAGGTGAAGACCACGAACCGGAAACTCACATCATCCCACTCGTGTTATTTGCGGCTTTAGGTAAGCGCGAATCTATTTCTATATTCGGTACTGATTATCCTACAGAAGACGGTACATGTATACGCGATTATATTCACGTAGCAGATTTAGCACAAGCTCATGTTCTGGGTCTAGAGTATTTACTTAAAGGTGGAGATAGCGAAGTCTTTAATTTAGGTAACGGAAATGGTTTTTCTGTTAGAGATGTAATAGAAACTGCAAAGCAAGTGACAGGAAAAGACATTAAAATAGTCGAACGTGAAAGAA
The DNA here is from genome assembly GCF_000331305.1 of Calothrix sp. PCC 7103. Taxonomy (GTDB): domain Bacteria; phylum Cyanobacteriota; class Cyanobacteriia; order Cyanobacteriales; family Nostocaceae; genus Dulcicalothrix. The sequence continues at coordinate 4,323,062 of NZ_KB217478.1, read as the reverse complement.
GACTTGGCGACCCACCAATTTTGGTTGGCAGTAGTGAAAAAGCACGTAAAGTTTTAGATTGGTGCCCGAATTATGCAGACCTAAAAGAAATTATCAGCCACGCTTGGCAATGGCATAATAAGCGACATGTGAATTAGGTATTTTGATTATTGTCTAGCAAGCGGTCGAATTCAGCCTTCATAATTCTATAGCACTCGCACGCAATGTTTTCCATTTGCGGACGATCTAGTATTTTCATTTTGCCACGGTTGTATTGAATAATTCCCGCTTTTTGAAGAACCGCAGCAGTTACGCTTACCGAAGCGCGACGCACACCTAGCATTTCCCCCAAAAACTCGTGAGTCATAGGAAACTCGTTTGAAGAAACTCGATCTTGAGTCATTAGCATCCAGCGGCAAAAGCGTTCTTCAATTGAATGGAGACGGTTGCAAGCAGCAGATTGAGCAATTTGATTAAACATTACTTGCGTATAGCGTTGTAACAAAGCATAAATTACAGTACCTGGACTAACTTCGCGTCTAAATACATGCGTCTTCATCCGCATTGCCTCAGCAGGAATCTGCACAAAAGCCTCACCTGGAATCGTCGAAGTTTCTAGCAATATTGGAAGACCGATCATTCCTTCATTACCGACTGTTGCCACTTCAATCGCTTCACCATTTTCCATCAGAGTAAGCAAAGAGGCAATGCCATTGTTAAAAAAGTAGACATACTCAATTGCTTCATTGGGTGCGTAAAGAATTTGCTTTAGCTCTAAAGAAACTAACTCAAAATGAGGCAGTAGCCGTTCGTATTCTTCTTTAGGCAATGCAGCAAGAAGTCGATTTTTTGATTTATGCGAGTTTGATAAAGACATAAAAAGGCTTCAATAAGCTAGTTTTATCTCTGTAACATAGCTGATGGGACTGGCACTAGGCTTCTAGCTGAAGACTAGCTATTTTGTAAAGATTTTCTGCCTAGAACGACATATTATAAATAATATAAATTTTATATGGTATATAATATAAGAATTATTTATCAAAATTTTTTTTAAATTTTGAATAAAAGTAGTGACACAACCACAGCAAGACAGAATTTTCTCTCACTTTCCAAATGTTGCTTTCAATTTAGTGGCAATCGCAGCTTCTACCGGTGGATTAAAAGCTATCTCCCAAATTTTGTCAACAATACCATCTGACTTTCCATCTGCCATTGTTATAGTACAGCATCTATCTGGGCGCCATCGTAGCTACATGGCTGAAATACTTAGCAGATATACAATTTTACAGGTTAAGCAAGCAGAGCAAGGCGGACAAGTGCAAGCTGGGACAGTTTACACTTGTGTCCCTGATAAACATCTGCTGGTTAACCCAGGTGGTATTGTATGTCTTTCAGATGAGCCAAAGGTAAAATTTTCTCGTCCCGCTGGGGATAAACTGTTCACGTCGGTGGCACTTAGCTATAAAACGCGGGCAATTGCAGTTGTGCTTACAGGAAAATATGGTGATGGCAGTTTGGGAGTGCTAGACATTAAAAAGTATGGCGGCATAGTAATTGCTCAAGACGAAGCTACTTCCGAGTGTTTTAGTATGCCGTCCACAGCTATTGACACTGGCAAAGTCGATATGGTTTTGCCCCTACATATGATTTCTGAACAATTAGTAAACTTGGTTATGAAACCGCAGGTAGTTACATAGGTATTTATTTTTTTCTCAAACTAGCGGTTTTAGAGATAATGCGTTTAGACCTATCCTTAAGTTCAGCAATTCTATTTCTTTGGTTTATAGACTCACATTTCAACACAGTACTTCCTTGTTTGAGCGCCGCAACATTCTCTTGATCTATTTTAGATATAGGCGCCAAGTCTGAAACTTCAACAGTTGAATTATAAATAGCGCTAAGGAGCTTTGCTAAATATTTATAGATTGACTGTTTATCAAGCAACATGTTTTTAGCGAATTCTTTCGCCTCAGCAAGCGTAAGTATATTTGTTTTTAGTGCTGAAACTAAATCCTGATTTGTATAATTCAGTTCTTGCTGTGTCGCTTGTAGTTCAGCTTCCTTGGCAACTAACTGTTGTTTCAAACTTTTTACTTGCGCGCTTAAAAGCTTGGCTTTATCCTCTGCTGTGATGTCATTACTTTCATAGCACTCTGATACTATAATATGGTCATCTTGATTTAATTCGTAATTATTAAATAGTAATTGCTCAACTTTGTTCATCGCTTGAGCTATTTTACTAAAATAATCAATATTTTGAGGCGAAACGCAGTGATTGTTTTCTGCTGTTCCTCCATTGTCTTGATTTAAGGTTGTCTTTAGATATTCAGAGATTGTCCTGATATTACTATTCTCTAAATCCATTGTCCAATCACCATCCGCAAATTCTTGAATCAGTGTTACGTTGTTGAGTGCGGCAATACTAGTACACAAAATATTTCTATAAAGCCACAGTATACTACTCTAGTAGTTAATCAGTTGGTTGTCTGTCCGCTACCGTACACTCATAAAAAAATTTTACACTATATCTTCAGAAGTAGAATATATAAAGTTGAAAGGTTATAATCTATACAAAATTGGCAACATATATTTTATTAAAGTTTCTGCAAAATTTATCTTCACATATTTATGTTTAAATTCCACTTACTCCAAACCAAAAAAATATTTTCAGGCTAGTTATTTCTATTGATAGATGATAAGTTATGATACAAAAGACAAATATAAATGAAGAATTTAATTTAAAGTCTTTTAAGTTTAAGTATTATGCAAAATATTTACGGAAACACTCAGGGCATCAAATCAAATTATTTAAAACAATTACAAAAGCTTTACGAGCAACGTCTACCTGGAGATAGATTTATTACGCCAGAATTTGCTGACGCTTTAGCAGCTACTAGTGCCGAAATTCATCATCCACTTTGTTGCTATATTAATCGACGTGGGCAAGTAACTAGAATTGCTGTGGGAACTCCATTTCAAACTCGAATTCCATTTGAAGAATTATCTCGTCATAGCGTAGAACACTTGAGTGGTATTCGTTGTGTTGCGACTCAATTGAAATCAGGGGCGCCTGACGAAGCGGCATTGGTGGCAATGGCTGGGCAACGCTTGGATGCTCTCGTGCTACTAAATGTTGAGTTGGGCAAAGTAAAACAAGCTTTTTTAGCGCATCTTTTCCCTGATATGGAAACTCCCTGGAGAGTTTCACCTGCTCTAAGTCTAGATGAACTAACAGAAGAAGATTCTGACGAGTTGATTTATGAATGGGAAAGAGAAATTATTGATGCTGGGGATACAGTATTTCCGAACCAAGATACTGTCATTGACCAAGATAGAGTTTTACTGGTGGGGTTACAAACCGACGATATTTCTCCTCAAAGGTTTGAAGATGGACTTCAAGAACTTGTAGGATTGGTAGAAAGCGCTGGAGGTATAATAGTAGACACAGTGCGGCAAAAACGTAGTCGTCCTCATCCGCAAACCGTGGTTGGGCAAGGTAAAGTCGAAGAAATTGCCCTTCATGCTCAAAAAGTCAGAGCTAATTTGATTGTTTTTGACCGGGATATTTCTGCATCCCAAACGCGCAATTTAGAAGACCAAATTGGTATTAGAGTTGTAGACCGGACAGGAGTAATTTTAGATATTTTCGCCCAACGTGCAAGAAGTCAAGCTGGTAAATTACAAGTAGAACTCGCGCAATTAGAGTATATGCTGCCAAGGCTACGCGGTCGTGGTCAAGAAATGTCGAGATTAGGCGCCGGTATTGGTACACGAGGACCAGGTGAAACCAAATTAGAAACCGAAAGACGTGTAATTCAAAGAAAAATTGCTCAATTACAACACCAAGTAAACGACTTGCAAGCACATCGCGACCGAATTCGGCAACAACGGCAAAAACAAGATATTCCAGTTGTTGCCTTAGTAGGGTACACCAATGCTGGTAAATCTACCTTATTAAATGTATTAACTAATGCAGATGTGTATACAGCAGACCAACTTTTTGCAACTCTTGACCCGACAACACGTAAGCTAGTTATTACACAACCAGATCAAGAACGTAAGTCAATTTTACTAACCGATACTGTAGGATTTATACATGAACTGCCACCAGCACTAATGGATGCTTTCCGTGCCACATTAGAAGAAGTAGTAGAAGCTGATGCCTTACTACATGTAGTAGATTTATCCCACCCAGTATGGGAAAGCCATATGAAGAGTGTGCAGGAAATACTCGAAGAAATGCCGACAATTCCCGGAAAGAGTTTGATTGCTTTTAATAAGATTGATAAGGCTAGTAGCGAAAGTTTGGAAAAAGCGCAGCAAGATTATCCTGAAGCAGTGTTTATTTCAGCAACTGGGCGCCTGGGTTTAGAAACTTTAAAGTCTTTATTACTACAGGTAGTAAATGATACTAGTGACATGCAATTCGAGGCACTATACCAACTATAAAGTAGAGTTACAAAAGAGTACTTAATTTGTTGGTTTTGTCTACAATCAAAAGTATGATTACCAACCTGCAAAACTCTCAAAAAATAGAGTCGTTTACCCAAGCGGTACTTAAAGACGGCTTCTGCGTGTTGCCCAATCATTTTTCCAAAGCAACACTTGAGGCATGGCACTCTGCTTTCATCCCCAAGCTAAGTGAACATATCGCGCGTGAAGGACACTTACTTAATCGTGGCGCCGCCCGCTATTATGTAACTTTGCCTTTTCAACCTCCATTCGCTGATACCAGTATTTACGAAGATGAAGATATCCTAGCCATCGTCGAACGTTTGGTAGGTCAGGATTTGGTGATGTGTCAACTGGCGACAGATACGCCCTTACTAGGCTCCGAGTTTCAAGACGTACACCGCGATACTCCACCACTCTTCCCCGAATCTGGTATGGAGACTCCCCCTTATCAATTGGCAATCAATTTTCCTTTGGTAGATGTCACCTTAGATAACGGACCAATTGAGATTGCACGGGGTACACACATGATGTCTAAAGAAGAAGGATTGCGTCGTATTAATTCGGGCGAAATCGAACTCGAACCAATTACGATGCAACTAGGAGACGTAATGATTCGCGATGTGCGTGGTCTACACCGTGGTACACCTAACCGTACAGAAACACCTCGTCCAATGGTGGTAATTGGTTATAGTCGTCGTTGGCTATATCGTCCTGAAGTGTTGATTCAAATTCCCCGCGCTGCTTTGAACACATTAACCGAACGAGGGCGCCATTTATTGCGCTTTAACCCAATTGTTGAATCACTTGATGAACTGAACGAAACAGAGGTTTATCAGTCATTCGCTTATTAATGTTGTTTTTTTGTAGAGGCGCCATTCGTTTTATGTGTCTCTAAGAAGATGTTTTAAAAGCATCAATTCTGTCAAACTGAACATGTCTGTCATGCTGAACGTAGTGAAGCATCTTAATAATGTGCTTTTTTTACTAAAGGTTCTTCGCTGCGCTCACAATGACATGGTTCGCTGCATGACTAATAACAATGGTCAGATTGAAAGACCAAAAATTTTTATGAAATCAAATAACTTTGACTACTTCCAAGGGAGTTCTCTATCTGATTTATTTGCTACTGATGTTGCAGATGCATCTTATGCCTTCATATTAAATTACCCTGCTACTGCTAATTGGGTAACTTATCCCAATACCCAGAAATACTTAATTCAAGATGGTAGTGATGAAGCAAGCAAAACTTCTTATAGTAAGATTTTTCAAAACGAACCTTGGAAAAATCTTGCAGTATTAGGTAATTTGATTCCAGGTATTCTCGTTAGTCCGGCGCCAAAGTTACTTTTGGAATACTGGCACGACCATTTAAATAGCCATGCCAACATAGAAATACTAAAAGAACCTCTTTATTTACATTGCCTCAACGACACTGCACGGGTTGATAAATTCATCACCTTATTTCCCTTTGATTATCTCAAACCGGAAAAACACGCAGTCGCACCTGATACTCATTACCACTTACTCAGCAAGGCAACGTTAGGCGAATTAGGGGTGCCATGTCCAAAATACGAAACCTACAATCTTGACTCTGTAAGTATTAATGACATCAAGTTACCAGAGTTTCCATACTTAATCAAAACATCCCACGGGCTTTCAGGAGAAGGAACTTATATAATACAAAGTCAAAGTGATTTAGATTACTGCTTTGCTGAAATTAATAAATACGCCGAAAGTAGATTGCTCTCAACAATTATTGTTTCCGAGTTCATTAAAAATGTTGTAAACAACTATTGTGTACAGTTTTATATTAGCAAGACGGGAGATATACAGCTTATTGGTGTAACAAATCAAATTGTCACGTTGGAAGGGAATTATATAGGAGGATTGATTCATTATCGCGAGAACATGAGCATGTTCTTTGATATGATTGCTGCCATTGGCCAGTACGCACACTCCAAAGGTTATTTCGGCGTTATTGGTTTTGATGTTCTCCAAGACCGAGACGGATACCTTTATGTAATTGATGCTAATTTCCGAGTTAATGGCTCAACTCCTCTGTGCTTGCAGCGTCATACTTTATTAAAGCTGGGTAAAGAGGTCGCGAACTATTCGACTGACTACCGCGTTATTGGCACATTAGAATCTACTCTTAAAACTCTTAAAGCAGAATTAGAAAGAAAAGACTTTATCATTCTCTCAGCGCAAGAATTTGTCAACTATGGAAAAATTCACACCGAAATTTACGGAATTGTGACAGGAGACACTATTGAGGAAATGCAGCACGTCGAGCAAAACCTCAAAAATAAGGGTTTAATCACCATAGGATAGCCTTCGAGCCTGTCCTACACTTCATACACACTACAAGAAATTTATGACAATAAGTATCATTGTACATGGCGGCGCCAAAACTATCTCAGAAGACAAGATAGAAGCTAATAATGCAGGTTGTTTAGCGGCAGTAGAGGCTGGTTGGAAAGTTCTGAAAAATGGAGGTACTGCTCCAGAAGCAGTTGAAGCAGCCGTTCGAGTTTTGGAAGCTGACCCAACATTTAACGCTTCAATGGGCGCCGTTCTTAACGACCAAGGAGAAGTTGAGCTAGATGCAGCAATCATGGAGGGTGCCAATTTCGGATGGGGAGGAGTCGCAGCAGTTAAGGGAATCCCCCATCCTATATCAGTGGCGCACAAAATAATGGGTAAAAAACCAATGTTTCTGGTGTCTCATGGTGCAGAACGCTTTGCCAAAGAACACGGAATTGAGATGTGTCCTCTTGAAGACCTAGTTGCCAAGGAGCTACGCGAAGAGTGGGAAGAAGAGAAAGAAGTGACTGACCGTCCCAACACAGTTGGTTGTGTAGCTTTGGATAGTCAAGGACTCTTAGCTGCGGGTACTTCAACTGGAGGTCTTATGAATCAGTATCAATGTCGCGTTGGTGACAGTGCCATAATTGGTTCTGGCTTATTCGCTGATAATAAATACGGCGCCTGTTCCACAACGGGTGATGGCGAATCGATTATACCAGTAGTTCTAGCTAAAACTGCAATTGACTTTTTAGCTGGAGACAGACACCCAGACGAAGCAGCGCAAATGGCAATTGAAACTTTGAAATCTAGAGTGGCAGGAGAAGCAGGCTGTATTCTTATAGACCCTCAAGGACGTGTAGGCTGGGCACATAACTCATCTGACATGGCATGTGCTTATATGACTGATTCACATGAAAAACCAGCTATATTCACAAAGAAGAACTAGTACTCCATGTCATAAGTTTTGGAAGGTTGTAGGGTGGGCATTGCCAGCCCTTTCAACGCGAACTAGTGAACTAGTGTAGCAAGGCAGATGGCAGAGGGCAGATGGCAGAAGTGAAAAGCCTTATGAAACATACGCTTTTTACTCTTTCAACTGTACTACTATTTTAGTCAAGCTGCACTAGTAACATAAGTACTAAAAGCTTAAGTAATTGGTTGCTTAAAAATAAGGTATTTTTTATAAAATATTAAATATACGAACTTTCAAAGTGGCAAGTATGTTTTCTTATTTATACATCTTATCAAATACGGTTTTATTCATAACTTTGTCTTAGATAAAACATCATATTTGATAAATTGTTGACATGAAAAATATGCACGAAAATATTTTACGTGCGGTAAGCAGTTAAAAAATATTCTTTCTTTTATAACTAACTTTGTGATTTCTTTTTTTGGTGGGTCTCTAAAAGTCGTGCGGTAGAAACATGGCGATGGTTACTATTAACTATTAAAGGTTCTCGCTTTTTTTTCTTACCTCTCGTTGCTTTTAAAAAACGTTTCAAATGTACACCATCTGCAAGTCGTTGTAGAAGTTCTGCTATTTGGTCAAGAGAATATGTACCAAACACTTCCCACTTTTGGTGGTGGTATCGCAATCATCATCCCTCTATATATTCCTTGAATCTCATCTACCAAATAAAAATCAGATAAGCCAACTTCAATTTTTTTAAACCTCCATTTACACTTCCCAAGGCACCTCGTAAAGTCGCAAGTATATTGTATGCAACTAATGCCATTGAAAAAGAAAATAATGCAGCTTTGGGGTAGGCTAAAGTCTGAATTTCGCCGTTAAAATTTTCAGTGACAGTTTGAAAAAGTGTTTCTATTTTCCAACGATTGCGGTATATTTCAGCAACTTCGACTGCGTTTGCATCGCTACTTGGTAAGTTAGTAAAAATCGCTATTTCCCATTCTTTATCTCGCGTCGGTACATTTAGCTTTACCAAAACCCGCCTGAGTTGTAGGATTTCCCCTTCATATGATATTTCTATTTTCTGCTCAAACACTTTTCCTGTTTCAGTTTCTCCTATATACTTTAATTCACTTAATTCTTTAAATCCTAATGAACCATGTTGGCGAATTACAAAAAAACGCTCCTTTTCAATATTATTGTATATAAGAACTTTTGCTGTACAAAAGTTACGGTCTCCACACCAAATATCTTTCGGTTTAACTAAAGCCAGTATTTGGTCAAATGACGCGCGCTCTTGAGCGTGACCGTCCTCAACTAATAAAACATCTGTTACTAACTTTGATGCTTGGTCTAATATTGCTATTGCTTTACCTGGTAGAGAAGAAGCTGCATAAGCGCGGATTGCATCTAGTCTATGGTCTGTTGCCGCAAGGCAGGTACCATCTACAAATTTCAGTTTATAACCTGTCAATAAATCTGCTTGTTCTCCACCCATTGCTTGAATTAAATACATTAAATCACTTGCTGTTTCTCGTAATAATGCTTGACTTACATTTAATTCAATTCCAGAGAGCTTGTTATATAATGCGGTTGTACTTACTATTTTTTCTATTGCTTTCGCTCTATAAGCAGCATGGACTGACTTATGAATCCCACATACGACCAAACTCATTAAATCGACCTGACTTGAAAACAATAAATCTTGCTGATATTGAACAGTCGCATGTGCCTCAAATATTTTATCCAAGCGTTCTGGCATGAAAATACACTCCATTAACACTCGTGCCATCACACTTATGGGACTTTCTTCTACAAATTGCTCAAAGACAGTAGATAACATTTTGATGCACCACAATTATTAATACTGTCAAGAATACCTTGAAGTCGTTCTTAATAATCAATACCAGGAGCGGCTTACAGGCGCCGTCCTAGTAGTGCATTAGTTCGCGTTGAAAGGGCTGGGTGGGCATTGCCCACCATACTACTATCGAATTCATTTGCGCTAACTCGGGAATTTCTCGGTCAGATGCTGGGCTGCCGCCGCGCTGGTGTTACAGTGGCTGCTGGTACACTTAGCCGCGCTGGAATAATTAGCTACAAGCGTGGAAATATTATCATCCTGAATCGGTCAGACTTGGAAGATGCATCTTGTGAGTGTTATTCCATCATCAAAAACTAGTATGAGCGGTTGCTAGGTTTAAAGAGCTAGCTGTAGCAACTGTTACAAGAAAAGCTTTGCACTAAGGAGCTTAATGTGCGGAACCGTACAGGCACCTGATGTGAAGTGGGTGTAAATTTAATGAAGATGCTAAAAAACAGGTTTGAACCGAGTCAGTGCTTCCCGTGCAATTCTTGTAGGAACGGTGTGAAAACCCTTAAACTCTTGATAAACTACATCGTAGTTAGCACGTTGCAATTGCGGCACTATTTTACGACTACATCGGTCGATTGGCAAAACATTATCCCATAAACCGTGTGAGATAAAGATTTGCGGTCGCCCAAACTGCTGTTTTGGCGCCATAAATCCAGGTGAAAAGGCGATGACATGGTTGAACAAGTCACCGTTGGTGATACCAATACTAAGGGCATACGAGGCGCCGTCAGAAAAACCCTCAACCGCGATATTTGCTGGGTCTATATTGTAGCGATTAAATACCTGCATTAACGCCCGATCTAAGAAAGTAACATCTGAACCGTACTCACCATAAAGCATATCCCACGTTTTATTTTGGGAAGCTGGTGCTAGTAGAATGATGTTCGCTGCGTCCGCAAGGTGTAAGAATGGCGCCAAACCACCGTATGCATCGCCACCAGCACCGTGTAACATCAGTACCAACCGTGTAGGTTTGTCTGGATGGTAGGTCTTGGGTACGTAGATCAGAGCATCGCGCTCACTATCTTCTAGTTCTAATGATTGCAAACCAAGTGTTACCGACTTTTGTGTTGGCTGCGTTGGTCGTGCAAGCAACCGTCCTTTCATTGCTGCCTGTTCGTTTGTTTCTAGCTGCTTATTTTGTACCATTTATGCACTCCTATCTCTAAGCTTTGTAATTTCAAGAGGAAAATTTTTCGCCTAGTATTTTTTATTTGATGTACAATATACTTCCCAAACAAATTTTCTCACTCATTAAGTAATAAAATTTGAATCAGATAAATTAAGAGCCTCCCTTCCTATTTGAACAGAGGCTTTTGAATGAAATATCTATCTATTTTGACGCTTTGATTTCATTGTTCAGAAGGCGCGAGTAAAAAGTTAGATTTATTTATTATAAGAAATATGTTGAAAACCCTGTCCTTTTAAGGCAGGGATTAAAACTAGTTGAAGCCTTTTAAGGCTTTGTGGTATTGTAATATAACAGACAGTTTTCACTTTGTGGTGTTAACCAGATTTTTTCTGATTTACATCACCGTCTTTACATGAATGATGGTGTACTTGGCACTTCCTGAATATAACGCACGGCGCCTACACTTTTTGTTGAGGTAAACCGTACTTTTTTGGAGGTATTTTCAACACTTTTCTTGCTCAGATAAGCTAAAATAGAATTGGAAATTTAATTTATTAACTATAGTATTTTATGCAATCTTTTTATCATTAATAATCAGGGTGCTTATATACTTCATACTCATTTGACTTGTATTGAAATATACAGTTTCTGAATTGGGTTAAGCAGCATCCCAACCTGAAACATATACCAGTTATAATAATCAGTATTTCTGATGACCCATACTTTTTGACTCAATCTGCTTTATTAGGCGCCCATTCATATTTTATAAAACTGTCACCTTATCATAAATTGGTAGATACTGTAGCGAAACTTATAGTTTAAAAGAACTGGAGTGCAGAAGATTAAGCCTTATTTGTATTGAAAAATACATTTAAATATTTTTGTGAAGGGCGCGCGCGTCATACTTTGGATACTCGTTATTTAAAACCATAGATAGGCAACAACCAGTGTAATAAATGATTACTATCAAGTTGTGAAATTGAATTAATGCTTTTTTAAGAGTATTACGCTCTTAAAAAGTAATTTTAATTGTTATGTTCTTTTAATTTAAGCACTTATGAATAAACAAGCTTTATCTGAAAATTTTTTAGCCGTCTTAAAAAAGAATATATGGCTATTAGGAACTGCTTCCTGGCTTTTCGGTATAACAGATAGAACTATCGCTTCTTTTTCGGATAGTTATATATCGGCTATAGATTTAACACAGTTGTTTACAGCTTCCTTATTCTTTGTAAGTTGGCTATATTTGAAACCGGAGAAATAGAAATGGCACCGCATAAGTTTAGTACGAACCAACTTGTGGAATTTGTTGGAGGTACAGGAATAATTGTTAAGCTCAAACTTGAGTCAGATGTGTGGACTTACACCGTTGCAATGCCTATGCAACCAGAACCACCTATGGGTAGAGTAGGAGCTGAAACTTGGCTCCTACTAAATGAAACAGAAATTAACCCTGTAATGTGAAATTCTGAGACTTACGATGTTGACACTCACCGTACCGCGATAGTCGGTGAGCGTCAAAAAGATGCATGGAATAAATTCCCACTCCCTGACTTCCCTAATGCCAATATATCGCTCGCACCCTAGAAGGGTGCTGGCGGGTTAGGGTCGAATAATATGCAGCTTCACAGAAAATTGGTGTTACACTTTTTTCTTTCGTCGAGCAGTCGGTTTAATTAGCAGATATTGCTCTAAGGTGAGATTACCGACTTTAGCAAAAATACGATGCTTTATACTAATGGTTCTGAAAATATTTTCGCTCTTTGTCAAGCTTTCTGCACTACCCAAAAAAAGAAAAGCATTATGATTTAAAGCAAAATGGAAGCGAACTAAAACTGCTGCAATGGTTTCGCAATCTAAATATATAAGTACATTACGACATACAAGCAAGTCAATTTTGGACATTGGCGCATTTAAAGTCAAGTCATGGCGCCCAAAGATGATTTTGCGACGCAGTTTAGAGTCAATAACATAGCGTTGTTCTAAGTTATCAAACTTTTTCTCAAAATATTTCGACAATATTCTGCCATCAAGATCGGCTATTGCTAATTCATTATAAGAACCTCGCTGCGCTTCCAGTAATGCATCTTTATCTCTATCCGTGGCAAATATTTGCACTCGTTCTATATATTGCTCAATACCTAGTATTTCTACGAATAATATAGCTAATGTGTAAACTTCCTGCCCAGATGCACACCCAGCGCTCCATACTTTAATTTGCTCTCCGGGCTGCTTAAAAGCAATAATTTGAGGAATAATAACGGAAGCGAGATAATTCCAGCTATCACGGTCACGAAAAAAGCCAGAAAAGTTGATTAAGACTGTGTTTAATAAATGAACACCCTCTTGGGGATGATTTGTTAAGTACTCTAAGTAATCTGTATAGTTACTTATTTCTAATTCCTGCATACGATGCTGAAACCGACGCTCTAAACTAGGACGCTTATAAAGAGTTAAATCACAATTAAGATGTCCCTTGAGATAATTTAACAAAGCTTCAAATTCTTGTTTAGGCTCTAATAGGTTCATGTTATCATGTGTAATCAATTAAAAAGATACTTGTTGTTACCCTTTTACAAAGCTAGATAATTTTGAGCCTAAAATTGATTATTTTTATTAAAAGTTAACATGTTTGGATGCGCTTGGCACAAAAAAAGTGCAGCAAGTAATTGTAAAACTTGCAGCATCAATTGTACTAACGTGCGGTTTGATTATACGGTTGTTATTAAAGGTATATGGGCTTGTGATAGTTTGCTGTGATTGTTATTTATCTGCTTATACTTAGTAATATCGCGTACAATTATACGTAGTGATTCTAGTTTCCCTGAAATATCGCGAACAGGCGCCACTAAGAGCGTTGCGTCAAAAAGTTTACCAGAACGCGGCTGGATAGAAAACTCCCACTCTTGCACAGATTTTGCACAAACCAGGTTTTTAAGTAAAGAACGAAAAATCGAATGTTCCTTAACTGGTATAAAGTTAACTAGTGGTTTGCCAATGAGGTATTGCTGCAATGTTTTAAACAAACAAACAGCTCTTAGGTTCGCTTCTACAATTACTCCTTCACTATCAGCCAGCAGATAAGCATCAGGCGCCAAATTGAACACATCATAATAATGATGGTGCTTTTGTGCCAAATAATCGCTGTGACTTATCAGTTCTTCTTGAATAAGCTCCATAACTTCTATACTAGATTGAATTTGTTCTTCAAGTAGCTGGAGATTATCCAAAGAGATAGAAATATCTTCTAGCCCTTTACTTAGTTCTTGCTGCGGTACGGTTTGTATAATATGACCGCGCAATGACTCTACAAAGGAGCGAATGATTAAGATATGTTGAGCAAATTCAATCACAATAAACTTATTTACTTAAGAGTAAATGCTGAAAGTAATATGTTTTTTAATTATAATTTTTGCTTTAATAAATGGGTTTAAAGTCAGACATGAATCTATAAAAAGGTCAAATTTTCATAAATAGTATATAACTACTATGCCCGGACGACTTATTTAAACAGTTTAAGGTTGCTTCAGATTAAGTAATAATGTATAGGTTGTTACTGAACTTCTTAATATAAACATTGACATAAATGTGGTAATTTAATTTATGTGGAGCATAGAAATCTGCGCTCTTCAACTTGCAGCAAAAGCTTTACTGTTGTCGAACGCCTGATAAATTTTTATAATCAAACTAAAAGATATTTATGGCGCCTTGAATTGTCATCAATTCATTTTGTCAAGGGTTATGTCTGTCCTTGTTTTGTGAAATTTTTTAGAACTCTATCATTCGTAAAATAATTAGATTCGAGATTGAACTTCATTTGATAAAAGTTATGGTCGCCCAAAAAAGTAATATATTGAGTAAGAACTTTCGAGTAATTGGTCAAGATGCTCTAGATATAGTATGTTTATCGCCGAAGCGTTGGAACTTGATTTATCAAAAACCGCAGCATCTTCTTAACCATTGTGCTGCTGGGCACCGCGTGTTCTTTATCGAGGAGCCAATTTTTATACCAGGAGAGGTCTGCCGTCTCGAAGTGACTCAAGATAAAAATGGAGTTTGGGTTGTGGTTCCTCAACTGCCACAAGGTTTGAGTGAAGATGCTGTAAACCCAGATTTAAAAGTACGCTCTTCACCAGTTGTTTATTGAATACAACATTCAGAAATACATCTGTTGGTACTACACACCAATGGCTGTTGTATTTTTAATCACAATATAATGTAATAGATAGCTACGCCAAAGGTATGAAGAATAGCGCGCGGTAAGATAGTTAAATTAGAAGAAGTAGGAAAAAAATCAATTGCTACCTTACAATTAAAGGGGTGCATTTATGAGCAGTTATGATATTAATGACGATGACTCCGAAGGCAAAGAGCGATTAATTGCTCCTAGCAGTTACGAGGTTACGAATCAATTATCAGAAAACATCATCTTAACGACACTAGATGATGTCTATAATTGGGCAAAACTTTCTAGTTTATACCCATTATTATACGGTACTGCTTGCTGTTTTATTGAATTTGCTGCCCTAATTGGCTCAAGATTTGATTTTGACAGATTTGGTTTAATTCCTCGCGCAAGTCCGCGTCAAGCTGATTTAATTATTTTGGCTGGCACACTTAACATGAAAATGTCGCAACCGACAATGCGACTTTATGCACAAATGCCTGAACCAAAGTATGTTATTGCAATGGGCGCCTGTATGATAACTGGCGGAATGTTTAGTGCAGATTCTCCAACTGCCGTGCGTGGAGCTGATAAAATTTTGCCAATAGATGTTTATATACCTGGTTGTCCACCTCGTCCAGAAGCAATAATGGATGCCATCATTAAGCTTCGCAAAAAAATATCAAATGAATCTATCCAAGAACGAAATAAGATTCGGCAAACACATCGCTTCTATAGCACTACTCATAATATGAAGCCAGTAGCTTCACCCTTTAATGGTTATTATTTGCGCTCAGAAACGCGCGACAAACCTTCAGAAGCTCTAGCTCAGGCAATGGGAACACCAATACCTCCGGCACTTCAAACAATGAGAGATGAAACAGTTAGATAATTGACATCTTCTTTAACAATCATTGCTCCGGGAGCAAGCAAACAGCTATAAAGCTGTTTAAAAGGGTTTCCGATATGGAAACCCTTACTTAATTTGAAGAAAATAATTATGACTCAAGCTAACAAATATAATTTAAGAGCGCTCCAAGATAAAGCTATTTACCTTGTAGAAGAAGGTTTTATTGGTCGCTATCAACCAATTTATGCTCTTTCACTATATATAAATTTTTGCGAATTTGCTCTGCTTGAAATGGAGTTAAAACAAAGAAATCTACAAATTGGCTCGCGCATTATTGATTTAATTAATAATGACACATTTATCGATCAACCGAACCCATAATGATATCGATACTACCGAGAATAGCCACAACATCAGCAACCTTTACCCCTTTAAGCAAGTAAGGTAAAATTTGCAGATTAACAAAATCAGCAGCACGAATTTTCCAACGCCACGGGAAAACGTTATCGTCTCCGACTAGATAAATTCCTAACTCACCTTTCCCACTCTCGACGCGCGCATAAATTTCTCCATTGGGAATTTTCATGCTCGGAGAAAGCTTCTTACTTATGAACTGATAATCAAACCCATCCCATTCTGATTTTTTTCCAGCGGCCATGCGTTTGGCTTCTAAATTTTCATAGGCGCCACCTGGTAAAGCTTTAAGTGCTTGACGGAGAATTTTTACTGATTCTCGCATCTCTCGCATTCGTACAATGTACCGCGCAAAGATATCGCCACCTGTTTCCCAACAAACTTCCCAGTCAAAGTCATCGTAACATTCGTAATGGTCAACTTTTCGTAAGTCCCATTTCACCCCAGAACCGCGTAACATTGGTCCAGAAAGACCCCAGTTAATCGCTTCTTCTCGACCAACCACGCCAACACCCTGAATTCGACGGCGAAAAATCGGGTTATTTGAAAGCAAGCGCTCATATTCGTCGATTTTGGGTATCATGTAATCGCAAAAATCTTCGCACTTGTCCACCCAACCGTAGGGTAAATCTACTGCCACACCACCAACACGAAAGTAGTTATTATTTACCATTCGGTAGCCACTCACAGCTTCCCACAAATCGTAAATCATTTCCCGCTCTCGAAAGATGTAGAAAAAAGGAGTTTGGGCGCCTAAATCAGCGGCAAAAGGTCCCAACCAAAGCAAGTGATTGGCAATCCGATTTAGCTCTAACATAATCACGCGAATGTAACTCGCGCGTTTGGGAATGGGAATACCTGCCAGTTTTTCGACTGCATTGACTGTAACAGCTTCATTAAACATCCCCTCAGCATAATCCCAACGGCTAGTGTAGGGAACATACATGATAGTGGTACGGTTTTCGGCGATTTTTTCCATTCCTCGATGTAGGTAGCCAATGACTGGTTCGCAGTCAATAACATCTTCTCCATCTAAAGTTACGATTAACCGCAAAACACCATGCATCGAGGGATGATGAGGACCCATGTTTAGGGTCATGGGTTCAGTTCTAGTTTCAATTCTCGGCATTTTTGTTTTCCTCTTGTTCCAAAATCTCGGATGGACGCATACCAGAAGAAGGAGCATCTAGGGGAACTCCGTGAGGATTCATCACACCCTTGGGTAAGTAAACCAATTCTCGTAGGGGAGTCACCATTGGGTCTTGAGTTACTTTATAAGGAAGCCTTCCCATTGCCACATTATCCATATTCAACTCATGGCGGTCATAAACACTGAGTTCGTATTCTTCTGTAAATGAAAGACAATTTGTAGGACAAAATTCTACGCAATTACCGCAAAAAATACAAACACCAAAATCAATACTGTAATGGTTGAGTTTTTTCTTTTTAGTTGCTTTATCAAATTCCCAATCTACAACTGGGAGATTAATTGGGCACACTCGCACACAAACTTCACACGCAATACACTTATCAAATTCAAAATGTATCCGACCTCGAAACCGCTCCGAAGGTATAAGCTTTTCGTAAGGATATTGAACTGTAATTGGACGGCGCTGCATATGGTCAAATGTTACCGACAACCCCTCCCCAATATATCGAGCCGATTGTAAGACTTCATTCGCATAATCACGAACTTGTTTCAAAAAGTTAAGCATGAGAAAAAACTCTTGGCAGCACTATTAGCACATTTAATAGCCTTATGCTCACTAAGCGCGTCTATCAAAAGAAAGGCTACATGCGTTAAGTTAATTCGTAAACATTAATACATTAAAACCCAAGCCAAGGGTCAACTTCATTAACCGAGACCTTAATGTGTGCAGTTCCAGAGACGGGACACACCTTCCAGTAGCGCATGTTAGAGCCAAACTCAATCAGTTCACACTTTTCCCCTCGATACTGAGCATTTGATGCTGGATTTGGTTTCCATGCTGCTTTGGCTGCACTTTTTATTTTCTTAATTCGTTTTAGTGTGCAAGTTGCAATAAAAGCGTCCAATTCGATGGTATCTGCTACGGATAAAATTACTTGACCAAGCTGGGATTGGTTGTTCCAGAGAGCAGCAATTTGATCTTTCAACTTAAAAAGTGGTTTAGTATCAGCACTACCAATGGTTTGAGCGTTTTTATCTGTAAGAGAAGCCTCGTTATTAGGTGCTGTAATGTCGGCAAATTATTGTCGAAATATTTTGATAAAAAGTTTGAGAACAACGAGCAACGTTATATTATTAATTCCGAACTGCGTCGCAAAATTATTTTTGGGCACCATGACTTGACTAGCTTAGTATAGCTGATTACAAAAAAACTTAACTTTACGCATAAAGTTTACAAAAATTTACGACTACTATGTAAATTGAGTTGTTTCAAAAGTAAATAACTGTTCATCCTAAAGACAGAGAACTGTAACGGTAATAGTAAGTAAATTTGGATGTAATAGAGTGATTAAAGAGTATTTGTAATGACAAGTAAAGATGTAATACATGCATTAGGAGTGTTTGACAACTCTCAAAAAGTCGAGCAAGCAGTGAATGCGCTTAAAGCTTCTGACTTTCCTATGGATAAAGTTTCTATTATTGCTAAAGATGTAGAGAAAGGCGAAAGTATTAGCGAGACCCAATTAAGCGATACGATTGGTGATCAAAATGTAAATGCCACGGGAGCAGTAGGAGATACGCTGGCAGGGGCTACTTGGGGTAGTGTGTTAGTTGGGTTGAGTAGTCTGGCACTCCCCGGTTTAGGAGCTATTTTAGCAGCAGGGTCTGTGGGTGTCGCATTAGTAGCTAGCGTGGGAGGTGTTGCTGTAGGAGCAGCAGCAACTCAGAGTTTGGTGAAAGCACTAGCTGATTTGGGTGTACCCGAAGAACGCGCCAGACTTTATAGCGACCGTCTTCAGCAGAGCAATTATATACTTATACTAGATGGTACAAAAGAAGAAATTGAGCGCGCGGAACCAATACTACGTGACCTAAATATTGAATATTGGGGTATTTATGATTCGCTCCAAACTCAAAATGCATAAAGACTCAAATTAATCAAAACACACAGTAAAAAAATGGTTACAACCCTTGATGACACCAAGCGTATTTCAATTGCAGCAAAATTGGCAGATATGAAAGTAATACAAAATCTGCTGATTAACAATGAGCAGCAATTGATCGAAGATTGTACTGATGATGATATTCGTGGGCGCCTACAGCACATGCTTGAAGACGATCACAAAAATCTAGGTGTTCTCGATACTGTAATTGTTCAGTACGGTGTCAAGGGTGAGCCTAATCAAACCACTCAAAATATGGTTGAGCAAGTTCAAGAACTAATGGAAAGTTCCGATTTGAGTTTGTTTGAGAAAGTACAAGAGCATGAATTGCTCAAGCATAAGCAAACGATGACTGGACTGCTTATCCACAAAGCTGCTCAAGTTGTTGGCGCCGATATCGAAGCTGCGATTACTCCTTTAAATACAGTTAACTTTGAAAACCGCGCTCATCAAGAGCAACTCAAAGGTGTTCTAGAAATTCTGGGTGTTCGTGAACTGACAGGAAAAGAAGCAAAGCAGGGACTATGGGCAAGGGTTCAAGATGCTGTTGCAGTCTTAACTGGTGTGGTGGGTAGTGTAGTAACACGCACCGATGATGAGATGAGCATCCGTGAACTTCTGCTGATGGATCATACCAAAGTTGATATTCTATTTACAGAAATTTGCAGTACTGACGACCCTCAAAAAATCCAAGAGTATTTTGGGCAATTGTATAAAGACATAAAAGTTCATGGTACAGCCGAAGAAGAAGTTCTTTACCCAGCAGTTCGTCCGTATTATGAACATACCCAGGAGATATTTGATCAGACTAGACCCATCCGAAAACTCGCAACCCAATACCCACAAGGCTTTGAGACCAGTCCTTGTCGATTAAGTTTCAACGTAGAAATCAGGGTTTGATATAGTTAGTGATAGTTTAGAGCGAAAAAATACAGAATCATATTCAACGCAAACACAATTTTTAGTTAATATGAATTATGTTGGCAAAACAAAAGTTCCAATTCGCAGTCTTACGAGTCCACAAACTAGCAAAACTATTTCATTATAAACATCGGCATTGAGTCGAAATCTTTGTGACGCGACTTGGAAAATTTTTACACGACGTATTAAATGTTCTATGAATATGCGCTTGCTAGATAATGCTTTATTTTCTTCTTTTTGTTGCTCGCTTAATTTTTGCTTCTTTTTTTTCTTATGAGGAGTAGTAATATTTTCACCACCTTGATATGCCTTATCTCCTTCAAATTCTTGTTCATTATCAAATTTTGTTTGCTGTTCTCTAAACAATTTTATATCTGCCGTTGGTCCGGGAGAACCAACTTTTATATCGATTATATCTTTTCCTTCTGGTAAGGAAACTATCTGATTTTTTATAGTATGCTGTTTTTTCTTTCCGGAAAAGAACTTTTTTTGTTCATCATTATCAGATGGTCTGTCTATCGGCTGTTCTAGGCTATCTACTAACAACTTAAAACTTGTTAATATCTCTTGTACAATCATCAAATCTCCTTCTTTATTTTCGACCTGTTCTAATAAACTAGCGGGTAAAATATTGCGTAATATTTTCCTCCAGTAATGAAAAGTATCGTTGGCTTCCGTCTTTGATATACCAAAATTTATTCCTAAAACTTCAAATGTCGGTACTTGTCTCAAATAAAACACGCACAAACAGACTTGTTCTGGAATTGATAATATTTCTTTACGTCCACCTCCACGACGATGTATCCTAACTTTACTCTCTTCAAGCTTGAGTTTTTCTTCTTCATGGTATTGTTTTGCACGATTTACGAGGTCAGTAAATTGGTCATAGCTAATCCCTAAAAGTTGCTTGGCGCGCGAGGGGTACTTTTGTATATAATCGAAGCTATTCATTATTTGATTTTGTGATGGTAGAGGGGTCAATTATACTTTCTACCATTTTTTTGTACCTAAATCATATTCCGGACGTGTCTACTGAAGAAGTGATAGATATGTTAGATGAAATTAAACCTATTGACCCTTATAAGTCTGAATTCAAAGCGAAAATTGAGCAGCTAAGAACTGCGGTGCGAACTCATATTAATCAAGAAGAAAACGATATATTTCCCAAACTCCGCGACAATTTTAGCCATCAGCAGCTTCTTCAAATGGCAACTGAGTTTAAAACTGCTAAAAGCAAACTGCAAGAACAAATGAATCGTGCTAATTCTGAAACCGCTTAACCCAATATTATCAACTCGCTCGTAATGGAATTTAATCTAAATCGAGGTATTGCATACACTTGGGGGTCTACATCATCTCGTTTCCATGCGACCAATATATAGAAAATGCTGACGAGGCATATTTTCGAGCCATAAATGTCAAAGCACCCGTTGAGATTTTGTTTCGATGGCTATGTCAACTTAAAGTTGGTTCTTACAGCTATGATTGGACTGACCACCTCGAAAGGATATTTTTTCCAGTTAAAGATTCAATATCTGACCACCCAAGTCCAAAACAACTGCTTCCTGGTGTAGAAAATTTGGCGCCAGGTCAGAGAGTGATGGGTGTTTTTCAACTCGTTGATTTTGAACAAAATCGACATTTAACAATAGTCATGGACGACGAAAAAGCCATTACTATGTTTGGTAATATTGCAGCAAGCTATGTAGTTTTCCCAACAACGGAAAATACTTGTCGCCTAATTCTCAAAGGAAGTATTCGATATCCTAGAAATAGCTTTTGGTCATGGATGCGCTATTTGCTGCCTTGGGGAGATTTAGTAATGATGCGTCAGCAGTTTCTGAGGTTAAAAAGTCTAGCTGAATGTCAAACTAAATATAGCTTAAGGTGAAAATTTATAATATGAGAAGGTACAAAATAGTCTTTCAAATCATACTCGCAATTGCAATGGTAGTAGTTGGTATTTTACACTTTACTCACACAGAGGGATTTGAGAAGATTATACCAGACTTTCTTCCCTACCATTTACCATTGGTTTATGGTAGTGGGTTTTTGGAAGTTTTGGCTGGCGTAGGGTTGTTAATTCCTGGTGTCAGCCGTTTTGCTGCATGGCTTCTTGTTATACTTTATATTGTTGTTTTTCCAGCTAATCTTTATCAAGCAATTAATAACATCGAGGTTGCTGCATTGCCGCACGACCCGCCACTAATTTGGTTACGACTTCCTTTTCAGGCTCTATTAGTCGCCTGGGCTTGGTGGTTTACAAGAGAAGATAAACTTTTGACAATTAAATGAGTAAGCTGCAAATTGGTACTAGTGGTTGGGTTTATAAGCATTGGATGGAAATTTTCTATCCATCACATTTGCCTAGCGACCAGCAACTATCATTTTACGCTCAACACTTTTCTACTGTAGAAATTAACTTTTCCTTTTATCGTTTGCCAGAGCGCTCTGTGTTTGAAACTTGGCACCAACAAACACCTTCTAACTTTCTTTTTGCCGTCAAGGGTAGCCGTTATCTTACCCACATGAAAAAGCTAAAAGACCCAATAGAACCCCTAGAGCGTCTGATGGAACGCGCGTCTGGGTTAGAAGAAAAGCTGGGTCCTATTTTATTTCAGTTCCCTCACACTTGGCACATTAATATTGGGCGCCTTCAGCCGTTTTTAGAATTACTGCAAACCTATCCACAACAAAGATTTACCTTTGAATTCCGTCATCAGAGCTGGTTGATACCCGAAGTTTACAAACTAGTAGAAAGTGCAGGTGTAGCTCTTTGTCTACCTGTAAGTCCAACAGTTCCCCTTGATGTATCTTTGACTACCTCTTGGACTTATATTCGGATGCACAGCGGGCAATGCGGTGTAGGTTACAATGATGAAGAGCTATCTATATGGGCTGAACGTATCCGCTCATTTCTTACACAGAATATTGACGTTTACGTGTACTTCAATAATGACCCCGATGGACATGCTATTCGTGATGCTCAGAGATTGTATAGTTTGCTGGGATATTGTTGAAATCTTTATGTAGGGTGGGCAGTGCCACGCAAAAAATCTTCCGCAGCTTTGAGGATAATGTTCGCATTTTTATACTTGTAGCAGAATGCCTATCAGAAAGCTTTTCTTACCTATGCCTTTGGTGGAACAGACAAATATGACGGTCGCTATATGTGCGAAGCCCACAAAGAACTAGTAGAAAAGCAAGGTTTAAACAGCGAACATTTTGATGCAGTTGCAGAAGATTTGATGGAAACCTTGAAAGAAATGGGGGTTTCTCAGGATTTACTTGCAGAAGTTGCTGCGGTTGCTGCTGCACCTCAACATAAGAAAGATGTCTTAAACCGTAGTACTAATTGGAAAATGCTCCAAGTATAATAAATTTACCTCTGGAGCATTATCTAACCTGTTCAAACCAAAGCAGGTTGGGGCTTTAATTCACAAACTTTTACTTCTCGACGAGACACAATCCGTAATTCATGGGGATAACGTGGACGCGGACTATTGACTAACCAGATTGGAGGCACCATCATAGCTTCATAGTAATCAATCCGATACAAAACTCCCGGTTCGTTTGTGAGCTCTACAATGGTTCCCGGTAGATACTCAAACATTTCATCCCAATCTATAGATAACTCACTGTTCATACCAGTCAAAGAATAAATAATTTATATATTGATTTAACTTGTCATAGCGTCCCCTATAAACGCACCCGACCATTAACAATAAAAATGGCTTCTATCGAGAATAACCTCACCATAGTCTGGTACCCAAGCAACCCAAGTGTCTGGGGATTCTTGACAGATTAATTTAGCTTCATCAAATGCGTATTCACTAGGCGCCTGGAGTACTTTAACCCAGGTATCGCGAGTGTAGGTGATGTGGCAAACTGGGTTCCAACCTGAAACTATCGCTCTAACGAGGGCGGGTGTTGGTGAGCAAACTGAATGAGTTGTTTGAAGAGACATTACCTTCCTCCATTGAAACTTGCGAAAACACTTTCCCTTAACCGAGGTAGAGAGAAGTAATTGAAATAATTTCTGTATTCATTTTTACAGAATGTTGGGCTAATGCCTTAATTAGAGTGAAAAAGTTAACAAATCTTGACAAAATCTACAATGCTGTTCAAAATTCTGGTAATTTTGCATACTCTAGTGGTACGTGTCAAAATTTTTGGAAGTTTAATTCGTTTTTATCTATATATATAGGCGCCAAGTTAGGCTTGCGACTCTCGCACTAGGTTTAATTGCTACTTATTATTGTCAGTGCTAATACAAATTATTGTAATATTGTCCAAGCTTGGCTAAACATGCCCGTTCATTTATGACGCAGAAGATTGACGTTACATATACGCAAACGCAAATATTGTTTTCCTATATACATAGTTTCTTAAAGGGGAATCATCCTTAAGATTACTAGCGGTTAAAACTATAGACAGGGCATAGTTATATCTAGGGAAATTACTATCGAGATATCAAATAAATGTTGAGATTTGTTTAGGGGTATTGCCAATTATTTCCTGAGTCATAAAAACACTGAGGAGTTGCAAATTACCTCCGTAACGTATCGTTATAAGTTATGCCGGAACTACTTCGTCCCCTAATTGAGGCTTTCGTTTTACGCCCTGTTACCGCTCCTCTTAGTTTTGTCACTATTTGTGCATTAATTTTTCTGATGTTGCGGTCTATGTGGGTATCTGCATGTATTGGAATGAAGAATGTAAAGCGTTTGCATCAAATTCCTTGTCCAAACTGTCGATTTTTCACAGACGACTTTCGTCTCAAATGTACTATACACCCCACTTATGCTCTCACTGAAGAAGCAATCAATTGTTATGATTTTTGTGCCAAGAATACAGCTGCCCAAAATCGGAAACTGAATTTTCCAGTTTATCGAAGAGTCGAGTCAAGTTAAATCTTAAACATTTACCGTTTTCTCACACTTTTTAAGGAGTAAATAACCGTGTCTCACTTTCGTACTTTTCCTACCAAACTAACCGATGCCAAAATTCTTTTGACTAGCCTACGTGACTTGGGCATCCATGCTATTACAGACAGTACTGTTCGTGGTGTCAACGGTCAACTAATTCGAGCAGATATTGTTGCTGTTCTAGAAGGTGAATGTGACATTGGCTGGTCTCGCAATGTTGATGGAAGTTTTGACTTTATTGCTGACGTGCCGGGTGTTGCGATAAAACATAACCAGGCTCAACTGATTAATTCTATCAATCAGAAGTACGCAGTTAACAAGACTTTAAGCCAACTCAAGCAACCTGGTTTACAAAATGCCAACATTAAATTATTTATGCAAAATTAGTCATTTTCAGCCAAAATGCAGTTAATTACGTGAATTTTTTCTCTGTATACAGAACTTATTAACGGAGAATTATCCTTATGAATATTAGTAGTTAAAACTAAAGACAGGGCATGAAACAGTGTTAAAAATAAAACTGTATAACTAGCTATTCTTCTAGCAAATTCATGACGCTCTTTAATAGAATTTCTTGCTGTTAAGACAAGAAAAGTAGGGATATTGCCTATAGGGTCTACAATCGGAAAAAGTGCTATAAAGCTACCCAATATAAATCCTGTAAATTGGTGAATATTCAACTAAAACTCCTACGCGCATCTGTCGGATAAGTACAAGTTTTGTAAAAAGTAGAACATGAGTGGTAAAGTACTAAAGAGCTGAAGGAAAAGTCTCAGGTGGTTCTACATTATCTTCATGCGGGATACAGTCAAGTGGTTGAACACCTTTAGTATCATCAATATGAATCACTGCATCGAACTGGTCAGGAAGCCGCGCGTAAAAGTAATGACTTCTCCGCTCGGTTTCTGGTAGATAAATAACGCCAATTGCTCTTTCTAATCTAGGTTTCTCTAACTCTCTCACAGCATCCGCATCTTGCTTTAAATCCAGGAAAAAACTAGGTAATCCTGTATCATGAAATAAAGCTTCGTAGCTTTCTGGCAAAGCCGGACGCACTATTTTTAATTCCGATAACCCACCCCAATGCGATGCTGCGGTAACTGTTCCTGTATAAGTTGTAAAGCCTACCAAGATGGTATCATTACTATACTTATCACGTACCATTTGCCCCAGGTTCAGTTCACCCGCTATTCCCATATCTGTCGCGCGTACATAGCCTAAATGAGAGTTATGTGCCCATATTACAACTTTGGTAGGAGCCTGTTGACGGTTAAGATGTTGAACGAGATAATCAAGAGTTTCTGCCATATGCTTATCCCGGACGTTCCATGATAGTATTTGCCCGAGAAAAATTGTTCGGTAGTATTCCTCAGCATTCTTTACCAAGCGCGCGTTTTGTTCGGCATAAAATAATTCATCTTCTGCAACCTGCCCATCGCGCTCCGCATATTCTTGCATTCGCTGTTGCAATTCGCACAACTGATTAACAACTTCTTTCTCACAAGACTCACTCAAACCATAAGTAGCTGCATATCCATACGCTTGGTTATCTTCCTCAAAATGTGAGAAGCAATTATATCGAGAACGAGCGCGCTGTGCAGCTTCTGGGTCAACTTTGTCTAGAAATTTCAGCACTTCATCGATTGAAGCATACATGCTGTATAGGTCAAGTCCATAAAAACCCGTCTTAATTGCCTGTGGGGGTAGCCCATCATTATATTGTCGTAACCAGCCAATAAAATCAACTACATCGGTATTACGCCACATCCAACTAGGAAAGCGCTCAAAACCCTCTAATGCTTGGCTCGGTGTGAAGTCGTCATTTACTCCACGTACATAACGATTAACCCGATAAGCATCGGGCCAGTCTGCCTCAACAGCTACTGCTGTAAAGCCTTTTTCTTGAATCAAACGTTTGGTAATTTCCGCGCGTTGTTCATAAAATTCGTGGGTACCGTGAGAAGCTTCACCAATTAGAACAAAGCGAGCATCACCAATTAAATCTAATAATTTATCGTAGTCTGATGCGGCGCCTGAGAGTGGGTGTGCTGCATCTCTGACCACCAAAGCTGCTTGCGTAGAAGTTGCTGTCATAACCATTCCTTGTTTTTTATTACTTATATTAGTTAAAATGTATTAATCGTATTTATCTACGCTTATCCTAGAAAAAAGTAAATTTTATTGCCTCTAGCTATTGGGGTTCAAAAATCATTAAATACTACTCCCAAAAGCAGGTTTTATTGTTAAATATAATTGTCATAACGAATACAACTTATTCTTAATATTCCCCAGACGCGCGCTAGCTATTTTTAATCGCTAGGAATCATTCTTTAGATAAAGGTAGGCAGTAATTTATTGCTATAGGGTTGAATTAAGAAAACAAAGAAAGCGGTTACGATTATTAATATCCTCTTTCAAGGCTTAACTAACACTAAAGTCGGCGCCGATTCCGAATTATTTAAAATTGAAATCAATGATGATATTTCTATCTGGTATATTGGTAAAGCTGTTAAAATATATTAAGTAGAGACGCGATTTATCGCGTCTCTACTGGAATCGAATATGCTATACATCAATACATTCATGCATTAGATAGGCAAGATTTGTATTGTATACGTTGTAGAGACGTGTAACCGGAGGTTTCCCCGCAGGGATTAATCACGTCTCTACATTTGTGTTTGTCGTTACAAAATAACTTAATACATACACATTCCTAAAGGAAGAAGTAGAGCGCAATTACTGGGACTATTCTTAAAAAAGCTTGTAATTATTACATGCTGCGGTATCTCTAGTTTGCTCTTGTAGGGGGTGGGCACTGCCCCCTACCTTATTATTTATAGTTGAGTAGGGATTTGTTTAACAACTAATAGGTATAAGCTATGAATAATCAAACTACATGGAAATATATATTTCAGTTAAAAGCTGTGATTAATTGGGTTGAGTCTGTGTTCTTACTATTATCCGACCAATGGATTCGCAAGTTACTTAATCTAGAACCCTTAATCAATCCTGAATATTCACATCTATTTTTAGCATTGGTATTTGTGATTGGGATTGGCTATTGGTGGGTTGGTCAAGATATCCCTGAGAATTTCAGCATTGTAAAACTAGGAATTTACGCGCAATATTCGGTTTTTTCTGTCTTGGCTTATCATACTATAGTAGGCAATATTCACCCATTTTATTTGCTACCAGGTGCTATTGACCTAATTTTCGCCATTCTATTTACCATATTTATATATTCCTCTGCTTCACCTAAATCGGCTATATCAGAAGTGAAATAAGGAGATTAATTTCAAATGCCACTACAACATGGTCTTTGGACGATACAATAAACAAAATTAAAGTACCACAATTCACATTCATTTATTAGCATTCGTGAAGACCAAGCAGCTAACAACTTAAACACATCAAGAAAGTACAGAAACGATAGAAAAATTTCATGTTCCTTTAGATACTGCTGTGCAAATGGTAATGGATAGTAAAATTACCCACACCCCTAGTTGCTTGTTGATTTTAAAAGCAGCTAAACACTTATTAAAAATTTGATTTTTCAGCGTTCATTTTGCTACGCTATCGCCTGCCTTTGAAGGCCATCTAACAGTTAGAATAGTACAATCCGACTCAGCTTCCCAGGTATGCGGAACACCTGGGCGCCACAAAACATAATCGCCTTCACGAGATAGTACAATCCCTCTATCTTCAAATTCCAGCCGAAATCGTCCATTTATTAATATAGATAACGTAGTAGCTTCATTATTTACTGCCCATTCGCTTCTATTCTCGCCATTTAAGTGAACAGCCCATTTAACCTCAACTTCTTCACTGTAGCGCGCGTCGTCTGGAGGGTTGATAAAGTGGCCAATAAACCAACCCCCCCGACTTCCACCTTCTTGTTTAGCGTTACCAAAAACAATTTTATTCTGACTCGATTGCATTTCCGTAATCCAATAGTGACTTCTATATAATACTAGTTACACCTATATTAATTTCTGCCCAGCCATTTTTGACCATTTAATCGCTGAACAACGCCAAATACCAGTAAATCGAGTGTTACATGAATTTTAAAAAATGTGTAGAGACCCGATTAATCGGGTCTCTACCGGAGCGCGAATTTTACATAGGAATACTATATAAACAATTTTAAATTATTAGTTTCCGCATGACCAAATGTAAATGCTACGCTCACACTAAATCTATATCTTAGGTATGAATATTACATTAAATTTATAAGTTATTTTGGATACAAAAAACTTATAACAAACCGAAATGGAGGTATAGTTGTGAAGCTAGGGCAGTTGACTGGTTTTTTCGCAAGCTTTTTTGGGTTCTTTGGTCTATTTTTAGCTATTCCACTACTGATTGTCACCCAGATTTGGCTTAAAGAAGTGTTGCTAAAGGATGTACTTAATAGTTGGCAATCAAATCCAAAAGATAATCAGCAGCAAGATTGATTTATTTATTAAGTATGAAGTAAAATCTATATTTTTATGTATAAAATGTTACTTATTTAGGTAGTTGAAGTAATGTTAAGAGTTTTATTTGCTTAGGCATAAAGCCCTATTTATGTTGGTTTGGCTCAAACGCAACTAACCTACGTATTCATTGTAGAATTGCCAACTTTTGATTAATGTGCTACTTTATAACAGTGTGTGGCTTGATTATACACTGTTTTGTAGTATTTACTTCTACCTTCGGGTAGATTATAAACTGACATGCCAGATTTAAGAGGAGCTTTTACAGAATAATCTGTTTGCTGTGGGCGCCTTGGTTAAAGCGCTCAAATAAGCTGCTGTTAAATATTGCAATATTGGCTATGAACATGAATTCAAAAGTCAGAGGCGAAATCTCGTATTTAGCGTGTCCTATAACATTTGAGCAAAGTCAACAAAGGATATTAGCAGAAAGTGTACTTGTTGCAGAGAAGCTTCAAAAAATTTCTAAACTAGAAATTAGGTCTAGCCTTCGAGCATCAACTATTGAAGGTGTTTTCGCTACATTCTTTTACAGCATTATTGGTGGCGTATTACTAAGTAATTTCTTGCTAGATTTGGGCGCCAGTCCGGTGTTTATTGGTTTGCTTGCTTCAATTCCTCAACTGCTAAACCTATTTCAACCACTGGGAGCTTATTTTGCAGATAGAAGTACTAGCAGAAGAAAGTGGTCGATAAGCATTTTCTTATCGTCGCGGTTGCTATGGTTAATTGTTGTACTCGCTATTTTTTGCGGAAACAACTTCCATATCATTGACCATCTTCAGTTGGTACAGTTGACGTTGGCAATTATCTTACTGGCTAATATCATTGAAGCTTTTGGTCGTGCTTCTTGTGTTAGTTGGATGGCTGCTTTAGTACCAGAGCGTTTGCGAGGACGATATTTTGGCTTTCGCAATAGTTCCATTAACTTAATGAATCTTTTGGCTGTACCTTTATTGGGATTAGTGGTATCAAAATATCCTGGTGGAAGAGTACAGGGCTTTGGGGTGGTCTTGATTATAGGAATTGTGTTTGGGCTAATCAGTCTGGGCTATCAATTTTTGATCACTGATGTCAACCCGATAGAAGAATCTGTATCAAGTAAAAATACAGTCTCATTAGAGGGATGGGAGACAGTTCTTAGCTTCCTCAAAGACACTAATTTTTTGAAATTTCTACTTTACTCTGGTTTATGGAGCTTTGCTGTTAATGTCAGCGCTCCGTTCTTTAACCTTTACCTACTGGACAAACTGTCTATAGATGTCAGTGTGGTAACGATTTATAACAGCTTGGGAACAGGCGCCAATTTACTCATGTTAATTTTTTGGGGTAAGCTGGCCGACCGAGTTGGGAATCGTCCGCTTTTGGTAATGGTGGGAATTTTGGTAGCGCTAACACCTTTACTGTGGCTGTTTGGTGGGTGTAACGCAGTTTCCCTTTGGATTTGGTTCCCATTGTTGCACTTGCTAGGCGGCGGCACTTGGGCGGCAATTGACTTGTGCAGCGGAAATCTTTTAATGGGAGTGGCGCCAACAGCGAACAGGTCTATTTACTTTGCACTTGCAGCAGCAGTTCCTGGTGTCACTGGAGCAATGGGAATTATTGTTGGTGGTATCAGCACAACTCTTGCTAGTACTGATGGTTGGGACGTGCTATTTTCTCTCTCTGCTGGTCTGCGGCTTTTTGCACTGCTACCATTGTTATTTATTTGGGAGCAGCGTTCTATACCTTTGGGTCAGCTTTGGGAAGTGCTATTTCCACATTCCAAAAATCTTTCACGCACCTGCTAATAAAAGTGATTAAGTGATTTTTGCCTCTACAGTACACTGCTTCAGTAAAAAAGTGGGTTCTGATGTGCCAAGTATTTGTATATTCCGAATAATCCGAAGGATTTCCCGCAGGGTAGACGGCGGCTACCCCACAAAATTAATAGCATCGAGTAATAGTTGCCTTGATGCTCACTTTCCTTCAGTAGCTATTGTTGAACGTTCAGTATCTTCAGTGTCTTGCCAATACTCCGTTGTTTCTTCTTCTTCCGATAATGGAGAAATTGTCAGAGGATTGCTTGCCGAATCGCCTAACGTAACACTTGCATCTGGCTTTGGCATCGCTGGTGTATCTGGTACATCAACGTTTCCAGAAATTTTTAGGTCTGTTTCTTTAATGTCGCGCTCTGCTGGGGTTGCCATAAGTTGCTTCTCTCTACATATTAACGTTCTTCATAATCTTCTGAGGACATAGGGTCTAATTCCCATCTACCAGAATCACGTTCATCCAAAATATCGATTGTTTGAAGCGATACCCCGTCATCATAATCTAAACCAACAGCAACTCCGAGTTCTTGAACAATGTTTTGATCGGGAGTCGCAACAGTTCCCCCCACAGCTTCGTCGCCAACCGCTTCAGCCTGGTCCCAACGAGCATCGATATCACCTCCCGTTAGTTCTTGACTAGTCGATGTGTACTGCTCCATCCGGTCATTCATGGTTCGTCCACCAATTTCAAGCCCAGGTTCTGCGGCAACACCCGTTCCAAATGATTCAGTTATTGCTTGGGGTAAATCTGAAATAATTTCTTCGTCTGTATTTTCTACGGGTATATCCGAAACAAGGTCAATATCTTCGTCGATGGGTATATCTGAAATATTGCCCTCGACCCTTGTATTTAGTTCCTTGTCGGTTTTGCTAGTCGAGTCAGCCATAATGCTCCAAATCATCCAAATGCCTATAAATGCAAAATATCTAAAAATGAAATCACTAAAATCCGCTTTGAGGATGAGAATTTATTAGTTGATATGGGTAAAGTTTAGGCGCCTACTAATATATTTCCGGTGTAACCAGCATGATTGTATTGTTTAAGGACTTGTTCAGCAATATTTTTCTCTTCTCCTGCTGCCACTAAAGCAACAGTCGCACCCCCAAATCCGGCACCTGTTAACCTGGCGCCAAATACTCCTGGTGTTTTCTGCAATATATCTACTAATATATCAAGCGCAGGTACAGAAACTTCGTAATCATCGCGTAAGCTAGCGTGGGAAGCGTTCATCAATTCCCCAAATTTTTGTAGAGAGACATGTTGCATCTCCACATTTTGTATTGCTTTTAAAACACGGTTATTTTCGGTTACGACATGACGCGCGCGCCGTCGCAACGGTTCGGGTAATGTTTCTACCAAGCTAACATCACTAATATCTCGTAGTGCTTTCACTCCCAGTAATTGCGCGGCTTGTTCACATTCAGCACGTCGTTGGTTATATCCACTACCAGCTAAAGTACGAGGTACACCGCTATCTATCACTAGAATAGAGCTGCCTTCAGGCAAAGGTAAAACACAACGTTCCAAAGTACGGGTGTCTAAAAATAGCATGTGTTTAGTATCAGCCAGACTCGAAGCCATCTGATCCATAATCCCACATTGGACACGGGCATATTGAATTTCAGCTTTTTGTGCAAACTGAGCAATTTCTACATCATTGATAGGTAGATTAAAAAGTTGGCGTATTCCTCTTATCGTTGCTACCTCTAATGCTGCACTACTGGATAACCCCGAACCTAGCGGGACTGAAGATTTCACGTACAGATTTATAGGTGATATTGTATACCCAACTTCTTTCAAAACTTGAATACAACCAAAAATATACCTTCCATATTCCTCTTGCATCTCACCTGCTCTAAAAGACTCTTCTCCAATATCTACTCGTTCATCTAAATTTTCTGAATAGAAGTGGTACATCCTATCATCACTCAATCCAATTTGTACTACTGTTTGTTGAGGAATTGCTGTAGGCAGAACGAACCCGTCATTGTAATCAGTATGTTCACCAAGTAAGTTAACTCTTCCAGGCGCCAATGCTTCAACTTGAGGCAGTTTTTGATTAAATATTGTTTGAAAATTCATAATCTTAATAATAAATTTGTAAGAAAATTAGACTAAATATTAAACTTCTAAAACAACTGGACGTAATCTCCCTTCTACTTCGACGCTAGGAAAGTTAGGGTCATAAGTCAAATTCTCCAACTTACCATCCGCACTAATTACAAAAGTATCCTCAATTTTTGCACCTGCGAGACTTGGATTCCAGGCTACAGCAATGTTTTTTTTCAAAGTATCAGTTGTAGTGGGATTTGCCACAATTTCTCGCGCTAGGTATCCAGTCGTTCCTCCCTGATGATGTTCGCGGATTGCATTGGCAAAACCATGTTGTTGATAAGCTTCGGCTAAAGCTTGGTAAACCTCATTCATAGCAGTTCCTGGTTTACACATATTTAGTGCTACGCTTTCTACTTCACGGCAAATACGATGCAATTCGTTTTCTTTATTTTGAATACTACCAAAAGAAACGAAACGGGTTAGATTTGCATACAAACCATACCCCCGCGCGCAAAATACCATCATTGCTTTGACTCCAATTGGTTCGTTTGTAGGTGTAGCATGACGATATAACGGTAAGCGTCTTTCTCCGGCAACAAGTGTTAACGCTGGGTGTAACCCTTTTGCCCATAGCGCTTCTGCACCTGCACCGGCTAATTCATATTCCGTCCAAGTCGGTTTTGCACCTAGTAGCACTTCTGTCATTGCAGCGCTTGCTTTGCGTCCAACTTCGCGATAGCGCTCTAGTTCGCTCGACATCATTACTTTTTTATACTGCTGTAAAGATTCAGATAATGGCTTTTCACTTTCAACTGGACGGTCGCTTAATATTTTTCCATCTCCTGTTGCATTACATATGAATGACTTACGCGCTTTAGTATCTGCCCAAGGATAGATTTCTAATTTAAAGTTTGTTGGTAATTCTTCGTCTTGTAAACGTTGCGCTTCTATTTCGTCTGTTAATACCCAAGCATCATTCGCAGTTACCAAGACTGATGCTATTCCAGTTTCAGCAGTAAGCAAAACAGTATTTGAGGCGCCAGCAGTTATCCAAGCAAACCAGTCTGTACCGCATAAGTGAACGCCTTGGGCGCCAGTTTCTTTAAGGGTTTGACGGATAAATTCGAGTTTGGTAGATACTTCGTCAGTATACTGATTCATTTTTTAACACCCCTTTTACAAACGTGATGGTTCTTCTATATTGACAATAACTGCTTGTAACTCTTTGGCTTTTTCCTCTGGAAGCGCATCGTTTGCGAACATTCCCGCAGCAAGTTCTGTACCTGCTAAATATTTGAGTCTTTCACTTGTACGATACGGTGGATAAAACTCGGCGTGTAAATGTGCTTCGGGATGTACTTTTCCATCTGTTGGTGCAGTGAACCAAGCCATCAAATAAGGAAACGGGCGCCGGAATAAGCCATCATATTTAAGTGTCAAAGTTTTTAAAGCTTTAGCAAGTGACCACCTTTGCTCTAAACTGAGATGATGAAACGTCGAAACTGGCTGAATTGGCGCCAACCATACTTCATATGGATAGCGCGCGCAAACTGGCACAAAAGCGATAGCGTATTCATCTTGATAAATAATTCGTTTGTTCTCAGCTATCTCTTTTTGTATCAAATCCGCTAATAACCCCTGCTGATGTTCCTCATAAAATCGCTGCTGCATTTGCTGCATTCGAGCGGGAACGGGAGGGATAAATGGATAAGCGTAAATTTGCCCGTGGGGATGGTGGAGCGTCACCCCTACTTCTACACCTTTGTTTTCAAAAGGTAAAACATACTGAATTTCTGCATTTGCACCAAGTAAGCGTACACGTTCACCCCAAACTTGTAGTAGTAAATCTAGATGCTCTAGTTCTAATGAACTTAAAGATGCTTTCGGGTCTTGAGTAAACACTACTACTTCACAGGCGCCATTAGCAGGTAAAGTTTCGACGATGGACTCTGGTGGGTCGTGTGCTGTCAAATTTAAAGAAGGAAAGCGGTTATCAAATACTGCTACATCATAATTTCCTTCAGGAAGCTCTGTAGGAATATTTTTGTCTTTAGTAGGCGCCAAAGGATTATATTCTGGAGGTGGCATAAAAGTACGCCCTTGACGGTGACTGGCATAAGCTACCCATTCACCTCGTAATGGATGCCAGCGTAAATGAGGATTTGCTAGTACTGGTTCATTACTAGGACTAGGAGCAATTATGAGTCCTGCAATTGGAAATCTACTGTATAACGTTAGGTTACGACCATCAGGTTTTATCAGCTTTTGAGTGTACATTTTTTCAATATAAATAATTTATTTTTTAGAAGCTGATTGCTTACCATCAAAGTTGTATCTAAATTAGAGCAATCAATATCTCTATCAAACGATGTAGAGACGCGATATATAATTCTGTTAGCCATGTACTTAGTATCATATATTGCACAATTATTTATAAATATAGTTCAATCCAATTTTAAAGAAATTGCTGCTTGAGAAGATAATAGTTTCAACACTTCTAATCGGTCGAATGTAAATGCACCTTTACTTAAATTATTTTCTAAATAAAGTAAACCAATAAATTAGACATCTCCAATAACTATCAAAGCCTTTATACAACTAGCTTACAGGCTGCAAATGCAAACATTTTAAATCAGCTACTTTGACATTATAATAAGGCTTTGAGATATTTACTGTTGAAAAAGAGGCAAAAATATATAGTTGTATGCATTATTTTTAATCTGATAATATAGTAGATATTTCTGATGGTAATATTAGCGCTCCAATTCGTAATCTTACTAGTCCAAAAATAGTCAAAATTACCTGTTCATATTTTTTAGGATTTAACCTAAATCTATCAGCCGCAACTCTAAATATCTTAACCGAGCGAATACGATGTTCAACGAATACTCGTTTTGCAGCAAACAACTTATTACTCTCTTTTTGTTCAGGCGTTAATTTTTATTTTTGGTTTTTTAATTGGAGTATCAATTAATTCTTCTCCTTTATAGCCTAAATCACCTTTGAATTTTTGTTCTGGGTCAAAGTTATCACGATTTTCTCGAAACAATGTGATGTCATGTACTGGACCAGGAACACCAGCTACAACATCAACAAAATCTCTACCATCTGGAATGATAATAACCTGAGTTTTAAAAGTATGATTAGTTTTACTCCCAGAATAATATTTTTCCTGCTCTTTATTATCGCCAGGTCTTTCCCTGACTTGTTCATAGCTATCAACAGTTAATTGGTATTCAGTAAGTATTTCTTTGACAATTTCATAATCTGATTCATTTTTTTTACCTGTTCAAGCAAGCTAGATGGTAGTAAATCTCTCAGCAACGGCAACCAATAATTAAACGTAGAGTTAGCCGTTGATTCACTTACTCCAAATTGGATACCTAAAAGTTGAAAGGTGGTCATATGCCTAAGATAAACTAAAGTTAAAATTATCTGCTCTCGCACTGACATTATTGTTTTACGACCACCGCCACCAGCAATTATTCTAGTTTTTTGTGATTCTATTAAAGCTTGTTTTTCGTTGTGTAATTGTTCCGCATTTTGAATTAACTGTTGTAGTTCAGGATACCCAAGACCAATTAAGCGTTGTGTATCTTGAGGATTCTCTTCGATATGGCTTAGTATAGAACTCATGTATTAGCACCCAAAAACATCTACAATATTTTTTTACCATAAAATATTACTATTTTGGAGATGTCTATTCTGCGCGCGCTGTTTGAGTGAGGCAATTAGATTGATTATTAATTGCTATGGTGAGACATAATGTAGAGACCGTATTAATTCGGTCTCTACATTTGTCGTGATTTATATACAAATTAGGCTTTTACCTACAACCATCGCTACCGCAATAAGCTGTTTCTTGCACTAATGTTGACTCCAACCAGTTGGTTTGAACTGCCGACTGTTGCAAGTCGTGACCAAGAGTAGCACTCGCTATAGCCTCAATTGGAATTTTGGGTGTACGGTCGATATATAACAACCCATTCGCTTCTTGGAAAGTATCGGTAAGCTGGGTGTAGCAGAAACCACTAAACATTTCAACGCGATTTACTACTGTTAACAACCCGCTATAGCGCATTTGTAGCTCAGAAATATTTGAACTTCTGGCATATCCCCAAGTGCTATTTGTTTCATGTTCCTGGGTGTAAGCAATGCCACCAAATTCTGTTAACATTACTGGCTGACCATTGTGAGCATAGTTATCAAGGGTGAGAACTCTTCCTCCGGGACGTTCACGATTTAACAAGTCAGATAACTTGACTTCATTACCATAACGTTTTGCTAAGGTAGTTGGGTTATTGTCATAGTCATGAATAGCAAGAATATCTGTGTCAGTACTCTCCCAACCGTCGTTACCAATTACTGGACGAGTCGGGTCAAGGGTCTTGGTTAAGTGATACATTGCCAAGACGTAATTTCGATGAGCTGCTGTATCTGTTAAATTAGGAACTCCCCAAGATTCATTGAACGGAACCCACGCCACAATGCAAGGGTGACTAATATCTCGCTTAATAACTTCAGCCCATTCGCGTGTCATCCGTTCTACAGCTTTTGGCGTAAAGCGGTAAGCACTTGGCATTTCTTCCCAAACTAATAGACCTAGTACATCCGCCCAATATAAGAAACGAGGGTCTTCGACTTTTTGGTGCTTACGTACTCCATTGAAACCCATTGCTTTAACTAGTTCCACATCACGACGTAACGCTTCATCACTCGGCGCCGTCATCAACGACTCTTCCCAATATCCTTGGTCAAGAACTAAGCGTAAATAATAAGGGTGCCCATTCAGCATAAAGCGGTCGCGCTGAATTCCTACCGCACGCATAGCTGTATAGGATTTGACGTCATCTAAGAGTTCATCCCCATCCCAAAGCTGAATGGAAGCATGAATTAAAGTCGGTTTCTCTGGACTCCAGAGTAACTCGTTCCGGTAATCATCAATACCTGGGTCAGAAAGCGCGATACGACGGTGAATTTCTCCTTTAAATACTGTATATGTATCGTTTACTAAGACATTATCGCCAACACTAAGTTTTACTTTGATTTGTAAATCGTCTTGGCGTGTACCTTGAATAAACGCTTCAAAACCAATTTCCCACCGCTCCATGTGGGGTGTCCATTGGATGTTATCTATATAAGTTGCGCCTACACGTTCGAGCCAAACTGTTTGCCAAATACCGCTCGTGCGAGGATACCAAATACTATGGGCATCCAGTTGCCAGTCTTGTTTCCCACGAGGTTTTGCTAAGTCGTGGGGGTCATCATGTGCCCAAACTGTTACTTTTGTGATGCCAGTATCTGAAAGCATATCCGTGATATCGAATGAGAAGGATGTATGTCCACCTTCATGCTCTCCCACGAATTGGTTGTTAACCCAAACGCGCGCACGATAGTCAACGGCGCCAAAGTGTAATATTAGTCTTTCCTCGGAAGGAGGAGTTTCAAATTCCCTCTCATACCAGCAATTTGGATGAAAACCCGTATCACCAATCCCACTTTTGATAGATTCAGGTGCGAACGGAACTTCGATATTATTAACCCACTGCTTGATATTATCTGGCTTTGTGCATTTCCCTTCATCGTCAAATGTGAATTTCCATTGACCATTTAGGCTTTGCCAATGCTGCCGCACAAGTTGCGGACGTGGATAAGCAGTTTGTCTTGGGTTTAAATTTATATTTTTATCGTGACTCGAAGTGAGCTTTACTTCTTGTTCGTGCAATTCTAACAAGTTCATCACTATTTACTCCTAGTGGTGATAGAACAAATGTTTTAAATTTTGAAAAGCGTGATTTCCTTGAAAAAATCACGTTTTCTATTTTTTTTACGGGCTTGGTAGTCTGCCTAGCCTAGTTGGCTAAAAAACCACAAAGGGTACAAAGGACGCAAAGAAATAGTCGAAACAGAATTGGTTGTTGGCTTTGAATTCTTTGTAAGGCGGAGTACTAGCTGATGGTATTAAATACTACTGAATTAACAGCGGCGCCAAACAGCTAAAAATAAATTCCTTGTATGGTAATTTATTTTTTAGCTTGACTCGTGACATTATTACACATAAACGCAGAAATATTTATCCGATATACGAGAAAGTAACATTAAAATTTTTATATAATTATTTTTTCTTCACCCAATTAATAATTGTGTTGTGGGAAACACCTGTTTGCCGCTCTATTTCCCGAAATCCTATACCTCTATTGTGCAACTCCAAACACTGTTGCTTGACATCATTGCTATAACCTAACGGGGAATAGCTTTCTAGAAATTGCTTTCCGCAGTCTTTACAAAGATACCGCTGTTTGCTGTGCCGATGTCCATTCTTGGAAAGGCGCTGGGAATTACAGTGTGGACATATCATTACCTTCATTACTTGATTGTGCATATTATCCATCAACTCATCCCCAGCATAAGGGCGTAGATAAGCAATCATTAATTCTTCAATTTGCTGAAAAATCTCTCCACGGCGTGGTTCTGGGTTGCGAAGGGCAACTACAAGTAAAGCATTTGCAGCTTGAACACATATTTCGGCAATCAATTGGCACTTTTCATCGTTCAATTTTGGGTTGCGTGCGTGTAGTAGCTTTGCCTGGAAATCTATTCCTTGTTGCGTCAAACTATCATCGATGGTTTGAAACATCGCGTTAGAAGTGAAATACTGAATGAACAGTAACCGCGATGTAGGCTCGTCAAAGATTTCTTTGAATATCTTTAACATCGTTTTGATAAAAGTCTCAAATGGTAGTTCGGCAATATTAAGAGTGCTAAGTTTTGCCCAGGCAGCATGAACTCGTTTAAGATGACGCAGTTCTAAAGCTTGAAAAATAGCTAGTTTATCGGGAAAAAACTGATACACGGAACCGATAGCAGTTTGCGCGCGCAAAGCGATATTATTCATCGTCGCAGCATCAAACCCAACTTCATCAAATACTTCTACTGCTGCATCCAAAATTCGCTCAACACGTTCTTGACCACGCTTTTGCTTAGGTTGGCGCCGCATTTTAACGTTTTCTTGGCTGCAATTATTTTTTGTATCAGATATTGACAAATGTGAGGATAAACTCATATTTTTAAAATAGACATGAATTTTTCATCATGTGAGCGAGTATTTAAACCAGGATATATATATGTCAATGTTAGAAGGCGCCCCTTGGTTATTAGCGCACAAGTCAATGTTACAAGTTAATAAGCCATTCAAAGTATCACTGTACGGCAATGACTATGTACTGTGGAAAGATGCCCTAGGTAATGTAAATGCTTTACCTAACGCTTGTCCACATATGGGTGCCATGCTTAGTGAGGGATGGTGTGAAGTATGCCCAGATAAAACCAGTGTAGTAGTTTGCCCATTTCATGCACTGGAATTTGACAGTGAAGGATGTACTGTTTTACCTGGTTCAAATAAAAAGACTTTACCGCAGTTGGCGCCTTTAGAGTTAATTATCCAAGGTGATTTTATTTGGTCATACGGAAATACTGAACCAAAACAACCTATACCTAATATATTGAATGAAATTGCCGCAGAGTACGAATTGATTGGATGTACAGCAGATACCAGCATTGAAGCTAACTTAATGTCGTTACTGCTAAACATGCACGATTACAATCACCAAAACGGTACGCATCGTTCACTATTCAAAATTCAAGAAGTCAATTTTGAAAAGTTTATAGACAATGGGCATCATTCACATGCTTATTTTAGTATGCCCGTTGCGCTTACCGATTTAAAAGAAAAACTAAGCAACCCTGGTTTATTCATGTTTCCCAAAGTACTTAATGCTCATCTTGAAAACTATTTTCCCTCACTTGCAATACTTCATGCTGAAACAGGCGCCGGGAAATTCAAACAAATTCATGCGTTTATTCCAGAGTCACCAACAAAGTCACGCACTTATGCAATAATGTTTGGTCTAGCAAAAAACCCAATATTCAAATTGCTTAAATTCAAATTCCTAGATTTAGTCAAAGTCGTAATTGAACAAGACTCAGATATTTTAGGAAAGATTTATCCCAACACACCACAAAAAATCAAACTCAATAACGAAGTTGGCATGGACTGGGTGCGACGTAATTATGATAACTATCCCCACATTGTCGAACCAAACTTATCTAAAAAATAAACCTCTTGTAGAACAGTCTTGTGAAACAGTCTTGTGGAACGGGCATCCCTGCCCGTCCTTTCCATCCTTGAACTTAATCAAATTATCCAACCTTTGGCAGGATTGGGAGAAGATGAGTTTATACCGTTGATACAACAATTGTCGCGTACAGGAGTTGCTAGACAGATTTAGCTAATCGTAAATACTTATATACTATATATAGTGAGTTTAACACTTGCTTTCGATAGTATATAAGTAGATGCAATACCAAGCCGTACATAAAAATTTCGGAAGCTTAATTATGTCCTTATCACCTATTTATTTACTGAGAGATAATCGACCATATTTATAATAAGCAGCACAGGCACCTTCATTAGAAACCATACAAGTACCGATTGGGTTTTCTGGTGTACAAGCGGTACCAAAAACTTTACATTGCCAAGGTTTGAGAACTCCTTTGAGTATTTCTCCACATTGACAAGCTTTATGGTCTGCAACTTGATTGTTAGGAATAGCGAATTTTACTTCGGTGTCAAAGCGTGCGTATTTAGGACGAATTTTTAAACCTGAAGCAGGAATATAACCTAAACCTCGCCATTCAAATTCAGAGCGGACTTCAAATACTTCATTCATTGCTGTAATTGCTTGAATGTTTCCTTGTGTCTGTACAACACGACTGTATTGATTTTCTACTTCGCAGCGATTTTGTATTAATTGCTGTAGTAACATCCAAATTGATTGGAGAATGTCTACTGGCTCAAAGCCGGATATTACAATAGGTATATTATAGTCTTTAGCAATAAAATTATACGGGTTACAACCAATTACCATGCTGACATGACCGGGCCCAACGAACCCATCTAGTTGTAAATCTGGGTTATCGAGTAAAGCTTGTAATGCCGGAATTACTAGTACGTGATTAGAAAATAAACTAAAATTATGAAGATTTTCTGAGAAAGCTTGCTTAATTGTGTAGGCAGTGCTTGGAGCAGTAGTTTCAAAACCAATACCAAAAAAAACAATTTCTTTATCTGGATTATCTCTGGCGATCTGTAAACTATCTAATGGCGAGTAGACCATACGAATATTGGCGCCTTCTGAAGAAGCTTGTAATAAACTAGTCTTAGAGCCGGGAACCCGCATTGTATCACCAAATGTTGTAAATATGACATTTGGGTGTTTAGCTATAGCTATAGCATCATCAAGTTTTCCTCTTGGCATTACGCATACTGGACAACCTGGCCCATGAATTAATTCGATTGTTTCTGGTAAAGCATCTTCGATACCGTATTTAAAAATGGAATGTGTATGTCCACCACATACTTCCATAATTTTTATACATCTGTTTAATTTTTTTGATAACGTTTCGATTTCACGGAGTAATATTTCTCCCTTTTGGGGTTCTCGGTATTCATCAACGTATTTCATATGATTTTGAGATTTTATATTAATTTAATAGTCTAAGTTGTTTGAAGTTCGATATGATTAGCCTTAGCCAATTAATTGCTAAGTGCTGCTTGCGCGGCTGCTAGTTCTTGCAAGATTTGCAAGGTTTCAGCCGCTTCTTTCTCATTAATTCGATTCATCGCAAAGCCTACATGTACTAATACCCAATCTCCAACGCAGTCAGCAGGAGAGTGATTTTCGTCAACTATACAGGCAATATTTACTTGGCGCTTTACTCCACCAACATTAACAACAGCGAGTTTATTATTAGTGTCAGTAATTTCAACTATTTGACCAGGAATTCCTAAACACATAAAGACCACCAATAAATTATAAAGAAACCGGGTTTCTACCCAAAATCGTTGTTTTGATTACAATTTATCGACTAAGAAACCCGGTTTCTGTAATCGTGCAGCGGCAATTACTGCTTGTCCCAACGATATGCCACCATCGTTACAAGGTACTAAACTATGAGTAATGACTTTTGTATCAAATTTTGCTAATTTTTCTTGAAGCTGTTCTAACAAGATAGCATTTTGAAAAACTCCACCTGTTAAAGCTATTTGATTAAATTTATATTCTTGTCGCAGATGGTTTACCATTTGAACGATAATATTAATCAAACCTTGGTGAAATTTAGCAGCAATAACTTGCTTTGGTATATTTTGCTGCAAATCATCTAAAATTTGAATCCACATGTAGCTTGAATCAATATAACTAATATTCTTTGATTTTTCGATATCAAAACTATAGCTTAGTAATTCTTTATTATCACCAACGTTAACTAGTGCTTCCATTTCAATTGCTGCTTGTCCTTCGTAACTACATGTATCGCGACAAATACCAATAGCAGCAGCAACAGCGTCGAACAGGCGCCCAACAGAAGAAGTTAGAGGTGAATTAATTTGTTTATTAATTAGTTGATTAAGTAGTGATATCGGTTTCGTTTGTAAAAACTGGAATAATTCTAAGCTTCCATACTTAGACTCTAACTCTTGCCATTTTGTGACTAAGTGTGCATAAGTGTTACGCCAAGGTTGATAAATGCTTAAGCCGCCTCCTATCATTGGAATAGGTTTGAATGTTGCGACTCGCGTA
This sequence comes from Calothrix sp. PCC 7103, assembly GCF_000331305.1. Classification (GTDB taxonomy): domain Bacteria; phylum Cyanobacteriota; class Cyanobacteriia; order Cyanobacteriales; family Nostocaceae; genus Dulcicalothrix. The sequence goes on along the minus strand of NZ_KB217478.1, from coordinate 4,279,044 downwards.
AATTCCCGATAGTCAGCTAAAAGAAATTCTCCCCCCCAAAGTGTCCCATCTTCACCATAGCCTAAACCATCGAAAGCAATACCCAAAACAGGCGCCGTATCAATATCTATATTATTCTCTGCCATACAAGCAGCAACATGAGCATGATGATGCTGTACTTCAATTAACTGGTTATTAACTGCTAATTGTTTGCCAAGCTTTGTAGATAAATACTCTGGATGCAAGTCTGTGGCAATTGCTTGTGGTTTATGCTCAAACAAATTTAAATATAAATTAAGAGTCTTTTGGTAACTATTAAATGTAGCGACATTTTCTAAATCTCCTAAATGTTGTGAAATAATAGCTTTGCCGTGACGCAATAAACAGAAGGTGCTTTTTAACTCACCTCCCATCGCTAAAACTTGAGGTGAAGTAGCGAAACCAGAAGGTAAGTTAATAGAAGCAGGTGCATATCCTCGTGCGCGTCGAATAATTCGAGTTTTATCACCAACGACTCTAACCACCGAATCATCCACACGATTAACTATATCTCGGTTATGGAGAAGGAAATAATCGGCGATATGTCCTAATTTGTCGCGCGCTTCCTCATTATTAATACACTGCGGTTCATCAGATATATTGCCACTAGTAAATACAATCGGACGATTCATCCGTTTGAGAATCAGATGATGTAAAGGAGTATATGGCAATATGAAACCAATAGTACTTGAGGAAGGCGCCACTAATGGTGAAACAAAATCCCCTTCTCCTTTATTAATTAAAACAATAGGCGCCTGGTGAGATAAAAGTAATTCACGTTCTTTAGCATTAGGAGTACAATATTTTTCAATAACAGTAATATCACGCGCCATCAAGGCGAAGGGTTTGTGGTATCGTTGTTTTCGTTCGCGGAGTTTTTTAACTGCGGTTTCGCTCTTAGCATCGCACGCCAAATTAATTCCACCGAGACCCTTGATGGCAACAATTTCCCCTTTTTGTAACAAAGTGCAAACGGCATCAACTTCATCTAGCATTGAGAACATAGAAGCTGTTACAGGTTTGCCATCAGCACGTTCTAACCATGCCTTCGGACCACAAACATGACAAGCTGTTGGTTGAGCATGAAAGCGACGATTTGTAATATCGTTGTATGACTCCATGCATTCTGGACACATCGCAAAGCTTGCCATGCTAGTGTTGTTACGGTCATAAGGTATAGAACGAATAATGCTTAGGCGTGGTCCACAATGGGTACAATTGGTAAAAGGATAACGAAACCAGCGACTTTGAGGGTCAAAGATTTCGCTTTGACATTGTACGCAGGTGGCAGTATCGGGTGTAATTTCGGTATTGATTACATTATTAATACTTTTAGAAATTACAAAATCATCAAAGTGAAATTCACCCTCAGATATATATTGTGTGCGTGTTATTTCATTTATTTTTGCCAAAGTCGGGCATTCTTGCTGTAATTGGCGAACAAATTTTTCTAAAGATTCTTTACTTCCCAATGCGCGAATTACTACTCCTTCACCGTCGTTATAAACTTCACCGCGCAATCCATTCGCTACGGCAATATGATAAACTGTAGGACGAAACCCTACTCCTTGAACTGTACCGCGTACTCGTATTTCTTCATACATCATTTATAAGATATTCCTTCTCTTCTTTCTTTCCTTTGCGCCTTTGCGTCCTTTGCGGTTCGTTACAAATCCCCCTCCTTGATAAGGGGGAACAAGAAGCACCTCTTAGCACTCTTATTAAGTGGGGGTTGGGGGATTAATTAAGGCACCATAATAAAATTCTATTATTACCAGAATCAGAAATCACAGCAGTATCACCACATATATTAATGCCGTAACACCAATTAACGCTGTTTCGCTTTGGTAATCCAAAGTTACCATTTTCAGACTTACTTTTAAAATCATTTTGTCCAACTAACACACTAGCATCTACCCCACATGATGTAAAATTGTTCCATCCCAACAATCGCGAATTAGCAGTATCAGCCACAATCAACCAATCACCAAAAGCATCAACACCATACGGCATACTGAGACTACTAGCATTAGGAAAATAAACACCTTGATTTAACTCAACAAAATCAAAGCTTTTTTGTCCTAAAACTATGCGACAGGGAGTATTATTTTCTGTTGGCATTCCCTCCCAAAGCATGACACGGTTATTACCAGCATCAGTAACAACTAAATTTTCTCCCCAAAATGTAATATCATGGCACCAACGCATACTCGAAGCAGATGCAGTTCCACCACCATTCTCATTTCGAGAAAACATATCTGGTTGTCCCAAGACTAAATCAGCAGGTTGACCATTCTCACTTGGTAACTCATTCCAAACTAATACCCGACGATTACCAGTATCAGCAACAAACAACTTTCCTTGATGATAAAAAACACCGTAACACCAATTAAGAGTATTTGCGTAAGCTTCTTGCTTACCTCTATTTGGTCGATTATCAGTAAAATTCGTTTGCCCTAGTACAATATCTGCTGGCACATTGCTATCTTGTGGAATTTCCTTCCAAATTAAAACGCGATGGTTCCAAGCATCTGCTACAGCTAAACCACCACTACAAACACAAATACCTGTCGGTACACTTAGCGTTGTGTTTCCTGGAGTCCCTTTAGCATTTTGTCCTTCATGAAAAAAATCAGGTTGTCCAATTACCCAGTCAGCAGGTTGACCATCTTGAGTTGGTAAGTTTTGCCATCCTAATAACCGATGATGTCCTGTATCAGCAACCCATAAAGGGCCACTGTGTGATGTTAAACAGGCACCGCGCGGAGCGAACATAGATACTGCACTAGGCGCCAGAGGTACTGCAAATTCTTCACGTGTACCTAATATGATATCGGCGCCTGAATTTGAAAAGGGCAAATTTGGAATGAACATTAATTAAAATTTAATGTAGGTTGGGTGTCAGCGAGTGCGGAACCCAACATAAACAACATATTTTTACCACAAAGACGTTATATTGTAAGTTATGCTTGTTTTCAGTGTAGCTATTCCATTATTAAATAAAGTATATATTCTTACTTTTAATTAAATTATTAAAATAAACTTTGGTTACAAATAAGAATTATAATTTGTTTGTGGAAACGGCGCCTCTATCAAAATAACCGTAAATATAACGATGTCAATTCAAGTTTAAGTAATTATAACTATGTCAACAAGCAAATATAACAAATTGCCCTCAGATGAACAAAACTATTTTACGCTTTGTTCCCTATCGACATTGTAATCTCCATGTACCCCTTTCTCCGGAAGAGTTACAACAAAAACTAATAAAGTTGTCGATTAATGGAATTTTAGAACAAAATTCAGGCTTTCTGTTTGGCGGAAATATACTATATTCAATAACAATCATAAATGATAATTATTTTCAAATTGATGGGCCTGTAGGATATAAGAGATTACGCCTTTTAACCCAAGGTCAAATAAATTGTGGTGCCTCAACAAATAATGAAGTCAATTTAGAACTCAAAATGCAGGTAGCCAATCAGGAAATATTGATGCTGACAAGAATTTGGGTGCTTTTTCTTTGTTTTTACATATATGCTAGTATTTTTATTTCAAATAAATTTGCTGTAATAGGTTTTGGACATCTGATATTTTTATCTCTTATTTGGTATGTGTCAGTAAAAATTAATGTTAGAGTTGAAAGTAACAAAATTATGAATATGTTGAAACATCAATTCAAATCTCAATAATGTTATCACCAAGTAATTCACAATTAATATTGCAACAGAGTCGCTTTATCTGGAAATGTCCTCAAATTCAAGGAAATGCCCCTCAAAGTAGACGCGGACATTCTGCAATTCGATATCAAAACTCCATGATTATTTTTGCTGGAGAAGATAATAAAACTAATAATACTCTTAACGATGTTCATGTACTCAATCTTGAAACCTGGACTTGGGAAAAACCACAGGTTTCAGGTGAAATTCCCCCTTGCAAAAGTTTTCATACTGCTGTATTATATCAAGAAAAAATGGTAGTGTGGGGAGGATATGAAGAACAGGTAGAGGGAGGATATCTTTGTCACGATACAGATGTTTATATTCTCGAACTAAAAACCTGGCATTGGTCACGAGTTATTCCTAACGGAACTCCACCAGTTGCTCGTTCTCATCATAGTGCAGCTTTATTTAAAAAAAAATTATTTATTTATGGTGGCTCTTATGATATTTACTTTTCATATGACGACCTTCATCTTCTCGATTTAACCACAATGTCTTGGCTGACACTAGAGGTTAAAAGTTCTCCCGGTTCAGCTTCTGGTGGATTGATAGTTCGCGACAATACATTAATCAAGTTTTTTGGAGATGGTGGTTATGAAGGATTCTGTTCGGATATTCTAACTTTAAATTTGACTGATTTAGATTCTAAAAATTTACTGGAATTGCAGTGGCAAAAAGCTAAATTTTCGGAAGAAATTAAAAATTATAGCGGTAAAACTATTTTGTCTTTGTCGAATAGTGAAAAAGATGAAGATGACGAAGATATTGATTATTTTTTTTATCCAGGTCGAACTGTTTGCGGTTATGGAAAATTTGAAAATAATCTAGTTGTGTTTGGCGGATTAGCTCCACAAGACGGTATTAGCCATGCTACCATTGGTAATTTACTTTTGCTAAATTTACCTATTGAATCCGTTACTAATGGAATTTATAGTGCTATTATTCCTCAAGTTGACGGCAAATTTCCTGCTCCAAGAAATGGACATTCAACTATACAATTTAATCATCAAATGATTGTTTTTGGCGGCTTCTGGTTTGATGCTCCTGACGGAATTTGCAATTATGATAATGACATATATATTTTGGAAAGGCGCCACGCGGAGTGAATATAAATACTGCACTAGGCGCCACAAGTACTGCAAATTCTTCACGTGTACCTAATATGACATCGGCGCCTGAATTTGAAAAGGGCAAAAAGCACATGAACATTACCTATACTGCAACAACTTTAGTAATTTCAGGACAGTATGCTTGAATAGTCTGTTCAATGCTTTGAGACAAATTAAAATTAGAGGAAGGACAACTTTTACATGTACCAATAAATCTAATCTCTACTACATCCGGTAATTTAATTGCAACCAACTCAACATCCCCGTTATGACTCTTTAAACTAGGACGAACTTCTTCGATAGCTGTTTGTAAACGTTTTTCAAGTGAAGGTTTTGGCGGTTTAACCAATTCGTGGTAAACCAGGACACCATATACTACTTCATCTTGAACAGCATTACGCAATGCCGACATTGATTGAAGCTTAACGCTTTTAATCAAACGCGCGAGTGCTTCTTTGTGTAATGTTTCAATAGCTCTTTTCAAGCCAACAGCAACACCACGCTCTCGTTCATCCCAATCAGCGATAATTGCCTCAAAGCGGCTAATTTCCGTAACCAACTCTTCCAAATCATTCATAAATTAAAAGTTAATAACGTAGGTTGGGTGGAGCGCAAGCGGAACCCAACATAAACAACATATTTTGACCACAGAGACACGTAGAGACGCGATTAATCGCGTCTCTACACAGAGAAGCTTAAAATAAGGCGCCTGCTTGTTTTCAGTGTAGCCATTCCATTATTAAATAAAGTACCTGTAATTACTTTTAATTGAATTACCAAAAATCACTTTAGCTACAAAACCAATAACAATACCATCCATAAATGAGTTTGTCGCAAAAATAACATAAACAAGCTAGTTCAATTAACTCATACCCCCCTCCCCTAACTTCGTTTTGAAAACTACTACTAGTACATCTCAAACCATTGATATAAGAGCTTTTAACAATACCGAACAGAATACCGAACAGTACACCAAAAATACCGAACAAAATTAAATCGTTCAAGAATGTTCGGTTCCTTGTTCGGAATCTTAAATCCTATCTATATAAGCAATACAGCAGATACCGAACAAATTGAACGATAAAAGCAAGGGGGGGCGCCCATAATTTGAGCAATTTTAATACTGAGTTTGTAAACCCTAATTAAATTTAAGCAAATACACATAGATAGCAATACTGCTCGGTTAAGAAAATTTTATAAATCACAAACCTTGTAGAGACGCGATTAATCGCGTCTCTACATCTGCAAAATCATTACAATTTACCCCTAACCCAGCAGTATTGACGTAGATAGTTCGAGAGAAACACGGCGCCGAATATCAAGCTGTTAGAACAAAATAACTATTAATTACACAATTTAGGTTGCAATATGTTGTCAAAATGTAAACACTTTTTAGACATAGATGCTAGAACAAACAGCCGTAGTGCCTGCATCCTGACGTTGCTTTTACCGTTTGAGGCGTTTAAGGTGGTGAGTAAGAAGTGTTGATATTTTATGCATTATGCCCACTAATAAAAACCGAATTACATTTCAAGCTAGCGACGAAGTAAAGGACGCTCTCGAAGAGTGCGCCGACAACAGGGAACAGTCTGTAAGTGCCCTGATTGTAGGAATCTTGCGAGAGTACCTTATTAAGGAAGGGTATATAGAGAACCCAAAAAAGCGACTGGTAACAGCAAACCGTTACAAAACTTAACTAAAAATATTTCTACTTCTGTTCCCCACTGTGGCAAAGATAATGGTAATGTAAAAATTATCGTCACGTTCCCCACAGGAGAGGATATGCTAAAACTGCCGCCTGTAAGCAGGTCATCTGATGGAGTAGAGCAAATTAAGGTGTTTCTCAAAGCAGAGGAACGCGAACAAGTCAGGCAGATGTGCCAAGAAAAGGGCATTACAATGACACACCTAGCTCGACAACTTCTAGTAGCTTGGGCTAGCAGCGAACAAAATGATAACGAATCAAAAGCATCTTAGCCGCAGTCACCGTCACTATGGGCACTGCGGTATGAGCATATGTTTACAAAAGCTACTGAAAATCTCTCTAGAATAAATTTATATAATTACCCAACCTCGATAGTAAGCAATAGTTAATAGTTATTAACGTATCTCAAATATTGGAAGACTGGGATAAAAACAAATCTCCCAGCACACAAAAATAAATCACCTTAATCATATGAAAAATCAACTACAAAGTCAACCAGAGCAAGTTGCCTCATCAAATGCTAAAAAGCCTCAGTACCCTATCTTATGGGTATCTAATTTTATAGATGCATCAAATAGTTACCTCAGTGGTCTTTTTGATATCAGAGGGTTTGAAGAAATTGCTGCTTACATTGCAACTGATGCACAACACTATATTGTAGATACTGGCGCCAGTGAAGAAATTATTAAGGCTATTGCTTGGACAGTGGGGGAATGTAGTATATGGCATTGTGAGTCTAAGCTACCTCTTTCATACCTGGCGCCTGACCATGCCACATCTATTGAGGTATTTGACAATATTTTCAATCACTCTAACAAGATAGAAGACTGGTTGAAAGCAACCAACCAAGAATCTAATAAATTACAACACCAAGATGCAGTTAATCTTGCACAGGTCGCCATTAAGTTGTTAAAAGGCTCTCAAAAGACTAGCGAGCTTGATATTCTAAGGAGAAGGTGTATTGAAAATCCTTTTAATTGGAACAATCTCATGAAAGAGCTAGAGAGCGAATTTCAAGAAGAGTTAGAACGTAGGAATATTGCTGCTAAACAACAAACCAGGCGAGATAGATTAAGGCTTGAGTTGCTAGCATTATCTGAAGAAACAGATATTCTTGCTTGGGATGACACGCTTAACGATATTGCTCAAAGATACGGTAAGAAGGTATCTAGACTTGAAGCAATGCTCGTTCAGCTTACTGATTCCACTTCCAAGCCACAAGCTAGGCACCTGACATCAGAGGAATTTTACGCAGCCAAAACTTCGGATGTTGAATGGCTAATACCTGGATTGATGCCAGCAACGGGCGTAACTCTGATGGGAGCGAATCCTGGTGTAGGTAAAACAACACTTGGTTATGACCTTGCTGCTTCAGTCATTTACAACGAAGAGTTTTTAGGTGAAAAACCCTTAAAAACTGGAAAAGTAATATTTGTCAACAGTTTCGGTGAAATGTCCGATAACGAGATGCTGTCTTCATTCATTGATCGGCGTATAGGTGTATCAGATAAATATGAATTGTTGCTTGACTGGGATATGACGCAATTGCCAAAGCTTGAAAAAATGATTGAGGAGTTGCAACCGACACTCATAGTGATTGATAGCTATAGAGGCATTACGAGCTACTTACCTCATTTTGATGAAAATAACTCGAAAGCTGGATTGCCTATCCGACGATTACAAAGCTTGTGTAATCAATACAAAACAGCAATGCTTGTAATTCACCACAACAAGAAGTCTCAGGAGTATGAAGAAATAGCCAAATCAGCAGGTAACTTCTCTATTGCTGCTAGTAGTAGCGCTGTTTGGCAGCTAGATAAAGACATGGTTAGTAACACTATCAAACTATCAACAGCTAAGATACGCGGCGCCGAACGCAGGGAACTTAAAATAACTCTGGATGGATGTGATAGACATTTTGATGTAGTTAGCGACAGTGCAAAGCAGAACGAACAAGAAACTAAAGCCATCAAATCCAAAATAATAAACCTTTTGAGCTTAAATCCACACGACGCGATGCCATTAAAGGCGATACCTGAATTGATTGGAGAAAACTATGATTCTACTCGCATAACAATAGGTAGATTAATTAAAGAGGGTACTGTCTCTAAATTCTTAGGTGGCAAAGATAACAGAGAGAAGCTAGTTAAATTAACTTATATCCCCCCCTCCCCTAACTTTGTCTTAAACACTACTACTAGTACACCTCAAAGTAATGATATACATACTTTTAACAATACCGAACAGAATAGCGAACAGTACACCAAAAATACCGAACAAAATCAAATCATTCAAGATTGTTCGGTTCCTTGTTCTGTATCTGAAATTCTGTCTAAGCAAGCAATACAGCAGATAAGGCAGAACGACGAAGACAAAGGGGAGGGCGCCCATAATTTCAGGAATAACAATACTGAGTCTTTAAACCCTAAAATTAATCAAGTAAATACACGTAGCGATTCGAGTGAAACATCGGCGCTGAAAATCCCTTCATCAGAGGCGCCAACACAAACCAACAAAGCTACTGATAATAAACCAACGGCATCGATTAGTGCTAAAACTCCTAACAGCCCAAGGCAAACTGATAAAAATACCCACGAAACAATAAAAACAGATAGTGATAAACCACTGGATATTTTCCCACTAGGAGCAAAAGTAAAGTCAAAAAATCATGGTTATCAAAAAGACAAAATAGGTAAGGTGATTGTAAATGAGGCCGATGTGACTACTCCTGGTATTGCGCGCGTCCAGTGGTATACCCCCGAAGGTAATAAAGCTGAGGTGACTACAACTAACACCAGTGCTTTAAAACTAATTGAAGCTGATAAATAAATTTATATAATATTCTGCCTTGCTTGCACTATTATTTGGTATAATATTAGCGAAAATACTATAAAAAATTATGTATATTGGGTCATTACGTAGAGTTTCATGGTCATTTATATCTTCGTAACCCATGACTAAGGCATATACTCTTTGTGCAATTAAGCTTTGAACTGGATGTAAAATTTTATTTGGCTCTCGGTAGTCTTTGAAACATGCTGTCAGTCGTGATATGATTTCTCTTTTTCTGTCCAGTTCCGCAATTAGTGTTAACCCTGCATCCGATGTTACAGGCTTACCCTTAAAATTAACTACAATTGGACATGACTTTACTTGTTCAAATACGAACTGTTCTGGTATACAATGATTTTTATTTGGGGTCATACTTCAAACTGCTGGAATTGTTTTGCAATATACATTTTGGCAGTTTTTGACCCCTCTTTTCTAAAATCTTGTGAGAAATCCGGGACTAGTATCTATAGATTTAGGTGGAGTTTTTTCATCCATTGTTGGAATTAGATTGCAAGGTGGATGCTAGCCTGTTGAGTGTTTGTAGCAGTTTCAGTACATGGCAATATTTACCACTTACTTTTTGATGCACACGCAAGCTCTAATTATCTATACTATTGCTCGTTTTGTATAATATTCATCTTGGTAAATACGTAAATATAGTAGTGATATGAGCCAAACATGCGCCATTGTTTTTGAAGATGAGCCTGATAGTGCATTTACACAAGCTATTCAAGAAGGAATTAATCAGTTTAACCAAGAGCAAGCTGGAGATTATAAATATAAAAAGCTTTGTTTTTCATTGCGAGATGCGGAACAAAAAATAGTGGGTGGGTTGGTTGGAGAGACTTATTGGGATTGCTTTTATATTGAGTTGTTTTGGATTAGTGAACCACATAAAAAAGGTGGGTATGGAAGTACTATTTTAAAGATGGCTGAGGATGAAGCTCGTGGTAGGGGTGTTAAACAAGTTTTTCTGAATAGCTTTAGTTTTCAGGCGCCTGATTTTTATGAGAAATATGGTTATCGGGTGTTTGGTGAGTTATCTGGTTTTCCGCCGGGTCATCGGTGTTTTTTTCTTAGGAAGAATCTTTGAATGGAAAGCACTGAAGTGCTTACAACGAGGTTTATGACAATTTATACGTAAAACTTGCCATTACGTATGAGGGGTGCCATAATGTAGGGGTCAAGTGCAGTAGGGGTATAAGCAAGTAGGGGTGAAGCCCCTCGAAGACAGGCAAAATAAGTAATTGGCGATGCATAGCGCCTTAATTTATAAATGATACCGTGATTTACACTGAACTTCAACGGTGGTTAAGTAAGAATTTCAGTGTAAACACGTATTCACTTTAGTCTTATTACTGCTCATAATATCAACCATAGCAGTTCGGTGAAAACCGAGGCTAGAATTCCTCCCTGACAAGTCGAAAAGCCTATCTGAATATGGGCAAAAGTTAAGTTAGTGAGAAAAATTTGGTGGGTAAAGCTCAGGAAATTAAAGGTAAAAAAATTAGTAAATTTCCTTACCTGTATTTTTTTGGCTATCTCGCGTAAAATTTTTCTTGACCTTATCTTTTGCCCTTTATTTAAAGTCGTCAGTACTTACATTACCCTCCAAAAAGTAAGGTTTAAGCAATAGGAGCGCGGTGGTCGCACTGAAACAAAATTAATTTATAAAAGGATTGAGAATATGCAAAATAATGAATTTAACGCTCCGGGCAATGGAAGCGTCAATGGTAATGGCAATGGTAACGGTAATGGTAAGTCTAAACAGGTGCCTCCATCATCCAACTCTAGTAACATGCCGTCTTTGGGTATGGGTGAGTTGCGTGGAACTGGGGTGATGAGTAGCGCGCAGATGAATGCGGACTCTTATAGTGCGATGCAAAAGGTTCTTGTAGAGTTACGAGTCTCTAGAACACAAGGTATTGTTGGTGCATCAGAAAATGTTGGCGCCAGTATTGACAGTTTTCGACTCGATACCGCATATGAGCCAGTTCCAGTTGCTCCATCTAGCAACATTGTTGCAAGTATTATGGCTGCTAACGAAGAGACTTATATCATTCGCGGTGAAGTTGAAGAACGTGGAATTGCTGAACTCGAAGCTCAACCAAGTGTTGTTAAAGTCTATAAAGATACACCTATTGCTCCATTCAATCAATCGGTTTTGGAAAAGACTACCTACGATTTAGTCAAACCGATGGATGGTAAAGGTAATTGTCCTGTTGGCACTTGCGATTGTTCACCCACTACAGCAAAAGGGACAATTGCAGATGTCGCAAAATATTTTGGTGTTGACCAAATTTGGGCTGCTGGATTTAGAGGTCAAGGTATTGTAGTTGGTGTTGTTGATGGTGGTATTACTGCTGAAGGGCGCCCTGTTGATCCATTTGAAGGTATTCGTCGCATTCCAAATGTAATTGGTGGCCCTGCACAAGATTGGGGAACGAAAGCACGTTCTTGGGGTGAACACGGTAACATGTGTGCCACAGATATTCTCGGTATGGCGCCTGAAGCAAAGTTATATGACTGTCGCATTGCTGGTGGTGATTCTATATCTAACGCACTGTCTGTATTTCAATGGGCAATTAACCAACATCGTATTGATGGTACACCACATATTCTTTCCAATAGCTGGGGTATATATCAGAAAAGCTGGGATGAATTTTACGCGACCAATGCAGACCATCCGTTCACTCGTAAGGTTGTAGAAGCAATCAACGAAGGCATTATTATGCTGTTTGCAGCAGGGAACTGTGGTGGCACTTGTCCAGCTGACCGTTGCGGTGGTGATATTGGTTCTGGTAAGAGTATTTGGGGCGCCAATGGACATCCTTTAGTAATGACAGTTGGCGCTGTTAACAAAGACGAACAATTTGTAGGTTACAGTAGCCAAGGGCCAGCAACACTCGACCCCAACAAACCAGATTTCTGTTCAGTTACACATTTCCGAGGTTATTTTGGCAGCGATAACGGTACTTCAGCGGCTTGTCCAATTGCTGCTGGCGTGGCAGCATTATTCACACAAGCAAAACCAGGAATCACCCAAGAGGAAATGAAAGACCTCTTTAAGCAGACTGCAAAGAATATTGGTGAACCTGGTTTCGACCAAAATACTGGTGCAGGTATTCTTCAACCCAAAGTTGCTTTTGACAAATTAAATCCCCAATTACCTCGTTGGAGCGACTGGGAAAGCTTGGGTGGAAATGCCTTCTCTGCTCCTGGTGCTGTATCTTTAGGTGAACAACGTCTTAATATTTTTGCGATTGGTGGTGACAGTGCCGTCTACGAAAAGACTTGGGATGGTACGACTTGGAGTGAGTGGGAAAGTCTAAGTGGGTTTAGCTTATCGGCGCCTGCTGCAATTTCACCAGCACCTAACCGCATCGATACATTTACTATTGGTAAAGAACGCCAAATACAGCGTTTATCTTGTAGTGATACAAGTTGGGGCGCCTGCGAATGGGAAAATTTAGGTGGTTTCTGTAAGCAAGGTGTCGCTGTTTCAGGTTGGGGTACACGTCAAGATGTATTTACTGTAGGTGCAGATAACGCTGTTTACCAAATGACTTGGGATGGTAGCGCTTGGAGTAACTGGACTAGTTTGGGTGGACTTGCACTATCGGCGCCTACAGCAGTATCTTGGGGTGAAAATCGAATTGATTTATTTGTACGCAGTGGCGACCATGCTATTTACCATAAATACTGGAATGGTCAAGTATGGAGTGATTGGGTATCTTTAGGTGGTTTATGGTTATATGCTCCAAGTGTCACTTCATGGGGCGCCAACCGTTTAGATATATTCGCAGTTGGTACAGATAATGCAGTCTACCGTAAATACTCAGATGGCGTAACTTGGAGTTCCTGGGAAAATATCGGTGGTACAGCTATCTCGGCGCCTGCTGCAACTTCACAAGGCAGCAATAAACTTGATGTGTTTATTGTTGGTGGCAATAACGCTGTTTACAAAAAATCACTCTCTTAAAGAAACCGGGTTTCTAGGATAAGTTTATACGCGATGGATGACGCGACATATTAAAAATGTCGCGCTTTTTTATTGTTTTAAAAAGTTAATTACGTTTTGAGCAATTACTTCATTCCCATCTTTGGCTATTACTTCAGATTCACTCGGTTGCTGAAATTCTTGGTTGAGAAAATTCCAGTCCCCTTCAAAAAATTCTTGCGGTGAGAGAATTTTATGCTGGTTGTATTTTTTTGTACCTTCGAGTAAGTACGCAGCTTCAGCGAAGTTATCGCGCGTAATTGTTATTATGGGCATATTCAGTTTGCTTGCTTCGGCAAATGTTCCATAACCAGGTTTAGAAATAACTTGACCGCAAACTGGCATAATATCTACTGGACGGTATTTACGGTCTGTAATTTTGATTATATTTGGTAATTCCGGCGCCGGAGCATCGAAGGTGATAAATTGCCAGTCGGGAAATTTATTGAGGTTATGGTAAGGAATTTCTTGTAAACCTAAACCACCAAATGTAAGTAACGCAGTTTTCTCTTTAGGAGCATTAATTTTCCATTTTTGACTAATTTCTTCAGTAGAGTAATGGGGAGCACCACCAGTTAAACCCACATTGGTAATGTTAGAAAACATTGACATTGGTTCGTGGAAAGGAAGACGAAAAGTTCGCTGGCATTTGCTATAACATTCACCTATCCAGTCAGCAATGGCAATAAATTCTCCACCCCAGTCACGATATATAAAATCCCAACCAAAGTTTGTCATCATCCAACAAGGTATATTGGCTGCACTTGCAATTGGCGCCGCAAGAAAGGGTACATCTGCCAAAATTAAATTAACGCGGTTTTGGCGAATAAAGTTTACTTCAGAGGCAATTATTGAATTTTGCTTTTTCTTAATTTCTAGTAACTTGGACAATGTTGCATCCTTGTCCATCGTTAAACTGTCAGCTTGCACCACTCCTAAATCGTATGCACGCGGACGATGTATAAATTCTCCCTGTATATAACATTCTAATAACCATCGCGGCGCCGTTGTCACCAAAATCAGCAAAACATCAGGAAACAGTTTTTGAATAGTAGCAGCAACAGCAGCAGTACGTGTTGCATGACCAAAGCCATGATTAGTGATAGCTATATATATAGTTGGACGTTGCATGGTTATTTATTCTTTGTGGTTTGTTTATTTTTACCACAGAGACACAGAGAACACAGAGATGTTACGTGTAACATCTCTATAGCAGACAAAATTCCTTAATTGCTGCAACTAATGCGTCAATTTCTGATTCTAAGGTAAAATAATGTACACAAGCACGCACACAATCAGGATTTGCAATAGTCCGAGTAAAAATATTTCGTCCCTCCAAATAATTAACCAACTTCTGATGCTGCGTGTTACTTAATTGAAACGAAACCAATCCACTTTGCGGTGTAACACTTAACAAACACTGTACCCCAGAAACACTCTGTAACTTACACCACAAATACTCGCTATTTTTCAATATTTGCTCATAACGTTCCTGAATACTTCCCCACTGCTCATGAATTGCCATTGCCTCCTGTAACCCTGCCAGTAATGGTATATCAGAAGTTGCCACCTCATAACCTCGTCCATCTGGTTGCCAGTCTTGCGGTTGTCCCTGTGTATCTGTTATTACACTACGCCATCCCACAAATGTTGGTAGCAAATTTTCTCTAACTTCTTTCCGCACGTACAACCCACCTAACCCAGCGGCGCCACACATCCATTTATGACCAGTAAATGCATAAAAATCTACTCCTAATTGATTCAAATCTAAAGGCATTGAACCAAACGACTGTGCTGCATCTACTAATAACAACGTTTCATTAGCTTGGCATAATTGAGATATTCTATTAACTGCTAAAACTTCACCCGTATTCCACAATATATGACTAATAGCTAGCAAACGAGTATTAGGACGAAGGTGTTGGGCTATTACATCAACAGGATTATCTGCTGCAAGAATTGGACAAGTTGTAATTTCTACTTGAAAACGACACCTAATAGCTTGAGCAATTGCAATGACAGCATGATGCTCACAATCTGTAAGTAACAAATGGTCTCCTGGTTGCCAATTTATACCCCACATTGCAATATTACAACCCACAGTAACATTTTCTGTAAGGGTGATTGTTTCAGATGTAACATGTAGATGCGATGCAATGCTATTGCGTGCCGTCGCTATTTGTTGATTCATCCAGGAATACACCGCATTACTAAATGGGCCTAGCTGCTGCGTTTGAACTTGGGCTGTAACAACTGCGTCAATAGCAGCTTGTGGCATTGGACCCTGTCCACCATAGTTAAAGTAAGTCTTATTTGCCAATGCTGGAAACAGAGCGCGATGTTGATGTAGTTTATCTGTCATATTACGTATGTTTTACTCCTATTCGTACCAAATTATTGTTAGCCTAGAGAAATGTTAATTAACGCTGAACTTCTGCTGCAATTCCAACGCTGTAGGCGCCGACCGTTTTTAGACATCTACGGTGACTATACGTTGCGCTCTGAACCGACCGATTTACTGCTTAAACTTCAACAAGATAAAATTAACCACCAAAAAAGTATTTTACGACGCACGCCCGTCACTCGACCGAACTATCGACCGCGTGATTGGAGTGCGGGTGCGGTGGAAACTTTGGAATTGATGCAGCAAGGTGTTGATTGTATCTACCAAGGGGTTTTATTGGCAGATTATGCTGATATTGAATGGCGTACCCAAGTCTCAAATAGTTTACAACAGAGTATTTTGAGTACTGAGTTAGCTGCTGTCGGCGCCGTTGCTGAAGACAACGGAAGTGATGATAATGTTTCTACGCTTCCTTTCTCGCTTGAAGATTCTTTTACTAATTACACGGTGTCGCCATTATTTTCTCCTTATGTTCCAAGTCGTGAGTATACACTAGTAAGTTGTCCTGATTTATTAATTAAACAACCAGGAAAATCACGGTTTGGCGATTTTCAGTACATCCCAACCACTATTGAACTTGGTAAGCGTCCTAAACAAGAGTATCAAGTTATTGCTGCTTATCATGCCGAAATACTTAGAATAACGCAACTCGTCGAACCTACAACTGCTGGCTTGATACTACGCTCCAAAGAAACTAGTTATCACGTTGATTTAAAAAGATGGTCTGTGCAAATGCAGCGAATTTTGTCGCAATGCATAGAGTCACTCGAAGCGGAAATCGCACCCGATATATTTATCTCACGACAAAAATGCACTCTTTGTCATTGGCATACTGATTGTTATAATGTTGCGCGTGCTTCACGTCATCTTTCACTAATGCCTGGAGTTACTCCAGTTCGTTATGCTCAACTTCAAGCTCTCAATATTAATACTCCCGAAGCTCTGGCTAATACTAATCCCCTGATGCTCGAAAATTTACCTGGATTTGATAGTTATATTGCCCCGAAGTTGGTAGTACAAGCTAAATCGATTACCGAAAATCGCGCTTTGCGACTTCAACCGTCAACACCCAAAGTGGAAGAAAATATCGGTTTAACCCAAGCATATACATATACAAGTATTTCTTCGTTGCGTCAAAGTCAAATAGCCGTTAAAGATATTCGTCTAGAGTATCCTGTAGAACTTTACTTTGATATAGAAGCACAACCAGATTTGAATCTTAATTACTTACTGGGAGTTTTGGTTGTTGATAAAATAGCACAGACTGAGCGGTTTTATTCGTTTTTGGCAGAGAAACCTGAAGACGAAGAGTTAGTATGGCAGCAGTTTGTGGACTTAGTAAACCATCACCCAGAGGCGCCTATTTACCATTTTTGCGTGTATGAGTTTGATACTGTCAAACGACTCGCAAAACTATATCACACTCCCAACGATGTTGTGTTACCAATACTCAGTCGTTTTGTTGATGTGTATGAAGAACTTATTAAAAATGTGGCTCTACCCATAGAAAGCTACGCACTCAAAGTTATTGCTAAGTGGTTAAAATTTGAATGGCGTGATAGTGATGCTAGTGGTGCTAAGTGTATTTACTGGTATGATCAATGGTTAAAAACAGGAAATCATGCGATGCTTTCAATCATTCAGCGTTATAACGAAGATGATTGCCATGCTACACGTTGTGTCAAAGACTGGTTATTTAAATTCTTTGCCGAAGTTTAAATTTATCAACTCGAATTAATTATGATATTGTGTTGGTGATTTTGACGAGATGGCTATAGTTATGCAGCTAATCAGAAAAAACAAAGCCTTACAATTCACTGTTTTCTTTTGTATACCTATTCTAATTATTAGTTTATTTTTTTTTAATCAACCTTCATCTGCGGTTGAGATTACTGGTATCGAGTTTATTGGGCAAGCTGTTATCCCAACAGGTACGATTTTTCAAAATACACCTGTTGGAGGACTTTCTGGCATTACTTACGATGAGACCAACCAGCTTTATTATGCAATTTCAGATGACCGCAGCGAAAAAGCCCCTGCACGGTTTTATACTTTTAGAATCGATTTGAGTCAGGGAGTATTCAAAGATGGAAAAGTGGCGCCTGTTGGAGTTACTTTATTAGTAGACAAAAATAATCAAAATTTTGCTAAAAGCACTATCGACTCTGAGGGAATTGCTTTAACGAATCGAGGTACTGTATTTATATCTTCCGAAGGTGATGCAGCAAAGTTTATCAACCCGTTTATCAAAGAGTTTTCGCTTGCTTCGGGTAAAGAAGTTAGTAGTTTACCTATCCCAGATAAGTTTTTACCTTCACGTGATGGTAAAAAAGGTATTCGCAATAATTTGGCGTTTGAAAGCCTGACGATTACACCCGATAATAAGTATTTATTCTCTGCTACGGAAAATGCACTTATTCAAGACGGTTCCGAAGCTAAACCAGGTATTACCACATCTAGCCGTATTTTGCAATATAATCTTTTTACTAACCAGTTAGAAAAAGAGTATCTATATAGAACTGAAGCAGTAAAGCCATTGATTAACATCACTGGTAAATACGCTCAAGGTTTACCAGACTTACACGCGATTGATAATCAAGGACATTTTATTAGTATTGAGCGCGCTTTCACTGGTTTAGGGTTTGCAATTTCGCTGTTTCAAGTTTCTCTTGAAGGCGCCACTGATATTAAAAACGTTGACAGTCTTTCACAGGTAGACATAAAAGATATCATACCTGTTCAGAAAAAACTACTGTTAGATTTTCGTAAACTTGACATTTCCCTCGACAACATAGAAGGTTTAACGCTTGGTCGTGTTCTACCGAATGGACAACCAACCTTAATTGTTGTGAGTGATAACAATTTTCAGAAAATCCAGCGTACACAATTCATCGCTTTCAAGCTCAAAACCGAATCTTCATCACGATTACAACGACTACTACGTCGCTTGTTTCCACAATAATATAAGTAGGGTGGGCAATGCCAGCCCTTTCAACGCGAACTAATGCACTACTAGGACGGCGCCTGTAAGCCGCTCCTGGTATTGATTATTAAGAACGACTTCAAGGTATTCTTGACAGTATTAATAATTGTGGTGCATCAAAATGTTATCTACTGTCTTTGAGCAATTTGTAGAAGAAAGTCCCATAAGTGTGATGGCACGAGTGTTAATGGAGTGTATTTTCATGCCAGAACGCTTGGATAAAATATTTGAGGCACATGCGACTGTTCAATATCAGCAAGATTTATTGTTTTCAAGTCAGGTCGATTTAATGAGTTTGGTCGTATGTGGGATTCATAAGTCAGTCCATGCTGCTTATAGAGCGAAAGCAATAGAAAAAATAGTAAGTACAACCGCATTATATAACAAGCTCTCTGGAATTGAATTAAATGTAAGTCAAGCATTATTACGAGAAACAGCAAGTGATTTAATGTATTTAATTCAAGCAATGGGTGGAGAACAAGCAGATTTATTGACAGGTTATAAACTGAAATTTGTAGATGGTACCTGCCTTGCGGCAACAGACCATAGACTAGATGCAATCCGCGCTTATGCAGCTTCTTCTCTACCAGGTAAAGCAATAGCAATATTAGACCAAGCATCAAAGTTAGTAACAGATGTTTTATTAGTTGAGGACGGTCACGCTCAAGAGCGCGCGTCATTTGACCAAATACTGGCTTTAGTTAAACCGAAAGATATTTGGTGTGGAGACCGTAACTTTTGTACAGCAAAGTTCTTATATACAATAATATTGAAAGGAGCGTTTTTTGTAATTCGCCAACATGGTTCATTAGGATTTAAAGAATTAAGTGAATTAAAGTATATAGGAGAAACTGAAACAGGAAAAGTGTTTGAGCAGAAAATAGAAATATCATATGAAGGGGAAATCCTACAACTCAGGCGGGTTTTGGTAAAGCTAAATGTACCGACGCGAGATAAAGAATGGGAAATAGCGATTTTTACTAACTTACCAAGTAGCGATGCAAACGCAGTCGAAGTTGCTGAAATATACCGCAATCGTTGGAAAATAGAAACACTTTTTCAAACTGTCACTGAAAATTTTAACGGCGAAATTCAGACTTTAGCCTACCCCAAAGCTGCATTATTTTCTTTTTCAATGGCATTAGTTGCATACAATATACTTGCGACTTTACGAGGTGCCTTGGGAAGTGTACATGGAGTTAATAAAATTGAAGTTGGCTTATCTGATTTTTATTTGGTAGATGAGATTCAAGGAATATATAGAGGGATGATGATTGCGATACCACCACCAAAGTGGGAAGTGTTTGGTACATATTCTCTTGACCAAATAGCAGAACTTCTACAACGACTTGCAGATGGTGTACATTTGAAACGTTTTTTAAAAGCAACGAGAGGTAAGAAAAAAAAGCGAGAACCTTTAATAGTTAATAGTAACCATCGCCATGTTTCTACCGCACGACTTTTAGAGACCCACCAAAAAAAGAAATCACAAAGTTAGTTATAAAAGAAAGAATATTTTTTAACTGCTTACCGCACGTAAAATATTTTCGTGCATATTTTTCATGTCAACAATTTATCAAATATGATGTTTTATCTAAGACAAAGTTATGAATAAAACCGTATTTGATAAGATGTATAAATAAGAAAACATACTTGCCACTTTGAAAGTTCGTATATTTAATATTTTATAAAAAATACCTTATTTTTAAGCAACCAATTACTTAAGCTTTTAGTACTTATGTTACTAGTGCAGCTTGACTAAAATAGTAGTACAGTTGAAAGAGTAAAAAGCGTATGTTTCATAAGGCTTTTCACTTCTGCCATCTGCCCTCTGCCATCTGCCTTGCTACACTAGTTCACTAGTTCGCGTTGAAAGGGCTGGGTGGGCAATGCCTACTTCAGGATAGTAAAAACTACATAAGTATATGTACTGAAGTAATCATAACCGCTTATTGAGCGGTTTTTATGTTTCAGTGAATTTTCTCATATGGATAGCTTGAAGTATGTGTTAAACCTTAGTGTAGATAGTTTTACACAGGCTATTTATTGACTTTATATATATTTTATTCTTACTTGAACTAATTTTTATGAACTCTATTCAATTCTTTTATAATAGTGGTTTTGAACATCGCTATACTTAAAAAGTAAGTAACTGTAAGGGCTATTAGAACTATGGGATGAAAGCTTAATATTTATGAAAACTTCTATGTTGTCGGATATTAAAAACGAAGTAATGCATAAGGCAGAGTTAGACGGATACATAGGAAAATTTTTAAATAATCGTTATTTAATTAGAGATTTAATTGGTAAAGGTGGAATGGGCAGGGTTTACCTGGCTGAAGATGCTGCTAAGGGTGGAATGCCTGTAGCAGTCAAGATTCTATCTTTAAGTATTGATAACCAGCAAATCTCACAACGCTTTGGTAGAGAAATTTTTATTGGCGCCCAATTAGGACGTAAGAGTAAACAAATTGCTCGTGTTTTAAGTTATGGTGTCACTGATGATAAAATTCCGTTTTATGTGATGGAATACCTACAAGGTAGAAATCTCAAATCTATTATTAAATCTAATTCATTAAATCTAATTAAATCATTAGAAATTATCTATCAAATTTGTTTAGGTTTACAATGCGCGCATCAAGGAATTAGCCTCAAAGGAGAAATATACCCTGTTTTACACCGCGATATTAAACCTGAAAATATCTTTCTTGCCGAGGATGCAAAACAAGGGGATGTAGTAAAAATACTAGATTTTGGCATTGCTAAGTTTTTAACAGAGCGTGCTGGAATGACCCTGACTGAATCTTTTATTGGTAGTTTGCCTTATTGCTCTCCAGAACATATGGAGGGACGCAAATTGATAGATGTGCGTTCTGATATTTACAGTTTGGGAGTACTAATGTACGAAATGCTTGCAGGACAACATCCTTTTGCGCTCAAAACCAATTCGTTTGGAGATTGGTATCAAGCACATAGGTTTCAAGCACCACCAGCATTTAAAGAAATAAATCCTGACTTGAGAATTCCTAGAGAGCTACAAGAGCTAGTAATGACTTGTTTAGCAAAAGAAGTCAAAAACCGTCCTCAAGATATAGGAAAAATTTTAAGTAGTTTGGAACGTATCCAGCAGTTGGAGAATGGCGAAGTTCTTAACTCAACAAACCAATCTTATAATCCTGCAAATGTACAACTAGTACCCGTTACCTCAATATCCGAAAAAATTTGTTTGCAGAAAACATGGCCTGTGAATAAACCAAAGGCACTAATTTGCTTTCCGCATTTACTACAATCAACCCAAGGTAGCATCCCTACCCTGTGGGCAATGCTACCGAAAAAAGAAATAGATGTACTACTTAAGCAAATTACTAATACTGAATTTATCTTTCAGAAAAATTTGTACCCCTTATTGCTTTGGGTGACAACTTTATGTGATAAAAAGTTTGATTTAACACGCTGGCTGTCGTATTTTCTCGACATGAAGGATAGGAAGAGCCAAAAAATTGCACAAGCTCTTGTAAATACAGGTTATTACCATTTACTGTTTTTCTCGTTGGAGAATCCAGGTAAGTGTGAAAAGGTAATAACTCTCACCTTGTCTGCACGTCAACGTCAACAAATTATTGATTGTTTAGAGTCGATTGAAAATACAAAGTCAATTATTGAATTGAATGAGAGCAAAAATATGTTGCGGTTACATCTGGAAAAAAAGAAGCCAGAAATTATCAGTCAATTAGCCGAAAATCAGCGAAATCAAAAATTCAGCGTTCGAGAATGGCTTAACTATGCTGTTTCCAAAGTCTCGCACGTCATATCACGCCCAGTATTTCGAGATAAGAATGTATAATGAAATACATCTATGTTATACATTGACACCAGTAGATAAAATTTAGTTGATAAAATTTGAAGAGGCACTTGACAAATTTATTTTATCTGAGCATAATGAATAAGTTGCCGAAAAGAGCAGACGCTCTTTAAAACAAACTACTACTTGGGGTCGTAGTTCAATCGGTTAGAGCACCGCCCTGTCACGGCGGAAGTTGCGAGTTCGAGCCTCGTCGACCCCGTCTCCAAATATTAATAATTCAGAATTTACTGAACGCTGACGCTTACTGAATAATAAGATTCATTAATAGTGGCGACTTCCAGTATAAAATCTCCGCGTGTAGATACTAAACCTTGCCATTGGGTTTTTTGTCCCATAGCTTTAGTTATAGCGGTAGTAATAGTAATACCATCTGGGTCGATTACTTTTATATTTATGTCACCTTCTAATAAATCTAGTGTTAGCTGTTGTCCTTGTTCACAAGTGATTGTGTAGCGAGTAATTTGATTTGCTCTTGATTCTCCTTCAAGTACGGTATTCCCCGAACCTTGTAAAATGCTAATTGGTGGAACTGTTATTAGCTGTGAGTCTCCAACTTGTTTCTGTATCCTAGATATAGAAGTGCGAGGAGTGCGGATTTTCAATTGATGTTTATTCAAATAAACCCGCAAACCTGCTACCATCCATCCTGTTATTATTAAAGCCAGAGCTGGAGCAATAAGAGGTACCCAGCCGGACTGCGTAAAAATATAGAATGTAGTTAGTAACAGTACGAGCAATATAGCAACTTTGCTAGGGAATAAAACCCAAAAGCGACGTAGTGGCCACGAGAGAATACCTCCAGCGAGTGCCCAAAAACTAATCCATGCTATTTGCTCATATTCTGACCAAATTTTTAATAAAGGACGATTATCAGTTACAGCGTTCAAAATTTGACTAACTGCTTGCGCTTGAAGTTGTACACCGCTAATTCGGCGCCGTTGACTATAGGGAGTGTAAAAACCTGGGTTAGATTTTGATATACTCGTCCCAACTATAATAATACGGTCTTTCACCTTAGCAGGGTCGATTCGGTTTGCCAGCACATTATCTAGACTAACTTTCTCTGCTATTTCACCGACTGAATGATAATCAAGCATAATTTCATAACCCCGTGCATCACGTGTTCTGCGATACCCACCAGAATTAGAATTGAGGGGTTGTATTGAGACTTGTCCTATTTTCCACTCTCCTTTTGGAGTAAAGTTAGTTTGTAAACCCTTCTGTTGGAGAAATTGAGTTGCAAGTAAAGCTGCAAAGGAATATTGGGTTGTGCATTTTTTGCTTGTGTCAGGATTGGCAAATAGTAAACTGCGTCGCACAATATTATCGTCGTCTACCAACACATCGTTAAAACCGATGTTTTCTATTGGAAGTGAAGGTGGTGAAATTGCTGGTTTTGATGAGCTACCAAGACCACAAACACCGATGATATTATGTTGCCTACTAAAAGCAGCTAATTTTTGTTGAGGCTTATATAAATTTAAGCCTATTACACTTGGTTTGTAAGATTGAAGCTTAATTAATAACTTATTTATAGTATCGTTAGATATGTTTTCATCACCAACATTAACTACTAATAAGTTTCGGTCGGTATTTTGGTTCGCTTGGTCTTCGTAACTTAAACTTTGGTAAAACTCAGTTGTAAATCGCAACCGCATCATTCGGTCGTAAGCAGCAAGTTCTAATGGTTGAAATAATTTTAGTTCACGAACTCCCAAAACCAATGCTATAGTTACTAACCAACTGGCGCCAATAATACTCAAACCACTACGATAAAATTGTTTCCAAGTGTATCGTTTATTTGCCAAAGCCGGATTTGTTATTTCTTGTAAAGCTTGTAGTACTTCAGTTGCAGATTGATAGCGAGTACGATAATCGTAGCGCACCATCTTATCGATAATATCCGCTAGCTTGTTACTAACTCTTGCTTGATGGCGCCAAACTATTTCACCAGTATTAGGGTCTTCGGGTAACTTTGAAGGACGTAAGCCAGTTATCGCTTGAATTGCTACTATACCTAATGCGTAAATATCACTATTTAGTCTGGGTTTACCACCAGATTGCTCATTTGGCATATATCCTTGAGTGCCAATTGCAACACTCATTTCCGATTGCCCCGAATTATTTGGTAGTTGACGAATTTGTTTAACCGCACCAAAATCAATCAAAACCAACTTGCCATCGCTCGCACGCCGAATTAAATTACTCGGTTTAATATCCCGATGAATACAGTTGTGCGCGTGGACAAATACTAAAATACTAAGTATATCTTGCAAAAGCACAATTACCTGGGCTTCATCAAACTTAGCATTATTAACTAACTCATCAGACAGTGAAATACCATCAATAAATTCCTGAACTAAGTAAAATTCCTCATTTTCCTCAAAATATGCGAGTAATTGGGGTATTTGCTCGTGCCGACCAAGCTGCTCAAGAATTTCTGCCTCTGTGTTAAATAGGCGCCGCGCAAGTTCCAAAAAATTTAATTCCCTACTAGCAGGCTGGAGATGCTTGACAACACATCTAGGATTACCAGGGCGCCGAGTATCTTCCGCAACATAAATGCGCCCAAATCCCCCGCCTCCAATAGCTGCGATAATTCGATAACGTCCGTCCTGTAGACTTTTTAGCATCGCGCACCCATTTAACTTAATAGGATATAGAAACCGGGTTTCTTAAATCTTGATAACATTTAGCATTGAGATTTGTAATTTTGCTTACCATAGTGCATACACTATAGATTTTACATTACTTGTAGTTGTAGCTTGGGTGGAGCGCGAGTGCGTAACCCAACAAGGTAATTGCGAATTGGTAATTGCGAATTGTTAATGTTGGGTTCCGTTCCTCCACCCAACCTACGATTAAACATTTGTAACATAATCTACATAAAACTTCATAATTAATCTTTAAGAAAATATATTTACAAATAGTTTTTACATAAATGATAAGAATTAACTCGACATTTCAAGTTAACTGTGTTAGCAAGATTATAAATAACGAAAAAAAATAAATCTTTAGAAAACAATAAATAGGCGATAATAGCAACTAAAAAGAGTTGACTTTCATGACTGATTTCATTAATTATCTTAAGGACACTGGACATTAGCTAGTGAGGGAAAGATGCATATAGTCGTTATAGTTTTACTTGAAATTCTAGTAGTAATAGGATTATCAAGGCTTGTAGGGGTAGCATTTAGATGGATTAATCAACCATTAGTAATCGGTGAAATTGTCGCAGGTATTATGCTTGGTCCTTCGCTGCTTGGTCTGGTTGCTCCTGGGGTAGCAGCTACTTTATTTCCTTCTGAAGCAGTTCCTTTTTTAAATGTGCTGTCGCAAGTAGGGTTAATATTTTTCATGTTCTTGATTGGGTTGGAATTAGACCCTAAATACCTGACAGGCAATTTAGAAACAGCAATATTGACATCGCATATCAGTATATTAGTACCTTTTTGTCTAGGTACTTTCTTAGCGGTAATACTGTATCCTTTAGTTTCTATTAGCAGTGTACCGTTTACTGCATTTACTTTATTTTTAGGCGCCGCAATGTCTATTACAGCGTTTCCAGTATTAGCGCGTATTATAACCGAAAATAATTTGCAGCGTACTAGATTGGGAACATTAGCATTGACTTGTGCAGCAGTTGATGATGTAACAGCTTGGTGCGTACTAGCTGTTGCAATTGCTGTTGCGCGTAATGGTAGTATCGACCAAAAAGCAGTATTAACGATTATTGAGAGTTTACTCTACATCGGTTTCATGTTTACTATAGGACGTTGGTTTCTCAAACGTCTTTCTCGCTCTTATGAACGTGCTGGACGCTTAAGTCAGTTAACAATGGCTCTGATTTATAGCGGTGTAGTTGCATCAGCATTAATTACAGAATATATCGGAATACACTTAATTTTTGGTGCCTTTTTACTTGGGGCTGTTATGCCTAAAAATGAGGGTTTAGTACGCGAACTTGCCGTTAAAACTGAAGATTTTGTCTTAATATTTTTGTTACCCGTGTTTTTTGCGTATAGTGGATTAAAAACACAAATCGGTTTACTCAATAGTCCACAATTATGGGGATTATGTTTACTTGTATTATTAGTTGCAATTGCAGGTAAATATATCGGGACTTACATTGCCGCGCGGGTTTGTGGAATCAATAAGCGTGAAGCATCTGCTCTTGGTTGGTTAATGAATACTCGTGGTTTAACAGAGTTGATTGTTCTTAACATTGGTTTGGAACTGAAAGTCATTTCGCCGCTTCTATTTACAATGCTAGTGATTATGGCATTAGTCACAACGTTTATGACTTCCCCATTGCTGGAGCTAACATATCCTAAACGTTTGATACGTAAAGATATTATTGAGCCAGAAATGGATACTGAAGAAATTAATGCCGCCGCAACGGTTAGTGTTTCTTCAAGTGAACGTCCTTACCGAATTTTGGTACCAGTTGCTAACCCCAGCACCCAAAGAGGATTACTACATTTAGCAACTGCAATTAGTTTTAATCGTCAGCAAAACACTATAGTAAATCCCTTGAGCTTAATTGAGCTTCCTGAAGACTATGCTTTTGAAAGTACTCCAGCCGAAGCTGAGAAAATGATTCGCCAACGTCAGCAAGAGTTAGAAGAACTCATTTATCGTTTCGACCCAGCAAATTTTTATCAAATTCAGCCAATTGTTAGAATTACCAATAACGTCGCGCGCCAAACCATCGAAATTGCCCGCATTGAGCAAGCTAATTTAATATTACTTGGTTGGCACCGTCCAGCTTTTAGTAAAAACCGTCTAGGTGGCAGAGTCGGTCAAATTCTTTCTACTGCAGATGTTGATGTCGCAGTATATATAGATAGAGGTCAACAAAAAATAGAAAGTATCTTAGTACCCTTTTCTGCCAATATTCATGACGATTTAGCCATCATTTTGGCACTAAGACTACTACTAAATAAAGATACTTGTACAGTCAAAATACTTCAAGTCGTCACAGATAAACACATCAAAAAAGAATTGAGTTACGAAGTGCAAACACTTATGGAACAGCTACCGTCTAGTGTACGTGAACGTATCCATGTAGAAACCGTTGAAGCAGTCGAACCAATTCAAGCAGTAGTTGCAGCATCAGAAGGAATTGATTTAACCATTGCAGGAACTAGTCGTGCTTGGGGTATTGAACGGCAAACCCTTGGTAGATATACTGACCAACTGGCAATTTACTGTCGTTCCTCGCTTCTTATTACCCGTCGCTACAGTCCAGTTACCGCACACCTAACATCTGTACTTGCAGATATGCACTCACAAGTTGCCAGTTAGAGATTGAATAAATAAAAGGGATTCTTATGCATCAATTTAACGTCAAATCTCTAACCTTCTACACTATTGCCATAACTTCAGTTATGCTGCTGTTTAAAGTCGTCACAGTATACGGAGAAAGCCAACTCAAAGCTCCAAAATCAATTAGCGGCAAATATTATATTACACTTGCCGAAAATTTATCTAACTGCAAAAAAAATACTTTGGTGTTAGATGTTCAACAATCAGGAATTTTTCTGAATGCGTCTTTATCATCGACTCCAAATAACCAAGAAATATCTACTTACATAGAAAAAAATCCTTCGCTAAATGGCAAACTTCATAATAATTCTTTCAGCTTATCTGGAAGGGTTAATAACACTATATTGTGTAATGCCATACCTGAAAGGTTACAAGCTAGCTTAGTACCAGAAGGAGGACTTTCTGGACAAGTAACTTTCAAAGATGTTTCAAAATCGATTAAATTTAATGCTATTCTCCAGAAACCTCAAGAGCAATCAACACAGTCATTCAAATAAATCTTGAGTGTTTTGAATAGCAAAGGATGATAATATGCTGAAACGAAGTAGAAGTACGAGTAAACGATTTTTTGGTTTACTGTTGTGGCGCCGACTTAACGCTAATAGTTGGTGTAAGCGATTATTCTCAACTAGCATAGTAAGTTTGTGTGGAGTATTAACACTTTCTAGCACAACTATCGCCGTCGCACTAAATGCTCAACTTCAAGATTGGCGCTTTTCTCCGGAATTTGGACAACTTGAATTTACTCTATCTGCTGTTTCTCAACCAAAAGTTTTCTTTCTTTCTCAACCAGAGCGCTTAGTTATAGACTTACCAGGAACAAAATTAGGCTTTGTACCAACTCAACAAAATTATTCTGGTGCCATTCAACGTATTCGTTTATCTCAACTCAACGAGAGCGTTACACGTATTGTCTTAGATTTGGCGCCAGGAACACCAATAAATCCAAGCCAAGTACTCGTACAACCAACCTCTCCTACTAGTTGGGTATTACGCCCATTTGCTAACTATACAAACAATATCCCACAACCCATTTACGCACCACAACCACCGAACAATAATATCCCACAAACCATTTACGCACCACAACCCATTTACGCACCACAACCACCAAACAATAATATCCCACAAACCATTTACGCACCACAATCACCAAACAATACGGCGCCCATTTATACACCACAACAACCAGGAATAATTACACCACCTGGCGCCAGTCTGCCCTCAACAAACACCAATATTCAGCAGCAGCAACAACCATTTGTGAGTGTACCTCCACTCACTATTAATAACACTTCACCAATACCTGACTCAATACTTCCACCAGCAACCTTTCCAAACCCATCTGGAGGAATTATTAACACTCCACCATTAATTACGCCTAACAATAACTTTCCTACTACTACAGTCCCAACTACTACAGTCCCAACATCCCCAAATATTCCCATAACCAATACTAATCCGAATGACATCGTTCCTTGGGGGCAAAACTTACCAATTCAAAGATAGATAGTATGGTGGGCAGTGCTCACCATACTTTTGATTAAAATCTATCTGTTTCTTGGGGTGTGCCAACTGCCCCAGGTTGACTAAGGAACAAGTTTTGGGCTGCTTCGTTTTGATAAATACAGCGAATATCGGGTTTTTCACTACCTAAATCACCTGTAAAACCAAAAGTGTTCAAACGGTTTTTACATTCATTAACCTGTTGAGCAGTTACAAGCTTTCTTGATTCTAAAATTGCCCAGTTGTTTTGGCGAATAACACATCCAGGACGCATACTCGGTTGAGCAACGTAAACGTTAAACGGGTTGAGCGTTACAAACAAGCGCGCGTCCATAACCATTGCGCTAGCTCCATACTGAACGCAAATTTCAGGGTTTGGCGCCTTGGTATCAATAAATTCACGTGACGCCACATTCGAGGGAGTTAATGTAGTAGTCGAACTAAAAGCTATACCAATCCCAATACCCAATACAAACACCCCTCCCAAAATCGCAATAGTCGTGAAGTTGAAAAGTGGGGATTGTAAAGCAGATGGTTTAGAAGTAGTAGCTTGTCTACCGGGAGGTCTGCGTCTCATTTTTAAATTATGAGTTAGTTTAATTGAAGTATTAGGAGCAAGTAGTCTAAATCTAAACTGCTTTCCCCTCCATATAAGTATGACTAATATTTTGAATAATTGTGTCACCCGTAGCACAGGCAGGATGCCTGTGCCACATAATTATGTTATTAGCTAGCAACAGCCAAAGTTTTCTCTAAAGGCGTCCAACGGAAACTGCGGTCACCTCCCCGTTCGATAATTACCTTAACTTTCGGTTCCATACTAGGTAACGCGGCTAAATATTCTATCTCTTGGTCAGAGAGAATATGTCCCTCAATAATCCACAATACAAGTCCCTTCGACTTTGGTGGTAACTGTTCGATTTGGTACGACAAAATTGGTGGTATATAATATACAGCACCAACAGCCGCACCACTACCAGTACTCTTTTTACCAAGGTGTGGAGGTCTTACGCCGTGAATGCGAGTTAAATAAGCAGCCACGTCACCCAAACCGCGCGCAGTAATATTGAGAGTCGCGTATCCGTTTGCACGTAGACGGCGCCGATACCGACCCTCAAAACCGCCTTCGAGTGGTACGTAAACGCCAAGGGCGCCGTATTTCTCCAAATCGCGGATTAATCCTTTACCAGTGGTTATTAGTGCCATAGATTTTTAGTCATATTCCACTTCAATATATCTATTATCAACTCCGAACTGTTAATTTAAGTTACGCGATAAACTTATAGTCAGCATAGAACCCTAGAAAC
Organism: Calothrix sp. PCC 7103; assembly: GCF_000331305.1. Taxonomy (GTDB): domain Bacteria; phylum Cyanobacteriota; class Cyanobacteriia; order Cyanobacteriales; family Nostocaceae; genus Dulcicalothrix. Next base: position 4,248,265 of record NZ_KB217478.1, on the reverse strand, counting down.
CCCGTTCCTTACGATAAACTACATGCTTAACTATAATCTTTCATTAGAAACCGGGTTTCTTTAAATTACCTCTAGACAAATCTTTATAAACGGTTTATATTGTTAGATTGTGACCAAAGTAAAATTTGGTTGCCTCGTCGCATTGTCTGAAAGTCACATCTAGATGTACCGCCATTTGAATTTAGATATATTATAATGTCTAGGTTATGAATCGCGACAAACCGCTAGTTGAAACTGGCGCCAGTGGCTGATAGACTTAGAGAGCTTGGGAAAAGTTTGTAAATTCATTCTCAGACCCAATTTGACTGGTATATTAGTTTTATTGACTAGTCCCGACAAGTAAGTTGAACCTTGAATATTATATTTAAGGTTGATGTTAAGGCGAAGAACAAAAGGATACTGGAAGCGAATAGCTGTCTAAGTCCATTTAAAGGCGCCACAGTGTCAGAGCAGAAGCAAAGTAAATTAATGCATTGCTTTCGGCATTGATAAAGGTTTTGCTTTGATAAAAAGTAAACCTCTCAATTTATATTGGGCGCGAACAAACAAAAAGATAAGTACAAAAGTACGTATAAAAAGGAGAACCAGTAACTGTGTCTGTAGGTATTCTCGGCACCAAACTGGGCATGACTCAAATTTTTGATGAAGCAGGAGCTGCAATTCCTGTTACCGTCATTCAAGCGGGGCCATGCACTGTTACACAAGTAAAGACAAAACAGACCGACGGTTACTCTGCCATTCAGGTTGGCTATCGTGAAGTGAGACCCAAATCTTTAAATAAGCCAAAGTTGGGACATTTAGCAAAGTCGGAAGCGACTTCTTTGCGTCACTTACGGGAATATCGCATTGAAAATTCTAGCGAGTATTCTTTAGGTCAACAGATTCAGGCAGATATTTTTAGCGCAGGTCAAATAGTTGACGTATGCGGGACTAGTATTGGTCGAGGTTTTGCGGGGAACCAAAAACGCAATAACTTCGGTCGAGGACCCATGTCACACGGTTCTAAAAACCACCGTGAACCAGGTTCGATTGGTGCGGGTACAACCCCAGGTCGTGTTTTTCCTGGTATGCGGATGGCTGGTCGTCTCGGTGGTAAACAGGTAACTGTTAAAAAGTTAACTGTCATTAGAGTTGATACTGAACGTAATTTGTTGCTAATCAAGGGAGCTATTCCTGGCAAACCTGGAGCTTTAGTAAACGTCGTCCCTGCCAATTTAGTCGGCAGACAAAAATAGCTTTCTTACGAAGGAAACAGAAATGTTTGAGTGTACAGTCAAAAACTGGCAAGGTGAGCAAGTCGGGCAAAAGACGTTCGAGATGAAGGTTGCTAAGGAAGAATCAGCTTCTCACATCGTGCATCGCGCTTTGATTCGCCAATTGCATAATTCGCGTAGCGGAACGGCAAATACTAAAACCCGTTCGGAAGTACGAGGTGGTGGTCGCAAACCTTGGCGCCAAAAAGGAACTGGTCGCGCACGTGCTGGTTCGATACGTTCACCGTTGTGGCGTGGTGGTGGTGTCATTTTCGGACCCAAACCGCGTGATTTTAACTTAGATATGAACCGCAAAGAGCGGAAGTTAGCACTGCGTACAGCATTTGCTAGTCGAATTGACGATTTAATCGTTGTAGAAGAATTTGGCGCCCAAATGTCTCGTCCCAAAACCAAAGAATTGGTGCAGGCAATAACTCGCTGGGGTTCAGAACCTGAGAACAAAACTTTATTAATAACTTCGGAACGTGACGATAACGTCTATTATTCAGCTCGTAACGTTGAAAATTTAAAGTTGTTATCAGCAAATCAACTTAACGTTTACGACTTGTTAAACGCTGACAAAATTATTGTTACCGCCAATGCTTTAGAACAAATTCAGGAGGTTTACAGTGCCTAGAATTGACACCCGTGACTTACCTGATTTAGTACGTCGTCCGATTGTGACTGAAAAAGCGACTATTAATATGGAGCAAAATAAATATACTTTTGAAGTTGCTCCAAAAGCCGACAAGTTGCAAATTAGAGAAGCAATTGAAAGCTTATTTGATGTCAAAGTTGTAAAAGTCAACACTGCAAACCCACCACGTAAAAAACGTCGTGTTGGTAAGTTTGTTGGCTATAAGCCCCATTACAAGCGTGCGATAGTCACTGTCGCTCCTGGGGATGAAGAGAAAATCAGAAAAGTCCTATTCCCAGAAGTGTAAGAAAGCAAAATGGGTACTCGTTCTTTCCGTCCCTATACTCCCAGTACGCGACAAGTCACAATTTCGGACTTCGCAGAAATTACTAAAAAAGACCCAGAAAAGTCTCTAACCGTCTACAAACACCGCGCTAAAGGTCGTAACAACCAAGGACGCATTACATGTCGTCATCGCGGTGGTGGACACAAAAGACTTTATCGAATTATCGATTTTAAACGCGACAAGCGGAATATTCCGGCAAACGTCATAGCTATTGAGTACGATCCAAACCGTAACGCTCGCATTGCGCTTTTGCAATACGAAGACGGCGAAAAGCGTTATATTATCCAACCTGCTGGTTTAGGAGTTGGAACAACTATAATCGCAGGTCCAACTTCTCCAATTGAAATTGGTAACGCATTACCTTTAGCTAATATTCCTTTAGGTACTACAGTTCACAACGTAGAACTCAAAGCTGGTAAAGGCGGTCAAATCGTGCGTTCGGCAGGCGCTGCTGCTCAAGTAGTAGCTAAAGAAGGCGATTATGTAACTTTGAAATTACCTTCTACTGAAGTCCGTATGGTGCGTCGCGAATGCTACGCCACAATTGGACAAGTAGGTAACGTAGAAGCGCGTAACCTCAGTGCAGGTAAGGCAGGACGTAATCGTTGGAAAGGGCGTCGTCCTACGGTTCGTGGTAGCGTAATGAACCCAGTAGACCACCCACATGGTGGTGGTGAAGGTCGGGCACCTATCGGTCGTTCTGGACCTGTTACACCTTGGGGTAAACCAGCTTTGGGTATGAAAACCCGTAAGCGTAAGAACCCAAGTTCTAAATATATAGTACGTCGTCGTCGTAAGACATCGAAACGTGGACGCGGCGGACGCGAATCGTAAAAAGAGTAAAAAGTGCTGAGTGTAAAGTAAAAAACTCAGCACTCAGCACTCAGAACTCAGCACTCATTACTCACTACTAAATTTTTGTTATGGGTCGTTCTCTAAAAAAAGGTCCCTTTGTTGCAGACCATTTGCTGAAAAAAGTAGATAGGCTTAACGCTTCTAATAGAAAAGAAGTTATTAAAACTTGGTCGCGTGCTTCGACAATTCTGCCACAAATGGTTGGACATACAATTGCTGTACACAACGGTAGACAGCATGTGCCTGTGTTTGTAAGTGACCAAATGGTTGGTCATAAATTAGGCGAATTTGCTCCTACACGTACCTATCGTGGTCATGCTAAAAGCGATAAGAAAGGTGGGAGATAGAAGAAACTATGCCAAAAACTGAAGTTACTAGCCCAGAAGTCAAAGCTATCGCACGTTTTGTACGCATGTCTCCTTTAAAAGTGCGACGTGTTCTCGACCAAATACGCGGACGCTCTTACCGCGAAGCTTTGGTAATTCTAGAGTTTATGCCTTATCGCTCGTGCGACCCTGTTTTAAAGTTATTGCGAAGTGCAGCAGCAAACGCTGAACATAACAATGGACTTAATCGTGCGGAACTAGTAATTACACAAGCTTTTGCTGACCAAGGTCCAGTTTTAAAGCGTTTTCAACCTAGAGCGCAAGGCCGAGCATATCAAATTCGCAAACCAACGTGTCATATAACTCTTGCTGTAGCTGCTGGTGCAGTTGCGGAATAAGAAATGAAAAACTTCTACAGTAAGAAATTTTAGAGGAAGTATTTGTGGGACAGAAGATTCATCCAGTAGGTTTTCGCCTAGGGATTACTCAAGAACATCAATCTCGTTGGTTTGCTGACCCCAGTCGTTACCCAGAGCTTCTGCAAGAAGATTATAAGCTTCGTAAATATATAGAAGAAAAACTGGGTAGATACGCACAAAACAACGCCGGAATTTCAGAAGTCCGAATTGAGCGTAAAGCTGATCAAATTGACCTTGAAGTTCGTACAGCTAGACCTGGTGTTGTTGTTGGTCGTGGTGGTCAAGGTATTGATTCGCTCAGAACTGGGTTACAACAACTTTTAGGCAGTAATCGTCAAATTCGCATCAACGTTGTTGAAGTACAGCGAGTAGACGCTAATGCTTTCTTAATTGCTGAGTATGTAGCACAACAACTCGAACGTCGGGTTTCGTTCCGTCGTGTAGTTCGCCAAGCAATTCAGCGCGCGCAACGTGCGGGTGTACAAGGTATCAAAATTCAAGTTAGCGGTCGTCTTAACGGTGCTGAAATTGCACGTACAGAGGCTTCGCGTGAGGGTAGTGTGCCTTTACATACTTTACGTGCTGATATCGATTACTCTTATTGCACTGCGAAAACTATTTACGGAATCCTTGGTATCAAAGTTTGGGTATTCAAGGGAGAAATTATTCCAGGTCAAGAAGACCGCGAATTGCCCCCAGTCGCACGTGACCGTGGAGACCGCGACCAGCGTGGAGACCGCGACCAGCGTCGTCGTGGTGGTCAAAGGCGCCGTCAACAGTTTGAAGACCGTTCAAATGAAGGATAAATAGATTTTGGATCTTTTTTGGATTATCTAAAATCTAAAATGTTTGGTACCCAATTATGTTAAGTCCAAGAAGAACTAAATTCCGCAAACAGCAACGCGGACGAATGAAAGGGTTGGCATCGCGTGGTAGCTCTTTGTCGTTTGGAGATTTTGCACTTCAAGCACAAGAGCCATGCTGGATTACTTCCCGACAAATCGAAGCTTCACGTCGTGCGATGACTCGTTATATTCGTCGGGGTGGTAAAATCTGGATTCGTATCTTCCCTGATAAACCTGTAACAATGCGTCCTGCTGAAACCCGGATGGGTTCTGGTAAGGGAAACCCAGAATTTTGGGTAGCTGTTGTGAAACCCGGTCGAATTTTGTTTGAAATCGCTGGTGTTAGTGAAGAAGTGGCACGCGAAGCAATGCGTTTGGCATCATATAAACTGCCAATCAAGACAAAGTTTATTTCGCGTACTCAAATCGAACCATCTGTTGATATAGATGATAGCGAAGCAGTTACCTCAGAAGGAGTTGCAAATGAAGCAACTGCCAGCGAGCCAGTTTTGAGTGAACAGGAGTAGGTAATGGCACTTTCCAAAGTTTCAGAAGCAAGAGAATTGAGCGACGAGCAACTGTCAGAACAAATAACCGCAGTTAAAAAGCAGTTATTTCAGTTGCGTTTACAAAAAGCCACACGTCAGTTAGAAAAGCCTCACCAGTTTCGTCATGCTCGTCACCGTCTCTCGCAGTTGTTAACTGTAGAAAACGAGCGTAAACGTGAAGCAGCGAAACAAAGTTAGGAGACATTATGGCACTTAAAGAACGAGTTGGTTTAGTGGTTAGCGACAAAATGCAAAAAACGGTAGTTGTTGCCGTTGAGAACCGCGCTCCACATCCTAAGTACAAAAAAATTGTTGTGAAGACCAAGCGTTACAAAGCTCACGACGAAGAGAATCAGTGTAAAATTGGCGACCGTGTTCGCATTTCTGAAACTCGTCCTTTGAGCAAAACCAAACGCTGGAAAGTCACAGAAATCCTGAAATAAGACTAAAAATGTAAATCGTGGTTTCACGGTTTCACAAGCTAAGGAGAACAAATCGTGATTCAGCAGCAAAGCTATTTAAATGTCGCAGATAACAGCGGCGCCCGTAAATTAATGTGTATCCGCGTATTGGGTGCAGGTAACAGTCGTTACGGTTTCATTGGCGACCGCATTATTGCTGTTGTCAAAGATGCTTCACCCAACATGGCAGTTAAAAAGTCTGATGTTGTTGAAGCAGTTATCGTTCGGACTCGTCATACTATCCGTAGAGATAGTGGCATGAGTATTCGTTTTGACGACAACGCCGCAGTCATCATCAACAAAGATGGAAATCCTAGAGGTACTCGCGTTTTTGGACCAGTAGCTCGCGAACTGCGTGATAAAAGCTTTACCAAAATTGTATCGCTGGCGCCGGAGGTTCTGTAATGGGTAATAAAACAAAAGAAAAACCCAAATTTCACAAGATGCACGTCAAAACAGGTGATACCGTTCAGGTAATCACAGGCAAAGACAAAGGCAAAGTTGGGGAAATAATGAAAGCGTTTCCTCAAGACAGCGAAGTCATTGTTAAAGGCGTAAACATCAAAACAAAACACGTCAAACCCCAAGCAGAAGGGGAATCTGGACGTATTGTTACTCAAGAGTACCCCATTCACAGTTCCAACGTCATGCTGTACTCCACCAAGCAAAACGTCGCTAGTCGTGTTTGCTACACAGTAACAGCCGAAGGAAAGAAAGTACGGATGCTCAAGAAAACTGGGGAAATTGTTGACAAGTAGAGACTTGATTAATCACGTCTCTACACGGCAAATTCATTACTTTTTTCCTGACCAAGACCAGGGATTAACAGAACTCTTCTAAGATTTATGGCAAATAAACTCAAAACTACATATCAGGAAACAATTGTTCCTAAACTGATTAAGCAGTTTGAATATACGAACGTTCACCAAGTTCCCAAGGTGATTAAAGTTACTGTTAACCGAGGAATGGGAGAAGCAGCGCAAAACGCGAAATCTCTCGAAGCCTCATTGGCTGAAATTGCTTTGATTACAGGACAAAAGCCAGTTGTCACGCGCGCTAAAAAAGCGATTGCAGGCTTTAAAATTCGTCAGGGGATGCCCGTCGGTATCATGGTGACATTACGTGGTGAGCGGATGTACTCGTTCTTAGAACGATTCATCAATTTGACATTGCCCCGTATCCGTGACTTTCGTGGTGTTAGTCCAAAAAGTTTTGACGGACGCGGTAATTATACACTCGGTGTTCGCGAACAATTGATATTCCCTGAAGTCGAATACGACAAAGTTGACCAAATTCGCGGGATGGATATTTCCATCATTACAACTGCGAAGAACGACGAAGAAGGTCGCGCGTTGTTAAAAGAAATGGGTATGCCCTTTCGCGACCAGTAATTTAACCATTAGAGGGTAAAGATGGCGGCAAACGATACAGTTGCAGATATGCTCACGCGCATCCGCAATGCTAACATGGCGCGGCATCAGACTACAGAAGTGCCCGCAACCAGAATGACTCGCAGTATTGCAAAAGTTCTTCGTGAAGAAGGCTTTATTGGTGAGTTTGAAGAGAAAGGTGAAGGTGTAAAAACGAACCTAGTAATTGCCCTTAAGTATAAAGGCAAAGGTCGTCAACCTTTAATCACCGCTTTGAAAAGAGTTAGCAGACCCGGACTTCGCGTTTATTCAAACCGAAAAGACCTGCCACGAGTTTTAGGTGGTATTGGTATTGCGATTATTTCAACATCCAGTGGCATTATGACCGACCGTGAAGCACGTCGTCAAAATGTTGGTGGTGAAGTACTTTGCTACGTTTGGTAAAGAAAGGTAAACATTATGTCTCGAATTGGTAAACGTCCAATTACGGTTCCTGCCAAAGTTCAAATAACTTTGGATGGTGCCAAAATAGCTGTTAAAGGTCCCAAAGGCGAACTGTCTCGCGAATTGCCAGTTAACATTCAGGTTGTCCAAGATGGAGAAACACTTAATGTTAACCGTATAGATGATTCGCGCGTATCTCGCCAACTACACGGTTTGTGTCGGACACTTGTCGCCAACATGGTAGAAGGTGTCTCGACTGGTTTCCAACGGAGGTTGGAAATTCAAGGGGTTGGTTATCGTGCTGCTCTTTCCGGACGTAACTTGGTATTAAGCATGGGTTACAGTCACCAAGTACAAATACCACCACCAGATGGTATCCAATTTGCAGTAGAAAATCCCACAAACGTTATAGTTAGCGGTTACGACAAAGAAATCGTTGGTAACACTGCTGCGCGTATTCGCGCGGTTCGACCACCTGAACCTTACAAAGGTAAAGGTATTCGTTACGCCGGTGAGGTGGTTCTTCGTAAGGCTGGTAAGACTGGTAAGGGTAAGAAGTAAAATATGAAACTGACTCGCAAAGAATCGAAACAACGGCGCCATCGTCGTGTTCGCGGCAAAGTAAATGGTTCTCCCGAACGTCCAAGATTATCAGTCTTCCGCTCGAACGACCATATATATGCCCAAGTTATTGATGATGCTGCTCAACATACTTTAGTCGCAGCTTCAACAGTTGAACCTGAAATTAAATCAAAAATAACTTCAGGTGGAAATTGCTCTGCTTCAACCGAAGTCGGTAGGCTAATTGCCCTGCGTGCGCGAGAAAAAGGTATTACCCAAGTTGTGTTTGACAGAGGTGGAAACCTTTATCACGGTCGCATTAAAGCTCTCGCCGAAGCTGCGCGCGAAGCTGGTTTAAGTTTTTAAGGCAGTCGCAAACAACTTTACAACAGAAGAATACATATGGCTACAGGTGGTCGTCGTAAAACTAACAAAGCGAAAAAAGAAGAAACCAACTGGCAAGAACGGGTTATTCAAATTCGTCGCGTTAGCAAAGTAGTAAAAGGTGGTAAAAAACTCAGCTTCCGTGCCATTGTTGTTGTCGGCAACGAACGCGGTCAAGTTGGTGTTGGTGTTGGTAAAGCATCTGATGTAATTGGCGCTGTCAAAAAAGGTGTTGCTGATGGCAAAAAGCACCTCGTTGACATTCCAATGACCAAAGCTAATTCCATACCTCACCCAGTTAATGGAGTTGGTGGTAGTGCAAAAGTTCTCATGCGTCCAGCATCACCTGGTACAGGTGTAATTGCAGGTGGCGCCGTGCGTACTGTTTTGGAACTAGCCGGAATCCGCAATATATTGGCAAAACAACTCGGCTCGAACAATCCTTTAAATAATGCACGCGCCGCAGTTAATGCACTCTCGACTCTACGTACTTTCTCGGAAGTCGCAGAAGATAGAGGTGTGCCAATCGAAAATCTCTACGCTCAGTAGTAGACAGGTTGTAGTGTAATTAAGGACTAAATATAGAGTCATGAGACTTAATGATTTAAAGCCGCAAGTCGGCTCGAAACAGCGACCGCGCCGTCTAGGTCGCGGTATTTCTGCCGGACAAGGCGCCAGTTCAGGTAAGGGGATGCGCGGTCAAAATGCGCGTTCTGGTGGTGGTACCCGTCCAGGTTTTGAAGGTGGTCAACAACCTTTATACCGTCGTTTACCGAAATTGAAGGGTTTTCCCCTCGCTCCGCGCAAAGAATACACTACGATTAATGTAGAAAAGCTCGCATCGCTCCCCGCAAATACAGAGGTAACTTTGGAGTCACTCAAAGAAACTGGGATTCTCACAAGTGGTAAAGCACCTTTGAAAATTTTGGGTAACGGAGAGTTAGGTGTTGCGCTTCAAGTTAAAGCCGCAGCCTTTACAGGTTCGGCACGCAGCAAAATTGAGGCTGCTGGTGGGAGCTGCGAAGTTATAGGGTGAGCCTCGGCGCCCACTATGATGCTCTCGCAAACTCTCAAATGTTGGCGCCTCCGTTCGTTCTCTAGGTAACACCCGCTATGATTAGTCGAGATAAACCCCCAACCGCTCAAGAAACTTTTATGCAAATGGCGCAAGCAGCTGGACTAAGAGGTCGGCTGCTTGTCACGGTCGGTATTCTCGTGTTGATTCGCCTTGGTATTCATTTACCAATTCCAGGAATTAATCGTGTAGAATTTGCCCGTGCTGTTGCCAGTAATAATCAGATATTAAGCTTTTTGGATATCTTTTCGGGTGGCGGACTTTCCGCGTTGGGAATCTTTGCTTTAGGGATTCTACCCTATATTAATGCTTCGATTATTATCCAACTTTTGACTGCCGCCATTCCATCTTTAGAAAATTTACAGAAAAACGAAGGTGAAGCAGGTAGACGCAAACTGTCTCAATATACACGTTACGTATCATTGGGATGGGGGATTGTACAAAGTGTTTTCCTCGCGTCATTCTGGTTGAAACCGTATGCTTACAACTTTGGACCGTTATTTGTCGCCCAAACTGCAATTGCATTAGTGGCTGGTTCAATGTTCGTAATGTGGGCTTCTGAGGTAATTACAGAACGTGGAGTTGGAAACGGTGCCTCTTTGTTGATTTTTGTCAACATTGTGTCAACGCTGCCAAAATCATTAGGCGACACAATTCAATTTGTTGAATCTGGTGGTCGTGAAATTGTCGGTCGCGTCATCGTCTTATTACTGCTGTTCTTGGTAACAATCGTCGGTATCGTCTTCGTACAAGAAGGTGTTCGACGTATTCCTATTATCTCAGCACGGCGCCAAGTTGGTCGTAGGGTTTTAGCAGAACAACGCAGCTACTTACCTTTACGCCTTAATCAAGGTGGTGTAATGCCAATCATCTTCGCTGCTGCAATTCTTAGTTTGCCTTCACTAATTGCTGGCTTTACTAAAAATGCTGAATTTGCAAGTATCGTGAATAATTATTTGAGTCCTGGTGGCAGTGGTTCTTGGGTTTATGCCCTCGTTTACCTTGTGTCGATTGTTTTCTTTAGCTATTTCTATTCCTCATTAATTGTTAACCCAGTTGATGTGTCACAGAACTTAAAGAAAATGGGTTCAAGTATTCCCGGTATTCGTCCTGGTAAAGCAACAAGCGAATATATAGAGCGTGTATTAAATCGACTAACCTTTTTGGGTGCTATCTTTTTAGGCTTGATTGCTATTATTCCTACAGCAATTGAGCAGGCGCTAAAAGTTCCTACCTTTAGAGGATTGGGTGCTACCTCGTTATTAATTCTGGTTGGTGTAGCAATTGATACTGCGAAGCAAGTACAAACCTACGTCATCTCTCAGCGCTATGAAGGAATGGTGAAACAATAGTGACGCGACTAATCTTCTTGGGACCGCCCGGAGCAGGTAAAGGGACGCAAGCGAAAGCGCTAGCCGACCACTGGCAAATTCCCCACATTTCGACGGGTGACATTTTACGTCAAGCATTAAAAGACCAAACTCCTTTAGGAATCAAAGCTAAAGGTTATATGGATAGGGGTGAGTTAGTGCCCGACCAGTTAGTACAAGACATGGTGGAGCAACGCTTAACTCAAGCTGATACCAAACATGGCTGGATTCTCGATGGTTTTCCTCGAACTGTTCAACAAGCTGGTTTTTTAGAAGGTTTGCTTGATAGGTTAGACCATCATGGAGAAAAGGTTGTTAATCTTGACGTTCCTGACGAAATTGTTATTGGGCGCCTGCTTGAGCGAGGACGTAAAGATGATACCGAAGAAGTAATACGGCGCCGTCTTGAAGTATATCGTTCAGAAACAGCTCCTTTAATTGACTACTACACAGGCAAACAGCAACTAGTAATAGTCAATGGCAACCAGTCCCTAGAAGAAGTCACTGTTGAAATTGGTCAAGCTATTAGCTGTTAGTTGTTGGCTGTTAGCTGTTGGCTAACCGCTAACCGCTAACCCTAACCGAAGCTGCCAGTTCTTGATTAAATAAGATATATTAATAAACTGTTAGTGTATTTGACAAAATCTATGTGCTTGTAGTATAGACGATACAGCAAGCCATTTTAAAAAATCCAACTTACGCTCGAAAAAGCGCAAAAATTAATTGATTGGAAAGAGGAAAGCAACTTGTCTAAACAAGACCTAATAGAAATGGAAGGGACGGTAACAGAGTCATTACCCAACGCGATGTTTCGTGTTGACCTGGACAATGGCTTTAACGTCCTTGCTCACATTTCCGGCAAAATTCGCCGTAATTACATCAAAATTCTACCTGGTGACCGAGTCAAAGTGGAGCTTACTCCCTATGACTTAACGAAGGGTCGAATCACCTATCGATTGAGGAAAAAGTAGATTATGTAGAGGATTTTACCACAACAAAAAATTTTTGGGGTCATATCTACTCTGAAAACAGAATTTTTTTTCTTAAAAATGGTATAATTTAACATTTGGAGTTAAAGAGCGAAACATGAAAGTTAGAGCTTCAGTCAAGCGAATTTGCGAAAAGTGCAACGTCATAAAGCGTCGCGGTCGCGTCATGGTAATTTGTGTAAACCCCAAGCACAAGCAACGTCAAGGTTAAGACCCCCAGTGTAACCGCGCACTTTCTTTTCTTCACTAAGTACATAGTATCAGCTGTATTTTGTACAGCGCACAAAACAACGCAATCAATGGGAGATATTCATAGTGGCACGTATTGCCGGAGTAGACCTTCCGCGTGACAAGCGGATTGAAATTGGTCTGACTTATATTTTTGGAATTGGTTTATCGCGGGCACAAGCGATATTGTCAGCCACTGGTGTTAATCCTGACACACGAGTTAAAGACTTAAGTGATGCTGATGTCACAGCATTACGGGGTGAAGTTGAAAGCAATTACCAAGTAGAAGGTGATTTGCGGCGCCTCGAAGCAATGAACATCAAGCGCTTAGTCGATATTGGCACCTACAGAGGGCGCCGTCACCGGATGGGACTACCAGTAAGGGGACAAAGAACTCGGACGAACGCTCGGACTCGACGCGGTAGACGTCAGACAGTAGCTGGTAAGAAGAAAGCACCAGGTAAATAAATTTCATCGCTTGCTCCATAGCAAGTTATACGCTTACTCAAACGAATTAATATGGCGCGTCAAACACCTAAAAAAGCCGGGAGCAAGAAAGCAAAACGTAACGTTCCCAACGGAGTTGCTTACATTCAATCGACTTTCAACAATAGTATTGTGACTATTGCCGACCAAAACGGCGATGTCATATCGTGGGCAAGTGCAGGGTCAAGCGGCTTTAAAGGAGCGAAAAAAGGTACTCCCTTTGCCGCTCAAACCGCAGCAGAAAGTGCAGCACGCCGAGCAATTGACTCTGGTATGCGTCAAGTGGAAGTAATGGTTTCGGGTCCTGGAGCGGGTCGTGAAACAGCGATTCGAGCATTACAAGGAGCAGGACTAGAGATTACATTGATTCGCGATATCACTCCTATACCCCACAATGGTTGCCGTCCTCCTAAGCGGCGCCGTGTATAGAGATAGTAGTAAATTGGGTTATAAACCCTTATTAGAGCGTTTTTGAAGTTCTCCTCACTCGCTATAGTGGCCGCAAATTAATTCGTATCGCCCATGCTCACCCGTAATACGAACTTCAGTTCGTAATTGAGCTTTAACTGGGCAACGTTTGTCAAAGAAAGAACTAGCAATTTTTACACAGTTGCGAATTCAGGACTGTTATACAAGGGAGGCTGCTCCGTGGCGCAATTTCAAATTGAATGTGTAGAGTCCAATACAGAAGAAACTCGGAGCCATTACAGTAAGTTTGTCTTAGAACCTTTAGAAAGAGGTCAAGGAACAACGGTTGGTAACGCCCTTAGACGAGTATTACTCTCTAACTTAGAGGGTACGGCGGTTACTGCGGTACGAATTGCGGGCGTTACACATGAGTTTGCCACCGTTCCAGGTGTGCGGGAAGACGTTCTTGAAATCCTAATGCGGATGAAAGAAGTTATCCTCAAAAGCTATTCCTCTCAACCTCAAATCGGTCGCTTGCTTGTTACTGGCCCTGCGAACGTCACTTCAGCGCATTTTGATTTACCTAGTGAAGTTGAAGTGATTGACCAAACTCAGTATGTCGCCACTCTTGCAGAAGGTGCCAAACTGGAAATGGAGTTTCGGATTGAAAAGGGCAAGGGTTATCGTACTGTCGAACGTGGTCGGGAAGAAGCGACATCGTTAGATTTTTTACAGATAGACTCTGTATTTATGCCAGTGCGGAAAGTTAACTATAGTGTTGAAGAAACACGTGGTGAAAGCAACATACCCAAAGACAGACTTTTGTTAGAAGTCTGGACAAATGGTAGTCTTAGCCCACAAGAAGCGCTATCTTCAGCAGCAAGTATATTAGTGGATTTATTTAATCCATTAAAAGACTTCACTTACACTGAGCAAGATACAGGTATCGCTGAAGACTTAGATCCAACCGCACAAATTCCTATCGAAGAGTTACAACTTTCTGTACGCGCTTACAACTGTTTGAAGCGTGCCCAAGTCAACTCTGTAGCTGACTTATTGGATTATACTCAAGAAGACCTCTTAGAAATAAAGAATTTCGGTCAAAAGTCTGCTGAAGAAGTCGTAGAAGCTTTGCAGCGACGTTTGGGTATTACCTTACCTCAAGAGCGGGGTTCAAAGCATAGCTAGTAACTAAGGTAAATCTGAAGAATTAATAGTTAATAGTTATTTGCATATGATTGGTAGTTATTAGGTGCAAAGGGTAATAGTAGGAGCGTTATAAACAGCTTAACTATTACCCGTTACCTATTACCCACTAGCTATCAACCGCTGATTCAGATATCAATTCCATTCTATTTTTCATGCGTCAATTATTATGCGTCACCGTTGTCGAGTTAAACAACTAAGCAAACCAGCAGACCAGCGTCGTGCCCTTTTGCGCGCGCTCACAACCGAAGTAATTCGTCACGGTCGAATTACTACTACTTTAGTTCGTGCCAAAGTTGTACGAGCCGAAGTTGACAAAATGATTACCTTAGCAAAAGATGGCTCATTATCCAGTAGGCGCCAAGCACTAGGTTATATCTATGATAAAGACCTAGTACAAGCCTTATTTGAGCAGGCACCAAAACGATATGAAAATCGTAATGGTGGTTACACCCGTATTTTGCGTACCGTACCACGCCGTGGCGACAATTCCGAAATGGCAATTATTGAATTAGTATAAAAGTCCTAATTCAATGTTAACGTCTCAGCCCATAGATTTGCAGCGCATAGCCATAGTAATTCAATACCTTGGCACTAATTTTCATGGGTGGCAAAGGCAAGCACAACACCGTACCGTACAAGAAGAAATTGAGAAAGCGATTGCGAGTATTGTGGGTTCACACATCAACTTGCATGGTGCCGGACGTACCGACAGTGGTGTTCATGCAGCAGCACAGGTAGCACATTTTGATGTTGCAAGTCCGCTGCCACCACATAAGTGGGCACCTGTTCTCAACACTTACTTACCGAAAGACATATTGATAAGAGCCTCAATCGAAGTAGATAGCACATGGCATTCACGTTTTAGCGCATTGTACCGACGTTATCGTTATACGCTTTATACTGAAGCACGCCCAAATTTGTTTATCCAACCCTTTTGCTGGCATTATTATCACGCGCCACTCGATGAATCATTAATCCAGAGAGCGTTAGAACCTCTGGTAGGAAAGCATGACTTAAGTGCTTTTCGACGTGCCAACTCAAAACGAGCGCACTCAATAGTAGAAGTCCAAGCAGCAGAATGTAATCGCGACGGTGCGTTTCTAAATTTAGAAATACAAGCAGACGGCTTTTTGTACGGTATGGTGCGGTTGATTGTAGGGATGTTAGTACAGGTAGGAACAAAAGAAAGAACAGTTTCAAACTTCACAAATCTTTGGAAGAACCAACTCCGAGAACAAGTGAAACATTCGGCGCCCGCACAAGGCTTATGCTTATTGCGAGTAGGCTATCCAGACTTTGCAGTTCCAAAAGAAATTTGGTACGACACGCAGCCGAAATTTGTATTTGGGGAATAGGGGATAATAAACCAATTCTCATAAACAAAGGAAATAAAAAAGATGACAGCTCAAAAAACTTATCTTCCACCAGTTAATACCCTTGAGGGTGACTGGTATGTAGTAGATGCAGCAGACCAACGTCTTGGTCGTTTAGCCAGCGAAATTGCAATGGTTCTCAGAGGCAAGAGAAAACCTGAGTTCACCCCTCATTTAGATACAGGTGACTTTGTAATTGTAGTTAACGCTGAAAAAGTTGCAGTAACAGGTAAAAAGCGCTCACAAAAGCTTTACCGTCGCCACTCTGGGCGCCCAGGTGGGATGAAAACAGAAACCTTTGCTAAACTGCAAGAACGTATACCCGAACGGATTATCGAACAAGCGGTTAAGGGTATGCTCCCCAAAAATAGCCTTGGAAAAAGTCTATTTACAAAGCTTAAAGTTTACGCAGGTCCAACCCACCCTCATACCGCTCAAAAACCGAAAGAATTAATAATCAATACAATTCCAGGAGCAGAAGGTTAATGCAAGCCACCGAAACCAGCGGTCGCGCGATGTACTTTGGTACAGGGCGCCGTAAATCAGCAGTAGCACGAGTACGTCTCGTTCCAGGTACCGGACAACTAATAGTCAACGGCAAACCAGGAGATTTGTATTTCCAATTCAACGCCAACTACCTAGGTATTATTAAAGCCCCCTTAGAAACACTAGGTATGGAAAATGACTACGACATCATGGTAAAAGCCGAAGGTGGTGGTCTTACAGGTCAATCAGACGCAGTACGTTTAGGTGTAGCGCGTGCATTGTGCCAACTAGACCCAGGCAACCGTCCTCCACTCAAAACCGAAGGTTACTTAACTCGTGACCCTCGTGCAAAAGAGCGTAAAAAATACGGTTTACACAAAGCTCGCAAAGCTCCTCAATACTCGAAACGATAAAAAGTTAGGAGTTAGGAGTTAGGAGTTAGGAATTTGAACTCATAACTCATCACTCATAACTCATAACTTGTTATAATTTATATAGATTCACCACAACAGGAAAATGGCAAAAGACGGAATTCACCCTGAGTGGTATCCAGAAGCGAAAGTGTATTGCAACGGAAAAGTTGTAATGACAGTAGGCTCCACCAAACCCGAATTACACGTAGACGTTTGGTCTGGAAACCACCCCTTTTACACAGGAACTCAGAAGATTATTGACACCGAAGGTCGCGTAGAACGCTTCCTGCGTAAGTACGGTATGTTCGACCAATCAGCCGCAGCAAAAGAAGAAGACCAGAAGTAGCTGGTTAGCTTTGCTTTGAACGACCCCGCACAGAGAAGTGCCGGGTCGATTTTGTGTTCTTTGCAATTGAGCTAATCAACTTATTTTTGAAGGAGCGTGAGGCACGCATTATGGCTGAACAATATTTGCTGGAGAAATTAAAATCTGTCGAACAAACTTTTAACGAGTTGACTCGGCGCCTAGGAGACCCAGATACCGCAAGAGACCAAGACGAGTATCAACAGATAGCCAAGGCACGGTCAGGTTTAGAAGAAGTAGTAAACACCTACGAAACTTGGAAACAAGCTACCGACGACTTAGTTGGAGCGCGTCAAATATATAAAGAGTCAGCGAGTGACCCAGAAATGCAAGAAATGGCAGGACTGGAAGTAAAAGAACTCGAAGAAAAAATTGAGTATTTAGAGAACCGCTTAAAATTACTACTACTACCACGCGACCCTAACGATGATAAAAACATCATGTTAGAAATTCGTGCGGGTACTGGAGGTGACGAAGCCAGTATTTGGGCTG
This sequence comes from Calothrix sp. PCC 7103, assembly GCF_000331305.1. GTDB lineage: Bacteria > Cyanobacteriota > Cyanobacteriia > Cyanobacteriales > Nostocaceae > Dulcicalothrix. Next base: position 4,230,923 of record NZ_KB217478.1, on the reverse strand, counting down.
GAGACTTAATGCGGATGTATACTCGTTATGCTCAAACCCAAGGTTGGAAAGTTTCGTTAATGAGTGAATCATTAGGAGACATGGGTGGATGGAAAGAAGTAATTCTAGAAATTAAAGGCGACGACGTATATAGCCAATTAAAATTTGAGGCAGGAGTACACAGAGTTCAGCGTGTCCCCCTTACCGAAGCAGGTGGAAGAGTACATACATCAACAGCGACAGTAGCAATAATGCCAGAAGTCGATGATGTAGAAGTACATATCGACCCTAAAGACATCGAAATGAAAACCGCGCGTTCGGGTGGTGCAGGTGGACAAAACGTCAACAAAGTAGAAACAGCCGCTGACTTATTGCACAAACCAACAGGTATCCGCATCTTCTGTACAGAAGAACGAAGCCAGTTGCAAAACAAAGAACGAGCAATGCAAATCTTGCGCGCAAAATTGTATGAAATGAAACTGCAAGAACAACAAGCAGCCATTACTTCAGCAAGGCGCTTGCAAGTAGGAACAGGCGCCCGTTCCGAAAAAATTCGCACCTACAACTACAAAGACAACCGCGTCACCGACCATCGTCTCAACCAAAACTTCTCTTTAACCCCAGTTCTCGAAGGCGACCTAGAAACAGTCATACAGTCTTGTATCTCCCAAGACCAACAAGACCAACTAGCCGAACTAGCCGCCAATGCTGGCAACAACTAATCATTGTGCAATTAATTACTTATCTTGTGGAACAGGCATCCCTGCCTGTTCTATTATTTTATGTAGGTTGGGTGGAGGCTTTGCGGAACCCAACATTCCATACACTGCTTGCTGTAATACAAAAATTTAGGCGCCATTCCTCAATTAGACGAGCTTACGAAACGTATCGCCTCTATAAACTTTTGTGAAGATTCACACTTTTTGTATAATAGAAATAAATTGTGAGAAACTTATGATATGCAATTTTTTTAAGTGCTATGAATCAACCTCTTCTTCGCTTCCTAGCTACCAAAAATTATAAAAACTTATCTTTAGATACACAAGTAAATCTAAAAAAACTCAATATATTTATCGGTTCAAACGGTTCAGGCAAAAGCAACTTTATCAACTGCCTAAAACTTTTAAAAAATAGCCTGATTACTATTCCCGACGAAAGCCGAGGTGTTAGCAGTTTTGAGAATGCAGTTGCCCAAATTGGTAGTAATAGAATTTTAGATGGTAATGCAGCAAGTCCTTCTGTAGTCAGATTTGCATATTGTTTTTCACAAATTTCACCGAATGGCAGTGCTGGAAGTAGCGGAATTCTTGATTTAAATATTTACGTTGATAAAAATAAACCTAGAGTTAGTGTTTCCGAAGAATTTCTATATAGCGGAGAAAATTTACATGAATCATCTTCATCCAGCCCTTCTACTATTACAAATTTCATGATAAAGAACCAGGAAAAGGCGCCGTATCTGTTTATAACCCTTCAGGACAAAACCCAGGAACCCATTTTGAGCCTTTAGATAATATACATACGAATGCTTTGGGTTTTGCCTCCATTCCTCGACTGCTTGAATATAGCCAATATCCAACTGAAAGTAAAAGTATTAATAAATTTGTAGCGGTAGAGGAAAAAGAGTTAATAAGTGCTTTGAGCGAGCAAGACTCCAAGGCAGCAATAAAGGAAGGCAAAAAAAATTATCAAAATTTGCAAAACGGAAATCCTGATACTCCTTTAAAAAATGTCCCTCAATTTATCGAAGCGGCTATTAGAGACAATTTTGATAGATTTTTAGATTATTTACAACAAATTGAAGTTATGAGAGAATCAAAAATAATTGATGAGCATGACTTAGATACTTACTTGGAACCTTGGGTAGAAATAATCGATAAATTAAAAGACACTACTCGTGTAGTATTATTTGGATATATGGGACTTGTTGAGAATGAAGACAGTTTAACAGGTATTCAGAAAAGTATAGGAAAACTCTTTAAAGGTAAAATCGAGTTTGTCGAAGCTGAACAAGTTCGCCAAGCTTACTCAAAAATCTTTTGTGTAAAACAAGCTTCGCAAACTAACAAGCAAGTGTATAGCGAAACTGAAATTATTCATATGTACGATACAATAAATTAGTTAGCTCGCAATAAAACTAAAGCAGTGAATCCAGAAGCTAGAAAGAAACTAGGTGAAATAGCAAAAAAGGCTCGCGCTTCGATGAGTCAACGAGCTTTTGCTACGCTTTTGGGTGTTTCTTATACTACGGTGCAGGCATGGGAAAAAGGAGAATCTGTACCAGATATTGAGAATTTAGCTAATATTGCTGATAGGGCAGGTTACACGATTGAAGAACTTTTGAACTATCTTGGTGTTAAACCGCAATCCGAGACTTCAGATGTAAACCAAATTCTTAAACAAATAAAGGTGATGCCTTTATCAGAGGTAGCAGTAATTGCCAAAGCTACTGCTGAAAGATTTGCTGATGCTGCGGCTGCTTTGGGTGAAGAGGTTAAGGCTAGTTAACGTATAAGGTTTCTCAAATTTTGCAGTAAAAAAACAAATTACATCAAGTAAGTAAGAAAAGGTATTTACAGTGGTAGGTTGGTTCCGTGCGCTTAATTTAATCCCAACCAATCTCGGAGTGAGCGTTCTAGCTGTTCAATGTCAGGGTCAAGCAACTTTCCAATAATTGTGACAACCAAACTCTTATTTACTGTATACAAACCACGTTTGACTGCTGTTGGGACATTGAGTCCTGCTGCTGACCACTCAGAAAGTACGAATTCACCTACAAGCAGCGATTCTGTTTTACTTGTAAGCGGAGTGATAAATAAATCTTGGGAAATATGTGGTGCATTGACAACAACCGCAGGTCTTACCTTTGAACTAGATAAATCTGAAAAAGGATACCGCACCAAGATAATGTCATTTTTCGAGTAGCTGGGCATATACATCATCCTCAGTGTTATCCCACACTGCATCAAGTGAGACTTGGCTTGTTTGAAGCCAGAAATCAGTTTCATCGTCAGGTAAGAGTGTTACTAGCACTTTTGCCCCTTCAGGAAGCTCTGTTGATTCCAATAATTCAATTTTTCCTTGTCGGACAGTAGCCCAAACTGTTTTTAGCATTTTTACTTTGTATTCAGCAGTACTTTATATTTTATCTTTGTGGACTTACCTATACAACAAGCTTGATTTTTCGCACGGCTTTAGGCGCCCAAACTACGAGATAAGCCATTTGCTTAAACGTTGCTCTGCTTCTTTTTGCGAAATAGTACCTTGTGTCTCAGCAGCTTTCAATCCATTGTTAATTTTCTCTATCACGTACAAGTGATATTGAACATCTTCAATAGAACAATCATCGGGCAATTGATTTAACAAGGATTGTATTTTTTCTTTTGTTGGACTCATTTGCGTATCCAGATAAGATTTTTTAGTTAGAGTATGTATCTTATCTATATTTTGCTCGAAATTCTAAAATTTTGCTGTGAAGTCGTAACATCAATTCGTCCATTGCTCTAGGAAACGCCTACTAGTTCTGGATGACTGTTTCGTTTGTAGCTTTCAAGTGCTGCTAGTTCAGAAGCACAAAGCTCTAGAGTACTCTCAATAGCTTCTTGTATCTCCCAAAGGTAGGGATAGTGGGCAAACTCATACTCGATGAAATTTTTTAAATTCTGTAAGTCTCTTGTATTTCCACAGTTGTGGACTAACCTTTGCACTGCAAATTGCCAGCGTGCGAATATTCGATAGCTGAAAAATCCACTACATACTCCACCGTTTTTGTCCCAGTAAGAAATAGATACTTGGTGCTTAAGATAAGAGATTTTCTTGATTTTCTTCGCGTTGCAGCCTTGTGCGTTAAGTGCTTCTATTATGTCAGCTTCACGCAGGCGCCAAACATGTGGTGTAATTTTACCAGCTGTAATAAACCCTGTAACCCTTTTGCGGTTTCGATTGTATAGTCGTCGAGCCATTTTGGATGCACCTCTGACTGCGTATTGGTAAGTACGTCTAAAGAACAAGTTATGTTTACTTTAGTTGGAATAATTCAAACTTTAGATTTAATTTACCGCTAGTATGCAAGTCTGTCAATATGAAAGTAAAGTTGTAATATGACAACTAAAGTTATAACGACAGTGGAGTAGTTAAAACGCCAGTGAATGACGAAAGCAGAAAAAAACTAGTTGATATTATTAAGCAGGCTCGTGGTTCTATGAGTCAGCGAGCTTTTGGTAAGCTTTTGGGAGTTTCTGCTACAGCTGTTAACATGTGGGAAAAAGGTTTAAAAGTCCCAGATACCGAGAATTTAGCTCATATTGCAGCGCACGCTGGTTACTCTATTGAACAATTACTCTCTTCCATAGAAGGTAAGCCAATACAACAAGCTTCTGATTTGAGTTTGATTTTGAGGCAAATTAATCATATGCCTTTATCTCAAGTGGCTCAGATTGTTCAGGCAGGCGCCAGTCGGTTGGCTGCTGCTGTTGAATCTTTGGAGGAGCCAAAAGCTAGTTAGCGGTATAAATAATCGCTGTATACTCTACAATCACTGGAATTATTCACATACAAGTTTAATGTTTAGGTTTTCCAGGCTAAAATATTCTGGTCTGTAGGTTAGAAGAATATTACAGAAGTGGATTTAGAAGCGCGGAAGAAATTAGGTGAAGTTGTTAAAACGGCTCGTGATTCCATGAGCCAAAGAGCGTTTGCAAAATTACTTGGTGTGTCTTATACAACGGTGCAGCTGTGGGAGAAAGGCGAGTCAATTCCGGATGTTCTTAACCTGGCAAATATTGCTGATAGAGCGGGTTACACAATTGAGGAGCTTTTAAATTATTTGGGGATTAAGCCACAATCTAATTCTTCAGATTTGAATCAGATTGTTAAGCAAATTAAGGTGATGCCATTGTCTGATGTGGCGGTTATTGGTCGTGTTGTTATGGATAGACTTGCTTCTTCGATTGAGTTATCGGGTTCGGAGATTAAAGTTAGTTAAGTTGGTGCCTTACGGCTAATATTTGTTTGTTTTAGTTTAGGGCATTATGTCAGTAATGTAAGTCATTTTTTTGACAATAAGGTGTCTGTATTGCCTGGATTTGGGTTGGCTAGTGGTAAAAACGGGTAAGATATTACACTGTTTTGTTTTGCAATTTTATTCTTTGGAGTAAAGTAGAACAAGTATTCTTTTTTCGTTTTTTAAAGTACGATAGTACTAAACTAGATTCATCATAAATTAATGGCTTATATAGTACGTAACAACTATGATGTGAAAGTAGGAACTCATTTAGCTTTGCAAAAAGGTGTGGCAAAGCGAGGTGTATTTGAGGCGCCTTCTAATTACAATGTTTATACAGCAAACCAGGCTCCAGCAAAACCGTTTTTAAAATGGGCAGGAGGCAAGGGTCAGCTTCTGGAACAAATAAGTAGTAGATATTTGCCGCAAGGCTTGTTGAATGGTTCAATCAAAAGGTATGTTGAGCCATTTGTGGGAGGAGGGGCAATGTTTTTCTATCTTGCTTCTTCGGGTTATGAGTCGAGTATTGATGAGTTTTTTATTTATGATGTTAATCCTGAATTAATACTTGCCTATAAAACTATTAAGTTTGATGTGTATGCGTTGATTGATGCGTTATCAAAGATTCAATCTAAGTATTGGTCTATGTCTGATATGGAAAAAAGCCAATATTTTTATTATGTGCGGCAATCATTTAATTCAAAGCGAAGAACTATTGATTTTAGTGTATTTAGTAGTAATTGGGTAGAGCGTGCGGCTCAGATTATTTTTTTAAACCGTACTTGTTTTAATGGCTTGTTTAGAGTTAATTCTAGAGGTGAGTTTAATGTTCCTTGCGGCAAGTATAAAAAGCCTTTAATTTGTAATGTCGATAATTTGAAGGCTATTTCTTTAGTGCTGCAAAAAACTCGTATTGAGTTGGGAGATTTTACGAAGTGTAAAGATTTTGTTGATGATAAGACTTTTGTATATTTTGACCCTCCTTACCGACCTATAAGCAGTACCGCTAATTTTACTGGTTATTCTCAAAATATATGGCATGATAGTGAGCAGTTAAGGTTGAGAAACTTTTTTGCTGAGTTGGATGGTAAAGGCGCAGATCTATTATTGAGTAATTCAGACCCAAAAAACGAGGATGTTAATGATAATTTTTTTGAAGATGCTTATGATAAGTATAGGATTGAGAGAGTCAGAGCTGCGCGGAAGATTAATTGTAATGCTTCTAAGCGTGGTCAGATTAATGAGTTACTAATTATGAATTATTAAGCTTGTAGGAAGCACTGAATTGCTTATTACGAAGTCATTCGCAGGTTAGGTATGAAAAATAGTCAGGTATTTCATGATTTTTTGGGAAGTGCTGCTACCAAAGATGTATTTAAGCATTTGAAAAATACTTTGACTGACTCTATAACAATATGGGACTATTTTGTTAATTGGCAAAAAGTCCTATCCAATTTTAAAAGCGTTGAAATTCATTTGAATACTCTAAATTATTTAATTGGAAAAAATAATATAGAGCAAGAGTTTAGAGAACTATTACAAACTTATCCAGGTATTTACAGCGCAATTCCAATTTTAATAGCTTGTCGAACAAAAAGTTTTAGAATTCTAACTAGCTTTACAGAAAAAAATTTTCAATATCAAGGGTTTAATTTTAGTGATCAAAGTCTTTTATTTCCAGAAAATATTGATGCAGCAGTAGAGTTTGTCAGAGAAACTGGGGTGCTGGAACTATTTGAGAACCGTACTATTAAGAGTATTCCAGATTATGTATTAGGAATTGAGGTGGGACTAGATAGTAACGGTAGAAAAAATCGTGCTGGAGATACGATGGAAATTATCGTTGAAGAGTTAGTAAAGTCTATTTGTAACGCGAGTAATTTTACATATATTAAACAAGCTACTGCTGAGAAGATTTTGGCTGAATGGGATATTATTGTTGAAGTAGATAAATCAAGCAGAAGATTTGATTTTGCAATTAATAATCAAGAATTAATTTATTTAATTGAAGTCAATTTCTATGGTGGAGGTGGTTCTAAGTTGAAAGCCACCGCAGGTGAATATAAGGGTTTGTATGATTTTTTAACGGCGCAAAATCACAAATTTATTTGGATTACTGATGGTTTAGGTTGGAAGAGTACTTTAAAACCTTTGGAAGAAACTTTTAATTATATTGACTATACATTAAATTTGAATATGGCTTCTAGTGGGTTACTTGCTGAAATTATTAGACAGCAGCTTTAGCAACGGATTAAACTGATGTAACGGATGAGTTACTCGTTATAAAACAAGTCTAATTCTTTAAAATCAACTATCCGTTTCTAATTTTATTTTGCAACTACTCTGCTGTAATACCAGATAGTGCGGTATAATTTTCGCTATTGTCAAAATCCGGCGCCAGAACTACAAATGTACTATAAGCAAAGTCATCATCACTACGTCCAAAGGCAAAGCGTAATGAGTTAATTAGATTTTTGTTTGATAACGTTAGGAAAATTATAATGGCTAAGAAAGTTAAGGCGCCTGCAATACCAAACATATTATGATAACCGACTTGTTCGGCAATCGAACCTCCAAGTGGGCCAGCAATTGCAATACCTAAGTCAAACCCCACTACACATAGAGCAAATATTCGTCCGCGTTCAGTAGGAAGTGAACGGTCGGCTATAACTACATCCATTGTCGAAAGAAATGTGCCACCCCCGGCGCCTTCAAGTATTGCTGACAAAAAAAATGACAAATCGTTGTTTGCTTGCCATAGGAGTAACATCGAGAGCGTATAAGCAATTAAACCAAGAGTTACAAATATACCCCTACCAATTCGGTCACTACCACCACTAGTAAAAAACCGCGATACTAAACTTGATACCGCTGCAATTGTATAAAACAAACCGCAATCAAAATCAACATGTATAGATTTAATAAATAATGGAATAAAAGTATTTAACGTACCCACCGCTAACCCAATTAGCAACATAGTTAGCGCTGGAACCCGCACCCTTGGACTTTTGTAAATTTGCCAAATAGTTTCGTCGCGATTATCTTCACTCACATCTTGCGATACTGGAAAGCTTTCGATTGGCAGTACAAATAAAAGCGAGAGTAAACCTAAAATAGCAGTAGTATTAAATAATAATGTGTAACTAGCATTTTCTTGAATATAGGTACCAATTGCTGGCCCAAGTGCTAAACCAGTTGCCCCAGTCAAAGTCATATAGCCCAAAACTTCACCGCGATTTTCTGCCGGAGCTATATCGGAAACTAGTGCTGCGTATGCTGTAGTAAAAGCTGCAATACTAATCCCATGAAACGCTCGTAGTGCAATAAGTCCAGGTATTGATGTAAATACTTGATAACCCAATGGTGCAATAGCTGCAACTAAGGCGCCAATAATCAAAACAATTTTACGGTTACGTCGGTCTGCTAACTCTCCCAGTTGAGGACGAAATATTAACAACCCAACAGCAAAGCTACCCATGACAATGCCAACTTCCTGTTTAGAACCCCCTAAATCCTCAATATAAAGCGGAAGCGTTGATAGCAACGCTCCAATACTCGACCAAAATAGTAAACCCGCTGCGAATAAAATCAGCATGTAATTACGTATCTTGGCATCCAAGCGCAGAAGTACTTCCACTCTTATTATTCCTGTTATTTATGGTTGAATGTATAATCTCAATGCACGCGCGCAAGCAGCACTTTAGAACGAAGCGCTATTTATTTCCAAAAATGCAATTACTTATATAGTACATTTTTCACGTCCAAACAAACTAATACTATTTGTAGATTCTTAAAAGCATTTGAACTAAAACTACAGTTATAAGATATAGACAGAGAGTAAAATACTTGACAAAAATGGTGAAATATGGTTATAAAAATGATTTTAGCTGCTAAAAAACGTAACCTGGTGCTAAATTTGACACATATACTAAAAAGTCAGGTTATAACAGGTACAGTCAAAACGAGTTACAGGTGCAGCCATGTCCTTACGAAACGAACCTACCGATTGGCAATTAGGTGTACATGAGAGTTACATGCCTATTTATTATAAAGGCGCCGTAGCTGGATTTTTCAAAAAAGAATATTCAGACACAATAATCAAACAGTTAAACGAAGACGAATTATTGAAAAAAGCATTGACTACAGCTTGTATCGATTTAATTAGGCAGTCAGGTGGTGATGCTAGTCAAGTTAAAGAACTAATCAAAAAATATCTAAAAACCAGCGAGCTTCCAAAGTCAGGCACATTTGCAATTGCAGCTTTTCTACGTGAAAGACAGCAAGAATTAGATTTAGGCGATAAAGAATTTGCTAAATTTTGCGACACTTTTAAAGTTTCACCTGTCGAATTAAACAATATCTACGTAGGTGATAAAATAGATGACGCATTGATGGCGCCGCTCGCCCGCATCTTAGGAAAATCAAAAGACGAATTACTAAAAGTCAGAGACGGCGACATGTATAGTGCAAACGGGTAAAATGTGAACTTTATTTCATGCTGAGGAACGTTAACGTAAACGCAGTTTTCTCGCAGGGTAGTTTTCCCGTTATCCGAAGGATATCCCGTAAACGGAGTTTTCCCGAAGGGTAGGGTAGGGTAGCATCTAAAAGATTGTGGTGCTTGTTGAAAGTAAAGTTCTAAGCCGTGTTTAGTATAGCACAGGCATCTTGCCGTAAGAGTGATAAGGCAAGATGTTTCAAGCCAAAAGGTCAACTCAACCTGCGTAGTTCGATTCTTCCGCTTCACCAAGTAGTACTTATATATGACAGTATGAAAAAGTAATCGTAGATTTCCGGAAAACCATCAATCACAGTTGGTATAAATAAGGTAGGCAAAAAACTACTTATATCTTTCATTTACTAAGCTTTTATCTTGAGTCGCGACTATGCCTGATGTATCAAACGTAAAACTTATAATTGGTTTCAACGACCCCGACTTGGACGACGAAGAGAAAAACGAACAAGTCCAGAAACTGCTGCAAGAAATTAGAGAGCTAGATGAAATTGAAGCAGCAGAACTTCTACCTGACCCCAACCTACCCGCAGGAAACAAAGCATTTGGTGGAATTTTAGCGGGTTTTCTGATGGCTGAAGTTAGCCCAGCAAACCTCAAAAAATTATTTGGATTCTTATCAGACCGTTTCGGGAATAAACCGATGAAGTTAAAAGTCAAAGCCACTGATGGTAGAGAATTAGAAATCGAAGCCAGTAGCAAAGAAGAGTTTGAGTATATTAAACTGACATAGAGTAGTTGGGAAGCATTAGCCAGAGACCCAGAGAGTCTGACGGTGCCTTCCGACATGTTCAAGGCAGCAGAGCTTTGGGGTCCTCGATTTACAATTGAACTCGACCAGCACTTTTTAAGAGTAGCTACATACAGTTATAAACAAACTAGAGCAAAGTTAAGGCAAAACAGGTCTCAAGAAATCGCTCCTTTATCAGTTAACGTATATCCAGCATCTTTGATACGGAAAGCTTATTTTGAAACAGTAAAAAGTGTAATTAAAGACCAATTAATTCCACCGAGAAAATTAGTATTAGAAATATTAGAGAAAACTGAATTGCCACAGTTTGAAGATATTGCTTATGATTCTGCACTCCAAATTTTTAAAAATAGACTTGTAGAGTATGTACAGCAAACCAAAATTAAATTTGCAATAGATGACTTTGGTGTTGCTTACGCTTCAATATCTCGTTTAGCAGGTCTTAGACCATCTCATATAAAAATAGACAGAGAGATTCTTCATTCTCGACCCAGTGGGATGATTATCCGATTTCTTCATGAATTAGTAGGAGCAAATGATTTAGACCCTCCTGATATTATTGTTGAAGGAGTAGATGAAAAAACCCCAATAAGTCTACATAGACTTAGACAAATAGGTGTTAACTATATTCAAGGATACATAGTTGGTGAACCTAGCTCTGATATTTATCGCTTGAGTCAAGAAAAAGCTGAAGAATTAAAGAAGTTAATTTTAGGTCATTAAATAAATATTAGTCAGCTATAACATCATGTGTATCCTATATCACTTTATTCCCAAAACTGGTGTATAAATTAAATCTCTAGAAGCCGAAAAATAACAGACGATAAAGAAAATATTTTAAAAAGTAGATATAAAGTGTCGTTTTAGTGATACATATATATCTAATTTGAAATAATTGATAATTTGTGAAGACCGACAGCATATTTTATCGTTTGTTCAAAGAATTTCCCGGAATTTTCTTTGAACTCATTGGAGATGCATCTACTACAGCCAGTGCATACAACTTCAAATCAATTGAAGTCAAGCAAACAGCATTCCGTATTGATGGTGTTTTTATACCTAAAAGAGGTAAAGACAAACCAACTTATTTTATAGAGGTGCAGTTTCAACAAGATAAAGAAATCTACTCACGGCTGATTTCAGAAGTTTCTTTATACCTACGCCAGAACACAATTAAAAATGATTGGTATGGTGTAGTTATATACCCAAGGAAAAGTTTAGATGTCGCAGACACAAAGCACTTCCGTGAATTCTTCGACAGTGGGCGAGTGACTCGTATCTATCTTGAGGACTTGGGTGATGATGCTTCGTTACCGATTGGAATTGCTACTATTAAGTTAATCGTCGAAAATAAAAGAAAAGCCAAGGCAAAAGCTAAGGAGTTAGTTGCAAGAACCAAGCAACAGGGTCTTACACAACCCCAACAGCTGCAACTACTGGATTTAATTGGAACAATCTTACTGTATAAATTACCTAAGATAAACAGGAAGGAGTTAAGAGCTATGTTTGGAATAAGCGATTTGAAGAAAACAACATTTTATCAGGAAGTCAAAGAAGAGATACAAGAAGAGCTTGAACAACAGATTGAACGAAAAATCGAAAAAAGAGTTAAGCAAAAACTCAAGCAGGAAGTTAAGGAAGAAGTTAAGGAAGAAGTTAAGCAGGAAGTTAAGGAAGAAGTTAAGCAGGAAACTAAACTAGAATCTGTACCTGGCTTAATAGCTATGGGCTTAACTCCAGAACAAATAGCTCAAGCCCTTGATATAAATGTGGAACTGGTTAGACAGGTAGTACAAAATAACGACTCAGGCTCTTGACAGGCGCCAGTCAGAGGCTCTTAACTTGCACATTTAAAAAATCTACATATTACAAGGGTTTCAAAAGATGTGCAAGTCCTATATTTGACTGAGCGTTTGCGGCGCCAGTAGTACGGCTTATATCTTGCACTTCTAAGTAAAAACTCTCTAACAAATAAATTAAAGTAACAAAATTAACATTTATTCTTTAGTCCTCTTAAGAGGACTTTTACTATTAGCATAGGGGTTTTCAACCCTATGCGGGTAGGAACGTAGCAGATAATCTCTAATTACTTAGTATCAGTAGTTATCTATTTTTATATGGTACAAGATATAAGCTAGGGTATTTTTCCAGCAGGGTAGCAAGACCCAACATTTTCAAGACGCAAGTTGGGTTCCGCAAAGCCTCCACCCAACCTACAAGAAATAAATATCAAAATTTTGTGTAGACGTTACATGTAACGTCTCTACATTTGGATTAATTTTTGTTAAGATTGGACACGAAGCGTAAACGCTCGCACTTTCCTACTCATTCCCTACCTTGGAGACACTGGATGCTACGACTCGAACATATCAGTAAAATTTACCCGACTGGTGAAGTCCTCAAGGATGTTAATTGGGAGGTCAAAGCTGGCGATAGAATTGGTTTAGTTGGTGTAAACGGCGCCGGCAAGTCCACCCAGCTTAAGATTATCACAGGTGAGGTCGAGCCGACTTCGGGTGAAATTGTTCGTCCTTCGAGTTTACATATAGCTTACCTCAACCAAGAGTTTGAGGTAGACCCATCACACACTGTTAACGAAGAATTTTGGACTGTATTTAAGGAAGCAAACGAAGTACAGTTGGCGTTGGCACAAGTAACGCGCGAGATGGAAAGTGCCACACCCGAAGAACTCGATAAATTAATTAATAAATTAGATAAGTTACAGCGCCAGTTTGAAGCACTCGATGGTTACGGCTTGGATGCGCGTATCGGTAAGATTTTACCAGAAATGGGTTTTCAAATCGAAGATGGTGAGCGTTTGGTAAGCGCTTTCAGTGGTGGGTGGCAAATGCGAATGGGTTTAGGTAAGATTTTGCTGCAAGAACCTGATTTGTTACTGCTGGACGAACCTACGAACCACTTAGATTTAGAAACAATAGAGTGGTTAGAAGGTTATCTCAAAAAACTTACTACCCCGATGGTGATAGTATCGCATGACCGGGAGTTTCTTGACCGTTTGTGTACTCAAATAGTCGAGACTGAACGTGGTGTTTCTTCTACATATTTAGGTAATTACTCTTCGTACCTGCAACAAAAAGCTGAAAATCAATCAGCGCAGCTTAGTGCTTTTGAACGTCAGCAAAAAGAACTCGAAAAGCAACAAGCGTTTGTAGAAAAATTCCGTGCTAGTGCGACTCGTAGTACTCAAGCAAAAAGCCGAGAAAAGCTACTTGATAAAATTGAACGTATTGAGGCGCCTACAAGTTCAGTACGTACTTTACACTTCCAGTTTCCTCCCGCACCTCGTAGCGGACGCGAAGTTGTAATTATTGATGAGTTGACACATACATATGACGACAAAATTCTGTTCTTAGGCGCCAGTTTAATAGTTGAGCGCGGTGATAGAATTGCCTTTGTTGCTCCCAATGGTGCAGGTAAGTCTACATTGCTACGTTTGATTATGGGAATGGAAGCGCCGAGTGAAGGTATTGTAAAACTAGGCGACCATAATGTTCTTCCTGGTTACTTTGAACAGAACCAAGCAGAAGCACTTGATTTAAGTAAAAGTGTTATGGAAACTATCCATGACGAAGTGCCTACCTGGACAAACGAAGAAGTTCGGACAATTTTAGGACGATTTTTATTTAGTGGTGACACTGTATTTAAAAATGTATCAGCATTAAGCGGTGGTGAAAAAGCACGGTTGGCATTAGCTAAGATGCTCCTACGTCCAGCGAATTTATTAATTCTAGATGAGCCAACAAACCACTTAGACATTCCTGCTAAGGAAATGCTCGAAGATGCGCTGCAAAATTATGATGGTAGCGTAATTGTTGTATCACACGACCGTTATTTTGTTTCGCAGATAGCAAATAAAATCGTCGAAATTCGCGATGGTGAGTTTCGTGTTTATTTAGGTGATTACCATTACTATCTCAGCAAGCTTGAAGAAGAAAAAGAAGCCTCACGTCTGGCTGATATTGAGAAAGAAAAAGCTGCTAAAAAAGCTGCTAAAAGCGCTAAATCTACCGCAAAGAAAAAGTAGGAATTGTTTGTCAAATCACAATCTTGTGGGGTGGGCAAGGATGCCCGCCCCTTTTAAATACAGCTTGCATTATAATCATCATTATTCTTAAATGAGAATTTATTGCAATTGTTTAAAATAAATAAAAAACTAATTTGAAATTACTAATTGGTTACAGGGAATTGTATTAGAAAATATAATTGAAAAGTATCGAGATTATTACCTAACAGTTGGCGCCGATACAGTCAAGCGAGATATGAATAAATTGCATCTATCTGGTGACAGTAGTGAAAGATAGTAAATATGTCTGTAGGTGTTCAATAATTAAGAAATGTCTAAAAAAACAGATATTTATAATAAAAGAAGCTAATAAGCAGAAATTCACTTGCGATGGCAGGTAGCAGTGGTATTATTCGGATATTACAAAAAGTAAAGGGCAGTTTTATTATGACCAAGGCACCTGTTGCTCCCGTGGTGCTAGTCATTTTAGACGGATGGGGCTACTGCGAGGAGACGAAAGGAAATGCAATTGCACAGGCTAAGACTCCAGTCATGAATAGCCTATGGTCTGCATATCCGCACACCCTCATTCGCACGTCAGGAAAAGCCGTCGGTTTGCCAGAAGGTCAAATGGGTAACTCAGAAGTTGGTCATTTGAATATTGGCGCTGGTCGAGTGGTACCGCAAGAGTTAGTACGCATTTCAGATGCGGTAGAAGACGGTTCCATTAATAAAAATCCAGCGTTAATAAAGATTTGTCAGGAAGTCCTGAGTCGCAACGGCAAACTGCATATGGTCGGGCTTTGTTCTGAGGGAGGTGTACACTCCCACATTAGCCACCTGTTTGGACTACTTGACTTAGCTAAAGCACAAGGTATTTCTCAAGTTTGTATTCACGCTATCGCTGATGGTCGTGATACTGCACCTAAAGAGAGTGTAGAAGCAGTAGGACTGATTCAAAATTACATAGACCGTATCGGCGTTGGTAAAATAGCGACAATTAGCGGTCGTTATTACGCAATGGATAGAGACCGTCGTTGGGATAGAGTCAAACTTGCCTACGATGTGATGACTATTGATGGTGAGGGTAATGGACTCTCGGCAATGGAAACTGTCAAGGCTTCTTATGCTGCCGACATAACCGACGAGTTTATTGTTCCCGTGCGGTTAGCACCAGGGGCAATTGAAGCTGGCGATGGTGTTATATTTTTTAACTTCCGCCCTGACCGCGCGCGGCAGCTAACTCAAGCTTTGGTGAGTCCTAATTTTAATAGTTTTGAGAGACAGTTAATTGCGCCACTGTCGTTTGTTACTTTTACTCAATACGACCCTGAACTACCAGTCAGTGTTGCATTTGAGCCACAAAATCTTAGTAACATTTTGGGGGAAGTAATCTCAAACCAGGGTTTAAAACAGTTCCGCACTTCCGAAACTGAAAAATACGCCCATGTAACTTATTTCTTCAACGGTGGTTTAGAAGACCCCTACCCAGGCGAAGACCGCGAACTCGTATCGAGTCCAATGGTGGCAACTTATGACCAGGCGCCTAAAATGTCTGCCGATGCCGTTACAGATGTAGCGACTTCTGCGATAAGTAAGCAAATTTACTCATTAGTGGTAATCAATTATGCCAACCCAGATATGGTAGGGCATACAGGTCAAATTCCAGCCACAGTGCAAGCTATTGAAACAGTAGACCGTTGTGTGGGGCGCCTGCTAGAGGGTGTAATAAAAGCAGGTGGCACGGCAATTATTACAGCCGACCACGGCAACGCAGAATATATGTTAGACAATTCGGGCAATCCTTGGACTGCCCACACCACAAACCCAGTACCCCTCATACTAGTCGAAGGCGAAGGAGCTAAAATTCCTGGACACGGTACAGATGTTAACTTACGCTCAGATGGTAAGCTAGCGGACATTGCCCCAACAATTTTAGAAATTTTGCAAATTCCCCAACCAGTAGAAATGACTGGGAAATCCCTAGTAGTATCTGCTGACTACGAAGTGCGAAACAACCGCACACCTGCACAAGTAGGAATGTAGAATAGTATAGACGCGATATCCAAGCGTCTATACTATTCATCAACCTCTTTTAAGTAATTTTGGTTATGACCGTCACTAATATTGTTCAAGGAATCTGGACTTTCTCTGCTGTTGGCTTAATTATTTTAGTACTACTTCACAGTCCTAAAGGTGATGGTATTGGCGCCATTGGTGGACAAGCTCAATTATTTAGCAGTGCCAAAAGCGCTGAAAGTACTCTTAACCGGGTTACTTGGGCATTAACTGCTATATTTATGGGGTTGACAGTTGTGTTAAGCGCTGGTTGGTTGCCTAAATAATTAGTACGACATTATAGGGAGGATAGGGGAATGGGAACGGAACAAAAATACTATAACCGTAACCCTAGACCCAATATCCAAACCCGCATATTTATATTTTTAGGAATATTATTAACCACTTGGCTGCTAGTTCTAATTAACTCGCAGTTTATTGTTGTTGGGCAAACACCTTCAACACTTACACATCCTTTACCGTCAACACTCGCTCGCTGGCAAGACGTGAGAAACAGTGGTGATTATTTTGATGCAGTGAAACCAACAGAAGTAGGATACTTAGTCTGGTCAAATTTTCCTGTTAAGGTTTATATCGAAACGCCAAAGAATCTTAATAAGAATCAAGCAGATACATGGGTAAAAACTGTATCATCGACTATTCAAGAATGGAATGCTTATTTACCGTTACAGATAGTTGAGCAGTTAGAGTCAGCCGATATTATAATTTTAAGAAAGGCGCCGCCACTTCAAGGAAACCCACCGCGCGCACGTTCTGCACAAACAACATATAATTTGTATACAAAAGATAATATTCTATACCATAGATTTAATATTTTATTGAGTCCCAGTCAAACGGGTGAATACCTTATTGCTGCCGCACGACACGAACTTGGACACGCATTAGGTATTTGGGGACATAGCCCATTACAAAGCGATGCTTTATACTTTTCGCAAGTACGTAACCCACCATTAATCTCAGCTAGAGATGTGAACACACTAAAAAAGGTATATGAACAACCAACTAAATTAGGTTGGCAAAAATAATTTATTCTTGTGGATAAACTCTTGTGGAGCGGGCATCCTCCGCCTGCCCCTACAGTATTACCATCCCCAACTACCAGGAATTCCTTTAAATGGCCCAACAATATCTTTAGTTATCCAACCACCATAAAAATTACCTGGTTGCGGCGCCACTTTTTCGCCATCTATATAACATGCATCCATTGGATGTGCATAAAACGCCACATAATCTTTCATAGATTCAAATTCAGGTGTGGGGTTAGGATAGAACCAAGCAACGTTTTGCAATTCTTTATCACCTACGCGCAGTGTGTAATATCCTGCTGCTCCTTTCCATTCGCAAAAACTAGATTGGGGCATTTTTATGAGATATTCCATCTTAATATCGGCAGGTGGAATATAGTAAACTGGCGGATGGCTAGTTTCTAAAACTCGTTTTGCATTGTGAGTATCAGCGATTGTTTCACCATTAAAAATAATCTGAATGTGTTTGCTGACATCTTCTAAACGTGGTGGACGGGGATAGTCCCATACTGACTCTTGCCCAGGTTGAGGTTCAATGCGTTGCGGTCTCATAAAGCTATAACATAGGTATAATTACTCTAATCTTATATTAACAACTAAGCTTTACGACTAATCGCAAAAAAAGTAGTGATATCCTGCCAAACACCTATTTTAGTAAAAACGTTACATGTAACGTCTCTACATTTGATTATTATATTTTTACTGCTGTTACAAAAAATATTGATGCATCACACCAGGCGCCTTGTTCAGTCACAGGTAATGCTTGAACTTCTTTTATATATTCTGCAAAACATTCTTGCAGTTTTTCGGGCGCCAGTTGTTGTACTTGGTAGCCAAAGACGTTTTTAGCGTTAACTTCCCATATTTGTTGTGCTATGTCTAAATCAGGGGTAAAATACCAGCCAAACTGCTCCTCTTGGATTATAATATTTTTATTCTCAAAACCTGCTGCTGACAATAATTGCTGGCATTTTTGTGGTGTACCTAGTGGTGCATTTGGGTTCGTTACAGTAATACCGTATTTAGCTGCGACTTCTCGAAATAAAACACTTGTTGTAAATGCGTTTTCTGTCCAAGCGTTAAATACAAGTTTTCCACCTGGTTTGAGAAAACTATGCCATTTATGTAAAGCCGTAGGGATATCAGTTAAATAACAAATTGCTAGAGAACATAATATTACATCAAAACTGTTTTGCTCAAAGTCTATTAATTCGGCATCAGCTTCGATAAATTTTACATTTTGTAAACCAGAGGTAGCTAGTTTTTGTATAGCGTTATTTAGCATCGCTGTAGAAATATCTATACCAATTACTTTACATTGGGCACCTGCTTTTTCTGCTGCTGCTAATGCTACTATTCCTGTACCTGTAGCTACATCTAGTATTTTTTGTACAGAGTTGAGGTTAGCCACTTCAATTAAACGCTTGGCTATTGGTAAGTAAAATCTGCCACCGTCGTAATTGTTACGAGAATTAAAGTCAGCGAGTAATTGCTGTTTATATTCTTCTATACGTTTTGCTTCTAACATTGCTAAATTTGGTAATGCTACTACTACCTATGGTAGGTTGCAGTTACAGAGTCGGCTTCCTTGGCGCCTTCTTGTGATTTTCAATCAGCCAACCAAGTGTTCCACCTTTAATGGCGCCACCAATAAGCCCACTTACTAAGTACATAATTATTAACACCTGTTGACTTGGTTTGGAGCCACCAAATTTAAAATATGTTGGAAAATCAATATCTATAACCCATCCTGCTCCAATAGTCAAAGCTAGGGAACTTGAGAGAATCCACCAGTTAGCCTTATAACAAAGGCGCCTAAGTACTAGTGATTGCGCGAAACCTAATACAGCCCCTGCAACTGCTGCTGCTAAATATCTTGAAGGAAGAAAAAATAAAGCGAAAATTAAACTAGCGAATCCTGCAATTCCACCGAAAAGCGTTGCTAAAATCCATAGTCCAGGCTCACCTACATAACTTTTTAGCAGTAGCCATTGTACAAAAGGGAGTGCTATGAATGCATAACCACTTGTCAAAGGCACACACATCAATGTAAAACCAGTACCAAGCATCCATAGGATTGACAACTTCCATCTTAACTTCGGGACAAATTTAAATGGTTTTGACATATCAATTTTGGTAATCGCTTTTGAGTGTCGTAGTGTTCAATTTTACCTCTTAAAAGAACTTTGCGTGCATAAATCTTTGAGTGGCTCTGAATAATAAGAATCAAATTATTACTTACTGTTTTACTAGGTTATAATATATACTTAAGAGCGTGCAACAAATTTTTATCGTGCGCGCGTTGTGCCACAAAAGTATTCACAGTAAGTGAGCTAAAATCATATTACGTGTGTCAGTCTAGAATTAGTGGTGTGAGAGTTGAAGAAATCATTTGGTTAGATGCAGTTGTAGAAAAACTTGCTGTTAAACATCAAGTTGTACCCGATGAAGTTGAGGAGGTTCTATATAACAAACGCAAGTTTAGATTTGTAGAAAATATAATGGGAACCATTGGTTCCCAAATGAAATTTAAGTTTTAAAATTGTAGCAATTCAATGCTGTAACGTTTAAGAAATTGGCGCCATTCCTCAATATTCATCTTAATAGTAAATAAAAATATAATAATCAAACTTTATTATTAAAAAAAGATTATGATAAAATACAAAGGAGAGTATATTATAATTTATTAAGATATAAATTTGGTATTTAAATAAATGGCGAGATTTGAAAAAAGGGTTGCGTAGATGCAGTATGAATCTGCGGCTAAAACTAGTTATAATTCGTTCAGAATAGGCTAATTTAGCAACCCCTTTAAAAACTCAAACTAAATAAATTAAGAGAGCATCTACAATCCCAAAGATTGTACTTTTTTTGATTTGCGCTTGATGAATGACCCTGCACCCAAAGCGCCGAAAGCAACTAAGCCTAAAACAGAAGTAGGTTCAGGGACAGAAGCAACTCTATAGCTATGGTTATCAGTTTCAAACGCACGACCAGTTGATCTCATTACAACTTTATCGAAAGTCTGCCCTTTATCTGCTAATAAATTAACGTAAACATTATTTGCGTTGCCACTCTGCTCACCATTCGCAGGGGCGTCCGGAACATCTGTACCACTGAATGTTTTGAGAAGACTTCCTCCGCTATAGACATCTACAAAATTATATGTGTCTACCGACCCCCAGTAGAAGCCGAAGTAATCAAGAGCAGAAGCAAAGCGAATAGTTACATCACCAGAGCTTCCTGCAAAATCTTGACCATTCACTTTGTCACCCGTTGGGGAAATTGTTAAATATTTACTGTTATTACCAAATGGACTAGCGTATTGACCACCTACACTTCCTTGGACAATTCCATTAGTTGCAGAGTAAGTGACATTACCAGAAGAAGGTGCTATCCCATCATTAAAGTTGATAGTTTTAGCTCCTTGAATATTAGTGTATTGACCCTCTCCAGCAATAGGTGTAGAACCTCCTTTTGTTAGGCTAACCGCGTTAGCTGGGTTAGCACCCATAAAAATAACTGCTGTTCCGACTAAAGCTAATGATAGTGTTTTTAAAGTCAACATTGATTTGTATGCTTCTTATGTATGTTTGCTATAAATAATCTGGCATATGAAAAGGCTATCTGAGTATAGCTATAGTAATATTTTTAACTAAAAAACATATTTGTATCTAGTTAGAGAGAAATTAGCAAAAAGTTCTTGATATATGAGGTTTAATGAAACAAAAAATTGAAACAGTACCGTAGATATACTGAAAAAACACAGATAATTATGATTTTAGAATATATTTTCTAGTCATCCTCTCAATAATTCGGAGGTAAGAACAAGAAGCCTTCTTGGCGCCAATTATCAAGAGCCATAATTAATTAATACGGGGCGTTGCATAAATGCGGGATGAAATTAGATTTGTCATGCTGAACGTAGCGCAGCGAAGTGAAGCATCTATAAGGATTCTAGCCTGCGGCAAATGCTACGCATTACGCTACACTTCGTTCCGCTCAGAATGACAAATCATCCCTAAAATCAGCAATCCCTAATACGGTAATTACTGATATTATATTGAATACACAGAGCAGGTATTGTAAGGGCGGGTTAACCAAAAATCTTCACTCTTAACTACGATATAGTAAACCCGCCCCTCTTTTATGCAGACACATGCGCTGATGTTAAGCTACAATCATAGATATGAAACTAATACTCGTGGCGCCTGACTACTCGTTATATACTGCATTTCAAGAATACTTTGCTTACTTCCCTAATGTTGAAATAGTTAATAGTTACTTTGAGCAGCTAACAGAATTTGATTGCTTAGTAAGTCCTGCTAACTCGTTTGGCATGATGGATGGTGGTATGGATGCAGCTATTATCAAATTCTTTGGTATTTCTTTAGAAAAGAGAGTACAAGAGCGAATACTTGAAGATTATTTAGGGGAACAGCCAGTTGGTACATCATTTATTATTGAAACGGGACATCCTAAGCATTCTTTTTTGGCACATACTCCTACAATGCGGGTGCCAATGATTATACAAGGTACTGATGTACCATATATAGCAATGTGGGCAATGCTATTAGCAATTCGACAACATAATAAAAATTCTAAGCATCTAATTAATAGCGTAGCTTGTCCTGGGTTAGGAACAGGTATTGGACGAGTACCTTATTGTGAAGCAGCTAGACAAATGTCTGTTGCTTATGACCATTTTGTTTACCCACCAAAGGTTATTAACTGCTTTGTTGCAGCATCAAGACAATTACAAATTTGGGAGGGATGATTAGCTTTAATATGAATTATATCTGGCAGTGTAACCATCCATTGTTTAGAACGGGCAAGGATGCCCATTCCACTCTCGTATATCTATATTTGTGAATCAATAGAAATTGTGATTGTAAATGTTGTACCAGAACCAAGATGACTTGTTACGTTTATTTCACCTTGGTGTAATTCTACTGCTTGCTTGACAATTGCTAATCCTAATCCGGTACCGGGAATATTGCCAACATTTTTGGCTCTATAGAATGACTGAAATAACTTTTGCTGGTCTTCTGTAGAAATGCCAATGCCTTTGTCTTCAATTTTAAATGTTATTGCTTTATCATAGTAAGCGAGTTCAAATAATATATCTCCTCCTTTTGGTGAGTATTTTATGGCGTTTGATAGCAAGTTAGTTAGAATTTGTTGTAACGCTTTTTCATCTAAGTTAACTTGAATTTCGTGTTCTGGCGCCAGTAAGAAAATTTGGTGTTTGGGGTTAGCGACCAATTGCATTTCGGTAACTAGGTTTTGACAAAATTGCTTCAGATTTATTATAGTTGGGTTGAATGCTTGACTGCTAACTTGTCCTTTACTAATTACTAATACATCATCCAATAAACCAACTACATTATTAACGGATTTTCTTATCTTTTGTAATACTTCTGCTTGTTTTTCTTGTGACCATCCGGCGCCTTTTTTTTCGAGTAAAGCAGCGTAACCCTGTATAATATTTAGGGGATTACGAAACTCATGGCTAACCATTGAGACAAAGCGTGATTTTAGTTGGTTAAGTTCTTTTTCTTGTTCTAAAGCTTTTTGAGTTTCGACTTCGGCAATTTTACGCTCTGTAATATCAAGTATAAAAGCAAGGACATTTGGCTGTTCAGGTTCTATTTGTATTGGACCGACTAATACCGGAACGCGACTGCCATCTTTACGAATATATTCTTTTTCATATACAGTATAATCACCTGTTGCTTTGATTTGCTCAATTGCGCGTTCATCAAGTGGTAAATACTCGCTTGGTGTCATCTCAATCCACCTAACTTTGCCAGCTTCTAAGTCTTGTCGTGTGTAACCAACTATTTGTAAAAATGTGTCGTTTGCTTCGTAAATGTTACCATCAAAATCTGCGATTACAATACCAACAATGCTTGATTGAACAATACGTTGAAAGCGAAGTTCACTTTGACGCAGTAATGATACAGCTTGTTCGCGCTCGGCTATTTCCTGTTGTAATTTTATATTGGTAGCATTAAGCTCTAAAGATAGTTGACGCGAGCGTAACAGCATTTCTATACGCGCGTGTAATTCTCGTTTTTCAAGTGGTTTGGTAATTAATTCGTCAATACTTTGCCATAAGTCACGGGTAAGTAATTTTACGTCTGAACAAATTGTACTGAGGACAAAGGGGAGAAATACTGGGTATTCTGCTTGTTTTCTTGCCCGTACCCATTGCCATAGATGGTTTAATGCAACACCATCTACTATACAAAGGTCAAATTTATCATCAAGTAAAGGAACTGCTTGTCGTGTTAGTACAGCAGCATCTCCAATTATTACCTCGTAGTAACGCTCTAACCATTCAGACAGCAGGCGCCGATTCTCTGTATGCTGTAATAAAAGTAGAATGCGACTCATGTGCTGATTTGCCACCACTAGCTACACAAACAACGGTTATTCTAAATCGGACGAATCTAAAATATCGGGTACACCTTTGAGAATACCACGTAAACTTGTAAGTGGCTTGCCAACTTTTATCCCATAGCGGCTAATTTCAAACTCGCGCAAGGTTTTCTCAAAGTTAGTTAAGCGTTTTTTTAGTACACCTATGGCACGTCGTATTTCTCCTTTAAATTCTATATAACGTAAAAATATAATATTGTCAGCTATATAGCTAATACCATTTTCCGTTACTTTAAATTCACCTGTAATGCTTTCGACTTCGTTGATTAACAATACTGCAACACCCATATTTTGTAAATACTTACATAACGCATGGATATGGCTAACTAAATCATCACCCCTCACTGACAAACGATAGCCAGAAATGCTATCAATCATGATAATTTTTGCACAGTTAACTTCGACTTCATGGCGAATCAAATCTGCTAACTCATCAGAAGTATAATGTAATGGTTCCACCTGAACAATAGAAAGTATATCACGTTCCATCATAATGCGAACAGGGATATTAATTGCTTCACACCGATGTAATAGCGTCTCTTTCCACTCTTCAAATGTGTAAACAACCGAACGCTCTCCTCTCCCTGCTGCTTCTTTCATAAACTGAAGTCCTAGTGTAGTTTTACCCACACCACTAGGGCCTGTTAAAATTGTAATAGTTCCACGCTCTAACCCACCGTGCAATAATTCATCGATTTCCACCACTCCTGAAGGAATTGTTTCCTTGATAAACTCCTGTCGGTGACTTTCTGGAATTAAGCGTCTGTATACTTTCATTCCTGTTTTTGTCAAGCGCATTGAGTGCAACCCGCTCTGAAAGTTAGAACCGCGAAATTTGCTAACACATACTGTTCGTTCTTGGTTAGAAAAGCTGAGATTAATTACTCCATCGCTAATAAATTGTAAATCTTCGTCAGGCGCCTCTTCACTGCTTTCGGAAGTAAATAATACTGTGGCACCTTGTTCTATCAAAAAACGTAGAAACGATAATGCTTGCTTGCGAAACAAAAACGCATCGCTGACAAGATAGCGTAATTGCGTCATTGAATCAAGAAAAACACGTTGAGGTTTAAGAGTCTGTACCTGCTCAACAATTCTTTGCGTCGTCGGTTCTCGTTCTACTTCTGCTGGAGAGAATATATCATAGGTTTGCACCTCGGCAAAAAAGTTTGAAGTTGGACTAAGGTCGAGAAAGGTGACACCATCAGTATCGAAACCTAACCGTTGAGCATTTTGAAATATCTGTTCCCCAGCTTCTGCTAGTGTAATTAACAGGGTTCGTTCTCCTTGAGCGGCGCCTGCCGTGAGAAAATGTAACCCTAACGTCGTCTTGCCTGTACCGGGTCCACCACGCAATAGATAAGCGCGATTAGCAATGAAACCACCCTCTAAAACTTCATCCAAACCTACAATACTTGTAGATACTCGATTTTCAGACATTTTAAATTGTTCTGAGCATTTATATTTATCGCAAGTCTAAACTAGACGGTTGTTAGTTTTGACCTTTACAATTGTCTCATATTTTTGGTTGTACAAATACAAATCCCCCCTACCCTTGAAAGCCTTAATAAGGGGGGTTGAGGGGATCAATTCTATTAATTGTAAAGAAAGCAAACTTCTTATAGTTAACCTTTTACACAGACAACTTGTTTTAGTGTTGCTACAACTTCAACTAGGTCAGCCTGATTTGCCATGACTGTCTCTATCGGTTTATAGGCGCCGGGAATTTCATCTAAAACGTCTTCGTCTTTACGACATTCTACACCCTCAGTTTGTTTAATCAAATCATCGAGTGTATAAACGTTTTTAGCTTTATTTCGAGATAGTAAACGACCTGCTCCGTGGCTGCAGGAGCAAAAACTTTCAGTACAACCTTTACCTTTAACAATGTAAGATTTTGCTCCCATTGAACCAGGGATAATACCGAAATCATCTTGTTGCGCGCGCACGGCACCTTTACGAGTTACTATTACTTCTTCGCCAAAATGTACTTCTTTTTCAGCGTAGTTATGGTGACAATTTACTTCGAGTAAAGGTTTTGTGACTTTACCACCCGCTAAATGCTTCTCGATAATTCGCTTAAAGCGTGCCATCATCACATCACGGTTCATCTTGGCATATTCTTGTGCCCACTGTAAATCTCGCCAGTAAGCTTCAAATTCAGGTGTACCAGCAATAAAGTAAGCTAAATCTGGGTCAGGCAAATTATTACCAGCCAATTTTGCTAGGTCTTTAGCTGTATTAATATGACAGCTAGCTAGCTTATTACCAATATTACGTGAACCAGAGTGCAACATTAGCCAAACTTGGTTATCTGTATCGACACAAACCTCAATAAAGTGATTACCACCACCCAACGAACCTAACTGACGCATTGCTTTAGTTTCCAAGTCTTGTACACCTGGGTGCAAATTATTAAACTGGCGCCAGTGTTGCCAATTAGTTACAGCTTTTTCAACTTCTGGGTTTTCATTAAAACCTGTAGGAATAACTGCTTCAATATCAAGACGAATCTTTTTGAGTTTACCTTCAAGCTTATTACCTTTAAATGGCATCTTGATAGCGGACATACCGCAACCAATATCAACACCAATAGCAGCAGGAATTACAGCTTCCTTCGTAGCAACTACCGACCCAACTAAGGCGCCTTTACCCAAATGCACATCAGGCATCAACGCCACATGTTTAAAAACAAATGGTAGAGAAGCCACATTTTGCGCCATCTTAGATTCATCCTTCCCTAAAGGATGACCAGCCCAAGACAAAACAGGTGTAGGTGTAGAAAGTTCTAATTTTTCGTAAGCCATAGATTTTTAATTTTAGATATTTATTTTGTATATTTATATATATTTAGCCTGCGGAGGCAGGCTTTGTTCATATAGCCACACCTTTTAAGGTGTAATTACAATGTAATACATGTAATATACAAACGTCAAGAAGCAACACAAAGCAGAATTTAGGAACATCCGTTACAATTTGTAAAAGAAGTAATTGTCTACATAGCAGTGCAGGAAACCTAAAAACCCTATGACAACACGTCAAGATACAATGTGGGAAAAGTTTTTATCACCTGTATTCAGGCTTTTTATAGACGAGAAAACGTTACGTGAATATAACGATAGTGTTGACTGGGAAAAGGAATGCAGCTACATCCGGCGCCCAGATGTAATTACGCCTACATACTACAGTAGCCAAAATTTTCACGGAATAAAGGGTGGATACCTCACTTCAGGCGCCGCAGTTACCTACGACCCAATAACACAGTATGTAGTACCACCGAATGAAACATGGGTTCGTCAGGGTTTAATAGACGCAGTACGTGTACAACCACGGCGGATTCTTGATATAGGTTGTGGAACGGGTACAGGTACCATAATGTTGAAGCGTGCGTACCCAGAAGCAGAAGCAATTGGTTTAGACTTATCACCGTATATGTTGGTGAGGGCACAACACAAAGCGGCGGAAGCAGGACTAAATATAAACTGGCGCCACGGGGATGCACAAGAAACAGGTTTCCCAGATGCATCATTTGATTTAATTACAGCGTCACTACTATTTCATGAAACACCACCTGCGGTAACAGTGGGAATTTTACGTGAATGCTTCCGCTTGCTAACTGTAGGAGGGCAAGTACTAGTTTTAGACGGTAATCAAAAAACAATCCGTCAACTAGAATTTTTACATAACGTCTTTGAAAAACCATATATTCGAGACTTCAGCGCAGGTAGTGTTGATGCTTGGATGGGTGCTGCGGGTTTCGAGGCAGTACAAACGCAAGATATTTTGCTGATACATCAAGTTACAAGTGGTATAAAACCCATAGTTAACGGAGAAACTGCCGTAAATAAAAATGTGCGAACATATACACCATCTGTTAGTGATAACACTGAATTACAAGGCTTTCCCTCACCCGCGTAAAGCCCAGAAACCTGGTTTCTTGGTTGCTTGGTTTCTTGTAATAAATAACAAATGACAAAAGGCGCCTTATTGCTGTACTATTTCACTCAGCACTCAGCACTAAAAAACAGTGAGTTTAAAAGCGGTTCTATTTGACTTTAATGGCGTAATAATAAACGACGAGCCAATTCACAAGCGACTCGTCGAAGAAATACTCATCGGTGAGAACGTCACTAATTTAAGAAAGGGTGAATTTGAACAAGTTTGTTTAGGACGCAGTGACCGTGTTTGTTTACGAGAGTTACTAAATAATCGCGGTCGAATCCTCACTGAAGAATCATTGAATAAAATAATACAGAAGAAGGCAGTTCTATACTTAAAAGAACTCAATAAGCTGGAAAAATTGCCATTATATCCTGGGATAGATGATATAATTTTCCAAATACGCTCTAAAGGTTTAAAATTAGCACTAGTTACAGGCGCCGTTCGTAAGGAAGTTGAAATAGTACTCGAACGAGGTAAATTACAAGAATACTTTTCAGTTATAGTAGCAGGCGACGATATCACAACCAGCAAACCTGACCCGTTTGGATATCTCTTAGCAGTAGAACGTTTGAATCAAGAATACCCTGATTTAAATCTCCAAGCAAACGAATGTTTGGTTATCGAAGACACACCCGCTGGTATCCAAGCGGCTAAAAGTGCGGGAATGCAAGTAGTGGGAATTGCTAATACGTACCCATTCCACATGCTGCAACGAGTTAGCAATTGGACTGTTGATTATTTTTCAGACTTAGAACTCGATAGAGTTGCTGAAGTTTTTATACAAAAATCTGCTGCTTAAAGAAGCACTTATGTCATGCTGAGGAACGTAAACGGAGTTTATACTTAACACGGGTAAGAAATGTCATTCTGAGCGTAGCGTAATGCGGAGCATTTGCCGCAGGCTAGAATCTCTAAGATGCTTCACTGCACTACGTTTCGTTCAGCATGACAAAGTTTATATTCTACCCATTAGCAGTATACGTTCCTCAGCATGACATTATAGTTTGTAGTATGTTAGTTTAATGCTTGTTGCCGCTCTGCGTTGTCTTGGGGTTGTGTGATGAGTCGGCAGTTTAGTTGAGATAGTTTTTGGATTTGGCGCCCACTAAGTTTATTCTTTGAGATGTTAAGGGTGTGAAGTTGATTTATGGTTGGGCATTTTAGTAGAGTTTCGGCGCCAAAATCAGTTAAAGTTCCTTGGGAAAGGTCGAGTACTGCAAGATGTTCGAGTATGGGTGAGTTAACTAATGTAGTGGCAATATTATCTGAGTATTCACTACTTTTGAGTCCCAAGTATTTTAAATTGGGAAATTGTCCTGATAAGATAGGCGCCAGTTGCTCGGTACTTATATCTTGACCGTGGTGGAAACTTTCGGCAAGCCATATTTCTAGATATTCAAGTGCTGGTAAGTCGAGGTTGGCAATGTCTTTTAAGGTTTGTGGTTGTACTAGTGTATAACCTGTTTGAATCATTAGGGTTTTTAGGTTTTCGTGTCGTACTTTGTCGAACTTCAAACCCCAACCACCCCGAAATTGTAATACTTCTAAGTTGGGATATGCTTTTAATATTGCAGTACTATCACCTAGTAAAAGCCGAGATTTCATATAATTAGTTTCTTGCGCGTCTCCGTCTCCTATAAATAAGGCTTTTAAATTTGGTAATTTATTAGAGGCGCCGCACAAAACATTACTAAAATCTTTATATTGTGTGTCATGCTGCCAGTAGTCATCCCACATTTTACATGCTAGAGCTTCTATTTGTGTGGTTTGATTACTTTGAAGGAAGGTTTGCAACTGAGTTAAGTCAAATTTATCTGGTTTGTTGGCTTGAATACCATTTAGATTAATACTATACGCAGTATTTGTAATGCTAAGTTGAGGGTTATAGTTTTGAATATCCCAATGCTGTAAAGTTGTAAAAAACAGCTTTGGGTCGTAGTCTAGTAAGGCTTGTTTACTTCTGGCGCCTCCTTTATGTAGTAGTATTTGTATGGCATAACGTTGGACTTGTTCTACATCTTGTAAGCTTTGTATAATTAAGTCTATACCTGCATCACCGTAATTTAATGCACTAGTTAGCGCTGATATTCTTACTTCGAGTATCGGACTATTTAGCTGACTTTTTACACCTGCAAGTCCTCCTAATACGGCGCCTTTTTTTGGAGGTAAGGAGTTACTGAGTACTGCGTCAAATTCTCTTGGTTCTTGTGACATATTTCAAATTTTATTTACTCAGCTACCGAACAATAACGATAATCTTCTTCTTCATAATCATCTTTCTTTTGCTCATTCGTCATTACACAAACATTGAAATTACCTCTTGATTGCTGTAAAGATAGTAAAGCAACCTTATCATCAGAAAGATAATTTTCACTAATATTCAAAATATCAAGCTGTCTTACTCCTGGACTTGCGAGTAAAACATCGGCACCTTTATCAGTAAGTGTTCCCATTGATAAGTCTAAAATTTTAATTGCGTCTATCAAGGGTGAATTAATCACAGTTTCGGCGATATCATTTGAGTATGTGCTGTTTCGCAAACCTAAATATATTAAATTGGGAAATACTAATTCAGTTAGTATTGGAAGTAAATCAGAAGTTGATGAATTTCCACCATACTCTGCTGAACCTAACCATAATTCTAAATGTGTTAGGTTTGGGAAATTACAAGTGCATATTTGAGCGATTGTATCAGCATTTAATCCACCCGTTTCAACTATTAATGCTTCTAAATTATCGTGCTGTACTGAACTAAATTCTAAACCAGTGCCGCCGCGAACTTGTAATATTTCTAAATTGGGGTATGCTTGTAAAATTGGACTAATATCGCTTTGTAAAATCCAAGATATTTCTGATTCTTGATAGTGGATATCGCCTATAAATAACGCTTTAAGATTTATAAGTTTATAGGAGGCAGCAACTAACGCTTCGATAATAGCACTCGAACTATAATCGGTGACTTCTCCACTCCAGGCGCCTATAATTAAAGCTTCAAGTGTACCAGAAGAGGGATGTTGTAACAATTCTTCTAACTTATCTACTGCATTTTCTTCTTCGTCGTATTCACACCGAAATGCGTATGCTGTATTAATTGGGTCTGTAATACCGACTTCGGGAACAAAATTTTCTACTTGTCGATTTGCAAATATCGATACGTTGTCTCCCCTATATCCTGGGTAACGTTGTAAACGCTCTTCGAGATTCCAAGGTTTATAGTTTTGTAACGCTTGCTTGACTTTTTCTTCGTCTCTTTTCTTCAATAACCAATAAGCTGTGCGTTGAAGTTGCTTTGATTCAGCTTGCAATGCTTGAATTACTAGGTCTAAACCAGGTTCACCATAATTTATTGCTTCCGAAAGTGCAGCTCGACGAACTTTGATATCTGGACTTAATAGACGAATTTTGGCGCCTTCAATTCCTCCTAATACAATACCATCAATAGGAGGAGGCGCCGTTTTTGCACTAAGTACTGCATCAAAGTCCCTAGGTTGGTTTGATTTGCTCATTTTCAAATCAAGGGGTTAAGTATATTGTTGTAATTAGTTTGGCACACCTATTTTAGCTATAAACACTTACCAAGTGCCTGTGTCCAAGAATTGCCCCAAAATTTGCTAATACACAAATAGTTGCCAAACTTAATAAAATGTACGTAGGCGCCATAACTACTCCAATCATAAACCAAGCAAGTACATGTAGTATCATCAGTGAAGCAAAGACACTAGCAATTGCGGCAGATTGCCAAATTTGAACAGATGAACGATGTAGCAGTGTTAAAATTATTGTCGATGAGGTTGCAAGCAAATTAGCTGGAATTAGAAGGGCACAGATGCCTATACAGTAAGTGCTTGAGAATTGAATTAAAGCGTTAAGGTCAAACATTATTTTTACGGATTGGTTTTCATGAAATTCTAGAAACCCGGTTTCTTTATGTAGAAAAAGTTGGCATTTCTTGGTAACAATGACTACAACGCCAGTAAATTCCTCTCAAACTGATATGGCGAAGCAAAGTGTAAGAGCAGCTAGGACAGGTGGAATTACTGAGCATAAGTTGCTTGGTATGTATGACAGCATCTTTCTTGCTAATTCTAGTTGCAGAACTAGATAGCTTCTGAAGAGATTTATTTAATAATTGCATTTTGACCTCATTTTTGTTAAAAATAGCTTAATCACTCTAAATACCAACAATCTTGTGATTGAGCTTATGAAGATTTTATTTCTGAAATTTTAAAATTTTTAATTTGAGCTTCTATAAAGTTCTCTAAGCCTTGAGCTACATTTTTTTGCGGAAAATAACTTTCTTTGTTTTAATCATAGCACAAAATCTATTATTATGATTTTACCCAAAGAAACCCGGTTTCTTGGTTGAGATATTGTAATAAAAATGACAATTTTGCGTAGAAACCAGGTTTCTAAGATTTAAACGACGTAAAATTAAAAGTTGTTCGCCGCACCTGGCAATATTTATGAGTACATCAACAACTGTAAAAGACTTTGACCTTAAATTTACTGCAACCCTGTCAGATTATATAACGTCTGTGACTTGGGCGCCTGTTGGTTCTACGCTTGCTGTTGTTTCTGCAGCGGGAGAAGTTACTTTATGGCAGAATGATGAATTAGAAATTTTGCAAGTTGCTACGGGTAAGTCTGTTGACTGTGTAAAATTTTCTTATGATGGCAAGTTTTTAGCGACTGGGGGGCAAGATGGACGAGTTACGATTTGGCAAGAAGGTGAAATAGTTACGACGTTAGAAAATGCTCCTGCTTGGGTAGATAAGCTTGTTTGGAACCCAACCATTAACCAGCTAGCTTTTTGCTTGAACCGTTATATCCAAATTTGGGATGCTTCTAAAAACGAAGTTGTCGCTACACTCAACTTTGAAGATTCTTCTCCGTTGGGTATGGGGTGGTCTAGCAATGGTAAAAATTTGGCTGCTGGTGGCAATCAAGGTGTTAAAGTTTGGAACTGTGAAAACTGGGACGAAGAACCTTATGTATGGGAAATGCCTACAGTTAGTGTTGCTCTCGCATGGTCAAAGGATGGAAAATTTTTGGCTTCGGGCAATATGGACCGTTCTGTGGGTGTAATGGAATGGGGTAATTCTGAGCCTTGGTTAATGCGTGGTTTCCCTGGTAAGATTCGACAAGTTGCTTGGTCTGATATTAATACACCAATAGGCGCCCCATTACTGGCAACATCGAGTGTCGAAGGTATGGTAGTGTGGGAAAAACTCGAAGACGAATCTCAAGGATGGGAAGCACGAGTTTTAACTAACCACGTTGACGTTATTCAAGGTATTGAGTTTGCACCAAATAGTTTTCTACTAGCTTCTGCTGCTAGTGATGGATGGTTATGTTTATGGAAGGGAGCAAAACAAGTTTCCCAAGTTCTTACAACCGAAGCGGGTTTTTCTTGTTTAGCTTGGCACCCGGAAGGTAAACTCCTTGCAGCAGGAGCGGATAATGGTAAAGTTATCATTTGGGCAAAATCCTTGCGTGGCAAAGGTTTTGGTAAGTAAGGAACCAAACTTTGTACAAAAAAGTCTTTACACGTAGCTTGCGATTAATGACTAATTGCTGCGAATTCGTTATGCTTTATCACAAATGCCTTGTTTAGGTCTACACCATGAAGTTGACTAAATTGATTTTATTTACTTTTCCGGTATTGCTAGCTTCGCTGCTTCTCATTAGTCCAGCAACAGCAGAAGTTATTCAACCTACTCAATACCAACGGGTTGAACTAGTATCCAGTCACCCGACTTTTGCAACGGTTACTCCAAAGTTCTCACAAAAATCCAATCCTATTAATGATGCGATGGGTTGTAGCTGTTCAGCTTGTGTTAAAGCTAAACTTCAACTCGAAGGCAAATTATCACTTTCTAGTTTCTTATAAGAATAACTTATAGATGTATGGTAGAAAACCTGGTTTCTTTAAGAAACCAGGTTTTTAATTGCTACAATACCTCGTAAATATCATTAAACTGTAGTTTAAAAAGTTTAAAAAATTATGGGGAAGTTGCTGATATCGCTTTTAACACTTCAGATTTTATTATCAGCTTGTAGCAATCAAAACAATGTTAATAATACAACATCTTTAACTATTAGAACAACGGCGCCACAAAATACGCAAAAACCGAATCGTCCTCAAGTTGTTGTAACTACAAGTGTTTTGTGTGACCTTACAAAGCAAGTTGCAGGAAACACGGTTGATATAAATTGTCTTATTCCATCAGATACGAATCCTCGTAACTATCAATCACAACTAAAAGACCGTCAAGCTATTGATAGAGCAAAATTAGTTCTTTACAACGGTTATAATCTTGAACCGGGTGTATTTAATACAATCAAAGTCAGTAAAAACCTGGCGCCAAAAATCGCAGTTGCCCAAGTAGCAGTTCCTAAACCTCGTTTGAGTATTCAGCAAGGTAACAAAAAACAAATTAATCCATATTTATGGCATAATCCAAAAAATACTACTGCAATGGTAGATGTTATCAGTAATAACCTCAAAAAAGTGGCGCCGCAAAATGCTAAGTTGTATACGGCAAATAGTAATAAACTCAAAAATCAAATAGCTGCATTAGATAAATGGATTAAATCGCGAATTGCTAGTATTCCATCTTATCAACGCACGCTAATTACCAATAATGTACAAATGGGCTATTATACAACAGCTTATGGACTTACATATCAAACAGCGTTTTTGACTATTAACCCTTCCGATAAACAAAATTCTCCACAATTAAAGCCTTTAATCACTAATATTAGAAAGACCCGTGTACCATCTATTTTTATAAGTAATGCCGCAAATCCTCAAGTAGTTCAAAGCGTTGCTAAACAAGCAAATGTCCGAGTATCCGAACGGTCGCTTTTTACGAATAATTTGGGCGCCAAGGGTAGCGAAAGCGATACTTATCAAAAAATGATGATTGCAAACACACGTACTATTGTGGAAGGATTAGGAGGAACATATTTAATATTTAGGCCTGCTACGGCAAAAGCCACAACTCCTAACTCCTAACTCGTACAGACGTGATTAATCACGTCTCTACTCTTACCCTTTTTGTTGCCAATTTAGATAGTTGTATATGTTGACGGCACGGCTTACTATTTCTTTGTTTGGGTGCGTGAAAAGCTCTTTGAGATATGGCATTGCAGCAGGTATACTCGATAATGGTGTAGCACAATCGCGACAATGTAATATATTTTCTGGAGTTAGCTGTAATGTTTCTAATATACGATTTTGGTAATATGAGTTTGAGCATTCTGTAGCTAACCCTCCTAAGCGTATATCTGCTGCATTGTAAGCTGGTTCCCAAGTAACTAGCATAAAAGGTTGGTTGACAACGCTAGCTTTAACTTGCTTTTTTGATGATTGTTTGAGCCATAGTTTACCTCGGCGCCGCATAAAGTCAGGAATATTTTGAGAAAATGGGCGTGAGGGGAGCATTAAACGCTTTTCACCTTCTGATATGTCATCAACGTTTGGCTCAAACCCAATAACAGTGGAAACTAAATTTTGCCCCGTCTGTGAAGGTAGACAAATATGGTCACGCAGCTTAATAACTCCAGAACGAAGAATACCTGTTAGTAAAGTCCAGTGACGGTAACTGTCTCCTCCAAAGTCGCGATGTACCTCACGGGTAGCAATAATTTCAAAAGCAAAGGGCATATTGTATATAGCAAGCCAAGCTTTAAATTGGGTTAATGTTTAACCTCTAAAATATACCATCCCAAGCGTGAAAGGCAGATAGCCCCGAAGTCAAAGTATTAATTCCAAGAAGAATTGATACTTTGACGGTATTTATATCGGGGTAGAATGCCGCGAACCCGGTTTTAGCCGGACAATTAAAGGCTGCCTTTACAATTGGATATTGATAATCAAATAATTGAGACTGTTTTGAGGCGCCAATTTGTTTTATATCTTTAAATTGCCGATTAAAAATTAAAGGGTTGGTTTTATTTTTTCTAGTTATAGTTCCCATAATTTTGCTCAATTATCTCTTTTCTCTGTTTCCTCTGTGTCTCTGTGGTGAAATAAATTCTTATCACCACAGAATTAGATCGACCTCGCTTCGGTGCGTGACGCTACTAGATTATTCGTTTTATTTCATGATTTTTATGGTGTTACGCACCCTACGATTTCGTCGTCGCAAGAAAAGTCAATTTCTTTTTTGTCTCTTCCAGATGGGATAAAGTCATTTTCATAAGCGTCTTTCAATCCTGATACTAAATCATATTCAGGTTGCCACCCTAGCTCTGTTCTGGCTTTGCTAACTGAGGCAAAAAAGTGTTGTACTCGCATTGGGAATGCTTTACGTTTGCCAAAATCGAATTTTTTGGGGTCGTAGTGGATTATTTGGATATCGTCTATAGCCTTTCCTGCGGCAACTGCACAAGCACGTGCTAGACCATCAAATGTAACAAAACGGTCTCCTGAAACATTATAAGTTTGTCTGATTGCGCTTGAGTTATTCAAAACTAAACACATAGCGTTTGCTAAATCTTTAACGTGTCCTAACTGCGTGATGTGCATTCCGTTACCTGGAATAGGGATGGGACGGTTCCTGACTATTCGGTCAAAAAACCACGCTTCTAGGTCGTTGTAGTTTTGTGGCCCGTAAATATAGGTTGGACGAATAGATGTATACGGGACGTTTTGTTTCATTAAATATTCTTCTGTATCAAATTTGCCTTTATGGCGACTTTTTGGGTCAACGGCATCGCCTTCTCTATGGGGCATTTGGTCAGATTTTAAATACACACCAGCGGAACTCATATATATAAAATGTTGCACACTATCTTGAAAAATTTCCGCTAATGGTTGAGTATCAGTAAGTTCTCTACCGTTATTGTCGAAGATGGCATCAAATTTTTCGCCTTGTAGTTTTTGCTTTAATTGCTCTGGGTTAGTACGGTCACCTGTAATGACTTCTACCCCAGAAACAGGTGCAGGACGATTACCGCGATTAAACAAAACAACTTCATGTCCTTGTTCTACTAACTGTTGTGTGAGGTAAATACCAATGAAGCGGGTGCCACCCATGATTAAGATTCGCATAAATACCCTTTGTATGTTTATGTATTTGGCTTGAGGTCAGAGCGTGTTCCCAACAACTAATCCCAACAACGAGGTTATCAGGTTGTGGTATACCTCTGGAACTAGTAAAAGCAGAATCACGTCTTTGGTATGGGTAAAGCTTTGACTCAAGTCAAGTCAACGCACATTATTCTTTTACACCATCGTTAATTTTTCCATCAAGAATGTGTCATCAAAATATGCTCTAGTACATGAATGGCTTACACCGAAAGCCACTGGGGGGTCAGAACTCGTTGTTCGCGAAATTCTGAATTCCTTTGATGCTGACTTATATGCTCTAATTGATTTTGAATCTCGTAACCCCAATAGTTATTTATATAAACGTCAAGTCGGCGCCACTTTTCTCCAACATTTTCCTGGTTCCGAGAAAGGCGTACAAAAATACTTGCCTTTGATGCCATTAGCGATTGAACAATTGGATTTGCGCTCTTATGACGTAATACTCTCTTCATCACACGCGGTTGCGAAAGGTATATTAACAACTCCCAACCAGTTACATATTTGCTATTGCCATAGTCCAATGCGTTACGCTTGGGACTTAACTTTCGATTACTTAAATGCAAGTAATGTTGGGAAGGGCGCCGCTGGGTGGATATCTCGTTACATACTGCACCGTCTACGTCAGTGGGATGTGTTAAGTGCAAATCGAGTCGATTACTTTATCGCCAACTCTCATCATACACGCGCACGCATTTGGCGCTGCTATCGCCGTGAAGCCGAAGTTATCTATCCACCCGTTAATGTTGATGATTTTCCGTTTTCAGCCCAAAAAGAAGACTTTTACGTTATTGTGTCCCGTTTAGTAAGCTATAAACAAGTATCTTTAATTGTCAAAGCTTTCAATGAGCTTCAAAAACCTTTGGTTATTATCGGCACAGGACCAGAAATGAACAAAATACGACAGATATCAAAACCAAATATAAATATACTGGGATGGCAACCAGATGATGTGGTAAAAAAATATATGTCCACCGCTAAAGCTTTCGTGTATGCAGCATGTGAAGATTTTGGCATTGCTCTGGTTGAAGCTCAGGCTTGCGGCACCCCAGTTATCGCTTTTGGTGCTGGAGGCGCCTTAGAGACTGTACGTGATATCCGCTCCTCACCTCGCACTGGTACTGGAGTACTTTTTAAAACACAAAGCATTGCAGCAATAATTGAAGCAGTAAGGGAATTTGAAACATGTATCGGTAAATTCGATTCAGAGTATACAAAGGAACATGCTGCTCAATTTGGCGCACAAGTATTTGCGCGTCGCTATGTTGAGTTCGTAAATGGGTGCGAAGAAAAAAGTAAGGAAACCTGGTCTATGAAGTCTTGATTGATATGCTTTGGAAATAAGTCTCTTCGGAGGCGCTAACCAAAAAGCTTTAAGATTGGGACTATGTGTGGTGTGGATAATAAAGGAGTATGATGACAGCCCAGAGCTCACTCCTCTCCGGTTCGCGAAACAAAAGGCAAACAACTGGCGCGTCACCTACGCGCAGTATAATAAAGCGGGGTCAACCAAAAAAGACACCATCGCCTTTGCCATTTGAGAGCATCAACGGAGAGTTAACCAAGCGATTATTTGATATAGCGTTTTCGCTATTCATGCTAGTAGCTTTTTCCCCTGTATACCTACTGTTAGCTTTGCTGATTGCAATTAGCTCAACTGGACCGATTTTTTATATCCAAGAACGAGTCGGGAAAAACTATAAACGTTTTAATTGTATAAAATTTCGTACAATGGTGAGCAATGCTGACGAAGTTCTAGTGCAAATGATGCAAACCTCACCGCAATTACAGCAGGAGTTTGAGTCAAATTTTAAACTTAAACACGACCCTAGAATTACGCTTATTGGTCGATGGCTGCGAATAACTAGCTTAGATGAATTTCCTCAGTTCTGGAATGTGCTGATGGGAGACATGAGCGTTGTTGGTCCACGACCATTAGTAGAGGAAGAACTACCAAAGTATGGCTGCCACATCGAACAAATTTTAACTATTCGTCCTGGTATTACAGGGTTGTGGCAAGTTTCTGGACGTAATGATATTCCTTACCCTAGACGAGTTCAGATTGACCTGCATTATGTAAAATTTAGAACATTCTGGCTTGATTTGTGGATTGTTTTAAAGACTGTTGGGGTGGTCGTTATACCAAAAGATAACGGCGCATACTGACTCATTTAGATGTATATTTTAATTATATCTGTAGAGCAAATATTTGCTTTACAGATATTTATTAGAAACCAGAAACCTGATTTTTTGCCGATATCTTGTAATCAAAATCACAATTTTGCTCAGAAACCTAGTTTGCTTGGTTTATTAAATTTAATAAACTCTTCATAAATGTATAAATAATATAAATTTTTCATGAATATGAACATAACCTCACTGAGTAACTTAACATTTGGTAGTTAAGCTTAGATGGTTATGTACGTAAGTTGTAAAACCCGTGGATTTACTGAGATATTTTTCGATATACGGCTCATAACTAGTAGCTTTCCCATTGGGAAATGTAGCTAGCACTTGCTAGCTTATATCAGGTTGTACATATCTATGACTTCATCAGTAAATACAAAGCAGATAACAAGGGATATAGAGCATGACGCAAAGAAAGCGAGCGCTGATAACAGGTATTACAGGTCAAGATGGTTCTTATCTAAGTGAGTTTTTACTTGAACAAGGTTATGAAGTTCATGGAATTATCCGTCGTACTTCAACATTTAACACTGACCGTATCGACCACATGTACGAAGACCCTCACAAAGAGGGAGTACGGTTGTTTTTACATTATGGTGACTTGACGGATGGTACGACGCTACGCCGTATTTTAGAGGAAGTTCAACCTGTAGAAATTTACAACCTCGGCGCCCAGTCTCATGTACGTGTCAGCTTTGACTCTCCTGAATATACTGTTGATTCGGTAGGTGTAGGAACTTTACGTCTGTTAGAAGCAATTCGTGACTATCAGCAACGTACAGGTATTCAAGTTCGCTTTTACCAAGCGGGTTCATCTGAAATGTACGGTTTAGTACAAGCTGTACCTCAAAGCGAATCAACTCCTTTCTACCCCCGTAGCCCTTACGCTTGTGCGAAAGTCTACGCCCACTGGCAAACAATAAATTACCGTGAATCTTACAATATGTTTGCTTGTAACGGTATTTTATTTAACCATGAGTCACCACGTCGTGGAGAAACTTTTGTAACCCGTAAAATTACTATGGCAGTAGCTCGAATTGCTGCGGGTAAGCAGAAAAAGCTGTACATGGGTAATTTAGATTCTAAGCGCGATTGGGGTTACGCAAAAGATTATGTTCGTGCAATGTGGTTGATGCTACAAAAAGACGCTCCTGATGATTATGTAATCGCAACAGGTGAAACCCATACAGTACGTGAGTTTTTAGAGCGCGCGTTCGGTTATGTTAATTTAAATTGGGAAGATTACGTTGAATTCGACCAACGTTACTTACGTCCAGCAGAAGTAGATTTATTAATTGGTGATTCAACAAAGGCACGCCAACAGTTAGGATGGGAACCATCTGTAACTTTTGAGGGACTTGTGCAGTTGATGGTTCAAGCTGACTTACAAGCTTTGGGCATTACTTCACCTAATGCGACTGGCACCTTAAAGCCAAGCGACTTTGCAACCGTTCGTCAAGAACTTGGCGCGTTACACTTCTAAATTTTAGGGCGGGAAAAGCAAGATATTTAACATTATTCATAGGATATTTGTATAACCCGCCCATACCAAAATCCAAAATCCTGTATTTGCAAAATTTTATGACTGGCTTAGAGCTAAATAATAAACGGATTCTTGTAACAGGCGGCGCCGGGTTTCTTGGTAAGCAAGTAATTAGCCAGTTGTGTAAAGCTGGAGCTAGCCTCGATAAAATTACAGTGGTACGTTCGCGCGACTATGATTTGCGGCAAATGGAAGCGTGCAAACGGGCATCAGACCAACAGGATATTATCATCCATCTAGCGGCACATGTTGGCGGTATTGGTTTAAATCGCGAAAAACCCGCAGAGTTGTTTTACGACAACTTAATGATGGGAACACAGTTAATTCACGCTGCTTACGAAGCTGGTGTTGAAAAGTTTGTTTGTGTAGGTACAATTTGCGCGTATCCAAAGTTTACACCAGTACCTTTCAAAGAAGATGATATTTGGAACGGCTACCCCGAAGAAACGAATGCACCTTATGGTGTTGCAAAGAAAGCTTTATTAGTTCAACTGCAAGCTTATCGTCAGCAGTACGGCTTTAATGGAATTTATTTACTTCCTGTAAACTTATATGGCCCGGAAGATAACTTTGACCCCAGAAGCTCACATGTTATCCCAGCTTTAATTCGCAAAGTTCAAGAAGCGCAAGCAAGGGGTGACAAACAACTTCCTGTTTGGGGCGATGGAACTCCCACACGTGAGTTTCTTTATTCAGAAGATGCTGCACGCGGTATTGTTATGGGAACTCAATTTTATAACGATTCCGAACCAGTGAACTTAGGCACAGGCTACGAAATCTCAATTAAAGACTTAATTACTTTGATTTGTAAGCTGATGGAATTTGATGGTGAAATCGTTTGGGAAACCCACCAACCCAACGGTCAACCTCGTCGTTGCCTAGATACCGAACGAGCAAAACAAGCTTTTGGCTTTACCGCGTCGGTTGGATTTGAACAAGGTTTGAAAAATACAATCGACTGGTGGCGCCAAAACGCTCAGTAAATGTCCACAGTAGTTCATACCTAAAAAATGTCCACAATTTGTGGACATTTTTTATATTTATAGTTTAGTTTTGTATACCACTTCTACAAACTGTCCAATCCTTTAATAAATCTTAACCTTGCTAATATATTTCTAAAGTTAGTTGAAAAAATAACAAACTTAAGGAAAAGAAACCGTGCGTCTAACGAATCGAATTATTAGTACATTGTTTTTAAGTTTATTGGCTATAAGTGGTTGCGCTCCTAGAAACATTTCGGGTCAAGGTAACGTGATATTCATTCACCCAGACGGTACAAGTCCCTCACATTGGGGCGCCGCTCGGATGTTGCACTATGGCCCCGATGGTAGGTTGAACTGGGATAAAACGTCTAACCTAGGTGTTTACTTAGGACACATGAAAAACCAACTCACAGCAACATCTAACGGAGGCGCCGTCACACATGCAACGGGAGTAAAAGTGAACGCTGACTCATTTGGATTAGATGAAAATTTTAAGCCAATCGTTGCAGCATCAGGAAAAACTCAAACAATCGTTCAGGAAGCAATTGCAGCAGGGAAAGGGACAGCCTTAATTAACTCAGGTATGATTCATGAACCGGGAACAGGTGCATTTGTTGCGAAAGTTCCCACTAGACGTAACTTTGCTGAAATTACCAAGCAAATTGTTGAGTCAAATGTGGATATTATTTTGGGTGGTGGTGAGATGTGGTATTTACCAAAGGGAACCGCTGGAAGACACACTACCGCAGAACAAACTCAGCGTGTGGACGGTGTGAATTTAATTGAAGTCGCCAAGCAGAAAGGATATACAGTTGTATATACTCGCGACGAATTATTAAAGTTACCACCCAATACCAAGAAAATACTAGGTGTATTTGCCGCAGATGATACTTATAATGATGCGCCAGAAGAGCAATTAAAGTTAGAAAATAAAGTTTTATACGTGCCAACGGCGCCTACTGTTGGCGAGATGCTTGATGTAACTTTGAAAAACTTTGCAGCGAAGAATAAGAATTTTATAGTTGTATTAGAAGAAGAAGGTACTGATAACTTCTCAAACTATAATAATGCCGCAGGCGCCTTAGAAGCTATGAAGCGTGCAGATGATGCTGTGGGAGTAGCGATGAAGTTTATAGAAAATAATCCAAATACTCTTATGGTTACTGCTGCTGATAGTGATGCAGGAGGTTTGGAAGTTGTGGGAGTTACAGAAAGAGATTTCCCCCTCGATAAACCACTACCCGAAAAAAGCGAAAATGGGGCACCTTGGGATGGTAAAGACGGTAAAGCCACTCTACCATTTGTTTCGGCGCCTGATAAACAAGGAAAACGATTTCCGTTTGCTATCGGTTGGTCAACTGGGGGAGATAACGCAGGTTCAATAGTTTCTAAAGCACATGGTCTAAATGCTGATAAGTTACCCAAGACTTTAGATAATACAGATATATATCGTTTGATGTATTTAACATTGTTCGGTAAGGAAATTGCACCATACACAAAATAATTCAAATCTCAACGTGGCACAGGCATACGAACTGTGCTTTCAGATATTTTTTTACTTTTTTACGACAGAGGCACAGAGGACAAAAAGAAAGAGCTAGAAGAGAGAATACCCCAAAAATTTTGTTGTAATTTTATTGGTACAATTTTTATGATTGTTATTTATTAGAGAGAGGCGCCCCCACATTTTTGAAACGTTCTTTAGCTTCTTGAAACGCTGTTTGCATAACAGATTGAATTTGTTTCGGATCAGGTTTTTTACCTCCTACTACATCACCGAAATAAACACAAGCAGCTTCACCTAATGCCCATGTATATGAAGCAGCCCAATATGCAGCAATTACACTACCAAAACCAGGTATAAATTTAACTAGTTCTCGTCCTATTACTTGCGCTAGAAAACCACCAGCAATTGCACTAACGATACCTCCAGCTTGCGATTGCGTTAAGTTTTGTCCGTATAATTTTCCTAATAAACCAACCATTGATACTTGTAATGCCGTCAGTACTGGCATGGTGGCAAATGGTAATGGAACTGCGGCAAGTGTTGCTGCCATTACACAAAAAGCATACATATAGCGTCGCGCAACATTTCGGTATAAGTTACCAATTTGAGTACTTGCTTGTTTATCTAAATCTAATAATTGGTAAATCGCACGCGCTTCAGCTTCGGGTAATAAATCAGCTAAAGTATCGCGTAATGTTTCTAAACCATAAAATACTGGCTCATAACCGTCTTCTTCTAAAGTAAAGTCAATCAAAATTGACGCATCGTATAAACCTTTAAAGTCTTCTTTAATTGCTGTATACGCGCGGTTGACTTCTTCATAGTCAGGGGAATAGGCAGGATGATTATCTACACCCGGTGGATAAACTTCGTGTAAACAGGTGACAGCAAGTAAAAAAGGAATCTCTTTGTATTTATCTCGTAATTGTTTGGCGATTTGCCGTAATGTTTCGGTAGCAAAATCGTTTATTTTTATAGTTAATATCAAAACTCTGGCGCCACGAGCTTGTTGCTGTAAATCGCCAATAAGCTCTTTAATAATACTTTGAGTATCCTGATTAACATCACCTAAGCCGACTGTATCAGTAAAAATCAG
This sequence comes from Calothrix sp. PCC 7103, assembly GCF_000331305.1. Classification (GTDB taxonomy): domain Bacteria; phylum Cyanobacteriota; class Cyanobacteriia; order Cyanobacteriales; family Nostocaceae; genus Dulcicalothrix. Next base: position 4,186,754 of record NZ_KB217478.1, on the reverse strand, counting down.
CAAAGGTAAATCGTTAGAAGGGTAAGCATAACGTTCTGTATGCTGCGTGTGCGGTCGAAATCCTTGTCCGACAATTTCTGGGGAGACACCTGTCAAACCTCTAACTATCGAGCTTTTACCAGCTTGCGGTTTACCAATTAGCAAAGCTTCTGTCGTCGGTAATTGCGCCTTGACAGTTTTCAATATCTCTGCTATTTTAGCATCGCTAACGTTGAATAAATTAACAACAGTTTTAGCGACTTGCTCAGTTGGCAGCAGTTCTACAAAGCGCGATGCAGTTTTGTTCCAAACATCCACAATTGGATTGCTATTTTTAGGCTGACTCATTGCCCTTGAATCCCCCGCGTTTCGGTCGTATAGATTCACCTGAATTCATTTTAGAGTATTCTGGATTATCGGTTATGGGCGCCATAACTAAAAATTTGCAGTAAAAACCGAATGTCGGGCGCCTACTATTTATTTAATGATTTAGATATAAGCACTCGCGATCTTAGTACTGGTCGCACAACACTTCCTTCTGATGTGTGTGGAATTGACGTTAAAAAAGTAGCCACAATGTCAATTCGATTTGAAGTCACAAAACCAGTGTAAATACTGATATTTTTTCTTAACTTCTATGCCAATATCTAAATAATATAAATAATAATCTTACTTATTTTATCAGGTTATCTTACTTATCATCTACCCAATTTTGGCAAGTCCACAAAGCTACAAAGTTATACTTTATTCAGAAGAGAATAACGAAGGTGTGTACTTTAACGGCGCCACCATTTTCTTCAAGCAGGTGTAACATAGCAGGACTTATGCATGAAAACCTAGCAACCTGGAATATACGTTGATAACATATAATAAAAATGAAGATTTTACGTATAAACTAGGTCTCTTAGCGTAAGTCCTACATAGAAGATTGTCTCTACTACCAATGTAATTGCATAACTAATGGTACACGAGATATAAGTTTAATTACAAGCTGACTCTTAAAAATTTAGTTTATATTTATCTGGTATAGAAACTTATGGGTAGCAAGATAAACGTTATATTTGTTGTTCTACTTATTGCCGTTGCAACTCCTGTAACTCTCATTCCTGACTCTTCTGGAGCGACGCAGGTAGCGTTTCAAACGCCATACGGACGTCAGGCAAAAGCTAGTAGATTGTTTAAACAAGGTATTAATCAGTATCAAAGTAATCAATATCGAGCAGCTTTACAATCTTGGGCACAAGCAATAACTATTTATCGGCAGACGAAAAAACGGTAGGGTAACTGCACAGGCTTTTTGTCCTGTGCGACAAGAGGATATAATTTATACTTTGTCTTTGGGGTTTGTTGAAGTAAATTGTTGTGTGTGGTCGATGTAGTCGTATACGATATGTGAAACTTGGCGGATGAAAGCTATTGCTCTTTCGTCGTGATTTGGTCTTTTAACTAATATTCCTGCTAAGTAGCGTTTACCACTTGCGGTTTGAATAATACCAGCATCACCAAGTACAAATCGAAGTGTTCCGGTTTTATGAGCAATTACTGCACCTGCTCCTAAACCTGATGGCAGCATACTTTGGTTATGGCAACGACGCATAATGTCTAAAATTTGCGTGCGACTGCCATCGTTAAGTATTTGATTGTTGGCGATTAAACTTGACAAATGCACTAGGTCTTTAGCACTGGTGGTGTTAGTACCATACACATCAGCTAATAGATGACGAAGTGCGGTGTTTTTTAGTCCAAGACTCCGAAAACGCTCGTTTAATCGAGAAAATCCGCCTAAACGGTCAATAATCATGTTTGTAGCAGTGTTGTCACTGATAGTCATCATTTTGGTCGCTGTTTCCAAAACGCTGAACTTCTTGCCTACGCGCATGTTTTGCATATCACCGGAACCACCAGCAACCAAGTCACGTCTCATTACAAGAGTGTCGTCTAAACGAACTCTACCTGCTTCTATCTCTTGAAATAATGTTATTAATATTGGTAATTTAATTGTACTAGCTGCTGAAAATACTTTATCGCCGTTAATATCTATATAATCGCCTGTTTGTAAATCAACAAAGAACATTCCCGGAGAAAGATAATTGTAGCGACTCATTAATGCTCTAATTTGAGAATTAAGCGGTAATATTTGTTTCCCTAACCGCATTTCCCCATTACTTGTTGGCGCCGGAATAATATTTATGGGATTATTTTGTATTGTTGGAGCAACAAAGCGAATATTTGGTAAAGGTGGTAACGGCGCCAATTTAGTATTATTTGACTGCTGTTGTGAAGATTGTAATTGCGAAGCTGTTGCAATAGAAGGGAACAGTAGAAGTGTAAGACCAGCAAAGCGCACTAGGTGACGCAATGATGTCATTTTTGAATTTACGCTCATGTTTTGTGTGATTAGCTGTACATCGGTCAAAGTTTGCTTATCTGCACCCTGAAGCCAATTGAAGTTGAGATAACTGATAGCGTTGCCATGAAATTAAAACGAACCTACTAATTTAAACCTATAATTCCAATATTGGCAACAAGTTCATGAATCTTTCATTGTCGTCATATCATGTCCGGGTACATAACAATAATAAAACCATCGTAGAGACGCGATTAATCGCGTCTCTACCAGGACGGGAATTATGTGCAAGCAACCGGACATGATATCAAAAGCACTTGGGGAATATTTTTCCATAGCGTGCTATGGAATAACGCGATTCTATGTTTTTAATTGAAAATTCAATAGTGAAGAATCTGTGAAGCTGCCGTTAGGAAAGCAGTTGGTAAAGGAACGAAACTAGGGCTAGCTATTGTGCGTCAGATTGTGGTAGAAAAACATCATGGCGCCATTTTCGTTGATTCAATTCCAGGTCATGGAACAAAGTTTACAATCAAAATTCCAGTTACATATAAAGTATAGACTATTAATTCTTCCTAAAAGGATATGATTTCATCCTTATTAGTTTGCTAATATTACTTAGTAATTTTATTACTAGGATTGTCAAAAATGAGAATTAGCGCACGCAATACTTTAAAAGCAAAAGTTAAAAAAATTATACCAGGCTCTGTGAACTCAGAGGTAATTTTAGAAATCTCAGAAGGTCTGGAAGTAACAGCAATTATTACTAAGGATGCCGTACAATCACTGAATTTAACTGAAGGCGCCGATGCTTATGCTGTTGTAAAATCTACTGATGTCATGGTAGCCGTTGATTAGTTCAAAGAAACCCGGAAACCGGGTTTCTAACTTTACTCGCTAGCAATCACTATATCTGTAGATTTAATCACAGCGTAAGCTTCTTTACCTATATCAAGTTGTAATTCATCTGCTGAGACTCTGGTAATTACAGAGGTGAGTTTGACTTTATGCACAACTTCTAGCGTTATCTCACTGTTAACTGGCCCATTTTTAACCTCAGTCACGACACCTTTAAGGAGGTTGCGTGAGCTAACTTTGAGCGGTTTCTTTTGAATGCTAGCTTCAATGAAAGATACATTTGTATCTATTGGCTTTTCTGGAGTTGGTATACGTGTCTCTGATTCGTACTCGTTTGGTATAGCTGATTGCGAAGACTTATCAGTTAAATTGCGTAGTAACTCACGCAGCACCTCTGTTTTAGTACGCTGAGACGAGTGGCAGAACTCCTCTAGAATTTTCCGCTCGTCTTCAGATGTTTGAAATGTTATCCATCCTTGTTCTTTTCTTGGCATAGTTCTACCAAATTAATTGGTAAATTGGTTAAAAGTTGGTAATACATTACAAGACTATCTTACTTGTGTCAGTGGCGCCATGACGGAAATTAAGGCAGTATTTAAAGATTGTATGAAGGTTTGGTTAAAATTTTCTATAAAAACAGTGATAAAACGCACATTGATAATTTATTTATTTTTATGAATATGAAATTTATATAAACACAATGTATAAAAATCATATTTGTATTGGATTGTCCTGTAGTCAGTATTAAAATGTAAAGTAGCTAATAATACTTAGCTATAAGCTACTTTAATGACTAACAATCTGGTATTTATTATGAATAAGGCTGTAGCCATAACAAATATGAATAACTCCGTATCCGCATCTACTCATATTCAGCACCGCACTTTTGAACGGCGCCAATTAATACCTGAGCAGGAGCAAGTACTATGGAAAATTCAAAGGGGAAGCGTGCGTGCGTTGACCTGGGATGAAAACGGTGTTTATACGACTTTAGGTTACTGGGGAGTTGGTGATATTGTTGGTTATTCGCTATCGCGTGTTCAACCTTATCATCTTGAATGCATTAGTGGTGTAGAGTTAGCTAGTATTCCATCTGAAAAATTACACGAAAACCTAGACCAACTTTTATCGCGTATTCAACGAACTGAAGAATTAGTAAGTATCGTTAACAGTAAACGTGTCTCTACCCGCATATGGCAATTTTTAATCTGGTTAAGCGATAAATTTAGCCGTGATTTACAAGATGGTAAATTAATTGATTTGCACATTACTCATCAAGAAATCGCCGACGTGCTAAATACGACTCGTGTTACTGTTACACGTGTATTGCGAGATTTAGAGGACGAAGGTAAATTAAGGCGCCATAAGCGCTGGTTAATCATAAGTGCGTAAATAAAACATAACCATCAGAGTGCATTTATTTCATTCGCTATGTCAAATAAATACTGCATGGCACCTCGATAACCAAGTTTGGTTGAGAAAATATTGCCCAAACGGTCAAAAATAGGAATTCCTTGACGATATAGAGGAATACTTAAACGTTTTGCAATTGCCGAAGCGTTGGAGTTAGCGATTAATAAATCTGAACCTGCTGCTAGTTGCTCAAAATCTTCTAAGTCACCAATAGTAACGCTTTTAATTGGTATTTTTTCAAGCAGTGGAGAGCGTCCAGTTGTTACTGCTGCATGAATAGATACTCCCATTGATTGCAGAAAATCAATGGTCAACCAAAGTAAATCAGGTTCTAACGCCACAGAAACTTTCTTACAACTAAGCTTAAGATGCGTAAACAGCATTACTTGCTGTAACTGGCGCCTAAAAAGTCGGTATTTTTCTGGTACAGCATTACCACTAATTTTGAAGAGCGCGTACAAAAGTTTATCTGTAGCATCAAGTCCAACAAATTCTGTGAATACATCGTAAGGAACTTTGAATCTTTGTTGTAATATCCTCGCACTAGAGCGCATACTTTCACCCAGTGCCAAAGTGAAGCTAGAATTGCCAACTAACTGTAATCGTTCTAAAGTTGTGCCACTACGAGTGACTGCACGATTTAATGTACTATTAAAATTATTATCATAATTATTATCATCATTATTAAAATCTATATCAAGTAAGCCAGATAAGTCTGGTAGAACAATTGGGTCTAGTTCAAAATCAAGACACATTTCCTTAATTTGTTGAATATCACCAGGTGTAAAAGCAGAACTAGCTAAAATTGTTATTTGTTTTGACTGTGTATCTGGTTTGCTGACTGTAGGAATTTCCTTAACAATGCTCTCCACTGCTGCCGCATAGCCATCTTGTAAGCTACCTTTAAAATCTGGCGTAGATACCAAAACCATCGGTAAATTATTTAATTCTGGAATTTGGCGAATTTCTTTTAAAAAACGCGCCATATCATCCCCTCTGGTTTCGGTGAGTCCAGTTGTACAAAGACCAAGAATTTCCGGGTGATGCTGGCGTACTAACGAGATAATCGCTTGTTTAATATTTTCCTCACAACCCAAAACGGTAACAACTTCAGTCATTCCTGTTGTAGAAAGAGGAATTATTTCACCCAAATGTTGAGTTAAAGGTATTTGTGCGAATGTGCTACAGCCAGGTGAACCATGTAGTACAGGCATTACTCCAGCAAACCCCATAAATGCTAAAGTGGCACCTACTGCTTGACTATGTTTAAGGGGGTTTACTGCTACCGATGTATTTGTGATGCTTACAATTGCCATGATGATTAGTTTAGAAAAAAAGAAAATAAAAATAAACCCGGTTTCTACCAAGGCGCCGATGTATTTAACTGCTTCCAAACATTGCTTTTAAAAGCTATATATAATTCTTGTGCAGCTTTGATTATTCCTGTATATCCTGCATAAGTAGATTGATGATGATTATTGAGAAAAGAAATTTGTGTTTGAATCGCGATAGATTGATAATTGTGTGGTGCCACTAACATATCTACTGCCCTATCTTGAATTATTTGTAAGACTTGATTTTTCTCATTCCCTTTATTTAAAACAATTACCTCTTGATTGAATAATTGTGTAATTTTTGATTTATCTTTTTCATTGAGATGCTCGGCAATAAGAATAATATCTAAATTTAGAATTTTAGCTGTAGAGGTAATTGATAAGTTTCCACTTGTAACATCAATGAGAATTTTCTTATTTTTGATATAGGAACGATATAAATCTAATTGATAATTTAGATTATTAGTTTGTGCTGCGATTAACTTCTCAGCTCGTTCTTTTAAGTCAGTGTCTAGTTTGATTGCAATATTTATTAAACAGTTGTTGATTTCTTCTAAGCTGTATAGAGATTCTTCAATATAATCAATTCCATAGCGCTTGGACATTTGCTTTGCTAATTTTAGCAGTTGTTTAGAGGATATAACCACATTCAGTTTCGCACGGTGTGCTTGAGCTATTTGTTTGTATTGGCTATTGCCTGCAATTTTTGCTAATACTCGAATTCCTATTTTTTCCAATAAAGATTCTATTTCAACGGCGCCCTCATTAAAGCTATCGCCAATCAAGTTAATATCATAGTTGGTAGTAAATTCTGGTTCTACAGTACCGATAACGTGTTCGAGTAAAATATCACCAGCAAGACGAATACCTGAATTTTTGTTACCAATAAACCCTGGTGAATCTACAGGAATAACAGGAATACCTAATTTTTCTGCTGCGTCGTGTGTGGCGCCGTTAATATCATCACCAATCATAGCAGAAACGCAGGTAGAATATACAAATATTGCTTTAGGATTATAGCGACGATGAACTTCTAAAATTGCTTTGTATAACTTTTTGGCGCCACCAAAAATAATATCACTTTCTTCCATATCGGTAGTAAAGCGAATTTTATTAAGAATTGCAGCATCATTACTACGAGACAAAAAAGAACCAACGCAACCGCTCGCACCATGAACTAAATGAGCAGCGTCTGTAATAGGAACTAAAGCCATCATTGCGCCATCAAAAGCACAATCTTGTTGATTTTGCTGTGCTAGTGATTTTTGCCCATCAGAAAAGCCTTCGATTTTATCGTGACTTGCTTCCATTTTAGCCGTGATAGGGTAGATTTATCGCAATTCATAATATAATAAAAACTAGAAATATTGTGTTATTTATGTTATTTACAAAATTTTCATTTTGTATCTAAATTAATTTTCTCTTGTGGAGCAGGCATCTCTGCCCACCTTGCTAACCCCTAAACTACACCAGTAATCATACTGAGGTAATTATTTTCAATACTTTGCTAGATTTTATTAACACTCCAAGCGTTAAAAATTACTTACAACTTGATTCATTTGTATTTTTGAATACAAAATAAGTATAAAAACTTAGGAAAATCTTAGATATAACCTGTAAGTAGGGCTATGCCACCTACGTCAAAGTAGATTAATAAGCAAAATATTTTTATGTTAGTAACAAAGCAACCTGTATTAAAACGTTTTTGGTATCCTGTTATTCCCAAAAGTCATTTATTAGATAGTCATCCTAAACCATTTACGCTATTGGGTCAAAAAATAGTCCTTTGGCTAGATGCCGAAGGGAACCCAGCAGCAGCGCAAGACCGTTGTTGTCATCGTTCCGCGCAGCTATCGAAAGGAAAGGTTACAAACGGTAATATAGAATGTCCATATCATGGTTGGAGGTTTGATGGTGCAGGAACTTGTACACATGTACCCCAACTCCAAGATGGAATGATATCACCTAGTTATAAAATAGGCGCCTATAACTGTGCAGAGAGGTATGGTTATATTTGGGTATGTTTAGAGGAACCATTGTACGATATTCCAGATATACCAGAAGCTAAAGACTCTAAATATCGTTTAATTCAAGAATTTTACGAACCTTGGAAATGTGCGGGGTTGCGAGTGATGGAAAATGAGTTTGACACCGCACACCCAACGTTTGTACACACAACAACTTTTGGCAGCGAAGAACATCCGATTCCCGATAAAATGGAATTGCAAGAACACGAGTGGGGAATTGATTTTTGGACGGTGCTGGGAGTAACAAACCCCAAGCTACAGCAAGAAAATTTGAAAATAGAGCAAAACCAGGTAGTGCGAACAATGCATATGACTTGGTACATGCCATTTACTGCCCAACTGCGGATAGGTTATCCTAATGGCTTAGTTCATATAGTTGTCAATACAGCCACACCAATCGACGATTCGACTTCTCAAATAGTACAATTTTGTTTACGTAACGATACCGAAGCCGAAACAAAAGCAGAAAATATCGTAGCTTTTGACCGTGCAGTTACGCTTGAAGATAAAGTCATTTTGGAAACAACCGACTACAACGTACCGCTTGATATCACCAAAGAACAGCATATGATGACCGATAAACCCGGCATTTTGATGCGTCGCAAGTTTTCGACGTTGCTAAAAACTTATGGAGAAGTTGAGTATAGTTAACACAGTAACTACCTAGGTTTAATAATTTTGACTTCTGTTTGCAGTTTTTTAGATAATAACGTTAATTCTTGTAGTAATGTTGATATTTTATAAATAAAACTTTTGGTATATTTTGACGCTATGGTGACTTCCTCTAAGGATTGAATTGCTGTTTGTAGCGTCTGCCTTTGCGAACCAGTCGCTTGGTTAATTGAGTGAGCGAAGGTATTAATTTGTTGAACTTTATCTTGGATTATATTTAGTTTTTGCTTATTTTCTTCAATCATAACAAATTCATTTGTAACTTGCAAATTACTTTTTTCGATTGATTGCATAACTAAATTGATTTTTCGTGGAATTGATGAAAGTATTTCTTCAATGTCTTGTGCAGCAACTTTTGAGTAGCTTGCAACGTAACGGATATCTTTTAAAAGTTTGGCGTTACTTTTTGGTTCATCTTCATTATTGTCTGTTTCGATATTAGAATTCAAGTCGAGTAGATTAATTTGTGTATCTATTTTATTAACTAAGCGGATAGCTTGATATATTTGTTGTGTTGATTCGTTTAATTCTTCTATTTGATGTGTTGTTAAAACTAAATTTTCTAGTAAAGAATAAAATTCTTGTGCTATTGACTCAATGATACTTCTGCTATCATTAACGTTTTGATTTGTTTGATTTGATATATCAAAAACCTGTCCAATTTTACGATTTATTTCTATTACTACTCCTGTTAATTCTTCGAGCTTTTCTATGGTATATGTAGTTTCTAAAAATTCTTGCTGTGATATTAATATTTTCTCTATTTCTGGTTTATTTTCTGCAAGAAGGCTATCGATTTGTGAGATATAGCTGCTAAATGTTTTAAAATTTTCATAATTGTCTAGTGTCGGCTCGCGAAACGCATTTAATGTAATAATTTCTTGTTCCTGATTGTTTATACTTAAATTGAGTGGCAAAGAATTTGTTGATTGGTTTTGTACGGCAACTGCTTGTATTTTTGATAGTACGTTTGCATTAACTAATGCTAAACCAATTTGTGCTGATACTTGTTGTAATAACTGTTTATCTACATCTTGCCATTCTCTAGGTTTTGAACAATGATGAGCAATAAGTAAACCATAAAGCTTTCCATTAATTAAAATTGGCGCCACAATATTTGCTTTGACTGCGAATTGTTCTAACAGCCTAATATGACATTCAGTTAGTTCAGCTTTATAGATATTTGCAATAGAAACGACACGTCCTTTTTTATATTTATCTATGTATTCTCTAGCAAAACATGGGTCATAAATATTACTTCCTAATGCCGCTGGCCATTTAGAGGCAACAGATTCTGCGACAATATAACCATTCCAATTTTCATCAAATTTAAATATGATTACTCGGTCTGTAGCCAAAGCTTCGCGAGTAAAAATAACACCAGAACGTAGAATTTTTTGCTGGTCTAAAGATTCATGAATATTAGAAGAGATTTCGTTAACAAACTGAGCAGCAGTTATTTGCTTATTTTGATGTTCGGTTTGTTCTACGACTTTATCAGCTATTTCATTAAATCTACTAGCTAAAACTCCGACTTCATCATTATAAGCGACTTCAGCACGAACATGATGGTCTCCTGCGGTGAATTTCCGCATTGTATTTTCTAGTTTAACAAGTGGTTTAGCTATGGCTTTTCTAAGTATAGTTAAACTAAAAAATAATACCGATGTCAAAGAAACCATCAAAACCAGTAGCTTTGGTGAGGACAAATCAGTCCAATCCTTTTCTGGAACAGCAAAAGCTAACACCGTTGGAGGATTAGTCGTTAAATCAGTAGATTTTGCTACTAAATTGCCCAAAGGTTTAGTTGGCAAAGTCATAGCTGCCATCAGATAATTTTGGTCGCTGACACGTATACGTCTAGCAACAATTTTGTCTGGAGCAGAGACTGCTTCTTTTAACAAAGATTTATCTGCAAAGTCTTTAGTAACTTTATTTGGGGAATTAGAGACAATTAAATCAAAATCTTTACTTGGTTTATATACATATATTGCGCTTAAAGCGGTATCTTTCACAACAGATATTTCCGATAGAGTTTTAGCCCTTCCATTCATTACTTCTTGAGCAACTAAGGCGCCAGTAACATCTTTACCAAACCTCGACTGAATGGGTGTTATCGTCAAGCGAATCAAAACATATTGATTAATTAAATCAGGTGGCAATAAATACTCTTCTTGATTAACTTCAGACCATTTTACAAGTAAGTTAGCTTTAATTTGTTTCTGCTTTTTAATAGCTTCGACGACTAAATTATTGGGATTAAAAATCTTACCTTTTTTATCTTTTTTTAAATCAACAATAACTTTTAAATCTGTCCCCACTAAACTAAGATTATCAAGCTTTAGGTATTCAATTTTATTCTGAAGAGTTTGCTTGACCTCAATTGCCAAGTCATCGCGTACAACTTTGCGATAATCGTACAAAGCTGTTATTTGTTGAATTGCTGAGTCAGTAGCTTGACTATTAAAAATAAAAGCATTATTATCAGCATTAATTTGATAATTAGTCGCAATATTTGTAACTTCTGACTTGACTTGCTCAAGTTCTTTTGAATCCACACCTCTAGAAGCAATATAAGAAACAATAATAGTAACAGTCAAACCCAACAGCGGTATTATTTCTACCCCTAGTAAAGTCAACAAAATTTTGCTATTAATAGGTAAATTATAAAACCATTCAATTAAAGACTTTCTCTTTTGAGGCTCTTCCAATTGATTTTTATTGTGAGGAGTGTTTACTGGCATATTCGCAATTTTGATTTAAGACTTTGCTGACTTTAATTTAGGATTTACGCGAAGAAATGGGGTTTCTATGATTTGAAATTTTGATTAGAAATACTGCTTGTTAAACATATGGTGCATGTATTTTTCCTGCGTCTTTATCGTTCGCAATATCAATTATTCCAACAATAGAGTTTCAACTGGTGGTAATGTAAATCGCTAAAATGCTTTCATGACAAAAAAATTTATAGAAGTGATGAAACCTTGCCATCATAACAAATTAGCAGTTAAATGACCTTATCTATTTATTTTAAGTATTAACAGGGAAAACAACAAAAAGCTAATGTAATATATTTAAATGTATTTGTCAATACATTTACTTGTAAGGCAAGTTGTGTATTATACAATCATATGATAGTCGCTTAGTATCAGGTTCATCAATTGGGCGCCTTTAATTTGTACAGAGTAAGGCTTCTAGGTAATTATTAGCGCAATGTGGGTTTTTATCACCCATCTTCAAACAGACGTTCACCTTTGTGCAAGCGGTAAGCCATTTGGTAAGTTTGAGCTTGGGAGCGCATTGTTGGAGCATGTGCCGCTAAATACCTTGTTGCCGCAATCAGAAGATTGTAGGGCGCCTTCTTTATGAGATTTACCCAATAAATAATAATGTTTGAAGGCAGCTTCTATTTCTTGAATTACATAGAAATCGCGATTCTCTCGCAACATTAATTTACCTAACGTTGCCATTAATAGCTCTGGTTTACCCCCACTATATAGATAGTGAGCAACTAATTTCCCAACTTCATTTACTTGTTGCTGACGGTTTAGTAAATCTGGTAGTTGGTTAAGTAAATTTTCTGGGTTATCTATAGTATCTTTTGGTTCAGGAATTCGTGCTGCTGGCACATTCAAAAAGCGGTTGAGGTATACACTCATGGTGCCAGAGCGTAAAGCATTAAGCAGTGCATCAGCTATAGCTTGAGCATCATCTGCACAATAGGATATTATGTAAGTACATTACGTACATACAAGCAAACATGAGCAACTCTTACAGCATTCGCAGCACAAAAATTGGTAACAGCGCGGGGTTTCGTCTACCTGCGGAGTTTTATCGGGAACATCCCCAGTTTGCTAATGCAGACGGTTGGATAGAGGTGTTATCTCCCAATACGGCAATTGTGCGGATTGTTCCCTCTGACGACGATGAAGAAGAAGATTCACTGATGATGCGGCTTTTTCTCGATTTTGCGATGGCAGAAGCTCTCAAAAATAATACGTTGCGACCTTATACAGTTGAGATGTCTGAAGCTGTTCATCAATTAATTGACGGTGTGGAATTAGAAGATGAGTCAGAAGAAGATAGCTAAGTTCGTTAGTAACGGCTGGGAGGTTTATTTTCACCCGCAACTATTTGACACTCAGTTTCAAGAATTGTTTGACCGTGTTTCTAATTTGCGTGAAAAATTACCAGAAGCTGAATATAAAACCCACGCAACAGTCAAGTTATTAGCTGCAATTACAGTTGCAATTGAAATAAAAATCCCAGCTGACCCAAGAGCAAGTTATTTTGCATTAACAGGGGCATTACAACGATATGGGCGCCTAAAAAAGATGGGTTTACCTTCGAGGTACCGTCTGTTTTTTCGAGTGTTTGATACCCCAGAGTTGAAAGCGATTGTCATTTTGTGGTTAGGGTTTCCTCGTAAAGAGGGTGCCAAAGAGGATTGTTACGAGGTGTTTACTAAAATGGTAGAGCAAGGGACATTTCCAGATAGTTTAGATGAATTGGTGCCAGAAACCGATGCAACACAGGATGAATAACAGAATATTCAGAACAGGAGCGAAAAGTAAATATTTCTTAAAGATAGGAGTATTTTAGACAGTTGTACTATATAAATAACGTTAGAGAGGTTACATGTAACGTCTCTACGAGTGTTGCATCATTTCTATCAGGTTTTATGCCTAAACGCCTTCTAGTTGTAGAATCTCCTGGTAAAGTCAAGAAGCTTAGTCAAATTCTCGGCGCCGACTGGATAGTTCGTGCAAGTTGCGGTCATATTCGTCAACTTAGTGATGAAGGAGAGGATTCGCTGGGTTTTACTATGGACGACAACAGTGTGAAGTGTCGTTATGTAGCGCGCGATAGTCAAGCGAAGGAAACAATACAAAAACTAAAGTCTGCTTGTTCCCAAGTGCAGGAAGTCGTTTTAGCAACTGACCCAGACCGAGAAGGTGAAACTATTGCTTGGCATCTTAAAGAAGCGTTGGGACTCAGAGAACCGAAACGTGTCGTATATACAGAAATTACCGAAGCTGCTGTGCGTGCGGCAATTGCAAATCCCAGAAAGCTTGATTTGAATTTAATTGGCGCCGGTTTGTGTCGCGATTGTTTAGATAAGTTAGTTGGTTATAAAGGAAGTCCTTTAGTTTGGGCATTAAATAATGGTGCCAAAAGTGTCGGTAGAGTCCAAAGTGCCACTTTACATTTAATATGTCAGCGTGAAAGGGAAATCCAAACATTTGTACCCCAAGATTACTGGAGTGTATGGGTTGACTATGCTGAGGGGTTTAGAGCTTTTTATAAAGCTTTATTAAATACTCAAACCGAGGCGCCAGCTAACCAAGAAGATGTTAATGATGACGCTGCTACTAAAAATGATACACAGGCGCCTGAATCAACGCGCGTTCTTTCTGAACAAGAAGCTGACCGTTTAGTTGAAGAAGCAAAACGTCATCCTCACCATGTTGTTCAATACGAAGGAAAACTTACTTACCGTCAACCCCCTCCAGCATTTATCACTTCGTCATTACAGCAAGCTGCTGGTTCGAGGTTGAAATTTTCTCCTGACAAAACCATGCAAGTCGCACAAAAGCTGTATGAAGCAGGTTTAATTACTTACATGCGGACTGACTCTGTAATGTTAAGTCCTGAGTTTTGCGATAGCGCACGCAAGTGGTTACAGCAGAACGACCCGCAAAACGTTCCTAAGAATACAGCCAAACATCGCAGTAGCAAAACCGCTCAAGAAGGTCACGAAGCTATTCGTCCTACAGATGTATTTAAACCTTCAGCACAGTTACGACTTGAGTTAACAAATGATGAATTTAGCTTGTATGTAATGATATGGAAGCGTGCGGTAGCTTCGCAGTGTTGTGCTGCTCAACTCAGAAAAACCTTGATTATTACACAGTCGGGTGATATCTTATGGCAAGCCAGAGGTCAAGTCGTGGAGTTTCTCGGTTACGCACGTTACTGGTCGAACTTAAGTAAAGACACACTTTTACCCAATTTACAGCAAGGGCAAGAATTAACTTTAGAAGACGCAGGTCACGAAAAGAAAAAAACTCAACCACCACCACGTTACACCGAACCCAAATTAGTGCAATTAATGGAGCGTAAAGGGATTGGGCGCCCAAGTACATATTCTCCCACGATTGCCACCCTCAAAAAACGTACTTATATAGAGTTAGCCAAAGATATATTACACCCGACAACACTAGGGTTAGAAGTCGATGATTTTTTACAGAAAGCATTACCAGATTTATTAGAGACCGAGTTTACCGCCAAAATGGAAGATGTGCTAGATACAATCGCTTCGGGTAAACAAGCTTGGCAACGTTATCTCATTGACTGGAATCAAAATTATTTTGCCCCTGCGATTGCCAAAGCCAAAACAGTACCTATTACTCCATCCAATGTAAAGAATGCTGGAAGCACAACTCAACGTAAATATGAAACTTCTCGCAGCAAGTGTCCTGAGTGCAAAAATAACTTAGCCAAAATACCCAGCAGTAAAGTTAAGAAAAAATATTTTCTGAAGTGTGTAAGTGGATGCGACAATGTAGTTCTATTTTGGAGTGATTATAGCAAATCATGGGAGGCGCCTCGCTCATCTAATGGTGAGGCTGCAAAAACAGATGGTGGCGCCAAAACTGTGGCAAAATCTCAAAAGTCACCAGCTAAAGCAGCTAATTTGACAAAATTTCCTTGTCCGGTGTGTAAGAAACCTTTGGAAGAGTACAGCTATACGAAAGACGGGCAAGATAAAAAAATGCTGCGGTGTTCTAACCCAGACTCGCGGAACGATAGTAAACATAAAGATGCAGCTTATTTTAATACGGCTAAGGGCTGGTGGAGTCCTAAGTTTGGTGAGTTAAAATGTACTAAAGCTGAGAAAAAATAGTTTGAGGGGGGATTTATATAAAAATGTAAAGAAATAATTATTGTAGCGCACGGTACATGACTGTAAATAATACTTATGACAATAATACAGATATTGCAATCACCTCACATACTTAGTGACCTTCGTTGCAGCTCGGCTAACCACCGAGCTATTTATTCCCGCGTTTTTTGAGTTCACAGAGTGTCTCCGGAGGAGAATATTACTTAGGGTTGGGAGAAAGAAGTAACTAAAGCTACTATTACGAGGTTTTTTTGGGTTTTTGGAGAGATGTAGAGGAAATGGTGTAGAAATGTATAGTATTTTGAAGAGATAAAAACTTAAAATATTTAACATGCAAACTTTCTTAACACCTTCCCCAATGCAATTGTCGTTTCGACCAGCAAAACCTCAAATTCAACCGAAAAAGATTGTCGCGCTAGGGGATAGTTTAATATATGGTTTTGGCGACCCTGAAGGCGGTGGTTGGGTAGAAAGATTACGCCGCACTTGGATGTTACCTGATAGTCCTGGTCATGTATTGTATAACCTGGGAGTGCGGGGTGATAGAACGATGCAAGTTGCCCAACGTTTAGAGGTTGAGTTTCGCCATCGTGGAGAGTTGCGAAATCGTGTTCCTGATTTAATTATTCTTTCTGTAGGGGTTAATGACTCCGCACGTGTTGGCCGTATTGATGGTAAAAACTATACCGACTTTAACCGCTTTGAACTTGAAATCGCTATATTACTCGAACAAGCACAACGGTTATGTCCAGTGTTTTTTGTGGGAATGGCGCCTGTCAACGAAAGTAAAATGCCATTCTTAGATTGTTTATACTATAATCACGCCGACCAATATCGTTATAAAGAAGCAATTCGCATAGCTTGTGTAGAAAGGGGAATACCCTATCTTGATATTTTCGACACTTGGATAGCACACGGCCAAGACTGGATTAATCAACGTATCGGTGAAGATGGGTTACATCCCAGCACTCTAGGCTATAAAACTTTATTAGAACAAGTTATAAATTGGGAACCACTATCTAAAGTGGAAAGTGCTGAGTTCTGAGTGCTGAGTATCTTATAGATTCTTCACTACGTTCAGAATGACAGCACTCCTAACTCCTAAATTAGCACTCAGCACTTTTAACTCTTTATGACTCCTACTCTATTTGGTCGCTGGCAAACTCGCTTATTGTTACTTGCAACGGTTGGTGTTATTGTCTCGTTACCTTTTGTAGCAGGTTTAATCGGCGGCAGTCCAGGGTCGATATATTACTGGATACTAGGTTATGTCGCTGTTTTTGGGATTATTTGGGATGTTGTCTATGACCAAATACAAAAGTATCGCTGGGATAGAGACTGGCCCGCAGCATACCAATTAATAGCGGGAGTATGGGAAATAGTGTTTGTTTTCTGTGGAGCAAAGCTATTTGGTTTTCTTCCAATTCCTATACCTAAAGAGCAATTAGACCCAGGAATGTTTTTGCTACATTATAGCGCTGTATGGTTAGCAGTGTTTATCGCTTCGCAAAGCTTAATGCGGATTATATTTGTACGTTGGCGGTTTCGTGGCGGACAATGGCTGTAACTATATAATAAGTTTTGCTTCCCCACAATTAATTTAAGAGAGAAAAACTTGTGACAGTAAGAGTTCGTATTGCACCTAGTCCAACTGGAAATTTACATATAGGAACAGCTAGGACTGCTGTATTTAACTGGTTATTCGCGCGCCATTCTGATGGTAAATTTATTCTGCGTATCGAAGACACTGACGAAGAACGCTCAAAAGACGAATTTACAGAAAATATATTTGAGGGTTTGCGCTGGTTAGGGTTGAACTGGGATGAGGGGCCATTTTTTCAATCGAAACGTTTAGATTTATATAAAGAGGCAGTAAAAAAGTTATTAGACAATGGTCTTGCTTATCGCTGCTATACAACTTCCGATGAACTTGAGACATTGCGCGAACTCCAAAAAGCCAAAAATGAGGCGCCTCGTTATGATAATCGTCACCGTAACTTGACAAAAGAGCAAGAAGATGCGTTTAAAGCCGAAGGACGTAGCTTTGTAATTCGCTTTAAAATCGATGACGACCGAGAAATAGTATGGAATGATTTAGTGCGTGGTCAAGTTGTATGGAAAGGAAGCGACTTGGGAGGTGATATGGTAATTGCACGCGCGGCAGAAGATGGAGTGGGACAACCACTTTATAATTTTGCTGTGGTTGTTGATGACATGGATATGCAAATTAGCCATGTTATTCGCGGTGAAGACCATATTGCGAATACAGCCAAGCAAATTTTACTATACGAAGCTTTTGGCGCCCAAGTTCCAGAATTTTCTCATACACCCCTCATTTTGAACCAAGAAGGGCGTAAATTATCGAAGCGCGACGGTGTAACGTCAATTTCTGATTTCCAAAAAATGGGTTTTGTCGCTGAAGCGTTAGTTAACTATATGACTCTGTTGGGTTGGTCTCCTGTTGACTCAACGCAAGAAATATTTACTTTAGAAGAAGCTGCTAAACAATTCAGCTTTGAACGAGTTAATAAAGCTGGCGCCAAATTTGACTGGGCAAAGTTAGATTGGATTAATAGCCAGTATATTCACGCAATGCCTACCGAAAAGTTAATTACTATGCTAATTCCATATTGGGAAGAGGCTGGTTATGATGTTAAAGGGCGTCCTCAAGAATGGTTGGAAAAACTCACCGCTTTAATTGGCGCCAGTTTAACCCGCTTAACAGATGCAGTAGAAATTAGCAAACCCTTCTTTAATGACATTGAATACAACGAAGAAGCAAAAGCTCAATTACAACAAGATGGTTCTAAGAATGCTTTGGAATCTGTGTTAACAGCATTAGATAATACACAAGAACTTGCCGAAAATTCAGTGCAAGACATTATTAAACAGGTAATGAAAGCTCATAACCTTAAAAAACCTGCTGTCATGAAAGCTGTGCGTGCTTCTCTAACAGGGGAAACCCACGGGCCAGACTTGGTACAATCATGGTTATTACTCCACCAAAATGGCGCCGATGTGTTACGTATAAAAACTGCGTTACAACTAATCAACTAGTAGTAAGGTGGGCAGTGCCCACCCTACATTTAGTAGCAAATGAATCTTCATCTGGAACAAATCACGTAGCATAGATGTCATCTATCACACTTAGAGTACTATGCAATTAAACTTCTGACGCTGTGTTAAATAAAACTTTTAAACTATCATTTTTGTTAGTAACCGTCGCTGTCACCTCGATAATTAATACTCATGTACGCGCACAAGAGGCGGCTATATTTGGTGATGTGACTATAGGGCAAAAATTTGGACCAGACCCAGTAACAGTAAGGGGAATGAGTGGTGGAGAAATTCCAGGTAAACGCATTACAAACTCACCAGACACACCAACTGGTCCGTGTGCTGGCTTTTTTGATGAGAAACCAGACCATACTATTGAGCTAAAAAATCGATTTGAATATTTAAAGTTACGAGTTGAGAGTCCAGCCGATACTACTTTAATTGTTAAAGGTCCCGGTGGCGCCTGGTGTAACGATGATTTAGATGGGAAAAACCCCGGTATCATCGGTGAATGGCTACCTGGAACCTATAACGTCTGGATTGGTTCGTACCGAAAAAATAGTTACATTCCTTATACGTTACAAATCACAGAAGGTAAGTAGTCAGTTGTAGATGGTGTAATTCCCGACTTTTAGTTGCCATAGTCGGGAATCCAGTCACCATCTTTGAGTAATGTCTAGTACAATTAATAAGAATTAAGTTAAATTTAATTAAGATTCGTGTTGACGTTACGGTAATGTCGTAATACGAGCGTCGTGTTATCACAGCCGCGTCACGCATCCAAGTTAAACATAATGGATTAAGAAACATCCGTTTAAGCGCGATTCCGTAACCGAGTGTATAGCGCGGTTATTGCACAAAGTTGTATTGCAAAGAGGAACGACAAGTTAAAATGAAATTTTCCTGGAGAGTACTGCTACTCTGGACACTACCCGCTTTAGTTATTGGCTTTTTCTTTTGGCAAGGAGCTTTTGCAAGCGCTCCGGCTGAAATGACCAAAAATACAGCCAGTACACGCATGACCTACGGTCGCTTTCTAGAATATTTGGATGCGAATCGGGTATCGAGTGTTGATTTTTATGAAGGTGGTAGAACTGCGATTGTTGAGGCTTTTGACCCAGCACTTGATAATCGTATTCAACGGGTACGAGTTGATTTGCCTGCAAGCGCACCAGAGCTAATAAGCAAGCTCAAAGAGAAAAATATTAACTTTGATGCTCATCCAGTGCGGAATGATGGAGCTATTTGGGGATTGTTGGGCAATTTGATTTTCCCAGTACTATTGATTACGGGATTATTCTTTTTGTTCCGACGTTCGAGCAATCTTCCTGGTGGTCCTGGTCAAGCCATGAACTTTGGGAAGTCGAGAGCTAGGTTCGCGATGGAAGCGAAAACTGGCGTTAAGTTTGATGATGTCGCTGGTATTGAAGAAGCTAAAGAAGAGCTTCAAGAAGTTGTTACTTTCTTGAAACAACCTGAAAAATTTACTGCTGTTGGCGCCCGTATTCCTAAAGGAGTACTTTTAGTAGGACCTCCAGGAACAGGTAAAACATTGCTTGCGAAAGCAATTGCTGGTGAAGCGGGTGTACCGTTCTTTAGTATTTCAGGTTCAGAATTTGTAGAAATGTTTGTTGGTGTGGGTGCTTCGCGTGTTCGCGATTTATTCAAAAAAGCCAAAGACAATGCACCTTGTATTATCTTCATTGATGAAATTGATGCAGTAGGTCGTCAACGTGGTGCAGGTATTGGTGGTGGTAATGATGAACGTGAACAAACTCTTAACCAGCTACTCACCGAGATGGATGGTTTTGAAGGTAACACAGGCATCATTATTATTGCTGCTACCAACCGTCCTGATGTCCTTGATGCTGCGTTATTACGTCCTGGACGCTTCGACCGTCAGGTAACAGTTGATGCACCAGATATTAAAGGTCGTTTAGAAGTATTAAAAGTCCACGCACGTAACAAGAAGTTGGATGCAAGTGTTTCATTAGAAACTATTGCACGTCGCACACCTGGTTTTACAGGCGCCGACTTAGCCAACTTGCTCAACGAAGCTGCAATTTTGACTGCTCGTCGTCGTAAAGATGCCATCACGCTTTTAGAAATTGATGATGCAGTTGACCGTGTTGTTGCGGGTATGGAAGGTACACCGTTAGTAGATGGTAAGAGCAAGAGATTAATTGCTTACCATGAAATTGGACATGCGCTCATTGGTACCCTGCTCAAAGACCATGACCCTGTACAAAAAGTTACCTTAATTCCACGTGGACAAGCTCAAGGTTTAACCTGGTTTACTCCTAATGAAGAAATGGGCTTAGTAACTCGTGCCCAACTACGTGCAAGAATTACTGGAGCATTAGGTGGTCGTGCCGCTGAAGAAGTTATATTTGGCAGCGCAGAAGTAACTACTGGTGCCGGAAATGACTTGCAGCAGGTAACTGGAATGGCACGTCAAATGGTAACAAGGTTCGGGATGTCCGAATTAGGGCCTCTTTGCTTAGAAAGTCAACAAGGTGAAGTTTTTCTTGGTCGTGACTGGACAACACGCTCAGAATATTCTGAATCAATTGCAGCGCGTATTGATGCACAAGTACATACCATTGTTGATGAGTGCTACGCAAACGCGAAGAAAATCATGCGCGAACACCGCACCGCATGTGACCGTTTAGTAGATTTGCTTATCGAAAAAGAAACTATCGATGGTGAAGAATTCCGTCAAATTGTAGCAGAATACGCCGAAGTCCCTGAAAAACTACAGTTTGTACCTCAGTTGTAATTATTACAAGTTGAGATTTATTAGAAACCAGCTTTCTTGAGGAAACCTGGTTTCTTTGTTTTATTTCCGTATTTATATAAATCATGTTTGTAGTTTCTATAGCAAGTAATTAACTTGTGGGTAAGCGATAAAGCCAAAGCAATACGGTTGAAACTACACGCATTAAGATTTTATAAAGGATTTAATATGGAAACCTCAGAATCTCAACAACCAACTATGCGATTACTAGCCAACACTAATGGGCTACCTACTTTACGTTTCGGCAATTCGGGTGAGTCTGTTAGAGTATTGCAAAGGCTATTACGCTCTAATGGCTATCCTGTTGCTATTGATGGCTCGTTTGGCGCCATAACAGAAAGTGCAGTTAAAGCTTTTCAAGCTCGACGTGGTTTAACTGCCGATGGAATAGTAGGCGCAATTACTTGGCGCGAATTAACTCGATGAACTAACTTATTAAAAAATAGGACTTACACGTATTAGTAAGTCCCATAATATATTTATTTGATTATTGGCTTTTATTGAAACTACTTATTGTGCTTTTTTACCAGCAACAGTAGCTTCAACCTTAACGGTTTTAACGCCTTGGAACTTGTACTCTTTTATAGCAGGCTCAATTTTCTTGAGGGTTGCTTCATCAGGTACGGTACCTTTAACTGTTAATACACCTTCTTTCTCTTCTACAGATAGTTTGCTGCCAGGAAACTTTTCTTCTAAACGGTTTTTAACGATGGTTTTTACTCCACCTGCTCCCGTTACTGCTGTCTTGGCGCCATTGGCAGTACTTTTAGCAGCATTAGTCGCTTTAGTAGCTGTATCTGTAACAGCAGTTTTAGCGTTGTCAGCAGTTTTGGAAGTTGCTTCTTTTGCAGTGGTTGCAGGAGCTTCATTAGTAGTGCCTGCGTCCGAAGTTTTCGAGGCATCTTGTTGGCAAGCTACGGCACCAACCATCAAAATACCGCTAACTAAAAATGGGATTATCTTTTTCATTATTATCTCCAAATTGAGTAATGAACAGCGATTAGTTAATAGGGTGTGCGGTGCTGAGGAGCAAATCTTAAAACAAACTTAAATGTGAAATGGCAAAGGCATTTGAGTTAAGCACTCAAATAACTGAGTACTAAACTGTTAAATATCTTTATCAATGGTGAATAGATACTAACAGATTTAAGAAAATCTGCTATCTCTAGACGCGCTTTAACTGAACTATTTTATTGCAATGTTTTTATTAGTCAATTAGTAGTCTAAATTAAAAATAAGTATTTTATATTACATTACCCTCTTGTGGAGTGGGCATCCAAGCAAACACCCAGCACATGAAACAGGCAAGGATGCCTGTTCCACAAGATATCCCAAGATATGTCTTTTAGTTACTGACCAGGCGCCACTTTAGCATCTACTTTTACACCTGTAACGCCTTTAATTTCTTGTGCTAAAGTCGGAATTTTGTTTAATTGCTCTTGCGTTGGCACTGTTCCGGTAATGACGATTGTACCGTCGTCCTCATCAACTTTTAAACGACTAGCTGGTAGATTTGCCTCTAACTTACTGCGAACTTCACTTTCTAAATCATCGCCATCACGTTCAT
The DNA here is from genome assembly GCF_000331305.1 of Calothrix sp. PCC 7103. GTDB lineage: Bacteria > Cyanobacteriota > Cyanobacteriia > Cyanobacteriales > Nostocaceae > Dulcicalothrix. The sequence continues at coordinate 4,163,796 of NZ_KB217478.1, read as the reverse complement.
CATCGCCACCTGTAGCGTTATTGCGTTGCTCACGCGCACGAATGTCTGAATTAAGCTGGTCTTGGCGTACTTGACTTGTAGCGTCGTTTTGAGCTTGTTGAGAAGCTTCTTTTGCTGGTGCTTGTGCAGCTTCGTTAGTATTATTAGGTGCGTCAGCGCTTGTTTTGGAGCCAGACTCACAAGCGGCGACCCCTGCAACTAGTACGCTACTGATGAGTAATGGAATTAGTTTTTTCATTTTCATCCGTTCCAATAAACTACTGGGTAAGGTGTACGTCGAATGTGAGGAGTTTATAAAGGACAATCAATACTATAGTTTTGCTTCGTTTAAAGCTTAATTCCATCAATCACAGGGAATGGTTCAATATCTATCAATTGATGGAAATGGAAGATAAACGAATCGTCAATAGATACTAATCAATTAGTGATTAAAACTTATGTACAATATGAACAAGTGTGAATTTTTAATTGCCAAAGTGGGTATTTGCGCGGAAATCGCCCTCTGAATGTTCGGTTCTACGACTTTCAGACAGACGTAAATGCATATAACCTCGTAGTAGTTGTGTATGCTTATCAAACCTATTGATATCGCGCTCTCTCTGAAGGGGTGAAAAATTGTGTATAAATGGATTCTGCCAAGCCTGAGTGATATTTTAGCCGCCAACCAAACACCTATGGCGCCTGCTTGCTCTGCAAAAGCGGAAAGTCAATGGTGCCTGAGTTTAGCAGCAACCGAAAAATTACTGTTAAATACACTCGGCAATAGTATTAATGATAACACTCAAGGCTTAGTTTTAGCTGCGCCCGCACCGCTTTTTAGCCAGCTTGAACTAACCCAGAATCTTCAAACAATTACTTTTACAGCAAAGCCATTTAACCCGTTAGCGTTAATGCCGTTTCAGATGCCTACTGTAAAAGTACCAGAATTAAGTTCGCATCCATCTGAACCTGTACTGCCGTTACTTGCACAAGACCCATTAGGTTCAGAACAATTTTGCTTAGTGTTTACAAATACCTTTCAATTAGTGCTGGTTTTGGGTGAAGATGAAAATGGTAATAGATTATTTTCATTTTCGTTTGACCCCGAAGTCGTACAACAAGCTTGGAAAGCTTTAGGTGCGCGCATCATGTTGGTTAACCCTGATGAATTCGCTAATTTAGCTTCTTTAGTACAAAAGTATGGAGAAGTGGCGCCTGATTTTAGGGTAGTAACACAGTTTAGCCAATTGCTTTTAACAGAGTTTTCTGAAAACAAAGATATAAAATCAGCTTCTACTAATGATAGAGATGATTCACTAGTTGTAGAAAGCGATGGAAATCAATCTCATCACGTCCCAATTTCCTCAGCTAGTTCATACCGTTCTGACGTAGAACTTCTCCAAGCTTTTGCTCACGAAGTTCGTACTCCTTTGGCAACTATTCGTACAATGACACGGTTATTACTTAAATATAAAGATTTGCCGGCGAATGTCATTAAGCGACTACAGATGATAGATGCAGAGTGTACAGAGCAAATTGACCGGATGGAGTTATTGTTTAGAGCAGCGGAATTAGAAACATCTAATACGTCGGGTAGTTCCGGGACACAGTTAACTCCAATGTGTTTAGAGCAAGTATTACAAGAAAGTATTCCTCGTTGGCAACAAGCAGCAAGCCGTCGTAATTTAAATTTAAATGTAGTTTTACCGCAAAAGCTACCAACAGTTATAAGTAACCCTAATATGTTGGATAGAGTTCTCACCAATTTGATTGAGAACTTTGCTCGAAATTTACCTTCTGGTAGCCAACTTCAAGTGCAGTTTGTCACTGCTGGCAACCAGCTTAAGTTACAACTACTGCCTTTGTTACAAGGTGATGATACAAATGCTAACAAACATGAATGTACACCACCAATTCGCAAAGCTATCGGTCAGTTACTGATGTTTCAACCAGAAACTGGAACCATTAGTTTAAATTTGGCAGCGACAAAACATTTATTTCAAGCTATAGGCGGTAAGTTAATTGTACGTCAGCGTCCTAAACACGGTGAAGTTATGACTATTTTCTTACCATTAGAAGCTGTTAATGAGCCAGAAACCGGGTTTTTGATATCGAAATAGAAGTAACCCGGTTTCTTAAAGCCAGTCACCAATTAAAACGAACGGCGCCCAGTAAAATGGATGTAAAAAGTCTCTATCTTTTAAGAATGTAATTTGAGTGTTACGTAATGCTTGAGCTTTAGTGATACCAGGAGTACTGAGTTGTTTATAAAATTCCACCATAAATTTTGCGGTTGACTCGTCTTGTACTGCCCATAAAGTTGCTATAGTACTACGGGCGCCTGAACGCACAGCGACTCCAGCTAATCCTAGAATTGCACGGTTATCACCTTTAGCAGTTTGACAAGCACTGAGAACAATTAAATCTACAGGTACTGACTCAGGTTCAGAACGAACTTTTAATAGTTCATCTAAATCCTTAACGTTAATTCTGCCATTCCAAGTGACAATATATGTGTCATCTGACCTGCTACTAAATTGGCCATGCGTTGCCAAATGCAAGACAGAAAAAGGTGTAGATTTGATTAAATTTTTTAAATTGGAGTCAGTAAATTTATCATTAAGTAGTAGCTTTGTTGACAACTTATAAGAAATTTTTGTGACTTCAGATTTGACGGCAGGTAATGCTTTAAATCCTTGATTTGCTTCGCTTAACCCTGCTGCGATTACTTTTAGACGCCTATTATTTACAGATTGCGAGCGCATAATTTGTAAGCCAGGAGACAGTGCAACATTATATTTTTCTAATAAGTATTGTTTGCCATCGTATAAAGCAGCCATTGGGATATTGCGAAGCGAACCATCAAGTACAAAAACTAAAGTTTTAATACCGTGACTTGCTAATTTTTCTTCTGCTGAACGAATTAGCCAGTTATATAGTTGTTGTGATGCCTTTAATCTTAAGTCATTAGAGAATACAGGATTAAGCGATTGACGCATTAATTTTATTGTATTTTCAATGTCGCTTTGCCCAAGCTGTGTACGGTAACTTGAAAGTGCTTCACCATTGGGCATTGACAAAATGACTTCCAGGCGGTCTTGTAAGATAATTGGATATATTACTGCTGCTTGTGTATCGATTTTATCGATTTGTTGCGGTTTGGCATCAATACAAGCTTCACGGAAAAAATTATCGAGTTCGGCAAGTTGCAACGCTTCTATAATTTCCCGTGCTGTTTTAAGGTTTTTTTGATTCGGGTTTGAGGTTAGTAGTAATGATACATATTCGCGATAAACAGGTTCAACGCTTTCTTGAAACGAAAACTGAATATTCGGATTTACTGCTACTAAATCGCTACGTAGTGATTTGAGAATTTCTACAGCAGAGCTATATGCTCTCGATGCAACTTCAATATTACCTTCACTTTTATTTAGGCGCCCAATTTGCCAAGCAGCTTGGTAGGCAATATCAGAAGCATTAATGGCTTGTGCAATAGAAAAAGCTTCATTACTCAATTTTAAGGCTAAATCTGGCTGCTGCGAAGACTCGTATAATTTTCCTAGCTCGTTTAAAGAGTAGGACTTAGCGCGTAAATCACCTATATTTTCAGAATCTTTTATTGCAAGAGCTAAAATTTCAGCTGCCTGATATTGCCAAGGTGTAGTGTTGTCTTTCTGGGGTAAATGCTTAATACTTGTAGCAAAATTAACTTTTGCGTAAATTGACATCCGACTCGTAGGAAGCTTTGATAATAGCGGTTTTATTTTTGGTACAAGCTCAACAGCTTCGTTTATTTTTGATGTTTCAACATAGATACTTAATTGGTTAAGTAAAGCTTCTACCTGAACTCTAGGATTGGTAGCTATTGAAAAAGATTGTTTATAATAAGAGACAGCTTCTTCGTTTTGTGGCAAGCTACGTTTAGTATTGCCCAAACTAAATAGAATTTCACTTGTGTCAGCAATTGAACCTAATTTCTGGCTAATAATAAGACTTTCTTTTAAAACCTTTTCAGACTGCTGTAAATCACCAACAACTTGCAGCGCAACACCCAAACTTCGTAAAGCTTTGAGTTTGAGCGATAAATCTTGTTGATTAACTAATTTTTTATCAACTTCTGTTAAAACGTCTTTAGCACGACGGTATAAACCTAGAGCTTGCAATGCTTGAGCTTGATTGATTTTGCTACCAAATTGACCGAATATATCGTTCGCTGCTGTATAAGCTTGCTCTGCTTTTTGCCAGCTTTTTAAGGCAGCTTCGGGTTGCCCAATAGAAATTTTTAAGCTACCTTCAGTATTTAAAACGACTGCTAATAATAGAGGATTTACGGTTTTGTTCGAGTTATTCTGTAGTATTTTTAAGCTATCGTCAATTGCAGTTTGAGCTTTTTTCCACTCTCCTAAATTTTGGTAAGCAAGCGATAAGTAACTTAAAGTCCATGCTTGATTATTTATATCTCCTTGACGTTTATAATTAACTGCTGCTTGTTGCCAGATGTTGGCTGCTTCGTTAAAACGTCCAGCTTCATATCGAATTCTACCTTGGTCAAGAGATGATGTAGAACTTTGAATAGTGGGGCTTAAATTTTGCTGAGTAGATTGAGCTAAAACATGCGATAATTCGTGCTTATTTGCATTTGTAGGCGCCATATTTACTACCAGCAAAAAAGCTAAAAATCCAATAATGAATTGGAACAGTGGACGAATTAAAAAAATACTTATTCGTTTTGTACTAGTAATTAGATTAACATATTTTTTGAGATTGATCATACTCACGCTAATTGTAATGAATTATTTTAGTCGATAATTTCTAATGAGAATAGTATGGTTTTTTATAAAGTTGATATAATTATATAATTTATTTTAAATTGGATTAAATAATTAAAAAATTGGAATTTTAATGGTAAATTCTGTACCTTGTCCTAAATTAGAGATACAATAAATTGTTCCTCCATGCTTTTCAATAATTTGCCGACTAATTGATAATCCTAAACCTGTTCCTTTACCGATAGATTTTGTAGTAAAAAATTGGTCAAAAATTCTTGCTTCTGTTTCTGGACTCATTCCTAATCCATTATCTTTAATTGAAATGCTAACGCACTCTTTATTCTCTTGTTTGGTAATAATATTTATTGTTAAAATAGCTTGATTTTTTTCTTTCTTTTCTAAAAATTCCACAGATTCTTCTAAAGCATCTATAGCATTAGAAACAACATTCATAAAAACTTGATTAAGCTGTCCAGGATAACAGTTAACAAAAGGCAAATTACCATACTGTTTGATAATTTCTATTTGTGGATGCTTTTTATTTGACTTCAAACGAGGTTTTAAAATCATTAAAGTACTTTCAATTCCTTGATGAATGTCAAATTCAACTTTACTAGAAGTATCCGAACGCGAAAAATTTCTTAAACTGGTACTGATGTTAGAAATTCTATCAATTCCAACTTCCATTGAAGAGATAACGTCTGGAATTTCTTTAATTAACTCATCTAAACAAATTTCTTTTTCATTCTGAGTAATTTCTATAGCTGGTTCACAATAATGACGACGATAAATTTGTAAATGATTAATTATTTTATGAGTATAATCTGCTAAGTGACTTAAATTACCTGTAATAAATCCAACCGGATTATTTATTTCATGTGCAACGCTAGCAACTAATTGACCTAGTGTTGACATTTTTTCGCTTTGTACTAGCTGTAGTTGAGATTGCTGCAATTCGTGTAGTGCTTGCGATAGTTCATTAGTACGTGTTGCAACACGCTTTTCTAAATCTAGCTTTTGCTCTTCAAGTTGTTTATTTAAATAGCGTAGTTGAAGATGTACATTAATGCGAGCTAAGACTTCTTCGGTGTGAAATGGCTTTGTAACATAATCAACACCACCAATAGAAAGACCTTTAACTTTATCGATTGTATCAGATAAAGCAGTCATAAAAATAATTGGAATTTCACGAGTTAAGGAATTAGATTTAAGATGTTGGCAAGTATCAAATCCATCGATTCCTGGCATCATGACATCGAGTAATATAAGGTCTGGATGAGCATAGTGAGCTTGTTCTATAGCGCTTTCACCATCATTGGCTACTAAAATTTCCCAACCAGAATCTGCAATTGCCTCACATAATACTTTTAGATTATTTTGATTGTCGTCTACTATTAAAATAGTGGCTTTATTAAATGTGTTTTGTTTCATAATTTGGCTTGACTAATAGTTTGAATAAATATTTTAATCTTTTTAGGTTGATAACTATCAGCTAGTTCTCGCACTTTCCAGACAAAAGGAGTAAATTCTTCACCCCTGCTTTCCAGTATATCCAATATTTTATGAATGTCTTTAACATTCCCTCGCATCGCAAGGTCAAGAATTTTATCTAAATCATTTGCAGGTGGAAGTACTAACTCTTGATTGAGGAGCGCATCATTCTTAATTGGCTCTGGTTTATCTATATAAATCCATTCCAGATTTAAATATTTTTGTAACATGTTTAATAACAAATCAAGCTGAATAGGTTTTGGAATAAAATCATCTCCACCTGCTGATAAACTATTATTTTTATCGGTTTCAAAAGCACTAGCAGAAGAAACAATAAGTATCGTTTCTTGTAAACTTTGATATTTTTTAATGGCTCGCATTAGCTCAAAACCATCCATTACTGGCATTGCTAAATCCGTAATAATTAAATCAGGATATATTTGTTCAGCTTGCAATAATGCTTCTTTACCGTTGCTTGCTTCAAAACAATCAAAACCAATCGGCGCCAACAAGTTAGTAATTACCGAGCGGTTTTCCCATTGGTCATCAACAACAAGTATTTTCTTTTTATCACCTCGAAAACCAATTATGTTTTTAATTGGCTGTATCATTGGAGGTTTGACTAATTTGCGCGAAACGATTAAATCAACATCAAACCAAAATCGGCTTCCGGCGCCTAGTTGACTTTCAACATTTATTTTGCTACCCATCAGTTCGGTAATTTTAGAACTAATAGCTAACCCAAGTCCCGTTCCTTCAGACTGCTTTCTATTCTCTCCGGCTTGTTCAAATGGTAGAAAAATCTTTTCTATTTGCTCTGTAGACATTCCAACTCCAGTGTCAATGATTTCAAAGCGAATTTTATTAATTAAGATTTGTTGTTCATTTGTCCTGGAATTTAATAAATTAACATTAAAAGAAATTTGCCCTTCATCAGTAAACTTAATTGCATTACCAATCAAGTTAATTAAAATTTGTCGTAATCTTTTTTCATCAGCATTAATAGCCACAGGTAGCTGTTCATCTAGATTAGCAACGAAAACAATATTTTTTTGCTCCCCTCGAATTCGGCACATTTCAATAATGCCTGTTAAAAATGAATAAAAATGAAAATTACTATTGTGTAATTCTAATTTACGCGCTTCTATTTTGGATAAATCTAAAATATCATTAATTAAACTCAAAAGATGTGTGCCACATTCCTGAATAATATTTACACCATCAAGCTCGCGCTTCGCCATAGTTTGAGAACGTTGAAGAATTTGGGCGTATCCCAGAATACCATTAAGAGGAGTTCGCAACTCATGACTCATCGAAGCCAAAAATTCGCTTTTAGCTTGGTTCGCAATATCCGCACTTTCTTTAGCTAAAGCTAGTTCACGTGTACGTAAGTAAACTTTTTGCTCAAGGGTACGTGAGTATTCTTGAAGCTGAAGATTAGCTTGTTCGAGTTGAAACTGTTTATGATAGATGGTGCTAATAACTGTAGATACAAGTAATGCTAAAATTGGCGAAATCGAAGGAATCCACCAACCGAATGTGAAACTAGTAAAGTTAAAAACTAGTATTACACCAGCAGAAAATATAATTCCAAGCAGTAACAATCCTGGAAAGAGTTTTTTGTATGATGCTCTGACTTTCAATAATTGCCAGCTAACCGAACTACCAAACAATGACCAGCTAAAAATCCAAACCCATGTGGCTGGTAAAGATAATCCACGTAGTAAAGGTGTTCCATCAATTGCCGCGCTCAAAATTTGACTTGTTAAGTTGGCATGAATAATTACTCCCGGCATTCGTTGGTATTGGTGCCAACCACGTTTAAAGCCAACGCTATGAAAGTCATTGCTGCTAGGAGCTATTGAGCCTATCAAAACAATGCGTGAATTTATTTTATATGAAGGAACTGAGTCACTCAGTACATCTTGTAGTGTGACTGTTTCAAATTTATCTTGATAACCACGGTAATCAAGGAGAATTTGGTATCCTCCCAAGTCGGCGCCATGATAATTAAATTCTTGATTTTTCTGGAGTGGTTGAAAGACAGCTTTACCCAAACCGAGAATAGTGCCACTTTCGTCTAGTGCTTTTAATTCTATTCCTTTGGGTTCTAAATACATTCGGCTTAAGCGTACAGCTAAACTTTCGTAGATATTTCCATTTTTATCTCCTGCCGTCAACAAGCCTCGTCGCACTTTCCCGTCTGAGTCTAATACAAAATCTGCGAGTGCTACACGGTCTAATAAAGCTAAAGTTTGGGGAGGCGCCACTCCTTGCCCTGCTAATTGTTTAACCCCAATCAAATTAGGTGTGCTTTTCATGACATCAACTAGTTGTTTATGCCCTGATACCACTGGTAAGTCTCGGTAGATATCCATACCAATGACAGCAGGATTTTGGCGCCTGATTTTTGTGATTGCAGAGGCAATAACACCATCAGGTATTAATGCTTTACCTGTATTGGTAATGTCTTTTTCGTCAAAAGTAACAACTAGTACGCGCTTTTCAGGTGGTTTTTGCGGACGCATCGCGAAAAACTGCTCTAGTGTTGCCCATTCTAATAGCTGAAACCATCCCAACATACTCCCGGCAATAATTATGATTGCTACGCTGGGAGATGTTATTAAGACAACACGCCATTGCCAAAGTCGTTTTTTTAGTTGGAACCACATCCGCAAGCTTTGAAGTTAAATTAAAAAATAATTACAATTGGGAGTTGGTGTTAGTGTACCAACGGTTCGTTTGCAATTGCATCCAAACCAACCGAGTCTAGAAGTTCTTGCCAAGATGTTGCTAATAGCTGGTTATTAGGTTGATTTATTCGCAATTGTGCCAACGTTGCAAGTGTATCGTACCAAATGCCTGTCTCAGCTAACTTAGATACAGAGTCTAGGGTTATAGTTTTACTGTTATTTCTGATGTTAGTTTTATATTCAACCCGACGAATCCATCCACTTACAAATGGGCTGTCTGGCTCTAAATCTGCGGTACATATCATTACCAAAGACCATTTGTAGTTTTTATTAGCTTTTAGTCCAGGTGCATCGGGTGGTAGTTTTAACTGCATTACACCTGGTTGAGATGGCAACTCGACACCTGTTTGGTAAACATGATTATTTTCTTCATCTTGAACGCTAAAAAATGCTTTACGTGCGGTTGTTTGCGGAATATAAACAAACACTGTTGGATGTTCGGTCAAAGTAAAGCCAATGTTAGTTTTTTCTGGTAACACAGGTGTTACAGACTTACCAATACCTGTTCGTGCAGAACTACAAGCGGTAATTTCACTAAAACCATTTCGTGACGCTCCTCCCGCAGTCTCTTTTGGTGCTGGCTCTCCAGGTGGTTTGAAAGTTATCCTTCCTGCCATACTAGGCAGTGATAGCAGGGGTATGGCTATCAATGTTACTAGTACGGCTTTCAACACCCGTAAATACATGAACGAATGCTTATGGCTTTCAGGCATAAAAGACTTAACTCTGAGCAATTTATGCAAAATTATATTGACTCTAATTTACTAGAATATCAGTATATGTTGGGATATAACTAGTCTATTGATATCAATTATTCTACGACATCCGTGCAATTGCGCGAATTCTCATTATATAGACTTTTACCGCCCTTACAATTGCAACAAATCAATGAAGAAACCTGGTTTCGCTCGCAAAATTTTCATATTTATTATAAGATATTAACAAATCAACCGGGTTTCTAGGGTTTCTAGCTAATGCTTTGCTTCGCCTCTAATTCTTACAAACTCAGCAATGCCAGCAATTATTGCAGATACAGCGATGAGAATCACACTTAAAGCATTAATGTCTGGTTTCACACCTGTACGAATGCGACTAAATATTTCCATCGGCAATGTACTGGCACCACTACCAGCGGTAAAAGAGGCAATCAAAAAATCATCTAAGCTCAGTACAAAAGCTAGCAAACAACCAGCTACAATCGCAGGTGTTAACTGTGGTAGCAAAACTTTGGTAAATGCCTGTAATGGCGTGGCGCCTAAATCAAGGGCAGCTTCTTCTAAATACGGGTTAAGATTATTTAGCTGTGAAGATACGACTAAACCCACATAAGCAAGGCAAAAAACTACGTGTGCTGCAACAATTGTTGAGATACTTAAAGGCACAGCGAACGCAGCTAGGAAAACAAGTGTTGCAACTGCAATCGCAATATCAGGAATAATCAGAGGTAGATAAGCAATACCTTGATATAAACTTTTACCAGGAAATCTATAGCGCGCTAAACCCACTGCCATTAATGTTCCCAGCACTGCCGATATTGCTGTTGCACTAAAGGCAACCATCAAGCTGTTTCTTAACGCTGACCCTAGACGCTCATCACTAAATAATTTTTGATACCAAGTTAAAGTAAATCCTTGCCAAGCCGCACTATAAGGTGATTGGTTAAAGCTATAAAAACCAAGCACTATAATTGGCAGATACATAAAAATGAACATTAGCAATGAGAAAACCGCCTGCCATGATGCGACACGCGGCTTCTTAGTAGTTAATGGTATAGTCACGTTTTTATTTAATCAAAATATTTTTACCCTATGTAATTTCGTTGATATCATATATAAAATACCATGTCAAGTCTATTATAAACATTAGTTGAAACAAGTTAATATACCGTTCTTGAAGGTTTTGCAGAACGTGACAAACAAGATTCAAGATGCTCACAATTTTCGCATTTTATTTCTTTACCAGGGTTTAGGCACCCACACGGTGGGTTAATGTAGCAGCTTGAAGCTTTATTCTGAGTACATTTATCAGCAGTCATGCGTAAACAAACTAAAAAATCATTAATTAACATAAGCATTGAGTCAAATTACCGTGTATACACTTAATTGCTGTACATATTATATTAAACATGAGCAATTAGAAATTTTATTTTCTCAAATATAATTATCAAAATTTTAAATTATTATTTCTTCATCCCTAAAGTATGTATGGCGCCGTCTTAAGTTATATTTATCAATATAGTTATAATAGTTACAATGTATTGAGCATATATACTTAGTAATACTTCTAAAGTTACACTACTCGACTGGGCAAAAACTAAGACTTTAGTTGGTGGTAAAAGTCTTACTGATGAAGGATTAAATGTGTAAATGATTTATCTAGATTGTAAAGAGCGTTGTTTAGAAATTTTCATATCGCATTATGAGTAGTAATTCCCACGAACCTATCAATCAACCCGTTAGTGTAGATAGACATTCCAGAAATGAGCCAGACGTAAACGAAAGACATTTAACAGCGAACCCTGGAGATAGAATTGCTGATGAAGCTCAATCGATTGAGGAAAAATCAAAGCAAATCGCCGTTGATTCTCCAGATATTACAGGAGACCATATTACTGTACCTACCTATTTTGTAGCAGAAGATGAAAAAGGTGAACAGAAAGCACTTCATCACGTCAAAGACGCAGAAGAAATATCTGACTTAATTCGTAAAGCACGTGTAGATGAAAACGGTGAGAGAATTTGGTAAGTTTTTAACGATATCTCGATTCTGAATGTGAAAGCATAGCACACTAAATAGTGGAAAGTTAGTCTTGAGGAAAGGAAACAGTTGATTCTGGTTCTCCTTTCTTCTTTTTATTATAATCCTATAAACCGAGTTTATTCATTAATATATGGTAATAAAAACGGCACTTTTGCGTAGAAAATCGTTTTATATAGTAAATAAATATTATACAAAAAAGTGTTTTATTTTCTATCTTGAGTCATAAAAAAATTATAATTATTTATTAAATATTTTATTCCTCATGAAAGGGGTTAAAAGTTATATTAAATGCTGCACTAGAGAAAGAAGCAAGTAGAAAAAATATTACAACATTCAAGAATTACTGAAAAATTAAAGGTTAATTTTAATGGTTAATTTACTTAACAGCGATAAACTAAGCTATCGTAGCACTCAAGAATTGAAAAATGAACTTTTGGATTTGGTCAAAGACAAAGACACAGAAGCATTAAAAACTAAAGTTTTATTTTATCAAAATGAACTGCTGCCATATTTTGAAGAGTTAAGCAAACGTAATCTCTATCCAGTAGTTGAAAATCAAATACCTGTAGTACTTGGTGTTTGGACTCCAGTTTGGTCAACAATACCATTTCATGATGTATTGCCTGGACGCATTCATTCGTCATCATATCAGATTTTTCACGCGGATGGACTATATGCTAACATGGCGCGTTACGCACCTGGGCAGCAATCATCATTATTAAAGCAAGTCTCTGCAAAGCTTCCAGCTTATGACTTGATGGTGATGCAAAAGTATGAGGTTAAAAATAACCAGTGGTATATTCAAAATGTGGGAATATTCCAAGCATTTAGAAACAGAGACATACCCCTAACGATTGATGATGCGGATGAGTGGTTTACTAACGTTGTAAACACAAAAATCAAAGACAAGTATCAAAATGGCGAATTACCTAATACTCTAAAACTGGAAAATCTAGACAGAAATACAGTTCGGAAACTTGAGAAGACTTATTTGGCAACTCCTGCGCTAGAACACGTATATGTAGACAATGACTTACGACTGGTGAAAACTCAACGCGAGCAAAATCAGCGACCTAGTTATACAATCGCAATTCGTAGACTGTAATAATTCATCAAGTCCGGCGCCGACGATTCTCGTACAGTTGTATCTTAGCCTTTAAGCAGAGAATTATAATAGGTTTATTTTAACGGTAAACCGAATCTACTTAATTCTATATGGCTGAATTAACGCAAAAAGTCAAAGAACTCATTACAAAAGCGAGAATTGTCAGCTTTGCTCAATGGCAACAAACCCACTCAAGCGAAGCTGTACAGATATTTCAAGCAGCAGATGATGCAGGCAAGTATCTGACAGATGAAGAGTTAACTTTTGTTGAGTCGCTCACACCGCAGAGCAGTGAATTGATTTCGGTTGTGAAATACTTACGCGACCATGTTACTGAAATTATAGATGAAGCACGCGAACAAGTTTTAACTACTTTTCCTGATATTACTAGTCCGGGTGGTGGTCTTTATCCAAGCGAGCGGGCGGCCGCTTGTTGGCGTGATTTTTGGCACTTTGAACGCTGTATTACTTACGGTATTGCTGGGCAACATGTTGAATATACTAGTTCTGAAGGGTTGCATTATATGGAACTCTTGTATCAAGAGTTACAAGTACCTTTAGATGCGATGGTGGTGGGACTAGAAGGACTGAAAGCTGCAAGTTTAAAAAGATGTGAAGAAAGTCAACTATCTCTGGCGCCATATTTTGACCATTTAATTCAAAAAATGGCAGCTTTTAAGAATTAGGTATGGTTATGAGCTTGTTGTAAGGTGCGTGAAGGCTACGCTTGTTACTTGCTTCGTTGTAAAATTGTTAATAGCCTTCACGCACCCTACCTATGTCTATCTCAGAATTTCAACAATTTTTTGATGATTGTGTTGGTAACTGGTCTACTGAACGTACATATCATTATTTAACACAGCAAGAAGTCGAGCGTTCACATACCAAGTTTGTCGTTGAACCAATAACAGAGTCGCTTAAGCTGAAAGTGATTGCAGATAATGCTTTTAGCGTCCCACCTAATGTTAATAGTTTACCTGGGTATCATCTCAAGTTTGAAACTGTTTCAGAAAAAGGTGAGAAAGTTTCGCAGCAGTTGAATATGTTATTTGTGACACAAGAACAAGAGTCAAATTTTTTACAAGGAAAATATTTAAGAGACCGCGCTTACGAGGAAGAGCGACCAATTATTGCTGATTTTCGCTTTGATAATACTAAGCGTGAGTTACTGATGACTACTAACTATACTCGTGTAATCGCGGTTGACTCTATTACCATGATTAATCCGAGTTTACGTATTCGCCGCATTTTAACATATCGGCGCCCGACAGAGGGAGAAGCTCTATCGGATGTTGTATTGGTAGGGTTTGGAGTTGAGCAGAAGATAATATGAGTGTGTGGGGGGAGTCTCTATTCCCTCCGGTATAATAAAAATTTACAATTTTTAATCAACATCGTCCCAAAGGCATACGAAAATTAGAATAGGGAAAGATGTTTTTAAGTATATAACTTGCAAATCATCGCAACTAACTTATTTTCAGTGCTTGCGCGGATGTTGTACTTGGTCAGAAATGATTAAGTTTTGTAAACATGTTTTCAGAATCAGGCTCAAATTTCGTTTAACAGGAGATTTTAACCAATGGCATCTGAACCAGCATTTAATAATTAAACATTACCTGCAAGGGACTTAAGATGGCAAGTTTTAGATATCAATGATAAAGTGTAAGGAGTTATACCCTAATTCAAAAAGCGACTATCCGCGCGATAGCTGGCATGTAACACAGTTAAAGTGATTTATTTCAAGGGAGGGAATTTTGATGTATGGTATAGCAACTACTATTTAATCGTTTGTCACAAACTATACAAGGTATTGCCGAACTGGAGGAAAAGTTGTAAACGTTACGATGTCTTCACTAGATATCAAAAAGGAAATAGCCTCGCAGTTAACTTTTGTTGCTGCTTGAATCGTGCTTGCCATGACTTTAATTTTTGGTTATAAAGATTAAGTTGTAAAAGGGCATGGTCATAAGCAACTCAAGATTTTAAATATTTTAATCTACTTTTAAAACTTGTTTTGTGATGAATATTACTGAATTCCTTGAGCTATCGTTTGGACGATGGCGGTCGCAACGTAATTTGTTGAAGATAAGAGAATATTAAATTTTGAAAAATTTAGGCTACAACAATATAGTAAACATTTGTTTTTGTTTTTTTTTGATATGACTATATCACTGACCAATCGGAGTGCAAATACTAGTGATTTGTTGACTCTAGCACAGTGGATGGCGGGAAATTTTAGTAATCCTAATCTTGCGGTTGCGAATTCTAAACAATATGCCCACATTCACTTTTTGTTTCGGCCTTTACCATTCAATTGCTTTACTGGCATTGGCTTTTACTCCGAGCAAGTTTATGATTATGGTTTATGGGCGCCATATTCGATGGTGTTTAAACGTGTAAGTGACGTATTTAGGAGGGATGTAGAACCAGACAACAAATATCTAATTCCGCGTAAAGGTCGCCAAACTTATCTCGTTAGTGAACTAACACTAACAGAGAACGCTTGGAATAGCCTAGATAAAGGCATGGATGTAGAAACTCCTGAACAAATATGGGGTTCAACACCTGGGCTTTTATGTTTTGAAAAGAAACAAAACTTTGCAAACGAAGTACCTGCGGTGAGCGATTTATGTTAATGCAATTAGAAACAAAGAGTGCCAAAATGTTGCCGCCACAGGCTGAAAGAAAGATGCGTTGCTGGGTTCGCAGTCGCCATCTGATTTGTTCGGGTCACTTTTTCATATTTGAAACTGTGGAATACACGACTATTGAGCGTTTTGCAGAATGTGTTGCAGCACTGGGAGGCAGTTTAATCTCAGTTGAACCTATCAACAAAATTTGGATGGGCGCTCATCGTCAAGTGATTCTTTATCAAGCAAAAGCGAGTTTACATACTCCTCATCATACCTTGAAACAATACTGGATTAAATACGGTGGTTTCTATACCCGTTTTGATGAGCGATGTTAATGTAATCTTGAATCATTGACCAATTCATTTCATTGATGTACAACTTTATTGCTAATAGCTGGTGGCTAGTTTTTTGCCTGTGGTTGACTATTAGTCATTGGTTATTAGCTATATTATAGAAACCTAGAAACCCGGTTTCTATACAGCCACTAAACTAAATTGGTTTTTCCAAAAATAGTAACGAGATAAAGAAATCACACATAAAGATAGCGACCCAAGAACTAACAACTGCTGAGGTTGCCGCTTCTCCAACTTGCTTAACTCCTCCTCTAGTAACAAGTCCCCAACTACAACTATTGACAGCGACCATCGTGCCAAACATAAATGCCTTAAGTAAAACAATTAGCAAATCAGATGTTGATAAAAGCGTTCTAATTGACTCTAAAAAAACTTCTGGAGCAATTTGGTAAAACTGTGCGGCAACAAAAATACCACCAATCACTCCCACCACTAAACCAAAAATAGTAGCAATGGGCACCATCAAGGAACAGGCTATCACTCTTGGAAGAACTAAATAATTAATTGGGTCAGTTTTGAGCATATAAAGAGCATCAATTTGCTCAGTAACTTTCATCGCACCTATTTCTGCTGCAAAAGCTGAACCTACTTGTCCTGCAATAATACTCGATGTTAAAATCGGCGCCAATTCTCGACAAAAAGCTAAAGCAAAGGCGCCTCCAACGCTTTCTACAGCACCATATTTAACTAACTCCCTCGCAGTTTGAATTGTAAAAATCATACCTGCAAAAAAGTTAACAAGTAACACAGGAGACAAAGAACCAGGCCCGACTTTGACCATGTGTTCCATAACCTTGCTGTAGCAGGTTTTTCCTTGGATAAAGCGTAACCAAACTTGACCGAAAAGTAGTACAGATGCAATGAAATGTACAAAGCCATTTAGGGAATTGACGCTTTGCTTTTGTTGCAATTTTATAGCCATTATTACAAAGTATTTTTGCAACTATGTTAGCGCTTATTTTGTAAATTGTTCTAAAGACATAATTTTAATATAATAGAGGCATATACGGGTATAGTATCTCTACAGTTTTCGCCCTGAAAGTCAACAGCACAGGAGCATCTTAACAATTCTTAACAATCAGCTTTGGCACGAATTAACTAATCTGTATTATTGGCTACATTTTTTTACCGCTTCTATCACCAAGTTTTTCTAATGCCACCAAAGTAAGCAAACACTCCAATCAACTGGACTTGTGCAGAGGGCCATCCCACAAGATGCTTCACTTTACTATATTACGTGAGCGCATGACATGAGTCTAAATTTTACCTGAGAGCAGTATACTACAGAGGTGCCTATAAAAATTCACTATAAAAAAAATTATGCTTAACTCGCATCCAGCATCAAACATAGTTTAGGATAGGAGAAAGTGAGGTAAAAACATGACTATAACCAGAGCCAAATGGACAGTTGATGATTACCACCAAATGATTGAGAAAGGGATATTATCTGGGCGCCGTGTTGAATTGTTGAAAGGGGAAATTGTAGAAATGGCTCCAGAGCGAGAACCACATGCTGTATATAGTAGTTCTGCTGTTGAGTATTTACGTTTAAGGTTGGGTGAACGAGCAACAATTAGAGAAGGACACCCAATTACACTACCTAATGATTCGGAACCAGAACCAGATATAGCAGTCGTTGTTCCTCCTCTTGCACAATATCTAGCCCATCATCCATATGTAGAAGATATTTATTGGGTAGTGGAATACTCAAATACTACTTTGGAAAAAGATTTAGGAGCGAAAAAGGAAGCATATGCAGAAGCTGGTATTCGTGAGTATTGGGTTGTTGATTTACAAAATTCACAACTGATCGTTTTTCGTAACCCAAGTTCAAATCAATACCTTTCAGAGGTAAAATTAACTACTGGTTTTATTTCACCTCAAGATTTTCCGAACATACAGCTAGAAGTAAACAAAATGTTCAGTGTATAGGTATGGTAAGTTAGTTTCTCAAGCAAGCCAAGAAGCTCTAACTACCTCTGGAATACGAAGATTATCAAGAGCAGCTTCGCTGATGGTGATTCTACGTTCTTGCGCCAATAATTTTAAAGTTTCGTAAGGAAACACCATCACTCTTCACTTCCTTTACCAGGCTATCAAAATCAAGCGACTTTGCTTTTATACTCGGATATTAAATGATATTTGTAAGATGGGCAGTGCCCACCTTACTATTTTATTTACCAAATAATGCTTTTAAATCCAAACCTGAATCTTGTACCCAAACTGATACAGAACCACCTTTACAACGAAATTCAGCCCAACCTTGGTCATTTGTATAAATTGGCTCTTGGATATGTTCGGTGATATCAATAAATTTGGTGTTGCGTTTACCAACTTCCATCCATTTGGAACCTTCGGCACCATCACTCATAATAACAGCCATAGCTTTGGGGTGTTTTTCATCACCTAAGCGTGTCCAGCCAATAGTATTAAAATGGTCAAAGTATTCGTATTGCGAACCGTGTGCGTAATGTTGACGCGCGTAGAGTAATTTATCGATTATCCAACGATGTGAAGGCATGTGGATATCATATCCTTTGTCGTTGTAATCGGCGCCGTAGTAATCGGCATAAAAAACGCAAGGATATCCTTGAGCGCGTAGTAAGATAATTGCGTATGCGAGAGGTTTAAACCAAGGTTCAACAACAGACTCTAGTGCTTGCAGTGGTTGAGAATCATGGTTTTCTACGAACGTAACAGCATGAGTTGAACGTTGTTGCATTAAAGTGCCATCCAAAATGCGACGCATATCGTAATTACCACCCGACTTGCTTGCATAGTGAAAGTTGTAATGTAAGGGAACATCAAAAACTGACATTCTGGAGCCAACCGAGTCGATATACCAGTTTAAGATATTAATATCAGGAACCCAGTACTCACCAACAACAAACAAATCTTTGCCAACATGCTTTTCTAAATCATCCAACCACTGGGGAAAGAACCAAGAGGAAATATGTTTTATGGCATCAAGTCGAAACCCATCAACACCAGTTGTATCTAAATACCACTCACCCCAATCAGTTATTTCACGGCGTACCCATTCATCCTGAAAGTCTAAATCGCAACCCATCAAGTAAGCAAAATTGCCTTTTTCAAGAGCTACATAATCATCAAATCTTTTACCCTCTACCAAGTAAACAGTCCCACGGTCATCAGATTTATACTCGTTGTAATCAACACCATCGAAATGCCACCAATGCCATTCAAACTGAGAATACTTGTTTTGGCGCCCAGGAAAATGAAAATGAGTATAGCTTTTAATTTCTTCTAAACCACCTTTGGGACTTAGCCTGTTATGTTGTGGAAAAGGGGTAGCTTTGAAGACTTCAGGAGAGTCGGCGCCTATTTTATGATTAAGAACAGCATCAGCGTAAACTTGCATCCCTTCACGATGAAGTGCTTTAATCGCATCAACATACTGTTGACGAGTTCCATACTTAGTACGAACAGACCCTTTTTGGTCAAACTCTCCTAAATCATATAAATCATAAACACCATAACCAACATCGTATCCTCCCCCAGTTCCCTTATAAGCAGGAGGTAACCATATTGCCGTAAAACCCTTATTCTTCAATTCACTGGCATTGTTTTTAACTTGATTCCAAAGAGTACCGTCGCTACTGTTGTACCAGTGGAAGTACTGCATCATTACGCCGTTAATTGCCATGATTTACACCTACATATAGGTCAATGTTGCAAATTATGACTTTAGCTTGCTGATTGGTCAAGCTGATTTTAGCATCTGGGCACCGTCATTATTGGAGAAGAATTAGTTATAATCGTACTAGCATTGACCATTCCGCTCAAAAAGGATTATAATCAAATCTTTAATTTTTATAAATCCGTATGAAGTATAAATGCATCTAATATCAATTCGTAACCTCCGTGCTGATGCTGCTCAATATCCTGATGTTAAAAGGCAAATTGATGAATGGTACAAGTCGATTAAAAAGGCTGAATGGAATAATTTGGAGGATGTTCGTGAAGTATATCGTGATGCAGAAGCGGTTGGTAATTTTACAGTTTTTAATATCAAAGGTAACGCTTATCGGTTAATTGTTGGTATTAATTATAAAAATAAAATTATTTACTATAAATATTTTCTTACCCACGCTGAATACGATAAAGGTAAATGGAAAAATGACTCAAACTTTTGACCAAGTTATATATAGCAATCTTTTAGCACAAGTAGCACCCCAAGTCATAGAGACGGAAGAAGAATATGACCGTGCTTTAGAGTTAGCAGAACACTTTACGTTTGCAAAAAATTTAACTCCAGAAGAAACGGCACTATATAAACTATTGGTAACATTGATTGAAGTGTACGAGGCTGAAAATTACCCAATGGATGAAGTTACACCACACGAAGTGCTTAGACACATAATAGAAGCAAGTGGTATAAGTCAAGCAGATTTAGCTAATCTTATTGGTTCAGATGATGAAGTCTCTGATATATTAAGCGGTAAAAAGCCTATTAATGAAACACAAGCTAAAGCTCTTGGTGAGCGTTTTAAAGTATCACCTAGTTTGTTTATTGAGGAGGGAGCTTAAGTTTAAATAACTCCAGTTTCATATTATAATACTTTAAAACCCTTCTTCAACTCATTGGCATTATTTTTAATATTAAGCGGTAAAAGGGCTGTTAATGAAACACAAGCTAGAGCTATTAGTGAACGTTTTAAAGTATCACCCAGTTTTTTTATTGAGCAGGCGCCTCAAGTTTAAATAACTTCAGTTTCATATTATAATACTTATTAGTACTACCTAACCCAATCATTCCCAATCTTTGAGTAACTTTAATTGAAGCTATATTATTCTCGTTTACAATCGAGTAAATTTCCCGTAGCTTCAAAACGTTAAACCCGTAATTAAGAATAGCTTTTGCTGCTTCAGTCGCATAACCTTTACCCCATGCGGATTTTTTCAAATGCCAGCCAATTTCATAATCTTGTGTAAATTGTCCATCATTCTCTTTTAAAAGTATTAAAACAAATGAAGTGGCATAATATGGGGCAGGGAAAAGTACAATTGAGACTTGGTATCGTAGTCTTATCTGATTTTTTCTTATGTAGGGGATACGTAAAAAGTAATGAAAACGTAGATAAGCGAGAAATGGCAAAACTTAAAACAGGTATTCCACAACCGTCTTTAAATAGGTTTTTTGACTCTGCTTCTATGCCACATCGCACAACACTTTATAGAATTGCAAACGCTCTTGAAATTACAGAAAGTAAAATTATTTCCAAGTGGGCAGCTTAAACTTTGATTCAAAACGGATTAAGACTTATAATCACACAAGCGGATTACGATAATTGAGTGTATAGCTTTTAGTATATAATTATAAAACATATTTACTAACATCGTATATCCTCGATTATAAAGAAATGTTTTGTAATCGCAAATATTCGGCTAACTTATTCTCAAAGTAATGTTCCTAGAAAGTTTTCATATCCTTGTTTCAACTTTGGTTTGGCGCCTGTTTCAACAATGCTACCGTGAGCCATAATGACTCTATCAAAGTCCCACTCAAATACTTTTTGAAATGATTGTTTTACTTTTTGTGTTTCTTTTGATGCAAGTTTTTCTAAAAAAGATGGCGCCAGTTTTCCGTATATTCCCAGCAACCTTGCAGCTAGCTGCGTTTTAAAAGTAAAGTTACCGTCGAAATGAAAAGCAGTATCAGTAAGTATCAAAGTACGGCTATCTCTATGGTAAAATACGTATTCGTTGAGTGTTGAGGCGCCACTTGTATCAAGAACTTTAAATCCATCTATTAGCAAATATTCTACTTGATTATCAATACTTCCTTTATTCTCGTTCAGAAGTTGAGCAAAATTAAGATTTGGTAATTTAATGTTTAGCCCTTTTGGAATAATTAGTTTTGCTTCTGGATAAATTGCTTGAAACTCTGAAAGAAACAGGTGGTGGTAAAGATTTGGAGCAATAATGTAGGTAACTTTACCAATTTTGCTGAGTTGATGAATAATTTGCTCGTTTGGTTTGATTGGAGAAATAATCATTAATCCTGATTTTAAACGAGTAACTGTCATTCGGGTGCCAACGTTTATTCCCCAATACTGAAATGGCTGTTCGGCAACCCAAAGGTTATTATCTATTTGTCTAAGCATAATTTACACGCTTTTTATACTATTTTAGTAATTACTTCCATCGTTTCCTTTGATGAAACAACGGGGATTATCTCGAACTCTCCCAAGTCTTCCCACTCTAGTACCCATTGCTGAAATAAACGTAAATTATCACATTCCATAAGCTGAAAGCATCGTCCGAAATTGACTTCAACCCAACTATCTATATACCGCAAACCTTCAGGCATCATTCGCCCTTTTTCTTGAAATCTACGATATGTATCTTTAGCTTTGCCATCTTTGAATCGTTCAACCACCATGAACAACATGTTATTTCCTCACAAATCTTTTATTTAAAGGTGAACAAAGATAATATACATACTGTTGGTATGAATTTAAGATACATACTGTTTGTATGCCTGTCAAGCCCCGTCAAACGAAGAAACGTACTAAAGCTGAACAATCTGCTGAAACTCGTGCAATGTTTATAAGTGTTGCACGAGAGTTATTCGCGTCTCAAACTTATGCGAATACTAGTACTGAACAAATTTTGTTAAGTACAAATGTAACTCGCGGCGCCTTGTATCATCAATTTGCTGATAAAGCTGATTTATTGCGCGCGGTATGCGAACAGATTCAGCAGGAGATAGTCAAAGATATAAATGCAGCAATCGAAAAAGCAAAAGATTCGTTTGATGCACTAATTATTGGGTGCGATGCATTTCTAGAAGCTGTAGCAAAACCAGATATACAACAAATTTGGTTGATTGATGCACCAGCAGTTTTAGGTTGGGAAGAGTGGAATCGTTTAGATAGAGAGTACGGATTTGGATTATTGTTAGAGGGAGTCAAGCAAGCAATTGATTCGGGGCGCCTGAAATCTAAATCTTCTGAAGCAGTAGCTGTTGTGCTGAATGGCGCCATTAATGAAGGTGTAATTTGGGCTGCGCGCTCAGATAATTCCGTCGAAAAGCTAGCAGATGTTCGTAGCGCTTTGCATGAAATATTACAAGGATTACGTATTTAACTTGAATAAATTCATTTGGAAGTTAACACGAACGCCAGAACTCCAGTATTATTAGTAACTATTGTTTATCTAATTAGAAAGAGGTCAAAAAATATAGTATGTTTGTGCTACGCGATTACCAAGAGGAACTCGTGTCAAAAACGCTTGGCGCCTGGTCTGGTGGAACTCGGAAAGTTTTACTACAATTAAGCACAGGTGGTGGTAAAACGGTTATTTTTGCAGCAATAGCTTCTCAGTTCGCACGACACCAAGAAGGGGTTTTAGTTATTGCCCACCGGGAAGAATTAATTTTACAGGCTGCATCAAAGTTGGAATCTGTTACAGAACAGGCGCCGGGTATCATCAAAGCTGGTTACAAACCAACTGACTCATTAATACAGGTAGGTAGTATTCAAACCCTCGCGCGTCGTAAAAATTATCCCGGTGCCGGATTAGTGATAATCGACGAAGCTCACCACGCCAGTGCAAATAGTTATCGTAAATTAATTGAAGCTTACCCAAATGCACTAATTTTGGGAGTAACCGCGACACCACGACGGGAAGACGGTTACGGACTGCGTGATGTTTTCGATGAGTTAATTTGCTCTATTAGTACAAAAGAATTAATTGCTCTTGGATATTTGACAGATTATAAGTTAATTGCTGGATTTAAATACTCAAAGCATAAAGTACCAAAAAAGCGTGATTTTACAAAGAAGGAATTAGCCGAAGTCGCTCAGGACTATAAACCCGAAGAGGTTTTAAAACAGTGGAATAATTTTGGTGATAATAAGAAAACTATAATATTCGCGGTTGATGTAGCACACTCCAAATCTATAACTACTCAATTTTGCATGAATAGTATTGCTTGCGAACACATCGATGGAGAAACACCCCAGGACGAACGTAAGGAAATTTTAGAGAGATTTAGAAAAGGCGCCACACAAGTAATTTCCAACTGTGCAATTTTAACCGAGGGATTTGATTGTCCTGATTCGGAAGTAGTAATTATTGCGCGTCCAACGACAAGCGTTACCCTGTGGTTACAAATGATAGGGCGTGTATTACGTCCTTATCCTGGTAAAACTCATGCAGTTATCATCGATATGACCGATAACTGGTATAGGTTGGGGCGCCCATGTGACCATCGCGAATGGAGTTTAGAACCTATAACATGTGACCCCGATACAATGGGCGCCCGTTGTTGTTCCAGTTGCCATCATGTATTTAAACCGATGCCTGCTTTAATTCGTACATTTGAGATTTTTAATACGAAACAGTGCGAATTTGTTACTACTTATGAAGCCGATTGTGCTAACTGTGGTAAACCGCTTCGATGGGTATTAGAGGAAGGACGAGTCATAGAAGGTGGTGGTACACCTATGATTACTTCATGTGAAGGCGCCGAATGGTTAGAAGTTCCAGCTAGTGTACGTCCTGCGGTATTGCGTCCTATAGTAGAACATAAAAAAAGAAAGTTTCGGGGAAATAAAACATATACAGAAAAAGTTCAGGTTATTAAATATTGGATTGAGGAAAACCGCGACGTAAATTTAGATGAAATTAAATATGCTCTAACTCTAATGAATTTAAATTTATCACAGATAAATGTTTTAACTAATATATTAATGGGTATTGCCAATAAAATCAGAACATCGTCTGATTGGGACGATGTAGTTCAATATATGTCTTTTCGTTCTGATGATGTAAAAAAAGCAGTTTGGGACAAGTTTAGTATAGAAGAAAAACAAAAGTTAACTAAATGGAAAAATCGTTACACCGAAGAACTGACTGTCTGGGGAAGCGAAGAGAATCTTAGGGTAATACAAAGAGATTTGGAAGCGTGTGAAAAATTTGAGATGTTCGAGGAATTGTGGCAGATATATAATAAAACAGCAATACGTGACGCCTCGAAGCGCATTACTGGAGAAAAAGGCGCCGATGTACAAAGATGGATTTCGAGAATGGATTATTTAAGGCAGTTAAATACTTAGATACTGATAAATTTCTAAATTTAATTATAGTTAATTTTCAAGACTTACAGTAATTTAGTGATGAGGCGCCAATCTTCAAAATTTCTTTGTCCAGTGGAATTTTTTTTAGTAATTATTCTCATTTTCTCTGTGGACTCTGTGTCTCTGTGGTAAATATACTTAAAACTATGTATATTTAAAATTTTAATCACCCAACCCCCCTTAATAAGGGGCGCTAAAAGGCCTCTTAAAGTCCCCCGAATTCATGGGGGATTTAGGGAGATTTCTTTTGTATAAGTACAATGACTCTGCTATCTGATTTAACGACTTGAATACCGTTTTTTAGTACTATCATGGGAATTTTCCAGTACGAGTGACCGCAAATAACCAGTAGTTTAGTATTTTTATTTATTTCTTCTAGCTCTAATCTTATAGAACTTTTGCCAAGTAAGTTGTGCCTTGGATAGTCGGGACCTTCGTGTAATATCAAAATATCCGGCGTCTGTTTGACTAGTTCTCTAATTTCATGGATAAAGTCATTTTCACGGCGCCGAAATGGTTTACTTGGTCTTCCAATAATTCCAGAAACACCTGCTATATTTAATTCACCGTTTTTTGCTATCTCACCATCAAGGTAGTAAATATCCTTAGTTTGCTTGAAAAGCTTAATATCTTCTTCCTTAGTCCCAAAACTATCGTGGTTGCCTGCTACACCTGCAACCCAGCGAAATCGGCGTCTGAAAGCGTGCCATACTTCGCGCACATCTCCAACAACTCCACTACGCTTATTGGTTTCAGCGTATAAATCGCCTGCTAGTATAACACCAGTGTTTTTGAGTGATGGTATTTTTTGCTGAAGAGCTAGGTTTTCTAGCTCTTCGAGGACAAGATGACCTACGAGTTGTTGATTTTTTGGGTCTATTCCTTGTAAATCGCTGGTTACAATAATCGCATCTAAATGATTGGGTAGAACATCTACCTCCCCTATTAATATAGGTATATATTTCTCAACCAAACTGACACCACCAGAGGCTACTGTTAAGTAGCGTACCTGATGAATCGGTTTGTGTGAGATTTCTAGGATGTACATTGGATATATAATTTTTATTTATAAGTTACCGCATCCACTTAATATAGCCACACTTAATATATTTCACATGATAGTATAAAGAACGCCGTTGTAAGCACTTCAGTGCTTAAATTATGATAAGCACTGAAGTGCTTACAAGGAGTTCTTCATCATAAATTTACTGTAGATATTCTTGGCAACGTAGAAAAAACCGGATAAACTGTTTTTTATAATATTCAGTACATAAGTTCGCTTTTGTAAAGCTTATATTAAGCTACTGGGCCAACCTATTTGGTGTGCCATAATACTACTATGTACTACAAATAATCGCAAGGGTGCCTGTCCCCAATTTCCCATTCCCGACGGTGCAATACTTCCCCACGAGGAATCATATGGATAACATGCATCAAAATGGAACATCAGACAGCCAACAGCGTTATGCTGCTTTGGTTGAGCAGTTAGATTTGATGATACGCGCGCGGTATCCGCTTCTTTATTTAATATGTGTAGAAGAAGAACCCGTTGAGGAAGTATTGTTACAAGTAGCAAAGCGAGCGCAACCTCAAAGGCAGGTTTTATTCTGGGATATTGTCAGGGGTTGGAGCGACAATAATGCTGATAAAGGTTCGGTGATGGTAGCTTTGGGGCGCATTGCTAAAGCTGATGCTCAAACGGCTACAATGTTTGTGCTGCGTGATTTGCATCCGTTTATCAAAAATTCGACTACAGAAAAAAGTGCCCCTATAGTACGAGAACTGCGGAATTTAACGCGGGAGTTAAAGCGCGCACGTAAGACTATAGTTGTTACTAGCCACACATTAGATATTCCTGACGAATTGCAGCAAGAGTTGACGGTGGTTGATTTTCCACTGCCCAGCGTACAAGAAATAAATTATTTAATCGAGCAGCTAGTAGTACCAGACAAATTAAATATAGATGGGTTAGCACGCGAACAGTTGGTTAAAGCTTGTCAAGGTTTGAGTCGAACTCGTATATCTAGGGTTTTGGCAAAAGCCCTAGCAGCTAAACAGCAAGTTAACGAAACAGATATTGATGGTGTTTTAGAAGAGAAAAAGCAAGCAGTTCGCCAAACTGGTATTTTGGAGTTTTTTACTCCTAGTGAATCTTTAAAACGGGTTGGTGGGTTAGACCAACTTAAGCAATGGGTACTCATGCGTCAAGATGCTTTTACTGACGAAGCACGACGTTATGGTATTCCCAACCCCAAAGGGATGTTACTTGTAGGTATTCAAGGAACCGGAAAATCTCTAAGTGCCAAAACTATCGCTCATGAATGGCGCCTACCGTTATTGCGTCTTGATTCTGGGCGCCTATTTGGTGGTATCGTCGGTGAAAGCGAAAGTCGTGTGCGCCAAATGATTCAACTTACCGAAGCAATGGCACCTTGTGTATTATGGATAGACGAAATCGATAAAGCCTTTGGTAATATTACAAGTGGTGTTGATGGAGACTCCGGAACATCACGGAGAGTCTTTGGTAGTTTAATTACCTGGATGCAAGAAAAAACCAGCCCAGTATTTATTGTCGCAACAGCCAATAACGTTCAAATATTACCCGCTGAGTTATTACGAAAAGGTCGATTTGATGAAATATTCTTTTTAAACCTGCCCAACGAAGCTGAACGACAAGAAATATTTAAAGTTCACTTACAGCGTTTACGTCCGAGTCGCTTACGTGAATTCAACTTGCCTGCACTAGCAAAACAAACAAATAACTTTAGCGGCGCCGAAATAGAGCAAGTAATAATCGATGCCATGCACCAAGCATTTTCCACAAGAATCAACGGACATCGCCGCGACTTCAACACCGAGGATATACTACAAGCAACATCGCAAACAGTTCCATTAGCAGCAATAGCGCGCGACCAAATAGAAGCACTCAAACAATGGGCAGCACAAGCAGGTGCCAGAGCAGCATCAAACGATATTCAATTAGTAGAGGAGTTAAAACAATATTCAATACAACAAGGAATCGGACCATTAGAAGTAGATTAAAACCAACCAAAATAAATTATGTCACATTTTACAACCATAAAGGTTCAAATCAAAAACGGCGAAGTACTCCATGAAGTGTTGCAAGAACTAGGGCACAAAGTCGAATGTAACACCAAAGTACGTGGATATCACGGAGATACCACCCAAGCCGAATATGTAATTCGTCAAAACAACGGTTACGACCTAGGATTTCGGCGCAGTGGCGATAATTATGAAATCGTCGCCGACTTTTGGGGCGCCCAGATTAACCAGCAAAAATTTGTGAACTCAATTACACAAAAATATGCTCATAAAACCTTAATGGCAACAGTACAGGAACAAGGATTTAATATCGAAGAAGAAGAAGTTCTACAAGATGGAACCGTAAGAGTTGTTGTTGGTAGATGGGCATAATATACCCGCCTTGGATTTGGAATCCAAGGCTAATAATAACAATAAACCAAGCAATAAAATAACTAACACTATGTCACACTTTACAAGTATCAAAACCCAAATCAAAAATCGTGACGCATTAGTTACAGCATTATCAGATGTTGGATTTAAAAACATCGAACTTCACGAAACAGCACAACACCTATATGGCTATCAAGGTGATGTGCGCGAACAAACAGCTGAAGTAATAATACGGCGCCAATACATCGGTAGCTCCAGCAATGATATTGGTTTTAAACAACAAGCAGACGGACAATTTGAAGCAATAATTTCCGAATACGACCGACATCAATATAATCAACAATGGATGAACAAGCTAATGCAGCGCTACGGTTATCACGCATTAAAAGCAACCGCACAAGAACAAGGATTTACAATAGAAGAAGATGAAGTCATGCAAGACGGTACAGTGAAAGTTGTTGTCGCACGCTGGGCATAGATGCATAATACATTGGTTCTTTATTGTCATTCTGAGCGTAGCGTAAACGTAGTTTTCCCGCAGGGTAGAATCTAAAGTTTGATTGTATATGAAAATTACCTATGACCCAAGATATAATATTGCTTATATACATCTAAGAGAAAAAAAAGCACAAGTAAATACGATTCAAGTCAGCGAAGAAATGAATGTTGATATTGCTCCGGATGGAACAATTTATGGAATTGAACTTCTCAATGCTAATCAACAGTTATCGTTGGATGAGCAGGGTAAATTGACTGTTGTTAATGAAGCATTGGGAGAATCTTCTGAGATTAAACTATTAATTTGAAGTTTGAGAAGCTATTTATATTACATGCAAAAATGTAGGTGCAAGATATGAGGGTAATTTTAATGCTTAATTGATTGACGCGCGTGAACTTGAACTATTAAAACAGAAAGTGAGTTATCTATCTAAGGTCAAATAATTCCGCAGCTATCTAATTTTTCAGCGAGTGCTGACATTTTTCTGCAACCTGTCCAAAAATCACCTAAACCCCAACCCCGGAGCGCACCTCCACGCGGTAAATGTCCAGCAGGCGCCTTTAAATTAAATGTTACATCGTTCCAATATAGCCATTTGTCATTAACATACCATCCAACAGACTCTCCAAAACGACACCAAGCGTCCCAGTCGGGTTCAGATGTATTGCTGACAGCTTGCCAAATTTGCTTTTGAACGCTAAAGCCAAAATGACCGTTACTGTTTTTCAACCAGAGATTATTAATAATTTGTAATTTTTCGCAATCAAAGTTATTGATATCGAGTTCAGAAAGGGAACCTTGGTCTGTACGGTTCGCTAACTTCAACATCATTACTGTGGTCTCTAAATCAGCTTGTTGCCACATTCCCTGCTCAAGGAAATTTTTTAAGTTTCGATGTGACCTTGCAAAATCTCCCAATACTGCACCATACTGTGGTGGTGGCACTTGCCCGCCAAGTACTGCATCAAATTCGTGTGGTTGATTGGAATGTTCTGACATTGTGTAAGTCCTATATACTTATAGCTTCAATTTCTTACTAAGTAATTTCTGAAAAGTTTACATTATAGGGTAAGCAAGATGTTTGTAAGATTAATCACATCAATCAATACGTTTTTTAATAAATAACTTTTGTATTTTTGATGTATCAGTATTTAAATTTACCATCGTTGTTAAGTATCTGCTGTTATTCTATATATGGATGTGGAAATTTTATTTATATAGAAACAATTACATTTTCTGCTATTAAATAGTAAAATAACGAGGTAAACATGGGTCAAACAGTCTGGATTGCAAGACACGGTATTCGACTCGACTTTGTTAATCCTGCCTGGTTGAAAAATGCCGAGCGTTTCTATGATTCGCCACTTTCGGTTGATGGTTTTAAACAAGCTCAAGCACTGGGAAGATATTTGAAGGGTAAACAAGTCGCTCACATATTTTGTTCACCGTTTCTACGTACAGTACAAACAGCCCATTGTATTGCCGAAATACTTGATTTACAAGTCAAAGTTGAATCGGGTTTGAGTGAATTTTTATTCCCACTATGGCTACCACCAGGCGCCGAAGAATTTTCAATTGAGAAATTAGCGGTATCATTTCCACGTATTGACCAGAAATATACTTCGTGTGTTCGGGCAAAGTATCCTGAAATTAGCTTGCACCAAATACAAAAGCGTGCTGGTAACACTGCTGATAATTTAGTTAAACACTTTTCTGAGACAATATTAATAGTTGGGCATGAAGCTTCGGTAGTTGGAGCAGTCCAAGGACTAATTAATCAGGCACCTTCTATCGATGCTTCAAAATTATGTTGTTTATTCAAGGTTGTCCAAAGCGATTTAGAGTGGAATCTAGAGAATCACAATTATACACCAAACCCAGAAGGTGATTCATCTCATTTACCATTCGTTTACTATCGAAACCACCTCAGAAGGCGCCTCTTAAGTCTATGGACTTAATTTATTTTCTCTTGTTTAAGCTTGTTATTTGAACATGAATAAGTACAAATATGCTCATGTCATTGTCAATCCAAAAAATGACCGTTATATAATTGATAGAATCACCTATCTAATCAAAAAAGCAAATCTAGACTGGCAGGTATTTACTACAACACAGGAACCAAATAGTGCTTATATCTTAGTAAAACAAGCTATTGCATCAAAAGTTGACGCCGTAATTGTCTATGGTGGAGACGGGACAATTATGGAATGTGCAAGTGCTACTGTGAATCAAATTGCTCTAGGTATTCTTCCAGGTGGAACTCTTAATATTGTGGCACACGCACTCAATATTCCACTGAATTTAGAAGCAGCTTTCGCACTTATATATCAAGGTAATAATATTATTAGATATATAGATGTTGGTCAAATATCAAGTCATGATACAACAAGCAAAACATTCTTAGTGCGTGCGTCATCAGGTTACGAAGCTGCATCAGTGGCAAATACCTCTCATGAAGCAAGAAAAAGAGAGGGTCAAGATATAGCGTTTGCTAGAACATATATATGGGAATTGTTAAAAAACCGTTTTTCTAATTGCCAGTTTAAATTAACTCTAGATGGCAAAATTATCAAAGTTCGTGCCAAAGAATGCATTATCGCCAATTCTGGAATTTTAAAACGTGAACCGAACAACATCATGGCTCTGGATAATTGGAGCGAATCATCTTGTGATATTGAAGATGGTCTACTTAATATAATACTTCTAAATATTCAAGGTTTAAACATAAAAGTTGTTGAGCAACACGTAGCAAAAGAAATTATCATCAACGCATCTCCACCGCAAAATGTACAGTGCGATGGAGAATTTATTGGTCAAACACCGCTAACTGTTAAAGTTTTAGCAAACGCTCTCAGTATTATTAGTCCATATAATTATACACAAAATGCAAATGTAACAAAAAGTTATAAGCCTAGATGCACGTATCAAGAAGTTATAAGGATAAGACAATTTCCAAAAAACTTTATTTATCGACAAAGCAATAATAATTACATAACCAGCCTTGCATACGGAAACGGCAAATGGACAATTATAGTATCAAATAACACTGATTTTTGCGACCAAATTTATATTTCTAGCGTTGAGTTTCCATCATATGAAATTCAAAAATACTGGGAACAAGATTTTTATATAACTAGTTTGGCATATGGCAATGGAAAATGGGTTGTTATTATGTCCAAGCAAACTATATATAGTTATCAGAACTATCAGACTTATATAATTGATACATACCCACGCGAGAATCTGCTTCAAGAACAATTAAAAATTGGATTATCTATTACTGCTATCGCATACGGAAACGGGCAATGGGTTATAGTGATATCTGTAGGAACTGGTATTGCCAACCAAACTTACTTTATCAAAGAAAATTTCCCTGCGCTTAGTCTACGTGAAAGCTTAGTTAAGAACCACCGATACATTACAAGTGTTGCCAGTGACGGAGAAAGACTGCTTATAATAGCATCGCAAAATACTAATATCTCAAAGCAATTGTACGTAACAAGAACTTATTTCCCAAACGAAGCAATTCAACAATATCTCAAGCAATCTTACTTTATCACCGATATCGTCTACAGATATGGAAGCTGGACAGTAGTGCTGAGTGTATTCAATAAGTAGAATTTAGTTATGTAAATAATTATTGGGGATTATTTTTCCGTCCACCTACTTAAAAGGAGATTTAGATTAATGCATCTCCTTCTATATGATGTAGAATATGATGTGCAATCAGATGGCGCCTTAGAGGTTGTTTGAAAAGTCAAATAAGGTATAAATTGTCCCAAGCGAGTGGAGCGCAGCGGAACGTAATGCGGAGCATTTGCCCTTACTGCTAGAATCTAGGGTTTCGCCCATATACTGAGATGCTACCCTACGGGAAAACTGCGTTAACATTCCTCAGTATGACACAAAAGGACACTTTTCAACATCCTCTTATGAAGATTTATTTTTTTGGCATTAAATTAGGGGCTTTAACACGTATTTTTGATAGTGAAACAGCTACCGCACCACGCACATCTTGGTCTGAGTCGGTATTTCCTGCTAGTAAATAGCGTATGGCTTCTTTTGTGGGAGTGCGGATATCTCCCAAAGCATAGGCAGCAGCAACACGCACGTTTTTATCTGGATTTTTGAGAGCATTACCAAGATAGGGGACAACTGTAGATTTGTTACCATGAACATTAATTAGAGTAGAAACAACATCTGTACGTATTAATGCATCTTTATCTTGTAAGATAGCTGCAATCTGTGGAGATACTGATTTTGCTTGTTCTCCCATAGAGCTTAGAGCATAAAGAGCAGATTTACGCACATCGCTGTTTGAGTCTTTGAGAGCAAGCGTTAGTTCGGGTATGGCAGCTTTGGCAATGGCGCCAATATTTAAAGACTTTGCTGCTGCGTTGCGAACTAGAGGATTATTATCTTTGAGTAACTTTGTGAGTTGAGGAATCAGGGTTTTTGCTTTACCGCTAAACTCAATTGCTCGAATTGCATTTTCCCGCACTTTCGCATCTGGGTCTTTAAGAGCAAGTGTAAGTTCAGGAAGTGCGGGTGCAGCAGGCAAACCCATATCACCTAAAGCACTAGCAGCGTAACTCCGCACTCTTGGGTTTGGGTGTTTAAGTGCATTTCGCAAGTCTGGTACTGCTACGGCGCCTATTTTACCTAGAGCATAAGCGGCGCCACGTTGTAAGTTTTCATCATCTGAAAGCAAAGCAGCAACTATTTCTTTTAAAGGACGAATTTCTCCTAAAGCTTCAGCAGCCATTTGCCGAACACCTTCATCGGGGTCTTTTAAAGCGTCAATTAAAGCTGGTACTGTAGATTTTGCCTTGGCGCCAACTAATCTTAAAGTAACAACTGCATTTCTCCGCACTCGTGCATCTGTATCTTTCAACCCAGCAGTAATAACTTTTATTGTTTCTGGATTGTTGGTTCGTCCTAAAGATGCAATTGCCGCACCTCTAATTTGGGGATTTGGGTTTTTGGTTGCAGCGATTAGTTCTGGTGTTTCACCTATTTGAAGTAAAGCTTGGACTGCGTTGTAAGTTACAGTTGCATCTGGGTCATCAAGGATAGCAATTAAGCTAGGAACAGCAGCACGAGCATCTGTTCCTAATGTTTCAAATACTCTAATTATACTAACACGTATATTATTATCTTTATCTTTAAGAGCTTCTGCAAGTTGAGGTACAACAGATTTTGTCGCTTTACCCATATTTCCCAAAGCAAAAACTGCATTCGCACGTACATTTGTATCTGAGTCCTTGAGCAACAATGCTAAATCTGCTACTGCAACAGAAGCAACTGCACCTATTCTCCCTAAAGCAAAAGCGGCACCACTTCGTACTCGCGCATTAGGACGAGTCAAGGCATTTCTTAACGCTGGTATTGCCTCAGTTCCCCGTTTACTCAAAGCTTCAACTGCTTGGCGCCACTGCTGTTCGTTCGACGATTGTAATTGTTCAATTAGAGGATTCACATTACTTCTAGTTTGTGCCCAACTTGTACTATTAATAACTAAAGGCGATGCTAAACATAGTGAGATAGCAAAAGCACAACCTAATACTCTTGCACCAGGTCTCTGAATAAATTTATTCAACATATATAATTGAAGTAATATTACTCGTTTTGACACAGAAATCCGCGAATAGTTCCGAATTTACTCCAAAAGTTGTATTGACAATTGATTGAAATTTGTTTAAATGAGATTATAAGCTCAAATAATTTCTCATCTTAATAGTCATGATTATCAGCTTACTCACAACCACCATAACTACTCGAACTACCAGCCACAGAGGGTTGTGAAGCGTTGCGCGTGCGTATATAAGCAATGATTCAACCCTCCAGGCGCCAACTCAGAGGGTTTTTTAGTAACTTTTGTAATAATACATCCTGCAATATCTAATAACTCTAATAATCTGTATTTTTATATACAAAATTAAATACGCTTACCCTGAATTTAGTAGGGCTAATAGAAAAAAACATGTAGATAGAAAAAACATGTAGATTTAATTTTGCGTAAATACTTAATATCTAGCCTAAAGGCATTCTAGCTTATGTTCTACACTCTAGTTGAGTGGCACCACTAAACAAAGCTGTACTGTTAGTGTTTCAATTAATACCTGAATTGCACGGTTTGCCTATTTTTACGCAAATAAAACCGTTGTTGTTATTTATGTGAAAGTGCATTATTTAACATTATCTGAAACAGCTTATCCAGAGGAATTCCTGACTTTTTTGCCATTGTAGAAATCACGCTATTCTTAGCAAAAGAGCAATATAACCCTGCTTCTAAAAACCAAGGCTGACCACTTGGGTCGATGCGAAAATCAAAAAGACTATAATGCTTACAGCCCAGAGCTATATGACATTTTTTGGCAGCATTCCAAACCCCCTCTGTAATAGGGTCGCTAGGATCGACTATCCATGATTTGTTATTATTTTTGGCAACCATACCCAAGTCACCATTCTCATCTCGTTTTAGCTTATCGTCATAACTCCGTATGGGTCTATTATCTTTGTCCATACGGTACTCTTCAAGTGGTAAGGGGATAAGCTCATCGTTCTGAACGATAATACCACATCTTACTTCTCTGCCAAGCTCGATAAATGTCTCCACTAGTATCTCGGAAGCATAAGCAAATGCTGTCTTCAAACCAGTATCGTAGTCAGAGCGATTTTTCACCAAGACTACCCCTAAAGAATTATCTTTGTCCACAGGCTTGATCACTGCTGGATGAGCAGTTTGGGGAAAATTTCCGGGGCGTAGCAGTTCTCCTTGGGGCACACTGACACCTGCTGCCGCCACAATAGCTTTTGTTTTTGCTTTGTTAGCAGTCAAAGCCATCACATCAGCAGTATTTCCCATGTAGGGAATGTTCAGTAAATCAAACAAAGCTCGATAGTGTGTCATGCCAGGGATGCAAAACATGTGTGGCAACATTACATCAATTTTGAGTTTTGTCAGAACTTGAACTGCCTCAGCTAGGGACATAGGTAAGGCAACAGCGATCGCTTCGCGACTGAGGTCGGTCGGGAAGCGCCATTGGCTATCGGGCGAAATGTAGGCAATGTGAAATTCATACTTAGCTGCATTGGCGGTGGACTTAAGACTATCTTCGGCATAAAGGCGCGATAAATCACAGTAAAACTCATTAACAGCAGACCCCACCAAGTGCAAAACACGTAGTACCGACATGATTAATCTTCTCCTAGGGCAAACGCAGCTTAAAGCGTCACGATAAATATTGATTGTATGACAAAATTTAGCTTACCATTCCACCTTCGCATTCTTGTTTAAGCTAATGAGAATAACTAACGAAAAAATAGGGATTGAGAGAAAGCAAAAAATGACCTTTTCCACATGCCGTGAAAAGTCAGGTGTAATAGTCATTATTTCAATTACTCCTTATAATTATTTTGATTCTCCGGCGCCCTTATGTTACTATCAGTCCAGCCAGCAAAATTCTGACAACAGTTTCTAATTCCTCAGTAACTCGGTAGAGATTAATTGCTTGTTCAATGCTTTGTTTCTGTCGATATAATATACCAAATTGCCAAATATTACCTGTAGTTACTGCTCCCAATATTTCGGTTTGATTAGAATCTGTAAACTTATCCAAAGCTATCATCTCAGTTGTAAGTTGTGTAAATCCTCTATTTATATCTGCTTGTTTAGCTTCAATAACAATCAAATTAGTATTAGAACGCAAGTAATAATCTAAATTTCCTTGAAGTTTATTATCTACCTTAATGGTATATTCTATTCGTAATTTAGCGCGGGAATAGTGAATTAAATCAGTAACTATAGGCGCGATTAGCATTTCTCGACGTGTAGTTTCGTTTTCTAAATCTACATACGGTAATACCTCTTCAATGCGCTGCTTCAACTCGATAAGTCGGTCTAATGTGCCTGAATATTGAGGCAAATGTAAAAATTTACGCTCAAATGAATACCCAAATTCTGCAACTAAATCATCAACTGGCAAACCTAACTCAAAATAGTTACTAAAAGTATACGAGCGATTTGGGTCTAGCAACGGTTGGCGGGTCATTTGATTGCTCCAATTCTACCACAGGCGTTTATGAACAATTATTGCTTAAAATTACTCATAATATAAATTTTACTTTGAGAACGCTTGTACTTTATCAATACAACCTTGATTTACCGCTTCAACTAAAACATCTCTGGCGCCTTTACGTTTAAAATAAAGTGCTGCGTAATTACGTTGTGTTTGAGTCCCGTTGAAAAGGTAATGTTTAATTCGCTCTTCGCCTTCATTTGTTTTAACTAAACTAAGAGCATAATCAACTAGCTTACAGGTTGCACTATTAAAATCATTTTCTAAACTATCCATAAGCTTATCAACATCCGCTACACCTCCAGCCTTTGCTAATGCAACAAAATAATCAAACCTGTTGTTTTTGGTTTTATATTCGTGTAATGCTTGTTGAACTACAGCTTCTTGTCGAGCATAAAGCAGCAAGTAAGCAGCTTGTTGCACTCTCGAATATTTATCTTGCAATGCTTGAACTACTATTTCTAAACCTGCGGCGCCGTATTTTAATGCGTCTTCTAAAGCAATAATTTTTTGTTTAACATCAGTAGAAGCCAAGCGTCTTTTTACACCTTCAATTCCACCCAAGATAACACCGTTGATGGGAGGTTGTGGTTGTTGGGCGCCGAGTACAGCATCGTATTCTCTGGGTCGAT
The DNA here is from genome assembly GCF_000331305.1 of Calothrix sp. PCC 7103. Classification (GTDB taxonomy): domain Bacteria; phylum Cyanobacteriota; class Cyanobacteriia; order Cyanobacteriales; family Nostocaceae; genus Dulcicalothrix. The sequence goes on along the minus strand of NZ_KB217478.1, from coordinate 4,126,199 downwards.
TATACTTTTGCGACATTGTTTTTTATGTAGTTACTTGTTAAAGCTTAAAATTCACACATTCCCCAAATTGTAATAGTTCCATCTACACTGCCAACAATAACGAATCCACCATGTTTTAGTAATAGTGTTCCCAATTTACTTATGTGAATAACATGTAACGGCGGGAGCATACCCGATGTACAAAACATATAGGGCTACTATATGTAATATTATCTTGGCTTTTGCGTTAAGATAAGTACTAAAGTCCTATACAATATATTAGGATAATTTATTGGTTTTTTGTATCAATAATTCAGGCGCCTTAATTTTGAAGACATACATTTAATATCAAGCTAGTTGCTGTAAATATAGGTTATATTTCAAGAGCATCGCTTTGTAAAATTTATAAATTTTAAGTGACATAACAAAATTCAGTATAATCACATAAAATCTTTATTTTGAGTTACATAAGTATATGTAGAAAATCAGTGTAGAGATAACTATATCTTTAGTATGAGTGGTATATTTTTCCTTGCAAGCCAAATATTTATATACAAGTTATTCAATCATAGACTGTAGCTAACTTTGCTCGATTTATGGTAACTTTATATTCTCATCGCAGAATTTTTATATTTATGCGTACTTTTGCTCTGCCGCAACATTGTATGTCCGTAAATTAGTGTATAAATATCAACTCATTACGGATTCCCTTTGTTTTTTAATATCCATAAAAAGCATGTTTTGGGCATCGTATTTTATGTTTCAATACGATATAACGAAGTTAAGTTGGTGGCAGACAACTTATTTACACTGGTGAAGTTATATAACAGCCATTACGTTTAGAGAGGTGACTAATTCACGTCTCTAAATTCTGCACTCTCGATGTCTGATACATAACCGTCAAACAATATTCCTTCCTTGCATTCGTGAAATCCGCACGCAAATTTTAATTTTGACGAATATATCCTTTCTAGCTCCTCCTCCGTACTCTCTTTAAAAAGGATAAAACTATGTCAGAACAACAGGAAAATTACAATATTGCCTCACGCTTACAGCTTCTTATGCAATATTTACAGGCTTTAGGCCAAGAGGATATCCAAACTGCCAACAACATTTTTGGTATAATTCACTCGGATGCTCGAATGAGAAATATTATTTCAGAAATAAATATTGCTTATCAGCAAGAGGACTCGATGTCAGATATTCTGAGAAATACTAAATTACTAACAGGAAAAGTTCGGTTGGTAATTATAGAAGGCAATGACATTATTCGCACTGGTATTCGGATAATACTATCAGAGAGTCCAGATATAGAAGTTGTCGGTGAAGCCACTTCTTATTTTGACGCTTTATTGCTTTTACAACAGCAACAACCAGATGTCGCAATTATAAATATTGATTTACCTGGTAAAAATGGCATTGAATTAATGCGAGAGTTGCAACAAAGTAATAATCGTGTTAAAGCAATAATTCTATCTAGATACAAAAATATAGAAACTGTCTTGTCTGCTTTTGCAGCAGGCGCCAACTCTTATTGCATGAAAGACATTGAAGTCAACCATTTACTTGAAGCTATCCATGCTACACACAGTGGTAAAAAATGGATAGACCCCCTACTTTCAGATGTTGTATTAGAAATATTACAAACTCACATCGGAAGTACTTAAATGGACGCGGTATTTTTAACACCTAAAGTTGCTAAAGTTCCTGGGAGATGCTTACAAACATTTCCCAGGAGTAACGGTCAAGCAACCTTTTCGCAGTTAATCATCCACGGAGTTCCAAATTGATCAACCAACATGCCAAAACGAACAGACCAAAAGGTTTGATCAATTGGCATCTTCACTTTTCCTTTTTCTGCCAGAGCGTGAAAAACACGTTCTGCTTCTTCTGGTGATTCAATGCTGACTTGCACATAAAAGCCTTGGGGTGTTTCAAAGTGTTCATCTGGACTATCGGAACCCATTAATAATCTATCGCCTAGATCGAGGCAGGCGTGCATAATTTTGTCATGCCATTGAACGGGAACATGTTCTGCTGAAGGCGCCTCTTGGTGGGTCATCATCGTAACAATTTTGCCGCCAAGACATTGCTCATAGAACTTGAACGCTGCCTCACAGTTGCCACTAAACATGAGATAAGGGTTGATTTTCATTTTTAAGCTCCTTTGATTGGCTTATGGGTTGAGCGTAAATGCAGCTTGAGAAGTCTCTGGATTAAATGGAACTGAGAGATGTTCGTGTAGTATTTGCCATTCGCCATGATTTTTCTGGCAGACAGCAGTAACACGCATCCATGTTTGCATTGCCGGATGGTTTTCTTTGCCTGTAAAGCGAAATAGCCAATGTGCAACCGCTAAATCTTCACTAACGGTAATTTTTAGGTCTCGTGTTTCCATCTCAAAGGTGTCTGGGAAGTAAGGTAAGCACTCTTCCCATACTTGGCGCCAAGCTACTTTCCCTTGGGTTTGAAACGGAGGTTTGACGTCAAATACAACGATTTCGTTGGCATAGCGAGACATGATTTGGTCAACATCTTTAGCGCAAATGGCGCGTTGTTGATCGGAAATTAATTGGCGAACCTGAGCTTCGTTATGGGTTATTGTGGTATTGGTACTCATTTAAGTTTCTCCTTTTAAGTTGAAGTTAAGTGCAATTACGAATTCTCTGGTAAACCCGCAACTTCAATTACAGGTCGAATTTCAACGGTGCCAAATTGGGCGCCTGGAATTTGGGCAGCAATATCAATTGCTTCGTCAAGGTCTTGGGCATTAATAAGGAAGAACCCACCCAATTGTTCACGGGTTTCTGCAAACGGTCCATCAGTCACGAGCGGTTTGCCATCGCGTACTCGTACACTGGTTGCAGTTGCTACAGGGTGGAGTGGGGCGGTTGCTAGATACTGCCCATTTGAGTTGAGTTGCTGTGCCAGACGTGCGGATTTTTCATAACAATGCTCCCTCTCAGTATCGCTTATGGCATTTTCTTCCAGGTAAATCAGCAGCACATATTTCATAGTTTGCCTCCCTTTCCTGTTTTTGTTTCCCTTTGTAAGTAAGTCGAACGGCATTGCCTAAAATCGACACCTCACCAAAAAAATTTTTATCATTAGGTAGGGTCGTGCTTTACCATGTTTAAACCTCCATTTGCTTCCCTATATTAAGTAAGTCGAACGGCACTGCCTCAAATCGACATCTCGGCAAAAATTTTTTATCAACATCTATGGTTTCAAATGCAAAATCAGATGTAACCCAAGCTATCAACTCCCTTTATCGATCTGAATGGGGTCGGATTGTCGCTACCTTGATCCGCTTGGTTGGAGATTTTGACCTAGCACAAGAGGCAGCGCAAGAAGCTTTTACAGCCGCCGTAAATCAGTGGCAGTCCACAGGAGTTCCCGCTCTCCCCCGTGCATGGATTATTAAAACAGCCCGATACAAAGCTATCGATTGTCTACGGCGCCAAACGCGGCAAAACGAAAAACTGGAATGGTACGCTGCATCGGGGTTAATTCCAACAACCGAGGAGCCAAGCTACGACACCGATGAAATTCCAGACGATAGGCTAAAACTGATCTTCACTTGCTGCCACCCAGCACTAGCCATCGAGTCTCAAGTTGCTTTGACGCTGCGGATGCTGGGCGGACTCGAAACAGACGAAATTGCACGCGCGTTTCTTGTACCCACAGCGACAATGGCACAACGAATTGTACGAGCCAAGCGCAAAATTCGGGATGCGGGTATTCCATATAAAGTACCAGACACAAGCGATTTACCCGCGCGCGTAGAAGCAGTGTTAACGGTAATTTATCTCATTTTCAACGAAGGCTACGCAGCGACAAGAGGCGAGACAATGGTGAGAGCCGACCTATGTACAGAAGCCATCCGGTTGTGTCGTATAGTGAGAGAGTTAATGGCGCCACAACCCCCAACAGAAGTAACGGCACTGCTTGCGCTCATGTTACTACACGACTCCCGGCGTGACGCCCGTCTTGATGAGGCAGGCGATATTATCCTACTCGAAGATCAAAATCGTAAGCGTTGGAACCAACAACAAATAGCCAACTCACTACCACTAGTCGAAGAAGCACTGCGGAGTAAACCAGGTGCGTTTGCCGTACAAGCAGCAATCGCAGCACTACATTGTCAGGCGCCACGGGCAGAAGAAACAGACTGGTTGCAGATTGTACATCTCTACGATTTACTCGAACGCTTACAGCCCTCGCCAATTGTATCGTTAAACCGGGCAGTAGCAATCTCAATGGTAGACAGTCCTCAAACAGCACTCGAACTCATCGATAAACTTGCCCCCCAACTTGATGACTACCATCTATTTCACGCCGCACGTGCCGACCTGCTGCGTCGTATAGGCGCCTCAATATCAGCCGCACAAAGCTACACGCGCGCGCTTGCACTAGTCACCAATGACAGCGAACGTCGCTTTCTAGAGCATCGGTTACGCGAAGTTCAAACTTAGTACTGCAAACAATTAAAATCTGAACTTATGTCATGCTGAGGAACAAAGCATTTTAAAGACTGTCATGAGTCGCGAACGTTAACGCAGTTTTCCCGTAGGGTCGCATCTTAAAGATTCTCACATTGTTTAAAAGTAAAGCTATAACCCGTTATTGGGATAAAAAAATATGTTAAATTTGAAGGTATTAGTTTATCTCATAAGCCTTGGTGAGTAAGAGAATTAAACCACAAAGACACAAAGGACACAAAGATAAGAGTTAAGAGAGTTATATCTTGGCGCCAACTTATTAAAACTATTGACACAGATTAATATTGTTTACTTATTGCACGCTTTTCAGAAAAAATCAAAACATGGTATTGCAATATCCGTGTTTTTAGACTAAAACTTTTTAGTCTAAACACGTGATAACGATTATTATTTATAATAACAAAGCACATAGCTCTTTTAATGCGGATAATCGACTAATTTAACCAAATTTCCCGTAATGACCAAAACGCGCGCTGTAGAAGTTAGTAACAAATTAAACAATTTTCTGCTGTCAAATATATGCAACTCAATTCTAAGCGCACGGCACAATTAATTTTATCTGTAGTTGGTATATGCTCACTTTCTCTTCCCTTTGCACAAGCTGCTCAAGCAAGAGTTGTAGACAGTTTATGTGGCGACAATAATATTACGTTTGTAGCGGCTGAGACAAAGCATTTTTTGGTAAGTATTTGCGGTGGTGAGACTGCAAATACTTATAGAGGTTTAGACAAAAAGACAGGTAAATATATATCGCTACCTTTAACTGAAAATGGTTCAAGTACAAGAGGATATTATTATGAAGCTGTAAATGGCGAATATACTTATGGAGTAAATTTAACTCCAGGATATCAAAGCTTGAGTGTAATCAAAAATGACCGTGTAATTCTACGAGAACCAATAGTTCGAGAGCTTAATTAACAATTTACAACTTCTTTTACCTATCTCATTAGTAACATGAGTAAAATTCCTGTCTTCCGCGCGGCTGGGCAATTAGTAAAAGTTCGTTTCCTTATGCTACTGTCGCTCTTGTCTTTAATTGGAACCACTGTAGGTGGCGTGAGTATAGCTCGAAATTATGGACTAGCTCCAGGTGATGGGGGAGTTTTAAAACCATTGCCTGAACGTATAGCTTTAGGCGCCGTTGTTTCTAGTCTTGGTGTAGCCTTTGCTGGTGGTATGTGGTTGTATGGCAAGTTGTATGTAGCCAATATTGATTATGATGACCGTGAACAAAAACTTTATCTAAATACCGTTGAATTTTTTGGGACTAAACAGCATGTGATTGAATTTTCAGATATTCTTAGTAGTAACGAGCATGAAGGTAAGTTGGATTTAACCGATTTTAATCCCTCTTCTATATCTGTAAACGCACCTTGGAAGTCTGTTCGTAAGACCGGGTGGAAGTTTCCATTAATTATTGACCTTCAGGGTGAAATTATTAATCAAGAGTTATTTGAGAAGCTTTAAGCGGCACCTTCTTATGAAAAACGTGAAATTTCAATTGAATTACAAACAGCTATTGAAAGTGGCTTTAATTAGCGCGGGAACTTTTATCCTATTGATACCAGTTACAAGCGCTCAAACTAGCGGTGCAAAACCGAAATTTTTTATCTGCTCAAAGGGGATGGAGCGTTTTGCGACTATCGTCACCACAAAACATGATATAAATCTTTGTGGTCAACCAGAAAAGCAAACCAGTGTACTAGCATTTCGCACCACAGGAAAGAGTCAAGTTACTACTCTACCTTTAGTCAGCAGTCAACATCCTGTATATTCTGCTGTTACAAGTAATGGCACTACCTACAAATTAGATCTTGAACAAAAATTACTAACAATTACTCCTAAGAAAGGCCAACCATCGACGGAGAAAATTATAGGTTCAGACTAAGAATCGCTGTTAATAGCTCTCACAAACAAGCGTTGCGTTCTCAGTTGGGTGCAATATTTGACTGGCGCCTATTTTAAACAAGTTGTGCTGGTCAATTTTATGATTCAGTATAATGAGTGGGAGTGCATCAACATGTGGCACCACAGTCAAAGGGCTGAGTCATAATGTAACTTCAAGGCAAAATAGCAAATACAAGCACTTTACGATAGTTTTACTATCTTTTTGATAAACTGAGATAGCGTGTCTATTTTTCTCTCTTCGGACTTTAAATAATTTTCGACCGACACCATTAAGCTGCTCGTCAATACCATACCAATCTATCATTTTTTTACAAGTTATGTCCCTTAAAGAGCGACCTTCTAAGTTTTCCATTAAAAAAATGTAGGAGAAGAATCAAAAAATTGAGGCTATCAATGAAGTTCCTACGGAAGCAAAATAAGATAAGCTTAAGTAAGTGCAGAGTAAGCGGGCGCCTGTCTTTAACTGATTAATATAGTATACCCTAACCTAGGAGATACTTTCAGTATTAATTTTGTCTATACATATATGATAAGAAATATCAAACGATTTTTCTGTTTTTCTAGCAAATCTTAGCACAAATGTTACCGTCCTAGTTTTTTCCAAACAATGTGAGGCTGTTGATGTTTTCCTCTATAAATAGGGTTTGCTGAAAAACTCCACAAAACGAATCTGGACGCGCTTGCAGTACAAAAAATGGTTGTTTCGGAGGTTGACTTACAAATCCAGCCCTAATTTTTCCACCCAAATGCACGGATTTTGAGCCTGTAGGCGCCCTAAGCTTGCATCTACTTGGACTTAAAATGCTTGAAACCATTACATGGTAAAGGTTATAGTTCTATTCAGCAAGCCCTAAATATTGATTGCTTGCGAAGGAAGTAAAACAGAACCTATTCCTGCTTGAAAATATTCGTAACGAATTACGTTTGCGAACCCTGCAAATCATTGTTCTACGTCAAAATAAAACTCCCTTTACTAGTCCATTTTAATGGACTTCAATTATGAGCATGTGGATTTTAACCCCATGCGGGTGTGAGATGAATAAGGATATATCAAATTCACCATTCCCATTTCTATTATCTAAATTACATTTATTAATAACGCTTCGTTATAAAGAGAAGCTTCTAAATACAAATTTTTCCATCTGTCAAATTCCTCTTGGTATGACAAATTATATTTTTCCAACAAATATTTACCTTCTATTTTTCGTAGAATTTCTGCAAACTCTTTTACAAATAAAGATGGTATAAAGTAAAGATTGTACCAAGGGTAGTGAGAAAGATGTACTGCTACTGGTTCGCTACCGCGCGTGAACTGATGTATGTACTTATGTACACGAATATCAGTATTAAATTCTACATCCTCTAATTCTGAGATAAGCGCTGTTTCAATTACATTACAGCAATTCTTCAAATTAGTTGCTCTGTTAGCAATATTTGGATATAAAAATTTGGCTAGTTCTAACTCCGCAATAAATTCTTTCCAAGTGTTTTCTGCTTCAACACGAGAGGTAAAGTTTTCTGCTTCAACTTCGCTGTCTAAAATATCATTTAAGTAACTTTCGTCTATTTCGGATGCATTAAATATTTTGAAGCTAAAAGGCGCCACTGCTTCAAAAATACAATACATTTTTTTATTTGAACGTAGGCGTTCAAGTAGTTGTGCTTGTTCCGGAATAGCTTGATATAAAACTGTATATCCCATAGTGATACATAATTTCCCTGTTATTAAATTTATTGTCTCAAATAATTTCAACTATTAAATTACTCTTATACAAAATCAACCCAATGCAAAATCAGTATATTTCCTCATAGAGGGGGAATGGAAAGCAATTACAATATCTTGCTTTGGAATACCCATGTCAATAAGTTCTTGTGCAATATCTGCTTCAGTGTTATTGCACTGAATCCAAACTTTATCATTTTTGATGTCAATTTGAATTGAGGGACTATAAATACGGCGTTCTTTATTCCAGCCAATATTAATCAATTGGTAATGGTTATGTTGAGTATCGAATATTTTTTCTACTTCAATATCTCCATAAGCTGGCTTATGAGTTGCATATTCGTTTAATAAATCAATAATTTTAACACGATAATTTTCTATCTTATCCATTGAACTATTTCCTCCTTGACATTATCATAAATCAGAAGTTTTAATTGATTGTTTTGAATGATAATTTGTACAAATGGGCGTGTGAAGAAGTTATTATAAGCAGATAGGGGAACAGCTAAATATAAGGTTCTTTCTGGGTCATCTAGCTCCAACATTGTACGATAGTTTATATATTGTCCTAGTGCTTTATGAAATTCGGTTATTGCTGAAGCTGCAAGAAAACTTTTTATTTCAATCGCTATTTTTTCTCCTTGTCTTTCTGCTGCTAGTAGCTTCTCCGCAGCTAAATCTATTTCGATGTCAACTCTACCAAAACTGACATACAGAGGGTCATCGGTAATATTCCAGCCATCTTTTTCTAAGGCTGACCTTACTATATAATGAAACGCATCTCTGGCTGACATATAGGGATGTCTTTTAAATACTTATATACTAATAAAATCATATACTGGTTTACATCCATTGTAAAATAAAGCATTTTTCCAAAAGTATATTACTTTAAGGACGGTTCGGGATGCCCGTTCCACAAAACCTGTTCCACAAGTTTATTTTAGTTTGGCGATGGCGCCTTTTTCAACGAGCATTTTGCCTGTGAGTAGGTCTTTGACTGTTACAACTAATACTCGTTGTTCGTTGACTTCAAATTGGGCTTGTATTCTGTCTATTCCTGTTTCTCCGGGTGGTTGTAGGTGTGCTACACATACTTGTTGATGGTGGGTTTCTAGGGAACGGTAGGTGTCTTGTTTTACTAAGTTACTACTGGTCATTCTACCGGATGTGTCGTATGTAACTTCCGCTTGTGAGACGGATGCTACTTCTCCTATATCTAAACGAATTTCGCGTTGTCCATCACTAGCTACTTGTAAGGTTAATAGCTCTGATTTGGCGCCTGGATATTTTGCGCCTTTTTCTATGAGCGTATAATATGAGTAGCTTTTGCTGTAAGGTTCCCAAAGTCGGATAGCGTAGCTGTGACGCAGGTAGTCATCAACTTCTGCCATTTCGCTTAATGCTAAGGCGCCATGTGCTACTGCTTCAAAGGGTTTGTCTAACTTAACTTTTTGCTTACCAAAGTAGGATACCACTAGTTGCTGTACGGTGGGTATTTGACAAGTACCTCCAACGAGTAAAACTTGTTCGATGTTGGTTTTACTAATTCCTTTAGTTAAAGCTATGGATAAAATTTCATCTATTGCTTGTCGTAATTGCTCTAATAACTGCTGATTTTCTAATATATCTGCTAACTCGTCCCGGTTTAACTGTAATTCGTGGGACATAAAGTTTTCATCGTCAAACCAAGATTCTTTCGCTTCCTCGGTTGTGGAAAGTCGAATTTTTAAACTTTCGGCAAGCTCCAGCAGGTTCATATAGCCAATTTCCCCTACTATCTCACGTGAGGCGCCTGTTTTTTGGAGATAATGTTCAACAATCCAGTTATCTATGTCAACACCACCAACGAATGCATCAGACTTTGCGATAACTTCTGCTTTGACTGCTTGCTGTTCAGATGCTGGTTTGACGGTACGTACTAAACTTAAATCGAGCGTACCACCACCAAAGTCAATTACTAATACAAGCGTTCCTGGACGCCGAACTGCGTAACCAAGTGCAGCAGCAGTTGACTCATCGACTATTTGTATATTTGGAATATTTAATTTATCGGCAACGCTGCGAAACCAATCGAGGTATCGTTCAAAGGCGCCGACTGGTACTGTAAATATAGCTTGACTTGGTTGGAGTTGTTCAGAGACTTGGCGCCAAACTTCTTTAAGAAAAGTTTCAGAAATAGCTTCTGCTGAATAACTATTACCATCTAACAAACGGGGGGGTGGCACAAAATCTGCTGCTAAGTCGCGTTTGAAAGTGCGAAACGCGCGTTCGGGTTGAGAAAATCCTAAACGCTTTGCCCGTACTGTCTCCCCAAAGATGAAGCGATTTTGACCTTCGACAAATACCAGTGAGGGAACTACAGTTACCGCTTCTCCCCCAATTTCAAAGCGTCTTGATATATCGCCAAATTTAAGAGTTCTGGGAGTTTGCGTAATCAGGTCTTTCGTGCAAACTACCGTATTACTAGTACCAAAATCAATAACTACCGTAGTCATTTTATATAAACCGCGTAAAGTCCTTCCTTTCTTACCTTTGCGTCCTTTGCGTACTTTGCGGTTCGTTCCTTTTATATAACCGCAAAGGACGCAAAGTTCGCAAAGAAGAATTATCCAGCACCACCAGGTAAAGTTCGACTTACCTTAGCAGGACATAGAATTTTTCCTTGATGCTGATACCCTACAAACCTGACGTAAACTTGTTCTCCCTCAGCAATATCTGAATTATCAGGTTGATGTACTTGAGGGTCATACGCTACTTGCTCCCAAGGTTTACCAATTTGTTCATAACCCCATTCTTTAAGTAAATTATCTAGGGGTGCGAACATCGAAAGTAAATTTTTCGCTGGTAACTCAGGTTTGGCGCCGACCATTTGATGGATACTAGGGTAGTTAGTCAGCAGTGACTGTAGTTGTGTAAATGTAGATTCGCGAAACGCTTCGGTTATTTCAAGTTTCTGTTGTTGCATTTCTTCATGCAATCGCAAACCTTCTTTATATAAACTATCTACTTTTTCTTCTAACTGCTGCGCTTCATTCTTTAACTGCTCGCATTTAATACGATGCGTTTCTAGCTCTGGGTTTTCGACGGGTAAACCAAGTTTATCGAGTAACGTTCCCAAGGGCATTGAAAAAACCTTAGCAACTTGGGCAAGTTCACCAAACTTAATATTTTCCCCATCTCCATCGCGTAGATGCCATACTGCAATATCACTCAAACCTGCTTTTTGTTGTAAAGCTTTCCAATTCGAGATACCTGCTTGTTTCATCCAACCAAGCAATTTTTCATCATTCTGGTTGCCAGTCGTGTAAGATACCGATAATAGCAACGACAAAAATCCAACACCGCTAATTATAACGGCGCCGACGGTAAGCAAAAAAGCAACGTTATCCCAACTAATTACTATCATTGGATTTTTACTGTTGTTTAAGAGACTGATTTTCTGCCTGTGTCTCGTGTTCTTCACCTTCGTAGTACTCAGGCAAAAGTTCTTGGTCTTCCACCTTTCCCAGCGCACTTTCAATACCAGAAGTGGTTTCGGTGCAACCAGTACCCGAACCGTTAATCACAGTCTCAGTAATTTTACCGTCTTTGCCAATTTTATACTCTATTTTTTGATACTCTGCCATAAACTTAATCCCCCTGTGTTTTATATATCTAGGGTTCTAACATTTTATTACCCTAATCAGCAATCATTGCCAATATCATAAAACACAAGTACTATTATATTTCAGAAGAAATTATAAAGTTAAATCTTGGCGCCGAATAATCTCGTCGGTAAATTTAATAGACTTCCATTCCATAAATAAAAACCTAGTCTCTTTAGTAGAGACTGGGCGCCATATACATATTACATTTTAAACCAATTGCAGAAAGGATTATGCAGAAATTTCCCCAAGGTTAACTTTGACTACCTTATTCTTTTCAGCTTCAGACTTAGGTAGGGTTAAATTTAAAATACCATCTTTGTATTCAGCGGTTACGGCAGTATTTTGAATGCGTGCGTGTAAGGGGATTACACGTTGGAACTTACCGTAGTAAAACTCAAAGTCCCCCTTCCGCGCGTGGAATTTAGGGGGATTAAACTATATATTATTTAAGGTTCCTTGCGAAGAGCGAGAAACCCTAACTTATCGAGAGCAAAAAATCATTCCATCGACGAGGGGTCAAGGCGCCCAATGCCTAATTCTTCTCGTAAAGTACGTTTTACATCGTCCCACTCAGTACCACAATAGTAGTACTTTCTTTCAACAATATCAGCTAGATAGTAACCTGGCGCCGCATTGTTGATTTTTCTAAGTTCGTTCGCCACCTGCTTCATGGTCAAACCAAGAAATCGAAACAAATTTTCTTGGCTGAGATTAGGAAAGTTGTAAGGGTTATAAAAACGCTCGCCGTTAACAAAGCGCCAGCGATTTGAAGTTCGTATTACTATACGTATGTAAGTTGGGTAAACAATGGTGTCCATACTTTATAATGTAAATTAAGAAAACCCCTAGGTTGCACTAGGGGCATGTAATTATGTCTTAATTTTCGGTTTCGCTTGGATTGTCTGGCTCGTCGAGTCGGTCATCCAGGTCATCTAAAACATCATCAAGATTGACAATGTTTTTTTCCCCAGAAACTTTGTTTCGACGTTCCCAACCTAGTACAAGTTTTATAAAAACTAATACTGGTTCAAACAATCTACGGCGACCGTTTCCGTTGCCGTTTTCGGTCATCTAACCTCCTTTTTATTTTCAAGGTTCAGAATGGAAAGTAAAAACTTTCCACATAAAATCATATCCTAGTTAACAAGGATAAATCAATATTTGACGATAAAATTGTTACAAATTATTATATATATATAACCTAGTTAACCAGGAATTTATGCCGAACCCAAGACCTAAGCAAACCCAAGCCTTTATTGAGCAACAAAATAAAGGTTATATTGAGGACTGGATTAACGAACCTTTATCAAAGCAGGTAACAGGTTTGAGGTTGCCGCAGAGTGTTCATGATGCGCTGCACGCACTGGCGCCAGAAGAGCGAGTTAAGTATTTACGAAGGATTATTTGCGAAGCTGTAAAACGTGATTTGACTCCTAATTCCTAAATTATTATAAGCACGAATAGAGAAGAAACTCAACTTTGGTAAAATCATCTGATTGGTGCAGTAAAATCAGTATGATTGACCACGATAGACTCTTCAAAGAACTAATTTCGACATTTTTTATTGAATTTTTAGAACTGTTTTTTCCGCAGGTGCTAGCTTATACAGACACATCCTCAATCGAATTTTTGGATAAAGAAATATTTACCGATGTGACTGAGGGAGAAGAATATGAAACCGACATATTGGTAAAAGCACGCTTCCTGAACAAAGATGGGCATTTCTTAATTCATATTGAAAATCAATCTTATAAACAGGGTAAGTTCGAGCGAAGAATGTATCGTTATTTTGCTCGACTATCTGAAAAACACGCGCTACCCGTGTATTCAATAGCCGTATTATCTTACGATAATCCACGTACACCACAAACAAATATATACCGCGTTGAGTTTCTTGATAAAACAGTCGCTGTATTCGATTTTGCAGTAGTTCAACTCAACCAATTGAACTGGCGCCATTTTGTACAGAAACAAAACCCTATAGCTGCTGCACTAATGGCTAAAATGAATATAGCGCGCAAAGACCGCCCAAAAGTCAAGTTTGAGTGTTTGCGCTTGTTGTCAACTTTGCGTCTCGACAAAGCACGAACAAAAATGATTTCAGGGTTTGTAGATACCTACCTCAAGCTAAACCAAGCAGAAGAACAAATTTTCCAATCAGAAATAGCTAAACTAGAACCAGTTAAACAGGAGGCAGTTATGGAAATCGTTACCAGTTGGCAGTTACAAGGTAGAGAAGAAGGAAAGTTAGAACTAGTCCTGCGTCTGCTTAACCGCAAAATTGGTTTGATGGCGCCTGATGTAGAAGAACGCATTCGCACTCTTACAGTTACCCAGTTAGAAAATTTAGCAGAGGCTTTATTAGATTTTACAACCCCAGAGGATTTAGCAAACTGGTTAAACAACCTTGATATTTGATTATGTAGAGACGCGATACATTTGCGTCTCACAATTTATATTTTTATAAATAATTTAGGAGAAAGCAAAACAATAAATAGACGCCTAACTATGTTCAATGGTCAGTACCTTCATCTTCTTTTACTGTCTTAATTGCAGACTCAATTAAATAACAAACTTCACGAATATAGTAGGTAGCGGCGCCGATATCCTCAAAAGTTGCATCATATAAAGGATGCTCTTGTGGAAACACATTATCTATCTTTTGACTGATTTGCTCCAATTCTCGTTTAATCGCTAATAATTTTTCAGAATCATCCATATTTTTAATCTGTTTCAGTCCCGGTGACAGGATTCGTTAAATTTTAAGCTGTTTATTTTTGCGTTTCCAAAGATTTTATCATAGTTCCAGCCCCGAAAACGGGATTCGTTAAGTATTAAGCTGATTGCTTAATAATAAGGCAAGATGTTGCTTTTGTCTAGGTTAATGTAACAATTGTACAGACCTTTGGTCACATAGGCGCAGTGCCCTAACTATTAATAGATATAGCTGAAAGTATTCAATTTCGTCGTTTGCGAATTTGTTTAAGTCGAGTTCTTTGAGTGAATAGAGGTTTTGTTTTAATTTTGGTTCAGATAAGGGTAAGGTTGTTGGTAAAAATCGTTTCATGTTTCGCCAGCTTTGAGTTATTGCTTTTTGTGCTTCTGGATGTAGCTCTATGCTGCGAAGCTTTGCTATGTCTTGACTATCCCATCCACTTGCCCAAGCTGAGTGATGGCGCCCTGTTGCCATAATTACTGTGTAGCATATGTGTTTAATTTGCTCAGTATCTGCATCAAATTCGGCGCCTAGTAGTGGAGCTAGAGATTGTTTAAGAATTTCGTGTGCGAGGAAAGCGCTTTCGACAGCGTGGTTGGGACGTTTGTTTTTACGTTCGTAATTTTTTAGTGCTTGGTGTTGCTGTTTGTCTTCTGGGTCGTAGTCTGTATGTGCTAGTAGGTGGTTTCTGGGATTGGTTGCTTTAAATTGTTGATGAGCTATTTGTTGCCATCCTCGCATGACTTGCTGCCATTTGGTTTGGAGTTTGCCTAAGTCATGGGTAAAGATTGCTAAGAATACTAATATTTCAAATAATGCTTCTGTTTGATTTTGTGTTGCTTCAGGGAAAATTTTTGCTTTGATGAATTTTCCACCAGATGTTAATAGTTCATCCCGTGCGCTGATGTATGTGATTTTTTCAGAAGCACCGTTTTTGATTATAGTGGTTGTAAAAGGTTGGCACCAGCATTTCCACCTTAACACTAAGTGCCCTAAATAATTATCCATTTTGTAGCGATACTGGCAAGTGGCTTGTTTTTTTTGCTTAGGTGGTGATTCAAAACCGTTACCAAATACATCTATACCTATTTGTAATCCAATTTGCTCGTCGTAGGCAATAAATCTAGGGTTTACTAATATTCGGATACTGCTAATTAAGAAGTCACGCGAAGTTATTGGTGTACAATTAAGTTCTGCGTAAGTTTCTGATTTGTTTGTAGGCGCCTCAATTCGTTTAAAAATCCAATTGGCGCCAAAGTCTAGACTGGCTTTAAAATCATACCAAGCTTTACACAAAGTAGATACGGGAACTGAAAAAGACAGTAATTTATTAGGGTCAATAGTATCTGTATCAAAATCTGTAATAATTGAGTTATCCCAAGTAAAAATACTGCGACTATCAACATTTCGTATCAAATCACGCGCGGTATATTCTTCTCCTTTAAAAACAGCATTTTCAAAATTTTTCTCAAACTCCATGCGATTATCTTGTCTACGCTTTTGTTCGAGCGAATCTTCTTGAGTGTGAACTTGATTTATCCATTGTTCCTCAAGTCTAAAACCAACGTTTTGATTTACTATGTCGGAATTAGTATGTGTTTCTAACACTTGCCATGTTAGCTCACATGTTTCTTTAGGATATGGCAAAAAGCTGATTTTCTTATCTTGTACTTCTGGGTCAATATCTGACTCAGCTAATTATATATTTTCTTGATTAACGTCTATTGACCGATAAACAAAAACCTCACCATGCTCACCCGCAAACCTCGCACAGCGTCCCGCACGTTGCAGCAGCGAGTTCATCGGGCAAAGCTGAACATGCATAACTTCACAGGTAATATTAATCCCCGCTTCTATAACCTGTGTAGATATTAGAACTTCACAGGCGCCTATATCATGTAATTTCCAGTTTTGAGCAAATTTTTCTTTTAAATCAGACTCTTTTGCCGCACGATGTTCGGGTAAAAATCTTGAGTGAAGCAGAGTAATATTTAGTTCAAAGTCAAAGTCGAGCGCTTCTAAGTCTTTATATAATGCCTGTGACTGAGAGACAGTATTACAAATAATTATCACTCGCTTGCGTTGATGCGCGCGGATGTCATCCCAAATAACTTGTGCAGTTAGAGGTTGAAGAAGCGCGCGGAATGTACGACAGCGGTTTGCTTCAATTAGTTGTAAGTCGGTGTTTTGTATTTGAATAATTTCCATTGGTGTTCAAATTACTCATCTATAATATTTTTAATCTGACTTGCAAGCTCATCAGTTAAAGTTGCCGTCATCAACAGAAACGGTGAAATCCCTTTAACTTGCTGCAATACTTTTAAAACAGTTGTAAACGAACGCTCTGGGTCAAGAAGGTGTAACTCATCGAACACCAAATAAGACGCAAAGACGGCGCCAGCGTTGATATTAGCAGAACCACGACCAACCGAGTAAGGGATATTTAAAAAGCTGCTCAACATTTGGTCAATAGTGCAAAAAATAATATCACCTTCAAAGCGAGGGTCTTCAGGGTTCTCCCCAGTTTGCAAAGTCACTACAACTTTATGAGGTAACTCATGAACCTTTAACCAACGCATGACTAAATCCTCTGTTCGCTGACGCAAGCTATTGGCAAGCGTTCGTAAAGGAACAACGTAAATTAACTTATTAGGAAAATCAAGATTAAAGGTTTTAGCAAAGAGAAACGGTGCTATTGCAGTCTCAGTTTTTCCTGAACCAGTAGGCGTCCGAAGTAGAGTATTTTGTTGGTTGAGAATGCGAGTAATAGTTTGCGTTTGGAAAGCGCGCGGAGTAAAACTAGTAAGAGTTTGGAACAGATGGGGAATATCCATAAAAGTAGACGCGCGGTTTATCAAAGATATTTTAAACAATTAAATTAACCATCTTAGCAACCTAAGTTGGATGTTAGATTATTGCGGAGAAAATCTCACTTAACTACTAATATTATACATTAAATTTATTTACTGTTACAAACAAATTTATAATTTTAAAAACCTAGTTACTAGCCAATTTAACGAATATTTATAATTTCATCTTTTTAATTGTATACCTAATTTTTATAAAATCATATTATTGATTTAGTAATAACAGTTAATATATTCAATTTTGAAGTAGTTCAACTCAATCAATTGAACTGGCGCCATTTTGTACAGAAACAAAATCCTGTAGCTGCTGCATTAATGGCTAAAATGAATATAGCCCCCAAAGACCGTCCAAAAGTCAAGTTTGAGTGTTTACGCTTGTTGGCAACTTTACGTCTTGACAAAGCGCGAATGAAAATGGTTTCAGGGTTTGTAGATACTTACCTCAAGCTAAACCAAGCAGAAGAACAAATTTTCCAGTCAGAAATAGTTAAACTAGAACTAGCTAAACAGGAGGCAGTTATGGAAATCATTACCAGTTGGCAGTTACAAGGTAGAGAGGAAGGTAGAGAGGAAGGTAAACAAGAAGGAAAGTTAGAACTTGTCATGCGTCTGCTTAACCGCAAAATTGGTTTAATGGCGCCTGATGTAGAAGAACGTATTCGTAATCTTACAGTTACCCAGTTGGAAGATTTAGCTGAGGCTTTATTAGACTTTATAACCCCAGAAGACCTAGTAAATTGGTTGAACCAACTTGATAGTTAATTATATAGCGGTATACGTAGAGACCGGGTATATTCGGTCTCACAGTTTAAATTCTCAAACCCTAAGTAACTAGCAAATTATCTAACTGCGACTCCGACTGTTGGAAAACATAATTAACAGCAGCAAATAACTTGTCTAACTCATAAATAGTACAAGGAGTAATATTTTTAGTAAACCGATTAGCTTCTAACTTACCAAACTCCCAAGTGGCGCCATTAGAAACAATACCAAACAAAGTGATATTAAATTCATTTAGCCTTTGAGCAGCTATCATCTCAGCTAGACATTGTGCCCAACCACCTTCAAAATCATCCTGTTTAGCTTCTACGAGTATAAAATATGGCTTATCAAATACAACTTTCCCTAAAGATGACCTTTTAGCAAGAATATATTCAGGATAACCTGTTAACTTCTCGTTATAGTCAAGAAATTCATGGCTCCACAAAGTAAACTTGCTGCTGTAGCGTTTCCAAACTTCTTTTAAAACTGGATATATTAAATTCTCGCAGATAGCGTATTCTGAGTTATTAACAACTCCTTCGCGCATAACTGTTTCTAAATCATCACGAAAGTAATCGGAAACTTTAAACTCAGCTTCTCCCATAAAATTTGATTCTATGTATGAAACTTGATACTCTATAAGAACGCTACTAATTGTTTTGTAACTACTGAAAGCCATTTTAACCTCCTAACGCAGCTTACTCTGTAAATTATTCAGCATTTTGCAAAAATAAACAATTTACTCAAATTGAGCTAATACTACTTCCTGATTAGGAAAATGAGCTACTATTTTTAAGCTTCCACCAAGAGCGCTAATATAACGAGAGAGAGTTTTAATTTGAAGATTATCTATTTTATCTAAGTCGGGTGTATCGGACAAATCAAACCCAAGTTCTTTTTCCAAATCTTCTTGTGCAATACCTAAAGATTGTTGTAATTCAATAAGAGCAATGTGAAGTGACACTAGTTTTGCACGAGCATCGCTTTTTGTTTTTTGCTCAGGAGTCATTCTTTTTTGTAGTTCGCTAAAAGGCTTAGTCTTCATATTAATCCTTCATCTTTAAGTTCTTTTAAAAGTTCGTCGTATAATTTATCTGCTTTTGGCACATTTTCTTCGTACCAACGGTCATTACCCACCTTGCTTCCTCCTAAAAGTAGTACAGCTACTCTACGAGGGTCAAAAGCATACAAAATACGATACGGATCACCCCTATGTTGTACTCTTAATTCTCGCATGTGTTGATGACGAGATGTTTTGATACCTGAACTATAAGGAAACGGAAGGTTAGGCCCCTTTATTTGAAGTTGCTCAACTACAGGATTTATAGAAGCTTGGGTTTCTTCATCAAGTGTTACCCACCATTCCTCAAACTCATCTGTGTACTCAACTTCATATGCCATACTATTTTATATCCTTATCTGGCGAATAGATGCTGTTTCATGCCTGAGAATTATTTCAATAATTTTATTGCGTTTTGCCTCCGGTAGACTACCCGACGGGAAAACTCCGCTTACGCGAACGCTATCCTACAGTCAACTTACTCAACTTGTTAGCATTTAAGCAAGCACAACATCTATAATATTTAGATATGCTCTATTTCCATAAATCAGTTGCACTGTGGAGTCAAGTAAAGCTTGCTAGATAACAACTTCTATTATTGCCTTTCTATAGAGGCGCCATTTGTTCTAGTAGCCTTTTAAAAGGTTTTGTTTTTGGCATACTCTTATTATTAATTTTAGGCTCCTGAAAATTTACGTTAAGCTCTTGGAAAGTTTGTATTTACCAGCTGTGTAGATTCGCCACGTTCAAATTTAATTAAGTTTTCTCTGGCGCCTGCAACAGTAAGATATAAAGGAATACCACAATCAACTGCTGCTAAAACTAACGCTGCTGACATCGTTTTAGTTCCCCCCGTGTAGTCAGCGATAATTTCTGCATTTGGGTTTTGCTGTAATTTGCGAATGCATTTGGTGGCGCCGAGATAGCATTCTCCTAAATTATCGGGGTTTTGAAGTAATATCAGGTCGCGTTCAGCTTGAAATTTATCTCCTAATTCTACTTGGGTAGGTATATTAGGTAATCTTTCTATTATTTCGGCGCCGCGTCTAATTTCACAGGGAGTATCGGCGCCGATAACTTGAGACTTACTACCCTTATCGCCATCCGAAGCTATAAATATTATACGGACTGGTTGTAAGCTACG
This sequence comes from Calothrix sp. PCC 7103, assembly GCF_000331305.1. Classification (GTDB taxonomy): domain Bacteria; phylum Cyanobacteriota; class Cyanobacteriia; order Cyanobacteriales; family Nostocaceae; genus Dulcicalothrix. The sequence continues at coordinate 4,105,891 of NZ_KB217478.1, read as the reverse complement.
TATTGCAGTAACAATAGGTTGGAAAGAACCGCCGATAGTAACTATGAGAATTTTAGACATAAAAAAGAAACTACTTTAATTACTAACTTACTGAAGGTAAAAGATACTATTTATTGGGAGGTTTGGGTCTTACTATTGCACGATTAGAATTGTTCCCATCTCCTAAATTTGGCTTATGTTTATTTTGTTGTGGATTTTTAGCCTTATCATCCTTTCGTAATTTTGGTCTTTCAAATTGGTTTGTTGAAGTATTTTGAGGAAGTGTAGAAGGGTTAGGAAATTTACGATTATCAGTGATTTTTTTGATTTGCAATGGAGTTGGCAATACAGGACGCTCTTTATATTCGTTTTCTGGCTCGATTGTCATGTAGCGGGTTTCTTCATTTTTAGGAGGAACATTAGAGCCTAGCATTGCTAAAAGCATCTGAATGCGAGGTATATGCTCTAACTTTGTAGCTTTAATTTTTTGTGGCTGGTCATCTTCATGAATTTTCTCAATAATGTATTTTTCAAAAACCTGGATGCAAGTACTATAATGTGAAGCTGTGTTGGTTTGGTCTTCTTCGCCTGTTAACCATTCATTTTTTTTATTATTGAATAATTGTGAGTAACGAGACACGCGGTTACTTAAATAAAGTTGATGCTCAATTTTAATCGCGCCCATTCCCAAAGGCTTACCCATACCCAGCGATAAGCTATATTGAGGGTCAGCAGCAATCTTCAGCACCCATAATAAGGCGCCTAGTTCAATTTGATTTAAGTTTTCAAAGTGAATACAGAAGTTAAATAAGACTCCACTCTTAATAGGTTTAATTTGGGTATATTGTGAACTAGATTTGCTTATTTTTGCAATATCTTGTTCTTCAATATCTTTCCGTCCTACGCTTTTTTTATGCCAGTATAGTTTATGACCGCGAATAACAGTGTCTCCTTCATTATCTTGTGACGGTTTGCTAGCATAATGTTTAAGATTGCTTTTATGTGATTTTGTTTGAACTAAATAATGTTGAAATGTAGTTGGTTTAGGCGTGGAAAGAATTTTTGGTGTTATAGTTCCATTAGCATTATCTGTTAGCCAAATATCATCGCTATTATTCGTCTCACAAATAGCATTTTCTATAAAAACCCGACCAGCAAGAGATTTTAAAGCTTGTTCATCAGTATTTTCTTGTACGTCTTTATCTTTTGTTCTAACAAAGCCAAATATTGCCTCAGCTAAATCAATTTTGTTGGATTTACCTATCGTTTTAGGAATAAAATCTACTGCGGAAGCTGCTTTACCATCTCGATTAAAGGAGTAGGGTATACGAAAATAGGGACTATGACCAAATAAAGTTACTTCTGTTTGTCCATTTTGAGGTTCACAATAAAAAACTGGCATCCCAGATTGTAAAACCCCAAACTCTTTATCAAAAGGAGGTTCTTGTTTTTGAAAATCTGTTAGCGCACTGCGATAGTGCTGAACAGCATCGTCATTAATTTTTAGGGGTTTAGCATCGCTGTTAGCTTCAGGGACAATACAATGATTTTTACGATAAAGATTTCTGGAATTATCTGATGATTCCAGCATATTGCCGCTTGTAACCAGAGTTCCTTTATTTCGGTAGGAGCTTTTGTTCCCACTGATTTGACTAGTAAACCTTTTGTAATTTTCTAAAAAAGTATCTCCAAAGCTAACATTTATATACTGCGGACGATAATCACGTTGATTCATTCTAATTAAAGTTTTGACTTGTGACAAATTTTGCTCTCTTACCCAAATGAATGGTGATTTGTCAACAATTTTAGCTGGTTGAATATACCAACTACTCTCTTTTTTTTCTAAGTAACCAGCTTTAACTTTATTTAGAAGACTTTTATACTCATTACCTAAAGGGTCATCTTTTTTATTCACTCCAACAGCACGAAAGAAGAAGTGTTGATGGTGTGATACACGGTCGATTTTACTAAAACTAATAATTTCAACTATACCTCGTAGCATTCCCCGCAAGCTACTACCTGGGAGAATAGGTTTTCTAGTTTTGGGTGCTAGCTGTGTGTAAAAAAAGTCTGGTAAATCTTTAGATTCTGTATCACATTCAAATTCTTCTTTAGTTAACCCGCAGCGAATATATAAGGGGGATTTTGTTGTTAGCTTACATTCAATCCGACCCGTGTATCTCTTCTGCGATGGGAAATCATAACTATTTTCTTGTGGTAATGATTCTGGTTTAACCTCAACTATATCATTTGGCAACTCAACAAAATTATAAGGAGCTACAGCTTTTTTGTCTTCAGGCACATTATTTATATGTCTTGGTAACATTTGGTAACTCCTTATGAGTAGTAAGATTAACTAAGCGACTGAGATAAATACGAGCTAGACCTGTTTCTTCGTCAGTAGTAATATAATGACGAACGCTCAATCTAAGTGGACGGTATAGTTTTTGACTTTTGTCAAAATTAATGTCAATTAAAGGTACAGCGTGACGCAAACCTTGGGAACCATCGGAAACTAAAGTAAAGCCATTACGAACTTCGTCTTTTTGCGTTCCCCAAAGAATTTGATGTTCGCGAATGTAATCTTTGGTCATATGGTCATCGATGAGACGAGCTTTTAAACCTTCATCGTTTTGCCAAAGCATTACTTCTGCATTAGCGCCAAAAGCTCGACATTGTTGTAAGGTGGAAAGATGCAATTTAGGTAAATAAGAAAATGCACTATTTGAGGTTACTAGCTCACCCTCTCGAAACTCTCCCCAGATAACTCCATCCTCTGCATGTCCTAAGACAAATCTCAAGTCGTATATTTCAGCTTGTTCTTGGAGCCACTGCTTTATTTCTAATTCAGTGGGGACATCTATAAGTTCACATTTTAGTTTATTCAAGCAGCTACCTCCTTATGTAAAGCAGCAACATATTCTTCTAAAGCGTTAGCATCAGTTACAGTAACAGGTTCCTTTTTTGATAATTGGGAAATAGTCCAGGTTAGTTCTGAACTCCCTGCTTTGCAGTGAGTTATATTGGCTTTAATACCTTGCAACTTTCCTCGTCCAATACTACTTGTTCCGCCGACAGCTAAATCTCCTGTCCATAAATCTTTTAATAACAACAGTAGTAACCCAATTTCATAATTTTCTGGCTGACGCAGTTCTAATTTGATTACTAATTTTGTATTGTCATTGCCAAAGATTGGTTGTTCATCGAATAATGCTCCATGCAAGGCGCCACCTGTAAATCTATCTATAGCAATGCGGTTTTGGATTAAATCTGCTGTATCGATAATTTCAACTTCATCAACTGTTAAACGACTAGCTTTTGTTTCCTTAGTTGTATTGTTTGTAAAATCGGAACCAAAGATTCCATCAATTATACTTTTATTTTTGTGTAAAGTATTTACAATCCGCTCGGCTCGATGACGCAGTACTCCTGCTAAACTTGTACCCGATAAGACTGGTACTAGTTGGTCGTGGCGCCAAGATTTAAGATGTACAACATCAGGTGCTTTATCAACAGAAGCTTGACCAGAACGTATTAACAAAGGACTAGCAAGGGTAAATATAGCTTCGATTGTCAAATGTGTACGTTTATCACTGGTTGCAGGTAATACATCAAAAGCTTCTTGTATACTGTTATAGATATTATTAGGGTACTCTGTTAATAAGCTAGTAGTCCAATGAGGAAAGTTTAACCATTCTTGGCGTTGCTTAGAGTCTTGTAAATTAAATTTCCATACTTGCCAAAGTCTTACACAACATCGCCCGAAACCGCGTCGCTTTTTCATACCAATAGGTATTTCAGCCTTTTCTAACCCTTGCAACACAATTAAGAATTCTCTGATTAATTGCTCGCGATTAGTGGTTGAATCTATTAATAACTCGAAGCATAGCTCAAATTGAGTACCCGCTTCTAATACCTCGAAGTCATATTTAGCTCCTTCTTCGGCTGTTCTCCTGACGCTATTAATTTTTACTAAATCGCGCAGTTCAACTTTAATGTCTTTGCTACTTAGTGCATCATTAATAATTAGAGGACTTTGTTCGCCATCGTCATCACTACGTTGGGCACCGAATAATAAAGATGTTTCTATTGCATTATAACCATTACTAAACTCACGTAAATAATTACGCAAGGCGCCTGCGGTAGAAGAACCCATAAGTAAAGCTTTGTCTTCTATGCAGTCTCGCAAGATAGCTAAGTCCACATTACTGTCGGTATCACCACTCCCTAAACATGCAGGAGTTTCTAGTACTAAAGAACCTCTTACTATTATTCGCTCAATTATACAGCGTTGGTTGCGATGTTTGAGGCGTTCGCGATTCATTTATTTTTCTCCTTTGTTGCTTTTTTTGCAAGCGCCATAATTAGACGTAGAGTGTATTTTTCTGCTAGTTTATTTTCAGTTGCGAAGTCGTCATTAATACTTCGTTCAGCACTGGCAACTTTAGCTTTTAATTTATCTTTATTACTAACCCAAGACCAGGAATTTGGATTTTTTAACCATTCATCCAATTTGGTGCTTAATGAGGTATTACTCACTTCTGCTTTTTCAAATTGTTTTTTTGCAGTTGAAGGAAGGTTGTTGATAAGGGATAAAACTAAATTACAATCGCCATTTGAAAGAGCTTGCCTTGCTACAAGTTGCAATCGAGAAAGTTGGCTGTTACTAATATCACCTTTTATCTCTGTATATCCAATAAATCTTTGTAGCGCTTGCTCAATTTTTTGATGTAGTAGTCTTTCTGCCATTTGTACAGCTAAACTGTGCGCTCCATCTGTTCGTAACTGGGGAGAATTAAGTGCTGCATCTTTTTTTGCTTTATTAACGTTAAACTTTACATTGCTTAACCAATTAACTGCTACTCTGCCGAATCCTTCCGTTCTTCTTTCTCCTATTCCTTGACTTTCTAATTGTCTGATTTGTTCTGATGTAATAGAAAAATCCTCAAATACAAATACACTACCTGTTGCTAATGCTGCAACTTGAGGCAAAGGTAATCCCCATTTTCTATTAAATCCACCGATTAAAACGCTGTTAGCAAAGCTTTTATGCGGCTTAAGTTCTATATTTAAACCCAAAATTATCTTTATTTCTTTTGCCAGTGGTGCATGTATTTGGTGTTGTGTGGAAGGTGGAATAACCGCATATTGCCCAAACTCATCACGTAAAATTAAATCACTAATAAGTGTGATTGTAAAAAAATCTCTACCAGTTCTTGACTCAGCAGAAATATCTACTTCATTCCAGTTATTATTAGGAGACTTTATTTTACTAATTTTTGTATGACCATATCCTGCGCTTTGTGAGCCACCAAGCCAAATATCTGGTGAAATTTGTAGCAAATCTATTAATAATTTAGCATCATTATCGTTACTACATAAAATAACAGCTTGGAAAGTTTGACCCCTATCTATAGCTTCATAACGAAAAATTTCTCCTTCACCTTGAAGCTCGTTAGTCTGAGGATTATGTTTGATTTGGGTGGAACGTCCTTTTTTGCGGTCGCGCGAGTTGTGAATGTTAATGCGTCGCTTCTCTTTGTAAAATTTTATAGAAGCACGCTCTTTTGCCCAAAAACCTTCGCCAAAAAACTTGGGGCTGTCTAATTCATTCTCTGCATCAACACTAAAATCATAAATATTTACAGAAGATTCATCCGTTAGTTCTGCATCCTTTTCTTTGAACCAAGAACGCGGAACGGGTAGCGCACGTTTACCTTCATGACTCTCTAAGTAAGCGTTTAAATAACACGTACTATTAGCATCAAAAAACAAACGTTTGACTTCTTTGCTAGCTAAATCTAGCTCAGATAAACCATTTTGCTTCATGTAACGTCCAATAATTGCACCTCGAAGCATACTACCTGGAATGTAAGAGTAGGAAACGTCGCTATTAGGGTCTCCTTGAAACGAGGTAGCGAGTAGCGGTTGTTGAGTGTGTAATGAAAAAGTAATTGCTTTCATAAAACTTTCTCCCTCCTGTTTAGCCAAATAGGTTCGCATATCTATGTGTTATGTCTTGCTCAGAAGCATCATGAAGCGTACACTGAACATGACCTCGACCTCTATTACGTCCACTTCCCATTCTTCGCAAAGCTAACGTACTCACAGCTAACAATGAGAGTAATTCATCGTTTGGTTGATTTTCAAAAAGTAAATCAGCTTTAAATTCAAGCGCGCGTATGACGACTCGAAACGAGCGTAAACTGCCTTTATCAGCAACACAAGTTTGATAATTAATCGCAGTTTGGCGCCTAACAGTAGTTAAAGAATTAAGAACCTCTTTATCAGTTAATTCTTGATTTTTGATTTGCCAAGCAACAACTTCGCGTAAATCATCCGGGAAACAAGCATCACCAACATGCATTTCTCCTATAGTTTTCAAGGAACTGCCAGGGATACCAAATAACCTGCAAGCAACGTTTTCCCAGTCAGAGCGAATATTTTCTGGTAAAACCGCTATCAAATTATCACATTCTTCACTCAATAAACCTTTTAAAGTACGTCCACGTAAATAAGGAAACCCAGACGAATCATGCTCAACTTCTTGGTCGATTAAACCAGCTACACCATCACCCCTACCAAAGGTTGTATCACTTAAAAGCTTTATTATTAGTTTATATGTACTCACCTATTCTCCCAATCCAAGATAAAATTCCATAGCTTCAATAGCATCAAAATATCCACACGTTTTATTCAACCAACCATTTTTTGCCAGCTTCTCACTTTGACCACTGGAGTTAGGAAAAAAAGGTAGATTTGGCAATTTATATGCAAGTAAAAATTCTTGAATTGCCTCACTAGAAGCTTTACGTAGAACCTGACGCAAAGCCATAACTTTATTTTGCCGTTCTTTCCAGTCTTGACCTTCTTTAAACTGTGTAACGATTTGAGTAAAACCATCCCAAGTTCTCCAATCACTGCCATTTTCTTGTAATCTGACAGGACGCATCGTCAAGTCGTAAGAATCTCGTATTTTGTATTCGCGCTCACGAATTTCTGACATCGACCCAACTAAACCACTAGCAGCTAAATGCCAATCAATAGCCGAAAAGTAATCTACACTGTATTTTGTACGCTCATCTTTAACAAAACCTTTTGCTTTTTTACACAAATCCTCACTAATTTCATAAGCGCGCGCAAAAGGGTAATGAGTTTTGACGACACAAACACCAGCACAAGCTGTTAGTGGTTGCCCATCAGCAACTTCCTGTTCCTCAAATTTATTAAGGAATAATGCTGCTAAATCTAAACCCAATCTTCCTTCACAAATAAAAGTGATATCATCACCACCGTAAACTAAAGGACGAAAAGGTAGATAATTTTTAGCATTTAAATCAAACTCTCCCAGTTTTCCAACAACTTTTCCTTCTTGAATTGATTGAGTTAGAGCTTTAACAACAGCTTTTAGTGCTTTTATCCCAGCTTGGTCAACACTTTTGGAAAAATTCCGCATGGCAATAATATAATCTCTATTACCTTTATCCTTACCATAATTTTTAAATCTCTTTCCCATGCCATTACCATCAGCATGAACAATTGCTGCATAGCTAGATTCACCTCTAGAACGACCTAAATGGTCAGTTCTATAGGGAAACGGAAAAATATTCTCGTCAACAACATCTTTAAAAAATTTTTGAAGTTCTTTGTTTGCTTTACCAACAGCTTTCAATTTTTCTTTAGTTTCAGTTGAGATTAAATAGCCATCATCTTCTTCGTCTTCTTCATAGTTTATAAGTTCATTACTTCTACCTATAGCAGGAAGCTGGGTTGAGCCACAGCTAGCAGTTACACCTAATCCAAGTAATGGCGCCGAGTGAGCGCGCTCATATTTCTGACGTTCTAGTTGATTGCTCTTTAATTTTTCAACCCGTGAAAATAATGTTTTTTCGCTATCCCAATCAAATTCAGCATGAGCAACTAATAAATTTACTCCAGGCGCCTCCATCAAAACTCGCTTACTCAAGATTTCAGTAAACTCGACGGCAATGGCACGCGATTTAAATAATACAAGTGCGTTACCACCACCCGCATATATTAGCTCTGCTTTTAAATCGCTACTCTCAATTGGTTCTTCTTGGCGATTTCTTGGAACTCCTATTTTAACTAAAGTTTCTTCAACCCATCCTTTTGTTGCTTGTGATAACAGAAAAGAGGCGCCGATATTTTCGCGAAGACGGTTGCTACTAAATATATAGTTCTGTTTACCCGTTGTATCAACGATAGTGATAGTAAATTGTGTCATTTTTGCTTTGCCTCATTATTACGAATCCATTCCCCAATCCTTGTTGAAAGCTCTGCTAAATCTTCTCTGCCAAATACTGCTAATTTATAATTTTTATTTATATCATCTGGCGTTGGATTTAGCACGTTAATTATTTCAGTCTCCAATGCATTAACATCGTCTGGACTAGCACAGCAAACTAAAGCAACTCGTGCTTCAATTCCACCTAATTGTTGCGCTCTTATATAAGCCTCAAATAACTTTGACTTACAATCAAATTTACGTTCGATAGTTGTACAAGATATAGCGAATAATTGATATCCTCGCATAAAAGCTACATCAAATTGAAATTTAGTGTTTTTACTATTAATAGGATTTTTAATCCAAAAAGAAGTTGCGGCATCATGAATATATATACTTTTAGGGATATTTAGTACTTGCTGTAAAACGTAATGTTCTAGCCATTCTCCATCCAACCATTTACAAACTTCCTCCAAGCTTTTTAATCCTTGTTTTTGAATCGCTGATAATGATAAACTTTCCCCTGTGATTCCTAAAGAAATTAGGGCTTCATTGATGGCTTCATATTTTTTAAGCTCTATGACTTTATTATCTAATTGAGCCTGTAAAGGTAAATTAGATAACTCATCTTTTTGTGTTAGTTGATTTTCTGGTAACCAGTAATTATTAGAATTTTTTGTATGTTTACGCAAAACCTCATTACACCAAGTACGCCAAATCTTAATTAATTTTTCGTCATTATGGAAATTTGCAAAAGCTGTTGCAGCATTGGGTAATTGAGGGATATCTATAGGACGAGATGTTTCTCGCCAAGTCCATCCATGTATTTGAAAAACTTTTCCTAGTTCTACGGATAATTGTTTTGCTGTAACAGGAATACGGACACGCTCATTACCCTCTCTATCAATACACATTTCTAGTCTACGAGGATCGAGATAGCTAAAAAGTATACCTTCCCGTTGTATATACGTCTTGTTGTTTAATTCTTCATAAAACATTGTGCGGTAAGAATGGACGGACATTGCTTTCGTACCGCCTGTATAGTTCAAACCTATGCTTTGAGTTTTTAAAGTTGCAATTATAGAACGTATTATTTCTCTTATATGATAGGCATCTGATTCATATTCACCAATTGGAACAAATTGAGTAGGTTTAAAACCTTTCGACTCACTGTCCAGTATCCTTTTTAGGCGTTTTGCTGATATTTCCGTACCAGTTGTATAAACTAAGTATGGGGTTCCGCCTTTATTCAGTAAAAGATTTGCTGCAACATAGTTAGGCAGAGGGTTCTCACCAATTAGTAAAAACAGGTGGTCAACTTTATGTTGGTCAAATTTAGATTCACTCATAGGGTAGATGTATTCCTTTTCAACTTTATAATCCCAAGATTACACCCTATCGGAATACCCCCCTCCGATACCTGCTAACTTGGTAATAACACTTAAGGTAGCCTAACTCATATGAATCTCAACTGCCATAGTCTCCCCCACCCTCAACATTTACAAAACTTAGCTAAAGGCTCGCTAGACCAAATTCAGAACCTTACCCGCGCGCTTCGGTTATGGGTATTGTTACGTTGGCTATACAGTGATAACGGAAACACTATCCGTGACACCTTTACTTATAATGAATGGCGCCAAGCATTTTTTAGCAAAACACACAAAGACGAAAAACAAGAAGATATACAAAATCATCAAGACCCTAACTGCGCTTGCAATAAAACGACCAAACAGTGGTTAATCGATTTTGAAGTTAATTTGGATGAATGGCGAAGTACTTTGCAGAAACAAATACCCATAGTTGACTCTGATATAGACCAACTTTTAGAAGAACGGCTGTTTGCTCAGGTTCGTAGGTCGCTGCAAAGTGACTTCGATTTATTAGTAAAGCGAAAATGTTTACAGCAGCTAGAGAATGTAATAGGGAGAAGTAAACATTTTTGTCGAGTCGAAGAGTTAAAAATATTTGCGACTTCAGAAAATGTAACAAGTAGCTTAACACAAACAAAACAGGCATATATCGCTGGAGCATTGGGTATGTTTAGCTTTCTCGACCCAAGATACCCGCTTTTAGCAGAAGAATTTTGCGAAGATATAGACGAAGACAATCACCGTGTCTTTTTATACGTTGATTATATTGTGCCCGAATCTAGCTCTATACAAGATGCAGTAGATGAAATTCAAAGCGAATTACAAGAGATTTGGGATTCTAGAAAAATACAACCTGTACTGCTAACTTATTATAGCGCACACCAAAATCAAACTAAGGAGTGTACTGTATATCCAGTTTGTATTTATTTTATGGAATACGCTAAATATCTTTGTGCTTATGGTCGAACCCCAAAAGAGGAAATTAACTGGTATAAATTTCGTCTTGATAGAATTATATCCCCAGGTATAGAAACATTAGAATGGGAAGACCCACGTGTTCCTCAGTTGTTAAGAGACCAACATCGGCAAAATAAATTATATACTCCGAGAACTGTAAACGACCAACTAAAAGAAGCTTGGGGATGTGACTTTTACAAAAGTAAATCATTAATGATATTAAGGTTTGAACAGAATTTTCATGATAACTATATGAGAGGAATAAACATTCACGACACCTTTACACAAATTGGATATCAAACCGTATCTGAATTAATTCAACAACATGCACAAGACCCAGAACAGCAAAAAAATCTACTAAAAGCTTTGAAATCACGTCCAAGCACAGATGCTTACTACCAAGTTGTTTACCGAGTCACAGATTACTACGTACTTCGATGGCTACGGGCTTTAGGTTCAAAAGTTGAAGTTTTATTACCTTGGGACTTACGCCAGCAAATGGCAGGAGAAATTCAAAAGACTTGGAATTTATACGCTAACTTTTAGCTAATGTCCTAAATACCCAGTTGTAATCCCAGTAACGGGATTTGTAAAGTTTAAAGCAACTGCCATGATGATATCCACGCTTTGTGTTTTTGAGTTTCAGTCCCGAAGACGGGATTCGTAATATTTAAAGTTCCAGATAAATTTTCTTTTAATGGAACTACTTATACGTTTCAGTCCCGAAGACGGGATTCGTAATATTTAAAGTCCAAACTGAAAATAGTGGAACTAAAAGATTTTGTTTAGTGTTTCAGTCCCGAAGACGGGATTCGTAATATTTAAAGACCCGCAGTAGGGGGCACACCGCCAACAGTAACCGTTTCAGTCCCGAAGACGGGATTCGTAATATTTAAAGCTATAAGTTCAAGCATGAATTCTGGAATATTGTTGTTGTTTCAGTCCCGAAGACGGGATTCGTAATATTTAAAGTTTCAACATAACCAGCACATCTAATTCTAGATATTCGTTTCAGTCCCGAAGACGGGATTCGTAATATTTAAAGTTTCAGCCATTCTTGCTCTTTACTGAGAATTAACAAAGTTTCAGTCCCGAAGACGGGATTCGTAATATTTAAAGACTTTATTATTCAATCAGACATATTGCCATAATTTATAGTTTCAGTCCCGAAGACGGGATTCGTAATATTTAAAGCCCGCGCGCTACGACCCTTACAGAGTAAGGATTCTAGACAGGGTTTTCGTGAAGGTCAAAATCGACTCGATTTCAGCCGCGCTTGTTGAGATTTATTTGCAGTTATTGCAAATATGAAAATGCTGTAACTATTATGTTGTCTAGGTTCTGGGCATTTTCGTGAACCTACGGGGGCTTTTTACCCCGCTTCGGTTTACGAAACATCAAGCTGATTGCTTAATCATAAGGCGAGATGTTATTTTTGTCTAGCTTATACTAAAAACGGATAAAATATAAACTTTGTCATGCTGAGTCCTGAACGTAGTGAAGAAACTTGTAGTGGAGTGAAGCATCTATTAAGATTCTACCCTACCCTACCCTTCGGGAAAACTCCGTTTACGGGATATCTTCGATAACGGGAAAACTCCGTTTACGCTACGCTCAGAATGACAGTTCTTATTAAGAATGGCGCCAATAAATGCTACAAATAAAGCGGCACCATTCGGATTATATCATATTTATAATGCTCCGATTAACGGTATTCGTAAGCACCTATGTCGTTACCTTTGCCTTGAGGACGAGTGATGACGTTACTATATAAGTCATAAATAATTAGTTTTCCTTAAGTATTCTCGCTTATACACGCGGGCTTCACTCTGTCTTATGTATGTAAGTTATATAATTATACACTCATGTACAAATCAATTCAGATAACAATTTTTAGTAGTACATATTCATTTAATTAAAAATATCTAAATGCAAAAAAATACTTCGCTAACTAAAACGGCGCCTGTTTATGGTAAAATACAAATGACTTAACCAAGTAATTATCCCTAGAAAGCGACAATAGCAATTCTGTGTTTGGCAATATATTCATATTGATAAAATCAAAAACGAATCGTAACTCACCTCCCATTGCAGCAATTTAGCATTTATTAAGATACAACATAAAGACGAAATTTATATGACTGGTCAATATTAGTTTTAACAGCTTGTATTATTTGGCTAATTTGATAGCTATCGCTCGATACATTAGAACCTATTCTCACATTAGAACGATCTAATCGAGTCCAATATCGCCCATCATCAGACTGAAAAACAAAATAATTAGTATCATCTACTTGAGAAATAATAAATTCACAGTATTTATCTTTTATTCTCTTCGCAGCTTCAATTAATTGTCCAAGATTTAAATGTTTTCGGTCTATACGACTCAAATAACCTCCATTATTTCCTTTCAATATAATTTTTTTACTACTAAAGTCAAAAAAATCAATAGTAAAAATACTCATATTACTAGGAAAAAAATCATTCGCCAATAAAAAATTGTATGCTTGAAATTGATTAGTAGTCCCATGCTTGGGGTCATTACTATCAAAATAAACTAGACTTACATAACTATTATTATCTGCTTGTAAAACTATTTTGGCTCTTCCGTACTTAGCGTGCTAAATTTTTGAAAAATAAGCTTTAAATCCTTGCCAGACTTTTATTACAGCCATTTTTGACACAATACTGCATTCTAACTAAAATGCACGACTATAAGCGTCTGTAAGGCTTGATTTTAAAAGAAAGTTACCGACTGCTATTAAAATTTAGCACGCTAATTCCGGAAGAACCAATATATTTGACAACCCTTCTACTATTATAAATAATATACTCTTTTCCCCTAAATTTAGACATCCCCAATCTAGTTGCTAATGAGAAAGTTAATTATTTTATTCAAAGCGAAAAGTTAATACATCTACAATTATTTGATGGACTTTATATAATTATAAAAATAGCCTGATTCTAAACTATCAAAATTATGTTTAAATTACGAAAATAATCTATAATAATTTTTTATGCTAATGCCTGCTTCTATTGGGTTTCCTATAATCGTTAATTCTTCATCGCCCATAACGATTAATATTCAAATTGCAGAACAAATTAAACTGCTGATTGCAGTAGGAAAATTAAGACCAGGCAATTCTTTACCAACTGTAACTAAATTAGCTAAATCTATAGGAGTTAATCATAATACTATCGCAGCCGTTTACAATTATCTAATAGAATCTGGTTATCTTGTTGCTCAAAGGGGTAAAGGAACTTTTGTTTCCCACGCTCAAACTGTACAAGATATTATTACCCGTAAGGAACTATATAATTTATTAAGCCAAGCTTATAAGGTTGCGGCGATGATTGGATTATCTCCATCTGAATTTGCAGGCGCTGCCTATGCACAAGCAATGATGCTTAATCAACAGACTACAGAGCCTTTACAATTAGCTTTCATAGATTCGCGTAGTAGTGTAAATACCTATGAAGCTGTTCAAACAGAAGTAAAAGAACATCTATTATTTATCTATTTAGAAGATTTAAAAGCTAACCAATCAAAAGCCTTAAAAGCCTTAAGGGCTGCTGACCTTGTAATCACAACAGTGCATCTTTTGTGGGAAGTTACTCAAGTAACCCAGAACGAACAGGAAGTAATTGGTGTTGATATAAAACCCGACTTGCAAATTATTACACAGATATCATCTTTGCCTCGCAACGCTATAACTTTAATTGTTAGTCAAAGAGAAACTGAGAGTGACAAGATTAAGCAAATATTACAGCACGCGGGAGTTTCTCATATTAAATTTCAAGTTTTAGGACTAGACAATATCAAGCAAAATCTTCAACTCTTACATCAAGCATCAGTAATTTGTGTATCAAAAGATGTTGAAGAAGATGTCCGTCAATATAGTTCACAACAGTCTAAAATAGCAATTTTAAATTTTAGTCTCAATGAGACTAATGCTTCAGTTTTAAAAGCGCGCTTGTCCGCAATTAAAGTCGCAAAATCTTCTTCATATAATAATCAATTTGTTAAATAAAAAAGTGAATTTTTTCTTAATTAATCTGTTTTTTGAATAAATTTCTCTACGGAATAGAAACTATTATTACTGTGGTGAGTGAGGAAGCTGAAACAGTTAAATTGAAACTACTGTCAATCGGTATTGGTCGTATTGATTCGCATTCAAGCTATAAATAACAAACATAAACCGCAACTTATTTTACTGCGGTTTTCACTCTTGCTATTTCTTTATTTTCTTTCTTTGCGTCCTTTGCGTCCTTTGCGGTTCGTTACATGAGTATACTTAATTAAAACATTATGCTACGCCATACCCAGTATATGGACGGTTACAAACAACAAAGATTTAAAATAGGCGCCTATGTAGAGACGCGATTAATCGCGTCTCTACTCTGTGCCGTCTGTGTCTCTGTGATAAATAGTAAATTTATTACAAGAGTGGGATGGGCTTTTATCTTTCCTATCCCATTGTTTATGTAGAGGCGGGCAGGGATGCCCGCTCCACAAGAGGTTTATTTTACTGTTTAGGTTTGTAGGTGGATGCTACATGTAGTTCTTTAAGCTGCTTGTCATCTACACCGGATGGCGCCTCTGTCAACACACACCTTGCTTGCTGAGTCTTTGGAAAAGCAATTACATCACGTATTGATTCTTCGCCAGCAAGTAACATCACTATTCGGTCTAAACCAAACGCAATACCACCGTGTGGAGGTGTGCCATATTCAAATGCTTCTAATAAGAAACCAAATTTACCCTGTGCTTCTTCGGGTGAAAGTCCTATGGCTTCAAATACTTGCTCTTGAATGTCACGTTGGTATATACGTAAACTACCACCACCAATTTCAAAGCCGTTTAACACCAAGTCGTAAGCTTGTGCGCGTGCGGTCTTCAAGTCGTTAATATCATCAGGGTGCGGCGCCGTAAATGGGTGGTGTAATGCTTCGAGTCGTTTCTCATCAGCGTTCCACTCAAACATTGGGAAATCAACAACCCATAGTAAGTTAACTTTCTCTGGGTCGATTAAGTTAAATTCTCTAGCAACAAATTGACGCAACCTGTCTAATGTTTTATTTACAGTCGGAGCATCACCTGCACCAAAGAGTAATAAGTGACCTGGTTTGGCGCCTGTACGAGTCAGAAGTTCTTTTTTCTGCTCCTCCGTCAAATTATCTTTAATGGCGCCAATAGTATCAATTTCACCGTTGTCACGTACACGAATATACGCTAAACCCTTGGCGCCTGCTTCACTCGCTTCTCTAAATATATCTCCACCTGGTTTGATACGAACATTAGAAATAGCATCGTTACCGTTGGGGATGGGCAATATTTTAACTATGCCACCGTTTTTGATGGCTTCGTTAAAGACTTTGAAGCCACTGTCTTTGAGAATATCAGAAACGTTAACAAGTTCTAAGTCATACCGAGTATCGGGTTTATCACTGCCATACTTATCCATCGCCTCGGCATAAGTTATTTGAGGGAAGGGATGCTGCAATTCAACACCTTTTACGGTTTTGAAGATGTGACCAACAAGTTTTTCGTTCAACTCAATAATTTCCGGTTGCGACATGAAACTCATTTCCATGTCTAATTGAGTAAATTCGGGTTGCCTATCTGCGCGTAAGTCCTCGTCACGGAAACATCGGGCAATTTGATAATATCTATCACACCCTGACACCATTAATATTTGTTTGAACAACTGTGGTGACTGTGGCAGTGCAAACCATTCTCCAGCATTTACACGACTTGGTAAAATATAATCACGGGCGCCTTCAGGAGTTGAGCGAGTTAAAATTGGGGTTTCCACCTCAATAAACCCTTCATAGTCTTCTAGATAGCGACGCATAGCTTTGACAACTTGATGGCGCAATTGGATGTTTTTTGCCATTCTCTCGCGTCGCAAGTCTAAATATCTATATCTCAACCGCACTTCTTCGCGTACTGGGTCTGTGTCCGCACTCGATACTTGGAACGGTAATTGTTTACGAACGCCGTTAAGAAGGGTTATTTTGTCGGCGTAAATCTCCACTTCTCCTGTCGGAATACGCTCGTTTAATGACTCATCAGGACGTTGGGTGACTCTACCGACTATTTCTACTACGTACTCACTACGGAGAGCATTCGCGGCATCATATGAATCTGGGGTGCGCTGCGGGTCGCTGACTATCTGCACGATGCCATCGCGGTCGCGTAAATCTAAAAATATTACTCCTCCGTGGTCGCGGCGCCTATCTATCCATCCATACAGGGTGACAGTTTTTCCAATATGTTCGGAACGGAGTTCGCCGCAATAATGAGTTCGCATAGGTTACTTTTCTTAATTTCTTTTACTAGAGAATGATTCGTTGACTTAAAGCTAATACATTATCCAGCATCACTTGTAATTGTAGTAATTCCCGCTCAATAAAAATCAAAAATTTCATTTGTCAAGATTTTATGCTTAAATTTGTCAGCGATTACACTAAATACTTACTTAAATTTTTATGCAAACTGACCCCAATAACTTACCACAGACCGATTTAACCCCACCTGATACTCACTCACAACAACAATTTTTGATACCACGCAACAGGCGCCGTAACTTTTTCTGGACGTATGTACTCATAACCATAGTCGGGTGGGTTGTCGGTGGCATCGCTAGCATCGCTATTGAAAGATTCATAAACGAACAATTTATAGTTAAAGCTACTCCCGAAGTTCAAACACTTTGGTTCACCTGGGGAACTTATCTCAGCTTAACTGTCTTTGCCCTCATTTTTGGCGCCGACCAAGCACTTGTAGTACGCCGTTACATTTCTGGACGGTGGTGGTTACTAGCTACAAGCTTTGGCTGGTTAACTGCAATTAAAGTTTCTAACGTCTGGCGAGAGTACATCGAAACATTCGGAGCTTCTCTAAATCGTGAATTAACACCCGAAGAAATTATTATTCTAACTATAGCCTCTACTGCTGCCTTCATTTTCTCCGCAATCTGGATAAGTTTTTTCCAATGGGTAGTATTGCGACGCTACACCAAACAATCTTGGTGGTGGAACTTTATTAACTCTTTGGCATTTGCGTTAATCAGTTTTTTGGTATGGTTATTATCTCTAGCGCAAGATTCTATTCCAGAGGTTTACCGCGATTTAGTATTGTATTTGTGCGAACAAGGACTCACCGCGCTAATTATTGGAGTTATTCCTGCAATTGGCTTTTGTCGTCTATTTGCACGTGGAACACAAGCGGTTAAAGAACAGAGTTAGTAGGAAATTTATGCTGCACGATAATCATTCGCAAAATCAATCAACTCCACCTGTTGCTCAAAAACACCCTATTGTTCTAGAGTTACACGGCGACCGTCGCATCGACAATTATTTTTGGATGCGCGATATCGAGAACCCTCAAGTCACTGCTTACCTCGAAGCTGAAAATCATTACACTGAAGAGGCAATGAAGTCAACTACTGATTTACAGCAGCAGTTATATGACGAAATTCTTTCTCGCATTAAAGAAACTGATTTATCTGTACCAGTTCGTAAAGATAATTATTATTATTACTCGCGTACAGAAGTTGGTAAAGCATACGCTATTCATTGTCGTAAACAAGGAAACTTAGAGGCGCCTGAACAAATTCTACTCGATGAAAACGAACTCGCAGAGGGGCAAGATTATTTTAACGTCGGAGTTTTTCAAATTAGTCCTAATCACGAAATACTTGCGTATGCTGTTGACAACAATGGTTCGGAAAGATACACAATTTATTTCTTAGATTTAAAAACATTCAAGTTATATCCAGAAACTATATCCGACACATATTATTCCTTTGCGTGGGCAAATGATAATCAAACAGTTTTTTATACACAAGTTGATGAAGCAAATCGTCCTTTTAAACTTTTCCGTCACCAATTAGGAAAACCACAAGAAGAAGACGTTTTAATTTACCATGAACCTGATGATTCCTACTTTTTATCTGTAGGTAAAACTCGTAGCGAAGCTTACATCGTTATGAGTTTGGGTAGTCAAGTTACCTCCGAAGCTCATTTTGTCGATGCTAATAACCCAACAGGCGCCTTCCAAATAGTAAACCCGCGCGTTCAAAATGTAGAATACGAAATCGAGCATCATGGTGATTACTTTTACATTGTTACCAACGAGAACGCAATCAACTTTAAATTAATGAAAGCTCCGGTTGCTTCACCATCACAGCAAAACTGGGAAACGGTAATTCCCCATCGTGAAGATATCATGCTGTCGGGTGTCAGCTTGTTTACTAAACACTTGGTAATTTATGAGCGCGTAAATGGCTTACCATGTGCAACCGTTCAAAACTTAGAAACGAATAAATCCCAAAATATCACTTTTCCCGAACCAACATACGGATTCTTTGAAGGTAGCAATCCAGAATTCAACACTAATATTCTACGCTTTACTTACACCTCATTAATTACACCTCCATCTGTATTTGACTATGACATGGAGACAAACGCACGGGAATTAAAAAAAGAAACTGAAGTTTTGGGTGGATATGATAAAACCCAATACGAAAGCGAAATGCTTATAGCTACCGCATCTGATGGCGCCAAAATTCCCATATCTATCGTTTATAAAAAAACTACAGCTAAAAAAAGTACAGCTAAAAAAAGTACAGTTAAAAATGGGCAAAATCCATTATTCTTAACAGGGTATGGTTCCTATGGCTATCCATATCCAGCAACATTTTCATCAAGCCGCTTACCTTTATTAGAGCGTGGCTTTGTTTTTGCTATTGCTCACATTCGTGGTGGTGGAGAATTTGGACGTAAATGGTACGAAAGCGGCAAGTTCCTAAACAAAAAAAATACCTTTACTGACTTTATCACCTGCGCTGAATATTTAATCGAGCAAAAATGGACATCCTCACAACATCTCGCTATTTCTGGTGGTAGTGCAGGTGGACTACTAATGGGCGCCGTTATCAACATGCGTCCCGACCTTTTCAAAGTAGTCGTTGCTGATGTACCCTTTGTAGACGTGGTAACAACAATCGCTGACACATCACTACCTTTATCAGCTATCGAATGGGATGAATGGGGCAACCCTAACGAAAAAGTTTACTACGACTACATGAAATCTTACTCTCCCTACGACAATGTAGAGGCAAAAGATTATCCCCACTTACTTATCACAGCAGGTTTAAATGACCCGCGCGTTAAATATTGGGAACCTGCAAAATGGACGGCAAAACTTCGAGAACTCAAAACCGACAAAAATATTCTCCTGCTAAAAACAAATATGGGCGCCGGACATGGTGGCGCCTCGGGACGTTATGAAAGTCTAAAAGAGCTAGCGTTTGAATATGCTTTTGTTCTCACCTGGCTAAAAAATTAGAAACCTTGTAGAGACGTTACATGTAATGTCTCTACTTGCCAATATGGCGCCTAAATTTGCCTTGTCATCAAATCACAATGAGTTTGTATTTCACGATACTGTTTATTTTCCATATACTGTGGATATTGCTGAAATTAAATCATCTCCTCTTTTGCTCTGTGCTTTAAGGTTCGTTACCTAAATATCTTGCCTAATGCATAAAAAATTATATCTTAATCACAAATAATTGCAAAGTTACAAAAAATTAACTGTAACAAAAGCATTCTAAGAAATTGCCGACAGGCGTTAAAGTATTAAATAGTTAAGTTGGAACCTTATAGTGATTAAAAAACTCTAAATAATTAAATTGTTTAAATAAAAAACAATAATGAAAATTGATTCACATATTTGGTACTATACATATGTTTATATTTAATACATACTCATTACCGCCATCAATTAATAGTACACATACACTAATTTTAGTCAATACGGAAAAATATTCATCTGTACAAGTACAAAATATTACACAGAAACCAGCGGCTAATACAACATTGCAGAGTCGAGAAATAATTGATGACGCGCAGCTACAATCCTTAAAGAGACAGCTTTTCAATCAAGTTAACGCATCTTGGGCAGGACGAAAAACACTTACTTTAGATTTAGTATATAAAGTTGCAATGGGCACTGATGGAGAAATAATTGCTTACGAAGCAGTAAATCAAATTGCACGTAATCAAATTGGCAAAACTCCTTTACCCAAATTAGTTTCTGGCCCTTTGGACTCTTTTTCGCAGACAAAGCAACCCTTCGGAAGTTTCCGTGTTGTGTTTCGTAAATCAGGAGTACTAGAAATTAGTCCGTGGAGAGGGTTTCGCGCAACTCCTGATGTTATAGGTGATAAAATTACCAATCCTAGACAGCTAAGAAGACTACAACGACAACTAACAAGTACGTTACGTCAAAATTGGGAAGGTAAAACAACGGCAAAGCAAGATTTAAAGTATCGCGTCGCTGTAAACAAAAATGGTGTTGTCGCTGACTACGAACCAATTAACCAAGTCGCATACGACCATTTCCGTGAAACACCCCTACCCATGATATTCCAAGAACTTCACGGTTCCAACATCGCTGCTCCCAAAGATAAAGAACCGTTAGCGCATTTTCGCGTCGTCTTCAAACGTGACGGTTCATTACAAATTACACCCTGGCGAAAATTACGTTAGCAGCGGAGTTACGAATTAATCATTAAAACCCCATTATCCCCATCTAATGTTGCATTGGCGCCTACAGGCAATGCAGCATTACAACCATCATGTCCAAAAGGAAGCTCGGAAACAACGGGAATACCCAAATCTCCCAAACGCTCTTTCAACACCTCCTCAACTTTAAAACTTGGTATATTTACAGGTGGCTCACATTGACTAAATCTTCCAATTGCAATACCGCGTACTTTTTTTAAGGCGCCACTCATCCGCCATTGTGTTAACATTCTATCGATACGATACGGCGCCTCTCCTACATCTTCAATTGCCAAAATCACATTATCAAATTCCGGTTGATAAGGAGTACCAAGAAGATGAGTTGCAACCGTTAAATTTGCTGGTAATAATACACCACTTACCACACCAGAACCCCAACCACTACCCTTAATAGTATCAATCCCACGACCTTCCACCCAATCAAATAACCGTTGTTTTGACCATTCGGGTTCCTTTTCAAGCGTTGTTAATACGGGTGCATGAACTCCAGAAATCCCGGATTTATATAAACTCCACAGTAATGCTGTAATATCAGAGAATCCAATTAACCACTTTGGATTTGTAACAGGCGCCCAATTCCAATTTTCTAAAAGACGAGTACAGCCAAAACCACCTCTAGCACATAATATCGCTTTACACTCTGGGTCCAACCAAGCATCTTTAAGATTATGGCGCCGTGTATCATCTAACCCAGCTAAATAACCCCATCGGTCATTAATATCAGAAATAATATCAACACGATAACCCCGACTTCGCCATACCTCGACACCTTGCTGAAATGGTTCCAAAGAACGCAAAGTACCACTTGGAGCAATTACTCGCAGTAAGTCTCCTGGTTGTAATGGTGTTGGAGTAATAATTTGGGACTGCATGAATAGTTCAATTAATCTAATTTCAAATATATTGTTGAGCTTCTGAGTTTAACCATTGCTTAAACATATGATTTAGTAACTCTTTATACCGTGCCTCCGTTAACTCAGCTGGTATAAGTTCTTCAACCCAAAGCAAATGATAGCATCGTTCTATTTTTATCGGACCAATCAATTGCTGAGGTGATGTGTTAAAAACTACATTTGCAATATCCGGCTCGATTTCCCAACGATAAACTTGCCCTTCATATCCACACTGGCGCCTGCGGTTTAAGTCAATGTCATAATTATGTGCAGCCGTGTAAAAGCTAATTTCTCTTTCCTCAATTTGATAATAAAGTTCTTGAGCGAGCTTATCGTCCGCTACTACTATTCGGTATAAAATAATTTGCTCAAACTCCGCACGGTTCTGTATAAAAAACTTTTCGACTTCCTTGCCAAACATTTCCTGCGCTAACTTGTGCGCTAACAGTCGGTTCCGAATACCAAGTTCCCAGTCGTGAGGAGTAATCATGTTGTTGGTTAACCAAGCTATCGTATCCGCAGCTTTTTCTAACCGTAGTTCCCGACGTTGCTCTGTAGCTTCTTTTTCTATCTCTAAACTACTAACGCTTATTCCTCGTTGTTGGGCAACACGCGCGATTACTCTTTGATACAAAATATTTTGGCGCGTTTCTTTTAAGCTCATTTCCTGTTTGAGATAGTCTACTATTTCTTCTGCCTCAACAATTGTCTTAAAATCGCTCATTGTATTATTTGTATCTTACTTGCTTTCAGGGTATATTATTGACCTGCATATTGAGTAGTCTTCGCTACAAATTTTTATTCAAACTTTAAAAAAGCATGATGTTTAATAAAAAATTGGAAGCTATAAAGTATAGCTTCCATGATTTGTGATGAAATAATCCTAATTGGGAGGAATAGGATTACTTAGGTGTTAGAACAGATGCAACAATCAAACTCACGTATTGTTACTTATTTCATACAAATGACTGTACGTAATCGTTTGTATAAAATAGCCACCAACTGTAACAATACCACTGTTAAGATAAATCCGCGTGCGTAGTTTGTTTGCCGTTCATCATCTCCTTATTCATAATATCTTAATGTAGTAAAATTTCACCCTTAATAACCCGTCATAACTCGTTTTCTGCTATATCCAATGTATAAAATATATTGGCAACTTATTTGCCATTTTGGCAGATTATTACAAAGAATCTGTAAATTGATATTCGGTATGTTTAAGTACTGTATGAAGTATTACAACGGCAGCGATGTTGAAATGTTGTGGGGCAAGTGGGGATGTTGAATTACTGGGTGGGTAGGGATGCCCACCCCACATTCCGGGTTTAGTTGAATTCACACATTTTGAGGCAACTATTTTGTTTGTCTGGCTGTAACTGCGATTCGTTGGACAGGTTTTCGTGCATTTGTGCTGATAACCATTCGTCTAAATTACCTCCTCTAATTTCTCTTTTTTGCTTGCCCACGACTTCCATGTATGCCAAGTCTTTAATTTTGCTTAGGCAACTTGATGGAATGCTATTGTGAGAAGACTTCTCAGATGCTGGCGCCGCACCATTATTATCTTTCTGGCTGTTTGCCTTTTCTTGTGAGTTGTCTTTGAGCAGTCGGTTGTAAGTCCGATAAGGAATATAATGCAGAGGGTTATACCCAGCAAAGCGTAGCATTAATACACAAGCCCAAGAATATTTGCCAGCTAAAATTGCTTCAACTACTTGGTCAAACTGTTCAGGGTGAACAGGCTTTTTAAAATTGCTGCTTATACCAGGATTATCTTGACTCATGGTTTCACTCATTAAATAAAATAAAATGGAATCGAACTAAAAGACTCTATTGAATATCTACGACGAACAATCTTAAGATATATTTACCATTAGTTATTCCTCAAAAAACATATCGACTACTCGATAAGTGTGGACAAATCTAACGTGTGTAGGCTGCTTGGCTTGATACTTGATATGCGCCTCAGTGGTTTTAAATTGTTTTGGTATAATTTTGATGGCAGTTTGATAATTTACTGAATTTACTGTTTTAAGCGCTTTTTCTCTGCCAATTGATGGCGCCAGTTCAAAATGCAAGCTAGCTTCTTCAACTCTGGTATTCATTGCCCAAATTAAGCTTATTGCTAAAAAAGCAATACCGCTTAAAACAACTAGGTAAGGAACAACCAAGGGTTGCCGATTCAATATCGTCTGCAAAGATACTGAATTAGCACTATCTTCCATAACTGATACATTTACCTCCTTAGTTGGTACAAAGGAAGTAAGCTCGTTTGAGGTTTTGACTGCATTTGACCTGATGATTCTTTTCATTAGTTGACCTATGTGGAAATCTAACTGTTTATCATCGATACTGTTTGCTCAAGTCATGCGAGCGGTGACAGTAGACTTTGCTGGGTGTTGGTAGATGCAGTTATCCTCTCAATTATTGGCGCCATCATCTTATTGATTTAACTAACTTTGAGATAAATAGTATTACTCACTACGTTTTTTTTCCTTGATTAAGTATTTGTACATATGCCACTGAATCCAGACAGGAAAATGTTTAGCTTTAGCTTGAAATAACAACATTCGTACTTACACTATTTTTTGCTGTGGATGTCATCTGCCAATCTGGCACCTTCTTAGTCAAATTTACTCAATCATTTTTCAAATTCACTTAAGTGATGTGCAACTTCACGTTTTGTCCCCTTGTTATTAATTAATTGAGGGGTCGTACCCCCCACTGTGACTAGGTTTTATTTTTTTGTTCTAGCGAATTGCCCCCAGAAAATTGTAGCACTAACTGAGGTTTGTGAACCAACGATGAAGAAATAATTTGTAGGTAATACTGACAAAATTGGTGGTGGTGCAACTGCATATCAATAATTTTTTTACAGTTTGTTAAGGAAGTAAGTTTTTTTGTTAAAGTTCTTGCTACATAAGCATTTAGCGCTAACACATCAATGCTAATTTAGAGTGAAGTAATTATAATTTTTGTATTAAAGTAGGTTTTCACCCGGATGACTTTTTTAGCAGTACTGGTTTCAAGGTAGTAACTAAGGGTTGTAAATCATAATACGTAGCAAACTAGGAAGTAGTAAAAACGCTCAATATATGGTTTTTAACAAGCTGATTGTTGTAATTACAGGATAGTTAAGTGATGCGATATGTAAAAATTTTAGGTAATCTAGCATTAAAAATAATCTCCTAACTACTATTCGATAATTATTTGCAATTATTTAAGCATAAATAATTAATTAAGGTTAGGTTCACCGCACTACTAGATGTGAATACAACTGGCTTTTTGCGAATAATTCGTGATGTCTGCCAATTTCAACAATAATACCTCTATCCAGTACTAAAATACGGTCAGTGCTGGAAAGGAGACTCAAGCGGTGACTAACGATAAATGTTGTACAACCAAGGGCGCCACGTGAAAGGTTCTGCTTGAGTAAGTTTTCGGTTCCCACATCAAGTGCGCTCGTTGGTTCATCCAAAATCAACATTTTCGGTTTGCGAATCAAAGCCCGAGCTATGGCAATTAAATAATGCTGCTTTTTAGACAGTGTTTTCGATGGGGCGCCAATCAAAGTGTCGTAGCCAGAGGGTAGTAACTCAATAAAATCGTGGGCGCCAGCAGTTCGAGCCGCATTTTTGACTTCTTCAAATGTAAATGGGCTGAATAAGGTTATATTTTCCAAAACGGTGCCTGAAAATATAAATATAGAAGCTGGCACAACTCCTAACTGCGTCAAAAGCGTTTCAGATGACACTGTGCAAATATCATGCCCATCAATCAAAATCCTGCCAGCATCTGGTTTATATAAACCACACAGCAAATTTAACAGCGTAGTTTTACCCGCAGCAGAAGCGCCAACAATACCAACTCTTTGCCCAGGTTTAATCACAAACGAGATGTTTTGCAGCGCGTTACGCTCCTCACCTGGATAGTGAAAACTGACATTCTCAAAACGAACTTCACCCTGAATTGGCGCCATCTCTAACTCTTTATCCCTAATTTCAGGAGAGGAAAGTAAAACATCGTTGAGTCGCTCGATAGAAACAACCACAGAATGAATATCGTTTTTCAACTCAACCAACGCCAAAACTGGATTGATAATGCTACTCACCAGCATAGTAAAAGCTATAAACTTACCGAACGATAGCTGGTCATGTATCATCAAGCTAGCTGCATACCATAAAACTAAAGTACTACTGGCATGATTTATCAAATTGTTAGTAAGTTGTAAGTTATTTGAGAGTCTTTGATAGCGGAGTCGTGTTTTGATAGTGTTTACAAACCGTTCTTCCCAATGCCAACGCATCCATCTAGAGGCGCCGAAGCTTTTGATTGTAGTGATACCAGTTATCATTTCATTTACAGTATGATTCTGCACTGCTGTATCAATAGCGAGTTCTCGCGATATGCGTTTTAACGAAGGACTTGTATTTATCGTGAACACAGCAACAGGTACAGTTAACGCAAGAACAAGTAGAGCTAGGTGCAAATTGTAGTAAGCGATTAATGCTAAACACAAAAATGCACATAGCGCATCTAGAGTGATACCGAACGCGCGACGAGTCAAAAATGTTTGAATTTTGTGGTTTTCCTCAACACGACTGATAATATCTCCTGCCTGTCGCTGTTCAAAAAACTGCAATGGTAGTTCCAAAACATGACGGATAAAATCGCTCATCAAGCTAATATCCATATGATTTGAGAAATAGTCGAGCAGGTATTGACGTGCTGTTTTGATACAAAAGCGCCAGATACCAAAGACCAAAAAGCCCAAAGCAAAAATATTTAGTGCTACAGACATGCGTGCAGGTATTACCTTATCGATAACAATCTGAGCTATTACTGGCATAACTAGCCCAAAAACTTGCATAACTAATGATGCAATCACAATTTGTAGAACTAAAGATTGGTACTTCCACAGTGACTGCCCAAAATAAACAAGTGATGTTTTCTCGTCTAGTAGCTGTTGTAATCGTTCGGTTGGTTCCAGCATTAAAGCATAACCAGTCCAGTTAGCTTCAAATTCCAATATAGGTAACTTTAGCTTGCCGACTGCCGGGTCAGAAATGATTACATAATTAGAACTAACTCCCCAAACAACAACATAATGATTACCTTGCCAGTGAGCAATCCACGGAGAATGGCGCCAAGCAAGAGCGGTCAAATTAGCTTGTACTGCTACTGAAGAATAACCTAGATTGACTGCTGCATCAGCTAAAGATGAAAGCGTGGCACCAATACGATTTGTTTGGGACGAACGGCGTAATGTATTTAAACTAACTTTTTTACCCCAGTATTTACATATCATCGCCAAACACGCGGCGCCGCAATCTGATGAACTTTGCTGTGCAATGAACGGATATTTTTTGTTGTATTTTTGTTTGTTGTATTTTTGTTTGTTGTATTTTTGACTCTGTTGACAAGTATTATTGTTTAATTCAAAGGTAGTTGCTGTTTGAATATTGTTTGATTCAACTTGATTTAACTCAACTTGATTTAACTCAACTTGATTTAACTCAATTTCATGTAACTCAACTTGACGATTTTCTTGCTGAAAGTCCTGTAATGCTAGAAAAGGTTTGACCAGTTCCCAATTTTCAACAGGTAGATGACATACAACTAATTCAGTTTCTGCCTTGAATGCAGGTGATGCAATATCCGGATAACCCCAGCTATAACCAACTTGAGCATCTTGCTGCTCAGTGCGACCAGACATTAACCAATAACGTCCCAAGGAAGCAGGAGTCGCTGACGGTAATAATTCACCTGTGTTAACTGTACGAAGCGCAAAGTACGGTGATAGATGCTGCAAAGTTTGACTTGTTAAAGAGCGCAAAGAAGTGCAGGTTTTCCAGAAAATCAACTTTTGCCGAGTTTCGACAGTACCAAGAAGATATGATTCAAAATTTTCAGCACGTTGTAACCAAATTTTTAAATTAGCTTTTGCCAACTCCACTACAGCAACATTGGAAGCAGCAACAGCACGATACGGTAATAAATTCGCGTAGAATAATCCATCTGCACCAAAACTTTCTCCAACATCAAGCAACTGCGCTGATATATTACGTGCAGACTCTTGTTCATACCCCAATAACCTTACACGTCCGCTACAAACCAAATAAAGGGTATCTTTTGGACTTTCATAGTCCATCAACTCATCACCAAGCGAGAACTCTTTAAACTTCCAAGCTTCATAAAACTCCGCTGTAAAACTGAGACTCGTATCCCCTGCAACTAACCTAAATAATCGGTTAATAGTTGCTTCAGGAGTGGGAGCAAGCACATTATCAACATGTAGATGATTTAAATGCTCTCCCTGAACTCGTAACAACGGAGAGAAGTTCATGGGGATTCTATTTAAGTACGCTTATGAAATTAGATACAAGCTGTCAATATCAAGCAACAAACTTTGTGCTAAGTTGGTTTTCAATTTATTTTTAGACACCCGAAGTAAAATCCTTTACTACTGTTCTAAAACAGGTTAAAATGTGCTTTTAGTTACAACATTAACACCTTATATTTGTTTACCAGACTGTGTTGTGGAATTACATCAAACATAGGCTTGTACTGAAACCACATCTTCGACATACTACTTGAGCTACTAAAGTACCTAATTAATTTGTAATACATTTTTATAATATTTTGACTTATTTCTTTAAAAAACTTCTTGTGCTTTATCAAAATTTCACTGAAAACTAAATTGATTTTCATTCTTACCAAACTCAGTAGCCTGTATACTTAAGAACTAACTGTGGTACTTTTAAAGTTGTTAAAACAAGGATTTTCTGATTAAATTACAGACTCTAATGTAAAAAATATTGACACTTATGCTATTATTCTCTGTTTGAATAAAAATTTTTACAGGCATTTTGTTACTGAGAAACATTTGAAGATTTGTAATGAAGGTAGCAAGGTGAGTTTAGCCAAGTATCTTGCGAAAGCAAAGATATTTGACTAATAAGCTCACACTACTTTTCTACCAACCTAGTCATCAATCCGGAGAGGGATGTCAAAAATGTCATGAAATGCTCATAGATTGATTCATGGTTAGATAAATTCCCCAAATAGCCATTGCCCGTAAATAAACGCAGGCACGGAAAGTCCCAGAGGCAGTAATCGCTTCGGGAGTACGGAATTGCAGACCGTTAGAGTAAACTTGTTGAACAACGGCTTCGGTTAGCTTCAAAGCTTCGTCTTTCATGCCCATTTGTACCAAAAAGGCAGCTAAACCAAAATTAATACCCGTCCAAACTTCTAGTGGGTGTGTAGCTTTAGGGTTTTCGGGGGAACCATCTGGTTTTAACCCATTTGCGGCGCCAAATTTACCGTCATTAAACTTGAGAAAGCAAGCTTCGTAAACTGTTTTCAGGGCAGAGTGAGCGCATTCAATCGGAACAATATCAGGTAATCCTAACAATCGGGTGTAAAATTGACCACACAGTTGGTCAGCCATTACAACATCGGAACCGCTACCACTATCAAGACGATAATACTGTCCATTCCAAAGTTTTGCTTGATAAACAGGTAACGATTGTTCTAACCAAGATTGAAATGTATTGATACTCTCATCAAGTTTTGGCGTATCAAGTGCTTGGGAAGCTATTTTCAAAATTGTCCCCATAGAAATAGCCGCTTGCAACGCTGATAACCATAAACCACCGCAGTAAGCACTAACTCCTTGTAAACGCCAATCATCAAAAGTTTGGTCAGGCGCCCCAGAATTTTCAGGAATACCGTCATTATCCAAGTCAAACCCTTTAAGATAATGAAGGGTACAAACTACAGAATCCCAACATTCTTCCAAGAACTTAAAATCAGTACCACCCGTCAGAATAAAATCACGATATACCTGTAGTACAAAATCACTGCCTAAATCTTTCCACAAATTACAATCTTGGTAAGCAGTGTAATTAGTTTTTTCCCAAACATGTTCATTCGGTGCCCCTAAATCGTGGGGAGTTGCATTTTTAGCTTTGCGAATAGCTAATGGACTTTCGGCGCCAATAACATAGTAATACCCGATAACGCGGGTGCGGTCATCACTGTTAGGAATAGCGCGTGCAAAAGCACGTATTACAGCTTTTTCCAATTCAGGAAACAGCATTAACAGTCCAAATGAACCATAAAGACGCACATCCAAACTTTCATACCAGCGATAATCTAAACATTCCAACACTGCGAACTGCCCGTAACGGTCAATATCAGTAGCGGCACTCCACAACGTTCCACCAGCCGTCAAATCATAAAGCTCGTTAAACAAAGCCATTTTAAACCAGTCGGGTAAATCCTGACGCTCAAGAATTGGTTGTTGCCATGCTTCGATTTGGCACCACCATTGTTGATATTCATCTAATGCAGTAGATGCAATAGCCCAAGCACTCTTACCACTACGTCCAAAAAAGTCAGTGTAGCGACGATAATATTTAACACCTTCGGCAAATTCAGTAATAGGAAAATTCCAAGCCAATGTGAATGGAATTTCTAATGTTTGCCCAGGTTGTAATGTTATTCTTACAGCTAACGCGGCGCCGACTTGTTCAGTGTGGTCGGCAGGTGTTGCATCTAATATATTAGGTAACGAACCATCAGATTCAAAGCTGTTCCATACATCATCCCCAGTACCAACAGGATTAAAACGAGTATGATAGAACACCTCAACACCTGGTTGCTTACGAGTAGCAATACACCACTCACCTTCGCCTTCTTCACTAGGAGTAACAATTCCAGAACGAGCTAAAACGCAGCCAATTTTATCAGTATTTTCAACTATAAAATTATAATTATCTTTACTTTCATTCAAACGTGGCTGATATTCGTATACAGGACTACCATCATCGCGAAGTACAATTTCTGGAGATTTAGAAGCATTAGTAAACCAGCCCACCATATTTTGCCAGGTAAGCATAATGCTGATAGTAACAGGTGCATCAGTTGGATTAGTAGCTTTCCAAACAAATACAGCTACAGGATAACTACTCTCTTTATAGTTATTTGCCCAAATTGGTGAAAACTGCGCGCAAGTTAATTGTGCTTTCGTTTGATGTTCGTATACAAACCAACTCCGAGGATATAAAGCGTGATAAGTACCATTCGTATCTGACGGGTACCACTTCCAAGTTTTGAGACTATCATCTTGTGGCGCCTCAGTGGACAAAGCATAAGCTTGCTTAGTATTTTCAGTAGACTCAAAAACACTAAATTGACAAGCGGGGATATTTTGAAAAACATGCTCCCCACCATCGATATGCCAAAAATTAAAATCACCACGCGGAGAACGTCCAATGCAACCGGCGCCGAAACCACCCAAAGGCATACCATGCCAAGGTCCATCATCTATATTACTTGCATAGCGGACAGTATAAGGCTGACTCCAACCCAAACCAATAGGACGACTCCAGGCACAAGCAGGGATTCCATTCTTAAATTGTGTCATTACCATTCATAGCAGCGTTGACGTTACGCTCTTGAAATTAACTCATCAACTAGATATTGCTCAAGTCATGGGTAAGACAGTCAACCAAATATTACTCTGTGTACTCAGTGTCTCTGTGGTAAATATATATACTAAAAAAATCTAATCAAAGCGCCTCTACCGAATTCTACTTTAAATCGAGTAAACCTTCTTCCTTCAACTTAGGATTAAATCGAATCTGAGCTTGTAAACCGCGCGCTTCTAAAACTTTTAAAATCTCTGCCTCTACCCGACGAGCGACATTCTTAATAATTTTAATTTGCGCCATTTCGTCATTATTGGGACTGTTATAATTAACTTTCTCCTCCTCAGTCATCAAATTTTTAACATTTACAGGCTGAGTCCAAACATCTTTATTTTCACCATTCCCAACAGGAACGGCGCCATTTTCTTCAATCCAAGCTTTTTCAATATTTTCTAAAGTTGCGCGACTAGGACGTTCAATCGTTTGAACCTTAACCCAATAGCATTTATCAGGTAATCGAACCAAATGCTGCCTTAGACTTAAATAAACATCGCGCGAATACCCAATAAATTGTAAATTTTTATCGGTATCAAAAATTGCATACACTCCAATCTTACCTTGAAAATTTTCAGATAATTGACCATTATCATCAATGTAAGGAATGTATTCTAGAGTCGCTAAAGCAACATAACTTTCTGTTGTCATAACAAAGTATAAATTTTATCTTAATTGTATTTCTACACTTACAATAAAACTAATTGTACAGCAGAAAGGGCACCTAAGATAAAATGTAAAGCTACGACGAAATTATTTCAACAACACGGCGCCGCTCCAATGCAGTTAATGACCAATAAAAACAGGTCAT
The DNA here is from genome assembly GCF_000331305.1 of Calothrix sp. PCC 7103. Classification (GTDB taxonomy): domain Bacteria; phylum Cyanobacteriota; class Cyanobacteriia; order Cyanobacteriales; family Nostocaceae; genus Dulcicalothrix. Next base: position 4,073,549 of record NZ_KB217478.1, on the reverse strand, counting down.
GCAAACAAAGTACAAATAAACAAATCCCGGCATCAAAGAGAAACCGGGACAAAAAGAAAATTGTTATTTTTATTACAGCATTAGTACTAAAGCGCTTGTAACAGTTGTTTAATTTTGGTTGATTGACGCTCTCTAAACTTCTCAGGGAAATTCATTTCAATTGCAAGACTATTACCAGTTTCAATTACCGAGGTAATTTCTGCAACAAAACGATTAGGAGAAGCAGGCGCCGCTTCTTGACTTAATAATAAACCAACGAGTGGTTTACTCTTTTGCATTGATTGCAAATCTTGCTGCGTCAGTGTTCTATCGGAGGAAACAGCACGCTTACTATTTAACTCTAAACGTAAACCTGTAACCCCAAGTTCTGTAGCTACACCTGGGAAGAAATGACCGTCCCAATAAATTTGACCGTGCGCTTGCACTTGCTTGCGAACTTTTTTGGTTTGTGTTGATTTCATGTCGCGTAGCGAACGAGTCAAACTAGTAGCTAAGAAACCAAGCGAAGCAAAAGGTTGGTCTGCGTACTCGCGGTTTTGAGAGTACCACTCGCGAACATCTGAATAAATAACCAAAGTCAAAGCGTCTCTTTGGTCATCGGTAATATTTATAAAGTCAATTGCGAGATGAGTTTCTGTGTCGTTTACTGGTGATAGACGTATAACCCTTGCGGTAAGTATTGCGCGTGCGGTAAAGTCGCCATGAACTTCAATTTGAACTTCATCAGGTAAATTAGGCCAAGATTCAAGCTTAACTAATGCCCCAGTTTCAGAAATATTTATCGTTTCACCCATCAAGGTTTGATTATCGACGGAAATCATTACAGCTAAACAACGCTGTAATCTATGGGCTGTACGGATTTGCGGCTGCTCAAAACCTACTAACAAAGCACTCGATAGCAAAATTATATTAAACCCTGACCATATTGTGTTCACCATTACAGCTTGCCAGTCTTCAGGACGTAACAGTAGCCAATATGGAACAGCGAGCAATGAGCAAACAACTAAAGCGGTAACTATAACTAGACCGCGCATTGATTGCCAGTCAAAAGTACGTTTGCTAATATTAACCCCTTTATCAGTTACGTTAAACGAACCAAGTTTAGGATTAATTAGCGCTAGTAGTGTTACCCATCCAGCTTGGAACGACATCACAAACTCAAATATTTCGTTCCAGAAGGAAAAACGAACGTGCTTATAAATAATGTGGTTGGTAAACAGTGATAGCAGAATGTGTGGAACTGCGTAAGCTAGGGTTTCAATACCAAGACCCTGAACAGAGTTGATACCAAACAGCAAAAACAAAGTCGGCGCCACGGCATATACTAGTCGCGGATATCCATACAAAAAGTGTGATGTTGCACTTAAGTAACAAATTCGTTGTCCTAGAGATAGCTTATGTTTTAAATTAAACAACGGGTTTTCAAGACGAAGAATTTGCGCCATCCCCCGTGCCCAACGAACCTGCTGACCTACATAAGCGTTGAAGGTGTCAGGTGCCAAACCAGCCACCATAATTTTGTCGTAATAAACCGACTTATAACCACGTCCGTGTAAACGTAATGCAGTGTGACAATCTTCGGTTACTGTTTCTACTGCAATTCCCCCAACTTCAAGAGCATGGTCTTTACGAATTATCGCTGCTGAACCACAGAAAAATGCAGCGTTCCAAAAATCGTTTCCTTTCTGTAAGACTTTATAAAATAATTCGTTACCAACTGGAATTCGACCACTGGTAACTAAATTTCTCTCAAAGGGGTCAGGGTTATAAAACCAGTGCGGTGTTTGTACGAACGAAACTTTAGGGTCGTAAAAGAAACCAACAGTGTGCAGTAAAAATTGACGGGACGGGATGTGGTCGCAGTCAAGAATCATTACCAAATCGCCGTGTGTTTTACGGAACGCAGTATTAATGTTTCCTGCTTTGGCATGTTCGTTATTATCGCGCGTCATGTGAATGCAGCCAAGTTCTTCGCACATCTGTCGAAGTTGTTCACGGCGCCCACGAAACTTTTCACGACGCGGGTCATTTTCCTTATAACGTTCAGGACGACCGTCATCGAGAACATAAACCGTTTTCTTTCCAGGTGCATATTCGCACGCTTGTGCGGCTAGCGCGGTTTTGCGAACAAGCTCAACGTCCTCGTTGTAAGTAGGAATATAAATATCTACCGAATACCATTCTTCTTCGGGAATCGCATTAAGACTAATTGGTTGACGTTCTTTAATTTTCAATGTTTGAAAATACGCCAAAACCAACGTCAAAATCGCGTATAGCTCGGCGGCAAACAGTAATCCACACGCAATACCATTTACCCAAGTATCAAAGTTAAGAGTATAGCTAACGCGATAATATAAATATCGCATTGTTGTGACTATACTTAACCACACCATGAATAAGTGATAGTACTGGCTAATATCTATCGATGATTCTTGTTCTTCTGCACGAACAATTATTTGACCCAGCACTACTAAAAAGACTGAAATTACACCTTGTTGCCAAACTTCTAACGGCGTAATAATCAGTGGAATTGAAAGTATTAAAGACAGTAGTACTAACCACTTGAACTGCTTAATTCCTACTTTTTCAAGTGCGCGGTCAAAAAATTGAGGCGCAATCTCAGCGATAAATTTAGTAAGAAAATTATGCGCTTTTGGTGTTGGAGGTGTTCTAAATGAGGAAGAAGACATTTTTATTTTGGATTCGAGATTTTGGATTTTACTTTAATTCGTAGTAGGTGGGCAATGCCCACTTACACTACCCTTTTTCCTCTGTGTTTAAACGCTTCAGATATAACTGAACAATTCCAAACAGCAAGAGCGATGAACCCAAAATTCCAACAATCAATAGCAACCAATTATCTTGAATTAATCGTGATATTTTGCTGAGTGGAGACGTATCTTCAACGCGGCTAACACTGGGAGAATCTTCAAAGAAAGCAAGTTGAAAAGCATCTGGGTCATATGGTGCAGGGTCTTTTTTGTCACTACTAATCAGTACTGTATCCTGCTTAAGTTGGAAGAACCAAGGGTCTTGATTCAAAACTTGCCGAACTCGCTCTAACCCTGTTTCAGTTTGAGCAGTTAAAGCTAAAACAACCCGCTGATTATTCCAAGGAGAAATAACCTGCTTAATCATTCCTTGTGCGTCTTGCGGAGTCACCACACTTGCTTGCGCTGTACCCCTGGTAAACTGCTGACTCAAATTAAATCCAGGTGTTTTCAACGCATCTGGTAGTGGGAATTTATCACGTGTACCAATTGCAACTAAATTATCTTCTTTGCGAACGCTTTCCGGTATATTTTCCTGTGTATAAACGTCAAGTTTAACTGAATCAGCTTTGCTTAATCTTCCTAGACGTTCGGTAAATTCCAACAGCGTCAGCATATCTGTAGCAGATGGATTTTGCGGCATGATGATAGCTGTTCTAGATAAATCTTGAGGCGCCGCAAACGGATAACCAAACTTGAGTAAATTTAAATCTGGTAGCTGAACGGAAGTTTCGCGTTTCAAATCAAAGTTTGTATCCGCATGAACAGTACCTGTTAGCTGCTGGTCTGGAGCAAACTGGCATTTTTGTCTATCAAATGCTTCACGCGCATTCATCCGGAAAAAGACTTGTAGCCTTGAATCAGGTTTTACAAGGTTTGCAGGTAAATCGACTTTTAATGATTTTCTAGATTCTCCTGACTCGTTTGTTAAACGCGCACCACCGATAAAGTTACCGTCTAAAAAAACTTGAACCGCAGAAGTACGTGGGTTAACTTGTGGACCATAGCTATATACCAAATTCATCGAACTACCGCGAACAAACCTGTCATCAGGTAAAGCGCGGAAGTCAATATCTACTGCTGGCGCCCCTGCACCTTGCACGGTTACATCTTTAAACGGCTCGTTATTAACTGAGGTTCTAAGGTCGCTAAGTTTGAATGAATTTGCTTCTGGCAAATGACGCGGCCATTGACGGGCGCCTGGAGTGGTTGTTTCTTTAATTTGGTCAACATAAACTACTTGACCTGTGCCCATTTTTCTTAAATCAGGCTGTGACAAAAATCTTGCTGCCTTTTCAACTGCTCTAGCACTATTACCCGTCACGATAATAACTGGCGCCCCACCCTCTTTTTTAGAGCTAGCTAAAATCAGCACTCCTCGTTCGTTAGGCACTGGATTATTACTACTATCCAGAACTTGCCCACCAGCAATTTTTAATGGTAAATCTTTAAGCTCTGCTAACGCTGGTTGTTCGCTAGGAGTTCCAATAATAACTAAGCGCTCCGAATCTTTAACAGATGCAACGCTAGACACCATACTAGTTTCAATCGGACGGAAATCAGCTAACCGTCCTAATGCAGCTTGGAAACGACCTGCGGCAGTTAACCATGATGCAGAAGCTTGACTTGGTTGTAAGTAAACAATCTTATTTGTTTCTAATCCTAAATCGTCAAAGATGGGAAACGGATAGCGGCTAAAGTTAAGTGCAAGCGGTTGTTTTTGGTATTTGAAAGTAATCTTAGAGTCAGGCAGAATTTCTGTCCACAAATCAGGACTGTTTGGGTCACTACATTCTGGCGAATTATTTTGCTGACCGACTACTGTTAGCTCGTTATAGTCTTGAAGTATATTTGGTGGAATGTTTACTAGTAGCTGACCAACTTGAGACTGCTTGCGGTTCAAAGGTGTACTACCAACACTTCTACCATTGACAAGCACTGTTAAATTAGAGCGACTAGCATAAAGCGATGGTGAATGCTGAAAGCGAATTAACGCTTGTACTGTTCCTGTACTGCTATCAATTTTCCAGCCACGAGGACGGGTAAAACCTAAACGAGCTTCAGAGTAAATACCGCGTAACCGCATTCGATTACCAACAATTGGACTGCGATTAAACTCTAGATTGTGGGTAATTAAACCTTTTGCATTGGCTGCGGTAGATGCATCAGTTGTTTCTTCACTCTTTGCACTATCGGTCTTTTTGGGAGTTTGAGTTGTCGGTGTTGCTTGTGCCAGTTTTAGTCCAAGCGAAGCAACACCATTAACGTCTTCGCTGCTCGTTGCACGTGCGCTTGGCAGTGCATTTGGGAATAGCAGCAAGCAGAAAGTGACAACAAACGCTTTCTTACTGATTTGGGAAAGAAGAAACAACTGTTTCATGAGACATTACACAATAAAAGGATAACTAGGATATTGGTGATAATTAAGCCTGTCTTGTCTTCGTTATAATTACCAAAAACAATTTTGTTCTTTTTATAACCTATAATTGGCTCTTCAATCTTGATACTTTATTAAAGACATTAAGAAGAAGGTATATATGACTTAGCGCAACAATTGCTTCGGTAGTACCGAAGGACTGACTAAGCCTAACCAAGCAAGGTTTTGAGTATAATATGATGAATAGTCATCCCATATACCTTCTCGATATCTAGGTAACAATTTTTTCGCCAATATTTCTTGCCCAAGTTCTGGTTCAATGATTGCCCAAGCAGAAAACAGCATTGCATACTGCGATGTCGCTTCGTAATCAACTAGTTTATTCCCTTGTAAATCAACGCGCGCGGGCAGTTTGCTTTGTGTACGCCACATTTTCTTTAAATGTTGCGTTGACTTCTTTAAATACTGTTTTGCCTGACTCGAATTAAACCAGGCAGCATCTAAACCTACTCGCCACCAAACCCTATAAGCATCAAAGCTATATAAAGTTTGAATTGGACTATTCGAGGGCAACGCTTGATATTGACCTGTTTTGATGTCTAAAGATACCCAGTCGCTAGGCAAACCAACTTTTGAAACCTGAATAGATTTTTCGAGTATTTGGTAGCTAGTTTCAACCAATCCCAACCAATCGTGTTCACGGTCAACAGTAGCGAAGATACGAAATGCATACGGCGCCAAGTACGAAGGATTAAGATGCAGTGTTGATGGATTTGGAACAAAAGCAGCGTATGGTCCTGGTAATAAATACGGTTTATTTAGAGGTCCAGGAGCTACAGATAGGCGCCACAAATCTTTGAGTTTTGTACGTGCCAATTCTAAATATTCAGGACGATTCCAACGACGCGCTGCAAAAATTAAAGCGGTAATCGCATCAATATCACCATCACTGGCAAAATTGTTATCGATAGAACCCCAACTTCCATCAGCGCGCTTGCCCCATTTCCAAGCCCACAAACTATCAGTTTTTTGCCCTTTATCTTGTCGCTGGAGATTATTCTCACCCCATTTCAGAGTTAAAGCGAATGTCTCAGCATCATCAATCAATACTGCTCTTAACATGGCATATGCTTGACCTTCACTAGTAGAACGGTCGCTGGCTTCGTAATCAATTACCCGTCCATCACTTTGAATAAATCGACGGCGATAGACATCCCAACTTTGCGCTAATAATTCCCGATTAGGAATAGATGAGGGCAAAGCAGCCAGAAAGCTTGAAGCACTACCATCAACAGATGGTTGGGAAGAACTTAACGGTGTATCTACTGATTTGTCTGTAGGTTGTTTAACAAACGAATAACCTGAGAAACAACCACAAAGACCAATCGGTATAACAATTGCCAATAATAAGGGAAGTTGCCGCATCCTAAGAACCATTGGATTTGAAAACATTGGCCAAAGTCGAAACTTAAAACAAGAAGTAAAGGGCAAAAGGATAAAAGGATAAAAGGAAATTTTTTATTTAAAATTTATCCTTGTGCTTATTATTCCCGAATTATGTTTGACTATTAACTTAGGGCTGCAAGTTTCCTTTTTCAAGTTAAGGCGCTACTATTAATTACTATTTGCCTCCCCGTCTCAAATAATCTTCCCAAGGTGGCTGAAATCCTCGACGTTGTAAGAATTCCTCTTGGACTTGCTGCATTCGTTGCGACAACTCAGGGTCGGGAGAACCTTGACGCATTTTCTCGACCTGTAAATTTTCCATTTGCGCGAGTGCGCTCAACGGCTTGTCTAAAATTGCTGTCAAATCGGCGGCAGCACGACGGGCATCCAAATCTTCGGGCTTTTCTTCTATGATTTTTGAGTAAATACCTTCTGCTGTCGCAAATCGCTGTTGCTCGAATCGAATTCCACCCAGTGCTGATAGAGCAGCAAGATTATCTGGCTGTTGCGCTAGAACACTTTCATAAATTTTGCCTGCTTGATTTAAGTCACCTGCTGCTCTTGCTAGCTGGGCTTGTAATTCAAAGGTACTGGCATTTTGAGGCAATCTTGCTATTAACTGTCTGACACGAGCGCGTGCTTGTGCTGGACTGCGGTTGGAAATCGCTTCAACTACCCGCAATTGCATGGCAATATTATTAGGGTCTATTTCAGCTAAGTAGTTATAAAGCGCTTCGCGTTCAGGATAAAGCGGTAATATTTCCACCAAACTATACAACTCAGGTGGTGTATTTGTTGCTGGCTGTGTTGATAACCAATTTTCTAAAACGCCTTTAGCTTCAGTTTCAGATATGCGACGAGCTTGATAAGCTATCGCTGCACGTCCTAACTGCATTTCTTGGCTTTGCGGATTGCGACTCATTAATTCGTCATATACAACCAACGCTTCGTCGAAACGTTTCTGCTGCCGCAAAATACCAGCAAACCCTCGTAATCCAGCATCGTAAATGTCGGTACGGTCAGGTTTACTCTTCAGTAAAGCCTGGTAACGTCTCAGACTTGCATCTAAACTACCTTCGCGACGCTCGATTTCTGCTGCTAATAACTGGTGTGCTAAATCTCTAGTGCCTGCGGGAGTCGCTGTATAAGAAGCTAAAGCTTGTCTGGCACCTGCTGTATCACCGAGTTGCAAGTACATTTGTGCAATTCGGAAATATAACATTGGCACATCACTGCGACTAGCCGCCAAACTTTGATATACAGCTAAAAACTCTGAATCTGGTGTACTAATTTCTGCTAAGGCAACAGCTAATTGTTGTTGCTGTACAGAGTCAGAAGGTAGTGGTTGCAGTGCTGAACTTAAGCGTTGTCGTAAATCATCACGAGAGATAAAGCCAAGCTTATTTTCTAACGCCAGTTGCCGCACTAACAAACTTTTATCATTTGGTTGCTGCGAAACAAGCTGACGATAAAGTTGGACTGCGACTTGCTCACCGTTAGGCAAACCACTAAATACATCCGCAACTTCACGTACAAGTGATGTTGATGGGTTCGGAGTTGTAGACAGAGCTTGACGGTAAAGCGTTGCAACTTGCTGTGCGATTGCCGGATTATTCGAGCGTCTTCGGATATCATTAAGCGCGCGAGCTAAAGGTAATACGGCATCGGGTCTACCTTGCAATGGCTGTAGTGTTGCCACAGCTTGGTTTGGTTGTTGGTTCGCAAGATACGAAACAGCCAATTCTTTGCGCGTTTCAATTCCTGTTCGGTCGAGACCAGAAGAACGCTGTAGTTGTGCCTCCAAAACTTGTACAGAAGCAGCAGTATTCCCACTTTCACGCAGTGCTTTTCCGTAGGCAACAGCAGCATCACCAACAATTGGTTTACCTGTGCTGCGATAACGGTTAAATAATTCCACAGCTTTAGCAGAGGCGCCGTTGTAAGTGTATGCTTGTGCTGCGTTTATTATCGTTTCTGGTGCTGGATTGTTTGCCAGCACAATCTCAAAGTCAGCAACTGCTTCAGACTGTCTACCTTGATAAAAATAAAGAATAGCCCGCAGATTACGCGCTTCTAAGTCATTCGTATTTTGCTGTAATACTCTAGAAAGTGCTTGAATACCTCCTTGTTGCCACTGTGGTTTATAAGTACCAAATAATCCAATTGTTTTTAAGGCTAATTGGTTATTTGGGTCTTGTGCTAATACTCGTTGATAAGCATTCCACGCATCATCAATTTTTCCTGCTCGTTTATAACCAATAGCTAGTCCCAGCTTGGCTTGTAACGATTGCGGATTGCTTTTTAAAGCTTGTTGGAAAGCTTTAATTGCATCATTCACCCAACCTTTTTTGAGAAGGTTAAACCCTCGTTGCTCAGAACTACTTGCTTTTTGAGCAACAGCAGGAGCAATCATACTTATAGGTGATGCGGCAACAATACTAAAAACGAATAAGTACAAAGGAAAAAAGGAAAGGGTTTTAATTGCCGCTTGTACCCAAAAGGAACTTTTACCTTTTTGCTCAATACTCATTACCGTCCTCTCCCCCTTGGGGTTATATCAAAATCAGATTTCACCCTGATACCAAGGACAGTTTCCTCGAAACTATCGCGTCCCTGCACCGTAAAGCCAAGTCTTAAATTAGATAAAAATGGAAAATCGTAGTACATTTCTAGTACGTCAGGACGGTCTCCACGGCGAAGTGAGTCACTTGTTAGAGCTTGCCCGTAAGCTATCCCCAGTCGGTCATCTGGAGTAAATAAATCTAACAAACTGGCGCCCAAAACGTAAGTATCTGCACTTCTATTGGCATCGCGGTTTTCGTAGCGACCGTAGCGACCGAATAATCCCAATTTAAGATTGGGAATAAAAACTTCGGCGTTTAAACCGTATGCTTCTTCACGGTCATCACGAAGTATTCCAAACTGCCCCGAACCTCTAGCAATGCTGAATATTTCTGGGAAAGAGTCACGGTTGCCTCCATCTCGGTCGGTAGCATAAGTACCACGAATAATCGCGTTACCATACCGAACACCGACTTCTCCAGCAAATCCATCTAAAGTAAAATTACTTAGGCTATTGGAAGAAGAAAATACAGCAGCCTTTGCATCTATATTATCTGTAACGCTCCAGTTTACAAGTAAACTAGGACGCGAAGCAATACCTGTTGCTGCTAAAGCTGGGTTAGTTTGAAACACTGGATTGAAAAACTGACTGGCGCCATCTTTAGCAAAGCTATTACGGTCAAAGTACGAAGTTAAATCTAACTGACCAACAACAAAGCGCAAATTAGGTAAACCATTCAGCGAAGTAGCAAAATATAGTTCGTTAATGTTCAAACCTTCGTTACGCGAGTCAGTAAAAGTACTACCATTACTAACCAAGTCAAGCGTTGCGCCAAATAAAACATTTGGAGTCAGTGGGTAAATTCCTGCAACTCGTGCCCGTGCCGATGTTTCTTTTTGGGTAACGTATACACCTTCTACTCTCAACCTAGGTTCCGTCAACGCAGTACTGTTAAGTAAAGGCCCCGCTTCTGTTGATGGTCGTGTTGTTCTTTCCGGTCGAGCCTGACTTTGCAGTCGCTCTTGTCTTATTGCCTCACCTTGTGTTGGAAAAGTTCCACCTTGCGAATTCAAAATCTGGTTAAACGTGGGGGCAACCGATGTAGCCATAGATTGGTTTGGGTCGCCAACAGGAGCATTAAGAATCTGCTCATATGAGAGCGGTGCGCTTTGAGCCGACACCTGTCCAACACCTGGTTGAGCATTAAGAATTTGCTCGAATGTTAGAGGAGCGTTGCTATTAACAAAAGATTGATTTACAGCTTTTTGACCATTAAGTAATTGATTAAAAGTTGGTGCTGTGCCAGTTAAATTAGCCTGGTTCCCTCTAGATGTGGTCGAACTATTTAATAGCTGGTTAAAAGTTGGAGTTGTGTTAGTAACTAAGTTTGTGCCGAACTGTGATGACTGACTTTCACCAACCAGTGGAGGTAAAGGAGCAACTGCACCGTTACTGGGCTGCGAATTTAATAGTTGATTAAATGTCGGTCCCGTCCCAGGCACCGTTCCAGGTGCTGTAAACTCTTGGGTATTTGTATTACCCGATTGACTATTGAACTGTCCTAAACTTTGCGATACCAATGAACTATTTTGTTGTAGTTCTATTGAATGTGAACTATCTCCACCAATAGCAGAGAACTGCTGTGTCTTCAAAGAGGCAACTGGTGTGGAATTCTTAGAACGTCGAGAAACGCTTTGGCGTGTATTCTTACTTTCCTGAATAAACGAGTTTTCTAACTGACCAAGTGATTGAGTTGCCTCGTTTGAAAGCACCAGATTATTGACATTCGCAAAACCTGTGCTACTAGGCAATACAGCACTTGTTTGCTCACCGGGTGGTGGTGGAACAGACTGTGGTGTCTGAGACTTTGTAGGAGGTGACTTTGGTACCAACAACAAGTCTTCAGCAGATTGAGGATTGACTTGAGCTTTAATGGGTTGACTCGTCGCAAACACCCAGAGAAAAGAGGTGGAAGCAGCGCACATCAACAGGTAAAGCTTGTATGTCGGTCTCGTGGAAGTAAATTTATGACGTTCAAATACAGTGGGCAACATGTCGCCTATTTTTATGATTTGTAAATTTTGTGGTTGGTAGATGTCGCCACTTTAGCAAATATTCTGAGTATATTCGAGGACAGTGTACATATTTTGTCCGGGATAATCAACTACATCAAGAACACATAAAGCTTTCTATTTAATACCACTTTTTCGAGAAAAATCGGGCAAAATAAAGGCAATACATCCAACAAATTGCACTATCTCAGTAAATATTCTATGTACAATCCTTATTTAGCTCTCAATTGCTATCGTTTCCGAAAATACACTACAAAAGTTCTACTAACAGCAACTTATTTTGTATTGCTTGTTACAAACTACGGATGTACACAAAAAGCACAAGACGAAGTTAAATTAGAAATAAAAAACGTACAAGCAGCAGGCGGTAACGGTGTATATACAATTACAGGTGAAACAAACTTACCTGAATCGAGTCAAGTTGCAATTACTGCGGTTCGTTACCTCAGTTCTAGCGAACCACAAACTGTAGGTGCAGATTTGGATGCCGACCGTTCTATCCTTGACCGCAAGATAGTGGAAGTAAAACAAGGCAAATGGGAAGCAAATTTAAATATCTGGCAGGTCGCACCAGACGGCAGCTACAAGGAAATTTGGCAGAAAAATCAACTTAGCTCGAAACAAACTCCAGAAAGCGATGTAACGTTTACAGCTACCTTTGACCCACAAAGTCAAGTTCCAAGAATTCAAAATCAAGAAAATCAAACATCAATCGAGTCAGCACCACAAGTTCAATTGCTCGAAGGTAAGTCACTACGGTTTACCAATCAAGGAGATAGATACGTTCAAGCCAGCTTATCTCAAGAGATTCCGTTACCGGCACTCAAAACTGTGCCACCACAGCAACTCGCAGAAGATATTAATGATGGTTGGGGAAATAGATATATTATTCAACCTGAAAGTATTGCTTCTACATTCACTCCACCTCAGATAGGCAAATCAAGACAAACTACTGCCCCTCTCTCCGCAAGAGAATTTTTACGCTAACCAACAATAAGCATCCATAAAAAATATTGGGCAAGTTGTTTACCAACTCGCCCAAATTTAATAACGTTTTTATTGAATTTATTGAAACCGCGTTTCGCTTGAATTTGGCGCCTCGTAATAAACTTGAAATTTATTGGGTGGAGTTGTTTGAACGCTTGTCCCTTGAGGTATTTGCTGCATACTGTTCTGCATAGCTCGCATCTGTTCCATCATTTCTCGAAGTTGTTGCTGTATAGCTTCAAAGCTTCCGTCAGAAGTTAAGGGTTGAATGTGGGTATCATTTACAGATGCTTTATCCGCAACTTGATTTGGCTTATCGTAATTTAAGAAAGCTTGAGCCGATGCCGCAGACGCAAACGATGATGCCACGCTTTTAACAGTTGTGGGTTGAGAAGGCATCACCCTGGCAGTTGCGACTTTTGGAGTTGCTATTGGTTTTGGCGCCATAGTTGGCACAGAACTTGGAGAGTATTGCTGATACTTTTGGGCTGAAGTTTGTGCAATAACTGGCTCTTGTACAACAGGTTGATTGACAACTGCGGGTAAAGCCTTAAGCGCAGGTTGGTCGAAAGGCACTTCATCATCTAAAAAACTAGCCAGTCCAGATACTTGTAACCTTGACTCGGAAAGCTTCAATTCTTTGAGTAGTTTCTCTTTCTGTTGTAAATCGTCTTCTAGGGTAGACAACTGATGTTGAAACTGTGACGATTTACGAGCAGAACTTCGCCAACCACCTATTGCAGCAACCCCAATCCCAACTCCAAAACTTAAAGCCGTTACAAACACTACATATGGAGGAGCAATATCTCTGATTCTGCCATCAAAAACAGGTTCCTCTTCATATCTAATGCCAACTGGCTTGTCACCTATCATAGCTAGAGGCAGGCTCATTGTAGAAAATACCCCTGCTGCGGCAATGACTGGCGGTAAAATAAATTTTCCTAATGCTGAGAGGCTCATGTCTTATTTATGTTTCAGTTATTTGTCAAAGTTAATATACATCTGCGCTAGCGCAGTAACAGCAATCACCCTGTAAAAAATATATCAGGCTATATCAAATTTTTACCGCGCACTAAGTGTATACGATTACTGCTTTAGTATCCAATTTAGTCTGTATATCAAAAATTTTCAATATATTGCTCATGAAGAGACGTATACCTTGATTAAATTTTTGATGAATTTTCCTTTATAGACAATGTATCAATTGTGTGATTGTACTGTTGGATTTTTTTATGTAATATTACGGCATTTAACCGAACTGATTAGTTATAGTTAGAACATATATCTGACTAAACAATATTCAAAATCTTGCAGGCTCGATTATTTATAATGACTTTAAATGAAAATTAATACAAAATTAAGAATATAAATATAAGTAGTTTTATGGTCTATCAATAGTATATTTATTTTGATTAAATTACACAAATTGCCAGAGTTATAAACTAAATAGATACTAAATTTGCGTATTATTACTATCAATATTGTTAATTTTTGATTAATTAAGTATTTATACAAATATGTGTTTTTTATTACATTCGTCTCGTCGATAGCTTGCCCTGTACTGACGACAAAACCAAAAAAATATTAAATAAGTAGTTATAATCGTAAAAAAATATAATATAGAAGATTTAATTGTTGCTAAAAGAGTCAATAAACTAAATAGCTATATAGTGATATCTGGAAGTCAAGCAAGTATTGGTCGAGAAAAATTGTTTTCTTGAAATCTTTACATTGTCAAGAAAAATGCTATATTAGTAAATCTAGTAGTGTGTGTACATCTTATAGATATTAATTTTTTGGAAGTTACCAGTGGCGAATAATAAGTCAGCTCTCAAACGTGCCAAAATCGCAGAACGCAACCGGATGCGTAATAAGTCGTATAAGTCGGCGGTTAAAACCCTGATGAAAAAGTACTTCGTAGCATTAGATGCTTATGCCGCAAGCCCGACTGAAGAGTCCAAAACAGAAGTAATGGAGCGCATGTCTGAGGCTTATAGCAAAATCGATAAATCGGTTAAACGCGGTGTACTTCACTCAAATAACGGCGCCCGGAAAAAATCTCGACTTGCAAAGCGTCTTAAGTCCGTAACCCAAGTAGCAACCGCTTAAGTAGCGCATAACCTTATATTCGGGGCGCCGTTAAGATAGGAGGCTAATTGAGGAACCAGGTAATTCATGAACGTTAAAAATGCAACTGATTGATACCCATGTACACCTCAATTTTGAGGTTTTTCAAGAAGATTTTGCTTCTGTACGCTCACGATGGCAAGAAGCTGGTGTGGTACATTTAGTCCACTCATGCGTCGAGCCATCAGAGTTTTCTAGTATTCAAGCCATTGCAGCGCGCGTGCCTGAACTGAGCTTTGCAGTCGGTTTGCATCCTCTTGATGCTTCTAAATGGACGATGGAAACCCAGTCCGTGATAAGTTCTTTAGCGTCGTCAGATTCGAGAGTTGTGGCAATTGGTGAAATGGGGCTAGATTTTTATAAGGCAGATAACTACGAGCAACAATTACTCGTATTTGAAGCGCAGTTAGAAATCGCCACTGATTTAAATAAACCAGTAATCATTCACTGTCGTGATGCGACTTCACAACTCAAAGAAGTTCTTCAACGTTGGAAAAATCTTAAGGGTGAGCGACTGCGGGGTGTAATGCATTGCTGGGGTGGAACACCTGAAGAAACTCAATGGTTTATGGACTTGGGGTTTTACATCAGCTTTAGTGGTACCGTTACGTTCAAAAATGCCAAAGAGATTCAAGCCAGCTGTAAGATTGTTAGTCCAGAAAGACTTTTAATTGAGACAGACTGTCCCTTCTTGGCACCACATCCGAAACGTGGAACAAGGCGAAATGAACCGTCATATGTCCGTTATGTAGCTGAACAGGTTGCCACACTGCGAGGTGAACCAGTTGAAACAATAGCGGCTCAGACTACCCAAAATGCTTGCCAACTTTTTGGATTAGCACTATAAAGTCAATTTATACTATATAATTAGTCTGACTTCACAAGTAATTAAGATGGAGGACAAAATGTGCTAAAATTATTTCCTCCAAAAACTGCTGGCTTGCGTCATAATGGTAAGTATGGCAAATCGAGCCTGTATACTGCCTGTCTATACAAATTTTACAATCTCGTAAACCCGCAGCACCTTCGCGCCAGCATAAAGTACTATTAGTCTATATCGACTATTCTCTACTTACCCAAGGTCGTGCCGCGTCTTAATTAGAAATGGTCAACTTTACACAGTACGATAAGCTAAGTATATAAAAATCTTATTTCCTACAAGTCATAAATATTTACACAGTTTTAGCAGACACGGCGCCTATCCAGCCAATTAAACATTACCAACTTGGTTCGATAGTGCCTACTATCACTAAGACCGCGCTTTTGGAGGGGAAGTGAGCAAAGTAAAAATACACAATCAGCGCTCTCATCTTAAAGTAATTGCGCTCTTTACGAATTCTTGGCAAATATACCAGAGAGTGAGGGTAATTACCCTTGCTAAAATTACCATGAACAAGTTAGGCAATCCCTTCATAAATTTAGTGGAGCTATTTTAGCAGCATGGCAAACTTGTAAATGCTGGTATACAGTTCGCTTTTGTTGTATTAATTCTTCAGTTTACTCATATTGATGATAAAGGTAGAGGCATGACTAACGATTCAATAATGGAACCCGCCTTTCTATTACCCGACTTAATTGCAATTCAGCGTTCTAGTTTTCGCTGGTTTTTGGAAGAAGGGTTGATAGAAGAATTAAATTCCTTTAGTCCCATCACAGATTATACGGGTAAGCTCGAACTACACTTCTTGGGTCAAAACTACAAAATGAAGGAACCCAAGTACAGCGTTGAGGAAGCAAAGAGACGCGATAGTACTTACGCAGTACAAATGTACGTACCGACTCGCTTAATTAATAAAGAAACGGGTGAAATCAAAGAGCAAGACGTATTTATTGGTGACTTGCCTTTGATGACTGACCGAGGCACCTTTATTATCAATGGTGCAGAACGGGTTATAGTCAACCAAATTGTTCGTTCTCCTGGGGTTTACTATAAGTCAGAAATCGATAAAAACGGGCGCCGTACTTATTCAGCTTCGTTAATACCAAACCGAGGAGCTTGGCTGAAATTTGAAACCGACCGTAACGATTTGGTATGGGTACGTATCGATAAAACTCGTAAATTGAGCGCTCAAGTGCTTTTAAAAGCGCTTGGCTTATCAGACAACGAAATTTTCGATGCTTTACGTCACCCTGAGTATTTTCAAAAAACAATTGAAAAAGAAGGACAGTTTTCCGAAGAAGAAGCGTTAATGGAGCTGTACCGTAAGCTCAGACCAGGTGAACCTCCAACAGTATTGGGAGGACAACAACTGCTGGATTCGCGGTTCTTTGACGCTAAACGCTACGACTTAGGAAGAGTAGGTAGATACAAGCTTAACAAGAAACTACGCCTTTCAGTTCCCGAACCAGTGCGCGTTTTGACTCCTACCGACATATTAGCAGCAGTCGATTACCTAATCAACCTCGAATTTGATATAGGTAACACCGACGACATTGACCATTTAGGTAATCGTCGAGTCCGAAGCGTAGGAGAATTATTACAAAACCAGGTTCGAGTTGGACTCAACCGTTTAGAGAGAATAATTCGTGAACGGATGACAGTATCGGATGCGGAAGTATTAACTCCTGCTTCGTTAGTTAACCCGAAACCGTTGGTTGCTGCCATCAAAGAATTCTTTGGTTCTTCGCAGTTGTCACAGTTCATGGATCAAACCAATCCTTTAGCAGAATTAACCCACAAACGGCGCCTTTCTGCACTTGGCCCTGGTGGTTTAACTCGTGAGCGTGCAGGGTTTGCAGTACGTGATATTCACCCCTCACACTACGGACGAATTTGCCCGATTGAAACACCAGAAGGTCCAAACGCGGGTTTAATAGGTTCACTCGCAACCCACGCGCGCGTCAATCAATATGGCTTCTTAGAAACTCCTTACCGTCAAGTTGAAAACGCCAAAGTTCGGTTAGACTTGCCCGTTGTTTACATGACCGCAGACGAAGAAGATGATTTGCGGGTAGCAGCAGGTGACGCAATGACCGACGAAAACGGTTATTTAAAAGGGCAAGTTCCTATTCGTTACCGTCAGGAGTTCTCGACAACAACCCCTGAACAAGTAGACTGTGTAGCGGTTTCACCCGTACAGATTGTCTCAGTTGCTACAAGTATGATTCCATTTTTGGAACATGATGACGCGAACCGAGCGCTGATGGGTTCTAACATGCAACGTCAAGCAGTGCCACTGTTAAAACCAGAACGTCCATTAGTCGGTACTGGTCTAGAAGCACAAGGCGCCCGTGACTCTGGGATGGTAATAGTATCGCGTACAGATGGTGATGTATCATACGTAGATGCTACGGAGATTCGTGTTCGTCCACGAATAAAAAACGCAGATGGCGAAATTTCCACAAAAGCATCAGATGTAAGAGAAATAAAATATTACCTCTCCAAATACCAACGCTCAAACCAAGATACCTGTTTGAATCAGAAACCCTTGGTGCGGATGGGTGAAAAAGTAGTAGCTGGGCAAGTACTCGCTGATGGTTCTTCTACCGAAGGTGGAGAATTAGCGCTAGGACAAAATATTGTCGTCGCGTACATGCCTTGGGAAGGTTACAACTACGAAGACGCGATTTTAATTAGCGAGCGGTTAGTACAAGACGACATATACACCTCAATTCACATTGAAAAATATGAAATTGAGGCACGCCAAACCAAGCTAGGTCCCGAAGAAATTACACGAGAAATTCCTAACGTTGGTGAAGATGCACTACGTCAACTCGACGAACAAGGGATTATCCGCATCGGCGCCTGGGTAGAATCTGGAGATATTCTCGTTGGTAAAGTAACACCTAAAGGTGAATCTGACCAGCCACCCGAAGAAAAATTATTACGAGCAATATTTGGTGAAAAAGCTCGTGATGTTCGTGATAACTCTCTGCGTGTACCAAACGGAGAAAAAGGACGGGTCGTTGATGTCCGCCTATTTACTCGCGAACAAGGCGATGAATTGCCTCCTGGTGCTAATATGGTAGTACGTGTGTATGTAGCACAAAAACGTAAAATCCAAGTTGGGGACAAAATGGCAGGGCGCCACGGAAATAAAGGAATTATTTCCAAAATATGCCCACTAGAAGATATGCCCTACTTGGCAGATGGCAGCACAGTTGATATCGTGCTAAATCCTTTAGGTGTACCTTCACGGATGAACGTGGGACAGGTATTTGAATGTTTACTAGGTTGGGCAGGTCACAACTTAGGAGTACGCTTCAAAATTACCCCATTCGATGAAATGTACGGAGAAGAATCCTCGCGAGCCATTGTTCACGGCAAATTACAAGAAGCACGCGACGAAACAGGAAAAGATTGGGTATATAACCCGGATGAGCCAGGAAAAATCATGGTTTACGACGGACGTACAGGCGAACCATTTGACCGTCCAATAACAGTGGGTGTTGCCTATATGCTCAAGCTTGTACACCTAGTAGACGATAAAATCCACGCCCGCTCAACAGGTCCCTACTCACTTGTTACGCAACAACCATTGGGTGGTAAAGCGCAGCAAGGTGGACAGCGCTTCGGAGAAATGGAAGTATGGGCACTCGAAGCATTCGGTGCCGCGTATACCCTGCAAGAATTGCTAACCGTCAAATCTGACGACATGCAAGGACGTAACGAAGCTTTAAACGCGATAGTCAAAGGCAAAGCGATTCCTCGACCTGGTACACCTGAATCATTCAAGGTACTAATGCGTGAGTTGCAATCACTAGGCTTAGATATTGCGGTTCACAAAGTGGAAACCCAAACCGATGGAAGCTCACTCGACGTTGAAGTCGATTTGATGGCAGATGTTGGTAATCGTCGTACTCCACCACGACCCACCTATGAGTCTCTCTCTTCTCGTGACGCAGACGAAGAAGAGTAAATGAGTGATAGCTGAGTGCTGAGTGATGAGTGCTGAGTAGAAAGAAGTTTTAACTCTTAACTCCTAACTCATAATTTATAACTCTTAACTCCACTCAGCACGAGCGCACTAAAAATTGAATACTCCTCACTCCTAGCAGTGAATAGCTGTGTGTTTAAACAACTTGTTAAGTTTAATTCCGTCTTAAGAGATTAAAATGAGACCAGGTCAAAACAATCAGTTCGATTACGTTAAAATCGGCTTGGCTTCACCCGAACGAATTCGTGTATGGGGTGAAAGAACATTACCCAACGGTCAAGTCGTCGGAGAAGTTACCAAACCGGAAACCATAAATTATCGTACTTTGAAACCAGAGATGGATGGGCTTTTTTGCGAGCGCATCTTTGGTCCAGCAAAGGATTGGGAATGTCACTGTGGTAAATACAAGCGCGTCCGTCACCGTGGTATAGTTTGTGAACGCTGCGGTGTGGAAGTTACTGAGTCGCGAGTCCGGCGCCATCGCATGGGATATATAAAGTTGGCTGCACCAGTAGCTCACGTTTGGTATTTAAAAGGTATTCCTTCTTATATATCCATCCTACTTGATATGCCATTGCGGGATGTAGAACAAATTGTATATTTCAACTCTTACGTTGTATTAAATCAAGGTAACGCTGAAACTTTAACCTACAAGCAGTTACTTTCAGAAGACCAATGGTTAGAAATCGAAGACCAAATCTACGCCGAAGATTCTCAACTTGTTGGTGTTGAAGTTGGTATTGGCGCCGAAGCTTTATTAAGATTGCTTGCTGATATTAACTTAGAACAAGAAGCAGAAAACCTCCGCGAAGAAATTAACACAGCCAAAGGTCAAAAACGAGCCAAGTTAATTAAGCGTTTGCGGGTTATTGATAACTTTATTGCGACTGGAAGCAAACCTGAGTGGATGGTAATGACGGTTATTCCCGTAATTCCACCAGATTTACGTCCAATGGTGCAACTCGACGGTGGACGATTTGCCACCAGCGACTTAAACGATTTGTATCGTCGCGTAATTAATCGAAATAACCGCCTAGCACGTTTACAAGAAATTCTGGCGCCAGAAATCATCGTCCGTAACGAAAAACGGATGTTACAAGAAGCAGTAGACGCGCTCATCGATAACGGTCGTCGTGGACGCACGGTTGTAGGTGCCAATAATCGTCCATTAAAATCATTATCTGACATTATCGAAGGTAAACAAGGACGATTCCGTCAAAACTTACTTGGGAAACGAGTTGACTACTCAGGTCGTTCGGTAATTGTAGTTGGTCCAAAATTACATATCCACCAATGTGGGTTGCCACGAGAAATGGCAATCGAATTATTCCAACCGTTTGTTATTAACCGCTTAATTCGCAGCGGTATGGTTAATAACATCAAAGCAGCCAAAAAACTAATTTCACGTAACGACCCGCAAGTTTGGGATGTTCTCGAAGAAGTTATCGAAGGACACCCTGTAATGCTAAACCGGGCACCAACGTTACACCGTTTAGGTATTCAAGCCTTTGAACCAATATTAGTAGAAGGTCGGGCAATTCAACTCCACCCGCTCGTCTGTCCAGCATTTAACGCTGACTTTGACGGTGACCAAATGGCGGTACACGTCCCACTTTCCTTAGAATCGCAGGCAGAAGCGCGATTGTTAATGCTAGCAAGTAATAACATTTTGTCACCTGCTACAGGTAGACCAATTATTACGCCTAGCCAAGACATGGTTTTGGGAGCATATTATTTAACCGCAGAAAATCCTGGTGCAACAAAAGGTGCTGGTAAATATTTTGCCTCACTTGATGACGTAATCATGGCATTTGAGTCAGCACAAGTCGATATCCACGCTTATATATATGTCAGATTCGATGGAGAAGTCGAATCTCCCGAAGCAGATACAGTGCCTATCGAAGAAAACAAGAACTCAGACGGAACTGTTACAAAAATGTACAAATTCCGCCGTGTTCGTGAAGATGCCGATGGAAATGTACTTTCTCAATATGTACGTACTACGCCAGGTCGCGTTATTTACAATAAAGCAATTCAAGAAGCACTAGCAAGTTAGTGCTGAGTAGAAAGTGCGCTCGTGCTGAGTATAAGAAACATTCAAAACTCAGCACTCAACACTCAACACTCAACACTCAACACTCAACACTCAGCACTTTTAACTTATTATTATGGCTAACGAGAATTATGTTTTTCGTAATCGTGTAGTTGATAAAGGCCAACTGCGGAATTTAATTTCTTGGTCTTTTATTAATTACGGAACAGCGCGTACAGCAGTAATGGCAGATAAACTCAAGGATTTGGGTTTTCGTTATGCGACAAAAGCAGGGGTTTCCATCAGTGTTGATGATTTGATGGTTCCTCCAACCAAGCGTAGTTTGCTTGAAGCTGCTGAGGAAGAAATTAGCGCTACAACAGAACGCTACACTCGTGGTGAAATTACAGAAGTTGAACGTTTCCAAAAGGTAATTGACACTTGGAACGGTACTTCCGAAGCGCTTAAAGACGAAGTTGTTCGCTACTTTAAGAGTACTAACCCGCTTAACTCCGTATACATGATGGCATTCTCTGGAGCGCGGGGTAATATTTCTCAGGTAAGGCAATTAGTTGGAATGCGGGGATTGATGGCAAATCCTCAAGGTGAAATTATTGACTTACCAATTAAAACCAACTTCCGTGAAGGTTTAACCGTTACTGAATATATTATTTCTTCTTACGGCGCCCGTAAAGGGTTAGTTGATACAGCGTTACGTACAGCGGACTCTGGTTATCTTACCCGTCGTTTAGTGGACGTATCCCAAGACGTAATTATTCGGGAAATTGATTGCGGTACAGATCGGGGTATTCCAATTACTGCTATGACCGAAGGTGATAAAACCTTAATACCTTTGGCAACTCGTTTGATGGGACGGGTTATTGGCGAACAGGTTCGTCATCCCAAAACTAAAGAAATTATTGCCGAGCGCAACACACCCGTTACCGAGGAATTAGGTAAACGTATTGAAAAATCTGGTGTGCAATCGGTAGTAGTACGTTCTCCTCTAACTTGCGAAGCTGCGCGTTCAGTTTGTCAACATTGTTACGGCTGGAGCTTGGCACACGCCAAAATGGTAGACCTAGGCGAAGCCGTGGGAATCATTGCCGCGCAAAGTATAGGTGAACCTGGTACCCAGTTAACCATGCGTACTTTCCACACAGGTGGTGTATTCACAGGTGAGGTTGCTAAACAAGTACGCTCTGAACACGAAGGCGCGGTTAAGTTTACCAAAAAATTAAGAACACGTCCTTACCGTACCCGTCACGGTGAAGATGCTTTATATGTCGAAACCAACGGTAATATCACAATTGAAGATAGCGCGGGCACCGTTACCGAAGTTGCTATTACCCAAGGTTCGACACTATATGTCAACAGTGGTCAAAAAGTTAAAGTCGGCCAACTTGTTGCAGAAGTTTTATTACCTGGACGTGGACGTGGTAACACCGAAAAAGCTGTAAAAGATGTAGCCACAGACCTTGCAGGTGAAGTTAAATTCTCTGAAGTTGTTGCCGAACAAAAAACTGACCGTCAAGGTAACACAACTACCACAGCATCACGCGGTGGTTTAATCTGGATTTTGTCGGGTGATGTATACAACTTACCACCAGGCGCCGAACTAGTTGTAAATAACGGTTCGAGTATAGAAACAAACGGGGTACTCGCAGAAACCCAACTTACAACAGTTCATGGTGGTGTAGTACGTTTGCCTTCTGTAGAACCAGGTAAAAATACTAGAGAAATTGAAATCATTACTGCTTCGGTAGTTCTCGACTCTGCAACCGTAACTAAAGAAAGTACTCAAGGTCGCAATAATTACTTGGTAACAACTGTCTTCAACCAAGTATTTAACCTACGTGCAACTCCGGGTACAAAAGTTCAAAACGGTCAAGTCGTCGCAGAACTTATTGACGACCGTTACCGTACCACCACAGGTGGTTTACTCAAGTTCGCAGGTGTGGAAGTCCAGAAAAAGGGCAAAGCCAAACTTGGCTACGAAGTCACCGTTGGCGGTAGCCTATTATGGATACCCGAAGAAACACATGAAGTCAACAAAGATATTTCATTGTTGCTTGTCGAAGATGGTCAATTCGTCAACGCAGGTGATGAAATTGTTAAAGACATCTTCTGTCAAAATAGCGGTGTTATCGAAGTCACCCAGAAAAACGACATTCTCCGCGAAGTCGTAGTTAAACCAGGTGAGCTACTAATGGTCGATGACCCAGAAGCGGTAATGGGACGCGATGGAACATTTGTACAACCTGGTGAAGAGTTAATGGGGCAAGTTGCCACAGAACTACGTTACATCGAGTATGTCGAATCCCCCGAAGGTCCTGCGTTAATATCGCGTCCAGTTGTGGAATTTGCTGTCCCAAGTGACCCAGATGTGCCATCAACAACATCTGTAAGTCAGCATACAGGACGTTCAATTCAACTAAGAGCTGTACAACGCCTTCCATACAAAGACTCGGAGCGCGTAAAATCAGTAGAAGGTGTAGAACTTCTACGTACACAATTAGTATTAGAAATTGACAGCGACCTAGGAGATCAAGACCATAATGCTTCACCATTGGCAGCGGATATCGAACTAGTGCCAGATAGCGAAGACCCTGATATTCAACGTTTACAATTAGTAATCCTTGAATCATTAGTAATTCGTCGCGATATTTCCGCAGATGCAACTCAAGGATCGACACAAACTAATCTTGAAGTCGAAGATGGACAAACAATTGCTCCGAATGCTGTAGTTGCCCGCACCCAAATTCTGTGTAAAGAAGGTGGTATTGTGCGTGGTGTCCAAAAAGGCGCCGAAGCTGTACGTCGTTGTTTAGTCTTACGTAACAGCGATGTTCTAAACATAACCGCAACTGGGGCGGCTCTAGTAAATAAAGGCGACTTAATAGTTGAAGGTTCCGCCGTGGCGCCAGGAGTATTTGCTCCCGAATCTGGGCAAGTTATAAGTGTATCTTCATATGCTGAGTCTGCTTCAGGAAGCTCCTCTAATGCATTGGCTACTTCTGGTTCAACTATCAAAATACGTATAGGGCGCCCTTATCGCGTTAGTCCTGGTGCAGTACTACAAGTCGAAGATGGTGGCTTAGTACAACGGGGTGATAATTTAGTACTACTCGTATTTGAACGTGCGAAAACTGGGGACATTATTCAAGGTTTACCTAGAATTGAGGAATTGCTCGAAGCGCGCAAACCAAAAGAAGCTTGTATATTGGCAAAACGTAGTGGCGAAGTCAAAGTCGTTTATGGCGATGGCGATGAAGCAATTGGACTTAAAGTCATTGAGTCAAACGGTGTTGTTACAGATTACAATCTTGGACCCGGACAAAACTTAATAATCTCCGATGGTCAACAAGTTTCGGCTGGACAACAACTAACTGACGGTCTTGCTAACCCTCACGAAATTTTGGAACTGTTCTTCAACCTTGGTAATGAAGACGGTATTTATGCTTGTGCTAGCGTCGCTCTACAAAAAGTTCAAAACTTCCTCGTTGACCAAGTGCAATCAGTATACCAATCTCAAGGTATTGATATCGCTGACAAACATATCGAAGTTATTGTTCGTCAGATGACCTCGAAAGTGCGCGTCGATGATGGTGGTGATACGACAATGCTACCTGGTGAGTTAGTTGAATTGCGCCAAATCGAGCAGGTTAACGAAGCAATGGCAATTACAGGTGGCGCCCGTGCCCAGTACACACCAATGCTCTTAGGTATTACTAAGGCATCTTTGAATACCGATAGCTTTATTTCTGCCGCATCATTCCAAGAAACCACACGGGTATTAACGGAAGCCGCAATTGAAGGAAAATCTGACTGGTTGCGCGGTTTAAAAGAAAACGTAATTATTGGACGCTTGATTCCCGCAGGTACAGGCTTTAATACTTATGATGAACCTGGTATCGTTGATGACTACTCAACGGATATGGGCACTGGTGTTTTAGATGAAGTCGAAGACTCTCTCGACATGGTTCTCGATGACCGTACTGCACGTAACTACAACTTAGATGCTCCAGGTCTTGTTGATGGCAGCTACGGTGGTGCAACTCGTCGTAATAACTCCATCCTTGATGATGAAGACTTCATGGTGTCAGAGGTTAGCGACCTTGCTGACGAAGACGATTATGAAGAAGATGAACCTGATGATGCAGATGAAGATGATTTTGAAGAATAAAGACAAATTGTCTTTCTCTTTCAAAATACCTTTGTAGAACCCCCAAAATGTAGAGACCGTAAATTTACGGTCTCTACGTATATATATGTATACGATTTTAGGATGCTATTGTGATTTTGACGTTTCGCGGTTGATAATCGGCGCCACCAGTATTTAATTTATTGGCACAAAAACCAAGATCACGAACTTGATTTGGTTCAATTACCCGTCCCCAGTCTAATGGCGTAACTATGTACTCACCGTCTTTTTGTTTGAAGGTGCCATTCCAAGAGTTTTTAATAGCAGCTTTGTCCATATTGAATGTGAGTTGCCAATTTTGAACCTTGGTTGAGTTGGAATTCCCTACTTTAAAAGTCACACAAAATCCTGATTGCCAATCAGAATCTATTTTAGTTGTTACTTGAAGTTGCCCAGAAGAACGTAAGGAAGATGAAGGTGAGGCAGGAGACTGAGATGATAAGACTGGCAGCAAACTGCCCAACTGCCCTTTTCCCGATTGTTCTACAGGCGCCGATGGTGCAAGTTTCACTAGTGCGTTAGGTCTATTCGCGACTGGTACTGGTGGATTATATTTAACTGGCAATATCCTCGAAAGCATTACTTGCTTCGGAGCGTCGATTGTTTGCCAATCTGAGAGCAAAATTCCAGCAGTATCGGAACTATTAGGATTCCAACTCCAGTAAGCGTAGCTTAAATTTTTCTCGCGGATAAAATCAACTAATTTATTTTGCCAAATACCCTCTATTGAGCTTTTATCTACTTGTTTACCACCAAATTCGCCAATCCAAATTGGTGCTATTTTTTGACGCGCAATGTAATAAAAACCTGTTTCCCACCGCTGAAGCATATTTTTAGGAAAGCTTTTATCGGAAAAATAAGGTTTATTAAACACACCTGGTCCGTATTCGTGTGGCGAATAAACTATTTTGTTGCGCTGTTTTAATCGCACTCTAAAACGTCTGACACCTTCTAAGTTACCTCCCCACCAATGGTTAGTTAACTTTTGTCCTGGTACGTTTAACTCTACTCCCTCAACAATAATTAACCAGTTGGGATTTATGCTCAAAATCGCATTTCCTGCACGCTCGGCAGCTAGGCGCCAGTCTGTACTTAGGTCGTTTGTACCCCAACTTGCTCGACCATGTGGTTCGTTTTTCAAGTCGGCACCAATAATATTAGCTTGATTTTTGTAGCGTTGCGCTAATAGGCGCCAGGTGTCAATCCAGTCAGCTTCAGTAAAACCATCGCCATACCACAGTTCCGGAATACGTTTGGTATTAAGACGGTGACTATCAAGAACAATCATTAACCCTTGACGTTCGGCTTCTTTAACAACAAGATCCATCACTTCAAGGGGTGTTTTACCCTCAAGTTCTTTATTACTGCCTATTGTGTAATTAACAGCAGAAATACTATCACTCCGCAGTGCTTCCACTGAATATGGTAAGCGAATGGTGTTATAACCTAAACTCTTAATCTGAGAAAGCATTTCTTTATAGTCACGCGACCATAATCCATGTGGTACATGAGTTTCAGTTTCCATCCCAAACCAGTTTACACCTTGCAGATAAACAGTCTTTCCTTTCGCGTCAATAATTCTTGCTCCACTTGTAGACAGTGGGAATTCAACATTCATAGCAGCAACAGCAGTATTGCCCATCGTGCTGTTAGGTAATTGACTCAATAACCCACTCAACAATACAACTAATGCAACAGTAAATACAAACAATCGTTGGTAAAACTGAATTCTTCGCCTTTTCATATTAGGGGGTATATAGCATTGTATGTGTACCAAGATTTCCTTTGCTACTTGGATATTTTCCTGTCACAAAGTTCGCGCTCTACCAATCAGCTATACATATGATTCCCATCATATGCACGGCGCCATTGTTCGTCCACCCTACTAACTAATTTTAGTCAGCACTCTTAAATATTAGTCGAACAATATTTTTATAATTACTTCACATATATTTCACATTGTCTTTACCTAAATCAATTTTTATTGTGTTAGAAGCAAATTCAGTAATCAAAATTTAAAAACTTATTTTACTTGCCAATTGATTTAAACTGAGATTTAAAATCAGGTTGTAAGCATTACTTTCTTACTAAAATTTAAGTCTTTTTTCATTTTAAAGATTTTATTTACTTTATTTTCATGATGTTTTTATTATAACTACTCATTTATTTACTATTATGTAAAATATATACATATAGAGATATGTATAAATACCATAATTTTAACTATGTACTTTTTCAGTTATATCAATACTGCTCGGTTAAGAATATAATCCCCCCAACAAGAACGCGACTTCGGGGGCTTTAAGTTTTCTTTTCCCTTATTAAGGGGAGCTAGGGGGATAAATTCGGGTACAAAAATTTTAATCGAGTCATATTGTGAGCTATATATATCGATGGCTGTTTTATTAAAAAGGTTCCCAACTATTATGAAATAGTTAAATTACTTAATTATATATATGTTTATCCGCTACTTTAATAATAAATTATTTAAATCTATTAACGTTTTTTAGGAAATATTAAAATATACAAGTATTTATACTTAATTGAGTAAAATGCTTATGAAAAAAGCTAAATAAACGTACAGATAATTGAATTTAGAGTAATGTCTATAAAACAAAATAATGCCATAAAAGGGAGTTAGACAAAAAAGGCATAATTGAGGATTTACGGGCATCTTCCTTTGCGGGGGGCTGTTAATATCTGTAATTATTAAGTTGTAAAATTAAATGTGTGATATAAATTAAAATAGGTTACAATTAAATACTCCAGCATAAAGTCACTGTTCTTGACTTTGACCTGAAGCGCAGGCGTGCTATTTATCGAGCATAGTAGTCAGCTAAGGGAGGGTGGTTGGAACGTTCTATAATTATTAAGTAACACAGTCAAGCATCCTTAGTTTTGGCTCAAGACCAAATACTAGCTATAAATTCAGAAAAACAAGCATTTTTGTTATCATTTACTTATCCCCAATTACCCATGCGGCTTAAGCTTATTCTAACTATGTAATTTGTACGAGTATTATGGGTGATATCTATCGGTCGGTATCAGACCATTGACTACTAGCCAACCGAAAATCAAATAATGATAACTATGCGCGGCAAGTCAACTTGCACTTGTAGTGTCAAAAAAAAATCCAGGTTAAGCTAGAAAAGAAAGTTTGAGTTAAGCTTCCACCCTCCGGTGGTTTTAAGTAAAACTCATTCTGACACCGGGTATATTCTTAAAGTTGGCATTGTCCTTACTCCATGCTGCGAATCATCACTCAGCAGGCAGACGTTCGAGCAGAACTACAACGCATCTGCGATCGCACTCACTCAGAACAAGTTGTTCACAAAGAAGCAACAGTACGCGAAGTGTTGCAAGCAGTCCAACGCCAAGGCGACAAAGCTGTATTGCATTACACTGCGGAATTTGATAATCAAGTTTTAAAAGCACCAGAACTGCGCGTTTCTGCCTCAGAAATCGACGCAGCTTACGAAGCGGTGTCAAAAGAACTACTTGAATCAATCCGGCTCGCGTGTCGGCAAATCGAGGCATTTCATCGTCAGCGTGTCCCTAAAAGCTGGGTACACTTTGGTGATGATGATATTGTTCTTGGCAAGCGTTACACTCCTGTAGACCGTGCAGGGCTATATGTACCTGGTGGTCGCGCATCGTACCCAAGTACGGTAATCATGAACGCCATTCCGGCTAAAGTCGCTGGTGTCCCTCGCGTTGTCATGGTGACACCTCCAGGCACAGGAAAAGGTATTAGCCCAGCAGTATTAGTAGCTGCACGCGAAGCTGGTATTAATGAAATATACAGAATCGGCGGTGCCCAAGCTGTTGGTGCGTTAGCGTATGGTACTGAAACGATACCAAAAGTTGATGTAATTACAGGACCAGGTAATATTTACGTTACCCTAGCCAAAAAGCTAGTATACGGTACTGTTGGCATTGACTCGCTGGCTGGACCAAGCGAAGTACTAATCATTGCTGACGAAACGGCAAATCCCGTACATATTGCCGCTGACTTGTTGGCGCAAGCCGAACATGACCCAATGGCAGCAGCGATATTATTAACAACCGATGCAAAGCTAGCTAAAAATGTCCAAGTGGCAGTAGAAAGACAGTTAGTAGACCATCCGCGACAACTAGATACTGAAAAATCGATTGCTCACTATGGTTTAATCGTAGTCGTCGAATCGCTATTAGCCGCAGCTGAACTATCGAATGAATTTGCACCCGAACATTTGGAGTTAGAAGTCGAAGACCCTTGGGCGTTGTTAACCGACATACGTCACGCAGGTGCGATTTTCTTAGGACATTCCACTCCCGAAGCCGTTGGTGACTACTTAGCTGGTCCTAACCATACGCTTCCAACTTCAGGTGCTGCTAGATATGCTTCTGCGCTCGGTGTCGAGACTTTTCTAAAGCACTCAAGCATTATTCAGTACTCACAAATAGCACTCGCCAAAGTCGCAGGCGCCATCGATTCTCTAGCTACTGCCGAGGGTTTACCTTCTCACGCTGATTCAGTAAGGCGCCGAGTACAGAAAGAATCAGATTCTGAGTTAGATAACCCAGATTAGGGTCAAAAGCAGGGGAGGCATACCCCTACTTCCACTTCATCAATTGTTAATTTTTCCTGCTTAATTTTGGCAAAAATGCCCATTAGGCTGCAAACTAAAAGTTTAGGGTAATACAAACCTTTCCTTGGTACTTTTAGTCCAGGAGCGCTCCTCGGAGGTTGACAGTGGTGCTTAACAAAATTTTAGTGGCTTTGGACGATTCGGGAATAGCCGACCGAGTAATTGAAACAGTACATCGTTTGCTACTTCCGAGCGATGGTAAGATTATTTTGTGTCATGTTTTTCCAACATCAAACTCGTTAGATGACCTTCCTGCCGACCGTCCACATCCCGAACCGTCGGCTACTTTATATCAACAAGTTGAAAAACAGCTACAATCATACCAAAGCGAATTAAGAGTCGATAGCGATATTGAACTAGTTATTGGCGACCCCGCAGAAGAAATTATCCGTCTTGCCAATATTTATAAAGCCGACTTAATTGTAATAGGTAGTCGTGGCTTAACAGGGATGACACGCATTGTCAAAGGTTCTGTTAGTAGTCAAGTAGTTGAAGATGCACCCTGTTCTGTTTTAATTGTAAAACCTGGTTAAATTGTAGAGGCGTTACATGTAACATCTCCACTGGTAATATTTTGCTAGTATAAAACAAATTATACACTGCAAATGCTACTTAAAAACCGCTACCGTGTAATACAAACTTTGGGAAGTGGTGGATTTGGCGAAACTTTTTTAGCAGAAGATACCCAAATGCCGTCACTCCGTCGTTGTGTTGTTAAGCAGCTCAAACCTATTCAAAATAATCCCCAAATTTATCAGCTAGTACAAGAACGCTTTCAACGCGAAGCAGCAATATTAGAAGAATTAGGTGGCGCCCATACACAAATACCTAATTTATACGCTTACTTTGAATCAGATGGGCAATTTTACTTAGTTCAAGAGTGGATAGAAGGTGATACTCTCACGCGCAAGCTTTTACATCAAGGATTCTGGAATGAAAATCAAGTTCGTGAATTGCTTGTAAATTTATTACCTGTTTTATCTTACGTTCACACCAAACATATAATTCACCGTGACATTAAACCCGATAATATTATTGTACGGCGCCAAGACGGGAAACCAGTTTTGATTGATTTTGGCGCCGTGCGCGAATCGATGGCGACTGTGTTAAACTCCCAAGGTACACCCACTAGCTCAATTATTATTGGTACACCAGGTTACATGCCATCTGAACAAGCAGCAGGTAGGGCAATGTATGGAAGCGATATATATAGTTTGGGTATAACAGCTATTTATTTACTAACAGGTAAACAACCCTACGAGTTAGAAACCGATGTCCAAACAGGGGAAATAATTTGGCATAATTTTGCTTCTCATGTTAGTCCTGTATTGAAGCAAATCTTAGATAAAGCAATTAGATATCATCCCCGTGAACGTTATTTAAGTGCGTCGGATATGATTTACGATTTACAAAGCACTGCACAAACTATACATCCTAACGTCCAGGAAACAGTACCTAAAACAGTACAGGTAGCGCCAACACTACTACC
The DNA here is from genome assembly GCF_000331305.1 of Calothrix sp. PCC 7103. Classification (GTDB taxonomy): domain Bacteria; phylum Cyanobacteriota; class Cyanobacteriia; order Cyanobacteriales; family Nostocaceae; genus Dulcicalothrix. The sequence continues at coordinate 4,041,973 of NZ_KB217478.1, read as the reverse complement.
ACCAGTTACTACTACAAGTAAAAGTCGAAATAGTATTTTTAGTGCTAGCTTAATTTTCGCAGGAATCGTTGGCGCCTCAGCACTTGTATTCTCCCTTACCAAATTTTCTCCTCTAGGAATTGCAGATAAAACACCCGTAACTTCCAATACTGCTACAATCAAACCATCAGTAAACGCTGTATTACCTGACACTAGTATTAAATCAATATCAAATCTTCCTAGCTCTTCATATTTTCTTATAGATTCGGCTTACGCAAAACAAGAAGCTGCAAATAAGCAACTTGAACAATTAAAAGCTAAAGGATATCAACAAGCAGGATTATTTTGGATACCTAATTATCCTAATCTCTCTGGCAAAGAATTATACGCTGTACATGCAGGCAAATTTAGTACACGCGATAAGTGTGTAGATTTGTTACGTAACTTTGGTTTACAAAATGAAGATGCATATTGTACATTTGCAAGTCTTGATGCTTCTGCACCAACCGACCGATTTTACTTTAGACAATTTTCAATTAGCCTTACACCAACCCCAACACCAAGCAGTAACACTACACTGAAAAATATAATCAATAATAATTATTCTTGGTTATCACAGCGACCAGTAACCGACGCTGATTTAAAAGGAAAAAGCGCTTTGGAGTTGGATATAATGCGTAACTCTATTTTTGCACGGTTAGGGCGCCGTTTTGACACTCCAGGATTACAAAGCCATTTTAATCAACAGTCGTGGTATCGTCCGCAGTACTCTCCAAAAGAATTTGACTCTTCAAAATTTCTATCAAATTTAGAAATGCGTAACGCTACGTATATTGATAAATATCAAACAGACAATAACTTACATTATTTCAAATAAGTTTTTGGCTGGCAGTGATACACGGCTGATTTAAATAGAAGTTGTAGAATATTAAGGCAACACCCTTGTCATGAACGCTCATTACTGTAATGCTGCTTAATACCCGCTATCGCGTGATACAGACTCTAGGAAGCGGTGGGTTTGGAGAAACCTTCCTTGCTGAAGATACTCAAATGCCATCCAAGCGTCGCTGTGTCATCAAACAGCTAAAACCAATCAACAACAATCCTGAAATTTACCAACTTGTTAAGGAACGGTTTCAGCGCGAAGCGGCTATTCTAGAGGAACTTGGTGATAATAGTAATCAAATTCCCCGCTTGTATGCCTATTTTTCTGAGAATGGGCAGTTTTACCTAATTCAAGAATATATCGAAGGGCAAACTCTCAACGCCAAAGTCCAATCTCAGGGTGTTATGAGTGAAAATGCCGTTCGCGATATTTTAATTAGTCTTTTACCTGTTCTCGATTATGTTCACGGTCGAGGTATTGTTCACCGTGATATCAAACCTGATAATATCATTATTCGTCACCTTGATGGTAACCCAGTACTAATAGATTTTGGCGCTGTGAAGGAGACAATTGGTACAGTTTTCACACCTTCTGGTAATTCCACAAGGTCAATAGTAATTGGAACACCAGGATTTATGCCTAGTGAACAGTCGGTAGGTAGACCAATGTTTGCTAGTGATATTTATAGTTTGGGAATGACGGCAATCTTTTTACTAACAGGCAAATTGCCCCAGGAAATACCAAACGACCCAGCGACAGGTGTAATATTATGGCGCCAGTATGCAAGTTCTTTGACACCAGGTTTTGCAATGGTGTTAGATAAAGCAATACAGTTTGTGCCTCAGCATCGCTTCAATAGTGCTAGAGACATGCTTTTCGCTTTACAATCTCAAAATTCTGCCTATATACCAACGGGACCTTACTCTCAACCTCCCAACTATAACCAAGCTTCTTATCCACCACAACAAAATACAATTCCCATCAGTCCTGCGAACCAACAATACCAACAACCAAATAATCAAGCAAATACACCACCCATTAATCAAAACAACTCACCTCAAATACCACGTTCGAGTAATACAAGAGGTGTTGTAATAGGTGCCATAATTGGTGCTGGTTTACTTAGTGGTGCAATAGTTCTAGCTTCAATATTAAATCGTCAAGGTCAACAAGTTGCAGATACAGACCCTACACCTGTTGCAACATTGAGTGAGCAAACATCAACACCATCTCCAACACAAAATGACTCTGAACCACCTGTAATATCAAGACCTAAAAATCGAATTACCCCTAGACCAACCCGAACACGTGAACCAGAAGTAGTCCCAACTCCTATAGATTCAGAATTTCCAACCGATACTCCAGAACCAATTGAGACAACAGAACCTTTAGCATCACCGTCTCCAACTCCAACACCTGAAATTACAAATACAAAAGCTCCTGATGTAGTTGTTCCTACAGTAATACCAACACAAACACTATCAAATCCACCACAAGCACAATCATCACCAACAGAGTTTGTAGAAAATTATTACAACGGTATTAATAATAAAAACTTACAAAAAACTTGGAATCAGTTGACTCCTACTTTGCGAAGTAATCGTAAACTTCACCCTAGAGGTTTTGATTCATACACTGGTTGGTGGGATGGACAAGTTCAACAAGTTGAAGTAAATCAAATTAATTTAGTAGAGCAAAATGGCTCAAGAGCCACAGTCTATGCACAATTAAATTATCTGCTTAGGAATGGTAAACAAGCTCCTGCTTCGGTACGTTTTTCCTTAGTATGGGATGCGGGTTCTAACCAATGGCTAATTAGTGATGCTCGATAATTAGTTAGGAATTAGGAGTTATGAGTTATGAGTGCTTTCTACTCAGCACTCAGCACTCAGCACTTTCTACTAATTTGCGACTTCTGCCATTTCAATAACGCGCCCATCATAATCTTTAACCAAAAAGTTCATGGGCTTGCGACTACGAATTTTAAATTTCAAGCCGCGTACTTCCACACGCATTAAAATCAACTCTAGTGCATCGTTATCGAAACAAACGTGACGCTGTTGATTTTTGGCACCCAGACTGGCGCCTGTAATGACGTGTAGTTGGGTATTTTTCTTGAGTTGATACCAAAGCCCCTCACTTGCATTACTCATACTACGACTTCCCGAATAGCTGGGAGTTGTAGACATATACAAAGGGTCAATTCCGGCGGCGCCAATGGTTTGTTCGTAATTATAGTAATAGTGCAGAGGTACTTCAGCTGCTGGTAAATCGAGCAAACCTTCGTATAATTGTCGAGCGATTTCTAAATCTGACACCATTACCGTGTATACTTTTGGCGCACTAGTCAAAAACATCCACATGGCGCCAGCATAAGCTGCCAGCAGCATTACCATAATGCCTTGGGTAGACATTAAACCATCCAGCGCAGGCAAGAACGACGCCAGGGTAAGGTGAGAAAAGGGAGCTAAACTAACTGCTATAAACATGAAAAACGAAGTGTTTTGTATAAAGGAGTCAATGACAAATTGTATGGAGATTAGGACTTAAATCATAAGTCTGTGTTTCCAGTGTATCAATTACAGACAAGTCTAAACGGTTGCGCTTTAATCATACATTCCCCAAAATAGGCAAAAAAATAACTAAACTTTATCTTGCTTATTTTAGTTATTAGTAACAAATTTCAATTATCCTTCGTTACGACCCGTGCAAATACCACACTTCCCCGAAGCTAACCACCCGCTTGTGAAATCACTGTTTCATCATAGCGACCATGAACTGTTAACTTTATTCCAGCAGCATCCGGAGGCTGGTAAGTTCTTCACGGCGATGTTTTGCCGCTATAGTCCTATAGTTTACACCTTGATTCGCCATTCTGCTCGCTCACCAGTTCAAGCAGATTATTTATTTGCCCTCACATGGAAACATGTGTACCATGAGCTTGGTGGTCTTGATTTGAATCAGCAGATTAACGAGAACTTAACGCTGCAAAATTGGCTGATTAACATGACAGCTTATTGTATCAACGAAATTGAATTACCACCCACAGAAGCAATTCACTATTCACTCAAAGCGACATCACCACCATTATGGTGCTATGTCGAACAAGCTTTGGAACAATTACCCCCAGTGCTGCGCTTAATGGTTTTGATGGCACAAACATTTCATTGGAGCGAAACCCGCATTGCTGCTTACCTTCAAGCTGAGGGTGAGGGTATCGCACCTCACGAAGTAGCAAATTTTCTTCAGGAAGGTTATCGTATGTTAGAGGACAAATTGCCAACGGACATACGAGCCATCTATTTAGGCGAAAATATTCTTCCGGCAGCTTCTCAGTAGTATTACTGCTATGTGTGTTCTTTTTGTAAAAATAATTAGTTTGTAAATTCTTTTACTTAAACCCGACTACGGGAAGTTTTTTATGAGTCAAACACTAGTATCTTTATTTTCAAGCAGACGAACAATTAAAATTCGGCCCTATATTTACACACTTCTTTTAACTTCTCTGTTTTTACCAGCAGTCGCAAACGCCGCCGATATTACCCAACAACTTCATTACCCAAGACAATTAAGGGTAATGCCTGAGATGCGTGATGACGCGGATACTTTACTGCGTATCGCTGAACAACAAATTCAACAGAAGGCGCCTTCTAAGGCTGTAGACTCATTACTAAAAGCGTTGGAGCTTTACCACTTCAAAAATGATTTGAAAGCTGAGGGTTTAGCTTTTGACTTACTTAGTCAAGCATATATTCAGCTAGGACGCTTTAAAGAAGCAGAAGACGCAGCACGGCGCCGTCTTGCAGTTGCACGAGATACTAAAGACCTTCGGGGTCAAGTTTTTGGTTTAAATAACGTAGGTAGTTTACTATTACAACAAGGAGACACGGCACCTGCTTTTGAAGCATTTGCAGAAGCTGTGAGTATAGCAAACAGTATTAAGGAAATTGAAGGGCAGGGTTTATCGTTAAGTAATCTTGGTTTAGCAAGCGCACGACTAGGTGATTACAACAAAGCGATTAAACTTTATGAAAATGCTTTAACGTATAGGCGCCAAACCCGTGACCCAATAGCTGAAGCGAATACGTATAATAACTTAGGTGAAGCATACCAGGCGATTGGAGATTACCAAAACACCATTAGTACACTTGGCTATGCTTTACGACTAGCAAAAATGACAAGAGACCGTGTAAACGAATATCGTGCTATCGATGGACTAGTTAGAGCGCACACCTCAGTTGGACGTAACGAACGCGCGTTTGAATTGTTAGCGCAGCGTTTAGAACTCGCGAAAAAGCAGCAAGACCTAGGAGAGCAACTTAGAACATTTGAATCATATGCTCAGTTCTACGAACAACAAGGTAAATATCAAACCGCACGCAACTTCTATGAACGAGCAATAGTGATATCACGCACCCTCGAAGACAGTAAAAAAGAGATTTATTTAATTGATAGGCTAACCCAAATACTCAAAAAATAACAAAATCATGTGGGATGGCATCCTTGTCCGTCCATCCCACAAGACAGGATACTAATTAAGGAAAACGTTTCCATTATTTTCAATTCGCAGTGCAGTTCTATCCATTGCAAAATCAGTAGTTTCCTGCATAGTGACTTCCAAGACTCCAGACTCAGAACTTCTAGGTGTCACCATCAATAAACCACGGTCTTGACGATAGAAAGTAACTGTTGTGGGAACTCGTAGACCTTGCAGCCCTATTTCAGAACGACCAGCTAAAGTACGTACTTGTGTATCACCAACTGCTTGGAAGATAATTGGCGCATTTGTATTGTTAACCAAACGAACAGTAACGCGACCATCACTAGGAGATACTGCTGCAACAGCATTCTGATATCGACCACCCAAATTGCTTTGGTTTTGTTGAGACTGTCTTAAGTTGGTATAACCACCAGCAGGTCCATTTATACGTCTACCAGTGTTGCTGTCTATTTGGCTGTTGGGAATACCTTGGTTTGGATAATTTAAAGGTTGTGGTGCTTCACCACCAACACCTAAGCGTGTTTGATTGGGAGTTGGCGCCACTACAGAGTTAGACATGCCCATACCTTGAGCATTCATTCGGGTTGTATACGCATTGGGTGTACATCCTTGGGGAACCATTACTCGGTTATTGTGGGGTTCTTCGTAAAAAATACTTGGACAAGGATTAATTTTTGAATCTGCACTCCTTACAGGCGCCTGCTGTGCTACTGAAATTGCAGGTAAACCTATCAACATTCCACCAAAGATGGCGCCGAATAATTTAGCAGAATTACGTGATTTATTAGATTTAAGACTCATTGCGTTCTTCTCCTGAATGTCTAAATTAAATTCAAAATGTCAACTAAAAGTAATGATTGCTGAGAATAAATTTTTTATTCTTTAAATTTTAAACAAATTTAATTAGCTCGCGTTATATACACGAACCAATTAATGATTACACTCCTAAATTAGCAACTCCTACTGATATATACCTCTAACTCTAGAAGTGAAGCTAATATGAGTTTAAATAAGTCTATAGAACGGTATAATCAGCCCTAGGAAAGATTAAAAGTTATTTAGATTTATGAAGCTAACCACGATTGAAATTGCTTTGTTTCAGCCAAGATGGGATGAATTGCAAACCAAGAACCGTCTGTGTCGCGGTACTCGAAGATAAACAGACTATTTAATAGCGTGTGGTATTTAACATCATCTTTAATATGTTGCTTTTCTAAAACTTCAAATATTAAATCCCATTCTTGAGAATCAATTGGATTTGCCCGAAAGTCTCGATAGCGTCGAATTACTGCTTCTACTGTATCTCGCTCAAAGGGCGGGTCTTGTTCGCGTAAGCATTCAAATACAAGTCCCAGTAAATCTCGAACGTGACCTCCACTTATTAAACACAACCTGTCAAGGGTTGAGTGTGAGTCGAATATTTGCTTGATTAACTTTAATCTTTCAACAGGACTCATATCTGGACTCACATCTGGAAAAGCACGTGCGAGTACGACTTGTCGCATTAGCGCTAGTCCCACACTATTAATTTCTCCATTTCTATGTCGTACTGGTATCATAGACAATACGCGCGGCGCCACTCCTCCTCCCAAACGGTTTTGTAGCAAAGCATTGTCATTCGATAAAACCAAGGACATCGGTACAGTGTATACAATATGACAATTGATACGGCGTAATTCTTCGCTGTGGTCGAGAAATATATGTTCTGGTAACGAACGTCCAGAAGGTAAAGTATGAATATCTAATCGGTCAAGGTTATCGATAATAACAACTAGTCCTTTTTTACCTTTTGCTTTTAACTGGGTGTTTATATTTGAAAGTTCTTGATTGAGCAATTGCAGGATATTATCTGTATGAGGTTCTAGATAATCACGCAGTTGTCGTCTTCTATTAGGGTTTTCCTTAGTTTTCGCGGTAATCTTAGCTGCACCAGCAGATAATCCTTCTAGTTCTAAGTCGAGAGGTGTTTGCAGAAAATTATTGATTTCTCCAAACAGCTTAGTAAAGTAGTTAGACTCGAAACGAATGTTGATAGCTTTGAGACTTTCAGCAACTTGTTCGACAATGGCAAGCAAGATGTCAATTAAATCGACATCGACCATATCTAATATATAGCTAGATTCAAAATAAACGACATGAAAGCTTTGCTGCTCTAAGTCAGCTTTGAGACGCAGCAGTTCGGTTGACTTACCACAACCAATATGACCCGTAAGTAACTGACATGTAGGCGCTTCTGGAGATATGCGCGTAATTGTGCGTGCTAAAGACTCCGCTATTTTACCACCACGTACCGACGCAAAATCAACATAATATTTCTGGTTTAAAGCATTATCTAGCAGTAAAGGTCTACTTGGATTGAAAGCTTGATAAAATTTTTCAAGGTCAAGTCGAGGAATATTATAACTAGTGCTGGATTCGTGAAGAGTATTACTACTGGCGCCACGAAATGTATTATACTGTTTACCTTGATTTGCATAACTTTGTTTCGCGCGCTCTAAAGCTTCTTGATTACGCACTGGGTCAATTTTATGCGCCCTTGTATAAAGTTCTACAGCTTGATAATAGTCTCCAATATCAAAATACAACTCTGCTAGTTCAAACAGCGCATGAAAGTGATTAGGATTTATCGTTAAAACCTGCTGGAATAATTCAAGTGCGGTTAATAATTCTCCAATTTGCCGCTCTTTAATGGCTTGTTCGTATATAGAATGAACAAGTGACTCATCAAGTTTTTCAAGTTCCCATATTTCTCGACGTAATGGACAACGTTTAATTAGCCAACGACGAACTAACTCAACAGTTACTACATAGCTACTTGCTTGTAGCATTCTAGCATCATCAAAAATTTTTAAGAAATTCCATTCAAGTAAGCGAGTTTCTGCTTTGTGTAATGCTTCGTTAGCGATAACTCCATGTTTTTGTAGTAATGCTAATGGTGTACCTTGAAGTACAGCTGATTTAGACTTTTCTTGCTGCATTTCTGCAACCGTAGAGAAAATAACTCGTTCTGGTATTGGTAGACCATCTCTAAACCATGTTAATCCAGCTTCGCCAATTTCGATTGCTTGATTAATAATGTTATATACATCCGCGCGAGTGATATGAGGTTGTTGTTTTTCTCTAGCATGGCTAAACAGCGCAAAACATAACACCTGAGTAAAATAAGGATGTCCTGCTGATAATTCTAAAATGGCATTAATAGCATCTGGTTCGTAAATTAAACTACTACTCGCTGGTTTAGTAATTAAACGTTCTGCATTCGTTGTATCGAGTAAACCAATTTCTTGAGTAGGAGCCTCTCGAAACAACGAGAGTAGGTTTGGCATATCATCCAGGCGCCGCCCTACTACAGGTATAATGTAAAGCTGCGGTTGCCTGTGAATAACCGATAGTAAAAAAGGGAAAAAATGAGTTACCGCCGAATCTGAGTGAGAGTCACCCAAAACATCAAACTCATCAAGTAAAAGTACTAAATTTTTATTACCAAGTGCCTGATAAACTTGAGGTAAAAAAACATCAAAAAATATTAATTTATCCTCTTTTAGTGCTTCTCTAGTTGGTAATTTTACTTGTTCTTTGGTAAAATCAAAATAATCAAAAATATCTTCACTTAATTCATACAAAACTTCATGTAACAATTTTTGACTTTTACCTTCTAACGATAAAAGTACAAACTCAAAGTTATCTAAACAAACAAAATTAGGAATCTGAGATAAAACAGAAGTCTTGCCAATTCGCCGCTGACCATGCAGCAAAATAACCTGTACTTTCTGATTTAAATTATCCTTAATAAAATTAAACAGTTCTTCACGCCCAAAAAAGAATTCTGGTTCATAAATTGGGCGCCCAATTATGTAAGGATTTTCTGAGTACTCAGTAGCAGAGAACACCATCAGCAATACCTCCCCTACTTTGATTTTAGCAGCAAATCTAACTAAGCGGGGGCGCCAAAAAACTGTTTAATAACAGTAATAACTACAGATTGAACAATATCTTTATTTTGCCATAACCAGCGAATAGCTTGCTGTGTTTTTTGTGCTTGTTCACGACTCATTAAATTGAGAAAAACTCTCTCACGTGCTAGTAGTTTTTCTTCGTTGCTATTTTGAATCTCTTGAATAACCCACCACTCCATCATCGAAGAAGTAAAACTATAAACAGTTTTGCCTTCAGAAACTGTATGCTGAATTACACCTCGTTCTTCTAAGTCAACAAGTTCTCGACTGCGCTGACTAAAAACAAGGTCAACATCACCCAAACCATAACGAGTATTTCTATTCAAACGACCTTGTAAATTACAAAGTGCGATTAACATCAATAAAATTTGTTCTTCATCAGTAGAAAATCTCCAAGTATCCCGAAAATACTGCTCTGTAGCGCTTTCAAAGTCTCGTGTAAAAATATCAATATTAGGAGTTTGTCCAGCTTCAAGGGTTTCATACAGCAAATAACCAGCATTTTGCAGTAAAGCTGGGTGTCCATCAATAATCTTTAAAACACCTTCTCTAAATAAACCAGAAATTTGAACGAACAACTGGGTACTAACTTCATTTGTCGTTAATGGTCGCAGCAGTCGAAATAAATAATGATTGTACCACGGAGAACCACCGGGTGTGATAGTGGGACCGAGTTCATTGAGGCGCCGAAAAGTAGTGACAACAGTAGAGAGGTATCTACCTTCGTTGCTATGAACCGCTAAGTCGCGAAACTCACTCAAAAAAGTCAGCATTTCGACTTCGGTGTACTGGTCATTAGTACGCAACGCCGCATCGTAGTCATCGAGTAGGAGTAATAAAAACTTATCTTGCTGTCCAATTTTTTTGAGAATACGTCGTAAATCTCCTTTTTCGACTTGCTCATCGTCCAATATCTGGTCAATATCGCTTCGTAAAGCTTCATTAGCATCATCGTATAAACGATTTAAAATTTCGCGCCAAAACTCTGAAGGAGTAAACGGACTAATACCAGCACAGCTAAGTGAAACAATAAATACTTTTGATATGTCCTTTCCTCGTCTCTTCCAAATTTCAGGCGCCGCTAAGTATCTGAGCAAAGAGGATTTTCCCATACCAGGACTACCGTATATTGCTAAATGCGCGCGTTTAGAAATTTGGTCAAACGCTGTTGTAATTTCTGACGCGCGTCCAAAAAAATACTCTAAAGGCACTGGACCACCGACATAGTAAGGGTTTGGCATGTTTATGTGGAGGGAAGGAAATTTGTTACATATATTTTAGATGAAAAATGTTGTAGGTTGGGTGGAGCGCCGCGCAACCCAACATCTTTAATTGATAATTAACACATATTTAAAATTAAACCGCAAAGGACGCAAAGTACGCAAAGAAAGAGTAAATGCATAATTTAAAAAATCAAACATAAGTTTAATTGTCACTCTTTCAGCTATCTATACTCCAAACTGGAAAAATCTAGACTTCTGTCATGCTGAGGTACGTTAACGCAGTTTTCCCGCTTTCTTTGCATCTAAAAGATTGTGACGCTTGTTAAAAGTAAACTTTAAGTCGTTTTTAGTATATACAAACATGAAACTTATAATTAAAATTGCAGGGCTAGTATTAATGCTTACAGGCATGAAAGTATTAGCAGGCAGCATCATTTTATCTGGACACTTAATTCAAAGCTTACCCATAATTATTCTTACCATATGTGGAGTATGGATTTTAACTTACGCGCAACAACATCGTAAATATGGGTGGTTGTTAATTGCTGGTGGCGCCACTTATGCTATTGCAAGCGGTACAATTTTCATTACTCCCATTTCATTAATATCATTTGCATTATCTTTCTTTGCAGCTAGCGCTGGTTATACTATGCTCTCTACAGGTAAAATTAAATTTAAAATATTGCCATGACAATAAAAATTAATAAACACAGAGGCGCAGAGTTCACAGAGAAATTAAAGTGGTTTCAATATAGTGCTTAAACTTATCCAGCAATTCCTGTTTAGATAATCTTGCATAGCTGCTTCGTCATCAAAGGTGTGGGGTAAAAGTCTTCCTTCATAAACGAGTTTGACTTCGCTTTGCTGAAATGCCCAAGGGGATACTGCTATATGATTACAATTACCTTCTTTTTCTAGTAAGGTTAATTCGAGTGTAGCTTCTCCGTCACTTGTTGGAACTTTTGCTACTTGTTCTTTCTCAGTAAATCCTTGACATAAAATTATTGAGAGACTATCCCACGTTGCTACAAGTTGTTGGTTACGTTTGATAATGGACGGCGCCGCATATGGTGCAAAATATTCATCTTGGTTGAGAATATTGATAAGTTGTTCTTGAAATGCTGACTCGCGATTAAGAAAATCCTGCACTATAGTTGTTGCTTCTTTTGAGTTTCGCCAGTTACTAAACCTTTCATACAATCCTGTACCATGCAACGAGACGAGTAATGCTGCGTATCTCCCAAACGGAAGTGCAAGCTGTTTTGCACTCGACCACATATCTATATGTACTTGTGTTGGCAACTGTGTAAATTTATGAGGATAGCCAGTTTCAGGGTTTAGCGTTGGCTTTTGCTCCCATGTAACCCAACCTATATCATGTAGAGAGGCGCCTAGACAAACTTCATCAAAAGGAGCAAAGTTACCAAATTGTTCATTACCCCAAGCGCGCGCTAATTCTCCCGCAAGCCAAGCATGATGAGGTTGAGTAATACAAACTAAGCCTTGTTCTGTACAGCGATGCAGCATGAGAAACACCCAAACGACTTCCCACTTTTAAGATAAATGTAGCGAGGAAGTGAGTTTTATAGCTGAAGGAAGAGAAAATATCTAATTCTGTACCGTTTAATGAGCAAGTAACGTTGCATATCTCTGACACGAAATCTATGAGCTAGCCAATTGCAATTCAAATTTAAATATTTAGCCAGTTAAAAATTTGTTCGACGGTTAGAGATAGGTCAATATTACTAATAATGGGGAGTATGTCTGCTCTTTCTAGTAGCTCAACACGTTGGTTAGGATGTACAACAAAAATGCCGTCTTCATCTGGAAGAATTAACCACCCTAGTTCTGTACCGTTTTTACTGCAATGCAGCAGGTTACGGAGAACTTTAGTTTGGCTTTGCTCTGGTGAGAGAATTTCTATTGCCCAGTCAGGATGGCTATCAAAGCGGTTGGCAATTCTTCCAGACCCAGTTCGGGGTATGCGTTCCCCATCGAAATACAGCAACATCAGGAACTACGGTGGCGCCGCCAAATGTACAACGCAGTTCGGGTAATGCCAAGGCAGCTTTTTGAGACTCTGCTACTTCGTTAATTAAACCTCCATGTACTGATACACGGATACCATTTAAAATATGGTCGCTATGAGTTTCGATAATTACTTGAATTCCACTACTTGCTGCAAGTGCTATTAACTTACCGATTTTAGTCGATCCACTAGGATGTAAATGTCCCTCTGGATGTTCGATAATCATTAACGAACCTGGAGGAGACGCAAGTAGCGCAACAACAATTGGTAAAGTGGAAGAAATGCCAAATCCTACATTAGTAGAGTTATATTTTTTGCTGTTATGATTTTTATTTTCAAAACAATATTGTAGACTGTTTGAATCAATATCTTCATTTGAAACGATAAAAATTTTGATTCCAGGACTTATTTCGCTCATCCATGCTTCTACTTGGTCTTTCAAACAAAGTGATTTTGCCTGGGATGATACAATTTGTTCGGAGTACTTTGCTCAGAATATTCACAAGCGGTATTAACTTCTTGCAAATAATTTTTTCGCTCAAGACTTACTCTATTAATATCCCAGTTTCCAAATACACTTAAAAAATGTGCTGTATACTCACCTTTTGTTCCAATTTGAAAATTTTGGCGCACTACAGAATCAGGAATCTTGCAGAAACCTATCCTTTCTGCTTGGAGATAGTGAAAAGAACTACCGAATAGGCAAAATTTATCTATTTCTGAAATTGTAGGCGCCGTTTTAGTTTCTAAAACATTAGCTTTTGAGTCGTATGTAAAACACTATTGCCAGCTTTTTTCTTGATGGTTTACAAAAAGTTCAAAATCAATAAATTGCTCTTCCGCTCGTTTAAAAAGTGCTTCTTGGGCTGTTCCTATATATACTAAATCACCATTTAATGCCAAAGGCTCGCTTAAAACTCCTTGCAGATAGGATTGTCTTAATAATAACAACGATTGTAATGCAGATGATTTACCTATGTTGTTAAATCCTGATAGTACAGTTAGTGGACGAAACTTTAAAAGCTGTTCTTCAAAAACTTTGAAATTTATTAATAATAAAGAATGTATCATAAAAAAACTCCGCACATAAATCGTTCTTTAAGTTACGTTGCTATTATTAGTTAAAAAATCTAAAACTTAGCGCTTCCTATCTTCACAAATAATTTCAGCGTTGTTGCTAATACTTTTGCCCCACATACCTTGTTTAAATTGATGCAATTACTTACCTAGCCTTTCACATATTAGTGGGTAAAATATAGCTTATTCGCTGCTTCTTATAGTATATCGTTTACTTCATCTTGCAAACAACTTGCTTCTGTTAAAGCTTGCTCTTGTGTTTTATCGCGTTCTTTAAATTTAACTTTTTTTGAGTTGTTTAGAAACTGAAGAAGGAACCTCACTCTCATTAACTGGGTATCCATGATAACCACCTGCATTGTCAGGTTGGAATTCATAAAATTTTCCATTATAGTAACCATAAATTTGTTTGCTTTGTCCAAAAAGACCTTTGTCTAAGACTGCTTGAGCGATTTCATCACTCAAATCCATTGGAGTACCCCAACCACCAATAGCGTGCTTAGGACTGGGAACATAGAGACGACGAAGCTTACTAACTTGAGTTACATGAGTTAAATTAGAAAGTTTTATATATTCGTAAGTATCTCCGTTTATATAAAATTTGACTGGAACAATTTCAACCATGAAATCAGGTGCATTTTGTAAGCTAACTAAAGCACCTTTACTATTTAAAAATGCAGCAGTTGCTAATGAACTACTAGAGATATCCGTTTCATTAAAATAACATTTGTAACAAGTATTTAATTCTTCTGGTATCCCCTCGACTTCATCAATAAATGGCCCTTTAGTCGTAAGTTTTAAAAATAGCAAACCAATATCTTTTTCTTTTGGATTCCGTGATTTTTGGTGTGCCCAGTCTTTAACAGTAAACCCTGGTGATACGGCACAGCTAAAAAACATTCTATGTGTTGAAATTGGTTTACTGCCTTGAATAGGTTTTAGTGCTTTTACCAATTCAAAAAGCACCATCATTAGCAAGTTAGCTTCATACTCATTTTCGGCTTGGCCAATAAAGGAAAGCTCATTAATCAAAAAATGCATTAAATTAACTCCATCAAATCTTTTTCTATTTGGTCGAAAAAGCCATCAGGCCACTCATCAATTCTTCCGTTACGGTCGATATTTGGCGATACTACCTCAGTCAAAGCTAATCTTCCTTCTATTTCTTGACGCTGAAAATAATGAAGTTGGACATTTTCGGGGTCAAGTTGACTGCGATTAACAGCAAGACGAATTCCATTTAGTACATGGTCACTATGAGTTTCTATAACAACTTGAACTCCAGAGTTTGCTGCAAGTGCCAAAAGTTCACCCATTTTTGCTTGTCCTTTGGGGTGAAGATGAGCTTCTGGATTTTCAATAAGTATAAGAGTGTCTGGTTTAGAGGCTAAAACAGCGACAATAATCGGCAATGTATAGCTAATTCCAAACCCTACATTGGTTGCACGATAAGGATTACTATCTCCAAAAAAGTATTGCAAACTCATCAAATCCATACCCGGATTTGAATTTATTTTGATACGGGTACCAGGACTTACTTCTTTCATCCAAGCTTCAACTTGGTCTATCAAATCCATAGATTTAGCTTGTGGATAACTAAGACCAGGAATCGGAATGGCTTTACGTTCATGCACAGCAAGATAATGTGCTGTATATTCCCCTTTAATACCTATTTGCCCAAGTCTTCTTACTTGATAATCCGACATTTCATTAAATGGACGTGGACCAATACGTTCTGCATGAAGATAATGGAATTGCTTGCTAAATAAGCTTGAGCTATAAACTTCACAGTCAAGTTCTTCTGAAACTACATCTAAAACATCGGTTTCTTTCTTATCGAGGTCATATTTAAAATTCCATATTCCTTTGCAGCTATCTTTCCAAGTAAGTTCAAAGCGTATATAATCATCTTTAGCTCTTTCACAAAATGCATCTTGAGCCGTTCCAATCCTTATAAGTTCACCGTTTAAAGCCAAGCCCTCTTTTGGTAGTAGTTCTTGCTGATACGATTGACGCAGCAATAGTAATGATTGTAAAACCGATGATTTACCTGTACTATTCACGCCAGAGAGTAAAGTTAATGGCTTAAAGTCAAGTAACTGATTTTCAAAAGTTTTGAAGTTTACCAAACGAAGGGAATTAATCATGACAACACTTCTTGGATAATTTTTTGAATGGTAGTAAATCTATACTCAACCTTATTCGCTGCTTGAGATATAGAAGAAAGAAAATCTTTATCATTGTCTACATAATTACTAAAAGTATGTATCAATTCTTGTTTTTTTTGCTTTAATCTTTCAATGTGTTGCTCATCTAATTTACTTAGACAGACAGACCAAGCTTCAAACAAAGATTTATTTACAGGATAAGTTCTTGGATTTGTATTAGAAATTTTACGGAAAGCTTTATATCCAAAAATGTCAAATGCCGTAATCATAATTTTTTTAAACTTTAACTCTAACTGGTTAAACTCTTCATCGGAAATATGGTTTGCTTTTAACAAAGCTTTACTTAAAAACAAGTCCCTTGTTTTATCCTTATAATATTCAGTGTAAGGGGTAAGATAAAAAGCTATAAAGCCAAGAATAAATTCTCTGTCATCCATGCGTTTTCTTTTAGATTCATTTAACTTAACTACCCTTTGAAATTCTTTTAAATCTGCAAGCCGAACTAATAACTTGCTTGATTTCCCAGGATTTAGAGCATGACGTAATTCTTGAGGAGACAGAGGAACACCACCTGTATTAATCCTTTTAAAGATATTATATTTTACTTCAATGGGTGTACCTTTTTCAATTAGGTAAACATTGACTTGAGTTTCTAATATACGACGTTGATATCTACGTTCTAAATCATCATATGTTTTGCCATTAAATTCTGTGAGATATTCTAATCCACTTAGCCTTAATTTTTTATCGGTAACAAATAATTTTAGAGCAGATAGTCTTTGTAACCCATCTACCACTAACCAATATTCTTCATCTGTCGCATCTATATAAAATGCTGGAAGAGGAATACGAATTAAAACTGATTCAATAAGGCGACTTTTTGCATCTGGATTCCAAATACCAGCTTGACGCTGAAAATCAGGTGCTAAATTAAGTGCCTCTTCATCTATTCGCCTTAGTAGCTGCTCTATCGTAGGTTCTCTAGTAACAATATTTATTTGTTCGGGGTCATAACGGAAAGTAGCTGGTTCATATTCATCCGCGTATTCTTCGTCTGAACCATCTTCTGTTAATTCTTCATCATAATTATTTAGGTTAGCCATGTATGCTCTCCCTAGAATCTATACCTGGTTTGTTTTTGTACTGATAGTCTTTTGTTATACTACACCAGCTAAGAGCTGTTAATACATAACTAATACGAATAAACTTTTATTTACAAAACAAGACCAAATTGACTCATCGCAATGCCTTCCCTCTGTGTACTCAGTGTCTCTGTGGTAATTTTAAACCGTAGAGGGAATAGTTTTCCTAGATAAAAATGCGACCAGTTAAGCCTAGCCGCATTACGATAGTCTATGTTTTTTTGTTTACAATACCTACTTAACTGCCGCAACACCAGCCATATCTAAGATTGGCGCCACTAAATCTTCGCGCTTGACTGCCATCATATGCACGCCTTGGCACAGTTGCCGCGCAATTTGGACTTGTTCGGCAGCAATTTTTATTCCCTCTTCTAAGGGGTCTTTAGCTTGCGCTAATCTATCGATAATGTGCTGGGGTATATTTACACCTGGTACTGCTCGGTTGATGAATTCGGCGTTTTTGGCTGATTTCAACAGGAATATCCCGGCAAGTATGGGTTTATTACACCCAAAAGCTATGGTATCCATGAATTTTTCCAATCTTTCAAAATCGGTGATTAGCTGACTTTGGAAAAATTGGGCGCCTGCTTCTACTTTCTTTTCAAACCGACTTTGTAACCCCGACCAACTTTTACATTGCGGGTCAACTGCGGCGCCTACAAATAAGTCTAACGCCCCATCGGTCAGGGGTTTATCGTTATAATCGACTCCTAAATTAAGTTTCTGGATAACTTGCAACAAACGCACTGCTTCGAGGTCGAAGACAGCTTTACAGTCGGGGTGGTCGCCTGCTTTTACAGGGTCGCCTGTTAAAGCTAGGATATTTTGAATTCCTAATGCATGGGCGCCCATCAAATCAGCTTGTAATCCAATACGGTTCCTGTCTCGACATGCAAATTGACATATCGGCTCGATACCGTTTTGAAGTAAAATTGCTGACGCCACTAGCGGAGACATACGTAACACAGCTCGGCTACCATCGGTGATATTGACGGCATGAACCCTCCCCTTAAGGGTCGCCGCCATTTGGAGCATGTGTTGCGGATTACCTCCTTTCGGTGGGCAAACCTCTGCTGTTACTAGAAACTCGCCGTTCCTAGCAGCAGCACGAAATGAACTTACTTTAACTGGAGTAATTGGTATTAGTGTATCAAGCATAACAATGAGCATTTTCACTCTAAGTACAGCTGTAACACAACTTTACCCCATGTGGAAAGCTCACAGTGGCAGAGAATACCCCATTGCTGTTTTTACGTCTTTTAATGTTTGGTTCGCAACAACTTCTGCTTTTCGGCGCCCTTCACGCAGTACCGACTCTAAATAACCCTTATCTGCCATGACTTCAGCGTATTTGTCTTGAACTGGTTTTAGGGCATTTATCGTTGTTTCCGTTAGCAACTTCTTAAAATCTCCCCATCCCATATCCGCACATTCTGCCGCTACGTCTTCCTTTTCCTTACCCGACAACAACATATATATTGTCAGCAAATTCTGACATTCGGGACGCGCTGGGTCATCGAAGACAATACCGCGTATGGGGTCAGTTTTACACCGTTTGATTTTCTTGGTAATTTCATCGGGTGAGTCAAGTAAGTTAATGCGACTACCTTCAGCAGGGTCTGACTTTGACATTTTTTTAGTGCCGTCAGTGAGACTCATTATACGGGCGCCGTCTTTACGAATCATTGGTTCGGGAGACTTTAATACCTTTTTTCCCTTACCAAATAGATGGTTGAAACGGTCTGTAATATCGCGCGTTAACTCAAGATGCTGCTTTTGGTCTTCACCCACAGGTACTTTATCAGCGTTGTACAGTAAAATATCCGCAGCCATCAACACAGGATAGTCCAGCAACCCAACACCAACGTTTTCACCTTGCTTAACAGCTTTTTCCTTAAACTGAATCATATCAGTCAGCCAGTTCATGGGTGTAATACAGTTAAGTAGCCAAGCTAGTTCGCTGTGGGCAGAAACATGCGACTGTACAAAAATATTAGAATACTCTAAATCAATACCACACGCCAAATACAACGCTGCAATAGTATATGTATCGCTAGCCAGCGTTGCCGGATTGTGAGGTGCTGTAATAGCGTGCAAGTCTACCACGCAAAAATAATTATCGAACTGGTCTTGAATTTCCACCCAATTACGAATGGCGCCAAAATAGTTACCTAGATGCAAGTTACCAGTTGGTTGAACTCCAGAGAGAATACGTTGCCTGCCCATAGCCTTTAGTTTAGTAATTTAGAGACTTCTAAATAATAATTTTCTTGTGGATTTTTTGTGTAATCTCTTGTGGAATGGGCATATAAAGCCCGTTCTACAATCATCTGGCGGGCAAGGATGCCCACCCCACAAGAGGGTTGATTTAACTTTTGGAAGTCTCTTGGTTATTATAAAGAGACATTTGTAACGTTGCCGTTACAAAGCAAATATAATTTTGGCATTTTCCGGCGCCATTACCAACAAAATTATCGTGAGACACCTCACGTTTAAGCTAAACGTTTCCTTAGTAGTTTATCTTTCAGTCGATTAATTACAACTTCTGTATCTAAAACTTTATTTATACTGCTAATGGGTAGAATATAAACTTTGTCATGCTGAACGAAACGTAGTGCAGTGAAGCATCTTAGAGATTCTAGCCTGCGGCAAATGCTCCGCATTACGCTACGCTCAGAATGACATTTCTTACCCGTGTTAAGTATAGTTTAGCAGTAAAACATACGTTCGCTAATTTTCTACAACATGAAATTTTCTTTAAAATAAACGGATGTAACGGATAGTTCTTCGATTTTAAGCAAATTTTATTCATAACAAATAACTCATCCGTTACATCCGTTGCAAATCTGCTACTTGAGCAACTTAATATATTCACATTTTGGATAAAAGTCTTTTATAATTGTAGGCGTAAACACTAATTTCCAGCTATCAATATTGTCAATTTCAATACAATAATCAATATCCGCAATACTATCTTCAACAACAAGGGTATCATCATTATGGCGTTGTTTTAACTTTAAACATAGTTGTTTTCTAGCCTTTGCTTGTGCGTCTTTTTTACTACTTGCCACATAAAACCCAGACTGATGAACCTCTCTCTCACTTTTATGAATCCCTAATCTATCACAATAGCCCTTGCTCTACAAGGCATAAATTATTATAATAGTACATGCAATCTAAAATAGAATATTTCTTTCGATACCAATAATATACCTGTATGGCTCAAGCAGTTTATTTTTGGTAACGTGGAACTATATTAACTCTTATTGTCATGGTCTAGAAAAATGCAAACTGAAATAGTATTGAGTTTAAATGACGAACTTTTGCAAAAAGCACAGCGTTGGGCAGAGTTGCAACAATTGTCTGTAAATGAAGCAATTGCTAATTTTATTGAGCAACTGCCCGACCCGAATAAAGCTCTTGTACTCAATTCTTGGACTCAAAGTTTGGTAGGTATTGGTAGATCGCAACCAAAAAATGTGAATGAAAATCTTAATAAGGACGAACTACAGGAAGAGTATTTAGCTTATCTAGAGGAAAAATATCAGTGAAACGGGTATTATTTGATAGCGATTGTGCTTTTAGATGTTTTACTCGAACGACAACCTTTTTTTAGGGCATCTGCTCTTGCTTTAGATTTAGTAGCACAAGGTAAAGTAGAAGGTTATATTGCTGGACATGCAGTCACTAATTTATTTTATTTACTTAGGCGCCAATTAGGTAATGAAAAAAGTCGAGAGGCTTTGAATACCTTACTAATTAAAATGAAGGTTGCAGCAGTTACGGATGCAGTAATTCGCGAAGCTTTCTCAAGATAACACATGTTTTAAAACTTTAAAAACTTCTTAGCCCCCCTTACCAAGCAGGGCTGGGGGGATCAAAACCAATCACATCAAAGATTCATAAGCTTTATTCAATTCTTCTGCTGAATGTACAAGCGCGCGTTGTTCTTCATCATTTAATGGTATATACAATTTTCGCTCGATACCTTTTTTACCAATAATGCAAGGAAGACCCAAAATTACTTCATCACCTATCTTATATTCGGCATCTGCTTTTACTGACACAGTAAATACTTTTTTCTCGTCGCGCAGAACAGTATCAACTAGTTGAGCAGCTACAGTTGAGATACCGTAGCTAGTACCACCTTTACGCTCACTAATTGCATACGCGCGCTTACGGGTGTTATCAATATATTCAGCTTTAATTTTATCTAAAGATGCACCTTGGGGAAGCGGAAATTTTTCTAAAGGGATGGCGCCTATTTGCGCGTTTGACCAAACTATTAATGAAGTATTTCCATGTTCACCAATAACATATACATTGGCATCTTGCTTACTAACATTAACTAATTTAGCAAGCTGGTAACATACTCGTGCAGTATCTAAAACTGTTCCAGAACCAATTATTAAATTTTCTGGTCGATTTGAAGCTTTGATGGCAATCCGTGTTAATACATCAACTGGATTGCTAATGATAATTAAAACAGCATTCGGCGCCACTCGGTCAAGTTCTTTAATCGTCGAGCTAATAATATCGGCATTATCTTTCAATAACTCTAAGCGACTTTGACCTTCTTTTGTCGGCGCTCCAATTGTAATAACAATAACATCACAATCGCTAAAATCTTCGTATTTATCTGTAGGTAATATATCGCATTCTTCGAGTAGGGGAATAGCATCTTCAATATCCCATGCTTCACCTTCTGCCTTATCTAAACTACGATTATGTAGTACAACCGATACACATACACCCATCATAACTAATGCATTTGCAACTGCGGCGCCTACACGACCTGCACCAACTACGCCAGCTTTAGATATTTTGCTATTCATGGAGAAGCTCTCACATTTATTACTTTTTCTTTGTGCATAATATAAAAGTGCAGGAATTCCTGTTTATACCGATAGTTTGAGTTTTTTACCACGGAGACACAGAGGACACAGAGGAAAATGCGCGAGTTATATCCACACCGAGAACCCTTAAACGAAGGTAAATTAAAAGTCTCTGATTTACACACAATTCATTATGAGGAATCAGGTAATCTCCAAGGTAAACCAGTAGTACTGTTACATGGTGGGCCAGGTGGTGGGTGTCCCCCTTACTATCGTCAGTTCTTTAACCCCGAAAAATGGCGCCTAATTATGTTCGACCAGCGAGGGTGCGGTAAAAGTACACCTCACGCCGAACTACGCGAAAATACAACTTGGGAATTAGTGAGCGATATTGAAAAACTCCGCGAACACTTAAATATAGATGAATGGGTAGTTTTTGGTGGCAGTTGGGGAAGTACATTATCGCTAGCTTACAGCCAAACGCATCCCAAACGGTGTAAAGGATTAATATTACGTGGTATTTTTATGCTACGTAAAAAAGAAATTGACTGGTTTTATCAAGAAGGCGCCAGTAATATTTTCCCCGATGCTTGGGAAGAATACTTAAAACCTATCCTACCTGAAGAAAGACACGATATGCTCACAGCATATTATAAGCGCTTAACCAGCGATGACATGAAAGTAAGACTTGAAGCAGCGCGCGCATGGTCAATATGGGAAGCAAGTACAAGTAGACTATTTCTAGATAAAGGCTTAATGCAAATTTTCGGTGAAAGTCAATTTGCAGATGCCTTCGCGCGTATCGAGTGTCACTACTTTATGAATAAAGGGTTTTTTGAACATGACGACCAATTACTCAGAAACGTTGACCGCATTCGTAATATTCCCGCTGTAATAGTCCAAGGTCGATATGATGTAGTGTGCCCAATGATATCAGCATGGGAATTACACAAAGCATGGCAAGAAGCTGAATTAATTGTAGTACCCGATGCAGGACACTCAATGAGCGAACCTGGAATTACCAGCGCTTTAATTGGCGCCACAGATAAAATGTAGGGTGGAATGGCACTTACTTAAGCATCCGCTCCAAGGTAAACGTATTGGTATGATAGGCTTTCACGCTTTGGTGATGGCGATTAACACGGTCGGCGCCTACATCAATACCAATACGTATCAACTATACATCAACGTGAATTCGATTCATTTATTAAGTGGTGAACAACAATTTATCACTTTCCTAAATCTAACTATCAATTAAAAAAATCTAGATTAATATATAAATACTATCTAATACTTACTAATAAAACCGGAGGGCGCGTTATTAAATCGCGCCGACGGCGGGCGCCTGTAACACTATATTTAAGAATAGAAGTTTAGCTACAGTCAAACGCTCAGATGTAAAATCTTTGCTGTAAAAGCTTTAAAAATCGGCTTTTAAGCAATTTATATTTCTGAATCCTGTTATAGTTTATTAAGTCTGCCTAAGAGATAAAAATGTTATACAATCACCACAAAAATACATTAAAAGATGTTTGTATTAATGCACTTTACGCAGCAATTTGAGGTTTAGTAGCATTTCTTGGTTTTGTCATAAAAGGGTATG
>NZ_KB217478.1:3747314-4018474 GCF_000331305.1 Calothrix sp. PCC 7103 | reverse complement strand
AACTTTTATCTTCGTCAAGTACTTGGTACAAAAAAGCCCAAAAGTGTAACAATCGGATTGAAAAAACGGTTACGACGTTTTTTGGTCTGTGATGATAATTCTGTGTCTGAGATAGTTGATGACAACAGAACTTCTTCAATTGTTGATGCTGATAAGATCCCTTGCCACGGTATTCCTAGAGAACGACTGAATTTTTCCGCATCGAATTTCTACACAATTAGGCATAGTAGATATGAACATTTTTATTACGTCTCCAAGTCACAGAATGAAGTGAAATCAAGCAGGTCTCTCTAAATAGCCTTGCTCTCCAGTTCACTTTTTACCTTGACTTGGAGATTTTTTACATGCACATTTTCTCATATTGCACGTACTATTTTCGGAGCTAAAATTCTTACATAAGATGAACTAAGCCCGTTCCTTGTACAACTGTTATATTTTTAACATAGTGTTACAGGCGCCCGCCGTCGGCGCGATTTAATAACGCGCCCTCCGGTTTTATTAGTAAGTATTAGATAGTATTTATATATTAATCTAGATTTTTTTAATTGATAGTTAGATTTAGGAAAGTGATAAATTGTTGTTCACCACTTAATAAATGAATCGAATTCACGTTGATGTATAGTTGATACGTATTGGTATTGATGTAGGCGCCGACCGTGTTAATCGCCATCACCAAAGCGTGAAAGCCTATCATACCAATACGTTTACCTTGGAGCGGATGCTTAAGTAAGTGCCATTCATCCCTAGAGGCGCCTCATCTATAACTGTGTCTTCGCAGCAATTACAAGTAGGAGAAAAAGGAGTATTAAAAAGCGGTGTATTGTCTATAATACCTAATGGCAACGATTATGTAGTTGGGACAAAGCGCAGTGTCATTTTATAAATAAAGGCTTTCTTTAACACTACGACCAATTACTCAGAAACGTTGACCGTGTTTGTAACATTCCTGCTGTAATAGTTCAAGGTAGATACGATGTAGTGTGCCCAATGATACCAACATGGAAATTACATAAAGCATAGCAATAAGCTGAATTCATTGTAGTACCCGATGCTGGACACTCTGCGGAGCGAACCAGGAATTACCAGCGCTTTAATAGGGCGCCTTCGCGAGTTATTACAACTGGTTTACGGGTTGAAAGTGCTTGCTCGTAAAATTTTATCAAAGTTGTTGCAAGCTTCGATATAGGTAGTTGAGTCATGCATATGTTTGTTTTATATGGATTATATTAATGCTAGCAACTGGGGTGAAAGCTTACAATGAGGCGTCAATCATATTTTTTTGGCAAATAAGTCTAGGAGATACATTGAAAAAATTAGCCAACTTTTCAACTTCATCTTGACTTGGCGCCCTTTTACCACTCAAGATTTCTTCAACATCTGTATCAGTGCCCAAAATTGGTATTAAATCTTTAGGCTGGAGGTTAGATTCTTCTAGTAAAGCTTCTATCATCTCAATTCCTTTTAAAACAGGCATAGGTTCATGCTGTTGTTCATAGTCATAAACCAAAGTACCAAGCACTTTTAGATAGTCTTTGTCATCCTGAGTAATATTTTTTTTATCTAAAATAGAATCGATTCGTTCTTGAGTAGCTACTAACTCAGCTTCGTTAGTAATTGGACGCGGAGGAAAAGTAGTAATTAGCTCAAGATAATAACTGCTAGGCGCTTTTAAACCAGTCGTCATCTTTCCAGGTATCCTTATCGTATTCGGCGTGGGTAAGTACAGCACGTATAAATGCTATCTGGTATTCATAATCTATATAGGTTATTAGCCTATATTTATTACCACCAATATTAAAAACAGTAAAATTACCAACTAAATCGGCTGATGCAAAGACTTGTCGTAAATCTTTCAAATTATCGAATTTTTCATCAGACACACGTTCATACCATAATAGCAGTCCTTTTTTAGAAATGGAATGTTTTTCCCAAAACTCTCTAAGCTTCTTTTTGCTAATAACACGCATATAAAATGTTATTTTATACCCTGGTTTTTAATAACCAATAATTATTAAAACAGTTTTATTTCTTCTGTATAATGTCCCTATACTATTTCAATAGTAAAAATAGTATAGCTAATCTTTTATTTGTCTATTCTAGCAAGTAATAATAAGCAATGTTTAAAAATAAATTCGCTTTCTCGCAATAAGCTCTAATAAGAAGGGCGGGCAAGGATGCCCGCTCCACAAAAGTTATATTTTACTCAGCACTCAGCACTCAGCACTCAGCACTTTCTACTGATTACTCTTACTCTGCCCAAACAATTAATCTGGGTTCGTAAGCGCTTGATAGGTACTCGTGTTTTGGAAGTACGCGCAGCGATAAACCTTGTAAGCCGGATGTATTGTATACAATCTCAGCAGTGTAAGTACTTAAATCGTGTTCGTCGGCGCCTTTATATTCCATTACAACAGGCTCACCGTTGACGATTTCGCCGTTGGCATCGATGGCGCCTTGATATAATTCAACTTGTACGTCGTCTTTTTTCAAGCTTGCCAAGTCAACTTTTGCTGTGACACTAACATTTTGGTTAACTAAAATATCAGTTCCAGATGATACGTTAATATCTTTAATTTTGATATTGAACCAACTAGTTCTTAATTTGTCTTTCCAATCTGCGAGTTCTTTGGCTGGAGTGTAGTTGTTTGCGATGAGATTATAGTAGCGGTCGCTAGCTGGGAAATACGCGCGCTGTGCATATTCTCCTACCATCCGCGCGGTGTTGAAGAATGGACAATTCAAACGAATTGCATCTTTCATTTTCGCTACCCAACGTCTCGGTAAAGCGTCAGTGTCGCGGTCGTAGAACAATGGCACGACTTCTTTCTCCAATAAATCGTACAGCGCATTTGCTTCGATTTGGTCTTGATAAGCTGGGTCATCGTACATTTCACCATGTCCGATTGCCCAACCTGTGCGTACATAGTCTGCTTCATCCCACCAGCCATCAAGAACGCTTAAGTTAGGTAAGCCGTTCATGGCTGCTTTCATACCGCTTGTTCCGGAAGCTTCACGTGGGCGCCTTGGGGTATTTAACCAGATATCACAACCCGACACCATCAACCGCGCGATGTAAATATCATAGTTAGGAACAAAGACGATTTGTTTTTGTAAGCCTTCTTCTTCAATAAAGTGGTTAATATCGCGGATAAGTTCTTTACCTGGGATATCTTTGGGGTGTGCTTTACCAGCAATTACAAACTGTACTTTGCGGTCTTTGTTCGCCAAGATTATCTTTCTGATGCGCTCAACATCACTCATCCACAGTGTCGCACGTTTGTAGGTAGCAAAACGGCGGGCAAAACCAATTGTAAATACTTTCGGGTCAAGAACTTCTTGCGCTTGGGCTATCTCTGATGGTGAGGCGCCTCTATCACGGAGGTGTTTAACCAAACGGTCACGTACATAAAGTACCATATCCAAGCGACAACGTTCATGGTTACGCCACAATTCCTCATCAGGTATTGCTTCCATACGTTCCCACAATGGACTATCAACACCTGCCGATGACCAGTTGGGTCCTAAATAACGGTCGTATAGTTCTTGTGTTGATTTTGCTACACAGCTACGAGCGTGTACACCGTTCGTAATGGCGCCAATAGGTACTTCATCAACAGGTACACCTTGCCATAACCCTTTAAACATTTGACGCGATACAACCCCGTGTAACTGCGCTACACCATTCGAGAAGGTTGCCATCTTTAAAGCCAGTACAGCCATACTGAATGGCGATGACAAATCACCCGTATTATCGCGTCCTAAGCCTAAAAATTGCTCTTTGTTCATTCCAAAAATATCAGCGTAATACCCTAGGTAATACAGCATCTTGTCAGGAGAGAACAAATCTATACCAGCAGGTACAGGAGTATGCGTAGTAAAGATATTTGAGGAAATTACTACTTGCCGCGCGGTTGAATAATTTAAACCTTGCTCTTGAATGTACATACGGATACGTTCTAAAGCTGAGAATGCCGCATGTCCTTCGTTCATGTGGTACGAAGTTACATTGTAACCCAAAGCTTTAAGCATCCGCACACCACCAATACCAAGCATAATTTCTTGGTGGATACGCATGTCGATATCACCACCATATAACTGGTCGGTAATATTGTGGTCGTAAGGATTATTTGGCTCAATATTAGTATCGAGCATGTAGAGTGGTACAGACCCTACTTGAACTCGCCACACACGCGCATAAACCTTGCGTCCTGGATAATCTACCTCAATTATTAACTCCGAACCGTCCTCTTTACGTTCGAGGTGTATCGGCATATTGTAAAAATCGTTGATGGGATAGCGCTCTTGCTGCCAACCATCAGCGTTGAGATACTGTGCGAAATACCCTTGCTGATAAAGTAAACCAACACCAACCAAAGGTAAACCTAAGTCACTTGCTGATTTCAGGTGGTCTCCAGCCAAAACTCCTAAACCACCTGAATATACAGGTAAGCAGTCAGCTAACCCAAACTCAGCAGAAAAGTAAGCGTAACATTCCTTTGGTTTACCTGCACGCTGTTTTTGATACCAGGTGCGTTCTTTCAAATAATCTTCTAATTGTTGCGCCGCACGATCCATTTGCGCGAGGAAGCCTTCATCTTCAACTACTTCCGTTAAACGCCCTTGGCTAATTGTACCCAGCATCAAAACTGGGTTGTGACGACTACTTTCCCATAAATCGGGGTCTAGGCGCCGAAATAAGTCTTTTGCCTCGACGCTCCAATCCCAATGCAAGTTATATGCGAGTTTTCGCAATGGTTCAAGTCGAGATGGTAAAGATGGTGATACGTTAAAAGTGCGAATGGGCTGCATAGAGGGATGCCTGCTCTAATATCTAGCTATGGGTATTGTTCACTGTCTTAACCCAATGTTGCTTACTATTTATACTATCTTTGTGAAATTTTAATGACTTTGTAAACTTATATTAACTATTGGAATTTTCGCCTTAAATCAGCCGATTATCACTTCTTGATTGGTTATCGTCTAAGTTTCGCGTATTTACTAAAGGAAAACTTAACGTTTGGCGCCAGTTTAACTACCTGTAATTTCGGAATTTTAATAACTTCCCTTGAATAAAATAAGCATATGTGTTAAAGGATAATAGATTGGAGAACCTGTAAGAATTCTGAAGGCGCCCAAGACTTTCAGAATATTTGTAGGTTGGGTTCCGCAAAGCCTCCACCCAACAAATGAACAAATGTATGCTGATAGTGAAGCAGCTTGGAATTATTTAATTAAACGCAACATATTACCCCAAGATATTTTAATATATAGAAAATCATTACGCGGTTATCTGTCCGGCGATGACCATAGCATAGGCTTTTGATGCCTACACTACAAGAACTGCTCGTGATCAAGATTGCAATATTTTCTTAATATCCTTCATCAATAAAAAAGATGTAATGGGTCGGTTGCACTAGATTCAAAATCAAACTTTTCATACCAAGCGCGCGCTTCATCATCTTTGGCGTGAACAAGCAGTGCCCTTATTCCAGCTATATCAGCTGCTTGATATGTTCGCTTTAATGCATCTTTCAGTAATCCCTTACCTATCCCTTTTCCTTGTTCTTCCTTGGATACTGCTAAACGAGCCAAAATCATTACTGGTATAGGATGTTTTGCTAACCCTTTAGACACACGAGTTGGTGCCTCGTTATGCATAACGGCGCCGACGGCTAAACTGTAGTAGCCAATTACACTTTCATTTAAACAACCTACATAAGTTTGGGCACTGTTAGACTGTTGGCTCTGAAAAGCGTAACGCTGGAGAAAGCGGTTTAAATCTGAGCTTCCACAGTCAAAATCTTCAATATTATGAGTTGCCGATAATTTTTCTATTTTAAGCACAAAGCAAAAATCACCTATTCAAAAACACTTGGCTCTGTCAAAAGACGTTTTAAATTAGGCTTATCTTGTGTGGGACGCTCTAGCGCTTCTTGAAAAGCCTGCCATTTTTCATCATCTAACACAAATAAAACCCGATTTGTCAATGCTTCTGATGCCGCTATTAACCCATGCTCTAACAAAAACTCGCTGACATTCTTATGAGATGCTGACGCTGCCTGCTGCAACAATTTTTTAACAGCGGCACTTGTACGAATATCAATTCTTTCAGACTTAGATTCAGACTGACTTTGCATTTTATAAATTTTATTTAAACATTTACCTCTATTATACACACAACGTCACGACAATATAATTTATCCTGTAGGATAGCTAACCGCGTCTCCAAACTTCCTTCGCTATTGGAAAATTTGCTTTCTTATGATAGCGAACAGGGTTATGCAAAGCGCAAAACTAGATTTAAATCTTGCAGATAGTTCGGTAATTGCAGCAAAGCGAAAGAAAACTGTTCTATCCGAAACAGCGATACCAGGTATAAAGTTCCTGCTCCTGCACCTACTTATATTGCATCATAAGTCCGGAATAAGTAAGATGCATAACCAACAACCTCTCTAGCAGTAGAGTAAATATCCCTTAATTCATAAAAATTAGCATGGGCTGAGTAAACTTGAGAAACACCAAATCTATTTAAAGCTAGCTTAGAGCGTGGTATATGGAAATATTGAGAAATAACCATCACACTCTGCCAATTTTGTTCTTTCATAATGCGAGCAGTATTTTTAGCAGTTAAATAAGTTGTCTTACCGTTGCTATCTACATATATATGCGCTTCTGGTATTCCATGAGCAACAAGGTACTGTTTCATAACTACTGCCTCATTAAAACCTTCAATTCCCACTCCACCGCTTACAATTACATTTGCAAACAAACCTTGTTGATACAATTGAACTGTTTTATCTAACCTGGCTTGCAAACGAGGTGAGGGTTGCCCATTGGTTTCAACTTTATTACCAAGCACCACAGCACTATCTGCTTGATGAACATCATCACGTAATCCATCAATTACTAAAATTGCTGCTGGAATAGCACAGAGTGTTGATAGTACTCCAACTGTAAGAAATATTTTAAAAAGGCGCCTGCTCATTAATTAGATTTGATTCTGTGGTTATTTATAGCTGTTATATATCTACAAGCCAACAAGCCAATTTTACGCACATCTATATTTTGCATAGCTATATAACTATCTTGTGGGTTGGGCATCCTTGCCCGCCCGTTCCACAAGAGACAAGAGAGAAGAGACAAGAATTTGGGTAAATATCTTAACATACCTAAATTTATTGAAAATGCTTATTGCTGTAATATATAAATTAACTAGCTTTAATCTAAGTATCTATCTAAAATTAACCAAAATAATTCTGTATCTCTTATTTTACATAGTCCTTATATTTTAACTTTATATAATATGGATGATAAATTTTATACTCGGATTCTGCTAATGTCTGCAAATCCTCTTGGTACATCTAGGTTGCGTCTGGATGAAGAAATGCGTGAAATTAAAGATGGTTTAAAGCGTTCTAAGCAGCGTGATAGATATTTAATAAACACAGCAGAAGCAGTTCAATATCGGGATATTCACAGAGCTATTTTAGATTATGAGCCACAAATTATACATTTTTCTGGACATGGTGCAGGTGAAGAAGGGTTGATTTTTGAAGATGAGGCAGGTCAAACTAGATTAATTGATGCAGCTGCTTTGGCTCAATTATTTCAATTGTTTAGCGAGCAAGTTGAGTGTGTTGTTCTCAATGCTTGCTAACATCCTTATTTAATACAACAAGCTTTTTCTAATTTGACAAACCGACAAGAGTAAAAAAATTATTTGAACATGTTAATAATCATTATCACAATATACACGTGATTTAAATTCATATAAAAACAGCTTTGCGCGAAAATAAAGCTTTTTGTAGAATGAGAATAATAGTGGTTTAATATACATGCAGTTTATCACATTATTTAATACTAGAATACTAACAATGGTGATACTTTAGTATTTATCAAATTCAAACAGTTTAATAAGCAGTAAAACTGAATTACTAGGTTCATCCACGACCAGTTTAGTAAAGATTTTCTTGAATCTTTACTGGTGCCTTATGGTGCAATTAAAGCGCCAAGTCGCGTTGCAGCAGAAGTAAAAATGATAGATATTTTATTTACTCCTCGTGTGCTGCAAAACCCTGAGTTAGCACCATTGGGTCTACTTGGAAAGTTTGCAGAGTTTCCCGCAATATTTGAGCCGTTTCGTAATCCGGTATCAGAAGATGATATTTCTGATTGTATAATCAGGGTATTAGAAGTTCAAAAAGCATTGCAGCGAGAAGCAAAGCGAAAGAAAACTGTTCTATTGGAAACAGCAATACCAAAACAATGGATTCTCACACCAACGATATCGGATGAGATATTATCCAAATGTAAAGCAGAACAAGATGCCAATTGGGCGCCTGGTATTTATTTTACGGCAGAAATATGCAGAACAGCAATCGTTACTATACACGAGTTACCAAGTCGGTCTGAAACTTTGTGGCTAAGGATTTTAGGTCGAGAGACAACGCAGAAAAATGCCATTGATGAATTGATCTCGTTACCAGACAATAACCCTTTCAAGCAAGCAACGCTAGAATGTTTGTACAACTTCAAGCAAAATCTAGAATTTTATAAACCAGAAGATACAGAAGAAACGGAGTTACTTATGAGACTGGCGCCACTTTATCAACAAGACCGCGAACTTGCCAAGCAAGAAGGAAGAGCCGAAGGAGAACAGCGCGGAGAACAACGCGGAGAACAACGTTTAGTTCTACGTCAACTAAATCGCCGTTTTGGTAAGATTGATACATCGATAACCGAACGAGTCCGTTTGCTGTCAACTGAACAATTAGAGGTATTAGGAGAAGCGTTGTTAGATTTTTCTACCATAACTAACTTAGAAGCTTGGTTAAATCAAGAACTTTAATAAATTAACTTTTTTTGAAATTAAGTCATGAAAAAGTCGGGGGTAATATCTCTCGACTTTTTGTTTAACCTTTATAAATTTATCTCATTACCAGACAATAACCCTTTAGACTGGCGCCACTTTTTCTTAGTTATGTAACTATATATACTTACCATCTAGACAAATCGGATGTTGTAATGCCAAGCTGTAAATATTACTGATAATCAAAATTTGGCAGTATAAAAATGGATTTTATTAATCAAGTTAAGAAAACTACTACAGATGCTATTAATACCGTTTCAGATGCAGCGAGTCAAATTAAAATTACTGTTGAAAATACCACAGTATCCGCAATCGCGACAGTACAACCAGGTATCGAAGCAATTCAAAACGCTGGAAAATCTATAAGTAATACTGCCTCTACAACAGTTGCGTTTGCGACATCAGGTGTAGTTATTGGCGCCGCTCTCAAAGACTTACCCCAAACAGCACAACAATTATTAGCTGAGATGCCCAAAATTGCTAACAGGTTGAAATATCGAGCAGGTGTAAGAGTTGGGGAAGCACCTAGAAGCGATGCGGATGTAATGAAGTTATTTAACAAAATACCAGGTACATCAAAGTTAGGCGCCTCGGAAAGAGATATTCGCCAATTCCTATCTGATAAACATGGTAGCCATATTCATCCTCACTCCAAGGGAGGAAGCAACGGCACCGATAATATTCGCCGTGGCGCCAATATAATGACACCACTCCCAAATAGTCATATTCCACAATTACAAGTTATATAAGTGACACTGATATATTTGAT
The DNA here is from genome assembly GCF_000331305.1 of Calothrix sp. PCC 7103. Taxonomy (GTDB): domain Bacteria; phylum Cyanobacteriota; class Cyanobacteriia; order Cyanobacteriales; family Nostocaceae; genus Dulcicalothrix. The sequence goes on along the minus strand of NZ_KB217478.1, from coordinate 4,008,836 downwards.
AACTAATGATAATCACTCATTACTTGTAATTGTTAAGCAATGTAAACTATATTAGAAACAAGCAAGCACATCGCTTGTATACATAATTGATTTTCTAACCGCACTTATAAAACCATGACCGCAACTTTACAACGTCGCGAAACAGCGAACGTATGGGAACAGTTCTGTCGTTGGGTCGCTAGCACCGAAAACCGCCTTTATATTGGTTGGTTTGGCGTACTAATGATTCCTACCCTGTTGGCAGCAACCACCTGCTTCATCATTGCATTCGTAGCAGCACCTCCAGTTGACATCGACGGTATCCGTGAACCAGTAGCTGGTTCTTTAATGTACGGAAACAATATCATCTCTGGTGCAGTTGTTCCTTCTTCAAACGCAATTGGTCTTCACTTTTACCCCATTTGGGAAGCAGCTTCTTTAGATGAGTGGCTTTACAATGGTGGTCCTTACCAGTTGGTAGTATTCCACTTCCTGATTGGCGTGTTCTGCTACATGGGTCGTGAGTGGGAACTTTCTTACCGCTTAGGTATGCGTCCTTGGATTTGCGTAGCTTACTCTGCACCAGTCGCAGCAGCAACCGCAGTATTCTTGATTTACCCAATCGGTCAAGGTTCATTCTCCGATGGTATGCCTTTGGGTATTAGCGGAACATTCAACTTCATGTTGGTATTCCAAGCAGAACACAACATTCTTATGCACCCCTTCCACCAATTAGGTGTAGCTGGTGTATTCGGTGGTTCATTGTTCTCTGCAATGCACGGTTCACTTGTAACTTCTTCCTTAGTTCGTGAAACAACCGAAACCGAGAGCCAAAACTATGGTTACAAATTCGGTCAAGAAGAAGAAACCTACAACATCGTTGCAGCACACGGTTACTTCGGTCGCTTAATCTTCCAATACGCTTCGTTCAACAACAGCCGTAGCTTGCACTTCTTCTTAGCTGCTTGGCCAGTAGTTGGAATCTGGTTTACCTCTTTAGGTATCTCAACAATGGCATTCAACCTGAACGGTTTCAACTTCAACCAATCAGTAATTGACAGCCAAGGTCGCGTCATCAACACATGGGCAGACATTATCAACCGCGCTAACTTAGGTATGGAAGTAATGCACGAGCGCAACGCTCACAACTTCCCACTTGACTTAGCAAGTGGCGAGGCTGCACCAGTAGCATTAACCGCACCTGCGATTAACGGTTAATAAGTCTACAACTAAAATAACCAACGCAAAAGCGTCTCTAGTAACAGAGACGCTTTTTGCATGTTTATACGGCATCAAACCAACCTATACTAAATTTAACAAATCATCCGTTACATCCGTTTATATCCGTTGCCAGTGGCTTATATCATATTTCTGGACATTTTAAATACACCGAAATAAATTTTATTTTAATAACTGAGATAAGAAATTGACATCAAAAATTGTAAACATTTATGTACATTTATAAACAAACCTGTGCTAACTTTAAGTAGTAGGCGATACATTTCTATCCCCAGAGGCTTGTTCATAAGTTTCTGTCGAAAAAGTTTATAGCTTGAGCTTTTCACCACTAGTAAATTTGTTAAGGAAAATTCTGCTATGCCATTTACCATCGATTCAGCCCGTAGTATATTTCCTAACACACTATCCGCTGATGCAGTACCAGCAACGATTGCACGATTCGCACAACTGAATGCAGAAGATCAACTTGCGTTGATTTGGTTTGCTTACTTAGAAATGGGTAAAACCATTACTATTGCAGCTCCTGGCGCCGCTAATATGCAGTTTGCAGAAGCTACTATGAACCAAATCCGTCAAATGGATTTTCGCGAGCAATCGCAAGTAATGTGCGATTTGACAAATGGTGCTGATACTCCTATTTGTCGTACTTATGGTACTTGGTCTGCAAATATTAAGTTAGGTTTTTGGTACCAGCTCGGAAAATGGATGGAAGAAGGAATTGTGGCGCCAATTCCAGAAGGTTATCAGCTTTCTGCTAATGCGAGTGCTGTATTGCAAGCTATCAGAAATTTGGAACCCGGACAACAAATTACAGTACTACGTAATTTTGTAGTTGACATGGGATATGACCCTAACAAAATGGGTAATTATGAGCGGGTTTCTGAGCCTGTTGTTCTTCCCAAAGAGTTATCACAACGAGTTAAAGTCAATATTGAAGGTCTTGATAATCCAACCGTGTTGAGCTATATGAACAACATGAATGCAAATGACTTTGATGCATTAATCGAGTTGTTTGAGCCAGACGGTGCTTTACAACCTCCTTTCCAAAGACCAATTGTTGGAAAAGAAGCTGTATTACGTTTCTTCCGTGAAGATTGCCAAAACCTTAAGTTACTTCCTGAACGCGGTATTCTTGAACCTGCTGAAGATGGTTATACCCAAATTAAGGTTACTGGTAAAGTACAAACTCCTTGGTTTGGCGCCGCTGTTGGAATGAATATGGCTTGGAGATTTTTGTTAAATCCCCAAGGTAAGATTTTCTTTGTTGCTATTGATTTGCTTGCTTCTCCCAAAGAGTTATTAAATTTGGCTCGATAGATAGATAGATAGATAGATACACATTGACATCAAATTTCCGATGATTAAGTGAGCGTTCTTCAAAATAGAGCGCTCTATTATTTTGAAATTACTAGCATAATCTGGTAATATAATAAGTATCACGTTTTCTTAACTACTTATAAAATATTGATTTAAATAAAGGCAATCGCAGTTTTGTGATTGTTTAAATTTGCTGTCAATGATGAGTATTAACTAAAAACATGATATCAGTCTAAAAATTTTCTTAACACATATATTTGAATTCTGACAATGCAAGCGACAGATACTCAGTGGTCTCAAACAGAACAGGAAGTAGCTAAAGCAGCTTTCGATAAAGCTTACGAACGAGAAATCAATGCTTTAGCCAAAGAAGTTCATAAAATAGCAGATGGAATCACGCAACTAGACGATATTTGGGTTTTGCATGATTTCTTAAGTGCAAGGCGCCACGATATTGATGGTAAGTATGATTATAGATATTCAGTTCTCGTCTTTGTGTTTGCCAGATTACTTAAAGAAGGCTGGCTGAATCTTGAAGAACTAGAAGGATTGGCGCCAGATAAACTCAAAAAGGTTAGTGCTTTGTCACGCATGTAGTATAGGCTATTTTATATGGGCGCCCCGCTTGTGACACCAGATGATTTTGCTCTTGGTACATTATGTGCTACTGACGTGGTGCCAAGAGTTATGACAGAAGAGCAAATCATTACTTTACAAGTTTTAAGTCGTCAATTTATTAGCCAGTTAGAACTACGAATTAATTTAATCAATTTAAAAAATAATAAAAAATAATAAAGAATAATATAATTAATAGCGCGCCAAGAGATCGAGAAAAATTTACGCACCCCTTTTTCACAACAAAACCAGTCGGCAAAGGTACTGGTTTAGGATTATCAATTAGTTATCAAATCATCGTTCAAAAACATGGTGGCGCCTTAAAATATAAAACTACATTAGGTCAAGGAAATGAATTCTGGATTGAAATTCCTGCTCGTAGTTCATAATAGTACATTTCATGGGCGCCATTCCTTTATTAAGCAGGTCAGTTAAGCGTGAGGAATGTTGGAAACAAGGTGAAGTACATCTCGCACAACGCTGTAACCGCTCAAGTCCCAAAGTAAATAAGCAAGAAAACCAATCATAGCTAAACGACCGTTCCAAAGTTCGGCTTGAGGAGTAATACCAATATCTCCCGCATTTCGGTCTTTGCCATTATATGCAAGTTCAGTTGCATCACTAGGATAACGTTCCATTGTTTATTCCTTTAATAATCTAATTACATGCTTATGTTACTTACTTAAGTATGCCAAGCTATCTGTCTGTAGTTTCAAAGTACAAACTACCCTAAAGGATGATTTTTCAAACCAACGGCGCCAAAAGCGCCCTACAACACCCCTTTCATTAAGAGCATAATTTGCGGTCAGCTTCAGAAACTTTAGTATTATTCTGCAAGTAATCTCGCAATAACTCGCATCCTTTAGATATTAAATTTGCTGTCTGAGTATCAGATAAGTCACGGTAAACTATTTTACCTTTATTGTTTCCTATCACTAATGTTTTACTATCAGGAGTAAAACTAATAGTTGAAAATGCCTCATCTTCTGCGTTGATAACTAACTCTAATTTGCCTTTACGATTCCACAGCTTTATTTTATCTTCGCTCATAGTGGCGATAGTCTCACCATCGTGGCTCAAGCTGATACTCATGAAACCTTCACCGTCGCCATTTAGAGTTTGAATCAAATTCAAATTTTTGTCCCATAATTTCACTGTGCTGTCTAGACTCGCTGTGGCTAATATATTATCTTTTGACCAGACCGCAGCATAAACAGGACGGTTATGAGATGTAATATCCTTAATTAATTTACCGTCTTTATTCCATATTTTTACGGTGTTATCATCGCTTGCTGATGCGATGTATTCACCATTTGGACTAAAACTTACCCAGTTAACAGGTTCAGTATGCTTTAATAACTTAGCAATAAATTTACCGTTTTTACTCCATAATCTTACTGATTTATCTCTACTTGCTGATGCAAACATTTCTCCGTCAGGCGCCCAATTAACACTTAATACTTCACCTACATGCCCCTCTAAAGTCTTGATTAACTTGCCGTTGCGGTTCCATAACTTTACTGTTTTATCACTCGATGCCGAAGCTATAGTTTGGCCATCTGGGCTAAAACTTACACCCCAAACAGCACCTTTATGTCCAGTTAAATTATGTTGTAACTTACTATTTGCACTCCATATTTTCACAGTACCGTCTTTGCTTGAATCGGCAATTGCATCACCAGAGGGAGAATAAGTTAACATTGTTACTGATTCACTGTGTGCTTGGGTACTTTTTAAAGGTAGATATTTCCAACGCCACAGTCTAATTTTGGTGTCACGACTAGAGGAAACTAGCGTTTGTCCATCACTGCTAAAACTAACGCTAGTTACCCAATCATTATTTCCTTTCAAAGTTTCTAACGGTTGCTTTATAGGCTTTTCTATGGTTCCGTCAAGATTCCATAGTTTTACTGTTTTATCCCAAGAAGCTGAAGCAAGAGTTTTTCCGTCCGGACTAAAAGCAACACTCATTACTACTTGCTTATGCGCTGGTATTGAATTGAGTAATTTTCCATCGCGATTCCACAACTTAACAGTTCCATCCGAACTTGTTGATGCCAACATATTACTATTCGGTGCCCATGCCACAGCCAAAACTTTATCAGTATGTCCTTTGAGAGTTTGCAACAATTTACCATCCTGACTCCACAATTTAATTGTTTTGTCATTACTCGTCGAGGCAATCACACTACCGTCAGGCGCCCAAGCTAAACTTGTAACAGGTGTGGTATGCCCTGTCAAAGTTGCAAGTACTTTTCCTTCTTTGCCCCATAACCGGATAATATTGTCGGTACCTCCCGATGCTATTGAAAGTCCATCAGGACTAAACGCGACGCTATTTACGACTGCATCATGTGGAAACGTTTTTAACAATTTACCGTATACATTCCATAATTTAACGGTTCTATCGGAACTCCCAGAGACTAGCATTGTACTATCAGGACTAAAGGCGATGCTGTTAACAGACCGCGAATGCCCTATTAATGTATGTAATTTCTTACCATTCGCTTGCCAAAGTATAACTTTTGCATCACTGCTTGCAGAAGAAATTAATTTATTATTAGGACTAAATACAACGCTATTTACATCTGCAAGATGTCCTTCTAAACGATTGGTTTCGCGTACCTTCATTCCATAAGTTGCTTGATAAAGCGCTGTTCTCACAAATTGTTGCGTTTGCTCATCAGGCAAAACTGCGCTGTCTATTTTTCTACCCGCACGTAATCCTTCGCGCAAAGCATCAATGTCTTTACCTAAAGCAAATAAAGCTTCACTCGATACACTAGCAGCAACACTATCATTAATAACGGCTTTACGTCCCTGAAAAAAAGCAGTCCACACAGAACCCATCAACAGTATTATCCCTAAAACCGAAGTAATAAGAGCATTTTTGAGCAAGCGATTCTTTTTTACTTGGTTAGTACGTAGTTTCTCGGTTTCAAGAAGTTCTGCTTGCCGCTTTTGCTGTTCGATTTCTGCTACTAAACGTTCACGTTCGATACGACTAGATTCATCACGTTTTCGCAATTCCTTTAATTCGCTTAATAAATCAGAGCCAGTAACTTGATATTCTACAGAGATTTTACCTTGTTTATTATAGCGAAGCGCGCTGTTTAAACGAGAAATTTCTTGTTCATTAATTTGTATTCGTTCGCGTAGTTGCTTGACTTCTACTTGGAAACTAAGTTTAGCTTGTTGCAAGTTAAGAATTAAATCAGCAATATAATCATGAATCAATTGATACCGTTCAGTCTCTCCTGGAAAAACCATTACTAAACCTGAACGCACTAAAATTTCTAAAATTATTTCTAACTTTTTAACATCTTCTAATTTCGCTAGCTCAGAAACTAATTCTGTACGACTTTTCAATGGACGTTGCCCATACTCATCAGTTAAAATATGTAAAATTAATATAAATGCTATTTGATTTTCATAACCACAATCATTGATTATTTCTTCCATGTACGCATTAATTAACCTTTCTTTTGGTCCATAAGCAAAATATCTTTTTTTTGTAGTAATTTCTAAATTTTGTAATTCAGTTCCTACAATTTGTAACTCAATAGGACTTACTTCTCCTGATTGCTTTGATAAATCTTTTACTACAGTTTTAATTAGATCTGGCTCTAAATGTAATTTAGAGTTTGTTGTTAACTTTTCAACAAAATCTTCTGTATCTTTTATTGAAAAATTACATAATTTATAAAGAATTTTATCGCTAAATATGTTAGGTATAATTGACTCTAAATTTGGTTGACGCTCTACTTCTAAAAAATAATGTAGATAGTCTGCGCGTAAACTAAAAAGGATTTTTACAAAAGGAATATTTAAACATGTTTGTAGAAAATTATAAAATTCTCGTCTAGAGTCTAGTGAATGGTTTGTAAAAAAATCTTCAAACTGGTCAAATATTAATACAATAAAAAAATTTTGCTTAATATGTTTATATAAAGTTGCTACAGTTTTATCTATTTCAGTATCCAATTGTAATTCACTACCGACTTCTTCTATATAAGCTTTTTTATAAGCAATTATTAGTTGTTCTATCCAAGGCGTGTATACTTGAACTATGACTGGCAGTACAACGCGCGCTTCTATAAGCCTTTGTTTTAATTCTGGTAATAATCCTGCTCCTAATAGCGAACTTTTTCCAACACCAGGAGAACCATAAATTATAGTAAGTTTATGCTGTGTACTGCTAACTTTTTCTAATAACTTTTCTAAATCTCTTTTTCGTGGTGAAGCTATAATTTCTTGAGCAACCGCCTCTAATTTGTTACTTTTCTTTTGAGGATGTAAACGTCCTGCTCCAACAAAAGCTCTAAAACCATACTGCTGCTCCACCGAACGGAGTTTTTGTTTGACAATGAATGCTTCAAGGTAGCGTCCCAAATCAAAATACAGTGTCTGTAGTGGCCGTAATAAGCGAAGATATTTATAAACGTTGTAGTGAATATCACTATTTTCCAGTGCGACTTCTAGGTTTTTACTTGCCACTTCTAACTGTTGATTGCTAATTTTTTCATCTCCTAAACATATTGATGCTTTTGCTAAAATCAGACGGTATATTTGTTCCTTCAATAACGGTAGTATACTTGGCTCTTGATAATTATCTTCTGTCTTCTCGTTTATCTGGCACAACGCTAGGTACGCGAGTTGACTAGCTTGTGCCCATCTTTCTTTAGCAATAGCAACTTGTGCAGAATAACCATAATCAAAAGCAACATGAATATAATTACCATAATCAAGATGGAATTCTAAAGATTTATTAGCAAAAATCTCTAAACTGTCCCAGCAATTCGATATTTCTAGTATTTCTGATATCTCAATCAATAATAAATTTACAAAATCTAAGCGCGTGTAAGATGAGTATATACTAAAGGACGTACTAGGCTTAATTATCTCAATAGCACAAATTGTTTTAAAAATATCAAATGCCTGAGTAACGAAATTTTCAAATTTTTGTGTATTACTTTTGCAACATACAGCTATATGAAGTATCAGAAATAATTGCCACTCCCAATCGTTCAACTTGTGCCAGTATTTAAAACTCTGCTGAAACTTATCTAAAGCAGCATCAATAGCATTATTAGCATAATCATCTCTACCTAAGATTAAATTTAATTTAGCGACAATATTATCGTCTAAGTTTTGCTCAAATTCTGGTAATAATTTTAAAGCATTATCTATTTGTAAACGATTTATTAAGGAAATATTCAAATTTTGTAAGAACTGATCAGCACTTAATTCTGATAAAAATAAAGATACAGCTAAATTAGCTTGCTGAGATTGGGTATAAATTAATTCATAATACTCATATTCCAAACAGTTATTAGCGGCAACAAACTCAATTGTTGTTGACCAGTTTTCTAAATCAGTCGCTAATCTCACAAAGTTTTTAAAAACTTTATCATTTACCCATAACATAATTGGAAAAGAAAACTGTTTTCTAAATTCCTCTCTAACCTGATTTGCTGAGATTAAAACAGCTTCTAAATCTTGAACTGATTCTAAGCCAAAAACCATCAATGCTGATGGTTTTTCTTCTCCTAGTTGTTCATTAATAGCAGTATAAAGAGTTTTAACAGATACTGGTAAGATAATCTCATTTATTTTAATTGGAGACGATAGGTGTATTGTCTTTACCATTGAGTTACGCAAAGCAGCATAATTGCATCGTAGTAAAATCAGTAAGAAACGACCCTGAAAAAGAGTTATAGTACGTACAATTGCTTGTAAAGAATCTTCATTAACTACAGCTATATCTTTTGAGTCATGTTGGTCGCTCATAATGTAAATTCTTTAGATTCTCGCAATATTGGATTTATATCGAACCAAGAACCATTATCATCTCTATACTCAAATACGAACATACTACGAATCAAAAGTTCATATTTTTCGTGACCTTTAAAGGTTTTTTGCTGGTTAAGCGTACGTAACAAATCCCATTCGTCATCTGTAATCGTGAGGGCAAGTTCATTTCGTCGCTGACGAATAACGCTTTCTAAGCATTGACGAGAAATTGGTGGATTTTCTTTTTGTAAACAGCGGAACAAGAGTCCTAATAAGTTACGCAAATGACCTCCACTTGCTCTGCACAGTCGTTTTAATGTATCATGACTGTCGAATACTTGAGTAACTAATTTACTGCTTTGTTCCCAACTGATGCCAGGAAAAGCTCTTGCCATTACCATTTTTTGCAAAAGTGTTATTCCTTCTTGGCATTCAGTATTATCTCGTAATAATACAGGAACCATCGGTAATACTTTTGGTTCTACTCCAAAACGATTTGTCAGACGCCCTAAAGTATTTGAAAAGATAAGTATTAAGGGGACAGTATATACAACATGGCAATTGAGTTTATTTAACTGGTCGCCACGTTCAACAAATAAATACTCTGGCTGGTAATATCCAGTTGGTTTTAAGGAGTTATCAATCCGGTCAAGATTATCAACAATGACAACCAAACCTTTTTTGCCATTACTCAAAAGCTTTGCACGTGCTGGTTGAAGTAATTCTTCATTAATTGCTTCTAATAGGCTACTTGTGCGCGGTTCTAAATATTGTCTAAGTTGACTTCTTAGTTTGGGACTATCTTTTGTTTTAGTGGTAATTTTCGCTATACCCGCTGATAGTTCTACTTCTTTTAGTTCAATAGGAGTGAGTAAAAAATCACCTACTTCAGCAAACAGTTTTTGAAAATAACCCGGTTTTAAACTGATTCTTATAGCTTCTAGACTTTGACTAACTTCACGAGCAATAGCAAGCAAAATATCAGTAACATCTACATCTGCCATGTCAAGACTTTGGCTAGACTCAAAATACACTACATGGAAGCCACTACGTTCTAACTCCGCTTTAAGACATTGTAATTCAGTGGACTTACCACAACCAATATGTCCTGTAAACAATTGGCAAGTTGGTTTTTCTGGCAATAAATAAGTGACGGTTCTCTGTAATTCTTTAATAATTGTTCCACCACGTACTGTTGAAAAATCTATATAGTACTGTTTATCTAGAGGCTGTTCTACAACTAACGTTTTACTAGGATCACAAGCTTGAAAAAAACTTTGAATATCCAATTTCATAGTTATTTACGTTAAATTTTATCTTTACAATTTCTTAACAAAAGTTACAATGTTGAATCTATAGCTTTAGCTATTGTAGCTTAGAACATTACAGAGCATTTGTACTATTAAGAGCATTCCTAAGCAGGCATCATTTTTCCCCAATCATTGAAAACTAAGCTTTGACTTTTAGGCTTCCTAGAGCGCCAGTCCAGTAGAAGTGGTTGACAGAAAAATCTAATTATGCGTGTTGCTTTAATCGAGCATTTAGGCGCCTTGGTATGATGCGAAGAATAAATAATTTAATCGAAAAATAAGCGTTTTACCTCGACGCATAAATTTACGCTTCCGTCAATATATATTACTGGACCGGCGCTCTAGGTAGTAAATATTAGTATCATATTAAAAATATAACGTCTGTAATTCCTAAAAGCGCAAGTACTCAAAGAATTGAATAACAATTAAAAAAAATTGATCTAAATAAGTATTCTCTACATTCATTAGTTTTTATCGACACCTAATTTGTAAGCAATTGGAGCTACCAGTATTAAAGAAGGGGTCTGCTCTTAAGCGTTTAATGTCTGAAAGCCCTAATAACTTGCAACGTCCTAATAATAGGAATTTTAGCCACTTAAATACTTTGCAATACTTTTAGAGCATGACAAATTTATTACGAACATAAATTACGGTCGTTTTCAGAGATTTTTGTATTGTTCTGCAAATAATCTCGCAATAATTCGCATCCTTTTGACATTAAATTTTCTGTACGAGTGTCGGCTAAATTCCGGTCAAGTATTTCACCTTTGCTGTTACCTGTCAATAATGTTTTACTGTCAGGAGTGAAGCTAATAGTTGAAAATGTTCCATCTTCTGCGTTGATGACTAACTCTAATTGACCCTGACGATTCCACAGCTTTATTTTATCCTCACTCATCGTGGCGATAGTTTCACCATTAGGGCTAAAGCTGATACTCGTAAAACCTTCGCCATCACCATTAAGAGTTTGGATCAAATTCCAATTTTTATCCCATAATTTAACTGTACTGTCGAGACTAGCTGTAGCTAATATATTATCTTTCGACCAGACCGCAGCATAAACGGGACGGTTATGAGATGTAATATCCTTAATTAATTTACCGTCTTTATTCCATATTTTTACGGTGCTATCATCGCTTGCCGCTGCTATGTATTCACCATCAGGACTAAAACTTACCCAGTTTATTGCATCGTTATTACCTAGTAACTTGGATATAAATTTACCATCTCTACTCCATAATCTTACTGTTTTATCTCTACCTGCTGACGCTAATATTTTTCCATTAGGCATCCAATCAACACTTAATACTCCACCAACATGGCCCTCTAAAGTATTGATAAGCTTACCGTTGCGACTCCATAACTTTACTGTTTCATCACTTGATGCAGAAGCTATAGTTTGACCATCTGGGCTAAAACTTATATCCCAAACCGCACCTTTGTGTCCAGTTAAATCATATTGTAACTTACCATTTGCACTCCGTATTTTCACAGTGCCGTCTTCGCTTGAATCGGCAATTGCATCACCAGAGGGAGAATAAGTTAACATTGTTACTGGTTCACTGTGTGCTTGGATACTCTTTATGGGTAGATATTTCCAACGCCACAGTCTAATTTTGGTGTCACGACTCGTGGAAGCTAGAGTTTGTCCATCACTGCTAAAACTAACGCTAGTTACCCAATCATTGTTTCCTTTCAAAGTTTCTAGCGGTTGCTCTATAGGTTTATCTATGGTTCCGTCAAGTCTCCACAGTTTTACTGTTTTATCCCAACTAGCTGAAGCTAAAGTTTTTCCATCTGGACTGAAAGCAACACTCATTACTGCTTGCTTATGTGCTGGTATTGAATTGAGTAATTTTCCATCGCGACTCCACAGCTTTACAGTTCCATCCGAACTTGCTGATGCCAACATATTACTATTCGCTGCCCAAGCTACAGCAAAAACCGTATCACTATGTCCTTTCAATGTTTGTAGCAGCTTTCCATCACGACTCCATAACTTGACTGTATTGTCGCCGCGCGCTCCTGCCGAAGCAATCATACTACCATCTGCCGCCCACGCTAAACTTGTAACAGCTTTTGTATGTCCTGATAAAGTCGTAAGTACTTTCCCTTCTTTATTCCATAACCGAATAAGGTTGTCAGCACCTCCCGACGCAATAACTTTACCATCGGGACTAAACGTGACGCTATTTACTACTTCGTTATGTGGAAATGTTTTTAACAATGTACCGTCAATAGTCCACACTTTAACGGTTTTATCGGCACTCCCAGAAACTAGCATTTTACCATCAGGACTAAATGCGACACTATTAACACGCTTACTATGCCCTTTTAATACACGTAATTTTTTACCATTTGCCTGCCAAAGTCGAACTGTTCCATCACTACTCGCAGAAGCAATTAACTGATTATTAGGACTAAATACAACACTATTTATATCAGCTAAATGTCCTTCTAAACGGTTGATTTCACGCACCCGCATTCCGTAAGTTGCTTGATAAAGCGCTGTTCTAACGATTTGCTTCGTTTCCTCATCAGGTAAAAGTACGTTATCAATTTTTCTACCTGCGCGCAATCCTTCACGTAAAGCATCAATATCTTTGCCCAAAGCAAATAAAGCTTCACTCGATACACTTGCTGCAACGCTAGCGGTAATAACAGCTTTACGTCCAGTAGAAAAAGCAGTCCAAATAGAACCCATTAATAGTACGATACCCAGAACTGAGGCAACAAGGGCATTTTTAAGTAAGCGATTCGTTTTTACTTGGCTAGTACGCAGTTTTTCAGTTTCAAGAAGTTCTGCTTGTAACTTTTGCTGTTCAATTTCCGAAAGTAAACGTTCACGTTCAATACGACTTAATTCATCGCGTTTTCGCAGTTCCTTTAATTCGCTTAGTAAATCAGAACCAGTAACTTGATGTTCTGCGGGAATTTTACCTTGTTTGTTATGGCGAAGTGCGCTTTCTAAACGAGAAATTTCTTGTTCGTTAGTTTGTACTTGTGCGCGTAGTTGTTTAACTTGTTCTTGCAAGCTAAGTTCAGTTTGTTGAAGACTGCGAATTAAATCAACAAGGTAATCGTGAATTAACTGGTAGCGTTCGGGGACATCAGGATAAAGCACTACTAATCCTGAACGTACTAATATTTCTAATACTAATTCTAATTTATTGACATCTTCTAATTCTGCAAGTTCTATTGCTAATTCCGCGCGAGTTTTAAATGGACGCTTATTATTTTCGTCTGTCAGTAAATATAATACTAAAAATGCAGCACGTTCATTTTCTTTACCGCAGTCGCTGATTAATTCTGCTAAATATCTTTGAATTAACTTATTTGGACGAAACTGCTGATATTTAGCAAGGGTTAAAATTCGCTCATCTTGAAGTTGGGCGCCTACTACTTGCAACTCAATTGGTCGTACTTCCCCCAATTCCGCAGATAAATCATCAACTAAAGCATCGATTAATTCGGGTTCAATATTATATTGCGAACGTTGTGTTAATTCACGAATTACCGATGATGCATCTTGGCGCGAAAAGTTCTTTAATTGATAACGGATACTTTTATCTAAAATATTTTCGTTAACTGGTGCAATTTTTTCTAAATGTTTAAACTCTAATAATTTGTGTAAGTAATCTTCACGTAAAGACAAAATTACTTTTACAAATGCTACATCCATAGAGTCGCATAAAAACTTGTCGAACTCAGCTAGTTGAACAGGTTTATTACAACCAGAGAAAAACTCTTCTACCTGGTCAAAAATTAATACTGTAATAATACGATTTTGGGCATTTTGCTGTAATAGTTCTAAAACCCCATCGATTGTAATTGGTGTATTCGGGTATGGTAGAATATCTTCTTCAAGTGCTGCTTTACGAACTGTAACAGGCGTTATTGAAGCAATAGCATTACTTAAAGCTGTGCCTAATTCTTGTATCCAATCTGTATATACTCGTAAAACTACGGGTACAGCAATTTGGTCGCCTATTGCCCGCTGTTGAAGTGCCGGGACTAACCCAGCAGTGACAGTGGAACTTTTACCAACTCCACTATGACCATGTATAACCGTTAACTTTTGGTCGGGACGGCTAATTCTGGCAATTAAATTTTGTACATCCCTTTGTCTACCAGAAGCGATTATTTCTAAAGCAACACTACCACTCGGTACCGGAGAATTAACTATTGCGGTAGTTGCATGACGCTGTGGTTTTAACCGACCTGCTCCAATAAACGCACGCAACCCATACTGTTGTTCGACCGAACGTCGCTTTTGCCGTATTACAAAAGCTTCAAGATAGCGTCCTAATTCAAAATACAACCCACGTAACCATCGCAATAAACGAATATACTTATATACTTCGTATCTATAATCACTGTTTTCTAAAGCAGCTTCTAAGTCTTTACTAGCTAACTCTATTTGTTCCAAAGCATTTTTCTGTTCACCTTGACGCTGTAATGCTTTGGCTAAAGTAAGACGATATATTTGTTCTTTTAATAAAGGAAACGAATTTGGTTGCGAGTCATTATGTTTAGACGCTTCATCGAGTCGCAATAATGCCACACGCGCTTGTTTGCTAGCAATAACCCAATTTTCTCTAGCTATAGCAACCTGCGCTAAGAACCCAGAATCACAAGCAAGCTGAAAATGAGTACCATAATCATGATGTAAATTTTGTGACTTTAATGCTAGTTGTTGCAACTCATCCCATAATTTCACGTGTTGCAAAACATCGGCTAAAAGTCCAATAATTTGAGCCGTTAAATCTGGGCGCCGAGCGGCTTCAAAAACATCAAGGCACTGTTGTAAGTAACACTTAGCTTCTTGCCAGCGTTCTTGATGTTCTACATGTACCCGTTCAGCTAAACGGTAATAACTGAGTCCTAAATAGAAAAGTAATACTCCTTGACGAAGCAAGAATATTGAAGGAGGAACAGGAGGATAACTAAAAAGAGGAGCAGAGGGAATAGGGAAGGCAGAAGAAGAAACCCAAAACTTTAAACTTTCCTGAAAATATTCAATAGCTAAATCAATACGGTTGCTGGCATAAAAATCTAACCCAGCAATAAATTGAACTGAAGCGTTTAGTTCCGCCTCAAGTTCGATACCACGATGCTGTAACTCTTTGATACAAGAGCGAAATTCGTAACTACTATAATCCCAAACTTGTCCAAGCGTGGTGTGAGAATGCTCACCTTCTGGAACACCATTAATATCTAAAATTTTGGCGAACAGCGAATTAGTTTTTGTCTTCAAAAAATCTTGCAACTCCTGAGTAGTCAGCTCGAAGCGAATAGGAGTTGCTGCCCAACTAGTAAAATCTGGTGCGAACCGCCGCAGTTTTCGCAGCAGTTCATCATTAACCCAAAACACCATCGGGAAAGGATGGCGTTTACGGAATTCATCACGAATATGGTTAATGGTTCGCAGTAAATCATCGAGTTCTTCTACCGACTCCAAACCCAAAATCATTAAAGCTGAAGGTTGGGAACTCCCTATTTCGGAGTGAATTGTCGAATATAAACTAATCGCATTGCTTTTTAGCGTTACCTTATGAATTCGATAACCATCACCTATTTCTTCTTCCAGGCGCCGCAGCATCTTTTGACGCAAAAAGCTATAGTTACAACCCACTAAACAGAGTGAGAACTGTCCACTTGAAAATGTGATTGCACGACGCAAACTATTAACAGCGCGCTCATTGGCTGCTATTACATTTTCTGAGTAAAAGGGGCTTTTTTCAACCATGACTTAAACTTCTGCGTTTCTGCTAAAACTGGGTTGACTGCAAACCATGCACCTTCACAATCCCGGTACTCGAACACAAATAAACTGCGTAATAAAGTGTGGTATTCAATATCACCCTTGACTTTTTGTTCTTTGACAACCTGAAATATCAAATCCCATTCTTCTGAGTCAATCGGATTTGCGCGAAAATCACGATGGCGCCGAATCACCATTTCTACACAATCGCGGTCAAAAGGTGGGTCTTGTTCGCGTACACAAACAAATAGCAGTCCGAGTAAATCCCGAACATGACCGCCACTGATTAAACACAACCTATCGAGTGTTTCTTGGCTATCGAATACTTCTTTTATTAACCCCAGTCTATCAATTATAGGAATATCAGGAAAAGCACGCGCTAATACCATTTGCCGCATTAATGATAATCCGACACCATTAATTTCTCCTGTACGCTGTCTTACAGGTATCATCGGTAACACTTGAGGAGCAACACCACCACCCAAGCGTTGCTGAAGATGAACGCTATCGTTCGAGAAAGTTAAAGCCAAAGGAATTGTATAAACAACATGGCAATTTAGCTTACGAAGCTGTTCACCACGGTCAATAAATAGATGTTCAGGTAAAGAACGTCCCGAAGGTAAGGGTCGAATGTCCACCCGGTCGAGGTTATCGACGATAACAACGAGTCCTTTTTTGCCTTTCGCTTTCAACTCAGTAATCGCGCGTGCTAACAATTCCTGGTTAATTGAGTTTAAGATATTTTCGGTGCGTGGTTCTAAATAATCGCGTAGTCGGCGCCGTAGATTCGGACTTTCTTTAGTTTTGGCAGTAATTTTTGCAATACCCACCGATAATTCACCTTGCAGTTCCAAATCGAGTGGTGTTTGCAGAAAATTAACGATTTCTCCAAACAGCTTGTTAAAATATCCGGGTTTCAGCCGAATATTGATTGCTTCGAGACTTTCGCTAACTTGACCTGCAATTGCTATCAAAATATCAGTCACATCCAAATCCACAACATCCAAAACTTGCGTGGATTCAAAATAGACGACATGAAAACCAGCTTGTTCCAACTCTGCCTTCAGGCGCCATAATTCAGTTGATTTACCGCAGCCAATATGACCTGTAAACAGTTGGCAAGTAGGAGTATTAGGTGAAATCCGAGTGATAGTACGCCCTAAAGCCTCAATGATTTTACCACCCCGCACTTGTGCAAAATCAATATAGTAGCTTCGGTCTACAGCGTTTTCCATCATTAGCGGTCTGCTCGGATTGCACGCTTGATAAAATCTATCTAAATCTAAGAGCATAACCAATATAACTTACTAGTTGACAGATAATCGTTATAAACGAACGGCTAATTGTTAATGGCTAACAGAAAACAGTTAAAAGCGCAAGCCCCAAACATGAGAGCGCATTAGTAATTAGCTTTGATGCATCCAATTTAAAAACACAACTTCCAAACTTTAATTTTCGGATTTGTAATTAAAACGCTTTACAAACACATCTAATTTTGGTTTATTTATATTAGGTACATATCCTTTAATGTCTTATTTTTACAATTACACAAAATTAGGCAAATCTTGACTTTGCCGCTTGATAAATATGATACTTACTTCTAAAAAAAAGAGATTAACTACCAAAAATAAAATATTAGATTTTATTTTTTTTAAATATCCCCCTTATCTAATTTACTTAGCAAAAATCTATACTATTACAACTTAAAATATAAATCAAAAAATATTTATAGCGACCAGTCTAAGAGACATAATTAAAGTTAGCTCAATTAAGTATTTAAGTATGAATGTTCTACAAAAATAAAAACACACGAAAGCTCAGTCCGCTCTTTAATACTTTAAGCAAAGTATACAAGTAATGTTAAACTTTGGCTAAAAATAATTGTGTATCAATCTTTGCAATTTCCTAGACGTAAACAGTCTTGAATTTTTTCGTCGCGTGCGGCAACTAAATAACTTTTTGACTGTGATTTATGGTTTTGCGGTATAAATACATTAGCTGTTTGATGGGCGCCTTGGTTTAAAACCGATGACGTTAGAACAGCAAAACTCTCACCTATATTACATAAAAATACAGGTAATATCATCATTCCGAGACAAGTAATTCGACTCATATAAAACCCCAGCAAAAAAATGAATATGCTGGTAGATGCGACGATGATAATTGTGATAAAAAGAACTGAGCATCGTATGTTTTGTGATTGATTTTGTGATTGACTTAATATACTAATATTCAGTTCCAGGCGCCGAATTCCAAGCTACAAATAAAAAATTTGAATTGTTACAATTCGACTTCCTACTCATTTATGCACACAAAACCTTAGCAAAACCGGATGAAATTCGAGGTTGAACACAAAAAAAGTTGGTAGCGACTGCTGCCATATATACAATAGATACAATAGTTAATAGGCTTCTGCCTAACGACTACCCACTCAGCTACTCGCGACTCATGACGACATCTAACGACGCAGCAACTACACCCGATATTGACCTCGAAGGGAATGACTCAGATAGCCCCGATAACGAGTTACCTTACGAAGTCGAAATGTCGCTCTTCGACCATCTCGAGGAACTAAGACTACGAATTTTTTACTCGTTAATGGCAGTTGTCATATCAGCAGTTGGCTGTTTTATCGCTGTAAAACCGCTGGTCAAGCTTCTCGAAGTCCCTGCACACGGTATCAAATTTTTACAGTTGGCGCCCGGAGAGTTTTTCTTTGTCTCCATCAAAGTCGCTGGATACAGCGGTTTAGTAATCGCCAGTCCCTTCATTCTCTATCAAATCGTTCAATTCGTTTTGCCTGGACTCACACGTAAAGAACGTCGTTTGCTGGCACCTATAGTTTTTGGTTCAAGTATACTATTTCTCGGTGGGCTAGTATTCGCATACCTTTTATTAATTCCAGCAGCTTTAAACTTTTTTATCAGCTACGGCGCCGATGTCGTCGAACAATCTTGGTCTATCGAAAAATATTTCGAGTTTATTTTATTACTTTTGTTTAGCACAGGGTTAGCGTTTCAAATCCCTATCGTACAAATGCTGCTTGGTGCTTTAAATATCGTCTCATCAGCACAAATGTTAGCAGGGTGGCGTGCTGTAATTATGGGAGCAGTTGTTTTAGGCGCCGTTCTCACACCCTCCACTGACCCTTTAACACAAAGCTTACTAGCAGGTGCAGTATTAGTTTTATACTTCGGTGGTATTGGCTTTGTAAAACTAATCGGCAAATAAAGTAGCACAGGCATCTTGCCTGTGCAGTACATGTATATCGCCACTTTAAGTGTTACTGAACTAATTGCGCGTGTTGGCGTTGTTGCTGACTCGAACCATACAATCTATTCAATGCATTCACATATGCCTGTGCTGACGCCACAATAATATCGGTATTCGCTGCATGACCCGAAAACACTCGCCCTTCATGCTGTAAACGAATCGTGACTTCTCCAAGCGCATCAATTCCGGCTGTCACCGATTGTACAGAAAACTCGATTAATTGATTCGGTACATTCGCCACGCGGTTGATAGCTTTATAAATTGCATCAACCGGACCTGTTCCTATTGCCGCATCCGTTAATTCTTCCCCCGAAGGATTACGTAACGTAACGGTCGCAGTTGCCCGTGCGTGGTCTCCACATGAAACTTGTACTAATTCAAGTTTAAATAACTCCGGTGCCTGTTGAATTTCATCATTAACTAATGCCTCTAAATCCCAGTCGGTTATTTCTTTCTTTTTATCAGCGACTTCTTTAAATCGAACAAACGCTTTATTTAAATCTGTCTCTGTTAACTCATAACCTAATTCCTTCAACCGAGTTCTTACTGCATTACGCCCAGAATGTTTGCCTAAAACTATTTGGTTTTCAGTTAATCCAATCAACTGAGCATCCATAATTTCATAGGTAAGTTTATTTTTCAAGACTCCATCTTGGTGAATACCTGACTCGTGAGCAAAAGCATTGGCACCTACTATAGCTTTATTTGGCTGTACTAACATTCCCGTTAAACTGGATACTAAACGAGATGTCTTATATAGTTGGCGTGTATCAATATTTGTTAATGGCTCTTCAGAATTTGCAGGTCTTCCTAAGAAGGGGTTAAAATACTGCCGACGTACATGTAAACCCATTACTAATTCTTCGAGTGCGGCATTACCTGCACGTTCACCAATACCATTAATTGTACATTCGAGTTGACGGGCGCCATTTTTGACTGCCTCTAAAAAGTTGGCCACTGCCAAACCCAAGTCGTCATGACCGTGAACAGAAATTATCGCTTTATCAATATTGGGGACATTTTCTTTTATCCCTTTTATTAATGCTCCAAACTCACTGGGTGTGGTGTAACCAACTGTATCGGGAATATTAACCGTTGTGGCGCCTGCATTAATAACTTTTTCTAATACTTCGTACAAAAACTCTGGGTCAGAACGCCCAGCGTCTTCGGGTGAAAATTCTATGTCATCAGTGAAGCTTTTAGCGTATGCGACCATTTCTTCTGCAACTGCTACAACTTCACTTCTAGTTTTTTTCAACTTATATTCAAGATGAATATCCGAAGTCGCGATAAAAGTGTGAATTCTTCCTTTGGCAGCACCTTTAATAGCTTCTGCTGCTGCCTTGATATCCTGGTGTCGCGCGCGTGCCAAACTACAAATAATCGGCCCGTCTTCTGTGCCAACTGTTTGAGCTATTTTACTAACTGCTGCAAAGTCACCAGGAGAAGCAAATGCAAACCCTGCTTCGATAATATCTACACCAAGACGCGCTAGTTGCTTGGCTATGACTAGCTTTTCGTCGATATTGAGCGTGGCGCCTGGAGACTGTTCGCCGTCACGGAGTGTAGTATCAAAGATGATGATTTTGTCTGTGCTGTTATACATTTCGGTATTCTTGTTAGTTTTTAGTAGCTACAAAATATTTTCAACTGGAAGCAAACTTAATGTTTATAAGTTTTAATATTGTAAATAAATACTAAGATTAAGGACCTTCAGTTTTTTCTATAACTTCGCGAATATCGTTTAAATCAATATACCTATCCGTAGCATTACGTAGTTCTCTTGCTATCATTCCTTCTGTTGATACAACTGTTATATGAGTATTTTTAGAACGTAATAATTCAATTGCTCGTTCAAAATCACCATCACCACTAAATAAAACAACCCGGTCATATTGGTCAACAGTATTAAACATATCTACAACAATTTCGATATCTAAATTAGCTTTTTGAGAATAGCGACCGGAAGTGTCATCATAATATTCTTTTAAAATTTTAGTGCGGACAGTGTAACCTAAACTAATCAGAGCATCACGAAAACCTCTTTGGTCTTGAGGGTCTTTTAAGCCAGTGTACCAGAATGCGTTGATGAGCGTCGTTTCGGACTGTTCGTATTTAAAGTATTCTAGTACTCGTCGCGGGTCAAAAAACCAGCCATTTTTTTGTTGAGCGTAAAACATATTGTTTCCGTCTACAAAAATAGACAGACGATTCATAGTAGTACCCATAAGAAAATAACACCTACATATATAGAATAAGAATTTAGATAAAACAAGAGGTTATAGCAATTTCAAATGATTAATTTGCTCTTAACAATAAAAATAGTTGACGTGTATAGCTTTTATCCTGCACTACTCCCAATTTAAATAATTTAAACATTTATTACAGTACTGCCATTGAGGTTTATACTTTTACCCAAATACATGGATATTCATTCCCCACAATTGCAATCTACCAATAAATTAGACTTTGTAACAGCATTTAAAACTGTATATCAATCCAGTTTACTCCTAAAGAGGTATGAAATTGGCAACTGCTGTGTTTATTAACTCAAAACCCATGAATCAGGTTTATACTAAGCGCGTGACACAGTTGAGCAAGCACAGCAAGCTCCATGACAAATGGAAGCAATTTCATGTTTTGCATAAGTTGCATGTCATGAAATGCACTGCGTACATTGACAATATGCATTCAATCTCGTATTGATAGTGCTATAGTTGCGAGTAGCAATATTTGTAGGTAACAAATTTCGCTATCCGTATCTACATCATCTATTGTTCCCAAGATTCGTCAAAAATTCGCTCCAGATACCTGATAATATGCAGGGTTTATCCATGAGGCAGTAGTGCGTTTGAATCGATGTATCTGTAATGTCAATAAAGCTTTGAGAACTCAGGGGTGTGTAAAGTGGCAATTCACCGCTATACTTAGAGCTTAGTTTCTGGTGACTAAGTAATGATAGTGAGTATAAATTACTAATGTATAAAATATTCATATAAATATCGTTCGCAGTTTGAGCCTTTAAAGTCTGTGTAAATAAATAATTGAACTTACGTAAATCAACTAGATATTACGATATGAACGAAGAACCTACACCTACCTTAACTAAAAAATATGTCCCGGCAACAGACCAACAGTCAAGTCGAACCACGAAATCTACTTCCACGACTAATGGGCGCCAATCAAAAAAGATAGCGCGTCTAGGTCATTGGCTAGCAGGAATGTGGACGGTAGGTGCAGCGTTACTGACTGTTTCCAATTTGCGATTACCGCAAATGATGGAAAATCAGGCACAATCGGCATTTTATCAACTTCGTGGCTCGATTGCACCGCCAAAAGACATCGTAATTCTGGCAATTGACGACGATTCGATATCAACACCAGCGGTATCATACGCAACTGACCCGATAAAATATGGTCATTTGGAACCTTTAAAAGGATTTCCTTACAAACGTGAAGCATACGCCCAAGTTATCGAAAAACTGGTTCAAGCTGGAGCGCGTGCTGTTGCATTAGATGTAATCTTCGACTTGCCGAGTAGTCATGGTTTAGAAGATGACCGTAAATTTCAAACGGTGTTACAACGCTATGGCAACAAAGTCGTTTTAGCTGCGTCATATGAAAATTTTCAAACTCGTAGTGGTTTAGTAACACAATTACGTTCCCCTCAAGAATTACTGCGTGTTGGTTCCGTCTCAACCGGCTCTATAACTTTCCCATTAGAGGTTGATGGCAAGATTCATCGTTTTGCGGGTGAGTATACTAAGGAACTAAAAGAAACCCAAGGTAGCTTATTAGAGAAAATACCAGATTTTAGTGTAGCGACTTTGCGGGCTGCAAATATTGACTTTCCTAAACCCAAAGGTGACCGCATTTATTTTCGTGGACTTATGGGTAGTTTTGAGCAAATTCCATTTTGGTATGTTTTTGACCAAATGTTTTGGGATAGCAATTTACAGTCTGGGAAAGTATTCAAGGATAAAATAGTACTTATTGGCGCCACGGCAACAGTCGCAAATGATTTTCATGCAGTTGCTGTTAACTGGCTATTTCCCGAACGTATGAGTGGAGTGGAAATACACGCGAATGCACTATCAACTCTCATGGAGGGTAACTCAGTAAAAATTGCAATTAACAGTCCTTATGGCAGTAGTTTATTTGTCTTAGCATTAGTTGGTGGAAGCGCATATTTTGTATCTCGGAATAAATACAATAGGCTTCGAGTTTTTTCTTGCTTCGGTATAGCTATTGTTTGGGGAGGTATTAATTATTTATTGTTTGTTACAAATCAATTATTTTTTCCCACATCTGTACCTGTGACTGCACTTATTGCAATTGGGTTATCATATTTAGGTATTGAAATAGCAATTCAGCAATTACGCAAAATTCAGTTAGTTGATATTATTCAGAAAAATCCTTATTCTCGCATTGCCCAAGAGATTCTTAGTCAGCAAGAAGACCTGATAGATTTACTTAAAAAGCGTGAAATTCAAATCAGCGGAAAAATTCTCGATGGTCGTTATCGTATCGTCAAAGTATTAGGCTCAGGTGGATTTAGTGAAACATATATAGCTGAAGATACAAGACTACCTGGTAATCCTTTATGTGTTGTTAAACAACTCCAACCAGTAAATAACAAACCTGAACAAATGGAAGTAGCGCGGCGCCTTTTTAGCTCCGAAGCTCAAACTCTTCAACAATTAGGTACACATCCTCAAATACCCCAACTTCTAGCTTATTTTGAAGAAGACGAAGAATTTTACTTAGTTCAAGAATTCATCCTTGGTAATGCGCTTAGTCAAGAACTGCCATCAGGAAAACGTCATAACCAAGCTGTTGTCATTGATATTGTGCGTGAATTATTACAAATACTAGTATTCGTGCATCAAAACGGTGTAATTCACCGTGATATTAAGCCGAGTAATATCATGCGTCGAAAAAGCGATTATAAACTTGTGCTGATAGATTTTGGCGCCGTTAAGCAAGTATCTACAAACTTAATACAAAGTCAGGAAGATACAGCCTTTACTATTGGTATTGGCACAAAAGGCTATGCACCCAGAGAACAATGCTTTGGGCGCCCGCAATATAGCAGTGATATTTACGCAGTTGGGATGATTGGCATTAAAGCATTAACAGGAACACCTCCTCATGAACTTCAGCATGATGACAACGGTGAGTTAATATGGATGGAACGTGCCGAAGTTGCAACTGGCTTTGGTAACATCCTCAGCAAAATGGTGCGCGATAATTACCAAGACCGTTATCAATCTGCATCCGAAGCTCTTAATGCATTAAATCAATTACTTTTTGCTGATAAAGTTCAATCTTTATCTTCAAATGATTCATCTATAAATACTTTATCTTTAGAAGATACAGATACTCCAACTACTCCTTGGGATGGAAATTAGCGTAGGAGCAATAGGCAAAATTTGTTGGCATAGAAACTACTTTGCTTATTTTTAATAGTTTCAGAACACTACTCTAATTTAATATTAAACTAACTTAAACTCAAACGGGTTTATCCAACACACCAAAATGAATGACATTGACTACTACTGGTTCATGTCATTCATTTTAATATATTTACCACAGAGGCGCAGAGGGCACAGAGATAACAGTTAAGAGAGTTATATATTGGCGCCTGCTCCCTTTCCCTTGCATTAATGATATATACTTAACACGGGTAAGAAATGTCATTCTGAGCGTAGCGAAGAATCTCTAAGATGCTTCACTGCACTACGTTTCGTTCAGCATGACAAAGTTTATATTCTACCCATTAGCAGTATAGAACCGTTATGTAAACTTAAGTACTTGGTCTAGTTGATGGGTCTGTTGTTGAATCAGACGGTGGATTTGGGACTTCAGGTTTAGGGTCTGGGACTTCAGGTTTAGGATTTGGGACTTCAGGTTTAGGATTTGGGACTTCAGGTTTAGGATTTGGGACTTCAGGTTTAGGATTTGGGACTTCAGGTTTAGGATTTGGGACTTCGGGTTTAGGATTTGGGACTTCGGGTTTAGGATTTGGGACTTCGGGTTTAGGATTTGGGACTTCAGGTTTAGGATTTGGGACTTCAGGTTTAGGATTTGGGACTTCAGGTTTAGGATTTGGGACTTCGGGTTTAGGATTTGGGACTTCGGGTTTAGGATTTGGGACTTCGGGTTTAGGGTCTGGTACTTCAGGTTTAGGATTTGGGACTTCGGGTTTAGGATTTGGGACTTCGGGTTTAGGATTTGGGACTTCGGGTTTAGGGTCTGGTACTTCAGGTTTAGGGTCTGGTACTTCAGGTTTAGGATTTGGGACTTCGGGTTTAGGATTTGGGACTTCGGGTTTAGGATTTGGGACTTCGGGTTTAGGATTTGGGACTTCGGGTTTAGGATTTGGGACTTCGGGTTTAGGATTTGGGACTTCAGGTTTAGGAGTTTGGTCTACAGGTGGTTTTGTATCATCTTCTGCCGTAGAGTTATTGCGGTTATTACGCTGACTGAAATTCGGTTGAACTTGCGAATAATCCACTATGGCATCTACTTTGTCACTTTCTGGTAGATATACTGATGTATCAGATGTTTCTTCGGAGGTTGTAGATAATTTGACAAATGATGGGTCTTTGATAGTACCTGGGCCCGATATTGGTGATTGCTTGGCTAAAGCTGCTGAAGTTTCGGCTTGAACACTACTAAGCGCTGGGTCACTGGTTGTATTTGGATTTTGACGTGTTAAATCAAGTCCTCGCACTAAATCACTTGTGTCATAAAAAGTTCGCAGGTCAAAATCATATAGTCCCTGAAATTTACCCTTGACAACAACCATCATTTGCCCAGCTTGGAGAACTTGGCTGCTAGAAGCATCTTTGTTAAATACTTCAATTCCACTATTTGTAAGGGCGCCAACAATTGTAGTATCTGTAGCTTTATCATAACGTACAAACAACGCTGAACCACGAATTGCGGCAGCAGCACTTGGTGTTCTAATATTTGTTCTTCCTCGTCCTGGAGGAATAAGTAATAATACGGTACCGTTATTAAGCGTAAAATTTCTGGTTCGCGGTAAAAACTGAAATACTGCTTGTTCTCCAACCCGTGCCCAAGAACCGTCGTTGAAGCGCAAATCAGCCAACGATAGTCTTCCTGTAGATAAACCATCCCCAGGTATCATGGCATCCGAACGCTGTGCCCTACGTCTTGGCTGACGTTGAGGCATTAGCTGTACTAAGTTACGCAAATCTCGAATTACAGCCCTAGTTAAGGGTGTCTGGGCATTAGCTTGGTTCGATACAGGTATTGCTACCCCTGACAAACTAATCACCAGAAGTGGCAACAACTTACGAAACATTTGTTGCAGTTTAGAATTTTTACTCATACTCAACCACGTAAAAACAATTCAAGGGGTAGATTTCTAGGTCTATTGCTTGTTTTAACAAGTTTATATACGTATTTTTGCTTAAAAATTATCAAATCTAAAAAATAAAAAACATTCCAGCAGGCTATAAGTTATTTACTAATCGCAATTTCGATAGCCGAAATAGGTAAAATATTAGGTATGCAAATTATATAACATCACTGCTACTTAAGTATATACTTAAGTACAACCCAGACTCAACCCTGATATTAACTGTACGTTACACTCTGTTAGATAATTGAAACTTCAATAAATAGTTTGTAGTCTGATTTTTCTAAACGATGCCGTAAAGATGCAACCAAAGAAACTTAAAAACTGTTGGTCATTGTGGATTTCACTAACTTTCAGTACTAGCTGTCAGTATATGGTAAAACTAGATGCAGCAATAGCAATAGGCGCCACACAATGGCAATTATCCCCGAATGTATCAAATATACCATCTTTTCGTGATAACGCTGTAAATTTGCATGAACAACAAACACAGACTACACAAGTGTTGCCCAAGTTCCTGCCCCAGACAAATAGTCAACCCTTAAATTCAATCAATATAGAACAACCTGATTTAGTAGAGTCAATAACTATAGTTCAATCAACCCCAGAACAGCCACAAGACAGCAGCAATGCCCAAAAGCCAGCAGAACCTCCACAAGTTGAGGCACAACCAAATGAACCTGCGGCGCCTACCCCAACGCAAATAGAACAACGTCTAGATAAACCTGATATTGACTACAGTAAAAGGTTAGAAAGCCTTATGCGTCTTCTTAAGAAAAATAATCAATCTGCGGCTGAAACTAGTAACGGAGAACTTGGACAAATTATTGCCAAACCTCAAACACCAGAACTAGGCACTATCGTTGTAAAACCAGTTGAACAACCACCGCTACCAACTCAACCTCAACAACCAGTAAAAACTCCACCAAAACCATCTGAACCCATCGGTTATGTGCTAGGACGAGTTAGTTTTTTTCAAACAAACAATCTTTTTGCTTCAAAAGTAGACCCTATCGAAGACGGATTGATATATTCTGGCGTTACATTTGCTAGTACAAATTTACGACTAGGACCAAGAACATTTTTAAATGGTTCACTTGATGCCAATATTATTCGCTACATCAATCAATCGGAATTTAACTACAATCAAGTACGTTTAAATGTAGATTTATATCAACAACTTACTCGTCGCATGTACGGCGAAATTGGTTGGAGCAACCAACAATTGTTTTATGCCAGAAACAGCAAACGCTTTGAATTCGCATCTGGCGACCGATTTCTTAATGAGAATTCATTCCACCTATCATTAGGACGTAGAGACTTTCTGGCGCCTCCATTAGCACTCGACAGTTTTTACGAATTTCGCTGGAACCTAGCTGAAGTCCCCCAAAGACGTGACCGTATCACAAACTCGTTATGGCTTTCATTAAGTTATTATCTACAACAATCGCTTAACGTCGGTTTAGATTATCAACTTACTCTTTCCGACTTTACCCAGCGTAATCGCGAAGACTTGTATCATCGATTATTCACACACTTTAACTATAAAGCTACCGACACCAGTAGTATTAGTGTTCAAGGAGGAGTAACACTAGGTAATTCTACAGAACCCAAGATTAACTTCGATGGGTGGTTTTTTAGTATAAATTACAACTGGGAAATCGGCAGATTTTAAGTCAATAACTAATCCAATCACTCCAACTACCAGCATAAAGCTTTGTATTACGAAAACCCGCTAATTCTAACGATAGTAAATTTACACATGCAGTAACACCAGAACCGCAATAAACAATAATTTCTTCGCTGTTTTTGATGTCTTGCCAACGCTGTTGCTGCTCTTCAACATTAAGTAAGTACCCTGAACCATCAGTTACAGATTGCCAAGGATAGTTTACAGCACCCTCTATATGCCCAGCGATTTTATCAATAGGTTCCCGGATACCCAAGTAACGTTCTTTCTCACGAGAGTCGATTAAAACTACACCTGGTAAATCTTTACGATTCTTTACTTCGTCCATATCTACTACCATATTTGATTGGACGTGTTCAGTAAAAATAATGTTTTGAGAACTGGATGATGCTTCCCTAACTTCCGAACTAAGTGGATACGATAATGATAACCATCCGCTAAACCCTCCATTTAAAACCGCAACTCTTTCATGTCCCATATAGCGCAGTAACCACCACAAGCGTGCGGCAAATCCAAGTCGTGAATCGTCGTATGCTACAACTAATGTTTGGTGATTTATACCCATTTTTGATAGTTTTACCGCTAACAAAGCTAAATTTGGTAAAGGATGTCTTCCTCCATGCGTACCCACTGTTGCAGAAAGGTCTTCATTTAAATCCAGATAATAGGCGCCTGGAATATGGCTTTGCTGGTACTGTTGTTTTCCTAAATCTGAGTCATTAAGCGAAAATCGACAATCGATAATCACGACTTCAGAATCATTTAAATGCTCAACAAGCCAGGGAGCAAAAACCACATTCATAATTACTAGTACTTGTATTTTTATTAATTCCTAAAACTATTATCGAACGTAATGTCCGAAATGCCCGAACAATTTATCCCCCAATCAACAGCAGACGGTTCTTTCACCTTCTTCTCCGAAGAATTTGAAGAGTCATATCATAGCCATTTTGGCGCCAGACAAGAAAGCTTTCAAAAATTTGTTGTTCCGACACAGCTATCTCAAAGAGCGACAAACCTAACCAAAGGGCATACCATCCGAATTTTAGATATTTGCTATGGACTAGGATATAACACTGCTGCTGCGCTGCAAACTATTTGGCGCCAGAATCCAAACTGCCGTATTGAAGTCATTGGTTTAGAGTTCAACCCAGCAGTACCACGTGCAGCGCTAAGTCATAGTTTGTATGCTGACTGGGACTTTGAATATCTAGATATCTTGACAAAACTCTCTTCTACGTATTACGTAGAAAAAGATAACCTGAAAGCATCTTTATTGATTGGTGATGCTCGAACTACAATTAAACAAGTACTAGTAGACTCATTTCAGGCAGACGCTATTTTCCTAGACCCCTTTTCTCCTCCACAATGTCCACAATTGTGGACAATTGAATTTATAGCGCTTGTTTCCAAATGTCTACACCAGGAAGGATTACTAGCTACTTACTCATGTTCTGCAGCAGTACGTACAGCACTTTTGCTCTCTGGTTTAATTATCGCTTCAACACCTCCTGTAGGCAGAAAAACTCCTGGTACTGTTGCAGCACATCCTGCATGTCTTCAGTTATTGAAGCAACAATCTCCCCTTTCAACTGCTGAACTCGAACACTTATATACACGTGCTGCAATTCCTTATCGTGACCCGTTACTTCAAGACCAAGCACAAATCATTCTAGAACGGCGCCGACTGGAACAAAATTCGAGTGCGCTTGAAACTACGTCTTCTTGGCGGAAACGCTGGTCATCAGCAAATCCAACTACTTAGTGGTTTTTGGTATTTTATTATACTTATAATCAAAAACATCAATAGAGTATATAAAGTAATTGTGATCAGAATCACTGCAAAAGTGAATAAATCGTCACTGCGATAAGTAACTTTACAGTAGTTTGATAATTGCTAATAAATTTTATGGGAAAATACATAAGTTGCTTACCAATAAAAAAAATACTGTATTGTTTAGTTAGGTTCCAAAAATAAATTTAACAAGACAAGCGACTTATTTTGCACAGTCATGCGAACAAATCTCCGTATAAAACCTGATTTAAGATTTGCTCAAATTGCCCATACTAGAAAGATAGGTGGGGAATTTTGACCACAATTTTCTCAGATGCCTTAAAAGATGAAAAACGCGCTGGTTTGCTTAAACATAAATAGATTAAGTTTGCGTTGTATTGTAAGTCAATACGAATGTTAGGAATTTATGAAGGTGACAACTACCAAAAGTTAAACGTCATCTATACATGACAATTGACAATTATTAAATTCTGACTTAACGTGAAAAGTTACAGTATGACGCAAAACTATTTAAAACCAAGCTGAACAGTACAGTATATAAATTTAAATTGTTTTAAGAATTGGAGCGCCTCTGTGGTTTTGAAATCCAATTATACAGGTTCTACCGAAAGAGTTGCGAGTGGGTCAAACCCCTCAGAGAAAGTAAATGATATTGGTTCAAATAGTGCTTTAGGATTGCAAAAAGCACAAGCTTATCCCTTGGGCTTATCAAAACAAGACCTGATGCTTGAAAAAGTTGAAGCCATATCATCTTGGACAAACCAAAAGGCTGATTCAGGTCATGAATCATTGGTTTCAAGAACGCAGCAAGCCGAATCACAAGTGGATATATTTGATGGTGATACACCAAAAATCCTCGTCGTTGATGACCATGCAGCTAGTCGAATGACATCTGTGGCTTTATTGGCGATGGAGGGTTATGAAATCATTGAAGCCGATAGCGGTTTTAGTGCAATAGAACTTATTGCTCATTCGTCACCAGACTTAATACTGCTTGATGTCATGATGCCAGAAATGGACGGGTTTGAAGTTTGCCAACGAATCAAGCAAAACGAGCAAACCCGATTGATTCCTGTGATTTTTATTACAGCTTTAAACGATAGAACTTCTCGTATTCGCGGTATTGAAGTTGGAGCAGACGACTTTTTAACTAAACCCTTTGACCGTTTAGAATTAGCAGCGCGCGTAAAATCGCTAGTGCGACAAAAGCGTTTGAACGAAGACCTTGACCATGCTGAAAAAGTATTATTTTCAATAGCACGGGCAATTGAGAGTCGCGACCCAAATACTGGGGATCACTGCGAACGCTTAATAGAGTTGGGTAAAGAATTTGGTGAATATCTGAAACTCTCCCGTAACGAAATTCGCGATTTAATGTGGGGAGGCAACCTACATGATATTGGTAAAGTTGGTATCCCCGATGCGATATTGCTCAAGCAGGGCAAGCTGACAGACGAAGAATGGAAGACAATGCGTCTACACGTCTTGATTGGGGAAGAAATTTGTCAGCCTTTGCGTAGTACACGTGGGGTCATACCAATTATTAGGCACCATCATGAGCGATGGGATGGTTCGGGGTATCCTGATGGTCTTAAAGGGGATGAAATACCCAAATTGGCACAAATTTTTCAAATTATTGATATTTATGATGCTTTAACGAGTGAACGTCCTTATAAAAAGGCTTATACACCAGAAGAAGCGCTATCTACGATGGAAGAAGAAACTAAACGAGGTTGGCGTAATCCTGAATTGATGAAAAAATTTGCTGACTTTATTCGCTCCTGGCAATCAAATCCAGAAATTAAATCCAACTAAATCGAAATGTAAGCGGTTAACATTTCGATTGTGGATGATTAGCTGGTATTATTTGGGTCTGAACAAAGAAAGCGGAGTATCTCCAGCTTTGATAAGCAATTCACACATGCAGTATCGCTAATTATGGTAGTAGTAGCAATTCTGGCGGCTGGACGCGGCACAAGAATGAAATCCACCCTGCCCAAGGTTTTACATAAATTAGGTGGGCTATCGCTTGTCGAGCGAGTCTTAAAGAGCGTTGATAAGGCGCAACCAAAGCGGCGGATAATAATAGTAGGGTACCAAGCTGAGTTCGTCAAAACTGCGATGGCGCCAATACCCAATATAGAGTTTGTTGAACAAACTCAGCAGTTAGGAACAGGGCACGCTATCCAACAGCTACTACCGCATTTGGAAGGTTATGAAGGTGACTTACTAGTTTTAAATGGGGATGTGCCATTGCTGCGTCCCGAAACTTTAAGTAATCTCTTGCAAACCCATCGAGAAAATCAAAATGCTGCAACTATTCTGACCGCGCATTTGCCCGACCCCAAAGGTTACGGGCGTGTTTTTTGTGATGGTGATGGTGGTAAAAAATTTGTGCAGCAAATGGTTGAAGACAAAGATTGTACAGCAGAACAAAAGCTATGTACTCGCATCAATGCAGGAATATACTGCTTCCGCTGGCAAGATTTAGCACAAGTACTACCTCACTTACAGGCAAATAACGCTCAGAAAGAATATTACTTAACAGATGCCGTTACACAAGTTTCACCAGTAATGGCAGTAGATGTCGAAGATTACCAAGAAATTTTAGGTATTAACGACCGACTTCAATTAGCAGGCGCTTACGAGATATTGCAAAATCGAATAAAAAATCAGTGGATGGCAGCAGGTGTAACAATAGTTGACCCAAGTAGCGTCACAATCGATGAGACCGTTGAGTTACACCCAGATGTAATTATTGAGCCGCAAACCCACCTGCGAGGTTCAACGATAATTCATACAGGCTCTACAATTGGGCCAGGAAGTTTAATAGAAAACAGTAAAATTGGTGAAAACGTTTCAGTACAGTTTTCAGTAATTACTGATAGTAGTGTTGCAGCAGGTGTTCGCATTGGACCCTACGCCCACTTACGTGGTCATGCTCATGTTGGTGAAGGATGCCGCATTGGTAATTTTGTAGAATTGAAAAACACTAAATTGGGCACAAAAACGAACGTTGCTCACCTTTCATACTTAGGTGACACAACAACAGGCACCAAAGTAAACATCGGCGCCGGAACCATTACTGCGAACTACGATGGCTTCAAAAAACACCCAACTACAATTGGTGACAACACAAAAACAGGTTCCAATAGCGTTTTAGTGGCGCCACTTAACCTAGGTTCAAACGTATATATAGCCGCAGGTTCAACAATTGCTCAAGATATTCCAGACGACTGCCTAGTAATAGCGCGTCCCCAACCAGTCCTCAAACCTGGCTGGGTATCAAAAAAACGAGAAGAGAATACCTAGGGTGCGTGACAGCTATTAAAATCTATCAATGTAACAGAATATTAAACTGCTTTCACGCACCATCACTTTGGCGCCTAACTGGTGCGTGAAAGCACTTTGATTTTAAATTACACAGATTTGTAATGGCTTTCACGCACCCTACTTAACTCTCCGCACTCCCTACTTGTGGTTCATCAGGCAGTTCCAAAATATCGTTCATCTTTTCGCCATTGTGATAAGCTGCCAAAAGGACTTCGCTAGTCTTACCCCATGCAATCGTCCCCTTAGCATCAATCGCAATGGCGCCAAAATCACGCTCATTTTGAGTTGCCTCATCAAACGAACGCTGCATCGCTTCAAGCAAAGACATTCCATCTGTAACCCGCACCACTATACGCGGCGCCAAGCATTCATCCAGAATATGCTCACCAATACCAGTACAGCTAACACCAGCATACTGAGTAGCATAATTGCCAGCAGGCATAGCAGAATCACTAACACGACCAATACGCTCAAACCCTTTACCACCAGTAGAAGTGCCAGCAGCGATTCTCCCAGAAGTGTCAAAAGCAACAACACCAATCGTGCCTCTACCAGCACCACTTTCAACTAATTCTTTTTCTGCTACCACCCCAGCCATTGTCTTTTTGAAATTATCCTGACGTTCTTGTAGCCATTCTTCTAAACGTAAATCTGTAAGCGGATTATAACTAGGTACCTGCAATTCTCGTGTTAACTCCGAAGCGCCGAAATCTGATAGCACTCGGTCGGGAGATGACTGGAGAAAATGCGCTAAATTAATTGGATTTTGTATTCGTGTAACATTAATTACACCACTAAAACTTTGAGAGGCGCCGTCCATTAAGGAAGCGCTCATGCGAATTTGCCCGTCAGATTGCAGTACAGAACCAGTACCAGCATTAAAACGTGGGTCATCTTCTAACAATTGGCAACCATGTACTACTGCTTCTGCCGCCGAAGCACCAGATACTAGTAAAGCATAAACCTCTTCTAACACTTTATATAGCGACTGGCGTACTACTTCAACGCCACCTTTACCTTTAAGCGAACTACCTGCCCCACCATGAACAATTAATTTAGGTCGCACCTGTGTAACTCCGTATATTTAATCATGAATCTTCAGTTTTAGCTTGCGAACGCCGACGACGGCACCTTTCAGAGCAATATTTTACTTCGTCCCAGTTCTTTTCCCATTTTTTGCGCCAAGTAAACGGAAGCCCACAAACCGGACATATTTTTGTTGGCAGGTCAGACTTAGAACGAGCGGGTGCCATAAATGGTTTACAGAATAATGTTGAGATTTATCAAGGGTGGAACCATATTATATACTTTTCTCAAACTTAAAGTATCTGCATAAGTTAAATTTGCCTACATCTATTACCGATTAACAAATAATGGTAATAATCCTATAACATAAAATTAACTTAGCCAATATTCAAGGTAATATTCTTACTGGTTTTAACAAAGAGGTCTACGCGATAAATCAGTCCTAATAGATTAACCATATTGTGGGATGGGCTTTCTCTTGCCCCGTCCCCTATAATTATTTAACAGCCAACGCTAGCAATAACCGACTAACAACGCGACCATCTGGTAACTGGTAAAAGTTTAACTCTCCTCCCATTTGCCTTACCAAATTTTGACTAATAAACAAGTGTAAACCCGGGTAATTGTCTATATACTTAGATACAAGTACATCTTTTGAACTATCTTGATATAATTCTGCCAGTAATTGAGCATTAATAATACCATTATCGGTAATCGAAAGCTCTAATCTATTATTTTCCAGGCGCCGACACCAAAAGTCTATTCTTCCTCCAGGTACAGAACGTTCTACAGCAGCTATTAAAATTTCATTTATTATTAATTCTATTTTTGCAACATCACCAAAAACGATTAACGAGTATTGCGATAAGCTTAAGTTAGTTTTTCCTAATGTTAGTTCTGTATTACCTGTACTATCAACTGTATTTTGCCCTAAACCATGTACTCCCACCCATAATTTTTTCTCTTTGAGCCATTTATCGACTCGTTCTAGTGAACGTTTTAATAAGCTGGCAATAGGCATTTTTGCCTTACTAAACTGTAACTGCCATTGCTCCTCTTCAAGTAAGCCAGTTACTGATGAATAAGTACTTTCTAACTGGCGTAGAATTTGCTGATAGCGCACTTGTGTAAATTCGTTATTCGGAACACCTAACGCTTTAATTTGGCTAATCAAAGAGTTTGCTGTACGATGGTTCTCTTCAAATCTTCGGTGTTTATACCAGTTTATTTGCTGTAACTCTTGTTTTGATTCAAGCAATATTTGTGATACTTGACGAAAACGTCGTGACCAAGCGAGTTGACTAATTAACATGGATGCTGCACTCAAGCTTTGCTCAGACCAACGACGTGCAATATTATCACCTATCACCACTACACCTGTAGGTTTGTAAGCAGGGTCTGTACGTAATGCTGCTATTAAAATTTGAC
This sequence comes from Calothrix sp. PCC 7103, assembly GCF_000331305.1. GTDB lineage: Bacteria > Cyanobacteriota > Cyanobacteriia > Cyanobacteriales > Nostocaceae > Dulcicalothrix. The sequence goes on along the minus strand of NZ_KB217478.1, from coordinate 3,972,884 downwards.
CAATACTTGAACCATGTAGCCATTTACGTGTATCTTCGGGCAAGTCTTGGACTGTAATAAGCATCATTGATTCACTGCCTAACGCCCACTGTATCAAAGCTTCGCCTAATATTGGCACAGAAATTTCGCTCGATACAGCAAATTCTTGACCATTAATGAAGCCAGGAATTATTTCAGCATATTGTGAATTAGGTGTCCAAGATAGCATTAACACTAAATGACAGTTAAGAACGCCAGCAATTTGGCGCAAAGAAATAATTTCTAGATTTCTATTATCTGGTTCTGTATTGGTGGCGCCTTGTGCTTGTTCCAAAATTCGTAATGATTCTTGGAAGCTTTGCATAATTTTAGTATTTTGCTCGCCGTTAAAATATAACTGCCGCTGCCTAGTAATTACACCTACTTGCTGACCAACAATTTGAACTAATTCTCTTTCTCTTGCTGTCCAAGATCGTTTGCTTTCGTATGTAATTAGCATTAACGTTTCAGGTGCATTTCCACCCTGACAGTTAGTTATAACAAAAGAACGAACCCCAACTTCGAGCAAACAAGAACGCCAATTAAAAAACCGTAAATCTTCTTCTAAGTTTTCAATTGCGATTGCTTCATCTGAACGCTGTAAAAGTAGCCAATCAACTTCACGCAAACCTTCAAAGTCAAAATTGAACGGGCGCCTCCAAAGAGGTTGAGTTTGAAACAAAATTTCGTACTTACTGTGGTCATGATTATAGTACAGAAGCACAAATCGCATGGCACCAAGTCGTTCCAGAATTTTTTTAGCGCAATTGCTCAGGGTCTGCTCAAAATCACGTTCACTATATATTCCTTTTGCGACTTCGCTAGTTAAATCAGCATCACCTCGAATTTGCTTAATTGTGTTTTCCATTTCTTCAGCAGGTGCTACAAGCGATACCAAACCAGCTGCACCTTGAACAAAACTTTTATCGTTTTCTTTCCATATGCGCGCTTCCATTGCTTCGATAGCTAAAAAACCGATTAAATCCTTTTGGCAAATAATTGGCGCCGCTAATAAAGACCGAACCTGTAAGCGTTGCATCAACTGAGCAGTAAAATGGCTTTTGAGTGAACTTCGCCCTTCTCCAATAGCAACAATTTCATTCGTTGCCAAAGCATAGTAAAAATCGCTTAACTCCTCAACTGTAATTGAACCTATCCCAGTTTGGTTTTTATCATACTTTTGTGTGTTGCCATTTGAGTGACTGCTAAAACGGCGCCAAAAATACCGACCTTCGCGTTCATACCAGTAAATATGAGTACGAGTTGGCGCCGTGAATTCATGTACAGCTTTAACTACAGCTTCTACACGCTGCATTAAATTATTAGAGGCTTGTAATTTTTGTAACAAGTTTAATAAAGGTTCTTCGAGACGCTTCGTATGTTTTTGCTGCCAGTCAAGCTCATACTGGTGTAACGCTGCGGCTAATTCACCTAGTACCATCATCAATCTTGCTTTAGCATCAGTTGGTAAAAGATATCCCCAACGAATCGAACCAAGCATAAGTAAACCTAAACAGCGGTCTTTATAGCGAATAGGTAAAATGATAGTTCCTTGAATTTGATGCTTCTTAGCTAATTCTTGCCAAACTTCTGCGCGCGCTTCTGCCCGCAAGTCAGCAACACCAACAGGACGTTGTTCAATAACTACTTGTTCTAATAAATCTCCGGGACTTAGAACTAATCGCTGATTTAAATAACCATTATCATTTCCGGGTGAAAATCCTCCCTTGCCAATTACTATATGATTTAAGCGGTCGTAAAGCGCCACCCATACCAAGTTGTAGTCAAATTGTTCTTTGACAAAAGTAATAATAGTTTGAATTAGAACATCAATATTATCTTCTTCTCGCAGGCTTTGTAAGACACGCCCTAAAGAGATAATATGCTGTTCAGCGCCGATTGGTCGTTGTGGCTGCCCCATAGAAGCGGTCGTCTAGTAAGAATTAATATAGCTGGTTTGTACTTAAGATGCCCAAATACTATCGATAGTTATCAAAATGAAAGATATATACCAACTTGTAATTCGCCCATTATTATTCAATGCGGTGAAAGCTGACCCGGAGAAACTGCACTCTTCAACGATTCGCAGCTTAAATTGGCTGAGTGAGATTTGTTATAGTCCAAGCACTAGGTGGGTAAACCAGCGCTTGCGGCAATCATTTTGCCTGTTTGACAAACGTTTAGAACAAAATCTGTTTGGATTGCATTTTCCCAACCCAGTTGGTTTAGCTGCTGGGTTTGATAAAGATGGAGTTGCCGCACCAGTATGGGGAAGCTTAGGATTCGGGTTTGCCGAATTAGGGACTGTGACTTTTCATCCCCAACCAGGCAACCCAAAACCTCGCTTATTTCGTTTACCCGAAGATAATGCAGCGCTTAATCGAATGGGTTTCAATAATTCAGGTGCGGTTGATATGGCTCATAGATTAGCAGAAGTACGAAATAACCTAACTTTACCCATACCCATTGGTGTTAATCTAGGCAAATCAAAAATTACACCGCTTGAAGCTGCTGCTATTGATTACCGTGACACTTTTCGCTTACTCAAAGATTGTGGTGATTATTTTGTCGTTAACGTTTCTTCCCCTAATACACCTGGATTACGCGCGCTTCAAGATGCTACTATGCTTTCTTCTATCTTAGAAGCATTAAGTCAAGAAAATTCCACACCACAAAAACCGATATTTGTCAAGATAGCGCCAGATTTAGAATGGGAGACAATATCCGACATTATCGAATTAGCGCTCAATTATAAGTTAGCGGGAATTATAGCTACAAATACTACAATTCGTCGCGATAACTTAAAAACGCAATTTATAGCAACAGGGAAATCACCTCAAGAAGAAGCTGGTGGAATTAGTGGGGCGCCAGTACGCGGCCGTTCAACAGAAATAATTCGTTACATTTACAAACATTCTCAAGGACAAATACCAATTATCGGCGTAGGTGGAATATTTACTGCCGCAGATGCATGGGAAAAAATCACCGCAGGCGCCAGCTTAGTCCAAATTTATACAGGTTGGATATATGAGGGGCCTTGGATGATACGTCGTATTCTTAAGGGTTTGCTTGTGTTACTTGAACAACGAGGATTGACTTCGATAAATGAAGCCATAGGAATAGAAGGGGGTAAAGGGTAAAGGTTTTCCCCTTTTCCCCTTTCCCATTTACCCTTTCTCAATTGGGAAAAACTCCCTAGCTTTGCGGTCATACCTCCATGCGATACCGTCAGGGTCTCGGTTACGACTCCATTCGGGAAAATCTGGGTCATCACGCCGTTTAAAGACTGTACTGGAGTATACACTTAACCTTTTAGCAAGTTCAGATTGAATCAATGAACCAAACACTAACTGTTGCGCTAGTGTTTTTGTTGCTTCATGAACTTGTTCTGGTTCTTTGACTTCAGCTTGTGGTAATTCAGCTTGTAGCAATTCATCATCTTGTGACAGAGCGTGCTTAACTTCTGCTTGTTGTACTTCAGTTTCTTTATTATCCGTTTCGGGTACTTCAGCTTGTATTAATTCAGCTTCTTTGACTTGATGTGTTGCTGTTGATGTTTCTGCTACTACTAACGCAGGTTGTTTTTCCTCAATTATGAATGGCGTTGTCGTTGGCGCCGCTAAAAGAGGCATTGAAGTCGTCGAGCTTTTTCTTGGCTCTTGCTTAACAGGTTCGCTGCTATCAAATATGCTGCCAAGAATATTAGCAGTCATAAAGTAGTAAACTTGTTTTCCATCGTTAGTATTGAGAACACTGGCGCCGAATTCAGAAGCTTTCGTATCAAGAAAGCGTTTAGCCTTATCTCCAGAAAAATTACCCCTAACAGCTAAATCCATAGGAGTAACACTACCCTGGTTTTGCTGAATTAGCTGATGGAACATAGGATTAACTCCCTCGCACCACTTATCCCATTGGTAGCGTTGCCAAAGATTAATACTCGTTATCAGCAAAATCAGACCCAGCCAAATACGCCAGGTAGAAACCAGGAAAACAACCAGAAAAGAGATGGGCAAAAGCAAAACGAGAAAACCCTTCCCGTAGCTTTCAATTGTTTTTTCACTCATGCCGATTATTACCCAGTAATTATTTTGCAAGTTGGGAAATAATATCATCTTGGCAAAAAGTGCGATACATATTTGTATACAAGGTAGTTTTGCCGGAAAAATTCCCAGTCAAACAACAACCAAAGCCACACTTTTGCCAAAAGATAAACATGGCAAAATTATAGGCAAAAATGGAAAAAAAATCTTTACTAGTATTATTTGATACATTTATATACTGAGTAGAAACCGGGTTTCTAAGCAAAATATTCGTTTGTATTACAAGTTATGACCAAGAAACCCGGTTCTTATTATTTCGATTTGTACTGTTTTCTGTACTTAATTATATAAGCAAAAAATAGACTCCCTAGTGTTAAATAGTACATTAGTTCAAAGTGTATTCATTCCTGTAGAATTTTGAAAGTTCATCTACACAAAATTTGACATCACATGGAGCCAACAGAAGCTCAATATCTAGTACTGAATGCGCTCGAAACATTGGAGTTACTAGAGGGTATGCTTTATGATGAAGAGAGAGGATTTTATCTTATTAGTACTCTTAGTTCTATTTTACCAATAGCACTTGTTCTACAAGATGGGGAAATAATTCCAACTTCGTGGGCATCAGATATATGAAAGAACCAACACAAAAGCAAAAGCAGCAATATCAAAGGTTAAATGAACTTTTTGCCCAAGCCCGCTCCCGATATTTAGACGCCGGTGGAGACCCAAGGCGCCCAGTAGACAACAGTTACTTAACAGAGGAAGAAAGGAAAGAAGCACTTGAACTAGGAGCGCAAATTTTTGGCGTTGAAGTTAAAGACAGCTACGTTCATTGTCAAGGACGTTCCTGGAAGCTAACAGATAAACAAGAAGTTAAAAACCCATAACACTATTTTGATATCTTGTACCACAGTTGTGCCACAGGCATCCTGCCTGTGCAGTACATCTGTTTATTTTTACTAGAGAGGCACTTTGATAAATAGAGACATTAATTTTGAGGTGTAGAAAAAACGAACCGCAAAGGACGCAAAGGACGCAAAGAAAGAAATAAGGAGAAAGAACTCACCAAAACTTATGGCACAGACCACTAGGCACCAGTCTATAAGTAAATTAAGCCAGCAGTACTACTGGTTAACCTAACCAGTAGTACCAAATTTGGTAATTTGAGGATTGGGTAGTAATTCAGAAACCACTATTTTTCATTATTTTGCAGGCGCCTCTCCTAGCATCCAAAAATTGGTCAAATAATATTTTTAAATCCCTGTTGACATATTGTAATACACATACTACATTAAATATTACAGAGGGAAACACAAATTTCGTTGCTTGTAATGTGTAAATTAAATTACTCGTGTGGCAGGTAGCTCAGTTAGGTAGAGTTCTACATCCTTGGGAAGGAACTTGTCTGAAAAGACCGAATAATTGAGGGTTATCGGGTTCTTCCATTCGCAGGTTCGAGTCCTGCATTCCGCAAAAATTTATTCGTGCGGAGGTCGTCTAACGATAGGACGCCCAGAGATTCTTTTTTTCGCTAACTTGCCCGAAAGGGACGCAGAAATTAAGGTTATCGTTTCCAACTGGGTGATGGTGCGTTTAATTCCACCTCTCCGCGCCAAATATATTTTCTATTTAGCCTTGAATAAAACACTCATGGCTGTCTTTTGCCTGCAAAGGCTGGAGTGTAGTATATGAATTACAATTTTTTTACAGAATCCAATAATAAAGCCACACCGCTTCAAAAAATCTAGGAAAATCTGGACTTCCTAAACCTACGCACAATCGCGGTTCGTTGTACGATTTCCTCCATCCGTTTCAGGATGGCATTCTAACCGCCCGTGTGGGCTTGCAAACGTCTGTTCATTCGGGTTATTTAATCCACCTGAGTCAATATACCCATTGGCAACCGAATTACCAAATTCAAGAACACCATTAGAGGTAGTTCCGTTGCGTAAGCTAGAAGAGGCTGTTGGCCTAGGCTGAAAGAAAGAGTGTCGGGCTGCACCTTTCACTCTTTTAGACAGGCGGTTCCAGTGTGACCAGACGTGCTTCTTTGATTCCTGATCAAAGTAGGCGGTTCTGGCTGGAACCCCCTCAGAATAATTCATTGCACGGCGCGCAAGAACTAATGCGGCTGCGGTACCTGAATTCATCCCATAATTGGACATGAATTTTGTGAGTCCAATCAATGATGAATATTCAGGTTTTACGGTAATTAATTTTATTCCTAATTTGAAACATCTACTGGATAGTAATTCATAAAAACGGTTATAAGCAAAACTTGAAATCATTCGATTATACCGTTGATGAGAAATGCCACTATTCAGTTGTGCCTTCTTGATCTCAAAATCTAATTCTTCAATAACAATAGGGCATTTAAAAGCGAGTGCCAATGTAGTTAATTGTGTGATAACTTCTGCTAAGACTGCCTCGGTTTGATGATGTGATAAACTATGTAAATTAAATTCAATGTCTCCAAATCGTTTGGGATTACCATCCGCATTTACCTTACACCAAGCCACTGAATTTAGATTAAGGTCTACACCGATACAACCTAACATTACCGTTTCGGATGTAATTGGTCGATAAACATCAACTGTGATGTGTGCTTCCCAAACACCATATTTACGTTGAATAATACGATAAGTAATCGCCTGCCCGGATGCCCATGCGGAGCGTATTTCTGTATCACCATAGCCATTTAAATTAATAGGTATCTCTATATATTTACCATATCGATGTTCCAAAGCCGGGGGTACACGAATTTTCAAAATATCAAGAGAATGTTTTTCCAAACCGAGAATTATTTGACATACTTGATTACCGTTTGACTCGTCTTTACTACCTACAAAATAAATATTTTCTTTATTACCCAGATTTACATGTAATGGCAAGGATTTTAAATGCTTTAACTGACAAATCATTTTATACAGCTTGCGCTTTTGATGATGTAGCTTATTTTTGGCACCTTGATAATGAGTACCAATTTTTTGACCAAACGCTACTGAACAAGCATCATCAAATTGAGGTTTATGCTTTGCAGATATTTTCGCTTTCTTACCAAGTTTATTAGTGGCATTATATTTGGCGACAGCTTTTAAATATTCAACATGCTTTTTTACTTTCTTTTCAAGCGCATCCACTGATGATTTCAATGTTTTTATTTTTGATTCTAATGTCTTTATATGTCTAGCACGCGACTCGGTAGCACTTTTTATTTCACCTTCTATAAACGCAACAATGCTTGACGCTTGGCGCCTATTAATTGCAAATTCATTTTGGAGCGATGTTTTCAACTTTGATTGTTTTTGATTCTCAAGTAAGCCTTTGAGACTAAATATTGATGCGCCTTGAGAAATAGCTGCATAGTCTGCCAAAAACAAACCTGAGTCAGTATTTATATATAACTGTTTAACATAGGTTTGCTTTCGTGAAGGCATAAAATGCACCGTTAGTTACTAATTTTATAATTACAATTATCACACAATTTTTGCTAGTTTGTCACTTAATTATATTAAAAATTATCACAAAGCGGGTTATTTTATACATGGTTTTTCCGTATAGTCACTAAGAATACTCGCTTTGTGTGGCTTTCTAAATCTTGAAATCAAAAATCTCATAAATCCTATGAAATACTAGGATTTTTAGTTACTGCTGATAACCCCAAAATCAGCCTGTCCCTGGACGCGAATCAGAAATGATTCAGGGGCGTAGTGGGGAATATATGTTTGATGCTGGAAAGTAGGTCATTTTCAAGCCTTAGAAGAATTTAAAACAATGATAGGAATTTAATACTCCTCTTATGGAACGGGCATCCCTGCCCGTCAAATAAGCATATTTTATACAAACAGAACAAATATCAAAATGAAAAGATTGGTTAAGATTCATATTGAAAAACTGCTAAAAGGTGTTTATTTAGCAACCTCAAATGATTTACAAGGTTAAATTGCACAAGAAAGAACAGTTACCGATACTTTGGAAATAACCCGCGATGTCGAACGCAAATTATTAGAATCACAAAATTCAACCTTTCTGCAAACGCCATAAATATAAACACAATCATAGTACATGTAATTAGGTGGCGCCTATTTAAGGAATATCTTCAGGCATAATAGTTATCATTTCTTCTTTAGCAACTCCAGAAAGCATGACTAATCGGTTTGCCTGTCGCTCGATTGTTTTTTCAAAGATATTTCTTACAAGTCTCCCATTTCCAAAGTTTTTATCTTTTTTAGTATACAAATCGTTAAACTTGTTTAGTAATACTTCTCTAGATGCTTCATTTAAATTAAAGTGATTTTTTTGACAAATCTCCTCAAAAATACTTACTAGCTCTTCAGGTTTATAATCATCAAAGTAAAAAAATTTATAAATTTCAGATGTTAAACATGGAAATGCAAAACTTTGTATTTAGAACTAATCTAAAAGGACATTCAGATAAAGTTAAATCAGTTGCGTTTAGTCCGGATGGGCAAAAACTCGCAAGTGGTAGCGAGGACAAAACTATAAAAATTTGGAATTCGAGAGGAGAACTTCTTACCCTGAAAGGACATGGAGAATCTTCCTGGTTTGAAGGAAAAGACTATTTCATTAATACCTTACTCTAACTAAAATTTAGATTTATTAAACCTATTGTTACTTTTAAAAAATATTGGAATTCTAAATCTTTCATCAAATCGCACATTGTAGAGACGCGATTAATCGCGTCTTTACCAACCAATTTTTATAAAACATGCAAATAAACAAAATAAAATTCAATTTGAAAATTAGTTTCCTACTGCTGCTAATGTAGCAGTTATACTATCTAACACCACAAGAGCTTCTTGGATTAAATCAACTTCATGCGCTTCAAATAAAGATTCACCGCACTGGTCACAAACCCATGCAGGAACTGCATTCCAAGTTAGATGATAGCCATTTTTCTCAATTCTATAAGGAGCGGTCTCACGTCGCATTTTTGATTTACAGTGTAGACATTCCAATGTAAAATTCCTCCTCCGAAGGGGGTCTGTCATAAGAGATGTTTGGAAAGTTATACTTAACACGGGTAAGAAATGTCATTCTGAGCGTAGCGCTCCGGCGGAGCATTTGCCGCAGGCTAGAATCTCTAAGATGCTTCACTGCACTACGTTTCGTTCAGCATGACAAAGTTTATATTCTACCCATTAGCAGTATATATAAATACCATTGTCTCGTTTTGATCCCCTTAGCCCCGAAATGGCGGGGGAATAAGAAAGAGCTTCTTTCTTTGTGTCCTTTGTGCCTTTGTGGTTAATTCCTCAACTCTTAAGTGCCCTCTGCGCCTAATAACTTAAAAACAAATATATCACTGTACACCACAAGACAGATGTGCCACAACCCATAAAAATTAAACATAAAAAACAGCTGCTCCTATGTGAAGAAGCAACTGTTTTTTGGGAAAGAGGCGGGCAAGGATGCCCGCTCCACAAGAGGGGGATCAATTAATAATCAAAATCTCCGCCACCCATGCCAGCACCAGCACCAGCAGGCGCCCCATCTTTAGGTTCTGGTTTGTCAACTACGATACATTCGGTTGTAAGTACCATGCCTGCGATAGAAGCAGCGTTTTGCAGTGCAGAACGGGTTACTTTAGCAGGGTCAACGATACCAGCTTCAAACATGTCAACGAATTCGTTGGTTGCTGCGTTGAAACCAACGTTGAAATCTCGTTCTTTAACACGTTCAGCAATAACGGCGCCGTTTTGACCTGCGTTTTCAGCAATTCTCTTTAATGGAGCAGCTAATGCGCGCGATACAATTAAGGCGCCAATTAACTCTTCGTCTTTGAGGTTGCTTTGTGCCCAAGCTTCTAACTCAGGTGCCAAGTGTGCCAGAGTTGTACCACCACCAGGTACGATACCTTCTTCAACTGCTGCTTTGGTAGCGTTGATAGCATCTTCTAAACGTAGCTTCTTGTCTTTCATTTCAGTTTCGGTAGCAGCACCAACTTTAACAACTGCTACACCACCAGACAATTTAGCTAAACGCTCTTGGAGTTTTTCTTTGTCGTAAGAAGATTCTGTTTCTTCCATTTGACGACGAATTTGTTCGCAGCGTGTTTTTACTGCTTGGTCGTTACCTTCCGCAACAATTGTGGTGCTGTCTTTGGTAATGGTAATACGACGTGCTTTACCTAGCATATCAAGCTTGGCTGTGTCAAGCTTTAAGCCAGCATCTTCGGTAATTAATTGACCACCAGTCAATACAGCGATATCTTCGAGCATCGCTTTACGACGGTCGCCGAAACCAGGCGCCTTCACAGCAGCTACGTTTAATACACCGCGTAAACGGTTAACTACTAAGGTAGCAAGTGCTTCTTTTTCAATATCTTCTGCCAAAATTACCAAAGGACGACCAGCACGCGCTACTTGTTCAAGTACGGGTACTAAATCTTGTACTAAAGCAATCTTTTTGTCGGTTAGAAGCAAGAAAGGCTCGTCGAATACAGCTTCCATGCGCTCTGCATCGGTTGCAAAGTAGGGCGAAATATAACCCTTGTCGAAGCGCATACCTTCGGTGATTTCTAACTCGGTGGTCATTGATTTCCCTTCTTCCAAGGAAATAACGCCTTCTTTACCGACCTTGTCCATTGCTTGAGCAATCATGGCGCCGACTTCTTCGTCGTTACCAGCAGAAATTGAACCTACTTGAGCAATTGATTTGGAATCTTCAACTGGACGTGCGTGTTCTTTGATTTTTTCAACCAAGAAATTGGTTCCTTTATCAATACCGCGCTTCAGCATTATCGCATTGGCGCCAGCAGCAACGTTACGCAAACCTTCTTTTACAACTGCGTGCGCTAAAACTGTAGCTGTGGTAGTACCGTCACCCGCTGCATCGTTAGTCTTAGAAGCAGCTTGACGAATTAAGGCAACACCAGTGTTTTCAACGTGGTCTTCCAATTCAATTTCTTTCGCAATGGTTACACCGTCGTTGATAATTTGAGGTGCGCCAAACTTCTTCTCTAATACTACGTTGCGCCCTTTGGGACCAAGGGTAACAGCTACCGCTTCAGCCAAAATGTCCATACCGCGCTCTAATGCACGACGCGCGTTTTCGTTGTAAATAATTCGCTTTGCCATAATGTTTTTAGTTACTTAAAGTCGCGATTTATGAATGTAGAAGCATGAATGATAAATTGCTAATTGCTAACTTTTATTCCTTGTTAGCCAATTAGCCAAACGAAGTTTTAGCTAACAACAGCCAAAATATCTTTCTCTGAGAGTAATATGTACTCGTCGGTACCTAGCTTGATGTCAGTACCTGCGTACTTAGAGTAGAGAACTTTGTCCCCTACTTTCACGTCCATAGCCACGCGATTTCCGTCATCTTTATACTTACCGTCGCCAACTGCAACAACTTCGCCAACTTGGGGCTTTTCTTGTGCATTATCGGGCAAGTACAGACCACCTGCGGTCTTCTCTTCTGCTGCGTTTACTTTGATGAAAACGCGGTCTCCTAAAGGTTTAACAGTGGATACGCTTACTAAAGATACAGCTGCCATAGGAATTTACTTTTTAGCACTCTCGACTCATGAGTGCTAATGTAACTAAATATGGCTGCTGTTGGCAAGAAATAACCATGTACGGGTTCCCGAACTTGAATAATATAGATTTAGAATAATTGAGTATAAATACTTAAAAAAATCGAATTATGAGTAAATTCTCTTGGTTCACGAAAATTTTTGTGTCTTCAAATTTATTTGCAAACGGTGGAAATTGATATAGAACAGTAATCAGGATGTGTAGTTTAATCAGGAGATGATGCTAATCAAGGGCAGTAAAATACCAAAATCTACCAAGCTATCCGGTCAAAAAATCCTAAGTAATTCTGTAGATTTAACGAGAGTAAGGGTACGCTTAGGAATAGCCTGTTTCTAGAGTTTGCTCTCGCTTCTATTTAATAGTGGTTGCCCAAACCAAGATTATTTGGAATTATGGAATTACTTGAAAAACGTCTCAAAAAACTAAACTCGATTATTTACTTCCGGTTTACTCAGTTAATTTTCAGAACAATTAACGAACTGCTTGCGAGTTTGTTGCTCTCGAACGATAATGGTAGTTTACCGGATGGTGCGGTCTTTTTCGCCCGCGAAGAGTAAAAATGATTGAACGTCTTATTCAAGAACTAATTTAACCAGGACGCCTGCTTTATGACTCCAACAAGGTTTCTTCACCAACGCATGAAGGATATGAACAAGCAGTAAGCTATGCGCGACGCGGGTTTTTCTCCTGGGAGCATCTAGTACCAATACCGATCCGGTAAACTTGAATAATTATTATTTAATCAGTGTTTTTTCACCCGCACTCTTCAAAGCGATATATAATAGCGCATTATAAATACTACTGCTCTACGTATCCTTACTGGACTTTTGCCCCAAGTCTTGCGGTTAAAAAAAGTGTTGGTCACTTTGGAAACTAAAAAGAGTATTGGCAAGTTTTGTGGGAAAACCAACATCTCAACCACTCAATACAGAGGATAACGAATCAAGACCTCATGGACCGAAGTGCGACAAGTGCCACTGCTATGAAAGAACCCAGCATGAAAGAACATAAACGACTTTTACTTATCGATGATGACCCTAACCTCATTTTGCTGGTAAAGGATTACTTGGAATTCCGAGGATACGAAGTCATCACTGCCGAAAATGGTCGCGAAGCTCTGGAAATTTTAGAGCAGGATATTCCAGACATGATTATTTGCGACGTGATGATGCCAGAAATGGATGGATACACCTTTGTTGAACAAGTCCGGCAAACTGAGCGTACTAGTTGGATCCCCGTACTGTTTTTGTCCGCTAAAGGACAAAGTGCCGACCGTGTTAAAGGACTTAACAAAGGCGCCGATGTTTATATGGTCAAGCCTTTTGAACCAGAAGAACTCGTCGCGCAAGTTGAATCTTCTCTCAAACAAACGATTCGTTGGAAAGAACATCAAGCCAAAGGAGGAGAAAATGGTTCTCGGATCCAAGTTCCCTTTGATGTACAGCTAACTCCAACCGAACTTAAGGTCGTTCAGTTTGTTGCACGAGGTTTAGCTAACCGCGAAATTGCTGAAGAACTCAACGTTAGTCAGCGAACTGTCGAAAGCCATGTTTCCAATATGTTAGGCAAAACCAATCTACATAACCGTACCGAGTTGGCACGGTGGGCGATTGAAAACCAAATGGCTTAAAAGTTGGCACCCAAAATTTCAGTTCAGTTCCATCAGTTCACTGTTGTGATGCTTTAATGTCCGAACTTTTGGTCGCAATACAAGCTTCATACATGTCGCAAGCTCGCGCTCTTAAGGTTAGAGCAGCTTAAAGGCGAGAGCGCAACATGTCTAAAACTCTAAACTGGTAGATTTGAACTAATGGCATGGTGTTAGCAGAGAATAAAAGCATTTTGCGGCTTTTCATACTCAACTGTTAACTTATCAACACCCTGATTACTTCATCATCTGGACCATGATGAGTACTAATATTCAACTCGATTGCTGTCAATAAAGTTGATTTTAAAAGCGCTGGCTTCATCTACTGGTAAAGGTTGAAGTCAGCTTTTATTTTTTTGTCGTTGTCAAAATTCATTAGTTGTATTGTATCGATTCACCGCAAAAATGTAAATCCGTGCTACAGCAATAGTGTTACAGATAATACTGTTTTTTCTAAGTATATAAAAATTTAACTCGTTATGAAACTAGAATCATTACTTAAATTGAATCGAACAATCCGCGTCGTAGGTTTCGATGATGCGCCATTTATTCGCGGTTCAAAAGAGAATGTAAATCTAGCAGGGATTATTTGCGCGCAAACACGGTTTGAAGGAATGGTGTGGGGACAAATTCAACAAGATGGTTTTGATTCTACCGATACAATATGTAATTTACTCATTGGTGGTAAGTTTCTGCCACAATTACATATTGTGTTACTCGATGGAATTGGATTTGGGGGATTAAATTTTGTTAACTTACCTGAATTGTGCGCGCGTTTACAAATTCCTTGTGTTGCTGTAATGCGAAGAAAACCTGATTTAACGGCAATGCTAGAGCCAATAAGTCGTTTACCTTATCCTGAAAAACGATTAGAGCTACTAAGGAGCGCAGGAACAATTTATGAATATCCACCTTTTGTTTTTCAAGTTTGTGGTGAACATCCTTCGGTTACAGCATCTGTATTACAGCGGTTAACTGACTGCGGTAAAGTTCCCGAAGCTTTGAGATTAGCCCATCTAATTGGAGCAGCAGTAATTAAAGGTGAAAGTGGCAGTTCTGCTTAAAATATAATTACTTGTGGTTTATTTAACGGGGATAAAAACGTGCTTCAATTTCAACCACCTGGTTTTGGACAAAAAGTGATTCCAACGTCGCAAGGGAACATCGTTTACTATACTCAAAGTGTCGCTCCCTGGTTAATACACGAACATCAAAGACCCACGCTTCTCTTTCTACATAATTTTGGTGGCGGCGCCTCTGCTTATGAATGGTCTAAAGTTTATCCAGCTTTCGCCGCAACACATCGAATTTTGGCGCCTGATTTAATTGGTTGGGGAGATTCCGCGCATCCAGTTCGTAACTATACTATTAATGATTATCTAACCACGATTACAGAATTTATTAATCAAACTTGTGATTCTCCCGTTACAGTTATTGCATCTTCATTAACTGCTGCTTTAGCAATTCGACTTGCTATTACTCAACCAAGTTTATTTAAACAATTATTTCTAATTTGTCCTTCCGGATTTAATGACTTTGGCGAAGGCGCCGGTAGACGACTACCACTTGGACTTATCAGCTTACCTTTGTTAGAAGACTTGATATATACTCTAGGCGCCGAAAATGAGCTAGCGGTTCGTAATTTTTTACAAAGTTTCCTCTTCGTATCGCCTCAACTTGTTACCCAAGAAATGGTACAAGCATATTTATATAGCGCACAACAACCAAATGCAAAATTTTCAGCATTAGCATTTCTACGCGGTAACTTATATTTCGATTTAAGTCTATATATTCAACAACTGATAATACCAACAACGATATTTTGGGGAGAACAAGCACAGTTTACACGCCTTCGTCTTGGGCAAAGATTGTCATTGTTAAATACAACTGCTATTCAAAACTTTTACACAATACCCAATACCGGAATTTTGCTTCATCTTGAGACGCCAGCTGTTCTAATTGGAATTTTACAAAGACATTTATAGACTCGCGCTTCAGCACTAAATTTTAGAAAATTCACGTATAAAAAAATACTATTTATGGCGTAGTATGTAATATAATTAATGAATATGAAAATAATACTTATTAACATAGTACTTATCAGTAATAAAAAATTTAGCTGTGCTGGGAGCAATAAATAGTTTCAAATCAAACCAATACTTAGAGTAATCTACATAACTGGCAGGGAGAATTGACTTGTTACTACAAATATTGAATAGTATATCTGACCCAATATTTGTCAAAGATTCACAGCATATTTGGGTTTTTTTAAATGATGCTTTCTGTGATTTTATAGGGCATAAGCGAGATTCATTAATTGGAAAAACAGACTATGATTTTTTTCCCAAGGAAGAAGCGGATGTTTTTTGGGAAAAAGACGAACAAGTTTTTTTAACAAATCAACCTTGTGAAAACGAGGAATTTTTTACTGATTCATCTGGTTTAACTCATATTATCTCTACAAAGAAAACATTATTGATAGATGAGAATGGCAATAAATTTCTAGTTGGTACAATTCGAGATATAACAAGTAATATTGACAAGCACCTTCATACTGAAGAAGCGCTTAAGAATGCGTATGCTCAAATGGAAACGCTTGTTATAGAAAGAACTCAACAATTAGCACAAATTAATCAAGTGCTACAAGCAGAAATAGGAGAACATCAAAAAACTGAGCTAGGACTGCGCGCATCACAACAAAGACTGTCATTACTTATTGAACAAATACCTTTAGCAATAATTGAATGGACACCCGACCTTGAAGTGCAGTCATGGAACCCAGCAGCAGAGAAAATATTTGGATATACCGAAAACCAAATAATTAGTTGTAATATTGAAATGTTAATTCCTGAGCATGTAAAAGAGCATGTTGAAAAAATTATAGGCGATTTGTTGGTGTCACGAGTAGGTAACTATAGTGTAAATGAAAACTTAACGGCAGACGGTAGAATAATTATCTGTGAATGGTACAATAACCCCTTAGTGGCTCGAACTGGCGAAGTTATAGGAGTTGTATCGATTGCAATTGATATTACTGAACGCAAACGGTTAGAAGCAGAACGTCAATTAGCACAACAAAACCTTGAAGAAGCTTTAAATAAATTGCAACGTACCCAAATACAACTAGTTCAAAATGAAAAAATGTCGAGCTTAGGACAAATGGTTGCGGGTATTGCTCACGAAATTAATAATCCTGTGAATTTTATTTATGGCAATCTTGTCTATGCTCAAGAGTATTGCCAAGACTTATTTAAATTATTAAAGCTTTACCAACATAACTATCCTCAACCAATAAAACAAATTCAAGATTATATACAAGAAATTGACTTTGAGTTTCTTGAAAAAGATATACCTTTACTACTAAAATCGATGAAAATAGGAGCAGACCGAATTCAACAAATTGTTGTTTCGCTGCGAAATTTTTCACGGTTGGATGAGGCTGAAATGAAAATTGTAAATATCCATGAAGGCATTGATAGCACCTTGATGATTTTACAAAGTCGTCTTAACCAACAAAATGGGCGCCCAGAAATTGCTGTAATTAAGAATTATTCTGATTTGCCTTTAGTGGAGTGTTTTGCAGGACAACTTAACCAAGTGTTCATGAATATTTTGATAAATGCAATAGAGTCATTAGAAGATTCATTTGTCAATAATCAAATTCAAGATAAAGAAGTATTAAAAATCACTATTAACACTCAAAAAAGTTCACAAAATAGTATATTAATCAGCATTAGCGATAATGGTTGTGGAATTCCAGAACAAATACAGCAAAAAATATTCGACCCATTTTTTACAACCAAACCAGTTGGTCAAGGAACTGGGTTAGGTTTATCTATTGCTTACCAAATCATTATCGAAAAGCATCAAGGTAAACTTCGCTGTATTTCTAACCCAGGAGAAGGTACAGAATTTCAAATTGAGCTTCCTCTGGGTAAGGCGCCTGTTTATTTGGAACGGGCAAGGATGCCCATTCCACAAGATATGGAAAATTATACTTCTTGATTCATTACGGCAGCTGTTCTATTTTTATCAAGCTTTAGAAGCAGCACACCTAGTGGGGGTAAGCATAAATCTAATGAGAACTCGCGATTATGCATCGACCAGTTATCTGTCCACTTGCCTCCTAAGTTGCCCATATTACTGCCGCCGTACTTACGCGCATCGCTATTAAATAACTCGGTGTAAAAACCTGGTTCAGGAATACCAATGCGGTAGTGCGAATGAGGTTGTGGTGTGAAGTTACAAACCACGACAATAAAATCATTTGTGTCTTTGTCACGACGAATAAACGCAGCAACACTATGACGGTTATCGCTACAATCAATCCACTCAAACCCCTCTTGGGCAAAATCTTGGGAATATAATGCAGGTTCACTGCGGTAAAGATGATTTAAGTCTTGGAAAAACAGCTTTAACAAATGGTGTGGTTCGTGCTGTAACAAAGCCCATTCCAAATCACCCCAAACATTCCACTCGCTCCATTGTCCAAATTCCATGCTCATAAACATGGTTTTCTTACCAGGATGAGCAAACATGTATGAGAATAAACAGCGGACGTTAGCAAACTTTTGCCATCTATCACCGGGCATTTTTCCAATAATATTACTCTTACCATGCACCACTTCGTCATGCGATAGCGCCAGCATGAAGTTCTCGCTGTGGTTATACCAAATACTAAAAGTAATATTGTTCTGGTGGAACTGACGGAACCAAGGATCCATGCTGAAATAATCTAGCATGTCGTGCATCCAGCCCATATTCCATTTCAAGTTAAAACCTAGTCCACCTACATATGTAGGCCAAGACACCATTGGCCAAGATGTGGACTCTTCAGCTATCGAAAGTACACCTGGAAAATAGCTAAACAATAAATGATTGACTTGGCGTAAAAAATCGGCAGCTTCAATATTTTCTCTACCACCATATTGATTTGTTACCCATTCTCCCTCTTTACGACAGTAGTCAAGATAAAGCATTGATGCCACAGCATCGACGCGAATTCCATCAATATGATATTTATCAAACCAGAACAAAGCATTCGCTACTAAAAAGTTACGAACTTCATTCCGCGAATAATTAAATACAAGCGTACCCCATTCTTTATGTTCACCTTTACGAGGATCGGCATGTTCATAAAGATGTGTACCGTCAAAGAATGCTAAACCGTGTCCATCTTTAGGAAAATGTCCTGGCACCCAGTCTACAATCACGCCAATCTCATTTTTATGACATTGGTCGATAAAGTACATAAAGTCTTCTGGTGTACCATATCTTGAAGTAGGTGCGTAATATCCAGTTACTTGATATCCCCAAGACCCATCAAATGGATGTTCGGCAATTGGCAACATTTCAATATGGGTGTATCCCAATTCTTTCACGTAAGGGATAAGACGTTCAGCAAGTTCACGGTATGTTAAAAAGCGGGCGCCTGGGTTTAGTTCAGAAACAGGAACAACAGGTGCATTTGTTCCATCAGGATTTTTGGGTATGTTTGCACTAGCACCGTGCATCCACGAACCTAAATGAAGTTCATAAACCGATATCGGTTGGTTAAGTGGTTCTGCATGGCGCCGTTTTTCCATCCAGTCTTCATCTTGCCATTCATACGAATTTAGGTCAGTGACAATCGAAGCTGTTTTAGGACGAGGTTCTTGTTGAAATCCATAAGGGTCACTTTTTTCGTAAATGTGCCCATCATTGTTCTTTATTTCATACTTATAATGTGTGCCTACTTCCAGTTCGGGTATAAATAATTCCCAAACACCGGTAGCACCCCTACGCATCTGGTGTTTACGTCCATCCCAGCTATTAAAATCACCAAGTACCGAAACGTTACGAGCATTAGGCGCCCATACAGCAAAATAAACACCAGTTACACCATCAACGGAAATAAAGTGCGCTCCTAATTTCTCATAAATGCGATGATGATTTCCTTCCGAGAAAATATGTAAATCAAACTCGGTCAAACGAGGAGAGCGAAAAGCATAAGGGTCATAGGTAACACGCTCGTGTTCACCTTCTTTAATACGTAACTGATAATTATTTAATTCTTTCGCTTCAATTCGACACTCAAAAAAATGTGGGTCATGCACACTCTCCATTTCAATTTCTTTTCTTTCTTCAGGAAGAACTACCCACACTGCACTGGCATTTGGTAAGTAGGCTCGCACAGCCCAGACGTTTGTACCATTTTGGTCGATAAGATGGGAACCAAGAATTTCAAACGGGTCATGATGCTGGTTCCAGATGATGCGGTTAACCTGTTCAGGAGCGATGGTGGTCATAGACATGGAGCTACCTACGTGAGCGATTTATTGGTTAAGTAAATTTGCTTTTTTATTTATTTCTATATATATTCTTTACATTTATTTTCACTTTTGTCGCTACTTAGGCGGAAATAAGGATGTTTTGACGGTGCCTCAACTGTTAACTGCTAAAAGTTTAGCTAAAAATTCAAAAATGGAAAAACTGATTTTAAGGCACTACGTATACGCAGCAGAAAAATGTTTTCGCGAATTTTTGGGTCTAGTTTTGGGGGTGGAACTGCACTGAGTCGTGACTGTTGTTCTAAGTATTCAGCAGCAGTCAGTAGTTTGCCGTCAATCGACGAACGCGCTGCTGTAATAATCTCTGTTCGTAAAATTTCTTCGGGAATATCATCTGCTGGTGGTAACGATAACGCTGGTAAACGTAAACCACTGACTAGGATAGTCAAAACACTGGTGATAGCAACAAGAATAATAAATGAAAATAGTTTTCTAATTTTTATATCCATTTTTCAAATCTCGCTCCAGGCAACAGTAGTAACCAATTGACAAAAAACCCAAATAGAAATAAAGACCTGCCAAAGACAAAAAGCTTCGTCAGGTCAATATTTAACTTAAAACGGACAAAGAAAATAGTTCAGGAAAATATTAGTCGGATAGCGTTTGCATCCGAACATTTTCAAGGAAATATTATTTACTCCACACTAGACTCGAAACTCTGACTAAACAGTGTAGTGAGGAGCATTGAACTACTACAATAACTGAGCGACTAATCTCAACTAAGGCTTAGGGAGACTTTGTAGCTTTAGGAGTTGCGGCGCCGGTAGCTTTAGGAGTTGCAGCACCAGTAGTAGTTGTAGCAGGGGTTGTAATAGTTGTAGCAGGGGTTGTAGCTGCATCAGTTGGTTCTACTGCACCAGGTGAAGCAGTACCTGCACCACCACCAGCATCACCACCGCCACCTTCGCAGGCACCGAGAGTTGTAGCCAAACCTAAAACGAGAGCAATACCAAGGATTCTAATTTTCATAACTCCTCTTTCACCAAATGCGGCAATAAAATTTTAGCCTGTTGAATACCATACCGTATTTGTTGCTTTTTTTTAACCTTTTTTATATGACACATTCAAATGTGCTTTTGAGCATTAAATCAGTATTTAAGGTATTAAACAGCTTTTATCCTAGCTTGCGAGTCACAATATTGTTGGATATGGCACAGATTGCGGCTTTGTTCGCTCGCTGTGTCAATTATCATCTTGACTATTATACCAAAAATTGTAATTTCTTGCTAATGTCAAGCAATTAGTTGCAGAAACCCGGTTTCTCGCAAGCGTCTACAATAACTTATTCGCAATTCCAAATCAAAGTTATGGCTGTTCGCAAAAAAAACGTTGATAGTTCTGCAACGGGCGGTTGGTTCCGACGCAGACGTTCTCAACGCCGTAATTCAAATTCATCTGTATTACATGATAGTACGAATGTTCAAGAAGGTAAACAAAACAACTCACTTGCACCGCCAATGACAGGTGTATCTCAAAAGGGAAATAAGCAGCAGACGTATAAAAATGGAAGTCTTTCTCAGACTTCGACTCAGGAGTTGAATAAAAAACAGCGTTCACGTCCAACACCTAGTAAACCTAAAGGTAACTTAACTCAATCACGTCCTTTGGCAGAACAAGAAATTCCTATAATGTATAATGCAGCGGCAACCATGCCCTCTTGGTTGTTGCGTTTATGTTCGTTGCAGCGTTATACTTCAGTGCTATCGTTTTTACTCGTAGTCTCAACGTTGATTGCGTATGGTTATACTGTTTACTCGCAGCAATTGTGGAGTAAGTCGTACCGCAAGTTGCAAGATTTGCAGCGTACCGAGCGACAGCTGACGATAACAAATAATGCTCTCAAAACTAAAATAGCTGCCGAAGCAGAAAATAAGAGCGCTGGTTTAATTTCTCCAAGTCCCGCAAGTCAAATTTTCCTACCTGCGGCGCCAAATTCAAAGCCAGATACTCCATCTACCGTTGTAAATACACAAAGAGCGCAAAATTCTATTCCTATTGGTTACTAATCTTAAGTGCTGAGTAGAAAGTGCTGAGTGCTAAGTAGTAACTCCTAACTCCTAAATCCTAAATCCTAACTCTACTCAGTACTCAGCACTTTTAACTCATAATTATGCAAAAGTTACCACCAGGCAAAATTAAATTCCGAAACCTTCCCAAGGCAGAATTCAAAAGTCGGCAGCGACAAAATTCCAAAAATCCATCAAAAGATATAAAAGATGATGATAATACTGCCGTGGCGCCACCTGTAACAGCAAATTTTAAACTGCGTTTATTTACGGTTTGGGGAGTGCTAATCGCAGCAGGTATTGGTTTAAGTATAAATCTATATAATTTACAAATTGTTCGCGGTCCAAAGCTGACGCAAAAAGCTCGAAATCAGCAAATGGTGAACTTAAGACCGTATATGCCTCGCCGACAAGTAATAGACCGTAATAAAAATTTATTGGCAGTTGACCGTCAAGTTTATACTTTACACGCTCACCCAAAACAATTTAATAAGCCGCGTCATGAGGTAGCAGAAGAACTGGCAAAAATTTTAGACCAAGATGCCAGTAAGCTAGAAAGCCGGTTTGCCGCTCAGAATAGTAATATTTTGTTAAATTCTGCTTTATCAGAGGCAGTTGCAGACCGAATAACCGGATTACGTTTTGATGGTCTTGAACTGCGGCAAAGATACGCGCGCTACTACCCCACCCAAGAATTAACCTCTGAAGTCGTAGGATATGTAAATCTTGACCGTCGAGGACAGGCTGGAGTTGAATATAGTCAAGAAAAGCTCCTAGAACGTGCCGCACAAGCAGTTCGTTTGAGTCGTGCTGGTAATGGCGCCTTAATGCCAGATTATGCACCAGAAGGTTTCCCAAATTTTGATGATATGGGAATGCAACTGACAATTGATACCCGTTTACAGCGCGCCGCTCGTTCTGCATTAAAAAGTCAGATGAAACGTTACAGTGCAAAGCGTGGTGCCGTAATAGTAATGGATGCCTATGACGGTTCGCTGCTCGCGATGGTAACACAACCGACTTACAACCCAAACGAATATTCCAAAGCGGATATTTCACTATTCAGAAATTGGGCAGTTGCCGACTTATATGAACCAGGTTCTACCTTCAAACCATTGAATGTAGCTATTGGTCTTGAGGCAGGCATTATTAAGCCCGATGATGTATTTAGGGACTCAGGAACAATTCAAGTTGGTGACCGTACAATCAAAAACTCAGAAGACAAACGTTACGGACGCATTAACATTGCCCAAATTCTCAAATTCTCCAGCAACATCGGGATGGTGCAGATGATGCAACGTATGCGCCCTAGCGTTTATTATGGTTGGTTAGAGAAACTAGGCTTAGGGCAAGGTATGGAGACAGACTTACCATTCTCCGTTGCCAGTCAACTTAAGAGTCAGGAAGAATTTATTACTACACCAATTGAGCCAGCAACAACATCCTTCGGTCAAGGATTTTCGCTCACGCCATTACAACTAGTACAAATGACAGGAGCATTAGCGAATGGTGGCAAATTAGTAACACCTCACGTCGTCAAAGGATTATTTGACAGCAAAGGTCAAATGCACTATACACCAACACGACCGGAAGCCCGACAAATTTTTTCACCAATCACAGCACAAAGAGTAGTAGAAATGATGGAAACGGTTGTTTCTACTAAAGGTACAGGTAAAGAAGCACAAATAAATGGTTATCGCATAGCAGGTAAAACAGGTACTGCTCAAAAAGCCAATGCTTCTGGTGGTGGTTATATGGCAAACGCCAGAATTACAAGTTTTATAGGAATACTACCTGTAGAATCACCTCGTTATGTTGTACTAGCAATAGTCGATGAGCCAAAAGGCGAACATGCATACGGTGGTACTGTTGCGGCGCCTATAGCTAAAGAAGTAATGGAAGCAATAATTACAACAGAACAACTTCCACCAAGTCAGCCAAGATAAAAGTGGTGAGTGCTGAGTGCTGGGTTATGAGTATAGTTATGAGTTAGGAGTTAGGAATTAGAAGTTACTACTTAGCACGAGCGCACTTTCCACTCAGCACTACTCAGGTAATTTATATTGTCCGACGATTCGCTTTGCAAACTCCGGTACATGTGCTTCTAACTTTTCTGGATGTTGTCGTTTGACGTACAAATAATTGCGCGTAAAGTGCGAGTCAATCGAAAAGCGCGCGTACTCTAAACCTTTGGGTCCAATTTTTTCAATCACCACTCCCATTAATTTAGCTGCCCACATTGGCAAAGTCACGCCCTTATCATAAGCGGGTATACTTTGTTGGACTGCGGCTTTTCTATCTCCCTGTGACATTACAGGTTGCGTATCAATTTGGTCTTTAACCAAATCGAGCATTTCTTTACCTATATCATTTCGCACCAATATCCACTGCCAACCAAACGGCGCCCCCATATACCCAACAACTAAATCAGCCAAAGAATTTACATAGTCAAAGCAACTCATACACGATGGTGCAAATACATCTTTGAGTTCTTTTGTATTTAAACCAAAAAATGGTACTAACTCTGTTGAACCATCTTCGTGCTTAAAGTGAACTCGAAAATCTTGCATGAACTCGTAATAAACGACCGTATCAGGTGATTTACTTGTATTATCTAGAAATTTTTGTAACCCAGCGCGTGTGACATTATCAACGCAAGGAGTACCTAAAACATAAAGCTTCTCTAACCCTAATTGTTTCTCAACCGCTCGTAGTGCTTGAATTTGGCAACCCACACCAATTACCAACAACCGCTTCATTCCCGACTGTTCAATTTGTTCTAACACCGAAAGATTCGGTGATAAAGTCGGTTTATTAACACGTGCAGCTAATACTTCTTCAGGAGTGCGGGCAATAACAGGCATTGGTCCAAATCTATCTTCCTTGGTGTTTTGTACACAAACAACACCTTCGACCATACCGCGATTCAACATTTCAATAGCAATCGAACTTACTATACCCGTCCATTGGGCGCCTTCTATTGGCTGTTGTTTACGTGCTGCCATCATTTCTTGATGTACCCCAAAATAAACCTCATCGGGATTATCAAGATTGCGCGTGGCGCCGTGACTTTGTTTTTCCAAAGTCTCGAACTGCTGATTAATAAAAGCACAAGCTTCCTTGACATAATGAACATAATATGTATCACAAAGACCACACTCACTGCATAGCTCTTTGGCAGGGCGCCGACTTCCGGGTTTTAAAGCTTTAGCTTTCTTGTGCTTAGGAAAATCTACTGATGTCATCGAAAAATTCTTATATTAAACATTAAACGATATTGTTAAACATACCTTAAAACAAGATGACTATACTGCAAACTACTAAAATGTTAACTCCCCCCTGTCATGCTTATTAACCTCCTGTCATGCTGAGGTACGTTAACGCAGTTTTCCCGCAGGGTAGCATCTTCAATATCTCCTGTTTTTTAATAAATTATAACCACTATATAAATCATATATATAATAATTAATCAACATACATTATGACTACTTTTTCTCCAGATGCTGCTTGTTTATAAAAGTTAACTAGATTGTCATAGTACATCAGTAGATAATTGAGAGCCTCAATGCCATCTCGAATCCAAATCACTGTTGGATAAATTGAAGCTTTATTCATAGCTTCAGGTAAGAAGTTAGCCGTTAAATCTTTGGCTGTAATAGAAGATAAAACCTCTGCTACCTTATAAACTTCATCAGGAAGTAAATACCGTAATCCAATCCAACTATAGCCATAAAGCAGTTGATTCTCATCACCGCCAACAGAATGATTGCCAAATATGACCCACGATAAAGGCTCAGAATCTTCTTTATCACCGTTTAGTAAAAAATGGAGACCATGCCATGTCTTATCAAGATATAAATAATCTATATTATTGTCTTGTGTATATTTTAAGGTAAGCAGAGACTTTATTGCTTCCTCATTGGTACAACTTAAAAATTCATTTAACTCATTTCTAGTCACAGCTTGTAAGTGACCAATCATTCCCATAATACTTATAACTTATAAATTTATATAGAGTAAAAAAATAATTGACAGGTGCCACATAAGTTTTTACAAGTGAGCATCCTGTCAAATACTGATATATTTTATGGCTGTAGGTTTGCTATGTTACTTACAGTTTCTACATCTAACTCTAAGATTGCCGCTACTTCTTGTGGACTAATACCCCGTTGTAAAAGTCTAGCAGCTGTATCTAATTTAACTTCTTCTTTAACCTCAGCTTTGACCTCGGCTTTAACTTCTTCTTTAGCCTTGGCTTTGACTTTTTTTTCAACCTTGGCTGTAATCTTTTTTTCAACCTTGGCTGTAATTTCTTCTTCTAACTCTTGATAGTACCTTGTACCTCGAATCAAATTTAATGTCAGCATTTCTTGTACTTGCTCCCGACTTAACTTTGGATATTTATTAATTATGATAGACTCTATCAATTCTAAAAACGTTTCCTGTGCTGCCTTATTGGTTAATTCTTGTCTTGCTTTATCAACTAGCTGCTTGGCTGACTTTTTAGCTTTACGCTTACCTTCTACAACTAGCTTGAGGATTCCTAAACCCAGAGATTCATAAGCATCATCACCCATTTCACTCAGGTAAAAGCACTTTAGATGTGGTTTTAGTCCATCTAAGTATCCTGGAAAGCTGACATCGTGTTTGGGAGTGTCAAATATAACTATGTTACACAAAATCATGAAGATATCAAGCAATTAGAATTAAATGAGCATCAACATAAAGTAGAGGATATAGATAAAGAATTGGAAGTGTTGAAGGAACAAATATTTGGTTTGAATCTGCCTCAACTCCAAAAGCAAGAAGAATCAAAACCAAAAGATTTATTGAACATTTCTATACAGGAAACCGAGCAAGCTCTACAAGAAGCAACGAAGAGACTAGTATTAATGAATGAAAATTACCAAAAAGCTCAGGAAGAAGCAACAAAATTACGTCAAGAGGCGATGCTAGCTTTGCAATCCAGCACCAACAATAACGACAATGTATTCATTCTAGAAAAGCTGATATCAAAAACAGCTAAACACCAGTATATAGATTTAATCGAAGCTCAGATGAAGCAACAGACGGAGACAATAAAACTTCTTAAAAATAACTTAGCGACTCTTGAAAGTTTCAAAGTGTATTTTGATAGCGATATAACTACTATAAATAATAGTGATATCGATGATGAATTAGAGTTACTACGAAAACAATTAGATGAAATGTAATGCCCTAACTTTAAATAATACTAAGCGATTATGAATAACTTAAAATCGGCGCCCTCCAATAAAACAGGCGTAGGATTTATCGCTACAGGCGCCGTTGCGGGTGTAGGAGTTTCAGCAACAGTTGGTGGAATGGGTTTGGCAGGAGGATTTGGTGCAGTAGGTATTGGCGCCACTTCTCTAGTTGGTGCTGGTGCAGTTGCTGGCGCCGCAACTTATGGTGCTATTACAGCAATAGCAGAAGGAGATGTTACAGCTTGGGGTGCAGTGGGTGTTGGCGCCATTGGTGGAGCAACAGTTTCGAGTTTTGTAGGTGGAATAGGAGTTGTTGCACCTAAAATTGGTTTGGCATTTGGTATTGGTGCGGTGCCAATGGCTTACGTTGGGGCAGTTGTTGGACTTGCTGCGTATGGTATTGCGTCTATTTTAGATAATGAATATTCTGAAACTCCTAAACAATTTTTTGACCGTATGGAAGGAAAAGTCTTGGAAGTAGAAGCATATTCAGCCGCAGTGAATGAATTAGAAGCTTTTTTATCTGGAGAAGATTTTAACCAAAAATTTGCCACTTTAGAAGTAGAGGACGAGTTAGAAACGCCAAGTGGTAAACAAATGGTATCGCGAAATTTGGCGCCATCAAATACTTGGAAATGCGTCCATACTTTAAAAGGACACACCGCAGCAGTCAATGCAATAGCAATTAGCCCTGATGGTAAAAAGATTGTGAGTGCTAGCGATGATGGAAGCGTTCTTGAATGGGATATAAAAACAGGCAAAAAGCTCTATTCTTTTACTGGACAAGCAGGCGCCGTTTTATCTGTTGCTATTAGTCCTGATAATGAGATGTTTGCCAGTGGTTGTGTAGACCGCAAAATTAGTAGTTGGCACTTAGGGGCAAAAAAATATCTTGGTATATTTAATTATTCTAGTTCTGCGTATTACTCAGATTCTCCTGTTAGCCATAATGGTTTTGTTACTTCAATTGCCTTTAGTCCAGATAATAGAATCATTGCTAGTGCTAGTACCGATAAAACTATTCGACTTTGGGGACGTTACACAAAAGAGTTAAAACGTACTTTAAACGGACATTTAGAAGCTGTTTTATGTATCACCTTCAGTCCTGACGGTAAAATTATTGCAAGTGGTGGCGCCGACAAAACTATCCGAATATGGAATTTAGATGCATTAGGACAATCATTAGTATTAACTGGGCATTTGGCAGCAGTGCAAGCAGTTGTTATTAGTCCTGATGCTAAAACCTTGATAAGTGGTGGCGCCGACTCTACGATTAAAATATGGAGTTTAGCAACGGGTCAATTATTACGAACATTGACTGAGCATCAAGCTAGTATCATGTCGCTTGCAATTAGTTCTGATGGTAAAACCTTTGCAAGTGCGAGTAATAATGGCGCCAAACTTTGGAATTTAGCAACAGGTGAAATATTAGAAAACTTGAGCGGGTGTAATGCTGTTGCTTTTAGTTCTAATGGGAATACGTTAGTAAGTGGTGGTAAAAACGGTACTGTTATAATCTGGAATAATATATACTGCTAATGGGTAGAATATAAACTTTGTGATGCTGAACAAAACGTAGTGCAGTGAAGCATCTTAGAGATTCTTCGCTACGCTCAGAATGACATTTCTTACCCGTGTTAAGTATAGATAAGAATAATTTAGTAACTGAGCCTTTACTATGCGGTGAGTGGTGGGAAATTTTAGGTGTGGAAAAAGATGCTTGTGGAACTGAGGTGAAACAGGCATATTATAAATTGGCTCGATTATATCATCCGGATGTTAATGCGACTGCGAAAGCTAGAAGTGTAATGCAGTCAGTTAATAAAGCTTATGAAGAATTTAAAATCAAGTATAATATTTCTTCTTAATAAAGCTTTTTCTTTGCGCCCTTTGCGCCTTTGCGGTTCGTTTTCTAAATAAGTAAGGTGGGCATTGCCCACCATACAAATGCACTGCACAAGCATTTTAGTCTGTGCTACAAAGCCAGGGAGATCAAACAGGAATAGCTTCGGCAAATTCAGTTAAGAACTTAAACGCTTTAACTATATGACCAGCACATTCTCTGGGTGAAGTACTGTAATAAGAACGCCAAGCAGAAGCTTTATCTTCATCATACCTATCTCCACGTTCGGGTCGCATTTCTAACCAAGCTAACCTAACAGCGTGACCAATTAATACATCTAAAACGATGTAATCTTCGATTTGTAAATCAGGGTTTTCGGAAGCAATGGCGCCTAATTCAATGAGTGCTTCAATACACACCTGTCGATATTCAGGAGATTCGATTTTATTAAGTAAATGTTCTACTCGTAGTGCAAAGTTTTTCTCTCCTGCGGTCATTTCTGCTAACATGACTTCACTATCTAGACGGTTGCGACGTTCAAGCTTATCGCCAATTACTACACCTTTACAGTGTTGCATTAACAACCAAACTTGTTTATAAAAATATGAAGGTACACGTCCAGTTGAACCTTCTGCTTTACGAAAACGGCGCCAACCTCCTTCAGGGGGTTCAATTTCTTCAGTGATTGGTGATACTGCTAACCAATTAATTTCACTTGCTTTTTGTTTAACGTGTAATGATTCTTGCTTACGCAAAACATTACTCATGCCTGAATATTCAAGCATCACCTTTCTAAGTCTACTTTTAACTTCAAATGGCGATAACCGCATTAATTGCTCGTATGCTTCGTCTTGAGTAATTACTAATTCTCCCGCAATTTCACTTGTGAGTAGTAAAATCAAATACCCAACACGTACTGTTAACAAACCTTTGAATAATTCAGGTTCAGATTTAATTAAATTACTCAGGTAAATTAATAATTCCTGGGTGAGTACCCTATCACGAATATCCTCACGGCAGAAGTTATTAATTTTTTCTACAATTTCGCTGTGAGATAAAGGAACTGTGATTAGTGAGTCTTCGGTGTATGCTTTTCCTACTGCAATTTGCTTACCACGCACAATTAGACTTGTTACCACATCTGATAAGCTAATATCCGCCATTTGACGCAACCCCGCAGCACCTCGAACTACTGCCCATAATCCCAATTCAGCAGCTTTCGTATAAACTTCGTCGAGTAAATTGCTAACCGTAACGCGCGTGTTTTCACCTCCAAACCCAGTATCAAATTCAAGTCCTTTCAAACTGGCAAGAGTTTGTAATAACTCGACTTGCTCGTAAATATTTTGTGAGGACTGTAAAGACGACAGCAGTTGTTCTAGGTTTGCTTCGTACTCCATTTGAAATTCTTGCGTGTTTCTCAACTGCCAATTTTTATCAATACTAAACGTTAGGTAAGTGCAACGCGGTAGAGCATTTTGAACGGAGGAATGCAAAAAGTCAAAGTCTTGTAAATAATCTATACGCTCGATGGCGCCTGTTAATGTCAATTGATTGAGTTTTCCTAATTTAACTCTAACTCCATTACAAACACCTTCTTTAAGCTCCTGCATTAATTCGAGTAATGCCTCGCTACCGACTTCTAACATTGTGTGTGTCAACATTAAAGTTAAAGTTGGGCGCCCTAAATCGTTCCAGTATTTTTGGATATAAGCTAGTTCGCTACGAAATTGGTCTACCAAAAAATGATAGTCCAAAGTTAAGTAAAATTGCTGTGAGTCTAAGAAAGATGGCAAAAATACTACCATCTCACCATTTAAACGGAAAAAACGTGAAGTCGTTAAACTACGAGGACGACGCGGTGGGCGCCCAGTTAATGCCAGCTTATCGTTACGCCCTATTTGTGTATAAATGGCTATCAAATCTTCGGATTCGCGTACTTGTGTTGGCGCCACTTGCTTTGGCGTTTGCGTCTCAATTCCATAAACTTTGAGTTTATCTTGCAAATCTTCATCAGAAGCTAATAAAGCAATTTGCACAAGCGCTTCCCTAGTTTTACCCATTGTTAAGTGTCTGCCCAATGGGTCAATGTCACCAACCGCTATAAATCCTTCGCTAAGAAGTTTACCTAAATAATACAAACTTTGCGCCCATACTAAGGGCACATTCTCATTCGGCAAACGTTGCTGTGACTGTGGTTGCGCTTTTTCTGCTTCGACCTGAGCTTGAGGTACATAGTAAAGCTCTGGTAATAGCTTGATACCATCACGCTCAACTAGCAAAGTATCCAAACTGTTTAGGTAAAATTCAACTTGTTCGTTGTCACCTCTAAATAACCCATCCAATACAAGATAAGTAAAAAATAAAGGCCATTCGCACTCAATATTTTCAAACTGTTTTAACTCCCAAGGTTCGTAGTGTAAACGGTGCGTGTCTTCTAAAACCGTTTGATGTCCATCACGCAAAAAACGCTTACAGCCATACTTGCCCCCTAGCTTGTTAATAATATCGTTACGAGTCCGGTCGCGTAAATCTAAATTTTCTACTGCAAAAGCTGGAAAACTAATCACGCTTAGTAATGCTGCATCAATTTCTTTAGAAGCTGACTCGCGTGGTAATAAAGATTCTAATGTAATACGAGTACGTGCAATTTCATCAGGTAGGGCGTGAATTACCGATGCTTGAGAACCTTTAACACCAAATAGATCTAGTCCGTTTATTGCTTCTAAGGCAGCTTTTGCCATTCCCACAGAGCTAGCATTCAATTCAGCGTTGCCATGATTGATTTTATTACCTCGTTCCCAAATTCCATAGTCGGGTGTACGATAAGCGCGTCCGATATAATAAACCAAATTCTGGACAAAGTTAACTTCATCGAGCGTATAAATTATCTGTAACCCCGATGCGGTCATTTGCGCTAACATCAATAAAAATATTGATGTTGCATCAAGCTGTAGGTGTCCCCACTCGTCATCACCAACTACGATATCTCCGGTGGTGGTATTGTATTTTGCGTGCAGTGCATCTAATGGTGACTGCGTGTGTTTAAATTGTTCCACCTTATTAGCTTGTCGCATCATCGCGAACAACAAGCCACGCATCAATTTAACCGTGCTAAATTCGAGTTCGTAAGTACGTCCGTTATCGTCATCAAGTTTCCGATACGCTAACCCTAAACCCCAAACCGCTAAAATACTATAAACATTATCGCGCACCCATGCATCGGTATAATCACCATGAGCAGTAATTGCTGTGCTTGCTGGCAGCAAACCTGTAATTGGATTTTGACGACTGAGAATAATCGTCTTTATTTGCTGGTAATAATATTCAAGACGAGTTTGCAGTTGCGAAGCAGTCTTCATAAAGTTAATGCGGGATAACCGGAAAGGTATTTAATCCTGTAGCTATTACATTCTTTATAATGTAACGTTTTGTCACAAGTTCCGCACCAAGAAGGCGCCGTGTCTGTGCTACGGGAATTAAGTGTTAAATTTATTATCTACCGTTACGATGTCTTGAGTCGATATCATAGAAACCCGGTTTCTTAAAATCTTTATAAAATAGTATAAAAGTTATCTGTATTTTTATGTGCAATCTGGTATTAATCAGAATATCGCTATAACTTTTATCGGGCTGATTAATGCCATTTCAATGGGTAAACTTAAAATGCTTCTACATCTACTAATCTTAATTAATTTAGTCATTGCCAACCAATACACTACATAATATTCAGTTGGCAATCATCAAGTTTGCATGGTTATTTAATAGCCCTCTTATTTCTAATAAGTGGGTTTACTTGTATAAATTATTACGTGGTGACGAGTTTGTAAAAATTGTTTAACTTCAGGGCTAAAGCTGCTATCGTGTCATTTAAGAGGTCAATGCATAAAATCGCGTTAATTTCGAGCGGCGCCACAACACATTAGTTGATATCAAGGAGTTTAAAGTTTTCGGTGTCAATCCCTTTGGGGAATAGTAGTAAATCTACCAAATTTGAGAAGACTAAAGATACCATAATTCGATTAAATTGTTTTAAAGGCTAAAAATAGTGGTTCAGATTTGGTAGAAGTTCATACTTAATCAAGCCGATTGGTGAAATGGTGCTGTAATTTCATAAATTGCAGTAATATCACTTACATTAGTTTTAGGTTTTCGTACTGAAAACTACTTTCTAAAGTCTTATAGCTTCTGATTTACAAATTTTTAACATCAATTTATCAGTTTGCTTGACATAGATAATGATAGTAGTAAAATTTACACAACTCCAATACATGTTAGGGTCGCATCATTTGCACAGCGCGCGTTGTGCGTGAATGTTACTCTTCATAAAAAAAGGGCATCTACCGGATTTTAGTATTCCGGGCTAGTATTATGACTTAGCGATGCCCAATTTTGGATATCGATGTTGATTTCTTAAGGATTTATGGACAAAAGTCCGCAAGATGGCAGTACAACCCTCCTCTAAGCTGGTGAGAACTATCTCCCAGCGCGGGGGAGATATTAGGAGGTTAATATGCTTTTAGAAGATGCTCGCAATTCAGTAGTTGACGTTGCTGACTTGAACCAGCTCAAGCATGAATTAAATCGTTTGCAACCTGTAGATGTGGGTGACTATATCACGCAATTACCTGAAAAACAGCGTGCCATAGCTTTCCGTTTGCTCAATAAAAGTCAAGCAATTGACGTCTTTGAATATTTACCTCCAGAGGTGCAAGAAGAACTTATTGATTCTTTGCATGATGCTCAAGTGGTACAACTTGTTGAAGAAATGAGTCCAGACGACCGTGCGGAATTATTTGATGAACTTCCAGCAAAGGTTGTGAAGCGGTTACTACAGCAACTTAGTACTGAGCAAAGACAAGCAACTGCCACTCTTCTTGGATACCCGGAAGGAACTGCTGGAAGGGTGATGACAACCGAGTATGTTTGGTTGCGTGAAGGGTTGACAATTGGTGAAGCGTTGAGCAAAATTCGGCGCCAAGACGAAGACAAAGAAACGATTTACTATGCTTACGTCACTGACGACAACCGTAAACTCGTGCGAGTTGTGTCATTGCGGCAATTATTGTTCACTTTTCCCGATGTTCTGATTCGGGAAATTGCTAGCGACAGAGTTATTAAAGTTCAAACAGAAACTCCCCAAGAAGAAGTCGCGCGAATTATGAAGCGCTATGACTTAATCGCTATACCAGTAGTTGACCGCGAAGAAAGACTCGTAGGTATCATCACGATTGACGACGTGATTGATATTTTGGAAGAAGAAGCAACTGAGGATATCCAAAAGTTAGCGGGTGTTAGTGGTGGTGATGATGGAGCATTAGCACCTCCCTTAATGACAATTCGCAAGCGCTTACCCTGGCTTTTAGCAATTATGGCTTTGTATATCGGCGCCTCAAGCGCAATTGCACCGTTTCAACCAGTGATTGCATCAGTACCTCTGTTAGCGGTAATTATGCCTTTATTCTCTAATACAGGTGGAACGGTTGGTGTTCAAGCTTTGACAGTCACAATTCGAGGACTTGGTATCGGAGAAGTTACTCCTAAAGATACTCTGAAGATTCTTAAGAAAGAATTGACGGCTGGTCTAGGAACCGCTATAGCATTGGGCACAACAATGGTATTGCTATCAATGATTTGGGCATCTCCCAGCGAAAGATGGGTTGGAGTAGTTGCGGGAATGGTTATGGCTATTAATACTTTAGTTGCTGTAACGTTAGGCACCTTTTTACCAATGGGTTTAAAGCGACTAAAACTTGACCCAGCACTAATTAGTGGGCCTCTTGTGACTACTATGCTCGACGCAATCGGATTTATGGTTTTCCTGTCGCTAATTTCGTTTGCTTTGAATGTTCTTCATCTCAAGCACTAAGTGTTGATTTTGCTACGCATATGAATAGATTTTAGATTTTGGATTTTCGATTAAATTAATAATCTAATAACCCAATAATCTAAAATCTAAAAATATTGCTTCAAAGCTATTTATGCCTACTAGCACCTGGAATCGTCATCACATTCTCTCTTTAGCAGATTTTACTCCTGTAGAATATGATGCAGTTTTACAAACTGCCGCCAGCTTTCGAGAAGTTTTATCACGCAGAACTAAGAAAGTACCAACTTTGCAGGGACAAGTTGTTGCGAATCTGTTTTTTGAGCCATCAACTCGCACCCGCAGCAGTTTTGAGTTAGCGGCAAAGCGTTTATCTGCTGATACGCTAAATTTTACCAGTGCTACTTCTTCGATGACGAAGGGAGAAACTATTCTCGACACTGCAAAAACTTATTTGGCGATGGGATGCGACATTATGGTTATTCGTCATACCAGCGCAGGTGTCCCGAATGCTGTAGCTCTAGAAATGGATCGTCTTGGTGAACGTGTCAGTGTTTTAAATGCTGGTGATGGTCAACATGAACATCCATCTCAAGGATTACTCGATTTATTTACAATTTGTAGCCTTATTGACCCGCTTCAACCTCGACTCGAACTTTTAAAAGATAAAAAAATTGCCATCGTTGGTGATATTTTACACTCACGTGTTGCACGCTCGAATATTTGGAGTCTAACTGCTAGCGGCGCCGAGGTTCATCTTGCGGCACCTCCAACACTTTTGCCCAAGTTATTTACTGAATATATTAACGACGGTGAAGTAAGTGGACTGGATGGGCGCCGCAAATTATTTATACATTGGCACTTAGAGCCAGCACTACGCGATGCGGACTTTGTAATGACGTTGCGTCTACAAAAAGAACGTATGACCGCTCATTTATTACCGAGTTTGCGTGAATACCACCAAATGTTTGGAATCACACGCTCAAAACTCAAGTGGTGTAAGCCAAATGTAAAAGTATTACATCCAGGGCCAGTAAACCGTGGTGTCGAAATTAGCTCGGACTTAATGGACGACCCAGAATTTAGCTTAATTCAAACCCAAGTAACTAGCGGTGTTGCTGTTCGCATGGCACTACTTTATTTAATCGGTAGTGGTAAAGCTGTTTGACGGAAACATCTACAATCATGAAGCGTCAATACAGCTATGAGTTTAATCAATCCAGTTAGAGCAAAACTTTAATCATGGAAGCGCATCAGAGAAACCTGCTTTCTAAGTAAAATTCGATAGAGAAACCAGGTTTCTGAGTAACAGGCGACAAAAGTAGCTGAGATTTCGGTAAGATAAAGAAGCTATATTTTTCTGCATCGCAGCTAAAACCAGCAACTGCCGCATATCCGAAGGAATCTCTCATGGTAACTTTAAAAATCGCCGTTTATATTGTTGTTACTTTCTTTGTACTGCTTTTCGTGTTTGGATTCTTATCGAATGACCCTTCTCGCAACCCCGGACGTCGGGATTTCGAGTAATGTCCCGATAATTAATCAAAGCACCCGCATTTTATGGAACGCGCTATGTTTCGTTTAACCATAAAATGCGGGTGGTTCTTGCCGTAAGGTGGACACGAATTTAATCAACTTGATAACGCACCTAGTACGCTTGAATGTTATTTTAAGTTGAGTAAACCGCCTACGGCACTGCCTTGTAAACCAGGTGGCTTGCCAACGAGCGGTAGCACATGTAAAAGTCTTTGATGTCGGAAGATTATACGCGCTCAATTTGAGACGTACTTCCGGCTTATAGTTGACTCTCTATAAGCTTACGTATGCTATATGCTTCATCCTGTTCTGCCACCTTCGCAACCTGCTATCCAAAATTTATCAGATAATACTAATTCTCAAAATATCAGTACTAGTAAGGCGCCAGTTCAAATAGCGCTTAATGATAATAATAATCATAGTACAAAAAAACAAGCTAACTCATGGACGCTCTCTGAGAATGCTTCTAAGAGTCTAGTTGCCCAAACCCCTGCTAAACCAACTCAACCAGAAAAATTACCACCTGAACTGACACCACCATCTACATCACAAGGTGCAGAAGTGCTGGGGTCTGGGTTAACTGTTGGGTATTCTATGCAGCCAGATATTAATCAAGATGTTAATCAAACTGTTGCTAAAAGTCGTAATTTATCACAGCCTCAAGCAGAAGCATTAGTAAAACAATTAACAAAACCCTCACAATCAAACAGTACTCCAAGTACTAATGTTTCAAATAGCACATTTCCATCAAGTCAACCACCTGTAAACTTTGAGTTTTACGCCCAAAACCAGCAAAATTCGCCTTCAACAATCGAATTTAAGTCCCGTCAAAATAACCAATCTACACCAACAGGTTCTCCACAGGCGCCACAACCATCCCCAACACCAAATCAAACACCCCAAACTACGCGAAGAGTTATAGAAGTAGTTGCCGACCGTCAGGAGTATGACGAACAACGTCGAGTTGTGACGGCAGAAGGTAATGTAGTTGTAAGGTTTGATGGGGCAGTAGTTGATGCTGACCGCTTGCAGGTAAATTTAGATAATTTAATCGCGGTTGGTGATGGTAATGTAGCACTAACGCGCGGAGACCAAGTACTGCGGGGACAGCGATTTACATATAATTTTGTTCAAGATGATGGCGAATTAGAACGTGGTAGTGGTGAAATTTTTATTCCAACTGCTGGAACTGACTTTGCATTCGCACCACCAGGTACAGCAACGAGTGCATCACTGGGAGTGCAAAGCAGACCCCTGAGTGACCGCATTCGTCAAAATCAGCCCTTAACAGGTGTAGGAAGTCCTGGGGGTATTGATATTGGTGTTGGTACTTCCGCTAATGCGACTAATATTCAAACACCAGGTACAGGTGGACAAGTACGACGAGTTCGTTTTGAAGCAGCGCAAATTAGTTTTTATCCACGTGGTTTGCAAGCACGTAATGTCACATTGACAAATGACCCGTTTTCACCACCTGAACTAGAACTACGTGCCGATAAACTGACTTTAACGCGAGAGGCGCCACAGCGAGACAGAATAAAAACACAAGGACAACGGTTAGTCTTTGACCAACGCACAACTCTACCAATTCCTAGAAATGAGCAGGTAATTGACCGTAGAGAACGCGATGTTACACCACTAATCGCATCAATTGGATATGACGGTGAACAGCGTGGTGGTATATTTGTCGAGCGAAGCTTTGAAGCATTTAGTTCTGATACGTCTAGTTTCACAATAACACCACAGTTTTATGCTCAAAAGGCAATAACTGGAAGCGATAATTTTGCTTCGCTGTTTGGTCTAAAATCTCGGCTGAATGCTGTTTTGAGTCCAACAAGTCGCTTTGAAGGAAATGCCAGATTTGAGACTTTAGACTTCAGTAAAATTGAGGATACTTTTCGGGCTAATTTGCGATATCAACAAGCACTCGGCGCCCAAAACCCGCATATTCTAAACTTAGAATACAGCTACCGCGATAGGTTCTATAACGGAACACTTGGTTTTCAACGAGTGCAAAGCAGTTTAGGAGGTGTACTTCTATCACCTGTTATACCTTTAGGCAAAAGTGGTATAAATTTGACCTATCAAGCCAGCGCTCAATTAATTGATGCAAATACAGATAGATTAGACCTTTTGGCAGCCAGACGCGATAATGACCGCATTTCTTTAGGACGATTTCAAACTAATGCCAGACTCTTTGGTGGGTTGCCTTTATGGAGAGGAAAAGCATTACCTCCTACACCAACTGAAGGTTTGCGCTATACACCTAACCCACTTGTACCTTACATAACCGCTTACGGTGAACTCAATGGTACGACTAGCTTTTATACCAGCGGTAATAATCAAAGCACTTTACTTGCTACCGCTGGTATACAAGGACAATTTGGCAATTTTTCCAAACCCTTCTTAGATTACACAGCCTTTAATGTTAGCTATACTCAAGGTTTAAATAACGGTTTGTCGCCGTTTCTATTTGACCGTGCAGTTGATAACAAAGTACTAAACCTAGGTGTGGTTCAACAAATTTACGGACCATTCCGACTTGGGCTTCAAACCTCAATCAACCTTGATAATGGGCAAAGTCTTAGCACCGAATATTCGTTAGAGTACAGTCGTCGTACTTACGGTATTACGCTACGCTACAATCCTGTTCAAGAATTAGGAGGCATTAGTTTCCGCATTAGTGACTTTAACTGGACTGGTGGTACTGACCCATTTTCTGATCCGACTGAGGTTAAACCAGTAGTTGGTGGTGTGGAGCAACGATAAAGTTTTTTTATATCATTCGTTTAACTCTTTTTTAAGTAAATCTGCTCGACAACATCCCCATCGCCAAGGGTGTCTTTGTTCTTTGTTGGTATGGGAATAACTAGCCCAAACGCTACCATCAGCAGCTTCGTATATAAACTTAATTGCTACAACGTATTCGCCATAATTGGCAGTTGTAACTTTGACTTGCTCTCCAACAATAAATGTTTCTCCACTGCTTATGGTCACTTCCTCTAAATTCTTGTATGGAGGTGGTTGTGGCTTTTTAAGCTGCGGTTTTTGAAATGCTGGTTTTTGCGGTCTGTCTTCTTGGTTTTCTGTAACTTCTTTCTGCACCGAAGCCGACTCAGAAGGTGCCTGGGATAGGGGTGTAAGCTCTTTTTCTAGAGCCGATTCAGGGCGCTTTAAGTTCGTTTGTGTAGCTTCGGGAACAGAAGTAGACTGGGACTGAGTTTCAGATGGCGGTAGAACTTCTTCAGTCTTTTTAGGTTTGATACTTAGTAATTTTTGCTCAACTGGTGGCGGACTTGTTTTTTCTGCGTCAGCCAACACATCCTGCTGAGGTCTTTTGGGTTTAATACTCAACAGTTGCTGCTCCGGTGCAGAAGGAGTTTCTGGTTGAGAGGAGTCTTTATTGGATTTTGATTTTGATTTAGGCATACCGAAGGATAATGCTACTTAAAATTACTGCTGCTAACCGTTCTTTTTTTATTCTAAGGCTGTGGTTTTTTAAGGACAGGTGGTTGTGTTGGACCACTTGGAGCATTAGAACCTGGGACTTTTTTGGGAAAAGGTTTCTTTGAACCGCCATCTGGTGGACGACGATAACC
The DNA here is from genome assembly GCF_000331305.1 of Calothrix sp. PCC 7103. Lineage (GTDB taxonomy): Bacteria > Cyanobacteriota > Cyanobacteriia > Cyanobacteriales > Nostocaceae > Dulcicalothrix. The sequence continues at coordinate 3,933,248 of NZ_KB217478.1, read as the reverse complement.
TCCTCCTCTATTTTTATCAAAGGGTTTGCGCCCAAAACCTCCTGGTTTTCCTGGAGGCGCCAGTGATGCAATATTTTCGGCTGACTGAATCACTAAATCGGTACCCACACGTTTGACCTTGAACTCCCAAAAGTTTTTTGCAGCTTTAGGTGGCAAATATCCCAGTAGTTTAAGCTTGAAGTATTTTGGCACATCATCAGGTTGAAGCGCAGCCCGTTGTATCTTAACTACTATTAAGCCTTTTTGGTTTTCTTGAAAAACTACTTCCCCTTGTATCGAAAATTCATCTGCTTTATATAGCAAGTCTGTTTTTTCCAATTCTGGATGAAGAGTTTCTGGTTCCCAAATACCCGCTATCTGAACGTGTAGAGGTATAGGAGATTCTTCTTTAGGGGTTTTTGGGTAAACTACCCACAAATGCTCTTTCTCCAAATCGACGATTGACGATTTCACCAAACCAAGGACTTTACCCTTAACAACCGCGTCGATGATTGTACCGTCAGGTGCAAGCAATATTCCCTTGTTGATTTCTTCAGCGCTAGGAGTGTATTTTCCCCACAATAAGCCAATAGCTCGATACTGCTGTGGCTGGGTTGGTTTTGGAATCGGTTGAGACAATGGTGGGTTGGAAGCTGGTGGCGAGGTCTCGGTAGTAGTATCACTCATGTTACAATCTCATCAAAGTATACGAAATAAGCATTGTTATTGTTACATTGAACAATGCTTTTCTCTTCAAATTGTCAAAGTTATTTATAATACTGCATTCACAATATATTACGCAAGTAGATTTAGAATTATTGTAGAAAAGCATTTGAAATACATTCTACCCCCTTGCATAGATAAACGTTACTTGTTAACTCATCGCTCTGTATCTCACTTGTGTTGGCATGTTTATAAAAATATAAAAACAATATAGGTCATTTGTTGGCTACATATTTAGTTAACTTCTAATTTTACGTGAAGATTTGCTGAATTAACTTAAGTATTCTTACGAATTTATCCTCTAACCACAGCATCAAATTATCCAACCACTCCAAAATCCTTTCCAAGATATGTTTCTCGTACCTGACGCTCGTTGCTCTAATTTCCACAAATTCAGGTTTATCATCTGAAGTAGGTATTTGATGAGCTTGTTTTATGTTAACGCTATCTATAAGATTCAAAATTAGAGTATCTGATTCGACTTGTTGAGTTATAGCAGGTTTTTTGGGGTTATGAGTTAAATTACCCTTTATGTAACTGCTCTTAACCATTTGACTAACTTTTGGCTTCGCTTGTTGTTCATCATGACAAGATTGATTTAATAGTCTTTGGCTTGGGCTAAAAGCTAGACGCTTATTGGTTGAGACTGGTTGATTTTCACTCCGTAGCTCTTCTCCAAACAAATCGTCAAATGTCAACCATAAGTCTTCAGTTTCGTTTGCTACCTGCTTTAACTTCGGCAATGTTGCGTTATATGACGGATGTAATTGATTATTTGTAACTTCGCCGTGTTGACTATTAACTTTAGATTTGCCAAAAAAGTGATTAATGGTGTTCATGACGAGCGCACCAATTTCTGCTACCAAGCTTTGATTTTGATGATGGCGCCTCACGGTTAACATGCTCGATTCGAGGTGAGCAACAAAAGTATCTAGACCAGATATATATGATTGTGTAGATAATTGTGTAACAATTTCTTGATTTTGTTTCGAGTTGTGTTCAGTTGGAATTATATTGCTGCCTGTTAATTTATGTAGTAATTGGTCTATTTCAGGTAATAAATTTTTGTTAGACTGTACTTGCTTGCTTATGGAATGCCATAATCGCCAATACTCCGCTACCTCCGCCACTATTTTATCTTGTATCATTTGCTGCTGCTTTAAAGTGAGTATATCAAGCACTTTATTATCTTCTGTTATCAATACTATATGTTTATTTCCTAAATGAGTTGCAATTCCTTGCACTTTTGATAAATACGCTTTTACTGTATCATTTGTTTCTAATTGCTGATGATATTTTACGTAATCTAATTTTTCTGGTACAGAGTTTATACTTTTTTGAGGGCGTGATGGTATTTTTTTTACCATTTCCAGCATATGGACAATTGCTGTATCACAATCAAGAGTACTTGTGTTCTTAATAGTATTATTGTCTGAATTTAACTGCCTTTGTTGCGGCGCCTCTGCGTGTCCAAGTTGTTTATCAGCAGAATTTACAGCTTTCTGAATCAGTGCAAATACAGGATAAAGTAATGCTTCTAACGACCAATTAGCAGTAACTCGTATTGTGCGCCAAGTGCGTCCCGCCGAGTCACCGAAACGCTGCGACTGGCGGGAGAAAAAGTTAAAAAGCCTGCTTTGATAGCGACTGGAAGTCATGATAAAAATGGAAACTGTAAACGACTGACTGAAAATAAGCGTGATTGGTCAAACTGAAACTATACTACCTGTATTAAATAGCTTTTATAACTAAAATTTAAAATACGTAAATACTTAATAGGTGTTAAAAAAGCATATTAGATTCAGCATCAAATCTTTATTCAAGTTAAAGACTGAAATATATTAGCTCAAATATGACTCCTCAAAACCCTGCAATTGATACCAAATCAATTATCACCGCAATTGATAACCTCCGCGCCCTATGCCAAACCGAGGTTCAACCTGCTTGGCGATATTCACTTTTAGATTTGACGGCAAATCAGGTATTTCAAGAAGATATATCAAAATGGAACGGCGCCAGTACTAACGATAAAGGACATATTGCTTGGGAATCTGGACGCAGGATTTTATGGTTAGCGCAGAAGATTACTGTTCCCGAATGTTTGGTGTCAAGCTATTCATTACAAGGAAAGTCTTTACGTTTGGCTTTGGTATGGTGGGCAGAAGATGTGCAAGTTTATGTTAATGGTAAACTTGTTGCCGCCGGAGATTTGTTTGACTTTTCACCACGTGTACTGTTGTCGGAAGCAGTTACAGGTGGCGATGATTTTATTGTAGCGCTGCGCTTAGTTAGTCCGTTGCATGATAGGGGCGCCTTGATGCGCTCGCATCTCGTTTTTGAGTCTTCAAGTGCTGATGACCCCGGTTTCGTTGCTTCGGAGATTGCTGTTGTTAAACAGTATTTGGAGACTTTTGCTCCTGATAAGTTATCTGTGTTGGCTGAAGCTGTTAATGAGTTTTATTACGGAGACACAGAGGACAGAGAGAGAGAGTATCTTAAAGTATCAGGGGATTTTAAATCTAAAAAAATATATCTCCTCGGTCACGCGCATTTAGATATGGCCTGGTTATGGCAAGTTGAAGAAACTTGGCGCGCTGCACAAAATACTTTTGAGTCAGTATTAAAGTTACAGCAGGATTTTCCTGATTTGGTTTTTTGTCACTCAACTCCCGCTTTGTATGCTTGGGTAGAAGAAAATCGTCCTGATTTATTTGCTCAGATACTAGCTACAGTTAAAGCTGGTAGATGGGAAGTTTTAGGAGGCTTTTGGGTCGAACCTGATTTAAATTTGATTTCGGGAGAGTCAATAGTTCGACAACTTCTTTATGGGCAGCGCTACACCCAAGAAAAGTTTGGCAAAATTTCTCCTATTGTCTGGGTACCCGATACGTTTGGTTTTTGCTGGACATTACCACAGTTTATGGTTTCTGCTGGTATTGAATATTTTGTGACTCAGAAATTACGATGGAATGATACTACCAAATTTCAGAAAGGCGCCTTTTTATGGCGTTCTCCTGATGGTAGTGAGATATTTAGTTATATGTCGGGACTTATTGGGGAAGGTATTGACCCAGAAAAAATGGCTGCGTATAGCTGTGAGTGGGAAACTCAAACTGGTATGAAAGACGCACTTTGGCTTCCTGGTGTTGGCGACCACGGTGGTGGACCCACTCGTGATATGTTGGAAATCGCTCAACGCTGGCAAAAATCTGAGGTTTTCCCTAAATTAGAATTTACTACTGCCGAAAATTATTTACGTCACATCCAAAATACGTGTAGAGAAGCGATTAATCGCGTCTCTACGTGGAATGATGAATTATATTTGGAATTTCATCGGGGTTGTTACACTACACATGCCGACCAAAAACGCTTCAACCGAAAGTCTGAGATTTTATTATATGAGGCAGAAATTTTTGCTGCATGGGCAAATATTCGTTGTGGAGTGAAATATCCAAAAGCTGAATTGGAAGCTGCTTGGAAAAAGTTATTATTCAACCAGTTCCACGATATATTACCAGGTTCATCAATTACCGAAGTTTATACTGATGCACTACCCGAATGGCAAGAGGTTGAAAGAGTCGGAACTGAGATTTTACACAAATCTTTACACGAAATTGCACTTCAGGCGCCTTTACCTATACCACCACACAAAGACGCTAAACCAATTTTTGTTTTTAATTCCCTAAACTGGTCACGTAGTGAAGTTGTTTGTGTAGACTTACCCGAATCTTTTTCTTTTGCTTGTGTTTATTCTTCAGACGCTATAATACCTTCGCAGTTAAGCAACTCATTTAAACTATTATTTCTTGCTGAAAATATACCCTCTCTTGGTTACAGTATTTTTTGGCTTTGCCCAAGTACATCTGATAACATTACTACACCTGAATTTCAAGGATTTTCTTTAGAAAATGAATATCTACGGGTAGTTGTCAATGAAAAGACTGGGGATTTAGATAGTATATACGACCTAGTTAAACAAAAAGAAATTCTTAATGGCGCCGGAAATCAACTCCAAAGCTGGAAAGATAGTGGTCAATATTGGGATGGTTGGAATATAGACCCTAATTACGCACAGCATCCTTTACCAGCTACACAGTTAAAATCTATAGAATGGTTGGATAGAGGTGTCATTCAATCTTGTTTACGTGTGGTTCGTACTATTGGTAACTCAGAGTTTTGCCAAGATTATATTTTAGATAAAGGTTCTCGGTATCTCAAAATAGCAACGCACGTTAATTGGCAAGAACGTCACGTTTTAGTTAAAGCTGCTTTTCCTCTTAATATTGAATCAGATTTTGCCACTTATGAAATACCTTGTGGCGCCATTCAGCGTACAACAAAACCCCAAACTCCTGAAGAAAAAGCGAAATGGGAAGTACCAGCATTGAAATGGGCTGATTTAACAACCTCGAATTCATACGGTATTAGTTTATTGAACGATTGTAAATATGGCTACGACGCAACACCAAATCAACTTCGATTAACTTTACTGCGAGGTTCCGAATGGCCAGACTCCGAAGCTGATAAAGGAATGCATGAATTTACGTATGCTGTGTATCCTCATGCAGGTAGTTGGGAAGAAGCGCAAACAGTACAAAAAGGGTATGAATTAAATACTCCGTTACAAGTTGTTATGCGTGAGGATGTTACATCTGGCTTGGAGTCAAGTAAAGATAGTATCAGCTTTTTGAATTTAGGCAGCGAAAATCTTGTTTTAATGGCTTTTAAACAAGCTGAAGATTCTGATAAGTGGATACTTCGATGTTATGAATGTAACGGAAAAGAAACAGAAATTAAAGCGCAAAGTGATTTTGGTATAGTATTAGAGGCGCCTGTCGATTTATTAGAACGTCCTCTACAGAGTACTGAGTCATCAATTAAACCCTGGAAAATCAACACCTACAAAGTCAGATTTTCAAAGTAAAATCTTTCTTATAGTTTATCCTGTTGATGCTACCCAGCCACCAACCCAAATTCCTGTATAAAATCTTGTTACATTTGTAAAACCAGCTTGCTGTAACAATTCATAAACACGCGCTTCTTCTACTGTATAAATACCTGTATCAAAAGTGGCAAGCATTTCTTTTATATTTGCTTCATTTCTTCCCATTTCTTGCCAGTAGGATTGTATGTAGCTAATTATTCTTTCAAATTCGGGTGTGCCTTTTTTACCAAATATATCAACTAGTATAAAAGGCGCCCCTTGTTTTAAGCGTTGAGCAATACTCTGTAAAAAGGCTAATTTGCCATCATCGGGTATAAAATGCATTACCAAAATAGATGTTGCTGCGTCGTATAACGGTGCTAGTGGTAATTCGTGTGTGTAGGTTTGTTGTAATGTTATACGTTCTGATAAGTTATGCTGCTCGATTTTCGTGCGTGCTATTTCTAGCATGTTGGCACTAGGGTCGATGCCTAGAAATGACCATTGTGGGTTACTTTGGCTGTAATGTATCAATTCCATTCCGGTTCCGGCGCCTACTATTAGTAGGTTTGCGGTTTTGGGTAGGTGAGATTTTAAGATTGATAGTGCCATTGTATGCATTGCTTCGTAACCTGGTAAAGCAATGCGCGCCATTTCATCGTATTCGCTGGTTGGCACTGTTGGGTTTGTATCAAAATCAATGGTCGGTTTTTGCATGGGTTCTTGTGGGGTGGGCGTTTTATGCCCACCCTGTATCTTTTGTGTAATGGGTTTATACAGTAATGCCGTGGCGAGTTTTGCTGATTAATTCGTCCATGTTACCTACGTTTAAACGGTAACTTAATGGGTGGGCTATTAAACGGGCGGTACTTTCGTACAGTCTCTCGATTTCTATTAAACCGTTTTCGTGTAGGGTTCTTCCTGTGGATACTATATCTACGATGGCTTCGGAGATTCCTGTGATGGGTCCTAGTTCTACTGAACCTGATAATGGGATAATTTCTACTGGTAAATCAAGACTTTGGAAGTATTCACGCGCGCAGTTGACGTATTTTGATGCAACTCTACCGTTTGCTGGCAAATCTAATGCCGAACGATACCCACTTGATTCTTTTACTGCTACCGATAATCGACAGTAACCAAATTTTAAATCAACAAGGTGAGCTACATTAGGTTTTTTCTCACGCAATACATCGTATCCAACTATACCTAAATGTGCTTGCCCATATTCTACATATACTGGAACGTCTTGTGCCCTAACTAATAGCCCTTTAGCTTTTCCACTTGCGTCGGGCAGTTGTAATTGACGAGTTCCTGAGTCTAAAAAAGCACTAAAATCTAGTCCAATATCTTGTAATAAGCGAATGCTATCTTTTAAAAGTCCACCTTTGGGCAATGCAACAGTAATCATACGAAGTAGGGGCAGGTTCACAGAAATATAATATTATGAAAATCCTTTTGGTTGATGACGAAGTAGAGCTTACAGACCCTTTAAGTCGATTACTGACGCGCGAAGGGTATAACGTTGATGCTGCCTACGATGGATTACATGGCAGTGAGTTAGCACTGAGTGGCGATTATAACTTGTTGATTTTAGATTGGATGTTGCCTGGAAAAAGCGGGCTAGAAATTTGTCAAGAACTCCGGCGCCAAGGTAAAACAACACCTGTACTATTTCTCACAGCAAAAGATACGCTTGATGACCGAGTTCAAGGTTTAGATGCAGGCGCCGATGATTACTTAGTTAAACCGTTTGAACTGCGGGAGTTACTTGCACGAGTACGGGCACTGCTGCGACGTTCATCAACTACACAAGTGCAAGAGGCGCCTACTCCGCGTTTAGTTAAAGCTGATTTAGAATTAGATATCGAAAATCAAGTTGCTTACCGTACTGGTAGAGTAATTGAACTATCAGAAAAAGAAAGTCAGTTATTACAATATTTTATGGAAAATGCAGGGCAGTTACTTACACATGCCCAAATTATGGAAAATTTATGGAACGATACGGAGCAACCAAGTAGTAATGTAATTGCAGCATTAATTCGCCTACTGCGTCGTAAAATCGAATCTACAGGAGAAACACAATTAATTCATACCGTTTATGGTAAAGGTTATCGTTTTGGTAATTAGTAGGGCGGGCAAGGATGCCTACCCCACAAGAGTTAAGCCAATCTCAAATATTTATCTATAGATTTCTGCATTTTGTCTTTTAATGCTTGCGCTCTTTGATAAGCCTCTGTACGGTTATCATCAACTTTTTCCATCGCAATCTCTTCAAGAGTTTGAATGTAATAACGCAACCGCGCGCGCATAGCCCAAACACCCATTGAAGGAAAAATAGCTAGTAATAGTATTAATGGAGAGATTGGCAAAAATGGTAGTTTGAATAGTCTTTGAATTTTTTTAATATTGATAGCGAAAGGATGTAAATTCTCGCTGCCAACACAAATGACTGGCAGAACTGGAACCTGATAGCGCTGACTTAATTGCTCAAAACTAATATCAAAGTTTTGTAGCTGATAGCGTTTTTGCCAACCTTTTTGCGGTCCACGCAATCCTTCAGAAGCATAAAGAATTACCTGACGTTCTTTAACAGCACTTTCAAATGCTTTAAATTCGGCACGTATACCACCCAAAACGTTTGACCATCCCACAGGCAACCACCAGACTATCCAAGGATGTTCAAACAATGCTACTCCTGCAAGTGGTTTTATTGTCCAATTTCGTTTTTCGCTTAGTAAATATCCAAGAGTTATAAAATCCCAAGGAAAGCACATTCCAGCATGGTTCATAACTACTATTAGAGGTTCTGTTGCTGGTAAATTTTCAATTTGCTGTAACTCTGCGCGGAAATATTTTTTAATAATTGGCGTCAATATTTCCTGACGAAATGCCTGTTGATAATAATGGTTAAACTCAGTTTGTTCGTTACGGGGTGAGCGACAACCTAAACGTAACCAACGTATTAATAAAGCTAAGTAAAATCCACCAGGAATAAGGAATAATCCATACTCATACCATTTCCAACCATCAGGGTCAGAATGGTAATGTTGCCAGTGACGATTGAATAAAACCAGCCATCCTGGGGGATACCACAAGCAAAACCAGTCAAACCAGCTATATTTGTAGCTATTTTTATCACCCTCATTTGAAAACGCTTGTAACTGAGGGTTTATGACACTAATATAACTTTGCGATTTTTGATTTATCACGATTTTATAACAGATTCTACTAAATGCCGTCGATTTTAACTTTCTAGACTTGATTTAACCCTCTTTCTATAGAGCTAATTTATATATTCTTTATTTTAAAGTAAATAAATATACTTCGCCACTGTTTAATTAATGTAGAAAATGTAGAGACGTTACATATAACGTCTCTACATTAGATTGATTCTTCGCATATTTATCATTGGTTATTAAAATCTTGTTTTTAGCTTCTCGATATGTTATTTATGTAGGCATTTAAAGATACAGGTTGTAAACTGTAACATGCTGATAAGCAAAATCAAGAAGTTATCACTCAATGAAACTTCTGGCTGGCGCCTTGTATGTGTACTAGCTGGCATTTTTTTTGTACTAGTATCAATTTTTGCACTACATCGGTTTTACAGCTTCTATGCTTCTTATGACCAAGCACTTTTTGACCAGTTGTTCTGGAACACTATCCACGGACGTTTTTTCCAGGGTTCGTTATCGTCGGGTCAATCTAGTGCTGTTATTGCTGACGGTCAGATACATAAGGTTTTCTATAATCATTTAGGACAGCACTTCGTCATAGATTTTATACTATGGTTGCCAATATACGCTTTATTCCCAACAGGCGCCACCTTAGTTATTTTACAGGTTGCTTTAATGACAGCGGGTGGTTTGGTACTTTATGCTACTTCGCGTCATTATTTGCCTACTAACATTGCTGTCTTAATAGTAGCTGCTTACTTTAGCGCGAATACAGTCATTGGGCCGACATTGGCAAATTTTTATGAATATTGTCAAATTCCTTTGTTTGTATTTAGTATGCTCTGGGCATTTGCAAAACGTAAATGGTCATTGTTTTGGTTATTTGTAGCTTTAACGTTAGGAATCCGCGAAGATATCGGAATCACTCTATTTGGTTTTGGGCTTTACTTAATATATACTCGTCGCCATGCTAGGGTCGGAATTGCTTTGTGTTTGGTTAGCTTTGCTTATGTGTCGCTGATAACTAATCAAGTTATGGAATTATTTTCTAATGATAATTCACGACTATATTTAAAAGGCATTTTTGGTAAATTCGCTCCTGGTAATGATAGTCCCAGTACGCTACAAATTTTGTGGGGAATGATAACTCATCCTGTAGAGGTTTTTAAAAGTGTGTTCATTCCTTTTGATAGAAGGGTACGATACATGCTCAACCACTGGTTGCCTTTATTATTTATACCAGTAATATCGCCTACTGCTTGGATAACAATAAGTCCTCCTTTATTAGTCCTTTTAATTCAAGAGCGAAAACTTGCCCTCGGCGTGAATATTAGATATGCTTTAACTGTAATGCCAGGTATTTATTATGGCGCCATTATATGGTGGTCACAAAATCAAAATAAGTTTAATGCTTCTGTACAGAGATGGTGGATTAGGTGTATAGTTTTATCATTAATTATTACTGTGATATCGAGTCCGAATCGTGCATTTTACTATTTAATACCTGAATCATTTAATCCTTGGGTATACACTGCATTAACTCGTCAGTGGCAACATGTAGGACACATCCGCACGTTGATGAATAATATAAATCCTTCTGCAAGCGTTTCAACAACAACTTATTTACTTCCCCATCTTGCCACTCGTCGTAAAATTGTGCGTTTACCTCATATCCAAATACAAAACGATTTGAAGCAAATTGAATATGTAGAATTTATATTAGCAGATGTATGGCGTGATTTACGCTACCAAAAAAGCTTTCAAGATGAACGAACTGATTTAGTTAATTTTGCTTCGTTAGTAGACAGATTTATTAATGAATATAAATATGGGATTGTAGATATTCAAGATGATGTAATACTGCTGCAAAAACAATTGATATCGCAACCAAATGTTCTAAGTAAATGGGCGAAATTACGTGCAGAATTACAAAAATAAAGTTGATATTTTTCTTATTAACCCCCTGAAGTTTGGGGGATTAAAATCAATGATGTTGAGTTTTTCGGTTTGAAGTAAATTTATAACAATGACTAACAGCAATTTTACGACTTTCAAATAACTCTTGCAGTGCGTAAATAATTTTCTCTGCTAAACCATTTTCAAAGCTCGCAATAAATTCTTCACTAGAAATGTTTCCTAAAAAGAACTGTTTTGCCAAGTCACACTGATTTTGAATACCATCAAATCCAATTAGTTTCACAATAAATGTAGCGATGGGAGAGTGTTGTAAATCGCTGTAGTTACTTTTAGCACGTCCAAATTTCAGTAAATTCCACACCTCTTGTTCAATATTGTTTTTTATCTCACGGGGATTTACAACTTCTGGCAAGAAATGTTCAAGTCGCATAAAAGTAAAACCGCGCAAAGGCACTTCCCCCATCATAATGACTAAGGGAATCTCTAACCCTATAGTAAACGAAATCGCTTCAATCAAGGCAATGGTGACAAGTTTGGCTTTTAAGTATAGTTGAGCAATCTCAATATTTCGTTTGGCATAATATTCAAAAATATTATAAGTATGGCGCCGAGGTTCATCTTGAAAATAGCGAAAAATAACTTCAGGTTTGAGTGAAGCCATAAACCCTTCCATTTTTTGAATAGCCAGTCTATAATCGGCAACCGTATAAGCACCAGTAGCGCTAAGGTTATGATTAGTTTCGGGAAGTAAGTTCCAGGTGTTTGCTAGAAATCTTGCTGCACTTGGATGGGCGAAACTACATACATCGCGGTTAGCGACACGCACACCTCTTTTTATGGTTTCACACAGTTCAGCATCCGTGACGAGTAAGTAGAACTTTTGGTTTGTGAATTTTAAGCGTTCTAAAAGTTGTTCGCTTGCTGTTAAACCTTTTTCACATGCTGGACGAAATGGAATAGTCGCTTCGATACACGCTACTATTTGCATTAACAACGGCGCTCCTGCAAAGGGTTCTAAGACTTTTGCTGCAACCAAAGCGCTTAAGAACTCGTTTTGTCCTACATAAGGGTTGAGAACTTGCCCAGGAACAAATCCAAAAACTGAAGTAACAATTTCAAAGATTGTATCAACTGGTAAATCTGACTGACTGCGAATTGTTAGGCGCCCATTAATTTCTTTGGCAAACGGAGAAATATAATAACCGACATTAAAATGAATGCTCCAGTCAACTTGTACATAAACAAGGTCATGGAATAATGCCGCCAAAACTTCAATTGGGTCTTTACTGCCACCGACTTCAAAAATATGTTGCGGAGTGTGAAAGAACCGCCAAGGTCCCGTCATCGGCTGCACAATCAAGTCAGTAATATGCTCAAGTTGAGACTCCGGAATCTCCAATTTGAGGCTTTCGGTTGCCCAGGTCAGCCGCTTTAAGCATTTTTGATACGCTTTTGCGCTATCCATTTAACATCCTCGTATGAAACCAATTTAGAATAAAAAACTAGCCTGGGTAAGTGTTAACGTACACTTGCTTAGTTCTTCTCTATATATAAGCGAGGATTTATGTATCGCGTATCCGGTAAATTATGGAAAAATTACATCCGTATTTTCACTTAATAGTAGTAAGTGCTGAGTGCTGAGTTTTATTCCTAACTCCTAACTTTAATCAGCACTCAGCACTACTTTTATGCGAAGGCTTCAGCTTTATAGCGAATACCAGCTTGCTTAAATCGTCGCAAAACTTCACCCAAACGGTCACATTCCGAAATCAAGCTGACGCGCACGTATCCTTCACCACCATTACCAAAAGCATTACCTGGTGTTACCACTACACCTGTCTTTTGTAATACATCAAGTGCAAAATCAGTTGAACTCATTCCAGGTGGGCAAGGAATCCACAAATACATAGTGGCTTTGGTTTTACCCACATCCCATCCTAATTGTGATAATCCTTCAATGAGAAAATCACGACGGGTTTGGTAGCGTTTTTGCACGTCGTACAAGTAAGTATCTGGAAGTTGTAAGGCCGTTTCTGCCGCAGCTTGTAATGCCGCAAAAATACCGTAATCTAAATTTGTTTTGAGTGTTCGCAGTCCCTGAATAACATGACGGTTGCCAACTACAAAGCCAACGCGCCAACCTGCCATATTATAGGTTTTGGACATCGTGTGAAACTCTACACCAATTTCTTTGGCGCCAGGAATTTCTAGTAAACTCGTAGGCTGATAGCCATCAAAAGCCAACTCGGCGTAACATAAATCATGCACTAGCAGAATTTCATACTTACGAGCAAAAGCAACTATTTCTTCAAAAAATTCACGCGGAGCAGTTGCCGCCGTTGGATTACTAGGATAATTGAAATAAAGAATTTTAGCTTTATGTGCGACATCATCAGGAATTGCCGCTAAATCAATTAACCAATTATTTTCTGGCTTCAGAACTAAGCTATAAACATCTCCCCCAGCAATTAACGGACCACGGAAATGTACTGGGTACGATGGCGAAGGCACTAAAACAACATCACCTGGATTGATATAAGCTAGCGCTAAATGTGCCAAACCTTCTTTAGAACCAAGTAAAGGTAAAGCTTCACTGTCGGAGTCTAACTTTACACTATAGCGACGATAGTACCAATTTGTTATACAACGTCGAAAACTAGCAGTTCCTTCAAATGGTGGATAACCGTGATTTGCAGGGTTCTGCAACGCTTTCACCGCAGCATCAATGACTGGTTGAGGTGTACTACCATCAGGATTGCCCATTCCCAAGTCAATCAAATCTAAACCTTGTTGCCGTGCATTTGCCTTAAGTTCATCTAACCGGGCAAACGGATAAGCCGGTAAATTTTGTATGCGTTCTGCGGACTTAATCCAACTTAAACTCATTGCCCAACCTCATCACTCACTCCTAACATCGAAACGCGACTTATCGTATTATTATCAATTGGCGCCGTCGTAGATACCATTGCTGCCATCAGCTGCTCAGAGGAAACTTTAAACGGTAATCTATGAATATCTGATTTGGGGTCAAGGGCAATTTCTGCGGCACAAAGTAGTTGTCGCAGAGTCACATCTCCCAAACCTAAATCATTCAAATTACGCGGCAAACCAATTTCTGCATAGAACTTTAACAGCTGTTGTCTTGCAGAGGAAGCGAGTTGGCTTCCTTGAACCATCTCTTCTAAACGCAACTGCACCAAAATTCCAAAAGCTACTTTCTCACCGTGGATACTATGGCGCCCGCAAATATGAGTTAATCCATTGTGAACTGCATGTGCTGCAACCGTTCGACATTGGGCACCACCCAAACCACCAATAACTCCTGCCATGAGAACAGAAGCATCAACAACTTCACGCCAAGCATCACCACCAGGTTCAATTAGGGCTTGTGAGGATTTTTGGAAGAGAATATCGCGTAATACACGCGCTTGCTGAACAGCAGCAATAATTATTGTTTGCTCAGAGTGCCCACTACTGACCGAAGCTTCATACCACTTCGCTAAAGCATCGCCAATACCTGCTACCAAAGTCCGAGTTGGCGCCGTTTGCACCAAATCGTAATCTAAAATAAGCAAATCAGGACAGCGTGCTAACCCAACATCGTAAAGAAATGCTCCTTCATCCGAATAAACATTTGATAAAGCAGTCCATCCAGCACAAGTTGCCGCCGAAGTTGGAACTGTCACTACAGGCACATCTAACTGATAAGCAATAAGCTTCGCTGTATCTAGTGCTTTACCACCACCAACACCAATAATGACATCACAAGAATGCTTTTTGGCTTCAGCACGTAAAGAAAGTAAACTAGCTTCACTACAATCAGGAGTGTAACAAGCACACGAGCATTGCAACGAAGAAGCATTTAAAACAGGCTGCAAAAAACCTTCAATTGCAGTCAGCGTTTTACCACCAATAATCAAAGGACGCTTACCCAAACGGGCAATCTCATCAACAGCACCTGCCAACACTTGGGTACCGCGAATTACCTTCGCAGGGGCAACTGCAAGGAAAGATAACGAACTAGAAGTTTGAGTAGACAACTTTTCGGTTAAAAATTTATTAGGCATATAACTAATTAACTAACAGTAACATTTCTGCATACTTTTTGATAAAGTTCTTAACTAGTAAGTATCCGCTTTCCATTTCTTTAATACATATGCATTAAGTTATACAGCAACTACCTTCAAGTAATATTTTATTTCAAAATAATAAAAATTGTATCGGGAAACACAACATAGGCAACGGATAGAACGGATGTAACGGATAAGTTATGCATCCGTTACATCCGTTTATAATCCGTTGCTTATGCTGTTGGTTTTGGTAATAAAGCAAATTTATCTTCAAAAATTTCGACTGCCATGCTTGAGTCATCGCGACTAGCTAAAGAGCGTTTGACTTGTCCAATGTACAAAGGTATTGAAACACCTGGTTCTGGGTGAATTACGGTACGTGCCCGGATTAACATAAGATTATTAGTACCAACACCGAGGCGCCCAGAGGAGTATAAATCACTTGCAGCTTGGCGAAGAGTCGCATCGAGTTGGGTTTCGGTGATATCGTTTTTAAGTAAAATTACGGTTTGCGTCCCTCCATTGTCGTAGACTAAGTTGTAGCGAACGGCACCGGGAATTACTGTTCGTGTTAGTGGCGCCAGTGATAAGGCAAACAAACCTCCTGTAACAACTAACATAAACCCGGTTGTACCCACAAGTCGAAAGCGAATACCCCATTTAAAAACAAAAGCTAAAATTGCTATAGCGGCTAAAGCTAAAGTCGCAATTCCCGACCACTGAGTATATTGGAGAAATTCTGGTTGGATATTCATATAAGAAGTCGCGCGTTGCCTTTTAAGTTTTATTAACGAATATATATTTTACTGCGTAGGTGCAAATTTATTTTCATAAATATCCTCAAGCAGATAGATAAAATAATTTATACCAAAGACTGATTAACCAGGTTTGGGCAGCAAACATAATAAACGGGTATATAAAGTAGAGAGTAAAAGGACTAAACCCGTGTCTGAAGAATTAAAAGCAGGTGACAAAGTTAAATGGAAGACTTCGCGTGGAGAAACCGTAGGAGAAGTCGAAGAAAAACTTACCTCACCCACAGATATTAAAGGACATCACGTAGCAGCTTCTAAAGATAATACTCAGTATTTAGTTAAAAGTGACAAAAGTGGTGATGTTGCAGCACACAAACCAGGTTCACTTGAAAAAGTAGATTAAACACCAATAACGAACTATGAGTAAAGAAGTAAAATCTGTAATTGAAGAATTCCGCACGTCAGTAAACATGAAACCAAAAGAATTGGAATCATGGTTAGATACGGAAGAATCAAAATCTGTAGGAATAACGAAAGACGGAGAAGACGAATCTGTTGGTCATAAATCTGGAAAGTATATTATCGAGTTACTGCAAAAAGACGAAGATAAATATACAGAAGATGATTTCGCCCACATGAAAAAAGTTGTTAGTTATATTCATCGTCACTCAGCACAAAAACCAGAGGGTGATATCGAAAACACTCACTGGTATTATTCCCTCAAAAACTGGGGATATGACGCAATTAAATAGATTTATAATTCTGTAGAGACGTGATTAATCACGTCTCTACAGAATTATCCAAACCAGTGTGAAGGTTCGCAATTTGGTTGAACTGTGTCATTAAATAATCTACTAATCCATTCAGATTTTTGTTCCATAATCGAACAAATTCCTTGGTGAATAATACTTTGCACGTGCAACTTTGCTTGCAAAGGGTTACGTGGTAACTTATAATTGATTCCACAACCTGTATCAAAATCGCTATCTAAGCAAGGAATCTGGGCCGCTACATAATCTATTAAGTCTTGATTTATGTCAGGAATTGCAAATACTTGTTGATAAGGAGTGTAAGGGTATGTATCTAAAACCTTTTGTATTTCTCCAACAACTGATTGCAATGTTAATTTAACAGCAGTTTCCATATCTATACTCCCTCGATTATTTGAAACATGACTAAGTTTACAGTTGTTGTAAGCAAGCAAATTTTGCTCAAGTGAGTCATTTGATTTATCAAACTACTTGAGTTATATTTCGCTTCTTAAACAACAGTTCATCTTTAGTAGACAAATTTTTACTAATCAACATAAGTCTGCCGACATCCAAATTTAGTAAGCAGCCTTATCTTAATTATTTAGATTTTCAGACTTTTCGCGCAAAAAATACACAAAACTCATTGTGAACATTTTGGGCGCCATCCCTTAATAATAAATATATTATTAAGAATTAGCTTCTCCACTTACTAATTACAGTTACTAACTCTAATTGCTGTATCTTTACTACTATGTATTAATTCGTACAAATTATCTTGTAAGAAGATTGTTGTATAGTAAATATACAAACAAGTGTAATTAAGTAGTTGGTATCAAAACTTACGACTCATCTATTCTATGAAACAATTTTTAGGATAGGTAGTGTAATTAAATTGTTTTAATCATTTCTTAACATTTAGATTGTGACTACGTATATATACTTATCTGTTAAAAACAATTATACGGATAGTAGCGTATAAAAATAGTTTATATATGACCGTAGTTTAGCTGCCGATAGCAAGGTGGGCATTGCCCACCCTACAACCTAAAATTTCCAATCTTTGAGGGTGGTATTGGGTCGAAGTTGAGAGTTTACAGCACTTGCTGCGCTAAGTCCAGAATCAACGGCGCCTGAAATTAAGTTACCTCCACACCAGTCACCGCAGCACACTAAGGGCTGTAAAGTTTCCGCAGTTAAAAAAGTTTCTTTTAAGGGAGTGCTAGGAAAAGCGTAACGCCAACGATGAACTTGTAACCAATCAGGCGATGCAAGCCAGTCAAACCCGACCGAGTTGGCGACAGTACGTAACATCTGTTGTCCTACAGGCTGCAAATCTTGAGTCTCTAAATTTTGTGCGGCAAAATCAGCACTACTTTGAACTACGAAAACAGGTTGTGAGGGGTTAAGACGTTTAGTGCTATCGAAACCAATCCATCCTAGGATATTATCGTTCTCAAATGTTATGGCTTTCCATTGAGGAAGTGGTGTTGACGTAGCTGGATAGCCAGCCATGACGGTGATACTTGGGAAGAATTCAACCGAACGTAGTTTGTTAATAAATGTGGAATTAAGAATACTACCTTCGAGTGGTTCAAGTAGGGTTAAAGCTTGGGGGGCAGGGATTGCGATAATTAAGGCTTTCGCTGTTATTGGCGCCGTCGTTAATTCAATAGTCAGGCGCCATTGATTATCATCAAGATTAACTTCAGTAACACGCTGTTCAAGAATTACATCTAAACCTTGTGCCAGAAACTTAGCTATAGAACTCATTCCATTCGGACTTACATACCTCGGTTGCATCGAAGACACAATATTCTGTGTCTTTTCCATAAAAGTACCGTTCCAAACTTGAAGAATGTTACGTTGTATTAATGACTCAACGAACTGAGTCATTAATTTACCTTTGGGCTTAAGGTAACATGCACCGTGGTCAGCACAAGTATTATGTAAGCGACGAGTTGCGACTCTGCCACCAAAACCACGCGATTTTTCAACTACTAACACCGAATAACCAGCTTGGGTTAACTGCTGCGCGCAAACTAAACCAGCCATTCCGGCGCCTATTATTACAACATCTGTCATAGGGAGCGTGGTAAATAGTTAATGTATAAGTGGTCAATATTGAATTAGCTGTTAGCTACTACTATTACCATTGACCACGAAAAGCTGATAGTAGAATAGGGAACAGAGAACAAGCTGTGCGATTTGGAGGAAGGGAAATTGGATGAACTGAGGGAAGCCTTGGAACTGGCAACAGAGGATGAATTAAAGGATTTAACAGCAATCTTGTTTAGTCGTAAATTCAACCCCCTCGATTACGTACAGACACCCGAACCAATCGAAGTGCAAAGCCAAAGCCGTGAAGCTTGGCTATCGGCGCTAGAAGAACGCTTTCGGTATTTAGCCGCCGATGGTATTACGGTTTTACGGGGACGCACCAATCAAGTTACCTACCGACAAGCCCTAATTCAGGTTTGTAAGTATTTAAAAGTAACTTATTCAGATGATTTAGCAACAGTTGATTTAGAAGCTGAAGTTTTTCTACATTTACTAGGGCGCGTTTGGCGAAAATTACCCCCTGCGGAAAAACAAAAGTTAACCGAGCGAGTACAAGCGCAGCTGGCAAAATCGATATCGACAAACGAACCACTACCTTTATTATTGCAACCCGACCCACTCGGACTGCTATTTAAAGGAGGTAGTGCGTTAGCTTTAACTTCAGTAGTGCAACCGCTGTTGCTCAGACAAATTGCGCGTCAATTTGCTACGCATTTCGCAGCGTATCAAATGGCACGTCAAGCCGCAATGCAAGGAGGAAAAATAGCAGCCGACCAATTCCAAAATTACGTGGGTTTACAGATGGCACGTCAAGGAATGGCAGTAAATGCAGCACGATATGGCGCCGCACGTACAGTGTTTGCCTTTATTGGTCCAATGATGTGGACATGGTTTCTTGCTGATTTAGGGTGGCGTGCGATAGCAACAAATTACGGTCGGATAATCCCCACAATTTTTACAATCGCACAAATTCGTCTGACTCGTGGCGAAGAATGTTGGGAACCGGCTTGACTTTAATGTCATTAGTCATTAGTCATTAGTCATAAGTTTAAAGTTTAAAAGTTATTAGTCATTTGTCGTTAGTCCTTCGTCATCAGACCCAGGACGAGCGGGCAAAAGACCAAAACAATTAGCAATAGTACTTTTGACAAATGACTAAACACGGTTCACAGCATCCAGATTCAAAATTACAACTACCTTGGAATTTCGCCCAAATTGGAGTGTTAATTTTTCCTCTAATGCCAGTATTGGGGGTGATTAACTTAAGCTTGGCACTACTTATTACTTGGTGGTTTAAGTACAAGAGTATTGTAAAGCGCCCTATTAATCAGGGATTTGGCATTTTTAGCTTAGTGCTTATTATCACAACGTTTTTTGCACAAGATAAAATACCAGCACTACTGGGATTGCCAAATTTTGTACCTTTCATTTTATTATTTTGTGCCTTTGATACTTTAATTCAAACAACAGCCCAACTACGGCGCCTTGCTTGGATAATGGTAATCACTTCTATACCAGTTGCATTACTTGGTTTAGGACAAATGTTCTTAGGGTTAAAAACCCCCGAATTAATCTTTAATATATTTGGTTGGACAATTACACCTGGTGGAAACCCTCTAGGTCGCATGTCTTCAGTATTTATGTACGCGAATATCCTTGCTGGGTATTTGGTAATAGTTTTTATTCTCGCATCTGGATTGTGGTTAGAAAAGATAGGAGAAAAGAAAGGTATTTCCGTAGAGACGCCATTAATCGCGTCTCTACTCTTTCTGACAATTGCTGTGCTTCTCAATTTTGCCGCATTGATATTAACTAATTCACGTAATGCTTGGTTAATAGCAATTTTAGCTTGTGTCGCTTATGCAGTTTTTAAAGGATGGCACCTTATAGTTGGTTTTTTTGGCGCCGTTACAGCTAGTGTACTTTTAGCAGCATTCGCACCGACATCTATCGCTGGGATATTTCGTTCGTTTGTTCCAGCATTCTTTTGGGCACGTTTAAACGACCAAATGTTTCCAGACCGACCAGTTGAACTAATGCGAACAACACAATGGCAGTTTGCCTGGTCAATGGCACAACAGCGTCCTTTAACAGGTTGGGGACTAAGAAACTTTACCCCCGTATACCAAGAAAAAATGCACATTTGGCTAGGACATCCCCACAACTTTTTTTTGATGCTATCCGCAGAAATAGGAATACCCAACACACTATTATTTATAAGCTTAATTATCTGGATTTTAATCTCCAGTATACGAGTACTAAAACAATCAATATGTTCTGAACAAGACAAACTAATATTCTTCAGCTATTTCCTAATTGTCATATCATGGGTAATTTTTAACACAGTAGACGTAAGTTTATTTGACCTGCGACTCAATGCACTTTCATGGCTGTTACTAGGCGCCGTTTCCGGAGTATCTTACCGCTATAATCACGTTAAACAAGAACTAGACATGTAATACTAACTTTCCCTTTCCTCAATAAAAATCAGTGTATATACCACTGTCATATAAGTTTATACGTTAATAAAATAACTAGTATTCACATCTATGACTGTGATGTGGCTAACGTGGAATTAGTCACTGTTGCTGATTGTTGGGAAGGTGTAGGTAATCCCTGTTATGGGTTTCCCTGCATAACAGGGCATCTTAATAAGGTGCCCTTTATTTTACATAAAACACAGAAACCTGGTTTCTTAAATACTAAGTATAAAAATCTTCAATTTTAACCAAAAGAAACCTGGTTTCTCAAAATCACGCAAAATTTTAAATCCATTAATAAAACCATTTATGAAGACATATTTCAAAACTGAAGAATATCACAAAAAATGTAAATTTTACAAGGTGACTCAGCCGAAACATGTGACAAAGATATGATGGTTCACATATCAACACAAGCAGACGAAAAAAAATATCTTAGTTGCCACTTTTAATTTTATTTTTTTCTAACCCCTTTTCGACACCAAAAGTGCTAATTTACTATAAACATACAGATGTATCCTTGGCAACTCCTTCGGTTGAGCGTTAAATTTAACAGTGAAATCAGGTAAATTGTTAAAAAGCGTGCAAAATGCATTTAACGCGCGTACCAACTAAAAATTATTTTATTAATATGGCTGCTGAAAGAGGATACTGGCTAAAAAGCGCACTGCAAATAAAAGGTTCTGTTATCAGAGCAATATATAGACGAGTTATAGGTTGCGGTCTTTTTGCCGTTTTCATTTCGGTACTTCATTATTACAAGTTGCCTGTATCACAACCTATATTAGGCAGTTTGATACCGAGTATCGTTTTAGGTTTATTGCTTGTATTTCGTACCAATACTGCATATGAACGCTTTTGGGAAGGTCGAAAGTGTTGGGGGTCTATGGTTAATAATGTCCGAAACCTAGCGCGGCAAATATGGGTTTCGGTTAATGAAGTTGAATACGAAGATAGAAAAAGCAAAATTGCAACATTATATTTATTAGTAGCATTTGCAGTAGCGACAAAAATTCATTTGCGAGGAGAACAAGTCAATGCCGAGTTAGAAGAACTCATGCCTGAAACACGGTACGCAAAATTAACAATGATAGATAATCCTCCTCTTGAAGTTGCCTTTTGGATAGGAGATTATTTACAGCATCAATACGACCGTAACTGTATCAATAGCTATCAACTTTCAGCAATGCAAGAACTAGTTAACCAATTAGTTGACAACCTTGGCGCCTGTGAAAGAATATTACGAACACCAATGCCACTAGCTTACGCAATACATCTTAAACAACTATTATTACTTTACTGCTTATCACTACCATTTCAAATGGTCGCCAGCCTAGGATGGTGGACAGGCTTTGTATCAGCATTAATTAGCTTTACACTATTTGGTATCGAAGCAATAGGCTTAGAAATCGAAAACCCCTTTGGCTACGATGCAAACGATTTACCCCTCGATACAATTTGCAACACCATAAAGCGCAATATCGACGACTTAATCAAATTAAAGCCTAAAGTTCACGCAAACTAACCACTGTCATACTGAGAAACAAAGCATCTCTAATATTGTCATGCTGAGGAACGAAGCATCTCTAATATTGTCATATTTAATATATAGCAATCCTATATGAGTCGTGAAAATTATATCCGCGTAGAGACGCGATTAATCGCGGGGAGCATCCACTTTTGGAACATACATAATTATTTGGCGCCAGAAAGCCTACTATAAGGGTAGTCTAGAAAAGTCGATCTGCCAAAAGTGGATGCTCCCTAATCGCGTCTCTACAACGTGCGGGTTACACAAATGATTTAGGACTGCTATATGCAACTAACTGTAATCGTATATCTATTGACCACAAAGACACAGAGAGAAGAAAAATTAACCAAAAATATTGACACAGACGATTAATTCATTCGTAAACTTATGTTAACTTTTCAAGCAAGATTTAATAATTCATGAGGTAGTAGGCGCCGATTGGCTGGGAGTATGTATATCTAAGTTGTATGAATATAATCCTTAATTTCATGTCAAAGAAGTGCATCATACAACGCTTCTACTTAGGGCTTGCTGAATAGAACTATAACCTTTACCATGTAATGGT
The DNA here is from genome assembly GCF_000331305.1 of Calothrix sp. PCC 7103. Lineage (GTDB taxonomy): Bacteria > Cyanobacteriota > Cyanobacteriia > Cyanobacteriales > Nostocaceae > Dulcicalothrix. The sequence continues at coordinate 3,910,315 of NZ_KB217478.1, read as the reverse complement.
TTCAAGCATTTTAAGTTCAAGTAGATGCAAGCTTAGGGCGCCTACAGGCTCAAAATCCGTGCATTTGGGTGGAAAAATTAGGGCTGGATTTGTAAGTCAACCTCCGAAACAACCATTTTTTGTACTGCAAGCGCGTCCAGATTCGTTTTGTGGAGTTTTTCAGCAAACCCTACTTATATGCTATTTTCACAAATTTTACATAAGAGCGCCTACCTACAGCACAGAAAATACCTCTTGAACAAATTGCTTGTACTGTTCAGAATTTTCGCTTAGTATATCTGTCAAATTAAAGTAGTAAGAAGTTATATTATCGTTTTTTATACGATTGTTTACCTCAGTTGTAATACAACTAGCGACAAGAATAGTTTTTACGTCTACATTACCACGACGAGCTTCTTCAAAGGATTTTATTGCGGCGCCATATCGTTCTAATGCTCCAGCAGGGTCTGTTCCTCCTTTAACCTCGACGACACCAACTGTTACACCTTGATTATTTATAAGTGAAATATCCGGTTCACTAGAAAATAGTATAGAGGTATGGTTTGATAGCATAACACCTCGATACTTTTTAAGATTACCGAATTGCTCTTCAGATTTATCAGAATCGTATAATTCTATTCCTGTACCAATACGCAAAATAAAAGCGTGAAGAAGATTTCTCTCTTTTGCTTCTTTTACAATGAGTCGTTGTACTAATTTTTCTGCTTCTTCTCCAATAGCATTACGCCAAGAACCATCAATTTGCGCTCCTGTTGATGCTAAAAGTATTCCGTGTAGCTCTTCTTCTGTGAAACTTTCTACAGAGCTATCGATAATAAGCGAAATGTGTTCGTTAAAAAGCTTACATAGCTCCAATGCATTATTCTCTGTTAAAGAGTATCGATTTTCATCATCAGTCTCAAATTTATTTACGCTTATTTTTACTAAACTAGTTACAGCTTTTTGAGATAATGCTGCGATATTACGATAGTAAGCGACCAATTGAGGTTGTTCTCGAATTAAGCGAGGGTGGCAAAACACTTGAATTAAATGTAATTGAGAGTGCGTATGTATATAGTTAAATGCATCTTCCCCAATACACCAGTTTAATTTATCCTGCCAATCATATAAATGTTCAACAGAAAATAATAATTTTATTTTTTTAATTAGTGAAAGTGTATTATATTCCTTGAGCTTACGATAAAAGAAAGTTGAGCGCAACCTGTAATTTAATCTATTTGCTTCTATCACAATAATTATTTTTCCCAAATATAAACGCATTTACGTAATTCGGAACGACCATGACTACCCATTTGTTGACTGCTGTTACCTTTGCCACGTCCTAATGTCCAAATATGTTTTGTAGTCAGCCCAAATGATTCTGCTATGTCCGATAATATAATATCTACAGGAACTTCTTCACCTGCGTATTGGACGTTATCGTTGACCATTGCTATTACTCCACCTGGTTTGAGTACGCGCGCTAGTTCGTAAATTACGAAGCACATCTCATAAAAGTAGTTACGAATCATTCTAATAATGTTCACGTTGTTTAATTTACCTTCTTGCTTATAGCTTTCTAAAATTGCTAGTACTTCTTGTAAGGCGCCTTGGTTACTAAAAGTTGAATCTATCTTGATAAAATCATCATGACGGTTTATCGCTAGATAGTGTTTTTTTAACATATCTCGCTTGTCGCGGTTTTCTACAGTGCATGAAAGCATTGTTTGCCGTAAACGCTTTACTTCTTCTTCGCTACATCCTAAAAATGCAAGTTCTAAGGCGTATGTACGTGTGTAGTCATACCTATTAACGTAGGGAGGGGAGGTAATAACAAAATCAATACTTTTATTTGCTATAGTTGGAAGAATTTCTAAACAAGTGCCTTGATGAAGTTGTATATTGACTTCTTTTAAAGTGGTTTTTTTAGAGTTGACATTAAATAAATCAAGTTGGACGGCATCTTCGTTAGATAAGTCTGATAATATTTGTAATAATTTTTTGTATATTGCCTCTTTGAAAAGTAATATTTCCCCTTTACAAAATTCTTTTTTAGCTCTGGAACGACTCGAACGAGAATCCCAGCGTAAATATTGCCCATCTTTTCGGGTATAGCTAATATTTTCTAGAATACAAAATGCTGCAAATAATAAAATATTACGTATGGAAATATTTTGTATATGTTTATTACAATAAGAGATATAACCTACTAATTCTAGTTCTTGAGACTTAGGAAAGGCGCCTTTTGTAATGCCTAAATGATTAAATGCGTATTGTTGATCATAGTAATCAGAAAAATTTATTGTTTTTATTTGGTTTATAATTAAGCTTAAAGCTTCTACATCTACTGTTCGTGCGTTGATTTTCGCTTCTATGGCAAAAACACCAACGGGTAATAGTTCAATTCCAGTAGTTTGCCAGTTTAAATCACTTGCTGTAAATAATGATGTCCCAACTCCTGAAAATGGGTCAAGTAAGGCGCCTGGTTTTGGTTTTAAAGTTTCAATTAGGTATGTAACAAGCTTTTCTGAAAAACCTTCTCTGTATTTAAACCAACAAAATTGGGCTTCTTTGTTAGCTTGAAAACTGACTAAAGTTCTATCTAAATAAGGGTTGTGAATAATTTTAGATTTGAATTTATTGTAAAGGGCGCCTCTTTTATGAAAAGAAGTATTGAGTTGCAAGCTGGTTTTCTCCAAAGTGTTATTTGTGTCCATTATCTAAAAACCTGATTTATACTTATTTTTTAGACCAACCCAATTTCTGTAACTTGGCTTGTACAATACTAGATAAAGGCTTGGAAAGATTAGGGGTAATAACCGATGATTGCACAAGTTGAAGAAAAAAAATATTATACGTATGAAGAATATTTAGAGTTTGAGGTTAACTCGCCTGAACGCCATGAGTACATTGATGGTGAAATTATACTTATGACTGGTGGTACACCGAATCACAACCAAGCTGCGGGTAATTTTTATGCCGCACTTAATTTCGCGCTCAGGCGCCAACCGTATCGAGTTTTTGTGACTGACCAAAGGCTATGGATTCCGAAAAAACGTATTTATACTTATCCAGATGTAGTGGTAGTTCAAGGCGAATTACAAATGCAAGAAGGGCGCCGGGATACGATTACTAACCCCTTAATAATTGCTGAAGTTTTATCAGAGTCTACTAAAAGTTACGATAAAGATGATAAGTTTGCGGCATATCGGACTATTCCAACTTTCCAGGAGTATGTTTTAATCGACCAATACGAAGTGCATGTTGAGCAGTATTTTAAAACTGATACAAAACGTTGGACTTTCACAGAATACGATGATTTGAATGAAACGCTTTGTTTAAATTCTATAAGTTTTGAAATTGCTCTAGCTGATATTTATGATAATGTTCGGTTTGAATAAGAATTTCAGATACAAAATATTTGAGATTTGCTCTTGTGGGGTGGGCATTCTTGCCCGCCCCTATATTTGGAACGGGCAAGGATGCCCATTCCACAATTGCTCCTCCTCTGTGTACTCTGTGTCTCTGTGGTAAAAAATAATTAATTCTATTGACTGCACAGGCTTTTCGGCCTGTGCTACAAGAGGGGGGTTACAATTTTCTGATACCTTTTTCTACTCCCTCACATACTCCTGTCAAAAAATCCAAATCTAAAGTTTCAATAGTATCACTCGACTTATGATAATGAGGGTTTCGCATGTGGGCGGTATCAGTAATCATTATCGCGGGATAACCAGCATCCCAAAATGGCGCGTGGTCACTGCGTCTTGTATCTCGCACAATTAAACCACGATTAGGTACAGGCAACCATTGACTTGATACACCAACTTTACGTATGCTGCGACTAATAGTTATTAAGTCACGTAGTGTTCGCCAGTTACCAATTAACGCTATAAAGTCACCTTTATTAGGATAAATCTTTTCTAACGGCGCCGGATACACTTGTGAATTAGGTGTTTTTACGCAATACCCTAACATTTCCAGTGAAATCATTAACCTCAAAGGTTGTTGTTCTTCTTTAAGTTTTGCCGCGTAGCTAATACTTCCCAATAAGCCATACTCTTCCATATCAAATGCAACGAGTCGCAAAGGATATTTAGCTGGCTCAGTAGCGAACATGCGCGCTAGTTCGAGTAATACTGCTACACCCGTAGCGTTATCATCGGCGCCAGGAGAACCTGGTACAGCATCATAATGGGCGCCGATTAAAATTGGTGGCAAGTTAGCCTTTTCAGACTCCGCCTGACAAGGTAAATTCAATATGAGATTGCTACAGTTTTTACCACCAACTTTGAAGGTGTGGATTTCCACACTTCCCCATTGGGAAAATGAAGTTTGAATGTACTGCTGGACAAAGAAATGTCCACCCGATGCTATGTATGGGTCGCGGTCGCGAACAATTTGATTCAGGTGAGTAATAAGTTGCGTCTTCAAGTTCACAGAGTCTTAGGAGAGAAAAAGGAAAAGGGATATATATTGAATCTATGTGTAGCAGCCTTCTGCCTTCATTTTTTCGAGTGCAAGATACAATTAAGTCAAGCTAAGGTTTCTAACGAAACCAATAGTTTTATTAAGATAAATTAGGAGAACAGTAACGCATGGGCAAGGTAGTCGGCATTGATCTGGGTACAACCAACTCAGTAGTTGCTGTCATGGAGGGTGGCAAGCCGGTGGTGATTGCCAATGCTGAAGGAACACGTACAACCCCCTCCGTTGTCGGCTTTAGCAAAGATGGTGAACGAGTTGTTGGACAAATGGCACGGCGCCAAACCGTCCTAAACCCACAAAATACATATTTCGCAGTTAAGCGGTTTATTGGACGTAAGTATTCTGAGCTTAGTCCCGAATCGAAGCGCGTTCCTTACACCATTCGCAAAGACGAAGTTAGCAATATCAAAATTGTATGTCCTCGTTTGAGTAAAGATTTCTCTCCCGAAGAAATTTCATCAATGATTTTGAAGAAATTGGCAGACGATGCTAGTCGCTATTTGGGAGAAAAAGTAACTGGTGCAGTTATTACAGTTCCTGCTTATTTTAACGATTCGCAGCGCCAAGCTACGCGCGATGCTGGCAGAATCGCAGGTTTAGATGTTTTAAGGATTCTCAACGAGCCAACCGCCGCATCTTTAGCTTACGGCTTAGATAAAGGTCGTAGCGAAACTATCCTTGTGTTTGACTTGGGTGGTGGTACTTTTGATGTCTCTGTGCTGGAAGTTGGGGATGGTGTTTTTGAGGTAAAGTCCACTAGTGGAGATACTCAGCTTGGTGGTAATGATTTTGACAAGAAAATAGTTGATTGGCTGGCTGCAAAATTTGAAGAAGAACACGGTGTAGATTTACGACGCAGTGACCGTCAAGCTTTACAGCGTTTACTCGAAGGCGCAGAGAAAGCCAAAATCGAGCTTTCTGCCGTTAGTGTTACTGATATTAATTTACCCTTTATTACTGCTACCGAAGATGGCCCTCAGCACATTGAAACACGGTTAACTCGCTCCGAATTTGAAGGGTTATGTGAAGATTTATTAATGCGAGTACGAACACCTGTTAAACGTGCGCTTCGAGATGCTGGTTTGCGTCCTGATGATATCGACGAAGTGGTATTAGTGGGTGGTTCGACGCGGATGCCAATGGTAAAAAGGTTAGTTGAAGATTTAATTGGCATTGAAGCCAATGAAAATGTTAACCCTGATGAAGTTGTGGCAATAGGCGCCGCTATTCAAGCTGGTATTATTGGTGGTGAACTTAAAGACGTTTTACTACTTGATGTCACACCACTATCGATAGGGTTGGAAACAATAGGTGGTGTTGCCAAGAAATTAATTCCCCGCAATACTACAATTCCCGTCCGTCGTTCGGATATTTTCTCCACATCAGAAAATAACCAAAACACTGTGGAAATTCACGTAGTTCAAGGTGAGCGGGAAATGGCGGTGGATAATAAATCCCTTGGTCGTTTCAAGCTTTATGGTATTCCCCCAGCACCGCGCGGTATACCACAGGTACAAGTATCTTTTGATATAGACGCTAACGGAATATTACAGGTAACAGCCCTTGACCGCACGACTGGACGCGAGCAAAGTATAACTATTCAAGGCGCCTCGACATTGAGCGAGTCAGAAATTACCCAGGCTATTCGCGATGCTGAGAAATTCGCCGAAACCGACCGTCAACGTAAAGAAAAAGTCGAAAAGCGTACTCGTGCTGAAGCATTGATTTTACAAGCAGAACGTCAACTGCGAGAAGTCGCTTTAGATTTTGGAATGCAGTTTGCCCGGAGTCGGCGCCAGCGTATTGATAATATATGTCGTGAACTGCGTGAAGCATTGCAAGCTAACGACGACCGAGGTATCGACCAGTCCTACGCTGACCTTCAAGATGCGTTGTCCGAATTAAACCGCGAAGTGCGTGCGTACTATGCGGATGATGAAGATGATGATTTGTTTGGCACCATTCGCGACATATTTACAGGTGGCGATAAAGACGACCGAGATAATCGTGATTATGGTCGAGATTATAGTCGCGACTCTAACCGTGATTACGGCAGAGACTATGGTCGAGACTCCAACCGTGATTACGGCAGAGACTATGGTCGAGATTCAAATCGTGATTATGGTCGAGACCCTGACCGTGATTATGGTTCTTCTGGAAGAAATTCTGATAGGGATTCAAGAAATGATTACGGTAGAGGAGGACGTTCGGACTTTGGCAAACCTCCTGACTCGCGCCGCGACCGTCCAAGCTATCGAGATAACTGGGATGATGACGATGATGATTGGCTGTAATTGTAGAGTAATGGCGGGTTTTCCCGCCTTTACGTCATATTAACTATCTGCTACTCGTTAATTATGTAGTAATTTAATGCTACGTAATAAATTATAAATCCGGAACACAACTTAATACGGAATTTAACGCGCGTAACTAGTAATGTTAAGTGACTCAATAGATGCGCTACGCTGACTGCACGTTCAACGAGTAAAACTTTATAATTTCTATTTATTAGTCTGATTACTGGTCTAAATAGAAAAATCACTCATATATTAGTTAAACACCTAATTATGTCACTCAATTTGCAGAATTTTCGAGATTATTACGAAATTTTAGGAGTATCCAAAGATGCCTCATATGAAGACATTAGAAAAGCTTATCGTAAATTAGCGCTTCAATATCATCCCGACCGTAACCAAGGAAATGAGCAAGCCGCAGAAAAATTTAAAGATATCAATGAAGCTAAAGAAGTTCTTTTAGACGAAGTTCGACGCGCACAGTATGACGAATATTGTCGTCATTGGAAGCAAAAAGGTTTTACAAGCAAAACTCCAAAAAGTGCCAGTTGGGGAGGTAGTAGTAAAAATAATCGTAGTAATGGTACTGTAGACCCTGGTCAATACAGTAGTTTTGATGAGTTTATCAACCAGGTTATTGGTGTTGGCGCCACTAGTAAAGAAACAAGAACGGCTTCTAATGGCTATACAAATGGTAACAGTGACCCGTTCCGCAATACAAGAAGCAAAGTGTCTTACAACGCGAAGGAGCGACCACAGCGTCGTGATATCGAAGCGCGTCTAACTATTCCCCTTGCTAAAGCTTATCAAGGTGGTTTGGAACGAATTCGTCTTGAAGATGGACGCTCGTTGGAAGTAAATATGCCTGCTGGTATGGTTACAGGTCAAACGATTCGACTACGTGACCAAGGTATAAACGGTGGTGATTTGTACTTAAAAATAACAGTTGAGCCAAATTCACAGTTTAAACTTGAAGGTTTAAATATATTGTGCCAAGTCCCCGTTACTCCTAGTGAAGCTGTGTTAGGTGGGCAAATAGAGGCGCCAACGTTAGATGGCCCTGTTAAAATGTCAATACCAAGTGGGGTACGTTCAGGTCAAAGATTTCGTTTAGCTAATAAGGGTTATCCTAACGAAGCTGGTAAACGTGGAGACCAACTCGTTGAAATTCAGATTGTCACTCCTAGAACTATCAGCGAACAAGAACGCGAACTGTATGAAAAGTTACGCCAAATTGAGACTTTTAAACCACGTGCTGATTTACTTTAACTCTTTTTGCGGAATTCCCCATCCGCTATGCGGTGGGGATGGATAGCACTAAAATAGTAGGGTTCGATGTCCTACTACTTTACTCTCTCCCACCTGATTGATTTTCAATGTATTGCTTCACTGTTTCTAGAGGGTCCCCACCACAAGATACAATACATTTTGAGTCGTGCCAAAGTTTTGCTTTACCCCAGCAGTATTTATCAATTGTAGATTTATATTTTTCTCTCAATATTCTACTACTTGCTGATTTTAAAGATGCTATCAAATCAGAAATATTGTTATCCGGATGCAGGTCAATAAGCAGATGTACATGGTCTGATTCACCATTACAATCTTCTAAATTGGATTTATTTGCTACTAGTATACGCTCGAAAACTTCTTTCATGTCTTCAATCATTTGGTTTGTAAAAACTTTACGCCTATACTTCGTCACAAATACTACATGCAAGTGAATAGAAAAAACAACGTGCGAACCGCTCCTCAAAATAGTCATAAATATTTCTTGTCATGTCCAGGAATTATGGTATATTAATTGTAGTCAATAATATCGAGTCAAACAATTTAAACTACTACTTAAGTTATTGATAAAACGCATTGACTATTTCGGGTGACAGGAATTTATGCGTTTGGGAGCCTAAAGTAGGCGGTGTCGGCTTCCGTGCCCGCAGTCGCCTATATTAACTGTATCGGTTATTTCTTCAGCATCCCCTTCATTAGCAATAGCGATAATAGAAGTTTTTCAGTTAGAGAAAACTCATACGCAAGTAAGTTAATAACAGCATTAGTTGTACCATCATCTCAGGTATTCCAGAAGATGTTCGTGCAAAATTGTTTAACCCATTTTTCACTACCAAACCAGTTGGTAAAGGAACGGGCTTAGGTTTATTTATTAGCTATCAAATTATCACAGAAAAGCATCGCGGAAGAATTTGGTGTGAATCGGCGCCAAGTCAAGGAACAAAGTTTATGGTTGAGATACCTGTATCATCCCTCTGTTAAGCTTTGATAGCTTTAAAATAGTAAAAAGTATTGCTATTCATCCACACACGATTCGTACCTGTCGGGAAATGCAACAACATAGCGAACCAACTTATTACGCATTGCTAGGACTGCATCCAAGTGCGTCAGTAATTGATATTCGACGCGCATATCGTGAACTCAGTAAGCTATACCACCCAGATACTACTGAGTTGTCAGAGAAAGTTGCTACAGCTAAATTCCGGGAAATCAATGAAGCTTATGCTACTCTTAGCAGTCCAGAACGACGGTTAAACTACGATTTTAAAATTGGCTATTTGCGTTTTGGGGTTATTCAGGCGCCTCCCGATTTAAATCGTCCATATAATTCTTACGATTGGAGTAAGTCAGCTTATCTTGACGCTACCGACCGTCCGCTTTCAGGCGGCGAACTTTTTGCGCTCTTTATCCTGGGACTGACGTTTGCAGGTTGCTTGTTACTTGTTGCTGTGGTCGGTTTAACGCGCGGAGATAGTGCGTTTGTTTCTATTAATCAACAATCTGTTTCTGTTGAACAAGTTACCAAATTACCTGCATCAACGAAACCATATACATTAAATAGCCGTTTATAAGCTAAAAAAGATAATAATTGTAATATTAGTGTAGTCACAATACTGGTGTTTTTATCCTCAGTACATAACTTATGTCTCAACTTTCTCCTGACACGCCTTTATACAGCCATCCCTTGCCAGAAATTGAACAATGGTTACGCGACCAAGGTTGTGAGCAAGACAAGCGCGAACTACATTGCTGGCGCCTAGAACAAACCAACTGGAACGCGGAATTATGGCTTGATGTCGAACAAATCACGGTTCGATACATCCAAGCTGGAGAAAATGGGCAAGATATTCAACGGTCGTTTAAATATTCGCTCTCTCGTCAAGATGTTGAACAAGCGGTGTTTGCTGGCCCTTAAATATATGTAGAGACGTGATTAATCACGTCTCTACAACGATATTTATGCTTTTCCAAACCGTCGTTCGCGCTTTTGAAAACTTAGTAAGGCACGGTGAAATTCGTCGCGGTCGAAATCTGGCCAAAGTGCATCTGTAATATATATTTCAGTGTAAGCAATTTGCCATAGCAAAAAGTTGCTAATCCGCATTTCCCCGCTTGTGCGAATTAACAGGTCTGGGTCGCCAATGCCAGCTGTATAAAGATGGCTCTCGAAAGTTGCCTCGTCAATTTCCGAAGGTTTAAGCAAACCTTGCTCGACTTTTTCTGCAATTGCACGACAAGCTGATAGTATTTCTTGTCTACCGCCATAGTTGGTAGCAATGGTAAATTTTATACCGCGATTGTTCCGCGTTTCTTCCATTGCGTCACTGATTTGCTCCTGCAAAGCAGTTGGAAGTGCATTTAAGTTACCAGCAAACTTTATGCGTACATTCTCCTTCATCATTTCGCGCAACTCACTACGCAAAACTACCTGAAATAAAGTCATTAAAAAATCAACTTCTTCCTGGGGTCGTTTCCAGTTTTCAGTTGAAAAAGCATACGCGGTTAACGCTTCTATTCCCCAATCATTACAGTTACGTAGTAATTGCTTGAGAGACTCAACCCCGCGTTTGTGACCCATTATACGGGGTAGCCCTCTATGCCTAGCCCACCGACCATTGCCGTCACAAATCACCGCAACGTGCTTTGGTAATAATTCGCGTTTCAAGTCAGAGGGTAAAACTCGCAGTTCTGTCTGTTGTGCTGTCATTTTTTATCCCGAGGAGCGGTCGATGGTAATCCGAGTAATCGTGAAACTACAAAGAGGCTTTTGCTCCGAATTTTTCGCCCCAAACTTAGTAAACCAGGCGCCACTGCTTCCCGGTCAATAGTAGGTGACAGTTTATCTTCGAGCAACTCTTTTAACTTCGCGATCGTTAATGGTCTATTTAGGGTTCCCCTTTCTGCCAAAGAAATTGAACCCGTCTCTTCTGATACAACTACACAAATACAATTTTCGACCCGCTCAGTAATACCCATCGCCGCCCGGTGGCGTGTACCCAACTGGCGCGAGGCTGTGCGTCCCGATAGCGGTAAGATTATACCCGATGCGAGAATTCGAGAGCCACGTACTAATGTAGCACCGTCGTGTAAAAGTGTCTTGGGCTGAAAAATTGTTTGGATTAGTTCTTTAGAAACTTCAGCATTTAATTTTACTCCGGGCACAGAAAAATCTCTTTCGTCTATTGGACCTGTTGTTTCTATAATCAATAGCGCTCCAATCCGACTTTTCGACAATTCTCTAACAGCTTCAACAATTTCATCAATTGTGCTATCTGACTTGGGAAGCGCCAGAGTTGAAGGCTGAAATAGCTTCTTAAACTCTCCTCGTCCCAATAACTCTAAAAATCGCCGAAACTCAGATTGAAGTGCAACCGCCATTGCCACCGCACAGCCAATCACTAACTTTTCCAATACAAAATTTAGCAGTTCCAGCCCCCACTGATGCGACAAAGCTGAAGCTAGCATTAAGATCACAAATCCTAGTACCATCCGCAGCGTTCGCCGTTCGTTAATTAGAACCAGCATCATATAAGTCAGTGCCAGTACTAACAAAATATCCAGAGTCTTTAGTAGCAAGGACTGCGACCATCCCGCTATCAGCCATTGCTTCCACCAATCTCTCATGACATCTGGAAATGTACTTTAACTAAGTTAAAAGTGCTGAATGCTGAGTGCTGAGTGTCGAGGACAAAATCCCAACTCATAACTCCTAATTCATAACTCATAACTCTTAACTCCTAACTTTACTCAGCACTCAGCACTTTCTACGAGCGCACTTTTTTGAAGTCTTTCTGGTAAACAATCTTGTCGAATTAAATCTTGGTATGCTTCGCGTTGCAAAATAATATTTGCTTCACCGTTCGATACTAAAACCGCTGCCGGACGAGGCAGGCGATTATAGTTCGATGCCATACTGTAATTGTACGCACCCGTTGCCATTACAACCAAAATATCTCCTGGTTGAGTTAAAGGTAATTCAGCATTCTTGATTAGAATATCTCCTGATTCACAGTGCTTTCCGGCAACTGTTACGGTTTCGCTACACTTATTCGACATTTTGTTCGCGACGACCGCGCGGTAAACTGATTGATAAGTAATTGGACGAGGATTATCTGACATACCACCGTCAACTGCTATGTAGTTACGGATTCCAGGAATTTGTTTTGATGAACCAATAGTATACGCTGTGACGCAAGATGTGGCAATTAAAGAGCGTCCTGGTTCAGATAGCAGTTTGGGTAAAGGTAAAGAAAGTTTCTCACATGCGGATTGAATAACCTCGCAAATTGGTTTTACCCATTCTTCAATACTTGGTGGGTCATCTGACTCAATATATTTGGTTCCTAAACCACCACCAACATTTAACTCGGTTATAGATAACCCATAACTTGCTGCTTGCTCTAACCACTGCACCATCACTCCTGCTAAGTCACGATGTGGTTGACGCTCAAAAATTTGAGAACCAATGTGAGCATGAACTCCTACACAGTTGAGCTTGCTTTGCTTACTGACATACTCGAATACTTCCCCAAGTTGGTTCGGGTCAAACCCAAATTTACTGTCTAAATGTCCAGTACGTATATACTCATGAGTATGACACTCAATACCTGGTGTTAACCGCAACATTATTCGTACTGCTTCCGAGGTGGTAGAAGCTAATTCAACTAATGTTTCTAGCTCATACCAGTTATCAACAACAATAGTAATGTTTGACTCTATAGCTAAAACAAGCTCTTGCTGTGATTTATTATTTCCGTGAAGATAAATTTGACTAGGGTTGACACCCGCATTTAATGCTGTGTATAATTCGCCACCAGAAACTACGTCTATACCTAAACCTTCAGAATGAACGATAGCACAGATTGCCGTTAAACTCCATGCTTTAGAAGCGTATAATACCTGTGAGCAGCCCTTATAATAACGTTGGAAACTATCGCGGTACTGGCGGCAAGCTGTACGTAATGTTTCTTCGTCTACTATGTATAAGGGTGAGCCAAATTGCTGAACTAAATTTTGAACGTCACAACCTCCAATTTCAAGATGGTCGTGACTATTTACCTTAGCTGTAATCGGTAACAGAGATTGATTTGGAGAAATATCAATGTTATTTTTTGTAACAATGGGTAAATATTTACTACCAGAATCTTGAACCTTAGCCGGATGTGTCGATACCATAACGTTAAAATTTGTAGTTGTTTACTGGACGGGCATGTACATAAAAAGGTTAGTTTGCTAGATAGAGTGCAAACCAATCTTTATCTAAATTATTAAATTTTTGTTACGGAGTAAATATTCCCACCTTTAGTTTACAGATGGGATGTGCCATTACCAATAAGCGTGAACACATTAAATTTAGAAATCCAATCATTGACACATAACCACTTGGGTGCCTTAGTTAAACTTGACCAAGCTTGTTTTGGTGGGTTGTGGACACTTGATGCGTATCAGCGAGAGTTAGAGAGTCCAAACTCTGTTTTGCTTGGTTCTACCTCTTCCCTTGCTTCTAACGAATTATCAGGAATGGGTTGTTTTTGGTCGATTTTAGATGAAGCGCATATCACGATTTTGGCGGTTCATCCTCGATATCAAAACCAAGGTTTGGGACAAGCTGTACTATTTTCGCTTCTTAAGGCTGCTCACGAACATGGTTTGGAGCGGGCCACTCTCGAAGTCCGTCCCTCAAATGTAGGCGCCATTAATTTATATCAAAAATTTGGTTTCAAAACAGCAGGGCGACGGCGCCGATACTACAAAGACAATGACGAAGATGCTTTAATTCTTTGGCTGGGTGATATCCAGACGTCACAATTCACTCTAACTCTTAATACTTGGCTTGACACCATTAAAAGGCGCCTAAATAAATCTGGCTGGAACTTGACATTTGTAGACTAATATGCAATAAATCTGGTTTCTTAGATTTTTAAATAAGCTTAACGTTAATTTAATAAATCTTTATTTTTAGTGAGTGAAAATAAATTTTGAGAAAATGTGATGATAATTTCATGGAAATTGTAGCTTAAAGTTCAAATTTGACTTGACGCGCAATAAAGAAAATGTTAAATATTTTCACTTGGGGGCGTATTGACATATCTCAACACTCATCGTCATAAGTTTGCCCAAAATAAGCCCTACAGAAGCATCTCAACGGCAATTAGTGTAGTTATAAACAGTAAAACAAGTTAAAAAAGTTCATATTGGAACTTGTGAACTCGCCACGTCGATTTCGGTTGTCTACACCTTTATACAGGCACCCGACTTATTTGCCTGTGCTAAAATCAGCATACCGGCACGACGCAGGTGATGGGAAAAATATGTTTGAACGCTTCACAGAAAAAGCCATTAAGGTGATTATGCTTGCCCAAGAAGAGGCTCGCCGTCTTGGGCATAATTTCGTCGGTACTGAGCAGATCCTCCTGGGTCTAATTGGCGAAGGTACCGGAGTTGCAGCTAAAGTACTGAAATCGATGGGCGTCAATCTCAAAGACGCTCGGATTGAAGTAGAAAAAATCATAGGTCGAGGTTCGGGCTTTGTCGCTGTGGAAATTCCGTTTACGCCACGCGCCAAACGAGTTTTAGAACTCTCCTTAGAAGAGGCTCGCCAGTTGGGGCACAACTATATTGGCACCGAGCATCTGTTGTTGGGCTTAATCCGCGAAGGTGAAGGTGTAGCAGCTAGAGTTCTAGAAAACCTCGGTGTAGATTTATCGAAAGTCCGCACTCAAGTGATTCGGATGTTGGGCGAAACCGCTGAGGTAACACAAGGTGGACCTTCCAGCCGCACTAAAACCCCGACGTTGGATGAATTTGGTTCAAATTTGACCCAAATGGCAACCGACGGTAAGCTTGACCCTGTAGTGGGACGCGCAAAGGAAATTGAGCGGGTAATCCAGATTCTTGGTCGTCGGACTAAGAACAACCCCGTGTTAATTGGTGAACCTGGCGTTGGTAAAACCGCTATTGCTGAAGGTTTGGCAACACGTATTGCCACTAAAGATGTACCTGACATTTTAGAAGATAAACGTGTAGTAACTCTTGATATTGGTTTGCTTGTAGCAGGAACCAAATATCGAGGTGAATTTGAAGAACGCTTGAAGAAAATCATGGATGAGATTCGACAAGCGGGAAATGTAATATTAGTAATCGACGAGGTTCACACTTTAATTGGTGCTGGTGCAGCAGAAGGCGCCATCGACGCAGCAAATATCCTCAAGCCAGCTTTGGCACGCGGAGAATTGCAGTGTATCGGTGCTACAACCCTTGATGAGTACCGTAAACACATCGAGCGCGATGCAGCCCTAGAACGTCGCTTCCAGCCAGTAATGGTGGGTGAACCGTCGGTAGATGAAACCATTGAAATTTTATATGGTTTACGTGACCGCTACGAGCAACACCATAAGCTGAAAATTTCTGATGAAGCTTTGGTCGCAGCAGCGAAATTATCTGACCGTTATATATCTGACCGTTATTTGCCCGACAAAGCTATCGACTTAGTTGATGAAGCTGGTTCACGGGTACGTTTAATTAATTCTCAACTTCCCCCCGCAGCTAAAGAACTTGATAAAGAACTGCGTCAAATTCTCAAAGAGAAAGACGATGCAGTACGTGGTCAAGATTTCGACCGTGCAGGTGAGTTACGCGACCGGGAAATGGAAATCAAAGCCGAAATTCGCGCTATTGCTCAAAGCAAAGTAAGTGGCACGAAGACTGAAGGTAGCGATGAACCTGTTGTTACCGAAGAAGACATTGCTCACATTGTCGCATCTTGGACAGGTGTACCAGTCAATAAGCTTACTGAGTCAGAATCTGAGAAGCTTTTGCATATGGAAGACACCTTGCACCAGCGTCTTATTGGTCAAGAAGATGCAGTTAAAGCTGTGTCGAGAGCAATTCGACGTGCGCGTGTTGGTTTGAAGAACCCCAACCGACCAATTGCTAGCTTTGTATTCTCTGGTCCTACTGGTGTTGGTAAAACCGAGTTAGCGAAATCATTGGCTTCATACTTCTTTGGTTCAGAAGAAGCAATGATTCGTCTTGACATGTCCGAGTACATGGAACGTCACACCGTTTCTAAGCTCATCGGTTCGCCTCCAGGTTATGTAGGATACAACGAAGGTGGACAGTTAACCGAAGCAGTACGTCGTAGACCTTACACCGTGGTACTTTTCGACGAAATCGAAAAAGCACACCCCGATGTATTTAATATGCTGCTGCAAATCCTTGAAGACGGGCGCCTTACCGATGCGAAAGGACGTACTGTAGACTTCAAGAACACCTTATTAATCTTGACCTCGAACATTGGTTCTAAGGTTATTGAAAAAGGTGGTGGTGGTATTGGTTTCGAGTTTGCCGAAGATGCTAGCGAATCTCAGTACAACCGTATTAAATTCTTAGTAAACGAAGAACTGAAGAACTACTTCCGTCCAGAGTTCTTAAACCGACTCGACGAAATTATCGTCTTCCGTCAGTTGAACAAACAGGAAGTTACCGAAATTGCCGAAATCATGCTCAAGGAAGTCTTCGGGCGCCTGGGCGAAAAAGGCATTACGATGGAAATCACCGACCGCTTCAAAGACCGTCTTATCCAAGAAGGTTACAACCCCAGTTACGGTGCAAGACCTTTACGTCGCGCAATTATGCGCTTGTTAGAGGATAGCCTTGCTGAGGAAATTCTCTCCGGTCGCATTAAAGATGGTGATGTTGCCGTCATTGATGTCGATGAAAACAACAACGTCGTCGTTCGTCCTGGTGAACGTCGCGAACTGTTAACACCCGGAGCAGGTGTAGAAGCATAAGTACTTAAGTAATAATGCTTTAGTCTTAACTCAATATTTGAAAGTGGTAGAGGTTTTAACACCTTTACCACTTTTTTTTGCCATTTTTACCCCCTCCAATTTGGGAGTTAGGGGTATGTATGGTAGACATTGCCCACCTTACTTAATAATATTTCAAGTATTTTTACTGAACTAATTCAGTAAGCATCTCAAACGCCAACTATGGGGAAGTTAAGTCTGAACTGCAAAACTTGGTACAAGCGATGAAAAATTTACCTCCTATCAACAGAGGGTGAAAAAATCTTAATTTTCTAGTTCTAATTCTTGCTCGACATACTTTTGTATTAGAGGCACTTGGAAAGAAATTTGATGGTTTTGCTCGTCTTGTAGTATGATACCTTTTTTGAGTAATCTACGTACAAGCAATTTATCTTTTGATACAGGTTGTTGATTGTGAACTGTATCCTGAAGTAAATTTTGTTCTTCTAGCGTTAGGTTCGTCCAAAATTCGCGAAAATACTGGTCGCCTCGTTCTAAAACTTTAGGAATTACTTTCTCGACATCTTCAAGTGTGGCAGTTGTAATTTTAGGAGGTCTGTTTTGGGAGCGAATGTAGTGATTAAGTAATTCAATAATTTGGTAGCAAACGAGTTGCACTAAATAAGGTTGGCAGCGAGTGTAGTAAATAATTCTGTCAACTGCTTCGGGTGTGTAGATGTTTTTGGGGAAGTCGTCTACTGGATGCATGATTAACTCGCGCGCTTCTGACTCTTGTAAATAATCTAATTGCAAAGAAATAGTATTTATTAAGTAGTCACTCCAGTATGGGGGAAGTTCCCAGCGTAGGTGGGAACCACTAAATAGTAAAATCCATTGTTGACGATGCTGAATAAGCGAGCGAAAAAAGTTAAGCGGCGCCTTACTTCCGGTTAGTTCTATAAACTCGCCTAAACGAGGAAATTCATCTAAGCACAGTAAAAATTTCTTATCAGGAAAAGTTCGTTCGATTTCTCCAAACCAGGTATCTAGGGCGATAAAGGGGTCACTTGATATACGAAATATACTATCATAGTCAGGCAAATCTAGGCGCCGAGGCAGTCGATGCGAAGCTTCCATAATTTGCCTTGCAATTTGCTCTGCCAAACCTGAAAGTGTTGTTGCAATTGCAGCACCTTGTATATCCACTAAAAGAGGTACCAAATTTGCTGCTACCCTATTGGGTAAATATTTTAAAGCTGAAGTTTTACCAGTACGGCGCCGACCATATAGTAATAGTACAGGTGGGGGGTTTTCGTCGGCTAACTTTTCGATTTGACGAAATAAATAATCTCTTCCTTTAAAGCGTTCTTTGGCGGTTGTAGGGTCTAAAGCACTACCTGGAATATAAACTTGACGAATTTCGGCTGAATATAGTGATACTTCTTTATATGTAGGCCTTGCTGTTTCAAGAATATTTAACCATTTAGAAGCAATACTACCGAAAGTTGTAGCCATTAGAGCATTTTTACTAACCGCTAATTCTTGGAGCAATTGATTTAAATCAGAAATCGGCTCATAAAGCAATCTATATCTACTGTAAGGGGAAGTTGCTTTCATCGAGGCTTGCACATCTTGACTTACATCTAATAACTGCGGTAACACAGAGTCAAGCTGTTTTGGTAGTGGTGAAGGAATCCAGTTGAGTTTGGTGCCAACTTCTACAATGTCTTCGAGCGTTTGACAGCGTTTAAGATTATCTATGGCAATTTTAGCAATAGCATGAGCTGCTATTTTTTCTTGGTTTGTGTAAGTTAATAGATAATTGATAGTTTGACGAGCAGCAGTTGAATTTTCCTCATGAGCTTCAACGATAATCTTTGCCAGGAAAGGTAGCGGTAGAAAAATACGTTCATTAAAGCGTGATGGTAAATAAGCTAAACACCATACTTTGCTACCGCGTCGAGATAATAAGTAAATCCCAACCATCCAAAGAAATTCAGCAACCCATATCAACGCAGGAATTAGCAAAAATACTGTGCTAAAAGCAATACCAAAATTAAATGTAGCAGTAAGTAGCCATACTACAAACCAGGTTTTTGGTAAGTCCATACGTGACACCAAAAATATTCCCATCAACCATGACAAGCCCAAACTAAAACCCTGTGCAATTCCCCAATGTACATCTAATGCTACAGCTAAACCACATGCTAAAAACCAAAGTTGAGTTAGCCATGATGGTATTTTTAATACTGAAAAATTATTGCCCCCAAATGGAATTACAATTATAAGCCAAACAAATTGCTGAAATTGCCTTAGTACTTTCTGGTTATCTTGGAAAGCAAAAAATAAACCTATTAACCAACCTACTAGTAAAAAACAAACATTCAACCACTCCAGAGGTCTTGCCATTTTATATACAAGCAACATTACAGGTATTGGCATTACGGCAGTTAACAGCCAAACTTGCCATGCGTAGCGGTGGAGTCGAGCATTACTAGCAAATTCTCTTTGCATCCGAAAGGGGTTATCTTGTGGTTTTAATTCTGGATGAATATTGCGTAGCCAGATTGCGAAGGAATAAGGTTTAAAATAAGCCCAGTAAAGTAAGCGGACGCATTCAATAACATAATTTTGCAAAGTTTTGGAAGACTTATCCATACTATTTACCAATTAGCTTTTGCAGTATTTCTTTAACATCTTCTAGACGTAATACGCGCGCAAATATTAAAAATGGTAAAATTAGAATGATTAGCCCTGCGATTGCGCGAGTAATAATTTCTACAATTTGTCCAATTTGTACAGGTAAGTTACCTAAAGTATTCAGCCAATTCCAT
The DNA here is from genome assembly GCF_000331305.1 of Calothrix sp. PCC 7103. Classification (GTDB taxonomy): domain Bacteria; phylum Cyanobacteriota; class Cyanobacteriia; order Cyanobacteriales; family Nostocaceae; genus Dulcicalothrix. Next base: position 3,890,683 of record NZ_KB217478.1, on the reverse strand, counting down.
AAATATTGCCAGTCTATTATACCTACATAAATCAGAATGAAAAATATCAATAACACAATAGCGATAAGCAACAACCACAAACGTAAGTGGTACTTTCTATTCATGTTGATTTTAAGTTTATGTTTAGAGACTTCTTGCTTAAATTTGTTTTTTGCCCATAGAATATTTTTTTGTGTTTTCGTGCTTCCCACAAATATGAACAAGCTAATTGTAGTAAATAAGGATGGCATTTACCCCACTGAAGTGCATAACTTTGCTCTTTTTGTGTTAATGCAGGTCTTTGATTTATACTGAAATAATCAGGCAAGCGGGTTAATTGAATTGCTTCCTCTGGAGTTAATTCGCTTAGTTTGATAATATGACCTAAGTTGAAAAAGCTAGAAACAAGTCGATATTCGTGAGCATGAACGTCAAGTCTTTTACAAGAAGTGACAATTAGCATCAAAGCGTTGTCATCCATCAATGACCGGAAGCTGTCATAAAATCCGTTGTCAAATTCTTGAGGATATTTAAATAGACTTTCAAAATCATCTAGACAAAGAACAGGAAGGATATTATGCTGCTTAAATTCTTTGATTGCATGAGAAAATGCCAAGCGGTCTAAGGGATTTTTATTTAAAGCTTGAATTATAGCTTGTTGTGCTTGGACTGATGAACTATTTTGTAGTTCTTGCTTTATAGCTTGATAAAAATTTTCTTCACGTTGACACGGCGCCCCTTTTAATGATAGATAAATCACTACATATCTATCTGTATCGAATATTTGCAGGCGCCAATTCAAGAAAAAATAATATAGAAAAGAAGACTTTCCAATCCGCTTCTCCCCAACAATATTAACACTGATGGGTTGCACACCACTCATTCGGCTGATTAGTGCTGTTAATTCCTCTTTCCTACCAATAAAATTCCGCGAATTCTGCAACTTAGCGCCTGCTACAAAAGGATTGGAAGAAGGCATTTTTTATTGGAGTAAATATTTATAATTAATATTATCAATAAAATCAAATTTTATGTGTTATTAAAAACACATTACAGTAGATTATATAATTGATAAAAATCTAAATCAAATGTTACAATATTTTGTTATTTTTTAAATACGATAATTTTATAACACAAAATTTTATTTGCCAATAATAAATCATCAATTAAAAAAAAATCATTTTTTAAATTATAAAGTATATGCGAGTCGGGTATATTTATATATAATCAGCGTTAAAGCTCCAAAGCGCCAAAGTTCAAGTCTGAAAATGTATAACTGGGTTTAATTATCGATATGACCTCTCAAGAAAGCGCTCAAGAAAGCGATGTCAAACAAAATTCAGCGTCAGCCCAAGTTTGGCGAAACGTCCGCGAGAATATCTTTTTAGTTGTTATTGCGCTGATTTTAGCGTTTTTAATTCGCACGTATATTGCTGAACCCCGCTATATACCCTCAGATTCAATGGTGCCGACATTACATCAGGGTGATAGATTAGTAGTTGAAAAAGTATCTTATCATTTTCATCCACCCCATTTCGGCGATATTGTTGTTTTTACCCCACCACCTGAGTTACAGCGAAGGGGATATCCCAAAGACCAGGCTTTTATTAAACGTATTATTGGTCAACCAGGTGACTCGATACAAGTTACTAAAAATAGGGTTTATGTCAACGGTACACCCCTTCAAGAAGATTACCTCAAAGATAATTATATCCAGCAAGACCCAAGACAGCTATTTAACAAAACCCAAGTCCCACCCAACCAGCTTTTTGTCATGGGAGATAACCGCAACGACAGTAACGACTCACGCTATTGGGGATTTTTACCTAGCGAAAACGTCATCGGTCGCGCAGTATTTAGGTTTTTCCCTTTCAATCGCACAGGTCTAATTTAAGCTAGTTGATAAATTCTGAACAAATTTTGAATAAATTTTGAATTGTGGAGCGGGCATCCCTGCCCACCCCCTCCTATATCTATCTACCTAAAACTTCAAATAATACATCAACTGCGCCAACACATCACCCGGTAAATTCAGGCGCCTTTGAAAGTCAACAATATCCCGATACAGTCCACCGTCTAACCTATTCTTCACTACAGCCTCAGCCAAAGCCAACTCAATAAATGGAACTTTCAGCAGCGCTTCTGTTGTTGCTGTGTTTGGATTAATTTGCTTAGTAGAAATCTCTAATTCGTCTTCGTCGTAATAACTAAAATCAAGTATTAGTTTTAATGCTTCCAAACGCGCAGGAGATATACTCAAAGCCGCTGCAATATCTTCTATACAGTAATACTTAACACCGGAACGTGATAATTCTGCCAGTGTACGCGCTTGATGAATCGAAAATCCTGGTAGTCTTAACCAATCGTCTACCGTAGCTTGATTTGCATCAATCCGAATACCAAGTTGTGCAGCTACAGCTAGTTCTTCTACTGTCTGCAAACGGTAATAAGGATTACTAAGTATTTGATTTTGCAGTTTTTGCAGTCTGGAATTAAAAGAAAATGGCATAAGCTAAATATGCTCAAGTAACTGGCGCCGCTTTTGTTCAAATTCGTACTCAGTAATTAAGCCATCTTGACGTAAAGCTTCTAGTTCACGGAGTGCTTCTGCAATGGAAGACACTTGTTTACCAGCAGCTTGGGAAATTCTGGCTGCGGAACCTAAGTTAAAATTACGGTCAAAAGTGTCTTCATCCTGAGCTAAAAACCAAACTCCCTCAATGGCACTGGCAACTTTTGGTATTGGTGTCCAGGAAAGGAGGACATATATTACACCCCACAAAGGTTGTCCTAGGTAAAATTTGTGTAATCCGGAAACAGTCAGCGTTCCAGAAAAAGCTAATACAGCAGCGACACTGCGGTTTTTATGCTGATTTTTAAACATAGACGCGCATTAATGAATAAGTTATAGAAACCGGGTTTTCTGATTGATATCTTGTAATGAAAACAATGATTTTGTGTGGAAACCGGGTTTCTGAGTGCGATTTTAACAAAAAGGTATACTATATATTGTAAAAGTTTTTCATAAAGGTTATTAGATTCAGCTAATTCTTGCCATCACAATACCTACAAAGGCAGGTTTTAGCGTCAAGTGTTGGAATCGCGGTAAAAAACCGTACAAAAACCATAGCTTACCAGATTATCAGCCTAGACTAGAATGAAATTATAGAGGTAAAAGTTATAAAAATATAAGAAATTTGCTGGGAGTTGTGACTCAGCGAACCGGGAGCAACATGGGATTCTTTGACTCTGACATAATTCAACAAGAAGCAAAGCTGCTGTTTGATGATTACCAAGCTTTGATTAAACTTGGTAATGGTTACGGTAAATTTGACCGTGAAGGCAAAAAGTTGTTCATCGAACAAATGGAAGCAATGATGGAGCGCTATCGAATTTTTATGAAGCGCTTTGAGCTATCCGAAGACTTTATGGCACAAATGACAATGGAACAGCTCAAGACCCAGCTTGGTCAGTTTGGTGTTACCCCACAACAGATGTTTGACCAAATGGATATGACCTTGCAGCGCATGAAAGCAGAACTTGAAAAACAAAAATAATGTAGAGACAGAGACGTGTAATCCGCAGGATTTCCCGCAGGCATTAATCACGTCTCTACAACGTGTATTTTAGTCAGATTTTGGACGTTGGAATTGTGATGGTGGCTTGAAGTTTTGTACTGGTACTCCTTTGAGTGCGCGTTGCATGAATTCAGCCCAGATAGGAGTTACCATCCCACCACCCGTGGCGCCACTTGCGAGTTGTCGGTTGTCGTCTCGACCGACCCAAACAGCTGTTGTTAATTGCGGTACAGTTCCTACGAACCAAATATCTTTTTCTGAAGATGTTGTACCCGTTTTACCTGCTGCTGGGCGCCCAATTGCCGCGTTTTTACCTGTACCCTCAGTAATTACCGCACGCATAATATCAATAGTTGAGGCACTTGCCCAAGGGTCAAGAACCAATTGGGGTTTCGGCGTATTATCAAGCATGACATTACCGCTACTATCGGTGACGCGCATAATCACGGTTGACGGAGATTGCCAACCGTAGTTCGCGAAAGTAGCGTAAGCACTAGCCATTTCTAATGGTGTTACACCTATGGCACCCAATGGTAGCGAAGTTACAGGTTCCATTGGACTCATAATTCCCAAGGTGCGACAGGTTTCCACGACTTTATTCATGCCTATCGCTTTACCAATTTTAATAACTGGAATGTTACGCGACTGTGCTAGGGCAGTACGAATTGACATAGGACCTGCGAAACCACCATCGTAGTTTCTTGGAAAATACCAGCCACTACCATCACGGTAGCTAACTGGAGAATCTACTACTGTTGAGCCTGGTGCGTATTTACCAGTTGCAAAAGCTGCGTAGTAAACGAATGGCTTAAATGATGAACCTGGTTGGCGTAAAGCTTGGGTCGCGCGGTTAAATTCACTAGTTTTGGCATCGACACCACCCACAAGCGCTTTAATAAAGTGCGTTCTGGGGTCAACAGCTACCAAAGCTATTTGGTTTTTATATAAACCTTGACGTAAAAGTCTTCCGTGCCACTTGCCAACAGTTTCTTCCGCCATGCGTTGAAACTCAGAATCAACGGTTGTTTGGACGCGCATCCCGCCTTTTAGCAGTGATTCACGTCCAAATTTTTTGGCTAATTCTGATGATACTGCGTTCGTTATATAAGGTAATGCGCTACCTTGGAACGAACGGATTTTACCTAGTTTGATTTTTTCACTTACTGCTTGGTCGTGTTCGGCTTGAGTTATCCAACCCAATGTGAGCATTCGTCCTAGCACAATTTCCTGCTGTTCCTTCGCTTTTTTCATTGAAGCAAAGGGGCTATATTCTTCCGGCGCCTGAATTAAAGCAGCCATCATCGCGGATTCTGCTAAAGTTAAATTCTCAGCAGCTTTGTTAAAGTAACTACGCGCTGCAGTTTGCACACCATAATTATTATGACCCCAATAAACTTGGTTGAGGTACATTTCTAATATTTGGTCTTTGGAGAGAATTTGCTCTAAACGAACAGCAAGTACTGCTTCTGCGATTTTACGGGTAAATTCACGACGACGCGATAAAAATAAATTTTTCACCAACTGCATCGTAATCGTCGAACCACCCTCGCGAACACCTCCACCTCTGAGGTTGCTAGCTAGGGCGCGTCCAACACCTTTAGGATTAATACCGTGGTGAAAATAAAAGTCACTGTCTTCGCTCGCGAGTACCGCGCGCTTAATATTTGGTGAAATACGGTCAAGAGGTACTACTTCGCGGTTTGCTTCCCCGTGGATACTCGCTAGGAGTTTACCCTTAACATCATAGACGTAAGTGGTTTCAGAGGGGAAAAAATTGCGTAGCTGTCTGACATCGGGGAGATTGCGGAAGCTAATCGCTAATCCTACCAGCCCTCCAGCAACAATCGAACTTGTCAACATGGTAATGGCGAGTAAGGTGCCGCCAGTTACCTGACCAACTCCCTTTATAAACTCAAAACCAGATGCAGTCTGACCTCGGGGGTTTTTATCTTCAAAAGTCCTAGACGACACGGGATTTTACTTCCTCACTTGTATATGTAAGTATATTTTCAAAAGGGCTTTGCTCGCGGTTGATTTTTTGTAATTATATTAGTTTGGCTCCAAAACCTGGGCGTTAAATTTATATTGACTGTAATTAACCTGACATAAATTTGTGCAAAGTATAACTAATCAGTCTTCCCTAAAGACTCTACAACAGACTCCTGTAGGAGCGCGCCCCCGAACGTGGTTGCATCGTGGTACTGTAGAAATTTTCCCACATGCTACCGACAAGGCAAGCGAAACTGAAAATCTTGAAGATTTGTTAACAAAAATTAACCGTCCTTTGCGAGTAAAGTTAGGTATTGATGCTACTGGCACAGATATACATTTAGGTCATAGCATACCTGTGCGAAAATTACGAGCTTTTCAGGATGCAGGACATACAGCAGTTTTGATTATTGGTGATTTTACCGCTCGTATTGGCGACCCAACAGGTAAATCTGATGTCAGGCGCCAATTAACTACAGAAGAAGTGCGTGAAAATGCCAAAACTTATCTTGACCAAGTACGTCCCATATTAGATTTTGATACACCCAACCGTCTTGAAATCCGTTATAACTCGGAATGGCTAGCCAAACTGGATTTAGCCAAAATTTTAGAGTTACTTTCTACAATGACTGTAGGACAAATGCTTGAGAAAGAAGGATTTGACATACGGTATAAAGCACAGAATCCTATTTTCCTTCATGAGTTCCTGTATCCGTTAATGCAGGGTTATGATTCTGTTGCCGTCGAGTCAGATGTTGAATTAGGTGGTACTGACCAAAAATTTAACATTGCAGTTGGGCGTGACTTACAGCGCCATTTTGGGCAGAAACCTCAGTTTGGTTTATTAACACCGATTTTAATAGGCACTGATGGTGTACAAAAAATGTCGAAGTCTCTGAATAATTACATAGGTTTATCAGAGCATCCGAATAATAAATACCAAAAGCTTCAAGCAACACCTGATAATTTGTTGGAATCTTATTTTGAACTGTTAACAGATTTACCTTTAGATAGTTTGCCCACAGAAGCACGCGATAAGCAAAAACTCCTAGCTTGGGAAATAGTTAAACAGTACCACGGAGAAGTAGCCGCCGCCGAAGCGAAAAAAGCAGCAGAATCAGCAGGTCAGCAAGGAGATATTCCAGAATTTTCTTTATCTGGGCTTGAATTTCCTGCGCGGTTAGCTTCTATTTTAAATTTAAGTGGGTTGTGTAAAAGCGGTGGTGAAGGTAGGCGTAAGATTCAGGAAGGGGGGGTAAAGTTGGATTCCGAGAAGGTCTCTGATGCCGAAATGACTTTTCAAAACCCTGAAGAGTTACACGGTAAAGTTTTGCAACTAGGAAAGAAAAATTTTATTCGCCTGATACCGTAATGTAGGGTGGCATCAGCCACCTTACTTCAATTTCTCGCGTCTCTTTTTATCGCATTTGTGCATGATTGCCCCTACCACGATGTCCAACAAAATAATCGTTCCCCTAGATGTCGCAACAATTGATGATGCTGTGGCACTTATTGACAAATTACCCGAAGTTACTTTTTGGAAGGTTGGGTTGGAGCTTTTTACAAGCACTGGACCACTAATTCTCGAAATTTTAAAATCTCGTCAAAAACGAATTTTCCTTGATTTGAAATTTCATGATATACCTAATACTGTTGCAGGCGCCTGTCGTGCTGCTGGGCGTTATGGCGTAGATTTACTGACTGTTCATGCTACAAATGGACGTGACGCTTTAATGAAAGCAACCGAAGCAGTCAAAGAAGGTGCCGCAATTGCAGGCGTTGAACCCCCCAAATTAATTACTATTACCTTGCTTACCAGCATTTCTTCGCGCCAATTAGCTTTTGACCTGAGAATACCTCTAGAACTGCCCGAATATGCCTTACAAATGGCATTAATGGCAAAAGAAGCTGGCTTGGATGGCGCCGTGTGTTCACCTCAAGAAGTGGCACAACTACGTAATACATGTGGTGATGGTTGGATGCTAGTATGTCCTGGTGTTCGTCCGGATTGGGCGGAAAAAGGCGACCAAAAACGCACTTTTACCCCCAAAAAAGCATTCCAAGCAGGCGCCAGTTTCCTTGTTATCGGTCGTCCCATCACCGCCGCCAAGGAACCTGCGCTAGCCTGGAAAATGATATGCGATGAAGTGGCAATAGTATGATATTGACAGTCGGGAAAAGTTATAGCTTGTGCTTCGTATGTGGGTTGTGGCTATTTGTCTCGAATGTATCCTCGTTGCCTGTTTGGGGTGTTAACAAAAGCGAGAGCTTGTGTCGAGAGCAAAATCTAGAATTGATTATTACTAACCTAATGGGGGATTTGCCTAGCTACGCAAATCGTGCTACTCAACGTGCTAGGCGCCTGACTCGCAGAGGCGACACTTTCGGCTACATGCTTACTGCTGGTAGACCAGAATTTAAACCTTTGCCACTAAATCCAAATGTTACGAGTGAAAATACGGCAAAAACTCTTTCTGAAGGTGTCGAACAAATATTTTTTACAACGTTAGAGCGACGGTATATAGCAAAGCAAGCTGTAGAGTTACAAGAATTTCACTGGCTACTGGTAACGAAAACTAGTACAGGTTGGCGTAAAGTCATGATGTTTACTCAAACTGGCTCATTCCCGGTAAGTAAACAAGTTCCCAGTCCACCGCGCGATAGTAGTAATGGTGTAGTTGGTCAAGCTGTTGATGCATGGTTACGCGACTGTCAAGCAGGAACCATTCGTGAGCGAAAAATCAAAAAACCAACCTTCTTGTAGCACAGGTATACAAAACTGAACTATCCTTGCCTGTGAATTCAAAAAAGAACCTCTGTACTGAAGAGGTTCTTTTTTATATTGATATTCATTAAAAACAAGCTTTCACACTTAACCTTTAATAACTTGACTCGCATAAGCATCCATCGCATAAGCAGGAATGCGCTCACTGTAGTCAACATTCTTACCTGTAATAGTATAAGCCAACTTATCAAAGTCAGAACTCCAGTTACGCTCATGGATAGGTTTAGTCTGCTCACCCATGAAATACGCCAAGCTACCAATCAACGAAACAGCAACCCAACCTACTACAAACAATGAAATTAATACAGTCATCATAACGTTTTAGCTCCTAATCAAGTTTTATTAACTTATGTAAATTAATGTAAAGTATTTGTTACATAAGTTGCAAGTTTAACATTGGTGTGGTTTCCGGAATATTGGGTTCGGTATACCGTACCTTTTACGATAAGACTTAGTGATAGGCGCCGTTTACCAATTTAAAATCCTGAGCGCTGCAATTTTCAGGAATTATTCTTTGATAAATTGAAGTATTTATTACCAAAACAAAAGCAAATCTAATAACTTTAATTATTTATAAGGTATAAACTAATGGCTTTCACTGCATATGTTTCTACAAAAGATGGCGATTCTCTTACAGTTCGTAATCGCGCAAACGGTGAACCAGTTGGTTCTTTAGTTAACGGTACAGAAGTAAATGTAATTAGTGAACCTGTATTTTCAGGCTCTAGAAAATGGGTACAAATTGGAGCTAATCGTTGGATTGCAAATGATTTTATAACTGTTATTCGTGGCGCCCGCATAGTTGCTAATCGCACAACAGTAAATATTAATGGATTAAGAGTATATAATGCTCGTTTGATAGATAGTAACGGTAGAGTTATAAACACTGTGCGTGGAGTATCTGGTCGGGCAAACAACCAAACACCATCAGATGTAGCAGGTTCTCAGGCGCCTCTACCCTTTGGTGTTTATAAGTTTGATTTTCCTGGAGTTGTAGAGTTTAAAGATGGCGAGTTTGGTGGTGTATGGTCATCAATGACACCCACTTTTACAACTGGACGTACAGAGCTTGGAGTTCACTATGACCCTTCTGCTTTGAGGCAAAATTCTAATAGTGGTACAGCAGGTTGTTTTGCAACACCTACTACTAATGAAAGAGATATTATGACGAATTTTATTCGCACTCATAAACCTGTATATTTTGTTTGTTATTAATTTTTGAAGATTGTATGTGAGGTATAGCCCCACTTACTTAAAATAAAAAAGGCAGGTGTTTAACCTGTCTTAGATAGTAAAATATTGATTTAATTTGACCAAGATTTAGAAATTCATTTCGGCAGCTTGGACTTTTTCTACTTGTTTCTTCTTCAAAACCAGCATTACTTGCGCGAGCATGGTTAAAGAAACAAATCCAACTAACCAGCCCACACGGGTAGCATCTTGAAGTACGATTTCGGTGTCTTTCTGCCCGAAACCACCAACGTTAGGGTTATTGGTGAGCGCGTCACCAGATTTTACAGTTTGTCCTTCCGATACAATCAACTCAGGTCCAGCAGGAACTAGTTCGGTAACTGTTTTTCCTTCTTCGCTCTGAATATCAACCGCATACTTGACGTTACCGTCTTCGTCCTCTTGCTTGGTTATTTTGCTGATAGTACCAGCAGCAGGAGCGGTGTATTGATTATTGTTGCTCTTTTCACCTGTAGGGTAAACTTGTCCACGTCCACGGTTGGCGCCTAAGTGAACCGAGTATTTACCAAACTGGACACTCTTGTCGCTTCTTGGGTCAGGAGAAAGAACAGGGAATATAATTTCTTGATACTGTTCTCCTGGTAAGGGTCCTACCAAAACAACATTCTCTTTATCTTCACGATAAGGTTGGTAATATACACCGTTGAGCTTTTCCTTCATTTCTTCAGGAATACGCTCTTCGGGTGCAATTTTAAAACCATCGGGAAGCATTAATACGGCGCCAACGTTTAGACCAACCTTGGAACCATCCGCACCCACCTGCTGCACGCTAGTATCGTAGGGGATTTTAACAACCGCTTCAAATACAGTGTCAGGTAGTACAGCTTGAGGAACTTCAACTTCAGCTGGTTTTGCAGCAAGGTGACAATTCGCGCAAACAATCCGTCCGGTCGGTTCACGAGGGGTTTCTGGGTAGGTTTGCTGCGCCCAAAAAGGGTATGCAGCAGCAGTTTGGGGTAATGCGATATCGCTGGTGAAAATAATTCCCACAGCTGCTATCACAACGAGCAATGATTTTGTCATTACTCTAAAAGCGGCATTTAACCGCATCGTTGTGCAAGTTTTTCTCATCTCAATAAGGACTATTGTTTTTCGCGATTCAGGGTTAGGAAATATTTAGAATTAAGCCCACCAAGGTTCTTCGCCAGTGCGGAAGTCGGTTTCTGTCCAAGAAGTAAGGACAATTTTGTCATCTTGCGTGCTGGCATGGCTTAGTGCCAAAGACCTTGGCGCCGGACCACGAACTACTTTACCAGTTGCATCATACTGCGAACCGTGACAAGGGCACTTAAATTTATTTTCTGCTGCGTTCCAAGGCACAACACACCCCAAATGGGTACACACTGCGTTGATACCGTAATCGGTAATTGCTTCCTTGCTTTCAACAACAATATATGTGGGGTCTCCCTTCAGTCCTTGAACCAAAACACGGTCGCCTACATTATGGCTATCGAGAAACTTAGTGACGCTAACATCATTTCCCAATTCGTCTTTTGCTGTGGCGCCACCACCACCACTACCACTTGCAGGCGGAATAAAATAATTTATTACGGGATACAATGCTCCCAATGCGACTCCTGTCACAGTTCCGAACGTTAAAAGGTTCATGAACTGGCGCCGCCCCATATCAGGCACATCAGCTGATTCAGAAAATTGAGCCATAATCTTAGGTTCTTTGTTTATTTTGTTAACAAAATAGACTTGAGTTCTAACTTTATCTTGAGACTCTAGTCTTATCTAGATGCCATGACCCACAATTTCATATGGCAGCACGAACACAAGGGAACCCTAGTGCAACGCGCTTTCACCCTGCCGAACTCTCTCATGAAGCGAGATAATCCCAGCATCTTTTATGGTAGCATTACATTTCTTTATATTCTTATCATACTTGAGTTACGTAAATTAACATCATCACAAATTGTAAAATTATTGTGGGGGTAATAAATTTATGACAGGACAAGAACTGCGCCAGATGTTAATCGATAAGTGGGGATACTCATACGATGTACAATTTCGCCGTACACAGGGTAAAATATTTATCCAAATAATGTGGAAGTATGCAGAGCAAGCCTCTTTCCCACTGAGTGAAGGGGAGTATCAAGCGCATTTAGATGACGTAGCGAACTATTTAAACGCGATGGGTGGCACATCCCAAGTACAAGCGTTTATTCTACAAACGCGCGAAAAACCACGCTTAGGTAAAGCTGTTAGTATACCACTTGACTTAGGTGAGCGTGCGGCCGAGTGGTTAATTGAATAGTTAAACGAGAGTAAAGTATCTTATATTTTTATATAGCAAATTAGTTTCTATTAATTTTCGGTCTGGTAAACGCGACCTATAACTTTTTAACTCAATAGTCAGGGATTCTTGAGTAGATAGTATGCGTCATTTTATGTATATCTATATAATATATCTACATTATCCTTCTTTATCCTTCTTTATAAAATACCGCGTCTACTTTTATTTGATCAAGTCCCCTTTCGTGCGTTATGTTGGGGGATTAATTAGTGAGTTAGTGGGAGTTTGATAACAAATTCGGCGCCTTTTCCAGGTAATGAAAAACATTCTAGTTTGCCATTATGTGCTTCTCTGATGATTTGGTTACTTATTGATAGTCCTAAACCTGTACCTTTGCCTTCTACTTTGGTAGTAAAAAATGCATCAAATAATTTTTGGCGGACTTCTTCGGTCATTCCTAAACCGTTATCGGCAATTTTAATTTGAATGTAAGATGTAAAATCGTTTACTAGTTCGGTGGTTATTTTAATTTGATTAGGGTTTTTCTCAATATCTAAGTAACTTTTACCAGTATTTGAGTCTTCTAATGCATCGATAGCGTTGGCGAGTAAGTTCATAAATACTTGGTTAATTTGACCAGAAAAACACGGAACTAATGGTAATTTTCCATACTGTTTAATAATTTGAATTGCTGGGCGTTCGGGTTTTGCTTTGAGACGGTGAGAGAGTACTATCAAAGTTGTGTCGATACTTTGATGAATATCAATTTGAGTTTTTTCACCTGTATCTGAACGCGAAAAATTACGAAGCGACTGCATTATATCACGAATGCGGTCGGTGCCTAATTTCATTGAGATGATTAGTTTGGGCAGGTCTTCGAGTAGAAAGTCAAGGTCTATATGTTCGATTTCGGTTTCTATTTCGCTATCAGGATTAGGATATTTTTCTTGGTATAAATTGACTAGGTTTACTAGGTCTTCAATATATTGTTTTGCATGGGTTAAGTTACCGTTGATAAAACTAACAGGGTTATTTACTTCGTGGGCAACACCTGCTACGAGTTGTCCGAGTTGAGAGATTTTTTCGGTTTGGACAAGTTGAGATTGGGTACGCTGGAGTTTTAATAAGGTTTGCTCAAGTTCTTGAGAGCGTTGTGAGAGTGCTTCTAAGGTGCGTTTGCGTTCTGTAATATCTTGTACAACTGCTAAAATACAAGGACTGTTGTTTAGCAAATACGGTATACCTTTAACTTCGATATCTAATAAAGTGCCATTTTTGCGGATATCTGTTGCTTGATAACTATATGGTTTACCTGATTTTATCGCGTTAATACACTCGCCAAATAAATGATACGAGTTTGGATGTATGTATTCTAAGGGATTCAATCGTATAAATTCATCACAAGTATAACCATGCATTGTGTAGTAAGCAGGATTTGATGCTAGTAATTTTCCAGTTTCAAGGTCAAAAATACCAATACCATCAGTGACTGTTTCAAAAATTCCTCGATACTGTTCCTCTTTTTGTCGCAGTTCAGCTTCCACTCGTTTACGTTCTGTAATATCACGCGATACTGATAATGCACAGTGTCTTCCGTTATAGGTAATAGCATTAGCTTTGACTTCAACGTCTATTAATGTTCCATCTTTACGAATAACTACAGCTTCGCAGTAAAATTCTTTACCTGCGTTGAGAATATCAAGAAACTCAGCAAGTACATGTTGTGAGTCTGGGTGGATAAAATCTAGGAGTTGAATATTTGACCATTCCGAAGCTTCATAACCGTAAATTTCACAAAGCGCTTGGTTTACAGTAAGATATTTACCCAACTCTAAATCGTAAATAGCTAAACCGTCAATGGTGTTTTCAAAGATGTTACGGTATTGTTCTTCTTGCTGTGCTAGTTTATTTAATGATTCAGCAAGCTGTTGAGATTTTTGTTGTTCTGTGCTGAACAAACGTGCGTTTTCTATTGCAATAGCTGCTTGTAAGGTCAGAACTTGGAGAATTTGCAGTCTTTCTTGGGTAAAGGCGCCTGTATAATGGTTATTTTCTAGGTAAACAACACCAAGAAATTTATTTTGGTAGAAAATCGGTGTACATAAGATAGATTTGGGTTGTTTATTGAGAATATAAGGGTCTTCTATAAAAATATTTTCTTGACTTGCATCGCTTAGTACTAATGGTTTTTTAGTTGTAGCAACATAATTAATGACTGTAACCGGAATATCGCTGCTAGTATTGATGGGTGTTGATTGTAGTTGAATTACCGATACATCTTGATTTGTGTCAGCGACTTCGATAAATAACTCGTTATTACGTTCGAGAATAATACAACCAATTTGAGCAGAAGCGTTTTCGATAATAATATGCAGCAATTTGAAAAGCAATTTATCGAGAACTATTTCGCTTGATATTGCGCTCGTTGCTTTGATAACCGTCGCTAAATCTAAAACTTCTTTACTTGTTGTAGTACTCGATACTTCACAAATATGATTAGATAGTATTACTTTGTTTGTAAGCTTATCTGCGCTTTTCCACTGATTTAAACACTGCTGTAAATCAGCTAATAACTCAGATGCGTTTTGATAACGTGCGTCTGGGTTCTTTGCCATAAGCTTAGTAATAATCGATTCAATATCTTCGGGAATTTCCTCATATAAGTTTTGACTTAATTCTCGAATTGGTGTTGGGTTTTTCGCTGTGTGTCCATAAACAATTTCTAATGGGTCATTACTTGCAAACGGTAACTGTCCTGTTAAAAGCTCGTAAAATGTTATACCTAGCGAGTAAAAATCAGTACGGTAATCAACTTTGCGGTTTATTCGTCCAGTTTGTTCAGGAGATATATATGAGAGTGTTCCTTCGAGTTGAGTTGAGTTATCAAGTTCAACATCTTGAAACCTTGCAGCGATACTAAAATCAGTGATTTTGACTTGTAGCGTTTGTGGGTTAATGATGATATTGCTAGGTTTGATGTCTTTATGGATGATGCGTTTTGAGTGTAAAGATGCTAAAGACTCTGCTAACTGTATGGCTATCAGAAGAAAAATTTCTAGGGATAAAGTGTGTGTGGAGAAAAAATCCTTAAGACTAATGCCGCCAAAATCTTCCATTACTAGAATAAGCTGATTTTCAGAGCTTTCTAGACCGTAAACTTTGACGACTCCCTCCAAATTCAAGTTTTCGCAAATCTTAAACTCGCGTTTTAGCCTATAAACCTGCTCTGGGGTTGAAAATTCTGTCTTGACAACCTTTAAAATCGCAGGCAGGTTAGTTTTTTGCAATTTGGCTCGATATACTGTTGTATTCTCAGCTTCATAAATTACTTCTGTAATTTCATAACCTGGGACTCTCGAAGTTAAAGGCATATTCTCACCTTGTGCTGCATACTATCGCTTCTTTTATAGGATTCCCACAGCACGGTCAAAATTTCATAAACTTCTTATAAAATCTTCTTATACATTATCTGTGTAAAGAAAATTATCTACTGGCGCCAAAATGTCCTTGTCATGCTGAACGTAGTGTAAAGCGGAGCTTTTCCCGTAGGGTAGCATCTTTCGTATTGTGAATAGTAGTTGAGATTCTAAATGCTCCGCCGGAGCGCTACGCTCAGAATGACATTATTGTTTAGGTTTTTCGGTCTTTTGTTGTGTTGCTGGTTGGTCTTGTGAACCTTCGTGGGGTAGTTTGGGATGTTCGGTTGAGTATTTCGCGACAATTTGCGAAATTTCAGGATTGTACAAACGCAGATAGTTCCAGTAGTTACCAAAGACTTGACGGACGTAGTTTTTGGTTTCGTCAAAGGGTATGTTTTCGACGAAGTTATCGGGGTCGTCTTTTGGTAAGGTTGTTAACCATTTGGATACGTTACCTGGACCGGCGTTGTAAGATGCTATTGCCAGGAGTGAGTTTTCTTTGTACTGGTCGTGGGTATGTCCTAAATACCAAGTTCCCAACATGATATTGTCTTCAGGTTTTTCAAGCTCAATTTTGTTGATATCCTGTTTAATTTGTGGTGCAATGAATTTGGCTGTTGCTGGCATTACTTGCATTAAGCCTGTGGCGCCTGCTGTTGATTTGGCTTTTTTCTCAAACCTTGACTCTTGACGCATGATTGCTGTGACGAGTAGTGGGTTGACTTTGTGCTGCGCTGACCATTTTTCGATGATATCAATATATGGAAAGGGGTAGCGCGCTTGCCAGTAGATAAGCTGTTTTTTTAGTACTTGATATTGTGCTAAATCTTCAGGTGCATCACGGTCTTCGAGCGTCGAAACTGTGTCAATACCTTTAAGGTTTTCACCTCTTGCAAGTTGCATTAAGCCTTCGGTAAACTGCTCGTTTATACTTGGCTGCATTTTGTTTTGGAATTCTGTGTTCCACTGTAACCAAGCATCCCGGTCTTGTCCTAACAGGTATAATTCTTTAAAGGTTTCTGAACCTGCTGTAGGTACAGGACGCACGAGCTCGACAACTTGCGGGTTTAAATTCCTAACATTGTTGAAGTTCCCGACGTTTAATCCTAAAAGCCCTGCTGAACGCCAAGCGTAATATGAGTATGGAAAATTACTAATTGTGTACTCATATGCTTGTTTGGCTTCGTTTTGTTTACCAATTTGCAATGCCCATTTCCCGACCCAAAAACTTGCTCGCGGCGCCAAAATGCTATTGGGGTTGTTAGTAGCAATTGGTTCTGCCCATTGCCAAGCAGCTTTAAAATCTTTGGCTTTGGCTTTGTCGAGAGCAACTTTCCAACGGTATTCAGCAGCTTCTTCAGTATTGCCAAACTTGTCAATTAATAGCTTGCGTGCAGCTTCCGCACCTTTGCCATCGTTTTGTGATTGGAGAATCTCTATTTTTTTAACTAGTGCGGCGCCTGCTTTATCAGGGAATTTACTGACAACAGCGTCAAGATATGGGAGCGCATCTTTTTTATTAGATGTTATTTCCGCCATTCGTATTAACGCTGTTCCGGTTTCTCGCGCTTCCGGAAATTCTCTAATTAATGCCTGATAAGTCGCAGCAGCTTGTTCGCGCTCTCCACCAATTTGCAAACCGCGTCCAGCACGGTATAAATTGCGAGCAGTACGAGGCGCCTTGCTGTAAGCGGTTGAAGCTTTACCAAACTCATTATTTTCCCAAAATGCAGTTCCCAAAATTTCATACTCTTCGGGTTTGAGAGTTGGGTCATTGACGAGTTTGTTCAAAACTTCAGTAATACCCGGTTGGTCAAACGAGTATTTTGCCAATGCTAACTGCAATTGTGGTTGGTTAGGATTTTCGCCCAAGCGCTTCTTGATAATTTCCCAAGTTAGAGGATGTGATGGAAATTGAGCAATTGCTTGGTCTTGGTATTCTTTAGTGCTAATCAAATAAAGCGCTTTGCCTGTAGCAGGGTGCGTTGGATAATCTTTGATTACCTTTTGCCGTAAATCTGATGCTTTGCCATCTTCTCCTAACATTTCGTGCGCTTGTGCTTGTCTGAGAATAACGTAAGGCGCCAGTTGTGAGTAATCATTTTCAAGGTTATCAAGATGCTTGAGGGCGTTTTTGGCATCTTTACTTTCAATTAAATCGCTGGCTAAAAGATAGCGTGCGCGATTGCGGTCATCTGAGGGAGAACCTTTGGCAATAGCCTCAAGTTTAGCCGTCCGTTCCTGCGGGGATTGTACAACCAGAGGTAGTACGGCTGATTTGGCTTTGGTTTCCTCTGTTAGGAGTTCAGGTTTGTCCCTACCAGATTTAAACAAATTACCAAAGTTTTTGCCAATCTCAGGGGCTGAAACTAAAGCTCCAGCTAGAAAGGCACACAACCCAGCACCCGCAATCAGAGAAATTTGCTTTTTTTGTAGCTTCTTCAGCATTTCGACCCGCTGAAAACGACGTTTATTGAATGCAACTTTAGCATCACTGGAGCCAAGGAGAACCAAATTCTAAAATTTTAATTTTAATCTCAATTTTATAATTGGCATTAATATCTCCTTAAACTAACATCCGAGTGACCTCTACACAGTTTACAATCTACCGTGCAATTTGGGGATCAATTGACAAATTTTCTTTATTAATTTGTTTTAAGAGAGTATTAATATTCACCCATTAGAGGAAGTATAAAATAAAGATATACATTTATCACGTCAGCATCTATGGGAACTCTTATAGGTACATTTTTCACTTTCTTAATAATCCTTTCTTTATCAGGAATAAAGCTTGATAGAGAATACCAACGCGGAGTTATTTTCCGTTTAGGTAGAACTAAGGGTGTTATGGGACCAGGAATGTATTGGATATTACCTTTTGTCGATCAAAAAGCACAAGTTGATATCCGCACAAAAACAGTAAATATTGAGCCGCAAGAAACAGTAACTGCAGATAGTGTTACAATTCGTGTCAATGCAGTTCTGTTCTACCGAATTCTCGACCCATCGAAAGCAATTAACAAAGTAGAGAATTATCAAGTTGCTGTATATCAAGCTGCACTTACGACTTTACGCAACGTGGTTGGGCAGAATATTTTGGATGACGTATTACAGAACCGCGACAAAATAAATGTCAAAGTTCAAGAAATCGTTGATGAAATTACCGAACCGTGGGGTATAGTTATCGAGCGGGTGGAAATGAAAGATGTTGAAATTCCTACTTCGATGCAGCGTGCGATGGCAAAAGAAGCGGAAGCTATTCGTGAGAAACGCGCGCGGATAATTAAAGCTGACGCAGAACAAGAAGCTTCGATTAAATTAGCTGAAGCTTCAAAATTAATTTCTCAGAATCCTGCCGCGTTAGAGTTAAGACGTTTACAAATGTTAACAGAAGTAGGCGCCGAGAATAATACAACTACAGTAGTCATGTTGCCTTCTGAGTTTTTGAATATGGCAAGGAAATTATCTGAGGCGCCAGTGCAGGTTGAACACCAACATGTAAAATAAATAGTTGTTTCGTGACATTTGTTGTAGAGACGTGATTAATCTTTTCGAGAAATACGAGCGGATTATACGTCTCTACATTTAACGACTTGTTTTGTCCATCAACTGATTAGCCAGATTATTGACTGCTTTTTGCCCTCGAACAAACGAGAAATATCCTACTAGTCCGACAGATGCAAAAACTTGCAAGACAAACGGGATAACAAGAAGCAGACGCAGGGGTATTTTTTTAATCAATTTGGGCTTTTTAAAAGATTTTTGCACAGTAATTACCTCTATACCCTGATTTAATTGGCTCGACCATAATGTCAGCGACTATGAAGTATCAGATATATATACTTCCACGCTTTTAGTTTTCCCAATAGCAGGGGTATTACTAACATTATTTATAAAAGTTTAATTTCCAGTTTTTACTTACCCTAGATAATCACGAATCAATTTAACTAGTAGTTTTGCGGATATCAATTTTATAGATTAAAACTTAAGGTATAATTTTGGTATCCAACTGGATATGATGATACAGGAGCTAATGCCAACTGTTCGCAGTAAAGGAATTGCGATTTTGTTACTTGATGCCGAAAACCTTCAATTATCGCCAGAAATGGAAGGATTTTTGCAAAAGCAATCTTTATTTCAAATTACTTGTAAAATAGCTTTCGCTAATTGGCGCACGCTGGGTAATGTAGACCAGTCGCTGTATGAACGAGGATATGACTTAATTCAAGTTCCTGGCGCCAAAGATGCAGCCGACGGGAAAATGATTACCTTTGGGTGTCAATTGCGCGAATTGTATCCTAAAGCCAAAACTGTTTTTGTTTGTTCTTCAGATGCAGTAATGCTAAGTTTGTGCAATTGCTTATTGCAACAAGAGTTGGAAGTATATAGAGTCATAAAACAAGATAATAAAATTAAAGTTATAAAATATCCAAATGGTAGTACATTAATATTTGACCAACAAGCTAAAAATAATACTAATGCCACTAATAAAGCAAACAATAAAGCTTCTAATACTCAGGCTGATGACCGAAACCGCGCAGTAATTGAAAAGCAATTGTTAGATATTATTCGTTCTCTTGGCACCGATAAAACTACAATTGATTTATCAAAGCTAGGGGTGGAGTATAATCTTCGTCATAAAGAAGGCGTTACTAAAGCTTTAAAAAAGCTGAAGTTAGGTGGTAATTTTATGAAGTTTTTAACTAATTCCAAAGTTTTGAAATTGGAAAAAATTAATAAGATATATAAGGTTTCTATTATTAGCTAAGAGGAAAGAATTTTTGAAGTAATTAATCAAATTAATAGTAGTTTTTCTGATTAATTGTTTTTATGTTGGATATGCGACGGGCACGGATGCCCGTTCCACAAGATGTGATATCCATCTCACAACATGTAATACCCATTAAAAATAAAATTAGGGGTTAGCGCTGGGCTAGTTTAGGCGTTCTTCCTAGTAAACCAATCATTAGTTTTAATGAGAGGACTTTAACTATAGGTATATATTTCATTGCGAGTAAACCCAGGCGCCGTACTATAACTATAGGTAAAAAGTTATTGGAGAATATTCTATCTAATATATCTGTGAAACCTAATATTGCTAAGTTTTCTATTTGGCGCCAGCGTTCGTATTTTTTCAAGATTTTAATATTGCCTATATCTTCACCTTTTGAATGTGCTTCTTGGATGACTTGTGCTAATGCTGCGACATCACGAATGCCTAAATTTAAACCTTGTCCTCCAACTGGGTGACAGTTATGAGCAGCGTCACCAACTAATGCTAAACGGTTTTTGACGTATTTATCGCTTTGCATTAACTGCACTTGGAAAACAAAACGTTCTCCTAGCAACTCTAGTTTACCCATGTGGTCGCCGTAACGTGCTTGTAACTCGGCTAAAAATGCAGTGTCGTTCATAGCACATAATGCTTTCGCTTCTTCGTGTGGCGCCGTCCAAACTATTCGGCAACGGTTTCCTGGTAATGGTAATATCGCGAAGGGTCCGCTTTGCTGAAATTTTTCGTATGCAGTTTGATTGTGCGATTTTTCTGGTTTGACAAATGCCACAATACACGACTGCCAATATTTCCAACCACGGGTTGTAATTCCAGCAGCCTGACGAATACGTGAACGCGAACCATCTGCCGCTACTATTAATTTGCTACGTATCGTTTTTGTTTCCTCTGCGACTTTAATAGTTGTGACAGCAGCATCTGCTAGGTATTGTGTCTCTATTACTTCTGCTGGACAAAGTACTGTAACGTTGGGACAGTCTTTTACAAATTCTTGTAATGGATATAGCAGTGCTTGGTGTTCTGCTACATATCCCAAATCATCTTTATTTATATCACTAGTGCTAAATTCTACTACGCCAGAATAATCTGCATCTGATAAACGTACTCGTCGATATGTCTCTATATTGGGCAAAATCTTGTTCCAAACTCCTATTCCCTCGTAAATTAAAGCAGAGAGCATATGTACTGCATACGCTTGTCCTTTCATTACTGCTGCTGATTCTACACGAGCTTCGATTAACAAAACATTTAACCCTGAATCTTTAAGAGAGCTTGCTAGGGTTAAACCGACAATTCCACCACCGACGATTACTAAGTCGTAGTCATAACCGTTAGGGTTCGTCGTAATTTGAGGAGTGTCAAGAGTTTGAGAGATTTTTACTTGCGCCATTGTTAAGACAAATTACAACTTTTATTTTTATTGTGACGCAATCTAGCCTTTGAGGGCAAGGGGAGAGTAGGAAAGTGCGCTCGTGCTGAGTGCTAAGTGCCTAAAAGAAATGCTTATATTAGAATAGGAATGGTTAGAATAAACTTATATGTTATGTATTTATACGTAAAAACTTGTATTTATTAAGTAGTGATAAACAAGTATGTTTACCACAGGGGGATGCTAGCACGCGACTACTGCCGGGTAAGTCTACCAGTAAAATTACCTGGTTTCAGGAGAAAATCAATGACTCGGCTAACTATTCCGCATAAGTTCTTCCCTGTTTGTATTGGAGTGTTATTTGCTGCATTAGGATTTTTACAAACTGGAAGGGCAAGTGCGACTCAAAGTATATTCGCCCAAACACTTGCTACACAGCCAAAAGTATTGTTTGATAATGGGGCGCCTAGTTTAACTGCTGGAAGAGAGGCTACTTTATGGATACAAGCGGAAGACTTTGCAGTTAACCAAGATAGCTTGTTAGATAATATTCAGTTTTGGACTGTTGAGGCGCCGAAATCTGTATGGGATGGCACTGTTAAGTATTCTTTATTTGAAGATATTAATGGTACACCTGATACACAACCTTTTGTTTCAGGTATTGGGGCTAATGTAGTAAAGCAAGCTACAAATCGTTCGCTGTTTAATTATTACGACGAGTATAGCTACTCGTTTGATTTAGAAAAGCTAGTGAAAATAGCTGCCAATACTACTTATTGGTTGGGTTTACACCTTTCTAGTAACTTGGACCGTGATGAAATTTACTGGGAAACAACAGATAAAAGTTTTGGCACTAATGGCATGAGTGCTTACCTGGGAGAGTTAAAGAACTGGTCGAGAAGCAGCGCACCAGTCGAACGCGCATTTGTATTAAATTCTAAATCTAGTACTAATATGCGTGAAATTCCTGAACCGTCTGTTATTTTAGGTACGCTGCTAGTTGTTGGCGCCGCACTAAGAAGTAAAAAGAATTAAATGTAGAGACGCGATTAATCGGAGACGCGATTAATCGCATCTCTACAAAGTTAACCGCTGTTTGCTACGACCGAATTTCATCAGTAGCTTACAGCGGTTTACTATATGTGGAATGAATTTGTAGTAGTTAAAAATTAGCAGGAGAATCACTTTACTAGTGTGGACAAATACATCGCAATTTGTTTTCTATAATGCTGTACATCCTTTTTTTTACAGTTAGGCAGGCATTTTTGGCTGTGCGTTCAATAACCTCCAAAAAGAATGAAACGAAACTTAAGGCGAAAACACATTTATCGAAGGATGCGACTATAGAACAGTGATTGCGGCGACATTAAAGCAAGGTGGCACTGGCTTTAACATCAATATCAAGACTTGTTGAAACCTGAACTTCTCTGTGCCATGTTTTTAAGTTAGCACTTCTTTCTGAGGAAATCTCACATATTTACCATTTGTGATTGCTGTTCACTTTCTGTAAACTTTTGCCAACTATCTTTATATATTTGATAGTGAATGCTTATATATAACATAAAGTTTTGTTAACGTATTTTGAATCTAAACAATCTTTTTAGGGCTTGGCACACCCTTTGATGAAAGGGTTTAGGCTTACGGTAGTATGAGTATTTGTAATTTGCTGGCGCCGCTGGTGGTTTGGTACGTTTACCGTGTAGGCGCCGTTCGAGTTCGGCAGCTTTTGTTAAGTCGGCAGTCGCACGCAGTTCTAAGCCAAGTTGCGAACAAACAAGTCCTCTATATTTGTATGCTTCTATATAAAGAGGGTTGAGACGAATTGCTTGGGTAAAATCATTTAGGGCATCTTCGTATTTGCTCAGTTGTACGTTCGCAACCCCTAATTGATAAAATCTCTCTGCGCTTGATGCTTTGGATTGGGTATTTACTTTAGTACGTTTGGGTTTAGGCGCCGGGGGTGTAGTAGGTATATATGATTTGAGTGTTCTATATGCTGTATTGATTATTTTAGTTCTTTCTTCAGCTTCGAGCTTTTTTACTGGGTCTACAATACTATCGGGATGCCATATTTTTATTAGTTGACGGTATGCACGTTTTATTTCTTCCTGTGATGCACCGGGTGATAATCCGAGAACTTCATATGCACGATTAATATCTATGCGGTCGCTCATAGTAGTTCACAGGCAGTAATGTAGTTATATGCTACATATTGTAACAAACTAGTCGTTTACTTTGCCTCGTCTTGGTATTTGACTTGTTCTACCGGCGCCATTTCCGACTATATCGCCAACGGGTAACAGCATAATTGTGCGGTCTGCGCTACCTGTGGCGAGGATTTTTCCGTCGGGACTAAATGCGACGGTAAATACGCGGTCTTCGTGTCCTGTGTAGGTTTTTAGTAAGGTTCCTGTATCAACTTGCCAAAGTCTTACTGTTTTATCACGACTGCCACTTGCTAGAACTCGACCGTTTGGGCTAAACGCTACGGTATAAACACGGTCTTCGTGTCCTGTGAAGGTATTAATTTCTCTACCATTTTCTAAGTTCCATAATTTAATTGTTTTATCCCAACTGCCACTTGCTAGGGTTTTACCGTCTGGACTACTCGCAAGTGCGCTGACATCATCGGTATGTCGCGCGATAGTTAAGAATTTATGTTGCTCAAGGTGCCAAATTTTAATTGTATTATCATACCCTCCGGCGCCGCTGGCTAATATTTTACCGTTTGGGCTAAAAGCTAAACATAAGACATCATCGGAATGAGCTTTGAGGACATCAATTTCTCGACCATCAATAGTCCATAGTTTAACGGTTTGGTCTTTACTACCACTGGCAATAATGCGACCGTCTGGACTAAATGCAACGCAGTATACTCGGTCATCATGTCCGTTAAATGTGTTAATTGCTTCTCCGGTTTGCACATTCCATAATCTCACTGTTGCATCGTCGCTACCACTAGCTAATATTTGACCATTGGGACTAAATACAACCGAGTTTACTCCACCAGAGGACGATGTTTGTTTGTGTCCGGAAATTGTATTGTATTTTTGGTTAACTAAATTCCAAATATTTATTGTTTCGTCACAACTACCGCTAGCTAGTAATGTTCCATCTGGACTAAATGCTATTGATAATATTAAGTCAGAATGTTGTTTGAGAGTTGTAGGAAGTTGATAGGTAGTAACTTGTTGGGGAGATACAGATTGATTTGAGATTACAGGTTGGTTTGTAGTAGTTGGTTGAGGTGGTGTTGGTTGAGGTGAGGTTGGTTGAGATAGTGTTGGTTGAGGTGGTGTTGGTTGAGGTGGTGTTGGTTGAGGTAGGGTTGGTTGAGGTAGGGTTGGTTGAGATAGTGTTGGTTGAGATAGTGTTGGTGCTACATTAGCTTTTGCTTCTAGTTGACTTACGGAAGGTTTAGTAGTTGTACTTTCTGGCTCAAGTCTACCTGATAGTTGTGCTATTTGAGATTTTATTTGCGAGATGTCTTCTTGCGTTTTTTGATTCGCTTGCTGCTGAGTTTGCTGTAGCTCTTGAATTGAAGTGCGAATCCAATTGAAATTTTGCGCGATATTATCTATTTGTGCTAATCGCTGGTTAATTGCATTTACATTAACTTGTTGATTCGTTTGTAACTGCTCGATTTGTTTGGCTAATGTAGAGCTTAGTTCTGTAGTAAATATATCTAATGCTGATAATTTATGATTAATATTTTCTGTATTTTGCTGCTGGTTTTTTTGTAATTC
This sequence comes from Calothrix sp. PCC 7103, assembly GCF_000331305.1. Lineage (GTDB taxonomy): Bacteria > Cyanobacteriota > Cyanobacteriia > Cyanobacteriales > Nostocaceae > Dulcicalothrix. The sequence continues at coordinate 3,865,536 of NZ_KB217478.1, read as the reverse complement.
TTCAATTTGCTGTTGTGTTGCACTTAGTTGTTGGTTAAATCCACTTACTAATGCAGTAATGTTGAGTTGCTGATTTGTTTGGTATTGCTCTGCTTGTTTATTTGAGTTTGTGTTGATTTGTCGAGTCAGTGAGTCGATTTGGGCTAATCTTTGATTTATCGCTTGCACGTTTTGCTGTTGGCTTTTTTGCATTTCCTCTAGTTGCTTTTGCGTATTCACTACTTGTTGTGTCACATTATCTACCTGAGCAAAACGCTGATTAATTTCTTGAATGTTTATTTGCTGGTTATATAACTGCTCAACCTGTTGCTTTGTTGAATTTAGCTGTTGTGTAAAACCATCGATTTGAGTTAAGCGCTGATTAATAATATTGACGTTTTGTACCTGGTTTTGCCGTAACTGTTCAAGATACTGCTGTGTTGCATTTAATTGCTGGGCAATATTATCGATTTGAGTCAAACGTTGATTAAGCGCATTTGGGTTTGCTTGTTTGGTTAAAACATCGAGTTGCGTTAATCTCTGATTTATAGAATCAATATTCTGCTGCTGTGAGGAGCGCATTTCCTCTAATAGTCGTTGTGTAGTGTTTAACTGCTGGGCAATATTGTCAATTTGAGCCAAGCGCAGGTTGATAGCATTCACGGTGTTCTGCTGGGTTTGCTGAGTTTTAAAAATTTCAATACGAAACGATTCTATTTGTTTTAAGCGTAAGTTGATTGCTTCTATATCTTGTTTTTCTTGGTTACGCAGTTGCTCAACTTGCTGTTGAGTTAAGCTTAATTGGGGGTTAGGTTGTCCTAATTGTCCGATTGAGTTTTCACAGGAACGTTGTAAAAAGCGTAGACGCTGTTGATTGGCTACATTTAATGCAATAGCAAGAGTTAGGGGAAAAATGGCGTAAGAGTACTCTTGACTGATGAACGCTGCGAACGCGCCCCATATACAGAGTCCCAACAACAGATATTCGAGAAAATCAATAGTGTTGCGTTTAGTCATGATGGCATACTTGTCTGTTGCTGGTAAAAAAACATCCCAAGGCAGGGAGCGTTCAGGGTTTGTTGTCAGTTACTCTGGAGTAAATAACCCATTTAAGTAATTCAAGGGTTTTCTCACTTCGTCAGCCAAACAAGTCCATGTTATCTACAAGAAGAAACTCGCTTCTGTCAATCCAAACACCCCACAGTGGTTATCATCATCAAGGGAGTGACCGTCGCTTTTTTGAGGGTTGGTATTATCGCGTAACGATTCCCGAAGTTCGACAAACTTTTGCGTTTATGTATTCCATTGAAGACCCGGTTGGGGGAAAACCTCACAGTGGAGGTGCCGCGCAGATTTTGGGACCAAATGATGAGTATTTATGGCGGACTTTCAGTAATGTAAATAAGTTTTGGGCGAGTCGAGACGTGTTAGCTTTGGGGCATTGGGGTAAAAGTAATTTATCTACCCAACCGCTTTATTTACTCCCAAGTGAGTTTGAGCATCACGTTCAATCTGGTTATCAAGCTACAGCGACTTTAAATCAGGGAATAATTCGAGACCCTGCAACTGGTAATTATTCTCGCTGGCAATATGAAATTGAACCTATATATGGATGGGGAAGTACAGGAAAACCCCAACAGTCAACTGCTGGTTTTTTATCATCGCTACAAATATTTGAGCCGGGATGGCAAATTTTAATGGCACATGGGCTTGCCACTGGTTGGATAGACTGGAATGGTCAACGCTACGAATTTACTAATGCTCCCGCTTACGGTGAGAAAAATTGGGGTGGCGCCTTTCCTAAACGATGGTTTTGGGTAAACTGTAATTGTTTTGATAACGAGCCAGACTTGGCGTTAACTGCTGGCGGTGGAAGACGTGGTGTTTTATGGTGGATGGAATCAGTCGCAATGGTTGGTATTCATTACAAAGGTAAATTTTACGAGTTTGTGCCTTGGAACTCAAAAGTTACATGGGATATTTCACCTTGGGGACGCTGGGTAATACGCGCACGCAACTCCGAGTATGAAGTTGAATTGATTGGTACAACCGACTTACCGGGGACTCGCTTACGGGCGCCGACAGATAACGGTTTGGTTTTTTGCTGTAGTGACACAATGCAGGGAATGTTATCTTTAGAACTTCGAGAATTAGGTAGTAGCGAAGCAAAAATTATCCTGAAAGCGACTAGTAACTTGTGTGGATTAGAAGTAGGCGGTAATCCTTGGGATAATGCATGGAAATCCCACCCTGAGCTGCTATAATCTGTGTAACAACTCTTTTGGGGCTGTAGCTCAGATGGATAGAGCGAGCGCCTCCTGAATAATCGGGCACCACAAAGGAAACTTTGTGAGTGAATGTGGTTAAACTCGGTGAAGCCTAAAAAGTGAACAGCACTTCATGGTAATACCAAGCCAAGCCTGTTCGTAATACACAGATTTATGTGTGTATACATAGGAAGGTCTAGAGACTAAACAGCCACCACCTAAAGGTATTGAAATACTTATGGTGAAGATATAGTCCGGAGAGTGGGGAAACTCACACAAATCTGAAGCGCTAGGTCGCCAGTTCGAGGCTGGCCAGTCCTGCTTAATCAATAAAACAAAATAAAGTATTATACAAATCTTTGCATTTTTCTTCCTTGCGGATACAATTCAGAGTGCATCGGGTTATAGGATTATATTTTTTATATTAACTGGGGAATTTTTTATCAATTTTTCCTGAAATTGCAATAACTGTAGTTGGCTTTTCCTCCCCTACCCTGCGGGAAAACTACGTTTACGTTAACGGGATATCCTCCGGATAACGAAACACTGCGTGAACGCGAAGCCTCCAACGGCACGCGCTACAACCGGGGGAACCCCGGCAACGCGGTGCCTCCAACGGCACGCGCTACAACCGGGGGAACCCCGGCAACGCGGTGCCTCCAACGGCACGCGCTACAACCGGGGGAACCCCGGCAACGCGGTGCCTCCAACGGCACGCGCTACAACCGGGGGAACCCCGGCAACGCGGTGCCTCCAACGGCACGCGCTACAACCGGGGGAACCCCGGCAACGCGGTGCCTCCCCAACCTACGTATTAATATTATTGAAACAAAATTGTGACATCAGCAGAAACAACAAGACGTGATAGAACCTTGAATAAGCTAGTGTTTAAAGGTATTCCTCGGTTTACAATTCTTGCCCTACCGCTAATGTTGCTGTTGGGTTACAGGGAAGTGCAAAATACTTTTATACAACCGGAAGCGATTCTAGTTTTAGGTGGCTCTACTAAAAGCCTAGAACGAGAAAAATTTACTGCTAAGTTTGCCAAAAAGCATCCTAGTATACCAATTTGGATATCTGGTGGCAGTCCAAAGATGCCAACAAAGAAAGTATTTTCAAACCAAGGAGTAGATTTAAGGCGCCTGCACTTAGATTATGATGCTGTAGACACTGTAACAAACTTTACTACACTTGTCGATGAACTCGAAGCACGCAAGATTAGAAAAGTATATTTGGTAACTTCAGATTATCATATGCGACGCGCGTCGGTTGTCGGCGAAATTGTATTGGGAAGTAGAGGAATTGCCTTTAAAGCAGTGTCCATACCTTCTGACGTTCCCCCAGAACCCATACAAAAAAGTGTCCGCGATGGAGTTCGCTCTATATTATGGTTAACCACAGGTTACACAGGAGCGAAAGGAGAACAGTTAAAGCAATAATATTAATACAAATGCATTAATATTATTTCTCTTTAACCAGCACATAAGGTTGTACAATTAAAGTATCAAAACGTTTAGTGCGGTCAGTATTCCAGGCGCCGAGTTGTTGAGGTGAAGGTTTAGTAATTAACGCTTCGTCTATCCAAACCTGGACTTTGTTGGTACTATCAGATGCAATGGCAACCCCAACATCGAGAAGGTCAAGATGTGATGACACCAAAATAATTGCATCTCGTTGTGCATGAGGAACTAGCCAATCCCATTCTGCCTCATCTAAGTTTTCGATTAACTCTGTTCTAATATTTGACATCCTAGTGCTTATAATTCTTTACTAATTTTTTATTTTACCTGATTTTCACAATATATGCCGGACGTGTTCACGCAGTGTCCCGCAGTGAATATATGACCTCTCTACATTTATTCAACTTCTGCTTTCATTTCATCAATTTCAAATAGAGATACAATGACACCAGCAATAGGGATAGAGATAAAAATTCCTAATAAACCTGCGACTCTGGCACCTACTAATAAGGCAAAAAATACTACAACAGGATTTAAATTTAATGCTCCTTGCATCACCCTTGGAGAGATAAAATTATCTTGAATTTGTTGTAGAATAATACAAGCAACCAACACCTTTAATGCTAACCAAACACTTTGAGATAGCACGATTAAAGTTACCAAAGCAACCCCTAAAGTTGCTCCTATTCCTGGAATTATATCTAGAATGCCAATCATTACAGATAGTATTAAAGCAAAAGGAACTTCAAGCACAGTAAAGACTATAAACGTACTTAGAGTTAAAAACAAAGTAAGTATTAACTGACCACGAAAAAAACCTAAAAAGTTTTTTCTAATTATTTTTGTTATATGTGTTCTTCGTTGCCTGGGTGCAGCTTTCATTATAAGTTCCCATAATTTTCCGCCATCAAGTAGCATGAAAAAAGCAACAACTGCAATAAAAATAAAAGTGACAAAATTTGTGATAAAGCCTTGAAATATAGTCAAACTTGTGGCTAACCATGATAATGCTTGATTTCGTAACTGCGCTTCAAAAACAGACAAGTCAATTTGGATATTACGACTACGAAAAAACTCTTCTACCTGGTTTGATAGCGGTACTAATGAATCTAAAAACCGAGTAACGCTGTCAATTAACTGCTGTCCTTGCGATATAATCGTCAAACCAACAGTAACAGTTACTCCTCCAATAACAGTCATACTAACCAAGAAAATTAATATTGTCGCAATACTATGCGGTATGTAACGTGTTAGCCATTTGACTGGGTAGCTAAGTAAAAAAGCAATAATCGTAGCAAATGCAAAAATAACAATTATTGATTCAAAATAAGCTAGTAGTTGAACACTTGCCCACCCACATGCAACAAATAGCAGAAAGCGAACTAACGATGAACTGCTAAGTCGCGACCATATATTTTTAGCTTCTAACCCTGTCATACTAAGTATTTATTGCTTTTTGTTAATTTGAAGCTAACTTAGCAGAATGAAAATGCTTATTGGTACTTCCTTTAAGGGTATTTAAGTTCATCCCTAGGAGGAATATAGTCGTTTTAAGTTCAATTATCTTGCCTCTGTGGCCTATCTTCCTAAGTCGTGTAGCGCATTAATTGCGTCGGCGCATTTTTTTGTAATTTCTTCTAGTTCTTCTTTACTACCAGAGGTTGGTGCCTCTATTAATTCACCTATTCGTATTGTTACACCTGCTGGATGAGGGATGGCGCCTTTTTTCTCAATTTCTTGTGTACCCCATAAGCATACAGGTAATAGCGGTGCGTTACCTTTTGCTGCGAGCAGTGCGGCGCCGCGTTTTGGGTCAGTTATTTTACCAGTTTCGGTACGTGTACCTTGTAAAAAGACACCAACAGCCCAACCGTTTTCTAAGTATTCCAACGCAGCGCGAATGGCTTTGGTGTCAGCGCTGCCACGACTTACGGGATAGGCACCGTATAGCTGAATGACCTTGCTTAAAAAAGGGATATCAAATAACTCTTTTTTTGCCATATATGCTACAGGACGGCGAACACAATTCGACACAATCGGAGGGTCATAATTGCTTGCGTGGTTACTAACTACTACCAGAGGACCTTCTTGTGGCACATTTTCAATGCCATGAATTATTCCCCGGAAGTATAGGTGAAGCATAGGCGCCACAACCGACCATTTTAAGGCATGATAAAGAAGGAGACTAGCAATTGGTTCGCGAATTCTGCTCACAGTGGCTCAATTTAACTCAAACTGCCTTTCAGCATATCAAAGAAACCGGGTTTCTTTGTCGAGTTTCTAGTTTTCCTTGATGATTTTTTGAACTTCGGGTGATTTGAGAAAATCCATAAAAGTTTTTACAGTAGGACTCATCGGGTCTCTATATATATAGAATAGCTGGCGCCGCAGTGGATATTTTTCAGAGTCTGGCATTAAACCATTGATGGGGACTACTCGTACACTTTGTTGATTTACTTGACTATAGCTACCATAGCTAATACCATCTCTTTGGAGTTTTCTGAGGATGGGAGTTGTTTCATCGGTTGGATATGTAGTTATATTAGGTGTCGTACCAAATTTGGCATTATTTAGAACCAGTTCATCGAATGCGTGATGAGTACCACTAACAGGTGAACGGTTTATAACCCGGATAGTGCCCGAAGTACCACCAACTGCCGACCAATTAGTAATATTACCTTTAAATATGTCCGCTACTTGGGCAGTTGTTAATCCTTGTTGAAATGGATTTTGTTTACCAACTACAACCGCAATTGCATCACGCTTGACAAAATTAGGAACTAGCCCATTTGCTTGTTCTTGTGCGTTTAACGGTCGTGAGACAGCAGCTATATCCACTTGACCTGCGGTAACTTGTTGAATTCCCACATCTGAACCATTTGATGCAGTTTCGACGACCGAACCAGGACACTTTGACTCTATTAGTCCTTTGAGTTTTTTATTTATTCTTACCATGCTGGTGGAACCATTGATTCGTAGTATGCTGCCAGATGGTAAACAACTTGTAGTAGTCGGCGCCTTTCGTGTAAAATGCCAATAGCCTAAGCCACCGAATAATATTAAGGCAAGTGGAATTAACGACAGTAAGATGATATTGAAATTTTTTGGCTTTGCTTTGTCGTTCAGAAGACTCTCTAAATATTTGATGTCAGCATTCAAGACTGAGAGATGTTCCTCAACTTCAATTGCCTGCATCATCATTTTTTTTGCACCTGCTTCATCTCCGGATGCTTGAGCAGCATGTGCTTTTTGCTCAATGCTTTGTAACTTCCGGAGATTTTCTTCGTAAGAATATTTAGCTGTTTCTAGCGCTTCTTGTGTATCTTTTAATGAAGTTTTAGCCTTATTCATATAATTATATTAAATAGAATTGTTGAGTAAAACTTGCTAAATGGTAGTGACGCTGCACTGTGCTAACTTTAAAGCAATTATGTCCAGGTAACGCCAATATTTATCACTTTCAGCCCAAATTCGCGAAGGGAAGTGTCCGGGTGGAGCTTCGTTGCTGAATTTGAGACTTTGGTGGAACAATTTTGAGTTATAGCTTTGCCACTGTACATGTTGACAAAACAGCACGTAGTCTTTTCCGACACTCTCTAATATTTGATTTTGAATGCTAAAGCCAAATTTACCATTACTTGCTTCTATCCAAAGCTGGTCTATTTTATGTAATTGTTGGCAGTTCACCAAGTTAATTTCACTACTTGTTATCTTAGCTTCTAAAGGTTTATTTAATGCCATGCATAGTAATTTCCAAGTTTCTAAGTCAGCTTCTTTCCATTTCTGAGATTTAAGTAAAAGTTCAAGTTTGATATAATATATTTCTATTTTAGAAGTTTGGCTCGCACTACTTGGTACTGTAACTGGAATCAATGTGTCTAGATGTAACTTTGATGGTACCTTAGTACTAATATTTGGTAACAACGAAAGCGCTTGCAGAACCTCTTGTGCTGACGAATACCGATGTATTGGCTGAAATTGTAGTAATTTATCTAAAATTTGTCCCAATCCATCGCTGATAGTATTAGTCGCAGGTACAAATTTACGCCAACACCAACTGGAATTGGTGCCATCATAAAGTTTTTCAATAGAGAATACACCCGTAATTAAACTAATACAGGTAACACCCAAGCTATATAAATCACTATTTTGAAAAACAGACCCTCTAAATTGCTCAGGCGCCGCATAATATAAAGTACCAAGAGCGGTTGCTTGTTGAATAAAACTTGACGACTGTAAAACCTTGGCAACACCAAAATCAATCAACACAGGTTTACCGTCACTCGCCCGGATGATAATATTGGGTGGCTTAATGTCACGGTGTAATATATTGTGTTCGTGAACAAACTTTAAAACGAGTAATATATCGTGTAACAGTGATCTAATTTTAACTTCATTATAGGCGCCTTGAAGCAATTCTTGCTCTAAAGTCACACCCTCTATAAATTCCTGAACAATATAAAGCCGTTGTTCATGGGTAAAATATGCTAGAAGTGTCGGAATTTGCGGGTGGTTGCCTAAAGATTCTAAAACAACTGCTTCTTGCTCGAACAACTCCACTGCTTTATTGACAAGTTGCCCAGTACCAGTAAAGCTTAACTGTTTAACCGCACAGCGAGGTTTAGATGGTTTGTGTTCGTCAGTAGCTAGAAATGTTTTGCCAAATCCTCCTTTACCAATAATAGTAGTAGGTCGGTACCTTTCGAGTAATAAAAGTTTACTACCGCAACTCAGACAAACCTTAACTGTATCGGGGTTATTTGGTTGTTGGCAATCTGGGTTGATACACAGTGTCATAGATATAAGAGATAGTTACCTCTAATCTATTCAACTCAGATTAAGGAGACATTAATGAGTTAAAGTACTTTACTTAACGCTTTGTTAGCTACTCGATTAACCATGCCAAGCGTACCCCCATTTTATAACGGCTGGTAACAAGCAAAGGATATCCTAATTTATTGTAGCAAGCAAATAGAAGCATGTGAACTTTGCTAGATTCATATGTGAACTGCAATTGCTATATAAAGGTTTATGAAGCATCTCCGAATTGCTCCTAATTGGTTACGGTATTTTATTGTTGTGGTTTTACTGCTAGGAGTGTGTTTTCGCTTCGTTAACCTAGACGGTAAAGTTTTTTGGCATGATGAAACTTTTACAATGCTTCGAGTATCGGGATATACAGCAAGTGAAGTCAAGCGGCAAGTGTTTAATGGTCGTGTAATTACGAGCGATAGTTTGGCTAAATTTCAAGGTGTTAATGATGATAGAGGTTTGATTGATACTATTAACTCTTTGGCAATTGAAGACCCTCAACATCCACCGCTTTATTATATATTGGCGCGGTTTTGGTTGGCTATTTTTGGTAACTCAGTAACAGCTATTAGATGTTTATCTGCTGTTATTAGTTTATTCTTAATTTTTACTATGTATTGGTTGTGTTATTTATTGTTTAGAGTTCCATTAGGGGCACCTTATTTTGCTGTAGCATTAACTTTATGTTCGCCAGTGTTTTTTGTTTATTCTACTGAAGCGCGTGAGTATATTCTTTGGGCTGTAACTATTTTATTATCGAGTGCTTGTTTATTACGTGCGATAAAAGTTGAGGAATCACAAGATGTAAAATATCCTGTTTTTAATTGGGGAATATACGCACTGAGTTTGGCGTTGAGTATGTACACATTTTTATTAAGTGGATTTGTCGCAATTGCTCATGCTGTTTATATAATTACTACAGCTAAATTTAAATGGACAAGGACTGTAGAAGCTTTTTTTACAGCAATGTTGGTTAGTTTTTTGTTTGCTAGTCCTTGGTTGATTATTGTGGTGACTAATCTGTATACATTTAATTTTACTACTGAATGGACACAGGCGCCAATTCCTGTAGCAAATTTATTACAATCTTGGTTATTGCAAATTACGCGCATTTTTTTTGATTTTAATTGGAATTTAGATAATATTTTCCAATACTTAGCTGCGTTGTTCGTTTTGGGTTTTGTTAGCTATGCAGTTTACTTTCTATATATAAGAACAAATATAAAAGTATGGTTGTTTGTTGTAACTCTAATTTTTATCCCAGCGCTACCGTTAGTAATACCTGATTTGATTTTGGGTGGAATCCGGTCAGTTTCTGAGCGATATTTAATACCTTCATATTTGGGAATAATTATAGCGGTTGCTTACTTTTTGTGCTATCAAGTTAATGACGGTATTTTTTCACGGCGCCAAATTTGGTGTAGAGTGACGGTAGCAATACTAACGCTGGGCATAATTTCAATTGCCGTTAATTCTCAAGCTGATACTTGGTGGAATAAAGTTGTTAGTTATGGAAACCCTGAAGCTGCTCGAATTATTAACCAATCACGCTCGGTTTTAATAAGTGATGATGCTGGAATTAATTATGGTAACGTTTTTTCTTTGAGTTATTTGTTGAATTCAGAAGTACGATTGTTATTGGTTAGAGAAAATTCGGCGCCGAGTGTGGTAAATTTATCTTCAAATGTCTATGTGTTGAATCCTTCGAGTCAGTTGCGACGTAATATAGAAACAGTATATAAGTCGAGAATGAGTCGTGTTTACTCAGATAGGTTTTATTCTCTATATCAACTGTAGGTTGGGTGGAGGAACGGAAGCCAACATACCATCCCTTTTCTTATAATTCAAGTTTATCAATTATTTTGGGTAAGTCTTTTTGCGAAACTTGACGATGACCCGTTTCTATAGCATCAACCCAAGATATACTTTTTCCCATTCTTTGAGCAAAAACGGCTCTAGACCAACCTTTGGCTTTTCTTGCTTCTCTAATAACGTTAGCTGTTGGAGGTTGTTTCGGTACATTCTCGGTGTCATTTACTATATATTGATTTTCTGGTAAGGCTAAATATTCTTGTGCGTCGGTTGGTAATTGGATACGCAATGTGGTGTTTAATAAGTCGTTCCAGTAACCGATAGGTCTTTTAGTTGGGTGTTCACTTTTTAGCCACACTGTGCCTTCGTTAAGTTCCACATGCCAACCTGCATCTTTAACTACTTTTAAATCTGTTTCAAAGTCATCAGCCAAGGAGCGTCTAAGTTGTCTGTCTTTTTCTACCATTGATACTTTTTCGGCGCCGTAAGCTATTTCTATTAGGGTTTTGCCCATTACACTGTCTTGTCTACCTGGTTGTACTTGGAAGGTTAGCCATACTAACATTCTTGCGGCGCCAATATTTTGCTTGCCGATGCTAAATAGTTTTTGGACGGTTTTTTTGGTGATTACACCTGTGCTGTAATGATATTCTGATTTGTTGAGAAAGTATTTTGCCCAGGCGCCTGCTTTACCAATAACTTTTAAACCAACTAACTTGGTATTACCAGCTTTGTCGGTTTGGTAGTCTCTTAATACAGTGATATCCCAGATTTTTAAATCTGCAACTGTAAATGCTCCGACTTTTCCTTGCTTGGGCCAAACTATACGAGCTAATATTTGGGCTGGTTGACGTAGAAGTTCATATAAAATACTCAATTGTTCGTGTTTACACAAGTCGCGGCGCCTGACGAGTCCTGTATACTCAAGTAGCTGTTTGTCGTCAATGACAAAACTCTGTTCCCAAGGTTTGTCAAGGTTTGCAGCAAGGGCACAGTATATTAAATGAATAGCGCAAGCTCTAGGGTCGAATTGGTCGATAACGTTAAGAGCAGTTTCTTCAACTAAAGTATCTGGTTGCGGGGTTTCTGGGTTATCAGTGATGTAATAACAAATTTTTCCTTTGCCGCTATTAATTTGTTCGTAACTCAAAGTATTATTACTGGCTTCAGCTTTCCAGGGTAGGTTCATTTTTTGTGATAAGACTTCGGCAACACCGCGCATGACCACCGACAATGCTGCCTTGTTTGCCTTACCATTAGGAAATAAAGAGGCTTTTTTATATTGTTGGGGTTTCTCGCTTGGCGCCGAAGTTTTTAATGCCTTTTTAAAGGAGTTCCATTTAGAACGTATTATTTCTATTAATTTCATCGTATTTTTTAACGAGCTTAAATTTTTACGTTTCATATAGCAATCCTATATGAGTCATGAAAATTATATCCGCGTAGAGACGCGATTAATCGCGTCTCTACAACGTGCGGGTTACACAAATGATTTAGGACTGCTATATATCGAAAGAATTATTTTTACCGAGCGAAGAACCGAAAATTGAATTTTGGAATAAACTGGCTTAAAGTAAGCAGTGCATATGCGACAAAAGCGAAGAGTATACAAGATAAACACGCACCCAAAGCTATCACAATACCATCTTGCTCAATTAAGCCCAAGCTAATGATAATGATAATAATTGCAGGGAGCATATTTCCGAAAGGAATGGGAAGCGCAATAATAAAAGCCAGTATGAGAAGTAATAGTCCCAGCAAACGTTGTGCGTTAGGGTGAGTTACAAATTTCCAACGGGGACGAATTACACTTTCGTATTTTTCAAGGATTGACAGAATTTTATTGAAAAGCTTTTCAACATCTTTACGCTTTAACGAACGGTTAGCTATCCAATTTGGCAACCAAGGTTTGCGAAAACCCAAAAGCAACTGAAGAGAAACTATCATCAACGGTATACCAATAATTGCTGAGACTCCAGCAACAGGTAATGGTAAAGCTTCTGGTAATGCACAAATCATTAATAACCCTGCAAACGAACGTTCTTTCAGTTCAGAAACTAAATCTCTTAAGTATATACGTTCTGTTGAGTGACGTTGTAATATATCCCGCAGTAGCTTTGAGGTTTGCAATTGTTTCTCCGTAGTTAAGTTTATATGTATTACTTGTGTAAACAATATAATTTGCTGATGAGAAAAAAATCTGACGAAGGTAAGGTAATGTATTTCTGATTTAGATTTATGAGTTTTATATTTAACGCAAGAATATAATAAGATTTTTTATTTGTGCAAGTAAGTAGTCACATTTCAGCTATACAAATGTTTTAATATTATTCATAGCCCTTATTCTACAAGCTTTTGAGCAGACCTTACATACATAATTATTACTCGCTGAAAGCAATCTAAATATTAATCTAACTCATCCTAAAGAAAGATGATTATAAGGGTTTTAGTTCTTAACTTAGGAGATGAAGATAGGCGGAAGAAATCAAATTCAGTATGGCGCCTCATAAATTTAGTGACTTTGATACCTAGTACCGTGATGCTGAGATAGTTAACGTGTTAAAAGTAACCAAATATTATACGTATAAAGATAAAGATGAAATTAGTTGATATAGCAAAGTGCTACCATAAAGGAAAACTTCGTTGAGAAGCTGCAATTTTCGGAGCAAGATAGGGGTGCAAGATATCAGGTAAGGAAATATTATTAATTACTTTATTAATTACTGCGAGAAACCGGGTTTTTTTATCGATACAGAATAAAATAAAGATTTTGATAATAAACTAGGTTTTTTTATAGTTTTTTTTATATCTAACAGTTTGTAATTAGCCTCTCAATAGAGAGGTTTTTTTGTTGTATTCACGTAGGTTAAGAACACATTAAATAAACAAATTTTAATGTAAAAATTAATAATTTATTCAATAAAAAATATGAATCTATGTTAGTACCTATCATCGATTAAGATAGTGATTAAATTTAATTGAGTGCTACCGCTATAGATGTAGATTAAAAAATAATATACTCTGTCTATAGAAAGGTTAATATAACGTTTTAAATCGCTAAATTAGCATTATCGAAACACATTTTACCTTCACAAGGAGTCAAAGAATATGGTTGATAACATACGAAACAATGAGCAACGTGATAATCAGTATTATCAAAACCAAACAGGCGCCGATGCCAATACCAGTGATATAGGTAGACAGGGCTATGAAGGCCGCAGTGGATACGGTCAACAATATAATAATCAGCAATATAGTCAATCTAATCAACCATATAGTCAGCAATACAACCAACCATCTGGTCAGTTTAATCAACAGTCTGGTGGTTATTCTGGTTCTGGAAGTATGGGAGCGAATGCTACATCAGGACAAGACAAAGATAATGCATTAAGCAGAATATTGTTAGGTGGACTTATTGGTGGTACTTTAGGGTCTTTAGCTGCTGCATTTGCTGGCAAAAGAATTGGTCAAGGTTTTGGGCACGCAGCGAAGGGTATTGGTGAAGCAGCTAAAACCATTGGTTCTGGTTTAATGCAAACTGGTCAAGGTTTAGGACAAGCAGTACAAAGTGTAGCTGAGGGTACAACCCAAGCAGTTGTTGGTGGTGCAGTAGATACAGCAAAAGGTGTTGCTAATAGCGCTTCACAAGTAGCAGCTGGCACAATGGATGCTGTACAGAGTACAGCACAAGGTGTAAGTCAAGGTGTAGGTCAAGTAGTAAAAGCTGGAGCTGATGCTGTGCAAAGTACAGCAGATGGTCTCAGCCAAGTAGCCAAATCTGGAGCTGATGCTGTGCAAAGTACAGCAGATGGTCTTAACCAAGCAGTCAAATCTGGAGCAGACAATGTACAGAATACTGCTGAAAACTTGAATCAGTCGGTACAATATGCAACTGATACATTTAAGTACGAAGCGCAGCAACCTAAATCGGCGCCTTCAGGTAGTCAATACATTAGTGGTTATAATGCTGGTCAATCGACAAGCAGTATGAGCAACCCAATGAGCGATACAAGTTCTGCCTCTATTTATGTAAGTCCAACTTCAGACCTTGAAGCGCGCAGAGCTTCTGCTTCTATTGATATGGATTCATTAGAAGAAGAAATCAACCGTACTGGTAGTGCTTTTGAATAGGTGAATTTAATATAGGGTGGCTTGAGGTCACCCTGTATTTAATATTTAGGACGGGCAGGATGCCCGTTCCACAAGAGTAAGAAAATTATTTTTTATGAGGAGCTTGTTATGAATAGCAATCAACCATTATTACCTCCAGAAACACAAAATACACCAACACAAAATACACCAACACAAAATACACCAACACAAAATACACTCTCTAATACCTACATGTTGAATGGAGAGTCTGAGACAGCAAATAATGCACGTAATAATGAGTTATCTAAAGTTGTTATTGGAAGCTTAATTGGCGCCGGAGTAGGTGCAATTGCTGGTACATTAGCAATCAAAGGAATTGGTGAAAAGCTGAGTCAAACGATAAAAGGTGTAACTAATATTGTTAGAAACACAGCACAGGGTTTTAACCAAACAGTTACAGAAATAGGTGAAACTGTTAATACTGTGGCAAGCGGTGTTAGCGATACAACAAAAAATGTTGGCGATATTATCAAGAATACAGCGGTAGACGTTAATAACACTGTTAACGTTTCTGTAGATAAAGTCAAAAATACAGTAGTAAACGTTAATGATACCGTTAAAAATACTACTGACACCGTTAAAAATGCTGCTTATAATACAGTTGATTCTGTTAAAAACGCAGCTTACTCAAATCCCGAAACAGAAGCTGATAGCCAAGGTAATGAAGGCGCCGATTCTTCTGAACAAAAGGATACCTACAGAGCAACTGTTAATCAAAACGAATACATTTAAGTTTTTTCATCGTCTGGCTACAAGTATAAAACGAATACTAAAACGAATACATGGTAATTGTAGAGGCGCCTGCTCAAAGCTGTCTCTACAATTATCTTTTATTTTAAGTATTATATTTTACATTTTTCAATGTTGTTTTTCACTTAGAGTAAGCCACAAAATGAATGATCCTGCGGTGTCATGCTGAGAAACGTTAATATCATGTCCGGGAGCGTAACCATAATAAAATCATTGTAGAGACGCGATTAATCGCGTCTCTACGTGACGTGGTAATTATGGGTAATCAACCGGACATGATATAACGCAGTTTTCCCGCAGGGTAGCATCATAATATTTATATAACAGGCTTGCTATGCCTGTTCCACAAGAGGTGTTATATAGCATTCCTAATTGATTTGTAAAAAATGATGCTTATGTAACGAACCGCAAAGGACGCAAAGGACGCAAAGGAAGGAAGGAAAGAAAGAAGAGAAATATTTTACAAGTGATTTAGGATTGCTATAGTTTAGCTAGTGCTATTGGGGTGACTTCTAGGTTTCTATTAAAGAAGATGCGGGGTTTTAGAAGTATTCTAAATATTAGTAAGAGTGATTGAAGTTCTCCTGGTGTTTTATTGCGCTTCCATTGTCCTGGACGACAGAATAACATTTTGACGAGGCGCCGATGTTGTGTCAAGCTAAGTGATGTATATTTAACTTTAAGAGTATGGTATTCGTTATTAATTCCTGTTTGGATGATTTCGGCGCCGATTTGTAAGTTTTCTTCTGCTATTTCTAGATGTACTGTGGAGTTGGGTAGGTCGAGGGGAGTTTTCGTAAGGGCTATTTCGGCGCCTGCTTCTGAAATAATTGTTGTTACTCCCCATAATATTTGATTATCACTAAGGGTTAATTTAACGACTCGTCGTAAATCAAACCATTCGTAAATATCTGGTTTGGGTGCATCTAGGAGTATTAATAGTGCAATGCCAATCATAATTAGGTTATATGTACTCCACAGCCAACCGAGACCAATTCCTTTGACTGTATTATCAACTTCAGGCGCCCATACTCCTTGTATCATACACATGCCTAAGTTTCGCCACAAGCTGATGGCTGTAAGAATAAATAGACAAATTAAAGGTAGAGCTAGTTTCCAATTGAATGTATAATTGTTGTTTACTGTTCCTTTGGGTGTAACTTTAAAACATGACGAGAAAGGATTTAGCATCACTTGCATAACTGTTAATGCTAAGGGAAAACATAGTACTAGAGAATATATATCTGAGAGTAGGGCAGAACGACCAATAATAGTACGTCTTAGTATAAACGCTGGTTCTGAATAGGTAGGAATAAAGATGTAGTTTTACCAGATAACAATATAACGTAATCAATGCTGGTAAAACGAAGTATATCTGTATATCTGTGCTATCTAAATTTATATTCGTATCCATCAGCACGGTAAGCAAACTTTGCGCCTTTCATGCTGGAGATGCCCACTCTACCGCCCTTGATTAAAACTTCAAAACCTTGTGGTGTAGGAGTTTTGACTCTACACGTATACCATTTAGGCTCTACAACTACTTTCCCGTCTACTGCCTGGATATGATTACTTTTAACACTTCTAACCTTTTTAATTTCAAATCTTACGATATCACCTGCAGTAATATGAGTATATTCATTCTTAGGTGATATTATTTTGACATTACCAAATTCATCTTTTTGTACAATATCTCTGCCTGTATTCTTGCATTTTTTTGTTACTAATGCAGGAAAACCTTTATCGTTTGTCCTTCTACTTTGTCTAGAACCATGACCAAAGGCTATTACAAGCAATGGTTGTTCAGTCAAGAAAATAACTTTGCTTCCAGACTCCCCAACGCAAGCAGCGTCAATACTATGACCTTTTTCTAAATTTTGATTAACCCGATTCATCTTTGTTCTTCCACCAGTCCAAGTGTTAACTGGGTTGTATTTTTTAGCCACATCAACTATGTGAATGCGAGTAGAGTTTACGACAGCAGCGTCTTTCAATGGTGTTTGTGCATTCGCTAAAATATGAGCGAGTTTGTGCTTGTCGCTCAAGAAATCATCAACATTCATATTTCCTTTTTTCTGATTACAATCATGGCAAGCTAAAGTTAAGTTACTAACCCTATCACTACCCCCATTACTTTTAGCTTTTATATGTTCTACTTCTAGCTGAATATTTTTTGCACCACAATAAGCACATTCTCTATCCCATTTCTCCAACAGGTATTCTCTAACTTCGTAGCCAAATAACGTACCTTGTTGATACTCGATACCGCTGATTTCTGGGTTGGCTATTTTCTGCATATCAAAACGTACTTGTTCTATCTCAATAAGTATTATTGGACAGAATTTACAAAAACGTTTTATCCAGGTTTCAACTGTAAATACACGATGCATTAGCGACGGTGGTAGCCAGCCAGATTTCTTCTTTTTATTAAAACGTTCTTGACGATACCTTAGATTTCTAGAACGTCTACCACGTCGAAATCCAGAACGTTTTTGTAAGTCGGATTTTATCACATCACCACGATGCTTTAATTCCATACGAAAAACAATTTCTTCTCCACATTGAATTGCAAACCCAGTCCATTGAGAACCTGGGTCAATTTTGAGAAAATACTGTTTTAAGCTAGGGTTCATAATTTGCTGCAAAAGTATTATCACAAAAGGATAAGTTCTAAATACAGCAGCTTTATTTTGGGTTAAAAGTTTTCTTGCTCGTGCTGGATGCACCATGCTCAAAAAACTTTTATCTTTATTTAGTACAAAAACGTGATTTGTTAGTAAAGACATATTTTGGTTGGCAGTTACGCCGCTCTTTTATGGGGTAAAGTTTGCTTTGAGATTGCTACGTTGCTTTTTAATCGGATTGGTTTTCCACGAGAGCAAACTACGCGATGTTCCTTTCCTGACCGCTTAGGACTAGCTATACCTTAAGGCTGGTAAAACCCTATTGAGGTCATGACTTCGTAGCGCTTACGCCTTGCCGAAGGGCGACTCTGGTGTAGCCGGGTAGACCAATTTCTACCTTCTATAAACCACAGATTAACCATGATTTACATCGGATTACTCCGCTTTACTGACTACTCTACAGTAGGGTCGAAGCTGCTATCAATAACAGCTTGAGATTTTATATCGGCAGCACGCTTGCGGTCTTTAACGTTTAGCATCAAGAATAATTGAATCGTGCTGCTAGCTAACATTAGCATCTCTAACACAAAAAGTCCCAAGCTAAACACACCGTTCAAGGGGTTGGCTAAGTTGAGTGTAGACAAGCTGCGCCAAGTGACGTAGCGCAAAGTCAATATAATTAAAATACTCACTACAATGCGTCTTGACCAAGTGCGTGGTTGTGGAGAAACCCGCATTACAGCTAGCACCCCTATAAATAATGCTATTGTTGGCGCCAGTAAATATTTACCTGTTACCATTGGTGCTTCTAACCACATTGGTGGGTTTTGCTGTAATTTATTAAATTGCTCAAATATTTGACTAATGCGGTGTTCACCAGCAAACCAGAGAGCGGCCACTAACCCCGAAATTATCAAGGTGCCAACTAACATTAGCGTTGCTGTTTGCAGTTGCCTGCTGCTTGTCCATCGAGATTTAGGTTTTAGGTGTGATACAGACATTTTGCTATAAGTCTTGATTTAAATGTTTTGCCCAACACTGTGCTATTAATGGGTTTGAGGCAATTTATAAAATTATATTTATCTTAACAATAATTAATCATTACATAAATAGTTTAAGTGTTTATACGGCAATAGCCACCACATTACCCACAATAACCAATATCGTTGAAGGTTTTATTAGAACTGGGTGAGATTAAGCTGAAATTAGAAACATAAAACTTAAGCAAATTCTCAACTTATATTTGTTCTGTCCGAAGCTAAAAGGTTTAAATTTTAGTTATGGAACACAATCAAGCGGAAGATGAAATATAAATTGGCTATTCTTGGCGCCGTTGCAGTATTAATGGCAAGTTGTACGACTTCCGTTAGTACTAACCAGACCGATACAGAAAAGGCGCCTTCGAGTGAAACAACATCAAAAACTGCAAGTGCAGCAATTGGAAGTTTTAGAGCAGTAGAACATCC
Source organism: Calothrix sp. PCC 7103 (assembly GCF_000331305.1). Taxonomy (GTDB): domain Bacteria; phylum Cyanobacteriota; class Cyanobacteriia; order Cyanobacteriales; family Nostocaceae; genus Dulcicalothrix. Next base: position 3,846,214 of record NZ_KB217478.1, on the reverse strand, counting down.
AACTCAAGGAAATGCGCGTATTGTGAATCGAAATGGAAAACGCTTCGTTGAATTTAGCGAAGAATTCAAAACTGATAATGGGCCAGATTTGTACGTTATTTTGCATCGGAATGCAACAGTTCCCGACGGTATCAAACAAAAAGATTATGTGCAGCTTGCTCGTTTACAAAGAACAAATGGTGTTCAGCGCTACGCAATACCCGAAAATGTTAAGTTAGCAGATTTTAAATCTGTTGCTATTTGGTGTCGTCAGTTTAATACGACATTTGGATATGCACCTTTGGGTAGTAGTAATTCCAGGCGCCAATAATTTACTTTTTTATGATTTCCACCAGTTGTAAACCCTAAAATCTCGGATACTTCTTTGTTTAAAGTCATGGGGTCAAAAGGTTTGGCAATCACACCTGCAACACCAAGCTGACTAATGGTGGCTTTTTGAGTATAACTGCTAATAGGTTGTTTATCTTGCCATTGTAGCAAGAAACTTGCTTCGAGTCGCTTGTCAAACTCTGATAAGTATAAAATTTTAGTATAAAATAAAAATATTTGGTGTAATGCCCATTTTTTCAAGACTCAGCCTAAATAATACTGACTCAAGAAGTGCTAATATTGACTTAAACCCAATTAAGTATTACCATGAGCGCTCAACTCTTGGATGGACGTTACGAGATTGTTAAAGTTTTGGGTTCCGGAGCATTTGGGAAAACTTTTTTGGCAAAAGATGTCAAGCGTCCTGGTCAACCCAAATGCGTGGTCAAGCAGCTGATGTACTCAAGTCAAGAAGCTCAAGGACTGGAAATTGCCCGTCGTTTATTTAAAACTGAAGCACAAACTTTAGAAAAGTTAGGTCATCATGACCAAATTCCCACATTATTAGCTGAATTTGAGGAAAATGAAGAATTTTATTTAGTTCAACAATTCGTTGATGGTTATCCGTTAAATGAGGAAATTCTGCCCGGTATACCCTGGAGTGAAGACAAAGTTATAATTTTATTAACAGAATTGTTGCAAATTCTAGTATTTGTGCATAGTCACGCGGTAATTCACCGGGACATTAAACCTAGTAATTTAATGCGCCGTTCCTCCGACAATAAATTAGTTTTGATTGACTTTGGTGCTGTCAAGGAAATCACTAATCATATTAATCAAGGGCAATCTCCATTTACTGTTGGTGTTGGCACATTGCAATATATGCCGATAGAGCAAATCCACGGACAACCACGATTTAATAGCGATGTCTATGCTGCGGGAATGATGGCGATTCAAGCCCTCTCGGGGTTACACAGCAATGAGTTATCAAAACTCCGAGATAATAATAGCTCTAGTCAAGGTGAGATTATTTGGCATAACCGAGTGCAAGTAAGCGCTGGGTTAGCACAAATTATCAATAAAATGGTGTTGATTGACTGTAAGAAACGCTACCAATCTGCAAGTGAAGTACTTGTAGATTTGGAAAAAATTAGCGTTAAAACTTCTTATTCAGGTGCAGGGTCAAAAATAACTAATATTATTTCCAACACTTTACTATCTAAACCTAACAAAAAGCGATTAACGATTATCGCTGGGATAGGAGCATTAATTGCACTTGGTACAGGTACTTTTATTTATAATCAATTACCTCAAACCAAGTCAAAAAGTTTATATCATCAAGGACTGGTAAAATCTAAGAAAGAAGATAAATCGGGAGCAGTTGAGGATTTTACTCAAGCTGTTAACATTGATCCTCGGAACGCGGAAGCTTTCTATCAACGAGCAAATATTCGCTTTTCCAATGGAGATTTTAATGGAGCGATTGACGATTCAAGTCAAGCGATTCAAATTAATTCCAACTATGGAGATGCTTATACTCGTCGCTGTGCTGCTTATATCAATAAGAGCCAACATCAGAAAGGTGAAGAAGACTGTACCCAAGCACTGCGGCTTAATTCTAATGATATCGACGCATACCTTAATCGAGGCGCCGCTCGCCTAAATCTAGGTAAGACTCAGGAAGCAATTGAAGACTTAAACCAGTTGATTAAGCTTAACCCCAATGATAGTAAAGCCTATTTGAATCGGGGTGTTGCCCATGATCAACTGGAAAACTACCAAGCTGCTATTCAAGATTTTAACCAAGCATTACGATTGGATGCCAAATACGCTGATGCTTATAGTAGTAAGGGTATAACTCGTTATAAACTCCAAGAAAATCAAGGAGCAATTGAGGATTTTACAAAAGCAATAGAAATTAAGCCTGATTTTGCTGATGCGTACAGAAACAGAGGTTTAGTTTATGCTGCTACTGGAGATCAGCAAAAAGCAATTCAAGATTTTCGGCAAGCAGGAAAATTTTATCTTGAACAAGGTAAAACTGGTGGCTACAACGATGTAAATAGCCTAATTCAAAAGCTTCAGTAAAAAGTTCAGGTTCCCGACTTATTGAATAAGTCGGTAATCTAAATTAAATGTTATAAAAGTGAATAAATAAATTAAATTTAGATTGAAATTACTGTTATTATTAAAGTTTAAAAAAAGACTATCTATACTTATAAATAGGTACTCAATTTTTTAGGAGAACTGAATATGTTACGTAAGTTTTTAAGCGTTGTAACTGGCGTGGCTCTCTTAAGTAGTTTTGCAACTGTAATCAATACTACGCCTAGTTCTGCTCAAGGCGCCCCCAGATTTGAATGTCGCTGGATTAAGGGTAAACCAACAACAGTAGCTGTAACTCCTCTAGGTCTAAAACCAGTAATTACCTGGCGTACATGGGATTTTGCGGCTTCTGGGTATGACCCTTTGACCCGTTGTCAAGAAGTTGCTCAAAGATTTAATCGTTTAGCTATATCAAATCGACAAGCTAACCAACAAGGAACACCACAGTTTGTCCTTACCGCAGGTATTGTCAACAATCAGCCTGTTGTTTGTGCTACGACTAGCTTAGAGATCGGCTGTAACAGAACTAATGTTTTAGTTACCCTCAACAAAAATAACCGTAGGAAAACTGCGGAAATTTTACAGCAACTGACTAATTTGCGACAAGGTGTAGCTGGAACAAGAGCAATCCAAGAGTCTTCTGGTCGTGCCTTTATTGACATTAATCAACTTGTGGATTCTGTAGAAGCAGAACAAAGCGATGAGGCGCCAACAACTCCAAATAAAGCTCCAAACCAACCAGGTGGTCTTTTCTAATTCAACTTATTAGTAAACTTGATTGTTATTATTTTCTGAACTCAAAATGCCTAGTTGCATAATAAGTATTTTCGCTTGTGTTGTTAGTGTATTTTTTGGGCTAACCACACAGGCTCTTTCTTCAGAAATTGCTGTGCATGCTGAGAGTATAAATCCTATTTTACTTAGCCAAAGGCAACAGCAATTGTCGTTAAAGGAACTGCAAGCTACATCTCGGTTGATTACAGTTAAAGTCTTAGTAGGAGATGCTTGGGGTTCGGGTATTTTAATTCAAAAAAAAGGTCAAACTTATACAGTTATAACTAACAACCATGTTATTAGTTTAGCAAAAACTTATCGCATTCAAACAGCAGATGGGAGAATTTATCAAGCATCGCACAATCAAAATGCTCAATTCAATGATGATGATTTGGCATTATTAAGTTTTCGTAGTGCCAATTCTTATCAAATTGCTAATTTAGCTAAATATAAATTAACTGTTGGAGATGAAACCTATGCTGCTGGATTTCCTCTAGAAGCTAACGGGTTTGTTTTTACGGTTGGTAAGGTTGACAATGTTTTGCCTAAAGCTTTTTTACGCGGCTACCAATTGGGTTATAGCAATGACATTTTAAATGGTATGAGTGGTGGACCAGTCCTTAACCGTTATGGACAACTTGTCGCTATTAACGGTAGACAGAAATTTCCACTTTGGGGAAATAATTACATCTTTAAAGATGGGACTACACCTGTTGCAGAAGTAATAACACAAATGGAACGCTCTAGTTGGGCAATTCCGATACAAACATTTTTGCAGCAAGCTCCCCAATTTGCTACCTCAATAAATTCTTTGCCAAAAGTACAAACATCCTCAACTACGACACCAGTCTCGGCGCCGAGGATGCTTGCACCTGACTTTCCAGCTTCAAATACTGTAAATCCCCAATCTCGTTTCAGGACTTTATGGTAGCCCATAATTCATAATTAATATTTCATAATTCATTGGAGGAATTAAGAAGATGTTCAATCGAAATTTGCTACCAAGTTTCTTGATTGGTACAGCCATTGTAATTGCAAGTCCAGCCTTTGCCAGACAAGCCTTGCTACCAACAGATGTAGCTCAAATAGCTAAATCCACTGTAGTACGAATTGAACCTACAATTAATTCACCCGGTTCCGGAGTAATTATTGGTCGTTACCAAGAAGGCAGAAACAATGTATATGTTGTACTGACAGCAAATCACGTTGTTCAGTATAAAGATGATGAGTATTACATTATTACACCAGCGACTAACACTAGAAGTGGTAAAAGGCGCCTCAAAATTAAAATTTCCACAGACAAAGATATTCAAAAATTACCTGGTGTAGATTTGTCGGTTGTCAGATTCCGCAGCCAAAACGATTTTCAAACTGCCACCCTTGGTGATTCAAAATTTACTACAGAAGGAGCAGGTATCTATGTTGCTGGATTCCCTAACCCCGGCGCCGCAATTAAACAGCGTGTCTTTCAATTTACTTCTTCTCTAGTTTCTAGTCGCTTAGATGGTGAATCTGTTGAGGATGAAACAAGTCCTGTTGAAAATGGATATGCAATTAGTTACACCGCTAATACTAGGGCTGGTATGAGTGGTGGTCCCGTATTCGATGTATCAGGTCGTGTTGTAGGTATTCACGGTCAAGGCGACAGAGAGGAAGTGGCGCCTCGAACGGAATCACCACAAGACAATCAAGAAAGTGGGGCACCAAGAACAGCAGGAGACAAAACCGGATTTAACTTGGGCATCCCCATTCAGACTTTTTTAAGTAAAGCATCGGGTAACATCACAAAATTTAATTTAAAAATAGATAATACTGAGCCAGGTTTATTTAGCACTATTGTTGCCCAAAGAGGTGATAATAGAGTTCCACCGCCTACAAATATTGAAGAAAAAGAAGAAGCAACAGCAGAAGAAAATAAACAAGAACCAGCTATTACACCTCAAACAGTGGCGCCATCTAAACCGTCTCCTAGAAATATTCCTAGCCCTAATCGACCAAATCGCCCAAATACAGCACCGAATCAATCATTGTTCTAATATTATGATTGATTCGTTGCGTGTTCACATTCCCAATTTATTGAATAAATTGGGAATTTAAAAATCCACTCAAATTAACTAGAAGGCAGGTTTTGTGGTTATGATTAATTACGTTTTTTATTTGTATCGTGCTGTTCTAAAAGACGAGTAGTTGAAACATGAGCATTTTTTTATCAAAATTTGCACCAATGTATTAATACTTATTTTTAAACTTTTTAATTATTTGGTTTAATTATCTGGCAATATTGCATATCATTATGGCATTCAGAAGTATATATATATGAGTGGCTAGTAAATTTTATTGACAAAATTCTAACAATGTCATCAGACTATTTGTGTAGTTTAACCTAGATTCTAAAGAACATTATTGCTTAAATTTGATATTACATGTCCCCAGTATCTTTATTCATGAGTAGGTAAATAGCTAGAATCATGTATCAATTTTCTCTCGAATGGGTTGAGGAGGGACGCAAACTTTCGCAAACATTTTCAGCGAAAGATGATACCAAACAAAAAGGAAAGTTTTTGATTGGTCGAGATGAAAAACAATGCGATATTGTCATAAACGATAGTTCCAAATCGGTTTCTCGTTTACATGCTGCTATCTGTTATGACTCACAAAAGCATCAATTACTGTTGAAAAATTTGACTATTAACAGACCAAATCCGAATTCGGTCATTGTTGATGGGAAAGCGATTGTCCTGGAGGAAGTGCCTCTGTCTTCTGGGAGTGTAATCAAGTTAGGCAGAATCAGTATAACAATCAAAAATATTGAGTGGACTCAAGCCAAGCAAGTTTACGGCTTACAATGCGTCAACGGACACTTTGTATCTTATGACTACGTAGGAGATTTTTGTCCTCACTGCGGTGTCTCTTTGCAAGCCCAAGGAACAGTAATTCTCCCTAATCCTAACCAATAAATCATTTTCTTGTCTAAAAAATAACTATGGAAATAACACTGACTTGGAAAGAACCTACCAACCAGGAAGAACAGCAGCAGACATTTGCTTTACCACTAGCAATCGGTAGAGAAATAGTCCGTTTACCCGATACCTACAACGGACAACAGCTTACTAAAGCTATCTTTGCCCACAAACAAGTTTCTGGTCATCATGCCCTAATTTACTTTGATAATCTTCAAGTAACTATTAGCGATACCAGCACTAATGGTACAAAGGTAAATGGGAATTTATTGCAGAAATCTAGCCAAGCTCTAAATAGTGGTGATATCCTGCAAATAGGTCCTTATGAAGTGACTGTCACTCTATTTATACCACCAGCAGGAACCGAAGTTTATATCCCTGACCAAACCCAAGTAATACTAGGCAAGGATAATGATGAAACCTTTGTCAGTATTCCTGCGATCAAATCTCAATCAAAACCAGAAACCTCTAGTTCTACTATTTTATTTCACCCAGAAACTGACCAACCTGACTCACAAGTTTTTATACCAGAACCAACCATAGCAGCTTTTCCTCCAGAAGAGTTTATGAAAGCTCAACTGGTGGACGTGCAATCCTTATATGCAACAGGAAACAGAGTCGAAGAAAAAGAATACTTAGCACTCGGTGGTGGGATGGGGAGTTTTGTTTGGGTAGACTACATCAGAATTTATGGAGTTAAACCCGATAAAATTGCCGTTCTTGGTTTAGAACAAAAACCTTATGCCCGTTACCAACGTCTTTGTCAAAATTCTCAAATTCCTCCCTACGAGAGATTGCGTTCTGGTTCAGATTCCTGTCCAGATAATCTTTGGGGTTGGCCCGGATACGCTTGGCGCGAAGCTTGGCGAGAAATCGGTTCCGGTCAAGTTATTTCCGCTCTTCTGCATCTCTGGCAAGTTTTTGCTGAACCTGTATTTGCGGATACTTATACTCCTATGTCAGGAAAGGTATTTGAATCTGTAGACAGAGAAGCAGAACGTATTGGCTGGTCGGAAATGTTGAGGTATGGACGCATCCGAGCAATTCGTAAAACTAATGATGGTCGTTATGCTGTAGCTTATTCTGTTCCTGGAGAAACCCAACGCACTCATGGATTTATGGTTGGGCGTTTTGTTCAGATTGCTACAGGATATCCAGCTATTAGATTTTTACCAGATCTACAAAAATATCGGCAAGAAACAGGCGATTACCAATCAGTAGTCAATGCCTATGAAAAACATGAACACATTTACAAGCAACTAGAACAACAAGGTGGAACTGTAATTTTACGTGGTCGCGGAATTGTGGCTTCTCGCATTCTCCAGAGAATTTCGGAAGTCAGACGTAAAAACCCCAAAATTAGGGTTATCCATCTTACGCGCAAACCTGTTCTTCAAGGCAATAAGTATGGGCTAGCTCAACGTAAAGTCGAAAACCACTGGGAATTTCAGCCCTATAATTGGCCCAAAGGCACCTGGGGAGGAGACATGCGTGAGAAACTAGAAGCTTCTTCCCCACAGGAACGCTTTGAACTTCTTAAACAATGGGGTGGAACCACCACAGCCGATCGCTCGGACTGGCGTAGAATAGTTCAAAAAGGTTTAGACGAGGGATGGTACACCATTGAATTTGGTCAGGTTGAGAAGGTGGAACAAACTCCCCAAGGTAAACCGCTTTCTTTCCTAAAAACAGATAAGGGAATGCTCAGAGTAGAAGCAGATTTCATTATCGACTCTACAGGTTTGGAAGCAAAACCACAAGATAATTCTTTATTTGCCGATCTAATTGATCAATATAGTATACGTCTTTCTCCTTATGGTGGATTGAACGTAGCCAACGATTTTGAAATTCGGGAAATGCGGAATCAAAAAGGCAGAATATATGCTAGTGGGGTATTAACTTTGGGGGGACCCTATGCTGCAATCGATACTTTCTTAGGGTTGCAATATGCCGCTCAAAGAACATCAGATGCTTTAGTTGTAGCGAGAGCGCCAGGAATCCGTTACCTCGATGGTTTTGGCTCTCTTTGGCAATGGATTAAATGGGCTGCCAATTTAAAGCCTTAATAATAATAGTACTGATTAGGAAATAAAGTAAATTATCCATGACACCGACATTATTTGGACGCTGGCAATCTCGGATATATCTCCTAGCAACTATTGGAGTGTTAGTAAGTCTCCCCTTTGCATTAAAAGACGGAGTACAGCAATTTCAGCAAATATATTTTTGGGTATTATTTTACGTCGGTCTTTTTGGTTTGGGTTGGGATATTCTCTACACCTACTTACAAAAATTTCTTTGGGACCACGACTGGCCCGGAGCAATTCAACTAATTAGTGCTATTTTTGAGGGTATATTTTTAGCATTAATTATTAACTATTTTAATTTACCCAATGTTCCCAAGACAAACTTTAATTGGGTAAGTTATACGATTCACTATAGCCTAGTTTGGGTATTTATGTACATGGCTTCGTGGGTTGTCATGCGGATCATGTTCCCTCGCGCTCGCTATCGTGGGGGTGCATGGATTGGTAAGTGGAACAAGGTTAGTTAATTATTTGGGGTTAGTAGTTGTGCTTGAATACAACTACTATCACTACGTCTTTCTAAATTATTAAATTATTGAATTTAATAATTATTTTCTGTATCGCGAAAAGAATTTACCTCAATCAGTAATCTCATAAAACAATTAAAAATTATGACTATGAATAACAAAAAGTCTCTAACAATAGCAGGCTTAATGATTGGTGTTGTAATTGTGATTGGTGGTATTTATACTACTGTCATCGCAAATTCCCAACATCAAAATGGAATGTCGATGGAGACAAAAACATTTCAGAACCTTAACAGTGAAGCAACTGAATCTAAAAACCAGTCTATTATTAGCCTCGGTAATTTTGTTAGCGGTGAACATCCAACTAGCGGCAAAGTTGTAATTATTAACCGTAATAATAAGCGTTTCTTACAACTCAGTAAAAATTTTAAGACTTCTTCAATGGGGCCTGACTTAGTAGTGATTTTGCATCGCGAATCTGATGTTATAGCTTCAACTGAACCTCCTGCCTATCCTATTAAGCAGGGAGATTATGTAATAATTTCTCCCTTGCAAAGCTTTAGTGGCATTCAAACCTATGAAATTCCTGACAATGTAAATCTAAATGATTTTAAATCGGTTGCTATTTGGTGCCGTAAATTCAACGCTACTTTTGGTGCTGCTAGCTTAACAAAACAGTCATAATCATATGTTAGGGGCAATGGAAGAAATACCTGGAAACTGAACTTACTAATAAATACCTTTACGGATAATTAAAATGACAGCAAATTGCCAAGTATCTCGACATTTCGCAGCGGATTTTAATCTCCTATTTACAAAATGCCAAGAAAGCATTGAAATTTGTGGTTTCACTGTTGAAGAATCAAATTCTTCAACTGGTTGTATTGTGGCACATGCTCCCACGAGTTGGAAGTCATTTGGTGAAATTATTGAAATACAGATTGATAGAAACGGTGAGGTAAAAATAAAGAGTATTTGTGTTGTGCCCACAACACTCATCGCTTATGGAAAGAATCAAGAAAATATTCAAATAATATTTGAGAATCTTGATTCGTTATTGAGTGAATAGGTTTAGGACTTACGTAAAAAGTCTCCCAAACCCGCTATTTACTCAGTGATTTCTGTCTCTAATAAGGTCAATTTTCAGGAAAACTCTCAAAACTCAAGTGATTCATGTTATTCCCAAACAAAAAATGTAGGGAATTGATATCTATTCAGCTCATATCTACATCGAGCTATATAGGTAAATTATAGCAGTTCCTAGTCAAGTGACGTACAGATTAAATCAATATATCTCTTGTAGGGCGGGCATCCTTGCTCGCCTTTATATACTTCATTAGAACGGGAAACGCTATATATCAATATATCAATATATCAATTTTACTTATCTTTGTTTATCCAAGTAATATACTAGGAATTTTACTGTGAAAATAATTGAGAAAAATCTGGATTCTTTGAAAGTAGTCAATGATGTGTATGAAAATTATTATAGAAATTGGTTTATTTCCTTAATCATTACAAGAAAATACCTTGAAAGCCCCGTACCGTGACTGTCGGGGATGATGCAAGTGGTATACAGCAAAAAGTAACTACAGAATTACGTGCTAAATCTCCATACTTTGGAGAAATATATTCTGCTGTATTGCAAACTAATCTAAATAAACTTGATGACGCTTACACTAACTTCTTTAAGCACGAACGTGGTTATCCAAGCTATGTAACTCGGCTTGATTCGTTTGAATATAAGCCAGGTCAAGCCAAGATTGGATTAACTAATAAAAACTACGCTACCATCTATCTTCCTGGCATTGGGAATGTAAATTTTCATAATAGTCGGTCATATGAATTTGGCTCAGTTACAGATATTAGAAGCGTAACTGTTTCAAGAGAAGCGACATACTGGTTCATTTCTGTAATTGTAGAGATTCCAGATATAATTCAAGACCAAATACCACTTGATAAAGTTAAGTCAGTGGTAGGAATTGATGTTGGAGTTAATAAGCTAGTAGCATTCTCAGATGGAAGCTTTGCTATTAATACAAAACCTGCAACAAACAAGAAGACAGCACGCCGTTTGGCAATGCGTCAACGCAGTATTGCTCGTAAGGTTAAAGGTTCAAAGAATAGAAAAAAAGCAGTAATCAAGCTTGCTAGAACTAAACACAAAATTGCGGCTAATAGAAATGGCCGCAATTGGAAAGTAGCTAATGATATAGTAAAAATGAGTGACGCTGTGGTACGTGAAGACCTCAAAATTAAAAACATGGTCAAGCGTGCCAAACCAAAACACGATGGTAAAGGTGGATATAAAAAGAATGGTGCCTCTGCAAAATCAGGATTAAATAAAGTAATCCTAGATTGTGGTTGGGGAGATATTTATAATAAAATTGCTTGGCTTGCTTTGAAAGCAGGAAAACATGTAATTGTTGTTAACCCCAAGCACACTAGTCAAGAGTGTCCAGCGTGCGGACATATTGATAAAGCTAACCGTGAAGGTGAGAAGTTTTTGTGTACTAATTGCGGTCACACCGACCACGCCGACACGAAAGCGAGCAGAACAATAGCTAAAAAAGCGGGATTGGTTTTCCCAAAAAATGAAAAAACCCTACGTGCGGACTGCGCGAAAGTCACGTCTGTGGAGAGAACAACCGTTGGAGTTGTGCCCAGAAACCATGCCTTTGGGACGAGTGGTGAGCAGATGTGTCTTTTTGATATAGCTGAGTATCACTCGTCTGACAAACGGATAACTAAGAAATACGGCAGAACTTCTTAGTGAATCCCCTACCCTTTAGGGAGGGGAGAGTCAAAACCCAGTACTTACACTGAAATAAAAACCATTATCCTGAATATTTTCGCCCCGGTCTTTCAAGTTAATTAGGGGTAAACCATAATCTAATCGCACATTAACACTTGGTAAAGGTTTCCATAGTACTCCTAATCCTGCACCAGCTATAAACGTTTGATTTTGTAAACGGTTGGGGTTGTCATCCACATTCCAGGTATATCCCATATCAAAGAATGGCGCCAATTGCAGCATGGCGTTTCCAGAACCATCTCGCTGAACTGTAATTCGATTCTCTAAAGAAAATCGCAGCCCGTTGTCACCGGCTCGTGAATTTTGCCGAAAGCCGCGTACAGACTGACCACCACCAATTACAAACTGTTGGGAAGGCAAAAGACCATTTGGTGTTAATTGTAAATCGGCTTGAGCAATTAAGAGATTATTATCATTCAAGCGTTGTACTCGCTGCGCTCGCATTAGCCAACTGAAAAAGCGACCATCTGGAATTGAGCCTGAGTTGACGGTAGCATCGAATAAACCAGTGCCAAAGCTTAACGCGGAACGCAACCCCCAAGCTCCTTGTACATCACGCTTGGTATAATCTTGTCCAAATTTAACGACGCTGGTACGACTGTAACCATCTTTGTCAGGGCCAAAACTAACAAAACTAAAAGGTTCTGCTCCGAGGTAGGTTTGACCGCTTTGGGTGGTGAAGCCTAACGATAAAGCAAATTCTTCACGAGTTGTTCGGATTAGCGGCTGACGGAAACTAACTTCGTACATTTTGGACTCGCCGCTGATGTCGAGCGCATCGTAAGGAGGCTGAATTACTTTGTTATCGTTAATTACACCTCGTAGTTGTAAAGTGCCATTCATCGCATTCATTGGCACCCTATAACTGAGGTCGTAAGTATTTGCACCGCCTTGGGCTGTACGGTAATAAGAAGCAGCAAATTCATCGCCGGCGCCTGTGACGTTGCGAACGGCAGCACTTATACCTAATCTTTCTGAACCGACACTAGGAGGCGAGTAATTGTCTACACTAGCTGATGCGTTAAAAGGGTTAGCTTCGGTAACCCTCACTCTGAGTATACTTTTACCTTCTCGACTTCCCGCACGTATGCTGGCTTCTACGTTGGCAAACAATGGGTCAGCCCGTAACAACTTTAACTGGTCTTCTAACTTTGTTAAAGAAAGAGGCTTCGCAGCACCCAAATTCACACGAGAACGCACGTATTCATGATATACACGTCGTGTTCCTTGAATATCAATTCGTTCTAAACTACCTTCAATAACACGAATTTCTACAACACCATCGTTAATTTGCCCCAAAACTGCTCGTGAAGTGAGGTAGCCTCCATTCAGATATAACTGAGTGATAGCATCTAATGCCTTTTTTAGTTCTTCTTGAGTAGTGGAACGACCTTCAAATGGCTGAATTATTGGGTTAAGTTCTTTAGAACTGAAAATTGTACTGCCTTTTACCTCAATTTTTTTTACCTCAATACTACCAGTTGTAGGTGTTGGTGAAGATTCTGGAGTGGGAGCCGGTTGCAAAGAAGGCTGTACTTCTGGCGCCAAGGGTTCTGGGTTTGGCGCACCAGGAAGCAACCGCTCACGGTTTGGGTCTCCTTGTAAGTTTGGCGCCTGTGCAAATGTTTCTACTCTAGTTTCGCTCAGAACCTGTGCATTGCTTGGAGAAGTAAGAATTACCAAGACGGCGCCAGGAGCTAAAAACGCGCACAACAAAACTCCCAGCCGCAAAGATAATTGCATAAAATTTTATCCTATTAAATTTAAATATCTGTAAATGGACGCGGTTATTGAGAGAAAATCACGCTATAAATACTACATTATTCAAAATATTTTGATTGTTGATTAAATCACAAATCAATACTTTAATTGCAGAAAATAGTAACAATATTAACTGAGCAAATAAATTAAGCAAATATAAAAATGGCTTAATGTCTAAACAATCTATTTTACAAAAAAAATAAAATGTATAATTTTAACATTTAAACTCTATAAAGACTTGCAATATTAATAAATAAGTAATAAAATATCGGCAATCAGAACTATCCCTATTTTCGATCTATATAGCAGTCCTAAATCATTTGTAAAATCCGCACGCTGTAGAGACGCGATTAATCGCGTCTCTACGTGGATACATTTTTCACAACTCATATGGGATTGCTATAGTAATCATAAACTATTCATTTGTAAAAAGTTAGATTCCCGACTTATTGAAGAAGTCGGGAATCTGAACGCTTACGCGCCCATATTTGTGAAGTTTTATTTTATCCTTGTTTATTGATTACAAAATAAATATTGCCAACATTTCACGACTTTAATTGAATTTGTACATCCAGGATAAGAGTAATGTTAAATCGATATTTTTTAGCAGCCTGCGCTGTCGTTATGGCAATGGTGATATTAGTAAGTCAAGTTTCTGCACAAGAAGCTTTAACTCCAAGCGAAGTAGCCAAAATTGCGAGAGCAACAGTCGTTCAAATTGAACCTACTGCTAATTCTGTTGGTTCTGGAGTAATTATTGGTCGTTATCAGGAACAAGGAACAAATGTTTATGTTGTACTAACAGCAAACAAACTAGTACAAAACAAAAATAATGATTATTATATAATCACTCCATTTTCAGAAAGAACTCAGGGGAGAAAACGTCAAAAAATACTGGTCTCTCCTGACAGAGATATTGAAATATTGGCGGGTGGAGAATTAGCACTAGTGCGATTTCGCAGCGAGTTAGCTTATGAAACCACCACCCTTTGTGAGTCGAATGCAAAAAACAAGTGCGCTGGTTTCTATGTTGCAGGATTTACCAACCGTGATGCAGCAGTAAGACAGCGTGTTTTTCAGTTCACTTCACAACTTGAAAGCGAACAGCCAAGTGATGAAGAAGCATTCGATAATACACCGAAAATTACATGGACTGGGATGACCGGAAGTCCAATTTTTGATTTATTAGGTAGGGTTGTAGGTATTTATCACCAAAATGTTACACCAGGAACCTCTAGTTCACAATCTGTAGAAGTTCAACAATGTGGCGGTACAAGTAGCAGTACAAGAGGTGGTATAAGCCGAGCCGAAACTAGATTGGCATTTGCTTTTCCTATTCAGGGTTTTGAAACAAAAGTATCACAGCCAAATCGAAGGTTGGGTATTAAACGCTCTGGATTACCGTTCAATTTTTCTGCTGCTACTAGAGGTTGTAACGCCAGAACAATAATTATTGAACCCGAAGATGATGCAGCTGTGGAGTTTGTTCATAGTGAACCTGTAAAAAAACCATTAAATTCGTTTCCATCAAGTCCGCTTCCTCAAGATACTCCTCCCAGACAAAGAGAAAATGCTCCTTCACCTGGTTGGTTATTTTAGTAGCTTACCCACATTCTCCATCAAAATATATACCGCTGTTATTTTTATTGAAGGAAGTCCATGAATTTGCTAGCACTAAAAAATAATTTCCTACTGTTATTTATTCTTCACACCCTCGCTCAAATATTTCTTTTAAGCATTAATATTCTTAGTCCAGCCCAAGCACAATCTATCACTCCTGCTGCTGACGGTACGAATACTCAAGTTACAACCAACGGTAATCGCATTGATATTGTTGGTGGAACTTTGTCAGGAGGCGCCAATCTCTTCCACAGCTTTCAAAAGTTTGGTCTTGACTCGAACCAAGTTGCCAATTTTCTCTCTAACCCCCAGATTCAAAATATTTTAGGTCGAGTTGTTGGTGGTGACCCTTCAGTAATTAACGGTTTAATTCAAGTTACGGGTGGTAATTCTAATCTCTACTTGATGAACCCAGCTGGAATTATCTTTGGCGCCAACGCCAGCTTAAACGTACCAGCAGACTTTACCGCTACTACTGCCAACGGCATTAGCTTCGGCGCCAATTGGTTTAATGCTGTTGGTGATAATAACTACAACGCCTTAATCGGAAACCCCAATGCTTTTAGCTTCTCTTCGCAGGGGGGTAGCATTGTTAACTTGGGTAACTTAGCTGTTGGAAATGGAAGTAATTTAACCTTACTTGGTGGCACCGTTGTCAGTACCGGGCAGCTATCGGCGCCAGGTGGTAACCTCACCGTCACCGCTGTATCAGGGGAAAATATTTTACGTATCAACCAACCAGGGAATGTACTGAGTTTGGATATTGCGACCTCCTCTGTAGCGAATGGTCAAATATCCGCCGCTAGTTTGCCTGAGCTTTTGACTGGTGATTTGGGCAATACTAGCGGATTGACAGTAAACAGCAATGGAAAAGTTCAAGTTACTGATTCGGGTATTGGGGTAAATACTGGAGATGTAGTCGCAAAAGCTGTAACTGCAGGAAATGCAACTTTGTCTGCTGCAAATAATTTAATATTGCCAGAAAGTCAGTTACAAACAACAGGTGATTTAAACCTGTTCGCAAAAGATACAGTAACGGTACGCGATAGTGTAGCTAATCCCTTTGTCGCACAAGCTGGCAGAAATCTCTATATTCAGGGAAATAAAGGTGTTGATATTCTGGCACTGAATCATCAACAAACACCATTTATTAGTGGAGGTAATTTAACTTTAGTTAGTGATGGTAATATTTCTGGGGATGCTCACTTTGCTAGTGGTGGACAATTTGCAATTCGTAATTTAGCAGGTGGCGCCGGGAATTTTGTCAGTCTATTTGACCCAATTATCAGGGCAAATGGGGATGTTCAGTTTGGTAATTATACTGGTGCAGCGCTAAAAGTAGAAGCGACAGGTAGTATTCAAGGCGGAAATATTACCATTACTTCTCCAGATACAAGTGCGAGTATTCCCAGTTCTGATCCAGATTTTACTACTTTGACTACCAGTCGCGCCCTGATTTTACGTGCTGGTTTGCCTTCTGCCACTCCTACCAATTTCCCTAGTTCCGCTGGAGGAACATCCTTTAGCACTCCTACAAGCTCTTCAGGATTACCTGCTGGAAGTATTAAAGTCGGTAATATCAACACAAGTACTTCTACAATTAATCAAAATGGTGGTCGAGTAATTTTAGAAGGAACTGGCAATATCTCCACAGGAAATATAATAACAGGCGCCTTTCCCAATTCTTTTATTTTCACTGGTGGAAGTTTCATAAGTAATACAGGTAACGCGGGTGCAATCACCATTAATAGTAGCAATGGCAGTATCAGCACTGAGAATATAATTGCAGCCACAAGCGCTAGAAGCAATGCTGGTAATGGAGGTTCTGTTAACATTAGCGCTAACAATGGCAGTATCACTACAAAAGCTATACAGACAAGCGCTGATTCAGGTGGTAACGCTGGCAGTGGAGGCACAATTAGCCTAATAGCCAAAGGTAACATTTCTACGGGTACTATAGAATCAATTTCAAATGCATCTGAAGGCACTGCAAGCAATGGGGGGGTAATTTCTATTACTTCTAGCGAAGGTAATATTAATATTGCTCCCTATTTTATCCAAGAATTCGTCTTTATCCAAGAATTCGTCAGACCTATCAGCATCTCGTCATATATAAGTTTACTTTCTGGCGCCATTTCAGAGAATAGTGCAGCTGGTAATGGAGGTGCTATTACCTTGACTGCTAATAATGGCAGCATTACTACAGGAGCTATTGCTTCAGTCGCATATGGAGATATTAATAGAGCAGGAAATGGTGGTGCAATAACCCTGAATGCCAAAAATAATGTTTCTATTGGCTCTATATCCGAAAGCCAAGCAAGAGGATTAGATACATCTGGTTTACTCAATGGAGTTGACCTCCCAGACGAACTTTTCATTGGACCGATATTATCTGCTTCAATTGCCGGAAATGGTAATGCTGGTAGTGGTGGCGCAGTTAATATTACTTCAAGTAACGGTAATATCACCACAGCTGCTATCTTATCAGTTGCAGGCGCCGGAAATGGTAATGTTGGGGATGGTGGTGCTATTAACTTGACTGCTAATAACGGCAGTATTACCACAGCAGCTTTAGCGTCACTTGCTGGAACAGGACAAGGTAATGCTGGCAATGGTGGTGCAATAACTCTTTCTGCTAAAGATAATGTTTCTGTAGGGACAACAGGTATACTCCCCGGAGCAATATCGCTTCTAGGCATTCTGGATGAACTTAACCTTCCAGAAGACTCTATTCTAAATGGAATTAGCTTCCCAGACGAAATTTCTACTGGTCCTATAGAACCTATAGTATCAGCCACAGGTTCGATTAATGGTAATGCTGGTAATGGCGGTGAAGTTAAAATTACATCTAGCAACGGCAACATTAATACAGCAACTATATTGTCAATTGCAGGTGCAGGTAATCAAGCTGGTAATGCTGGTGCAGTTACTTTAGATGCAAATGGTAACGTCAACACAGGAGTTATAGCTTCGGTCGCAGGCGCCATTAATAACGCTGGCAAAGGCGGTAATATTAGTATCACTTCTAAAAATAACGGTATCAACACAGGAGTTATAGCTTCGGGTGTATATACACAAGATGGCAATATAGGCAATGCTGGTGACATTAATTTGAGTGCCAAAAGCGACATTTCTACCGAGTTGATAGCCTCAGTTGCTTACGACAATGAGGGAAAATTTATCACTGGTAAAGGTGGTAACATAAACATTACAACTAGCAGTTTTTTCCGTAATACCCGAACTGTTGGTAGCTTGTTTAACTTTTTAGATGAAGTGAACAGTATTCCTGAATTGTCCAACCTTGTGGGTGGACAAACATTAGCGGATATTCAGCAATCAATTAACGAGTTCAAAAACACTACTAAGAGTGTTCAAAATTATAGCATTGGTTCCTACGGAAGGGCTGGTGGAGGCAGTGTTACTATTGAACACGGTGGCGACCAAAATACGCCTTTTGTCGTTGGTGATGCTAGCAAAAACGGTACGGCTGGAGGGATATTAACTGGAGGTCTTCTTGATGTGTTTGCCTCCGAAATTCCGGCTTTCAAATCCATACCAGGTAACTTCACTGAAGGCAACATCCGAATAATTGCTAAAGGACCACTTACACCAGCGGCGCCACCTCTAAACGATCTAGAATTAGAATTGTTATATAACTTGACACCCAATCTAGAAAAACAAACACAGAGTACACTTGGGAGCAATCAATTACCATTAACTAACAGCAACTCAGAACTAGAGATTAGCACCTTTGTTGAGGAAATAGAAGCATACGCTACGCAGCAGTTTCAAGATTATTTCGGACAACAAGGCGAAATACCCATCAAAACTGTGGAAGATGCACAGAAACTGCTTCGCCAAATTCAGTCCAAAACGGGTGTTAAGCCTGCTGTTGTGTATACAATGTTTACTCCGCAAAATTATGTACCTGGTTCTGGCGCTCGAACTCGACAGCAACAGGCTAGCGATTTGTTGGATTTAGTAATTGTCACTGGAGAAGGTCAACCCATTCGCAAACAAATTCCTGGGGCAACCAGAGCAGCTGTTCTCAGTACTTTAGCAAATTTCTACTATAAAATTTCTTCTGCTCCAGAAAATCCTAACGACACTAGCTATTTACCTCAAGCACAGCAACTTTATAAATGGCTAATTGCGCCCCAAGAAGCTGAGTTACAAAAGCGGGGAGTCAAGAATCTGATGTTTGTTACGGATGCTGGTTTACGAAAACTCCCCGTAGGCGCCCTCCATGACGGTAAACAGTTTGTAGTACAAAAGTATAGCCTCGGACTGCTACCTAGTCTTAGTCTCACTGATACCACATACGTTGGTGTAAAAAACAGCCAAGTTTTGGCAATGGGGTCTGAAGAATTTACAAAAGAGCAAAATCAATTTCCCCTGCGCGCCGTACCTCTAGAGATTTCTACAATTGCCCAAAAGCTCTGGCGAGGTAAATACGTCCTTAACCAAAACTTTACCCTAGAAAACTTGAAGCGAGAACGGGCAGCAAATGCATATGGAATCATTCACCTCGCAACCCACGCCGATTTTCAACAAGACAAAACTAAAACTTATATTCAGCTATACAACAGCAAACTCAATTTTGATGATGTCCGCAAACTGGGGTGGAACAACCCACCTGTCGAGTTACTGGTGTTAAGTGCTTGTAAAACAGCTTTTGGGGATACAAACTCAGAGTTGGGTTTTGCTGGATTAGCAGTACAATCAGGAGTTAAGTCAGCTTTGGCAAGTTTATGGTATGTGTCGGATGCAGGAACCTTGGGGTTGATGACCGAGTTTTACCGTCAGTTAAAAAGTGCGCCCATAAAAGCAGAAGCGCTGCGACAAACACAAATATCAATGATTGAAGGTAAAGTGCGGGTAGAGGACAACAAAGTTCTTAATACCAGAGGCGGTGTTGAACTGACATCTAAATTAGCAACCGCGTTACAGCAGCAAAAAATACCTGCCAATTTCTCTCATCCTTATTATTGGGCGCCTTTCACTATGATTGGTAGCCCTTGGTAATATCACGTCCGGTTGATTTCCTGTCCCGGTAGAGACGTTACATGTAACGTCTCTACAAGGGTTTCTTAAACATTTATTTTACTTTATGAATAATGTTTTATTATATACATGAAGTTACTAATTATCGTGCTATTTTTAATAATAAGAATCAAAATTAAGACTTAAACTTTTATTATTTTGAATCTTATTACTTTGAATTTTATTAGTTTGAATCTTATTAGTTTGAATTGATAATTTGGAATTATTAACACTTAATGTATTTTGATGTGTGAGGAGCTATAGAGTAATGAATAAATTTATGATTACGACATCTGCACTAGTAGCAGTGGCTGTTTTTGTTGTAGCAGAATCGATAAATCAGCAGGCATTTGCTGAACAAGTTGAAGCTCAATCAGTAAATCAGTCGGAAGCTACTAATCAAATTATCACAGAACCAAATATTACTACCGAAACAATTACTTCTGAAAACACCACAATTGAACCAGTATTAATCTCTACATCTGGTAAAGCTGAAGTTTTAGAAACGACTAAACAAACACCAATACCTGGAAATGTTTCTTACGAAGCTGCTGATTTACTAGCTCAACGACCAGTAGACGAAGAACAATTCTGTAAAGACTATCCTTATAATTCTGCTTGTAAAAATCGTACTAGCCAAGCAAAGCCAGAAGAAGTAAAACAAACAGAACAACCCACTACCAATGAGCAACAAGCCGAAAGCGAAGTTAAGTCTAGTGGTTGGGCTGTTACTCCTGAAGTCAGTACCCTTGGTTTAGGCGCCTCGGTTACTAGGTCAATCACGCCTAATCTCAATGCAAAAGTTGGTTTCAATGCGTTTTCTGTAGGTGGAGGAGACATAAAAGAAACGGATGTAACATATAAAGCTGATTTGAACCTCTTGAATATTTCGACTTCAGTTGATTATCATCCTTGGAAAAACTCTGGTTTTCGCGTGAGTGGTGGTTTAGTTTTTCAAGATAATAAAGTGGAAGGAACTGCTAAACCTGAAGGTGCAGGAATTCAAATTGAAGATAACGGCAGAACTTATACCCCTCAAGAATTAGGTTCTTTGAAAGCGAAAATTTCTTTTCCTAATAGTCCTGCACCATATCTTGGCATTGGTTGGGGAAATGCTGTTAGACCTGGGCAGCGTTGGGGCTTTTCAGTGAATTTAGGCGCCATGTTCGTAGGTTCACCAAAAGTAACTTTAGACCCAGTTTTTGGAGCAGCTGCACCTGATAATTCACCGATTAGAAATGAAATTATTAGCAGCCTTAATTCAGAAAAGAGAAAGTTGGAAAAAGACCTAGATTGGTTGAATATCTATCCTGTTTTTTCTCTTGGTGTTTCCTACCAATTTTAACTAACCATTAATCGCTACACCAAATCGGCGCCTTATCGGTCATACTTGTAAATGGTGCGTGATGCTATACTCAAAACGGGTAATAAATGTCATTCTGAGCGTAGCGTAATGCGTAAACGCAGTTTTCCCGGAGGGTAGCATTTGCCGAAGGCTAGAATCTCCAAGATGCTTCACTCCGCTGCGCTCCGTTCAGCATGACAAAGTTTAGTTTTTACCCGTTCGCAGTATAATAAATTTTGTTTGTAACCAATAGCTTATCCGTTACATCCGTTCATCATCCGTTGCCAATGAGCTACTTTGCCACTGTTGGTAATCTATAATATCCTTTTTGCACTCCGTAACCGTAATAAGTGTCTGTTTCATCCGTAACGTCATTAATAACCATTCCCAATACTCGTTGAGTTGATTGTGTGAGCAATGTTTTCATTTCTTGGGATATTGCAGAATTCGTGGCGCCTGGACGTACTACAACTAAGGTGCCATCAACTAATTTGCCCAATACTAAAGCATCAGCAGCATATATAACAGGTGGGGTATCAATAATTACAAAATCATATTCTTGTTGTGCGGTTGCAATTAGCGCGTTCATTTGCGGAGAGGCAAGTGTAGCAAAGGGGTTTGAGGGAGTGGCGCCAGCAGTTAAAAGATAAACATTATTTGCAATTTTACGAGATGCTGTTTGTAAGTCGATTTTGTTTTCTAATATTTCGTTTAACCCTTGTGAGTTTTCAACTTTCCAAACTTCATGCTGACGCGAACACCGCATATCAGCATCGATGATTAATACTCGGCGCCCAAGTTGAGCCATTGCTAGTGCTAAGTTGGCACTTACAAAAGATTTACCTTCGCTAGGTACAGCGCTGGTGATGACAATGCTTTTGAGTACTTGGTCGGGGAGGGTATATTCGAGTGTTGATTGCAGTTTTTCAAATGCTGCGCTTGCTGGAGACCAAGGGTTATCACGAATTGGTAAAGTTGAAATATCACGATTTCGGTAATGACGACTTATAGAAAGACGGGGAATAGTGCCAAGTAATGGATAACCTAATAGTTCTTGTGCTTCTTCGAGGGTTCTGACTGTTCCATCTAATGCTTCTAACGTTAGCGCGGCGCCGACGGCTAGTATAATACCTAAAAATCCGCCTAATGCTAAGTTGAGTGCAATTTTAGGAGAAACGGGGTCGTCTGTGACTAATGCTTGAGAGACAACGCGCGCATTACCAACAGTTTTATTTTCGATAACTTGCACTTCTTGTAAGCGTCTTAAGAGTTGCTCGTAAGTTTGGCGTGCGACTTGTAAGTCACGTTCGAGTTGGCTTTGGTTTTGCTCAAGACGTGGTAGTGAACTCGCGCGTTGCTTATATAGAGTCAGCGCGTTGCTTAAAGTAGAAATGCGGTTGGATAAACCTGTTCGTTCGACTTCTAAATTGACTAGTTCGGTAATCAAGTTTTGCTTAAGGGAGTCAATATTTAAGTCGCGTTCGTTTAAGCCTTGTGGGGCGCCTCCTAAAGTTTGTATAATTCGCTGTTGTAACTGTTGTCGCAGCACTTGTACCTTGTCGGCTAAATCAATAATTGTTGGATGCTCGTCGCTGAAGCGTATTCGTTCAACAGCTAGTTTATTTTGAGATGAGCGAAACTCGTCGAGCAACTGTTGAACTGCCTTCGATTGACTAAGGGCATTGAGCGCTATGGCTTTTTGTGAATTGAACCCAAGTTGATTTTGGAGTGATATAATTTTTGAACTGGTATCAACTAGCGTTGCTTCGGTTTTAATGATTTGGTCTGCTAAATCGCTTTGGTTGGCAATTGATGTTTTTGCTTCTTGTTGAAGTTCAATAACGCGATTTAGCTCTTTAAATTGGCGTAGTGATACTTCTGCTTGACGAACTTTTGCTTCGACTTCTGGCAACTCCTTACTAATAAATTCGCGCGCGGAAACAACTTCGGCTCGATTGGCGCGAATATCGTTTTCGAGATAATTTTTAATAAGTGAATCAACTATTGCAGCAGCCATTTTTTTGTCAGGACTACGATAGCTAATTTGTAATATATCTGTGCCTTTAACTCCCGATACTTTTAAATTTTTGGCAAATTCTTCAAATGCAAGCGGTTGTCCTTTTTTATTTTTAAGCTCTAATGTATCGATTGTTTTTTGGATTACAGGTTGAGAGCGAATTATTTCAGCTTGTGTTTCTAGTGGATTGCCTACATTTGCACCCCTTCCAAGCATTTCTAGTTCTTTTTCTCCAGCAATTCCTGTTAGTGATGAATAAAGATTAGCTTTATTAAATAGTAACTTTCCTTCAGCTTCATAAATAGGTGTTCGCGAAAATGTGATTGCCCCTGTTACTCCCACAGCAGAACTAACAATAATAGTTACTGCTAGCCAACGTCGTTTGAGTATTCGCCAAGCTTGTCGAAAATTAATAGAGTCGTTTTCAGCATTTGATACTGGCATAAGAAAATAATGATAAGTGATAATAATACAGTTTTTATTTGAGGTCAATATATTTCAGTATTTACACATTTGGCATCAGTATATTTTCTGAAGTAGAAGCTTGCCCGTGAATTTTATACTGACGTATTTAATGTCTCTGCAAAAAGAAAAAAGGAAATCCCGCTTTTTGAAAAAATATATGCTTCGTATGTGATTTTTACAGAAAAAATGGGAAGTATAGGTACAAAGACGATTAGATATCAGTGCGATGTCAGCGAATACCTCTTATTTTCCAAAAAACTTAACATTACCTACGCAAATCGCAATACCGCGCACTATAGCAGTATTTCTACTTATATCGGATTTGGCTGGTGTGTTTTTCAGTATAATATCTGTCTTGTCGATGCAGTTTAACGTACACATCGAGCAGTTTAATACATTTGCTTCTGGAATCGTATTATCAGGGTTAATTGGGCTATATATATTTGATGCGTACCGTTCGCAACTACAAATTGCGATTGTCTGGACGCGATTAAGAACCATTATTAGTCTTATTATAGTTAGTGCTTTCAGCACTGTACTCATTTACTTATCGAATATTTGGGAAGCAGACTGGCAGCTAAATCAAGGTATTTTACTTGCTAGCTTAGGCATATTTCCGCTATGGGCAGTCTTAGGAAGGCTTATAGCTGTTATTTATATGCGGGCGCCGTTCGGAAAGGTTGCTATGAACCCTTTGTTCAATAGTAATCGCTGGTTGATTGTGGGTGCAAGTCCAAGCGCCAATCAGTTTAAGAAAGATTTAGCAGAGCAGTATCCATTATTAGAATCCAACGCACGCCCGTTATCTGGTGTTGTTGTTGCCACACAGGCGCCTTTAGCAAGAGAGGAATTACAAACGCTTGTAAATTATCGCCTGCAAGGAGTGCCTATTTATGAACTACTTGACGTTTATGAACAGATATGGTACAAAATACCACCAAATTTAGTTAATGATAATTGGTTTGTTTCCGCTAAAGGATTTAGGCTGAATTCAAGTCGATTTCATCAAAACTGTAGGCGAGTAGTTGATGTTATTGGAGCGAGTGTGCTTTTAACTGTTTTGTCTCCATTGATGGTATTAGCTGCTATTGCTGTGAAATTAAACAGTCCGGGCCCATTACTTTATTCACAACTACGTAGTGGATATAATGGTGAAACTTTGCGCGTTTACAAATTCCGCTCAATGTACCAAGATGCGGAACGATTAGGCGCCCAATGGGCTATGGAACATGACCCACGTGTAACACCTGTTGGACATTGGTTACGAGCAACGCGAATTGATGAGTTACCGCAGCTTTGGAATGTATTGAATGGTGAAATGAGTTTGATTGGTCCACGTCCAGAACGACCGGAGTTCGATGTCAAACTGGCTGAAGCGATACCTTACTACAATATGCGTTACAGCATCAAACCTGGAATTACGGGTTGGGCACAAGTTATGTATCCTTATGGTGCATCGGTAGATGACGCGCGTCAAAAGCTGTCATACGACCTTTATTACATTAAACATTACTCGTTTGCTTTAGATTTGGTGATTGCACTCAAAACTATTCGTGTCGTGTTATTAGGTAAGGGTAGATAAATGCAAAAAAGAGTATTGGTTACAGGTGGAGCAGGTTATATTGGCTCGCATGTTGTTCGTCAACTTGGTGAAGCTGGTTATGATGTAGTAGTTTATGACAACTGCTCAACAGGAAATGCATCTGCCGTATTACATGGTGAACTGATTACTGGCGATTTAGCTGATATAGAACTATTATATCGAACATTCGCGCGCAATAAGTTTAGTGCTGTTTTACATTTTGCAGCAAGTCTAATTGCTCCAGAATCTGTAGTACACCCACTCGACTACTACGCAAATAACACCCGCAACACGCTGAATTTACTCCGAGTATGCGAAACGTTCAGGGTGAATCAATTAATTTTTTCTAGCACTGCTGCGGTATATGGCGAACCGCAGCAAAATCCTGTTACCGAAGAAACTCCTACTGTTCCTATTAATCCTTACGGACGCTCAAAGTTGATGAGTGAGTGGTTAATTCAAGACCAGAGTAGAGCTTCTAATTTACGCTATGTTATTTTACGGTACTTTAATGTAGCAGGCGCCGATCCTTTGGGTAGAATTGGGCAAATGAACCCGAATGCTACGCACTTAGTTCGTGCTGCTTGTGATGCTGCACTTGGACGTAAACCTGGTGTGAGAATTTTTGGTACTGATTTTCCTACACCAGATGGTACTGGTATCCGTGATTATATTCATGTTGAAGACCTTGCTTCAGCACATATTGCTGCATTGCAGTATTTAGAAGCAGGTAATGCAAGCCAAGTATTGAATTGTGGATATGGTCAGGGTTACAGTGTTCGTGAAGTAATTGAATGTGTGAAGGCTATTTCTGGAGTTGATTTTGCTGTACTTGAAAGCGAAAGGCGCCTTGGAGACCCTGCTTGTGTTACTGCAAGTGTGGATAAAATTCGACAAGTGCTGAATTGGCAGCCTCAGTATAATAACTTAGATACTATTGTGCGTAGTGCTTTACTATGGGAAATTCGCCGTGATAATAGTATTGTTAAGCATCCGTTGATTGATTCAATCGCACGGAGGCTACGTCAAAGTGTGGTAAAGGCTAAAAGCTTAAAAAGTGAACCACTGCTTAAGTAGAAATAAAAAATATATTTACTGTAAATAATGCAAATCTAGTAGATTTACTTAATAAACTCATTCAGGGATGCAAAGTTCAGTATAAACACGTATTTTTTTTTAATAATAGAAAATTATTATATAAAAACTGAACAGCAATTTTCTAAAAAACTTTGCTTATTTATACTAACCAGTGATTAAGGACAGCACTATGTGAATAAGCGTAATTTATGTTAAGAGATGAAAATAGAAGTTACGTAAGCGTTGCTCCCGTTTTGTTTGTAGTAAGCCGCCGCAGCGCAATAATGGAGATCGCTTGCTGGTAGCACAAACTACTTGTTAAACGATATTCAAGCATTTGCAAGGAATTGAGGTTGCAAGGCAGCAAAGATTGGTAATGCAAGAATAGTTTCCCAAGCTTTAGTTATTTTAGGAGTATTATATAAAAAACATAGATTTTACAAGATTTGAAATAGAATTTAGATTTATGTTTAACTATGTTAAAAATCAAAGTAGTTGTAATAGCAGTAAACTTGAGCAGATTTAATTATTATGTTACGTAAGTTAAAAATTCAAAAAAAGCTATCAATCCTCAAATCTCGCTCTGGCTTACGTGCAATTATTGCTAATACGGGTTGGTTGTTTGCAGATAGAATTCTGCGGATGGGTGTTGGTTTATTTGTCGGTGTTTGGGTTGCTCGTTATTTGGGAGTACAGCAGTTTGGTGTTTTTAACTATGCCAATGCTTTCGTAGCACTATTTATTAGCTTTTCTACATTAGGATTAGATGCTATAACAGTCCAGTCTATTGTGCGTAAGCCTGAAAATAAAGAGCAAATTTTAGGGACAGTTTTTTGGCTAAAAATGCTTGGTGGAGTTGGATGTTTATTGTTAGCATCAGTCTCAATTTTTATATTACGTCATGATGACGAGTTAAGCATTTCACTAGTAGTAATTTTGGCATCTGTAGGGATTTTTCAGTCTTTTGATACGATTGACCTTTGGTTTCAGTCGCAAGTGCAGTCAAAATACACTGTGGTTGCTAAAAATACAGCCTTTATCATCGTAACTTTGCTGAAAATAGCTCTAATTACAATGCAAGCACCGCTTATTGCCTTTGCTTGGGCAGGATTAGTAGAAGTTGGTTTGGGTGCGATCGGTTTGATATTTGCGTATAAAGTAAATGGACACTCAATTTGGTTGTGGCATTGGAGTTTTCCCCTTGCCAGAAATCTTCTTAAAGATAGCTATCCTTTGATTTTATCTGGTTTAGCTATCATGATTTACGTAAAAATAGACCAAATTATGTTAGGTCAAATGGTTGGAGATAAAGCTGTAGGAATTTATTCAGCAGCAACTCGTGTTTCTGAAGTTTGGTATTTTATAGCAACAGCAATTATGTCTTCAGTTACTCCTTCAATTTATGGCTCTAAAAAAGTAAGTGAGGCTATTTATTATCGCAAATTAGAACATTCGCTTAATCTTTTAACAAGATTTTCTATTATAATTGCTTTAACAATTTCAATACTAGCTGGAACAATCATTAAAATAACATTTGGCAGCAGTTATAATGAAGCTGAAGTGATATTAAGAATTCATATTTGGGCTTGTGTATTTGTCTTTATGGGAGTTGGTGCTTCACCCTGGTTTATTGCAGAAGGGTTAACTCATCTTCCATTCAGAAGGACTCTAATTGGAGCTATATCAAACATACTTTTAAATCTTTTATTGATTCCTAAATATTATGGAGTTGGTGCTGCAAGTGCGACTATTATATCTTACGCATTTGGTTCAGTTTTCGCTAATGCAATAGATTCAAAAAGCTGGAAAATATTCATTTTACAGATTAAGTCAATTCTAATATTTCGTTTCTAGAATATAAGTTGAAGGTAGTATTTATGAATACGAAACTAAAGCAAGAAAAATACAATATTTTCCATAACAATTACCAAAGTAATTTGATAGGATTACTTTCATTTGAGCTTAAAAGCTTATGTGGTAGATTTTTATTTAACTTTAAGCCCAAACCCAAAGAATATAGTAAAAATTTACTTCATTTAGGGTGTGGAAAGACCTATTTGCAAGGTTGGGTGAATGCTGATTTTTTTCAATTTCGTTTGAGATTGCTTATTGACAAAAATACTAATTGGCACGATTGGATGTTGGATCTACGATTTCCTCTCAATTGTGATGACAATGTGTGGGATGGTGTTTTTACAGAGCATACTCTTGAGCATCTTTATCCAAACCAAGGAATACAATTGATTCAGGAGCTATATAGAACCATGAAACCAGGTGCTTGGCTGCGAGTCACTGTCCCTGATTTAAGGAAATATGTGAATCACTACTGCGGACAAGAAGTAAACGAGCAGTTTAACAGATGGGAGACAGGTTGTGAGGCAATGAGAACCTTAACCCAAGACTACTTTCATCTTTCTCTATGGGACAGTGAATTACTCGAAAAATGTTTAAATAAATCGGGATTTATTAATATTCGAGAAGTTAGTTTTATGAAAGGAAGCGATATTTCTCTATTGAAAGATAGAGAGGAAAGAGCTTGGGAAACTTTGTATATGGAAGCTCAAAAACCTATAGATAATTAGTTGTTGTTTAAATGTTAATTATATTTATGACAAGCTCAAATAAATTTAATTGTCCGGTTTGTGGAAATAACAGTTACAAAATTTTATACGAAGTGACAAATGAACAATCAGCAAAACATTTTATCCCAAATCAATCAAGCAAAAAATATACTCAACTTAGTCAACATTTATTAAAATTATGGGGAAAAAACAAGTGCCAAGTATTAGAATGTCAAAACTGTGGCTTTGGCTATGCGAATCCATATATGGGAGGAGATAAGATATTTTATGATTTAGCCTATCAAAGGACAGGTTATCCAAAATGGAAGTTTGAGTTTGAAGAAACCTTCAATTCTATAAGTAAGATTATCGAAAATACAATTATAGATTCAAATAGCCAATTGAATTTTCTAGAAATAGGTGCTGGTGATGGCTCATTTACCAAGAAGATTTTATCAAAATTACCATCTACACGAATTACGGCAACGGAATATAGTGAATATGGGATAGAACAACTAAAAAAAATGGGTATAACTGTATATCCAATAGATTTCAGGCAAAAATCAGAAGAATGGTCACAAAAGTTTTCAATAGTATGTCTATTTCAAGTGTTAGAGCATTTAGATAATATGGAATTTACATTTAATGTATTAAATAGTATTACTAAAAATAAAGCTCATTTGTTCATATCTGTTCCTAATCAAAAATTCATTAACTTCAATGAGTCTAATGGTGCTTTACTAGACATGCCTCCAAACCATATTGGTCGATATAACAAAAAAACATTTGAACTTATTGCTGAAAAATTTGGGTGGACAATCAATGATTATAAAGTTGAGGATTCAGATTTTGAGTTGTTTCTTAATAAATTTACTTTATATAAATACCTCAGAGATATTCAGAACGATAATACAATAGAGAATTTTCTTTCCAAAAACAAAATAATTAAAAAAATATCACTTCCATTTAGATTATATTATCTGAAAATAAAATTCAAAAAACTAATATTTGAAAATTATAAAGAGGTTGGTGGAAGTGCTTTATGGGTTCATTTAATGAAAAATTAATATATTTACTTTTGTTTTATATTTAGAAATAATCTTAGATGATGAAAACTCCAGTTGCCTTCTTAATATTTAATCGTCCAGATACTACAGCAAAAGTATTTGAAGCCATCCGTCAAGCTAAACCTCCTAAGCTGTTAGTTGTTGCAGATAGTCCCCGTACAGATAAACCTGGTGAAGTAGAAAAATGTAAAGATACTCGTGAAATTATTAAACAAGTTGATTGGGAGTGTGAGGTATTAACTAATTATTCCGATGTTAACTTGGGCTGTAAAAAAAGAGTCGCAAGTGGACTAGATTGGGTATTTGAAAATGTTGAAGAAGCAATAATTCTAGAAGATGATTGCCTTCCTCATCTTACTTTTTTTCGCTTTTGCGAAGAGCTTCTGGAACACTATAGATATGATAACCGTGTTATGCATATTAGCGGATGCAACTATGGAATTTCAGGCTCATTTCCCGACCAAAGTTACTATTTTTCAACAGTCACAGGTATATGGGGTTGGGCAAGCTGGAGAAGAGCATGGAAATTCTATGATGTCAATATTAGCTACTGGGATGATGTAGTAAAGCAAAGCTCCCTTTTTAAAGATATTTTCTGTTGTGAGCAAGAATTTAAATTAAGATCAAAAAATTGGCAGCGTGTACATTCTGGTGAAATAGATACTTGGGATTACTCTTGGCATCTGTCCTGTGTCTGTCAAGGTGGTCTTTCGATAAAGCCAACTAAAAATCTGGTTACTAATATAGGATTTGGTCCAGATGCTACACATACAAAAGTTGAATGGAGTCCTCTTGCCAACCTCTCAACTGAGGAAATGCAATTTCCATTGCAACATCCGAAATTCATATTGAAGGATACAAATGCAGATATAATCTATTTTAATAAAATGCTGAAATCTAGACCATTAGCTAGAATTGATTCCGGCTTGAGAAAGATACAATTTATAATAGAAAACAAACTAAGATTTAACAATCATGAAAGTAGTTCATCTAAGCACTGCTGATATAAAATTTGGGGCTGCTCGTGGAGCATATTGGCTTCATCAAGCGCTTTTGGGTGCAAATGTAGAATCTATAATGCTAGTACGAGAAAAATTAAGTAGTGATAATTCTGTAATTGGAGCAGAACAAAATTTTTCTAACCTGTTACACGAGCTTAATTCTAAATTGGACAGATTGCCACTTCATTTATATCCTAATCGCGATTCTGAAACATTCTCAGTTTCTTGGATGCCTAACTTGACTCCTTATCAAGTTAAACGCTTAAAACCAGACGTAATTAATCTACACTGGATTGGTAATGGGTTCCTGCGGTTAGAGAGTATAGCTAAATTTTCAGTACCAGTACTTTGGACACTTCGTGATTTATGGGCATTTACTGGAGGTTGTCACTATTCTGATGATTGCTTAATGTATACAAATTCATGTGGCTCATGTCCAAAACTAGATTCTCACTTCGATAACGATTTATCTCGAAAAATTTGGAACAGAAAGTGGAATGCTTGGAAAAATACTGATTTTACAATTGTAGCAATTAGCAATTGGTTGGCGGAACGTGCAAAAGAGAGTAGCCTATTTCAAAATAAAAGAATAGAAGTGATTCATAATGCTCTGGATGAATCTAAGTTCAAGCCAATACCAAAAGAAAGTGCCCGTAAAAGATTTAATCTTCCAGTAAACAAAAATATAATACTTTTTTGTGCAATAGCTGCTACAGAAAGTAAAAGAAAAGGCTATCAATATTTGATTGCAGCTTTAAGAAGACTTTGTAGCAATCCTGATTTTGTGGAAAAAAGTGAACTCTTAATAGTTGGCTCTTCTCAAGCCAAAGATTTTATGTGTTTACCTATAAAGATTCATTGTACTGGTTTTCTACAAGATGATCAACTTTTAGCCTCAGCATATTCAGCAGCAGATGTAACTGTCACTCCATCGACGCAAGAAGCATTTGGTAAGACAGCAATGGAGTCACTAGCTTGCGGAACTCCCGTTGTCGCTTTTAAGTCAACTGGTTTTCAAGACATCGTAGATCATCTCCAAAATGGATACCTTGCTGAATATCTAAATCATGATGACTTAGCCAATGGAATTAGTTATATATTGGAAGATGAAGATAGGTATAATAAATTTTGTTTTGCCGCTAGAACAAAAGTAGAACAACAATTTACACTTAATTTACAAGCAAAAAAATACATTAATCTATACAAAGAAATTCTAGAATCAACTTCTAATAGTAACAGCAATTTTTGAATGTATATTTAAGATGTAAATACTGCTGCATAATTATAGACTTTATGTATAAATTAACTGAAAATAAAGCTGCTATGAACTTTAGAATCAATACACGAGAAACATATATATATATATCATGTGGTATTTTACCTTTAACGGCAATAACTAATCCAAGGGTAATAAATGTTTTACTTTTATTCTCTGGGCTTTTAATATTAAGGATTATTCAGTCTAAATTCAAGCTATATATTTCTAAGCAATCAAGAGAGATGATTATTGGAATCTTTCTATTCGCTGCTCCAGCAATTGGTGTTTTTTTTAATGACTATACTGATATATCTTTAAAAGAAGGAATAGAATATGGGTCTAAAAATTTAATTTTAAGCAGTACAATAGCGATTATATTTGTATTAATTAGCAATGTAAAGTATAATATTCAACTCATAAAAAAATCTTTTTATATATTTATATCTTCATTTTTATTAATTGCATTATTTATTTTAATTATTCTTTCAACTAAACAATATAATTTGAGCCAAATTTATTATTTAGTAAATAATCAAGAATCCTTAGAAATTAATTATCCATTTTTAGGACCTGTTGCTGGTGGCGCTTTTTGGGAGATTTTGTCAGCTCCAACATTCTTTTTACTTTATTCTTTTTATTTTACAAGATTGAGATTATCTACTTTTCTATATTTTATTCTGTCAAGCCTCTTTCTTCTTTCTATTGGTTCTAGAGGATGTTTATTTATTTATATAGTTAATTTTTTCTTGCTCATATATACAAAATTAAAATTTGAATGCAAGTCAAGAAAAAAAATATTTACTGTCGCTATAGTTTCTTTAGGATTTCTACCTTTTGTATATCAAGTTGTTACAACAAGTATTGGTAATTTGTCAATTTTTCAAAGATTTGAGGGTTCTGAAGACAAATTGCTGGAGTCCGGTAGGTTCGATCTATGGGCTGATTTCTTTTCAAACTTAGATAAAATTTATTTGTTTAATGCTGACTTGAATACCAATTTAGGCGGCAAATTTAGTTTTAGCTTTCATAACTATGTTATGGATGCTGCATTGATGTCAGGCTTGGTAGGTATGGTAATATCTTTATGCGCTATGGTTTTCATTTTTCGATGTTGTAAAACCTTTTTAACAAAAGTTTTAGTAATAACTATAATTATTTGTAAAATGTTTGCATTCCCACCTTTTGCAGCAGTCTCAACTTATAACATTGCATTATGTATTATTCCTTTACTAGATCAGCTTTATAATTCTAATATGAAAGATTTACTCGATAAATCTAATAGTTATGAATGAATGAATAAATTTATCTATTATTTTCTTTATTAATTCCCTCAAAAATATGGAAAAATATCGATTTTCAGTTGTCACGCCTAATCTTAATATGGCGAATTATCTCCCCGATACCATTGAATCCGTACTTTCTAACTTGCGTTCTGGAGATGAATACTTTGTGATTGATGGAGGTTCGACCGGAAATGATGTGGAAATTATCAAGAAGTATGAAAACGATTTAACTGGTTGGGTTAGTGAACCAGATAAAGGATATGCTGATGGAATAGCAAAAGGATTCAGCAGATGTACGGGGGAATTTATGTGCTGGGTCAACTCAGGAGATATATTACTAAAAGGAGCTTTGGAAAAAGCACGAGAAATTCTTACAGAAACTGATACTGATTTAATCTTTGGTGATGATCTTTATATAGACGAATATAATCGTGTGATTAGTCATTCTTCAGGTTATGTTCAATCCTTGGAAAAAATGATGCTTTATGGAGGCTGGACACCTCTTCAAGATGCTTGTTTTTGGCGAAAAAGTATTTATGATTGTATTGGTGGTTTAGATACTCAGCTAAAATATGCTGCTGACTATTCTTTCTTTCTAAATATTGCATT
The DNA here is from genome assembly GCF_000331305.1 of Calothrix sp. PCC 7103. GTDB lineage: Bacteria > Cyanobacteriota > Cyanobacteriia > Cyanobacteriales > Nostocaceae > Dulcicalothrix. The sequence goes on along the minus strand of NZ_KB217478.1, from coordinate 3,812,007 downwards.
AAATGGTAAAACGATATATGCACCATTTATTTTCAGTGCTTTTAGAAAACATGCTTGTCAAAAATCTTCTTCCTCAAAAAAATATAAACAAGAAAGACAATTAATACAAAAAAGGATGATGCCGCAAAAAACTTCCAGATTTTCATCCTATTTACTCGAATCTATTTACACTTATAAAGCAAGATGGAGAGCGTATGTAGGTAGTAAATTTACAATTAAAAAGGTTTCTAAAGGCACAATTGTAGATAACTTAAGGATTATAAAAGTCATATGAATATTAGTTCTAGTTTCATATTAAGATGGATTAACAGTATTCTTGATCTATCAAAAATACTAGGTTTTTTGAGTATTCCCAAGTATGTTCGTGACTATCTAAAATTTAATTATTTAGTTAATGAAAAAGAGGTGATACATTTCTGGGATAGCTATCCTTGTTTTAGAGATGATACATCGCATACTTCATTTGATCCACATTACTTTTATCAATCTTGTTGGCTTGCTCGACAACTGTCTTCTAGAAAGGCTTTACAGCATGTAGATGTGGCATCTGATATTCGATTAATTGGTACTATCAGTGGCTTTATCAATACTACTTTCATCGATTATCGTCCCTTACAAACATCGCTTCAGGGTTTAAGTTGTACTCAAGGAGATATATTAAACTTACCTTTCCCTGATGAATCTGTTGAGTCTCTCTCTTGTTTGCATGTCATTGAACATATTGGTTTAGGACGCTACGGAGACCCTCTTGACCCAGATGGAAGTATTAAAGCTGCTAAAGAACTCAGTAGGATACTAAAGCCAAATGGTTATTTATATATTTCAGTTCCAATTGGTAGAGAGCGAATATGCTTCAATGCACATCGAGTGTTCTCGCCAAACACAGTTATTGAAATGTTTAGTGCTTTAAGTTTAGTTGATTTTTCTTTTGCTGATGATAACAAAAATTATCTTGATGAAGTAAATTTAGATTCAGCAATAAATTCAGAATATGCTTGCGGAATGTTTGTATTTACCAAAAATAAAATCAACTAGTTTTTTATCAATCTAAAAAGTTTATGAATTTATTAAAACAATACTTTCAAACAAGTAAAATTCTCAACTTTAACTTAGTAGAAAGAGATAAGTGGGTTGCCAAACAAGCTTCTCTAATTCCAGTGAACAATTCTATTCTAGATGTAGGAGCAGGTTCTTGTCCTTACCGCGAATATTTTCTCCATTGTGATTATAAAACCCAGGATTTTACACCACTATCACCAGAACAACTACGAGGTCATAGTGGATATGGTAAAATAAATTATGTATGCGATGCAACTAATATTCCAATTCCTGATGCCAACTTTGATGCTATTTTATGCACTGAAGTATTAGAACATGTACCTGAACCGATTAAAGTTATATATGAATTTTCTCGAATACTTAAGCCTGGTGGTAAGCTCCTGCTGACTGCTCCCCTTGGCTCAGGTATCCACCAAGAACCGTACCATTTTTATGGTGGTTATACCCCCTATTGGTATGAAAAATTCTTGACTGAAGCTGGTTTCTCAGATATTTTTATAGAACCGAATGGAGGATTCTTTAAACATTATGGTCAGGAAAGCATCCGTTTTGCTCAAACTACCATTCCTTGGAAATTGAATATCAATATAGTTTTGTGTTTACTCTGGCTTCCTCTATGGTTATTCCTCTTACCTTGGTTTACATTTATTCTCCCTATTACGTGTCATTTTCTTGATAACCTTGATAAAAATAAAGGTTTCACAATTGGGTATCATGTAACCGCGATAAAAAAAACTGCTTAATTACTATATGAAAGTATTATGTGTCTTTGGTAAATATCAATATGGCGATCCAACTCGTGGAATCGGTACTGAGTATGCTGCTTTTGTCCCTGCTCTGGAAAGACTAGGACATAAAGTTATTCATTTTGATTCTTGGGAAAAAACTAAATTTGCTAACTATGCAGAACTGAATCAATCACTGTTGCAGATGGTTGAACAAGAAAGACCAGATGTCATGCTCACAATTCAGAGAGATTACGAAATTTGGTTGGAAACATTGCAAATTATTCAATCACGAGGAGATGTAGCAACTATTTCCTGGACAACTGATGACTCCTGGAAATATCGGGAAGTATCTCGGTTTATTGGCACTAAATACCATTCGATGACCACAACTTATGCCGAATCTGTTTCTAAGTATCACCAAGATGGTATTCAAAATGTATTATTAACACAGTGGGCAGCTAACTCACAAATGCTTCAAGAACCTATACCTGCATCACAATGCCGTTATCAAGTCTCATTTGTCGGTGCAGCACATGGTGATAGGAAACAACGAATTAGCGAACTGAAATCACTGGGTATTGAAGTAACTTGTTTTGGTCATGGTTGGGATAATGGTTCGGTAGCAGCAGAAGAAATACCGCGCATTATGCGAGAGTCTGTTATTAGTTTGAATTTTGCTAATGCTTACAAGGGTCCCAATCAAGTAAAAGCAAGAACTTTTGAAGTTCCAGGTGCTGGTGGCTTTCTTATCACAGAATATGCTTCTGAGTTAGAACGTTCGTATGTTTTAAATGAAGAGATAGTTGCTTTTCATTCAACAGAAGATTTAGCAGATAAAATTAAGTATTTTCTTGCTCATCCACAAGAGCGAGACAGTATAGCTCAAGCTGGTTTTATTAGAACTACATCTGAACATACTTATGATATACGGATGAAAGAACTGTTAGAATTTGCAATTAAATCTCGCGATCAATTTTTCAATAATAATGATACGTCAAAAAATACTTCATTTGAGTCAGTATTGGCAAAATATCGCGAAAACTTTTTAGTAAAAATTTTCAGAATAGTTTTAGTCTTTACTTGCAATTTGATTTATGGTCGTAAACGCGGTGTTCGAGCAGCCAGGAGAATACTTTTTGAAGCCAGTTGGCGCTTGTTTGGAAAAGAAATATTTACAGCTTCGGGTTTACCTGGAAGATTATTTCCCTATCAATAATTTGAGTTCGTTATTGTTGCGCCTATTATTAATCTGCTTTATATACAATATGTATATTTTGTATTTATGACTAGCCCTAAAATTTCTATCGGTATATCATTCAAAAATCCAGGCTCATATTTCCAACTAGCACTAAAATCTATATTCGCTCAAACTTTTGGTGATTGGGAACTGATTTTAATTGATGATGGTTCTACAGATGACTCTCTTACACTTGCTAAAAGTACTAAAGATAAACGAGTGCGGGTTTATGGTGATGGGAAATCATTTGGTTTAAACGTGCGGCTAAACCAAATGATTCAACTTGCTAATGCTCCTTATTTTTTCCGAATGGATGCAGATGATATCATGCATCCTCAACGTTTGGAAAAGCAATATCAAGCATTGCTTCAACATGACGAAAATACAGTTATTGGAACTGCTGCCTATTCAATAGATGTAAATTCTCATGTAGTTGGTTTCAGAGCTAGCCCACAGAAACAAAAATTTGGCTATGCTGCACGGCATAGTTTTTGGCATCCAACTGTAGCAGCTTCAACCAAATGGTTTCGTCAAAATCCCTATTCTGAAAACTTTATTTTTATGCGTTCAGAAGATGCAGAACTATGGTGTAGAACATCTGAAAAAACTAAGTTTTTGAATTTATCCGAACCTTTATTTTATTACCGGGAAAGCGGAAATTTTTCCTTTTGTAATTACTTAGGTACTAGTCTTGGGTTACTAAATATTATTCATGATAATTTTAATAAACTTAGTCACAAATATGTTTACCAATTATCAAAAGAAATACTTAAATTATGGATTGTTTTGATTCTTGATTCTTTCGGTATGACTAATTATCTCGTGGCTAGAAGATATAAAGGTTTGAAACCCGAAGAATTACAAATAGCACATGCAGGATTAGAAATTATTCAGCAACAAAAATTACCTCTAGAGTGAGCAATCATGGTTAAAGTTATTCATAATATTCATTTCCCATTCAGCGCTCGTTCTTTTGTAATGCCGCTTGTTGCTTTTTTAAATCAAAATGGCATTGAAACAGAACTGTGGGTTGAAAACAACCTTAAACACACCACAGTAATCGAACAACTGAATGTACCCAAACAATTAGTGGCTAGCGATTTAGCTAAAAATCCTTTTGTTTTTTACAGTAGATTAATTGAATTTCGCTATCAATTAAGAGCTACCAAACCTCAAATTCTTCATGCCCATCAAAGCCGTGCATCTGTTATTCCGCTTCTAGCTGCTTACCTTGAAAAAGTACCTGTACGAATTTATCACAATCATGGTTTGCCATATTTGGGATACCAAGGAATTTTGCGCTGGCTATTACAAAGTTTAGAAAAGTTAAATATAGAACTGGCGACTCATGTTTTGCTAGTCAGCAATTCTAATTTGGAGGCAGCACAAACTGATGGTCTTCTACCGAAAGGTAAAGGTTCAGTAATTGCTCATGGTTCTGCTGTGGGAATAAATATAAATGATTTTAAATTTAGTGAGAATTTTATTCAAAAAGCAAAAGAAAAATTTGATGTAACTGAAGCAAATTTTGTTTTAGCTTATGTAGGAAGACCAGTTAAGCGAAAAGGCTTCCATCTACTATTAAAAGCATGGGAAAAGTCTGGTTTAGGTCTAAAAAACAATTATCTTCTCATTGCGGGCTGTACAGCAACTGAGTGTGATAATGCATTAAAACATTCAGTTCCAGGAGTTAAAGGACTAGGTTATTTAGCAGACTTACGTGAATTCTACGCAGCTTGCGATGTACTAACTTTACCAAGCAAACATGAAGGGTTTCCCTACTCTCTACTAGAAGCCGCAGCAGCAGGAAAAGCTTTAATTGGTACAGATATTCCAGGTATTCGCTGTATAATCAAACATAATCAAACAGGCTTATTAGTTCCTTTTAACAATGAAGAAGCTCTTGCAGAGACAATTATTCAATTAGCTTCAGACCCTGCTTTACGCTTACGCCTGGGTGAAAATGCTAGAAAGCGAGCAGAAGATGAATTTTCTAGAGATATAGTTTTAACAGGTTTACTGGATTTTTATCAAAAAGATTTAGGTATAGAAGTAGACAAATTCTTGCTCAATAAAGTTTAGAAATAAAACTAGCCCCTATTATCGCACTTACAATCCACAAAACCGACCTGACACCAGTGATTCCGTCTTACTCCCTTCCCGCTGGAAAATCACTAATAATGTATGATAGATTACTACAAAAAAATACAATCATACGCCTGGTAATAATCTATATAAAGATTCGACTTAAATACAGGCGCCTCTCCAAACTTACCTCAAAATTAGCGCTTGTTAAGAATAACGCCAAGTAAATGCGCCCTCGTCTTAGATGCAGAGTACAGAGAGCGAATATTTACTAATCAGACAATATCTAATTATAAATTATAGCTGAATAATCGTAATCGACCACAGGTTTTAAATTGGTTTAAATACAACGCATTCCAATAATTATAAGGTTTCCAACCATGAAGTTCCTACCCGCTCTCCACATGGGAGCAAAGTAAATTAACGGGTATGAGTTATTGCAATTAAGCAACATTTATTACTAGCAGAGTGATTATACTTTTACTTCGGGTAGCAAAGAAGGAGCAGACGTGCCATTGCGTCGGGCGCCTATTGCGTTGGTCATAAACTCCAATACGTTGCGACGTTGACACTTTAAAGAAGTTACAACGGTAAGCATTCGAGCAACAAAATTACTACCAGAAGAGTGTTTGAGAGCCAAAACTGGTTCGGCGCCATATAACAGCAGGGCGTATGGCTCTCTCAGCAGCATTATTAGTTGGTTCTACACCTTCAACATCGACAAACAGCCATAAAGCTGGTTCAACTTTTAAAAGTTGCCGACAAGTACGGACAGTTTTGGCAAACGGAGTTTTCTCGCGAGTTCCAACCTCATAGTTTGCGGATTCTTCCAAGCAGGACTTTAGAGAATTACGAATCGGTTGAACTAAAAGCTTGAACTCACTACGTTTCAAGGTTCCGTCTCGAACTTGGTACCACAGATTAAATAATTCTTCTTGTTGCTGTAAAAGAGTTTCTCCGATTTGCTTTGAAACTCCTGTACGCTCTGAGATTTTTATAAATTCACGCTTTAAGTGTGCCCAGCACAATTGACGTTGCTCCAAGCTAACCCAATTGTATGAAGCGTAGCGATCTGAATTTAAAAAGCCGCTAAACTTCTCACCTAACAAGTCTTTAGCGGTTTCAGTACAACGAGAAAGTGTGATCTGAAAAAATGCCACTAGGGGTGTAACCGCCACCCAGAGCCAAGCCTTACTATTTTTCTGATTGCACCCATCGACATTGCCTTGAGAGAAGCTTGTAACGGAGCGCACCTACCACCCTTGAGTTTTGTACGTAGGTTTTGGCTTCTTCAACTATGCTTTCGAGTGCCGAGCTTGCTTCAAACCTGAGTTTATTAACTGTACCCAGTGACATTGGAATTCCAAACACGTTACTCATCGCACTTTGTACCATTCTCTGGCTATGGCGGTATAATCCACTCAAAACAGCAACCAGAGCTACTACACGAGTTCCATATCCACTTGGGTTTACATCAAGAGGTAATGCCGCACGTGTGGAAGTTCCACAAATATCACACACCAGTTGGTGTAAGCGATGTTCTACGACTATTGGTTTAATGGGAGGAATTTCTACTATTTGGTGACGGTAAGGGTTTTCATCTTCCCCGCTTAATTTCTCGCCACAACAGCTACAAGTAATAGGGTGGTGGTTTAATACGGATTCACATTCAGATGGTTCATACAAAAATCTGCTGTGTTTCTTATGTCCTGGTTGTCCACCGCGTTTTTTACCACTCTTCTTTTTCTTTTGAGGTTTAGGAGTGCCTGGTGGGTCGCTTGATGGCGAAGACGAAGAATTATTTGATGTACGGTTTATTTTTTCTAAAAGCTCCTGATTTTTAGACTCAGATTCCGCTAATTCTTTTTCTGACTGTTTTACGAGCTGTCCCAACTTTTCGTCGGGTAAGATTGGCAGGTCGCCCTGCCGCACTCCCCTAAGAACCGGACGTGACAGTTACCCATCATCCGGCTCAAGCCTCAGTGACTACCCAATCATTATCTGTTAACTCAGGTTTATCCTTTTTAGACCCCTTAGTATGAGTTATTTTGTGACAGGCTTCATGCATCCAAACTAAGTTTTCCACTTTATCCGTACCGCCTTTATTTACATGAATAAGATGATGTAAATGAAGCGGTTCTCCGTTGTGGATGTGTTCGCCACATACCGGACATTTATTGCCTTGTCTTTTGGCTATTTTTTCACTTTTGCTATTAGCTGCAAAAATAGTTTTGCCATATTTTGTGGCTCTGTTTTCCCAGTATTTAATCAGGTTAGGGTCATCCGAAGAATTTCTACCCGCGACTTTAACGTGTCTAACTATCTCGACGGAAGAGGCTTTAAATAAAGCGAGTACTTTTTCTTTTCCTCTTCGGTCTTTAGTTATTGTTAGGAAGTCCCATTTATTATAATCTGGGTGTTTTATGCCAACATTGAAGTATTTTTTTACTACTTCTTTACGACTTAAGCCTCCGTGCTTTTTGCGTGCCCACTTATAAAGTGCCTTCCATATTTCACAATCAAAGTAGCTGAGAACTTCTTTGGAGCAAACAGTTCGGTAGTAATATGCAAATCCTCTTATAATAGGGTTTAAGTAGTTGATGAGGGCTGAAACGGATATATTATTGTTATTCTTCAGCCATGTCTTGATTTCTTGGATTTTGCGGAGAACTTTTTGTTTTTCAGGTTTAATGATAGTTTTACCATTGTATTTCCTGATATTAAAACCTAGATAATCAATACCTTGTTCAGTATGTCTTATCTTAGTTTTTTCGATATTAAGTTCCAGACCTCTTTCTTGAAGTAGGGTGGTTATATGAGATATAACTACCTCCATACATTTGGCATTAGGTGCTGTCACAATAAAGTCGTCGGCGTATCTAATGAAACCAAATGGACATTTATCTTCAACTTTTTTTACCTGCGGTTTGCCTTGATTTTTACCTTGTCTGTTAATGACTACGTTGCCATCTTTGTCCTTTTTGTAGCGCTCAACTTTATAGGATAATCCGCTTATATGTTTCTCGATTCCATCTAAAACTATGTTAGATAGAAGTGGAGAAATTATACCACCTTGTGGTGTTCCAGATTCCGTGTAGTTAAACACTTCTCTTTCGAGATACCCAGCTTTTAGCCATCCTTTAATGAATTCTACTCCCGGCAACATTTTGACTTTTTCTAATAGAAAATTATGACTAATGTTGTCGAATGCTCCTTTTATATCAGCATCAAGTATCCATATATCTTTGCTACAAGCAAATCTAATAAATACTTGTTCAATTGCATCATGAGTAGACCTTCGAGGTCTAAATCCATAGCTGTTTGGCTCGAAGGTTGTTTCAAAGTATGGTTCCCAAGCATTAAGAACAACCGCTTGTTTGACCCTATCGACAATGGTGGGAATTGAAAGTGGTCTCTTTTTTTTACCATTTCCCTTGGGAATATAAACTCGTTTTGCGGGTAATATATCCTTTGGTTTATGCGCTATAACTAGGTCAATTAATTTGACTCTATCCGTAGGCGTAGTGGCAACATAACCATCAACCCCAGCGGTCTTTTTACCTTGATTAAGTTGTGTCACTTTTCTGATAGCAAGAAGAATATTAGAGGTACTCCTTAGCATCAGTTTTATCAGGCTCTTTGCTTTACGCAATTTACCTTGTTGGGTAGCACGAAAAATTCTCATTCTCAGTTTCTTTACGTTACGAGTCACGGACTTCCAGTTAATGTCAGCCCATGATTTAATAACGCCTTCTTGTGCAATCTTGTTACCAAGTCTATTGCTCATAAAAGTACATTTACTTCTTACTGATGATTCAATTTCGTCCGAGACCAGGTGAAAGTTTGCCGTATTTTCAACGTCAGGTAATATTGTTTCCTCAACCTTTATCCTTTTGATTACGAAAAGGCTTTCGCTTTTTTCACCCTCCCTTACCTCCCTTGGCATCTCTTTGTCTTACGACATTGATACTGGGTTACACCCAGACCAGTTGAGGTTTACCGTGTTTCGTATCCTGAACCTGCGATATTATGGGTTCCATCTGTACTCCGGAAGAAGCTTTTTGGCAGTTGATTTTTAACGAGCGATTTAAAAATCCGTCCTTCTACCTTTTTGGTTATGGGTGTAGTCAAGTCATATATCGTCAGGGTGCGATTTTCACCCATGTATCAAAGATTACGAAGCTGACGATGGTTCAGTTGCCTTAACCCTTCATATCTTTCCCTTGCCCTCACTTGGTTTCCGTGACTTCGGTTAGGTGATAAATATCACCGTGTGGCTTCAGTGGTCTGCATTCCAATATTGCCGTTACCAGCTTTATCGTGACCGGGGTCGATGACCCTTTTACTTGGGAACCAGATTTCTGCTCTCTGAGGTCAGACGGCTGACCAGTTCAGTTCGTAGGAATCCTACTCATACGACTTTCACGTCGCGCCACCAGTTCCTTGACACTGGGGGGAGTTTTTTCCCAATCTGAGTTGGGGACTTCAATCCCGAAAAAGAGGCACTGTACATCCATGCCTCTCAATCTACCATCAATGTGTACTTATTTTCTGCGGTAACTAGAAAAATCCTGTGAACGGTTACTAAAAATTTAAGTCGTAAAAGATGAATAAGATACTCAACGCTCATTAAAGTTTGGTGAGTAAGGTGGAGTGTAAATGAATTATACAATAATTTTATCTTGGATATTTAAATTAGATAGATGAGTTTGTAGTTGAAGTTGCATTTTCATTTTATGTGTGGAATTATTATCTAAAATTATACTTAGCTTATTATATCCCTCTTGAACACAGTCGCTCACAAGCGATGCAAAATACTCAGAAACGTCTTCCGTTTTTGATTTAGATTTTAATTCAAGATATTCTTCTCCTGTTAATGCATCAACGGCAAGCATACCATTCAATTTATTTCTTCGTCCCTTTTCATTACTTGGTACTTGAGGACGAGTATTTTTTTCTGCCCAACCATTAATGAAATTTAGGCTTTTTTAGATGCTACTCTGCGGGAAAACTGCGTTAACGTTCCTCAGCATGACATCTTTTTTCCAAATTGGGATGCTCCCAAAAAATGTAGCGGGAAATTGGTTAGTTGGATAACCAATTTCCCGCCACATCAATTTTGATTCGTTGTAAATAGAACTCTTGAGCTATGCTTGTGCTTTTTTCAGCTTACGTCGCACTCCAAAGACACTAGCAACACCGAACACACCGAGCATTACTGAAGGTTCTGGCACTGCTTGTGGTGGCACTATGCCTTGGAATTTAACTTCGTAGTTGCCATTATGTGATCTATTATCATCCGCAGCAACTAGCCCAGACTCGGTAGCACTGAAACTATAGAGAAGTTGAGATGGTCCACCATTATAAGAAACTTTAACAATTTCACTTGCTTGTATTGGACCTGTTTTGGTTCTAAACGTATTTACGAGTCCTTGCTGTTGAGTACTCAGACCAGCAAATAACAGAGAGGTCGCATCCAAGTGACCTGCTAGCCCAATCTTGATTTCACCAGTGCTATCATCTTGGTTGACATAAGAGATATTGGGGTCGCTAAATCTTTGGCGCCCACCAGTAGTATTAAACTTAACCAAGGCAGCATTATATATTCCTTGTGCTAGAACGTTACTGCTGCCGACAATACTACCAAAGCCGTTTGCAGTTAAAGCATCATTGAACCATTTTTGAGCAAAAGTCAGTCCACCAGTAACGGTGCTATTCCAGTCAGATGCCGTCAAACTGCTAAGGGTAATATTTTTGCCACCAATTTGTCCTGTTAATGTAGTATTGTTGTTGAAATTAAAACCTGATGTTTCACTGCTTGCTGCTAACTCCACGTTTCCAGTCGGACTAGCGACGCTACCACCTAAAACTTTTTGTATATTCGCCGGATTTTTGTCTACTGTTTGAGTTTTGCCATTAACGACATCATAAACGAAGTAGTCGTTCTGATTGCTGCCACCGATACTAGCGCCAGTCAGGCTAGCAGCATGAGCAGGAGCTGAAGCAATCGCACTTGCACCAACAACCATTGAGGCGCCGATTAAAAGTTTTTTGAAAGTATTTTTCACGTTTAAGTCTCCGGAAATTTAAGGTTTAAATGTTATAGATACACTGCGATTACATTTAGTCGGTTTGGACTATGCAACTGCTTCAAGGGGCAATCAAAAATTTTTTAACTTAATCTAGTAGCTTTGGCTACATCTTAAGTTTAAGTAACTTGGGGCTATTTCAGGTAAAGTTTCCGCATATTATTTGCCTAGAAATAATAAAAAATAGTAAATTTATTACTATTTTTTCTACGTATAAACACTTATTTGCAGATTGCAATCCTACTGTATTTCCAAAAATGAATATGCGGCATTATTTTGTTTAGTAAGAGTGAGCCAAAAAATGAATGATCCTGTTGTGTCATGCTGAGGAACGAAGCATCTTGGGGCGTAACGTAAACATAATTTTTCCGCAAGGTCACACCTCTGTGAGATTCTTCACTGCGTTCAGAATGACATTGGGCATTTTTTTCATGGAGTTCTCTAATAACATTTATCAAATTTTTACTGTTATTATCAGACACATAATTTGATTCAATTAATTATGATTAAAAAAATATAAAGCTATAATTGAATAAATAGGTTGTAACTGTCATCTATATGTGGAGTTATTTATTATGGCTACTAGCATATAAAAGTCAATGCAATACTGCTTAAGTCTTACTGGCTGTCGAACTTACGCAAATATCAGTATATATGTATAAATAAATAGCGCGTTATTATTTCATGATTGTGGAGACGTGATATATCACGTCTCTACATAGGTTTATCGTGCCTGTCAATATTAAACATCGAACTAAACATCGAACAAAGAATCTCATGCCGAACATTAAAAATTACTTCTAAAAGTCACCATTTGAACTTTTTTAATTTTTCAATTCCTTAACAATTGTATTAACTGTAAAGTTTTGTTTCTTTCAGAGGTGTACCCAGGAGAATACTATGTTTGAGCTTCTGCAAAAGTTGAATGACCACGGTCTACCATATCCCGACACTATTCACCCCATCATTGTTCACTTTGTAATCGCAATGGTGCTGTTTGCCTTTGTATGCGACATTATTGGCTACTTTACTAAGAACGCGCGTTTGTTCGAGGTCAGTTGGTGGAATATGTGTCTTGCCACCGTTGCTGTGTTCGTGGCTATCATTTTTGGTCAGTTTGAAGCTGGGTTAGCACATCCATATGATATGGCACAACCTGTGTTAAGTGTACACACACTAATTGGTTGGTCATTATCTGGAATTATTGCTGCAATTACAGGTTGGCGATATGTAATTCGTTTAAAAACTCCTGATAAATTGCCTGTTCCTTACTTAGGTCTAGGAATCGTATTAACTGGTTTGGTGTTTTTGCAAGTCTTCCTCGGTGACGAACTCGTTTGGATATATGGCTTGCATACTGTCCCTGTTGTTGAAGCACTCAAAGAAGGATTACTGTAATGGAAACAGGACTCATTGAACAATTACGCGCACATCTCGGCGCCAATGGTTTGCCGTATATTATTCCAATTCACCCAAACTTGGTACACTTAACGCTAGGGTTGTTTATTATTGGCATAACGTTTGATTTTGTTGGTGTACTCTTTCCATATCAACAACCAGTATTCAAATTTTTAGCACTACCAGCAAAGCAGTCAAACTTCTTCGATGTTGGCTGGTATAACATGCTCGGTTCATCCATCATTACATTCTTCACAGTTGCAGCAGGTTTCTACGAAATGATGCTCGCAGAACCAAATATGGATGTAACCAGCGCATGGGGACTCCACGCAATGGAAACTATGCTTTGGCATGGAGTTGGTGGTGTTTTACTACTCGCTATTATGGTTGGCATGACCATATGGAGAGCTTTACAGCGGTTTAACTGGCGTAAAGACGAAGACCGTCAAGTTCAGTGGACTTACTTATTAGCTGGTATGGCAATTATGTTTGTCTTGTATCTACATGGTACATTAGGCGCCCAACTTGCCGCAGAATTTGGTGTGCATAATACCGCTGACTCGATATTACGTTCGGGTGGAAATATTCATAAATTGTTGTTGAAGTAATAGATAGACGATTGCCCATTAACCATGAACATCCGGAACCTTTTAGCACTGACCGTTGGTACAGTTGTAGTGACTGCGGCAAGTCTTTGGATGGGACAGCAAGCTTATTCTTGGTTCCCTGTTCAAGCTACAGTCGAAGCGCAACTCATTGACGATTTATTTAGTTTTCTTGTAGTACTCGCTTCATTTATTTTCTTTGCTGTAACTGCCGCATTACTATATGCCGTTGCTTTTCATCGTGTGGCAGAACATGATACTAGCGATGGTCCACCAATCGAAGGTAATATAACTCTCGAAGTCGTTTGGACAGCCATTCCTATTGTACTAGTAATTTGGATTGCTGGTTACAGTTACCAAATTTATGACCAAATGTCTATTCGCGGCCCAATGGAACACCACTTCCACATGCCAATGGGTATGGAGTCAGCAGAAGCGGCGCCTTGGGATGGACTTTGGAACAAAAACAAAAACAAACAATCTGAAACTTCTGAACCAGCATCAGCATCAGATATCAATATTGATACAACTCAACCTATCAGCGTTATAGCTAGACAATGGTCTTGGGAGTTTCACTATCCCTACAAAAATGTTTCCAGTACAGAACTACATATACCTGTAAACGAACGAGTTCATCTCGCCTTAGAATCTGAAGATGTTCTCCACGGCTTTTTCGTTCCAGCTTTCCGAGTCAAACAGGATATTATCCCCAAAAACAAAATCGACTTTGAATTTACTCCCACACGCGAAGGTACTTACCGTTTAATGGACTCACAATTTAGCGGTACTTATTTCGCCACAATGGAAGCAAATGTAGTAGTTGATTCCCTTGAAGATTACAAAAACTGGTTAAAACATGCTGCTAACCAAAAACCGGCGCCTGCTATTAACCAAGCTGCTACCGAATATGCACTGACAAAAGATAGTCCCTTCAAAACTGGTTGGCAAAGTGTTGAACCTGCGGCGCCTCCCGTTGTTAATTACACAGGTCGTGATTGAGATAAGGACTAAAGTTCTTACAACGAACAAATACCTAACTAACTATGACACACATCAACGTTGAGAAAAGTTCCAGCGTTGTGATTGAAAAACATCACCATCTTCCTCCCACAACCTGGAAAACTTACTTTAGCTTCAGCCACGACCACAAGGTAATAGGTATTCAATACCTTGTTACTTCCTTTATATTTCTACTCGTTGGTGGCATTTTCGCAATGATTATGAGGGGTGAATTACTCACTCCAGAAGCCGACCTTGTTGACCGTACTGTGTACAATGGTTTATTCACCATGCACGGGACTGTGATGCTTTTTGGTTGGACATTTCCATCGCTTGTAGGATTTGCGAATTATCTCGTACCCTTAATGATAGGCGCCCGCGATATGGCATTTCCTCGCCTAAACGCAGCAGCTTTCTGGATGGTACCTGTTGCGGGTCTATTATTAATGGTGAGCTTCTTTGTACCGGGTGGACCGGCTCAAGCTGGCTGGTGGTCTTATCCCCCAGTTAGTACCCAAAACCCTACAGGAAACTTAATCAACGGTGAATTTATTTGGCTGCTTGCTGTAGCTGTATCTGGTGTCTCCTCCATTATGGGTGGTGTAAATTTTGTTACTACCATCGTCAAAATGCGGGCGCCGGGAATGACGTTCTTTCGTATGCCACTATTCGTTTGGGCAGTTTTCAGCGCGCAAATTATCCAGTTATTTGGATTACCAGCATTAACAGCAGGCGCCATAATGCTACTGTTTGATTTAAGCGTTGGTACAGCATTTTTCAATCCAGATAAAGGTGGAAACCATGTTTTACCACTATCCGGCTTTTTAAATTAGGAGTGGTACTTGCCGATGCAGCTAAAATAGTGTTATTTGGCGGTTCCAAGCATGTTTATCTGCACAAGTTTTTTCAAATCATAGTCTATGGTTGCCGTGAGTCTCAGATAGTGCAATGTTGATGCTTCTATTTAATGTCTATATAATTGTACTAGCAGGTGCAGGACACGATCATAGTGGCACCAGCGAATTTCAGGGTGAGGTTAGGTGATGTGGCAGATGTTACAATTGGTGGCGCCGTCAAACTTTGATGCATATTTTTAGTCTAAAAATAGTATTTATTGTTACATTTTAAGGCAAGTTTTCCCTGCGTTAAAGGGTGAGATGCCCGTAAGAAAATCTGTAACCGTAGCGTTATGAGCAGTCATGAGATTACTAAATTTGATGTTATGGCTGCGGAATTATTAACTTCTTTTTCCTGTCAAGTTTAGACTGTTATTTGTACCTTACTCATTTCCTGCGTTAACCACGTTTCAAACAAGCGATTTTGAAGTTGACTTCGCATCGTATCATCTAACTGGGCAGGAATTAACTTTTCTAGTCTGAGAATAATAAACCAATTTTCTAAACGCATTGGTTGCCATAATTGCCCTGGTTGCGAGGATATGAGCTTTTGAGCAAGTGCTGGATGGGGTTGACTTAGGGGTACTGGTCCAATTAATCCTCCTGTTTGTGCTTCTACTCCAGCTGAATAACTTTTCGCACATTCAGCAAAGGATTGTTCACCTGCTTTAATCCGATAGTAAAGTTCTTGAGTTATTTCAGCATTTTCTGTACGAATCAGAGAATAAATCACTTTATCAAATTGGGATTTTTGAGTTAAAAAACTAGATTCAACTTTTGAACCAACAGTTTTTTGCTTAAATTTTTCTAATTTGAATTCGTTGATTGCTACTTCTTGCAACTGTTCCTCTGTCATTCCGTAATGCTTCATCACAGCAGAACGTGCCACAGGTGTTGTCATGTGATTCAAAAATTGCTTAATCGCATCTTCTTGTTCTTCTTGGGTTATTTCAATAGAAGCTATTGCTTCATCAAGAATTAAAATGCGTCGCAACTGCGGCAACATTTGATGCTTGATTAACAATGGAATAATTTCTGTAGCAGTAACGCTACGATTGCCAATTTGAATCGAGTGAGCCATTGCAGGAAAAATTACATTACTAATAAAAAATAATAAATTATTTATGACATTTTGAATATCATTCAAAAAATACAGCGTTTTTCATTTAAGTGGATTATACAAAAATTCCTCCCTGCATTTTGCGCGAAAGGTTCGCATAACGGGTGTGGTCTTTATGTACTTCACAAAGCTTAAATTTACTGTAACTTAATTTATAATGATAACTTACTAATTACTTAGAAGCTACCTTATCTCTACTTATTTTTTTGAGATTAACAATAGCAATATAAGTAATCCTACGATTTACAATTTATCGTTGTAAATTGAGCTATAAATAATATTTTTACTTCATCAATGTTTGTTTTATCTTTTTTTCGTTGATAATGTTTGAATTGATTGTTTTGTTTGTAAAACAGCCATAAGAATTATCTAAAGATTAAAATGCTGGTATAATATTCTACAATATTGGATTTTTAGCCATATCTAAAAATATTTAAGTATTTTTTCGGAATCTGAAAAGAACCAAAAAGTGGAGAAGTGGAAAGATTCATCAAATAAATCTACCACATCTCCATGTTATTTATCTCTTTGTCACATCTGGCAAACCGAAATTCTGAAAAACTGCGATCGCCAAAACAAAATTAAATGTAGACGAATGATGAGTCTTTTAGGTTCAACTCAGAAGAACCTTCAACAACACCTACTAACTCATATTTCGAGTTAAATTGACCATCTGCGTTGGTATCTAAGAAAATACCTACGCCTTTTTTCATACCTTCAACTTGACCTAAGACATAATTGTCAGCACTTCCCACCAACTGAATTTTGTCTTCTACAGCGTTGAAATCGGTGATCAGGGCATAATCTTGTAACCCTGCTGAGGTATTATCACCATCATTGTAAAAGGCTTTTTTGTCGCCCAACACAAAGTAGTCATAACCACTACCACCAGTCATAATATCAACACTACCCTTACCAAAAGCAGTGGCGGTATCTGCACCTAGTAAGTAATCATTACCAGCACCTCCAACAAGTTGGTCATTTCCAATGTTGCCTAGTAACTGGTCATTACCCTCACCACCATTGAGGATATCGTCACCAGCATCACCAGAAAGAACATCATTGCCGTCGCCACCAGAAATAACATCATTGCCTTCATTACCTGAAAGCCAAGCATCATTACCAGCACCGCCTTCTAGGACATCATTGCCAGCACCACCTTCTAGTACATCATTACCGTCACCACCTTCTAGTAGATCATTACCGTCACCACCATTCAGGTAATCGTTACCGAGTTCGCCGTAGATTTTATCATCACCAGCTTCTCCAAAGAGAGCATCTTTACCATCACTAGCAATTAAGAGATCATTACCCTCACCAGCTTCGATTGTGTCGTCACCTGTACCAGCATTGAGGATATCGTTACCAGCGCCACCTTTGAGAATATCGTTCTCTGCACCACCATACAGGGTATCGTCACCTGTACCACCATCAAGAATATCGTTACCTTCTTCTCCATAGAGAACGTCATCATCTGCACCACCTAATATGGTGTCATTGCCATTTCCACCAATCAGGGTATCATTCCCAGTACCACCATCAATTATGTCGTTACCCTGAGCACCATTAAGTATGTCGTCTCCCTGAGCACCATTAATTATATCGTCACCAGTGCCACCATTAATTATATCGTCACCTGCGCCACCATCGATGATGTCAGCACCTGCGCCACCGTAGAGAGTATCATTACCTTCATTGCCGAGAACAATATCATTGCCATCATCGCCAGTTACTAAGTCATTTCCTGCACCACCTGCGACAACATCATTACCAGCACCACCGTATACAAAATCATCCCCTTCGCCGCCATCCATCCAATAATCATCACCAGCCTCACCAACTAGAACATCACTACTAGCTCCGCCCATAATCACATCATTGCCATTACCTCCTACTAAAATATCGTTACCATCACCACCATTGATGATGTCGTTTCCGGCTTCCCCGTCGATGTTGTCATTACCAGCACCACCTGAAAGCCAACGGTCATCACCTTCTCCACCAGCAATTTTGTCGTTACCGTTGCCACCTTCAATGGCATCGGCACCAGCGCCACCCATTAATATATCGTCGCCATCACCACCGTTGATGTAGTCGTCACCATCACCACCGCCAACGGTATCATTTCCAGCATCTCCGTAAAGAGCATCATTTCCAGAATCGCCCCAAATGGTATCAGCATCTGCACCCCCGTGGATGTTGTCATCGCCTTCTCCACCCGTAATCAAATCTTCACCAGTACCACCATCGATAATATCTGCACCTTGGGCACCGTTGATTTTGTCATTGCCTGTACCGCCAATGAGAATATCATTATCCTCACCACCATCCATCACATCATCACCTTCACCGCCATCCATGACATCGCTACCACTTTCGCCGTAAAGCGCATCATTTCCAGCACCACCACTCATCCAGTAGTCATCACCTTCACCACCGACAAGTAGGTCGTTACCTTCTTCACCTTCGAGAATATCATTACCTTCTCTGGCAATTAATATATCGTTGCCACTTTCGCCTTTGAGATGATCATGACCACTACCACCATCGAGATAGTCATTATCATCACCACCATCAAGGTAGTCATTTCCTGAACCTGCTTGCAGGACATCTTGTCCAGTTTCGCCCATTAATTTATCGTCTTCGGTACCACCATTCAGGGTATCGTTGCCTGCACCACCTTCAAGAACATCATTGCCAGCATCACCGTTAATGGTGTCGTTACCTTCCTTACCAGCTAACCAGTAGTCATCACCTTCACCACCATTGATGATGTCATCTCCAGTACCCCCATCAATGGCATCTCTACCCTTGCCACCAATGAGAATGTCGTTTCCAGAGCCACCTGTTAAATAATCGTTATGCGTTTCTGAACTGTCATCAGTAGCATTTGTAGAGTCTGCATCACTGACAAAACCTGCTCCTGTATAATCAACTGTTCCAAGATAGATATAGCTTCCGTTAGCATCTAATCCCCAGGATTGATCACCTTCATCGCCATGCATCCAGTCATTACCGTCTCCACCAGAGAGTTTATCGTCCCCAGTACCCCCTTCGATGATGTCATTGCCATCATTGCCCTCTAACCAAGAATCGTTACCTCTGTTACCAGCGATAATATCATCACCTTTGTTACCTACAATTACATCATTTCCATTGCCACCATAAATAACATCGTTAGTTGTACCACCGAAGATAACGTCATCTCCATTAGTGCCACTGAGAGTGTTGGTATCTTTATTCATTGCTAATTTTTCTTGTTTAAGCATTTTATCGATGTTGTGAGATTTATTAACCCAATATAAAATTAGTTATAGATGCAAGAAATAGTTAAAATACTGAATAACATTTATTTGAGCAATACGGAAAAATTATAAAGTTAAATAGAATAGTTGATACAGTTACCGTATTTACACGACAAGAATAGGTACAGATATAAATCAAGTTATTCAACAAACTCTATTTTTTAATATGGACGATACTTAAAACATCAAAATATACGTTAATAATAACTATGTAGAATCCGCAAAAATAAGATATTGTAACTGCGACGGGTCTAATTTGTATAATAAAATGCGGTTAAGAGTTCCTTCCCTGTTTGCGGATTCGGTTAGGGTTAAATATTTATAGCGCAAATTGTTAATTTGGCATAACAAATACTGAAGATCCGTGTTGATTTACATCGAGGTGATGTGATGGTTACTAGTCAATTAGCTCGACTTTATCCATTTTTCCGAAGCGTGAAAGCTGAGGCTAAAACCCTTGTGTGATAGCTGTTTTACTTTTTAGATTTCATCGATAATTAGTGACAGGCAATAACTTTTTGCCGGATAAAGGAAACCCAGTTCTTAATTTTGGATAAAGTGGAGCTTAGGTGAAGATACTATGTTTCCGGTGAGGTTACCACTCGAAATTGAAGTACAGTCTAACATGCGTAAGGTTAGTAGCTCGTATAGATCGTCATCAAGAAAGCCAATATAACTTTTTGTAATTTTATTGATTCAATTTCTGTACTTTATTGATAATTTGATTTTGCTTTTAAATATTCTTACTTATAAATAAACAGCATTGATTATCTGATTGCACATCATAACTGAGCCGATCTGCAATTGCGGACATTATTTTCAAGCCACGACCTCGCGCATCAAAATTAGCATCAAGCTCGGGTGTCTCATTTAGATTTTTTTCCAAGTCAAATGCTTGACCGTAAGACCAAATCCGAATCTCGATATGTTCATTAAACCGAATTGCTTCTAGGTCTATGAGTGTGTCAGGTGATAAGCTACCATGAGCATGTTCAACGATATTGATAAATCCTTCAATTAAAAGCGTCTGGCATTGCCACCATACTTTTTTGTCTGCGATCGCTGGCTGGTTAATCTGCTCGAACCAAGATAAAACTTCCTCAGAAGCAGTAATATCTGAGGGTGCTTGCAGATATATTCTTTGATTGATGTTGATGAAATCTATATTCATTTTCTCCGCAAGTGTATAAATCCATCTACTTTCAGAAAAAGCAATACTAGAATTGACTATTTATATCTGAGGGGGTGACGAAAACCCCTAGACCAAAGACACAGCAAGGATTTTAAACTAGTATGACATAAAAAGATAAACTCAGTTTTTTAGTTTTATTGATTTTATTATCAATAAGTATAAGACCGAAAGTCTTGTTTTTTCGTTGGGTACGGTTCTAAAATCGCTTGTATCTTTTTTGGCTCACTCTTATGTAATCCTTGCTACATAAGTCTTTTGAGCTAGATTGTCACCCCCCTCAGCTATTTATATACTATTTTTCAATTGCTAAAAAATGATTTTTAAATTTCTCTTGATTGGCAAAAACTTTAAATATTCTTTCCATCTTGGTTAATTCAAATAACATTTTTACTTGCTCATTAAGCGAGCAAATAAACATTTGCCCATCTGATGATTTGACGGTTTGCATTGCGGCAACTAACGCACCGAGACCAGAACTATCTATAAAATCAACTTCTTGCAAGTCAACCAATACTATCTTAGCTCCTGCGGCAACACAATCATTAATATATCGACGTAGTTGATTGCCGCTAATTGAATTCAATATTCCTGATGGTTGAATAATTTTTGTATTTGTGGACATAAAATATTTGTAATGAGTAGCTAATACTGTTTTTTTGTACAAATCTTACTCAAAAACGTGGATTTAATCAAATGGAGTACTTAGTTTAAAACAATTAAACATAAAGTATTTTGACAATAAAAATTGTCGATTAATAAATTCACGTTTTTCAAGATATAGATATTATTATTTTGCACTAATTTGCGAGAAGACGCAATGTTCTTTTTGTTTGTTTTGTATATATTCATAATCGCAATTTATCATTGTTTTACAATAAATAGAATTTTTATTTAAATTTTAAGTCTAATAAAACCTTCCGCACATACTCCTATGCCTATTTATATACTGCGAATACATTAAAGATTGACTAAGTATATAAACCCTCTCCAACCTCTCTCTGTCTACGGGGAGAGGCTTAGGAATCTCAGTTTTTGTTTATTAATTAATATTAATCTTCTAAATTAGTAACAACTATTTGTTCATCCTGGATACAGGAATTTTACTAATAACTTTTAATTCAACAAGAAAAATAAGTTAAATTCGTCGCATATATCATTTCATCGGGTCAAGTGTCTTAAAAAAATAAAAATATATCAACAAAACAAACAAAATTATTTTTTGCGTATACGTTAAAACAAATAGTCTTGTTGCATAATGATTGGATAGTGGGATATTGAAACAATTCGCAATACCTACTTTGCGAGTAGCAAGCTATAATTTTGTGTAGGCACTACTCTGCGAGAAAGCTGCTTCCTTCAAGGGATAGACCTTCTCGTCGATTGTACGCTTTCACGAAGAAAGAAGGAGGAAGAAATTTGTAACAAGTACCCCAATACTGTTCGGTTAAGCCCAAAATCCCGCCCTGCAATAAATTGCGGGCTAATAACTAAAGTAAGCTAAAAGCTGACTGGGGGGTCTTTTAACCAGCCCTATCAACGCGAACTCATGAACTACTTTATCAAAATGCTTAAAAGTCTTGCTCTGTCTATATTTTAACCTATAGCTAACTTTTTAGCAGACATTATAAATTAGAAGAAATTAGAACTTAGAAGAAATTAGAACTTAATTAACGAGTATCTTCTAATCAAAAGCTAAAAAATATACTTTTTTAGACTAAGCATACTGACTTTGGAATCAGACGACAGTTTAAAAGCCCGTTGTTTGGTTATCAAGAAAAAGTAGTATTTTAGTTTGCGTTGAAAGGGCTGGGTCTTTTAACCCATTAAAATGGGTTTGTGCTGTGAGTCGGAAATTTATTTCACGGCTATTAACCGAACCGTATTGAGAAGTACCCACCCTTAAAAGGGGTGAGATTGAACAAGCGCAAACAAGGGATGTCATTTTGCTTCCCCCTTAGTTTGTAAGAAGGAAACTGTTTTTTTTCGTGCTATGCAACCTCAAAAAACATCTTTTTTTGACTGAGGTTGAAACTCAGAACTAAAGTTTTATTAGTTATTAGTTATTCCTTCTTCCTTGCTTTTTCCTTCATTTATATAAATTAAATAAAATTAAGTAGTTGTATAGATGTTAAAAATTTTGATTATTGATGACGATCCAATTGTCAGAACTGTATTGAAACGAACCTTAGAAAATCAAGGTTATCAAGTCACGATCGCAAACAATGGACAAGAAGGAATTCAATATGCTAAAGAAATTCAACCAGCATTAATTATCTGCGACTGGATGATGTCTTGCATAGATGGTTTGGAAGTTTGCCGTCGGATTAAAAGAGAACCAGAATTAGCAACGACTTTTTTTATATTATTGACTGCAAAAGGGGCACAACGCGGAGAAGAGGAAGACAGAATACGTGGATTAGATGCAGGAGCAGATGAGTTTATTTCCAAACCAATTGAAATGAAGGAACTGAAAGCACGAGTGCGTGCAGGGTTAAGACTATACCAATTACATGAGGATTTAAAACGTCAAAAACAAACTTTAGAAGTATTAAACCAAAACTTACAAGAGGAACTAGCGGAAGCTGCGGATTATGTGCAGTCACTCTTACCTTCACCCCTAACAGGAAAAGTCAAGACTGACACATTATTTATTCCCTCTGCTCAATTGGGAGGGGACTGTTTTGATTATTATTGGATTGATGATGATAATTTAGTCATTTATTTGCTTGATGTTTCTGGACATGGGGTAGGTTCAGCTTTACTTTCGGTATCAGTATTAAATTTACTGCGATCTCAATCATTGGCCAACACCGATTTTCGCCAACCTGGTGAAGTTTTAAAAGCACTAAATCAGAATTTTCAAATGAGAGATCATGGTCATAAATACTTCACTATTTGGTATGGGGTTTATAGTTATTCAAAGCAACAACTTATTTATGCAAGTGCAGGACATCCATCTGGTATTTTATTGCATCAAACTTCTCATCAATTTGAAGCAACACATTTAGGTTCTCTAGATTTACCAATTGGTTTTGTACCAGACATCTGTTTCGAGGAAATGAAAGTTGATATTGTAGAAAATAGTAGTTTATATATATTGAGCGATGGAACTTATGAAATATTGCAACCCAATGGTCAACTTTGGAGTATTAATGCTTTCGTTGATTTATTATTAAATTTTCATCAACATTCTCTGGAAGATATTTTAGATAATATTAAGTCGATAAACTCATTAGTTAATTTTGATGATGATTTGTCTTTACTCAGAATAAAATTTTAATCATTAAAACCAGGGCAAACGCATCTAAAAAATTTTTAGAGGTATTGACAAAAGTCGATATTAATGAGTTTAGGACAAGCTGAGTTGATTTGAGCTATAAAAGTAAATAATTATTAGTAATTTAATGTTATTGTTTGTAGGCTTTTCTCAAGCTGTTGACAAAATATGCTTTTACACATTTGGGATGCCCCCATTGAAACAAATTAAAAAATATTTAATGTTAGTTTCTAAATTTTACTGGGAATAATATCTATAGATGAATGGCACGAAGATAAGCCGAAAGTCTTTCTTCTCCTGCTTTCCAGCCTGGAGGCTAGGAATGTATTTCGAGATGCAGAGCCTCCCAGAATTGGTTCCCAGCCTTGATGCTGAAAACCAGCCAGGGCAAGGGCTATGTTTTAACTTAGTGGCATTCATCTATAGATATTTATTTACAAGAATGAGCTTATATTTATGAATTGATTGTTGACAATGAATAAGTAGGTGGGTACAATTAAAGTCAACTATCTAAACTTGTGTAAAGTGCCATAAAGGCTTTAAAAATAAGGTTTTAAGCGATTTACATTTCTTAATCTAGCGGCACTTTTTCACGTCTACCTACTTATATGATTATACCCACTATTAAAGACTGATGGACTTGTAATAAATAAAATAACTGATTATTTCGTATTTTTTATATCTGTTGTGAATAAATTATTTTATATAATTCACTAAAGATAAATGGATACAAGTTAAATTATTCTCATCAATTGCCTCATATCGAGATTAATAATGTTGTTAAATAATGTTGTAGCCTTATGAATTCAGATTTTCAGTCACCACTAAAAAGTTTATTAATAATTGTATCATTAGGAGGAATTGTCACTGCATTTGCAGCAATTACAGCTTTAAATTTTTGGTCAAAAAATATGAGAGAAAATGCTGGTAAAGAACAACAAACTAAAGTCAGTAAATCTCTAGAAAAACCCGCAATATCTGCCAACGACACTATAGGTATATTGGATGCAAAATCAATATTTAAGCCAGGAGAACCAATCGTTACCAGCCAAATGACAGAAACTACACTTGCCAATGTGACACCAAAGGTTACAAGTCTAAGTTTAGATGAAATAGAAGTAGCTCGTCAAGCTTGGTCTTATTTCCAACGGAATTGGAATGACAAAACAGGATTAGTTAATTCCACAGATAATTTTCAGTCAGTGACAATGTGGGACCAAGCAGCAGCTATTGCAGCTTTGGTAAGCGCGAGAGAATTAAATCTTGTGAGCAAAGTAGAGTTTGAAAGTAAAATGGGAAGTATGCTGAAAACTTTAGCATCATTACCTTTATATAAAGGGGAATTACCCAATAAGGTTTATAACAGTAAAACACTACTTCCTGTTAATTATGGAAAATTAGATCAAAGGGAAGAGGTTGGTTGGTCAGCAATTGATTTGGGACGGATGGCTATTTGGTTAAAAATAGTTGGTGCAAAATATCCTAAATTCCAAACTCAAACTGAAAATGTTTGGAAATCTTGGAAAATAGACCGGCTCACAAAAAATGGAAACATGTATGGTACGAGTGTAATTGACAATAAAGAACAATACAATCAAGAAGGGCGTTTAGGTTACGAAAACTATGCTGCTTACGGATTAAAATTATGGGGATTGAATGTTGAAAAAGCTCTAGATTCTAAATCTAAAGCTGAATTTGTGAATCTTTACGGACAAGGTATTCCCTACGATCGCCGGGAATTTAATAATTCTGGTGCTAATAATTATGTTCTGAGTGAACCATATATTCTTGATGGGATAGAAACCGGATTTAAATCATTGCCGAAAGTCTATTCAGACAGAATTTTAGCTGCTCAAGAAGCTCGCTACAAAAAAACAAATCAACTCACTGCAGTAACGGAAGATAATTTAGACCGCGCTCCCTATTTTGTGTATAACAGTTTGTATGTGAATGGGGAACCCTGGGCAACTATTACCGATACCCGTGAAAAGCATAATAATTTACGTTTTGTCAGTGCCAAAGCCGCAATTGGATGGTATGTTTTGAATGACACAGAATATACTCGTAAACTGTTTGATTTTGTGAATAGTAATCTCAAAACAGATAAAGGTCTATATAACGGTTATTACGAAGTTTTGAAGGAACCGAATCGTGCTTTCACTGCAAACAATAATGGTGTAATTCTACAAAGTTTACTCTACAAAAAAGTTGGGCAGCCACTTGTCAATTGGGCAGGAGTTAAACAACCAAAATAAATGATATTTGCATTCATTATTGAGCGTAATTAGAAAATGCTACAGCAAAATCGAAAAGATAGGTGGATGCAACGGTTTGCGCTATTTCTTGTGGGAATATGGCTACAATTTGTGCTATGCATTCCCACTGGAGAACTTGCACAAGCGCAAAACCCACCTAATAACAATAATAGCTGTAGTATCATTACCACTCCTTTGACAGCAGAGGAGCAAACCTATGCAAAAGCCGCATGGCAGTATTTTGTCAATAACTACCAAGAAAGCACGGGATTTACCAATTCTACTGGTGGTTATCCTTCTGGAACACTGTGGGATATGGGTAATTATCTCATGGCTTTAAATGCAGCTCGTTGGTTGGATTTAATTCCCCAATCGGAATTTGACCAACGATTTAATAAGTTTTTGACAGGTTTGGGAGGTTTGAAGCTATTTGAAGATGCCTTACCAAATAAGGTATACCATGCTGCTAACGGAGCAATGGTTGACTATGGTAATAACCCGATCGAAAGGGGTATTGGTTGGTCAGCTTTAGATATTGGTAGAATGCTTGCTGCATTTGATATTGTCCGTACCTGTCATCCCGGATATGGAGATTGGATTAAAGGTATTTTAGCTAAGTGGCAAATTGCACGATCTCTCAAGGATGAGCAGTTATTTGGTGCAACTATAGCTCCTGACAAATCAACAATGTTGGTTCAGGAAGGACGTTTGGGTTACGAAGAATATGCTGTTCGGGGATACGAACTATGGGGATTTAAAGCACCAAAAGCAGCAGCTTTAGAGCCATTTGAACTTGTTGATGTCAATGGTGTTAAATTGCCAGTGGATAAGCGCGACTATAAAAGTACAAATGCCAATAATTATGTAGTGAGCGAATCCTATATTCTGGATGGTCTTGAATTTGGCTTAGGTGGTTATTTAAAAGAATACACTGCTAGGGTATTGGAGGCACAAAAACGCCGATTTGAAACCACCGGACAACTCACCGCAGTTACAGAAGACAATATAGATCGCGAACCATATTTTCTTTACAATACCCTGTACTCGAACGGGAAAACCTGGGCAACAATTACGGAAAAAAATGAGGATTATCCTCAGTTACGTAGTATTAGTACAAAAGCTGCATTTGGGTGGAAATATTTATACCCTGATAATCCCTACGCACAGAAAGTATTTGATGCTGTCAAAGACCTACGCAGTCCAGATGGTGGTGGTTTTTATGCGGGTTTGTATGAAGAGACAAAACAACCAAATAAATCTCTGACGGGTAACACCAATGGTTTAATTATGGAAATGTTGTATTATAAAGCCCGTGGAAATAAACCCTTGATTGGTGGAGATCGCGTTGGTTTTGCACCTTTTCCTAGCAACGATAAGCAAACACAAATAGCCAATAATACCCCAGCAAATAATCCTTCTCCCCCTCCTCCAGCAAATAATCCTCCTCCTCCTCCTCCAGCAAATAATCCTCCTCCTCCTCCAGCAAATAATCCTTCTCCCCCTCCTCCAGCAAATAATCCTCCTCCTCCTCCTCCTCCAGCAAATAATCCTTCTCCCCCTCCTCCAGCAAATAATCCTCCTCCCCCTCCTCCAGCAAATAATCAATCAACTGCAAGCAAAATCGAACCAATTCCTCCAGTGGGGGAACCGAAAGCATCACTGTGTCCCGTGCCAGAAAAAGGAGCTACTGTAGTTCAACAGAGGTATGCTAGAGCTGCTTGGGCATATTTCCAAGCAAATTCTGACCGAGATACAGGATTAATTAGCGATCGTAGTGACCTCAAAGGAGCTACCCTGTGGGGATTAGGTGATTACCTTGCCGCACTCCATGCTGCACGCACCCTAGATATCATTTCTGTTAAAGACTTCGATCGCCGCACTCGTTATTTACTCGGTGCATTGTCAAAAATACAATTATTCACAGGAGAATTACCGAATCGAGGTTACGATATTAGGACACTGCAACCAGTCGATTATGCCGGAAACCCTGTCCCTGAAGGCACAGGTTGGTCTAGTCTTGATACAGGACGTGTAATGGCAGCCCTACATATGTTAAAAACTTGTCACCCAGAATATACGGATGCAGTAGATAATATAGCTTTGGATTGGTCGTACTTACGAGTTGTCCGAGATGGGATTCTTTCTAGCGCGACTTTAATTAAAGACCAAATTGGACGCTCCGTACCTCGCGTTCTCCCAGAAACCAGACTAGGATACGAAGAATATGCAGCACGGGGATTTCAAGTCTGGGGATTTAATGCAGATCGTTCTGCTGTGGGTGGAGATTATGAAAAAGCAACAATTGAAGGGGTGGATATTCCAGTTCAGCGTCGTCGCAAAGATACTAAGTTGAAGGTTAATCAGTATACGGTTAGTAATCCATTTTTACTATACGGACTTGAATTTGGATTTGACCCGCAAATGAGAGCAATTGTCGCACCAATCATGCAAGCACAAGCAGAACGATACCGTCGTACAGGTAAACTCACAGCTTCCGGTACTACATTAATCAATCGTCAACCCTATACAATCCATAACTCGATTGTAGGACGGGGAGAACCTTGGGCAACTTTAACCGATGATGGAACTCCTGTCACCGAAAAACGTTTGGTGAGTACAGCTGTTGCTTATGCTTACCATGCATTATTCCCCGAAGATGCTTATGGAAAAGATTTGATGCAGGGGATAACCGATTTATATAATCCCACAATTGGTTATTACGAGGGGTTTTATGAATCCGATGGCAAAAGTGCGATCGGTTTTACCAGCAGTACCAACAGCATGATTTTAGAATCTCTTCTTTATCAGCTTACCCAACATCAACCATTGATTCGTCCCAATAGCAATAGCAATTCTCCTTGGTGGAAAGCTATCGATAAAAGTGATTCTGGACGGGGATTACCGATGGAGTCAGCACCACGAATCAGATATGTGAGCGATCGCAATTCTGCTTACTGGTTAACTACTAGTACAAGATAATGCTTTTGGTTTTAATTTTTTGATATATTAGAACGTCAATCATCATTTTAGGTAAATGGTAAAAAAATTGAGTAAATATAGGCTGGTGAAAGATGTAGATAATAGCTATGTATCGCGAAAATTCAGCCTTTCTTTAAGACCCAAAGCAGATTGTATAGCTATTAAAATATTTTTTTACTCCTGCACTTGGAGTTTATTGACAACCAATGTTCATGCATTAGAACTTAACGACAGCAAATCACTAAATTTATTTTATGGAGAGGAAAATTCTCAAGCCATTACTTCTGTTGAAAACCTGGAAGAAAATCTAGAATCAAGCTCAGAATCCTACTTAGAAGTATCTCCAAATAATTTTCCCAACTTAAAACAAACATTTATATCTATTCCCCAAGCAGAAAACAATAGATTCGATTTCTTGGAAGAGTCAAAACAACGTATAACTTCAGTAACGGATATAGAGAATCATCTCAATCAAACAAAACATACAACTAATATACAAAAAACTGACAATAACAACATAACTTTATTACAAAAAAAATTAGAATCTGAATCAGTACAATCCTTAATATTAGACACTGAATCAGAAAAACATAGATATAATAAATTAGGTGGAATATTAATTTCTGCACCAAATAACTTTAACCCTGGTAAAAAATTACCGCCACCTCCACCACCCAAGCCAATTAAACCTCCAGAAAATAAAAATTCACCTACCAAACCACCATTAGTTTTAGAAAGTATGCAGATCAATTTTCGCAATGATTACAATAAATTTAATCAGCGTAACCAAATTATTGAGCCAACCTTCCAGTTTCGTTTAATAAATGGACAAAAGATAAGTGTTAAAACAGGATTTAATACCTTTGAGCAACCTAAGTTTGATGGAGTTACAAATATTCCCCTTAAGTTTGGATGGCAAACAAAAATTGAGAAATTTACGATTCAAACAGCAGCTGGTATCGATATATTTAATCGCTTACCGATTGCAGCAAATTTTAACCTACAAGTAGATCGACCAATTTTTGTAAACTTAAGCCCTGATTACAAGCTCGATTCGGCTTTATTTCTAGCAGCGGTAGTAGAGCATGGTCCTTATAAAAGTAGCGCTCAAACTCTGGAAAAATTCATTACATCAACTCGTACTGGCTTGAATGCTTATTGGCAAATAAAACCGGATATGAGCTTTTTTACCCTCTATCGAATTGGTTTTTATAATGATGGTAACTTTGAGCAACAATCCTTTAGTCGTCTCGAACATAAATTTGGAGAATTTTATCTTGCGGGAAACCTTTTTGCTTGGACATTCAACCGCGATCGCCAAGAAGGTGCTGGCTATTTTTCACCTAAAGATTTTCTCGTATATAATCTCGAAGCTGGTTGGGAAAGAAAAATATTTGATTTTCTCAGCTGTCGATTAAGTGCTAACCTAGGACAACAAATACTCAATGGAAGTACAACTAATGGAACTACTTATGAAGCTCGTTGTAATGCCAAAATTTTACCAAATTTTAATTTAAATTTGGGCTATAACTTTAGTAGTTCTCGTGAATTAGAAACAGGTAATACTCCTTACAATAATCGCAATTTATCCGGTCAAATTCAAATAAAATTTTAGTTAAAATGACATCACAATATTATTTAAAATATCTCATTTTATTAAATAAAAAATTGATGTAAAACAAGACAATTAATTGTTTTTCTATCTTTCTTCAGTAATCAATACAAAAATCGACATTTATTTAGAACAAAGGAACCATCTATATGACATCATTTTACTTATCTGAAGCAACAAATAACTTTCATGAGAATAGTCGCTCATCTCTGAAAAAAAGAACCTTATTATTTCGCTTTATCGCTGAAATCAACTTAATTTTTGGTGCTTGGTATTTATACTGGCGAATTCATAACTCCATCAATGTGGATGCATTATGGCTGTCAATTCCTCTATTATTTGCAGAAATTTATAGCTACATCGGTGGTGTGATGTTCACCATTGGATTATGGCGACCGATTGAGCGCAGAATCAAATCGCTTCACCAATTAACACCAATTTTTCCTCAAGATAATTATCCCCAAGTTGATATTTTTATTACTTGTTATAACGAAGCACCGGAACTCGTAGAACAGACTGCAAGGGCAGCATTAGAAGTTGATTATCCACCAACAAAACTCCGTGTCTACGTTCTAGACGACGGAAATTCTCCTGATATGCGGATGATGACTGAAAATTTATCTTTAGAAGATTTACAGTCCCCATCATTGCAAGCAGCAGCAGACAAAATCGACAAAAAACATTTTCAACTTGTTTCCAGACTAGAAGAATTAGATAATTTAGCATTAAGTAGTCAAAATACTGAAACTTGGCTCAATGAATTATCTTCAGGCAAAATCACCACAGCGGATACTCAAGCAACTAGTTTTGTCAAAAATCTCCGACAGTTATTATTGTGGTTAAATCCAGAGAGTCAAAATATTGAGGATGCTCTTGCATCCGAACGTCAGAATCTTCAACAAGCAATTCATCAACAAGAACTTGAACTAGTTAACCTTGCTCGCTTGCATTATATTGCTCGTCCTAAACCCAAAGGAGTAGCACATCATGCCAAAGCTGGAAATCTCAATTATGCAATCTTCTCCGGTGAAACATCTGGAGAATTTATCCTGACCCTAGATGCTGATCACATTCCCAAACCTCAATTTCTCAAGCGTGTCTTACCTCATTTTTACAATTACAACCTATTTACAGGTAAATACGAGGCAAATAAAATCGCATTTGTCCAGACTCCGCAAGACTTCTATAACCTTCCTGACGACGATCCTTTTGCACATAAGGCGCATTTATTCTACGGACCGATCCAGCAAGGCAAAGACGGGATGAATTCGGCTTTCTATACGGGAACAAATGCAATTCTTCGACGGGAAGCATTAGTGAATGTTGGTTTACAATATTTCTCCGATGAATTTGCCCAAGATGAAAATCGTCTCAACGAATTTCAATTAGTAGGTGGAATGTCTAGTAATAGTATTACCGAAGACATGAACACTGCGATGCGACTTCACGCAGCAGGTTGGCAATCTATTTACCATCATGAACTCTTAGCAGAAGGTTTAGCACCCGATGACCTTAGTTCTACCCTCAAACAAAGATTACGTTGGGCACAGGGTACTATTCAAGTTTTAGTACGCGAAAACCCCTTAACCAAATCAGGATTAACATTTTGGCAACGCTTACATTATTTCCAAACAATGTATAGCTATTTTTGTGGATTTATCACATTAATTTTTCTTAGTTGTCCCATCATATTTTTCTTTACAGGAATCTCACCTGTCAAAACTTTAGGCTTCGATTTTACACTCCACTTTTTACCTACATTCATTCTCAACCGTCTGACTTTTATGGTTGTCACATGGGGGATACCTGCAAAAGAAGTATGGCGGTGTGAACAATATGCATTTGCGTTATTTCCACTATTAATCCAAGCAGTTACTAGCGTATTTACACGCAAATCAATTAATTTTCAGGTTACACCTAAACAACGACAATCAGGAACTTATTATCAACTCATACTTCCTCAAATTACAATTTTTGCTCTGACAATTTTGGGAATACTATGGAGTCTTTATCAATTTGCTATAGGTCGTTTAGAATACCCTGAGAACTATCTAGTTAACGGTTTTTGGTCAATTTATAATTTGTCTTTAATGTGGTCAATAATTCGTGCTGCATTCTGGAAACCCCAAACGAAAAACTAAAATAAAATAAACTCCAGTAAGTATGTAAAAAAGGCAAATATTCTTAAAACCTTTGTATAGCAATGGTTTTAAGAATTCAGTTTTTGTTGTATTAAGTGGTGTTTTGAAGCGAAAAGTTTATTTTTACAATAAATTTTTAGTATTTAAATACTAAAAATTCGTTTGTACGGTTATATAAAAGTGATATATTTAACTCATTGAAATCATGGTCATGCCAGATATACGTAGGATAGTTTGGGCGCCGTTCTTTTAAAGTTCGTAGTCTCTTAACCTTACTCCATAAGCATGACGCTTGATTAAGACGTGGTAAAATAGAAGCAATGGGTGGCAGTAAGTACATCAAAAATCAAAAATAATCAAAAAATTAGGTTTGAAAGCAATAAAATATAATATCTGCATACCGAAGCGAGTAAGTCATTATATTTACTGAAAGATTGAAATAATAAGTATTATTCGCAAAAAAAGCGCTTTTTGACAGGCTAATATGTAAAATAAGCGTAATTTTTATACATAGTTATACTTGATTTACGATATGGAATCAGGCGCCACCAATAGAAGCATCTTCAATTTATACTGAGTATTGGGGAAGCTGCTTTTTATCGTAATATTAATATTTGATACATGCACAATCTTTTATAATATGGTTGTGATATTTTGTGCTACATTTTTTCAGTATTTGCAAGTATTTATAAATTACGTAGCTAAATTTGCATTAAGAATTTTTTCTGCCTTATTAAAACCTTATATTTTGAGAATAATGACAGCTTCTAATCATTACAGATAGGCCTTTTTCGGAATTAGATGCGTTTCCCCTGGCAATTCTTGAAGAGCAATATGGGAGACGCCTACGTAGCTTCAGTTGCTCCCGGTCAACATTACCTTCCGTTACGCATTGCAGCTTCGATAATGGGTTATGAATTAACGCGGCTTCCGCGAAGCTATTGCAAAAGACCTTGTAAGATTAGTGAAATAACTGGTTAGAACAGGTGCCACATAAAAAAGCCGCTACCTCTGAAGAGTTAACGGCGAACAGAAATTTTTCGTTTTTCGAGTAATTTTGAAGTAGCGAACAGTTTATTGATATGCAAACAGCGAAACCACTTCATCAAGAAACGCTAGCGCAACTTATTGCGAGACTGGTTATAGCTTTTGAAGAGAAGCAAAAAGCAGGTGTCCAAAAATCAAGTAAAGATGATGTAGCTTAACTTCTATACTTGATACTCTGTAATTGTTTGGCATCTACTCGAATTTCTAAGAGAACCTCGCCGAGTAAGCGCTTTTTATCGGCGGGACTGTCAATCGATTCCCAAAATGTAGGGTTTGAAAATGCAGCAACAATCCGCTCTTTAGCAATAATCATTTGCCTATTATGGTTAGACTTTTGAGCTACCGCACTATTTATTTGAGACTCTAAATCCTCTATTGCTTTTAGTATTGCAAAATTGGGCTTGGAGATTGCTTTTAACTGAGATAACTGGCACCTTAATTCTGTTACCTCATAATCTTCTTGAGTGGGTGATATTTCTTCTCCCAATACTGATAACCGTTCAGCTTCCTTTATTAATAAAGGTATTAGCTGCTTCTCGATTTCAATATCAGAAATCATGGTTTTGTTCTTACACAATCCATCATTTCGGTAGTAGTTACATTGAAAATAAGAAATATTACGGTTTATACGCTTGCGAAACCTAGTACCTTGAATTGAGCAAGAACTGCCACACTGACTACAACGAACCAAACCAGAAAAAACATTACAAACTTTTGGGGTATCAGATACCCATCTGTTTTCTTTGTTGTGGGCAAATATTTCTAGAATCTTGTTACGTTCTGCCAGTGATATTATTGCTTCTGATGGATGCACATTCCAAGTAACAGACCATTGGTTACGAGGTCTGTTAGATTTTTTACCTTCAGATGACTTTGTTTTATTCCTTGGCACCCCTCCAGCAAGGATGGGGTTAACTAGCCAATTTTGTAAACCCGTGGAAGTAATTGATAGTCGATTAGAAAAAACCATTCTTGACTGCTTGCTAGGTGCCCATAGGTCATTACTGATTTCTTCGTCAGTGATTGAATTAGTTTTTACTTCTGCATTACGTTGAATTGGGCTTATGCGGGCAATTCCAAAAATTTCGTTTAATCGTTTAGCAGCACCACGAACAGTTCCCACCTCAAAGAAAATATCAATTCTAAGACGTGCTACATCCGCTACCGTCATTTCTCGTTTACCATTCAGTAAACAAACTAAGGGGGTATCGTCTTTCTCGTAGCGGTCGTAATTTTCGCCTACTACGCGATACCCAAAAGGTGCAAAATAATGCGGTTTATTCAATTTAGCCCTAACCTCCAAATCTTTACGAACGCGCAACGATATCATCCTGACTTCGTGCTTTGCCACAGCTATACGAACGTCAGCTGAGAACTCCCCCCCAACTGTTGAAACATCAAACGAATCGTCTAGGGCTTGTAGCTCAACCCGTTTATTCCTACATACATCGACCAAACGATAAAAAAGTATTGGTGACGCTGATAGTCTGTCCAACCGTGTAAATATCAACTTAGCCACGGCGCCGTCACGACTTGCAGCTATGTACTCAATTATTTGATTAATACCTAATCGCTTATCATTGGTACGCTGACCAACATCGTAAAATAATTGTGTCGCACCATTCTCTCTTAATCTGCGTAATTGCTTGACCAATGCACCTTCGTCGTCGCTTTGTTCTTCCGTACTAACGCGGGCATAACCAATAATTTGACCTGCAACGTTCATTTCTCGTCGGGTAACTCAATTCTCTAATAATAGCCGGATAGTGGTAAAGGTGGAAACCCAGTACTATTTCAACATTTATTCTGGTTCTATTCGCATCCAGCAGTTTACGTGATAATACTGCCAATTTTCGGTATTTTCTCGGAAATTTTTCCAGTTTACTCGCGTAAGCCGTTATTTGGATACAAGGTAGTTGCCATTTCCTCACTAATGATAGCGGCAGTGAGTGGCTTAGTTTGGATCCACCACATGTACGCTAGTGGCACACCAAATTGGATGCGAATGGTGTTCATGATATCGACAATGTTTGTATCAGTACCAACTGGTATTAAAGTCTTTGCTTGGTTAGCAACAATTTGGGGTGGTAAAATTCGACTCAACACACCAATGTTATTTGCCTTGGGTGGCTTAATAATGTTCGTGTTTGCTGGTGTAGTGGGAATTATGCTCTCCTCAGTTCCCATCGACATCCATGTTAATAACACTTATTTCGTTGTCGGTCACTTCCATTATGTTCTTTACGGAACCGTCACGATGGGCTTATTTGCTGCCATCTACCACTGGTTCCCTAAAATGACCGGACGTATGTACTACGAAGGCTTAGGTAAACTGCACTTCTGGTTAGCCTTCATTGGTACCAACCTCAACTTCTTCCCAATGCATCCCCTAGGTTTACACGGAATGTTACGCCGAGTCGCATCATACGACCCCGAATACACATTTTGGAACGTTATCGCTAGTATCGGCGGTTTCATACTCGGTATGTCAACATTACCGTTTATCTTAAACATGATTAGTTCCTGGATAAACGGAGACAAGGCGCCAGATAATCCTTGGCGTGCAATAGGTCTAGAGTGGTTAGTATCCTCCCCACCACCCGTTGAAAACTTTGAAGAAATCCCCGTAGTAGTATCACCACCCTACGGTTACGGCATGAACGAACCCTTAGTCGCAGGCGCCGCACACCAAGAATAATGTAGGGGTGGGTTAACGTTCACCCGCCCCCATCAACCAATACCGCCCCATCAACCACTACCAATCATGGAAAGTTCAATAAAAACTCATATACAGGCGCCAGATGCCCACGAACACGACGAAGAAGGAAATAAACAATACGGCTTCGTAGTATTTCTACTTTCAGAAAGTGTAATCTTTCTAAGCTTCTTCGCAGCATACATCGTCACCAAACTCTCTACACCAACCTGGCTACCTGCTGGTGTATCAGGTCTAGAAATAAAAGAACCAATAATCAACACAGTTATCCTAGTTTCAAGTAGCTTTGTTATCTACTTTGCAGAACGCGCATTACTACGCCATAACCTCTGGGGATACCGGATATTTCTGCTATTAACAATGCTCATGGGTAGCTACTTTTTATACGGTCAAGCAGTAGAATGGGGTGGCTTAGAATTTGGTTTTACCACAGGCGTATTCGGTGGTTTATTTTACCTACTAACAGGTTTCCACGGATTACACGTTCTGACAGGTATTATATTACAAACAATAATTCTCGCACGCTCATTCATACCAGGTAACTTTGATAACGGTCACTACGGAGTATACGCAACATCACTTTTTTGGCACTTTGTCGATGTAATTTGGATTATCTTATTTATCCTAATTTACGTCTGGCAATAAATAACCGTAGGATAGGCTTATAACCTGTCCTACTATATTTTTGCAAACTATTAATAAATATTACGCCAAACGGATATACTAATTACTCCTGTTGAGAGATAGTTAAATTATACATTTTAATATAATTTTAAGTCTAAGGCTAATTTGCAAAGAATAGCTTTTTACACTCAGATTTAATTCAAAAATTCAGAGGAAAAATAAACTAATGGCATACGTTAATCAGCCTACAGGTGATTATGTTGCTAACCCTGTAGTTGCAGATAGAGTTGGCGATTATCATGACCGTGTTCGATGGGGTCCAATTATTTCAGGTTTGGTAGTTGCTCTAGCTACTCAACTCGTTTTGAGTGCTTTATTTGGAGCAATTGGGGCAGGTAGCGTTGAAAATTCAGGCGCCCCCAGAACAATTTCGTCCGGTGTTGCCTCGAATGTAGGCATTGGGTCAATTATTGGTTTATTAATTTCTCTATTCACAGGTGGTTGGGTGACTGCTCGTGCTTGTGGTCCAATGAGCCGCAGTACAGCTATTCTTAACGGTGCAATTTTGTGGGCAACTACTTTAGCACTTAGTTCTTGGTTAATAGCAAGTGGAGTATCTGGTGCTTTTGGTGTTGCCGCTTCTAATGCAGGTGAGGTTATCAACCAAGTTCAGCAGCAAGGTAACTTGAATTTACCTGCAAATGCACCGAATGTAAGCGCTCAACAAACCCGTGAAGCTGCTGCGAATGTACGTAGTGGTTTGTGGTGGTTTGTTTTAGGTTCTTTGCTGGGTTTACTCGCATCAATAATGGGAGCTGTCACCGGAACTCGCAAAGCCCGTGTATACCAATAGAGTTCAAGTTTTTGCTTATCAATATTACTTTAGCAATACAATGATTATAAGGCGCCAACTTACATTAAAGTAGGATTGGCGCTTTTAGATACAAAGGCTTTTTTTGCGCCAATTTTAAATAATCAAGCTGGCGCCAATTGTTTAACTTTTTCTTCCATTGATTCCATCAGTGATTGAAATGGTTGGATAAACTTGTCAATTCCTTCATCTAATACTTCAACCATTACTTGGTCGAGATTGATATTTATATCTGGGTTTTTGAGACTGTCCATTAAGTTGTATGCTTCCTTAATCCCAGTCTCAAGTCTATCACTAACATCACAGTGGTCAGCACAAGCTTCTATCGTTGCCGGAGGTAGAGTGTTAACGGTATCGCGTCCCACTAACTCATCAACATACATCACATCACTGTAAGTAGGGTCTTTAGTACCAGTTGAAGCCCATAACAATCGCTGTACATTGGCGCCTTTTTCTGCTAATGCTTGCCAACGCTCGCTGTGGGTAATTTCTTGGAAATTTTGGTAAGCTATTTTGGCGTTAGCAATAGCCACTTTACCTTTAACCGCTAACAAACGAGCTTGAGCGGCTAAATCATCAGAGCCAATTGTTCTGATTCTGTCCTCAATCATCTGGTCAACTTTTATGTCAATGCGACTAAGGAAGAAACTCGCAACCGAAGCAATTTTACTAATATCTTCACCTTTATTTACACGAGACTCCAAACCACGAATGTATGCCCAAGCTGCTTCTTCATAGCTAGAGAGTGAAAACAATAGGGTGACGTTAACATTTATTCCTTCACTTATCACCTGTTCTACAGCAGGTAATCCACTAGTAGTACCAGGAATTTTAATCATCACATTTTGGCGCCCAATTTCATAATAATAACGGCGTGCTTCCTCAATTATGGCTTGTGTATCGTGAGCAATAGTTGGAGGGACTTCGATGCTAACATAACCGTCTAACCCTCCTGACTCTTCATAAATACCTTGGAAAATATCACAGGCATGACGAATATCCTCAAAGATGAGTGATTCGTAAATTTTGTAAACTGGTAAACCTGCTCTAATTCCTGCTTCAACATCAGCATCATAAAGTGCATTCCCCATAATTGCTTTTTCAAAAATAGCCGGGTTTGTAGTTAGACCACGAAGACCGCGACTTTTAATCATGCGTTGAAGTTCACCCGATTGTATCAAATCACGAGTCAAATTATCCATCCAGATACTCTGACCGTAGTCTTTAATTGCCAACAGTGGATTACTTTCCATTATTTGCTGTCCTTTTTTATTTTTTAGATTCACACTTTTAGTCCCTTATGCCCTTCATGCTAAAAACGGGCAGGGATGCCCGTTCCACTTTTAGATGGATAATTAATTCTTTGGAAGCCCCTAAATCTAAGATTCCAAGCCAGTGTTTTCCACAACCTCTTGTTTAGCTACGTCCAATTCTGCGGCTAATTCTTTACGAGTCGAGTTTTTGAGTAAATAGCGACTAATAAACCAAAATGTGTAACACATACCAATTAATTGAAAAAATGGTCTTACTAAAGGAATGCCATTAACTGCACCTACAATTGCTAACACTATTTTAAGCGAAATAATTGTTAATA
Source organism: Calothrix sp. PCC 7103 (assembly GCF_000331305.1). GTDB lineage: Bacteria > Cyanobacteriota > Cyanobacteriia > Cyanobacteriales > Nostocaceae > Dulcicalothrix. The sequence continues at coordinate 3,772,178 of NZ_KB217478.1, read as the reverse complement.
CTAATAATGCAAAGCTTAAAATAGGTAGTTTATATTCTTGATAAAACTTATTTATTTTATCTGGTAGCTCTGCTAAAAAATTAGAAACTTGTTTGCCCATTTTTTGCGCTTTATAATTAAGTTCAGCAGGCGCCTGTTCTGCTAATTTTAAATCGGTACTATATTCTTTTTTAATTTGAGTTTCCATAATTTTACTCCTTTATACAAACATTTTGTTGTTGTTAACACCATTCCCACATTTATAAATTAGTTTTACATCAACCATTTGTATGAAGTCTTGTCTTTCAAAAGTTATAGAGATATTTGAGTACTTAGATTTGATTTAGTATGTTATTACTATCTAGACGAGTTTATAACTTACATTTAATGCTAGAAAATAGTCACATATATTGCTAGAATCGAGTCACAACTTTGCCAATTAAAATCTTCATAACCAAATCATAACTAGATTTTATTTTTACCTTACATAGTTCTATAACCACATAAATTATATTGATTAATCAAAGAAATTCATAACTAAATAAGCTAATTAACTCATTCTTTAGAAAGATGTTTATAACCAGCTATTTTCTTAGCTTTGTAAGTGAAGTAAAGAAAAAGTAATAAAAAAATGGCTCTTCATAAAATTAGTGATTATGATCCAGATTACCGCGATGCTATTCAAGGTAACGACATTAAAGGAATGAGTATTTATACTCAGGAAAGTGATGACAAAATTGGCACAGTTAGTGATGCATTGGTAGATGACCAAGGAAAGTTTCGTTACCTTATCGTAGATGTAGGTTTCTGGGTTTTTGGTAAGAAAGTATTACTACCTATCGGTCGTGGGAAAATTGATTCTAAAGCCGACCGCGTATATGTTCAGATGACAAAGCAGCAAGCAGAAGATTTACCTGAATATAAAGAAGGTATGGCGCTTGATTTCGACTACGAAGAGCGGGTACGTGGAGCATATCGTCCAGCAGCACTAGAAGCATCAGCACCTCTTGACGCGGCTCCTGTGGCGCCTGTTGTTAAAACTGCGGCTGTTGCAAATAACACTCCTACTTATAGCCGTGATACTTACGACTATACGCAAGATGCAGACTTATACGATACCAGCGTGCATGATGACCAAACCTTTAAACTTTATGAAGAACGGCTAGTTGCAAGCACACAGCGTCGTAAATCTGGGGAAGTAGCAATTGGTAAGCACGTCGAAACTGAGACTGCACGGGTTTCTGTATCAGTTGACAAAGAGCGAGTTATTGTTGAGCGAGTAACTCCTACTGATGCAGGCAGAGTAGTTTCTGCTGATGTCGCGACTTTCCGTGAAGGTGAAGTTGCCCATATGGAAATTTACGAAGAAGTTCCTAATATCCAAAAAGAAGCTTTTGTGCGGGAAGAAGTCCGAGTTTCAAAAGTTGTAGACCACGAAACAGTACAAGCAAGTGAAACAATTCGCCGTGAAGAATTAGATATTGATACTGACGGGCGCCCTACTGTCAAAAAAAATGACCGCATGTAATGCTGCATAAACCCGGTTTCACGAAGAAACCCGGTTTCATTAAAATTAAAACTGAGGAAAATAGTATGTTCCAAAATGCATTAACTGCTTTGCAATTAATACAAATCCCGGTTAGAGGTGAAGTTTTAACAGCAGAAGAAGCTTCATTAGTTTTTTCTGGTCCTAAATTTTTAGTAGCTTTGTTTGCGGGTATATTGATGGCATTTGCCTTTCAATTACTTTTGACCAACCTCTCGGTAGCTATAGGTATTTCGGCTATAGGAACAGGCTCAGGTTCAGATTCTGATGAGTCGGAAAGCTTGGGCAGTACAGTTCGTAAAGTTGAATCGACTGTGGGCTTATGGGCGCTTATCACTGCAAGTATTGCTTTATTTGCTGCTAGTTTTTTAGCGGTAAAACTCAGCTTAATTGAAAACGCATTTTTAGGGGCAACTATTGGTGTAGTCATTTGGTCTGCGTATTTTACGGTGATTATGTGGTTAGGTTCAAATGCTGTAGGTTCTTTAATTGGCTCACTTGTTAGTACTGCAACTAGCGGTATGCAAGGAATTATGGGTACAGCTACTGCTGCAATTGGCGCCAATACTGCAAAACAGCAAATGGTCTCCACAACTGAGGAAATTACAGATGCTGTTCGACGCGAATTAACTTCGGGTTTTGACGCTTCGAGTATTAAAAATACACTTTCTAGTTCCTTAAGCTCTTTACAAGTACCTTCACTAGACGTTAAAGAAATTCGCAATCAATTTGATAAACTTCTTAAAGATGTGGATTTAGGGTCTATTGCAGATAGTGACTTACTGAAAAATATTAATCGTCAAACGTTTGTTGATTTAATCAGCAGTGGCACAGATTTCTCGTCATATGATATTAATCGCATTGCTGACCAACTTGAAGGCGCCTGGAAGCAGTCTTCCAATCAACAACAAAATCCCACAGACCAAGTTATTAAATTACTGTCCTCCACCACACCGCAAGATTTACAACCTGAGAAATTAGGTCAACGTCTTCAAGAATTGGTGACAGCAGGAGTTGGTAATGGTAAGCAAGGTAATGGTTTACTAAAGCAAGCGATTGAAGTTGGTGTAGGTAATGCTTTACCAGCAGTCCTCAAAAAAGTAGACTTTTCTAATGTAGATTTTTCTAATGTAGATATAGATAAAGTTACAAGTCAGTTGCAGCAGGTAGTAGGAAAAGCTCAAAATGTAGATATTGAGAAAATTACCTCACAACTACAAAAACTAAAAGACCAAGCCACTCAACAGGCAAGTCAACTAGGTAGTACTGTAGCTCAAAAATTACCTGCATCACCAAGTAATACCATTAAAGCAGATGTCGAAGAATATATTCTCGATTCTTTGCCTTGGCATTTTAACCGCATTACTATAAGAGATGAATTCCAAGAAGTCATCTACGACCCCAACGCAAACCCCGCAACCGTTCGGCGCCAGTTAGAAGACCTTAACCAAGACTATTTTATTAACTTGCTAAACCAACGAGGTGATTTGAGTGAAGCAAAGGTTAAAGAAATAGCGCAAGAAATGGAAAGTATCCGTGCGTCCGTTTATGAAACGGTGCAAAAAGCAGCAGCACGAGAAAAATCCCAAGACATTCGTAGCAAAGTTGAAGATTATCTACGTTCAACCGGAAAAGTCGAACTTAGCCCAGAAGGTATTGAGCGAGATTTAAGCAAGTTGCTTGAAGACCCAGAAGTTGGGTTTGATGAATTAAGCGCGCGTTTTAAACAATTTGACCGCGATACCTTGGTGAAATTACTTGCTGTACGCGAAGACATTAGCGAAGAAGAAGTTAATAATATTGTTAGCCAACTCGAACGCACCCGCGATAATGTCTTAAATCAAGCCAACGAACTTCAAGAACAAGCTAAACAAAAAGCTTCACAACTGCGTCAAAGTGTCGAAGATTATTTGCGGAATACGAACCTTAAAGAACTCAACCCAGAAGATGTCGAGCGCGATTTTGGAAAATTACTCTCTGACCCCCAAGCTGGATTATCTGCTTTACGTGGAAGATTATCGCAGTTTGACCGCGAGACTTTGGTAAAATTACTAAGTCAACGCCAAGATTTGAGCGAAGAACAGGTCAACAAAACCATCGATAATTTATTGTCAGTCCGCGATAGAGTTTTGCAAGCTCCTCAACAAGTAGCGGATAAAGCCAAACAACAGTATGAAAAAACCACTACTACCATTGCTGAGTATCTTCGCAATACTAACTTAGAGGAACTCAACCCAGAAGGTATTCAACAAGACTTGCAAAAACTATTTGAAGACCCCAAAGCTGGCGCCAATGCACTAAGCGATCGACTATCTCAAGTTGATAGAGAAACGCTAGTTAAGCTATTGTCTCAAGCGGGATTAAGCGAAGAGCAAGTTAATCGCACCATTGACACTACACAAGAAGCCATCGATAATATCATCAAAGCACCACGGCGCCTAGCAAACCGCGCAACTAAAGGAGCTTTCGACTTTGAACAGAGTCTAGAAAAATACCTACGTAATACCAACAAAGAAGAACTCAACCCCGAAGGTATTAAGCGCGATTTACAGTTATTGCTATCTTCCCCCCGTGCAGGAGTATCATCTTTGGGTGAGCGTGCTTCTAAAATCGACCGTTCGACAATTGTAGCTTTATTGTCCCAACGTGAAGATATTTCAGAAGAAGAAGCAAACCGAATTGTGGAACAAATCGAATCTGTTCGCAACTCAGTTGTAGAACAATTCCAACAAATTCAGCAAAGAGTCCAATCAGTCATTGATGGCGTTTTTGGTAAGGTTCGCGAATATCTCAACTCACTTGAGCGTCCCGAACTTAACTACGAAGGTATACAACAAGACTTTGCCAAATTGTTTGACGACCCGCAAGCAGGATTTGAAGCCTTACGCGGGCGCCTTAGTCAATTCGACCGTGATACTTTAGTAGCAGTTCTCAGTTCGCGCTCTGATATTTCCGAAGCGCAAGCTAACAAAATTATTGATCAAATTGAAGCCTCACGCGATAGCGTATTGCATCGAGCCGAACGCATTCAACAGGAAACACAAAAACGTCTCAAAGTGATTAAAGAACAAGCACAAAAGCAAGCAGTAGAAACGAAAAAAGCTGTTGCAGACGCCGCTTGGTGGGTATTTAACACCGCTTTTGTTTCTCTAGTAGCTTCCGCAATCGCCGGAGCAATAGCAATATAAAATTTTAGAAACCGGGTTTCTTCATTAGGATATTGTAATAAAAACGAAGATTTGTCTGCGACAATGAATTGCGTAGTAACTCGGTTTCTTTGAGTTTATCGTAATGCCTCTCATAGAAGAGGCTTTTTTATTTTCTGAATTTTTATTAATATTTATGAACCAATAAGAACTACTATATGTTACAACTAAAGCGGTATTAAAAAAACTATATTCTCTATCAAAAGAAGGGTTAAAGTATTATTTTTAGTAGTTAAATTAACAACAGAAATAATCTATTTTATTTAAGAAGCTAAAAAATTATGATTGAAAATAAGCAGGAATTCGACACCTCACACAAAAATCCAGATGAAAAAGAGAAAAATTCTGGATTAAATCGAGCGCTTATAGGTGGACTTATTGGCGGTACATTAGGTTCATTAGCTGCTGCTTTCGCTGGAAGAAGAATTGCTCAGGGCTTTAATCATACTACCAAAGGTCTAGGAGGCGCCGCCAAAACAATAGGTGACGGTCTATTCCAGACAGCTAAAGGTGTAGGAGATGCAGTCAAAACTGTAGCTGAAGGAGCTACTCACGCTGTTATCGGTGACACAATTGATACAGTACAAAATAATACCTTTAATTCTAATCAGTCATTTCAGTATAAAAATGATACATCAAATTACGGTGCCCCTAATACTAAACCATTAGAAACTCCAAGCATTCAACACCAAAACCAACAGGTAATAAGCACCTTACAAACAGAGGAAGCTAAATATACTGATGATATTGAATATGCTACTAATACATTAAATGATGGCGCCTTTGATACTGAATTATTAGAGACTCCAAGTATTTTAGACGAAAACCAAGTAATTATAGACGCTTCGGAAACAGAGGAAGTTAAAGATACTGATGATATTGAATATGCTACTAATACATTAAATGATGGCGCCTTTGATACTGAGTTATTAGAGACTCCAAGTATTTTAGACGAAGACCAAGTGATTGTAGACGCTTCGGAAACAGAGGAAGTTAAAGATACTGATGATATTGAATATGCTACTAATACATTAAATGATGGCGCCTTTGATACTGAGTTATTAGAGACTCCAAGTATTTTAGAAGAACAACTTATAATTAGTGTCTTAGAAACTGATAATACTAAAGATACTGATGATATTGAATATGCTACTAATACATTAAATTACAGCACCTTTGATACTGAGTTATTAGAGACTCCAAGTATTTTAGACGAAGACCTACTTATAATTAGTGCCGTAGAAACAGAGAAACCCGAAGATACTACTTCTGAAGCAGTTTTTATTTTACCATCAGAAACCGGAGTCCAAGTAATTTCAATCGATGCTATATTGCTAGACGAAGAAATTAATCAAATTGATGGCGATTTAGAGTAAAGTAGGGTGGGTAATGCCCACCTTACTATATAAAACTATATAAAATAAAAAAGAATGGAAAAATAATTTCCCATTCCAGTTATGAATTAATCAACCAATTGCAGAATACGAAAAACAATATTAGTATTTCGCGTATAATTATCTTTGAGTGTCAATATAATTGACTATTAATTAAAGCATTATTTAACCTCCGAATTGAAAAAAACTATTGTGCTTGGGAGTAAGTGGGCAATTTTAGCCCACTTGTTAATTTTTACTACGTCTTTAAAGAAGAGTAAAAATCTTATTTTTTCTTCTCACCAGCAACTATTTCAACATTGCCTTTTTTGAGTGCTTCAAGAGCTTCACCTTGAGCATCTTCTTGTCTTTTCTCTGTGTCTTTTGCAGCAGTATCTGTGGCAATAAGTTTTGCAGCGTTTTCTTCGCTTTCAAGAATACCGAATTCAATCAACAAGTCTTCTAGCTCATCCATCTCAATTGGTGTGGGGATAGCAAGATTTGTGTTGTTGATGATTTTGTCACCTAATATGCGGTATTCATTCGATTGGTTACTGTCTGGTGCATACTCGTTAACAGTCATCCGACGCAACTCAGCGTGTTGAACGATGTTGTCACGTGGGACGAAGTGAATCATATGGGTGCTTAACCGAGCAGCTAGTGTGCTAATCAGTTCGTCTTCTCGGTCAGTGTTACGACTATTACAAATCAAACCACCTAAGCGTACACCACCAGTATGAGCATACTTGAGAACGCCACGAGCAATGTTGTTTGCAGCGAACATTGCCATCATTTCACCCGATGTCACAATGTAGATCTCCTGAGCTTTACCCTCACGGATCGGCATGGCGAAACCACCACAAACTACGTCACCAAGAACGTCATAAGATACAAAGTCTACATCTTGGTAAGCACCGTTTTCTTCTAAGAAGTTAATCGCGGTAATAATCCCACGACCAGCACAACCTACACCGGGTTCTGGACCACCAGATTCAACGCATCTGATATTCCGGAAACCTTCAATTACTACTTCTTCAAGTTCAATATCTTCTACAGCACCACGTTCTGCTGCTAAGTGTAATACGGTGGTTTGAGCTTTACAGTGAAGAATCAAGCGTGTGGAATCTGCCTTTGGGTCACATCCAACAATCAAGATGCGTTTCCCGACTTCTGCCATTGCTGCCAGAGTGTTTTGGGAAGTGGTAGATTTACCAATACCACCTTTACCATAGAAAGCGATTTGTCTAATATTGTCTGCCATGATTAATTTTCCTAGAATTGTTTGAATTTAGTGGGTCTACAATTATGAATTGTTCGCAATGTAGAGCCAAAGCCGGTGGCGCCCGTCCCACTACAAAAGTATGAGTGTTTGACAACATATATTTACTGATATTTATTGAGTATATTTACTAGATACTTGCTACCACTTCTCCTAAAGAGCTAGTATCATAACCGCCAAGTATTTCTAATTGAGATTTTACAAACCGATGTTCTAAAGTACCGAGCAATTGCTGAACTGGCGCCTCATTGAGATATGATTTAAGAATTACCAAGTCATACCGTGACGAATGCAAAGGCACAAATCCCAATCCAAACATAGCAGCAATAGAAGCTGTACTAATACCTGCATCCGCAATTCCCGAAATAACAACTGTTGCAACATCTTGGTGACTACGAACAGTATGATCAAATCCTTGGACTGCTGATGGTGATACTTGTTCTTGCTCCATTTGGCGTTCTAAAATCATCCGACTTCCGGCGCCAATTTCGCGGTTAACAATAGTCGCTTTTGCTTCCACCAAATCAGCAATCGTTTTAATTTTCATTGGGTTACCTAAAGGTACCAACAATCCTTCTTCCCAGACACCAATACTAATTAAAACAGCCTCTTTATCAGATAAAACCTCCCTCACAAAAGGGATATTGTATTCCTGCGTTTTTGGGTCATATAAATGCATACCAGCAATATGAACCTCACCTCTAGCTAAAGAGCGCAATGCATCCATGCTATTCGCAAAAGTATAATGCACTCGTAACTGCGGATGCCAACGTTCGCTAGCTTTAGCCCAGAGAGAAATTATAGGTGTACAACCTGCTATTGAAACTGAATTTTGCAATTTTTCAGTATCATCTAGCACTCGCACCAAGATTTTACTTGTATGCATTTGGTCAAAGGCTTCTTCCTCCAAGTTGTTACAATAAATAGTCTCGGCATCTACTGGTATCATTTCAGTACGAAATGCATCTTTTCCCATTAGAGGATGAGCTATCCATTGACCTCCAACCCTTGCCAAACTAACTCGTAACTTTCCTTTTGTTAAAACTGTTTTAGTAACGACTGCTTCAACAGTTGGTAAATCTTCCTCCATCCAGAACAAATCTTCGACTTTACAACCAAGTGCCTTAGCCAACCGTAAGGTTATAGCAACATTGGGAGTATATTGTCCAGATTCAACGCCACTTATAGTCTGACGAGTGACACCCGCAATATTTGCTAAATCTTGCTGGCTCATGCCTAGACGAGTCCTGATAGATTTTAGATTGTTACAAAGGTTTGTACCTTGCTTCATAGTTTTTGAAAAGAAAATGTGTAGCAGTAAACTATGATAAACGAAGGTTAACGTATTGAAACAACTAAATTCAGGTTTTTATAAATACCTATTTTTAATTTGCTTTTAGTCAAAAGGTATACTTATTTATAAAATAAATGTGGCTCTCAACCTTTCTACGACAAGCATAACATACACATTGCCAAAATTCTTGCGCTCAAATAATAAATAAATCACTCAATGAGTTTTTAAAGTCTCTATTTTTATCCATAAATAATTGCTTAGAACTCAACTTGATTGCTGCTAGGTTAAGAGTACCGAAAAATTACTGAAGTTTAAAGGTAAAATCTCAACATCAGATTAGCGAAAAAAACATTTAGCCTGTTTACTATAGTGTTTATATAAACACAAAATATATTAAATGTATGTTTAAAACCTCTCCCCACAACCCCACAACCGTTAAGTGTAATGGCATAACTACCTCATTTGAATTTAAAAAATCAATGTGGAACCCTCACTTCCCCATCTGTAACTATATATTTCTGACGTTTGAGACTTATGCATGTTCAATACGCCAAGAAACCAGGTTTCTCGACTAATATTCAGTAAAAACACTGTGTTTTATGTCTCTTTTTATAAGTTAAATTTTTGATATAATAAATTTTTTGCGTAAACCTTGAAATATGACCAATTTAGTTCGATTACTAACTATTGCCTTTTTGGTATTAGGTATTACATCCCCATCTTTAGCCAATAACAAGAAGGAATATTACAACCAAAAAGTTAAAGAATTTAAAGGTGATGCGGCGCCAGCTAATTGTCCTGAACGAACAAAAAAGCAAGGCTATTTTATATATACTCTATGCCAAGTTAAGGGAAAACCAATATATATACAGATAAGTAGCACGGAAGCATCAGAAGGTGATGAAAGTGGCTCTTTAGATGTAGCTATATATGAATATAGAAATGGTAAATTAATTCAAGTATCTGGCGCCGATTTTCAAAGATATGGGTTCCGAAACAATAAATTAGTTGCAGGCTGGAATCTGGATACACCTGCTATAAATGTATCATTGCCTAAATACCGTAACGAAGAGAAGCGTTTGTTGGCTGAGTCTCGGAAAATTTTGAGTTTGTTTGGTATTAGGCAATAATTGCACAGTTAAAATGTTTAAAATAACACAAGCAGGATGCCTGTGCTACGTAATTTCTTGGAGCTTTTCGGCGGCTTTTTCAATTGCCTCAATACTTCCAGGGTTTACTAAGCCAAGATAATCAAAAACATATACTCTGTTATTTTTTGTCGCTTGTAGTTTTTGCCAAAATGTTTCTTTTCTAAATCCGTCGATAACTTCTTGCTCGGAACTACCTTGTGGAGCATTAACAAGAATAATTGTTTCTGGGTTTGCTTCTAAAATTTTTTCAGGTGATAAAGTCACATATCCACCAAATGGACTTTTACCCTGTAAGTCAGCGGCAATATTTTTGATTTGAAATTGGTTGAGCATATCTCCTGCCCAACTATTTTTATTTGGAGTTAAAATTGGTTGACGGCTAACTAATACTAAAGCTGAAGTATTTTTGTTTGTGTTAGTACCTTGTCCCAAAAGCTGTTGGTATTTATCTAATAATGGTTTTGGACTGGCGCCTATTTTCTGCCCTAAAGTTGCCGTCAGTTCTTCTAGTGCTTTCCAGCTATCTATTTTTGTTGCTAACGTACTAATTTTTAATTCCTGTAGACGTTTAAGAGTCGAGTCAGAAAATCCAGAGGCGCCGATAACTAAGTCAGGTTTGAGCGCTACAATTTTTTCTAGGTTTGGCTGTGTTCTTCCTTGAGCTACACTCGTAATATCTTGAAAACGCGAGTCTTTATTTAACACCGAATTACCAGCTATACCCACAAGCTTATTTTGATCAAGTCTATAAATTATATCTGCCGATAGAGGCGTAAGTGCAACTACTCGTTGCGCGGTCTGTTGTGGCGCGGTCTGTTGTGGCACCGTTGGTGTTGTACCTACTTGTTGAGGTTGAGATGTCGCAACGTTAGAACAAGCTGCCACAACGATACTAAGTAAAATGCTTAAACTAGATATTATCCAACGTTGATACATTAACACTACTCCCTAAGTAATTTAAATGAAACAATTTAAATTTTCTACCAATAAGCATTATTTAGCTGCATTCCTCCTTAGTATCGTTGTCATGCTAACCCTGTGGTTGGCATCACCACTACTTCCAACGCTAGCACAACCACAGGCAAGGATATTTGATGAAGTTTGGCAGACTATCAATGATAACTTCTACGACCCTAAGTTTAATGGAATTAATTGGCAAGCAATGCGCGATAAGTACAAACCACAAGCTATCAAGTCTAAATCATCACAAGAGTTTGCTGCTGTTGTCAACCAGATGCTTGCTGAGTTACGAACTTCACATACACGCTTCTATACTCCTGATGAGCAAAGTTATTATCAACTAATAGGTATTTTTCAACCACGCGATAGAAAGTCACTAAATAGACTCAAGCCATTTTTTTCTAAAGGCAAATTTGAATACACCGATATTGGTATTTTTACAAGAGCCATAAACGGTAAAACATTTGTCAGTGCTATTTTAGATGAAAGCCCAGCAATAAAAGCAGGTATAAAAGTTGGTGATGAAATATTAAGCGTAAATAATCAACCATATCAACCTGTACAATCATTTGCACTTAAAGCAGGGCAAAAGGTTACAATACAAATTCAGCGTACTGCCGACACTAATAGTAAACAAGAAATAGTCGTAACACCAAAAGTATATGATGCAACTACGATGTTTCTTGATGCTCAACGAGTAAGTACCCAAATCATCGAGCGTCAAAATAAAAAGATTGGTTACGTTCATATTTGGGCGAATGCGGCTGACCCATCTCAAGAAAAGCTTATATATGATTTGCTATACGACCGTCTCAAAGATGCTGATGCATTAATTTTAGATTTGCGTGCAGGTTGGGGTGGAGGAAATACAAATTACTTAACTGTGTTTACGGGTCAAGGTCCAAGTGTCACTAGCATTGCCCGTAATGGTTCGCGCATAACTTATGATGCTCAGTGGAAAAAACCTGTCGTTATGCTAATCAATGAAGGTAGCAGAAGCAGTAAAGAAATTATCGCTTATGGGTTTCAACAGTATAAAATTGGCTCAGTCATTGGTACTAAAACTTTAGGTGCCGTTGTCGCAGGGCGCCCATTTATCATGCAAGATGGTACTTTATTATATGTAGCAGTAACAAATGTATTCGTAAATGGTACTCGGCTCGAAGGTAAAGGCGTTACGCCAGATATCACCGTACCCTTTACTTTAGAATACGCCCAAGGCGCCGACCCCCAAAAAGAAAAAGCTATAGAAGTTGTTTTACGTGATGTCACAAAGTAAAACATATTTTAATCCCCTAGGTTGGGGGGATTAAATTAATTATGATTGTTTATTTTATTACACGTAAATCAAAATAAAACTAATTATCACATCAAAAATAAAAAATTCAGCAAATACTAATAAGACAAAACAGCTATTAAATATGTAAGCTTAAGCTTATCATTCACGAACATAGAAAAGCCTACGAATATAAATCACCTGATTTTAACTTACTAGTTACTCATTCACTATATAAGGTAAAAGTTTGCCATGACCCCTTCAGAACCGCAAACCGATAGTAACGAAAACGAAAGCGGAAACCCTACTGTACTTCAACCGCGTCGGACTAGACCGTGGCTTTTGCCTTTGTTCGCGTTACTCGCAGTACTTGGAACTTCTGTAGCTGTTTGGCGTTTTCTAATTCCTACACAAAGAACAACCCAAACTACTACCACCACAATCCAGACACAAACACCAGCAGTACCAGTCAAGCTATCAACCATTCAATCAGGAACTATTCAAGAAAGCTCAGATTTTGTTGCCAGCTTACAATCGCGTCGTTCCGAAACGCTTAGTTCTAAAATTCAAGGAAAAATTACTCAAATTTTTATCAAACCTGGTCAAACAATTAAAGAAGGGGCGCCTATTCTGCAAATAGAACCACCACCCCAACCAGTAGCACTCCCCGCTCCAACAGTTAACAGCGCAGCTTTAACAGCACAGTCACAGCTTGATATTGCCCGCTCCACTCTTGCTTCTCTCGAAGCTGAACGCGCAGGTCTTTTAGCTGAAGTCAATTCTAACCAGCAAGTATTCGACCGATATAATACTCTGGCATCTGAAGGCGCCGTTCCACGGCAAACAAAAGATATCTACGCAACTCGTCTCGCAGCAGCTAAAACAAACTTAAAAGTTATCCAATCAAGAATTCAAACACAGCAAGCTGCCGTAGCTCAAGCACAAAAAGTTATCCAACAAGCGCAAACCCCTGCTGTAAAACCTACACCTCAACCAGCTCCAACCAACTACCGCATCACCGCTCCCTTTACAGGCGTAGTTAGAGAAGTTCCTATTAAAGTTGGTGATTTAGTCAATCCTTCTGCACAATTATTAACAATTACTCAAGACCAACCTCTCGAAGTACACATCATCGTTCCAGTCGAGCGTGCGGCTAAAGTTAAAAATGGAACGCAAGTTAATATACTAAACCTTCAAGGTAACACCATTGGTACAAGTTATGTGTTTTTTGTGGCGCCAAACCCTGGTAACGCACAGTCCGCACTAATAAAAGCTACTTACAACAATTCCAAAAATGAGTTAAAAGCAGACCAATTTGTACGCGCAAGAATAATTTGGAATCAACGTCAGGGAGCATTAGTTCCAGGTACAGCAGTATCGCGTGTTGGAGCAGGAACTTTTGTTTTTGTAGCAGAACTATTACCAGATAAATCAGGGAAATATATTGCAAGGCAAAGGCAAGTAAAATTAGGTAATGCCACAGGTAACAACTATCAAGTTCTAGAAGGACTTCAACCAAATGATAAAGTTATAACTTTCGGCTTACTTAACCTTAGAGACGGAGACACAATTCTTCCACAGTTATAAATTATGGTTGGGTTATCACCCAACCTACGAAAATATTATTTTATAGAAACTGTAAATTCATATAAGTGATAGGTTGGACCACCATATCCAAGAATATAATAGTCACCACTAGAAGGAAGCTTATAAGTGAACCTCTGACCGTCACCAAGACCGTAGCCATTGAAACCTTTTACAATTTTACCTTTACTATTATAAAGAACTACACCAGCACGGGCGCCTAAATTGGTAACATTCAAAGTTAACTTTTGTCCTGCGTTAGCTCTGAGTACATATATGCGATTTTCTGCTCCATTAATCGTAGTGCTTGATTTTCCTTTAGCAAAGGTAACGCGCGAACGAGCAACAGAGCTAGAAATTCCTTGAATGTTTGTAGCTTGAGCAAAAGAGGGAGCAGGTATAGAAGACATTCCTAGTGTAAGTAGTAGACTAGAGGCGCCTGCAATTAATAAACTTCTCATAATATTGATGAATTAAAGGTGTTATCTCTGTTATAAGCTCAAAATTTGTTTAATGTCTTGATACTTTTATATACATGTCCCACTGGGGCGTTTACGGAAAAGTAGGTTGGGTGGAACCCAACATACTGTATTTATAAAATTTATAAATTATTATGAAATTATTAGGGTTACAAAAATCTATGGTATTAGCTCGTAGATTAGCTTTTCGTTCTTGTTTACTTGCCCTTGCATTGGGTAGTATTGTTTGGCGCCCATTAATAGGACTTACCCAAGATGCACCAGAAGCAGGTAGTTCGCGCGTTGAACGTAAAGCTGTCCGTACTCAAAAGTATATGGTAGCGGCGGCTAACCCAATAGCGGCAGCAGTAGGTAGTGATATTTTACGACGTGGTGGTAGTGCTATTGATGCTGCTATTGCTGTACAAATGACTCTCGGTTTAGTTGAACCACAGTCTTCTGGTATTGGTGGGGGAGCTTTTTTGGTTTATTATGATGCTAAAACTAAAAGATTTCGTACCTTCGATGGTCGGGAAACTGCACCGATAAATGCTCGTCCCAACCGTTTTTTAGGTCAAGATGGTAAACCTTTAGAATTTAACGATGCTGTTTTAGGGGGTAAGTCTGTAGGTGTGCCTGGGGTAGTTAAGATGTTAGAGCAGGTACATAAGCAATATGGTAAGTTACCTTGGTTACAATTATTTCAACCTGCTATACAACGAGCAACAACAGGTTTTGCTATCTCACCCCGTTTGCACGCTCTTTTAAGTCAAGAAAAGTTTTTAAGTCGTTCGGAACCTGCAAAAAGTTATTTTTATCAACCTGATGGTACACCAAAACCTGTTGGCGCCAAACTAATTAATCAGCAATATGCGGAAGTACTGCGACAAATTGCTACTAGGGGTGCAGGCGCCTTCTATAAAGGTAAAATTGCTCAAGATATTGTTAATACAGTAAAAAATGCTTCTATACCAGGAGACTTAACAACTACAGACCTTGCTCGTTATAACTCTACAGAACGACCACCTGTGTGTGGAATGTACAGAGTATACAAAGTTTGCGGTATGGGACCTCCAACTTCTGGTGGTATTACAGTATTGCAAATTTTGGGAATGTTGCAAAAATTCAATCTTGCTTCGCTCAAACCAGACTCTGTACAAGCAGTCCACTTATTTGCGGAAGCTGGAAGACTCGCTTATGCTGACCGAGGACTATATATAGCTGACCCAGATTTTATTAAAGTTCCTACAAAAGAATTAATAAATCCAAAGTATATAGCAACGCGCGCTGCTCTTATTAACCCTAACCGTGCATTCGTAGGAGAAGCTAAACCTGGTAATCCTTTATCTACGCAAGCATTTAATTGGGGCGCCGATAATTCTCTAGAACTACCTTCTACCAGTCATTTCTCTATTGTTGATAGTAATGGTAATACCGTATCAATGACTACTAGTATTGAAACAGCTTTCGGTTCCCGTTTAATGGTGCGTGGTTTTTTACTCAACAACCAACTGACGGACTTTTCTTTTTTGCCAACAACACCAGATGGTAAATTAATTGCCAACCGTGTTCAAGCACGCAAACGTCCGAGAAGTTCAATGGCGCCAACAATGGTGTTTGACCGGAATGGTAAGTTAGTAATGGTCGTTGGTTCTGCTGGTGGCCCTTTAATTATTAATTATGTAGCCAAAGCAATTGTAGGAGTACTCGACTGGAAACTTGATGCTCAACAAGCTTTATCATTACCTAATTTTGGCAACCGTAATGGCGCCACTGAATTAGAAGCAAATACAAGTATAGTAAATCTTAAACCACAATTAGAAGCATTAGGACATACAGTTACAATTAGAGAACAAACAAGTGGTTCTCAAGCTATTGTTATTACTAATGATGCTTTAATAGGTGGTGTTGATCCTCGACGCGAGGGAAAAGCCGTAGGAAATTAAATCCTCCATCTTCGTAGAGACTGTATTATACTGTAAACCGGTAAAACGTTTTGTTAAGCTGAGTCATCGAAACTGCCTTTCTGCTCCGCCCAATTCAGAAGTGCATCCAGAGCAGGGCACAAAGCCTGTCCCCACGCGGTCAGCCTATATTCAACCTTAGGCGGTACCTGCGGATATATCTTTCGGATCACAATCCCGTCAGCTTCCAGCGTCCTTAATTGCTGGGACAGCATCTTTTGGGAGATGCCCGGAATAAGTTTCTCAAAATCAGAATAGCGCTGCACTTTGCCGTCGAACAAATGAAAGAGGATGACCAGCTTCCAGCGCCCTTCCAGCAATCCTATCACTTTTTCTACATCTGCCGCTGCGGTCGAGGGGGTATAAACCTTTCTCATAGGTGTGCAACTTACTTTTTCGTGCGTTCTTGATTATTTGTTAGTCTAAGCAGAGAATTCTTATGCAGCAACTTTCCAGCAGGAGAAACAAAAATGAATCTTCAACTGGCTGAATCGATCGGCACCTATTTCGTCGCCTGTAACGGCACGGACACTACCCGTATAACGGATTGTTTCACGCAAGATGCCCTAGTATTTGACGAAGGCAATACTCATTGGGGGCATGGAACTATCCAGTCGTGGCTTCAGGAGGCGCGGAAAAAGTTTGAATATTATATAGAGCCAATCAGCACCTTTCAAGAGGGAGAGTATCTGACAGTCGTTGCAAAAGTCACCGGGAATTTTCCCAGCAGCCCGATACAGCTCCGTCACTCTTTTCAACTTAGAAGTGGCAAAATTCAATCTCTGGAGATTAACTGATGTCTATGAACTTGGAACTGAACGGGAAACGAGTATTGGTTACTGCTGGCACCAAAGGAATTGGTGGAGCCGTTGTCACGCTCTTTCAAGATTGTGGAGCCAGTGTGCTTACTGCGGCACGAACCCGCCCTAACTCCTTTCCAGAAAAACTGTTTATCTCCGCTGACCTGACGACACTAGAGGGATGTAACGCGGTGGTGGATGCCGTTAACGAACGTCTTGGTGGCGTAGATATCATCGTTCATGTGTTGGGTGGTTCATCAGCACCGGCTGGCGGTTTTGCGGCACTCGACGATAAAGAATGGCAACAGGAATTGAATCTCAACCTTTTTCCCGCAGTACGCCTAGACCGCGCCTTACTGCCCGGAATGGTGACGCAAGGGGAGGGGGTAATTATCCATGTCACATCAATTCAACACCAGCTTCCCCTGCCGAACTCAACCACTGCTTATGCTGCGGCTAAAGCCGCGCTTTCAACCTACAGCAAAAGCTTGTCTAAAGAAGTCACGCCAAAAGGTGTACGAGTCTTGCGTGTATCTCCGGGATGGGTAGAAACCGAGGCATCGGTGACCTTAGCCGAACGCCTTGCCCAACAAGCAGGCACCGATTACGAAGGAGGCAAGCGGATCGTTATGGAATCGCTGGGTGGCATTCCACTCGGACGACCATCAACACCTGCTGAAGTGGCAAATCTGATCGCGTTTTTGGCATCACCGCGCGCAGCGTCTATTACCGGTACAGAATATGTGATTGACGGAGGAACTGTCCCAACAGCTTAACGGTGAAGTTGTGCGGTCTAGCTCGTCGGCGCGAAGTTGAAATTGGTATCTTCTGAGAAACTTTTTCCACCACCAGTATAAGCTAGAAACGCCGAAAATCGTGAAAATTGGCGCCAATTTAAACCCAAAATTTATCGCTCTCCACGCTCTTGGAGCTTGTAATATATATGTATATACGTATATGTGGGCGGGCGATGCCCACACCACAAGATTTAAGATTTATTTAGGGGTTTGGTATGAAGTGGTTTAAATTAGGATTATTAGGCATAATATTTGGTGGAATTAGTGCTGCAACAGTAGCCAATGCACAAGTTATTACTAACCCACCTGCTTCAAATGGAAGTGGTAATTCTCTTAATTATCCGACAGGAACGCGGATTCTTCCGAATGGCACAATTTCGGCGCCAAGTGGTATAACTTACCCTAGTGTTACAGTACCACGCGGTGATGGAACTACGACTTATTATTATCCAAACGGAACTAACATTACTATACAGGGTACTCAAACTAACCCAACTGGAACATATCTTAGACCAGGCGCCAATGGTGGTTTAACAAATAATATATATCTTTACCCGCAATATTTTCCAAATGGCGCCAATCGACGTTAGTTGTCATGCCTCACTACTTGACACTCTCAGACCCTTCAGGGCTGAGATTCTGCGGACAGAGTAGCTTGTAACAGAGGCTCCTTACGCGGAACATGCCATGCTTTTGACGTGTAAGATTCCTCGGTTTTTTGGAATCTAATACCATGCAAATCACACAATTTTTTTAATCTATCTTTTAACTTTTCTAATGGCATTTGAACGAATTTTTGATTTTTAACTCGTCCAATATTAGCGTTAGCCTTAAAGGCTTCATTCCACCCTATTACTGATGTATTTTAATAAAAAATTTTTCATTATTGATAAACTAATTTTTGTAAATATAGATGCCTTTGCCTTGCAATAATAGTTATATAATTAAATTATGAAATATACGTAGTATGTATTAGCAACTAATGGAAACGGCAAGAAATGATTCACTAGATATACGCGACATTAGCCCTAAAGTAAAAGAGCTAATTAGGCAATATGCAGTTGTAAATAACTGTACGCAGGCTGAAATGCTAGAGCATATTGTTTTGGGGTGGAATGCCCAACAAAGTGACAGCCAACGACCGCCAGGAGATGAAGATGAATAGCATTTAGTACTGTAACAAAAACATTAGAAATTAGGGCAATCCAACCATGCCAAAAGTTGCAACTAAGGTAGGGAAAGTACCCAAAGAATTGTTTTCCAAAAACAAAAGCCTTCTCTGATATGCAAGAGAAGGCTTTTGTTTGTATTATTACCCTGGCACCGAGCAATTGTTGCAGGAGACAACTCTCCAACTATCGTAGCCGCTGCGGCGTTTCACAACTGAGTTCGGGATGGTATCAGAGTGGTTCCACCACGCAAGAAGCACCAGGAAAAACTGGAGGAGGGGGGAAGGGGAGATAGGGGTAAATATACTTTCTTCTCCCCCACTCACCCACTCACCTTGTCCCCCACTCCTAAAACCCTGAAGACTGCACAGTGACGCTTTTGAATTGTTTTGGTCAAGCCCTCGGTCTGTTAGTACTTCTCGGCTTCGCATGTTACCACGCTTCCACCTAAAGCCTATTAACACGTGTTCTACGTGTGACCTTACCTACTTAAAGTAGTGAGAACACTCATCTTGAGGTGGGCTTCCCACTTAGATGCTTTCAGCGGTTATCCGCTCCGAACATGGCTACCCAGCGTTTACTTCTGGCGAAATAACTGGCACACCAGCGGCTCGTCCTTCCCGGTCCTCTCGTACTAAGGAAGGCTCCTCTCAATGTTCTTACGCCTGCACCGGATATGGACCGAACTGTCTCACGACGTTCTGAACCCAGCTCACGTACCGCTTTAATGGGCGAACAGCCCAACCCTTGGGACGTACTTCCGCCCCAGGTTGCGATGAGCCGACATCGAGGTGCCAAACCTCCCCGTCGATGTGGACTCTTGGGGGAGATCAGCCTGTTATCCCTAGAGTAACTTTTATCCGTTGAGCGACGGCCATTCCACTCTGCGCCGTCGGATCACTAAGGCCTACTTTCGTACCTGTTTCACTTGTTGGTGTCACAGTCAAGCTCTCTTATTGCCTTTACACTCGACGCACGATTTCCAACCGTGCTGAGAGAACCATTGCGCGCCTCCGTTACCTTTTAGGAGGCGACCGCCCCAGTCAAACTGCCCACCTGAAAATGTTCCAATTCCGGATTACGGACATTGGTTAGAATTCTAGCTTCGCCAGAGTGGTATCTCACCGTTAGCTCCATAATCCCCACAAGGACTACTTCTACGCTTCCCACCTATCCTGCGCAAGCCAAGCCCGAACACAATTCCAGGCTACAGTAAAGCTTCATAGGGTCTTTCTGTCCAGGTGCAGGCAGTCCGTATCTTCACAGACAATCCTATTTCGCCGAGTCTCTCTCCGAGACACCGTCCAGATCGTTACACCATTCGTGCGGGTCGGAACTTACCCGACAAGGAATTTCGCTACCTTAGGACCGTTATAGTTACGGCCGCCGTTCACCGGGGCTTCGGTCGTCAGCTTTAACCCAAAAGCCTGACCAACTTCCTTAACCTTCCGGCACTGGGCAGGCGTCAGCCCCTATACTTCCGATTACTCGTTTGCAGAGACCTGTGTTTTGGTAAACAGTCGCCTGGACCTATTCACTGCGACCCAGTTCATCACTGGGCACCCCTTCTTCCGAAGTTACGGGGCTATTTTGCCGAGTTCCTTAGAGAGAGTTATCTCGCGCCCCTTGGTATTCTCTACCTCCCCACCTGTGTCGGTTTCGAGTACGGGTAAAACTGCTTCAACACATTACGTGCTTTTCTTGACACCAATTACAACTAAACGGAGAACGTATTCCCCTCCCAATCCAATCAGGGCATAGTTGCTTCTCAATGCGTCCCACCTAATGCTCCACAATTTCAGTTGAGGAATATTAACCTCATGTCCATCGACTACGACTTTCGTCCTCGCCTTAGGTCCCGACTTACCCAGAGTGGACGAACCTGCCTCTGGAACCCTTGGGGTTTCGGGGTATTGGATTCTCACCAATATTTGCGCTACTCAAGCCGACATTCTCACTTCTATTCAATCCACAGCTGCTCGCCGCTACTGCTTCCCATCAAATAGAACGCTCCCCTACCGATTTTTCAATCCCACAGCTTCGGTACAATGTTTAGTCCCGTTCATTTTCGGCGCGCAAGCGCTTGACCAGTGAGCTATTACGCACTCATTCTAGGGTGGCTGCTTCTAGGCAAACCTCCTGGTTGTCTTTGCACTTGCACCTCCTTTCCCACTTAACATTGATTTGGGGACCTTAGCTGGTGGTCTGGGCTGTTTCCCTCTTGACAATGAAGCTTATCCCTCACTGTCTTACTAGTGATAATTCACTCTGGTATTCTGAGTTTGTCTCGATTTGGTACCGGTCTCCCAGCCCGCACCGAAACAGTGCTTTACCCCCAAAGCTTAATATTCACCGCTGCGCCTAAACACATTTCGGGGAGAACCAGCTAGCTCCTGGCTCGATTGGCATTTCACCCCTAACCACACCTCATCCGCTAATTTTCAACATTAGTCGGTTCGGACCTTCACTTGGTGTTACCCAAGCTTCATCCTGGACATGGTTAGATCGCCAGGGTTCGGGTCTATACATACTGATAAAACGCCCTATTCAGACTCGCTTTCGCTTTGGCTTCGTAATTCCTACTTAACCTACCAGCACATATAACTCGCCGGCTCATTCTTCAACAGGCACGCGGTCATTCGTTTAATCGAACTCCCACTGCTTGTAAGCTGACGGTTTCATGTTCTATTTCACTCCCCTCAACGGGGTTCTTTTCACCTTTCCCTCGCGGTACTTGTTCGCTATCGCTCACGCAGACGTATTTAGCCTTACCACGTGGTCGTGGCTGATTCACATGGAATTTCACGTGCTCCATGCTACTCGGGATTCAGCTAGTATCTCGACAATTTTCGACTACAAGACTTTTACTTTCTTTGGTGCATCGATTAAATGCTTCGTCTAATCGCTCGATTCCATATCGCTGTCCCACTACCCCAAATTGCAAGCAATTTGGTTTAGGCTCTTCCCCTTTCGCTCACCACTACTTAGGGAATCTCGTTTGATTTCTTTTCCTCCAGCTACTAAGATGTTTCAATTCGCTGGGTTGGCTCTCACTTGTCTATGTGTTCAACAAGTAGTATATAGGGTTGCCCCATTCGGAAAATCTCCGGCTCAATGTTTGCTTCCAACTCCCCGGAGCATATCGTCGGTAACCACGTCCTTCATCGCCGCTGCGTGCCTAGGTATCCACCGTCAGCCCTTATTCGCTTGACCAATTCTATCAATTCAAAGGATTATCTGTAATTCAATACCCGTGTGCTTCTCGTTCTCATTACTAAAGTAATTCAACTCAACACGGTTACTGCCTACAATTTGCGTCACTATGCAGTTTTCAAGGTTCTTACTGGATGTAAATCCAGCAGGCTTAGTTATCTTAATAACCAAAGTTGCTGAACTTTACAATACTAACATACTAACATTTATTTTTGATTTTTTCAATAAATGCTATGTAAATGTGGAGGTTAGCGGACTCGAACCGCTGACATCCTGCTTGCAAAGCAGGCGCTCTACCAACTGAGCTAAACCCCCAAAATGTGGGCCATCCTGGACTCGAACCAGGGACCTCACCCTTATCAGGGGTGCGCTCTAACCACCTGAGCTAATAGCCCATAACGAACCAAATAATACAGTTTGATAGCCACATTGCATTAACAACCGACCTAGGTGATGACCTTCTTGTTGTTTTTTAACGTACTGAAGTACGTATTACGACAAGGAACGGTAGGTCTCCCTAAAAAGGAGGTGATCCAGCCACACCTTCCGGTACGGCTACCTTGTTACGACTTCACCCCAGTCACCAGCCCTACCTTCGGAGTCTCCCCCAGCGAACTGTTAGGATAACTACTTCGGGCGTGACCAGCTTCCATGGTGTGACGGGCGGTGTGTACAAGGCCCGGGAACGAATTCACTGCAGTATGCTGACCTGCAATTACTAGCGATTCCGACTTCATGAAGGCGAGTTGCAGCCTTCAATCTGAACTGAGCTACGATTTCTGAGATTTGCATGTTATTGCTAACTAGCTGCCCTTTGTTCGTAGCATTGTAGTACGTGTGTAGCCCAGGACGTAAGGGGCATGCTGACTTGACGTCATCCCCACCTTCCTCCGGTTTGTCACCGGCAGTCTCTCTAGAGTGCCCAACTTAATGATGGCAACTAAAAACGAGGGTTGCGCTCGTTGCGGGACTTAACCCAACATCTCACGACACGAGCTGACGACAGCCATGCACCACCTGTGTTCGCGCTCCCGAAGGCACCCCACCTTTCAGCAGGGTTCGCGACATGTCAAGTCCTGGTAAGGTTCTTCGCGTTGCATCGAATTAAACCACATACTCCACCGCTTGTGCGGGCCCCCGTCAATTCCTTTGAGTTTCACACTTGCGTGCGTACTCCCCAGGCGGGATACTTAACGCGTTAGCTACGACAATGCCCGGGTCGATACGGGCAACGCCTAGTATCCATCGTTTACGGCTAGGACTACTGGGGTATCTAATCCCATTCGCTCCCCTAGCTTTCGTCCCTCAGTGTCAGTATTGTCCTAGCAGAGCGCTTTCGCCACCGGTGTTCTTCCCAATCTCTACGCATTTCACCGCTACACTGGGAATTCCCTCTACCCCTAACATACTCTAGTCTTATAGTTTCCACTGCCTGTATGTGGTTGAGCCACACGCTTTAACAGCAGACTTTCAAAACCACCTGCGGACGCTTTACGCCCAATCATTCCGGATAACGCTTGCATCCTCTGTATTACCGCGGCTGCTGGCACAGAGTTAGCCGATGCTTATTCCTCAAGTACCGTCACTATCTTCCTTGAGAAAAGAGGTTTACGACCCAAAAGCCTTCGTCCCTCACGCGGTATTGCTCCGTCAGGCTTTCGCCCATTGCGGAAAATTCCCCACTGCTGCCTCCCGTAGGAGTCTGGACCGTGTCTCAGTTCCAGTGTGGCTGATCGTCCTCTCAGACCAGCTACAGATCGATGCCTAGGTAGTCTCTTACACCACCTACTAGCTAATCTGACGCGAGCTCAATTTCAGGCAATAAATCTTTCACCTTTCGGCACATCCGGTATTAGCAGTCATTTCTAACTGTTGTCCCCGACCTGAATACAGATTCTCACGCGTTACTCACCCGTCCGCCACTATACCCGAAGGTACCGTTCGACTTGCATGTGTTAAGCATACCGCCAGCGTTCATCCTGAGCCAGGATCAAACTCTCCGTTTTGGATTTAATGTCCGGAAACGCGACGAATCGCTTATTTCCAGCCATTTGTTTGTTTAGCTCTTTTGTGAAAATTCCTTTTGGAACCCTCATCTTGTTTTGCCTAAGCAAAACTCATTTAATGCATTGCTTTGACGAGGATTGACTTGTTACTTGGCTTTCAAACTATTACTTTTTCTCGGTTCGGTTGTTTGCGGCTTCTTTCTCGCCGCCGACTTATTTAAGATAACGAGTCCACTAGAGAATGTCAAGCTTTTTTGGAAAAAATTTTTTTTATGGGTAAGCCAGCTTAAAAAACAAGCCTAAATTCTTACCCAGCAAGATTTTCAGCTTTTGAACATTGTTTGACCAAGACTCATAAAACAGTTGTAGTAAAAATTATTACTCTATGACTACAGAGTAGATGGAGATGAGAGTTAAGAGAATTTATTTCAGGCGCCTTCCTCACAAATTTTATATACTATATTTATATATAGATATGTTTACCACCAGAACTTAGCAAATAGTTCATAAGTATTGCTAGACTATTTGTAGCTTGGTATCCAACACGTTAACTTTCGAGAAACACATCCCCGGAGCAGTAGAGTTGTTCGCTTCTCAATTATGATGGTGCTTCACTTCGTATGATAAAATTTTACTTAAAATATAGTCCAATATGCTCCAATATGCTCAAACCCAGGTGTAGTAGTCTGTCTATATTTGACTATGTAAACTAGAACTATATCCAAATTTGATTATTAACATTCACAAGCGGTTACGGCGCCTTTTTCATATCTGCAATTCCACCTAACAGTACAAGCGTAAATACAGTA
>NZ_KB217478.1:3745589-3746060 GCF_000331305.1 Calothrix sp. PCC 7103 | reverse complement strand
AAGGATTATCTGTAATTCAATACCCGTGCCTTCTTGTTCTAATTACGAAAGTAATTCAACTCAACACGGTTACTGCCTACAATTTGCGTCACTATGCAGTTTTCAAGGTTCTTACTGGATATACATCCAGCAGGCTTAGTTATCTTAATAACCAAAGTTGCTGACTGTATATATGCTTGTTTTATTTTTGTTAATCCGAATCCGATAATAGTTTGAAGCCAAAGCCAATTCTCTCTCGACCTAGGTGATGACCTTCTTGTTGTTTTTAACGTACTGAAGTACGTATTACGACAAGGAACGGTAGGTCTCCCTAAAAAGGAGGTGATCCAGCCACACCTTCCGGTACGGCTACCTTGTTACGACTTCACCCCAGTCACCAGCCCTACCTTCGGAGTCTCCCCCAGCGAACTGTTAGGATAACTACTTCGGGCGTGACCAGCTTCCATGGTGTGACGGGCGGTGTGTACAAGG
>NZ_KB217478.1:3384626-3745489 GCF_000331305.1 Calothrix sp. PCC 7103 | reverse complement strand
ACCAGCCATTTGTTTGTTTAGCTCTTTTGTGAAAATTCCTTTTGGAACCCTCATCTTGTTTTGCCTAAGCAAAACTCATTTAATGCATTGCTTTGACGAGGATTGACTTGTTACTTGGCTTTCAAACTATTACTTTTTCTCGGTTCGGTTGTTTGCGGCTTCTTTCTCGCCGCCGACTTATTTAAGATAACGAGTCCACTAGAGAATGTCAAGCTTTTTTGGAAAAAATTTTTTTTATGGGTAAGCCAGCTTAAAAAACAAGCCTAAATTCTTACCCAGCAAGATTTTCAGCTTTTGAACATTGTTTGACCAAGACTCATAAAACAGTTGTAGTAAAAATTATTACTCTATGACTACAGAGTAGATGGAGATGAGAGTTAAGAGAATTTATTTCAGGCGCCTTCCTCACAAATTTTATATACTATATTTATATATAGATATGTTTACCACCAGAACTTAGCAAATAGTTCATAAGTATTGCTAGACTATTTGTAGCTTGGTATCCAACACGTTAACTTTCGAGAAACACATCCCCGGAGCAGTAGAGTTGTTCGCTTCTCAATTATGATGGTGCTTCACTTCGTATGATAAAATTTTACTTAAAATATAGTCCAATATGCTCCAATATGCTCAAACCCAGGTGTAGTAGTCTGTCTATATTTGACTATGTAAACTAGAACTATATCCAAATTTGATTATTAACATTCACAAGCGGTTACGGCGCCTTTTTCATATCTGCAATTCCACCTAACAGTACAAGCGTAAATACAGTAACTTTTATAACTTGGTAATAATTAATGCATTGGAGTTGTTTATGTCAAAAAGATACCTTCACTGTATCTGTACTTTGTGGGAAACAGGTTGCGGACAGACATACTCACTTCACAAAAAATTTAGTAATAAAATTAAACAATGAACAGAACCTTTGTGCTGTAGGCATTCAAAAATAAGCTCTGTTTGTTATAAAAATTCATGTGATTGCCATACTAATATTCTCATACTAATATTGAAAGCAAGAGATTAATTAAAGCCACCCTTTCCGCGCGAGGGGGAATTATAAAAATAATCAGGAAGAAAATCCAGTGGCTAAACATCAGTCCAAACATCGCTCACAACCACAAGCATCTAGCACGGGGACAGAGCTTACAGAAAAATCCTTTGGGATGCAACTACAAGAATTGGTTGACCTGAAAAAATATCGACACGCATTAGAAGAGATAAAAAAAATTCAGCGCTTGCACCCTGAGATTAAATTCAGTCCCAAAGAATCAGAGATATGGTTTTTGCGAGGTAAAGAGGAATTCCAAAAGCAAGATTTTAAACAGGCAGAAAAATCTTTTGAACGCTCTTTAGAGTTAGGTTTGGTAGGAGAGGTGTACTACTGGCAATCCAAGTGTTTACTAGAGTTGAATAAATTAGATGCAGCTCTAAAATTGCTCCGTGACGCTTTTGATACAGGTAAAATAACTAAAGAATACAGCATTTGTTATCTCAAACTTCTATTGCTCAAAGGAGATGTCGCTACAGTTGAGCAGTTAATTAATCAACAATCCAAAGCTTTTAGCGCTGCCCAACTCCATTGGGTACGTGGGGTACTCGCTCTTAAAAATGGACAACCCGAAGCAGCTTTGACATCTTTTCAAAAAATTAAGGCGCCTATTACACCAGGAGATTTACCAAGTGCTTGGACTATTTACAGCCACCAAGCAAACGGTGATTGGGAAGCATCCGCGAATCTTTTGGGGTTGGAGTCATCTAAATACACCTCCATGACACCAAAGTATTTGCAGCATCCAATTTTAACGCGATTAGCAACTGCCCAACGGGCAAAAACTGGAGAGCCACCCTTTGATCCCCAGAAGTTGGAGAGAGAAGAACCAACGCTCCAAGATGCACTATCAGCGTTGATGATTGTACAGCTAATAAATAAAGATAACCCTCATGATGCTGCCCATGTCTTGTTAACATCCAAGGTTTTAACTCGTTTCCCAGAACTAAAAAACCTGCGTTCGCCATTATTTATTCTTGCTGGTCAACAAGCATTTAATCAAGGACAAGCAGAATGTGCTGAACTTTTTTGGCGCCCTTTATTAGCAGAAAAACCCTTTAATCCACAGTTGGCAGTCAATCTATTAGAAGTGTTGGATGCTAATGATTCCGACCAAGAACGTCCACGTGTTTTAACACAATTTTTGCGGTGGTTGGAGCAGGAAGGGAAACAAAAACCCCAAGAATGGCCAGATATACGATTAAAACCAACGTTAGCTCACCTCCACTGCTGGATGGCAGATGCCTATGCTGCATTAGATCGCGGACGTGCGGCTTTAGGAGCTTTGCAACAAGCAGAGCGCATATGTCCCACATCGCCAGAAGTATTGGGACGTAAGGGACTATTAGAAGCTAGTGACGATAATTATACGGAAGCAATCGAACTAATGACCCAAGCCATTGAAGGTGGGTGTCGATATGAAGAAGTTTACGAAACCTTGTTGGGTTGCTGGGAAGAAGTAGGAGATAAACAAGCACTGAATGAAGCTCGGCGCCGTTTTGGTAAGCACTTTGACGACCTTAGTATTGATACGGAAGTAGAAACATTACCTTGGATAGATGCATTATCTACAAAGAGCTATCCATTATTTAGTCGTCTATTAAAGGGTGAAGACCAAAAAGACCCGGCGACACGTGCTTGTCATATATTTGTAGATTCAGTTAAAAGTCCACCCAATTCTAGCGGTAAAGTTGTATTAGACCAAAAAGCAGCCACCAAAGCATGGGACACTCTCCTGGAAAAAGTATCTGGAAGTGAGCAAATTCATGTATTGCAAGCGATAACTCTTTCTATTCATCTCTTTGCCAAACGTGAAAAAGGCATCGCAGCTTTAATAAATCAGTATTTACAAAAATTGTTCAACTTATCAACAGAACACCCAGAAGCTAGAGCTACCCATTTAGTTATCTTAGCTGTCAAAGAAAATAGTCCTCAAAAATTAGAACTTCCTGTGCGTGCCTATCTCGACACTACACCCCAACCAGGAAATGCACTGGCAAATATTCAACTCAAAGCACGTCATTATGGCGCCGTTAAAACCCTTGTACCTGCCCTGGATGAAGCACTACGTCGGGAACCGCAAAACCCGTTACTGCTTTTAGCTAGAGCTACTACCTACGATGATGAACATCCAAAATATGAAGAATTGAAGCAACAAGGATTTGAAATAGCTCGGCGCCTTCAAGATGCGAAAGCGTTACAAGCATTTAGGGAAGAACAGGCATTTATCTCAAATCAAGAAACGGCAAGCATGATGCCAGACCCAGAGGACTTTGACAATCTCGATATGTCAGATATAGATGATTTAATAGAAGGGATGCTTAGAAAATTAGTTGGCAGTAAAATTCCCAAAGCCGAGTTTGAACGGATGCTTCCAGAACTTAAGCAAATGATGTTAAACCGGATGCCTGATTTTGACGATGATGATGACGATGATGATGACGATGACGATGACTTTGAATTTATGTTTAGAAACTCGCCTCCTAAGCGTAAAAAACTAAAAGGCAGAACAAGAGGAGGTTTTCAGGAATTATTTGAATAATTAATCAACCGTCTTTAATACGTGAGTTTTTCATAAATTATGACATCACACTACGAACAATTAGGTATATCTCCAGGAGCAACAGGCGCCGAAATAAAAGCGGCGTATCATGCAAAACTGCGCGAATTTCCTGCTCATACTTATCCAAAAGAGTTTAAGGCTGTTCGAGAAGCTTATGAAGCACTTCGTAAAGGAGAGACAACTCAACCTGGAGATTTTTTGAAAGTTCGCCCCTTGCAAGCAGAACTAAATCAAGAAATATTAAAACAAGTGGAAGAAAAAGCAATCGCCCAATTAGAAATTAGCCTTAATGATTTAATTCGTGCCACATTCTAATTTTTTAACTAATTTTTTAACTAATTTTTATTAATCACAAATGACAACAGATAAAGAAGCTTTATTTGCCAAATTTCTAGATTATTTGCGCTCAGAACAATCAGAACAGGCGCCTCAGCCGTATTTAGGAGAAGAACCGAACACAAACTTCTTTGATACCTATCAAATGGTTGCAGAATGGACAGCTTTACGTCATGAAGTCAAGCAACAGTCTAAATTATTGCTTAAGAGTCAAGATACTCTTCAGCAAGCATTAGAGGTAAATGTAAAAGATAAAGAACAACTTCAAATACGTCTAGAGGAGAGCCAAAAACAGGCATTAAGTCAATTTGAGCAACAGCAAGAAAAACTGCTAAAAGATTTATTGGGTATCCTGGATGCTTTAGATAGAGCTTGCGCTTACTGGAAAGGAGAATTAGAAACATTATCTGTTACCTTGGCGCCCAAAGATGCCCCACAAAAAAGCCTATGGGAAAAATTTGGAGCGTGGTTTTTCGGGTCAGAAAGACAGTCGGAAGTATCTAAAGAAACACCTACATCAGAGTCATTAAGCGAAATTATTACCAGTAATCAAGAGGGAGTAGAGTTAATTAGACGCTCGCTCTTAGAGATACTACGACAACGCCGTGTTATTCCTATTACATGTATAGGAAAAGCTTTTGATTCTCAGAAAATGTATGCTATTGGCAGTGAACAAAGAGCAGATGTTGCAGACAACACGGTAATTCAAGAAGTAGTGCGGGGTTATTTATGGGGTGATATTGTACTTAGAGAAGCACAAGTAATTGTTGCAACACAAGAAACAAGGTAGTCTTAAAACTTAAGCACGCCATTAATTTAAAGTACATTATCTTGTATCCTTATTGTGAAGCGGCTGAGAACTACGGGCAAATAACTTTTAAATATTTCTTCAATTTAAAAAATTATGAAAGCAGTTGGTATTGACTTAGGCACAACAAATTCGGAAGTGGCAATTGTCGAAAACGGACAAGTGCGCGTATTGCCTGGAGAAGATGGAGACTTAATATTACCTTCGTGTGTGGGATTTAGTGATACAGGTAAGTTGCTAGTAGGACGTGAAGCACTCCGTCAGTACGCTGCAGCGCCATCCCGGACAGTAAAATCAATTAAGCGCTGGATGGGAACCGACCATAAAACCACTTTAGGAGATAAAGAATACCTACCTCATGAAGTTTCTGCTATTATTCTGCGCGCACTGAAACAACGAGCGGAAAACGCTTTAGGAGAAACAATCAGCCAAGCAGTAATAACAGTTCCAGCTTATTTTACAGATGCTCAACGACAAGCAACTAAAACTGCTGGTGAAATAGCTGGTTTAGAAGTATTACAAATTATCAACGAACCAACAGCAGCAGCTTTAGCTTATGATTTACGCTCAGAAGAAACTGAACGGGTCGTAGTTTATGACTTAGGAGGTGGTACTTTTGACGTATCGGTTGTGGAAATTACGGGCGAAGTCACAGAAGTATTAGCAAGTCATGGTAATAACCGCTTGGGTGGAGACGATTTTGACAGGCTTTTGCAACTTCATTTAGCAAGTCTATTTAAGAAACAGCATAATGTAGATGTACCCGATGATGCGGCCACCCAGGCACGTCTTCAAAGTGCAGCAGAGCAGGTAAAAATTAATTTAAGTTCCCATGCTTTTGCCACAGTTCGAGAAGCTTATTTGGGTAGTAAAGGCAAAACAGCACTACATTTAGAGACAGAAGTAGCACGAGAAGATTTTGAAAAGTTAATTCGTCCACTATTAGAAGAAACCCTACAGGCAATTGACCGCGCGCTCACAGACGCAAAACTAGAACCCGAACAAATTGACCGAATTATTTTAGTAGGTGGTTCTACACGCATTCCCCTAGTACAACAAATGATTGAAGAACACCTCGGCCAAGCTCCTACAGATGGTATTCAACCAGACCTTTGTGTAGCTTTAGGCGCCGCATTACAAGCTGGGGTACGTGTGGGTGAATCTGTGGATGCTATTCTTGTAGATGTAATTCCCCATTCTTTAGGAGTTGCTGCAGCTGTAAGTACACCAATAGGTCTTATGCCAGGTTACTTTAGTGTAATTATTCCTCGCAACAGCGTTGTTCCCGTTTCCCGCTCTCAGGTTTATTCCACAGCAAGTGACCAACAAGAAATAGTAGAAATTGAAGTATTTCAAGGTGAAAATACAATCGCTGAAGAAAATGTTCCCCTTGGTTCGTATAAAGTAGAGAATTTACCACCAAAACCAGCAGGAGATATTCAAATCGAAGTTCACTTTGACTTTGACATAAATGGCATTCTCACCGTCACCACCACCGAAAAAGGCAAGGGACAACAAGGTACACTGGTAGTAAATAATGCAGGTATGCAAAAACTATCTAGTCATGAACTAACAAAAGCAAGAGCAGATTTAGAGTCATTATTTGAATTTGAAAGTGATGAAACAATAGAAGTCTCCGCAGAAACCATAAATACTAACGCAGAAATAGCCCCAGAATTAGCAGAACTTTTAGAAGGCGCCAACAAACTACTAGAAACGATTGACGAAGAACAAGTAGAAGAATTACAAGGCTTATTAGACCAAATTCAAGATGCAATAGCCAATAATAGTACAGAGTTATCTGATTTACAAGAAGAACTGGAAGATTTTCTTTATTACGCTAATAACGAAGACGAAGAGGAATAAAAACTATGAAATGTCCTGTTTGTGGCGCCGTTTATCGTCCATCATCACCCCCATCTCTAAATTGTAGACGTTGCAAAGCAAATTTATCTGACTTAATTCGTCTTCACGACCAAGCTATTTGGCATCACAGACAGGCACTATATTTATTATCACAAGGAAATTATTCAGAAGCACAAACATACAACAACAGCGCCATCTCTCTACATTACAGCAATGCAGACTTTCATGCCTTAGCAGGTAAACTAGCAGCATTACAAGGAGAATTTAAAGAAGCAATCTCCCAATGGCAACAAGCACTAAAGCTTGATCCCCAAAACACCATCGCTTCTAACTGCCTACAAATAATTGAACAAATGTCATGAGTCGGGCATGTAAACGTAAACGTCAACGTGACATATATTTCCCGAAGGGGGAAATATATGTTAGGTTAAAAACGTGTGAAGCTCCCATATGTCGAAAAGTCTATGCAGTCCCCCAATCCCCGCGAAGCGCCTACTTTTAGAGATTACAAGCGTGACATTCGGCGCCTGATATTAAGACCAGTGACAAATATAAAAGCTAGGATTCCAACAATGGAAGTAGGCTCTGGAATATCTTTGACAAATAAAATTGAAGTAGGACCATCCAATCCAGCAATACCAGCAGGAACAAAAGCATTTTTGAAAGCTCCTGTTTTTGCATCATAGCGCAGGATACTGTCAGTTTCAAAACTATTCACATACAAATCACCATCGAAACCAAACTTAGCTTCTACAGGACGGGTCAGCCCTCCACTACCGCTTGTCACAAAAGTATCAATATATTCACCTGTTGTACCGTTATAACGAGAAACACCGTTAATACCAGAATTGGCAATATAAAGATTACCATCTGCCGCAAACGTAAAATCAGCAAACCTATCACCTTTATTGCCTGTGACAAAAGTATCAATAAATGCTCCTGTTTGACCGTTATATCGTAAAATTTTACCGTCAAATACGTTACTCCAATTTCTTCACAACATGCGAATGATTTACGCATGGAAACTTCAAACGGCGCCACGAATGCAGTTTTATTCAAACGCTTAAAAGCACACGGTTTTCAGCCTAACTTTGCATAAATTACTACGGTTCACTTTCACAAACTTTGGGGTTGAGTGCATAAACTGACGGCGCCGGACATACTTAGGAGTACAAGGCGCTTGGTCAAAACTCATATTAGTACATAACCGAGGTAATTATGAAATTTAACTTTGTTCGTATAAGTGTTTTAACAATGGCAGGTATTACATTAATTCTTTGCAGCATTGGAATTGCTGGCGCCCAAATTCAAAGAAATATACCAGTTAACCCTGACTTGCGAGTAAATCCTAAAGTCTTTGAAACACTCTCACCAAAACTATATGGTGAAGTGCAAGTTAGATTTGGTCGCTACGCATCTCAAGGTAATCTTAAATGTGAAAATCTTAGTGTTGTGCTATACAGTGACGAAAAACAACCTACATCTCCAAAACCAGGCGAATTAAACCTCCCCGGCGCCCCAATATTTGCTTACTCTAGTAAATTGAGTGGCAATCTCAACACAGGTAAGTGCAGTTACTCCCTAACTTTTCCTAAAAAATATGTAGGGAAAAAAGCTTGGTTGGATTTTAGCGGTGGTGGTGATTATACCGATGGTGCCAAAGCTATTATTTTAGAAGACAAATCTCTTAAGATTGACACAAAAGTTACGTTCGGTAAAATTGGTTAATGTGCCGTAATAACCCAGGTGGCGCCGATAATTGGTAATAACTATTTTTCGGAAAACAATGAACTATAAAAAGCAAAATTGGCTTTAGAACCAAAAACTTGTAAGTTCCATGACTTAAAATCTCCAGCAGTCAAACAGTTATTTCCTCTTCCTTGTAATACGAGCCGAAACTTGGTATCTGGAGTTATAGCTTTGGAAAAAATACCGTTACCTACAACTTTTCCTTCCAAACGAAATTCCTTATAAAGCTCTGGCTCGATATTTTTTTGAGTATATAAATCTGTTGTAAAGGATGTAGCTTGCTTGGGAATAGTGAAGGAAAGAGTTCCAGTTTTACCTTTTTCGTCTTTAAATAAGAAATTCCAAACACGTTGCTGTTTATTCACTGATAGAGTATAATTAACTGAGTTAGAAGATATTCCAGTATTATTCTCGCCTGCTGTTTGGTATAGTTTTGCATTTGGAGAAAATCGCAAACTATTTATTTCTTGAAATTCATAGTCACTGATTCTTTGAGAAGTTTGCGACCATTGACCAGCATTCGCACAACATGCACAAGCATATACTTCTTTAGGAAGACTAAGGAGCATTAGCATTGATATTCCAACTACACAATTACTAATTTTTTGTAAATTCATCGTCATTATTTTTCGTGGTATTGATTTTTTAGCTGAATATCTCTTTAACAGAAAAATAAAGCTTTTAAAGTAACATTAGTTACTTACTTCGGTATACTACCCCACATAATTATTTGATGTCAATGAGAATCTTTCTAGCGGCACCATTGGTAAAGCTAGTAGTAAAGCTTATCTAATATAAGTAAATAGGCACCACTCGCTGCACTCAAAGAAAGCTCCGCACATGAACATTTATTGTCGCAGACAAATTAAAAATTCAAAGTTCATTCATGTCCGCAGGAAATTTGAATGTACCAGAAACGCTTTATACTGCTAATGGGTAGAATATAAACTTTGTCATGCTGAACGAAACGTATTGCAGTGAAGCATCTTAGAGATTCTAGCCTGCGGCAAATGCTCCGCATTACGCTACGCGACTAATGACATTTCTTACCCGTGTTAAGTATATATGAACACGATTGTGCGCTCTCGCCATAACTGCGTGAACGACAGGAACATTATTTGCGGGCGCCCAAGATTTATTTTTAAAAAATTAGGTGTTTAATGTGCATAAACAAGGGTTGCCCATCATATTCAGAAGTACACACCTAAAATAAGGAATTTAGATTATGCGTACTATTCAAAAGATAATGAATATGACACTTTTGGCAACTGTGATGTTTTCCCCTGCTGCAATGGCACAGCAACAATCACTAACCACACCAGTTGATGGTGTAGCTCAACATGTACCATGCCGTGATAATAAAGGCAAAATTATCCCGTGCCCTTGGGAAAAACCTATTAAAACCAGCCCTCGTGGTAATGGCACTAGCGCAGGTAAAAAACCAAATCCCTGCAATCCAAAAAAAGACCAACCTGTTGATACCAAAGCTTGCCGTGATTATATTAATGGGAATCCCAAACCGCCAACCCAACCCAAACCTTAATTTTCACTCTTAGCCTCATGAGTTACAGGGTCTACCAACACAACTTCCATCATCGCTCGAATGATTACTGTGATAGGACTTTTTTCCGGACGAGGCTTCAAGTGTTTTATTTGGGTCAACAGAATAGTCAAGTAAATCTCCAGGAGTAATCGGCGCCTCTAAATCAATAGCTAATATCATGTCCGGTTGATTACCCATAATTACCACGTCACGTAGAGACGCGATTAATCGCGTCTCTACAATGATTTTATTATGGTTACGCTCCCGGGCATGACATAACTTATTTAAAGCGTTACACATTAAAGTTAATGCGAGTCCATCAAGACGTGGCATCGTTTTAGCCTTCCTGAGTGTAGACACAGCATTTGGGCTGATATCCAAATATGCAGCTAGATATTTGGATTTAATATTATATCTAGCCATTAGTTCTTTAAGCTTCTATTCTTACATCGTAATTTTCCTGCGTGTTCAAACATAGACGTGCTTACGCTAACTCACAGTTTGATTTCATCGTGCCCGACAACGACCTCTTCTACGTTTTGCCATCGGATAACAACTTCTCCGCCCATCGCTCGAATCGCTGCTTCAACATTCTTAAAACTACAGTTATTAGGATTATCTAGAACTTTTGCTACAGAGGTTACGAGGCTACCCGTTTTTTTACTCTCCTCACCAAAGAGCGAAACGCGGATGCGGTTGACTTCTCGCGCGAGCTTGTAAGTAGTCCACCCTAGCTTTTTGAACCTTTCTGAAAGAATTTTACTATCCACGTTTAAAACATACATTTCACTATACTCCTCCTATTATTTCACTATCATGAAATGTAGCAAGCGCTATCAGCATGACATAAAAATACTATTCATTTCAGTTAATATATGTTTAAATTAATTTTTTATTTCATCAATGTGATAGTATTAGTATAGCAAAAGCGCCTACTGTCCACAAATAAACAAGACAGTAGGCGCCAACAATATTAAAAAAGCTCTACCATGTTGCCACAAATACAGGAATTAAGCATTACCAGTTTAGATGAACTAGTGATTTCTCCAGCGCAGTTTATCAACTTCATGAACGACGCAAACGATGTTATACATCCAGTCGGCGCCATATATACCTCAACCGTGCAGCTTGTACGTTATTCGTTCTGGTTAGGAGAACAAAAAGAAATCCTACCGAAACAGGAATATAAAGATTTGTTAAGCAAACTCGGTTGGGAGAACGAGGAAAAGGCTTATCTCAAGATAAAAGCAGCTTTTAATGGGTTTACTCCAGATGAACTCGCACAAGTTGAACCACGTACTATTTTTCTAATCGCTCTTAACTTCAAAAAATACCAGTCTGTTATCCCGCAAATGAAGGGCTTGGCGATTATCACCCAAGATGCAGTTCGTGGTTTCATGAAAAAATGCTATAAGGCAAGACCTAAGAAGGAAGAAGGAAAAGAAGCTACGATTTGGCGAATGATGCCAGATAATTTACGCGCGTGTGTATACTGCTAATGGGTAGAATATAAACTTTGTCATGCTGAACGAAACGTAGTGCAGTGAAGCATCTTAGAGATTCTTCGCTACGCTCAGAATGACATTTCTTACCCGTGTTAAGTATAATTGGGCCGATTTACAACCAAACAGCAGGTATGATGCTCGAAGAAATGGTAAAAGCTCAAGGCAAAAGCGGTGAAGCAATTACAGAGCAAGCAATAATATATTTTTATAATAACGAGTTTAAAAAATCAGCAGAAGTTATAAATGTAGCTTCCCCCAATAGCACTGTTACTGAAACAGTGGCTCATGAAGCGCCAGTTAATGAAGTTGAAACGGTACCACAAGATATTGATGTCTCTTCTACTTCCCTCACAATCATAGCTACGGCGCCTGTTAATAAATATGATTCTTGGGATGCTGATTATGTGGTTGCAGAATCCGATTTAGACGAAGAAACCTTGGGCTATGAGCTTGACTACAACGGTGCAGATGAAGATATTCAAAACGCTTGGAGTTTTGAGCCAGAGAACGACAACGATATAGAAGATTGTGAAATTTTAACGACAGCAGAAGCAACGTCTACTTTAGAGGCGCCACATTTTGAGTCTCAGGAGAATGTTGTTTCTACCTCCCCTACTCCCGAAGTGGTGCCTGTTGAACAATTAATTCAAAAACTCCAAACTGCTGCTTCTTGGCAAGAAATTTGTCAAGCACTCAAAGCGGATGATGAGTGTAAGCAGGAAGCTTGGGATGTTCTCACCAAGGAAGAAAGAAAAAGAATTACAGAATTGACTCCCCCTGGTGTTGTAAAACTCAATAATGCCAAACGTGAAGGTTTAATTGCGGAATTTCGCATTGAGCGGGAAGATGTATATCACGCTAGAGAAAATGGTTGCTTTATCTGGGATGTTGTCTTTGAATATCGAGTAGACGAATACCTCGCGCGCTTGCATTCATTGGCGCCCGGACTCCAGGTATAATTTGGTTGAAGCGTAATTACCTAGGAACAATGGGCAAGCCAAATAAAGTTAAAAATAATCCTTTGCTACACTACTACCCGGTTCGATATGCCCAGAGTCGAGCAAGTTTTCTAGACGAAACACTCAAAGTTTTTACACAAATTTTTCCAATGGATAACGTTGTAGAATTCGATTCGCTCTTGCCTGAAGAGGCACAACAAATTAGTAAATTACCACAACCAAACACGCGCACTGTTGCAAGCTGTCCTGGCATGGTGCCTGCTATTTAAAGCAGTTTTACAGTACATTTGCATTTTGTTACAAAATAAATCTTATCCCCTAGGAAATGTAACTAAAGTTATGATTTTTCCGTGATGCGTTCATAGGACAATAATACAGATAAAAGTGCCTGTATTTGCTACTCCTAGGCGCCAAGACGGGAAGATTGGTTTGAGGCGCCTCCTAGTACTAAGCAGCATATTTTTCAAATGCTTCTCTAAGATAATCTCCCAAATACCATAACGAATTATTAAATTCTTCAGCTTTTTCAGCCCCTAATTCGATGAATAACGGCGCCCGTTTATTTCTGCTGCGACTTTGGAGGCAAATTCCTCAATTTCCTTGAACCGCATTTTGGACATGGTTCTTCCCACACGCGCGTTTGTTCAAATGCTGCACTTAACTCGTCAAGAAGCCTTTTTTATTCGTAGCCGCAGTTATCACAGGTACGGTTTTGCTCGTATTGCTCTATTAACATTGTTATACGTCCATATCTCGACAACACTGTTCATTAATTTGATTACAAACAATCTGAAAAATACACAAACCTTTTTTGTACTAATCACCAGTACAATTTGTTCTCAAATTGTTCTTGAATTATCAAGGCACCTACAATTAATAAGAAGCAAACAAAATAAAACCTTATTTACAACACACTTTTCATCTCCCGCTTGGATAAACAATAAATGATGTAGCCAATGTAAAGAGATAGCAGTGCTGCCCAGAAACACCATACTGAAACAAAGGCATATTCAAAAACAATATAACTGAAGAGTAATGAACAAACTAACAACCCTCCAAAAACTTTAAGCTTTACTTCAGAGGCAATCAACAAGGGAATCAAGGTTATACATGCGTATATAAAGCGAGACATATTTCTTGGCATGAAAGCATCGAAAATTAGTATAGTTTGATAGTCAACTGAGCCATATCGTGTTATGGGAGAAAACCACTGCTCGTTAAGCAAAAAAGGTATGTATAGTAGCGTACCAAAAATTACTCCTATAACACCAGCAAAACGACAAATCTTTTTGATACCCGCATCTTGCTCTATCAGTGAAACTGACAGCGGTAACCAGAATAGCCAGAAACAGTGGGAGAAAAATAAAAAACCTAGAGAACTTACTTGAACTAAATTTTTACTATCTGAATTTGTCCCAATCCACACAAGTCCTTCCAAAGCTTGCTGTATGCCAAAAACTAACGGTATGCCAGCAAAAGGCAAATACATTCTTGCTTTTGATAAAGCAGTTCTAAGGCAGTAAAGACCAGTGGGAATCAACAATGCGCTAGCTGTAAAAGAAGCTTCGGCAGAAAAGCACATATTTATCCTATTTTAAGTAATAATTTTATATTGATATATTTAATATTTTTACACTTTTTGGGTCTTGCGTATTTAGCGTGCTACATTTGTTTAAAATCAGCTTGAAATCCTTGTTTAACAAGTATAACAGCATTATTTCTCTGCCTTTTATGCCAGATTCTGAATTTAAGACTAATAAGCGCCTGTAAGCCTTGATATCAAAGCACATTTATCGAGTTTAATTCAAATTTAGCACGCTATTTATGGAAGAACCGTAAATTCTAGTTCAATTGAATTATCAGAAAGCATTACATACGGTAATTGTATTAATAATGGAATAATGACTCTCAAGACTTCACCAACTAGAGATTTAGAGTACGGTTGGCGCCAAGGAGTTACTACGGGTATTGGTAAAGTACAGAAAATCAGTGCCAATTAACTACTAACATAAAGGTACTGATTTTTAACACTACAATCAAAAAACCCAGTCTAAAAGCTGGGTTTGATTGCGGTATGTCCGCACAAGTTTAATATAAGAAGTAATAATAATCGTTTGTATATTAGCTACTACAACTACTGGGCTTACGATTTCGGAAAATTTAAAACTCCCAAAATGGAGGAATTTTTAAATATCGGCACCTTAGTATTCCATACTTAAATGCATTCAAACAAATTTAAGAGTAAAAATATACTTATCATACTGAGGTAATTATATGCGCCTTCTCACAAAGCTTTCAATTTATTGCTATAAAAAGATTCTGGACTCACCTGTTGAAAACAGCAAGTAATCGTCTTTATACTCGTTCTTTCAGTTACCGATTCGATAAAATATCCTTTCTAGAAACAGAGAAATCATGCAAAGCTCGATAATTAATTTAGAGCTACATATAGTAATAAAGCTAATATCTCACCAGAATATATCGAGGAAACCCTAAACTTTAATGTCACTTCATTTATTCAAAATATAGTCAGCGCCCGCAGTAATACACCTGGTTTTGGTATTCGCGCCCAAAGTATTAGAGGTATAACTTTAGACCGTGGCACTTTTTCTGGCAAACGACCAAAATTATTCATCACTACTGGCTCTACAAAAAATACGGTTCCTGAACCAGGTTTAACATTCGGTATCTTGGGGTGCGCTTTTTTGGGCAGGCTTATACTTAATCGTTAGTAGTGTGAAAAAAGTGCTGTTTATACTGCTAATGGGTAGAATATAAACTTTGTCATGCTGAACGAAACGTAGTGTAGTGAAGCATCTTAGAGATTCTAGCCTGCGGCAAATGCTCCGCATTACGCTACGCTTAGAATGACATTTCTTACCCGTGTTAAGTATAAATTTTGAGGCGCCGAGTCAGTTATTTAGTTGTGTGACGCAGTTTCGTGAAGCGACGGATTAGATATGCTGCAAGCGAAAAGAACGGCGCCCAACTAACGAGGAAGAAAAAAAACGCTGGCGAAAATGAACCAGGCTGGTTGCCCAGGTATGCACTAGTAGTTGGGTCGTCGCCCTTAATTGCAATACTGATCACAGGACCAAACCCTTGAAGCGCGCCCCACCAACTGAATGCTGCCAAGCAGCTCATGCCAAAGCGATGTTGCCCTATAGCCGTTACACGGTTATTACTTGGGGATAAAGTTGTTCGCGCAACGATGATAACAATAAGGATGAAAGTCCAGATCATCCACAGCGCACCAGTCCACGGATTGAGTTTCAAAGTGATGATGACCGTGAGTACTAGCCCGGTTGCGACAAGCAGGGCAGGCAATAATAATAAATTTGTATTGCTAGCCTGCCGACGGAATACACGTGGCGGCGTAACCTCTCGTAAAATGTAGAGGACGCAGAGACCCACGAACAAGAAACCCAAGCGTGCCGGATAGGTGCTGGGCATCGTGTAACCTGCATATTTTGTATGGTTCTCTTTCACGAAAAAGCAGAGTCGAACCACGTCGAGTAAGATACCAGTGAGTGACACGACGATCATCGACAGCGTGAAAAAGCGTCCGGAGCGCGCGTGCGATTTGCTCCCAGGACGCGCAGTAAAGGACACAATAGCGGAAATCGGTGCAATTGCCCCGGCGATAATATGAAGTAAAAGCATCGCCAAGAAGACATAGTTTGCAAGGGAGCTTCCATAACTGACTGGCTTATGAAGCAAGAACGTTGATTCCACTATTACTCCTATTCTGACTGCGCTCGTGTGTAATTTTTTATTAGAACAGCATTTTAAATAAAAATTTTGATATATACACTTAACTAAAGTTATGATTTTTCCGTGATGCGTTCATAGGACAATAATACAGATAAAAGTGCCTGTATTTGCTACTCCTAGGCGCCAAGACGGGAAGATTGGTTTGAGGCGCCTCCTAGTACTAAGCAGCATATTTTTCAAATGCTTCTCTAAGATAATCTTCCAAATACCATAACGGATTATTAAATTCTTCAGCTTTTTCAGCCCCTAATTCGATGAATAACGGCGCCAATTCCGAGCAGCACCATAAATGAACATGACTTTAATCATAAATTTCCTTCGGAAACAACCGTTTTTTAAATATAAATACTTAATTAAAGTTAAGTTGTCAGCGAAGAAGAAATAGATTCATAGGGCATAAGTACTAACTTTATGCTTGGTAATAGATAAATAAGTTGTAACTGTTAATTTGCGATAATCTGGATATTAAACTCTTTTCTTATATCGCCGATTGTTTTTTGTAAGTAAGGAAACTCATTGAAATAATCCCACTTTTTTGTCATTTTACTAGCCTGTAATTTGACTAGATTTGAAGTTTCTTTTAATTCAGATTGGTGAGTTAAGATAAATTTTATCAAGCCAGTCGGAGTTAATAATTTTCTTGAATCTTTATCAATAAAATATTTTACTTTCTGCATAAAACTTAAATTGGTAACGCAGGCATATTTAAACCAAGTTTGAACTCTGTGTTCACCCAAAAACGAGGTATCGCAACCAAATATAACATGAATTATATCGTGTGCTTTAATTCCTGAGCGACCTTCGGGTGTTTCAAATTGATAATAAGGAGTGAATTGAGGATTTAGTTTGTAATGCAACTCAAAAGCTTCTTGTAAGGTAAGTTTGTTAATTTTTTCAGTGTAAAAATCTGAGTAAGTGATATCTTGCATAGTCAATTGATTTAGGATTTTTTATATTGTTGAACTGAATAAATTTAGTGAGTTCAAATATTTGTAAAAATTCTCAGCATCTTTTGAAGGGAAAAAAGTATTATTAGCTTCAACAAGTGCTTCTGCTGACTGTATTAAAATTTTGATCCCATTTTCAGTAACTTCTAAAGCTTTTGAACGTGAATCAGTACCTGTTTTTCTCTTAATAAGCCCTTTTTGCTCGAGAGTTTTTATAATTTTAGAAACGTTCATCGCGGTTATACCCGTAAAATTAGCCAGTTCGACTTGGGTAACTTCTTGTTGCTCGCTCAGAAGAAGCGATAGAGAAATAAGTTGAAAAATTTCGGATTGAGTGATATTGAATGTTTTTAACTTTTGATTTACATGCTTTTCCCAAGCATTTGACTTTTGCCACAATAAAAAACCTGTGTATTTTCTAGGATCAGGAATATTTTCTGGAATTAATTTTTTCATAAAGTGATATTTGTAAGCACTTATGCATACTAGCCTAATTTATTATAAACTAGGCTATCATAATTGTCAAATTGCTCATGGTTGAAATGATTTACCAGTCGCAGATAGTGCTTTTTGCCTAGTTCCGCAGTTTGTATCAGGCGCTACCTTTTGGATATAGCCCTAGTTCGTCGGTTATTGCGTACCTAACGTGCTAAAATATTAGCATATCTATTTATATTTCAGTAAAATCAACTATGAAAAGAATCCTTACTCAACTCTTAAATTTGCCAGACGTAGTGGTGGAATTAAGTATACAAGAGGGTTTTGCATTAATTTTATCAGTAAGTAAAAAAGAAAAAAGTGCAGTATGCCCGCATTGTGGTACAAAGTCAAGACATCTACACCAAAATCAAAACCAGTTAATAAAAGATTTACCGATAGGGGATAAAGAAGTAATACTAAACTTAAATAGACGAAGATTTAAGTGTAAAACATGCCGAAAAACTTTTAGTGAGCGACTTGATTTTGTTGGAACGAAAAAGAGTTTTACGCATCGATACGCAGAAAATATTGTCAGACAAGTTATTAGTAGTAATGTAAGTAATGTTGCGGAAAATAATGGATTAAGTGATGAAGAGGTTAAAGTCTTCCGGGGGAAGCTTCCCCCGGAGAGCTTTAACGTTAATTCAATGATTGAAGACGTAGCTCAAAAATTGCTGCCAATAGATTTAAGCAATTTAAGAAGATTGGGAATCGATGAAATTAGTTTGGTTAAAGGTCAAGGAAAGTTTATTGTTGTACTCGTCGATATAGATACGGGAAAATTAATAGGGTTAGTAAAAGAAAGAAAACAAATTGTAATAGAAAATTTGATGAAAACGTGGGGAGAAGAAGTTTTAGAAAAAATAGAAGAAGTCAGTATGGATATGACCGGAAATTATAAAAGTTTAATTGATAAAGTTTGCTCAAACGCTGTTGTGACAAAGCTCGCCGGGGGAAACTTCCCCCGGCAGACTTTGACGGTAGATAGGTTCCATGTTACCAAGATTATACATGAAGAGCGCGCATCAAGCTAGAATAGACGAAAAGAAAACAGCGTTGGAATTAAATATTGAGTCAAGAGAAAAAGTATTTGATAGCTTGAAAGGTAACAAATTTACACTTTTAAAAGCTGAAAGTAAACTTACAAATAAACAAAAACTGAAATTAGATAAAATTAGAGAAGCGTCACCTTTATTGGGAATTATGCATTCATTGAAAGAGGAATTCCGTGATTTATTTGATAAGAGTGAAGATTCAGGAACAGGAATATTAGGGCTACTCGATTGGTTAGCAAAAGCTGAACCTTATTATCAGAAAAGTGTTAAGACAATTAAGCGGTGGTTTGGAGAAGTGGCCGGATATTTTGAAAGAAAAACTACCAACGGTGTAGTAGAAGGAATTAATAATAAATTGAAACTAATAAAACGTGCAGGGGTTTGGATGCGCGAAATTTTCGTAATTTTGAAATTAGAGCTTTACTTTCTTGGCATTATAATATTAAGTTAGCACGTTAAGTACGCAAGAACCGAAAATCGTAAGCTAAGTTGCTATACTTTTGACGAACTCCTTGCTCAAGATGCTGATTTTAGTGGTTATCTTGATTGGTTGGAGAGTGAGATAAAACGTGGGATATTCATACAGGAAAGTGTTTGAAAACTTTTCAGTGGCAAAACCAGGGAGTAAACGCTTTAGCATTTACTTCTGATGGTAAAAAGCTAGCAGTTGGAACTTCTAACGGTTGCGTTGAATTATTATTAATTGAAACACAAGAAATATTGAATACTTTCCAAACTAATGAAATGGCGAT
Source organism: Calothrix sp. PCC 7103 (assembly GCF_000331305.1). Taxonomy (GTDB): domain Bacteria; phylum Cyanobacteriota; class Cyanobacteriia; order Cyanobacteriales; family Nostocaceae; genus Dulcicalothrix. The sequence continues at coordinate 3,726,104 of NZ_KB217478.1, read as the reverse complement.
AAACACTTTAGTAATTAGTTTAGATGATACTATCTTAGCAACGGGTGGTGACGACCATAATGTAAGAATTTGGGATATGAATACAGGTAAATTTGTAAAAAAATTAGTGGGGCATAGTACTTGGATAACAGAAATAAATATAAGTGCTGATGACAAAATTTTAGCCAGTTGTAGTTGGGATGGAATAATTAAGATTTGGGAGATTGAAACAGGCAACTGTATAAAAACATTAACAGAGAGACTTTATGAAAATATGAATATAACAGGCGCCACTGGTTTAACCGCCCAAGAATTAGCCACTCTCAAAGCACTCGGCGCCATTGATGAACAAGATTTGTAACAATAATTAACTTAGGGTTGGAATAGGCACCTTTAATTTATCCAGAGTAACATTACTAGAAATAGAGATATTCGCTCGCACATGTAGTATATTATGTAGTAATAGCGGTGTACGTCCAGCTAGATAAAGGTATTGCTATAATACAACAACAAGATAAAATTTAGTATAAACTTGCTCATAAAAGCAGTTATTGTAAACTAAGCCTGTGTTTCTCAATTGAGGGAAGTATAAAAATATCTAATATGACATCTCTACAGAACTATATCAGTATTATTCGCCCTGAGAAAAATGATACATTTGTAGCATATGTGCCAGCAATTCCAAGCTGTCATGCTTTGGGACGAACTCAAGAAGAAGCAATGCAGAATCTAAAGGGTGTTTTTAAGATGATTCAGGCTGAGTATGAAGAAGAAGGACGGGTAATGCCTGAAGAAGTTCAACTATTCGTGATTCCTAAATCATACAAAACATCTATGACTAGTATGTAAAATTCCTCTTGTCCGTAACTAGTGCATCTTACTTAAACTACGTGTTTTTTATTTTGCTGTTAATGTTTTTGTGTTACGGTGTTAATTAGAGCCTAGATATTTCAACTAAAGCTAAACAAGACTGCAAGCTCCGGCGCCTGACATCAATGTGAAGTATCACAATTGGATAACAGTATGCCACCAATGACATCAAAAGAATTGGAAAAACTTGCTTTTAGTCTTGGTTTTTATAGATCACGACAGGAAAGCAGCCATGTTCGCTCTTAACATCCAGACGGACGCGCGACTACAATACCTACCTATTCAGAGATTGGAGACTGGCTTTTAGATGAAATTCTACGCCAGCTAGGTGTTACAAAAAAAGACTTGAGGGCAAAAAACTCTCTTAATGCATCGGTCAGCCAATCAAATAAAGTCAGGTAAATGCAAATGTACCAAAATATTAGCAGCTTTTATTGTAAGTCAGATTTGAAAGTTAATAAATATCTTGATACTTCGTAAATATAAATTTACTATTTAATAAAGTTTCATTAGTTAATCCTGCATGTTGTAATATCTACGAGCTTGCGTCCACTTAAAAGGCACGGAGCAAAGTCTTATCTTAATATGTAAGCTATCAAACCCAATCTGGAAGCAACTTGATTGGGTTTTTACTTTATGAGTATAATAGTACAGGCAGTCATACGTCGGCACCTTCCCAATTGCATCCTCCTGATATCGAAAAACTTTTATTCTTTTTACTATACATTCAACTTATGATTTGTTAAACATAACAGGCGCCACTGGTCTAACCGCCCAAGAATTAGCCACGCTTCGGGCGCACTCGGCGCCTAGATATCGCAAGAAAAGTAAAAATAATTACCTCATCGTTAAAATCGGCGCCTATTGAACTAACGTCAGACTTACATTTTCATTCTGTAACGTTCCAGTATTTAAATAATTGTTAACAGGGTATGCGTCGTATGGTAATAATGTATTACAGTTGCGTGTGCTAGGTTTTAAAGTCATTCTTCCTTCGTGAGAAATAAGCAATGAGCCTTACTTTTTATTACGCCCCCATGTCTACCGCCAGCATCACCGAAGCAGTTCTCGCAGAGCTTGACATACCATGTGAGCGTGTAAAGCTTGACCTGAGCGCGGGTGACACCAGAAAGCCTGACTTCCTCAAGGTCAACCCAAACGGAAGAGTCCCCGCAATCGTGCATGAGGGGATGCCAATCTGGGAGTCATCCGCCATCACAATGTATCTTGGTGAGGTTTTCGGCGTGGATGCCAAGCTTTACCCGGCGCCTGGTCCAAAGCGCGGCGAAGCGATGAAGTGGATTGCTTGGAGCAACGTCACGCTCGCTGAAGCAGCCGGACGATTATCCGCGTCGCTGCCAACTAACAGTGAAGGAGCAGTACAGCCTAACTCGTTAGACTGGGTTGACCCTGAGCAACGCAGCGCAAGTGCATTGGAGAAAGCAAAGGCTGACATCGCCGTCTGTCTTAGAATTCTCGAAGGCGGGCTGGAGGGGAAATCATTTTTGCTCGGTGACTACAGCCTCGCGGATACCCACCTGCAAGGCATTGTCGGTTGGATTAGTACGATGGAGGTTTCACTGGCACCGTTCCCCAACGTCACAGGTTGGTTGAAGCGTTGCAACGAGCGTCCGGCGCTTGCGAAACTGATGGCAGGCTAAGGTTGAGAACGATGTTCAAGGAGGATATACTTTCACTGGGAAATATCCAAACAGTAACCAACCGAGACAATTTGGTATAATTCGGACTTCGCACTTTGAGTGAGTCAAGGTTCAAGCGAACAAACTGAGTTGCTCTCCCTTGGCAGTACATTCTAGAGGTGCCGATTTTAACGACTGCATATTTTAAGCGAAGTTGCATCTAATTGTAGGTAGGCGCCATCGTTTGTTTAACTGCTCCAATTGCAGTACGCTCGAAGTGCTAATTTTAACTGCTATCTCCGTGATGAAAACACTCACTTACACGCTTAAAGCACTCGGCGCCATTTATGAAAAAGATTTGTAAAAATAGTTACGCCCTTGTGCAGACCCGGACGGTGCCTCTAAGGCGGTCATGCTACTATATCAATAAATATTTTACCATTTGGATATCTTTTTTTATGACTGTTCTTTACGAAGACGAGTACATTGTTTGTGATGACGATGCAATTACAATTCATTGGTATTACTTCCCGATTGGCAGCAAACGCATTCCTTACAATAGTATCCACAGCGTTCAAGAAGAGAGCGTAGGGTTTTGGAATGGAGCAGGGCGTGTTTGGGGGATGGGTTTGAGTCCAGAATGGTTCCACTTAGATTGGAAACGTCCCTCAAAAACGAAATCCATTATTATTGATGATGGCAACTGGGTAAAATCAATCATTACCCCAGAGGAACACGATATAGTTCTGCAAATTCTTCAACAGAAAGTTCATCGATGAAAATATTCCTGTCAGGTTATGTTATCAACTTTAATACTTAGGCGCTTGGATACGCGCGATAACAGGCACCACTGGTTTAACAGTACGAAAGAATTAGCCACGCGAACTAGCACAAAGGCGCCGTTGAAGATGGAATTGCAGTGTCATTTTTTGGTTTGATTGGATTAGTTTTTGCTTCATTAGCTTTTATTACTGCAACAATTTCAATATCTTTTAATTGTGTTAGGACTGTACCAAATGTTGGTAATGTTCATACTTATTTTTCAGCGATAACCAGCATTTCAAAATCTTCAGTTGTCAGCTTGTCATTTCTAGAAAAGGCTCCAAGCTTTGCTCCATATATAAGAATTGTTTTATATCCAAGAGTCTTTAACAACCAATTAATTTCACTGGGAACGTAATATCTTTCATTGCATTCAAGAGTCTTTTTATTTCCTAAATCGTCTTCAAATTCCGTAACATTGTGGTCTCGAAATGTCATTAAATCAAATGTATTGCTTCGATATGTTGCATTACCTTCTTTTGTTTTTGAAACACAAAAATTTTCGACAGAATGGTATAGTGGGAATAATGCATTTAAAGTTGTAAATATAAATTTTCCATTCTCTTTTAGTGATTTTGTCACACAATTTAGTATCTCATAATTCATTTCATCTGTTTCCATCAACGGGAATCCACCTTCACAAAGCATTATTGCAACATCAAATTCATTGTTAAAGGAAAGATGTCTTGCATCTCTTTGGTGAAAATCAATTTTTAAATTATAACTTTCTGCTTTCTGCCTCGCTCTGGTAAGTTGAGTTTCTGACAGGTCAATCCCAGTAACAGTATATCCCCTATTTGATAATTCAATTGTATGTCTCCCGGTTCCGCATCCAACATCTAATATTTTTAATGACTTATCAAAATTTATCTCCTTCTCAATGAAATCGCATTCACCTACAGTTCCCTTAGTAAAATTTTCATTATCATATTTCAATCCGTAATTTTCAAATAGAGATTCATACCATTGTTTTTTCATTATCTCGCTCCGTGATATTTCCCTTATTCATCTATCTAATATACTATAAAGGGTCGCAATTCGATGCGCGGCGCCTTTGATAAACAAGATTTGTAAAAATAATTAACTTAGGATTGGAACAGGCGCCTTTAAAAATTGTTTAATCTGTTCTAGACATTGATACCTGCTGCCATCTGGTAAAACGGCATCAGTTAAAATGGCATCGGTTAAATCGGCGCCAGTTAGGTCAGCACCATCAAGTTTAGCACCTTTAAGGCAGGCTCCTTTTAGATTAGCATTCCTTAAATCAGCTTTCGTTAAATCAGTATTTTGTAAAATAGCATTTTTGAGAATAGCACTTTTTAGACAAACACCAGGTAGAAAGCGTCCACTAAGATTAGCATTTTCTAAGTCAGCGGAATATAAAAACACTCCTGAGTCAGCACACTTTGATGAACCAGGCGATTGATTTTCAATTCTCTTAATAATGCACTCATCAGTAAGGCTTAAATCAGCATGACTTAATTTGGCGTATCCTAATTTGGCACATTTTAGCTTTACATTATTTAGATTGGCGCCAGTCAAATTTGCTAGCTCTAAATCTAACTCACCTATCAATCCTGCATCGCTTAAAAACCTTATGATACGTCCTTTACGTTCTCCATCTTGAGTTAATCTAAATAATATCGATAAAGTACACGCGCTTGCTGCATCTAATAATGCATTAAGCTTAGGGTCTTTAAAATTCTTATCTTCCTTTTTTTTGGTAATTAATAGTTTCAACTCTTTATCTATAAGTAGTTCTGAAATATGCTTGAAATAAGCGAGCATCGCTTCTTCACGCGAATTATTCTCAACTTGCTTCTGTTCACTACGCTGAAATTGGTACAAAGCTATTGGGATTGCTATAGTACCTCCTAGTCCCAGCCAGTCCCAAAGTGTCTTACCTGATTGAAAATGTTCAGTTGTTTTTGTCAGTTTAATAATTTTCCCATCTTTAGGATTAATTACCTCTTCTACTGTTACCGATTTATTCGAGTCGGCGCCAAACCCACTCCCTGGCATTCTGTACAGTGTAGGAATCGCCGCAATAATTCCAGCAATTGCAAGCACTAATAGTAGTTTACGTTTTATGTTCCCAGTCCCGAACTGTTGCTCTTGCACGCTCATAGCCGTTAACTAGAATGAGTATATACATAGTTATATTCACCATCACAACATCTAATTCCTGATAACCATGAGTATATCTAACTACTCTTTTTATTCTTTAGTAAAATAATATTTATTTTCCTAGAAAGATGGAGGTCTATGTAGATAGCCATCTCATAGTGGTTCAAATCCACTCCCCGATAACAAATGGTAAAGCCATCGCTTCTTTCCTTGCGCTTATGAAGTGCTAACTGCATATTTTTAATAAAACCACAGTCGATAAATTCTTATCCGAGCAGGACTCAAACGTTTATTTTTCGCTCTCGAATCATTCTACTGGACTGGCGCCTAGCCAAACATCAATAGTGTTTACGGAAGTAACAAAATAAGGCATTATTTAAGCAATCAGATAAAAAGCTTTCTATTAAATTTTATGAATATCAGTGTTCATAAGCATATTTTTCCCCTTGGCATCAGTACCAGTATATTAATTGCTGCTTTAACTGATTCCGTAGCTGCTGCAAACTTTGTTACATTAGACTACTCAGGGCGTTTTGGCGATGACCTTTCATGCTTCATCGACGAGGGACCACCGTCTAACAGGCGTTGTTTCTTTGAGGATTTAAAAGGTGGTTCATTCTCAGGTTTTCTTGTATTTGATGAATCGGGTACTCAGCCTCGTAACAATCCATCTCCAACACTCAATCTCTTTGATAAAGCAGGAAATTCAGTCAAACAACAAATTTTTGTTGATGGTCGTGTCAGATTTAACGATGATATCGCGAATCTAAACTTGCAAAATTATCTTGGCCCCAGGTATCAAGAAGAATTAATAGCTCAATTCCAGGCGCCGGGAGTTACCAGTGTTAACCAACCATTCGGCGCCTTTATAAGCGGGGATTACCGTAGAAACGAGGGTGGTATGTTTGGAATTTTTCAATCAATTAATATAGTAGATGTAAGTGTAAAACTTAGACAAGTGCCAGAAGGAAATTTGATATTAGGAGTTTTTAGCTGTTTCAGTTTGAGTTGGTTGCTCAAAATACGCAAAAATTAATCACTCTTAGTATTTTTAATTTTCCCGGTATAGGGACATGTTCATGTGCGTAAACGTAGTTTTCCCGTAGGGTAGCAAATTGTCCGCTTGCGAGTGGCGCCTGGATATCTCCATATTTATAGTATCTTTGTTTTAACATGAAAGAAAAAGTACGGCGCATGCAAAAATTTCCGCTCATACGCTCGACAGTACAGGAATATTTTAAGATGTACTATTGATAGATTATTCCGGCGCCCACTTTACATCAACAATGCAAGCTGCACCTGACCAATTAGATAATCCTAAGCAAGAAGTCTTCACAGGAGTTGTTGAAAGACTCACTTACCATTCTTCAGAATCAGGTTATACCGTCGCGCGCTTTAAATGTACTGGCGCCAAACCTATCACCATCGTTGGAAACTTCGTCAATATTCAACCGGGACAAACACTCGAAGTTAAAGGAATCTGGAAAGAACATCCAAAATACGGCGCCCAATTTGAAATCACTTTTTACGAAGAAACCAAACCCGCAACACTAACTGGGATAGAAAAATATTTAGGCAGCGGTTTAATTAAAGGCGTTGATCCAGCTACAGCAAAACGTATTGTTGCTCATTTTGGACTCGATACACTTGATGTTCTCGACAACGATATCGGGCGCCTCTCTGAGATTCCCGGTATCCCCAAGAAGCGTATCGAAATGATTAAAGAAATTTGGGCATCGCAGAAAATTATCAAGGAAGTGATGATATTTCTACAATCCCATAATGTTTCTACAACGTATTGTGTAAAATTTATAAAGAATACGGCGCCGCTTCTATTGGTGTAGTTACAAACAACCCCTATCAATTGTCAACAGATATATATGGTATTGGTTTTATAACTGCCGACAAAATAGCTCACGGTTTAGGTGTACCTTCAAACTCGGAGTTTAGATATAAAGCTGGGCTTACTTATAGTTTGACTCAAGCTGCGGAAGATGGGCATTGTTATTTACCAAAGTCTGAACTAGTACAAAAAACAGTTCAACTTCTTAGAACAGAAGACCACTCACCTAAAACAGATGCGATTGAATTTATTATTCATGTTATGTCCAACGAGGGTGACATAATTACAGAACTTGATACTGAGACTAAAAAGTGGATTTGTTACAAGCCAGTATTCTTCCATACTGAACAAAATTTAGCTGTCTTACTAAACAGGCGCCTGTTATCCCTTTCAAATCAGGACGTACCGCGCGTTCGTAGCTGGATTGAAAAATTTTCTTATTCTCGTAAAATGCAGCTCTCCCCACAACAACAAGATGCTGTAGAAATTGCTGCTTATTCCAAAATTTCAATAATTACAGGCGGACCCGGTACGGGAAAAACATTTACGATACGTGCCGTTGTGCAGCTATGGAAAGCGATGGGTAAAAAGATTGCTCTTGCGGCGCCTACCGGACGTGCGGCACAAAGATTAATGGAGATGACTGGTTTGGAAGCTAAGACCATACATCGTTTATTAGAGTTTGACCCAAAGAGTATGGGTTTCAAGCGTGACGAAAGAAACCCGCTGACTTGTGATGCTTTAATAGTCGATGAGGCAAGTATGCTTGATTTGTTTCTGGCGTATAGTTTAATTAAAGCTGTTCCTGAAGGCGCCCAAATATTATTCGTCGGCGACATAGACCAGTTACCATCAGTAGGCGCAGGGCAAGTTCTCGCTGATTTAATTAATTCTGGTAAGTTACCCGTTATTAGATTGACTCAGGTATTCAGGCAGGCGTCGGCAAGTGCGATTATTAGAAGCGCGCACCAAATTAATAATGGAGAATTTCCAACATTAGACCCTATAGATTTTGATGCTGATACTATTACATCAGATTGTCTTTGGCACACTGGAGGTCAAAATCCTGAACAAGGTGTGCAAATTATTACTAATTTAATTACTAATTTTATTCCTTCCCTTGGCTTTAACCCTGTTACCGATGTACAAATATTATGTCCTATGTTGCGGGGAATCGTTGGAAGTTATAATTTGAATAATGTATTGCAGCAGGTAATTAATCCTCCTGGCGCCGATAAAACCGAAATCACCTGGGGCAATATTATATATAGAGAAGGTGACAAAGTAATTCAACTAACTAATGATTACCACAGAGAAATATTTAACGGTGATGTTGGTTTTATCTCTTGTATTGATAACGAAAATCAAGAAGTTGTAATTCAATTTAGTGAACGTGAAGTTGTTTATGATTATAGTGATTTAAATGAGATAAATCTTGCATTCGCTGTTAGCGTGCATAAGTCGCAGGGTTCTGAGTATCCTGTAGTAATTTTACCACTTTATACTCAACACTATATGATGCTATCGCGTAATCTATTTTATACGGGGTTAACACGCGCAAAAAGACTTGCGGTTGTTGTGGGCGCCTCTAAATAAAAGTATAAGGTTGCGCGCGGTAAGCATACTCTCCTTCTGTGCTATCCAAAATATTAATTTGTTTTAGAAGTTCGCGCTTCTCATCGCACAAAAATGACCACTGCGCTCCTAACCCTGCCCGAAAAGCAGCTTGTACTATTGGTGGGTCTACACTAATCGTTACTAATTTGCCGTAATTAATTGCTAATTCGTTTTGAAATTCTACTAACTGCGAAAGTTGCTCGCGGTCTCGCGGGCAAAAAAAACCACGGTAAAAGACGACAATCAGCGGGTAGCCATCAGTAAAACCTGTATGGCAATCCATAAGGCTGGGTTGAGTAAAATCGCTAAGTTTTACTAACTTATTTTCATGGTTCGGCAATTCAACATCTATAAAGCGCTCGCCTAATTGTAAATTTGTGGCCATAAAGTAGTATTTGTGTTTCTTTAAAACATTAATATTAATCTTGGATTGTTAAGGATGCTGGTTAAAAATTATGTAATAGTTCAATTCAAGATGAAACAGGCGCCTGTTATTCAACTCAAATCAGGCACTACCTCAATATACCCAACTTCATCAGCCTTTTTAATCAAAGACATTTAGTTTAACAGAACAGTCGCTGTCTTCTTCATCATTATTTAATTTTAAATTGGTATCAAGATATGGGATGAAACCTTTGATTTTACGAACTTTCTGACCAATTTCTAATATGCAACCGAGCATTGTTCCATTGAAACAATACAGCCCTGTATCAGTTTGGAACTGGTGTTTCAATTCACCTACATCCAAGCTTTCATCATTTTCAGAGACTTCTGGATAAGATACTGTTCTTAATTGTAACCATTCTTTAATAATTGCTTTCAACCGCGCGTCTGCTAGTTGATACGATCATCCGGTCTCCGCAAAGACTTCTGTCAAACTGGCGCCTGTGTAAATCATAACTTACCTTTTTTACCGTCAGGAATCCCGTAATGGTACTATTTATGCTCTTGAATCTTAAACAATGCCCAGACTTATTACTTATAGTAACCCACATCTTAGGGAAATAATACCTGATATTTTATGGTAAAGCTATTGCTTCATGTTCATACGTTCCAGTAAGATATCAGCTAATTCAGGATTTTTGGAAGCAACGTCAACTATTTCCCGGAGACAGTTTGCATAGGATAAAGTTTTTTCATAGTGTGGAGGCATCTTCTCAAAGTCAATACCCTCTCCCCATTTGCTGTTAACGGTTTCAGTTTGTACGCCCAATATACGAGAAAGCAGGCGCACGCAATCGGCACGATACCCCCTAGACTTCTCCTTTTCCTCATCCGCGTCGAACCAAAGACGGCAAAACTCTCTTGGCTTCACTGTTTTTACAATCTGCTCCAAATTTTCCCTACAAATAAAGTTCATAAAATTTTTCTTCACGTTACCATAAAATATATGGTAAATTAAAGAAGCAAAATATGCTTTACTTGTACTAGAGATACAAGACTACAGATTTTGACAATTACGGGCAAAATTTGTAGGTTGCTATCAAAAAAAGACCTGCCCAGTTGGTAATACTTAGTCAGCAGTTGAGTAAAATTACTCCACTACTTGTAAGTCCCCATCCAGACAGCATATTAAAACCAATTCAATGATAGGGGAAATTGAAAGTATTATCAACCACGGGTAGTGCTGCCAACACCAAAAAAGGATGCACTCCTACCATGACTAGTCCAGTTAAAGAATTCAAGAACGGCGCCAAATGCCCACACTGCCATCATGAAGGTTGGTGTTATTCTATCGGTGACTTAACAGTATGTAACCGAGGCGCCGCTCCCGCTCCTGGCTGGTTCCGAACCTCGAAGTCAGATAAAGCAGGCGTACCGTACTATGCACCGATTAGTACCAGGCGCCTCGTCCAATAGGTCGCGAAGAGTTTATATATACTGACCGCAACAACAATCCACTTATCAAAGTGGTGATAATCCGTAAAACCGAAACCTCCAAAGAGGTGTACCAAGAATATTGGAACGGTGTTGGTTGGGCTAAAGCGTCCTCAATGTCACAAGAAATGAAGCACGCGCTTCGTTCTCAAGTATCGTGGTACAGATACAACGACATACTACAAGCGGCATTAAACGGAGAACATATATTTGTCGTTGAGGGTGAGCCTATTGCTGACCTTCTTTGGAATTTAGGTTTACCTGCGACTACTACAATTGGAGGCGCCGGAAAGTATAGAGCATACGGTAGCTACAAAGAAGATTTGAGTGGCGCCAATATTATTCTTTGTCCCGACCGTGACGAGCCAGGAACCAAGCATATGGAGGATATCTATAAAGATTTCCCTGATGCTCAATGGTTATACGCACCACCAAGTGAGTTTTATTGGAGCAAGTTACCTGTATCTGGTGGGTTGGATATCAAAGATTGGGTTGTTAGTGACGGCGCCACAGTAGAAAACATATTGGCTGCAATCGTAGGGGCGCCGAATCATTCATATAACAGCACTAAAGAATTTAGCGTATCTAAAACAACTGAGAAAAAGCCAGTAAAAGAAGAGGTAAAAAGTGTTGACAGTGGAAATGTGTTGACACTTGAAAAAGTTGAAGTTACGGCTGTTAGCGAAGTTGTCAACGGTGTCAACAAAATTTTAAAACTAAACTTAGGGGAATTTGAAGAGTATTACAAATTAGACCTCCTACGTAGAAGCTCAAAAATAGATAAGAAATTGTTCGATAAAATCGTTGCTTCTGAGCGAGTAGCTTATGAAGTGCAACCAGAGGATGAAATTCGCCTCAAAACTCTTATTGATTGGTCACAACAAACCATTAATTGGGATGAAGTTTTACCTGCTCCCCTCGCACGCATCATGAAGCGTGATGGCAACGTATTAAATATTGACCCTGTAATGCTGTGGCAACCATTATTAAGTACTATTTCTTCACTTATTGGTGGTCGTGTCTATCTTGACCTCGGTGGGCGCCGCATACCCTCTATGATGTGGACAGTAAGTGTGTCTGAATCTGGTACAGGTAAAACGCGCGCGGATAGTGTTGTTCTTGATGCTTTGCGTAAAATGCAAATCGAGGCTAATCGTGTTTATACCGAAGAGAAGAAAGAGTACGAAAAAGCACAAAAAGAGTATCAGAAGAACAAAGAGGAAGGAGAGGCGCCTGTTCCCCCAGTGTTAAAGAAACATCTATTTGAAGTTGCCACAATCCAGGCACTCTATAAACGATTAGCGCAACAAGGGGGGAATACTGCACTCTGGGCACGCGACGAAATCGCTGGTTTATTCAAATCCCTTGGGCAATTTAGTAAAGGTGACTGTGAGGCAGAACAATTATTAATCAAATTTTGGGATGAGGCTATTGCGGTTTCTGTTGACCGTGTAGATGAATCTGACAGCTTTTTCGCAGAAAGAATGTCATTAGCTATTACAGGTGGTATTCAACCTGGTATTTTCAGAAAAGTATTTAAGGATGAGTTCGATGCTACTGGGATGCAAGCGCGTATCTTGTTTGCAGTTCCTCAAAAAGGGCGTAAATGTTATGTGGAGGGCTTTTGCGAACTCAGCGACATCTTGCCTCAAATGTTTAATTACGCCGTTTCAATGGCGCCCAACAATATCAAAATGGTGCCGGATGCTAAAAAATATTTCGCTAAACTCGTTGAAAACGTCGGGGAGCAAGCAGACGCAACCAAGAATCCTGGTATCCGTGTATGGATGAATAAGCTTGATACTCAAGTATTACGTATTGCATTGAATTTACATATTATTGAGTGCTTTTATTACAGAGAACGTCGTGATATCAATACTTTGCAACTCGTCACCTTACAACGCGCGGTAAAATTCGCACAATACTACAGAAGTGCTTTTCATGTATTACAGGAGAAGGTAACAGACAGCGACGATATCAGTTCAATCCTCTTGCAAATCTATGACCGTGCCCTGCAACAAGCAGATGGTGTTACTCCTCGTGATGTTTATTGTCCGTCACGTAGTATTCAAGCACGCGCGAAAGCTGCACATCGTGAATGCGGCGCCTATGTCGAAGACCTGTTCCGAAAGATGGAACAAATGGGTTATGGTCAGTGTGTACGTAACGGCAGATTAGTTAAATTTGTGGCATCAAAATTTATCGGCGCCAAAAAAATTGAAATGCGCGCTGACACTGTTGACATCATAGTAGAGGATGCTTGAAAAATTGATGAAATAAAGGAATTTGATATTACAAAAGAGCGTCAACAATCAGAGAGTGTCAACAATCAAAGCAACACTTCTCACGCAGAGCAATCAAATACCGAAGAAGTAAAAAATACTTCTGGACAAAACAAGGCGCCTGAAGTTAAAGAAAGCTCTAAACAAGTAGAGGCACCTAAAGAAGTAGAAAATAATTCAGAGCCAGCAAAGAAAACAGAGGCGCCTAAACATGGTGAAGAATCTTCAGAACTTCGGAAGGCGCCTTTATCAGATATGTCTTGACTTTAACGCAGTTTTCTCGCTTTCTTAGCATCTTAAACATTCCGTTTGTTTTAAAAGTATAGTTTTAACCCGTTTTGAGTATAGTCAAATTTTGGCGAGTTGCACCACGGACACACGAACGCACTACACGGATTATAGTAAGAACGCTCCATATTAAACCTCTTTTAGTAATTGGTTTATAGCTTTGATAATTTGTTCATCGGTGACGTTGTAAATACGGTTATCTTACACTTTTATAAGTACAGTATAAGTCATTACAAAGCTACCACCAGTAAACACTTGACGTTCATCACGTTTGATTTTGATGTTCATTAGCTTGTATTCGCTTTTGAAATTCTGCTAATGCTTGCTCTTCAGTCGCAACTTTGACCCAACCCGGTTTGGCTCTGCTAATACTTAGGTAGTACTGAAATGCTTCCTCATCCTCTGGATGCCCTTTAACATAATTTCTCAGTTCGACTTCTGTTAATTCTTTATAGTTAGTGTTGCTCATTTGATTAATTCCTCTCCGTTACTTAAAATTTCTATTTTAATATCATTAAAGAGTATAGGCACCAAAATTCATTACTCAATCAAATCAGCGAAATCACAAAACTTTGTGTTGGCTTGTTAGCACTTGGAACACTTGGTTCGTATGTGGTGTTATCGTCAGGCGCCTATAATCACAACAATTCGAGATTTTGTAATGATGTTCGCAATATTCCCAATGCTGTAGAGCGCTACTTCTACAATGAGTCAGTTTTAGTCAATCCTGATGTCAACATTGACCAATCAAACTAGTGAATTTTTCAAGTACTGGCATTGTTACCAGACGCTACCAGTACTTACCCCCAAAGAAAGCACACAATCATTTAAGGATAAAGGCATTATCTCATGGCACGTACTAAGAAAAATCCAATTACCGACCCCACAGGTGAGAAACAAGCGGAAAAAACACGTATAGAAAAAATGAAGAATTAGGGCTAGACATCTTTACCGATGCGACCGCTTACAGGTTTGCTCTGGTAGTCCCGCTTACTGGATTGCCTATGAAAGTATGGATTTAGGAGTTGGTAGAAAGCCAGCACTTGAAACTGCACGCGCTTGTATCAAAGAAAAATTGATCTCTTCGTCCCCTGACATAATCCCTCACCTCGAAGCTGTGCTAAAGCAGGATGAGCTATACAATGAAGAATTTATTTCTAATCGAGATGTACTACAATCGCTGCTCCAACAACTCTTAACTAATGAAGACAAGGAAGCAATCGCAACGGCAGCAGCGGATAAAGTTAGATGCTCAGTTTTGTTGTAGGTTTGGGCGCCTTTTACCATCTGCTTGAAATAATGAGCTACGAAACATATCGTATATTAATAACTTAAAAGATTAGAGTCCCTGCTTTAAGACTTGGACACGTGTGGCACCTGCATCAAGATATAAAAAGATTAATTAGTAAGATAAAATAATTGGTATATCGCCTATTGCTTTTATAAAAAATGTCTCCCAATCAAAAATTACATGTAATGCGGTATGAGGACGGATGGGCTGTTATTCCTGAAAAAGCCAATAACGTTCCTATCTTGACTTGCTCCAAACAGCAGAAAGCTATTAAAGAAGGGCGCCAGTACGCCATTGAAAATAAATGTGAACTTATTATTCACAATCGTATGGGACAAATTTGCGACTGGATAAGCTATAACAAATAGCTATAAAACTACGACAATAGATATTTTACAAAACTGTTATGTCAAAAGGATTTGGAAAAACTACACCTACTAAGCTTGATAGATATATTGAGCGTATTTATTATTACTGTTGCTGTTGACGTTGTTGACGCTTCTGCTGCCATTGCGCGCGCTGCTGTTGAAGTTGCTGTTTTTGCTCAGAAGTAAAAACAGAATCTATCTTTGCTCTTTGCGCTTCTCGAATTTGCTTAATTTGAGCTTTCTGAGCATCACTCAAATTTAGCGATTTCATTACATTACGACGACCACCATGTTGTCCTTGTTTGTGCTGCTCCCTCGCTGCTTTGAGTGTTGCAAGCTGTTCAGGTGTATAAACAGCTTCTATTTGCTTTCTAGTATCTTGTTCAATTTGACGTAACTGTTGTTTTTGTGCGTCTGTTAGATTCAATTTTGCCCAGTTACCTCCTTTTTTGTGTGGGGTCTGTTGAGCTTGTGCTACCAGCGTGCGACCGTTATGAATTGTGCCAGCTTTTGCAATTAAGGGAGCTACAGTAACATTCAAAGCAACGGCACCTGCTAAGAAAGGCATAAATTTATTCATTTTCATCATACTTGAGAGGTAAGTTTCTTGGTTGTTCACGTCATCATCATAAAAATTATCTACTGTTAATGTAATGAGCTAAAGGTCATGATTTATACTATTACTTTTGTCATACCACTTAAAACAGGACAGGCAGAGGGTGTATTTTGGTAATCCTGTTGGGTTGCAAAATATACTGACGCGAGTAACAGGCGCCGGAGCTTCAAATATTTTGGGTGCGATAAGTTTCTTGTCCTTCAGCGGCAGATGTTAGTATAAACTCTTATTTCAACTCGTGCCACCGACACCAATGCCTATGAATATAATAATCATAATCATTTGCAAATAATTATGTAGTGGGCGCTTGTTATCTATTTTTTGATTATCTTCGCAAAACTGCCTCTGCAATTACTTAAATCATACTCGATATGACTTTATCAAGATGTTAAAAAAATGATTAAGTAGGCGCCTAATACTACAATTCAGTAAATTTAACACAATTTTTATGTATTCATGTATCATTAATTAAGTAAATTCATGGTATTTTTACTTAAAAGCCATTCTGGGAACAACTTCAAAATGAATAGTAAGAAAATTTTTCTTAAAATTGCAGTAGTTATAAGTACATCACTTCTAGCCATTGGCTTAGAAGCTGCGAATGCTGTTTTACTTGTTGGCAATACTAGAGGTGACAATGTAGTACTATTTGATGAGCAGAATGGAAACTTTTTGGGTGAATTTATTACTCCTGGGAGCGGAGGTTTAAAGGCGCCGGATAATTTGCTATTTGGTCTTGATGGCAATTTATATGTTGCGAGTGGGGACACTGTAGAAAATTCTGCCATTCTTCGCTACAACGGAACAAATGGACAATTTATTGATACTTTTGCAAAGGGTGGCGGGTTAGTTCGTCCCTATGGAACAGCATTTGGTTCCGATGGCAATCTTTATGTCAGTAGCTTTCTGAGTGACCAAATCTTACGCTACGACGGTCAAACAGGAGCATTTATTGATGTTTTTGCACAAGGCAATGGTCAACCGGGAGGATTAAACGGTCCCAATGGTTTATTATTCGGCGCCGACGGTAGTCTTTATGTAACAACTCAAGGTAGTGTTGCAGTAAACGGTCAACCAGATTTTAGCTTTGGTTTACCTTCTCAAGTACTGCGTTATGATATTCCAACAAAAACATCTACTGTATTTGTAGACCAACCAACACCATCCCCATCAAGTTTTGGTTTTGTCAGTTTTCTAGGATTAGCTTTTGACCCTAATGGAAATTTGTTCGTTAGTGATTTTGCTAATGATATTAGACGTTATAATTCTCAAACCGGAGCATTAATTGATACTTTATCTACTAACTATACAGGTACAACTCCGAGTAACAATTTTATTGGTAGTTTAACTTTAGATGATAATAATCTTCTTTATACTGTTGGCTTTGATAATACAGCCAATAGTAATAATTTCGGCGCCATTCTGCGTTACGATGCGGTGAGTGGCAATCCTTTGCCTGCACCTGGTAACAATAATGCAATATTTGTACCTACCAATAATAAACTTTTACGTCCTATTGGTATTACTTACACTTCCAGAAAAGTCACTCCTGTACCTGAACCATCCTTAATGCTTGGCTTATTCGCGTTATTGTCTTTCTATGCTGGTTCGGTGACATTGAAAAAAAGAACCAAGAGTGCATAACAACTTACAAATTATTGGATTTAAGAAAAGGCACCATTCACAATTACCTTCGGTACACTACGTGAACGCAATTCGCTTCGTTAACGCAATTATGTTTTGTGATGGATGATTCTAGAGTCAGAATCTCAAGGTGAATCATATTGATACGCCGTGCGTTCCAATATCCATAACACTGTATAATTACTAACCATGAATTACTCAAAATATTTATACTCATTGATTACTGTACTTGTAGGCGCCTGTGTTACGGCAACCGTTGTGATTGCCCAGCCGAAACCTGAAAAAAACGAGGCAAAACTAACAACTACTCAATTACAGGTGTTACGTTCAATTGGGTTGAAAATTGCACTACCTACTTATGTACCAGCAAATTTTAGATTAAGTAGAGCGTTGGTAGAAGCTGGACGCGAAAATGTTCAAGGATTGCGCTACTTGGTTGTTTATGAAAATTACGATGGAGATAGATGTTTTGCTATTGAGTCAGCATCTGGTGGCATTGGTGATTTGCCTCAAGGTTCAAACAGTTATGCAATAAATTCTCTATTATTTGGTAAAAGCTCCCTAGAACAGGGATTATACGGGGACGCAAAACAGCAAACATTACTATCCCAATGGTTAGGTTCCCAAAATGGCCCTTTTTACCGATTTGTCGGCGCCAATGTAACGGCAGAGTTATCAAGATGCAATAACATTTCTCCTCAAGAAGCTGTAAAAGTGACGCAATCAATTCAATATCTAAAATAATGCACGTACTTAATGGAACCAATTATCAACGAAGCATCCATACAGTAAATAACTGGTTATTTGATATATCTTTAACAAAGTTATCCGAATAAAATTGTAAATTGCTTTAAATTATCCGGCGCCTGAATTACCTATTTTTTTGAGTTATATTGCATATCTAAGTACAAGCCCAGAAATAGTGATATATGTAGCAATTAAAAGCCGCATATATCATATTTCTCGACGGGTTACACGTAATGAATTTAATCCTCAAAAAGCTCTTACCGTCTCTGGTTTACAGTTTTTTATTACTGACCACACCCGCTCGCGCGCAAATTACGCCAGACAATACGTTGGGGAACGAAGCATCTCGTCTCACACCAAATCAAGTAATCAACGGCGCCAGTGCTGACCGTATTGATGGAGGCGCCCAACGAGGTATTAACCTGTTCCACAGTTTTAGCGAGTTTAATATTGGTGACGGGCAGAGGGTGTATTTTGGTAATCCAGTTGGGGTAGAGAATATATTGACGCGAGTAACAGGTGCCGGAGCATCAAATATTTTGGGGACTTTGGGGGTGGATGGCGCCGCAAATTTATTTTTGATTAATCCCAATGGTATTTTATTTGGTCAGAACGCGCGGTTGGATGTGCGCGGTTCGTTTGTAGGGACAACGGCGAATGGAGTTAGGTTTGGAGAACAGGGGGTATTTGATGTTGGTGATAAACAGGCGCCGAAGGGTTTGTTGACTATTAACCCTTCGGCGTTGTTGTTTAATCAGATTAATCCTTCAGGGGCTATTCAAAATAATTCGGTGGCGCCTGTTGGTGTGAATATGTCAGGTTTGAGAGTTCCTGACGGCAAAAGCTTGCTGTTGGTGGGTGGAAATGTTTTTGTTGATGGTGGTGGAATTTTTGCCAAGTCGGGAAATGTAGAGCTAGCTGGTTTAGCTGCACCAGGGAATATTGGATTAAATATTGCGGATGATAACTTGAGTCTAACGATGCCTAATAATATTGACCGTGCGAATGTGTCTCTTAGCAACAATGCAGAAGTTAATGTTAGGGGTAGTAATAACGGTAATATTAAAATTTATGGAGCCTCGGTTAGTTTAACTCAAGGCAGTAAAATTAGGGCAGGTATAGAAATAGGTTTAGGAACATTATTAAGTCAAAGTGGAAATATTACTATCAACGCTACAGAAGCAACAACGCTCACGGGTAGTAGCTTTATTGCTAATATCTTGCAAGAAAGAGCATTTGGGAAAACTGGTGATATTAATATTAGTACAGAGACTTTAACGCTAAGTGATGGTGGATACATCAACGCCAGTAACTTTGGTACAGGTAATACCGGAAATGTTAATATTAATGCCAATGGCGCCGTTTTAATTACGGGGCAGAAAAATGATTTAGGAAGTGGAATAAGTAATTCTGTATTAACAGGCGCAATTGGTAATAGTGGTAATATCAATATTAAATCAGATTCTTTTACTTTAAATAACGAAGCTTCTCTCAGCACTGGAAGTTTTGGGCAAGGAAATTCTGGTAATATATTGTTACAAATATCAAATGGCGTTGAACTTTCACATGGTTTCATATACAGCAATATTGCAGATGGAGGGATAGGTAACGGCGGAAAAATTAGTATTAATGCTATGAAGCTATCTTTAACGGATAGCTCACAAATACAATCGCGCGTTGAAGCTAGTAATGATACGACTATACCCGGCGGACAAGGAAATGCTGGTGATATTAATATTAATGTACAAGGTGATGTAAATTTTTTCAAACCTAGACGAGGAGAAACTAATGGAATTGTTAGTCAAGTAGATACAGGTTCCATAGGTAATGGCGCCAATGTTACTATTAATGCTGGGTCATTGTCGATTTTAGACGGTTCAGAAATTCAAGGAAGCACTAGGGGTAAAGGTAATTCGGGTAATATTACTATTAATGCTAAAGATAATATTTTGTTAGATGGTACAAATGGTAATACTTTTAGCCGTATTATTAATTCTGTTCAAATAAATGGTGAAGGCAATGCAGGAGATATACAAATTGCAACGAGGACGCTAAATGTCAAAAATGGAGCTTTCATTACAAACAGCAACACTTTTGGGAAAGGTAATGCAGGAAATATTATTATTGACGCAGGTGAAACTATCAATTTAGATACATTGGTGCGTATCAATAGTGATATTTCTAGAAATGCGGTTGGCAACGGAGGTGACATATCAATCAAAACTGGAACACTAAACTTGAATAATGGTAGCGAAATATCAAGCGATGTATCAGGTGAAGGTAATTCGGGTAATATCACCATTGAAGCGCGAGATAACATACTTCTTGATGGTGTTTTCAGTGACGCAGGTAGGTTTTTTAGGAATAATGTAGATTTTGATGCGATAACTGTAATTAGTAGTGATTTGCTAGAAGGTGTGGGTAAAGCAGGGAATATACAAATTATTACTCCCTCACTTGTTGTTCGCAATGGCGCCAAAATTTCCAGCAATAGTTCAGCAAGGGGTGATGGAGGTAATATTACAATCAATGCTAACAAGAATGTTAGTTTTATAGGTTTTGGGGGTAGAGAAAATTATAATAGCCAAGTCTCAAGTGTTATTGCTGGTGGCATTGGTAATGGTGGTAATATTCGCATAAATACAGGTGATTTAGTAGTTAAAGATGGTGGTGCAATTAAAAGCAATAATAGCGGTGAAGGAAATGGAGGAAATATTTTTCTTGATGTCAGGGATACGATTAAATTTGACTCGATAGGTGGAGGAGGCTTACCTAGCAGAATTGACACTTTTGCGATTAATGGTAACGCAGGTAATATTTATGTGAATACAGGTTCGCGATTTTTAACCAATGGTGGTAAGATGTCTTCTCTTTTCTTAGGGAGTAAAGGGAATGCAGGTAATATCATTATTAATGCTCGCGATACTATCGAATTTGATGGTCAAGTTAAGGACGTAAATTTTTTTGATGGTAACATTATTAACGTTATTGATGTAAGCAGTGGTTTGACAAGTGCTTTGCTTGATGGTGAAGGTCGTGGAGGCAATATTGAAATCACAACAGGGTCGCTATTAGTTTCCAACGGCGCCGAAATTACTAGCAACACATCAGGGCGTGGCAACGCTGGTAACATTCTTATTAATGCCCGCTCCAGCGTAACTTTTGACGGTGGTAAAGATGGTTTATTTACTACTGCTAGTAGTTCTACGCTTGGTGACACAGGTAATGGTGGTGACATTCGCCTTACTGCCAATTCACTATTTTTAAAGAATGGCGCCTTCTTTGGTGCTTCTAGTAGCGGAATGGGAACCGCAGGTAATGTATTTATTGATACTCTTGATGTGGTTGTACTTGATGGCAGTGGTGGTAAAAATTTACCAAGTCAAGCTACTACGTTTGCATCAGGAACGGGGAACGGTGGAAATATCGAAGTTAAAACAGGAACACTTAGATTAACTAACGGTGGTCAAATTTCTACTTACGCTAGGACTAACGCTGGGAATATAGATATTTATGCTCGTGATGCTGTTATTGCTGATGGTATTGATAAGAACAATATTCAAAGCGGCGCCTTCACTGATTTATTGCGTGGAGGTATTGGTAAAGGGGGAGATATTCAAGTTACAACCAATTCTGTTACATTAAGCAATGGTGGACAATTTCGTGCCAGCAGCTTCGGTAAAGGCAATGCAGGAAATATTTTAATTAATGCCCGTGATACTGTAAGTGTAAAAGGCACCATTTCCAATACTGCTATTAGTGGTATTTTTACTACTCTAGAAGAACAAGCCCAAGGTCGGGGAGGAAACATTGATATTAATACAGGTTCATTGTCTGTGAATGGTAGCGGACGAATTAGTACTTCTACTCTAGCTACTGGTAATTCTGGAGATATTACTATTGATGCTCGTGAAACAATTAATCTTGATGGCAAAGGGCGCGGTAATGAAATAGGTGGTATTTTTAGTTCAGCCTTTACAGGCGCCAGTGGTAATGCTGGTAATACAGATATTAAAGCCAAGCTAGTTCGTATTTCAGACTCTTCAGGTATTGCTGCCGTAACTACTTCGGGTACTGGTGGTAATATTATCCTTGATATTGATGAAAACTTAGTTCTTCGCACTGGTGGTTTTATATCCACAACCGCAGGTATTCAACAAGCTGGAGGTGACGGAGGCAATGTCACGATTAATACACCATTTATAGTTGCTGACAAACGTGAAAACAGTGATATTACAGCTAACGCTTTCACTGGTAGAGGTGGTAATGTTGTTATCCGCACACAAGGTATTTTTGGTATAGAACCGCGTGTTACTGAGTCAACAGAAACTAGTGATATTACAGCCAGTTCTCAACTAGGTGTTCAAGGAGAAATATCTATTACTGAACCAGAAGTTCAACCAGCACAAGGACTAATCGAGTTACCAGAACAAGTAGTTGATGCGACGAGACAAGTAGCTCAAATTTGTCCAAGACAACCAGGCGCCAAACCATTAGGAGAATTTACTATAACTGGACGTGGCAGTTTACCACCCAGTCCTCTCGAACCATTGACAGGCGCCACGAACCAACAAGTATTAGCCACTTTGGAGCAAGAAAATTCCAACTCCAAGGCGCCTGTATCGTTAATAAACAATTCCCCTACTCCTCAAATCGCTGAAGCACAAGGCTGGGTAAAAACTAGTGATGGTGGTGTTGAACTGGTTGCAGCGGCGCCTTCAGTTACTCCAAAAAGTAATACAGTTATTGCAAATTGCCCGGTTGTGCAATAAGCTGACGAGAACTTTTGTTCCACTCTTTGCTAAAAAAGTGGCGCCTCATAAAAACTAAGACATCAATAAAGTGTTTATTTTTTCAATAGTCGTTTTAATTACTGGTCTTGGTTTTGGTCGTGGTCGTCCTGGCACGGGGCGGACTGGTGTTGGGGGTTGGATTTCTACTATCTTAAACTCTTCCTTACTCGTATCCATAGTATAAGTAAACTTACCTGCTTCTGCTTTAGCCTCAAACAAATTTTTCCCATTATCAAGAGGACGTGCATCAAGTTTTATCCCAGAAGAACTTGATTTTTTTGATTCTACAATCATGCTATATTTATCATTACTGTTGCCGCAAATAGTGACATAATAATTGTTAGTATATGCCTTTATAACTAAGCTATCACTATCGCTGCAAGTGATATCAGGTGTTTTTGGTGTGTTCTGGGCTAACGAGGGTAAGTGTAAAAAAATCGAAGGGCTGAGAACAAGTAATATTCCTGCGTTAGCTAGGGCAATCTTTGTCCATTGAAAATAAGATTTTGTTTGAGATAGTGCCATTTTTTTACTCTTTAAAGAAATAATTTGGTAAATATAAACTTTTTAGCGTGGACGTTATGCTGCTAAAATTTTGGTCTGAATTATACTTCAAAGTAAGTATTGGCAATTTCGGACAACTAGTACATGACGACTGGTATATTTTTACATAAAGTTTTAGGCGCCTACTCAATTATCGGCGCCACCCATCACAAGTACTGGCTCAATCCATATGAGCTTTCGCTTCTGCCTGCCTTCGCCATAAGCTTGATTACGAAGATAGCCCCGGTGCCAGTGCATACTTTTAGAGCTTCCCGCACTGGCGCCTGTTTACAAAAAGGTGGTTATAAAATAAAGCAGGCGCCGATTTAAAGATGCGCGCTATGAGAAATGAGTACAAAAATTTGGAAAAGCTAGACAAAGACTTAAATAGGTGGCTGATACAGAAATGTCAAGTCAAAAATATAACTAGCATTAAAAATAATTTAGTCGTATATTAAAGCACACTTGGAAACAAGTAACGATTAACATGAGCAATAATTAAATAGCGATATGAGCAATACTTCAACTTTGCGTAGCGGCGCCAAAGTTCTTTTAAAAACTTTCCTATTGTCAATTTTAGCTCTAAATGTGGGAAGGAATGTGGCTGCGGCGCCGACCAAACCTGATATTAGTTGCCGTCCCGCATTGTATTTTGGCGGTAAATTAGAAAAGCTAGAAGATATGAACAAAGGCTCTAAATATGTTACTGAGAGGGGAAACATTGTTTTGACCAAAGCTGATTCATTTTTACAATCCAACGGCAAGTACGCTTTTAACGTAGGCTATTACATATTTGCGACACCTGATAAACAGGCGCCGTCGCTACCAAAATTTACCAATCGTTTGTTTATTAATGGCAAGGAAGTTGTTAATCAACACAGGGTCAAGTTTAGTGGTAAAAGGAACGCTGCTGGAGGCGCCATTGAAGCGATTCATACACAAGTGTACTTACCACAAGGAGAAAATGTCGTAACTTTGTCACTTGATGACGACAAAATTATTGATGAAAGCAACGAAAATAATAACCTTCATACTTTTACTGTTGTCGTTCAACCATAAGTAGCACTAAGTGTATTTTAGTAATCCAGTTGGTGCAAAATATACTTACACCTCTGTGTCCTTTATATCGGCGCCTTAAATAAAATACTATCTATACAGGCGCCGCTGAATGCAGCATCAAATACATTATCTCTATACTACTATAAGCACTAAAACGCTATATGATTATTTTTCTAATAAAACAATAGCCCATCCGCAACCAATACTAGTAACATTAGTACCACCACCTCCGGCACCAGTTATTGCTTTTACTTCCCAGCCATCATTAAGATAATGCTGTAAATGTTCTTCTACAACACCGTGGCTTTGCTCAGGTGAACGCTTACCAGTAATTCTGTATCCTTCTCTATCTAAGTAAATGCTAACTAATTTTTGCATAAATAATTACTCCAAAGTTAATAGTTACTTATATGCTTTATTTTAGATGAGTTTAGGCGCTCACTGCGTAGGTTAAAAAACTGTTGTCCTATGTCTGGCTAATTGGCGCCAATATTCAAAAAAACCTTTTAACGTTCTCAGAACCAACCTTTAGGTTAACCATATAAAGATGTAGAAAGCAATATTGTAATTCAAACTTTCTTCCGATGTATTTATGAAATCAGAATATCTAATATGAGACGTATGACATGCTTCGCTGCATACCCAGAATCACAAGCTGTTGAAGATCTGCGCTGCGGAGAATAACAACAATAGAAAATAAAAGAATGAATAACTTAAGCAAGAACATTAACACGCTTGAACTATCAGAACTTGAGCTTGATACTGTAGCTGGAGGTTTTGCAAATAATACAAATACATCAGATGTTTTCAAAGCAAAAAACTTACCTTTTCCTCAACCAAGTTTTTTAATGAATAATAATTTCCAAAGTAATTATAACGTAACTACTCACAATACAGGTTGCGAAATAATATATCCAATAACTGCTAAATAATAGCTGCTCCCGGCTTAAAACTGGCGCCGAATCTACCATATATAAATTTTTTGCACCTAAGTATAATTAATATAAATGATACCTATCTTATCTTTTTTACTTAGATAGCAATTAAGTTCGGCGCCTTTTTATAAAAGTAACCCTCATTCATAAAAAACCCTTTGTGAGTCCGACGTATAGTAAGCGTGCTTATAATAAAGGCACAGTCAGCTTTAATTTTGGTTCTGGTGCCGTTAACTCATCACTGTAGAAGCGTAAAATTATCATTCCACAGGCGCCTGTATGACTATCATCTAAAAAACTGATGCAGCAAAAATATTGAAATTTAAAATAAACCCCATAATTGCTAACACAATAGATAGTGCAACCAGCCACCAGGGGGTATACCAACCAATTCTTAAAGTGAAATATAGTGTTGGAAATGAAAATATTAGAATACATCCAACGATTGTTAATAATGCCCATCCCTCAGTGGCATTCTGTAACCCAAAATTTACCAGCATTACAATACAAAATGAGAGTGCCAAAAATAAACTACCAGCAACTCTCATCAAAGTTAGAAGAAGTTTTGCTACATTTTCAGGTAATTCTTCATGAGCCATGCCTAGAAAACGCTGATGGTAAGACATAATTTTTGGACTAAATAAGTAAATTAATCCAATACAAGTTCCGCCTAGAGCAATTAAGTAAAATATGATGTGGTTTAGGGAGAAAGAATACATTTAATAATGATTATCAATTTTTCATGCCTATTGTACTATGATTGATGTTTCCGATGGCGCCTAGTTACTTATTTAATCTTAAGGTTCAGAAAGTTGAGCAAGTTTGTTTGTTTGAGTTGTCTGTGAAAATATCATCAATACAAATATTCCTAACTTATGGGTCAATTGAGTTAGACCCCTTTCCGAGACAAGGACGGGAATGTTATTGAGGAGTAACGGTGCCTGTCTCAAATATATTACGATACGTTGCTAATTATAAATTATCAGCCAGCAAGCGTTTGTAAAAATCATAATTTGTGTTGTTTAAATGTGCTGGAATTGCGTTTTTACCTATTCTGACAGCGAGTTTTACTGTATATTAACTGAGCGAGTTCGCTCTCTATACCAGAGTCGTGTACAATACGCTTGGCTAATTCCCAAGCTACACAGTAAGTTATCAGGAGTACTAGCAGTTCCCTCTATATGATTACTTTGAGCCAAATAAAAAGGGCTTTGATATGAAGAATTAAATTTAGCCCTATGCTTCCCTAAACAAGAGTTAGTAGGAATAAAACCATCGTTCTCTGTTTTGCTTAAATCTATACTCTGTAAACATTTTCCATAGTTATCAAGCGTAGCAGCAGCCCACAAATAGTTTAGTTTAATACCCCAAATACCTTGGTCAAAAGTCTCAGACGAAGCCATTAAGCTGGATCCCCAAGCTGAGTTACCACAGATACCTCCTGATAAATAATGGTACGCAGTATTAGCAAGCATACCTGATGCGAAATAGGATTTATAACTAGGTTTGAGTGAACGGTTATTAATTGTTGTCCTCAATTCACCATTTAAATATTCACAGGCTTCATAATATCTTGCTAACAAATAATTTATACCATTTTTTTGGCGACACCAGGTATCAACTTGGTCAGCTATTGGTGTCCCTGTAAGCGGTCCTTGAACATTATACCAGCTAACTTTTTTTCTTTTAGCATCCTGAAAAACTTTACACTCTTTAGGGTGAGACTGGCAAAAAGATGCCAAAATCAGAGTCCCCATAGAGTGAGTAAAAACTTTGTTAGGTCTATCTGAAATTGGCAGCCATTGCCTACATTCCCCATTTCTATCAACTTGCCTACATCCTATTGCAAAATTATAGTAAGTCTTGGTAATAACTGGCTCGTCCCAAGGTTTGTGAAGGGTGTCAGAAAGGTTATAGTAAATTTTTTTGCACTTGGTATATAATTTCATATTACCCCATAAATTAGGATTAATATGTTTAACTTTTATGTATGTTACTAATTGATTAGTGATAGCTCCTGGCTGTTTCGCTTCTTGACCACGAGAACCATGTAAAAATAGGCAATTTGGTTCTTTGTTTACAAAAACAGTATATTTATAGTTGCTGTCGTGATTGGGTTGAGGAAATAATATAATTAAATAAAGGAAAAAATTCAAATAATTATTTATCATAGACATTTAAGATTTAATAGGAAAAACAGCACAAAAATTGAAACTAACGAACCCCCTAGTTTCTAAAAAAATTTGTTTATTATTAACAATCTTATTAGTGTTGAAATTTTAATGTCATCCGAGAATAATACGAGATGCAAGTCAAGTAGACGCATAAGCGATTTGGGAGTCATAAATGCCTCGAATAATTGTTATCGCTTTAGCGTTTTGACGACTAAATTTAATACTTGAATCGCCACTTATTGTCACACCTTCAAAAGTAACTATTCCTTGTCGGGAAGTAATTCCAGCATAAAAATATAAGTTACCTTTTCTGCCGTCATAACCTTGGAATTCGCTGTTATATTTCACGGCAGGTAGCTGAGGGTTGCTTTTTACCCACTTGACAAATGAATTAACATTTTGCCCTGGTATGGCATTTGCAGGTGCAATACCCAAGGCTACTATCAAAGCCGATAAAGGAGTTAAACATAATACTTTAAATTGGCTACGCATTGCCTTGAGATTCCTGTATAAAAACTAATTGGTAATTACACTCCTAGGCTACAGTATCTATTTATCAAATTCCGGAATAGTTATCAGTAAATCCGGCGCCAGATAAATAATGAGTTAGCAATCGAGCATATTACTTACGGACTTAAACAGGCGCCGTTGTATGGCAAACATACACAATTACACCAGAACTTGACGCAGCAACAGGAGATTTACTCAATCAGTACCAAGATTTGGTGTTTTAGCACTCCTGTTTCACCTGCACTAAGCGGTGTTGCGGTTGCCAATGGAGTTGTCTACTTCCAAGTCAATACTGCTAGTGGTGGTTTTCTTTATGCTCTTGATGCAAAAAATGGTGCCAAACTCCTAGAAATACCAATTGGCGCCGCGATTAGCGATGTTGCGGTTGCAGATGGTCAGGTATACTTAGGCACGGGAATTACATATCCGCCTTTTGTATCGTAGAAGGGGGCAGTATCATTGGGTTGGTTTGTAGAATCTGCACGAATTTAATTATTTAGTAATCGGCGCCTGAATATCCAAGCACGATAACAAGGTGCCCTTCTACTACATCACAAGTTACAAACGCGCGAAATACTCCTCAACTCTGTATTCAAAAACGATGTCCCAGAACAAATTACCATTCTGTTTTACTTGATACACGCCTTCTCGTTCTACACGATAATCCATGATTAAACCATTGCGCTTGGCATTACTAAGCCTAGTGACGGTAGGGGGAGTCAGTTCTATAATTCTCTTGCGTTCTACAGGTGTTAAAGCGTCCCAAGCTTCCTGCTTGTGTTCTTCATTATTTTTAAGAGCTTCATTAATTTCTTGCCATGAGCTAGCAGTTTGCAATGCTTGAATTAGCAAATCGACAGGCGCCAACTCTACATCGTCTTCTTCATCTAATTCAAAACTCCAAGTATGCTGAGAGTTATCGTCTTCATCACACTCCTCGTTATAGTCCGATACTTCTGTTTCTGTTAATTCTTCTATGACTACTACATTTTCATCCCAGGAAGCGACAGAATTATTTAACGCAGCTTCCTCAACATGTGGTGCCACTTCATTACTGTCCACCACATTAACGACAGGCGCCGCTTCATCCTCAACCACATCAACAACTTCTACCTCAAGAGTCGCATCTTCTGATACTGGGGAACCATATTTGGACTCATGGTAAGCAATCAATGCTTCTTCTACGATTGATTGTGGGCTTCTACCCTCTTTTTTGACTATCTCTTCAAGAATGACACCAACCGACTGATTATAGATAGGCGCAATTACGCACGCGCGCTTGCCATCGGGCATAATTCGCCAAATAGTCGGTGTCTCCTCTTCTTTCTTAGCTCTCGCTTTGTGGCACTGTTTCATCAAAGAGCGAACCTTGTCCTGGGTGATGATACGCAAGGTTTGCATTTGAGTAATCACAGACTGGTACTTTTTATGATTGAGAGCAATTACAAAAATGGTACGTGGTTCGATTTGCGCTAGTTGATATGGAGCAAACGTACCAAAAGCTTCGTGTATTTTGAGATGAGCTTTTTCCTCACCTTCCCAATTATATTTTCTTAATAATTCTTTATATTCCTGCTTGGTCAACGTTGCTTTTTGCTCTGCCAACCATGATGCATGACGCAAGATACGCACGGTTGAGGTGTATAAGGCGCCGATTGGATGCAACATTCTATCCGCATCGTTCATGAACTCGTTGAACTGTGCTTGAGATACAACTAGTTCATCTAAACTGGTGATACTGAGTCCCTGAGTTTGTGTAATCATATATCAAGATAGATGCTATTTTCAGTAGCTATTTTTGGTATACAAGTACAAGTTGATACCAAAATTTGAATTGAAAGCGGTCGAACACTTTCTTGCCGGAAAATACGACCGCTTTCATTATGTCTTTCACTATAGCACGCTAGCTATATAATAATCATTTAGCATATAATTAAATTAAGCTCGCTATACTAAATAGTATAGAGAAACTCAACACTTCGAGCTGGCTATAAATGCATTTGTGGAGGAAACTATGAAGGTGGACACAAAAAAGGAAAACACACGAAACATGATTCGTTGGCGATTAAGAGTACTAATGGCAGAGAAAAAAATAACGAATCGAGAGCTTTCGGAGCTTTCGGGGGTTCACGCTACCTCGATTTCAAAGCTCAAAAATGTTGATGAAATTGAACAAATAAGCGGTAGAGTTCTTAATAATCTCTGTAACGGTCTATCTAGGGCTTACCGCAAACGTGGTGATAATCGAATCATTACCCCCGCTGACCTACTTGACTATACTTATGACGGTGATGATTACACTTGTCAAGGGTAATCGCTTGCCTACGTATGAAAAATTAATAGGCGCCAAACCTTGTTTTGAAATGGCATATAATCACTATAGGTTATCAAAGTCATTATCCCGTGCGCTCTTTGAAGATGCATCACTCCGATTTTCTACTATTACCTCAAATACTCCTCAATTTACAGCTCACTTATCTTTATCAGTAGTTAACCTTATTAATATTTTTGCCGAATCTAGGAACATTGCTAGATTTTAAGTGCTAACTGTACCCAGTTTTCGATACCTTTTTTAGTTGGCATACTATTTGTATGTGTTATTACAAGTACAGAATTCATTGAAGTTTAAATACTTTCCTAAGTTAATATTTTGATTTTGCATTTTAAATTGTGTCAATAGCAAATAATATTATTTAGGTAATCTTATGCCGGGAAGGAAGTAACACCATATTTGCTTGATATTTACAACTAGCTTGCATGTAGTTTAATCGTTTGAACAAGACACTGATAATTTACTATATATAAGTATTAAACTGAATTAACGGAAACTGTCAACTTTTGATAATTGATTTCAAATTACTTGTGCCGTGTGCTTTGTTGGTTGCTTATGACCGCCAATTTTTTCCAGCAGAGCGCTCAAACTTCCTGCAATCTTGGATTGCACAAGAGCATCATATTGCTTTAGGCATTAAGAGCAATGATACTCTTGTTTGCTAATACCTTTCGATGCGTTGCGGATTGCTTGTTTGTTATATATTTTCCACAAATCCCTCTACCTTTTCTTGTAAAAGGCACCACGTTAGGACAACTAAACAAAAGCACTAGTTGCGGATGGTGTAGAAGTAGGCGCCACTCGCTTCTCAAACATTCATACCGGAGTCGCAGACATTTACGCGCGGACATATAAGTCACTTTATAAAAAATTTATAAACCAATTATCTCTCCTCCGTAGAATTCATGGTATAAAAGTTAAAGTACTAATTTATCCGACTCAATACCTTTACCAAAAGTATAAATGGCAAAAATATTTTTGCCGTCGAGTTTTTCAGCTAAAACAAATATGGTTTTATCTGTTAAGCTGTGACTCCAGAGTCTTTACACCTCAAGGTTTACAATGTAAAAATACTGTTCGAGAATATCGGACATAATTTTTAGCGCAAATGTTTTTTGCTTTCAAATTTTAATGGGTGCAAGGATAAAACCCTTATTATTACCTTAGGCAAAACAACAGATTAACAGGAGTAGTCAAGCTGCTCCTAATAGTATTTAATTCAAGACAAACGCATTTATTTACGCAATAGTTCTATTGAACAAAAAAAACTACAAAATTCGGTAGTTTGCGTAATTTATTAGATTCGACTGCGAAATATCTACTATAGTCATCGCTTTTACCCACATTAAAGACACATTAAAATCATGGAAATTATTACAGGTAGCGGCAACGACACTATTATTAGACCAGTTATTGCCAATGGCACAGTATTTCGTAGCAATGACACTATAAACACTGGTGCAGGCGACGACACTATTAACGCCGGACTGGGTAAGGATGACTATGTTGATGGTGGTGATGGTACTGACCGCCTCATCGTGGACTACTCTGTTGGTGACACGGGTGGGGGCATGTCTTTTAATAGTGGTGTTAACCCTCGTTTAGGCACTGCCAATCGACATGAAAGCGGTATAAACCCTTCACGATTGGATTACATCGCCTTCAAAAATATTGAGAACTTCACTGTCATAGGTACTAGTAAAGATGACACCATCAAAACTTACTTTGGAAACAGCGTGATCAAAGCGGGTACTGGCAATGACAGTGTTACTGCTGTTGCTGGTACTTTGGATGGTGGTTTAGGCTTAGATTACCTCACCCTTGACCTCTCCACACAAACGGCTAACCTCAACCTTTCTAATCTCGCAAATATTAATGTTTCTGGTGTTGTCACTGCCATCAATTTTGAGGGATTTTCAATCACTACAGGTAGTGGCAACGATATTGTTACCCATTCTGGGATTTTTAACGGTGCTGTTCTTCGCACTAATGATGTAATTAAAACTGGTTCTGGCAACGACATCATTAACGCCGGACTAGCTGGTGGAAGTATTAATGATGGTGACACTGTTTATGGTGGCGATGGTATTGACCGTCTCATCGTAGACTATTCTGTTGGTGATACTGGTACTGGTATGCGTTTCAATGGTAGTAACAGTTATGGCACTGCCATACGACAAGTCAGCAGTACAGACAACACTCGCTTAGATTTTGTTGGTTTCCATAACATTGAAGAGTTCACAGTTATAGGGACTAGCAAAGATGACACCATCAAAACTGTTGCTGGAAACGACATTATCAATGCTGGTGCTGGAAACGACACTATCAATGCTGGCGCTGGAAACGACACTATCAATGCTGGCGCTGGAAACGACACCATTGATGGGGGTGCGGGTAATGATGGGATGACTGGCGGTACTGGTAACGATACTTACATAGTTGACAGCACCGGAGATATCGTTACCGAAACCTCCACACTCAATACCGAAATTGATACAGTAAGAGCTTCTATTACTTATAGCTTGGGAGCTAATATAGAAAACCTGATTCTGACAGGATCAAACGCAATTAACGGGACTGGCAATAGCCTGAATAATACACTGACTGGCGAAGGTGTCGGTGACAATATCTTAAATGGGGGTGCTGGCAATGACACCCTTGATGGTGGCGAAGGCACTGACACACTTAACGGTGATGCAGGCGATGACACTCTGATCGCCAGTATGGGCAAGGGTGTGATGAAGGGTGGCACTGGTAACGATACTTACATTGTGGATGTTTCAAATGATGACATCATTATCGAGAATGCAGGCGAAGGAATTGATACGGTTAAAGCCCCCTATACTTCCGCACAGGGATACACCCTAGGAGCCAATTTAGAGAATCTGATTCTGATAGGAGGAGGAACCAAGGGTACAGGCAACTATCTCGACAACATTCTGACGGGTAACTCAAGCAATAATACTCTCAACGGAGAAGGTGGCAAGGATACCCTAATTGGGGGAGATGGTAATGATACCCTGATTGGCGGGGCAGGTGATGACATCTTAACGGGTGGCAATGGTAGCGATTTCTTCCTCTACGACACAAATGCTGTCTTTACTAATGCAGCATTTGGAATTGACCGGATTACAGACTTTCTAAAAGGAAGTGATAAAATCATCCTAGATAAAACTACATTCACAGCACTACAAAGCATTGCGGGTAATGGGTTTAGCCTGAATAATGAATTTGCCATAGTTAGCAGCGATGCTGCTGCTGCAAACAGCGCAGCCAAGATTGTTTACAACCAAGGCAGTGGGTCTCTTTTCTACAATCAAAATGGACTTTTGGCTGGCTTCGGAACCGGATCGCAATTTGCCAATCTGACCAGCAACCCATTACTGACTGCATCAGATTTTGTCCTCAAAGCTTGATAAAGATTCAGTAAAATTAGGGGTGAATGAGTAATCGTACAGAAAGTTACGCTTAACAATTCGCAATTACCTTCGGTACACTACGTGAATGCAATTAGCTTCGCTAAACTTCGTTAACGCAATTATGTTTTGCGATGGCGATTTAGACTAGGGTGTTTACTTTGTGGTTCTGGAGGTAATAACACAATTTACGGCGATACTCCCTTTGGAAATTTTGACGGTGATGGAAATGATATTATTTATACAGGTTCTGGTAACGATACTATCATTGCTGGGTCTGGTAACAATACCATTTGGCTTGGTGGTGGGCAAGATATAGTAGTTCTACAATCTGGCGAAGGCACCGATACTATCAATAACTTCCAACTAGGTTCAACAAAATTTGATGTATCATTCGACCCAACATCATTAACTTTTACAGACTCTGGCTTCGGCACTGAAATCCGTCTTGGTTCAGATATTTTAGCTGTAGTCAGTTGGCAAAATGCGAGTGTTTTCGCTTCAGATGTATCTTCTATTTTTATCTAGCAAAATTAATAATAATTTAAACTGCTTCTTCTTCACTATGGCACCTACTAAAAAAAACTATTATTTAACAACTTGCTTCACTGCTACAAGTTGTCCACCTTCAACTTTGATGTCTTGCAACGCAATACTTTCTAAGTTCAGACCATTCATGCTAATACCATTCAAACCAACACGATTCAGAACGACACCATTCAGATTGGCACCATTCAGATTGGTGCCATTCATACTAGTGCCATTTATCTCAATGGCGGCGCCAGCTACACTAGAGAAAAACACAACTCCTGCTGCTGTGCTTATAGCAATTCCTAAGAAGCTTTTTTTCATTGGAAATCTCACTCGTACTTTACGTATTAATGGAGTCGTAAGCTTTTATCCTTACCCATCTAAACGTTTACATGTTTCTCTTTCCGAGTTTATGCACTTCTAAGTCAAAATATTGTCGTTGTAGACAGGCGCCTATAAATAGTAGATAAAGGCAGCAGTTAATTACTCTTTGTACTATTAATATAGTACTAATGGAAAACCATTCCTTAAATAAACGCACGATGCCGTTCTTAGAGTACGCCAACACATGAACTTAGTCACTTTATATAATGTCGGCGCCTAACTCTTACTGTTTTCCCTAGTATAAAAAAACTAAAATCGTTAGCTGTTTAACATTCATCTTTAACAAGATGATAATACCTATGTACTGCAAACGTGTTTTGCTAGCAGTTTAAATAAATGTTCGTAAGATGCCATTTTGGCTTCTTTAGGAAACAACGGCGGCTAAAATTGTAAGAAATAATAAGAAACCTGGCTGAAGAGGGAATTTTTTCGTCCTAATTTTCAGACTTTAAGCAAAATGAAGCCATATTTTAGGGAAATGAATTTAAAATTGCTCACTGTCATAGAACGCAAACATCTGGCTACTTTTGGCAAAAGGTTGGGGATTGCTTATGTGGTTGCCTGTCTGTTTTTGTGGATTGGGCAACGCCGTCTTATGTTTTATCCCCATCGTGAACTTGTTGCGGTTCCCAGTTCTTCACCCTGGAATATGCCCTATCGTGAAATCGTTATTCCCACTGCATCGGGTAAATTGAAGGGTTGGTGGATTCCAGCGGATGCTCGACGAGTGAGAAATTCAACTCCTCCGGTGGTGTTGTTTTTGGGTGGGGCTGGTGGGAATAAGAGCCATTATTTGGATCGCGTGGAAGGACTGAGGCAGTTAGGGGTTTCATTGCTTTTATTCGATTACCAAGGTTACGGTGAGAGTAGGGGTGATTTTCCCAGCGAGACTCAGTTGTATAAAGATGGTCAAGCAGCCTGGAATTATCTTACCCAACAGCAAAAAATACCACCCCAACAAATATTTCTCTACGGGGAATCCTTGGGAGGAGCAATCGCTCTCGATTTAGCACTTAAACATCAGCAAGCAGCTGGTTTAATCGTGCAAAGTTCGTTCACTTCGATGAAGGATATGGCGAGGTGGAAGGGATTCGGTTGGGTGTTTCCTGTCGATATAATTGTGAACCAGAAATTTGATTCGATTGCCAAGGTGCGCTCTCTACAAATTCCTGTGTTGTTTGTCCACGGTACGACGGATGAGGTTGTACCTTTTTATATGGGACAACGGCTGTTTGCGGCTGCTCCATCTCCTAAATATTTGCATGTTGTCCCAGAAGCAGGACATACCAAGTTGCTTCGACCTGGAAAGCAGTCTTATGTGAAAGCTATTCAGTAATTTATAGTACATACGTATTAAGTTGATGCAAACAAAGGAACGAATGTCGCACCCGCATCAGTCACGGGACGATAATTAGGGCTGCTCTATTGATTATTTACTAATGCCGCATAATGACCACCGGACGCTAATAGCTCCTCATGAGAACCTCGTTCGACAATAGTACCTGCATCAAAAACCAAAATTATATCAGCATTGCGAATAGTACTGAGTCTGTGAGCAATTGCAATTCGCGTACATGAGAGATTACTGATGTTCTGCTCGACTAAACTTTCTGTAACCACATCCAAATGGCTAGTTGCTTCATCCATTAAAAGGATAGCTGGTTTGTGTGCTAAGGCACGAGCTATTGATAAACGTTGTCGCTGTCCTCCTGACAATCCACTCCCTCCCTCAGAAATTTTGGTCTCATAACCCATAGGCATTTGCACAATGTCATGATGAATGCTTGCTAATTTGGCTGCCTCCATTACCTCTTCAAGTGATAGGTTGGGGTTGTTAGCAGTAATGTTGTGACGAATGGAACTGCTAAATAAAAATGACTCTTGCAGTACGATGCCAAACTGACTTCGTAGAGTGCGGTAGTTTAATTTGTGTAAAGGTATATCATCGTAGAGAATTTCACCTTGAGTTGGCGTGTAGATGCCGAGTAAAAGTTTGGCAAAAGTGCTTTTACCAGAACCAGAACGACCAACCAGCGCAACTTTTTGTCCGGGTTCGATAGTAACTGAAATATCGCGCAACACTTCAGGGGAGTTTGGGTCGTAACGAAAACTGACTTGTTGCCATTCAATTCGACCAGTGAGAGGTGGTGTAGTTTCAACTACCTGTATATCTTGTTCTGGTTCCGCTTCCAAAACATCAGCTAATCGCTCCAAATGTCCGCCAACTAACTGTAATTGTTGACCGCTTGATACCAAAGTTGCTAGCGGCATTAAAAAGGAATTAGCCAGAGCATTTAGTGCTAACATTGTCCCCAAACTCATTGTTCCTTCAAGTACACGCAACCCTCCAAACCACAAAAGAAAGATTGGCGAAAAGGTACGAAGCGCTAGCATTACGGTGTCAATCTTAGCTGATAAGTGGCTTTTTTGTAGCGATACATTTAACTGTTTAAAAAATAGATTTGACCAATAGTCAAAGGCACGTTCTTCAGAACCGGATGCTTTTAGGGTTTCAATTCCCCTCAAAGCTTCTACCATGTAACTGTTGGACTCAGACTGCCCTACTAAGTCTCGTTGTACCAGGTGGTGTACTTGAGGTGTTGTCCCCAGCAACAAAGCTATTTGCAATAATCCTGCCACCAGGACGGCAATACCAAATAACGGTTCCTGAATTAGTAAAAGTGTCAGATAACCAAGCACAAAAGTACCATCCAAAACAAGTGATATTGTTTGACTGGTTAGTGTTTCGCGAATTACGGCATTGCTCCCAAGTCGCATTAATAGGTCGCCGGTTGTCCGCTGTTCAAAAAACCGAAATGGTAGTGAGAGCAAATGGTCAAAGAAGTCCAACATTGTTTGGGTATCAAGCCGTGCTTGCAAATAAATAAGCAGTACGGCACGCAAATAGCTGGTTACTACTTGAGTTAAAATTAAGATAGCGGCGCCGATGCCAAGCATTGTCATTACACCAGCGATATGAAGCGGCAAAATGTAATCTACAAGTATCTTGGTAAAAATAGGCAGCGCTAACCCAAAAACTTGCAATAAAAGTGAAGTGCCAAGAATCTGGACGATTAAGCCTGGTGCTTGCAATACATACTGGATGAGGAAGTTGCTCCAGGATAAGTGTTTTTTTGCTTTTTGTCCTTGGAATTGGGCGCCAGGTTCAAATGCCAAAACTATACCAGTGAAGCTAGCATTAAATTCAGCAGCACTCAACTGGCGCCGTCCACGAGACGGGTCAATAACATCTACCTTTTTTGATGACCAGCGCTCTACAACTATAAAGTGGTCAAAATCCCAATGGATAATAGCTGGTAGTTGTATATATTGAAAATCTGCTGTTTCTATAGAGTAAGCTTTAACACGTAAACCGTAGCTGCGAGCAACATTAGAAATTGCGCGCGCTGTAACACCATCTCGACCAATACCCAAGCGCTCGTAACATTCTGCAACCTTTGTATTACGCCCGTAGTAGCTAAGAATCATTGCTAGACAGGCGGCGCCACATTCAACTTCACTCAATTGCAACCTGACAGGAACTCGACGACGAAACAGGTTATTTATCCCTGTTTTTTGAAACAACGAAGAACAATTTTGTTTCAGGCAAGCAACGGTTTTTTGGTAGCGAAAGCGCACTTTTTGATTCCTAACAGCTTTCATAAATTTACGTGTTACATAATTTACAACGGCAACAGCAATATTACCCTTCGCCTGCTTCTACATCCGCGCTCTAAATATTTGGTTGCCTAATCTCTACTACTAAGGCTTCAGCTTGTTTATGCAACCTTATAGTTTGGGAATAACGGCTATTTATCTGCTGACAGGAAAACAACCCCAAGAAATAGAAATTTATTTTCGCACTGGTAAATTTGTTTTGCGACAACATGCTTTAACAGATAAACTTCTTGTGGAGCAGGCATCCTTGCCTGCCCTTGCATACAGCATTAAAGCAGAAAAGAATATCCTGTATAATAGGATTTAGAGCAATGTGAGGTTTCATGAAATCAATTGAGGAACTGACAGAAGAACTCCTAGCACTTCCTAGTGCATCCAGAGCGTTATTAGCGGAGAAGCTAGTTGAAAGCTTGGAGTTTGATACTGAACCAACAATCCAAGCAGCTTGGATAACTGAAGCAAAAAAACGGCGTTCAGAAATTCGCTCTGGGGAAGTGCAACCAATTCCGGGAGAAGAAGCTCTTGTTACTGTAAGACGGTTGCTAGAGTTATGAAGTATGTATTTCATCCCGAGGCTCTCACAGAATATGCTGAGGGTGTTAAATATTACACAGAGCAACGGGTTGAGGTGGCACAAGCATTCGTTGATGCTATAGAGGATGCAGTCTATCGAATTAGAGAGGCGCCTACACGTTACGCTGTAATTGAGGAGGATGTGCGCCGATGTATGGCGCGTCGTTTTCCGTATGGAATCCTTTACACAATTGAGCAAGACTATATTCTTATCTTAGCTGTAATGCATTGCAGTCGAGAACCTGGATACTGGAAAAATCGTAGATAGACTTTACTTATCCATAAAGAGTAGGAGCGCTTTTTCCCAATAACGTTATTGGAAGAACGCAGTCTCCTGAGAGCGTTTTGGTAGCAGGCGCCAAAAAGCCATAGCGGAGGTTAAAAACTGCCTACTCACGGCTCAAGGCATAGGTTTTATTTACCTGCCCCGTTATACATAAAGATAACTGAATAGGGGACAATTGGCGCCGTTTTTTTGGGGAGAGGGGGCGCATAATTGTTGCGCGTTAAGAATTTTGATGTCGATATAGGATATCCGCGCTCGATAGTAAAAATTTTAAAAAATGAGTATGGCAACGATAGACAAGTTTTATCATAATCATCACCCCCAGAAGCAATTGTTTTACCATCTGGGCTAAAACTGACACTGTTTACCCAATTCTTATGACGATTATCATTAGTAGGAGATGAAATTAGAGTAGGAGCATCCTGCTTCCAGATTTTAATAGTACCTTCGTCAGTACCGAAAGCAATAATTTTACTGTCAGGGCTGAAACTGATACTCGTTAGCAACTCTTTATATTCAGGGAGGGATTTAATTAGCTTCCCATCCCTTTTCCAGAGTTTAGTAATACCTTTCTCAGTACTAGCAGCAATAGTTTCACTATCTGGACTGAAACTGAGAATATTTCCTAAAGTTCTATATCCTCTGAAGGTATCAATTAAAGTTCCATCCCGCCGCCAAAGTTTTACAGTACCATCCTCACCAGCAGAAGCTATTGTCTTGCCATTAGCTCACATCTTGCACCAATAAAATTTGATGGATTATAAGCACTCAGTATTAAACCTAAATTCCTTAATTTAGCGATAAAAACCAATAAAAATAATGTAGCTTTATCGCTGCTATTTTTTATTAGTCTGAGTATATACGGAGAGGTGCAAGATATAAGTTAGGGCTAAAACGAATACCTGTTATTCTACCTTTATGTGCGGTTAATTTAGTTACTGGAGATGCATCCAAGCGCCAAAGTTTAATTTTGCCATCTCTGTCAACAGAAGCAATCGCTTTCCCGTCGGGGTTAAAATTGACGCTGGCGACTGAATCACTATGTCCAACAAAGGTATCAATTAGAGTACCATCTAATTGCCAGAGTTTGATAGTTTGGTCACTACTCCCAGAAGTGATAATTTTACTATTTGGGCTAAAACTAACGGTATTTATTCTACCTGTATGCCCTTCGATATTTTGACTTAAGCTATGATTTCTCAGAAATAAAATAGCGGGGTGCAAAATCGGGTAGGGTGTCCACCGAGATAACGGCATAACTACTATCACAGCCAACAACCAGTCCATTAAAATGGACTTCAGCTATTAGCCTTATGCTTACAGCATAAGGCTGGTATGAACCCAGCAGCATATCATAAGCAATTTAAACAAGGAAAAATATTAAACATTAATTAATTGATGTTTCCGCGCAATATCTTCCAATATCTTCGTAACAACTTGTCGAGTATTCAAATCAGCAGACCTCAACATATCCTGATATAAAAAGCGAGTTTGCTCATCATTAAATATTCGGTAATGTATAATTTCCGTCCATCCCGGAGTAGAAACAACTAGCTTCTGAACAACATTAAGAAGCGCTTGAATCTGCTTCGACGCATCAAAAGACTCTAACAAGTGGACAACACCCCACATTACTTCTTCATGTTCGCAATTATCATCTAAAACTAAATGAAGTTCCTCTAAATTAACATCAGCCGTATTATTAGCCAACTCAGTTAAAGCATTGTCAAAAGCCAAAACCTCATCTCTTGAACGCATCAACTTATTTGCTTTTAAAGTAGATATTAAATCATTATCGCTCATCATTAAATCCTCTACTTATTAAAAATAATTCCCCACAAAGATTTATTTTGCTCGATAATCAGTCGCAAGCTATGC
This sequence comes from Calothrix sp. PCC 7103, assembly GCF_000331305.1. GTDB lineage: Bacteria > Cyanobacteriota > Cyanobacteriia > Cyanobacteriales > Nostocaceae > Dulcicalothrix. The sequence goes on along the minus strand of NZ_KB217478.1, from coordinate 3,685,000 downwards.
CTTATTTGTAGCGTATAAAGTCCTTGATTGTAGTAAATTGACCGTACATCCCAAACCTCACGAGCCAAAGCTTGCCGTGGTGATAAGCTCAAATCAGGGGACTGACCATAAGATAACGTTAATCTATGGCGCCCGCCTACCCCCGGAGAATAATGTTCCATCATAATAGCAATGCCTTTATCCTTTGTATAGCCAGGGACTTTGCCAAGCATAAACGCATTAGATGGTATATGATGTGGTGTCAAGTTATCACCCCTACGTCCCCTTTTAAGCAAATCACTATAAGAACCAACAGCACCTTCTCCAGGGAGTAACGAACTTGACATAACTTAGAATTCCATGCAAGCCTTTATTATCTCTTGAAAAGATAAAAATATAGTTTGGTTTTGGAACGACACCTCCAAACTCTCAAAGCGCTTAAAGTTATTAATACAGATGGACTCAACTTTCATAGAAATCCTGAGCAGTAATCAAAGAACGCCTAGTACTACTTTAACGGCACGCGCGCTTATTGCCTTCCCAGGTTTCCACCAACACGCAGTCACAAAGTTTTGCGGCGCCCATTTATATCTATATAGATAGTCGCTTCAAGAAGCATCGAGCGCAGGTGCCCACTCTCTACACGCTCATAAACTGTCCAGGCGTTCAACAGCGCAGTAATTACATGTAATATTGATGATATATATCGTCAATGATATTATTTTTGTGTTTTTGTATAGCGATAGGCGTTGTAAAGTTCTGTTACAGAAACCCCCAGTAAGAGATTTGATCTCAAAAATTGGGAGAGTAAATTATCCGAGTCAGATTTAAAGCCTCTCCCCGCTTGCCGAAGCGGCACACTGCGTGAACGGGGAGAGGTTTGGAGAGGGGTCTTTAACTATGCCCTGCACACCCAGCAGGAGTTTGTTGATTTTTATTAATTGTAGGCATAATCACAGCATTCTCGTCCGTATATACTGATAGTTTCGTAAATAAAGCCGAGATGCTGGCAACTCCTAACAAACTTAACAGTCCTAACAGACTCCATAAAAAGATAAAACTACGAGGGGACGCAATTCGCGGTAGTACGGAGTTCTCTCTGCTTTGAGTATACTGGCGAATTGCATCAGTACGGAATAACGCGCGATTTTCATCTTTCATTTATTTATTCTCCCTAATTAAACAAAAGTACTGAGGGGAGTAAATCTGGATGTGCTAACCGTAGGAGTTCGTAACCAATCCCTGCCACTCCTTGAAAAAAGCCTGGTGTGTAAGCATCTCTGGGAAGTTGGGGAGAAATACAAAAAGTACCTTCTCGTTCTGCTCTGTTAACAATCCAGCTAACTTGTTTGTGAATTTTTTCCAGTATTTCAGGACGGTTGAGTTTGAGTGATGCTGTGAGCAGTACGTCAATGCGTCCCAAATTACCACAGCAAAGGTTATCTATTTCCTGCCAGCTACACTTTTGCGTTGTTTGCAAAGCAATTTCAATTTCTTGGCGAATTTCATCTGTGTTAATAATCGCTAAACTATCCAGGCGACTCAAACCAATACCAGGGGCGCCATGACACCAGCTAATATTAAATGTTGGTTTGCCGTCAATAATCGCATGAGGTCTAAAATCGGGCCAGTTGCCTGCGGTCGGAGAAAATACTTGCCGCTCGTATTCAATTGCTTCTAAAGCTGCTTGTAAAAAATCAGTACGCTTAGTTACTTGATATAGTCGTAATAAAGCGCAAGCAATTCCTGCTGCTCCATGAGAAAATCCAGTTATTAACTTGCCGTTGATGGTTGCCCAAGCTTTAAAGCCTGAATCGCTGCTGGTGGTGCGGTGGTTGAGTAAATGTTCGCCACAGGAAGAAGCTACCTCTAAAACAAATTGTTCGCCAACAGCATCATATAAAGCTAACAGTCCTAAAATTGTGCCAGCAGAACCTACGGTAATATCAAAAGAACGGTCACTGGCGATTAAGTTAGGAGTAATTAAACTTGCAAGATGTTTGGCATCTTCTAAAAGAGTCGGTTCTCCCAAAAATTGACTACTTCGTACTAGGGCATATATAAGAGAACCTAACCCCACTGCTCCACCCATACCAATTTTCTTGGCAATTTTAGAATAAGATTGAGAATTTTGTAACATCTGGCGAATAGGTAGCAAAGCACTTAGTGCTAAGTCCCTAAATCCAGCACCAGGAGTCATTTTTTCCAAAGCAGCTAAAAATAAGGCAACACCAGCACAACCGTCTCCCAAGTTATAGCCTATAGGCTGAAACTGGAAGCGTTGGGCATCATGAATATATGTCATTCCAATCCAGGTGGCGCCACCATCGGCAGCATAAATAGCCCTTTGTTGTAATTCTCTGCCAATTTTTACTGCTTGTTCGATTAATTGTTCCTGAGTTAAGGGGACAATAGTATCTGTTAGTTCCTCATTCCTAGAGGTAGTTATATTAATTCTGGCAACGCGCGAGTATAGGGAACTTTTAATTATTGCTACTTGTTGATTGAGATTGCATTCGCTTAGGGTTCGGATGGACTCAATGACACGGTTATAGCTAGGTTCTTGGAAGCATTGTTCAATAACTTGATTGGGAGCAACAGTCATTCCATCGGAATTGCAAGCAATTGTAAAAAATGGGATATCCAACTGTTCCATTGCCTGCTTTTCCACCGCAAGTATTGGCAATAATGACGCTTTTTCCTCACTTACTAAAAACCCTCGACTGAGAACATCCAATGCAATACTCCAGTCTGCTCCATCTCGTAGATATTTGGGGTCGAAGGTTTGATTGAGCAAAATAGTGTAAATTTGGGTAGGGCGACACACAAAGCGCACGTGCTGATGAATAAAGCTTGCCAAAGGACTCTCACTATCTAGAAGTGCTGCTTGTTTTTGCATTAAAAAGCGATACATTAACTGGAAACCATCCACCAGTTCGCTAACATAATCATTTGGCGATAAAGGTTTACCATTCAAAATAGGAGTATTAGCTTGGGATGGTAAAGAAACCGACTCGCTAACTACGAGTTCCATATTATCTGTATTTATATCTCGCCATTGCCGCGCGCGGTAATTAATCTTCTGTTCACCAACACCTCCCAAACCACTAATGTCGTAAGCTGCTTGGTTATTTTGCTCAAATTCCCAACGTGGTAGCATACCAGTACTTAACACCGAATCAAAAACTAGCTGTTTGGCAATTGATTCTGCTTGCGCTTCCCCATCCCCAAAAGCTGTTTCTTCACGTTCTCTTGGTTGCATTAGCATCTCTGGGTCTATGAGAACTAGATGCTCACCACTAGCAATTAAATTTTCGTAATGACAGTCAGTACCCGCTAAGATATAGAGCATACAAGTTAACATTCCAGCCCGTTGATAAAAACGTTGCGCTGCTGCCTCCGAATCACAGGGCAAATATTCGACAAATTCTACCCAGCCATAGTTAGAGCGATTGAGAACTTTGATTATTTTAAAAGGTAAGGGAACATCCTGATGATTACACCAATCAAGTAACTCAAAATAGGCAACTTCTATACCTAAGTCTTTAGGTTTGTAAATCAACTTTAATCCAGAAGCAAAGGTCAGAGCAATAACATGGCGCCCTTGATTATGCGAATCAGAAAGTGCAGGTTCAATGGCTATAATTTGACCCAAGTTACTTTCACCTGCTTGGAAATTTTGTTGAATGTCTTGCAAGTCAGATGCCAAGCGTTGCAAAAATTCTGTTGTTGCATCAACCCAAAAATCAACTGCAACTGCCACTAAGCGAGCTAAAACACTATACTCTTGGAAGAACGATTTCAGCCCATCACTAAGAAGCTTTTCGACAAACTTTTGGTACTGTTCTTTACCACAAATGCCTTGCTTTATCCCTATTAAGCGATTAAGGGAAGGTTGTTGAAATGACCGAAAAATTGAGAATTCTAGCGCTAGCGTTCCAGCACATAATTTAGCTACGCGCTTGAGCAAACCACGCTCTAAGCTGTTAATAGTGTTGTCACTCAGAAGCTTCTGTAACTTATACCCTTGAGCTTCTAATTCATTAATTCGCTGATTTAATTTATTTTGGGCAACTTGAATAAAAGGTATATAAATATCCTCAAAGGGAAGCGGGTCTTCAGCAATCAAGCAGCAATGAGCCTTTGATTCTCCCTGTTGCCATTGTTTTTTAGACGCAATATGAATAATTTCCTGCAAAGTTTCTGCCCATTGGGGTAAAAGTGCATTCTCAGCAAAATTAACGGTGCCTAGTATGGGGGCAACAGTATCGACATCTAAACCATCCCACGCAAGACGCTTGGCAAACTTTTCTGAATTTCCTTGAGCAATAACTTGGCGCCAATTTTCTAAACGAGAATTAATTTGCTTATTGTTAATTTCTGTGTTATTAATAATAAAATCATTGCCTAAGCGCTCGCTAATAGTACTGGCTTTGGCGATAATTTGAATTAGCTCTTGCTGTGAAAATTTCATGATAATAGTCAATAGTTAATTATAAAGCATGGCTAGAAAAAACGACCCAGAGGTGTTTTGGAACCAATCTCTGGGTCAATTGCTATTGAAGAATTTTGGTACTATTTGATGCTTACCAGCAACATTTAGTAACACCTGCCGATGTAACTGTGCCTGTTTTATCAGCCATTCTTCCACCTGCAACAGCTTCGAGTTGCTCGTCACTTAATTCTGATGCTGCAAGAATAGAAGGTTTAACAGGTAATACCAAATAAACTTTATTAGCTGTTTCCTCAATCACTTGTACTTCAATGTTTGAGGGAACTTCTACTCCTAATGCTTTCAATGCTGCATTTGGATTGCTTAACAATTCTTGCTTAAATGCTTCATCTTTCCAAAATTTAGCAACAATTTCTGCTTGGAGGTCGTGAGATAGTTGAGACATATTTAATCCTTGTTTGATGTGTATTCGTGGTTTAATGGGAGCGCCAAAGCTTGATTTATTTGGCTCTCTACTTCCTACTACTGAGGGTTGAACTTATTTATGCAATGGAAGGGAAAAACGGGAGCATCCACTTTTGGAAGAAACATAAGTACTTGGCGCCAGAAACCTTACTATACGCTTAGTCTAAAAAAGTCGATCTGCCAAAACTGGATGCTCCCGGGAAAAACTAACTCAAAGGTGTTTTAATATCTATATTTGAGTCAGTTTCTTATTAGGGTGTATGTTTTGGGTGCTATTTTACAACCTTGGTCTTAGCCCCAGCAACATTTAGTAACACCTGCTGATGTAACTGTCGTTGTTTTATCAGCCATTCTTCCACCGGCAACAGCTTCGAGTTGCTCGTCACTTAATTCTGATGCTGCAAGAATAGAAGGTTTAACAGGTAATACCAAATAAACTTTGTTAGCTGTTTCCTCAATCACTTGTACTTCAATGTTTGAGGGAACTTCTACTCCTAATGCTTTCAATGCTGCATTTGGATTGCTTAATAATTCTTGCTTAAATGCTTCATCTTTCCAAGATTTAGCAACAATTTCTGCTTGGAGGTCGTGAGATAGTTGAGACATATTTAATCCTTGTTTGATGTGTATTAGTAGTTTAATGGGAGCGCCAAAACTTAATTTATTTGGCTCTCTACTTCCTACTACTGAGGCGCCAACTTGTTTATGCAACCCTGAACCCAGATTTTCTAAAAATATTTGGTTATCAACTATCAAAGCTTTATCCAAGCTTGGTTTTGAGTATTTGAGCATTTGAGTAAATGATGGAACCACTCTTCTCTGGCGCCGATGATAATGGCGGATGACTATTTATATAGAAAAATTGTATAGAAAAAACTGTTATGCGTTTTCTGTTTAGGCAGAGTACATAAGGGCGGTTCGGAATACTGCTCGGTTAACGTATGTAGAGACGTGATTAATCACGTCTCTACAAGGGTTTCATGTTTCACAATTGTCTTAACCGAGCAGTATTGAAAGTGAAGGAGATTTAGCACTCAGCCCAGATGGAAAAATCTTGGCTAGTTTGTATATAAATAAAATCCTTAACTTCTGGGAAGTTAGTACAGGCAAGCAATTACAATCTTGGCGAAATGCAGGAGATAGAACAATTGCTATTAGTCCTGACAATCGAATTATTGCCACAGGTTTAGGTAAAGCTATTAAAATTTGGCGGATGCCATAATATTGTCCAAATAAAGCATATGTACTCCCCCTTCCCTTAAAGGGAAGGGGGTCGGGGGTTAGGTTTCGAGCATTTAAAAGCGCAGAATTTCTCGCTCGTAGTATTCGGGAGTTGGCTCAATTTCCCATACCAGTCCTTCCCCTGGCTCTACTATTACTTCGACATAAAGTAGATAGCTCTCAGTTGTTGCCGTGTCAGAGTTTTCCTCAAAAGGTTGCAAGTCTTCTGTGAGGAGTTGCAAAGTAAAACCTTCTGGAATTAAGCCATCATCATTGAGACTGCGTAGCTCGAAACGCCAGAGACGTTCATCTGAATTACCTTGGAGAAATATGTGTAATTTATAAGGATTACCTGCGATCAACAATTGCCGTGATAGAGTATCAATTGGCACTTGTATTTCTCCTCCGCGCGTTCCAAGCATGTCTGGAACTGGTTGCAGTTCGCTTTGTTCCCACCCTAACTGTTGCCCTAGATAGGAAATGCCAGCTTGCAACCACTGCTGAATTGACCATTGTTCCGATAGTCCCTGCCGTTTTTCGTACAAACGCTGGCGCCAACCTCCATGTTCGAGCAAAGCTCCCCACTGTGAAAAGGGTATTTGTAGACGGGGAAATACTAAATCGCGATTTCCTAGTCGTTCTAATAAGTTTTCTGCGTGAGTTTGAGATAATGCTTGTATTGGGCTAACTTCAGCACGTAGAGATTCTTCAGGGCAAAATTGACGAGCTAGCCACAACACATTTACGTTTTGGATTAAATCAGTGGTATTGAGACAGTAAGTACGATTGCTTGTATCGTAAGTTCCGAATCTCTTCAGTTTTTGATGGGTGGTATACCCGACAATGCAGATATACTCGTCCTCTGGGTTAACTTGTACGTGTAAGTAATAATCTCCTGCCCAACTCGGAATATCAATCCATTCTTGGGGTACCTGCAACTCGCGCAAATCGATTGATTCAACTGGCAACACAACAAGCCGCATGTTGTCAACCAAAATTGCGGCGCCGTTAACAACTTCCCAAAAACTTGGCAGTGCATCTTCTCGTGTCCACACGCGAGCATTTGCTGCATGTTCTTCACGCAACCAAGGCAGAAGGGTATTGAGGCAAACTTGATTGAGATAGGCACGCCGACAAGCACCTGTTGTGGAGAAAGATTCTTCTTGGAACTCTTTTACAAGGGGCGGAATTTCCAAATACAACTGGTTAAAATTCGGCTCAATTAAAGTCGATGGCATGGAATCGAAGGTCATAGGGATACTCCAAATAAAGGCAGAAGCTAGGGTTGACTTTAGAAGTTAGTTATTTACTTTCATTTTTGCTTTCATTTTTGCTTTCATTTTTTCTTTCAGCCATTCCTCCAGTACAGTGTCCATATAATCTACTACTTCGGAGGTCACGGAAAAATGCAGTGTGTCTTGGCTCCACTTGACAAGCGCGCGTAGTAAGGCGCCTCTAGCACTAGCAATTTTGCGAGAGATTGAGTATTGCTTCATACCAAGCTGTTGAGCAATTTGTTGCTGCGTCAGGTTTTGTCCGTAGTATGTTTTAATAAGATTTTGCTGCTGTGGCTCAAGTTGGGTAATTGCTTCATTTAACACTTGTGCCAACTGTTGTTTTTGGTTTTGTCTGGTTTCAGTCTCTTCTTCTGCAATCAATTCGTTGAGCAAAGTTTCGGAAACAAAAGGCAAATTTTCCAACAGTTCACCTTGTTCCTGCCCAGGTTGAGGAGTGTTAGCTGAAACAACGGTTGGTAACTCTAAAGCGCGAACTGCTGACGCACATTCTAACATCCACTTCGATAAGGTTTCGGGAGTTGCTTCTAGCGGACAGGCACCTAGCTGACTCAAGCGTTGAGTATTATAAACTTTGGCAATTGCCTCCCAAGTCGCAGCATCGGGTTTGGACTGTTTGCGGGTTGCTTTGGCACCAGCAGGAGCAGCTAGTTCTCGAAAACAATTCCAAGCAAAAACGTGAGCAGCTATAGAGCTATCGCTAAACCCAGCAAACTGGAGAGATTCCACTAAACCCTTCTGACTAACTCTGTGCAGCAGTGACCAATCAGTACAAATATTCACTTCTTGATTCTTGCGAACCGTATCTTTAACCAGATTGTTAAAGCTTAAATCTGCGTACCCTCTGAGATTTGAGCTAAGTTGACTGTTAAAACCTTTGAGGACTTTGGGGAGACTGACTATCGCACTTTGAAACAGGTCAGCGATTGATTGCTTACTAGCAAAGTTTGTAGCAATCTTTTTAGCATTCCAGTAACAAACCTCTTGTAAATATGCTGCCAGGTGTAAATTTGCAAGGGAATTTTTTTGAGTTTGCCAAAGCTGATGCCAATAAAGTGCCCAAATTTCTGACTCTCTTTGCTCGGCTTGGTGTAAACAATGCTCCATACTACGACGCAGTTTTGGGTCGGTAAGCCAGCCTAAGAAATCATTTTCGTCCAACTGGATAAATGTGGAGAAGATATCAACGATGTCCTGCCGAGGTTTCATATATCACAAAAAGACTAAGTAGTTTTATAATCTTAAGTTAGAGTTGAGTGGAAATTGTGGTAGGGGCAGCTGTGCGTGGAAAAATTAGTCATTTTGAAGCTAGTTTCTGGAAGCTTTGAGCAAGGATTTTCTGCCACGCTTCAGATTGGCGAAGAAGCTGCACGACCGATGTTGGAGATTACAGGTGATTTACCCCCTGCACTCGAAGTTCTTCAGGATTACCAACACTGGCAAGCTGTTTATTATAGTTTGGATTTGCGCGGACGACCAACAGGGGTACGTAAGCCTACGCGGAAAGTCGCAACAGTAGCGGAATGTCAAAAAGCGGCAGACCAATTGTGCGCGCGCTTTAATTATTGGCTTCAAGCAGAATCATTTCGCCCAATTCGAGAAAAATGGTTAGAAAAATTGCAACCCGACCATCAGATACGGTTGATTATTCAAACCAACGACTATCAAGTGCAGAAATTACCTTGGCATGTGTGGGACTTAGTTGAACGGTATTCTCAAGCAGAAATTGCTTTAGCGGCGCCTACTTACGAACAAATACCTGCTATAAGGCACAACTCAACCACAGTCAGAATACTTGCTATTTTGGGTAACAGCCAAAACATTGATACACAAGCTGATCGCATGGCACTGGAACAGTTGACTAATGCCAGCGTCAACTTTCTGGTTGAGCCACGCAGTGAAGATTTAAGCGACCGCCTTTGGGAGCAGCCTTGGGATATTCTATTTTTTGCTGGACACAGTTACTGTTACCCAACAGGTGAAACTGGGCTAATGTCTATCAACCCGAATGAGAGTTTAACAATTAGCCAACTCAAGTATGCGCTCAGTAAGGCAGTCGCACGAGGCTTAAAGCTAGCAATTTTTAACTCGTGTAATGGTTTAGGATTAGCGCGAGAGTTTGCTTCTTTACAAATTCCCCAATTAATAGTGATGCGGGAACCTGTGCCAGACCGTGTTGCCCAAACTTTTTTAAAATATTTCTTGGAAGCATTTTCCCGTGGCGAATCTCTCTACCTTGCAGTGCGAGAAGCACGGGAACGATTACAAGGTTTAGAAACCCAATTTCCTTGTGCCAGCTGGTTGCCAGTTATTTTTCAAAACCCAGCAGAAATTCCCCCCAGTTGGAATGCGCTTATGGGAAATGCACTTTTGGAACATGACGATTCACGTGATGTATTAAGTAACATAACTCACCCAAGTCTATCTAAATTACAACCCCAAGTTCACAAGCGGGCGCCCGCTTTATTGATGCCTCTCATCAGTATAGGCATCTCTGCCCTAGTGCTAGGTGTGCGACATCTGGGTTTTTTGCAATCCTTGGAGTTACAAGCGTTCGACCATCTGCGACAATACCAACCTAATGAGCCACCCGACTCACGCATCTTAATAGTGACGGTAACTGAGGCAGATGTGCAAGCCCAACCGAATGAGCAACGACGTGGCTCACTGTCTGATTTAGCACTCGCAAAGCTTTTAGACAAACTACAAGCTTACCAACCGCGAGTAATTGGCTTAGATATTTATCGAGATTATCCGGTACAGGACAAAGGTCAAGAGGGTGAATTATTGCAGAAGTTACGGAAGCAGATGCAACACGAGCGCTTTATCGCTGTTTGTCAGGTGAGTAATCTGATTACCAAAGAGCCTGGAATTGCACCTCCAAAAGAAGTAAGTTCCAACCGCTTGGGTTTTAGTGACCTTGCCCTCGACCCAGATAACGTAGTACGGCGCCACCTGCTAGCATTAGACCCACCACCAGATTCATCCTGTCCGGCAACCTATGCTTTGAGTACACAAATAGCACTGCATTATCTCGCAAAACAAGGTATACAACTTAAATTTACTGCCGATGGAAAGTGGAAGTTGGGTAAAACAGTTTTTAAGCTCCTTGAAGCTCACACGGGTGGTTATCAGGGTATCGATGCTTGGGGACATCAAATTTTGCTGAATTACCGTTCGCACCGTTCGATTCATGAAATAGCTCCCCAAATTACTTTAGGACAAGTTTTAGCAGGGCAACTCAATGCCGAAGCTGTCAAAGACCGCATTGTCTTAATTGGCACAACGGCAGCAAGTTTTAAAGACTTCTCCTTAACACCTTACAAAACCCAACAAGGTGAAGCTCAAAGTATCTCTGGAGTTATTCTGCAAGCACAAGCAATCAGTCAAATTATTAGTGCGGTTCTAGATGGGCGCCCACTACTCTGGGTGTTGCCATACTGGGGAGAAGGAATTTGGATTTTACTTTGGGCAATTGCAGGTACTTTTCTTGGCTTGCTACAACAACCAAAGTTATGGGGATTCACTGCTATAGTAACTATTGTTACCATATACATTAGTTGTTTGGGACTGTTAATTTGGCTAGGTTGCTGGATACCTTTTATTCCCCCTGTGGTTGCCCTTTTTGGCAGTGGTGGCAGCACTTTCATTGTTATCAACTTGTTAGCACGTGCAGGAAAAAATGATTAAGAAATTTACGCTTCCGACTCTAAGCTTAATCGCATTAATTGTATTTATTAATACTAGTCTTATCACCGCAGCAGATGCAAATCTACCAACTAATTTAATTGCCCAGTACCAGCCTCCTCCACCCCCCAGTCGAGGGGCACCAGGAAAACGAGGAACAGGCGCCAGTCGAGGAGAGTGTCTCCGCAGCCAAACTCCCTTAACTGCTCTTGTCCCCTCATTTAATAATGAAAAGAAAGAGCAAGACGTTTGGGGCTTAACAACGCGCGAACGACCGACCTTTTGGTTTTATATACCTTTTGCTAGGAGATGTAGTACTATTGAACTTGTTTTACAGGATGACGCAGGTACCCTCCTGTACCAAATGCCTGTCACTATTCCTGCAAAACCTGGCATTATCGGTGTGCAGCTACCTACTACCGCTCCTACACTCAAGCCAAATCGTATGTACCATTGGTTGTTACAAGTGAAAGTGAAACCAAAAGATTTAGAAGAGGAAGAATTATTCGTGGTGGATGGCTGGATACAGCGTATTAACCCCAGCACTAAATTAAGCCAACAACTCAAGCAAACACCGATAAATAAACAAGCGCGACTGTATGCTGAAAATGGCATTTGGTTCGATGCCTTAACGACTTTAGCAGAACTGCGCTTAAAGAATTCTCAAGATACAGCAATAGCACAAGACTGGAAGAGTTTATTAAAGTCTGTGGGACTAGAGAACTTTGCGGTGGAAGCGCTCAGTCGTTCATATTGAAAATTGTATCTTGCATTGTATCGAGTCTATAATATATTCAGAAAAACCGTAATAGTTCACAAACTTGCTTATATAGGAGAGCTATAGTAAAGTCTAGGTAAGAAATTGACTACTTATTCAATCTCTTCAATGCAACGCAAAAAAAGCACGCCTGAGTCTCAAGCGTGTCAAAGTAGATAAATTTCATGTCGATGATTTATTAACTTTTATTATCATTAAAACAGTGTAGTATTATTAACTACTGTGGTGTTAATATCGTGACTACCTCCCAAAGTAAACAAGTCATTTAATGCAAATGTAGAACCATTACTCTGAGTATAAGAACTACCTTGGTAAAGATCGGTCAACAACTCAATTGGGTAAGTGTGATTACCAATAAAACTTGACTGACCCGGTTGGAAAGAATCATTCCAATTTAAGTACACATCTGAGCTACCAAGAAGATCGTCGTAACCCAGAACACTACTAGAATGTATCGCAATAACGCGGTTTGCATCTGAAGCATCGAGTCGTTCTGACTCGTCTTTCAATCCATACTCAAATAATGGTCCAGCTGGATCGAGACCAACGACTGTACTCAAAGCACTACCAGTTAGGCTATCATAAGTGTCGGCAGCAATACCGCTCACATGGGCGCCTAAACTGTGACCGATAAGGGTTGTATTGGTAGAATTAACGCCTAAATTACTCAAGAATTCCCCTAGCTCTTTGCCAACAACGGCTGTGTCATCGGCAGATTCCATATAGTTGTAGTTATCAGCCAAATCTGTCCAATCAGTAAAGAAAATGTTGGCGTTGGGATTATATCCTGCAATCGATTCAGCTAAATCAGTAAACTCACTACTTGTTACCCCATCACTTTGCCATCCGTGGGCAATAACATATGTTGATTGGGTGCTGTCAAAAATACGATTTTGACCCCACAGATAGAATTTAGCTGATTCAGATTCTCGATAAAGCTTGAACTCGTTATCATTACCTTCAGTCAAATTATCGGCGATGAAAGCTTTAACTAGCTCTTGAACTTGATATTGCTGCAAGCTAACACCATCATTAAATTGGAAGGTATCAATACGTTGACTCTCTGAAGCATACCAGTTTTGCAGAATAATTGTTTTGTCAGCATTAACAATGCTTATTTCTAGGTCTGAATCTCCAAATTGCTTGAAGGTGATATTATCTTTACTGTATGAGAAGCCAAATGTCAATATATCAGTTGTAGCTGTATCACCTTGGTTGTCAATGTAAGCAGTAAGTTTGCCAGATAAAGAACCATCAAGATTCCACTTCTCTAAGCTGTAGGTATCATCGCCAGCACCGCCAATGAAGGTATTATTGTTACCACCGATATATAGTACATCAATCCCACTTCCACCTTTGATAGTATTGTATTCACCATTACTGGTAATAATATCGTTATCATCGTCAGCATCAAAAGTATTGTAATAACCACCAGCATTGATTAAGTCATTACCACTACCCGCATTAAACTTACTATAAATGTCGGTAGCGGTAATTGTGTCATTACCTTCACCACTGTAAACTTTGTTGTTGATACCATTAGAGAAAATAGTATCGTTGTCAGCAAAAGTGTATATTTTGTTTCCTATTCCAATATTAGCAACTATTTCTTGACCGTAGAAATCAATGAAGTAGTTGGATTTTCCGCCTGCAAGAATCCAATCATCACCATTACCACCGAAGACAATATTGGTTTTACCGATACCAAAAATCGTATCATTACCTTCGCCACCGAGGAAAATATTAGACTTCCCACCAGCAAGTAGAATATCCTCACCATCGCCACCGCTAATTATGTTACTTTCACCTAAACCGATGATAATATCGTTACCACTTTGAGCTAGAACATTGTTGGTTTTGCCTAAAGCAACAACAATATCGTCATCACTACCAGCAGCTATGATGTTAGTTTGTCCAGCAGCAAGGATATTATCGGCGCCGCTACCGCTAAGAATGTAGTTAGATTTACCAGCACTAAAGATTAGGTCATTACCTTCATCACTTAGTACAGCATTATTTTGACCAGCACCCAATACTATGTCATTACCAGCACCACCTAACATGACATTATTCTGACCAGCGCTAACCAGAATATCATCTCCCAAGGCGCCACTAACAATATTGAGTTTACCTGCTGCAACGATAATATCGCCGTTATCCTGGTAGAAATTAAAGTTGAATCGATTCAGGAAGTAATTAGAGTTGAATTGAGATAAGTTGGGACTCAGATTTGACCAATCAGGTAAAGATAAGTTAAGCGAAGAGAAGTCAGGAAGATTAAAGCTAGGAAGGGAAAGATTTGCTAACGTACTATTTAGGGTTTGAATATCGTTAGTACTACTTTCATCTGACGTTCCAAAGCTAGGTAAAGTGAAAGTGGGTATGGAAATATCAGCAGAAGTCGAGACATAATCAAACCCAAATTCATCTAAAGAGTAGTCAAAATCAGAGGTATTGAAGTCGAAGTTGAGGTCGAAGCTAGTATCTGTACTATCGGAGAAGAGGTTAATGTTGAATAAGCTTGGTAACTCTAAAGAACCAAGGTCAATGTTTGTTAAGCTATTCCAATCAACATCTGGGAAAAAGCTTTCAATATTTATTTCAGAGGGGATATCAGGGATAAAGTCATCGGTGCTAGGAAGTTCAATTGAGCCATAATTTAAATGGTTGAAGTAACCTTCTTCATAAATAATGTTTTTGCTTCCGCCAGCGAAAATTAAGTCACTACCATTACCACCGCTCAGAATGTTAGTTTGGCTAATGGCAACAATAATGTCATCACCGTTACCAGCACTGACAGAATTTTTCTGACCGGCAGCAAAGATAATGTCATCACCATTACCAGTACTCACAGAATTTTGTTTACCGCCAGCAAAGATAACGTCATTCCCCTCGAAGGTGTAAATTTTATTACTTGAACCAATGCTAATAACAGTATTATCGCCAAAGAAATCGAGGAACTTGTTGTTACTTCCTCCTGCAAGAATCCAATCATTGCCGCGATCACCGGATATGGTATTGTTTTGACCGATACCGACAATAATGTCATCACCGGCGCCACCGAGGAAGATGTTCGACTTACCGCCAGCTAGTAGTACATCATTACCGTCGCCACCACTTATTCGGTTACTTTCACCTAAACCGATAACAATGTCATCACCACTTTGAGCGAGGATATTGTTGCTTTTACCGAGAGAGAACACAATATCATCACCGCTACCAGCGAGTACAATGTTGGTTTGTCCAGCAGCGAGGATAGTATCGTTATCACTACCACTGAGAATGTAGTTTGATTTACCTGCATTTAAGATTAGGTCGTTACCTTCGTCACCCAGCACCAAATTATTTTGACCTGCTCCAAACACTAAGTCGTTACCAGCACCGCCAAACATGACATTATTTTTACCAGCGCTGATAATAATGTCATCTCCCAAGGCGCCACCAACAACGTTGAGTTGGCCTGCTGTAACAATAATATCACCGTTATTATTGTAGAAATCAAAGCTGAAGCGAGATGTCAAGTCAAAATTGGGTAAATCGGGTAAAGATAACCCAGTTAGGGATACATCAGGAAAAGAAAAATTAGAGAAATCAGGCAGAGAAAAGCTTGGTAGAGAAAGACTTGGTATGCTGAAATCAGGAATACCCAAGTTAGGAATATCCAAGTCTACTATTGGTATAGTAAAGCTTGGTGTCTCCCAACTAGGTAAACTGAAACTTGGTAAAGAGATATTAGGAACAGAGAAAGAACCGAAGCCAAACTCACCCAAAGAGAAGTCAAAATCAGCAAGATTGAAGTCAAAGTCTAGATCAAAACTTAAATCTGGGATATCAACATCAATATCAATATCGAGAAGTTCATCCAAGCTAAAACCAAGACTAGGGAAGTCCAAAGCCCCAAGATTTATACTAAACAAATTCGTCAAATCAATATCTAAAATATTGAGTTCTGGAAAGCTTAAATCAATACCAGAAATCTTGAAATCTACAAGGCTTAAATCAATATCTGAGATATTCAAAATTGGGAAACTTAAATCAATATCGGGAATATTGAAATCTAGAAGGCTTAAATTAATCTCTGGGATATTGAAATTCAAATTATCAAAGTTAAAATCAATATCTGGAACTTGAAAATCAATATCTGGTATCAAACTAGCGAGATAATTCCAATCAATATCGGGAAGTAAATCGTCAACACCAGGAATTTGAATCGAATCTAAAGTCCAACCTTGATTTAAACTGTCTCCGTAAACAAAGTTATAGAGTCCCCCAGCAACAACTATATCTGCCCCTGCATCACCTACAGCAGCATTATATTTTCCAAGGGTGACAATCACGTCATTTCCAGTGACTGCTTGGGTTGTGTCAACATTACCAGCATTTTCCCAATCTACACCAGTATCAATTTCATCGGTTTTGGCATCTTTACCTGCATTCTTGGTTTCACTGGAACCAAAACCATTTAAACTTATCCCCAAGGAATCACCGAAAGCAATATTCCCCATACCAGCAGCAACCATGATATCATCGGCGCCGCCACCAATCATGGCATTGACTTTACCCACACCAACAATGAGGTCTTTACTATCACCCCAAGAGGTCAAGATATTGTATAAACCAACACCAATCATTGTCGATGCACCATGACCTACTTTGGTTAGTAAATTTCCTTTACCAACGGCAATCATGGTATCTGTGTCATAGCTATCGCTAACTTTGGTGAGAATATTGAAGGCGCCACCAGCGTACATATTGGTGTTACCGCTACCAATCTTGGCAAAAACGTTTGCTCCACCAATAGCAGCCATAGTATCAGTACCACTACCAGTTTTGACAAATACGTTGCCAGCAGCAAGTCCATATATTTCGTTGTTACCGTCAGAATCGTAAACAACGTTGGCGCCACCACTAGCAATAACTGTGTCATTCCCTGAACCGGAGAGAACTACATTTAGTCCACCACCAGCAACAATCTCATCATTTCCTGAGCCAGATTGAATTACGTTAGTACCACCAACCGCAATGATATTGTCAGTCCCAGAACCTGTAGTAACTACATTAGCAAGACCAGCAGCAATGATTTTATTATTGCCGTCGCTAGCGTTAATGACATTGGCACCACCGTAAGCTTCTATATCGTCGTTACCAGAACCAGTATTGATTACGTTGGCGCCACCACCTGCGATAATTTTATTGTTGCCATTGCTAGCGTTGATGACATTGGCAGCACCATAAGCTTCGATATTATCACTACCAGAACCAGTATCAATGATATTGGCGCCACCTTCTGCGTAGATATTATCAGCGTTACCATCATCGTTGGCATCAATTTCGTTACCACCACCGTAAGCTTTTATTGTGTCGGAACCGGAACGAGCATAAATTTTGTTATAGCCACCTTCAGCAGTGATGGTATCATTGCCGTTGCCAGCATCTATATCGTTGTAACCACCTTTAGCAGTGATGGTGTCATTGCCAGAACCAGCATCAATGATATTGGCGCCACCTTCAGCATAGATATTGTCAGCATTGCCATCATCATCAGCATCAATTACGTTGCCACCACCGTAAGCTTTTATAATATCGGAACCAGAACGGGCGTAAATTTTGTTATAGCCACCATAGGCAGTAATAGTGTCATTGCCATTTCCAGCATCGATATCGTTATAACCACCTTTAGCTGTGATGATGTCATTACCAGAACCTGCATCAATATCGTTATAGGCGCCTTCTACGTAGATATTGTCAGCGTTGCCATCATCATTAGCATCAATTACATTACCAGCACCGTAGGCTTTTATCGTATCGGAACCAGAACGGGCATAAATTTTGTTATAACCACCTTCAGCAGTGATGGTATCATTGCCATTTCCTGCATCGATGTCGTTGTAACCACCTTTAGCTGTGATGATGTCATTACCAGAACCTGCATCAATATCGTTATAGGCGCCTTCTACGTAGATATTGTCAGCAAGTCCATCGTCATTGGCATCAATTACATTACCAGCACCGTAAGCTTTAATTGTGTCAGAACCAGAACGGGCATAAATTTTGTTATAGCCACCTTTAGCTGTGATTGTGTCATTCCCGTTTCCAGCATCAATATCGTTGTAGCCAGCTTCAGCAGTGATGGTATCATCACCGTTTCCAGCATCAATATCGTTGTAGCCACCTTTGGCAGTAATGGTGTCATTACCACTACCTGCATCAATGATGTTGGCGCCACCTTCTGCGTAGATACTGTCAGCATTACCATCATCATTGGAATCAATTACGTTACTACCACCGTAAGCTTTAATTGTGTCAGAACCAGAACGAGCATAAATTTTGTTATAGCCAGCTTCAGCAGTAATAGTGTCATTACCTGAACCCGCATCAATATCGTTGTAACCACCTTTAGCAGTGATGGTGTCATTACCGGAACCCGCATCAATATCGTTGTAGCCACCTTCAACGTAAATATTGTCAGCAAGTCCATCGTCGTTGGCATCAATTACATTACCAGCACCGTAAGCTTTAATTGTGTCAGAACCAGAACGAGCATAAATTTTGTTATAGCCAGCTTCAGCAGTAATGGTGTCATTACCGTCTCCAGCATCTACATTGTTGTAGCCACCTTTAGCAGTGATGGTATCATCACCACTACCCGCATCAATAATATTGGCGCCACCTTCAGCATAGATATCATCGTTACCATTGTATACTCTCTGTACTGTAGTATACACAGGAGTTACTATAGGAATGCGTATAAAACCAATATTTATGTACTCAGTTTTAAATCCAGTTAGTATATTTTCTGAAAAGGTTTTGCTCGAACTGGCTTGAATATAATTACCGCCACCATAAGCTTTGATAACATTAGAATTACTGTCGCCATTTGTGTAAATTTTGTTGTACCCACCATAAGCAGTGATGCGGTTATCTCCTGAACCACCATAAATCTTGTTATAACCACCTTCAGCAGTGATGGTATCATTGCCGTCTCCAGCATCAATGTCGTTATAACCACCTTTAGCTGTGATCGTGTCATTACCAGAACCAGCATCAATATCGTTATAGGCGCCTTCAACGTAAATATTGTCAGCATTACCATCATCATTGGCATCAATTGTGTTACCAGCACCATAGGCTTTAATTGTGTCGGAACCGGAACGGGCATAAATTTTGTTATAGCCACCTTCAGCAGTGATCGTATCATTACCGTTTCCAGCATCTATATCGTTGTAGCCACCTTTTGCTGTGATGGTGTCATTGCCAGAACCTGCATCAATAATATTGGCGCCACCTTCAGCAATGATGGTATCAGCATTACCATCATCATCAGCATCAATTACGTTTCCACCACCGTAAGCTTTTATTGTGTCAGAACCAGATCGAGCATAAATTTTGTTATAGCCACCATAGGCAGTGATGGTGTCATTGCCGTTTCCTGCATCTATATCATTGTAACCACCATAGGCAGTTATGGTGTCACTACCCCAACCAGCATCAATATCGTTGTAACCACCTTCTGCGTAGATATAGTCAGCAAGTCCGTCGTCATTAGCGTCTATTTTGTTGTAACCACCATAGGCATAAATCTTATCGTAGCCCTCACCTGCATAAATTTGATTGGAAGCCGCATAGGCTTTAATGGTATCATTGCCAGAACCTCCATCTATATAATTAGATATTCCCCAAGCTTCGATATTGTCGTTACCAGAACCACCGTAAAGGTCAGACCTACCTGAGTAAGATTTGATAGTATCATCACCAGAGCCACCATCAAGCTTAACGTAAAGTGCATAGGCTTTAAGGGTGTCATTACCATCATTTCCGTAAGCTGCACCAGCACCGTAGATTGCAAAATCATCGTTGCCACTACCACCATTTTTATAAAAGGGGTTAACAGCATTATTGACATCTTCTACTACATCTACTACTGTTTTTACTACTTTTCCCATGACAAATCTCCCAACTAATTAAGTTAATGAATTAAAACAAAATGTTTGAAAAAGATTAGTAGGCAACTTATACTGTCCAATAAGAAATAGAACGTAAGCTGCCGTCCGGACGAATTTTGAAGGACTTTGCTAGTGTCCCCTTGGGCAATATATTTGTACGTAAGTCTTTGACAATTAAACGCGCGTGACCGAACGGGGCAATAAATTCAGGAAACCATAAGTTGTTGCCACCCTGCCACTCATCAAGATTCAAAATATATTCTCCTGTCATGAATTTTTGCTCGGCTTCATCACTTAACCATGCCCAATTAACAAATCCAATTGGTCTACCGTTAATTTCGTAATACCGAAATTGATTGTGAATTAAAGCTGGAACAAATCGCTCTGCAATATCTGCGACATTGTATTTTCGGTGCAGTGGAGAACTCATCATTAAATGAGTTATTACACCAATCATTTGTAAACGTTGCTGAACAGAAAATGATTCTATTGTATTGGTTTGTTGTTTATTTGGGGTGAGAATGTGGGATTGTGTTGTATTTGGCATTTCTGGTTCTGAAAGTAGTTGCATTTTTTTTTACAAGATACTACTCTTTTTATTGAAGCTATAGATTGACAAAATCGCATCGAGAATTTTGCTTAGTATAAAATTGATAGAAAGTTAAGGCTTGATAAACTATAAGTACAATCATTTAATTCGCTGATGAAGATACGCTCAATTATCTATTTCAAATTAAGGCATATCAAGGCTTTTAACTTGAATATCTTTTCGTAAGCTTACGTAAATTAATTAAGTTATTTTTTATACAAATGCATTTTACTAGCAGCAGCCTCTAAAACCCGGAGCCAGCATAAGTACCCAGTATCAATTGTCAGAAGATAGTAATAGTTGTACGGTATATTTTACCACGCACTCCCCTCGCTACACCAAGCGTTAGTAAAAGCGCTTGGTTTGTTACGAATAATTAAGGAAAGTTTACGCGCCTTTTAGCATGTTGGCTTCCCACGGTCGAACTTGAATCATAGAAAAGGGCAAGGATAAAAAAAATAGCATAAGATTTACTGTTATTCTAATCCCTAGTTTCTTATTTGATATTATGTTTCATAAAAAAAATATTTTTACTCTTTGTTTAACGCTTGGCTTGATACCAACACTTGCATGGCAACCAGTTCTAACTACAGAATCTTTAGGTAAAGCAACAAGTCCCCAAATCAAGCCAGCACAAAGTAATCAACAAGCTCAGGTACTTACCCTTTATCAACCTCTTCAGAACCTACAATGGGAGGGACAACGGATTAGCAATACTGGAATTGCTTACTTTTCACTTGAAGGTTTACCAAACGCATCTATCTCTGAGTCTGATTTAGATATAGCACGTGCGAGTAAAGAACCTCACAAAATCGCTAAAACCCTTGCAGCATTAGGATTATTCCGTCATCTTCAAGGCGAATATGACCGCGCGATTGACTACTATAAACAGGGATTAGAAATTGTTAAACAAAACTCCGACTCAGAATTAGAAGTAATGCTTCTAGGAAACTTGGGACTGGCACATGTTCAAAAAGGGAATTATTACGCGGAGGCAATAGCTTATTTAAATAACTTTTGGAAGTTAATTCAATCTCTTACTAAAAATAATAATACAGCACAGTCTCAAGTTGCTCAAGCATTAGGAAATTTAGGGAATGCTTATTATGGAGCAGATTTGTACGTCCAGGCAATTACGTTTCACCAAAAGCGTCTAACTTTATCTCGAAAAATTAAAGACCAAGCAGGAGAAGCAAAAGCTTTAAACGATTTGGGCATTGTTTATCAAGCATTAGGAGATTCTAAGAAAGCAATTGACTATTACTCTCAAGCTTTAACCTTTGCTCAAAAAATTAAGGAACGTTCACTTCTAAGCTTGGCTCTGGGAAACTTAGGGATTATTTATCAAACCCAAGGTGACTATACTCAAGCTGCCAAGTATCAGCAGCAACGTTTAGCGGTCGCGCGCGAACTTAAAGACTTGCGCTCGGAAACTTTAGCACTAGCAAATTTAGGAGGGGTGGCTTATTTACAAGGAGATTATAATAAAGCGATCTCCCTCTATGAGGAAGCTTGGAAAATTACTTGGAATAAGTTACGAGATGCCGACATTTTATATCGCATTCGCGGTAATCAAGGACTTGCATACTTTCAGATGGGTAATAACGAGAAAGCTTTAGAGGCTTATCAGCAGTATTTTCAGTATGCCTCCTCGCGTAGCAATCGCCGGGAAGAAGGTATTGCAAAAATTAATGCCGCAGCTGTTAGGGTTCAATCGGGTAATTTAACAGGAGCAGCCAAAACTTTGCGGGAAGCAATTGAAATTTGGGAGTCTTTACGAGCCAGACTTGGCAGCAACGATAGCTTCAAAATCTCCATTTTTGAAACTCAAAATGCACCTTACAGTAATCTACAATCAGTTCTAGTTAATCAAAATCAACCTGAAGCCGCTCTCGAAATTTCCGAACGGGGACGCGCGCGCGCTTTTGCCGAACTACTTGCTCGCAGTCTTGACTCTGTTGCTGACAAAAAAGAACCACTTTCTAAACCTCTTGCTTCTCCAACGATTGCAGAAATTAAAAAAATTGCTCAAAATCATCGTGCCACTCTAGTCGAATATTCCATCGTGCCAGGAAATTTCAAAGTTCAGGGGAAACTGGAAACGCGCGAATCTGAACTTTTGATTTGGGTAGTTCAACCTACAGGCAATGTAACACTGCGTCGAGTAGACTTAAAACCCTTGTGGCAGTGCCAAAACCCCCAACTATGTTACCCAAAAGGGCTAAGTGATTTAGTTACTAAAAGTCGTAATTTCCTCACTCAAAGAAATCGCAGCTTTGGTGAGAACAGCAATGCATCTCAAACCGATGCCAACCCCTTATTTAAACTCCAGCAATTATTAATTCAGCCCGTTGCCGACTTACTTCCCCAAGAGGCAAATGCTCACGTTGTTTTGATACCCCACCGTTCGCTGTTTCTAGTTCCTTTTGCCGCGCTTCCAGATGCCACAGGCAAATTCTTAATTGAAAAACACACAATTTCGTTTGCTCCTTCCATTCAAGTATTAGACCTCACATACCAACTGCGAAAGCAGAGAGCAACCAAGAATTCTGCCTCCGCTTTAATTGTCGGTAATCCAACCATGCCAAAAGTTGTAACTGAGGTAGGGGAACCACCCGAAGAATTATCTCCACTACCTGGGTCTGAGGAAGAAGCCAAAGCAATTGCCCAACTTTTCAACGCCAAAGCGCTGATTGGCGCCAATGCGAATAAATCAAAAGTAGTCCAACAAATGACCAATTCAAGCGTAGTTCACCTAGCAACCCACGGATTGCTGGATGACTTTAGCGGATTAGGAGTACCAGGAGCAATTGCCCTTGCTCCCGATCCTACATCCCAAAGTCAAACCTCAATACAGGAAAATGGAATCCTGACTGCCAGTGAAATTCTCAATCTTAAATTGAACAATGAATTAGTTGTTCTCAGCGCTTGCAACACTGGGCGAGGTAAAATTACTGGAGATGGGGTGGTTGGTTTATCTCGCGCGTTCGTTAATGCAAAAGTTTCCAGTGTTGTAGTTTCTTTATGGTCAGTACCCGATAACCCAACTGCTTCACTCATGACTGAATTCTATCGCAACATGCAACGTCAGCCTGATAAATCCATCGCACTGCGTCAAGCCATGTTGACCACAATGAAACAATATCCGCACCCATTTGATTGGGCTGCTTTTCTGTTGATTGGTCAGCCTTAAAATTCAGGCGCCGTTTTCTAATTTCGTTTACAGCTATTTCGCCAAAAGTAAGCGCAGTTCTCAGGACATTGCACTCTTCTATATAAAGGTAATTTTTAGCTATTTGTTTTAGATGGTTTACTTGATTATATTTTCTTGTGCCCAAAGTGCTGCTTGAGTGCGACTGTTTAATCCAAGTTGAGCTAAGATGCGGGTAATATGGTTCTTTACAGTTCCCTCGGTAATATAAAGTAATGTTGCTATTTCTCGATTGGTTTTAGCTTGGGCAACAAGTTTAAGAACTTCTATTTCTCGTGCGCTAAGAATATGGTCGTAGTTTGGTTTACGTGGTGTAGAAGGCGAGGCTATTTGTGAGAAGACTTTTGGTGCTATCGTTGGTCCTAGTTGTCCGTATCCTTGATACAATGAACGAATTGATTCTGCTAACTGTTTTGCTGGTGTATTTTTGAGCAAATAACCCAAGGCGCCTGCTTGCAGTGATTTTTGAATATACTCGTCTTCATCAAATGTAGTTAGTACTAGTATACGTATCCAAGGATAAGTTTGATGAATTTCTCTGGTTGCGGTAACTCCATCACAAACAGGCATTCGTACATCCATTAATATAACGTCAGGTTGAAGTTGATGGGTAAGGGTAATTGCTTCTTGACCATGATTTGCTTGTCCAACTACTTCTAAATCTTTTTGCAAAGATAATAACTCGGCAAGCGATGTGCGAAAACTTGGTTGGTCATCTACTAATAATAAGCGTATCATCGAGGAATCCTCACTTGAATTGAAGTTCCTTGATTAATAATACTATGAATTTGCATTTCTCCGTTAATTAACTTTACCCGTTCGTGCATTCCAGGCAATCCAAAGCCATCAAAATGTATATTATCATCAAATCCTTGTCCATCATCTTCTAAATTTATTATGATATATTCAGGAGTTGCGTGAGCATTTAAATTAATGGTTTTGGCGCCTGCATGTTTGCGAATATTAGTTAAACCTTCTTGAACAATACAGTAAAGTTGGTGACTTATATGTAAAGATAAGCTGGGTAATTCTACAGAATAGCGAACTTGCAGAGCGCGTGTGGATACTTGAAACTCATTAAGTAACGTTGGTAGCGCTAAATTTAAATCAAAATCTTCCTCACGCATTGTTTTTACTGCACGACGCACGTCTTGAAGACAAGTATCAACTAATTGCTTGATTGTATCTAACGTTTGAAGCGCTTTCTCTGGATTGCTATCACGAATTGTTTGCGCTAGTTCCGCTTTTACACCCAATGTAGTTAAAGTATGACCTAATGAATCATGTATTTCACGGGCAATACGAGTTCGTTCTAAAGTCGTTGCTAATGCTTCTACTTCTTGCGTTAAAGCTTCTGCTTTTAGTCTACTTTTACGTTCCGCACGTAATACATAATTCAACAAAACAATTAGCGCATTAAAAGCAATAAAATCTGCTAAACCAGGCGCCAAATCAGAAAATTGACTAAAATTAGACGAAACTAACTCGCATTGTTTTAACTTAGTTAGCATTTCTTGGGCAATAGTTGACGTTGATACCCCCCAAGTTTGTCCTAGCACAAATGCTAAACCTGATATACAAGTGAATAATATCACCTCTTTAAACCTTAGTAAAAAGCAAGCTTTGACTATAAATACAAGAAATAATGTACTAAATCCAACAAGCATTACCTGTGCTGCCACTAATAACCCCATTTGTACGTATAAATACAACCTTCTTTGCCACAAAGGGCGGTTAATAGGAAAAATGAAGCTAAGGATAAAGAAAGCAACGCCAAATATAACAAAAGCTAACAATAAGTGTGGGGTTCTTTTAAACTGGTTATATAGGAATGCTGATAAAATCCAAGAAAGCATTACTAACCATTCGGCGCCGCGAAATATCCAAATAAATTGACGTGATAATAACATAAGTAAAGTTTTCCTCTCTGTGTTCTCAGTGCCTCTATGGTAAATTTTATATCATTACAGAGACGCAGAGGGTACAGAAGTAAGAGATTAGAGAGTTATAGCTTATATTTTCTGGTGCCAAGGTTAAAATTAACATGACTAAAGTCATATAACAGATGTGCGGTTGGTAAGAAAATTCCTCATAAACTTACAGTTATTCTACAAGTATCACTTTGCAGGGCTAATATATGGAATCCTCTAGTAATATTCAATCAACGAATAACAATAGGCGCCAAAAATTAAATTTACAAGTTTTTGGGATTCTTCTAATCGCATCTTTAATTGCTTCTTTCGCAGAAATTCCTTATGCGACTGAGTTGTTGAAATTACCAAGTCTTAGTTTACAAGAATTAGTAGTTGGAATTTTGCTACAAACGCTCATCAACATTCCAATTATCTTAATAGGACTGTATTTGGGGGCTAAAGTTGGATTAGGAGCGCGCGATTTAAGAGCATTAGTCGCACGCGAACCCAAAGCACTAGAAAATTTTCTCAAATCTGCACGTGATGCCATTATTATTGGTTTAATAGCAGGCGGCGTAATATTGATATTTAGTAGTTTATGGAATTTAATTTTACCACTATATATAGCAAAAAATATAAAATTACCATCAGGTATAGCAGGGTTTCTTGGTTCAATAAGCGCAGGAATTAATGAAGAAATAATATTACGCTTGTTTGTAATGAGTTTGTTAGTGTGGCTTTTGACTAAAATTGTGCGAAAACCACAACCAAATGATGGTATCATATGGATGGCTAATATTATTGCTGCATTACTTTTCGGCGCCGGACACTTACCGTTAGCAGCAGAAATATATAAAGGATTAACACCCGTAATTGTTTTTTATATAATTTTTCTAAATAGTATTGGTGGAACGTTATTTGGATGGTTATATTGGAAACGTGGTATATTAGCCGCAATGATTGCTCACTTTGGCGCCGATATTATACTTCATGTGCTTCCAGCCTTTTTTGTTAAATAATTTGTTAAATTAAATGTGAAAGGAAATATAAAAATTATGTCATCGATTAAACGCTTTAGCGCTGGAGCAACAATTGGACTCGTAATTGCAGCAACATATTGGGGTACAACCGACTATTTCGATTATCCGCTAACTTTAACTAGAGGCATTTTAGGCTGTCTAATATTAGGGATTATCTGCGGATTAATAACACTCAAATGGGGTTATCAAGTTCTGGAGACATTCTTAGAGAATTTACGTTGAAGCTAAAATAACTTACAACAAAATAAATCATCCGTTACATCCGTTGTATCCGTTGCCAATTTTCTCCATCTATACTAGACTATATGTACTATATTCAGTAAATAGCTGTTCAAAGCAAATTATACGAAAAATAAATAATCGTTGAACAAAGTTCAAGTAACTGCAACAACAAGCTATTATCGGATATTGGCAGGTTGACTTTTGTAATCTAGATACCATGACAGCTTCTTACTCTGCATCCCAACCAGGTTCTAATGCTTCTGCTGCTTTCATTACAGACCACCGTAAGGTAGATGTTAGCAAGCTCAGTCAAATGTACCAGCACTACGTCGAAGTCAAAGAAATGCATCCCCATGCAGTGCTTTTTTATAGGGTAGGTGATTTCTTTGAATGTTATTTCGGTGACGCGGTTGTATTAGCACAGGAATTGGAACTCGTACTCACTAGCAAACAAGCAGGGGAACAAGGAAGAGTCGCAATGTCTGGTGTTCCGCATCATGCTTGGGAACGTCATGCTACAGATTTGGTAGAGAAAGGTTATGCTGTTGTAATTTGTGACCAAGTAGAAGATGCTTCGGAAGCAGCAGGAAGGTTAGTACGTCGGGAAGTAACGCGTATTATTACTCCTGGTACGCTGCTCGAAGATGGAATGCTTAAAGCTAGTCGCAATAATTACCTCGCTGCGGTTGTAATTGCTGTGGATTCTTGGGGATTAGCTTATGCAGACATATCTACAGGAGAATTTCTAACAACGCAAGCTAGTAACTTAGAACACTTGACGCAGGAAATTATGCGGTTGCAACCTGCGGAGGTGTTAATACCTACAAATGCTCCTGATTTAGGCGCCTTATTACGTCCTGGTGAAAAGTCTTCGAGTTTGCCAGAATGTTTACCACCAAGTTTTTGTTATAGTTTTCGTTCTCAAATTCCTTTTTCTTTGGGTGAAGCACGTAGTCGTTTACTACAAAAGTTTAAGCTGCGTTCTTTAGAAGGTATTGGCTGTGAACATTTACCTTTAGCTGCACGCGCGGCAGGTGGGTTGCTTCAATACTTAGAAGAGACACAGAAACATAATTTGGTTCCTTTGCAACCACTGCGTTCGTATACGCTAACTGATTTTTTAATTGTAGATAATCAAACTCGGCGTAACCTAGAAATTACGCAGACGGTACGCGATTGTACTTATTATGGTTCTTTATTATGGGCGCTTGATAGAACTTCTACATCGATGGGTGGACGCGCACTGCGAAGATGGTTGTTACAACCGCTACTAGATATTAAGGGAATTAATGCGCGTCAAGATACAATTCAGGAGTTAGTTGAAAATACTGCTTTGCGCCATGATATTCGGCAGTTATTAAAACGAATTTATGATTTAGAACGGTTAACGGGACGTACTGGGTCGGGAACGGCAAATGCTCGCGATTTAAAAGCTTTGGCTGATTCGCTGGCTATATTACCTGAGTTGTCTTACTTGGTGTCTGATACAAAGGCGCCTTTTTTGAAAGCGCTGCAAAAGTTTCCTCCTGAGCTTGAAGTGATTGGGCGAAAAATTAGCGCTCATATTGTAGAGGCACCGCCGATTATTATTAAGGAAGGTAATTTAATTCGTTCGGGTGTTAATCCTCAGTTGGATGAAAGGAAAGCTTTGGTTGAGGAAGACCAAAGATGGATTGCTAATTTGGAAGTGGATGAGCGTGCGCGCACGGGTATTCCAAATTTGAAGGTTGGGTTTAATAAGACTTTTGGTTACTATATTAGTATTTCGCGTGCTAAGGCTGATCAGGTGCCTAGTAATTATATTCGTAAGCAAACGCTGACGAATGAGGAACGTTATATTACGGCAGAGTTGAAGGAACGAGAAACGCGGATTCTTAATGCTCAGGATGATTTGTATAAGTTAGAGTATGAGGTTTTTGTCGCGTTGCGTGATGAGGTTGCTCGTTATGCTGAGTCAATTCGTAATATATCGCGCGCGGTTGCTGCCGCTGATGTGTTGTGCGGGTTGGCTGAGTTGGCTGTGATGCAAGGTTATTGCCGTCCGGAGATGGTGGAAGGTAGGGAAATTAATGTTGTTGATGGGCGCCATCCTGTGGTGGAACAGTCTATTCCTGCTGGGTTTTTTGTTCCTAATTCGATTAATTTGGGGGGAATGAACCGCAAAGGACGCGAAGAACGCAAAGAAGAAGAGGGTTCTCCTGATTTGGTTATTTTGACAGGACCTAATGCGAGTGGGAAGAGTTGTTATTTGCGTCAGGTTGGGTTAATTCAGTTAATGGCACAAATTGGTAGTTTTGTTCCTGCTAGGTCTGCGAAGTTGGGAGTTTGTGACAGAATTTTTACTCGTGTTGGCGCCGTTGATGATTTGGCGACGGGTCAGTCTACGTTTATGGTGGAGATGAATGAGACGGCGAATATTCTTAATCATGCTACCGATAGGTCGTTGGTGTTATTAGATGAGATTGGTAGGGGAACGGCTACTTTTGATGGTCTTTCCATTGCTTGGGCTGTTGCTGAATATTTAGGTAGTGAAATTAAATCACGTACTATTTTTGCTACCCATTACCATGAGTTGAATGAGTTGGCAAGTATTTTACCTAATGTTGCTAATTATCAAGTAACTGTGAAAGAAATGCCCGACCAAATTATCTTTTTACACCAAGTTCAACCTGGTGGCGCCCAAAAGTCTTATGGTATTGAAGCTGGAAGATTAGCTGGTTTACCACCTGTAGTGATAAAGCGAGCAAAACAAGTTATGGGACAAATTGAGCAGCACAGTAAAATATCACTCGGTCTACAAAATTTAGAATCCTAAATCCCTATCTTGTAGAATAAGTTCTTGTGGAACGGGCATCCCTGCCCATTCCAGATATTATAAAACTTTCAACCCAACCGCTTGCATAACTTCTTTATCATTTACATCTAATGTAAACCAATGTCCCCAAGGAATTCCATATGTTTCTAAAGCTTCTCTTACATCTTTTAAATAGCGAAGTCTCGAATTTCTAGGAGTTGTCCAAGGTATAGCTCCAATTTCATTACATGTTACATTCACTCTATTATTTTTTGCCCATGCTGCTATTGGCGCCAATTCACGAAGTAACTTAGCTTTATTCCATTTCTCCTGACCGTATTTCTCTACTGCTGATTTCGCTTCAGCATCTTGAATTTGTGAAAGCAAAGGCGCTACTAATTGAGGATTAGAAGGGTAAGGAATATTTTTCATGAATTGTGAAGCACGCCATCCCCAAGTTGCTCCTTGATGTGTAAATACAAACGGTTCGTAGAGATGGAAATTGTACACTACATTTTTATCTTTGACTACTTGAGTTTTTGGCATGGCTCGAACATTGCTCCAGTCCTCAGCACTAACTTTCATGTTTGAACTAGCAATAATTGTATGATTCGGGGCGCGTGAACGAATAGCTGCGATTAATTTAGGCTGAATTTTATTCCAAATTTCAGGTGTGTCTGCCAAAGGTTCGTTCATTACTTCTAAAAAAACTTTTTCTGGATTTGTGTTACGAAGATGAGTAGCAAAAGATTTGAAGAAGGATATATATTTTGCAAGGATAGTAGGGTCTGTATGTAATTCTTCTGGATGATTGAAAGGAGATAAAATAATTCCTAATCCCGTTTTAACGTGCATTTGAATAATTGCATCCAAAGCAGCAAGCGAATCTTTCTTCAAAACACTAGGATTACTCTCATTTAAAAATTTAGATAAAACAACTGGTAGCCTAGTATAAGTCAAACCCAAGCTTTTATACTGTAATAAAGTTGCTTCTGTATAATGTCCGTCATTTAGCTCGTTTCGCTGCCAATGTTCTAAATTAAAACCTTTAGATAATGTTTTTAATCGACTTGCTTTAAGTGTAGACTGAGACTGACTTATTGCCTTCACAATACTACAGTTAGCAACTACAAGCTCACAAAAAATAAAAATAAAGCCTAAGCGTAGAAATTTAGAACGTGATAAAGTGTATGCAACAGTTTTATTTTCTAACATTTCAAATATTAAGTAAATAATAGATAAATTATAAATATAATTGTAATATCCAACCACAAAGATTACAATTGTTTAATTAAAGTTTATGCCCTTGAGTATTCAGCCTTTGAATGAAGCTAACGCACGTGCGTCTGCTATGTGGCGTTATGAGGCGCCACTTAATTTTTACAATTTGAATCGTACCGAAATTGAACAAAACGTTCAATACTTTCTAGACTCGAACAATCACTTCTACGGTATTTTTGAAGAACAAGAATTTGTGGGTTTTTGTAGTTTTGGGGAAGATGGGCAGGTAAACGGAGGTGATTACAACGTACCTGCGTTAGATATTGGAATGGGTCTTCGCCCAGATTTAATCGGAAAAGGTAGAGGCATTTACTATGTAGAAGCAGTTTTGAATTTTGCTCATAAAGAATTTAACCCTCCTATGTATCGAGTCACGATAGCAGCATTTAATCAACGCGCGCTTCGGGTTTGGTCTAAAGCTGGTTTTCATCCTGTTAACATCTTTGAGGCTAAGTTACAAGGAGTAGCTTTTGTAATTTTAGTAAAAACAGTTTAGTAAAACTCAATAAGGTGCAGCTTTAAATACACATGCACTACTACTTGTTTTTTTCACTGCTATTAACATGGCGCCTTTAAAGTTTTACATTCGCCAGGGATATTTACTTTTTAACGTAAAGCAAAATGGACACCACTTGTTGATTTTGAGATTGGTTAAGATGAAGATGGTTTAATTTGCTTCGGAGGTTGGCTTGTGTTTGAGCAAAAGTTTCTGCGCTTAGATGGGTTTAGCAAAGAAGAACGTATAAGGATGACTGCCCGTGTAAGTGAAGCAATTAACCAAGCAGGAGCTTGGATTACCGACTGCCACCTTTACTCAAACGTCTTGATATGTATAAATTTTGAAGTCCCAAACACTAAATTAGATAAACTTGCTGCATTTTTGCAAGAAACAGGTATTAATTGAGCCAAGAAAGCCTAGCTCAATTAATACCTGCTAATAACTCAACGCAAAAAGAAAGAGAGCTAGTAGGTACATTGCAAATTACATTTATACACAATGAACCCGACTTACTCCGAGAAGTGCCTGCTGTACCAGGGTAAATCTAATTAAATTACCCAAGGAGGGCTACAG
Source organism: Calothrix sp. PCC 7103 (assembly GCF_000331305.1). GTDB lineage: Bacteria > Cyanobacteriota > Cyanobacteriia > Cyanobacteriales > Nostocaceae > Dulcicalothrix. Next base: position 3,653,057 of record NZ_KB217478.1, on the reverse strand, counting down.
CGCCGAATATCAATTAATAATAGCTGAAACAATTTTTTCAGATGCCATTCTGGCGCCTGATAAATTTCGTGCCGTAGGGCCAACTTGTAAAGCGGCTAATCCTCCCATAAGAAATAAATTACAACCGTGCCATTGTAAATTTTCTTCCAGCACAGGTAAACCATTAACTATATTAATTGGATAAGCTGCTAAAACATCTTTAAGTAATGGTTCAGCTGTTACGTTGAATTTGCTACCAGTAGATAACCAAATCTGGCTAAAATCATGTGTACTACCATCACTGCATTGTACTAACCAACTATTTCCTGACCACTCAGCTTTTACCACTTGGCAATTTTCATCAATTCTAAGATTTCCATTACGTACTAGGCGCCGTAGTTGCATACCTATTCCTGGTGTCATCGAACCACCATTTCGCGCTTCTTGAATCATTTTTGAGCGCTCTTCATAATCGGAACAAGCAAAAAATCCCTTGAGATACTTTGGTCCTAACCAACCTGGTTCAGCATCAAATAACTTTTCTTGTAGTTGCCTTTTAATCATTAGGTGGACTTTTGCACCTTTAGAGATGGCGCCAACTGCTAAATGTCCGCTAGTTAAACCACCACCAATAATTAACACCTTTTCTCCAGCAAGGTGTTTTGAACGCAAATCTACACTTGTGGAATGGCAAAGCTTATCTTGTGGATATCCTGATTTAATCTGTTTTACCCAATCAGGTATTTGCAATTTGGCACCACCAGTTGCAAGTACTACTCGCTTTGCAGTAATCGATTGCCCGTCTTGTAAGTGTAGACGAAAGCAGTTAACACCTGGAATAATCTGAGTTACTGCATTCTGGTGTACTTGATTATTTAAATCCCACCGAGAAATAACATCAGTACAAAAATCATCAAATAACTTAGTTCCTGGTAAATCATAAGGAGCAAAAAGTTCGCTCGAACGGGATTCAGCGAATTTTCGCAATCCAAAAGCATTCGGGTCTGGATGGTGAACTGCTGGAGAACGCAAATGAGGTATTTCTAATGCAGCAAATTGCTGGCGCCATCGGCTCATCCATCTGCCACTGGGGTCAAACACTACAAATTTAGAACGCATTTTTGCGCGTTTTTGTAGCAAATGGGTAACAAATGTTAACGCATGAGGACCAGCCCCAATAATCGCGAGGCTTGTTTTTCTTGGTAAGTGAGGTGGAGCAAGTTCCATAGAGCTTTACTATAACAATAATCATTATCATAATAGCTTTATAAACTTGGCGCCATTATGAAGATGCGGATGCTAGTCTACTTGGGGCACAAGCCGAACAAGTATTTGAACGAGCAGAAGCCATAAGTTCTGTAATTTCGGAGCAAGAAAATGGATAGAACTGAAATAAAAACGTTGTCGAAACAAGCTAGAGACTTAAGTAAGCAAGCCAACGAGCTTATTCAACAAGGTAAATATAAGGAAGGGCACGCTTTAATGCATCAAGCTGTAGAAGCTGGTCGTAAATGTCGGCAGCTTATTAACCAGCCCAAAATAGACAAGGGTTTGGAAATTTTAGAGCAGATGCATAAAAATTAACTAAACCTTAACCTTAAACTTAAACAGGCGCCTTACTTATAACCAGCAAGTAAGATGCCTTTACTGAAATTGCTTATGGTTGGATAGACACAACATCAATTATTAAATTTTGTTAAGCAGAATTACATAACGGACAACTCGTTATCACAAAAGTCTATTTTTGTTTGCAGGTGACTTTTGCTTGCAAAAGCTTGCTAACAGAGGAGCAATTATAAACAGGACTTACGCAAAAATTTTGTCATGCTGAACGCAGTGAAGCATCTTAGAGATTCTTCACTGCGTTCAGAATGACAGTTTTTCATTAAAATGCGTAAGTCCTAATAAAAAATGTACCATGAAGCACGTCATAGTTCTTTTTTGGTTAATTCAGTTAAAAGATAAATTATTATTCGATTATTGAGGGTAATATATCGGATATGATATAAACTGTGTTATGGATGAAGATGATAAACCTCTAGTGTGGTTGCATGGTGAAATAAAAACTCCCCCGTTTAGCCAGGATGCGCGTATTGAAGTAGGTATACTATTAAGACGATTGCAGCAAGGTGAAAATCTAGGAATGCCACACTCAAGACCGATGCCAAGTATTGGAGCGCATTGTCATGAATTAAGGGTTAGGGATGCTGATCAGAATTGGCGAATTATCTATAGGATTGATGATGATGCGATTTTGGTTATTGAAGTGTTTAATAAAACAACTAGAGCAACACCCGATAATGTAATTGAGAAATGTAAAAAACGACTTAGTGAATACGATACTGATATACAGGATTAATTTTATGGATGAAAAGAAAAAAGAGCGCTTAGAAGCTTCAGGTTGGAAAGTTGGTAGTGTTGAAGAGTTTTTGGGACTTACACCTGAAGAAAATGCTTTAGTTGAAATTAAATTAGCTCTAAGTCGTAATTTAAAGCAAAGGCGGCAAAAAATTATGACACAATCAGAGCTAGCTGAGAAAATTCAGTCCAGCCAACCTCGTGTTGCTAATGCTGAAAATGGTGATGCTTCAGTTTCGATTGAATTACTGATACGTGCGATATTGGCAACAGGTGCAACAGTTCAGGAAATAGGACAAGTTATTGCTGATGCTGGGTAATTCAATTAACTACGAAAAGCTAGAGAAATTACTGATAGCGTTTTATTATACTAAAAACGGGTTAGGACTTTACTTTTAAATTAAAATAAAATTGTTAAGATGCTTCGTTCCTCAGCATGACAAAAATTTATATTTTATCTGTTTGTAGTAGAGTTATTAGAGTTGAGCATTTTTATGATGCATTGAACAAGTTTAATAGGGTCAACAGGTTTGGCAAGGTGCTGTTCAAAACCAGCACTTAAGGCTAGTTGCTGGTCATATTCTCCAGCGTAGGCAGTCAGTGCGATTGCGGGAATTTTTCCACCTTGAAAAGTTGGAAGCTGTCGAATTTGGTGCATTAAGGCATACCCATCCATCTCTGGCATCCCAATATCACTAATCAAAATGTTAAATGGTGCGTTAGAGAGCATTTGTAAAGCTTCAAATGCTGAAGAACCGGTAATCACTTCTGCTCCTGCTTGTTCCACTACAAACGCTACGATGTCGCGTGAATCTGCTTCATCGTCAATAACCAAAACCTTTTTATTTGCTAGAGGAAGAGAAGATAAAGGAATATTTAAATTTATCTTTTCTTCATTATAAATGTCATCTGTCTTTAACAAAGGTAGTTCAACAGTGAATGCGGCGCCTTTGTTTTCACCCGAACTCTCAACCCAAATTCTACCGCCATGCAACTCGGTAATTTGACGGGCAATTGCTAACCCAAGTCCTAAGCCACCAAACTTGCGTGTGATGGCAGAATCTTCTTGACGAAAATGCTCGAAGACGTGTGGTAGAAATTCAGAGTTAATTCCTTTACCTGTATCTGTGATTTTAATTTGAGCTAAATTATTTGCTTGTGTAAGGCAAATTTCGACTTCTCCCCCAGTTGGTGTAAATTTAACGGCGTTTGATAACAAATTCCATATCACTTGTTGCAAGCGACCTGCATCGCCATAAACTTTTGGAGCATTGTTTTCAATGACTTTAATTTGAATTGTTTTTGCTTCTACTGACAAGCGAACGGTTTCCAGTGATGCCGAAATCACAGAAGATAAATTTACAGGTGCCGGCGAAAGCGTCAGTTTGCCGCGCATTATGCGGGAGATATCAAGTAAGTCATCGATCAACTGAGTTTGCAGTCGGGCATTGCGCTCAATTGTTGTAAGTGCCTCAACTGTTTTTGCTTCGTTTAACTTACCACTGCGTAATAGTGTCGTCCATCCTAAAATCGGGTTAAGCGGCGATCGTAACTCATGCGACAACACCGCCAAAAACTCATCTTTAATTCGGTTTGCGTGTTCAGCAGCTTCCCGTGCAGTTTGTTCTCTTTGCAGAATTTTTTCTCGTTCGGCTTCAATGCGCTTTGCTTCGCTAATATCTTTAAAAATTAAAGCAACTTTTCGGCTCGACTCCTGCCCAACTCGGACAGCATAAACATCAAACCAACGGTTCATTTCTTCGGCGCCATTTTCAAAACGAAGGGGTTCACCCGTCAGCGCAATTTTGCCATAAATTTCAAACCAATGTTCTTCAAGATTTGGAACGAGTTGACGCGCTGTTTTACCGGGCGCCTCTTTAAGTCCCGTTTGTTTCTCGAATGCTGGGTTAACTTCCAAAAAAAGGTAATCAAAGGGCTTTTTATTTTCATCAAAAAGCATTTCGATAATGCAAAAGCCTTCGTCAATAGACTCAAACAGCGTTCGATAGTGTTCTTCAGATTGTTGCAGTTCTACAAGTGATTGTTTACGCCCAGTTATATCGCTGTAAATCAGCGCAAACTTTTTGTCATCATCATCATCGATTTTATAAGCATAAATATCAAACCAGCGATTTAAACCCGGTACAAAGTTTTCAAATCGAACTGTCTCGCCACCAAGTAACACTCGTCCGTATATTTCAAACCAACAATCCTCAATCTCTGGAATCAGATTGCGGATGGTTCTTCCAATTGTTTTCTCTGCCGTAAGTCCAGTCATTGTCTCATGAGCAGGATTAACTTCGAGTATCCGCACATCAAACGCTTTGCCATCCTCTAAAATAAGTTCGCATAACGCGAAGGCTTCACCCATCGAATTAAACAGCCTGCGATATTTTTCTTCCGATTCGCGCAAAGCTGCTTCTACCCGTTTGCGCTCGTTAATTTCAGCTTCCAGCACAGTGTTAGTTGTTACCAATTCCAATGTTCGTTTTTGTAACATTGCAGCAGCTGTAAAATCTGCTAAACTCATCATCACCCGCACATCTTCTCGGTCAAACTTTCGAGAAACGTCATGAGATACAACCCAAAGCGTGCCGAGTGCTTGGTCATCACTAGCAAAAAGAGGCAAAACCAAGGTTTCAACAATCTGTGGTTTAGCTTCCTGAAAATAACTAAAGTATCGATGTGGATAAGAAAAAAGTTGAGCGGCGCCGCGTGACAGGCAAATTCCACAAGGGCTAAAATGACAAGGTGCCGTACCCCCTTTATTATGAGCTAATGCTCCTGCTAACGCGACCCAACGAAAAACCTCTTCACCACTGGATGTTTGTTCGAGTAAACTGACTCCTGCGCTTCCTGCTTGACACAAATCTAACGCCATCTCGACTAAATTTTGAAGCATTATTTCCGGCTTCTTAACAAGTTGTCGTGCCAACGTATGTAGCGCTTGATTTTCTGAATGTAAATTAGGGAGACGAGTTGCTCTATGGGACAACTCCTCCGTAATTACAACGTCATCAAGAGTGACTGGCTTTAGTTCCTGTTGCATATTTTTTGTGATGGCACCGTTATCCACCTGCATTAATATAAAGAAGCATTCAGTAAATAATTATTTATTATATCAGTAATATTATTAACTGAACAAGCATCTACCGCTAGGAGTATATTTAACAATCAAGGGAGTTAAAAATATCTGAACATATTGCAATTATTGAATGAAAGCGTAGTCAAACAAATATTCTCAGCACTTAATACCCGTCAAAGCAAGTAAGTGAAGTTTTTATTTACACTCATATGTCAAATCTTAAAAATTTACAACTATCAGAACAAAATATAACTGAAATATTTTTATCTTGGTCTCTTGATAATCCAAGTGTTAAACCAACAAACCAGGGTACAGTCAATATAACTTTTTTTGTAGAGGCGCCGGAACTTGATAAATTTGTCTTCAAGATATACGATGACACTACAACGACTGCACAAATTAATTACGAGCACTTATTATTGGAGCATTTACAATCATGTCACTTGTCATTTGCTGTCCCAACTCCTGTACAAAGTAACTCAGGTGAAACATTAATCACAATTAATAAAAATGATAAAATACTACGTGCAGCTTTACTTCCTTTGATTTCTGGTCAAACTGCCGAACGTGAAAATATTCTTCATATTGGCGCCGCAGGTTCAGCACTAGGAGAATTACATAATGCATTAGCACAATTTGATATGGATGGTCAGCTATCTCAGTTACCAAATTGGGGCAATCTTGAAAATATTCATTCTCTAGTAGCACCGTTAGAAGTACCGCGAATACTTGAGTTAGAGTACTCACAACAACAGCGAATTATTAAAAGTTTAACAGAGCTAATTGAAGTGGCGCCAAGTTTATATAAAGCACTTCCAGTTCAAACCACCCATGCTGATTATCTTTGTCCGAATGTTTTAATTTCTGAAAACCAAGTAGTTGGAGTTTTAGATTTTGAATTTGCAACTTATGACTTAAGATTACTCGACTACGTTGCAGCATTAGACCATTTTACTCGTCCACCAAAACAAGTTCCTAATAAGCAGAAGATAGAAGCTTTTAGCGCAGGGTATGCGAAACATGTTTCTCTTTCAGAATTAGAAATAGATAAACTAGCATTAGCATGGCGATTACAGCAAGCTAGTTGTATAGTTTATTGGACAGGATGGTTTTTAGAAAACAAAGTCACTTATCAAAGCGTAGTAGACGGTATAGTAAAAATGTTGCAGTTAGAAGATTGGTTGCGAGAAATTAATTTATTGAATTTACAAACGCAGTTAATGTAATGATGATAACAAGCCAAAGCATTTATAGTCACTAATAAATTACTAATTGTCTAATGTTTCAGACACATGTAGAGACATTACATCTAACGTCTCTACAAAAAAATTAATGAACTAGATGATTAACAGGAATTATTATCTTGTTAAGCAAAAGTAAAATTTTAGTTTTTTAGGTGTTTTGCTAAATATTGTTGGCAAAGTCATATTGACCACCACGCTCAAGCGCGCGTTTATAAGCGGGTTTTGCATGAATACGCTCGACAAACTCTTTAATTTTTGGTCGGTTTTCCATTTGTTTGAGTTGGGCAACTAGCAGTTCGAGAGGAAAACTCATTTCGATATCGGCAGCAGAAAATTCCTCGCCTGCAAACCATGTATTTTTTTGGAGTTCGCTTTCTACATAGTCATAATGAAGCTTAATTTGAGGTGCAACAAAGGCGCCCATTGCATCACTATCTCCTAGCCCAAAACGGCTCAAAATGAGGTTCATAAGCAGTGGTGGCATTGCAGAACCTTCGGCATAATGCAACCAATAGGTGTAACGTAGACGTTCTGGAGTATCAGGTGCCGGAATTAATTTACCATTACCGTAATGATTTACTATATATTCGGTTATTGCACCCGACTCAGCAACTGTAATATCTCCGTCTGTAATTACTGGTGACTTACCGAGTGGATGAACTTGACGTAGTGAAGCAGGCGCCAGCATCGTTTGTGCATCACGTTCGTAGTATTTAATTTCGTATTCGATGCCTAATTCTTCGAGCAGCCATAGCACACGCTGCGACCTTGAGTTGTTGAGATGATGAACAATGAGCATAAAATATTTCTCCGTGCGTGGCAATTGATTGCTATTAAACTTCGCCTAACCCATAACTTATACAACACAACAGCATTAAGGTAATTCTACCTCTGGGGGGGTTTCAAGTTTTGATACCTGAAAAATTAAATTAATCACGTCTTGATTTATATTACAGTTAATTTACTGTACCACTTTAAGGTGCATTGCCTTAGATTCAGTGCCCGATTGCTTCTCAACGAGAACAAACTTTTAAAATCAACATCATTTTTAAAAAGAATTTATGACTCTTATATATAGAATAATTGCATAAGTATTTTTGCAATTATAGCAATAATAAATTTACTCAAGCCTAATAAAATTAGTGTATGACTATACTTGAGAATTGGTCTAGTTAATGATAGATACTATAGTAGATTCTTATTAGTAAAATAGATGTTTTAAATTTTATAAAAACAATAACTCTTGACCTTGCATTCATGAGATGGCATTCGCTGTTGTGTTTATTTGTTGCAGAGGAAGAACTAAGCTATGACAAAAATTAAGCAGCTTAAAAAATTATTTGATAAATCAGGAAATATTTTTGAATTTGAAGCAAAATTGTCAAAAGCTAGCTTTGAGTTAGCGGTTGCTTTAGGTTGGCTAAATTCTTCTATAAATCCAGTTACAGCAAGAATATCTTTTATTGGATTAACAAAAAAAGGATTAAAGCTTTATCAAAACAAAATACAAAAGCAACTTGACATTGCAGAATGGGTAGAAATTGCGTTTAATTTGGCTTACTTAGAAAGTTTTGAAGCTTTAGTTCAAAAGAACGATTGGTTGAAAGTAAAAATTAGTGAAATTGTTTCATACCAAGAATTGTTTTATAAATATAAAAATTTAAATAATTACCCAGATATATCTAATCAGCTAAGAGATGAAAATCAGCATCAAAATCAAATTAAGCAGTGGCAAGATAAAATTAAGAACGCAGTTAACAAAATAGAAGGAATTAATTATAATCATAAGTTAATTAAAGAAGCTTTAACAAACTTTTCAGAATCGCCATTAGGAACCGCACTAACTAATCTACTATCAATTTATCTTGAGCAAACTAAACTAGATACACATATTATTTCTATTATAACAGGATGGGTAAATTGGGAAACTCAAAAACTTGTTAAATCATTGTTATGCGATGAGAAAGAGGATTTTGCTGCACGAGCCAAAGTATACAAAACTGCAACACAGGAAAGCAAAATAAATCAAAAATTTAACAGTATTGAATCTTACCTAGCTCAACATATATGTACTAGTGATAGCGACTCGTGGCAAGTTTTTGATCAAGTAAAAATTCCTGATATCTATATACCACTTAAATGTCATCTGCTTAATTATAATGGCAAAAAAAAGGAGCATCTACAATCAGTTGATTTAAATACCTGGGCTTTTGAACAGCTTACAGACCCAAACAGTAATAACCGAGTCATATTTCTTCAAGCTGAGTCAGGACGAGGAAAAACTGTTTTCTGTAAAATGTTTGCGAGTTGGGTACAAGAACATTTGCATCCTATTTGGACACCTATATTAATTCGATTACAAGATATTGATACTTTTGATATTGATGTTGAAAGTATTCTCCGCACTGCTATTATAGAAGATTTTGTTCAGCATAACGATGATTGGCTAACTGACCGTCATACAAGATTTTTGTTTATATTAGATGGGTTTGACGAATTGCGTTTGAAAGAAAAAAACTCTGGTAGTATTGAAAAGTTTATTAGAGAAATAGGAAATTATCAAGAAGAGTGTCAAACACGCACGAATCTTGGACATAGGTTTTTAATTACAGGTAGAAAATCAGCTTTGCATAGTATCGAACAATTTATGCCCAACAATTTAGAACGGGTAGAAATTGCTTTGATGGATAACCGACTTCAAGAGCAATGGCTAAATAAATGGGGTAAATTAGTCGGGCAAGATAAAGCTAAAGCGTTTCAAGATTTTTTACAACTAGAAAACTGTCCACATATATGGAAGTTGTCACGAGAACCACTATCATTACACCTTCTGGCAGTAATGCATCGGGATGGAAAATTAGTTTCCAAGATGTTTGAAGGTGTTAGTAGCAGTGTTCGTGCTAAAATCTTGATTTATCAGGCTATCTTAAATTCAGTATTAATACAAGCTCAAGAAAATAATTCTAGCGTAAGTAATAAATTGAATATTAACGACTTGCGACGTATTTTAACCGAAGCTGGATTATGTGCTATCCAATCTGGTAGGGAAATAATTTCAATTACAATGATTGAGGAACGTTTAAAAGCTAATGCCATAACTAAAAAATTATACACAGATGGGTGGCGCCTAAGTGAAAATCTTTTAAATAATGCTTTTACAGTATATAATCTGCAATTTATTTCAGATTCTGAAACAAACAAAGGATATATAAAATTTGTTCATAAAAGCTTTAGCGAGTTTTTATATGCCAAAAGGTTAGCTGAAAGTTTCAGGAAATGGACGCAAGTCAACCTGTTCAGTAAAGATCAACAACCTCTGATTACTGATAACCAGTTAGTAGAGGAGGTTTATGATTTATTGTATTACTCTAGTCTCACACCAGAAATTGTTGAATATTTAATCGCTTTGCTTGATTATGATTATAATCAGATAAATTTAATAGATACATTATTTAAACGCTTAAAGCACTTTTATACTTACTGGTGTAAAGGAAGGTTTATCAATGCTTATCCCCAAAACTTTCCTCCAAATAAAAGATTACACACGAAAGCGCTAAGTTTCTCTGGACTGAGGGAAATAGATATATATACTGGGCTAAATGTGATGATTCTACTTTCAGAATTATATCGTCATGCTCAAACACAAGATGCTTTAAAGGATAAAATTATTTTTTACCCTTGTGGACAAAAAGATAGTGACTATTTTGAAGATGATTTATTATTTTGTATAATCAGCTATAGCAATAGTATTGATGAATATACTTTTTTAGACACACTGGGGTACTTTCTTAATAATGCACAACTTAGCGGCGCCAAGCTTAGTAATGTAAACCTTAGTAGTGTACAATTTCGTGGTGCAAACCTAAGTGATGTAAATTTCAGTGATACAAATTTGAGCTTTGCAGACCTAAGTGGCGCCGACCTTAGTGCTACAGACCTAAGTGATGCAAATTTGAATCACGCTAATTTAAGTAATGCAAATCTTGATGGTGCGAATTTAAGTAATGCGAACCTAAGTAATGCGAACCTAAGTAATACGAACCTAAGTAATGCAAACCTTAACCATGCAAAACTTACTTACACAGACCTTAGAAGCGCAAACCTCTACGCAGCAAGTTGCTATGAGGTAAACTTCAGCGGTGCAACTCTCTGTAGTGCAACGCTTAATTATGCCAGACTTAAAGGCGCCAATTGTAATCATACAGATTTTAGCTGTGCTGACTTGACAAATACAAACTTTGTAAATGCACAAAACCTAACTACACAACAAGTCAAAGCTGCTAGTAATTGGGATAAAGCCGAATACAGTCCTGAATTTTTACAAGCAATTACTAATAGCGATGAAATAGAATAGATGTCTTGCTTGTTATACAAGATTTATACATCTACATTAATAGGACTATCAGAATGTTGGCTCCACTCATTCCATGAACCATCAAAGTTACGAACGTTCTTGAAGCCCAGTAAATATTTCAGAACAAACCAAGCGTATGCTGAACGCCCACCAATCGCACAGTAAGGAAATATTTCTTTATCAGATGTAACTCCCTTACTTGTAAAAATACTTTGCAGTTCATCAAAGGATTTAAAGGTTCCGTCTTTATTCAAAGTTTGTGTATGCTCGATATGCACTGCACCTGGAATATGTCCCGCACGCTCTGTTCCTAATGGTGGTTTCATCATAAAAATCTCACCCTTAAATTCTTGAGGTGTACGCACATCTAATAATACTCGTTCTTTTTTACCAATTGATAACTGAACCTCTTCATAAAAAACCCTTAAGCTATTATCAGGAGCAGTTGCACGGTACTGAGTTGGTGTGAAAGTTGACAAATCTTTAGTGACAGGGTGCCCTTCTGCTACCCATTTTTGATGTCCACCATTAAGAACGCGAACATTTTCGTGTCCGAATAATTTTAACAGCCAGAATATCCAGGCGCCAGTTCCGGGGTAACTGCCATAAGCAACCACAGTTGTATTATTTGTAATACCAGATTGTGATAGTAATTTCTCTATATTACTTGTTTCTAAATTCATACTGAAGTTTGGCTGTAGTAAATCAGTCATGTAATTCCAAAAAACGGCACCGGGAATATGAGCATCTTTATATGGCTCAGAACTTGCATCAACTTCCACAATGCGAACATTCGGATTATTCAGGTTATCTGTTAACCATTGCGTATCAATAATAACTTCAGGGTGAGCGTATTCAGACATTGCTTTTCTCCTTGATTAATAATTTTGTAACGTCTCTACAACATGCGGTTTGTATCAATTTCTGTATCCTTTGGAAAAACTATATGCTGTACGCGATGAACTAGTGTTGTTGAAATGTTGAACAGCGAAAATCCGATAAGTGGATGCAATATACCAGGATGTAGGGGGGATTTTATGTGAATTGTAAGGAATTGTAGGCATATAAGTACTAAAGTACTTATTACTAGGTTCTGCACTCGTTGGGGGAAGGGGTTGAGAAAGACCCACAAAAGCATGATTGGCGCCAGTACACTGTACCCACGCACTAATAAAACATGAGTATACCAGTACTCAGGGTTGTAAAAGTACGCGAGTCCAACAGTTAAGACTTGGGCAATTAAGCAAAGATTGAAAATTAGAGCTAAGGCGTAAAAACCAAGTTGGCGCCAGTTACTAGTCTGCACGCCACTACTCAGATTAATAGTCATATGCTAAAGTTCTGTTGAGAATCTAATAAGTTGTTACATCGGTGAGTTAAAGCTAATATAGTGTTGACTAATTAATCTTGCCTAGTCCTCGAAAGTGTACAATCTTTGACCTATGGTGCTGAATACGTTACAGTCTTTACTAGCTGAGATTCAAAATGCCAGAGACGAGCATGAGTTGAAGCAGTACGTCAAAACAAGAGCAGGTCAATATTTTGCAGCAAAACGTTCAAGTTTATTTTTCTTGAGCGAAATGCCTTTAATTAATAAGAATACTCCTAAGATTATCAAATTAGCTTTATCTGTAGAACACAACCCTGTTTTACGTTATGTGGTTGAGAATCACGCACCAGTTCACGAAGAATTGTTGTTACCACCTGGAGCATGGAATAATATATGCCCACGCGGTGACCACGGACATGTTATGGCAGGGCCAATAATTAGCAATGGTCATTTAATTGGAGGAGTTGGTTTTACACGCAATCGCGAAGATTCTCCTTTTGATTCTCGAAATATTGCTGATTTGACTGCTATGAGTTTACATTTATCAACCTGGCTTACAATAAAACAATTGCAAGCCAAAAATTCAAATTCATCAAATTATCTAGCTATAAATAAATTAACAGCACGCGAAATTCAAATAGCTGAATTAGTAGCACAAGGATTAACTAATGCAGAAATAGGCGCCGAGCTATGGATTCAAGAAAATTCCGTTAAACAAGCTTTAAAAAGAATGTTTCGTAAACTTGATGTTACATCGCGCGCGGAAATGGTAGGAAAACTGTTTGCTAATACAAAACACAATTATAATACAAATAGCTAAAATATACACAGATGATGTGTAAGTAATATATTATCATTATCAAAAAGGCAATAACCTGATAAATGCATAATTTCATCAAACCTCTACCCATTAGATAAACAGACCTAACGTCTTGATAGGAGGACATCAAAATGACTGATGAACAACATTCTTTGCTGAAAGCGTCTGACATTAATTCAATGGATGCGTTTGAGTTTCATCATCCGCTTAATCCCAATTCAGAAATTTATTTACGGTTCCTTGGGCGTGCTGTCGGTCTTAAACGCATTGGTGTGACGATTGCTCGTGTGCCTGCGGGCAAGGAATCTTTCATTTATCACGCTCACCAAAATGAAGAGGAATGGGTTTACATCTTGTCAGGTCGAGGTATTGCGGAAATTGGAGATATAGAATACGAAGTTGAATCAGGAGACTTCATGGGATTTGGGCTACCCCAACAACCCCATCACCTTCGTAATCCATTCAATGAAGACCTTGTATATCTGATAGGTGGAGAAGCAGGACGCTTAGATGTTGGCGTTTTTCCTAGGCTTGGTAAACGGGTGATTCGTGATAGTGAGTCAGCTTACATACTTGATGAGTCAGCGCTTCAACTTTTTTGGAGCAGCAAGCAATCTGCTGAGGATTGATGCGCTTGCAGCATAACAATTCAAATGCGGCGCACAAACGAGAGCTACTAGTACTGAGTTCGTTTTTGTGTGCCACCCCAATATTTTTTACGCATTTGCCTCTATATATTAGATGGTTTGGCGTTTTTTCTACATCGTTTATTACTCTCTACTATTGAGTAGAATTAATCTATAACTATTTAATTATATGTATGACACATGCATTGCTTTTAAAGTGGTTATATTTGAGAGAAGTTTTTGCTCGCTTTAGCGATGGAAATGAATTGAAGTTCTCTACAGCAATGTTATAAGCAACAAAACTAATTGTAAAAAAGTCAAATTTGTTATATAAGTTATTTGAAATACATAGGTATTTAAATTTCACTGTTAAAATAATCATACAGCAATACCTACAGTAGATATAGCTTATGTCAGCATTTAGTAATACTCCTATTCAAAAAATTATTTTTGGTAGCCCAGGAACGGGGAAAAGCTACAAAATAGACCATGAAATTATTCCGAATGAATTGGGTATAGACGTTTCTAAAGATACAGAGAAAGAAAATATTATTAAAACTGTTTTTCACCCTGAATATACTTATGGTGATTTCATGGGTAAGCTTGTTCCAATCACCAAGTCTGGTAATATTGAATATAATTTTTATGAAGGACATTTTCTTAAAGCAATTGCAAGAGCTTATAAAAATATTCTTTCGGCAAAAGAAGGCGAAAAACCGAAAAATGTTGCTCTTGTTATAGATGAAATTAATCGTGGTAATTCATCTGCGATTTTTGGAACAATTTTTCAATTATTAGATAGAAATGAAGATGGCTGGTCTAGCTACGGAATTAGTGTTTCAGAGCTAGAATTCCATAAAATATTAACTTTAATAGGGTTTGAAGAAAGTGGTAGCTTTGGTTACTATAAATACGCAAAAGCAAGAAATGCAAAAGTACTTGAAGACTATCAGGATGAGCTTTCAAAACTTCGTATTAATGTAATTGGTTCTTCTGTTGTTGGGAATTCAATGCATATTCCTAACAATTTATCTATACTAGCAACTATGAATACTTCAGATAATTCTATCTACTTTATGGATAGTGCATTTAAACGTAGATGGGATTGGGAGTTTATTAATTGGGACGAAAGTAAACCCCCTGCTCCAACTTATGGTAACGCTGGAACTTTGACGCAAGAGGAATGGAAAAAACTAATTAAAAATTTGAACAGCTTCATCAAAAAGAATCATGAATCTGTTCGTGGAGTAGAAGATAAGCAAATAGGTTATTATTTTATAAAGCAGCCTATTACAGCAGACAAAATTTTAAATAAGTTAATGTTCTTTTTATGGGACAGTGTTTTTAATCGTGATAAAAAGCCTTTAAGAGATATTCTTAAAGTTGATAATAGCAGATTAATTACATTTGGTGATTTTAGTAAAATGCATAACGAATTTATTTTCAGTATCATGAAGTTATCAGTTTGATTAATTATATTTTGCGATAGTAAAAAATAGAAATATGTTGAACTTTGAATATTTGAAGGTAATAAAAGAATCAGATTACAATGATTCTTTTATTGGCATACGTAAATCAAGAACAGAAGATAGTCTTGAATTTTGCCTACCATTTGGTTTTGAGAATTTTCCAAAGGACGATTACAATGAAGTACGAAATTTATTTTTTAAAATGTACCGTACTTTTCGTAAGTTTGCCAATAGTGCGAGTCAGTCTCAAAAAAAGCAAAAAAAACATCGCGATGATCAAGACCAGATAAATCTCTCTAGTAGTGGAAAAATTATACAAAATGCTGACGGAGATGAATGTGTTATTTACAGTAAGATAAAAATGATTGAGCAAGTTCTAGATGCATATGATGAATTTGCAATTAATTCTATACAACAAAAAGCTAGACGTAGTGAAGAAATTGATTATTCACAAATTTATAAGTATTTAGACCGTGCGATTTATTTACGTAATAATGTAATTTATATTGAGGCAATGGATTTTCCACGTCCTACTCTGCGCTATGAAAGTACAGATATAGTGAGTTTGTACTGTTATATTCTGAATGAGATTGTAATTCAGTTAGATGACGATGTACCAGATAATATAAAAGCACGGAGTAAAGATATACAATTTCTTGCTCAAAGATTTAGGGATGATTATCTAACTAATAGTCAATCTATTTTTGATAAGGATACTTTTGTTGAAACTATTAATATATTAAAAGAATCATTAGACAATATAAATAACAATACATACTACAAAGATTCTGACTATTGGGGATTATACGAAGCAATTGAAACATTTTTATATGGTGAACTAAATCCAAAAAAAAATGATGGCAATTATTGGGGTATACAAAATTTTGCGTTTATTTGGGAAGATATGTGTAACACCTACTTTTTTAAAAAGCGTCATCAAGACATTTGTTATGCAGATACAGATATTTATTTAAATGGTTATAATAATTTAATAAGAAGTAATGAAGAAAAAGAGAGGGTCGGAAACTACCAATGCTTAGAAAAATGGGTTTATTCAGTAGAGTCTGACATACCTAAACAAGATGTAAAATCTACTTCGATAACTTTTCTTTGGCATGAAATACTTTCTATCGAATTTAATCTTACTCAAGGAATAAGAAAATCTTTTTCTAATGATTTAGAAACTCCGAATTTCAAAACAAATCTTAAAAAAATTAAAAAACGTTTTTTAAGACCTGATTTAATTTTAAAGTCTAATTCTAGTTTAGAAATCATAGACTATAAATATAAAAGTTTAAATTTTTATAAACGTTATCCGATATCACTGGAAACAATAGACGATCCATTAAAAATAGATATAATAAAGCAACTGACTTACGAGTTAGCTATTCAATTAGCATCTGACAAATATAAAGTATCATCCAATCTTTTTTTTATTCCATATTATTATCCTCTAACTCAAGTACTGTATGATGAACTAGGAGAAATCGAAAGCCAACAAGATTTTCAAGAAATTGATATATTTAAAGCCAACTTCAATCTCATTCAAATGACATACTTAGAGAATAATTTATGAAGCATGAAGCAGAGTTTTTATACCAACAAATAGATGAAAATTTTGCAAGTAAATTTGTTCCTTTAATTTCTTTTAAAGATATTAAACAGAAAAAAATAGCAGAAAAATATATATGGGAGCAAGTAGATATTTTTTTTAATAAATTAGGTGTTGATTTAAATGAGACGTTGCCAATATCTTCTAGTCAACTTATTACAGAAATAGATTTTGACAATAGTAAAAACAATGAATATTTTTATAAAAATATTTTTAACACACTAGAAAGGAATAAAGTAAATGAAAAACTAAAATTTAAAATTAAATGGTGCATTACTTTCGATAAAAATTGTGCGCCTATCGAGCTTAAATTTACAAATAAACCTAAAGGTTTCGGACATGTCCCTGATAGAGAATTTTCTTCTATAAGAAGCTACGGAACTATAGATATTGCCGGAAAACCAATATTTTACTATATTTATTTTACATTTCAAGAAATATTAGATAAAATTAAGGGCACATAGCTCTCCACCTTCATCGCTAATGCTATCCCAATACTGGTCGGTTAAGGAAATTTATAGGTTGGGTGGAGGCGCCTCGGTTCCCAACAAAAGCGCGAATATTTATGTTGGGTTCCGTTCCTCCACCCAACCTACGAATTCGTGTATTTTTTAGCTTAACCGAGTAGTATTGAATGCTATCCGATAAAAATGTGTACTTTATAAATTAATACTAGTAATTTTTTAAAGCAAAAATTAGCTTTATTATTGGCGAAGGTTAGAATTTATAATTATTGCATATGCATTCATTTTAATGAAAATAATTTATTTAAGATGACTAAAATTGCTATGCTGATTACAGCAATTAAAGTTGTCTTACCGCCTGGAACTAATCTATGATAGTTATCGATATTTTGATTATAAGAACGCCGTTTCCATGCCATTAATGCTGGAATAATTGCTCCTAAAATTGATATACAGAAGGCACCTGCACTTTCGAGTGCCTTTAAAAATATATTAGGATTTAATAAAGCTAAACACATTGGTGGAAAAAAAACAAAGCCGTACTGCCATATCCGTGCAGTTGTTACTTTTATTACATTGTTGATAAAATTTAACAGTCCATAAAAAAAAACCAATAAAAGAGGTAATAATTGCGAATTCAGAAAAGAATGAAACCATTATTTCCAGTAAATTACCATCACTTTCACTTCGTAAATGTTCCAGTGGTTCAAATTTTTCTACACCTGTAAACTCTTGTAGTGACTCCAAATTGACGCTACCTAAAATAACAGCGTTCCATGCAATAAACATTATTAGTGGGATTAATGAACCAAAAAAAATGGACTGCTTTACTTTCCCCTCGTCTCCTTCTAATTGTATTGTAATTACCGGAATCACATTATGATAGAATAGCGCTACTAACATAACTGGAATTGCAGCAGTTAACTTAGTCCAATCCTGAAATACAAATTGTGGCAAATTTACTTGCCTACTTGCCAAAAACAATAATCCAGCGAATGAAGCTATTACAACAAAAACCAAAGCGCTATTTAATTTCTCAATTAACTTTGGGCGCCCAAAATACATAATTCCACCAAACAACAGCGCAAATATCGTTGTCCCTGCCCAGTCTGGCAAATTAAGTGATAACGCAGCAAGTAATATTTCCCCACCTTGAGCAATATACGCAACCAGCAACGCATAATGCAAAAACAAATATGCACCACCAGCTAATATTGCTCCTGGTTTTCCTAATATATTCTCCACTATTGCCAAAAAACTGTTGTTGGCGCCTTCCTTTCGCATCACATCTAAACTAACCTCAGCAATTAATAGCCCAGATACTAAAGCATATAACCATACAGCAATTAATAACACTGTTGAAGGCGCCACTCCTGAAGGTAGAGTCACTGTCGGTAAAGCCAAAATTCCGGCGCCAACCGTCGTCCCAGCAACTAACGCGGTACTTCCCAACACACTACCCGGTTGGTGAAGTAACTTATCACCATTAAATTCTATATTTGAAAACAAACGTGTAGTCTGCATCAGAGAAAATGTAAAGATATGTTACATAATCATAACATTTTTAACATACTCATCCTGAATTAACAAAATTATAGATATACTCTCAACTCGTTCATTACCTGTAACCAGTTGTCTGGCGTTGGTAAAGTTTGCTGGAGAAATTCGCTTGTAAGATTGCTGGCATTAGCTTTATATAGTAGAGTGGCATAGCTAAAACAACGAGCAGGTTTTTTGAAATCATCGGCGCCATAGATGGAAATCAATTCCGCCAGTTTTTCCTGTACTTTGAAGATTATTTTAGGCGCCAGAGCAAGTAAACCGTGCATCCATTGCTCCTTCTGGATAATAAAATCCGCTAATTCTGGATTGGGAGAATTTCTAAACTCATCACAAATCGTCTGAATTTTGCTCCACTTATAACTACCCCAAGGTTTAGCCATCATCACTGGTAATTGCCATTTTACTATCTCTTCTTGCCAGTAGTCTTGAGGTGATTGTACTTGAACAATCTCAAAACTAGGTAAAATTATGGCTGTTAAGCTGCCTCCATGACAAGCTCCAGTATCTATACCATAAGCTTTCTGCTCAATTATCAGTGGATTATCGCCAACAACACGATGACCAAAAATTACAGGTTTAATACCAGTATAAAGCTGGCTCCAATATGTATCTCTATATTGCTTTTCCAAATACTTTTCACCCGCAGTACAACCACACAACACTTCTTCCCTTTGTTGCTCAATGGGTATGCCATTTTCTACCGCAGCATGAACTAAAATTGCTTGGTCTGTTTCGTAATAATACGGTAGATGGCTAATCCATTCTAAAAATTCGGCATAGTGGGTGCCAAATTGTAGTTTGACAATTTCTTGAGAAAAGGAAAGAGTTTGTCTCAGATGTTTACGTTCGTGATTTCCCATCAACACGATAGTATTGGGGCGATTTTTGAGAAAATTATATACCTTGACTGAATCAGCCCCACGGTCAACTATATCTCCTAACGAGATTAAGCAATCTTCGTCTGTAATTTCTACTTTAGCTAATAGCTCAAGCAGTTCTGCATAGCAACCATGAATATCGCCAACTACGATTGTTCGCATAGTTCAAACTGGGCTAAATAATCTTAGAATATTATCAATGTAACACACTTGTCATATAATTGTAATAAGCGGCAAATCAAAATGTATAGACGTTACATGTAAGTCTCCACAGAAGAACAGATTGCATGCGCCGGATTTGTACAGTTTATATACAGGTTTTCAAAGCTTCAATATCGGCGCCAACAATTTTCTCTAAATTTCTCGTAATCTTTTCTATGTCCCAGTTCCACCAAGCAATATCTACTAAAATCTTGATTGTTTCATCAGAAAAACGTTGCCGTAGTATATTAGCAGGATTACCTCCTACAATAGTGTAAGGTAGTACATTTGAAGTTACAACAGACTTTGCGGCAATAATTGCTCCATCGCCAATTTTTACTCCAGGCATAATCACAGCTTCGTATCCAATCCATACATCATTGCCAACTATAGTATCTCCTTTAAAAGGTAATTCATCTGATTGAGGCATTACACGCTCCCAGCCATTACCAAAAATTTGAAATGGATAAGTTGAAAAGCCAGACAGTTTATGATTGGCGCCGTTCATAATAAATTTTACACCTCTAGCTAAGGCACAAAATTTTCCAATTACGAGCTTGTCACCAATAAAAGGAAAATGATAAAGTACATTGCGCTCAAAATTCTCTGAGTCTTCTGGGTCATCGTAATAAGTATAGTCTCCAATTATTATATTTGGATTTGCAACAGTATTTTTGATAAAACAAACCTGTGGAAATCCTTTCATCGGATGCGTGACTTTTGGGTCAGGATATCGCATAGCAAAACATTTCCCATAAGAAAGCTTCATCACTGGGTATAAGAGAACGAATAATGTATGACATAATTTGATTATTCTAAAGCATAACGAACTTGATAATGCAGTTCCACAAAGCTATCTCCATACATTATTGCAGTTAAGAGTTTTAATGGAGGTGTAACAATTGTACGTGGCAATAATGGCGCCCCACTACCAAGCGTTACTGACGCTATCGAAACAATTATCTCCGAGAGTAACCCACAATCGTAAAATTGCCCGACTAAATCACCACCACCGACTAGCCAAATATTTTTATTTCCTGCTGCTGCAAGCATTTCCTGATGAACAGGTCGAACATTTCCCTTGACAAATCGCACATCTGCTCCATCAATCGCAGGCAAAATACGAGAGGAGAAAACCCAAGTTGGTTGTTCGTACAGCCATGCTTGAGGACGGTCGGCATCTTTATTAATATGGTGAGCTAAAATCCATTCATAAGTAGTTGAACCCATTGCAATGGCGCCAACTTCTCGAATAAAATTAGAATAGCTGTCTCCTGTTACCTCCCCAAATTGAAATAACCAATCTAAGAAGTTGTGAGAATCAGCAATAAAACCATCCAAACTAGTAGCAGTGTAGTATTGAGTTTTCATAGAAGTTTATTTTAAGCTATTAATAAGCGGGCTTTGTCTGCTTGTTCTTGAACGCTTTCTTTTAACCATTCACTGATAGCTTTGGCTAATTTAATTGCAATAGTCGGGTCTTTTGTTAGGGTTTCATGGATTTTTTGCTGTAGTTCTGGTTTTTTTGTTGTTGCTAGGTTACTAATGCGGGTGTCAGAAATAAAGTTGCGTACCCAACCTGGAATATCAGTTTCTTTAACCAAAGATTCTCCTGCAAAGTATGCCACTATTCCTAAGATAGGCGCCAATATTCCTGCAAATAGTAGTATATGGAATAATCCTGCTAAAACGGCGCCTACTATTAACCCAACTAAGTGTGCTATAAACACTGAAAGTCCCGTTAAGTCATCGAATGATACTGATGTTGATACTTTCTCAGTTTGGTCACTTAAGTTTATTTCTTTAGCATTTAATGTACCTAATGGCAAGCTATATTTACGAGAAATTGCATCAGTTTGTTCACGAACTTCACTTTGCACTGTAGATAACCAGTCTAACAAGCAATTTGTGACTTTCTGATTTCCTTCGCTTCCTGCTAACCAAGCTTTGGCTTTTTGTTCAATATCCGCTTCGAGTGCTTTTAATGTGATAATCTTACGCTGGCGCCAGTCTTTTATACTAGTCGTAATTACTTCATTCACTAAACCAGTTGCTAGCTCTTCCGCAAGTCTATCTAAAAATGTTGGTACGTAATTTCCTACAATATCTGTGAGTTCTTTGTCAAGAAATTGACTTATTTCTTTTACAAAACCAGATGTACGAAGGTACACCCTTCCCCAACGTGCAAGTCCTCTTGCGATGCTAAGTTCGGGTTCTCCATCACGTTTACAAGACAGTTGCGGAAATACTTCTTGACAGGTGTCTAATATAAAGTACATTTTAGATGCACTACCTGTAAGTAAAATAGCAATTGGCTCAATATCTAATTCAGATAATTTTTTTTGTACTGTTACTAACTGGTCAGTAAAAGCTTGGCGCCAACTGTTATTATCTAACTTAGCCAAAGGTTTATTTAAAATAACATCCATTATTTTGGCATTAACCAAAGGCATAAATTTATACTTACGCTGAATATCTTCACTACCGACATTTACAAAACTATCTTCGTGTAGTTGAAAAAAGTTAAAATATTCTTCTTTGGCTTTGCGACAGCGTAACTCGCAACGGTTTCTATATATAGGATGTTGTTGAAATATTGCTTCTAGCTGTTCGACTTCTTCAATCTGTAAAATTTCACCTTCACTGAGATGTTCCGCAAGGTGAATAATTTTTTCATCTCCTTGACGGTATTGACGGTGTAGTTCTAAAGTTAATTGTAATATTTCTTTGTCGATGAGCGAGGCGCCTAAATCATATCCAAAGTCAATAGGGGTATCAGCCATACCTTTGACTAGGGTATAATCGGTTGTCGAGGAACCTATATCAATAATTAATACAGATTTTTGTAGCTCTTGAATTGTAAATATACCGCTTTCTTTCGCGTGCATCAAAGCCGCACGAGATTCTTTTACTATATTAGAATAGGGTAAAATCTCTGCTAAAAGCTGTTTATAGGTGTTAATTTCTTCTTGCCACCATCCTGAAGGACAACCGATAAAGAAGTAATTTGTGTCGGAGGGTTGGATTTGTGTCGTAGAAATTAAGTGGTCATAGATGGCTTTAACAAAGTCTTGGATAGTCTTTTGATATTCTCTATCATCGAATCTGCGACTTTTGAATGCGATATCAAATGTGTTCGCATCAGATATTTGAAAAGCCATATCACCTATAAGTGTACCGCGCGTTGGGTGGTTGGCAATGGCGGTAATTTGACTTTTGCGGTTGTTAATTAGTAGACTTTGGGGGATATCTTGGTTATTTGCGCTAACCCAGGTGAGTGATGTTTCTCCGTGACCTAAGTCGAAACCGATAATTTTTGTATTTAGGTAATCTTGCATGGTTATTTTTGGAAAGCACTGAAGTGCTTATTACGATGGTGTGCTGGGTTCAATAACATAACCAGGTAATAAAACGCGGTTATCTTTCACTAAAGCGTGTTTTAGCGTAATATAATCATGAATCTCAGCATCCAAGCTTGGCTCAAAATAAAACATATCTTGGTCTACATTTGGTTCATATGTACGCGCTTCAATTCCATGATGTCTTAAAATACTAACTGCTTGCTCTATCCGGCGCCTTACACTTACGGGCAACTGAATGTTATCATCAAGTCCATCTGCCATTAAATCTTGAAGATACTCTAATAAGTCAAGATTATTCTCTATACCTTCCTTGGGAACTTTATCCTCGTTTCTATATCCTGCTACTGTAATGTCGATTGACTGCAAAGCTTGATAAAGATAATTTAGTAATTTATCTATATCTATATTTACCTCAGTAACAGCAGTTTGATTTATTTCTAAAGCTTGATTTTCTTTCTTTGGCTTAATAACTTGTGCTATTGTGCCTCCAGTTATACCACCTATTGCGGCGCCTATCAGTCCCCAATACCATCCACCTTCCAGTACTCCAGCTAAACCCCCAGCTAGTAAACTACTGAGCAATTCTCTACTTTGCTGTGCTTTTTGTATCAATCCTAACTTATAATTAGGCGCCGTAATTGCATTTTTTATCGGTGATACTAACTTTGTTGTTAATTCTGTAAAATTTGCCTGTTGTAATTCTATCTCATTATCATCTATCTGAGGTTTGACTAATAATAATACACTTGTATACTGACTCAAAGATTGTAACAAAGTATTCGCAAGTCTTGCTTGAGGTGGTGTCAAGCTCTGCATATACTCACTATTAATATCTGTAAGTGCGTTAATTTCTCGTTGAATAACCTTGACAGCTACTTCCGGTGCCGTGTTAGGTTGAAGCTGAGATTTTAATTTATTTTTTATTTTTTGGTAGTAGTTTATTAGTGTTGTCATACGGGGCTAGATTGAGATAATAGTATTTTTATATACATACTGCTTTTTATAATCAAATTAAATTATAGTAGTTTGCTAGTTTAGGCGCCGACTGGTTACAGATTGATGTTTAAATAGAGAATGATAATCGGTGATACTACTTTAGGCTTATTCATCACTGTGTCTAAGAACGGGCAAGGATGCCCATTCCACAAGAGTAATTTCCATACAATTATAATTCTCGTTTATAATCTTCTAGTAATTGTGGAAGATAATCATACCCATCTATACCGATAACTGCAATAATTCTAGGACGACTTTGCGTTAACGCTTGTTGAAAACTATTCTCACCCAATTGTGATTCTAGTCTAACTAGTAACGATGCAGCTTTATGCCATTCGCGCGATGCAATTTGATTTAATAAATACATTCCCAACGAAGCAGTATACACCGCACGCTCAAAATTGGCGAGACTATAATTAGTAGCAGCTAAGTGCGATAAATTTAATCCCTGTAAATATAAATCACCCGCTACTTGTGCAGCTTGAAACCCTGCTTCTAAATTTGTGACAGCAAGTTGCAATTCTCCAATGACTTGATACGCTATCCCCAAACTACTCAAGCACAAAGCTTTACCCTGTATATCACCGAGTTGCTCAGATAATTTTAAACCTTGCTGTAAATAATTAATCGGCATCTCGTAACTATCAGCTTCAGCATCTTCTTGCTGTAAGTTCATGACTTCGCTGTAGCCTAAATTAACCAGCGCATTCTCTTCCCCTACTTTATCACCTGCTTGGCGGCTCAATATTAACGCACGCTGACTATAATTTATTGCCTCACTATAATCTTTCTCTTCCACACAACTACGACTGAGATGGTTGAGGTTTGCTATCTCACAAGTTCTATCACCTGCACTTCTTGCTATTTCTAACGCTTCGGTGTGAAAACCCTTTGCACGTTTGTTTTGACCCATTGCACGCTGTGAATATCCCAGTAAGGTTAAAATTCGGGCTTTTTCTTGCGTTCCTTCAGCATTACGTAATGGTTCATCTAAATAATCTAATGCATCGCGTAAATAATTACCTGAAAACGACGCGAAAATGCCTCCATATAACGGAAAATACTGACGTTGCGAAAAAGTACGTAATATTTGTATCATTATTTGCCAACAGCCATCAGTGTACATTTTAGAAATACTCTGAAAACCATTTGCGAGCAAACTCCAAATTACAGCAAAAGTCAAAAATGTTGAAATCGAAAGTTTAGAACCTGCCTTGACGTTATACGGTTGCTGGTCAAACCAGTGAACTAACCCACGTTGAATATATTGTAAAACTATAGCTAACTCTACCCAGTCACTTAATTGCAGGGCACGTTGCTGTTCGGCAAATTCGATTGCTGATTTTTCTGCTGCTAAAGTCTTAAACAGTGCTTGGGGTATTTCACTTTTAACGTGTTTCGCCCAAGTTGCCCAAGGACCACTGTCGGAAGGCGCCCCCCCAAATCCCATTGTTTCTTGCCGTTCATACATCCAACTTACCAAGTTATCTTGGAGACGCTGCCATGATGCAATGCCACGATTGACTCCATCATATATTTGTTGTAAATTAGAATCTGCTTGGGCGTATTGCTGTAAAGACTTAGCCAACTGTTGAATTTGCTGTATATTTAAAGGTTGTTTTTGATTTGGGTCAACCGCACGTAAAAATACACTTAGTTGTTTATCTGGGTCTGCTGTAATAATTTCTCTAATTGCCGACGCTGTTACTGCACTTGCTTTGTTTTGTTCCTCTGCACGTTGCCATTGCGTTTGAATAGTCTTCATCGCACGTAGACTACGAGTTAATTTAGCTTTTTTGAGTTCGTCCTTTTCAGAGTCAACCGAAAGCTGGGTAGAACTAACTTGCTCCCCCAATATCATCTCAAACACTTCCCCCGTATCAACACTAACTCCCTTGAGCAGCATTTGGTAAACCTGCTCAACAGAACTAACCTTACCTTTTAATGTGGCTTCGACGATTTCTGAGATTAAAGCCAGATATTTATCGCGCAATGATAGAGAATCAGACACGGCAACATACATATAGCAGCAATACAATTGTAGCTGTAGCTTGACAATGCTGCTTAACATTACGAAACATGTCATCATATATATTTCCCACCTTGCGTTTATCCTCGCACTCGCTGGAAATAGAGTGAATGTCTCAGATAATTTGGATTGCCAGACACGCTAACCGTCTCGACTTTGTAAACCCCGATTGGTTTCTAACTGCTGAACGTCGTTATGACCCACCGTTATCAGAAGATGGGTTTATTCAAGCACAACAGCTAGCAAATCGTCTCAAAGGCGAAAAAATTCATCATATATTTGTATCACCGTTTTTGCGAACTGTGCAAACAGCACACGCCATCGCTGATGTCCTAAATTTATCAATTAAGTTAGAAACAGGCTTGAGCGAATGGCTAAATCCTGATTGGATGGATGAAGAACCACAACTTCACCCGATTCGCGAATTGGTTAAATTTTATCCTCGTATCGACACTAGCTATACACCTATCATTGCTGCTAGGTATCCAGAAACACGACCGCAAGTTCGCGCACGTGCTGGACAAACAGCGAGATGTTTGGCTACTGAGTACTCTCCTGAAAATATATTGTTAGTGGCACACGGTGCATCAGTCAACGGTGCTGTAATGGGAATTGCAGGAGAATCAATTTACCAAGCTGAAAAAGTTAGGTTGTGTAGTTTGTTTAAGCTCGTTCGTCAGCACCCTGAATGGTGGATTGAGCTAAAAGGAGATACATCGCACTTGACTGAGGTGGAAGAAATGGTTCGATTTAATTAAAAGAGTAATGGAATAATGGTTAATTGCTATTAACCATTAACTCTTGACTACTAGGTGTGAAATATTATGACTTTATTACTAGCCGGCGATATTGGCGGAACTAAGACGATTTTACGATTGGTTGATGCAACCAAGAAGCCATCATTACGAACGGTACACGAGAATGCTTACCGCAGCGGTGATTTTGTCGATTTGGTACCTATGGTCAAGCAGTTTCTTGCTGACGCTAATTCTGACCATCCACAAAAAGCATGTTTTGGTATAGCTGGGCCTGTTGTTGGTGATACTGCTAAATTAACTAATTTGGCTTGGTATCTTGATTGTGAGCGTCTTCAAGAGGAACTTAATATACCTCATGTAGCTTTAATTAACGATTTTGCTGCTGTTGGTTATGGAATTTTAGGACTAGAAAGTCAAGATTTGTTTACGTTACAAGATGGAAAACCTTGTGATGATGCTCCAATTGCCATTATTGGCGCTGGCACAGGTTTGGGGCAAGGTTTTTTAATTAAGCAAGGACAAGAGTACTATGTGTATCCTTCAGAAGGAGGACACGCGGACTTTGCACCACGCACAGAATTAGAGTTTCAATTATTAAAATATTTACTCGATAAACACGATATTCAACGGGTTTCTGTTGAACGGGTTGTCTCTGGTTTGGGACTTGTCTCGATTTATCAATTTTTGAGAGACCGTAAAATAGCTACTGAGTCTCCCGACGTTGCACAAGTGGTTCGTGCATGGGAACAACAAGCAGGACAACAAGAAAAAAGTGTAGACCCAGGTGCTGCTATTGGTTATGCTGCACTCAATAAAACTGATAATTTGTCTGAACAAGCCATGCAGTTATTTGTCGAAGCTTACGGCGCCGAAGCTGGAAATTTAGCGTTAAAGCTTTTACCATACGGGGGATTATATATTGCTGGTGGTATTGCTCCTAAGATTCTCCCACTTATTGAAGGTGGTGACTTTCTACTGCACTTCAGCCAGAAGGGAAGAATGCGAAGCATCTTAGAAGACATACCAGTAAAAATTATTCTTAATCAACAAGTTGGACTAATAGGCGCCGCTATTCGTGCAGCTAGGTTATAGGTGAGTTATAACAGATTGGCATGTACGTGATATTAGCATCACAATAGCCAAATCTATGACATTAACACCTTTGACTCGACTAAAATTCAGAAATAAAATTCAGGGTTTTCTACCTTTTTTGACCGCAGCTTTAATTTTTGCGCTCACTACAACCGTAGAAACAAGTGTAGAAGCACGTTCCTCACGTAAACCATCAGCACCAAAACCAGACCCATCAGAGGTAGAGAAATTCCGATGGAAGGTATTTACTCCCTCTGATGGACGTTTCAGCGTTTTAATGCCAGGTCAGCCAAAAGTAACATCCCAGACACAAAGAACCTTTATGGGAGAAATAAACTTACAGGTGTTTATTGCCCAACCTCCCAGACAAGAAGTTGCTTATGTAGTCGCATTTAACGATTTTCCCGACAGCTATGGGCAAATGGCAGACCCCGAAGAAGTACTGAAAAATGCTCAACAGATGGCATTAAAGACAACAAAAAGCAATCTTTTAACCGAAAAAAGTATTCGCAGTTCCAATGGACACCCAGGACGAGAAATTGAATACATCAACGCTGGGGGTAAAATTACTAGAAACCGTTTATACTTTGCTGAAGGGCGCCTGTATCAAGTAATGGTCATCACCACCAAAAGACAGCAAAAGTTTTTAACCAAAAGTATTGCAGGTTATTTAAATTCATTCAACGTAGTCTTGAAAAAATAATATTTCTCCTTGTAAAAACATGGCATCTATTTCATTAGAAGAACTTCAGCACTATCGCACACAGTTATCTGATTATCCTGATGCGGGCGCCAAAACTGCACTTGGTACCATTGAAAAATATAATGGTGATCTCGAAGCTGCATTTACAGAGTTATCAAAACAAAATGGCGCCCAATTTCGGGAAGTTGATTTAGATGAGTTCGCACGAAAATGCCGTGAAACTGTATGTAGTCAACCAACAGAAGATTTTTTAGGGTTATTAAATTTGGTAGCAGGGTTTTTACCTCCACCTGTTTCTCTAGCTGTTCCAGTAACTTTATACATACTTAAAATAGGTATTAGAAATTACTGTCAAGAAGCAAAATCTGCTTAGAAGGTTTGGATTTTCTATCGTTTTTAACAGTACTACTGGTTTAGATTAACCAGTAGTACCAATCTTGTGGGATGGGCATCCTTGCCCGTCATACAATTTAAATACAATTTAAAAATATATTTTCAGCTTGTTAAATATAGGGTAGAGGCGGGCAGGGATGCCCGCTCCACAAGAGCTAAACACCTATTTAGATAATGATTTTAGCGAGGGGTGAAGTTATAGGCTTCTTGCTTTTCGCGTCGTGTAGACTGTGATGGATTATACCCATCGTTACGGGCACGGCGCCTTAAGTCACCAACATCAGGGGAAGCATTAACTGCATCTTCGATGCGAATTTGCCCGGTTAGCATTAATTCGCATAGTGCATGGTTCATTACCTGCATTCCATCCGAAGTACTATCCTCCATAAGTTGGTGAGCTTGAATGTCCTCACCTTTAAGCAAGAAGTCTTGCATTGTAGGAGTGTTGAGCAATATTTCCATTGCGGCAACTCTTCGAGCATCGGTTGTAGGAATCAACTGTTGGGCAATAACAGCAACTAGCGAATCTACGATTTGGACTCGCATCGCAGCTTGTTCATCAGGGTTATAGATATTTAGTAGTCTGTTAATAACAGCCATTGCGTTTTTGGTATGCAATGTGCCTAAAACTAAATGCCCTGTTTGCGCTGCTTTTAAGGCTGTATCTACAGTTATACGGTCGCGCATTTCCCCAATTAAAATTACATCTGGGTCTTCACGTAATACTGACCGTAGTGCATCATGAAATTCGTAGGTGTGTAATCCAACTTCACGCTGACTTATTAAACATTTTTGCGAAGTGTGGACATATTCAATCGGGTCTTCAATCGTAACAATATGTTTTTGCGCTGTTTCGTTGAGAAAGCGAATCATTGACGCAATTGTGGTCGATTTACCCGAACCCGTTGGACCTGTAACTAAAATTAAACCCTGTTTTTTGGAAACAATGTCTTTGAGAACAGCTGGTAAGCGCAAGCCGTCAATTGATGGTATTTCTAAGGTTATTAACCGCAGCACCATTGCTCCACCTGTCAGGGTCTCAAAACAATTGACTCGACAACGTAAAAAGCCAGGATAGAAAATTCCTGTATCAAGTTCTTTGGTTTCGGTAAACCGTTGTCGTTGCAATGGGGTAAGAACTTCGGTTAAAAATGTTTCAAAAGTTTGAGGTGAAACTATTTCGCCTTTGCTGTAAACCACCATATGACCCCGAATCCGAAATCTTGGTACTTCTCCAACACGAACATGTATATCTGAAGCTTGTTGGGCATGAGCATCGCGCACCATTTGTTGAACGGTAACGCTTTTAATTTGCGGTTGACCGACTACTTGCAGTACAGGTGGTGGTGGAGGTGAGCAACGCATTACCGAGGATACTCGTGAGTTATCCATTGGGTTTTGACCCGTCATGGCAGTCGCGGCTAGATGCTCTAGTTTTCGATTTGGTAACGGGGACGTTGTAGATTCGTCCATGACTGCGTCCTTTCGCCGATTGCAGGTTGTAACTATTGGTTCAATCTAAAAAGTTATATTTTATTCAGTATCATTACTGATACATAAATATTTACTGTCTTTTGATTGACCGTAAACTTACTTAGATTGCTATTGTTAATGTACATCTATCTTAGTTAATTTCTACGGCTCTCAACCCATCTTTACAGTCATTTCATTAAATAGCATGGTTAGTGTGAACTAGCTATGTTGATAGGTTAATCTTGAGTGGATACTATGCTGCTAACTGATAGCAGAACAAGTAAATGTAATTTTTTTTACATTAGAAAGGCTATATTTATGAAGCGTATTATTAACTATTTTGAAACTCGCGCTTGTGCCCCTGCTTATAGTGGTTGGGTATTGAGTGGAATTACGATTTGTTTTTTCGGTGCCGCGATTAACACGATGGCAGGCTGGTTGTATGTTATTAGCGGTGTAAGTTGTGCGCTGTTGTTTATTGCTGCTGTTTTACCGAGTAATTCGATGAAGCGACTATCTATCAGGCGCCGTCCAATAGAACCTGTAACGGCGGGTGATGATTTGGTAATAGAGTTTGAAATAACGAACCAATCAAAACAAGATGTAAGTTTGTTGAGTGTAAAAGATATATTACCCTATACACTCAATACTCTATCAGTTTCGAGCAACCAACATGCAATAAATATAATTGGTGCCAAAAATAGTTACTTGTTTTCTTACCATATAAATGCCGAACGTCGAGGTTTATATCGTTGGCATACAGTTGAGTTTAGAAGCGGGGCGCCATTTGGGTTATTTTGGAGTAGACGCGAACATAATTGTCCAGCCTACTCTGTTGTTTACCCCCAGGTTTTACCTCTAAAAAGTTGCCCATTAATTGATGAGATTGGTTTAGATTCTAGCTGTAGAGGCAACCCGCAAGGAAACCCTTATGCAGCAGCAACAGAAGGACTCGTGCGTTCTTTACGTCCTTACCACGTTGGCGACCCAATTCGATTAGTACATTGGCGTACTAGTGCCCGTTATGGCGAACTAAGAGTACGCGAGTTTGAGACGATTACTGGGGGACAAGATATTATTATTGCCTTAGATAGTGGGGGAAAGTGGGATGAAGAGAACTTTGAACAAGCTGTTATTGCCGCTGCATCCCTGTACTATTACGCTATGCATCAACAAATGAACGTACAACTGTGGACTCAAGACACAGGTTTAGTTAAAGGGGAACGTTCTGTACTTGAAACTTTAGCAGCAACTACGCCGTTACAAGACGAAGTAATCGCGGAGCTACCTAAAGTACCAATAATTTGGCTGTCGCAAAACCCTGTGACACTATCTTCAATAAATAATGGTAGCCGTTGGCTACTATGGCAACCAAAATCACCTCAGACACAAGAGATAATAAATCGAGAGGCGCCAGGTATTATTTTGAGTCATAATGAACAACTGCAAGTTCAATTAGAAAAGCACCCTGGCAAAGGATTATGAACGGATGTAACGGATGGTTTAAGTATCTCTAATTGTGTGCATTCAATATTTCAATGCTCGTATAAAGAGGTTACGGTGCCTGTGTAAAACTAGTTAAATGGTGATACATTCAAGGCGGGTCGCGCGCTCAACTTGTGTAAAGAAAGGGGAGTATCACCCAAGTTTTGAGTTGTAGGGTGCGGTACAATGCTACATATGTATTCAAACTTAACTCTTCTAACACAAGTCCTATGATTGCATCAGACGCATCAGAAGTTAATTCAAAATCCAGTGATAAGAATCTTGAAGCAATGCGCCATTTTTCGGAGCAATATGCAAAGCGCACTGGTACTTACTTCTGTTCCGAACCTTCGGTTACTGCTGTTGTAATCGAAGGACTCGCTAAACATAAAGATGAACTAGGGGCGCCTTTATGCCCTTGTCGGCACTACGAAGACAAAGAAGCCGAAGTGGCCGCTACTTTTTGGAATTGCCCCTGTGTGCCAATGCGCGAACGTAAAGAATGTCACTGCATGTTATTTCTTACCCCAGACAACGAATTTGCAGGTGATAAACAAAATATCTCGCTCGAAACCATTAAAGAAGTGCGAGATAGCATGGCATGAAGGAAGAAATGCCTTCGGAATATTGGCAAGGTGTAGAACAGTTCAATACTGGGCAGTTCTACGCCTGCCATGATACCTTAGAAGCTTTATGGATAGAAGCTATAGAGCCGGAAAAAACTTTTTACCAAGGTATACTGCAAGTAGCTGTAGCTTTGTATCATTTGGGTAACGCTAATTTACGCGGCGCCACAATTTTACTTGGAGAAGGCACTAACCGCTTGCGCCGTTACCCATCTGTTTTTGGTGGTGTTGATGTAGATGAATTTTTAGAGCAAAGTGTCGCTTTATTAAAAATACTTCAACACACTCAACCAGAAATGATTACAAATCTCATACTCGGTGAAGATGAAAGATTTCCTATACCGAAAATATTGTTGGTGTAGAGACGGGATTAATCGCGTCTCTACAAACATGTGTAAATATTAATAATTTTTGCGTTAAGTTAAAAGTATACAGTCACGCTCTAATAAAAATATCAAAACATATGGACTTACAAACACTCAAAGCACGGATTGCCCAAGTTGAAACCAAACGAGAATACCTGCTGCAACTTCTGGAACAGCCAAATTTAGGTACTTTGAGAATTGATGTCAATCAAGCCTTAGAAGAAATGGATGATTTAATTGATGAATATAGACGCACCTTCCCCCAAACAGGAAGTATATAGTTTTTCCGCTTTCCTTAAGTGAGGTTATAGACGATTCTGATTTGAAATACGCGCCCTGATACATTAAAAGAGTATTGGTACTTATCTAGTATATGATAAGTACCAATGCTGTAGCCAGGAGTACTTGTAGATAAAATACTCTTGACTCAAATATATAGCTTTTCAACTTATTCATAGGCATTGCAATTATCAAGCTGCGGATTCGTTATTTCCGTTTCCCAATTCACGCACCAGGGCAATTAACTCAGTAGTAGGTACGTCCTTTTTACAAAAAACATCCCAACGACCCATATCGTTATTAGCACCAACATTTTTAGCATCTTCTACCGACGAGTAGGCGATGATTTGGGTATCAGGAGCAATTTCCTTGATTTTACCCGATGCCGTCCAACCATCCATAACTGGCATTTGTAAGTCCAGGACGATTACGTCTGGTCGGTGACGTTTTACCATATCAACAGCTTCTTGACCATTGGTTGCTAAACCAACTACTTGCATGTTTTTTTGGCAGGAAAGTACCATTTGCAGGGTCATACGAGTTAGTTCGTGGTCGTCAACTACTAACACCCGCAGGGTAGAAGGCTCACAGGACAACATTAACATCCAGTTTAATGAACGAATAATATAATATAACCCTTACAGTTTAAAGGAACATTCACTTAAATCAACTCTATCTAATGGGTGAATAAATCGCTAACATGAACTATAACCCATGAACTATAACCATTGATATTGGGGTTAAATATTTCTGAATTATTTCAAAACATTTCAAAATGGTTAAAATTAATTATCAAACTTTAAGTATTTTTCATAATTCATTCCCTATATAAAATTCACATCAAGAACAACACATCAGAAACCGGGTTTCTGAGCCAAATCGTTATTTAGATTACAAATTCTCGACAAAGAAACCCGGTTTCTAGGGTTTCTAATTTCGCACAGCACTTATTGGTTCTATATTTGAGACAACCGCAGTTGAACCCAATGCCATCGCCATTAAAGCTTTCTGTGAGTTAGATTCTGGACAATTATCGCCTGGGCGCCGCTGAATATAGGTACCATCAGATTGTAATTCCCAAGCTAAACGGTTGTCAGCAAGCATTATTCCTAATATTTCCTGCAAATCTTTAGCAATATCTGTATCTAGGATTGGAGTAATTGCTTCGACACGACGGTCTAAATTACGTGGCATCCAATCAGCACTGCCAATAAATATTTCTTCCTGACCATTGTTATAAAAATAATAAATGCGAGAATGTTCCAAAAAACTACCAATGATGCTAATAACGCGAATGTTCTCACTGATATCTTTCAATTGCGGACGTAAACAGCAAACACCGCGAATTATTAAATCAATTTGTACTCCCGCACGCGATGCTTCATATAGAGAAGCAATAATTTCTGGGTCTACTAATGAATTCATTTTCGCAACGATGCGTCCCGATAGTCCATTCTGAGCATTTTCGATTTCACGACGAATAAGAGTTAAGAAGCGGTCGCGCATATTAACCGGAGCAACAAGTAACTGTCTGTAAGATTTTTGTCGCGAGTAACCAGTTAGATAATTATATAAGTCGGTTAAATCGGCGCCTAATTCATCGCGACAGCTAAATAATCCTAAATCGGTATATAGTCGTGCAGTTTTATGGTTATAGTTGCCTGTACCAATATGTACATAACGGCGAATACGGTCTTTTTCACGTCGCACAATTAGTATAGTTTTACAGTGTGTTTTTAAGCCAACTAAACCATAAACAACGTGTACACCAACACTTTCTAGGCGCCGTGCCCAATATATATTATTCTCTTCATCAAAGCGGGCTTTAAGTTCAACGAGTACTGATACTTGCTTACCATTTTCGGCGGCAGCAATCAAAGCATTTACAATAGGAGAATCACCAGAAGTGCGGTAAAGCGTCATTTTAATCGCTAGTACATCTGAGTCTTGCGCTGCACTAGAAATAAATTTAACAACCGATGCTGAGAAAGATTGATAAGGATGATGAACTAATATATCGCGTTCGCGAATTACAGTAAAAATATCTTTACCATCTTCAACGTCGTGTACTTGGAGATTATTGGGATTTGGTTCGCGAATACGCTGTAATCTTGAAGGGACTACTGCTTGCCAAGGACGGTCTTTATGTTCGGGTAACGGGAGTGACATAAAATACATTAAATCCCGTAAACCTAATAAACCTTCAACTTCGTAACAATCAATATCATCTAATTCTAAATCTTCTAAAAGTCGAGAACGTACAGACTCTGGAGTTTGAGACTGAATTTCTAAGCGTACAGGGTTTCCACCAACACGACGTTTTCGCAATTCTTGCTCGATAGCAATTAACAGGTCATCAGCTTCATCTTCTTCAACTTCTAAATCAGCATCACGGGTAATGCGGAAAGTATAATATTCCTGAATAGTCATACCTGGAAACAAAGATTCCAAGTTATGAGCAATAGCTTGTTCCAACGGAATACCCGTCCAATGTACAGGTTTGCCATTATGAGTCATTCCTAATTCAGGAGGCAAAGCTAAAAATCGTGGTAATACCTTGGGAACTTTTACACGTGCGAAAAATTCTTCATCAGTATCGGGGTTTTTGACGACAACAGCCAAATTTAAACTAAGATTAGAAATATAGGGGAATGGGTGGCTAGGGTCAACTGCCAACGGTGTAATTACGGGAAATATCTGTTCTTCGTAGTAATTATCAAGATAATTGCGCTGCTTATCGTTAAGTTCAATATAATTAACTAAATATATACCGTTTTGTGCTAACTGTGGTCGCAGGACTTTTTCAAAATGTTGGTGCTGCTGAATAACTAAAGGACGCAGCGAAAAACTAATATCATCTAACTGCTGCTGTGGGGTTCGTCCATCGAGTCCTAACTGGGTAACTTTTGCTTCTACCTGCTGCATTAATACAGCAACCCGCACCATAAAGAATTCGTCTAAGTTAGAACAAAATATCGCCATGAACTTGAGACGTTCCAACAAAGGGGTACGTGGGTCAAGTGCTTCATGCAAGACACGGTTATTGAATTCTAACCAACTTAGCTCGCGACTGTTGTAGTACTGTGGGTCTCTGAGGTTGAGAGGATTAGCGCTTTTTTTTGGTTTTGCCATGTGTACTTTTAACACCCACGCTTATAGATGAATTTAGCAATATTCTATAGTAAAAGCGGTATGGCGGGTAATTCTCTGATGGTAGAAGACAAATGTTGACGTTTTGTGAGATTATTTCAAAATTAGGTTATGTATTGAAACAAATAGAGGTGTCATGCTGAGAAACGTTAACACAGTTTTCCCGCATGGTAGCATCCCTATATATTAAATAAAGCTCTGCTTCCTTAAAGAATTTTTAACATCTTAGAAGTAAATCGTTATTGTTTCTTTTTCGCTGCCGCAGAAACAGGTAACTGTAAATTTTGATTATAGACAAACTCATTGCTAATCTCAATTTGGCGCTTCGGTAGCGAATTATTACGGTTAAGTTCATCCAAAGGTGACACTCGTAATGTATATTTACCTACAGGTACACCATCAAGACGGTATAAACCAAATTGGTCAGTGAGGGCAGATATAACCCTTGCTCCTTGCAGGTTAGTTAGCTCAACTCGTACCTGTGGTATAGGTTGACCTGCTACATCGGTAACTTTTCCAGCTAAACCAAATTCCATTCTCAAGGGGAAATCTAAACGGGTAACAGCGGAGTTTGCGACTTGAGCGATTAAACTTGTTTTGGGTACTGAAAGTTCCACAGGTAACTCATCAGGTTCGAGTTCAACAATATATGTACCCTCTGGTAAATTACCTACTATGAAACCACCTTTCGAGTCTGTTGTTGCAGCGCCTACTAACTGATTACGTTTATCATAGACTCGGATATGTGACCCACTCAAATCAAAGTTGTTACGACCCTGTGCAAGAGCTAGTTGCCCAGAAATGGCGCCACGCTCTTTACTAACACCACCACTCCAAGATGGGGCAACTCGACCACCACCAAAAGATAAATCAGATACCAGGGAAATTGATAAACGGTCATCACCAAAACCACCGAGATAACTTAAACTTCTCGAAGGGATACCCTGATATTCAATCCTTCCTAACAAACCTGGCAGTACCTGCATACTAGCTCCAGCAACAGGTCCAATTTGCCCATCTCCAGTTACTCCAAGTCCAACATTCCAGCCAAACGCTCTAAAATCATTTGGACTGTAACCGATACGAGCAGTGTAACGAGCAGCATCATTACCACCAAATTCACCACCAAAAGATAGTTGATAATTATTATTTAACCTATAGCTTAAATCAGATACGTAAACGTCACCATAAGTATTAAAAGATAGCCTTGTTGAGAAAGTTGGTTGGAAAAAGGCATTGAACAAATACCTTCCGTCTAAATCAGGTCTACCGCTTAAGGAAAGTGATGAAAATGGTCTTGCGGTAAAGGTCGGCATTATGTAGTTAGCAGAATCACTTTCCGATTGACGATTTCGTGCAACAAATCCTAAATCGAATCGATTACTAAAGTTATATTTAACTTCTAAACTATGATTATATAATTCTCTTGTACTTCTGAAGTTAGTAAAATACCTTTGTGGTAAAGATTGAGAATTAGCGTTAATTCGCAAACGGTCTAGTTGTATATCTAAATCAGCACTATAACCAACTTTATCGTTTGAGCTACCAACGCTAGCTGAAAGAATTGCTGGGTTTGCTAGGCGCCAAATTAAACCAGCTTGAGCTTGCAATGTATCTGGTAAAGCTTGCACTCCACCTTCAAAAGTCAAGTTGTTGCTAAGACCTTGACGCAGTTGATAAAAACCAGCTAGTTGCCCTTCATTTTGTAATTGAAATCTCGAATCTCCAAGTAAAGATGTTTGGGCTAAGTTACCAGTTAATCCTAAACCTGCTAACTGTACATTACCACCTGCTGGCAGTAATAAATCTGAAGCATTAATTGTGACGGTTCTAATTTCTCTAGGAATACGCAAATTATTACGGTCAAAAATCAATATTTCAACTTCATTGCTTTGTCCAACGGGCAAGTTAACATCTAAAAACTCGTATTGACCAGCAAATCCGACTTGCTGCTGTGAAACTATCGTGCTACCAACTCTTAATTGTACTAAACTTGCTGGAGGCGCCGAACCACGAAATGTTTGTACTGCTCTTGAACGTCTAGGCAACAACTCGTTAGCACTATAACCACTATCAAACTTATCTGCGGGTAAATTAGTATAGCCAAATTGCAGACCTGTTAGGCTCAAACTATCCAACAATGGATTTAAGCCTAATTGCTGCTTACCAATTTGATAGCGGAATTGCCCATCACGTCTGTAGAAGAAGTACTCAGTAAGATTTGGTATGTTTTCAAAGTCGTTTTCTAAACGCGCGCGCCAAGAACCACCTGCTAATCTTCCACCTAATAGCGTAGAACTACGAATATCAGTGCCGCCAGAATAGCTAGTAATATTCAATTCTTGCTGTAGAGTCGAAAAAGCAGTGCTTGGTGGAAGAGCATCTGGTCTAAGTTGCGCCACAGCACGAGACTGCCCACCACCACGCCAAGGCAATTCAACAAGTAAGTTAATATCAGCCGTATTTAATTCAACATCTATTTTGAATTGTTGCTGTAGAGCAAACTTAGTAATATAAACTACTCCATTAATTTGTCTAAGGTTATTTGGTTCTACATTCACATTACCTAATGGAGTCTTTGCGGTTAGTACTCTATTCTTTTGATCAATTGTAAAGCCAGCTACTTGCGCGAAGCTTTCTAATGGAATAAATAAAGTATCATTTTGAATAAGAACATCTATAGTTCCTGCTTCTCTGCCGTTAATAAGTACACCTACTAAAAAGGGAGTATCGGGTACTTGTGCTAACTCTAAAGCTGGTTTATCGGTAGAATTTGAATTATTATTTTGACTTGCTGAATTTTTTAGCGCAGTAATTAAACTTTGCTTTTTATCTACTGGTAGATTTGTGGTAGTATTTTTTTGATTATTAGCAGCAACTTTATTGGAGTTATTAGAATTTAACGCTTGGGGTGGAGTGAGTGCAATCTTTCCTGTCTCACTAGTCGTCTTTACTTCATCATTCAAAGTATTATTAAGCGAAGCATGTAAAGATGCTGTAATTAGCTCTTGAACAACCGCTAATATTTTTTGTGTACTGTTACTAACAGATGAACTAGTAGCAATGTGTGTACTTGTATTTGCAGTATTATTGTTTTCCCCAGATGTAGAATTATTGGAAGTTTCAGAACCAGCAACAGCTACATTTAGGGAATCTTCTTGGGTAGGTGTAATTGCATCGGTACTATTATTTATTGAAGCATACAATGAAACGCTTATGAGTTCTTGAACTGTTTCAAGTATCTGACCAATAGGATTTTTATCTACGGCTTTCTCTTGCTTCTTCTGTTTAGTAAAATCTGTAATTTCTGAACTGTCATCTACATTTTTATTTGTATTAGTATTGCTAGCTTTATCACTATTTAAATCTTGTGCTGAAAGCGCAGTATCTTCAACAGAATTTACTTTACCAGCTTTGCTTTGCTGACTTTGGAGTGAAAAACCTTTTGCTACTTGCTTATCAGTTTCTTGAACGGCATTTGTAGGCTTATGAGTATTGTTGCTACGCTCTTGCTGGTTACAATTGTTAGCAATATTTGTACTGGAAGCAGTTCTAGCTGGGCTAGAATTCTTCAGTATTTTACTTAATAAATTACTGACTAAATCTGACTGCTGTGAAGCGGCAGATTCACAAGCTTCTTGCCCTACCCTAGGAGCGCCATTGTTTTGGGTAAAAGCTTTGAAGCGTTGATTATTGGGAGAAGTTTTAGCTTGCAAAGCTTCGCTCCTCACCTCTTGAGGCGCCAATGTGGTGATAATTGGGGGTGGGGTGGGTGGTAAAGCTAGGTAGAGCATAAGCAAAAATATTTGAATAGTAACTCAGAACTCAACGCTGTTGAATGCTTGAGATGAGTAGTATTAAAGAAAGTAGTAAGTAAATCAATGAAAACTGTTGTAGAGTGCTGACTAGTTTTTCCCACTATTTAATTAGAGAACTAACAGGTTTAAGGCTAGAACTGGGAGTGGTTTTTAAGTCAGGTTGTAAAGAATTTGCCGCTGGAACTGTAAAAGGTATACCTTTATCAACAGCCGTTCCACTCAAATTTGCATTAATATCTAATACATAATTACCAGGAGGTAACTTTTGAATTAAAGGTAAAACAATCTGACGACGGTTACTTGGTAGAACAGGTGCCAAATCTATCAATCCAGCTTTTACAATATCTGTTGGCAGCTTGGTGCTGGGATTTCCTACACCTGCTAAGGGTTTGGTTGAAGAAGCACCTGGATATTTACCAGCGTGCCAAATCGCAAATTGACCCTCCATTCTGATGTGTGCGTTACCTTGATTAGACACATCGAACACAGCTTGAACTCTATTTGGTTTAGTATCAACCTTTACAGAGTTGACGCTTCCAACTCGCTTAATTTCTCCTGCATGGGCATAAATAACAACACCAACACGACCAACAGTATTAATACTATCAGCATCAGGACTTGAAGCAGGCGCCGCTTCTTGCAGATAAATTACAGCACGATATTCACCCGCATCAGGTTTAACCTTGGGACGAACAGCAAAGCGTACCGTTTGAGTTTTGCGAGGTGGAATTGTAAATCTAGAGGGTGTAAATATAATCCATTGGTCTAAAGATTTATCGGTAGATGCAACATCTTGCAACTCATTTTTTTCATTCATCAACCAATTTCTAACATAAGCTTTCATTTCTACTGGCTTGTCGGATAGATTAGAAATTGTAATTGTATTGGAACGATTCTTTTTAGCGTTCAAATCTACTTCTATACGTGGAGGAGTTACTCCTATTTCAATAGCCTTAGCGGTTGGTATTCCACCTAATAAAGTAATTGCACTTAATGCCAAAGATGAGACTTTTCTCGTCAACATTTGATTTCAACTCCGAGTCATAAAACGCTTTATATTTAACATCCAGCACCAATACTAGTACCAGGAAAACAAACATTAAATTCAGGACGGTAACTGCCTCCTCCCCATACATTCAACTCTCCAAATATTAATCTGGCTTTTCCTCTAATTAACACACTATTATCGCTTGGACATTCTCCAATTTGTTCAATACTGTTTGGAACAGCTTCTGCTTTTAACCTACTGGGTTCAAAATTTATAGCATAAGTTACACTTTGGCTGCCTTGACTTAAGTAAGAATTATAATCACTTTGGCTCATCCGCATCTTCCAAAGCACCTCTTTAGAAGAACTAGATTTGTAAGGAGTATTTATTGGTAGTGGTTGGTCTTGTGAACCAAATTTCTCTACATCTGAACCATTAGTAAAAATATCTACTGCATCTAAAGCCACAATATCATCAGGCACCATTGTATTAAGTTGTGCAGTACATCCACTGAAGGTAGATGCCATTACTTTTGGCTGTGGTGCAAATAATAGTGCTACAGCTATACCTAAATAGCATTTCAGAATGTTTCGGCAATTCATTATTGTCAATAATATCAAATATTTAGAAACTTATTTGTACACCCATTATTGACTTATGTCATCAATTGTGATGATTGATTATTAGAGGTAAAAGTACTTAAGGTAGCATTCCAAGATTGACATTTATTATCACAACCAATGACATAAGTTATTTAATATCTATCATTGCGTTTTTAATCTAATACTTTCGGCAATATTACAATGGGTGTCAATGAAAAACTGGAAGCAGGCATTCAGCCTGCACCAGAAATTTCGACAGTTTAAACTTTTTTATGGAGTAGTAACAGAAATTGTTAACTCACCACCTGTGTAAACTGCACCAGATGGTACTGCCTGCGGGTTGCTGAAAGTGAAATCAAGCTCAACAGGAGCAGAAAAATAGGTCTTTCCAGCAGGAGCAACGAAATTACCAGTGGGCTGCTGTGCAACCACCATCTGTACTGTTTCTGCGTTTCCACCAAGTTGACCTGATGAAGAACTGGTAAGAGTTGGCTTACTTGCAGTAACAGTTATTGCTGTGCTTTGTCTACCACCCCAAACCTGATATAATTCCGATATAGATTTACGAACAGTACCCGTAGGTGTACCACCGGGAGATGTTGTAGGCAAAGATGATGTACCTAATGCTTCATCATATGTACCTACTTTTTCTACAGAACCTCCTCCTTGCAAGTCTTGTTGGCTAACTACGAACTTCAGGTCTTGGTATGTACGTAGAAAGATAGCTGGTCTAACTGTAACTTGCACTGGTAAAGAAGCACTTTGTGCATGAGCAGGGGCCGCTATAATTGCGCTACCTAATGCTGCTACGCTTCCTGCTATGATTGCTGCAATCTTCTTATTCATGAGATAAATTACTCCAAAAAATTTCCAATTAGGTTTAGTAGAATCAGATTTTTAATTTTGATAAACTCTCGCTTTGTACTCATCAAAGCTAATAATTTTTTTGTTAATTATTTGTTGATAGAGCAACCCTTATGCCAGCTGGAGAGTTTGCGATGAAATACAATGGGTCAACATCAAGTAGATGTTAATGATTTATTTTCTATATATGAACTTTTACCTATACAGCACTCCTCTTTATATAAAAAACGGTAAATACCACACAAAACACCATAAGAACCTTCGCGTGTATTTTTTATTTCTTTACATCGCTCGATTACATAAAGAATTTAACTCTTTTCAACTTAAACCACCTTCAGTGAGAATATGGAATTATGAGGTATTGATAACAAAAAGTACTCAGTGTTGTTACTGAGTATATACAACCCCATGAGTTATATATGATTCTGGGGTGTTGGCAGTTGGAGCCTTTAACATTTGCAATTTCTGCTGTCAATGTGCTAATGAAGCGAAAAAATTCAGAACCTGGGTAGCACAACAGAAGCTTTACATACTAATATTCTTTACGTAATCGAATATTTATAAACAGGAATAAAACAAAACCACCAACCTGATGGGATAGGTTCTTGTGGGATGGGTGTCCGCGCGCAAGTCCCAATATCAAGGGCGGGCAAGGATGCCCACCCCACAAGACTTTTTGAATATTGTCTACCCCACAAGATTTTTTGAATGTTTTAGTACTAAATAGCTGCTACACAAAAATGTTTCAAGCGACTCGTCGGCGCCTAGCGCTCTGGTACACTTCAATTACAGCCGTATTACTGCTATTGTTTGCGAGCGGAGTATACTTATACGTTCGTAGCACATTAGTTGAACGTGTTGATGATACTTTGAATCATGTGGTCGAAGTCGTTGAGCGTGCGCTTGTAATTGAACAGGTAAATCGTCAAAAGAAGGAATACCGTATAAA
This sequence comes from Calothrix sp. PCC 7103, assembly GCF_000331305.1. Classification (GTDB taxonomy): domain Bacteria; phylum Cyanobacteriota; class Cyanobacteriia; order Cyanobacteriales; family Nostocaceae; genus Dulcicalothrix. Next base: position 3,609,142 of record NZ_KB217478.1, on the reverse strand, counting down.
TATAGAGGCGAGTTTTCGCAATAACGCAAATTCGGTAGAAGATGACCGTATTGATATCGAATGGTTTAGTCCTACAGGAGAGTTACTTTGGACAACTTTCCCTGAACCTATAAATATTCCTATTCACTCAAACCGTAACGGTGAGACTGTTCGCATCGAAAAGAAAGGAACCCACTCGACACTCAGGACTCAGCAGTCATCACTCTTACTACGTCAAGTTACCGACCGTGTGGAAATTGGGCGCCAGGTTTTAGGATATTTACGTGTAAGTCATCCTTGGTTTGAAGTGTCAAAACCTAGTCGGCAATTAATGTTTGATTTGGCTTTAGGTACTAGTTTAATGGTGCTTTCAGTAGCTTACTGTGGTTGGTTTCTCTCTGGAAAAGCTATGGAACCTGTTTTGGAGTCTTATCAACGCTTGAAACAGTTTACCGCAGATGCTTCCCATGAGTTGCGAAGTCCTATTGCCCTAATTCAAACCAATGTGCAGGTTGCGCTATCTGATTTAGAGTCAAATTTACAGACAAATCAAACAAACGGCGCCACTAAGTGGCACTACAAGCAACAATTAAAAATAATCGAAAAACTTACGCAGCGTTTAGGCAAGCTAGTTAATGATTTACTATTCCTTGCGCGTCAAGATAGCGGTATTAGCAAAGATATTTTTTCATCTTGTCCACTTGATGCTTTACTAATGGAAGTAGTGGAAGAACAGCAGTTGTTTGCAAAAGAGAAAAAAATTGCGCTTTCATTGACATTAACTGACCCACCTGAGACAGAAACCAACCCAGAAGTCCTTGATAACTGGTTTGCGCTAAATGGTGACTGGGGTCAGCTTGTGCGACTATTTACAAATTTAATAGTCAATGCATTACGCTACACTCCACCTGGTGGAACAGTAGATGTAGAATTGATACGTATCGAATCTATTTATAGAGTATCTGGAATGCGTTATCTTACTCCTTTGCTGAAAGTAAAAGTTAGTGACACTGGTATCGGTATTCCTACGGAAGCTTTACCAAAATTATTTGACCGTTTTTACCGAATAGACCCAGCACGCGCACATAACCAGAGTGAAATTACTGAAAAAGCAACTGGTTCCGGTTTGGGTTTAGCTATTGCCCAAGCTATAGTGGAACTCCACCAAGGTCAAATTCAAGTTGAAAGTACAGTTGGTAGCGGTACAACGTTTATCGTTACTTTACCTATTGTTAAGAGTCACGAGTAGTGTGCGTGATGCCATAAAAATTTAGAAGCAATAGAGATTTGCGTCATACGTAATTTTAGCTTTCGTAATTTTAGCTTTTTAACCCAGAGAAGGAATGAACGGCGCCTTTCTCCGTAGTATCATAGATTTTCTGCCTGTGGTTACTTCTGTAAAATGCGACACGAACCGAAACGTAAATCCTCCATGCCTTCTCTAAAACGGGTGCTGGGCATTTTAAATACTTATCGCTTACTTGTGCTAGGCGCCATCACTAGTTTATTACTGCTAATTACAATCAACGCCATAACTCCACAACTTTTCCGGTGGGGTATTGACCAAGGTATTGCTAAGGGTAATCTAGATGTTGTATATAAATGCGCGCTGTTTCTAGTTTTAGCAGCAGTTGGACGAGGATTATTTAGCTTTGGGCAGAATTTTTTCGCAGAGGCAACTTCGCAAAATGTCGCTTACTACCTTCGTAATCAAATTTTTACTCAAACTCAGTATTTGAGTCAGAGTTACTATAACCGTACTACAAGCGGACAGTTACTAACGCGCGTGACTAGCGATATCGACCAAATTCGTACTTTTATTGGTACTAGCTTACTACAAGTGTTTAGCGGGCTAATTACTTTAGTTACGAGTGCGACTATTTTACTTGTAATGAATTGGAAGTTAGCGCTGATAACATTGCTTTCAATACCAGTCGCAGGATTTGTGGTGGGAAGGTTCTTTAAAAACAACTCACATTTGTTTAGATTAGTTCAAGCGCAGCTGGCTAATTTGAATGGTATTCTTGAAGAGAATTTGCTGGGTGTTAGAGTCGTAAAAGCATTTGTACGTGAGAAATCAGAAGTATCCAGATATACAGCCCTTAACGGTGAGTTGTTAGAGGCGAATATGAAAACAGTAAGGATACTACGAAATGTTTTCCCTGTTTTGTTTTTACTGGGTAATTTTATTACTTTAGCAGTTTTGGGATTTGGCGGCGCCGAAGTCATTAACAAACAACTATCTTTAGGTGAGTTAGTTGCATTTAATTCGTATTTAGCCTTTATTATCCAACCAGTGCTACAAATAGGTTTTGCATCTGGAGTTATTGCCCAAGCATCAGCTTCAGCAGGACGTGTATATGAAGTTATCGATCAAAAACTAGATATTTACAACCGCGCAAATTCTATTACTTTAGAAACATGTGCTGGTAAAGTAGAATTTGAGGATGTAGATTTTCGTTACCCAGAAGCAAATACTAATGCACTTTCAAAAGTTTCTTTTACAGTCGAACCAGGTGAATTTGCTGCTATTGTCGGGATGACAGGAACAGGCAAAAGCACAATTGTTAATTTAATACCGCGCTTTTATGATGTTACATCAGGCACCGTGAGAATAGATGGTTATGATGTGCGTGATTTAACGGTTGATAGTTTGCGTTCGCATGTTGGTGTAGTCTTTCAAGATGCAACTTTATTTTCAGGAACTATCCGCGATAATATCGCATATGCTGTACCAGAGGCGCCTTTAAACAAAATAATCGAAGCGGCTAAATTAGCAGCTATTGATGACTTTATTAGTACTTTACCCGATGGTTACGACACAATTGTTGGCGAACGGGGTATTGGGTTATCTGGAGGACAAAAACAGCGAATAGCTATCGCGCGTACTTTACTTACTAATTTTAATATTCTCATTCTTGATGATAGTACTTCTGCTGTCGATGCAAAAACAGCAACATTAATTCAAGAGTCTTTGAATGAATTAATGCGGCGGCGCCGATGTACGGTAATAATGGTTGCTCAAAAACTCAGTAGTATACGCAATGCTGATCGCATTTTACTTCTTGATAAAGGTAATTTAGTCGCACAGGGTACACATGAAGAGTTATTAGGAAATAAATTATATGCAGCTATTTTAGCTTCGCAGCAAAAACAAGGCGCCTTAGAAAATGTATCTTAAATCTATTGATATATATACTGCAAACGGTTAAAATCTAGACCTTTGTCATGCTGCCGCTGTGCTTCACCCAACCTACGTATGATTTTACTTAATTAGGTTAGGTTGGAAATAGCTTTAATTAACTCGCTTGGTTCGACAGGTTTGTCATGTGAAGTTGAAAACCAGCATTGCGAGAGCGTTCTCTATCTTCTTGTTTTGTATAAGCGGTTAGTGCAATAGCAGGGATGTTAGAGTTGTGTGTTGTTAGTTGACGTATTTTTCGTATTAATGTGTGACCGTCTTCTTCTGGCATCCCAATATCACTGATAATAATATCAGGTTGAAATTCTTCAATAACAGCTAAGGCTTCTTTTGCACAGGGTGCTGTTGTTACTATTGCTCCATATTCTTCTAAAGCGCAACTTAAATAAGTACAGTTATCGGGTTCATCATCTACAACTAAGATTTTTTTGTTGGATAAAAGAGTAGGACATATTTCCTCTTGTCCTGTTTGTCCCTCTTGTCTCGTTGCTTCCTGTTCCAATAGTGGTAGCGTTACAGTAAACGTCGCTCCCTGTCCTTTCCCTAAACTAGAAGCTGTAATGGCGCCATTATGTAATTCTACAAGGTGACGAACAATCGCAAGCCCTAAACCTAACCCATCTTTTGCGCGTGTTGTGGTGTTTTCTACTTGACGGAACCGTTCAAATATATAAGGTAAAAAATCTGCACTAATACCTTTACCTGTATCGGTAACTGTTATTTGTGTTGTATGATGATTAACAATTTCAAGGCAAATCTCAACCCGTCCCAAAGAAGGTGTAAATTTAATCGCATTGGTAAGTAAATTACTAACTATCTGCTGCAACCGATTCATATCACCTAAAACTAAACACTTCGTTGCATAATTTTTTATTTGCAAGTCTATTTTTTTCGCATCTGCCGATAGACGTAGATTATTAACTGTAGTTTCAATAGTCGTAGCAAGATTAACAGGTTGTAATGTTAAACGTAAATTACCCCGAATCATCCGTGAGATATCTAGCAAGTCTTCTATTAACTGTACCTGTGCAACTGTGTTACGTTCAATGACTTCCAACGCACGTGCAGTATTCGCTTGGTCAAAGTTACGAGTTCTTAATAACTTTGTCCAACCTAAAATCGCATTAAGAGGACTTCGTAACTCATGAGAAACAATAGCAAGAAATTCGTCTTTTGTGCGGTTTGCAAGTTCTGCTTCTTCACGTGCTGCTTGTGCTTCTGCTAAAAGCTGGTTTCTTTGCGCTTCTAATTCTTTTTGGTCGTGAATATCTGTACAGCTACCAAACCATTTAATAACGTTACCCTGCTCATCTATAATTGGGTAACCTCTAACTAAATTCCAACGGTAAGTGCCGTCAATATATTTTAGGCGGTATTGTATTTCGTATAATGAATTTGTATTACTAGTTGATTGCCAAAAAGCTTGAACTCGTGATACATCATCTGGATGAATAAATTGTAACCATCCCATCTGTCGCGCTTGCTCAACGTCAGACCCTGTATATTCAACCCAACGATGATTAACAAAGTCGGTATTACCATTTGAACAAGCTCTCCAAACTATGTTTGGAACAGTTTCCACTACATAACGATAGCGTTCTGTACTCTCCCACAGTGCCTCTAATACTTGTTTCCGCTCGGTAATATCCACAGCAATAGTAGTAACAATCCATGCATTTTCAGTTTTATCGAACTGGGAAGTTAAAGTATCATTAATCCATCGCAAGCTACCATCTTTATGGTAAAATCTATATTCATAACTTACTGTTTGTTCGGCGAAAATATTTTCAAACTTAGGTAAAATCACATTTTCTAAATCGGATGGCGCCACTCTTGACAACCAAAGTTTTTTATCCTGCAATAGTTCTTGACTGGTGTAACCAAAAATTTTCTCACACCCAGGAGAATAATAATCAGACTTCCAATCCTGATTTGGAAATACCCAAAATCTGCTAATTGACGCATTTACATTATTAAGGACAAAAGCTAACTTCTCTTCAGAACGTTGCAATGCTTCTTCTGCTTGTTTACGTAGAGTAATATCAACTGTGCTACCAACTATCCTCACTGCTTGACCATTCGCATCTCGTAAAATAATTCCTTGTTCTTGTACCCACAGGTAATGACCTTGCTTATGGCGAACGCGATACTCCCCAGTATAGCGGTGCTTCGATTCTAAAATAGTCGTTAACTGCTCACCATTGATGTAGTTTATATCATCAGGGTGTATAAGTTGATGCCACCATTGTGCAGTTGGTTCAGCCTCGGATAATGTATAACCCACTAATTCCATTAAACCGCGCGTTCTTTCTACAATGTTGGTTTGTAAGTCTAAATCAAATATCAAGCAGTTAACTGCCTCTGCTGCCAGTTCAAATTGTTCGGAAGTGCGAAAACGTGCTTCACTTGCTTGTAATTTATGTCGTAGCTCGTTAATTTCAATTGCACTGCGTACCGCTATACGTATAGTATCAGGTGAGCTATTTTTGACCAAGTACTCACTAACTAAATTGCGAACTGAACAATTACAGGTGCCGACCATTTCGTCTCGATATTCTGTTATTCCTATTAATGGTGGTAGATATGATTTACCCATCTGAGCCTGTAAATTTGATATAAATTCAAATCCACCTGTCTTTGACTCGATAAAATCAAGCAAAACGCAATCTGGTTTAGTCTCACAACACAAAGTTAACCCCACCGTTGATTCTGCTTCTAAAATTTGATAATTATACTTTGATTCTTCGAGAAGACAGTGCCGATAAGCCACGCGGTCTTCAGCACAATCACTAACGATAAGAATAGTACGGTGTTGCTGTGTTGCCATTTTTTTCCCCAATATCCAGTTACAAGTGGTTACAGTTGCAAAACAGGATAGTAATTGTGCTAACTTTTAGATTAAAGGTTTGGTGAAATCCTTAAACCCAGAATTAAAAGTATTTGTCGCACCTTTTTGACGCTGCGTGGGTAATTTATGGCAATGCTTTAAACATTAAGTGCCATTATGCCACGAACAGTAAACTTTATTTTGACTTGACACCCCTTGGTTTGCAAGAGGTATTACGGCGCCTTTCTTAAAGCATTGCTTATTCCATGCAATGTTTAAGCAAAACACTTTTATAAATTATTACTTTAGAAGGATTTATATTTCTATCTTTTGAAAGCTGCTATTTACATTAATTAGTTCTTAAGCAGGTTGACATTGCGAACTGAAAGTGCGGTAGAGTACTGTAGGTTGAGTCAAGGCTTTGCATAACCCAACAGAAAACTCGGACATTTGTTGGATGGAAGTTGCTTGGGAACTTTATATGTATGGTCAGCAATTTTTTCCACACCTCAAATTGGTGCAGCACCTACACTCGGACTGACTCACTAAGTATCCTGCCAGTCCAGAGAGAATAGCAGGAGTAGTACTAGTTATATTAGGAGTTTCCTTAGTTGCTTACGCAAAGCGGTAAATTATCAAATAATTAATTTCTGGTGAGAAAGCAGTTTCTAGCTTACTAATTCAACCAAAGCATCCCATTGAAACCGGACTACGTGTGAGACCGAGCAGCCACGGTAATTTTCAGTTGTGAATACTGCAAGGGTGACACTCGTCTGCCCAGCATCTAAAATTTGTTTCACCTTGCAGATTTGCCTTTTGTTCTTACAGTAAGCAATGATGCGGTCACCATCCTTTATATCCAACGCTTTAATTTTCAATTTATACTTAGCCTCATTAATAAAATTGGTTTAGCTACAGATGGTGCTATGCTTACCGCGTTAACGGTTAGAATACTTATTCAGTATAGCATAAAAATCGAGAGATAATATCAAAAGTTAATTGTTATGTCAAGATGGTCTATACTGTAGGTAATATAAGCCCAGAGGATGAATGCAAGTATGCCTTCAATTACATACAAACGTACTGACAGCAAGCAACCGCAAAGCATCGACATAAAAGGTTATGTTGTCCATCCAGGATTACACATTCTCTCGCACCAACAGATGAAGTTGCTACGTGAGCAAATATTGCTCGATGACAAGTTAGAATCTCTGGTTACTCAAGGTATCATTAAATTGATGGGCTAATACGTATACTTAACACGGGTAAGAAATGTCATTCTGAGCGTAGCGCTCCGGCGGAGCATTTGCCGCAGGCTAGAATCTCTAAGATGCTTCACTGCACTACGTTTCGTTCAGCATGACAAAGTTTATATTCTACCCATTAGCAGTATAGTTGCCTGGTAAAGATTTGATTTTAAGTTTTACGTTGTTTGTTCGCCTTGGTTTAAAGTGGAGGCGAAAGATAGCACTAAACTTAAGAAGATAAGATTGCCTATAATGTAGCGGCGCCACATTCGGTTTGGTTCCATTGCTAGGCGCCACAACCATTCCATACCAAGCATACGAATGAAATATGGTGCGCGGGCTATACGAAGAGCGACAAAATCAAATAGACCTCCAACACCCATACAAGTAATTCCAGGCAGGAGGTTTGCGTGTTGGTCAATCCAAATTTCTTGTAATGGTACGCCCATTGCTACTAACAGTAGGTGTGGACGAGCTAACCTAATTGCTTCTAATATTTGTGGGGTTTCTGAGTCAGAGAAATACCCGTGCTGGGTTCCTGCAATTATTAAGCCAGGGTAAGCTTTTTTTAGGTTTGCTGCTGCTATTTCAGCTACGTTCGGTTTGGCGCCAAGAAGATATATTGATAGATTTTTGGCGGCGCCGTTTTTGCACAGAGATGGAACTAAGTCAGTGCCATTGAGATTATGGACTAGCGGTGTACCCAAAAAGGCACTACCCCAGCGAACTCCACTTCCGTCTGCAAGTAATAAATCACCTTGCTCCAATGCTTGCGCGAGTGCTGGGTTTCTGGCAGCAGTTACTATAGTATGCGCGTTGCCATAATATACACGACCACCTTGCCGCTTGAGTAACCGCGCTAGTATTAGTTCGATTGCTTCAGATTCGGGCATCCGATCAAAATTGATGTTCAGAAAACTAACTCTGTCTGCCATATATATATAGTTTGAAGCTAATTTGAAGCTAGTGATAAACCCTGTTTCTTCACGTAAGTCTTTGTATAGTTTGCTCTTTTAATTACAGTGAAAAATACTATCTGGTGACTATTCACAAGCTCAGGTTTAAAGCATCCTCATGGCAAGATAAAATTATCCATCTAACTATCCACTTGGTGGTAGTGTGCAAATAGTTTTAACTCCATAATGTCAACATCTATAAATAGATAAACAAATGCGATTACGACGACACCACATCATTTGTAGAGACGCGATTAATCGCGTCTCTACGATGCCATTAAAAATTATTGAATTAACTTGTAGCTGCTATGGAAAGGCAACGTATTATGGTTATTGGTAGTAATGTGACTACCGTGCAACGTGTTAGCAGCTACTGCTTGAAAAAGAGTTTAGAAGTTTTTCCTTACTATGGTATTCCCATTGTTGATGATATAACTCTATTTGCCCCTCATGTCGTGGTATTATGCCTACCGATACCTGAGAACTTCCAACTTTCTCAAATACATCAACCTTACATTTTTTGGTCAGAACAAAAAATCTCGGAGGGGCAAGGATTAGAAGAATTGTATATTTGTGTGCAAAAAGCTCTTAAAACTTTAAATTAAACCTTCGCGCACTGCTAAAGCTGCTGCCTGAACGCGGTCGTCTACACTAAGTTTGTTGAGAACCATACGTACATAAGACTTGACGGTTCCTAGTGAAAGGTAAAGATTATCGGCAATCTGCTGGTTTGAATATCCTTTAGCAATAAGTTTAAGAATTTCGCGCTCACGATTACTGAGAACTGGTTGTTGAATTTCTGAAGAGGAAGTTCCTGTGTCAACGCTTTTGTTAAGCATTCGAGCAACTTGTTGAGCTATCTGTGGGTCTAAATAAGCACCACCCATTTGAATTAATTGAATAACAGCGATGAGTTGTTCCCATTCAATGCTTTTAAGGCAATAACCATCTGCACCTGCTGCGAGCATCCCCATTACCTGGGTATCTTTGCCAAATGCACTCAATGCTAAAATACGAGTCTCAGGACACCTGCTTTTTATTTGCTGGGTAGCTGTAATTCCATCCATGACTGGCATTTCAATGTCCATCAATACTACATCTGGTTCGAGTTGAGTTGCTAATTCAATAGCCTGGGCGCCGTCCGAAGCTTCTCCAACCACACTAAAGCCAGGTTCAAGGGTAAATTGACCTTTCATTCCTCGACGGATTAAAGCATGGTCATCGACTAATAAAATCCGCAAAGTTTTCTTTTCATCTTTTACAGTGGTCATGATGCCTCCTAGATTTCTTGCAGATGATTGAACCAGGCTTTACTTCTATCAACCGGGAGGGTGAACCAAAAGGTGCTACCCTCTCCAGGCGAACTTTCCACCCCGATAGTGCCAGAGTGAGATTCAATTATTTGACGACACAAGTACAACCCAAGTCCTGCTTTGCCATGCCGACCTTTTCCCTGAATAAAGCGGTGAAAAAGTCGTTCCTTCTCTTGTGGTGCAATTCCTGAACCCTTATCGCGCACGTATACCTGTATTTGTTCCCCAAAGCTTTTTGTCCCAAGTGAGATTTCCGGTAATGGTAAACTAGCTCGCACGGCGTTATCAATTAGGTTTTGCACGACCCGTTGAATTTCTAACTCATCACCGTAAACGGTTGGCAGTGATTGAGGTATTTCTAATGTGAACTTTAATTCACACTTTGAAGAAGCTTTGATTTGAGCTATTACTTTGACAAAAATCTTTTCCCAGTCAAGGGGGTCGTAGTTTAAATAGGCGCCACGTCCAGATTCATAGCGCGAAACATCTAAAAGGACTTCCACAAGTTTGAGAATATCCTCATTAGCTTCGCGGTACTCTTCAAATATTGCTTTCCAAGTCTCCGAGACCGTCCCAAAAGCTCCTTTAATCATCCCATCTAAGGTAGTACGAGTCGCAAGCAGTGGAGTACGCAAGTCATGAGAAAGGGCGCAAATCATATCCTCAAGCTGTTGGTTACGTACCTCAATGCGTTCCTGACGGTGACGAGTTTCATCTGCCATTCCATCTAAAACTACAGCCAGTTGACCAATTTCGTCTTTAGATGAATAGTCAACCTGAACTGACATTTGACCCTGGCGCCAAAGTTTGCCAGTCTCTGTCAACTGCTGTAAAGGAATTTCTGCTCGTCGATACAAACGCTGAAGGTTTAAAACCGCTCCTGCTATAATCATCACTGTGCTGAAAATGTTTATAACAATCTTGACGTGGTTTAATTGCTTTAAACTGTTTGTGCGTTCAACTAAAAGTATTTCCTCATGCTTAATTAAGACGTTAATTTCACTGCATAAGTAACTGAATAAAGTACCTCCTGTCATGTGGTAACTACTAACATAATTAGAAAGCATGTTCTGGTTAAACTTGAAAAGCCAGTGGTTATGTAAATGTTTAATTTTATCAAGTTCTTGGAGTTGGGTAGGGTTATCCTCCATCAAATTGTATAGTTTATTAAAGCTGTCGCGAAAGGCGAAGCTACTTTCACCATAATTTTCTATCATTAACTGTTGGTGAGTGTAACCTTCTGAAATCGCTGTTTGCTCATCGATTACAGCATTTAATAGGCGTTCCCCTTCATGCTGTACTATCAAGCTATGAGTTTTCCAATCAGACGCTTGATAATTAAGGTTTTCTACCCAGATGTTAAAGCCTTGCTGCCCCAAGATTAATAACACCAACACTAAAAAGCTCGTGTATAAAGGCGCGAATAAATGGCTTTTTGAGGTAGTTTTGGTTAGTGAATGAAAAAGATTAATAATTAACACAACTCTACCAATCCGTAAGCTTACATAGGCGATGTCAAAGAGTTGGCACACATTGCTAAATTCTTCATATCACTATTGCAAGTAAAAAACCTTTTGTCAACCTTGGTCTCAAAAGCTACACGGATTTTTTCTACCGCTTTTTATCTTGATTTATAAGTATAAATATTTACCATTTATCTTTTTATGAAAATATTCTATTTATTTTACTTTTCTACATTTAGACTCAATATATCGAATTTATTTTATCTATAAAACACTGTAGGTGCCTGAGAAGCGAATTTACGCTAAAGTTAATGTAATATTATATACCATTATATTTGCGGATGAATAATTTATTAGTATTAAACAACACTCATAATCTATATTAATTGTTGATAAAAGTATATTCAACTAAAATGAAGCTGTATTCGTTGCCAGGGATACGTTACGGTATTTTTTAATAAAGATAAATAAAGTCTATTCATTATAATTACTTATAGTAAAACAGCATTATCCTAGTTTTCGCCTATACCAAAAGCACCCTGACCACTTTTGTAAAGAGTCTAAGGCGCCGATTGCTAAAACCTAGAAACTAGGTTTCTTTGCATTAATCAAATGGATGCAACATCTTGCGTAATGCGGCGCCTTTGGGTGGCTCCTGTTTTCTTAAGTGCAAAAGCTTCAATTGATTTGTAGAGAGACTGAGGCAGAAGAAAAATGAGATAGGCAGCAACTAAGGTTAAAAGGGTACGACGTGGTTCGTAAACGATGATACGCCAGTTTGTAGACAGAGCTTCATTAACGAGTTCTACAGCCATAGAACCATCTTGAAGACTAACTGCTTTGCGAGCTAAATATCTTAACTGATATGCTCTAGCTAGTGTTCCCCATTTATCAACTAGTTCTGGTGCGTATGAGCTAGCTTTGGAAATCACCTTTTCCCAAGAGTCTAATTGTTCAAGTAAATTAGCTGATAAACCGCTTGAAGTTACTCGATACAATGTCAACGCTTCAGGAATTCCTTCCAAAAGCCAATTAGTTTGAACAGAAATGCGTATCCAACATTCTATATCCTCTGAGCGGCGGAAATGTTCATCAAAATAAAAATATTCTACAGTACCGTAAAGATTATCTTGAAATTTAATCGCTTCTAAAACTGATTTACGCATTACCGCTGCTGACCCATTACTAATTGGGTTTCGGCAAAGAACTAAAGATGGACTGATACCCGTGAGTAATGGTAATTGATAGATACCCAAGGGTTGTCCATTTTCATCAATAAAAGCAGACCGACTAAAACTAACTCCGACTTTTGGGGCATTTTCTAGATGAGCTACGTGTTTTTCAAGTTTTTCGGGCAACCACAGGTCATCAGCATCTAAAAAAGTTAAATATTCTCCAGTTGCATGTCGAATACCTGTGTTCCTTGCTCCGGGTAGTCCGCGATTCTGTTGACGTATAATTTTAATTCTAGGGTCTGTGAATTGCCGACAAATTTCTATACTTCGGTCAGGAGAACCATCATCAATAATCAGGAGTTCAACATTTCTGTAAGTTTGGTCAAGAGCCGATTGCACGGTAGCAGCTACATATTTCTCGGCTTTGTAAACTGGAATAATAATAGAAACTTTTTTCATTTGGTTTTTCATTTGGTTTTTCATTTGGACATATCCCTATTAAATACAACTTTGTTGGTAATCGAGCTTGTCTTGAAGAATACGCCGTTTTTGGTTGGCTCCTGTTATTTTTAAGCCAAGAGTCTCAATTAATTTATAAATAGACTGCGGCAGAAGCCAAAGCGAGTAAGCAGCAGCAAACGTCAAAAACATGCGACGTGGTTCAAGAATAAGAATTCGCCAGTTTGCAATTATTGCGTGATTAATTAATTGCACAGCTATTGAGCCAGATTGGAGACGCACTGCATTACGAGCTAAATACTGTAAGTGGTAAGCTCTTGCTTGGTGTTCCCAGCGAGTAACTATTTGTGGAGCGTAGGAACGTGTCTTTTCAATCACTTGTTCCCAGCAATCTAACTGTTTAAGAATATTTGCTGAAAGTCCATTTGTATTAACCCGATATAAAGTTAGAGCTTCAGAAATGCCTTCTATTTGCCATTTGGTCTGAATGGAAATGCGTATCCAACATTCAATGTCCTCCGCGCGGCGAAAGTTTTCATCAAAATAAAAGTTTTCTACGGCGCCATAAAGATTATCTTGGAATTTAATTGCTTCAAAAACTGAACTGCGAACCACTGCTGCTGAACCATTGCCAATTGGATTGCGACCAAGTAAATAAGGTGTAGTTATTTCTTGAAGCTTAGGCATTAGGTATGTACTTAATTTTCCAGCTTCGTTGATAAAGCTAGAGCGGCTAAAACTAACTCCAACATCAGGCGCCTTTTCTAAGTGAGCAATATGTTTTTCTAACTTTTGTGGCAACCACAGGTCATCTCCATCGATAAAAGCTAAATATTCTCCAGTTGAATGGCGAATACCAGTATTCCTAGCTCCAGACAGTCCTCGATTTGCTTGGTGAATGATTTTAATTCTAGAGTCTACAAATTTTTGACAAATTTCTATACTATTATCTTGAGTTGCATCATTAATAATAAGTAACTCAAAATTTGTATAGGTTTGAGCGAGAACAGATTGTATAGTCGCAGCTATATAATTCTCGACTCCATAAACAGGAATAATTACAGATACTTTTTTCATATTGTAAGAGAAGAAACGATAAGAAACCGAGTTTTTAAGCAAAATTGTTATTTGTATTACAAGATTTCAATAAAGAAACCCGGTTTCTAAAAATTGCTGTAACCCAAAATACACTGTCTCTGACGTAGTGATAGTTTAGTAGAAAGTTCTAATAACTCATCTCTAGTCAATACAGCTTTATTAAAAATTTTTATAGGTCGTCTAGATGTGTATGAATAAGTGATTGAATATCTATCTACTTTTACAGGTGGTTTGGCACGATGAAAAATATTGCCTGTATCACTAAAAATTACTGTCCCAGAACCTCCAAGGCAAGGTTTCCAATTAGATATAGGAACAATTGTTTTAATAATTTCATCTGAGATGAAACCAGAAGTGTATTGAAGAGTTTTATGTAACGATATACTTAAAGATTTTGAAATATATTCAAATGGTCCACCATTCAAAGTCACATTATTTAAATAAATGATGATTCTAACCATACGATGGTCTTCTATATCTATATGCCATTGCCTAACACCAATTAGTTTTCCATTTGCAACCTCCCTACGGAAATGAGCGCCGTGATATAGTACAGGAAGACCAATGTAATTTTCAATAATATTGAGTAATCGTTCTTCGAGTCCCCACAAAAAAATTTCTGGATACTTCATTAATTTAAATAAAGGTAAGCTGATTACATAATTCCCATCGTCAGATTCATAGTTAGAAAAGGCTAATAATTCTGGTAATAACTTTTTAGCGCTAGCATTTACTAAAGATGTTGACGGAATTGCTAATTCTTCTAAAGAGGTAATAAAAACTCCTTCTTCATGTAAAGACTCGACTTTCTTTAAGTCTTCTAAGTCAAGTTTTGGTAAATATTTAACATATTTTTTGATTCTTCTTTGATACAAAAATTCTGAGATAACTCTAATAACTCCAAATTGTAGAATAATTCTTTTGATTTTGTTGGGAACACGTTTAATTTTTTCTTGAAATGTCATCTATCTATACCTTTGGTTTATTTAAGTAGGGTGGGCATTACCCACCTTACAGACTATTTAAGTTGCAGGGTTTGAAAATATTAGGCGAAAAAATCCTGTAAAATCTTTAGTTATTTCACGTGACAGTAGTTGCATCAATATTAATTTTGTAGCTAACTTTTGAACTTTTCTGTTTAACAAAAGCTTTGGATTTAATCGAACAGCCGTTTGTAACTCTTGACTCGCTATTTTAGCTCCATGCTGACCAGGAATATTTTCTAAACTCATGTGAGTCAAATATTCATAAATATTTGCTAGACTTTGATTTTTAAGGCATTGTAGTTCTGGTGGAGCTTTCTTAAAAGCAGTATCGTGAACTTTAATACAACTCTTTTTCATCAACTCAGTTTTTGTTGATAATGAGTTTGTTGATTTACGGTAAAAAATCTGAGTTTTAGGAACTACAACAAAAGACCACTTAGCTGCTAAACGTAACCAATAATCCCAATCTTCAACAGGTGTTACAGAACTATCAAATGTACCAACAGAATCAATCGCTTGTTTGCGAACTAGCGGAATTGAGCCACAACCAAAAAAGTTTTTAACTAACAACTGAGAATAAACATGACCCTCAAACAAAAACTTTTCATGGTGATATAAAAATTTACTTTGTTCATCTATAAAGCAAGTCCAACTATAAGCAACTCCTGCTTCTGGATGCTGTTGTAAAGCTGTAAGTTGTAATTCCAACTTGTCTGAACTCCATAAATCATCAGAATCAAGAAATGCAATGTAATCACCTGTTGCATGAGTAATACCACGATTACGAGCAACTGCAACTCCAGCATTTTCGTATGAAAAAATTTTAAGACGAGAGTCTTTGACTGTATTCAGCAGTTCTACAGTTTGGTCAGTAGAGCCATCATCAATTACAATTATCTCAATATTTGAGACTGTTTGTTGACGAACTGATTCAATTGTTTCTAAAATAAAACGTTCAGCATTGTAAGCAGGAATAATGACGGATATAGTTTCCATTGCAGTTTGTACTCCTTAGAAAATTTATTAATAATTGCCTATAACTTCTTGAATAGGTTTATTTTGTAGAGCATAATTACTAGCCCAAACTGTAAATATAGGTATTGCTATTACATGAGTAATTAATACGGTTGCAGCGACCCAAAAGACTCCCCACTTTACAGCTAATAACAAAGAAATTGCAAAAAATACAGTAAAAATTAGATTCCAGTAAAGATTGATATGACTTTTATCTACGGAGTTTAGTAGCATAGAGGCAGCATCACCGAATGGACGTGGCGCCGCTGAAAGGCAGATAAGTATAAGTATGGGAATTGCTGTTACCCATTTATGCCCAAAAATAATTGGTACATAGAACGGAGCTAAACTTGACTGTAGGAAAACAAGCGGAACTACAATTAAAGAAATAGTTTTCAGACTGCTTAAATAACGCTGCTTGAATAGCTTAAAATTTTCACTAACTGCACAAAGATGGGGGTATAAAGACCACGTTAAGGCATTAATCACATTCATGCTAATTCCTAATCCTGCATTGAAAGCGAAATAATATACTCCTAAAGCATCAACACCTAAAAAACGTCCAACAAGTAAATAATCAAAATTAGCTCTTAACTTATTTAGTAACTCAACACCGAGAATATTTTTAGCAAACTTAATAATTTCTTGCCATTGATTAAGACTGAAAGACATCTTAGGGCGCCAGGAATGATTCATATAATTTATTACAATCCATACTGGAGTTGTCAAGACAATCGGTAAGACAATAGCCCATATTCCCATACCCAATAAAGCTAAAAATATAGTAATAATATTACTTAATAACGACTGCAAAGCATTGCATATTGCAGTAATTTTTAGACGATTTTCTCGCTGAATTAATGCTGACTGTACAGAGAAGATAGGCAACATTAAATAAACTAATGCCATCACACAAATAGGTAAAATAACTTGGTTATTCCCATAAAACCAAGCAACCGGAAATGCCAAAATGCACTGAATCAGAAAAAGTGCTATAGATAAAATCCAATTTAGCCAGTATGATGTTTCGCATATAATCTCTAAATTTTTCTCATCAGTCTGAATAATCTTAGACCCAATTCCTGCTCTTAAGGTAAAAACAGTTGTAAATTCATAAGTTGTCATCACAATGGCAACTAGTCCGTAATCATAAGCATTTAGCAGTCTAGCTAAAGTCACTGTTGTTCCTAAACGGAAGATACGATTTGCTAATTCTGCTCCCCCTAACCAACCAACATTACGAATAAATTGTCCAGATAATTTTTGCTTAAGTTTATACATAAATGTACCGGATTTTTACATAAAATTATTATTTTCATTAAGAGTTAGTAACGAAACCCGGTTTCTGGGTATTTTTTCTTTGAATGCAATGCCCATCATGACTAATCCTGGCCAAAAAAGATATGTTAATGTTTCTAAGTTTTCACCAAAACTAGCAAAAAATAATATTAAAATAATACTTAAACTGACTCTTGCCGTTTGGCTTTTTTGAGTATTAAACAGTAAATTTAAAAAACTTAATAAGAAAGGAACGGCAAATGCAAAAAATCCGACAATACCTTTTACAAATAGAAGACTAGCCCAAGTACTATGGGAACCGATGAACATATATTCTACTAAGTGGGGTCCACGTTCCACGACACCATGACCCCAAATAGGAGCTTCATGCCAGCGTTCAAGAGCAATACGCCATAAGGCGCCACGAACGCGCGTAGAGTCTGCACGGGCGCCTTTGACTTTATCCCAAAATTCACTCACCACATTCAAAATTGGTGAAGCAAATATACTCGTTAAAAATGACATAAAACCCATAAAAATTAGAATGATAGGTTTAGTCAACTGGCTCAGAGAGCAACTTGTAACTAAAACTGCTGGAAGACTTAATAATGCCAGTCTAGATTTTGAAATTAAAGACATAATTAAGCCAGCAAGAATGCCATATAGGCGCCATTTTCTGCTCTTTTCTTGTAATGCTAAAACAAAGTAAATATTGGCAACAAGCCCCAAAGCAGGCGCCCAAGGTGTAAATAGGCGCCATCTCGGTGTACCATCTAAATCAATTTCATAAAGCAAAACTTCAAAAAACTCCGGGCCTGGTCCCCCGACAATTTTGAGTGGTGAAACATAAAGTTGATTAGGTAAATGCAGAATATAAGCAAGTATAAAAATAGGTAGTAAAATTAAAGTTTGTAAACCAAGTATACAAACAGCACGGTAGAGTAATTGAGGACGAATTGGTAAACAGCCAATAAGCGGAAATATAGCCATTAAAGCCCAGCTTCTAGCCCAGCCAATAGAAGATTTTATGAGCATTCCAGTCCCCAAATTAAAATCCAAATGCCCAATAATTAAAGCTACCTCTTCAATTAGCATACCTATTATCCATAACCAAACAGTCCAAGGAATAATTATTTTTTCAGCTTCAGAAGTGCTTTCGTTTTGCTGCCATAGTTTCTTAATTAGGTAAAATAATAGTATCCAAGCAATTACTGGAGCTACAATATAAAGACCTCCAATCAGGTAACAACCATAAGTACTTATAATTGAGTACCAAATAATTCGTTCGGGGAAGTTATTAGGCTTCATTTAATTGTTACTACAAAACTAGTTTTTAGAAGGTTTATTTTTATTTGCACGTAACCAAAGCAGTAAAAAACCAGTGCTTGAAAAAAGTGAACCAATGGCAGCACCTAAATAAACATATGCTTTCTTTGGCTCAGTCGGAGTATCTGGTAAACTAGGCTCTGTTAAAATTTGAATTAGTGGATAAGAACCAAAAGTATTTGACTTGCCAATATCCAATCGAGTTAAAGTAGAAGAAAACACTGCCTCAGCAACTTGCATATCTCGTTTGAGTGCATCTAATTTAGACTCTTGCTGCGTCAGGTTTTTAAGTCTACTTTCAAGCAAGTTAATTTGTTCGTTTATTGCTTGAGCTTGACTTGCTAGTCCTTTTTGATCTGCTTGAACTGTAACCAGTTGTTGTAAAAGAAGCTCCCGACTGTTACCAGAAACACTACTACTAAGATTAAGAGTTTTTATCGTTTCTATATTAGCTGGGCGCCCTAAAATTAATTGACTGCGTGCGAGCAAAGCAGATTGAGCAGCATCTCGTTTGGCTTTCTCAGAAACTAATATTGGATGGTCAGGTAAATATTTTGATTCTAGAACAACTACACTAGCACTAGCATCACTATAATTTTTTAAGTTCTGCTGAAATACCTGGTCTGTTTGAAGAGTAAAAGCATCTGTAGCTTGCGGCGCCGATAGTTTTAAATTAGCTGATAATTGCTGTAAACGAGTACTAGTTTGTTGCTGACTCGCTAATACTTCGGCTCGCTGTCTGCGTAACTCTTCAATATTGGTCGTCAGGTCTTTAATTTGAGCGTCGGAGTTTAAACCTGAGCTAGCTTTATAATCAGAAAGATTCTTCTGAGCTATTTGTAGTTTTTTCTGTGAGGAATTAAGACCCGTTTGAAAACCGACATCTCGTCGAACAGCTTCTTGAGTTCTTAACTGATTAAGTCTAGCTTCCAAAGCTTTGTGAAAAGCTAGAGATTTATTTTGAGCTTCGTGAGGACTCGTACCTTTGAATTCCACAGTCATAACGGTGGTATTATCTACTACCTTAATTCGTGGTTCGCCAAACTCTCCTAGAGACATATTCAAATTAGCAGCAGCAGCTTTTAGTACAGGTTCGCTCTGTGCAATAAATTTATAGTTTTCTCTTGGGTCTTGAGAAGAACTACTAGCATAGGGAGAGATATTTTCATAAGAAGCTTGCCCAATCCCCGGTAAACTGACATTGGCATTTGTACTTGAACCTGGCAAATTAACAGCCGAATAACTGATGTAAGTTGGTGGTGTAACCTTCAGATAGAGAAAAGCTGAAGCCCAAAAAGCGACATTAGTAGTAAGACCTAAAAGCAAGTAACTTAGCCAACGCCTAGAAAAAGCTGATTTGCCAGAGTATCCAGCGGAGATTTGTATATAATTGGTCATTACAAAAAATCCTCTCAAGTTAAACTTTGGCGAAATTACATGCAAATCTCAGTATAGTTTCCTCCCAAAACAGTGATACTAAACACTATCTGATGGCTAAAGTTACATCGAATGTAGATGGTATCCTATGGAGCAAATCAAACTATCCACTTGGATATCCACTGAATAAATGTCCAACTTATTCCGGAAATGTTACATTTTTGTACTCTCTAGTAATTACTCCTCATAAAATGTGATGATGGGGGACGGGTTTAGTTGATTTTTCATTCACAATTAGGATATCTGTCAACCTGCCCCTACGTTACATGGATTCTCAACCTTCTACTCTGCGACGTTTTGCTCAATATCTTATTCCTTATCGTCAACAAATTCCTGTAGCGGTTTTTTTTGTTTCTATCGGCGCCTTTTCGCAAGGTGTGGCGCCTTTTTTAATTGGTTGGTCGATAGATAATTTAATTGCCAAGGGTAATTTTTCTGGATTGATGCAAATGCTAGTTGTTGTACTAGCTGTGTATTTAATCGGATTTTCGGCGTTTCGCGGACATATTCTTCGCACCAACTGGATTACTCAAAACGTACTCGCGCAACTTCGTCAAGATATTTTTACAAAAATACAAACTTTACCTCTTTCGTTCTTTGATACGAGTTCAGCAGGTGACTTAATGAGTCGCTTGCTTAATGATGTTAGTACTGTAAACCAAGTATTTGGACTCGCTATTGCTCAAATCGTTGGTAGTGTATTTAGTTTAGTTGGAATTGCTTTAGCTATGCTATTTGTAAATTTACAGTTAGGGTTGCTAAGTAATATACTAGTGCCTTTAGTAATTATTATTACTACATTATTTGGAGGATGGGCGCGTGCTAAATTCCGTTTAACTCGTACTAGTATAGGCGAATTATCTAGTAGATTAGAGGAAGATTTAAGCAGCGTTAGAGAAGCACAAGCTTTTAACCGAATTGAGCGCAATATAAACGATTTTCGCAGTTTGAATGCGATAAATCGAGATGCGAACATTCAGGCAACAGCAATAACGGCAGCATTTTTACCTACCATTGATCTTTTAAATACCCTTTCGCTTGGAGGTGTATTAGCGTATGGTGGTTATCTTGCGGTGGCAGGTAAAATGACGGTGGGAACGGTAACGGCATTTCTTCTTTACGTTCAGCAGTTTTTCCAACCTATTCAAATATTAAGCCAATTTTACACCCAAGCGCAATCAGCAGTTGCTGGACTTGAGCGAATTTTCTTGCTTTTAGACGAACCGTCACAGCTTAAAGATGCTCCTGATGCTATGGAAATACCACCAATTCAAGGTGGAGTTAGTTTTGAAAATGTTTCGTTTGGCTATAAACCAAATCAAACTGTGCTGAAAAATGTTACTTTTTGCACTGCACCAGGACAAATGATAGCGCTTGTTGGCGCCACTGGAGCAGGTAAAAGTACAATTATTAACTTGATATTACGCTTTTACGATGTTACTAGCGGAAGAGTCAAAGTTGATGGTATAGATGTTCGCTCTGTTACACAAGCTTCTTTACGTTCTCAAATTGGGATTGTGCTTCAGGACATGATATTGTTCAGTGGTAGCATTGCCGAGAATATCGCTTTTGGGCGCCCGGATGCAACAACTACAGAAATTGAAGCTGCTGCTAAAGTAGCTAACGTCCACGAATTTATTATGACGCTGCCACAAGGTTATGATACTGTGGTTGGCGCCCGTGGTGTAACCCTTAGCCAAGGACAAAGACAACTCGTTAGTATTGCACGGGCAGTTTTGGTCAACCCAAGAATTTTAATTTTAGATGAAGCAACTAGCAGCATCGATACTCGCACCGAAGAGTTAGTACAAGATGCAATAGCCAAAATTCTCGAAAATCGTACAAGTTTCGTTATTGCCCATCGCCTTAGTACTGTAACGCAAGCTGATAAAGTTATGGTAATTCAGCAAGGGCAAATTTTGGAACAGGGAACCCATACTGAACTCATTGCTTTAAATGGAGTTTATGCAAATCTTTATGCTTTGCAACTAGGAACTGACAAATCTTAGAAACCCTGTTTCTAGGGTTTCTTGTCAATATCTTGTAAGAAAACAATAATTTGACATAGAAACCCGGTTCTCCAACTATCGGTAGATATATAAGTGTTACTAGTGATAGATGTTAATACATGTTTTTTTTAATAATTTAATAACTTAGATAGTCATACTTGAGTATTTTAGAAATTTGCGGTTTGTGTCATAGATTAGTAAGTGGGGCAAAAGCCGCACCTACGATTATGTGTTAATTAAATAATTTGCGGAGGGTGGAATGCCGATTACAATTCGGAAAGATATTGCCTACACTATTCTAAAAAAAATTAGCGATAGTGGGCAAGAAATGCATGAAGTTAAATTTGAAGAAACTGACTTAGCAGGGTTAAATGTCACCGAAACTGACCTTTTAGGACATTTAGATTATCTTAATCAAAATCACTTTATCAAAGCTCAATTTTCTGGAAATGCTTATGCAGAACCAGAAAAATTAGCTGAAGAAATTTTGCACCCAGAAAAAATAGAGTTTGAGGGAGGCGAAATTACTGAGAAAGGGCGCAAATTACTTAATAAAATTGAAACTGAGTTATCAAAGGCATCAGGGGGAGCATCAATTCCTATCGCTTCTAAAGATTTGCCATTTTTAGAAAAAGTGTTGCTCAAAAGTGGTTTAGAAGATATTTTTGATGCTAGAGATGTAACCGAGGTTGTCTTCCGAGTCATGCGTGACTTAATGACAACCGAAGCTGCTGACCGAGTTGAGTCAGAACTACACAAAGAAGCACTACCAGCAGAAGATAAATCGCTGCAAATGGAAATTGCCGATTTATGGCACGATACAAACCCAATTGTAGGCTTTCTGAGTCGCGTTCGTCCACCGTGGCAAGGCCCTGGAATCTTTAAAATCGATTCCGACCGTTTCTTATTCCGGGTTGCTAACGAGAGTAGTTTTTCGCACGAAGTAGACCGTGAACAAGTCGTAAAGGCTGTATTTTCTGCTACCAAGGAAGAACTTTCCTCTGAACGTATTCAGGAAATAGCTAGTTGGCTACCTGACTATGTTCGTAAACTCTGGGAAGAAGCATAATTATAATTACCATATTTCAATCACGTAGGGGCGCCGTTCAACAGTGCCCCTATAATTATGCCAACTAGTATAATAAAGACGGGTTGAGGCGCCGTCAACTAACGTGTCAAACCCTTGAATACGAAGGTTAACCTTTGCTTCAAAACCGACCCCTATGCTAGAATAATCTGCTATACTGGCTATCTAAGATTTATATTCGGTTGTGAAAATCATTTTAGCTTTTAAAACGGTTTCTCCGAATCTAATTCTCTACGTGTCCCGATTTTGGAGATCCCAATGTCTATTTATGTAGGTAACTTATCCTATCAAGTTACGGAAGATGATCTAAAGCGTGTTTTTGCAGAATACGGTAAAGTCAGTAGTGTCAAGGTACCCACCGACCGTGAGACAGGTCGGATGCGCGGATTTGCATTTGTTGAGATGGAAAGCAGCTCGCAAGAAGATGCAGCAATCGAAGCTCTGGATGGAGCGGAATGGATGGGACGTGATTTAAAAGTTAATAAAGCAAGACCTCGCGAGGAAAGAAGCCCATCACGCGAAGGTTGGGGTGGTGGCAACCGAGGTGGTGGTCGTCGTTACTAAGCTTATAACGCAAAGATTTCACAAGTTTTGATTTGATTACTCCCCCAGCAGTTATAAGCTTTCATCGCTCTTGAACTGCTGGTTTTTACTGTTCACACTTGAGTTAAAATATTCACAAATATAAGGAGTTGTACTAATGACGCAAGTAGTTTTAGGCGAAAATGAAGGAATAGAGTCCGCTTTACGGAGATTTAAGCGTCAAGTTTCGCAAGCGGGTATTCTCCAAGATGTTAGAACCAAGCGTCACTTTGAGACTCCCTTGCAAAAACATAAGCGTAAAGCTGTTGCACGCAGAAAGCAAAATCGCAGAATGCGCCAGCATTTTAAGTAAACGCATATCATCTCCAACAGAAACCGGGCTTTTACAAGAAGCCCGGTTTCTTTATGGGTCGGTTATTATGTATCTTTATTTAATGTTGCAGTGTTATAAATACAACAAACACTCACAGTAAAGACGTGATTAATCGCGTCTCTACTTACAATTAGGTACTAATACAGCGAAGGAGCAAATTTTTGCGAGTCTATCATCTATTAATCGGTCTTATTTTACTTGCACTATCACCGTTCATATTGAAATCTGTATTTAAAAATACAAGTAATGATAACAATGTACGACCGCAACCAACACCGCCTAGCATAACGCCAACTGTAACAGCTTCTCCTGCATCTGCTGTAACAATACAACCATCCCAAGCGTCTACTAACGTTTGGAACAATGTCTTAAGAACAAAAACCGCGCCAGTTGGTTGGAATGTTGCACCATGTAATGGGGACGCACCATTATTGTGCATTTCCTCTAATGGTAAAAACTTGGGTTCCGTCAAAATGGAAATTTACCCACTTTCTCAACAACCGAAGTTTAAAATGATGCTAATTAGTGCGGGTATTCCTGCTGATGCTAAAATTGACTATCAAAATCCCAATTACAAAGGGAAAATAAAAGAAGCGCTCAATGCTTGGGTTACAGACGAATACGTAGTTAATTATAAAAAGCGTCAAAAAAGTTACGAAAATAAAGTGAATTTTTCAGGTTATCCACCGCAACTCGTGAATATTGGACAACTCCAAGGTGTACGCTACGGTTTCACTGGTCTCAAACGCGATGGTGGAGTTAGTGAGCAACATTTGAAATATGTAGCATTCGATGGAAATTCAGTATATGTAATTAATACAGCATATAACCCTGCTGGGAAAAGCGCAAAATTTGAGAAGTACGAAAATTTAGCAGTGTTTGAGCCTTTTTTAAGCGAAATTACTTCTAATTTAAAGTTACCTTAAAAGAAACCCGGTTTCTTCAAGAAACCGGGTTTCTATATCTACAGTTCTGCAAATGCGCGTTCAATCAGGCGCCGTGCTAGAGTTTGCGTACCAGTGTGTTCATAATAATTTGTGGACACATCGATAAACGCTGCGACGTAATCTAACTTATCGTCTGCAATTTGCATGAAATTGTTGACGTTGTTTAAAACCTTTTGAGGTGTTAGACCACGAGAAACAACTAAGTCACTCATCCAGCCTTTTACTGAGTCAAAGCTTTGACCAATAAAATCAAGTTTACCTCCTGAAGTTTGACCAGGAATAGTATCTTTGATGTTGTTGAAAGTCGAGTTTTGCTCTAAGTCTTGCGGTGTCATTGCTCCAAGACTCGATGTTACCTTCTGAATAAAGTCGGGGCCTAAAGGTAGTAAAGCATCGACGCAAACCAAAGCTGCCATGCGGATAGATGACTCACCGCTATATTCTCCTAGTGCAGCTACGAAGTCACCAATGCTATCACCAGGAATACCGTTGATTTGGCAAAATGCGACTAACTCAGTTACAAGTTTTAAAGATAAATCGATTGTTTGAGCTTTGTCGGGTTTGGGTGTGACTTTATCGAGAAAACCCAAAAACGAAAATGTTTCGCCAACTTTATTCGCTAACGCTGCGGCACCTAATGCTTTATCTGTACCATCAACAGTTTGATACAGCCACATCGCAGTTTGGTATCCTTGTGAACGGTCGTTATATAAATATATCGCGCGTTCGCCAATCTGCTGAACTACATCGTCGTCTGTTTCCCCTGTCACATGCTGAATTGTGTTGACAAAACCAGTTATGTTTTGCCACTGACCAGGCGCCGCAAAATCTAATGCATTTAACATTGAAATTGTCAAGCCACCAGTTGGTAATCCGTCAACTAAATCTTGAATTGGTTTACTCATTATTAATCCTGTTTAGAGTACGTTTAACTGATTGTGTCGTCAATGGAGAGGGAAATTATTGCAGCTTTGACAACCTTGTGAGGTTAAATTTCTGAAGCCAAGCTTCTCTGTCACTGTCAGTAAACGATGGGTCTTTGGATATGGCAGAAACTTGGTACTTACCAACTAAAATCGATGTTTTAGTTTTACCCAAAGTTTTTGCAGGATATCCACCAACCTGTTTTGTACTAGTCTTATAGCCAGCAGCAGTTGCGGGTGTGCTGGTAGTATCGGAAATTGCTAATTGTGCTACTACTTTACCGCCTTCTTTTAAATTCGCTTCTGCGAAACCTTTTTTCTCTTGAGTGAATACTACGTCAAAACCACCGCCATCTGAAGGAAACAGTTTGTTAAATTCGCTACCTTGAGTCGCATTCTTCGCAACGGCTTGACCGCTACGCTTTTGACTGCTTTCTTGCTGTGCGGCATCAAACCTTCCTGGCGCCTTTGTTGCACAAGCAGTTGTGGATGTTATCAATATAACAGATAGCAGTAAGGCTGCTAATATTCTACGTATACGGGGAAAAGACATTGTATTATCTCCTTGAACTGCACATAAAGCGGATGTCACTAAAGCTTTACCTCGAATTTAACCTGTTAGGTAGCTTATGTCATGAAAATATAAACAATAGTGCTGAGTGATGAGTTTTTATTCTTAACTCAAACTTCTAACTCCTAACTCCTAACTTTACTTAGCACTCAGCACTTTCTACCTAGCACTATTCTTTATAAGCGACTACAGCGTAAAAGGGGTCACCACCACCGGCGCCTAACCATTGTAGTAAATTCGGAACTTGAGATTGGCGGGCGATGACTTCGGGAGAAGTAAAGCCAGGTACACTATTAAAATAGCTTTTGACTAATTCAACTCGACCTTTCTCAGAATTTTCACGCCAAGCTTCAATGGCTTTTTGGAAGAACATGCGGTTAGAAAAGCTAAATATTGCTACGCCACCAGGTTTTAAAATTCTGTGAATTTCTGAAAATACTGCTTCTGGATACTGTATGTATTGTATAGAGACACAGTTGATAACGGCGTCAAAATCTTGGTCAAGCAACGGTAACTTCGGGTTTTCATTCAAATTTTGAACGAAATAGTGGTTCAACCTAGGGTTTCGTGCGAGTTCTTTTTCATTAAGTCCATGTCCCTCGACATGAGAAAATTCTATTTCTTCTGGTAGATGCGAAACCCAACTACTCATCATGTCTAAAATGCGCGTATTTGGTTTTAACAGTTGGCGATACAAATCTGTAAGCTGTTGAATAAAGCCTTCGTCTACATGGGTGACAAAGCGTGGTTCAGAATAGAACAATTTATCGTTACTGTCGTCTAGCTTAGTACGTTGGTTTGGTCTAAGGAGCATAAATATCTTAGGTTTCGTTTACGTTTTCAAGATTTATTTGGCAAAAAAAGCAAAAATATGATATTGTCTTGTATCACAATTAAATGTGTATGATACGTTTTAGTACCTCATATATTTTAAAAAACACCATCAAAAAACACAATCAAAAAACACAATTAAAAAAGACAAGAAAAGAAACCTGTTAGAAACCGGGTTCGTTTGTTAATATTTTGCAATGAAATAACGATTTTGCTGAAAAACCCGGTTTTTTGTGTGTCAATTAAATTTTTAGCATACAATCCTTTCATGTTGCACCTAGAAAAAAATATTCATTCCCTTTGGTTAAAATTTCAATACTCACAAGTATTTTCGTATGTGAGTTTGTTATTTTTGATACTACCTTTATTACTATTTAGTTCTGGCAATAGCAGTTTGATGGCACATGATGAAGGACTTTACGCAACTCGCGCACGTCTCATGTTCGACTCTGGCGAATGGATACATCCTTGGAATAGTCCACATCATAAAACACCCGGCATTTACTGGATAATTGCACTTTTCTACAAGTTATTTGGTGTCAACGAGTTGAGCGTTCGTCTCCCTAGCATGATTTTAGGCACACTCTCTATATTTATTTTATATGAAATAGGCAAAATTATATTAGATAGAACAATAGCATGGCTAGCTGCTGCTATATTTAGCGTAGAATTCCTTTGGTTACAATATTGCCGTTTAGGTACTCCCGATGTCAGCATGGTTTTTTTGGTACTTTCGGGAATCTTATTTTTACTCAAAGCGGAGCTATGCCCCAAGCCATATTCCAAACGATACTTGACGCATTATAATTTATTATGCTTCGTGAGTGGAATATGTTTTGGCTTAGGTTTATTAGTCCGCAGTTTAATGATTATTTTACCAATTATCGCTTTATTACCATTTGTTACTTCCCTAGAAAGGCGCCATCGTTTGTTGAATAATCCATATTTATATATAGGTTTTATAGTTGGTTTGATTCCAACTGTTATTTGGCTTTGGCTTAGTTATTCACATTACGGAAGCGGAAGTATTTTTCAGATATTAGATTTTGTCTTTAATGTTGGTTCAAAAGAACGAGGTGGGAATGGAATTATTTTTTACATGTGGAACGTACCCGCTAAATCCTTTCCTTGGTTCTTTTTTGCCCTGTTTGGTTTATTGACTATAATCAAGCGTCCGCAATTTAAATATAAATCAATATTAGTTGGGTTCCCAGTAACTTTATTTGCCGAACTCAGTTTAATTTCAACCCGCTTATCGCATTACAGTCTTTGTCTATTCCCTTTTATCGCTTTACTCGCAGCTGTTGGACTTAACGCACTTACCCAAACTAAAATAATTAAGCGTTATTTAAGTTTTGGGTTTGGTGTTTTGGGTATATTTTTATTACTCACAGGTGTAATTACATTATTCATAAGTAATTCAATAGGTAATTCAGAAATCTATAAATATACAAATTTGATTATAGTATTAGGCGCCGGATGGTTGATTTTACCTATTGTATGGATACAACGTCACCGATTTGATACGCGCACGTTTTTTAACTACTGGTTCGCAGCATGGCTAATTCCAATTTGGCTTGGTTTGGCAGTATTGGGATATAATGGCGCCTTTAATGACTATAATCCAGAGTTTCGCAAATTTATAGAAAACGAAACAGTGGCGCCAATTCTCCAATCATCCCCCGTTAGTTTAGTTGATGTCGGTGGCAAAACCGGAGTCTTAATTAACTTTTATACTAAAAATATCGCTGAAAGAGTTAATACACTTAGGGAAGTATCACCTAATAATTATGCCTGGATTGAAGAAAGTAAAATAAATGAACCCATAAATTCTCATGTACCATATCGTGCAATCGGTACAGTAAAAGGGTATAGCTTAGTACAAATATTATAAAAGTCGTAACACCCTGCCTTCTGTAGAACATGCAATACTCCTCTCATCACAATTATATATATAGCATTCCTAATTGATTTGTAAAAAATGATGCTTATGTAACGAACCGCAAAGGGCGCAAAGGACGCAAAGGAAGGAAAGAAAGAAGGGAAATATTTTACAAGTGATTTAGGATTGCTATATTTATGATCGATAAAAAAAGACTTACGCTTTATGCAAAGTCTCCAAAAATTTATAGTAATTTACAAGAGAGTTGTATTAAGCATCTCCTCTAGGCAATACTGCTCGGTTAAGGAGATAACGTAGGCTGAAACCCTTATAATATCGTTGCTTAGGATGCCGAAAAAAGCTTAACCGAGCAGTATTGGGTCTGACACCCTAAGCAAACCTTCTCCAAAATTAACTTCTTCAATTTGGCTAAATCCAGCTTCTGCCATTAGCAATTTCAGCAGTTCCGCATTATACATTACTTTGTTACCATAACAATAAATTACAGTATTTATTGCCAACATATTCTTTGCTTTTTCATAAGGTATATTTGGCGGTTGTTGGTATTTTCCTAAATATGGAACAAAAATACGTATACATCCTTTAATTTCAAGTTAGTTGAAGATTAGTTAAAATATCTTGACTTTTAGTCGATTATTGACTTATGCACAGGCGCCTCGAAATCGGTTATAGTTATTCACTTTATATCTTCACGGATTATTGTTAAGCCTAAATCTTTGTAAGAAGTTAGCACCTCTAATGGTACAGCAGGTGCCGTTACTAAATAAGTTAACGCATGAATCGAGCCAACAACATAAGGCGACGCAGTATCGAGTTTTGCAGCAGTTGCTAATCCGACTACTTCCGCAGCACTCTTTATCATCGCCCGTTTGACATGAGCTTCATTCAAATTAGTGACGCTAATGCCAATTTCTGGATGTAAACTACATACCCCTAACATACACAAATCTGCCCGTATCATCCGTAAAGCTTCAACTGTTGCGGCGCCAATATTAACTAAAGCTTTTTTATATAGTTGCCCACCTAACATCACAACTTCAATATGAGGATGTTCTGCCAAAGTTACAGCAATTGGTGGACTATTTGTTATAACTGTGGCTTGTAAATCTATAGGTAAATGCCGCGCAACCTGAAGTGTTGTTGTACCACCATCTAAAATTACTACTTGACCTGGACGTACCAATTTCGCGGCTGCACGTGCTATTGCTTCTTTTTCTATTGGCGCCTGCTGTATTCTATCGGCATAACTTGCTGTTGCAGGAGAACTTAATAAGGCACCTCCATGTACACGTTGTAGTAAACCCGTTTCAGCTAATTCTCTTAAATCGCGACGTATCGTATCTTCTGAAACTTTGAGAACAGCGCTGAGTTCTCCTGAAAGCACCTTTTTGTCACGACGAAGAATTTCTAGGATGAATTGTCGTCGTTCGGCAGTCAACATAATTAATTTTCCGGAAGTTGCGTTTTTTTTCTTGAAATTGCACGTTTGTGAGTTTATACTCATAGTATAAGCTCAAAAAGTTCATAGCAAACATTTTCGCGTTATTCAACCCGTTGACAAATTATGACTACAACAACTCAATTTCCAATCAATCTTGGCGCCTACAAATATTTATCGCTCAATCCGGCAAATACGGTATTGACAGCAGAGCAAAGAGAAGCACTAGTTGCGAATATTCAACTTTGTCGCGATGCGATAGTTTTTTTTACTGCCACTGGAGCAGCTAGAGGAGTGGGTGGTCATACGGGTGGACCTTACGATACAGTGCCAGAAGTAATGATTCTCGATGCATTCTTTCGAGGTGCCACTGATAAGTTTGTGCCCATATTCTTTGATGAAGCTGGACATAGAGTTGGTACTCAATATTTAATGTCAGCGTTGCATGGTGATTTACCAGAACAGCAACTTCTACGTTATCGCGAAGCACATTCCAAATTACCAGGACACCCAGAACTTGGCTTAACTCCTGGTGTAAAATTTAGTTCTGGGCGCCTGGGTCATATGTGGCCTTACGTCAACGGTGTCGCAATGGCACATCCAGGTAAAACGGTTTTTTGTTTGGGTTCTGATGGTTCGCAACAAGAAGGTAACGATGCTGAAGCCGCGCGTTTAGCTGCCGCTTTACATCTAAATGTAAAATTAATCATTGACGATAACGATGTAACAATAGCTGGGCATCCATCTAAATATCTACCTGGCTTTAGTGTTGCTAAAACTCTAGAAGGTCATAGTATAAAAGTATTAGAGGGAGACGGGGAAGATATAGATGACTTATATCGTCGTTTATGTGAAGCAGTAAATACCCCAGGTCCAATCGCTGTTATTAACAAGCGTCCCATGTGTCCGGCAATAGAAGGGTTAGAAGGTTCAACTCACGGTCATGATGTAATATCTGTAGATTTAGCAATTAAATATTTAGAGTCACACGGACACAACGCAGCAGTCGAATATCTCAAAAATATCGAAAAACCCAAACAAACTTATACATTCCTTGGTTCTAGCGATAAATGGGGCGCCAACCGTAACGTCTTTGGTGAAGCGGTGGTGAATATATTAAGTAGAATGAGCGAAGCAGAACGTAAAGAAAAAGTCAAAGTTATCGATAGTGACTTAGAAGGGTCATGCGGTTTGAAGAAAATTCACGATGCATATCCAGAAGTGTTTGTACCTTCCGGTATTATGGAGCGTGGTAACTTCTCTGCTGCTGCTGGGTTTGGTATGGAACCTGGCAAGCAAGGAATTTTTGCCACATTTTCTGCATTTTTAGAAATGTGT
This sequence comes from Calothrix sp. PCC 7103, assembly GCF_000331305.1. Lineage (GTDB taxonomy): Bacteria > Cyanobacteriota > Cyanobacteriia > Cyanobacteriales > Nostocaceae > Dulcicalothrix. Next base: position 3,577,419 of record NZ_KB217478.1, on the reverse strand, counting down.
ATATCCGAAATTACAATGGCACGGTTGAACTACTCGAACGTGCTATGTCACTTCTCCCATGCGGGTATTGATGACATGGCAGATAATACCTGCCACTTTGGTTTAAATAATATGTTTGCCGACAACGGTTTAGATGATGGTCATGAAACACGTCTATACTTCCCAGCAGACACAAATCAAATGACAGCTTGTGTAGAAGCAATATTCTCTGACCCAGGACTACGATTTATTTTCTCAACTCGTTCTAAAGTACCGACAATTAAAGGTAACGATGGCAAAGAGTTATTTGGAGATAGCTATAAATTCGTTCCTGGCAAAGATGAAGTAGTACGCGAAGGAACACAAGGTTATATTGTTAGTTTTGGCGATGCTTTATACCGTTCACTTGATGCAGTCGAACGTTTAAAGCAAGAAGGAATAGATGTAGGGTTAATCAACAAACCTACATTAAACGTCGTCGATGAAGAAATGATAGCGAAAATTGGTAAGGCGCCTTTCGTTCTTGTTGTAGAAGCATTCAACCGTCGCACAGGTTTAGGAAGTCGTTTCGGTTCTTGGCTACTAGAGCGCGGTTATACTCCTAAATATAACTACCTTGCTACCCACAAAGAAGGTTGCGGTGGACTTTGGGAACAGTTCCCACATCAAGGTATTGACCCAGTAAGCATCATCAACCAAGTCAAAAACTTAATTAAATAGTACCTCTTGTGGAACAGGCATCCCTGCCTGTTCAGTATCAAGTATATTTAGTATCAATTTGCCTATTGACTCTATTCTCTCATTTTGAGAGAATGCTATAATTATAATCTGCTTACTAAAATGCATTTAATTGCAATCACTCGGCTGCGAGAAGTTGCAGCTAAGTATCCTGATGTCAGCGTTCAAATTGAAGACTGGTATACAGTAGTCAAAGCTGCGACTTGGCAAAATTTAAATGAGGTGCAAAAATCATATGCTTCTACCGAGGCAGTTGGCAACTTTACTGTTTTTAATGTAAAAGGAAACCGTTATAGACTTATAGTTGGCATCAATTATGTAAAACAGACTATTTACTTCAAGTATTTTTTAACTCACGCAGAATACGACAAGGACGAGTGGAAAAATGACCCTCACTTTTAACCGAGAAGCTTACGCTAACCTTTTAACAGAAGCGCTACCACGAGCAATTAAAACGAAAGAGGAATACGAAAGAGCGCTGTCTATTATTGAATCATTAATGTATAAAGAAACTTTAACGCCGGAAGAAGACCAAATTTATGATTTATTCATAATTATAATTGAAAAATTTGAAGCTGAACATTATCCCTTACAAAATTTGTCTACTCCTCACAGTCGTTTACTGCATCTAATGGAAGCTAATAATCTGAAACAAACTGATTTATTAGACGTATTTGGTTCAAGCGGTATTGCTTCTGAGGTGATAAATGGCAAGCGTGAGATTAGTAAAACTCATGCGATTAAATTAGGCGAGCGTTTTAATATTCCTGCAAGTGTATTTTTAGTATAAGTAAAAAGAACCAGTAAGCATTATTAACAGAATCAAAAACTGAATTAAGTAGAGTATCTATCTTGTGGAACAGGCATTCCTGCCTGTTTCTTGCCTGTTTAATATAAAGGGCGGGCAAGGATGCCCGCTCCACAAGAAAAATTAAAATCCTGCAAATTTGAGCATGATGCTGAATACATTATCTGTGGCGCCAAATTTATTTCCTAGTGGGTCGGTTTTAAAACTGAACTTCCCCCCAAGCAAAAAGACGGAAATCTTTCCTAGAGCGACTTCCCAGCTTTTTAAAATCGCTCTTACTGGGTACAAATTGCCAAAGGGGCGTATGCGTTGCGGTTTTGAGGCGTTTACCCCCAGTTTTTTACGTTACCACAGATGTGCCCAAAAATCAAAGCTTACATGGGTACAGCAGATATTGTTGCAAACGCTAGAAGTATTATATATCATATCATGTCCGGGTACATAACCATAATAAAATCATCGTAGAGACGCGATTAATCGCGTCTCTACATTGTCGGGAATTATGGGCAAGCAACCGGACATGATATCAAAGCTTTAATGCCTTATTTAGTACATAAGTATCAAGGGGGAGTTCAGTTAAAACATATGGCTTATTTCTGAAGCTAGATGTAGTTATAGGCAATTGCTACAAACTAGTTAATAAGTGAATGTAAGTAATTGTGCTATGAATCCTAACGAAACCCAAAAATCATTGCAAAGTAACAAAACTGCTGACAAAAAAGCTTCTACCCAACTTACAGTTGGTGTCATTGTGGGAGTTGTAGTTATTCTTATAATAGCTGCAAGCAGCTATTATGGATTAGTTCGCTTCTAGCATACAAAATTACAAGTACTACAGCATAACCAATCCTAAACGTATACCTACGGCTACAGCCTGAGTACGTGTAGAGACATTTAATTTCTGGAAAATAGATGAAATATGAAATTTGACTGTATGTTCTGAGATGTGTAGATTTTGAGCAATGGCTTTATTCCCACTACCCGAAGCAAGTAACTGTAATACCTCAATTTCACGAGGAGTTAGTACTTGACTTAAATTAGTTGGCGTTGTTTCTGCACTCAAACTAGACGCAGCGAGTAAATAGTCAATCATTTCTGAATCAAACACTACCATACCCGCTGCTACAGTCTCAACTGCAAGAATAATCTCTGACTCGCGCTCCGCAGGTGACAATATACCTCGTACACCAGCACGTAGCATCAAGTTAAAATCAACCTGTTCATTAGATGCCATTACAATGATTGGTATAGAATTTTGTGATTGTACAATATCCCAAAATTCTCTATCATCATTCCAATCAAGCAATAATACATCAGGTTGCTGTTCGTTTATTTGGGTAAGTACATCTATATTGGCGCCGCTTGTGATAACTTGAAATTTAGGACTTTCTGCTAACACAGTTGCTAGACCAGCTCGAACTATGGGTGATGCAGCAACCACTAACACCCGAATCATATCACCTCCGCAGTAGAGTCAAAAAAATTTTCAACTGTTGAGACTGGAATTGCAACCGCTGTACCATAAACAATCATTGTATTTATTCCAATGACTCGACCGGAGCTTATTAAGGGGGATCAATTCTATTTAAAATGGTCGCTCACCCACGGTGATTGTTAGATTAACTAACTCACCACCGCGAACAACTTGTACTGATATCACTTGATTAACATATTCTGATTGATTCAAATATGCTAAAACATCGTTTGTATCTTTAACGCGGGCGCCATTAAATGTGATTAAAATGTCTCCTAGCAATATACCAGCTTGTTCTGCTGGTGCATGATTTTCGATATTAACTACAATTACTCCACCATCACCTGTTATATTAAGTGCAGTTTGCAAGTTTTGTGGTAAATGTACAGGTTGCATTCCTACACCTAAATAACCTCTGGCAATTCTTCCTTTTGCAACTAGCTGGTCAACTACACGATTAACTGTCTTTGAAGGAATAGTCAAAGCAGTCGCGCGTCGTCCAGATGTATTCATACCAACTACATCACCATTGGCATCTACGAGTGGTCCACCTACAAACCCAGGATATAAAGTAATATCAGGACGAATGAATTGGTCTATATTACCACCACTCATACTTTTCCAGGCGCCGGAGCATTCACTAATAGTCCCCATTACTGCTTTAATATTACCTTCGCGACTGAGTGCCATTCCCAGCACTAAATGACCAACCTTTAAAGTTGCCGTATGGACAATATTGGCAACAGGAATATCTGGATTCTCAATTTGAAAAACCGCTACATCGGTACTCGCATCACGACCCAATAATTTAACAGGTACAGTTTTTCCACCGTTTAGAGTAATCGTAACTTCCTCGCTATTATGTAGCGACTCATCAGAGGTAACAATGATACCATTACGCCAGTGTATTCCACTAGGTGAAAACCTTCTACCAACATTCACAGAAACAACGGCGCCTTCAACTCGTTCAACAGTATCAGCTAAACTTTGAGAGAGCGACAAAAGCAAGTTAGGAGCATTTGAAGATATAGACATATAAAGATATAACACAACATGTCTATATCATTGCTTATTACATCAGGGCGCCACATCAGAAAATTGGTTAGAAACAACCTAGAAAAATGGCTAGTAAGAGTAGTAATGAGCGCACTCTCTACTCAGCACTAAGAAGTTACATGTATCAATTTGTTTAAATCATTCGCATCAACATCATAAGCGGCGCCGAAACCAACGACAAATCGACCAGAAGTTGGGGTAAGCTGGAAAATGCGAAAGTCTGGCAAGTCGCGTAACATCTGGATAATATTGCCAAATCTTGATTCAAAGTTTGATACGGTTTGAATCCATGTCGCAGTGCTGCTATTGACCAAACTTGCTGTACAATCATAGCTTAAACGGCGCCGAGCAAACATCTGTTGGGTTTTAGATTCGTCTTCGATGAACAAGAGACTAGCTACAGGTTTAACGTTTAGGTTTTGTGTGTGAGTCGAAAGACCACTGACATATATATAGATATTTTTCATATCATCCATAACGAACGGTGCATAGCTAGCGTTTGGAAATCCATCTTGACTGACAGTGCAGATAACAGTGCTTTGAAACTGGTCTGTAAAAGTTTGATATGCTGCTTGAATTGCTTCAAATTGGGACATTTGATTACCAGATGAATTAAATTTGTTACATCTATTCTAATTTCATTGCTTCTTCTAAGAATTGTGGCTCTACCTACAAGAATGGCGAATTCCGCAGACCAGGTAGTTAAATTTACCAAAAGTATGTAAGAATATATCAGTATGCCACAACATGCAATGTGCGAGTGTGGCTTTTTCACGTAATCAAAATAATCAAACAATATTATATTGCCGTCAAGTTTATGCGTACCTGGAATTTAGTAAAAGGATTAATTGCTTTTGCTCCGCTTATTAGTGCTGTCAATATTACATTGATACTGTCAGATAGCTCATATGCATTTGAGGTTGCGTCATCACAGAAGGCGCCTCAAAGTATTGAAGTAGATAAACCGAAAAAACCAGGTAAAGAAGTCGAAACCGAACCTGCGGCAGATGAAATTCATTTAGTGGTAAAACTCAGAGCCAAAGTAGTATATGTATATCGCGGTCTAGAAATCATTGCCAGTTATCCGATAGCTATCGGCAAGTCAGGTTGGGAAACTCCAAAAGGAACCTACCGTGTATTTGAACAAGAAATCAACCCAATATTTAAAAGTTTCAAAACCGGACGCATTATTCAACCTGGCCCCGAAAACCCATTAGGACCCCGTTGGATAGGTATTTGGACTGACGGTAAAACTAGATTAGGTTTTCATGGTACAAATCAACCACAACTAATAGGACAAGCCGTGTCTCACGGTTGTATTCGGATGCACAATAAAGATGTAATGGCACTATTTGATAAAGTCAAAGTTGGTACGCTTGTTAAAGTTGAACCTTAAGACTTCCTCTGTTATGTATTAAATTTTCGGGGAACTGAGGGCGCCGACTAACAACAGTGGCCAGGGTACTTTAATATCGGGTATTAGCGATGAGTATTTTCTTAAAGCTGGCAATCCAAAGGGTAATACAAAGCGTAAAGAACGCAAAGAGACAGGACGGTTTCCATCTTGATCTAAAATTCCATATTGACGAGCAATTTCAGCGACAATTTGCACTTTTCCTGTACGACGCATAATACTAGATGATGATTCACCAGTTAAGTGAGCAATAACCCGTCCTGTTAATAAAGGAGTTTCCCAGTTATAGCGCTCACTAAATATTGATTGCATTGGGTCAGTTGTATCTTGTTCATTAAATTGGTCAGCTAAACTAGAAAAATGCTCAGTGCCAACAATACCAGGCCATATAGACACAGAAGCAACATTATGAGGCTTCAACTCAACAGCCATATCTGCCGCTAATCTATCACAAGCAGCTTTGCCGGCGCCGTAAGCAACACCAAAAATATATGACAATCCACCCCAAGAGGAAATAGTGCTAATAAGTCCCTGTTTACGTTTGGCCATCATTTGAGCAGCAAAAACACTCGCTATATAATGACTACGAAGACCAACGTTATTACTAGCATCCCAAAGACTAGTTTCGTTTTCCCAAAAAGGTTTGCCATTCGCATCTGTTAATGCTTTAACACCTGAGTAGGCATTATTCACAAGTAAGTCAAGCTGTCCATACTGTTCATCTTGAATACGCTCAAACAGTAAACGTACTTGTTCATCATCGCTATGGTCTACCTGAACGGGAATACATATACCACCTGCTTGCTCTACCGCAGCTTTTGTATCATTTAAACTACCAGAATTACCACTGGTTGTTTCAAGGCTGCGTCCTGTAATATAAACAGTGGCGCCTGCTTCACCGAGACCAACGGCAATACCTTTACCTAGACCACGTGTGGCGCCTGTCACTAATACCACTTTACCGACTAAATTATTCATAGTTATTTATAATTATTTATAGATTAATCATCTCATTTTTAATTTAACATAAAAATAAATTTAACCAGAGTATATACTACTAAAATAACATGCCTAAAACAAATCAATCCAAAGATAGAAATAAGAAAACACGCCATAAATTTTTTCTCAACCCTTATTCAGATTGTGCATTTACCAAATGTCCCAAATGTGATAATAAAACAAAAGTACGTAAATTACCCTTGGTAATTCACATTGAACCACAGCAAATGTTTATATTAAACAAACAATGTAAATATTGCCCATATTGCGACCTAGTTATTGCCAAACAGAAAGAATTAGAATCACTGATAAATATGGCAATGATTCAATGGAATCCAGATATAATAGGCAATAAATATTTAGTCATGGGGACAGTTGATAGAAACGATTGGAAAGAAGGTAGTCAAGATAAACTTTCTCCAAGAGATATAGTAAACCGTATGTACATTTTTAAAGATATCTGGAATTTTGAAGTTATTCCCGCAGGATGGTACCCCGCAGATAAATAAATAATTTTGGTTAAGACGTTACTTTTAAAGGCGCCAGTAATCCTTAATTTTATGTTACATGTACACAGTAGCTAAAATAAGCTCCATACAGTACAATAGTTCTTAATGCAAAGGGTGTAAAGCAATGAGCGAAATAAACCCAGAAAATTATAGAGAATTATTAGTTGTAGTGAAACAGCGCATTCGTGCAGCGCAGTACGAAGCATTAAAAGCTGTTAACAAAGAACTAATCTCTTTATATTGGGATATTGGACGGTTAATTGTCAGTCGTCAAGAGGGTGATACTTGGGGAAAGTCAGTTGTAGAAAAATTAGCTAGAGATTTACGAACAGAGTTTCCAGGTATTAGTGGATTCTCGGCTCGAAATATTTGGAGAATGCGAGATTTTTACCTGAGTTATTATGCGAATGAAAAACTGTCACCAATGGTGACAGAAATTGGATGGAGTCATAATTTAGAAATTATGGTAAGGTGTAAAGATGACCTAGAAAGAGAATTTTACATTCGCGCTACACGAAAATTTGGCTGGACAAAAAATGTTTTAATTCATCAAATTGAAAATCAAAGTTATGAGAAAATCCTATTGAACCAAACTAATTTTGATAAAGCAATATCAGAAGATATTCGTAATCAAGCAAAATTAGCTGTAAAAGATGAATATACTTTTGATTTTTTGGAACTGTCAGATGAATATAGTGAGCGTCAGTTAGAAAAGGCTATTATAGCTAAAGTAGAACCATTTCTAATTGAAATGGGAGGAATGTTTACATTTATTGGTAGCCAATATCGATTAGAAGTAAGCGACAAAGAATATTTTATCGATTTGTTACTTTTTCATAGAAGTTTAAAATGTTTGGTGGCAATTGATTTAAAAATAGGCGAATTTTTACCAGAATATATAGGAAAAATGCAGTTTTACTTAGCTGCGCTAGATGACAAAGTAAGGTTAGAATATGAAAATCCTTCTGTAGGTATTATTCTTTGCAAGTCTAAAGATAAAATGATTGTGGAATATGCGCTACGAGAGTCGAATAAACCGATTGGTGTAGCAACTTACAAAATAGTCTCAACTTTACCCCACGATTTACAAGACAAACTTCCGGCGCCAGAAGAAATTGCAAAATTATTAGAAGATTTTTAGATACATGGCAATAATTATAATTAGTTAATAGTACAGTTGTTAACGTACAATAATCAAATTAATAAAGAGTTTGTATACTATTTTTTGATAGGACGTGAAAAACTGTCACCAATGGTGACAGAATTTAAATTGAATAATAATATGCAAAATCATGCTAAAGTTTAAAAATGACTTTTTAAAGATATCTGGAATTTTGAAGTTATACCGCAGGATAGTACCCCCGCAGATAGATAAATAATTTTGGTTGAGATGTCACTTTTAAAGGCGCCTATAATCCTTAATTTTAAGTTACATTCACACAGTAGCTAAAATAAACTCTATACAGTACAATAGTTCTCAACTCAAACTACAATAAACGGTGTGGCGCCAAAGCTTAAAAAGTAGATTGTGGTTGTTATATAGCTATTTGCTTGAACAATGGAGGTATTGCACGTGCAGTTAGAGCAACTCTTAAATATACTTCACTACGCTCAATCACCAAATTATTATAGTACAGACGCTCAACACGATATCTCGACGCAGCATATATATAGTGCGGCAAAAAAAGCAGGTGTAAAAGGAGTTTATGTTATTCACACCAGCCCATCCAGTAATGAAATCTTACCACCTCAACCAGTTGTATATGTAGCAGAAGCGCAAACAGTAGAAGCTGCTAGAATTATACACCGTAAGCTTTGGAATCTTGGTGCAGCACCTTATCTGGTTTATATAAACTTACTGAAGCATTAGAAAAACGTTTTAACAATGATATATTTCCTTTTCCATTACAAAGTCATGATGCGATTACTGATGAAATAGTATCATTAATAGGTAATGTTTTTAATGGTTCAAAGCTACTTGATAGTCAATTAAATTTACATTTCACAGCTTACGACTTTTCTTATATACCTGCTGAGACATTATCATCAATCTATGAGCAACTAATAAATGTACAAGGTCAGAAAAAAGCAGTTTACACACCTGAACCGTTAGCTAGCTATTTATTATGTGAGATAACCCAAAGTAAACCTTTGTTCACAGGAATAAAAATTCTTGACCCATGCTGTAATTGTGGGACATTCTTAGTTCTAGCTTATCGTAGATTAATTGAAATGGAACTAGTACATAGTTCTGATGGGAAACTAAGTCTTGGGCACCTTTTGGATATACTTATTGAAAGTATATATGGCGTTGAGCAAAATCGCGATGCTTGTTATGTAGCCGAATTTAGTTTGATTATGACTATGCTAAATTATATTGAGCTTACAGATTTACATAGTAATAAAGAATTTAAATTTCCTATTTTACACAATCATCAAATCATTGAATCAGGGTATCCGCTCAATAAGTAGGGGTAGCCTCCTAGCACAACAGCATGGCGCCATTAAGATCGTAAAGTAAACGTATCGCACGCTTATAAAAGCCAATGATATTGCCCTATTGCCTCAAAGTCTTAAAAAAGAGGCGCCTTATACTATTCATGTATTTGACCTGATACGTCATGCATCAATGGTGGTGCCTCAAAGCGTATATGTAGCACGAAAAAATTAAATATTGTTTTGGTAACATGGTGCCGTAGAATATGATACATGACGCAAAATCCAGAAAGTAAAAAGTTAGTACCTGACTTGCTGCAAAGCATTGACCCAAGAGGAATTGCAGACCCTTTGTCAAATCTGCTAATTAAAAATACTGTTGATTTTGAAGCTGAGTTCAACGAACTATATATAGAAGGTTTAGCTAGTAGTTATTGGCAACATTTAGACCAAACGTCCGCGCGTGTCAAAGGAGTAAACTATACTACGAATGTAGTCTGTAACCCGCTATATACGATTTACTCAACGACACTAAAAAAAGATAGATTAAGTGTACTAAGAGTTTTACAGAAAAAACAAGGGCTTGAGTTTATCCGTTTGGGGGCTTACTTATGAGTTATTAGATACTTTAAATGTACCGATAAAATGGAGTAATCAACTCAAATCATTGCCTCAAGAAACAGTATTTAGAGAGTCCGAGTTTAACTCCCTACTTGATACATATCTGAATAAACTGGGTTCTCAACATCGTACTCGTGTATTGGAAGCGGCGGCGATTGCTTTTTATCACCAGCAATCTGACATCCCAATAGTGCAAACTCTTGTATGCGATGATGCTCCTCAATTTAAACTATTAACTTATAATTTAGCTCTGTGCTGGGTACATGAAGGGCGCCACTATAAAAAATTAACTCCATTTATTGCTTGCCATCAAAAAAGTTTAGACGACTTTCTATCTGAGTTTTGGGATTACTACCGGGAACTGCTTGCTTATAGCGATTCTCCTTCTCCTCAGAAAAAACTTTGGCTTCAGTCAAGATTTTGGGAAATCTTCGGTGCTAAAAGTGGTTATAAGCAGTTAGATGAACGAAAACAGTTAACAGCAGCAAAAGTTTCCGAGTTACTTCTAGTTTTAGAGTACCCTGAACTGCCGTTACATAATAACCCTGCTGAATTAGCGGCCAGAACAATGGTACAGCGACGCAACATTAGTTATGCGACTCAAACGTGTGAGGGAACTAAAGCTTGGGACATCTTTATGTCTCTTGTTACGACTACTCGCTTTCTTAGGAATAAGCTTTTTCAAGTACATGCAAGACCGTATTTCTAAGAATTACGACATCCCATCTTTAGGAGATGTTATTAGAGATACATGTGTTCAAAAGCATCAGTCCTTGTTTTGGCAAGATGAACTATTTTGTATGTCAGGGTAAACACTCTTAGATTAACTCGTTGGTTAAATTAAAAACTCACTGCATTTAAGGGTTGGTGTGCATGTATTTGTGCTGCATCAAAATTTCTTCGTTTGCCAATGCAGGTAATCCACGCTGGTTGTGGTGCATTTAAAAGCGCGTTATTAAAGAAGTGCTATTGTAGTTTGTATTTATTATTGTTATATAGTTAGCTATTCCACTTCCTAATAAATATTATGTTTATATAAATTACTGTTAGCAACGTTCTGTGGCGCTGCGGGCGCCCTGCGCCCGCATGGCTTAAGTTATTTGTATAAATAATAAATATATCTAACAACAAAGATAATCACTATTTACCCCAACTTATTGAGCCGATACAAGAATACTATGATTATTTTTAATTAAATTTTTATATTTACAGAAAATATCAGGAACATAAGGTACATATATAATTTCCAAAACCTTGTAGAGACGTGATTAAATTGCGTCTCTACATAAATTCTGGGGGCAGGCGCCTTCCTTGATATCTCTCCTCTGTGTACTCTGCGTCTCTGTGGTAAATAAAAATACATTACTGCACAGGCAAGATGCCTGTGCTACAAGATTATAATCTTGGGTCTACGGGTTCACTCTCTAAGGCTAAAATGCCGAACACACATTCGTGTATTCTTCGTAATGGTTGATGCGAGACAAACCTTTCTAACGATTCTACACCGAGTGCAAATTCCCGCATTGCTAACGAACGTTTGTGCGATAATCCTCTTTGACGCAAACGATTTAAGTTTTCAGGACTAGTATATTCGGCGCCATAAATAATCCGTAAATATTCTTGTCCACGGCATTTAACTGCTGGTTGAATAATACCGCGATTACCTTTAACTATATAGTCCATTGGCTTAACTACCATACCCTCACCACCTGCAATAGTCATTTGCTCCCACCAGTGAATACCTTCTGCTTGGCTACTTGGGTCAGTTAAATCAATGACTTTATAATTAGTAGCTAATAAGATCGGGTCACATGAGGCAATTTTGGCTATTTGTTCCATGTGCCAACGATGGGTTTTGTCGGTATGCACGGCGCCTTCTGTTGCTAGTATATGAAACGGCGCCAGTTTGATATCAGAAATATCGTTGACATCCCAGCAGTAGCGACGGTAAGCGTCAATATATAAATTCGCCATTTCCGCACGCTGTGTAAATGCAGTTAATTGGGCGCCAACGTCAACTCCTCGTGTGCTAGCTTTTTTTAACATCGCAACTGCATCACCAAGTCCAGTGCGTGATGATACACCAACGGGAGCATACTGATTTTGTAATAACGCTTGAGCTTTTGCTGACCAAGGCATTAGTTCACAGTCAAGACATACCCAGTCGGTATTAAATGTTTCCCAAAAGTTACTTGTAGATAATGCTTGATTTATTTTGGCAATAAATTCAGCTTCTAAAGCATCATCATTAAAAAACTTCCTGCCTGTACGGGTGTAACAAATGCCAATACCTTCATTAACTATACCAAAACGCTTTCTTACTGCATCTTCGTCACGGCAAACTATGACTACAGCACGCGAACCCATGTGTTTCTCTTCACAGACTACCTCAGTAATGCCTTGATTTTGATAATAAGCAAGAGCTTCCTGGGGATGTTCTAAATATCCAGGTAACTTTGAAGTCTCTACAGGTGACATTGTAGGAGGTAAATAAATTAACCACTTGGGGTTAGCGGCAAACCGACTCATGACTTCAAGTGCTGCAATGGCATTTTCTTCGCGAATCGTTATATTATTTTGTAAGCGCACATTAATAATACGTTTACCTAACACATCATCTACATTTAATACATCATCATGTTCCTGTTGTAGAGACGCAATTAATTGCGTCTCTAGTAGTGGTTTAACTGGTTCACAGTAAACTTTGGCAGCAGGTACGCTAACTAATTCTTTTTCGGGATAGCGTAAAGCTGTTAACTTACCACCGAATACACAACCTGTATCTATATCTATTGTATTATTCAACCATTCGGCTTCTGGTACTGGTGTATGCCCATAAACAACCATTGCATCACCTCGATACTCACCTGCCCAGTTGAAACGTACAGGTAAACCAAATTCATCTATTTCGCCTGTAGTCTCACCATACAATGCGAACTCACGCACGGCGCCACTCCCTCGTCCTTGCATTTCGCGCTTCATTCCTGCATGTGCAACAACTAATTGTCCACCATCTAAAACATAGTGACTTACTAATGAGTCAATAAATTCCCGTAGCTCTTTGATATATGGTTCGCGCGTTTCTTCGGGTAGTGCGTCTATTTCTGCTAAGGTTTGTTCTAACCCATGATTTACTCGAACGTTTTTACCGCGCAGTTTTCGCAGTAGTTTATGTTCATGGTTGCCTGGTACGCATAAGGCAGTACCTGAGTTAACCATGTTGCGAACTAAGTTTACTGTATCTAAAATACGGGCGCCTCTATCTACTAAGTCCCCAAGAAATACTGCTTTGCGTCCTTCGGGGTGATAGTAGTGTTCTCCTTTTTGATAACCAAGTTTTTCTAGCAGTAATTCTAGTTCGTCGCAGCAACCGTGGATGTCGCCGATAATATCAAATGGCCCGCGTTCGTGTTTACGGTTGTTCCATAATGGTTGACGTTCTATTTCTAGATTGTTTATGTCTTCTAGGGAATTTAAAATATGAACGTAGCGAAATCCTTCTTTTTCTAGTCCGCGTAAGCTTCGACGCAGTGCTTGTGTATGACGTTTGACTACATGGGCGCCAAATTGTCTATCTGGACGTTGTTGGTTACGTTCGTGACAAAGTTGTTCGGGGAGGTTGAGTACTATGGCTACGGGTAATACGTGAAATTCCCTTGCCATTTTTATATATTCTTTGCGGTCTTCGGGTTGGACATTGGTAGCGTCTATGACCGTTAGTTTTCCGGTTGCTAATCGTTTGTTGGCGATGTAGTGTAGGACATCGAATGCGTCGTGTGATGCTTTTTGGTTGTTTTCGTCGTCTGATACTAGTCCTCGACAAAAGTCTGAGGAGAGGATTTCGTATTGCTGGAAGTGTTTGCGCGCAAAGGTTGATTTGCCGGAACCAGAGGCGCCGATGAGTATTACTAGTGAGAGTTCTGGGATTGTAATTTTCATGTATATATAAGAGTTAATGAACCACAAAGGCACAAAGGACACAAAGGAAAAGGGGAGAAGTTTTATTGGGTCAGGAGTTGACGAATAAATTCACTGTATTCTTCTACTCAGCACTCAGCACTTTCTACTCAGCACTTAAAAACAGCCATTTGTGTTGGCGCCCCTATTTCTGGGTCGTTATCTCCTATTGGTTGGAATTGGACTGTGTAGCCATATCTTTGTGCTACGTTATTTGCCCAGGTTTGAAATTCTTCTCTTGTCCACTCAAAACGGTGGTCTTTATGTCGGAGTTTTCCAGCGGGTAATGTTTCAAATTTGACGTTATATTCTATGTTTGGTGTGGTTACTATTACTGTTTTGGGATGGGTAAACTCGAAGACTACTCGTGATAGAGAGCTTAAACGCGGTAAGTCTAGATGCTCGATAACTTCGATTAGTGTGACTGCATCATATCCTTTGAAACGTTTATCTTGATATGTTAGTGCGCTTTGGAAAAGTTGTATTTTATCCCATTGGTTGCGTGCTAACCGCAGTTTTTCTATGCGTTCTTTGGCAATGCCTAATGCGCGATACGATACGTCAACACCTGTGATTTTGTCAAAAAAGGCATCTTTAATTAAATACCTCAGCAAAGTTCCCTCTCCGCAACCCAAGTCTATGACGGTTTTGAGGTTGTTTTGTTTAAGGGTATCAACAACAGTTAACATTCGCTGTTTATTGAGGGAAAGCGGTTTCTCTACTGCTGCTTCTTCTTGTGCGTGTTCTTCTTCACTGCTATCTGGGTCGGGGTCTTCTAATTCTACTAGTTGCGCTAAAGCTGCACGAGTTAAACGACCTTTACGTTTTAGATAGCGACGAGTAATTTGCTCTTTTGCTGGGTGCGAACTTAACCAACCTTCTCCATGACGCAGAAGTTTTTCAACTTCGTCTTCTCCTACCCAGTAATGTTTCTCGTCATCAAGAACTGGAATAAGCACATAAAGATGACTGAGCAATTCAGATAAAGGTAAAGTGTGTTGTAACTCTACGGTATAATATTTACTGGCGCCCCAATCTGGAAATTTTTCATCAAGCTGGTGATTTTGTGCGCTAACGGTATAACCCAACGGTTCAAATAATTCGCGTAGAAACTCTTCACCCCCACGACAAGGTAAAACGCTTATTTTCGCGGTTAAAGGTATTGGGGTTTGCACGAGTTCAGGACGGTCTTTACATCTACCACCAAGCGCAGTCCCGAAAACCTGCGACATCGCGACACTGAAAAAAGATGAAGCTACATAAGGTCTATCATTAACATACTGTTCAAGAGTGGCGCCTTTACCTCGCACCAATTTTACAGCGTCAATATCCAACAGTAGTGCAGCAGTACAGAGAGTATCGCTAGCTTCCGGGTAAAAAACATGCGCTTGTCCAAAAGAAAGCGAGAACGACTGACACTTATCAGGGTGCTTATGCAATAAGTAACCCAGGTCTGTAGCTGGTGTATGTGTTGTTGTAATTGTTAATAGCATGAACTTTCAAAACGGTTCACAGTAAAAGTGTTTCATGTTTCTACAGTTATAACCGCTATGATTTCGGAAAAACACCCTAAAATTACTTCTGGACTTCCAAAAATTAAATTCTCCATCTTGTGGAATGGGCATCCTTGCCCGTTCCAAACTAAAGGCGGTTCGGGATACCCACCCCACAATAAAATTTTAAATATTTTTAATTGCAATGCTCTTATAGGCATTAAATTGATGATTCTCACAGCACATATGAAAAACTCTAGTACCGTGCGGCGTAAATACGTTTACCATTTTCAAACCTGGTGAATGGAGATTTATTCAAGGTTCGCAATGGTCGATTTATATCATGTCCGGGAGCGTAACCATAATAAAATCATTGTAGAGACGCGATTAATCGCGTCTCTACGTGACGTGGTAATTATGGGTAATCAACCGGACATGATATTATTTCCGCCGTTATGTACTAGGGCAAAGGACGTTGACGTATTTGGTCGTGGTCAACAACTGTAAACTTGTCCTCAAACTGCAAATCCTCAGTAATCATACTGTCGTTCGTACTGTTGGCGCTTTTATACAGTTATTTAGGCTAGAAACATTTAGGCTAGAAAAAAATTTCATAACATCAACCTCTAACTGTGTCGATGTGTCATCACCTATTAGGATGATATTTCCTTCATACTTGAAGCTTATTTGCTTACTGATCACATTTATAACTTAAAGCTTAGATTTTAAGTTTTTAACACTTCAAAGCGAAATTCAGAGATTACTAAAAGTTTTAGGATAATATGATTGGCGCCTGAATCTAATCAATGTCACCATTTCTTGACTTTATGGAATAATTACTTAGTTAATAAGTACTAAATTTTACTAATATCTATAAATATATTTCAATCATACCGTTGATAAAAGTATTAAAAAGAGTATTTAAATGTATAACACTTAGCAATTTTCGTCTACCCGGTTAGAAGTTAACTTGCTTGAACCCAATGTGAATAAAGGTTTTAAATTCATAGCTAAAATGCAACAACTTTCAAATTTAATGTATCTTTTTTAACAATGCATTAAATTGTTTATACAAACCTGATTAATTACTGAGAAATACGGTTACAAATTTTAATTAAATATAAAACAATGCTTGCACAGACTAAATTTTTAATCCTAAGCGATATATTAATATACCACTTAACAGTCTTAATAAATATTATTCTCGCATTGTAGCGGAAGCGGTGTATTAGTAATTGTTTAATGAGGATTTATAGGTCAGCTTGTTCTGTGCCCTGTAGTTTGTGTCTCCCTAATTATTCCTATTGATTCATAGAGTTATTTATGGAAAAAATCATTTTCCCTGATTTATACTGCCCATTCCCATTGCAGATAAATAAGCATGTAGATGTCCTAGAAGATTATGCTTTAGAATGGGTACTTCGTTTCAACCTTTTAGAAAATCAATCACGAGTCCGTCAGCGTTTTAGCAAATCAAACTTTTATTTACTAACTGCATATGCCTATCCTCATTGCCAACTTGAAGAACTGAAGATTGCAAATGACTGGTTGAGCTGGCTCTTTATTTGGGACGATCAATGCGATATGTCAGATTTAGGTAAACAACCTGAAATTTTAAAGGATTATCAAAAGAGATTTCTAGAAATATTCAATGGAATAGAACCTACGAGTCAAGACATACCTCTTAGTCATGCCTTAAGTGATATACGGAAACGTATGCTTCAAATAGGTAACCCAATATCTTTTGATCGTGTTGTCCGCAGTTTTGACAGCTACTTTCACGGTTGTATGCTAGAAGCATTCAACCGTTTACAGGGGATTGTACCCGATGTTAATACGTATACTAAAATGCGTAGGTTAAGTGTAGCCGGGGATCTTGTTCTAGCGTGGATTGATTTTTTCAACCATTTGACGATTCCCGAGGTTGTTAAAGAGCAGACTATTGTGAGCAAATTAGGAGAGATGACAAGTAATATCATTTCTTGGTGTAATGATATATTCTCGGCATCTAGGGAAATGGCAAGTGGTGATTTTCATAATTTAGTATTGGTCTTTTACTATCAGCAGCGATTGCCTTTAGAAGAAGCAATCAAGCGTTGTGTAGAAATGCACAATCAAGAAGTACAAGCGATGATAGATTTAGAAGCGTCTATTCCACATTTTGGAGAAGAGCTAGATGCTGAACTAGAAAAGTATGTATTAGGATTAAATGCCTGGATAAGTGCCAACCTGAATTGGTATACTGATTCTGCTCGCTATCAGTCTTTAGAAAAGCTAGAGCTAATGGCGGCTTAAGTTGAGATGAGAACGCTTTTAGCAAACTTTGCAATAATAACTCAAATGAAACTACCTAACCCTCTCAACACTTCACCTTTAATACAGAAGTTTCAATGGGTCGCTGATCCTATTGGATACATGGAAAGCTCCGTCCAGCAATACCCCGACATTTTTACTGGTAAGTTGGTTGGTTTTGGGGATACTGTGGTATTTGTAAACCATCCGGAAGCAATTAAGGAGATTTTCACGAATGATAGAAAGAAGTTTATAGCAGCCGGTGAGTTAAATAAAATTTTGAAACCCTTTCTAGGTGACTATTCATTCCTCTCAATAGATGGCGATCTCCATAAACGGCAGCGACAACTGGTGATGCCCTCATTCCACGGAGACCGGATGAAAGCTTACGGTCAGCTAATATGTAGCCTCACTGAAAAAACCTTTAGGGAATTGCCACTAGGTAATGTCTTTTCATGCCGTGATGTAACACAGGATATATCTCTGCAAGTTATCTTAGGGGCTATCTTTGGTTTATATGAGGGAAAAAGATATCAACAACTCAAGCATTTACTGCCCTCACTCTTAGATTATTTTAGGTCTCCACTCACTTCTAGTTTATTCTTCTTCTCATTTTTGCAACAGGATTTCGGCGCTTGGAGTCCTTGGGGAAAATTTCTGCGTAGTCGGCAGCAAATAGATGAATTGCTTTACTCAGAAATTGCTAAACGTCGGGAAAAACCTGACCCAGATCGCATTGATATCCTTTCCTTGCTGATGTTAGCGAAGGATGAAGCGGGTCAAGCTATGACAGATGTGGAATTACGCGATCAGATGATGACCTTACTACTTGGTGGATATGAATCTACAGCAACGGTAATAGCTTGGGCATTGTACTGGATTCACCAAAAGCCGCTAGTCCACGAAAAACTGCTCCAAGAACTGAGTACACTCGGTGATTCCCCAGACCCCATGAGCATTTATCGATTGCCATATCTTACAGCAGTGTGTAATGAATCGATGCGAATTCACCCAATTTTGATGTTCTCGTTCCCCAGGTTAGTGCAAGAGCCAGTAGAATTACTGGGACATTCTTTAGAACCAGGGATGGTACTGCTGGCTAGTATTTACCTCACTCATCACCGTAAGGATTTATATCCTGAACCAAAACTGTTTAAGCCAGAGCGCTTTTTAGAAAGGCAATTTTCTCCCTACGAATTTTTGCCCTTTGGTGGTGGTGTACGTCGGTGTATTGGTGAGACTTTAGGGCAGTTTGAAATAAAGCTAGTATTGGCAACAATCCTATCAAACTATCAACTTGCACTGGCTGATAATCGACCAGAGCGGCCTCAGCGTAGAGGTTTTACTTTAGCGCCTGCTAGTGGAGTCAAGATGGTAATTAGAGGGCGGCGTGAATCTCCATTGTATATGGCAACTACATACGCATATTAATATTATAAAACTAGTGCTTCATATTATTAATTCTAGGAAATGTAGAGACGTGATAAAGAGCGTCTCTACAAAGGTTTTGATTTTTATTCAACCCCACGGAATTAGTGACATAAAGCACTACTGCACAGGTATTTCAATCACAAACTCAGTTCCCGCTCCTGGCGTAGAATTACAGATTAACTGACCTTTATGTTTATCTACTACAACTTGATAGCTAATCGATAACCCCAATCCTGTACCTCCTCCAACTGGTTTAGTAGTGAAAAATGGGTCAAAAATTTTCTGTTGGACTGCTTCTGTCATACCACAACCGTTATCAGCAATTAAAATTCTCACTGTACGGTTGTTTAGTAGCTCAGTGCAAATCCTAATTATAGGAGTTTGGGGTTGACTATTGTCTATTTCCCATTTTTTAGTCCTCATTTCCTCTTCCAAAGCATCAATTGCATTACTCAGAATATTCATAAATGCCTGATTAAGTTGACCTGCATAGCAATTAACTTTTGGCACTTGTCCGTATTCTTTAATAACTGTCATCTCAGACCGCTCACTTTGTTTTTTCAGCCGATGCTGCAAAATCATCAAGGTGTTGTCAATTCCTTCATGAATATCTATAGGCTTCATTTCTGATTCATCAAGACGCGAGAAGTTACGTAAGCCTAATACAATATTACGTATGCGTGAAGTCCCCATATTCATGGAATCTAGAATCTTCGGCAAGTCTTGTAATATAAAATCAATGTCAATTTCCTCAACTTTTTCTTGAACTATAGGTGAAGGGTTGGGGTATTCTTTTTGATAAATATTTATCAAATTCAGTAAATCTTGCACATACCTACTAGTATATTCAATATTCCCGTGAATAAAGTTGATTGGATTATTGATTTCATGGGCAATACCAGCTACCATTTGCCCTAGAGAAGACATTTTTTCACTTTGAATTAATTGGCTTTGTGTACGTTGTAAATCTCGTAGAGTTTGTTGCAAACTTTGATTTTTGTCGTTAAGTTCCTGTGTTCTCTTCTCTACCATTTCTTCTAGGGTATGATTGTATTCTATTAATTGTTGATTAGCTTCAGCCAAATTTTTGTAAAGAATAGCATTCTCTAAGGATATAGCTGCTTGACTGGTAAGGACTTGGAGTAATTCTAGTCGATCTCGTGTAAAGACTCCCGTCGTAAGATTATTTTCTAGGTAAAAAATTCCGAGCAATTTACCTTGATTAATAATGGGGATGCACAAAAGGCTACACGGTTGTTGATGGATAATGTAGCGATCGTTTACTAAAGATGTGTCAGTTTTTGCATCATCGATTACTAATATTTCTAAAGTGCGTTTGACGTAATTCACTAAAGTAATGGGAACATCATCGCTCAACTCTAGACAAATTGAAGGGAACTTAGTTGTTGAATTTGAACTTACTGCGGCAATCGTTAAATTTGAGTTATTACCTTTGCTTAAAATTAAAGCACATTTAGAGGCACCAGCATTCTCCATCACAACTTTTATTAAAGTAGAAATCAGCTGTTCAAGCTCAAGTTCTCCCGAAAGTGCTTGAGATGCTCTCAAGAGTGCGGCTAAATCCAAAGAGTCAGAAATGCTTACTTTTGAGGCGATAATAGTATGGTGATTGCTGAGGGGGAATAGGGATTTGCGATTAGAAGTAGTTTTATGGCTAGGATAGGTGCTAAGTTTTTCTTGCTCAAGAATGGGAGCAAGTAATTGAGTATAACGGCTTGCTAAATCTGTAACTTTGGCTTTCGCTCCCCAACGACTGTAACAATAATAGGCATTAGTTAAGTAAGTTTGAGCAATGTTTTGTTTACCCCATTCAAGATAAAAATTAGCTGCAAGTTCGTTAGCGAGAGCTTCTTCATTAATATACTCATTTTCTTTGGCGAGAGAGATAGCACGATCATATAATTCCATAGCCTCGAAAAATTTACCAATAACACGATGCTGTTCTGCTTCGACAAGATAGTATTTATGTAAATAATTCATTGGTGCATAATCTGCCCATTTCTGAATCTTTTCCTGATTTGCTAATATTTTATTTAGAATATAATTTTGCTTAGTCTGGGATGCGTCAGGATATAGTGCTAGCCTAGCAAGAGATTCGTAAAAATAGATAAGAGGAACAACAATATTTCCTATCCCGCTATCTAAATACTTTTCTGCCTGAGTCGCATATTCTACTGCCTCTGAAAAGTATTGAAATAGGTAACACAGATGTAATTTGCTGAAATTTAAATATAAAAGCCCAACTCCATCTTTGCCTTCAAGGAGAAGTGGTAGCATTTTATCCTCATCATAAGCTTCACCGATTAAACGGCAGGGGTCTTCTACGTCTCCAAGCAGGTTACTGACTAATTGTCTATAGATAGCATTCCAATGAAATGCTCTTTCTTGATTCATCTGAGAGATAGCACTGCTGTAACTTGCCATTGTTAATTTTAGTTCTATCAACTCTCTACCAATGAAGTATGAAGCGTAGCAATAGGTGTAAAGACAATAGCTAGCATATTCCAAATTTCCTGTTTCTAATCCAGTCGAATAAGCTTCTAATACGGGTTTTAATACTTCCTTTGTATGCTCCTTCCAAGATCTGATATATGGATTAAATGTTGCAATAACCTTTACATCAACTTCTTTCATTTGGAACTCAGGCAAAAGATTTATAGCTAGCTTACCAAATTGATAGCCAGATTCGATGTCTCCTACTACCGCGCTGAGAATTAGCCCGTAAGTAACATAGGCAAAGGCAGACAAGGGAGCATTACCATATCTAAACGATAAATTGATCTGTTTAAGTACATTAAGGGGGAATAGTTCAGGAGCTGCTTGATAGGTAAAAGGATTAATACTAGATAGAATACGCATCACTGCCAATTTGTCAGTATGTATCATCTTTGGCAAATTAATTAAATCCTCAATATGTCTCCCATTCATGTTTGATGCTACTTCTGCCATTGCAAGTTGTATATCTGACTGGCTAGGATTATCGGGAAACTCTACCCCCAACAATTTCAAAAATGCTAGCGCAATATTGACAGCTTCCAGCGCTTTGTTTTGTGCCCCGTAAGCTTGAATTTTTACTTCATGAACTTTTACTTTTTCGAGTAATGTTTTAGCCTGAGCCAACACTACCTCAACAAATCCTTCCATTTGTTCAAATTCGCCAGCTAAGTATGCTGCCTCTGCTGCTGTCTCATACAAAGCTAGAGATAAATCATATTCCTTAACCCAACTATCCGGAGTAAGTAGCTTGATTCCTGTAGTTAAATACCTTAACGCAGCAGGATAAGCTGTTGATGCTAAAGCTTTACGTCCAGCTAGCAAATTCATCTGGGCTAGTTCATCATACTTAGTTTTATCTGTGATTAATTCAACTGCAATATTACAATGGTTAACAATCTGAAAAATATTTTCTTCCCGTTGTGAAACTGGAATATTGTTCAATAGTAGTAGCCCAATTTCTAAGTGAAGTGCTTTTTGTTGGTCTTGGGGAATCAAAGAATAGGCAGCTTGCTGTACCCGGTCATGGATAAATTTGTATTTAGGAGTTTGCAAATTCTTTACTGATAATTCTTTAGAGTCTTTACTTTCAAAACTATCATTCTGACCATCACCATGTTGAAATAACTTGTAAACGTTAGTTTGGGGTATCAGTAACCCTTCTTGTAAAGCTTTCCATATATCTGATGCTGTGTCTACTACAGATTTTTTATATATTGTAGCAAGAGTTTGTAAGTCAAATTCGTTACCAATACAAGCTGCCAGCATTAAAATTTGTTGAGTAAGTTCTGGCAATTTTTTTAATTGAATTGCCATAAAATCGACTACATTATCTGTGAGAGCTATCGCCCGTATTTCAGTAATATTATACTGCCAAAATCCTACATCAAAGCTAAATTTAATAACGCCATCTTGATATAAAGATGTGAGCAATTGAGTAGCAAAGAAGGGATTTCCACTAGTTGTTGCAAACACTATTTGCGTAAGAGGTACAGCGAGTGTTTTTCCACAGCGTAGGGTATCAGCTATCAAATTATTTAATTCACTTTGATTTAGGGGTTTTAAAGTGATATTATTAATGCTTGCTCCCGCTTTTTCAATTTCTTGTAGTGTTAAAGAAAGCGGATGCGCCTTTGATACTTCATTATCCCGATATGCACCAATTAGCAACAAACCTCCCCCAGTTTCGTTGGTTTGACTCATTAATAATTCGATGAGTTTTAAAGAAGCTGCGTCTGCCCATTGCAAGTCATCTATAAAGATAACAAGGGGATGCTCTTTAGTTGTAAAAACCTGAATAAATCTCTGGAACAATAAATTAAAGCGATTTTGAGCAGCACTGCCAGAAAGTGTACTAATTTCTGGTTGTTTACCAATAATCTGTTCAAGTTCGGGAAGAATATCAGTAATTACACCTGCTTGTTCTCCCAATGCCGACAAAATTTTAGTTTTCCAATGTTGAATCTGGGTATCAGTTTCACTGAGCAATTGCCCAATTAAATCCCGAAATGCTTGTACTAATGCGGATAAGGGAATATCACGCTGGAATTGGTCGAATTTCCCTTTAATAAAGTAACTACGCTGCCGCGCGATGGGTTTGTGGACTTCGTTGACCACGGCAGTTTTACCAATTCCAGAGAAACCCGCAACTAACATCATTTCTGTTGTCCCACCTGTTACACGCTCGAAAGTAGCAAGTAGGGTTTCAACTTCATGTTGGCGCCCATAAAGTTTTTCAGGAATCTGGAAACGGTCTGATACATCTCGCACTCCCAACTGAAAGGCGCCAATGTTCCCAGTTGTGTTTCCAGTTTGCCATTGGTCACGGCACATCTCCAAGTCATACCTTAAGCCGTGTGTACTTTGATAACGGTCTTCGGCATTTTTTGACATCAACTTGGTAACAATATCAGACAAAACCGAGGGAATATTGGCGTTAATACCGCTGGCAGAAGGCGGTTGTTTGGCAATATGAGAATAAACTAATTCTATTGGGTCAGTAGCGGTGAAGGGTAACTGCCCTGTCAGGAGTTCAAAAAAGGTAACACCCAAAGAATAAAAGTCGCTGCGGTAGTCAATACCTCGATTCATCCGACCCGTTTGTTCGGGGGAAATGTAAGCGAGCGTCCCTTCTAAAACATTAGGATTAGTCAGGAACTGAATTTCCCTTGGTAATAGGGTGGCAAGACTAAAGTCAATGATTTTTACCTCACCAGTGCTAGGGTTAATTAGAATATTGGCGGGTTTAATGTCTTTATGGATGACCCGATAACGGTGCAGTCCCTCCAAAATAGAGACAATTTCAATTGCAATAGGAAAAAATTGACTTAAAGAAATAGCATTATTCTCCATTCGCTGATCTTGCAGTTGCCAATCTGCGAGGGAAATGCCACCAAAGTCTTCCATGACTAGGGCATAGCCATTGCGATAATTTTCTATACTTAAAGGTTTGACTATGCCAGGAAGGTCGAGACTTTTAGCAATGGTGTATTGATTGCGGAACTGAGTAATTTCACTGAAGGTAGGGTATTCAGTCGCCATTAATTTAAGGATGACCGATTGTCGATCTTTTTCTCTAATACCTCGATAAACTAAGGTTTTGTTACCTGAGTAGATTTTTTCAGTAATGTGATAGCCAATGATTTTATCTTTTATATGTAATATTGTTGTCATAGTCACTTATATGTATACTCTTCTATAAATGAGTATTCCCATTAAAAGGCTATGAATATCACTAATTTAAACAAATTTTAGAGTCGGCGCCGACATATTGCTGAAAAGTGTAAGTAAGTTTGCACGGTAAAACTAATGTTTTTTTTGTGTGTTTAGTTTTATTTTTTCTCCCTCAGTAACATTTTAGATTTATCTAATAAGCCTCTAATAAAATTACTATACTCATCTCTCATGGGTAATTCTAAATCGCGCTTAATTCGGCGCCTGCTTGCAGTAACTGTTTCATCTGTCTTAGGGTTATATCCTTGTTTTTGATATTCTTCCCAATATAGTCCTACTCCTCGTTTTTGCCAGTTGGGAAGGTTATTAAAGTTAATACCATGTTGAAACAAGAGTTCGTTTTTATCTGCAACTGATAATCCATCCATCATATTGGTTGCTTGTCTTGCACTTTTGCCGTCACGACGTAAGCACCAATAACAATGTGCGTTGAGTGCGTTACGATGTGCGTCTTCGTTACGCCAGCGAAAGTAGTTAACGACTTCTGTAATATTAGGTAGTTGTGATATGCGACAATCAAAGCAAGCTATATCACCTAAAAGTAATGAGAACCGCGCGCTTGCTTCTCCTGCTAATACTGAGTTTAGCTTGCGTGTTTTGCGTCCAAAGCTTACTTCGTCATATGCAAATAATAAAGATATTTCATCGCTTTCTGTATAACCGTAGATAATATCTATGCCGCAGTTCATTAAATGCTCGACTGTTGCCAACATCATATCGCGAACTTTCTCGTCGAAGGGCGCCTCAAATTTATGGACTTCTTTTGTTAAACGAGTAAAACTGCGTCCATCTAACCGAGCAACTATATAAATACCTGGTAGAACACAATGGTCATGTGCGGTTTCAAATACGCGCATTCTTGTATCGAGTTCATCAAATTTCACGGAAGCATTCCTTTACTATAAACGAGTAATTTTTAACTGTTTTAATTAAATATATTGCATCAAATCCTTCTTCCCATGTTGGCAAAACTAACCTTTTATATGTACTTAGTATTCCAACAAGAGGAATGATTTCTTTTCCTATACGCTGGTTATTCCGTTGCTTACACTCTTCTAAATGAGAATCAAAATAATAAGCTAAAACTCTAAACCTATTTTCTTTGGCTGGCAATATATAACGACTTCTTTCTTGAGGTGTTGGGTTAGTATTATCAATAACGAACGATTGTTTTGCCTCTAAACAAGCTTTGAGAAATATTTGCTCGCGGTGTCTTGTTTTAAGCATATCTAAATTAATACGCATATGGGTATTTAACAATCGTTCACGGTAAAAAGTCGATTTCCCGGCGCCTTGAATTCCTATAAATATAATTGCCTCCATAATTGCCTAATCTCTACCTGATTTAATCATTGCCTGTTTCTCTTGTAAAACAGTATTTACATATGATAAAATTTGTTGGTGAAACTTACCGCAACTTGCAATAGTAGGAGTATCAGCAAAGTCAGGGTTCTGGGTTCTTGCATAACTTTGAATCCGTGACCACACATAGTTTACGTTGCGTTTTACATGTTTATTTTTCTTCTTTTTAGAAGCATTAATACTAGGCTCTTGAATTGAATTTTTATTAATAGTTGCATTTTGGATAAATGTATCAAAGTTTTCTTGTATATACTCGAAGAAAGACTGTTGTATGAGTTTTGTACGTAATAGCTCAAGTTTTTGTTTTTCAGCTTTCTCTTGTTCTTGACGTTCCCAATCTTCAATAATAGCTTGTACATTTCTAATACATTGAAACACGATGTCAGATGCTATTAAAGATTTTTTAACCTGATTATAAACTATTGAATAAACCTGATCCGAAGCTGCGAACTCTTTTCGGATGCGTGCTTCTTCGTCATCAGCTAAATATCCAGCAACTAAATTTATCGTTAATTCATCAGACTTAAATGCTGATGTGGAGATTGCTCCAGTTTTAAATGCTATTTCAATTAGCCTACATGCATTATATTCATTAAGCTCATAGCTGTAATTTTCCAGATAAAATCCTAATAACGAACGCTTTGCAAATTTTCTTTTATTCTTAGCTGTTTGAATTTTCGCGCGTTTAGCCAAATTTGTTTCTAACTCATCTTTTTTCTCTTCTCGTACTTTATCTACTAAGTCCCGCTCCCAAAGCTTCATCGGCGCCGCGCATTTATAGTGAGGGTTACTAGCAATTATCGGTTGACCTAAATATTGGTCAATCATTTTTTGAGTAAATCCAAAAGATTTAATTGTTTTTAAGCAATAACGTGACATCCTTCTTTACCTCACCAATCACTTACACTACCTGCGAAGTAACACTATTGTACCAGGTAAAAATCTGATTTTTATGAAAATTAATAGTTGATACTTAAATCAACAAGCTCATAAACTATTTTTATAACTGAAATCTCTTCTCAAAAAGGCATCCTGCCTGTCCTATATACAAACATCAATGTAAAAAACAATACTCAACGGGAATGTTAGGTTACACCCAACCTACGATACGTTATTCCGGCGCCGATTTAAAAGCAGTTGTTGATATAGCAGTCGAGCATCAGTTACAAGAAGCGATAAAAGAGGCATTCCCAAACCGTTGACGACAAAAGATTTACTTCCAACTATTAGTATTAAACCATCAAGTTAGGTTGCGACACCTTTAACTGCAATAAAAGTCAAAAAATAACTCTAACTCCTAACTCCTAACTCCTAACTTTCAATATCACCGCACGTACTTGCTTCGCAATTTTTGACCAGTCAAAGTTGGCAGTTGCATATTCGCGGCATTGATGCCGTGATGGAACTGCAATTTTTTTCAATAATGCTTGTTCTAAAGTTTGTGCGATTGCATCACTACTTGTCGAGGCACAAATTAACTCAGGTGAGAATGATTCTAATATTTCTGGCATTCCACCAACTGGTGTGCAAACAACCGGAGTTCCACAAGCTAATGACTCAATTAATGATAATCCGAAACCTTCAAATGATTGACTAGGCATTACACTCAGGTCTGCGGCTTGATATGCTACTGGCAAGAACTCATCTTTCAAAAATCCAATAAATTTAACGTGGTTATCAAGCCCAAGTTCACTTGCTTGAGAAACTAAAGTATCTAGTAAAGGGCCTCTCCCCCCCACTGCTAGCCAAATATCAGGATTTCTACATTTTATCGCAGCTACCGCTTCTAATAATTTATCTATACCAACACGATGCACTAAGCGACGTGATGTAAAAAGAATTTGACGGTCTTGGGGCCAGCCTAGCATTTCTCGCGCTTGTGCAGGATATAAATTAGACTGGAATTTTTCAGTATTAACTCCACCAGGAATTATATGAATTTTGTTCCAAGGAATTTGATATTTATGGTGTAATATATTACCAAATGCTTTTGAAAGAACAATAAATTTGTCGCAACGATTATATGTTCTCTGCTCAATTAACCATTTCTTAAGTAAAAGGCTAATTTTATTCTCACCAGATTCCTCTATGCTTTCTGATGTCCAGGGCCCGTGAAAGTTAAATGTAATTGGAACTTGTTTTGGAAGTAAGTCTAATATTGGAAAGCTATACAAAGCAAAATGTAAATTGATGGCATCGGGTGTAAAAGTGCGTGATGCTCGGAAATTTGAGCGACAAGTCCACATACGGTTCCAAATTGGTGTATCTGGAGAAGCTAAGTTTGTTAACTTTATCGGTAGATTATTGTCGTTCGAGGGTAACCCAACACCACAAAGTTCAATAGTGTCTTTTTCTGCCAACTTGTGCGTTAGCTCATAGACATACCTCTCCAACCCTCCTGGTGATTTTGGAAACCAACCAGCACCTACACACAAGATTGATGCAGGCTTCAAAATATTATTATCGCTACCGTTCACCGATTCCACTTGCATTTTTTTAAATCGTGCCTTTAAACTTGTTTAATATGGATTAAGAGTGTTACTAACACTATGTTACTACCTGAAGCTAGGGTATCAATCCAAATATTAATTACATGACTTGTGCATAAAAACCGGGTTTCTTCATTGAAATCTTGCAATATAAATAAAGAATTTGCGTAGAAACCCGGTTTCTACTCAAATTTTTACACTATCGGTAAAATAATAGTAAATACGCTCCTTTATTTGAGCCGCTTCGCTGATCGTGACGTATCTATCCATAGTTTTTACGACATTTGTTGAAAGTATATCCTATGAAATCCTATGTTTGATGTCAACAGCATTTAACCCATAAAATTACCTAAATAATCTTTATAACCTACCTCATCTAACTTTAACTGTTTTGCCATTACTGAGTCTTTTAAATTACTTCTATACTCTTGAATTTTTATAAGTAATTCTGGCTGAGAAGTAGCAATAATTTGTACAGCTAACAACCCAGCATTTTTAGCATTACCAATAGCAACAGTGGCAACAGGAATACCAGCTGGCATTTGGACTATTGAGTATAAAGAATCAACACCTTGTAAATGACGACTAGAAACCGGAACACCAATTACAGGTAGCGGTGTTAGCGATGCCACCATTCCGGGCAAATGCGCGGCGCCACCAGCACCAGCAATAATAACCTTAATACCGCGTTCATGTGCCAACTTGGCGTATTCAAACATACGTTCGGGAGTGCGATGTGCGCTAACAATAGCAACCTCACAACCAACCCCAAACTCTTCACAAATAGCAATAGCGTCTTTCATTGTGGGCAAGTCAGAGTCGCTGCCCATAATAATTCCAATAAGAGGTGACATATTCTTGCTTTATCCCCACGTGTAGTATTTAAATCAAGGCAGAATAGTTAAAACTATATTTCCATATAAGCGATGTTTACACCTATAGATATTATCAACGCGCGCGTACCTGGTTACAGTGGTTTACAGATGTTATTGATAAACGAAGGTACAATTCAAAGGATTTTACCAATGGGTACAATCTTCAAACGGCTACCACCAGATAATCTCCAAGTAGTAGACGTTAAAGGAGATTGGATTTCTCTAGGTGGTGTAGATTTACAAATTAACGGTGGTCTATGTTTAGCGTTTCCTGATTTAAGTGCCGAGAATGCGTATGTACTGCAAAAAATATCTAAATTCTTATGGAATAACGGTGTAGATGGGTTTCTACCAACTTTAGTGACGACTTCTGTAGAAAATATCCAGCGTGCGTTAGCAGTAATTGCTGATTATATGAGTTGTAACAACGCTGAATCACAACAACAAGCTCAAATTCTGGGTGTGCATTTAGAAGGACCCTTTCTAAACTACCAAAAACGCGGCGCCCATCCTGCTGAATATTTGCTGCCTTTAACCATCGATGAAGTTAAAAGAGTTTTAGGTGATTATGCGATGAGCGTCAAAGTTATTACTCTTGCACCTGAATTAGACCCAACAGGGGAAGTTATTAAATATCTACGTTCACAAAATATTACCGTTAGTCTTGGACACTCACAAGCAACTTACGATAAAGCACAACAAGCATTTGAATACGGCGCCACAATGGTAACACACGCATTTAACGCCATGCCACCCTTACATCACCGTGAACCTGGTTTATTAGGTGCAGCTATTACCAATAAAAATGTCATGTGTGGGTTTATCGCCGATGGTCAACACGTCTCACCAATTATGCTAGATATACTTTTACGCGCAAGTAATTATAACAAGGGCCTATTTTTAGTTAGCGATGCATTGGCGCCTTTAGGATTTCCCGATGGTACTTACCCGTGGGATAGTCGCGAAATAGAAGTCAAAAATGGTACAGCCAAGCTTCCCGACGGAACGCTTTCAGGAACAACATTACCGTTATTAGTAGGGGTGCAAAACTTAGTCAAGTGGGGTATTTGTGATGTTGAGACAGCAATTAATTTAGCAACAAAGGCGCCGCGCCAAGCAATAGGCTTAGAAAATACGATATCTGGCACTGCTGTTACTAACCTTTTACGCTGGCATGTGGATGAAGAAGTAAGTTGGCAACGGATATAACGGATATAACGGATAAACTATTGGTTACAAACAATATATATAGCAATCCTAAATCATTCGTAAAATCCGCGTGTTGTAGAGACGCGATTAATCGCGTCTCTACGTGGATATAATTTTTTACAACTCATATAGGATTGCTATAGTAGTCTGTGTCATTA
Source organism: Calothrix sp. PCC 7103 (assembly GCF_000331305.1). Classification (GTDB taxonomy): domain Bacteria; phylum Cyanobacteriota; class Cyanobacteriia; order Cyanobacteriales; family Nostocaceae; genus Dulcicalothrix. The sequence continues at coordinate 3,546,371 of NZ_KB217478.1, read as the reverse complement.
ATTCTCGTCTATGTAGAAAGGTTACATATAACGTCTCTACAATGATTTTGATATATAACCAGCTTAATATAAACCATCCGTTACATCCGTTTATAATCCGTTGCCTAGATTATTTACGTGTACTTAATGTCACATCAGCAGACATTCCAGGAGCAATTTTCGATTCAAAACCTTTAATGCTATCAGGGTCAAATGTAATTTTAGCGGCAATGCGACGAAGCCCATTAGATTGAATATTGCCCAAATTATTATTTGTACCGTCAGGGGAAGGAGAAGTGACAACGTTTGTTGGCGTTGCAGATACACTTTCAACTTTACCTGTAAATTTACGGCTTGGATAAGCAGCAATTTTAATTTCTGCTTTTTGTCCAGGTTGTATTCTTTCTAACTGGTTTTCTTTGAAGTTAGCAACAATCCAAGGATTTGGTTGCACTATTTCAACAAGAGTTTGTCCCGGTTGTACTTGTTGACCAACACGAATATTTGTGTTTCCAATTGCACCAGGAACCAGGGCGCTGACAGTGGCATAAGATAACTTTAGTTCAGCTTGTTTAACTTCTGCTTGTCTTTGTGTGACGGTTGCTAATGCAGCTTTGTATTGCTGACGGTTGACTTCAATTTGTCTATTAACAGTTTCTGGTGGTTTAGGAAGAACTAACCTTGGTTGGTTGGGATTGTTTGGAGCGATGTTAAGTGGCTGGGGTACAATCGTTTGTGGAACGTTATTAATATTTTCTCGCGCAACTTCGGCTTGTTGCTTTGCCACATCAAGCGCAGCTTTTGCTTGTACCAAACCAACTTGATACTCACGTGGGTCAAGTTTGACTAAAATAGTTCCTGCGTTAACAGGTTGATTTTGTTTTACCGAGACTTCAGTTACTATCCCACCCACGCGAGATGTAACTGGGTAAATATCTGCACTTGTGTAGGCAACATCAGTTGTAAGGTGGAATCTGTTGAACTGTGTCCACCGATAGTAATAAACGCTTGCTGCTGCTACTCCTGCTCCCAGCAATACACCAACAATTACTTTAGGCAATAGTCGGCGCCTTTTTGACCTACGTCTTTCCCTTTCTTCTCTTTCTTCGATTGATTCTTCGATTGGAGTAATAGCAGTAATATTACTCATATCATCCATTTCATGATCATCATTCAGATTGGGCGAATCATTGATTGGTTCTATCTGCTGGGTTTGCTGTGAAGTATTTACACTTTCCATATCGACCTACGCCTTGGTATCAATTTATATATCTATTTAAATGAGGATAGTAGACTCTTTAAGATAAAAGCTAGTCAAAAGTTTACCGAATCGAGTTTTGCCGAAATTGTTAACCACCTGTTAACTACTAGTTTCAGTTGCTTAATACACCCTTCCGAAACAAATTAAAACAAATATAGACATACTTATTCAACCACAAATGACCTAATATTGTTCCCCAACTGCTAAGAAAGGTTTTTTGGGAATACATTAGTTCTATCTCTTCCTCTGCTAGCCCTTCTCCTGCTACTCTAAACGATTGAGAAGGGTTGATTTATTTACTTATATGAACGTAGCTGACGATAAAACGATTGTTAAAGATTATTTCAATTCCACAGGTTTTGACCGCTGGAAGCGTATTTACGGTGATGGCGAAGTCAATAAAGTTCAGCTTGATATTCGCAACGGACACCAGCAAACAGTCGATAAAGTCATCGACTGGCTTCAAGCTGACGGTAATTTAACTGAACTTTCCATTTGCGATGCTGGGTGTGGTACTGGTAGTCTCAGTATTCCACTTGCCGAATCGGGAGCAAAAGTTTATGCCAGCGATATTTCTGAAATGATGGTAGGGGAAGCCAAAGAACGTGCCCAAAGTATTTTTGGCAATAATGATAATCCGAGTTTCGATGTGCAAGATTTAGCTGCTTTGAGCGGAAAATACCACACCGTGATTTGCCTTGATGTTCTTATTCACTACCCCGTAAATGAAGCATCAACAATGATATCGCATTTGTGTTCGCTTGCTGAGTCACGAATTATACTAAGTTTTGCTCCAAAAACTTTTGCATTAAGTTTGTTGAAGAAAGTAGGAAGCTTTTTTCCTGGCGCCAGCAAAGCGACAAGAGCCTACCTTCACAAGGAAGCTGATGTAGTCAAGGTATTGAGCGCGAACGGTTTTACAGTTAAGCGTTCATCTATGACAAAGACTCGATTTTACTTTTCACGACTACTGGAAGCTACACGATAACTGAAGTTAAAATCGCGGCAAGATACACACATAATCTTCGCTGCGTATGAAACTCCTCACCAAATTTGCTACTGGTTCGATGCTCTCGCTTGGATTTATATTTCTCATGCTTTCGATATCAGCTTTCGCTTCATTGCAAGATAAAGATAATAATTCTTTACAAAACCGTGATGCCAAAGATTCTGCAATTGGGTGTATTGCTTTAGGTGTTCCGTTGGTTGCAGGTGGAGGATGGTTAATTTTGGGGTCACGGCGCCAAAATCGTAAACTGTTATCTCAACACCTTCAGTCAACTTTTTATAACTTGGTTGAGCTTGGAGAAGGGCGCATCTCCGTACTTCAGTTTGCCAAAGAAGCAAATATTACTGGCACAGAAGCGAAGCAGTACCTTGATAAGCAAGCAAAAGAATTCAATGCGACCTTCGACCACGGTCAACAAGGCGGTATATACTATCACTTCCATATTTAGCTAATAAGGGAAAAGGGAAATGGTTCCACGTGTTCCCCTTTTCCCTTTACCCCTTACCCTATTAATAAGAATTAGTGGAACATTAATGAAAGTGAAGTTAGAATCGCACATGATGCTTCACATCTGAAACATAATTATGAAGACTGCTGAAAAATTGGCTTCATTTTGGCTACTCACGCTTGGACTTATGTTCCTATCGATATCAGCTACAGCGATATTACAAAAAAAAAGTACGGAGCAACCAGTATTTGCGCCCATCAATGATAATAATCCTGTTTATGAACTTCCCAATACTAGTAGCTACGCGCTAGTAGACAGTAGTTCCGCAGTTGCCGGAATTGTATTTGGGATTCCTAGCTCAGTATTGGGTGGATGGTTAGCGCTTTCTTTATACCGACGTAACAAAGATGAGAAAAAAGCGCTTCAGCAGCAAACGACCGAGCGTTTACAGTCTGTTTTTTATCGTATGGTACAAGAAAACCACGGTAAAGTTACACTTTTAGGGTTTGCCATGCAGTCACAACTACCTCCAGCGACTGCAAAAGATTATTTAGACAATAGAGCCAAAGAATTTAACGCCAATTTTAAGATTAGTGAAGAAGGTTCTGTGTCTTACCTTTTTGATATTTAAGAGTGGGGTAAGCTTTGGCTTACCTTACATCTAGTGCGGGCAATATAAATTTATGAAACAAATATTTTTAACTATCGCAGCATTACTAGGTGCCTCCGGAGTTGCAGCAGGCGCCTTTGGTACACATTCACTGCGAGGACAACTAAGTGAGCGTGCGTTAGAAATTTTTGAAGTTGGTACTCGTTACCAAATGTATCATGCGTTGGCACTGCTAGGCGTTGCCATATTATTGAACAATAATCTTCAATCCAACAAAAGCCTTATTGTAAGTGGCTGGCTGTTTATTACAGGAATATTACTATTTTCAGGAAGTTTATATGCTCTTAGTTTAACAAATACAGTAAGCCTAGGGATGATAACACCCCTAGGTGGCGCCGCTTTAATTGCGGGCTGGATAACTCTAGCTGTTTGTAGTGTAGAAAGCAAAGCGGAGTCCAAAAACAAAAGCCAATAAGTCTCAGATTCCCAATTTTAAAATAAAAACCAGAAATCTTACACGAGCGTACTCAGCACGAGCGCACTTTTTACTCTTCTGGCTCTTCCAACTCCTCTTCTTCTTCTAACTCGTCTTCGGCAGTTTTGCGAACTGAGTTAGCAGAGACAACGGCGCCTTTTTCGAGTTTTTCTTTGACTAGTTTCTTGAGTTGTTCGGTGACTTCGGGTTTCTCTTCCATATACTTAATCGCATTATCGCGACCTTGGGAGATGTTTTCACCGTTGTAGCTGTACCAGGCACCTTTACGAGTCAAGATACCTGTTTCTTCAGCTAAGTCTACTAAACAACCAATAGTTGAAATACCTTTACCAAAGATAATGTCAAACTCGGCAATTCTGAAAGGAGGCGCCACTTTGTTTTTGGCAACTTTGACTTTAACTCTGTTACCAAACTCTTCAGTACCCTTCTTCAACGTTTGAATCCGACGAATATCTAGACGTACCGATGCATAATACTTCAAGGCATTACCACCAGTGGTAGTTTCAGGGTTACCGTAAGTAACACCGATTTTTTGACGCAACTGGTTGATGAAAATTACAGTACAACCAGATTTACCAATGTTACCAGTGATTTTACGTAGAGCTTGGCTCATCAAACGTGCTTGTAAACCAACGTGAGCATCACCCATTTCACCTTCGATTTCTGCACGTGGTACGAGTGCTGCTACCGAGTCAACAACAACGATATCTACTGCTGCTGAACGAACTAACTGGTCAACAATTTCTAATGCTGCTTCACCAGTGTCAGGTTGAGAAATTAACAGGTTTTCAATATCTACACCTAGTGCTGCTGAGTAAGCAGGGTCAAGGGCGTGTTCAGCATCGACGTAAGCAGCAATACCACCTTCTTTTTGCACTTCCGCAACCGCGTGTAGAGCTACTGTTGTTTTACCCGAACTTTCTGGTCCATAGATTTCGATAACCCGACCCTTGGGTAAACCACCACCCAACGCCAAATCCAAAGTTAAGGCCCCGCTAGAAATCGTCTCAACTCTCATCCGGTTAGCATCACCGAGACGCATTATTGTGCCTTTTCCAAAGGTCTTCTCAATCTGGCTAAGAACCATATTGAGAGCCTTTTGCTTGCCTGTGCTGTTGTCTTTTTCTTTATCTGCTGCTGCCATTAGAGCCTCTATCTTAGTAAAAAACTATTGCTTAGATTTTGTGTTAATTTAACGTGTTATTCTGGCGACTGTTTCTCTACGCGGAACATTTATACTATCTTACGCCAGAAAAATGCAAAATGGAATATGCTTTACAAAATTGTGACAATATCCTAACGCGATTTTAGTCAGATGTAGGTAGTGCTTACTCGCCATCACCAACCCCTCAACAAAACAACACATTAAAACCGCAACCGAATAAGAGCGCCCAAATCAACCATATAGCAATCCTATATGAGTCGTGAAAATTATATCCGCGTAGAGACGCGATTAATCGCGTCTCTACAACGTGCGGGTTACACAAATGATTTAGGACTGCTATATAAGAGCGTGCGTGTAGTAAAATCACCAATAGGCAGCATTTTGACAACGACTCGTTGTCAAAAAATCTGAAACGTAGAGGTTTCATGACTTACAATCAAAACACCTTTGCCCCTGAAACAGCAGTATCAGTAGCAGGTCTAACCGAATATATCCAGGTACTTCTCGAAGAAAACGAAATCCTCCGTCAAATTTGGGTAGTTGGCGAAGTTTCCAGCGCAAACAACCACCGTGTCGGGTTATTTTTTACGCTCACTGACCCAGGTGGCGGCGCCTCAATAAAATGCGTAACATGGAAGACTCAAGTTGCAAAACTAGCACAAATACCCACGCCTGGACAACAAGTAATAATTTTAGGCAGCATTCGTTTATATCCAACGCGCGGAGAATACCAACTCCAAGTGTGGCAAGTAATACCTGCTGGTGAAGGATTACAAGCGATTCGTTACAAACAGTTAAAAAATCGTTTAGCAGCAGAAGGATTATTCGACTCTGACCGCAAGCGAAATATTCCAGTGCATCCAAAAACAATTGCCGTTGTCTCCTCTCCCACCGCAGCAGCATGGGGAGACATTCAAAAAACTTTGCGGAGTCGTTATCCTGGTTTACACGTCTTATTTTCCCCTGCAATTGTACAAGGGGATGAGGCGCCTGCTTCTATAGTTAACGCAATTCGTCGAGTCGAAAAAGACGGACGTGCAGAAGTACTAATATTAGCACGTGGTGGTGGCGCCGTTGAGGAACTAGCTTGTTTTGATGACGAACGGGTAGTAATGGCAGTAGCAAATTGTACAATCCCAGTAATTACAGGTATTGGACACCAACGAGATGAATCATTAGCTGATTTAGCAGCAGATTTGCGCGTCCACACTCCCACCGCAGCAGCAGAACGTGTAGTACCATCTTTAGAAGACTTATATAATCAACATCAAGACCGCATTGAAGAATTAATAGCAGTAGTTAACTATGTATATGAAACAGCAGCAAACAAACTGCAAAAAATGCGAAACCGTCTACAAAGACTAAGTTTGGATAAACAAGTTAAACAAAGAATTGAAACATTAAATTGGCGTAAAGAAAAATTATTACAAACCACATCACAAAAATTAATTTCCGAAAAGCAACATGTAGAAATGTTACGCCAAAAACTGCAAACTCTTGACCCAAAGAAAGTTTTGCAGCGTGGTTATGCAGTGGTCAGAAAACAAAATGGAGAAATTGCACGCACAGCAAGTGGCTTAAATATAGGAGACGAGTTACTTGTACTATTAGGAGAGGGTGAGGTAAAAGTAAAAGTAATACAACTTAAACAAGAATCTTAACTTCTGTCAGGCTGAGGAACGTTAACGCAGTTTTCCCGCAGGGTAGCATCTCTAATATTCATCTTTATTCAAAAGTCAGATTATAATTAAAATATTTTATATTGTATTTTAAGAAGATTATTTAACCACAAAGACACAAAGGACACAAAGAATAAAATGATTAAGGGTAAAAAGATAACAAATGATGAGTTTAGCTATGAAGCGAAAGTTGCTGAAATTGATAGTATTATTTCCAAAATTGAAGCGGGTGAACTTGATTTAGCACAAGTTTTTGAACAGTTTGCTACTGCGGTACAATATATAAAAGAGTGCGACAGTTTTTTACAAGCAAAACAGGAACAGGTAGATATACTTATAGAAACATTACAAGATGAGTCATCTGAATAACGCAAGTAACCAATAAAATTTTAAGGAGTCATATTTTATGACACTATCTATTGAACCAACCTCTATACTTACCCTGGAAGAATTTTTAAAACTGCCAGAAACAAAACCTGCAAGTGAATATATTGATGGGATAATCTACCAAAAACCTATGCCACAAGGAAAACATAGTCGAGTTCAAACACGTTTATCATCTGCCATTAATGACGTTGGAGAAACTAAAAAATTAGCTGTAGCGTTTACTGAACTGCGCTGTAATTTTGGCGGTAAATCTATAGTGCCAGATATTGCTGTATTTGAATGGCAAAGAATTCCTCTTGATGCGAATGGACAAATTGCCAATAGATTTGATATTCATCCTGACTGGATAATTGAAATTCTCTCTCCTGAACAATCTCCAAATAAAGTCATTCGTAAAATCACCTTTGCTATACGAAATGGAGCAAAACTAGGTTGGTTAATGGACTGTGAGGATGAATCAATAATGGTGTTTCAACCAAATCAATTTCCTGACATCAAAGAAAAACAAGATATTTTACCTGTACTAGACGTTTTGGGCAATTGGCAGTTAACGGTCGCAGACCTGTTTAGCTGGCTTAGTTTTACTTAGGGACTAAATACCCAAAATTTATTCTAGCATTGGCATCCTCACTTATCCAATGTCTAAGAGGTTGTTTGAAAAGTCAAATAAGGTATAAATTGTCATTCTGAGTGGAGCGTAGCGGAACGAAGAATCTAGGAATTCAGCGTATACTTAGATGCTTCACTGCGTTCAGCATGACATAAAAGGACACTTTTTCAACATCCTCTAAGATGCTTTATTCCAATAGTTTAGCAGCAATGCATTTACCAATATTATGGAAGTATTCATTGGTTACACCAAAAGCTATAGGATGGTGATGGTAAAGATAATAGTTCTAGTAAATAAGTTTCTTGATTTCCTCGACCTAATTCATATATCTCATATTTACGAACATCTTCTGCATTAATATTTTTTATTCTTTTAGCACTTAGTACAAGTTAACAAATTTGGAGGCGCCATTGCATTGAAAGCACTACTATTAATAGTATTTAATTAGACTTTTTGTAGAATAATTAATCCCCCTAGCCCTAGGGTGTTTACTTTAGGCACCTGGACGTAGAGTGTTGACTTTGTGCCTTTTTAAGGGGTCAAAATTCATGCAAAATATGTGATGTTTATTTCGCCAAAAACCTATATAACATAAGCTTTGCGCTCACATCGACACAAAAGTTATATGAACTAAAAATGGGTAAATTTCATCAAATTCAACACCCTAGGGTTGGGGGGATCAAATTTCATCATCAATATGTTGGGTTCCGTTCCTCCACCCAACCTACATGAAAGATGTTTCGTGAAGAGTATTTACAAGGGTACAACAATGTGTTGTGCCTTTTGTTATACGTATTATACATTTATTGTTACAAAATTGCTACCAAAATCGTATAGCATTGCCTATAGACTTTTTTCGCAAAGCAAGTTACTAATAATACTCAACTCTTGTTGGGACGAGTTTTACCTATTAACTATTGGGTAATTCAAATATTTGCTGCCTACCCAAATTTTTCTTACCCCTTACTCCGATGAAACCCTTTTTGTTTGTCACTGACCTTGATAACACCCTCGTGGGCGCCGATGACCAGTTAGTACTATTGAACCAAATGCTAACTGAGCATAGACAAAATTATGGTAGTAAGATTGTATATGCAACTGGTCGTTCACCTGTACTATATAGAGAACTAAAAGAAGAGAAAAACTTAATAGACCCTGATGCATTGGTTGTATCTGTAGGAACAGAAATTTATTTTGATGATAACGAAACCCCTGATGCATCTTGGTCGCAGAAGCTTTCACATGGGTGGAATAAAGATGCTGTCATCGAAGTGACATCGCAATTTCCGGAGTTAGTTCCACAACCAGAAACAGAACAGCGTCCATTTAAGGTAAGTTTCTTTTTGAAAGAGGAAGTATCAGAAAAAATTTTGCCGCAACTTGAGTCAAAGTTGCAAAAATGTGCTTTAAATATAAAGTTAATCTATAGTAGTGGGATTGACCTTGACATTGTGCCCCGCGACAGCGATAAAGGTCAGGCAGTACAGTTTCTACGTCAAAAGTGGAATTTTGTAGCTGAACAAACGGTTGTTTGTGGAGATTCAGGTAACGATATATCATTATTTGCGACTGGAGAGGAACGAGGAATTCTTGTAGGAAATGCACGCCCGGAATTACTAGAGTGGTACAGTCAAAATCGCGCGGATTATCATTACCTGGCTTCAAATGATTGTGCAGGCGGAATTATTGAAGGTTTGAAACATTTTGGTTTCGTATAATGATTAGTTATCTTAAAGGTCTCGTTGCGAATATTCAAAGCAGTGGTAATCGCCATCTTCTCACTTTGGAAGTGAATTACATGGGATACGACTTGCAAATTCCCGGAAAGCTGGCGAAACAATTGCCAGGTTCGGGTGAGAGTGTTCAAATTTTTACTCATTACCAAGTCCGTGAAGAAGTTCCTTTGCTTTACGGTTTTGGTTCACCAGCAGAACGTGATTTGTTTCGCCATTTGTTAGGTGTGAGTGGTATTGGCGCCGCATTAGCTATTGCATTACTCGATACTCTCGAAGTACCGGAATTAGTGCAAGCAATTGTTACAGCGAATGTACAATTAATTATTCAGGCGCCTGGTGTTGGGAAAAAAACGGCTGAACGGATTTGTTTAGAGCTAAAAAGCAAGCTCATTGAGTGGCGTAAAACTGCTGGTTTTTTCGTTGCTACCGATGGTCCGGCGCCAAGTATTCTCGAAGAAGTGCAAAGTACATTACTAGCACTTGGTTATACAGCAGGTGAGGTGAGTCATGCTTTACACTTCGTCAGTGAAGATATTGGACTTCCTAAAGATGCTTTTGTAGAAGATTGGATACGCCAAGCTATCGCGCATTTAAGTAGTACAGAAGTATAGGCATTTTCCTGCGGATATGAATGGATTTATTATTATGGTTTTGGGTCATCTACTTTACCTCACTAATTAATTTTTATTCCAAATCTAATGTCCGCATACGCTTGGATAGAAAAATCGTTAGAAACAATCAAAAAAGCAAACTGGTATCGTTCAACACAAACTATTCACGGTAGTCCCGGCGCCGTTGTTGTTTTAGAGGGTAAGGAAGTTATAAATTTTGCTAGTAATGATTATTTAGGTTTGGCAGGTGATGAGCGTTTAATCACCGCAGCAGTAAACGCAATTAAAGAATTTGGTACTGGTTCTACTGGTTCACGGTTACTTACTGGACAACGGTCATTACACCAAGAATTGGAACGAGCAATAGCATCTCTCAAACAAACTCAAGACGCTATTGTTTTTAGTTCCGGTTATCTTGCCAATATTGGTGCCATTACAGCATTAGTTGGTAAACGTGATTTGGTATTATCTGACCAATATAATCATTCTAGTCTCAAAAATGGCGCAATTCTAAGTGGTGCAAATATTACCGAGTATCCGCACTGTAATACTGATGTTTTAAAAAAACAACTTATCGAACAACGCAAAAACTATCGTCGCTGTTTAATTATTACCGATAGCGTTTTTAGTATGGACGGTGATTTATGTCCTTTACCCGAATTATTAGATTTAGCAGAAGAGTTTAATTGTATGCTGCTAGTCGATGAAGCGCATGGTACTGGTGTATTAGGTAAAAATGGCGCTGGATGCGTTGAACATTTTGAATGTACAGGTAGAGAATTAATTCAAATGGGAACTCTTAGTAAAGCTTTGGGTAGTTTGGGAGGATATGTTACAGGGAGTGCCACTTTAATAGATTATCTTCGGAATCGGGCGCCGAGTTGGATTTACACAACTGCACTTTCCCCTGCTGATACAGCATCTGCACTCACAGCAATAGAAATAGTAGGTAGTGAACCACAACGTCGGATGCAACTATGGCACAACGTAAAATACTTGAGGGAATTGATACAAAACCATTTACCTGAGTTAAAAATATTACCTTCATCTTCACCTATATTATGTTTCCAACTAGCGAATGCTACGGATGCTTTAAAAGCAGGTAAACGGTTAAAGGATGCTGGTATTTTTGCTCCTGCCATTCGTCCCCCCACAGTACCTACAAGTCGCATTCGCATAACATTAATGGCAACTCATGAGAATGTTCATATTGAGAAATTAGTAGAAGTTTTGTGTAATGAGAATATCACAGATGGTGGCAATGCCTACCTTAACATATGAAGCTGAAGGTTAAGAAGACATTATAAACAAATTAACTATTTAATAATCCCAAAATCAATCGAAGGTAATAGAATTTTGGTATATTTTGATAATTTACCACAGTATGAAAATTCGTAAACATTTCCAGCGTTTCATCTACCTTGCGTTTTGTGTTGTTACTATAACTATAGCTTGTACAAGACAGCCTCAACAAAGTAATCAACAAGTAGCTCAAAAAGCCAAGCAGCATAATGCAATCATTTTCGTTGCTGATGGTTTGCGTCCTGATTGGGTAAATTCTACCGATACTCCAAATTTAAATGAGATTCGTTCTAATGGCGTAACTTTTCTTAACAGTCATTCTTTATTTCCAACTTTTACTACTTCAAATGCATCTGCAATTGCAACTGGACATTTTCTTGGCGATACTGGTGACTTTAGCAATACAATCAAAGTGAATACTCCAGTTAAAAGTGCTAAAAATAGTGTTGTTCCATACCTAGAGAATAATGTCGTTCTCAAAGAAGTTAACAAACAATTCGGCGCCAATTTCTTAAATGAGCAAAGTTTATTAGCAACTGCGCGTCAAGCAGGGTTTAGTACAGCAGCAGTTGGTAAAATTGGGCCTGTACTGATTCAAGACATTACCTTGCAGCAAGGTGAACAAACAATTATTTTTGATGATGATACAGGTAAAAAAGAAGGTGTTACGCTTAATCAAGATGTAATTAGCTTACTCGATAAAAACTCTTTACCAAAAGAAACACCGAAACGGGGTGAGAACGGGAAAAGTGGTGATAGTAAAACCCCAGGTACTACAATCGCAAATGTAACTCAGCAGCAATATTTTGCTGATGTCACAACCAAAGTAATTCTACCACTTTTTCAACAGCGCCAAAAGCCTTTTGTAATGGTGTATTGGTCACGTGACCCCGATGGTACACAGCACAATCACGGTGATAGTCTAAACAAGCTAGTGCCAGGAATTAATGGCCCTACGGTTCAAGCTGCACGGCAAAATGTAGATAAGAACTTGGCACAAATTCGAGGCGCCCTCAAAGAGTTAGGATTAGAAGAGACAACGAATATATTTATTACTGCTGACCACGGGTTTTCGACTATTAGTAAAGAAAGTAAAACTAGTTATGCAGCGACTCTTAACTATTCTGATGTACCCAAAGGGTTTTTACCATCCGGATTTTTAGCAATTGATTTAGCGTCAGATTTAGGACTACCTTTATTTGACCCAGATAAGAACAATGCTCCTGTAGACCCAACTAAAGGTCAAAATACCCGAAATCATATTCTTGGTAAAGACCCAAATAAACCTGATGTGATTGTGGCAGCAAACGGTGGTTCAGATTTGATATATCTACCCAATAAAGCAAATCAAAAAGATTTGGCGCCAAAAGTTGTTGCTTCACTGCTCAAACAGGATTATGTCAGTGGCATTTTCATCAATAATGATTTGGGCAAAATACCTGGCACATTATCACTAGAGAATATTGGACTTAGAGGGAACGCGCGTACACCCAAACCCTCGATGTTAATAAATTTTCGTTCGTTTGATACAGGATGTGGGACTCCTACGGCATGTGGTGCAGAAGTATCTGATACAAAGTTGCAACAAGGACAAGGAATGCACGGTAGTTTTAGCCGTGCGGACACTTACAATATGATGGGCGCCATTGGACCTGACTTTAAAAAGGGATTTAAAGACTTTGCGCCTGTAAGTAATGCAGATGTACCACGTACTATTGCTAAAGTTTTAAACTTACAGCTTAAACCTTTGGGAAGATTAACGGGAAGAGTAATAAATGAGGCATTGGTGGGTCAACCAGATACAGTGGGCGCCAAATCTTTTACTATGGAATCGAAACCTGCTGAGAACGGATTGAAGACAGTTCTGAAGTATCAAACTGTTGGTAAAACTCGCTACTTTGATGTTGCGGGATTTCCTGGTAGAACATTAGGTTTGTAAACGTCCTTTTACGTTTCATATATTTCTAATGGCAAACCGTCGGGGTCTTGGAAAAAGGTATATTTTTTATCTGTAATATCGTCAATTCTAATGTTTTCGACTTCGACGCCTTGAGATTGTAAATACAAAACAGTCTCTTCTATGTTTTCAACCTCGAATGCTAAATGCCTTAAACCACATGCTTCTGGTTTATTAACTCGCTGTGGAGGGTTAGGGAATGAGAATAACTCGATTTGATTTTCTCCAACTTGTAAGTCTAATTTATAGGATTTACGTGGCGCCCGATATGTTTCTTGGATGATTTGGAAGCCTAGGATTTCGACGTAGAATTTTTTGGATAGCTCGTAGTTTGAACAAATGATTGCGGCATGATGAATTTTAATGGGTTTCATAATTAGGATTTACGCATTGAAATATACATTGTAGAGACGCGATAAATCGCGTCTCTACGTAATATTAAGAATCTTGTAATATGGTTTTTGATACAATCCTGGTTTTTTTGCGGTCAGCTTCTGATAGGTCTTGTCCTGCTTGTAGTTGGGTGGCAGAAGTTTGTAACACTGTTGCTGCACTCATATCGCCCATTTGCAGAGCAGTTTTTGCTGCGGTTTGTAACATTGTTGCGGCGCCTGCTCTATCACCCATTTGTAGTTTTGTTTCTGCAAGCTGGGTTTGTCGATATTTTGCTAGTGCCAAAACGTGCTGTTGTACGTTCGCGTCAACTACTGATTGATATTGTCCTGTTACATTTGCCTCTACGAAGAATATTTCTGAAAGTATTCCTGTAACGTTTTGACCTGGGTCATCATAACGCACTTGTAGTTGCGCGATTGGTTGTCTGCCAAGTGGCAGTTGCGAAATATACAAGTTTGCTAAAATTACCCGTTCGACATCACGCATCAAATCGCCTATGCGTACAGATATTCGCCCATCGGGGTCTTGCTGTACTGGTAATTCAATTGTTTCTGGCGCCACTTGTGCAACAGGCTTAAGTTCGGCTAACCGTACTTTTGGAACTAGCGAGAACAGTAAATAAGCATTTGTTAAACTTACCGTTTGAATGCGGGTAAATAGCTGGTTGAATTTGGTTTCTGCCTCATCCGGCTGTTGAATGTGGGATAAAGAGCCACCACCAGCATCTGCAATCTGTTCGAGAACGTCTTGGTTCCAGTTATCGCCAAAACCTAAAGTATTCAAAGTCAAATTGTAGCTAGCAGCTAATTTGGCAAATTCTAAACAGCGCTTATTACTACCGTGTTCGTTTTCACCGTCGGTTAACAAAAAGGCTTGCGATATCGAATCTTTGTTACCTTTGGTTAGTTCCTTGATACCTAATTGTAAACCTTCATCAATGGCAGTACCCCCGTCAGCAGAAAGTTTATTAATTTGTTGTTTGATGCGTTCTGGGTCTTCTACTGTTTGGTTGGATACCAAAACCTTGGCACGGTGGTCAAAAACAACAACGCTGAGGCGATCACCAGGATTTAATCTGTCAACAATACGGCAAGCCGCCTTTTTAACAGTTTCTAACGGGCGCCCACTCATCGAACCACTATGGTCAAGAATAAGGCATAAATTCAACGGTACATTGCGGTTCAGACTATCCGCAACGGCTGAAATCGATATCGCCAACTGTCGTTGACTATTCGACTGGCTCCCATCTAAGTTGCCATCATTAAGAGCAGGCTGCAAGCTAACCTTCATAAATCCTTTTATCCCGGCGACACGTGTTTATAATTAACTTCAGTAGCCAGTGTAATTGCTACGGAAAAGTTAGAAACTGGGTTTCTGAATTGATAACTTGTAATAAGAATAACAATTTGTTATGGAAACCCGGTTTTTTATAGCCAATGGTTGATAGTCAATAGTTAATGGTTAATACTTAGTAACTAGTAAATAATAGTAAAAACTAGTACTAGAGTTCTTTTTTTTTTGATAAAACCAACAACAATAAACTAAATAACCAAGGACTATATATAGATTAACGAGAGATTAGCGAGATTATCGAGAAATCCACACCTCCAGTTGACCTGAGACGTGCGTTAGGATGTATTACAGTTAACGGCATTATCTCAGGCAACAGTTGCTATGGACTCTTACCCCATCAAGGCTGTGCAAGCCCCTTATTACGGCGATAACTCTTACCGCACACCGCCACCAGATTTACCGTCTCTTTTGTTGAAGGAGCGAATTGTCTATCTCGGGATGCCGCTGGTACCTGCTGTCACGGAACTTATAGTTGCCGAACTGCTGTTCTTGCAATCAGACGACCCCGAAAAGCCAATTAAAATTTACATCAACTCGACTGGCACCTCTGGTTATAGTGGCGAACCAGTTGGCTTTGAAACAGAAGCCTTTGCCATATATGACACAATGAAGTACATAAAACCGCCTATCCATACCATTTGTATTGGTTCAGCAATGGGTATGTCGGCTATGCTCCTCAGTGCAGGTACAAAAGGCTGTCGTGCCTCGTTGCCCCACTCTACGATTATACTGCACCAGCCCAAGAGCTATGCTCAAGGTCAAGCCACAGATATTCAAATTCGTGCCAAAGAAGTGCTGGCAAACAAAGCCACTATGGTCGATATCCTCTCGACTACTACAGGGCAAGCCAAGCAGAGAATCGAGAAGGACATGGATCGTCTTTTCTATATGACACCTCACCAAGCTGTGGAATATGGATTAATTGACCGAGTATTCGAGAAAGAAGAACTTGCCAATCCCCCAATCCCTGCTAGCGTCCTTTAATAAGTGCTGAGTGCTGAGTAAATATGTAAATATAATTTGAGTTAAGAGTTAAGAGTTTTATATTAAAAACTATCTACCCACTCAGCACTCAGCACTCAGCACTCAACACTCAGCAATCAGCACTCAGCACTCGTAACTAATAACTATTCACATTTGGAGTTACATAAAATGCCTATAGGTGTTCCAAAAGTTCCTTACCGGATGCCAGGGGAACAATATACACAGTGGGTTGATATTTATAATCGTCTTTATCGTGAGCGCGTTATTTTCTTACCCCGTGATATTGATGATGAAATTGCCAACCAAATCGTAGCAGTAATGCTTTATCTCGATTCGGAAGACCCTGGTAAAGATATTTCTTTATACATAAATTCTCCAGGTGGGATGGTAACATCCGGGTTGATGATTTATGACACAATGCAGCACATTAAATCTGATGTTGTAACGATTTGTGTCGGTTTAGCAGCTTCGATGGGTTCATTTTTACTTGCTGGTGGCGCCAAAGGTAAGCGTTTGGCATTACCACACTCGCGTATCATGATTCACCAACCAAGTGGTGGTACGCGCGGGCAAGCTACAGATATTGAAATTGAAGCGCGCGAAATTCTCAGAATTCGCCATCAACTCAATGGTATCTACGCTACCAACACCGGACAACCATTAGAAAAAATTGAAAGAGACATGGATCGTGACTTTTTCATGTCCGCACAAGAAGCTAAAGACTACGGTTTGATTGACAAAGTAATCGAAGAACGTCCATAAGCTTTCTCACCCTGGTACTATTTTTAAAAAGCCCGCGAAGGCGGGCTTTGTTAGTATAGCGACACCCCTAGGGTATTATTTAGTTAAAAATATTACACATGACTACTAGACTTTAGCGAATCCCCTTTTCAAAAAAGGTGTTCAAGCGATAGGATATGTAGCGTAATTTTGCTTTTATACGGATGGTAAGTTAATTATACTTAATATTTGATAAAGAAGCATGGGTGCAAAGTTTCCGGAAAAGCATTTTACGTTTCCGTAGAAATTGTCAAGACTAAACTTAATAAAAGTAAGCAAATAGTCTTTCCGAATAAGGTTCTGTGGTTCTAAGCTTAATGATGTAAGTACCCGAACAGGTGTTTACACAATATCCCTGAAATAAACGGCGCCTTTAAAGCGTACAAAAATATTCTCAGGTTAAGTAAACTATATAATATTGATGCTTGTGATTGGCTTAAAGATGGATGTAGTAGATTGCTACCGCGTATTGGGTTTAAGGTCGGGCGCCTCGTTCTCCGACATCAAAGCTTCGTATCGCAAACTCGCACAGCAGTATCACCCTGATATCAATCCAAATGACAATAAGGCGAAAGAAAAATTTATTGCGCTAACAGAAGCGTACAAATTTCTTTTACAGGTAGTAGCACCACCAGTAACTTCAACTTCTTCAAGCCAAGTTCCTACCAAAACCCCTGTACCAACTCCACAAACAACTCAAAAAACTAAAACCCAACAGGCGCCACCTAAGCAACCACCTAAGCAACAAGCACAGCAACATACACAATCCCAACCACCAAACATACTAGAAATTGAAAAACGCCTAAAGTGGAAAACATACGAACAACTACAGCGCTTCATCCGCGAACGGCGTTTTCCTCAAGCCATTGCCCTGGCTGAAGCATTAGCAGAACGCTTGCCCGAAGACCGCGAAGTCAAACAATGGCAAGCAATTTCATATCAAGTATGGGGACGCGCACTAATAGATGATAAACAGTGGTTAAAAGCAAGAATTTACCTTAAAAAAGCCCTAAAAACTGACCCTAACAACAAATCACTATTCGATGAAGTACAGCGCGACATCCAAAAACTAGAACAAATATTCTAATAAACCGGGTTTCTTTATCACTAAGTACAAGATTTCACAAGTTCGTAGCGTTATTGAGTCCCTCAAAGCTTTACCAGTAGGTTGCATAATTCGTCACGAATTTATGAAATGCTGTACTAAGCATGATAAACTAAACTTAATACAAGAAAAGGAAACCCGGTTTCTCACCACCACGCAACGCTCCAAAATTGTTTTAACATTACATAGTTTTATCGCTAAATAACTGTTTAGATAATATATATTTTTATACCTTCGCAGGTGCCTGCAAAAATATACTTAAATACTGGCTTTTGCTTAATTTAGTTTATTGTTTAAGCTTTCATAAAATATTTCTACCATCAGTAGATTGACGCAATCCTAATTATTTGCGTTTATTTAAGTATTAACACTATGGTGCATGTTTTATTTCATAGCTAGGCTGTTAATAGCTACTGACATAGCACAAGGATAACTAATAATCCTATTTCCAGATGTTTTATCGTCTAGCCTTATCTTTTGGCTTGATACTAGTAAGCTTTATTGCACTAGAACAAACCACACTCGCTCAGAATGTTGACGTTCCTTTCAGTGGAATAGTTTCCGGTCAAGCTGGTTTTGATAGCCTTACACCTGGTACCACAGAAACAACAGTTTCCAGTAGTTTTAGTGGGATAGCGCAACAATTTGACTCTATTACCTCTGCCACGGTTGGTATTAATTCCAGCGTACCTGCGACAATAACGATTTCTCCTCCCCAATTTGTTTCTGGCCCAAGCCCTGACCCATCAGGTACTACGCGCGTAGCATACCTCAAATTTGGTTCAACTCAGGTCAGAAGTGATGTTAGTAGTGGAAGTGGAAAATTACCAGTAGGTAACACTGATTTACAAGTGGACATGTTAGTAAAACGACCAGTTGCATTTACACCAGGTAACTACACATATTCGGTGAAGTTAACCATCACCCCTTAAAACGTTCGTAGTAAGCACTCGTGTGCTTAAAAAAACTCTTTATCAATCTAATTTTTTGCAAAGGAATTAAAAACATGATTCGCAATACGCTTTTAGCAACTACCTTATTAATTCTAGGTACAGTAGCAGTTGCTCCTAAAACAATGGCACAAACTGCTCCACCTCAAAGCATGATGCCACAAACAGTTGACGTACCTTTCAGTGGACAAGTAACAGGTGTATGTAACGTTGGCGAAATTACTCCAGGTACATTGGTTGCATCTGGAATGTCAGGTTCAATATCAAACCCTATAATGCTATCTGCTGGTAGTACAAGTCCTACTTCTAGTCCGAGCGGAAGTGGAACACCTGGTCGAGTTGTTCTCACTTGTAATTCTCCAGCAAGCATCATGATATCCAGACCAGTACAAACAGGAGGGCCAGTATTTACTCCAGTAAGGTCAGATGCAAGTGTGAGATTACCAGGTAGTTCTACAATCACTAGTTCGATGAATACTAGTTCATCAAGATTACCATCAGGTCTTGGTCCAATACCTTTAGAAGTAGGCATGTTTGTAGATAAAGGTACCCCCCTTACCCCTGGAACTTACAATTACAGAGTAACTTTAACAATTGCACCGTAGTAACTGAATATAAGTAGTAGGATGGGCACTGTCCACCTTACAAGTTGAACATTAAGTAACTGAAATTAAATAGTTGTGACTTATAGAGATGTTCTTTAGAAATGTCTCTATAAAATTTTGAAGGTAAAAATGCATTTATAGCAATGGTGGGCAATGCCCACCTTACAAAAGGTAAGCAAATTTATTAAATTTATTTATCAATATGTATTCATATATTCTCAATGTTCAATAGATTAACTTCACTTACATTATTTGTCCCAATAGCGACAGCAGCACTAATACCGAATTCTACTTACGCTCAAACATCAGATATCTGTACTTTTACTCAAACAGATTTCGGAACTTTGATAGCTGAAGGCAAAACTCTACCGACCAAACTTACAAATTATGGCGAGAAGGGCAACCCGATGCAAATTGCTGTGACTTGCAATCAACCTGTCAAAATAACTGTATCCCAACCTATACAAACTGCGGGACCAATATTTAATCCAATATCAGCCCTAGCAACTGTAAAAACTTCTACTGGATATACTACTAGTTCGAGCGGCGCCTCTGGGTTATCACTGCCTGCGGGTATATCTAATTTAATCATAAATTTATCTATAGATAAAGGAAGTCCACTCGAAGTTGGGAACTATAAATACGGAGTTAAATTTACAATTTTGCCGTAAATCAATATGGTTATCTCAAAATTTTTACAAGTTACAATTGCAGGCGCCTGTTTATCTACCTTACTTTGGTTCGGTGATAGTGTAAAGGCACAAATGAGCGTCTCTCCGCTAGTTATTGAAGCAAAAACCGAACGCTCAGAAGCTAAAGGAATTGTCACAATTACAAATACCAGTAACGCTCCTTCACGAGTACGTATTTACGCGGAACCTTTTACTTATCACCGAGATACTGGGTTTCAAACTTTACCATCATCCCCCAACGATTTAACGCCATATTTACAGTTCTCGCCACGTGAGTTGACTATTCAACCTGGAGAAAGTCGTCGAGTACGTCTTATCGGTAACTTGGCGCCAAATTTACCCGAAGGCGAATATAGAGCAGTCATATTTAATGAAACGCTTCGTGATACACAGGATGCTGCTGGCAATAATGTTAGTTTAGTCGCGCGCGTTGGAGTAACTTTCTATGTTCGTAAAGGTAATATCGCTCCAAAATTGGCAGTAGATGGCGCAAGTTTTAATACCGAACAGAAGAAGATTCAGCTACTAGTTCGTAATAGCGGTAAAGCAACTACTCGCCCAAATTTGAATTGGACTTTACGCCGTGGCGCCACTGTTGTAAAAACAGGAGTAGTTGAGGCTAATGGTATTGTCGCCGAAAGCGAGCGTAATTTTGTACTGAACTACGCAGACAATGAACCTACTATCACTCCCGGTGCATACGAAGTAAGTGGTGAGCTAGTATGGGGTGATGACAAGAGTAAAACAAAGTTTCCTTTCAAAGTAAATGTAACTGTTCCATCACAAACTACTGCGTCCTCAGAAGCAAACAATAAAAAGTAAAAAGGTAAGATTATAGTGAAAAGTATATTTTACTTTCTAGCCTTTTGCTTTTGGCTTGTTTTTACTGTTCCAGTCAAAGCTAACTCACCTGTTGCTCAACCAGAGACTTTAAATCAAACATCTCCTAATTTCATCGTTTTCCCCGTCGGTTTGAATGCGGGTAAAGTTAACATCAATGAGAGTGTTTTAGTACGCGGTTATGAAGATGGAAAACAAGCAATTTATTTTCAAAATTGGTTGTTACCTTACGATGCTGTAATTCAAGCTTTGAAGTTAAATGTTACGACTTTACCGGATGGGCAATTAGAAGTGCGCTCATCCGGAATTGTAACGCGCATCGAACCAAAAAAACTGCGTACAGATGCTCAACTAGGATTGGTTTTTTCGGTTCAAGATTTACAAACACTGTTTGGTGTCAAAGCTGAATTTGATATTAAGGAATATGCAATTACAATTGATATTCCTTGGCTAAATAAATCGAGTCCACAATTTGAGGAAGCTGCTGCTCCAATTCAATTAGCAGGTTTACCACTATTTAAACCTGCTAACTTTGGTTTGGCTGCAGTTGAGCAAAAAATATATACGAGTGGGGGTGAAAGTTTATCTTCTAGCTATCAAGGAGATTTAAGTGCTGTTGGTACTGTATTTGGTGGTTCTTGGTATATTAGCACTAACCAACCTAATTTACAGAATGTACAAACATGGAATATCTCTGAGGCGCAGTTTTTAAGGCAAACAAATCAAACTGATTATATTGTTGGTTCTCAACCTACGTTTTGGCAAAGCCAAAGTTCGGGTGATTATTGGGGGTTCACATATATCCAACGACAAGGGTTTGCACCACCACAAACTTTTGGTGGTTTTTTCGATCCCCGTCAGCGATTACAATCTGCTTCTATTGGTAGGACAATTTCAGGTAGAGCAGAACCAGGTACTTTGGTTCGACTAGTACCTGCATTTGGTGAACGGGTTATTGCTGAAGTACTCGTTGATTCTTCGGGTATTTACCGTTTTAGCAATATCAAGAGTGATAATCAATTTCTGGGCAGTAACTACCGTGTCTTTCTTTATCCTCAAGGGCGCCTGACTGCTCAACCTGAAATCAAGGAAGCTAGTTATTCTACAGTACCCGGACAAATACCAGCAGGAGCATCAGCACTTGTTGTTTCTTCTGGGTTACGACGCTCACTAAATAACAAAAGTATTTTGGGTAATTTTTCTGAGTTTAGAGGTGGAGTACAAGCACGCTGGGGTTTGTCGGAAACTTTAACTGTTGGATTAGGTGGAATTTACGACGACTCTGCTAGAGGAATGGCTGAGTTATTTTATCGTCCTGCTAACATTCCTTTACAAATAGCAATTTCTGCACTATCGGGTGATAATTGGACGTGGAATGCTGATATTCGCTATGAACCATCTTCTAATTTAAGTGCTGCTTTTACAAGCGACAGCTTTTCAAGTCGATTTAATCTTGATTGGCAAGTATCTTCTGGTTTGGGTTTATTCCTCAATACCGATACGCGCGCTAGCACTGCTGGTGGAGTGCAGCTTAACTTCAGTGGTACAAACGCTTTTACATTTGCCCGTGTAAGTGTTGATACAGAAAATCGCTGGCGTTGGAACTTACTTCAACGCTGGGGAAAACTAGAGTTTAATCAACGGGGTAACGAAATTGGTACTCGTTCTGAGGCTACGTATAACTTATCTAACAACCAATTTTTTGATTCAGGAAGCGCTTTGCTTCTAAATTACGAAACATTAAACCAAAATCGTTATGATAGTTTGCTGGCATTAGGTTGGCGTTATCGTTCTATTCAACGTGCGGTTGATGGTAACTACTTATGGGAAACACAACTTGGATACGGTATTGGTTCGCAAGGTACTGGTCTAATTGCCATATTATCAACTACTGTTTTACCTGGAATAATGTTGCGAGGACGCTATCAAGGAGTGTCAACTACTACAGACCAAGCAACTTTTAGTATTGATTTAGTCTCTAGTTTAGGATTGCAACGCGGTATTACTCCTGGGGATAGGCGTTCAGATTATTTTCGCACTCAAGGCGGTTTACTAATTCAGCCATTTTTTGACCGTAATAATAATGGTAGACGTGATAAGAAAGAAGAAATTTATACAGAAAATACAGACTCATTTATTATCATCAATAATCGCAGTATTAAGTCATATCAGCCTATTATTAACAGCGACCGCATTTTAGTTCGTTTACCTCCAGATACATATCGTCTACAACTTGACCCATCTGGATATCCTACAGATTGGCAAGCTGCATTTGATGCATTAGCAATTGAAGTAAGAAGTGGGAGTTATACACCTATTTCAATTCCTTTAACCCGCGCTTATACTCGTTCAGGAGTCATCACCGACGAAAAAGGAAATGCGGTTGCGGGTATAAGAGTCGAAGCAATTCAATCAAATGGAAAACGTAAGTTCTCTGTAACTAATGGTGCAGGAGTTTATTATCTCGAAGGCTTGCAACAAGGGGAGTATCAAATGCAAATCAACGGAAAATCAGTTGCAAGCTTTAAGTTAGAAGAATCTTCAGAAGCTTTTCAAGAGTTTAATCTTAAGCAACCGTAACAGATAAAAAAGAATTAACCAACCGGGGAAGGATGCGCCGTTCCTTGCCTCTCTCTGTGAACTCTGTCCTCTGTGGTAAAAAAGATACCTGTTAAATTAGTGACATAGACCAGTGGTAGGCGCCGAGTAGCGTAATATTTTTAATGATTTGTTAGGTTACACTTAACCTACATAGTATCCAGTTTAGAAAGTGTACATTCGGGGTAAAATTTCTAACTTACTACAACTACCTTGGAAACATGCAATAAAAATATTATTAAAAATGGAAACTACTCTTACTCAGTGGGAGAAACCGCATGTAAATCCGGAGTTACTTAAGGATTTACACGTTACTGCTCATCATCAAAACAGGCGCCTTCTTACATTCCTAGTTTTATATATCACAACTGCTTCTAGTGCTTTTGCGGTATCTCAAACAATTACAAATCCTTGGCGATACTTGATTTGCTTGCCGTTTTATCTAGTTGCGGCAGCTTCACTACATGGAATTAGTTTATTTACCCATGAGGGAGTGCATGGAGTTCTTCATGGTAATTCAGTATGGAATCGTATACTAAGTATTATTTGTGCTTTACCTGTTGGACAAAATTACTCAGCATATAAAGTCTTACATCTTAAACATCATAAGCATTTGGGCTTAAAAGGCGACCCTGACCATTATAGTAATTATACGTCTTGGACTTGGTTAAAATTTTTGATGTATTGGGGGCGCCTAATTATTGGTTATCCAGTCTATTTAGTGGCAATTCCAATTCTAGGGTTTCGTCAGGGTGATACTCAAGATAAAGTTTGGATTGCAATTGAAGTTTTCTTATTAGGAATCATTGCTACAGCATTAATTATGGCGCCAATTAATATCAACTTGATAATACATGGTTGGTTGATACCAATGGTGTTTATTAATACGATGGTCAATATTCGCGGTATGAGTCAGCACACGCTATTAGAGCATGAGTTTGATATTATTCGCGGTACACGAACTATTCTTACAAACCGAGTTACACGCTTCTTCATGTGTAACGAAAATTACCATCTAGAACACCATTTGTATCCTGGTGTGCCTTGGTACAATTTACCACGTTTACATCATGAACTCAAAGATGAACTAATATCCAAAGGCGCCCCATTTATCCCTTCGTATTTTGCATTTGTACGTGATTTTGCTGTTGCTAGCTTACACAAATCACCTGCTGGTACCGTTACTATTAAATAATTATTATCTAAATATATGCAGGCATTCATATCAAAGTCAGTATTTGCAATTACTAAAACACCTGAATTATTCTGGGAAGAACTAATTGAATTACCAACATTAGAAGCTGCAATAACACAAGTTGCTTTTGTATACGATTTTAGTAAGCATCCTTACTTTATCTGGATGAATGAGGAAGCTACAACACGCGAGACTTTTCTTGAAAGTCAATTACCTTTTCGTTTTGCGGTTGAGTCTTTTTCTCAAGCACTAGCAGCAGTTCTTGCGCGTGTACAATTTTTGGAAGCGCGGCTGCCTCTTTTCGCTAATATTGCTGAGGAACATGGTTATGGTAATGCTTTACGTTCCCATAAATTTACTTTTCGTGAATATTTACAAGCTTTGGGAGCTTCTGAAGTCGAATTAAAAACACCTTGCACTACTCCTGTATTAGCTTTTAATCAATCTATTTTAACTTATTGCCTGACTCAAAGTCCTGAAGTAGGTGCCGCGATGCTGTGTATAATCGAATATTTATATGTAGGTATTAGCGCTTCGATTGCTAGTACTCTACAACAAAGGGTCTGGACAATACCTGGTAGTCAGTCACATTACACTACTCACGAAAAACTTGATACCGAACATGCTAGAGATTTAATGAATGTGGCAACCCCAGCTTGGAACACAATGGTATCGCGTTCTCAAGTTGCCCAAGCCCTTGTCCTCGGCGCCTACTATTTTTGGAGTTTGTATAATGATTTGCGCCCCACCCTCTGATATTTCATTTTCCCAAGTTCGTGAAGACCCTACAATTGAACTACAGGTTATCAAGCAATTAACCCAAACGCAAAATCATCCATTGCGAGTACTAATAATTGCGTCAGGAGGATGTACAGTACTAAGTTTATTGTCATCTACAGATGTAGAACATATTGATGCCGTTGATTTCAATCCTGCACAGCTTCATTTAGTTGAATTACGACGACAAGCATTACTACATTTACAACTCGAAGAACAACTAGATTTAATCGGCGCCACTAAAATAACTCAAGCCGAACGGGTTAATCTGTATAATCAAATCGCATCTCAACTGCCAATCTCAACTCAAAATTACTGGGATGCACGAATTGAACAAATTGCTTTTGGTGTAAACCAAGTTGGCAAATTCGAGCAACTGTTTCGTGAATTATCTGCGAGCTTTACTGCATCAGGTCTTAACCCATTACGCAACCCAGACACCGTAACTATAAATCCACTTTGGGAGCAAATTTTTGAAACTGTTTTTGAACGTAATAAACTAGCACACATTTTTGGTGATGCTGCCGTTAATTACTCTATGGATAGAAGTTTTGGTACACATTTTGCCGATGTTTTTGCCAAAGCTTTACATAAATACACAATGGCAAATTACTTTCTAACTCAAGTTTGGAGTGATTCTTATTCCTATGGATTTGATGGTGTACCACTTTACTTGCAACCAGATACTCAAATCTCAATTCGAGAACTTGGAACCTCAAGATTACACCTACATCAAGGCGCCTTTGCTCAAAAAATGCTCGAACTAGCAACAAGCCAGCGTTATGATTTGATTCAATTTTCTAATATTTCTGACTGGATGCCCCCTAATGATTTAGATGAAATGCTTCAAAATGCCGTACATTGCTTAAAACCTGGTGGTGCATTAATTGGACGGCGCCTTAATGGCGACCACCATCTTGCTTCAGTCATGGCTAAACATATTTATATAGATAAACAACTTAATTACGAACTCTTAGAGTCTGACCGTTCGTTCTTCTATCGCGAAGTAGTTGTGGGGTGGGAACAAAAAATATGAAATTCCACCGTATTGCTCCCACAGAGCGCGATATGTTTCAAGAGGGAATTGTTAGTATTGAAACAATTACAAAATATCCTCTAGGAAAAGATTTCTTTCAAATAGACCACGGTCTAGATTACTTTGCTTTTTTTGACCGTCTTGGCAAAGTTAATTACTACGTAATGCACGAGGATAATATAGTTGGGGCAGTTGGTGCTGGTATACTACGCCAAATTCCATACCAGCAAGACTCGGCGCCGATGAGTGCATGGTACCTTTGTGATTTAAAAGTTCACCCTAATTACCAGGGTCGTAATTTATCTTTACGAATTCTAAGTCATGCCATAGTTGATGGGATTGGTGAATGTAGCTGTGGTTATATGATTTCTATGAATCCTGGAGACGGTAGTCCTAACCGTTGGGTAAAAGTTATTGAAAAATACTCCAGAATTAAATTTACAACATCTACCCAATTAGGTATTTATAGTTTGGATGCAGCAACAATGAGTGATATTGCTCCATTGATTATTCAACACAGGGGCAATATTTCTTATATAAGTCTTAAAGGCATTAAAGACTTACGCTTGCAAAGCACAGGAAATATTTTGCCACTTGTTCACGTCCAGTGGGGAGCAAATGTTGAGAAAGGCACATCAGAAGTTATACCAGGGTATACTCATATGTTCTGTGTGCCTACTAATGATGAGCTTGCACAAGCATTAGGACGTTTTGATATATATCCAGGCGCCAGTGCAAGTGTTGTAAGTCATGGAATGAATAATAGTGATTGGCATTTTATTTTAACTAGTGATATATAGGCACTAATTACTTAACAGACACTTCAGAATTGCGCTTAATATAGCTTTGAACTGACTGTGCCGAAGGAAAACCACTAGTTGCAGTTTGTACAGATGGCTGAGTTGTTGTTATAACCTCATACTTCATAGAAGATATTGGGGTTATAAGCGGCTTTGTTGCAGGTCGTCGGACAGCTACGACTGGTTCTGGAGTTGGAACTGGTAAAGTTTCTACAGTTTGTTTTATTTTTGGCTCTAATGCCGAGGATGTTACATGCTCTCCTTCTAAAAACCATGAGAGCGAAGATAGCATTGGACTCGAAGGCGCCACTTTAAGTTCGCTGATTTGAGCATCTTTATTAGATAGTTCTGTTTTAAGCTCAGATACTCGCTTCTCTAATTTAGATGACTCTTTCGCAGAGTGACTCCAAGCTAATAAGGATGCAGTCGTCACCGTTACCCCTATGGTAAGTAAAGCTCCTAACTGCGGCGAAATAATATCTTTGAGTCTACCATCAAAGACTTGTCGGTTTTCAAGTTGAACTTGCACTGGTTTGGAACCTTGCGTGAATAATAAGGCGCCAAAGCCAGCCAACAATGTACTTGAAATTACAACGGTTGGCAATAATATTTTTTTGAGCATATCGAAAATCTACTGGTATCGAGTTTACGTGACTGAAATTGTTATTTCTAAAACTGCACCCTAGCTGAACAGCCATTCAACACCTCAGTAGTTCAGTACATAAGAACTACGGAAGCTAGGGAAGTAAATTTTGCTTACTTACTCATTTCAAATTAATTTCTTATTAAACCATTATTTGTATAAATTTGATGAATTTTATCAGTACTTTGTAAATTTTTTACATAGTTGCTGTTAATTATATAAGTAAATACTTATTACAAACTGAAATAAGTTACCAATACATGACTTTATATACGTAGATATTCTAATCCAAGTATGGGATATAAAAATAACTATCAAACAGGTCTGAACCGACTTATATATACGCTTAAACATTGATATGACAAACAAGCAGCAAATTGTTTATCATATATCGTACAGAGCATATTGTATATAAGGACACATTATTTATTATGATTTTATTACTGAACCGTGTCTGGCGCCAAAGTATATAAAAGTTATAAAAGTTATTAGCGCGAAAAATAATAATTAAAATAGTAATTTTGTATGCAAACCCAACTTTTTTGAGAAGCCAGGTTTGTATAGGTGGGGAATCAGTTGTCTTTATCCAGACGACAATAAACAGTTTGTTCACGCATCAACAGTTGGTACCCCACTAATTCGCGTCGCAGAGTGGCAAAATCAGGATGATAACGCTTAATTATTTCATTGACATTACGTTCAGGATATTTTACCCCCACTTCAAATTTTTCTACTAACCATTTGAGAACTACTAAGCGTTTTTTTCGACTTGCAGGAATTTCTTTTAGATGTTGTACAGCTTCAGGATTTTGAAAATCTCCTTCTATATAAGTTTTTAGTACTTTGTTTTCCCATGCTTGTGTACTAACATCTTCAACCAAAGAAGCCATTTTCTCTGGTGTAAAAATTTCTTTACTCAAGTTTTGTAATGCCTCACTATCTAACTTATATAAATGAGCATTTCCTTCTGGACGCATACTAACCAAATGTAACTCTTTTAATTTAGCCAAATGGTGAGACACTGTTGGCTCTTTAAGTTGCAGTAGTGCCGCCAATTCCTCTACACTACATTCTTGCGAAGCCAAAATACCTACAATTTTTAATCTACTTTCATCGGCTAACGCTTTAAAAAAGCGCAGCAAAATTTTAAATTGCTCATTTTTCATACTTTGCTATAATTGATTCGATACTCATCTAATTAGAGATGAATCTAACTATTGTGCTGCCCTCCTTTCGTACAGCATTGATTTTTACCTATGAGGATTTTTTGTAGTCAATTTTTCATTTTGTAGTCTTTTGCCAAGAAAAATTTAGTTTCTTAAGTAGTTCTTTACATTTGTATATGTAAAACTCGTCAAAAGCTATAAAACCTTTGCTTTGGTAGAGAAGAATGTGAGGATAAATATAAGTATTTTCTAATTACACCATTAGAAAATCAAAACTAAACAAATGATTGAGTCGGCAAATCAACAGGCAAATCTATCTCAAGTTAGGTATTTAGGCATCAGCTATGTAATTGCGAGAGAAACTACATTCATATGCATCAAAATAGAACTAGTTATGAGGGCGCCCATAAACGAAGAAAAATGTTAATAAACCTTGTAGAGACGTGATTATTAAGAGCGGGACACTATGTGAACACGTCTTTAGACAATTTCAGGTGATTACTGTATGGAGATTGTTCTATAGGAATGATAAGCAAATTGCCTTGGATGACTTGTTAATACCGCTCAAGGTTCCATAAGGTAATCTGCTGGGAAATAACGGGGGGTAAATGGAAGTAATAAAATAAATTCTTCGCTTTGAACTGTTGGTCACTTGGTAATTAAGTATTAATATTCAACTGTGCGAGCTTTTCTAGCATAAATCTCGTTCGGTATCTGCCATAAGTCCTCGCGGTTCTAGAAAACCTGTGGGTCGGTCTTATTTTACAACTTAACTTCTCACTTTTGCACAGACGCTCCGGTTCCGGAGCGTCTTTACACTCAGCACTCAGCACTTTTAACTAAATTGTTCTTCAACATCAAGGTTAAAGAGCATTTGCAGTGTTTGCATACATTTTCGGCGTGCTTCAACATCTTGTTGGGCGCGTAACTGTACCATTGGGTCATGTAAAATTTTGTTAACAATACCGCGTGTTAAAGCTTCAATAATTTCTTGATGTTTATCACCAAATTCTGAACCTAGACGTGATAGAGCTTTTTCTAGTTCTTGTTCACGGATAGATTCAATTTTTGACCGCAAGCAGCTGATTGTGCTAACTGTCTCTAAACTGCGCCACCAAATATCAAAAGCTTCAGATTCTTGTTCTAGTAAACCTTCGGCTTCTTGTGCCATTTTACGGCGACTTTCTTGGTTTTGCGCCACCACTGCTTTTAAATCATCAACGTTAAATGCTTGAACATATGTGAGCTCGTTGACATCGACATGGACGTTACGTGGAACCGATATATCAAATAGCATCAAACGACGATTTGGTTCTAAGACCATTTCTAACTTGGCACGGTCGAGTATTGGTTCGGTAGCTGACGTGCTTGTAAATACCATGTCGCTTTCGGCAATTACTGCCATCATATCGGCGAGTAGGTAAGTTTTAATTGGTTGTCCTGGGAACTGTTGTGCTAACTCAGTTGCCCGTGCCATCGAACGATTAACAATAGAAATTTCTGCAACACCTTTAGCTACTAAGTGTTGTACAAGTAACTTTGACATTTTTCCGGCGCCAAGAATAGCGACACGGCACATGCTAAGGTCTTCGGCTTTAATGTGGGCCAATTCGACTGCTGCCGAACTAATAGAAACGGCACCAGTACCAATCGAAGTTTCTGACCGTACCCGTTTGCCGGCTGAAATTGAATGTTTAAATAATCGATTCAAAATTGTTTTTATACCATCATACTGCTGCCCAAGCTTATAACTATTTTTAACTTGTGCAAGAATTTGACCTTCACCAAGAACCAGGCTGTCTAACCCACCAGCAACACGCATCAGGTGCATAACAGCATCTTCATGGAGCAGCATAAACAAGTGAGGACGTAAGGCTGTCATGGGTAACTTGCTATGTTCGCTAAGAAACTGAACAACTTCGCGAATACCGAGTTCGGTTTCACTCGCTGTAATATAAATTTCCAGACGGTTACAGGTACTGAGAATAGCAACTTCTTCAACATGAGGGTAATTAAGAAGTTGGGCGATAGCGGTTTCAACCTGTTGTTCTGGAATACTTAATTTTTCCCGGACTTCAACGGTCGCGGTTTTATGGCTTAAGCCTACTACTGCTATATTCATCTGCTAAATCTTAATTTGTAACAATGTTTTCTAAGAAAAGAGTTATGAGTGCTGAGTGCTGAGCACTCAGCACTCAGCACTCCGCTCCTTGTTTTAGTGCAGTTGAATTGTCTGTGGGTTATCAAACATGTGGATGGTATCGACAAAGCGAGCCGTTTTCGACTGGCTGGAAATTACCAAGCTTTGAGTTCTAGCACCACCGTGGAAGAAGCGAACACCTTCCATTAAAACTCCGGGGGTGATACCGCAAGCGGCAAACAATACGTTTTGACCTGAAGCCAACTCGTTAGTATCGTAAACCCTGTCGCCGTCAGTAATACCCATCTCATTAAGTCGGGCAAGGTTGCCTTCTCTACTTTCGCCAATTAAACCAGTTTGAACAACTTCTGGGTCATAAATTAACTGTCCTTGGAAGTGTCCACCTAGGCAACGCATTGCAGCAGCAGAAATTACACCTTCAGGCGCCGCACCAATACCCATAAGCGCGTGGATGTTGGTTCCAGCAAAACCGCAGGAAATAGCTGCAGAAACGTCACCATCACTGATGAGTCGAACTCTGGCGCCAGCGGTACGAATTTCCTGGATTAATTCTTTGTGACGCGGACGGTCCATAACAACTACCACTAATTCCTCGACCGAACGGTTCAAACATTCAGATAGGATTTTAAGGTTTTCGGTGGCAGACTTATTGATATCTACATGACCTTTTGCTTGAGGAGGTGCAGCCAACTTCTTCATATAAAAGTCAGGAGCAGCAAACAAACCGCCTTTCTCTGAGATTGCCAATACAGCCATCGAGCCATTTTGACCATAGGCAACAAGGTTAGTACCTTCACATGGGTCAACGGCGATGTCAATCTCAACTAGTTCATCAGGGTTACAGTAATCTTTTGCATCTGCACGAGTACAAATACCGACTTCCTCACCGATATAAAGCATCGGCGCCTCGTCGCGTTCTCCTTCCCCAATTACAATGCGTCCACGCATGTAAATTTTGTTCATACGTTCGCGCATTGCTTCTACTGCTACTTGGTCAGCAGTATTCTTTTCACCCTTACCCATCCAGCGTGAGGAAGCGATAGCCGCTTGCTCAACTACTTCGATAATCTCTAACCCAAGAGTATTTTCCACAGAGTCTGCCCTCTCAATTGCTTGAATTCGCGGTGTTTGCAACAGCCGTTTCCAAGTCTACCAAAGGGCGGATACTACAATAAACTAGTATTTGCCCTGACTTCATTAATTTTTACTGCTTTTCTTCGCTTAACAAACAGCGTTTACCTCAACCAAACGTTTGTTCTATTATTTCTCATTGTAGTTATTTTTACGTTACACTTACAAGTATTTCCAAGTTTCCTTGTTTTTACATTATAGAAATCTCTATCGTTAAAGAATCTAAGATAATTATTTTTTATGCTTTTACAAGGCTTTAAGCTTTACAGGCATTTTAACTTATAATTAATATTAAGCGTTTCGGCGCCATTTTTTTCAAATGTCACTTTTAAACAGAGTACGTAAGTGTTTACACTAATATTATGCATATTATGCAAAATTTGATAAATTCGCTTCTTGGGCGCCATCCCGAAAAAATAAAAGCAAATGTTGAAATTTACACCTGGCAAACCTGTCCTTATTGTATACGCGCCAAAATGCTGCTGTGGTGGAAAGGGGTGGAATTTACTGAGTATAAAATAGACGGTTCGGAAGAAAAACGCTTATTAATGGCAGAACGAGCAAACGGACGCCGATCAGTTCCACAAATTTTTGTAAACAATCAACACATCGGCGGATGTGATGATATATATAAGCTAGATACTCAAGGTCAACTCGACCAGCTACTAACCCAAGAAGCAATAGCAGGATAATTTTTGATTTGTCATGCTGAGGTACGTATACTGCTAATGGGTAGAATATAAACTTTGTCATGCTGAACGAAACGTAGTGCAGTGAAGCATCTTAGAGATTCTTCGCTACGCTCAGAATGACATTTCTTACCCGTGTTAAGTATAAACAGAGTTTTCCTACAGGGTAGCATTTTAAAAATTCTGACAATTAAGGAAAAATAGAAGACAAATCAAGAGAAAAAGACGGTAGTGGTAAGTCAACCGATTGGTTTGCCAAAAAAATGCGTTTAAAACGATAATAAGTTTTCAGATTTTTTATATTCTGACAAACTATTCTGCAAAAATTTCAGACAAAGTATCGATAACTGCCTTTTGCTCTTCAGGACTTATTTGACCGAGGTTTTTAACTAATCGTGTTTTGTCAACAGTACGAATTTGGTCAAGAACAATATGTCCATCTTTTCCTTGAAAATTACAAGCTACCCGTGTGGGATATGGTTGACCTTTTGTCGTCATAGGAGCAACAATAACAGTAGCAATATTAACATTCATTTCATTTGGTGAAATTATTACGCATGGTCTTGTTTTTTTGATTTCACTACCAACTGTAGGGTCAAGGGTAATCAAAAAAACATCAAAACGCTGCACTACCATTCCCACTCAACCTTGTCCCAACTAGTCGTATCAACATCATCAAGCAAAACGTCATCTTGAAGTTCTGCCATCCTAGCAAATGCTTCATTCCAACCAGTTCGCACGCATGAAGCGCGACGAACAATTAAA
Organism: Calothrix sp. PCC 7103; assembly: GCF_000331305.1. Taxonomy (GTDB): domain Bacteria; phylum Cyanobacteriota; class Cyanobacteriia; order Cyanobacteriales; family Nostocaceae; genus Dulcicalothrix. The sequence continues at coordinate 3,512,455 of NZ_KB217478.1, read as the reverse complement.
TGGTCGCCATTTACTTCTATTTCTACTTCTGTATCAATACCACTTTGCTCTAATAAAGGTTTGGGAATGCGAATTCCCTGAGAATTACCAACTTTAACAATCCGCGTCCTGATTACTGCATTCATAGTAAACATTTTCGGTTGAACTTGAGTAATTACATTGTAATTACATGAAGCCAGCTTAGTCAAGCAGATAATCTATCCTCAAAATTCAGTCTCAATGTAGCAAAATTTTGTTTTTAGTATAAAAAATTTAAATTCCTTAACATATTTGTGAGTCAGCACAGTTAGATGGAAAAACTAGATATGATAGAAAAGTCACAATTCTTAATGAATGTTATCAATGCTGATTTCCTCCTCTGGTTTGTCCAAGGTCAAAGACTCAGTTAAGGAAAAGATTTTCTTCGGCAACGAACCAAGTGCTGAGTTAATCGCGATATTAACTGTCTACTTTGTCCAAGGTATCTTGGGGTTGGCGCGCCTTGCCGTCAGCTTCTTTCTCAAAGATGAACTGCGGCTTAGTCCGGCGCAGGTTTCAGCACTTATGGGGATTGTCGCCCTACCTTGGATAATCAAACCTTTATTTGGCTTTTTTTCTGATGGTTTACCGATATTTGGCTATCGGCGCCGTCCATACCTAATACTTTCGGGGTTATTAGGGGCAATATCTTGGGTGTGGTTAGCAACAATTGTTCACACTCAAATAGCGGCTACTGCTGCTATAGCACTTGGTTCACTCTCGGTTGCAGTTAGTGATGTAATCGTTGACTCACTTGTTGTAGAACGTGCGCGCGGTGAGTCACAAGCAGATGCAGGTTCGTTACAATCATTATGTTGGGGCGCCTCAGCAGTTGGAGGATTAGTCACCGCTTACTTTAGTGGAATGCTTTTACAACATTTCACAACGCGCACGATTTTTTGGATTACCGCTTCATTCCCGCTTATTGTTTCTTGTGTAGCGTGGTTAATTGCTGAATCTCCTGTTAGCAAAGAAAGCATAAAAAACCAGCCAGAGGAAGACGTAATTGATGTCAAGCATCAATTTATACTATTGCGTCAGGCACTTACCCAGAAAGCAATCTGGCTACCTACAGTATTTATATTTCTTTGGCAAGGTACACCATCAGCAGATTCTGCATTTTTCTTCTTTACTACTAACGAGCTTCACTTTGAACCGGAATTTTTAGGGAGAGTGCGTTTAGTTACAAGTCTTGCATCGCTAGTAGGTGTATGGATATTTCAGCGCTACTTAAAAACCGTTCCTTTCCGGGTCATCTTTGGTTGGACTATTGTTTTGTCAACAATACTCGGGATGACAATGTTGCTCTTGGTAACTCATGCGAACCGAGCATTGGGCATTGATGACCATTGGTTTAGTTTAGGTGATAGTTTGGTGCTAACAGTAATGGGGCAAATAGCCTACATGCCATTGTTAGTACTTGCGGCAAGGTTATGTCCTCCCGGTATAGAAGCTACTTTCTTTGCATTATTAATGTCTGTAAATAACTTAGCAGGATTGCTCTCTTATGAATTCGGTGCCGTGTTAATGCACACGATGGGAATAACAGAAAGTAATTTTGATAACTTACCATTACTAGTATTTATTACTAATTTAAGTACTCTGCTACCGTTACCCTTTATAAATTGGCTACCTGCTGCAGACTCTCAAAGCCTTGGGGTGGCGCCTGCTAAACCTGTAGAAGAATCTTTTATACCAGAGGAAGTAGGGGCGAGCTAATCAAGGTATACAGTACAAACCCAAGGTTCTGTAGGGGCGGGTTAACCGAGATATACAACACAACCCCAAGGCTTTATAAACCCGCCTCTATGGTATCCGCGCACTCACAATACTTTATAAAAACTAAAATTACTCACATGCAAGGTTTTCAACTTTACGAACACGCAACAACAGTACCAGAACCATCCTACCTCCGTGACGATTGGCAAGGAGGATATCAATCACTCAAAGAAGAGAATGATTACTGGATAGATAATATAGAAGGAGAAATTCCTCACTCACTACAGGGAACATTATTTAAAAATGGCCCTGGTTTATTTGAAGTCAACGGGCAAAGAATTCATCACCCATTCGATGGTGATGGAATGATAAGTAGAATCACTTTTAAAGATGGACGCGCGCATTATAGCAACCGTTTTGTGCGTACCGAGGGATATGTAAAAGAACAAAAAGTGGACAAGCTTCTTTATCGGGGAGTTTTTGGAACACAAAAACCCGGTGGATGGCTAGCAAATATATTTGACTTCAAACTTAAAAATATTGCCAACACAAATGTAATCTATTGGGGTGGTAAATTACTCGCACTATGGGAAGCAGCAGAACCACACCTTCTTGACCCAGCAACTTTAGAAACATTAGGAAGAGAATACTTCAACGGTGTTCTATCAGAAGGTGAAGCATTTGCTGCACATCCACACTTCGACCCAAGTTGTGCAATGGACGGTGGCGCCCCATGTATGGTAAATTTCTCCATCAAACCGGGACTTTCCACTACAATTACAGTATTTGAATTAGACACCACAGGCAAAATCATCAGAAAACACGCACATAGCGTAGCAGGTTTCTGCTTCATTCACGATTTTGCCATTACAGAAAACTATTGTATATTCTTCCAAAACCCAGTTGCATTCAATCCAATACCCTTTGCTCTAGGAATGCGCGGTGCAGGTGAATGCATAAAATTTCAACCAAATCAACCAACGCGAGCAATAATTATTCCTCGCGACCCCAAAAATAAAGAAATGCAAACCCTAGAAATCCAATCTGGTTTTGTATTCCACCATTCAAACGCATTTGAACAAGGTGATGAAATCATAGTTGACTCAATATGCTATGAATCATTACCTGAAGTAGAACCCGAAAGTGATTTTCGTCAAGTTGACTTTGATGCGCTCAAACCCGGACAACTATGGCGCTTCCACCTCAACTTAAAAACCAACACTGTAAACCGTGAAGCCATAGAACCTCGTAGCTGCGAATTTCCTAGTTTGCATCCAGATAAAATAGGGCGCCCATACAGATATGTATATATGGGCGCCGCACATGGACAAACAGGAAACGCACCACTGCAAGCATTTGTCAAAGTTGACCTAGAAACAGGAGAAAAACAACTTTGGAGTGCGGCGCCACGCGGTTTTGCTGGTGAACCAGTATTTGTTCCTCGTCCAAATGGTGAAAGTGAAGATGATGGTTGGGTATTAGGGTTAATATATGACTCTGAAAACCATCGTTCAGATGTAGTGATTTTAGACGCGAAAGACTTTAGTAAAGGCGCCGTTGCAAAACTACATCTCAAACATCATGTTCCATATGGTCTACATGGCAACTTTGTAAACTCAGTCTTCATTTAATCTTGTGGAGCAGGCATCTCTGCCTGCCCCATGTACGTTATTTTTTAGCCACACAACTCGGTGACTGGCAATCTTGTATTAGATAACTATATATATAATAAAGAAAACATAATAAAAAAACACAGATATGTTGTATCATTTCCATCTGTGTTTGATCATATATTATATCTCTGGTTTTTTGATTGTATAGTTTCCTGGCTCGGCTTATCAAATACAAAATTTGAAAACTGTAACGAATTTTACACAAAATCCATATTTGTTAAAAAAAGCGCGATAATAGATAGGTATATATAGACATTCGCCACAATAAAAGGGTTAGGGGAATATATGATATCAACGTCTCTGTTGCCCGTTGAAACGCCCACTCCGGCACACATTTGCCCGTTTGACCAAGCTTGTAGTTATCTCGATGCCGCAGCAAAAGAGTTAAAGCTTGAACAAGGTATTTTAGAAATACTCAGCAATCCGCGTAAGGTGATAACTGTATCGATTCCGATAAAATTAGATAATGGTGATATTAGAGTTTTTGCAGGACATCGCGTACAGCATTCGGATATTTTGGGACCTTACAAAGGTGGTATTCGTTACCATCCGGCGGTAACTTTGCGCGAAGTTTCGGCGTTAGCGATGTTAATGACTTGGAAATGCGCTTTACTGGGAATACCTTATGGTGGCGCCAAGGGTGGTATTGCTATCGACCCGAAAAAATTTAGTGTCAATGAACTCGAACGTATTACGCGACGTTTTGTTAGTGAGTTAGTTAAAGATATTGGCCCCAGTGTAGATATACCTGCTCCTGATATGGGAACTTCCGCACGGGAAATGGCGTGGATGATGGATACTTACTCTGTAAACGTTGGTCATGCTGTACCTGGTATTGTTACAGGTAAACCGCTTTCTATTGGTGGTTCCCTTGGTAGAGAAATGGCAACTGGACGCGGTGTAATGATTGTTGTTCGTGAAGCTTTAAAAGATTTGGGTAAATCTTTAGCTGGTGCCAAAATCGTAATTCAAGGTTTTGGCAATGTTGGTGGGGCCGCAGCAGAGTTGTTACATTTAGAAGGCGCCAAAGTAGTTGCAGTTTCTACAGGTGCAGGGGGTATTTATTCAGAAATAGGTTTAGATATTCCTGCTGTCAAAGCTTATGCAATGGAAAATAAAAAAAGTTTGGTAGGCTATCCGCAAGCGGTATCTGTGAGCAATGCTGAGTTATTAACTTTACCATGCGATGTATTAATACCCGCAGCGTTGGAAAACCAAATTACAGAAGATAATGTTAACCAAGTTCAAGCTAAGATTATTGCCGAAGCAGCAAATGGACCTGTGACGCTAGCAGCTAATAAATATGCCGAAGCGCGCGGTATTACAGTACTACCGGATATTTTAGCTAATGCTGGGGGAGTAGTTGTTAGCTATTTAGAATGGGTACAAGGTTTATCTTATTTATTTTGGGATGAAGAACGAGTTAATCGCGAAATGGAAGAGTTAATGGTGCGGGCATATCAGCAAGTTACGCAACAAGCAAAAAGGCGCCAGATTCCCTTACGGTTAGCTGCGTATACTTTGGGTGTTGGTAGAGTTGCACGCGCGCTAAATGATAGGGGTTTGTATCCTTAAATGTAGAACAGGCAGGGATGCCTGTTCCACAAGATGGGGAGTTAGAATTTTAACCAGTCTGCTATTTCATCTATTAACCAGTGGCGTTCGACTGTTGATAAAGGAGTGGTGGTAAATTTTTGACCTTTAATTAATTCAATAGTTATACCCATCGGTGCCAATGCTGCTTTTGTTTGTTCTTTATATAGCTTTTCAATTAATGCTGTCTTACCACGCTTACGCCAGTAACATAGTCCGAATAATTTCCACTGTAATTCAAAGTTTTCTCGGTCAAAGTATAAATGTGTGTTGCCAAATACTGGTAATATAACAACTGGTAGTAATGTTATTATAAATGATGGTGTAACTAATATATAAAACCAAAATACATAAGTAGCACCATTTAACATAAAATTCAAAAACTGAATAATTTGCCATACAAAAGGTATACACAAGCCAATTAAATAGAATGAGCGTAATGATTTCGCTCCACGTTTAGGAAGTTCAATTTTAAGTTGACTAGCTGATTTTGTTATTTTAATTTTACTGCCAGTTGGTTTGTTCGTGGTAATAGGAGGAGTAAGATTTTGTTTATTTTCTAGTGCAGCAATTGCAGATGACGCAGTTTTAATTCTACTGGCAATATTAGGTTCGGTAAGTTTTCCAAGCCAATTAATTAATCCTAAATTAACGCTAACAAGATTAGCAAATTCAATTCTAGAATTTTTCAAAGGCAAATTAGCAGGCGCCGTTCCTGTGAGTAAATGAATTAATGTGGCGCCAAGTGCATACAAATCTGATGCAGGTTCTGCGCGTCCGGCAAATTGCTCCATCGGTACATAACCATAAGTCCCCACTACGGTAAAAGTTACACCTTCTGCAACAGCTTTATCTTGTACGGCGCCGAAGTCAACAAGATATACTCGGTCATCTTCTCCTAAAATTAAATTACTAGGCTTTATATCCCTATGCAAAACTGATGGTGTTAGTTCGTGTAAATAAACTAAAATAGTTAATACTTCAATCGCAATTTTTTCTACTTGTGATTCTAAAAAATGCTTTCCTTGGTGGAGTAGCTCTTGTAAAGAGGCACCGGGAATATAACTTTGTACTAACACAAACCAAGCAAATCTAGAACCTGGTAAATTTTCAATGGTAAAATAATCTTTATATTTTGGAATACGAGGATGTTCGAGATTTTTTAAAACAGCAGCTTCTCGTTCAAATAACTTATGTTCGTCCCACTGCATTTGTGGACTAAGAGCTAAAAGTTTGAGTACAACTTGTTCTTGGGAATCTAATAATATTGCCAGCCAAGTCTGACGACTAGTATCTTGTCCTAATCGCTTCTGTAATCTATAGCAACTTCCAATTACTTGACCCACTTCTAACATTCTTTTCTCTTCCTTTGCGAACTTTGCGTCCTTTGCGGTTCGTTAAACAAATCTAAATACCTAACCAATCTCTAATTTCCGAAGCTAGATAACGACTTTCCTCTTGGCTCAAACCTTGTCTAAGCCTACCAATATAATACTCATCTACCCCCAAAGACAAAATAACCTCATACCTTTGCTTATCAGTTTGATTTTTACTACTAATTTGAGAACTATATACTTTGTTAATATCTAAAACATTACCACGCTGCTTTTTAAAAATGATACCAAATACTTTCCATTTAATTTCAAAAGCTTGATTATCAAAAGATATACAACTTTCAATTCCATTAGGTAATATCCACCAAGCAGCTAACAAAATACCCATTATTATCCAGATAAAAACCCAAGATAAAATTGGAAGACTTGTCAAACTGAAATAAATATTTGATGTAGCATATTTCCAGAACAGCACCCAAATAGATAATCCAATTCCTCCAAGTATTAATCCAATAGCATTTTCATCTATACTAGGAACATAAATTGTTAACTTATCTAATGATTTCCTTACCGATACAGGACTATAAGGAACATCTGGATTTGCACTAGTTATTGCCGACTGATTTATTTGAAGTGCTTCTAATGCTGCTGATGCACTTTGAAAGCGGTTCTCTAAGTTAGGTTCGGTTATTTGCTGTAACCATCTTACAAATCCTGGATTAAGTTTGGTAAGATGGGCAAATTGCATCTTTGAATCAAACTGTGGTAAATCAGCTGGTGAAATACCTGTTGCTAAATGTATTAAAGTTGCTCCCAGTGCATAAAGGTCAGATGCAGGTGTCGCGCGTCCACCAAACTGTTCTAGCGGAGCATATCCATAAGTCCCAACGACGGTAAAAGTGGCGCCTTCTGTGGCAGCACGGTCTTGAACAGCGCCGAAGTCAACTAAGTATATTTGGTTTTTACTTTTTGATTCATCAAACAATAAATTGCTAGGTTTTATATCGCGATGCAATACAGGGGGACTAAGTTTGTGAAGATAAATCAGGATTTTCAGGACAGCAACGGCAATTTTCCTGACCTCGGTCTCGCTAAAAGTCTTACCCGAAGCAAGTAATTCCTTAAGAGACTTAGCTGGTATGTACTCCTGAACCAAAGCAAAAGAGACAATATCGCGCTCCAGCACAAAGTCATCGTAATATTGGGGAATGCGGGGATGGTCTAATTGTCGTAGTACCTTTGCTTCGCGTTCAAACAGTCGCACGTTCTCCCACTGCAACTGGTCACTAGTTATGAGCAGTTTAACAACAACTTGCTCATGATTCACCAAATCTTGTGCTAACCAAGTTTGACGACTTGCACTTTCACCCAGCACACGAAGAAGTTGATACCGCTCGACCAATATTTCTTGCGCTTTTAGCATTGCACTCCGGTTGTTAAGGTCTACATACCCTATAATATTTTTTATTTCTTTAACTTCACTTTAATTTATCCAAAATCCGGAAATTTACTTTTAAACTTATGGTAAGAAAACAATTTCCAGGCTTAAAAACACAAGTTTACGAACATCCATCTGACCGTAAAGCACTTGTGTCATTAGAACGCACCCCTATATTACCCACATTATTGAAAAAAATTAACGAATTTGGTATTGACAAGTTACTGCATATGCAGGTAACGGGTGGTGACTTCAATGTCACACCTCGTAATTTTCCCAATCTATATAATGCTTTTATAGAAACCTGTAATATTTTAGATGTTACACCAATTCCAGAACTTTACGTCTTTCGTGGAACAGGACATATTCAAGCTTATGCAATAGGAGTAGAAAAGCCAGTAGTTGGCATTAACTTAGAAGGAATGGAATGGCTTAACCATGATGAGTTAATGTTTCTGTTTGGACACGAATTAGCTTTGATTAAAGGAAAATATTTAGCATATCAGCAAATGGCTAAAGTTATGCCTGTAATTAAAAATATAATAGGCGCCACAACGCTTGGAATGGGTGGCATAGCAGCAAACGGTTTAGAAATTGCATTATACAATTGGATGATAATGTCAGAATTTACCGCAGACCGCGCGGGTTTATTAGCATGTCAAGACAAAGATGCTGCTATTAGAACTTTAATGAAAATGGGTGGTTTACCATCTGACTATTTAAATGAAGACACAATTAATGATTTTGTTACGCAAGCTCGTGCTTTTGAATTAGACAAACTAGATAATCTAAGTAAATTTGCTAAAACTTTTAGCTTTATGGAATATACTTTTCCTTGGGCTGTAATGAGAGCATCTGAACTATTAAAATGGGTTGACTCAGGCGCCTATGAAAGTTTGCTTCAAGGAAAAGAGCCAGTTGCTACACCACAAGTAGAAGTTTTGGTAAATGAAGATAATGAATGGGATTTTATGACAGATTGGGATGAAAGTAATTGAATGGAAATCCCCCTAACTCCCCTTAATAAGGGCAAAATAAGAGTGTTTTTATACCTATTAATAAGGTAGAAAATTTAATAGATTCTTAGCCCCTTATTCAGGGAGGTTGGGGGAATAAAACACACTTAAAATATTCACAAACACTTAATATCAACTTTAACCATGGTATAAATGGTTCTGTTTTCTTAGTCGATGACATGGTTGACTCTCGCTGGACTTTTACGTCGTGCAGGTTGTAAAGCAGTTTTTCCTATAGCACTGGCACTGAATATATTGGGTCAAGAGTAAGTTGAGAGTTATAAATCCTAAGTAAAAATTTATTATTGAATAACGAACCGCAAAGTACGCAAAGAACGCAAAGGAAGAGAGGAAAAGAAGGGAATACTTAATCTGTACCTTATTTGTTCTCATCTTTTCTTTCTTTGCTCCCTTTGCGCCTTTGCGGTTCGTTATATCATGGCAATGTCGAACTACTATCAATGGGGGGACTAGCAATAGTTGGTTCTCGTGATATTGATGAAGAAGGATTGAAGTATACACAAAAAATCGCACAAACCTGCTCTGATCAAAATATACAAGTTATTTCCGGTGGCAGTCAGCAAAAGCTCCTTGGCGCCTGTCACTTATGTAGTTAATCAAACAGCTACGCAATTGTCACTACTATAAGTAAGAATTATTATTCCTAACAGCACATTATTTGAGGTACGGGAAACCGTACCTTTTATTCCGGTTATATGTCATTAGTTACAATTCTTAACAGAATGTAGAATATATGTTAATATTTATTAAGTGGCAAATGCGTCAGCGTGTATAAAAGCTCGAAAATCCATGCGAGTTTTTTAATAAACAATTTTTATAAGTTTCATTGTATTCAATTATCCAACGTTACTTTAATCACTGTTTTTATTTTTAAATCAGTGATTATTTTATTGTGTCATGGCTAAACTTTATGAATCATCGTCAGCTAAACTAGGTGTTCACGTGCTAGAAACTACAAAATACTCAAATTCCCAAATTGAACCTCTTCCAGACACAGGAACATTGACATATAAATCATTGTTAATTCCCGCATCTATAATAATTGTTTGGGCAGTGAGCTTAGTTTATTTATTATCTATAGATATACATACACTCAATCCTTTGACTTTTGTCGCTGCAATTTTGTGGCAAACTTTTATTTATACAGGTTTATTTATTACAGCACATGATGCCATGCATGGGTCTGTTTTAACGAGCAACGTTAAAATTAATCATTTTATTGGTTCATTATGCTTAATACTTTACGGATGCTTATCATATAAAAAACTTCTCAAAAAACATCATCAACACCATAAACATCCTGCCAGTGAGTCAGACCCAGACTTTCATGATGGCAAGCGCAAAAACTTTTTCGCTTGGTACTCGTATTTCATGAAACGTTACTGGAGTTGGCGCCAGATAATTATATTAATGGTCATCTTCAACGTTATTACTCGTACACTTCACATACCAGAAGAAAACTTGAGATATTTTTGGGTTATTCCTCCGATTCTCAGTTCACTTCAGTTATTTTACTTCGGCACTTATGAACCACATCGTGAACCAGCAAACGGTTACAAACAACCGCATCGTTCACATACTATTGGGCGCCCATCATGGTTATCATTTATTACCTGCTATCACTTCGGCTACCACGAAGAACATCACGAATATCCACAGTATCCTTGGTGGCGCCTGCCCAAAGTATATCAATATCGACGCACACTAGCGTCGTAGTAGCGTAGGTTGGGTGGAGGCTTTGCGTAACCCAACCTCACCACCACATTCAAATAACAAAATCAGGAAAATAATGAACTACTCTTTAAGAGGAGCAATCCCCAGTTAATTAGTCACTTTAATCAACTATAGTCAGTGTAATATTAACTGTAAGGATTCAGGCGTCGCTTTCTGACTAGATTAACGCAGGCGCCTTTTATCAAGCCTCTGACATCCTTAAGAATACCTGAATTTTTAAAATAGTAAAAGTATATTACTATAAGCTCTGTGTACTCTGCGTTTCTGTGGTAAAAATCTCTTCTCTCAAAATTATATTACTGCACAGGCGAGACGCCCGTGCTACGATGGCGGACCTTATCCGTTATATCCGTTGCCAATTACTCTTACTTCACGAAATAATGTTTTTGCCTTTGTAGTCTGTTAATAGATGCGACATGCTAACCAACGTATATCGCATTCCTACAGTACGTAAGTTGATTAAGGTGCATTTTCCTCATGCATCCAAGCATTCTACCTGGGTTGTGAATGGAGTTGACCTCTATACGCAACCTTTTTTCCATTTAGAATTAAGTGTGCTACATAAGGAAAATTATCGTGGAAACAGATTTACTCGGTTTAGAAATTAGTAAGGGGGAACTCAGACGTTTAACAGGGTTTGACCCAGACGAGGTATTTCGACCCTCAATAATGCGCGATAAAAAGAAGCGCTTAGGATTTATTGGCAACGAGCTAATGGTAGCTTTAGCATTAACCCCCCTTATAGTCGGATTTATTTATGCTTTTCTAATATTACCCACCATCGGTACATCTATATTGCTAGGACTTATTTTACTAGTTATTGTACCAATATCCGTACTAATCGTGCGTTGGTTCTGGCGCCTAAAAACATGTCCTAAAGTTGTAACAGTACTTTTAGATGAAGTCGATAGATACCATGCAGTAATCCAATCAATTCATATCAACGACCAATTAGCAACATCAGGAAATAAAACTTCACATATCGAAGATCGAGAAAAAGTTATATCAGGACTACAGTTAATTCGCGAAGATTTGGTACGGGCATTAAAAACTGAACGTATTTTGCGGGATAATAAAGAACTGCTTGCGAATAACCAAGAATTATCTATAAATAATTTATCTAACCTGCAAGCTTTGCAAGTTAGTACAGAAGCGAGCGAATATGCTCAAGTTCTTAATCAATCATTACAGATTGCTATTGACGTGCAAGCAGAAATTAGAAAACTACAGTCGCAGCGTTGAGTAAAAAATGACATCCTTACCCAAAATAATCGTTCTCGATGATGACCCAACAGGTTCGCAAACTGTCCACAGTTGCCTGCTTTTGATGCGCTGGGATGTGGACACTTTACGTCTGGGTTTGCGCGATGATTCACCTATATTTTTTGTGTTAACTAATACTCGGTCTTTAACTCCCGATGCTGCTGGTGAGGTTACAAAAGAAGTTTGTCACAACTTGAAAATCGCTATTGAGGCAGAAAAAATTGATGATTTTTTAGTCGTCAGTCGTTCTGATTCTACATTACGCGGACATTACCCTATTGAAACAGATGTTATTGCTTCTGAACTTGGACCCTTTGATGCTCACTTTTTAGTACCTGCGTTTTTTGAAGGTGGTCGCATTACCCGTGAAAGTATACATTATTTGATTATTGATGGGGTTCCCACTCCAGTCCATGAAACCGAATTTGCGCGCGATTCGGTATTTGCTTATAGTTATAGTTATTTACCCAAGTACGCTGAAGAAAAAACCAAGGGTAAAATACCAGCGGATTCTGTAGAAAGGTTCTTATTATCTGACATTCGTACAGGTACTAAAGAGCGCTTAATGAATCTTTATAATAATCAATGCTGCGTAGTCGATGGTGAAACTCAAGCTGACTTAGATAAGTTTGCCCAAGATATTTTATCCGCAGCAAGTCAGGGAAAACGCTTTTTGTTTCGCAGTGCTGCCAGTATATTAACTGCACTCGCTGCTTTACCACCCCAACCAATCGGCGCCCAAAATATGGCACAGTATGTGCGTGGAGGTAAACCCGGTGCTGTTATTGTGGGGTCACATGTTAAAAAGACAACTCAGCAATTAGAAAAATTATTACAAGCTGAAAGTATTACTGGGATTGAAATAGATGTAGCTTGTTTAATTAATGATGATGGGAACCAAACTGCGGCACTTTTATCTGATACTCTACAGAGCATAGCTGCCGTACATTCAGAAGGCAAAACTCCTGTAATATATACTAGTCGTACTGAACTGACTTTCCCTGACGTTAAAACTCGATTAGACTTTGGCGCCAAAGTTTCCAATTTACTAATGGATATAGTCAGGGGGCTACCTTCCGATATAGGATTTTTAATTAGTAAAGGTGGAATTACGTCAAATGATGTACTAAGCTCAGGTTTAGCTTTAACATCCGCACGGTTACTAGGTCAAATATTGGCAGGTTGCTCAATGGTGACTACTCCAAACGACCATCCGCGATACCCAAATCTACCAGTTGTGTTGTTTCCTGGTAATGTTGGTGATGACTCAGCTTTGGCTACAGTTTATCAAAGACTGACCAAAATCTAAAGAAACCTGGTTTCTATGCATTCATTGTTGCAGACAAATCGTCATTGTTATTACAATATCTCAAAAAGAAACCAGGTTTCTACTATGCTAGTAGCAGGATGCCTCTGGTGCGTTCAAGAAGTGTTTTTTGGCTGGTGTTAATATGGCTGATGATTCTGCTACTCCTAATTTAGAATCAAATTCTAATAATTTTGAACCAGCACAAGTATATCAAAAGGAATTTGATGAAGATATAAATCCGGTTCTCCCAGAAGCAGAACTAAATACTGTGCTGCATTTTATTTCTAGTCCAACTGTTGATGACGGTAATCACTTTATCTCTAGTTTGGCAAATCCTGAAACACTTGTAACTTCTGACTACGAACAAAACTTAGAAGAAAATAGCATTGTTGTGGAAACAAGTATTCCAACATACCTGTCTACCCCAGTTGCTGAGTATAAAGTAGATTCACTACTTGATGATAGAGAGGTAAGGATGACGACCGACGTAAATTCTGATGTTGTTTACAATACTCCAGTACCATTAGAAACAGAACAACAACAATTAGATACTCCCTCTCAAAATACAACAATAGTAGAACCCGAATTACCTGCTGAAGACCTTTCTATTACAGTATTGGAGCAAAAACAATTACCTCCTCCTGGTAGTGAAGAAGTTGCGAAAGCAGATAGTACCGAAGAAAAATCGGAATTACCTGTTGAAAATACTGCGGAAGAAAGTATTATTTCTAACTTAAATCTTGATGAAGATATTACATCGTTAGATTCTTTACCAAAGCCTGTTCCCAATCGTAATGTTCAGGTACAGTTTAAAACTGAAGCCGAACGATTGGTAATAATTTTACCCAAAGAGTCGCAAATTAGTATTAGTGAATATAGTTGGTCAGAAATTTGGCAACAGCTTAAGCAGCGTTTAAATGGTGGAGACCGTTTGCGTGTAGCTAATACAAGTGTACATTTAGTTGCTGGTGATAGATTACTCGATGCAAGACAACTCCAAGAGCTTGCCGAATCTTTAAAAGAGGTAGAGCTTCAATTAAAATCTGTAGCAACGAGTCGAAGGCAAACTGCTGTAGCTGCTGTGACTGCGGGTTATTCAGTGGAACAACTGCAACTGGCGCCCAAAATTTCTTTTTCTCAAGAGAAAAATGTTGTAACTCCTTCAGCAGAACCGCTATATATGGAGATGACAATCCGTTCGGGTGTAGAAATTCGTCATCCTGGTACTGTTATTATCTTGGGAGATGTTAATCCTGGTGGTATTGTAGTTGCTTCGGGAGATATTTTAGTTTGGGGTCGTCTCCGTGGAGTGGCTCATGCTGGCGCTGATGGCAACAGCGAGTGTTTAATTATGGCGTTACAAATGGAACCAACACAGCTACGCATCGCCGATGCTGTGGCACGGGCACCGGAAAAAGCACCAGCACAATTTCATCCCGAAGTGGCATATGTTACATCAGGAGGAATTCGTATCGCCAAAGCTGCTGATTTTTCAAGATTGAGTAAGATTAGTCAACAGCCATTAAAAGTAGAATCATAAAAAAAGAAAAGGATAATCAACAGGTAAAAAATTAATACTTAATGATTATCCTTAGTGCTTCTTGTTTTATACTTCTTATTCATACTTCGGTATATTGTTTGAGTCTTAAATCGAGCGCGCTTTTATCATGACTCGGATTATTGTTATTACCTCCGGTAAAGGAGGAGTGGGTAAAACCACGGTTTCAGCTAATTTAGGGATGGCAATAGCCAAAATGGGACGACAAGTAGCACTCGTCGATGCTGATTTTGGGCTACGAAATCTCGATTTACTCCTTGGCTTGGAAAATCGCATTGTTTATACTGCGGTTGAGGTATTGGCACGTGAGTGTCGATTGGAACAAGCTTTGGTCAAAGACAAACGTCAACCGAATCTTGTACTTCTACCTGCTGCACAAAACCGCAGCAAAGAAGCAGTTACACCCGACCAAATGAAGTTGTTAGTGAACGCGCTAGCACAAAAGTATCAGTATGTAATTATTGATAGTCCCGCTGGTATTGAAAACGGATTTAAAAATGCGATAGCACCAGCGAAAGAAGCTTTAATCGTCACAACTCCAGAAATTTCTGCCGTCCGTGATGCTGACCGTGTGGTTGGGTTATTAGAAGCACAAGGCGTTAAGCGCGCGCATTTGATTATCAATCGTATTCGTCCAGCAATGGTACGAGCAAATGATATGATGTCTGTACAGGATGTTCAGGAACTACTAGCAATTCCTTTAATTGGTGTAATCCCTGACGATGAGCGCGTAATTGTCTCAACTAATCGTGGTGAGCCTCTTGTGTTATCTGATACTCCCTCCTTAGCTGCAACGGCGTTTGAAAACATCGTTCGTAGATTGGAGGGGGAAACTGTCGAGTTTCTTGACCTTGACTCGCAAAGCGAAAACATCTTTGCCCGACTCCGCAAGCTGTTGTGGACAAAGATTATTTAATACTTCCACCCTTGCACTTTCACAGATGCAATGATTCTCGAATTTATAGAACGCCTTTTTTCCCGCAGTAACGATACCAGTCGCAGTGAAGTCAAACGTCGCCTGCAACTGGTAATTGCTCATGACCGTGCTGATTTAAGTCCTCAAATGATAGAGAAAATGCGGCAAGAAATCCTTGAAATTGTTTGCCGCTACGTGGAAGTAGAAACCGAAGGCTTAGAATTCTCGCTAGAAAGCAATCAACGCACTACTGCTTTGATTGCTAATTTGCCTATTCGTAGAGTCAAAGAATCTACTTCTGAAGAAGAAGCCAACAGCGAGAAAGTTTAAATTAATGCTAAAATTCTTTATTCTTAGCCCCCCTTATTAAGGGGGGTTGGGGGGATTAATTTCTTATGGCATAGGATGGAACAAAAGGTCAGGAAAGAAGTTATTAAACACCGCCCAAATAGTAAAAGCCAATGATACCGAAACCACAGCTAGAACAGGCGCCAAAGATAAATAGCGAGAAAAGTAGCTTTTTTGTTGGTCTGTATTTTGCATAATACCTCCTTAATTCAATACTAAAATTGCGTATAATTATTTACACCAATCATAGATAGTTAAAGCATTGAATCAAGATATTTAAGTTTACAATAACTAGATTATCGATTAACTATTTACGTTACCTCTAACTTCCGCCGTGAGTAATATCATAATTTTTTATATATTTTTATCTATAAATATATCTATCGTAAACCCAATAATAACCCTTTAGACCGAAGAATGATTAATGTAGAGACGTGTTCACATCACGTCTGTCAGGCGCCTGTAATTCTTGTTACAATAAAATTTCATAGTAATCATTTACATTTGCCCCTGTATCCTTACACATCTTTATAAACAAACAATTTTATTGTGAACGAAGAAGAATTTACAACTAATATCAAAATTATCCGCCAGCAGATAGAGGCGCTGCACGGACATATTAGTTCGCCAACACAGGAACAAGTAAACCAGATAATAGAAGTACTCACTACCTCTCTAGCAGATCTCCAATTATTCCAAGAGCAAAGACAAGCTAGCTTAGAACTAATGGAGATCATTCAAGAAGAATTACTTCAGCAAAATGAGTATTTGGCAACAGAACGTCAGCATTATTATGACTTGTATCAATTTGCACCAGATGCTTATTTACTAACGACTCCTCAAGGAATAATTCAGAAAGCAAACCGTGCTGCTGCCGAATTATTCAACGTGCCACAGGAATTTCTAGTTAGCAAACCATTAGCTAATTTTGTAGTTGAAGCAGAGCGCTCGGCTTTTCGTACTAAACTAAATCGGTTGCCCTCTATAGATTTTATAGAAGAGTGGAAAACAGTTATGTGTCCGCGCTCTGGTCAACCTTTTGAGGCTTCACTGATGGGAACACCTGTTCGCGACTTTAAAAAGTCATCGGTTTCCCTACAAATTACTATACGTAATATAACTACCTACAAACAGCAAAATTTGCAACCACAATACGCAAACTTCCAGTTAGCAGAGGCAAATGTAGAAATTCCTCGTTCGCTCGATGGCTTACAGGTACTATTTGTAGATGACGAAACCGACGCGCGCGAGTTTATTACCGTAGTATTAGAGCAACATGGAATATGCGTAACAGCAGTTTCAACAGTTGCTCAAGCTATAAGAGAGTTGGAGCAATCGCGCCCCGATGTTATAATAAGTGATATCAGAATGCCTGACGAAGATGGCTATGTTTTAATTCAAAAAGTTAAAGCAATAGAAGCAGAAAAAGGATGGCAAATTCCCACTGCTGCTTTAACTGCTTATTTAGCAGAAGATCGAGCAAAAGCAATAAAAGCAGGTTTTCAATCCCATTTACATAAATTAGCAGAGCCAACGGAGTTAGTAGCAATGGTAGCGCAGCTTGCTAAACGAAGCTAAATTTGTTTTAACTAAAGATTAGTGCCTATGGATAGCTTAACCGACAGTAAGAAAGGCAATACCGTTGAAGAAGTGTTTGCATTTGATAGTGAGATGGGCGCCTTGATGCGGTCATATGATTGGTCACAAACTTCGCTCGGTCTAATCAAAAACTGGTCGCAAAGTCTAAAAATATCTATCCGTATTATTCTAGGTTCTCGCTACCCAATGTTTATTTGGTGGGGAGAGGAATTCATGAACTTTTACAACGACGCTTATATTCCTATTTTGGGTCAGCGACACCCAGATGCTTTGGGTAAATCTGCTTCTGATATCTGGGCGGACACTTGGCATTCGGTAGGATCCCAAGCTCTGGATGTTTTAAACTTTGGCAAGCCGTCATGGAATGAAGAATCGCTTGAAATTTTGGAGCGAAATGGCTATCCAGAGGAAACCTACTTCACGTTTTCTTACAGCCCAATTGGGAATGATGATGGTGGAGTCGGGGGTATTTTTTGCGCCTGCATTGAAGACACTAAGCGGGTATTGGATAATAGGCGCCTGCGGACGTTACGTGAGTTAGGCGCCGAGACAGCAAAAGCTTTGACTGTAAACGATGCTTGCTCTTTTTCCACAAGTGTGCTACAGAAAAACCCTCACGATATTCCCTTTGCTCTTATTTATCTACTACGCACAAGCCAAAAAGTCGAACTTGTAAGTGCAACTCTTAAAATGGATGAAACGCTCTTAAATAAGAGTGTAATTGATTTGATGGTGGAAGAGGAGCTTGATTGTTGGTCACTTCAGGAAGTTTTAACAACAGGTGAAAGCAGAGTCATTGAGGATTTAATAAATCGATTTGGAGCTATTGAGTGTGGTGCGTGGAATCTTGCACCAAACAGTGCAAGAATACTGCCATTGAAGCGACCTGGACAAGACATGTTAGGGTTTCTGATTCTTGGAATCAGCCCTTTAAGACCATTTGATGATGATTATCAAGGTTTTTTTGATCTGGTTGCAGGGCAGATAACGATGGCGATTTCAAGTGCTAGGGTTTATGAGGAGGAACACCGAAGAGCAGGAGCATTAGCAGAGTTAGACCGCGCGAAGACAGCTTTTTTTAACAACGTCAGTCACGAATTTCGTACTCCTCTAACTTTAATACTTAATCCGCTTGAGCAAGTAATCTCTGAAACACTAAGTGTATTAAATTCAGATATGCGTGACTACCTAAAGCGTCTGCTGAGTACACAATATCAGGTAATCTTAGTTGCAAATGGTACTGAGGCACTAGCTGCTGTTGAAAAGCAGGCGCCTGATTTGGTACTTACTGATGTAATGATGCCTTGTTCAGACGGTTTTGAATTACTAAGTGCATTACGTGCTAATCCAGATACAAAAGATATACCCATTATTTTACTTTCGGCTTGTGCAGGGGAAGAAGCGGCGATTGGAGGTTTCTTTGCAGGAGCTAATGATTATTTAATTAAGCCCTTTTCTGCCCAGGAACTGATTGCGTGCGTAGATTCTCATTTAGAAATGGCACGTCTACGTAGTGAATTATCCTCTAATCGCATGAAGGATGAGTTTTTAGCAACGGTTACACACGAACTTCATGCTCCCTTAACTGCTATCCTTGGCTGGACTCGCTTATTACGTTTAAACCAACTTGATTCTGCTACAGCTTTGCGTGCTTTAGATATAATTGAACGCAATGCTAAAAATCAGGCAAAACTCATCTCCGAACTGCTCGATATTTCAAGTATTCTCTCAGGTAAAGTCTGCTTGGATAATCATCCCGTTAACCTTACAAATATTATTAAGGAAGAGATTAATAATATATCAAGCGATGCAAAGGCTAAGGGAATTGAAATTATACAAACGTTACACAATTTAGAGACGCATTCACGTTCACGCAGTGTTGCGAAGCAAAGTGTACCAAAGGTAAATTTGCCTGCGGTATATTCCGTGAACGCGTCTCTACAACAACAAAAACAACAGGATATTTATGTTTCAGGTGATTGTTACCGTCTACAACAAAGTTTTTCAAAATTACTAAATAATGCAATTAAATTTACGCCTTTAGGAGGAAGTATTAAAGTTTGGCTTTCAACTGTTGGCTCTTGGGCTACTATTGAAATTAGCGACACTGGAATTGGAATTGGTACCGACTTTCTCCCTCATGTCTTCAAGCGGTTTACTCAGGCAGAAGTACCTAGTAGGCACTCGCCAGGAGGACTAGGACTAGGACTCTTCATTGCTCATCAACTTATTGAACTACATAGAGGTACAATTGAAGCAGCGAGTGATGGGTTTGGACTTGGGGCAACGTTTACAGTCAAGCTGCCATTGGACAAGTTGAAGTAAACTAACAAGCGCGATGCAACAACGCCAACCAGAAACAGTCACGCTATCAGATATTCTAATTACCGACGAGTTGGAAAGTCGAAACTGTCGGAGTGCAAACTATAAGGCAGAAAATCAGGCTTTACGCGCCCTATATAAGCAGATGGTGCAGCCAGAAACAATGCTTCAAAACGTAGTTGATATCGCACTCGAACTCTGCCAAGCCCAAACAGCAGGAATTAGTTTATTAGAGACTTCCAAAAATTTAATTAACCCTCTTGTGGAAAACCCTTTTGTGGAAAACCCTCTTGTGGAAAACCATCTTGTGGAATGGGCATCCTTGCCCGTTCCAAGTATAGGGCGCTCCGGGATGCACACCCCACAAGAAAGTTTTTGTTGGAATGTAGTAGCAGGAACATTTAAGCAGCACGTTGGCACCATCACACCTCGTAATTTTAGCCCCTGTGGTATCTGTTTAGATCACGGTTCGCCTCAGCTTTTTTCTTATCCCGAACGTTATTTTACGTATCTACAGGTAGCCAAAACACCGATTGTAGAAGAGTTGGTGTTACCCCTCATCGTAGATAATAATGTTTTTGGTACAATTTGGATAAAGTCACATGACCAAACTCGACACTTTGAGTCCGAAGATGTACGCTTAATGATCAGTTTGGCAGAGTTTACTACTATCGCTCTACTTTTAAATCAGCCACAAACCCAGAGATTACCAGCTAAGAATGGCTCTGCCTTGCGCGAATCTTGCGAACTATCGCGCGCTTTAATGGAGAATTTACCGGGTGGGGCAACGTTTGTGGTAGATCACGATCTTCGATACCTGCTTGCTGAAGGAGAAGCGTTATCGCAAGCTGGTTTCGAGCCTGGAGATTTGATTGGGCATACTATATTTGAGGTGCTTCCACCCGAATTAGCGCAGAATTACGAGGTGCTTTACCGTCAGGCTCTTAGTGGAGAGTTATTTGATTTTGAGCATAACGCACACGGTCGCTCGTATATATCGCGAGGAACGCCGCTTCGAGATGGAAACGGCGAAGTATATGCAGCGCTTGCCGTTTCCTACGATATTAGCGATCGTAAACAAGCAGAAAATGCTTTGCGTGAATCATCTGAACGTTTGCGACTGGCGACTGAAGTAGCGCAAATATATTCGTGGGAATTCGATTTGAAAACGCAGACACCAAAGTTTTCTGACAACTTCGAGCGTATTACCGGGCGGGCGCCTTCTCAAAGCTTTGTTGAAAATTATGAAATTTATAACGCCGATATTCACCCCCAAGACCGCGAGTATGTTGAGCGGCAAGTGGCTATTGGCATTGACCCGAACGGCGACGGCATTTTTGAAGCCGAGTTTCGCACCATTGGCATTGAAGACAAAATCGAGCGTTGGGTATCGGTACGCGGTCAGACGTTTTTTGGCGCGCAAGGTGTTCCTGTTCATTATGTTGGCGTCGCGCAGGACGTAACGGATCGCAAGCAGGCAGAAGCAGATCGGATTCAACTGGTTCAAGAACAAACTGCCCGCGAAGAAGAACGCCAACGTGCCGAGGCACTAGCCCAGTTAGACCATGCCAAAACTGAATTTTTCAGCAACATCAGCCACGAATTCCGCACCCCGTTGGCGCTGTTACTGGCGCCTCTGCAAGATGCCTTGAGCGATTGTACTAATCCTCTTACTCGCCCTCAACGCGAACGACTCGAAATAGCACATCGCAATGCCGTTAGGCTCCTGAAACTGGTTAATACCCTACTCGACTTCTCCCGCATCGAAGAAGGTCGCATGGAAGCAGTTTATGAGCCAACTGATTTAGCAACGTTTACGACTGAACTAGCAAGTGTGTTTCACTCTTCCATCGAACAGGCAGGACTAAAGCTAATAGTCGATTGCCCACCATTGCCACCAGTTTATGTAGACCGTGAAATGTGGGAGAAAATTGTAATTAACTTGCTCTCCAATGCCTTTAAGTTTACCTTAGAAGGCGAAATTGTGGTTAGACTATATCAATATAATGACCATTATGTAACACTACAGGTACAAGATACAGGCGCCGGAATTGCAGCCTTAGAACTGCCCCATATATTTGAGCGATTTTACTATGTGCGGACGACACAAGCGCGAACTCATGAAGGGTCTGGGATTGGACTAGCTTTGGTGCAAGAGTTGATCAAAATGCATGGTGGCACGGTAGAGGTAAGCAGCGTAGTTGGACAGGGTAGCTGCTTCACAGCAAAAATTCCTTTGGGCACTGCTCACCTACCTGCCGACCATATCAAAGAGAGTGCTGAGTTGAATAATAGTGCTGAGTTGAAAGTGCTGAGTGCTGAGAAAGAAGAGAGAAAAAATCACCCACTCAGCCCTCAGCCCTCAGCCCTCAGCACTCATTCATTCATCCTTTTGGTAGATGACAATGCTGACATACGTGATTATCTCAAGCGAATATTAAGTGAACATGTCCAAGTAGAAGCCGTCGCTAATGGAGCAGCGGCAATGGCAATAATTGAAGAACGAGTACCTGATTTGGTACTTAGTGATGTAATGATGCCTCATTTAGATGGCTTTGGGTTATTAAAAGCATTGCGTACTGACCCACGTACAAAAGAAGTGCCTATTATCTTACTCTCCGCGCGTGCAGACGAAGATTCTGTGATTAAAGGACTTCAAGCTGGTGCTGATGATTATTTAATTAAACCTTTCTCTGCAACTTCCCTTGTAACGCGCGTTTTAGCTCATCTCCAACTGGCACAGCTACGTGCGGAGGTACTCCATCGTGAAAAAACAAGCAACCGCATGAAGGATAAATTACTAGCAGAAGTTTCTCATGAACTTCAGGCGCCTTTAGTTTCCATTCTCGGTTGGACGCGGTTACTTCGTAGCAACCCCTCTAATCAATCTATGCTAGTAAAAGCCTTGGAAACAATCGAGCGTAATGCGACCCTACAAGCCAAACTTATTCAAGATTTATTAGATATATCGCGTATTACTTCAGGCAAAATTAGTTTAAATAAGGCGCCAGTTGAGCTACATTGTGTAATTGAGTCAGCACTGGCAACAGTACATCAAGCTCAACAAAGCAAAGACATTTGCCTAGAATGTATACTGAACCCAAAATCAATAACAGTTGAAGGCGATGCTGAACGTTTACAGCAAATAGTCTTAAATTTACTTACCAATGCCATCAAATTTACTCCTGAAGGAGGAAGAATTGAGGTACATTTTAATGTATTACAGAATCAAGCTCACATCGAAGTTCGTGACACAGGTATTGGAATTGAACCTGAATTTCTACCTTATGTTTTTGAAACTTTTCGTCAATCAAAAAACTCAAAAACCGGATTAGGACTAGGATTGGCAATCGCGCGTCAATTAGTACAACTCCACGGTGGCACCCTAACTGCCGAAAGTTCTGGAACTGGACAAGGTGCAACTTTCACTATCAAGTTGCCATTGATTCGCGCTAATGTTTAAAGAGGATAATAAAAAATCATTAAGCTTTATTTAAATGGATATTTCAGAAAAATATAATCCAGATTTTGAAAGTTTGTTAGACTACCTCAAAAAAAACTGTGGTTGCGATCTGACTTTTTATAAACGTGATTCTTTGATGCGACGCTTCCAACGTCGGATGCGGGATTTAGAAATTGATAGCTATACTAACTACTTGCAATATTTACAAAGACATCCCAACGAGTATACTACCCTTCTCGACACCATATTTATTAACTTCTCTGGCTTTTTCCGCGACCGTGATTGTTGGAATTATTTAGCTAATACAATAATTCCTCAAATTATCGCAAATAAACAACCACAAGAAAAAATCCGAGTTTGGAGTGCTGGTTGTGCTTATGGACAAGAAGCTTATACACTACTGATATTACTAGTAGAAACTCTAGGCATCGAGCAATATTTACAACGAGTGCAAATTTTCGCCACGGATGTAGATGATTCAGCGCTAACACTTGCTCGGCAAGCTACTTATAGTGAAGACGAGGTAGTAGGAGTTCCAATCGAGCTACTGTCTAAATACTTTCAGAAAAATCAACAAGGTTATGTTGTAGACCCCAAACTACGCTCTACAATTGTTTTTGGGCGCCATAACCTGACTATTAATGCCCCCATGTCTAAAATAGACCTGCTCGTATGTCGCAACGTCTTAATTTATCTCCACGTCAAAACCCAAGCATCTATACTAGTTCGCTTTCATTTTGCTTTAACCAATAAAGGCTTTCTCTTTCTAGGTCACGCAGAAAGCTTAATGAACAAAGAAATTTTTACCCCTGTTAGTCTAAAGCATCGTATTTATACTAAAGGTCAGAGTCTGACTTTGGCAGACCACTTATTAATTCGACCTCAAATTCTTCCAAAAACAGTACTTGAACCTTTAACCACTCAAACCCTCGTATGGCAAACAGCCTTTGAAAAGAGTCCATTTCCCCAGTTGGCAATTGATGCCAAAGGTTATCTAATTGTAGCTAACGACCAGGCTTGTAAACTATTTAGTATAAAAAACAGTGATTTAGGTGCCTTTGTTCAAAATTTAGAACTCGGACGAATTATCAAATCATTGGCTTTAGTGAGACAACTAAATCGTGAGCGACGCGCGCTTAACTTACAAAATATAGAATGGGTACTGGCACAATCTAAGGTATTTAGTATCTAATCAGAACAATATTACTAAGCGCGTAACCTAGTCAAATAAAGGGTTAAGCTTTGTAAATCAAGTTTAACTTGAATAAAATAGGTTATGATTAGGTAAAACAAGTTAAGCTTGAAGGGGGAGACTAAATATGAGTCGTCCACACCTTGCCATAGTTCATGAGATGTCGATAGTTTCTGCTCCTATAACTTTTGCAGAGAAACTAGCAGACCACGAAGCGATCTTACAGGGGTATTTAGATACTCATGTTACGCGTAACCATAGCGAGCTAACTATTGAATCAGAACGCAGGTTCTTAAAGGGCTGGTTTGAGAATTTAATAATAAAAGACGACTTATATCCATTAGGTGAAAGGCAATTATTGATTTGGGAAGCAATGAGTCCAATTACAGGACGGCAGAGAATTGTGGAGTTTGGTAAAGGGCTGGTAAGCGCTGATTTAAAAGTGCGTACAGTACAAGGATACCTAGGTAAACTCAGACGATTATTTGAGTACGTGCTTGAGTGTCCGTATATACCAGGAGAAAATAGTCAGTTATTGGTAGCAAAGTATGGTCGTATTGAGCAACCAGTCTTGGAATATGACTATCCTATACATACACTTGATTCAGATGAAGAAGGTTTTGTGCTGACCGGCGAAAGTCTGATTGAGTTCTATGAGTTTATACGCACAACATATATTAGTGGTAATCAGAAAAAGCTACCAGTTTCAAGAGACTATACAATGATTGTATTGGCAGCAGAAAGCGGTTTAAGAGCTTCGGAGATTTTACACTTAGATGCATTAAAACCACATCGGGATTTTATTTTATCAACAAAACAGTATTCAAACGCGCTTTGGTAAAGCAGCGTCTGGTTCTGGAAAACGAGTACGTAAAACAATTTTTACGCCTTTTGCTCAGGCGACGATGCGTGTTTATGAGGAGCGGATTCGACCAAACTTTCCTTGTTCAAAGGAGAATCCAGCACTGTTTTTAAGTGAGAGTGGTGAGAGAATTTCATATCAGACGATGTGGCGTAACTTGCATGTAATTGCAATTGCAGCAGTGAAAGTAGGTTTAGACCTACCACAACATTTAAGCTGGCACAGTTTGCGTAGGTCATTCGCAACGAACTTTATGGAAAAGCAACCGGATAAAGTATGGGTATTAATGGATTTAATGGGTCACTTGAATCCAGGTACATTACACCGCTATGTTAGGCATAGTCAGTCATACTATGAGAAAGCGATTGAAGAAATTGTAGGTTCGCTTACGAGTGAGACTAGTTAAGTGTAAAGGAGAAATTTTATGCCAGTTGTGTGGAAGCTAAAAAAGTGGCTAGCAGTAGAACGGGATATCTACCGAGCTTCTGAACTACAAGCATTACTAGCTTCTAAAGCAGGAGTACAATTATCACTTCAGGCAGTTTCCGCACTAATTAATGGCAAACCAAATGCTCTAAGACTTCAAACAATTCAAGCTCTTTGTAATGCTTTAGATTGTAAACTAAGTGACTTTTGTGAAGTGCAGCCTGACCCGGTTGAAGTAACTATCAAAAAAACTAAAACAAAGGCTAGTGTTCCAGAGCGTTTATACGGTGGTAAAAAACAAGTTTCATCGGATGAAAGTATCTTTCCCGACCCGCATGAATTTACAAATCGTGGTTGAATAACTTTCTTCAAAAGCTATCGGATGAGTAATAGTTATGGACGCACAAACACATGAAAAATACTATGTCTATTTAGCTCAATGTGCTAGTGGTGTACTTTATGTTGGTTCGACAAAGAATGTCTCACAACGTATTGCTGCACACAATGCAGGACGTGGAGGGCGTTACACACGTATTAATCGACCATTAAAACTGCTGAGGTTTTGGACTTTTAATACCAGAACAGAGGCACGAGTCGCAGAATATCAAATGAAGCGTTTATCGCCATCAGAAAAACTTGCTGTTTTTTGTGAAGATCAAAATCACAATAAATAATCGTTCAATGAACGGTTTGATTGACTGGGAGGACTTATGGCTATATTTATTAAATTACCTCGTTACATTCTCAACCTTGAACAAATTCGTTTAATTGAGTTTGAACCTAGCCCACCAACCGTTATTATTACTTGGACTAACGGTTATGAAGCAACTATTTTGAAAGATTTTGATGCACTTGCTTTAATTGATGCAGTTGAACAATCACATCAATTAATAGACGTTTCAATGATTTTAAAACCAGAAGAATTATCAGTTTGAGCCGGGTCAATGAAAAATATAGATAATTACAAACGCTTAATTACCTGCGAATTTTGCGGTCGCATGAAGTTTACTTATTTTAAAGACCGTGACATTTGTCGCCAATGCTATTGCAATCAGCCAACAAATCTTTGTTCTCGTTGCGGTGAAATGAAGCGCCAAGTTTCATTATTAGGGCTATGCCCACGATGTACAAAAATAAAAGAACGACCTATAGCAACCTGTAGTCGTTGCTCTCAAACTAAACCAATTTATAATCAAACAGATTGGTTATGTCAGACTTGTCAACAAATTGCACGTCATGCTAGTCGAAAAGCTAAACAGAATAAAATTGAATGTTCTGTTTGTGGTTGTATGAAATCCTCAGCTTTACTTGGTGAACAGATATGTCGTGCTTGTTGGAGAGAAAGACGGTATGGTTATCAACGTTGTTCACAATGTGGTCAGTTTAAAGTTTTGTATAACAAGTCTCATCAATTGTGCCAGCTGTGTAATCAAAATCGTCTAGCACGAGATTCATTACTTGCCTATCTCACAAATTTTAGTACACCATATCCATACAATAAAACTCTTTTCGACTTGATTGCTAAAAATATCAATTGGGATTGCGTTGACAATAATAAAAATCGAAGATTTCGCATCTTTGGTCGTTTTTTGCAAGCAAATCAACTGACTCAACCTTTAACTTGGTCTGCAATAGATAATGCCTTACCTAAGCTTGGAGCTACGGGTCGAACTAATCCAATGCTGATTCGCTCTTGTTTATTTGAACTTGGACATTTATTAGCATCTTTGGGTCAAATAGAAAGTCGAGAACTATATCTTTCGAGACGCCGTGCTTTAATGCCAATTCGCAATGCTCCTGAACATTTACAACAACTAATGAATGACTATGCGACTTGGCTAGGGTCAAGAAAAACTGTATTTTCTAACGTTAGAGACCACTTGGAAACACTAAGCGTTTTTTGGCTATGGAGCGCTCAACATTCTATTAACCTACCTCATGAAGTACAACCATCGCTAATTAATAATTACTTGTTGACGTTAAACTTTCAATGGCAATGCTCTTTGTGCCAAATGATTATACCATTTGACCCAAATCATCGCTTGGCACCGAAAGTTTGTAATTGTTGTGGCGCTGTTGGTTCATACGTACAAGTAAAACGTTTAGCTCAAAACACGGTACGTCAACATCGAGGGAAATTAAAAGTATTCTTTGACTGGGCTTTAATGAATAAAATGGTAATTATTAATCCTGTTCAACGCTCGATTCGCGCAGACAACCCAACCATTCGTCATTATCCCCTAGAAATAATTAGACAACTATGTTCTTACATTATCTCACCTGACGCTGACCCAATTGAAGCAATTGTTTTATATCTGATTATTTTTCATGCTCTTTCTGTTTGGGAGTTACGCCACGTTCAAATTCCCTGCGTAATTCCAATGACTCTTGGTATTTTACCTCTAAAGTTATCTGCAATTGATTATTTTATTGTACCCAAAAAAGAACCATCTTGTGGTAAACACTCACCTGGTCGTCCAAGTTTAAAACTTAATATTCCCAAAAATGCCTTACCTTGGCTTAGACCCCATCTTGAAAGTATAGAGTTAATACGTCAACTCAAAAATACACATCAAAATAATCAATACCTACTCGTTTCTACTTCCAGTGCTCACCATAATAAACCTGTTGGGAAAACTTTTCCATCTCAAATAGTCCGTTCTGCTTCATTCAAAGTTAATGGTACTATTTGTAATCCTAACACCCTACGAAAAACTGTAGGTGTGATGATGGCAGATATTGCTGGTGGTGGAATTTTACGTTTTCTAGGATGGGAAGATTATCAAGCCTTTGGTTATACTTGGATTCCACGTGAGATTGTTTACCCTCAACAACCGAACAACTCCCAATTAAGCGAACCAAATACCACATTAGAAATTGAATTTCCATCTATGAAAACATTAAATTTAGATTGTTTAAATCAGTTAGATAACGATAGCTCCAACTCAACTGAAATTTAAGATTGTACACACCTGTTTTTGACTTACTAGCCGACCGATAGGGAGGTTAGTCAGTCAAAAATAGGTACCCGGAGCGATTTGGAGGACTCAAAGCAGTCGGGAACTGAAGCGTTGAGGTTTTATGAGTGATTTTGAACAAGTTTACTATTTATACTTTCTTCCGCCTTCACTTGATTGTTCTAAGCGCTTGCAAAAATTGTTTAACACAGCGGTGCCTAACCGGAGCGTCTTCTCACTTGCTAATTGTTTTTTTACACCTTCATCGGAATGCATTAGTTTGAACGAAGTTCCAACCGTATTTTGACGCTCGTATAAAAGATTGCTATGTTACGGAGATATTTAATATCATTTATATCTTAGGTTTTTATATTTTTAATCGGGGGCTAAAGAAAAACTTAAAACCTTAGAGAATCTAACAGACATTGCCACAACTCATCTAGATATTCACATCGAACCAATATTAAATACAAATGGCACGCTGATTGGCGCCAATCTTACTTTTATTGATATCACCAAGTATATTCAGCTTGATTCGGAATTAGAACATTTAAGATTAAAACTGTCAAAGATTCACAACGGATGATGAATGGATGTAACGGATGGTTGGTGTGTTGGTGCCTGCCATTACGGGATGGTAGGGTGTGTGACGCTACGCAAAAATTGGACTCAACATGAAGAGACACCAAAATTAATGACACGGACTACTACGTTGTCGCTGCTTCAGATTTTTTGTAAACCGCGCCTTTTTCAGCTATAACTAAAATAATACTTTTAAATCATAGTCATTACGATTATGCTTTAATATCAACTGCTGGGAAATAGGCAGTTTTGCGTTTGTAAAGAGAGAGAACATAATGGACTTGACAAACTCGAATACCACGAACAATTTGGCTGAAGCTTTTGGTGGAGAGTCAATGGCTAACCGTAAATACCTATTCTTCGCGGAAGTGACTCGTCATTTAGGTATGCATGAACTATCGAAGTTATTTCGTGAAACAGCGCAACAAGAAACAGAACATGCATTTGCCCATTTTAGATTGATGCATCCAGAGTTAGTTGTAGCAGATGCAGCATCATTAACACCTGAACAGAAAAAAGCAATTGCTGCGCGTTGTTTAGAGTTAGCAATTGAGGGTGAAACATACGAGTACAGTGTAATGTATCCAGGTTTTGCAGAGCAAGCGCGTACAGACCGAGATGGGAGTGCAGTAATTGAGTTTGAAAAACAGCAAGCAGAATCTGTAGAACATGCTCAAACATTCCGCAAAGCAGCACATAACTTTGGCTTGTTAACACATATCGAAAATCACCATGCTCAACAGTATAGTGAAGCGTTGAAAGCATTAGATGGAGTGGCACCAGCTGCTAAAACCAAAACAGGAAACCCTGCAACGCAAAAATGGATTTGTCGCCAATGTTCCATGATATATGACCCTATAACAGGCGACCCAGACTCAGGTATTGTACCTGGTACACCGTTTGAGTCAATACCCGACGACTGGAAATGTCCAATTTGCGGCGCTCAGAAAAAGCTATTCGTAATATACGAAGAAGTAGAAGCAGCATAATACGTAGAGATAGGCGTCTCGCCTGTCCTACAAATGCAACGTCTCTACGAGGATTTTGATAAAATTACCAAGTTGACTAAAAATCGTTCCGAGACTCTAAATTATCCGCGCATTTAATATTTTAAAAGAAGCTTCTTCAAAACGAGTAAAAGTGCTGCAAATCAGGATTCTGTTCAGTAGGAGGATTTTTATCAGGTTCTATTTGAGCAAGTGGAAGCACTATAGTAAAAGTAGCTCCTTTTCCCACTCCGGGACTTGTTGCTTTTACAGTTCCTCCATGAAGGTCAATAATTTGTTTGACAATTGAAAGTCCCAACCCCAAACCGCCTGCATTGCGTCTAATAGAAGAATCTTCCTGCCGGAAACGGTCGAAAACGTAAGGCAAAAAATCAGGCTTTATGCCAATTCCTGTATCACAGACTGTAAGGGATAGGCGCGAGTCTATCTTAGAAAGTGACACTTGTATCTTTCCGCCTTCAGGGGTAAATTTAATCGCATTGGATATGAGATTCCATACTACTTGTTGCAATCGATTTGAGTCTCCTATTATATAACCACTCAAAGCATCTAAAACTGTTTGAAGTTGTATATTCTTTGCTTGCAAAGTCGGAAGGAAGGATTCGATAGCAGCCTGAATTACTGAGTTAAGATTAATTTCCTTAAAGTCAAGTCGAACTTTTCCCGAAATTATGCTACTCATATCAAGCAGGTCTTCGATAATTTGCGCTTGCGCTCGTGAATTTCTTTCAATTACCTCAAGCCCTTTTTTGAATTCCGCAGGAACAGTCTTTTGTTTACGTAAAATATGTGCCCAACCAAGGATGGAATTGAGCGGTGTCCTTAGTTCATGAGAAACGGTTGCTAAAAATTCATCTTTTAGGCGCCCAATTTGCTCGGCTTGTGCGCGGGCAACCTGCTCACTTTCTAACAGTGCTTCACGGCGTGCCTCTAGCTCTTTACGCTCAGTAATATCACGGAAATTAACAGAAAGTCCATCGACAGAAGGGTAGGCAAACACTTCCACCCAACGATTAGAAAAAGGAGATAACACTTCAAAGTATACAGCTACTTGCTCACGCATAGCTTTGTAATACTGCTCCTCAAAAGCACTTCCCTTAACCATCTCAAACTCTTCCCAAATAACTTTGCCAAGTAGCTCGGAGCGATTTTTACCTAAATATTCCTCACATCGACTGTTTATATAACTAAAACGCCACTCCCGGTCAAGACCATAAAAAGCATCGCTTACTCTTTCAAGAATTGTTGCTCGAAGTTTCACTGCTTCAACTTCAATTCTTGAATTCGCAGCTTCCTGCCGTAACCGTGATGTTTCCAAAGTTGCTTTCACACGCGCCAAAAGCTCACGCGCACTAAAAGGTTTTATTAAATAATCGTCCGCTCCCGATAAAAGTCCCTCGACACGAGACTCTTCACCCGCACGAGCCGAAAGCAGTACAATTGGTGTGCAGCTAGTACGTTCATCCGCGCGCAACTGAGCAAGAAGACCAAAACCATCGAGTTTCGGCATCATCACATCACTTAGTACAATATCTGGCAAATGTGTACGAACACATGCTAAAGCTGCTTCCCCATCTGCCACTGCAATGACTTCATATTGTGTACATAGAAGTTTTCGCAAATACTCACGCATATCTGCATTATCGTCCGCCAGAAGCACTTTTGCTCGTGGTAGCTTTATTTCATTAAATTCTGCTTCTTCGACATTTTCTACATTATCTGCCAACCACCCAAGTGCTTCTTCAACAAATGCGTCTGACCGAATGTTTGTTTGGTTAAGTACACTCTCACGAACAAGCTCGTTCTTTTTAAGGTGTTGCTTACCGCATGGAATTGAGACAGTAAAAGTACTTCCTTGACCATAAACGCTTTGTACTTGTATGGCGCCACCATGAATTTGTACTAGTTCTTGTACGAGCGCCAGCCCAATTCCTGTTCCTTCATGTGTTCGACCTTGCGTTTCTTCAATGCGGTAAAAGCGCTTAAACACATTTTCAATTTCAGACTCAGGAATACCACAACCTGTATCTTGAATCTGTAACTCAACGTTTTCCCCAACTATGTATTGTTTAACAGCAATATGCCCAATTTGAGTAAACTTAAAAGCATTTGAGAGTAAGTTAAGAACAATTTTCTCCCATTTATCTTGGTCTACATACACATGTTTATTTAAAGGTGGACAATCAACTATAAGCTGTAATCCTGCTTTCTCAATTGCAGACCGGAACAAGCTTGCAAGGTCTGTAGTTAGTGCCGCCAAATCTGTAAACTCATAAACAGCTTGCATTCGGTTAGCTTCGATGCGCGAAAAATCTAGAAGCGTGTTAACCAGTTTAAGCAACCTTAAACTATTACGATGAGCAATCTTTATTCGCTCTGTTTGAGTTGGTGTAGCTTCTGGGTCTTGGAGAGCATCCGACAGTGGCCCCAACATTAACGTTAATGGAGTTCTAAACTCATGGCTAACGTTCGAGAAGAAAATAGTCTTTTCCCGGTCAAGTTCGGCGAGCTTCTGCGCGCGTTTGCGTTCTTCTTCATAAGCTTGAGCATTTCGCAAAGCGACAGATACTTGACCTGCAAGTAGTTCGTAGAAGGAAGTATACCCTTCATCAAGCGCGCGGTTAGGGCTAATTCCAGCAACCATAACCCCAAGAGGCGCCGCAGTACCAGAAGAAGCGATAGGCATTACAAGCGCCGCACGGGTTGGTTCGTTCCAAGGTCCCCCTGGTAACAATAGATGCTGGTCTACATTTTCAATGAGAACAGTTTCACCCTTATAAGCTTGTCCAAGCGACCATATATCATCTTTTTGAGGCGCCGAAATATCAAAAGTAACCGGGATAATATGCTCGGAAGAAGCGACCCTTACCATACTTTGGAGCGTGAGAGTTTTTCCATCAACAGAGCAAAGGTAAATTAGCGCAAACGGCACATCAAGTGGGTGTTCTGCTATTGCTTGAGCAACAAAGCGACACGTTGTTTCTACACTTTGTGTCTCACCAGCTTTAGATGCAAGGTCACGAAGCAATCTTAACCTGCGGGCGCCTAATACCTGTTGAGTCACCTCACTACAAACGCAGAACATTCCAACTACTTGCCCGAAGTCATCCGACTCTGGAGCATGAGAAAGACTAAAATAAGATTCTTCACGGTAGCCTGAGCGCTCCAAAACCAACATTTGTGATTCAACCCAGTTTGCCACCCCCGTTGTCATTACTTCATCAATCATGGGACCGAGGGTATCCCACGCTTCAGCCAACGTAATTCTTATATCAGTACCCAGAGCAGCAGGGTGCTTATCACCGATAAGCTTTGAATAAGCATCATTATAAAACTGAATTAAATGAGGTCCCCATATCAAAACCATTGGGTAGCGTGAAGCCAAAAGCGTTTTAACAGTGCTTTTAAGACTTTGCGACCACGTTTCAACCGCACTAACAGGTGTACTATCCCAGTTGAAAGCACGCATACGTGCCCTCATCTCGCCTTGTCCTGAGAAAAAGTTGAATTGATGCCCATCATTCATATAGTATATTGGGGTGCATTGCGCGCGTCGCGTTACTTAACCTTACATTAACTATTTTAATTCTAACTTATCAAAAACAAGTTTACTATATATTTATATATATTTATAGTAGGTGGTTTCGTTGAAATTAGATATAACGATAGCTCTACTAACTTACAATTTCATTTCCACAACCATCATGCCCCAAATTACATCAAAATTAAATTTTGCTGCACGCTGAATACCAAAATTTGCAGATGTTAGTAACTTGTGAAATTCTGCTTGAGTGTAGCAGCGTTTATGAGCAGAATTAAATATTTTTAGATATAAGTCAATTAAACGGCAAAAGAAGTAGTCTTTACACCAATCTAAAATAAATACTTTTCCATCGGGTTTCAATACGCGCTTCATCTCAGCTAATGCGGCAACTGGGTCATCAAAAAAATGAAATGCACTTGTTGAGACTATGATATCAAAGCTGTGATTTGCAAATGGTAAACTAGAGGCGCCTGCTATTTGAAAATAAACGTTGGGATATACATTAGAATGAGCCTGAAATTTCTGTTTAGCAACGAGTAACATCTGCTCAGAAATATCTACACCAGTAATGTGCTGCTTAGGATTATCGCGTAATATTAAACTTTCAAACTCACCTGTGCCACAGCCAACATCTAATACTGTATCTTGCGGTGAAATATTTGCCCAATTTTTCAGATAAGTTAGCGTTTTATTAATGTAGCTACTCCAACGCTGGTCATAAATATTCGCTATATTATCGTATTCTTGGCGAACTATGTTTTCCTTCATAAATATAAGTTTACTACTTCCGAGGTGTGTACATCATGATTAACACCTCTATAAGTACAATACTAGCACCCAAGCAATCAAACTTATGCGGCGCCACTCACGTCTCCCTCTAGGTTACTTTTCTATTATTAGCGTTTTTTAATAAACCACACAGCAGTTCCCACAATACCTAATCCTATAACAACTGGTAACGTGACTGATAGAACATTAGTTCTCTCTATCTCTGTTGAAGTACTGGCGCCACTTACTTTCTGTGCTTGTTGTGGAGATACTTGAGGTGAGGGTGTTACAGCTTTGTCTCCGGTTGCGACTGTAACATCATAATTCATGGTGAACGCGCGAAAATCACCTTCAGTCTTGGGAGTACAACTTAACTCTAACTGATAAAGACCTACTGAAGGAAAAATAATATTGGCGCCGGGAATACCTTGATATTTTTCTGCGTTAATGGCTTGAACAGCAGGTTGAAGGATGGGTTTATTACTGGGTTTACGAGGTTTTGAGAAAACTGCCATCTGACAGTTTGCTTCATTCAGAGGTAATATTTTTCCTCCTTTGCGAGTTAGTGCTACCCAAACTCTTGCTGTTTCCTCGGCTTTCGGGCTATGGTTTGGTTCAACATGCCAAAGACCTGCTATGTCACCTTTTACCTGAATGTTGTGGGCAGCAGCAGGAGAAATTATGGAAGCGAGAATAATTATCCAGCCCAGATTTCTAGTTAATTTTGGCAGAAACAACATAACATTTTATTTAAAAAATCTCATATGCCGAGTTGAATGTCAAAAGACGAGCTGTCATAGTTAAAATTGACTCTTGCAAAGAGCTACAACAGCAAGGTATTGACAAAATGCCATTTATTTATACCGAAAACGAAGCAGCATATAAATTTTGGTCAAAGCTAGGTTGGCATGATGTCACTTTCCTCATCAAAGTCTTTAAATGCTTAACACTTTGCCTAAATAAACTCATCTTTAATCAAGCTTGAGATTTTCTGTTGTAAAATATGCTTCTGTTTCACGACCTAGGACATCTCGACTATTACTTCCAGTATTAACGATAACGCTATATGCATTAATAGTTGGTAGAGGCTCTTCAGTTGAAAGATTAATTTTATCATTGATGTTTATCTTTCCAGGAGATTTTTTTTTCAATTTTTTAATAGCTTCAACCTCAACATCTCCATTGCGATAGCATAGTCTTCCAAAAGCTAAACCTGTTGCTTGTGGAGGAACTTGGAGTAAATAAAAATGGTCGGGACGTAGCCATTCTTGCCAATTATCATCACCACCTTTGCCGATATATTGAATCGATGATTGGGGTATTTTTAGCCAAGTTTGGGGAGAAATAGCTCTGGGAAAAATAATTACTTTTAGTTTTCTATTGTTATCGAGAAAAACTTTTCTAATAAATGTGCCATCACGTAACTTAATCCCACTGATATCGTAGTTTTTAACTTCAATTTGAGTCAGAAGTTTAGTACTGTGGCACAATGTAGAGCGTTTATTACTCGGTGTTTGAAAGTTAGTAAAAGCGATAACACATATCAAAGTTAAACAAAAAAGGATAACTATCAACAGAAGTCGATGAACTTTCATTTATTCTCGTAGTGTAATCAGTTTTCGTATCTTTTATAACAACATTCTACAACTTTTTTAAGTATACCTCAGTGCCTGATAAAACAGAATTATGGATTGAAGTTTCCCTAACTCAAAGCTAAATAATCACTATTATTCATTCGAGAAGAAAATTTAAATTTGTATCTTTGCCGTATTCTTTCCTTTGTTCACCGGATTTAAAGACGACTATATTTTTATGACCTATCAAGGTAATTGAGGAATTCTCAATCTTTAATATTGTCCCCTCTGGTAAACCAACGACGCTGATATTAGGGTTCATAGCTAAAAATTCTTCAATCCTTTTTTCTCTCGTTTCTCCGTTATGTTCGGGGATAACTCCGTCTGTGTAATGAGGATTTATCTGAAAAGGTATTAAATTTAACCCTTCAAAACTAATTGGTTCAATAATAGGCATATCATTGGTTGTTTTGATAGTTGGGCAAGCAACATTTGAACCTGCGCTCCATCCTATATAAGGTATACCTTGATTAACCTTCTCTCTAATAATGTCAATTATTCCTGTTTCATATAAACGATGAACTAAATGAAACGTGTTACCACCAGCAATTACAATAGCTTCTGCCTTCTCAACCAATTCGTGTGGGTTATCTGTGGAATGCACAGAATGAATACTATAACCTAATTCTTGGAAGACTTCACCAACTTTTTCGGTAATACCGTCATAACTCATCACATTTGCAAACGGTATAAATAATACTTTTTTAACAGAGTTGCCTAAAAAAGCTTTTATTTCCTGGCGTGGGTAGAATAAATAATCCTCGCCATAGTTGGTAGAATTACTTAACAGTAGCAATCGTTTACTCATACCTTGCACCTCTTTGTTTACTTTGTGTCTCTGTGGTAAAAATTATACCATTGCACATCTGGGACTTTGTGCGACAAAATTATGATGTTGGCTTACGCTGTGCTATACTCAACCTACAAATAGCGGTAACTAACTCTCTGGGTTTAATGGGTTTAACGAGGTATTGCTGGAAACCTGCTTCTAATGCTTGTCTTTTATCTTCGTCACGTGCAAAAGCTGTTAAAGCAATAGCTGGGATACACTGTATATGTGTTGGTTGACTTCTAATTTTACGAATGAGTGAGTAACCATCCTCTTGTGGCATGGCGATATCGGATAGTAATATATCTGGTTGTATTTGAGATACTATGGATAATGCTTCAGAAGCAGATGCTGTTGTTGTCACCTTAGCTTCATAACCCTCGATAATTTCAGCTAGTAACTCGCGTGTGTCTTTGTCGTCATCGACTATTAATATATGTATCCCAGAAAGTGATGTAACTTCTTCAACTTCATCTTGCTGGGAGTTTTTTAACGATATGTTTATTTCCTGACTAGGAATACTATATACAGGTAACTCCACTATAAATGTAGCACCTTTCCCAATACCATCACTCTTCACGCTTACAGCGCCATCATGTATTTCAACTAAATTACGCACTATTGCCAAACCCAAACCTAAACCATTGTGCGTGCGTTCTTTAGTGTTATCTGCTTGACGGAAGGGTTCAAATACATGTGGCAAAAAATCGGTGCCTATTCCAATTCCTGTATCTTTAACTGTAAATTGGATAGAGGAATTAATTTGTTCCAGTTCCACAAATACCCATCCACCCTGTGGAGTATACTTAATCGCATTGTTGACCAAATTCGAGATGACCTGTTGTAAGCGTGCGGCATCTCCCATTATTGTACCGACCTCGGCGCCGATTTTTGACTCAAGAGTAATGGATTTAGCTTGAGCTTGAAGTTTCACATCTAATAAGACGCTTTGAACAATCGGTACTATATTAATTGGTTGCTTATGCAAACGTAATCGATTTTGAATGATGCGCGAAATATCTAAGATATCTTCTATAAGCGTATTTTGGAGATTGGCATTTCGCTCAATAGTCTCTAAAGCTTGCGCTAACTTGGTTTCATTTACTTTTCTACTTCTGAGTATTTTAGCCCATCCTAAGATTGCTGTTAGAGGAGTACGAAGTTCGTGAGAAACGATAGCGATAAACTGGTCTTTAATACGGTTAGCTTCACATGCTTCTTCGTTTTGCCTTTTTAATTCCTCTTTCGCAGCTGCCAGTTCAGCCATTGTTTTTGAACGTTCTGCTTCACGCTGCTTAGATAAACTAATATCTTCTATTAAACCATCTATAATAATAGTGCCTTCTTTGGTTGTAATAGTTTGACTTAGCCGTACCCAAATTGGTGTATCATTCTCGTAGCGCAAGATGATTTCTCTATCGCGCGTACCCTCATATAATTTATTCAATATTTCACTGCTTTGTGTAATATCACTTAACCCAGCAAGTCGTAAAAATGCTTTATTCGCTTCGAGTAATACTTTATCTTCACTCAAACGGTAAATTCCCACATTCAAATTATCGAGCAGCGTTTGTAATCTTGATTCTAACCCTGCCACCTTGCGCTGCGTTTCAACTTTCTCCAAAGCTAATCTGACGGCAGCAGGTAAACGAACGTAATGATGAGGCGATTTTAGAATATAATCATCCAACCCTAATTTCATCGCTTCCACAGCAATTTCCTGCGTACCACTTGCGGTAAACATAATTACTGGGCAGTCAGGGTATAAATTTTTAATCGTTTGTACCACCGTCAAACCATCAGTCCAGCGCAGTTCGTAGTCAGTAATCGCTAAATCAAACTGCCTTAAGAGTAAAGCTTCTTTTAAGTCTTGCGCTCTAAAAACTTCTTGAAGTTGTACTTCTGGAAATTCCTGTTCGAGTGCATGAGCTATGAGTAAGCGGTCATCGTAGTTATCGTCAATAAGTAAAATACGCACTTTCAACTCACCATCAATGTGCGAAAACAAACACTCAACTTTTTAAATTAAACGCAACAAATAAATTTAAGCAATATTTAATATATAGAGACTATCACATAGTTAGCATAATATAAACTTGAATAAGTTTATTAAAAATTATAGAGAGATTAAGAATATTTAAAGGAATTTTGTTAGTCATATAGTGATTTGTGGCTTTTCGTTAAAAATTATCCAATGTAAATTGAGAGTTTTAACAATTTCCACTAAATCATTAAAAGCAACAGGTTTGACAATATAAGCATTTACACCTAAATCGTAAACATTGTTAATATCTATATATTCTTGAGAAGCTGTCAGAACAACAACAGGTAAGCGTTTGAGACCAGGTTGTTGTCGTAACCACATTAATACTTCAGCCCCTGACCGACGTGGTAATTTCAAATCGAGTAAAATCAGCACAGGTAGGGGGTAACTATTACGGTCATTGTAAGGCGCCTGTCCTGATAAGTACAGTACTGCGGCATCACCATCGTTAACAACTTTTAGCGGGTTGGTAATTCCTGCCTTACGAACCGCACGT
Source organism: Calothrix sp. PCC 7103 (assembly GCF_000331305.1). Taxonomy (GTDB): domain Bacteria; phylum Cyanobacteriota; class Cyanobacteriia; order Cyanobacteriales; family Nostocaceae; genus Dulcicalothrix. Next base: position 3,472,790 of record NZ_KB217478.1, on the reverse strand, counting down.
TGCATTAAGAAAACATCTTTAGAATTGTCTTCTATCAATAGTATAGTGTCTTGACTACTCATTTTTTAAATAGGAGTTAGTAACTGTAGAGACGGCATTAATCGGGTCTCTACAGGAGTTAAATTCGATCCAAAATCGACTACCTTGTCCTGGCTGTGATTCTACACCAACATGGGTGCCCAGACGCTCGGCGCCTTTACGGACGATAGCTAGGCCAATACCAGTACCAGGATATTCGTCATTGCTATGTAAGCGTGTAAATACAGTAAATATACGCTCCTGATAGTTCTGAGCAATTCCAATCCCATTATCTTCTATCCAGAGACGTATTTTATTATAAATGTACTCGGTATATATTCGCACCACAGGTTTAACTTCGGGAGAAACAAATTTTATCGCATTATTTACTAAGTTAGAAATAATTTGAATTAAAATAGTATAATTGCCAATCACTTCAGGTAAAGGTTCTTCGACTTGTACTGTTGCTTGCCTCTGCTGTATTGTTGACTCTAACTGCATTAATACTTCTGCGACTACACAAGACAAATCAATAAGTCTTAATGGCAACTCGCTACGACTAATACGGCTGTACATCAACAAATCATCAATAAGTTTGGAAGCAGACTGTGAGCTAATAATGATACGCTGTAGATATTCTTTTTGACGCTCTGGCTCAAGTTGTTGATTTTGCAGTATTGTACCAAATCCTTGAATTGCACGCAGTGGTGAGCGCAAGTCATGAGAAACCGAGTAAGTAAATGTTTCTAAATCTTGGTTTGCAATGATTAACTTTTGATTTGTTTCATCTAACGCACGATTTGTAGCTTCAAGTTCAGCAGTACGTTCAATTACTCGCTGTTCTAAAATTGAATTTAGCTGCTGTCTTTCGAGTTCAACTTGTTTACGTGCAGTAATATCTTCAATCAAGCCATCAAGTACCTTTTTTCCATCAATCTCATTCAAAGTTATACTTAAAGCTACCCAAATATATGTACTATCAGGACGTTGCAATTCTATTTCTAAATCTTGCTGTGGTTCTGGTAGCTTTTCCAAGATTGAGTAGTATTCGCGAATATTCAGTATATCTCTGGGTTGTAATTGTGCTAAATTATCTATGCATAGCAATTTGAGAAAAACTGTATTGCTTTCAATGTAATTTCCATTACTGTTTGCCCTAAATGTTCCTATCTGCAACTGATTCAATAATCTACGCAACTGAATTTCCAATAACTCAGAAGAGCGTCCATTTTCTAAGCGTTCAATCGCAATGCGTAATGATATTGGTAATTTAATATACTTAGATTGTGATTTGATAACATAATCGTCCAATCCAGACTTCATTGCTTCAACCGCAATTTCTTCGCTACCTGTACCAGTAAACATAATTACAGGGCAGTAAGGGTATAACTGTTTAACAGTTCTTAAAATATCAAGTCCAGTAGTCCAACGTAGGTCATAATCAGTAATAACAGCATTGAATTGTTTTGCAGCTATGGCCGCAGCTAATTCCTTGTCATCAATAATTTCTTGAATCTCAATTTGAGCAAATTCGCGCTTTAGTTCTCGAATTACCAATGCACGGTCTGCTTTATTATCATCAATAACTAAGACATGGAGCATTTTTATCCTTTGACTCCTAACTCTGAACCCGTAAGACGCTCTCCAAGTGCGTGACGCTATTAGACCATAATGCTATTACGTTACGTGTCGTAGCGTCACCCATCCTACTCTTTTATCAATTCAATCCAAAACCGACTGCCACTATTAACTTGTGATTTTACCCCAACTTTGCCATTCATACGCTCTATAGCTTTGCGAACAATAGCTAAACCGATACCTGTACCTGGATAAGATTCTGCACCGTGTAAGCGTTCAAAAACACGGAAAATTCGTTCTTGGTGTTCGGGTGCAATACCTATACCGTTGTCTTCAACCCATAAATATACCGAATTTTGCTGCTCATGCGCGTATATATGTACTTTTGGCTGTGTTGGTGGTTCTACAAATTTAATCGCATTACTAATTAAATTTGTAATCACTTGCATCAATGTCGGACGATGCGCCATTACTAATGGTAACGTGTCTATTGTAATTAAGGCGTGTTTTTCTTTGATAGAGGCGCCAAGTTGTTTCAATGCTTCTTGGACGATGCTATTTAAATCTACTTGTTGTAGTTCTATTTGAACGCGCGTTAAACGACTGTATGATAATAAATCGGCGATGAGAGCATCCATTTGAACGGCGCCTTCGGTTATATATTGAATATATTCCTGTGCAATTTCATCGAGTTGGTCACCGTAATCTTCTTGTAAAGCTTGAGCAAAACCCTGCATTGTTCGTAACGGTGCCCGTAAATCGTGAGATATTGAATAAGCAAAAGCCTCCATTTCGGCATTTACTTCTTGTAGCTGTACAGTACGTTCTTGGACTCGTTGCTCTAATGTCTCGTTAAGTAGCTGAATTTCCGCCTCTTTGTACTTGCGTTCGGTGACATCTTCTGCTAGACCAGCAACTCGATAAATTTCTCCTTCTTGATTACGAATTGGAAAACCTCGGTCTTGAATCCAGCGCACCTCACCATCTGGACGAATTATCCGATATTCTACGTTTAAAGTTCCACGATGTATATTTTCTCGGTGTAGTTCTGCATGACGCTGTTTATCATCTGGATGAATAGCCTCACTCCACCCCATAGGATTATCTTGAAGACTGTCAATTGTGCGTCCCCAAATTCTCTCATATGCAGGACTAACATAAATTAATTGCCCGTTACGTGGGTCAAAAATCCAAAAAACTTCATGAATGCTTTCTGCTAGCTGGCGAAATTTATCATCACTGCTGCGTAATTCTGCTTCGGTTGTTTTTAACTGAGTAACATCATAAAACGTTGCAACCGCCGCAATGATTTTGTTAGACTCGCGAACGGGTGTAGAGCTAATATATACAACTTTCTCGCTACCATCGGGTTGAGGATATCTAAATTCTTCATCTACAACACATTCTCCTGTGGTCAAAGCACGAACTATGGGATATTCATGAGCTTCGTAGGGTCGTCCATCTGGATGTTTTGCTTGGTACTCACTATAATCATCAATATTTTCTGTTGCAACAAGTGGATGTCCTAAAATCTTTTCTGCTTGCTTGTTACTAAGAATTAGTTTTCCCTCATTATCTGCTATCGCGGCGCCTACAGGTAATTGTTGCATCATTGTTTCCAAACGATTGCGTTCTGCCTGCAAGTCAGAGAAAAGCTGATTTTGCTTAGTTTGCTCTTGATGGCGAAGAATTGTATCACGACGAAATAAGTAATAAATAATTCCTACTCCTAGTATATTTACGCAATTTGCTATAACTGAAGATAATAATGTACTATCACTACTAGCTTTAGACTCAGCATTACGTAGCTGCAACAGTTTATTTTCTTTGAGTTGCATATCAGCTATTTGGCGCCGGATTTTATCCATTATCAGCTTACCTCGATTGCTTCGCACTAGTTGCAAAGCAGCCTGTTGCCCTTGAGTTCGCTGAATATCGATAGTACTTTCAAGGTCAGTTAACTTTGTATCTACAGACTTTTTTAAATCAACAATCCGTTGCTGCTGTTGAGGGTTATCGCTCGTTAGCTGCTGCAAACGAGTGATTTGTTGATTAACTGTATTAATAGTAGTCTTATAAGGTTCTAAATAACGGTCATCACCTACAAGTAAATAACCCTGTTGCCCAGTTTTGGCATCTTTAAGCGTAGACAAAGTTTTCTCAAGTGTACTAATTACCTCATAAGTCATAGCGACCGACCGTTCATTATCGACTACTTTCAAAGTATTACGATAGGAAAGCACTGCATTAAAAATTACCAGTAACAGCGTTAACCCTAAACCGAAATTAATTTGTCGAGTTAGTGCTAGCTTCATTAAAAAGAGGAGTAAGGGAATTTATACCTGATACCATTTTAGATTGGCGCCGACTCCTAACTCCTCTAAGGGCGGGTAAAAAATTAAGTATAAAATTGCATAGCAAAATATTGTGCCAATCTGTGATGTCAAATGCAGGAATGTGCCAATTTGACTTTTGCTAGCTTCGCACGGTTTAAACATGCACTTTTTGCGTTATTAGTAAATTAGGTGATACAACGACGGGAAACGCGAAAAAATGGCTCGCACCCCTACTTTAACTTTTGATCGTGGCACATTAATTTTGCATCCACCACCTAAAGGTAGAAGTTGGATGGATTTTGCCACATGGGATGACCGGGTAGAAAAATTCCGTATTCCCGCGATTCAATACCGTGCTTTGGTGGAGTCGCTACAAGCTGAAAACACAAATTTCATCGACGATGCTAAAGCATTTTATGCTATAGACATGGCGCCTAGTCTCGAAATGGAACCTTACCAGCATCAAAGTGAAGCGTTAGCAGCGTGGAAGTTGGCAGGTAGGCAAGGTGTTGTAGTGCTTCCTACAGCAGCAGGAAAGACGTATTTAGCGCAAATGGCAATGCAAGCGACACCACGAACTACATTAATAGTGGTGCCAACGTTAGATTTAATGCATCAGTGGTACGCGCATCTTAAAGCAGCGTTTCCTGATGCGGATGTAGGTTTATTGGGAGGAGGTTCACGCGATAAAAGTCCTATATTAGTCGCGACATACGATAGTGCGGCAATTCATGCGGAAACGTTAGGAAGTATGTACGCACTGATTATTTTTGACGAGTGCCATCATTTACCGACTGATTTTAATAGGGTAATTGCGGAGTATGCTATTGCTCCTTATCGATTGGGTTTATCGGCAACTCCCGAACGTACCGATGGTAAACACGCTGATTTAAATATTTTGATTGGTAAAGAGGTTTATCGCAAGCGCGCGGAAGATTTAGCGGGGAAAGCTTTAGCTGAACACGAAATCGTACAAATTAAGGTGAAATTATCGCAGCATGAGCGCGAAAGATATAATAAATTAGTGCAAATTCGCAATGATTTTTTAAGAGAATCAAAAATATCTTTGGGCAGCATTCAAGGATGGCAACATTTTGTCATGGCTTCCGCTCGGTCGCAAGCTGGACGCAAAGCTATGTTAGCCCATCGTGAAGCGAAAGAGATTGCTTTGGGTACTGATGGTAAAATTAGAATTCTCACCGATTTATTAGCGGAGCATTATCCAGATAGGATATTAATTTTTACTGCGGATAATAATACTGTGTATAAAATTTCTAATGAGTTTTTAATTCCTGCTATTACTCATCAAACTCCTGTGAAGGAACGACATGAGATTTTGACCAAGTTTAAAGAGGGTGAGTTTAAGAGTTTGGTTGCTTCTCATGTGCTAAACGAAGGGGTGGATGTGCCTGCTGCACGAATAGCAATTATTTTGTCTGGTACTGGGTCTGTACGGGAATATACGCAAAGGTTGGGGCGGGTTTTGAGGAAAGGTCAGGAGGTGAATAAGCAAGCGATTTTATATGAGGTGGTGACGGAAGATACTAGTGAGGAGGGAACTTCCGCAAGAAGAAGGAATGAACCGCAAAGAACGCAAAGGACGCAAAGGAAGGAAGAGGAGAGGGGGAATTTAAAGGTTGTGTATGGTACTGGGCAACAGAAAACTCCGCGCGCTGCTGAACAGTTAGGTTTATGGAATGATTCAGGAGATACACCTAATTTTTAAAATTCTTATGTATGTAGGCAGTGCCCACCAAAATTTTATTATGTATAATTACGTAATTTATGAAAATTGCTTAAGAGTTTGTGTTTGATGTTTGGTTTAAGGCGCCATGCGGGATAACTAGGACAAGAAGTGATTATCGCTTCTTTGACGTTTATTTAGCCGGTATGGTGTGGGATGAAAAACCAAAATCAAAGTTTCTTGGCTTTTTTTAGCAAAGTTATTTTTGCAGTTGCTTATGTGGCGATGGTTTCACCAATAGCTTCTGCAAATACAGCATTAGGGTTGCCTACCAGCATTGAAGAATCTACTAATCCGCAAGAATCAAAGGTACTAGCAAGCGCAGACGATGGCGATGATGACGATGACGATGATGATGATTTGCCAGAAGTTGTTAAAACATCTGTTTTCAAAGATATTTCTCAGCGCACAAATATAGAAGTTTCTTCTTTGCGCGTTCTAAGAGCCGAAAAGACTACTTGGTCTAATGGCTGTTTGGGTTTAAAATCCGATGAAGTTTGTTCACAAGCGCTGCTTCCTGGTTGGCAAGTTGTCGTTGCTGGCAGTACCCAAGCTTGGGTTTATCGTACTGATGAATCTGGCAGTATAGCCAAAATTGATGAAACATCAAGTCAGTCAGTGACTGCAACAATTCTCAAAACACGAACTGTTAACGAACAAATTAGCAGTCGCACTACTACTATTCAACGTCGCAGTCAAGTACTCACTGCCAGAACAACTGCGGTTAGTCGTGAGGATGAAGCAAATATAAATGCTGTTAGTCGCAGTAGTATGCAAGTTAGTGCTGCAACTGTTGACGTAAAAAGCAAAAAACCCGGTTTCAGTCTGGCAATTCTGCAACCGTCAGGTAGTTTTGAAGAAGTGATAGCACGCGTTTCTATAAAAGGTAAACGCGGTAAGGGTTATCTTAAAGAACGCTTTTTGGGTGATTATAAGTACAAAATCCAACAAAAAGCCAAATTTGCTAAGGGTTTGAAAGCTGGCGATAGAATTGTTGTCCGGTTGTATGATACTCAAAATCGCTTTATCGGCTACAGCGAATTTGAATGTTTGTCGGCAAATACTGCTGTTAATCTGATTTTGTCGAATAATCCCAGTGGCTATAAAGTTGTTCGCACCGTTTACGGTTTAGATACCAATTTTGATGGCGCCATTGACTCAGGTAGCACAACTTACGATTATTTCACCCAAGTAAACGAACAGCGCGTTACTTTCTTAAGTAGTTCGCAGCAAGTAAATGTCAGTCAATTCCAAGTTGATGGATTATCATCTGTTGCCAGTCGCAGCGTTTATCCTGCATCTTTTACCCAAGGTGAATATGCGCTAGTTCGACAGTCTGTTAGTGCTTCTAGTACAAATCTCGCTTCGGCATTAAAAGCGGCGCCAAGTCAGTTGGTGGAAGTTAATGAAGTTAGCGATGATGGCGCCTCAACTTTCGATGTCGGTCAAAAGATGATGGACTATCGTGAAGTAGGTGTTGCAAACGGTATTCAAGTTAAATTCTCGGATGTATCTGTAAATCACTGGGCAAAAGATTTTATTGCCGAGTTAGCAGCAATGGAAGTTATCGAAGGTTTCCCCGATGGTTCTTTCCGCCCCGAAGAACAAGTAACTCGTGCCCAATTTGCAGCAATGATTGCCCAAGCGTTTGAAAAAGCAAAAGTTCGCAAAGTTGCTTCCTTCAGCGATGTTTCCTCGCGTTACTGGGCATTTAATGCAATTCGTGAAGCTTATCAAACAGGATTTTTAACTAGTTCTGGTAGTCAATTTAAACCAACCCAAGGTTTATCGCGTCTAGAAGCAATGCTAGCAATAGCACGCGGTTTGAATTACACAGTTACAGGTTCAACCGAAGCAATATTAGCAGCTTACAGCGATGCTACTACCATTCGTAGTGATGTTCGCTCTTCCATTGCTGCCCTTACCGAACGCGGTATCGTCGTTAACTATCCAAATATCGGAACTCTCAATGCTAATAAAGTTGCAACCCGCGCCGAAGTTTGCGCTTTAATTTATAAAGCATTAGTTAGCAAAGGTGAAGTTAGCGACATTTCTTCTGAGTATGTTGGTGGAGGAAACAAAACAGAAGTTGAATCGCGCGACGACGATGATGACGACGATGATGATGACGATGATAAAAAACGGTCACCAAATAAAAAAGATGATTAACTAGTTAATTCTAGATTAACTCTTGTGGGGTGGGCATCCTTGCCCGCCTTTGCTTACTTGAATAGAGTTAAATATCAAAACGTTGACAAAGTTCCTCTATTGCTTTAACAGGCAGATACAGCTTAAAGGGATATTCCTTAAATTGTTGAAAACCATACTTTTGATAAAAAGCAACTGCATTTTCATCTATAGCTTCTACAACTACAGCAACGGATGCAACTTGCTCTGTCGTTTTAAGCGCGCGTTTCATAGCATCTATTAAAATTATCCCTCCCAAACCTTGACCTTGCCGATTACTATCAACAGCAAGACGACCAAGTAAAATAGCAGGAAGCAAAGGATAGCGAGGTAAGCCTTTAGCAAAAGCTTCGTTTAAATTATTAATATCTAGCGTATAAGAAGACAAAGTATAGTAAGCAATAATATCAGTACTTGGTGAATCAATCAGAACAAACACTGTAGCAACTTTTTTCTTGAGGTCTTGAGATGCGGATTTATGTATGTATTTATCTAAACTATCGTTTCCACAGGAAAATACTGAACGATTATGCCTTTTACTATCGAGCAACTCAATCGTTAATACCATTTTGCATTACCTGTTTATAACGTAAAGCTGCTGCAATCAGAGCATCATTTGGTATCGCTGGCTGTTTTAGGGCTTCTACAAAAGCTTCAGCATCTTCTAAACTTAGCTTGAGTGTTTGATGCTGCTCTATAACTTTGCAAGCTGCTTGTTGAACGCTTGCAATCACAAAATCTGTTAACGTGACTCCCTGTAAGTCAGCAGCCTTTTGCCATAAAGCTTTTATCTCAGGATTAACGCGCGCTTCTAGTCTAGCTATTTTTGTATCATTCATAGAAAATAAGCTTAAGCCTACATTTTTATTATATACGGCAATATGCCGTAAAAAATCAACAACTAACTATAATGATAAGATAGAGTTAGTTTCCAAACATTCTTTGGTATAAAGGTATCATCAAACGTTTACGAAATGGTTATACAGTTTTAGGATATGGGTTAACCCGCCCCTACGGTATTGACCATGTTAACCACTGATTTATTGATTTATCGCCAAAATGGTGAACAAATTATACCTAAACGTTTGAAAATTGAATCGAAAAGTTTGGAGTTAGCGACTGAGTTAATTAATTGTTTTCTCAGTATGCGAGGTAAAACTCAAGGTGATTTAGAACGACAATTGTCTGAATTAGAGGGGGAAAGTACTGATTACCGTGTGAAGCGAGGATTAGCTTATATTCTTAAAAGCAGCTTTTGCAATTTTGAAATAGTTAGTCCCATTGACCCACTGTTACTACGCGAACGTGTATTCGCACGTGCTGCATTATCTGTTCCTAGTAGAAATCAAACGCAGGCTACACTTACATATGTAGCTGATGTATTAACTAAAGAACTTGAACGCGAGGTGTTGCCCGAACAGGTAAAATCAGGATTATATGCCGACTTATCAGAAAATAGAATTTTAACAGCTTTTGAGGAACCAAACCCTGAAGCTTTGATACATAGATACAACTTGTCACAAGTGCAGGGGATATTTTACAAAGCGAGTCAGCTAGTTATCAACGCGCATCGTAACAACCCTGGAGAGTACAAGTTATTATTTAGGTATTTAAAATTATTTCAATTAATGGCTTATATTGAAGGAGACTCAGACCACGGGTTTACTATTACTATTGATGGACCAGTTAGTTTATTTAATCCGAGTACACGGTATGGTCTTGCTATAGCCAAATTAATTCCCGCTATACTTCACGTCACAAAATGGAGTCTAGCAGCAACATTACAAGTCCGCGATACTTACAACGATACTTGGAAAATCGGAAGATTTGCGTTGAATTCAGCAGATTGTGGTTTAGTTACACATTACCCACCTGGCAAACCATACGATAGCATGTTAGAAGCATCGTTTGCTGATAAATGGGATTCATTAAAAACCGAATGGAAACTAGAACGTGAAGTTGATTTAGTTCCCATTCCCGGTAGTGTCATGATTCCCGATTTTCGTCTCGTTCATCCTGACGGTAGAGATTACTTATTAGAAATTGTAGGGTACTGGCGCCCAGAATATCTACAAAAGAAATTTTCACAAGTGCGACGTTCAGCATGTAATAACTTAATACTAGCTATATCAGAAAGATTAAATTTAGAAAAAGCAGGTGTAAAATTAAACGACGTACCCGCACGCATAGTTTGGTTCAAAGATAAGTTACAACCAAAAGCTGTACTAGCAGTGTTAGATTAAATTAATCCATCAAGATAAGCTTGGATTTCGGGAGCAAATTCTTCTCCCGCTTTTTCAAATAATTTTAATAGCTTTAAATAAGTCCCACTTCCACCAATATCATTCCAAAATTCCTCTCCAATTAATACACATGGGTCTTGACGCATATCAAAAATTTTAAACGCTTGTTGCCAGTTGTAAGATTGGCGATTAATATAAGGGTTATAGGGCAAAGCGAAAAATGTTACATTATTAGTATTTAATGCCTTTAAAGTTAGTAAATCTGACTTAGCTTTTTCTGTTTGGTCAAGATTTGGTTTAACAGTTTTTAACGAATAAAAGTTTCTTGTACCATCTTGCTTTTTGATATATAAATCAGAAATTACCGTGCGTGTTACTTTTTGACCAATTTCGACAGCATTATTTACCATAGCAACTTCTAACAACCAATTTGGTCGATTAATACCTCCTCTCAAATTGGTAAGTATATTTTGTATCTCAGCAAGTTGCCCAGTCCACACCTCACTAGTTTCGCGATATCCTTGTTCCGCTTCGCATCCAGCACCTTTTGCTACAATCACTGCAACTTGTTCAAATACACCTTGACCGATTGAAGTAACAAAAGAACGTTCAAATTTTGCAGCTCGCCAAATTTCATCAGGAACTAAGCGTGCATAGAATGGACTACTCAACCTAAACTCTTCTGGTTTGTAAGGTTCCTCAATTTGACGACGCTGTAAAGTTCTGCGTAAACTCGCTAATAAAACTGATTTTACTAAAGTTACTGTTTGTTCATCCATTGAGTTGAAAGCGATATTATTTACTTGTATGAGTTAAAATAACGAAAGCTGTTCATATACTTGTTTGCCTATCGGTTTATTTCCTTGAATTAATTTATAGACATACTCACCTATCGCTTTTGAAAGCAATACGGGAACAGCATTACCAATTTGTTTATACTTAGAAGCCACTGAACCACAAAAAACCCAATCATCAGGAAAAGTCTGTATTCTAGCATACTCTCTTACACTAAGAGGACGTAGTTCTTCAGGGTGACACATATCTGTAGCTTTTTGATGTGGACAAGTTGTAACGGTAGGAGATGGTTTATCCCAAGATAAACGTCTATAAAAGCCAACTTTTCCTCCTCCTGAATTATAGGCGCCTCCCATTGCTTCTTTTATTAAATCATCTGGTAGGTGGCGCCAGTTTTGACCTGCTTTAAGAAGTCGCAAATACTTTAAACGGTTTTCAGAATAAGGAGTAAATTCAGGGTTAGGGTCTTTTAAATCAGCAAGCGCATCTCTCAAAGTACGCCATTGTGGTAATGTTTTACCTGTTTTAGAATGCGTTGCCAAAGGAAAAGTTAGGGTTTCACCGTCTCTAGAACCGATAAATACAACACGTAACCTGTTTTGTGGTACACCATAGTCTGCTGCTTCCAAAAGGTTGTAAACTACTTTATACCCAATATTTCTCATCTCAGACAGAACAACGGATAGTGCTGCACCTGACATTTCATCTGGTTCAAAAGTCTGGTATCCAGTAGTTCGTTGAGAGTGAGGTACATGCTTAACAGGTGCCGAAAGTAATCCTCGCACATTCTCCATAATAAAAAAGCGAGGCTGAACTTCGTTAACAATGCGAATAAAATCCATAAATAAACTACCACGAGGATCCATAACCGAACCACGTTTTCCTGCGGTGCTAAAAGGTTGACAGGGTGGACCTCCGTTTATTAAGTCAACCTCACCTTTTACTAAACTTCTGCCAATACCCAAACTTAGTCCACCTTCTGCAAGCAAAGAAAGCGCACTTACTTCTTCTATATCTCTAGGAACAGCGCTTTCCTTTAGATGTGGGCGGTTGTAAGCTATAGTCTTTACAGCATCTGGTTCCTTCTCAACAACACTTACCGTGTGAAAACCAGCTTCCTCTAGACCGAGGTCTAACCCAAATGCTCCCGAAAACAATGATATAGATATAGGTTTACCGTCTATCACCCTTGCGACTCCCAATCAAATTTTAATTTAATCACAACTAACTTCTTGATTTTACGCCTATGCCAAGAAAATAGTAGTTACTAAGCTAGCGACTGATAACACCAGCTAGGGCGCCGTAAAAGGTTAAAAGTATCAAGGTAGCGAATTCGACTATTCGCTGCAACTGTAGCAACTGCATCAGCTAATAACCCAACTGGTTGATTGAGATTCCATAATGGATGGACAATAATAACTGTAATATCACCGACTGTAAAACCAGCTAAACTTCCAACATTATGAGGTGAGCAACTGCTAAAAGATGTACAAAAAGCATCTTGGAGTGTAGTTGCTGTTTTTTGCCAGTTTTCTAAGTCAGGAATAGAAAAATCGCCATGCAAGCCACAACGAAAATCATTATCAGCAAATGCTCTGAGTAAAGATAAGCCCAGGCGCCAATCAAGCAAGCCATGATAATTTATATTACGGTAGTGTCGCAAGCACTCATAACATGAAGAATCACATTTATGACGATGCGTTGTTGACATCATAGTGTCAATGAAAGTATTTTGAGAATTGATAATTTTTTCTGTAAGGATATCTTGCCAATTTTGTGCAAGCCACAATGTAAAACCAGATCCATTGGGAAGACGGTCACTAATTACAATCTCTCCTACTTTTTCTCTAGTTTGTTCAAGTTCCACCTGCCGTAACCCACTAATATCTAACTCATCTGGGTCAATGTCTAACTCTTGCGCTGCTACGGCACGAATAATAAAAGCCGCTGAATAGAAAGCTGCTTTAATTGCAGAACCAGGTGCGATTGGATCAAGACATAACCCAGCAGATACAGCAGCAGGTTTGATGCGAAGCACCCCAGTAGTTTTTGGTGCAACAATAGCAAGCTCTTCAGATTCTTCCGTATTTTCAAACTTGACTTTTACTCCATCAGCTTTATTACTTTGATACCGCTCATCAATCCATTGAGAATCTAACATTTTTTCATTTTTATCACGTCCAAAGTAAGATTTACCGACTGCTCCTTTAAAAAGATTTCCGCGATTATCATTAACACGAAAGACTCTACCGTTTTCTGAAAAAGCAATTTGAGTATTTGTATTAATTACAAAGTCAAAATTTTGAGGTTGTGATTCAGCAACGCTGCCCGCACTTGATATTAATACATCATGTTCTTCTTTCGCATCGGTACCACGGTTGAGACTAGTACGAAAAGCCAACGGTACTGCCCATTTAAAAACCTTAAAACCTTGTTCTTCTGTTGCTTCACATTTGGGGTTGGGGCATACCTCATATTCAAATTTGTTATCAGAAGTTTCTGTATGTTGGCAACGCTGACATCTTAACATCCATTTACGCTTAGAAAGAGGGTCACTGTCAGCAGGTAAATAAATATTTTTCTTGTCAGGGAGTAGTGGTGCTGTAAAACCAATAGATGTATAAATTAGTTTATCTTTAGTTTTTTCTGCACCAGGAGCAAATTCTGAAACAGCTATATCTAAATCGCGGTCAATTGTCGCAATGCCCTTACCAGATGGATTATGGTGATATAAATCTCTAACTCTGGACGGCATACCGAACATTGGTAAAACGCCACCCTCTGCTAATCTTTCTGCTAATCCCTTTCCTGTTAATTCTTTATTATTTACGCACTCTTGTATCTTATCGAACAAGTCATGGCGTGCGTAATTTTCAAAGATTATAGGGTCAATATCTTTTACGCCAATAAGCAAATTATTTACTACATTTAGAACTTCAGGCGAATTTAGCAACCATTGGCGAACTGATTCACGACGAGATTCTTTCTCCTGCCAGTCAGAAAGTTTGCCAAATTCCCCGTGAGTATCTGGCGGTTTAGGGCTATCGCACCATCTAACATCAGCATGTATAAAAGCACGCCGTAAACACTCTTTTGCTAATAGGCGCCGTGCAATTTCTAGCTGCGACATCGACAAAAAGGGAACTGGTGGTGGGTCGCCTGTTATTTTTTCAGGATGTTTGTAATAAAATTCATCATGACTGTTACCACGACAAATAGTTAACACGATGGCAAAAGCTTGACCTCGGCGCCCTGCACGACCTGCTCTTTGTTGGTAATTAAAGCGCATCGGTGGCATGTTTGCCATTACTACAGCCATTAAACTACCAATATCGATACCGACTTCCATTGTAGTAGTAACACTGAGAATATCGATAGTATCTACTACCGGAATAAATTGCCTTCTTTGTTCGCCAATGTTGACAACAATATTACGGAAATGGCGTTGCCTTTCTGCTTGGTCATCGGTTTGACCCGTTAATTCTTCACAATGCAAACGTACAGGTTGACGCTTATTAACAGCTTCAGTAGCGTAATAATTACGGGCGTGTAAATCCATACATTGCTTGTTTGGTGAAGTTGGTAATTCTGCAAGGCAATTAGTGCAGATACCTCCAGCACGATGTAAATGAGGGCGCCCGCATGATGTACATTGCCAAACTTGGTCTTCTGGAACTGCCACTCTTACCCATAAATGCAAGGGATTAATTTTTAAATGTTCATGCTTACCGTGTTGGCAAATAGCTGACCATAATGCGTCTTGCAATTGTTTTTCTGAAAGCTTATTATGTGTTACACATTGCTTAACATACTTTTTCAATCTGGCTTTTGCATCCTGCCAACTATCCCAGTCCTCAACAGGATACTTAGGATAGCGGTATAAATCACCAATAACGCGCAAGCACCCATTAGCGATTTCTAAAAAAACTTCAGATGAAAGCTTGCATTGTGCTGCCAATTTATCAACCTCTTTTTGTGGTAAATGGAGACAAGCATAACCTAAACCTGATGCTTCAATACTGTAAAATAATCGACTAAAGAAGGCATCACAAACTTCAGCTTTTGCTTTTGAAATTAATTTTTGTCGCTGATCAATGGCTTCTCCAGAAGATGCCGCCTTCAATTTTGGTGGTTGAGATTCAAAATCAAAAAAATCTGTCCAATTATACCATTTTTCATCATATTTATAATCTTGATCGGCAATGTCATAACCAGCAGGATTTATGCCTAAACCTGCTAACCTTTGAATAAGTACTCCTGGAACGTCTTTTTCACCTTCAAATAATACCCGAAGTGGAACTACTCTTGTTTTAGCTCTCTGTTCAATTTGACTAAGCACTGTTTGTGCTTGTTCCTGCTCCCGCTGAAATGTTGGAGGGAGCCCTGTTGTCGGATAATTAGCAACTTGAATTTTTTCTTGCAATAACTTAATAGCATTAGGATTGCGTTTTGCAAATTCTACAGCTTCTGGGCGAACAGCCTGACTATGTTTTTGAATATCTTCTAGTAAGTAAACTTCACCAATCCCTAATTGATTAAGTTCATCAAATATCGCTTCACGAACAAGGTCATTATAATGAATACGCTCAATTCCATTTGATATAGAAGCTGCATTTTCACGACTGTCAGAAAAAACTACTAATTTACGGGAGTCTGATTTTTCTGGTAACTGGTAAAATATCTCCTTCGACAGCAGCTGACTCAACCGAGAAAAAGCAGTGCGGAAACCTCTAATTGACGATTTCCAGGACTTTCTTCTACTATAATCAGCACCACAACATGGGCAGATAGAAGGTTGTGCTGCCATAAATGCTTGGGTTTCCGGTGATGTTGTATTTCGCAAGTTGTAAATATAACCTTGGATCGATTGGTTACTTGGTGCCTCTGGCTCTCCTAAAGTAACGCAGGCACTACTAGTATCTAACCAGGCTTTATCCCACCAAGCATCCTCAGTATTTTTACTATGCCTTAATGGTTGTTTCCATGATTCTTTCGCATCTTCGTGAATTTTTATAGAAGGGTAAAATATTGCGTATTCACGATATGTTCTCCGTTCTAAAAAACTACCAATTTGTTTATCGGGAATTCCTTCTATATTTGGCTCTGTGGGTAGAAGTTCCCAATGTTGATTACCATAACCATCATCTATCTCTAAACGATTTCCACCATAAAATACTGTACCGCACTGTTCGCAATACAGCATTTCCAGGACTCGGTATTTATCATAAACGATTGGTGGATTCTCTACAAATAACCTACCTACTGGTCTGCTTTCGCTACTTTCATCACCATGACAATCATAATTTGGCTGAGTACAAGCCCAAAGCCCATCGATATTTCTAAAAAACCAGTGTAATCTAAATCGAAATGATTCTAAAGACTTATCCTCACATAAGCCACGAGCAATAAGTAATCCCTTTGCTGCTGATTTTAAATTCTCTTGATCTAAATTATTACCGAAAATGCCCTTAGCAAATTTTGTAAGCGACACAGCACGAATTTTGTCATCATCCTTACAAGCATTAAGCATTCTGGCGCCAACGGTCTCATCAGATGACAATATTTGTAAACATGTATTAACT
Source organism: Calothrix sp. PCC 7103 (assembly GCF_000331305.1). Taxonomy (GTDB): domain Bacteria; phylum Cyanobacteriota; class Cyanobacteriia; order Cyanobacteriales; family Nostocaceae; genus Dulcicalothrix. Next base: position 3,456,307 of record NZ_KB217478.1, on the reverse strand, counting down.
GAGTTCGTATCTTCTGGTGCATTTGCTAAAGTGATAAATGGTTGGCTATTTAGAAACTTTTCAGCAGATACTGGTAAAATTGGCTCAGGATGACCTGGGATAATTTGCTCAGGAAACCATTCTGTGCCAAAAAAATCAGATAAGAATTTTAAACTTTCTGGGTCGTCGGGTTCAAGAGATGCACTAGAGGCAAGAATTCTTAATTTAGGATGACCTGGATGAAGCCCTAAACGCTCAAGCAAAAGACGAATTAGGTAAGCAACTTCTGTCCCGGCAGTGCCACGATAAAGGTGTAATTCATCAAGGATTAGATGAAAAACGCTACCTTCTTTTTGTAACCATGCTCGTGTTGCCTCAAAAATATTTTTATCTACATCTCGCATCAGCATAATACTGAGCATCGAGTAATTAGTTATTAAAATATCAGGAGGAGCATCTTGCATATCCCAACGACAGCGCATTTCTGCCCCATCTAAACGTGGGAAAAAAAATCTAATATCTTTGTCTTTATCTTTTTCGCCAGTTTTTTCAAAATGTTCTTCAGCAGCTTGGGTTGATTTCTGCATCTGCTGTATTTCTTTGAGCAGTTCGTCTATTTTTTCGCCATTTGGTTTTCCGTTTTGTTTCCGCTCATGTCCTGGTACAGGCGTAACACCGTTATACCTACCAAAATATATTCTGTTACCATTTCTATTCTTTTGAAGCCATTCGCGCGCTTTATCAGAATCTAAAGCACGACGTAATCTTGTTAGCTGATCTTCAACTAAAGCATTCATCGGGTACAATATTAGCGCCCTTACCGCAGCGTCGCGTTTCTCATGGCTTCTTTGAGGTACGCGGTAAGAACGCTTGAAAGTACGTTTTGTTTTTACAAGTGGCTTACATTCATCTTGCCAGTCTTTATTACTCCACCAATCATCCACATGAGGAGGTTTTACTTCTGGCGCCTGCCATTGTTTTGATTCTTTCGCAAGGTAAGCAAACAATGGTAAGAGAAAAGATTCTGTTTTGCCTGAACCTGTACAAAATTGGAGGTAGCAAACTTTACGGCTATACTATTTCCAATTGTTTATTTGGTATAATATTTAATTTAACAAGGATTTTAATACAGCTTTCTAGCCAAGTGATAAACTTATTAAACCAAAGCTAGGTATTTAAATGCTCGTTAATTTTTATGGATACAACAGCAAAAGAATGCTTAAAGTTGTCAAATCTCAACTATGCAGCATAGTGCATATTTACTATAAAATATTTTCTATGCAACAGGTGAGTAAGCGATGTTATAAACTATGATATCAATAATCACAACATTGTCTAAGTATAGCGTATACAAATTTATTTGTAACGTCAGTGTAGGAACAGCAGATTGTGCCCCAAGTATCATCTATACAAGTAATAGGTAACTTAGCCAAGTTGAAAAAATCCTGAAATTGGAAAATCTCTTTCATATACAAGTGTAGCCCTGATTCGCTAATCAAATATATTATCACCTTTAAAGTAATATTTTAATAAAGCGAGTATGAATGTATTCTAAACATATATAAATTTTATTAAATTACTGTAACATCCTGTATCGCTGCCACAATCGAAGGATGAATACCCAAATGCTTAACTACCAAGCGGTGTAACCATAAATTCCATAGCATCATCGAAAACGCTGTTGCTAATGCGGCGCCTAAAATTCCGAGAGTGCCTATACCAATCAAATTCAGTACAATATTAACGAGTGCGCTAACACCCATAACCACTGCACACTGCTTATGATATCCAGTCATCTGTAATAAATACCCTACAGAACCTGCACCAACATTAACAAGTTGCCCTAAAATCAAAGTTATTAATACAAACTTAGCACTCACAAATTCCTCACCAAACATTTTTAATACAGGTTCGACAAAAATAATCATTGCTACACTAACTGCAAGTGCTGGAAAAAACATCCACTTAACGCTGGTCGATACTAATTTTTGCAGCCCAACTATATCACCTTTCACATATAATGAAGCAAACATCGGCGCCGCAATTGCATTTATCGACGTTAATAACAAATTAACCCAAAGTGACGTTTTAAAAGTGGCGCCGTAAATACCTACTTCTTTCACTCCTAACATACCACCAATCATCAACGTATCAGTTTGGCTTAAAATCACGTTGGAACCGTTAAGAAATATTTGTGCTAGGGCAACTTCCCACCACTGACCCCATGCATAACTTGGTCTAACGTTATTAATTTCTCTAGGAAAACTTTGACGTAATAGAATAAATTGCCCAATTGTAATAATAAATAAAGATAATATAGAAAAAAACAGTAAATTATATACTGTTAAAGAATGGAACGATACAATCCAAAACATCGCTATAACCATCAATAAGATTGGATAAACAATCATATATGGTGTAAATGCTAAAATAATTTGATGTAAACCCCTTGCCATTTGTTGCAGTAAACCTGTAATAGCTAGTAAAGGTAATCCCCAAACACCAATAATTAAAGCAGTAGTATTTTTAATAAGCGAATGCGCTTCTAACCACAACAAGACACCAGTACTTAAACAGGAAACTACAAAACTAACAGTTAGTGTTTGCAGTAAACTACACCAAACTATCCCTTTTAAATGTGCCCAGTCTTGTTTAGTAATATATTCAGGAATAAACCGCAACACGGTCATTGGAATACCGAGACTAGCAGGAAAAGCTAAGAAGGTTGCTAGTGTTATTGCATAATCATAAACTCCATACTCTGTAACTCCAAGAGTCCTTGCTAAGAAAACTTGAAACCCAAAAATTAAAGCTGCGCTCAATATTTGAACTGCTAAAGCACTACTGGCGCCACGAGCTAAATTTGCCAATAATGAAGGTGTAGTTTCAGGCGCCGTTTGTTGTAGATTTTCTTTTTTATTCATTTATAATAAGGTTTTCGATATTTTTAATGCATTGTGCCACAATTTATCAAAATTAATGACCATTAGTATCCCCAATATTTCCTCTTTTCCCAATATTCCTTAACTCGCTTTTCCCACATCAACGAATACTCCCCCATCGCTTTAGCATCAAACCAAAACACTTCCGCAGGACTATTTGGAATAGCCACAACCAAAAGCGCGTGTTTCACTTCAATATCATACTCGCGGTAAGATTCAGCTACTGCTCCTAAATATGCTGCTAACTGCAATGGATATTCATATAGTCTTTCTACAGAACCTTTTGGTTTATCAGCAGTTTTCCACTCGCAAATACAATTTATACCCTCATAGCTGGCAACACAGTCCACTTGTCCCGAGTAATTTAAATTGTAGTTAAAAACCGAACCTTCAATTAATCTAACAGTATCAATTTTATCTAAAACAGGTTTAATACTTTCCCAGTATGGAAGACTTGCTTCAGGACAAACAGGGTCTTTATTCAGTAAATAACGTTCAATATGTTTATGTGTTTGAGTACCACGACGACTAGCTTTTGTTGTAATTTTAGTCGCTTCTTCTACACCAATACGTGTTTTCCAATTAGCTAACCTATCACGGTCTTCTTGGGGTTTAGTAGCGTTTAATATTGTTGTCACACTCGGAAAACTTTTTCCACCAGCATCAACGTAATATTGTTTACCATCTTGACGTAAAACTTTAGCATTTATACGGGGGAGTAATTGAATATTGAACATAAAAAGTACTACTTTTGCTAGAGGAAATATTTACAAAAATTAACTAAGTTGATTAGCGTGCGTGTTTAATTACGAAGTTGAATATTGTGCGTGTTTAATTACAAACCAGTGTAATGATGTTTAACAAATTTATAAATCCCGCCAAGATTGCTGCTACTATCGTAGGTATCAGCGCATTAGCAATACCTGTTACAGCACAAATAAGTCCAAACCCTTCGGCGCCAACAAACACCCAAGAATCTCCTGGTACAACTACAGATACTCCCAGCAACACCACTGAACCATCAACAAATCAATCCACACCAGCCAAAACACCAACAAATGCGGCAAATGAAAATTTACTGCAAGTAGCTCAATCGAGTGGTACATTTACAACTCTTGCCCAAGCTGTTGAAGCTGCTGGTTTGTCTAACACCCTCTCTGACGGTAATTTTACAATCTTCGCACCTACCGACCAAGCTTTTAGTTCTTCCTTGCCTCAAGGCGCCTTACAGTTTTTACTCGAACCTCAAAATAAAGACTTGTTACGGCAAGTACTTTCATATCACGTTGTAGCTGGTAGAGTTCCTGCCAACAAACTAAGAAGTGGTTCAGTGAAAACTCTAGGTGGTGGAGTAGCAGTTCGCAAAACTGGTGAAAAGGTGATTGTAAACGATGCGAGTGTTACCCAAGCTGACATCAAAGCGAGCAATGGTGTAATTCACGCAGTCAACCGTGTACTTCTACCATCAAGCTTACGCAAAACCATTGCAGCAAAACTCCAGCAAGAATCAAGCCCCACAACTCAACCGGAGCAGGTGCCAGCACCAAACACAGTACCTGAAACAAACCAGGTGCCCATACCAGATCAAACACCAGAATCAAATCCGGCGCCCATACCAGATCAAACACCAGAATCAAATCCGGCGCCCATACCAGATCAAACACCAGAATCAAATCCGGCGCCTACACCAGGTCAAACACCTTAATGATGTAGAGTGACATTAACTCGCAACACTGTAATAACAACAAAAATTCTTCGCCTACTTTGCGTTTTCGTAAAGTAGGCTATTTTGCTTGTACCAACTTACTCGACTAACAGCGAGGAACTTTATAAACCAACTTATGTTAATTTAACCTTATATCATATCGAGCAATCATACCTATGAGGTATTGACAGCTTATTATTTTACATCCAAATAAAATGAAAACTTATATAGAAGATTTTACTGGGCGTAATTGGCTCTTTGAACTTATAGACAATTGGTTAACAAATACAAGGGAGCGTTTTTTAATCCTGACTGGGGAATCAGGGGTAGGTATAAGCAGTATTTCTAATCAATTGATTCAGCGCAGCTACATAACCGCGTATCATTTTTGTCAAGCTGGAGATGTAGAAACTACAAAATCAAGCAACATCTTAAGGTCATTAGCTATACAGTTGGGAAATCTACCAAACTACAGTCAAGCTTTAGCAAGTACAGTTAAACCAGTTGACTTACTATCACAAGTCAATAGTATTGACTCGTCGATGACAGAAAGTCAAATTACTAAACTTTACATTGATAATCTGGCACCAAACGACCCAGAAAACGTACTCGAAATACTGATTCGCGCACCTTTAACAATATTACAGCCACAGCCGACTAATATAGTTATCCTTATAGACTCCTTGTATGAAGCTGCAATTACAGGAGATGAAAATATAATTAGGTTCTTGTCAAGTTTTGGTGAAAGCTTTGGAAACGTTCTTGGCAGAGGGCAGTAGGCAGAGGGCAGAAGGAAGGAGTAAGGGTGAAGACATTTGACTGTATAATTTTTTAGTTTTAAAATAAAAATAATAAATATTTATACTAGTATATTAGATTTCATTATAATATGGAAGTACTAAAAAGCTTATTACCAGATAAAAATCTTCTCCTGCTTGAAAGTTGTAATATTGACGAGGAGCGAAGGGAGGTAATCGTGCTTGTTTCTTCAGTACAAACAGCAGTTAAATGTCCAGTCTGCAATGAGGCAACACATAAAATTCATAGCCACTATGAGCGTAAAATAGCTGATTTATCATGGGCGAACTATGGTACTTTACTTCAACTGCGTGTGAGGAAATTTTTTTGCATCAATACGGAATGTAAAAGACGAATATTTACTGAAAGATTAACAGATATTGTGGCTCCGTGGGCACGTCGAACTATGAGATTAGCGTCTCGATTAACTGCGATAGGTTTAGCATCAGGTGGTGCAGCAGGATTCAGATTATCACAAAAATTAGGCTTAAACACAAGTCGTAATACGCTATTAAATTTAGTTCGTAGAATACCTTTACCATCACCTGATTCTCTAAAAATTATAGGGGTAGATGATTTTTGTTTTCGTAAATGCAAAACTTACGGTACTATCGTTGTTAATTTAGAAAATAATCAACCTGTTACATTATTAAAAGACCGTTCATCTGAAACCTTAAGCTCATGGTTAAAAGAAAATCCTGGTATTCAGATTGTTTCACGAGACAGAGCGAAAGCTTATGAAAAAGGAATTAAAGAAGGCGCACCCGATGCAATTCAAGTTGCAGACCGCTTTCACTTACTACAAAATTTAGCTCAAACGCTTTATGAAGTGTTTGGGATATATAGTAAAGACTTGAAAGAAGTCGAACAATTACAAAATCAAGCTTCTGTAATTAGGGATGAAGAAAACATCGTTGTTGTCACTTCTCCAACCGAAGCACCACCACCAGTTAAACAAAACAAAAGCAGAACAACGTCGTGCCAAAAGAAAAGAAAATCATCAAAAAACTTGGGAGCTACATAGTCAAGGAATGAATGCGGGAGTTATTGCTCAAAGGCTTGGTATTAGTCGCACAACAGTTTTCCGTAATCTCCGTAATCCGACTTTTGTAGAGCGCCGGGGGCGTAGTGATAAAGGTCGAGGTTTAGTAAAGCCTTATCAAGATTACATCATAAAACGATGGAATGAAGGCTGTCGTGAAACTAAAATAATATTTGAAGAAATTAAACAACAAGGATATGTTGGTAGCTATGCTACTTTAACTCGTTACACCGCACGTTTACGCGAATGCCAAGGTTTAAAAAACGGCAGAGATTGTCAACTGTACGCCTACCAAAAATTGTTAAACCATCAAGAAAACCTCTCACTCCTTATAGCGTAACATGGCTAATTTTAGGTAGCTCTGATTCTGGTGTTTCAGAGTCTGAGCGAGAAGAATTAGTCGTGTCTTTAAAAGCACAAAGCCCAAGCTTAAGAGAAGGAATTGAGTTAGCAGAAAATTTTATATCTCTTATCCGTCAACGACAACAAGAAGAATTAGATACTTGGCTGACTGTTGCTTACAACAGCATTTTATCACCTTTCCATCGCTTTGCCAAAAGCTTGCTTGAAGATTACAACGCGGTCAAAGCTGCTTTGACAACGCCTTGGAGTAATGGACCTGTCGAAGGACAAATTAATCGACTTAAAATGCTGAAAAGACAAATGTATGGTCGTGCAAAACTAGACTTGCTAACTAGACGATTTTTGTTACAAATCTAAATTTAAGTTGACTCGATTTGCTAGGTACAAATATATTTTTGTAAATATTAATAACCAAATAATAACAATCATTAATTAATCTAACTTAGTGAAGACAAACCTAAGTATAAAAAACATATAATTAGTTCTACTTCAAATCTTCAAATCTTCTGCTTTCCAACTTAACTATGAGTTACCGAAACCAATTTGTATGGAAAAGGGCAGTACAACTAGCTATCCATTGCTATAAGTTTACTCAAGCATTTCCAAAACATGAATTATATGGTTTGACAAGTCAAATACGGCGTTCAGCAGTATCAGTAGCGTCTAATATTGCTGAAGGTTATGGTCGGCAATCAAGGCAAGAATATATAAAATTCTTATATATTGCTTTAGGCTCACTACGAGAATTAGATACCCAATTTATAATTGCTCAAGAGGTAGATATACTTGACAACAAAAATCGTTTTACGACCATCATGAACGAGGTGGAAGAAATGCAAAGTATATTGGTTGCAACCTTAAACAAACTAACTGCTGGAGTAAAGAAATAGTCTCAAAAAACTGAATTTTTAGCGTGATGTAATCCAACCTCTAAAAGCTTGTTGGAGCTTTAGTTTTATCTTATTGACTATAAAATTTAGTCACCGAGACAAAAATAAAGCTCCAAATTTTAATGTTATTAAATGTCTTCACCCTTACTCCTTCCTTCTGCCCTCTGCCTACTGCCCTCTGCCAAGAACGTTTCCAAAGCTTTCACCAAAACTTGACAAGAACCTATAATTAGACTATTTGCACAATTATCGAACTTAGATTTACCATCTTTTGTGCGCTTTATCTTGACATCTCGTCCACGAGACCCACTTTTGCAAGAATTCTCAACAATTGCGCCATATTATATAGAGAATACATCGCAGGAAAATCTGACAGACATCTGGCAATATGTAGAAAAACGACTAAAGCAACCACATTTTCAAAATATATTCACTGTAAGCGTTCAGGGGGCACCTATTACAAGTGGAATATTAAGCAGTCAAATTGCCAACTGGGCGAAGGGTAATTTTTTATACGCTAAGTTATTAATAAATAATATTGTAGCAAAGCAATCTTTAGATAATCTAGAAGCTTCACCAAAAAATATAGATGGTATTTACCATAGCTTCCTCAACAACATCAATGCAGATGAACGGCAACATTATCAGCACATATTAAGTATACTGGTAGTAGCAAAGCAACCTTTAACACAAGAGCATCTCAAAAATTTTACAAGCATTGATAATATATCTCATTACTTAGAAGAATTGCATGAGTTTTTATATGTATATAATGGAACTTATAGCATCTTTCACCAATCACTACGTGATTATTTTCTAGATAAAAAACGTAGTGGAGAATTCTCGTGTGATGCTAGCTTATACCATAACTTACTTATCGATTACTATCAGCAAAATACCACCTGGGAAGAAGTGGAATTTAAAAAATTTGATAAGTATGGGTTGTTATATTTAGTAAGACACCTTGATGCAGCAAGACGTATAGAGGAAGTCTACACCCTACTAACTAGCTCATCAAAGTGGATGGAAGCTAAATACAATGCATTTTCTAGTAATGCACCTTATATAGATGACCTTGAACTTGCAATTAACAAATTTCCCAAATTATTACAACCAGACCAACTCCGAATGTTAATGAAGCGCTATGTAGCACTGCGAAACATACAAGCAGGAACCGAAAAAAAACGGGAAACCCAGGTTGGGGGAGAGAGATGTATGTTTTTTATTGAAGAAGAGGCGCCGAAATTGTAATAACGTAAAGAAACTGGGTTTCTATTAAGGAAACCCGGTTTTTAGAATTTGATTTACAGTTTGGTGATAAGTAGATTCAGGTAAAACAGGTATCGCATTTTCGATACTAATTGACCGTTCTAAATCAATCCAAGATTTACAACCACCATATGAATCTCGGTAAGGAAATTCTTCAATTTGTGCTAACTTATACGTGCGTAACAATAGCACAAATAAAGGTTGACGTGGTTTCCACTTGAGACGGTCAATTAAAAAATGTTCGTTCCAGATATGAAAAGGCAATAATTGGTTAACAATATGGGCATCACTAACTGGGAAAATATGAGTAATTTGAGCAAAGCTACCAATCCTTACCGTTTCTGGGTGCCAACCAGATGTTACAGGGACAACACGGTCAGCATACTCTGGTTTAAGTAAGAAAGGTTGTTGGTGTTCATAAGTTGGGTACAGTAGAACTTGTTCTTGGGCAACTTGAAAGTGTCCACCTTTTTCATGGATACCACCCTTGCGAAGCAGCATCACAGTATCACCAGCTTCTAAAGCTTGAATTGCAACAGCCCATTCCTTCAAAGCGTGAATATTTGTAGTTAATTCCATAAGCACCATCATAAATTTTAATTCTAATTGAACTCACAGCTAGATAAATTAAGTAACTATCTAAGGCATTATTCAAAGAAATACAAAGGAGGAAAAATGGAAAAGCGACGTTTAGGAACATCTGATGTGAATATTACACCCATTCTGATGGGGACTTGGCAAGCTGGTAAAAAACAATGGGTAGGAATAGAGGATACTGACTCCATAAAAGCAATACGCGCGGCAGTTGATGCGGGTATTACAACCATTGACACAGCAGAAGTTTATGGACAAGGACACTCCGAACGAATAGTTGCCGAAGCATTATCTGATATACGTGACCAAGTAGAATATGCCACCAAAGTATTTGCCAGCCATCTTAAGTACAATCAAGTTATAGAAGCTTGCGATAATTCACTTAAAAACCTCAAAACCGATTACATAGATTTGTATCAAATTCATTGGCCCTCCGGTGCCTTCAAAACCGAAGTAGTGCCAATAGAAGAAACAATGCGAGCATTAAATGAATTAAAGGCACAGGGGAAAATACGGGCAATAGGTGTTTCCAATTTTTCGCTAGCACAGCTAGAAGAAGCAAGTCAGTATGGGCGTATTGATAGTTTACAGCCCCCATACTCATTATTTTGGCGCTACGTAGAAAAAGATGCGGCGCCTTATTGTGTCGAAAACCAAATATCAATTATTGCCTACTCACCCCTAGCACAAGGATTATTAACAGGCAAATTTGAAAAAGGGCACAAATTTGAACAAGGTGATAACCGCGCCGATAATAAACTATTTCAAGGTAAAAACTTTGAACGTGCGCTCTCCGCATTAGAAAAATTACGCCCTATTGCCGAAAGTCATAATTGTACACTTGCTCAACTTGCTATAGCTTGGTTAATAGCTCAACCTCAAAGTAATGCCATAGTCGGCGCCAGAAATGCTGAACAAGCTGTTGCTAATGCTAAAGCTGGAAATGTAAAATTATCAGAACAAGATTTACAACAAATTGATGCTATTGGGCGCCTAGTTACTGACCATCTTGATGATAGTCCTGGAATGTGGACTTGGGCATAGTAGGGGGTAAGTAAGGACAATAAATATTCATAAATATTCATATTCTGCGTGCGAACCAACCCAAAACCATATCACAGTATCACCTTCTATACTGCTAATGGGTAGAATATAAACTTTGTCATGCTGAACGAAACGTAGTGCAGTGAAGCATCTTAGAGATTCTAGCCTTCGGCAAATGCTACCCTCCGGGAAAACTGCGTTTACGCATTACGCTACGCTCAGAATGACATTTCTTACCCGTGTTAAGTATAACTGTCCAACTGCTCGATAGCTTTTGCTAATTCGAGCGGAGTAAATAGGTAATTCTGGATGTACTTTTTTAAAGCGTAGACTTGGATGACTTGGGTCTTTTTTAAATTGGCGGTATGCTTGCCGTGTTTGTTTTTGAACTTGCTCTGGAAGTGTAGCAAAACTTTGACGGAATTTAATTGTTGTGCGTGACTTCACAATGTTTCTGGGTCTAACTCAATACTCCCGGTTCGCTCATTTTTTCATGAGTTAGAGAAAATAAGCAGCTATAAGTATACCCAGCGACATATTCCCAAAAGTACAGAGTAGGTATATGTTCGGGTTTATGCATACAAAACCTATAATTACAAATGAACGAGTTGATAATATCCCTGTACAGAAGACCACAATTAGAGCGTATGGGTGTAAAGCAACTCATTGATAAACACTTCCCCAAACATGGAAATTGGGAGGGTGAAAGCTTAGGAAGTATAGCAATAATTTGGTTGACACATATACTTTCGCAAGCCGATCATCGCTTAAACCATGTCCAAGGATGGGTAGCGAAAAGATTAGAAACATTAAAAATGTTTGTTGGGGAAAAGTTAGAAGAATTAGACCTGACAGACGACCGTTTACAATCACTGCTACGTTATCTCGATAAAGACTATTATTGGAAACCATTTGAAGCAGAACTTTCTGGAAACATTATACAAGTTTATGATTTAAATCCAGAAAAGGTGCGTTTAGATAGTACAACAGCTAGTAGTCACTGTGGAGTAAATTCGGAAGGGTTATTTCAATTTGGTCATGAGTTTTGACCATCGTCCAGACTTGGCTCAAGTCAAAATTATGTTATCAACCCTAGACCCTTTGGGTATGCCAATAGCGACGGAAATACTGCCAGGAAATAAAGCTGATGACCCATTATATATTCCAGCAATTAATCAAGTACGTTTGACACTTCAAAAATCAGGATTGTTATATATTGGTGACTGTAAAAGCGAAAAGTTGCGTGCGCGGGTTCCCCGCGTTGAGCAAACTTTTCAAGACATGGCATCAATAGCAACTCGTACCCATATTGCTTTAGGCAAAGATTTTTATCTTTGTCCTTTAAGTGCTAAACAAGTAACACAAGAAGAGATAGCGCAATATCTTCAACCAGTTTGGAATCAAGAGCAAGAATTAACTAAAATTGATTATGATTATGCGGATGGTAAAAATAAACAAATTGCTGAAGGATTCGAGCGAGAAGTAGCTCACACACTTTGCTATTGCGGTTACAAACGGGGTGGATTATTTATTAACATGGAATTGTAAGCATATTGCAAACGTGACTATTCGCCAACAAGTTGAACGTTTTTGTCGTTCAAGAGGTTATGAACCAGTCGCAATTTGTACACCAGAGGAACTTTTGGAGGCTTAATTAATGAAAGAAGACCCAATTATAGAAGAAATAAGACAAGTGCGAGAAGCCCATGCTGCTAAATTTAATTACGACTTTTGGGCTATTTATAAAGATATCAAAGAGAGTGAAAAAAAGTAAAAGAACTTATGTTTCTTATCCTGCAAAACTTATTCAAACTAATGAAACAATTAAAAATTAAGAATTGTTTTAAATTAAAATGTTGTGGCAATTGGGAGTGATGGAGAGAGGTGCGTGATAGCTTTTGAAGTTTCATTTTATTGTAGATTTTAATAGCTATCACGCACCCTACAGTCGAATGGCATGTTGAAGTTTTTTCAAGGCACCACGTACCTAACGCTTTTATACACCAATTCTATAAGTCTTGTAAATATTAAACTGCTGGCTGTAGTTCTTGTCCAATTAGGTCAAGCAATTCTTCATATGTATATAAATTTTCCCAATCATGTTTTTGGCGAAGGTATTGTCTTAAGGCTTAGGTTATCAAATTCTGAAATAATTGGAAATCTTATTTTTCTATTATCTATTTTAAAAGACGGGCAAGGATGCCCGTTCCACAAGAGTTTAGTTTAAGTTATTTTGGAAAAGTTCTAATACATGTTGCCAAGCATCGGCAGCAGCTTCAGGGTTATAACTCGCGCGCTGGTCGCAGAAAAACCCGTGGTCTGCATCGTAACGAAAAACACGATGATTTATATGATGTTTCTTCAGTTCTGTCTCAATTTGCTGATTTTGCTCCTGTGGAATAAGTGAATCCTTCGTGCCAAAAAATGCATAGACGGCGCCCTTTATTTCCGAAGTTCGGTTAATTGTCGCAGTTTCAGCGCTAAGACCCGAAGTAGCAATTCCACCACCGTAAAACGAAGCAGTGGCTTTAATATCGGGTAATGTTGCAGCTAGGTAAACAACGTGACCACCGAAACAAAAACCAATGGCGCCTATCGCTTCAGCTTTAACATTAGGTAAAGTTTTAAGATAATCTATAGTAGCTTTAATGTCGCTCATTATCTCCGGCGCCTTGATTTGCTGCATATACTGGAAACCAAGCTGCATGTCTTCTTGAGAGTATCCAACATCAAAACCGGGAGCAACACGTTGAAACATCGCAGGTGCTATTGCTACATACCCTTGTTTAGCTATTCTTTCTGTTACATCCCGAATATGGCTGTTGACTCCAAAGATTTCTTGAATGACTACAACCGCTCCATAAGTTCCTGTACTAGCTGGTTGAGCGAGATAAGCACCAATTTCCAAGCCATTGTTAGGTACTTTAACATGCTCAGTTTTAATTTCAACGTTTGTCATAGTATATGTGAAGAAAGCAACAAGAATAATTTAATGCATTTTGGTAAACTCTTGTGGAATGGGCAGGAAAGCCCGTTCCTCCACAATCAATATAAAATAATATAAAAAACATCATTTCTTAACTCATGAAAAATTATCGTTTCATACTTGCAACTAACGGTATATTTTTACTCCTAGTAGTTTTATTCACAGCCTGGACGAAACTATTAAATCTACCTACAGAAGGATTATTTTCTCCGCCAGAAAGTCCTCAATATCTAACCGATGGATTATTTACATATACATTTCAATTATTATGTTGTATCCCACCAGTAGTTTGCGCTTTCAGTTTTGCCCTATTAAAAAAGATTCGTCCCAAAAATCCTAACAATAATTTTATTTTGTATTCAGCCTTATTAATGCTAGGCTTCTTAATCAATGAAAAATATAGAATTCATATAACACTCGTCTATGCTGGCATCCCAAAGCTTACAACTATCACCATTTACGCTCTAATCGCCTTAAGCTACGGCAAAGCATTCTGGAAAATAATAAAATCAACACCTTATCTTTTACTCTTAACTAGCATTGTTCTACTATCAATAGCAATTTTAATCGACTCACTACATCTAACCACTATTTCCACCTTCTCAGAAGGTATACCCAAGCTATTTAGTGGAATAAACGCCGCACTTTATTTCTGGCTCATTTGTTACAAAGAAGTAACATACTCACTTTCCAAAAACACTTAAAAAAGGCGCCACATCATCTGTAGCTTGGGTGGAGGCTTTGCGTAATCCAACCTACAATAACCTTAACCAGTACATAAACTGAAACGTATCAATACATTAAATTCATATTAGGCAGTTTGAAATTATTCGTAAAATTATAAGTTGTAGAGACGTGATATATCACGTCTCTACATCAAGGCAATGTTCTTTATCAAGGTTGCCGTATTTGCGTATTCAATTGATAAAGCCCAATGCATTCTGGACTAATTTGCTGGTTGTTCCGGCATTGGTTCTTGTGTAGGTTGTTCAGGCACCTCCATAGTTTCAGTAGTTTCAGTAGTTTCAGTAGGTTCTTGTGTTGGTGCCCCTTGTGTACTTGGTTGAGTTTCTAAAGTTCTAGGTTTATTGTTTTGCAAGTTAGGTTCAATAGCAAACCCAATAAAACCAGTTGAAGGTAAATTACCTACTTTCTTTGCGGCGCCTGTAGATAAATCAATTGTATACAAAGTATTATCTGAGGTAGCAAAAGCAGTATTTTTACCTGATGCGTCCGTAACTATATCAAATCCTCCAATTGGAGAGAAATTTATGCCAAGAGAACCAATAGTGCGAAGATTACCATCATTCGGTGGGTCTTGAAGTACTAGAACATCCAGGTTATAATCAATGCCAAAAAGTTGAGTTGAAGTGGCGCCTGCACGAGAATTAATATACCCAATAGCTGTTATATTGGGGTCTTTGCCAGAGTTAGGGTCAGATGAACCATAAGCCAAAGGTTTGTCAACATTGACAGTTCCATTATCTACGTTAGTACGGAGATTTTGGTCGTTACTACCAACAATTCGTAAACGGTCTGGTACTGGATTAAAATCAAATCCTGATTGGAATCCACCATCAAAACTACTTGAAAGCTTACTTGCTAACTTTGCATCTCCACTATCTGGGTTAATAATGTAAACATTGTCGGTATCTGTAACACCATAAAGCAGCCCATTAGCAGGACGAAAATCAATACCCTGAAGATTTCCATCAATTCCTTTGACTCGAATAGGTTTAAAAATACGACTATTTAAGCCAAAGCGTACTAATGTGTTATTAGGTGTTAAACCAATAAAACTTAAACCCCTAGATATAGAAGACTTCTCTTGAGCTAGAGAAGGGTTTGCATTGAGTAGAATACTTCCAAAATTAAGTAAACCTACTAGTGCGCTAGTCGCAATAATCACTAACTTTTTGGGTGTGTTCAATTTAGCTTTCATTCAAAACTCCTTTAATTAACTATTCACAGCTGCTTTACTCGCAACTGTGAATAAGTTTGCCGGAAGCGAATGTTCACTTTAAAGTTCAAAAACTGTTCAATTTGAACAAAAAATTGGTCATTTTATGACCAATTTTTATTCTTGTGGAACAGGCATCCTTGCCTGTGTAAGCCTACTTAGCTTTGGATTTAAGTGATAGCAACATTTCTACCTGACTCGAAGTCTTATCAGAACTAGTTGCAGTCATACTAACTCCACGAATCGAAGATAAAATTGCCTTTGATTGAGGGTCTATAGAATTGGCACCAGTTGCAAATTTATCTACCAATACCATTGTTTTATCCATATCAAGGTAGAAGTAACCACCATTGGGCTTTTGTAACGAACTAGTAATTGTTTTAAAAGAATCATCACTTTCAAGTGATTTACCGTTTTGTGTTGTCAGCAAATCTGCTATTGGAGAACCAAGTGCTACAAATACAGTATCTTGGTCAAGCCAACCATGTGCGACTACTGCACCTTGGTTAGGAACATCCCATTCAGTAACTTGCTTACCACCAACATTGCGCTGCTTAACGCTGACATTTTGACTTTTGGCAAGACTATCGAGTTTGGCAAACATTGATTTAGCTGTTTTATCATCTTTAGTGTCAAATACTAAAGCGCCACCAAATCCTGTTTGTGCAAGTAATCCTTTATTAGAAGGTATTGCAGCTAATGCAAATTCACCATCCATCCAAGCGAATACTTCTTTATCTAAGTCAATATTTGCATATCTGGTGTAGGTACGTGCGGCGCCTAAAGCTGTTTGAAGTTCAGGAAAATCTTTTGATTGGTTAAGCATTGCATCCCACCAACGGTTTACACCTTGTCCATTTATTAAAGCAAGGGTTTCCGCAGGTAACGTAGAAACAATTTTAGAATTTGTTGGTTCATATTGATATACGTTTAACTTCGGGTCAAGATTTGCAGTTGCCTTCATCCGTATACCAGCATCGTCAATTCCAAATCCTACCACCATTGATTTGACTTGTTTGAGTGAATCTAAAGCTTTTGGTGGAATTTTTGCTATTTCTGGGTCAGATTTTATGAATGAATCAATCATTCCTGCATAGTCAGGAATATAAAATTGGGCAACGGTGTTTTTTAAATCGGCGCCTTTACTCAAAATTTCGCTAGCACCCTGTTTACTCAGAAGCGATGGTTCACCCTTAAATGTATCGATAGCTTGTTCAACAGAACGTTTGCTTGAACCATACACTACATAATTATTATCTAAAATAGTAGTATATGAGGGGGTATTTTGTTTCGTAACACTTTTTGTATCAGTTTTTATTTCAGTGATTGATTCAGTTATTTTTAAGCCTTTATATTCTATTTCTTTAGTTTTTACCTTTTTATCTACTTTCTTGGTAAAATTTAAAGCTGCAATTTTATCTTTAATCCCAATAACCATCAAAACTTCAGGTTCGGCTTTATTAGAGGCTTTTGCTTGTGCTGGTTTGATAGGACTTGGTGGCAACACAGCAAACATAATTCCACCCACCCACGGCTTAATATCCTTCTCGTAAGAAAAGCCTTCTTTGTCAGCACTTTTATTGAATTCCTCTAAACCTTTAGCAAATAACTTTTGTGTTTCGGGAGTACCAAACTGTTCGATTTTTGCCCAAGCTTGAGGGTCAGTAGTAATATAACCTGCCATAATTGCTTCATCAGGAACTATTTTAGCACTAGCTAAGGCGCCAGAAGCATCACCAGAAGGTCCCTTGAGTAAAAAAGTATATGCGGCGAAGGCGCCTGTTGCTACAACTGCTGTACCAATTACAGCAACTATATATTTTGATTTTCCAGCCACTTTTATTAATCCACGCTATTTCCCTAAATTGTCAGCTGGTTTTTATAAGACAACATTGTAGAATTTTCGGATATATTTCTCATTTACATATATATACTGACTACTAGTGATTATATTAGTAATTTCACTTAGAATAATTCAATAATATATAAAGTTTGTAAATTATTAAATTCCAGCTTCTATAAAAGCTTCAGATAAACTTTCAGCAATTGCAAGATATTCAGCCCAATTGATGAGGTAACTATACTCAAGACTATCAAATTGTGTCTTTTTGTCTTGCTCCTACTGTTCCTGACCAAGTAAGCTACCGTCATGATAAATATCAATCTGTAACTAAAATAACTTTAGAAGAACACAGCGAAACTTCCCAAAACCTAATTGCTCAAATTCAACCTCTACTTGATAAACTAACCCCAATATCCATCTATGGTTACTACTACGGTGGATATAACTATACTTATCAACATCATATAGCAGGCGCCGTAGCTAATAGTAAAGTAAAAGGAATTGAGTTAGCTTTACAAAACGCAACAATGGTGATGATACAACCGCTAACGGTAGAATATGTTAACGATGCTCATAACAGTCGCAAACTCAACCACTTACTGAAGCTGAAATGGTAGAGAAGAGTCTGTCCTCACTTGAAGCATATCACCGTAAAGGGTCAGGCGTGTCGCATGAGCGCGTGCGCGAATGGGTAAAAAGTTTAGGGACTTATCAAGAACGCCCATGCCTTAGATAGTTTGCACTGATAAAGCAATTGACGATATGAACCCGTCATTATGATTTTATTAAAGTTAATAATGTTGAAGTGTTAAAATGACAAATGTTATAATTATAGTTAGGAAACAAACGCACGTAAAATCTACTATTATTTGTTGTGTCAGCAAAAGATATATTCCACAACGCCGCGAAGGCTGCATTACAAAACGATGGCTGGACAGTTACAGAGCCATTATATTTACAGAAATTTACCGAACTTTTTTCGTAGAGATTTACCAAAATTAAGTGTTCAAACTTACCAAATAAAATTATTAATATTTGATCCAGTAACTGAGGTGATTGAACAATGGATAAATTAAATCATTATCGTCAACTAATTCGTCAATGCTTGATGCCATATTT
Source organism: Calothrix sp. PCC 7103 (assembly GCF_000331305.1). GTDB lineage: Bacteria > Cyanobacteriota > Cyanobacteriia > Cyanobacteriales > Nostocaceae > Dulcicalothrix. The sequence goes on along the minus strand of NZ_KB217478.1, from coordinate 3,437,773 downwards.
GGAAATGAAACCATCAGATGGAGAAATAGAAGTTTATAAAATGTTTGATACTGAAGACGACCATTATCAAATATTTCATGCTGGTTGGGATGGCTTTCAAAGAATATACGGCTCCTTGATACACATCGATTTAATCGGTGATAAAATTTGGATTCAATATGATGGTACAGAAGATGGTGTTGCGAATACTTTGGTAGAATTGGGCGTGTCCAAGCAAGATATTGTATTAGCTTATCATTCAAAATTTTTGCGCCAATATGATGGATTTGCTGTTGGGTAAATATTACAAAAAAAAAATCATAAATTTAATAAAAATCTGCTGAAATATACACGGTGCCTAAAAAATTAACAGTGTTGATGTTGGGTTCCGCTAGCGCTTCACCCAACCTACAGTTCTTCAAATCTTGTTCCCCCCTCCCGCACGCTTTGTTAGGGGGGATCAATTAACTTTACGAATTTGCACGGCAGCATATTTAAGGTGAGTACGTGTAGAAATAGTATTTCTAACTGACGGCAGGTATGGTAGACCCAACTGGATATCAGAAGAAACAATCACAGATATTCGTTACTCTGAAGCTGTAAATACCCGTAGGGCAGCTTTGAACCTGCCACAACGTTGCGACGTGTTTAGGGACTTGTCCCGAAAATACAGACGTAAAACGTTGCGGAGTGCGGATTTATCCCACGGAGCAACATCGTAAAAATAATCCTCCATGTTTCAATAGGAGGAGAGTTCAAAATATTTCTACTTGCATGAATCGTAAGCGTATCCTCACCTTAACTATCGCACTTTTACTAATCACCGCTTCATGGTGGAATGTAATAGCAGCGAAAACTTCTCTAACAATTCGCCATATCCAGCGCGCAGGTGTACCTTTACTATATATGGCGCCACAATTACAAAACAACCAAAAAGTACCAGGTGTTCTTATCGCTCATGGTTATGCTGGTTCCAAACAATTAATGCTGGGTTACGCTTACACGTTCGCACATGCTGGTTATGCTGTAATGTTATGGGATTTTGACAGTCATGCAGCAAATACGCAGCCATTACAACAAGATTCATTATCTTCAAATTTAAATGTTGCTTACACAGCATTAATTGAACAACCAGAAGTGGATATGTTACGTTTAGCAACTTTAGGCCATTCAATGGGAAGCGGCGCCGTTATGTCTGCTGCTATAGATAATGCTAGTAACTACGCTGCCACTATTGCAGTCTCACCCACAGGTGCCACACCTACAAAAAATGCACCTCGTAATCTTCAACTGCAAGCGGGTAGATGGGAAGGTAGATTTATTGCGAATGCACAAAGGTTATTGCAAACAGCAGGTGGAGAAAATCGGGATTTTGCAAATGGGAAAGCAAGAAATTTAATAATCATTCCTAATGCTGAACATATAACTATACTGTTTCGTACACGTAGTCATGAAGCTGCGAAAAACTGGCTTGATGCGACTTTTGGTGTGCAGCGTCAAAGCAATTATATGGATAACCGTATTATTTGGTACTTTGTACAGTTGGTTGGTTGGTTAGTTGCACTTGGCGCCATTACCCCAATTTTGAATATAAGCTTGAACGAGAAAAGCCCAAAAATAGTTAATTGGGCGGGTTTATTGGCGGCTCCGTTTTTTGCGAGTGGTTCGCTGATGCTGTTTAATAACTTTGGTAATATCGATGGCTTGGGTGGAGTGTTGGTTGGTGGAGCAGTCAGTATTTGGTATGGTGTCGCTGGTATAACTTGGCTACTTATTATGGCACGTTTACCAAGACTGAGAATACAGGCATTTTTTGCTGGAATTGCTCTATTTACCCTGCTGTGGATAGCTTTTGGAGCAATGGCGCAGGTCGTATGGTTACAATGGTTGTTGGCGCCTGTTAGGTTAAAATTATTTCCCATCCTCGCAATTACTTGTTTTCCTTGGTTTTTAGCATCGGGAATAACGCAGCAACATCTCACGTTTGGAAAACGAGTTTTGTGGTGGTTAGGACAAAGCATAGTGTTAATAGGTGGATTTATTTTGGTGCTTTACCTCTTGCCTCAACTTGGTTTTATTGCATTATTACTACCCGTTTTCCCTGTGTTGGTGGCTATATTTTCTTTCACAGCTAGCGTACTGAACGAGCCTTGGAGTTATGCTATTGGTAATGCCTTGTTTTTTGGATGGGCACTAGCTGCTACTTTTCCTTTAGCGAGTTAAAGTACTATGTGCAGGTAATAATTTATAAAGCTGGATTAACAAAATGATACCAGCAGATGGTCAAAACCTCCCTATTTGCGAAACCCAAGTGACACCAGAATGGTTGACCCAGGAATCCATTCAGTACGTAGCTGAATGTATCAATGATTGTGAAAATGCCCAAATGCTATCAGAATTAAGATATATCTTTCCGCGCCAAGTTCTAACTGAGGCATCGCGATATGTCAAAGCACACCAACGCCAAAACATACGACTCTGGCTTACAGAACTTAATAAGTAAAGAAACCGGGTTTCTAGTATTTTGGCGCCATTCTTTTATTTATTTTTGGAATCTCACAAGTTGGAGCAGATTTTGAAGCTTGAAATCATTCCAGTTTAACGAGGCTGAAGTTTCAATAATTAAATCTCCTTGTTTAACATTAGTTATTAAAGCAGAACCATTTTTAAGATTATGGAAAAGAGCATCTACAAGCTGTGATTGATTTCGTGGTAGAGTATAATAAATTATATTATTCTCAAGCCTAACACCTTTAGGTAAAGCTCCGTTTGGAATTTTTCCTCCTAAAAATGTATTCCAACCAGCAATGAGATAACGATATACTAAAGAGTCTGTATCAAAAGATGGTGGTTTTAGTAAGCGCAATGTTCCTTCAAAAGTATCTTCGTGCAGAGTGATTTTCTCTGGAGTAAAATGTAATTGCACTTTAACTTTATTATGCTCCATTATTGCAGTAAATCCCTCTTCAACATCTGGTTGTAAGCTTTTTAACTGCTCAACTCTAGATTGTGCTTGTTCGCAGAGAAGTAAAACTGTTTTTTTCTTTAAAGTTAATTGTTTTGCTTCTGAGTTGAACATTATATATTCTTCAAAAGTCGCTCTAATTTTATTAAATATGCTCATCTCTCTTTAAATCAAGAATATAAGTTTTATATTATACAATATTATAAATAAAATTAAATAAAAAGCCTTAGTATAAATACTTAGATTAAAAGCTTATTTTAAACTTTTGATTAATAAATACCTTCCATGAGTCAGACCTAAAAATCACGCACTAGATAGAGGCATCAGGCGCCTGTATTTATTTATTGTCGTCAATAATACTCTTAAGCGTTACATGAACAAGGCTACTATTACTACTCAACCACTACAAGATTTCGCATACTCGCAATGGCAAAGCCCTACCATCACTCAAACTCTTACGCACGCAGTGGAAATTGCTGACTATTGTGCAGCAAACGCAGCTAATGTAGATGTAAACGGTGCCTTCCCGCAACGCGAGTTTGAATTAATCGCGAATAAGGGTTTACTCGCAGCACCCTTGCAGCGAGAATTAGGAGGGTGGGGTGCTGGCTTTGATGCTTCTGTAACTCATGAAACGTTAATGTTGCTCAAGCATATTGGACGCGGTAATTTAGCAGTGGGGCGAGTTTACGAAGGACACGTCAACGCACTACAATTAATTCAAACTTTGGGCAGTAATGAACAAATACAAATGTATGCTTCAGATGCCCGCAATGGTAAAATATTTGGTGTTTGGAACGCTGAAGCCAACGATGGTGTAAAAGTAATTCCCCTTGATAACGGTAAATATAGACTATCCGGTTCTAAAACATTTTGCTCTGGCGCCGGTTTTGTAGAAAGACCATTCGTAAACGGCGCCTTACCAGATGGAACTTGGCAGATGTGTATTGTGCCAATGGAGGAAGTGGCCACTGTGAGTGACTCTAGTTGGTGGCAACCAAATGGAATGCGTGCGACTGCTAGTTATAAAATAGATTTTACTGGAGTTGAATTAGAACAAAGTTCTCTAATTGCCAACCCAGGAGATTATTACCGTCAACCTTGGCTATCTGCGGGAGTTGTACGTTTTGCCGCAGTTCAACTAGGTGGCGCCGAAGCGTTGTTTAACCTAACGCGCGAATATCTTCAAAAATTGGACTATACAAACGACCCATACCAAAAAGAACGTGTAGGTAAAATGGCAATGGCTATTGAAAGCGGTAACCTTTGGTTGAAAGGCGCTGCACAGGTAATAGAAAACTATGCTCCGATTTTTGGTGGATATCCAACACAACCACATCCGAAAGTGGATCAGTTGGTCGCCTACGGCAACATGGTACGAAGTACAATTGAACAAATCTGTATTGATGTAATTCAGATGTGTGAACGTTCGGTTGGTACTCGTGGTTTACTACCACCGCATCAAATGGAACGGGTAATAAGAGATTTAACGCTGTACCTGCGTCAACCAGCATTTGATGCAGCAGTTTCCAGTGTTGGACAATACGTATTGAGTGATAATAATCCTGCCCATTCTTTGTGGTATGAATAATCAGGTTCTCGAAATATCCCCGCTAGCGAATCCTTATGTCTTATCCATAAAGACAATAGAAGAAATAGCCGCTAGTCCTGCATTAATTGTTGCACCTCACCCTGACGATGAGACATTAGGTTGTGGAGGCGCCATTGCTTTACTACGTGCGCTAAACTACGATGTGCGCGTATTAATAGTTAGCGATGGTACATTATCGCATCCTAATTCTAAAAAATATCCGCCGCTAGAACTTAAAGCATTGCGAGAAAGTGAAACACTTGCAGCTTTAAATTTGCTAGGAGTGGAAAAGAAATCTGTAACTTTCTTAGGCTTACAAGACGGTTCAGTCTCAGATCAGTATAAAAATATAACTGATACTTGTCGTATGTATTTAGCGGGATTAAAACCGCAAATTATATTTTTACCGTGGCGCCAAGACCCCCATCCAGACCATCGTGCGACTTGGAATTTAATTCATGACGCAACTAATGTACTTAAAAAACCACGTATAATTGAATATCCTATCTGGGACTGGGACCCATCTCAACGGGGATTTATAGGTGAGGTACAGTGCTGGCGCCTGGATATAAGTAAAATGTTGACATTAAAAGAAAAAGCAATAACAGTTTACCGTTCCCAAACCACAAACCTGATAGACGACGACCCCGAAGCATTTATTCTCACACCCGAAATGCTCTCAAACTTTACCCACCCTTGGGAAATGTATATAGAAGTAACCAGTTAGCAACGGATGGAACGGATGTAACGGATGGTTTATCCGCTATATCCGTTTAATCCGTTGCCATTCTTATTCGCTAATTAAATATGAAACTGATAGTATTTGATATTGACGGAACGTTGACCAAAACCTACGATGTAGACACAGAGTGCTTCGTCCAAGCTTTTAAAGATGTATTTGAAATCACCCAAATAAATACAAATTGGAGTACGTATGGACACACTACAGACTCTGGTATCACCTTACAAATATTCCATGAGCAATTTGACCGGGCGCCATCTGAAGAAGAGTTATCAAAGCTTCAAGATTGTTTTGTTGAATTATTAAACCAACGTTATTTAACAAATCCACAGATGTTTGTAGAAATACCTGGTGCAACTGTAATATTACAGAAAATATCTTCATTACCAGATTGGAAAATAGCACTTGCAACAGGAGGATGGCGCCGTTCTGCTTTAATAAAGCTACAAGCAGCAGGTTTAGACGTTACACAGTTTCCAATTGCAACTGCTGACGATAGTTACTCGCGCGAAGTAATTGTCACAACAGCAATAAAAGCAGCCCAAAAAGCATATAATAAACAAGAATTCGAGAAAATCGTTTGTGTAGGTGATGGTATTTGGGATGTACTCACAGCTATACAACTACAATTACCTTTTGTTGGTGTCACAGATTTTCTAGATATTGAATCATTCTTTGATGCCTTAAATACAGCTACTGTTCCCAAACCGTATAAACCCGAACAAGTACAAAATAATTCCCTGCCACCAAGTTACTTTGAAACTCTATATACTACTAACCCTGACCCTTGGCAGTTTGAAACAAGCGAATACGAAGCTAAAAAATATACTAACACTATTAATGCCCTAGCTAAACCGCGTTATCAATCCGCATTAGAAATAGGGGGTTCTATTGGAATTTTAACTGAAAAACTGGCGCCTTACTGTGATTCATTACTATCAGTAGAAGTATCAAAAATAGCACAAGAACAAGCACGCGCACGCTGTAAACAACTACCCCAAGTCCATTTTGAACTCATGCGGATACCAGAACAATTTCCTCAAGAAACCTTTGATTTAGTTTTAATCTCAGAAGTTGGTTACTACTGGTGTTGTGAAGATTTACAAAAAGCACAAACCCTTATTTTAGATAATCTAGCTAAAGGTGGACATTTACTCCTGGTACACTGGACAGAATACGCACGCGACTATCCCTTAAATGGTAATGAAGTCCATGACTCATTTTTAGAATTGGCGCCAACCCAACTAAAACACCTAAAAAGTCAACACGAAGAACAATATCGGCTAGATTTGTTTGAACGAGTATAAGAAGAAACATGTCATTCTGAGCGTAGCGAAGAATCTAAAGTTTGATTGCATACGAAGCAAAGCATCAAATGTCATTCTGAGCGCAGCGAAGAATCGTGTAACTATCATTGATGCCATAAGGCGTTGAACACTTCATATTAATTTTATTTAATTCTTAGAAATTTCCACTTCTGTGTTTGATTATCCCAGGATAATGTGTAGCTTAAAGAAATACGCATAGTGTTACCTGCCTTCATATTATAAGCAACACGAGTATTCACTACAGCATTATTAGAATTGGTTTCTATTACGTCTACCTGCTGAACATCAATTGATCTAACTGTTTTCCACCAATCTGCAAAGGATGCATATCCATTTGGATGTACTTTTGTATCTTCCTGCAATGCTTTAGGTAATCTATCCCATGCAAATTCATAGTTACCGCTGTTAATATCATTATAGTAATTCACTACTTCGGTTTGTGGAGATGGTAAGGAAGTATTGGGACTTGTTGGATTGTTACTTAGCTTAGTTTCCTGCTGTACAGAAGTTGGTAGGGGTGATGGTGTTATTGCTGTTTTATTAGTCGTTGCGCTTTGAGAAGCTTGAGTTTGCTCAGGAGAATTTGGTACGGGTGATAATGTTATTGCTGTTTTATTAGTCGTAGTGTTTTGAGAAGCTTGAGTTTGCTCAGGAAAATTTGGTAGGGGTGATGGTGTTATTGCTGTTTGATTAGTCGTTGTGCTTTGAGAAGCTTGAGTTTGCTCAGGAGAATTTGGTAGGGGTGATGATGCTATTGCTGTTTGATTAGTCGTAGTGCTTTGAGAAGCTTGAATTTGGTCAGTAGTTTTTGGAGTGTTTAATGCTGATAATTGGGTATCTTGAGAGGGTTGAGCGTTTTTTGTTGAATCTAATTCGCTTGGTGATTGTTGTACTACTGTCTGTGAGGTTTTTGTTAGCATCATGCTGGCAACAACAGAAGTACTAATTAAGGCGCCTGCACTCAATATACCTATAATAATAGGATTTATTCCCTTTGATTTATTGACAGAAGCATAAATAGGATTCGGTTGAACTACTGCTGTTTTTGCTACTGTTTGCTCAGTTAAGTGTACGTAACCATTCTGTAATGCATCAAGCATTTCTTTTGCAGTAGCAAAGCGCTCCCGTGGATGATAATATATTGCTTTATCAACAACTGATTTAAGTGTAGGGCTAACATTCAAAGCATGGTGATGCCAAATAATTTCGCCTGTGCGAGAATCTGTTTCTAATTCTTCTGGATATTTACCAGTTAGTAAATAAATTGCAGTAATACCTAAACTATATAAGTCACTAGAAAAAACTGGTCTACCCATTGCCTGTTCACTTGGCATATATCCAGGAGTACCAATCACTATTGTACTTGTTGGATTACCTTGAGAATTAACTGCTGTTCCCATAATTTCCCTTACCGCACCAAAATCAATCAGCACTGGTAAACCATCTTGATAGCGCAAAATAATATTATCAGGTTTAATATCTCGGTGAATAATTCGCTTTGAATGGATGTAATCAAGTAATTGCAATAAGCTTACTAAGATTTCTCGAACAATACTTTCACTTATAATTCCTTGTTTTGATACTTTAGTAGCTAAAGTTTCGCCATCAATATATTCTTGAACTAAATAAAATAAGTTATTCGATTGAAAGTAAGCATATAAATCCGGAATTTGATTATGCTTACCGCCTAGCTCTTCTAATATTGCTGCTTCGCGTTGAAAGCGCTCTTGGACTAACTGATAAATTTGAGGATTATTTTGAATCGGTTTTAATTGTTTAATTACGCAAGAGCGATTTGAAGGCATTTGAATATCTTCTGCTAGGAAAGTTTCACCAAATCCCCCAGTTCCTAATGTTTTTTTAATTTGATAGCGATTATTAAGTAACATATTTTATAAAATTTTTAGTTGTAATATTCGTAGAGTTCCATTTAATTACTATAGCTTGACGAAAACAATTAACAATAACAGTCGTGACAAGTTATTTAGTATAACTTTAATTAAATAATCGTCACTAAAACTTTGACTAGCGCTCTAACTTATATAACTGCCGTATAACACCCATTTTTAATACGCAAATCATTAACTACTGCCTTGTTTTCAAATATTAGCATAAATCTAACCTCAGTGATTGTTACATTAAATTAGTCATTTAATTTACAAATGTGACTACGTAAGTATTTATTCTACTGGAATGCTTGTGAAATACTTGTGGGGTGGGCATCCTGCCCGTCATTATCATGTAAGCCAAATCAAGTAACTATTCAAATACTACAGTTCTATCACCATAAACTAACACTCTATTCTGTAAATGCGCGCGCACAGCTCTCGCTAAAACCATTCTTTCTAAATCTTTACCCTTACGAATTAAATCTGCTACCTCATCACGGTGACTTATTCGCACGACTTCTTGCTCGATAATGGGTCCTTGGTCTAAATCTGCCGTAACATAGTGAGCAGTGGCGCCAATAATTTTAACTCCCCGTTGATACGCGCGCTCATAAGGATTGGCGCCAACAAAGGCAGGTAAAAATGAATGGTGAATATTAATGACCTGTGAAAATTTACTAATAAACTCAGGGCTAAGAATCCGCATATACTTTGCCAAAACCACTAAGTCAATATTATATTGTCGTAGAAGTTCTAACTGTTTAGCTTCCTGTTCGAGTTTATTTTCGTTATTTATTGCAATATAATGATAATCAATACCAAACTGGTTTGCAATCATTTCTAAATCGGGATGATTGCTGATAATTAAAGGAATTTTTGCCGCTAACTCAGACGCACGCTGGCGCCAAATTAAATCTAACAAACAATGGTCTTGACGACTGACCCAAATCGCAATTCGTGGTACAGTGTCGGAGAAATGAAGTTCCCATTTGGCATCTAAAGGTTGAGCAATAGCGTTGAAAGCTGGACTAATTAGTTCGCGGGGTAAGTGAAAACCGTCTAGCTGCCATTCAATTCGTGTCAAAAATAACCCGACGGCAAAATCTGTATGCTGGTCGGCATGAACAATGTTACCACCGTTGGCATAAATAAAATTAGCGAATTTGGCTACCAACCCTCGTTGGTCGGGACAAGAAATGAGCAGAGTTGCAGTCGGAGTCATACAATTTTTGACGAAAGTAGCTTTCTGTTTTTATTTTTATAAAGGATATACGGGAAGACTATCATACCAGGAATAAAAACAAATCTGTAGGAATATTTTAATTTTAATTGACTAAGGAACTGTGCCAAGAAGGCAGTTAAAGCTATACCTGTGCTTAGAAGCACTTTTCCATTTTTTACTTACTTATAGATGACCATTCAATACTACTTAATGTATACTTCACTACATGGCAACAGCCAATTTGACTTTCGCATCAAGCTGTAAAAAATTGTCAAGACAAATGTAGAGGCGCCCAGCGGAGTGTCCCATGTAACGTCTCTAGATATGGTTTACCTCTAGCATATCTGCAATAAATTCCTGAGTCAGCTTGAGATTTTTATTGTCGATGCGGTCTTGCACCTCTTGCTGCCTGCAACCTGGACAATATAAGCTGTTTGTGTCGTCTCCCTGCCACCCATAAAGGATTTCTGGTACTAGGGCAGGCAGATAACCTGAACGCTCATCCTCAAAGTTCGCTTTTCACACCTGTATCACGAGGCGCCAGAGTTTTTACACCTATCGAGATCCATGCTTGTTATCGATTGCCTTTTGTTGAAAAGGCACCTTCCAAAGTAATGGAAGTATGCCTTCATACGTTTGTGCTTTGATTGTAGTTCTTATTAGTTCTTATGAACTACCATGTTAGAAGTATTAAATCACACGGATTTGCTTAATAAAAGAATAACTCTTAAGTAAGATTATTTTGATTTATCTTTTCATTATTATAAGTTATTAAATTAGCGTAAACAAATACAAATATGTTTATTGTAATAGTCCGTTCAGGAATTTTCAAAAGTTCCCAAATGTAGATGTCCCTTTATTCAGTGTTCTACATTTGGGAATTTTACGTTGGGTTACGCTGATTGCTATACAACCATTTCAAAAGATAAAAAAGTTGATTTATATTGTCAACTTTCTTTTTTTGCCTAGAGTCAAATTATTCTTTTATATAAGACTTTGTGCTGTTTAATATGTCTAATAACCAAGGTGACGACTTTTTAACAGAAGTAACTTCTCTTCCCATTCACGAAATATCGCAAGATGTGGTAGTAATGGAGACAGTAGTTCCTGTAACTTCCAAACTACCTTTGAAAATTTCTAAGCCAGAAATTCGCACGAGTCTCAAAGCCTTAACTGTAGAAAGCATCTTTGCTACTGTTTTTTACAGTATAATCGGCGGTGCCTTGTTAAGTAATTTCTTATTAGAGCAAGGTGCCGGTTGTGTAGAAATTGGTATGCTTGCTTCTATTCCCCAACTGGTGAATTTACTCCAACCGTTGGGAGCATACTTGCTAGAGCGATTTACTAGCTTCCGCTGGTATACTTTAATCATTTTTGCTTCGTCGCGATTAATGTGGCTGACTCTTTTACCACTGATTTGGTTGCTTAGTTCGTCTCAAATTACAGGCTGTCAAGTAGTACAGTTGACGTTAGGAGTTGTCTGGGTAACTAATATCATTGAAGCTTTTGGTCGCGCTCCCTGGTCGGGGTGGACGGCTATATTAGTACCGCAACGCTTGAGGGGACGGTATTTTGGTTTTCGCAACAGTCTTTTAAGCTTAACGGGTCTTATTTGTGTGCCATTGTTAGGTTTCGCTGTATCAGCTTGGCCGAGTGGAACAGCTCAAGGTTTCGGTGCTATATTGACATTAGCAATTGTGCTTGGTGTTATCAGTCTGGCGAGTCAGTTCTGGATGAAAGATGTTAACCCACAGTTATTAAAAGCCAAACATGACAATACTTCATCGCAACCGAAGAAAATAGATACTACCGTTTTGAAAGATGGCAATTTTATGAAGTTTGCCTTCTACCTGGCTATATGGTGTTTTGCTGTTAATGTCAGCGCTCCCTTCTTTAACCTCTATATGCTTGATAACTTACATATAGATATTAGTGTAGTCACAATTTATAACGGTTTAGCAGGGGCAGCTAACATGCTGATGCTGCCACTTTGGGGCAAACTAGCCGACCGCACTGGTAACCGTCCGCTCCTATTATTGGTAGGATTTTTGGTGGCAGTAATACCTGTGTTATGGCTCTTTACTGGAAAGCATGAAATGACTATGTGGGTATTGTTTCCTTTGTTGCATGTGCTTTATGGTGCAACGTGGGCAGCGATTGATTTATGTACTAACAATATCATCATGGGATTGGCGCCCTTACAACATCAATCGTCTTATTTTGGGCTTTCGGGCGCCATTGCTGGTCTGACTGGAGCAGCGGGAATTACGGCTGGCAGCTTTCTTGCAACAGGACTTGGTGCTGGTGGTTTGTTAGTGCTATTCGCTATCTCCAGCGTTTTACGACTAGTTGCACTCTTGCCTTTAATGTATGTTGAGGAACAGCGTTCTATGTCTCTAGCTCACCTTATAGAACTTCTGTTTCCTTACATGAAAAAAGCAGAACCATTAGCAGCACATGATTAGCTAATAGTTCGCAACGGATGCAACGGATGCAATGGATAAGTTATTGCTGACAAACAAAATCTACTTATTTATACTAAAAACGGCTAAGAACTGTCATTCTGAGCAAAGCGTAATGCGGAGCATTTGCCGCAGGCTAGAATCTCCAAGATGCTTCACTACACTACGTTTCGTTCAGCATGACAAAAGTCTATATTTTACCCGTTTGCAGTATAAGATCAACCATCCGTTACATCCGTTCATTATCCGTTGCCCAGTTAACCCCAAAGTCTTCTACCTGCTTTGCCTTTGAGTTTTTCGTGAGTATCGTATAACAAAGTAGGAATATCCAAATTCTCTGGACACCTAGGTAAACATTCTCCACATTCCGTACACTTGTTTGCTTTCATTCCTGGAAACCAGTGTCCAGCATTTTCAAACATTCCGTAGCGATATTGTCCATAATCGAGCATATCATACGCTACAGCTAAGTTTCTTAATCGCAATACTTCAGGAATATTAATGTTCTCAGGACATGGTAAACAAGCATAGCATTGACTACATTTGTCGGCGCCTAAGCTCAAGGAAAGTTGATTTTTTAAACGCTGCAAAGCTTCAATTTCATCTTGTGTAAGTTTATCTACACTGTCAGCAATACGCAACGGCTCGATTAATTCTTCTGGAGTTGCAGATCCGACACTTAATGTAGTAATTCTCGAATCGCTAAGTAAAAAACGGTAATTTAGTTCTAATGGTGTAAAAGGATGACAAATATCTTGGAGCTTGGAAGGCGCCGTATATAATTTTCCACCTTTGTCAGCAGGTGAGATAATGAAAATACCCATATCTTTCTCTACTGCACGCTCAATAGCTGCTGCGTGACGTTGAAAAAAATAGTAATAATGTATATTGACAAATTCAAATAAGTCTGTATTTATAGCGGCAAGAATTAGTTCGAGCGAACCGTGGGTAGAAAAACCAACATGTCGAACTCGACCATCTGTAACAGCTTCTTGTACCGCGTGCATACAACCGTCTTCAGCTTTTACCCACTCAAGGTGTTCCCAAGTATTTAAACCATGAATTCCTAAACAGTCTAAGTAATCAAGATTTAGCCGTTCTAAAGATTCGTTGATGTACCGACGCATCGAAGTTGCATCTTGTGTGGGTGGGATTTTGGTGGTGATATAAACTTGGTCGCGAGATACTGCCCCAGAACTAATAGCACCACCGAGATGCTCCTCACTACTACCGTAACCCCTGGCTGTTTCAATATGATTTATTCCCAACTCCACCGCTAGTGAGATAGTCTGCTGCGCGACTTCCTTTGAACCCAAGTAGCGCATAGTCCCTAAAGAAAAAACAGACAAACTAAGATTAGTTTTCCCAAAGCGTCGGTATTGCATTTTTAACAAAGTTATGAGTTAAGAGTTATGAGTTAGTAGTTAATGAGCTATCAATTATAACTTTACTTTCTACTCAGCACTCAGTACTCAGCACTTTTAACTATTACTTCCGAAGCGTTTGATTAAATCTTCGGGTCGAAGGTTAGAGACGAAATCGCGGAAAGCTTGCTGTTCAGCTTCGTCGGCATCTCGGTCTACGGGTATTGATGCATCAGCGACTACTTCCTCCATCACCCAAATAGGCGCATTTGTACGGAGAGCCACAGCAATTGCATCGCTTGGACGCGCGTCGATTTCTTTACGGGTTTCCCCTTGTTGCAAGATTAAAGACGCATAAAAAGTGTCTTTTTGCAGCGAGTGAATAATAACCTTTTCTAGCGTCATATTCAATGCTTCAATAATACTGACTATTAAATCGTGCGTTAAGGGTCGAGGAGGTTTCTGGTTCTCCAACGGCGCCATAATTGCTCGTGCCTGTTCCTGACCAATATAAATGGGTAAAGCACGACGGTCTGTACTATCCTTGAGGAGTACTATCGGGCTGCGGGTGATGGCATCTAATGCTATACCAGCGACTTTCATTTCAATCATCTGTCAAGCCTCTACAATCCTTTGAGCGCTTCGTGAAGTATGTAACAAATCATACCTATTTATAGGAATGATTAAGGTGAACGTAAACATAAGCTTTTACTCGCTATAATTGCTTCTATTAAACTCCCTATTTGATGTAAATACCAGAGTAAGTCTAGTTAGTTTAGTTTGACAATAATCTACTTACCCAAGTATGCCTTGAATTCCTCGTTTATGTATTGATAACCGTATACACAATCGCGTTAGAAATTATACTTAAACAATTGAGCGCAACGCGATATTTACTAGTTTATAGTAGCTAGAATTCATAGTAAATCAAGTAAGAATCAAGAAAAGCCGTGTTTACAGGATTAATTCAAGCGTTAGGAACGATTAAGCCCCTAGGGGGGGATTTTTGGAAGATATCATTTATCAGCCATTCGTTAGATGTTATTTTACAAGATTTAGCGTATGGCGATAGTGTAGCAGTTGATGGGGTCTGTTTGACAGTCGAGAAAATATCAAATGATGGATTTGTGGCAACTGCTTCACCTGAGACCCTAAGAAGAACAACTTTAGGTACTATGTCAACGCAAAACCAATACGTTAACCTTGAAGCTTCCCTAAAAGTTGGTAGTAAAATTGGTGGTCACTTTGTGATGGGACATGTGGATGGTGTCGGGCAATTATTAGAGTCCCGGCAAACTGCGACTTCCTGGGAAATGACTTTTCAGGCGCCGAGTTCCATAGCTAGGTATATAGTGCCTAAAGGTAGTATTGCCATAAACGGTATTAGCTTGACTGTTGCTGAGTATGACAGTGAAACAATGCAGTTTAAAGTCGCTGTTATTCCAATAACCTACAAAGAAACCAATTTAAACCAACTGGCGCCTGGTAGTCCAGTAAATCTCGAAGGTGATATTCTGGGCAAATACGTCGAAAAATTCTTGGTTTCTGGCAGAAACACCCACAATTTAACCGAAAACGCCGACGATTACAACATTACGTCAGCGTTTCTAGCAGAAAACGGATATATATAACAAATGTAGAGACGCGATTAATCGCGTCTCTACGAGCGCACTTTTTACTCTTGTTGTTGAGGTACTTGTGCGGTACGTATGGACTGCATTAATTGCGTAAGAGCGTATTGTAAGTGTATACCTGGGTCTGTTGCTACCCAACCTTCGGGTGTAAGCTGGCGAACTTCAAAGTGTAGGTGAGGACCCGTTGAAGCTCCTGTACTGCCAACTAAACCAATGACTGTACCTTGTTGTACCCATTGACCTGGTTGCACAAAGAGTTGCGACATGTGACCGTAAAGTGTTTGTACGGCGCCGTTATGATTAAGAACAGCGGTCAAACCGTAACCACCAACAAAGTCAGCAACTTCAACTTGACCTGTAAAAGCGGCAATAACTGGTGTACCCATTGCAGCACCTAAGTCTGTACCAGAGTGGAATCTACTCTCGCCTGTAATTGGATGATTCCGCCAACCAAATATTGAGGTAATAGATGCTGGTATTGACAGAGGGAATATTAAGCCGTTGGGGTTGTAAGCAATTGTGGAACCCGAATAAGGTACGCGGGGCAAAGTTGATTCTAAGGGAATGTTATATGCGACTCTACTCTCACGCGGTGCCACGTTTACTGCGTTAACAGGTGGTGGTAGTGCTGCTCCATCTTGTGTAGGGGCGCCACCTAATGGCATCGATGGAGCAAAATTATTTGGGGAAGGAATAAATCGATTTGGATGGTAAGTACTTTTGTTCGATGAAATTGCAGCGCTTGCTACAGATAATGGAGCGCGGGGTACACTGCTAGTTACATTAACAGTATTTACGTTACTTACATTTTGATTAGTTGATGTAATTCGAGTTCGCCAACTAGCTTGCCCACTAGCTTGAGATGTACTTGTTGAATTTGCTGTACTAGTGATAGTAGGGCGCTTTACGTTTACTGCGCTTGCAATGCTAACGTTTTGACTTTTTCTTATCCAGCTTGGCTTGCTGGCAGTTTGGGCATTATTATCGTTGTCGCCGTTAGAAGCAGTTATACCTCTTCTTAACGAAGCAGCGATAGGTGTCTTGAGACAATCAGCACGCACTCCACCAGCTGCTAAAATGGCACGGCAACCACTGGAACGCTCAGTTAACACTACTGTGTCTGGAGATTCATATTTGCCTGTATTTCCTGTACTGTAGTCTGTAGGGTCAATATAAGCGTTGTTGTAATCTTTAACAGGTTTATCTGTATCAGCAGTATTAACTGGTTTGTTATTTCGCGATATCTCAGGTAACTTACTTGGCACTTGAGCATTTTCTTCGCGCTTCGATTCTCTGGGTTGCGATGTCGCTTCAATACTTCTACGAATACGCACTTCAGGCGCCTGATTTCGTGGAGACTCAGCAATTTTGGGTCTTAAGCTTCTGATTGAGGGAATTTGTTGTGCTGACTCGTTTTGGTTTGTTTTTCGAGCTTGGCGTAAACGTTGTATAGTTTCTGACGCTTGTTGTGAAGTACGTACTTTTGAACTATTGGAATTTTGTGCCTGTACTTTTGTTCTTAATCTCTCCCGAAGCCTTGCACGACGAGAAGAAAAATCATTTTGATTTGATGATTGTTTAGACGAGGTAGTGCTACTTTCTATTGTTACTTTTGGCGCCGATTCTTTAGAAGATTGCGTATTTTCCGTAGTCGGCACAATATTATCAATTGCGGATTCGGTCTGAGCAAGTACTAACCCACTGCTCATAAAACTAATACTACTTAGCCAACAGAGGCTCTGGGCACCTAGAGAGCGATGCCATAAAATTTTTGAGTTACGGGCGTTTTTGCGCTGCGTCATGTGTGCTACTGGTATATATTGGGTGATTACTTTAAGTCGAACTTTCGGAAATTTAATAAAATTTATTCTTATTTGATTCAAATTACATTCACAGTTTTTGTGAATTACGATAGCCCAAACTGATTGTACCTGGAGGCAAGAACAAATCTGGTATATCTACTGATTTTGAATCAAAATTCTCCATGCGAACATGGAGACATCCTGTAGATGTTACCCCAACTACAGTACCTGAAACGTTTTCCAGGTACACACCTTCTCCAATATTTGTTAACAAACTGGTGTATTTCGGCAAGAGTACATCTACTCCATCTTGGCTAAGACATTCAATACCGGATTCTATACCAAGCAAAACCTTTTCGGCGAGTATTTCAATACTATAAATTTTTTGGGGTAATGCTTTAGTGGCGCCAACAAGCCAAGATTCCATATTAATTCCAGTTGTAGGAACTGGGTTTGAGTAGTTAATACCAACACCTATCACAGCCTGACTTATTTTGCCATGACTAATTTTTGTTTCCGTTAAAATACCTCCCAACTTCAACTTATCCAAGACTAAATCATTGGGCCATTTAATTTCGACAGGAATATTCCAGTTTCGCAGTTGTTGAGTAATTCCCCAGGCAGTAGCAAAAGTTAACAGGTAACTATCACGTGCTTCAATCATATTTGGTGCTATTGCCACAGAAAGATACAAACCACCTTGAGATGAAACCCACTGGCGCCCCCACTGTCCGCGTCCTGCTGTTTGTTGTGTCGCAATTACTACCGTTCCGGCGGGCATACCTTCTTGTATTAATTGCCATAAAACTTGATTCGTTGAAGTGACACTATCATATGTATGTAGCGAAAATGACAAAAAATGACTTGAGCGCGCGTCTAAAGCTGCTTCTATGCTTCGTTTATCGACCACAGCACGTTATACAATCAGGACTTCGCTAAATTAGCATAGAATTTCATCATTAAAGATCACACAGTTCCATTTTATAAAGTGGGTGCCTAAACTAATCTTTTATCAGCAGTGCAAAATTAAAGAACTTACCATTGGGAGAGTGTAAAATTTCCGACTATCAAGATAAACTGAGTTGGCGTAATTTTACTTGATTTTTGGGGTAAGTTAACGATGCATGAATGGCAGTGGCGTACTTGGCAAGAATTGCCTTATTTAACTTGTAGTTTACTAGAAGCCTTTCCACATGGTTTTTTTACTCAACAGTTTGTAGGAAGACCACCGTTAGAATTAACACATGTACTACACAGTGAAGCATCGGGATATCGACTCAAGCAAGTGCATGGCAATGTCGTCTTAACACCACAGGAAATTACTAGTAAGTTAGCAACAGGTGGTGATGATGTTGAGACAGATGAAAATTCAGCGCTCGTACATGGCGATGGTATAGCAAGTGACAACTCTTCTCAAGCAGTATGGGTAGCCAGTGCAGACTGTACACCAGCATTAATAGCCGATATTACAACAGGCGCCGTTGCAGCAGTACACGCAGGATGGCGAGGAACATCTAAAAAAATTATACCAGTTGCAATCGGGCGCCTAGTTTCGCAAGGTAGCAAATTAGAAGACTTACGCATCGCACTTGGCCCAGCAATAGCAGGTGAAGTCTACCAAGTTTCAACGCAAACTGCTGCTGAAGTAGGCGCCACAATATCATCAGAAAATGAAGATAAAATTGTAGAAGCATTACTAGAACAACCAAACTCACCAATACTAAATGATCCAGAACCAGGTAAAGTGCGTTTAGATGTACGAAGAGTAAACGTAGTACAAATGGAAAATATGGGAATAGACGCAGAACAAATAGCTATCGCACCCTACTGCACCTTTCAAACTCCCGAATATTTCTTTTCTTACCGTCGCGAAAAAGAAAAAAAAATCCAATGGTCGGGGATAGTTAGTAGATAGTTCCATAGGTGCGTAACGCCATAACAATAGTAAAATAAAACGAATGAACTAGTATCGTTACGCACAGAAGCGAGTTAGGAATTTAACTCTTAACTCTTAACTCACAATTCCTAACTTTTTGTAATCCAATTGTTTACTTCTTGAACTAACCATCTACGTTCAGACTCGGTTAGATTACTGTATTTATTAAAGTTGAGTATAGGTACATCAGACTGAATTAACCATAATTCATATTTCATGCGTTCATAGCTTAAGGTTGATACTACCTTGAGCTGAGATAGTTTATCTGTGTCAATAGGATATTTACGGCGCCGTTTAAAGCATAGTAATTTATGAATTATAGTAATATGTTGTTCTGTTATTAATACATGTGTTTCTTTAAATAAAGCAGATGTGATTAAATAAATGAGTGTTGCCAAGGAAAATATTTGAAGAATTAAGTACAATAAAGCTCCTGACGAAATATCTATTTCTGTTAATAATCCAATTAAATTGAAAACATTAATCTTTTCAGAATGAATTCCAATACAAAAAGGTGCGAGTACAGAAATAATCGCAAGTAAACTAATACCAAATCCTTTTGGTGGCATAAGAATTTCTAGCTTATTATCTGATTTATTTAAGGTAATTTGTGTACTAGGTGGTTCATTAACTAATTCCTGTGTGATAATAGCTTTTGCTCTGGGTGCAGGATTCTCGATAGTTTCAAGAGCTTGATGTGCTGAAGAGAATCTTTGGTTTAAGCTTGGTTCAGTCATCCATTCTAACCAGTCAGCGAATGTTGGAGTAATATCAGTAAATTGACGAAATTGAATTTGTAGGTCTTGCTGGGGTAACTCAGTAGGATGCATTGCAGTTACTAAATATATCAAAGTGGCGCCTAAACTATATAAATCTGATGCTGGTTTGGTTCTACCACCAAACTGTTCAGGTGGCATATATCCATAAGTACCTACCACAGTGATTGTACCACCTTCCTGCGCTGCGACATTTTGCACAGAGCCAAAGTCAACTAAATATATTTGACCAACGCTATTACCTGAACGGTTTGTAAGTAGTATATTACTAGGTTTGATATCGCGATGAATTATAGGCGGTTGTTGTTCATGAAGATAAATTAATATCTCTAGTATTGCGCGCGCAAGTTCTTTAACTTCTGTTGTACTAAATCTTCTCCCCGCTTCTACGTGTTGTTCTAAAGATTTTGCTGCAACATAAGTTTGAACTAATCCAAAACCTTTATCATTCGGTGTGTCAAACTCAAAATAATCTAAATATTGAGGAATTGCTGGATGGTTGAAGTTTTTTAACGTTTCTGATTCGCGTTGAAATAATTTTAACTCTTGCCAATCAAAATCCTTTCCTAAGTATAAAATCTTGACAACAACATTAGAGTTCGATATCAAATCAAGAGCTAACAGTGTGCGTCTACCTGTTTGCCTACCTAGCTCACTTTGAATTTGATATCGGTCGTTTAGTATTTCGTTATTCATATATAATTGTATATCTATTCTTCTTCAATTGCTTGAAAATAGCTATAAGACCTTTTATTCCTAGCTTGTTGATGCTGATTTTCGTAATAATTAACAATAGACCGACTTGCAAAAATCATACACAATGCAGTAATTAATGATGGCGCCACTGTCCAAAATAATAATAGTGGAATAGTCATAGCACTCATATTTCCAAAAAAAGCTTTGAAATAAATAAGCGCAATAGCAGTGCTAAGTATAGTGCTAGTCATACTAACTACACGTCGATACAAATAAACATTTTTGAGTGGGAAAAAAAATAATCTTGTAATTAATGCAATTAAAATTCCATTCCCAATACCCAAAGGGAAACCAAGATAAGCACCAAGCAGTCCACCTATAGCAGTCCCGACACCTGGCGCCACTGCTGTGCTGTACAATCCTGCTGTAAGTGCAACCATTCCACCGCCAAATACTGTGCTGCGCCATAAAGCTTCCCAAAATAACCGTCCTGAACTTATAGGTCGAGCAATAGCCCTTTGAGAAGTTGTATCTATTACTGTATAGTCACCGTCGCTTCGTGTTTGTCCTGTTAGCAAAGCTTCTAGAGCAGCCATTGGGGTTTTGAGTCTTTTATCAACACTTGGTTCAGTTAGCCATTCAAGCCATTCTAAAAATGCAGGTGTAAAGTTCACAAGCTGTGCAAATTCCAGACGCATATCTTTTTGTGGAAGGTCAGCAGGGTGAGTTGCTGTAGCTAAAGCAATTAACGTTGCTCCTAAACTGTATAAATCTGATGCTGGTGTTGCATAACCACCAAATTGTTCTGGTGGCATATACCCATATGTACCAACAACGGTAACTGTTTTACCTGCTTTAGAAGCAAGCGTCTGCACCGAACCAAAATCAACTAAATATACTTTTCCAACTTCCCCTGTAGAACTTTCTACCAAAATAATATTGCTCGGTTTGATATCACGATGTATTACTGGTGGGTGCTGTTCGTGTAAATATATAAGTATTTGGAGTAATTGTTCTGCAATATCTTGAAGCTCATCTTCAGTAAATATCCTCTTGGTTTGCATGTACTGTTCGAGCGATTGACCTTCTATGTAGGTTTGCACAAGCGCACAGTTTCGATTACCTTCATCAACTTCAAAGTAATCGATATAAGTAGGAATTGCGGGATGTGTGAGAGATTTAAGGGTTACAGCTTCACGCTCAAATAGCTTTAAGTCTTCCCAAACAAAATCGTTGCTAAAACTTAGCAGCTTGATAATAACCAACTGTTTAGTTTGTGTATCTTGCGCTAGTACGGTTCTTCTACCAGCTTTTTTACCTAGCTGCTTCTGTACCTCGTAGCGTTGCAAAATTTGCTCGCTCATTAGCCAACACTCGTTTTTGTTATACAACAGTTGTATTGCAGTTTATATGTAGCTACCTACTGGCGCCGTCCTATTCCGTGTAAAGTTGTCTTAAAGTTTTAAGGTAAATACCTATCTTCGTCGAATCAACTGTAAAAAGTAACTGTGCAGATTGCGCTTACTAGGCATAACAGCTTTAAATTATAGTACATGCCCTTTTCTTATCTGGAAGCCCGAATGTCGGAACAGCAAAATACTCAACCTCGCTTGGGATGGTCATTACAGGAACGAGACACAAATTTTATTAAATTATTAATGCCAATTTGGGAGTTGCTGTACCGCTATTACTTTCGTGTACAAACGAGTGGTTGGGAAAATATACCTAGTCAAGATAAAGTTTTACTCGTCGGGTCGCATAACGGTGGAATTGCGGCGCCAGATATGCACATGATGATGTACGATTGGTTTCGTCGTTTTGGTGCAGAGCGTCCGGTTTACGGGTTAATGCATCCCAAAGCTTGGCAAGTTAGTCCTGAAATAGGGCAATTAGCAGCAAAAGTAGGAGCAATTATCGCACGTCCACGTATAGCTGCTGCAGCATTGCGTAGTGGCGCCAGTTTATTAGTATATCCTGGTGGTCCTCAAGATTTATTTAGACTACACTCACAACGTAATCAAATATACTTTGCTGGAAGAAAAGCTTTTATTAAACTAGCACTGCGTGAAAATGTACCTATTATTCCTGTGATTTCCACAGGCGCCCATGATACATTAATTGTACTTTCAGATATATATCCCTTTGTGAATAAAATACATGAAATGGGTATACCTTGGCTATTTAATGTAGACCCCGAAGTTTTTCCTATATATTTAGGCTTACCGTGGGGATTAAGTATTGGACCTTTACCAAATATTCCATTACCTGTAACTATTCATACTAGAGTATGTCCACCAATTGTATTTGAAAAGTATGGTGCGGAGGCAGCGTTAGATAAGGTTTATGTGAATGATTGTTATGAAATGGTTGTTCGTAAAATGCAGTTTGAGTTGGATATGTTGGTGAGAGAAAGTGTTGATCTCCCCCTAACCCCCTATAAATAGTAGGAAAATTGCACACGCACGGGCAATTGTATAGAAGGCGCCTCAACCAACAATAAAAGTCTTGGCGCCAGTATTTCAATTAACTATAATTTACTCAACCCCAAATTCAACTGATACTACTGCGGTTATATCCTTATCAACAGATGAGGTATCGTAAATACCAGAATCGCTAACAGCAGTTGAGTTGCGTGATGTAATTTGGAATACTCCTGTTTTTGCACTACGTACTGCTCCGATACGATTTCCTGTGCTGCGAGCTATCGCTTCTGCCCTAGCTTTGGCATCTTTAGTAGCATCAGCAACCATTTCTACTCGTAGTTTACTAAGTTGCGTGTATAAATATTCAGGCGCCTCAGAGACTATAGGTATTCCTTCATTTATTAATTCCGTTGCTTGCTGCGATAGTTGAGCTATCCGTTCAACTTCAGACGAGCGAATTTCATATCGTTGGTTAAGACGATAAGCTAGTATTTTTCCTGTTTCACGTCCATTCACAACTTCAGGAACTGTAGATGTGTCAATAGAACTTGGCGTTATAGCATTATCAGCGACCTGTTTATCTTTGAAATAACGTTGTAACCGTTCGCTACGAGTTTTAAGTTCTTGATATGCAGCTTGGGCTGTTGGTTGCTGGCTGGAAATAGATACCCGCCAAATTATATAATCTGAACGAATAGGGCGTTTTGCTGAACCTGTTACCGTTACTACGTCAGTTTGTTTAAGGTTGCGAATAGCACTGGCGCCGATAAACGAACCAGCCACCAACGCCAATGATAAAGCAAATAACCCGCTAAACAATTGCGGAAAGCGTTCGCGAAAAGATGTATTTTGCATAAAAGCTTGTTAAGAGATAAAGTTACCCACAGCTAATTTGTCACGAGAGCCAATATTCCATGCACCACAAGCTCTGCCATGACGCAAAATTCGCTAGGATATTAACTACTTCGTCTGCATTTATGATTCCTGAATCATCATCTAAATTTCCCTCACCCTCAAGGGTGGGGCTATACGAGCGAAGCCCGCGAAGGCGGGCTAGGTGGGGGAGATGTTATTTATTTATGTTGTTGGGGAAATATAGGATTAGCATCTTTGAAATTTATTAAAACCAACATGACAAAAAATTTTACGCAATTATATTTACATTGCGTTTGGGGAACATGGGATAGACTTCCGTTGGTAACACCAGATATCCAAAATATTATTTATAACGCCATTGTGAAACAATGCAATGATTTGGGATGTACGGTTATAGCTATTGGTGGTGTAGCAGACCATGTGCATCTTCTTACAGGTTATCCACCTAATCTGACAATATCAGAGCTAATAGGTAAAGCCAAAGGAAGTTCATCGCATCTTGTTACTCATGAAATTAAGCCAGGTACATTTTTTAAATGGCAAGGAGGCTACGGCGCCTTTACCGTTAGTCATCGCGGTATTGATAAAGTTGCAGACTATATCAGAAATCAAGCTCAACACCACGGACATAAAAATATAGTCTCCGATTGGGAAATATAACTTAATTAGCCCCCGCAGGCGGGCTTCGTTCGTATAGCCCCACCCTTGAGGGTGTAAATATTCATAAAATAGACAAAACATAAAATTATGAAATTTGAATTTCGTCTCACCTTAAAAGATCTTCAAGAAGCAATCAAAATTCGCAATCAGAAGATTTTGATGATATGCGATGAATCAATTGGAGTAAGTATATTATTTGTGTTACTACGATTTGCTCAAATTGTAATAATGAATGTTAATGCTCCAGTAATTAATATTTTTATCACAAAAATAGTTCCGCATATTATTGAATGTAGCAGTTTACAAGTTGAAGAAAAACATGTACTAGCAATTAGTGATAGCAGTGAAGTCAACTTGCAGTCTCATGTGGGTAGGTTAAAGTTAGAAGATTTAGGGGTTGTTGGTAACAATAAAGATGTCGGTTTTTTATTCATCCGACATTAATATTAGATGCACAAAACGGCTTTCCACTTGGACTAAGTACGGTTCAACTTTGGAGTCGAGATGTAGACCATGCTTCAAAGCACGCTCATAAATTACCAAAAGTTAGAGATAGAAGATAAGGAGTCTTATAAATGGCTATTATCCGCACAGCAAAGTCAACGCTGTTTGGCTTGCGGAGGTGCTACGATGATGACTCACATCGGCGACCGTGAGAGCGATTTATTTGAAGAATTCGCGACTGTACCAAATCAATATAACCACATATTAGTAAGAGTTTGCCAAGACCGTCGCTTATTAGATCAATCTATATTGCTGTATGAATATTTAAGTCAACAGCCGATTGAGGGTACTTATATAATTAACGTACCCGCAGATGCGCGCACTAACCGTGCTACAAGAGAAGCATTAGTTATGGTTCGCCGTGCAAGAGTCCAAATTCAATTTCCTTCCGAAGAAAAATTTTCTTTAACCAGCCGACATATTCGCCGCTCTTCACGCTCCGTTTGCGCCAATCTAGCTGAAGCTTGAAGAAAAAGGCGCTATGAGGCGGCTTTTATTGCAAAATTGAATGACAGTGAAGCAGAAGCCGCTGAAACTCAGACTTGGATCGATTATGCTGTCGATTGTGGTTATATTAGCTCTGAAAATGGACGAGACTTTTACGCTCGCTACAATCAAATTTTATCTGGTTTGGTTAATATGATTAATAATCCATCGCCTTGGTTAATTACTCGTAAATAAAAAATTTTAATGCCCAAAGCAGGGCATTCCTCCACCTGCTTTTACTTTCTCCCAATTCCCACCTCCCCTGCTCCCCTGCTTCAAAAACCCCCCTTGCCAAGGAGTTGTGTGTACACCGTAGCCGAATTCGGGGGCAAGGGGGGATTTTTTTTCTTAACCGAGTAGTATTGACATTATTATACATTTCACATTTAATGCAGCTAAAATTACATACACAGGCTAATAAACAATATTATATACCTAACAAGAAACATAAAAAATAGCCCGCGAAGGCGGGCTTTGTTCGTGTAGCCGCACCCTTGAGGGTGACGGATGATGTATGACGAATGATGTATGACAAATAATGTGTGACGGGTTCTACCCAACCAACTCCATCCCCCGTTTAACCAAAGCATCAGCAGTCAACCCATTAAACGCCATCAACTCACCTGCACTAGCGGTAGTTTCCCCACGCTTCCAAGCAAAAGTATCTCGCGCACAATTACTACGTAACATAATAGGTTCCAGCATAGCCGAGGCGCCACCAGTAACACCAATTAAAGCATCACCTCCAAACATCTCATGAAATTTCGCATCATCAATAAACCCACCATCAGGCTCAGAACAAGTATCCCAAGCTACATCCGAAGAACGATATAAGCGACGAGGATTAATAACAGAAACGATACGACTTCCTATACCTTGTTCTTGAAGTGCCTTAGCAGCTTCGTAAACAGGAATTAATGTCATATCACCAATTACTGCAAATACAACTGTTTTACTTCCAGCAGTTTCTTGCAAAACTACGGCGCCATTTTCTAAACCTTCGCGTGTTTGTGCAAAAGTAGTTCTAATTGCCAAAGGTGATTTACTGGCAGTAATTACAATTCCCTTATTCTTAGTAGTTAATGCCCAGTCGTAACAAACCTGAATACTATTAGCATCAGGTGGGAATACCGGGAAAACGTTTCCATTACGCATCATTGAGGCAAAGTAAGCTTCGATTTCAGGACGTTGGTGAGTCCAACCGTTACGTCCTTGTTCTAAGGCGCCTGCTGTATATAACGTAATTGTAGACGGTGTTTGGCGCCGTAATTCAGCCATTGCTTGCGTAACTGTTTGAAAAATTGGCAACCCGTTAATTGCAAACGACTCGTAAGAACACCATAATGTTCTGGCGCCCATTAATGCCAAACCAACTGCTAGACCCGCACAAGCGTCTTCACTTAATGGTTCATAAACTTGCCCACCAGGTGCTTGGTTATACAAGTCATCTTTAACAGGGTGATTAATTTTAAGCGCTTGGTTGATATTGGCAATACCTGATGCTTCGTTACCATCAGCGTTGGTGACAAGGAAGTTTTTGTCTTTTTGTCCCACGACTCCTACTAATCTTCCCATTGCTGTGGTAGAAACTTTCGCTTCACCACCTACTTCATATTCTTCTAAAGGTAAGGCGCCAATATCAGCTAATGGTAGCTCAAATTCGGTGACAGCGGTCTTGGATGCTGGGCCACCACCTGCTTTTTCTAAGTTGGTTCTAACTAACTGCCAAACTTCAGCAGGTAACGCGCGTTCTTTGAGTGCGTTAGCAATGTGAGGAGCATCAAGCGTATCTTTAGGATACAAGTTGTGTGACTTGGCGCCACGTGCGTGAACTCCAGCACCTTTTAATTGTTTAATAATAAAGACGGTTAATTTGCCACCAAGTGCTGACTTTGCTGCTTTATCGACATTTTCTAAAATAGCCTTAGTAAACTCAATCCTTTTAGAGAACGAAAAAGCTGTACTATCAACATAATCACCAGGCTGGTTTTTATCGTCAAAGTCTTTCGCGTCAACTAATATAACTTCTTCAAAACCATTACCTTGCCAGTAAGCTATCATCTCTGCGTTAGATTTGGTTGATACCATACTGTGGTGTTCTTGGCTGAAACCATTCCATACCAACACTGGTAAGAAATTTGTTACATCTGGGTACGCAGTATGAAAATGACCCATCGAACTCATAATATAAGGTTCACCCAAACCACCATCACCAACAGTGAAAGGGAAAAGCTTATCACGATGAAGTAACGCTGCTGACATTGCAAAGTGCTGCCCTTGCCCTAATGGTCCAGCTGGCGCCAGAATACCAGGAATATATCCAGAAAGGTGTCCAAGCAGTCCATGCTTTTCACGGAAACGGTCGCGTAGTTGCTGCACTGTAGAAATGCCCATATCTTCGAGCGAACGGTCGAGGAACATGGCACTATAAAAACCGGGAGCATGGTGTCCCACTTCGGTGACAATATTTTTGTGACCCAGCATGACTAAAGCAGCATAAGCTTCAGCTTGACTCGCGAAACCACCTGGGTGTCCTGAAGCTTTGGAACCAGTCACTTGTAAAGTTAAGTAACGGAGTGCATCCGCGTAGACAAGTGTCTGGTATACTGCCGCATCATCACTGGGGTTAACGGCATTACCACTTAATGCACTTTCTTTTCCATACTTATCAAAGTCTGGCAGAGGTTCCCCAAAATATTGTATGCCTTCACAAAAATTGGGAATAACTGAAGTTGGCTTTGGGGTTGTTGCTGTCATGCTAGGTACCTTAAAGATGCTTATTACAAAGAGAAGCGATTATAAACTCACCACCCTTGAACCGAATGGTGCGCTTGTCCAATTTAACAAAGATTTTACAACTTCCCGGTTCCCCTAATTATTTGTTTTCCGCAATACTATAATAAGCAAGCCTGGGTAATACGTTTATTTGCTAGCTACATACAAGCTCTTGTGGGATAGGCGCCCCGCCTGTGCCTATAAAAGATATAATCACTGTACATGTGTACCCTGATTTATGACAAATATTATCAACTTGACAGAAGCGTGCGTAAACTTCCAAGACGTGCTTAACCGAGTAGAGCATGGAGGTGAACGCATCGTAATTGAACGACACGGTAAAGCAGCAGTCGCCATTGTAACGGTAGAGGACTTAAAGCGACTAGAAGACCTAGAAGATGTTATTGCATCCAGACAATTACAACAAGCAGTCGAACAAAACGATGGTTTTGTGACTTTAGAGGCAATTGTACAAAGACGAGAAATTAATCAGTAAGCGTTATACTCTTATTATAATTGCGCTTAAGCTCTCTAAAGGAGCTATGTGATTTACCCTTACAGCAGGTTTTTCGCTTTGTTTTGGGTTAATGGTACGTTACGATATTATAATACATATGTATAACAGAGGTTAAAAATGCTTGCTGCTGTTGAATTTCAAACCAAAGTCCAAAATGGATTAATCCAAGTTCCCGATGAGTATAAACAAGAACTAAATGAAGGAGACGATATTAAAGTCATAATTTTGGTGAATCATAACTTACGTAGGCAAAAAGATATTATTGATGAGTTAACAGAAAATCCTGCTCCAGTTGATGGTTTTCTTAGCCGCGAAGAACTTTATAATCGATAGTTATGAGTAATGGTGCATCATTCGTTGATACAAATGTTTGGCTTTATCGTTTGTTTGATGACAAAAGGATTCCGGTTGCAGAGAAAGAAAGGAAGCGTAGCATAGCGACTAACGTTACTTCTGTTGAAGTAATTATTAGTACGCAAGTCATAAATGAAATTTGTGCTAATTTTTTAAAAAAAGCAGCTTTTAATGAGCAACAAACTAAAGCTGTTATCCAATCTCTTTGTAGCCGTTGTATTGTAGTTAATTTTAACATTAGTATTCTCGAATACGCATCTGATATCCGTAGTAGATACAGTGTATCTTTTTGGGATGGTTTAATTTTAGCTAGTGCATTATCAGCAGGAGCAAATATTCTTTATTCAGAAGACATGCAAGACGGTTTAATTGTAAATGGTCAACTTCAAATAATAAATCCTTTTAAAGGATGCACAAAATTTTCTATACTACCTAGGACAGTCAAGATGCCTATCCTACGGATTTATAATTTTTTATAAATAATTAATAATTAATTTGGGGTTTCAATGGCACAACAGAAGTAATACTTCTCTACATACAAGTATGAAACTTCCAAACGGTCCGCAAACTCCTGCAATTGTACAAATGCTTCAATGGGTTGCTACTCCCATGTGGTTTATGGAAGATTGTGCAAAGCGTTATGGTGATATTTTTACGGTGCAGTTAAATTTGCCACTTGTATTGGTTAGCAACCCGCAAGCGCTACAGCAAATTTTAACAGGTGATTCTAAAGAATTCGCGGCGCCTAGCAATTTAAATTCGGTGTTTGAACCACTTCTAGGCAAAAATTCTGTAATTACAGTTAGCGGTGAAACACATAAACGTCAGCGACAGTTATTAACACCACCTTTTCATGGTGAACGGATGCATAATTATGCTGAAACTATTAGTAATATTGCTCAAGAGGTTGTTCAAAGCTGGAAAGTTTCGGAAACTATTTGTATTCGTTCTGAAATGCAAACTATAACTCTACGGGTGATAATGCAAGCTGTATTTGGATTATATAACTCTGAGCGTGCAGTTGAACTCGAACGGGTTATTAGCATTATGATGGATGCTGGTGGTAGTTCACCTTTACGTGCGCTGATGTTATATTACCCTGCATTACAACGCGATTTAGGTAAGTTAACACCGTGGGGAATTTTTTTACGGCGCCGTGAAATGGTAGATAAGTTAATATACGCGGAAATTGCCGAACGTCGAGAAAATCCTGACCCATCACGTACTGATATTTTAAGTTTACTAATGGCAGCGCGCGATGAAAACGGGGAAGCGATGACCGATGTAGAATTACGTGATGAGTTGATAACGCTATTGAGTGCTGGACATGAGACAACCGCAACAGCTTTAACTTGGGCATTTTACTGGATACATAAAACACCATCAGTACGTTATAAGTTATTAGCTGAACTAGATGGTTTGGATAATATGGACTTTAATGCTGTTAATAAGCTGCCGTATTTGAGTGCTGTTTGTAACGAAACTCTACGAATTTATCCTGTAGGAATGCTGACTTTTCCGCGCGAGGTTAGAGAACCAGTTAATTTGTGTGGTTATGATTTAGAACCAGGAACTTATATTATGGGTTCGATTTATTTAACTCATCGACGTGAGGATATATATCCAGAAGCGAAACAATTTAGTCCAGAAAGATTTTTAGATAAACAATTTTCACCGTATGAATTTTTACCTTTTGGTGGTGGTGTACGTCGATGTATTGGTAATGCTTTTGCGATGTTGGAAATAAAGGTTGTTCTAGCTACGGTTATGAAGTTAGTGGAGTTGGAGCTTGCTACTACTGAGGATGTTAGACCACGACGACGCGGTTTGGTGACGGGTCCGAATCGAGTTATAAATATGAGTGTTAAAGGTAGAGTGTAAAATTAGTAATGTCGGTTCTATTTATAAACCAGATATGCATTTACCACCTACGCCTCGTACTTCTAGCACTTTACAATTACTGCGGTGGATATTTACACCAATGTCATATATGGACGAATGCGCCTCTGCGTATAGTGATATTTATAGTTTAAATGTACGTCCTGATTACGCGGCTGTTTTTATTAGTAATCCTGATGCTTTGCAAACTATTTTAACAAGTGATACAAAAGAATTATCTGCTCCTGGTGAGCTAAATAATATTTTTACACCTATACTCGGAACGCAGTCAGTAATTACCGCTAGTGGAAAACAACATTTGCGTAAACGACAGTTAGTTATGCCCGCATTACACGGAGAACGTATGCGCGCGTATGCAGATATTATTAATCAAGTTACTTCGGAAGTTATATCTACATTACAAATTGGCGCCCGCTTTTCAATTCGCAACGTTACGCAAACTATTACGCTTAAGATTATCATGCAAGCTGTGTTTGGACTGTACGATAGTCCGCCGGCACGAGAATTAGAGCAAGTATTGAAAAATATTTTAGATTCTACAAGCTCTCCGTTATCTCTTGCTGCTGCCACTTTCCCAATATTCGGCAAAGTATTAGGTTCATTAAACCCTGCCCGTGACTTTGATACTTTACTGCAACAAGCCGATAAAATAATTTACGAAGAAATTCAAGAACGACGCAGTAGCCTAGACTTTGAAAAGCGCATTGATATCTTAAGCTTATTAATGTCAGCGCGCGATGAAGACGGACAAGCAATGACTGATGTGGAACTGCGTGATGAACTCATGACATTATTAACAGCAGGTCACGAAACAACAGCAACAGCTTTGGCATGGGCAGTATATTTTATTTACAAGAACGAGAACGTTAAAACTAAATTACTGAGCGAACTTAATAGCTTAGGCGATAATCCTGATTCAAACACTATTTTTAAACTACCTTACTTAACCGCCGTTTGTAACGAAACTCTCCGAATATACCCAGTAGGACTGCTTACCTTTCCCCGTAGAGTCGAAAAACCCATATCTCTATGTGGCTATAATTTAGAACCAGGCGCCTTAGTTTACGGTTCAATATATAACACGCATCGTCGTAAAGATTTATACCCAAATCCAGAGCAATTTAAACCAGAAAGATTTTTAGAACGGCAATATTCAGCTTACGAGTTTTTACCATTTGGTGGAGGCGCCAGACGTTGTATTGGGCTAGCGTTTGCTCAGTTTGAAATGAAATTAGTGCTGGCAAGAATGCTCACATCAGTACAATTAGAACTAGTCACAAAAACCAAAGTAAACCCTAAACGCCGAGGTTTAGTTTCCGCTCCCGACCGTCCTATTTATATCAACAGGTTATTATAGTCGTTGACGTTGGAACAATTAGAACAGACTTGGTATTCAAACCTGCCCTACAAATGTTTTCGTTTTTTGGGGTAAATATAAGTTATGCTTTCCAGCGATACCACCTATTTCATAAATTGTAATTTGTTTTTTAATTCCCTTCGGTTGTACTTGCATTTCTCCATCGATCCGCACTATTTCTTTAGATGCGCTGGTAAAATGCGAATATTTTTATAACCATTTAGAAGCCGACGAAAAACATGGTTTAGATTGGCTAAATAATGTCATTACTCCTATTATTGAAGCACAAGCAGAAGCTGGAATTGAATTAGCAATTGGTGGCGCCATTCGTATGGAAGCTATGAGACGCTATAACGAGTATCTAGCAGACAGGTTTGGCTTATTGTAATATAGTAAAACGCCCAAATAATATAACATAACCATATTATTAAATTACTATGGCAATAATACAAGCTAGAGACATAACCTTACTAGAGTTAAAAACCAAATTTGGACTCCGACTCCTCGAAGACGAACAATTGTTTCGAGAATGGCAAGACGACTTACCGGAAATTACAGAGAGTGAAAAGCTACGACTAGATCGGGCGAAAGCTGGTTACTCAAACTTACTTGAGTATCCTCCGTTGCTTGAAAACACGGTCAAGATGGTAATCTTATCATCACTTTTGGATTTAGCCGACTTTTATTTATCTCCATTCCACGTCAAATCTGAACAGTCAGTGCAAATATCTGCTGAAGACGAAGGAGTAATATTTAAAGGAAATATCGATGTACTAGTTTTATTGGAACAGATCACAGTGGCGGTAATTGAGTCTAAACAAGCAGCTTTTTCTGTGGAAGTTGCTAAACCACAACTTTTGTCCTATATGTTAGCACTTTCTAATTCTGATAAACCAGTATACGGTTTAATTACTAACGGCGCCAGTTTCTTGTTCGTAAAACTGATTAAACAGGAGGCACCTAAATATTTATTATCTAGATTATTCTATATTTTCAATCCGGGAAATGACTTATATATTGTTCTTAGTATTTTAAAGCGCTTGGGGCAATTGGCAACTGAAGGCGCCGCAACTTGATAAAACTAGCTTTAAGCACAATTAACGATACTTCGTTGGAAAGACGTAATCTTGACGCTGGCTTTTTAGGATTGTAAGCGTTGTTATATGTAGAAGTATAAAATTGTGAATTCATCAATTATACCTTTGGCAGTTGTAACTGGCGCCTCTAATGGTATAGGTTACGAGCTTGCGAAACAGTTCGCTAAAAATGGTTATGATTTGCTGATTACTGCGACAGGTTCAAATATAAAATCCGTTGCAAAAGAAATCGCTCAAACTTCAAAAGCTGAAATTGAGACGGTGCAAGCTGACCTTGCGACTTATGAAGGCGTTGAGACTTTTTATAACAAGATAAAATCTCTTAACCGACCTGTGGATGCTATCGCTATTAATGCGGGTGTCGGTGTTGGTGGTGATTTTGCACGCGAAACTGACTTACAAGACGAACTTAATCTTATCAACCTGAACGTTGTATCGTCCGTCCATCTTGCGAAAAGAGTGGTAAAGGATATGCTCGAACGTGGCAAAGGTAAAATTCTCTTTACTTCATCGATTGCTGCTATAATGCCCGGACCATTCGAGGCAGTTTATGCAGCTTCCAAAGCGTTTATACAATCCTTCTCACTCTCCTTACGTAATGAGTTGAAAGAGACAGGTATAACTGTTACAGCACTTCAGCCTGGACCGACGGACACCAACTTCTTCCACCGTGCGGATATGGACGATACAAAGGCAGGTGCAGGTCTAAAGGATGACCCTGCCGAAGTCGCAAAACAAGGATTTGAGGCTTTAATGGCTGGTAAAGAAAGTATTGTTGCTGGTTCAATTATGACAAAAATTCAAGGCGCAGTTGCTAAGGTTCTACCCGATGGCGCCAAAACTGAAATGCACCGTCAGATAGCTGAACCAGGTTCCGCTAATTAAACAGGCGCCTGTAATATAAGTTCTGTGAGATAATCTTGTGGGGTGGGCATCCTTGCCCGCCCTTAATTTGTAACAGCCCTGCCCTTAATTTGTAACAGTCCCTCAATTTTTGACAGGCAGGATGCCTGTTCCACAAGAGAATTAATTCAATTTTATTAAAATGACTTCTTTAATACAAACTATTCAATTAATCGCTAACCCTACCAAATTTCTAGATAAAAGCGCAGCTAAATATGGCGATACCTTTACAATGCGGGTACTAGGTATAAACTCGCCACCTGTTGTATTTTTTGGTCATCCGCAAGCTATATCTGAATGTTTTGCGATTCCCGCACAGAAATTAGACTTTAAAAAAGCAACTCACGTATTTAAACCACTGTTCGGCGCCAATTCTATTGTCCTCCAAGAAGGTCTACAGCACAATCGTCAGCGTAGTTTACTGATGCCGCCTTTTCATGGTGATAGGATGAAGTCTTACGGTGAGACTATATATACTATTACTCAAGATGTCACCAAAAACTGGCAAGAAGGGAGAGTAGTGTCAATGCAGCATGTAATGCCTGATATTACTTTACAAATTATACTACAAGTAGTATTCGGTATTAGTCCAGGCGCCAGGTATGAAAAGCTCAAACAACTCCTCAGCGCTTTATTAGATGATATTACTACACCTTGGTACTCCAGCTTATTTTTCTTCCCACCGCTACAACAAGATTTAGGTGTATGGAGTCCTTGGGGAAATTATCTTAAGCGTAAGCAAGATATAGATAATCTTGTCTATGCTGAGATTTCAGAAAGGCGACAGTTACAAGATGATTCGCTAACTGATATTTTAAGCTTATTAATGTCCGCACGCGATGAAGACGGACAAGTGATGAGCGACGAAGAGTTAAAAGACCAGTTAATATCGCTTTTACTTTTAGGGTATGAAACAACTGCTGGTGTTCTACAGTGGCTATTTTATTTAATTCATGTACATCCAAATGTTAAAGATAAGATTATTAATGAATTAAAAAGTGTAACACCAAACGAAGTTACTAAATTGCCGTATCTTTCTGCTGTTTGTCAAGAAACAATGCGACTTCACCCTATAGCATTAATTTGTACTCCACGTATGACAAAAGAAACAGTAGAAATAAGTGGTGTTAAATATGCAACTGGTACTGTTTTAGTTCCTTGCATTTATTTAGCGCATCATCGTAGTGAAACTTACATAGAACCAGAAAAGTTTAATCCTGATAGGTTTTTAAATCAAAAATATTCTTCAACTGAATATTTACCTTTTGGAGGTGGGTATCGAGGATGTGTAGGTTCTGCTTTTTCCATGTATGAATTGAAGCTAGTAATGGCTGCAATTTTATCACAATTTGAACTTGAACTTGTTGATAGGCACCCTGTTAAACCTATGCGTCGTGGTATTACTATTGTTCCATCTTCAGGTGTACCAATGAAAATAAAACAAATAACCTCTTCTTGTGGAGCGGGCATCCTTGCCCGCCCTTAATATAAAAGACACAGGCAGGGATGCCTGTTCCACAAGATAATTGACTGTTCCACAAGATAAAAACAAGGCGCCTTCTATCAATGGTAGAATCATTAAAATTAAATATTACCTTCGGAATGTAGATTAATTTTTATTGTCTAGCGTCTAGATTTACAGAGCTGACAAAATCTTAATGGTAAAATTGTGAAAACTGAACAAAATATGGAAGGGACGCTAGTCTCTAAAGCGATTGAAACAAGTGTGGGTCTT
Organism: Calothrix sp. PCC 7103; assembly: GCF_000331305.1. GTDB lineage: Bacteria > Cyanobacteriota > Cyanobacteriia > Cyanobacteriales > Nostocaceae > Dulcicalothrix. The sequence goes on along the minus strand of NZ_KB217478.1, from coordinate 3,401,801 downwards.
GCGTTTGATAATGTTGAAGAAATTGACGTTGATATTCAAACTGATATATTAAAACTTCTTCAAGGAGAAGTTGATGGAGTTGGGATACAGGGACAAGGTTTGGAAATGCAAGGTGTTCGCATACAAGAACTTCAGTTGCAAACCGATACTGTTTCAGTTAATCCTTTAAACGCTGTTTTTGGTAAAGTCGAATTTGACCAACCTGTTAATGCAAATGCCCGTGTGGTATTGACCGAGGATGATTTAAACCGTGCGATGACTACTAACTGGGTTCGTAGCTTCCTACAAAAGGGACTAGCTTTAGACTTAAACGGTGATACCGTTACTTTTAAACCCCAACTTATCCGTATTCATTTACCTGAACCAAAGAAAATAAAGGTTGTCGGTAAAATTTTACTCGAACAAGCAGGCGCCACACGCCCATTAACGTTTCAAGCTATTATTTGCCCTCGTACTGAAACCTCACCAATTATACTCGAAAGCTTTGTATGTGCTGAAAATGAAGGTATTACCCTTGATTTCATTACAGCTTTGATTAAAAAACTTAAAGAATTGACAGAAGCACCTCATCTAGAAATGGGCGGGACTGCTTTTCGTGTTAAAAAGATGGAGGTAGAAAAAGGTACTATGACATTAATGGTACAAGTGCATTTACGTAAAATTCCTTCGTCTAATAAAGTAGAATCATGCAAATAAATGTAAAATTATTTACCCTAACAAAACGTTTTCCGCTCAAAATTAGTTATGGTACAACAGCGCAGACAACAAATGTATGGGTAAAAATTTTACACAATGGTATTGAAGGGTGGGGTGAAGCATCACCGTTTAGTGCGGGAGGTGGTGCTTTAACTACCGAAATGATTTACTCAAGCTTACTGAAGCTGGCGCCAACTTTAGAAGAATTCACTCCCTATGAGCGTCACCGTATAGAACAAGTTTTAATAGAAGCTAATATTATCAGCCCAGTACGCGCGGCAATAGATATCGCTTTACACGACTGGTTTGGCAAAAGTGTTGGTTTACCTCTATGGAAAATATGGGGTTTAGATAGAAATACGATTGTTCCTACTTCTGTAACGATTGGTATAAATACACCTGATGGTGCAAGAGAACGAGTTAAAAAATGGCTGGAATACGCTGATATTAAAATTTTGAAAGTAAAACTTGGTAGCAAAGAAGGTATCGAAGCTGACAAACAAATGTTACTTGCTGTACAAGATTCAGCGCCAAATCTTGAGATATTTGTGGATGCCAACGGTGGTTGGAGTTTGGAGAATGCCATTATAATGGGTAGGTGGTTAGCAGATTTAAATATCAAATATATTGAACAACCCTTGGCAAAAGGAAAAGAGGCAGAATTACCGGAATTGAAAGCTAAACAGCCATTGCCGATATTTTTAGACGAAAGTTGTTTTATAAGTCAAGATGTTCCAGACTTGGCAAATAGCATCGATGGTATTAATATCAAGCTGATGAAGTCGGGTGGCTTAACCGAGGCAATACGGATGATACATGTAGCACGCGCCTATGAATTGCAAGTTATGTTTGGTTGTTATTCAGATAGCGCATTGACAAATACTGCTGCTGCACAAATTTCTCCGTTAGCAGACTATCTAGATTTAGACAGTCATCTTAATCTTATAGATGACCCTTTTTGTGGTGCGGTTCTACAATCTGGGCGCCTATTTCCTAATGATTTACCAGGTTTGGGGGTAGAATATCGTGCGGTTAGCGCTTAATCAAAGGGTTGCAATTCTTTTACACGGAGGAATTACTGGAACGATTGGAAAAACTGGACTGTCGCTCTTGCGATATAGCGAAGCTCCAATAGTTGCTGCAATTGATAAAGAATCTGCTGGCAAATCAATAGTTGAATTAACGGGTATTAAGCGCGATGTACCAATAGTCGGTTCGGTTGCAGAATCTTTGAAATATCAACCCGAAGTTTTAGTCATTGCCATTGCTCCTAAAGGTGGCGCCTTACCTGATGATTATTGGCACGAATTAAAGGATGCTATTAAAGCAGGAATGTCTATATTTAATGGGTTACATACTCCTTTAGAAAATATCCCCGAACTCAAAGCACTCCTCAAACCTGGTCAGCTAATTTGGGATGTGCGAAAGGAACCATCTAATTTAGGTATAGGAACAGCACAAGCACGCAATTTACCTTGTCGTCGTGTATTAACTATTGGCACTGACATGGCTGTAGGCAAAATGTCTACTAGTATAGAATTACACCATGCATCTCGATTAAGAGGATGGCGTTCTAAATTTTTAGCAACCGGGCAAACTGGGTTAATGCTCGAAGGTGACGGAGTTCCTTTAGACGCTATACGGGTAGATTATGCAGCAGGCGCCGTTGAGCAAATGGTAATGCGATATGGAAAAAACTATGATATTTTACACATCGAAGGACAAGGTTCGCTGTTACATCCAGCATCAACAGCAACATTACCTTTAATACGAGGTTCGCAGGCAACACAGATGATTCTCGTACATCGGGCAGGGCAAACCGAAGTAATGGAAGGTATACCCATTCCTCCGTTGAACGAAGTTATCAAGCTGTACGAAATAGTCGCAAAAGGTGCAGGAGCATTTACAGGCGCCTCTGTTGTAGGTATTGCTTTGAATACAGCACATCTAGATGAAGCTACAGCTAAACAAGAAATAGCTAAAGTTCAAACAGAAACTGGTTTACCTTGTACTGATGTAATTAGATATGGTGGTGCTAAGTTATTAGATGCCGTAATGCGAAGTTAGAAACCCGGTTTCTACGCTAAATCCTTATTTGTATTACAGTATATCGACCAAGAAACCGGGTTTCTTATGTGTCGTAAGTTAGAGATAGCAAGCCTACTGAGTTTCTATAATGGAACTTATGTTCTTAGAATATGACAGTTGGTTAAGAATGCAGATTTTGAAATTTTTTAAGCATATCAAGCAACGGCACTTAAATTTTGTAGTTAACCCATTGGTAATTTTGGGAGCCAGTGCTAGTGTTCTACTTTTTAGCACTAATGCGAATGCTGCCGAACAAGTTATTTTAAAATACGGCTCCTTCCAAGGGAAAGTGTCTACCAATGAATTAAATCAGTTTGTGAATACTGGTCAGACCACACCTGTACTAAAAGCTTATTTACAAGCATCTCAACAAACTCCTGCGGTTGCTCGTAAAGCACTAACAGCAGGCATAAAAGCCGACCCAGGCTTTTTAGATAGCTTATTATCAAGCTGGGCAGGGCCAGTTTTGGTAGACCAAATTGGCTCAGTTGTTCGTCCTCCTGGAAAACAACTAGACGAACGCACACTGCGAACCGCTTTGAGTGAGTCTATAAAGCAAAATGGTGAAGTAACTCTGCTTGGAGCTATCCGCAATTATCCCACTGCTGCTGTTGAACTTCGTGGAGATAGACTCGTCTCTGTTTATGAACGTTTAAGCACGCTTGCGAAATTGTTCTAAACTATTAGTCAATTTAGTTACCCCTACGTAGAGACTAAACATGTTTAGTCTCTACAAATTATTTTACTACCCACATAGAAAAATTTACAGGCGTCGTTCGTAGTATAGGTATTACTTTAAGTATAGCATATGTAGATAAGGCAATAGCTAAAGATAATATAAATAAAGTACAAACAGAAATAAATTCACCTAGTGCTGATGTAATCAAATATGGCGCAGGTAAGTTATTATATGCTGTCATACAAAGTTCAAACAAGTAGTTAATTAATCTCTCTACACATAATAAAAGCATATAACATTTAGTCTATGTTCTTAATACGTTTCATCCGTTCTATCCGTTGCCAATCTTCACAATCTACAGCCAATTGTAAAAACTTTACGAACGGCGCCTAAAGTTTTATGAAAAATAAATAATTAATTTACTGAGGGCATATTATAAATCAATAAAAGAATATATTCCTTTTAATGGCTCTGCAAGAATCTTCTTGAAGGCAAATTCCGCATACCAAAAAAAACATTAATTTGGCTGTGCAAATTGTCATTAAATAGCAATTTGTTGCTCATCTTCACAAGTGTTGCCCAAAAACTTGACTTTTTTAATAAGTAGATATATCATGCTGACTAACATTTTCTCCTTTACAATCGTTAATAATTTTTTGCAAGTAATTTCGCTGTTGTTAGCATTTCCTTGTTCAATTTTGTTTATTGAATGCATGGCAGCTTTATTACCTAAGCGTAATCATGCAAACTATATTCATCATCAACCAAAAGTATGTGTTTTAATACCAGCACATAACGAAGCAAAAAGTATTCAAACCACGTTAGCAGCAATATACGCTTCAACGACGAATGTACAAATATTGGTAGTTGCTGACAATTGCACCGACAAAACAGCTGATATTGCGCGTGCAGAAGGCGCCACTGTTATAGAACGGTTTGATTTACAAAACAGAGGCAAAGGATATGCACTTGACTTTGGATTTAAATATTTGAACGCCAATCCACCCGATGTTGTTGTGGTAATTGACGCAGATTGCACCGTACATTCAGGTACAATACAACGCTTGGCAACAATGGCAGTCTCGACAAATCGACCCATTCAATCAACAAATTTACTCAAGGCGCCAGAAAATTTTACAGCAAGGCACGCAGTCTCAACTCTGGCATTCTTAGTCAAAAACTTAGTCCGTCAGCGCGGGTGTGCAAGGTTAGGTATACCAGCTTCACTAGCAGGTACAGGAATGGCTTTTCCTTGGTGTCTAGTTGAAAAAGTCGGATTTGCCAGCGGTAATATCGTCGAAGACAAGCAAACCGGACTAGATTTTACATTAGCTGGTTTTGCGCCAGTATTTTGTGAAGAAGCACTAGTAACAGGGTATTTTCCTGAACAAAAACAAGCAGGAAACACTCAGCGAACAAGATGGGTTCATGGACACTTACAAACCCTGTTAACACAAGTACCGAGATTACTCGTAGCTGCAATACAACAAAAAAGATTTAATCTAATTGCCATCGCTTTAGACCTATCAGTTTTACCGATATCTTTATTAGTAATGCTTTGGTTATTAAGCTTTACCCTCGCTCTATTTACATCGATACTTCTAGGTATTGGTTGGCTATCAACACTTATTATAGGTATTGAGGGATTATTTATAATTATTGCGATAACAAGCGCATGGTTTAAATTCGGACGTACCGACTTACCTGCACGCACGCTTATTACAATACCGTTTTACATGATTTGGAACCTTGGCATTTATCTTTCTTTCTTGCTCAAACCCCAAAAAACCTGGGTTCGTACTCAAAGAGATGCTTAAGAAATCCCAGAAACCCGGTTTCTTCTACACTGAACATAACAACCTTTAACAGAAACCAAAAGAAACCGGGTTTCTCACTAAGCACAATTATTTATCTATCACATATTAAGCTGGTGCTTGATAGTCGGTTGGGTGGAGGAACGGAACCCAACAATTTTTCTTACCTATGTTGGGTTCCGCAAAGCATCCACCCAACCTACAGTACCTTATCTTATGTATTTACTAATCATCATAACAGTAATTATAATTACATACTTATTACTCGATAAACTTGCCCAAACCTCTAAATTCCAACTATTAGGACAATACTTTACTAAAGTAAATACGCAAGAGTATGTAGTCGCTTTAACATATGATGATGGTCCAAACCCACCATATACAGACCAATTAATAGACCTACTAAATCAATTTGGAGTCAAAGCAACATTTTTTACAATTGGTCAAAACATCGAAGCACACACGCAAACTATCCAAAATCTCGTTGCCAATGGACATGAGATTGGTAATCACTCTTATTCACATCAAAAACTTATTTGGAAAACCCCAGCTTTCATCCGTTCGGAAATAAGTAAAACGGATGAACTAATAAGAAAATTAGGAGTAAAGCAAGAAATATTATTTAGGGCGCCATATGGGTATAAAAGATTTACATTGCCCTATATTCTGAATAAAATGCATAAGAAGAATATTCTATGGAATTTAGACCCAAAAGATTATCACGCTTCAAATCCAGAGGTAATTGCAAACTACGTAATTAGTAATGTAACTCCAGGCGCCATAATTTTACTTCACGACGGTGGAGGAGAACGAGGCACTACGATTGCCGCGACAGAAATAATCGTGCGTACACTACAAGCGCAAGGTTATAAATTCCAAACAGTGTCACAAATGCTCAAATAATCTACACTCGAAAGGTAAGACCCGATTATTTGATGCCGTTGCTATGTCGTTTTCGATAGAATCATTGCCACCGTCCTTGGCGAAAATCGTCCAACGTTTCCAACGCGCGACAGACCAAAAGCGACGGTACGAACAGTTAATTTGGTACGGAACCAAGCTCAACCCACTTTCTGAAGAAGATAAAGTACCAGAAAATAAAGTCCCCGGTTGTGTCTCGCAAGTTTTTATTACTGCTGCACTCGATGATGGGAAGGTTACATATACTGGTGATTCTGACTCACAACTCACTAAGGGTTTAGTTGGTTTATTGGTTGAAGGACTCAACGGACTGACCCCAGCAGAAATTATTCAACTGACTCCCGACTTTATTCAAGAAACTGGTTTAAACGTTAGTCTCACCCCATCGCGTGCTAATGGTTTTTACAATATTTTTAAAACCATGCAAAAAAAAGCTTTGGAAACAGGGAGCAATAACTTATGACAAATTTATTATCTCAAGACACCGCAGTTAAATTTAATATTGGTGGCGCCGTTCACGAATACACATGGAACTACCAAAACCAAAGCGTTCGCGTAGTTTACGAGATTCTCGGCAACGGTACTCCAGTATTGTTACTTCCAGCATTTAGCACCGTCTCAATGCGTTCAGAAATGAGTGGTATAGCCAAGCAGCTATCACCCCACTTCCAAACTATCGCAGTTGATTTTCCTGGTTTCGGAGATTCGTCGCGTCCTGCTCTTGACTATCAACCAGCAATTTATCATCAATTTCTTCGAGACTTCATTATAAATTGCTTACAAACTCCTATTGCCGTTGTTGCTGCGGGACATAGTAGTGCTTATGTTTTAGAACTTGCCAATAAACAACCAAGTTTATTTTCGCGGATTGTATTAGTGGCGCCAACTTGGCGTGGACCTCTACCGACAATGGGGTTAAGTCGTGACCAAGCTGATATTGGTAAAAATTTAGTGCGTTCTCCAATTGTTGGACAATTATTATATAAACTCAATACCGCACCATCTTTTTTAAGCTGGATGTATCGGCGCCATGTATACGTTGATGCAAATAAGCTCACACCCGAATTTGTAGAACACAAGTGGCGTAATACTCAGAAACCAGGAGCGAGGTTTGCACCAGCAGCATTTGTTACAGGTAATTTAGATGCAGTACACAGTCGAACAGAATATTTAGAACTGGCAAGCCGTTTAAATATACCCTTAATGGTAATAATTGGAGAATCATCACCACCAAAATCGCGTGCTGATATGGATGCACTATCAGCATTGCCCAACGTCATCAGCGTCACCCTTCCCGGCACACTAGGAATGCACGAAGAGTATTCCCAAGAAATAGTTGAAGCTATTTCTCCATTTTTAAAGTAGTTTGGGGAGTGCCGTTGGAGGAATGGAACCTAACAAAATCTCACAATCATCCAGAAATGAACACGTTGAGTCGAAAATTATATTTGGCTAACAGGTAAACTTATCACTCCACACTCTGCGATATTATGACAACAACTGATATTACTTCCTTAGTACCTGTAACAGTTTTAACTGGCTACTTAGGCGCCGGCAAAACAACACTTCTAAACCGAATACTCACCCACGAACATGGTAAAAAAGTTGCCGTTATTGTGAACGAGTTTGGAGAAGTCGGTATCGACAACCAATTAGTTATCGATGCTGATGAAGAAATCTTTGAAATGAACAACGGTTGTATTTGTTGTACAGTGCGTGGTGACTTGATACGCATTATCGGCAACTTGATGAAGCGTCGTAACAAATTTGACCACCTCGTCATTGAAACTACTGGATTAGCAGACCCGGCGCCTGTAATTCAAACTTTCTTTGTCGATGAGGACATGAAGGAAAAATTAGAACTAGATGCAGTCGTCACAGTAGTAGATGCGAAGCATATTTGGCAACATTGGGATGCGGATGAAGCGCAAGAGCAAATAGCATTTGCCGATGTCGTATTATTAAACAAAACCGATTTAGTCGAACCTGAAGAACTCGAAGAACTCGAAAAACGAATTCGGTCGATGAACATCATGGCTAAAATTTACCGCACCCGCAACTCCGAGTTAGAAATGGATGCACTGTTAGGTGTAAAAGCGTTTGATTTAGAACGTGCGTTAGAAATAGAGCCAGAGTTTTTAACCGAAGAACACGACCATGAACATGATGAAACAGTAACATCGGTCGCGCTCGTGGAAAAAGGCGCTTTGGATGGAGAAAAGCTCAATGCTTGGTTAAGCGAATTGTTACAAACTCAAGGGACTGATATATTCCGTATGAAAGGTATATTGAATATTGAGGGCGAAGATGAGCGCTTTGTTTTCCAAGGAGTACACATGTTATTTGAAGGTAAACCAGACCGTGCTTGGAAAGAAAACGAAACTCGCAAAAACGAACTAGTCTTCATTGGACGTAACCTAGACGAAGCCAAATTAAAACAAGACTTTTTAAGCTGCCTCACCTCCAACTAAATATATCCTTGTGGGGCAAATATTACTCTTGTGGAGCGGCTGTCCCAGCCGCCTCTATAAAACAATACTATTTATATCTACGTATTTTAAACTTAAACCATGTATCAGCGCGGATCGGGGGGTGTAAAAAAATGAGGTTTGACAAAAATGTCTGGACTCCAATCACCACAAAGGTTTCAGCCATTGGAAAATTAAAACGACCCGCGCACCATATCCAGACAGCACTTCAGCCATTTCACGAAAATCAAAATACTGTTTTATGTGTTATGATAAGGAGGTTCGCGGAAATGCACCTTGAAAACCTAATACTACAAGCAGTTGGGGCACCAGCAGTTTAAACTATCAATAATCCCTAATAGGGATTGAAACATTATTGGTTTACTCCATTGCGAGTGCCAGGGCGGGCGTTTAAACTATCAATAATCCCTAATAGGGATTGAAACAAGCAATCTCAGGCACATGAATCACAATTACAACGTTTAAACTATCAATAATCCCTAATAGGGATTGAAACGAGGCGCCACTGCTGCACACATAGGAAACAATCGTACTAAGTTTAAACTATCAATAATCCCTAATAGGGATTGAAACGATATATTGCTACTTAATTCTTTATTAGTAGCAAGTTTAAACTATCAATAATCCCTAATAGGGATTGAAACCAAAAAGAAGTCGAAACGAGAATTAAAGAACTAAAGTTTAAACTATCAATAATCCCTAATAGGGATTGAAACGAAATACTAAACAAACCTAAAAGCGACTTACCGACCGGGTTTAAACTATCAATAATCCCTAATAGGGATTGAAACTCGTTATATCAGTGTCGGCGGTTTGGCTAGTTTAGGAAGTTTAAACTATCAATAATCCCTAATAGGGATTGAAACACCTCTAAAACCCAGTACACGCAAAGAGTCTAGTGGTTTAAACTATCAATAATCCCTAATAGGGATTGAAACTCAAGTCGTTCGAGTTTATCGAAATAACCTTGAAAGTTTAAACTATCAATAATCCCTAATAGGGATTGAAACTTACAAGGTACTGTTTCTGATTCTGGCTGGAATTGGTTTAAACTATCAATAATCCCTAATAGGGATTGAAACACTATTATTTGCAATATTAATTTTGGCGCCACAAATCGTTTAAACTATCAATAATCCCTAATAGGGATTGAAACGATTCCAATGCTTCATAAAAAATATTGTTTATTGTTTAAACTATCAATAATCCCTAATAGGGATTGAAACTCGTTGCCACATACGATGAAAACATTAGTAAAATCCGGTTTAAACTATCAATAATCCCTAATAGGGATTGAAACAATTGATAAATAACTACGTAATGTCTGAAGCAAAGTTTAAACTATCAATAATCCCTAATAGGGATTGAAACAATGGTGATTACTACACACAAAGCTTAAATCTAGGGTTTAAACTATCAATAATCCCTAATAGGGATTGAAACACAACATAATTGCAACTAAAACTAAAACTAAACCGTTTAAACTATCAATAATCCCTAATAGGGATTGAAACAAGTGCGATTCGTTGCTGCCCCAATAAATAAGGCAGCCAAAGGAAAACAACTATATATAGTTATCCTTTGAACTTTTTCTTGATGGAGGTGAAAGCCCTCCCCTCTAAAACGAATGGCACGAAAAAAGGCAGAGGGCAGGAGGCAGAGGGCAGAAGGAGGTAAAAGATAAAAGAAATAGGAAATGGCTTGAAGGCTTATCATATATGGCTTTCTACAATATATGTGGTATTCATTTCTAGCGGAAACCTTTGAGACAGACTTTGTAACATTAGAAATGTAACAAAAGAAACAAAACTTGTTACGGTAGAAAAAATCTCTTGTCGAGGGCGCAAAATTTATACCAAGTACAAGAGAATTTTAAAATGCTTACCTCTAAGATACCGAATCGAGTTGAAATCCTCAAGCAAAAGTTTACGACTAGTGCAGGATTGCCTTTTCGAGAACTACTGCCTCAATCAGTGATTCAGCAAATTGTTGACGAACTGAAAATTAAATATTATCGCCGTATATTCGACCCAATAGTAACAATATGGGCTTTTTTATCACAGGTATTAGATACAGAGAAAAGTTGTCAAAATGCTGTTTCTAGAGTTATTGCTTGGCTATCAGCAGAAAATGTAGAGTTACCATCAACAGATACAAGTGCGTATTGCCAAGCTCGTTTAAGATTACCATAAAAATTATTACAAAGATTATCACTTTTAAGTGGGGAAAAATTAGAGGAAGAATATACTCTAGAACAACTATGGTGCGGTCGTCATGTCAAGATTATTGATACTTCAACAGTTACAATGGCAGATACAGAGGAAAATCAACTGTGTTACCCTCAATCAAGTAGCCAAAAACTGAGGGGGTGACGAAAACCCCTGAACCTAAGATACAGCAATAGTTTTAAGCGTGCAGGCTATAAAAAGATAAACACCATTTTTAGACTTTATTGATTCCATTATCAATAAGCTTCGTACAAAAGTCTTATTTTTCGTTGGGCTTGGTTCTAAATTTACTTTTATCTTTTTCTCGGTCACTCTTCTATAATCCTTGCTACGTAAGGTTTTTAAGCTAGATTGTCACCCCTTCAGATGCTTATTTCCTTGCTTATAATTTACTACGTACTGTCATGTGGGAAGCTGCGAATTCTTACGGTGTACCACCTTTAAGATTATCCCTACAAGGAACTCGTAATCACTTTCATAATTTCATGAAAGAGTTCTTAAAGGTTAATAACAAGAAAATTCTCAAAATTTATCGCTCACTACTCAAAGTTATTATCCATAAACTTGTGCCCTTACGTCCAGACCGGGTTGAACCTAGAAAAGTTAAACGCCGCCCAAAAGCTTTTCCTCACATGCAAGAGCCAAGGAAATTGGAACGTCAAAAACTTGTGACTGTATAATTTAATTTTCGTTTGACTGTACTTCTTAATATTACATAATATTTTTAAAGCTACCAGTAGTGGTAAGTTATAGGTACTTCAAACTTATAACTTCTTGCCTTGCATGTCTAATTATGAGCTACAAAGAGCAGTTTATTTGGAATCGGAGCGTCGATTTAGCCGTTAATTGTTACCTTTTTACCAGCAAATTTCCTGATTGGGAACTTTATGGATTAACGCGCCAAATAAGGCGTTCAGCAGTTTCCGTTGCTTCAAATATTGCAGAGGGATACGGAAGACGTAGCAAAAATGAATACATCCCTGAATCTCCATATTGCTTTAGGTTCACTGCGCGAGTTGGACACACAGCTTATTATTGCTCAAAGAGTGAAGCTTGTAGAAAGTAAACTGTCCTGATGTCAGCAGTTTTTATCTAAAAATGCTTGACTGCTGGTCTATATCTACCCAAGCCAACTTAGGGCATAGAACCAAGTTGGGAGAAGACAACCTTGAGTAACTCAGCTTTAGTAAAGGGTTTGCTTAAATACGCCGAAGCTTTGACCATCTTGGCTCGTGCTTTATCAATTAGTCCAGTTCTGGCGGTAAGCATGACTACTGGAGTGGTGGCAAAATTGGCGTGCTTGCGAAGCATAAAGCAAAGCTTGTAGCCATTTAGCTGAGGCATAGAAATATCGAGCAGAATTAAATCCGGTTTAATTCGCAGAATCTGCATTAAGGCTTTGAGAGGGTCATCAACACCAATAACGCTAAATATCTGCTTATCTAAAAGGGTTGTAATAGTTTTAAGCATCACCGGGCTATCATCAATGCACAAAATCTTATAAACTCTTGGTATGGTATTGTTCTCCTGGACTTGCTGATAAGAAGTAATCTTCTGTTCTAAAATTTGAGGACTAGTTTTAACGTCCTTAACTGGTGGTATTGGTTGAGTTGATTTTAAAAGTGATTGGGCTTTTAAGTCAGCAAGTCCTTGAATTTTATAAGAATTATATAGAGGATTAAAAAGGTTGAGATTACCTGCATGGAGGGAGCTTAATTGGCTGCGGCGGGTGAGCAAGGCAACATCCAGATGGCAAAATTTCGGTAGATATTCTGGCAAGGACTGAGGTAAAAATTGGTAAGTCCCCGTGTCTAGTTTCAGGATTGACTCTAGCATTCTAACAGCCATTTTTTGAATTAAATTCCCAGCTTGTGAAAAGCTAAGATATTGCTCTTCAACTAACCAGCAGATGGTTAAATAATCTGCTTCTGTCTTAATATCATTGACATTAGTTGCAAAGGCTTCTTGCAGTTGGGAAACAAGTTCGCTATCCAAACTGCCAATTTCAGGGCATAATTGGAATAGGGAATCAGAAAAAATCTCCCACATGTTATTAGCTTGGTAGGCGTAAATCAACCGTCCCCGTTCAAAATACAGCAGCCAGGTTTGGCGATGGCTCAAGACTTGTAGGCACCCTTGAATTGATTTTTGAGAAATCATCTCTAGCAAAAAGCTAAACTCTTGTTGCTCTTGAAATTTCTGCCCTTCAACACAAAGCTTTTTCATATTCCCTAAGTTTTAAAAACGAACAATTTTATCTGTAACCAGAAATTTCTAACCCACAACTTTCTTAATAAGTATAGTACCAAGAATATGCCAATGGTGATTAGACCTACTTGTGCAGAGGTCAGGACTTTATAGTTACGGAACTAATGAACAATGGAACTGAATTAGGAGCTAAGAGGCAAAAATAGGTGTCACAAAATTAACATTTTTAAAATGCTACCATAGAAATTTCTAAATGTACTTAAAAGTTTAGGTGTTTTCTCTAGTATCCGAAAATTGGCGCCAAAATCTCCTACTCTAAGCCAAAGGCAGCAGTTACTGATTAAACTGGGGTATCAAGCCGCACTAAATATATCCAGACTAACTGAGTCAGAAAAGGTTTAAAACTAGGCCAGTGGCATAAAACTTTAGTTAAAATCAGTAAACTACGTAGCTGTGTTTGTGAGGCGCAAAAATAAATGAATATGAAGGTGTCGGGTACTTTTAGCCAAGTTACCCTTGCCATTGAAAAGTTACGGACGGTTTTTGAAGTTCTGAAAACGACTTACTTTGTCTTTGAAGATGAAACGGTGCAGGTCTTTGTCTGCGTGAAGTTGCCAATGGCGCCGCTAGCTGAGAGGCTAATAGACAAGCATTCTTAAAAATTATTTCCCTATTTATTGACACTTCGGTTTTGAGCAGTTATAGTTAACGATCGTGTTAAGACCCGACTACACAGGAAAGGTGCCAATTATAGCTTAACTTGTAATTGCCACCTAGCTGTACTCGGCTACTCTCAAGGCTGGAAGAAGCTACGGGTAGTTAAAAGTAACACCCATAATTTTCGGTCTTAAATCAGCAAGATATTTTCGCTTCGAGAGAGAAGAAAAGCCTCGTCTCAACCAAAATTTTAGCTCTGCTTGATAATGATACAGATAATCATTAACATTTTTCTAGCTAATGGAAAAGTTATACACCATTATGGAAATACGCTTAACCGGAACTGAAGAAGAGATTAAGCGCAGCATTACCAAAATTAAAACCTGCTTTGAGGTAGTTGAAGTCTCTAATTTTTACCCCAATTACGGCACCAGTGATCAAGGACGGGTGTATGTCAAAGTCAAAAATGTAGTGGAAAAATGATAATCATAATTAAGTACAAAGCCTCTCCTATCTTGTAAGCTAGATAGAAGAAAAAATAGGTACATCTTTTGTACTAAATTCTATTGCTGCAAATTATACCACTAGAGAGGGAAAAAACCCTTCTACCAGCAAACTGAATAAAAGGGGTACTGTTGTCTTTATATATATAACCAAGTCAATTATACAGCCGGAATAAAAAATCCCTCTCACACCAAGGAAAGAGGGGAGTTATCAGGTCGATTTTGTAATCAATAGAACCAATTATAACCGTACAGTTGGAGTAGCAAGGCAACTTGAATGGGCACTTAGTTACTAAACCCTCACGTTTTGTATTATGTGTAATGCGGTGTAATCTAAATTTTATATAAAAGCCTCTTAGCGGCTCTAATGGTCTTGTGAAATTTTTTAATCCAAGCAACCGATTTTTTGATTACTTGGTTTTAGGGTGCATCATTCTACTATATCTAGGGATAGAGGATACAATTAGACAATATTAGATATAGAGGACGAGAATAGTTAATAGGAATACATCACGCCAAGCACTATATCATAATTAATCTGCTAAATTTAGTCTTTTTTACCACCGTTTCACCTAAGTCGCCTTTTACCTCGCCAGATTGAATTTGAGAAGTTTTGTGCCCGATTTGGCTTTTATTCATATATTCTTCATCTTTTCCACGGAAACGTGCAATACCAGCAATAATTTAGCCGTTAGCTTTGGGTATCCTGAGTTTAAGAAATGTTGCACCCTTGGCAGCGATTCTAACTTATAAGTAAGTTTACGGGTACTTAAATGTTAAACGGACTACTCATTGCCTCCAACAGCATCATCTCGCTGTGCTACTTCATTATTGCTTTTTTAATATTGCGCCCTTTCCTGCGTGGAGAGCAAAAAACCTCCCTGGTGCTGGCAACGATTATGGTTTTCTTTAGTTGCGGGCTTGGACACGGCGGACACGTGTTAATGATGTCCAGCAATCCACCGTCTCCACTGCTGCTAAAGGTGCAAGTTGGAGTTGATTTAATGACTGCCAGCGTAGCCATAACCTATATTGCCCTGCGGCGCTACTTTTCTTTTCTAGTCGATGGCCCGCTGCTGCTGAACCAAACACAGGATAAATTAGAGAAAGCCAACAGCGAACTGCTAAATCTCAATACCAAACTAGAATCTTTGGTCTTGCAGCGCACCCTTGAACTATCCAGAGCCAACGAAGAATTAAACACTAAAGCGGAGGAGCGCAAACACATGATTGCCCAGCTTAACCGCAACAATGCCTTTCTGAAAGCCCAGCAGGAAGCGGGAGTGGACGGGATTTTAGTGGTTGATGAAAATAACAATGTTGTGTACTACAATCAAAACTTTTATAAAATTTGGCAAATCCCCGAATCTATAGTTGAGCAGGGTGATGACCGCAAAATTTTAGAATTCTCTATTACTAAGCCCAAAAATAGTGAAGAATTTATAGCCAGGGTAAATTACCTGTATCAACATCCAGATATAGCTAGTCGAGAGGAAGTGTTACTCAAAGACGGTCGCACTTTAGACAGATACACAACCTCTATTTATTCTGAAAATATTTACTACGGGCGGATTTGGTTCTTTCGCGACATTACAGAGCTTAAAACTATTGCAGAAGAGCTAAAACAGTCTAAAGCTTTTTTGCAACAAGTAATTGACGTTATGCCTCAAGCCATTGGCTGGAAAGACTTTAACTCTGTTTACTTGGGGTGTAATCAGCAGTTAGCTGTAATGGCTGGAGTGGAAACGCCTAGCCAGATTATTGGTAAAACTGACTATGATTTAGCTTGGAACCAGTTTGAGGCAGATTTCTTTCGCGCTTGGGACGCTCGCGTTATAGATTCTAATCAAGCCAAGCTACACCTTCTCAAATCACGTTCAGGAGCAAGGTGGCAAGCTGACTTGGTTAGATATTAGTAACATTCCTCTGCACAATAGGGAGAAGAAAATTATAGGTCTGCTGACGGTGATTGAAGACGTGACGGAGCGTAAAGCGGCGACTGAAGCTTTGCAAGCCTCTGAATCGCTTTTGAAACAGAAAGCCCAGCAGTTAAAAACAACACTTTTAGAACTGCAACACACCCAAAGCCAGTTAATTCAAAGTGAGAAAATGTCGGCTCTGGGGCAACTGGTGGCGGGGATCGCCCACGAGATAAACAATCCGGTTAATTTTATCTATGGCAACCTGACCCACGCCAGTGACTATATCCACAATTTACTGGATTTGTGTAAATCTTACGAGCGAATTTATCCCTACCCGGCGCCAGAAGTGCTAGAGCAAATGGAGGAGATTGACTATCAATACATTCTGACTGATTTACCTCTGATGCTGTCCTCTATAAAACTGGGGGCTGAGAGAATCCGCGAAATTGTCTTATCTTTGCGTTCTTTCTCTCGGCTCGATGAAGCGGACATGAAAGAAGTTAATATCCACGAGGGTCTGGATTCTACGCTACTGATTCTAAAAAGTCGCCTGCAAACTAAAACCAATGGAGAGATTACAGTTATCAAAAATTACGGTAACTTGCCAGAAGTAGAGTGCTACCCAGGACAACTCAATCAAGTGTTTATGAATCTAATCTCTAACGCCATTGACGCTTTAGAAACGGACAGTATTACCAATCCCACAATTGAAATTAGCACTTATTTAAAAGACGAGAAGCGAGTTATTATCACAATTAGCGATAATGGACAGGGTATACCGCAGGCAATCCAATCCAACATTTTCAACCCTTTCTTCACAACTAAGCCCGTCGGTAAAGGCACTGGGCTTGGACTATCGATTAGCTACCAAATAATTGTTTATAAACATGAAGGGATTTTAGAGTTTAGCTCGGTGCCAGAACGGACAGAATTTTATATTGAAATACCGCTCACTCAAAACGTCAGCCAG
>NZ_KB217478.1:3383894-3384526 GCF_000331305.1 Calothrix sp. PCC 7103 | reverse complement strand
AACCTCTATTTATTCTGAAAATATTTACTACGGGCGGATTTGGTTCTTTCGCGACATTACAGAGCTTAAAACTATTGCAGAAGAGCTAAAACAGTCTAAAGCTTTTTTGCAACAAGTAATTGACGTTATGCCTCAAGCCATTGGCTGGAAAGACTGTAACTCTGTTTACTTGGGGTGCAACCAGCAGTTAGCTGTAATGGCGGGAGTGGAAACGCCTAGCCAGATTATTGGTAAAACTGACTATGATTTAGCTTGGAACCAATTTGAGGCAGATTTCTTTCGCGCTTGGGACGCTAGCGTTATAGATTCTAATCAAGCCAAGCTACACGTTCTCAAATCACGACAGAGGGAGGGTGGCAAGCTGACTTGGTTAGATATTAGTAACATTCCTCTGCACAATAGGGAGAAGAAAATTATAGGTCTGCTGACGGTGATTGAAGACGTGACGGAGCGTAAAGCGGCGACTGAAGCTTTGCAAGCCTCTGAATCGCTTTTGAAACAGAAAGCCCAGCAGTTAAAACAACACTTTTAGAACTGCAACACACCCAAAGCCAGTTAATTCAAAGTGAGAAAATGTCGGCTCTGGGGCAACTGGTGGCGGGGATCGCCCACGAGATAAACAATCCGGTTAA
>NZ_KB217478.1:3231176-3383794 GCF_000331305.1 Calothrix sp. PCC 7103 | reverse complement strand
GGCACTGGGCTTGGACTATCGATTAGCTACCAAATAATTGTTTATAAACATGAAGGGATTTTAGAGTTTAGCTCGGTGCCAGAACGGACAGAATTTTATATTGAAATACCGCTCACTCAAAACGTCAGCCAGGAATATAAAAGTCAATTAGCCATTCAAGTAGCTAAAACATAACAAACGCTTTTCTGATAGCAATTGAACAAAGCTTTTTTTGCTACATCAGACCACAAATAGTCAACAAAAATTAGTTTGTAATCCCTAGACTTGGCTCAGTTTTTGGGGTAAATATAGGGACGCTACCACCAAGTGCAAACTGGACGGTTCAGTTTATGCTATATCTCTTACGATTAAAGTTTTTGAGTATTAATAGTGCAGGTATTGTGAAGTCGTGAAGGTAATCGTTTAATAATTGACTCGCTGTGGAATAGCTATGGAATAGGGGTTTTCGGGTATTGCGTTGATTGTGTAACCACCAATCATGCAATCTGGAGTTTGAATAAACCGATTTGTTAGAGTTTTTAACCAATTTGGTGCAGGTGTATGATATCATGTCCGGTAGCATAACCATAATAAAATCTTTGTAGAGACGCGATTAATCGCGTCTCTACGTGATGGGTATTTATGGGCAAACAGTCGGACATGATATGAGTGGGTGGGCAGGGATTGCCCGCTCCACAAGATGAAAGCAATATGCACGTTAAATTTTGGCGTCGTTTTTCTCTAGTATTTTGTCACGATTGTGCGGCACCTCAAAATCTATGTTTGGCCCTTTGGGTACGATGCGACTGGGGTTGACTTTGGGATGGCTTTTGTAATAATGGCGTTTTATGTGGTCGAGGTTACAAGTTTCTTTGACTCCTGGGTATCGATATAATTCTTTGAGATAGTTCCATAGATTTGGGTAGTCGATAATGCGGTTGATGTTACATTTGAAGTGAACGTAATATACTGCATCAAATCTAAATAGCGTTGTAAACATGCACCAGTCAGCTTCGGTTATTTGGGCGCCACATAGGTAACGCTGTGTTTCTAGTAATTTTTCCCAATGTTCTAATGCTGTAAATAATTCTGTAACGGCTTCATCGTATGCTGTTTGAGATGTGGCAAAACCCGCACGGTATACACCATTATTTATCGGTTGGTATATTTTATCGATGGTTTCGTCTATTTTGTCTTGTAAATGCTTCGGGTAAAAATCAACGTCTTGGCGCCCAAACTCGTTGAATTCTGTGTCTAACATTCTGATGATTTCGCGCGATTCATTATTTACTATTGTCGAAGTTTGTTTATCCCATAGAACGGGTACTGTAACGCGACCGCTGTAATTAGGGTCAGCTTTAAGGTAAATTTGCCATAGATACTGGGCATTGTTTACTGTATCGGGAATGGTACCAGGTTCGTCTGTAAATTCCCAACTGTTATCTTTTATTTCTGCTCCTACTACTGACATACTAACAACGTCTTGCAGTCCTTTGAGTTCTCGTAAAATAGCTGTGCGACAAGCCCACGGACAAGCCCAAGATATATATAAGTGATATCGTCCTGGTTCTGCTTTGAATTTGCTTGAACCATCAGTGGTAATTTTGTCACGGAATGTGGTAGATGGACGGATAAATTTACCTTCTGTATCTTCTTGGTCGCGCTCTGATATCCATTTACCGTCTTTGAGAATTCCTAAACCCATGATTTTTAACCTACATGCAAATATATTAGTCTATTATTCATTGATGCAGGTTGTGCTTTTTAATTCATCTTTCTATAGGAGGGATGAATTTATGAATATTTTTTAATATTTCTTTCATGATTGATTTATTGATTTTGCAGAGTATGAATTAAGAGCGCGTTCATACGGTAGGTTTACGACAAGAACGATGTGGTATCAACAACGGGCAGGTTTACAAGTTCTAAAAATTAAAGTTTTAATTATTACTGTAATGGTAAGTGTTTTTACTTTATTACAGTCGGTTCCTGCTTGGGCAAATCCCGTAAAAACACCAAATGTACAAATACAATTAATAAGTGAGGTTAGTAATGTTCAACCCCAAACGCCATTTTGGGTAGGGTTTAATTTTAAAATTCGCCCTGGTTGGCATACTTACTGGCGTAATCCTGGCGATTCTGGCGCCGCTTTCAAGGTAAATTGGAAGTTACCAAATGGATTTACAGCTAGTGATATTGTTTACCCGTATCCTGAAAAGTTTCCTATTGGGCCATTGATGAATTACGGGTATAAAAATGAAGTTACTTTACTTAGCCAAATTACTCCTGGGAAAATAGCTGCTGGTAGTCCAGTTGAAATACAAGTTAATGCAGAGTGGTTGGTATGTGAAAAGGAGTGCATTCCAGAGGAAGCAAGTTTAAGTCTAAAATTACCTACTGGCGCCACAAGCAATATTAATACAACTTGGATAAAAGTTTTTGAACAAACTCGACGGAATATACCAAAACCTTCTCCGTGGCAAGCGCAGGCTAATATTAATG
This sequence comes from Calothrix sp. PCC 7103, assembly GCF_000331305.1. GTDB lineage: Bacteria > Cyanobacteriota > Cyanobacteriia > Cyanobacteriales > Nostocaceae > Dulcicalothrix. The sequence goes on along the minus strand of NZ_KB217478.1, from coordinate 3,381,313 downwards.
GTGAAACGCTAAATTTGCAACTTCAGGCACCACAGTTAAAAGGTACAAATAATCAAATCCAAGAAATATCTTTTTTCCCCAATGAGGATGGCTGGATAAATAATGCCGCACCTCAACTCGTGTCTTTTAATAATGAAGGATTAATTTTACAGTTACAGCGCGGCAATCGTAGCGATATTCATAAAGTTAGTGGTGTGCTGGTTGTTCGCGAAAAATTAGATACTCTGGTAAACCAAGCTTTTAATATAGAGACGACTGTTAGTACTCAACCCATACAAACTACCCAAGCTTCTACACCACTTGCTCAAGTACTGCTACTAGCATTTATAGGAGGAGTAGTTTTAAATTTAATGCCTTGCGTTTTTCCTGTTTTATCTATCAAAGCTTTGGGTATTGCACGAAAATCTCAGGCAAGTACCCAGGAAGTACGCTTACAAGCATTGGCATTTATGGCAGGTGTGTTGGTAAGTTTTGGTGTTGTTGCCGGAACTTTATTAATACTGCGTAGTTTGGGTGAACAAATTGGGTGGGGATTTCAGTTACAGTCCCCTGTATTTGTAACTTTAATGGCTTACTTAATGTTTGCTGTTGGATTAAGTTTATCTGGAGTCTTTATATTTGGCGCCGCATTAATGGGTGTCGGACAATCTTTAGTATCGCGTTCAGGTTATTTAGGAGAATTCTTTACAGGAATTTTTGCAACATTAATTGCCACACCATGCACTGCTCCATTCATGGCAACAGCAATTGGTATTGCTCTTACGCAACCTCCTTTAATTGCCATAGCTATTTTTGAAGTATTAGGCTTTGGATTAGCGCTTCCTTATGTAGTAATCTGCTTCACTCCAGGGTTGCAGCGTATTTTACCAAAACCAGGTGCCTGGATGGAAACATTTTCGCAAGTTTTAGCTTTTCCAATGTACGCTGCCACCGCTTGGTTAGTATGGATACTAACATTACAAGCAGGAACTAATGGTTTAGCTGCTGCTTTGACTGGACTTGTATTAATTGGTTTTGCAGCTTGGTTCCACCAAAAAACACGTTTAGCTAAAGTATTTTGGCAACGTTTAGGAACAATAGGCGCCTTAGTAGTAGTTGGATTTGCCCTAACTTTAGCCCAAATTTCCAATAACACTACAAACACAGTCGCAAATAACCCTTCTCAAAACAGCTTAATTAATTGGCAACCGTATACTTTAGTACGGTTAACCGAACTTCGCCAAGCAAGAAAACCAGTATTTGTAAATTTTTCTGCAGCTTGGTGTGTAAGTTGTCTCGTAAACGAACAAGTAGCTTTAAATCAACCAGATACAATTGCAGCTTTTAAATCAAAAGGCGTTACTTTGCTCAAAGCTGACTGGACAAATCGTAACCCAGAAATTACCAAAGCATTAGAATCTTTTGGGCGTAGCGGAGTACCCTTGTATGTTTTATATCCTGCTACCAACTCCGACAAGCCCATAATTTTACCTCAGTCGCTTTCTGTAAGCGAAGTTGTAAATACCTTGCAACGGATTTAATTAACAAAACCAACCATGAAAACACGTCTACTAAAACTCGACTGGAAAAAGTTAGCCATTGCTGGAATTACCACACTAGTTATAGCCTCAACAGCAGGTTGCCAAAGTTCTTCAAATTCAGCAGATAACTCGGCACCACAAACTGCATCAAGTCCTGTTTCACAAAATACTGATACTACTGCCGTTAGAGTAGGCGCCCCTGCACCTGCATTTACAGCAGTAGATAGCAATGGCAAAACACATAACCTTGGTGATTTCAAAGATAAAACAGTTGTATTAGAATGGACAAACCACGAATGTCCATTTGTGAAAAAGCATTATGAAAGCAATAATATGCAAGCGCTGCAAAAGGAAAAAACTGGTAAAGGAGTAGTCTGGCTATCAGTAATATCCTCGGCGCCTGGACAACAAGGAAATGTGACTCCACAAAAAGCTAACGAATTAACAAAAACCCGTAATGCAAATCCAACAGCAGTACTTATTGATGCAGATGGAAAAGTTGGTAAATTGTATCAAGCTCGTACAACGCCTCATATGTATGTGATTGATAAAAACGGCGTATTACAATACACAGGCGCCATTGATGATAATTCTTCAAAAAATCCTCAAGATGCCAAAACAGCCAATAATTATGTGCGCGCGGCTGTAGATAGCGTCCTCAAGGGTGAAGCAGTCAAAACATCTACAACTCAACCTTACGGATGTAGTGTAAAATACGCTTCTTAATCTTTCTTTAATTTAATGTAGCCCCAGGCTTTAGCCTGGGGAATGAGAGATTATTCGGGATTTAATATTTTGGGCACTTTGAAAAATTCACCTTCTTGAGAAGGCGCCCCATTTAAAATTGCTTCACGTTCAGGATAAGGTTGTAAGTTATCGGCACGTGTAACATTACTAACATCAATTGCTCGCGTGGTTGGAAGAACATCGGTAACGTCTAGTTCGTCTAATTGGTCTACGTATTCTAAAATACTTCCCAATTGCGTAGTGAATTGCTCTTCTTCTTCGGGTGTTAATTCTAAGCGCGCTAAAAAGGCGACTTTATGTACTAGTTCGCGGTCAATCATGTTTTAATTTATGGATTATTGACAAATGTAGAGACGTGAAATGTCACGTCTCTACATTTTTGGCTTTTAAAAGAATATGTCAACTTGGGAGCGTCCGGTAGTCTTAAGCCAGTTTTGTGCTTCGATGTAGTTGTTTGGCGCCAAACGAATTGCGCGAATCCAATAATCGGTAGCTTGGTCAAACAGCGCTTCCCCTGCATCGTTGTCACCTGCTTCCTTGGCTCTTTCACCTTGGAAGTGGTAAATTACGGCGATATTATTTAATGCTTGAGGCATTCGTGGGTTTAGTTCGATGGCTTGGTGGTAATATTCCAAAGCCTTGTTATGGTCGCCGTTACTTGCGTATATTAACCCCATGTTGTAAAGAACATAACTGCGGTCATTAGGGTCTTGTTCGAGTTCTAGCGCTTCGTTGTAATAGTCTAAAGCTTCGGCATACTCACCTTCTGCCTGTGCCGACATTCCGTCACGGTAGTAAACGAACGCTTCTTTGGCTTTTTTGTTCGCTGGCAGTATCTTGAGGATGATGTCCGCCATTACTGTAAAGGATTTATCGATAAAGTTATCGTTTTTCTGGGTTCTTGGCATATATTTATCGTAAAGGTAGGTTTAAAACTAGTCTATACAGGCGCCACACAATCAGGCGTATTGTTTTTGGGGCTGTTTACGATGGTCTTTACTGGATATGCCGTCATAGCTTCGGTTGAATAGGGCTGCAATAGTGGTTGTAACATTTTTGGGTCTTGCACTTGCACGTCAAGCCACAAATCGTAATCTTCTGGCTTTAATATTACTGGCATTCGGTCGTGAATTGGTGCCATTAATGAATTGGCACTCGTTGTCAAAATTGTACATGTATCAATTTGTTCGCCAACACTATCGTGCCATTGCTCCCAAAGTCCAGCAAAGCCAAACGGTTGAGAGTCCTGAAGTTGGAAATAATAAGGCTGTTTTTTACCTTCTGTACGCTGCCACTCGTAAAACCCGTCTGCTACTACCAAACACCGACGTTTTTTAAACGCTGACCGAAATGAGGGTTTCTCCGCAACTGTTTCTGAACGCGCGTTAATAAGCTTCGATGCGATGCTGGGGTCTTTTGACCACGAAGGTATTAATCCCCACTGTAATAATTGAAACACACGATGATGTTCTGGATGATGCAATACTGTCATTACGGTTTGCGTAGGCGCCACATTGTATTGTGGTTTCAAATCTGGAATATCTGGAATATCGAAAACTTCAGCCAATTTTTCCTCTAATCGTGTTAAAGTAAATCTTCCACACATAATTTAAACCTTTAGTACCTTGCTAAAAATCAATTTCGCGCTTCCGGAAATTAAGTATTACTTTATAAGGGAGATTTCTCTCTTTTTTATACCTTCGACAAGGTATATATAAAATTTTATCCTAATTATTGGGTGAATCTGATAATATATAGTTTTTTCCCCTTTCTTAAAAATATCAACTTCATCCCAATTTGTTGGCATGGAAACTTTGCGTTTGTTCGATTTTTTACCTTCTGGAAATGGTTATAAGATACGGCTTTTACTAACACAACTGGGGATACCTTTTGAGCGCATAAATTTGGATATAACCAAGAGTGAGACTAGGAGTCCAGACTTTCTCAGCAAAAATCCAAACGGTAAAATACCAGTGTTAGAAGTACAACCTGGTCAGTATTTAGCTGAATCAAATGCTATCTTAATTTACCTTAGTGAGGGTACTGAGTATTTACCATACGACCGTTGGCAACGCGCTCAAGTTTTACAGTGGTTGTTCTTTGAGCAGTTTAGTCACGAACCTTACATCGCATCACCTAGATTTTGGATTTCTATTCTCAAAACTCACGAGGAACATCAAGCCGAAATTGAAAAACGACACCAGCAGGGTTACACAGCACTACGCTTAATGGAAAACCATTTACAAACGAATAACTTTTTTGTGGGAGGACGTTACTCGATAGCAGATATCAGCTTATTTGCATACACGCATGTGGCGCCTGAAGGTGGTTATGATTTAACACCATTTCCTGCTATTGGCGCCTGGATTGATAGAATTAAAAGTCAACCCGGATACATTGACATTACAGAAGATTAAATATAAAAGATGTAGAGATGTGACATATAGCAGTCCTAAATCATTTGTGTAACCCGCACGTTGTAGAGACGCGATTAATCGCGTCTCTACGCGGATATAATTTTCACGACTCATATAGGATTGCTATATCACGTCTTTACATATCAATTTCAACTAATTTTTGCCGTGCGGATAAACCAGATTTGATTGTAATGTCAGATTTTGGCACATTATATTTCTTAGCAAGAGTCTTTATTAACTCCTCGTTTGCTTTACCGTCTACTGGTGGCGACTTTAGGTACACTGTAAGACTACCATCTTCTTCTTCAATAATTTTCGGTGCCTTGGAGTTAGGTTTTACTTTGACTCTTATTTGCATTTTGATAACTATTCACAAGATTACAATAATAAAAATGCTCACCGCGACGATGAGCAAAGAGAGGATTACGTTTCAGCTTTAAAGCTTAGACTGTATATAATAATCAAAATGCCAAAGTTTAAAAGTTTTGTAAATAACTTTTTGACTTTCGCTCCTCCTAAAAGCTAACTAATTTTCTAAGGTTCGCTGCGACTGCCATTACCAATTACTGATATTTTGTGGCGATATACAAGTTCTCCACCATACCAGCCAGATAACCCTAAACCTGTAGCGACTATAAGTGAAATAACAAGTCCCCAAGGTAATACCGCAGAAACGGGATGATTCCAACGAATTAGCAAGTTAACGAGCGTTAAACCTAAAGCGATAACATTTAAAATTAAATGTGCCCAACCTGCGGTGCGCTTGCGAACTCTCTCAATGCGAAAAAAGTCCATTAGTCCGGTAGCAGCAGCGGCAAGTCCACCTACTAAACCACCAAGAATTAACCAGTACGCACCCAGTGCCCAGAAACTATCGCGATTAAACCAAAAAACGACATCTGCTAATGTGGCGCCAACAAGAAAAGCAATTGGGAACTGAACCAAAATAGGGTGAATTGGATGTCCAGCCACTGCTACTGTGCTTGGTACACCAGTATCACGAAATTCGCGACTATCACTCTCAAGAACAGCAGGAATGTTTGGATATGGGGTGGTGTTTCTTTGTTCGGTTTCCATAGTTGTTTGTATTTACTAGTTAGTAGTTAATGGTTTGTTGATAACTAGAAACCGTGTTTTTTATCAATATGTTGTAATAAAAACAACGATTTTGGTTAATAACCCGGTTTCTTTTAGGCTGAAGGAATTTGATCGACATAAGCTTCAGCAGCAATAATCAATTGACCAACTTCAGGATATAAACCTTTAATAGTCAGCGTCATCCCTTGTAAATCAAAATTATCCAGGTTTAAGATTTCGCTTGTAGCATCAATCAAGGATTGTGTGATTGACGAGCTTTTCTCTCCTTGTGAATATTCGACATTTTCTAAATTAATTGTTTTGCCGTTAGCACTAACAGTTGGAACTGCTGAAAATGCAATTTGATGATTTTCATTATTATCTAATTGCACATCGGCTTTTAGTTCAACTCGATTTTGTCCCGGCAAATGAAAGTCAACTTGCTTCAAACTAACTGCTGCAGGTTGACCTGATAAGTTAATTGTTTGGCTTTGCAACTTGCTGCGAATATAATCGGAGTTAAACGCGCAATTAATATCAGTTTCAGTTAAAACAATCTTTGCACTGCCTTGAGTTGGTCTTGTCAGTTCGACTGTGCCAAATGCAACGCTAAGAGGATTTATAGCAACGTTATCAACCTGCATATGTAATTCTTCCACACGCAGACTTTTTTGCATTACTAAACCTTCACCATCGATTTTGACGCTATCGACTTCCCCCTGTATAAGCTTTAAAGGGTCTGTTTTTACGTTTACATCTAGGTTTTCTACTTCGTCTAATTGGCTACTTATACCAATTTCGGCAGCTTTATTCAACGCCTGCTCGCCTAATCCAGGATTGTTAGGCATTATTTAATGCAATCTCCATCTTAACCTTCACTGTCAATCTAGAAAATTGCAATCAAATTTTGCTCTATCTATTGGAATAGGGCGCATTCATTTCGGCTCTATCGAAAAGTATAAATCTAGTTTTGACAATTATTTCTTTATTTATTAATACAAAAAATAAAATCATGCGTTTCTACCTTACGGTCTTAATGGTAATCGCTCAAAAGTCAGATGGAAGCTCGTAATTTATGTGGCAACCTTGAAATTAAGGAATTAAACAAAACCTTTTAACAGGAGAACACACAAATGGTAGCTACATTAGACGATACCAAGCGCTCTGCTATCGGCATGAAGCTAGCTGATATGAAAGCTGTGCAAGAAGTATTAATTCAAAATGAACAGCAATTTTTGCGCGAATCGACTGATTCTGAAATCTCTGAACGCTTCCAGAAGATGCTCGAAGATGACCAGAAAAATCTTGGTGTGCTAGATACAGTTATTGTGCAGTATGGTGTACAAGCACAACCTGAGCAAACCATCACCAAAATGATTGAAACGCTTAAGCAGTTGATGCAAGGTTCAAAGTTAAGCTTTTACGAAAAAGTATTCCAACATGAATTGTTGAAGCACCAACAAGTAATGAGTGGTTTGACCATTCACAAGGCAGCACAAAAAGTTGGCGCCGATGTAATGATGGCGATTGGACCTTTGAACACCATCAACTTTGAAAACCGCGCGCACCAAGAGCAACTCAAAGGTGTATTAGAAATATTAGGTGTTCGCGAACTCACCGGACAAGATGCTGACCAAGGTATCTGGGGACGGGTACAAGATGCTATGGCTGCTTTAAGCGGTGTATTCGGTAGCGCTGTTACCCAAAGCAGCGATAAGACTGACATGAATATTCAAGACATTATTCGTCTTGACCACAATAAAGTAAATACCTTGTTCACTCAGTTATTTGCGAGCAACGACCCTCAAAAAATTCAAGAGTACTTCGGTCAAATCTACAAAGATTTATTAGTACACTCTATTGCAGAAGAAAAAGTTGTATACCCCGCAGTACGTCCTTTCTACGGTGAAAATGACACCAAAGAATTGTACGATGAGCAAGCACACTTCCGTGTATTGTTAGATGAAATTAAGGCAACCAACCCCGGAGCGCCTGAGTTCAAAGACAAAGTTAAGAAGTTGATGGATGAAGTTGGCGACCATATTCGTCAAGAAGAAAGTACCATGTTTGCTGCTATCCGTAACAACTTCAGCACTGAGCAAAGCGAGCAACTAGCTACGCAGTTCAAGAGTGCTAAGAGCGAAGAACAACAAAAAATGGCTAAAGAAGCCGGCATGATGAAGTAATTGTAGTGATTCTAAGGTGGGCAGTGCCACCTTACAACAATATTTGTAGAGACGTGATAAATCACGTCTCTACATTGTTTTATGACGCTAATTCAGCCCGTCTACTATTAACCTTTACTATCATGGAAACAACCATGTAGAGAAGTTGGTAGAAAATTTGAAATATGTTGAGCAATATAAAAGACTTAGCAACAAAGTTGGCGCCTCGCTTAATTGAAATTCGTCGTCACCTGCATTCGCACCCAGAACTAAGCGGTCAGGAATACCAAACGGCAGCTTTTGTTGCTGGTGTTTTATCTTCGAGTGGTCTACATGTACAAGAAGGTGTAGGTAAAACTGGTGTAATTGGAGAGTTGCAAGGTACTGGGGAAAGTAATCGCATTTTAGCGATTCGTACTGATATGGATGCACTACCAATTCAGGAACGTACAGGATTAGATTTTACCTCGCGCGCGTCGGGTGTAATGCACGCTTGTGGTCATGATGTCCACACAACAGTTGGTTTAGGAACAGCGATGATATTGTCGCAATTAGCTGAAGAATTACCAGGAAAAGTTCGGTTTTTATTTCAACCTGCTGAGGAAATTGCTCAAGGTGCGAGTTGGATGGTTAAAGATGGGGCAATGAGTGACGTTACTGCAATATTAGGAGTGCATGTTTTTCCATCAATTCCAGGTGGTTCGGTTGGCTTACGTTACGGTGCCCTTACTGCTGCTGCTGACGATTTAGAGATTATTATTATAGGAGAATCGGGACACGGCGCCCGTCCGCACGAAGCAGTCGATGCAATTTGGATAGCTTCGCAGGTAATCACAACACTACAACAAGCGATTAGTCGAACCCAAAACCCATTACGTCCCGTAGTATTAAGTATCGGACAAATTAATGGAGGACGGGCGCCAAACGTAATTGCCGATAAAGTCGAATTAAAAGGAACAGTACGGTCATTACATCCAGAAACACGAGCAAATTTACCAACTTGGATAGAAACAATAGTATCAAACGTTTGTAATTCCTATGGCGCTAAATATGAAGTTAACTATCGTCAAGGAGTTCCCAGCGTCCAAAACGATTATATGTTAACGCAATTACTGCAATCATCAGCCGAAGAAGCATGGGGATGTGAGAGAGTGCAGGTACTCCCAGAACCGAGCTTAGGCGCCGAAGACTTTTCAGTATATTTAGATTATGCACCTGGTAGCATGTTCCGTCTCGGTGTAGGATTCAAAGAAAGACCAACAAACTACCCATTACATCATCCACAATTTGAAGTAGATGAAAATTGCATAATTACAGGTGTAGTAACAATGGCATATGCAGCATCCAAATTTTGGAACACAAATGCATCGTAATAAGGACTTCAGTCTTTACCTCACCAACCAAAATGAAATAAGGTACAAACAATCTTGTGGAGTGGGCATCCTTGCCCACCCTTTAAAATCAGTCTCCACCCAGTTCAACCAACTTACCGATATTAAAATCAATCCTTATCCAACCTCGGTTTTTCTGCAAATTTTGGATTAACAGTAAGAAAATTTGCCAATGAGGATTCATTAAGAATGGTAACGGGTCTTGCCAAGAAAAAATAGCATCCTTACCGCGCGTGATAATTCTTAATCTATAAACAAAATCTGACCACGAACGAGCATTAAATAGGCGCCATACTTCATGGTATATCCAGTAAGTTGGTTTACTCGTAGATTTTGGTTGAATAGGTACTGCCAAATTATTACCTGTACCTAGATATGCATCTGCTACACCTGGATGGTTATAAAACATCGTGATAGCACTGTGAGTACGAGGATTACATTCAATAGCGTATATATTTCCGTCTTCTGCTTCAATAAAGTCAAAAGAAACCTGTCCAGTAATACCTAACTCTTTAACAAAACGACTTACCCATTCAAAAATCTTAGGGTTATCAACATTTTCATAGTTGACTTGAAACGCACTAGACTCACAGCAGCAGTGCAATGTAATTACCCCATTACGAACGGTACTATGGGTGCAATATTCTGTACCTGGAATAAATTCTTGCATAATCCAGGGTTTTTCTGAACTAATAGGTAAACTTCTCACGAATGCTGCGGTTGCTTCCGGAGTATCGCAGGGAAGTCTAGTTAAATCTAACCTACGTACTGAGTCATAAGGAATACTTTTAAGAATGTATTTACGCTTTTCTTGGGAGAAATCAAAGTTTATAACTTGTTCGGGGTCAGTAATTTTGAAAGACTTAGGAACTGATAGACCAAAACTTTGTGCAGTTTGTGCGAATGCGTACTTATCATCAAGCATTTGCGTCATTTCTGGATCGCAATGTATGACTTCACATTGTGGCAGTGCTTTCTTCGCAAGAGAATCATAGTAACTCGCAACAGGACTACACACAGGTACATAAACATCAATATTTTCTTTTTCTACGATGTCTACTAATGACTGAATATAACCTTCTGGGTCTTTTTCCGGCGCCCCAACTGTGTAAAATTTATTTACAGCAGACGAAAAGCGGTGTCCAGTTAACCAATATTTATGCGCTTCTAATAAGATAACTCGATGCCCTTGTTCATGGAACGAGCGCGCAAGTTGTAATGCTTTGGTCATTTTACCACCGCTAATCAATATATTTTTAGGTTGTTCAGTAGTAACATTTTGAGGACGTAAGCTTTTTAAAAGTAGTGCGACCAAAACAAGCGACGTATTTAATGGTAAAGCAAGTAATAGAAGTGTAAGGGTGCCTAAAGTTTTTAGCGAAGAAGCGCTAATACCAAGAGCATGTGTTTTTGAAGGTGAGGAAAGCGAAATTGACTGTGCCATGTGTATAATCAAATTCTTCTAATCAAAGTAACGCCATCACGCAAAGGTAATATTACTTGCTCCACACGGGAATCATTTGCGACCACTTGATTAAATTCAGTAATTGCTTTACCGTTAACACTACGTTGTTCGTTAGGTAGATATACTTGTCCTTGCATTAATGTGTTATCAACACATATCAAACCACCAGGCGCCAGTAAGCTGGAGTCTAATATGGTGTGGAAGTATTCAATATACTCTTTTTTATCAGCGTCGATGAAAATTAAATCAAACGATTCACCGTTTTGAGCTAACTTACGTAGTGTTTCAAGAGCAGGCGCCACTTCTACACTAATTTTATTACCATGAGGGGAATTTTGAAAACAAGCTTGAGCAAAGCTAGCAACATAAGCATCAACTTCACAGGCTACAAGCTTACCATCATCGGGTAATGCTTCCGCCATTGCCAACGCCGAGTAACCAGTAAACATCCCCACTTCAAGAACACGTTTTGCTTTAGTCAAATAAACAAACATCTTCAGCGTTTGTCCTTCAACATGTCCAGATAACATCTCTTGTTCGAGTTGACGAACAGTTTCACCATCAGAAAAACGCTTAGACCAATCTTCAGTACTCGTCTTCTGTGCAAGTGCCGTCAAAGCTTCAGATTCATTTGTCGTATATTCACCAATATAAGGTTCTAAACCTGCGGCTAATTTATATATGTGCTGTAGTGAAGTCAATACCTCTGCGGAAGTATTTGATGATTGCGCGAGTTGTAATGTACTTTGCAGCAATTCTACCAAAATACCATGAGGTGTAACAGCTCGAGGTTGATTAAATTGAGTAGTCGTCATGTAATTTTCAATTTTAGATTTCAAATGTAGGATACCGTGGGGGCGGGTTAACCAATATCGTAGAACCATGTTCACAATCGTGTAAACCCGCCCCATACAAGGCGCAGAACCAATATTTATTATACCCCGACCATTTCCACTTCCTCTGTACCAATATACGCATCAATACCAGCACCAGAGCGCGGCAACTTTGCACAAATATGTTTATGTGCAGCAACAGCTTCGTCAAGCTCCTCGCGAGTCAAATCATTAACAAAGAAGCAAGTTCCAATTGGTTTTGGCATTGCTGCACGTAATTTTCCATCACGAGTCTGAGTAATTGACTCAGTAGCATACCAAAGTAAATCACCTTCTAGTAATGGATGATCAAGTGATAGACCAATGCGAGACATTAAATCGAGAATACGGTCACGTTCTCCTACAGAAATATATCCGCGTTGAGATGCTATTGTTGCCGATAATGCCATATCAATATTTACCGCATGACCATGATATAAAGGGACGTGCGGCGCCAATTCCAGTGTCGGACTCCAAGTATGACCATAGGCAATTACTCGGTCTAGGTCAATTTCATGCAAATTAGGGGTTTCTAACTCTAGCATTGTTTTAATAGCTTCGTAATTCACCTGATGAGCGATTTCTTGCAAATGCTCTGAACCATTTACATAACCAAAGTGAGTTTCTAGTAAATCATGACCGTACTCGTACAGCAGTTCAAAAACTTCAGAATTTGATACAACGGCAATCTTGACTAGCTCTGCCATTCCGTTACGAACTTGTGCAATCGGCAGAGTTTTTAAGAACGAGAAGTCAAGAATTACCTTTTGTGGTGCATGATAGGCGCCTAAACGATTCTTTAACTTCTTGTGATTTACCGCAACTTTAATTGCCACACCTGCATCAATTAAACCAATAAGCGTTGTCGGAATACGGATATAGTTAGTCTTACGACGATAAGCAGAACAAGCAAAACCAACTACATCAGTAACTAGTCCACCACCCACTACCAAAACTGGTTCTTTACGAATCAAACCAAAATCAGCAAAGGCATCTACAACCGATTCAAACGTTGCTAGAGTCTTTGCAGGTTCGGTAATAGTAACAGAATGTACCGTCAAATCAATGTCATAGTAACGGAAGTAAGCTCGAATTTGCTCTCCATACAAACGGTTAACGTTCGCATCAACCACTGCCAAACAGCGTCCAAACGGTTGGTAGCTGTCTGCGACTTCAGTATTTTTAATATCAAACACACCGTTGACATACTCTAGACTGAAGTCTATTTTTTCATACCCAGTAACGTGAAACGCTTTTTCAGTCGCTGTAAAAGATGCGTGAGGTATACCCATATCTCTCGTCCTTGATTTAATAATTCACAATCGAACAAAATTGAAATACTGTGCTTTAACGTCAGTCACCCGACAACCATTCAAACTCAACAGAACAGACTATGTACCAAAATTATCCCAAATCCAACAGAAACCGGGTTTCGACGCTAAATCGTCATTTTTATCACGGGTTTCAACGAAGAAACACGGTTTCTCATGCCCTAAATTTGGACATTCGGGAGTAAAAATATTAATGTTTGCTTCTGTTACTAGTAATACTAAGTATGTTTACTGTGGAACCTCTAATGTAATCACTAGTAATATCTGTACCGTCGAAAATAGGTTACTCTTATCTCCTAATTTCCACTTGAGATTACAGCCCTGATTAATATTCAGTTCGCTGCCTTTAAGCATTCACTTTTGACCTCATTTAGCTAGAAACAGAGATAATTTGAAGCAAAGACTGCCGCATTGACCGTGCTTACATGAGTAATATCGGGCAAATTGGATGTGAAGTTATTTTTCGCGACTAACTACAAAATCCAGATTAACCCTATTAGGTAACATCTTTACCAATCTAAATATTAGTATTAATTATCGAAAACGCTAAAATAAATAATTATTAAGTATATGATTTTTTTGTTAAAAGTATGATAATGAGGTAAGGTAGGCAGTGCCCACCCTGCCGTTAATATAATTATTCGCGTCTTTCTGCAGTTTCCTCAGTTACTTGCTCGGTTGAACAAACGCTACCACGGGCGCCCCTCTCAATCTTAAATTTTTCACAATCGCGTTTTTGAGGACGTTGTAATGACCAACCATAAGGCTTATCACCAGTAACTAGACCGTTAGACAACGTTGTTAAACGAAAGTTGGCGCCTCGCATGTTTACCATCATGCTGGTTGATCCTTTAAGGTTTGCACCCTCCAAGTTGGCGCCCATCATGCTAGTAAACCTCATATTGGCATTTTCTAGGGATGCTGACTTTAATAAAGCACCTGTGAAAGAAGTAGCAGTAAGATTTGTATTACTTAATATAGCGCCTTCCAGATTTGCACCAGTTAAGTCGGCACCACTTAAGTTTGATCCGCTAAAATTGGCGCCTTTGAGGTTGGCATCGCGTAAAATCACCCTAGTTAGATTTGCTCCGCTTAAGTCGGCACCGCTCAAGTCACAACGAGAACAGACACCAGTAGCCTTAAACTGCTCTAAATCTTGTTGGTTGACAGCTTTGGCTTGTTGAGTTAATCCCAAACAAGCTAGTACCACTAAAGTCGCAAAAATTGTATGTTGTTTATGTGACATATTTTTAGAATTTTACCAATCGTGCGTATAGCCATACTTAACATATACGACTTTTTTCGCAAACAATAGGAATAAAGAAAATGTAAAGAAATAGTAAAATAACTATAAAACATATACTGACGTAGGTTGTGTTGGTACGATAAATGTAATCTAACAAACAAAAAACCTCAGTAACGCCTATAAATACTACAGATAAGACGCATGTAAACAATGAAGAGCTTGTAAAAACTCTGTGAAAATACCATAAACTCGCGTCTTTGAACCACCGAATATTGGACGTATAGATTAGAATGGGCATAACCGCTAATTATACAGAAACTCTATAGTCTAAGCCTTATGTAATCCCCTGGTCAGATAATGACTGGGGGATTAATATTTTATTAATGAGTAATGAATTTCACTCAGCACCCTTTACTTCCAACCTAAAAGCTTTAACCAAGGAACTACTAAATAATGACTTACAGCTAGGTAAAAGCTGTTGCAAATACCTAGCAAGCTAAAAAAGATAACTTTAGGTGCCAGTTGAGATGCTTCTGTGGAAAGTAGAAAGTTGAATAAGCTAGGTGACAAAATACCAAGATTAATTAGTAAAGCAAAAGTTAAGGCTGTACCGAAAGCGCTAGTTAGTGCATGAACTATGTGATGACTACGTAGTCCTAAACCAAGAGTTAGCAAAGAAACCGAGATTAATATCAACCCCATTAATCCTTCGCCTGTAACTGAGTAAGCGAGATTCGCAGTAGATACACTAATACTCGCTAGTACTACCCATCCTAAACCGTAGCCAATAATACTTGTAATTAAAGCGATGAAGTAACGGCGCCTTTGTCCAAATGCACCGCTAATAGTTAGTGCCCATGAAGTTCCTAAACCAGCAACCGCGAATGATATTATTTCTGACCCTGATACATTGCTTGTATTATTAAACACGCCTGGAAGTTGGTTAGCAATATATACAGAAAGTTCTTTTCCCCAGATGGTGTTATTAGCGAGTAGTAAACCAACGATTGTACCAATACAGGCGCCAATTGCAGCAAGGAGCATTGCCCAAGTAGTACTAAGACAAGCGAGAATAGTATTGATAAAAGTCTTGACTGTAAAAAGTACCGTTTGAGAAGTCGCTTGTGCGAATGCAGTAGTTATTTGTACGCTTGTACCTTTTAACCACTGCCAGAAGTTAGATAACGGTGATGCGGTGTTATTAACTTGATGCGTAATTTGAGTAAATTTTTTCTGAACGTTTTGCCCAACCTGAGAAAATAATGATATGGCAGGTGCCGCTTGAGAAATACTAGCGAGTCTTTTTTGAATAACGGTAGCGGATGCAGGACGAGAGCGGGCATCGTATTTAACCATTTCGTCGAGTAAATCGCCCAATTTGGGTTTAACGTCAACTAAATGGCGCCAGCGTAACTCTCCT
This sequence comes from Calothrix sp. PCC 7103, assembly GCF_000331305.1. Lineage (GTDB taxonomy): Bacteria > Cyanobacteriota > Cyanobacteriia > Cyanobacteriales > Nostocaceae > Dulcicalothrix. Next base: position 3,365,662 of record NZ_KB217478.1, on the reverse strand, counting down.
GTAACAGGGTCTTCTAAATCTGCTGGGTTTTTCCCAGTAAGTAATTCTATCATCGTTCGACCAAGCGCATAAAAATCGGCTTGGGGTCCAACGTTAGCACCAGTTAGCTGTTCTGGAGGACTATAACCAGACGAAAATAACCGCGTTGAGCGGCTAGGAAACCGCAGCAAGGCCGAACTAACTTGCTTAACTCCACCAAAGTCAATTAATACTAGCTGGTCTCCACGTACCGCCCCACGAGAAAAGGTGCCTGTACGTAGCATAATATTAGATGGTTTAATATCGCGATGGATAATTTTACGGGAATGCAAGTGATTTAAAATATCAATCGCTTGAAGCAGCCAGTTGAGTACTAATACTTGAGGACAACCTTGTGGATAGTGCTTTTGAATTTCCTCTAGCGTCAACCCATGAATTTTTTCCATCACCAAACATGGCAGTTTGCGAGGTTTGGGGTGTGAGAACTCAACCTGAAAATGCCCGCAAATATCGATCATCGGAACACCAGGGTGTTCGAGATTACATAATATTTCTGCTTCTTGTACAAACAGTTCGAGTGCTTTAGGTGAATCTTCGATTAAGACTTTTAGAACCTTTTCGGTTTGCGCTATTGTATCCCAAACCGTATAAATTTGAGCAAATCCACCAGAACCTAGGGTTTGCAATGGCACATAACGTTCAAGCAGCTGTAGATTGGCGCCACAGCTATTGCAAAATTTATTACCCCAAGGTTGCGGATAGGGACGCAAACAATCAGGATTTATACAATGAATCGCACTCTTGTTTACCTGGGACACAACTGTTTAAGAGACACTAGCTTAGTTGATTGTACTAAACACAGGGTAACGCGAACTGTGTCTCATTAACTATTGTTAAGCTTTTACAGGTCTAATCGTTACAAAATTTGTAATTAAATTATTATCTCATTGTCATACTGAGAAACAAAGCATCTCGCATTTGTCATGCTGAGGAACGAAGCATCTCTAAGGGACTTCCAAATAAAAAAATCTCCAATATCTTCTTGTGGAATGGGCATCCTGCCCGTTCATTTAAAGAAGGCGGGCAAGGATGCCCACCCCACAAGATAGAGAATTAAATTTTTGGAAGTCCCTAATGTCATGCTGAGGAACGAAGCATCTCTATGAAATTTTTTATATTGAACAAAATATGTAGATGCTAATGCAATCGCGTCGTTAGCATGAGTTTCCAGGGTTTGTTCTGATTTATTTTTCTTGTTTTTTACAAGCCCCATTCAGCATCAATCCGACTCCACAGTTCGCTTATAAATGCCAGGGACTTCAATAGCTTTCAAACGAAGCAGGCGCCTCAATTTTTCATATTTTAACAAAAACACGTGCCTGTGCAGTAATAGTAATTATCTTTACCACACACCACTAGGCCTATTGACGAGATGGTGCGAATAAATAGAAAGTGAAGGAATGTAAAATTTTGACGCGGAGAAATAGGTTTGTTAGGGACGAATTCGGCATCAAATAGACTTGCTAAGATGATTTATGGCTATTGGCAAAGCCAGTGTCTTTATATAGCAACAAATTTAGGTATACCTAACCTGTTACAGTCAGGGGCAATGACTGTGGAAGCGATAGCAGAAGAAACTTCGACAAAAGTAGAAACTCTTTATGTTCTTCTTCGTGCTTTAGCTCATTTAGGTGTGTTTACAGAAAAACCTGGACGTGTATTTGCTGCAACAGAACTCTCAGAACTCCTGGTTACAGATGCAGAGCCAAGTTTAGGACATTTTTTGTTACATATTACAGAACCTAGTATGTGGGATGCCTGGAGAGAATTAGGTGGTGCGCTGAAAACAGGGGAAGTTGCTTTTGAAAGGGCACATGGCAAAAATTTTTATGAGTTTTTTATGTCGGAAAACCCCGATAGTAAAAATTTGTTCAACAATGCCATGAGCTTTTTAACGAATCAAGCAATTGATTCGCTGTTTGAGGTCTATAACTTCGGTCAATTTGATACAGTTATGGATGTTGGAGGCAATCGAGGCTCACTAATTGCCCATATTGTCAAGAAATTCGGATGTAAAGGTATATTGTTCGACCTTCCACATGAAGTTGAGATAGCTCCTGCTTTCCTTGCAAGTCAGGGAATTGATAGCCATACCGTGCAAGTTGTTGGTGGAAATGCTTTAGAGGAGTTACCAAAAGGTGCTTCGGCAATTGTAATGAAGTATTTCTTGTCTGTATTTAGTGTTGAAGACGCGCGTCAAGTAATCGCTCGGTGTAGAGAAGCTCTTCCTCCACAAGGTAAAGTAGTACTTCTACAAACACTTGTTCCACCTCGTGGGGCGCCAGTGGAATACCCAGATGGAACTATCCCAGGTCTTGCCGCAGTTCAGATGATGGTGACAAATCCAGGAGGTTACTGGCGGACGGAAGAAGAGTACAAGGAGTTATTTCATACTAGTGGCTTTCAACTAGAACAAGTCATTCACACAGGAACTAGCCTGACAGTGATGGAATTTAGCAAAAAGTCTTGAGCATTCTACAAACTGGGTTTCTTTCCGAAACCCGGTTTCTTTTGATCATATTTTTAGATTTTTGATGATTTTTGATGATTTTTGTTTTGGAAATCATCAAAAATAGCTATAAATATAATTAATTATTTCTGTTGACAAATTTTTTTTTTAATGTTCTACCCAGACAATTGTAATAAAATGTAATAATTATGACATTATATATTTGTACGCCCAAAAAAGCGACAAAGTAGCAAGGAATACAAATACATTTGATAATCTAATTGGAAATTAATGCTTAAGGTTAAATCGAAACTCCCTGGCGAACAACTATTCGCATCACCAACGACCATAGCACTTGCTTCTTTGTTACTTAGCCTAGTGGCTCTATCTTTCTCGCCAATTCTGATCCGTTTGAGCGAAGGTGAACTGGGTCCTAACGCTACAATCTTTAATCGCTTCTGGATATCTACTGTTGCTTTTGTGCTGTGGAATCAATTTACAGCAGCACGTGGGCAACTGTCGGGTAGTCAACCAAAATTACCGCAACGTTACACAATCCGGCAAATCTTGCTCTTGATAGGAGTTGGAGTTGTGATGTTTGCCACTCTTGCTCTTTGGGCTTGGTCTTTAGCTCATACCAGCGTCGCGAACTCTACCCTTATGCACAATTTGGCGCCACTGTTCACGGTTTGTGGGGGGTGGTTGATTTGGGGAAAGCGCTTTGATAGTAAATTTCTTAGCGGTATGTTCGTAGCAATAATAGGAGCTTGCCTCCTGGCATACCATGATTTTACCGAAGCTGCTACTGACAAACTCCAAGGAGATTTGGCGGCAATACTATCAGCCGTTTTTCTTGGCTTATATCCACTTTTAGTAGAGCAACTACGAACTCAATTGAGTCCGGTAGTTATTATGACTTGGTGTTCTGCAATTGGCACAATTTTGCTTTTTCCTATCGTCATACTTACAGAAGGTCAGATTTTCCCCAATTCGTTGCATGAGTGGATTTACGTAATTTCACTAGCATTGATATGTCAAATACTAGGGTTGGGACTTTATGCATATTCACTAAATTGGTTAACTTCAGGGTTTGTTTCGTTGTGCGATTTGTTTGTTCCCGTTCTTAGCACCCAAGAAGCTTGGGTGATTTTTTCGGAAAGTCCTAGCTGGGTTACTTTGGTCAGTTTTAGTGTAATTCTGGTAGGGGTATGTATAACTTCAACCAGCCAATCTGCTATTAAAACAGAAGCAGAATCAGCCTAATGGAGGTATGGAAATTGGAACGATTAAAGTTATTATTTTATTAACTGGTGCATTTTTTCGCTTTACAGTATAAACATGCAAAATCTTCCAATTTCTATCTCAAAAGACATAAAATTAAGGTTTTTACGAGATGACGAAAAAACATACAACACTAATGAAAAAGAGCTACCTTTGGTAATTGAGCCAGTACAAGAAAAATCTTTTGCACATCTCTTACGATTACTGGGTGAAAACGGCGCCGAGTTTAATAAAGTAATAGATAAATACGGCGCCATTTTGTTTCGAGGATTTGACGTTGAGAATGGTAATCAATTTCAACAAGCTTTAGAGTTATTGAATATCCAGTTAGAGTCACTTTACCACTTTGGCAGCGCTCATCGTGTACGAATAACCGATAAAGTATTCACGTCTTCAGAAGCTCCACCAAATACCATTATTGCTCCTCACAATGAACTTAATATGGTACCTTGGCGCCCGAATATACTTGCTTTCTTTTGTCAAGTACAGCCAGACTTATATGGTGAAACTCCGATAATAAACACAGAAAAGCTATTTAATAATTTATCTCAGAGTTTACAACACAAAATTGCCAATTATCCGCAGCGATTTGTGCGATATGTTCCTGAACATCTACTAGGATTAGTCTTTGAGGGACTATCGAAACATGAAATTTCCAAACTTCTTACTGAACAAGAATTTGATTTTAACTGGGAAGAAGATGGCTCTTTAAATTTTGAGTGTTCTTATATTACCTTATTCAGTCACCCAAGAACAAATCGGCTCTGCTTTTGCCTTAGCATTGTTGATTGTTTAGTAAGTAGAGAATGGTATAAAAACATCAGTCAACGGTATTCGTTAGGCAAAAAGCTCTATTACAATTGGCTACCAGCTTCGTTGTACAAACAATATCAGCAAAGATTAACAACAGCAGCAACCGTTGTTGATGGTTCACAAAAACGAACTAGCACCCTGAATGGATATTTTGTCAACGGTAACAATGAATCTACAATAATGACTGAAGCAGAAGCGAAAGAATTGGGAAAAGCGGAATGGAAAAATGCAGCTATTTTTCAATGGAAGCAAGGGGATATTCTTCTCATCGATAACCTACAAGTTGCTCATAGTAGACTGAATACTGCACAGAAGCGAAAGATACTCACTGCTTTTGGAAATATGTGTAATATTCGTGATATGACACCAGCTACTCTTGGTCTAGCTTCAGCAGAGGAATTAAAAGCCAGCAAAATATTGTAAATACGGCACTGATAATCACAAGAACGTAAACTGGAGTTCCCCAACCATATAAGTAACCTCCCAAAATAGGCCCAGGTTGTCTAACCAGCTGATACACTGACATTAGTATTGCATAGGTGGCGCCTTCTACACCAACGGGACAAGACCTTGCTGCAATTTCTAAGACACCCAGCATGGCTATCATTGAAAAAAATCCGAAAAATACACTAACCAGCATAGCGCTTTGTGCATTAGTTATGAATAATAAACCAATTGTAGAAGCACCTGTAAAACCAATTGCTAAATTCAACAACAGTTTTCGCGATATCCTAAAGGCAAAGATACCAAACATTAGGGCGCCTATACCATTCGACAAAGCTTCAAATGTACCCAAAATACCTATAAATTGAGAGTCAAAATTCAAAGCATCCTTGTAGTAATAAACCAGGTAATTTACTAAAGGTGGCACAAGAGTAAACTGAAGGCAAGCAATAAAAGCTATAACAGCAAGAAAACGTCGTGATTTTACTGCTAACCAAACAGCTTTTAAATTACTTTTAACTGGAACAGTGTTTCGCTCCTTTTTTTCATCTGCAAGTAATATGAAAGTTGCAAATAAACCAATTAATGGTACAATTGCAGAAAATATAAACGCCATCGATAAATTAGAGTTTTGAGCAAACCAACCGCCAACAAAATACAGCAGCGCTTGACCAAAACTTAAAGAAGTCCATTGAATTGCCTGTAAGCGAGCCGTATTGTTCAAAATCCGACCTTGAACAACCATTATTTTATCTGTTAGTACGTCGCTAAAGGCTATGAAAAAATTAACTAAAATTAGACTAATCGCCAGCACCCAATATGTGTTAACTTGAAATATACCTAACCCTAATAAGACAACAAGCGTTAAACCATAGCAAATAAAAAAGTAGCTTTTGAACTGGTAACCAAATAATGAAACAGCATCTCCAATGATTCCGTAAATTGGTCTAACTAACCAAGGAGAGAAAATCAGACTGCTAAAGGTTGCTAACTGTGCTGGTGAAAGTCCAAGGTTATCTTTAAGATAAATGGTCAGCGGAAGACCAAAAAGTCCTGGATTACATCCGTAAGTTTGAATTAAGTAAAACAGAACCATGATGCCAATAAGTTGCTGTATTGTCATCGAATGTTGCCTAGTTGTGTTGGACATTATTCACCTGATTTGATAGTTACCTGATTTAATTAAGCGATTAAACTTTATAATAGATTAAATTCTTAGCAGCGTGACTCTGAAAGCGTCAATTTCTATGTCTTCTATGTCAAAACTTCAAGCATATTGGGAAAAACATCTATCCGGAGAATTACCTTTACTCGAATTTCCTACTAATTTACCTCGTTCTACTAAAAAATATAATTGCGCTTCTTATAAGTTTGTAATCAATAATAAACTAACTGCGTTACTTAAACAACTGGCAAAGAATGAAAGTGTCAGCATTGAGAATGCTTTGTTAACAGCATTTAAAGTTCTGCTTTACCGTTACACAAGTGAGAAAGAAATTATTGTTGGTTTGCTACTCACTAAGCTTGACGCTAACATAGTTGTTTCAAAAGATTTGATTTCGACAACTACTTCGTTTAAAACCTTTTTGAAGCAAGTTAGTCATACTGTTTTAGAAATAAAGGAGTATCAAGATTATCCCTTTGCTTTATTGGTAAAACAATTACAGTCAAAGTCTAATTCAAGCCATTTACCTATTTGTCAAGCTTTATTTACTTACCAACTTGAACTAGAGTACCAGAAACCACCCCAGGAGAATATAGAATTCGATTTATGCTTGGAAGTCATCGACACTTATGATTCACTACTGTGTAATTTTAAATACAACAGTAATTTGTTGGATAAAGTAACGGTTGCTCAGTTCTGCCAACATTTCCAAAAGTTACTGGAAAGTATTGTATCAAATCCAGAACAAGCAGTAGCTCAGTTATCATTGTTGAGTGAGAGGGAACGAGACGAAATACTGGTTGAGTGGAACGCAACTGAAAAAGATTATGATTTTACAACTCTTCATCAATTAATTGAGGCACAGGTCGAGCTAACACCAGATGCAGTAGCGGTTTCATTTGCTTCTAAAGAGCTTACTTACCGCACACTAAACTGCTGTGCAAATCAACTAGCACACTATTTACAAACACTGGGAGTTAAACCAGGGGTATTGGTTGGTATTTGCGTTGAGCGTTCTTTAGAAATGGTAGTAGGACTTTTGGCTATCTTAAAAGCAGGCGCCGCTTACCTACCTTTAGACCCAGGTTATCCACAAGAACGTTTAGAATTAATATTATCTGATTCTCAGGCGCCAGTATTGCTGACTGATAATGCAAAGTTTTTGTGTGATGATGAAAGGAAAATAATTTGTTTACAAACACACCAAGAACATATTGCTACCCATAGCCAAGAAAATTTGGCGCCATGTGCAACCGCCGAAAATCTAGCATATGTTATTTATACCTCTGGTTCAACTGGCAAACCGAAAGGAGTAGAAATACCTCATCGCGGTGTGGTAAATTTTCTAAAATCGATGCAGCATGAACCTGGAATTACAGCATCAGATGTACTATTGGCAGTTACTACAGTGTCATTTGACATTGCCGCCCTTGAGTTATATTTACCCTTAATTACTGGTGCTAAGGTAGTATTAGCTAGCCGAGAAATAGCTAGTGATGGTAGGCGCCTGTTACAACTAATAAAGAGTAGTGGTGCAACGATAATGCAAGCCACACCAGCGAGTTGGCGGATGTTACTCGCAACTGGATGGAATGGTTCTGAGGGACTAAAAATTCTTTGTGGTGGTGAAGGTTTAACAAGTGAGTTAGCGCAGCATTTATTAGACAAAGGTGAATCAGTATGGAATTTATATGGACCGACTGAAACTACTATTTGGTCAACTGTTTGCAAAGTCGAAGCCGATAAATTATCTCATGCTCTAATCCCTATCGGTCGTCCCATTGCCAATACACAAACATATATATTAGATGAGCATCTTCAACCAGTACCAATAGGAGTAAGCGGCGAATTATATATAGGTGGTGCAGGAGTTGCGCGTGGCTATCTTAACCGTCCTGATTTAACTAGCGAACGTTTTATTGCTAACCCTTTATTACCAGGTTCGCGTTTTTATAAAACTGGAGACTTAGCTCGTTATCTGCTTGATGGTACTATTGAATACATTAGTCGAATAGACAACCAAGTAAAAATTCGAGGTTTTCGGATTGAACTAGGAGAAATAGAAAACGCTTTATCTGCTCATCCAGAAGTGCGAGAAGCAGTCGTCATTACCCGTTGCGAACAATCATCAGAAAAACAAATAGTAGCTTATATTACTACAAATTGCGAACCAACTCCAGGCAAGTTGCGTGATTTTTTGAGACAAAAGCTACCAGATTACATGATACCCGTAGCTTTTGTGATATTACAGGCATTACCCTTAACACCGAGTGGAAAAGTCAACCGTCGTGCTTTGCCAAAGCCAAAAGCTTCAAGCTTTAGCCAACACGATGAATTTATAGTACCACGCAATGACACCGAACAGAGATTGGCAAAAGTATGGTCAGAGATTTTAAACATTCAACCAATAGGTATTAAAGATAACTTCTTTGAAATTGGTGGAAGTTCTCTTTCAGCAATATTCTTGATAGCAGCGATTGGGCAGCAGTTTGGTAAGGAATTACCGATTTCAACACTACTCACCAATCCTACCATTGAAGAATTTGCTGTACTTCTTAATACCACAGATACTTTTGATAACTCTCCCCTAATTCCCATCCAGCCAAAAGGTAACAAGGCGCCATTTTTCTGCGTACATCCCGCAGGTGGTCATGTTATGAGTTACTTGAAATTGGCACAGTACTTAAGTAACGACCAACCATTTTATGGTTTACAAGCACAAGGATTTAATGGAGAAGAACCTTTAACGCGAGTCGAAGATATGGCTAGCGTGTATATTGAGGCTATTCAGAAATTTCAACAAAATGGGCCATATTATATTGGTGGGTGGTCATTTGGGGGAGTTGTCGCATATGAAATGGCGCAGCAATTACACAAAATGGGACATGAAGTCTCTTTGTTAGCAATAGTAGACTCCTATATTCCAATTCTCTTAGACAAAAATAAGAAAATTGATGCTCCTTATTTAGTTGGCGCCCTTTCGAGGTATTTTGGGGGAATGTTAGGTCAAGATAATTTGGTAAACAGTAATGAAATGAAGCACTTGAATGCTCTTGAACAAATCGACTACATCCTTGACAAAGCAGTAGAAGCCAAAATATTACCACCATCAAATCAAAGCCAACAAAACCGACGCATCGTCGATGTATTAGTTGGCACCCTAAAAGCAACTTATTCCTACGTCAAACAGCCATACCCAGGAAAAGTTACCGTATTTAGAGCTAAAGAAAAGCATATTATGGCGCCTGACCCAACTCTCGTATGGGTAGAATTTTTCTCTATTATGGACGCAGAAGATATAACAATCATTGATGTTCCTGGTAATCATTACACATGCGTATTGGAACCTCATGTACAAGTGTTAGCAGAACGCTTGGCGCAATTGTAGCACAGGCATCTTGCCTGTGCAGTGGTCAGGCAGGGATGCCTGACCCACAAGACATTGACTCACAAGACACTATTTAACCTTCTTCCCAAGAAATAGGCAAAGTATATTCTGAAATAGCAGAAAAATCACGGTTCTTATTACTAGTTTCTGCATCCAAAACTTTCGTGACCTTATTATAAATATCTTCAGCTTCTTGGAGTGAGTCACCAATACTTGTTAACCCTAATTTTCCAAACTGTGACAAACAGCCCATTAAATGGAATACTGTTCCCGTCTCGGTTCCAGAGTCAAAGTGCAAACGGTGATGGGCAATAATATCCATCAAGTCATTCGGTAATAATCCTTTATAGCGGTCTTTTTGTAGGTTATCGGTAGCAATATAGTATTTCGGGCGCCCTTGTTGGCTGTAAAATAAACCTGTTGAAAGATTATAACGACCGTTCGTTAGTAATTTTAACGTCATGAATGGGTGAGTTGTACCACCTTTTCGCAAGTTAATTTCAATTGCTTGAATATCCCACTCGCCATTTTCTTTTTGGACGGTAATAAAGTCAACACCATAACGCTCTAAGGCGCCTTTTTCTGCTAAATTCTGACCAACTTTTAAACCCAACTGCTGTAAGCGCAACCTGTATGCTTCATCAGCAGGAAATTCACAACCTAAGTATATTTGCCCATCGGGTCCACCTAGTATTTGGTCGTGAGTAGATAAAATTTCGACGTCCCCACTGGGAGTAATGCGTCCTTGAACACTAGGAGAACGTTTGATTTCTCCTTCTACAAACGCTTCGACGATGGCACCAAGTTCTGCAATACGTCCAGAAAAATTATCCCAACTTTCTTGGCTTGCTTGGAAGCGCAGTAGCGAAAAATTGTCCTTAATTGCTGCAACACGAGATGAATGTGTCTCGTTTGGTGGCGCCAGATGAGATATTGGTCGCAAGTCCAACAAAGCATTACCTTCACCAGAAATACCTTCGTTGAGTTTAACAACCATACGTTGTAATGTTGGTTGACGCTCCCATAACTGTGCAGCAACTTCCGCTAACTCCGAAACAGTTTTAACCAAAGCACTTCCATCAGGATGAGGTACATTTGACTCTGCGAAAACTTGCCTACTGCCGCTTTTTGTTCCCCAGATTTGTAGGTCAGGAGCAGGAGCATATAAAGGGACACCTAACTTTATAGATAATTCAGCCTCTAAATCGGTAGAATTATAGCACGTTATAAATGACTTGTTTAAACGCAAAGCTTGACGAATCCGCTCAAGCAAACGGGGACGTTCTAAAATTTTTTGACTAAGGGGCTTTTGCGATGAGTCGTAAGTAGATAATAGTAACAGACGGTTACGTGCGTGAGAAAAGGGAATTCCTGGCAATAACTGTAAATAATAATCAACAACACTCGGATGCAATGGCATTGAAGTCACGTAAACTAAGCGCGTCCGAGGATTTTGCAAGCGAATTAAAGAGAATAATAATCGTTCTTCATAATGTTCACAACCTTCAATTTTCATGAGTTCGCGTTGGTCGATACTCAGCGAGGGGATGACAAGAATATCAGCATCGCTGTTGTCGAATAACTCAATGGTTTTCCAACGGTCGCGTAAAGTTGTTTGCAAGTCGCGGAATGTATCAACCTGCTCTATTACATCCGAACTATCAAAGGTTTGCATAGCACTTGTGCCTCACTCATATACTCCCAATTAGATGCTCAACACAAAGGTATACCTCGACAAGCGCGCGGATGCTTGCTGTGTTTAAGTCACATTATATAAATCTCGAACATGAATGTAACGTTGGCAATTACTCTAAAGAAACACTTTTGCTCAAAAAACGCTAGAAACCAGGTTTCTTATATCTCAAGGTTGAGATATTTGCTAACTAGCAATGCACATAGGACACACACATCTTTATTACCTTGGAGAGAGTAATCAATCCAAGGTTTAGTTTTTAATTGCGGCTGATAGTTAATTAATTTTAAGTTTTGTTATGCCACAAGAACAATTACAGCCACCACAATCCCAAGAGTTACCAGGTTCTGAAGCGCAAATGACTCCAAAGCCTCAAGCTGATGATTCAAAATATCGGGGTAGTGGTAAGTTAGAAAATAAAGTTGCATTAATTACAGGCGCCGATAGTGGTATAGGGCGTGCTGTTGCAATAGCATATGCAAAAGAAGGCGCCAACGTAGCAATTCTTTACTTAAGCGAACACGAAGATGCCAAAGAAACAAAGCATCTAGTTGAGAAATACGGTGGTCGCGCGGTTACAATAGCTGGAGATATTGGTTCAGAATCCTTTTGCCAGCAAGCAGTTCAGCAAACAGTAGACGAATTTGGCAAGCTAGATATTTTAGTCAACAACGCTGCCGAACAGCATCCGCAAGAAAGTATAGAAGATATTACCGAAGAACAATTAGAAAAAACCTTCCGTACAAACATTTTTTCAATGTTCTTCATGACCAAAGCTGCTATGAAGCATTTACATGAAGGTAGTGCAATTATTAACACTACTTCTGTTACAGCGTATAAAGGTAGTCCTGAACTACTTGACTATTCTTCTACTAAAGGCGCCATTGTAGCTTTCACCCGTTCGTTATCGCAAAATTTGGTAGAAAAAGGGATTCGCGTTAACGGTGTTGCACCTGGTCCAATATGGACACCATTAATTCCCGCAACATTCCCTGAAGAAAAAGTTGCTAGCTTTGGTAAACAAGTACCAATGCAGCGACCAGGACAACCCGAAGAAGTGGCGCCAAGCTATGTATTCCTAGCCTCAGACGACTCATCATACATAACAGGCCAAGTATTGCATCCAAATGGTGGCGCCGTTGTTAATGGGTAATTTGATCCCCCCAACAGGGGGATTACTCTATATAAAGGTCAATTCTTTTAACATCAGTGGTGCCAAAATTTCAACCATAAGAAAGAAGACTTAATAAATAATAATTATTACTTTAATTGAAGTGGCGAAATATAAATAAGGAAAAAGCTATGGCATCTCTAGAAAAATTACAAGGTACAGAACTAGTAGACTGCGCGCGTGCGAATGCCAAACAAGGAATAGAAACTGCCGCACGACAATGCGGTTATGGTGATAATTTAAATGAGTTTGCCAGAGACTTACGAAAAGCTTGCGAAGAAATGAACCTACAAGTAAAAGAACTAAGCGAATTAATCACCGACCAAGACATGATACTCGAAATTGGCACAGGTGAAGTAGTGGCGCCGGACACAGCAGGTTCACTCTAATAATCGTAGGTTGGGTGTAGCGCCAGCGCAACCCAACACACATCTATCAATTATTTAATAAGCCCCAGTCTTATTAAACACAACCCCAACAGTTTTGAACAAAATCTTCAAATCAAGCCAAACCGACCAATTTTCAATATAACTAATATCCAATCGCACACCCTCTTCAAAATTATCAATATCCGAACGTCCAGACACTTGCCATAAACCAGTTATACCAGGCAGAACTTCCTGACGAATAAAATGCATAGTCTTAAAACGTTCCACATCACGCAATGGAAGTGGACGCGGACCAACAAGACTCATTTCACCAAGTACCACATTAAATAACTGTGGCAACTCATCAAGACTATAGCGACGTAGAAACTTACCAACCTTAGTAATACGCGGGTCATCTTTAAGTTTAAAAAGTACCCCATCTTTAATTTCATTTTTGGCTTCTAATGCAGCTTGTAGTTTTTCCGCATTCGTCACCATTGTTCGGAACTTCCAAATTTTAAACTTTTTACTATGCAACCCCACTCGGTCTTGTTTAAAGAAAATAGGCCCTGGAGAGTCAAGTTTGATGAGTATAGCAATACTAATGTACAGTGGCGAAAAACCGATTAATAGTATTGTCGAACAAACCAAATCAAAAATTCGTTTCAGCCAAAAATCACTACCAGCAAGAATAGGCGCCGGAATAGTCAGACAAGGAAGGTCGCCCAGCATCCAAACTTGAGATTTGGGGTGATATAGCTCGTGCTTATTTGGGAGTATACGAATTGTGATGCCAGCGGTGTAAAAATGCCAGCAAATGTACAAGCGATCTTTAATAGAACTCCAAGAAACAAAAGCTTCTACTACACCGAGTTCGCGTAGATACTGAAGTGTCTGTTCGCGATTAGCTAAATCAAGACAACTCGAATCAGCAACACCTTGAACTATGTAGCAATTTTCTTTTTCAATTAAGTTAACTTGCTCTTGTTGTTCTTCTAAATCAGTAATTAGAAAGATGGCGTGACGAACGGCACCTTGATTACGGAGAAGTTTGGTACTAGTATCAAAAGCAAAGCGAGAAGCACAAGTAAAAATTACAGATAATAACCAAGAGAGCAAGAAAATCGAGCGGGATACATACACTTCAGGAGCATATAAAAAACCAATTAGTAGCAGCAGAATAGAAGAAAGTGAAATGGCTTGAATAACGCGCGTATAGTTACGACGATTAGTACCTGCTTTGTACAAACCAGACGTAAAAAATATACTAAGTGCAACAGTGACATTCAATAAGAGAAAAGAGACTTCTTGTGTCCAAGGTGATTGAATTGGAGTACCGAAATATATTGCTAGTCTCCATGCAAAAGCTAACGAGACAGTATCTAAAACCACTAATGTGATTACCCGGAGTAATCTGACTATGAATCCTCGCTGAATATGAGTGCCTTTTGCTGACCTTAAATCCGGTTTAATACTGAAAAATGATAGCGACTTTAAGACCATAATTTCCACGTTATAAAAATGTATTAAGCTTTTTAAATTGCACTTGATCTGATTTATCTAGTACATTAATTAACCGATATTTAAAGCCAAGTTGGAACACTTATTGCTCATACTGTCAAGAGAAATCTAACAGTTATAATTTGAGATAAAAAGGAACACTTTAATTAACTTAGATAACTAAATTGCAGCCATATATTAAAAAATTTTTGGTTCACTATATCTAAATTGTCTGAGCTTATGCCGTATTACTAACAGCAAAAAAATGGTATTACCAATAACATAACGTCGCCATAATCTTCTAGGCTCAACAATTAAGCGGAATAACCATTCCAGACCTAATTTTTGCATTACTAATGGCGCTCTTGTTACCATACCGGAAATTAATTCAAAACTGACTCCAATACCAAGTGATACAGGTACATTCAATTTTTGATAATTGTGATATATCCAATACTCCTGTTTTGGGGCACCTAAACCAACGAAAAGAATATCAGGAGATGCCGTCTGAATAGCCAAATTAATTTTTTGCAGTTCAGACAGATCAGACTCAAAGCCATAGGGTGGGCAGTAAGTGCCAACAATTTTTAAGTTAGAGTACTTGTTTTTTAACGTATATGCAGCTTTTTGGGCTGCACCAGGACGACCACCTAGCAAAAACACCTTTAACCTTTTGTCTGCACTCGCTTGACATAACTGGTCAAATAGATCTGTTCCATTCACTCGACCTGAGAGTGGTGTATTGAAAAGTCTAGCTGCCCAAAGAAGTGGAACACCGTCTGGTACTACAAGAAAAGCTTTTCGATAAATAGAACGAAAAAGAGAATCGCGTTGTAGGGTGACAACATGTTGTGCATTTGGTGTCACCACATATTGAGGAGAGTTTCTTGAAAGCGCATGATGTATAATTCGCTCTACAACCTCATCAAAGGAGTATTTATCGATATGAACGTTGCAAATATTGACTCTTGTTGAATCGCTCATAAAATATGAATTTAAGCCAAAAGTTAGGAATGTATATTTAAAATGAATTAATCACTACCAAGCGCCATATCGGTCTGATGATAGTTTACCAAAGCGCTGTCGAACAAAACCTTTGATTTTAATTATAATATGTGGGTCTATAAATTTAATTGGAATTAAAATCATTTCTGTCAAAAAGCGCTTAAAATAAAAAAAATGATGTTGAATTTTCAGATGTTTCTGATATTGAATTACAAATTTAGTAGTACATTGCCAGCTTTCTCTTATTAATTTAAGTCGGTTAGCCCAGTTACCAGTCATACCATTCAGTGAAAAAGAAGCTAATGCATTATCAATGCGATAAAACTTATATGAATTTGCATAAGCTCGCAAGATAAAGTCGTAATCTGCAGCCATTGAATAGCTTAGGTCAAAGCAACCTATTTTTTTATAAACTTCCTTTTTAACAAAACAACTAGGATGGGCAATGGTCATTTTAAAGGGTAGATATTCTAAATCTCCTGGCAAAAATGTACTAAAAAGCTGGTCTTCTACATAATTTTTTACAGGAGAATGAACAATGGCAACATCTGGTTTTTCTAGAAATGCTTTTTCTACTGCTTTTAGGGCGCCTTCGTTATACCAATCATCAGAATTAATAATACCGATAATATCGCCTGTTGCTTGTGATATGCCTTTATTCATAGCATCGTAGACACCTTTATCTTCTTCTGAAACTATAACATTAATTTTATTGGCATATCTATTAATAATTTTGAGAGTATCATCTTTGGAGGCACCGTCTATAATAATGTATTCAATTTGTGATTCAGGTTGTTGATTGATAACACTTAAGATTGTTCTTTCAATCGTTTTTTCACCATTGTAAACGGGAGTTATAATTGAAATTTTCATTAAATTTGATTTTCCTTGTTTCTAAATGAATATTGTGTCAGCTAAAAAACTGTTAATGATTTACGTCCTGCTTGATGCCATTGAATAGCAGTTTCGTAAATATTCATCATCATTCGATAATTTTGCTCTTGAGAGTAGCAGTCCTCGTATTGTTTACGTGCCATTACACCTCGGCGCCGCAGTTCTGCAATATCTGACCAAGCAAGTTTGACTGTTCTAGCTAAATCTTGGGCATCTTTTGGAGTAAAAGTCCAGCCAGAGTATCCTTCCTTAACAATTTCTGAAATACCACCAACACGACTCCCAATCACAGGTAATCCAGTTGCAAAAGCTTCAACTGCTACCATACCGAAAGGTTCGTACCATTCAGAAGGAAATATCAACACGCTAGCGTTTTGCATGAGATGGATAACTTTATCTCTAGGAAGGGTGCCTAGGTATTCAAGTCCTTTGGGTAAATTGCTTTTGAGCAAAATTTCCAATGGTCCTTGCCCAACAACTTTTAATGGGATGCTTTCATCTAATAAATGCCAAGCTTTGAGAAGCGTTTCTATGCCTTTATACTCTACTAGTTTTCCTACAAATAATGCATACTGTCCTTTATGTTCTCCGACTTGAATATCTGAGGATACAAAATTGGGTTTAACAGCTATTTTTTCAGCAGGTAAGCCACCTTGAATAAACTTTTCACGTGCAAATCTTGTTAAAGTAATATAAATATCTATATTTTTTTGGTAAGTTTTTAGCAGTTTATGGAACGCTAAACCTGTAGCTGTAACTGCACTTTGAGAACAGCTTCCGCGATAACAGGCCTTGGCTATACTCGGATATGCAACAGCTTTCCCAACACAATCTTCGCAGGCCTGACCTTGGCGATATAAATAAGCTCCTGGACAAATGAGTTTGTAGTTATGCAAAGTATGGATAACAGGAATACCTACATCATTACAAGCAGTATATATAGAGGGTGAAATTAATGGTATTGTGTTATGTACGTGAACCACATCTGGTTTAAATTCTTGTAATTTCTTATAAGCTTGCTGATAAGATTTATCAGACCAAACTGATCGCAATGCAATATTTGCTTTTTTTAAGATATTAACATTATCAATGCCTAAATTTTGAACAATCCACTGATGAATATTATGCCCGTAATCTTTGAGCATGTCGTACTCAGCATTAACAACAACTTCCTCACCACCTAAGTGTTGGTAGGCGTTGTGAACTTGGAGAATTTTCATCTTATATTTTCCTTTTACAAACAAGATGTTTATATTGATATTAAAAATATAAAAGCGGCCTGCCTCAGCAAGTCTCTTTTGAGCTTAAAATGATATCTGCTTATACTCTTTTTACCTGACTTTAAAAATAATTTTTCAAACAAAAATACCATTTATTATAACTGATATAACCGATAAATTGGCTCAACATAGTGAATACCCAGATTTACGTAATTTGAAAATAATTTAAAAATTTGCGAAATGTATGTTCAAAATGTAAATTTGTGCGACTAATCTAATATGCTTTATGTTCAGATAAAATTTCGCTGTATAACGAGATATAACGACGTGCTTGTATTTCTTGAGTAAATTCTTGTTCAGCCTTTTCGCGAGCGCGTCGGCATAATTTTTGATATCGTTCTCTATTTTCTAAAACCCAAGATATTCCTTGAGCTAAATCTTTCACTTCAAAAGGATGAGCTAGATAACCGTTCCCTTGATGTTCAATCATATCTGGCATACCGCCAATATTGAAAGCGACACAAGGTGTACCGCAAGCAAGGGCTTCCAATACAGTATTAGGGAAGTTATCTTGTATTGAAGGTGCGATAAAAATATCTGCTGCTGCATAAATTTGAGATAATGAAATATCATCACTTAAGCAACCCAAATAATGAGTCTTTAAGCCAAAGTCTTTTTGATTATGTGGTTTTGAAGAACCAATTACGACTAATTCTAATTTGTCTTGCCATCCAGCTTTACATAAATCTCGTAGAGCTAGCTCAAGAAAATAAAATCCTTTGCGAGGGGCACTTGTTGGATTAATAGACCCAAATAATATTAACATTTTATCTTGGGGCAAATTGAGTATTTCTCTAAGAATTTGTCGATTCATAGGTTTATATCTATGTGTATCAATTCCATTAGGTATAATCTCAATTCTTTGGTGTTTCAACAGAGAACTAGAGCTTGCACATTTAGCCAACCAAGAGCTAAGAGATACAACGGTTAAATTAGTATTTTTCCAAGCATTGAATTTTCTTTGCCATATTTTTCGAGATAAATCAAAGTCATTATTACTGCCAAGCAAAGGACATGAACCACAGGAATTTATATATTTATTGCAGTTTTGAGTGTAATGACATCCACCCGTAAAAGACCACATATCATGTAAAGTCCATACAACAGGTTTTTTTAACTTTGCAATTGTCTCAATTTGCAAATGGCTTTCATTAATCCAATGAAGGTTAACTATATCTGGATTCAGTCGATTTAATTGAGGGATGATTCTATCTGGCGCCCATTGAGTAGAAAATTCACTTTGCTGGCGCCTACGGTAGAAACGTGGGGGCACAGAGTCTAAAAAATGCCCGAATTTAGCAATGCCTTTTTCCAAAGAGGTTTGTGGGGCAAAAACATTTGTATCATCACCAAACTTATCCTGCACCAGCATCTTAGAATCAAGATTAATTGCCTGAAGACCTTGATGCAATCGATAGGCAGCACGGGCAGCACCTCCTGCAATATCATAAGTACTTATATGTATAATTTTCACAGATGATTTCTCTCAAATAGTTTAAATAAATATTTCAGCTTTTCCGCTCAAAATTGTTATATTACTCTGCAATTTTAGATTGTTTTAGTTTAAATAAGCTTAAAGAACTATTTTCTGCTTGTATATTTATAAATTTATTACCCGTTCTAAAAACTCTATGCAGATGAATCGCGCTAGAGTAAGCATGTGATACATATAAAACCCAAAATAAATGTCGATAAGTTAAAAATCCTCCATAAGATTCGTAAATACTTGTAATTGCAATTATTAGCAAGCATTGAAGCATCCAAAAATATTCTCTGTCTTTGCTTAAACCTAGTAGCAACAGTACTCTTACCAGTACTTTTAAAAAACTAATCCCAACTAATGACAATCCAAGCCAGCCTAATTGTAAAAATACATCAATATAACTGCTATGAGCATTACCTCCTCCTTCTCCTGCACCTCCAGCAGCTAACCAAGGTATTTTGAGCGCAACCCCCAACCCCTCAGTTGGATTTGTCCAAAAGCCACCGTAACCATAACCAAGCCAAGGTCTCTCCAGACCTCTATTGATTAAATAATCCCACAGCAAGTCACGTCCATTACCTCCCATGTCCTTCCCTAAAAGCTCCACCACTATAAACTGGATGTTCACAAAAACAGATACAATTATAATCCCACCAATAAGAATGCTACTAATACCTAAAAAAGTCTTCAATCGGTACTCTTGTTGAGCTATTTTATAAACACTCAGAAGAGGTAGTAGCAAGAAAAATATTCCTTGGCTTCCTTTCCCTTGTGAAAGCAATAGAATAAAAAATGCAAAACCTGCTCCAGTTAAAGCGATCCAACGATATCTACTGCTATAAATGCCATTAGTTAAGAAAAAAGTAGCGCTTATTGCCATCGCTCCAGACAATTCATTTTTATGACGGTTGATACCTCGCCAACCTCCGTCTATCCCATAAGATGGTATAGCTAATGGGACTAGGAAATTTAAAAAAATTGATATACCAAACAACCAGGTCAAAAGCCACATTTGTTCTTTTGGAGAATAACGAGCAGCTAAATATATACCAAATGCTGTTGAACACAAAAAAGCTCTAGAATATGCCAAAGTATAAGTAGGATTTGCAGACCATATTGCCGATATAGGCACAACTATAATAAGCAATAATAATGGTAAGTCTCTTGTTAAAACCCAAAAGAATCTTCTCCATAAAACAAGAATTAATAGAGGAACAGCCAAGAAACCAAATGCTGCCCAACTTTGAGTTGCTACTTCTGGAATATTAAATCCTAAATAATAAAAAAGTAATAAAAAAGTAATCCCTCTTTCTACCTTTTCTAAATCATTTTTTTTTAGTCTTGATAATTTATTTGTCATCTCAAACATATTAAAATAATGTGTATTTAATAATCCATTTACAAATATCTAAACATAAAAACTATAAATTGTTTAGAAGCTTCTAATAATTTTATCTCGATACAAGTAAGTTGTTGGTATGCTCAACAAATGGGAAGCATTCAGTTTTGGTTTTGTCAAAACTGGATGCTCACCAACAAATGTACGTCTGGTCTCATCATAACTCTAAAAATTTAGATTCTAAAATGTCATGTTTCTTTAAGTTTTGTAACATAAGCTTACTTTTTCAACAGATTTACTTGTATTTATTTTTTAAGAGCTTCAATATATAAAGAATCGGGTTTATAAACACTATTATCTGGCTCTGTATCAAGGTTATAGCTTGTCCAGTAAGGTACAAAGCTTTCAGTTGCTGTACGCTTAGTAATATCTTGGAAACCACACTTTTTTAGAAGAAGCGACAATGAATATTGATCATACATCCATTGATGAATCTCGCCACTTTGGCGAAAGCTTCCTATTTTAAAATTACTATATATCTTACCTGGTAAAGACTGTAGCATAAATTTACTAAGTTTAATAAATAAATCATGGATATGCTTCAAGTTATTGCTTTTGTTGCGTTTTTGCTTTGACATCTCAATTAGATTTTTGACTTCAATGCCACAGCGTTGAATAATAAACTTTTCATTAGGTATTTGTTGTTGATAAAGATATTTCTTCATTTCTCCTCCATTCTCATTTCTTGCTAACTGATCAAACATTTCCAATAAAATCCACTGATAATTAGCTGCCCATTCTTCAGAGCCATTATTAGCTTTTTCAAGCGCAATTAAGTAAGTACGAACAATTTGTTCTAAATCTGGTACTACAACTCTTAAAACACCTTGAGGGCGTAATACACGCCAACATTCTTGTAAGAAGACTTCAGCGTCAGCTTGGGAAAAGTGTTCTAATACATGTGAGTGATAGACTAAATCAAAACTCGCGTCAGGAAAGCAAATTCCTTTGGTTAAATTGTGAGCAATAACCTCCTTACTAGTTGAGGTAAAATTTAAATTCGTCCAAGTGGAATGAAAGCGAGAACCGCAACCAAGATTAAGGCAATCCATAAATATAAAATAAATTTGCGTTTGATTTTTTTCAGTTTGTGTGAATCAAGCTTTACTCAAATATTTTAATACATCAATTTTTTCATTTAGTCAGCACTATGAAAAAATTATAAAATAATTGAGCTATAATCTACTTTCTTGTCTATTTATACTTGTGTGGAATATTTTGATAATTTCGTCAGTAACATAATTCCAATTCCACTGTTGAACTTTTTGCAAGTTATATTTGCCCATTTCAGCTAAGTACTTATGATTTTCATCTGCAAGTTTCATCGCTTTTAGTAAACCATCTTCATAGCTTGTGTCGTACAAAAAAGATCCAGCCTCATCTAATACATCATTGAAATAGCCTACTCGTGGTGCAATACACACTTTACCAAAAGACATTGACAATATAGTTACTCCTGACGTTGTAAACACTTTATATGGTTGTAAAATGCAGTCGCACGAATTCATATAAAATTGGATTTCATCATCTGAAATTTCTTTGAGAAACAGAAATATATTGTTGCGTCCTTCAATTTTATTTTTAATTAATTTTTCCATTTTTTCGTCTACCGGACGACCAGCAATTAATAAACTAGCCTTGCTGCTTTGTAATTTAATAAAACTATCTATTGCCTCTATAATCCCTTTTGAAGGGAATATATTTCCGAAAAAGAGAAATACTAAACCGTCTGTAGGAAGATTTAATATTTTACGAGACTCTAACTGAGAAACTTGATTTTTATATGAACCAATATAGTTGGCGTGAGGTACAACAAATACTTTACTTGATTTTTCTAAGTTTAGTCCTTTAATAACGTCTTTACGAGTAGTATCGCAATGAGTAATAATACCATCTAATAATTTTCCAAGTATTGTAGCCCATCTCTTATGAATGTGGTTTCCTCCATATTTGTCATGCCACTCATGAACAGTCCACAATATCTTAATTTTCATTATTTTCAAAATTAATATTTGAGAAATAAAAATTGAAAACTTTATAAAACGAATCAAATCATAGTAATAAAAATAAATTCTATTATGAGCTTTTTTGTAGACAAAAAAATCATGCAACAAGTGAAAATTCAGAATATCTGGTTTTCCATTTCTTAAAACTTGTTTTATAAAAAAAATTTTAACCCGGCTGTAAGTATTATCGCTATCTGTGGTTGCGTATACACCCTTATTCTTTAAATTTATTAATAAACTATCTTTGTAAGGGTTATTTGCTAACTTTGATAATATTAAAAAAACTTTCAAATTCTCCATATATTAATGAAATTTCCAATTGTCAAATTTGTACAACTTATTTAAACTTACGATTTATTTAAATACTACATTGCGGCAACAACTTCGTTGTAATTTCCAGATTTTACGATGCGACCAAATTCAAGTATATAAACGCGATCACAATGCTCAATCGTTGAAAGTCTATGTGCAATTATAATTATTGTTTTACTGCCAGATAACGCGCGTATGGCATCTGTAACTAAACTTTCTGTTTCATTATCTAAAGCTGATGTTGCTTCATCAAGTACTAAAATTTCTCGCTCATGATACAGCGCACGAGCTATACCAATTCGCTGCCGCTGACCACCCGACAAGCGAACACCTCGTTCACCAACAGTAGTTTGAATCCCATTTGGAAGCTGCTTGATTAGTTCAGTTAGTTGAGCCAATTCAATGGCTTTTTGTAATTTTGTAGAATCTATTAAATTATCTGGAACTCCAAATGCAATATTTCGCTCGATTGTATCATCAGTTAGAAAAATAGTTTGTGGAATATAACCAATCAAATTCTGCCAAGCACGGATGTTTTCGTATACAGAAATATTATCAACAGTAATTTGTCCTGATTCAGGGTAAAGAAGACCAAGTATAACATCTACTAAAGTAGTTTTTCCTGCTCCAGATTTGCCAATAAGCGCAATAGATTCTCCTTTTTTAAATTTAAGTGATATGTCGCATAA
This sequence comes from Calothrix sp. PCC 7103, assembly GCF_000331305.1. Lineage (GTDB taxonomy): Bacteria > Cyanobacteriota > Cyanobacteriia > Cyanobacteriales > Nostocaceae > Dulcicalothrix. Next base: position 3,342,283 of record NZ_KB217478.1, on the reverse strand, counting down.
TGCAAGATTTTGCACGTTAGGATAGCGATAAGCTATTTTATGAATATTAACTTGATTCTCAAAAGTAAATTTGTCTTTTATGCTTTGTAAATTTGATATAATATAAGATTTATTGTCTCTTTCTTTTTCAAGTTCCTTCAAATCATAGTAAATTAGTTTTACAGAGTAGCCATTACTTTGTAATTGTCCAAGCCCTGCAATACTTGTACTAGCCGCAGGTATAAGTCTGATTGCAGTCACTGCAAATACACTCAAAGTCGGTATAAGCGTTTGAACTTCTTTTTGATACAAAACTTGGTAGGCAGATACCAGCGTCAACAGGAATATAACCAGAATTGTCTCTATTGCAATTTTAGGTATTATTTGATAACTGTGGAAGCGAGATTCAGATATTTCATGCCTATGAGCTTGACAACTCATTTGCACCTCAAAGTATTCTTCGCAACCAATAAGTCGTGTTTCTTTAAATCCTCCTACCCCATGAGAAATAATTTTAACCATCTCATTACGAGCTTCTGAAGCTTCTTTCCCAAAATAGCTAAATGAATCTTTTAATTTGTAGAACAAACCAAAAACTGGTAGGATGACGGCTGATGCCATCACTAAAAATATGATGTCAGTTTTAGCAAGTAACAGCACCAACGATAAAACTATGAGAAAATTTGTTAATACTTCCATTAGAGGAAGTGTATATCCATAACAGAATCTATCAGTTTCTATGGCAATATTGCTAATTATTTGAGAAGTGTTTTTATGTAAATAGAATGTATAGGGTGCCTGTAAATAAGCTTTTAGCAACTTCGAGCAAAGACTTCCTTTTTGACTAAAGATAAATTTATATATGTATGATTTCAAAAAAAAGTACAATATTGCTTTAAAACAAAATACAACAGCTATTAATAAACCAATAAGAGCAATAAAATATTGTGTTGTTGAAATTCCAGATTGTTGATAAATCCAATTTATAATTGGAATATTTTGAACCGCTCTTGGATATAAAGCTAAACTTAAAAATGGTCCAATCAAACCGATACCAATGGCTTCTATTGCAGAAGTAAGTATAAATGCTGATAGTAACGAAAACAAATTTTTCTTAGAATCACCCAATATATAAATAAATTTTTTAAAGTTATTAAGCATTGCATTTACCCTCCATTATTTATAATATTGATTTTTTTGCATTTTGCGAAAAATCTCAAATAGTTTTGTCTAATTATACTTTTTATTGATTCTTTCTTGTTGCTCCGCCAATACGCTTACTTTTGTTAAAGATATCAGTTTGCAACACCTTCAATGACTCAACAGAGTTTGTATTGTAATAAAAGTAACTATCTGGTTCTCGCCGTACATTTACACCGTTGATAACCATCCCTAAAATTTTCTGGCTTGTCTGAGCTAAAAATCCTTTTGCAGCATTAGCACTAGCGTAATCAATCACCCCAGGGCGTACCACTAGTAAAGTGCCATCAGTTAAATTACCTATAACAGCCGCATCAGCGGTTCCGGCAAGAGCAGGCGTATCGAAGATTACAAAGTCATAGTCACGTACAAATTCGTCAACTAATGCACTCATTCGCATCGAGTCGAGCAATGCCAAAGGATTAGGTGGTAAAACTCCAGATGGTAGAACAAACAAGTTAGGCATTACTTCTTGTATAACTTTGTCACTTTCCATTTGTTCTACAAGTAAATTAGAAAGACCAATGTTATTGTTGAGATACCAAATATGATGTTGAATCGGATGGCGCATATCTGCATCTACGATTAATACTCTTCGCCCAACTTGGGTCATTGCCAAAGCCAAGTTTGCAGCAACCTCAGATTTACCCTCTTTAGATATAGAACTTGTTATAGTAAATGCTCGCAGTTCATGGTCTGAACTTAAAAATTTCAAGTTGGCTCGTAGCATTTGATAAGAATCACCTAGCGGATAGTGCGTAAAATCAGTCGCAACTCTAGGAATAGCCGCTTCAACAACATCAAGCTCGGAGCGATTTCGCGCCCGTTTGCTGATATTTGGAATTACCCCCAACAAAGTATACTTGAATAATTCTCTTGCTTCTTTGACTGTCTTTAATGACCTGTCAACCAAGTCCAACCCAAACGCAGCGATTATACCTAATACTATTCCTGCTGCTGCCCCGGCGCCTATAAATATTATCCTGCGGGGGCCACTTGGCTTACTAGGTACAAGCGCACTAGATATAATTCGAGCATTTCCAACCCTCTGGTTTTGTGCTACATCTACTTCTTGTAGTTTGGTAAGTAACGTTTCATAGGTTGTTTGTGCTGCTTTAAGGCGCCGTTCAAGTTCACGCTGAGTTTGTTCAAGTTTAGGCAAAATTTGAGCGCGTTTTTGATAATTAAATTTTGCCCGTTGTAGTTGATAAATCTTAGCAGAAAGTCCATTATATTGATTTTCTGTGCTGATTAACTCTCCTATCAATTGCTGCCTTAATTCCCCAATTTGAATATTACCCTCTGGAACAGACTTATTGCTACCAGTTATTTGCGTAGTTCGCTCATTCAATAAACCTTTAAGAGCAGCAACCTTCTCTTCAAGATTTATCACTGCTGGATGTCCAGGCTGAAAGCGAGTTTTCTCTACTTTTAACAGACTTTCCGCTTGTTGAAGTTGAGTTAAAACATCTTGAGTTCCTTTTATTTGACTCAAATCAGCATAAGTTGCAGCTTGCTCTGATTGAACTTTGGCTTGACTACGTAAATTTACTAATTTTCGTTCAACCTCAACTAATTCAGCTTGAGCTTTAGTAATTTCTGTTTCTAATTGCGAAATTATAGTAACTGCATTTGATGCTTCTTCTTGCAGCACTAAAACTTTATTATCTTCTTTAAATTTACGCAAGGTTAGCTCTTCTTGTTTAACAGCCTGCTCGCGTTCTGGTAGCTGCTTTAAAATAAACTTACGTGCTGAAATCGCCTCTGCTTGATTATCTGTAACGTTTCTGTTGATATATAAGTCGATAACCTTGTTTACTACTTGAGATGCCAGTTTCGGGTCATCATCTGTATAAAAGATTTCAAGTACATCAGTACCGACGGCTCCTTTGACTTTAAGTTTTTTGACTAATACTTCAATTTCAATCGCTTTACCTTCCTTATCTTTAAGATTTAAAGATTTGATAGTTTCTTGAATCACTGGTACTGATGTTACAATCTTTGCTTGTGTTTCTAATGGACTACCTTCTTGCGTTAAAGCTTGAATTCTTCCCAAGTTTTCGCCTAACCCAGTCAAAGAATAAGTATTATCGCTTTTAATTAATACACTTCCTTGAGCTTCATAAGTTGGCTTCAATGAAAAGGCATATATTGATGCCGCAGTGACAATAACTCCAAAAATCCCAACAGCAGGCAACCAACGCCGCTGTACTACCTGTAAATATTTTTGAAAATCAATTTCTTCTACGTTTGGGAGTGAATCTATCATGCAGATATCTCAATTACTTCATTACTTTAATTGCTGCGCCTGAACAAACAAACCAGGGTCTGCAATAGTTATGTACCGCGAACATAAAATTCCTCTTTGACATTGTAACCAGTCATCCGCGCGTGTCTACGGGTAAACTCTCCAACAGAAGAATTTCCTTCAGGGTTTATTACTCCTATCGCGCGCTGCCAAAGTTCAGCAGGCGCCACCGATATTTCATAAATACGGTCTTTTTTCTTGACATAGTACCACTCAATTCTTTGGCATTGGTCACACCAGAATGCTTCTAACCATTCACCTTCTAAACTAACTGCCGTCTGAGATGCGACCAATATCATGGCTTCTTTTCTGCGTACACCGCGCTGCTGAAGTTGTCCAGGTGTATCAGCATATAGCGGATATTTTTGGCTAGCGCTATCGATATAGCATCCATGTATTGGACAAAATATCGCTCGTCGCTTAGAGCGTTTCCGGTTTCGTTCACATCTTTTCAGCAATTTTAGATACCCCCTACAGCAATACAAAACGCAAACTGCTTACCATGTCAGCAGCCATAAATTTCATACGAGTTATACAATTTTATTTTTCAGTAGAATAATATTTTGACGCAAAAAAATGCGAGTAACAGTAGTAATTACTGACTCGTCATTTCGACTCCACAAATGCGGATGCCTTTATTCACATAGTTTACGCCAACAAATAATAGTGGGTGAAGCGATAAAAGTGGTTCTTAATCAACATACATTGATGTATTCATGATGTATTTAAAAATCTATACAATAATTCTGTCATTTCACCATCTTCACAAAAAACGACCCTGAAGAAGGTTTGACCAGAGACCGAGATCAAAATGACCGTCAAAGCCCCATCCGTAACAATTGGTTATTTGATTGCAGCTAGATAGTTAAAACAGGTCTTTCAGTTCATCTCAATAAAAAATCACACACAGATTTAAAAATCTACAAACTATGTGAATTTTCAAAGCATTCTCCCTGATAACCCTCAAATAATCATGCAGTTATCTTAAAAGCCATTACTCAAACATAATAACACTGCATACACAACATATCACAAGCAACTCATAAAGTAAGTAATAAAGTAAGTAATAAATTTTGCTTGTCTGTCTAAAGGAATAGATGCCGTACTGATTGAGTGCATGTTGTTCACAGAGCCTCTCGTAAATACATTAATAACAAATCTAAAACAGTTGTGTTGCCAGTTTGGCAGATTTCTAACATCGACGTAATTTTGGTAATTTTGCGTCCGTTAGTTTCACTGACTTTAAAAAAGGTTTTACCTCCTAGAATAACGCTATACAAATAGTTCCCGACTTTTGAACGGCGCCGATACAAATAGCTCAAGCTGTAAAAAATATGCTTGGTATCTACGGTTGATTCGTTTTTCAGTCAATCAAGGAATAATCAATTGGCGTTCTTCTATATACTAAGCGAGATTATCACAATCAACAATGTGAAATTGTCATACACACTACATTAACTATTCTCTCCTTCATGTTAAAACGTTAACTCCTTGTTGGCAAAACAGCACCCTTAAATATTTAAGAATTCAGTAAGAATAACCAATGATGATTATATAGCAGTTGTATACTCCTATGCAAACTAATCGAGGTTATTCAAAACTTATCTAACTTTTAATTTAAATAGTATTACAGCTAAAGTACATAGAAGTTACTATCTACTTCAGAATTTTTTTATACAGTTTTATTTAATACATATTCAAACGCAATAAATTAATATTAAGTATTTTTATACACATTAATTGCCGTGAAAGGAAATTTGAGATGCTGGTTACTTGAGAACTAGTATTTTTGTATTTACTTAAGTGTATACACGACACGTCAATATAGTAGCGTCACAATTGTGATTTGAATCACAATTATGTAGTGAATAAGTCATTGACAAAATGATTATGTATTTCATCTACATGACACTATCGCTGTCAACTTATGCGTGCGGATAACTGCGATGTTATTAATTTATACAATGGAATTACTAATAGTGACAGTAAATTAAAAGTATCTTTTTTTATATATTTCGTTATATACTCATTAAAAAATACACCCTCTTCTACAGAGTGTTGCTTGTACGCACCAAATTCCTAACTTTATTCGAGAAACAACGTATTTTAGCGGCTGTCAGACTTTTTCTGATATAAATTTCTTTTTCAGCTTGAATTTTTCAATCAAGCCTCAACTTTATCAATACTTTAAAATATAGTAGCGGTGTCTTTATATTTTCTTTAAAATTGGGTGGGGATGGGACTCTAGAGGATGCCTATTTAATAAAAGGCGCCTATGACCCACTGAATAAAAGTAGGGCTGTTTGGAGTAAGCCGACGACGAACCCTAAAATACCACCTAGACTTACGATGGCTTGTAATTCGTTTTTGACGATTCCTTCGATGGCTGCTTCAAGGTCGGCGGGTGATGTGGATTTTACGCGGTCGATGATAACTTGGTCGATGGATAGAATGGGTATTACTTGAGCTACGATTTTTTCTAAATCTCTTTCTAAATATTTTTCGAGAACTAACGCGAGTTCTTTACTGACAGTTTCGAGCGAAGCGCTTACTACTGGTGAGGTGCCTAAACGGGTAATAAGTACTGCTGCGATGTTGTCCCAGTCCATTGAGTCGCTTAGTCCTTGTAACAATTCTCCACCACTGGTTTGCAAATAATGGCGAACGCTCTCGCGCGTTGTTTTGCGTAATTGGCGAACTGTGGCGATAGGGAGATTTTGTAGCGACAGGTCGAGCAAAAATCTTTTAATGCGGTCGTTGACGTTTAAATCTTGAGTGAGTTCGCGTAAGCGGGTGTTTGTTGCGTCTTTTTCGTCGAGGCAAAAAGTTCTCAAACGGGTTAAGGTATTTCGCAACCCAAATAAGTTTGCCACCACCCAGTAAGTACCACTGGTTTTTTCGCGAAAACTCTCATCTATAGTTTGTATCGTGCGGTCAGTTAAAAAATCAACGATTGCCGACCGAATAGTATCAGGGGGTAAAACAACTTGCAGCAACCAATCAGCAAGACGTTTCGCTTGTTCGTCGGTAAGCTGAAATTCGAGTAATACTTGATCGAATATTTGGTTGATTTGCGTCTCTAAAAAATCTTCGCGATGCGCTAAAGTTTTGAGCAGACGCGGTAAAGACTCGCCGAGCAAGTCACGCAAAATACTCGCTAGAATTTTGGCGCTTTTCTTGTCTTTATCAAATTTTATTTGTTCGAGTGCTGATTGCAGCAACCAAAGAATTGCACCCTCAACACGATCTGTTTGCAAAAGGCGCCGCGCCAAATTTTGCAATTCTTGGGGTGTCAACAACGACCCCATTATCGTATCCGAAATATTTTTAGCAAGACGTTCCTGGTTACGGGGTATTAAACCAGGAGTAAACGGGATACGCTTTCGACCGATATAAAGCTCACGGTAAGGACGGAATAGCATTTTTATGGCTACATCGTTAGTGAAGTAGCCAATAATTCCGCCGAGAACCGGGGGGGACACGTAAAGCCAGAGATGAGACCAATCCAAGGGATTAATTTAGTTAGGAGTTACTAACTTAATATTTATTAACGACTAATACTCCCATCATACCGTTTGCAATTGGGTAATGTGTGGAAGAAGTAAAACCAACTTGGCGCGCGATGGCAACTTGTTCGCTACCAATAGGGAAACGGTCTAAGCTGGGACTAATATAAGCGTATTCTTCCTTCAATCCCATTTGTGTAGCGGTACTCACGACTAAATTATCTAGATACCATTGCTGAAAAGAGCGCATTATTGGGTTACTCGGACGGTGAAAATCTAGTATCGCACATGAGGCGCCTGACTTTAAAACACGATAAATTTCTTCTAAGCAGCGCTTAATATCGCCAACGTTTCGTAGCCCATACCCCATTGTCGCAGCATCAAAGAAATTATCCTCAAATGGTAAATTTAAAACATCAGCTTCTATCCAAGTAACTGGGGGTTGCTTATACAAACTTTTTGTCCGCGATGCTGCTACAGCTAGTAACTCACTCGAAAAATCAACCCCGTATACCTTTCCCGTCCCGATACGACGCGCTAACCGTAACGAGATATCGCCACTACCGCAGCATAAATCAACACATGTATCACCAGGTTTAGCTTGGCTCCATTTCACCGTCATTTCTTTCCAAACCTTATGCTGCCCAAAACTTAGCTTGTCGTTCAGTTCGTCGTAAACAGGAGCAATGCGGTTAAAAATAGCACGTACTTCTTCGCTCATGAATTAGGGAGAAATATTTCCTTTATAACAATACCAAAATGTAGAGACGCGATAAATCGCGTCTCTACAACGTTTAATGTTTTGCTTCAGGTAACTGAGAAATAAACAGCACGACTACTAGAATAAGTCCACCACCTAAAGTCTGAATTAACGAAAGTCTTTCTCCAAGGGTCACATAAGCAGTCGCAACACCAAATAATGGAATAAGCGTTAGATATAGCGAAGTTACACTCACACCAGATGTTCGTAGTGCGAGTAAATATAGCCAAAACGCCAAACCTTGTCCGACAATACCTGAAATTATTGCTAGCAAGACACTTTCAAAATGGAATTGCCCCAAGTTAATAGGGTTTTGACCCATCAACTGCAATATTGTAAGAATTAGTACAAACCAAGCCAGTGCAAACGACTGTTGAAGCGCTACTAAAACTAACGGCGCCACTTTTTTAAGTAATGGTCGAGCTACAATCGCATATAGTGAAGCGCATACAACCCCAAGCATTACAAGAAAATCGCCAGTTAAAGAATCACCTGTAATATTAGTTATACTTGGAGATGCGACCATCCCAACTCCGACACAAGCAACGAGTGCTAGTTTAATAAGTGGTGAACTAATTTTTTCTTTGAGTAAAATCGCTGCTAAGGCAATAGTTATAATTGGTTCGCTGACAGAAATGAGTGTCGCATTACTTGCTGTCGTCAAACTTAAGCCAATAGTCGCGAAAATATATGACAAACCCGGTTCTAAAAAACCGATTAAACTCGCACTCCAAGCAACTGATTTTTTTGGTATCTCAACTTTTTGATATAAGACAACTGACCACAAAAAAATAATGCTTGATATACCTTGAATTACCAAAATCATTAAAGGTGATAAATCAACAAGCGATTGCTTCGTCATTGGAACCGTTACACCGAAGCAAGCAGCACATAACACTGCAAGTCCAACCGCTGGGAATTTTGATAGTTTGGTTGATAATGTTGTCGATATGGGTAAAAGCGTAGCTTCCCCAAACGTATCTTTCTTTATACTTTCTACTAGCTGAGTCATAAAAAATTTTGGTAGTTCGAGACCTTTAGCTAGTGGATAACCACGCTAGCTCGCAGAAAACCAGAGACAATACAAATTATGCCTCTACTTAATTTCCACTCATTGGAAAGTTTTTCTGGTCTCTTTTTCTTAATGTGAAGCATAGGGGTATTACCTACGACTTCAAAAATGCTTGAAACGCTTGCTATTATTATTTATCAAATTTCTAATTCTTCTTTATATAAATATAGCGCTGCACTCTCAATAGCAAGCTTTGTTACAGCTATCTACCAATAGCTATATATCAGGAATTCCTTCTAAAACATCACCAAAGTTATACATAAAAGCGCACCTCGACTACTAATAATATAAAGTTACTTAATAGTAGCTTTGCTGTTTGATTACAAGTTTATTTTTTTATAGCACTTACATCAATAATACAATAATTAATAAATTTAGTCAAGAAATTTAGTTGAAGAGCAACAATCTTTCTATACAAATAGAGCGTTATATATCTAAATGTAGAGGCGTTATAGAATGTATAAATGTAATCAGATACATACAAAATAAATAATGTAGAGACGCATTCACGGAATTGCGCGTCTCTACACGTGGGGTTTTTACAATAAAGTGTAAACACTGTATTAGCAACAGCGAGTAGCAGTAAGTGCTATAGCAGCAAGTTGAGCAGAGCTATGAATAAGTTTGAGTTCGTCTTCACGTAAAGCTAATGGTTGTTTCCATTGGAGCGACAGCACGGCAAGAGTTTGACTGCGATAGATAATAGGTACCATTAAATGCGCTTTAACACCATTATCTGAATAGTGTGAAACTGCTGCTAGCTTTTCATCATTACTCACATTTACTGAGACTTGCATTTGACCAGATGCTATTGCCTGGGTAGTTAGTGGGTCAGATCTTAGCCAGTTCTCAACTTTTCCAGCAGTCGAGTAACTTCCTTGTATCGGCGCCAGTTCCTGCGTGTCAATCATTTGTAAAATACAACCATCGGCACCAAAACTTTCTCCAAATGACCTTGCAAGGGGTTCGAGAATAGAATCAGAGCTAGTTGATAGCTGTGTAACATTGACCAAAGAAGTTAGAAGTGCCATCTGGGCATTGGCACGACGTAATTCTTCTGTACGCTGCTTGAGTAAGTCATAAGTTTCTGCCGCACGTTGAACCACTGCCTTGAGTTCAGTAGGATCCCACGGTTTGGTGATGTACTTATAAACTTGTCCAGCATTAATTGCTTCTACCAAGTCCTCAATATCGGTAAAACCAGTCAGGATAATGCGAACGGTATCAGGAAATTGAGGTACAGTTTTACTAAGAAACTCAGTTCCCTTCATTTCTGGCATTCGCTGGTCAGAGATAATAACAGCTACTTCTCCTTCAGCAGCAAGAACCTCAAGCGCGTTGATACCGCTGTCTGCTTTTAAGACATTAAAGTCTCGTCGAAAAGTACGATAGAGCAAATCGAGATTATCTGGCTCATCGTCAACGACTAAAAGCTTAAGTTTTTTAGGTTTTTCTATTGTCATTAATTGCCTACAGATTTTATCAATTTCAGGAATCGGATTATCCATAAGATAATTCCTTTAATTCTTATTGATATTGTGATATTCAATACCAAGCTTAATTTAAAAAAACAAGTATTAACTTGTGGAATATCCTGAATTATTTAATTTGAATATCAGATATTACGTATTTATTTTTAAATGCAGTATCAGTATTTTCGGATCAAGCATAAGAAATAATACGTAAACATACTTATGGTATTGAGTATCTTTTATTTATAACCACAATCATACACGGTCGGCAAGTGTTACATCCCAAATCGCTCTATACGAGCTTCTATAACAAATTGTGTAGAATTAAGCATTAATTTTCCCGTAGTTATGATGCTACATAACTATATGTTGCGTAATCAAGAACGAGTACAGGCGCCTACCGTAGAATGTATCTGACTAGTAAAAGTGCCCAGCGTTCTATGACATCCCAACCACAAGATACTCAAAACCCCGACAATTTGAGCTACGAAGAGAAATCTGAGCTATTGCGAAAACTCAGACAGAAACAAGGTAATTGGGTGGAATGGGGTTCTGCCATTACGCAGTTGCAAAAATCTGGTTACAATCCCCAAACAATTTTTGAAGAAACTGGTTTTGAGCCAGTTCAGCAAAATCAAGTCACAGTTGGCGCCCAAGTTTATTCGTCTATCGAAAAAGTTGGCGCCTCCTCTGAAGTATTATCCCACTTTAGTCAACGTGCTAGCGATGTACTATACGAATTTCGGTTATTGACTCAAGAAGAACGCGCTTCTGCGGGAGAACTTGCCTTTAAACACCAACTTGACTGCGACGAAGCTAGAGAAATTGCACGAGCAATCAAAGATTTTTCCCGCTTCCGTAACCCTCCTGAAGGTTTTACCGCACACCCAGGTGATGCAGTTGCCTATCAATCTTGGAAACTTGCACGTCAATACACCGACTTACAAGAACGTTCGCGTCTCATCGCGAAAGGACTACGTTTTGCCCACTCACCCCAAGCACGTAAACAAATCGAGCAATTATTAACAGACTTTACAGTAGTGAGTAAACGTCCGGCGCCAACTTTACCTTTTTACCGTCTCGAATCAACAAGCGAGTTAGCACGAATTTTACCCGTAGCAGGTGAAATGCCATTAAAACCCGAAGACTTAAAAGCTGTACCAATAGTTGAAGAAATAGGCGCCTTTCGCATGGTGCGCGTTTCAGGAGAACAAGCATGGGTACCACTACCCGGTTGGCAAGTAGTACTAGCAATAGAAGACCCTGTAGTTATTTTATCTAGTACTGAAAGACTACCCAACCAAACCGCAAATTCACCATTAGAGCAAGTGGTAGTCGTTATCGACCGTGCCCAACGTCAGTGGGATGAGAATAGCTATTTTGTCATCGATAATAATGGTACACTAGACTTTCAATGGTTTGAAACGGAGCCGGAAGTACCAATATTAGGGAAAATTACGGTTATCGTGCGTGCGAAAAAAGTACTCGACGAAGACTTTAACAAAGACTCCTGGCAAATTGAAGAATAGATTGGCAACGGATAAAACGGATGTAACGGATGGGTGATCTGTTTTACATTTAAATCTGATACTGGGACGGGCAATATAGGCGCCCATCCCACAAGAACATAATGTCATGCTGAGAAACGTAAATGTTGTTTTTCCGTTAGGTAGCATCTTCAAGATTGTCACTCTGTTTTAAAGTAAACTTATAACCGCTTCTAGCGTATGCAAAAACAAGACACAACCGCGCTCAAAAATATCTTGGACTACCTGCCAGAGCGTATAAAGCAGGCAATAGAAGAATATTGTAAAGAAACCTAACTTTCTGCTAAACAAGCTGAATAATTAATTAACTTTTATACAAGTATAGGACTTACGCATTGACAGAAAAGTTGGAATAGTAGGTACTCTTTTCCAGCCTTATGGCTTGTTTTTTGGCTAACCTGAAGGCGCCACTACTAAATAAAAGGGTAATTCCTAAAATACTGAAACGACGTATTTACGTTGAATTATAAGATAATTAGTTTGTACAGTGCGTAAGTTTTAAAGTATAAGACACAACAAAAATCATCCGTTACATCCGTTTTAATCCGTTGCCAATTTTCTACACCTATAAAGTTGGTAAGGAATACCAATGCGGTAATATTTTTTCTCATCTTTATTACAACCCAATTGCGAAGAAACATTTATTTGTTCAGGAAAATCGCGTCTTCGCAAACCAGAAGCAACAACCCATAAATTTAAAGGCGCCTTCTGGGCTGGTAACTGTGCTAATTTATCTATAACTGCTTGAAAATTAGATTTTTTATCAAAGAAGGCTAAATTGTATGGTGTTAAAGAATTACTTTTGATTTGTTGTAATGCTAACCCAAAGCTTAATCCTAAAGCCACATCTTGATAATCACTGTATCCGACTACTACCATTAATGGAACTGAAGGTTCTTGGTTAAAGTTTCGCGCGACTAGTTCCGGTTGGAAAGGTTTTTGAAAAACCAAGTTGAAGTTTAAGAATATACAGCTAACAATGCCAACAAGTAAAACAGCAGGAAACGCTTTACCCCTCCCCAATAAACTCACAGCGAGTAAAGCGCAAAAGCCAGGATAATATACAAAGTTATAACGCGGTACGACGGTAATATCTTTTTGAGTTAAATAAATAATGGCAAAAAATTCTAAGACTACGCAAGCAGTAAAACCTAATAGTGTTAGGGTAGAAAATTGAGTGTCTGGATTTTTTAAAAGTTGTCTTAATCCTTTTATTGCTTCACGAACAAACCATACTCCGCAAAGCAGCATAAAAACAGCACTGATAGCAGCGTTGACTATTGGTTGTTGTTCTACAGGAAAGGCAATTAGCATTAATACCCAGTTAATTATAGTTTGGTATAACGGCGCTACATGTTGAGGCGCCTCTAACCAACCAGTTTCGGAACGCTTGGAGTGATGCAGCATTACCATGAACCAAGGAAAAAAACTAACTGCAATACCTGTGATAGAAAAAGTTAGTGTTAACCAAATTTGACGGTGCTTGGCTTTTTGCCATATTAGTAGTGAAACTAACGTAACTATTTGAGCGATTAAAGCCAGGATACAAAAGTAATGGACGTAGAGACTAATGGTATTGACTATTGCCCAACAGCCCCATACCCAAACGCGAATTCTTTGATGACGAAAAATATCCTGCTGAATTTTAACTAGAAAGAGCAATGCTAAACTAATTAACAGCATTGGCAAAGTATAATGTCGCGCTTCTTGAGAAAGGTAGACAGCAAATGGAGAAACAGCCATACAAGCTGCTGCTGCTAACCCAACTTGAGTTGAAAATGCAATCCGGTTTACCCAATAAATCACAAAAACTGTCGCCACACCAAATAAAGCTGGTAGAAATCGCAATTCAGCTATCCAATTTCCTAACGGTTGCCACCACCCCAACCAAGTGTACATAGTGCAGAAAAACAATGGTGGGTGTGTAGATTGCAAAGCGAGATTGGCAGCAATATTATGACAACTTTTTCCTGATTGATAGCTAAAAATCTCTGTTAAGTTTGTTAATGGAAATACCTTATCGAGAGGTAAATCTTTGTAATTTTTACCTAAACTAAAGATAGCGGTGATTACTTCATCCATCCATAGCGGTTTAAAATCTAAATTCCAAAACCGCAGGAAGGCGCCCAATAGAATAACCCCCAGTAAAATTTGGTAATGTAAATAAACTTTCCGTTTTATCATTCAGCTTAGTTACCAGCGTTCAAGCATAAATTAATTAATAATCTAAAATTCTAAATTTGATATGTCAGACGCTTATATTACCAATTCAGTGCCACTAGATACATCCGCACTTAGAAATGCAGCAATTAACAGCATTCGTAATGGTTTGCGTCTGGGGCAGCAGCAAATGGCAGATTGGACATCTGGGAAACTCGCGGTTTCTGCGGTTCCTGGCGCCGGCAAGTCAACCGGGATGGCAGCAGCAGCAGCTATTGCGATTGCACGTCAGTATGAACAGTCAGCGATTAGTCTTCGCAATACTCGGCGCCAATTAATTGTCGTTACATTTACTCGTTCTGCTGCTGCTAATATTAAAATCAAAATTCGTAATTACCTGCGTGACCAATTATCTCTACCTCAAACTGGGTTTGTTGTCAATACGCTGCATGGATTAGCGTTAAATATAGCCAGTCGTCACCCCGAACTTTCCAATTTACAGCTTAACGAAGTAACTTTAATAACTCCTAACCAAAGTCACCGTCTCATACGGAATGCTGTTGAACAGTGGATTGCATATAATCCAGGACGTTATATGCGGTTGCTGGAAGGTATCCAATTTGACGGAGAAGAAACTGAAAGATTGCGGCGCCAGTCAGTACTACGAACCGAAGTGTTGCCCGAATTAGCAACGACAGTAATTCACGAAGCCAAAAGTTCTGGCATATCTATAGAGAACTTGCAAAATATGAGCAGGTATATAGACGATGAATATAGAATATTAAACGTTGCCGCTGGGTTATACGAACAGTACGAAAATTTAATGAAAGCGCGCGACTTTATTGACTACGACGACATGATTTTAGCAGCATTGCGAGTTTTAGATGACCCTCATGCACGACGTATCGAACAAGGTCAAGTATTTGCGGTATTTGAAGACGAAGCGCAAGACTCAAGTCCTTTGCAAACGAGACTTTTAGAAATTCTTGCCACAGAACCGCAAGGGGGACAAGTTAATTTAATTCGAGTTGGCGACCCAAATCAAGCAATTAATTCAACCTTTACTCCCGCAGACCCTATATACTTCCGCGAATTTTGTGAAGAATGCGATGGCGCCAATCAACTCGCCACAATGGACCGTGCCGGACGCAGTAGCCGTATCATTATCGAAGCCGCCAACTTTACACTAAATTGGGTCAACAGTTTCTACGGGGCAAAAACAAATCCCACTTCTTCAACTCAGCACGACTCACTCAGCACTCATAACTTTCCCAGTCCTTTCCGTCTACAAATGATTCGCACCGTTGACCCAGATGACCCACAAACAGATGCAAACCCTCCTCATGTGGGACGTGGACTAGAAATTTGCACTCCGCGCGATATTCATCACACTATTGAATTATTAAGTAAACGTATTGTTGAGCTTTTTACCCCAGACCCAACTAAAACGCGCGCTGCGATTTTAGTACGCGAAAACCGTCAAGGTAAATGGCTAGCTGAAGCACTTGCTCAGGTATGTAAAGACAATAATATAATTTTGTATGATGCAGGCGAACGAGATAGACATTCCCATGTGCCTGCTGAAATTTTAGCGTTACTACAATTTTGCGACCGTCCTCACTCTCCTGATTTTCTCAAAGCAGCTCTTGATGTTTTGGTAAAGCGTCAGTTAGTCCCAACCCAAGACCTTAATACTCTTGCCGCACAACCTGAAGACTTTTTATATCCAGGACCACTTGCTCCCGAACAACCTGAACCCGTCCAAAAAGCCGCACGTTTATGTCGAAGTTTACTTCAAGCAAAGCTAGCACTACCGTTGTATCAATTAATTTCTTTTATTGCCTTAGCACTCAACTACGACCAAGCTGAACTAGCAACTGCCGATAAACTTTCTGAACGGCTCACACAGCAAATAGCTAGCACTAATTCAATGGGTTCAATGCTGGGTTTTTTAAGCGAAATTGTTAGTTCCGAACGTTTTGAAGCCGTCGAAACCGAAGACATTGAAGCCCGCTACACCCGTGCAGGACAACTTACTATTATTACCATGCACAAAGCCAAAGGGCTAGATTGGGATTATGTATTTCTACCGTTTCTACACGAGAACTTGATACCAGGAAAATTTTGGATACCACCACAAGGACAGTTTCTGGGTAACTATACACTTTCCGAAGTTGCACGCGCTCAAATTCGTGCAGCACTTCACGGCGAAGAAGACATTCCCAGCGTTACCGAAGCTTGGGAACAATCAAAATATCTCAAAACTGCTGAAGAATATCGCTTATTATATGTGGCAATGACGCGCGCAAAACGTTTACTATGGATGTCCGCTGCTAAAAAGGCGCCCTTTACATGGAGTAAACCAGAAAACCTACAAGACCAAAATCCATGTCCCGCATTTAATGCATTAAGGCGCCAGTTCCCCCAAAGTATTGTAGATCAAGCAATTTCCACCAAATCTATGTAGCATAAGTACTCCGTGCGTCTGTGCAGTCCAAAAATTAAACCATTAAATCTGGCTCAAGTCCTAGAAATTGCATTGGTATAACACCTAATAAAGCATCTTGACTTTTAAACGCAATGACCTGTTAGGGATGATACAGAGAGATTTTACAAATCTAGAGAAACCTGGTTTGTTTGGGTTTATTGAGATTATGGGGTAAAATCGACAAAATCGTAGTAACATATTAGATTGTGTCGTTTTAAAGCCAATTATGCCTAAGCTAAAAACTAGGAAAGCTGCGGCGAAACGGTTTCGCGCAACAGGAACCGGTAAAATCGTCCGTCGTAAAGCTTTCAAAAACCACCTTCTCGAACACAAATCCTCGAAGAAGAAGCGTAACTTGTCCAAAATGCCAGTTGTGGATGAGCGCGATGCTGAAAACGTGCGTATGATGTTGCCTTATTTGTAAATTCAGGTTAAATTTTGGAACTCTCAAGGACTATTTAAGTTATGACACGGGTAAAACGCGGTAATGTCGCGCGCAAACGCCGCAAAAAGATTCTCAAGATAGCTAAGGGTTTTCGCGGTTCACATTCAACGCTGTTTAGAACTGCCAACCAGCAGGTTATGAAAGCACTTCGCAGTGCATATCGTGACCGCAAAAAGAAAAAGCGTGATTTTCGCCGTTTGTGGATAACCCGCATTAACGCTGCTGTACGTCAACATGGAATGAGCTACAGCAAGTTTATCGGTGCCCTCAAGAAAGCGAATATCAACCTCAACCGTAAAATGTTGGCGCAAATGGCTGTTCTTGACCCACAAGGTTTTAGCAAAGTAGCTGAAATTGCGGCAAGTCAAGCATCATAAAAGGTAGAAGGACAAAGGTAAAGGTAAAAGACTACCAACAAGGTTTGCTTATCTAGGCTATGATTAATCGGCATAGTTCAGATGCACTTTGTATTTTGATTAGAATGCGATTTTCAATCGTGTAGGTATGAAAATGCGGTTTATAGTAATCATATTTTTTACTTTTGCCTTTTGCCTTTTACCTTGTACAAAACCTTGTGGCGCCGCCCAACTCGAAGAGATTCAGCAACGCGGTCATATTAGAATTGCCGTTAAAGATAACCTTCCCCCGTTGGCATTCCGTGACCATAGTGGTAATTTACAGGGTTTAGAAATAGATTTAGCGCAACGTTTAGCGCAAGACTTACTTGGCGCCAGTAAAGCCTCTAAGTTAAAACCTGTTCTAAATCGTGACCGTATTTCTCAGGTTTTAGATAATAAAGTAGATATTGCCATTGCTAGAGTCACAGCTACCCCATCGCGGGCACGCATTGTAAATTTCAGTATTCCTTACTATTTAGATAGCACTGTTTTAGTTACTAAAGACACATCGCTCCAAAGTGTATATGACTTTAAACAGCGTAAAATAGCCATTTTAGCAGGCTCAAGTACAATTGCTAGGATAAAATATTTTATACCTAATGCTGACTTAGTTGGCGTGAATTCTTATATCGAGGCTCAAAACCTGCTGGAAGGCAATAAAATTGATGCTTTCGGCGCTGATGCAACAGTTCTTAGCGGTTGGGTACGACAATATCCCCAATACCAACTATTGAACGTTAGACTTTCCACAGAACCATTATGTGTAGTTATTCCCAAAGGTTTACAAAACGATAAACTCCGGCGCCAAATTGACGTATTAATCGCAAGCTATCAAGAAACAGGGTGGTTAACTGAACGCATCAAGTACTGGGGACTTCCACCTTCCAGTATTCTAGATCAAGACGCGAGTCGTAGAGACGCGAGTCGTAGAGACGCGATTAATCGCGTCTCTACGCGATAATAAAAACGAAGATGACGTTTAATAAAAACAATGGATAGTAAATTAGCGGTTTTTTATCTCTCTGTTTTCGTAGCGATACTAGCATTCGCACTGGTTAACGTGGTGCGGCAAATTTTTAAAACTCGTCGAGTTGAAAGCTCGTTCTCGAAACTGCGAACCAAACTCACGAAAGAAAAGGGCACAACACAAGAGTATTATGAGCTTGCGAGTATTTACTCCGAGAAGAAACTATACTCACAAGCCATTTCCTTATTTCAAAAAGCTTTAAAGACAGCTGAAGAAGAAGGTGAGGATACCGTTGCCCCTATCTATAACGGACTTGGGTTCGTATACTTTGCTCAAGAACAGTACGACTTAGCGATTCGCCAATACAAAGAAGCAATCAAATTTAAGAGTGATTACGTTGTTGCTTATAACAACCTAGCACATGCTTACGAACGCAAAAAGCTAACCGCACAAGCGTTAGAAATGTACGAAGAAGCACTTAAATATGATGCAAAAAACACAGTAGCAAAACGTCGCGCTGAATCTTTACGGCGCCTAGTTTCAGCGTAGTTTGACCCCCCTACGGGGGATTATTCCCTTTTCTTTATCATTTTGGCTAACACATTGCGCGTTATTGCTTGCGCGTCTTTACTTAGTAAGCTTGGACGTAGTTGTGGTGCGTTGAAATTATCTAAACCCCAACTCCATTGAATAGAACCTGTGGCAAATACGGTTGCTCCTGAATCAGTTGTATAAGTTGTCATATCTGAATATTTGGTTCTACCGCTATGACGGTAAGGTGTATGAGCTATACGGATAGTATTTGGTGGCGCCGATTTAAACATTTTATCTACTTCGTATCCTAATAAGCCTGTTAGCCGCATTTCTTTTTTATCTGGATATAAAAAGGCTAATAACTTATTTGATGTTTGGTTTGCAGTTTGAGTTAATTGTGTATCAGCGAGAAACCACTGTGGCGCCGTGTTTGGTACTACAATATCGGCGTTTACTTGAAACGTGTCGTACATAACTCCAATTAATGCATCTTCTGGACGGTTAATTGGTTTTTGGCGCCATCGTGTTGTGACAAGATAATCATTATTTGTGTCTCTATCGCGCGCAAATGGGTCTAACGCTTCACCTTCTTTGTACCCAACTATCACCCGGTTAAGGTCTCGACCGATACGACTTGCCTCAAACCGTATTTGCCAGTAACATGTATTTGCTGAGAAAAACCCTAAACTTACACCCGCATCACGTGCTGCTTCAACATTGTCCCGCATTTTCCAAGACCAGTATTCATCGTGTCCTACTGATAAAAATGCTTTGTGCAGTAGCAACGCTGGTTTACCACTCAATTCATCTAAACGATTTTCGTGAGTATCTATATTAGTAGAGTAGGTGACATCATAACCATTTTTTTCTAACCAGCGCACCATGTTATACTCCCAACCGGCATTATAGGTTCGACGTTTGGGTTGAACGTTGGTTAAAAATTCTCCAGCACCCACACCGTATGCAGCAGCTTTATTTGGACTAGCTGCATAAGGACGGTTAAAAGAAACTTTCGACGCTTGTTTACCTCTACTGTTCCACCGATACAGCGACATTCCACCCCAGTTGTTATATGCCTGGTACGTTGTTACGCTCGATTGAAATAATATATCTGATGGGCGCCCATCATCGCGAACAACAAAAATAATATAGCTTTGTTTACCACTTCGACTTCCTGTTAACTTCGCTAAATAAAACCCACTTGCCCATTGCGAGGGGTCATCAATATTATTTGGTATCTTGAATATATATGGGTCTTTCCAATCACATTCAATTAAACCTGTTGCCTCATCAATAATTGGTGCTGGCTGTTTTACGGCTTTACGAAATACTGCGGGTGCTACCTGGCGCCCACCTTTGCCGCCATACCAACCCATGCGGTAAAATTCAATTGTGTAAGCTGGGTCTTTAGTTTTGACAAACAGCTTGATTTCATCACCACGATTGACGCTAGTTAGTGAAGCATACCCTTCAATTTCATGATTTATCGCGGGTTTCCTCAACTGCCAGTCAGAAGTCCCAGGTTTGATATTTTCGATTTGAATCGGATTATTCTTAAGAGTTGTAGGTGGTAAATCGATTGCAAATACTGGCGCCTGAATAAAAAACAAGGCTGTAATAATAGGCAGTAATCCTACAATCAATAACCCGTAAATAGCTTGTATTTGTGTTCCAAGTATCATTTGCTTTCACTTGTGGCACTAAGAATTCTAAATCGATTGTGTCACTTAGTTCAAAACTTTGGAACTTAACATGTAATGTTGTATACCCTTGTTAGGGTACTTTTATTTGTAAAACCGAATAGTATGTATATATCGTGGATAGCAAACGATATATAAGATATACTGCTAATGGGTAGAATATAAACTTTGTCATGCTGAACGAAACGTAGTGCAGTGAAGCATCTTAGAGATTCTTCGCTACGCTCAGAATGACATTTCTTACCCGTGTTAAGTATATATAAATTTAAACAATGCACCGAAAAAAGCTACCCACTTACCTGAAAAAATCAAATTATATACTCAGCGTGATGCCGCCAAATCACGTATTAAAACCAAGCGTGAATCTATGTAAAGACTTAACGCCGTAATTTCTTCGGTATTGAGTATTCCGTTGTATTGAAGTTGTCTGAGTAGCTGCTGAACGAGTTCCGTATCGCTAAAACCCAAAAGGATGTTAGTTTGAGTATCTTCGACCACTGACCAAAATTGGCGTAGCAACGAAGACTTGATAGGACATACCCGCATTGCATTAGCCTTTGGAATTGTTTTTAGCATTGCAGTGCTTCCGTAAACCTTAAAACAATCTTAAGTTATTAACATTAAATTATCTGTAATATTTACATTTTATTCGTAAATAGATACAAATCGAAATATCCCCTTTACAAAACTTAATCATGTGCTGGGCAATGCCGAACTAACTATTGAGTCACGATAACTTAGTCAAAAGTCCTAAAAGTCTCTTGGTTCTAAGAGTGAGGAGGGTTCGACGGTATGCGTCAGCAGCTTTTCTGATTGCTTCAGCTTGAGTTGGATAAGGATGAATAACGGTAGTGAGTTTATTTAAACCAAGTTTGTTAACAATTGCCGTTGTAATTTCAGATATCATCTCACCTGCGTGCCGCGCGACAATTGTAGCACCAAGAATTTCGTCGGAACCCTGACGGAGAAGAATTTTTACAAAACCTTCTTCTTCCCCATCTGCAATGGCTCTATCTACGCTGCTAAAAGGTATTTTAATGGTATTGGCGCCACTACCTGCTTGATGTTCATACATTCCGACATGTGCAACTTCAGGGTCGGTGTATGTTACCCAAGGCATGATTAAGCTGCTGAGTCGCTGCTTTGATAAACCAAAAGGTGAGAATAGAGCATTTTTAATGACGATTCTAGCTGCCGCATCTGCCGCATGGGTGAATTTCCAATCCATACATATATCTCCAGCGGCATATATTTGTGGATTTGTTGTTTGTAAAAAATCATTAACAACTACACCTCGGCTTTTGTCGTAGTCAACACCGACCGCTTCCAAATTTAATCCTTCAACATTCGGCGCCCGTCCAGTACCGACTAAAATTTCATCAACGGTTATTGAATTGCGCTCTCCCTTGCTACTAAAATAAATTCGTTTACCATCGCTCGTTTTTTCAACTCGTTCGACTTCGCAGTTAAGCTCTAGACGTATCCCTTCTTTGATAAAAGCATTTTGTACAACTTGTGCAGCTTCTATATCTTCTTTATTCAGGATATGCGCCTTGTTATGCAACAGTATCACGTCACAACCCAAGCGTCTAAACGTCTGTGCCATCTCGCAACCAATAGCACCACCACCAATTACTGCAAAACGGTGTGGTCGTTGGGTTAATGAAAACACTGTTTCGTTTGTTAGATATTTCGCTGCTTCAATTCCTGGTATCTCTAAAGAAGCAGCCCTGGCGCCAGTGGCAATTACAGCCTTTTTGAATCGAAGCGATTTTCCAGCAACTTCCACGGTATCACGTGAAGTAAAGCGCCCGTTACCCAAGAAAACATCTACACCTAACTTTTGAAACCGTTCTGCGGAATCATTATGACTAATCGAAGCTCGTATCCTTCGCATCCTTTGCATTACTTCAGGAAAATCAACTTCAATATAATGAGCAGTAGAAATACCAAAATCTCTAGCACGAAGTATTTCTCCAACTACCCGTGCGGAACGAATAATGGTTTTAGAAGGTACACAGCCATAATTTAAGCAATCTCCACCCATGAGATGCTTTTCGACTAACGCGACTTTTAACCCTACATCTAACCCTGCGGCGCCTGCTGCCACAACTAAACCAGCAGTTCCGGCGCCGATAACAACCAAATCGTAATAATCAGCAGGTTGTGGATTTACCCAATCTGGCGGATGCGTATAAGAAACAAGTCTTTGGTTATACTCGTCCATTGGACGTAAAGAAATAGGGTGAGATTTAAAACTGGGAATATCAGAATTTGACATAATAATATTTTTAATGTAGATAGATAATTAATTATTTTCTAACGCATTTCGCGCAATACGAGTAACATAAATTGTGACGGCTACAGTAGCAATAAAACCAACAATGCGAACACTCCACTGCAATGTTGGATTTGTCGATTGCTTCATACCAATCATCGCAATATCTCCTGCAAGCGAACCAATATAAACATACATAATAGTTCCGGGAACCATGCCAATTGAACCTAGTATGTAATCTTGAAGTGAAACCTGGGTGATACCAAAGGCATAATTCAATAAATTAAATGGAAATAAAGGTGATAAGCGAGTTAAAAAAACTATTTTCCAACCTTCACGAGCGACAGCAGAATCAATTGCCTGAAACTTTGAATATTTCTCAAGTTGTCGTGATACCCAATCGCGCGAT
The DNA here is from genome assembly GCF_000331305.1 of Calothrix sp. PCC 7103. GTDB lineage: Bacteria > Cyanobacteriota > Cyanobacteriia > Cyanobacteriales > Nostocaceae > Dulcicalothrix. The sequence goes on along the minus strand of NZ_KB217478.1, from coordinate 3,319,060 downwards.
AAATAGCGTCCAATTAAAAATGCGACTGTAGCTCCAATTGTAGCTGCAATAAACACATAAATCGACCCCCAAAACACCCCAAATAGCACACCCCCACCTAAAGTCAGAACAGAACCTGGTATAAATAATATTGTAGCTAAATTATAAATAACCATAAAGGCTATTGGTCCCAACACACCAAGACTTTGTACCCATATTAAAGCTTGCTGCAATAAACTTTGAAAATTTAAAGCTTTTGCGATAAAAATCACAACACCCATAATAAGACATAGTAATAAAATCTTAATAATCAATCCTAATTTTAGCTTGCCCATATAGTTATATGATGGTTAATTGAATACAATACTCAAACTTTTCTTAAACTTATCTTAATTTTCTTCCTCTATACCAATTAGCTAACCGAGTCGGAGAAACACCGATAAAATACCCTATAATTATAATTTGATTAATTAAAGTAGTCCTTAAAATTCCACGCAGCAACCATCGGCGCCCAGAAGTAAGGACAGGTGCTGGGATAATGGCAATTTTTCCAATACTTTTCAAACGTCGCACTAACTCAAAATCTTCCATTATCGGTAATTCAGGAAAGCCATCTATTTTATTAAAAATCTCACTTTTAAAAAAAATTGCTTGGTCTCCATAAGGAAGTTGAAAATATTTGGAGCGCATGTCAACTCCCCACTCGACCAATCTTAAACCCCAAGGTGTACCATTAATTTTTAATTGAAATGCACCTGCCACAACACGAGGTCTTTGTAACATTTCACGAACCATATCATCAAATTTAGGCGGTAACAGTGTATCAGCATGAAGAAATAATAAAATATCTCCACTTGCAACTGCGGCGCCTGTATTCATTTGTATTGCGCGTCCTCGCTCAGAAGAAATAATTTTTACACCTGTCTCTAAAGCTATATCACAGGTTTTATCGTGTGAACCAGCGTCTACCACAATGATTTCAGTATTTGTACTTGTTTGAGCAGTCAGAATAGCCGCTAATATATGTTTTTCTTCATTAAGAACTGGAATAATAATAGATATTTTGTTCGGACTACGCATTTGCGACTTACTCAAGCCTGTTGACTTATCCAGGGTAATACGAAATTTTGATTAAAATGAATTTATTGTTACTTTTTAGTTTAATTTAATCCCCCCTTATTAAGCGTTAGGGGGGATTCATCGCTGTGTAGAATAAAAAAAAGCTAAATTTATAGTGCTTGTTCGTTTTAGAACAATATAATTACTGAGTCAAGCAATAAATATAAAACACTGTGTTCCGACTCAAACATTTAACGATAATATGTCTAGCCATAATAACTACCGCTATATTAATCGTAGTTGCTCCAAGCTTTGCTGTAACAACCGTCAGCTTTAACGGTATAGCATCGGGAGACGCCACTCAAAACAGCATTATTGTATGGACACGCTCTTTCAATACTGCTACAAACCAAGGTATCGTAACTAGCTTAACTGCTCAAATTGCCACAGATTCCAAATTTCGCAATATCGTTTCTTCTACCAAAACTAGTACAGACCCCAAACGAGATTATACTACCAAGCTAGATATAAAAGGGTTAAAAAGTGGTACGCGCTACTATTACAGATTTTTAACCAAAAATAAAATCAGTTCAGTTGGTACCTTTAAAACGGCACCATCAAATAGTGCAAAAGTACCTATACGTTTAGCATTTAGTGGAGATGCAGATGGTCAATGGCGCCCATATCCTTCGACGCAAAACTTTGACAAGCTTAATTTAGATTATTTTATTTTACTGGGCGATGCAATTTACGAAACAAAAAGTGCCATATCTGAAGCAACCGCTGACCCCTTTACAAATACATCTCAAGCATTATTAGACTACCGTCGTAAATATCGCGAACAGTTAGAACCTGTCAAAGCAGGTGGTTTTACAGGTTTACAAAAGCTGTTTGCTGCGAACGGTAATTATACACTTCTCGATAACCACGAACTCGCTAATAAACAATTTATCAACGGTGGGGCGCCTGCGGGAACTCCCGATGGTTTTGGTGTAGACGCTGCTAACTCGCAATATGATGCCAACACTGCCAATAAATTTATCAATCAAACTCAGGGTTTCAGAACCCTAGTTAAAGCTTATAGTGAATATGAACCAATTCGAGAGAAAACGATTTCCGTCAAAAACGACCCTCGTACAGATAAAACACAACAGCTTTATTTTGCACAGCAGTGGGGTGCAAATAGTATTTTTATCAATTTAGACGACCGTTCTTATCGCGATATTCGACTCAAAACAGCAGCAAGTGCAGATGATATTGGTGCCCGTGCAGATAATCCCAAGCGCACCATGTTAGGTAAATCTCAATTAAACTGGTTTAAGCAAACACTTTTGGATGCCCAGAAAAAACGTATATCCTGGAAAATAGTTGCTATTTCGTCTCCAATTGACCAAATAGGCAATGATAGTGGTAAATCTTGGTATGGTAATTATCGTGCTGAACGTAATGAAATACTCAAGTTTATCGACGATAACAAAATAGAGAACGTAGTTTTTCTCTCAACAGATGACCATCAAAACCGCATTAACGATTTAACGTACTTAACAGACTTTAACAATCCTGAAACTCGTAAAGTTAGTCAAAACGCTTTTACCATTGTCGCAGGGCCGATAGGCGCCAGTGGTCCAGATAAATTTACTAAACACGACTTTGACACAATTCAATTTTTAACCGATGGTCTTGTAACTTTACAAAAAGCCAAAGGTATTAACCCTATTGGTTTAGACCCAAAATTTCCAGGACTTCAAAAAGTATTTCGCGAAGGAGACCCACAAGCAGACCAACACCGCGAACCAATAGATTTTTTCAGCCCAGACACTTTTAATTATGTAACGCTTGATATTGGCGCCGATGGTAAAACATTATCTGTAAATACTTATGGTATCAACTCGTATACAGCTAATACTTTTCCTGAACCAGAGCAAATAAACTTACCTCGTCATATTTTAGGTTTTGAAATCACCAAAACCTGATTAAAAAATTAAATTATCTAGTGGAACAGGCATCCCTGCCCCCTGCACAGCGAGCCTAAACCGTTAAAAAACTCTATCTTTAGATGTATTTTAGTTAGCGACTTATTAAAAAAGTCGAAAATTTGGTAATCTGAGAATTTTTACAAAGCTGTTAGATAACTTTGTTCAGAATTCATTGGTAATAATCGCAAGCGATGATTTTTTAAATCAGGCTCTAGTCCTAAATCTTGCATTGGTATGACACCTAATAAAGCGTAAGACACTTCTGTAAGTTCTAAACATTTGAAAGTACCTTGGCGCCCTTCAATACACAAGTCAACGTCTTTAAATATTCGTCCTTGTTTCATTCCTGCACTTGTTTCTACACTTGCTTCTCCAAATTGCGCTAAACCTAATTGAGTAATCACAGATGAAGGTAAACATAATAGTGTGGCACCTGTATCAACCAAAACATTTGTTAATGTTACGGAACGAACTTCTTCTTTTGAAATAAAACCGCGTTCGGCTAAAATTTGATCGATATGGTTAGTAACCTCTAAAGTAACTAATACTTGCCCCATTTGTCTTTCTCTAAAATCCGGTATCGGTAACTTCATCATAATATCCTGCCTCGGTAATATAACTGAATATTGATATCATCTACATCTTAATTTATTTTGAGTGAATAAGACGGAAAACCGTACTCTATTAGGGCGCAATTTCTACCTGAATTTATGTTTGAGTTGATACAATGATGATGTGGCTGAAATTGATCTACTGGCTATAAAGCTTAAGAAATGATATAGCAGTGTTCAGGAGAATATAATAATATGGGAAATCAATTCAAAACTCTAGGTTTGCTTGCTGCGCTCAGTGGTCTTTTGATTGCAATTAGCTATTACTTTATCGGTGGAACTGGTGGTCTAGTAATCGGTATTGGTTTAGCGGCAGCTACTAATTTATTTTCTTGGTATCAGTCAGATAAAATAGCTTTGACTGTGTATGGCGCCCAAGAAGTAAATGAAGCGCAGGCACCTAGACTTTATCGGATGGTGCAAAAATTATCCCAACGTGCGGGTCTACCAATGCCAAGAGTATGTATCGTTCCTGGTCCCACAGCGAATGCTTTTGCTACAGGCCGCGACCCTGAACATGCGGCAGTTGCTGTCACTGAAGGTATTATGAGCATTTTACCCGAAGATGAACTCGAAGCTGTTATCGCACACGAACTTACTCATATCTCTAACCGCGATACTTTAACACAAGCTGTTGCAGCTACCGTTGCTGGTGCCATTTCTTTTCTAGCGCAAAACCTGTTTTGGTTTGGTGGTGGTTCGCGTGACGACGAAAACCGTGGTGGTAATTTTGTCGGTGTGTTATTAACTATGATATTGGCGCCTTTAAGTGCCACTGTTATTCAAATGGCTATTTCTCGTACTCGTGAATTTGCCGCTGATGCTGGTGCCGCGCGTATTACAGGTAATCCTCGCGCCCTTGCCCGCGCGTTACAACGTTTAGAAGCGACAGCAAAACAAATGCCTATGGACTCAGCAAATCCTGCATTTGAACCACTATTAATTATCAACCCATTTTCGGGCGGGTCTTTGGCTAATTTGTTCAGAACTCACCCTACAACTGAAAAACGTATCGAAGCGTTACTTCAAATCGAGCAACAACTCTCTACACGTTAGATATTTAGTAGGCAGGTGCCTATCTTAGTATCAATTAATAAAACCCACCGGAAACTACTTGATTTCGGTGGGCTATTTTAGTTAAGACTCAAGAGCCAATATCAAAAATTTCTAATTATTCTACTGTTGTAGTAATTTGAATTAGTTGTGGTAGATTAGATAAATAATCACAAGAGACTCTAACATTCAATACTAGGGATTCATCTACCTTTTCCTTGGTAAAAATTTTGACTACAACTAATTGGCACATACAGTGTAAGAATTTTAAACTTACCGACGCTTCTAATGTATTTAATTGTTGCTTGAATTGATTTCATTGATAAAAATTATACAGCTTGATCAAGCTAAAAGCTTTGTTATCTTTTACTTTCAATTATGTTTTAGTTTAACTGCTAGCAATCATTAATATTGCTATATAAGCTACGGAATATAGTTATACTTCCTAAAGATAAAATAAAATTCTAATTGTTACGTAGGGTGGGCACTGTCCACCTTACCAAGCCCTACATAAGGTGCATTCCGGTCAGGTCGTGAGCATGGCAGTTAATTAAGAATCTTCGGTTAATTGCCAAATTTTGATGGTTTTGTCTGAACAGCCACTAACTATACAGCGGTCATCAGGAGTAATTGCGATAGAGTTAATGGCGCCCAAATGTCCGGTAAGAGTTTGCAGTAATTCACCCGATGGTAAGTGCCAAATTTTAATAGTTTTATCACTGCTTCCACTGATAATTAATTTGCCATCGCGACTAATAGCAAGACTTCTTACTTCGCTAGTATGTTCGATTAAATTGTGTAATATCTTACCAGAGTTTAAATCCCATACTTTAATGGTGCAGTCTGTACTACCGCTAACTAAGATTTGTCCGTTTGGATGCAGTGCTAAAGCTTTAACTTCTCCCACATGTCCCATAAAGGTACGCAGTGGTTCACCTGTTTGAGGATTCCAAAGTTTTATTTTGTTGTCGCTGGTACCACTAACTAAAATTGTGCCATCGGAAGTAATAGCAGTCGCGTTAACTGCCGATGAATGCCAAAGCGTGCAAACTCTATCTCCTTTTTGCAAGTTCCAAATTTTGATTTTATTACTGCCACTAGCAAGTATTTGACCGTCGGGACTAATGCTTACGACGTTAACGGGTTTGTTGTGTCCAAGCAGTGTATGAATTAATTTGCCTGTTTGAAGGTGCCAAACCTTAACATTACTACGAGGTGTATCACTAATCCCTACTGCTAAAAAGGTGCCATCTGGACTAACTGCGACAGAAGATATTTCACCTGAATGTCCTGAAATAGTACGAATGACTTTGCCGGTGTGAAGGTTCCACACTTTCACCGTTTTGTCAGCACATCCACTCACAATTGTTTCACCATCAGGACTAACAACAACGGATGTAACTTTTTCAGCGTGTCCAGTAAGAGTATTGACGACGTATGCATATTCAGAGGAACGCAGCTTTTTTAAGTCATTAATTGCCGAAAGCATTTCCTCCACTAAATTAAGATTGGGCAAGTCTCCAATCGCAGTAAAATAAGTTTTGAGATTACTAATATATTTTTCATCTTCAATTCGTACTGCGTTTAACATTGCGGTTAGCGGATTACTAGTCTCTTTCGGGGAAATTTGATGGAGTTGTAACCAAGCTTCGAGTGAATAACTTACTTGTTCGCTTGCCCAAGTTGGGTCATTTAAGCCCGATAAACTATTCGCCAATTGTAATGCTAATTCCGGAACCCAATGCCCTCGTTCATTTTCCAATGCCTGATAAACTTGTTTGTATCCTTCGGCAATGGCGCCTACTGATTGAAAATCAATACCATCTTCTACTAAAGAAGGCAATAATTCGGGTAACAGTGGCGAAACATCGTGATGAATCAAGTGATATACATCAGATATCCAGCTAGCAACCAAACAGTGACAATTAGTTAGCACCTGACACAACTTTTCAAAATCTTGGCGATTAACTCGATACTTTAGTTCAATTTTACTAGTATCAACTCCCTTATCTTTCCATTTTTTTTCGCGCTCTAAAAGGTCTAAATTGTAGACGTTATCTCCCCCCATTTGATTTATTTCATCTATGTCTTCCCCCAGAAGTATCAATTCATCGCGGATTTGCCTCCACTGTAGGGCGCGGTTTTTTGCCGACTGATAAACAATATCTCTGTAAGATATTCTTGAAATAGTTTTGTAATAATAGTTGTCTTGACCTAAACCCCAATATCCAATACGAAAATTTATATAATCTCCGTCAGTTTCCGATTCTAATATAAGTATCGGCTCCGATTTCAACATTCCAAACAAAGCTTTAATGCTCGATTCGCTATGAAACCTTTTACTATACCAGGCGCCTGCTAAAAATTCAGTTGGACGAACTGGGTTATGCAGCGAGTAATAGCAATTCAAAAAATCACGCAAACCCTCTGCTAACATCGGTTCAATCTCAGAAATATCTCCTTCACGAGTATCAAACTTATCAAATAGAATCTTGGGTGGCGCCACAAATATTTTTAGCGGAGTCCTGACTGTATTATCTTTATGAGACTCCAAAATTTGCGATGGATATAACCGCAGGGGCCAACTATCTAGTATACGGTTGACTTCAGGTAACTTTAGTGTAGTTTCTCGTTCGTACTTAGCTATATACAACTGAGTTTGACGGTTATGTACAGCTAGTTGCTGCTGAATTGTCTTTTCCCGTTGATACTCAACTTGTGCTAATTCCGAAGCATTACTCTCTACAACCGAATTATTTATAACTTCAAGAAACTCTTTAACTTCATTCGGTGGTTGAAGTTTCGCAAGCATTGAACTTGCTTCGTTCCTTTTTTGTACCAAATTTGCTACTACGGGTGCAAATTCAAGCACCAACTGTATTAATACTCTTAGTCCTTGCTCCATAAGGAGTTTCCATTTTAGTTTATCAAACTAATAACGATTTTTTTCTAGCTTTTACTTTCTCTTCACTCATTGCTGCTGTAAATCTGGAATAACACCAGTTATATGAACTTTGTTGGAACTTCACTTATATTTGCAGGGTGCCCAATACGGGATTATTCCCCTACCTACAAGATTTATACCAAAATCTCTACAGTCCACTCACTACATATATTTTAACCCATTACAAACTAAACTATTTTTGAATTGGCCGTATTGACCATACAAACTTTACCCACTATTGCCTATAAAGACAAGTAGCTTGCTGAATAGATACCCACTTAATTTTATAAGATGCTAGAGATACTCCAAGAACATTATATCGACGTTACTTGTTTCAATTCACATCATTTCTGCATTTCTGTATGTAAATTTACTGTAAAGATAACTTTAAAAGATTTTAAATGCCCTTACAACTACGTACTGTATGTAATTTATATAACTTTAAATACTTGTTCACTGAAAGTTGGCAATTCAAGTTCGCCAATTGGCGAACTTGAAAATAAGTTTTAATTAATTTTAGGAAGTTGTTATTATATCAAATTAGAAGCTAATTCCTAACTGCCCGTTAAAGCCACGCACAGAATTATAACCGCCTCCTACAAAAAAATTATCACTTGCGCGAACTTGAACTCCACCAGAAAATGCAACACCTTTATCTTCAGAATAGTATCCTAACCCAACATAAGGTGATACAAATGGTAAAGATAAGAACTTCAAAACATCCACACCAGTAGAACCATCTGGTCCAAAACCGAGTTCGGCACCTAAGTCTAAAGCACGGGCGCCAACCGAGTAAGTAACATCACCTTCATTGCTACCAACAGAAACCCAAGGTTGAGGTATAAGTTGTGCCGACGCGCGCAGGGGCGAAAATAAAGTCATAAAGCCAACCGATGCTATAAGTGTTTTAATAAGTGCTGTTTTCACCGTTCATCTCCTCTAATAATGACTTGTCTGTAATGTTTATATCAGCACTTTTACAAAATGCCGATGTTACGCCATTTACAAAGACGAATTTAACGTTGCCTGTGTGCCAGAATAAAACTCAATTATTTTAGATATAGCTAAAAATGAATAATCAAGTATATACAACAGATGTATTGGTCGTTGGTGGTGGAACAGGTGGAACCGCAGCAGCAATTACTGCTGCAAGGCTCGGTGCCAAAGTAGTATTAGTGAGTGAATTTACTTGGCTGGGGGGTATGCTGACTAGTGCAGGAGTTACGGCGCCTGATGGTAACGAGCTTGCAGCATTTCAAACGGGTTTGTGGGGTGAGTTTTTAAGTGAGTTGCGCTCTCGGCAACCTGGAGGATTAGACAATAGTTGGGTGAGCTTTTTTAGTTATGAACCACGCATCGGTGCCCAGATATTTGCTGACTGGGTGAATGCATTACCAAATTTACAGTGGATTTCTGGATATATACCTTTAGAGGTAATGCGTCAAGGTAACTGCGTTACAGGTGTGAAATTTGCAGATTTTACTGTTCATGCCAAAATAACCATTGATGGTACTGAACTAGGTGATTTATTAGCTTTAGCAGAAATACCGCACCGTTGGGGTTGGGAACTTCAATCAGAATTTGGTGAGATAAGTGCCCCTATTGAATATAATTCTCTCACTAAAAAATATCCTGTACAGGCGCCAACTTGGGTAGTAGTCATGCAAGATTTTGGCGACTCTGCTCCAGAAATACCAAAAGCACCTAATTATGATGAATCGTTATTTATTGGCGCCTGGGATAATTATGGTGCAGATAAGTTTATGAATTATGGGCGCTTACCAGGAAATCGATTTATGATTAACTGGCCCCAGCAAGGTAATGATTGGGGTGTAGAGGTAGGCAGATTAATCGAATCAGAAGCAAAGCGGCAGGAATTTTTACAGGAATGTTTTTGGCATAGTCAAAATTTCGCCCATTTTATTCAATCACAACTAGGGCGCCGTTACGGATTGGCAGCAAACGTCTTCCCTGAATGTAGAGAAGACCGTATTAATTCGATCTCTACAAGTTTCGCATTACATCCTTACTATCGCGAGAGTCGTCGTTTAATAGGTATAACGACGGTGCGCGAACAAGATATATTACCGAGGAACGGTGGTAATGCAGCACCGCTACATAAAGATGCAATTGCCATAGGTAATTATGCTAATGACCATCATTATCCGGGTATAGAGTTTCCTTTACAACCTAAATCGATTCGTTGGGGTGGACGTTGGACAGGGACACCCTTTACTATTCCTTATCGTTGTTTGGTAAGTGAATACATCGATGGTTTTTTTGCCTGTGAAAAAAATATATCAGTATCTCATATTGCTTCGGGCGCCACTCGGCTCCAACCTGTTGTTATGAATATTGGTCAAGCTGTAGGTATGGCAGCAGCATTATGTATTGAATATAATCAATCACCCAAGAATTTACACGTAGAAAAATTGCAAGATGCCTTAATCGAAAATTCACATTTACCTTCTTTAATTGTGCCATTTTTTAACTTAACTCTCGAACATTCTGAATGGTTAAAATGGCAAAAATATTATACAGTCAATCATACAGCTTATCCAACCACTGGTATTTGTCCCAATCTTGATATATCCCAGTATTTAGACTTACATATAAATTCAGTAAAATCACGTATAAATATTTCATGTGTTGGAACTTTTCATTTTTATGGTCAGCAAGATTACGCATTTACCGTTTTAACACCATCTGAATACGAAGGACAAACTTGGCAGCTTGTGACTTTACATCCACATATTGATTTGACACTTGAAAAGCTTGTAAACGGTGAGCAACTTCAGCTTCAGGGTCGTTATAACTCAGCAGGTAACTGGTTACTAGTAGAACATATAGAAAAATAACAACTTTTTGTCGAAGTAAAAAACAATACTTTTTTTGAATCATCCGGATGCACTAAATAAAACTAAGTACTAGTGGATGGAGAGTTCTAAAATAAACATCTGCTATGCGTACTGTCATCTCACTTTTGGTAACAACATTTTTCTTCGGGTCTCTATCGTTAGAGTGCCAAAACAACTTGCACTCTGAGTCTGTTACTCCAGTCACAATAGCCTCAAGAGCTTCATCAAAAGCGAGACCTAAGCAACCACAACCTTTTCCTCATCGTGGTAGCGGGCGCCGAAGCTTTACAGAATACTTAGTCAGCACCTTCCCTGCTGTCTAAGTTGTACCATCAACTGTACTTAATAGGTTAATATCGTGTTGTAGCATTAGATGCACACCAAAAATATACTAGCATGTTAAAATTAACACTGCTAATACTAGCTACGTTAAAACAATAAAATAATTAACACATAAGTTACTTACGCAATAGCTCGCTACAATTATTTCGAGCAGTGTGTGATTTGTTAACCTTATGAACACATAATGTCGGAATGGCACCGACAATGTAATCAAAGCGCGTATTACTCGCAAGTATATTGCACTTCACTACAACACGAGTTGAGTTAACGAAACTGCATCAATACCGCTATAAATTAGTTCACACTAAAATATTTAGATTTTTAGGGCTAGCCGAAATATAAGCAACTCATTTCTTGTGGGGTGGGCATCAAAAACCCGCCTCACATCTGAAACTGGCTTTCTTGCCATTTCACAATAGGGAGAATTCAATTTTTGCAAGTCCCTAATCAACAACGCTTTAGTCTGGCGGCCGAAATGCTGGACTAAATCGCATATATACATTTGGCTTAAATCATCATGCAGCAGATGTGCATATCCAAAATAAATGCTATTTTGGATAAGTGTTAATACTGCAAGCAATGTAGACGTAAATAATTTACGTGATAACCGAATGTAAGTTATTATTTATACTAAAAATCTTTGCCTAAACATACCCCATACGAAGTTTAACATTAAGAAATAATTAAAAAATATTATTTTATTGCATTGACATGGTAAAGATGCCTATAACATGATATTATCAAGCTACATGCTTGATTTTTTATGGTTGTAAAGAAAAATAAGATATTTTTATGTAAAAAAAGAATTAAAATTTTTATGTATTTTGCAACAGTTACAGTAATTTTGCGAAAAAATAGTCAAAAATAAAGAAAATATAAAATCATTAAGTTGATGTTAATCGAACTGTTTATTGTTGCTCCAGTGAAATTGACTTAGTAGTTTTGGTGCCTGCGAGTCAATTGGAGCGAAGGCTACTTGTAACTGCTATAGTTACACCATTGCCGTTTGAAAGAGTGAAAAAATATACGCCTAGGAGCGTCAATAAAGATTATGCAGTTGCTTCCACAACCTCGGAATAATAAAAAGTTACCTTTAAAAGTACAGTCAAACGCGCAGCAAATGGCGCCTTATTCAGAGATTGAATCAAAGATTGAGAGTCATGCAGAGATTACAAGTAATATAAAGCATGAAGCTAGTTACCCAAAAGTTCGTGCAGCGTCGGCTATGGAAGATTCAATTATGTCTGGAATTATTGGACTGAATAATGCTGAGAATTTTCCAGCAGTATTGAGACGCGAGCGTCGCACGTTCAGGTCAAGCGGTTTGGCAAGTGAAGAAAAGGTAGCAATATTTATAGATGGGGCAAACCTGTTTTACGCGGCAATGCACCTCAATTTAGAAATTGACTATACCAAGCTTCTGCGTTGTTTAGTTAAACAGCGTCAGCTTTTACGTGCTTATTTTTACACTCCAGTTGATAATGGCAATGATAAGCAGCAAGGGTTTTTATTATGGATGCGTCGCAATGGGTATCGTGTATTCACAAAGGACTTAGTGTACCTTCCCGATGGTTCTAAAAAAGCCAACATGGACGTAGAAATAACAGTAGATATGCTGACATTAGCTAGATATTGTGACACCTTAATTTTATTAAGTGGTGATGGTGATTTAGCTTATGCAGTCAACGCTGTTGCATACCAAGGTGTACAGGTAGAAGTAGTAAGTTTAAGTTCTATGACAAGCGAAAGTTTAATTGATGTCGCTGATAGTTATGTTGATTTAGAGCAACTGCGAGAAGAAATTCAAAAATAATAAAATTAATATAATGTAATGTAGAGACTAAACATGTCTAGTCTCTACAATATAATTATGGGCAACCAACGGTCCCATTTAATAATTTCGACGTTTCGGCAGACGAACAGTAACCACAGTGCCTTGTTCGACATGACTGTCAAGGGTAATAGTGCCCTCATGCAATTCAACACAAGCTTTGGCAATAAATAATCCTATACCTGTACCTGGAATTGTATCAACGTTACTAGCACGGCTAAACGATTGGAATAAGTTATCTAGCTCTCTAGGGGGAATCCCAATACCTTCATCTTTAACATGAAATATTATTTCGGTTTCTTTATCTATCAAATGGAACTCAATATTTCCCCCATCGGGAGAATATTTAATCGCATTTGATACTAAATTTGTAAATATTTGTCTTAATAGTCCTTTGTCTCCCCAAAACAAATGAGCATTACCAGTAACTTTAAAAATTAACTCGTGAGCATCAGTTACCACTAAACGCTGCTGTTCCATCAAATCGGAAAAAAAATGCATCAAGTCAAGCGGCGCTGGTTTAAACTTGGTTTTATCGAGTTCAATCTGGTTAACTAGCAGCATGTCATCAACGAGTTTTGACAAATGTCGAGCTTTTTGCTCAATAATTTCCAAAAAACGCTGTTGTTTTAGTATATCTAACTTGTCACCATGTTTATGAAGTGTTGACGCAGCTGCCAAAACTGAAGCTAAAGGCGTTCGATATTCATGAGAAACTGTAGTAATAAACTGTGATTTAAATTTATTCAACTGCTTTTCTTTTATAAGTGATGCCTGAGTTTGAGCTAGTAATTCAGCTTGTTGAATTGCAATTGCTAACTGCACCGAAACTTCGCTGAGAATTTCCACCTCGTCCGGTTGCCAAAGTCTTTCTTCTTCATTGTGATGAGCAACTAACAAACCCCATAGCTTACTATCGTGACTTAAATTTATAGGGATTACTAAATTCGCTTGCGTTTTACCGTTCTTTTGTACTAAATCATATGGGTGCCTCATTCCTGCGGAATAAATATTGCTAATTGCACCCTGACATTGCCAATGATGATTGTTCCCTTCAGCATCAACTTGGTCACAACTGCCAAATAATTGAACGTGGGGTATTGTAGATTCCTTGGATGATGCAATCAAATTCGTAATATTATCTACTGAAAAATTTGGGGCGAACTGATATACTGCTACACTACAGCGAAGTAACTGCTGTACCTCTGCAACTGCCGTAGACAAAATTTGTTTTAAGTCAAGTGATTTACGAATTCTTAGCGCTGTTGTTGCTATCAAGCGCTGCCGTTCAAGAGTTTTATTTAACTGCGCTTGCAGGTGCGATTGCTTAATTGCATTTCTAACCGCTAACTGCAATACATCCGATTTTAAATTGTTTTTGACTAAATAATCTTGTACGCCAAGCTTCATTGCCTGCACTGCTAACACTTCGTCCCCATGACCAGTCAGCATAATCACGCAAGGCCTATTATTAACTGTTTGAGAGGCAAGAAGCTGAAAAAACTCAAACCCGCTCATTTCTGGCAAACAGAAATCAAGCAGAACAACATCGAACTGCATCTGCTGCCACAGCGTCAAACCAGTTTCCGCTGAATCTGCCTCCACAATCTCATAGTTAAAGTGAGGGTCTTTTAAAAGGTATCGGCGATATACTTTTCGGTCTTCCGTACAATCGTCAACGATCAGGAGCGTCCTATTATCTGTCATACCAGTAACAAGGAGACATCTATCTCCCAAATTTTTTTATAGATTGCACTATATTTGAAACAATTCTAAATAAATTATAAAGAAAATATACGTATATTATCTATGATAATAGTAATTACTTATCAATTCTTAATATTTATTAGCTTTTTAATCTTTTATCATTGGTGCCACATTCGCCTCCAACCAATAGTTGACAAACGCGCGCATAATATTGTGAAGTTCTTTGTAATCCATCGGTTTGATTAAATAACCATTGGCGCCTTTTTGGTAGCATAGTTCAATATCTTCGGGGTTAGATGATGTGGTAAATACAACTATAGGAATTTCTCTAAACGTTATATCCTGCTTAATTCGTTCAAGAACATAACGTCCATCAACCCCAGGTAAATTCAAGTCTAAGAGAATAACCGACGGTCTAGGCGCCTTTCTTGGGTTATCATAAGCACCCTTGTGGTAAAGATAGTTCAATACCTCATCTCCATCGCTACAGCGATATATTGGATTTTTGACTTCAAAACGCTGCATCAAGCGTTGCAATATCCTAAAGTCTTCGTTGCTGTCTTCTACGACAAGCAAAGGTTCTTGAACTGCATCTATCATGAGTTATAAATGTAAATAAACTTTTTTAAATAAATATTATTCATCTTATAATATAAACAAAAATGTCGAACCGTGACCATAGGTAGATTCTACCCAAATTTTGCCTCCGTGACGCTGCACAATTTTTTTGGCGATTGCTAAACCAGCGCCTGTACCACCCCCATACTTTTCTCTAGGGTGAAGACGCTTAAATAAACGGAAAATAATCTCTTGGTGATGGGGTTGAATACCAATACCATTATCTCGAACATAGAACACAGGAAAAGATGCTGTGTCGTTTTTCTGAATTTGCCTCTCAAGATAACCAATCTCAACCCATTTTTGTGGCTGCTCATTATATTTAAAGGCATTGCTAATCAAGTTAGTAAATAAATCGTTGATTAAAATTGGGTCGCATTCTATAACAGGAAGATGTTGGGGTATATGAATCTGAAAATTATCTCCCTGGCGACTTGCGCGAAATATGTTTATAACATTATTAAGTAAATCATTCAAATCAACAAATTGTTTTCTTAATTCAGCTTGACCTAACTGAGATAACCGCAGTAACACGTCAATTAGCGTATCCATGCGTTGAGTTAAGGAAACTAAGGTATTTAAATAGTCTAATCCTTCTGCGTCAAATAAATGAGCATAATCTTCAATGAGAATATTAGAGTAATTATGAATCCCTCGTAATGGTTCTTTAAGGTCATGAGAAGCTACATAAGCAAACGAGTCGAGTTCTTGGTTACTGCGCTGAAGCTCCAAGTTTATTTTTGCTAATTCTTCTGTCTTGTTTAAAACAATTCCAACCATAGCATTCCTCAAGTCAATGGCACTATCAAGCTCACATTGTATCCAAGGCAGCGAAGTTAAACGCACTATTCCTTTCCATACTTCAAACGATTTACGTGGCGATAGTTTTAAACTACCATCAGCATTAAATTCATATAAAGCATTTGGGACACCTGCCCAGTTTACAGTTTGTATAACTTCAGGTCGAAACCAAAGGATATAATAGCGACGAATACGAGAAATTCGTAATACAAGTAAGCCACTGGCAAAATCTTTAAAAGCTTCAGCATCTGGATAAATTTTGGGAAGCGAGTCAGTCGAAAATAAATCTTCATCAATTGTATTTTGACACCACTCAATCAGTTTCTGAAGCTCTTCCAGGCTAGGTGTGGCGCCAATTAAAGTAATTTCATCATCAAAACAAACTGCACAACCGTTGGCACTAACAACATCAAGTAAACGAAGTTGAGGGTGAATTAATGCGTCAACAAAATTATCAGCACTCGATATAGTCGCAATAAATTGTGATTGTATTAACTTAAGCTTATTTTTATAATCGAATTCTTCGGTAACAATTTTGTTCCCTAATTCAAGTGAAACAATTTGTCCGAGAAATGCACAAGCTGTTCTAACTTCCGAAGTCAAATATTTGGGATTTGAATTGTGACATGTAATTAATCCCCAAAGCTTTTGGTCATAAATAAGTGGAATTACAAAAAGCGCGCTCACACCCATATTTTGATGATACTCAATACAACAATTATCAATGCTCCGTAATATTGCATTTGATAAATCAAGAGGTTGTGAGGTGTGGGGATTATCGCGTGGAATCAAATTACTCTGCTTTGTATTAAGATTTGGGATATAGCGTAACGAACAGCGTTTGTATAATCTTCTTGCAGGTTCTGGTATATCGCTTTCAGGATAATGCAGTCCTAAATATGATATTAATTCTTGATGTTTTGCTTCAGCTACGACTGAACCAGCACCAGATTCATCAAACCTATATATCATTACTCGCTCAAATTGAGTAATATTTTTTAATTTTGAAACAACTAAATCTAAAAAATCACTTAATTTAGATGTTTGCTGAATTTGTGATATAACATCACCAATCAAAGAACGGAAATTCAAAAAACTCATTTCGCTTTTTGAAAATGTCGGTTCTAATTCTAGGATAATAGTTGTTTCATTTTTATGAATCGTAGCATCAAAATATTTTTCGCCATTTGCTGTATTCAGTGTTACTTTTAAAAAGTTAAAGCTAGTTGGTGTCTGTGATGCTGATATCAGTAAATCTTGAAGAGCTTGAATATATTCGGCGCCTAATAAAGTAGATAATGGTTGGTTAAGTAAGTCTTCTGGTCTTACATTTAAGTACTCTTCGAGGTTCTCACTAACTTGTAAAATTGAGAGCGACAACGAAAGTGCAATTAAAACTCCATGTGGTTGAATTGAGCCAGGTATATGAATATGGTTATAGTTTTGTTCTTGAAATATTTTACTCGTCATGTATAATTATTTCTTAAAAAATTTTCCTTTTAGTAATGTGTCTATTCCATAACCAAATAGTTTACCAGTTGTCATCAGCAAATATCCAACAACAAATAATGCTGATGCACAAAGAATTGCTAATAAATTAACTGATGCAAAAAAATTACCTGTAAATGCTATTGTACCAATACCCAAAGCAATCAAAATCCATCCAAAGTTACGGTTAAATCGTCTCTGAAGTAGGAAGACACCACCAGAAATACATAGTAACACGCCAGGAATACGAACAAAAAATCCTACTTGAGTATTAGCTGCAAAAACTATTACAGATGCAACCACCAACGCTAACCCAATGAATTTGCTCGTTTTATCAACTTGGGTTGTCTGATTTTTTTGTTGTACTAGTTTTTTGGCTTCTGGTTGAAACACTGTTCGAGATGCTGCTAAATAACTTGATGAAGGCGCCTGTAGCTTGTGCTGTAAGATAAAAGCAACTTTATTTCCCTTTCCCAGCGAAATTGTATCACCTAACTTAAGCAAGTAACGCCGTAATGGTTCTAAAAGCTCATCATTAAGATAAGTACCGTTGACACTACCATTATCAACTATGTAATAACTATGTTCACTTCTGTGAATTTCTGCGTGTTGACGCGACACAATATCTGTATCTGGCAAGCCGGATACATTTACTTCTGGTATAATCAGGTCGTTTGGCTTACCGATACGTATCACATCTTGAAGAGGCAACTCGAACGAGGTGCTGGTTTGAATGTGAACTAACTCCAGCAGCTTTGTATTACTCACAATATCTATATCTTCTTGCATATTTTATTGTTGCTCGCAAGTAATTAGTATATTGTAAAAGCTTTTTGAGCAAGTAGCACAGGCAGGAGCGTACCTGTACCTTCAACATTAAAACCCAAAACTTTGGGGGTTTCGGGTGAAAAAACGACGATAGATAATCTAGTTTGGTTTTTTCAGCTCTTAATTGTGCTGTAGTGGTTGATGCTACTTAGAAGTTTTGTTTACATCAGCCATGTATTTAATATACAAAGTAAGATGTGACAAACTTGTGACAAAATCAGTAAAAATTGCTGAGTGCTGAGTTTTAAATACCTACTCAGAACTTAGCACTCTTTAATACTGAGTGTAAATATTTACGTAATCTAGCTGTCAAACCAAAAGTGGTAAAACTATTCCTGTTGCGGTTTCTTGTTCAATGCTGCAAACCGATATTGAGCATTTTCAAGGTTACGTTTACATTGTTCGCGACATGACCGAACGTAAACAAGCAGAACTTGCTAAACAGCAATTTATGGCAATGATTAGTCATGAAATTCGTACTCCTATTACATCGGTAACTGGAATGGCAACTTTGCTATTAAATACCGAAATGACTACAGAGCAACGTGATTTCGTTGAAACTATTTATACAAAAGTTGATCTAACCTTTGTGTCAATGCAATTCGTATGTAGGGTAAGGAATTTTAATGCCTTCTTTTTGATATCTTTTGTGCAATTTTTTAATAAAAATATGCCGAGCTATACGTTGATCAAAAAATTCATTGACTCGAATATAAACAGTAAAATCGATACTAAAGTCAGCAAATTTTTGATATCGGATAAACGGTTCACTGTTTATTAATTCTGGCGCCACTTCTTGCATTACTTCTTTAGCTACATCTATAGTTACATCTTCGACATAATCTAAATCACTTTCATAATCTACACCAACATTTACAGTTAAACTAATTTCTTTAACTGGAAGATGGCAATTGGTAAAAATAGCCGATGCTAACTTAGAGTTGGGCACAATAATAATATTATTAGTCAACTCTTGAATTGTTGTATTCCTCCATGTAATATCTGTTACATAACCTTCATGTCCACCATCAAGTTTTAGATAATCACCAGTTCGTATTTGTTTAGAGAAAATCAAATAAAATCCTGAAAAGAAATTTTCTAACGTATCTTTTAGTGCTAAACCAACAGCTAAACCGCTTATTCCTAAAGTGGTAATAATTGGAGTAATTTGTACACCCACAGTTTGCAGCAGTATTAAAGTCCCCAAAACTAAAACTGCTGTTTTCGCAATATTGGCAAACAGTGAAGCTGATACAAGTTGTGACCTACGAATGTAAATAGTTACAAACCCAGAACTCAAACGTGCAAAAACCACTGTTACTGAATACAGAAAAGCTATAGTTATAATTTTTTGCAGGGCGCCATTAACATCGGGTGTAAAATAAGGGTAAGCTAATATAGCTCCATAGCAACCAGCAAGCACAAACCAAAGTAGTGTCATCCGATGCAGCGATTGAATAATGATTTCGCTACCTGGTATCTGACGCTTTGCTACAAAATTTTTCAATCGCTTATAAATGACATTTTCACCGATTAGACCTGCTATTAAGCCCAAAAACACGAATAGTATCGGTATTATTAATTGCATTTGCAACATAAGCAATTTTCATGTCTCAATATCTCTAGCCATTTTCTACAATACCAGTTAGTAACGAAAAATATCAGTATCAAAGTCACTCTTCATGAATTTGCCAATCGTTTATCATCCAAATTATGTCGTTCCATTACCAGACGGTCATCGCTTCCCAATGGAAAAATTTCGGCTACTCTACGAATTATTACTAAAAGATGGTGTAGCTGATTTTACGCAATTTCAGGCTCCGGTGCCTCCACCACAAGAATTAATCGAGTTAGTTCATACAAACTCATATGTAAACGCTTACTGTCAGGGAACTCTTGATGCAAAAGCACAGCGACGAATAGGTTTACCGTGGAGTCCAGCATTGGTAAATCGTACTTGTGTAGCAGTTGGTGGTACAATTAAGGCGGCAACTTTAGCTTTACAATCTGGGTTAGCTTGTAACGCTGCGGGTGGGACGCATCATGCTTTTCCAAGCTATGGTTCTGGATTCTGTATTTTTAATGATTTAGCTATTGCATCACGTGTTTTACAAAAACAAGGTTTGGTAAAAAAAGTTTTAATTGTAGATTTAGATGTACATCAAGGAGATGGAACGGCATTTATTTTTCAGGGAGATGATAGCGTTTTTACGTTTTCCATGCACTGCGACGTAAACTTTCCTAGTACCAAACAAAAAAGTGACTTAGATGTTCCTC
The DNA here is from genome assembly GCF_000331305.1 of Calothrix sp. PCC 7103. Taxonomy (GTDB): domain Bacteria; phylum Cyanobacteriota; class Cyanobacteriia; order Cyanobacteriales; family Nostocaceae; genus Dulcicalothrix. Next base: position 3,298,688 of record NZ_KB217478.1, on the reverse strand, counting down.
TACCCGTAGGGATGGAAGATGATGATTACTTGCTTCTTTTAGCGAGTTACCTGCCAGATTTATTATCAGACGTAAAACCAGATATCGTTTTGTACGATGCTGGTGTAGACCCCCACATTGCCGACAAACTTGGCAAGCTAGCTTTGACAGACAGAGGAATTTTTAAACGCGATATGCAAGTTCTAACTACTTGTGTTACGGCAGGTTATCCAGTTGCTTGTGTTATTGGGGGTGGTTACGCAGATAATTTAAAGGATCTTGTTTATCGTCATTCCCTTGTATTGCGTGCAGCAACAGAAGTTATGACCATGCAAAAAATGTAGAGACGTGTAAACCGGAGGTTTTTCCGTAGGGATTAATCACGTCTCTACGTATATTTCAACATACATTTCAACCAAAATGCATAGGCGCCTAATCGTAATGTTCGATACAATTTATATGTAAAGGAGAGACTAGGAGATATTTAGGTGGCGCTATTGAAAGGCTTTGAAGTCGAAATGTATACTGGAACGCCGAATGGTGATGTTGTAGGTCTCTCCGACAAAATTGTCGCGTCTTTAGCTTCAGATGGGTTTGTCCGTGAACCAGATAGTCGTAACGTAGAGTATACAACCGCACCGAGTGCGAATTACGAAAAATTATTATGCAGCCTATTACTCCCTCGGCAGCAGTTAAGGTCATATTTAAGCAAATTGGGTGACTATACTATCATTCCGGGAAGTACCTTGTCTTTAGGAGGTAATAATCAATTTTTCCGTTCCGACCCAAGTAACCCATATCATGATTATATTGAGAAAACATACGGCACTAAAGTAGTCACTGCCAGCATTCACATCAATGTCGGCATTAGTGACTTAGAAACATTAATGCGTGCTTGTCGGTTAATTCGTGTTGAAGCACCTTTATATTTAGCTCTTAGTGCAGCATCACCATTTATAGATGGTGCCACAACTGGATATCACTCGACTCGTTGGGGAGTATTTCCACAAACACCTGCGCGCGTGCCTTTGTTTACCAGCCATGCCCATCATATTCAGTGGGTTGAAGAGCAATTAGCAGCAGGTACAATGCAAAATGTTCGTCATTTATGGGCTTCTGTACGTCCAAATGGAAATGGACGCCCTTATGATTTAAATCGCTTGGAGTTGAGGATTTGCGATTTAGTGACAGACCCCATTGCTTTACTTTCCATAACAGCCTTACTCGAAGCACGTTTACTACAGTTAATCGAAAATCCGAATTTAGACCCGTTAGTTAGTAGTAGCTTTACAGACGAGGAATTAATAGATATTACTTCAGCCAACGAAATGGCAGCGGCATCGCTGAGTCTAGATGCGAAACTTCAGCATTGGCAGGACGGCAGAACAATAACTGCCCGTGATTGGATTGGTGAACTTTCTGATGGCGCCATTCTGACAGCCAAGCAGCATGGTTTTAGCTGTTTTCTTTCACCGCTGCAAAAAATTCTCCGCGAAGGTAACGAAGCACAGCAATGGCTCCAGCTTCACTCCGTAGGTATTTCCACTCGTAATGTACTTACCCAAGCAATAGCTGCTACACGCGACCGTGAAATCGAATTACAAGACAAAATCTGTTCCTTAGTTGGCTAAAATCCTATAAACCGGATTTTTTAGTTGAAATCTTGCAATAAACACAACGATTTTGCGTAAAAACCCGGTTTCTTTGTATTAAATGCCTTAAATTCAGTATTAGACAATACAATTTATCACAATATTGTATTGTCAAGTTTCTATAAAACAATTCATCGTCTGTTTTAAATTTCTAATCAATCATGGTAGATTAGCAAATATTAATAAAAACTATCATTGACCTCTATCTTAGGGTAGATTCGCAATGAGCAATACACTGTGTATTTGAATACATACATACGAATTAGCTAGCTTCGATGCCTCAAGTTGTCCTAATCAATCCGTTAATACCTCCAAACACAGGTAATATAGCCCGAACCTGCGCTGCAACAGGTACTGAATTACATTTAGTTGGTCCACTAGGGTTTGAATTGAGCGACCGTTACTTAAAACGGGCTGGTTTGGACTATTGGGAATATGTAAAATTGCATTATCACGAGACATTGGCAGATTTTCTATCGGTACATCAGCAGCGTTCTGGTCGCTCTCTGGGATTCACTGTTCGCGGAAACCATAATTATTCTCGCTTTGAGTATGAATTAGATGACTGGTTGCTATTTGGTAGTGAGACCAATGGGTTGCCACCCGAAATGTTGGAAAAATGTGATGAAACACTTTATATACCTATGTCTGAGACTGGAGTTCGCAGTTTAAACCTTTCTGTAAGCGTTGCAGTTGGTTTATTTGAATGTCGGCGCCAGTTAGGGTATTTAGGGTGATTTTATTCGTATAATAGTTAACTATTTAAAGACAAGCCAAGTAAAGTAGGTCAATAAGTATTTTTTTTGTAAAGACAATTATTTTTACGTATAATTGCTGTAGCTTTGTAGTGGGTTTTCCATGTAAACGAGCGTTAGCTGAGTGATTATACTTAAAAAGCTCGGTGTGTTTATATAAGAAATTTGTATATAAACTGTGAGGTAAATCCCATATTTAAACATAGAGATTTATAAATTGTGATCTTTGATTTTATTGGAACAAAAGAGACAGGATATAGTCGTATTAGGCATTTGAGCCAATAACAAAAAAAGCAAAAACTTTTTTGTGTAAAAGTGCCTGCCCTGTTACTACGGTTGTTTTTTTGGGAATAATTAACGTAAATTCTCGTGGAGCGGAAGTAAATTGGGTGCATGAACCGATTTTAGGGTATATACCGAAAAGACATATATAATAGTTTGTTCCTCAGATGTTAAGCGCGTCTTCGATTGCTTGCCGTTTTTCGTGCCAATGTGTTTGTCGTTCGTTTTATCCTGAAGAACAGCACATAACGAGATAACTGTAAAGAGAGAGACATGTAGAGCTATGAGGAATAATAAGACAAGTAAAGAAAAAAAATTAAGTTTTTTTGAATCATATGAACTTGTCTAAATCAGAGAACCAGGTTAATCTTGCGTAAGTATCTCTGGTGAATGTGATCTTGATCAATCGTTCGTAGTGATCTAAATCATTGACTATTGTCCGACTGAAAACAAAATCGAGGTCAGTTAAGCGCTAGCGATCATAGGAGGTCGTCTTTGAAACGAGTATTAAAAAGTAAAGTAAAGGCTAATCTAGAAAATAACTCCAGTGAGGATGCCACGGTGGACAGTTTGAATTTACCAAGTCAAAAAGTAAACCGCCGCAAGCGGACAAGTGCTGCCATGCTTGGCTTGGCAATCTCAATGGGAGCAGGTAGCCTTTTTGTGACTCGGCAAAGCGACCAAGCCCTGGCAGCGGAACCTGTAGGCAACCAAAATACAGCTTCTGCTATTCCTGCTGCTGGTAACACTGGGGTGAAATTAGCAACCACTAACCAGATGGGAAGCATATCCGCCGTCTCGAATGTGAGCGCGCCAGAGAATCCCGTTCCGGTAGTTGAGCCAACAGCAATTTCACAGGTGCCTGGGCTTGGTGCTAAATTGCAAATTGCGGCAAGCAGCGAGCAGTTCGCTCCTAACGCCTCTTCCTTTACTAAGGCAACTACTGAACATAATTTTGTTTCCGATGTTCAGACAGCCAATAAAGGTCAAAGAATAGGAAATGCAATTGCCAGAGTGCAAACAAAAAATCTTGCACAGGCGCCAGTACCAACAAGTTACGGTATTACAAATGGTACAGTTGCTCAATCGCTAACAGCAAACACACAAGCAGTATCGTCATTTACAAATTCTAACAATAATGGCGATGTGGATGCTCAACTCAAAGCACAGCAAGAGTTTGCGATTAATAAATTACAGGAAAAATCTGACAGACTAAGAAATAGTCTAAACAAGTTGCGCCTTAGCGACGAAAAACCCTCGCAGCAGCAAAATGAGACCGTTGGAGCAAGCAAGCAGTCACAGAACACAGCAACAAATAGCTCAGAATTAAGTGCAACTCCTAACAATACTAGTGTAGCAGAAATACCTAACACTGTTGTAGGGGCAGTGGTACCATCTGCATCTAAAGTTTATGAAGTAAAATCTGGAGATACACTGGCTGTAATTGCAAGCAGCAACGGTACTTCAGTTAATGAAATAGTTAAAGCGAATGGGATTAAAAACCCAAACGAGTTAAAAATTAATCAGAAATTAAATATCCCTGTAGCGAATGTTCCTACAACAACCGCTACGCCTTCGGTAACAGCATCAAATCTGACGGCACCAACAGCTAGTAACGTAGCGATTCCAACACCAGCGCGATTAGGTACAGTTGCATCGAATGACACAGTAGCTCCAGTAGTAGTTCCAACACCAGTAGCAACTACCGAAGCTTCGACAGTTCAAGAAGATTCAACACCAATCGACCCAACAGCAAGCGGTGTAGGTGGTGAAACAGCGCCTAAAGTGTTTGCTGAAATGCGCCAACGTAACGCAACAAGCAAGCAAGCAAAACAAGACCGTGGTCTTCGCAGTTTGCAAGCAGAAATTGAGCGTTTACGTGAAAAATATCGCGCTCAACAATCAGGCAGTCAAGTACCGACACAAGCTAACTTAAATAATGTCTCGGTACCTGTTCCTACCTATACTCCAAACGCTGTAACAGTACCTTCAATTCCTGCGGCTACAAGACGTAACAACATCGCTATCCCAGTTCCTACAGTCAGACCAAATACTGTAGCGATACCTATTCCAGTTCCAACACCTATGGCACCTAACTTTAGTGCCGAGCCTGTTAAATCAGAATGGTCTGCGCGCAATACACGTAATAACAACAGATTGTTAATACCACCAGTACCAACAACTGTCAATGCCTCCGAATCGCTAGGTAACATGCGAGGAGTAACAGTAACTCCACAACTACCTCCTTTGGCTGCGGTTGATAGATATCTACCAAGAGCAATTGATGAAAACACTCCTTCAATCGTACCTGGGGCGCCAGGGGTTGGAAACACTGCTTTTATCTGGCCAGCTAAAGGCGTTTTAACATCAGGTTACGGCTGGCGTTGGGGTAGAATGCACCGTGGTATTGATGTCGCAAACTCCGTTGGAACACCAGTTTATGCAGTAGCATCTGGTGTGATTGAAAAATCCGGTTGGAATAATGGTGGCTACGGTAACTTAGTTGAGGTTCGTCATGCTGACGGTACTATGACTCGTTACGCTCACAACAGCAAACTGATTGCTCAAGTTGGACAACAAGTCAACCAAGGCGACATTATTGCCCTAATGGGAAGCACTGGTTTTAGTACTGGCCCCCATACCCATTTTGAAATTCACAAAGCAGGTAAAGGCGCAGTTAACCCAATTGCGATGCTTCCTCCACGAGTCTAAACACCCAGCTGTATTCAACTTAATAAATCATCCTGTGGGATGTATTTATTGTGGGTGGGCATCCTTGCCCGCCCTTAATATTACACACCCTTAACAAAGTCCGCGCCTCACCCGAAAATTTATTCGGAAAAAGACTAGTCAACACATTAATCTTGTGCTACATTTATAAATCGTTGGACAAAGTTTGTTAAGCCAAACCTGTTCCAAAGATCATGGCTCAGTAGCTCAGTTGGTTAGAGTAGGGGACTCATAAGCCCTTGGTCGTGTGTTCGAGTCACACCTGAGCCATATAAAATATCTCATCACAAGCCCCTCATTGAGGGGCTTTTAATTTAAATATTTATAGGTTGGTGTCGAGGAAGCACAAGGGTTTGACATTTTGCAATATTGACGGAATATCTAATAACGGAAACTCTCACTTTCCGCTAAGATGATAAAGTATTGTTAAGATTATTTACAAAATTATTATGGATATCATTTGGCTGTTAACGGTGGTGCTAGGGCTAGGAATAATCTATCTCTTTAGTGCGCGTCGGTATCAATCGAGTGATTCTGTAGCCAATGCCTACGACGAATGGACTCAAGATGGGATTTTAGAGTTTTACTGGGGCGAGCATATTCATTTAGGTCACTACGGTACCCCTCCAAAACCCAAAGATTTTCGTGCCGCTAAGGTAGATTTTGTGCATGAGATGGTGCGTTGGGGTGGGTTAGAAAAATTACCACGCGGCGCCTCCGTTTTAGATGTAGGCTGTGGAATTGGTGGCAGTAGCCGGATTTTAGCGCGAGATTACGGGTTTAATGTCACAGGCATTACTATTAGCCCAGAACAAGTGAAGCGGGCACAGGAATTAACGCCACCAGAAATTCCGGCTAAGTTCCAAGTAGATGATGCGATGAATTTGTCTTTTGCAGATGCCAGTTTTGATGTTGTTTGGTGTATAGAGGCAGGACCTCATATGCCAGATAAAGCAGTTTTTGCGAAAGAACTATTGCGGGTACTCAAGCCAGGAGGTGTGCTTGTAGTAGCAGACTGGAACCAGCGAGATAGCCGAAAGCAACCCTTGGTATTATGGGAACGTTGGGTAATGCGGCAACTGCTCGACCAATGGGCACATCCAGAATTTGCCAGTATTGAAGGATTTGCAGAACTTTTGCAAGCAACAGCATTAACAGAAGGGGCAGTTACCACTTCTGACTGGACACAAGAAACCCTACCAGCTTGGCTTGACTCCATTTGGCAAGGAATTATTCGTCCCAAAGGTTTAGTAAGTTTTGGTTTACCTGGTTTTATCAAATCACTGCGAGAAGTACCCACCCTATTGTTAATGCGTTTAGCATTTGGTGTTGGTCTATGTCGTTTCGGCATGTTCCGAGCAGTGCGTGCATAAGTAGGGTGCGTGAAAGCCTAAACAAATTATAGATGGAAAAGCAAAACATAATAGCTTTCACGCACCATTTAAAAAATTAACCAAGATTTATTTTGACGACTTTATTCTTTTCTTGTTCAGCTTTAGGAAGGATAAGTTTCAAGATGCCATCTTTATAATCTGCTTGAACATCAGTATTTTGAATTCGAGCAGGCAGTGGTACTACGCGCTGGAACTTACCGTAACGAAATTCCGTGCGAGTCATTCCTTTTTCTTCGGTGTGAGTTTTTTCTCTACGTTCACCACTAATCGAAACTGCTTCGGCGGTTACTTGAACATCTAGTTCTTTCGGATCCATCCCTGGTAATTCTATACTTAAATGAATTGCATCAGATGTTTCTTGAAGTTCTGCTGCGGGCACAAAAGTAGAGCGATTACCTCCGTCATCATTTGCGGCTAACCGATCAAACAAGCGGTTCATGTCGCGCTGTAAAGATTCCATTTCTTGAAACGGTTGCCAACGAATAAGAGCCATAATTGTTACCTCTAGATTCAAGTTGATCGTTTATTGATTTAACACTTTTAATATAGTAGGCGCCTTCTTTCGCTTCAGTTCGGTTTTCTGGAATCGTGGTAGTCGTTTTTTCCGAATCTAAACTATATCAGTAAATATACTAGTAAAAACTTATATTAGTAATCTCTATAACGTATAATTACGTAAAAAATCCTGTGAATAATCTACTTTGCCTGTTAAGTTGATTGTTGGTAGTAGTAAACAGGAATACAATGAGCGATATTAGTCTGCTGATGGCGGGTGTATTGACAACAGGGCAACCATCATTGCCTGTATCACCTATAGAGCCAGAAACTCAGCAAGACAAAACTGCTTTATCTGGCGAGAAATTAGAAAAGCAAAAAGAACCGCAAGAAGTTTCTTCATCAAATAAAGTAGCTCCACCAGAGTTTGCACAAACCGAAAATAGCTCCGGACAAACACCTGTGGAACTAACAATACAGCAAAAAAATATACTTAATAAACTTAGAGAAAAGGGCAAAACAGAAAAAGTAAATGAAGAAGATAAAAATACATATCTAAAAAATTTTTCTCCAGTTCGTTCAATTCCTTCTAATGTAACTACCCCCACTTCAAAAAATTCCCCAACTCCTTTAAACCCACCTGAATTGATTGCCCCTAATACGCTTGAGACAACAGAATCTCAAGAAGATGGGATGTCGCAAATTACATCAGTATCACAGTTAAATGACGTATTGCCTTCTGATTGGGCGTTTACTGCTTTACAGTCTTTAGTAGAACGGTATGGATGTATTGCTGGGTATCCAGATGCAATATTTAAGGGTAATCGCGTGTTGACTCGTTATGAATTTGCAGCAGGGTTAAATGCTTGTATGGACAAAGTAAGCGATTTAATTGCTGCCAGTAAAGAAAATCTGGTTGTGAAAGAAGACTTAGTTACGCTGCAACGCTTACAAACAGAGTTTGAAGCTGAACTTAAAGAAGTTACTGCGCGCGTGGACAATTTAGAAGTTCGTACAGCCCAAGTCGAGGAAAATCAATTTTCTACAAGTACAAAACTTTACGGGCAGGCAATTATTAGCGCTCAAGGAACTAACGAAACTGATATCTTTTTATACCAGGGTGAGGAACAACCTCGTAAAGCCAAAACAAACACAACTTTAACAGCTAGCAGTCAAATTACTCTTGCGACTTCGTTTACCGGACGTGATTTACTTTTGACTGGATTATCTGCCGGAAACCTGAAACCTTCTACAGAGTCGGTGTCTACAAATATGGGCAGGTTGGCTTTTGAGTCGGATACTGCAAATGCTTTATATCTCAGCGAATTATCATATCGGTTTCCTGTTTCCGATAATTTAGGAATCATAGTTGGAACAGCTGGAGTTAATGCCGTTAATACTTTTCGTGGTATTAATCCATTAGAAGGTGCAGGTGACGGCGCCATTTCTTTGTTTGCTCAACGTAATCCAATTGTGACAATTGGTAGCGGTACTGGTGGTATAGGGTTCGATTGGCAAATTAGTGACCGAGTAAGTTTACAGGGTGTTTATAGTTCCCAAATACCCAGCTTTCCCGGTGATATAAATATTGGTGGTTTATTTGGTGGTAGTTACACCGCAGGCGCCCAGTTAACGCTCGCACCCAGTAACAATGTAGATGTAGGAATTCATTACCTGTTTAACCACTCACCCGACGGCAATCTTCGCACTGGTATTGGTGACACACAATTAGTTTCACCTTTAGTACCAGAAACAAGCTTCGATACTCATGCAGTTGGCGCCACTGTGGCATGGCGTGTTAATGAAAATCTTCAATTAGGTGGATGGGGTGGTTGGACTACTTCTAAGCCATTCAACGTAGAAGGTAACGTTGAAAGCAGCAACTGGGCTGTATTTGCAGCGCTTCCCAATTTCTTGTCACCTGGAAACTTGGGGGGAATTTTATTTGGACAACCACCTAAAATCACATCAAGTACTATGCCAGACGGTTATAACTTACCAAACTTTGCTATCCCAGACTTTGAGACAGGTGGTGCCCAAGGAGGACGTGATGATACTTCATTACATCTAGAAATGTTCTATCGTGCCCAAATCAATGACAATATTGCTTTAACTCCAGGTTTATTTGTAATTTTTAATCCTAACCATAACGCCGACAATAATGTTTTGATTGTCGGCGCCTTGCGTGCAACATTCCGGTTTTAATTTTTCATGTATGTAAATGTAAATAAACGTACTACATGTACGGGTTAGGAGATAAAAAATGCACATTTCAAACAGTAATTCAAACAATAATTTAGACTTACAGTCAAATACAAGCGATAAATTACAAAATCAAAACTTGTATAAATTAGGATTTTCTGCCCTAAGTTGTGGTGGGTTAGCATTTTTGTTATTAGGATTAGGAGCTTCACATGCTGCGGCTCAACTGACAATTCAAAGCACAGGAACAATATCTGGGACGTTACGATTTCCATTTGGACCAACAACTAACGGTCGCGTCACTCGTGTTGACACAGATAAAAACGGTACTTACTTCCGTAATATTGGCACCAGAAGTAATCCAAATTTAGTACCAGTTTATTCTTCTCAATTTGTACAAATTGAAACAAATCCAGATGGTTCTTTTAAGAGAGCTTTTGTAGACTTTTTAGGACTTCAATTTATATCATCAAACGGGTCAATTACTTCACCAGCACTTTCAGGAGGTCAACTCAAAACTTATAGATATCAAGGTAGACCCAACCCAGAATTTCAAGTTAATTTTCAAGCGTCAGTTCAAGACGAATTTAGCCTACAAAGAGCTTTATACGAAGGTATTGTAACTGACCCCAAAACTGGACAGCAGTATCAAGGAGTTTTTCAAATCAACGGACAAGGTCCTCGTTATAGCGATAGGAATGGTGGGGATAGTCCTACAGTTTTTGATTTTAAAACAGACTATAACCCTAAATCTGGTACTAGACCTAGACCAGCGCTTAATTCCTATACGATGAAGAACACCCCCTTGGTACGGTTAACAATTACAGTTCCAGCGGGAATGCAACCAATTAATCCTGCTGGAACTCCAGTAGCGCCACCCGTTGTAACACCTGGAACGCCAACCATTACAACTCCTGTAACACCAACCATTGCCACTTCAGTCACGGTGCCTATTGATAGTGATTCATTTGTTTCCAGTTCACCAACGGCGCCTACTATTTCAACTCCCACATCGCCTTCTTCCCAGACAGGTATCGAATTTAGCAACGGAAAAGTCGCAATAAATTCCGATAGCGCAATTCGGCAAATTACATCAGAACAAACAGTTTGTTTGCAAGATACAGCCAACTGCCGTCCACAAAATCAGTCAAGACCAATCGGTCCTCGTAGTCGTGTATTAGTGCGCTAGTAATGTAAAGAAACCTAGTTTCTGGAATTCCTGTAATTTCAAGTGTATATAGTTAAAATAGCGATAATTGGTGTAGAGTCACACTCTTACATTAAAAATTCACACTTTTGCCACACTGCCAGCACTATCGATGTCGCTATACTGTGCATAAGCTTCGACGAAACACGTGAAAATTTTTCCTAGGGTTGTCTACCCAGGATGTATGTACTACTTTAATTATTTTTCAGGAATAGTTATGAAAACAGAGCTAATAGAATTAACTGCTAGAGTCACGCAGGTTTTACAAATCAATAGCACATGGATGATTTGGAATCTTTTTCTGGCATTTATACCCTTAGTTCTTAGTATTTGGTTATTTCGCAGCAAACGCGACCATATAGGAGCTTGGGCACTTGGGTTACTTGTTTTATTTGCCTGTGTACCTCCTAACCAAGACTATATAAAAACGTTTTTAACTGTCCTTAAACATCACATTACAAATATTTCCACGCTTAAATTAGCTTTATTTTCGACTTTTGGTTTACTGCCACTTGGCATTTGGATGTCTAAAACTAAGTACGGAAGTTCTGCATTTTGGTGGTTGGGTTTTATTGTATTCTATGCCTTTTTACCGAATGCCCCTTATTTATTGACTGATGTAATCCACCTTATAGATGATATTCGCACAATTCAATCGGTGTGGATGATTACTTTAGTTTTAATTCCTCTTTACATATTTGTAATTTTTGCAGGATTTGAAGCTTACGTCGTTTCTCTCATAAATCTAGGTTCTCATTTACACAGTATTGGTAAGAGCCAATGGATTTTAGGAGTTGAAATTGCAACTCATGCGCTATCTGCTATTGGTATATATTGGGGAAGATTTTTACGCTTTAATAGTTGGGATTTTATCACCCAACCCGATTATTTATTAACGCGCGGAGTTGAAGAACTGTTGGGTAAACAGCCTTTGGTGATTATCGCTGTTACCTTCGCAATATTAACAGCGTTGTATTGGCTGATGAAGCGGGTAACTTTGGGCTTTGTTAGGCAATCAAGCCGTAGAATGAATATTCACTCGGTAAACAATTAAGACAACGGATGTAACGGATGAAAAATCGGTTACAAACAAATTTAGGAGCATTGATTAAAATTCACCATCCGTTACATCCGTTTATAATCCGTTGCCAATTCACCCAACCTACTAATTCTCTGGAAAGATGTAAGGAAGGCTTTGTGTGAGGTGAAATAAGTCCAGATATATCTGGATTTAATGCATTACAACACAGAGGGAAATTACATGCAAACGATTACTAGAGAAGAAATTAAAGCACTACTTGAGCAGCCGAAGCAAAACTCTATATCTATATATATGCCAACGCACCCAGCAGGACCAGAGGTGCGACAAGACCCAATTAGATTTAAAAATCTCATCAAAGATGCTGAAGCACGCTTAATTGAAGCAGGGTTAGAAGAACAAGAAGCTAATGCACTTCTTAAAAAAGCTCACGAACTCGATAATGCTGAATTTTGGGAAGAATTGGGTGAACGAGGACTAGCTATTTTTATTTCCACTGATATTTCTCGTTATTACGCGCTGCCGTTAGAGCTTGATGAGTTAGTTGTTGTCACCGACCGCTTCCACGTCAAACCGTTACTGCGTATGTTGAATGGTAACGGACGTTTTTATATCTTGACTTTGAGCCAAAAAGAGGTAAAGTTTTTTGAAGCTACACGCTATAGCATTCAAGAAGTTGAAGTCGAAAATATGCCAAAAAGCCTTGATGAAGCACTCAACTATGACGAAGATGCTCAAGATGGGCAGTTCCGCATTGCCACATCTAAAGGTGGAACTGCTAATGCAGCTGTACAACCCGGTTCATTTCATGGTCAAGGAAGTCCTGACCAAGACAAACATCAAGTCGATATTTTGCAATTTTTCTACCTCATTGACGGCGCCCTGCACGACAAACTTCATGAGGATACGGTGCCTATGGTACTAGCAGGGGTTGAATATTTGTTACCGTTGTATCGCTCGGCAAGTAGTTACAAACATGTACTCGAAGAAGGTATTACCGGAAACGTAAAAATTGAAAGTCCCCAGGAATTACACGCACAAGCAGTGGCTCTCGTCGAGCCTTATTTCCATCAATCACAACAAGAAGTTTTAGAACGATTCCACGAGTTGTACGGTAGCAACAGTGGCAAAGCATCAAACAATATCAAAGAAATTGTATCTGCTGCATATTATCAGCGTATTGATTCTTTGTTAGTTGCAGTTGGGGAGCAACAATGGGGATTATTTGACCCGTCAAGTGAAACAGTTTACTTGCATCCAGAAGAAGAAACTGGTGATGAGGATTTATTAGATTTAGCAGCAGCCCATACTCTATTAAATGGTGGCACAGTTTACGCCGTTGAACCCCAAGAAGTACCTTACAGTACACCAGTAGCAGCAATTTTTAGATACTAATAGTTAGGAGGAACGGAGGTAGGGTGCGTGACGCTATAAAAATTATGAAATTAAATGAATGATCTACTAGCGTTATGCACAAAAGCGAGTTATTAGTTACCACTCCTAACTCATAACTCATAACTTTTTTTTCTTGCGGCCTCTAAAATAATTCGCTGTTCCGCACGTGCTATTGCATGGTGAGTTCTTAGTATTGCTTCGGGTTCCACGGAAATTGATGTTATACCCCATTGTACTAATTGGTCGATTATTTCTGGGTATAATACAGGCGCCTGACCACATATAGAACAAGGTATATTATGCGAACGTGCTGTTTCAATCAGTTGTTTAATAGCTCGCATTACGGCAGGATGACACTCGTTTAAGTTTCTTAATTGGTGAAATTCTCTATCGACTCCTAGCAAGAGTTGCGTTAAATCATTTGTACCAATTGCAATTCCTTGCACTCCAGCTTTTATATACTCTGGCAACATGAATAATACGCTAGGTACTTCTGCCATTATCCACAGTTGGAATGGGGGTACGTGTGTCAGTCCAGATGATTCAACTTTTTGACGGCAAAATATAAATTCTTCGACGCTGCGAACAAACGGTAGAATTAAACGCAGGTTATTAAATCCTGCTTGCTGAACTTGTGCTAAAATACTGAGTTCAAATTCAAATATTTCTGGATTTTGCACATAGCTGAAGGTTCCACGTTCTCCTAAAGATTGTGATGTTGACGTGACTTCTAATACGTTGAAGCGTAAATCAAGTGACCGATAAAAAATGGGTCGAGGTGTAAATGCTTTCGCAAAGCTTATAATTTGCTCGAACCAACGTGTATGAAATTCTATTCGTCGTTCTTGATTTTGTAAAATACTCAAGTTTTGTTCATTTAAAAAATATACAGCCATCAATTCGGAACGCAGCAACCCAACTCCGTCAATGGGTAAGCTTTGAATTTGCTCTATTAAATGAGCTTGGCTTAAGTTAACCATTAATTGAGTTGAGGTGGGAATCTGTGTAGAAAAGTCTTGCTTTTGTTTCGATTTGGTTATTTCTGTTAAATTATGGTCAGATGATACTGTGCTAAATTTGACTTTATTTATCTCGCCATTATCACCATTAATAGTTAATTTATCACCATTTTTTATTAGTTCTGTAGCTTTATTAACGTTGACTACAGATGGTATTTCAAGCTCACGGGCTAAAATTGCGGCATGAGATGTCAAACCGCCAAATTCTGTTATTATCCCTTTACAGTTACGCATTAAAGGTAACCAATCTATACTGATTGAACTTGTAACTAAAATAGTATCTAATGGTAATTTTTGCGGTTTTTCTTGAAAGCTTGTGATTACATATGCTGTTCCTGTGACTTGACCAGATGAGGCGCCTAGTCCTTTAATAGCTTGTTGTGGTAAGTTAGTAGAAGCTGTATCTTCAGCTGGTGTGACCTGCGTTAAATATAGTGTTTCGTTATTTTTTGTTATAGTCCACTTGTAACTAAAACTTGTACCGAATTCCTTTGTTAGTTGGTTCGCAAGTTTTAATAATTGTTGTAACTCAGTTTGAGAAAGTGCAAATTTTTGTTGTTCTTGTATATCTAATAAGCAACTAAATAAACAACTCGATTCAGGTTCAATTATAGTATTCGTCGGAGCTAAAAATCCCTGAGAGCCATCTTTGACTTTATATGCTAAGATTTTATCACCTAATGATTTTTCAATAATTACACCATCAGGCTTAATTTTATAATAATCTCCATTTACTTCTCCACTCTCAATTGCATTTCCTAATCCCCAATTAGCTTGTACTTCCAAACCAGAGGAATTTGCAACTAATAACCCACTCTTTGTTGCGTCCCACAACGGTTGTACCAATATACCAAAATTTACTTGCCCCAGATCAATTCCTTTTTTTTTTAAATATAATAAGCTACGAGCGCGAAATAATTGACTCCATGAGCGCTTTAGCGCCAAAGCAATTTCTTTGATATTACACCAACAAACTTGTGATTCTAAAAGTTCAGAGAAATCTTCTATTTCTGAATTAGTATAACTTGTTCCAATAGTTGGACTAAATATCAAGCAATTTGCTTGCCATTGACTTGCTGCATCAAATATTAGCTTAACCCATGTGGATGGTACATTTGCAATCATTATTTCCTGACGCAAACTACTAGCTACCTGCTGTAACTGGCGCCAGTTGGTAATATCTAGGTGTAGTTCGGAATAGGGTAAGTCGGTTATAAGAGCTTGTGTATCGAGGTTTAAAAGAAACTCGCGTGTTACATCCGCAGCTACAACAAAACCAGGCGCCACTGGGTAACGAAGTTGCAGCAAGCGACCCAAGTTAAACGCTTTATCACCAACGCGGACACGGTCTTGCTGTTCTATTTGATTAAGCCAATAAAGTCTTTCCACTCAAGTAGTTTTTTTATTGTTGATTAGCGTTTGCAGCCTGACAATTCAATCGAATAATAAAAGTGCTTTTGTGAATATTTCTTCTCCACTTCGAGTTTGAAGTATAGCTTTGACTAATTCTACAAAATTATTGTCTGCTTTATCGTCTGCTTCAATGGTTTTCGTTGCAGCATAAAAGCTAACATCATCCATTTTTAATTCGTTTGTTACACCTGTTTGTAACTCACGTTTTTTATTATCCCAAGAAAGAGATTTGGCGCGTAATGTAAATTGAAACCATATTATCTCCAAATCTTGAAGTTCAAAGAAAATATCAAAGTAAGGTTCTTCTCCTTGATACCATATTCGCTGTATGCCCTCTTGGTTAGGTTTTTTCAGGAGTTTCTGCTCAATTTTGTGTAAAGAAGCTCCTAGGGATTCTATTTCATTACGACTTAACACTTTATTACTGTTTTGCATCTTTAACTGTCCCGTATGAGTAACATTTGTTTCGATAGAAATAATGACTATTTATATCTATGAAAATAATACAAATATAACCATTTACTTATTTATATTAAATCAATCAGCATTTATATTGAAGATTGGGTATAAATTTTCCCACTATCAACAGAAAGTATTTGTGATGAATTCAACCACTGTGAATCAAAAGACCCTAAATGGGTAGTAGTAATCAGAGTTTGAAAACGGTCTTGAATTGCATCAAGTAATTGATTCTGTCTTGATGGGTCAAGTTCTGCTAAAACGTCATCGAGTAGCAGTAAAGGAGGTTCCCCAACAACTTCTTCAATTAATTGTAACTCTGCCAACTTAAGCGCTAGAACTAGCGTTCGCTGTTGACCTTGCGAACCGTACTGACGAGCAGGTGTTTGATTGATTGTTAATTCTACTTCGTCGCGATGAGGCCCGACAAGGGTAGTTCCTTGACGTAGTTCTGGTATTACACGTTGTTGAATTTTATCTAAAAAGGCTTGCTGAACTTGTTCTGATTGATTTTCAACAGTTTGTACATTTGGAGCATATTTTATTTCTAGTACTTCTGTTCTATCGCTAATGCTAGCGTGCCATTTAGCAGCAATAGGCGCCAAACGTTTTATAGCTCTTTCACGTCTTCTAATTACCCTTGTTCCTGTTGTAACAAGTTGTGCATCCCACACACCAAGTTCTTCTGAGTTTTGAGTGAGTCGTGCTGAGTGAGTCGTGCTGAGTGGGGAGTTGTTGCTTGGGTCTGTACGGGAAGTGGCGGCGATGTTTTTTAGAAAAGCGTTACGTTGACGTAGAACTTGGTTGTATTGCTGTAATATATAAGCATAAACTGGCTCTAATTGTACTAACAATGTATCAAGCCAGTGGCGCCGACCTTCAGGTCCACCACGAACCAATGCTAAATCTAAGCTTGAAAATTCAACGGCGTTAAGAACACCAAGAAAATCGGTTTGGCGCCTAAGATTTTCCCCATTCAAGTTGACAGTACGGCGCCCGTTACGACGTAAAGTTAAAGCTAGGTCACTAACACCTGTTTGCCGCTTCAAACAGGCTTTAATTTGAGCAATTTCCTCTCCATCACAAACTAATTCTTTATCGCGTGCCATGCGATGGCTTCGCAAAGTCGCCAATAACTCCACAGCTTCCAACAAATTTGACTTACCCTGAGCATTATTACCTAACAAAATAGTTTTAGGAGCAGTGAAATCAATATACTGCTCCCGATAATTACGAAATGCTCGAAGTTGGATAGATTGCAGAAACATAAAACAAAGTTAGGAGGAATGGAGTTGTGAGTGCTGAGTTTAAACTCAGCACTCACAACTCTTTTAAACGTTTTTCTTGCCAATGAGACGGAAGAAAATTTTCTCAGATTCAATCCAAACGAACATCAGCGCACTAAATCCTATACATACTAACAGTTCAGTTCTATCTAGGACAACAGTACCAAAGAAGTCGCGTAGTGGTGGAACGTAAACCAACATTAGCTGCAAGATAGAGGTTACTACTACTGCTGCTAACACATAAGGGTTTGATAGTGGGTTGACTTCAATAGTTAAGCGGTTGTTGGAACGAATTGCAATAGCATGACCCATTTGAGCTAGACACAATGTTGTAAATACCATTGTTTTCCAAGTATCTGGGTTGCCTTGGTAACCCGGAGCATGAGTATATCGATATGCCCATGCCATCATTGTAATAGTAATAATCGCGAATACTATTCCAATGCGAATTATGTAAGCTCCCAAACCGCGTGCGAATATGCTTTCACGTGGGCTAAACGGTGGACGCTTCATTACATCTGGTTCGGGAGGTTCAACAGCTAGTGCTAAAGCTGGCAAACCGTCTGTAACTAAATTCATCCATAAAATTTGTAACGGCGATAATGGTACGCCTCCTAAACCAAGTAGTGGCGCCGCTGCCACAGTAATGACTTCACCGATATTACTACCCAAGATGTACTTAATAAATCTACGGATGTTCGTGTAAACTACACGACCTTCTTTTGTAGCGGCGACGATAGTAGCAAAGTTGTCATCAAGTAAAACCATGTCGCTGGCTTCTTTACTAACATCGGTACCAGTAATACCCATTGCAATACCGATATCAGCTTGTTTGAGGGCAGGAGCGTCGTTAACCCCGTCTCCTGTCATTGCGACAAAACGGCCACGTCGTTGCAACGCTTGCACAATTCGCAACTTGTGTTCAGGCGCCACTCGTGCGTAAATGCTTACCAGGTCTACTTGCTGCTCAAGTTCCTGGTTGCTCATTTTTTGAAGCTCCTGACCGATTAAAACTCTGTCGTTACTACCATCAGCAATACCTAAATCTTTAGCTATTGCGCGTGCTGTTAATTGGTGGTCGCCTGTAATCATCACAGGACGAATACCAGCTTCGCGAGATTCTTGTACGGCAGCACGAACTTCTGGACGTGGTGCGTCGAGCATTCCCACTAAACCAAGCCATACTAACCCCTGTTCAGAAGTGTCATCAGAATTTTCGGGTGGTATTTCAGTTAATGGTTTGTAAGCGAAACCTAATACACGTAAACCATTACTCGCCATGTTGTCGTTTTGAGCGAGAATTACTTTACGTATATCATCAGTCAAAGGGATAGAATGTTTACCATTATCTATTTCATTACAGCGAGCTAATATCAGTTCAGGTGAACCTTTGGTAAACATCAAATATTGTTCTTGACGTACCCGATCTTTTAATACTGGGTCAATACTGTTTGCTAATAAACCTGTATCAACTGGTTCGACTTTAGTAATTACACTCATCCGCTTGCGTTCGGATGAAAACGGAAATTCCGTGACACGAGGGAGTTTGCTGTCCCACTGGTCTTTTTCAATGCCGCCTTTTCCCGCTAATGTTACTAAGGCGCCTTCTGTTGGGTCACCTAAAATTTTCCAGTCACCTTTATCGTTTTGTAAGTCTGAGTCATTACAAACAGCACAAGCGACTAACAAAGCAGAAATTTCTGGATTTTGTTCAGGGGAAACAGTTTTTCCATTCAAACTAAACTCACCTTGTGGAGCATAACCATTTCCTGTCACCCCAAATAACTGATTATTGGTGAAGATTTGCTGCACCACCATTTTATTTTGGGTGAGGGTACCAGTTTTATCAGAACAAATCGTTGTTACTGAGCCAAGGGTTTCTACTGCTGGCAACTTACGAATTAAAGCTTTTTGCCGAACCATACGCTGCGTTCCCAACGCTAAGGTAACAGTAATAACAGCGGGTAAACCTTCTGGTACCACAGCGACAGCCATTGATAACGAAACTTCCACAAGTTCTCTAAACGTGTCTAGCAGTTTGTTTCCAGTTACGCCAGAACTTATAGCTTGAAACATTCCAGCGGCAATTACTAAAGCTACTAGTATTAGTGAACCAGTAACAAGTACATTACCCAATTGAGTCATACGCTGTTGTAGTGGCGTCGGTTCGCTTTCGACTGACTGCAACATTTGGGCAATTTTTCCCAACTCGGTTTTCATTCCCGTGTTGGTAACAAGAATTTTGCCCCGTCCATTTACAACTTCAGTTCCTTGGAAAACTAAATTAATCCTATCGCCTAAAGCTGTTTCTTCTGGCAACGTTAAATCTGACCGCTTGTTAACAGCTTCAGCTTCTCCCGTCAGTGCTGACTCTCGAATTTGCAGGTTTGATTGTTCAATTATTCGCCCGTCTGCAGCTAACTGCACGCCTGCTTCGACTAACATTAAATCACCAGGCACTAAATCCTTACCTGCAATCTCTACTTGTTTGCCGTTGCGGATAACGCGAACATTTGGGGAAGATAATTTTTTCAAGGCTGCAAGTGCTTGTTCCGCGCGGCTTTCTTGCACGTAACCGAGAATCCCGTTCAAAATAACGATTGCTAAAATGGCAATTGTATCTTTAAAGGGTAATTCGTTCGGTTTAAGTTCTCCCGCACGCCAAGACAGAAAATCTAAAACCCCGGAAACAAAAGCCACGCCAATCAACATCAACAGCATGATGTTTTTGAACTGGTCTATCAAAATTTCCCAGGAACTGCGACCACCAGACTCTTCTAACTCGTTCGATCCATATTTTTGCAAACGCTGTTGAACTTCTTCTGGCGTTAAGCCCTTGTCTGCGCTAGTTGACAGTTGTTGTATTGCTAATTTCGGTTCTAAACTATGCCACACGGCATTATCAGGCAGAGAATGAGCAGACATCGTATTTAAGTTACGCTCGTATTAAGTTACAAATTTCAATCATAATTTAGACATGGTTAGGAAACCATTGACTAAGCTTACACGCTTTCTTGTTATAGATATACATCTATATAACTACTACATAAGTAATACTATATAGGTGTTACTAACATCTCATAGGCATGTTTTTCCTCATTCCTAAGTAATATTGACTTTTGATAGAGTAATTTGTAATACATAATTTATCATCATAAGAGTAAATACTGTCTGAAATTGTGCATGAATGAGATAAGGCAAATAAGCATCAGGCAAATCAAAGCGTTGGACAAATAAGTTTAGTATGAGTTACGCACTTGATAATTTAACAACAGGTAAGATGTTTGGGCAACGAACAATTAGGCCGCTTTGTGCAGCCTCGATTTATGGCATCGCCTTCATCAAGGATACACTTATTGCGATTGACCAAAGAAAGGGATTTTTACTAGAAATCAACCCTTATACAGATAACACTAAGGTACTGAATCCACACCAGGTGCGTGAATTTACTGGGGTAACAGGTATTAGCCTCTGCGAAAATACGCTATGGGTGGTGCGAGATAACAGTGTTTATTTATGCAAGCTCAACTCCTTGGGTTTAGAGCATTTCATCACGTTACCTTATCCTGCTGATGGCATAGCTGTATGGGGGTCAACTATTTACGTAAGCTGTCAAAAGCTGGGTGGAATTCTCATTTTTGACCGTAACACACGCAAGCAAATTACACACTTTTACGCGCCCGGAGTAGGAGTAGAAAATTTAGCAGTATGTGAAGATACGCTTTGGGTTTGCGACCGTACCGAACAAACTGTTTATGCTCTCGACCGCGCAACAGGAGAAATTCAGTTTAATGTTCTTACACCGTTTGATTCTCCTACAGGCATAGCTATCCACACAGACGAAAAGGGATTAAGTAATATCTATGTTGCTTATGCATCAGATGAGCCTTACGTGCGCGATAATCCTAACGCCGACCCAAACTATGAGGTTGCATATCGTGACCGAACGTTTGTTCACAAGTTACAATATCATTACGACCCTAAAAAGCGTGTTGCTTTATCGAACGGATATCGCATAGAAATGTCTTATGTTGAGGAAGTGGCGCCTCTCGAAGAAATTTATTTGCCCGATTTAGAATGGCATATTGCTTTACCCAGCGATACCGACCGTCAAAAAGTCGTTAGTGTTGAACCAATTGGGCTGCCTTTTAGCGAACAAAGCGTTGAAGGACAGCGAGTTGCGGTTTTTAAATTTGACGCTCTTACCCCAGGTGAACGCCATGTTCTAGGTTGGAAGGCAATTGTGGAAGTGCGTGGCATTAAATACCGCATTACCCCGCGCGATGTCGAAAATATTCCTGAACTGCCCGAAGAATTCAAAACGCGCTATCTCGTAGACAATGATAACTTGGCAATGGATACGGGTATAGTTATTCGCGCGGCACAAGACGCTGTTGGTACAGAAACTAATATTTTACGGAAAATGTATAACATCCGTAATTATGTGTATGACCAGCTTTCATACGGTATAAAACCTTATATCGACTCTCCTGATGTTGTACTTGAACGTGGTGTAGGTTCCTGTGGTGAGTACGTAGGAGTTTTACTAGCACTATGTCGTTTGAATGGCATAGCTTGCCGTACAGTTGGACGCTATAAATGTCCTGCATTTGCCGAACATCAAAATGTTCCCTTACAACCTGACTTCAATCACGTCTGGTTAGAATTTTATATCCCTGGCTTCGGTTGGTTGCCAATGGAGTCTAACCCTGATGACTTAGGGTATTATAGCGCTCATCCAACCCGGTTTTTTATGGGTCTATGCTGGTACCATATCGAAATCGGTAAGGGTATTTCATTTGAAAGCTTGTTTAGTAAAGGTGTACGCCTGACAAAAGAAGATATTTCAATCGGTGAGCTAGCTATTAATCACATTCGCTTTACGATTCTTGATGAGTTGCCACCTCAGAATTAATGAGTGAAAAGTGCTGAGGCTGAGTGCTGAGTTCTGAGTAGAGATGCAAGGGAAATGGCGTCTCTACTATTACTTTTACAAATAATTCATGGTTTTATCGCAAAGCTTTATTCAAGCTTGATTAATCTCAGTATATTCATAGATTACCTTGGAAATTATCACACGCTAAATTTATGGACTAATCTAAAAACAGTCAGATGCTTAAGTAAAATTATTTAATTATAATCAGGCAATATTATTGATTAACAGTAAATACTCTTAAGTCAAGTACATCAGTAAATCTATTGAAAATATATGAATATTATTTGTTCAACTAGCGGTAATTGACATTGCATAAAAGATAAGAATAACGATAAAAATATAAATACTAAATTTTAGTTTATATCTACTATTAAATGACACTCGGCACAAGACGCGACATATCACGTCTCAACATTCAGCACTATATATTAGCGGTGAAAGCAAGTGAGCAATTTAATAAATCCTTACTATACAAGCCTTCCTGAAAAGCAAAAGATATATCAACATTTGCTACATTTTGTACAAATTGAATCACCTAGTCAGATGCTTGTACGTTTTAAAGCACTTTTTATAAATGGTTTTGATTATCCAGAATTAGACATATTGTTGGCTTTAGATCAGATTACTACATCTGAAAACGTCGAGCAAGAATTTAATTTTTTTCTCAACCGTTGCTGCCATATTTTGATTAATCGCTGGCACATGCAGCCACAAATACATAGTTTTATCCCCGATTTAATTACCTTATTTCAATCTTCACCTTCTCGTCATAAAATTATTAGTATTCGCGAAAAGGCAATCCGGCGCCTACACATGTTAGTGAAAAATTTTATCCAAAGCGAGCAATATGTTGCTTTGCGCCGATTAACACAAGTAATTTCACACAATAAAACACAGCGCAATGTTCATCAACCCCTAGCAATGTTAATACGACGCTACCCATATTTATATGAGCATTGTTTACTAACAGAAGACTCAACAATTGAACATAAGTGGACTGTTAAGAAAATCAAAGCTGAAGTTCAAAAAGACTTCGAGCTTGATTTATCGCGTTATGTTACCTGGAAAGTTCGTTGCCATCAAGCTTCACAAATCAATAAAAATAATAATACAAACAAACTATTGTTGCCCGTTGACAATCCGACTTTATTAAGTGAAGCAAATTTAAACGCTGCTCTTACACAATTTATGGGTAGAGTTGAGGGTGATTACACTTATCAAGAATTAGCACGACGATTTTTAAATTATACTCAAGCTTCTTGTTATGGCGCCTTTAAAGATGAGTTCTATGAATATCTTACTTCTGGCATTGATAGAGAATATGGCAAGCTACAATTTAATCAACGCTTATATAAACAATTACAAAGTAATTTGATAGATGCTGATGACCAAAAAATGAATGAATTCTTATTAGTTCGTACCTGTAGTCAATTACTAAACTTTTTGGTCGTAGAAAGTGCAACATCACCCCAACATTTTACTTTTATTGATTTAATTGCCAACCAAGGAACTCTGATTACAACAGGATTATTACTCAAAATTGTATTGATTTGTCGTAAAGTCAAACCTTATTTAACAAAACGATTTGCAATTTTGTTTAATCATTATGAGTCAGCGACGACAAGCGGTATAGTTTGGCTTGTGGAAACGCTCGAACAGTTGAATATTGCCTACAGTATTCATTTTGGAAATGTAGACATTTCATACTTTAATCAACTTAAAACTAAATACTAGTACATAATACATTTATACTATTTTTTAGGTACACTGGAGAATTGGCAAATGGAGTTAAACGGGCAAAAACGACAGTGGTAGCCTGGGTTTGGTGGAAATATTGTGTTAAAGAACTGTGATTTTTGCTGATATTTTTCGATGTCTTGCTGGTGTTTAATAGCTATATTTGCCAGTTCTTGCTCAATTTTATCTAATTCGCTGTCAGAAATTACAATTAGCTCAGATTTTTTGCCAACTTCTAAATTATAAAACGAAGCTATAGCTTGATACTCAGGGTATAAATATCGTGCTGCGACTAAATAAACTAACGCTTGTCGGTGGTCAAATGGAGATTTGCCTGTTTTGAAGTCTAAAATATGTAGAGTCCGTAATGATGCAGGTTGATGTTGAATATTTATGTCACCTTCTATAAAAACACAGTCCATTGCTGCGTATAATCTAAAACGGTAATCTTGTTTTTCTACGGCAATTGGTTTTGGAAAACCTTCATCACCGCGCGTCAACTGGATTATTTGCTTATTATGTAGTAATGGTGAAGTATGATAGTTTTTTAAGATTTGCAACACCCTTTGTTGGACTTCTGTCGTTGTATAATTTAATTTCAGTAGTTGTGCGACTTTTTCAACGCCATCATCTCGCTTTAGAAGATGTGGGTTGTGATGAAATTCATATACTCCTTTTTGCGCTAACAGACCTATACGCTGTGATGGAGTTGCGCTTTTTAATAAAGCTTTTACTTGCGGTTCGTGCTGACGTGCCTTAATAAACCCCCTTCGCATTTGACAATGCAAACGTTGTTGTCCTGCTGCCGGGACAACTAATGACCAAAGATGATAGCTTATGAATGGTCGAGGGGTTAACATTGTTCAAGTCGAGTAATAGCTTAATGTAAAATTTGACACCAACTTCATTCAAATGAAATTTGGCGCCTCAGCGACAAAAATTGATTTTCTTTATTAAAAACGGTGCTTTCAACAGCTATATTGATAAAGCCTATACTTAAGCAAAATTAATTTTGGTTATTTGGTATACTACTCAAGCGCAATTTAGCTTAATCAACCAGCAGTAGAGAGCGGAAACAATGTAACAGCAACAGCCACAACAGTACTTTGTTTACTATTGTGGCAAATATAAAAGCTATGTTGTATACCAATTGTTGAGTTTTTTATCAGATGTGCTTTAACCGCAATTAGCCATAATCCTGTTATATATAGCGTTATACGTTCGACTGACCTAGCTTTAACCTTAATAAAACGCTAAAAAAGTAAACAAAATGAAAACTATTGCCAACCTACTAACATCTTTACTAATAGCGTTCTGGGTAATTGCGATTGCTATTGTTGCCGTCCAAAACGCTGAACCTGTATCTTTAAGATTTCTGTCCTACCAGTCGATTCAAATACCTTTCGGCTTACTATTGGCGTTTAGTGCTGGTATTGGAGTTATTGGTATGGCTCTTCTAATACCAGTATGGGGTCTTAGCGGCTCTGTTGGAGGGAATTCGGTCTCTGATGATGACCCAGAATTTTTTACTGATGAATATTAAGTAGTGTACTCCAGGTCAATTACCCTCTTTCCTCTGTGTTCTTTGTGACTCTGTGGTAAAAAAAGAAGGACAGGCAGGATGCCTATCCTACAAGAGGTCATATTATCGCTGTAAACTGCGTGGGTCTAGAGCGTCGCGTAAACCATCTCCCAGTAAGTTAAATGCGAGTACAGTTAAAATAATCAACAGTGCGGGTGGTATTATCAACCAAGGCTGTAGGACTATAATCGAAGCGTTTGAGGCTAACGATAACATGTTACCCCAAGAGGCATCTGGTTGTTGAATGCCTAAACCAATTAAACTTAATACCGATTCTGCCTCAATAAAACTAGGAATTGAAAGAGTGGCTGCAATAATAATGTAAGTCGCTGTTTGGGGTAAAATGTGACGCAAAATAATGTATATCGGTTTACCTCCCATTGCCCGTGCAGCTTGAACAAATTCGCGCTCTTTAATTGATAATACTTGTCCACGAATTACACGTGCCAAACCAGCCCAACGAACAAACGAGGTAATAACGATGATAAGTAAGAAGCGCTCAGTGCTACTTAGTCCGGGGGGTAATACTGCAGCAAGAGCAATTAATAAATAAGTTGTGGGAATTGTCATTAGCACTTCAACAAATCGCATAATCGTGCTGTCTGTCCAACCAGCGAAGTAGCCAGAAATACCACCAACAAACATACCGATAGGAAAAGAAATTGCAACCCCAACAATTCCTATAAATAAGCTGATACGACCACCGTGCAAAAGACGACTAAATTGGTCGCGACCTTGGTCATCAGTTCCCAAAAGATTCACCCTTCCGTCACTCGAAGCACCAAATAAGTGGAAGTTGAGAGTGATACCAGGCAGAATCTCAACTTCTTGCCATGATGGTGGTAATGGTAAGCTTACCTGAAATAGCTTATACTCAGGTCCAGCAGTAAATAGTCGAATCGGCGAGGGTTTTGTGTAATCTACGATAATTTCGCGTTTGCCCGTATTCAAATCGGTCTTTCCCTGCGTCGTTGGGTAAACGTGAGGACCAATAAATTTTCCATCGCGCGTTTGGTAATGAATCTTAGTGGGTGGAAGCAGTGAACCGTTTGCTTGTGCTTCATTAGGTTTATAAGGAGCAAAAAAGTCTGCTCCAATTACCGATACATAGAAAATTATCAATAGTATTGCCCCAAACCTTGCTAAAGGGTTTTTCTTTAAACGTTGCCACCAGTTCATAGTCAGTTTATGTAAATTGTCAAGTGCTGATAGTTATAAGTTAATTGTTTATCGTCAACGTTGTGGGGCAAAATGTCAATCTTTACAAAGTGCTGAGTGCTGAGTGCTGAGTTTTTTTTTACTCCTAACTCCTAACTCGCTTCTGTGCGTAACGCTACTAGTCCATTAGTTTTGGTTTACGATTGTTATGGCGTTACGCAGCCTACCTCCTAACTCTACTCAGCACTCAGCACTTTTAACTAACAAGGTACAGTTTTTCTTCAATTTGGCGCTCGTGTTCGACGACAAAGACGTTGGAATATAGATTGGCTATGATTTGTTTACCCTGTTGGGTTAAAGACAAGTAGCGTAAACCGTCTTGGATATAAGGAAACACACCGTTCCAGTAGAACTTGGCGTAGTTTTTACGCAAATCCGCAGGTGTTTTATACCCCAATACCTTATTCATTCCTGTTTCTTCAAATTCGTAGAACAACGAAGTGATTTTATTTAGGTAACGAGGGTCACTCAATTGTCCAATTAAATCAGCAGCACGTACCAACCCCGCAAAACACTGGGTTCCTTGACTGTCTTCTTTTGCAGGTACTGGGAAGCGAGTTAATTCAATGTTGCTTTTGATCACTTCTGAGTCAATAAGTTTATGACCACCGAATCGCTCATCAATAAACAGTTTCGCTCGGTCTACATGATAAGGTGTCAGACTTGCGTCAGAGGCGCCAGGTGGTAAAGGAATCATTTTTCCTTCTTTGCCTGTAGAATATAGACCATCAATTTCTTTGTCTTGACGGCATACTCCCTTGACATAGCCAATATCATGACATAATAACGAAATAATACAGTGTAGCCAGTCTTCGCTCGATACTCCTCCCTCACGGATATGCTTACCACGAAGAATCTCTTGCCCAACTAAGGTTACTAAAATAGAATGTTCGACGTTGTGATAAAGAGCGTCACTGTTGGCAATGTTCTCTAACGCCATATTGCCAGCCCAAGCGATGATATCTTGATAATCTGTTTTTAGACAGCCGTAAGTACGTCTATATCCTTCACGAATCTGCTTTACAAACGCATCAATTAAAATTTCAGTTGTATTAAACATATTGGTATGAATCTAGATACTATGTATTAATGGGTTTTCTTAATCAATCTATTGAGACATAGGTTGATTAATTAAGGGTTATACAGATTTTTCCCAGATTTTGTTCGTAGCTACCATCACTACTAATCAAATTGGTTGAATTGCTTGCACAGACGAGAAAAGTTTTTCTGCCCTTACCACAGGATATGCTATGCCTTTAGGTAGATGCAAAGATTTATGATTAATCGAGCATATCTGTTCAATTAAAACCGTAAGGGTTGCTACACTATTTATATAGAATACATATTAACTAGTGAGCTTAGTTGGTAAAGCAGAAGCTCTGAATTTATCGCGTTGGATATAATGGGACAAATTTAAATAATCTATTATGATTATTATCTTTTCACATCAACTCGTTATGTTGCGGTGATTTAACGATGATTTTATGGTGATTAAGGCATTGCCAAGAATGTGACCTACTTCGCATGATAAAAAATCATGCTATCGGGTGAGGAGTTCTACAGGCAGAAGTCCAATTTGTGGGGCATAGTTAAGATATAGTAATTGTTTGAAAATTTTCTTAAACAAAACTGCGTAAATTCAACTTGGTCATACTGGAGGCATTAATTGTGGGGGAAGAAAGTTTTTCTGAGTTGGAAGTGCGGAAAGCAATATCGGTTGATGAGGAAGATTGGCATTCGGAACCACCAAGACAAAAGCGGGGATGGTTGACTCCATTGATGCTTGGTTTGGGAATGGGAATAATTATTGCGCTAGGAGGGATACGAGCATTTAGCCAGCGTCCGAGTGGTATGCCACAAGCCAAACAGGTAGCAGCGTCAACTAGTGTGGTGCCAAGTATGACAGTGACTCTTGCACAAGCTGAAACAACTCGAATTGCTCGTACCTTGCCAGTAACGGGAAATATTGCCGCACGGGACTTGACGCCAGTATTGCCACAAAGTAATGGTTTACAAGTTAAGCAAGTGTTGGTAGATATTGGTGACTTTGTAAAAGCAGGTCAAGTCATGGCAGTACTTGATAACTCAGTCATACAAGACCAAATTCGTCAAGCAAGAGCTGATATTGAATCAAAACAAGCCGATGTATCATCAAAACAAGCTGATGTAATATCAAGGCGAGCAGCAGTTGAAGCAGCACAAGCGGCAGTAGCATCAGCACAAGCAGTTGTACAGCAAAGACAAGCTGATTTAGGACAAGCACAAGCAAGATTAAATGATGCACAGCGAAATGTTACCCGTAATCAACAACTTTTCGCTCAAGGCGCCATTAGTCGTCAAGCATTAGACACCTTAGAAACTACTTTGGCTACAGCGCGTGAAGCAGTGCGTCAAGCTGAGGCAAATATTCGTAATGCTCAAGCAAACGTTGCCACTGCACAAGCAAACGTGGGTAGCTCACAAGCAGCAGTTCGCATTGCTGAGGCTGGAACGTCGAGTGCCCAAGCTAGTGTCAAGAGTAATAATGCTAGATTAGAGCAAATCAAAACGCAGCTAAGTCAAACTGTTGTTCGGGCGCCAGTTTCAGGATATATAGCAGAGAAGCTAGTCCGTGTAGGTGATGTGACGGGAGTTCCACCACAAAGTCAAATTGGTACTGTAGTTGGTGGCTCACAAAAGCTATTTTCTATTGTTCAAGACGGCAAATTAGAATTACAAGCGCAAGTCCCAGAGGTTCAGTTACCTCAAGTTAGAATTGGCGCTTCGATACAAGTAACTTCAGACCGCGATAACCGAGTTCGTTTAATTGGCACAGTTAGAGAAATTGAGCCAGTTGTAAACCAACAGCGACGGGAAGCAACCGTAAGAATAGACTTGCCACCCACAAATTTGCTCAAACCTGGAATGTTCGCGACTGGTGCAATTAACACATCAACTGCTATTGGTGTTGCAGTCCCACAAAAAGCCGTTCAACCACAATCTGATGGCAGTGCGATTGTATTCATGCTAATGGGTGAAGACAAAGTAAAAGCCCAGAAAGTACAAGTGGGAGAAATACTCAATAATAATCGTATTGAAATTAAAGACGGTTTGAAAGTAGGTGACAAAGTGGTCATCGATGGCGCCGGCTATATCAAAGATGGTGACACAGTTAGAGTAGCAACTAACTCGTAAGGTTCGTGACACCACTGGAACACTCGCTTTGTTTGAAAATTTTTGGTAGTGTCACGCACCCTACCTCCTAACTCCTAACTTAATTTAATGTCATTTAATATTTCAGCTTGGTCGATAAAAAAACCAGTCCCGACCATAATTTTATTTATAATTTTGACCTTAATTGGTTGGTATTCGTTCACTACTTTGGGAATAGATATTAACCCTAATATTGACGTTCCGACTGTTTCGGTAACAGTAACACAACCTGGTGCTGGACCAGCCGAACTGGAATCACAAGTTACTAAAAAAGTAGAAGATGCCGTTGCTTCTTTGGGTAATATCGACGAGTTACGCTCGACAGTCACTGATGGTTCTAGCGTTACAACTATTAATTTTGTGTTGGGTACAAACACTGACCGTGCAACAAATGATGTTCGTAACGCAATTGCCCAAATACGACAAAATTTACCCCAAGATGTTAATGACCCAATCGTAAGACGGTTGGAATTTTCTGGTGGCCCAATTATGACCTACGCGGTGACATCAGAATCGCGTTCGGTCGAAGATTTGAGTAATTTAGTTGACCAAACAATTAGCCGTGCGCTTTTGGGTGTTCGTGGAGTTGCTCAAATTAACCGTGTTGGAGGAGTAGATAGGGAAGTACGTGTAAACTTAGACCCAGAAAGATTACAGTCTTTGGGTATTACTGCTACTCAAGTAAACGACCAAATTCGAGCGTTCAATATTAATTTACCTGGAGGACGCGCTGAAGTTGGTGGCAGTGAGCAAAGTATTCGTACTCTTGGTAGTGCCGAAAGTGTCTCTGCTCTAAAAAACTATGAAATTGTCTTGCCTGGGGGAGGAAGTGTACCTTTAGCTTCCTTGGGAAATATAGATGATAGTTTTGGCGATGTTCGTCAAGCAGCAAAATTAAATAATAAACCCGTTGTTGCTTTTCAAGTGTTGCGAAGTACGGGTAGCGTGATGGTGACTGTTGAAGAAGGAGTTAAGCAAGCAGTCGTACAACTACAAAAAACTCTGCCTAAAGATGTCAAACTTGAGCTAATTTTTACGCGCGCAACCTTTGTTAGGCAGTCTTACGAAAGCACCATTGATGAATTAATTCAAGCGTCAGTACTGGCGGTCATAGTAATTTTATTATTCTTGCGCGATTGGCGTGCGACATTAATTACTGCTGTGGCGTTGCCTTTATCAATGATACCTACCTTTGCTGTACAGCAAGCGTTAGGTTACACGCTTAACAATATGACACTGTTAGGGTTAGCTTTGGCGGTGGGTAACTTAGTCGATGATGCGGTGGTAGAAATTGAAAATATGGAACGGCACATGGCGATGGGCAAAACGCCAATGAAAGCTGCCTTCGACTCCTCTGCTGAAGTCGGGTTAGCTGCAATTGCATCAGGTGCTACAATCATTGCCGTATTTTTACCTGTTGCCTTTATGGGAGGGGTTCCAGGTCAATTTTTCCAACCATTTGGTGTTACTGTTGCCGTTTCTACTCTTTTTTCTACCTTAGTAGCGCGCATGGTTACTCCTATGATGGGTGCCTATTTACTCAAAGATAAGCACGAAGGTCAAAATGCTGAAGGTAGAGATGCAGTTCGTATTTCTAATTTAAATCGTGGTCAGGGGCGCCGTTTTAAACCTTATGCCTCACTGTTAAAATGGTCATTACGCCATCGCATCATTACAATTGGCATCGCTATTGGATTCTTTATAGCTTCTTTAATGCTTGTACCACTTATTCCTAAAGGATTAGTGGATGGTGGAGATATCGGTATTTCTACGGTAAATATTGAATTACCACCAGGTTCAACGTTAAAAGATGTTGACAGAGCAAGCACAATAGCAACTAATATTATTCGCCAAAATCCATTGGTAGAAAGTGTTCTCGCAACAGAACAAATAAATACCGCTTCACTAACAGTTAAACTAAAACCTAGAGAACAACGTAATATTTCTCAAATCGAATACGAAAATCAAGCACGTCCATTACTTGAAAAAGTACCCGGCGCTCGTATTAGTTTTGCCTCGGCAGGTGCTGTTGGTGGTCGTAAAGACTTAACTATATTATTACAAAGCGAAAACCCCGAAGCGTTAAATAGGTCTGCTGTAACGTTGGAATCACAAATGCGGACAATACCTGGTGTCGTTGAAGTATCTTCAAGTGCTAGTTTAGTTAAACCAGAAATACTTGTCATTCCAGACCCACAGCGTGCGGCAGATTTAGGAGTCACCGTACAATCAATAGCACGAACAGCATCGTTAGCAACAATTGGTGATAACGAAGCCAACCTGGCGAAATTTAATTTACCCGACCGTCAAATTCCTATACGTGTACAAATTGACCCCAAAGCTAGGGCAGATATTAATACATTCAAAAATCTTCGTGTACCATCCCAAAACGGTGGCACTGTACCGCTACTTTCCGTTGCGGATATTAAATTTGGTAGTGGACCTTCAACAATCAACCGTTTTGATCGTCTGCGTCAAGTCTCAGTAGAAGCTAACTTAACCGGATTATCATTAGGTGACGCTTTAACTCAAGTTTCTCAGTTGCCAGCGCTGCAAAATTTGCCTGCTGAAGTTAACCAGCGTAACTCAGGTGACGCAAAAATAATGCAGGATATTTTTAGTCGCTTTGGTTTAGCTGTACTTTTGGCAGTTACCTGTATATACGCCATATTGGTGCTACTTTACAACAACTTTTTGCACCCTATTACCATTATGGCAGCATTACCATTTTGTTTGGGAGGCGCCTTAGTTGGCTTATTAGTATCACAAAAAGCATTGGGTATATACGCGCTGATTGGAATTGTATTGTTATTAGGTATCGTCACTAAAAACTCTATTTTGCTTGTAGACTACACCATTATCAACATGGAAGAAGGCAAACCGCAGCGTGCAGCGTTAATCGAATCTGGTGTATCGCGGTTGCGTCCTATCATGATGACATCATTAGCAAGTATTGCAGGCACAATTCCATTAGCATTAGGAATTGGAGCAGGCGCCGAAGTTCGTCAACCAATGGGAGTGGCAATTTTAGGAGGTTTTACAACATCAACATTGCTAACACTGCTTGTCGTACCAGTCTTATTTAGTTATATAGACGACTTCCAAACCTGGATTATAAACTTATTCAAATATGGGTTTGGTAAAAAACGGCGCCCTCGTGGAGACGTGATTAATCACGTCTCTACAGCAAATGTTGAAGATGAGAAAGTAAAGTATTAATTATCAAACATTGCTCCGTTTAGATTAGCATCTGCAAAGTTTGTATCTTTCAAATTTGTGTCGCGCAAATCGGCGCCACGCAAATCGGCATTTTTCAAATTCGCGTTATTAAGATTGGCGCCACGTAAGCACGAACCAGATAAGTTTGCTGCTGTTAAATTGGCACCACTGAAATTTACATTACTTAAGTACATACCCATCAAATTAACCCCTGTTAAATTAGCATCGCTCAAATTATGTGTAAAATCTTGCACATACTTAAGATTAGCTTTGCTAAGATTAGCTGTAGTTAAATTAATATGTGTTAGTTTAACGCGACTTAAATTAGCTCCACTTAAATTAACACCAATCATATTTGCTGGAAATTCACCTTCGGGGTCACTTAGTTGTGCTTCAGTTAAATCAGCATCACTTAAATTAGCAAATAATAAATTAGCACCTTCTAATCTTGCTTTAGTTAAATTAGCACCGCTTAAATTAGCTTCGCGTAAATCTGTTCCACTTAAATCAGCACCAGTTAAATTTGCACCTCGGAGATTGGCACCGCTTAAATTCGTGTTACCAAGCTGTATACTAGTTAAAAGCGCGTTTTCTAAACAGGCACCAGGAGCTATTAAATAGGCGCCTTTTGTGGCAGGATCAAAATTATCAGGGAAAACAGTAGCTTCGTTATAAACCGCATGTTGGAGATTTGCATTGTCTAAATTTACACCCGCTATATTAGCATCTAGTAAATCGGCTCGACTTAAACGGGCGCCTCTCATGTCGATTTTTTTCAACTCAGCTTTACGTAACGTAGACCAGCTTAAATTTGCACCACTTAAATCAATTCGATTTAGCTTAATTTCACTAAAATCAACACCGCTTAAATCAGCACAACTAAGATTTGCGCCATCTAACTGAGTACGAGTTAGCTTTGCTCCACTCAAATTAGCATTTTTGAGATTAGCATTTGTCAAATTGGCGCCATATAAGTTAGTATTATGCAGGTTGGCATTTTGAAGATTAGCATGGCTAAGGTCAGCATAGCGTAAATCAATACCGCTAAAATCGGCACCGCTTAAACTAGCTCGATTTAGCTTGATATTATTTAGCGAATATCCAGTAAATAAAGCGCCTTCTAGTTCAACTTCACAAAAATTACGTTCTCCGTTTTGATAACGATTTAGCAATTCCTCAAGATTGATTTCGGTTCTGTCTTGCGCTACATACATTTGGTTAAGTAGCAATAGCATACGCTCTATCTTAAATTCTTCATCGCTGAGTTTTTTAGAAGGTCTTGTCGTATTGCTATTTTTATGACTTTTTGGAACAGAAACAGTATCAATTGCTTCTAAAAAAAAAGCAGTAGTGTGTAGCAAAGATTCAGATTTATCAAATTTAGAAAATTCTATATCTGGATTTATATTAGCTTGTTGATAAAAAAGATTTTGTAAATCTGCTACTTCCCACTGTAAACTTTCTACAATTTGGACATCGGGTCGATTCTCAAATTTATCTATTAAATTATCTAACTCGCGTTTCATCCCTTGCAAATACTGTTTGATTAGTACTTGCTGACGTTCCATTTGTTCTAGCCTAGAAACCAAAGATAAAAATTCCCGTTCAGAGTTAGAAATATTCATCGATTTATAAATAAAAGTAGAGTGCTAACCTGATAACCTATATGCCATGAGCATAGAAGAATCCGTATACTCGAATCCTATATCTATGTTTCCCAAGATAAGACTGCCTATAACAGGACACGATGATGCGAACACTTGCGGAAATCAATGAAAAGATCAGTCAACAAAAAGCTGTAGTTTTAACCGCTTCTGAAATCAAAGCAAGAGTTGCAGAAGTTGGTGTTACTCAAGTGGCTAAAGAAGTTGATGTAATTACCACTGGAACATTTGAACCAATGGAATCAAGCGGCGCCATCATAAATTTAGGACATACTGACCCACCAATAAAAATTCGGCGTTGTTGGCTAGATGGAGTGCCAGCATATTCTGGTTTTGGTGCTGTTGATTTATATATAGGCGCCAGTTGTACAGTGGAAACGAAAGACGGTGAAGAAGCGCGCGTTCGGAAAGCGACACCTAAGTATAAACGTGGTGGTGGGCACGTCATAGAAGATTTGATAGCCGGAAAACCCATACAATTGCGGGCAGAAGGGCAAGTAACTGACTGTTACCCCCGTGCTTCATTTGAAACGACAATTTCGCGCGAAACTATAAATCAGTTTTATTTATTTAATCCTAGAAACCTTTATCAAAATTTTATAGTGGGTGTAAATGGAGGAGACAGACCACTATTTACATATTTAGGGCCGTTACAACCCCGCTTGGGAAATGCTGTATTTTCAAATCCGGGTGCAATATCACCGCTTCTCAACGACCCAAAATTACAACTCGTTGGTATCGGTACCAGAATTTTTCTAGGTGGAGGTGTTGGT
This sequence comes from Calothrix sp. PCC 7103, assembly GCF_000331305.1. Taxonomy (GTDB): domain Bacteria; phylum Cyanobacteriota; class Cyanobacteriia; order Cyanobacteriales; family Nostocaceae; genus Dulcicalothrix. The sequence goes on along the minus strand of NZ_KB217478.1, from coordinate 3,263,060 downwards.
TACGTGACATGGGAAGGTACTCAACATTTTCCTTTGCAAAAGCGATTACCTAATGACACTCCTATTGGTCCAGCTGCCACTTTAGCACTGATTGGCGATGCGAAATCAATGGACGCTCGTTGGGTGCGAGGCTGTTACTTTAAAAATTATGGCCCATCTTTAATGCTGGGTGTAGGGGTTCCTTACCCTGTACTTAATGAAGAAGTAGTAGCTCGCTGTGCAATTCAAGACAAAGAACTAGTGGCGCCAATAGTAGATTTTTCAATTCCTCGACGTGTTCGTCCGACATTTGGATTAGTAAGTTATGCCCAACTAAAATCAGGACGCATTACCATCGAAGGTAAAAACGTTAGAACTGCCCCCCTTGCAAGTATGTATTTATCATTACAAGTTGCGATGGAATTAAAACAATGGATTGAAGAGGGTAAATTTACGCTAACCGAACCTGTGGCTTCAATTTCAATGGAGCGTTCGTTTTTACCACAAGATCGATGGACAGAATTTTAAGTGCGCTCGTGTTGAGTGCTGAGTCACCGTAGTGTAATCCAGAGGATTTCCCCCGCAGGGTAACATCTCTATAACTTATTCAGTTCTTAAAGATTCTAGCCTGCGGCAAATGCTCCGCCGGATAGCTGCACGACTAATGACAATTTATACCTTCTCTAACTCCTCACTCTTACTCAGCACGAGCGCACTTTTTACTCAGCACTATTTTATGCTTCTTCTGGTTTTGGACGTTTAACAGGTTTGGGGGTTGGGCGCCCCGACGTTGTTGTAGGTCTAGGTGCTACGTTAACATCACTACCTTTTTTAATTGGCAGTGGAGTTTCGCCGTTGCTTGCTCTCTTGAATGGCTTTTTAGAACCACCTTTATTAAAACTATTAAAGGGTCTTTTGCCTCCTCCTGGGCCTCCTTTAAATGGTGGGCGCCGTTTTTTGGGCAGGTCGGCAATTGCTTTTCCACTTTCGATGGCGAGTTCGTCACCTCGGCGTATCACTTCTATATCCCAAAACTTACCTACCGCTCTGGTGTCAAGAGTTCCTTTAAGCTTGAGTTTGAAATATTTCGGCTTATCATCCTGCTTGCGGGGAGCTTGCTTGATTTTTATGACCAAATTGCTACCATCTTGCGCTTGGTAAACAACCTCACCACGCACAGAGAACTTACCATCTAAAACAGTTGATGAAGATGTAGTAACTTCGGATGATTCATCAGCTTGTACGGATGGTAATCTTTCTGTCTCTTCAATATTATTTGATTTAGCAAGTTTTTCTGGCTCCCAAACACCAACTATTTGAAGGTGTAGTTGGTCATTCTCTTGGCGAGTACGCGGGTAAACAACCCATAAATGTTCTTGTTGCAAGTCGAGATGATTTTTAACCAAACTCATCATTCGTCCAAGGAGAACGGTGTTGATAGAGGCACCATCTGCGGTAACAAGCGAACCTTGAGTAAATTGTTCGGCACTGCTCACATAGCGACCTCGAATAAGACCGATTGCTCGGTACTGCATCGGTTCGCTAGGTGGTGGAATTGGAGAAACACGATTCGCGCTTTCACCTAAAGTAGCTTCGCTACTGTCCGACAAATTTTCTTTTGCATAAGCATGATTTTGAGTCGGAGTAGCAGATACTTCTAGCTTGGCTGAATCAAGATTTGACGTAACTGGTAAGATCGGTTCGGATGACGGCATCAGGTCGGAATTCATAGAAACTCCTTGCGACGGAGATATATTCCCGCTGTGGGATTAGATTAATCGTAAACACAGGAAGAGCGTTTGTGTGGCTTTTGGAAAGTATATTTCTTCCATAAGCACCGTGAAGAGCATACCTTATGTGATACTGAAGACGCGATGCCAGTTATTTCAACAAGGAACACCCACATGAAAGATACTGACTCGCGCACGAGATTCATCTCACAAGTTAGGTGTAAAAAGCGCGTCTTTATACTAGTTTCGGAAGCATATCACAGTTACAATTCTGACGATTCCTCCTAAAGTTAGCACTCCTAGACTGCTTTGTTTTTTGCTATTTGTTATAAAGTTCACAACATAAACGCTGTATTCCGCAAAGTTTTGCAAATTTTTAAATTTTCCTATCACGTTTAATTTAACGGAGGTTTTGTGGCTAAATCGGAAAATCGCTTAGTAGTTAGGGTTATACTCGCATTAGCCGTCTTGGCTTTTATAGGTGTTTCCATACTCCCCATTCTTGACGGATTCAATGCATCGCGTAGTTCTCAGGCTAATAATCCTAGTAATAACAAAGGAACGGCGCCTGTTGACCAAAAAACTAAGCTCCAAGACGAGGTGCGGGGTTATGAGCTAGTTTTACAAAGAGAACCAGAAAATCAAACTGCGTTAAAAGCCTTACTACAAGCACGTTTACAACTCTTGGCTCTGAAGCAGGGAGAAATAAAAGATGTAATTCCACCGCTTGAAAAGCTTGCTAAGTTAAACCCTGACCAAACCAGGTATGCTGTTTTACTTGCTCAAGCCAAACAGCAAATGGGTGATCCTGAAGGCGCCGCACAAACTCTGCGCGCAGTTTTAGAGACAAAACCTGGTGATATGGATGCTTTGCAGTCGATGGTAGCGTTGCAAATGAGTCAAAAACGCCCTGAAGCTGCTATTGGTTTGTTACAAGAAGCTTTAGCTAAAGCACCCCAAGCCAACAAAATTCAACCTGGTAGCGTTGATACAATGGCCATCCAAGTCTTAATAGGCAATATCCACGCTTCTGAAAAGCGATATGGAAAAGCTTTTGAAATTTACGAGCAAGCAATTAAGAGCGACCCCAAAGATTTTCGTCCAGTTTGGGCGAAAGCTCTCGTTCTCAAAGAGCAAGGCAAAATTGACGAAGCCAAACCTTTATTTGCCAACGCTGCTGCTCTGGCACCTGCTCAGTATAAAGACGAAATCAATAAAACTGCTACCGAGGCGCCTAAACCGACTGCGGAACCAACAGCAACAACTTCACCAACACCTTAAAGAGCAGCGGAGCATCAAAATTTGGCGGGAAGATGTTTTTCCCGCCATACCCAATAAATATTTCTATCCAAAAAAGAAGCCAAAGCTTTTTAAAGCCTTCAAATAAATTATTAATAAACGGTAATAATATGAAAGCCTGAATTCAATTTTTTCCAATACATTAAAGCGCCCTACTTGTCCTTCTCGATTTCCAATATGTTTAATTACTCGGTTTAAACTATGGAATTCTTCCATCATTTTTGGCTCCCAGCCAACACTTGCCATTGCTAACGCCATAGTATATCCATCACTTGTTGTTGCACAGCGATGAACTGCAAGATACTTAGAAATTAAATTCCAGTTTTCAATAAATTGCTGTTCTTTTCCATTTTCCCTAGAAATAACGTAAAGAGATTGCATAGGGAAGCTAATTGTATCAAGACTACGTTTTATTCCCAATTTTTCTGATAATTTTTGAAACAATTCATAATCGCGCTCAGGATAATAATCTTTTAAGCTTTTGGCAAGGCTACGGTCTAGGTCACAGTAAACAACCATACCTGGAGACCAATTTATATCTTCGTTAAAATAATCAGTCATTCTAGAATCAGCATCTACAAATATGACTGTTTGAAAATTTGCTATCGCCATTTTAATGGCTTGTAGCTTGTCATTATATGGAAATAAAGGATTTTCTTGAACGCATTTTAAGGAAGTAACATTCGGGCTATCTTTAAAATCTTTAGGATTATCAGTGGCAACAAATAATTGTGTACCTGGTGAAAAACTTTCTAAATCTTTTGCTAATTGCTTCGCAAAGTTACGATATTCTTTTCTAAAAGCTAGGGTGCAAAAACAATAGCTTTTAGAATTAGAAGCTTTAGACATAAATTTAATAGTGATAATTTTTATTTACCCAAGATAGCCTCAAGGTAAATAAAAATGCATCCGAAAATCTACTAAGAAGTAGAAACCTGGTTTCTTCGCTAACTCTTCTCGAATACTGCAATGATTCCAAACACTATAAACAAGAACCCACCGATAAAAGTAAGTTGCCGCTCACTGATGCGTCCACATAACATTTTGCCGCAGGTAACAGCTATTGCTGCACAAATCGCGTGCCCTAAAATGGCGCCAGATGTTAAACCAAAAGGGTTGTTATCTATTGCTAGTGAGATAGTCGCAAGTTGGGTTCTATCTCCCCACTCCGCAATAAAAGTTAATAAAAAGCCTTCAAGCCAAATCCCCAAAGCATTTTTCTGACCTAGTTGTGCTTCTGCTTTGACGACTGCTTCCTTTGCTTCGGAGAGTACCTGGTCGCAGTTTGCCACCACTGGCATTTTACTGGCATCGTATATTAGCTTTAACCCAAAGCCCAAAAATAATCCTATTTTCGCATGATAAACAAAACTAGCTGGTAAAAGCGAAGCAACCTGTCCTAATGCTACAGAAAGTATTGTCATTGCTGCTAACGCTACCGTAACTGCGCTAAATACTAGTCGTCGCGAGTGTTGCATCGCTAAGTACATTGCAATAAAGAAGGTTTTATCACCTAGTTCCGAAACTGTAATTATAGATAATCCCGCAGTAAAAGCTGTTAGCACCTAATCAAGCTCCTTTTAATTATGTTGCGGTGTGGAACTTGATGAATGTAACAAAGACCTCACCAAGTTCCACACACATTTAGACTGTGTGAACTTAGTGAAGGTCTCGCTTGCAAAATCTTATTTGGTGTATGCCATCTGAACCAGGTTTATCACCAGCATGTTGATTCAAATGTACTGACAAACTTTTAATTTTAGTTTTAAACGTGTCAGCAGCTACTCCCCTTCATGTATAACCAATTATACACATACTTGTGCGAACATGTAAATAAATTAGAAAGATTTTAATACTGCTGTGGCTTGAGTGCTGTTTTGTAGAATGTTCTTGTAGGATGGGCATCCTTGCCCTTCCCTTAAATGTTAACAAGTTTCAGATTGTTCACAGGCGCCAATACTAACCCAGTTACTCGTACCATCTTCCCAAAATTCCTTTTTCCATATAGGAGCATTGTGTTTAAGGGTATCGATAGCATAGCGACACCCTTCAAACGCTTCGCTTCGATGAGGACAACCGACTGCAACTAAAACGCTAATTTCTCCAATCGAAAGACGCCCGATTCGATGGTGGATAACTACACGGTTAACGTCTGGCCAGTGAGCGCGAATTTGATTAGCAATTTGGTAAAAAACTTGCATCGCCATCGGTTCATACGCTTGATATTCTAGACATATCACGGGTTTACCGTCGGTAGAGCCGCGAACTGTACCGCTCATTGTCACAACGGCACCGTTTTTCGAGTCTGAAGCGAGTTCGTAAATTTCTGTAACAGATAGCGGAGCAAAGCTAATTGCAAAACTATCTTCTTGATGCGGCTTTTTTGACAAAGCAGGAGAGAATGTCACACCTGAGTTCATCTGAATCTATATAGATTGTAAAGAGGATTACTTATTTATTTTACTTAATTATTAAGCATTCCCAAGTTGTTGACACACGTAAATCAAGCTGTAAACATAGGGTTTTAATAAGCTATAGTATATAGAAAAACTTAAATATGTAAACAAAAATACATAATTTTTTCTATAGCTTAAGTGATTATACGTATATTAGAAAACAAAATAGTCATCCTCCTTAAGGCATATTACTATAGTAGGGTAACAAAATAGCTTTATCACCCTATTTAGTAATTTATGCGATTTAGCATGGATTGCTAGTTCACTCGGTTGCTGTGCGGTGCGAAACGTGTAAGGTGGTTAGGAGGCAAATACCAAACATTAAATCAGCTTTTTTACGTAAGCACCATTATTGACGACGCGGCGCCTTGAAGTGGCTGGACATATTGCACAACCCGTAAACTCCTGTTCTGTGAATTTGACGCACGTATTTATCGAGTAAGACTATTGTGAGTACTCACCTTTAGGCTTGACCGATAAACTGTAATTGGTTTTATAGCTAGGGTTATTTAGATGAATTCTGTAGTATTGAATAAAGAGAGCGCTAGGCTTTTGACCCTGAGACAATACCAAATTCTTGATACGTCACCAGAAGAGGCGTTTGACGATTTGGCAATGTTGGCCGCACAAATTTGTGATACTCCGATTGCGTTGATTAATTTAATTGATGCCGACCGCCAATGGTTTAAAGCAAAAGTTGGCATTGATTTGACTGAAGTACCTCGTGAAATCGGGTTTTGCTCTATTTGCATGGAAGCTGACGATGTTTTGATTATTCCTGATACATTAGCTTCAGAAAAATTTGCTACTTCTTCTGTTGTAGTCGATAAACCGTATGTGCGATTTTATGCGGGTGTACCGCTAACAACACCGCAAGGTTTGACATTAGGAACATTTTGTGTTGTTGATACAAAGCCCAAACAAATAACACAAAAGCAGGTCGATAGTTTAAAGTCTCTAGCTCGTTTAGTAATGCGGCAGTTAGAGGTTCGCAGAAATATTAATCAGTTAGTTACTATTCAAAGCGATTATAAACAAGCTAGAGAAGCGCTTCATGAAAGCGAGCATATTCTCAGTAGTTTTTTTAATAGCGCTGCAATGATGATGGGTGTTGTTGAGATATACGATAATGATATTAAATTAATTTCTGGAAATGTTGCTAGTGCCAACTTTTTGAAAGTACTTCCTCAAGAACTACAAAATTGTCGCGCAAGTCAAATAGGTATTTCGCAAGACTACATTAAAAAATGGATTGGATATTATCGCGAAGCAGAACGAATCAAGGCACCTGTCAGATTTGAATATATCCACGAAAGTTCAGGTAATATCAAAGTTTTCAATGTTACAGTAACGGCAATAGATGCTTATAGTGATGATACAATTATAAAAAAAGATAACAAGAAAAAGTTTGCTTATATAATAGAAGATATTACCGAACGTAAACAAGCCGAAGAAGAACGGTTAAAATTACTTGAGCTAGACCGCACAGCGACTAACCGTATCAAGAATATATTTGAAAGCATAACAGATGGTTTTTTCGCTTTAGATAATAACTGGTGTTTTTCTTATCTTAATAAACAAGCCGAAGCATTATTACAGCGTCAGCGCGAAGAATTACTAGGTCATAATATTTGGGAAACTTTCCCTGACGCCGTCAACTCAAAATTTTATCATCATTATCACCGCGCTGTTGCAGAACGAGTTAGGATTGACTTTGAAGAATTCTATCCACCTTTAAATACTTGGTTTGCAGTTCATGCATATCCTTGTACTGATGGCTTATCAGTATATTTTCAAGATATTACAAAACGCAAACAAGCAGAGGAGGAACTAAATTGCCAACAAGCTATTATGAATTCAATAAATAGTCTTTCTCCTTTAGGCTATTATGTTGTAAATAAATGTTCAGATCAAGTTTTTTTCCTTAACGATCGTTTTTGCGAAATTTGGGGCATTGAAGACTTGCAGCAAGAAATTGAACAGCATAAATTCAAAAATAAAGATGTTATCGGTGAGTGTTTAAAAATTGTTTTAGATGTCCCTGCTTTTGTTGAAGCTGATAAATTAATACATAATCAAAATAATTCGAGTGTCGGCGAAGATGAAATTTTATTGAAAGATGGACGAGTCATTCGTAGGGTTTCAACGCGATTTCGTCAAGAGGGTGACTGTTGTGCTGGTAGATTATATATATTTGAGGATATTACTGAGCGTAAACGCACTGAACAACAAATGCGTTCTGGTGCCGCATTACTTGACGTTACTTCTGATGCAATTATTTTACGCGACTTATCGAATAAAATATTATTATGGAATAAAAGTGCCGAGAAACTTTACGGTTGGCAAGCAGAAGAAGTTATTGATAACAATGCCAACGATATATTATCTTGTGTAAAATCACCGCAATATCAAGATATATATCATACAGTTTTAGAGAAGGGCTGTTGGCAAGGAGAATTAGTCAAGCTAACAAAATCAGGTCAAGAAATTATTGTTGATAGTTGCTGGACACTTGTACTTGATGAACATCGAGAGCCTAAATCTATTTTAACTGTTGATACTGATATTACACAGAAAAAACAACTTGAAGCGCAGTTTTTACGCGCACAAAGAGTAGAAAGTATTGGAACTCTCGCTAGTGGAATTGCACATGATTTAAATAACGTGCTTTCGCCAATTATTATGTCCGCACAATTATTAAATAATAAATCTACAAATCCGCGTGAATCACAAATTTTGTCAATTATTGAAAATAATGCAAAACGCGGCGCCGACTTAGTAAAACAAGTGCTATCATTCGCGCGTGGAATGGAAGGTAAACATACAAAAATTAAACTTCAAGATTTAATTAAAGAAATCCAGCCAATTGTCGAGCAAACGTTTCCAAAATCCATAGATTTTCACACTGATATTAAGCCAAATTTACAATTTATTAGTGGAGATAATACTCAATTACATCAAGTGTTAATTAATTTATGCCTAAATGCTCGTGATGCAATGCCAAACGGTGGAAGGTTGACATTAAGCGCTGAAAATATTCTTATCGATGAAAATTTTAAAAGTATGCACATTGATGCAAAGGTTGGGCAATATATTTTACTAACGCTTACAGATACAGGTATTGGAATTGATAGACAAAACCTAGACCGAATATTCGAGCCATTTTTTACAACCAAAGAGTTTGGCAAAGGTACTGGACTAGGTTTATCAACTGTTATGGGTATCATCAAAGGTCATGGAGGTTTTGTGAACGTTTCTAGTACTGTGGGCAAAGGTACGCAATTTAAAGTTTATTTGCCTGCTGTTAATAGTCAAATAATTTCTAATAACTCATGTACAGAAATTCCTCGTGGCAATGGTGAACTTATTTTAGTTGTTGATGATGAAGCATCAATTAGAGAAATTACCAAAACCTCACTAGAAAGTTATAACTATGAAGTTGTGACCGCAAGTGATGGTATTACAGCTGTAGCTATTTTTGCTCAGTACAAAAATAAAATCAAAGCTGCAATCATTGATATGATGATGCCCAATATGGATGGTTCAACTACCATAAGTACTTTACTTCGTATGAACCCTTTACTTCCCATTGTTGCTGTTAGTGGGTTAGCAACTAGTGAGCAAGTTAATATCGATAAAAATTCACAAATATTTGCTTTTCTTCCTAAACCATATACTGCCCAAGAATTACTTAGCTATGTATATAAAGTTTTGTATTCATTCTAATATGTAGATCGGGTTCCGCAAAGCTTACACCCAACCAATTCTATGAAGTTTTATAAAAAATTTATAAATATATATATAGACCGATTGCAAAGCTAATGATAAAAACACTAATTATTTTTCAGATATAAACTTAATATAAAAATGCTAAAAATATAGTCCAAAAATTAAAACATTGCCAAAATCTAATTCAATATTATGTTACGATACTTTACACGCGAAACTATTTAATAAAAAAATACTATTAAAATTTGAGTAATTATAAATTATCAAAGAAACAATCTCGCTTTAAAATGAATAATTTAATTTTAGTTGTAGACGATGACGCATTGACTCGGATGCAATTGCGCGAGTTACTTGAATACTCTGGATATCAAATTATAGAAGCCTGTAGTGGCGAAGAAGCGCTGGTGTTATATCAAGAGCGGCAACCAGACATGGTATTGCTTGATGCTTTAATGGGGGAAATGGATGGTTTTACTTGCTGCGCTCAGTTACGGTCATTTCCCCAAGCCGAAAATCTTCCAATTTTAATGGTTACAGGACTTTCCGACCAAATTTCGGTTGAAAATGCCTTCTCAGCAGGCGCCACTGATTACGTTACAAAACCAATTCACTGGCAAGTGTTGCGTCAACGAGTTCATCGTTTGCTTGAAGCCAAGCAAACGATGGAAAAATTGAAAGAGCAAACAGAGTATGCATTACGACGTGAAGCACAGTTAATAATAGCTTTAAAATCTGCTCAAATGGGCGCCTGGGATTGGAATATAGTTACTGATACAGTTACTTGGTCGGATGATAAAGAATCTTTATTTGGATTAGAAAAAGGCACATTTGCAGGTAGCTATGAAGCTTTTATGCGTTGCGTCCATCCTTCAGACAGAAATTTAGTTACGAATGCTATCAAACGCGCGGTCGAACAAGGGGAAGAATATGACTTAGAATTTCGAGCTTTGCTACCCGATAATACAACTCGCTGGATGGCAACTAAAGGTGTAGTATTTCGCGACGAAAAAGGCACCGCAGTGGGAATGTCTGGAGTTGATATGGACATTACCAAGCGTAAACAATCAGAAGAAGCACTAGAAATATATGCCAACCGTCAAGCAATCGTAGCTGAGTTGAGCCAATTAGCGCTGGCAGGTTCTAGTTTAAATACGTTAATGCAACGAGCAGTAGTCGTCATTGCCCAAAGTTTAGAAGTTGAGTATTCTAAAATACTCGAATTGTGTGTTGATGAAAATAATTTTTTATTACGTTCTGGAATTGGATGGCGGGAAGGTTTAATAGGGAAAGTAAAAGTTAATACTGGACACTTATCGCAAGCTGGATTTACTTTAATTTCTACTGAACCAGTTATTGTCAATGATTTTGCAAGTGAAACACGATTTAATAAATCACAATTGTTAGCAGAACATGATATTGTTAGTGGTGTCAGTGTTGTTATTCATTGTCAAGAACGACCTTTTGGTATTTTAGGCGTACACTCAAAGTCACCGAGAAACTATAACCGAGATGAAGTTTACTTTTTACAAGCAGTAGCTAACGTTTTAGCAACAGCGATTGAACGTAAATTAGCCGAAACACGGTTACAGCAAAGTGAGGAAAGATTTCAAATACTCGCGCAAGCAACAAATGATGCCGTATGGGACTGGGATTTAATAACTAACCGCGTATGGTGGAATGAAAGTGTTGCTACGCTTTTTGGATATTTAATGTCAGATGTTTGCTCGACATCAACTTGGTGGCGCGAACGCATTCACCCAGATGATAGATGGCGGATTGTCGTCGATATGCAAGCCGTTATTGATAGCGGAAAACAAGTTTGGTCAAACGAGTATCGCTTTCGACGCGCAGATAATTCGTATGCGTATATTTTAGACCGAGGTTATGTTGTAAGAATTGGAGACACCGCAGTTAGAATGATTGGCGCCATGATGGATATTTCTGAGCGTAAGCGGGTTCAAGAAGAATTACAGCGTCAGAATTTACGTACTCAATTATTTGCTGATTTTACTCTAAAGGTTCGTCAATCGTTGCAAATCGACGAAATTTTATCGACTAGCGTTATTGAAGTCCAAAAAGTACTCAATGCTGACCGTGTATTAATTTTGCGGTTGAAGTCAAATGGTGCGGTGACGGCAGTTCAAGAAGCTGTTGTTCCTGGTTTTCCTGTAATGTTAGGGCGAGAGATTTTTAACCCTTGCTTTAGTGAAAATTATATTCAGAAATATCGCCAAGGACACATTTCCTCGTTGGCGGATATTGAGAATGGTAGTATTCAAGCCTGCCACGTCGAATTTTTGCGGCAATTTGCTGTTAAAGCAAACCTTGTTGTGCCGATTTTACTTCAAAATCAACTCTGGGGATTGTTAATTGCCCATCAATGCGGGCATCCCCGTTGTTGGACAACATGGGAAATTGAGCTATTGCGTCAACTTGCCGACCAAATTGGCATTGCTCTGGCTCAAGCAAAACTTTTAGAGAAAGAAACATTACAGCGTCAAGAACTTACCCGTTCCAACGAGGAACTTCAACAATTTGCCTTTATTGCTTCGCACGACTTACAAGAACCACTACGAAAGATTAAAGCATTTGGAGACCGACTCAAAAGTACATGTAATGATAATCTTTCTGTTCAAGGGCGTGATTATCTTGAACGAATGCAAAATGCCGCTGGGCGTATGCAGGCACTAATTGAAGATTTATTAACATTGTCGCGTGTAACAACGCGCGCTCAACCGTTTGCATCTGTTGACTTGTCGCAAATTGCTTATGAAGTATTATCTGACTTGGAGGAAACTATTGCACAAGCTTCTGGACGCATTGAGTTAGGCGATTTACCAACAATTACCGCCGACCCACTTCAAATGCGACAACTATTACAAAACTTAATTGGCAATGCTCTGAAATTTCATCGTCCGAAACTTGCACCAATTGTAAATATTTATAGCGAGATAATCACTCAAGAAAACATACAAATGTACCAAATTGTAGTTAAAGATAACGGTATTGGGTTTGATGAAAAATATTGCGACCGTATTTTTCAAGTTTTCCAACGATTACATGGACGTAGTGAATATGACGGGACAGGTATTGGGTTAGCTATCTGCCGCAAAATAGTTGAGCGACACCAGGGAAGCATTACCGCCAAAAGTCAACCTGGACAGGGTGCAAAATTTATCGTGGTATTACCGATAAGTTAAGTAAGTAAGTAAAGAGGGTTTTACTCTTAAATCACCAATTTTCAAGTTTGAGAAGGATTATGATACCTTCATAGTGTTAGAGAAAATATGTATTATTGTCACATTTTATATTGAGATTTAATACTAAACCAATACTATTGTTAGTAAAAAAGGAGAAAATGCATAGTGAGAGGTCGGCAGACAACTGTAAAAATTCTATTAGCTGATGATGATGAAGACGATTGTATGTTAGCGCGCGAGGCATTGGCAGAAAGTCGATTGTCAAGCGAATTGTACGTAGTGAGAGACGGTGAGGAACTGATGGATTATTTGTATCATCGCGGTCGGTATGTATCTTTGAGCAGTTCACCTCGTCCTGGGTTGATTTTACTTGATTTAAATATGCCCAAAAAGGACGGTCGTGAAGCGCTTAAGGAAATTAAGAATGACGCGGAGTTACGAAAAATCCCTGTAATCGTACTGACGACTTCTAAAGCACCAGAAGATATATATCGTACATACGAATTAGGTGCAAACTCGTTTATCATTAAACCGATGAATTTTGCAGCTTTAGTTGAAGTGATGCGAACAATTGGAAAGTATTGGTTTGAAATTGTAGAACTACCGTTCTAAAGGGGGAGGTAACCATGAAAAATAGCCCCATCCAAGTGCTTCTTATCGATGACGATGAAGATGATTACATCTTAACTCGTGATTGGTTTTTTGAATTTCAGGTGGCTGGGTGCAAATTAGAATGGGTCAGCAGTTATGAAGCTGGACTCGTGGAAATTGCCAAACATCAGCACGATGTTTATCTTGTTGATTATCGTTTGGGTGAAGGTAATGGCTTAGAGTTATTACGTGTTGCTGTAGCTTTAGGTACAACGACGCCAATGATTTTGCTGACAGGTCAAGGCGAATGTGATATTGATATTGAAGCGATGCAAGCTGGTGCTGCTGATTATTTAGAAAAAAGTCAACTTAATGCAGCATTACTCGAACGTTCGATTCGGTACGCAATAGAACGTAAGCGTGCAGAACGTAAAATTCGTGAACAAGCAGCGTTACTTAATGTTGCCACCGATGCCATTTTTGTTTGTGATTTAAAAAATCAAATACTTTTTTGGAATAAAGCCGCAGAACGTTTGTACGGCTGGAAAGAGGAAGAAGCAATAGGTAAACAGACAATACAGCTTTGGCAAGAAAAGAACTTATCACAATTGCAATCAGCTTTTAATATCCTGCTCAAAAATGGCGCCTGGGAAGGCGAGTTAAAGCAAACTACAAAATTAGGTAATATCATTATTGTTGAAAGTCGTTGGACATTAGTACCAGAATTTGATAATAAAGCACAAGCTATTCTTGTGGTAAATACTGATATAACGCAAAAAAAACAGTTAGAAGCGCAGTTCTTTCGGGCACAACGTTTAGAAAGTATTGGAACTTTAGCAAGCGGTATTGCACATGACCTTAACAACGTGCTGGCGCCGATTTTGATGACAGCACAACTTTTAGAGTCGCAGTTGCGCGACGAACGCAGTCAACGACTTTTACCAATACTAATATCTAACGCCAAACGCGGCGCCAATTTGGTGAAGCAAGTACTATCATTTACACGTGGTATTGAGGGTGAGCGCGCATTGACACAAATCAAGCACCTGCTTACTGAAATTCAACAAATTATTAAAGAAACATTTCCAAAATCGATTCAAGTATCTATAAATATCTATCCGCAATTATGGACTGTTATAGGTAATGCAACTCAACTCCACCAAGTTTTGATGAACCTTTGCGTCAATGCGCGTGATGCAATGCCACAGGGAGGAAAACTAGAAATATCCGCTGAAAATCTTTTTATTGATGAAAATTTTGCCAATATGAATATTGAAGCGAAAGTTGGTAATTATATATTAGTATCAATTACAGATACAGGTGTTGGCATACCCTCAGATATAGTAGACCGTATATTTGAACCATTCTTTACAACCAAAGAGCTTGGTAAAGGTACGGGACTAGGACTTTCTACTGTTTTAGGAATAGTCAAAAGTCATGGGGGATTTATAAACGTCACCAGTGATGTTAACAAAGGTAGTAAATTTCAAGTTTATTTACCTGCCCAGCAAATTCCCGAAACCATAGAAGATAGTGAAACAGAATTACCACAAGGTAACGGTGAGTTAATACTGGTTGTTGATGATGAAGATTCAATCCGCAATGTCACCAAAACATCGCTAGAAACTTACAATTACAAAATTATAACAGCTTGCGACGGTATTGAAGCAATAGCTTTATACGCCGAACACCGCGATAAAATCGAAATTGTGCTGACAGATATGATTATGCCCGCAATGGATGGACTAACAACTATTCGGACACTACAAAAAATTAACCCTGCCGTCAAAATTATTGCAGTCAGCGGACTTATCTCCAGCGATAAAATAAACAGTGCAACAGAAATAGGTGTCAAAGCCTTCCTATCTAAACCTTACACAGCCAAACAACTGTTGCAAACCATAGGCACCGTCAAGAATACTGTGGATTAGGCATTTCACTTGACCAAATGCCTAATTATTGCACAGGCGAAGAAGACCTATGCTACTTTTGTTCTTTTTCTGGCACTTTTGGTACCCAACCAGGTGTCTTGCTAGCTTCCCAACCTGCAGGACGCTTCGAGTTATACCAACCAATTGAGCCAAGAATCGTAGCTGCTAAAAATCCTCCTATACCTACAAAAGTCAAAATCGCCTGGAGATGCGAGTTGTAAGATGCCTTGTCTATAGCCACCAGAAAATAATTCATATTGACTCTCGTAAAGTTTGTTAACAGTATATTAATAAATATTAATACCTATTGCCAAACTCATCAATATATTAGCGACATATCACCAACTTATAAGTTCAACTGCATCGCGACCATCAAAGTCATTCAAGTAGACTTTAACGATTTCTTCTTTCGCAGTAGGTAGCTGCTTACCAATAAAGTCAGGATGAATCGGGACTTCTCTATGACCTCGGTCAACCAACACAGCCAAACGAATTACTTCTGGTCTGCCATATTCATTAACAGCATTTAAAGCTGCTCGGATAGTTCTACCTTTAAAAATAACGTCATCAACAAGAACAACTGTTTTATCTGTTAAGTCATAAGGAATATCAGTTTTTGCTGGAGTTCGCAGACCAATTTGGTCGAGGTCATCTCGATAAAACGTGATATCCAATGCTCCCACTGGAACTGAAATTCCTTCCATTGCTTCGATTTGACGCGCGAGTAATTCAGCAAGTGGTACCCCTCTTGTAAAAATACCTAGAAGCACCAACTGCGATAAATCACGAGTTCTTTCAATAATTTGCGAAGCTAGACGGTTCACAGTGCGACGAATTTCTTCAGGTGAAAGTATGGAGACTACTTTCGCAGACAGATTCATATAGTTAGTTTCCCTAATTCTTAAGCTTTATATTTATGATTACCTGTTTGTCACCAAAAAGCCTATAGAGGTAGCTACCCCTAACCAGATTAAAAACGAATATCTCGTTAGTTGTAACGAATCTCGGATTGAAGATGGTTCAATTCGGTGAATGTTATCTCCCAATAAGGGTTTATGTTTAATTATTCCTCGGTAAGAGTTGGCGCCACCGACTTGCACTCCTAGTATGGCAGCATAAGCGCACTCACTCCACCCAGAGTTGGGACTAGGGTCTAATACTGCATCACGACAACAAATATTCCATACATATAAAGGTTTAAAAGAGATTAAAGCTAAAGTTATTACAGTCAAACGACAAGGCACCCAAGTTAAAACATCTTCAGTTCGTGCGCTAAACCAACCTAAATATGTGTAGGGCTGCTGTTTATAACCTACCATTGAATCAAGGGTACTACTGGCTTTGTATGCCAGTGCTAAAGATACAGGTTCAAATATTGGTATATAAGCACTAATGAATATGCCAACAATTGCATAAAATAAAGGCGCCATAACAGCGTCGGTGGCGTTTTCGGTAACAGTTTCTAAAACAGCACGTAATATTTCTGATTGAGAGAGATTTTCAGTGTCGCGTCCCACAAATTGGCTAAGTTTTAGACGTGCAGTCGCAGTATCTTCTAAAATTAATGGTTCCAAGACAGTTTCAGCCGCGTTTCTTAAACTTTTTGCAGCAAAACAACTAGCAAGTAGAATGCATTTAGTAATAATTCCGAAGTTAGGATGTATCCACAAAGTCGCTTTTATCAATATAGTGCTGATGGTGCCAGTACCAAATATTAAAAAAATAGTAAGGAGAATACCAGCGATTCTTTGTGTCAAAGTATTCTTACATAAGAATAAAGCGATATTAGTAAAACGAGAAATTACCCACCCCATTAGTTGGACTGGATGAAGCCAATTAATAGGGTCGCCAATTAAATAGTCTAAGAGTGCTGCAATCAGCAACACAATAACGTTAGTAATTAGTAATTTATCTGTAATTGTTACCATTGGCTATCGACTATTGACAAGTCACTAAACAATAAAACTAGCTTCTTCACCAAGCGATGCTTGCCGACTGCGGGCATCGTAATAAAGGTCAGCTAAAGTGATACTATACAAAGCTTCTTTGAGTTTTTGATTTAGCCGTTGCCAGAGAGTTAACGTTACCCAGTCAAGAGCTTGGTCGGGTTCAGATTGTTGTTGCAGCTTCGGATTCATTTTTTCACCTACTGCCTCTAAAATTTCTCCTATTGATATTTGTGCGGGTGGTTTGGCTAGCTGGTATCCACCTACGGCGCCACGAATTGATTTTACCAGTCCTGCACGTCGCATTTCGATTAGTAATTTTTCTAAATAAGGGGCAGGAATATCTTGACGAGATGCAATTGCTTTAACAGATGCGCTTTTCGTAGGTCGAAGCATACTCAAGTCGAGTAATGCTTTAACGCTGTAATGTCCGCGAGTGGTCAGTTTCATAGGAAAACACTTGTGCTATTTGTTTTAATCGTATTTATGTTTTGTTATCAAGTGTTACATTTACGGTCTGGTAATTTTTATGCCAAGAGTAAGAAGACAAATTTTTTAGCTTTACTTCAGGAATCTTAAACACTGCTCGTACCGAAACGCGCAAAAGTTTACGTGATTAGTTACATACTTAACTCATATGCCAATAATAGATGCAACTCAACAGTGGTTGAGAGATACCTTTTTATACGTCAATGAAAGACGATAGTATAGCAAATGAACCGTAAATCTAAAAACTACATCTATATATGTAGGGATTTTGGAAAATAGAAGACGCGCAACTGCTGTAGACAACGGTGCCACTTATGTGCAAAATTTACGCTTGTCGCGTTACGGCCTTTTGTTTGCGATATTTAACTTCACGATTCAACATTCATTACAAAACTTGACACTGTTGTACGAGTAAGCAGAAAGACACAAAAACAGCTTGTGGGTGGATACTATAAATAAAATTGTTTTGATCCAACGTTACGAAAGACTTTGGTTTCGGTTCCTTAGAGAAAGTTTGACGATAAGGCTAATATTGCTTTTCTCAACCACCTAATTATGTAATATACTTAGCTAGGCTGATATAAAAATAAAAAGTTCTACTCCCTTAGAGCAAATTGTCAGCTAAAATAAAAACGATTCGACCTTTTGAACCATTCATTTTTGTTTTACGTTGATGGCTAAACAGAAAAAAATTGAACCCCTCGTCGGCGAAGATTTGCTCACCAAAGTCAAAGAACTCGAAAATCTGAGCAAAGATGAAAAAGCTAAACGTTGTGGATACTACACCGTTACCAAAAACGGCATCGAGCGCGTCAATATGATGAAGTTCTTGAATGCCTTAATTGATGCAGAAGGCATTCAATTAGATAGTTCACCGAGTGCAAATGGACGCGGTGGACGCAGCGCTAGCTATCGGATTAGTGTGCAGTCAAACGGTAACTTGCTTATCGGTTCGGCTTACACCAAACAAATGGGTCTCCAAGCAGGAGATGAGTTCATCATCACGTTAGGTAAAAAGCACATCAGACTCCGACAGGTTGACTCAGAGGAACGTGAAGAAAGTGAAGCGATGGAAGCTACAGCTTAAATAGCTTCAACTCAAGTTGTTTATTAGTCATTAGTTATTAGTCAGCACATTCGAGCGCTTATTACTCAATGCCTGTTTTTATGGGCGTTATGAAATAATCTGCGCTTTGTGTCCGCGCAAACTATATACGTAATATAGGGTGCCAAATGCTTGGGAGGGGGCTATTTTATGCTGCGAACGTTTAATAGCGCGCTTTTACGTGAATTCGCGCGCTTAAACTAGCACAACCAATATGCGTACATAAGCCATTGACTAATGGCTATTGGCTAACAAGACACTCTTCAACATCAGTTTTGGAGGGTGACGGTAAGTAATGACTTAAAGCTTTGCGCGTTGCTGCTAAATTGCAGGTCAATGCAACTTGTTCGCGTTCGAGTAAACCTAAAATCTGTTCGTGATTGTTTCGCGCTACTACTGGTAATTGATGTAAACCTCTTAATGCCATTCTGTCCAATGCCTCGGTTAAAGGTTCATCGCTGTAAGCATACAGAATATCAGTAGTAGATATTTCTTTCAAGCTCAGATTCGACAAATTATTTTGTATTTGAGTGGCTAAATCTGAATTTTTTTGATAATTTGCGAGCGTGCGGTTGATATCTTCGAGAGTAATTATACCCACTAGTTGTTCAAGGTCATCAATCACTAGTGCGCTATGAGTACGAGCGTGCCACATCGACAAAGCTGCTTCTAAAACTTTCATTGTAGAAGGCAGCTTTTTTGGATTGGCATACATTGCATCAATGACTAAGATTTCTTGCAACATTTCTGCTTGCTCATCTTTTAGCTCTGATAACCCAATCCGCTGCAAATTGGAGTTAGAGTTTTCGTTAGGCAACATTTGTTCTACTAACCAAAAGCTCAACCCAACTGCTGCCATTAATGGCAAAACAATTCGGTAGTCACGAGTTAATTCAAATAGCAGTAAAATTGATGTTAAAGGCGCCCGAACACTGGCAGCGAGTACAGCAGCCATACCGACCATTGCATATGCAGGGGGTGCCGCCATATAAATAGCAATATTGGGTGCAAGCAGAGCGATAATTTTTGCGTATGCCGCACCAAATGATGCTCCTAAGAACATTGCTGGGGCAAATAAACCACCCACAAAACCACTGCCAGCAGATACAGCAGTCATTAGCATTTTTAATATTAGCAACGCAAGCAAAAGCTGAATTGATAAATGCACATCTTGAAGCATCGCTTGTACTGTTCCATAACCAATTCCCAATATTTGTGGAAATTGTAGCGCTACTGCTCCAACGATGGCGCCACCAATAATTGGATGAACTGGTTTTGGAATAAGACCTAGCCAGTTTAAATAAGGTACTTTTCCGTCAAAACAGGCTTTTGCAAATCGAATTGCTTGGGTATACGATAGCGAGACTAAACTTGCTCCCAAACCTAAACCTATATATAAAGGCAATTCTAAAGGGCTACGAACTTGATAAGCTGGTAATTCAAAAGCAGGCTGTGAACCTAAACCAATTTGAGCTATGAGCGCCGCTAGTACAGCAGCCAATAGTACAACACTCACCGCTGAAGTCGCGAACGATGTAGCACCCAATACGACTTCTAACGCAAAAAAGACTCCTGCAATAGGGGCATTAAATCCTGCTGCAAGACCAGCAGCAGCTCCCGCAGCTAATAGCAAGCGCAAGCGTTCTTGTGAGACTTGTAGCACCTGCGACAGTAAAACACCAAAATTGGCACCTATTTCCACACTCGGTCCTTCAGGACCAAGCGAGGCGCCGCTACCCAAAGAAACAGCGGCAGCGAGCATTTTTGTAACAGGTCGAAGTTTTTGCTTTAAACCCCCATCTCTAGAAGCAGCAATTAGCGAAGATAAACTCGGACCAAAATCTTGAGTGCGCCAGCGCATTAAACTGACAATCAAACCGCCTATAATTGGAACACTCCAAAGAGTCCATGCACCCCAAGTACCTACTAGCCCCATAAAATCTTCTAATAGTAGGTGATGAATAATCTGAATAGAGTAATGGAAAGTAACAATACCCATACCAGTACCACCACCGATTAACAGACCTAAAAGTAATATCAGTGTTTCGGGTGATAATTGAAACCGATTGAGCAAATGTGTTAGATGTTGTGTAGAAGGAGTAGACACAGGTTGGTCTGCCACCTTCTTTTCAAACGTGGGAGGCAGGAGAGTCATGGATAAATGAACTTAAATCTAATAAAAAAATTAAAATATATGTCTTACTCAATATTGTCGTGCATTCCACACCAACCAGACAAGCTGTATTTACTCAAAGCATAATGTTCTGCCGATTTTTTCATTAAATGGTCACGCACGTGCCTATTTGCCCCTTGAAAACAGTGAAAGTGAGCTAGCATTATGGATGTCATCTCCGCTTCTTGCATAAAACAATGAATCATAATTGATGCATGGACGTAATTAGTGGAGTTAGACCATAGGGACGATCTGTGCGATTCGTTGGTGGTTGAATCACGGTAATCAGCCCGTACATAAACTACCCAAGGTGAACACCTATCCTTACTCCGAAAACAAACATGTTAACGTCAAAGGTAATAAATCACCTTTTGATGGTGACATATCCTACTGGAGCGAGCGTAACAGCAAGCTCTATGACGGGGAAACCTCTAAAGCCCTAAAAAGGCAAAACCATACATGTGGACACTGTGGATTAAAGTTTACTAGTGAAGAACGAGTACACTTACACCATATAGATGGGAATCACGACAATTGGAAACCTAATAATCTGATTGCAATACACGAATCCTGTCACGATTATATACACATGGGCAAAAGCGCAAGCTAAGAATATCGGGAGCTGGATGCACGGAAACGCGCACGTCCAGTTCTAACAGAGAGGTGCCCCGGATAATACCGGGCATCGACTCTACCAAAATTGGGATTAACTCGGAAATCAAGATAACTAAGTTGTAATTAGCGAATAAGTGGACTTGACGGATTAAGTAGATGAATACACACACTTTTGACAATCATTACCTGACCTGCCCAATTTGCCAAAAGAATGCTACGCCAAAACCTGTTAAATCTTGCGTCGGATTATTTAGTTGTCCGTATTGCCAAGAACGGTTAGTTGTCTCTCAAAGCGGACACTATGTCCGTGACCCCTTTATACTGAGGCAAATCATTGTAAGTAGCGCTTTACGCCGTCAAAGCCGTCCACTGGCTCGGATTCTTCGTGATTTTATGCTACTGCGTCCAATGTTAGCTTTGGCTGTTGGGGGAGCAATTGTGTTTGGCATGATTGCCGCAACGCAGCAAAATACTAGTTATGAGCAAAACTTATACAAAGTTGAAAAAACTGATAATTTTATTGATAAACAGTAAATTATGAACTTTACGGATAGTCATTGATCTAATAATAAACTATCCGCACTTATAATTTTGGAATTGATAATTGATTTTATCTAGCAATAACGCAATATTAAATTCTACTAGTACTTTTGGTAATTAGTAGAAATACTTGATTGCCTGCTTCAGTGCGCGCAACAATTTCTGCTGCATCTAGCTTGAGTTTTGCTCTGTTAGATTCTTCGAGTAAAACGTATGGTTGTCCATTTTGGCGCCAATATTGTTCAATCACGTTTGGCTGATTAGCGGCAGGTATAACCCTATTACTGTAGAAATCGAGTGATGGACGATGGTAAGGTGAAAAACTGTAAATTTTGCCTTTGGGATTTGCGCGTTGAATCATTTGGGCAACTGGTTTAACTGGATAGTTTTCGTTGAGTTCCCACACCCAGTAATTGGATTTTACAAATAGCAACAGCGAAATATAAGTTCCCCAAAGTAATACCTTTAAAAATTGTGCATCACCTCTCTCTGTTAAAATGGCGCCTAATGCCATAGTACCTGCGACTGCGGCAAATATTAACTGTAAGTCGGTGTGTACTGGTTTTGCAAAGCTGTAATAAATACTGCCTCCAGTTGCAGCAACAGCAAGAATACCTAAACCTGTTCCCCAAAGACGTGGATAGGATGAGAATAAAGGTGTACTTTCAATTTCAGCAGCCTTGGCGCCAAGAGCAAGGGCTAAACTTGGATAAATAGGAAAAACATACCAAGGCAGCTTTGTAGTCATTATAGAAATAGCAACTAAATATAAGCAACTCCATACAAGTACTAGTTTTGCCCAACTGAGGTTACGATTTTGCCAAGTCAAGCGAAAACTTGCGAATAAGAATAGTAACCAAGGATGAGTATATTTAACAATTTCTAATGGATAGTACCAAATTGGTTGTGAGTGTCCTTCTACAGGTTCCCAAATACGACTTAGCGATTGGTCAACCATACCAACGTTAGTAAAAGTGTTGCCGTAGTGAAGCCATTGAGCAGCGTACCATAACCCTACAGGTAAACAGCCAATTATAATGGCTACCCACATATAAACGCTGGTTATTAGTCGCGGAGTATCCCAAAATAAAAAGGCAAATGCAATTGCTGCAAATAAAACTCCTAGTATTCCCTTAGTTAGACAAATTAACCCCAACCCAATGCCAACTCCAAGACAATAGCGAAGATTACGACGTGAACGCAGCAAGCACAACATCATCACCATAAAGAAACATACTGAGGCGCCGTCTAACATTGCTAAACGTCCATGCCGCAGTACTGGTAGCATAGTGACATAAATTAGAGCGCTGTAAATAGCGGCTGTACGTTGATGGAATATTTCACGCCCAATAAAATACAGTAATGGTACTGAAACAGCGGTTAAAACTGCACCAGGTAAACGCGCCGTCCACTCATGCACTCCCCACAACGAATAGCAACTAGCAATAAGTATATGCATCAAAGGCGGTTTATTATGATACGGTACACCTCCTAAAGTTGGATAAAGCCAACGTAATGAATTAAATGGCGCCTCAGATATTTCACGCGCAACTTGTGCTACCGTACCCTCGTCCCAGTCCCGTAAAGGCAAGTCACCCAAATCAATAGTAAAAATGATTACTGCTGCTAATAGTAATAAAATTACCCATATCGAGTCTGGTCGTTTTGAAACCGTGCGGTACTTTTTCTCTAGACGACCCCAAATGAAGTTTACGAATGGCATAGTGTAGGATACTTATTTTGCATGAGAATTTAGTGATTTACAACAGACGGTTTAATGCAAGAGTTGGTTGCCACCCTCGCAACCAGCGTTATTGATTGCCAAGCTTTAATTTATCTCAACTTTGATTGATTGGGAAAAACGCACTTTGACAATCTGTGAATTGTATTTTAAATTCGTGTCACGTTCTAGGAGCTTACAAATAATCATTAAACGAGTAAGGCAATCTTATATTATTTAATCGTTATTTGGTGATACTTGCACTAATTTTAACGTAAAGTTTCGTAAATTAAAATAAATGTAGGGTGGTTCCGCCCCGCTTACCAATAAAGAGTGAGAAATATATGAATTTACCATTTATCTTAGATGTCTCAATAGGGCTAATATTTATATATTTGATATTAAGTTTATTAGCATCTGAAATTCAAGAGTTACTTGCAACAGTTTTTCAATGGCGTGCCGAACATTTAAGAAAATCAATTGAAGTATTATTGACGGGTAATGCCCAAGATGCAGAGCAAGCAAGAATTTTAGAGCTTGCCAATCAAATTTATGCGAATCCGTTAATAAAAAGTATTAATCAACAAGCAAAAGGCGCCCTTGTTAATATACCACGTCGTTTTACTTGGACATTAGCAAGTGCTTTCCGTTCATTGACAAATACCCAATCTGACAAGAAACAAACTGTATTTAATAACGAACAAGTTGGTGATGGTAGGCATACTGGTCCATCATATATTCCTTCAGACGTATTTGCAACGAGTTTAATTGAAACATTAGAAATTTCAACTATTGAACAGTCACTTTCAAGCACGCGGTTAGACAATTTTAAAAATCAGCGTTTAGCGGAAATTGAGAACGTAATTTTCAAATTACAAGAGCAAGTAGGAGAAAACGAGGAAAACGAAGATTTTTTTAATTTTTTGTATCAAAGTTATTCAGAAATACAAGCTGATTTTGAGCAGGTTGTTTGGAATTTTCAACAAAATAGATTTGACTTGAATAATAGTATTGGTAGCATGATTGCTAGTTTTGATAGATTTATAGAGTCATTAAAAGTAAATTCACCCCTCCCACAAGAAAGATTATCAGGCTCATTACACCAATTGCAATTTTTAAAAAATAATTCAATGCCATCGGTTGAAAATACAATTTCACGAACAGGTTTAAAACCAAATGTTCGAGAAATAGCTCAAGCAATTAAACGTGGAACTGATGTATATCAGGAATTGACTTCAGCACTTCAAGACAAAGATAATCAGCTATTGCAAAGAATGGAGAAGATAATTGATAGATTACCTCCATCAATAGCTGATAATATTAAGGATTTAGCAGAACGCGCAGAGCTTAATATTAATAATACTCAACAAGGTGTAAATGCATTACGCCAAGAAATAGAACACAATTTTGATAATT
The DNA here is from genome assembly GCF_000331305.1 of Calothrix sp. PCC 7103. GTDB lineage: Bacteria > Cyanobacteriota > Cyanobacteriia > Cyanobacteriales > Nostocaceae > Dulcicalothrix. The sequence goes on along the minus strand of NZ_KB217478.1, from coordinate 3,238,141 downwards.
CGATGGAACGTGCGTCAGGTGTATACAAGCGTAATGCAAAAGGTGTAGCTTTATTACTTGGCTTAATTATTGCAGCGGCAACTAACGCAGATGCTTTTTATATGATAAATCGATTGTCAAAAGATTCGGCATTGCGCGACACTATTACACAAAATGCCGGACAAATTGTGTTACAAAATCGTAATCAGTTAGGATACGTTGATATTAATACATTACGAAGTCAAACCGACGAAGCTTTAAATCAAATTGCTTTACCTATTGGTTGGGGTGATGCAAACCTAGAAAGACAACTTTCGTGGACAAGCAAACAGCGTAGACCATTTCCAATATGGAGAATTATTACTTTAATACCTGGTTGGATAATAAGTGGAATTGCAATTGCAATGGGGGCGCCGTTCTGGTTTGATTTATTAGGTAAAGCAGTAAACGTCAGAAACACTGGCAGACCACCAGCATCAACAGTGAGAACTGAAGAATAAAATAAAAGTAGGGTGGGCACTGCCAGCCCTTTCGATGCGAACACTAGTACTAAAAATTTGCCTAAAATAAGTGTTTAATTAACCTCCGCTCCAACAAGACTTGCGGCTATTCCTTCAAAAAAAATGAACAATTTCTTGGGTGCCATATTGACCATTTTTGATCTGCTCTCGTAATTAAGTTGGGTGGTTAACTAACGCTCTTTTATGTCTCTGGCGAGAGAAAATAATACGCTAACGCTGAATCTAGCTTAAAACCTTGATTCTCAACCTTGTTTCAGTATCAAGGTCAAAAAATATGATTTTTAACTAAGTACGTAAAAACAGGGATTCTAAATTTTATCTAGCGAGAGTAATAAAAGAGCGCTAACTACAGGTTTGTTCTCGCATCACATAGATATAGGACAGGCAAGATGCCTGTCCTACAAGATTGCTGATTTATTTTTATACTAGTACAAAGGAATTAGTTTACTAATTATCTAGAACTTCTACTTTTACTGATGCGATACCGCTGCTAATCATACCCAACTGTTTTGCGGCGCCGAGTGAAACGTCAATAATTCGACCACGGATAAATGGACCACGGTCATTAATTCGTACTATTACAGAGCGACCATTCCAATTATTAGTGACACGAACACGGGTACCAAAAGGTAGAGTGCGATGTGCTGCTGTCAAGTCTTGAGGATTAAATCTTTCGCCATTTGCGGTACGAGTTGAATCTCCATAGCTGTAATAAGAAGCTGTACCGCTATTAGTTGCTTTGACTTTAGCATTTGTATTTTGCTGTGGCTTTTTAGCTACGGGCTGTTGCTTAGTTACTTGTGGCTTTTTAGCTATGGGTTGCTGTGGTTGGGTCTTTTCTTGTCGCGCAATGGTTGGTTGATTTAAAGGTTGGGCACCACCGAGAAGTCTTCGTAAACGATTAGTAGCTTGTAATGTATCGTGGGCTAAGTTATTAGTTGTGTCTGGTAATATTGTGCTGGCATCAATTTTTATTAGTTCTTCACCGTTGACTTTGATGCTTTGTCCCTCTTTTGTCCAGCTAGCTGTAATTTGATTTGCGTCAACATTAGAAGCGACTAATTGATTAATTTTGGCTGCAATTGTATTTGCTCTTTCAATGGGATTTGTTTCTTGACCAACAAAAGTTAATACAGGAATACTGCGAACGTACAAGGTCGCTGCTTGACGACCTGCGATTCGGTGTGCGTGGACTTGAGTAACTGTAATAGGTGTACCTGGTTTTTCGGTTGGAGATGATTCTCCTGTTGTTGTATCACCCGACGGTGGCAATTGGGGAGAGGTTTTTTTAGTCGTTGCAGCACTAGCAACCGAGGGTATTCCTAAAACAGTAGTTGATAAAGCAACAACTGACCACAGCTTAGTATTATTCATCTGTTCGGTTTTTTTGATAATAGGGAACTAAGGCAAGATTTAAAACTCCAACGTGGTTAATTTATCAAAATCAAATCACTGTTTCCAAGTGATGTACATCACAATATTTTCTTTTTTTGGTAATATTCTTTTTATTTTCTAACTAAATAACCTTTTTTATAGCCCTCTATACAAAAAAAACAGATTTTTATCTACCTTAAGATATACTTAATGTGATTTATATAACTATATGTAAATGCGTTAACAGTGTTTACTTTGGTAAACATGTCTGAAGATTATTTAGCCTTTCAATAGTTTGCTCGCTTTCATTTTTTTTACCAAGCTGTGTGTATATGTCTACCGCGCGTTGATAATCTTGGATAGCATTTTGCTTATTGCCTAAAGTACAATTTACGACTGCGCGGTTTATATGGGCAACAGCCGACTTGGAAGAAATACCAATTGCTTTTGTATAATCGGCAATAGCTGCTTGGTAATTTTTAAGGTAAGAGTGAGCGTTGCCACGTTCAATATAGGCATCAATATTTTGCGGGTCTAACTTGATAGCACTTGTATAAATTTTAACTGAGTCTTGATAGGCGCCTTGCTCAAACTTAGTTTGTGCCTGTGTTAATAATTTTTCAGATGACTTGGCGTTAAATGCTCTAATAAAAATTACCACTGTTGCAGCAGTAAAAACTAAAAGCCAGATTAAAGTAGTTTGACCTACATACTTATAGCTTCTTGTCCATCCAGCTAAAATCTTTGAAGCTTTAGCTGTGAGAGTTTTTTGTTCAAACAAAGCAATATCATCTGGTTGTAAACGTAAAAATTCTTGAAGAGACTGTAACTTTTGACGGTCTTGTTCTGTAATACCTTTTTTACTGCGTTTAAAATAATCTAATTCTTGTTTATACTGTATTAATTTTTGCTTGTATTCGCGTTGAGCTTGAGCAGTTACTTCCTGCTGTACCAAGTTGGCATCTTGATTTTTTATACCCAAGTAATTCTTTATATCGTTTAAATTATTTAAAGCTTTCGCTCGCAGTGGATATTCTTGAACGATTGCGGCGCCGTAACTATATCTATATTGTTGTAAACGCTGCTGATATTTTTTTATTTTTACTACAGTTGCTTCGATACCTTGAGATATATCAGCTAAAGCAGCATCAGGATTTTGCCAACTCTTGACAGGCATCCCATTTTTTGGTAGAGGAGCAATATTACCTAATAGCTTCTGCCATCCCTGAACTTGATATAAAAGTATAGGTATAGCAACAACCTCACCAAGAAAATGCTTCTCTTGTAACTTGGCGATTTCACTATTCCAATCAATTCGATTTTGAATCAAACCCAAAAAATCTGAACTAATCAGTAATACGATTACATCAGCAGTTTGCAAATGGTAAGAATTCTCATAATCTTCATATGTGTTTTCACTGTGATGCTGATACCAAACCATCACAACATTCAATTCTTCCAATCTCATCAAGTGTTTTTCTAACACAATTCTTAATTGCTCATCTTGATAAGAAGGAGAATAAGCGAAAAAAATCTTGATAGGTTTAGCCGACTCTGGTAGTAAAAACATAACTATAGCAGTCCTAAATCATTTGTGTAACCCGCACGTTGTAGAGACGCGATTAATCGCGTCTCTACGCGGATATAATTTTCACGACTCATATAGGATTGCTATATAAATCCAAGTAGAACTTCACCCAGGCAAAGTAAATCATCCAGCTACTAACTGTATGACTTAAGTTTAGGACGGGAGCAAAAATTCTAGAAACCTGGAATATGAGTCGATAATTTGTAATCAAAACGACGATTTTGGGTTATTCCAGGTTTCTGTTCGTAAGTCCTAAAGTTATACATTGCTATTTGACATGTAGCAAAAACCCTAATTTAAAGCAATAGGACAAGTAGCAATTAATACTGGAATATGAAAAAATTAATACAACTTATATTTGAGAATGTAATGGGATCAATTATCTAGAAATTATTACATACTAATTAATGATCGCACCTAGCCCATAATCAAAGCAGAAGGTTACATTCTTAACATAAAAATTGTATAAATTATATCGAAATGACTTTGTGTTATAAAAAGAATCAACTAGCTATTAGCTGCATAGTAAAAATGTAATTATTGTATAACAAAATTTTGCGAGCTACTTTTAGAAATCGTCTAGTTCAATGTACAATGTTACTAACTTAGACTTAAGAATTCACTTAGCTACCAAAAATATGACACAAGCATCTTCACGTCAAACATCTGGTAGAGGTAGAGTGTTTCCGGATTGACAACTATCAAAAGAAGAGTTGGAGCAACGAAAAACAGAAAAGGAAGCTTTTTCTCAGTGTTGTCGTTCAATTTTCGACCACGTAAAGCCTGAACTATACTGCTAATGGGTAGAATATAAACTTTGTCATGCTGAACGAAACGTAGTGCAGTGAAGCATCTTAGAGATTCTAGCCTGCGGCAAATGCTCCGCCGGAGCGCTACGCTCAGAATGACATTTCTTACCCGTGTTAAGTATAATTAAGGTTAGCCTAATATTAACTAGCTTTGGACGGTAAAATTTCTTGTAACCTTGCTACCATTTCCGCACGCGCACTGACTTGGAGTTTACGAAACATTCGCTTTAATGCTTGTTTCACAGAGTTTTGTGTAATCCAAAGTTTTTCTCCAATTTCAGCATTCGTTAAACCGTGCGCTACCAGTTCGGCGATTTCTAATTCACGTGGAGTTAAAAGACTCGAAGCGGTAATATTAGAAGATGGTTTAGTTGCTCGCAGTGATGCTAGTTTTGCTGATAAATGTAGACACAATGCGCTTAAATCAGCTAAATCATTTGCTGTAAAAGCGGGGTTTCCTTTGGCACGCGCTAAATTTAATGTGCCAATAAGGCGCCCGTCAGCAACAATTGGACCACTCATAACATGCGCGTGGTCATCGCGCGAACAAAATTCTTTCCAGTCACCGTGTGGTAGTATTAATTGTTCATGTGCTGGTGCGTGACGTTCGACAACATATTTACCAACAGGATTTCCCCGCAAGCAAACTTCAGGGATGTCGGGAAAACCTTGAGAATTTACTTTTACTTCGGGTTGCTCATCTAAAAGATAAATACCCCAGCGTTGTACATCAAAGTGTTCCCCTACCGTCTCCATGATAGCGAGTTGCAGTTGTTGTTCGGTTTGAGCGCTAGCTATTGCATCAAATACGGTGTGAAGGGAATTTGGCATAAGTGTACCCAGTTGGGGTCTAGGCGAACTGACTCGATTACTTCTATCCTAATAAATAACAGAAGCAAGTCGAAAACTAACATATATAACAGTTTATAGGAGAAGTACATGACAGCCACACAAGTATCAGCCAGAGAGCTTTTCCGCGCAGCCTACGAAAACCGTTACACCTGGGACAAAGATTTTCCTGGTTACACAGCTGATATTACCTATAAGTACGACGGTAAAGAGTATACAGGTAAAGTTACTATTGGCGCCAATATGAAGGCGGAAGTGTTGGGTGTCGAAGACGAAGAGGCACAAAAAGCTATTCACAGTCAAGCATGGGAAATTGCTATTCATCGTGTCCGTCGAACTTTTGAACAAACCCACGGCGAAAACACCTTTACTTATGGCGCCAAAGATGAAGATGGTGCAGTAGAACTATTAATGGGTGGTAAAGCAACAGGTGACAAATACAAAGTTCGTAACAACGAAGTTAGCTTAGTTCACCGTCAGATTCACAATGTAGTTGTCACCATCAATACCTTCAGCAGCCATGATACAGGTGAAGGATACCTTTCCCACACCTACGACTCGGTATACCATGACCCTCAAACAGCCGAACAAAAAGGTGGTAAGAGCTTTTTTGTAGATGAATATGAAAAAGTAGGCAAATACTTTATTCTCAACCGGCGCGAAATTACTACCGATGTTGATGGTAAACCCTCAGTTCAAGAATTCATCTTCTCCAACATCAAATTACTAGAACCTGCTGCTTAAGTTTAACTATCTTGTGGAACGGGCATCCTTGCCCGTCTCATAACACAATATACTTGAAATCCTGACTTCTTCAAGAAGCCGGGATTTTTATTTTTTCCGTAATGTAATTATCTCAACTTGAAGTTGCTGAAAAGTAAAGTAGTAGAAATTTTTATACATGTAACAGTCAGGGATGCCTATCACACAAGGCTGTTCCATAAGATTGTTCAATAAAATTGTTCAGTAAAATTGTTCAGTAAAATTTATGATTGAGATGCTTAAAATTATAATATTAGTTACACTATCTATTTTAGGATTATTATCACTTTTAAACTATTTTGCTTGGTCTTATCCTCTAGAACTATTAACACACTTTCGCGTTCAATATTTTGTTGCAGCGTTAATTATTACTGGAATTTTATTAATTTTACAGCAAAAACGTATTATAAAAAACAAAGCTATTATTTTTATTGCTGTAGCAATTGTTAGTTTAAATTTAGCTGAAATACTACCTTGGTATCTACCCAACTCGCAAAAAGTAAGTAACAACGAAACCCCTCAAATTAAAATAGAAAGTTTTAATGTAAATGTTGAAAATCAAGAATATACTACTGCTATCGATGTAGTTCGCAAAGATAAACCTGATGTTGCTTTATTTATAGAAATTCACGATACTTGGTACAATAACTTAAAAATAGGTTTAAAAGATATTTTTCCTTACTCGTTTCGTAGTCCTGGTGGTGGACTAGCAGTTTTTAGCCGTATACCACTTGAAGACTCACGCGGTGTAAATTTAGATGAAGCAGGTCATCATTTAGTAACAAACTTAAAGTTAAATGGAAAAACTATTCATTTTATTGGCACACACCCAATGGTACCAGTTAAACCCTGGACTTTCCATCGTCGTAACCGTCAACTAGCCGCTCTAGAAAAATATATTAACCAACAGCAGAAACCTGTAATCATTGCAGGTGACTTTAATTTAAGTCCTTGGTCGCCATATTACCGAAAATTTATTAAAAAAACAAATTTACATAATACACGCTTGGGTTTTGGTAGGGAGCAATGCGATTTTGTTAAATCACCTCATACTAAACACGATTACTATTTCTCGTACATAGA
>NZ_KB217478.1:2949775-3231076 GCF_000331305.1 Calothrix sp. PCC 7103 | reverse complement strand
TATTACCTATAAGTACGACGGTAAAGAGTATACAGGTAAAGTTACTATTGGCGCCAATATGAAGGCGGAAGTGTTGGGTGTCGAAGACGAAGAGGCACAAAAAGCTATTCACAGTCAAGCATGGGAAATTGCTATTCATCGTGTCCGTCGAACTTTTGAACAAACCCACGGCGAAAACACCTTTACTTATGGCGCCAAAGATGAAGATGGTGCAGTAGAACTATTAATGGGTGGTAAAGCAACAGGTGACAAATACAAAGTTCGTAACAACGAAGTTAGCTTAGTTCACCGTCAGATTCACAATGTAGTTGTCACCATCAATACCTTCAGCAGCCATGATACAGGTGAAGGATACCTTTCCCACACCTACGACTCGGTATACCATGACCCTCAAACAGCCGAACAAAAAGGTGGTAAGAGCTTTTTTGTAGATGAATATGAAAAAGTAGGCAAATACTTTATTCTCAACCGGCGCGAAATTACTACCGATGTTGATGGTAAACCCTCAGTTCAAGAATTCATCTTCTCCAACATCAAATTACTAGAACCTGCTGCTTAAGTTTAACTATCTTGTGGAACGGGCATCCTTGCCCGTCTCATAACACAATATACTTGAAATCCTGACTTCTTCAAGAAGCCGGGATTTTTATTTTTTCCGTAATGTAATTATCTCAACTTGAAGTTGCTGAAAAGTAAAGTAGTAGAAATTTTTATACATGTAACAGTCAGGGATGCCTATCACACAAGGCTGTTCCATAAGATTGTTCAATAAAATTGTTCAGTAAAATTGTTCAGTAAAATTTATGATTGAGATGCTTAAAATTATAATATTAGTTACACTATCTATTTTAGGATTATTATCACTTTTAAACTATTTTGCTTGGTCTTATCCTCTAGAACTATTAACACACTTTCGCGTTCAATATTTTGTTGCAGCGTTAATTATTACTGGAATTTTATTAATTTTACAGCAAAAACGTATTATAAAAAACAAAGCTATTATTTTTATTGCTGTAGCAATTGTTAGTTTAAATTTAGCTGAAATACTACCTTGGTATCTACCCAACTCGCAAAAAGTAAGTAACAACGAAACCCCTCAAATTAAAATAGAAAGTTTTAATGTAAATGTTGAAAATCAAGAATATACTACTGCTATCGATGTAGTTCGCAAAGATAAACCTGATGTTGCTTTATTTATAGAAATTCACGATACTTGGTACAATAACTTAAAAATAGGTTTAAAAGATATTTTTCCTTACTCGTTTCGTAGTCCTGGTGGTGGACTAGCAGTTTTTAGCCGTATACCACTTGAAGACTCACGCGGTGTAAATTTAGATGAAGCAGGTCATCATTTAGTAACAAACTTAAAGTTAAATGGAAAAACTATTCATTTTATTGGCACACACCCAATGGTACCAGTTAAACCCTGGACTTTCCATCGTCGTAACCGTCAACTAGCCGCTCTAGAAAAATATATTAACCAACAGCAGAAACCTGTAATCATTGCAGGTGACTTTAATTTAAGTCCTTGGTCGCCATATTACCGAAAATTTATTAAAAAAACAAATTTACATAATACACGCTTGGGTTTTGGTAGGGAGCAATGCGATTTTGTTAAATCACCTCATACTAAACACGATTACTATTTCTCGTACATAGATGAAAAGTTATATTTATGACAATTATTTTAAAATTTGCACAATAAGTTTACCCTTTTGATGATAACAAAAAGGTTGGCAGTAAATATTTTTAGATTTATTTCAGTAAATTAACTACATCAGTAGGTGAATTTTTATGTATATTTTCTGACAAGTATTGCTATCAAAAGACACAATTGGTATAAAATTTATCCACCATTTTTAGGATTAATAAAAGAAGTGAAAATTGAATTGCAGAAAGCATCCCAACTACCAGCTATCCATTGGCAACGGAGATGTAACATAATTTCCGCATTATTTTTTAACCAAAATTTACTATTTCCTTTAATTCTTAAATTCACAACCTGTCGAATTAAACTTTCGCTCTTCTCCGCTACCAATTGGTAGTTTTTTCTCTATAATTTCAGGATAATTTAAACGACCTTCACGGTACGCACGTAGTAAATAATCTCTTTGTTGCGTCATAATGTTACATCTTTCTCCAGAAGCTTCGGCAATAAATTTATTCATCTTTTTTATTAACGTCAAAGCGCCACGTTCTTTTAAAGTTTTTCGTGCGTTTTTAAACCAACCTTTTCGCTCTTTCTCTTTGGTGAAAGCTGCATCAGCAAATTTTTGTAAGTGTTCTGTAACATGATAAAAATCATATAATTCATAAGTTTCATCTGGACATCCTAAACGTTTTAAAAGTGGAGGAATATGTAGCCATATCCACTCAGCTCCATCTGCAATTAATAGAACTTGCTTTGCTTGGTTAATTCCTAGACTTACGCTCTGACATTTCTAAAATCTCTAAAAATGGTTTATGACCATGATATGTACCATCATTAGTAATAGGAATTTCATTATTTTAATTTTTTACCCTGCTCATCAACAACATAAATTGTTAATAGTTTTGGCTCTACCCATATTCCATCAAAGCCATATCGGTTTGTTTTTTCATTTTTGTCGTCTGATTTGTTAATTCTTATTTTACTTCTGCCTCCGTCTACAGCGATTACAACACGCTGCCCTTGAAGAGTATTTTCTGGCATTAAATTATTATTTTTCAGGCTCTCTAATTTTGATTTTCGTAAGTTTATCCCTATTTGACCAAATCTATATGTGAGTCGTTCAATTCTTTTTAAGCTGATGTTGATTCCCCAATCTATTAAAGTTGTACATGCGGCTTCAAATGAACTAGCAATTGCACCATATTTAGCAATTGTTGACCAAGCTAAAGGAGTTATACCTTCTTCCATTCCCAACCATTTTAAAAATGGACAGAAACCTTGATGTTCATATTTATTATTTTTTCTTTTTCATTATTCTCGTTTCTAATTGTTACATAAGGTAATAATAGAGTTATTAAAACATTCCCAACTGTTAAAATCTGTCTTCGACGAGAGCCGTGTTTTCTTGTTTCTAACTCCCAGTAGCCCTGAGTTTGAGTCATTGCTGTGTCTAATGCTTCCTGAGATTGAGAGAGATTGTATAACAATATCGCAATACATTGTCCAGCTAATACAAGCGCTGCATCTCTAATTTCTTGTTCACGAGCTTTAACAATCCTACCATCCCATTCCCTTACATTGTCTAATTCAAAAAGTTTCGTAACTGAATCTTTAAAATCTTGGCTCGTATTTGCTTAAATCTAAAGTTGGATATATATATTTTGTCATGGTAGGTGCATCCGAGTTATTAAACTACTGCTACTCGGTAATCCTACCTTTTTTTATGAACACTTTTAATAAAGCATGGTCGCTTCCATCATATACACTTACAACTACCGCATATAGTAGTTTATAATTTTTGATTCAAGGCGCCCGTGCGCTCGGCATTGCTACGCTATGCCCTCGCTTTTTAAAGTGTTTTTTAGTAGTTTTATATTAGTTATGTATATTCATCTTATTGAAGTTTTTGTGTTATATGGTCATATAGTTAAATCATTTTAAGCTTGAGCTTAATTCAGTATTAATACTGTATATAATGTATTAAATAAAAAATGTACTTAAAATATTTTTTTGTATACATCAACTCTTGAGCTAATTTAACAAAATCGCATTGCTCCCGTTTTGGTATTTTACCAAGCTGGCCTCGTCCAGCTACACATGTAAAAATACCTAGCTGGTTTTTACCATTACTAAATATTCCTATTGACCATTGTTTCGTGAGTAAAGACTTTGGCGTGGTGAATACCCGCATTAGTGAAAATGGAAACTCAGACCATGCAGCAATTGTAGTAGATTTGGTATTGCGTTCTTAGATTGTTACAATTTTTTCAATTCGTGAATATTTGCTTCCCAGTTTTTTCCATCAAATGGTACTATTTTAAAGTTGTTTATCACGTCTCCGTCTAAGCACCGCGCGTTTACGTCTATACAATCTGGGTGACTGCGAGGTATGTAAAATGAATGGATACCGCAGTTGCTACAAAATTTATGCTTTGCTGTTTGTGTGTTAAATGTATATGTTTGTAATTTTTCTTCTCCTTGTAGTAATGTAAATTTATCTTTTGTAACAATTAGATGTAAAAAGCCTTTTTTACTGCAAATTGAACAGTTACATTCGTCTAGTTTGTGGTTTTCTACTGTGACTTGGAAGCGGACGGCGCCGCAATGACATCCACCTTGATATGTTATTGTTTGATTGATTATTGGCATATATTTAAGAGGATTGAACCACAAAGGCACAAAGGACACAAAGGAAGAGGGAAGAGGGAAGAGGGAAGAGGGAGTTATTATTTATATTATTTATGAGTTTTTACCAATTTCCAAATGATTTTTGTTGGGGTGTGGCTACTGCTTCTTATCAAATTGAAGGTGCTACTGAGGAAGATGGGCGCCAAGCTAGTGTTTGGGATACTTTTAGTGCTGCTCCTGGTAATGTGCTAAATGGTGATACTGGTAGGGTTGCTTGTGACCATTATCATCGGTATGAAGATGATGTTAAATTGATGGCTTCTTTGGGTGTTAAACATTACAGGTTTAGTATTGCGTGGCCGCGAGTTGTTCCTGATGGTAGCGGACAGGTTAATGAAGCTGGTGTTGATTTTTACAAGCGTTTAGTTGATTGTTTGCTTAAATATGGCATTACGCCACATGCTACTTTGTTTCATTGGGACAGTCCCCAAGCTTTGGAAGATAAATATGGTTCGTGGCGCCATCGTCAAATGGCTTATGATTTTGCTGATTATGTGACGGCAGTGGTAACTAGGTTGGGTGATAAAGTTACTAATTGGATGACTATAAATGAAATTTCTTGCTTTACTCATATGGGTTACGATGTGGAGCAAGAACCACTTCATGCGCCTGGTACTCGTGTAAGTAGTATAAAAGAAGTATGGCAAACTTCGCATCATGCTATTCTTGCACATGGGTTGGGATGTCAAGCTATCCGCGCAGCAACCCCGGTACCTTGTAAAGTTGCCCTGGTTGATAATATGAGTGTGACTGTACCAATTAGTGAGTCACCAGCTAATATCGAAGCTGCAAAAAAAGCTTTATATACCTCAATGGCAAATGGTGGGATTATTTTTCCTGTACTAACAGGCGCCTATAGTTCCACAATGTTGGAAGAACTGGGTGAGATGGCGCCGGATATTCAACCAGGTGATTTAGAAATTATTCATCAACCGCTTGATGCTATTGGGTTAAATATCTACACGGGTGGGTATGTACGCGCGACAGATAATAAGCACGGTTACGAGTCTCTGCCCTTACCTCAAGGTTATCCAAGAATGTATATGCCTTGGTTGAATATTTTACCTGAAAGTATTTATTGGGGTATTCGACATATTAGTGAGACATTAGGACATCCCAGTTTACCTGTATTTATCACCGAAAACGGCTGTGCAGCACAAGATGAAGTTAACGCAGCAGGTGAAATTATTGATGTTGACCGCATTATGTATCTTCGGCAATATCTGAAAGCAGCACATCGTGCGGTAAGTGAAGGTTACCCGTTAAAAGGGTATTTTTTATGGAGTTTTATGGATAACTTTGAATGGGCTTGGGGTTATGGGCGCCGTTTTGGTATTACATATATAGATTATGCTACACAAAAACGCATTCCCAAAGCCAGTTTCGACTGGTATAAAGAATGTATTCGTCAAAACAGCGTAGTGTAGGCGCCAATAATTTAATAAATTAACTTATGAAATTAAACGAAGTAGTACCTTGGGGTAGAACGTTAGAAGAATATAAGCTAATGTTCAATCTATCTTTATCTGATTTGAACACAAAAATTCTCGGATGCGGTGACGGGCCTGCTAGCTTCAACACCGAAATGACGCAGCTAGGACGTTCAGTTGTATCTATTGACCCAATATATCAATTCTCTGCTGAACAAATCAAACAGCGAGTAGAAGAAGTTTACGAACCAGTAATTTCTCAAGTTAAACAAAATTCCAATCGTTTCGTTTGGAAAAACTTCTGTGATGCCAATGAACTCGGTCAAGTTCGTCTTGCCACAATGGAAAAGTTTTTAACAGATTATGAAGTAGGTAAAGCAACAGGGCGTTATTTATACCAATCTTTACCTAGTTTAGAACTAGCTGATAATAAGTTTGAACTATGCTTGTGTTCTCATTTACTTTTTTTGTACTCGCAGCAGCTTTCGCTTGATTTTCATATAGCTTCGATTTTTGAACTTTTAAGAATCTCTCCTGAAGTTAGGATTTTTCCTTTAATTAATCTTGATTGTCAACTATCACCTTATGTTGAACCAGTTATTCAGGAGTTATCGAGCAAAGGTATTAATGTAAAGCTTGAAACTGTAGCTTATGAGTTTCAAAAAGGTGGTAATCAAATGTTGAGAATTAGCCGAAAATCAAGATTATAAGGATTTTATCAAATGTCAGTTTTTTCACTAAAAAAAGTGGAAAATGAACGGGTAACGATAAGGTATATTCTCGTTCTCAAGTACTTTAACAATTGCAATAATTGGCATTACTAAACTAAAAATAGCAAGTATTGCTAAAAGCGGAAAACCAATTATCACAAAACATAATAATACAAAAACAAATGCCGCTATATAAAGATTAATATGAAGGTTTAAAGATTCCCTAGCGTTTTGTTTAACCACTGGGTCATCAGTAACAAAGAGTATAACGATAGGTATACCTACTGATATAAATAAAGAACTGAAAAATATGGCGCCGTGGCATAGAGCGGATAGGAGTTTACGTTGAGCAATTGTTTCCATGCAATAATCCTCCCTAGTGTAATATTTTTTACTCCTTTATCTTAGCTTTATTTATTGAGTTAGCTGCCATTTCTATAGGAGATATTTATATTTAGTTTTTGTTGGGTTACGCATTCGCTCGACCCAACCTACAGCTAGCCAATACTAGGATGCTTAGGATTGTTAATAGGGGTGTTAACCAGTCGCCCCAGCGCACGTATATTGTTTGGGTTTGGCGCCTATAAATAGTTTCTGCGTGTGTTTCGTAGGTGTTATGTCCAGATATCCATAGAGTTTTTCCGTGGGGATCGACGAATGCTGATAAACCTGTATTGGTTGCGCGCGCTGCCCATCTGTCGGTTTCTATTGCCCGCATCGTGTCTAATGCGTGATGCTGCATTTGCATTGCTTTGCTGTATGGGTCGTTGTTGGATGCGGTAATAATAAATTCTCCACCTGAAAATGCTTGGCGCCTAAATTGCTCCGGAAAGGCAGATTCGTAACAAATGCCAGCAATTACACGTCCCAATGCTGTATCAAATATTTGATTTTTTGAACCTGGTACTTGTCGTGCTGTTACTGGTGATAGACGCCTAATTAATTTACCAAGTATTTCTTCAAACGGTACATATTCGCCTAAAGGTACTAACTTAGACTTTTCAAAGTGACTGTAAATTTTACCGTCTTTTGTCAAGGTAAATAAACTATTTGCATAGGTATTTGAATTTGGACGTTCTGCAAAACCACCAATCCACGCAACAACTCCTTTTTGTTTCACTGCTGCAACTAAAGAGCTATCAAGTATATCGGGCGAAAAAAATGGTAATGCTCCTTCTGGAGTTAAGACTGCATCTACACCTTGGTCTACTAGTTTTAAATATCCAGTTGTATAACCTTCGATGGCACGACGTAATCCATAATAATCAAATTTAATTCGGTTGGGTATATTTCCTTGGACAATTCCTATTTTTATTGCCGTTTCCTGTGGTTTGACTAACGGCTGATTATATAAGTTAAAGCCGATTAAATGTAGAATTATAAATAAACTTAAAGGTATAAAATAATATTTATTAGATTTGCTATTTTTTCTTGTTTTTATCCAAACTTCAGCTATTAAGCCATTGATAGCAAGGATTGAAGCAGTAACAGCACTGGCGCCACTATATTGACCCAAATGTAAAATTACTAGATTGTGGGGACTTTGGGTGTATGAAAGTGAACTCCACCATAATGGACCATTAGCCCAAATATGTTCAAGAACACACCAAAGAGTAGTACCGATAAGAACACGGAATATTGGAGTTAGAGAAGATGTTGTTAGTTTCTGACTAATCCAAAAAAAAGAAGTTGCCCAACTCATTGCAAGCAGTGTTCCCCAAAGCGTTACAAAAGTCCAGGCAAAAATCGCAATAGCTATACTCGATAACCAAGGAACTCCCATCCAAGTTAAAGGATGAAGTCCTGTTATCCATGAAAGTGTGGTGCCATAGTAACCTAAACCCCAGGCGCCTGCTAGTTGTAATCTAGATAATTGTGATTTGTACGCTGGATTAAATACTAATACCCATAGTGGAGCTAGGGCAAACCAAGCTAAAAACCAACCGCTGAACGGTGCAACAGTTAACCCCATTAGTACTCCACTCAACAGGGCAATAATCAGTGGTGAGTAAAAATTATTTGATTTACTCATAAATTTTTACTCACCTTTTTAGTGTTTAATTACCTTACTACTCAACTTCGGCAACTTCGGTACCTTCAGCAACTTCAGTACCTTCAGCGTCGGGTGGGACAATTGCTACCCCAGTGATAGCATCGTCTTCATCAAGACGTTGAACACGCACACCCGTAGCTGAACGCGATTGAATCGAAATTGCATTTGTTGCCTGTCGAATGATGATACCGCGATTTGTTACCATCATGATTTCGTCGTCGTTATTGACGATGTGCAACGTTGCAAGTTGGTCTTTGGTTTTGCGGTTCTTAAATTTAGTCGCCATTAATCCTTGACCTGCACGGTTTTGCAGACGGAATTGAGCAACAGGAACACGCTTGCCATATCCTCCCATTGTAATTACTAAGACCCAAGGTCCAACCGAAGCAGTTTCGCTAACTTCAGTTGTTTCCTCGGTTTCGGTATCAACTTCGATATTATCTGCATTATCTGACACGTCAATTTCTTCTGCCTCAACTTCACTAGCTGCGGCAAAAGTTTCGAGAATGGCAGCTGGTAAAATGTCCATGCCAACAAGTTCATCACCTTTTTTGAGTTTCATCGATTTGACACCGCGAGTTGCTCTACCCAAGGGACGAAGTTGGTCGTGGGTACATCGGAAGTGAATTGCCATTCCATGACGCGAACCAACAAGCACGCTATCTTCTACTTTCGCACGACGTACCCAACGTAATTGGTCACCTTCTTCTAAGGAGATAGCAATCAAACCGTTGGAACGAATATTACTAAATGCTTCCAGTGCAGTTTTCTTGATATTTCCGCCTTTGGTAAGCATGACGAGATATTCTTCGCTGCTAAATTCATCGACTGGTACGATAGAAGTAATTTTTTCTTCTCTAGGAATTGGCAGCATTTGTACGATGGGAGTACCCCGACTGGTACGTGAACCAACAGGTATTTGGTACGCTCTTAAACAATACACAACACCTCTATCGCTGAAGAACAACACGCTGTCATGGTCGCAACAGGTGAGAAAATGCTCAACGGTATCATCATCTTTTACTTTTGCAGCTGCTTTACCGCGCGTTGCTCGATGTTGTGCTTCAAAAGTGTTGACTGGCATCCGCTTGATATAACCTTGTTTAGTTAGCAAGATGATAGCTTTCTCGTTAGCGATTAAGTCTGTATCTCCTAAATCGCCTTCAGCGTGAGTAATTAATGTGCGACGTGGTGTTGCAAATCTTTCTCTTAAAGAAGTAACTTCACTCTCAATAATTTCGAGTATGCGCTCACGTTTTGCCAGAATATCCTGTAAATCAGCGATTTGAATTTGCAAATCTTCGTGTTCGTTACGAATTTTATCTGCTTCAAGTGCTGTTAACCGTCGCAATTGCATTTGCAAGATTGCGTCTGCTTGTACTTCCGAGAGTCCATAGGTTGTAATTAATTCACCTTTGGCTGTTGGTGCGTCGGCAGCGTGACGAATCGTGTTGATAATTTGGTCTAGATGTGACAGCGCAATTAGCAAACCTTGTAAAATGTGGTCGCGTTCTTCGGCTTTTCGTAACTCGTACCGGGTTCGACGAGTAATTGCTTCGATGCGGAAATCGAGGAATACTTGTAAGAACTGTCGAATTGTGAGTATTTGCGGTTCGCCATTGACTAACGCCAACATATTGGCGCCGAAGTTCGCTTGTATAGGGGTTTGCTTATACAAGTTATTGAGAACTACGCGGGGATAAGCATCGCGTTTGAGTTCAATAACAATCCGCATCCCGTCACGGTCACTTTCATCGCGAATATCGGCGATTCCCTCAATCCGTTTATCGTTCACCAATTCGGCAATCTTTTCAATTAAAGCTGCTTTATTGGTTTGATATGGTAACTCGGTAACAATTATTGCTTCCCTATCTGGGCGCCCACGATGTTCGATTGTTTCAATATTCGCAACACCACGCATCGTTATTGACCCGCGTCCAGTCATGTAGGCATCTCGAATTCCAGAAGTGCCGAGAATTGTGGCACCTGTTGGGAAATCGGGACCGTGAATATACTGCATCAACTGGGCATTAGTAATTTCTGGGTTATGTATCATTGCCACTAACCCATCAATCAATTCTCCCAAATTGTGCGGGGGAATATTCGTTGCCATCCCGACGGCAATACCCGACGAACCATTTAACAACAACTGTGGTACACGCGCTGGTAAAACCGTTGGTTCTTGCTGCGAACCATCGAAATTACTCGCAAAATCTACAGTTTCCGACTCGATATCTTGCAACAGTGCATTAGTGGTCAGCGCTTGCAAACGAGATTCGGTGTATCGCATCGCTGCTGGTGGGTCATTATCCACCGAACCGAAGTTACCATGTCCTTCGATTAAAGGTGAGCGCATCGAAAAATCCTGCGCCATCCGCACCAAGGCATCATATACTGCCGTATCGCCGTGTGGGTGATACTTACCCAATACTTCCCCAACTACACGCGCGCATTTACGAAAAGGTCGGTCGTGCGTTAAACCCAACTCATGCATAGCGTAGAGGATACGACGATGCACAGGTTTCAGACCATCCCTGGCATCTGGCAGCGCCCTACCCACGATGACACTCATTGCATACTCCAGGTAAGACCTGGACATTTCATTCCGTAGGTCTGTTGGGATAATCCTCTCCTGAGAGAATGTCATAGCCTAAATAACTCCAAAAATCGCTGTTTTTAGCCTTGATAGCCGGAAAAAAGCCAAATTATTCCAAAATTTTCTTGAATAATAGCTATATTTGTATACAATTCTATCATAGAATGGCATTTTTCTGCCCTAAAGTACCTTATTCAAAGATAAAAAATAATGAATAGAAAATTAAAAATTAAATTTTTTTTTTTGCATTTGAGCCAAACTACAATATAGCAAATTTTTTTCGATTCTGCATATCTTTTGTTAATCTTACTTAATACACAATTTCAATTAATTATAATTAGAAAATTTGATGATAGTTTTAATTTGAATCTAAGCGAATTTAATGTATAGTAATGTCACGATTATTAAATTAGCAAATATAAGCATCAAGACAATTTAAATTTGTATAAAAATGATAAAATTATAATACTATTTTCAAAGTATAACAAACAAAATAAGCCCTAAGATAGTTTGCGTATAAGGATTACAGAAAATAAGATGTAAGCAAACTAGTTTTGGGTAAAAATCATGAGTGAAGAGAAAGCGTCTGAAAAAGAAGAAAATTCATCTGCGGAAAGTAGTTCAGAACAGCTAAGTCCAGAATTATTAGATATGATTAAACATCCTCCAAGAATTGATGATGCAATGCGCGATTTACCCGTCGAAGAGCGTGTAAGCAACCCAGCAATGGCGCCTGAAATGCTTGACGACCGACCCCAAGACTTAGGATAAGAGTTAAAAGTAATGAGTGCTGAATTCTGAGTTAAGAGTTAGGAGTTGAAAATTGACTCAGCACTTACCACTCAGCACTCATTACTCCCAGATTTCCTTTAAAATTTCAAAATTGCTACTATTGCTCGTGCTATGCTGCCAGTTATCTACTCTGACGAGTTTCTCGAACACAAGACAGGAAGGGGACATCCAGAAAGACCCGAACGTTTAAGTGCTATCACTGCTGCACTGCGTGAAGGTAATATCGCTTCCCAAATTGAATGGCGCCTGCCAACACCTACAAGTCAACGTTCTTTGGTAAAATTAATCGAACAAACGCATGACTCCAGTTATATTCAAAAAGTTCAAGAAATTTGTTCGGCTGGTGGCGATTGTATAGATTATGAAACAACTGTCTCATCTCAAAGCTATGATGTAGCGTTATTAGCTGTAAGTGCATGGCTAGATGGAGTTGAAATTGTTTTAGAAACGGGTAAACCCGCTTTTGTTCTGGCACGTCCACCTGGACACCACGCTGAACGCGAGACTGGGATGGGGTTTTGTATATTTTCTAACGCCGCAATCGCAGCAGCTTATGCTCTCGAAAAACCTGATGTTAACCGTGTCGCAATTCTTGATTGGGATGTTCATCACGGCAATGGTACTCAAGCAATAGTTGAAACTAATCCACAAATAGCTTATTGTTCGCTACATCAATACCCGTGTTATCCCGGTACTGGTAGGCATACAGAACGTGGATTGCATGGCAATGTTTTAAATTTACCCTTCCCACCAGGTAGCGATATTAACCTTTATCAGCCAGTATTTGAAAAAATGGTCATACCCTTTTTATCTGGTTTTGAACCAGATTTACTTATTGTTAGTGCGGGGTATGATGCCAACGCTGATGACCCATTGGCAAATATAAACCTTCAACCACAAGATTACGGGATGTTTACCGATTACTGTCTACAGGTAACTCATAAAATTCTGTTTGGTTTGGAGGGAGGTTACGATTTGCATACACTTTCCCAATCTGTAGTCGCAACAATTGAAAAGTGCTTATAGCAACGGATGTAACGGATGGTTTATTTTAGTAGAACAAACCATCTGTTATACTGCTAATGGGTAGAATATAAACTTTGTCATGCTGAACGAAACGTAGTGCAGTGAAGCATCTTAGAGATTCTAGCCTGCGGCAAATGCTCCGCCGGAGCGCTACGCTCAGAATGACATTTCTTACCCGTGTTAAGTATACATCCGTTCACGAATCCGTTGCCAGTTTAGCCAATTAGCTTTTGCCAACTAGTCGGTCCAATTATTCCATCAGCAAATAAACCATTTTGCCTTTGGAATCTTTTTACTGCTTCTTCGCTTCCAGGTCCGTATACTCCATCTACCTCAACATTCATGCGGTGCTGCAAGTAGCGAATTACGGGACCTCCAGCATGGTTGAGTCGAATAATTCGCTTTGCTAAAATCTGATTGATAGCTTTCCAGGTTGTTTCACCTGCAATTCCAGTAACTTGAAGTCCCACGATGCGTTGAAATTTTTCTAGGGCAATTTTTGTTTGTACATCAATAGTACCGTCTTCGATTAATGCTTTTCCATTTTGGTCGGTGATTTTGAGTCGGTTCAAAGCACGCTGTAATCGTAAAACCGATGCATCAATATTGTCTTCTTCGTCGGGTAAGGCATTGACTTTTTCAGAAGGCAATCGTCCAGTTAAACCTTTAACGATAGCATTGGCTAACGCTTCCGGATTATACAAAGCCATATCTTTTTTTGAATCTATAAAACAGCCTTCTACCAGTATTCGAGTCATGTTTGTGTTTCTTAACACAAATAAATGCGAGCCATTTTTTACACCACGATTAAAAAAACCTATCTTTACTATTTCGTCTAATACTGCTTTCGCAACTTTTCTACTTTGTTCTCCAACAGCAAACACTTCTGTTCCGTTTGCCTGTTGGTTAAAGGCATTGAAATGAATCGATACAAATGTTTCAACTCTTGCGGAATTGGCTCTATCACATCTTTGTGACAGTGATTCTCTGACTGTTCCCGCTCTTTGCGGTCTGCATTCGATTACTTCATGTCCCAATGCTCTTAACTTGGATATTACCCGATTCCCTACATCTATAGTTAGATTATCCTCAAATTTGATACCACGGGCGCCTGTGTCAGGGGGACAATTATGACCGATATCAATTCCGAATTTCATGGTAAATACCTCAATCAGCGATAATGTTGTTTTTGTCAGTTGAAATTGAATATAGGTAGTTAATTACACTGTCGCTAAAAAATAATGTATACTTTTTAGTTTCCAAACCCCAATATACATCAATAATTCTCTTATATATAAGTGCTTTATGTCACATTACATTCTATGTATATATGGTAAAATATACTATGATAAACATTTATTATGAGAAATAAAATTGAACGATTCACACAGATGATAGCGATAATTATAATGTCTTGATTTTGACAAGCTTTACAGCGATAATACTGATGAAGATTGAAGTTTTGTAATAAATAAAAATTAATTGATTTGCAGCAGTAAAAAATATGGTAGAAGCATCTAATTCAAAATTTAAAGACCCAAAAACACCTCCAGATGTTGAGATACGGTTTGAAGCGCGTAAACCAATTACAGATTCAACCCTTGGAATACCTGTAAATCTAACTAAAGTAGGGAATCCACAGCATCGATTAGTGACAATTGGAGATTCATTAACACATGGGTTTCAAAGTGGGGCAATTTTTAATACAAATCAGTCATATCCAGTAATCATCGCAAAAGAAATGGGGTGGTCAGATATGAGATACCCTGTTTATTCTGGACCAGAAGGTGGATTACCGTTGAACTTGGAATATTTGTCTCGTGATTTAAGGAAAAGATTTGGGGATAAAGTTAACTGGTTGAATGGTTTACCAGCAATATTGTCAATTCGTCAATATCTTGATGCAATTGAAGAGTATTGGGAACGTGGCAAAGGTACTGTGTATAACAGTCAGGGCAAAATAAATCATAACTTAGCTGTATATGGATGGGATTTGCGAAATACATTATCCCGAAATGCAGATATTTGTTTCGATATTTTGGCTAAAAATAAGCCTAAAAATGACTTTCTGCGTCAAGTTGTTGAATATCATAACGAACGTTCTGCAATAGTTGTATTGAATAGTGCGCGTGATAGTAATGGTAAAGCGTTAACACCCATACAAGCAGCAACGGTACTTGGGCAAGAAGGTAATACCGAGGAAGGAATTGAAACTTTAATCGTGATGATTGGCTCTAATAATGCGCTTGGTTCAATTTTAACGTTTAATGTTTCGTGGAGCGATGAAGGTTATGATGATATGAGTGTCAACGATAAATATACAGTCTGGCGCCCAACTCACTTCAAAGCTGAACTAGATTTATTAGTGGCAGAAATAAAAAAAATCAAAGCTAGACACGTTATTGTCGCGACAGTACCTCACATTACAATAGTGCCATTTGCGCGTGGAGTCGGTGGAAAAGCTCGTAACAAGTCGCGTTATTTTCCTTACTACACATTACCCTGGATTCAGGACAAAGATTTTAACCCCGATAAACATCCACATCTCACAGAAAACGAAGCACGTGCAATTGATTGTGCTATCGACCAATATAACGATGCCATTACAGAAGTTGTACGACAAGCGCGCTTGGAAGGTAGAGATTGGTATTTAATGGAACTTTGCGGATTACTCGACCGTTTAGCATCACGTCGTTATATAGAAGACCCATTAGCGCGTCCTGATTGGTGGAGTCAAGTAGGAGGAGAGTATCAATTACCACCTGAGCTAGAGGCAATTTCACCACCTTTAAATTCATGTTTGTTTCGTACAGAACCAGGTAAAGGTCGTACTGATGGGGGTTTATTTTCACTGGATGGTATTCACCCAACAACAGTAGGATACGGAATTATGGCACAGGAAATCATCAAAATTATGCAGTCTTCAGGGGTGAAGTTTTATAAAGAAGATGGTAGTCCCAGAGAGGGAGAAGTAAAAGTAGATTGGAAGCGTTTGCTTGCACAAGATAGTTTAATTTCTCAAACCCCACCAAATATAGATAGTATTTTGGATTTCGTTGGTGGTATAGACAAATATTTAAATTTGTTTAGCGGAATGCTAAGAAGAAATTACTAAAATAAAGAGTAGGAACCAACTAATACACAAAACTAATGTTCGGCAAATTCCAACAAAGTCAACTACGTATCGAAGTCGAGGCGCCTTTTTCTACTATACGCGACAGTTTACTGCGTCCTGGAAACCTTGGGAAATGGCTTCCATCCGGTAATTTTACTAACTCAATGCCAGAAGAGTTGTGTCCTGGATTGGAGTTTACGCGCGTTATTGGGTCAATTTCGATTCACCACCAAGTTGATGTCGTTAATTCCGACAGCTTACGTTTATTACTAAGTCAAGGAATTGACGGTTTTCACGAATGGTACTGGGGTGACGGTTGGGTACAGTCGCGTATAGAAGGAGTGACTGTTTTACCTTTGTCATTGGGACAAACACTCTCGTTATTAAGCTTGAGACAATTTTTGGCGAGTCAGAAAAAATCTAATTAGTTGTCAAAGTTTGGCTCTTCCGTACTTGGCGTGCTAAATGTATTGATAAAATAGCTTGAAAATCTTACTATGCCTATCTTACAGCCATTATTACCTTTGTAAAAGATAAAATTCCCAAAATTTCAACTATAAGTGCCTGTAAGCCTTGATTTTAAAGGAAAAGTATCGATTATAATTAAAATTTAGCACGCTACATACGCAAGAACCCAAAGTTTTAGGGTAGTATGTGTCCGTTAGCCTTATTGTAAGCAATAATTAAATGGAAACTCTACCCAAAAAATGGGCGGATATTCAGCCTGATGTGACATATAGTACAGCCAAGGAGTTATCAGTTTCTTTTAGCCAGGAACAAATAAAGCTAGGATTGAAATATGACCCTAATGATAAGCACTTAAAAGCAATTGAGAAAGGAGCAGTGCCACCACGATCTAGTGTAGGACTGGTACCTTCTCAAGAAGAGGGTTATGATTTAAAATCTAAAACTTTGGGTAAAGGAGGTGATAAACGATTTAATGCGAAATTAATCGATGGTGTATTGCATTTTCCAGGTTTGATGACAGAACATTGATATAAAAAAATATTAAATCAAAAATTATGGTGTTTTTAGAATTAAGAAATCATCAAGTATGGGATAGCTTGAATGAAATACTAAACAATATAGACACGAGTATTCTTGTAAAAGAACATTTAGAATTAAGTGATTATAAGATAGATGGATATTGGGATGATCAAGATGAATATTACGAAGAAATTATTTTACCGCGAACTTTAGAAACAAGATTAATCAGCAGTTCTGTTGGAATAGCAAATAATAAACGTTTTTTACAAATGAGGTTTTCTCTTAGTACTTATAATGAAAAAACAAGTACGAGTGATACTTTCGGTGAACTGCTTTTAATTTATAACGAAGATTTAGAGTTTATAGACGAAAATTGGTATTTGGATATTCGCTCTCCTTTTATTGAAGTAAAACGTGCTGAAGTAAATTATTAGCGTAATTACGGATAGTCACAATTCACACTCGTTTAATCAAGATTAGTTCTTTCAGTTTAGAGATTTCCTATAACACTTAGCAAAATGGAGTTTTAAAACTAATGAAACGCTTTGAAATATGGGAAAAATATTTGGTGTCCGACCTAGATATTATGAGCGGAGAGACTGTTTTTCCTGGTTCTAGACTGACTGTACGTCATGTTGGAGGAATGCTCGAACGTGGTGAGTTACCATCGATTATTCTTGAGGATTACCCTTATTTATCGCAAGAAGATATAAAATTTGCTCCTATTTATGTAAAAGCATATCCAAACGTTGGGCACCCGAAAAAGCCTGAAGTTTTTGATTGACACGCGACCTATCATCGACGGTAATTTTTAAAAGCCTGATATTAGAGTTTTCATTTTCAAATCGTATACTTGGCTAAGTGCCTTGATTATGTCGCGTTTATCGCTTTCTAGGTTGAGCTTATCTACAGCTTGATTTAAAGTACTTCCACTACGTATCAACTTTACTAAGCTTTTCTGCTCTGATTGATTCAATATTTTCGCAATTTCGCGGTTACGTCCTTGATTTATTGCTTGAATCATTTGACGTTGACGGGGAGTAAGGTCGATTTCAATTAAATTCAATTTTGTGGTATTAGTGACAACTACATTTTTGTTGAGTTGTGGTGGTAGTGCATTTGCTATCCCTGGCGCCATAAATACTGTTGCGAATATCAGCACTATCAGTAAAAGTTGTCGAGCTAAGTAACTCATCAGACTCCCGTTCCTTCCAAAAAGTATCCACTCTTGTATAATTTACCAGCTAATGGCAACCAGGAACAGAGAGTAAAGCATTAGTAATGAAATGAAATAATTGGATACTTTTGCTACATAATTACGATTTGTTTGTAAGTATGGAACTGCTTGGTTAACTTGATAAGGTTAGCGAATGACGATGTAAGATAGCTTTTGTCTTTAATGCACTCAATTGCATAATTGCCTGAATTGTGTCCCATTGGTCGTGGTCGATGTCTAATGTGTTGATAGCGTATTCGAGGTCATGACCCGAACGAAGGAAATGTTCGAGTTGGCGCCGTTGTGACTCGTTTAGTACAGAAGCAATTTCACGGTTACGACGCTGACGTACTGCTTGTAACTCTTGGTTTTCCTGTGGGGTAAGGTTTGTGTCTGTTGCTACATAGAATTGACTTGGCAATCCTGAAGCAATGTCCGGCGCCATCAAAACAAAAATGATAATTAGTGCCACAATAGACAGCAATTTTTTCAGGTTATCAGCTATAGCCATATTGTTTTCGTTGATATTAGGTGGAATAAGGAATTCCCCACTAAGAATAGTCAGTTCGGTTGGTTTAATATGTTCTCTCAATGACTTACCAAGGATATTGATAATTAAAAAAAATATATCAGTGACATTAGAATTACAATCTTTTATATTTCCGGACTCAGGGTTATCATCGAAAAAACCAACGAAGGTAACGACTATGAGCGAGCAAGTTCTGGAACAAGATTTAGTTAGCGTTGTTGGACACGATATACAAGATACAATCGATACCCCTATTGATTTAGAAGCTACATTTCGCGAATCCCATGTGCAAGAAATCTTAGACCGACTTGACCAAGAGTTAGTCGGGTTGCAAGCTGTCAAAAACAAAATCAAAGAAATGGCTGCTTTGTTGTTGGTTGACCACGTTCGTAAAAGTTTAGGTTTAACCGCAGGCGCCCCAACTTTACATATGACGTTTTTGGGGAACCCAGGTATGGGTAAAACCACAGTCGCAATGCGGATGGCAGAAATTTTGCATCGTCTTGGCTATATCCGTAAGGAAAATGTCATGTTGGTGACGCGCGATGATTTAGTCGGACAGGGAATTGGACAAACTGCTCCGAAAACACGCGAAGTTTTAAATAACGCAATGGGTGGGGTATTACTCGTTGATGAAGCGTATACCTTATTCCGTCCAGATAATCCTGGTGACTTCGGTTTAGAAGCAATCGAAATTTTGATGCAGGTAATGGAAAATCAGCGAGATGATTTAGTTGTAATTCTCGCTGGTTACAAGCAGCAAATGGAGCATTTCTTCCATAGTAATCCTGGAATGAATTCTCGTATTGGTTTACACATAGAGTTTAATGATTATTCGGTAGATAATTTGATGGTGATTGCCCAGTCATTACTGGTTTCGCAGCATTATCACTTTAGTAAGGATGCTGAGAGAGCTTTTCGTGAGTATTTAATTAGACGTAAAGCAATGCCACATTTTGCCAACGCACGTAGTGTACGCAATGCTATTGATAGAGCGCGTTTGCGTCAAGCAAATCGTTTATTAAATATATGCGATAGGCAGGTGACAAGAGATGATTTGATGACTATTGAAGCTGCTGATATTTTGGCAAGTCGTGTGTTTAGAGACGGTGTACCTGATTGTGAGACTGAAAGTTAAGAGGATACGGACTAGGGAAATATCCGAACTTGTAAGCCTGCACCGTACCCGAAGGTACCGATGTAGGTCCTAACATATAAAGTACTGCTTACTCTACGACTTCGTTAACAGGGAACCTGTCTATTAACTGTACAGCACGACGGGCATTACTATATAAGGCTTGCGATAAGTATGGCACATGAGGAATTTGTGAGAGTAAATCAAGCGTTCGGCGCAAAATTCTGACTACATCACCTTCATCCAAAGTTGTGTTTTCGCACAATGAAACCCATTCAGCGCCTAGTGCCCATTGTTCAACTAAAGCAATAATATTGATATAGCGGTTTTCTAAACCAACAGGTAAGGCAACACCATGACGATACTGTACTTTGAGCAGCGAACGCCGGATATTTCGTAACCGCGACCAAGCATCATCAATTTCTTGTGAGAGATCGTAGCGCACAAAGCTATCGGGACGAGGGGTTTCTGTTACTAACGCTGAAACTGTTGCCGCTAAAAAGTGAGGGTCGAGGTTGTCGAGTTCCCCACTATGAAGTGCTAAACCTAGCCATAATTCATTTTCACCGCGAATTGCTGCTGCGATTTGACCAAGCTGAGTCGGAACCAAATTATCAAGACATTGGAAATGCTGCAAAATATCAATTAAATTGACAAACTCTTCCCAGTGTCGCTGCGATTGCTGTTCTACAGCTGCTTCCAACTCTTCAAGTTCCGTAGCTATTTCTGTTAAACGGTTTTTGCGTTTAAATATAGCAGAAACGTTACCCGACTGATGCAGAGGATGTGCTTCGATTTGCGCTTGAATTGCTGCAACACGAGCAAGCTGTTCTCTAACTTCTGGTGCTATATGTAAAGACGGGTCTGGTTCTGGTATTTGGGAAGTTAAAACTACTGTACTACCATCTCCTCGCCAGGTTTGTCCAGGTTTAATCGCTAATTCAGGGGGTGGAATTAAATCGGGTGGAATATCAATACGTGGCAGTTCGCCATATAAATCAACGACATCTCCCGTTGTCGCTACATACCAACGATTATCGCGTCCTAAACAAACTAAATAAGGCGAAGCTCCAGACGCACCTGCTGATTTAGCTACAATTGTTGCGATAACTGGTGTCGAAACAACTATATTTTTACCTTTTAAACTAACTAAGGTACCCGACATGGCAAAACCAAGCATCATTCCGATTTCTTCTTGCCGGGTTATAACTGCTTGTTCTTGTAAGGTTTTCAATAGTTGCTTTTCAGCTTTCAATCGTTGCCGTAATTTTTCATATACAGCTATTTCATTTTCACCAACAGCATCGATTTGCGCTTGAGTTTCTTCGAGTTGGCGCCGTAATTCGTCGATATACTCATACTGGGGTCGCAGATGCAGGTTCGCTAAATATTGCCCAAAGCTTCGCTCGATAAGTTCTTTTGCTTGGTCAAGGGTATGAGTCTGTAACAAATTTAGAACCATGCCATAGCTAGGAGAAAACTGGCTAACTAATGGGTCGGGTTGCGATGTTCCTAAATATGCTGCTTCCTTGGCACCTTCAAATGGTGTTTGTAATGTTACCACATGACCTTGCTCATCCATGCCTCGGCGCCCAGCACGTCCTGCCATTTGCAGAAACTCAGAAGCATTCAACAAACGATGTCCAGTATCAGTACGTTTTGAAAGGCTAGAAATTACTGTTGTACGTGCTGGCATATTTATACCAGCAGCTAAGGTTTCTGTCGCAAAGACAACCTTGATTAAGCCTTGCTGGAAAAGCTCTTCAACTAATACCTTCCATGCTGGAAGAATACCCGCGTGGTGCGCTGCGATACCTCGGTAAAGTGGAGCAATTTGTCCAGAACGACCTGCATCGGGGTTACGGTTTAAGAAATCGTCGATTTGTACTCGCAGTTGATATGCTTCATCTGGGTTAACAAGCCAAATATCTCCAACTTCTGCGACAGCTTTATCACAACCGCGACGGCTGAAAATAAAATATATTGCTGGCAACATGTCGCGAGAAGAAAGTTGACTGAGAGTGAAAACAATACTTGGCGCCTCGGGTCTACCGTTTCTACCCTTATCACCATCGCTTCTACGCTTTTTCTTTTGCATCAACCTAGGATTTATTTTATTTCCGCTGTCGTTAAGAAGGGGAAATAAACCTTTTGTATTGCCAAAATGAAATTGTAGAGGAACGGGACGGAAATCAGAGTAAATTAAGTCAGTAGGCCCGTGAACTTGGTTTAGCCAGTCGGTAAGCTGGTCGCTATTGGCTACAGTTGCCGACAAGGCAACTAACTGAACTTCTCTTGGACAATAAATAATAGATTCTTCCCATACTGTACCTCGCTGGCGGTCGTTCATGTAGTGGCACTCGTCGAGTACTACCGCATCTACGTCTACCAATGAAATGCCAACTTGCCCAATAGGGGTTCCGTACAGCATGTTGCGAAAAATTTCTGTGGTCATCACCAAAATAGGCGCCTCACGGTTTATTGAGGCATCACCTGTTAAAAGCCCTACTTGGTCGTAACCAAACTTCTCACGAAAATCACGTAGTTTTTGATTTGATAGCGCTTTAAGAGGTGTAGTATAAAATACTCGTTTACCTCGTGCGAGCGCCCGATAAATAGCATACTCTCCAATTAGGGTTTTGCCAGACCCTGTAGGAGCGCAGACAACGACAGAACTTCCAGCATTGAGAGAAGCGATGGCATCAAGCTGGAACGTGTCTAGTTCAAAAGGAAATATGACTTTTGGGTCAACTTCTTGGGAAGGCGCAGTATAATTCACGAATGAAAATTACAACCAGATTTATATATATAGTATTTCAACAATCACCGTAAGAGGCATACACACCAACCTAGCCGCAATAGTTCAACCTTTTTACGGATGACTTTATGTATTTTTTCAGATACAGAATGCAATTATATCTAATTATTATATTATTTGCTATTAAATCATCACACTTACGAAATAATTTTTAACTAAGACGGGAAAGGCGAAAAAGTTATATCGCTTGTATTTTGGCTTGCTTGACGGGAATTTCAATTCTAAATTCAGTTCCTTTTCCTACCTGACTGTAGCAATATATTTTACCACAGTGTTGCTCAACTACTATTTGATAACAAGTACTCAAACCTAGCCCAGTCCCTTTACCAACGGGTTTAGTGGTAAAAAATGGGTCAAAAACTTTAGATGCGACTTCTTTAACCATGCCTCTTCCGTTATCTTTGATACAAATTGCTATTTGCTCTGGGTTTAGAAGTTGAGTATAAATATGGATTTGGGGATTACGGATAGCTGCTTCACTCCCAACTCCATCATCAAGTATATCTATAGCGTTATTAAGGATATTCAGAAATACTTGGTTAAGTTCTCCTGGATAGCATTCTATAGAGGGAAGGTTATCATAACTCTTAACTATTTCAATTTCAGCACGTTCAGGTTGTTGTTTCAAACGGTTTTTGAGAATCATTAACGTGCTTTCGATTCCTTCATAAATATCAACGCATTTAAAATCAGCTTCGTCGAGACGTGAAAAATTACGTAGTGACAGTACAATATCAGTGATACGCTCACATCCAATTTCCATTGAAGAAAAGATTTTGCTTAAATCTTCGACTATAAAATCGAGTTCAATCGTTTCGATTTGCTCAAAGATTGTTTGACAAGGGTTTGGATAGTTTTCCCGGTAGAGCGAAAGCAAGTTCAAAATATCTTGGTTATAACCACGCGCGTGGGTAAGGTTTCCACGGATGAAACTGGTAGGGTTATTGATTTCATGGGCAATACCAGCAACCATTTGTCCTAAAGAAGACATTTTCTCACTTTGAATCAGTTGTGCTTGAGTTTGCTTGAGTTTTTGCAGTGTCGCTTCGATTTCTTGCATTTGCTGGTAAATTTTTTTGTCACGAGAAGTCAGTTGTTCGGCCATATAGTTAAACCCCTGTGCAAGAATACCAACTTCATCGCTGCTTTCAACAGGTATACGAGCCGTCAAATCTCCGCTCGCTAACGCTTGCGTGGCAATTGTCAAAGCTTGAATACGGCGCCGAAGCCAACGTGATATCCAAATACCAACCAAAAAAGCAATGCCACTAGCGAGTAAACAAAAGCCACCAATGCTTACCCAAAGTCTTTGTTCAGTTTCCTTGAGGGATGTAACAGAAGTTAACAACGCGATTTGCACTTCTGCATCTTGATTTGTATTTAGAAGTGTTGTTTTCACAAAATATTCTTGTGTGCCAATTTTAACTAATGTTGGTGGAGATTGAGCTTGTGGTAGTTGCCATTTCGCTTTATGTGTACCAGGTAAGGTAGAAGCAATAACTTGTGAACCACGTAAGGCAACAATTTCAAATTTTGCATTACCACGTATTTTTTTCAGATAATTGTCAGTAATTGCCGTACCGACTATAACTCCTCCTAAAATTTTTTCGTCAGACTTTACTGAAATTGAACCAACCAACAATGCAGGCGCCTGCTCTAAAGAAAATACAATATTAGATTGTTCAATACCCATACTAGCTTCACGACTAATTTTGGTATCGAGTAATTTAGTTTGAGTGATTTCACCTTGACGCAAATCTGCTAAAACAGCACCGTCAGTAGCAACAACTTTAATCAAATCAAGTTGCAGTGATGCTTGTATTGGCAACAGCGTTTGCACAAGAGAAGTCTGATTTTCAGAAGTTATAGCTTGTGATAAGCCGTTTTTATCCGCAACCCAACGCGCTTGAAGTTGTAACAACTCCTGCTTCTGCTGCAAGTCCTGCGAAACTAATACTGTAAAATCTTCGGTTTCTCTCTGTTGTTCTTGCTGTAAATAGCTTTTCATAAAGCCGAACGTTCCTATCGTCCACACACCGAGTAATGCAGAAAGTAGTGGTAGCAATAATTTAACGAATATAGGAAGTTTAGTAATAGCAAAGCG
This sequence comes from Calothrix sp. PCC 7103, assembly GCF_000331305.1. Classification (GTDB taxonomy): domain Bacteria; phylum Cyanobacteriota; class Cyanobacteriia; order Cyanobacteriales; family Nostocaceae; genus Dulcicalothrix. The sequence continues at coordinate 3,206,226 of NZ_KB217478.1, read as the reverse complement.
CATGAAACACGTTTTTTATTTATTTTTGACTAGATGGTACAAAACCTGATTCGCTAAGTATCTTCGTAGCTTCCGCACTTAAAGCAAAATTAATCATTTCTTTTGCTGCTGGTTTCGGTGTCTTAGGCAAAACCAGACTAATATGTCGCACCATTTTATAGTTTTTAGTGCGTAAATTATCTGGTGTAGGTTCAATGCCATCAAGACTAAGCTTGTTCACAGGTAATTTGTTAGAAACTGCATACCCTAAAGAAAAGGCGCCAATACTGTACTGAGTATTTTGAATTGCTGTAATTAAATCGTTTTCTTTACGCATTACTACAGCGTTTGGAGAGTTTTTTAAACTTTCACCTAAATAATGCTTGCGTAACAACTTTTTTGCTGACTCATCTTCGGGACGGTCAAGAACAACGATTTTGGCATCAGGTCCTCCAAATTGCTTCCAATTCGTCATTTTACCACTATAAATTGCCTTAAGATTCTCTGTGGTTAAATTTGTTACTCCTTTCACACTAGGATGCGTAGCGACTAAAAGCGCATCTTGGGCAAATTCATAATAATCGAGATTATTGTCTTTTTCTTCTGGCTTGACCTGCTTACTAATGCTCGCAACGTCAAAAACTCCTTCTTTAACTCCTGCAATAGCAGCTTCCGATTGACTGGGTGCTGCAAAATTAGCTGTAGTGGTTGTGACTTTGGCAGAGTAAGCATCAGTTAAAATTTTCATAACTGGATAGGTACTGCTCGAACCACCAATTTTGACTTCTTTGACTTCTTGCTGCGTCTTAGCAGAAGCATTGCTATTATTACTGTTACACCCTGAAATTCCAGTAATTAAGCTACTTGCAGCAAATAAAGACAGTAAAACGTTTGTAAAATAGAACTTCATTAAAGTAACTTTTATCTGATTATGATTATATAATTCCCCGAAACTTCACCATTATTTATATTTAGGGACTAAGTAGTATAAAAATTAGTTGAATTAAAGTAAAGTATTAGGAGGCGCCCCCGGTTTAATCAATGAATCAATCTCTTACTGGAAAAGAAGTTCGGCAGCTTTGTCGAATTGGTCAATTAACGGCGCCTACTCCAGGTTTAGCTTCGGGATACACTCAAGCCAATTTAGTGATTTTGCCAGCTTCAGTCGGATTTGACTTTTTACTATTTTGCCACCGTAACCCAAAACCCTGTCCATTATTGGATGTTACTGAAGTTGGCAACCCCGAAGCGCGATATGTGGCGCCAACTTCAGATTTACGAACAGATTTACCACGCTACCGAGTTTGGCGGCACGGTGAAATGGTCGAAGAAGTTACTGACGTTAAGCATTTATGGCGCGATGATTTTGTTGGGTTTTTGATTGGCTGCTCGTTTTCGTTTGAAGCAGCAATGTTAAGTGCCAATATTCCTGTGCGTCATATTCAAGAAGGTAAAAATGTACCAATGTATAAAACTAATATTGCTTGTGAGCGTGCGGGAATATTTTCTGGTAACTTAGTTGTTTCAATGCGTCCTTTATCACCAGCAGACGCAATTAAAAGTGTACAAATAACTAGCCGTTTTCCTTTATCGCATGGGGCGCCCATACATTGGGGAGATGCAGCAAAAATTGGTATAAATGATATTGACAAACCTGACTTTGGTGATGCAGTTACAATTTATGATTCGGAGGTGCCTGTATTTTGGGCATGTGGTGTCACCCCTCAAGTTGCGCTATTACAAGCTAAACCTGAGATAGCTATTACTCATGCACCTGGACATATGTTTATAACTGATATAAAGGAGTAAGATTTGGTACATTTATATTGATAGAATTTGTTAACCAATGGTTATCAAATTTCCACATATGATTTTTGACAACGATTCGTTGTCAAATTTTAGTTTTGATTAATTAAAAATGCCAACTCACTTAGCACACACGCAAGAACTTCTAGAAAAAATAGCCCAATTACAAGCTATCTGCTCTCAAGATGTAGGCAGAGGTATACAAACGCTTGTAAATTTAACACAAGGACAACTTTTAGGCGCCGCTAGTTCTATAGTTAAGCATTCATCGCCACACGTGGTAGTTATCACTGGCTTTTTTTTGCCTCACACTAATCCACCTGTCGCTGAAACTGATGGTTTAATAGGCAGCGCGCAGCTGGCTGCAAGTTTAATATGTTTAGGTATAAAGGTAAGAATAGTGACAGATTCATATTGTTTTCCAGCAGTAAAAAGTGCTGTAATAGCTGCTGGTGCGCCATGTAATGTTGAATTTGATATTGTACCTGTAGTACCAAGTACGCATTATGAAGTGATAACTCCAATATTGGAAAATTGGAAATGTTTGGAAACTCCAATAACGCACGTTATTTCCATCGAGCGTCCGGGACCTGGTTATGATGGAATTATTCGTAATATGCGCGGGCAAGATATTACTGCTCACACGGCGCCGTTACATCTATTATTTAATTTACCAAACGTCATTTCTATTGGTATTGGTGATGGTGGTAATGAATTAGGGATGGGTAAGATTCCCAGAGAAGTTATTTCTAAGAGTATTCGATATGGTAATAGAATTGCTTGTATGATAGCTTGCGATTATTTACTTGTTTGTGGTGTTTCTAATTGGGGTGCAGATGCTTTATTGTGCGCGCTGGCTTTATTAAAACCCGAATGGAGAAATATTATTCAAGAACAATTAAATTCTGAACTTGAATTTAATATTCTTAAAACAGTAGTTAATAATAACTTAGCAGCCGATGGTATTACTGGCCAAGCAACTTTAACAGTAGATAATTTACCGTGGGAATTTCATGCAGAAATCTTGAATAAAATTCGCATGATTTTAGTAGGGTGCGTGACTGCTTGAAAAAACAGCACTAAAAACAACACTAAAAACAAAAAATACAATAATTGAAAAAGCAGGCATTCAAGATGGAGACAAAATTTTAGATTTGGGATGCGGTTGGGGTTCTGCATCAAATTACATTCTTGCGCGATTTCCTCATATTCAAGTAACTGCTCTGAATTTGAGCCACGAGCAATGCGAATATATGCGGAAAAAAATGCAAGACCCTACCAGTTACCTTAGTTCAGATAGATTCACTTTATGTGAAGAAGATTTTAATGATATTGATTTGAAAACTAAGTTTGATAAAATTCTTGCAATTGGGTTGTTTGAGCATGTAGGTAATTTAACGAAATCATTTCAAAAATTGGCTTCTATGCTCAAAGATGATGGCAAGGTTTTAATTCACATAATTACAACCACATTGCCTTACAACATAACCCATCCTTTTATCAACAAATATATTTTCCCAAACATGCGGGTGTGGAATTATGATGTCATTCCAGAAATTAATACAGACCTGAAAACTATTAATCGATGGTATTTAAACTGAACTTCCCCCGGTGCTGGTGTACTAAACACCCCTTTAACCCTTGCTAGCTAAAGAATCTAGCTTTTAACGCCAAGATATGTGTACCCATGTAAGCAAGAGCAGGATTAGCACATCCGTGGTAAGATAAAAAATGGGGGTTCAACGCTTCAAATTCGCTGAGTCGCAAGGCGACATGCTGCGCGAACGCAAGACCCTTTAGCAATTTGTACCCAGTAAGAGCGAATCAAAAAAAGTTGAAACTCGCTCTGGACAACAGTTAGCTCTTTTTGCTTGGGGGGAAGTTCAGTTTAAATGGTAGTAACTACTCAAAAACCCTTAGAAATTGGCTGATGAATTTTGACCTTAATCAGGCAAAATTCAAAAAGTTAAATTATGGCATGGATTATGCCAAGTTCTGTCGGATGTGGAGATTTTATTTACTTCTGTGCATATCGTATTTTGATGGTTGTAACGGCGAGATTCTTGGTAACGGTCAATACCTGTTGGTTCGTGCATAAAAAGGGGAGGTTTTTATGTGCCAATCGCGTAAGTTTTGTAACTTTTGAAATCTATTATTTCCATTCCCTTTCTTCAAGTTCCTGAGTTGGCAACAATAAAGTCTCTTCAATCTCTTTTCTAATAGCTGCGGTCACTTCACAATTACTATTTAAACAATCGAGCAGTAACTGATTGGCATCGTAGTAACGTTGTAGTATCTCTTGTTGCGATTGGCTAAACGTTTTAAAATAAATTTAATATTATAGCTATTGGGCGGGCAAGGATGCCCACCCCACAAGATTTAATCCCACAAGATTTAATCCCACAAGATTTAATCCCACAAGGTTTAATCCCACAATATTTACTGAGTGGCAATATTTTCAAATTCTGCTAGATACTTTGTGGCTTCTTGGCATAGTAAATCATGATATTCACCGTTACTTGCTAACAAACCGCCCCATTGATTAATCTCTTTTTTGTTATATAGTAATGTAGAATTGTCGTATCGCGTATATTTACCACCTGCTTCAGATAATATCAATTCCGGCGCCGCTATATCCCAGTCTTTAGGCGCCGACTTTCCAGAAAGCGAAATATAAACGTCTGCTTCTTGTTCAACAATAGAGGCAATTTTACAACCAATACTACCAACGTTTTTATGAGTTTGACAGGGTAATTTACTCAAGACGTAATCTAATGGTTTACTACGATGCGAACGACTCACCAAAACTGTCAAAGTTTCAATGGGTTTTTGTCTTGAGACTTGCAAACGTTGAATATTACCATCGCGTGTTTCAACGAATGTACCATTACCTTTGGTTGCATAATATATTTTATCCTGCTCGGGTACAGCAACTAATGCTAGTACAGGGCGATGATTTTGGACTAAACCAATATGAATTGCGTATTCTCCTGTTTTGTCAATAAAATCGCGCGTTCCGTCTACGGGGTCAATTATCCATACAAGGTCTTTATTTACTTGCTCACCTTGATAAGTTTCTTCACTAATATAACCAAAGTCTTCCTTTCCTAATTTTGCTTGCAGGTTTTCAATGAGATAATTACTTACTGCAATATCTGCTGCTGTTACTGGGTCATCAGTGGAGCTATCTTTATACTGTATATCCAAATCTTGGCGCCTGTTTCCATGATAATAGTCGCGCAAAATATCGGCGGCAGTCCAAGTAATAGGACGTGCAATTTCTAAAATTTCTTGTAGATTTTTCATTTATTTGAATATTCCTATTCTAGCCAACGACGTGTGCCGAAATATTGACACGAACGAGCAGCAACTTTTACACTACAACGTATAGCCTCAGTAAAATCATGCTGAAGAATATAGTAACAAAAAGCACCGTGAAAAATATCTCCCGCTCCTAGAGTATCAGTTGGTTGAATACTTGGAACATTTATAGTCAAAATTTTTTGTTCGCTCATGCAGCTAATAGGCTGTTCACCGTGTGTAATGGCAATATTTGGTATCCCCATCTGGTCTAAATAAGCAAAAGTGTCTTGTTCGGTGCGACAATTAGGAGGATGAAAGTTCGCAGAGCAGATGGCGAAGTCAACGAAGGGTAAGATTTTCTCAAAGCCGGGTTTCCAACTTCCACCGTCGATAACTACTGGGATATTTCTGGCTTTGGCAAGTTGGGCAACGTGGTAACTAACTTCTATCTGATGTCCATCGATAAGAACTATATCTATATATTTGAGATATTCAAGAAGATTTTTTGATATTGCTTGAGGACTAACCTGAGTTTTGACGGCATTTATAGATATTACTGCTCTTTCACCCGTGGTTTGGGTGACAATTATTGATGATACTGGGGGAGGATTTTGGAATGATGCTTCTAAGTCGGTAATGGTAACTTTGTATTTTTCTAAGTCAGTACGAATTAATTGCGTCATTGGATGCGAACCAAGTACACCTAGTAATTCCGCTTTACCTCCAAGATGGCTAAATGTAACTGCTGCGTTAGTCGCTGGACCACCTGCTGCCACCGTATAATCTGAAGCTACAAGTTTTTGGTTGTTTTGGGGTGGTGATGAGGCAAGGTAAATTAAGTCTAAAGTGATTAAACCGACGAATAATCCGTAATATTGGTTATTATCCATTACCTAATTCCTTATTTTCTAATCCTTAATTCATGACATCAGGAACACTTTACGTTGTTGGTACACCGATTGGTAATCTAGAGGATATGACTTTTCGTGCGGTACAAACTTTACAAAATGCTGATTTAATCGCAGCAGAAGATACACGTCATACAGGCAAGCTACTCCAGCATTTTCAAATCAATACTCCACAACTTAGTTACCATGAGCATAATCGCAGTACTCGAATTCCGGAGTTATTACAAAAGCTAATTGATGGTAGTACTATTGCATTGGTTAGTGATGCGGGAATGCCAGGTATTTCTGACCCTGGATATGAATTAGTAAAAGCTTGTATTGATTCTGATATAAAAGTAGTCCCTATTCCAGGCGCCAGTGCGGTAATTACAGCTTTGAGTGCAGGTGGTTTGCCTACTGATAAATTTGTATTTGAGGGATTTTTACCACCGAAAACGAATCAAAGGCGCCAACGGTTGGAATTTCTTCTGAAAGAATCTCGAACTATTATTTTCTATGAATCGCCACATCGTTTACGTGCGACTTTACAAGACTTAGCAGAAGTGATAGGACAAGGGCGCCAAATCGTTCTCGCACGGGAGTTAACTAAATATTATGAGGAATTTTGGCGTGGAACAATTGAAGAAGCTTGTCGTCACTACAAGTCACGCGAACCACAAGGAGAATATACCATCCTGGTGGGAGGTGTAACGCATGAAACCCAGCTTTCTGAAAGTCAAATTAAGGCAGAACTAGAAAAAATGATTAGTCAAGGAATTGCGCGCTCGCAAGCAAGTCGCGAAATCGCACTTTTAACTTCGCTCCCTCGTCGTTATATATACCAATTAGCCTTAGAAATCGAAGATTAGATTAATCATAATAACTTCTCTTAGCAAAAATTATAAAGAAAATCTTAAATGTTACAGAATATTATTATTTTGATGCCAGTCTAATAACAATAACAAATTTATACAAGCTAGGACTTACGCATACAATCCGATAAACCCGGTTTTAAGGGCGTAGATGATTCTGCTTGTATTCCCTTTAAATAAGTTCTGTGGGACATTTGTCCTATAGCGTCAGTCTTTTATCAAAGAGCTTGGCGCTAATTTTTAGGGAAGACAAAGGTAAAGAGCGGTGCAAACTGTCCAAAATATGTTCATCCTTCGTTAATCATTTAGAGTTTAAGAGTTGATGAGTGTCATTCAAGTAGTTTCTCAGTACCTAGCATACAAATTTCCTTGGTGGGGAGTTTGTCATTTAAAATTTGACCTTATACAAAAAAACATTTCTATCCACTGCCAAACTCCTGAATGTCGAGCAGCAATACTTAGAGATGCTGAAGGACTAGCTCACTTAGACATAGGCGTAGAAAAGTTTGTAATTGTTTATCCTGGGTATAGCGATATTACTATCCCGCACATACCACGTAAAACTGCTTAGTGAGATCAAAGGGGTTTTCCCCTTTTTTCTTTCGGCAAAATTATAAATCATCTAACGGATGAACCCCATCTATCGCGAGGGAGTTTTGAAACGCGATAGAAAATTAGTAGACTTGTCTCGTCGATCCGAAAACGAGAGAAACTAATGAGTGGCAACTTAGCATCAAGACTTTATCCTACCCGCATCGATATTCCAACAGATGCTCGTAAACAAATAGTAGTAATACTCAATCAGACTCTAGCAGCTACATCAGATTTAAAGAGTCAAACAAAGCAAGCACATTGGAATGTAAAAGGAAGTGACTTCTACCAGCTACATGAATTATTCGATGAAATTGCTGGTGAACTTGAAGAGTATGTTGATATGTTTGCCGAACGTATTACCGCTTTAGGTGGTTATGCAATGGGAACAGTCCGCATGGCTGCTGACAATTCAATTCTACCAGAATATCCCACTGAAATTTTAACAGGTATGGAGCATGTAACATCTCTTGCAGAACGTTTTGGACCCTACGCTAAACATTTGCGCGAAGCTATTGACAAAACAGATGAACTAGGTGATGCTGACACAGCCGACTTGTACACTGAAGTTTCACGTACTATTGACAAGCGTTTATGGTTCCTCGAAGCACACCTACAAGCTTCTAGCACTACCAGTAACGGGGCGCCTGCAACTGCTAAAAATCTAGACACCGTTGGTGTTAATTAAATAGTTGAAAGTGCTGAGTGATGACTTATAAGTCAAGAGTGAGGAGCTAAAACTAAGGAAGTTATAACTAACAACTCACAACTTATAACTTATAATTAACAACTCAGCACTCAGCACTCATAACTTATTTAATAGTATCCTTTTGGTAAGTACGTTACTTTCGAGTGCGTACTTTTCATTTTTTGTCAACTTATCTAATATATATATATACAAAAAGTTGAGTTGATTCTTTTTACCACAGAGACACGGAGTACACAGAGAATAAGTAAAGAAATTTTTACAATATTTGTTTTTATTAGGAGGAATTATGTCTCAAACAGTAGCACATTTAATTCATGACAGAAACGCACGCGGAACTACACAAATAGGTTGGCTTGATAGTCGTCATACCTTTTCTTTTGGTAACTTTTATGACCCAAATAGAATGGGTTTCCGTAGTTTACGAGTTATAAATGATGACCGTGTGGCGCCTGGTGCGGGGTTTGCAACTCACGGTCACAAGGACATGGAAATTCTTACTTATGTTCTAGAAGGAGCATTAGAACATAAAGACAGTTTAGGTACTGGTTCAGTAATACTTCCAGGAGAAGCACAAATTATGAGTGCTGGAACTGGAATTAGGCACAGCGAATATAATCATTCTAAAACCGAACCAGTTCACTTATTGCAAATCTGGATTTTACCTAACCAACAAAACTTAGAACCCAGATACGAGCAAAAGGCATTTTCTGTTGAAGAACGTAGTGGTCAGATGCGTTTGATTGGCGCCAAAGATGGACGTGATGGTGCAGTTAAAATTTACCAAGATGTAGATTTATATACATCAGTTTTAAATGCTGGTGACATCGTAAATTATTACGTCCAACCACATCGCTATGCTTGGCTACAAATTGCAAAAGGTCTAGTTAACCTAAACGGTGAAGAACTACGCGCAGGTGATGGAGTGCAAATTAACGGCACCGAACAGTTAGAAATTAGTACTACTGTAGGTGGAGAAATTTTGTTGTTCGATTTGGGCTAAAGTAAGGTGGGCAGTGCCCACCCAGCCCTTTCAAATATTATGTCTCATCTAGCAGGAACAGTTGCAATTATTACAGGCACCTCGCGAGGAATTGGCAGAAAGATAGAATATAGCTACTCATCGCAATTAGGAAATAAAATTTATGTTTGCCGTTGTAACACCAGAAAAAATTCAATTACCCCCAGGTACAGTAATGAGGTTTCCAGGCAGTTGGCAAGACTATCAAAAGTTATGCCAGCAGTTAGCAGATAGGCCTTCACCACGCATAAAATATCGACCAGGGGAAATTTTGTTGATGTCACCGTTACCAAAACATGGACGTGATGTTCATATTATATCAATGGTTGTAATTGCTTTATTAGACAACTTAGAGCAAAGTTATGAAGCATTTACGCCAATCACAATGGAAATTGCTGAAGTCAGTGGTGTAGAACCAGACTACTGCTTTTATATTGAGAATTGGAAAGCTGTAGCAGGTAAAGACAGGATTAATTGGGGTGTTGACCCATCACCTGATTTGGCTATAGAGATAGATGTTACCAGCTTTACGGATGTTAATGACTATTTACCTTACCAAGTACCTGAAGTTTGGCTGTTTAAAAGAAACCAGCTATTTATTTATCAGTTAGACGGTAAAGAGTATATTCTTAAGCCTATTAGTAAGTATTTTTCAAAGAGCAATGTTTTAGATATTGTTCATAATACTTTACAAAAAGCCCGCGAATCTAACGCCAGTATAGCGATTAGAGAACTAAGACAAAATTTAGATAAAAAATAGATGCACCCTGAATAACAAAAATTGGAGGTTCTAAAAAGTGTTTTGATTAAACTTGCTATATTTGACTGCAAAAAATATAGCAATAATTGGTAGATATAGAGACTGATAACTGGAGAAGTTGATGCAGTCCCTGATAACTGGAGAGTTTGAGTATAGATTCTGTTTACCTAGTTGGATTCACTTAAGTGAATTTACCAACCATGTTTAGATAATAAGCCCATAAAAATTAAAAAGGTGTAAACCAATAGTTATTTTGTATAAATTTATGTTGTTTTTTATGAGTATTTACGAGTATTATGTCAATCATTTTTTGTCCTCCAATGCATCATTTTTAACTAATCATCAACTTAGTATATGCCGGATTTTTATTTGGCACAATCGTTTTTAAGTAAATACCGTCAATAGCAAACATGACAGATTTTTTAGTGTCATATATATCTACCAAATTTTACTTAGATAAGCGAATGAATATCATATTAATGTTAGAAGAATGTGAAAAAGTATTATCTCTAAACAATTTCTACTCAAACAGGTAAAATTTGAACTCCTGTCATGCTGAGGCACGTTAACGCAGTTTTGCCGCAGGGTAGCATCTAAAAGATTTGATGTTTGTTAAAAGTAAAGTTGTGACTAATTCTAATTTATAGATGTTTAAGCTACGTGTTGAAATGTTATCCAACCCTTTGGGATACCATCCCTTATAAGAACATTTGTACTAAATTATTTACCTAAAATATATGTTCAATTAACTTCCCAAAAATAAGGGTTGCGGGATATCCTTCAACAAAATGAACAATTTTATTGGCGCCTCTTTGTATTTTGCGTATACTGCGGGAAAACTACGTTTACGTTCCTCAGCATGACAAATAGATGCTTCGTTCCTCAGCATGACAAGAGATGCTTTGTGGCTTGGCATGACAAATAGATGCTTCGTTCCTCAGCATGACAAATAGATGCTTTGTTCCTCAGCATGACAAAATTTGAATAAGGCAAAAAAAAACAGAGGCACTTTGACATGTCTCTGGAATTTCCTATGCAATTAAACCATCCTCAAACGCCGTTTTTAGACGGGTTCAAGCTTTTGAATTCTGTTTTCTAATCCTGCTGCCATCAGCCCTATCATCTCTAGTATGGCTGTTCTGTCGCCTGCCTGACACTGCTCGAACAATGACCGCACATCTACTAGTCCGGCATTGACTGCTGATACTTCGAGGGTGTTGGCTTTCGCGCGACTGTTATTATTCGCGCAAGCAGAGTATAAGATTAGACCTGCCATCGTGTACACATCCATCATTGGCTCATCACTACCATAATGATTTGTCACGTTGGGAAAATTTGATAACGGATGGATAAATTCGCTAAAAGTTAGTTGCATCATGCTTTTCGCCGATTTAATACCGTAAAGTTTACACACTATATGATTCCAGTCCTTGCTTGGACTTGGGCGCCATAACAAGTACGTCTATTTATATGGCAAAAAATAAAATGAGGTACTTAAGTTAACAGGTATTGCGTAAGTAAGTGGCAGCATATATACTAGATACATAGACAAAAAAACCTCGGATTCCTTATTTTGGTTGTAAGCTAGCAGCCACGTGGGGAGCTAGCAGTTAGGGTGTCCTACCATTCTTTTTCTTCAGCCACTTATTACTCTACACTTTTATACTAACTCTTGTCATTTTTTTATGTCAATATGTCATTTAAAAAATTTGGCACAAAATGTCTTGATTTTTAGGTGTCATGAGAGAAAATAGGAACAAGCGTTGGATAAAACACTAGGAGGACAGTCGAAATCATGACTGACAGAAGACGTTCTGACGAATATAAGCAAGTCAGCGGTTATGTACCAAGCACTTTAGCACGGACTTTCAAGAGTATTTGCGCTCGTGAGGGTTTGTCGCAAAGTGATGTTCTTGAGGAAATTTTGTACGAGTGGGTAGCTTCTAAGGGTGTGTCGCATGACTTGGAGTCTTGCGCTCCAAGAACAGTAGCGGACTTAGTAAGGGTCAATATGCCCAAACTTAAGCGTTGTGGCGTTAAAAATCTACAAGCAATAGCAAAAGGGGAAGTACTACCAACACCAGGGGACTTTGCCATTATCACGTCTTCTCTCGCTCTAACAGAGGAAGAAAGAAAAATTATTTGGCAAGAAACCTATAAAGTTTCCGTGGAAAGCAGTTTATCTGGTGTAAAACTATATAAATATACTGGAGGTATAAAAGAAGGTGAGTGCGAGTATTCTTAAGATTCTGAATTTACCTGGTTGGGACTATAAAATCTCTTACGAAGGGGTTTCAATTGTTGCTCCTACTAAGCGAGATGCAACTCACCTGGCTCAAAGTTATGGAGAAGCTTTGAGCGAGACGGCAGCTAAGTTTAATGGCAAAGTTCGGATTGGCTGGAGACGCTGTAAGCATCCTATTGAGTTTTACTCATGGATGTCTTCTGGTGCTGCTCCTACACCATCCGAAACTGCCGAACGTATTTTACATACAGAAGGCGCCGTTTTTTGTAGCCAATTGGAAATGCCAGTTGGACTACTGCGTCGGATGATTGTAGCTGCTGAGTGCGAGCGACCAATTAGCATTGTTAGACAAGATACCCGCAAGCAAATTATCGTGAATCAGCCGATGGCTGATTTGTTACAAACCTCCCCTGAGATAGCCACCCAGAGAGTTATGACTCGCTTTTGGCTACCAGAGGATTTGGCGGAACTCGAAAGACGACTGCATCAAGATAGGCAATTTACCTGGACTTACTCTGCTGGGTTAAATGAGCAAGCTTGGGCAGTTTTAACAACTCAATTTGAGGCTTTTGAAGTTGAGGGGGTTTGGTACAGGCAGGGTACTTGTTTGTCTACCCCTCAACTTGTACCAATTCCATCAGGCGCCTTTGTAGCTTAAGGTTACTAAGGCGATAAATTGCTTATCAAAATTATTATAATTTTGTCGAATTAACGACAAGTAAAATTTTATATCTGGGTAAATCTGCTTATTAACGTTAAATAATTAAAAACCCGGTTCTAGTTGACCGGGTTTTTTCATGTCCCAAGAAAGCGGGTTTCTATAGTCCAGCTTTTTCGACCATTGCCTTGAGTTGCATGTACGCTTGTTCAGGTGTAAGAGGTTCCGAGTCAGTTTCATTGGGAATATAATACTGTCGAGAGTCAGAGAAGTAACGGACTACAAAACTAGGTATTAAACCCAGCTTTAAAGCTTTTTTACCCAACTCATCTGCCACTTCGGCTAATGTATATTCATTGTGGAATTTATACTGGGACATAGAATTGTCTCTTTTTAACTTTTTACTGCTTTTAACTAAGTAATTATCTGAAACATCCCAGTATAATTCAATCTACCTGTAGTACATTTTTTACATATTGTACTGAAACTTTTCAAGTATATCAACTAAGTTGACTTGGCATTGAAGTGGCAGTAAATCGGCTAAAGGTAATTCGCGTCTGCCACCACCAATTTTGACGGAGATTGATTGTAGAACTTGGGTAACCCGGTCTTCGCTTACAGACTTTGACGTTAATAGCGGATACATTTTCTCAGCTACCACTGTATGCAGTTTTGCATTCGATAAGTACAGATGCCACTTGGCGATATCAATATATATATTTTCGCCAATTTCAGCAGCTAAGGCTTCGAGGAGTTCTGTGGTGTTTGTGTTTGCCATAAAAAATAAACCTCTGTAAGATATTTTATTCAGACTCCGAGCTATTATTCATTATGGCGCCCTTACCTAAATTGGCTCCACTACCTCAAGTTACAATTAAGGAGCGGCGCCAGTATTGTTTGACTATGTAGATTTTGGGGGTGTATTAGAATAATCTGCTAGTACGGCAATATATATAAGATGTGCTAGCAATACACCTAACCAGGTGAGAGTCACCCAAGGCAACCACTCCCAAGTTGTTTTGAGAAAGTTATGGAAGAACCACATTCCAGAATTGGTAGCAGCAAAGATTGCCACATGCACGGCAAAATTCATGCGGTCGTCCAATTTACGATATTCGGGGTCTTGACGAGTGGGAATACGAGGCCAACGCGGAGGCATATATATACTTCAGAATCTTACCAACTAGGATTGTATCCTATTCTAAGATTCAAAGCTGGTTTTGAACGCTTTGCATGTGATTATTTTGTTGGGTTTGTTGGTTCTGCTGTATACTTTGTTGCCCGTTTATCGCTTGCTGATTTGTTTGTCTTACCATGACTCTATATATTTAACTTAAGAAAGCCGAAAATACGGCTCATCAGTCAAGTGGATGAGGTTTTTATTTACTTAATTCTGATTTATTTTATCTTTTGGTAGAGGTAGTTAATTTTTTAGCTTGTAAATATATGAATGTTGCTTAAATAGAGAAACGCTTTTATGGCTAAGATTAATCCAATTCAATTACAAAAGCATTTAAAAGGCATGGATTATCCAGCAAGTAGAGAGAAGTTGGTCAAACAAGCTCAAAAAAATGGCGCCGATGATAATGCAATCTCAGTTTTAGAACAGTTACCCGATAATGAATATACTAGTCCTACTGCGGTTAGCCAAGCTGTGAGTAGCATGAAATAAATTGTATAAAGCTACAATTGTTGAGATGTGTAATTAAAATAATGGTTGGTAAATTTAGAGGGGTTATAAAATAACCCTTCATTTCTTCTCTTATCACCTTTAAGATAATCAATTATTTTTATCGACATAAGTATTGGAACCAATTAAATAATTTTACACTTATATTGCGTAGTCTCCAGATTTACCACCTGTTTTGCTTACTAAGTGAACAGACTCTATTTGAATCGATTTTTCTAATGCTTTTGCCATATCGTATAAAGTGAGTGCTGCAACGGATACTGCTGTTAATGCTTCCATCTCTACCCCTGTTTCCGCTTTGGTTTTAACGGTCGCTCGAATTTCGTAACCTGGTAATTGCGGTTGGGGTATTATTTGAACTTCGACTTTCTGTATCGGAAGAGGATGACACAGCGGTATTAAGTTCGCGGTTTGTTTCGCTGCCATTATTCCCGCAAGTCTTGCAGTCCCTAGTACATCACCTTTTGGTGTGTTACCCGCTTCAATAGCAGCAAACGTTTCGCTTAACATTCGTACTCGTCCAACTGCAACAGCAGTACGCGCAGTAGACGCTTTTTCCGAGACATCTACCATCTGCGCTTGTCCTTTCTGATCTAGGTGACTGAGGTTGGTAGAAAAATTTTCGTTCATTGGCTTGTGCTTTTGTAATGGCTATGCTAATATTTATTCTTGTGAGTGCAAGGGCGTGTAGCTCAGTGGACTAGAGCACGTGGCTACGGACCACGGTGTCAGGGGTTCGAATCCCTTCCCGCCCGTTTTATATTAGTGTAAAGTTTAAAGTGGTGAGTGCTGAGTAAGAAAAAGAAATTTTTCACTCAGCACTCAGCAGTTTTTACTCAGCACTATTTAATGTATACGCATCCCGACCTCTTCCTAAAGCAAACCGCATTGAAGAATAGAGGTCTTTACTTGACTGAGTAAAGAAAATCATAATGGCTATCACAGTCAGTACACCTACAAAACCAAACATATTGCGATAACCAACTTGTTCCGCAACAGAACCTAATACTGGGCCTGCTATCGCAATACCAACATCAAACCCCGAAATACACAACGCAAAAATTCTTCCGCGTTCCTGGGGTAGTGAACGGTCTGCCATCATCGCTACTATCATTGGAATTAATGTACCACCCCCGGCGCCTTGAATTAAAGCTGCTAACAAAAAGTCAACTGCGGTGTTTGCTTGCCACAATACAAACATTGCTATGCCATAGCAGGCAATACCTATAGTTATAAATAAACCTCGTCCGATGCGGTCGCTAGTTTTGCCTGTAAATAATCTAATACTAAAACTTGTAATTGCTGCTGCGGTGTAAAACAATCCTGCATTCAAATCCACTTGAGTAGATTTGAGAAATAAAGGCACAAATGTACTGATGGTTCCAAATGCTAGTCCAACAAGCAGCATCACAATGGTTGGAACTCGGACTCTTGGACTTAGTAAAATTTGCCAAAATTTATATTTACCATTATTTGTTTCACCTGAGATCGGTGTCGCTAAAGGTGGAGTCACAACTTGTGATGTACAAAGTAATGACAGTGTAGCTAGTGTAGTTGCAAGTAAAAATAAAGGTACATATCCAGCAGATTCTTGTAAATAACCACCTATTGCTGGACCTATTGCCATACCAATGGGGTTAACCAAACTCATATAACCTAGAATTTCACCCCGAACCTTACTAGGTGCAATATCTGTAACCAAGGCACTGAAGGCAGTTGCAAACGCAGCAATGCTAATACCGTGAAACGCGCGTAATGCCATTAACACAGGTACTGATGTTGCAATTGTATAACCAAGTGGCGCCAAAGCAGCAGCTAACACACCAATAATTAGTACTATTTTACGTCCCCGTTCGTCAGCTAATTTTCCCAAATAGGGACGAAACAGCAACAAACCGATAGCAAAACTGCCCATCGTCACTCCAATTTGCTGCTTAGTTGCTCCAATATGCTGTATATACAAGGGCAGTGTTGGCAACAGCGAAGCCATACTTGACCAGAATAATAAACCTGCTGCAAATAATACCAGCAGGTTACGGCGCAATTTTGAATCAAATGTGTGTAAAGCGTCCACGGTAGATGCGTTTGGAGGAATTAAGAATTAATCCCTTTATTGTTACATTACTTCACATCTTTTGTTACAACTTCCCTCACACGGTATATGGGTCGTCCTTGTGACTCGTGGTAGGTACGCATTAGTAGTTCTGCGAGTAAACCAAATGAAAATAACTGTACACCTGTAACAAGAAGCAGTACGGCTAAAATTAATAATGGGCGATTTCCAATATCCTCGTTAAATACTAATTTGACAAAAGTTAAATAAATACTAATGGCGCCACCCGATACAATTGAACCAAGTCCGAATAGTCCAAACACGTGCATGGGACGGGTAAGAAACTTTTTCATAAAGGCTATAGTAAGTAAGTCCATCATGACTCTGAAAGTTCTTGACAGTCCATATTTACTACTACCAAAACGTCGAGCATGATGTCTAACGGGCATTTCCGCAATACGGGCGCCTTCGATATACGCTAAAGCTGGTAAAAAACGATGCAATTCGCCATATAAATTCATATCCGCTACAAGTTCTGTGCGGTATGCTTTGAGCGAACAGCCATAATCATGAATTCGTACTCCAGTGATGCGACGAATTATCCAGTTAGCAATTTTGGAAGGCAGCAACCTTGTTAAAGCTTTATCTTGACGTTTTTGGCGCCAACCACTAACCATATCATAGCCTTCGTCAAGCTTTGCTAACAGTAACGGTATATCGGCTGGGTCATTTTGCAAATCGGCATCTAATGTTACAATTGATTTACCTAGTGCATGATTAAAACCAGCAGCCATCGCCGCAGTTTGTCCGTAGTTACGGCGTAAAATTACTGCTCTTAAGTCATTGCGAGTTTGTGCTTGTTGCTTAAGTAACTGCGCTGACCCATCAGTAGAACCATCGTCTACCAAAATAATTTCATAACTTAATTCACTGTGTATAAAAACAGACGTAATAGCATCGAGTAAATGGGGGATGCTTTCGACTTCATTGTACACTGGCGCCACTATTGACACATCAGGAACAATTGGCGAAACCCCATTTTGCCCAATCATTAATTCCGAAATGAACCCACTCCTCATACCAATCCCTCAAAACTCTTAATAACCCTACCGGCGCCGCGCAGCTGTTTATAATATGACTGGCTAACAGCATCCCCTTGTTCCGAGAGGATATCAATACCAATCCCATTACGTCCTTGCTCTTTTCCAGAACTATGGATATAGCGACCATCACCTAAATAGAGTCCCACATGTGTTGCTTTTTGGGGAGTTCCAAAGAATACTAAATCTCCTGGTTCTAATTGTGAAACATTAATAGGTAATAAAAAAGCTTCCTGTTGATAGGCATCACGAGGAAGACGAACCCCTACCGATGCAAAAGCAGCTTGCATCAAACCTGAACAATCATAATTTGGTGCTACTGTACCACCCCATAAGTAGTAATTAGGTTGCTGCATAGCATGGTGGGTAAAGTCAATTACCTGTGGCAAAAATTTTTTAATATCTTCTTCTGCAAATGTTTGAGGTTGGTAAGGTATATTAGCTGGTTGTAGTAAATTTAAATCTGAAACTGCTAACCAGCCAGGGTAATTATCTTCACACAAAAGTACCTTAATAGCTGTATCCTGATTTGATGTAAATTTTAGATGTCGTCCTGCTGCTGCTTGCGTTGCAAGTCGAGAGCATTCAGGGGAATCATATACATTTAAGTCAGCTAGACATTTGTACTCATCCCGATACAACTGATTTTGGGTTTTAGATTCCATATTAAAAACAAAAAAATGAACTTTTTCAGTACAGACGAACAATTAGAACAACTTGGGCAAAGTGTTTTAGAGACTACTTTTTCTCAATTTTCAACACTCGCCCGTGAACAAATTGCACTGACTTGGATTGTCTACGACCCGCCCGTACTTGTAAATACTGGTGGGGCACTAACACCAGATGCTTTTTGGAATCATCCTGTGCGTGGATTTACTTATCGCGGAAGAGAACGTGTGTATCCTGCCAGTGTCGTGAAGTTATTTTATCTAGTAGCTGCACACGAATGGTTAGAAAAAGGCATGACAGGAGAGTCGAAAGAGTTAGAACGGGCAATGCGCGACATGATTGTTGATTCTAGCAACGATGCAACTAGCTTAGTAATGGATATACTTAGCGGTACGACTTCTGGCCCAGAACTTCCACCCGGCCCATTTGACACTTGGAAATATCAACGTTTAATAGTCAATAGATATTATCAGTCTTTGGGTTGGGATGAATTAGGCGATATAAATGTTTGTCAAAAAACTTGGTGCGATGGACCATATGGGCGTGAGCGCGCGTTTTACGGGCAAATGCTTGAAAATCGCAATATGTTAACAACTAACGCAACAGCTAGGTTATTACACAGTATTGTTGGTGGGGTAGCTGTTTCAAGCACGCGCGGAACTGCGATGATGAAGTTAATGAAGCGCGATATTAAGCCAGAATTATTACCTCAAGAAGTCGAAGAAGACCAAATAACTGGTTTTTTAGGCGCCGGACTTCCTGAGAATGCACAAATTTGGTCGAAAGCAGGATGGACAAGCCAAGTACGTCATGATGCAGCTTATATAGAAATTCCAGATTTACGCCCTTATTTATTGATTGTATTTACCGAAGGAAAACCCCAAGCCCAAAGTCGCGATATTTTACCCTTTATTTCACAGCAAGTTGTAGAAGCTATTCGTAGTCTTGGCAACGGATGATAAACGGATGTAACGGATGATTTATTTTATTTAACAAGTAGGGTGGCACAAGCCACCATCATTAAAATTGTAAGCTTGGCATCGAAGTCAGGAAGATTTTTTCTAGAAATTTTCTAGGTAATGGGTTCCCTTTTAGAATAGGGACAGAAACTGAAAGTACTACTGGTTAACTTAACCAGTAGTACTAAGTTGCTTTAAGCGCGTAGTACCACAAACACATTACATAAAAGCCCTAATTGTAGATGTTTTGCGAGAAGTAACTCAATCTCTGTACTGGTATTATTTTATGAGCGGATACTTGATATTCAGTATTTATATTGTGCAAAAGTCGAGTTTTTATTTTGTGTTTGAGTATATATTTTGACTAATATGTAATATAGAACAGGCAGGGATGCCCATTCTACAAAATATCCATTCTACTCTCAGATGTTTAATTTAATTTTTTTCCAAAAACATGCTGTGTTACCCAAAGGGAAAATAAGGGTAAACAGGTAACGTGTGCCCACAAAACGGCTATTGCGACTCCAAGTATTGAAAATTTGGCGCCAACCAGCAACGTGACTCCAAATATTAAAGTAAATATAACGTTCCAGCGCAAGTCTATATTTGGTTTACCGACTGCAACTAGTAGCTGAGAAGCTGCATCTGCAAAAGGTCGTGGAAGTGCTGATAAACACACTATAATGATAATGGGAATCGCATTCACCCGGTTTTGTCCGAAAACTATTGGCACATAAAACGGCGCCAGAGTTGATTGTAGTAATACGAAAGGGAAAATAATTAGCGCAATTATTTTAAGACTATGAAAGTAAGTTTTTTTAAGTTCATTAATTTCAGAGCGTACTGCACATAAATGTGGTAAAATGGCAGAGTTTACGGCATTAATAATACTTAAACTAATTCCTAAACCAGCGTTAAAACCAAAGAAGTATATTCCTAGTTCTTTGACTCCGAGAAAATTAAATATTATTAAGTAATCTAAGTTATTCCGTAGCGTTTTGAATAAACCTATGGCTAAAATATTTCTACCAAATTTCCAAATTGAGCGCCAATACTTGGTTGTAAAACCAGTTTTGATTCGCCAGTTATGGTATCTGTTATAAATAATAACTTCCATTGGAGCAATTATGACAGGGGGTAATGCAAATGCCCATACTCCTAAACCCATAATGGCGAATAAACCAGATACAATACTTGCTAAAGAAAATTGTAGACTATCGGTAAATGCAATTATTTTGAAGCGGTTTTCTCTTTGAATTAAAGTTTTCTGAATGCTAGTAACAGGCCAAATTAAATAAGCAATTCCTGATACGCAAATAGGTAAAATAACTTCCGGAGTATTTTTTACCCAGGCAATTGGAAATGCAACAAGGCATTGAATTACGAACAAGCTACCAAAAATTACCCAGTTTAACCAGTACGCTGAGTCACATAGTTGTTTTAACTCTTTTTCTTCGGCTTGAATTATTTTGGCACCAATGCCTAAGTTACTAAAATTAATGGCAAATTCTCGTACCATTAAGACTATAGCGCCTAAGCCATAGTCATAGTCACTTAAAAACCTAGCCATGATGGCAACGAGCAATAAGCGGAAAATACGATAGATAATTTCCGCCATTCCCAACCAGCTTAGGTTACGCAGGAACTGGTTTGATAGCTTGTTTTGAATTTGTGCAATTAGATTTTGAATGACACTCACTTTAATGAATCCAAACTATTTGTCACCATTCCTAAAATTCCTATTCGTCCGGATTTTAACTCCTCTATTACTTGTTTAAAGTTAGGGCGTCTTGTTTTACCTAGTCCAACGACAAGTAGTATACCATCAGAGTGATTTATCAAGGCGTTTGTATCTAATCGCCCTAACATATTCGGTGTGTCATAAATCACTAAGTCGAAATGTGTGCGTGATAGTTCAACAAAATTATCCATTTGGCTAGAGGTGAATAATTTGTTTGGGTTGGCTTTTGCTTTACCCGCAGTCAACACATATAAGTTGTCTTCTCTTGGTAATTGCTGAACAGAGTCTTTTATGTCTAACCCTTGTGAAAGTACTTCGCTTAATCCTTCAGTATTTGGTATGCCTAATTGAGTATGAACTTGTGGATGTCGTAAATCAGCATCAACAAGTAAAACTCTTTGCCCTGCTTCTGCTGCTATCTGCGCCAGGTTAACTGCAACAGTAGTTCTACCTTCACCTGATGTTGTAGATGTTACAGATATTGTACGAAGTGGCATTTCTTGGCTCATGGATTGTACGCGGTTATAAAGCGAACAGAATGCTTGCGTGAAAACCGCGTTTTTATCGTTTTGCTTCAAAGCAAGGTTTGATTCTGTCTGTTCTTTATCTTTAACGTTAAATTTTACGACATTGCCGATTGCGGGAGTGGAAATGTTTCGACAAAAAGGTATGGCACCAATAATAGGTAATTTTGCTGTGCGCTTTATTTCTTCTGGGTCATGGAAAACATTTTTTAAATTTTCTAGCACAAATGCGGCGCCTGTACCAAGAAGTAAGCCAGCAATTCCACCCAGCATAATGTTTTGCGAGGGAGCGGGTGAAGCAGGAACTAAGCGACCTTGCTTGTCACGCGGCAAGGTTGGAGGCATTATTATCTCCCAAGGAACTTCTTGTTGTGCGACATCAACTCGCAAAGCTTCTTGTCTTGCAAGCAGTTGATTTTGGGTATCGGTGGCTATTTGTAAATCGCGCTGTAAATTTGCGTACTGACGTGCGACTTGCGGATATTGGTTGATTTGTTGGTTAAGTTGATACTCAGCTTGGGTCAATGCACGCAAACTCGCATCTAGTGACTGCATTTGATTGGTGCTGTCAGCAAGTTGCTTGGTTAAATCACGTCGTACTGTATTTTGATAGGTGGCAACGGATGATGGAAATCTTGCACCTGTACGGTTGCCCAATGCTAATTGTTCTTCTTGCTGTAATAATGGTAGGAGTTTTTCGCGCTGTTCTCGTAAACTTCGCATCACGGGACTTGCTTCTTGATATCGCACTGACTGGGCAGCGATTTGAGCATCAAGTTCTCGAATACGAGTTAGTAGTTGTTGATATTGGGGGGACTCCGATAAAGCACTAGCAGCGATTGCATCACTTTGTGACATTCCTAATTGCCCTTGCAGTGATGTATATAATGACCGTGCTTCTAAAAATTTTCGCTCGGTTTCCAGACGTTGTACTTTAATATTATCTAGTCGGTTTAACAACTGCTCACCTTGTAGCTGCGGGTTGTAAAAATTGTAACGCTGTTGAAATGCTTGAAGTTGTC
This sequence comes from Calothrix sp. PCC 7103, assembly GCF_000331305.1. Taxonomy (GTDB): domain Bacteria; phylum Cyanobacteriota; class Cyanobacteriia; order Cyanobacteriales; family Nostocaceae; genus Dulcicalothrix. The sequence goes on along the minus strand of NZ_KB217478.1, from coordinate 3,183,640 downwards.
CTTGGAGTGTGCTGACGCGCATTTGCAACTTTGGTACTTGCTGCTCGACAAATTTCATACCTTGTCGCAAACTAGATTGCTGCTGTTCGATACTATACTTGCGATAAGCTTGAGATACTTCTTGTAATACAGACTCAATTTTCTGTGGATTCTTATCACGGAAGCGGACTTCAATTACACGCGATTCATCTTTTCCTTTCGCAATCCGCGTCATTAATAGCGTACCTTCACGGTTAGCTGGTGTCTTACCTGCTACATCGGAACCAACTAATTGGTCGTAGTTGATATCTGGAAACTCAGTTCTTAATTCTTTAACAACTGGGCCAATTAACTTGGGACTCTTAAGTACCTCCATTAAAGCGTTATAGTCTAACGCTGTTGTGTTTTGCTTGGTAATCTCATTTACGTTCTGTTGAAGTGTTTTAGATAATAACTTCAATAGTTCGCTATCAGTAGTTTTCAATGGTTCCACCATTATTTGAAACCGACCTTCATACTTGGGTGTCCGCGTTGCTGACCACACAGTTGAAGTTGCTGCTACTGCCACTGTTACCACTGCGATTAACCAGGCTCGACGACGCAGAACTCCCAAAGCTGGGATGAATATAGAGTTTTCTTCTTCTTCTGGCTTTTTAATTGCCCAAAAAGCTTCGCGTGCTGTAGAGTAAGGATTTTTAACCTTTGAGGCGCCATTTTGCTTTGTCGGTATTTGTGTTCCCATGAAAACCCGTGATTGATTGTTGGATTATTAAATGGTTGAATTTATGTTCTAGATGTTTTCTACTTAGAATATATTACATATTACAGTTAAACACATGCTTTAATATCACTGCAAAGCTCAACTTTAAGTTAACATGCAGGCGCTTTAAGTCGGGTAAACCTATTCTATATACGTCTTATCTCAGTTATTCCATGAGTTCATGCTCTTAAAGCCTGACTGCATCAAAAATTGTTCATATCTTTACCCATTCTTAATACTATGCTGCTCTTATCAGCGTGAAAATACTCAAAATTTACTTTTCTTAACATATATTCGGAAATCGTTCGACTTATTCGACTTTACGAAAAATTTGTAAGCGAACCTATCGAATGAAGATTAAATGAAGTCAACTCAATATGACTACACTAATCATTATTATTCTGAGAATATCATTACATATAAGGTTACGCCTACGCTTGTCAACTTGAATGTTACTAAGCGTATTTCCATAGAAACAAGATTTATAGATTCTTCATACAAGTACCTAAACGGGTTTATGATGTTTATGAGCAATAAAACTAGTTTTGTAAACTACGTATTTTTCTCTTTAAGAAGTAAAAATACTGAAGCTAATATCAACGATGCTTAAAACTCCAACGATTATTGAAAAAGTATTTGCGGTGCTTTCGCTGTTCTTTTCCACAACTGCGGTAGTACCTGTTCTTTTGGACAGTGAAGATGCTACTGTTAATACACCAGACCCGTATAGTCCTTTGATTTTCATGGGCATTTATGCGGTTACGTTGGTGTTAATTGGGTTTCAATGGAAAAGTTTTCAGCGTGTTGTGAGTTATGATATTTGGATTTGGCTGCTCGTTGGAATCAGCATTGCGTCCATGTTGTGGACAGTGGCGCCTGATATTACAACTCGAAGAAGTATTTTACTGTTAGGCACAAGTTTATTTGGCACGTATTTGGCTATACGGTTTAGTCTACGCGAGCAACTACAACTGCTTGCTTGTGCTTGTGGACTAGTAGTGGTACTAAGTTTTGTGTTTGCGATAGCACTTCCGTTCTATGGTGTAATGAGCGTTCAAGAAGGAGGTGTTCACGCAGGTGCATGGCGAGGAGTAATGACGCATAAAAATATTTTGGGTCGAGTTTCAGTGTTAAGTAACTTAGTATTTCTGTTCGCTGCACTTGGCACGGCAACAAAATACAATTATCAATGGCTATGTTGGGTTGGTTATAGTTTATCAGTAGCATTGATAATACTTTGCACGTCAAAAACAGCAATCATTGCATGTATTGTGCTAACTGTGACGTTCTTACTTTATCGGTCATGGCGATGGAACTACTCTTATGTCATTCCTTTTACAATTGGCGTCGTACTTGTAGTTGGGAGTGGAGGGATATTGATAATAGATAATCTTGATGTTATTGCGGGTGCAGTTGGACGTGACCTAACATTAACAGGACGCACTGATATATGGTCGGTAATGCTTGAAAAAATTGCCGAACGTCCTTTGATTGGCTATGGATTTAATGCGTTTTGGCGTGATTGGGATAGTGAAGTGACCGCTTCGGTTTGGCGAGAGCTGGCATGGGAGTGTCCTTATGGTCACAACGGTATGATGGACTTGCTAGTAGAATTGGGTATTCCCGCATTAATCGCATTTGTATGTAGTTACTTGATAGCTGTTTTCAAAAGTATTAAGCTTTTGCGAACAACACAAAATGTTGAAGGAATATGGCATTTGCTTTATTTGACTTTCCTATTTATTTATAACGTTAGCGAAAGCACATTATTAGCAACTAACAGTATTTTTTGGATAATTTACGTTTCAACGGCGTTTAGTGTGTCAATTAACTTAGAGCAGTCGCAAGTCTATAGATATGCAACTGCAATTAGCGATGATCAATGGTTTGAATTAACAGCATCGAATACTGATGGGGAGGTTTAACGGATGTTGGTTAGTATATGCATTGCTTCTTATAAGCGTCCATTCGGACTGGAACGCTTGCTACTAGGGCTAAAGGAGCTTGCCTTCAAAAAATCTGACGCACCTAATATTGAAGTTATTGTAGTTGATAATGACATCACAGGTTCGGCCCATGAAGTTTGTGCGAAGATCGAAGCTGATTTTCCGTGGTCGCTAAAATATTGTGTTGAAGAACGACGAGGTATTTCCTACGCGCGTAATCGTGCAGTCGCATCAAGGAGCGAAAATACAAATTTTCTAGCTTTTATTGATGATGATGAGGTTCCCGATAAGTTTTGGTTAGATGAATTACTGTTTGTCCAACAAACTTACAATGCGGACATAGTGACAGGACCAGTAATACCTCACTTTATGAAGTCGGATATTCCGCAATGGGTAACAAAGGGTAAATTTTTTGAGTCACGTTGCTATCCTACTGGTCATGAACTCGAAGTTGCAGCTACTAACAATGTCTTGATTTGCAGTCATGCTTTAAAGCAAATCGATAAATTTGATGAACGCTTTGCATTAACTGGTGGAGAAGATTCACACTTTTTCATGCGTCTAAGAAAAGCAGGAAATAAGTTTATCTGGGCACAGGAGGCATTAGTTCATGAATGGATACCTCCAACTCGCACTACAGTTCAATGGGTTTTGCAACGTGGTTATTTTGGTTGGAGTATTCATAGTCGCTGTGAACGCGAACTTTATCCTTCAATTCCAGTAATTAGTATACGTGTTCTGAAAGGTTTAGCACTAATTGCCAAAGGATTTTGTATGATTTTCCCCTCTGTTATATTAGGGCAACATGCGCTAATTACTGCATTGCTCAATGTTTACAGGGGTATTGGTACTATCGCTGGATTAATCGGAGTTCGATATCAAGCTTATAAAACTACACATGGAGTTTGATATAAAGGCATGAAAATTTTATATTTAACAACAGTTCTTCCCAGTTCTAAAAAAACAGGGGGTGAAATTGCTTCACAAAGTTTCATTGATGTATTAGAACAAAATGGATATGAAGTAGTTATTGTTGGTTATCATCGACTTGGTGATACTGATGTCAAAAAACCGAATGAAGTTATTGTAGGCGCCCGTTGCATAGAAACCCATAAATCTTCTCTATCTCCTTTACTATGGATGGGCAGTAGCTTGTTGAGAAACTTGCCTTACTCTTCTAAAAAATATTACTCTGCAGAATATATTGAAATTGTCAACCTACTTTTAGATAGAGATGATTATGAGATTGTAATTATCGACCATGCTCAAATTGGATGGATAACTAATTTACTAACGCAAAATCAAATTCATAAGAAAAGCAAAATTATATTTGTAGCTCACAATGTTGAGCATGAAGTTTATTTAGCTCAATATCGCAGTGCGCGAAACTTACTATCTAAGCAAATTTATTCACGTGAAGCGCATCTAATTAAAAAGAGCGAAGATACATTAGCAAGTATAGCCCACCAAGTTTGGACATTCACTCAGCATGATTCAAAGTACTTTCATGCACTCAATCCACATTCTACAGTTTTTGATTTACCTTCTAGCTTAACTCCAAGCTACAAACCCCCACATTCACAGAATCAGAACAAATTTGACATTGGTATTATTGGTAGCTGGACTTGGAAAGCTAATTTATTGGGTTTGAAGTGGTTTTTTGAAACTGTTTACCCATGCTTACCCAAACATATATCAATACATGTTGCCGGAAAAGGCGCCGAATGGTTACGTGATGAGTACACTAATGTTAAATATTGTGGTTTTGTACCAGACGCTCAAGCATTCATGGCACAGTCTAAAGTCATCGCTATTCCCTCAGTGGCAGGTGGTGGTGTTCAGATTAAAACACTTGATGCTATTGCATCTGGTTTGCCAATAGTTGCCACTCCTACCGCTCTGCGAGGCATTCTTGGCTATCCATCTTTTGTTAAAGTCGCTCTTACTCCTGATGAATTTGCCTATACTTTGGTTAATTTGTTACAAGTTAGCAACTTTAGTGAAGACACTTCTCACAAGCTTTTTGACGAACGTCTTCAATGGCTACAGTCAAGACAGCAAAAATTTGTTACAAAAGTTACAAATGCTATCAATAACTAGCAATAAATCACTATTTGATATGTCATCTAATAATCATAATCATCTAACCAGCAACTATTTTGATAGTACATCAGAATATAATCCTAACGGCACAGCACGCATTCTAATTGCATCAATGCGCGGTTTTCATTCTGAAGCATATCGTTCAGCGGAATTTGAGTTTGAAGATGCGATTTGTGAATTTGATAGTGCAAACGTATTGGCACCAGTACTTAATTCTAATTTTACCAACAAAGTATATAAACCTTTAGCAAACTATCTTGCCGTAAAAACAGCCAGAAAAGAATGGCTTCAATCTGGCTGTATAACATCACGTGTGGAACAAGAGTATGACTTGTTTTTTTTCATCTGTCAGCATTATTGGGATATTACGTGCATCAACTCGATTAAGGGATGGCGAGAAAAATGCCGTAAAGCAGTATTGTGGATTGACGAAATATGGGTTAAAGAACTGAGCAACCCGAAAACAAGAGTATGTTTACAACTTTTGAAAGAATTTGATTGTATTTTCACAACTCAAAAAGCCAGTGCCAAAGCAATTTCTGATTTAATCCATCGTCCTTGCTATTCAATCCCTTACGCTGTCGATGCACTTCAATTTTGTCCTGTGACTACTGATATACAAAGAAGTATCGATATTTACAGTATTGGGCGCCGTTCTCCGATAGTACATCAGTCATTGCTTGAGTTTTCTAAACAGCAAAATTTACTATATTTACATGATACCCTTAAAGGTCTGCAAATGAATAACTATAAAGAACACCGAAAGCTTTATAGTGATTTGATTAAGCGCAGTCGTTACTTCATCGCGAATAAAGCAAAATTTGATACACCAGAACAAACTGGTGGACAGGAAGAATTAGGTTCACGCTTCTTTGAGGGTGCAGCAGGAGGTGCAGTCATGATTGGCATACCTCCAAACTGCGAAGCTTTTAGTGAATACTTTGATTGGGAGGACGTTGTGATTCCGATTGCTTATGACACAAATAATTTAGGTGATATTATTTGTGAATTGAATACACAACCTGAGCGCTTGGATAAAATCCGACAAAATAATATAGTCAATACACTTTTACGAAACGACTGGGTGTATCGTTGGGAGAAAATATTAGAAAAAGTTGGGCTTGATGTTACGCCTAAAATGGTATCAAGAAAAGCATGTTTATATAACTTAGCGCAATTACATAAAAATTCAAAATGTACAGACGTGATTGTAGAGACGTGATTATTAAGATCGGGACACTAAGTGAACACGTCTCTACATGTTCTTGTTAATATTTACCTGCGGTGTGCCAAGAATGACGGCTATCTTTAGAATTTTTCTTAAGATAGTCCTTTGTAAGGTACAAATTTAACTTTTGTTTTAAAATTAAAAGTAAAAATGGGATATCTTCGATTAAATAACGTTTCCACAGTCTTTTAGGCTCACACAGCAATCTAAACAGCCATTCAAACCCAGTCTGACTAATCCATTTTGGTGCCCGTTTCATATTTCCTGCTTCAAAATCAATTGTTGCGCCAAGTGCCATGAAAATTTTGATGTTTTGTAATTGCTCCTTATATTTACATATCCATTTCTCTTGTTTTGGGGCGCCAACTCCTATGACTAAAACAGTGGCGCCGGAATTATTTATAATTTCAACAATTTGCTGACATTCTAAATCGTTGTTTTCAAACCCGAAGCTTGGTGAATAAGAGCCAACGACAATATTTCTACCAATTTTAAGGTTGATATTCTGCTGTGCTTGAGCAGCAACACCCTCTCTGGCGCCTAAAAGAAATATTTTAATGCTTTCATTTTCCTGGTGGTGAGTATAGAAAGCTGGCAATAAGTCAGAGCCAGAAATTTTTTCGCGTATAGGAGTACCCAATAGCCTAGCTGCTAAAAGCAGTATCTGACTATCACAAACTTTATAGTTACTAGCACTATAAGCTTGGACGAATTCTGGATCTTTTTGCAACTTCATCAAATGGTCTACATTCGGTGTAAATACAATACCGGATTGTAGGGTATCTAAAAATTCTACCTTTGATAAATTGTCAATTTCTAAGTTCAGTATTTTAACTTTATTCATGGTAGAAGGCTTTTCATGTGATAATTAAGGTTAAAAGTTTAGTACAAAGAGTGAAAATAGTTTTAAGCAAACGTAAATTGTTTTGAGGAGATATTTGCTTGACGCGGATATTATTTGCTATCTTTTCTATCAATGAATTTTAAGAACTCAGCGAATAGGCATTGATACTTTTCCAATATCTCAATGTTAAATTAGCATATTTCTTTAGATAATCATATATATATTTTATGGCTTTTACAAAAACTATATAATAAAATTCTGGTTATTATCCAATAAAATACCCTTGTTACGTTGTTTCAGGAGTTTTTTTAAATGAATCTACTGATGTCTTCATGAAATTTTCGTAAAGACTTATTCCTAAAGATAGATAAGTTTTGGTTTATATATAACAAACAAAAGTTTCTAGTTAATAAAATTTAAAAGTTACAAATTTTATACACAGAAGAACGAAAATATAATCAATACACTATTTATTACGTATGTTATCTTAAATGTATTTTCAATAAATTGAGAAAATCAAGAACAATATTGAAAATGCAACAAAAGTTATTTTTTTTACAAAATAAACTTAATGCAAGCTTTGATTAATCAACAAAAAATACTTTCCGGTGGATTATAAAGTAAAAAATATAACAATTATAACTATATAGGTATTTATTAATATTTGATGTTAAGAATATGAACATGATTGCCATGTGTTTCAGTTTGAGAGTGAAGTAAACATGTACTAAAAAAGCAGACTAAGTGTTGTCAACCGTATAATCAATGTTATATAACAGTATCCTCCGGTAAAAATTTTTATCTTTACTAGTCTCCGAGACGATGTTGAAATTAAATTTTTGGTGTTAAATATTGAATATTGCTAAAAATCGCAGTCTAGCAATTAAACTTAATAATTGGTGTGACAGTATTTTTTGAGGAGTGAACGTGAAGAGTATTTTTTCTCGCAACGGAATTTTTTGCGCTTTAAGTCTAACGTCTATGGTGCTGCTAGCAAGTAGCAATGTCCAAGCTGAAACGGTGCCCACAAGTGCCCAAAAGCTGAATAATGCTTTGAAGCGCGCGCATAACTTAGCGGTAACACCCGTTCCAGGAACTACAGCAACAACTTCTGCTGCATTAATCCAACAAGAAGTAACAACTCCAGTTCAACAGTCAGAACAAACCCAGCAAGAAACCACTAAACAAGTAGCACAAGCAGATATCGACCCAGGTCGAACAACTCGTGGTGGCTCAAGTTATGTTGGTGTGGCAGGCAATATTGGACTGGGTGGTGGAGATTCAGCACTAGGAGATGGTAACTTTGCTGTCATGAGTAAAGTCGGGTTGACAAGAACTTTTTCAGTGAGACCTGCGGCAGTTTTTGGTAATAACACAGCCATTTTGATTCCTGTCACCTATGATTTTTCTCTACAGCAACCTGATGACCCATTTGTAGAACCATTACCAATTGCTCCTTATGTTGGAGTTGGTGGCGCCATTAAAACAGGTGGCGATAACTCACAAATCGCGTTCCTCGTGACAGGTGGAGTTGATTTTCCACTAACTCAACAGTTTACAGCAACCGCAGCAATCAACGCTGGATTTTTTGACCAAACTGATGTTGGACTTTTAATCGGTGTTGGTTATAACTTTGGCGGATTTTAATTAGTGCGCTCGTAGAAAGTGGTGAGTGATGAGTAGAGTTGAAGTTAACTTTCTTCACTCAGCACTCACCACTTTTAACTTTGTTCTTGGATACGGAGAGGGAGGGATTCGAACCCTCGGTACGGAGTTACCTGCCGTACAACAGATTAGCAATCTGCCGCTTTCGACCACTCAGCCACCTCTCCAGGTGTACGAATAATAAATATACATGATTTTAATGGGAATGTCAACAATATTTTTAAAAAAGGTAATTTAGCTTCGATGCAGGCGCCTAAATGCAAGCGGCGTAAGGATAAAGAAATTCTTTTACCCTTACGCGCCTGTTGTGAATTGCATTGTAATGAGTTTGCAACGTGTTACTAATGGTTTTCTCGCTCTTTTATTCTGTTAAAGAACTTGCGCGCGTATAAGAGCGAGAGGCAAGCTGCCTAATTTTCGCCATTGTGGTACGTAAGCACGTTGCGAGAACACATCGTAGTTGTTGCGTTCGATTCGATCTAAGATGCGGCTGTAGTGAATTAAAGCAGCCCATACTGGTAGTCGGGCATCAGGCGCCAGGAAACTAATTCCCCGTTCAGCCTTGGTATAAAATTCACGGGCACGGGCAATTTGATACCGCATCAACGCACGCCAACGGTCATCAATTACACCTCTAAATAAGTCTTCTTCGGTGTAATCAAAGCGTGCGAGGTCTTCCAAAGGGAGGTATATCCTGCCACGTCGCGCGTCTTCACCAACATCACGAAGGATGTTAGTAAGTTGGTTGGCAATACCGAGGGCAATGGCTTCTTCTGTAGGAACGTACAACTGGCGATTGCGGTTCCAAGGCGCCGAGTTTTGAGATATATCAATACCCATTACCGAAGTAGACATCAAACCAACGGTGCCAGCAACGCGGTAACAATAGATATAAAGTTGGTCGAAGGTGTCATAACGACTACGGAATAAGTCCATTCGTTGACCGTTAACCATGTCGCGGAACGGTTCAATGTCCAGAGGGAAGCAATCAAGAGTATCTACTAATGCGACATCCAAATCATCACCTGGGCGACCTGCAAAAATCGACTCCAAGCGCTTCTCCCAATCGTCGAGAGTTTCGGGTGTGGTGATCGCAGCAGCAGGACCATCGACTAGTTCATCTGTACGGCGACACCAAGCATAAATTGCCCAAATAGCTCGCCGTTTTTCCGGACTCATCAACAAAGTGCCAAGATAAAATGTCTTAGCGTACTTCGCCGTGAGGTTGCGACACAGATTGTAGGACTCTTCCGCAGAGACGGAGGTTTTCATGCACGGGGGGGAATCAGGCAGTTGCAGCATTCGTTGCAGGCTGGAGGGTTTGCGTTGGCTTGCTCGAGGTTTTCGCCTCTAGGTGTGCTTGGGCGTTGATCGCCTGCGCTGTCAGTTTACCAGAAAGTACGGCACCTTCCATACTGCCAAGGAATGGCTGCATGGTGTAACTCCCTGCGAGGTAAAAATTTAAAATCGGGGTAACTTGTGAAGGTCGGTATTTTTGACAACCAGGTGTTGCCGTATAAACCGAATGAGGTGTTTTGACGACGTGATGTTTCAGAAGCTTTGCGGGGTTTTCGCCACCAAAGTGTTGAGGAAATAGTGTTTCTAATTCTACAAGCGTTGCTTTAAGAATTTCTTCCTCGGATTTGTTTATCCAATCCTTTGCTGGTGCAAAAACTAATTCCAGCATAGAACGGTCGGGATTTGCGTATTCCTTACAGGTATTGCTCATATCAGCATATACGCTGAGAAGTTTAGATCGCGAAAATAACAAATTGTCTATATCTGTAAGTTTACGGTCAAACCAAAGATGTATATTGATGACTGGTACACCTTCTAAGCCATCAAGTTTTTGGAAAAACTCGTTTTGCTTCCACTTTTGAGGTAGCATAACTTTCATCACATCAACTGGCATTGCTGAAACATACAGGTCAGCAGTAACAACCTCATCACTTTTACCATCTAGTCCGCGAATTAAGAAACCCTTAACGCTACCGTCTTCGTTCAGTAAAATTTCTTTTAAAGGAGCATTCGTTTTAACTTCTCCCCCTCGTGCGGTGATGTGGTCAACCATTGGTTGACAAAGACGCTCGGTTGGTGAACCGTCTAGGAAAGCTACTTGTGAGCCGTTTTTTTGTTGTAAGAATTTATTTAGAGCTGTCAACAGCACTAAGGCAGATATTTCATCAGGGTCGATAAAATTTAATGATTTAGCTGCGGCGATAAATATGCCTTGTTCGACATCATCGCCAACACCTTGCTGTTTCAACCATTCTGAGAATGTAAATCTATCAGTTGAATCAACATATTTTTGTCCCCGCAGCATCGCCGGAACCAGTCCTTTCGCTAATTCAATTTTTTCACCCCAACTGAGCATGTCGTTGTTACGCAAAATTGCTGCTATCCCATTAAAGGGCGCCGGCAAATTGGGAAAATCGAAGCGGCTGTAAGTACCTGGCTTTTCTGGTTGATTGAAAATCATTGTATGTTGCTTCCATTGCAGTCGATCGGAAATTTCCAATTCCTTAAATAGCTGCAACATATTGGGATAGGCGCCAAAGAAAACGTGCAACCCAGTTTCATACCAGTCACCATCTTTATCTTTCCACGCTGCGACTAAGCCGCCCAAAACGTCTCGACTTTCCAAGACGATTGGAGTATAACCTAAATCGGTCAAATATTTAGCGCAGGATAATCCTGCTAGACCTGCTCCGGCGATTGCTACTCGCATTTACTTTACTTTCTTCAATATTTCTTAATGGTTTTGTCGTTTTCATTATACGTTGCATTCCGTTACATTTGGCATCTCTTTCACATTTAAAGGTAATTAGTACCTTTGTGAGCCATGTAGAGGTGTCCAGACTAGAACTAGTGTACTTTACAAGGTACCAATTTAAAATTTACCTCAATCCCTGCTGTTTTAAAACCTCATCAATTCAAGCAGCTTCTTTTTGTGATGTTATCAATCACTGCATTAAAAACAATATAGGAGTGCTGAGAGATTCAAACAAATTCTCCTTGAGCGACCATAATTACTTTTCCTCCTACATGTACTTCAATGGGTTCGCTTGGTGATTTTTTGTTGGCTTTGAGGAGGATTAAAGATGGTCTGTTGATTTCGTAACCTTGTTCAACACGCGTATCGATTTCATTCTTACCAAAATATGAGTGTTCGACCAAATAACCTGCTAAACATCCGTTGGCACTTCCTGTAGCTGGGTCTTCGGGTATGCCAAGGAAGTCACAAAAGACACGTACATTTAAATGATTCTCTGGGTAGTAAGTCTCTGGGCAAAAAATTAAAATACTTTTTGCGCTACTTTTTTCAATTAGGTTGTAATACTTGCCTTGATTTACTTTTGCTTTTTTTAACGATGCCAAATTCTTGAGAGGAACAATAATAAAGGGTAAACCTGTTGAAACAGCTTGTACTGGATGCTTGGTATCTATTTCACTTATTTCTATTCCCAAAACTTCCGCAATTATCTCTATAGAAAATATTTCCTTGCTAAAAACGGGCGCCTTTTGTTGCATCCATAAATACGGTTCATTCGCTCCACTGCTGTCGATATTAACTGGTATCTGTCCAACTTGTAAATTCAAAATAACTCTTTGGGCTGATTGCTTAATAATCTCTCGTTGAAGTATATAAGCCGTTCCCAAGGTTGGATGACCTGCAAAAGGAATTTCCTGGGATGGTGTAAATATTTTAACGTTGTACCCCCCAGATACTGCTTGCTCTGAAATAATAAATGTTGTCTCTGAATAGTTGATTTCTCTAGCTATAGCTTGCATTTGCGACTCCGTTAGGGCGCCTGCGTTAGTGAATACAGCTAATTGATTCCCAGTATATTTAGCCTCAGCAAAAACATCAACTATGTAATATTTTAGACTAATCATTGGAATTATTTAAGTGAAATGACTGTTGATATTAATAGTATTTTTGCATATTTTAAAGCACAAAAATTTAGATATATAAAAAATTCAAATCAAAAAGCTCGAAAAAGTCGGGAACAAATCGAAAAGTTTTATTTGCTTGTTTAACAAGGACAAGATAATATGAATTCTGCTGGGGATCACTCCAGTAATTTATATCAGGCTCTGTTTGGTGCTTAGGTCTAATGTGTTCCGTAGGCTATATTTGTTCTCGGCTAAGTCCAGTTTGCACTTAATTAATAATCTCAGGAGTAGGTTTACACCCGTTTTAGGTGCTGTTACCAAAATATATACTACACCATGCTATTTCTTGGAATTTTTTTCGTAACTTCTTGGATTAGTAGTTTTTTGTCGTTGAATCAAATAACTGTAAATGTTCCAAGGCAAATACCAACGGCAAAATTATCGTCTAGTTCAGAAAAAGCTACTAGTAAGTTCTTAAATGTAGATTTAAGGACTAAGAAGTCAACTGACGTTAAGACTAGTAACAGTCAGTTCTGTTCAGCTACAGGTAGCAATCACGAATCATCAACAGTCATACCAAAGGCTTTAAATGCAGTCAAAACAAGCGTTTCATCAGCACCGCAGTTGCTTAACTCGAACGACAACGACAGTGATTTTGCAAACAAGATTTTACGAAGCTTACGGTTCGGATTACCTCCCACATTGCGAAACTTGTTCCGTCTTCCGATTTCCTTCGAGTCTCCAAAGCGTCCATCGAATTTGTCTGTTGTAACCGTTCGTCGCGATGAAACAAACTATGAAGTTTGGATAGATAATCACTTGATTGCTAACTTGCCAAACCAATTACAGGCAAGCGTTATGCAGCAACGCTTGAATAAACTTCTTCAGTCCAAAGTCTCAGACCCATCTCAATTACGACCTGCTACTGTAGACGGCGCCCCAGCAATAATGGCGGGTAATCGCTTTTTATTGGGAGTTAACAAAGAAATATCCAGCAATACAACCCGAAGCGCTGATTTGATAGCTATTGACTGGGTGAATAATCTTCGGAGTGCATTGAAGGCGCCAAAGCTTTCACTCACCGAAGGGCAGCAAGATATGTATGGTTTGGTCTATTCCAATCAGAAATTATCTGGTTTGGCTTCTTGGTACGGTGGCTATTTTCACGGTCGTACTACTGCCAATGGTGAAACTTATAACCAGAATGACCTCACGGTTGCTCATAAAACACTACCATTCAACACGCATTTAAAAGTAACTTACAAAACAACAGGAAAATCAGTGATAGTGCGCGTTAACGACCGAGGACCATATATTCCACCTCGTAGTCTTGATTTATCACTCGCAGCAGCGCGTTGTATTGGCAGTGAAACCGCTGGTGTTGTAAGTTATGAAGCGGTTATTATGCAGCCCAATCAACCTAAAATGACTTTAAATGCAGCGCTAACTTTAAAAGACAAGAAAAAACCTCAACAATTGGCTGTGGTCTCTGAATTTTAATTTTACTTCTTGTGGAGCGGGCATCCTTGCCCGCATCTTAAATTAAATGAACCACAAAGACACAAAGTACACAAAGGTAAGAGTTAGAAGAATTATATATTGGCGCCTATACACCAAAACTTGTGATATAAATCATTAGTTAATTTCATAAAGTAGTATATTTTTACCACGGAGACACAGAGGGCACAGACAGAAAAGAAATGTAGAGAAGTAAGGTTTTAAATATTTACCTAAATTAATAATTCTTCTCTCCGTGTTCTCTGTGTCTCTGTGGTGAAATAAATACACATAAATACACATCTCGGACAGATGTGCTACAAATTACGCTGGAACTACAAATTTATCGCTACCAGCTAAACCAAATGCTTCGTGAATGACTTGCAAAGCTTTAACACCTTGCTCTTGTTCAACAACGCAGCTAATTTTAATTTCAGATGTAGCTATCATTTGAATATTAATTTTGTTTTGTGCTAAAGCTTCAAACATTTTTGCTGCTACACCAGGTTGCCCAACCATTCCGGCGCCTACTATACTGACTTTTGCGATGGCACTATCTAAAACCACTTCGCCCCAACCATATTCTACTGCTGCTTGTTGAAGAAAAAGTTGGGTACTTTCAGCATCAAGACGCGCGACGGTAAAAGCTATATCTCGTCTTGGCGCCCCATCTATAATATGGCAACGTTGTGACTGAATAATCATATCAACACTAACATTATGTTCTGCGAGTAACCCAAACAACTTTGCTGCCATCCCTGGTTTATCAGGAACATTACGAATTGCTAAACGCGCTTGGTTTAGGTCGAGTGCAACACCACGAACGGGAGAGTGGGAGAGTGGGACAGTATTCGAGGAGTGGAGGGGGGAGGTGGTAATATCAAAAGCTTTTGCTAGGGAGGTGACGGCTTTTTCGCAGTCGGTTTCGTCTACTACACAGCTAACTTTTACTTCGCTAGTAGAAATCATTTGAATATTTACACCAGCTTCAGCAAGTGTAGCGAACATTTTCGCCGCTACACCTGGGCGCCCAATCATCCCGGCGCCTGCAATACTTACTTTAGCTATGTTTTGTTCTACTAATACCTCAGCTTCTTCAGATTTAGCTTGGGAGGTGCGAAGTACTGGTGCAATAGCGGCTGCCACTGCTTCAGCTTTTTTTAATATCGGTGTCATTACGGTAAAAGCAATGTCATTACTATTACCGTCATGAATTGATTGAATAATTAAATCAACATCGACCTTTTGATGCGCTATTTCTCCAAACAAGCGCGCGGCAACTCCAGGCTTATCAGGAACACGCAATAATGCTATTTTAGCTTGGTTTGCGTCAAATTCAATTGCATCAACTGGACGAGCTATTTCTAAATTTACAAGCGAACGCTCTTCGTGTTTCTTTGAAGTTACCCAAGTACCCGGTTGGTCACTCCAACTCGAACGCACTACTAAAGGCATACTGTAATTACGGGCTATTTCTACCGCACGCGGATGCAGCACTTTTGCCCCTAAACTGGCTAGTTCCAGCATTTCATCACAGGTTATTTCGTCCATTAACTGCGCTTCAGGAACTAATCGCGGGTCAGTAGTCAGAATACCTGGTACATCGGTATAAATTTCACAAAAATCTGCCCGTAATGCCGCTGCTAATGCTACCGCTGAAGTATCTGAACCACCCCGCCCCAAGGTAGTAATTTCTAACGCCTCAGTGCTGCTAATACCTTGGAACCCAGCAACTACAACTACTTTACCTTCTTGTAGGTGACGCTCTAATCGTTCTGTTTCTATATGCAAAATTCTTGCGCGCGTATGGTGAGCTTCGGTAACAATTCCTACCTGGGCACCTGTCATCGAAATTGCTGGTTGCCCAATTTCCTGTAAAGCCATACTCAGCAAGGCAATAGTAACCTGTTCTCCCGTCGAAAGCAGCATATCCATTTCTCGACGATTGGGAGTTCTAGAAATTTCATGCGCTAACTTGACAAGTCCATCCGTGGTTTTACCCATCGCAGAAACCACCACTACAAGCGAATTTCCAGCTTTCACAGCTTTACTGATACGCTGCGCTACCGTTTGAATACGTTCAACCGAACCGACAGATGTACCACCGTATTTTTGTACTATTAGCGACATAACTTTAATAGAGGTATTACCAAAACCTGTTATTCCCGGCGCCTGCGCTTTGAGCGTTTAAGGCGTTTGGAGTGCTTCAGAATACTAACTTATCAGAATCCGATGCTATCTAAAAGAAAAACTTTACATTTTTTTGATCAGTTTTGTAGTATTTTGAAATATTTAAAAATTACTACTGAATACGGTGTCTAAATTCATACATGCCAAGCATTCCTGCTGTGATAACCATTGGTAAAAGATAGTAAATAGCGCTCTGGAGCAAGCATCGAACCAAAAAGTGCGGCGCCAGAAACTTTTGAAGAGTAACAATAACTTTAGGTTGGGTGGAGCGCAGCGCAACCCAACAAACATCTTATAAATTAATAACTAGATAGTAATTGTATAATTTGCAACAGATATTTTTAGTGTGTTTTAACACATCAATGATTGAATATATAGAAATAAATCATACTGTTTTCACTAATGGAGAACCTATTTTGGCAGCAGGAGATGCAGAAATTGCAGGTGAAGCAAGCAGCAATTAACTTAGTGTTAAATGGTGTACTTGCTTAAACTAGGTGGTTCTTCATGTATCAGTTTCCTGTAATCCACGACGACTAGCAATTTCTTTTTCTAGTTCATCTTGAGTGAGCAAATGTTCTCTATTATTAGAAGCTATTCTCTGTGTAACCAATTCAAAATACCTAAACCCGCAACTAAACCTACAAAGTTTCCAGTAATACCATTCATGTTAGCTAAGGCGACAAAAATATCAAGCGTGCGGATAATACGATTGGGGTCAACTATAGCAACACCTTGAGGTACAGCAATTGATTTTGCTAGTAGTACTGCGAGAGTGACACCACCTCCTATAATTGTCGCTAGCATTCCTACTAAGCTAGCAATAATACCCCATCGTACAATTTGCATCACTTCAGATTTCTTAGGATGCGTGCTAATGTCACCATTGCGGAGTCGTCTAGCTAGTCTTGTTTGTCGAAACGCTAAGTAAACATTAAATAGCAACAGTAATATTCCACAACCTGCCCAAAATATTCCAATTCCAAGACCTGGTGTAGTGGATTGAGTGTAATTAACTGCTGCTCCCGGTACAGATGCAGGAGATGTAATATTTTGGTTGAAACTGCGTCCGGTAATGGCAAATAATAAGGTCAGTCCCGCACCTACAGCAAACCCAAGTTCCACCCAAAAACCAATCCATCCTGCAAACCGCAAGATATTACCAATTTGTTCTAGCTTCCGCTCTATAACCTGTGTATTTGACCTTGTTTCCATTTTATAAGGTGGTGTTGCTAATTTTATCTGTGAAAAATATTCTGTTTATACCAAAAACGTTGTAGAGACGTGTTCACGCAGTGTTCAGCAGGGAATATATAACGTCTCTACATATAATTAAATTATTTAATTATAAATAGCTTCTATCTGCGGTATTAAAAAATCAAGATTGTAAACTATTTTTATTGGAATTTAGTTTAAGTTTGTAAATAAAAGTTATTTTACATGATTATAAATTTTACAATTTAACAACAGCCAAATGACATAAAGATAAATAATAAATTCTCTCCATCGCGAGGAAGATGGAACTATTACCATGAGTTTCTAGCCTGAGAAGCAGATAATTCTTGTTCTCTATTTCAATATTCATATTATCGAAATAAAAAAGGAACTCATGGCTAATAATTCTAACTCAAACAACGGTCATCGTATTCGTTACGCAGTAGTCGGACTTGGGTGGATAGCACAAGAAACTGTTTTACCCGCGTTTGAAGAAGCTGAAAATTCCCAACTCACAGCATTAGTCTCTGACGACCCAACTAAACGAGAAGAACTCGGCAAAAAATATGGTGTAAAAACTTACTCCTACGACCAGTATGAAGAATGCCTCAACAGCTGCGATATCGATGCCGTATACATAGCATTACCTAATCATTTACACCTTGAATATACCAACAGAGCCGCAAAACAAGGTATTCATATACTCTGTGAAAAACCAATGGCTGTAACTGAAGAAGAGTGCGAACAAATGACGCGCGCAGCCAAAGAAAATAACGTCAAATTAATGATTGCTTACCGTTTACATTTTGACAAAGCAAATTTACGGGCTATCGAAACGATTCAATCAGGTAAAATTGGTGAACCCCGCATATTTAATTCAGTATTTTCTCAGCAAGTTGCCGAAGATAACGTCCGAATGGAAGATATTTCCATAGGTGGTGGCACTGTGTACGATATGGGTGTTTACTGTATCAACGCAGTACGTTATTTGTTCCAGGACGAACCGACCGAAGTTATTGCCGTCAGTGCTAACAACGGAGAAAAGCGGTTTGAAAAAATAGAGGAAATGACTAGTGTAATAATGCGCTTCCCTGGAGAACGACTCGCAACATTTACATCGAGTTTCGGCGCCGCTTCAGTATCAAGTTACCAAGTAGTAGGCACAAAAGGTGATTTGCGGATGGACTCAGCTTACTCGTATCAAGGAGAACTTAAGCAACAAATTACCATTAATCAAGAAAAACAAGAAGAATTATTCTCAGCAGGCGACCAATTTGCAGCAGAAATAATTTACTTCTCTGACTGCGTTCTCAATAATAAAGAACTCGAACCATCAGGAGAAGAAGGACTGGCCGATGTTCGCATCATTCGTGCTATTTACCAATCTGCACAAACACGTAAACCAGTGCAATTAGGCACATTTAAACGACAACTTAGACCAGGCGCCGAGCAAATTATCGAGCGTCCAGCAAACGAGCAAGAACCAGAATTAGTCCACGCTGCCGACCCATCAGGTAAATCGTAGCAACATAATTAACGTAGAGTAGAGACTAAACATGCTTAGTCTCTACACAATCAATATTAAACGTCTACATCATTAAGTTAACGAGTACCCAGTAGCCAATAAGCAGGGAGACTACACCTACCCACAATTTTGCTTTATCCATAAGTCAATATCAAAGGTAAATTTTACAAGACGAAATAATTTCAAATGAATCAGTTTGTTAAATTTTTGTGCAATGTTGATTACTATTTTCAGATGTCAAACTGCACTTCAGGTAATATTCACTGTCTGTGACTCGAAAATGTTGATTAAGTATCGAATGTGTCATACTGGACGGAGCGAAGTATCTTTAACGCTACGGGAAAAGCTACTTCAAGCAAAACTCCTCATGCTCTGAGTACAGTTAACATTTTATACATTAATTCAAGAAATAAACATCTTCATAATCACTCAATTAACTATCAGCAATTACAACGCAAAAGCAAACAGTGTGAGCTTTTTACTGATTCACCGCAATATACAGCCTATCTTATATCTTGCACCAACGTATTAACACTTAGTTTTTCTGCTTTTTAATAAACATAAATTTTTATCAAGAACATGGAAAATAAGCATTTATAGCCTGCGTAGGCAGGCTTCGCTTGTATAGCCCCACCCTTCTAGGGTGTAGGTGTAAGATATGAGCTATGTAGAAACTTAATAAACAGGTATAGTATTACTCTTATAAGTAAAATGCTAATTATACGTTTACTAACTCCTTTTTATAGCTGTACTAAATGCTTATTAATATTGTAGCAATTGTATTAGTACTTAAAATCTTACGTATGGTAGTTGTCATTTTGAAAAAGCTGTATCTAAACTAGACATCACTTGAAGCATTTGTTTTAAGCATTATGCAGGCATCGTTATCTAAAGGTATATTCCGATAAAAATATTTCTTGTGGTAGGATAATTTCAATACTTCGGGTAGAGAGGGTTTTGATTTTCAAACCCTTAAAGTTCTTATCAGAATCTCAAATGCACTTTTAAATCTCAGCTAAATTCAGCTAAATCGGCTTAACGTTTATTAACACAAGTAAGACTATCACAGGCGCCTTCAACAAGCGCAAGTGTATCTAAATCACATTTAAGGAGAAAAAAATGCGGATTGCTCAAGTTGCTCCATTATGGGAAAGAGTACCACCACCAGGTTACGGTGGCACTGAGTTAGTAGTGGGGTTGCTGACAGATGAATTGGTTCGACGCGGACATGAAGTAACGCTTTTCGCTTCAGGAGACTCGCTAACTTTAGCGAACCTCGAATCAGTTCATCCCCGCGCTTTGCGGTTGGACTCAAACGTTAAAGAGTACGGCATTTATGAAATGCTGCAACTTAATTGGGTCTACGAAAGGGCTTCGGAGTTCGATGTTATTCATTCTCATGTCGGGTTTAGCTCCTTACCCTTCGTTAATTTAGTTTCAACACCTACAGTCCACACCCTCCACGGTATTTTTACGCCTGACAATGAAAAGATGTTCAAGCACGCCAAGCGTCAGCCGTATATCAGCATTTCAGATTCACAACGTGAACCAAGATTAGACTTAAATTGTGTTGCAACAGTTTATAACGGTATAGACGTTGCCAGCCATAAATTCTTCCCTCAACCATCTGAACAACCTTATTTAGCCTTTATTGGTCGTATATCTCCAGAAAAAGGCCCACACCACGCGATAGAAATTGCCAAGCGTTCTGGATGGACGTTAAAAATGGCTGGTAAAGTTGATGTGGTAGACGTTGAATACTTTGAACGCGAAATTAAGCCCCGTATAGACGGTGAGCAAATTCAGTATTTAGGTGAAGCAAACCACGTTCAAAAGAATGAAATTATGGGACGTGCGGCAGCAACGCTATTCCCAATAACTTGGCGCGAACCTTTTGGCTTAGTAATGGTTGAGTCAATGGCTGCTGGTACACCAGTTATAGCGATGAAGATGGGTTCCACACCTGAAGTGATCGCGCATGGTAAGACTGGTTTTATCTGTGAAAGCGTTGATGAATGTGTCGAAGCTATTGACAAAGCTATTGTTCTCGACCGCAACGTTTGCCGTGACTATGTTTGGCAGAACTTTAGCACTCAGAAAATGGCTGATGGTTATGAAGCGGTATACCGTCAAGTTATTGCCGAGCGTTTAGGAAAGACAAATGGACACTTCAAAGGTTCAGTTGTTGCAGCGACGAGCATGAATTAAGGAAAAGGTGGATAAGTTCAATCCACCTTTTTTATTAGTTTCGTTATCAAGGTTATGCCTCTGCATAACCTTGCAGATTCTCTGGTTCATAGGAGCGCAGAATCTGGGTTGCCGTATTAAGTAATTCTTGTGTACCGCGAACAATCACAAGATATTTGCCTGCATTGAGGCGGTTCCGATAGGGTAAAGCGTCGCCACTACCCACTGTTAAGCCAACTCCACCACCTACGAAGTACGCACCCAAGGCGCCGGATAATGCTCCTAAAACTCCTCCAAAAACGTGATTACCAAGATGACCAATGGGAAGTATTTCAATACCCGTTAAAACATTAAAAGCATAACCAGCAAAATAGCCGAAAGGAACTAGCCACAGCGACAAACGTTTAAATCCTTTTTTAGCTTGCTGTTCAGGATTGATTAATCCAAATTCATCAGCACTTTTATAACCTTTTCCCAATATATCAATTTGATTTGTAGGTAAACCTTCTTTTTCAAGCGCAGTATACGCTGCTTCCGCCTGAATTCTGTCTGGTAATACTGCTACAAGATAATTCATATAATTATTACCTCGAAATACGCTCTTATAAGTTTTATATAAAAATTTAAACTCGCACGCCTGAGCAAACCTCATTCTTGAGAAAGATTTGTATTATTAGTGGAATGGCACCATAAATATACACAATTAGATGTAGAGACGTTACATGTAACGTCTCTACAATGTGCAAATTTTATGAATAATGCGCCAATTGCCATATTATGATGGTGTAAATTCCCCAACACATTAGCCGCTGGTATTTATGGAGAAAGACTAGGTATTATTAAATGACTGGCACGTTATCGCGCACGCTCAAGAATTAAAACCTGGTGCCGTTCTGCCAAAAAGGTTGCTAGGAGAAGATATTGTTGTTTGGCATAATGGTACGTCTATTCACGCATGGCAAGATTATTGTCCACATCGAGGAGCTAAACTTTCATTAGGATGGGTTAATAATAATACTTTAATTTGCCATAACAGCATTCAAAGGCGTGCATAATGTGACAAATGAACAATGGTGCTCTACAGAGGCAAAAATTATGTCTGAAGACCGCACGATTATTGAGTCACAAAGACCATCTCACCTTCCTCTTGATTTACAAGCAGAGGTAAATCTTCCAACTGACCGTTACTCAATGCTTTACCGTAAGTGGTTAAAAAAACAAGGCGTGACTTTTGGCTGTATTTAAAGTTACCTTTAAGATTTAATCTCGAATCTATTTATTAACTTATTTTAAGCTAATTAACTATCCGTTACATCTGTTGTATCCGTTGCCAATTTGACGCTAGAATCTACTACGAATATTCAACTACCAAACGTTAGGTAAGTTTACATTGACTGAGGCGCCATTCTCCAAGTTATCTACATGTAATGGACGTTCACGCGTGATTGATGCGGCAGAGCGATTGTTTCGTGCGCGCGGATATAGTAATGTAACAATGCGAGATATTGCTAAAGAGGTAGGTATTCGCCAAGCATCGCTGTACTATCATTTTGAGAGCAAGGAGCAACTATATGTAGCTGTCACCGAGCTAGAGTTTGAGCATCATCATCAAGGTTTACAACATGCTATAGAACAACAAGACAATTTACGCACGCAGCTAAATTGTGCGGCAAAGTGGTTTATTTCTCAAGCTCCTGTGCATCTTCTCAGTATGCTGCACACTGATATGCCATGTTTAAGTGAAGAAAATCTTAACAAGTTGTCGGCAAGTTCTCGTAGATGTATATTTATCCCTGTACAGCAAATGTTTGAAATAGCACAGCAAAAAGGAGAAATTCGTAGTTGCTGTGCTAATGTACTAGCTGGGTTTTTCTTATCGGTAATGGAAAGTATTCCAATGGTGATATCTGGAAACGAAGTTGAAGCGAAACAAGTCATAGTTAATGAAATGATAGATGTTTTGTTAGATGGACTGACTCCAAAATAATTTTTTTCGCCTTTACCTACCGATTGATAGGTAGATTATATTTGTTGAAATAAGTACAATATACGACTATACATAATAATTAATCTATGACTACACTTTCAAACTTGCCAGAAACTGCTATTTCTCGTCGAACTTTATTAAAATTATTTGGTGTTGGTACTGTTGCGGGAGTAATGGGATATTCAAGGTTTGTTAAACCCAAGCCAACGGTATTTCAAAAAGATGCTCTCTCGTTGCCACTTAAATTAAATCAACCTAAGACTGCTGTGATAGTTGGTGGGGGGTTAGCAGGTTTAGCTTGTGCTTACGAATTGAGTCAAAGAGGATTTGCAGTAACTTTACTTGAAAAATCTCCGCAGTTTGGAGGTAAAATTGCGAGTTGGCAGGTTAATGTCGGCGCCGATAAGTTTAGAATGGAACATGGGTTTCATGGATTTTTTCCACAGTATTATAATTTAAATAGTTTAGTTAAAGATTTAAACGCTACAGATAACTTTAAATCGTTAAATTTTTATTCGCTTGTTTACCGTGAACACTATAAACCAGAGGTTTTTCGTCCCAGCACTTCAGCTTTTCCGTGGAATATTGTTGATTTGGCAATTGCTTCACCAAATCGCTTGCAGTGGGGAATAAATTTAACAAAGATTAAACATTTACAGGTATTTCAAGCAATAGGTGGATTTGAGCGTGAAAAGAATTATCAACGTTTTGATAATATTTCGGTTGCTGATTGGGTAGAAAAAGATTTTCCTCAAGGTTTGTATGACTTATACTTTTTACCTTTTGCGAAGTCAAGTTTGAATGCACCTGATTTAATGAGTGTGGGAGAATTAATGCAGTTCTTCCACTTTTATTTTTTTGGCAACCCCGAAGGATTAGCTTTTAATGGTACTAAAGATGATATGGGCACTAGTTTAGTGCAACCTATTATTGATGCAATAAAAAGTAAAGGTGGTCAAGTTGTCACGAATGCAATTGTTAGTCAAATTAAAGCCGAAAATAACAGCGTTAATTCTCTAACGTATCAAGTGGGTAGCGGCGCCAGTGATGTACCATTTTCTGTAAAGCGTAATCATATTGTTGCCGATAATAGCACTCTTGAATATTTTGGCGCCGCAGACGAAGTGTTTGCAGTTGCAGAAAATACTCAAGAAGCTATCTTGCTAACTTGTACTCACCAGGGGTGTACCGTAAAAATGGCAGACGATGGTAAATTTCACTGTCCTTGTCATGGTGCAGTATTTGCGGCAGATGGTAAGGTATTGAAAGGGCCAGCAGAAAGAGATTTAGCTAAGTTTAATATTATTGGGCGCCAAGCTTCCGACGAGTTACAATTAGTTGCAATCAAACCGGAATCTGTGAAACCAGAGACGGTTGTAGGAGATTACTATATATTTGCTACTGATGTACCTGGGGTGCAGCAGCTTTTCAAACGTTTAGATGGAGACGTTAATCAAAAAGCGCGTGAGCAAATCGAAAAGTTGAGCATCGCAGACCCCTTTGCAGTGTGTCGCTTTTGGTTTGACCGTGATTTTGCTTGGGAACAAAGTAATTTTACATCGCTATCTGGTTACGCACTCACAGACAGCATTACTTTATACCACCGTATCCAGCAGCAATTTATCGACTGGTCGCAACGTACAGGTGGTAGTGTCGTTGAGTTACATGCTTACTGCTACAAAGAGAAAGAGTTTCCAACTCAATCCGCACTGCTCACGACTTTTGAGCAGGAACTGTATGATATTGTTCCTGAACTCAAGCAAGCTAATATCCTGCACCATGAACTAGTCAACCAAAAAAACTTTTCTGGATATCCACCTAATAGTTACGCAGAACGTCCCGAAACTCGCAGTAATATTAATAACTTAATTTATGCAGGCGATTGGGTTAAAATGCCTTTTCCATGCGGGTTAATGGAGCGTGCTGTCAGTAGTGGCTTGTTAGCAGCAAACGAAATTTTACACAGCGAAGGGCTACAAAGACGTGAAATTCTATCGGTAAATCCAGAGGGTTTATTAGAAATTTAATAGTTTTATCGCTTAATTTTAAGAGAGATTGGAATATTATGTTTACATCAAAACCGCTCTATTAGAATCGATTATTAAAATAATGACACTTCAGATTAGTGACATTTTATATATTCTCTTGATTCCATTAGCTCTCTGGTTGATTTTCAACTTGGCAGTGGGGAGAACACAAGCTGGTCGGTCACTGCTAACAATTGCCAATCGTGGGAGATATATCGGTCAAGTATTAGCTTTCCTTGCTGGAATACTGTTTGTAGTGTCAGCAGCAATATCGATTCGCTCATTTATTACAGATAACAACACTTCTGAAGGAATAGCTGGTGTCTCTCGATTGATTTTTGGTATTTACATGTTGTTAAATGGGTTTACGTATCAACCCTCACTCATGGAAAATGGTATTTGGATGGGTGATGGAGTGTTTGTTAGGTGGGAAAAAATTCTATTCTACGAATGGAATGTAAACCCTTCGGAACCAGATGTTGATGTATTGGCTGTAAAAAGTTCGAGTCGTTTGGCTAAGAGGGTATCTAACTTGATGGTCAAGTCGTTACAGCGACAATCTGTTGATGATTTGTTACGGCAGTATGTTCCTACTATTAATGGTTAAATGGCATGACTAGATTACTTCCTAAACTGCCTTTACCACCTCCGCTTGTCGGCGCCGAAGTTGGTTCTTTTACAGAGTATACTGTTACGCAACGAATGCCTGCTATTGCTCGTCGCGTTATAGCTGAAAATTCTTTTACTAGTACAGTTAATGATAGTTTAGAACAACTTGCTAGTGCTTTACCGAGTGGGTATATACTACCTTTGGTAGATGATACTGGCGCCGATTTTAATAATTGGAATGAATACCTTCATCCATTACTTGGGCAACGTTGGGTTGATATTCCCTGGTTTGTTGCTGAAACTTATTTTTATCGTTTGATTTTAAATATCACTGGTTATTTTGCTCCTGGTGAGTCGCAAGGTGTTGACCCGTTCGCACTCCAAAAACTTCAAGGTTTAGAAACTGGTTTTGACGCTATCGCTACACTATGTCATCAAGTTAATAGCTGGTTAGATAATTCAGAATCAGAAGGAGCATTATTAGGTTTATTATATTTTGCATTATGGGGTAATCGCGTTGATTTAAGTTTGTGGTCTGCATTTGAAACCGACCGTACTCAATTTGATATTCAGACTCAGCAAGCACATATATTAGTCAACGATGCAGCTTCGGTAGTTGATTTAATTAGCAAGAACCAGCAAGGACGTTTTGATATAGTTGTTGATAATGCTGGGTTTGAGTTGGTTTGCGATTTATGTTTAGTCGATTTTTTACTCGGTAGCGGTTTAGCTAAACAAATTAAGTTACATCTCAAACCACATCCCACTTTTGTCTCAGATGCCATGATTCAAGATGTACATCAAACAATTGAATTTTTTGCGAAATCTAATAATTGGGATGTAACCTTTTTTGCAAATCGTCTACAAGAATACTTGGAGTTAGGAAAACTAGTTTTAAGCAGTGATTCCTTTTGGACATCTCCATTAGCCTTTTGGGAAATGCCCGATGTAATTAGAAATGATTTAGCTGCTAGTAACTTGACAATTATTAAAGGTGATGCAAATTACCGTCGATTACTCGGTGACAGGCACTGGGACTACACTACCAACATCAACGATATTATCTCTTATTTCCCGGCGCCATTACTTGCACTACGCACCCTAAAATCTGAAGTTGCCGCAGGAATAAAATCAGAAATCATCGAAAAAGTGGCGCCAAGCGATACAAATTGGCTAACCAACGGTCAATGGGGTGTAATTCAACTAGTCCCTAACCCTGCATAAAAACCAAAAAACTCTTGTGGAATATCTTGTGAGGCATCTTGATCTTGTGGGATGGGCATCCTTGCCCGTTCCTTTTACATTAAAGTTTTATTTAATATACAACTTGCGAAAAATGTCAATCGTACATTGTAGCTAATGAGTATCATTATTTACGTGTAAAACGAAATATTTGACACTTTAACAAAACTTCATATGTAAAAAATAGACAATAACTCTTACGACAAAGTTGTTAAAATTTGTTAAGAATAGTGACAGGAATGTCAAAATTAGGAAAACCTTTTTATGGTAGATGCAGTCGATAACCAGCCACCATTAGACCAAACGCTATTTATAGCAGGGGAAACTCCGGCGCCAAAATGTTCTCAGGTTGTAATAGTTGGAGGTGGTTTTGGGGGGTTGTACGCAGCGAAAGCGTTAAGTCGTGTGAATAATGTTCAAGTTACACTGATTGATAAGCGGAATTTTCACCTTTTTCAACCACTGTTGTATCAGGTTGCCACTGGTACGGTATCACCTGCGGATATTTCCTCACCGCTACGTGCGGTATTGAATAAGAGTAAAAATACTAAGGTGTTACTGGGTGAAGTTACGAGTATTGACCCACAGGGACAAAAAGTCTTTATGGGTAATGATGTAATAAGTTATGATTCGTTGATTTTAGCGACGGGTGCAAAACATTCTTATTTTGGTAAAGATGAATGGGAAGAACATGCACCTGGTTTAAAGACGGTTGAAGATGCAATTCAAATGCGGCGCCGTATATTTAGTGCATTTGAAGCAGCAGAGAAAGAAACAGACGCACAAGCTAGACGTGCTTTATTAACGTTTGTGGTTGTTGGTGGTGGTCCAACTGGGGTGGAGCTTGCAGGCGCCATTGCAGAAATTGCCTACCATACAATGAAAGAAGATTTCCGCAATATTGATACATCGGAAGCACAAATAATTCTGTTAGAAGGTTTAGACAGAGTTTTACCACCGTTTGCACCAGAATTATCACAAAAAGCTGCTGCTTCATTAAAGCAGTTAGGTGTAACTGTACGCACTAGTACTATGGTAACAAATATCGAAAATAATATAGTCACAATTAAAAGTGGTGATAACGTTGAGCAAATACCTGCACAAACAGTATTATGGGCAGCAGGTGTAAAAGCGTCACCATTGGGTAAAACCCTTGCGGAAGCAACTTCGATTGAATGCGACCGTGCAGGACGTGTTGTTGTAGAATCAGACTTTAGTGTTAAAGGTTATCCAAATATATTTGTAATTGGTGACTTAGCTAATTATTCACATCAAAATGGTAAACCCTTACCAGGAGTGGCGCCAGTTGCCATGCAAGCAGGTGAGTATGTAGCATCAGTTATTAAAACACGACTCAAAGGAAAAACTCCGGCGCCGTTTAAATATAAAGACCACGGTAGTTTAGCAGTGATTGGACGCAATCGCGCGGTTGTCGATTTGGGCTTTACGAAACTTACAGGTTTCCTTGCGTGGGCATTCTGGCTATTTGTGCATGTTTATTTCTTGATTGAATTTAATAATAAGTTAGTCGTCATGGTGCAGTGGGGATGGAATTACATCACCCGCAACCGAGGTGCAAGACTAATTACAGGTAGCGAAATGGCGCCGACACCTGTTAAACAAAGTAAAGATGATTACTCAATAGTTAACAGTCGTCCGGCAGTAAACGTGTAGTAAAAACAATACTTGTCATTCTGAGCGAAGCGAAGAATCTTAAAATGTCGATAGAAAAAGAGATACTTCACTACGTTCAGTATGACATTGAATGCTAACTACCACAACCACAATCAAAGAAATTACAGTCCATACCACTACCATCCAAACCGCTACAATCAAAAGAAATACAATCAACTGAATCACAACCTAAATTTATACAATCTTTTGTACAATTATCACATTGAATACTATTAGAATATTTGCGCTTGTTTTTTTGTTGTTCTTCAGATATTGCCGAAACTAAGTTAAATGGAGAATTTAACCTGCGTGCTTGTAATATCTGACTTGCTTGTTTACATGCTTGAAAGCGCTCGCGCGATTTTTTTATGGCAATTTTAATACCCTCGCGTGCTACTACTGTTTTAATATATTGCGAGCAAGATTCACCTTGATGTAATACTCGATGAGCGCAAGCGAAACTTTTATGCGGAGAAAGATACTTTTGATAAGCGGAAATCAACACTACACATATACTTCTGCCCAAAGAGTTAAAATAGCTAACTTGCATAATATTGTCGTTCAATAAATCAGGATACATAATTTGACTTTACACTCCTGATTTATAATTCCCAATTTCAAGCATTAATCTTCAAAATATGTATATTTTTAAAATCTGAAGGTAGTACGCACAGTTCCGACGTAAATTGAATCGTTGTTGCTGTTATGCTCTGGGTTCGTAATCATCAATACACCAAAGGTGATTCCAAGATTTTTTGACGCTTGCAGTCGATAAAAAGCTTCTAAATGTAGCGAGGTATCTGAATCCTGATATTTACTGTTGCCAACTTTAAAATCATTACTTGTTACTTTCGGTGGTTGACCAATTGTAAAGCCAGCCAAGCTACCTTCAGAACCAAAATCAGGCAACGCGAGGGTAAATGCCCAGTTGAAGATATTAGCTGTAGGGTTATTTTCTAAGTCGGTTGCTGTCGCTTGTGTATATCCAACCCAACCTCCAACGGTGATATTGGGATTGAGTTTAATGGTAGACTGAAGCCCAAAGGAGTTGGCAACGATGGCTTCACTTTTATCATCAAACGGGTCGTTTGCACGCTCGCTTCCAGTCCCGGTATTAACGTTATTGTAAGAGTATATATAAGTTAAACCGAATTCTATATCTTGTGCTGGTTCTAATGTTAATTGCGCGATGGCGCCATAATCTGCTTCATTAAATCCAACTTCTGGGTCATCTACATCACTGGCAATATAACCCACTTCAAACTCAAAAGCATCACTGATTTCATAACTTAACCCTAAACCACTACCTCCTCCTTGACGATAAATAGGGTTACGTTGACCAAAACGAGAGATGGCACCTCTGGAACTTCCACTAAGATAAGTGTTGAGAGGGTCGGTGAAGTCTGCAAGATCACCACCAACAACAGGTATGAGAACTTTGACATCTTTGCTAATTAGAAAAGAATAATCTAAACCACTGACACGAACTTGGTTGTTGTCGCTTCCTTGAAAAGCCAAACGAGCCATATCAGTTCCAGTAATTCTATCAAGTCTAGGAAGACTAGTACTTTGCAAGCGAACTCTTAGGTTATCTTTACCTGTAAAACTGGTGTTCAAGTTAAGACGAACACGCGAACCTAGAGTAATATTATTATCGTTATCATTTTTTTTATCCTCAACACCAATGACGGCAAATAATACCTCTCCAGTCAATTTAGTGGTAGTGGAAAATTGATCACTTTCTCCTGGTAAGCGTTGTTCTAAAAGCTCTACTCTTCTTTGTAAATTATCGAGTTCTGTTGCAAATTCGCTTTGTAAGCGTTGCAAAAGTTTTAAGTCTTCTTGCGTTATGTTTTGAGAATTCAGTGCAATTTGCTTATTTATATAGTTAATTGCAACACTTATTATCGCAGCAAATTCGTAGCGAGTTAATGAACGATTTCCATCAAACTTTTTGTCAGCAGATAGTCCATAGCGTTCTAATAATGATTGTAGAGCAGTATAAACCCAGTCTGTAGGATGTATATCTGATAACTCAAAAACCGAAGTAATTTCGTTTTCACAATTTAGCTCACATTTTGCATCATTTTCAACAGAAGTAACGAGATTAAGTTTTTGAGCAAAAAAGGTTTTACCTTGTTTCGTATCTGAAAAACTCAATTCATCAGAGGTATGTAACGTAGAAGATCGGGGTTCTAATTTTTCTATATCAGGTTGAAGTTGCATTTGACTCAATGACTGCTCAGGTATCTTTTGAGGTAAATGCACCTTTCCAGCATAAACTTGACTAAAAGGAAAAAGAGAGTTAAGTAAAATTACTAAACTCAACTTTAAACCCCGAAAATATTTTACCATCCTACTTACTCATACGAACAATTAGTATTGTTAATTCTAAGGGTAATATTAGTCAACCTTTTCTTGAAAATTTACAGTAAAATTTCTTATTAATAATTTATGTAATGAATAATAACAGATATTTTGATTGTTTTTGAATAGACCTTATTAAAAAAAATCTCTGTGCAAAGACGCAATAAATCACGTCTTTATCTGTGCCACTGTGGTAAAACTAATAACTTATTTTCACCACAGAGACGCAGAGAACACAGAGATAGCAGATTGAAGAGTTAAACTTTGGATAATTCTTTTGTCGGCGCCTGTTGATTTACAATTTCAGGAAGTTGAATTTTGCGTTGAGCTAGTTTAGCTGCGTAGTGGTCGGTGAGATAGCGGTTGATTTTTCTGTCAAGCTTTTTGAGGAACCTTTTTAAGGGTTTATTTTCTTGCCCGAAGCTGACTTTACGTACAAAGGGTTTGATAATTGTTGAGATGCGTCTAACACCCAATTTTTTGTACTTGGTTTTAAAATAACCATCCTCGCATAAATCCCATTTTTCACGGATGTGTTCTAAAGAAGCCAAAGTCCAAGCATCGCTCCAACGCAACATATAGAAATGTAAATCTGTCCACTCTAGAGGTGGTCCCGGTACGTAGGTAACTAAACTAGCTGGCTCAAAGTATACCTTACCTCCTGAAGCAGCGACATTCATGCAAAAATCAAGGTGTTCTTTGGTATTGAGCATCGCTTCATCAAGATAACCAATGCGCTCAAATATATTAGTACGAACTAAAGTACAGTGAAATTCTGATAATTCTGTTTCGGTGCGCTGAAGTTGGGGAAGTAATTCTACGGCATTATGTCCTTGTTTGTACATTTTTTCGCGTAGATGGCGCCGACCTTTAACGTCAATAACTACATGACTTTCCCCACCAGCAAAGTGTACTCTTTGGTGAATAGGTTTCTTTTCGCACATGAGAGGACCGACTACAGTAGCTTTAGTTTCTTCTGCACAGTCAACTAAAGCTTTTAACCAACCTGGAGACACCACAACATCGTTATCAACAAATACTAAGTATTTTGTATCAACGTGACTTAAACCGATATTACGCGCGTGGTTGGGAGAAAGGTAATAGTCTGTACGAATGAGTTTAAAATCCTTTTCTCGTGCTTTTGTTTCTAAATAGCGACGAACTTTAGCTGGTGAGTTTCCATCAACATAAATTAGTTTGAAGGGAAAATCTGTATGTTCGTAAATACTTTCTAATGACTCTTGTGTACAACTAAAACGTTCACGAGGTACGACAACTAGTGTAACAATTGGTTCTATCATTTTTTATATACTCCATTATAATTGTTTTACAATTGTGGAACAGGCATCCTGCCTGTTTATTTATTTATTAGCAAAAACCAAAGGTCTTACAGCAAAACTCTCCGTCAACTCACCATTCAGCATTTGCTGATAAATTTCAACTAATTCATCATTCAGCTTGGTCATGTCATAATTTGCTTCAACGCGCGCGCGACCTGCTCTACCCATTTTTGCCCAATCTTCTGAATGTTCGATCAGATAAATTAATTTTTCTGCAATAGCGTCTGCATCATGCTCTGGTACTAAAAATCCAGAAATTTCATCTTCTACTAATTCGGGAATACCACCATGTAATGTACTAATTACAGGTAAGCCCATTGCCATTGCTTCTTTGAGAGTATTAACTGGTGCGTCTTGATTACCATCTTTACCAGTTACACTAGGAGCAACAAATATATGACATTTATCGAGTATTTCTACAATTTCTTTTTGCTGTTTCCATCCTAGTAGTTTAACGATATGGCTAACATTGAGTTCTGCGCTTAATTTCTCAAATTTTTCTCTGAGTGTACCGTCACCAATTATATTATATTCTAAATATGGGTAAGTTGTTGCTACTTGAGCAATAGCTTTAATTACATATTCAATACCCTTTTTTTCTACAAGGCGCCCTGTGGTAGCAATTCTAATAACTTCATCATTAGGAAAATTACGTTCTTGAAAGAAAAACTTGCTGGTATCAATTCCTGAACCATGAACATGAATCATATTGGCATCGCAACCTAACGCAACAGCTTTATTTTTGAAAAATTCACAGTTAGCTAAGAAAAAATCTGTTTCTTGGAATAATTCTTTATAAACTTTTTCACCCCATTTCGGTAAAAACTTACTAATGTCTGAACCGCGAAATGTTGAAATTAATTTACCTTCAATTAAACCAAGTTGCCGAAACCACACACCAAACACACCCAATGTACTAAATTGACAGTGAATAATGTCGTATGATTTCTTTTCCAAAAAAGGTATTGCTCGGTAGAGCATTTTTAGTGATTTCGCTTGACTAACATATCGATAAGTATCAAATAATTGCAGGCAAACGGAAGGATTTTTATGAAAGTTTACTAGCAGTAGACTTAAGCCTTTAATCCAACGCCATAGTTCATTTTTAGGTCGAGTTGGTGCGTAAATTGTACGCTCTAGTAGATTATATTGCTCTACTAATGGATGCACTTTTGATCTATCTTCAGGTGGTCCATCGAGTGAGTAGATATCAACTTCGTGCCCACGCTCTATTGTACCTGCTATTTGGTTTAAAATAAATGGTTCTGATAGCACAGGGAAATGTGCAACGAAAAATGCTACTCTCATATTTTACAATAAAATTGATGTTAGATTAACGAACCGCAAAGTACGCAAAGTACGCAAAGGAAGAAAAGAAAGTAGAGAAAGTAGAGAAAGTAGAGAAGACCTTTTAGAGAAAGTTTAAGATTGATATATCAATTCTTGTGTATTTTCTGCGGGTGTTTGTTCAGGTAAATGGGAAGTTAGCATTTGCTGATAAATTGCTACTAATTCATCATTGAGCTTATTCATATCGTATTTTTCTTCAACGCGCGCGCGTCCCGAAACACCCATTTTTTTCCAGCGTTCGGGATGTTCTATTAGATAAACTAATTTTTCGGCAATAGAATCTGCATCACGTTCTGGTACTAAAAATCCTGAGATATCATCTTGAACTAATTCGGGAATACCACCATGTATAGTGCTAATTACTGGTAAACCCATTGCCATTGCTTCTTTGAGAGTATTAACTGGTGCATCTTGATTTCCATCAGCAGCAGTAACACTTGGGGCAATAAAAATATGAGAATTATCAAGAATTTCGACAATTTCTTTTTGCTGTTTCCATCCTAATAATTTGACGATATGTCCAACATTCAATTCACTAATTAGCTGCTCAAATCGTTGTTTTAATTCACCGTCTCCAATTATATTATATTCGATATTTGGGTGTGATGCTGCGATTTTTGCAATGGCACGAATCGCATATTCGATACCTTTCTTTTCTACCAGGCGCCCTGTAGTAGCAATTTTAATTTTACCATCAACGGGGTAATAACGAGGCTTGAAGGAGAATTTAGTGCAATCTAGTCCTGAACCGTGAACTACAAGTCTTTTTGCGTCACAACCTAAATTAATCGCACGGTTGCCAAAAAATTCACAGTTGGCAAGAAAAAATTCACCTTCTTTAAAAAGTTGGTCATAAACATTGGCGCCGTTTTCTTGAACATACTTACTAATATCAATACCACGGAACGTAGTAATTAACTTACCTTTAAGTATACCAGCATCGCGGTAAGCAAGAGCAATAGGCGCCAAAGTTCCAAATTGACAATGAATAATGTCATATGAACCATCTTGAAGTAATGATACAGTTCGATACAAAGTCTTTAAATTATTTACTTCAGAAGCATATTTAGTAGAATCAAAAAGCTGTAAAGTTTTTAAAGAACCTTTGTGAATATTTTTTAATAACAAACCCACACCTACTAATAAACGTACATACCAGTTTTCAGGAACAACAGGAGGAAAATAAGTACGCTCAAGTAATTTATATTCTTCAACAACAGGATGAACTTTACCAGTATAGTTTTTTGGTAAACCATTCACAGGATGAATATGAACATCATGCCCACGTTCAATTAAACCTATAATCTGATTAAGAATAAAAGCTTCTGACAATACTGGAAAACGCCAAACTATAAATCCTATTTTCATCTCCTTCTCCTCAATAATTACTCATTAATTAAAAACTGAAACAACTCTTTTCTTGTGGAGCGGGCATCCCTGCCCGCCTCCTGGTAATAACTTAAATTCATCCCTTGTACAATCGGTGGATGATGCTCCCCAGGATACTGAATACTACAAAGAGTTCCTTTTTCCACTTGCAACCGCTCTACTTGATTTAAATCAATACCAAGAGCTTGACCAATCAAGTGTTTGATAATTTGTTCTTTTGCGACAATTAAACCAGTTACTAAATTATTTGAATTTGCAGTAATTTGATTAATAATTCCTGTTTGCCAAACTTCTGGCAACTCATCTTCAAACACTTCTGAATATACTGTTTCTGAATGATGTTGAATGACTTTTTGTACTATGGTGTGCGAATCATCAACTATACTACTTAAACAAAACCGAATTTTAACTGAGTTAAGTTGTTCTGCTAAACTATTCATTTGTTCAGCATTGACGCCCGAAGGTATAAGCAGAAGACGTAAACCTTTACCACCTTCTTGAGGTTTAGGAAGATATTCCCCAACATGGGAAGCCAAATTCATTATCTCCAGGCGCCCTGATTCTAAGGTACCATCAGGAAAATTCAATACGCTAATACCGCAGTTTGATTGTTGAATACAGTGGTAGCGGTCGGGAGTAATGCCAAGCGCTGTACTAATTAAGGCACGGTTTGTACCACCATGAACTATTAGTAAAATAGTCTCACCAACGTGACGTGGTAGTACTTGGCACCAAAATTTCTGTACTCGGTCGTAAAGGTCTAATGCAGGGTGTATATAAGTATTTTGATTAGGAATCTCCATACGAAATTCATGGGGAAACTGTTTCCAAGTGCGATATTCTTGAGGAAAGTTTTCTTTCACATATTGAAACGCTAAACCTTGCCAAGCGGGTAAATCTGTTTCTCGTAATAATTCGCTTGCACAAATGCTTTCAGGATTCAATGAAGGCGCCATTACCCCTAAAATTTCTTTAGCAGTTTGTTGCGCGCGCTGCAAAGAACTAGTGTACATTGCATCAAATTTTAACCCTTTGAGGAAATTTCCAGTTTTACGAGCATCGCTGTATCCAAGTTCAGTTAATACAGATTCGTCACTACAACCTTGATACAATCCCAGAGAATTATAAGTGCTTTGCCCGTGACGCACTAAAATAACGCGGGTTGCTTTGCATTCCTCAAGCTTCAAGTGCATAAGTATCCCCCTTAGTAATAATAGTTTGCATACGGTATAGAGTTGCGTAACGACTACCCAAACGCATAAGCTCTCTATGAGTACCTTGCTCTAAAACACGTCCACCCTCTATATACAGAATAATATCTGCATTTTCTACAGCTCTCAGGTCATGAGAAATAACAAATGTCGTTTGACCTTCGGTAAGTTTTGCGAGTGCAGCGTTAACAGTACGCTCACTAGCATTATCTAAACCAGTGGTTGGTTCATCTAAAATAATAATCGGCGCCTGACGAATTGCAGCACGAGCAATTGCGATACGTTGCCTTTGTCCCCCCGAAAGTGTACTACCCCGTTCGCTTAAAATTGTGTCGTAACCTTGGGGTAGTTTCATTATAAATTCGTGGGCATTAGCTAGACGCGCGGCTTTTTCTACTTCTTTATCGGTGGCGCCAAGTCTACCATGAGCTATATTTTCTTTAACACTTGCAGCAAATAATACGCTGTCTTGTAAAACTACGCTAATTTGTTGCCGTAGAGAATCTATTGTATATTCTCTAATATCTTGACCATCAATTAAAATTCGACCAGCTTCCGGGTCATATAAACGTAAGATAAGACTAAGTAAAGTTGATTTGCCGCTTCCAGATGGTCCGACTACTGCGACTTGTTGCCCTGGTTGAACAACAAAGCTGACATCTTGTAATATTTCTGTACCTGTATCATAGCCGAAAGAAACATTTTCAAATCGTACTGTACCAAAGAAGGGATGTGCTTTTTTAGCACTAGGGTTATTGCATACATTCGGTTCATAGTCCAAAAGTTCTACTACCCGTTCTCCAGAAGCTGTTGCTTTCGCTATTTGTCCGACTTGGTTGGAAAGTTTCCGCATCGGTTCAAAGGCATTTCTGAGGTAGGTCATAAATACCAACAGTTCCCCAGGACTAAGTTCCTTGTGCAAAACTACATGGGAACCGCGCCACAATACTATAGCTATAATAATTGCCATTAAAATCTGGACAATTCTTTCTAGCGCTGCTGATAGTCTTAGAGATTCGATAGCTTCGTCTAGACTTTTTTGGTTTTGCTGTGAAAAAATGCCGTGTAGCATTTCTTGGAGAGATAGAACTTGCACTACCTTAATGGCGCCTATTGTCTCACCAGTTGTAGCAGCTAAAACACCTTCGGAGTCACGATGTTGTTTTGCGAATTTGCGAATGCGACTAATCATGTTTTTTGTCAACAAGGTTAGTATCGGGAAAATGGTCATTG
Source organism: Calothrix sp. PCC 7103 (assembly GCF_000331305.1). Taxonomy (GTDB): domain Bacteria; phylum Cyanobacteriota; class Cyanobacteriia; order Cyanobacteriales; family Nostocaceae; genus Dulcicalothrix. The sequence continues at coordinate 3,146,175 of NZ_KB217478.1, read as the reverse complement.
CTACTAACGCTAATTCCCAGTTAAGAAAAAACATGATTACTAGCATCCCCACCAGAGATAGAACGTTAGTAATTAGAGGCAAAGCTGTTTTAACAGTGACAGTCCGCATCTTTTCAATATCAGATGTGACGCGGGTAATTAAGTCACCACTTTTAGACTTTTGATGGAAAGAGAGGGAGAGACTTTGTAAGTGGTTGAATAGATTACCTCGTACCTCTGATAACACTCGAATTACAGCTAAGGACATTCCGTAAGTACTTAGGTATGCAGCCATGCTACCCACTCCAGTTATAACTACAATTGATATTGCTGATAAAGTGAGCAATACAATTGGACTAAGACCGAAGTGATTTGCAGTGTTTGCGGTGTTGTTATGAGCAGGTATGAGAATATAGTCAAAGACATATTTTAAAGGCCAAGGCTCCAATAAACGTAAACCAGTTTCAAGTAATAGCGCGAAGAAAGAGGCAATAATTAAAAGTCTTTCTTTACGGATATATGGGGAAAATTTCCGCAAAATCCTTGTGATTCCTGGTATAACTCCTTTTAAATCTTTTTCTTTGGAGCGCTTACTCATTAACTATCTCTCCGTTGTATTTAAATTTGAGTATTTACGAATCCATCCCTTTAACAAGGGGACAGTATATACATTTTTATCAAGGTAATTTTTCAAAAAATTCTTCGTATTTTCGGCGCCACTCATATCAAAAACTGGCTTATTGTCGGTGTTCGCAGTTTTTTTGCTGAGACATTCAAGAATTTTCTCAGCTAGATAAAATGGTTTCAAATTTTCAGGATGAATAAAATCAACAAGACCTATTTGTTCTAGCTTAATAGTCCGCACTAATTGTTCTTTGTCTTGATTTTCGTGACCAATTGGAACAACTATCGCGCGCACTCCTGTACTGAGAAGGTTCATAGTAGTATTATAACCACTTAAGCTGATAGATATATCAGCTGTTTTCATGTAGCCAAGTAGCTGTGAAGTATATCTTTCTATATGAATATTATCGATATTAGAAGCAGCTTGTTTTAATTTTTCTACTTTCTCTTCTGGCATGAAAGGTCCAGTAAATATTTTGACTACATGAGGCATTCCTTTGTCAAAAATCGAACTAGCTTCCACAACAGTCTCTAGCAGATCATGCCCAATTCTACCACCGCCGACGCTAACTAATATTTTTGTTTTTTTGGAATTACTAGCGCCCCAAAGTTTGTTAATATCAATATCGTTATCGTTGAAAGTAGGCGCCTGTGTAACAAATCCAGTATGTACAATGTCGCTTTTTATATCCTGGTGTCTAGAGAAGCTTTCTGTAAATGTTTGAAAATTTGAGTCAGAGTGGAACAGTAATAAATCAAAGTAACGGTTCATTAAATGACAAATTCTTTCCTCTTCTTCTGCATCACTTTCTTTGCCAATAACATCACGTAAACTACTAGCTATTTTAGTATTAGGGCTTGTAGATTTTATATGCTCAACAAAAGGAAGTAATTCAAACAAAAGCTTGTGTCTACCAAAAGGAAAAAATTCAGTAATTAAACAATCTGGTTGAATTCTATCAAATTCAGAAATGAGAAGATTTTTTCTAAACTCTTTAACTTCTTCAACACTTAAAGAACTATCACCAACTGTGAATTGACCATTTTCTAACCACAGCGCAGGTAATCTAAGAATTTCTACTTCGGGTGGCATTTCAAATCCTTCAATAACGGGGCCACCATTGATAAAATAAACTTTAAAGTCTTTAACTAAACTGCGTACAATTTCTGTGCTTCTAACTAAATGTCCCATACCACTTAGGTATTGGCAGTAAAACATAATTTTTTTCATTGATAATTTTTCCTTAGTTATTAATTAATGACTAACAACTAGAGATGGTGTAGAAGACTCGTTGTATATTTTTTTGAGTTGACGGTTGTAAACTGCTTGAGACATTAACATTAAAATTTGGTCACTAACGCGCGGTAAACCGTTCATATTTAACTGATAATCTGAATTGTTCTCAGTTTGTAACTGACTTAAAATAGTGTCAAGTAAAATTTTAGAGTCAATATTATCTGGATGAAGTACTTTAAATAAACCTAGATTTGCCATTTTTTCGGCTCTAATTAATTGTTCTTGAGATGGCTTACTGCGCGGTATAATTACAGCAGATTTACGAGCAGATAAAATTTCACAAACTGTATTGTAACCTGCCATTGATACAATTGCGTCTGCGGCTTGCATGTAGCTCATTAAATCATCTGTAAATTCCCCAATTTGCACTCTCGAATTATTTTCTGCTACCTGAAAAACGAGTTGCTTTTGTTCAGCAGGCATTTCCGGTCCACAAATTATTAAACTTTTGATGAGATTTTGTGCTGGAAGCAATGCTAAAGCTGATAGATATGAGTCAACTAATTGATAACCGTCTTCACCACCACCTGGAGTTACCAAAATCAAACTTTCTTCTTTAGATACATCTAATTCCTTTCTGATGAAGCTTGGATGTACGAAACCTGGTTGACGACCGATGTAACCACAATAGCGAGTTTTTTGAGTAATAATTGGTGAAAATTGATATTCTTTAGCTACATCAAAAACATCTGGTGTTCCAACAACAAGTATTTGATGGTAGAACCTTTCTATCGTTTCTTGATAGTGATGTTTTTGCCACTCGCTTATAGTTTTTTCAGGAGAATCAAGAATATCTCGTAATAATAGAACAAGTTTGGTATCTGGAAGTTTCTCTTCAAAATATTTTAGAGTACTAGTTAATTCGTTCTTTAACCCGTAAGGCTTTTTGTCTACTAAAAATAAATGCGGTCTAAAATTAATTGCTGCTGATAAAATTAACTCGGAACGGAGTTTAACTGTTTCCTCAATACCCATACCTAAATACTTAACAGCGACTTCACCTGTTTCACCTCTGTTTAAACAAGGAAGTTTGATGTAATCTAAACCTTTGGGTAAGCGAAAACCTTGAAGCATTGGTGAACCAGACAGCAACAAAATCGAAAGTTCTGGAATTTGACTTAGGAGGTGTTCGCAGATAGCTAACATTCTGCGGATGTTACCAAGTCCGTATGCGTCGTGGGAATATACCAAGAGTCGCATTGTGTTGTCCTTTTGTGAGTTTTTTCGTTAGTAACAAGCTAATTCGGCGCCAATTGATGGTATTGATGTAATATCAGCAGGTGTAGGACGACCAATACCTATGTAGTGAAAACCTGAAGCACTTAAAACTTCTGGGCTGAGGAAATTGCGTCCATCCACAATAATTTTCGTTATCATTTTCTCGCCGAGTTTGGCGTAATCTAATTTACGGAATGATTGCCATTCAGTAACAACTACTAATGCATCGCAGCCATCAGCAAGTTGAATCGCGTCGTTTTCAACTTTTACTCCTGAAAGACTGTGTGCCATCCCAGTTTGAGAAATTATTGGGTCGTATGCTTTAACTTTGGCGCCTAATCGATTCAACTGTTCGATTAAAATCAAAGCGGGTGCATCGCGCATATCATCGGTGTCTGGTTTGAAAGTTAAACCTAATAACCCGATAGTTTTACCTTTGAGTATTTTTAAAACTTGTTGTAATTTTTCTAACGCAATCAACTTTTGACGTTCGTTGACAGCTACCGCTTTTCTCAATAACTGAGCATCATAACCATAGTCAATGGCGGTATGAATTAATGCAGAAACATCTTTGGGAAAGCACGAACCACCCCAACCAATACCAGCTTGGAGGAATTTTTTACCGATACGCGAGTCTAAACCAATACCTTGAGCTACTTGAGTAACATCGGCGCCTACTCGGTCGCAAATATTCGCAACTTCGTTAATAAAGCTAATTTTCGTTGCTAAAAATGCATTCGCTGCGTATTTAATCATTTCTGCGGATGAAATATCTGTTTCGACCACAGGAACAGGAAGCAAAAATTGATCTTCTGCAAACCTACGCGCAATAATTGGCGCATAAAGTTTTCGCATCATCGCAATTGCTTTTGTGCTGTTGCTACCCAAAACAATTCGGTCGGGGTTAAAGGTATCGAAGACAGCAGAACCTTCACGTAAAAACTCTGGGTTGCTAACTACGTCAAATCCAGCAATTATCTGTTGACGTTCGGCAACTCCATCTAACACAATTCTTTTTACCCAGTCACCTGAACCGATTGGTACTGTTGATTTATTGACGATTACTTTGTAACCACCGTTGAGATGCGACCCAATACCGCGCGCTACTGCTTCAACATATCGTGTATCGCTTTCACCTGTGGGTAATGCAGGAGTGCCGACTGCAATAAATAAAATTTCACCATGCGCGACACCGATACCTAAGTCTGTAGTAAATTCTAAGTTTCCGGCTTGCATCGCCGCTTGCATAATTTCTGCCAATCCAGGCTCAAATATAGGAGATTGACCAGATTGCATGAGAGCAACTTTATCAGCATTGTTGTCGATACAAATAACATGATGCCCAATATGTGCTAAACATGCCCCTGTAACCAAACCAACGTATCCTGTGCCTATAACGCAAATACGCATTACGGTAATCCTCCCAATTATTTTGCACGTCAGAGACACTTGCTAGGTGTTTTCTTGCTTATGCACATAATCTTTGTTACGGATGAGTTCTTGATGAAATTTTTATGAGAACCTTCTCATAAAGATTATTTAAGATAACAAGCGAATAAATAATATGTATAAAATCTAACTTAATTAATCTTCGTATAAATCAGGAGCAGCATTACCTTTTCCATCAAAATATAATTCTTCTTCGATTTCACCATCGGTAATATCTACTTCGTAAAATATTCCTTTAGGAGTAATTTCAACTTCGTATTTTGTAATAACAAAGTTAGGACGTTCTTTTTTTATTTTTTGTAACACAGCTTTAGGAAATTCCTTCTCTGATACATAATATTCGGTTTCTAGCCATTCCCCATTATCTGAATATTCTGCTTCGTATTTAATATTATTTTGAATAAAAACTGCTTCATAGCCATAGTAATGTTTTTGCCAAGTCCGAGGTATGTCAGGAGAATACTTGGTGTTGAAGGCATTTTCTACAACTGTTGGTACAAGAATTGGCTTTCGCGAATTTTCGAGGTTGCTACAAGCATTTAAAAGTACAAATAGCAGCGCACTAATTGCCCAAACAAAAATTACTTTTTCTAACATGGCTACTTAAAAGCACTAATTCGTTCTATCAAGGGGTGCTTTTAAGGGTAGCACTATAGTGAACGTGGCGCCTCTGCCAAGTTGGCTATCAAGGGTGATTTTTCCGCCATGAGCTTCTGCGATAGCTTGAACTATCGATAACCCTAAACCAGCACCTTCAGAACGACGACGACTATTGGCAGCGCGCGCGAAACGCTCAAATATTCTTTGTTGGTCAGAAAGTGAAATACCCTCTCCGGTATCGCGCACCCAAAATTTGATTTTACCTTTAGTAATAGCCGATCCAATAGCAATCGTATCTGTACTTTTGGTATGTTGCGTCGCATTTTGTGCCAGATTCATTATGGCTTGAGTCAAACGCTGACGGTCAGCAACAATTCGACATGAACAAACACTTTCTAGTAACCAGTTACGTTCAGCCAAAGCTTTGGCTTTGGTAAATAACTCCTCTGTTAAAGCTTGCACACAGACTGTTTCTAACTGTAAAAAATCTGGACGCTCTGCCTTGGCTAGCAAAACCAAATCATTCACAAATCGGCTCATTCTGTCGAGTTCATCCATTACTATCACTAAAGTTTCTTCGATTTCCTCTGGATTGTCATTATCCATCAACTCTAAATGACCACTAATGATAGTAATAGGAGTTCGCAATTCATGTCCAGCATCGTTAATAAAATTTCTTTGACTGATAAAAGCAGCTTGCAACCTATCCATCATTTCGTTAAAAGTTTTTGCAAGTTGCGCTAGTTCTCCTTCTCCCTTGACAGAAATACGCTGATTTAAATCGGATTCTCCAATTTGACGGGCTGTTTTAGAAAGCACACGCAAAGGAGCAAGAATTTTTCCAGAGGCAAACCAAGCTAGCACTAACGCAACAAATAGAGTGAATGAACTGACTGTAATTACGACCGATACAGCTTCTAATACTTCGGCACGTTCCCCAGCAGTAGTATGAGCAACTACAAATACACCCATGATTATGCCATTAATTTTTACTGGCTTCGCTGAGTAAATTATGTCACCAACATCACTATATGAAGTTTGTATTTCTCCTTTTTGTGGTTGAGTTATTAGTGCCCAACTTCGGATTATTCTTGAATCTCTATCAAGTATTGCAGGTCTAGCTCTGGGGCTAGATTTATAAAATTTTCCATCTGTTAACACAATCAAAAATGTATCATCTTGGGGCAATTGATTTCCTAAATATGCATCAAAAAATTCTTTTAGCTCTTTTTTATAAGATGGAAATTTAGTAAGACGTTGGTCTGATTCTCGAAGTAACTGAGCAGCTTCTTTAATTTCTTCTTGATTTATATCATTATTAGTAGCTGTGCCTTCTTCAGAGATTAATTCTTTAAATATCGCTACTTTTTCTTCAATGTCTTCATGCACACGTGCATTTACGCGCGCGTACAAAGCTTGACGAAACGCTGGGATAGAAGCTGCAAATATAAAGCTAATTATTACAACGTACCATAAAAGAATACGGGTACGTGCTGCCCAAAAAAAGCCTTTGCCCTTTTTTAAGCGGTTAATGACCTCTAATTTTTGTACACTCAAATTTTTAGACATCAAACTTCAAACTCTAAAAATTAATATTTTTTAATTTAGCTTGACAATTTATTTTTTTAAATAAAACTTAACTTTTTCTATTAAATCACCAAACCTAAATGGTTTAGTTACATATTCATTGGCGCCTAAACTCAGCGCAATATTACGATTACATTCATCATTAATTGCAGTTACAATAATGATTGGTAACTTTTCTCCTTTACTACGAAGTTCTTTTAATACAGTCCAACCATCTTTAACTGGTAAACCTAAATCAAGCAATAGCAGCTCAACATCTTCACCTACAGCCATTTGTAACGCCTTTTCTCCATCGGAAGCAACTACCGTTACAAATCCATTTTTCTTAAACCCTTTTTGCATCACAGCAGCCAAACGTTCTTCATCTTCAGCGATTAATATACGATTCATAGTTATAAATTATGATTTTTAATTAAAAAACTAATCCTATCTCCTCTATGTTATCATAGGTGTAAACAATATAATTTTATGCAATTTTTACATAAAATTACAATTTTTTTGTTACCTGATTTATTTTTGCGGTTTTATACAGTATTAACAATGTCAATAATTATTATTGAAACAGTAATATCTGTACAACTAAAAACAGTAAACCTAAACACCAATATTCTACAGGTGAATGAATATGTCATGAAAACCTAATGAGAAAATTCTCATGTTCGTAAACGATAACCCATTCCTCGTACAGTTTCAATTAAGTTGCCGCCAAGTTTTTTTCGTAAATAGCCGACATAGACATCGACAATATTAGAACCTGGGTCATAGTCATAACCCCACACCCTATCTAACAACTGCTCGCGGCTTAATACTTGTCCGGGATGACGGAAGAAGGTTTCAGCTAGGGTAAATTCGCGTGCTGGTAGTTCAATTGTTTCTTCGTCTACTTTTACTTTACGTGTGCGTAAGTCTAAAACGATGTTTCCGAACTTAATAACTGTACTTTCTGTAGCTTGTTTGCTAGGGTTATTACGTAGCCTTGCCTTAACACGAGCTAACAATTCTTCAAATCGAAAAGGTTTGGTTATGTAATCATCGGCGCCTGCTTCAAAACCTGCAACTTTATCCTGGATGTCATCACGGGCAGTTAAAATAATCACTGGGACATTTTCACCTTGTCCGCGTAACTCTTCTAAAATCTCCAAGCCATCTTTGCCTGGAAGTCCTAAATCTAGAATTAATAAATCAAAAGTGCTACTATTAGCCATATCAGCAGTAGATTTTGCGTCAATTGCCAAAGATGTAGTAAAACCATGAGAACGCAAACCTTTTTCAATAAAAGCAGCAATGCGGGGTTCATCTTCAGCTATGAGAATTCGATTCATTGATGCATTCCTCTTTGTAATGGTTTCAAAAACAAAGTAATCACAACATTAAAGGCAATTGCTAATTTTACTATTTAGAAATATTTTATACTAAAAATATTTTTCCACTTTATAGATTGAATTAAAACTCTTGGAAATTACTATAGTAAGAAAAACCTTATCATCTTTCTACGTATTGTGTGTAGCATTTGTGCCAGAGTTGTAACTGTCTACGTTAATATATAGCGTTCTTAACACATAATTACATATTACGTGCTATTATTAAACCAGAGAGAATTATTTTCGGCTACGTGACTACGCTATAGACACATTGCCATAGAAGCCTTCCCGGATATAAAATCTCTAAAACCTATGAGGTTCAAGAGGTACTATATGTCAGTTGGTTTAGTAAATTTATGGTATCAGGTTGCCTTAAGAGTAAGCCAAAAAACGAATGATAATGTGGTGTCATGCTGAGTAACGTTAACGCAGTTATCCCGCTTTCTTAAGCATCTGGGCGAGATTCTACCCTACCCTTCGGGATATCCTACCCTGCGGGAAAACTTCGTTTACGGATAACGGGAAAATCTTCGCTTTACACTGCGTTCAGAATGACCGAAAAGCATTTTTTTGTGGATTTCTCTAAAGAGTTTCCATTGCTTAGGTAAGCAGGTTTTATAATTCGTTCTATCACAAAAATTTGGCTTTAATCCCTATAGTTGTTTCGTAAGGAAGTAAGCTATTTTTGTGGCTTTAGAAAGCAAAGTCGAAAGTTTTAAAATATCAGAATAAAAGCAATCAAAAATTCAATAATCAAGTAAAGCAAATAATTTGAGAGATTTTTATGTCAGTTTATGTTAGCAATTTATCTTCTGAAGTTAAAGAATTAGAGCTTAAGCACATATTTTCACAATATGGCTCTGTAAGGAGAGTGCGATTACCCATCGATAAAAAAACAGGTGAGAAGAGAGGATTTGCTTTTATAGATATGGAAACAGATGCTGAGGAAGCAGTTGCAATTAAAGCACTCTTAGGCGCCGAGTGGATGGGTCGTACTCTCAAAGTGAATAAAGCTATTACTAAGGTAGACGTAAGTCCACTGTGGTGCAATTTGTAATACTTTAATATATAGCAGTTCGCGTATCATTCGTAAAATTAACTGCGGTAAAACCTCCGGTTTACATGCTTTCTAGAAACGCGATATATTTCCTGCGGGACACTCCTTAAATGTTTGAAATATTTGTAACCAGCATTGGTTCATTTATTAACGTACCTATAATTAATGGGTCGTAGCCTAATTGTTGAGTTATCCGTTCCTTAGCTAAAACTCGGTACTCCCAAAAATGCTCTCCTGTAGCGCATAATCCTAAATACATATTGAGAACTTGGGGCTTTTTGAGCAGAAGTATCCATAACTGGCGCCAAAACTGTCCTCGAATATCCGGTCTTCGTAAACCCTGATGCCAAATTAACTGAGCAATAAGCTGCAACTGCTTGCCTTTGGGAAGTTGCATGGTTTGTGTTTGCCTTGTTCGAGGAACAATATTGAGGCACTGCTGAAAACATCGTTTTAAATAGTTCGCAGGTTCGTATAACTTCCAGAAGCCTTCGACATACTCTTTCGCAATTTCGGCAATAGGGCGGGTAGGAACAAAATTCATTAAAGTATTCTGGTCGCCCGTAGCAATGATATCGGCGCCTGAGATTAAACGCTGCTCTGTTTGAAGTCGGTTCCAAAGGGCTGTGTTAGGCAACGCTTGGAGAATGCCCAGCATAGGTTGAGGAATATTGGTCTGTTCAACAAAGGCTTGAATTCGTTCACCTGCACCAGAACGTTCTCCATCAAAGCCAAGGATAAACCCGGCATAAATCAGTAGTCCTGCTTCGTTTATCTTGCGGCAGGCATCTACTAACGGGTTGCGCGTATTTTGCATTTTGCGTGTAATAACAAGGCTATCTTGGTCAGGAGTTTCAATGCCGAGAAAGACAGCATAAAATCCTGCTTCTGCCATAAGCTCTAACAATTCATCATCTTCTGCTAAATTCACAGAGGCTTCGGTCATGAAAGTGAAAGGATAGTTATGTTGCTTCATCCAAGGTATCAATTCTTGTAAGAAGCGTTTGACATTACGCTGATTCCCAATAAAGTTGTCATCGACAATGAACAGTGACCCCCGCCAGCCTAAATCATAGAGATTTTGTAACTCTGCCAAAGTTTGATTCGGTTCTTTAGTACGCGGTTTGCGACCGTAGAGAGAAATAATGTCACAAAATTCGCAATTGAAAGGACAACCGCGAGAAAACTGAATTGCCATCATGAAGTAAGCATCTCGCTCAAGTAGGTCAAACCTTGGCATGGGGCTAGTAGTTACATCTGGCTTTTCAATGGAGCGAAAAATTCCTTGGCCTTTACCTTGAGCAATAGCTTCTATGAACTGCGGAACCGTCATTTCCCCTTCATCTAGAATCAAGTAATGCGCTCCCTTTTCAAGAGCATCTTGTGGCACAGACGTGGGGTAGGGACCACCAACTGCTACTTTTTTGCCTAACTGTACAGCTTTTTTAATTAGGGCATGAAAATCCGGTTTCTGCACCAGCATCGCAGACAGAATTACCAAGTCACACCACTCCCAATCTGCCTCTGTTTCTAAACTGACATTGCGGTCATAAAATCTAATTTCCCAATCTTTTGGTAAAAGTGCTGCAACGGTAATAATTCCCAAGGGTGGAATAACTGCCTTTAGTCCTGCCATTTCCATCGTGCGGTCATAAGACCAAAAGGACTGGGGAAATTTGGGGTAGAGCAATAATGTTTTCATACTATCCTCTTTATTACAAATATTTATCAATTATTCAGAGCTTGTAATAAACTTGTATTAATGCTGTAATTAAAGAACCATTGAGTTGTTTGTTAAGTTAGTTCCTCAAAACAGTAATTATTTTCTGTTCCCTTCGGCATCTACTGAAAGAAGGAACTAAATATAAACTTTTTACTAAAATATGGATACATTTTTAAGCTTAATATTTCAGATATTTTTTGTTTATACCTCTGTGGTAAGTATATACCATTAAACTCTAGTAAATTATTTTACTACAGCTAACATAAGCGAATTAGTAAATTAGTATTCATAAAGTTTTAACAGATACTTGAGGATAATCTATTGAAACTATTACTGTTTTGGTGATTTTATCGCGAAATGTTAAACAATGTTGCAAATAAGTCAAATATTGCAGCCTTGGAGTAAAAACGAGGGAAAGTCCATGATACGATGCGAAGCGATGATATAAAAAAGTATGGGAGAAGAGCTTTGGCACTAAGGGTTGCTGTTGTTGGCTCAGGTCCAGCTGGTTCATCTGCTGCCGAAATCTTGGCAAAAGCTGGCATCGAAACTTATTTGTTTGAGCGGAAACTAGATAATGCGAAGCCCTGCGGAGGCGCCATTCCCTTATGCATGGTTAGCGAGTTTGATTTACCTAGTCACATCATTGACCGTCAAGTGCGGAAAATGAAAATGATTTCGCCCTCTAACCGCGAGGTCGATATCAATCTTATAAAAGAAGATGAGTATATAGGTATGTGCCGTCGCGAGGTGCTAGATGGCTACCTTCGTGACCGTGCAGCTAAACTTGGCGCCAATTTAATTAATGCGACAGTTCATAAATTAGATATTCCCACAAATAATACAGACCCTTATACCATTCATTATGTAGACCATACTGAAGGCGGGGCACAGGGTATCGCCAAAACCTTGAAAGTCGATATGATAATTGGGGCAGATGGCGCCAACTCTCGCATCGCTAAAGAAATTGATGCTGGAGATTACAATTACGCAATTGCCTTCCAAGAGCGAATTCGTATTCCCGACAGTAAAATGGCGTATTACGAAGATTTAGCGGAAATGTACGTTGGTGACGACGTTTCTACTGACTTCTATGCTTGGGTATTCCCCAAATACGACCACGTTGCCGTTGGTACTGGCACGATGCACATTAATAAAGCCAGCATTAAACAACTCCAAGCTGGTATTCGTGCGCGCGCTGCAAGAAAGCTCGAAGGCGGTAAAATTATCAAAGTCGAAGCACACCCAATTCCTGAACATCCCCGTCCACGTCGGGTTGTTGGTCGGGTTGCATTAGTTGGTGATGCTGCCGGTTATGTTACCAAGTCATCGGGTGAAGGTATTTACTTTGCCGCAAAATCTGGACGGATGTGCGCTGAAACTATTGTTGAATTATCTAATAACGGCGCCACTATTCCAACCGAAGCTGACTTAAAAGTCTACATCAAGCGTTGGGATAGAAAATACGGATTAACTTACAAAGTACTCGACATTCTACAAAACGTTTTCTACCGTTCCGATGCAACTCGCGAAGCTTTTGTAGAAATGTGTGCTGACCTTGATGTACAAAGACTGACATTTGACAGCTACTTGTACAAAACAGTAGTGCCAGCAAACCCCATTACTCAGCTGAAGATAACCGCTAAGACCATCGGTAGCTTACTTCGGGGTAATGCTCTCGCACCATAGTCATTAATAGCGATTTTCATTGCAGCTAATACTACAAAATATTTCGCAGTGGCGCCAAGCACGTTTATACAACGCGGTGGCATCACTGCGAATAATTTTACATATATTTGTTCAACTCAGTACTTTTATTTACAGATACTTTTACTTACAGATAGTTTATTAATTTATTAATACTTGTATAATCATTTTCGCAATTCGTTATAAAGTAATTAAGTAAGTATTAATACAGCATATGTTCATACAAATACATCGAAATAACTCTAAGAGGATGTTTGAAAAGTCGAGCAAGGTATAAATTGTCATTCTGAGTGGAGCGCAGCGGAACGAAGAATCTGGGGTTTGAACTATATACTGAGATGCTACCCTGCGGGAAAACTGCGTTAATGTTCCTCAGCATGACACTCAAGGGCACTTTTCAAACAACCTCTAAGATACAACTTTATAGTATTTGTTATATATTTAGACGTATATGGACGAATAAAGGACTTGATTTGTTTCATTGATAAGGATTGACGAAGTTCCCATAAAGATTTCATGAAAAGGGCACTTTCGTATTGGCAATGCATCAGTATATTTACTACTTTAAATTAGTTATTCACAAGAGAAAAACTCTTAGATTGCAATTAAGGCGTTCCTAACAATGAAACTAAGTTCGCTTATTAATAACGCTTTGTCTATGGTTGCAATTTCTACCATTGCCGCATTTGGGGTCTGTAGTCAGGCAAAAGCTGTTGTATTTTCTGGTAATTCTAGCGGTTTATGGGGAAACCCCGACCGTGGTATTAATTATGATGCACACTATACAGGTGTTAGTACTAGCGCGTTCACTTGGGGGTTGCCACTTCCTAATGATTCCAGGTTTGGTACTAAAGCCAACAGTCTAACTTTTCAAGGTACGAAGTTTAACAGTAATTTTAATTCTTTATTTAAAATAGGCGACTTAACTTATTTCAATGGTACGGTGCCTTTATATACAAGTGTTGAGAAAGTTCCTTTAAAATTACAAGTTGCGTTCGAGAGTCCAACTGTAATCAAAGAAAACTTTAACTTTGACTTTAACTTAATAAATGTACTTAATGACCCTAATAAGCCTATAGATAGTATCGATAATGCGGATTATGTGTTTATTAGACCATCATTTGCTAGCCGCAGTTTCAAATATGACGGCGCCAATTATACTTTAGAACTGACTGGATTTAGTCAAGATGGGGGTTTGACGAGTGTACCTGAATTTCGTGTAGTTGAAGGCGCCACGACAACAGCAGAAATTTACGGCAGGATAACTTACGTTCCACCTGCCGAAAAAGTACCCGAACCGGGAATAGTTATTGGTTTGTCATCACTAGGAGTTTACATGCTCGCTCGTAAAACCCGTACTTGAGCGTCATCGTTATTACCAGTAGATTTACTATTGTATTTTATTCTACTCCTGTTGCGGATACGTTCTCACCTGCTGGAGCAGTGCTAGGCATTTCTAAACAATAACCCGCACCGTAAACCGTTTTGATGTAACGGGGATGACGGGGGTCTGGCTCAAGTTTAGTTCGTAAGTGACGGATATGGACACGAATCGTTTCAATATCATCATCAGGGTCGTAACCCCAAACCTCCCGAAGAATTTCGCTAGGAGAAACAGTTTGACCGTGACGTTGTAGTAAGCAATGGAGCAACTCAAACTCTAGATGAGTTAGTTTAACTGTTTCACCAAACCAAATCGCCTCGAAGCGTTCCGGGACTAGGGTCAAAGGTCCGTAATTAAGAATTTCGCTGTGTTTTGCGGCTTGAGGTATGCGGTCAGTACGTCGCAGCAGCGCTCGAACTCGTGCCAGCATTTCCTCGACTTCAAACGGTTTAGTCAGATAGTCATCGGCGCCAGCGTTGAACCCCTCGACTTTATCTTGGGTTTGGCTTAAAGCTGTGAGCATTAGTACCGGAATTTCAGAAGTACGTTCATCTCGACGCAACCGCTGACAAACAGTAAAACCATCGACTCTTGGCAGCATCAAGTCGAGCATAATTAAATCCGGCTGTAGCTGGAGCGCTAAAGCTTGACCCTTAATGCCGTCTTCAGCTTGGCTGACATCGTAGCCAGCCATTTCTAAATTGACGGCAACGAGTTCTGAAATTGCGGGGTCGTCATCGATGACAAGAATCCTTGGCATTAGGTAATCTTATTACTTGTTATTAAGGATAAATAAGAATCTTTGAGTGGTGCAAAGATTGCTGTATTGATTATAAAAAAGTTTTTAAATCTAACATAAAGATTAAGATGAAATATTTGTAAATCTTGGCTAAAATTCAAAATCTTGTATACTATGCGTCATCCTGCATATAACCCGTCATGGTTTTTACACAACGGTTTCCTCATGAGTCTATACGTGAGCGTATGGATAATGCGGAACTGGGAAAATTTCGTTGTAGATGCTGAACCCCCTTACCAGCAACATATTTTTACAGGCGCTGAAGGAGTACCTTTGTTTGGTTTATTCGCAATTCCTCCTAAACCGCGCGGTACTATAGTGGCAACTTATGGTATAACAGGGAGACTAGAAAACCAAGATTACCTGCAAATTTTTGCTCGTAAAGCATACGCATGTTCTTATGCAGTAGTAATATTTGATTGGCGAGCGCATGGCAAATCAATGGAATTATCGCCAACATTAATCTCAGATGGATTGTACGAAGGCGAAGATTTTGTCAGAATTGCAGAGCAGGCAGCAACGTTAGGATGTCCGAGTAAGTTTTGGTTTGTTGGGTATTCATTAGGAGGACAACTTGCCCTATGGGGAGGTAAAGTGGCGCCGTCTGTACTAAAAGCAGATACTAACTATATTAGAGATTCAGATATAGGAGGAGTAGCAGTCGTTTGTCCTTCTTTAGACTCAAACCGCTCATTGAACTATTTAATGAGGCGCCGTACAGGTAGATATATCGAAAAAGGAATAGCAGTGCGGTTGAAAGAGTTGGCTATGGAACTGCACAAATTGCATCCAGCAGCTATAGATGAAGAAGCCATAAAAAGAATTGATAGTATTTGGGCATTTGATAACGAGTTAGTCATTGAGAAACTGGGTTTTCCTTCAGTCGAAGCATATTACGATGCAACAAGTGGTTTGCAGGTACTAGCTGATCTTCGTAAGCCAACATTAATTATTTATGCAGAAGATGACCCATTTTTCGACCCAACATTAGTACAAGATTTAAAAATTGCCTGCGCCCAAAATTCAGTAATTGATTTATTGCTCACCCGTCATGGTGGTCATGTTTTTTACTTCAATAGCAAAAAAGGTCAGGAGCAAGCAAAAGACCCTGACCGTTGGTGGGCATGGAATCGAGTTCTACAATGGATTGAGGGCAACATGAAAATATAGAGACGCGATTAATCGCGTCTCTATATCAAGCGTGTTTTTACTTATTTTGTTCAAAATGCATATGGATGGTTTTTGCTTTTTCACCGTTTTTTGCGACTGCGGTCATTACGTAGTCGATTAATTCTTCGGTGAAAGGTATACGCAGGTGGAAAGTTCCATCGGGTTTAAGTTTGACGGATTGACCACCTATTGTTACTGATGAACCTGATTCGGTTGCACCGTGGATAATTAATTCAGCATCAGCTTCAAACCAAAATTCTTGATGAGGACGACTGAATACGCGCACTATCTGTGACTGCACAATTGACAACCACTGGTTGTCTGAAGTAAGGTAGCCAATTTCTGCCATGTAGTCACGGTCACTACCTGGTATTGCTACGAAGCGGTCATCAATTGTTTCCTCACATTCGTATTGCTGTACTAGTTGAGGAGCTTGATAACTTAAATCGGTATCTGTAGTATCGTACAACCTTAATGCTAGTTGCGCGGTGCCTCCTTGATTTTTAAGTTGCCTGTCTTGTTCCTCTATGTTCCAAGCTACATATGCCCATTTTGGTGTACGTGCGGTAAAGGTTATTCTATTCGTTGTACTTGGTGAGTTGATTGGTGCTGTAGGAGTTGTATCAGCAACAGGTGGTTGAGATACTACATTCACGTCTGTTTTGTTGCCGTGATTGTAGCCTGCTATAGCTGCACCAACTCCAGCAATTGCTGCACCACCAGCTACAACACCTGCATTAATATTGAATTCTGGTGTCGAAGATGGTTGAGTATCTTCTACTTCCACAGTTTCAGCTTGAGTTGTTTCTACATCGCTGTCGCTAGGCGCCCACCATTGACGATTCTCAATATCACCCGTCAAAATTACATCACTGTTATCTGTACTATCTGTACTATCTGTAACATCTGTACTACTAGTAATGATGGTATCAAATTGTTGTGTATCATTGCTTGCATTATCAGTATCAACTACCTCAGCAACGTTGAATTCTGCTTCATTGCTTGATTCCGAGTCATTATAATCCGATGCCAGCCATCCAGTCCCAAGTGCTGCGGCGCCTCCTGCAACTGCACCAGTAGCTGCAATGTTTCCAAGCCAGTTTGAACCACTTTCAGGTGTTGCTACATCTTCAACTTCTATTGAGGGTTCAGTCACACTTGGTTGTTCCAATGTTGGTTGAGGTACTTCAGGAACATCAACATTAACTGATGGTACTAAATCTTGTTCGTCGCTATCAACTACTATTTCGTTTGTTTGGTCGGCAGGTTCGTTGTTATTATCAACTGCTGCGTCTGTAGCTGCAATATTTTCAAGCCAGTTTAAACCACTTTCAGGTGTTGCTACATCTTCAACTTCTATTGAGGGTTCAGTCACACTTGGTTGTTCCAATGTTGGTTGAGGTACTTCAGGAACATCAACATTAACTGATGGTACTAAATCTTGTTCGTCACTATCAACTACTATTTCGTTTGTTTGGTCGGCAGGTTCATTATCATTATCGCCCTCTTCAAATCTCGACCACAATCCGGCGCCTGATAAAACTGCACCACTAGCCAATGCTGCACCACCAGCGATAGTACTTTGGGATGCATCCCGAATACTGTCTAACCAATTTGAGCCAGTTTGTTGTGTTTCCTGTGAATCATTTTGTGATACGTCAGGTTGTTGGATTTCAGGAGTTTGTATCGATGTGGCAGTTGCTTCTATAGATATAGTCTCGATTATTTCAGAAGTATCTACAGTACTTTCTAATACCTCTGGTTCTGAAGAATCTATTTGTAAAGTGGTTTCTAGAGGTTGAGTTGGTGGTATTTCTGTTGTTTGTGCCAATGTCAAGTCAGTTTCTGACTCTTGATTATCATTATTATGCTGTTCACGGTTTGCAAATTGTGACCACAATCCGGCGCTTGCTGCTGCACCTCCTGCTAGAGCGGCACCTCCCGCAAGGGCACCAGCACCAGCTTGCGAAATATTGTCAAGCCAATTTGAACCAGTTTGCGTAGGTTCTTCCTCTATATCTTGCCATACATCAGGCAATGGCTGTTGGTTTTGCTGTTGAGTTGAAATTGATTGGTCTACATATGATTCAGTTAGTTCAACAGATGGTGTATTTACTGTATTATTTAAATCATCGGATGCAGCTAATTCTGAGTCTGTACTTAGAAAATTTGTTGTTTCTACAGGTTCACTTAATGGCGCCTCGACTGATGCTGTTGACTCTAAATCGACTTGTGGTAGATCAGATTCTGGATGCGTTGGCATCACAACTGCGGCAGGTTCTCCATCTACAGAAATTTCACTATTGGCATTTACTTGGGTTTGATGAGCATCAATATTTTCTGAAGGTTCTTCAAAATTACCATTCGCCAAGCGAGGCCATAATCCAATACCCGTAGCTCCTGCACTTGCTAATGCGGCGCCAGCAGCTGCTAAATTATTTGCTGTATTATTTGTGCTATCAACTAAATTAGTTGGCTGTTTTGCAAACGAGTTAGTCGGTTGCGGTAAGTTAACGCTATTGTCTAGGGCGCCTGTTATTGGTAACGTAGAAGCTCCTTCTAATGCTTCAGAGCGTTTATTGCCTTTGCCTAACAACCACCATAAAATACCAGCACCAAGTGCAGCAATTGGAAGCAGTAACCACCAAGGAAAACTACCAGTTTGGCTATTTCCAGCAGTTGCTTGTTGATTATTACCTGAAGCTACACTAGCTGGGTCGCTCGAAGTCGAAGTTGTACCACTTCCTTGTAAAGCTGCACCCGTTGCATCAGTAGTTGCTGTTTCTGTATTTGCTTGGGTTGTAGCTTCGGCTAAAGGAGTTACAGTCGCATTTGGTGTTGCGGTTGTTGCAGTTACTCCAGATGCTACACTTTGTGCTACAGCCGTAGCTTCTGCGGTTCTTGCTGCTTCTATTGCTTGTGTGCCAGGTTCGGCAGCAGCAAAGCCAAGAAAACCAGCGACACCAGGGCTAGGATTTTTTTTGTATGCGTAAACTAAAGGTTGTGAGAATGGATATCTTGGGTCATCAGGTAAAGTTTGGTGTAACTTTAGTACACGTAAACCAGGAACCTTCGAGACTTGATTGGCAATTACATAACCAATTCCATCGTTACCTAATTGCTTGACCAACTCTGCGGTATCATCGGTACTAAGTTGGGTGGCATTTGCACCTGTAGCGAATTTTCCAGCTTTAAATGCAGGATAGTTGCGAAGTGCTTCACGAGTATCGTTTGATGTGGGAAGGTCGATAAATCGAATTTTTCCCTTGGTGCTACCAACTTGCGACCAGTCGGTAATTTCTCCCCGGAACATTTTCGCAAACTGTTGATTAGTAACGTTGCCTTTAAAGGGATTATTTTCACCAACAACAATTGCTATTTTCTCGCGTCGTAAGCGTTTTTGCTCTAAACCTTGTGCTTCTTCTTTTGGCGTTAATCCACGACCAATAGCTGCTAAATCGGTTTTGCCATCAATTACAGATTTTAGCGCTGCATCGGTTCCCGACGTTGCAAGTTCAACCTTGGCGCCTGAAAACTTCTGCTCAAAGCTCTGCTTAAGGCTTTCATTAATTCGAGCCATGCTACTTGAACCATCTACCCTGACTACAGTATTGTTGGCAATACTTGTGGGTAAAGGGAACTCAGGTTCTTTGATTGCTTCGGTTTGAGCTACCGCGAATTGATACACAAACAAAGTTGCTGCTATCGGGGTTCCGGCGAGTGCCAGCAACAAACTTAAACAGACTATAGGACTATACTTTTTTTGTTTTTGCCACATATGCCGCTTATCATGGTAAAGGTTAATAGAAAGCAGGCCAGTTATAATCGCGCTCTCACATGTGCTGCTTTTTAGACGCGCTAATTATACATCGTTATTATCTTGCTCTTTAGTTCTAGTAGATACTTATGCCAGCCAATACTTCGTCTTAACTTTACCTCTTTTTAAAGAGATATAAATGTTGTGTTTATCTTTTTTTACTTATTGAATAAATCTAGCTGTGTCAAGCTTTTCAAGCACATATACCCAATCTTATTAATAAAATTAAATAAATATTCCGATTATATATATACAAGCATAAAGTTTTTATCACATGATTTTTTATGTAGTGCTGGTGCGTGACGCTACAAGTCTTGTAACTACGTTGAAATTTTTTGATGGCGTCACACACCCTACGAGTTCTCTTGGGAGATGGCGCCTAGAGTTGCTTTTACTGCTTGTAAATAATCGGCAGGCGCTATTAATATTTGTAAACCACGTTTTCCTGCCGAGACTGAAATAACATCAAAGATTTCGATTAACTCATCTACAAATACTGGATAATCTTTTTTACAAGCCAATGCTGTTACACCACCTCTAATATACCCTGTCAAAGGCTGTACCTCTTTGAGGGAAACTGTTTCCACTTTTCGGTTACTTGAAAGAGGCGCCAGTGCTTTGAGGTCAAGCTGAGTATTACCAGGAATAACAGCTAAAATAATTCCTGTACGGTCACCTCTTACCACCAAAGTTTTAAATACCTGTTCCGATGGTAATCCGATTTTTTGAGCAGCAGTTTCCGCAGATAAATCTTCGATATCAACTTCGTATTCTCGTAACTCGTAAGGTATATTCATACCATCGAGAATACGTACTGCGTTGGTCTTCATAATCTAATGAATATTCACAACTTTTGATGAGTTCTTTTGACTACATCGTTCTTGCAATGCTTTATCAATTAATTTCGCGACTAGCCAAGAAACTGAGCGTTCCTCAACTTTCGCCCATTCCTCTAACTCTTTTTTCAATTCTGGAGGTATATAGGCTACCACTCTCTCCAAATCTGTTTTTCCGCCCATGTTATAGATTTATAGTTTAATATATTGTTTTCTCAAGTATACAACTTATGTGCTAGCTTGTGTTATGCTGTGCCATGCTGTGCTAGCTTAGAATAGTATCATCAAAATAAATGTAATTTTATGAATAATCAAAATGTACTATCAACTATTGGGACACAGCAAACTCAAAGCCATCAAGGATTAGTATTACTATCTGCTAGAGAGTTAGAAAAAATGCGCCGCGTAGGCAAGCTAGCAGCAAATTTACTTCACCACCTAGAGCCAATGGTGCAACCAGGTGTTAGTACAAAAGAATTAAATGACGAAGCAGAGCGCTGGACACAAGAAAACGGCGCCAAGAGCGCACCACTTGGATATGCACCTCCAGGACATCCTCCTTTCCCAGGTTCAATTTGCACCAGTGTAAATGAAGTAATTTGTCACGGAATTCCTAGCGCAAAACATATATTAAAAGATGGGGACATTATTAATATAGATGTAACACTAATTTTAGATGGCTATCACGGTGATACATCAAGAACGTTTTTAGTAGGCAACCCATCACCAACCGCACGGAAACTGGTGGAAGTTACAAAAGAGTCAATGATGCTGGGTATATCAGAAGTAAAACCCGGCGCCAGAGTTGGAGATATAGGCGCCGCCATACAAGAATATGCCGAAGCAAATGGATACTCAGTAGTACGAGAAATGGTAGGACACGGTATAGGTAGAAAATTTCATACAGAACCACAAATTCCCCACTTTGGCAGACGAGGTACAGGTCTAAAACTACGTCCGGGAATGGTATTTACAATTGAACCAATGCTCAATCAAGGAAAATGTGATATTAAATTTCTACCTGACCGTTGGACAGTAATTACTAAAGATAGAAAACTCTCCGCACAATGGGAGCATACAGTAGCTGTCACAGAAGACGGAGTAGAAATTTTAACCCTTCCTTAGAGATTTAATAATCAAAATGGTTGGTAGAGGCCGGATTAATTTGGTCTCTACATGGTCTAAAATGACGATTTATCTACTGTTGTGAATCCAAACGGTTAAAAATACGTCGGTTTTCGTTTTGTAGCTCAAGGACTTGAGATTGTATACTGCGTGTATCTTGACGAAGTTCTACTATATCTTGCCGCATGTTTCTAATCTCAGAAACAATTATCATAAAGTTTTCTTGATGTTGGTTTGCTGTGCTAATAAGAGAGCTTACTGCATTTGTAATATCCGTAGCAATACTGCTCGGTTAAGGGAAATAGAGGGTAAAACAGTACTAATTTTGTTCGCGTTTATAAAACGAGAACTGACATAATTGATTAGGTTATAGGTTATAGGTTATAAGTTATTTTTTCTCTTTCTGGCTCTCGTACAAATCTATCCAGTTTTGCCTGAGAGAATGAATCGTATTTTTTAAGGTGTCAATTTGCATTCTTCGTGTAACTTGCATAACAGCATCAATATGAGCGGAGCTTCCAGCTTTCCCCAAATGCTTATACTTACTCAATTTGTTGGGAGTTTTCGTAGGGAAAACAGGCGTAGTTGCGTGTAACTTATAGTACCAGTAAGTCCCCTTCTGTCCTCGTGCCCGGTAGCGCAGGACACAACAACCTTCGGGCGCCACTTCTCCGGTAGATTGAATTTGCTGAATTTGTAGTTGTAAAGTTGCTATTGCTTGCTGCAAGAGTTCCGCCCTGGCAATGACATCATCTGTTTTCGTAGGCATTGACTGCTAAATTAGGGAGAATATTGTTCTCGTGTTTTTAACGAGAACGAATAATGGTTTAATTTATATTATCTTACAACAAAATTAAACCTTAATTCTGAGTGCTAATGACTCTAATTAACTTTGAATTCAACAATCAAGCCTTAAATCGAGCGCAATTGCTCCTGGCTCTTAAGCAGGTAATGCCTACCAAGGTGATAATGCAAGCAATTACAACTACGGATAGTGAGCATCAGCGTCAAAGGATACTTCCTACACACGTAGTAATTTCTTTAATAATTGCTATGAGTTTTTGGTCTGATGATTCAATTGTTGATGTACTTAAAAATCTTGTTCATGGTTTTAATTCCTTACAAATTGTACTTCTAAAACGTTTCAAAATACCAACATCTTCGTCAATTAGTGAAGCTAGGCAACGAGTTGGCGCCGCCGTCATGACTCGTTTATTTGAAATAGTAGCAAAACATGACGCAACAATTAAAACACCAGGCGCCTTTTTATGTGGATTAAGGATAATGGCTGTTGATGGGTCAGTTTTTGATGTTCCTGATACAGAAACGAATGCTAGAGTTTTTGGGTATCCTGGTTCTAGGCCTGGTACGTATCCAGCCTTTCCAAAAGCAAGATTAGTTTTTTTAGTAGAAGCAGGCACCCATTTAATAATTGATGCATTTTGTTGTCCTTACCGAATTGGAGAAAGAAGAGGAGCTTTAAAACTATTACGCAGTGTGGAAGAAGATATGTTATTAATGTGGGATAGAGGGCTGCATTCATTTAAGATGTTTAATGCAGCAATAAAAAAGAAATGCCATATTTTAGGTCGTGTCCCTGCTCATGTCAAATTTGAAGTTGTTAAAACTTTTCCAGATGGCTCTTATTTATCATGGATTGCTCCAGATGGAAAATCTAGAAAAAAAGGCGCCACTCGACTACCAGTACGTGTAATTGAATATATAGTTGAAGAAAATGGTGTAGAAAAAATTTACCGTTTGATTACTGATTTGATGGATTTTACCACTTTTCCGGCATTACTTTTAGCACGCGAATACCATCAGCGCTGGGAGGCGGAGAATACTTTAGATGAATTAAAAGTTCATCTAAATGGTCGTAAAATTCCTATACGTTCTAAAAATCCTCGTGAAGTAGTTCAAGAAATTTATGGCTGGTTATTAGGACATTATTGTATACGTTGTTTGATGTTTCAAAGTGCTGCGGTAGCTGGTATCTCTCCGTTACGTTTAAGCTTTACTGGAAGCTTGCGAGTTATTAAACGCGCGGTTCCACTATTCCAACAAATTGATTCAGAAGCTGAAGTTATAAATGTATATTATAGTTGGCTAATTTGGGAAATTTTAGACTTAGAAATACCACCTGCACAACAAAGGAGCAATCCAAGAGTTGTGAAAAAAACTAGGTCTAAATTCAAAAGTAAAAAGCGATTACATCGAGGCAATGGTACTGTTAAGCAGCAGTTAACTTTCAAAGTCTTTGAAACTGCTGCTAGCACATAGTAATTGTGGACAGTATAAACGATAAACGGTTCAAATGATTGTTAGAAACTTTTAAATAATATTAAATATAAAATTACGTTCCTTGATAATATATTTGTCTAGGCGTGAATTTCTGCGGGTTTATATATACTGTTTAAGTTCTCGTGTTTAAAACGAGAACTATATTTTCTTTATTTTACCCTTTATTCTTCCTTAACCGAGCAGTATTGATATCCGTAGTTCTTTGTCTTAATTCAGCATTTACAACAACCTGGTTATCAAGCTGCTCTGACACTCTTTCTAAAGTTGCTTCTATCCGGTCTAATCGATCTGGCTGTGATTGGCTCATTTTTTCTCACCTTACTTACAAAATAACTAAGAATGACTTAACCTGAACTTATCTTTTGCTCCAATACCTCTATAAGGCATGGTACGTTAACTTGAGAATCAACCGTGAATTAAGCCATAATATAACTAGCCTAGTGCGACCTGTTAAGTCGCTCCAGAGAGTGGAACCCGAAGATTGTTCCCAGGTTAGTATCCAAACCTGTACCCACCCAAAGGAGCAATCCGAGTAATTGGGTTGTTTCACAGCTAAAGGGAATGTCCAACCTGAAGTAATAGTCACAAATGAAACAGGGGGCTAGGGTAAGACCAATATGGATAACGAAAGTGAATATGTGTTGAGGCTTCGATAATTATAGGCAATCGAAAATGGCTGATACGATTGTGTGGGAAATAGGCAACCGTCCTAGGTCAGCGGTTGTATGCGTGAGATTAAAGAATTTTCTTCTTACCAAGGATACCAATTCCCCGGAGTAAAGCATAATCCTAAGTTGGTCGTATCTCAAAAGAGTGTAACAGGGAAAACCCAATGGAGTCTAACCGCAAGGTTAGTAAGAATTACCGTAAGGTGTTTGGAATCCTCTAGTGGGAGTAGGAAACCTCATTAAGCGAACGCCACCATGCTGAAAGGCAACAGGAAAATAGGGCGAATGTTCTTAATAACTGGGTGGATAGGGCAATACCTAACCCGAAAGGGTGCTGACGGGGGTTGGTGAGTCTCTTGAATTTTAAAGTAAAAGAATTAAACTCTTTGGGAAAAGTTAGATGCAAACCGTAAGGAATGTAAATGTAACCGAGAGGACTACCGACTGGCTCCATGTCAATTGGCGTAAAGCTTTTCGGATAGTTAGAAACTTGAGACGAAGAATATTCAAGGCAACCCAAAATGGAAACTATCAATTAGTCAGACGCTTACAAAAGCTGATGATGCGTAGCTATTCAAACATTTTATTATCCGTAAGAAAAGTTACGCAAATCAACCACGGTAAACATACGCCTGGAGTGGATAAGCTGGTAATAAAAACTCCTTTAACAAGGGGCATACTAGTGGATGAATTAAATAAATTTATTCCTTGGAAACCATTACCAGTAAAACGAATATACATTCCCAAGTCAAACGGTAAAAAACGTCCTTTAGGAATACCAACAATAATAGATAGATGCCTACAGGCGATTGTTAAGAACGCATTGGAACCCTATTGGGAAGCCAAATTTGAAGGCATAAGTTATGGTTTTCGCCCCGGCAGAAGTGCCCATGATGCCATCGAAAGAATTTATCTAAATTCTCGTCCGGCAAGTCAAAAGAGATGGATAATAGATGCCGATATAAAAGGATGTTTTGATAACATAGACCATAATGCATTAATGAAGACCATTGGAAATTTTCCGGCAAGAAAATTGATATATCAATGGTTAAAGTCTGGGTACATACTTAAAGGAGGATTTTATCAAACTGATGCAGGAACTCCGCAAGGTGGGTGCATTAGCCCCCTCTTAGCTAATATAGCCTTACATGGAATGTCAGATGCTTTAGGAATAGTTTACAACCAAAAAGATAAAGTAATAGGAGACCGAGCGGTTGTCAGATATGCTGATGACTTTGTAGTTTTTTGTAAAACTAAAGAAGATGCAGAATCAGCCTTAAGTATATTAAATAAATGGTTGAATAATAGAGGGTTAGAATTGTCAGAATCTAAGACCAAAATTGTTCACATAACCGAAGGCTTCAACTTTCTTGGTTTTCATATAAAACTATATAGTGTTTCCAATACTCAAACAGGTTGGAAATTATTAATAAAACCAAGCAAAGACTCTGTGTTAAATATTAAGAGAAAGCTCCGAGAAAAATGGATTAATCTCAAGGGTCATAATATCAATACAGTTATTGATACACTGAATCCAATTATTAGAGGTGAAGCCAATTACTTTCGGATTGGTGTTTCCTGTGAAACATTTAAAAACCTAGACCATTGGATGTTCGTAAGGGAATGTAAGTACGCAAACCACACACACCCAAAAAAGAATAACTCTTGGCGTAGGAAAAAATACTGGGGCAGATTGAATCTAGAGAGAGAAGATAATTATGTATTCGGTAATAAACAAACCGGAAAACATCTCTTAAAGTTCTCTTGGTTCAAAATTAAAAGACCTGTTCTTGTTAAAGGTAAATTTTCGCCTGATGACCCAAATTTAAAGGAATACTGGAAAGACAGGGAAAAGGCAAAAGCTTCTGAGCATACCAAAACTATCCAGAAGATAGCCCAGAAACAAGGACATATATGCCCTATCTGTGGACAAAGCCTGTATAACGGTGAAGATGTCCACAAACATCATAAAGTCTCAAAGAAAGATGGTGGAACAGACACTTATTCAAACCTTGAATTAGTGCATTTATATTGCCATCAACAAATCCATTTTGGTAAATAGCTTTAATGACTTGCTCAAGCCGAGTGCTTGGAAAACTTGCACGCTCGGTTTCTAGGGGGGAAAGGGGTAGCAATATCCCTGCCCTACCCAACATCAATAGGTTGACGCTGAACGTTGTGTTTCTTTTCGCCGAGAGTCAGCAACGTTCATTGTTATTTATGTTAAGACCGTTTATCATATTCGTCAATACATTAGCGGTAAATATGAATCTTAAACAGCTAAGGGAAAAGCATCAGCTTAGAACAGTAGATGTTGCCAGTGTTGTAGGAGTTGGTGAGTCCACTGTTCGCAACTGGGAAAAAGGCAGAACTATTCCAACTCTCAGTGTCTACCAAACGGAAAAGCTCTTAAGCTTGTACAAGTGCAGCTTTGAAGAGTTTAAAATGGCTGTGGATGAATCACAAAAGTTAGCGCTCGTGTAGATGAACTAGCTAGCATTTCAGCCAACACCGTTACAAGTAATACGTTCTAGAAAACCAGTCTGATAGTTCTCAGTTCGCACATTTTTAGGTTTTATGTACTATTAAAGATTAGAAAATCTATTATTTATATCGTAATGGCGCCCTGAAACAAGAATAAAATTACCGTACATTTTTCTATAATTCATCATTTATATAGCAATAAATGTAGAGACCGGATGTATTCAGTCTCTACATTGCATTTAATTTTGAATAAAGAAGAACTGCTAGCTAGCTATTAACATGTTTTTTGATTTCTTCCAACTTTTGTAAGTCGCGTTGAACATCAATATTATCAACTTTAATATCTCTTACAGAACGACGTAAACGTTGTTGTTGCAAAAATTGCACTTCCTGCTCAAGCTGCTCCTGCCCTTGCCGAAAAAATTCTCTAGAACTGAAAGGGTAAAGACCTGGTGTAATTCGCTGAATTTGAGAAGGAGTAAGATTACCTATATTCGGCGCCGTTTGAGCAATAGCATTAGATTGAGCTAGCAACGATGAAAATCCTGCAATGGCAAGTACACGAACAATTTTCATTATTTATACCTCCTATTTAATAATACATTCCAAAAAATTATAATTTTATTAATCAACCTTGAGAGGGATATACGACTTAATTCACCCAGTCGGGTGAGTGTATCACTATAATTAGCACGTAACCGTGATGAAGTATTGATAAAAATTTTACAGTTACGTCAGTATAATAGTGTAGAGTATTAGGCAAATTATTTTAGCAACAAAATGAAAAAGTTGAAAATGATTTTATTAAATAAATAAATAAATTAAATAAATATTTGATATACACGTAGAGACATTACATGTAATGTCTCTACAGCTAATTTTATTGACTGTGGAGTTGCCACTGCTTTATATGATTAATTATGATGAGTTATTTAAGTAAATATTTTTGTCTGTATTCTGATTATGTCATTTTCTGCAAAACTAGACCAATCTATACTAACGGCTCGTGCGGTGGCAGCATCAATAAGTGTTGCCTCTAGCCACGGCATTGATGTTGATGACCCTGATGTACTTGCTTCGGCGTATTCGGTGCGAGTGCATCTGCGACCTGCGCCAATTGTCGCACGAGTTAGTACAATTACACCTATACTGCGTTCACCAATAGACTCATGGTTGGCACGTGAAATTCAAGTTGCCCAATTTCTAGCTTCAGTCGGCGCCCCAGTGGTTGCACCCAGCGACCTTTTACCAGCGAAGCCGTATTATTGTGATGGAGTGACAATGACCTTTTGGCATTATGTACAACCGATTGCTAATATTGTGCCAGATGCTGCAATGGTTGGAGGAATGCTTGCTGAATTGCACGCTGTTCTGCGTAAATATCCCGCTGATTTACCGCTTTTAGTGGCGCCATTAAACGATATTCCACGTGGACTAGAACGGCTTAAGCAGATTGGCAATATTATTTCTCAAAGTGACCTAACGCTTTTACAAGAAACTTACAATCATCTGCAACCTCAGTTATCAAATCCAAATGCATCGCTACAGCCACTGCACGGAGATGCCCATGCTTTAAATTTAATTCCTACTGCAAAAGGGTGGGTATGGAACGATTTTGAAGACACCTGCATCGGGCCTATTGCCTGGGATTGGATGAATCTTAACGAAAAGGGGAGGGCAGCTTATGGAAATGCCCCTGACCCTGAGATAGTAGAACTATATAGTCAGGTGCGGAAACTTCATGCAATCGTCTGGGTATATGCTATGCTGCCAGAGTTTTCCGACTGGGTTGAATCTGCCAATACTCTACTTAATGAATTGAAAAATAGAATGAAAAAAAGTTAAGTACAAACATGCCACGTACACAAATAGAAAATGAACGCATTCGACGCGCGACTACCGAACAAATTCTGAAATCAGCAATGAATATGTTCATCGAAAAAGGCTACCACTCAACGTCTATTGATGATGTAGCAAAGCGAGCTGAAATTTCTAAGGGATTGCTATATCAGTAAGATAGCTAGTTTATACTTTTGATTAAGGCGCCTACTTGAGAGCAGTGGTGTGATAAAGTTGATTTTTATCCAATCAAATGCCCTGCGATGTTCCAAGCAAGCAGTAAAAAGTTTGTAGAAAATCTTAACAAACCGTTATTCGACGGTTTGCCCTATGGTCATATCAATAGTCATATCAAAAACCTGCTGCATGAAGTAGACCATTTGAGGGTTGTAGCAAGTCAGAAACAGGAACAACAGCAAAAAGGGAAGTTAGGGCAGTTTTTGACAAACGTTGCGGTTTCTGAACTAATGGCGATGATGTTCGATAAAGTTAACCTTTCAGAAATTTCGCTGCTGGATGCTGGTGCGGGGGTTGGTTCGCTTTTGGCAGCTTTTGTGGCTAATGTTTGTAACTGGCGCCAATATCCAGCATATATAAAGATTGTGGCCTATGAAATAGACCCTTTTTTGATTGGGTACTTACAAAAAACTTTGGGGTTATGTGTTAGTGAATGCCAGCGTGCAGGTATTACTTGTGATTATGAAATCCGTGATAGGGATTTTATTGCAGATGCTGTTAAACTTCTTCAACCAAGCCTTTTCGATAAACCTGATGAATTAAGGTTTACACATGCTATCCTTAATCCTCCGTATTTGAAAATCAACGCTAATTCAAAGGTTCGCGAATTATTACGTGCGCTTGGATTGGAAACCAGTAATCTTTACACAGGTTTCATGGCAGCAGCAGCACAACTATTGCAACCGGGAGGGGAGCTTGTCACCATATCACCTCGGAGTTTTTGTAATGGGCCATATTTTAGAGATTTTCGCAAAATGTTTCTAGCACAAATGGCATTGCGACAAATTCATTTATTTGAATCCAGACACAAGGCATTTAGTGATGATTCCGTATTACAGGAAACAGTTATCCTTCACGCGATAAAACAAAAACAGAAACACGATAGTGTACTTGTTAGCACCAGTTTAGGAAGCGATGATGACTTAATAACAACACATTCTTTAGCTTATACAGAGATAGTTCATCCCGATGATGCTGAACAATTTATCCGTATTATACCGGATACAGTAAGTCAAGAAGTTGTCCAGAAAATAGCTAATTTACCCTGCACTCTCAAAGATATTGGACTGAACGTATCAACAGGACGTGTTGTTGATTTTCGTGCAAAAGAATATCTACGATTATCGCTAGAAGAAAGTACTGTTCCCTTAATTTATCCAGTCAATTTCTCCTTTGGGTATATTGAACACCCCAAAGCGACGCGGAAACATCAAGCTTTAGTACATACAAAAGAAACAGCTTCCCTACTGGTTGATAATGAACATTATGTTTTAACAAAGCGTTTTACTACCAAAGAGGAAAAAAAACGGGTAGTTGCTGTAGTGTATGATGCGAACCGTCATCTTGGTTACTCCCATGTTGGCTTTGAAAATCACATCAATTATTTCCATAAATGCGGACGTGGACTTGATATTACCATCGCGCGCGGACTTGCAACTTATTTAAACTCTAGCCTTGTCGATGCATATTTTCGGTTATTTAATGGTCACACTCAAGTCAACGCAACCGATTTAAGAAATTTACCCTACCCCACAATAGAACAATTAGCATCTTTAGGGCTAAAAATAGGGGATAATTTCCCATCACAGCAAGAAATAGACCAGCTTGTTACAAAAGAATTACTCTGTATGACTTTTCAGCCTGGAAGCAATTCTACCACCATAAAATCTCGTATTGATGAAGCTTTACTAATTTTAGCTCAACTGGGGCTGCCACGGGCACAGCAGCAAGAACGTTCAGCTTTAACACTTTTAGCATTACTTGATTTAAAGCCAACTGATTCTTGGACATCGGCAAAGGCGCCAAATAAAGGTATTACGCCAATAATGGAATTTATGGCACAGCACTATGGTAAAACATATAAACCTAACACACGAGAAACAGTCCGTCGTCAAACAATCCATCAATTTTTAGATGCAGCTTTAATTGTCGCTAATTCAGATGAACCACTTCGACCTATAAATAGCCCAAAAACAGTTTACCAAATTGAAGAAAGTGCATTAGCTCTATTACAAACCTATGGAACATCTGAATGGGAAAATAGTTTACGTACTTACCAAGCTTCGATTGAAACACTGAAACAACGGTATGCTCAAGAACGGGAACTATCACGTATCCCTGTTGTCATTGAAGGACAAGTAAAAACCTTATCGCCGGGAGGGCAAAATGTCCTTATCGAGCAGATTATCAATCAATTTGCTCCTCGCTTTACCCCTGGAGGAAAACTAATTTATGTTGGCGATACAGACGATAAATTCGCGCACTTTAACGAAGCAGCTTTGAGCGATTTGGGCATTATGGTTGATTCTCATGGTAAAATGCCCGATGTTATTATCCATCATATTACGAGTAATTGGTTAGTGTTGATTGAGGCGGTAACTTCTCATGGGCCTATTAATCCCAAGCGCAAGAAAGAGTTAGAAACACTCTTTGTCGCAGCCAGTATTCCGCTTATTATGGTAACAAGTTTTCTTAGCCGTAAAGCGATGGTAGGATATCTAGCAGAAATTGCCTGGGAAACAGATGTTTGGGTGGCTGAAGATGCAACACACCTCATTCACTTCAATGGGGAACATTTACTACAGCCTTATAATGTAAATAATGACAAGGGTACTAGCTAAAATTACTTTTCTTGACAAAAAGTATGATAATTATTTATGACTAACTACGAAAGCTTATAAATGAAATGCAATGCATCAAATTTCTTCTCTGTAAACTAAGCATGTGTCTCTGTGGTAAAAATAATTACTAAGAGCATTAACTACCAGTAGAACAATAGTATTTTTCTCCTATTTTCCAGAGCTTTAGGGCAATAATGAGAAAGAGAATACCTGTCATTGGAGAAAGGTAACAAAACCATAAAGGTACTAATATATCTTTTCCTAGCACTGCAACTAAAGGAAAATAGCTGACGCAGCCAAGTGGTATAATAAAAGTGAAGAATTGTTGAAACCATTTACTATAAATTCCTAGAGGATATTGAGCAGTTTCCACACCTCCATAAGTAAGAACGTTCATAATTTCTAGAGACTCAATAGTCCAAAATGTTAGTGTTGCTTGTATAATTACAATGCCTAGAAATAATGCAACTGAGCCAAGAAATGAGGCGCCTAAAAGCCATATTGTCTGTAAATTTAATTTGACATGAAGAGTTGTAAGCGACCATACCATAATTACAAATCCTTGGACAAATCGTCCAATTCGCTTCAAAGTAAATTCTGTACCTAAAAGTTGAAGCACAGTGCTGCGAGGACGAAGCAGCAAACGGTCAAAATCACCATTCTTTATAAATCGCCACATTGAGTCAAAACCTCGTCCAAGAGCATCGGCAGTAGCAAAAGATATGTTAATTACTCCGTAAAATAAAGCAACTTCTGGTAATTGCCATGTTCCAATACTATTAAAACGAGCAAAAAGTGCCCAAATGCCAAAGAAATCTATTACAGTTGTTAGTAGATATCCTACAACTTGAAGCAAGAAGGAAACTTTATACTGTAATTGCGATTTAAAAGATATAGAAATATATCGCCCGTATAGGTAAAAAGCATTCATAATTACCCCCCTTGAATTACCAGTTTTCTGACTCCACGGTTGACTAAAAGGCGCCCAATAAAAACAAGAACAAAAATCCAGAAAGCTTGATGAAGCAATACACTGGGTAACAAATTTGGCGGAAGATTACCAATAAAAATACGAAAAGGTTTATCAACAAGTCCAGAGAAGGGAAGTACATTAAGCAAAGGTTTTATCCACTCAGGAAAAAATGGTAGAGGAACAATCATCCCAGAAAAGATCAGAATGAAAGTAGGAAAGATATTATTTACTCCCTCGCCAGAAATTGTCCACATCATTGATACGGTGAAAAGCATTGTCAATGCGGACGAAAGAATAATAGCACCGATAAAAGAGATGAGAAAGGCAACGAAAGAAGCAAATGACGGTGCAAATGCAAGCGACCACTGCGAAATTCCAACAAGCGGAAATATAAAGACTACTATACATAAAAGAGGAATCGCACGGAGAATAATAGGTGCCGTGCGAAGTGCTAGCGCGCGGGTCAACCAAAAATTATAAAGGTCAGTTGGTCGAAGCAGGTCATATCCAACGGTGCCAGAACGTATTAACTCTTGAATATCTTTATCACCTCCCCAAGGAACAACTGCAAATAAAAATCCTTGTACTAGCCATATATATCCAACAGCTTCACGAAAATTTATAGGTTGAGTAGAAGTGGTATGTGTAAAGAATGCTTCTACAATCATGACTTTTACAATACCCCAAAAAAACTGAGTTGCAATTCCTGCTAAAGCAGCAGCACGGTATTGTAGCAGCAGTGCAAACCTAGCAACAAACAGTGACCAGTAAGCTTTCATTCCATCCCTCATTTAAAATAGAAACCCGGTTTCTTAA
Organism: Calothrix sp. PCC 7103; assembly: GCF_000331305.1. GTDB lineage: Bacteria > Cyanobacteriota > Cyanobacteriia > Cyanobacteriales > Nostocaceae > Dulcicalothrix. The sequence goes on along the minus strand of NZ_KB217478.1, from coordinate 3,112,503 downwards.
GATTCTCCATTTGCGTATAGTTCAGCAACTATTTCCTCAATTGGTGGATTTTCGACAAAAAGGTCTTCTACTTCGTGCTTTGAGGTAACATGAGCAATTAGAGATGCAGCAGATATTTTTAATGGGTCGAAGGCAAGTGTTACAGTGCGACCTTCTTTAGAGATAATGCTAACTCCTTGTTCTTGAAAGAAGAAATTATCGTTTGCCAGATGTATTTTTAAATAACGACGTGAGGAAACTTGAGAACGAAGCTTTGCTAAGGAACCATCACAAAGAATTTCACCTCCACCTATAATAATTACCCGTTCACATAGTGCTTCGATATCATCCATGTCGTGGGTGGTGAGGATGGTAGTTACTTGATGCGCTTTATTGAGAGTTTTGATAAATTTTCTTACGGCAAGCTTTGAAACTGCATCAAGTCCGATAGTCGGTTCATCAAGAAAAAGAATATCAGGTTTGTGAAGCATTGCTGCGGCAAAGTCACACCGCATCCTTTGACCAAGACTTAATTGTCTTACCGGAGTATTAAGAAAACTTTCAAGCGCGAGCAAATCTATCATTTCATCGCGCGTCTTTGTATATTCTGAATTTGGAACACGATAAATATCTCGAAGCAAATCAAAAGACTCTATTACTGGCAAGTCCCACCATAACTGTGTTCGCTGACCAAACACAACTCCAATACGACCAACATGTTTAATTCTATCTTTCCAAGGAGTTCGACCGCCAATTATACATTTTCCACTGGTAGGTACTAAAATACCACTGAGAATTTTAATTGTAGTTGATTTTCCGGCGCCATTTGGACCGATGTAACCAACAAGTTCCCCTTGCTCAAGCGAGAAGGAAACACCCTTTAATGCATAAACTTCCTTGGTTTTGCGCTGCACAAATCCTCGTATTGAACCAAAAACTCCAGAGGTGCGCTCAGATACGAAGAAACTTTTTTTGAGGTCTTCGACAAAAATATGAGACATAAAGTTAATGTAGGTTGGGTTACGCTGTACTACACCCAACCTACATTACCATGTTACACGTCGAGTTCCTAGTACTGCCAATGCGACACCTATGAGAATTACCACTGCGCTTACTAATTCTAATGGTTTAGGAACTTCTTTAAATATTAGATATCCAAGTAGACTGGCGCCAATTGGTTCAAACAATAGTACAAGTGTTACTATGATTGGTGACATCATACGTGTGGCCCAGTTAAAGCTTGTATGTCCGATTAATTGGGGAATTAATGCCATTAATGCGATGTAAAAATACACTTGGCTTGGATAATTAATATAACTGGCGCCAACAAAAAAAGGTAGAGGTAAAAGTACTAAAGCTGAAGTTGTATAAGCCACTGTGACATATTTACTTATACTTAATCCTCGTCGTTGTGATTCTCTGCCAAGTAATAGGTAAAAACTCGCTGCCCATGATGCGACTAAAGCTAAAAAGTTACCTAACAATGGTTGACTAGATGTATTTATACTTGAACTACTTGAACTACTTAAACTAATCGTTATTCCCCCAGCAAGCGCAATGCCAATGCCTAATAAAGTTAGGAAAGTTGGTTTCTCTTTTAACCACAGCCAAGTTATAAATGTTACCCAAATCGGATTAGTAGTAACTAACGTAGTAGAGGCAGTAATAGAAGTATAAGTTAATGAAGTAATCCAAGTCGCAAAGTGCAAAGATAGACAAAACCCGGCGCCTATTGCATAGTAAAAAGCAGTATAATTAAAATCTGCCCGTTGCTGTGATCCCTGTGATTTACGCGGTTTCAAACTTGTAAGCAGTAAAATTAGCGATGCAAGACTCAAGCGAGAAGCTGCTATTACCAAGCTAAACCCGACGTTGTACACGGACGCAGACTCAAATGCTAGTCGAATAAATATAGCAGAAGTAGAGACAGCAAGTACACCAAGAGTTAATACTAAAGCAACCTTCCAAGTTGGAACCATATTTTACCATCGCACTGCTGTACAATTTTAGCTTAAGTAGAAAAATATATTACTAAATATAGGAAACACTATGAATAATGCATTTAAGCAATTCGTAATCTACCTTGTTGATTCTCCCTTGAAAAAAGTTATTTGGAAAAGATGGTATAACCTACTTACATCAAATGTGGCAAACAAAAAAATAACTTTTATGAATTATGGATATGTCGGTTTAGAACAGGAAATTAAGCTATTATTGAGTGATGATGAGCAGGAAGAACTTTATAGCGCTCAACTTTATCATCATGTTGCAAATGCTATTCCACTAAGTGGATTAGATGTTCTGGAAGTTGGATGTGGACGTGGTGGTGGTTCTTCATATATTACACGCTACTTACATCCAAATACAATGACAGGAGTTGATTTTTCTGAACGCAATATTAAATTTTGTCAAAAAAATCATGTTATCCCACAGCTAAGTTTTTGTATAGGGGATGCAGAATCTTTAGAGTTTCCTGATTGTTCGTTTGATGCTGTTGTCAACGTTGAATCATCACATTGCTACGCTTCAATTGAAAATTTCTTTTTTGGAGTTTTTAGAGTTCTTCGTCCCAATGGTCACTTTTTGTTCGCTGACTTTCGTTCAAAAGACGAAATTGATAATATAAAAATTTTATTAGAGTCATCTGGCTTTAAAATTTTAAAATTTGAGATAATTACAGATAATGTTGTTAAAGCGATGGATTTAGATAACGGAAGAAAATTAACATTAATTAAGCAAAATGCTCCCAAGTATTTACAAAAACTATTAAGTTGGTTTGCTGGATGTCAGGAAAGTCCAATTTATAAAGCCCTCAAAAATCGAGATGCTGAATACTTTTGCTATGTGCTACAAAAGTAACATCACTTAAATCTAAAATTTATGCCATTCTTTGTTTTGTCTAATTTAATTCATTAAGCATCTTATATAGGTACTGACTTTTCACGCTATGTGGAAAAACCAACGTAAAACCTATCCAGCGTAGAGTTTAGCGTACTCAGGAATATTACGGTGAAAACGGTATCGAAGACAGCTACTTGACTTATATTTGAGTCGAATTTATCGCGCGCTGCTCGCATAATACTTACTGCTGATTTATTATGTAGTGGGTACTAGTATTTGGTTCTACCGCTATCACTTCAAATTTTAATGAGTTGCTACCTGCATTTAGCGCTAATACATTTATATTATTTTGATATAAAAAGTTAAAATAAGCTACCTTGTCGAGCGTAACGTCCCATCAACTCAGCAGATTCTAAGACGTGACTTTCGATTGCCGTCAAAACCTGTTTCTTACTTGCTCCCGGCGCCAAATTTAACATTGTGTCCAGTGCATAGAGTTTGAAGAAATAGCGATGAATAGTGCCACTAGGTGGACAAGGACCACCAAATCCTAATTGACCAAAATCATTTTTCCCTTGGGCGCCGCCATCAGGTAATATTGGTTGATGAATAACGCCTTCAGATAAATAACCAATAGTAGCAGGCAAATCGTAAACAACCCAATGAGTAAACGTTTGTTGCGGTGCATCATGGTCTTCCAGAATTAAAGCAAAACTACCAGTACCATCAGGTGCAGTGTCCCAACTTAGAGGAGGAGAAAGATTGTCTCCATCACAGGTGTATTGAAATGGAATTGTACTTCCAGTTAAAAATGCAGGACTATGAAGATGCATAAAATTTAGCCTGAATCAAAAGTTTTGAATAATAATTTTTATTTATTTATTTATTTATTTATTTATTTATTTATTATTTAATGATTTAATTATTTAATTATTTTCAGTCCTATAATACAAACTTTAAAAATATCTTGCATCTAACTAAGGATTTACACATCAATAATCTTTGTCTATCTTTAGATAGTTGAATTTTTATTTACAAATATAAATTCTTAACTTTTATAAGCATACTAATGGCTTAAGAGACATTACAACCTGCCCGTAGTAAGAGGTAATAGAGTAATAGTTTCATTAACATTAGTTGACATTATAAGAGGAAAAAATAACATGAAGCTTAATATTACTTTACTTTGGGTAACATTGTCATTTGTTGCTGTTGGCGGAATTATGCTGCTTCTCCAACCTTTAATGGATTTTCATTAATCAATCGACCACCTGAGAGCGTTTACATGTATTATTTGGGTTAAAACCTACATTGATGTCTTACAATCGAATATGGCTTCAGCCTTCTAACCGCGAAAATAACAATGAAGAATAGCCTTATTTTATACTCAGGTGGCATGGATTCTACTGTACTTCTCTATCAGAAAAGAGAAGAAATAGCTCTTGCTGTGAGTTTCAATTATGGAAGCAAACATAATGACCGTGAATTGTATTTTGCTTCGTTGAATACAAAAAAGTTAGATATTGAGCATGTAAAGTTAGATTTAAGTGACATAATTGGCAAGAATTTTTCGTCACATTTGCTCAAAACAGGTGGAGAAATACCTGATGGACATTATCAAGAACCGATAATGAAGCAAACTGTTGTGCCATTCCGCAACGGGATAATGCTTTCTATTGCTGTGGGATTAGCTGAAAGTAGAGGATTAAAACAAATTTACTTAGCAAATCATTTTGGAGACCATGCTATTTACCCAGATTGTACGTCTGCTTTCATCGAACCGTTTAAAGAAGCAGCAAAAGCAGGAACATACGAAAAAATAGAAATTGTTTCTCCTTATGTTTCAATTACAAAACGAGATATTGCTTTGATTGGGAAAGATATTAATGTTCCATTTAAATATACTTGGAGTTGCTATAAGGGTAAAGAATATCACTGCGGTAAATGCGGGACTTGTGTTGAAAGAAAAGAAGCTTTGGAAGGCTTTGATGAAACTGTTTATGCTTAAACTATCCATAGCGTATCCATAGCGGAAAAGAACTATGGAATTTATTAAACCGAAAGTAAAAATCTGCTGCATTACGAGTGTAGAGGAAGCCGCATTAGCTATACAATACGGCGCCTCGGCTATTGGTCTCGTCTCAGAAATGCCTTCTGGCCCAGGTGTTATCTCCGAAGAGTTGGCATCTAAGATAGCAGCGACCATACCACCAAAAATTGCCTCATTCCTATTGACTAGTAAACAGAATGCTTTGGATATAATTGAACAGCAGCAGTACGTTGGCGCTAACACGTTGCAAATAGTAGACCGCTTAACACACGGAAATTATCAAGACTTGCGTGAAGCATTGCCAGCAATTAACTTAGTACAGGTGATTCATGTAAATGATGATGAATCTATTGCAGAAGCTTTGAAAGTGGCACCGGATGTGGATGCTATTTTACTTGACTCTGGTAACCAAAACCTACCTGTTAAGTTACTTGGTGGAACAGGACGCGCGCACGACTGGTCAATTAGTCGTCGTATAGTTGAACTAGTAAATAAACCTGTTTTTCTAGCTGGTGGTTTGAATCCAGAAAACGTAAGTGGCGCCATTAAGCAAGTTAGACCATATGGGGTAGATATTTGTAGCGGTGTGCGTACCGATAATAAACTTGATGAACTCAAATTAAAAGCGTTTTTTGAACAGGTCAACAATTTGAACTAATTTTTAAGATTCACGACCACGTAGAGACGCGATTTAATCGCGTCTCTACAGCAAATCTATATGAAACAAATTTTATTTTTTTTCAACTGTTAACACTATCAACTTTGATGCTTACATTAAACACCTTTCTAAGATTGGTTGTCCTAAGCGAGTCCAAAACTCATGGTGGGCAAGGATACCCATCCCACAAGAGTATTTTTGGGGAGAGTTGAAAATTATCCTTGACATGTTTACTTACATAGGGTAATACTAGGAATAAGTAGTAAATTCACTTTGAATGTTATGTTTACCAAGCAGCTATCTCTACAAGTAACTTCTAGCCTTCTGTCAGGGCTAGGGCTACTACTATGTCTTGGTTAAGTATTTACTTAAGTTTTTGCACATCTAAATATTTTACCTTTTAACTAACGCTTTTGACGTTGGAGTTATTTATGCAATTTAATTTATCGCTTAAGGTTTTGCTGCGACTAATTACGGGTTGCCAGGTTTGGTCTTGGTGGCAATCTGACAACCCTAATTTTATACTACTCGCCACAATACCTTGTCATTACAGACTTTATCGACATTATTCACGAAGGAATTCACGATGTTAACTAATCCTGCTTCTAAATATCGTCCGTTTGCTCCTGTTAATTTACCTGACCGCATGTGGGTTAATCGAACAATTACCCAGAGTCCCATTTGGTTGAGTACTGACTTACGCGATGGCAACCAAGCTTTGATTGAACCTATGGATATTACGCGCAAGTTGCGTTTGTTCAATCTGTTGATAAGTATAGGTTTTAAAGAAATTGAAGTTGGTTTTCCTTCCGCTTCACAGACTGAGTTTGATTTTATTCGCCATTTGATAGAGCAACAATTAATTCCCGATGATGTGGCAATTCAGGTATTAACTCCTGCACGTGAGGAATTGATACGTCGCACTTTTGAATCATTACGTGGCGCCAAAAATGCAATAGTACATTTATATAATGCGACATCACCAGTATTTCGACGCACTGTTTTTAATTTAGACCGTGCAGGAACTATTAATTTGGCAACTTCACAAGCTTGGTTATTTAACGAGCTTGCCGCACAGCAACCAGAAACTAACTGGCAGTTTCAATATTCACCAGAAACGTTTACAGCTACCGAACTCGATTTTGCTGTTAATATATGCGATGCTGTTTTGGATGTCTGGCAACCAACTCCGCAGCATAAAGCGATTATTAATTTACCTGCAACGGTGGAAGTATCAACACCAAATATATTTGCCGACCAAGTTGAATGGATGCACCGTAATTTGAGGCGCCGCAATAGTGTAATATTGTGCGTTCATACTCATAACGATAGAGGTTGTGGTATTGCTGCTGCTGAAATGGCACAAATGGCTGGCGCCGAAAGGGTTGAGGGATGTTTGTTTGGTAATGGTGAACGTACTGGTAATGTAGATTTGGTAACTTTGGCATTGAATCTCTATACTCAGGGTATTCATCCAGGTTTGGATTTTTCTAATATTAACGAAGTCGCGCGTGTTGCGGCTGAGTGTACGCAATTGCCAATCCATCCACGTCATCCTTATGTTGGTGATTTGGTATTTACAGCGTTTTCAGGGTCGCATCAAGATGCTATTAGAAAAGGGTTTGCAGTGCAGGCGCCTGATACAATCTGGGAAGTACCTTATTTACCGCTTGACCCTGCTGATGTTGGTCGCACATATGAGTCGGTAGTCCGAGTCAATAGTCAATCAGGAAAGGGTGGAATTACATTTTTACTCGAACGTGATTTTGGTATAGCGTTACCTAGAAGGTTACAAATCGAATTTAGTCGAGTTGTGCAGCAAGTCATGGATAGTAATGGTAAGGAATTATCTTCTGAGGATTTATGGCAGTTGTTTGAACAAGAGTATTTGTATGGTGAGGCAACATTGAGATATGTGTCGCATCAAGTTTATACTGCTGATGACGGTACACAAATGCTGTCTGCGAAGTTGCAGGTTGATGGGGAAGTTATTGAGATTTTCGGTAAAGGTAATGGACCTATTGATGCTTTTGTCAATGCTTTGGGTATTGGAGTGGAGATTGTTCACTATGAAGAGCATTCACGCAACTTAGGCAGTAATGCTGATGCTGTAGCATATGTGGAAATGAGTAGTGATTTTATAAGCGGGAGTTTATATGGTGTGGGAATTAACTCTAATATTGTCACTGCTTCGATACTGGCTATTGTTAGTGGTGTAAACCGCGCGTTAATATTTGTTGATGCTGAGGTAAGAATTGAGCAGTTGATGAAGTTGAAAGATTATACGTCTGTAGTGAGGGGTTAAGTTATTTACCACAGAGACACAGAGTACACAGAGCAACAAGAGAATGAAGAGTTATAAAAACTCTCTTTACTCTTTTCTCTGCGCTAAGGGGCTTTCAAAAATTAAATTAACCTGCAATTGTGGGGTGGGCATCCTTGCCCGCTCAAATATCTGGACGGGGCAAGAGACAGCCCATCCCATAAGAAATCTTGGAATATTTCTTTTCGCTCACTTGTTATTAATAGTAAGTTTTACAATTACTAGGTTTTACAATTACTAGGTCTAGTACAGCAGCAAGCCTAATTTCAGGGAAATTTTATGAACACAATTATCTATAGACCACCAGAGCTTGGAGACGAGTACCAAATTAGTGGTTGCATGTGGGCTTCTGCTGACCTGTGGGAACTTACAGATGGAACACCAGAAAGTGTTGTCGAATGGGTACTAATTTGTAACCCAGAAGAATTAAGAGACAGAATTTTGAGTGACCAGAAAACGTTAGTTGCTACGTGGAACGGGATAGTTGTTGGTTTTATTGCATTTAAAAGAGGCAATCATTTGTCGTTGCTGTTCGTCCGAAGAGAATTTTCTGGGCAAGGAATTGGTAGAGAACTTTTTACCCGATGCACCAATGATCTTAATGAAGTGACTGTTAACGCCGCTGAGGCTGCGGTAGGCTTTTACGAGAAAGTCGGATTTATTCAAAGCGGCGATAGCTTCTTCTATAAAGGAATATGGGGTACACCAATGAGGTGGGTTAATAATTCGGTGAACCAGATGCACATCCCACATACCGACAGCAAAAGATAACGGCGCCACAAATTTATATTTTCTTTATATAAATCGATAAAGACTACTGCATAAAAGCTGAATTACAAACTTATAGCTCAGTAGTCATGCTTGAGTTGATATAACACTGCTCAAAGAAACCTGCTTTCTTCTAGCTTGACTTGTAAATTTACTTTTGTAAAAGGATTAATCAAGATGAAAATTAAGCATTATCATCAAGTTTCAAGTTTATTAATCGCAGGATTGGTATTATCGAATTTTGGTACTGTTTCCGCCTCTATTAATAGCTCTAAAACATTGCAGCAACTTAACAGCAATACTGTAGTCGGTATTCAAAAAATTGCAGCTAACCCAGAAGACTGTATTACCTTCAACCCCAATAATACTGCTGTCAAGAAAGTTAACGGTAGCTGGAAAATAGTTGAGAATGGGAATCACTGGATGTTTGACTTTGGCGCCAAAAAAGACGAAGCGACACGCGCATTCCAAGTTATCAAGCAATACGGAATGAACAAATCCTGCTTCGTTGGGCGCCCACAACCATCATTTAAATATCTACTTAAAAATGATAATGCCCCAGTTGGCGCTATTCGAGGAGAAGATTGTGTGGCATTCAACCCAGCAACAACAACCTTAAGCAAAATAAATAACCGTTGGAAAATTGTAGATGGTAGTCACTGGATGTTTGACTTCAACACCAATGAAGCAGAAGCCAAACAATCTTTAGAGATTATTAAAAAATATAAGTTCACCCGTTCCTGCTTCGTTGGTAGACCTGACCCTAGCTTTACCTACTTGCGTAAATAACGTACCATCAACCAATAATACTGCCAGGAATTGTAAATCCCTGGCAATTTGAACATTCACCGGAAATGTTTACAGCAAATTTTTCAAGATAGAGCAAAATCAATGTCTATTAGGGTTAGAAAATGCTTGATAAAAGACTACAAAAATTTTTGAGTAAATTCTAGAATATAATGATTTGAACAAAGTAATAGCTGAGAAAAAAGATTTATCCTATGTCTATTAAAGCATTTAGCGGAAAGTACGCCTTTCTTAGCAATTTTTGGTCTTGCAAAATAATATTTGAAGGCATTGAATTTCCAAGCGTTGAACATGCTTTTCAAGCCGCCAAAACAACCAACTCGTCGGAGCGTGAACTGGTACGTTTAGCTGCAACACCAGTCAAAGCCAAGCGCATTGGGCGCCAGGTGACACTTCGAGATGATTGGGATAAGGTGAAGATTGAAATTATGCATGGTTTTTTAGTACAGAAATTTAGCCAGGATGAGATGCTGCGAGAGATGCTTTTGAGTACAGATGATACAGAATTAATTGAAGGCAACACTTGGGGTGATAAATTTTGGGGCGCAGTGCTAGAAAATGGCAAATGGCTAGGTCGCAATGAACTGGGTAAGCTATTGATGAGTGTACGTTCTGAAATTCGCGCAGAAGCTACTGATGAGTAATTATGGTATAAGTAAGCTCAAGTATATGCAGCAGATTTCCTTTTAATGCGGTATATGTAGAGACGCGATTATATAGTATCAATTTCAATATCAGTATTGTTATGTATCATAAATCTTTTTTTTCTTGGCATGGCATTGAAACTCAGAGCTTATTTGTGATTTTTTTATTCTTATTTTCTTCCCCTACAATTGCTCAAACAGTTCCAGTTCAAACACTGCAAGATAAACCCAATCCAAATATCGACCGTTTCCCCCAACCTGTTCCCAGTCCTACACCTCTTCCGGAGAATGAGGCGCCAACTATTTTGCCTCCACAGGTAGAATCGGCGCCAGAGGAAACAGAAACAAATATTAGTATTCCTGTACGTAAGATAGAGGTAACAGGTAATACAGTATTTAACCCAGATATTATTGATAGCATCGTCAACAAGAGTCAAAATCGTTCTGTAAGTTTAAAAGAGCTTAGAGGTGTTGCTGATGCAATTACCAAGTTATATTTACAGAAGGGCTATATTACATCTAGGGCTGTGTTAGTAGACCAGGAAATAAAAGATGGTATAATTCAAATTCGGGTTATTGAGGGTTCTTTAGAAAAAATTGAGATAGAAGGTAATCGACGTTTAAACTCATCTTACATACGCGAGCGCATTCAGTTAGGTTCAAAAATACCACTCAACCAACTTCAAATTGAAAACCAACTCAGGTTGCTAAGAGTTGACCCAATGTTAAGTAATATTGAGGCAACTTTACGACCGGGTACTAATTTAGGTGAAAGTATTCTTACAGTTAAGGTAGAGGAGGCGCCTAATTTTAATCCTTTTTTTAGTGTTGATAACTATTCATCTCCGAGTGTTGGCTCGGAAAGGTTTGGTGGGGGTTTTAATTATCGTAATGTCACAGGAATTGGCGACCAATTTAGTGCTTCATACTATCGTTCTACCACAGGTGGGTTCAATGTCTTTGACTTGAATTACCAAGTTCCGATTAATGCTAAAAACGGAACTATCAGATTAAGGTACGCACCGAGTGATAGTAAAATTACTGCTGCTGAATTCGCTGATTTTAATATTACCTCTGATAGTCAACTATATGAAGTTAGTCTTCGGCAACCATTAACCCGCACCCCCAGCGAAGAATTTGCTTTATCTTTAGCATTTACCTTGCAAAATGGTCAAACTTTTTTAGGAGGTACACCTACACCTTTTGGTGAGGGGCCTGATAGCCAAGGTAACAGTCGTACTAGAATAATCAAATTTGGACAAGATTATATTAAACGAGACTTGCAAGGGGCATGGGCTTTGCAATCGCAATTTAATCTTGGTTTAGGTATTTTCGATGCGACGATTAATTCTGGGTCAAAGCCAGATGGACGTTTTTTTAGTTGGTTAGGACAAGTACAGAGGGTGCAAAGGTTAAGTAAAAATAATTTATTAATAGCTCAAGCTGAGTTACAACTCACGACAGATAGTTTACTTAGCAACCAACAATTTTATCTAGGTGGGGGACAATCTCTACGGGGTTATCGACAAAATGCTCGTTCTGGGGACAATGGTTTTCGTGTTTCTGTAGAAGACCGAATTACCATTTTTGATGGTACAGATGGAACTTCATCTTTACAATTGGCGCCTTTTATTGAGATGGGTGCAGTTTGGAACCATCCTGATAATCCGAATAAACTCAACAATCAAACTGTTCTTAGCGCTGCTGGTTTGGGGTTAATCTTACAACCCACACCAAATACTTTTATCCGACTAGATTACGCTGTCCCCTTTATAAAACTTGACGATAAAGGTACAAATGCTCAAGATGAAGGCTTCTTTTTCAGCGTTGGTTATAATCCTTAATGTTATTAATTTGTCTCACCTACTAAGGTAAAGCCAGCCCAATCTAATGGCTCCAAACCAAACTCCATCAGTTGCAGCATAGCTTTTCTTAATGCTATAGCTTTATCAGGATTTTGCTGTAATTCCTGATAAAAACCAATCATTAATAGTCTTGTTTTCTCATCAGGAACAGTCCATAAAGATACTAATATACTAGGTGTTCCTGCGGATATAAAAGCGCGCGAAAGTCCAATTACGCCATCTCCGGTAATCCTTCCTACACCTGTATCACAAGCACTCAAAACCACTAAAGAAGCGACCAAACGCAAATCAAAAATTTCTGCCGCAGTTAGTAAACCATCATCTTGGTCTGAAGGTGCTAAAGCTATCGCTCCTGGTATTCCTAAGCCCTGCAATGAGGAGCTAGTATTAGAACTGCGGTATTCCAAAAGTCCGTGGGTTGCTAAATGTATGAGATTCGCTTGAGATAATTGTTTTTTTACAGCAGCTTTAGTTGCTTTAGAACCAATAATTGCTTCTTGCTGGAACATTTTTGCTATTTCTATTGCTTCTGCTTGTGATTCTGGTAATACTGCTAGTTGTTGAGCTTGTTCACCATTTACAGATACTGTGGGCATAGTTGGATTACCCACTATTAAAGGTTTTAAACCAGTTAGATTTTGCTGTGCTAAACGATTTTTTTGCTTACGAGTTAAATCTAATACTTGAATTGCTGGAGCGGTAAGAATCGTATGTTTTTCAATTAAATATTTACCTTCAGCATCTTGCAGTGCCGCGAAGGGAGTTAAAAATAATGATTCTTGAGGTATAAAAATCACACGTTCATTTTCATCTTTTGGTAACAAATCTGCAATTGGTTCAATCAGAAATTGATGCAGTTTACGGAGTCCAATATAATTATAATTTTTTTCTTCTCCTAACTTCAAAATATTTTGCCTCTGCTGCTCACATACAATACCTTGAACCAAACAGCGACTGGCGTTAACTAGATCATCAAGAGTTAAATTATGCTTCCATAAGGGCTTTAAATCAACTTTACGAAATGTAATTTTACCCGTTGGTTTTACTACCCAAATGAATAATTCTGAACCCCTACCGCGTTGCTTACCCAAAAACTTAAAGTCATCATCAGGTACAATTAAATATTCAACTAAGGTTGCATTTTGCTGACGAGAAATTTCTTGAATTTTGTTTACAGAAGGGGAATTGGTATTGATTGAGTTTTTATCTTTCGAGAATCTACCAGCAAGTAATTCCACAAAAGCGCGCGCGCGTCCTCGTTCTGTAGCTTCTAAAGCTGCTTCTGGTTTATTTGCAGCTACTAAAATTTGTTGCAGTAAATTGTAGGAATGAACTTGAGTATCAAAAATTGATACCTTGTAAGTATCGCTAAGTCCCGGTCTCATTCCATCCAAAAGTTCGACAGCATCACGAAGCGTCTTTTCTGCTTCCTCAAGTTTTCCCGCAGTAAATAAAACATGTCCTAAATTATTTAACCCCATCGCTTGAGCTTCCGGGTCACCAATTTCCCTAGCAATCGCTAAACTATTTTTCAAATACTCAATAGCTTGGGGATAGTCTTTTAAATCTTCGTGTGCTAATCCCAAACTTCCCAAAGCTTCCAATTCTCGTTGCTTATTCTTTATCTGTCGAGCAAGTTTGAGACTTTTTTGATAATTATTAACTGCTTTGTCTAACTTTCCCAAAAAATGGTAAGTAGAACCCAAATTAATCAACGTACTTGTTTGACCCGCAATATCATTTATAGAAAAACTAATTTGGAGACTGGTTTGAAAAGTCGTAATCGCTTTTTCGTACTCACCTTGATTAGCATAAATTTGACCTAAATTACTAAGAGTTTTACCCTCTTCCCCTTTATTATTAACCTCACGGGCAATTTGCAAACTTTTCTCATAGGATGCAATTGCACTATCATAGTCCCCTAAAGCTTCATACACATTTCCTAAGTTCTTAAAAACTATTCCCTCATTCTTACGATTCCCTAGCACCCTAAGAGTCTCTAACGATTGTTTATTTGCTTCAAGAGCTTGAATATAATTACCCAATGTTTTGTAAGTAATGGCTAAATTAGCCAGAATAGCTCCTTCATCTATTTTATTACCAGTTTCACGCACCAACATTAAAGCTTGTTGGTTATATTGAACAGCTTTAGTAAATTTACTTTGTTTAGCGTAGATTTTTGCAAGATTTATTAGAACTGCTGTTTCTGCTGATTTATCTTTCAGTTCTCGCGTTAGAGTCAGGTATTGTTGTAAATAAGTAATTGTTTGGGGATAATTTTGTATTTGCTGGTTTACGACAATTAAGTTCTGTAAAGTGCTTACAGTTGCTTGCTTGTCATCTAACTGAAGATATATTTTTAAAGTTTTTTCCCATAATTCTGTAGCTTCTAGTAATTGATTCGCTTGATACTTTTTTAAAGCTTTTTCTGATAATTGTTCCGCTTGAGTACGATACAATTGAGACTTCACTCTACTTACTAGAAAAGGTATTTGGGGATGATGTTCAGGAATAGCAAGACTACTGAAGTTAGTGACAATAGCATCCTTAATTGATTTGTAAAAAACATTATGTTGATGTAACGAACCGCAAAGGACGCAAAGGACGCAAAGGTAAGAAAAGAAAAGAAGAAACATTTTAGAAATGATTTAGGGTTGCTATATAAAAGTAGTGTTACCACTTTACTCTAAATAATCATTGCTTCTTTTACCCAAATCAAGATTGTGGTTTATCGGAATTAGAATTCAATCGATTATCTGGCACTACTTTCAGGATATTATTTTTATCATTTGTTGTCTTACATGGGTCATTTGTTCGTGGTTGGGAGTTATTCGTTGCATTCCCCCCACGAGTATTTTCTCCACGGTTTAAAGCTATGGTTGAATTTTTTGGAGAACAAACATCATTTTTTTCATCTTGATTTAATTGACGTTGGACAATTTGTCCATCGGGAGAATTTTGATTATTTGATGTTCCATTGCCAGAAGAAACATCGGTTTTAGGTTTGGGAACAGCTACCACATTAATATCGGAACTTCCCTCTAAAAATGTATCACCAAAAGCGCCGTATAGACCAGCATCAACTCCTCCCTTTTTAACAATCAACCCAGCAGTAAAACTTTCATCCGGTGAAATATTGTTGGCATCAAAAGCAACACTGTTGACAGTTACAGGTCTATCTGGGACAGGGTTCCCATTTTCGTCAACAAAAACAATTTGACCAATATCGTCTTTACCTTTAAAGAAAACTCTTCTTCCATCAGCTTTGACTCGGTATATAGTATTTCCATTCGCATCTTTTTCAACACCAACCCCTTCAGTGAATTTTACTCCACCATGTTGAATATTTATATTTCCTTGGGCTTGAATACTAACTGGAAGTTCGCTAGGGCCAGTAAAAGTAAATGAACTTAAGAAAGTATCTTTTGCTTGAAATGTATCGGCAGCATTAATACCTATACTGCCAAAAGGAACGCGAATAGTATTAACTGTAATTTTTCCAGTTTCTGAAGATAGAAATGCAAAATCATTTATCCGACCAAATCCATCTGATGATATTACTCTTAAATCTCCTATATTAATATTTTTGGCGCCAGAAAGTGTAGTATTACCAGCATTTATGTCACCTCTAACTAAAATACCACCTTCTGAAGAATTCAAAATCAGCGGACTATTTATACCGTTGAAAGAACCATCCAATATAAAATTTCCTAAAGAAAGATTTCCATTTACGTTAATATCATTTTTGGCGGAGAGAATCACGGGACCTAAAATCTCACTGCTCGTTGGTTCAATAGTAATATTTCCTACTGTAATATTTCCTACTGGTGTAGAAGTATTTGTGCTGGAAAAACTTGTTGTATTAATAGAAGTTGGAGAAATAGTTGTTGGATTGCCTAATTCACTCAAACCTGCTCGCAAAATCAACGATGAGCTATTTTTTAATGTGGCAATATCTGGGTCTGTTCCTACTAAAGAAGCATTTGGTTGTGTAATTTCAATATCACCACCTACGATACTGCCTTTCGCTTCTACTTTAAGAGAAGAACCTTTATAATTACCAAAAGTTACATCACCATTAGAGCTAATTATCCCTTGAGAATTAGTTCCAACTGGGCTGAGAAAACTAGAACTAAAATTACCTGTTCCACCAGATAAATTCTGGACTGAAAAATTTTTACCTGTAATAAAACGAGTATTACCACTAATTGTACCATCGCTGACTAAATAAAGATTACCGCCTGCCTGAAAGATAGATTTTTCATTAGCTAACTCAATATTAATATTTTGATTTCCTTGAATTTTTAAGTTTCCTCCCGTTTGCAGAATAAAGAATTCGTCAAACCCCGCACCATCAAATAAATTTATAGTATCTTTAGCTAATAAGCTTAAGTTTCCAGATGTTGTTAACCCCTGTCCCGATTGACCAACAGAAATTAAATTACGACTCGATGATAGTGTGGAATTTTCAGCATCAACACTATCTACTACTAAATCCCCGTTTTCTATTTTTAAACCTGAACCCGTCAGTTTTACTATATCTCCACTGATTGTTAAACCCGTTGCATTCGTAACTCCTCCACCCGTTAATAATGCGGGGAGAGATAAAATAGGTAACGACCAATTATTCGGTAAACTAGGTGCTGTTGAGATTGGTTGAGTTTCGAGACTCAAAATATTTCCTGGCTGTGTAATTTTAACTATACTTTCCCCAGATACAGTCGCAACCGTTACCTGCCCTCCAGGAGCGCTGAGTCCCCTTGTATTAACAACAGTACCACCAAGAAGAGTTAAATTTTGTCCCGGTTTTATAGCTAAATTACCAAACCCATCAATTGCGATAGCTCCCGGTTGACTCATGGTAAATGCAAATGAACTAGGTTCTCCAATCAAGTCAGCGTAATTATTTACACCAAACGCATTAAACCACTTATTCCCAAACTCAATTCCGTTCGCGGTTGTCGCAGTAAAAGACCCAGGAACATCTAACCTGGCGCCAGAACCAAATATAATCCCGGCTGGATTCATTAAATACAAGTTAGCATTGCTACCCGTAACTTTAATTAACCCATTAATTACCGAAGCATCTCCACCAGTAACTCTTCCTAAAATATTTTTAGTTCCAGGATTCGTTACAAAGTCTGCAATCTGCAAATCATTTAATCCAAACTTTTGTAGACTGTGAAATACATTCTTATCAACTTGAGTGCCACCTGTAATAGTAAAAGTATTTCCACTTTGATTTACAATAGTATTCGCGTCACCAGGCGCCGTTGTAATCTGTGCTTGCGCTTTTGGTAATAATATAAATGCGACAATGGAGAAACTAAGTAAATGAAATATTAATTTCATGGCACTGGTATTTAAAAAATTGCTTGAGCATTAAAAACGGAGTTCCTTAGTACATATACGTAGTTGACACTAAAATTATGCAATAATTTTACAAAAGTTCACTGTTCAACCAATGGTTGTTTGGCAATATCGCTCAAGCCAATACTTTCGAGCAAACTCACCCAAGTCTCAACTAGCTCTTTATTTTCTGGTTCCTGTTGTCGTAATCTTGCCAATGTATTAAGAGCATCAAACCAAATACCCTCTGTGGCATATAATTTAACTTGTTTACGAGGTTCAGTGGCATTAATTTTTTGGTTAAACTCTCTACTCAATGTAACTCGTCGCACAACACCTTCTACCCGGAGTGAAGGAATTGGTTTTTGTGGTTCGCAGTAGATATTAAAGAACCAGCGATAATTTTTATTTGCTTCCAATGGTTTGACTGTTTCAGGAAGAGAAACGGAGATAATACCTGGTTGACTTGGCAATTTAACTGCTGATTGATAAATTATTTTCTTGGATTCCTCATCTTGGAGAAGAAATTCTGTTGGAAAAGAATACTTGTTGGTGAAGGGAACGTAAAAAGGGAATTGAGGACGCAAGCTAGTGGTTAATCCCCAAACATTTTCCTTTACGTGTTCCGTTTGCCCCAATTTTACAGTCTTTTGCGTAAAAGGCACTAAAGCAGTTAAGTTAGTTTCTACATCTGGGCAAGGGCCTCTGCGTCCACCACCACGAGAACGTCCACCAACTGCTCTTCCTGGTGGTGGTGCTGGTAAGGTAAATTTAATTTTTTGGTTTTGTTTATTTGAGTAAGCAGGTTCTATCTGTAAAAACCCGTTATAGGGAATGAAGATTATAGAACTAAGAATCAATATTAAACTAGCCTTTACTGGCAGCCAAACAAAATTCATCGATTTAGTCCTCACAAATGACTTATTACTGTTGCAGGTTCTTAATCTCTTGACAGTTACCTAAAAAATAAAAACTTATGATTTAACTTTAACAATGACGACAATACTTATACTTGTTGTTCCCACTAAAGCTATCGCTGATGGTACAAATGCCATCCAAGTGCCTTGAATTAACATATAAAAACAAACTCCATAGAGAATTCCGCAACTCAGCAACAAAGCTAAAGATATTTTAGGAAACAGATGCTTACCCAATACCGGATGGTAGCAATATACACCTGCTAACCCTCCAACAATAGACCAGCCCAAAATCCAAGCTGTATCACTCCACGGTGATAATACTCCTATTAGTGGACGTTTGTCTAATACACTACTAAGTATTTGACTAACCATATGGGCTTGTACCTCAACCCCTGGCATTTGGTTTTGTAAAAGTCTTCCATAGGGAGTTTGCCACCTATCTTCGGCGCCACTTTTAGTGATACCAATTAATACAATTTTATTTTCAATAAATTTTTTGAGGGCAGTAGGATTATCCTCAGCAGCAGCAAACAGTTGTCTTAATGTTAATTTTTGAGCAACATCATTACCCGCGCGATAGTTCAGTATAATTTGTTCGCTATTGGCATCAATACTTTGATAACCGCCACCATGCGATTGCAACCTCTGAAAAACGACATTACCAATCTGCCAGTTTTTACCATCAGCAGTCAAATTTGTTTGAATATTATGAACTTGCAATAGATAGCGAGAAGCTAGTTGTAAACTCAAAGCATAAGATGCCTGACAATGAGAATTTGCCTCTGGGTTCATCGACAATAACTGGCGCCGCAATACGTTATCTGTGTCGTCTACAAAGTCACTAAATCCTAAACGTTCTACAGGAATTTCATGAGGAGGACGCACACCATAGGGGTCAAGTTTTGTACTGCTGACTTTACAAATACCTACTAAATTATCGGTATTTTTTAAATTTGCAATCAGGTTTTGATGTTGGGAATTGGTCTTAAAATCGCGGTAAATATCTAGACCAATTACACTCGGCTTGTATTTCTGTAAAATTTCTAACAAGCGTTCCAAAGATTTATCAGAAATTGAAACTCCTTTCAGTTCTTCTCCTCTTTGTCGTTGGGCTTCAACATCACTATCATCTATTGTTACAATTAATAGACGCTCGTCAATTCCTTCGCTGGGTCGCAATTTCATCATCTGGTCGAATGCTGGCAATTCTAGTGCTTCCAATAATCCAAACAAACGCATTCCACTCACCAAGCTAGTCACTAATAAACTAGATATAACTAAATTTATCAATCCTCGCTTTGTGAATATATTATTATTGCTTACTGCATTTGGAACTCTTACAATCATATTTTGCCAAGTTAAAGGCACTTCTGCTTGATGTTGATATATTGTTGGTAACCAACTTGCACAAGGAAATTTACCTTCTAATCCTTGCAAACGTTCCCTCGCTTCTCGTAACGCTTTATAAAGGGGTTCGCCAATCACAAATGCTTTCAAAAAATACTTTAAGAACTCTTGAGCAACTTTATCTGGGACAATTTCCCGCATCACAATCAAATAAGGTATTTGCAAATCAATAAGCTCTTTTGCTAATCCTAAACCATCGCAAGAATTAAAAATTGCTAACTGTAAACCGTTATCTACAGCTTTTTTGAGAGCATATTTTAACTGACTAATTGTTAAACTGTCATTTTGGTTAATATATATTTGCCCTGTTTCACCGTTGGCTTGACTAGAACTATGTCCTGCAAAAAAAAGTATTTGCCAGCTTTCTTCCCACAGTTGCTCCGTCAACTCACTGCGAGGTGGTTCCACCATAAAATTGATATTCGCATTTGGTAATTCGGTTAATAATTTTCGATCTGCTTCAATATCAATTCCCGTACTGTTGCCCAAAATGGCAAGAATTTTGACAGCACTTGTAGGTTTTAGTTCTCGAATTATCCGATCATAATTAACAGGAGTTAATGCTACTTCCACCTTGGAATAACGCTCCAGCATATCCCATAAATGCCAGGGTAATTTTTGCAATTGGTTATCTTGAGTTTGAATCAATACCTGCAAATCATCATTTGGCAGTAACTTTTCTAACCATTTTTCGCGGATAGGTAGAAAAGAAGGTGATTTTAGCCAATCGTTAAGTTGCTGATTGACGATTTTTGCTGCCGTCAAACATTCTTCATCTGCTGAACGTTTAGTTCTTCCGGTGGAAATACTAACAGGTCTTCCCACCCAATCCAGATTACGGTATATGCCTTGCCAATGCTGATAACTTTGCGGTAGAACTTCATTGCTAGGAAGCTCACCCATAATTTCCGTTGAAGGTGGAGTATTTTCCTCTCCAATTTGAAACGTAACAGGGAAACCCTCTTTAAAGCTACCCTTTCCAAACTTTAAAACAACCAATTTACCCACATTTATTTCCCTCCGCTACCAACACGCAGTTTAACTCACTTACTATGTAACATTTTCTATAAAAATTTTAATATTTTAATTTACGAGATTATTACCATGAAAATTATAGAATTTTTACCCAACCTCGCACAACCAATCAAGATGTTTGAGAGAATATCTGCCAAGAGCGTGCATCTAGGAGATGGAAGTAGCAAAGTACAAATATACTGTATTTACTTTGAACTTAAAGCTGGTCAAGGCGCCTTCTTTGAACCAGGGGAACTTCACTCTAAAGGCAGCGATATCGGCATGACCGTTATTATGGTGCAAGCGAGTAAGCTAGAACCAAAATTATGATTTTATTGATTAGATATCAAGTCCGAGACGGCGCCGAGTACAATCTATCTAAATAGTGAATTCATCTATTAACCTATGATGGAGCAACCTCTTTCTAGAGAAAGATTTATGCAATAAGTCAGATGAAGTAAAAATGAAATGTCAAATGTAACAATAATTGTATCCGATGAAACTAAATTACTTCACAAAAGGGCTTTCGACGATAGGACGCTGGATAGCTACAACTCTATTTTGTCTATCAGCATTCACCTTTGTTTGGCAGGGTGCTTATTTTTCAAACACCGCAGCATTAGCTTCTCAGAATCAAATTTTAATCGCATCAAGAGACGCAGCTGATCAAGCTCATGAAGCAGCCAGTGAAACCAAAGGAAAATCTAAAGGTTTTGTTGAAAATACAAAAGATTTTGTCAAGGATGCTGCAAAGAGCAACGCTTCTAAAGTAGACAACGCAACAGATGACAATAATCCTATTGCGCGTAAAGCGAAGAGTGATGCGGCTACAATTCAGCAAAGAGCAGAGGAAGACGCAGCTCGTACTGAAAAGGCCATAGACAAAAATATGAACGCAGTTCAACGTACTGTTGAAAACATCAAAGACGCTTTTAGCAATTAGTATTCCATTTTATTAATTTCGCGATAATGTAGAGGCTGAATATATTCGGTCTCTACATTATTTATTTTACTTATCAAAATTTATAATTAAGTCATAAAAAATTAAGGCGTGGATGTTGGTGTTGCTGTCGGTGTTACCGTCACTGTTGGTGTGGGTGTTGGTGTTGGAGATGGTGACAATGTTGGAGTCACCGTTGGTGTCGGTGTTGATGTTAATGTTGGTGTTGGTGTTGGCACCACAGGGTCAGTAGCAGATATATTAAGCGAATAACCTAATTCATCTGAACCAGAAGAAGCTACAACAAACTCATAAAATCCATCTTCGGGTAGTGTTATTGATAAACTACGTTGTGTTGAGTCTTCTAGAAATCTTCGACTACCGCTTGGTGAATATGCTGATAACAAAACTTTGCTGTTAGCATTTAATTTCAGATCGAACTGTTGATCTTTTGCAAGGCTAGCGATAAATACTCTACCATCACCTGGTTTGAGCGTACCACCCGAAGAAGTACTTGTGGCGCCGGGGGCAAATGTAAGTTTTCTAAATGCGCTGCCAGCTATAATAGCGGTTAGTTTATCGTTGACGAACCCTTGCCAAACTTGTCCAATAGGTTGGTCAATAAAGTTTTTACCGCGTTGTTCAGGAAATTGTCGATAGAATGCAGCGTCTCCTAAATCGTAGAGAGAACGACTACCTACATTAATCTTATTAACCTCAATTTTCCAACGGTCACGTTCCGCAGCAGTAAAAGTACCGAGTTTTTGGCGTGAGTCTGTACTTAATGGAGAAAGCTTTTCTAAAACGCTTGCTGCTGTTTCATCCCATTTAGCTCGTAAAGCAGCATCAGAAGGAGCATCACTTAATGAACGTCCTTTTTGGCTGGGGTTTTTATCCCAAAAAAGTTGATTGACTAAATTTACATAGAAATTAAAGTCTATACCTAATTGCTGGCGCCGCGCTTTTAATCTTTCTTTTCTAGCTCTTTCTTCGGGTGAGTAGTTAGCTTCGGGGTCTGTAGGTTGGTTATTAGTAGGAGTTGGACTAGCTGTTGATGTTGGTTGTGTTGTACCGTTACCAGATATATCGGGTGAACCTATCAAGTTTTTCGCACCCCATACACCAGCACCAACAACACTCGCAGTAACAATTAATGTAAATGCAACTTTTCCAGGTGTCCACCAAGGTGCGGGAGCAGGAATTGGAGATGGGGGACTACTAGCAGTTCTTTGTGCTGTGGGTTGAGAAATTGGGGAATTAGAGGGAGATACAGCTACTGTTGCTTTGGTACTCTCTTTTTGTGGTGGTAACTGTGTTGGTGGAAATTCTGTAGATGGATATTGCGTGGCAGGATAATTAATAGGTGAGTTGAGTGCTAGCATTACTTGCCTTGCACTTTGATACCGTTCACCCGGAACTGGCGCCAACATTCTATCAAGCATTTGCCCAAAATTAGGAGTTAAATCAACTTCCCGGCGCCATTGCCAAGTTAAATTGTAGTTATCAATAAGTTCCTGTGGTTGTTTTCCTGTGAGCAATACTAATAGCGTAACTGCCAATGCGTACAAATCACTATGCGGTTCAACAATACCTGTTTGCATTTGTTCTGGAGGAGCATAACCAATTTTACCCAGCAGTGTCGCTGGCGAAGAAGGTATGTTTCCACCGACTTCATAGTACTGCGAAGCAACAGCAGCAACTACCTGTTTAACACCACCAAAATCTATAAGTATAGGTAATTGGTCTACAGAGCGTAGAATTAAATTATCAGGAGATATATCACGATGAATTACACCCATCGAGTGAATATAATCTAAAACAGGTAAGATTTGCTGTAATAATACCTTTACTTCTGTCTCACTAAACCGCATCCCCTGCATTAAACGAGTGTCTAGTAACGAACGATAAGTTTGCCCCTCAACATAATCTTGAACTATAAATAAATACTCTTTACCACCCAAGCTGCTGCGGAAAAGTTCACGAAAACGTGGAATTTGCGGATGTTGAAGTTTATATAAAACCGTAGCTTCGCGTTGAAACAATTCTTCAGCTTTTTGCAGAACGTAAGCTGTTTGAACTTGCGGTGAAAATTCTTTAATAACACAAAGTTCGCGAAAGCGGTTGATATCCTCAGCTAAGTAGGTTTTTCCAAACCCTCCTTGACCAATTTGTCGTACAACTAAATAGCGTTCTCCCAAAGCAACCCCCGGTTGAATACTTAGCTGCACTCCCGTTTCCATTTTTTCACCACAATGCAAGCAAAATTTACTACCTGCCGGGTTTTCGTGTCCTTTGGAACAATACATACTGCCCTATATTAATTTCTCGCTTCCAGTTTACTCACCTTGTCTGCTGCAATTGCATACCAAATTTGACCAAATGTTGGTTGGTTCAGTTTCCCACGTCGTTGTCCAGGGAACAAGTCATCAAATTTACGGTTGGTATCGGTGTTGAGTTGTTTTATTGTATAGTTACCAAAATCACCACTAGAAGCTCTTTGCTCCCATTCTTGATAATCTTGCCCCCCATAGCTTCCCAGCTTTTGGCGTGCAGTGCTACTGAGTTTAGCTTGTTCTAATTTATCTAGTAACTCTTGACCAATACTTATCCATTGTTGACGTAACGCTTCATCTTCGGCGCCAGTACCTAAATTTCGACCTTGTAATTGTGGGTTTCTAGAGTAAAAAGTATAATTAACCGTTTGAGTAAAGAAGCCTTCGGGAATTTGTAATGATGCACGGCGACTAGCTATATTACTATTCCGACTGGCGCCATTGCGAACAGTGGTTTCGGAAGAAGAATCTGAATTACCACCACCAGGTAAACTAGGTAAGGAAATGCTGGGCAGTGATATAGATGATACACCCTTGACCACCGCGTTAACTACTCCCCAAGTTCCTGCACAAACTAAAACTATCGCGGTTGTAGTTACAGCACTAACGGCAAATGGACGCATCCACACTGGTAACGGCAACGCTTGAACAGCCATCTGTGTTCTAGAATGCAAATTACCCGCCCGTCGTCCAGGCGCCGCTATCATTGTTTTAAGTTTTGTAATATTTGTATTGGCTTTGTTCACAGCAGGTGCAGATACGGGTGAGAGTTGTTGTAAATCTTTTATAACTTGTTCTGCGTTTTGATAGCGGTCGCTTGGTTTATATGCGAGCGTTTTTTTTAATATTTTTTCAAGTCCCTGACTCACTTTTATATCTGTACCCCAGCGCCAAGTTCCTTGGTAGCTATCGTAGAGGTTTTGTGGTTCTTTTCCGGTGAGAAGTACTAAAGTGCTTACAACGAGTGAATATAAATCGCTACAAGGAAAAGCTTTTCCTTGACGTAGTTGTTCTTCGGGTGCGTAACCTTTTTTGCCCAATAAAGTGCGGTTGGCGCCTAGTTGCGTCATCCAAAACCCTTGCGAAGCGGGGACTTGCTTAACTCCACCAAAGTCTATTAGTACAGGTAGATTATCTGAGCTTCGTAAAATTATATTATCAGGAGAAATATCACGGTGAATTACATCTCTAGAATGGATATAGTGCAATACAGGTAACATTTGCTTTAGTAAAGAAATAATTTCTTCCTCGCTAAAGCCATTTTGTCCATGAGAAAGACGCTTATCTAATAAATCCCAGTAAGTGTCACCCTCAATATAATCTTGCACCAAAAAGAAAAAATCCTTTTGTCCAAACTTTGTAGAGAGCGAAGCATGAAATTTAGGAATCTGTGAATGTTGCAATTTCTTTAGAACATTTGCTTCGCGTTCAAACAATTCTTTGGCTTTTTGGATGTCTTCTGGTTTTTCTACCTGGGGTGCAAACTCTTTGAGTACACACATTTGGTTTAACTGAGAATCTTCAGCTAAATAAGTACGTCCAAACCCACCTTGCCCTAACTGACGTAAAATTTTATAGCGACCAGTAATAATCTCCCCTTGCGGTAGTGGCAAAGACTCACCGCATTGGATACAAAAACGATTACCATTAGTATTCGCGTGTTGTTTGCTGCAATAGATGTGCATAGCGCAGTAAGGACAATTAAGGGGGTTTTTAGTAAATTGCTACAACGTTAAACGTCGCTATTACGGAAATATCACTTTTTACCATCAAATTACTACATTGACAACTATGATTAATCCAGAAGAAAAAAAACAGTATGCACAGCAGGCATTTTTAGATTTTTTAAATACCTCCTTAGATACTCGACTTCAGCAACATAGTGACACCAACCCAATAGACGCAGCTTTAAAGCTATTTAATAATGTCGCCGCAATCGTGCCCGCATACAAGACCTTCCTATCACAAAACGGTATTAATCCTGCCAGCATTGAAACAGAGAGCGACTTTCAAGCACTTCCACCCCTAACAAAGCAAAACTACCTACAAAAACATTCTCTACCTGATTTGTGTCGTTACGGACAAATCGAAACCAGCGATATGATAGCAGCATCATCTGGTTCAACAGGTAAACCAACATATTGGTGTAGGTTCTTTGCTGACGAACTAGAAATTACCACACGCTTCGAGCAAATCTTTCACGATAGCTTTTTCGCTGATACCCGCCGCACTCTTGCAGTTATTTGTTTTACACTCGGTACTTGGGTAGGTGGAATGTTCACAGCTAACTGCTGTCGCTACCTTGCAATAAAAGGCTATCCAATTACAGTTATTACTCCCGGTAATAATAAAGAGGAAATATTACGTGTTGTCTCTGAACTCGGCGCCAACTTTGAGCAAGTAGTTTTATTAGGGTATCCACCATTTCTCAAAGACGTTATAGATACAGGGATTGCGCGCGGTGTTGAGTGGCGCCAGTACAACATTAAACTAGTGACAGCAGGAGAAGTATTCAGCGAAGAATGGCGAAGTTTAGTAGCAGAAAGAATAGGTTCACAAAACCCCTGCTATGATTTTGCATCATTATATGGAACCGCCGATGCAGGAGTATTAGGCAACGAAACACCATTATCTATATGTATTAGAAGATTTTTAGCAGAAACACCTGAAGCAGCACGCGCTTTATTTGGAGAATCACGTTTACCCACACTTGTACAATATGACCCAATTAGTCGCTTTTTTGAAGTAGAAGACGGCGCCCTACTTTTCTCTGGCAACAACGGCATTCCATTAATTAGGTATAATATTTTAGACAATGGTGGAGTAATTACTTACGATGTCATGCTTGAATTCCTAGCAAAATGGGGATTTGATGTAGCACAGGCAAGATGCCTGTGCAGTGAAGACAGGGACAGGCAGGATGCCTATCCTACAAGAGGTGTTAGAAATTTACCATTTGTATACGTATTTGGACGCTCAAACTTCACAGTTTCATACTTCGGCGCCAACATATACCCGGAAAACGTCACGGTAGGTTTAGAAGTACCAGAAATTAGAGAATGGGTAACAGGCAAATTTGTATTACAAGTAATTGAAGATAGCGATAAAAATAGACATTTAACAGTTACCGTAGAACTGGCGCCAAATATT
Source organism: Calothrix sp. PCC 7103 (assembly GCF_000331305.1). Classification (GTDB taxonomy): domain Bacteria; phylum Cyanobacteriota; class Cyanobacteriia; order Cyanobacteriales; family Nostocaceae; genus Dulcicalothrix. The sequence goes on along the minus strand of NZ_KB217478.1, from coordinate 3,085,455 downwards.
GAAGCAAGCGAAGATAAAAAACAAGCAATAACAACATCTATATTGACACAACTAAGGCGCCTCAACAGCGAATTTGCAAACTATGTACCAGCCGAATATCAGGCGCCGGAGATTACTCTAAAATTACATGGTGATGCCGAATATTTCCCTGTGGGTGTGAAACATAGGTATACGCGCGCGTAATGATCCCCCCCAACCCCCCTTTCAAGGGTAGGTATTTAAAATTTAGGCAGTAGAGAGAGTATTTTGGAAAACATCAAGTCTTGGAATTAAGGAAGGCCAAGGTTCGGGAAAAAACCCGCCTAGAGGTAGTGGAAGCCGATTAAGTATGGCAGCTGTAATAGTCAAGTATCCGCGACGAAAACAACTCAACCAACGATGAGGTACACTGTCCTTAAAATTGCGTCTTGCAACGTGACTTTTTGGTAATTCATTTAAGCTACTAATCGGCATATTCGCATCTACGGCGCCACCAACGCTAATTTGCCATAAAGTCGCAATAGCTATCGCTAACCAATGCCTTTCAGCACGCTCTGGGTTGCTCATCTTAGTTTGGTGCCAACAAAAACCACCTATGCATATTGTCTTTAAATAGGCATTCAATCCAAGACCTCATACTATACCAGCAAGCATCTGCAACTTCGGGTGGTAAGTCGGTAACAATCAACCAAGGGTCTGTATAACCCTCATCATAACGAGCTAACAATGTACATTTGATTGAATTGGTTTTAAAGCAAGTAACCCTACCCTTCCATGATTGACCGACTTTTGGAACTAATGTGTTTAAAGCAAGCCACAACTGTTCTCCTTGTTTTTGAAATAATCCAATCTGATTAATTCTCATAAACGGATGCCAACCAATCGATTGAATTTGTTCATACATCCAGTCGGCGTAGAGTCCTCTGTCTGTGGTGACGATAACAAACCAGTCTACTGGAACGGCGCCACTGATATGGCTAAACAGTTGTTGCCAATGTGGTTTCCAACTTCCTGGCTTGGTTGCTTCAACAATTTTCCAAGCAATAGGAATTCCGCAACCTCTGTACACGATACTAATTGCTAATACCGTAAACCTATCACTTAAAGTTGAGGCATCTGCCGCAAAAGCTATGCGTTTTTCTTCTTCAGGCCTGCATGCTTAAAATCCAAAGCAGTAATGGGCTAAAGCAGGATGTTATATCCAATTCGGCTCGTCCTGTTTTGGTTTTATCTTCTGCATCCCGGTACCATTCCCGCAGTTGTTGACGCACGGTATTTTCCTTTTTACCTAAAAGTTCTGCTAAAAATACAGAAACCGTTGTTAGTCCACTTGATTGGGTCATAACGATTCCAAAGCTCCACATTGCCAACACAACTGCTTGAGGCTTTGTTAGATTCGGCATTTTTTCAATTACTTTTCTTGTCCATTCCCTTAATTCCTCGTTTTTTCCTACTTGCATCATTACCTCCTCCACCCTGACAAATTGCGTGTACCCTAGATGTTTCTGCGGATGCACGCAAGATAGGTATTTTACTGTCATAGGCACCTCTTTGTAAAATACCTACCCTTGAAAGCCCCCAACCCCCCCTTAATAAGGGCAGGGCTGATTCATTCTCGGAAGGAAATTAAATTCAGTTAAAATTTGCTACGAAATTATACGTAACTTCTTCTTTTCCTTTGTGCCCTTTGTGCCCTTTGTGGTTTATTTCTTTAACGAACCACAAAGACACAAAGAACACAAAGGGTAATAGTCCATTATTCTTTTTAGAATGAAACAGCCCTGCTGCATTATTAAGGGGGGTTAGGGGGGATCATCAAGTGAAATCTGGCTGACAAACTTGGAAGTATTTATGGCGCCGAGTAGTTTCTAATGGTTCATCTCATTAGTTGTGATGAGTGGGTAGATTTGCAACGGTACTACTCCTGTAACGGATGCTTGATTCGTTTGATTTGGCGCCTGTAGCTATCAAATGAATAATTTGTGCAGCAACGTGCTGCACAAATTCCTTAGTTTCATAACTGTGTCTTGAACACTGCTTACAGTATTTATTTCTAGCTTTGATCCATTTGCTCAAACTGAGCTAAAGTTTTTTCAATTTTAGGTTGATTAATTAACTGGCTAGCTTTTTTCCCAGCTTCTACCGCTTGCTGCATCAAGCGATGACCTTCTACGTATTTTCCTTGCTGATTTAAATCAACTGCTTGCTGACTTAGCTCTTTAGCTTGCCTTGCAAGCGCTTTTGCTTCTTCAATCATTTTCATGCTCCGATATAACTTGTAGTATTGAGTCCGCTTCTTGAAAGAGTTTATTAGCTCTTGCTTCTAATAAGCTAGCATCTGCAAAATCTTCATTTTCAAACGCCTGCTCATATTCCGCATACAACCTAGCAATAATTGGTTGCATAGAATTATAAGCCTCTAACATCGCTTGTCTAGTAGATTGTTTCATCGGCACTCCTGGTAACATGACGCCGCAGTGTTGTGGTATATGCTTTAAGTTTTCCTAGTACAACAGGCATAAAACACTACTTGCTAACTACGGCAGGCATTAATGCTTTGCTACATGACATGGTAATGGCCTTGCCATTACCATGTCAATTAAAAGTCATGATAATTGCCATTACCAATGAAAATTGTTAATTTCAATATAAATAAGGTTTTGGAGGTTTCTGGGTAATGGCAAAACGAGAGAGAACTTTGATCCAGTTTCAAGTAGATCCCTTAACAAAAGAAAAATTTACTCTTAAGCTCGCTGAAGAAGGTAAAACCATTACTGAGGTGATGCTTGAATGGATTAAGGAGTATATAGGCGAAGCCGAAGCTAGTGTTGATGTCATAGAACTAAATCGACAAGTGGAAGCTTTGAAGCTTGCGGTTCAAGAAATAAATTCAAGACTGGTGGGGGAAATGTCTGCCTAAGAAAAGAAAATTCTTCTCTCAGGAAGCTTTTACTTAGATAAAGGGTTTTTCTTGTACAAACCTTCTTCGCATAAGAAGTTTTGCACTTATTTTACCCAAAGCTGGGAAATGTCCAACAAGTTGTTAGACAATTTTCTTGGGGACATTTTAAAAGTGCTGAATTTTATGGAGATACAGAAGATAACTTAGATTTGTTATAGGTAGCAATGAAGTATGTTAATGATACTGATGCTTCTAAAACTTCTTAAAGTGTGTCTTAGAGAACTCCACGAAAAAAAATGCCCAATGGCATCTAAACGCAACTCACGTAAAATAAAGAATCTCATTGAAATGGTCGCGTTAAGCTTTGAGATGCTTCGTTACTCTTACGCTACACTCAGCATGACAACATTGGATCAATTATTCTGTGGGGTTCTCTTATAAAATCTGACCCGCAAAAAATCTGGTTACGCTCGTCGGTGCCAAGGCATAACTCTTGGCACCGATTATAAGCGCTCTCAAGCAGGCAAATTTTTCCTGCTGCTACTGAGAATCCGGCAATACACATAATCACTCATTACTTTGGTCTGGTTTGAGATTAACTTTTTGCTCTCGCATCCTATCTATAATCTGTTTTTCTGCCACTTCTAAGTGAGCAAGTCCTAATAGTGTTTCTTGTTTCTTTTTTTGCACTATTTCTAAGTTACGAAGGAGGTATTCACCACTTAAATAATAATTGCCTAATCGCAGCACTTCCTCATCTGATACTTCTTTTCCAGCAAAAGCATTACCTTCAAGCTCTTCTACTTTTTCAATCCAGGCATGTGCTTGTTCAGGTGTCATGTCTATCTTCTCCAACGCAATTGATGTGCTTCTAAAAATTGTAGCGCTTTTTCTCTTGTAAGTATCATCTCTCTAGAGCCATCTGGGTTCTCTTCAAATCCAATACTGCTATAAAATTCAATGGCTGCTGGTATAGCTGCTACTTTGAGTATTCCACTCATTTCATTAGGAGGAAAAATAGCTTCTTGAATTATTTCTGCTATTAGCCAAGTTGCTGCTCCTTTTTTTGTCTCAGCTACACTTTGGGGCAAGCAGTTCCAAGGTGCAGAGCAAAGTATATCTAAAAGTAGATGTTCTTGCCGACCTTCATATAAATAAATTTCTCCTCTTCTCCTATCTATAATTGCACCAGCTTGAAGCATATTAGCACTTACTACTCCTCTAAAATTACTAGGTTCATCGCTAGCATATTCTAGTAATTCTTGAGATTTATTCATGCAAATACCAAATTTAGTTCTTAAGGCATTAGCCGCATCTCCATCATAATATTCAATCAAGTAACTCTGTATCTTATTCTGCCAATATAATAAATTAGAAATTACTACATCATTTGCATAATTTACAAAAACAAATTGATTTGTTGCCATGATAGTTAAGATTAAAATCCAAACAAGTTTAATATTAGTGTTTTCTTACTGCCAAAAGCGCGTCGGGCGCCGAGAGAAGAGTAAGATAAATTTAAAATTGGCGTAGCTTGTGGCATGAGGGCGCCTACTCCTGGTAACATAACACCGCAGTGTTGGTATATGTTTTAAGTTTTCTTAGTACAACAGGCATAAAACACGTACTAGGGCGCGGATGAATGCTTTGCTACATGACATGATAATGGCATTGCCATTATCATGTCAATCATAAGTCATGATAATTGCCATTACCAATGAAAATTGTTAATTTCAATATAAATAAGGTTTTGGAGGTTTCTGGGTAATGGCAAAACGAGAGAGAACTTTGATCCAGTTTCAAGTAGACCCCTTAACAAAAGAAAAATTTACTCTTAAACTTGCTCAAGAAGGTAAAACTATTACTGAGGTGATGCTTGAATGGATTAAGGAGTATATAGGCGAAGCCGAAGCTGGTGTTGATATCATCGAACTAAATCGACAAGTTGAAGCTTTGAAGCTTGCGGTTCAAGAAATAAATTCAAGACTAAATGCAGATCGTGACATAACTTTTGCAGCGACAAAGCTTTCCGAGCCAGCTTTCAAAAAAATTTGGGATAATCCTAATGACGCGGAATATGACAAATTATAAATTTGAGAGAGTTAAGTATCTGTTTATGGACACAAATTAAAAGAGATATAATTATTATTTATAATATAAACTTATAGTTTGGAAGGTAAGAACAGATTTAAATTTATGAGTCTCAAAACTACAGCCAAAATAGCAGACTTATACCGAGTTCCAGATAACGGAAAAGCCGAGTTGGTAAATGGAGAACTTGTAATTATGGCAGCAACAGTTTTCCTACCTGGATTTGCTGGGGGAGAAATATATAGCAGCTTACGCGATTATGGATTTAAAACTCGGCGTGGTTATGGCTTACCAGATAATTTAGGATACATCGTTAGTCTGCCAGTTCGTCCAAATGTTAGCGTTTGGTGGGAATCAGCTAATGGTTGGCAGCAATTTACTACTAATTTACCTAAACGTGAATCGTTTAGTCCAGATGCTGCATTTTTTGCTGGAACGCTTCCGGAAAACTTGGGGAAATTTCTAGAAGGGCGCCAATTTGGCTATAAGGAAATACTAATTAGCCGATTATTTAGCACACTTATTAATAATAACTATAACATTTATTAACTTTACTTTAAATATGCTCTTGGTGTTTCACCAGTCCAACGTTTGAAAGCACGATGAAAAGCACTTGGTTCAGAAAAACCTAGTAGGAACGCAACATCATGAATTGATGTATCAGGTTTTTTTAGATACCGCAGCGCTAATTCTTTGCGTGTTTCATCTAAAAGCTGTTGATATGAAGTTCCTTCAGCTTGAAGTTCTCTTTGTAAGTTACGAATGCTTATAGTTAAACTACGCGCGATTTCTTCGATTGACGGTACTTCTCCCTTCAAATTATGCGTTATTTCTCGAACTACTTGATAACTGTAGGTATTTTCCTTACTGAGATTGTGAAGCATTGCCTGAGCATGTTGTTCAAAAGCTGAAAGCAGCGAATAATTAGCAGAAATAACCGACCACTCTAAACAAGCAGCGTCAAAAACTAGTCGATTTTTTGATTGGGAGAAATAAACAGGCGCCTCAAAAATACGTTGATGTTCGGATATATTATCGGGACGGGGATATTGAAACCAAACTTCTCTTGGACAAAGAGATTTACCTGTAAGTGTCTTAGTAGCTGTTAGCAAGGATGAAAAACTTACTTCGATTGGTTGCCGAGGTTCTTCGACTAAATAGTTTTTTAGATGATTTACAATTTCCCACTCGCATAATACTTGCCCTCTTGAAACACTATAATGCATTGATACACCTTGACTGAATAAGCACATATAGCGAGAAAGCTTGTCAAGTACCTGTCCGAACGTTTGGCAGTTGAACAATACATAGCCAACAATGCCAATAACAGCCAGGTTAAATTTTTCTCCCATGTGTAAACCAATATCAGAGTCACCTGTTTGCTTAACGACTTCGCGCCACAGAGCTAGACTGGTTTCCCCAGAAACATAACTATCTGGCATCGTTAATAAACTAGGGTCAATACCGGCAGCAGCACACAAGCGGTTGGTATCGATACCATGTACCGCTGCTGCGTATTGTACAGAGTTCCGAATTAGAGATATGGAGAAGGTTGCCTCTTTCATCTCCCCTCAAGCATTTTTCAAAATGGCACATCGAGTCAATTTTATGGCGCCGTCGGTCAACTTCTAATTAAAACAACCGAATATCTTTAAGTTGTTGGAACTGCAACACCATCAACAACTTACATCGATAGGAGTTTTAAGAACATGACATCATATACATTTAACTCAACCAAAGCTATTTTTCAATCCGGCGCCGAAGCAATTGAGAATCCAGTTACGGGAGACAGCATGGTTATTTTGCAGTCAACCCAGGAAAGCGGTGGAAATTCTTTTACAGTTAAGTTTACTTTACCACCAGGGTCACATGGCACACCTCTGCACTACCATAACAATCTTTTAGAAACATTTGAGGTATTAAGCGGCGCCTTAGAAATGGAATTAGGTGAAAAAGGAAACATTAAAGTTTTACTGCCTGGGGAAGTAGTATATGTTCCTGCTGGAATGTATCACAGTTTCCGCAATACTTCTGAGGACGAGGTGGTATTTGTATCTAGTGTACATCCGGCTGGGGAATTTGAGCATTTTATTAGAGCAATGTATGGTTTAGCCATTGATGGAAAAGTTAACTCTTCTGGAATGCCAAAAAATCTACTACATTTTGCTTTAATAATTCAAAAAGCTGACCTTGTTCTTGCTGGATTACCTGTATTTGTTCAAAAAGTAATTATTGGAAGTTTAGCTGCGCTTGCTCGTGCGCTAAGAATGGAGAGTTCGTTAAGCAAGTATTGGAATTAGCATAATTCAAAACCACGTAGAGACGCGATTGAATCGCGTCTCTACCCACAATTTGATATAAAATATTTTTGAGGTAATTATGAATCGCACACAACTTTTTCGATTTACAGGAATCTTATTTATTATATTTGCAGTTTCGATTAATATTCCCTACTGGCTGTTAACTAAAAATTTTGAATACGACGATATCTTACGGCGCCCTCCTGAATACGTGCTTACTCGCTTTCATGCAGGTGGAACGGGACTTATTTTAACGTGGTTTGCTTTTGCAATATTAGCTTTGTTGTTTATTCCAGCTAGTACTTTGCTGCAAAAACTATTGTCTCGCGAAGATACACCTTATCTAGCAACTGCAACTTTAATGGGTGTTATTTCCGGTGTACTTCAGGCTGTTGGGTTAATGCGTTGGGTATTTGTGATTCCTGCATTAGCCAAAATATATGTTAACCCAACCGCAACTGATTCGACTCGTGCAGCCGTTCTCGTTGTTTTTCAAGCTGTACATCAATATGGTGGTGTTGTAATAGGTGAGCAATTAGGGCAAACGCTACTAGTTGGCTGGACAATAGGAGTAGGAATAGCAATGTTGCAATCTTCTGTGTTTAAACCGTGGGTTGGGTGGATGGGTTTGGCAAGCGTTCCACTATGGCTTTTAGGGCAAAGTGAGTTTTTTGCAACAGTTATTGAACCCGCACCAGTTTTTGAAACGGCGCCTATTGGGTTTATGTTATGGGAAATTTGGCTAATTGTCGTTGGTGTTTTCTTGTTGCGGAAAAATGGAGGGCAACGGATACAACGGATGTAACGGATGGTTGATTAGTGTGGTTTGGCGTCGGTCAAATTTTACGCAACCAAACTTTTCAAACATCCTATTAGGTAAGTTGGCGCTTTAAATGTTGACAAGACAATGCAATTGCATTACCATGTTCTGTGAAATCTGGTTGATAAACTTGGAAATACTTATGGCTAGAGATTTAATTCAAGCGGAATCTACTCTTACTGACCGATACCAAACTACGATTCCTGATAGTGTGCGAAAAGCTCTAGGCTTGAATAAGCGCGATAAAATTCATTACGCTATTCAGCCAAACGGTCAAGTTCTCATTTCAAAGGCAGACCAGCTAGAGGATGATCCCGTGCTTGGAAAGTTTCTGAATTTTATTGCTGAAGATATTAGAAAGAATCCGACTCATATTCAAGCAATTAGCTCTGATATGGTCAACCGTGTTCAGTCCTTGGTGAGGGATGTTGAGTTCGATTTGAATGCACCACTGTCTGATGAGGATGAGTAAATTTGTCTACAAATCAGCCACTGGTGATTAATGGATGGAGTATTTTTGCTCATCCGCTTTTTCTCGACCAATTTGAAGAACTTTTGACTTCTGTTGAACTTCTCCGCCAAAATGATCCCCAAAATTACCAAAAGAAGAATGCTACTAAACGTTTAGCCGCTATAGCTAAACTGATATTTGAAGTTATCCTTCAAGACCCAACACGTAGTGATTATCGTCAAGGTACGACTTTAGGCGCCGAGTATAAACACTGGTTCCGTGCTAAATTTTTTCAACAGTATCGATTGTTTTTTAGATATCATCAAGAAAGTAAGATTATAGTATTTGCTTGGGTTAATGATGAAGACTCGAAGCGTGCTTATGGTAGTAAGACAGATGCTTACCGAGTGTTCAAAAAAATGCTTGAAAGCGACCATCCTCCAGATGATTGGGATGTCCTACTTAAAGAAGCAGAAGCTGAATCTAATCGCTTAGAAAAAAGCTACGAAAAGCTTGAAGAAGATGTTTGTTAATTTGTTGATTTGCTTGTATTTTTTAACCAATAATTTTCTAATGCCTCGTTAATTCTTTCTCTTGAGTATTCGTCCTTTATAGAGCAATATTTGAGATATGAAACGAAGTTATTTCATAGATAGGAGTAAATTCTTCGCTTGTAGAAACATTACCATCAGTAGTATAATAGCTATTATTCAAGTCTTTGAGTGGATTTCCATTTCTATAATATAAGTACGCAACTGCACGGCATTGTATATCTTTGACATTTTCTACCTCAAACTTAAAATGAATAATCATTCCCTTATGGTTATCTTGTTTAATATTATGTTCTATCCATGCCCGTCCTTTAATAATAAAATCCCGGTAACTTTTACGATACCGGGATTGTTGAGATGTTGGGTTACGCGCGGAGCGCTTCACCCAACCTACGATTTACAGATCAGGAGGTAAAATTACTTTGTTGATGACGTGGATAACACCGTTGCTGGCTTTAACATCGGGTTGAACAACTTTAGCGTCGTTTACAGTTACACCAGTAGATGGGTCTACTTTAACGCCGATGGGTCCACCTTGCAGACTCTTGACTTCGCCAGATTTTAAGTCGCTGGAAAGTACTTGACCTGATACTACGTGGTAGGTCAAAATTTTCACCAATACTTCTTTATTTTCTGGTTTTAACAAGTCTCTAACTGCGTCTTGCGGCAACTCAGCAAATGCTGCGTCTGTTGGTGCAAAAACAGTGAAGGGACCTTTACCCTGTAAAGTTTCAGTTAGTCCAGCAGCTTGGAGTGCTTTGGTCAAAGTTTTGAATGAACCGTTTGCTTGAGCTACTGCAACAATATTTTTATTAGAGTCGGTTTGACTTCCTGGTTTTGTACCTGGTGTAGTTTCAGGTGTTGGTGTAGCACCTGGACTTGGTGTAGTTTCAGGTGTTGGTGTAACACTCGGTTCAGTTGGTACTGGTGCTGGTGTTGGTAAAGTTTCTGGGGTTGCTTCACCACCAGGTGCGGGCTGTGTAGTTGGACTAGAGGTGCCGCCACCTGGACAAGCACTACGGTTGTAAGGGCACTCCTGTAAAATACTAGGGGCTGGATTTAATTTAGGTCCAGGAGTTGTATTCTGAGCAGTTGTGCTTCCTTTCTTCTTTTTCTTGGAATTTTGCTTTTCTGTATCGACCGTTGGTTCGCTCGGTACATACTGTGTGTTTGTCAGTACACGCTGACTGCGGTTGTAGGTTGTCTCCGCAAAAATACTGGGTTCTGGATTGAGTTGATTTTGGGCGCCTGCTGGCAAGTTAATCAAGAGACCGATGCCCGTTACTCCCACTACGCCAGCCAAAAAGGGCAGCAAATTGCTGTTGTTAACCTTCATAAATCTATATTTGGCTTAGATTTCCACACATTACATAGGAAATTTATAACATTTTTTTACGCACAAAATCTAACTTTGAGAATAATATTTTTACTCATAAACGCCTTATATTAATAATCTACAAATTTTAGACACCAATATTTTTACTTGATGTTACGTGTATTGATTGAAAAGCAATCCAAGAAGCTCAAAGCTTATTATATGACAAATTGACCCTTATATTCAATGCCAAACCATAATACGTCATTTCTACCCCTCCCATTTTTCGCTACCACGAAAAAATAATCAAGTATTAATTAATACAGTTTAAAGTAATCTTATATACAAGTAATTGAAATTTTTATGTGTTCAAGCTTTCAAAGCATTGCTACGCTTGTCTTATAGGTCAAGAACACATTATAAAACCTGGTATGTATGTAAATTATAATACATTAAATAAGCATTTTGGGTATATGGATACCAAGCATAAATAGTATTGAACTATTAAGAGCTTTACAGGACGAATGCAAGTGTGAATTTGTTCCTCAAATTTTAATTTTTAAGTAAAATATTGCTTGTGTAAGTATTTTTCAGTCGATAATTATTGCTAATCTAGTATTTTGGTGTATAAACTCAGTAATAATCTATCCTCCTTAAATAGTTACGATTAAGGTAAATATATCACTTCATAGTTGTACTGTAAAAATAAGTGCAAAGTATAATAGTTAATTGGACTAACACATATTAAAGATAAAATTGTACAATCGACCAGTCAATTAGTAGTAGGGAATACAAAATGCTAGAATTGTACCAATTTGAACTTTCGCAATACTCAGAAAAAGTGCGATTGATTCTCGATTACAAAGGGTTAGATTACCGCAAAATCGAAGTAACTCCTGGTATTGGGCAAGTTGACCTATTTCGCTTAACTGGACAGCGGCAAGTGCCCGTACTTAAAGACGGTAGTAGATATATTGTGGATTCTACTGAAATTGCAAAATATCTTGATTCAGTATATCCAGACCGTCCATTAATCCCATTGGATACTAAGCGTCGGGGTTTAACGTTAATGATGGAGGAATGGGCTGACGAGTCAATTGGTATAAAAGGAAGAAAGGCACTTTTTGGCGCCATTAGCCAAGACCAATATTTGCGTAAGTCATTGCTACCAACAACGACACCAGATATTTTAAGAACTTTGGTAGAGGGGGTACCAAGTGATGTGGTTAAAGCTTTGGGTATAGGTGTTGGTTATAGCCAGGACGCGATTAAGAGTGCAATCGAAGACTTAAAGCAAGATTTAGAAGCATTATGTTTAATATTGCAGGATAGTCCATATTTAACAGGAGATGAGCCGACTTTAGCCGACTTTGCCGTGGCAGGTTTATCTATATTGTTAAAATTTCCTGAAGGTGACTATTTAGATTTACCAATTGGTGTAAGAGGCAAAGGTGTACCCGAATTAGCAAATAGCCTAACTTATGAACGCTTTTTCACTTGGCGTGATAATTTGTACGCACGCTACCGTAAACCTTTAGCATACACCTCAGTTATTTCTGGTGGTGGCGCCCCAACTTCAATTCAAATCGATTAAACAAACTGAGGGGGAAGAGAGAAAAGAGCATTTTTTTCTTATCCTTTACCCCTTTTTTCTGTTGTAGTACATTTTTTCTTGATTTTTTAACATTTATATTAAAATTCGATTTAATATATATCGAGAACATTATGTGCTTATTAACATGCAGTTGGGACAGCCGTTAGGTTCAATTACTCAAGGTTCGCTTACAGGTGGACTAGAAGTGCGTTTGCACCCCGATATTTCAGTTGAAGATATGCGGGTCGGAAAATTTTTAGTAGTGCAGGGGATGCGGTCACGTTTCTTTTGTATGTTGACTGATGTTGCACTTGGTATTGCTAACCAGCGAATCATTGCAAATCCTCCAAATTGGGAAGATAGTTTTTTACGCGAAGTGTTGGCAGGTAGTGGTACTTATGGCACTATTAATCTGGCGCCGATGTTAATGTTTACCCCTGAAGCTGAGGAAAAACCAACATTCACAAATGGAAAATCTGCAAATCATGAAGTCTCAAATGGACTTAAAGGTTTAGCATCGTTTCAACCGCAAACCAGCACAACAATGGAATTGTTACCAGTAAAAACGATTCCTAGTCACTTCAGCCAAGTTTACGAAGCATCCGAAGAAGATTTTCGTCGCGTTTTTGGTTGGGAAGACGACATTCATCGCAAGAATTTTTCCATTGGCAAACCATTAGATATGGATGTCCCGGTTTGTATAGATTTAGACAGATTTGTCGAACGCAGTAACGGTGTATTTGGTAAATCAGGTACCGGAAAATCTTTCTTAACACGTTTACTATTAGCTGGGATAGTTCGCAAAAATGCCGGGGTTAACCTTATATTTGATATGCACTCAGAATATGGTTGGCAAGCCGTTTGCGAAGGTAAACAATACAGTACAGTAAAAGGATTAAAGCAATTATTCCCCGATAAAGTCGAAGTATATACCCTTGACCCAGCATCTACAAAACGTCGAGGTGTACAAAACGCTCAAGAATTATACCTTAGCTACGACCAAATCGAAGTAGAAGATATTCGTCTTTGTAGTCGTGACCTTGGACTTTCGGAAGCAAGTCTCGATAACGCGAATATACTCTTTGCAGAATTTGGAAAATCTTGGATTCTTCAATTAATCAACATGACCAACGAAGAAATCAAGACATTTTGCGAAGAAAAACGTGGACACCAAGGTTCCATCACCGCATTACAGCGCAAACTGTTACGCATGGAGAACCTAAAATACATGCGGTCAGCATGTCCACAAAATTATGTCAACCAAATTTTAAAAACTCTCGAAGCTGGCAAAAACATAGTAATTGAATTTGGTTCGCAATCGGACATGTTATCGTACATGCTGGTGACAAACATGATTACACGTCGTATTCACCAACATTATGTAGCCAAAGCCGAGAAATTTCTCCAATCAGGTAATGTGGCAGATAAACCGACTCAACTAGTAATTACGATTGAAGAAGCACACCGTTTCCTCGACCCTGCAATAGTTGCCAGTACCATCTTTGGAACCATCGCACGAGAAATGCGGAAATATTTCGTAACACTATTAGTTGTAGACCAGCGACCATCAGGAATTGATAATGAAGTTATGTCTCAAATTGGTACGCGCGTTACTGCTTTATTAAACGATGAAAAAGATATTGAAGCAATCTTTACCGGAGTATCAGGTGGTACCGCATTGCGGTCAGTACTAGCAAAACTAGACTCAAAACAACAAGCATTAATTCTAGGTCACGCAGTACCAATGCCAGTAGTCGTGCGTACACGTCCATACGATGAACAATTCTACCGCGAAATAGGAGACCCAATTTGGGAAGAAAAAGACGACGAAGAAGTATTCGCAGCAGCAGAACTAGCAAAAGCAGATTTAGGATTTTAATTTAATATTGTCATGCTGAGGTACGAAGCATCTTTAGGATTTTAATTTAATATTGTCATGCTGAGGTACGAAGCATCTTTATGAGGTTATCACTACAATGGTGAATATCTTACAATCGTAATCAATATAGTAGCTGTAAGTTGGCTTTATACATGATACGCTTCATTGCTATATGGGACTTCCAAAAAAAGGAACTCGAATAATTACTGTGAACGAATCAACTTACAGATGGGTTGTTTCACCAAGCGATGGTTATCTATATTTAATTGTAGAGCATAGCGATTTTTCTGGGCAAAGGCTTAATGCAGGCTTTAAATACCATTTTTATCGCTTAATAGTTTGCGGATTGTTCGATAACCTGCAATATTTGCTTCTGCTGCGGCTTATATTGTAAATGAAGCGGTTGATTATTATAGACGAAATAAGAGTGACTATATGTAAACTAGTTGATGACAAGTTTTAGTTTACACAAGTATGACACCAGAAGATAAACAAGAAATTTTAAACACCTATAAGTGGATAAAAGTCAAGCATTATAAAGATGATGTCACGAAATCTTGGGAAGAGAGGTATAAAGAGCTAGAGAAGCATCATCTGGAAGAAACGAATTTTTTGATTACTAAAATTCGTGAAATTGTTCAGATGTTATAAGTTATTAGAAGTTGGCTGCACAGGCAAGGATACCTGTGCTACAAGATGTTTATCAATATTAGACTTTAATTAAGTTTTAAATGATTAGAAGGTAGGTACATTGATTGCTTCGGCGCCTAATTTAATTAATACAAACAGTTTGGTCTCACCTTGTACGTCTGATAATGCAGTTAGTTCAAATTAATCAGGTATAGCGACAATGAAAAGAAAATTAGAAATTGTGCCACGCGGCGCCAAAACAATAATTATTTTTTTTGTGACATTATTATTGGTTTGTAATATTTATTCGCTTTTTCCTACCCATGCAGCAGATATTTCATCAAATCCTCAAGCATTAGTAGAACAAGGTCGAAAACTCTACGAAACTGGAGAATTAACCCGCGCAAATACAATATTGATACAAGCTGTACAACGTTTTAAATCAGGGGGTGATAAGTTAGGGGAAGCAATGACATTGAGTAATCTCTCTCTAGTAGCTAAGAAACTTGGAGAACTAAAGAAAGCTGAAAGTTATATTACACAAAGTCTTGAAATATTAACAAAATTAGAAGTTAGTGTAGATAATGTATCAAGAGTAGAAATATTTGCTGAAAGTTTAGATATTCAAGGACAAATTCAATTAGAATTAGGTGAAGCCGAAAAAGCTTTAGATACATGGAAGCTAGCTGCAAACACTTACGAGAAAGCAAATAATGAAATTGGTGTAACTCGTTGTTTAATTAATCAAAGTATTGCCCAGCAAGCTTTAGGAATGTATCGTCAAGCGCGTGCGAATTTAGAAGAAATATCTCCTCGTCTTGAAAAACAACCAGATTCTCTTATAAAAGCTACTGCATTACGTAGTTTAGGTGATGTTTTACAACTAACTGGTGATTTAGATAAGTCTACTAAGATTTTACAGCAAAGTAGAGACATTGCCACAAAATTACAATCTCCTTCACATATTAGTGCTGCTTTAATTAGTTTGGGCAATACTCAATTAGCTTTAGGTAAAAGGGAAGTTATACAAGATATTAATACTACCTACGAACAGTCTACACCTTTGCGTTGCAAAACTAATCAAAATCTTACTAAATACCCACTTGCTATTCAATTTTATAATCGAGCAGCGCAATCTTACATTGAAGCTGCTAATATTTCAACTTCACCACTTACACAAGTTCAAGCACAACTTAATCAGTTAGATATTCAGCAGAAGCTCCAGCAATGGTCAGAAGCACAAAAACTATCAAGTCAAATAAAAACAAAATTAAATAAAATACCACTTAGCCAAGCAGCTATTTATGCTCAAATAAACTTAGCACAAAACTCGATATGCTTAAAAAAAGCTACCGCAGCGAATAATCTTAGCTGGAAAGAAATTGCTCAAAGTTTAGCTATCTCTATTCAACAAGCAGATAAAATTAACGATAAACGTTCTCAAGCTTTCGCGTTAGGTGCCCTAGGTGCATTATACTTAGAAAATAAAGATATAAATAACGCACAAAAACTTACTGAACAAGGTTTAGCAATAGCTACTGCAAACAACGCTACGGATATAACTTATTTGTGGCAATGGCAATTAGGTTACATACTGAAAGCAAAGGGAGATATTGAACATGCAATTAATTCGTATCAAGAAACAGTAAATACGTTGAAATATTTACGTAATGATTTAGTTGCATTAAATCCAGATGTACAGTTTTCTTTTAGAGATAACGTTGAACCTGTTTATCGGCAGTTTGTTGATTTACTCTTAGAACCAAAAAATCAAAATTCAAAAAAACAATTACACTTAGCACTCAGCACTCAAAAAAATTTAAGACTAGCACGCGAAGCAATTGAAGGGTTACAATTAACCGAGCTAGAAAATTTCTTTCGTGAAGCTTGTTTGCTGCCACAAGCCAAACAAATTGATGACATTGTTGATAAAATAGACCCAACAGCAGCAGTTATCTATCCAATTATTCTCAAAGACCGCTTAGAAATTATTGTTAAATTACCAAATCAACCTGAACTTAGACATTACACGACTTATAAACCTTTAGAAGAACTAGAAAGCGTTTTAGAACAACTTCAGAAAAAGTTGAGAGAACCCGACCGAACTAACGATATAAAGGATTTGTCACAGCAAGTATATAGCTGGATGATTAAACCAATGGAAAGTGAGCTTGCAACTCAAAAAATTAAAACTTTGGTTTTTGTTTTAGATGGTTCGCTGCGAAATATTCCTATGGCTGTTCTTTATGATGCAACGCAAAAACAGTATTTAATTCAGAAATACGCTATTAGTCTGGCGCCGGGTTTACAATTAATAGACCCAAAACCTTTGGAGAGAAAAAAGTTAAATGCTTTAGCAGGTGGGGTAAGTCAACAGATGAAAGTCGATGGACGCTCATTTTCTTCACTTGAAAACGTACCCGCAGAATTACAGAAAATTCTATCTGCAATACCCAATAGTAAAGAGCTTCTCAACCAAACTTTTACCAAAGCAAATGTCCAAAACCAAATTCAAAGGTTGCCATACACAGTTGTTCATATGGCAACCCACGGAGAATTTAGTTCAAACGCTGATAAAACCTTTATCTTAGCTTGGGAAAAACTATTAAAAGTCAAAGATTTTGATAATTTATTGCGGTTGCGTGAGCAAAGTGATTCTCGTCCTATTGAACTACTCGTTCTCAGCGCTTGTCAAACTGCAACTGGAGATAAACGTGCAACATTAGGACTTGCTGGTATTGCTGTACGTGCAGGTGCGCGTAGCACTTTAGCAACATTATGGTCAGTTGACGATAATTCAACCGCAGAAATTATGATTAAATTTTATCAAGCGTTATCCAATACTAACGTACCAAAAGCCGAAGCCCTCCGACTAGCTCAAGTATCTGTGTTAGCTAATGACGAAAATCCTTATTTGTGGGCGCCTTATGTACTAGTAGGAAATTGGTTATAACCAACTTGCCAATAACCAACTTGCCAACTAAGTAAAAATCTTGTGGAACGGGCATCCCTGCCCGTCCCTTATATAATCTTCCTTATACAATCCTACTTATCCAATGACTCATTAAACTCAATCTCATCACGTTTAATCGTAACATCATACTTACCAAAAAAATTCTGCCCCAAAAGACCAGTTTGTTCACCAGAATCAATAATAGCCACCTCTACATTATCCACCTTTGTTCCGCCAACCTCGATAGACTTCACAAAGCCAATTGGATATTTTTCGACTTGACCATTTGCCATGATAAAATAGCCTTCTCTGACTGGCTCAACATTTAACTCTGAAGCCATCTTTTTATTAATGCTAGTTTTACTGGCGCCTGTATCAACAAGCATCTCTTGTTCATGGTTGCCGTTAAAAGTTACATCAATAATTGGACATCCAGCATCTCGGCGTTTAATTCTTGCTGGAGCATTGTTGCTTGGATAATGAATAATTAAAATAGCCAACAGAACTACAACGGCTAACTCCATTTGAATCCTCCGCGAAAATACTAGTGTTCGACTGTGTTAAAGACTTAACAATAGACACAAGTTATTACTGAAGGATTCCAGATTTTTATGCAAAATTATTTTTAAAATTGATAACGAATTTCTCCTTTTACAGTATTATCACTGAAATCGCTTTGCCCAATTACGGCTTCATAGTCTATTGCCCCAGCAACGTTGCGCGAAAATAGAACTTGTACTCCTGCACCTAATCTAAAACGGTCGCGGTCTGGTTCTAGGGTTTGCGAACGCATGGGAATACCAGGTTGAGATAAAAGTTCTGAGGTAATAGTACGATTATCATTACCAAATTCGTGTTCGTAACTCACGCGCACGTTTGGAATATACTGCTAATGGGTAGAATATAAACTTTGTCATGCTGAACGAAACGTAGTGCAGTGAAGCATCTTAGAGATTCTTCGCTACGCTCAGAATGACATTTCTTACCCGTGTTAAGTATAACTTTACTACTTAAGTATTTGATAAAGATTTGATGTTGATTTGACTTGTCTTCAGGGAAATTACCAATTTTATTATTAATTTTTGTAAATATATCCCTAGCTAGATACGGAAAATTACTGATTTAGGTAGTAGTTGGGTAATAGGACTTTCAAAACTCTACAAATTACCCAACGCGCATGAAAACGAGTCTTGTCAAAATAGTTACAGTATTATCGATATCGTTGGGAGGAATCGGGATAGTCGGAGGAGGATTTTTTCTCTCGCGCGCGCTTGATAAAAGCCAGGAAAATCAAATAGTCGAAGACACAGGACGTTACCGAGAAGTACGAACTAAATTATGGTTAGATAAATCACAAATAAAGCATTTTCCTACTGAAATACCAGTTGATGCCACAGGTGTTCGCTTCGTTTACTCACCTGGTTACATGCAGGGTGGCAACGTCTTGCAACTACGAATGAAACAACCACAATCTAAGATAGCCACTTTAGTAACACAATATCGTCAAGCAGCCAAATATAAATTCAGAGGTGGTGACACAAACGAGCATATCAACAAACCCAACGGTGTCCCCACAACATTCTTCCATACCAGTGATGACACCACCGATAAATCATTTCCATTTAACTACGAAATCTTGGTATTAGGCGCCGACGATAAAGGCAGCAAACATTTTCAATGGAATCACGGTGACAGTTACGGCGTCGCAATAAATCCCCAAGCATCCGAAATAATATATTGGGCAGAAGCATGGTAAGGAGATTGGGGATTGGTGACGGGCAAGGATGCCCATCCCACAAGAAATTAGCCATATACTATTGTCATGCTGAGGAACGAAGCATCTGAAAACCTCAACACCCTATTGTCATACTGAGGAACGTAAACAGATTTTTCACGCTTTCGCGCGCATCTTAAAATCTAAAATCACAGTCTTAACTCGCTTTAAGTATTAAAGCGAACAAGCTTGTTCTGTAATAACTTGGTCTAACCTACTGCTAAAATCAGGGTCTGAGTAATACCGCTTTGAATTTTCAATAACTAACTTCAGTATTTGCTCCCCGACTTGGTTAAGGTTAAATACCTTTAAAAGACGATTAAGATTTTCTGGTTGAATATCTCTAAGCAATTGCCCAAAAGCAAAATTGAAGAAAGGAGCAGCAAAAATTTTAACTCCAGCAAAGTCTAGTTCTACAGGTCGGTCTGCCAACAATTCTGGATAAATAAGCTCATATACCTTTTGACCATCGGCAACTGTAATACAGTTTTTGCCTACTAGAGTTAGAATTTCGTGCCTCATACTATGCGTTTCTGTAGAAATTGAAGATAAAAGTTGATGTAGCAGAAGTTGCAACGTCTCCGGAGTGGTAGAAACAATTCTAAAAGCTTATACTCGTAAAGCACCACTGGGTATGAAATCATGCCACGCATTTTCGACAACATCGACTTACAACTGCTCCCCACCTTACGAGACACGCTCAAACTCTCGTACCGCGCGGATTTTTGCGTTGGTTACTTTAACCTGAGAGGATGGCGTAAACTGGATGATTTAATCGAGCAATACGTGGGTGGGGAAACTTATTGTTGTCGTTTGTTAGTGGGAATGCAAGGTTTACCCAGTGATGAGGTACATACGGCATTTACCCTTGGTACAGGTGAAGGGCGCCTTGATAATAGCACTATAATTCGTTTCAAAAAGAAAATTGCGGCTGAGTTCAAAGACCAGCTTACCATTGGGGCGCCGACAAATGAGGATGAAGCGGGGTTACGTCGTTTAAGTCACCAACTCAAAACAAAGAAATTAGTTATTAAACTGTTTTTAGCTCATCCCCTTCACGCTAAGTTATACCTCGTTCACCGCAATGACCCCAATAGTCCGATAGTTGGATTTTTGGGTAGTAGTAATTTGACATTAGCAGGACTGAGAAAACAAGGAGAATTAAATGTTGATGTTTTAGACCATGACGCTTGTAATAAACTGCAAAAATGGTTTGATGACCGTTGGAAAGATTACGGTTGTATTGATATATCTAAAGAGCTTGCGGAAATAATAGATAATAGTTGGGCAAGAGAAGAATTAATAGCCCCTTATCATATTTATTTAAAGATTGCTTATCATTTATCACATGAAGCAATTGCTGGTTTATCAGAGTTTAGAATACCTCGTGAGTTTAATAACTTATTTGATTTTCAAAAAGCAGCAGTTCAACTAGCCGCGCGTCATGTTACTAGACGTGGTGGTGTACTAGTAGGTGATGTTGTCGGGTTGGGGAAAACTTTGGTAGGAACAGCGCTGGCGAAAATATTACAAGAAGATTGTTTTTTAGAAACGCTAATTATTTGCCCAAAAAATTTGGTATCAATGTGGCAAGAATATGTCGATAATTATCGGCTTTATGCCAAAGTTATGTCGATGAGTAATGTTCAAAATCAACTCCCAGAATTACGGCGTTATCGGGTTGTATTAATCGACGAAAGTCATAATTTGCGTAACCGAGATGGAAAAAGGTATAGAGCAATAGCAGAATATATCGGCGCCAACGAAAGCAAATGTATATTACTTTCCGCAACACCTTATAACAAAACTTATCTTGACCTTTCCTCTCAATTAAGATTATTTGTTCCAGAAGACCAAGATTTAGGCTTTAGACCAGAAGGTTTAATAAGCGAACTAGGTGGTGGTTCGTTGGGAGAATTAGAATTTATTAGAAAGCATCAATGTTCTGTTAAATCTCTCGCTGCATTTGAAAAAAGCGAACATACTGACGACTGGCGAGAATTAATGAAACGTTACATGGTGCGGCGAACACGTTCGTTTATTAAAGATAACTATGCTCACACAGATGAGACAGGACGTAAATATTTAGAATTTACCGACAAAACACGCTCATATTTCCCAGACCGTATACCCCGTACAATTAAATTTACCTTAGAAGCTAATAATTACTCTTATTCTCGCCTTTATTCTGAAGCTGTAGTAGAAGTAATTAACCAGTTAAATTTGCCCCGCTATGGACTAGGAAATTATGTAACCGCTACAAAAGCACTGACAGATGCAGAACAACGTCAGCTAAATGCTTTATTTCGAGGTGGGCGCCGATTAATGGGTTTTTCGCGGACTAATTTATTTAAACGGTTAGAAAGTAGCGGGTTTGCTTTTATTCAATCAATAGAGCGCCACATTTTACGAAATTTTATATATTTATATGCATTAGAACAAAATCTTGATATTCCCATTGGAACTCAAGATGCTAATTTATTAGATACTCGTAACAGCGATGAAGATTCAGATTCAATTGTAGCAAGTTTATTTGATGTTGAAGAAGACCTCTCCCCCCTACCCCCCTCTCCTATGGAGGAGAGGGGGGAGCAAGATGTGGGGTTAACAGAGAAGAGTTGGCGTAAAAAGGCAGAGTTTATTTATCAGGAGTATGTAACTCATTATCAAAAACGATTTAAGTGGTTACGTTCAAGTTTATTTGATATTAAAAAACTAAAAAAGGATTTATTAGCCGATGCGAAAGCCTTAATTAGTGTACTGCAAGAAATTGGGGAATGGCAACCAAATAAAGATGATAAAATAGATGCTTTGGTCAACCTTGTAACAGAAACTCATCCAAATAAAAAAGTATTAATATTTACGCAATTTGCCGACTCAGTACGCTACATAACAGATAATTTACAGGCAAGAAATATTATTAATGTTGCAGGGGTAACAGGACAAGCAAAAGACCCTACTGAGTTAACAGGAAGGTTTAGCCCTGTTAGTAATGGAAAGCGTGATAAAATATCATATAATAACGAATTACGTATTTTAGTAGCCACCGATGTTTTGAGTGAAGGTCATAATTTACAAGACTGTGCGATTATAGTAAATTGGGACTTACCTTGGGCTATAATTAGGTTAATTCAAAGGGCTGGAAGAGTTGACAGAATTGGACAAAATGCCGAGAAGATAATCTGTTATTCTTTTTTACCAGCAGAAGGTGTAGAACGCATTATTAATTTACGTTTAAGACTCAAACAACGATTACAAGAAAATGCTGAAGTTGTAGGAACAGATGAAACATTTTTTGAAGATGACGAAACGCAAGTAATTCTTGACTTATATAATGAAAAATCGGGAATATTAGATGGCGAAGAAGATACAGAAGTAGATTTAACATCGGAAGCTTTTCAAATTTGGAAAAAAGCTACTGATGAGAATCAAGCATTAAAGAAGTTAATCGAAGAAATGCCCAACGTTGTATACTCGACTCGCGCGCACACTCCACAACCTTTCCAACCAGAGGGTGTGCTAATGTATATGAAAACTACTGAAGGTAACGATTCTTTAATATATATTGACAGAGAAGGCAATAGCGTTACTCAATCGCAGCTGGCTGTATTAAAAATGGCAGCTTGTGATGAACATACACCTGCTATACCTAAAGATAAACAGCATCACGAATTAGTTAAAATAGGCGCCGAACTATTGGCAGAAGAAGAAAAAAACATGGGTGGTCAGTTAGGAAGACCATCAGGCGCCAGATTTCGTAGTTACGAGCGATTAAAAAGTTACGTCCAAGAAATGAAAGGTACTTTATTTGTTACCGAAGAACTACTAAAAGCAATTGATGATATTTACCGTTACCCATTAAGACAATCTGCAATTGATACATTAAATAGACAACTAAGAAGTGGTATAAGTAATCAACAATTAGCTGAGTTAGTAATTGCCCTACGTATGGATGACCGTTTGTGTATTGTCAGCGAAGAAATTGAAAAGCGGGAACCTCAAATTATTTGTTCGCTAGGATTGTTTGAGGAAAAGTGATTGCTATAAGTAAGTATAATAAATTGTCATGCTGAACGCAGTGAAGCATCTGTTAAAAATATATTCTTTATTATAATATCATTATACCAACAAGAATTATTTACATGGTTTGAGGTAATGGCATTCTCACCGCTAGATGGTTATGATGACTTTTTACGCGAGTTAAAAGAACGTGTTCGCGGCGCCCAGATAAAAGCAGCGTTATCTGTTAACCGTGAGTTAGTGTTACTTTACTGGCAAATCGGACAGGAAATATTAGCACGACAGCAACAGCAAGGATGGGGTACAAAAGTTATCGAACGTCTTGCCAAAGATTTAAAAGCAGCTTTCCCGGATATGAAGGGATTTTCACGTACAAACCTGCTTTACATGAAGCTTTTTGCAGAAGCATATCCTGATGAGCAAATTGTCCAACAAGTTGTTGGCCAAATTCCTTGGGGTCATCATCTGCGTATCTTGGAGGCAGTAAAACACCCTTCAGCGAGACTTTGGTATGTACAAAAAGTAATAGAAAATGGCTGGAGTAGAAATATATTAAATATACATATTAAAAATGACCTTTATAATCGCCAAGGTAAAGCCATTACTAATTTCAATGCGACATTAACACCTCCTCAATCAGACCTTGCAAGAGAAACTTTAAAAGACCCTTATATATTTGATTTTTTAACATTGGGAGAAGAAGCTCTGGAAAGAGAAGTTGAAAAAGAGCTTATTAAACATATTACTAAATTTCTTTTAGAATTAGGTGTTGGTTTTGCTTTCGTTGGGCAGCAGTATCCATTAAAAGTTGGTGAGGAAGAATTTTATCTAGATTTACTTTTTTATCATACAAAATTACATTGTTTTGTGGTTATTGAGCTTAAAACTGGTAAATTTAAACCTGAGTATACAGGCAAGATTAATTTTTATCTTTCTGCTGTTGATGATTTGCTCAAGTCTCCTCAAGATAACCCATCAATTGGTTTAATTCTATGTGCAAGTAAAGATAATGTAATTGCTGAGTATGCTTTACGGGATGTGAATAAACCTATTGGTATTGCTGAATGGCAAGCTGAACTTACCAAGTCATTACCAAAAGAGTTACAAGCAAAATTACCTACAATCGAACAGTTGGAAGCAGAGTTAGAAGAGGTTTCTATAGAAACTGAAGATGAAGCTTAATGTAGCCCTATTCATAAGCCTACCTTATATAATAACTAGTACCATACCCAATTTACACGTATCTCGGTCAGCATAATACAAATCTGCTTTATACGAGGGTCTTTGAAGAAACTTATCCTGATCAGGAAATTGGCCAACAACTTGTTGGCCAATTTCCTTGAGGTCATATCCGTATTTTAGATGTAGATAAATATTCTCTTATTCCATTTTAATGGAATTAGGGTATTAGCATGGGCATTTTCAATCCCATGCGGGTGTGAACGAAGCGAGAAATTGTAAAACAATATAGTATTAATACTTAAATATAATTTATAATTTGTTATAAATGTAACTTTCATATTATAGCTACGTAGGCTATTTTAGGTAGAGTGTTGATATGCTTAAGTATACTGTGAACGGGTAAAAACTAAACTTTGTCATGCTGAACGGAGCGCAGCGGAGTGAAGCATCTTGGAGATTCTTCGCTACGCTCAGAATGACATTTCTTACCCGTTTTGAGTATAATTTCCGCACATTAACCAAACATCTGCTGATTATATATTAGAGGGTTTATCAGGGTTTAGTTTCGGCGCCAAATTTAAAAATTATTTTTATACAGCCAAATTTTATCAGAAAGTATACGGATGAGTTCAGTATAAGGACTAATACTCAGTATTGAATAGTAAGCAAAATTACTGAGCTGTTTGTACCATCATAAGGATTCTTACAGAAACAGTATTATTAGCTCTTACAGTTTAACCCTTATACAAAAAGGGTTATAGCTACAAGACATTGGTCTATGGGCAAATTTTTTATGCTCACTAATTTCTACACAAACTTCTATTTTCTCTTAGAGGGTAGGTATATCATGGCACTCAATTTCCAGCGCACACGGGATTTGCTCTATAACTTTCAATTCGAGGATTTATTTATAGAGCAGTTAGGTTGGTCACAACCAACACGTAAAAAAGCTGTGCAGTTGGAAATTGACGAGAAAGCTTACGACTACAAGTGTATCGCTGAGGTGTCGGGTGTAGCTGTCTTTGAAGTCACAGCAACAGATGGCGCCATTCCGGAAGCGAAAGTTCGCGCTGCTATTCATCAACAGGTGACTAAATTAAAAGCTGAAAACCTGCTGATTTTTATTGATGTAACACGTACTCGCAGTCTCTGGTATTGGGTAAAGCGTGAAGAAAATAAAGAATTTACTCGTGACCATTTATATGTAAAAGGGCAACCTGGCGATTTATTCTTAAGTAAGTTGGGTGCTTTAGTAGTTGATATTACCGAACTCGAAGATGATAGTCTATCGGTAGTAAAGATTGCCCATCGACTACAAAAAGCTTTTGATGTCGAACGAGTCACAAAACAATTTTATAAAGACTTTCAAGAAGAGCATAAGCAGTTTTTGGGTTACGTTAAAGGAATTAATAACGAAAATGACAGACGTTGGTATACCTCTGTTATCTTAAATCGTTTGATGTTTGTTTACTTTCTTCAACGTAAAGGCTTTATTAATAAGTGTGATGATAAGCCAAATGGTGATTTAGAATATTTACAGAATAAATTAGAAGAAAGCAAACAGAACGGTAAAGATTTATTTTATAGTGAGTTTCTGAAAGTTTTATTTTTTGAATCCTTCGCGAAACCTGAGAGTGACCGTGACCCCTCTGTACAGGCATTAGTGGGAAATGTTAAATACTTGAATGGTGGATTATTTTTAAAACATCGCATTGAACAAGATTACAATATAAAAATAGCTGATGAAGCGTTCCAAAAAGTTTTAGACTTATTCGCGCGTTACTCATGGAACTTAGACGACACTCCAGAAGGTAAAGACGACGAAATAAATCCTGACGTTCTAGGATATATATTTGAAAAATACATTAACCAAAAAGCATTCGGCGCCTATTATACCCGACCACAAATAACTGAATATCTTTGTGATAGAACAATTCATAAGTTAATTGTAGACCGTGTTAACAATGCAGTCTCAGACAAGTATAAATCATTTGACGATATTAACGAACTATTCCTAAAATTAGATGCTAATATTTGCCGTTTACTAATTAAAGATATTCTTCCTAACTTATCTATTTTGGATATTGCTTGCGGTTCAGGCGCCTTTCTTATTGCCGCAATGAAAACTCTAATTCAAGTTTACAGTGCGGTAATTGGTACAATCAAACTAATGGGTGATGCAAATCTAAAAATAGAAATAAAACAACTCGAACAAAAACATCAGTCTCTGCCTTATTATATCAAAAAACGTATCGTTACAGATAACCTTTATGGTGTTGACATCATGGAGGAAGCAACAGAAATTGCAAAATTACGTCTTTTCTTAGCTTTAGTATCTTCTGCCCATGACGTAAACGAATTAGAACCACTACCTAATATTGACTTTAATATTATGGCGGGTAATTCGCTGATAGGGTTAATCAAAGTTGATGAAACCGCGTTTGATACAGTAGGAAATTCTAAACAAGGTAATCTCTTACAGTCCCTAGCAGCAAACCAGTACAAAACTATTCTGGAAGATAAGAATCAATCAATTGAACTCTACAAGAAACACGCATTTATACCCGGTGAGGAAAAACTAGCTACCGGAGAAGAAGGAACTCATCAAAATGCAAGATTGTTAAACCTGCGTAAACATATCGAAAACCTGAATAAAAAATCACAAGAAAAGTTAAATTCTTTATTATTGGATGAATTTAGCCAAAAACTAGGTATTAAATACGAGGAAGTTCAATTAACTGGTAAATCCAAGAAGCGTGTCTTAAAAATAGACGATATTGCAGCTTTAAAACCATTTCACTGGGGTTATCACTTTGATAAAGTCTTAGAACGGGGTGGATTTGATGCAATTATTACAAATCCACCGTGGGAAATATTCAAACCACAAGCAAAAGAATTTTTTGCCCAGCATAATGAACTGGTGACGAAAAATAAAATGGATATTAAAGCTTTTGAAAAAGAGCAGAAGCTACTTTTACAAAATCCTGAAATTGCTAGCACATGGCTAGAGTATCAAAGTCAATATCCTTATGTTAGTGCTTACTATCGTTCAGCAGAGCAATACAAAAATCAAATTTCTATTGTGAACGGCAAGAAAGCAGGAACAGACATTAATCTCTACAAGCTTTTTCTAGAACAGTGTTTTAACCTTTTACGTCTAAGTGGTGAATGTGGGATTGTAATTCCTAGCGGTATATACACTGACCTAGGCGCCAAACAACTGCGAGAAATGTTGTTTAATGAAACAAATGTTACAGGTTTATTTTGCTTTGAGAATCGTAAAACTATTTTTGAAGAAGTTGATAGCCGTTTTAAATTTGTTGTTCTTACCTTTGCAAAAGGAGGAAAAACAAATGAATTTCCATCTGCTTTTATGCGCCATGATGTGCAAGAGCTTCAAAGATTTCCTAGTAATGGTAGTTTGCCAATCACTATTGATATGGTACGCAAGCTGGCGCCAGATTCTCTGTCAGTGATGGAGTTTAAAAACAATACAGATGTTAGTATTGCTAATAAAATGCTGAAGTTCCCATTGCTAGGCGAAAAAATAGATGACAAGTGGAACTTACGTTTAACTCGTGAATTTGACATGACAAATGATAGTTATTTATTTAAGCCGCAACCAGCAGAAGGAAGATTACCATTGTATGAAGGTAAGATGATTCATCAATTCATCCATAAATTTGCAAAACCAAGATACTGGGTAGATGAACAGGAAGCAAAAAAAGCTGTGTTTGGAAGAAGTGGGAAAGATGAAGGTCAAAAGTTAAATTACCAATCCTATCGTCTTGCTTTTCGCTCGGTTGCATCAAGCACCAACGAACGCTCGCTAATATCAAGTATTGTACCAAGATCAGTTTTTTGCGGAAATTCGCTTTTAATCTCATTAAAGTTTTCAGAAAGTAATCAAATTCGCCTGAAAATCTCAGACATGCTATTTAGCACAGCGATATTTAATAGCTTTGTTATTGATTATTGCTTGCGACAAAAGGTTAGCACAAACCTCAATATGTTTTTTGTTTACCAGCTACCAGTACCACGTTTAACAAAAGGAGACAAATACTTCAAGGAAATAGTCGAACGCGCGGCAAAACTCATCTGCACCACTCCTGAATTTGATGAACTCGCGCAGGAAGTCGGACTAGGTTCCCATGAAAACGGTGCCACCAACGAAAGCGAAAGAGCAAAACTTCGTGCAGAACTTGACGGAATGATAGCTCACCTCTATGGGTTAACTGAAGAAGAATTTCAATATATCCTCAGTACTTTCCCTATCGTTCCAGAACAAGTTAAACAAGATGCCTTAGCAGCATACCAAAGCTTGGCGCCTATGTCTGGAGATGCTGAAATTGTGGCATTAATTGAGCAAGGAGAGAATGACCAAATAGAGTTTAAATCTACCGCACGTTGGAATTTACGAGAAAATAAGCAAGATAAGGCAATGGAGCATGAAATAGTCAAAACCGTTGCAGCATTCTTAAATACCAATGGCGGAAATTTATTTATAGGTGTTGACGACGATGGGAAACCTCTGGGGTTAGATAATGATTATCAAACCTTGAAAAAGAAGAATAATGACGGTTACATGCTGTTTTTAAATAATGACCTGTTATTAAGGGAGATAGGACAAGAATTTGGTTCTCACTTCCGTATTACTTTTCATCAAGTAAGCGGTAAAGATGTATGTCGAGTTTCTGTCCAGCCATCACCAAACCCTGTTTGGGTGAAAATGAAAGATAAAAATGGTAAGGAAGAGGAGATTTTCTATATCCGTAGTAATAATTCAAGCGTTAAGCTCTCACCGAAAAAGGCTGCGGAATATATTAATATGAAAAAATAATCTTAGCTGATTTTGATGTAGCAGTTTGAGAGGTTGTTTTAAAAGTATTTTGATATGTCATGCTGAACGCAGTGAAGCATCTTGTCTATATGCGTAAAATTTTAGATTCTACCCTACGGGAAAACTCCGTTTACGCTACGCTCAGAATGACATTGTATATTATTGATAATATTTTACCTTGCTGATTCAAATATTTGTTTAGCAGTTAATTGAAGATTTGGGAAAATAGTTGAAACAAGCGTATCTTCATTTCAGAATAATTGTCTTTGATACTCATCCTGATTTAAGGTACAGATTGTAATTGTTGGCTGTTTTGGTTTACCTATATATTCTCTTCCCCCAATGCCAAGGTAGTCTACAATCCAATACTCACGTACCCCTAACATTGCATAATCTTCTACTTTACGCGCGTAATCATTTTGCCAATTTGTGCTAACAACTTCAACAGCAAGTTTGATTGTGCTTCCAAAAGTAATTACTGGTTCTTTTTGCCACAACGGTTCATTAACTAAGCGAGTACTATCCAATACAATTACATCAGGACGAAAAGCTATATTTACACCCAAAAGCTGAATGAGGCATCGATGGGGAATAAAATAATCTGGATATACAGGTCAATTTGCACATTGAGTTTTCTTCCAACAAAGCCAACAACCTGCTCATGTTGTCCAGTTGGTTTCATATCAATTAATTCTCCGTCAATTAGCTCATAGCGTTCATTATCAGCATATTCTTTGATAAACTCATCGACAGTTATAATTTTTGATGCTGCTTGAGTCATTGTAAATATTCCTTTAAATAACTATAAGCGATAAATATTCTAGTTAATAGTCATTATAATACTTCATATCTTAAATCTTGACTCCCAATATTTTCTTGTGGGGTGGGCATCCTTGCCCGCCCAGATAAGAATGCATAAAAAATAGGCGCCCTAAATACAAAATAGGCGCCTTATTATGAAGAACAGGCAGGATGCCTGTTCCACAATATAGTCAAACATTCTTATTGTCTGGTTCGTTTGTCAACTTCTCTTACTACTCCTTGAGATGGCATCGACGAGGCGCCAGGTGATGACATGGAAGTAGTATTCATTGAGGGGTCTATTGGTGTACCATGCAGACGTGGATCAACTTGTGGAGGTTGAGGTTCTGGGCCTAGTGGTTGTGGGTTGGCGATATATTCAAATTCACCTTTACCATCCATTGAAGGACCTTTTGCCCAACGACCTTCTGCACTTTCTGTTCCTTCGGAATGGTTCCAGAATTGGTATGCAAATTCGCGTTTTTCCAATTGTAATGGGAAGGAACTTGGGACTGGTGCATCTTCTAGTCCTTCTGACTTCAAGTCTTCAAGTGCTGCTAACCATTGGTTTTGGTGCATTGTATCGCGCGCAATCATAAACGAAAGTGTATCTTTTACACCTGGGTCGTCTGACATTTCATACATTCGCACCGCTTGTAAGCGTCCTTGTGATTCTGCATGAAGGTTCGAGCGGAAGTCAGCCATTAAGTTACCACTGGCAACGATGAACCGACCGTTCCAAGGATAACCAACGCTATCTGCTGCTGTGGCACCTAATCCTGAAACAATTAAATGTTGTGGATTCATTGCCATTGCTTCTGCCATGATTACATCGCGTGGATTTGTGCCACCCATTACTGCACCTACAACTGGGTCACTGGCGCCATCTTCTTGTACCTTGATAGGCGCCTTATCTAGAAGGTGAGCAATCATTGTTGCAAGCATTTCGATATGACCAATTTCTTCAGTACCTATATCTAGCAACATATCGCGATATTTTGCTGGTCCCCGACAGTTAAACCCTTGGAATAAATACTGCATCATTACAGTCATTTCTCCAAAAGTTCCACCAATGAGTTCCTGAACCTTCTTTGCATAAACTGCATCTGGCTTTGTGGGCGGCTTAAAATATTGAAGTTTCTTGGTGTGATAAAACATTTACGTACCCTTCCGAATTCAATTACTAATATACTTGGGCGACATTGACAGTTAATCTTGACTGGTTTTGTGGCGCCTTACCCTTCTAGTACAGTTCTGATTAGTTTATAAAGCTTCATTCTTCAGTGGGATATGAGAAATACTTTTATTTAAGCCTTTATACGGAAGTTGCTTTAATCCTTTAGCCTACAATAACAACGCCCTAGGGCTGTCAACCCTCTTTTCACTTTAGTCTAATCAGTGTTATCACTCACTAGTAAATTAATATACCTAATTTACTTTTATACTTGCTTAAGGTTGCTGTTTTTTGTTAGCAGTCACGTTTTATCCCCTATTACCGTCTTTGCTGTCAAGGTCAATGCATCAAAACTGAGTTAGGCACTGGCAACCTATTTCTATTTTGATAAACTTGGTGCTACTATTTGTTATCAAAATGAATTGTTAAATAGGCGTTTGTATGGTGGGCAGTGCTTACTATTGTCATTCTGAGCGTAAAGCGGAGCTTTTCCCGTAGGGTAGCGTAAACGGAGTTTTCCCGTAGGGTAGAATCTCTTTACTATTTGAAGTTATAGAGATGCTTCACTACGTTCAGCATGACAATGTATTACTGTTTTATTTTGATAATAGTACTTGGACTTTGTATTCCATAACGAGTGACGCCCGATATAGCAACTGTGTTAACTTGAGCATCAGTCAATGGAAATGAGTTTTGATTGGCTGGTAAGATATTTGTTTTCCATTCATTTCCAGTTTTTGTTTGTAAAACCCATAATGAGACTGGTTGTTTGCCTGTTGGTTTCCAAGTTAGTTGATTAATATTAGAAATCGTATTTTTTTGAACCTCTAATACTGGTTTAGAGGGGGGTGTATTATTTAGCCAGGGTGATGCTGGTACTAATGCTGGATTTTGATAGCTTTTCTGCGATAGTAAATCTGAAATTCCTCCACGGTTTTCTATCAAGGGTTTCATACTAAAGTGTATGTTACCACTGGCGCCAAGTATACCGTGCGTGCTTTTGATTTGATAGACTATTTCGTTAGCATTCCAGTTTTGACGCTCTTGGTTCCCAACTCTACTAGTGTAAACTGATGCCCAAAGATGACGATTTTTAAGGTTTTGACTTTTCCACCAGTTTAATAATACAGGATAACTTTGCGCTGTTTGTTCAATTTTCCAATATAGTTGTGGCGAAAAGTAATCTAACCAACCCTCTGTCAACCATTTGCGAGAGTCAGCATATATTTCTTCGTAAGGGTTAAAACCCCCAGTATTGGATATCTGTTTAGGATATCCAGGTTTCCAAACACCAAAGGGACTAATACCAACTTTCACCCAAGGTTTAGCATTTTTTACGCCTTGATATAGATTTTTAACAAATGTATTAATGTTTTCTCGGCGCCAATCGTTTCGATTTAGTTTACCTCCAGAACGTAAATACTTTGAATAGCTGCTTTCGTCAGGGAAGTCAATATTTTGTTTCTTCTCGTTTCGTTCTGGATAAGGGTAAAAATAATCGTCGATAGTTATGCCATCAATATCATAGCGTTTGACTACATCCATTATGACTTTTAATGAATAGTCTTGAACCTCTTTTTCTCCTGGGTCTAACCACATGTATTTACCATATTGTCTCACTAAATCAGGACGTGTTTTAGTTATATGAGTTGGCGCCACTTCTGATATAGATTTAATATGACTTGCGCGGTAAGGGTTAAACCAAACATGTAATTCTAAACCGCGTTTGCGTGCTTCTGTTATCGCAAATTCCAGAGGGTCATAATATGGTAGTGGTGGTTTTCCCATTTGACCCGTGAGAAACTCTGACCAAGGTTCGTATGGTGATGCGTATAATGCGTCTGCCATAGGACGGATTTGAAAAATTATGGCATTCAGCTTTAACTGTACGGCTTTATCTAAAATAGCTATCAGTTCCGCTTTTTGTTGGTCTGTAGTTAGTCCAGGTTTTGAAGGAAAGTCTATATTGGCAACGCTGGCAACCCATACACCCCGAAATTCTCTAGTTGGAGGTGGGGGTGCATCTATTACTTGCGTGGGTTTAACTTGTTTTTCTTGGGATTGGACTGGAGAGGCAATTGTTAAAAGAAGTAGTCCGCTTAGAATAGTAGCTTTGATGTTCATAAGATTTTAACTATAAAATACATGCACAATAAAATACATCGACAGGCATAGAAAGCCTGTGCTACCAATTACACCTTAATGATTTTGACAAATTTATTACACGATAAACATAAATGGCACAATTAATATCTAATACTAAACGTCTTGTTTCTCTGGATGTTTTCCGAGGGATTGCTATAGCTTCGATGATATTGGTGAATAATCCGGGTAGTTGGAAATATATTTACCCTCCTCTTGAACATGCACCTTGGCATGGTTGTACCCCTACAGATTTAATTTTTCCCTTTTTTCTGTTTATTGTGGGTGTGGCGATGGCTTTCTCTTTTGCCAAGTATACTGATGATAATCGACCAGATATTAAGGTTTATTGGCGTATTGTTAGGAGAGGTGCTTTATTGTTCGGTTTTGGTTTATTATTGGCGATTTTCTCTCCTTTTTTAGATTTAATCTTAAAAGGGGCGCCTATAGATTTTGGTAAACTGCGAATTATGGGAGTTTTACAGCGCATCAGTTTAGCTTACATGTTAGCTAGCTTCGCTGTTTTAAATTTGAGACGGCGCCTACTATGGGTATTAGCACTCATTCTATTAATAGGCTACTGGGCAGCAATGCAATTAATTCCTGTTCCTGGTTACGGTGCTGGCAATTTGACACCAGAGGGAAATTTAGCAGGTTATATAGACAGATTAATTTTGGGGACACATATATTTAAAGGAGGTTCCTTTGACCCAGAAGGGTTATTTAGTACATTACCTGCTATAGTCACAGTCTTGTTTGGATACTTTACAGGTGAATGGCTACGTCTTCAAGCAATAAAAAGTCGCACTAGTGTTAATCTTGCTATTTTTGGCTTAATTTGCGTCATTATTGGACACTTCTGGGGACTAATCTTTCCAATTAACAAACAGCTATGGACTAGTTCTTATGTAGTGTATACCGCTGGATGGGCGTTACTATTACTAGCTTTATGTTATGAATTAATCGAAGTTCGGAGATTAAAGCGTTTGGGTTTCCCTTTAGAAGTAATGGGGTTAAACGCTATTTTTCTATTCGTCGGTTCGGGTTTGTTGGCTAGAATACTTAATAAAACCCAAATTGGAGTCGGAGAAAAGGCGCCATCAACATACACTTGGATTTACGAAAACTTATTTGCTTCTTGGTCAGGAGCAATGAACGCTTCTTTATTTTTCGCCATCACAACAGTTTTATTTTGGTGGGTAATTCTTTACGCTATGTATAGGCGCCGTTGGTTCCTCAAACTTTAAGAAACCAGGTTTCTACCGCGCAAGGAAAGACTGACGCAACCAATAACCAACCGTCCCCAATATAATTAGCACAAACACAGGTAAAAACCACAGTCCTAAACCAAAGCTCTCTGAAGTTGCCAAACTATACATTTGACACTGCTCCAAAAAAGCAAACATCCACATCAATTCAACTTTCAACCAGTTCAACATCGATAACGCAATAACGTACTGGCGCCGTGCGTTGTTTTCATTAATGGGGACAAGATAATTAAACTTGTGCGGTGTACGATTCAAATACGTTAAAAACCCATAAAAAAAACAAAGCTAATCCGGGCAACATCCACAATATACGTTTACTACCCCAAGCATTCGGGCGCCCATCGAATCCAAAATTTATAGGTATGGTATCAGGTAATACAAGCCACCCATAAATAGCAACTACGAACAATACTGCAAGTCCTGCAATCGCTATCTCCGAAACCCGCCTATCCTGGGTTGATTCAGAAATAAATATAACCGGACGCTGGTAACTCATAATACTTCCTCCATAAGCGCGGTTGAATTATTTTTAAAAAATCTTTACTCACTTTTACAAATCTATCGTTGTATTATCTTGTAGCATGTATAGTATAGAAAGGTTATCTATATAATATATGGACAACACACGTTTAGTAAAAATCAGTAAATACCTAAGCAAACACTTACGACACCAACCAGAAACAATAGGTATCGAACTTACTCCAGGTAGCTGGGTAGAAGTAAAAAAATTATTAGCAGCTTGTAAAAAACATCAATTTCCCATCAGCAGACAGGAACTAGAAGAAGTAGTAGCCAATAACGATAAACAGCGTTACTCATTCGATGAAACAGGCGCCTTAATTCGTGCCAACCAAGGACACAGCGTTGAAATAGATTTACAATTAGAGCCGCAAGTTCCTCCAGATATTTTGTATCACGGAACCGGGCATAAATCTGTAGATCTAATTTTAGAACAGGGACTTTTAAAAATGTCCCGACATCATGTACATTTATCAGCAGATATTGAAACCGCGACAAAGGTTGGGGCTAGACATGGTAAACCAGTAGTACTTGTAATTGATGCTGCCAAAATGCATTCATACGGAATACGCTTTTACTGCTCAGATAACGGCGTATGGCTAGTTGATAGCGTGGCGCCTCAGTATTTGAGTATAACTTAGCTTTAACGGTCAACATCCCTAAGTATGTTTTCACAGTAACTATTGTATGTTAGTATCATTTGTATCTTAAAATTTTATTAACTACCGTCACCAGAATCAGTCATAATACTTAGAATATAGTGTGAATTGTTAAGATTCCAACAATTTTAACTCTAGGAACAAAAAATTATCGTTTACTTCTGGTTTTTTATCCTTAGTACAAGTTTTTGCATTGGATAATGAGTTAGCGACTCAGAAATGACACTGATAGCTGATGTAGCTGATAGTAAGCGCAAGATAGCACAAATGGAGACAAGGGTATGCACTTAGAACAAGTTAACGCTTTTTATGATTTTGTCGCTTCTCACCAAGATATATACGAACAGTACTATAACGGTTGCTGTATTCGTGGTGTCTTTGGGGTTTGGAGCTGGGATAAGAAAAAAATAGTCGATTTTGCAGCAACGCTTGGGTTTAATTTTACTGAAAGCGAGCTTGATTACGTTCTGTTTGACAGCGGTGCGGGTGCAGTACAGCATGTGTCAGCTTACTAATATTATCAAAATAGTAACGGTGACTGCATGAGTACAATAATACAAAAGTTTTAATAACGCGCGTTTTACAACCAAAAAATATATCATGGTAGAGACGTTACATGTAACGTCTCTATATTGTCATTGGCGCCAGTACCCAAATAAAAATCAAAATCGCAATGGGTGACTTTTTTCTTATTAAATATGGTTCAGAAATACTACAGCGGGCAGGGGAGCATTTAGTTTTGGTAGGAATATCAATTACGATAGCAACGCTAATTGGTATTCCCTTGGGTATTTTGATTACTCGTAAAGCTATATTAAGGCAGCCGATTTTGGGTATAGCTAATATATTACAAACAATTCCCAGCTTGGCACTGTTCGGTTTATTAATTCCTGTACCAATAATAGGTGGTATTGGTGCCACTCCTGCAATTGTAGCGCTAACACTGTACTCATTTTTACCAATAATTAGAAATACTTATACGGGGATAATCGGAGTTGATAGTGCTGTACGTGAAGCTGGACGAGGTATGGGAATGAGCGACTGGGAATTGTTAGTGCAAGTAGAATTACCGTTAGCAATGAATGTTATTTTAGCTGGGGTAAGAGTAGCGACGGTTATCGCAATTGGAATTGCGACTATTGCTGCTGCAATTGGTGCAGGTGGATTAGGGGTATTTATATTTCGAGGTATTGCAGTAGTTAATAACCAGTTAATTTTAGCAGGCGCCGTGCCCGCAGCCGTAATTGCTTTTATAGCTGATTTTGCAATTGGTTTGTTAGAAAAGCGCTTAAGTATTTATTCCAAAAGCTCTTAATGCTTGAAAACATGAGGTAAGTAGGTATTTTTGTATTTATCAGAGAAATACTGCCAAGTTTACGTCCCAAGATGGTAACGTTGAAGTAAGGCTAAAGAAAAACGAACGGCGCGATATTTACGCGCTTGACTTGCATTTAATACCCGTTAAGATTGCACATGAATCAAACTCCTCCAATTAGCTCGGACTTATCAAACTTACAGGGAACAAGAATCTTAGTCGTAGATGACGACCAAGATTCACAGGAATTACTTGCTTTTATGCTGGAGCAAGAAGGTGCAGAAATACAAACCGCATCAAGTGCAATAGAGGCATTGAATCTAATTACACAATGGCAACCAGATGTACTATTAAGTGATATCGGTATGCCACAAATGGATGGTTACACTTTTATCCGTCAAATCAGAAATTTACCTAAAGAGCAGGGAGGTGAAGTTCCAGCTATTGCCTTAACAGCTTATGCGGCAGAAGCAGATAAAGAAACAGCGTTATCTTCAGGGTTTCAACAGCATATTGCTAAACCTGTTGACCCTGTTGAATGTATTGGTGCCATTATTCAAGTACTTCAAAAACACTAATTTACCCTTTACGTTATGAGTTAGGATTATAAATGAATTGGAAGTTTAAAAACTTTTTATTTATTTGTGCTTTTACTTGCTGTTTAATTTTAATTATAACTAGTTGTAACCCTAATCAAAACAGCACTGGCGCCAAAGATATAATAATTGCTTCAAAAGATTTTACAGAACAAGATATATTAGGTGAACTACTAGCGCAACTAATTGAAGCAAAAACAAATTTAAAGGTTGAACGTAAACCTCGATTAGGTGGTTCATTTGTTTGCCATCAAGCGCTAACAGCAGGTAAAATTGATGGTTATATTGAATATACTGGTACAGCTTTTACTAGTATTTTAAAACAACCAGTAATTAATGACCCAAAAGAAGTTTATCGGCACCTCAAACAAGGCTATGCTGAAAAATTTAAGCTCGAAGTTATGGACTCCTTGGGATTTGAGAATACTTTTGCAATGATTATACGCGGAGAAGATGCCAGAAAATACAATATAAAAACACTTTCAGAAGCAGGAAAATATACAGCACAATGGCGTGCTGGATTAGGGTATGAATTTGCAGAACGTGAAGACGGTTTCCCAGGTTTATCCAAAACCTATAATTTACAGTTTCGAGAAAGACCAAGTGTAATGAGTTTAGATTTAATATACCGCGCGTTAACTCAGAAACTAGTAGATTTCATCGCCGGAAACTCAACCGACGGACAAATATCACGTCTTGGTCTAGTAGTTCTTCAAGACGATAAAAAATACTTTCCACCTTACGAAGCAGTACCCATCATTCGTCAAGAAACATTAAAAAAACATCCAGAATTAAAAACAGCCATATCACAACTAAGCGGAAAAATCACAGCATCGGAAATGCGACAATTAAATTATTTAGTCGAAGGAGAATTACGCGACATCAAAGACGTAGTAACCCAATTCCGCAAAACCAAAAACCTATAACCCACCCTTACTCCAACGCCAATTATATCGGTTCCAATCGTAAATACCACTGATATGATATTCGGCGCCGTTTTCAAAGCGAATTATACAACCATTGGATGTATCTCCTAAATTTATAGTTTCATCGACACAAATAACAGTACATGGGAACCATTCGCGTTGACATGGGCCACTATCTTGTACCCATTCCCAAAGTGCGTTACAAACTTCGATACTATCGCCAACTTTTAATAAAGGCGCCTGTGTAACTTCAAGACAATCAAAATGATGAGGTTGTAAGCGATTTAGCCATTGTACTCCATAACGCTGACGAAGAAAATGTACTTCTCCTGAATCTTGCCCATGTAACCAATCATTAAGGAGTAAAATTTTCCAAGATATATTTTGAGCTTCTTTAGATTTGATAAAGCTTAATAAAGCTTGTAATTCCTCTTGGGATAATTCATATAGCGGGTTATCGTCAAAACCGTCCTTGGGAGATTCCTTATTTGCAAGTGCAACTTGAAGTAGAATTTGCTTTTGCTCATGGCAAAGCGGGATGCCAGAAGCATCACAATGGCTAAAAGCTTCAATAAGGGCTGACTCAATCTCCGAAGGTGTCATAAGTTAATAGTAATTGAAGTTCTGATTTTACTAAATATTACAAAACTGCAACGGTAGTATCCAACACCAAAGGAGTAAATTTCAGATGCCACGAAAAGGTAAAATTTACCTATGGTTGGATTTATTTATGGTGCCCTTTATGCTATTACGCTCACTCGCCGCTATTTTAGTTACCTGTGTATTTACAGTCCTATCGTGGACTTTTAGTCCTGGAGCTATTGCACTAACACAAATTCGCCTGTTTGATGTTGATTACCATAAATGCCCTCCTGAAGTCGGAGATGGTTCTGTAACAAGCGGTGGTACTACTATGGCAGCAAACTGCTTTTTAGTTACAGGCAAAGCTGAAAACTCTACAAACAAGTATGTCTTTGATGCCGATATTTTTGGACGTGTTTATGATGCAAACAATGACCCTGTGATGCAAAACAGAACTCGTCTTGGTTCTATTCCAGAAGTTCCACCTGGTGTTAGCAATTTCGAGATGAGAATTACGGTAGCTGCAAATCAACCTGAACCCCTAAAACTCAAACAGTTTAAAGCTGCTGGGTTTGGTGCCCAAGTACGAAAATGATATTAGAAACCGGGTTTCAAAGTAGAAACCCGGTTTCTTTGGTCTCTACAGTACATGCTAAAAAGCTCCAGCAGCTGCGCCAACTGCCAAACTCCCAACTAAACTACCGATAACATTAAGAGCCAAGAAGGCTAAAATCGGCGAGAAATCCATTCCACCAAGAGGAGGAATGATAGAACGGAACAAATTTAAGTATGGGTCGGTAACTTGGCTCAACGCCGAAAAAGGCTGGTTATACCAATTTACAGTGGGGAACCAAGTTAGAAGAACCCGAAACAGCAGTAAGTAGCTGTATATTTGGATAAATACTGACAGTGTTTGGGTGAGTAATGCAATTGAAGAACTCATGTGTAGTTCGTTGTCCTATGATACGTCAACAGATATTCCTGTAATCGATTGTAAACGACTCAATAAGTATTAGTCATTTACCATTGGTTAGTAATTTACACCTTTTCACCCTGCCCTTTCTGATGTTTCCCCTGAACTAGAGGCGCCGTTTACATTGCCCAACTGCTGCCTAACTTCGTCGATAGTGGCATTAAGTTGAGCAATTTTATCTTCAAGCGAACGTCTAGCAGTCTCCATGCTTTCAGTATCGCTCAATTTGATTTGTTGACGGCGTGCAGAATGTTTTTTCTTTGCCTCTCTTGTTTCGGCAAGTTGCTGAATTTCTTCAGGGGGCATTTCGTCGCGCCGTGACACTACCAAGGCACCAAGAACACCACCAACAACACTACCGACAATTGCTCCGGCGAAAAACCCACCGGCAAAACCATCACGTTGACTCATAATCTCTTTACCGCCTTACAAAAAACTGCGACTGATCTCACGTTATCAAACTAGATAGTCACCATAGCCATAGCTGCATAGTAGCTTATGTCCCAAAGATGCGGTCGCCTGCATCTCCTAAACCAGGCACAATAAAGCCTTTGTCATTTAAACCCTCATCGATGCAAGCTGTGTAAATTATTAATCCAGGATATGCAGCACTCAATTTTTGTAAAGCGGGTGGAGCAGCGACTACACTCACTATTCGTGTTAGACCTGGGTCTACACCTCGATGTGTTAGTTCTGCCATTGCTGCCATAATTGACCCTCCTGTAGCTAACATTGGGTCAGTAATTAATACTCGCGTTTGAGGATTAAATTTTTCTGGCAATTTATTCAAATAGCACAAAGGTTCCAGCGTCGCTTCATCACGCACCAAACCAAGGTGATAAATTGATGCAAGTGGAAGCAGAGTTTGCGCTCCTTCTAATAGCCCTAAACCTGCTCGTAAAA
The DNA here is from genome assembly GCF_000331305.1 of Calothrix sp. PCC 7103. GTDB lineage: Bacteria > Cyanobacteriota > Cyanobacteriia > Cyanobacteriales > Nostocaceae > Dulcicalothrix. The sequence goes on along the minus strand of NZ_KB217478.1, from coordinate 3,044,316 downwards.
TCGGAACCACTGCCACTGGGATTTCTGGATTTATTAAAGTCGCAGGTGATGTGGACAGCGGAGTTTGAACTGTGGTTTCCATCGTAGGCAACCATTCGCGTGCTGCTTCATAAGTCAACCAACGACCTAACTCGGTTATGGCGCTCCTGAATAACACTGAAGGTGTCGAAGCATCGCGGGCTACAGCTAACCAATGCTTGATTAATGGATGGGGTGGGACATATACACGTAGTTGTAGCGTCATAGCTAGATAAAAGCGCTCCTCCTTAGTTGTATTAAGACAGAGTATAAAGCTGAATGAAACACATCATACTCCCTCAAGCATATTCCTGGTAGCTAAAACTAGCACCTTTATACTTATTGAAAAAATATTTCATTATTTATTGACATTCTTTCTCAATCAAAGTTATATTGTCCTTTAAGTGTTCTCCTCTCTTTAAGGAACGGCAGACGGGATTGGTCGGCAAGAAGCAGGCTCATCCCTCTTTTTTTTAGTGCGCTCGTGTTGGGTAGGTTGCCGTACAGTTATTAATATAATTATTGATTCGGAAGATTTAGTCCCTTATTATGTCGTATGACCACTTTGATGTAATTATTATTGGTTCAGGTATCGGCGCCTTGGTAACAGCGACTCAATTAGCTGTAAAAGGTGCGTCTGTACTTGTTTTGGAACGCTACATTATACCTGGTGGAAGTGCAAGTTACTTTGAACGCGAAGGATATAAATTTGATGTAGGCGCCTCAATGATTTTTGGTTTTGGACAAAAAGGTACTACAAATTTACTAACCCGCGCGCTAGATGCAGTTAATATCAGCCTTGAAACAATTCCAGATAAAGTACAAATTCACTATCATTTACCCAATAATTTAGACGTTAAAGTAGATAGAGATTATCAAGCATTTTTAGAAAATATTACGGTATATTTTCCTCACGAACGTTTGGGAATTCGCCGCTTTTATGATGAATGTTGGAAAGTATTTAACTATCTCAACAGTATGGACTTGCTATCGTTAGAAGAACCTCGCTACTTACTACGAACCTTCTTGCAGCATCCAAAGTCATGTTTGGGTTTAGCAAAATATTTACCTGTTAACGCTGGAGATATTGCGCGGAAATATATCAAAGACTCTGAATTATTAAGATTTATCGATATGGAATGTTACTGTTGGTCGGTTGTACCAGCTTCGATGACACCAATGATTAATGCAGGAATGGTTTTTTCTGACCGTCATTATGGTGGGGTGAATTATCCAAAAGGTGGTGTTGGACAAATTGCACTATCGCTTGTTGAAGGTTTAGAAAAAGCTGGTGGAAAAATTATTACCAGCGCACACGTCACAAAAATATTGGTTGAAAAGGGTCGTGCTGTTGGTGTCAAATTAGCTTCAGGTGATGTTTTTCGGGCTTCTAGAATTGTCTCGAATGCGACTCGTTGGGATACCTTTGGTAAGTTGCTTACTCAGGAAAAAATGCCAACAAATGAAAATAAATGGCAACAAAGATATCAAAAATCTCCTAGCTTTTTAAGTTTACATATGGGAGTGAAATCGGATATTTTGACTAATAATACAGAATGCCACCATATTTTGCTAGAAAAATGGGAAAAAATGGCTGAACAAGAAGGAACAATTTTTGTTTCGATACCCACATTACTAGACCCAGATTTGGCACCGCACGGTTATCATATTATTCACGCTTTTACACCACACTGGTTAAATGAGTGGGATAAATTATCAGCAACAGACTACGAAGCGCGTAAAGAAGCCGCAGCAGATAGGGTAATTACAAGATTAGAGAAAATTTTTCCAGGACTTGATGCCTCATTAGATTACCTAGAAATTGGAACACCTCGTACTCATCGCCGTTTTCTAGGACGCTCTGATGGTACCTATGGACCAATACCACGTCGCAAATTGCCAGGACTACTGGGCATGCCATTTAATCGTACATCTATACCCGGACTTTATTGTGTAGGAGACAGCACTTTTCCTGGTCAAGGTTTAAACGCAGTCGCTTTTTCTGGATTTGCTTGCGCGCATCGCATTGGTGTAGATTTGCGATTGAGGTAAGCAAAAAGCGTGTAGTAATTTATTTGCAACGAATTTCAATAAAAATACTTATTAAGATAGATGACAAATTGCAATATGTATTTAGCATAGCTTTACACATGCTACTATTATGATGTTATATTATAAAAATGCTTAGGTTTAAGCATTTATACGGTGTTTAGTGTGTTCCCATTTGTTTCAGTGTCTAGGCAATTACGACTAGTTAGTTTGTGATGAGCAAACTAAGATTAATTACATCGGGTACAACTTTCACCGCTTTGTTTATTTAAACTAGCGGTGTTTAGTTCTACTATATACCCGTAATTTTGACACTTCTAGCAGCTTTCATTGCTTTTGCGCGTGCATCTTGAACCGAAGCAGCTTTAGCTAAAGCAACTCCCATGCGACGATAAGGATGTGCAGTTGGTTTACCAAAAAGTTTGATATCTACGTCTTTTTCAGATAAAGCTTCGGCAACACCTTCAAAGCATACCGACTCCGACTTTTCTGACGCTAATATCACAGCGCTAGCAGAGGCGCCGAGTTGTTCTATATTTGGAATAGGTAAACCCAGAATCGCGCGCAAATGCAACTCAAACTCGTTCAGGTTTTGTGAAATCAATGTCACCATACCTGTATCATGGGGACGAGGTGAGAGTTCAGAGAAAATAACTTCGTCTTTGGTAATAAAAAACTCAACACCAAAAATTCCGGCGCCACCAAGTTCATCAGTCACTTTTTTAGCTATTTCTTGCGCTGCTCCCACTTTGTCTTCAGAAATATCAGCAGGTTGCCACGACTCTTGATAGTCACCACGTTCTTGACGATGACCAATTGGCACACAGTAAATAGTAGGTGCCTGCCATTGTTTAATGGTAAGTAAGGTAATTTCAATATCAAAGTCAATAAATTCTTCGACAATTACCTTCTGACTATCACCCCTCGAACCAGCAATAGCATAATTCCAAGCTTTCTCAACATCTGTTCTATCATTAACAACCGACTGTCCCTTTCCAGAAGATGACATTACAGGTTTAACGACATTAGGAAACCCAATAGTATCAGATACAGCAATTAACTCTTCTAATGTTGAAGCATAAGCATATTTTGCAGTTCTTACACCTAACTTTGTATGAGCTAGTTCACGTATTCTATCGCGATTCATTGTGTAATTTGTAGCTGCCGCTGTTGGAATAACCGTAATTCCACGCTGTTCAAATTCGACTAATTTCTCAGTTCTAATAGCCTCGATTTCTGGAATAATAAAATCAGGTTTGTGCTTATTAACAACCGCTTCTAAATCATCCGCACTCAGCATCGATATAACTTCACACACATCAGCCACTTGCATCGCAGGCGCCGACTCGTAGCGGTCAACAGCTATTATATAGTTACCAAGTCTCTGTGCAGCAATCACAAACTCTTTACCCAGTTCTCCCGAACCAAGTAACATCAACTTTTTAGGCAACTTAATCGAAGTATTCATGGGCGCCAACTACTAATTATCTACGAAATAGCATTAAATCAATACTGCCCCCGTTGCTGCACAAAATATATATGATTATTTACACAACACAATTCTTGTGGAATGATAAATCTTGTAGAATGCTTAATTTTTGTAGAATGCTTAATTCTTGTGGAATGGGCATCCTTGCCCGTTCCTATATATTAATTAAAAAAGCAACAGCTTCAAAATTCAGAACCATCTATTTATGTCATGGCAGAAATGTCCACAAGAGAATTTTGTACTATTATTAGCTAGCTTGAATTATTTTTAGGTATCAATCATAAGCATCTTGACCAAATGTAACAAAAATTACTTCTTCAAGTGAATCATTAGATTTGAGAAACTTGCTTGTTTCAGTTACAGCAATTTTTGCCGCGCGCTTCATTGGGAAACGATAGGCGCCTGTACTAAGCGGCATTTACTATTGCGTCTACTTGTAATTAAGTAATGTTACTTTGAACAACTATGATGCGCTCTTGATGTGAAATCATAAAATTTACCAATTTTTTAGTGCTATGAATTGACCACAAATAATAAATGGGAACAAATTGTTCCCATTTATTATAATTAAATCTAGTACATTAGTATGCAAACTAGTTTTATCCTCTAGGAACAGGCGCCACATTTAAGCTTAATTCAATAAAAAACCTTTAAAATGGCTTTTAATTTGTTTGCTTAGTTAATAAAATAACCAGTAGACCCAAATCGCAAAACTCGCTAATGGATTGGATTACCGTACTGCGATGGCTTCAATCTGATTTTATTAACAGGTTATCATCTGGTTCCCTGCTGCATTGTGATAATGAAGGACAACACAGCGAGTTAACAAAAATTGATGGGACTCGATTAAATTGTCTGCGGAATTTTTGTTGGAGAATGGCAGAGAAGTATAAGCGAGTGTCTCCTGTTCGTGATGTTTTTACAAGTTTTTTAAAAGGTAAGTTGGGTGAAGAGCTTGTTAAGGAGAGACTTGCAGGTTTTATTACTGAGGTAGACTACGAGCAGCATTTGGGTGGAGATGGGAATGTTGATTTTACTTTGACTGCTAACCCTTTAATTGGTGTTGAGGTAAAATCTCGTTGTGGTAGCTTTGATACGGTGAAGTGGTCGGTGACATCGGAAGAAGTCGCAAAAAATGCGGTTATTGTCTGTGTTTTGATTCAGGAAAAAATTAACGAGGCACAGTCAGAATATAATTTGGTGTTAGCTGGGTTTTTACCTACTGCGATGATTAAGCTCAAAACTGGGCGAATTTCATTTGGTATTCAACAGTTGATGTATGGTGGTGGTTTGGTATGTTATCTAGAACAGTTACTTTCAAATTCTGGCTCTAGTTTAGCGACTTATCACTCTAACCGCGATAAGTTACCTGTTTATCAATATATATCTAGTGGCGAACAGGGTAAGTACGAACACGAATCAGATTCACAGCATAGTTCGGAATCCTTAGTGCATTTGTACATCCAAAATGGTGATGATAGTTTTCAGCGTGCGAACTATGAAGCGGCAATTATTGCTTATAACGGCGCCTTAAAAATAGATGCTAATAATGTTGAGGTTTATTATAAGATTGCTGCAGCAAAGTATCAATTTGGGGATTATGAAGGCGCCATTTACAGTTGTCAGCAAGCGGTTAATATTAATCCGAACTATTTCAAAGCTTATCAGAGGAGTGGATTGGCACGTTATCAAATTGGAGATTGTAAAGGCGCCATTGTAGATTTTACCCAAGCTATTCGTATTAATCCACACGATGCCTTTGCGTATCTTAACCGTGCTTACGCGCGTTCACATCTTGGTGATAATCAAGGCGCCATTGAAGATTATACGCAAGCCATCAAGTTAAATCCAGATGCGAATATTAGCTTGCCAGCAGAAATAACTCCAATAACGACAACAGAAGTAACCCCTAATACCCCAGAAGAATTTAAAACCCGTGGAAATTCTCGCTATGAAGTCGGTGACTATACTGGGGCAGTCGCTGATTATACTGAAGCTATTAAGTTTAATACCAGTGATGCTGATGCTTACTTTAACCGTGCAAACGCAAAATATGAGAATGGTGATTTTAGAGGCGCCGTTGAAGATTACACTCAAGTTATTAAAATTAATCCCTTAGATGCAGAAGCTTATTTTTATCGTGGGGATGTAAATAGTGAGTTAGCTGATAAGCAAGCTGCTGTAGAAGATTTTAAAAAGGCAGTAGATTTGTATTATAGTGAAGGTAAGTTGGTTGAATATAGAAACGCACGTGAGCGAATTTTAGATATAGAAATTGAAGCATCTATAGATAGTTTAAATTTTTAGTCGTACTAAGCACTTTAGTGCTTCGCTTAGGAAAGCACTAAAGTGCTTATGGCGAGTGCATTCCTAAAGTTCTATTTTTACAGAGGCAGGAGTTCCTGGTGTAATGAGTAACCTGTATTTGCCCAGTGTTTTAGGGTCAAATGAAATTTTCACAGGTGGACGCAGGTGATTATGTTGAGCTTTGGAAGGTGGTAGTACAGATTGCACTTTGCCTGTAAAGGTTTTATCTGTTAAAGCTTTGAGTTGAATTTGCACTGACTGTCCTGGTTTGATTTTTTTCAGTTGTTCTTCTTCAAAGTCAGCAGCTATCCAAGGTTTTTGCGGTACAAGCGACATTAAAGTTTGTCCTGGTTCAACTTTTTGTCCAGCTTGTGTGCGCTTAATATTGATTTGCCCATTGTTGGGAGCAGTTATTTTGGTATAGTAAAGCTGATACTCCGCGTTTTTTAATTGCGTTTGAGCTTGCTTTAGTCCATTTTTTGCCATTTTTAAGTAAATTTGACTTTTTTCGTAGTCTAAGAGCAGTGACTCCGTTTCTGCTTGCTTTGTGACTACTTGCTTTTGAGTTGTTAACCGTGTAATAGCTTTATTTTGTTGCTCTTGTTTTGCTGCAAATTGTTTCTCTAGCTGAATAACAGCTTTTTGATGGTCAGCTTTTAATTTTTCAAGTTTTTGCTGGTCTGTTGATTTTGATGTTTGAGTTTGATTTGGTTTTTTCTTTAATTCAGCTTGTGCTTCCAGTATATTTTTACTGTCTTGCTCTATTTTCTGCTGTGATTTGGCTTGGATTTTTAGTATTTTTTTACTATCTAATTCTAATTTCTGCTGTAACTTAGCTTTAGCTTCTTGAGAGCTTTTACGAGCATCTTCTACTTTCTGTTGCGCTAACTTTATTTGTCCATCTAGATAATTTTGCTGTGCTGTTGTTAATTTTGCTCGTGCAAGTCTGACTTTTTCGGTTAAAGAATTATGTTGTTTAAATAGATTGTCATACTTGGTTCTAGAGTCTTGAAGGGTTTTTAGAGGTGTATTTCCTGATTGATAAAGCTTGACAAAATGCTCGTAATCAAGTTCGGCTTTTGCAAAAGCTGTAAAAACAGGCTTTAACTTAGATTGAGCAGCTTTGAGTTGTGAGCGTGTCGCAACGACTGCCACGTCATTCTGACCTGGTACTTGTATTTTCGATTGATTTCTAATTTTGGCTTTTGCTGTATCTCGGTTTGTTGTAGCTTTTTTAACTTGCTGTTGAGCTTGTTCTAAACTTATTTGAGCTTGTTTAACTTTGGCTTGATATTCTAAGGGATTGAGTTTGACTAATACTGAACCTTTTTTGACAATCTGATTTTCGGTGGCAGTGACACTGACTACTTGACCGGGAATTCTTGTATTAATTGCATATGTATCTGTAGCTACATATGCCCTGTCAGTAACTTCATGAGTTAGAGTATATCGCCACCGAACGGCGCCTCCAATTAAAACGGCAACGGCGCCAGTAGAGAGTAAACTCATAAGCAGCAGCTGACGTGACTTAGGTGTCGATAATACGTGTAGATGCGATATTTCTTGAGGATGGACAACAAGCACACCTCGGTCTGCAACAACGATTTGAGAGTTAGAGGTGTTAGTTATGCTTTTGGTTGGGTCTGCTTGTTCCAAATTATTACCTGAAGAATCAGAGTACTCCATTTTGACACCTGATACTATTTCAAAACACAAGTTAACCTACGGAGTTCCGAAGGTGATTCACAATAACAATGAAGGCAAGTGTGAGTAAAAGTACGCATTTAAAGCTTTTTTCAATCAAAAATAGAGGTTATTAACGATATTACTATTAATATCTCTACCAAAAAATGAGTATCTCTTGAATACAGCTAAAGTGTTATTTAATTTATGTATTCAGAGAAAAATGCTATTCGAGCGTTAGTTTTACTTTGCGGTTGGGAACACTGTAAATATAGCCAAAATACCAAATATTGACTTACTGAGTCTACAACTCTATTTACTAGAACGGTGTTCAGTTCGAGGTGGCAAGCTATTTAATTCTTTGAGGAGGCACAAATCAAAATGTCAAAAAATCATGACAATTTTGCAATCATGATTTAGTTCTTAGGTACTATTATGCTCATAACGAGTACCCTACTTAAGTAATGACGCTTGGACGGAAGAGAGATTACACTGTGGAGATTGATACTTGTTGCTAAAAACAACACACGTATACATGAAATCAAATAGTAAAGCAACCCGTTAAACATTTCTAATTATCAAATCCTATATCAAAAGCTAACTATGTCTGTTGAACAACTTAGTTGCGGTAGTACCGCCGATTTAACAATTGGTGTTGACAATATAGACCGCGACTTGCAGCCAGAAAATGCTGCTGTGGGTGCCCTTGCTAAACGGCAGGGAACAATTTCTACCTTTTTGGCGCCACTAACTCAAGACACTTTTAAACAGGTTGTCACAGAGGTTGAGCAAAAGCTAGTGGTTGTCAATCAAACTCTATCGATGCTTGATTCGCAAGGGTTTGAGACAATCTTGAAAGAGATGTTGCATTCTATCACGCTCAAAACAGGTGAGCTATTGGGGGCAGACCGAACGACAATATTTTTATTAGATGAAGAAAAGCAAGAGCTTTGGTCTATTGTTGCTGAAGGTGATGGTGCCAGTTCATTAGAAATTCGAGTTCCTGCAAATAAAGGTATTGCAGGGGAAGTTGCCACATATAAAAGAGTTATTAATATTCCTTTTGATTTTTATGATGACCCGCGCTCGTTCTTCGCACAGCAACAGGAGAAGCGCACGGGGTACCGTACCTACACAATGTTGGCATTGCCATTACTCAACGAGCAAGGACAATTAGTTGCAGTAGTACAGTTACTAAATAAATTAAAACTTTCTCAACGCGAAACGGCGCCTTTATCACAGCGAATTGATATGCACGGGTTTACTGTTGCTGATGAACAACTATTTCAAGAGTTTGCCCTATCTATCCGGTTAATTTTAGAATCATCGCGCTCGTTCTATGTGGCAACACAAAAACAGCGTGCAGCAGCAGCATTGATGAAAGCGATAAAATCACTGAGTCAAAGCAGTTTAGATTTAGAAGAAACCCTAAAACGGGTCATGGATGAGGCAAAAGAGTTAATGAACGCAGACCGTAGCACGCTGTGGTTATTAGACCGTGAGAAGAGTGAGCTATGGACAAAAATTTCTCAAGCTAATGGGTCAACGAAAGAGTTGCGCGTTCCTTTTGGCAAGGGGTTTGTTGGACAAGTTGCTGCCTCTGGCAAGACTTTAAATATCATGTTCGATTTATATGAACATCCTGACTCTAGTACAGCCAAGCAACTCGACCAACAAAATGGTTATCGTACTTGTAGCTTACTATGTATGCCAGTATTTAACGCTGACCAAGAGTTAATAGGGGTTACGCAGTTAGTCAATAAAAAGAAATCAGGAGATTTTCCCAACTATAACCCCGCAGACTGGCCCAAAGCTCCTGAATGTTTCCAAGCTAGCTTCGACCGTAACGACGAAGAATTTATGGAAGCCTTTAATATCCAAGCTGGGGTAGCACTACAAAACGCGAAGTTGTTTGATACCGTTAAGCAGCAAGAGCAAATGCAGCGCGATATCTTACGCAGTCTTTCTAACGGTGTAATTTCCACCGATAAAGCTGGAAATATTATTGCGGCAAATGAAAGTGCTAAAAAGATACTTGGAATTGATACTATTGACCGCTTAGAAGGAAGAGTTATTACCGACGTTATTAGTATCAAAAAAGCAGATTTTAGCAAGTGGTGCCACGACGCTTTACACGCAGACGATAGAAAGCAAAGTCAGCAATATTACCCAGACCAGACCCTAGTAATGGGTGATAACGAAGAACATAGTATTAACTTATCGATTAATTCTATTGCTGATGCTACCGACCATTCGTCAGTTCGAGGCGCCTTAGTAGTTATGGAAGACATCAGCGATGAAAAGCGTCTCAAAAGTACGATGTACCGCTACATGACACAAGAGTTAGCGGAAGAATTACTCAAACTTGATGATGCGAAGTTAGGAGGGGACAGAAAAGATGTTTCGATACTATTCTCTGATATTCGCGGATACACCACTTTAACAGAGAACCTCGAAGCTGAAGAAGTCGTGAGTATGCTCAACGAATACTTCGAGTCAATGGTTGAAGCAGTATTTAAGCATAAAGGCACTCTCGATAAATATATCGGTGATGCGATAATGGCAGTGTTTGGTTCGCCTTTACCGCTCGAACAACATGCCTGGATGGCAGTGCAAACTTCGTTAGAAATGCGTCAACGTCTACGCGAGTTTAACCGTCGGCGCCATGCCATCAATAAACCTCGCATTGACATTGGTATTGGTATTAACTCTGACACTGTTATTAGCGGTAATATTGGCTCAAGTAAGCGGATGGAATTTACTGCAATTGGTGACGGTGTGAATTTAGGTTCACGTCTAGAAAGTGTTAGTAAACACTATAGCTGTGATATTATTATCAGTGATAATACGTATAAACCATGTCAAGACCATGTTTGGGCACGCGAACTTGATTACATTCGTGTAAAAGGCCGAAACGAACCAGTCGCAATATATGAACTAGTAGGTTTACGTACTGACCCAATTGATAATAAAAAGCTAGGTTTAATTGAACACTATCATAAAGGGCGCCATTACTACCTAAATCGTCAATTCACCTTCGCCAAGTCAGAGTTTAGTAAAGCCTTAGAACTAAACCCACACGACCATGCAGCAATGCTTCACGTGCGACGCTGTAACCATTGGTTACAAAGTCCACCTTCAGATGCTGACTGGGACGAAGGTGTTTGGACATTCAAAGACAAATAAATCTCTCACTCTTATTTGTGCAAAAATCGAATTAACTATTTAAAAGTGGAATGGGCATCCTTGCCCGTTCTAAATGTGATATGAAATGAAACATCAATATTAGCATTTACGAGCTTACTATCCTAGATAAGCTTTCATTACACGTTCGTCTGTAATTAATTCCGATGCGGCGCCTGTTAATGTTATACTTCCTGCTTCTAACACATATCCTCTATCAGCTATCTGTAAGGCTAAGTTGGCGTTTTGTTCTACTAGTAATATAGTGACACCTGTGTTACGTAAATTTTGAATAATTGTAAAAATTTCTTTGACTATTGCTGGCGCCAGTCCTAAGCTGGGTTCGTCGAGTAGTAATAGTTTTGGTCTACTCATTAATGCGCGCGCGATGGCTAACATTTGCTGTTCTCCTCCGCTTAGGGTTCCTGCTAGTTGGTTGCGACGTTCGGCTAGTCGAGGAAATAGTTCAAATTGATGTTTAATGTCTGCTTGGATTTTTGCTTTGTCGTTGTGGATGAAGGCGCCTAGTAGTAGGTTATCGTATACTGTTTGTTTTGCTAGTACTCGTCTTCCTTCGGGTGAGTGGGCTATTCCTAATTTTACGATTTCGTGGGGTGGACGTTTTATTATGTTTCGTCCATTGTATAGTATTTCACCGCTTTTTATATTGATGATTTTGGATATGGCTCGCAGGGTGGTTGTTTTTCCTGCTCCGTTGGCGCCTATTAGGGTGACTACTTCTCCGGTATTGATGTATAAGTTGATGTTTTTTAGGGCTTGGATGCCGGAGTAGTTCACACAGAGGTCTTTAGTTTCTAGGATTGTGATGTTGTTCATAATATTGTTTAACGAACCGCAAAGGACGCAAAGTACGCAAAGGAAGAAAGAGAGGAAAGAAGAGGAGGTTATTCGTTTCCTAGGTAGGCTTCTATTACTGCTGGGTTGTTTCTTACTATTTCGGGTTTGTCTAGTGCTATTAGTTGTCCAAAGTTTAGTACTGCTATGCGTGAACATAATCCCATGACTAGGGGGACGTGGTGTTCGATTAGGATTATGGTTAGCTTGAATGTGTTACGTATTTGCTTGATGAAGTCGCTTAGTTGTTGTTTTTCGTTGGGGTTCATTCCTGCTGCTGGTTCGTCGAGTAGGAGAATATCGGGTTCTAGAGCTAGTGCGCGCGCTATTTCTAAGCGTCGTTGGTCTCCATATGGAAAGTTTTTCGCACTTTCATACGCTCGTTCATGTAAACCAACTAGTTCGAGTAATTCTAATGCTTTTTGTTTGCTTTGTATTTCTTCCTGTGGTGCTGGTGGTATTCCAAATACACCTGTAAATATTCCACTCTTTGTATGTAAATGTCTACCAATAATCACATTCTCTAAAGCCGAAAGCTCACCAAACAAACGGATGTTCTGAAAAGTTCGAGCAATACCTAACTCGGCAATCTCATGAGGCTTCTTCTGAGATATTTCTCCCCCCTGATAAACCAACTTACCATCACTAGGAGAAATTAAACCCGTAATCAAATTAAATAAAGTAGTCTTACCGGCGCCATTAGGACCAATCAAACCAAATATCTCATTTCTATTCACAGCGAACGAAACATCATTAACCGCAACCAACCCACCAAAACGCCGTGTCAAAGATTTCGACTCTAAAATAATATCACTCATACTCTTACTTTGCGCCCTTTGCGTCCTTTGCGGTTCGACCTTTAAAAACCCTCGGAGTTACCAAACCCTGTGGAAAAAATATTGTCCCCACAACAATTAACACCCCAAAAATAATCAACCGACCATCCCGTAAAAACTGAGCCAACCAAACAGGCAAACCACCCGTATCAGCCAACCCCCTCAATATCTCCGGTAAAGCAGTGAACACCATAGCACCAACCACCGACCCCAAAAAAGTCCTCGAACCACCAATCAACACAAAAGTCAAATAGATAATACTCGCATCAAAAGTACCCTGACGAGCATTCCAAGTATTCAAAAAATGAGCGCTAATAGCACCAACAACACCCGCTAATACTGACCCCAAGGTAAAAGCCAATACTTTATAGTAAGTTGGATTAATCCCCATCGACCCTGCCGCCAACTCATCCTCGCGAATTGCAATTAAAGCCTTACCGACACGTACACGTTCCAAACGATAAATTAATACCATCGTCACAACCAACAATGGTAAACCCACCCATAAATATTCAATTTGACTAGAAAAAGGTTGAGGAATATTAAAAATACCAACGGCGCCACCTGTAATATCTAAATTAAGCGCTAATACCCGCAGTACTTCCACAAACGCAATAGTCGCAATAGCCAAATAAATACCTCGCAACCGCAATGCAGGAATACCCACAGCACATCCCAATAATCCCGACACCACACCAGCAATTACCATCTCTAGTATTAGCAAATATACAGGAAATCCACCATCACTTTTAAACACAGTCGTAGATAAAATTGCCGCAATATATCCACCCAGCGCATAAAAACCAGGACTTGCTAGCGATAACTGACCTGCCATCAAAGGTAAATATAACGATAGCCCAAGTAAGGCGCCTAACACCATCGAGACTATCAACGAACCATAAGTATTAAAAAATTCAGCCATTTTTAAAGTTACAAATTAAACTTTTTGAATAAACTTGCGTCCAAGTAAACCTTGTGGTCGTACCAATAGCATGATGAACAAAATACCAAAGGCAACAGCATCTTTATAGCCAGAAAACTGACCTGGTACAAATGCTTCAATAATACCAATCAAAAACCCTCCCACAACAGCACCCGGTATACTTCCCAAACCTCCTAAAACAATTACCGCTAAACCTCGTAAACCAAAAGCAATTCCAAAATATGGCCCTGCAATACTTACACTCGAAGCAAGTAAACTCCCCGCAACACCAGCTAAAAAACTACTAATAAAGAACGTTAGTATTATAAACTGGTCGGCGTTGATTCCTAGAAAACTTGCTGTAGTTGGGTCTTCGGCAATTGCCTGCATCGCTTTTCCATACTTAGTGCAATTAATAAAGTAAGTCAAAAGCGCTACAATTATTACTGAAACAATAAAGATAACTATTTGGACAGTGCGAATAGGTATAGGGTTATCAACTGTACCAAAGTTAATCGCAGAGGGTAAGTCACCATAAGTATTAGCAGGAAAATTATAATTTTCGGCGCCAACTAAATATTGAATTAAATTAACAATGACTACACCAACACCCAAGCTAGAAACCACTGTTAACAAAGGGTCAGAACCTCTACGTCGTAAAGGTAAAAATGCTATTCGTTCAATAGCTACTCCAACTAGTCCAGCCAAAATACTACTTAGTATTACAGCTAACACAAACGGTAAACCAAAAGGTAACGTTGTATTTGCAAGTACTCCACTAAACCCAAACGCACCCCCCATCAGCGCATAAGTAAAATATGCACCAAGCGTAAAAACGGCGCCGTGCGATAAATTAATTATTCCTAAAATAGAATAGACAAGCGTATACCCTAATGCAAAAATTGCATAAGTACTACCAATCGATAACCCGTTGAGAAGCTGTTGAAAAAAGATTGTAAGCATTATTTAATCGTGAATAGCTATTTAAGAAACGCAAATTTACCTGTACTACCGTCCTTCTCCATTTTGATTTGCGCCACATAGAAGTCTTTTTGTACTACTTCTCCTACAGGTGTAAATGATATCTCACCTAATGGAGTGTTATATTTACCTGTTAATAGCTGCTTATTTAACTCTGTTCGCAGTTGTGGAAGTTGTAAGCTACTAACTTTTGTCTTTTTATCCAAAGCTTGTAATGCTTCTACATAAACTTGGACTGCTGCAAAAGCTTGACCACTAAATTGCGGTGGTTCTGTTTTAAACTGGTTGAGATATGCTTGACGAAATGTCTTGTTGATTTCGCTAGGCTGTTCAGGACTGTAAGCTTGAGCTATCATTACACCATCACACAAGGCTTTACAAACCTTAAATATATTAGATGTATTAAACCCGTTTCCACCTACAATTAAACCTTTGTAGCCAAGCTCGCGTAACTGTCGAACTACATTACCTCCATCAGCTGCCAATCCCGATATAATTGCTAAATCAGGTTTGGCATTAATTGTACTTGTCGCTTGTGCCTGAAAGTCAGTATCAGTAGTTTGAAACTTTTGGACTGTAACTACTTCTAAACCAGCATCTTTAACAGCTTTTTGAAAAATTTCTGTCTCCGTCTTGTTAAAAGCGTCGTTTTGTGCAAATAAGACAGCGACTCTTTTTATATTGGGGTTTTGCTTTAATGCGGCTTTAATCGCGTTTGGCGCCACTATTGATACAGGTGCTGAAACACGCGCGACATAATCACCTATTTCTGGAATACCCTTCGCAGTGTTCGATGCTCCAATTACTGGTACTTTTGCACGGTCAGCTATAGGACTAGCGCTAAATGCTTGCTGCGATAACGTTGGTCCAACAATTCCTACTACTCTATCTTTATTAATTAACGTTTGAAAGGCATTGATGGCGCCTTGCTCATCTCCACCAGTATCTTGGTACACTAATTTTATCGGTGTACCGTTCACACCACCCTTATCATTAAAATACTTCTCGGCTATCTTGACTCCATTTATCCCATCTTGACCGAGTAATGCCACATTACTAGTTTGAGCAAAACCAATACCAATGGGAATGGCGCCACTTGTACCAGCATTATTTGTATTACCAGCGTTTCCACCAGTACAAGCTGTAACTAGTAAAGCGCTAGTAGCAAGTAATATTGTATTAGTTATAACTTTTGTCATGACCAAATTATAAAAATGTTTCTACTCTTTATTAGATGCATTTCACACAGGTTATGCAGAACGTCTGTAATGACTGCAAAACCGTAGTAAACTGCGCTCGTTCAAAGCGTCATTTTTATTTGACCATGCTCATGCCAATATCTCCAAGTCTTTTACATATCAATTTATGTAAAACGGCGCCTTTTACGATAATATACTCATCCCCTTTTGCACTGCTGGACGTTGCTGAAGCGTTTCCACCCAGCGTTTGAGGTGAGGATGATTATCTAAGGTCAAACCTTGCATCTCGTAAATTGCAACCCACGGATATGTGGCAATGTCGGCAATTGAGTATTCTCCACATATATATTCGTTATCGCTAAGTTGCTTGTTTAAAACTCCATACAAACGTATTGTTTCTTTTTCGTAACGTTCAATTGCGTAGGGAATTTTTTCTGGAGCGTATTTTTTGAAGTGGTTGAGTTGTCCAAACATTGGCCCGACGCTTCCCATCTGGAACATTAACCATTCGATGACTTGATATTTACCTTTTTGGTCGCTTGGTAGCAGTTTTTGTGTTTTTTCTGCTAAGTACATTAGGATGGCGCCGGATTCAAATACTGTAATTCCGGTTTCTTGGTCGATAATTGCGGGTATTTTACTGTTGGGATTAATGGCTATATATTCGGTTGTGAACTGGTCGTTTTTGGTTATGTCGATTTTATGTATGTTGTAAGGAAGTTGTATCTCCTCTAACATTATTGAGGGTTTATAGCCGTTGGGTGTTGTGAAGGTGTATAAGTCAATCATTAGAAATTACCCTCGATTTTTTAATCGAAGGTAGTTTAACAATAATTTGGTTTGTTAGGTATCTATCTTGTGGGATGGGTGTCCTCTAGAGTCCCTTTGATAAATTGGTTTTTATAAGTTGTTATACTTAGTGAGAAACCTGGTTTCTTAAGACCAACTTACAGGAAGTGTTAGGTGTTGGGGTAGGGTGGTGTTGGTGTTCCCTTGTGCTTGTTCGAGTTGTTGTTGTTCTAGGTTTATGACTCGACTGAGGTCGGCGCCACTAAGGTCGGCATCTTGTAGAATTGTGTTTGTAAGATTGGCGCCTATTAGGTTGGCGTGTGTTAGGGTTGTGTTACTTAGATTTGCTTTAGATAATGATGCTTCAAATAGTATTGCTTCGGTTAAACAAGCTGTGCTGAGGGAAGCGTTTTCTAAGTTGGCGCCAATAAGGTTGGCACCTGTTAAGTTTGCTCCTATTAGGTTCGCTTGCGAGATGTTACATGCTTCTAGGTTGGCAAGTTTTAAGTCAGCGTCACTCAGGTTGGCGCCTTCTAAGTTTGCTTGATAAAAAACTGCTTCTGTTAAGTTAGCGTCGTATAATGTTGCAAGATGCAGGTTTGCTTGATAAAAGACGGCTTTGGTAAGGTTGGCTTTTGGTAAGACTGCTGACTGTAAGTTGGCTTCGTAAAATAGTGCTTCAATTAAGTTTGCTTCGTACAGTACAGCATATTGCATATCAACGTCTGAAAAATCTACTGCCTGTAGGTTTGCTTGTGTAAGTAAACAACCTTGTAAACAAGAACCTGTGAAGTCAGTATTTTGCAAGTTGGCGCCAGTTAAGTCAGCACCTGTTATATCAACATTGCGTAAATCTAACTTTTGATTTGCTGGTTCTTTAGTAATATCGCGTCGTCCAATGACCGTCAAAGCTGCTTGTATATCGGTTGGCAATAAAATTAATTCTTCTTGTCCTAACTCATCGTCATCTAAGTCTTCTTCGTTCCTCATAAAAGGTGTGTTCTCTCGAATGAATGCTGCTAAAGTTTCAATAATTGTCCACTGTTTACTAGGAGAATCTTTTGCTATTTGTTCAAGCGTATATATTGCCCCTAACCGCGCTTCTGGTGTTTGGTTTCCAAGTTGCTCTAATGCTTGATAAAAGTCTTCTGGTATTTTCTCATCATCTGGGTTTGTATAACTGACTTCAATCTGAATGTCTTGATTTTCGAGCAGTTTTTCTAATAGCAGCAGTTTTGCTGATGATATAGTACTACCATTATTTTGTTTTTCTTGTATTTCTTTAATGAGTATTCTTGTGCTATAAACGTTATAAGTGATTATCCCTAAACCTAAAATTGCTGCTACTGCTGTTACTATATGTGTTATATATTCTATTTTTTGTTCTATTACAAAATTTTGATTGTCAAGTATTAACAACACAATCAAAGTTAATATAAACATAAGTAAGCCTGTTATTAGTTGCCATGAAAAATTCACTTTTGCAGCACTGGTAGGAATATTCACAAAAAACATAGGGTAATTTACCTATATATAAATTGGTTAAAAAGTATTACTATAAATATTTTAGGAAGTTTCTACATTAAGTGTGTACGTGCAATTACGTAGTTTAATATTTTATATTTAAAAGTATTCTATGTATCTTTTATCTAATATACTTAATTTTTTTGACTAATTTAAATAATATTTATATCAATTTCAATGTAATTATAAATTCAATTGAAAATTGTACTTTTATAAGGGTTGGTAGATACCCTGTGCTTTAAAGCTTAGTTTTACTCAGCTACAGCAACTTTTAGCTGGTGTGGTTCAAATTCCAAATTTTTGGCGCCATTTAAATTTGCTCCATCCCATCTGACATTATTAATGCTTGTGCCAGACAAATCTACTCCCATCAGGTTTGCACCACAAAGGTTAGTTTCATGGAGAATGGCTCTTTGAAAGTTGCTACCCATTAAATTTGCCCCGCACAAGTTGGTTTCTTGCAAGCTAGCATTCGTGAAGTTTGCAAAATAAGCTTCGCAGGACTGTAATTTTGCAGCATTCAAGTTCGCGTCCTTCAAATTGGCGCCATTTAAATTTGCCCCGCACAAATTGGCGCCAATCAATCCAGTATTGTGTAAATTAGCTTTGCCAAGCTTTGCACCCTGTAAATTCGTTAAGAATAATTTTGCCCTCGACAAGTTAGCAACCTTCAAGTTAGCAAACTGCAAATTCGCTTTATATAAATTCGCACCCGATAAATTCGCTCCCCTTAAAGATGCCCTTTCCAAGTTCGCAGCTTGCAAATTGGCGCCACAAATCCAAGCTCGATTTAAATTTGCTGCTTGCAAGTTTGCTGCACGTAAATTGGCTTTGTGCAGGTTCGCTTCAAACAAAACGGAGCCAGCAAAGTTACAATTGTCAAGGTCAGATTGCGCTAAATCAGCACCTCGCAAATCGGCATGACACAAATAGGAACCACGCAAGTCAAGGTGCTGTAAATTCGCTTTACGCAAGTCCGCACGTCGAATATCCGTATTGCGAAGGTCGAGTTTACAGTTTTCGCGGTATGAACGCGAGTCACGTCTAGCAATCACATTCAAAGCAGCTTGAATATCAGTACGTACACGAAGTGATTCATGACTTTCATCTTCAAGTTGGTAATTAATAGGCGCGTTTTCGCGTACAAATGCCGTCAAAATCTCCATAATAGTCCAATACGACTTAGAAGATTCGTTGGCAACCCCCTCTAAAGCATAAATGGCGCCTGTACGTGTAGCAACGCTATCGTGTCCAAGCTGCGTAATAGCTGTCATAAAACGGTCTGCAATTAAACGTTCTTGCGCTAATTGAGCATTACTAACGTTAAGTTGATTACTTTTCTCAGCAGCAATTACATTTCTTTGCTCCGCTTCCGCACGCTTGGATACATAATAAGCATTGACAAACACCGCTAACCCTAAAAAATAGGTTGCCGAAGCTGTGAATGCTTGGTTCATTAATTCGATTTTTTGGCGTTCTGACAGGTGTCGATTTGCCGAAAAAACCAGGAAAAACAACATCGGTGCAGCAGTGAAGACTACCGCAAGTGCTGTTAACTTATTTTTTAAAACGTCTGTCTTACTTGCAGACATAGCGTCCGTATTCCTCAAAACACAGAATTTTTACGTAGGCAATTCGGAACAAGAGTATAGCATTTATCTTAAAATTTCAATATCTTTTAGGTTTTTATACCAATGTCGTAACTGAAATCTAAGTGTTTAAACACTCCCTGAAGTTCAAAATTCCCCCTTAGACAAATTCCGTAGCGACACCTGATGAGAATTACGTTCATACTAGTTTAAGTATGTAGTTTTGGTATTATAGTTCTTAAAAACTGATTTTTCAAGTTAAATCCTAAGAAACCAGGTTTTTATGGTTTTATAAATTTATAATACATTTAAACTATAAAATGTGAATTTTTAGTAAAGATAATTTACCTCATTTCATTAAATCTCTTTTCAGAAGCGAGAATAGTTTCAAATCATGAAATTCAAACTTCCAGTAGCCAAAGTCTCTTAAAATACCCTCTTCTGTAAAACCCAGTTTTGAGAGTAAATTTATCGAAGCTGTATTTTCGAGCATTACAGTCGCTTCAATACGGTTTAACTCCATCCGTTCAAATGCAAATCTAATTATACTTAAAAGCGCTTCTGTCATTATACCTTGGCGCCATTCTGGTTTTGACAGTTCGTATCCTAACTCGGCGCAAAACATTGGTTTTCCCCAAAGACGATAACCACAGGTGCCAATAATAATATTTTCGTTTTTCTTAGCTATACCCCAGCGAATACCTTGTCTAGTTAAAAAACGGTCTTGCCAAGTATTAATTAGCCGTTCTGCACGTTCAATGTTTCTAAACGGTTCTGCATCATGATACTGCAAAACTTCTTTGTCAGAGAAAAAGCCAAATATTGCCTCGGCATCATATGACTTAATTTGTCTTAATATTAAGTTCTCTGTTTCAAGTTGAGGAAAGGTGTCAAACATAGTAGTCACCCAATAATTATTAAATTATTATCATTCACGTTTTCGTTGCATCTCCTGTTGTCGCATTGGCATTGCATCTATTTCACTAAAAATAGTTTCAGCTTGAACGACTTCAGAATCTTGACGTTTTGCACCACCATCCTTGCCGACTAAGATAACACGAAAATCATTATCACTTATATTGAACTTTTGACGTAATTTTGCCGCAGATTTTATATCTATTGGTTGTTGATTACTATAGCTTGTACCTTGACGTAAAACTGTAACTAAAAGTAAATCTCTCTCATTCAAACCTTGTTGCTGCTGCTTGAATAGCTGCACTTGCTGCTGGTAGTTTATATTTTCTGCCGAAGGTGCGAATACTAGCAAGATACGGTTTTTCCATTGATGTGATGATAAATTAAATTGGGACATTTGAGCAGATGCCTGAGATAGGTTAGCTTCGATTAATGGCGCCAAGCTTAAACATATGATGATTGAGGTCATTATAGTAAGTTTATTCATAATAATCTTGTAGCACAGGTATCCTGCCTGTGTATATAATGTATAAAAATGACATAAATTATAATATTTCTCCAATAAAATAGCGGGTTTTTTGCGTTCACGGAGTGTCTCCGGAGGAAAATAATACATAAAACATTAAAAATCAAGTATCAATATTTACGTTTGATATAAATTTGTAGCATTTTCAATATTGGCGCCTAACTATCTTATATCTTATCTCTGTGCGCTCTGTATCTCTGTGGTAAAAAAATTACATAATTATAGAATTCTTCAATATAGAAATAAAGATGTTGGGTTACGCGCGAGCATACACCAACCTAGATTTATATTAAAAGGTGACTACGCTGCGAATCGACTCACCTTTATGCATTAAGTCAAATGCATCGTTTATTTTCTCAATTGGCATAACGTGAGTAATTAAATCATCTATATTTATTTTGCCGTCCATATACCAATCTACTATCTTAGGTACATCAGTACGACCTCTGGCGCCACCAAACGCGCTTCCTTTCCAAACTCGACCTGTAACGAGTTGAAACGGACGAGTGCTAATTTCTTGACCTGTCGCAGCAACACCAATAATTACACTAACTCCCCATCCTTTATGACAGCACTCTAACGCTTGACGCATAACATTAACATTACCGATACACTCAAAGGTATAATCGGCACCACCTTTAGTTAAATTGACTAAGTATGGAACAATATCGCTATCAATTTCCTGGGGGTTAACAAAATGCGTCATCCCAAATTTTTCAGCTAAAGCTTTTTTACTAGGGTTAATATCTACCCCAATTATCATATTCGCACCAACCATACGTGCGGCTTGAATTACGTTTAAACCTATACCTCCTAAACCAAATACAACCACATTGGCACCTGGTTCAACTTTTGCTGTATTAATTACTGCGCCAATACCAGTAGTAACACCACAGCCGATATAACAAACCTTGTCAAATGGAGCATCTTCACGAATTTTAGCTACAGCAATTTCTGGCAAAACGGTATAATTTGCAAACGTCGAGGTGCCCATATAATGATGGATTTTTTTGCCATCAAGAGAAAAACGACTCGTACCATCTGGCATTAGACCCTGGCCCTGAGTGACTCGAATAGCTTGACACAAATTAGTTTTCTGACTGAGACAATATTCACATTGGCGACATTCAGGAGTATATAAGGGAATTACATGGTCTCCAGGTTTGACACTTTTAACATCGGCACCAACTTCGACGACAACTCCGGCGCCTTCATGTCCTAAAATAGCAGGGAATAATCCTTCGGGGTCTTTACCAGAGAGAGTGTACGCATCGGTATGGCAAACTCCACTAGCTTTGATTTCAACTAAAACCTCACCCTGCTTTGGAGCTTCTAAATCAACAGTTTCAATAATTAGCGACTTACCTGCTTCTTGTGCTACTGCTGCTTTAACTTTCATATCTTGATGTCCCCTATTGCTGCGTTATGGGCTGTTACTGAGTTTAATATTCTCAGAAATCATTTGCGAATCACGTCCATCTATCGTTACATTTATAGAGAATTACTAAATCCATTACTTATTTTAATTTTTCGCAGCTTATGACTCCTGCACTTACCAAAATCGGCGCCCAAATGTCCAATCTTACAGGCGTTCGAGCTATTATGAAAGATATTATCGAAACATTGCGCGCAGGTGCAGGACAGCAATTTATTAATTTAAGTGCTGGAAATCCGTTAATATTGCCAGAAGTCGAGAAATTATGGCGTGATTGCACAGCTGATTTACTTGCTAGCTCCGAATATGGCGAAGTTGTTTGTCGTTACGGTTCCAGTCAAGGTTACGCACCATTTATCGAAGCTATTGTCAACGACTTTAATAAACGCTACAACCTAAACCTCACCGACCGTAATATTCTCATAACCCCTGGTAGCCAATCTTTATATTTCTACGCAGCAAACGCATTTGGTGGTTATACCCTGCCTGATCAAGGGGGGGAAGGGGGAGAACTAAAACACATCGTCCTACCCCTAAGTCCCGACTACACAGGTTATGGTGGTGTTGCACTAACTCCAGAATCTTTAATAGCTTATAAACCGACTTTAGATATAGACGCATCAGCACATAGATTTAAATACCGTCCCGACTTTAGCCAACTTTCAATCGACGAAAATACAGGTTGTGTTATTTTCTCACGTCCTTGTAACCCCACAGGTAATGTTCTCACTGACGAAGAAGTTAGTAAAATAGCAGCACTGGCGGCGCCGTATAATGTACCAGTTATGGTAGATTCTGCATATGCTCCCCCGTTCCCAGCATTAAATTTTACCGAAATGACACCTTTGTTTGGGGGTAATGTTATTCACTGTATGAGTTTATCGAAAGCTGGATTGCCGGGAGAACGTCTTGGTATTGCTATTGGTGACCCAGAAGTTGTAAATGTATTAGAGTGTTTCCAAACGAATGCTTGTATTCACGCTTCACGCTATGGACAAGCTATTGCTGCACGTGCTATTAATTCTGGCGCCTTAGTTGAAATTTCTGAAACTGTAATTCGTTCATTCTATCAAAACAAGTTTACAGTGTTGGAAACTGCTTTGGATGCTGCAATGCCAGACTCATTACCTTGGTTCTTGCATCGTGGTGAAGGCGCCATTTTTGCTTGGTTATGGTTGAAAGATTTACCTATGACTGATTGGGAATTTTACCAGCAATTGAAGCAAGTTGGTGTAATTGCCGTTCCCGGTAGCAGCTTTTTCCCTGGTTTACGTTCGGAGTGGAAGCACAAGCAAGAGTGTTTACGCATTAGTTTAACTGGTAGCGATGAGGAGATTGCTACTGCTATGGAACGTTTGGCTCAAGTTGCTTCACAAGTTTATAGTGGCACCACCGTAAGTGTGTAAGAAAGCAACGGATACAACGGATGTAACGGATGAAAATGTAGGTTCACAAGTGGGAAGCGCACAGCACGTAACTCAACATTTTTAATAAATAAACCGCAAAGAACGCAAAGGACGCAAAGTAAAGAAATATGGAGAAGCAGACAAAGAAACAACCAAAACAAGAAAATCAGAATAAATCACCCCTTACTAGTTATATTCCTGATGGTTGGTTAGAAATAGGTACTATTGTTGCTGCTCAAGGACTAGACGGTGAAATGCGAGTGTATCCTGATACCGATTTTCCTGAACGCTTTGAAGTACCAGGCACCCGTTGGTTATTACGTCCTGGTGCTATTGTACCAGAACCAATTGAATTACTATCAGGAAAATATTTAGAAGGTAAAAATTTATACATTATAGAATTAGAAGGAATCGAAAATCGTAATCAAGCCGAAGAAATGCGCGGTTGCAAGTTATTAGTCACAGAAGACGACCGTCCTGAATTAGGTGAGGACGAATATCATATTTTAGATTTGGTGGGATTACAAGTTTTTATGTCAGGGGAATTTATTGGTACCGTCACTAATCTTATTGCTGCTGGTAACGATTTGCTTGAAGTTGAACTTGATAACAAAGGAAAAGATACAAAAAAAACTGTTTTAATCCCTTTTGTTAAAGAAATAGTTCCCGTCGTAGATATAGAAAATAAACGTGCAGAAATTACACCCCCAGAAGGATTGTTAGAACTTAATGACTAATTATTTCTCATAAAAATTAAAATGTATCAGTTTATAAATATTGAAAATTTGTGTCTAATGATAGATATATATACGTAGTATAATCACAAAACATTATACCAAAAGAGGGATTCTTTGAACTTAACTAATAACTAGATGATATTTTAAATATCTAAACTAATTTAATTGATTATTTCGTGAGACTAGATTATAACATGCTTTCTGTAACATCTGTCTAGAGATATATTTATTCAGATAGAGAGGTGAATTGTTATAGATATTTATGATTATTCTTTATAAACTTATACTTGGTTGAAATAATAATTAAGTATGAGTTTTGTTAGTAAATGCTTTGCTAGTGTTGGGAAAGGCTACCAACTATGATTATTCCTATTTAATGGGTTTTTAGTAATAATTCCGATTAATAGAATGATTGTACTTGCGAGTTATAACAATTTAGTCCAATCGGTTTGCTACCAGGTGTAATCATGACTTTAGCAATTTCGACCGAACAAAGACCTTTAACTGACGAAGAACTCCATTTAATCAACGCTTATTGGCGTGCGGCTAATTATCTTTCTATAGGACAAATATACCTTTTAGATAACCCGCTTCTTAAAGAACCTTTAAAGATTGAGCATGTTAAACCAAGACTTTTAGGACACTGGGGTACTACTCCTGGTTTGAACTTTATTTACGTTCATCTCAATAGAATCATCAAAAAATACGACCAAAGCGCTATTTACATAGCTGGACCTGGACATGGTGGACCTGGGTTGGTGGCGAATACTTATCTTGAAGGCACTTACAGCGAATATTATCCAAATATTTCGCAAGATGCCGAAGGGATGAAACGCTTATTCAAGCAGTTTTCGTTTCCTGGTGGTATTCCTAGTCATGTGGCGCCAGAAACTCCTGGTTCAATACACGAAGGTGGAGAACTTGGTTATGCATTATCTCATGCTTACGGCGCCGCATTTGATAATCCTGATTTATTAGTTGCCTGTGTTGTTGGTGATGGTGAAGCTGAAACTGGCCCGCTTGCAACTAGTTGGCACTCGAATAAGTTTCTTAACCCTGTAAACGATGGCACCGTATTACCTATACTCCATCTCAATGGGTACAAAATTGCTAACCCAACAGTATTAGCGCGTCTTGAACATGAAGAATTAGAAAGTTTGTTTATTGGTTATGGGTATAAACCTTACTTCGTAGAAGGTTCTGACCCAGTACTAATGCACCAACAAATGGCTGCTACTTTGGAAACCGTAGTAGAAGAAATTAAAGGTATTCAGAGAGAAGCGCGCGTACATGGGTTTACCAAGCGTCCTCAATATCCAATGATTATTCTGCGAAGTCCCAAGGGATGGACGGGACCGAAGGAAGTTGACGGTAAGAAAACAGAAGATTTTTGGCGTTCTCACCAAGTGCCATTTGGTGAATTAAAAAGCAAACCCGAACATCTTAAACTTCTCGAACAGTGGATGAAGAGTTATAAACCTGAAGAACTCTTCGACGATAATGGTAAATTTATTTCTCAACTGGCAGAACTGGCGCCAAGTGGACAGCGACGCATGGGTGATAACCCACATGCTAATGGTGGTATTTTAATGCGCGCGTTGCGAATGCCCGAATTTGACGACTACGCGGTTGATGTTCCAAAACCTGGTTCAGTTGTTGCTGAGGCTACCAAAGTAACTGGTAAATTCCTCAGAGATATCATGAAATTGAATCAAGAAAGCCGTAATTTTAGAATTTTTGGTCCCGATGAAACACAATCGAATCGTTTAGACGCAGTATTTGAAGTTACTGATAGAACTTGGAATGCTCCCCGTATACCCGAAGACGAACATCTTTCTCCAGATGGTCGTGTTATGGAAATCTTGAGTGAGCATACTTGTCAGGGATGGTTAGAAGGATATTTACTTACAGGTCGTCACGGGTTTTTCTCATGTTATGAAGCATTTATCCATATTATTGACTCCATGTTTAACCAACATGCTAAGTGGTTAAAAACAACTTTGGATATTCCCTGGCGCCGACCAGTACCTTCACTCAATTATCTTCTCACATCACACGTATGGCGCCAAGACCATAACGGGTTTTCGCACCAAGACCCAGGTTTTATCGACCATGTGGTAAATAAGAAACCCGAAGTAATTCGCGTATATCTACCACCAGATGCCAACACTTTATTATCGGTAACAGACCACTGCTTACGTTCGCGTCATTACATAAATGTAATTGTCGCAGGTAAACAACCCGCGTTGCAATATCTAGATATGGACGCAGCAATTAAACATTGCACCAAAGGAATTGGAATTTGGGAATGGGCAAGTAATGATAAAGGTAGCGAACCTGATGTTGTAATGGCATGTGCGGGAGATGTGCCAACATTAGAAACATTAGCAGCAGTAGACATATTGCGTCGAGAAATACCAGAATTAAAAGTGCGGGTAGTAAATATAGTTGACTTAATGAAACTTCAACCAGCTAGCGAACACCCACATGGACTTTCCGACAAAGATTTTGACTCAATATTCACCACCAACAAACCAATAATCTTCGCATATCACGGCTACCCCTGGTTAATTCATCGTCTAACCTACCGTCGCACCAACCACAATAACTTACACGTCCGTGGTTACAAAGAAGAAGGAACAACAACAACACCATTTGACATGGTAGTGTTAAACGACCTAGACCGCTTCCATTTAGCAATAGACGTTATCAACCGCGTACCCCACTTAGGTAGTAACGCAGCATATATCAAGCAAATGCTGCAAGACAAACTCATCGAACACAAACTTTACATAACCGAACATGGTGAGGACATGCCCGAAGTTAGAGACTGGATATGGGAAGACATCGGCGCCAAAACAGATATTGGACACGAAGGAAGCTAGGCAACGGATATAACGGATGTAACGGATGTCACACATAAACCATCCGTTACATCCGCTTCATCCGTTGCCAGAAATCTTAAAACAAATCCATCAAAATCAGTTTAACCCAGCGTTACTGTCACCATTAATTAAAGTCATTCTGACTTAACAGTCACTGAACTAAAAATAAATTAGCTGCATCCTTAATCTTATAACCTGAAAGCGAAATGCAGCAAAAGGAGGATAACGCTTGGCTAAGTTGAAAGTTGGTATTAACGGATTTGGGCGGATTGGAAGGTTGGTATTCCGCGCGGGCATTAGTAACCCCAATATAGAGTTTGTAGGTATTAATGACCTAGTACCACCCGATAACCTGGCATATTTATTAAAATACGATTCAACCCACGGGATGTACAAAGGTACTATCGAAGCAAAACCCGATGGTATTGTGGTTGACGGTCACTTTATACCGTGCGTTTCAATTCGTAACCCTGCTGAATTACCTTGGGGTAAATTAGGCGCCGATTATGTCGTAGAAGCCACAGGTTTATTCACCGACTACGAAGGTGCTGCAAACCATATCAAAGCAGGTGCAAAGCGGGTAATAATATCTGCTCCCACTAAAGAACCCGAAAGAGTTCAAACTTTCGTGGTAGGTGTAAACCATAACTTATTTGACCCAGCGAAGCATACAGTTGTTTCCAATGCTAGCTGCACTACAAATTGTCTGGCGCCTGTAGCTAAAGTTATTCACGATAACTTTGGGTTAGCCGAAGGTTTAATGACGACCGTTCACGCCATGACAGCAACTCAACCCACTGTAGATGGTCCTAGTAAAAAAGATTGGCGTGGAGGTCGCGGTGCCGCACAAAATATTATCCCTTCATCGACGGGTGCAGCCAAAGCTGTAGCACTAGTGTTACCTGAATTGAAGGGTAAATTAACAGGTATGGCATTTCGCGTCCCTACCCCAGACGTATCAGTAGTAGATTTAACTTTCAAAACAAGTAAATCTACTAGCTACAAAGAGATTTGTGAAGCAATGAAAGCCGCTTCAGAAAATGGACTCAAAGGTATTTTGGGATATACCGGAGACGAAGTAGTATCTACCGACTTTCAAGGAGATTTGCGTTCTAGTATCTTTGATGCAGGCGCCGGGATTGAGCTAAATTCCAACTTCTTCAAAGTCGTATCATGGTATGACAACGAATGGGGCTACTCAAACCGCGTCATTGACCTCATGTTATCAATGGCACAAAAAGAAGGCATCATGTAGCACAGGCATCCTGCCTGTGCATTCTGTACAAATGCTCAGGTGGGACGCCTAAGCCACAATATAAAAAATGCTCTGGAGAAACTTATTAATTTGTTATTAAGGTTTTAGAAATGTAGTCATATTTAACAACAAGAGTAACTTCGGTTAAAACCCTTACAGAATATAAAGAAGTAGCGGTAGTTGATATAACTACAGTTGCAAAAAAAGCAAGATGATTTAACAAAACTGCATAAAAACACACTGTAAAATCTAATTCGACCTGCCTAGAATAGGGCTGGAGGGGGATAACTCAGGACGAGCGTAGTGGCATTGTTAATTGCCTATTACATAACACGCGCTTTTATACCACAGTACTCCTGCCGACGCAAAACGCAATTGATATAAGTCCTGATTAAACAAACTTCAAGAGGAATTTTATGTCTACTAATTTACTCGACCAACTCAAGAAAATGACTGTAGTGGTCGCTGACACAGGAGATATTGGTGCCATTGCTAAGTTCACACCAAGAGATGCAACCACCAACCCCTCTCTTATCACCGCTGCGGCACAAATGCCTGAGTATCAGGAAATTGTCAACGAAACTCTCTTAAAAGCAAAACAAGATTTAGGAGCAGGCGCCAAAGAAGCGGATATTTTAACCTTAGCTTTTGACCGTTTAGCAGTTGCTTTCGGTTTGAAGATTCTAGAAATTATTCCTGGTCGCGTTTCTACCGAAGTTGACGCGCGTTTGTCTTACGATACCGAAGCAACCCTCAACAAAGCACGTAATTTAATTGCTCAGTACGAAGCAGCAGGTGTTGGCAAAGAACGAGTATTGATTAAAATTGCGAGTACTTGGGAAGGTATTCGCGCAGCAGAAATTCTTGAAAAAGAAGGAATCCACTGTAACCTCACTCTACTATTTGGTATTCACCAAGCAATTGCCTGTGCAGAAGCTGGTGTAACTCTAATTTCTCCCTTTGTTGGACGCATCCTCGACTGGTACAAAAAAGAAACCGGACGCGACAGCTATGCACCCGCAGAAGACCCAGGTGTAGTTTCTGTCACCAATATCTATAACTACTACAAGAAATTCGGCTACAAAACCGAAGTAATGGGCGCCAGCTTCCGCAACCTTGGCGAAATTACCGAACTTGCAGGTAGCGATTTGTTAACAATTTCACCCCAACTGTTAGCAGAACTACAATCAACAATTGGCGAACTACCCCGTAAACTCGACGCAGAAAAAGCCGGTGCAATGTCAATTGAAAAAATTACCATTGACAAAGCAACCTACGACAAAATGCACGCAGAAGACCGCATGGCTTCCGAAAAACTCGATGAAGGTATCAAAGGTTTCACCAAAGCCCTAGAAACCCTAGAAACACTACTTGCAGACCACCTTGCAAAACTAGGAACAACAGCAGGACGCAAAGTAGCCTAAATTTTACTTCTTGTGGAGCGGGCATCCCTGCCCGCCTCTAAATCTTTTAAGCACGCGCAAGGATGCCCATGCCACAAAGTTAAACTATCCATCCCTTGCATTTAATTAAACCAAGCAGCAAATTGAAAAAACTGTCCTCGGAAGACCTGCATTAATCTTTGCCAAACACCAGTGTCCGTTTTTGTACCACTTTCCAAATAAGGCGCCGCAGCAGTTCCCTGCACCCACAAAACCAAATCAAATGAAGTTGGCTGTGTAAATACTTTATTTAGATTAATACCTCTAGCTTCACGCTGGCGCCAAAACGGAACTAACTTTTTACCTGCAAGCAATACATCAGTTTCATTCATAAAACTCAACCAGCTATCAATCATTGGTTGCGTCACTGCTGCATTGGGAATAACACCTTTTTGCCGAGGATTAGGCAACCACTCACGGTCATTATCAGTTTCTGCTAAGATAAGTTTCCACGATTGACGACTTAATGCAGTAACAGCTTGTAGATGTTGCAACGCAGCAGTTAAACGTTGTGGTTCTACAACAGGAAAATTAATTAAGTGAATAAATGCTACAATATCACTAATATCGATATTGCCCCAATTGAAGGTGCCTGTGCCTGCTAAAAATGGATATGGTGTTTGCGGTTTGGCAAATACCAAATGAGCAGCAGAGTCAAACAGCTTACTTTCATCATGTGCTAAAACTACCTGAGTAATAGCTGAAAGTAAATTACAATATCCTCTCAACCAAACCACATCCCCCGCATCAAACGCAATAGCAAAATTTTGTGCAGCTTTTTCATTTGCTTGTATACCTGTCAACAAGCTTAAAGTTTTCCAGAAAGATTCATTACTTTCTAATTTACCATTAGCATTAAAATCCATTCGCGTTAAGCCAATCCGTAATGGTAACTTGACTTTATTATCTTTAATAGGTTCAAGAGTATTTTTGACTGTAGTTAGGTCATTTAACAAGTTTTGCAGAATACTTCGCGCATCTGCGTAAGTAACTGGTTGCGGTTGAGGGTTACTTGGCACAGGGAGACGCAAAATAGGAAAGAATTGAGTAATGCCGTTTTGCTGTAAACCATAACGGTATAAAGATTGCATCAACTTTTCGGCGCCACCCATTAACTGTAAAACTCCCAACCCAAAACGCGCGTTATCGTCATTAGGGTTTTTCTGAAGCTTTGCATTCATCGCAGCTTCCCCCTCTTTAAACTTAGCTTGAATTAAATACTGCTCAACCGGGGAAGTTAGAGGCGCCGAATTTACTTCGTGTGCTAAGGGAAAAGCAAGCGTAACAATCAATAAAAGTACACATATAAAAAGACGCATAATTCAGAATCTAGTAAAACATCATAATCATATTCGACGACGTAAGAAATATCTTGTTGCATTCTATGTAGTTATATAATTCCCAGAAAACTAACTGAACTAACATAATCTTTCGCTTAACTAGCGTCTGTACAAATGAGAACCAATAATTTCCTATCCTTATGTACTATTTTGACAACGACTCGTTGTCAAATTGAGGCACTTCGCGAATAATTATTACTTTTTCTCTATTCGGGTTACTATGCTGCCGATGGCTTCTCCCAAACTACTGAGTAACGCCAAAATAGATGCTTTCTAACTTTTGCTCTCTTTAATAAGCTTGTGTAAATTCGTCGTGCTTGTGAAAAGGTAAGGTATTTGTCTGTACGAAGATGCTCTCTTAAAGCTGCTGCTGCAAGCGGTGACTTTTGAACATGTCTACTTTTTAGTGTATGAAATAGCCAATTTAATGGAACAGCAATAAAATCGCTTAATTTATCCAGCATGTTCTCATATTCTAGTAAATCTAAGATGATTATTCTTCCGCCAGGTTTTAAAGCAGCTTTCAAATTAGGTAACAAATTCTCAACTGGCAAATGATGAAGTGTAGCAATAGAAACAATCATATCAAATTGCTCGGCTGGCGCCTGCCATTGCAAAACATCAACAACTTGGAAATCTATGTTTGAAAACTGTTGTGAACGCTGCTTGGCAACTTCAATCATATTTGGAGATAGGTCGATTGCAACAACCGTTTCAAAGCGTTTAGCCAAAAGACGTGAAAATTCACCTGTTCCACACCCAATATCAAGCACCGTTTTGCATTTTGTTGGCAACTGCTTGAGTAAAAAACGGTAGCAACTACATGGGCACAAGATTCATTTGATAATCTTGTTGAAATACCTTTATTGCATGGACAATGGAAATATCAATCGAATAATCCTAAGCGTCCAGACGGTATCATACATCAGTACTGCCCTCCTGAACAAATTATATCAGAAATGGAGCGTTTGGTTGAAATGCATAACAATCATTTAGAGATGGGTGTACCACCAGAGATTGAAGCTGCTTGGTTGCATCATCGCTTTACACAAATTCATCCTTTTCAAGATGGGAATGGTCGAGTTGCTCGGACTTTGGCATCATTAATATTTATACGTCAAGGATTATTCCCTATAGTAATTACACGTCATGACCGTCAAGAATATATTAATGCTGCGGAAGCAGCAGATTCAGGAGATTTAACACGTTTAATCAACCTTTTCTCACGTCTACAAGAAAAAATATTAATTAAAGGGCTGGGACTGCGGGCATAGATTTATACTCATTTATAGAGGAAATAAATATGGTACTAATTCGTAATAAATGGGAGCCAATTGAAGATTTACCTGTAAACTGGGTAGCGTTAGCATCGTCTGAACTAGAAAGTGTTGCTGAAATTTGGAGAAGTCAGCTTGAAAAACTCCAACATTCAGATACACTTAAAAAGTTTAACGAACAATTAAGTAGAGAATGGGCAATTGAAACAGGTATAATTGAAAATCTTTATTTTATTGATAAGGAGACAACACAGCTTCTAATTGAAAAGGGATTTCAAACAGCTTTAATTGCCTATGATGCAACTGATAAACAAGCAGAACTAATAGTTCAATTTTTAATTGCTCACCAAGATGCGTTAGAAACATTATTTCATTTTGTGCAAGATGGACGCGAAATTTCGCTTTTCTTTATTAGAGAATTGCATCAGATTTTAACACGGTACCAAAAAACTGTTGATGCTGTTGATGTTTTTGGACGTAAAGTTCAAGTTCCTCTTCTACAAGGACAGTGGAAGCAATGTCCAAATAATCCAACTCGTAAAGATGGAATTTATGAGTATTGCCCTCCAATGCAAGTTCAATCTGAAATGGAACGTTTGGTTAGTATGCATTTAGAGCATATGAAGCAAAGAGTTCCACCAGAAGTTGAAGCAGCTTGGTTACATCATCGATTTTCTCAAATTCATCCATTTCAAGATGGTAATGGAAGAGTTGCGCGCGCGTTAGCTTCGCTTATTTTTATCAAAGCAAATTGGTTTCCTCTTGTTGTCACACGTTATGACCGGGATGAATATCTTGACGCATTAGAGCAATCAGACAATGGAAACTTATCAAGTTTGATTAGTTTATTTACAAAGCTTCAAAAAAAAGCATTTGTTAAAGCATTAACCCTTTCTAAAAATGTTATTAACGACCATGAGCCACTTACAAGAGTTATTTTAGCTAGTATAGAGCGTTTGAAAGCTAGAAAGCAAAAATCTATGCAGCAAATGCAAAACCATGCTTTTGAACTTTCCCATCATCTGGAAAATATTGCAGAAGAAAAATTTGGTGCAGTTGCTTTTGCTTTAAATAATGAATTAAAAAAACTAGAATCAAGTTATTTTGCTTTGGTTGAACGAAGTAATGAAAGGAATGCTGACTGGTTTAGACAACAAGTAGTTTACACTGCTAAAATATTAGAATATTATGCTGATACCAGAACTTACCATTCTTGGATTCGACTAAAAATTAAAGAAGAGAGACAAACTGAAATTACTCTTTCGTTTCATGCATTAGGCGCCGAGTTTTTCGGTATTATGGCAGCATCTGCCTTCATTGAGTACCGAGATAAAACAGAACAGCAAGAAGTAATTTTCGATAAACCTGATATTTTATGTAGCGAAATCTTCCAATTTTCTTATACAGAGCAAGAAAACTTTGTTATTCAAAGATTTCAATCTTGGCTAGAAAATATTCTTCTTATCGGGTTAGACCAATGGAAAAACCAGCTTTAATAATTTATGTACTATATGGTTAACAAAATTTAAGGCACCACAGTTTTGTTGTATTCTCTCCTTGCTATTCTTCCTTTGTGACCTTTGTGCCTTTGTGGTTTATTCCTCTTACCTCTGTGCCCTCTGTGGTAAATAAAATGAAATTACTGCACAGGCAGGGATGCCTGTGCTACAACTTCTCAAATATTAGCGGTAGCCTAAAATTTCGGATACTGCTGCTACTATATCTAAATAGAAGTTGCCTTGTACTGCTCTAAACATCTCGAATTTAGTATCTGGTGAGCCAAAAAATGGTCTTAGGAACCAACCTAGCTGCATTCCAATGAAGCCATAAAGTAGTAACCATGACCTTAATATACTGGTGCGGGTTTTTTTGCCGACTTCATCTAGCTCTGATAATAACTGCATTCCTTCGTATAGAAATTTTACGCCGAAGAAACCTGTGATGCCAAATATGGCGACGTTTAGTAGTTTGAAAAATTGATATGCTTTGGGTGCGGTGATTAAGAAAAATAGTGTTACTGGTGCGAAGCTAAATAATAAGACGCTAATTACTGAGATTGCTGTCATTAATACGACGAAGTGCTGTTGGACGCTACTGCGGGAACCAAACAGTACGTTGAAGAAGAATAAGGTGGGGAAACAGATTATTAGTGTGAGTAGGTAGAATGCTGGTAGTTTGATGGCGCTTGCTAGTGCTTGGGCAAGGCTGTGGGATGAACCTATTATGGCGCCGTATATAGCGAAGAATATAGAACTGGTGACGAATAGTGATGTTGCTTTGCTTTGTAAGCGTATGCTTTGTTTGATTTCTTCTAGGAAGTTTTGACGGTCTCTTAGTAGGCTTAGTAGTACTGTGAAGTGTTGGATATTGTTTGTCTTTTTTTGTTGAAGCATGAGTTTTTTATTTAACCGCAAAGGACGCAAAGGACGCAAAGGAAGAGAAGAAAGGAGTATAGTTAACGGAAGCCTAGGAGGTACATTATTGATTGCAGTACGCTTAGGTAAAAGTTTCCTTCTCGTTCTCTGAATAGTTGGAAGGGTGAGTCGGGTGTGCCAAAGAATGGTCGTAGTGTCCATCCTAGTTGACTGCCTACGAATGCGTATAGTAGTAACCAGGAGCGGATGATTTTACGACGCACGTCACTTCCTTCTCCGTCTTGTTCTAAGACTATTTTTGCTGCTTGGTTTAGTGAGGAGATGCCAATAAATCCTGTCAGAGAAAAAATGATGACGTTTAAGAGGATTAGGAATTGGTAGTTGTTGGTGGTTATTAGGAAGAAGAGTGTTATTGGTGCAAAGCTAAATAATAATACGCTGATTACTGATACTGCTGTTAGGACTAAAGCAAAGTGTTGGGGAAATGAGCGTTTGGAACCAAATATGATATTGGAGAAGTATAGGGTTGGTAGGCAGATTAGTAGGGTTAGTAGGTATAATGCTGGTAGCTTGACTGCTGATGATAGTGCTTGCATCCAACTGTGATAGGCGCCTATTATTCCTCCGTATATTGCTAGGAATAGGGAACTGCATACTAGTAAGGAGATGATTTTTGTGGGTAGTCTCACTCCTTGGCGTATTTCTTCTAGAAATGTTTGCCGCTCTCGTAGTAAATTGATTAATGTTGTAAAGTTTTTGTTTCCTGTGGTTCGTTTTTCTAACATGTTTTTTGAAAAGGTTTTATAAAGATTTGTTGTAAGCACTTCAGTGCTTGTATAGAGAAGCACTAAAGTGCTTACAACGAGCGTACTTCTCAATCAAAATAGTCTCCTCCTGAACCATATTTCCATGCGTCGATGCGACGGTGCCAGTAATATTGTTGTTGTAATGATAATCTTTCTATCCACGGTTTCATATGTTGATTTAATGAATATAAGATAGAGTAAATACCAAGATTTATGTAATGCACTGTCCAATCCAGTAATGCAATAATTCCAACTTGAGGTATTATTCTCATAACTAGTAGTGGATGCTGTAAACCTGTTTTAATTAAGGTTTGCGTCAACCCTGAAAATTGAATTACATCTTGCAAAAATGGTTTGAGTATTGGTTCTCCTAGTTTTTGCATTTCGATAAACACTGCTGATAACAAATTATTTATTTGATTGGCGCCTATTTTTTGCTCTATTCCTACACTCATGGCTTTCTGAAATAACCATGTAACTGTTAAGTTGGGTTGATATGGTTGAAGTAATGATAAAGCTTTACTTGATAACTCATCACTCGCTAGCGCTTCTTCTACACCTTGTGTCAACCTGCGTAGATGTCGTACCATTGCCCCAAAACCACCAAAACTTAACGGCGATTGACTGCCACTACTGTCTCCAACTGGTAAGATGCGATGGAAAGGTGTTTGTAACGGACTTTCTCGATAGGATGGAAAATATCCAAATAATGCACGCTTAATATCAAGCTGTTCTAATTCCACACCTTGGTATTGAGGCATTAAGCGGAGATAATCCTCAAAGAGTGCTGCTAAGTTTGGGCGCCGCAAATTTGCATCCATGTAAGTAAACATGTATGTTGTTCTTCCGTCTTTAGCTGGGAACGCTTCCCAAAAGTACTGACACTGATTGTGCAAGGGTGTGTTAGATAACAACAAGTCACCGATTCGGTTTTCCGGAAAACCTTGGGCACATGTTCCAACTACTAAACAAATTGCATCGGGTTTCTTTCCTTGGCGCGCTTGTTGGACAATGGGTGAAAAGTGTCCCATCGCATCTATCAAAAGTCTGGTTTTATATTGCTTATTAATAATTACACCGTCTAGATGCACGACGGCTTCTTGGAATGGCGTATTTTCATATAACTTACCGCCTTTCTCTAGAAATTTTTGTTTGAGTTTCTCTAGTAGGTATGCTGGATCTACTCCTATATTAAGTACGTCTTTTACCCAAATTTCTACACCCTCGTGAAACGCTACTCGTGCAGGATTATATTCTGTAACTATTGCTCTTTGTAATTCTTGTTCTGTAAGCAGTCCTAACTCTACAAATACTTGTAGCTCATGGCGTGAGATATTCCACTCTTGTTCTCTTCCCTTTAAAATACCTCTTTCTAATAGTACGACTGAGGCACCTCGAAGTACCAAAGCGGCGCCTATCAATATTCCTAGCGTACCACCGCAAATTACCACATCCGATTCAATATCACCAATACACTCAGAATTTTCTGTAACTACTGTGGGTACAGGAATATTACCTTTACGCAATTGTTCGAGTAAGGTATCAGCACGCTGTAACCCACCCCATACGTTACCTGGTAAACGCGCAAGAAATTCTTCTGCTAGAGACATGGTAAATAAAGTATTACAACAATACTAGTAATCGTAACCATATTTGGATTTTATAGTTTTGAGGGCAGATATTTTACCACAGAGACACAGAGGAGAATGCCTAAGATGAAGTGGAAAGTCAAACTAATGTGTGAGTAAAATCACTGATAAAATATTTATTTTATCTTAAGCTAGTATAAAGAAATGACAAACATATACTATATGTAAATATTATTTCGGAGCCAATAAAAACTGCCTAGTCTATATAATGACCGCTATACATGCCTTAATAAACAGCATTTAAACAGCAAGTAAGCTGTTAGTTAAGTTATGAAAATTGCTTTTATAGTTGAAAAATTTCCTGTATTAACTGAAACGTTTGTTTTAAATCAAGCTGTTGGTTTAATCATGCGTGGACATCAAGTTGATATTTATGCACGTGAAACGGATGATACACCTAAAATTCATCCTGATGTTGTAAGTTACAACTTATTAGAACATACATATTATGCTCCGTCTGTTTCTAAGAATTATGTATGGCGCCTGCTTAAGGCGATAAAATTGGCTGTTAAGTTCCGCTCCTCATATAAAATAATATTGCGGTCGCTTAATTTATTGAAATACGGAAGGCTTGCAGCTTCGTTGAGGTTATTTTATTTAGTTATACCCCTACTGCCATTACGAGCATACGATATCATCCACTGTCAATTTGGAATGTTCGGTATTGAAGGTGTCATATTACGTGAGATAGGTGCCATTCAAGGTAAGTTAATTACTTCGCTCCGTGGGTATGATATTAGCTGGTATGTTAAAGAATATGGAGACGATGTTTATAAAAAATTGTTCCGTGAAGGTGACTTTTTTCTAAGTAACTGCGAGTTCTTTCGTAACCGCGCGATAAAACTAGGCTGTGATGCAAATAAAATAGTTGTGCATGGTTCTGGAATTGATTGTAACCGATTTGCTTTTCAACCACGTTATATAAATTACAACGGTGCAATCAAAATTGTTACTACAGGTCGTTTAATCGAGAAAAAAGGTATTGAGTACGGAATACGCGGTGTTGCCAAAGTTATAGAACAATACCCAAATGTAGATATTGAGTATAACATTATAGGCGCCGGATGTTTACAAGATTATCTACAAGAATTGATACACTCGCTCAATATGAGTGCTAAAATTAAATTACTAGGAAGAAAAAACCAGCAAGAAATTATTGAAATTTTAAATAACTCTCACATATTCATAGCACCTAGCGTTACTGCAAAAGATGGCAACCAAGACGCACCTGTAAACACCTTGAAAGAGGCAATGGCAATGGGACTACCAGTTATCGCAACCCTCCACGGAGGTATTCCCGAATTAGTTCAAGATGCTATTTCGGGTTTTCTTGTACCTGAACGAGATGCAGATGCTATTGCGGAAAAAATAATGTATCTTATAGAACATCAAGCTGCTTGGTTAGAAATCGGAAAAGCAGCAAGAAGTTTTGTAGAAGAACATTATGAAATTAATAAGCTCAACGATGAACTTGTTGAAATATATCAGAAATTAGTCCCCCAACAAGAACGCGAATTCGAGCGGATTAAATTAACTTGTTAGCTTAGGATGGCGCCGTCTATGACCATTATCAACCCAATCACCAGTAAAATACCCTCACGTATCGGCGCCAAAATCATCAACAAACTCTTGCGTCTCCTCGACAAACCAATAAACAAACTCCTAACCAACCACTACACCAAAAAATATCAACCCTCTTCCTCTGCGCTCTCTGTGTCTCTGTGGTCAGAAAAAAAGATTTATTTACCACGGAGACGCAGAGTACACAGAGAGAATACAGACACTATGAAACGAGAAATTATTTACACACCTCTAAGCAGTCTCCGACATCCCAAAAAACTACTTCGCGAAATGTGGCAAGACCTTCTTGCATCGCGCGAACTAGCATGGAGACTCATGGTACGCGACATCAACTCACAATACCGTCAATCTTTACTTGGCATAACTTGGGCATTTCTGCCACCCATAGTTATGGCAGCAGGATTTACCCTAGCAAACCAAGCCAACGTTATTCAAGTAGGAAAAACAGATATACCATACCCAGCATACGTCACCTTCAGCACGGCACTTTGGCAAACATTCGTCGAAGCGTTAAATGCTCCATTACAAGCAGTTACACAAGCAAGACCAATACTCGCAAAAGTCAACTTTCCACGCGAAGCATTAATTATAGCCAAACTCGGAGAAACCTTATTTAACTTTGCTATTAAAATTCTTCTAATTATTGCCTTATTTATTTGGTTTCAAATACCAGTCACCTGGACAATTATATTAGCCCCAGTCGCAATTATTCATTTAATCTTACTTGGAACATTAATTGGTATATTACTGGCGCCACTCGGTCTACTATATCAAGATATATCCAGAGGATTAACATTAATAACAGGGTTTTGGTTATTTCTCACACCTGTAATATATCCAGTTCCCAAAACAGGTATTTTTGCAGCTTTAGTAAATTTTAACCCTGTCACACCATTACTAGTTACAGCGCGCGAGTTAGCAACTACTGGTAACTTATCGCAATCTACAGCATTTTGGATTGTTAGCATTATTACATTTATTGGGTTAATTCTAACATGGATTGCCTTTCGTCTTGCGATGCCATTTGTTGTTGAGCGGGTAGGTTAGAAAATATGACTTATTTAATTATTGAGAATGTATCCAAAAAATTCTGTCGTAATCTCAAACAGTCTTTAAAATATGGTGTTCAAGATATTATTACAGAAATTACAGGTACAAATAGAAACAGTGAAAAACTACGTAATGGAGAATTTTGGGCATTACAAAATATTAGTTTACAACTAAAACCTGGTGAAGCACTTGGTTTAGTCGGTGCCAACGGAGCAGGTAAAACTACTTTATTACGTTTGATTAGCGGTTTAATGAAACCTGACACCGGATGTATTAAAGTGCGTGGTAGAGTGGCGCCACTTATTGCATTAGGCGCCGGGTTTAACCCCATCCTTACAGGACGTGAAAATATTTATGCCAATATGTCGATATTGGGGTTATCGACACAACAAATTACTAAACGCTTAAAAGACGTAATTGATTTTGCCGAAATTGATACTGCCATTGATGCACCTGTACAAACTTATAGTTCAGGAATGGCAGCACGTTTAGGGTTTGCTTGCGCTGTTCATATTGAACCAGATGTACTATTAATTGACGAAGTATTAGCTGTTGGTGATATAAAATTTCGCATGAAGTGCTACCAAAAACTAGCACAGCTACGGGAACAGGGAACAGCTTTTATTTTAGTAGCTCACAATCCACATGTTGTACTAAATGTATGTGAATCTTCGATTTATTTAGCAAAGGGTAATATTATCACATCTGGTAACACTGCTGATGTGATTCGTGCTTACGAAGACGATTTAAACATGGTGACTTACTCTGAGTCTTCGAGCATTATGTATTTACCAGCTAAACATGAATCCGAAAGTATGGGTGTTGATATTACTTCATTATGCTTCAAAGATAATCAAGGTGAAATAATCCCAATATTAATATCAGGTCAACCTGCAAATTTAGCTATTAATTGCAAAGCTTATCAAAATATAGACAATTTAAATCTTGGTGTCATAATTTCGGCTTTATCAGGACAATATGAGCGTCTTTTATACATTACATCAGCAAGTGATAACAAATTAATTAAAATACATAGTGGTGCCGTTGAAATTCAAATGCAAATGCCATATTGTTGCTTGCTGCCAGGTTTGTACAACGCCAAAATCTATATTAAACAGGGGGTGCAATCATTAGATATCGTACAGTCATTTAGATTTGCGGTAAAAGCAAATCAAGTTATTAGTCAATCTCTATTCTACCAACCCCACACCTGGAAAGTGACAAACCTCCCACCATCGTAATAAGCACTTCAGTGCTTACCACAAAAACTCTTCATATAACCTTCATATAACTATATTATTATGTCTACTAAACTTGTTTCAATTATCATACCTTGTTATAATGCTACCCAGTGGATAGCCGAAGCCATCGTAAGTTGTTTATGGCAAACTTATCCAAATATTGAGATTATCATTATCGATGATGGTTCTAAAGACAATTCTCTAGAAATTATCAAGAGTTATGCTGAAAAGTATAATAATATTATCTGGCGCCAAATTCCCCACACAGGAGGAAACCATGCGCGCAACGTTGGTTTCTCTTTATCAAAAGGCGAATACATCCAATTTTTAGACGCAGATGATTATATTCTACCGGAAAAGATAAAACGTCAAGTTGATTTTCTCGAATCTACA
The DNA here is from genome assembly GCF_000331305.1 of Calothrix sp. PCC 7103. Lineage (GTDB taxonomy): Bacteria > Cyanobacteriota > Cyanobacteriia > Cyanobacteriales > Nostocaceae > Dulcicalothrix. The sequence goes on along the minus strand of NZ_KB217478.1, from coordinate 3,002,579 downwards.
GGCGCCGATGTTGTTTACGGAGACTGGCGTCATCAATATCATTACAGTAACGGTAGCTATAAGCTTGGTGATATCAAAATTACTGGACAGCAAACTGATATTCTCGAATCTTTACTTGGTACATGGTGGGTTGCTGTAGCAGCTTTACTTTACAGACGTAAAACTATTCAACGTAGTGATGGATGGGATGAAACACTTAGCACTGCACAAGATAGGGACTTTTTTATCTCTATTGTCATGCGTGGCGCCAAAGTTATGTATCAACCTGGCTGCTATTCTATATATAGACGTTATGGTAACGTCACTGTCTCAACAGTTTCTCGACCACGCTGGGTAATGGGTCACTGTGTTGTTTTAGAAAAAGCAGAACGTAAATTAGTACAAAATAAACGACTTTCGAGCAATTATCAACGTGCGTTAGCAGCTGGTTACTTCGATATGGCACGATACTCACTGTTTGAAGACTACTCGCTATACCTCAAATTATTAGATGCTGCACTCAAACGTTGCCCAGATTTTCAAGGTAATAGCAAAAATGGTATCTATCACCGTCTCCAAGCGGTTATAGGGTTTCGACGCACCGAACAAATAGTTTGCTTTATTCTAATTGCTAAAAAATCTCTCAGTTCAATTATAGATACATTTACAGAACTTAAAAGCAACAATTTAGGGGATGCAACGTAAAATTAATATCATTGCTTAGGTAGGAAATCTTAATGAACCGCTCCAAAATAGTCGCTGTACTTACTGGCGCCATCTCTATTATTTTAGCTGTCGCTTATCTAATCATAGTCCAGTTCCTTGATTTTAGAGGAGAAATGAAACCGGCGCCTGTCGGTATGCTCAATAATCCATTAGTAATATATACCCAGACCGCTGATTTAAAGTTTACACCCTCATTCATCAAGCTATAAATTTTTATATCTTGTAGGATAGGCATCCTGCCTGTCCTAACGTCTTTATATTAGAACGGGCAAGGATGCCCACTCTACAAGATTACTAATGATAATGATAATGATAATTAAATTTGATTTTTATTTATATGATAATAGAAAAAGTTAAGTTTTTTGGTTCTTCAGTAGTTGTTATGCTAAATTGTTAAATAAAGATGTCAACTATTATTAATTTATTGTAAAAAATATTACAAAAATGCTTGATAGGATTGACTTGTAAGTCTTATTTATTATTGACTGTATGTACGTTCATTGTATTTTAGGGTACATTTACAGTCATGACTAATAAAAAAGATATAAAAATCTTATCACAAATTCTGGATATAGACGAAGTAAAAGTTATATCGCACAGCATTTATAACGAAATTGGAATAATTTTACGAACAGAGCCAATAAAGCTGTATAGTGTATGTCCATCTTGTGGTACGGAGAGTCATAAACTACATCAAAACCATCGTCATATTATTAAAGATTTACCTTTTGGAGAGAAACCAATTTTTTTAGAAATAAATCGGCGCCAATTTAAATGTAGAATTTGTAAAAAACCGTTTAGTGAAGAATTTGAGTTTGCAAGAAAGAAAAGAACCTATACAAATCGCCTTGCAAACAAAATAATACAAGAAGTTTTAGAAAACGACATACATAGCGTGGCATCAAAAGGTATAGTCACAACAGAAGAGATAGAAAGAATGTTAAAAGATGCATCTGAAAAACTAAATTTAACAAAACCTAAGAATTTAAAAAGGCTGGGAATTGATGAAATAGCTTTAAGAAAAGGAAAGGGTAACTACTGTGCAGTGTTAATAGATTTAGATACATCTAAACCAATCGCTATTTTGAACGCACGTACACAAGGAGTAATCGAGGAAGTTCTTATCAGTTGGGGAGTTGAGGTGTTAGAGCAAATTAAGGAAGTGAGTATAGATTTATGGCAAGGGTACAAAAATTTAGTGATAGAATTAATGCCTAACGTTCAAGTCGTCGCCGATAGATTTCACGTAATGGTGCAAGTAAATAAAGAATTAGACACACAGAGGAAGAGAGAAAAGTACAAAATAGAGGAACTAATTAAATTAGCAGAAACATCTGAAAAGAAAGATGAATATGAAAAAATATTAGAAGGATTGAAAAATAGTAAATATGCTTTACTTAAAAATGAAAAGGACTTAAATGAAGAACAAATAAAGAAATTAATTCAAGTAAAAGCTGTATCTCCTACTTTAAAAATGATGCATGAATTAAAGGAAAAACTTAGAAAAATTTTTAATAAAACTAATCATTGGTATCCAGCAGTATTTAAATTAGGTATGTGGCTTTCAAAAGCTAAAACATATTTTCCAAATAGCAATAACACTTTTATTCGTTGGTTTGATGAAATTATTGCTTATTTTGATAATGGCACGACTAGCGGCGCCGTTGAAGGTATTAATAATAAAATAAAATTAATTAAGCGCTCGGCTTATGGGTTTAGAAATTTTGAAAATTTCCGAGTTCGATGCTTATTAGCTTGGCACTTTAATTGTTAGTTTAGCATAACAAGTACTGAAGAGCCAGTTTTTTTAATAAAAGTACATTTGCTTATTTACAAAAATCTACGATTAAGCATCTAAAACAACTAAATACTTTTTCTAGAGAAAATCTATTTATAAATGATAAATAAGACCTAATAGTTCAGGATAGAGGTAACGAATACACTGGATTGACGCGCGCGAACCATTATGGATAGAGTTAAATAAATCCATAGACGAGATACGATAGTAAAGATTAGATATAGTGATGATGCTTGATATAAGAAAAAGTTAGAGCATCTATCGTTGATTTTTTTCAAATAATAATTCCATTTTGAGCCATATAAAGTTACCCTATAACTAATAAGATTAATTAAATATAAATTTGCATAAGTTGCAATTTTTGGGGTGCCTGAATTTAGGTTGATGGGAACAGCCCCTGGTTTAATGCTGCAAATCTAGAGGTAAGTTAATGATACAGTACTTGCTTGACACCATTTGGTTGGTGCCATGCTATGCCCTTCTGGGCGGGCTTATAGCCTTACTTTGGTCGCCTGGGGTCAATCGTGTCACAGGTCCAAGACCAGCTGGTTATGCCAACCTAGTTATGACGTTTACATCGTTTATTCATAGCGCTTTAGCACTAACTGGGACTTGGAACCATCCACCGCAAGAAATATTTATCCCTTGGCTTTCAACCGCTGGGTTAAATATATCAATAGATATAGAGGTAACATCCGTCAACGTTGCTGCGATGACTGTACTGTGTGGATTAAATTTCTTAGCACAAATTTACGCCATCGGGTACATGGAAATGGACTGGGGTTGGGGACGTTTCTTCTCTTTGTTGGGTTTGTTTGAAGGGGGGTTATGTTGTTTAGCTCTTTCTAATAGTTTGTTCTGTAGTTATGTAGTTTTAGAAATATTAACGCTGGGAACTTATTTATTAGTTGGACTATGGTTTAGCCAACCTCTAGTGGTGACAGGAGCGCGCGATGCATTCCTGACAAAACGGATAGGTGATTTAATTTTGTTAATGGGTGTATTGGGTATATATCCTTTAGCACAAACTTGGAACTATACAGATTTAGCGCAGTGGGCACAAACTGCCAATGTTAACCCTACAATAATTTCTTTAGTTTGTTTAGCGTTAATCGCAGGTCCAATGGGTAAGTGCGCGCAATTTCCACTGCACTTGTGGTTGGATGAAGCTATGGAAGGGCCTGTACCAAGTACAATTTTGCGGAACTCGGTTGTTGTTGCTTCCGGCGCCTGGGTTTTAATAGAATTACAACCAGTATTCAGCTTATCGCCATTTGTATCAGGTGCAATAGTAGCTATTGGTTCTGTAACAGCAATAGGAGCTTCACTTATTGCCATAGCACAAATCGATGTTAAGCGCTGTCAGTCATATTCGGTAAGTGCTTACATGGGTTTAATATTCATTGCTGTAGGAACTCAGCAAGACGAAGCTGCATTGTTACTGGTACTTAGCCATGCTTTATCAGCAGCATTGTTAGTAATGTCTACTGGTGGAATTGTTTGGAATAGCATTACTCAAGATGTTACTCAACTTGGTGGTTTGTGGTCGCGTCGTCCAATTTCTGGTCTAGCTTTTATTGTAGGCGCCCTTGGATTGATTGGTTTCCCACCATTAGGTTCTTTTTGGGCACTACTCAAACTCGCAGACGCACTTTGGACAACGAATCCTCTTTTAGTTGGAGTCATTATTTTCGTTAATGCTTTAACGGCATTTAGCTTAACCCGTGAATTTGGTTTAATTTGGGGTGGTAAAGCTAAACAAATGAGTGAACGCTCTCCTGAAGTTTTCTGGCCAATGGTATTACCGATGGTTATTTTAGCTGGATTTGTATTGCACTTACCATTGATACTAGAAAGCTTCTCTTTACTACCTTCTTGGGCAGTACTAAATAAAGATGTAGCTCTGTTGCTGATATGGTCGAGTATATTTGGTGTAAGCATTGGTGGTGTGATTTACTTGGGTGACTTCATTCCCAAACCAGTTAAACTTCCGCTGCAACCTCTACAAAACTTACTTGCTTACGATTTTTACACTCCCAAGCTATACCGTGCGAGCATAGTATTGGGTGTCGATTTAATATCAAAACTTACCGATATTGTTGACCGCTTCGTCGTTGATGGTATCGTCAACCTATTTGGTTTAATTTCCCTTGGTGGTGGTGAAGGACTCAAATACAGTAACTCTGGACAAACACAATTCTACGCATTAACTATTTTGCTTGGAGTTAGTCTATTAGGCGCCTTCGTTACCTGGCAATTCTGGGGAGACGAATTTATGAATTTAATGTCCGCTTCTGTTTCTTTACTTCCTCAATAAACCATGTAGGGTGGGCACTGCCCACCTTATTTAGACCATCAATAAATGAATTTATGTTAAGCGTTTTAATTGGGGCGCCAATTTTAGGTGCGTTAGTAGTTGCTTTACTTCCGAAAAAGCTGCCTGCGGGTAATGTTCGGTTTGTAAGCTTGTTTATTGCAGGATTAGTTTTTCTTTGGAACCTGTTTATCTTACTGAAATTTGATGTTACCAATCCAGGGATGCAGTTAACTGAGTATCTACCTTGGAATGAAACTCTCGGTTTGAACTATCAACTGGGAGCAGATGGTTTATCTATTCTGATGTTGGTACTAAATAGCTTTCTTACTTGGATTGCCATTTACAGCAGTAGTAAACAAACAGAGCGTCCCAGACTTTTTTACTCACTAATTCTACTTATTAGTGGTGGAGTTGCAGGAGCGTTTGCAGCACAGAATCTACTACTATTCTTCCTGTTCTATGAATTTGAATTAATTCCTTTCTACCTGCTTATTTCTATTTGGGGTGGTGAAAGACGTGCTTACGCAGGAATTAAATTCTTAATTTATACTGCTGTTTCAGGTGCCTTGATTTTAGCAAGCTTCTTAGGAATAGTATGGCTGACAGGCGCTAAAAGCTTTGCAATGGACACTATTTCGGTTCAAGGTTTGTCAAGTGGACTACAATTGCTACTTTTAGTTGGAGTTGTAATTGGCTTTGGCATAAAAATACCTTTGGTTCCATTCCACACTTGGTTGCCTGATGCTTATGTTGAAGCATCTGCACCAATAGCAATTCTTCTTGGTGGTGTTTTAGCAAAACTTGGAACTTACGGTTTACTCAGATTTGGTTTAGGTCTGTTCCCGGATGCATGGAGCGTTATTGCACCAACTTTAGCAATTTGGGGCGCCGCTAGTGCCGTCTACGGAACAGTCACCGCTGTTGCTCAAAAGGACATTAAGCGCATGGTTGCTTACAGTTCGGTTGGTCACATGGGTTACATTTTACTCGCTGCTGCTGCTAGTACACCTCTTGCACTCGTTGGCGCCGTTGCCCAAATGGTGAGTCACGGTCTAATTTTAGCCATGCTATTCCACCTTGTTGGAGTCGTTGAAGCTAAAGCGGGTACACGAGAACTAGACCAACTCAACGGTTTGATGAGTCCCATTCGCGGTTTACCTTTAACAAGTGCTTTATTAGTACTTGGTGGTATGGCAAGCGCGGGTATTCCAGGAATGACAGGGTTTGTAGCAGAGTTTATAGTTTTCCAAGGTAGTTTTGCTGTGTTTCCCATCGCTACATTAATGTGTGTAGTAGCCACAGGTTTAACAGCAGTATATTTTGTGATTTTGCTCAACCGCACCTGCTTCGGTAAATTAGACAACAACTTAGCATATTACCCCCGCACATTGTGGTCAGAGAAAATCCCCGGTTTAATCTTGGCAGCATTAATTATATACCTAGGTTTCCAGCCCAATAACTTAGTACGTTGGAGTGAAACAACCACCACCGCAATGGTTGCAGCAATTCCAGCCATAGAAAAAACAGTCACCCCACAAGTAGCAATGAAATAAAAAATTGTAGAGACTTTTCATACTTTGAAACTACGTAAAGTAGGGGCGGGTTAACCAATATCTTTCTTTTATAACGAGGATATCGTAAACCCCCCCATTAAAATCAAAAATAAGGGAATCTCGATGGTATTAACTCCTGAAAAACAAACGACTAAACTACCACCTTCAACTCACGAGTTTGCCGATGTCATTCATCGTTTGGAAGCGGGTGGTTCAATGCTGCCAGATACGCCAGAAAACTTAATGCAAATCATTGGTATATATAAAGCTTACGCTGTGCCAATGGATTTTTACTGGCGTGACTTACTTTATATTGCCGAACAAGTATTCTTAGACCCATTTCCATTTTTCAAATATTTTATTTCAGATGAATACTTACAGCGTCACAACCATTATGCTGGAGATGATGCTGACTTAAGAATTTGGCGTGGTCCTGCAACAGCGCACCCTGAACTTTTAGAGTTTATGGAAAAGGGTGAAACCATAAAAATGCCAAAGCTACTCCATCACCTCTTACACGACCGGGTAAATATGGAGTTTGCTGAAGCTTGTATGCGCGCGATGTTATGGCATCGTCACATGTATGCTCCTGTCAACCAATTCGATGCATATCTAGACTCGGACGAATACCGCGCTAACGCCGACCGTGCCATTAAAGCGTACTTCAAACGTAACCCCTTAATGCTGGGAATGTACAAATTATTCCCAGAAATGTTCATCGAACAATGCCGCCAAATGTCATATTACTCGAACCTAGGTTTATTCTGGGAAGTAATGGCGCCTGTGTTCTTTGAAATGTCGGATATTTACGACGAAGGTGGTTTCAAAGGTGTACCCGACGCAATGAACTTCTTGGTAAATGGAATTTTCGCTATTGCTGGGCGCCCAATTTACCACCACGTATACGTAGACGGTGAATGCTACGAAGTCATTCCTAAATCAAAAGGTTTCACCTGGCTATACGAAGCAGCGCTACCCTACGTCGAAGCCGTATTTTATCGTACTGCACCATTCCGAGGTACAAAATCATACAACGCCCAAGCAGGGCAAGTGCCCGACAAACAAACAGACTTCCACTACGGAATCCTTTATGCTGACGTATTCCCAGTAGGTACAGCTGGTATTCCACCAACATTATTAATGCAAGACATGTTGCATTTCTTACCCAAATATCTTAAAGATTATTACCTTCAACATTGCCGTGGTGATGAGGACATACTAATTCAATTGGGTATTACCTTCCAACGGTCAATGTATAACGTAACGTCAGCAGTAATTCAAGCATTGCGAACTGCCTTGTTATACCCATTAGATGACCCCAACCCCAAACACTTACAAGCAAACCGCGAATTCTTTGAAATGCAAATAAATCGCTTCTGCCGTCCTGAATATGGAATGCGCGACGCCGCACGCTTACGCCAAATTCAAAACCCTGATTATCGTTAAGTTGATCAAGATTAAAAAATTTGCATACACGCCCTGCCTTAATAAGGGGGGTTTTTATTTTTTGTAAATTGTTGTATTTCGCATTTCGATTATTTAGCTTCAATTTACTCAATTAGGCTGGAAATCAATACTACTCAGTGCGCTAATATTCGTAGGGTGGGTGGAAGCTTTACGCTCACGTAGTGTTCCGAAGGAAAACCCAACAAAACTTTATGAATAAACTTATTACTAGTAGTACGCCCATGCTTTAATGGTGTGATAAAATACATGCCGTGAGTGTGCAAATCACAAATTTACAAGCAAGCATGTATGTTATATAAACATATCATTATCGATGTATATATCATTCTCTTAACTCTTCTCTTTGTGACGAGCGTAGTTCAATCCTCTTATACTCTCTGTGTGTACTCTGCGTCTCTGTGGTAAAAAAAACATGATATCATGTCCGGGTACATAACCATAATAAAACCATCGTAGAGACGCGATTAATCGCGTCTCTACATTGTCGGGAATTATGGGCAAGCAACCGGACATGATATGACTGCACAGGCGAAATGCCTATGCTACAAGCCGTTAAAATTAATGGCATAACTGTTGTTGCTGTAACTGATGCATATGGTTAAACAATTTCCAACAGTATTCTTCTGGCAACCCACAAGTAACGGCGCCTCGTAAAACTATATTAAAGTACCAATCGTTCGGCGCCACTTCAGTAGCAAGTTTATTAACAACTACATAAGTTCGCACATTCTTATAAACTTTACCGTGAGCGCGAACTTCAATTATTTCTTGACGATAACCACCTCTTGGCACATCTTCACGTTTGTCTAACTGCTCGCTAAGGCGCCAAGGTAACTTGTACAATACACCTTTAACATTAGCTTTTGGGTCTGGTACTACATCTAATACACCACATTTACGAGTTTGTGAATAGCGGTAAAAACCTAGTCGATAACCTTTTAGTGTTCCAGTACCTACAACATAAAGATGAGTTTTTTCACCTAGTGACCGCTTTAAGTCCACTGGACACATGCAAGAACCATATGCAAAGTAATAAAATGTTGATTCTTCACCATGCTGCACTTCATGCTGTACTTCCAAGTTGAAGTTTGCTTGGCTCTCGGCACCTAATTTATTTTGGTGCAATTGCTTACCCAAATTATTCACCTAACTTTATATACAGAGACTACTGGTATTATTTTATCATCCCGTTGTGTGTCGTCATCGTTATAAAATCATACAACACAGCACAAGCGGCACACTCAATTTGTAATTTCATCAGTAGCTAAATCTTATTTGTTACCTACCACTCATACATAAAAAATTTCTTTTGATAAAATTCAAGAGTTATTTTATTCGATATTTGTAACAAATAAAGCGGCTTTTTAAATGTATAGCAATCAAACAGTAATTCAATATTTCGACAAGACTTTTTCTATTTATAAAAAATATTGGTATCGAAATTCTGAAAGCTATGCTCTGCACTATGGTTTTTGGGAAAAAGGCACTAAAAGTTTTGATGAATCATTAATTAATACTAATAAATTTTTGGCAGATAAATTAAAGATAAAGTCTACTGATACTGTTCTTGATGCTGGATGTGGTGTTGGTGGAAGTTCAATTTGGATTGCTAAAAATTTTCAAGCAAGGGTTATCGGCATTACAGTTAGCGAAAAGCAAGTGCAAGAAGCGACAAGACTGGCAAAAGCTCATGGTGTTGACCATCTTGTCGAATTCAAAGTCAAAAGCTTTTTAGATACTGGTTTTCCAAACGAATCATTTGATGTTGTTTGGGCAATAGAAAGTGTATGTTATTCAGAAAATAAAGAAGATTTCTTGAAAGAATCATTTAGATTGTTGAAGAATGACGGTAGAATAGCAGTAGCTGATGGTTTCCAAAGAAGAGAATTTGAAAACACCTACGAAGCCGAAATGATGAGACTTTTTAACGAAGGTATGGCAACTCCAAACATTGCCAAAGTCAGCGACTTCAATCAATCTCTACAACACTTAGGCTTTCAAAATATAAAATTTTATGATAAAACAGAAGCAATATTACATTCTGCATTTAGAATCTATATGATGTGCAGATTTATATATCCTCTAAAAAGACTTATTAAGATTTTTAAAAAGAATTCACCTACATTACAGATACTAGAAAAAAATAATCGTGCCGGAATTGTTCAATATCAGTTAGTTAAATCTGGTTTAGGCATTTATGGTGTTTTTTACGCAGAGAAATAAATAATAGTAGAAAGGGCATGGCGCCCTTTCTACATTATCTATTGCTGAGTGTTGTTGCTGTTAAATCATTCCAAGCTTTTAATACAACCTTTAAGTTGTCTGGTACTTTTTGGCTCGATGTATCATTATACTGAACTGTGCCATCTTCGCTGGTAAGAGTATAAGTGATATAATCTGCGGCGCCACTTGGTGCAGGATAAGTAACATTTTGGAATAGTTCTGCCTGCCGTTTCAATAATTGTTCAAAACGTTTTGTTTCTTCAATAGAAAGTCGGAAGACTCTGCGCTCCGAATCATTTATATCACCTAAACGAGTTTGAATTAGGCGCCCATCTTCGAGTAAAACGGTTTCGTAGGTTCTGCCAACAATACCACCTGTTGTTACATATCGGAATATTACACCATTTGTTAATGCTGGTGGTAATTCACGTGTAGGTATTGGTACACCACCGTTTGCTACTCCATCTACAATTCTGCTAGCATCTTCATTTAATCGAAATGCAATTTTATTATTTGCACTACCAACAAAATTATTAGTGTGGTAAACAAAACGTTCTCCACCAATTGCTACGGTGATACGCCATCCTTTTACTGATGAAGAGGTAGTTGAGCTTCCATCTAAACCAAGATTACCATTCTTCCAAGTTACTTGCTCGGCGCCTGTAATGTTTTTAGTAGATACATTGACTTTCGCAACCGCGCGTTTCTGTGCATCTGCTAATACACTGTTTACTATTGCTCTTGGTATGCTAGCTACAGGTAAGTATTCAAAACGAGTACTTTCTTTATCAACAGCGTATACCCAATTTTGCATTCCATCCGATACAGTTACTTCTGCATCAAATCTCTCAGTATTTCCTAACTTGATGTTTGTAACACGAAGCTTTGCTAGTTCATTACCAGAAGAACGTCTCAAAGCATCCCGTTTTATTACTTCTGCAAGTCTTGGCGCCAAAGCTGGTGTCTGGTCTTGATTTACAATCTTAGCATCTGCACTTACTAAATAAGTCCAGGCGCCTAACCCACTATCAACCGTAACATTCCAACCTGGAGTCGGACGATATGACCGATCACATATGGGGTTGAATGTTAAATTACAAGGGTTAGGGAAAGTTACTTTTTGTGAAGAAGTAATTCTAAATGTATCTTCAGAACGTCCCGACCACTTAGAAGCATCACGCAAAACAGCATCAGCAATATTTATCGGTATATTTACATTGCTACCTACCTGGTCTTGTCTACCACCTTGTACTAGTTTGAGTTGTGACCCATTATCACTAACCAAATAAACCCATGCATCACGAACGTTATTTGGTTTAACGCTAACTTCCCAACCAGATACTGGTATCGGTGTACAAGCAGGTAAAGTTCCTGGGTCTTCACAACCAAAGAACCACTGCTTACGCTTATACGAAACAAGCTCAAAATCTTTTTGTGGTAACTCCGCAGTTTGGGCAGCTTTAGATAAAACGGCATTTCTTGCAGCTTTTGGTAAACCTTCTGCTAATAACTGTAAAGACTCACCGTTCTCATTACTCAAATAAACCCAACGGTCTTGCTCGTTACCTACAGTTACTTTCCATATATATAATGAATTACGTCCTTGTTCCCATTTTCCACTTTCGATATTAACAACCGATAATGCTGCTACTGGTATTCCTGTACCTTCAGAGACGCGCCTTAATATTCTATCACTGACAACTTGGGGCAGCTTGATATTACTTGCTGCTAAGTTTAATCTTACTTGTGAACCATCTGGTTTTACATGGTACACCAAACGGCGTTGACCTGCTTCTACTGTGACACGAAATGCAGGTTGTGCTATTTTAGTGCAAGCTTCATTTGGTCTTGCTAAACCCAAACAACCGTCAACAGTTATTTGTTCAACACTAGCAATTTCTAACTCAGAAACTGGTAAACCTGTATTGCTAACAGCAGCTCTTAAAACTGCACGTTCAGCTTTATCAGATAAACCTTTGTTATTAACATCGCTTTCAGTTCTATTTAATCTAACAATAGAACCACTTTCATTAGTATGGTAAACCAAACTTACGTTTTTAATACCAACAACAACACGCCAACCAGAAACTATTACTTGGCTACATGCTCGGTTAGGTTCAGCGAGTTCCAAACATCCATCTCTCCAATCTCGCGCTTGTGCTTGAGTAATGTTAAGCTGTCTGGGTAGCACTCTTAAACGAGATGATGCATCTCTAATTACAGCATCACGAACTCTATTGGGTAAACGAGTGTTATTGCTATTATCAGCAATATTTCGATTAGTAACACGTAAAACACGACCATTGTTATTAGTATGATAAACAAAATTGTTGCGACCGTCAGATGCTATAACTTGCCATCCTGGAACTAACGCTTGTGTACAAAGTTCACCGGGTCCTGCTATCTCTAAACAACCATTACGCCAAGTTCTTTCAGTAGATTGAACTATACTTATATTTGCTGGTAAAATACCTTGGCGCCGAGACAAGTCTCTAATAACGGCATTTCTGACCGAACGAGGTAAATTACGAGTAGCGCTGACTTTTATAGCTTCTTTTGTAATGGTTGATGCAGAATTTAGAGGCGCCGCTGTAGCACTCTTAATTAAAGTGATGCTGCTACTAACTGACAAAATACCACTTAATACCAAAGCAGTAACTTTTTGCCGCTGATTCATGATAGAATTTTTTGTGATATTGCTTTTCATAGTCAAACCTGGAGGAGCAGTAATTAATCGTTAGTCATTAATTTCTGGTAGATGATTAATTGTCAACGACAACAAATTCTTCATCCTAAGCTTATAGTGTTCGGGAAGAAATCTTAAACAAAATAAATATAGTATTGTTGCCCTGATATACAAAAATAGACGCAAACTTACTCGCCCTTTGTTCCGTTATTTTCACAGAAACTTAAAAAAGGGCGAGTGAGGCTTATGTATTTATATATAGATATGTAGAATTGCTATATAATATTTATGTAACTTAATATAAATACGTATAGTGATTATACGTAACTAAGCCGACAAAGACTGTTGATTAAACGACGTTGTAGCATCAAAACGAATTGTACACGCAGCCCAGTCTTTCAAATCAGGCGCCAGCCATACCAAACGGCGTACAATATCATCATTGACCCAAAGTACCAAAGGAAAATGGAACTGTTTACGTAACTCATCGCGCATGAGGTTCGTAGAAACAATTAACTGGTTAATAGAAATGACCGACTCCAAACCCCTAACCATCAAAGCTTCAGGTTGAGTAGAACCCAATGTAGTCGCAATAGTCGTATACAGTGTATCAGCCGTTGGAGGTAAAACTATCTCTTTAATATCCACAGATGAAAACTCATACAGCAAACTAACTATATCCTGTTGTCGCTGTGGAGAATTACAGCAAGCTAAAAGTAAGGAAAAATCACCGCTTGCTACCATTATTGACCTTGCTAGTGTTTTTATGGCAGCAGTTGAGCTAGCTGTATCTCGTTTTGGTTCTCGTTGTGTTTTAAGTAGACCTATCATTTCACGCCCTGACTATAATTTGATGCACAATAAAGAAAATATCAGCAAAATTACCCAGAAAAATCTTCCTAAAAGCAGGTTATTGAGTAATTTTGTTGACATCTATTGGGATAACCTTGAATCGATTTTATTCACGGTATTCAAATTGAGGGTGGGGTGGTTGACCCCACATTTAAGTTATGAGTTGAAAGTACGCTCGTGCTAAGTAAAAAGTTAGGATTTAAGAGTTAGGAATTAAACTCAGCACTCAGCGCTTTTTACTAAAGAGACGGTAGTACAAAAATGTGCTAAGTTCCTTGATGGGAAACAATATATAGGTCAAAGGGTTGACGGTGACGATGATATTACGAAAATCTCGCTTTGCTAAAAATAATATTCCTTTAGCTACAAAAGGCGCCGACATAACACCATAAGGATTAAGCTGGCTTTTAAATGGTCCAAGGATTAATTTACGTATGGTGCAAACCTTATCCAACCGTTTAAGGGTGATAATTTCTCCAAGCGTGCGTTTGCTAAGTTCGTAAAGGGGACTAAGTGCTGGAGATACTTCTGCTTCGGAGGTGTTAACCCAAATTTCCTTTGTGGCTTTGTCCGAAACCCCAGTTATAGTGGTCATAAATATATCCATCAACCGCAACGCACTAAAAGTATTTACTTCATAAGAAGAATTTATTGCTTCTGAGGTGCGGGCACCATATACGTTAATTCCGTGGTTGATAATCAAAATATCGACTTTCTGTAAACTGTCTTTAAGCGCAGCTTCGTCACCCATCTGCCACGAAAGCACTTTTATCCCATCTATAGAAGATATTTGGTCTGGACGAGTTGTGAGAGCGACAACCTTAGTTCTGTGCTTGACAAGCTCTGCTGTTAACGCTTGTCCTAAAGCACCAGATGCTCCAGTTATAGCTACTGTTTTACCTTGAAGCGATAATCCGGTTCCAAGTACTTTATCCACCAGAGGAAAAACACCACTATAGTATGCATTCACATTATCAAAATGATGGCGCCAGTGGTAGGTTCTATTTACCAGCCATACAGAAGGAACTTCATCCAACGGTCCAGGTAAATGAGTATAGTCTGTCTCAATACTTCCCTGAAAATACCTTAAACTCGCACCATACAGAAAACCCCAAGCATAAACCACTCCCAACCAAAACCCCGCTTGATGAATAACAAAAGCCAGTGGTGTAACGACTGCCACAAGTAAACCCGATTCTAAAATATCATGGTATAACTGCGAATCTTGATAAGCTTTGAGCGAAACTACCGAAAAATCTCGTTTATACGCCATATGGTGCTTGTTGTGCCATTTCGCTAACCAACTAACTTGGTGGCACAAAGCGTGATAGCTGTCTCTCAACACCTCAGCAAGCAACAGCGATAGCAAAGCCCAAATTGTAAATTGAATGCAAGTGACTACTATAACAACCCAGTTTACCTGAATTGCTTTTATTACGTCCAAACGAGTTAAAATCTCCATATCGTGCTACTGATATCTCTTTTTTTTCTTAATCATTCTTAATAATCCACCAAGGACGGTCAAAAATCGAGTTTTAGAGAAGACTAAATTATTTTTTAATAAAAGTATACTATTTCATACTTATCTATCCGTTGCAAGCAACTTATCAGCAAAATATGGGGTCATACGTGTATCATGCGTTCAAAGAGTTATACGAGTTATACGAATACACAATGATAAATTTGAAGTGGAGTGTGAGGCGCCCCATTAAACAGCGTTATTTTGCGGCACTGGTGGCTTTAAGTTTAGCGGTGACAATGTTATTTTCTTTACCAACTACCGCGCAAATACCTTCTCGTCAACCAGCAAATGAGTTACGGGGAGTTTGGCTAACTAATATAGATAGTAACGTCCTGTTCAATAAACAGCGTTTGGATAATGCTTTAGCGCGTCTCAAAGAATTAAATTTTAATATAGTATATCCGACTGTATGGAACTGGGGGTGGACTTTATATCCAAGTAAAGTTGCCCAAAGAGTTATTGGACGTAACCTTGACCCCGAACCAGGACTACAAGGACGCGATATGCTCAAAGAAGCTGTAGAATTAGGACATGCCAAAGGTTTAAAGGTAATACCTTGGTTTGAGTTTGGCTTTATGGCGCCAGCTGACTCAGAATTAGCAAAACGGCGCCCACAATGGCTGACTAGTCGCCGAGACGGTACTAAAATTGTCAAAGAAGGGACACACGAGAGAGTATGGTTAAATCCATTTCGTCCAGATGTCCAGCAATTTATGTTGGATTTAATTGTAGAAATAGTTAAAAACTACGATATAGATGGTATTCAATTTGACGACCATTTTGGATTACCTGCCGAACTAGGCTATGATTCCTACACAGTAGGGTTGTATAAAAAAGAAAATCGCGGGAAACTGCCACCCAAAAATCCCCAAGACCCAGAATGGTTACGTTGGCGTGCCAATAAAATTACAAACTACATGAAGCGGGTATTTACAGCAATAAAAGCAGCCAACAAAAATTGCCTAGTTTCAGTATCACCAAACCCACAGCGCTTTTCCTACGACTTTTTCCTCGCAGACTGGCAACGTTGGGAAAGAATGGGACTAATCGAAGAATTAATTATACAGATATATCGCAATGACCTAAAAGTATTTAACAGCGAATTAGACCGTCCAGAAGTCAAAGCAGCAAGAAGCCATATCCCCGTCAGTATTGGAATAATAAGTGGGTTGAAAAATAAATATGTTCCCATGCAACAAATTCAAACCCAAGTGCAAAACGTGCGCGCGCGTAAATTTGCAGGAGTTTCATTCTTCTTCTACGAGACCCTATGGAACATGAGTAATGAACCAATGCAACAGCGTCAAGCTGGTTTACGAACTATGTTTCCTACACCGATGACATACCCAAATTTGCTAAATGGGTGGAAAGCTTTGCAACGGATGTAACGGATGTAACGGATGAGATAATTGTAGGTTGGGTTAGGCGCCAGTCGTAACCCAACATCCCAATAAACAAAATAAAATTAAATGTCAAGTTACGAAAATATATACAAAATAGTACGTCAAATACCTCAAGGAAAAGTAGCCACATACGGACAAGTCGCAGAACTAGCAAACCTTTGTGGTAAACCTCGTTTAGTTGGATACGCACTTTACCGTGTAGACATATCATCAGACATCCCTTGGCATCGAGTAGTAAACGCTAAAGGTGAAATATCTTACTCTCCACTACGTCATGGTGGAGACCACACGCAAAAAGTACTCCTGGAACAAGAAGGAATAGAATTTAGTCCCAAAGGAAAAATTAACTTGCGTAAACATTTATGGCAACCAACACTTGTTATTTAGACACCAAACTACTGAAGTGCAGAACTTGCAATATCTGTAGGAATCGTAACCTGCGCGCTGTAACTGTGGCACAATCTTGCGACTACAATCTTTAAAAGGATGTTTGAAAAGTCAAGCAAGGTATAAATTGTCCCAAGCGAGTGGAGCGTAGCGGAACGTAATGCGGAGCATTTGCCGCAGGCTAAAATCTATGGTTTGAGCATGTACTGAGATGCTTCACTGCGTTCAGCATGACACTGAAGGATACTTTTCAAACAACCTCTAAGAGTATTTGCAGTCAGGCTTAAGTAATATATTGGTTAATTTAAATGTATATAAATCTTATATTAAAGATTACATAATGATTGCAATCAGTTATTTAATACTGATTTAGGAGGTTCAGGAATAACGGCGCCAAAAGATGGTGTCTGATTCTACTCTAAGTTAGAAGTTATTAACGGCAGCTTGACAATAAAAGTAGCTCCCTTCCCTAAACCTGGGCTATTAGCTTCGATAGTGCCACCATGCAGTTCTACTAATTTACTAACTATCGCCAGTCCCAGTCCCAGTCCGCCAAATTCTCTTGTAATTGAGGTATCTTCTTGACGAAAGTGTTCAAATATGTGTGGTAAAAATGTGGGGTTGATGCCTTTACCCGTGTCACTGATGGAGATATGAGCATAGGAATTAACGCGAAAAAGTCTGAGTTCTACTTGCCCACCTTGGGGAGTAAATTTAACAGCATTGGAGAGAAGATTCCAAACAATTTGTTGTAAACGTGTAGAATCACCTAAAACTTGCCCAATATTTGGTTCAAGTATCGTTTGAATTTGAATTGCTTTAGTTTGAGCCGCTAAACGCACTGTTTCTATAGCTGCTTCTATTATGGATTCTAAATTAACTGTAGAAACATTCAGGGTGAGCTTACCTCGAAGAATGCGGGACACATCTAGCAAATCCTCAATTAGGTTAACCTGTAATTTAGCATTGCGCTCAATAATGTCTATGGCTTCAGTAACCTTTGCTGGGCTTAACTTACCACCTTTCAATAGTCTAATCCAACCAAGGATGGGGTTAAGTGGAGTACGCAGTTCGTGGGAGAGAATTGCCAAAAATTCATCTTTAATGCGGTTGGCACGTTCTGCTTGTTCGCGCGCAACTTGTTCTTGTTGCAAAGCACGCTCGCGCTCTGATAATAACTGTACACGCTCACTCACGTCCAGCACTAGCGATAGTACTGAAACTAATTTGCCTTCTTCATCTATTAAAGCAGAGTTATACCACTCACAATCAATCACCCTCCCATCTTTAGTGTAATTCCGGTTATGTATTACTACTCGTGTTTCTAAGCCGTTGATTAATCGCGTCACCATATTTGCCACTCGTTTGGCATCTTCCTCAAAAACGAGGTTCCATTGATCTAATTTCTTGCCCATTACTTCCGAAGCTTGCCAAGCAAAAATGCGTTCAGCTTCTTTAGACCAGCGCATAACGTGCGAGTTGCTATCCCACTCAATTACCGCTAGTGGAGAGTTTTCGACATGGAAGTTCAGCTTTTGCAGCAAATGCCGTAACTCGGCTTCATGTTGCTTACGAGTAGTAATTTCTTCGCAAACTGTATTAATGCCAATAATTTGCTCACCAATCTTTAATGGCAAAAAATGCTCTAACCAAGTGCGTTGCACACCAGGTTGAGCCGGAGTTTCTCCAACAATTTCCACATTTAAAAGTGGCTCTCCTGCAAGTACACGCCGTAACAGTGGTTCGGTTTCTGAGGCTATATGTGGCAGTAACTCTCGTACCGTGCGACCTATATGCTCTTCCACAGAAAATCCATTGATTTCTGCCAACCGTTCGTTAATTCGCACAAAGCGTAGGTCGGTGTCGATTATATTTAGTCCAATGGGAGCTGATTGGTAAATTAACTCAATCTCAGCTAGTTGTTGTTGAAGCTGTGTCTTGCTTTGTAGTAAATCTTCCTCAGTTCGTTTACGTTCAGTAATATCTTCTGCGACATAGCAAAATCGGGGAGACACAAACAACGCAGGCTTAATAGGGAACACTGTCACCCATAAATAACGTTGATGTTTGGTTTCATCGCTGTGAACATACTCAAATTGCACGGGTTTTTGCCGTTCTTGGGATTCTCGATAGTAACCTAGCCACTTTTGGATAAGATCAGGCGCCACTCTTAACTCGCTGGCTAGTTTCCCGATAGTACTATTAGGCGCAGCTCCAAAGAAGTCACAGGTGGTGCTGTTATCGTAAATGTGAATAATATCATTCTCAGTTAACTCTACTACGCCCATCATCATCGACGCATTATCGTAATAACTCTGTAGCGTTGCTTCTAGTTCAGCCGTGCGTTCTTCGTTGTGCAGTATCCTCCGCCGTTCGCCACTCTCGATAGCGCTTTTTATTGCAAACCGCAACTGCTCAGGTGTCATTTGAGCATGAACCAAATAATCTTCGGCACCTTCTTTGATTGCTCTCACTGCCAGTGCAACATTGTCACCATCAATAATTACTACAGGAGGACAGTTTTCTCCTAGTTGTCCTTTAAGCGTTGCTAAAATTTCTAATCCATCTCCATCGCTAAGATTAGATTTTAACAGAACTGCGTCAAGTGTACTTTGGTCGCTTCCAGTTACCAAAGTGCGACACAGCATTAATGTATCCTTTGCTGATTTTGCTTCCAAAATCGTATAAGCTATATCTGAATCGGTTGTTAGATAGCACCGATACATTTCCTGATTATCTTGCAAATCATCAACAATGAGGATTGTATAGTGGCGTTGTGTCAGCATAAATGAGAGAGTCTGACCTTGGGTAAATTAATTAATTATCAATGTACTACATAAATTGGAAGCGTTTGGCTAATTTCTGTAAACCTGCTTTAGTTGCGTTAGTTTCAGGCATTCGATGAAGAAACCGAAAAGTAAAATGCATTAATTAAGCGAGTCATTGGCGCCTTATAGCTGTCAATCTAAAAATAATTTCTATAGACTTTCTGGGACGCTCCGGGATGCTCATCCCACAAGAGATACATGTTCATCTCACTCTTTGATATAAATCCTACTAGTCTATATCGCCAATTTTAAGAGATTGTGGCACAAAGTCCCAGATGTGTCTTAATGGTTAACTTTCCACAGAAACACAGAGTACACAAAGAGAGGAGAGTAAGAGAATATCAACTTTCCAAAATTAATTCCAAAAAAAACCTGCCTTGGTGCCAGGATATATTAAAATTAAATTTTTAAAGAGATTTTTTACCAGTCACTCATGAGTATTTCAGTAAAAGTAGTCAAACCAAATTACTGATGTTAATAAATAAAACATATTTATACATTAGGATGGAGCCTACATAAATCAGTTTTATGAGGCTTCAACTGTTCAAGCAATGGTAAGTAAACTAGGCAGCCATATCTTTTCCTTTGAAAATTAGCTTTAAGCTGCTTTAGTTTCGGCTAGGGCAAGTTAAAAAATTATTAAGGTTATGTTGTACATATCGCCCTAAATGATTACCTGTCAAGGCAAGTGTATTATTTAGTACCAATTTGATAGCAGAAGATACTCTTTCGCTTCAATAACGAAGACTATGCTATGATAATATTACGTATGCTAAGTAATCACACATGGTAATGACATCAGGTAGTGGGCAAGCAATTGCATCGTGGCAGCAGGTACTGGCGCCGCATGGTCTCGGTTATCGTATCAAGCTGCTTTCACAACTCTTAACGCGGAAGTTTACCGAAAAGTTGGAGCCATATGGACTTACACCTTTTCACTGGTTAGTTTTATGTTGTTTATGGCAAGAAGATGGTTTGCCGACTTCTAGTATTGGTGATAAGTTACAGCAGGTAGGTGGGACTTTAACTGGTGTACTCGACCGGATGGAAGAACGCGGTTTAGTAAGACGCGAACGTGACCCAAAAGACCGTCGAATTTGGCGCATTTGGCTAACCGATGCTGGACGTGAGTTCGAGACGATTTTACCTCCCCTTGGAGTTGATTTGCGCGAACAACTGATGCAAGGTATTTCTCCATCGGAGCGCGAAATGTTTTCCCAAATCCTCAATAAAGCTATAGCTAATCTATCTTAGTACTTTTGTGCGTAAATCCATTGACTGTTATTAAGCCGAAATGTATATACGGCAACTTCTCCTAATTGGGTGATGTAAACCCTGTAAGTCTTTTGTCAAAATATTACGTATACGAAATGAATTGACGTATAATTATAGATAAAATATATTTAGTGTGCTAAATAAAAGAGCTTAAAATAAATTTTTATTCAAATTAACGAACGTGAATCAGGTGGTAAAAGTTATGGAATCTACAGATACAAACAATTTCAGTGTAAACGGACATGGTAAGAGTTCTGTAATTGTAATCGAGAAGGATATGGTTACAAATATGCCAAAGTTTGAAGGGCGTACTGTTGAAACTACGGCGCCATCTGAAGCACCTTTTGTTGCACCCGATTCGGAGAAAGTAGAGGGGAAAAAGGTAAAGGGTAAAGGTAAAAAGCCGTTAGGATTCATACTAGCAGGGTTAGGAGTCGGCGCCGTTATTGCGGGTGGGTTTGGATATCGATATTGGCAGTTTGCATCAACGCATCAAGAGACAGATAACGCAACTGTTGCAGGACATATTCACCAAGTTAGCAGTAAAATTCCTGGTACAGTGAGCGAAGTGTTGGTAAATGATAACCAACTTGTACAGCAGGGAGAATTATTAGTAAAACTAGACCCACGCGACTATCAAAACAAAGTAGAGCAAGCAAACGCTGCACTTACTGCAGCACAGCGTCAAGCTCAAGCAGCGCAAGCAAATATAGCTTTAGCTTCGCAAACAACTACTGCTAAAACAGCGCAAGCACAAGGTGATGTGAGTGGTGCCTTAGCTGCCATATCAACAGCACAAGCTGCCGTAGAGGAAGCAAAAGCTGGTATTCCTGCGGCACAAGCAGATGTACAACAAGCTGAAGCTGGAATACCTGCTGCTCAAGCGCAAGTTGCACAGGCAAATGCTAACTTACAAAAAGCACAAGCAGACTTCAATCGTTATGATGCATTGTTCCAACAAGGCGCCATTCCACGTCAACAGCTAGACACCGCAAGAGCAGCTTATGATGTAGCTGTAGCGCAAAAGAGTGCAGCACAACAAGCAGTACAACAAGCACAAGCAAAACTAGCATCAGCAAGAGTAGGAGTAGCGGCAGCACAGTCACGGTTAGCACAAGCGCAAGAAGGAGTAACAAGCGCGCAAGCTAAATTAGCAGCATCGAAAGGTGGACTCCAACAAGCTACAGCAGGTGGACAACAAACTAACGTCAACCAAGGACAGTACGAAGCAGCAAAAGCATCTATTAATCAAGCCCAAGCATCGCTCAAAGACGCACAACTACAGCTTTCGTATACTAACATCGCGGCGCCTGCTGCTGGTCGAATTGGTCGAAAAAACGTTGAAGTTGGTAACAGAATTCAATCGGGAACCCCTCTAATGGCAGTTGTCAACAACGAATATTGGGTAGTCGCAAACTTCAAAGAAACCCAATTAGAAGACATGAAACCCGGACAACCAGTAGAAGTCAAGCTCGACTCGTTCCCACATCACACATTCAAAGGTAAAGTAGATAGTATCTCACCAGCATCCGGTGCCCAATTTGCTTTGTTACCACCAGATAATGCGACAGGCAACTTTACAAAAATAGTTCAACGCATTCCTGTCAAAATAGTTTTTGACCCTGCGAGTATTCAAGGATATGACTCAAGGATTACACCAGGGATGTCAGCAGAAGTTAGTGTAGAAGTTAAATAATTTTTTAAACTACGGTGCTATTACCAGCTTTTCGTTCACGAAACTACCGCTTATTTTTTACCGGACAAGGTATTTCGCTGATTGGGTCGTGGATGACTCAACTTGCCACAGTTTGGTTAGTTTATACTCTGACTGATTCCCCTTTAATGCTGGGAGTCGTCGCATTTACAAGCCAGATACCTAGTTTTTTTCTATCACCTTTTGGTGGTGTATTTGCCGATAGATTTTCTCGTCACAAAACTTTAATTGGTACTCAGGTTCTAGCAATGTTGCAGTCACTAGCACTAGCAGCACTCGCATTGACGGGAGCAATTCAAATTTGGCAAATAATTGCTTTGAGCTTGGTTCAAGGTTTTATTAATGCTTTTGATGCTCCTGCACGTCAAGCGTTTGTACCCGAATTGATTGAAAAACGGGAAGATTTAGCAAATGCTATTGCCGTTAATTCCACCATGTTCAACGGCGCCCGCTTGATAGGACCTGCAATTGGTGGTTTAATACTAGCGCGTGTTGGTGCTGGTTATTGCTTTTTGATAGATGGTGTTAGTTACATTGCCGTAATTATTGGGTTGCTAGCAATGCGAATTCAAGAAAAACGAATTCCCAAATCTGATGTTAGCCCAATACAAAGAATCAAAGAAGGTTTTACTTACGCCTTTGGTTTTCCACCCATTCGAGCCATATTATTACATGCTGCCATAATTAGTCTATTTGGTATTCAATATACTGTGCTTGTACCTATTTATGCTGAGAAAATTCTTGGAGGTGGCGCCGAAACTCTAGGCTTTTTAATGGCTGCGTCAGGAATAGGTGCCTTAGCAGGTGGTATATATTTAGCTACAAGAAAAACTGTAGCTGGACTTGGAAGAGTAATGGTTTTAGCAGCAAGTATTCTCGGACTAGGACTAATGGCATTTTCTATTTCTCGCCATTTACCGCTTTCATTATTCACAATGTTATTTATTGGACTCGGTACTATATTGCAAGTAGCATCTAGTAATACAGTATTACAAACAATTGTAGAAGAAGACAAACGGGGTCGAGTGATGAGTTTATTTACAATGTCGTTCTTAGGAATGACACCATTTGGTAATTTATTAGGAGGAGTATTAGCAGAACGAATTGGAGCGCCGATTACATTAATCATCGACGGTATAATTTGTATTATAGCCTCAATATTCTTAGCCAAACAGTTACCATCACTCAGGCGCTTAGTCATCCCTATTTATGAGAAAAAAGGAATAATTAAACATTCGTAGAGTCTTCCCAATGGCAAACATGAGCGTCGCAAATAAACCAAATTCTCCCGACTCTGTACCACTACGAACCTGGATAGGTGTCTTAGCGAGTATGCTGGGAGCATTCATGGCTGTACTCGATATCCAAATTACTAACGCATCGCTCCAAGAAATACAAGCTAGTTTAGGAGCATCATTAGATGAAGGTTCTTGGATATCTACATCATATTTAGTTGCCGAAATTATTGTTATTCCTTTATCTGGATGGTTATCGCGCGTTTTTACACTGCGAAGATATTTATTAGTTAATACAGCCTTCTTTATATTCTTTTCTATCTGTTGTGCTTCTGCGTGGGATTTAAATTCAATGATATTGTTCCGCGCGCTGCAAGGGTTTACTGGAGGAGTTTTAATTCCTAGTGCAATGACAGTTGTGTTAACCAGTTTGCCTCCATCTAAACAGGCAGTTGGACTGGCAGCATTTGGAATAACTGCTGTATTTGCACCATCTATAGGCCCAACATTAGGAGGTTGGTTAACTGAGAACTTTAGCTGGCACTATAGTTTTTATATTAATGTCTTTCCCGGCGCCTTAATGCTTGCTGGGGTTTGGTATGGAATTTACCAGCAAAAACCTCAGTATGAATTATTAAAACGAGGTGACTGGTTTGGAATTGCTTCAATGGCAATTGGTTTAGGTTCTTTACAAATTGTTTTAGAAGAAGGTAGTCGTAAAGATTGGTTTGGTTCTCAGTTAATTGTACGTCTAAGTATACTAGCTGTTATATTTTTGGCATTATTCTTTGCCATTGAGTTAACGCGGAAACAACCATTTATAAATTTAAGACTAATCAAAAATCGTAACTTTGGTTTAGCAAGTGTTGTTAATGTTTCTTTAGGTGTTGGATTATACGGTTCTATATATGTATTACCTTTATATCTTGCCCAAATCCAGAGATATAATGCTTTACAAATCGGTCAAGTCTTAATTTGGGCAGGTGTACCACAGCTATTTATTATTCCATTTATTCCCAAACTCATGCAGCGTATTGATGTACGCTTTATGGTTGCGCTTGGAGTTGCTTTGTTTTCAGTCAGCGCTTTTATGAACGCGCGCTTAACTTATCAAACAGGGTATGACCAACTAATTTGGTCACAGCTAGTTCGGGCAATGGGACAACCATTAATTATGGTACCATTAACTTCAATTGCTACAGCAGGTTTACCACCAAAAGACGCAGGTTCAGCGAGCGGTTTATTTAATATGATGCGTAACTTAGGTGGTTCAATTGGAATTGCTGCGTTAGCAACTTTATTAACAACCCGCGAACAATTTCATTCAAATAGACTTGGTGATTATGTCTCATTATATAATTCACAAACCCAAGAAAGAATCAATCAACTTACACAATATTTTACTAGTCGCGGCGCCGATTTAAGCACTGCCCAAGACCAAGCAATTAAAGCCATAGATAATATAGTTCGTCGTGAAGCATTTGTAATGGCTTTTAATGACTGCTTCTACTTTATTGGTATCGCTTTATTAGTTAGCGGTATTGCTATTTTATTCTTTAAGAAAGTTAAACCGACTGGTGGCGCCGTCGCACATTAAAGCACAATGTGGAACAGACATCCTGCCTGTTTTACAAATATAAGGTAAAATTTCTGATTAAGATTAGAATAAAGAAAAACTAGTTAATATACACTACCTATGGCAACCCAACTTCGTGAAGCCCAATCTTCAACTGGACTGGTAATAACTTGGGAAGCGTTGCCCGACGATTATCAGTTGGAGGATGAACCAGTGGAGAGTACAGGTCACCCACTTGTGGCTGGTGCCTTACGCGAGAGTTTAGAAATTTATGGTTTGATTTTAGCACAGATGCTAATAGCCTCTAACTTTGCCCTGTGTGCGAATGTAAACGGGCAACTGGTTATAAAGGCACCTGACTGGCTGTACGTTCCATCAGTTAAGGAGGTTTTAAGCGACCGCAAAAGCTACACACCTAATTTGGAAGGTGATGTTCCTGCGATTGTAATGGAATTTTTATCAGATAAAGATGGCGAAGAATATTCTTTTAAACGAACCCACCCGCCAGGTAAATGGTTCTTTTACGAACAAATTTTAAAAGTCCCTGTTTATGTGATTTTTGATCAAGATGGGGGTTTATTAGAATTTTATCGTCTTGAAAACGGGCACTATGAGCTAAAACAACCCGATGAGAATGGGCGCCATTGGGTTGACTCATTAGGTTTATACTTAGGAACTTGGCAAGGAACAAAAGAACAGAGAACAGGTTACTGGTTACGCTGGTGGGATGCAGAGGGTAATTTATTACTATGGGCTGTTGAACGAGTTGAACTCGAAAATCAGCGTGCTGAACAGGAACGTTTACGTGCGGAACAAGAAAGCCAACGTGCTGAACAGGAACGTTTACGTGCAGAACAGGAGCGTCAGCAAAAAGAACGACTAATAGCTTATTTGTTATCTCAAGGCATCGACCCAAATAATTTGCCTTCTGGGTAACATATTTAATCAAGTAGTAACGCACCAACCCTCGATAATGGTGCGTTACTACTTAAAATCAAAGTTTTTTATTATTTGACCGAATAACATTGGCTAAATTTCGCGTCTCTACAACATGCGTCTTTTATCAATGATACGTTTGCCCTAAAGATTTAATTTAAGACCGAATAAGGGCTTCTCGATTTTTTCCGTCTGTTGACTGTTCAGACATAATCTGCGCTAGTTTCACCTTAATACCCGATTCTGGACGTAAAGTAATTGAAGGTTGGGGAATAATAGGATAACCCGGCGCCAAATCTATTTGAAAGCGTTGAGCAATAGTCGCTAATAATAAAGCAGCTTCCATTTGAGCAAACCCTTTACCAATACAAATGCGAGGACCATCGCCAAAGGGAATATATACTCCTCTAGGTAGTTGCTTTTCAAACTCTTCCGTCCAACGTTCAGGTTGGAAAGCTTCAGGATTGTCAAAATACTTAGGATGACGATGCATAACCCACTGACTAATCATAATTACTGTTCCACGATGAATTTCATAGTCACCAATTTGGGCATCTTTTGCTGCTTCTCTCCCAAATATTGCTACTGGAGGATACAACCGCATCGACTCTTTCACAACTTGCTGTGTATAAACTAATTTAGGCAGGTCTTCTACTGTTGGTGACTTTCCTTGCAAGACTTGATGTAACTCAGTTTGTAATTTCTCGCGCGTGCTACTATGTTGCGATAACAGCATCCATGTCCAGGATAAAGCGTTTGCGGTTGTCTCGTGTCCTGCCAACATTAAAGTTGCTACTTCGTCTCGTAGTAACTTATCATCCATTTGCTGACCAGTTTCTTCATCTTTTGCGTCCATCAACATTGAGAGTAAATCATTGTTCGCCTCTTTACTCTTGCGGCGTTCATTAATTAATTTATAAATAGCATCATCCATTTCTGCTATAGCTTGGCGATACCGAATATTCTCAGGTCTAGGAAACCATTCCCAAACTAAAAAATTCTGGTGACGCTTGCTTTCAAACCATTGCATAGCTACATCAAGTGCATTTGCAACAACTTTTGTTTCACCGGAGTCAACGTTAGTATTAAAAATGCACTTCATAACAATTTGAAGTGTTAAACGCATCATATCCGTATGGATATCATGAATTTCACCATCGTGCCAGCTTTCTAACATTTGGTTGGTATACTCAACCATTATTTCGCCATAGTTATTTATTCGTTTTTGATGAAATACTGGTTGAGCAAGGCGCCTTTGCCAAAACCAAGATTCCCCCTCTGCAGTTAATAAACCTTCACCAAGTAAAGACTTCAAAACCCTAAAACCAGGACTTTTAATAAAATCATCGCGATTTTTTAAAACGAATTCTATATATTCAGGATTTGTTATTAAACAATAAGGTGTTAATCCTAAACGTAACGGCACAATCTCAGCATATTCACGGCAATGAGTTAAAAATTCTAACGGATTTTGCGACAATTCTAGTAAATGCCCGACGATTGAATGAACTGGTGGCCCTGGTAAATCAAATATATCTTGAGCCATAATGAAATTCCTCTTAAATTTAATTCATGTATAATTTTCAACAATTATATTCGCGTAGAAACGTGAGTAATCACGTCTCTACATGCAATATTTTCAAGGATTTGTTTGAGCGATATTTCTTTAACAAGGCTAATAGCTTTTTGAACATCTAACTATCGGCGCCTTGTCAAATTCGCTTCTGGATAATTTCCTAATACTGCTCTAACTAACAACAACTTTAGGAAAATATTGGATTAGTGTAGGAACACCTGTTACTGTAGTGAAATAATCTTGGCAACGGATGTAACGGATGAGTTATTTGTTTAAAATGAAGTATTAAAATATAGTTCTTAAAAACTACCTATCCGCTACATCCGTTCCTTATCCGTTGCAAATTTAATCAAGCTACTGCTGCATGAGGCAAAGCAGACGCCAGCACTTCGTCAATTTTTCGCAATACATCATCGCTCAACTTCACATCTGATGCCGCAGCATTATCTGCTACTTGTTCTGGACGACTGGCGCCAATAATAGCAGAAGACACGGGCGAATCTCTTAACACCCATGCTAAAGCAAGTTGAGCCATCGAAATATTTAAACCTTGGGCAATTGGCTTAAGATTTTGAACTGCACTAAGTACTCGCTCGGTCGTGATATCACCCATAAATCCATTCATTTGGCTATTTGCCGCGCGGGAATCTTGAGGTGGAACTTCTCCGGGTTTATATTTGCCTGTCAGAACACCTTGAGCAAGTGGAGACCAAACTATTTGATTAATGCCATTTGCTGCACATAATGAAAACACTTCAGCTTCAGGTTTGCGCCATAACATTGAATATTGTGGTTGACTCGATACAAATCGCTCCACATTTTTCATATTTAATGCGGCTTGAATTTGTCCTGGGTTCCATTCACTAAACCCAATGTAGCGAGCTTTGCCTTGTCTTACAACATTGGTCAACGCTTCCATTGTTTCTTCTAACGGGGTATTTACGTCATAGCGATGACACTGATACAAATCTACATAATCTGTGCGTAATCTTTGTAATGATGCATCGATTTGTTTATAGATTTGGGTAGCAGATAATCCTTGGTCAGTAGGAGACATCGGGAAATATACTTTGGTTGCTAAAACGTAGGATTTGCGGTCAATACCCTGTAACACTTCACCCAAAAGTGATTCTGCGGTGCCTCGACCATACACATTCGCTGTGTCAATAAAATTAATACCAACATCAAACGCTTTGTGAATGCAAGCTTCTGCCTGTTGCCGCTCGACACCACCCCCATAAGTCAACCATGACCCTAAGCTAATTGCCGAAACATTAAGATTACTATTACCAAGTTGCCGATACTGCATATTAATTTTCCACTTAATTTATTTTTTTACTAATGGTGAAGCTTGGTTCCAACTGCCAGAGAAGACAAACTGTTCTAGAGATTTGCGCGTGCGTGGAGCTTGCTCTCGTTGCAACAATCTTTCTGACAGGGTTTCTGGATTTCCTAAATAACCTAGTGCAATTGCTTCAACTAGGTCATATCCATTGGGTATACCATACACTTCTTTTGCTTTAGGAACATCAAACCCTGCCATTTGGTGAATAAATAATCCTAATGCGGTTGCTTGTATTGCAGCATTGGCAACTGCGGTGCCAACATCATGAAATGCATGACGATTTTCTACACCGTTGCGCTCAAAGTTAAGCTTCGCCACTGATAACATTAACACTGGAGCGTTTCGTGCCCATTCTTGATTACCCTCAGCTAAACAACTTAGTAAACGCTCGAATTCAACTTGGTTATTTTTAGTTGCAACAATAAAGCTCCACGGTTGCTCATTAAAAGATGAAGCTGCCCATCGTGCTGCTTCTAATACACTACATAACTTTTCTGGTTCAACCGCGCGCTCTGAAAAAGCCAGAGGACTCCAACGGGAGCGTAGTAAATCATGAATAGGATACTGAGCGTCAGCGGATTTATTTATTTTTATACCATTGGATATTAGCATAATGTCAGTCTTAAAAAAATTATTTAACTGTTGCTTCCTTTGTTTTTAAAGATAAATATTGTTTACTTGCTCTATCTAAAGATATATATAATTATATTTCATTGATTTTTGACTCTCTGCTTTCTTCCATAGTTCACTATTTTGTATTCAATAATACTTTCTTTTGAAATAATTCTTAATGTTAATTTAGATTAACAAAATGTTTATATAGCATTTATAAGTCATTCGTAAAATTTATTATTAAATAACGAACCGCACTTCCAATAATTTAATAAATCGCTGAATTCTTAAGCAAGGCTTGTGTCGAAAATCCTAATAATTTGAGAATTTTATACCTCTATGGGTAGAGTGCATTTGAGCTAGTACTAATGGTATATTGCATATCAGCAACGATTTCGAGTGCTATAGTCTTCAATTCTGAGATTGTTCCTTTGATATGAACTTAGTTAGTTATTTGATAATAAATCTTGTGATATTTACAACATATTATTTTAATATTGTAAATCAATTGTATTCCAAAAATAATATCTAATCTGTCTTTAGGTAGAGCAATAAAATATTTAGATTATTTACAAATAATGGATAGAAAAT
Source organism: Calothrix sp. PCC 7103 (assembly GCF_000331305.1). Classification (GTDB taxonomy): domain Bacteria; phylum Cyanobacteriota; class Cyanobacteriia; order Cyanobacteriales; family Nostocaceae; genus Dulcicalothrix. Next base: position 2,971,978 of record NZ_KB217478.1, on the reverse strand, counting down.
TATTTAGATATTGTCCTACTAATTTGTTAATATTTTCAGTTATTGAATTTTATTAAATAAATTTTGTGAACAAAAACACATCTGTTTTGGCAATCTAATTTTCTACAGCAAAAAAATAATACTTTCAACTTCCGTTAACCCAAACTCTCGAAGTGGCAAGGATTATTCGTAATGAAAACAGTATTCGCTTTAATTAATTAAAACTTAGAAATATATCATGGCTAACTTATCAAATTTACGAGTAGCAGTATTAGCAACTGATGGTTTTGAAGAAGCTGAACTAACAGAACCAGTAAAGGCACTTAAAGAAGCTGGTGCTAATGTTGAAATTGTTTCAAGCAAATCTGGACAAATCCAAGCGTTTCGTCACCATGATAAAGGAACAACGGTGAATGTTGACCGAGTTCTCGACTCAGCACAACCAAACGAATATGATGCTGTGTTGTTGCCAGGTGGCGCCCTGAATGCTGATACGTTAAGAATGGAACCAAAAGCACAATCGTTTTTACAGCAAATGCAGCAAGCTGGTAAACCATTCGCAATTATTTGTCATGCACCTTGGGAATTAGTATCTGCCAACTTAGTTAAAGGACGCACTTTAACTAGTTACTACACAATCCAAGATGATATTCGTAATGCAGGTGGTAACTGGGTAGATAAAGAAGTTGTAGTAGATGAAAACTGGGTAACGAGTCGTCAACCAGATGATATCCCCGCATTCAATCAGGAAATGTTAAATTTATTTGCTTCCTTTACGCCAACGGCATCTGGTTCACGCTAATGGAAAAAAAAGATACCTTCAAAAAAACCTCACGCCGTCAAGTTCTTGGCGGACTATCCATTGGCGTTGTTGCAGCGCAAGCGGCGCCTATCTTAGCGCAGCAGTCATCTACAAAGGCAAACCAACAGGAGACACTCAGCATGGAAACACCTACAAAGGAAATACCCAACCAATCTGTCAAGCAAAACCCAGTTAACCAATATCCGAGTCCCCCCTTTTCGGAACAACCGCAACAGCCACCCGGTCTTGTCAGCAAAATGAACCCGCGACCCGATCACGGAGAGAAAAGTTATCAGGGTTCCGGACGGTTAGTAGGACGCAAGGCACTTGTTACAGGCGGTGATTCTGGCATCGGTCGGGCAGCAGCAATCGCCTTTGCGCGTGAAGGTGCTGATGTTGCTATCAACTATCTGCCCGTTGAGGAACCAGATGCCCGTGAGGTAGTCGAACTGATTCGGGCGACAGGACGCAAGGCAGCAGCAATTCCAGGGGATATTCGGAACGAAAAGTTCTGCACTCAGCTCGTCGAAGATGCTGTGCGCGAACTTGGTGGACTCGATATTCTGGTCAACAATGCTGGTAGGCAGCAGTCTGTTGACTCGATTCTCGATCTTACTACCGAGCAGTTCGACTCAACTTTCAAGACGAACGTCTACGCGATGTTTTGGATTACCAAAGCTGCTGTGCCGCACCTCAAGCCTGGTGCGAGCATCATCAACACTACCTCAGTCCAAGCCTATGACCCTAGCGAAAATCTGCTCGACTATGCACAAACCAAGTCGGCACAGGTTGCGTTTACTAAGTCATTGGCAAAGCAGCTTGCTAAAAAGGGCATCCGTGTGAATGCAATTGCGCCTGGACCTTACTGGACACCCCTCCAGGTTAGTGGAGGTCAACCGCAGAGTACTATTGTGCAGTTTGGTAGTGACACACCGATAGGGCGCCCTGGACAGCCAGCCGAGCTTGCCCCTATCTACGTAGTTCTTGCCTCACAGGAGTCTAGCTACGCTACCGGGCAAGTGTATGGTGCGGCGGGCGGAAGCGGGAATCCTTAATGCCCCGCCATTTATATGTGAGGGCGTTCCCAGGCATGCTGCTGTTTTCTTCTTGGTAATAGATATGCTTACGTCTGTTGAAGAGTGGCACCTTACTACACACGCGCCCTTTGATCGAGTAACGTAAGCTATCCTGTTTACTGGTAAGAATAACATAGGCAACCCAAGCAAAACTAAATTTTTTTGTTTGTTTTATTTTCAAACCATAAAACTGTTATGGCGCCTATCGCATAAGCAATTAAATCTTTCCAATCAAATGTACTACCCAAGGCAATAGCTAATATCCTATTGTTTTGTAAACCTAGTTTATCTACAAAATTAAAATACTGAAGTATTTCAATAATACAAGCAAACGTAAATACTGATACAGCAGCGATGGATGATTGTATATTCCAAAAAGCTTTGATAAAGCAATAAATTAATATTACGACTAAAACATCACCAATAAAAGGGCGGATAAAAATGTCATCTACAAAAATAGCAATACACACCTCTATTAAAAATAGTACAAGAGCAAAGAAGAAATATTTTTTGTTGAACTTGAACATAAGCTGTTAAAAGAGTGTGGCTTTAATGTATTATAATGTATTACAATTAACTGCTCTTAGATATTATTGTAGATGCCCACGATTCAGACTTTAAAACCTGGTGATGAAGAGGCTCTTGAGGAGTTTCTACTACAACATGCGCCTTTGGTTGTACCGACTGTTACTTATGATTTTGGTATTGGTAAAAACGCAAATATTTATGCAGGTATTGGTGCTTCAGCAGTTTCGATAAGTGATGGTAATTCTTCTGTTTCTTTATTACAAATATTATACGCCATTATCAAATTTGTTCTAACTTAGCATTAAGCGACGAATTAATTCAAGATATTCAGCAAACGGAAGAAGGAATAGTTCTTTTATGAAAATATAAAACTTTACTAGGTCTTTGTTCAATTCTTAATGTACTTTATCATGGTGTATGCCTGAAAATTAAACATGAAGGTTAACCCCGTCAGCTTTTTACTTCTTAAGATTTAATCTAGCTCCAGCCTCCAGTTTACAGCAAGGTACAATAGGTTTATTCGCAAACTCTTCTAAGCCAATATCCCCTAGCAATTTTTGCCAATCAGTCACAAAGGTTTTCGTTTGTGGATGGCGATGGCGCATTTGGGCTAATAGAGTTATGGCGTCGTACCAAATGCCGTTTTCTGCATACATAATTACTCGGTTGAGATCGCCGCTTCGGCGGGCTGGAAGCCTATCGCCTGATGCCTGCAAGGGACTATTATTGTTCAATGCAACTCGTTGAATCCAGCCGTTGACATTTACTACTTGAGCTTCACGACCGCAATTTATGTTAAGATTTAAATACCAATGGTAGTTTTTCTCTGGCTCTAATTTGACTGTTGATGGTAGAGCCAGAGAGATGGCTCCTGGTGTGTTGGTGACAGTGAAAGTTCCTTGATAAATTTGCTGGTGTTTTTTCGGTTCTTTTGCAGTTTCATCCCAGATTTCCAATTCGCCGACTTTGATATCTTGGGGCTGATAAGGAATATAAAACCAGAGAGTCGGAGAAGCTTCTAGGGTTAATCCCCAAACATTACTGATTTCTGGCTCTAATTCTACAGCAGGGACTAAAGCCATCAAACGTTCTTTGATTTCTAGTGCGGAACAACTATAACCATCACGAGTTCCACCGCCTTTTCTATTTCCAGGGGCGCCTCTTGGTGACAGTGGCGGTCGCTTAAACTTGATTTGGGAAATGGTTGTAGGTTTAGTCTGGGACTGCTGTGCGGAATTTTGTTTAACAGGGGAGGTTTCAGGCAGACGTATATCTGCCAAGGGTTGCGCTTTTTCTTGGCTAGTAGCAAAGCCAATGAGTGCTACAGCCAATGTCAAAGCTAGTCCCATCTGCCAATTATAAAATTTAATCCCAGCCACATTAACCTTTTTCACCTTTCCCCCTTAACCGCGCCGTATTGGTTGTGATTACGTAAGCGATAGGCTTCCAGCCCGCCGAAGCGGCGATCGCCAAAGCGATTGCCGAAGGAACCAACGGGGCACAAATACCAATCGTGAACCAAGTAAAACATAGACTACCAAGAATTATAATGGTTGTGGCGATCACAATGCGGCGATAAATAAGCGAGTGAAATACCCAGACGCATAAACCCCCCGTAAGTGCCCAACTCCATATCCAAACAGCATCTAATCCTTGCGACCAAAACCGCAGTAAGGGGCGTTCTTGTTTGGCTATACTCAGCATTTGGCTCACCATTTGGGCGTGAATGACTACACCAGGCATTTCTTTGTCTACTTCCCTACTAAAGGGTGTGGGAAAGCGATCACTAACTGATGGGTCATCGACACCAATCAAAACAATCCGGTCTTTTACCCACTGCGGGTTAAAATCATTTTGGAGAAGTTTTGTGAGCGTTACTTCCCTAGCAACTTTTTGGGAAGAACGATAACTAAGTAAGACTTGGTGACCGCGAGTATCAATGTTGTGATAAAAACCAGTATGCTTTTCCAAAGGATGGAAAACGGTAGAGCCAAGCTTTAAGTTACCTGCTGATGTCACTTCTGGTTGAATGCTTTCAAAATTTAGATAACGAAAGGCTAATTCCGCACTCAAGGCATAGGCAGACTGACAAAGGGACTCCCCTGGATTTAAATGAAACAAATAACGGCGAATTGTGCCGTCTGGTTCCACTACAAAATCGCTAAATGCTGTATTTTCTGGTGGACTAACTGGGGAAGGCGCAATGCCAAATTTACCAGCTTCTGGTTGCCTGACTTCGCAAATTGTTACCAAATTTGGGTTTTTTTGAATATGTGCAGCTAGCTGACGATTTCCTGGTTCTACAGGAAAATCGCGGTAGATATCCAAGCCAATGGCTCTGGGTTGATGCGTCTGGAGTTTTTCTAGAGCCTGCAAAATTACGCGATCGCTCAGGGGATATTGACGCTGTTTTTGAATATCTTGTGCTGTAACTTTTATAATTAGTAAGCGCTCATCAATGCCGCGATCGGGTTGCAAGCGTGTCATCTGGTCAAAAGCCCACAATTCCACAGGCTGGAGTCCGCCTAAAAATCGCATTGTCATCACTAAGCCAGTAGCTACCAAGCTCTTAACTAAGATATTTGGCAAATGCTGCCATTCCAACTGACGGCGATACTTATGCTTTGTCGGGCGCAAATCCTTCCAAGTAGGCGGCACCTCAGCCGGATTTTGGTAAATCATTGGTAACCAAGTAGCACCTGGTAAATCAGTAAATTCCTCTAGTCTTTCTTGGGCATGGCGAACGGCAGTATATAAAGGTTGTCCAGCAGCATATTCTCTGAGAAATTCTGTCAGAAACGATTGAGCGACAACATCGGGGACTATCTCCTGCATGATAATAATAATCGGGACGTGTAAATCAGCTAACTGCTGTGCTAGTCCCAATCCTTCACAAGAATTAAAAATCGCGATTTTTAACCCTTTTTGCACTGCTTCCTGTAAAGCGTGTTTAAATTGGTCGGTTTCAATACTTTCGTTGAGGCTGAGACTAATTCTGCCCCTTTGTTCTATTGTTTGGCTATGTCCAGCAAAAAAGAAGATATCCCAACCTTGGGGATTTCGTAACTGGGCAATTAAATCTCTAGCTTGGGGTTGGTGACAAAAAACTGAATCTGTTTCTGGTAAATTTTCAATTGCCTGACGATCTGCTGCTAAATCCAGGTTTTGACGATTGCCAAAAATTGCCAGCAACCGCACGCGATCGCTTTGAGTTTGATGCTTGGCAATTTCCCAAGATTCATATTCTACTGTACTGTAGCTTATGCCGACATTTGGGTAACTCGACAGTAAATCCCAGCTATGCCAAGGTAGTTTCCAGAGGATAGTATCTCTGGCTTTGATGGCTAACCGCATGGTATCAGCCTGACTAGCTAGTTCTTTGCTTAACCTTTCGCGAATTTTTTGCCAGCCTAGTTCCCCAGATGATTGCAGCCATTGGTTGAGGTTCGCTTCTACTTGTCGCATCCGTTGCCAACAGTCGTCTGTAATATCCCTAGTGGAGCGATTTGTCGGTAGGCTTGACTCAATTTCCCAAACATCATTACGGGTGATGGCGCTGAGATGGCGAAAAGATTGTTTCCACAAAAGATACAAGCCTTCAATATCTGTGTTAGCTCCTAGCCTACCTTCAATTTCCCCCACAGGAGAACCGCCATCCTCCCTCATTTCAAGGGATACTTCAAACCCTTGGTGAAAGCTTCCCCTGCCGATTTTCAGAACTGCTACCCTGGTCATCGTTACTTTCCGGTTAATTTTTGCTCACGCTCCAGACACAGAGAGCGTACAGAAGAATATCTTCAGAATATCTTCTTGGCGCTCTTGGTGGTTTGTTACGCAATAAAATCCTCACTGACGCTGGAATCATTTAGCGCTACTTGCACCTGAAATTGGGTTCCTGGTGGCGGACTAAAGCCTAACTGGAGAATTTTATCTTTTCCTTGACCTAGATCGTCGCTTCTTGTTTGGGCTTGCAAGCGAGTTTCTCCACCAGAAATGACACTTAAAATCAGATGGGGTGGGAGTTTGTGTTGCTGGCTGATGGGCTGCACTTGTAGCCGCACTCCAATTTTTTCTTCAGTTTTGGGTCGAATCGTCACAATCAGCGCTACCCGGCAACTTCCCAACTGCATCCCTAAGTCAATCAATCTAGCTCTACTGATACCTGCTTGGGGATGCTGGGGAGCAATTTTACCTAAGCTTAAGGCTGCTTCCCAACGGGTTTCCTCATCATCGGCGGTGTGTAACAATTCTGTCAACGCCTCAATTGCTTCTGGATGACCTACGCCAATTTGTCCCAAGACCCCAGCTGCTTGACAGCGCTCTTTTTCTGACCGATTAGATTGTAACAGGCTAATTAGTGGTGCTATCGCTTCGGCAGAAACTGTCACTTCCGCACTTTCTGCACCCCGAACTGCACTGAGTTCGGGGGGTGTTAAAACTGTGTCAACAGCTTGCCAAATCTCCTCGATTATGCTTTCTGCTTGCTGGCGCCACTGCCGCAAGTTGACGACTGGTAAATTTGGTGTTGGGGTGACAGCTAAGTGATATCGCTGTTTATATAGTTTTTGGCGCCATTGCTCGTCTACGATTAACCCTGCCCACTGTTCAAAAGGCACTGCGAGTCTGGGGGAATATACGGAATAGTTACTTAATTGTTGAAATAGCTCTTCAGCTCCTTTTGCAGATAATTGCGGTGGCGCCACTTGAGGAGTAGCATTTGGCTGGGGAACGAGTAGCATTTGGGTGAGGTCTTCAGTCAAGACATCCTGATTAATATAGTAAGAGCGATCTCTCTCATCATATATCCCCTGACTCTTGAGTTTTTGATAGCTTACGTGTCCCCACAACCGCATCCAAGATTGTTCTGGATTGCCTAAGTTAATTTGCACGGCGAGGTAATAATCTTTTCTCCAACTGGGAATATCAACCCACTCACAGGGAACGGCAAATTCCTCTAAATCGCTGGTTTCGCTAGGAATTAAAACTAAGCGGATTTCTCCTAAATCTATAGGAGTACCATTAACAAATTCCCAGAGAGAATCCCAATTTGTAGCAGAGAAAATGCTGTTTTTCTGATGTTGAGGATTGTCTTCGGCTAACCAAGCCTCCAGCCAGGGAACAAAAGTTTTTAAGCATAAATAATTAAGATATGCTTGACAGCAAGCGACGGCATTAGCGTGAGGTTGAGATTGTTGCCAAGCTTCTGCTTGCAGTTCTTGTGATAAAGTCAACCAGAGCTGGTTAGGATATGTAGTGGCAAGTTTTCGCAAATTTAGCATATTCTGTCCTTAATTCCTCTGGATTTCTTGGTAGAGCAAGTTTGTTGACAGCCAGTCCTCAATAATTACCCCGATTTGTTGAGTTTCTTTCTCTAAAGAAAGACTAAAGTTAGTATCAATCCACTGGAGAAATAAATGCTGCAATTGCTGCTTGGCTTGAGTGAGCATTTGTTCAGCATGAGAGTGAGATTTGAGAGTTTCAATATTGTTGACATCCTTTTTTTGAGCATATCTTAGCCACAAAATTTCTTGTTCCAGCGATGCTAATTGCTCAAAAGATTTTAATAATCCTGATTGAATAAGATTTTGGTAATAGTTTTTTAACCAGGACTTGATATAGTTATTTTGCCATTGCTTCAGTAAGGTTAAAAAACGAGTTTCTAATTGATTGTGAGCTAGACTCAGCTTTTCTTTTACTTCTGCTTGGCTCAGGGGTTGATTCTGGCTAAGAGTTTGAGTTAACTCGTTAATATTCAGTTTTTGACCGTAACTAAGTTTAAGAATATGTTGTAATTCCGCATCTAAATCGGCAATTGCTGCCATTAATTGCACTTCCAGCGGATTAACTCGGTGAAGATGGGTAAATTTTTCAGTTAAAAATGTTTTGATATAAGTTGTAGGATTAAATTTCTCATTATTTAACTGCTGAAATTTTTCTACTAATGGCGCTTCCACATATTTGGAGATGTAGCGGGAAACCGTTCCCTGATGAACGTTCATCTTGCAAGCAAACTGTTCTTGAGTTAACAGCGCCAATCGATGGGGATAGCACAAAGCCATCACAGCTTGGCGGTAAGATTTAGGAATTTGGCTGCGAGTTTTATCGAGGTTTTGCTCAATAATTTCCAGTTCGCCTGTTAAAGCCAAGTCTACTGTTGGTAAAAATAGGCTTTTTTCTTCATCCTGTTCTCCAGCGTCCCCAGGATCGGCTGGTTCGTTAGTATGAGTATCGTAAGGCACTTCAATGATTTGATCGGATTCCTGTAAAGCATCGATACAGGTATTCATCCATTTTTGAATCATTGCAGGTGTTACGGCTGCACCAACAGCTACTTGCAGAGGCGCACCAGGCTGGAATCTTTGCGAGTTGTAATCCTTGGCTGTGGCTACAAAATCAGAAAATTCCGGCTCCGGCCATTTTCCCCCTTCTCTTCTGCTAGGATTGTAGACTCGGTTGTTTTTGTAAATCGGAATAAAATACTGCCAAGCAAAAAGATACTGGGATATTTCTGGTTCTCTAATAGCTGTGTTGTTCAGCGCTGCTTTGAGTCGTTCTTTCGCCTTTTGAAATTTTCTGCGACTATTAATATCGACATCACAAAGCAGATGCCATCTCGATTCCCAATTTACATGATCGCGGGTGACATTTCGCAGCACCCCTAACATGTAGGTTTTAAGATTCGCTCCACGATAGTCATTAGCCTGATACTTACTGAGATATTGCAGCAATTTCTCCCGATTACACAGGTGTTCATTCGTCAGAGCATATAAATTTTCTGCATAAGCAGCGTAAAACGGGAGACGACACCAACTACGCCAAATTAGATAACAGCGATCGCGATCGAAGTAAGCTAATAAGTGCCAGTGAGCTAGCTTTTTTTCTGTTTCCGGTTGGGAATCATCGTTGAGAATTTTGACAAAATAATCCACGTAGTCGCTCTCATCCCATTGGGGATGCAACTGCACTAGTTTAGCCATGCGTTCCCGCAAACGATTTTGGATGAGTCGTTTGAAGGGAGGATAACCGCTAGTTTCTGCAAAGTCATACAAAGTCCAGAACTGATCGCTCATTTGCAGAGATTGTCCGCTTAATTTTTGGTAGCTGGCTGATAAAAGGGAACAGAGAATAGACTGATTCCCTACTCCCCACTTTTCAGTCTAAGCAATGTAAGTTCAATAATCAAAGCAGATTAAAATTAATTAACTTTTTACATCTCTTAGTACTGATGGCTGAGTATTTTTTATTACTCAATTACTTTAGCACTATGGTAAAAGCCCCGCTGTGAAAGTAGGCAGCACTTTCAACGAGCGCACTCTTTATCCTCACAGTCTACGGTATGATGATAGGAGGGAAGTCAATTCCACTAAATGCTGGATTTTGTGTGGTGTTTGTTCGCTCCATAATTACGGCGAATGAATAAAGTCTGTTCGAGCCTACTTGTTATTCACGAATAATGCGTGTTTCATAAAAATAGCTTTAAAAGCTTATAAAATAAGAATTTCAGAGCTTTTATTTTAGACACAAAAACTGCATAAAATGAGTAGGCGCCCGTTTTACATAAAGTAAACACCCTAGGTTTGAACCCTTTCATTTGGTTATTGGATCGGGATTTGCTCATTTATGCACATAAATTGGAGCAATCGCTTTGCTCTTTAAATCAGTTATCAGAAACTAGGATTCAAGATCGATCCTAGCTGGGTGCATACGATCCATCATCTACGAAGTAACTAATTTCGCGTTTATAAAAGATTTTTAGCGAAAAATAAAATAGTTATAACCTAGTCAGGACAATGGTTTTAGCAATTTACTTAGATAGAAAAACAGCTACTACCTAGAGAAAAGTACATAAATCAAAAAATGCTATCCCATTAACTTGAATGAAAGGGTTCAAAACCAACGAGGTAAAGCAAGCGAGTTAAGTTCTGTTATCGCGAGATTAATTACTGTCTCGTCGCTTACTTATTTGGAAAAAAGACTTTCTTTCACAAAGCTTACATCATTTAAATTAAGGAGAAAAATCATGTCAATTCTACCATCCAAATTAATATTTGCTAGTTTGATTTCTAGTGCAACTTTATTCGGTACTTTAGCGATTGGATCTGTTGCCCAAGCTGCACCTACTGTCAACTGCACAATCCCAAATAATGTTGTCTGCAAAATCTCTAGTAACAAAGGAATTCGATCTGTCAAAATTAAGGCTAATACTCCTTTCGGTACTATCGATCTAGTCAACAAAAGCTATGCTGGTTGTCCGGCATCAGTGGAGGTCCACTGGGACTCTGCCTATAACTCTTCATCTCAACAGATTGTCGAATGCTCAGGTGTTTCTGGTGGTGGATCTGGCAAACCTGAAAAACTGAAAGATTAAACAAATGGATTGCCAACAACTGGAAGTCGCGGCTAATGTTGTTTAGTCCGCGTAGCCCATCAAGACAGAAGTTTCTAAGTAGGTGGACAGAAAAATTTACAACTATGTAACGAAATGTAAAACTGCTGTAATCTTTTCACAGTTTGACTTTGGCGCTCTTAACCTGAACAAAACAAGTCTGGCTTATTTTCGCCCACCTACTTAACCACTGATATCTTACAAAACTTATCGCAAATTTGGAGTATATATATGTCAACTAAATTTTCAATTGCTACGATGTCTATCGCCGCAATGCTCGTGTTAACTCATGGTGCGCTCGCTAATGCCGCCGAAGCTTACAAAACCAGTAAAGATGAGGTAGTAGTCACAGGGTTAACTCCTACCAAACGATACCAAATCAGATATATTAATGCTCAAGGGAAATCAGGGTCGCGCCAAGATAAATCAGTAAATAGCTGTGGCGAAATCGTGGTTGAGAAAGCTGCTAATTATAAAATACTGATTGTCGGTCCAGAAAATATCGACCCATCTAGCTTAGAAACTAAATCACACGAAAGATGTAAGCCGAAACCAGGAAAATTCAAAAAAATGCAACCTCAAGGTGTCGAACCAGCAAATATTCCAGGCTCTAATTAATTTGCCATCGAGTGATTATGTAGTCTGCTTGAGACTACATCCATTAGCCTCAAGCAGTAATTGAACCTGACATCAAATGAACCATTATCGCGCTATTTTAAAACAGATCGGTATTGTGTTGATTGCGATGGGAATTCTGGATCTGATGTATATGGTTTATCGTGTATCTACGGATGGAAGCAATGCATCAGATCGAAGTTATTCATCCCCTGGCATCTTAATTGTGGTGGTTGGTGTTTATCTCATCAGGGGTAGCCTCCGTACTGCAAATATCGTCAGATGGATCGCCGCCTTCTGGATCGCTAATGGGATTGGCTCGATCTTGATGCGGTCTTTTTCAACCCCAATCGCACTCTTGACGCTGGAATTTCGCCTCGAACCGAGTGGGTTTTCGATGTGGTATCTCTCTAAAATTGTAGAGACTGCCGTTGCCTATTGGATTTACAGACAACTGAGTGCTGCACCTGTAATGTCTGCGAGTCGTAACTCCAATCTTGCTGTTTATCTCCCGAAACAAGCATTCTTTCTGGGGGCAGGATTCACTGTATTAATGCCTATCCTCTTCTATATTACAGGAGATGGTTTACTGGGAAAGAAAGCAGTGACTCTAGCCCGTGCAAAATACGGAACAAGCTACAACTATCATGTTACAGCCCTGCGTTGGTCGAGCGGAAATGTATCGGCAAACATCACTGCGTACAACGACAAGGAGATAAAACTCGTTAGAGTAGAATTGAAGTAGGAAAAGAGGAGCGCACGCCATGACAATTACGATCGGCTCACACGAAGAATTTTCCCAAGATAGTGAATATTTTGCCGATTTATTTGCCACTTTTCCCGAAACGGTGCCATCTCAGGGAAAACTTAAATTAAATCTATGTCCAAGGGTTTTATACTTCAATATTGCTTGAGCTAAAAAATGAGTGAGATTTTCCTCTTAGTCAGTTATCAGTTACCTAATACACTATGAAAATATTCCCTGAAGATACTTTCACAATTTTGACATCTGACCCATTACCTATAGTCCTGCAAAGGCTGAATGCTAAAGTTGAACCTACAAAAATATTTAGATTATCGAGAAAACACGCCCCCTATGAAGGAAAAATCTCTGAACAAGGTTTTCTAATCAGCCGCATAATTCACCATCGTAACTCATTTTTACCAATCATTCAAGGCAGATTTGAAGTACAAAATCAACAAACTTTAATTCATGTAAAGATGAAAATAGATCCTTTTGTGATGTCATTCTTATGATTCTGGTTTTTACTTTGGTATAGTGCAGTTATTCCCGTAATATTGATAGTTACGAAGCCTCATCAGATGGCTGTACTATTTGTAGGAATGCCTATACTGGTGCTGATTACCTTTTGTGTAGCTTTTTGGTTAGAAGCAAATCGCGGTCGGACTGAACTGTCCCAAATTATTCAGGGAAAATTATAGTTTAATTGATGACTAAATTCAGATTATCACCAAATTTGTATGTCTACCAAAATATGTTTTTATTATATTAGTTTAATCGTTATTTTTTATCGTTATTTTCATATTTATTCTTATTATGAATATTTTTGTAAAGTTTAGAATTTTTCAGCCTAGTTCCTATACTTTGCTCATTCATCAAGATGCAGGATTAGCTTTTTGGCTATTTTTTTTACACTATTTTGGGATTATTATTTTCTTCAATTCAATATTGTCAGTTATGCTTTGGGAAGCTAATTTACCTCGAACGCTGACCTGCTGGCGACAGCAGCAAACTACGACCTGTAATTATCGAGTTCCTGGTATAATAAATGGCAAGACAATTAAAATTACAGATGTAAAAAAGGCGATATCCTCACAGAGTGTGAACCAAGAAAATATTGTCCTTACTAGTTCAAAACCTTGGATTGTGCTAGAATCAACATCTAATAATATTGAAAATATTAAATCCATCAATCAAGGTTTAGGACGATTAAATAGTGGTAATAAAACATGGGAGATGAATCTGTATGCATCTGCAAATCTGAGTAGATTTATTATGTTTTTCCTTCTACCGCCTGGGTTGTTGCTGTTTATCTTAGGTCTGATCATAATTTTCAATCAAGGATACAACACCTTAGAAATAGATGCTAATACTAATACAGTCACCATAATCAAGCTGGGAAGATTCCGTTCGCAATTATCCCTCTTTACTGAACTGATTGCAGCCGATACTCAGATTGTAGGGCATCTAGGAATACTTTCTGAAAAATTTGGAATTTATGGTGGCGATGCTTACAATCGACGCAGAAATTACCAAAATATCCGCCTGCTATTTGCGAACCGCCGACCGTTTATATTTCATCAACAGAAATTTGCTCGCGATGGAAGTGGGAAAGTAGTAACTGCAATTAACTCGTTTATTTCTGAACACAAACCATAAGTGAGGTGATTAAAATATATGGTTTTGATATTCACAAACCATTGCCAATGAGAATAAACGGCGCCCAGTAAAAAGGGTGACTTAGGTGATGCCTTACCTGTGGTGATAAATTATCGTTGATGCTTCTTTGCTGACCTATGGTTTTGTAGTTGCCATTAATTAGAGCAATTTGCGCTTGACGCAGAGCCTCGGCTTTTGTGATCTTTCCTTGTGCTATTTTAGTATAAAAAGCATTGATTAAAACTTGTGTACCGCCATCATCTACCGACCATAAAGAAGCGATCGCAGCTCTGGCGCCTGTCTGTTGCATCTGGTAGCCAAAACCGAGAATTTCCCTACCGTCGCCTAACTGATCTCCTAATCCAGTTTCACAAGCTGAAAGTACGACTAAATCAACATTCGGTAACCGCCAATTTTGAATATCTCGTAGTGTAGCGCGATCACCATTACCAAATAAAATAAACGATTCTTCAGGTTGTCCGTTGGTAAATGAGGCGTGAGTAGCCAGATGCACGACGGAGTAATCATTCATCTGCAACACAATATCTTGATTGAATTGCTGATCTAATAGCTTTTTTGTCCGAGGAACGGTTTGCGCCAGATTTTCTACTTCTACACCTGCAAAGGGTAAGCCGGAGAATTTAAACCGCCGAGAACCTACCTCAAAGCTATAGTTACCTTGAGTAAAGGCGCCTGCTAACACATTTAACTGATTCTGCGGTTTGGTGTTGAGGTCAGTTAAGCTAACGGCAGTAATATTATTAATACTGAAACGCTCGACTAGCCATTGCTGACCATCATATACGGCGCCTAGGGGAACATAACGTAGTTGTCCATCAGGGGCGTAGATAATAGTTTTAGTTTTAGCTTGAGCTAGGTCATTTTCTAGGGGTTTGATCAGCCAATCGTAGAGCTTTTGAGCCGGAACTCTCACCCCAGGTGTACGTTTTGGTAACGCCGAACGAAATTCAACTATCGCGCGGTTGAGTTCTGTTTGTGTGACAGCAACGGTGCGGCGCAGTGGTGGCGCATAGGGTGTGACTAAAATCAGTTCTAAGCGATCGCTCAATACCAAGGGATAGATGATCACAGCATCTTGCTGAAGTTTTTTCAAATTATCCTGTAAGGCTGTGGCAGAGGACTCTAAATTAAAACTCTGCCCTTGGGTGGTTTGCTGAAGTTGCCCGATCCATTCTCGCACTTTGGGGCTTTCGAGGAAAGCGTTGAACTGTTTAGCAATCTCCTGCTGAGTTTTTCTCAATGCGATGATACGCTGGGTTTGGGCTGGTGTGCGCTTAGTAACTTGAATGCTTTCAAGTTGAGCGAGTTCTTTACCTAGTGCAATCGCTTTATCAATTTCCGTCGCCATTCCCTTACGAATTTGCTGTTCTTGAGGACGTTCAACAACACCAGTCGCAGTATTATCGCTCCCCCGAACATTGCGAAAATAGTCTTCAATTTCCTGAACTTTAAGTAAATCTAGCACCCGTTGCGCTTCCAAAACTCGATTTTTTTGCAGGAGGATATCGGCTAGGTGACGATAATCTTGAGCAATGGTTTCGGTGTAAGATTGCTGTTGTTCTTTTGAAAGTTCCCTAATATTTTGGCGAATCGCTTCTCTGGCATTAACTGATTGTTTAAAGAAAATAATTGCTAATTCAGATTGGTTTTGTTTTTCTAGTAAATAACCGATAGTATTCAGAATCTCTCCTTCACCTTCTTTATTGCCAATTGACTGAGCAATTATCAAACTTTGCTGTAAGAAGTTCCAGGCTAATTGATATTCTCCTTGCTCAAAGTAAACCTTGCCGATAGCGTGGAGAGTTATACCTTCTGAACGCCTAAAGTTAAATTGTTGGTAAATAGCTAACGCAGGCTGCAAAAAATCTAATGCTAATTGGTATTTTTTTTGCTGCAGGTAAACTAGCCCAATACTATATAATGTCGTTCCTTCTAAAAATTTTTGTTCTTTTTGATCGTTAACTTTTTTGAGAACTGTTAAAGCTTGGCGATGTAAATCTAATGCTAATTCATACTTTCCTTGCCTGTAGTGAATATTCCCCATAGCATTGATAGCTCTGGCTTCACCCGCAATGTCTCCAATTCGGCTGCCGTCGATTTCTAGTAATACGGGTTTTCTGGCAGTTTTTAAGGCTTCTTGATAGGATTTTAAAGCTAGTTCGTATTGCCCTAGTAGTTCATAAATTCGTCCCATATTGAACTCGACTCCTACCCAATGCCCTAAAATTTCGTGGCGAATTGGTAAGGCTTGTTGATAGTAATCTAAAGCTAATTTATACTCTCCCAAACTGCTGTAAATTATAGCCATTTGGTTGAGAGTTATCCAGACTGTTTCTTGACGATCTAGTTTTTTGGCAATCTCTAAGACTTGGCGAAAATTCTCTAAAGCTTCGTGATATTGACCTTTCTGGGAAAGTTGACGACCTTGCTGATAGTAAATTCTCTCCATCAAGTTGAGGCTATATTTTTCTCCAGATTTATCGCCTATTTCTCTGTAAATTGACAAAGCTTGCTGGTAGTATTTCAATGCTTGCTGTTCATCTTTTTGGCGGTCATAAATTTGCCCGATTTCATAGAAAGTCTTCGCAATACCTGCTTTATCTTCTAGCTGTTTATAAATCGATAAAGCTGCCTCTAATGTTTTAATTGCTCTGGTATACTTCTTGTCTCTAGACTGCCTAAAACCTTCTTTAAATATTTGATCAGCTTTCAGTTTTTCTCGTGTTTGAGCAAAGAAAATTACTCCTCCTTCTGGTTTAAAAGTAGTAATTTTACCGGATGCAAAACGAATTTCTAACTGTTGATAATTGACAGAACCACTGAAGGGAGGTTTACTCAGGATAGTCGCCTTTTTTTCAGCCAGATTCTCAATTTCTCGTTTAATCGCCAACGCTTGTTGAGATAACTCTAAAGCCGCTTGATTTTGTCCTAACTTTTCGTAAACTAATCCCATTTGAGTGAGAATTACTGCTTCCCAAGGGCGATTTTTTTGTTGGCGAACAATTGCCAAAGCTTGCTGGTAAGATTGCAAGGCAAATTGATATTGTTGTTTGAGATATTCCCCTTGTGAAGTGTAACTATTTCCCGCCGCAAACAGAACGACTGCTTCACCCTCTAGCCGATTTATCTGCACAATGGGTTTTTTTGTTTCATCTTTGCCAACTTCGGTAATCAAAATTGCCTTTTTACCAGTGATTTCTTCCTCACTACGGTTGCTAATTTCTTGTTTAAATGATGTCGCTTGCTGGCGATGTTCCCGCGCGGCTTGGGGTTGTCCTAGCTTATCGTAAATTGCGCCAATACTGTTGAGGAGTGCTTCTGGATCTGGCTTTGCATAAGCTATTTTAAACCGCCGGAAATATTCTTGTGACCCATACTGACGAATTAGATATTCTTCCGAAAAATAGTATCCTTGATTTTTAGGGTCACGAGCGATCGCTAATGCTTGTTGATAAGCTTGTAGCGCAGCTGGGTACTGTCCTAAATTTTCGTAAGCCTTGCCAATCTGCGTTAGGATCATAGGTATTTGGCTAACAATGCGATCGCCGCTATTTTCCTTGTTGGCAATTGCCAGAGATTCCTGGTAAAACTGTAAGGCAGTTTGGTGTTGTCCTAGTGTAGCGTAAACTGTCCCCATGCTTCTTTTGATTCTCTGCTCTTGCTGATAGTAAGCTCCCTCTATTGTTAATCTCCGCAACTGAGACTCTTTGCTTTCCTGGCTTTGCAACTCAGCGCGGATAATTTTTAAGGCTTCGCTGTAAGAATTCAATGCAGCTTGGTGTTGTCCGAGTGCTTTGTAAATATCCCCCATATTCGCGAGGGTGTCTTCTTCTTCATTTTCTGTAAAGCCTCCCCATCCAGCCAACCCTGCAATTACCTCTACTTTTTTCTGCCCAAAAGTAGTAAAATTAGTAGAGATCACACCTGTTAACTTGTTTTGGTGCATCGTTAGCCCTGAGCTATTATTAACAAGAGTAGTTATAGGAGTAGTGATCGGCTTTCCTTCTCCGATCCTAATTACACCCTTGGTAATTCCCTCATGCAATTGCATTCCTTCTTGACTGTGAAAATTAACATCCGTGCCATAAGCTACGCGAATAGTATGGGGTATTGGCTGTTTTGCTGCACGTTCATCTACTTCTCGTCTAATTGTCAAGCTTTGCTGATAACTATCTAAAGCTGCGGGAAATTGTGCCAAAGTTTCGTAAATTGTCCCCATTTGATTGAGAATTACCCATTCCCAAGGGCGATTTTGTTGTTGGCGAACAATTGCCAAGGCTTGCTGATAAGATTCTAAAGCGGCTTGATATCGTTGGTGGGATGCATGAGCTTCGCCATTTCTGTAATGGATTAGGGCTTCTCCATCCAGCAGAACAATCAAAGTCGGTCTTTTTTTTGGCGTACTGTAGGTAACAAGAGTTCCCACTTTGACAATATCTGTGGGAAAATTAATACCCATACCCATTTCCAGCCTGATGAAGAAAGCTTTTTCTTGATATTCCTGAGCGGTTTGAGGGTAGCCCAGGCTACTGTAGATATCGCCAATCAGGTGCAGGGCTTTTTCTTCCAAAGAGCGATCGCCTATCTGTCGCGCTATCGGTAAAACTTGTTTATAATACTCGAGAGCAGTTTCCGGCCGTGTACGCCCTTTATTTTTGTAAACAAAGCCCATTTTAGAGAGGATTTTAGCTTGCAAAGGGCGATCGCCTATCTCACGGGTAATAGCTAAAGCTTGCTCATACAAATCCAGTGAAATCGGTCTAGATTCCCGTTGAGGGTCTATTCCCCAATTATAATCTTTGCCAAGATTGAAGATAACAGCTGCTTCCCCAGAGCGATCGCCCACTTCACGCATCTTAACTAAGGCTTGCTGATAAAATTTTAGAGCATCTTCCTGCTTATTTAAAGCGCCATAACTCATAGCAATACCATTGAGACTCCAGCCAACGCCCGCACGGTTGCCAACAGAGTGCATAATAGCTAATGCTTGCTGGTAATACTTGAGGACATCTTGGTAGGGTTTTAATTCTTCCGGCTTCTTAATTACCTGGTAGTGCAGCTTTAACTGGATATAACTCAAGTAAGTATTTCCCAGTCCAATCAAAGTTAGGGCTTCCCCTGTTCTATCTTTCACCTGGCGCCGCATCAATAAAGCTTGCTCATAGAATTTGAGAGCATTTTCATACTTTCCTTGAGTTTCGTAAACTGCGGCGATGTCATGCACAGATGCTGCTTCTTCAGCACGGTTGCCCAATTCTCGTACAATTGCCAAAGCTTGTTCGTGATGCTTCAGCGCAGTTTCAGTCTCACCCTGATGGCGATCCACTTCCCCAAGATGATTGAGTACTAATGCTTCCCCTAAGCGTTGCTTCTGAGTGCGGAAAATATTTAAAGCTAACTGCAAAGTTTCCTGAGCTTTTTGATATTGACTCAGCTTAGTGTAAACTGCTCCTAGCTGATTGAGCGTTTCGGCTGCGTGACTGCTATCTCCAATTGCTCGGTAAATATTTAATGCTTGTTGAAAAGACAGTAATGCATCTGGAAATTGGCTAGTCTCAAACTGTTTATTTCCTCGCTCAAAAAATTTATCTGCTTTAGCTTTGGGGGGATTTGAGGTTTGAGCTATCACCTGAGAGTTTGCAACTAATTGCCTTGCTGAAACTTGTTGTTGAGCTTGGCAAAAGCGGGAGCATCCACCATTAATTGAAAAGGTAGCTAATAAACTAGCAATTGCTATTAGTCCAACTTTTTGAGGTTGCATTGAAAAACTCCCCGTTTTCGCAGCATAATCCGAAATAAATTTACCATAAAATAGTAGTACTTTATTTACGGGCGCCAGAACTTTTAACAGTACTAATACATTATCTCATATATTGCACTGCTTACTGTAAAATGGAATCCTGATTTTTTAGATTATCAAGCTGGTGAGGATGAAGAAGAATCTAAAGATGCGCCATTAATTAATAAATTTGTTGCCGAACGCTTACGCGAATGTTTGTTTATGGTTGGTACGGTTGCGTACTTTTGGTAGTAGAACTAGTGGTTTGTATGCTTGAGAAGATGTTTGTGATAATGGCGCCGTGCTTTAAGCTACAGCTATACTGCGAACGGGTATAATATAGACTTTTAATACTAATAAGTACAATATTTCTAATTGAGTAATATATAACTTTACACATTTTGTTTATTCGTAAAAATCTTATTTTAAGTAAAATTTTCACTTTTTATCTCAGTATATTTACTAAAAAAGATGAGATTTATTCAATTTTTCTTGAGTTCTGCTGTTGTAAAATATACCTCATTTGCGGTACAGGAGTTAAGGAATCCCACTGGAAACTGCAAATTTTATTTCCGGATGGGTCTATTACAGGTTTGTGCCATTTACTGGTAACTCTTTGTGTCAGTAAAGTGGTCGCTTTGGTTATTTTATCTATTTGCTTGCTGTTTTACGCTAAGGGTGTCGGTAAAAACACTGACTGCTCAAACATCAAGTTCTAAAGCTGAAAAGTAATTATACAGATGTTTGAGTTGCTATTTACACTCATCTGAAAAAAATTAAGAATTTAGTTGAATAGAGGTTATTATGCAACGCTTTTTGAAGTCTGTGGTGACGATTGCTGCTGTTTGTGCTGCTACATCTGTACCAGTTTTATTAAATACTGAGTCTGCTAGTGCTGATGAAGGTATGCGCGGCAGTTATATAGGTGTTGGTGTTAGTGCTGATGGAAGTGGCGCCGCAGCATCTGCAACAGGACGTATTGATTTAAATCCTGTTTCGATACGAACTACTGTTACGGGTGCTTGTGATAGTGGTGTATGTGCAACTTTAGTTGTACCGACTGTTACTTATGATTTTGGTATTGGTAAAAACGCAAATATCTATGCAGGTATTGGTGCTTCGGCAGTTTCGATAAGTGATGGTAATTCTTCTGTTTCTTTGGGCACTGGTGCTGTGGTGCAAGCAGGCGCCGAGGGAGCTATTAGTCAAAATGTTGTCCTCTATGGTGATGGAACTTATTTCACTAATGGGGGTGGAACACTTTGGAAAGTTGGTGTTGGTTATAGGTTTTAATGGCAATGTTAATTTTGGGTTTTAGATGTTGAAATCGCTTTTGATTCTAATATCTAAAACCCAGAGTTAGTACGTTGTGTTTCAATTCGCTTCGCTTTTGTTTGTCTTGGATGGTTTGTGAAATTTTATTAATGTGGAGAATTGAGAATATGAACTTCAAGAAAAGTGTTTTTACTGGAGCTTTACTAATTGGTGTCGTTGGATTATTTGGTGTTGAGTCGGTAAGTGCAAGAAATTATTCAGAAAAACCATCTTCATCTTATACTATTGCTCAAAGTAATTCTAAGATTAGCAATGCTAATTCTCCAATATATGGCACATATAAGTTAACCCACAGTGTTGATGGAATTGTTCATGAAAGTACTTTGGTTATGAGTGGCTATAGTGGGGTGATGAGAACTAGATATTATGACTCTGATACTGGAAAACCCGAAGTTGTTAGGCAAAATATGACACTTAAGTCAATTCCTAGTGGCTTATTTTTAATAGGTTCTAATCCTGTATATGATAAAACTTCTAAACCAGCTAAGAACTATTCTCCTGATAATTTTTTGTTTTCTATTACTCCTGATGGGCCAGTCTTTTTTACTTGTGACCGAATGGAAAGATGTTCTCATGTGGATTTAGAAGTTATTAAGTGATGGTTTATAGGTTTATGTGCGTGAAAGCAGTTTAATATTTCGTTTTATTGAAGATTGTAATAGCTTTCACGCACCCTACGTTGTATGTGTCGGTTGTGTAAGTTGTATTCAACACAAAGATGTTTGTTTTTGAAAAGTAATTAATTGGAGAAAAATCAATGACTATTTTTGGTACTAGAAATAATGACAGATTATTTGGTTCTATCGGGAATGATACTTTTGTTTCTTCTGCTGGAAGTGATTTAATTAATGGTGGTAGCGGTTTTGATACTGTTGATTATAGTAATTTTGGGCAAGCTATCTCTCTTTTTCCTCGTGGTGGTATTGGTAAAAGTAGTTTTGGAACTGACCAAATATTAAATGTTGAAAGAATTATTGCTCCTAATGTTTTAGGAAATACAATCAATGCTTCGAGTGGTGCAGGGGGAGTTTAATATTGCCAGACAGGTAGGACGTAATTTGCCAGAGCGAATTAGTCAAGTGCAGCAAGTAGGAGCGAAAGTGCCATTCTTCGGTAGGGTGCGTGAAAGCTATTACGAACTTCAATAAAACGGAAAATTAAAATGCTTTCACGCACCAGCTGTATGACATGAATTATTAGCTTTGTGAGGGAGGTTATGATGCAAGCTATGAGACCCACACCTCGAAATATTCGTCGCAGATATACATTAATTTTATGGGA
>NZ_KB217478.1:2260150-2949675 GCF_000331305.1 Calothrix sp. PCC 7103 | reverse complement strand
AATGCTAACGCTTTTGCTTCTGCTTTGGGTGTATTGTTAGGATATATAAGTTTGGGTAAAGGAACTTTTTTAATTTAGTTATGACTGGGGTGATAATGGGAATTACATATGGGGGAATTACAGGTGTTGCATTAATTTATATACTACGTTTGCCCCTAAGATGATATTTTTATCGAAATGGTTGATAATTTAAAGAGAAATAAAATCCGTTATCTTGCAAGCTGTTACCCCTATCTTTGACCCCAATTAGAGGAATTCCATAATCTAAACTTAAATTTAAATCCGGCGCCACTTGCCAGCGTAAACCTGTACCAATGCTAGCGATTATACCAGGGTCAGGATTGTCAGTACTATTGTTCCAGCCACTACCGATTTCAAAAAAAGGTGTTAGTTGAAGTGTTCTCAGTCTATCGCTGAGAGGAAGACGAAATTCTACTGAGGCTAAGATACCATTATCTGATACTAGTTGGTTTTGGCGATATCCCCGAACTGTATCTACACCACCAAGACTGAGTTTTTCTAATGATAGTAGGGAATTTGGGGTTAATTGAGTATTGAGACGCGCGAGCATTAATGTCCGAGCAGATAACTGTTGCACCCACTGAAATTGTCCTAACCATGAAAAGAAACGTCCATCGGTTCCTGAGTTGTTGATGGTAGCGTCAAAAGCATCAATACCTAAACTAAATTGTGAGCGCGCTGCTAAAACGCTGGTGGCATCTCTTTTTACCCAATCTTGAGTTAATCGAATGACGGCAACTCTTGATTTACCATCTTCTGGTCCCTCAGAGAAGGAAAAGGGGATATTATCGAGTAAGTAAGTTTGGCTACGACGTACATCGAAACCAATACCTACACCTAATTCGCTTTCTACTTTTTGAATGATGGGTTGACGAAAAGCAACCGAAAAACTCTCGGAGTCGCTACGAATTCCTAATTCTTCAAAATCTGATTCAATTATTTTACTATTATTGTTGCTATAACGAAAGTTAAGGGCGCCGTTACGAGCATTTACAGGGACGCTATACCCTAAACTATATAAATTTAATCCTTCAGTTAAACCATATTCAGCAGTAAATTTATCTCCTATACCTAAAGGGTTATTGTAGCTACCATAAATACTACCTTGAATTGAGCCTACACTAGGAGATTGACTGTTAGCGATGATTATACCAGCATTAAAAGCGGGGGCTTCTTTTAAGCGTACTACTAAAATATTTAAACCAGGCGCCTTTCCTGCGGTTAATTCGGCATTAACTTGTTCTAGTAAGGGGTCAATTTGTAATAGTTGTAAGGCTTGTTCAAGTCGCTTTCTATTTAATGGTGGTTTGGTCGCTATTTCTAAACGGCGCCGTATGTATCCTTCTTGTAAACGCTTTAATCCATCTATTTGTATACCTTCCAGCCTTCCTTCTACTACCTGAATTACAATGATACCATTTGCAAAATTGTCTTCATTATCGGGAGAAATGAAGGCGCCGGAATTTACGTAATCATTTTTAATATAAAGCTGGGTAATTTCAGTACGGAGTTCAATAAAGTTTTCAAAAGTATACTCGCCTTCATATTTTTCTTGATATTTTTTTATTATTTCATCAATTTCTGTTTGCAGTACAGTATTACCTTCCACTTTGATTTCCTTGATAGCAAACTTTCTAGTCGTGGGAGAAGGTTGCTGCTGAGGGGGTTGTTGATTAGCAGGTGTTTGTAGTGGAGAGGTCGGAGTAGGAGAAGGAGTATCTTGCCGTGGAGGTTCGGGGTTTTTGGGAATAGGTTCAACTCGTTCGGGAGTATTGGGAGGAATATTAACACCAGCAGGGGGAGTTGACTGGGCTGTTACAGTAAGAGAGATTGGATTAAAAGTGGCAATTGTAAGTAACGAAATTAGGATTTTTTGAAGTAGTATGTTTTGAAGTAGTATGTTTTTGAATAAGTGTTGCACTGTGATTATATCTCCTTTATATAAAATTAATACTAATTAGCATTGTTTACCAAGTACAAGCTTCCCATTTGGCAGTTCATATACTCCAGATGGTTCGATAATTGCATCGCCAATTTGCCAGCGTCGTTTTTGTATGGGTAATTTTATTGATTCTTGTGTGGGGACTGGTTGTACATCTCCTGTAGAATAAGCAGGAAGTGGAGCATCACTAGGACGCGCGGGTAAATTACCAGAACCTGTGACAAAGAAAGAACCGTTTTGCTGATTTCTGCGTGCGATGCAACTATTGGCGATGAGGGTATTAGTATCAATTGCATTTTCTGGAAGTTCATCAAGGTTGTTTGTTACGAAACTTGTGTCAGGTAGGATAATTACACCAGATACCGCAGCGCTTGCGTTTATATCTACTCGATTATTTCTGTTTAAACTTGCTGGGTTAGTACCAGGGGGTGCAGGACGATAATTTTGTCCAAAGAAGGCTGGTGTAGCAAAGGTGATGTTACCACCTTGTCCATCTTGAGCAAAGGCGAAGATGTCGCTGTCACTAAAGGCTATAATAGATTTTGCTGTCAGTTTTATGTCCCCACCACCACCGGCGCCGCTAGCAACAGAAGTTGAAATATTGGTGTTACCGAAGAGTCGAATATCTCTGGCATCAATATTAATATCTCCTCCCGAAGATTGATTTGAAGAAGTAGAGATACCACCGTCTAAAGCATTTAAGCTCTCATCAACTTTGATAGAAATTTTGCCCGCCTGACCTTGATTAATACTTTGGGTAGATATTCTACCGTCATTAATATTCAAAAGTCGGGTTGTTAATTTGACTTCACCCGCATTTGCACTTGAGGCTTCGTTTAAAGTTGCGCTTTGTATACCACTTACAGAGCCTTCAGAGAAACCTTTTATTTCCACTGTATCAGCAGTAATATCTATGTTTCCCCCACGACCTTCGCCAATGGTAGAGGCTACTATTTGCGCTCCATCTTGGATAGTTAAGTTTTTAGTATCAAATATTTTGAGGTTGCCAGCGGCGCCAGTTCCCAAAGTTGATGTAGATAAAAAGGTACTTCTACCAATAAGTTTTATGGAGTTGCTAGCTGTTAAAGCTATATTACCTCCCTGACCTTTATCTGAAGTTGAAGATGTAATTATTGACTTATCAGTAGCTATAAATTCTCCTGTTTTTAAAGTCATATTTCCACCTGAAGCTGAACCAAAAGTTGCAGTAGATATAGTATTACTTTTTTTATCAGGTGATTCTCCGCTTAATACTATTGATTTGGAAGCAAAGATATCTACATTACCTGGTTTAGCTTGTTCAAAATTAATTGCATCTCCTGGCTCAATCGTGTTAATTAATTTTTGGATAAAGGCAGTTAAAGCTTCTTGTAATGCAGGTTGACCATTACTAAGGATATTTATTATACTATTAAATAAATTTACATTTACTGTTTTAGGATTAACATTACTACTAGTAATGTTACTTGCTTCTCGGAGATTCAAGTTTTCAGTTTCTATTATAATATTACCTCCTGCTCCCGCTCCAAATGATAATGTGGCTATCGAACTGTTATTTAAATTAATATTGCCGTTCGCTTTTAGATTTACACTGCCAGCATTACCTTGTCCTAAAAAAGTTGTAGCAACTAGAGATGATTCGTTTTGAGCATTTAGTGTTTTAGTTTCAATTGTTATGTTTCCACCAGAACCTGTAGCTGTACTACCTCTACCAATAGATAAGGTTCCTAATGTGCTTACATTGTCTAAGTTTATAGAGTTACTGGCTTTTAAGCTAATATTACCTGCATTTCCTAAAGCCGCAAAGCTAAGAGTATTAATGTTAGAAACATTCAGGAGACTCAAATTATTGGTATCAATTAAGATATCACCACTGTTTCCTGCACCAACTGTTGTTGTATTGATGTTAGAAAAATTTGATAGACTTAATTGTGAAGCTTGGATATTTATTCCCTTACCGTTTTGGTTGCCTATAGTAACTGAAGAAATACTACTATTTTCTGAAAGACTAACATTATTACCTTGTATTTCAACTCGACCACCACCAAGACCAGAAGTATTCAAAGAGGCTCTATTGGAAAGTACAATATTAGCTTTTTCTATATCTATAGGAAATATTAAATCGAAATTATTTTTATCTATATTAAGTTGCACTATTCCTGAACTAGCCAAACCTCCTAATTCAATTTTTCCTTCCGGAGCATTTAAAACTCCCCCTGTGAGATTTATATTACCACCTAAAAATACTAAGCTTCGATTATTCGCTACTTGTAGTCCACTAATGGCAGAGGGATTAGTATTGTTAGCGCTTCTAGACTGGTTAATAATCGGTGCTGCATTAATTTGATTAAATAAAAAAGCTGAAGGATTAATTGTTAAAACTTGAGAAGGTTGACCACCAGAAGCATTAAAAGAACCGCTATCGCCAAATTGAACTTCGTTTGCAGTTGTTGCAAGAAACGAACCACCAACATCTAATCTTGAATTTTCACCAAAAATAATACCATTAGGATTTATAATAAACAGGTTGGCGCCAGAAGGAATCAAGTTACCATTAAACAACTGAAGAGTACCCAATGTACCCAAAATTTCAGACCTATTACTCCCAGTTACCCGCGTTAAAATATTCGCAATACTGGCGTTGGGAATAATAAAGTAGGCGCCTCGTCCAGCAGTAACATCAAAATCTTGGAAGCTGTGAAATAAATTTTGTCCTCGTTGCGCTCCACCTGTAATTAATTCGTTGGGAGTATTGTTAAAGTTAGGTATTACCCTAGAAGCTTCAGAACCGAGTGTGTTATCCGGTACTATATTACTTTGAGCAAAAGCTGGGCGTTGGGAAGTGGCGAATGAGAAAAACAAAATTTGTGTAAGCGCGCTTACAGAACCCAATAAAAATGAAACATTTAAATTTCTAATATTACTAACCCAGCCATTTGTTTTCACTTTAGTTTCTAGCTCCTTTATATAAATCAACATTCTTTACCAAGTACAAGTTTTCCATTCGGTAGCTCGTATACTCCAGATGGCTCTAAAACAGGGTCGCCAATTTGCCAGCGTCGTTTTTGTGTGGATAATTTTGTTGATTCTTCTGTGGTAACTGGCTGTACGTCCCCTGTAGAATAAGAAGGAAGGGGAGCATCACTAGGACGCGCGGGTAAACCACCGGAACCTGTAACAAAGAAGGAACCGTTTTGTTGATTTCTACGCGCGATGCAACTATTGGCAATCAGTGCATTAGTATTTATTGCATCTTCTGGAAGTTCATCAAGGTTGTTTCGGATTGAGCTGTTATCGGGAGAGTTAATTTCAGTTGTACCAACAAGTTCAGGTGTTGCACCCGTTGCTGTGATGTCACTTTCTGAAGTTCGGGTGTTGCGAGCTTGGGTACCAAAGATAGTTCGCGCAGTTATGGAAACGCGCCCACCGCGAAAGTCAGTAGAATTAGCACTGATGTCGCTGTTTTCTAAGGCAATTAAAGATTTTGTATTGATGTTAATGTTGCCACCAATGACATTTTCACCTTGAGCATTGGTGGTGATGTTGCTGTTACGACGGAGAAGTAAATTTTCTGTGTTGAGGTTGATTGTTGCTTGTTCTCGGTTTGGATTGTTATTAACACTCCGAGTGTTGGCAGTGATAAGAGCATTATTATTTAGGCGTATAGAGCCTGCATTAATAGTTAAAATACCTGCATTGCCTGTTCCAAAGCTTTGTACGGATATACCAGCACCATTTTCTACAAGTAACTCAGGGGTGTTAATTGTCAAATCGCCAGCATCTCCGGTAGTACCTGGCTCTGTTTGACCAAATAATCCAGTATCAAAAACTCTATTAATAGATTCTTCTGTAATTTCTACCTTACGTCTTGCATTTACAATCAAATTTCCCCCTTTACCCGCCCCAAAAACCCCAACACTTATTTGAGAACCATTCCGCACAAATAATTCGTTAGTGTTAATTATCAAGTTTCCTGCATTTCCTTTTGCACCTGAACCAACAGAAGTACGCAAAGCAGAGCTATAAAGATTATCAGCAGACTGACCAATAACCTCGACTTTACCCGAAGTATTAATTGTTAAATTTCCTCCTTTACCTGCACCAGTTGTTGCTGTAATTACCTCTGCTCCATCACGTATAAATAAATCTTCAACATTAATTGTCAAATCACCCGCATCACCAGTAGAACCTTGTGCAGCAGCAGAAATTAAGCCACTGGGGGAACTATTGTCTGCGCTCCTACCAATCAATTCGACTTTTCCTGAAACATTGATAGTTAAATTACCTCCTCTACCAGCACCAAATGTAGCAGTGCTTACCTGCGCGCCATCTCGAACTATTAAATTTTGGGTGTTAACCTTCAACACTCCTGCATTTCCAATTCCATCACTTCTGTTCTGTTGAGCAAATAAGCCGCTACCAAAACGACCATCAACAGATGTACCAATTAGTTCAATTTTGCCGGAGGCATTTACAGTTAAATTACCTCCGTTACCTCTACCAAATGTGTCAGCCCCAATCAATGCTCCATCCCGCACAAGTAAATTGTGGGTGTTGATTGTCAAGTCTCCTGCATCGCCAACTGAATCAAAGTCAGTACTAACAAATAACCCACTACTAAAACGAGCATCATCAGAGCGACCAATTAATTGCACTTCTTCGGCATTTACAATTAAATTTCCTCCCCGTCCAGACCCAAAAAGACCAGCAGAAACCTGCGACCCATTATTTAATAATAAATTTTGAGCATTAATGATTAAATTTCCTGCTTTTCCAACACCACGCATCGCTACACTAACTCGTGCGTTATCGCTTAATATTAATTTTTTAGTTGTGATTGTTAAGTCTCCTGAATTACCTGTTGAATTTCTTTCAGCAGCAGCAAATAAGCCAGATGAACCAAGCACCTGCACACTATTAGTAGCGTTTATAATTAATTGACCTCCATTCCCCGCAGCAAATGTACCAGCACTTATTTGCCCTCCATCTTGCACAAGCAAGTCTTTAGTATTAATTGTTAAAGCTCCTGCATTTCCATCTGACCCTTGAACTGCTTGAGTTGCTAAACTACTACGAATTTCATTACCTGTTACACCAATTACTTTGACACTATTGGAGGCATTAACATTTAAATTTCCACTATTACCTATACCGAATGTGTCTGCACTAACTCTTGCACCATCACGCATAAGCAGATCTTGGGTATTTATTGTTAAATTTCCTCCATTACCTTCTCCAAATATTATGGCAGTTACAATGCTTCCAAATATAGAGAAGGTGTTTGCGTTGATATTAATATCACCTCCCTTACCAGAAGCAACTAAATTTCCTATAAAGCTGTCTTGTCCTACTTTGATTCCTTCCGTTGCATTGAGGTTAATGTTACCTGCAACGGTCTCAGAATTTATCAAAGGCTTATCAATTCCCGCCAAAACCTGACTTCTTCCCGAAATATCTATATTTTGAGAATTGAAAGCAATACTACCTCCTCCAGCAGAAACCACATTTACCTCAGCACTATTATTCAGCGATAGATTACCGCGCTGCACTTGGTTCGGGAAATTCAAACTGAAAATATTACCATCTTTTTGAATTTCAATACTCCCCTTTTCCGTCAAACCTCCCAACTCTACTCGCCCACCAGGAGCAAATAATCTTCCACCATTACTGTTAATGTTACCACCTACCAGCAGCAAACTCATACCTTCACTAACTGACAAACTAGCATTGTTTTGAATATCTGTGTTTTGATTAATCTGATTGAAAAATAAAGCCGATGGATTAATAGTTAGCGCCTCTAGCGCCTGGGTATTTGTCGTACTAAAATTCCCTTGATTTCCAAACTGAACCCCGTTAGCGGTTGTCACCACAAAAGAGGCATCAAGGTCTAGACTAGCATTTTCCCCAAAAATAATACCATTGGAATTCATCAAAAATAAGTTGCCATTGGAACGGAAAAAATTACCATTAATTACTTGACGAGTCCCTAAAGTTCCCAAAATCTCTGAGCGATTACTTCCCGTCACCCTCGCCAAAATATTTTGAATGCTTGGGTCGAAAACAAGAAAATAGGCGCCTCGATTTTCACCAATATTAAACTCTCTAAAGCTGTGAAATAAATTTTGCCCCCGTTGCGCTCCACCTATTATCAATTCGTTGGGAGTGGCGCCAAAGTTAGGTATTACCTCAGAAGCTTCAGAACCAAGTGTATTATCCGGTACGATATTACTTTGAGCAGAGGCTGGACTTTGAGGAGCTATAAATGAAGATAATAAAACTTGTGAGACTGCGCTGACGCAACCCAATAAAAATGAAAGACTTAAATTTTTAATATTATTCGCCCAGCCATTTATTTTCACTTTAGTTTTTAGCTCCTTTATATAAATCAACATTCTTTACCAAGTACAAGCTGTCCATTCGGTAGCTCGTATACTCCAGATGGCTCTAAAACAGGGTCGCCTATTTGCCAACGTCGTTTTTGTGTTGATAATTTTGTTGACTCTTGTGTGGGGACTGGTTGCACATCTCCCGTGGAATAAGAAGGAAGGGGAGCATCACTAGGACGTGCGGGCAAACCACCGGAACCTGTAACAAAAAAGGAACCATTTTGCTGATTTCTGCGGGCGATGCAACTATTGGCAATTAGGGCATTAGTATTAATAGCATCTTCGGGAAGTTCATCAAGGTTGTTTCGGATAGCACTATCATCAAAAGAGGTGATATTAACAATGCCAGAAACACCCAATCTCGAACTAGCAGTAATATCGCTTTCATTTGTTTCTTGAGAACGAAATTCTGTTCCAAATATTCCTTGAGTATTAATTTGAACTCTGCCCCCATTACCTTCAAAGGCATTGGCTTTAATATCACTATCCTCCTTGGGAATGGCAATAATGAATTTTGAGTTAATATTTACGTTACCGCCATTTCCCTGCTCTCCAGCAGTTGCTGAGACAAGGCTTTCACGACGTAGTAGCAGTAAATTTGCATTATCAATAAAGATGTTACCGCCGTCTTGAGATGTTGTTTCGGCGATTATTTTAGCATTATCTGCAAGTTCCACTTTCTTAGCGTTGATGTTAATATCGCCAGCAACCCCCCTACCTTGACTATTAACAGAAATTTGGGCACTATCGCTTACATTTAATTGTCTCGTATTTACTTGAATATTACCACCGCGACCCGATGCTGCTGGGATGGTGTTGGCGAATAATCCGCTAATACTCCTCCCATTTGTACCAGAAAGATTTATAGTATCGGCATTGACAGTAATATTACCAGCCTGTCCTTGGTTTGTTGCTGTTGTAAAAATTCGTCCACCTTGGAGAGCTTCAAAACTCTTGGTGTTAATCGTCACATCTCCACCACGAAAAGCTGAAGTAGTTTGAGCATTGACTAAACCACGATTACTTACACGGAAGGAATTTGTATTAACAGTTATTTTTCCTCCTTCTCCAGTTGCATTTTCTCCTGTCGCGGTGGATAATTCACTAAAAAATCCAACTCGACTAATTCCATCCACAACAACAGCATCACGAGCATCAATAGTAATATTTCCAGCCCTACCTTGACCTGATGTAGAAACGTTAAATGTTGCCCCATCTTCAACAAATGCTGAACCAGTATTCACGCGAATACTACCACCATTACCTTTACTGTCATCAGCAACAACGCTTAACACAGCCGTAGGACGTGTCAAATTCTCAAATTGTCCAAACCCAGAAGCAAGAAAATTCTCACGAGCATTGATAACTATATCCCCTGCATCTCCTCTTCCAAAAGTACTTGCTTGAAGTTGGGAACCATTGAGCATAGACAATATACCTGTATCAATGCGAATTATTCCCCCTTTCCCATCACCAAACTTTCCGGGGTTACCTACATCTCCTACAATATTTGAAATAATTGTTCTGCTGTCTAAAAAAACGCGATCGCTTGCATTAATAAAAATATCTCCAGAAGCACCCTGTCCTTCTGTACTAGCTGCCAGTAATGAATTATCTGCCATAAAAAAGGTTTTAGCGTTGATGCGAATATCTCCTGCATCACCAATACCAGTGTTCTCTACTCTACTAAGAATAGCACTTACAACTGGTAATCCGTTTTGAAGCCCAAATCCTGACAGGGACACATTATTACGGGCATTTATAGTTACATCTCCAGCATTTCCCCGTCCAAAAGTATTAGTTTGCAACTGAGAACCATTAGTTATTAATAATGATTGGGCTTTAATGTCGATTGTCCCACCATTCCCTTTCGCGTTTCCTGCCACTGCACTAGAGATAATAGAGTTTTTGTCAAGGTTCAATTGATTAATTGCATTGAGAGAAATATTACCCGCATTACCTTCTCCGCGTGTGATGGTTTTGAGTTCACCTTCATTAGCCAGGTTTATTTCATTACGTGCTTGAATTGCAATGTTACCTGCGTTACCTTTTTTTATAGTAATAGTACTCAATGTCGCCCTGTCATCAACTACTACTGAATCCGCAATTATACTAATATTTCCGCCATTCCCTTTCCCTTGCCCTTCAGATGTACTTAAAATACCACTGTAGAGATTGAGGTCGGGTTTAGCTCCTGTAAATAAAACAGTATCACGAGCGTCAATAATTACATCCCCTGCATCACCTTCACCAAATGTGCTACTATCGAGTTGTGCAGCACCAGCAATAGAAAGCGAACCTGTAGAAATATCAATATGTCCACCTCTGCCAATGCCTTCAGCATTAACCAAACTGCCTATAGCAGCGTCATTATCTAAAGAAATACGATCATCTGCTTTAATAGTTATATTTCCGGCATTTCCTTGACCATTAGTACTAGTAGTTAGTCGAGTATCATTATCTAATATTAAAGAGCCTGTCGTAATACTAATGTTGCCTCCATTACCATTTGCTTTTTGGGCAACACTACTGGAAATTCTTGCATCCTTATCTAAGAAAACGAGATCGCGAGTATTGATATTTATATTTCCAGCGTTGCCTTGCCCAAAAGTAGCTGTTCGTATATCTGCATTATCGAGCGATAAAGAATTTGCAGTAATGTTAATATTACCCGCATTGCCCTTAGCAGTTGGACTTACATCACTTGCGATAAAACCGCGAGGCTTGAGCTGGACTTGATTTCCTGCACTAATAAAAATGTTTCCTCCATTTCCTCTGGCTTCTTCTGCTGCACCACTGAAAATCCCGCTAGGAAATACAATGACTAACTTGCCTGGGGAACCTCGATCAATTACATTTTGGATACCAAATCCATCTATCAAAATGGAATCACGAGTATCAACAATTATATTGCCTGCATTACCCTGTCCACGTGTAAGTGACTGAATTTCTCCCCCATTAGTGAGGGAAAGCGATCCTGTTTTAATTTCAATATTGCCCGCAGTTCCAATTCCTGCCTCTTCAAGCGTGCTAAAGATTGAACTGCCAGTTTCAGCACCCCTAACGCCTCCATCCACAGAAACTGTATTAAGTGCATCAATGATAATATTGCCACCAATGCCTCTTCCAAATACACTTGTATCTAATTTGCCGCTATTAGTTATTGATAAAGAACCTGTGGTAATCTGAATATCCCCACCTTGTCCAAACGCCTCGTTTTCGACAGTGTTAAGAATAGCGCTAGGGCGTAACTCAGAATTTACCCCATCTATAGAGACGCGCTCACTAGCATTGACAATTACCTTACCTCCATTTCCTTGTCCAAAGGTACTAGCATTCAGTCTTCCACCACTAGTAAGCGAAAGATTCCTTGTCGTAATCTCAATATTCCCAGCATTACCTTCCGCACCAGTTTCCACAATGCTGAATATCCTGCTTCCATTTAAGGTAATATTATTATCAGCTTTGACAACAACACTACCAGCATCACCTTTTCCCCAAGTGCTAGCACTGATATAAGCTGAATTATTATCAGTAACCAACATTGAATTTGTATTAATCCGAATATCGCCACCTTGACCAATGGCATTAGGAAACACCCAATTTATAATAAAACTCTGGGGAGCAACTTGTAATTTTCCTGTAGTGTTGATTGTGATATTTCCAGCCTGACTATCAACCGTTCCCAATCCAGAACGAATACCAGCTTGTATCGTACTGCCTGAAATATTTAAATTGTCAGCATTAATTGTGATGCTTCCACCATTATCAGCAGATACACCAATTAAAGAATTTGCAATATTTACATTTGCCCGTGTTAGATTCTCAGGTAAGTTAAGATTACCATCTTGATTTATTCCTACTATTCCTGTTCCTTGAATGGCGCCAAGTTCAATTTTTCCACCAAAAGTGCTTAAAGTGCTGCTACTTAAACTAATATCACCACCAACTAAAGTCAGGTTTTTCGCTGGTGCTACTCTTAAAAGAGATTGATTAACACTTATAATACCTTGTTTTGATACTGCATCAAAAAACAAAGCCGATGGGCTAATAGTTAATACCCCTGGTGTTTGAGCATTTGTTGCGCTAAAATTTCCTTGATTTCCAAATTGAATACCGTTAGCGGTTGTCGCCACAAACGAGGCACCGACATCTAAACGAGCATTTTCTCCAAAAACAATCCCGTTGGGGTTTATTAAAAATAGGTTGGCATTAGAACGAGAAAAATCACCATCAATTACTTGACGAGTTCCTAAAGTACCCAAAATATCTGAGCGATTATTTCCTGTGACTCGCGCTAAAATATTCTGAATGCTGGGGTCGAACACAAGAAAATAGGCGCCTCGATTTTCACCAACATTAAACTCTCGAAAGCTATGAAATAAATTTTGTCCCCGTTGCGCTCCACCTATTATCAATTCGTTAGTAGTACTGTCAAAGTTAGGTATTATCTCAGAAGCTTCAGAACCAAGTGTATTATCCGGTACTATATTACTTTGAGCATAGGCTGGGTGTTGAGAAGCTATAAATGAAGATAATAAAACTTGTGAGACTGCGCTGACGCAACCCAATAAAAATGAAACGCTTACATTTTTAATATTATTAGCCCAGCCATTTGTTTTCACTTTAGTTTCTAGCTCCTTTATATAAATCAACATTCTTTACCAAGTGCAAGTTTTCCATTTGGTAGCTCGTATACTCCAGATGGTTCTAAAACAGGGTCGCCTATTTGCCAACGTCTTTTTTGTGTAGATAATTTTGTTGATTCTTGTATGGAAACTGGTTGTACATCTCCCGTGGAATAAGAAGGAAGAGGAGCATCATTAGGACGTGCGGGTAAACCACCTGAACCTGTAACGAAGAAGGAACCATTTTGTTGATTTCTGCGGGCGATGCAACTATTGGCTATCAGTGCATTAGTATTTATTGCATCTTCTGGAAGTTCATCAAGATTATTTTTTACGAAACTTGTATCAGGTAAAACAATTACACCAGATACTGCTCCACTAGCATTGATGTCTACTCGATTATTCCTGTCTAAAGTTATTGGGTCAGTACCAGGGGGAGCAGGACGATAATTTTGTCCAAAGAAAGCTGGTGTATCGAAGGTGATGTTACCGCCTTTACCGTCTTGGGCAAAAGTAAAGATGTCGCTGTCACCAAAGGCAAGAATAGAGTTTGCTGTAAGTTTTATGTCTCCACCACCTCCGGCGCCGCTAACTACAAAGGTGGAAATATCACTGTTACCGAACAAAAGAATATCTCCAGATGTGATATTTACACCACCACCAGAAGATTCTTGGGAAGCTGTGAAAATACTCCCATCTATGGCACCTAGACGTTCCTCGGCGCCAATATTAATGTTACCTGCTTGACCTTGATTAAGACTAATTGTTGAAATAGTCGCATTATCAAAGATGTTTAAAATTCTAGTTTTGATTTCCACGTTACCTGCACGACCTTTCCCAGAGCTAGAAGCTGATACTACACCCCCATCTTTAACTAATAATACAGGAGTATTGATTATTAAATCACCTGCATCACCAGTATTTTCTGCTTGGGTAAATAAACCACCCAAGTTAATTACTTGCACTTCCTTTGACGCATTGATAGTTAGGGTGTTACCTTGACCAGAACCACGACTACCTGCTGAAACAGTCCCTCCGTCTTTGACAAGTAAAATTGGAGTATTTATGTTTAAATTGCCTGCATTTCCACTTTGTTCTGTTACGGAAAATAAACCACTAGGTCGTCGAAGTCCAGTTTTCCCTCTTCCAATAACTTGCACAGATTCAGAAGCATTAATAGTTAAAGTTCCTCCATTTCCTGCACCGAAAGAACCAGTTGATATTTGTGCCCCATCTTTGATTAACAATATCGGAGTATTTACAGTTAAATTACCTGCATTTCCCGTTCCTTCTTGTCTTGCTGAAGTTGCTAAACCACCAACAAGAATACCAGGGAGAGTTGTACCAATAAGTAGCACTTCTTTTGATGCATCAACTGTTAGATTCCCTGCATTACCCGAACCTAAAGTTACAGTCTCTGCCCTTGCACCATCTTGAATAATTAATACAGGCGTTTTAATAATTAAATCTCCTGCATCTCCTGTTGAATTTTCGTTTGCTCTAGCAAATAAACCACTGGATGTTTTCCCATCAGGTGTGGAACTAATAAGTTTGATAAACTCAGAAGCATTGACAGTCAAATTACCACCTTTTCCTGAACTCAAGGTACTAGTATTCACCTGTGCTACATCACTGACGATTAATACAGGAGTAATAATGTTTAAATTACCTGCATCTCCTTCACCAAAGGTTCCAGTTGATAAGCGACTGTTTCTACCTATCACTTCAATTAATTTAGAAGCAGTTACATTCAAATTACCTCCCTTTCCTGAGTTAATTGCTGTTGTTGCAATATACCCATCATTGTTAATAGTTAATGCTCCAACATTGATTGTTAGGACACCTGCGTCTCCTTTTCCGAAGGAATTTGCAAGTAAACCAGCAATCCCTCTTTGACCGTCAATAACTAATGATTCAGAGGCATTAACCGTCAAATTTCCACCTTTTCCAGAACCAAAAGTACTTGCGTCTATATTTCCTCCATCCTGAACTAGCAAAATAGGTGTACTAATTGTCAAATTACCTGCATTTCCTGTTGAAGACTCATTTGCGAGCGCTAATAAGGCACTTGACTGTTGCTTTTCAGCGGAAATGCCTGTTACTTGTACTAATTCTGAAGCATTTATAGTTATAAAACCACCATTACCTTCATTGCGAGTACTTCCATCAATCCGCGCTCCATCTTTTACTCGTAATATAGAAGTTTTAATAGCTATGTTTCCAGCATCTCCACTTCCTCGTGTTTCTGAAAATAAACCACTCCAAGTAGTGGTTTCACCGTCATAAAGCACACCATTTAGCTGTACCTCTTTTGCTGCGTTAACAGTTAGATTTCCACCCTTCCCCGCACCAAAAGTGCCGACTGAAATTTGCGCTCCGTCCTGAAGTTTTAAGGTAGACGTATTTATCTGTAAATCTCCAGCTTGTCCTGTTGCTGAGGGAGTAGCTTGGGAATTGATGCGGCTAAATATTATATTTAAAAAACGACCACTAAGTTCCACTTCTTTTGAAGCATTAACAATTATATTTCCACCCTTGCCAGCATTAGAAGTATTTGTATTTATAAAGGCGCCATTTTGAATTTGCAATATCGGAGTTGTGATTATTACATTACCTCCATCTCCTGTACCTTCGCTCTCAGCATACAAACCACTAAAAAAGCTTGCTGAAGCAATCGCAGAAGTTCCTGTTAATTTTACATATTCAGAAGCATTAATTGTTAAATTCCCACCTTTTGCGGAACTGGAGGTATTTGCATCAATTCTTGCACCATCTGCTACTAATAAAGTACGTGTGTTAACAGTTAAATCACCTGCGTCTCCTGCTCCTTGAGTTCCTGTAAATAACCCGCTTACGATGAAAAATCGACCGCTTGTTGACTCTCCTTTTAGCTGCACAGACTCGGAAGCATTAACAGTCAAGTTTCCACCTTTGCCTGCACCCCCAGTTCCAGCAACTACCCTTGCGCCATCTAGAACTGATAACGTTGGGGTGTTAACTGTTATATTTCCTCCATTTCCTAAGCCTGTGGTTCTGGAAGATAAAATACTGGGAAATAAATCATTTTTTGTTGCACCGCTCAACTGAACATTTTTGGAGGCATTGACAGTCAAATTTCCACCTTTACCAGAATTTCGACTACCAACATTCACCTGTGCCCCATCTTGAAGCAATAACTCTTGGGTATTGATTGTTGTATTACCAGCATCTCCTGTTCCTTGCGTTTCGGAGTACAAACCACTAGCAACGCCAGAACTTGAATCGCTAGTAAGACGCACATTTGGCGCCACACCACTTAGCTGAACAGATTCAGAAGCATTAATATTTAAATTTCCACCCTTCCCTGCTCCAAACACACCCGTAGAAATCTGCGCCCCGTCTTTGACAATTAAAGTAGGAGTATTGATTGTCATATCTCCCCCTTTTCCTGTTCCTGTTCTTAAAACT
The DNA here is from genome assembly GCF_000331305.1 of Calothrix sp. PCC 7103. GTDB lineage: Bacteria > Cyanobacteriota > Cyanobacteriia > Cyanobacteriales > Nostocaceae > Dulcicalothrix. The sequence goes on along the minus strand of NZ_KB217478.1, from coordinate 2,933,251 downwards.
TGAACACGTAAGCCGCTAACATCATCGGCTTGAGCATTTTCACCAATTACCTGCACTGACTCTGAGGCATTAACTGTTAAACCTCCTCCTATTCCATTTCCTGTGAGATTGGCGCTAATACCAGAACCACCAATCAAAGCTATCTTTTTTCCCTGTACCTGAACAGCGCCACCACTGTTACCAGTAGTCCTAACTGATGCTGCTTGACTAAGAAGAATATCTTGAAAGTTGTTAATACCCTCATAGCTCAAACTATAAGCTGTATCTCTCGGTATTATATTTACAAGGCTATTAGATGCAACGCTCCCTAACTCAATTCGTCCAGAAGATGCAAACAAAGTACCACCTTCAATAAGAATATTACCTCCTACTAATCCTAAAGTTCTTCCTGGTAGTACTTCCAAGCCATCTATTGACCGATTAACTATTTCACCTTGTTTTGCTACTGCGTCAAAGAATAATGCTGATGGGTTAACGGTTAATGCTCTTGGCGCCTGTGGATTTACTGTACTAAAATTTCCTTGATTACCAAATCGAATCTCGTTAGCGGTTGTGGCATAAAATGAACCATTTATATCTAATCTTGCATTTTCGCCAAAAACAATCCCATTTGGATTCATTAAAAATAGGTTGGCATTAGAACGAAAAACATTACCATTATTGATTTCAATAGTACCTAAAACACCTAAGATATCTGAGCGATTATTTCCCGTCACCCTCGCTAAAATATTCTGGATACTTGGGTCGAAAACAAGAAAATAGGCGCCTCGATTTTCAGCAACGTTAAACTCTCGAAAGCTATGAAATAAATTTTGCCCCCTTTGCGCTCCACCTGTTATCAATTCGTTAGGAGTGGCGCCGATGTTAGGTATTACCTCAGAAGTTTCAGAATCAAGGGTATTATCCGGTACTATATTACTTTGAGCAAAAGCTGGGTTGATAAGTGCTGCAATTCCTACTGTTAAATTCGCAACTGCCAAAGCGCATTTCCACAAAACTAAGCTATGCAATGCCGAGAAACCACTATACACTGGCTTGACGTTACTAACCCAGCCCTTTTTTCTCACTTTTTTCACTCCCACTACTGAAGGTTCTTAAGCGCAAGCAAGTGCAGAAACCGTATTTATACTGATTCTCTTTTTCAGGTTATCACGTAATCTCTCTGAAAATAATAAAGCAGCTTATTTTACTTGCATAAGCTTTTCTGATACTTACCATTGATAAAACATAATTTTCTATTTGCAAGCTTTCTGGTAGTGTATTGGGTTAAAGGTTCCTGTTGGGTGTATATATTTTTCTCTGTACAGCATTAAAAGTAATAGTTACGCTATAGGAGTAAATCCGTGTCAAGCCGATACCGCAAACATAGATTGATGGCATTATTCTGCGCGTTCGGTTTTATACTGTGTCTGTGGTTGGGTCATTTCTCCTCCACAACTCTACAGGTGCAAATAGGAGAACTGACAGTTGCACAAAATAGTAATCCTAGTCAGTTAGTACAAAAAGGTATTGATAGTTATCGTTTAGAAGATTTTCAAAAAGCTATCCAATTGTGGAATGAGGCTTTAAAGTTTTATAGCAACAATCCTGTTAATGAAGCTATTGTACGAGAAAATTTGGCAAGAGCATATCCACAAGTTGGTCAGACAAAAGAAGCTATTGATAATTGGGGGCAAGTTATAAGTCTTTATCAACGGCTTGGAAGTGGGGCGCCTCAACAAGATAAAATCAATATCGAGGAAAAAATTGCTAAAGCCAAAATTGAGCTAGCACAGGTATATAGCAGTATTGGACAACCCAAGAAAGCAATTACGCTTTTGTGTAGTTTTGGAGAAAATGGTAAATGTCCGAAAAACGATGCGAAACAAGATAGACAAACTAAAATTTTTCAATTTCAATTTGCTTCTAGTATTCAAGACACTAATCTAAAAGTGGCTGTTTTAGGTAGCTTAGGTGATGCTTATCGTCTAACTGGCGAAAATGATTATCAAGAAGCTATTAATTACCTTGAAGAAGGTTTAAAAACAGCACCAAAACAGAAAAACCCTTATATTACTTCACTTACAAATAGCTTAGGCAATACATATTCTCAACAAGCTCTACTAAACTACCGTCGCTCTTTGAGTCCGGTCGGAAGCCGTGATGACACTGAAAAGTTTAGAAAGAGTGCTATTTGTAGTGCTGATAAAGCATGGTCTTTTTTACAGGAGAGTAGAGATAATGCAAAACTTCAGGAAGATAAGCGAGGTCAAATTCAAGCTATTTTGAGTTTAAGTAATCTTTATAAAAAGTTTGACGAAATTCAAAAAGACACAGGTGCAATTAACTTTGATTGCGAAGAGGATAGTTTCCAAACAAATATAAAATTTAAAGATGCTAAAGAAGCAGATGTTCAAAGCTTATTGGACAACGCAACTGGATTAATCAAGGAATTACCTAATAATAGAACCAAAATTTATACTACTGTTAACTTCATTAATTTGCGAAAAGATAAAGCAAGATGTATACCAGAAAATTTTGATCAACAAGCTCAAGAACTACTTGATAATGCGGTTGATATTGCAAAGACTTTTAAAGATAACCGTGCTAAGTCATTCGCACTGGGAGAGAAAGGTAATATATATGAATGTCGTCAAGAATATGCTAATGCAATTGATTTTACTGAGCAAGCAAGAACAGCAGCAGAAAAAGGAAAGTCTTTAGATAGCTTATATTTATGGGAGTGGCAAACTGGACGTATTCTTAGAGACCAAAAAAAGACAGAAGAAGCAATTAAAGCTTATGAGCAAGCAATTTCTACTTTAGAAGGAAGCAGTCGTTCGGATATTCTAACAGCAAATAGAGATATTCAATTTGACTTTCGAGATACTGTTGAAGTAATTTATCGTGATTTAGTTGCTATGAAGCTTGGCTTGATAAATTCAATTGAAACATCTAGTAAATCTGTTAATCATAAAAATAGTGAGAGCAATTTTAACTCTATTCTTAAGACTATTGATTCTTTAAAATTAGCAGAATTACAAAATTATTTTGGCGATAATTGTAATTTGGTTGCATTGAACCAAGGTAGAGATAATTTGCAAAATGCTAAGACAGAAGGATTGTTGAGAGTTAGTAATCAATCAAAGCAATATGTAGATAGAACAGCTTTTATTAGTACTTTCATTTTGGAGGACGAAACAGCTGTTATTTTAACTCTTCCAAATGGTCAACCTCAAATTAGTTTGTATCATAAGAAACGTCAAGAAGTTGAAAATGAAATTAATGAGTTTCGTCGGAATATACAAAGCACCAGAGGAAGAGCTATTTTTAATGATAAGTTAGCTAGTAATATTTACAATTGGATAATTCGTGATTTTGAAATTTTACAGAAAACGAATGATGAAAATAACATTGATACAATAGTATTTATTCAAGATGGAATTTTACGTAATGTACCAATGGCTGCTTTGTATGACAGTAAAAATAAGCAATTTTTAATTGAACGATATGCTATTGCTGTTATTCCTAGTTTCAGCTTGACTAAACCGGAACTGATGAACCGTAAAAATTTACGGACACTAGCTTTAGGTTTAAGCCAAGAAGCAACAGTAGATGGTAAATTATTTAAAGCACTTCCGAATGTAATTGAAGAAATTAAAGGAGTTTTACAGAAAGTATCAGGTCAAAAGTTATTAGACAAAGATTTTACAGCTAATAAATTAGAACAAGAACTCGAAAGAAATTCTTATTCTATAATCCATGTAGCAACTCACGGTCAATTTGGTATTAGACCAGAAGATACTTTTATCGTTACAGGAGATAATAATAAAGTTACGGCAGATAATAATAAAGTTACGGGAAACAAAAATAAAATCACTTTCAACGAATTAGATAAAATAATTCGCCAATTTAATCGTAATACAGAAGCATTAGAACTATTAGCTTTAACAGCTTGTGAAACAGCAACAGGTGATAGTCGTTCTACTTTAGGATTGGGAGGAGTAGCAGTACAAGCAGGAGCAAAAAGTGCCTTAGCTTCCCTTTGGGTCATTGATGATGGAATTGCAGCAAAAGTAGCTGTTGATTTTTATGATGAACTACTTCGCAACACTAATGTTAGTAAAGCAAAAGCACTACAGTCTGTACTTGTAAAGTTTATTAAAAAGGAAAAAGCAGATGGAAATGATGACTTATATAGTCACCCCAAATATTGGTCTCCTTTTGTAATAATTGGCAACTGGCTATAATTTATATTCCCAGATGCCAATCCAAATAATAAATTACTTTTACTTTGCTTTTTCTACACTTATAACAAGTCCGAGTCTTACAGCTTGGTCTTCTAAATCTTTTTTATCCCTACCTTGTAAAAGACTTGCAGTGTTAATTTCATATTGCCTAATTCTTTCTAACAAACTTAGTTTAAATTCTGTATTTATGAAATCATTACTTACTTCCGCAAAAGCATCATACCAAAAACCAAATTGAGCATATAACTCCGACCTTTCTCGATTAGTTTTTGCACCCTTCAATTGATTATTTAAACTAGCTGGAATATCAACAACATCAAAAACAGCCTCTGCAATAACATCTTTCGCTGGAATATTATTATCACAGATAAGTACTATTTGCCAAATATATTGTTTCCCGACAGATAAAGCGGCTTTTTCTTGTGGAAAATTATAATTCATAATTCCCAATTTACTTTGTAACGGAATTTGAGCTAGAATCTCTTCTCCTTTACCTTTTTCGTTATATTCATAGAGGTATAATTCCATAGGGTATGACTTTGTGTCAGGTACAAACCAAGAAAAAACTGGTCGAGTAGAAACAGTTCTTCCATAGATAGGACTTAGAATTGTTAGGGTTTCTTTTGCTTTTGCAAGACTACATCCTCCTCTACCTCCACCTCCAAGAGTTGGGTTTTGCGGACGAGTGCGTCCTGTCATTGGTCTGTTAGGAGAAGCAGCAAATACTATATTTACTACAAAAAAACACGATAAGATAACTAAAGAGGGTAATAGTTTAATAATCCAATAGTGCTTTGAAAAATATGTTTTTGTCATTGCTGATTGCCATTATAAATAATATAAATTGTTGACTCACTAGCATTATATAAACAAACTGTTTATTAGTCATTACATTTTTATTCATAATCTTTGGTAAAAGCTTGCCATTATTCTGGCATAAAAATGCCATTTCTTGAAATTAATTTATTTTTACAATTTTCATAACCATCTCTTATGTATAGACCAAGAAAGTTGACAAGTAGTCCCTTTTGGAGAATTAGCAAAACGTTCAAACTTTCCTCTTAACTGCTTTGCTAATGTTACTGCTTGCTGAGTTCCGAATCCTTGATAAGACGAATTACTTACTTTATCTACACCTAAACCGTTATCTTTGACTATAATTATATTTTTTCCTTTCTTACAATCACAACTAATTTCAAGTCGAGTTGTATTTTGAGCATATTTACCTACGTTACATAACGCTTCTTCGAGAAAACGACAAATACTATGTTTTAATTCTGCACTTAAGTTTTTTTCGTTTAAGGGTTGAAAGTTGACTACATTTATTTTAATGGTTTTAAAACATGGGAAATCTCTATCAAACACATCAATATATACTTGGTTTAGGACTTCGTGAAGGGGTTTTTTCAAATCGATTTCTTGCTCTTGATTTATGTAAAAAGTATTACTTTCTATAAAATTTTCTTGCTTGACTAGTTTATACACTCCCCGCAAATCTTGATTAAGTTGATGTAATTCAGGTAAAAAATTTTGTGTATTATATATTTCTTGATTTTCTTCAACTTGCTTTATCATTCGAGCAATTGTTTGTAGCGGTCCATTATGAATTATATCAAATGTTTTGTTAATTACTAGTTTTTGTACCTGTATACGTAGGCGCCAATTTTCTTCATATCTATCAATTGCTGCTATTACTATAGAGAAGCCATTAATAACTAGTATTAATAATGATGGAATAAATGGAGTCCACAAACTTAGAGTTAACAAGAAATAACTAAGGGTTATAAAAAATATAATCATCCCAGTAATACTAAAAATAAGTATTAATGGAGAACGAATTTTTCTTCCTAACACAATTACTATAATGCCCCAACTAATAATCCATACATATTCCCAAATTTCCGTCCAAGTGTTAATAAAAGGCCGTTTATTTAATACATAATTAATAAGTTGGCTAGTTACATGAGCATGTATTTCTACTCCATAAACTAACGGAATATTTTGAGTTTTTATTGTATCGGAAAATGTATAATCTTTAACGCTAGGGGTGGTAAGACCAATAAGTACAATTTTATCTCGAATCCAACTAGCATCAACTTTTTTATTATTAATGTCTGTAAGAGAGACAATACGGAAAGGTTTGATATTACTACGAAAATTGATTAAGGTTTGATATCCACCATTATCTTCAGAAATATAACCCCCATCATTTGATAGAAACCGAGGTATTTTAGTGGAATTAAACTTCATTAAATACCCTTCGTTTTTATTATCTTCTTCTTTCCAACTAATACCCTGTTTTTTTACATAAATATCTGCTAGTTTTAGCGATAAAGATAGGTGCCATTTATCTTTTAAATCCAATGTGCCCAATAAAGTCCGTCTCTGTTTTCCATCTCTATCAACAAGAGTATCAACAAATCCTACTTGCTTTGATGGTAAATTTAGAGGTGGGTTTACCGTCATTCCACTAATATCTGGTAGAACCTTTTTTATACCAACAATATTTTTCATATCCTGGAATGCACTAGCTAATTCATCATGTCCTGGGGGAACACGTATATCTCTATAAATGTCTAACCCAATTGCAGCAGGTTGATAACTCTGTAATGTACGTAGTAGTTTTGCAATTTCTCCATCAGGTATTGGATACTGTTTGATTCGTCGTATATCTTCTTCATTAATACCAACAATCAAAATTCTTTCATCTATGGGTTCATCTGGGCGCAAACGCATGAATGTATCGTATGCGGCTAGCTCTAATGACTGCAACGAACCTAACATACGCGCGATAATTGTCAGCCCAATTGCTGCAATTCCGGGTAATACACCAATACGCCATATCTTCATATTTTTGATTATGATAATAAAATTAAATTAAATTAAACTAAACTAAATTAATCAATTAAACCTTCTTCTCTAGCTCGAATTTCTGTTTGAATCCGCAAATTCTTACCATCATCAGGATAAACTTCCAAAACATTCTGAACATTCCTCCAGTAATGACGTACTGTTCGCTCGGCAATCTGCATTTGTTTTGCAATCTCTTTATCTTGCAATCCTTTCTTAAATGCCCATTCCAACATTTCCAACCATTCCGGTTTTACTTCTAACACTGTACGCATTTCTTTGGGAGTATAAATTACACCGTTAAGTGCCCAATCAACTTTGGCTAACATCTCTTTCATGGGTAAACTTTTATCTGCAACTGTAAACCCTCCTTCGTGACAGCTAATTAGAGCTTTTAAACGAATTAAAGAACGAGGATAAGCGCTTTGCACCACTATGTTAAGATTACGGTACTTTTCCATTAGTGTCCGCAGTAGCTGAATTCCCGCATCAGTTCTGGCAGACTCTCCTGCTGTCTGTGGCATTGACAAATCCAGGATAGCTAAGTCTGGTAAATTGGGGTTGCTGGCTATAAGATTTAGTGCTTCCTGGGCAGTTTGGGCTTCAATAATCTTTACATCCGGATACTGCGGTTTCAGAACATTGATTGTTGCGTATAAAGCTAGCTCTTGGTCATCAACGACCAAAAATGTCAATGTTTGCTTATTTTGTACTGGAACTGGCTCAGGCATCGTTAATCACCTAATATGCTACGATAAATGACGGTTTTTGAGTCAAACTGCGGAATTAAAAAATATTTTGCTCTCTTAGAGTCTCATTGTTGACATCACCAGCGCAAGTACCAAGTCTCAGTTTGATGGCGCCGATGATAATAACACTTAGCTTTCAACAAAGTTTCAATAGTTCGGGATAAATGAAATATATCGTCTGAAGTTTTTATATCAGTCAAGTTAGATTCTTCTGGGTATGTAACTTGAATCATTAACTCACTCAGAGTTGTTTGTTGCTTTAACTTTACACATACAGCAGGATTCTTTGTAACTTCTAATACATAAGTATGTAAAAACTCTTCTAACAGCATTAAAACTAAGTGAATGCGCTCACAAGCTTCATCACCCCACTCAGTTGGTAGCTCGTATTCTAGATTTAAACTAGAGCGATTTTTCCAGGTATCTAGCAAATGCTGAATCGCCAGAGGTAGACTTTCATCAATATATGCTGGGTACAAATAGTCACTTAGCTCTTTGAGAGAGTCATGAAATTTTTCAATACTCTCTAAGTAGCGTTTATCTAACTTATGTTGAGTCTCAGTACTACTAGGCACAGGTGATTCTAAGTGCCGACGCATAAAAAATGTAGTTTGTAGCACACCATTGCGGATAGCTTCTCCTTCCTGATGCATTTTTGCTAATTGCCTACTATGCCACCACCTGAATGCTCTTTGGCTTCTGTAATTAGATACGAGCAACCACACTAAAATTGAAATTAGGGTAATTCCACTTATGGCTATTAGTATAAAATACATTATTGATTTATATGTGATTCACTGGTTGATTGTGCGTTACTTATAGTCACTGTTGCTATCCCTGGTATTTAATTTACAACGTTTTATTAGTTTACACTTGCTAGGGCGCCAACGGTTTGCCAAAAATTTCCAAGTTGTTGGCACTTTTGTGCCATATTTTTGTGTGTTTATGCCTACAAAATGGTAGTAAAACATGTTTATCTATTTTGTATTCTCTGTCAAATTAAAAATAACTTCTTACTTATTTGACATATGAACAATATTCAAATTAAAGTTCTAATAGTTGCAACTGCTATTTTCATAGTTGCTTGTTCTATCAAAAATAGGTCAAACTCAGGGATTAGTAGAGTTTTTTTCCAATCTAATATACATCAACAATGTATCGATTTAGGTAACGAAAAAATTAGAAGAGTTTCTAGATGAAAAGAATGATAATTTTTTTATGATAAGTCAAAATATGTAAAAGTCATGGTGCGTGAATATAAGAATTATATCATGTCCGGTTGATTACCCATAATTACCACGTCACGTAGAGACGCGATTAATCGCATCTCTACAATGATTTTATTATGGTTACGCTCCCGGACATGATATGAGTTACCAATTTAGGGCGCGTTCACCCAGCTAGTGCTTGCTCCAGCAGTTCTTAAATCTGGCGAAGGTATTGTACGTAATAATAGTTAAATAAAATCAAGCTACTCTTATAACTAACGCATAAGATTGAGGTTGAACAATGCGATTAGCACGCACTATAATCTCAACTGTGGATGCAGGTATATCATTCCAAATAACCTGCTCGACATTATTATACCTATCAAATTCTGTAGATGTCGGCGCCATATTTCCATGTCGTTCTTGTCCATCAGAGGTTTTGACAATTAAATCTAAGTCGTTTTGAAGCGCTTCTCCTGGATAATCAACCCATACTAATGTGACTTTTAGTAAAGAGTCTGTTTCTTTTATCTCAACTTCAATTTTTTCCTCTTCACTTGTATCAAGAGCAGTACCTTCATCTTTAAAAATAACTCGCTCGTTCTCACCTCGTGGCGCCGTAGTTGCAGCTAAGTCAACTCTACCAAAACCTTCGGCAAAGTTGGGTATCTCTCCTGCTTCTGAGGGTACATATTGACCTGCGATATCTTTGGCGCCGTTAATAAGCATGGCTTTGACTAAAGCTGCACTGGGAGAAGTATAATTTTCTTTCTTTTGGAAATATTCTCTAACGACAGCAGCACAACCTGCAACCAAAGGTGTTGCCATGCTTGTACCAGATAAAAATGCATAAAGGGGGTCTGTGGATGTGCCGTAGAAGGGTTTTATATTTGCTTCTCGTGAACAAGTAGATAATATTACAGTACCAGGTGCCACAATATCAGGTTTAATACGGTCGCCTTGAGTTGGTCCTCGACTACTAAAAGCTGCCATCCCTTCAGGGTTATTACACCATCCATCTGATGCTATCGGTTCAGCGCGATAACGACCGAGAGTACTATATGGTTTAGATAATTCAGGTCTGTTATTTTCTGTCGCACCAACTGTAATACAATTTTTCGCGGCGCCGGGTGAAGCAATAGAACCACTATCAATAACACCGTTTACATCTCTATCACGACCATCGTTACCAGCAGCAAAGCAAATAACCATGTCTCGATGTTCCCAGACAAATTGGTCTACTTCCTTGCAATTAATATTGTATCTACCTGCGGTCGGGGCGCCCCAAGAATTAGTATGAACACGGGCACCATCATTTTCGTAAGGAACTTTGAATAAATCGTTTAAATCTTCGGGTATACCTCCTAAACCTCCTCTGGGGTCTAAAAGAGATTGTAAAACAAGCTTGGCTTTCGGTGCCGTACCTCGAATAGCACCACCCATACTTTCCGAAAAACCATCACCTAACACCGAACCAGTAACGTGAGTCCCATGTCCATCAGGGTCAGAAGCTATTGCTTTCCCCAATGCATAAAGCTTGAGTACCCTACCTGTAAAAGCAGGATGAACATCCTCGGTAGAACCTTTATCAAAACCACTATCAGCGACTGCCACAATTTGCCCTTCACCTTCAAATTTACCGATGTCGTGGGTTTTATCGGCATTTATTACTGAATTGGCTACATTATTATATAATTGTGGTGGTACATGTTCTTCAATATGTCGTACCTCATCTATTTTCGCTAAGTCTTCTATATATTGTGCTTGTACCAAAAGTCTAATTGAGTTGCGAGCGAACTGTAGGTCATCAACGTTTATTCTCCCTGCTTCAACAAGGCGCCTTTTCAGGTCGTCATTAATTTCAATATTATTATGGAAGACAATATCAACTTCCTTTGGCTGCCGTGATATTGTTTTATCTAACTCGCCAAGCTCAAGTAAATTTGTTCTTCTGGGGTCAACAGTTCCAGGACGTAACGTAGGTGCAACTTTAAAACCTTCTAAATATATGTTTGCCCATTGCACAAATGGTAAATTCCGAATAGCATCTAAATCAGCAGGTTCGTAACGACAAATGTAAGCGTTTTCTGGGACGTATTCTAGAATAGAGGCGCCGATATCAGCCAGTTGACTTTTTTGTTCGCGAGTTAGCGGTTGAGTTGTTTGGATTATTATATAGTTTGAGGTGGAGCTATCTGGACTAATAAGATTGGCAAATCCCATCGCATTGCTCTGCGCTTCTGGGTCAATTGAAATGCCATTGATAGTGATTTTTGTCATACACACCTCATTTTAGCTTGACGTATAAAGTTTATTACTTACTCATGACAGTGGTAGCGTTTGTAAAAAAACGTAAAAAACTTTATTTGCTTATATAGCAATGTTTTGATTAATATCTCTTGTCGCACATCTGTCTGGTCATGTGCAGTGCTAAATGTATTTATTTTTACCAATAAAACGCAGAAGACACAGAGATAAAAACTGTGTTACGCTCGCTTTCAACTCAGAAATTAGGTTCTTATTTATACTGTTGACCTTGTACGCTTTGCCGTTATTTGCAAGAATAATAGTAATATTTCCGTAAAACCCTCAAGCAACAGTGAAGTTATTTACTATAAAGTGCATTAGGGTTATCAACAGTAACCCAGAGAAAAATATGAACCCAGTAGCTTCGGAGTGTACTGCCTTAACCTCAGAGGTAAAAGATACTATCGATGTTATTTTCGTTTTGAAAAGTTGGAAAAAGCTTTCCAGTATAGCTGGAGTCGGTTTATTATCTTTTGGCGTAACTTTAACACTTTTTAATATAATCGCAACTAAAGCATCTGCACACTTACCACCAGCAACAGAAATAAATATTACTCAACAAGATATAGCAGTCATCAGAACAAAACAACGCAGAAGTGGGCGCCAATATTCAACCCTGCGTCGGAATAATAAGGGTTTAGAAGTTGAATATTTGCAATTTAGGTTGCGTGAATGGGGCTATTTTAAACAAGGAATAACGGGCATTTTTGGTGCTGATACTGAAAATGCTGTCAAGAGATTCCAGCAAGACTCAGATATTTTTCCTAGTGGAATAGTAGACGGTCAAACTTGGGATGCTATCGAGAAGCCAAATACTTTACCACCAACTTCGCAGTCCTGTAACAGACCCACATTAAAACCTGGTTCTGAGGGTAAAGATGTACGAGACCTACAGCAGCGTTTATACGACTTAGGCTACCTCAAAATTGCTCCTTCAGGTTACTTTGGAGAAGCTAGCAAACAGGCGCTGATTCGTTATCAACAGCAGCAAGACTTACCTGCGACAGGTGTTGTAAACGCGCGAACTTGGGAAGCATTAAAACTTTCGTGTAAGAGAAATGCAGTTTTTGTGGTCGTGGTACCAGTCACGAATAGATTCATTTTAGAAGACGTGAAAGATTACGTACCTGGCGCCTTTATTTTCAAAACAGAAACAGGGCAGTACGTCAATGCTGGTGAGTTTTCTAACCAACAAGAAGCAAAAAATCGACAGGTTTTTTTAGACGGTAGGGGATTTGATGCACGATTAATTACGAAAAGCAATACTCAACGTTAACTATTGCTAACTCAACAGTTGTAGGTTGGGTGGAGGCTTTGCGGAACACAACAGTCTTATTAATCTGTGTTTATGGCAGATGCTAAACTCGGCATATTTGAGAAAAGTCCAGTTTAAATGTACTGCACAGGCTTTTCGGCCTGTGCAACAAGATTATTCTACGGTTACAGATTTTGCTAGGTTGCGTGGTTGGTCTACGTCTAAGCCTCTACGCGCGGCTATATGATAAGCGAGTAGTTGTAGTGGAACTACGGTGAGGATAGGTGATAATATTTCATCAACGTTGGCTATGGGTAGTAAGTCGTTGAATATTTCTCCTGCTTCTCCGTCGCTTATTGGTGTTACTCCTATTAAACGGGAGTCGCGCGCTTTGGCTTCTTGGGAGTTAGAAATTACTTTTTCGTATACTTCACCAGGTACGGCAATTGAAACTACTGGTACTTTTGCATCTAGTAATGCAATTGGCCCGTGTTTCATTTCTCCAGCAGGATAACCTTCTGCATGAATATAGCTAATTTCTTTGAGCTTTAAGGCGCCTTCCAAAGCAATTGGGAAATTTATTCCGCGTCCCAGGAATATAACATCTTGGGTATCTGCAAAATCGTGTGCTAAAGTTTCGCTGAGTTGTTCTTGTTTTTCTAATGTTGCTTCAATTTCTTTAGGTATTTGACGTAAACCGTTGATTATATCTTCTATTTTTTCAGCAGGTAGGGTTTGGCGCCGATATGCTAAATCAATTGCCAGTGCATAAAATGCCATTAATTGGGCAATAAATGTTTTAGTTGCAGCTACACCAATCTCAATTCCTGCTAATGTACTAATAATATGGGGAACTGAATGTCCAAGGGTGCTTTCTGGACGGTTGGTTATACCCAAAAGCCTTGCTTGATATTTTGGTTCGCGACCTTGACGCCGTTCTCTTTCCATTCCCAGTGCTGCTAGTGTATCGGCTGTTTCACCTGACTGGGTAACGCCTATAGTTAAAGTATTAGGAGTTAAGGGTGCGGGTGCATAGCGATATTCAGAAGCATAACTTACTTGAGTTGGAATTTGCGCTAGTTGTTCGAGCAAGTATTTACCCACAAGTGCGGCGTGCCAACTAGTACCACAAGCTACAATTTGAATTTGTTCTAAATCAGTATAAAATTCGCTGGGAATGCCTAAATTTACAGGGGATTCATTATTTTCAGTCTCTGTAAAATAAGCGTCTAAACAAGCACGCACAACACCTGGTTGCTCATAAATCTCTTTGAGCATAAAGTGCTTGAATCCTTGTTTTTCAACCATTGTTGGACTCAAGTTGAGTAAGCGAGGTTGTTTCTTAAGTCGCTTACCTGTAAAATCGTAAACTTCCACACCCAACGGTGTTAACCTGGCTATTTCACCATTATCAAGTGGTAGTACCGCACGGGTATATGAAACAATTGCAGGTGTGTCAGATGCACAGAAAAATTCACCCTGCCCAAATCCAATTACCAAAGGCGCCTGTTGACGTACTACAATTAACTCATCAGGAAAATCAGCACAAACAGCAGCTATAGCAAAGGCGCCATTAAGTTGACCCACTGCTTTGCGAACTGCTTCAAAGAAGGGTGAATATGATTCCCCTAAAGCAACTTCCTCTTGAAGGAATCTAGAAATTAAATGCGGAATAACCTCTGTATCGGTTTCCGAGCGAAACTCAACACCAAAACTCTTGAGTTCCTCACGTAACTCTCGATAATTTTCAACGATCCCATTTTGTACTACAGCCACACGGTTAGGTGTGTCCATGTGGGGGTGAGCATTATATTCTTCTGGTTTTCCGTGCGTTGCCCAGCGTGTATGACCTATACCAATTTGAGCAGGGTTTTCTATCGACTCCAACTTGGAACGCAAATTATGTAACTTACCCTTCGCACGTACACAGTTAACGTCACCCGAATTAATCGTAGCAATTCCCGCAGAATCATAACCACGATATTCGAGCTTTTCCAAACCAGAGAGCAATATCTCCGTCGCTGCTTGAGTCCCAATATAACCAACGATTCCGCACATTGATTTACACCATGCTATGAGGACAAATTAAACATATATCCTTAGATATAATAACGGGTATAATTTTACGGGCAAGAATAATGGCACATTTCTCTAAAAAAATAGCTCTCATCGACGCGCGGCATATTGGGTAATTTAATTACCGCTGTATAAAATAAGGGCATGTCGTACTATGCCCCCCTAATGGTCTATGTCATTAGCTGTAGTGGTATATCTTTTTACCATAGAGACACAGAGGGCACAGAGACACAGAGGGCACAGAGTAGAGACCGAATTAATTCTGTCTGAACAGTGAGAGCGTGACAACTGCTTGAATGGTCGTGTTAGCTTATATCTTGCACCTGGATTAAGTGGGTGGGTGGAAAATTTTATAACTATTCCATTACGAATGGAGCAAGGGCGAAGTTAAGCAATCGCAAGGGTTTTGAGGATTTTATATTTCGTTACATAGTTTGGTTTATTTGAGCCAACCTACTTATTATTGTTGAAACGTTCTCAAAAAAATTATTAATCTTTATCTTCATCTTGTTCAAGTTCTACTTGGCATTCGGCTAATAATTTCTTCAAATTTTCAGGAAAATCGCCATTCTTTACTTTTTTAGTAAAAACTTCGTAACAATCATTTTTGTCCCCTTCTTTACGAGGAAATCCCAACCAGAGGATTATTATAGTTTTTTGTTCATCAAATACTCTAAAAAATAAACGATAACGTGATGCCAATCCCATTTTCTTGAGACGGCTGTATTTTTGTAATGGTTTTTGTAAAGCAAAATGTGAGGCTAAAGGGTCTTGAGGAATTTTATTCTTTATACCGATGTCCAATGCTTTTAACAGCTTGACATCTGGATGTGTAATAAATTCTTCTTTCGATGACTTGCTTTTCAATTCAAGTACACGAGTTGACAAAGTTTGCCATTGCTCATTAAACAATGGATGAAAGAATATTTTCCAGCCGTTAAAATTAGTTGAACTCATTCATCTTCATCTTCATCAATTGTTACATCAGCTAATAAATCATCCATATAGTCACTCGTTACAGTAGTGTAGGGAATTAGCTTTGATGGATTTTCAATTACATCTTTCATCAAGAAATCGAGAAATAGACTCATCATCAAACTTTCTTCTTCGTCTGGTTCTACATCTTCTGTATCCAAACGAATTAACAATGTGTTTGGTGATACAACCTCTAAATAGCCAGATGAAGAAGCTAAATGCGGAAAGTCTTTGAAAAAAGCGTTTGGTAAGCGGAATCCATCTTGATTACCAACTTTTGCATGAGTCACTCGATAATTTTTACTTGTCATACCCAATATTACTATCACGTTATAATAATTGTTATAACATTTTGAGACGCACGTTGGTCGTCACCAACAATGAAGACCACTGGTTTTTTGTTTTTGGCTTCGCTAAAAATGAACGCAGCAATATCGACAAGGATGAAAAAGAAGCCTTGAAGAAGCTGGCTTCGGAATTAATAGAGGTAAATTGTAATGCGACTGAAGAAATCAGCGATTCTTGAAGCCGCAGAGCGAAACGGCCACTGGGCTGCACAAAGCTGGCGTGATAGACCAAGTTACAATACGTGAATTTGACGGATTGTGTTGACCTAAAATTGAACTAATGGAACCAAATCAAAACCTAAATAAAATATTGCTAAGATGATTTCACTGATATCAGAATTGTTATATGCGTTAATAATGAAAAAACCTAGACCGTCATCTGACAATAACATTTCTGCCGCCACTACAGCAAGCCAGGATAATCCTAAAGATATGCGTAAACCTGTGAATATATAAGGAAGTGTAGCAGGTAAGATAATTTTGTATAGATTTTTTACAAATGATATTTCTAACATTTTTCCAATATCTATGTAATCTTTAGGAATTAGTTGCACACCTAAAGCAGTATTAATGATAATGGGCCAAATTGCAGTGATAAAAATTACAAATATTGCTGATGGATTTGGTTTGAGAAAAATTGCTTGTGCAAGCGGCAACCATGCTAAAGGTGCCACTGGACGCAGTAATTGCATAATTGGCTCAATAGCTTTTTTTAGGAATGGATTTAAACTGATAATAAAGCCAATAGTAATACCAATAATCGCAGCTAGTAAATATCCAATGGTAACTCGTTGCAGACTCGCAAGTAGTAACCAAAACAAACCTTTATTATTATTGCCTTTATAAAAAAAAGGGTCGATTATCAAGTCCCAAGTATTACTAATAACTTTTATAGGAGAGGGTAGTGATGTGTCAGGTTGCAAGCTTAGAAGATACCAGATAAAGAAAAAAACGAAGAAGCCAATAATGGGTGGAATTATTTGCTTAAGTTGTTGAGACGAGTTGAATTTTAATTTGTTTTGCATTTGATTTATTATTGATAAGGTGTTTATACTTTTCTCAAAGTGTGATGTATAATCACTGTCTTAATATGGGAGCATCTATACTGTCATGCTGAACGTAGTGTAAAGCGGAGCTTTTCCCGCAGGGTAGCATCTGTTAAAATCTCGAAACATTTAAGATTCTTCGCTGCGCTCAGAATGACAATTTGTATTTTGGTAAAATTTATGATACTTGCCTTAATATAGGTGCCTGTAGATATTTGCTTGGGTTTTCGGGGTCAAACTCCAAACCGTTGAAAAACTTCTCGATGCCGCGTGATGTGGATGGTGGTATGGCATCAGCTTGACCAATAGTTTTTGCAGCTTGGCGCCATAAGTCTTCACGGTTGACAGCATCAATTAAACGCTTAGTATCAAAGTCCGGGGAACGATTACCCCAACGCATATCCTCAATTAGAAACCATAAGTCATGACTTTTATAAGGGTAAGATGCATTATTGTTCCAATATTTAATCGCATGAGGACTATTTTCCACAAGGCGCCCGTTACCATAATCAAATTTACCTAACAAACGATTACCTATAATTTCTGCGGATACTCCCATCCATTGACGTTCAGCTAAAATTTTAAATAACTCTTGTTTGTTCTCTGGTTGGTCACACCAAATTTGCGCTTCCATCACAGCAGCAAGTAAGCTTACAGCGGCTTTCGGATACTTGTCTACCCAAGACGCACGCATTACAAAGGCTTTTTCAGGATGATTATTCCATAGTTCTCCACTTGTCACCGTCGAATAACCAACTTTCTGTTTAATCAAGCGCTGATGCCAAGGGTCTACCACACAAAACCCTTCCATAGAACCACCACGCATATTGGCAACCATTTGTGGTGGAGGTATAACTATTATTGAAGTATCTCGTTCTGGGTCAATTCCTCCATATGCGAGCCACCACCGCATAAAAAAATCGCCTGTAACGCGGCGAAATGGAACTGCAAACCTTATAGATTCCCCTTTTGCTGATTTTTTCTGTAGTTCAGACTTTAAGGGTGAACTATCCAAACTTAAATTTAAATTTTGATATGCTTTTGCAACTGAAATTCCCTGTCCATTCACATTTAACCTAGCCATAATATACATCGGTATTTTACGGTCATAGCTAATTTCTCCTGTTGTAATTAGGTACGCCATCGAAAATAGTAAATGCGAACCATCCAATCCATCTTTATCAGAACCTAACATTAACTTATCGCGTATTACTGCCCATGAAGGTTGCTTTTGCACTACTACATCAGGCATTCCATACTTAGCAAACATGCCTTTTGCTTTTGCTATTATTAAAGGAGCGCAACTTGTGACAGCAATAAATCCAAGTACCGCTGTTGTTACTTCTGGTGTATCAGTGTAACCTGCATAGGCGCCTATAGAGTATTTACCTCGCAACTCAGCATACGTAGAACTAGAATTATTGAGACCATGAGCAAGACCTTGCGCTGCGACAACTGCACTACTAGCTGCCAGAAACTTCCGTCTCGATAACTTTGCCATATAAAAGCTTTGATATTAAATTTAAAACCAGCATCATACAATAACAGCATACATAATCATAAATTGGCAATTATTTATTGTCAAAATTTGGCTACAATTACTGTAGCTTGTGATATTAACAGTTTTACGGGAATAATAAGAATAAGATTTTTATAATGAGTTTTTAGTCGGTATTTACTTAGTCGGTATTTACTTAGGTGTGTACATACTTAAGTATTGCTGGCATCAAAATAAGGGCACATATAAAGGTTAATATATCAGGCGCTTTTAATAAAAAATGTTTAAAATACTTATATCAAAATGAGGAAGCGAAAAGTTAGTAAATCCTTATCTAAACAGGTAAAAGATGGTTTACCACATTATTATTTAGTACGTTTGGTTTTTATATTAACAACATTAATTATCAGTATTTTTGATTTGATAGGGTTTAAATTTATTTATGATTTTACATTAAATAACCTGAAACAAACTGCTTTACTCACAGTAAAAAATAGCTTATCAAAGCATACAGTCAATTACCATTGATAAATTGTTACTTTGGACAATTAAATCAAGCGTTTATGAATATTTTGGCTCTTCCGTAGGTGTTATGCTGAACTTAAAACTAAAAATCAGAAATTTCCTTTCAAATCAAGGCTTTCAGGCAGTTATAGTCTAGATTGCACACAAAAGGGAGAACGTTAAGACTAATGGCTACTATCTTTGTCCAGTAAAGGTTTCAAGCTTATTTTTAGACGTGTTTAGCATAACAAGTAAGGAAGAACCAATATTTTTAGCAATGCTATTGATGCATTAGAGGATAAAGAAGATATTTAAAACAAAAATCCGACTATCTGGATTTATACGGAGACTATTCCAAACGATAATGTACTAATTACTATTACAGATAATGGTATTGGAATTGATGAAAATGTTTGTAACAAGTTGTTTGACCTCTTTTTTACCACGAAAGAACTAGCTAAAGCCACGGGTTAGGATTATCGGTTTGCTATCAAATTGTCGTAGAAAATCACGGTGGGGAACTTTGGTATAATTCGGCGCCAGGAGAAGGAACAAAATTTCTGATTCAAATTCCCATCCTGGCTTCAAGTGGGGAAAAGGGTAAAGGAAAAAGGGTAAAGCCGGAAAATAAAACTTTACCCCTTCTCCCTAAACCTTTTCCTTAAATCGTTTATTTAGTAGGCAAGACCCATACTGCGGGTGGTTTCAGCACCAAGATAAACTCGGATGCTCAAAAAGTCGGTAGGGCAAGCGGTTTCGCAGCGCTTGCAACCTACACAGTCTTCAGTCCGGGGGGACGAAGCAACTTGAGCAGCTTTACAGCCATCCCAAGGCACCATTTCCAATACGTCGGTGGGACAAGCACGAACGCACTGGGTGCAGCCAATACAGGTATCGTAGATTTTAACGGTATGAGACATTTGAAAAGGCTCCTTTCCAGTAATTTGCTCTGCGAAAGAATTCATTAAACAAGGGATAGTTTACCGCAGTGCCCTATCCTTCGTAATCAAAAGGCTACATAACTTTAAATTCTGTAATGCTTTTCTTGAAGTAGAGGGGTAATTGATAGCCAATAGTAGATGGTTAACATTAGTGATCCACCAACCCCCCTTGCTCCCAAGGGCTTTAAATCTTAAATCTTGTCCCCCCCTGCCACACGGGGTTAATCAACGCGCACTCTAAACCGTACATACCCATAATTATTGCCTGGTGTGAAGTCAAGCGTTCCAAAGTTCACCAAAACGGCGCCTGTTGGATTTGATTGATTAGGACAAACGTTCGAGGCTGGCAAGGGAGCTACTGCGTTAACTAAGCTTGCTCTATCAGCATCTGCGACATTGGTTTGGTTAGTAATTGTGTTCGCTACATTTAAAGCAATATCACTGCCTGAACTATTAATAAAACTAGTTCCTTGGGGAATCGGGTCACAAAAACGCGCGTTACTTATGGGCTGATTTCCATCAACGAGAAAATAAACTGTATATTCAACTTCATCCCCGACACCTAATTTTAATTGTGGGTCAATGTTGGTTATACCTGTAGGCGCCAGTGGTGAACTTGCCCAAATACTAGCATCATCGTTTGTATCACTGGGGTCATCAACAACTCCACTAAAGTTAATGCCAGCAAGAGGTACACCATTACGAGTAACGTTAGTAATGCGTTTGACACCACGCATACTAATGGCTGGAGTCGGAGGTGGGGGAGGTATTTGACCAACTATAACATCTTCAGTTGTATTAATATTCCCATCATATCTACTAGTTGCAATGTTTGTAGTTGTTCTATTACTGGCTGGTATATCTAGAGTTGGGTCAATATAAGTAGCTGCGGCATCGTTATTATATGTGTTGTCAGGTACGTTTACACCAACATCAACGCTGAAAGTAACTTCTACACTACCACCACCAGGAATATTAAAAGTACCAAAATCTGCAACAGTGGCGCCTGCCGTAGGATTAATTATACTGTTACGAACTGTTTGCTGATTTGATATGACGGTAGGAGAACCAGTAAATGTAACAGTGGGAGAGCCTGTAACAGTGGGAGGATTTATTAAGGTGACTGTAGGAGGAGTTGAGGCATCATAAGTAAAGCCTGTTGGTAAGGGGTCAGAAATATTAACATTTGTAGCTGTTGCTCTGTTGGCAGCATTAGAAACAGTAATTGTGTAAATTGCCTTACCAGGTTTGATAGTTATTCTTGGCGTACTTGTAGTTTTATTGACTGTTAATTGCGGCACACAGTCGGCGCCGGAGTTAGCGCCAGGTATAGCACCAACATTGGATTGAATACCACCGTTTCCTGGTGATGCATCAAAGTTAATTGCTGGATTAATTGGGTCACTTGTACCACCATTCGCACCCCCTACAGCATTACGTGTGGCACCTGGACTGGTTAAGATAACCCCACCACCACCACCACCACCGGGACCGTGAAATCGGGTAGCTCTCGCATCACCACCTTCGCCGCCATTAGCATTAATTGTTAAACCTGCAAGGTTGTTATTCGCAGCAGTTACAACTACACTACCGCCGGCGCCTCCTCCACCTCCACCATCGTTTCTAACATTGAAAGCATTGGAGCCATTCGCGTCAATAATACCACTGCCGCTAACACTGCCTGTTCTAATTAATACAATACCTCCACCTGGGGCACCGCTACTAGACAAACCTCTTGTAAATGTTGGCTCAGGGTCACTAGTTCCGTTGTTTGTCGTCCCAGCACCACCTCCACCGCCCATAATAACGCGACCACTAGAAGCAGGAAAAGGGGCGCCACCAAAACCGCCAATAGCTAAAGCTGAATTGAAAGAGCGACCTCCTATTCCTCCTCTACCACCATTAGACCCGCCTCCACCACCGGAGTTTTCATCGTTACCATTATTTCTGGCAGGATTACCATCAGTACTTCCACCACCTGCGTTACCTGGAGCGCCTCGACCATAGCTACCACCAGGATAACCTTCGTTGGCTGCACCATTATCTGACAAAGTACTAGTATCTAGACTGGTAAAAGTTTGATTAGTTTGAGGGGTTAAATTGGTAAAATCTCGATTAATTAAAAAGCGTGGTGTACCAGCGGTACCTTCTCCCTTGGAACCATTGGCATTTAAAGTTGAGGATGTAACATAGTCATTATTGTCTAACCCAGGTACATTACCACCAAGTTCACGGGCGCCACCCCCTCGAAAACCTCTACCACTAACATTAACATTGGCGCCACCGAGGTTAGTAATACCTGTAACATCGTAAACTAAAACTCCTCCTGATGAACCGTTCCAACGAGCTGCTGTCAAACTAGATGTGAGAGTCGCGTTTGAATATTGTGGTACACGAATTACTTGATATGTTCTTTGACCTTGGGCACCAAAAGGGGCATTACTATAAGAATTAAGCAATCCCGAACTACTACCTGCACCTCTAATTGGTATGGAACCACCAGATATTGAACCAGTTGCAACTACATATTCATAATTACCTGCTGTAAAATTAGAGTTATTAAGATTACCATTGGCACCATTTGGATTTGGAACCACAGATAAGTCCGTATCATTTCCACCTCCTGCAACTCCATCACCATAGCTATCACTATTACTAGAATCAATATCTGCTCCTTGCGTCTGAATAATTAATAGCAAATCACCAGCAGTAATAGGAATTTGAGAACCATCAGGATTAATAGCACCAACAGGAATAGCGTTTGCACCAGCCGCTACTGTTGTATTAGGGGCGCCTGCATAATACGTATTAATAATACCTGTTAATGTTCTAACTCCATCTTTACCAGGAACTGCACATAGTAAAGGTGTTGCAGTTTGTGCTTTTGCAGGTAACTGTAATAGTATTTGATAACTAAGAGTAGTTAGTAGTAAAGGTAAGCTGCGTGAGAAACGCGCAATATTTATATGTTTTATATGTTTTATATGTTTTATATGTTTCATATTTTACGCTGTGTAACAACTGATTCTTGCTGCTGAGGTGGCGCCACTTTTTGTCTGCCAAATCCACCAAATAATTCATTGATTTTGTAAGAGATATTTAAATAGGGGCCTCCTGCGGAACGATAACCTGTAAAGTCACGGTCATCTGCACTTCCGAAGGCATAACCAACACCTATTCTTAAATCAGGCGTTAGATGATATCCTCCTTCTATGGCGATGCCAAATTCGTTAAAACCTTGCGTTGGTTGGCCTAACCAGCGTCCTTCTACTGCTACATCGGTACGGTAGCCTAGTTGATAACTGGCGCGTAGTTGTCCTAGATGTAAGCTACTGCTTCCTATAAAATTATTAGCAAGATAGGTAGTACTATTACGTAAAGCATATTTACCGTAAAGTTCCCAGCGCCAATTTGGAGCATAAATTGCTTCGGCTGAGAATAAATGTTCTGTAGAACCGCTACCACTTCCAAATAAAAGAGTATCAGGGGTAGTTGATGGGTTTTGACGATATTCGTATGCAAGTAAACCGTTAAATTTATCGTCGTTGGGGTCACGGTACGCTAAACCAACACGAAGATTTGCTGTATCACCAAGTCCACCTAATAACTGGTTGGCGCCACCTGCTTGTTGATAGCGAACTGCGGCAGTTAATGCAGGGGTAATTTTACCTGCTGCTGCTGCGGAGATAACCATGTTGTTTGCTTCTTTGCCATCACGGTATTCAAAGCGCGCGTTCGCTTGGAAGTTAGGGTTATCTGTATAGTCAAGACCAACGCTGTAAGAGTTCCCAGAGAAATATCCCAGTGAAAAGGCGCTTTGTCCCGTTGTATAAGGTTGGGCAAAACGAATACCTGTGGCCGTATTACCAAAGATATTATTTTGAATGCGTTCGTAACCTAGATTTAATTTGAGTCCCGGCGCCAGTCGAATGCGATGATTAAGTCCAACAGCACCTTGGTCATTCATTCCATCAACACCTGTGAAGATAGAGTAACGTCCTGTAAGACTCGTATCTTCAGAGAATTTATGTTCAACTGTGGTATCAAGACTAGTAATACTATTACCTTGCAGTAGACCAGCATCAAAGAATTGATGTGCAAGTCGGACGTTTACACCCGGATATAGTGCCCAATCTAATCCAAGAGTAGTTCTGTTGGGATATAAAGCATCACTTTTACCAAGGTTAGTTTCATTCTGCGCGCGGAATGTAAGTGATTCAGTTACAGGTAAATTTAATTTAGAGACTAGCTGACTTGCATTGGCATTGAATTTATTATCAACCCGGTCTTTGCGAGAACGGTTTACATATTCTAAGCTGACATCAGTGGCGCCTAGTTTTTGCTGTAAACCTGCTCTGAGGGTAGTTAGCGAGTTATCGATTTTGCTACCAGGGTTTGGGAGCGGTTGCGGATTGAATAAGTCAAACGTTTCTGTCCGTTGTGCTGGCGCAATACCAAAATTATTTTCATAGTCGTATCCTAAATTCAAACTTGTTGTATCAGTTATTTTTCCAGAAAGTCCCGCACCGTAACGAGTTTGTCCTGGTGCGAAACTCCATGTTGCATTATTCGCAAAGTTCTCTGTCACCGAACGATAAAAAGCTTGTCCTTGTAAAGAAGGTGTGATTTGTCCTAACGCTTCTATGCGATAAGCAGAACCACTAACATAACCAAATGTAGGTGAATTATGACTAGAGCGCGCATATTCACCTACTATTTGTCCGTTACCTAAAGGAACAAAGAAATCAGCCCCATATAATTCAAAGTCTTGGGCGCCTTGGTCTTCCCATAAATAACTTGCTGCAATAAAAGGGTCATTCGTAGAGACGCGTTCACGTAGTGTCCCGAAGGGAATAATCGCATCTCTACTCGTCGCGTCTGTACGAAAATTATATTGTGCCCTTGCTGCATAAAGTTTGCTATCACCTCCTTTATCGTTTTGGTAAGTAACAACAATACGGTTTGCTAGGGTGGTGCCAAATGGGTTGAGTTCAGTGGAAAATATACGACTGCGAAAAAGTAACGTGCCTCGGTCGTAGTCAATTTCATAATCGGCGCCGCGCGATAAAGCTTTGCGCTTTACTACTGTACCAGGACGATTAAGTTCTTCTGATTCAATAAATACATTCTCACTACCGGGAATTACTAGGCGACGCGACAAGAAATAATAACCGCTAGTACCGTTAGGGGAAATAGTATCACGTTGAAACCCTTGGATATTGTTGGCAAATAAACCTGTTACTTGTAAGTTGCCAATATTGTAATTACCTTTAAACCCGTGGAGTTGACGAGTTGTTGCCGTAAATAATTGTGAATTACGTGCAAACTCTTGAGTATTATAATCACCCCACATGAAATAATCAGATTCGGCGCCAGGTATATTTGGACTGCGTTCTAACTTTGCATAAACACTATCTATAGATGGTGTGGTTGGAGTTACGCTTGAAGAATCGCCATAAACAGGATAAGCTTTTTCACAATCTTGAACTCCTCCAAATAAACGTACATCTCCTTGACAATCTTGATTCAGAGGACGTTTACTATTGTAGGCGCCAGTAAATAACCAATCTCCGACTTTACCAGTTGCGAATACCGAAGCATCTAAATCAACATCAGTCCTACCAGTTTTCGACGGGTTGAGAAAATCGCGATAGCTACCCCATAAATTTGTGCCACCAGCTCCAATTCTTAAATTTATGACACCTGTAGCAAGTGAAGGACGGAGGTTTGTTATAAATTCAATATTAGAATACGCTTCTACGTTGGTTTTATCAATAGCCGCGCGTACTTTAACATTTTGTGCATCATAACCAGCTTGAAGAGTAGCAGAAAACTTACCATCACGTGCCAAAACTTGCAACCCAGGAGCATCGTTATCCTGGTCGGCGCCTAAAAATCGACCTGCAGTAGCACTAAGGGTAATAGTAACATCATCAGATATAACCTCCCCCTTTTCATTCGTAACTTTACCTTCAAACTGCAACCGCGAACGACCATCAGCAGGAATCCGAGATTCGCCTACAGGAGTAAAAACAAGCTTAGTTTTTTGCTCCTTTACAATTACCTTAACACTACTAATTTGGCCCTCAAGAGTTTGTGCAGTAATAATATTCTCACCCACTTGCAGAGGGATGTTATACCATATCTTCGTATAAACCTGATTAGCCTCATCCTTTTGTACAAAGCTAGAAATCTCTGAACTAATAGACTTACCATTCAGCGTCACCTTCACATCCAAACTGGGATGATACTGAACCGCTAAATTAGTAGTCTTAGCAGTAGTCTCACCACCAACAGGAGTAATAACCTTAAACTCCTTCTTAATCTCTTCCTTTGCGACCTTTGCGTCCTTAGCGGTTCGTTTTTCTTCCTTCCCCAATTCCACCCGTTCTAAAACAGACAACTCATCAGGTTTAGACAAAGCTTTATCAGGAGAAAAAAGAGGTATATCATCCTCCTCAACAGCAGCTACCACACTCCTCTTTACATCATCGTGTTTAACATGCTCATTACCAACCGTTTTTGCTGACACACTAACAGCACTCAAAACAGGAATAGTAGTACAAATAGTTAAGAAGCTATTATTAAATTTCTTAGACATACTATTGCCGTCCCTCTCTAAACGCAGGAGTTACAGCAAAATTCATTCGTGCCATACTCGAAGGTGCCAACCTTACTAAACGAGACTGACTGTTTTTATCAATCCTGTATAAATTCGGCGCCTGAGTATAACCAGGTAAACTAGTTAAATCTAGAGTTCCAGTGCGATTACCAGCAATCACATTCGCTACTGAAAAAAGTCCATTTGCATCAGTAATAATACGGTTGCCATCATCCATATAAATTACAGCATTAGGAATACCAGGTTCACCAGGTTGCTGTTCACCATCAAAGTTTTTGTCAACAAACACCCGTCCGATCAAAGTTCCACAATCAGAAATTAGACCAGAACGAATTTTTAATTGATGACTAGCAGTATTACTCCTTACACTACCAGCAGTTGCAACCGCTAAATTTCTACCATTACCACGCATCCCATCTGGAGTAACTGTAGCAGCATAGATAATATTTAATGTACCAGTAGGCGCCAGACTTCCAGCATAAGTGACATTAAAACTACCATTATTTACCTTATTAACAGAAACAGGAACTTGAGATGTAGTATTATTATTAGATAAAGATGCTTGCAAAGATTTAGATTCAAACACCAAACCTAACGGCAACTTATCAGTCAACGTTAGATTCGACGCATTGACATTGCCAACATTGCGAATCGTAATACGATAAAGCACTGTATCACCAGGTTTGACAACGACTTTATCAGCAGCTTTGGCAATTTGCAATGCTGGTGCTTCCGTACTAAATACAGCACGATTAGTAACTTGATTTGTCAGATTATCACCTCCAAAATGTGCCCTATTTTCAATTTCATTAGCAGCAACAGGTTGTAATGAAGTTGCTATCCCAGGAAGCATCAATAATAATACAGAGGAACTACGCTTAAATCGGTTAATAATAAATCTCATATTAATAGAGTGGTTGCTGAGAAAATAAGCGTTGTTGCTTCTGCATAGAGACATACTTGCACAACTCCTAACACTTTTATTCTTTTTTAAAAGGTAAATGCTGTTTAGAAACGGTGGTAGATGAGTACGATAGCGAGTTCTGATTACTCAAACTGGTACAAAAAATGAAGTAAACCCGTCTAACATCTAAATATAGCTAGCAAAACAAACATTGATAACAGGCTTTTTACTGAATTCTTTCAATATGGCGCCGAATGATAAGTAAGTACACATAAGCAGAAATACTTAAGTATGTATATGTACTGTGAAGAAATTATTCTCTTGGGAACAAAATATAGTTATTTTTAGTAGGTTCTTTGACGAACAAATGAATAAAGGAACAATTTATCAGTATTCATAGTCTAATAATATACTTATTTTGTACTGATAAGGCTATAAGGCTAATTATATTGATTAAAAGTATTCCAATTAAAAAAGATTGGGCTGAAGAAGGGTTAATACAATTTCAAGACTATATTCAGCAACAGTTATAATATTATTTAATATCATGTCCGGTTGATTACCCATAATTACCACGTCACGTAGAGACGCGATTAATCGCGTCTCTACAATGATTTTATTATGGTTATGCTCCCGGACATGATATAACAACTACTGCACAGGCGAGATGCCTGTGCCACAAGTCAGCATAGCTAATTTTATGAAACAGTACTTATAACCTGACTGCGAAGGCGCCCATTTTGAGCAAATTTTTCTGCTAATATTTTTCGATAAACTTCTTCGTAGCCATCTGCCATTTGTTGAGCGCTGAATCTTTGGTAAACGTATTCCCTCACAGTCTCGCGGTCAAGTTGAGCAGCTTTGTCAATAGCACTTACGCACTCAGATACATCATTACAAATAAAACCGCTGACACCTGGGTTAATTACTTCAGGCGCCGAACCCAGATTCATTGCAATAACTGGTGTACCTGCTGCCATAGATTCTACCATTACCAGTCCAAAAGGTTCACGCCAGGTTATAGGAAATAAAGTAGCGACAGCACCACCCATCAATTCATTTTTATCAGCATGAGTTGCTTCGCCTAAGTATTCTATTTGTTTTCCATCAATATGAGGTTTTATTTGACGTTCAAAGAATTCTTTGTCCACGACATCAATTTTACCAGCCATCTTGAGGCGCCAACCAGATTTTTTCGCAATTTCTATTGCCTTGTGCGGTCCTTTTTCTGGTGACATTCTCCCTAAAAATGCTAAATATGCCTGTTCAGCAGGTTGAGCATGAAATTTATGATTATTAATATCAATACCGTTATATACGGTAGCGACGCAGTTCAAATCTAATCTTGGTTCACGCTGGGCATTAGAAATACTTACATAAGGTTGATGTTTTGCATGTACAAACATCTTTTCGTTATCTGGTGTAAATATACCATGCAAAGTATGAACAGTAGGTGTTTTGACTATTTTGGCATAAGGTAGTGCTGCACATCCCATATGGGAGTGAATAATATCAAATTCTTCTGCTCGTTCGTAAACTTGACTCAGTTGCAGCATTTCGTAGATGCTGTATTCTTTTACCGCAGGGTCAAGTCGAATTGCACGTGGGTGAACTGCCTCCAGTTTTGCTAAAGTAATCGAATCTCCAGACGCAAATAAAGTTACTTCATGTCCACGTCGAACTAGTTCATCGGTTAATAGTCCTACTACTAATTCTGTACCACCATAAGCTGGTGGGGGTACTCTTTCCCAAAGGGGTGCAACTTGAGCAATCTTCATTATTTACCTCCCTGAAAATTTTTTAGATAATAGTGATGAGTGCTGAGTGCTGAGTTATAAGTACGAGTATTAACTCCTAACTCTTAACTCATAACTTTACTCAGCACTCAGCACTTTCTACGAGCGCACTTTTTAGTAACCAAAATCACCAGCACCAGCAGGAACCTTTTCAGGCGCCTTTGGTTCAGGTTTATCAACTACAATGCACTCAGTAGTTAGCACCATGCTGGCAATTGAAGCAGCATTTTGCAGTGCGGAACGGGTTACTTTTGCAGGGTCAACGATACCAGCTTCAAACATATCTACAAAATTGTTGTTGGCTGCATCGTAACCAATACTAAACTCTTGTTCTTTCAATCGTTCAGCGATTACAGCACCATTTTGACCTGCGTTTTCCGCAATTCTACGTAGAGGTGCATACAAAGCACGCGCAACAATCATTCCACCCAACAATTCATCATCTTTAAGGTTATCAGATGCCCATTTTTCCAAGTGTGGTGCCAGATGTGCCAAAGTTGTACCACCACCAGGAACAATACCTTCTTCAACAGCAGCTTTGGTTGCGTTGATAGCATCTTCGAGACGCAGTTTTTTGTCTTTCATTTCGGTTTCAGTTGCGGCGCCGACTTTAACTACTGCCACACCACCAGACAATTTAGCTAAACGCTCTTGCAATTTTTCTTTATCATAGGAAGATTCTGTTTCATCCATTTGACGACGAATTTGCTCGCAGCGTGCTTTTACTGCTTTTTCATTACCATCTGCAACAATAGTGGTGTTTTCTTTGGTAATAGTGATACGTCTTGCTCTACCTAATTGGTCGATGTGTGCATTATCAAGTTTGTAGCCAGTATCTTCGCTAATGACTTGACCACCTGTGAGAACTGCGATGTCTTCTAACATTGCTTTACGACGGTCACCAAAACCAGGCGCCTTTACTGCTGCAACATTTAACACACCGCGTAAACGGTTCACAACTAAAGTCGCTAAAGCTTCTTTTTCAATGTCTTCAGCAATAATAACTAAAGGCTTACCACCGCGTGCGACTTGCTCTAAAATTGGCACTAAGTCTTGTACCAATGTAATCTTTTTATCAGTAATTAGGATGTAGGGGTCTTCAAAAACCGCTTCCATTCGTTCGTTATCAGTAGCAAAGTAAGGTGAGATGTAACCTTTATCAAAGCGCATACCCTCAGTAATTTCAATTTCAGTGCTGGTAGATTTACCTTCTTCGAGGGAGATAACACCTTCCTTGCCAACTTTATCCATTGCTTCAGCAATCATCTCACCAACAGTCATATCGTTACCAGCACTGATGGCAGCAACTTGAGCAATAGATTTTGAATCACTAACAGAACGTGCGTGTTCTGCAACTTTATCTACTAAAAATTGGGTTGCTTTATCAATACCACGTTTAAGAGCAATAGGATTAGAACCAGCTGCAACGTTCCGCAAACCTTCTTTCATCATTGCGTGAGCGAGAACAGTCGCAGTAGTTGTACCATCACCAGCAGCATCGTTAGTTTTAGCAGCAGCTTGGCGAATTAAAGATACACCTGTATTCTCAATATGGTCTTCTAGTTCAATTTCTTTCGCAATGGTAACACCATCATTGATAATTTGTGGGGCGCCGTATTTCTTTTCCAAAACCACATTACGACCTTTTGGTCCAAGAGTTACAGCAACTGCTTCTGCAAGAGCATCGATACCACGTTCTAATGCACGACGAGCGTCTTCGTTGTAAAGAATGTACTTAGCCATAGTCTAATTAACGATGTTAAATTTCTAAATTTCGATGATTTGATAATTGGTGACAAATCCTTACTCAGGACTTTCTACTAACTCACAACTGCAAGGATGTCTTGTTCGCGTAGCAAGACGTAATCTTCACTTCCGAGCTTAATATCGGTACCACCATATTTGGAATAAAGTACTTTGTCTCCGACTTTTACTTCCAACTGTTGGTAAGAACCATCATCATTACGTTTACCGGAACCTACTTCAACAACCTCACCAACTTGTTGCTTCTCTTTAGCTGTGTCAGGAAGAAAAATTCCACCTGCGGTTTTTTCTTCAGCTTCGCTGATTTTGACCAGTATACGGTCTCCCAATGGTTTTAAACTAGAAATTGCCAAACTAAGGGTTGCCATAACAATCCTCCTTTCGGTTTATCGTCCTTTCTGGTGTAAGTTATAAGTTGTGTTGTTGTAATCGAAGCGCAAATACTGTAAGAGAAAGAGGTGTTCGTGGTGATTTCACCCTTCACTTTTAGCACTTGCTTTATCTAAGTGCTAATTTAGCAAACCTCTTTCTGAAGTGGCAATTATTTGATTTGTACGGCTTACCGAACTTAGTTTGGTAGTATGAGGTACGGTTATTTATATGATATGTACATGAGGCGCCGAAAAAATATTATTCTCAAACACTAACTCCAGAAATGGTGTCAGGAATTGATGTGATTGCGGCAAGAATACCTAAAAGCTCATTTAAAGGAGTTAAATAACGTTCATTAAGGTCAACTTTTACAAGCTGATTTTTATCGATTGAAAGAAATCTCCAAACTTGTCCAGTTGTGACAGTACCATAAACAGTTGGAATATTTTCTTCGAGGTTTTTTTGATTGACTATTTGTGCTGCATACATGGAAGCGATACACTGTGCAAGTCCATCATTAATATTCTCATTTTTTGCTTCTACAATAACCACTACGGGAGCTTTAATTACAAGTTTATCTGGATTATGAGTGAGAATAAAATCACAAAATCCTGTTAAACCTTTGCTTGCGTCCACATTAAAATTACGACCAGAAAACAAACTTACTTGAGAATTAGCATACGCAATTTCACTAAGAATTGGAGCAATTATATACTCTGAGCGTGCTTTTTCTGTATTGATAGCAGTGGCTAAAGGTGTAAATCTTTTTAATGCTTCAAGAATAAAGGAGCTAGGTTCAATTGGTTTAAAAAATATTAAATTTTGCACTGATTCAATTGTTGTAATTCCTAAATTTTTTAAGCTTTCTAAATCTTTAAAATCACTATATGACATTGCTGATAACCCATTGTTTATTGAATATATTTTAATTGTAACAAGAGTGAAAGATACTGGAACACTCAAGCTGATTTGATTCGGAATCGAAAAGCAGACTCAAATATTGAAGCTAATTAATAATATGCGCTACACTGAATAGCATTGTCGTTACTCTAGCTCTTCGACATGCTACCGTCCACTACTCGGTTGTCTTCCCTTTAGCGGATACTTCTAGGTTTATGAATGTAGATACTGCTGTTGCACGCTATTTTCCTTTAGATAATGGACGCTATGAAGTCAAACCTGGAATGGCGCCATTAAGTAAATGTTTTGGCAATGGTATAGCAGATAACTATGTATTCCAGATTGATAATACCTTTGTTGACTACCGAAATACAAAACTGGCATCACGTCAAGAGAGTTTAAACAAATATTTTCAAACTAGTAATTATAGTAATGTAGTTGATGCTGCTGTGATAAAGTTTATTATTGGGCGCCTAACTTACGAACATCCAAATTATTTCCATCTTGAAAGCTGTACTTCGGGAATAGCTTTAAATTGTCAACTTACTCAAGAAAAGCTGTATTTCGATAAAGATTATCATTTACAAAAAGTAGATATCCAGAAAGATGCTATATTGCCATCTTACATCTGTAGTTTAGATGCATTAGCGGCACAAGTGCAAGAAGATATTACAGTTATTTGTCGTGCGAATAATACAAACTGGGTAGGCGCCATTCATTTATGTTTTCCCAACCATTGGTCAGCCGAAGATAAAATAGGTAAGGACTTTGCAACAGTTCATGCACCCGTTGCCGGAATTGAAAAAATTAACCAGCGCGCCCAGGCAATTACCAATACAATGATTATGCACCAACCAATGGTGCGCTTTGCTTGGGGTTTAAGTACAGACACTCGTCTCAACCATCATCCTCAACCACCATTACATACACCTGCTGAGGTTTGGGGAGGTAGAAAATTTGATATCGATAATCCTCAGTTATATTTACGAATCGAACGTCAGGTAATTTGGGGTTTACCTGAGTGTGATGCAGCAATTTTTACAATTAGAACATATTTTAGAGATGTTACAGAAATAAAGCAAGATGACTCCTTACGAATTAATTTAATTTCTGCAATTGAATTTATGTCAGTAGACTCTTTAATTTACAAAGGTTTAATAGAAAGTCGTGATAATATCTTAGCTTGGTTGAAAACTAATAAGGCTACTAAATAAGTGAATAGGGTATTGGCTGAATGAATTGATTATTTGCACGCACAAAACAGCGAATTTTTACATCTTCTGAGCTTCCTTCTTTCGCTACATATAGCCAAGGTTTTCCTTGTTTATCTCGATGAATTCTTGGTTGACCAACAATATTTATATTATCGCCTTGTGAAAGTAATCGCACTACGCGGTAATTACCTCCAGATTGAGTGCGACAATTAAGTTTTGTACTTACTATTTTCCATACTAAGTGTGGAGATTTTCGTATATTACTATTGCCACTTAGAATCGATGTATAGTCACCTTGCCGATTAGGTTGTGGAAATAGGAAGTTATTAGTTCGAGCAAATGCTAATGTGGGAAGCAGAGAAATAGTAGTAGCTAAAGTTGTCAATAAAATTTCTTTCATATTTATTGTTTATCGTAAAAGTTATTTGCAGTGCTTACTAATATCAGGTAAGGTATTTATTATACATGTAGTATTTAAGAACCATTCAAGATTACGTACACCAATAACAGTTGCACTGACAGATACTATAACTACCCACTAAATAGTCCAAGGCTTTTGATAACGCATAATAAGACACTGAAATTAATGTTTAGATTCTAATTGAATGTAAACATAATAACAGTAGTATTCTTAAATACGCAAGTGAGGTGAATTATGAGTGTGATTTTAAACGCTTTTGTTATCAAATATATATGGATATTGTAAAAGCCAGCTATCAATATCACTTAATACTTCTGCTGGTATTTCCCACGGAAAAAGGTGTGCTGTGTCGAAATAACGTTTAAACTCAGCATTTTTGAGATTATTCGCAGTTTCAAGGCTAGACTCAACAGTAATATGACGGTCTTCGGCGCCTGCAAGTACTAAACAAGGACATTCGATTTGATGCAAATCTGGTAATTTATTATATCCTCTACCTATTGCATTAAACAGCGCGCGTGTTGCAGCACGAGATGTTTGTAGGTAAGCAGGAACCGCATTTGATGCAATATATTTATAAGTACTAGGTGTATGCTGTCCAACTAAATAGCGAAACAAAGATTTTTTGGCAAATGTCTCAATATTCCATCGCCAACCTGGTTTTACCATGTTTAGCAATGCAGCAATACCCGTATAGATATTATCTTGTAAGCTAATTGGTGGATGACTACCTCGCGGACGAGCAGACGTAGCTATTAGAACCAATCCACTAACGCGCTCCGGAAACCTCAGCGCTAACTCCATAGCTAAAATACCACCCAACGACCATCCCAAAACCAAGCACTTTTTAATTTGATGCTGTTCTAATAAATTTTCCAAGTCAGTTAAATGGTCATACATATCAAAGTCCCCATTAAAGCGACTTTTACCATAACCGCGTAAATCAGGCGCCAAAGTTTGGAAACGGTCGCTCAAATGGTTAGTAAACACCGACATACTGGCGCCAGAACCAGGATGACCATGCAAGCAAAGTACAGGAAAACCTTGACCACGCACATAAGTTTTTAAACGAACAGGTTGATAACGCATGAGTTAAGTTAGGAGTTAGGAGTTAGGAGTTAGGAGTTAAGAATAACTTGCTTGTAAGCTAAATGTAATATTTTGAGAAATTAACTAATTTTGTTTACATATCCGCCTGCATAATCAATCACACACATTTGTCGGTAGGTTGAGTGAATACCAAAAGCAACGCCTGCTAATTTGAATTTGGGGTTATATATATTAGTTCTGTGACCTCGGTCTGGAACTCCGTCATCAATAATTAATTGCATTACAATATCTTGGGCAGTGGGAGAACCGTAACTGATATTTTCTCCAGCTATAACTTGCCAGTTACCATAGCGTTGCATCCGCTCAAAAGGATTACTGCCATCACTTCCTGAATGTCCTGTAATACCTTTGGCGCCTTGGTCTTTAACATGGTCGCGCGCGGCAAGTGACAAACCTTTAGATACACTCAAAGCAGGAACAGGAGAAACTTTTTTAAGATATTGAATAGCCTCATCAACAGCTTTAACTCCCTCAGTAGTTTGCAAGTAGAGATTGGATGATAATTTAACTCGTTTACCTTCAAAGCGCTTTTTATAGTTTTCTAATACGGCTACATAAGCTGCGGGGTTAGTGCGGGCTTTGTTCATTTCCACAATAACTTGTTGTTCCAAACGTGATAAGTCACTTTCATTAACGGGAACACCAGGGTCACTAGGTTGTATAGATATGGGAAAATCAGGTTGTAGCACAATTTGACACGAAGAAAAAAGTAAGCTGATAGGGGTAAATACCCAAGGAAGTATCCGACGCATTGCTGTTATCTGGGAACTCAATACATGTATTCTAGATAAATTCACTTTGTGACATCTTGTACAATTGTCTATTAGCTACAAGTGCAAGCTATAAATTTCCGAATATCTCTCGTGTCAACAAATGTACTAATTGGTCATGGCGTCTGTTATAGGATTTCCATTCCATGAAAAAGTTGGTTCAGCTTCACAATAGCTCCATTTTGCTTCCCAAGGCATAGGAAAATTAGGCACTGTAAAACGAATCGAAAATCGTCCCCAAGTGTTGCTTAATTTACCAGAACTATCTTCTCGCCCTGTATCGCATTTTACGTTAGATTTGCCAACCCAGTAGCCGTGATAAACTCCACGATTATTGAATACTCCAGCCAGTCCTTCAATGAAAATGGCGCCTGCTGGATAAGCCCAAATAGCTGTTTTACCTCTATCACTTTGGTAAACGACTTTACCATAATTGCTATTCCATACTTCGTCCGCAAACGCTGAATTTTGTGCAGTAGCCAAGAAAAATACTGTACTTATAATTGCTAAATGTGTGTATTTCATGCCATTAATATACGAAGTGTCGCTTAGATTAAAAAAAATATATCGGTTGACATATAATACTCTATATAAGGCACCAATACATATAAATACTTAGATTAAACTGGCACCAATCTTTTCATTGCATTAGTACTAATGTTTATAACGTTGTCATTAGGTTTTGGCTTATACATCGACATAAATTGTCCAACCGTTTTGCTCTTACTACTTTCTCAATAAACGGTTTTATCCAGATTAGACATTATCTTGACAAAAATTTACTTTTTCTGGGAAATAAGAACAGGCACCTATATTTTGGACTTTGGATAAAAAAGTTTGCTTACGTACTAACACAGTGAGTACCATTTTAATTACTCTTATTTATGCTTTTCAGTTTATTTTATTAATTTTGCTGAACGTTAACGTGAACCAACGCAAGCAATAGTACTAGATTATTGGGTTATAAAAATAGCTATCAGTATCTCGACACATAGTATTATCAAGACAAACTATGTACCAAATCTACTGATAAGCTATGCAAAAAATAAACAATAATCAATTAATAGCGCAATTCCGCTCTTTTCGGCAACATTTACGTGGATTGTTTAAATCGTACAGTGATAGTATTATTGATTTAATTGATGCTAAGAAAAGCAATTCAAATGGCGCTTATTCTCCTGTCGAGCTATCTATAAGTCCTTTATTTGAAAGAACTTATAGCTCAATCTACAAGGCAATTGAAAAATCATTTAATTTTAATGATGACAAGAAAAAGAAGAGAAAAAAGTTAAAAAATTTAACTCGACTAATTGCTGAGGTTACACCCCAACCGGAAAAACGCCCTTTTTATTTATTTGCAACAGATACAACTCCCCACCCGCGTCCTTACTCTCCAACTCTACCTGAGAGAGGTTATATTCATCAATCAAATACTGTTGCAGGTAATAAACCCATTGGTGTTGGTCATACTTTTTCATTTGTCTCACTTATGCCAGAGAAAAACTCCCAAAAGTCGGCGCCTTGGTCAATTCCACTGTCCGCAGTTCATAGTACCAATTGATAAAAAAAGTACAAGTGTTGGCATCAAACAAATTAACGCATTAATGTCAGATGAATCGCTTCCTTGGTACGGTAAATTATCAGTATTAACTGCTGATAGTGGTTATAGTGAACGCTCATTCTTATTTGATGCGTCTAAACACAAAAATTTGGTTGTAATTGCCAGAGTTCGTAGTAATAGAATTTTTTACTCTACGCCACCCGTACAACAAGAAGATAAGAAACGTGGGTGTCCAAAAAAATTTGGTGAACGTTTTGACCTGGCTCTTGAAGAGACTTGGCGCCCACCAGACGAGACAACACAAATCAAAAGTACTACTAAAAAAGGTCGCCAATTCACAGTAACGCTTAATGCTTGGCATCATATGTTGATGAGGGGAACTCAAGAAGAACAGATGTATAAATGCCCGTTTACCTTAGTCCGGGTTCATGTTACTGATGATACTGGCTGTGCTGTTTGGAAACCAATGTGGTTGATAGTTATGGGCGTTTCCCCGCGGACGTATTACGCTTGCAGAAGTTTATTCTTGCTATCGGCAACGGTTCGATATCGAACATATGTTTAGATTTAAAAAGCAACGTTTGCTGATGACCAATTACCAGACTCCAGAAGTTAAGAATGAAGAAAATTGGATACGTTTAGTCATGCAAGCCGCGCGTACAATTATGGGCTGCGAAAGAATTATCGCTCTCATTTACCAAGGCCGTGGGAGCGCTATCAAGAGCAAAACAATGATAAAATTGTTTCTCCCAGTACCGTACAGCGCGACTTCCAAAGAATTATTTCAGAGATAGGGAGCCAGTTGCGGTGGACGGGTTCCCCGGCATAAGCAAACTGGCGAACCCGAAGGGAAAACCAGGAAATTCACCAAAAGCCACTTGTAATGCGACAGGTCGGGTGAGGGGTCAGACCCAGACGAAAAGAATTAAGCATCCTGTTATCAAAAAAAGTCAAAAATCAAACATTCCACAGCCAAAAGCTGCGTAGTTTTCTGTAAATATACTTGTTTTACTCAGTTAATTTCATAACTGGGATAAGAAAGCTGCGTCTTTTTTTAGTTCACGAACGTACTATTTTGTCCAAAGTCCAATATATTACTACTTCCATCAAGCAAACCACATCCAGAAGTTCAGGAGACGCCCCTGAACCGGAGCGTCTGGACACAGAGAGAATTTTTATTTATCTCGAAATCCACCAGCATAAGTGATGACACACATTTTGCCATATTTAGCATGATTTCCAAAAGCAACCCCAGAAACTTTGAAATTAGGGTTAAAGATATTTTTTCGGTGTCCTCTATCTGGCACACCATCATCAATAACTAGCTGCATAACAATATCTTGAGCAGTGGCAGGCCCGTAGCTTATATTCTCACCTGCGGTAGTTTGCCACTTGCCATATTTACTAATACGAGAAAAAGGACTACTACCGTTGCTACCGTTATGACCTATTGAACCTTTGGGTCCTTGGTCTTTTACATGGTCTTTGGCGCCTAACGACATTCCTCTTGAAGCAGATAAGGCGCCTATTGGACGTTGTGACTTTAAAAATGCGATTGCTTCGTCAACTGCCCTTGTTCCTTCTTGAGTCACCAAAAATGAATTGTTTCCAATTTTGACTTTATTTCCTTGGAAGCGTTTGCGGTAATTTTCGAGAATTGGAAGGTAAGATTTAGGGTTTGTGCGTATCTTGTTCGTTTCCGCGATAACCTGTGATTCAAGTGATGAGAGGTAGTTAGCGCTTGCTACCAAAGTTGGGCTAGCAAGTTGATTGGCTTTGACGGTAACAGGCGCCGCACTTGATGTAGACTTAGCTTCAGATGAATGAGATTGTAACAATTGTGGAACACTTGTAAATATTAAAGCAATGGGAAAAAACATCCAAAACTTTGACCGATGCATCATATAGCCTCTTAGAAGTAATCGCACTGACTTGTTTATATACAAGTCTTTGACTGTATATATAAGCAAATTGTTTCTTGAAAATTG
The DNA here is from genome assembly GCF_000331305.1 of Calothrix sp. PCC 7103. Taxonomy (GTDB): domain Bacteria; phylum Cyanobacteriota; class Cyanobacteriia; order Cyanobacteriales; family Nostocaceae; genus Dulcicalothrix. Next base: position 2,893,844 of record NZ_KB217478.1, on the reverse strand, counting down.
CAATTTATCGGCATTAAACTTAGCTTCATAAAAACACAAAATGTAAGTAATATTACATAAAATCATTAGCAAACGCGACAATAGTCAGGATTAAACATATTTTTACAGTGTCCATGTCAAACTAAATCTGGTTCGATATATATGAGGAGAGATAAATATGCTTGCTTCAACAAGGGATTTGCTAGAAACGGCGCGCAGGAACGTTTACGCAATCGGCGCCTTCAATATATATAATCTGGAAGGGGTCAAAGCAGTAGTGCAAGCAGCCGAAAATCTCTCAAGTCCTGCCATGCTACAAATTCATCCTGGTTCACTCAAATTTGGAGGTACAGCGTTAATATCACTCTGCATGGAAGCAGCACGCACATCAAAAGTACCAATTTCAGTACATCTAGACCACAGTACCTCAGCAAGTGCAATTCAACAAGCTTTAAGCGCAGGAATGACATCGGTAATGGCAGACGGTTCACCGTTACCCTACACAGAGAACTTAACCTTTACCAAACAAATGACCGAATTAGCGCATTCCAAAGGTGCCGCAGTCGAAGCAGAAATAGGTAGAATTAGCGGCAGCGAAGATGGAATGACGGTTGAAGAAAAAGAAGCATTAATGACCGACCCCGACCAAGCTGTAGAATTTGTCGCAGCTACAAAAGTAGACTTTTTAGCAGTCACTATTGGTAATGTACATGGAGAATATAAGAGTAAACCAAGACTTGATTTTCCGCGATTAGTTCATATCCGCAAAAATATTGATATCCCCTTAGTATTGCACGGCGCCTCTGGTTTACCACCATCCATGATAAGCAAATCAATAGAACTAGGCGTATGTAAATTTAACGTCAATACAGAAGTACGACAAGCCTATGTACAAAACCTCAAAAAAGATTTAAGTACATCAAAAAGTCCTGACTTAGTAGACTTAATGCAAAATGCAATTAGTGCAATGCAATCTGTGATAAGTGAGAAAATACAGCTTTTTGGTTCTGCTGGTAAAGCTCATTTACACGAGTCACCTTATGCGAGTATGCTAGCTGGGCAACGGATGTAACGGATGTAACAGATAGTTGATTTAATATAAGGCGCCTATTCAAGAATACCACTGGCGCCTACAATAATTGTTTAATATAAACTAGTATTAAACTTTAGAAATATTTAAGATTGCGATATGATAGATTCGTTCTCATTATATATTGATAGGTCGGATTCGCAACAGCACCTCAATTCACATTCATTGCTTATTTCTGGATTAAAGCAATTCCTTGAACAGTTTAAGTTTCCATTTTTTACTGATAAATTTATAGGTGCTATTCGATATCGCGTTTATCAAGTTGGTGGAACAAGGTCAAGTATTGAAAACCTAGAGGTATATAAGAAGTCAGGTGAATCCTTTTTTATAAAGCTTGTAATCAAAGGTTCAGAAGGTATAATTTCTACCTCATACAACCTGACAGTCGAAGATATAGTATTGTTTCCAGTAACTAGTCAAGCACTTTTAACAACTGAGCGATTAGCAATTAGTCTTTTATTACCTTTAGATGAACTAAAAATAATTGACTTCCTGCGCGAACCTGACATTTGGAAAATGAGGGGTATGCCTTATTCGCCTGTTGAAAATATTCATTCTACTTACCAAAACCACGACGATTCAGTTTTTTGGGACAAATATTATTTTGCTCTCCGAACACGCATTTATCATGAACCAATCGGTTTTATTGGGTTTTACCAACTCGAACGACCTGATTTAATCACCCCTGTTATTAGCCAAACCCATTATGAACCAGTCAAGTTAAGCTATGCTCTCTCTAAAACGTATTGGGGGCAAGGTCTTATGTCTGAAGCGCTTGCTGTTTGTGTCCCCTGGTTTGTTAAAAGTCAGAATGTGCGCGAACTAGTACACAATGGCGGAAATCAAGCGACCATTAAATAGCCAGCACTTTACCCTTAGACATCTCCAATAACTATCAAAACCTTTACCCAAAAGGCTTTTAGCCTGCGGATGCAAGCATTATAAATCAGCTGTTTATACGAGACAATAAGGCTTTTATATATTTCCTAGTTACAAATAGGAAATATATATAGCAGTCATATACTATTTTTAAACCGACGAAATAGTATATATTTCTGATGGTAATATTAGCGCTTTTATTCGCAATCTTACTAATCCGCAAATAGTTAAAATTACCTGCTCATATTTTTTAGGATTTAGCCTAAATCTTTCTTGAGCAACTCGAAATATTTTGATTGAGCGAATACGATGTTCAACAAATACTCGTTTTGCCGAAAACAGTTTGTTTTCATCTTTTTGTTCAGGAGTTAAATTTTTATTTTTTGGTTTCTTAATTGGCGTTTCAATTAAATCTTCTCCTTTGTAGCCTAAATCTCCTTTAAATTTTTGTTCTGGGTCAAAGCTATCGCGGTTTTCTCTGAATAGTGTTATATCATGTGTTGGACCAGGAACACCTGCTACTACATCAACAAAATCTCTACCGTCTGGCATAATAATGACTTGGGTTTTAAAAGTATGATTAGTTTTGTTCCCGGAGTAATATTTTTCCTGCTCTTTATCGTCACCTGGTCTCTCCCTGACTTGTTCATAGCTATCAACAGTTAATTGATATTCAGTAAGTATTTCTTTAATAATTTCATAGTCAGAATCATTTTTTTTTACTTGTTCAAGCAAGCTAGATGGTAGTAACTCTCTCAGTAGTGGCAACCAATAATTAAATGTAGAGTTAGCTGTTGATTCACTTACTCCAAACTGGATACCCACGCATTTGAAAGGTTGTCATATGTCTGAGATAAACTAAAGTTAAAATTATCTGTTCTGGTACAGACATTTTTGATTTACGACCACCTCCACCTGCGATGATTCTAGTTTTTTGTGATTCGATTAGAGCTTGTTTTTCATCGTGTAACCTTTCTGCATTTTTAATCAACTGTTGTAATTCAGGATACCCAAGCCCAATTAAGCGTTGTGTGTCTTGAGGATTTTCTTCAATATGACTCAGTATAGAACCCATGTTTTAGCACCCAAATACGTCTACTGTATTCTTTTACCATAAGATGTTACTATTTTGGAGATGTCTCTTATATGTCCACTTAAAAGGTTTAGCCATTGTTTTGTTAAAATAGTTAATAAATTCAAGAATTCTTGTTTTGAGGTCATCTTTGCTTTTAAAGCTAGCACGCTTGAGTAATTTGCGAACTAGAATACTAAACCAAATCTCAATTTGATTAAGCCAAGAAGAATGCTTTGGCGTATAATGAAAGACGATTCGATGTTTTGAGTCTTTTAAAAATGCAGCACGAGATTTCATCGATTGGAGTATACCACTCTTTCCTTTAACACCCAAATCAATATCCAAACCTTCTTTTTCCGCGACTAAACGAACGAGTGACTCAGATTGATGAGTATTAAGGCAATCCATAATTAAATGCCACTTAGGAGCATCAGGGTCGCTTTCAATAACTTTACGAATATGCTCGGTGAAGTCCTCTTCAGTTCTGGAATCTCCGCAATTTGGCTCAACAATTTTACCAGTAACAATATCAAAGCTAGCAATTAAACTTTGTGTACCATGACGAACATACTCAAATTCTCTTTTTTCAACTTTACCCGGTCGTACTGGTAGGTCTTTTTCCACACGCTCAGTTGCTTGAATACCAGTCATTTCATCTATCGATATTGTGCGCTCTCCGTTTTCATAACGCTCCATCGCACTAATATACAAACCAGTAATGTCATCAAGTTTTTCGTCAAATTCTTCGTCCAGAGGGGGGGGTTAACCAGTAGCGACTCTGGTGTGGTTTAAGCTCTGCCTCTTCTAATAATCTCCCAACATGTCGTACAGATATGCTTTCAATTATCCCCTGTTTCATAATTTCGTCTGCCAGTTCTCGTGCCGTCCAATGACTTATTGGTCGTCCGTAATCGGATGGAGGTGAGCAGGCAAGCGCAAATAATTCTAAAACTTGTTCCATACTAAACTTAACTGGGGCGCCTACACGCTCAGAATCCTGTAACCGTTGAGTTACTGTTAAGTCATTTCCAGATGTTAACAACCATCGCTCTCGCCATAAACAAGCTGTGTGCCGACTAATATCCAGTGTTCGGGCGATTTCCCGGTGATTTTTACCTTCAGATGCGAATAAAATGATTTTTGCTCGCATTGCTAACTGTTGCGGCGTGTTATGTCGATTTACTAACTGTTGGAGTTCCAAACGTTCAAAATCGCTTAAACTTAGTGGTTTTGGAGCTAATATTGCCACACCCTGATTCCTATTATGTTGAGTAAAACCGCTTAAAAAAGCTTATTACTTAATGTACCATGATAGTGGTCAATTTATTTCCGCCGTTATGTACTAGTAGGATTTGTAGAGTTTAACAACCACGGTTCTCGCCATCTGCTGTCCAAGCTTGGACTACAAGACTATGGACTTTTGGAAAACTCTACATCCAATGCTGACCCGGAAAATATTTATCGATTTGTGGTCTACAAAAGCTCAATCCCAGAAAGCAAAGCGGTGCCACAGCTAACGTGAAAACTATTCTGTTGAGCAATTGTCCAATGTGAAGTACTACTGGTTAACTTAAACCAGTAGTACCAAAAAAGGTAATTATAGCAATATTGATTCAAATGAACTATTGAATCAACATTTGCAAACAGTTAGAGTTGTTGGCAAAAAGCTGCACCATCAGCGTGATTAAGAAACTTTGACAATTAATTTTCCTATTTTGTTCGCATTAAAAAGTTTTAGAATTTCCTTTGGCGCCTTTTGTAAACCTTCAACAATCTCATACTCCTGTTTTATTTTTCCTTGCTTCATCCACTCTCCAATATCCTTAATAGCCTCATGCCAACGATTATGATAATCACTAATGATAAATCCTTGTACCCGCACACGTTTCATTAAAATCAAACCAAAGTTATAAGGTCCTGGTACTGGTGAGGTAGAGTTATAAGTTGAGATTAAACCACATAGGGGAATACGCGCGAACAGATTTAGATGCGACATCACCGTATCTAAAATTGAACCACCGACATTATCGAAGTATATATCAACACCATTTGGGCAAGCATTCGCTAACGCGCTGTTTAAGTCAGTAGTTTTATAGTTGATTGCTGCGTCAAAGCCAAGGGAAGAAGTTAACCATTGGCATTTCTCGTCCGAACTAGTAATTCCAACTACACGGCAACCTTTAATTTTAGCAATTTGTCCGACAACTGAACCTACGGCGCCTGCCGCTGCTGAAACTACAACGGTTTCACCTGGTTTTGGTTGTCCTATATCTAGCAAACCGAAATAAGCAGTTACACCAGTCACACCTAGTGGACCCACCGCAGCAAATAATGGATCAGGTAAAGGTGGGTTAATTTTAGTCACAAAGTTTGCTTGGTTATCTTTTAACAATGCATAATCTTGCCAACCTAAAAGTCCTGTAACATAGTCTCCTGGTTGTAAGTTAGGATTTTTAGATTCTTCTACAATTCCAATTGCTACACCCCGCATTACTTCGCCTAACTCTACTGGGGGCATATACTGCACCATATCGCTCATCCAAATGCGGTTTGTAGGATCAAGCGACAAATATAAATTTCTTACCAGTGCTTCACCTGGGTTAAGAGTTGGCACAGGCGCCTCTTTGTACTCAAAATCGCTTTCTTTGATATCTCCAACTGGACGAGAAAGGAGGAGAAATTGCCGATTTACTCTTTCCGCTTTAGTTGCATTAGTACTCATGTTGCGACCCTGGTAACTTAGCTTTAGTTTCAAGGATACTACTTGTTTAGGTTAACCAGTACTACTAAAGCAGCATATGGCAATCGTTAACCAGTAGTACGTTCTCGGAGCAATTAATTTCTAAACCGTGCGAACAAATCCTCACGCGACAAGTTCGACAGTTGCAACAACAAAGCAGCATACTCTGGTGCCGATAAATTTAGTATCGGCTGAATAATTGTGGTTAACTCAGAGTCTATCTCACCAAATCGTACTAAGAATAAGTGTTCTATTATGGAGCGTCGCTCGGTTTCCTTACCTATCTCCACACCGCGTTCCATTCCGCGTTCCATCCCAGTTGCCATGCCGCGTTCCATTCCGCGAAGCTCAGTTTCTTTTTCCCACTCTATGTAAGCTGTTGTTAAATTCATGACTAACTCCCTATCTTCTGCTGAATCAATCTCATTATCTAATCCCATATTAATCTTCCATTTTGATAGTAGCCTAGCTATTTTAAGGATTCTTGATACAGAAGAATTACCTTAACTTTTTTCTAGCTTTCTTGAATTCAATAGCATCTGTCTTAATATCTACTGCTTGTGTCATTAAGTACATATGCGTATTGTAAAGGCGCCTCAGACTGAAAAATTAAACAGTATAAATACATAGCTGTTTGTTACATAGCACCAATAACCACTGCAACTATACTTAACACGGGTAAGAAATGTCATTCTGAGCGTAGCGTAATGCGGAGCATTTGCCGCAGGCTAGAATCTCTAAGATGCTTCACTGCAATACGTTTCGTTCAGCATGACAAAATTTATATTCTACCCATTAGCAGTATAAATGGAGTACTACTGGTTTAGATTAACCAGTAGTACGATATAGCGTTAACAAGTTATATTTAAACGATTTATACTCTACATGCTTTTTGCAGCTTTAAGTATGGAAAATATTCTTTTACAAGAAGCATTTAATGAAAGTACATCAACAGAGCGGTTATTAGAATTAGTCAATAGTGGGAAAGAAGATATTTGTAGAGTTGTAGCTTCTAATCCTAATACGGCGCCAATTATCGCTATCTTGTTAGTGCTAGTACTAAATGTGATAATATAGGCATATACTACGCTTATCGTCAAAAGATGCATAAGTGAATTTTTTGCCATGTGAATAAAAAGGAGAGAAAGCAAATAAATTACTATCATGGCAGAAAAAACAGTATCGAATCATCATGATTTTTATAAGCAATTTGAGCAAAAGCCAACCGAGCTAATAATTGTACGTCCTAATCCAGAAACACTCTCGAAACAACCTTTGCCCAATTTTGTTGGTATTTGTAAAAGCACAGTGGGCGCCAAGGGAATTGCAATGTACTTGGCGATTATTCCCCCAGGTGGAATTGCCGAACCACACTACCACCCAGAGCATGAAACAGCAATTTACCTGCTCAAGGGTCGAGTTGAAGTTTGTTATGGTGAAGGACTCAAGCAAAGCCAAGTGTGTGAAGCTGGAGATTTTATTTTCACTCCTCCAGGTGTTCCGCATCAACCTAGAAATTTGAGTGCAACAGAACCCGTACATGTACTAGTTGCTCGTAATGACCCAGACGAAGAGGAAAAAGTTGTACCCTGCGACCCAACAGTATAAATACATAGCAGTTTGTTATACTCTGATACTTTTAACCTCTCTGTGAACTTTGTGTCTCTGTGGTAATAATAAGATGATATGACTGCACAGACCGAAAAGCCTGTGCTACAAGACGGGTAAATTATGGATTTGTAGCAAATCTAACCCTTGTTCAAATATTTCATCGATGGGTAGCATTTTACCATCTTGTGTCATAAACTTATGGTCTCTGGTTGCCCTAATAACGGCGCCATTTTCTAGTTCATATTCAAACACTTCTTGGCGCCCGCGATTATGCCATTGAGCGATAGGTTGTGTGTAAACAATTCCATGACTATTAACAGTAAACACAGAACAATCAAGCTCTTTCTCTACAATTTCACCTATTTTCAAAAACCCATATTCTACAGTTAATATTTCTGTGTCATAACTCAAACAATACTCAGCAAATTTTAACATGTCCTCAAATAGCTTTTCGGCTACTTGCTTTTTAACACCGTTCATTGTTGAACCATCAATGAACTTTTCGCGTTGTTTCTGCATTTCAGAAACTTTCTTTTTACCCATTGCTCGACGCAGTAAGTCTGCTTGACCTAGCGTATATCCTGCCATGTCCTGGGCAATTTTCATGATTTGCTCTTGGTATACCATAATACCATAAGTTTCATCAAGAATTGGCTCCAAAACACTGGTTTCGTAATCGATTTCTTCGCGTCCGTGTTTACGGTCAATAAAGTGAGGAATTAAGCCAGCGTCTAAAGGTCCTGGTCTATATAATGCCAAGATAGATGAAATATCTTCTATATTAGATGGTTTTAAATCGCGTACTATTTGCTTCATCCCAGATGATTCTAGCTGAAAAACTCCTTCTAGCTCACCTGACTCCAATAATTCAAACGTTTTTTTAACGTCATTGGGTAATCTGGCATTTTCTCCACCTTTGGCAAGGATTCTTTGAGCTTTACGTTCTAAACTAGTAATTTCATATGGGTCAAGCTTACAGTTATGATTGTGCTGTATCAAGTCGAGAGCGTTTTGAATCATGGTAAGATTCTTCAACCCTAAAAAGTCCATTTTCAATAACCCAATCGAATCTAAGTCTTCCATATAATACTGGGTTATCACAGAACCATCGTTGTTACGCTGTAATGGTACAATTTCATCTAACGGTTCGGCAGAAATTACCACACCCGCAGCATGTACACCAAAGGTTTTGTTTGTTCCTTCGATACGTATTGCCATATCAAGCCAATGCTTGACTCTAGGGTCATTATCATATCTTTCTTTAAAATCTGGTGATGGGGTATCGTCGGCAATCATTTTTTTGAGGGGTGTTGGTTTGCCACGTGATACCGGGATTAATTTTGCCATTTTATCAGATTCCCCATAAGGAATATTTAATACCCTGGCAACGTCTTTTAATACCGACTTTGACGTTAAACGGTTAAAAGTGATGATTTGAGCAACTCTCTCGGCGCCGTATTTGCTAGTAACATATTCAATAACTACATCACGCTTTTCAATACAAAAGTCTGTATCGATATCAGGCATTGACTTACGTTCAGGATTTAGAAAACGCTCAAATAATAACCCGTGGTGTACAGGGTCAATATTTGTAATCCCCATTGAGAAGGCAACTAATGAACCTGCTGCTGAACCTCTACCTGGACCCACAGCTATATTGTTATCTCTAGCAAACTTAATATAGTCCCAAACAATTAAAAAGTATCCAGAGAATCCCATCTGCTGAATCATTTTTAATTCATATTCCATTCGTTCTCTATAAGTAGCGTCTAATTCGCTTCTACTTCTGCACCGTTGCTTTTCAAGTATTCCTTGCCAAGCAACTTCCTCAACAAACGTATCGGTTGTATGTCCTGGTGGAATTGGATAATTAGGAATTCTCGGTTCACCAAGTATGTCGTATTGCTCAACCTTGTCAGCAACTTCTTCTGTATTACTTACTGCTTCTTCAATAACATCATCAGGTAAATGGTCACGAAATAATTGCCGCATTTCGTCAGCAGACTTTAAATACTCAGTTCCGCTATAACGCATCCGGTTATCTTCGACAATTAATTTACCAGTTTGAATACACAGCAGTGCGTCGTGTGCTTCTACGTCAAAACAGGAAATAAAGTGCGAGTCATTTGTTGCAATAATTTTTATACCAAGCTCGCGCGCAATTTTAACAATTTCAACGTTGACAATTCTATCTTCTTGCGAACCGTGGTCTTGAATTTCTAGGTAAAAATCATCCCCAAATACATTTTTATACCATTGTGCGACTTTCCGCGCGGCATCTGGTCTATTACTTAAAATCGCTTGCGGTATTTCTCCACCTAAACAAGCGCTAGTCACTATCAAATCTTCGTGATACTTCTGTAATAATTCTTTATTTATACAAGGACGTGAAAAAATACCCTTACCTTGAACACCCTCAAGGTGCGATATCGATGTTAATTTAACTAAATTTTTATAACCCTTTGTACTTTTAGCTAAAACTACTTGGTGATACTTCGGGCGCCGCTCCTGTTTCGTGATATCACCATTAATAATATACATCTCATTGCCAATTATCGGCTTGATGGTCTTACCCCGGCAAATCTTAATCAATTCAACCGCACCATACATCACACCGTGGTCGGTCAGGGCAATTGCCTTCATTCCTAACTCAATAGCACGGTCTATCAATTCTGGCAACTGACTGGCGCCGTCTAGTAAGCTGTAGTCACTATGAATATGTAGAGGTACGAAAGACATAGCTTTTTATAAAAATAATTAATATCAGGTCATTATTATATGCCCGCGCGACTCCATTGCTTCAATTTTGTAATCAAAAAAGTAAATCTTATGTACTATGTAGATACACGACGTATTGTTATATAATTAATTTGCGTCTAAAATACTAATTTTCGCAATCGTGTATTAACCGACTTGTCAGCAGCTTAAAATAATTTAAACAAATTCCCGACTCTTTCAAAAAGGTCGGGAATCTGAAGTATAGCTATATATATACGTGTTACAACTCAAATAAAAATATTGCACCCGTAATAATACCTATATTAATATTGCCCCTTAGCATCGCAATGTTTCTCCCAACATCGCTGCAACAGTTCAACTCTGTAAACGTGAGCAAAACGTCTGGGATTGAGTATAGGGGATTTTTCGCCAAGCAAAGGCTGGTTTAAATATTGCCAAAGCGGGAATCTTATGTTTGTTTGTTCTGGAGTCATATCAAAAGTAAGCAGGATGGTGTAAAAGTGTTCTACAGTGTTGGATTTGTAATTATGAATACCTAACACTGAATATACAAGTCAAACATTACACATTCTAGTTACGATTGTCTTTGTGGCAATTGCGGAATATTTAAATTTGTAGGTAGAGAGGTTACGTGTAATGTCTCTACTGGGTCTTGGTGTAATACAAACCTGATTTTTTGGGAATACTAACGATAAAGAATCAGGTTTAAAAACACTCTCGCGCGCGTTACAGGCAGTAATATATCTGTTATCGATAATCAATGTATATACAATAAATTTCAGTAAACCCTAAATAGACATGTGATGCCCAAAATCTTGTAGAGACGTTACATGTAAACTCTCTACATATATGGGACATAGTATTTTTAATCAAGAATGTAACAATGTTTACTTTATACTATGATTCCCAATTGTCGCTAAATAATTACAAGTACTCGATGTCATTAATTTTAGAGGATAGGCGCCGCTCCTCCAACTCTCTTAACTCAAGTACTCTGTGTCTAATAAGGTAAAAATATGAACGCAGTACTAAGCTACATACAAACATTGAAACGGTAAATAACCCTGCTTTGTCTGAAAGCAGGGTTGGATGTAAGGAATAAAGTCCTTAGTACGAACGAATAAACGAACGAAGGGATTTTTTATTTAATAATGACTTCCTGATTTGCGGTGATGAACTGCGGTAACTGCATTTTGCTGCATAACGGCGCCGTTATCAACGGTTGCGTATATTACCCAGTGGTCGCCACATTCCATACGTTTATTGACGCTGCATTCTAAATATGCTATGGCATCTCCTAATACTGTACAGCCATTATCCGCTGTGGTTGTTTCAAAACCAGTAAAGCGTTCTTCTCCGGGTGCAAAGTTTTTACGGAAGTGTTTCATATATTCTTGGTAGTTATTTTCTGCCAAGATGTTTAAAACGAATTTATTTCCTGAATGTAATAGTGATTCTATTGCACGTTCTTTAGCAATAGCCACAGTCAAACCTGGTGGGTTAAACGTAGCTTGCGATACCCAGGCGCCCATCATGGCAGTAGAAACTTCACCTTGTCTTGCTGTAAGAACGCATACTGAACCCACGATGCGACCAACTGCTTGTTCCACTGGACTAGCAGCAGGTTGAGGTAAGCGCATTTTACGCGCACGTTTTAAAGATTGGGTAAAGTCAATAGCTGCTTCTTCGCAATCTTTAAGTACTCTATCGGATGGCTTGAATCTTGCGCGTATTGTTTCAAACCCAAATTTAAATCCTGCTTCTTTGAGTTTACCTTCAATTAAATCGAAAGCTTCACCACTCCAGCCATATGAGCCGAATACACCTGCAAGTTTATTAGTGTCACCAACAGATAATACTGTACCAAGGGCTGTATGAATAGGTGTGGGAGCATGTCCTCCAATAGTGGGGGAACCAATAATAAATCCTTCCGATTTTTGCACCGCATCTTTTATTGCTTCAGGTTCGGCAAATTCGCAGTTTATCAACTCGACTGCTACACCACCTTTAGTTAAACCCAATGCGATTGCTTGTGCTAAAGTCGCGGTGTTTCCATAAGCAGAAGCATATAATAATGCTACTTTAATCTCCCGATGAGAAAGCGCACGGCTCCATTCTTCGTAAGATTTTACCAGTTCCATCAAGCCGTACCGCACCAAAGGTCCATGACCACAAGCTAGCATTCTAACTTGGTAATCAGAAATTTTCTCTAGTGCTGGTTTAATATGACTTGCATTCGGCGCCATCACACTATCGTAATAATAGCGTTGGTCTTCCTTAAATTTATCCCAATCTTCATCAAAAATTTCATCACCGCAAACGTGCGCGCTAAATAGTTTGTCGGTGTAAAGAATTTGAGTTTGTTGGTCGTAAGTGCAAAGTCCTTCGGGCCATCTAGGGCTGGGAATTGGTATAAATTTTAATACGTGACCTCTACCTAAATCAAGGTCTTCTTTACCCCGCATCGCTAACACTTTTAAATTCGGGTTAGTAAATGCTGCTTTTAGATATGCGGCGCCTGGTACCGATGTAACAAAAGTTAAATCCGGACAAATTTCAAGTAATGCCCGTAATGTAGCCATACGGTTTGGGCTAAAGTGACCAATGATTACATAATCAAAGCTCTTTAATTCCAAACACCGCTTAATAGCTTCTTTGTATACTTCAGTAAAAGTTTCAGGAGGTGGGTCAATAATGGCAACTTTATCGGCTTGAATTACATACGAATTTACCGTTGTGCCCCTAGAGAGCGCATATTCAATTTCAAAACGTTGTCGTGTCCAACTGCGCGCGCGTAATACTGTAGTGTCTGTTGCAATTGGCAACACTTGCACATCACGAGGATTGTCGCTCATAGGTATATGTGGAGGATGAGATAAATATGTAGAGACGCGATATATCGCGTCTTCGCGGATTTGGGAGACCGTAAATGTACGGTCTCTACAACAATTAATAGTAATTTCCAACCTTACGGTGGCGAACTGCGGTAATGCCTTCTTGTTTGGCGACGCGGCCTTCTTTAACAGTGCAGTACATAATCCAGTGGTCGCTGCATTCCATGCTGTCAGCGATTTCACATTCTATGTATGCTAATGCGTCAGCAAGAATGGGGCACCCGTTTTTTGCTGTTTGGGTTTTTACATCAGCAAATCTATCGGCGCCGGGATGTAAGCGCTTCAAGAAATGTCTTTTTAATTCTTTGTAGTTGCCTTCTTCTAATACGTTAAGGACAATTTTGTCACCCACTTGCATGAATGACTCTATTGCGCGGTCTTTAGCAACAGCTACGGTAAAACCTAGTGGTTGTAAGCTTGCCTGTGCAACCCACGAAGCTAGCATTGCACTTTTAACTCCGTGTTTTTGACTAGTAATAATATATAAGCCATTACTAATGCGACCAAGCGCTTTTTCCATGTTGACATCAAGCGATTTAACTTGCTTAATGTTACGGTCACGAACTAGCATTTGTCCGATATCAATACCAGCTTCTTCACAAAGTTGATATGTAGCAGGACTTGGCGTTTCTTTAATTTTGATTGCTGGGAAAGCTTCTTTAATACCCTGTTCAGTAAACTGTCTACGTAACGAATCAATTGGTTCATCGTCACCACCAAAAGATTCAAAGAAACCAACAAATTGCTTTTCTTTCGCAACAGCCAAGAGTGAACTAATACCAGCTTGGGCAGTAACGCTCGTGCTAGGAGGCATACCAATTACTATACCCGATGCACGTCCAGCAAGTGCTTGAATTTCTTGAACATCAGCAGTATTCAAATCAAGAGCTTCTACACCAACACCAGTTTTAAGCAAACCGTGGGAAATAGCATGACCGAGTTTATCACTATAGCCATAACCACCTACGAAAAATAAACCAACTGTGGTGTCAGCTTTAGCTTGTACTTGACTCCAGTTGTGATACCTTTCTTTCAAAAAGTCAAGGTGATGGTAAAGTAGCGGCCCGTGTCCATTCGCAATAATCTTGATTTCTCCAAGTTCGCTCATTTTTTTCATTGCGTTCAACAATGAGCGTGCGTTTGGACCCATCAAACAATCGTAGTAAAAACGGAAGTCAGGTTCAATCGCTTCCAAATCTACATCGAATGTATCATCGCTACAGTAGTGCATCCCAAACGCATCACAGGTAAATAGCGTTTTGGTTTTGTGGTCAAAGCTGAAGATAGTATCGGGCCAATGTAAATTAGGTGCTGATATGAACTCTATTTCGTGTCCATCACCTAAATCTACACGATCTCCAGATTTGACGATTCTCTTACTAAACGGGTCATGAACTAAATTATCCAAAAATTGTAGCGCCACTTTCGATGCTAACACCGTAGCGCGCGGCGCCAACTGGAGAACGTCTTCCACTAACCCACTATGGTCGGGTTCAGTGTGGCTGACGATAATATAGTCAATTGCCTTTGGGTTTACAAGACTCTTCAGCGTTTCTAGATATAAATCGCGGAATTTAACATGCGAAGTATCAACCAAGACAATTTTATCGCCCTTAATTAGATACGAGTTATAAGTCGTACCATTTTGCAGACCGAACTCAATATCAAAGCGGTCGCGGTCCCAATCAAGCGAACGAATCGCTGTAATATTTGGAGCAATTTCAACTGTCTGTATTGTTAGCCGACGTTGGACGTTCTCTGTGAGGGCTACCATGCGTTCTCTCCGAAGCACCTAATATAGTTGAGCTTTTCCTGTCTATATTCTGCTCATAAATATTTTTGTAAAGTTGTTTGAAAGCTTATTTTTTCAAAAAGTCAACTTGTAATCAATGATGCAAATTACCAGCAGTATTTATTACTTCAAAACAGTTAGTATAGATAACTTCAAAACCGAGCATATTCTAACATTGTTAAACTCAAACATATGTTAAATTATGTCAGCATTTATCATACTCTTGTGGAACAGGCATCCTGCCTGTACAGTGATATATTTTTTACCACAGAGACGCAGAGAACACAGAGAGAGAATAAATTAACCACAAAGGCACAAAGAACACAAAGAATCAAAATTTTATAAATAAAAAGGTATCTCCAAAAAATTTTGATAAAAATCTGAAATTATATAAAACACTTCGGTATCTAAAACTATAAGTAAATTCAACCACAGAACTTTAAGGAGTTACAGATATGCAAACACTTGATAAAGAACAACTTACCCCTTGCCACAGAATGCCAATTTTACGCCGTGATGATAAACAAAAATCACCTTCTGAAGCAGTAAAACGCTTACAACATTATGGTTTTAGTACATTAAAAGTTGATGGTTTCTTCGGTAAGAAAACAGAAGATGCAGTCAAAGACTTCCAAGGCAGAAGCGAAGACTCCTCATTCCCCGTAGATGGAATAGTTGGTTCTCTGACATGGGAAGCATTAGGTACATGCATAATTATTACTGCATAACTAACAACTTCTACCTGAAATTACGTATAAATTATGTTTTAAATATTAATTTAAATACTAAAAAACTGACTTAAATTAATGTAAATTCGGATTTTTTTAATTTAAAAGTCAGTTTAAAACAAATTACGTCTTAGGCAAGATTTCACGATGAAACTGTAGAACCATTTTTCTCCGCGTTATATTTTATTAATTTTTCGGTTACAAACTCTTTAACCACAAGCGGTAATGTGAAAAGATAATCTCTTTCCTCTATAGATATATGTAAAGCTTTATCAATTAAACATCGTTCTTGTAAGCACTCTAAAGCCTCTAGCAATTTTTGTGATGATACTAAAGGTAATATACTTTTTTGTATTTGATAAAATGAAGCAGGATGATTAGACGCTAACCATTCTATAACTTGCTTCTCTGTATTTGATAAACGGTTAACGTGTTCTCTCATCAAATCATAAATTTCACCAAAGACCAAAGTTTTTTGGTTGATAAACTTCGCAATATAACCATCAAATAACTTTTGAATAGTAGTAGAAGCGATATTTAACGCGAGTGGATTCCCTGCATAGAAATTGACTAGTTTTTCCCACTCGTGCGGTGAACCAATAAAGAAACCCTTGGCTTGAAAGATTTTTTGTATCTCCAATACTTGCAAACCCTTTAGCATTAACGAACGAACGGGTAAAGTATCACCTGTCATCTGCCCAATCCCTTTGGGTTTTTCACGACCAATTAATATCAAGCAGCTTTGATGCGGCGCCTCTCCGACTCGTTTGAAAAGTTTACCATAGGCTTCATAACCTTCACAATAGCATCCGCTATCATCGTAAAATGAAGCGTTTTGCAGAATTTTTTCTACATCGTCTAACACTAACAAACAGCGATTAACTCGTAGATAATGTATTAGTCTGGAAATTAATGCATCTACATTTTCTGGTAAGCTAGCTTCGTGTCCATTTGACAGGAATTGAATCAGTTCGGTTAACATATCTTTGAACGATAACCCACTACCAAAACTTTTATAAATCACAAACTCAAATTTATCTTGAATTTTATGAGCTAACTTTACGCTTAGGTAAGTTTTACCTATCCCACCCATACCTAACAACGTTATCAAACGGCAATTATCTTCTATGATGAATTGCTCCAGAGTTACCAGTTCTAGTGTACGTCCATAAAAAACAGAGACATCTGGTACTTCACCCCAATCTAGTTTTCGCATTGAGTGCTGCTTCCCAGTATCCTCTGATGGACACCATGCCACCTCTCCATCAGATGGTTGATAATAATCAGTTGGCGCCAAAGATATATTAAAAGCTTCAAAGCAGGTACTTAGGGTTCGTTTATCTACTCTAGCTTTACAAGTATATATTTTCACCAGTGTATGGGGGTCTAAGCAAGTTCGTTCGCTCAAAGTATTAAGAGTGTAGCGAATTCCATAGTTATCTTGAATTTCTGACTCCGATGTTGCTGCTTGGAGCCTTTTTAATCCTTGGTTCGTCAAAATGACTCCGCGCCGACGTTTCTGTTGCTTAAATTCCTTCATTGACAGACCTCACGCTAATTCAGATTTTGCCATTCAACTCTTAGTCGTTGAACTTTACTTTCTCGAACTAAAAAATAGTACAAGTGTGTATAAATAAATTTTTTAGGTACACATTAGAAGTATCGCTCAATACATACTGGGCGCCACTGATTTCAAGTTATGCAGTTTATACTTCATATAAAAATATAGAAAATAAAATACACTGCCACTTAGTCAGAAAAGCTAGTATTTTTTAATACTTGAATCAGCAAAAATCGACAATTATATTTTGACTTTTATGTATAAATTATTACTCTATAATGCGAGATTACATATAAATTTTTCTTCTGTTACGTCCTTTGCAGTTCATTGATTTCAGCATCTTTGAGATGGAAGGAAGCATTGATAAATAAATATAATAAAAGTATGATAATTCTAACAAGACTCAAAAGTATAAAAACATACTTTTGATTTTTTGTCTATTTGGAGCCAAGTGTAAAAAAAGTTGAAAATCTTAAGTTCCTGCTAAAGATACCAAACTTCCATTGCTTATTGTTAGTAATAAGTGCAAACTAAATTTAACTGCTCTTTGCATTGATACTGGCTGATGTCATTAATGTTGAGAGGTCTCAAGATTGCCGACTTCCTTAACGATATCTAATGCCTGAGCAACCATCATTAATAATAATACGAGCTAAGAGAGCAATAATCGTTACCAATATTAAGGTAATTATCTTTACAATCATTGTACGGTGAACAGATATAACTCTAACTGGATTAAGTATCAGGAGTAAAAATGAATAATATTTTATTAATTGAAGAAACTGATGAAACCAAAAACATTTTAATTAAATGTTTACAGAGAGCCGGATTTGAGGTAATTAGTACAGACAATAGTCTTGTTAGTGTTAAGATACTGTCGTCGAAAAATACCTAATTAATTAGTTACAATTACCAAAAAATACTTAATTGTTAAGTCCAATTTTAAGCTTTACTATTTGTATTATTAAGAGTTAGCAATAGTAATTTTAACATTCTGTCCACTAAAAGTATATATACATACTCTACTGACTCTAAGGGAATTCCAAATAAATAAACATGCAAATTTTCTTGTGGGGTAGGTGTCTTGCCTGCCTAACAAGAAACAGGCGGGACGACCGTTCCACAGTATGGTGAATTTATTTCTTGGAAGTCTCTGAGGAAAGCAAGCTACGCAATCAAATTAATAATTCTGTGAACTACTTAAATAAGCGATAAGGGCTGTCCCAAATGAATCTTTTAGCTCTTGAACAAATATGGACAAAAACGGACGGTAGTCCCCAAATTTGTATTGCTGTACTCGATGGACTGATTGATTTCAAGCATCCCTGCTTCCTGGGAGCTGACTTGACTCAGCTGCCGACGTTAGTTACTGGGGAGGCAAATCCGAATGGCGGGATGTCTTTGCATGGCACTCATGTTGCCAGCATCATCTTTGGTCAGTTGGGCAGTCCTGTCAGGGGAATTGCTCCTCAATGCAAAGGATTGAGCATTCCGGTGTTTGCAGATGAAGGACGGCAGTTGTCTCAACTCGATTTAGCCCGTGCGATTGAGCAAGCTGTCAGTGCTGGAGCGCATATTATCAACATTAGCGGTGGACAACTCACCGATGAAGGAGAAGCGGAAGGGTGGTTACAACGCTCTGTTCAGCTTTGCCAGGAAAATAATGTGCTGATTGTGGCAGCAGCAGGTAATAATGGCTGTGCTTGTTTACACGTTCCGGCAGCCCTACCTACGGTGTTAGCGGTTGGAGCAATGGATGACCAGGGTAAGCCCATTGACTTCAGTAATTGGGGCGAGAGTTACCAGAATCAAGGTATCCTGGCACCGGGTGAAAACATCTTAGGAGCAAAGCCAGGAGGTGGGACAACTCAATTGAGTGGCACAAGTTTTGCCACACCAATCACCACAGGAGTCGCAGCGCTGTTATTAAGTTTACAAATCCAGCGCGGTGAAACCCCCAATCCGCAAAAAGTTAGGGACGCAATCTTAAAGAGTGCTTTGCCCTGTACACCTGCCGATACATCCGACGCAAGTCGTTGTTTAGTTGGCAAGCTTAATATCCCTGGTTCACTTAAATATCTTTTTGGAGGAACAGTGTCTGACACTAACACTATAGAAGCCATTACTGCCTCTGGCTGCGGCTGTACTAAAATCGAACCAACTGAGGTGGAAGCATCTGATCTATCTCCTGTTGATGGATTAACTGCAAGCCCAACTACAAGCCCAACTGCAAATTCAATCGCTGCCTCAATTGCCCAATCTATAACCCCATCAATACCTTCTATGACATCATCTGCATCGAACTTTGTCACCGCTAGCCAAGCACCTAGCGAGCTTGCTGACAGTCAATTTGTATATGCTTTAGGAACCCTTGGCTATGACTTTGGGACAGAAGCAAGGCGAGATTCTTTCAAACAATTGATGCCTGCCAATAGTATTGGTGATATTACCGTGCCAGCAAACCCTTATGATGCACGGCAAATGGTGGATTACTTGGCAGCAAGTCCTTCGGAATCCAGGTCGCTGATTTGGACATTAAACATTGAATTGACCCCAGTTTATGCGATCGAACCCCAAGGAGCATTTGCGCGAGATACCTACGCCATCTTGCAAGAGCTATTGGCAGGGCAAATTCAAGCCGAAACCAGCGAAGAATTTGTGGAGCGGGTGAGTATCCCTGGCGTTTTGACAGGAAAAACCGTGAAGTTGTTTTCTGGGCAAGTTGTGCCGTTGATTGCGCCCCAGAACCCACGAGGGATGTATGGCTGGAAAACTAATACTTTAGTATCTGCTGCCATAGAAACGGTGCAAACCACCGTGGGAGATGCCCAAGAAGAGGCTATTCGGCGCACCTTGGGCAGTTTCCTCAACCGGATTTACTACGACTTACGGAATCTTGGCACCACTTCTCAAGATCGGGCACTCAACTTTGCGGCGACGAATGCGTTTCAGGCTGCTTCCACTTTTGCCGAAGCGGTAGCAACAGGAATGGAACTCGACAGCATTGATATCGAGAAAAGCCCCTTCTGTCGCTTGGATAGCGATTGTTGGGATGTGAAACTGAAGTTCTTTGACCCAGAAAACAGTCGTCGTGCCAAGAAGATATTCCGCTTCACCATTGACGTGAGTGACCTGATTCCAGTGACGCTGGGTGACGTGAGAACTTGGTCTTCGGCGCATTAAGTTTAAGCACTGAGTATAAGTCTCATTTTATACACAATAAGCTGTCAGACCCACCGACTGAGCAACGGCTCGACAACGGGACATCAACAAACTCTCAACTTGGAGAAAAACTCTCATGGATAAGCAAAACTTAATGCCCCAAGTGGCACAACCCGTCAACCGCATTAATACTGGGCAATTGCCTGCACAGTTGGCTGAATTATCGGAAGAAGCTCTGCAACTGCATGGCGATAGCGCATCAGTACTAGCATCTGAAGGGAAATGTGGGTGTGGTAACTGTTTTTGTAGTGCCTGTAGTGCCTGTGGTCGTTGTGGCTGTGGTTGTGGTGTGAAGCCGTGTATCAGATGACGGAAACGATCCAGGATAGGTTACCACTCCATTAGGTTCTCAAATCTCTCTAAAAGTTCCTTTCCGCCCGTCCTGGAGCTTGGTTTGCTCGGATGAATTGATCCGCGATCGCCTGGGAGTTTCCGTTAATTGGGTTTGTAATTGAAGGATTAGGGGAAGTTGCGATCCCGCTTTGCCTAGCGTTGGTAATCGCCCTTCTCGATATACAAGTGCCATTTTACACAAATAAGCTGTCAAACCACCGACCGGAGCAACAGCTTGAGAACGGGACAGTAACCTAACAAAAAATTGGAGAAAAACTCTCATGGATAAGCAAAACTTAATGCCCCAAGCAGCACAACCGGTCAACCGCATTACTACTGGGCAATTGCCTGCACAGTTGGCTGAATTGTCGGAAGAAGCTTTGCAACTGCATGGCGACGATAGTGCTTCAGTACTAGCTTCCTTGGAGATGGCGGATTCCTCGGACTCTGTTGTTTGTCGTTGCGCTTGTGTTCCTCCTTGTCATCCTTGTGGTGTGTGTGGACGGATGTGTAGCTGTTCTTATGACGGAGACGACGCAGAATAGGTTCCCACTTCATTCGGTTCTCAAATCTTTTTCAAAGCTCCCTTTCCGCCCGTCCTGGAGCCTGGTTTCCACGGATGAATTGATCTGCGATCGCCTTCACCTGGGGGTTTTCGTTACCTGACACCTGTTAGGTTGAGGGAAAGATGAGGGATTAGGAAGAGGTGTATTGGCGCTTCGCCTACCGTAGGTAATCGTCCTTCACGGTATATCAAGTGCAATTTTACACTCAATAAGCGGTCAGACCCACCGACCGAAGCAACGGCTCGACAACGGGGCATCAACAAACACTCAACTTGGAGAAAAGCTCTCATGAACAAGCAAAATTTGATTCCCAAAGCGGCACAACCTGTCAACCGCATTACTACTGGGCAATTGCCTGCACAGTTGGCTGAATTGTCGGAAGAAGTTCTGCAACTACATGATGACACTAGTGCTTCGGTACTAGCGTCATTAGAGATGGCAAATACCCCGGACTGTGTTTCTTGTGGTACGTGTTGTAATTTCTGTAGTTGTGTTTCTGGTTGTCCAGCTTGCAATGCTTGCGGACGATGCTGCGATTGTGGTGGTTGTTGTCGTTGTTCTTATGACGGAGACGATGCAGAATAGGTTCCCACTCCATTCGGTTCTCAACTCTCTCAAAGTTCCCCTTCCGCCTGTTCTGGAACCTGGTTTGCTCAGATGAATTGATCCGCAATCGCCCCCACCTGGCAGGTTGCTATTACTTGGTATCTGTTGGGTTGAGGGAAAGATGAACGGGAGCAGGAGAGGTAGTTACGAGGGAAGGCTTTCTGCTTCTCTTGCCCCCTTTTTGATGTCTAACCCTGCTAGAAATTTGTTTCTCCAATAAGACTTTCTAGTTGGCTTACCTTTTGGGTTTATGAGGAACCAAACTATGAAACTTCCTAAACTATCTCCTCCCGTCAAACGCCCCGATTTAATTCAGCCCCACGAGGCTGTTGATGTGGTTCATGGCAGTGTGGAAGATTTGGTGAATATTCGGATTAAATTACTGCATGGTGCAAACTATAACGACCCCGCAGGGTTTCAATACCGCAGCTATAACCAACTCATAACCTCTGGCTGTGGTTGCTTTTATGCCGTCGCTGGGACGTTTCTGTAATTCCATTGCTTCAACTTTTGGCTTCCATTGATCAGAAAAAACTCAATTGAAACTGTTACAACTATGTACAAGTTATCCGAAAAAGAACAGAAAGTACACTTTGAAAGTCGCCTGAAGGTGCTGCTTTTCAACGCCAATTCTCAGGGAATTGCTGTAGGTAGCAAAGCATTGCGACCACAAGGACGGTTCACAATCGAAGCTTGGGTATGTCCTGCCACGGATGCAGGAAAACAAGTGATTTTTGCCGATGGGGAGACGCGGTTTTATCTAGAAGCTGGCGAATTGAAGTTTCAGTCTACCCCAGCCGCAGAGGCGATTTCCTCAGTCGCTGCGGGTTTGGTGGCTGGTAATTGGTATCATGTCGCAGTGACACGGGGGGGAAGTCGTCCTGGTGATACGAAGCTCTATATTAACGGGGTACACAAGGATAATCAAACCGCTATATTTCCAGTTGTGTTCTTTGGAAATACCTATTTAGGAGGGTATGCAGAAGTCCCAGACTCCGGCTTTCATGGCAAATTGCTGGAAGTGCGGGTATGGCGATTCGTTCGATCTCCAGCCGAAATTCAGGCAAATATGACCTATTTCCTCACTGGGCGGGAACTGGGGTTAGTGCGCTGCTGGACATTAACGGAAGGTTTTGGCACCGCGATCGGTGATAAAACGACCAATCGGGTGATGGGAACTGTTCTGGGGGATGCCACTTGGGAAGAATCTGATATTCCCGTCAAAACCAATCTCAATGCTTTAGAACGGTTAACGCGATCGACCGGATTCGAGGATTACGCCTACTGGTATAAGGAAATGGCAAAACAACAAAAAACCGAGGCAGACCCTATCTTCCGACGGGGGCTGATTTGGACATAGCTATCGCATTTCTCGTTAAGGGACTTCCAGAAAATAAAACGTCCCAATTAAGGATTCATACCAGGAAAGGGAGAAGGCATAAGTAAAACTCCTAAAGCGCACGAATCATCGGCAACTTACCTCTTCTCTATTTTAGATGTCCAACCTTACTTAATAAAGTGTCATGAAAATTCCCCAAATTAAACCCCACTTCCGCGTCGAAATTGTTGAACCCAAAAATGCCTATTTACTCAGCGAATCTGCCACTTACGCGCTGACAGGTAGTCTTTATTGCCAAATTCTTCCCCTTCTGGATGGGCAACACACTAGAGCAGAAATCATTCAAAAACTCGATGGGCAAGTTCCCCCTGAACACTTTGATTATGTCCTTGATCGCCTAGATGAAAAAGGCTACCTTACCGATGCTGCTCACAGTCTAACCCGCGAAGCGGCAGCATTTTGGAGTCTGCTGAATGTCGATCCGCAACTCGTAAGCGATCGCTTACCCCAGACAAAAGTCTTCGTCACAACTATTGGTGCTGTTGACGGGCAAAATTTGATTGCAGCGTTGCAAGCAGTGGGAATTCCTGTACAGCCAGGACAGCCAGAAGAGTCAACATCGGGGGTTCATTCCCTGTGGGTAGTTCTCACTGATGACTATCTTCAGCCAGAACTGAGCCGGATCAATAAAATGGCATTGCAAACTCAGCAACCTTGGCTACTGGTTAAACCAAACGGTGGGATACCGTGGTTCGGTCCCATCTTTACTCCCGGAGAAATAGGTTGCTGGGAATGTTTGGCTCATCGGTTACAGGGCAATCGAGAGGTAGAGACTTCGATTTTACAACAACAAGGGAAGACGGGGAATGGATGTTTTCCGGTTGCTGTGGCTGGGTTGCCTTCGACGGAGCAAACCGCGATCACACTCACGACTACTGAAGTTGCTAAATGGCTAGTGCAGCAGATTGTCCCAGAGGCGAAAATTCAGACTTTAGCAGGGAAAATCATCACCTTCGATCAAACGAATTTTACCCTGAAAACTCATTCCCTAACTCAACGTCCTCAATGTCCTGCTTGTGGCAATCCCGATTTGGTTAGTCAACAAGTCAAAGGTGCTATCTCGCTCACCAGTCGCAAAAAGCTGTTTACTCAGGATGGTGGACATCGGGCTTTTACACCAGATCAAATCTTAAAACGTTACGAACATCTAATTAGCCCGATTACTGGAGTTGTCAGTAGCCTAACGCGATCGTCCGATCCAGAAAACCCCTTTGTCCATACTTACAGCGCGGTTCACGCTTTTGGCTCCTCTTATAATTTAGGTCAATTGCGGCGATCGCTCAGGCACAAAAGTGGTGGCAAAGGCAAAACCGATCGCCAATCTCAAGCGAGTGGATTTTGTGAGGCGGTTGAACGCTATTCTGGTATTTACCAGGGTGACGAACCTCGAATCAAGTCTAAGTTGGCTGATTTAGATGGTGCCATTCATCCAGCACAGTGTTTGTTGTTTAGCGAAACTCAGTATCAAAATCGGAAGGAATTGAATAAAAAGGTGATCGTCGATCACGATTGGATTCCCAAACCCTTTGACGAAACCCAAATAATTGACTGGACACCTGTTTGGTCACTCAATGAGCAAACCCACAAATATCTCCCCACTGCCTTCTGTTATTACAATTACAACCTTCCTAAAGAACATCGCTTCTGTTTTGCTGATTCCAATGGTAACGCGGCGGGTGGGACTTTGGAGGATGCTATTTTGCAAGGATTTTTGGAACTTGCAGAGCGCGATAGTGTGGCAATTTGGTGGTACAATCGTCTACAGCGTCCTAGTGTGGATTTAGCCAGTTTCAACGAACCTTATTTACTTGATTTGCAAGCCTGGTATGACACTCAGCAGCGAGAATTGTGGGTTTTGGATTTAACTACAGATTTAAATATTCCCACATTTGCCGCCGTCTCCCGTTATACGGGTGGAGAACAGGAATATATTCTCGCGGGTTATGGTGCCCATTTCGATGCCAAAATTGCCATCTTACGAGCGGTGACGGAGGTGAATCAAATTGGTTGCAACCTACCAGAGAAGTATCCCCCAACCAATGCAGACTCGGCATTGAATTACTGGTTTACTCACGCATCCATCGCCAACCAACCTTATTTAGCACCTTCTCAAGCTCCTGCCAAACAAGCCTCTGATTATACCCAACAGTGGAGCGATGATATCCATCAAGATGTCTTGAAATGTGGGGATATTGTCAGAAAAGTCGGGCTAGAAATGCTGGTACTTAACCAAACTCGTCCTGATATTGGTTTACCTGTGGTCAAGGTTATTGTACCAGGTTTACGTCACTTCTGGTCGCGTTTTGGGACTGGAAGGTTGTATGATGTGCCTGCAAAACTTGGCTGGCTCCCTGCACCTATAGCAGAAGACCAAATGAATCCTATGCCAATGGTGTTTTAATATGTCCTTTGACCCAGAAAACAACCGTCGTGCCAAGAAGATATTCCGCTTCACCATTGACGTGAGCGACCTGATTCCAGTGACGCTAGGTGATGTCAGAACTTGGTCTTCGGCATATTAGGTTGAAGCTTTGAGCATACACTCTTATTCTATACACAATAAACGGTCACACCCACCGACTGAGCAACGGCTCGACAACGGGACACTAACAAACAACAAAAATGGAGAAAAACTCTCATGGATAAGCAAAATTTAATGCCTCAAGCGGCACAACCTGTCAACCGCATCACTATTGGGCAACTGCCTGCACAGTTGGCTGAACTGTCGGAAGAAGCTCTGCAACTACATGATAACAATAGGACTTATGTACTACAAAGTAGTTTAATAATTTTAATCGGTAAGCCGGCGGAAGCGACAAAATAGGTTCCTGCCCCAAAAGGTTCTCAAATCTCTCTCAAAGTTTCAGCCTACCCCAGCCGCAGAGGCGATTTCCTCAGTTGCTGCGGGTTTGGTGGTTGGTAATTGGTATCACCTGGCTCCCTGCACCTATAGCTGAAGACCAAATGAATCCTATGCTAATGGTATTTTAATATGTCCGATACTTTTACCCTCTCCTTCCGTCCCGAAATTGTCTTTACCGATGAAAGCGACCGCTTGACCCTGCAATTCGATCCTCACAGCCTCACTCTGGAGCGTCCCCAACCAGGATTAAAATCGGCATTAAAACACCTAAAGCATTCTGCCCTAACCGCAGCCCAGCTAACTGCTTTGGTTGCAGAAGCTGATGGTGTGCAAGACGGTTTAAACTTTGAAGCCGAGTTACAAAAGCTGATTAACCTGGGCTGGATTTGCCATTCTGTTTTACCGTTAGCAACCGCCATTGCCATCGCTACTGATTATCAATTGATTTCTCCGGTTTTTGAGCGGGATAAGCCCTTTATAATATCTCGCTTTGCCTTTCTGCGTCAAGAAAATGAACAATTGGTCTTAGAATCTCCCTTATCTAAAGCCAAAATTATTCTTCTAGATTGGCGCGCTACCGCTTTAATTGGGAAACTAGCTCAGTCTAATTCGTCATTCACGTTAGAGAATTTAGCAGATTCGCTAATTGATGTAGAAATAGTGCAATCGCTAATTCAGTTGCTGATTGCTACTAAGATGATTTCCCTAGAACCTGAAAGTGAAGCGCTAGCAGAATGGGAATTTCACAATCTTCTGTTTCATCGGCAAACCCGTTTAAAGCGATTAGACGATGCACGAAAATCAAAAATGCCGAGATTAGAGGATAGGGAGCGATCGCACTTTATTAAGTCTCCTATGAGCGATAAAGTTGTTTTTTTAGAGAAACCTCACCTAGAAGCGTTAGCTAAAACAGATATTTCCCTCACCCAAGCTATCGAATCCAGACAATCAATTCGTGAGTACGACAACCAACCCATCACCCTTAACCAGTTGGGAGAATTCCTATATCGCTGTGCCAGGGTGAAAGAGATTTACACCCATGAGCAGGATATTATGAACATTGGAGAATTTACAAAACGTCCTTATCCTGCTGGTGGTGCTTTATACGAGTTGGAAATTTATCCTGTGATTAATCGGTGTCAGGGTTTGAACTCAGGATTATACCACTATCAGCCATTGTCTCATGCCTTGTATGCAATCGCAGATGGAAATTCAGAAGTTGAAACCTTAATTTTCGATGCTTGGAAATCAACGGGGATGCAAGATGTTCCCCAAGTGCTTCTGATTGTGACGGCTCGGTTTGGGCGGTTGTTCTGGAAGTACTATAGCATCGGTTATGGATTGATTTTAAAACATATTGGTGTTTTGTTTCAAACATTTTACCTGGTTGCGACTGCTATGCAATTAGCTCCCAGTGCGATTGGTGGAGGAAATTCAGAACAGTTTGGCAAAATCGCCAATCTCAACGAATACGAAGAGTCTTCTGTGGGAGAGTTTATTCTTGGTTCATTGAAGCAATAAGAGTAATTACTAGAAGGACAAATCTTTACAAATCTTTAGATATCTCCAGACACTATGCCTGACCTTAATAACATTCCCGGTTTTGCTGCCCTGCAAACTCTGACTCTCGGTGATTCTCGGATTAAAATCGCTGTTTTAGATGGACCTGCTGATTTAGAGCGTGCTTGCTTTCGGGGTGCAAATTTGAGCAAAGCCACAGCTTTTTGGCAGACAGATTTAGAGCCAATCGAGCCGATTTATATTCAAAGGGAGCTTCAAATTAGGAAGTTGGGAGACAAAAAAAAGGCTTTAAAGAAAGCATTGAAGCAGAACGAAAAGCGGGATACGGATGCAGCCCCAGTGCTATCTGTTGCTCAAGTGATACCACACCATCCTATCACTACCATCTTCAATGCTGTATTAGAAAACAAAGAAGCGTCATTGCTAGAACAATATTACCAGTTAAAAGACTCCAAGCAACAGCAAACAACACTCAAACCAGAAGTCCCCACAGACATCGACTATAAAGCAGAAATTAAAGCCTTAGAGACAGAGATAGAAGCACTGGGAAACTCAATTCCCACACTTGTGCGCGGACGCCTCAGTGGTATCTTTCATGCAACAGGCATCTTTGGTACAATATTTGGGCAACCAGGTTCCCCAGTGGAAGGAGTTGCTCCCTACTGCACCGCTATTAACATTCCCTTATTTGAAACCCCCACGGTCGATGAGGCAATCTCACCGTTGAACTTAGCTCATGCCTTTAACCTGGCATTGGAACTGGGGGTGAATATCATCCACTGTGCTGCCTGTCATCCCACTCAAAGCGGGTTTGCCCACGAAATGATTCAGAAAGCGGTGAAGCAGTGCCAAGATAATAATATTCTAATCGTAGCTCCATCAGGAAACAATAAGGGCGAATGGTTTTGCGCCCCTGCGATTTTGCCAAATGTCCTGGCAGTAGGTATGATGAAAGATGATGGGCAACCTGCAAACTATAGTAATTGGGGTGGACAGTATCAGGAACAGGGCATTCTCGCACCGGGTGAAAACATCGTAGCAGCACAACCCGGTACAGATGAACCAGCACGCCAAGAAGGTACCAGTTTGGCTGCCCCCTTGATGACGGGTATTTCTGCTTTACTAATGAGTCTACAACTGCAACGGGGCGAAAAACCTAATGCTGAAACTGTCCGTCAAGCTATTTTAAATAGCGCTATTCCTTGCGACCCCAAGGAAGTTGAGGAACCAGAACGCTGTTTAGCCGGTAAATTAAATATTCCCGGCGCCTATCAATTACTAACAGGGCAGCTTTTACCCAACATTCAAGCAAGTGCAGTTGTGCTTCCACATATTATTTTACCATCAAGCAGCAACTCTTTTCCAGATAGTTCCGAATCTGCGGTAATAAGTGCCTCCCAATCTCTTAATGAGGTTAACAATTCTGCTGCTACGAAACTTGTTGTTAGCACCTCAGCTACAATTATAGATATTTCCCCTGCTCCTGTTTCCCCTTCTAACATCACCCCTAGTGCTGTCTCCAACACAGTCTACGCTCTCGGCGCCCTTGGCTACGATTTCGGTACCGAAGCCCGCCGTGATACCTTCAAGCAACAGATGCCTGCGGTCAACATTGATGGGGTATTAATTCCGGCTAATCCCTATGACCCCCGTCAGATGGTTAATCATCTGGAGTTGAGTCCTGCTGAAGGCAAATCTCTTATTTGGACGCTGAATCAGGAACTTACCCCAATTTACGCCCTAGAACCCCAAAAAGCTTTTGCCAGCGAGATATATACAGTATTTCAGATGCTTTTGGCTGGGCAAATTCAGCCAGAAGAAAGCGATGATTACATTGAGCGAGTCAGTATTCCCGGTCATTTGACTAATCGCACCGTTGAACTTTTTTCCGGACAGGTTGTTCCTGTCCTGGCACTACCCAATATTAGAGGGATATACGGTTGGCAAGTCAATGCCCTTGTGGAAGCAGCCATTAACACCGTTACCCCTGAAGCCAGCGAACCCGACAACGTAAGAATGCGACGTTCCCTCAAGAGTTTCCTGCATCGCATCTACTATGACCTCCACAACTTAGGACACTTAGACCGCGATCGCGCGCTCAATTTTGCTGCCACAAACGCCTTCCAAGCTGCCTCCACCTTTGCTGAAGCCATTAATAGCGGCATGGGACTAGACAACATTGAGATTGAAAAAAGCCCCTTTTGTCGCTTGAATAGTAATTGTTGGGACGTGATGCTGAAGTTTTTCGACTCAGAAAACAGCCGACGCGCCAAAAAGGTGTATCGATTCACAATCGATGTTGCTAATATTATGCCAGTAACGTTGGGTACAGTAAGGTCGTGGTCAGTGCCACGTTAGCTCGAAAAGATATTTTGACGATGATTAGATGCTTAATTCATTATCTGCGCTGTTCGCGTTGCTTATTAATTTTGGATAATATGGAAACGATTTTAGATGCTAGCAACACTGGACAGTTCTGCTCAGAATATGAGGAATATGGCAAAATGCTTAGAGCTATTGTAGAGACCCCTCATTCAAGTTGTTTAATTCTTACAAGCAGAGAAAAACCTGCTGTTGTGGGTATCTATGAAGGGGAACCTCTAAAAGTGCGTACATTGCGGTTATTGGGTTCACCTGAAGCTGCGCTAGCTTTGCTTTCTGCGAAAGAACTGGTAGGTTCGGAAGCACAAAAACAAGAATTATGCCACCACTACAGCAATAACCCATTAGCGTTAAAAATTGTTGCTACCTCGATTTGCGACTTATTTAACGGTGAGATTGGACAATTTTTACATCATAATACTTTTATCTTCAACGGCATTCGTCGGTTATTAGAACAACAATTTAGGCGCCTGTCATCTTTAGAAAAAACAATTATATACTGGTTGGCAATGAATAGCGAAGGTATGACAATAGTGCAATTACAACAAGAATTTGCAACGGTTGTTTCGCGCGCGGGGCTTTTTGAAGCTTTAGAAAGTTTGTGGGGGCGAAGCTTGTTAGAAAAACAGGCTAACTATTATATGCTTCAGCCCTTTGTGTTGGAATATGTGAGCCAATACTTAGATAAAATTTAGAACTGTAAATATGGTAGGCAGCATCAGGATAATTATCATGTTTTCTCCGCATTAAACCTGAGTTCGATGTAAGAAAGATAGCCTTCTGGGAGTATTTTGGGCATGGAAGTCTCGACACGGCTGCGCCGCGCCTTTGACAGCGCGTTAAATTATAAATTGTGTGAATTTAAAATTTGACTATGAGGACTTATACAATAACTAAAGGATTAGTGTCATAATCAGACAAATTAATTTCTGGTAACGCTGCTAAATCTTCCGGAGTTAGATTCAAGGAAGGTTTTTTATCTTGATATGTATAAGCGATTAAACCAGCAATAATATTGACCATAAAATTAGGAACACAACGATGCCTAGTATGTTCGATTTGAGAAATATTTTTTAACTGGTCATTGACTGTTTCTATAAGAGAACGTTTTCTAAGTAGGATTTTATCAATTAAAGGAATTAAACGATTTTTCATATTTTTTTTGATAGTGGTAATGAGTTGAACATTTTGCTCCAAAAGTTGCTGAAATAATTTTTGGGAAATATAGCCTCTGTCACCAAACAGCTTGCCAAATAAAGAAGCTGTCATTTCTGGAACAGGTTTACGGTCATCAACGTTCGCTGGTGTTACCATGAAAGACATAATTTCTCCTTTTTCATTAATTATTAGGTGTAATTTAAAACCGAAATACCAACCCAACGAATTCTTTCCCCATTTACTAATCCTTGAAAGACCCGATTACGTTTTGCCCTTTCAGGAATACATATAGAAATAGAAGTAGAGTCTATAAAATTGATACCAGTATTTGTACCACGACGTAGAAGAAGGTAACAGCATAAAGGTATTAAAGCACTCTCTCTTACAAACTTTGCCGCCCACGGAAACCGAGATGCGGCAAGTTTGCGCTGTTGTAGCTCTACAAAACGATTGTAGCTAACAATTTTGGGGAAATGGCTGCATAAAAAAGTACACACGTGCATGGTATAGTAATCTTTAAAATTCCGATAAGATGATTGATGAAAATGAATAATTATCGTCATCACTTCACTCAAGCATAAAGTTAATTTTCGATTCCGTTTTCGTTCACCACTTTCAAGCAACTCTTTTTTCCAATTCTTTTCAAATTCTTGACAAAAATCATCCACATCGCAAAAAAGCTTCTCTAATTCTATATTATTAATCATAGTAGATACCCCAATTTTTAACTAATTAAACTTCTTATTTCAAAGAGTCTGGAGATATATTTCGGTCGTAAAGCTTTGAAATTAGTTTGGCAATTGAAATTCTTGCTGACTTTTTATGCCTGAGAATTTTTTTTGCCATCGAGATAGCAAGCTCTGGAGATATTGATTTTGTGATATTATCAAAGTCCTTATCTAATTGGTTAATCAGTGAAGATTCTGTAATTATTTCTTTAAACACATCACCTTCTTCAACTTCAGAAATTGCAATTAGTTCCGCTGCAAGCTGTGTAAATCCTCGTGTTAAATCATCCTTTTTAGCCTTAACCACCAATAACCCTGGATTGCGCTTAAGAAAGTAATCCAAATTTCCCTTCAGCCAATCATTTACTGACAACGGATATTCAATTCGCACTTGGCATTGACAATATCGAGCAACTTCTAGCAATGTAGGTTCCACCAGTATTTCACGTCGCGTGGTCTCACTACTCAAACTAACTAATGGCAATACATCGTTGATTCGCTGCCGTAACTCTTCTAAGCGCTCTAACTGACGATTTGTACGTGGTAATTCAAGACGTGTTCTAGCCAGAGTATAGCCTAATTCTGCCAAGATTTCATCTGCCTCATAAGGCATCTCAAAATACGAGCGAAACGTGTAGGACTGCTCCTCTTGTAAAATACGACTACGAGCCATAAATCAATGTACTTGTGAGTATATATAATAGTATAATTTAATTTTAAGTGCGAGAATCACAAGTTTTAGCAAAGAGTGAAGCAGCAGAAATATTAAAATTATTGCTAAACTAATATGAAAATTACCATACCAGATAAATTACCTTTTTTGGAGTCAATTTGCTGGCAAACAGCAGATGTATATCAGTTTACTCCAGAAGAAATGTTAGGTTGCTATGAACGTGGTTGGAGATATCGAGACACTTTTAACAATCTTGAGGATCAAGAACTAATTTTTCTAACAGAACTAGCCAAAAACTATAATTCCTGGCTATTACCATTACTTATGACTTTTAGATTCGATTTTCATAATAAAATTTTGAAGGTTCTTGAAAGCTTAAACACAGAATTACTAGCAAATAATTATACTTACTTCGGTGGTGGAACTTTAATTACATTAGATTATGGAGAATATCGCTGGAGTCAAGATATTGATTTTATTTCCCCATTTTCTACATCAGGCTATAAGCATCTTCGCACTATGATATTAGATGGGGGTTATCAAGCATTATTCCGCGATTTTAGCAAAATTGAAGTTACGCGAGGTACAACTGACCAGTACGGAATTAGAATGATGCTAGTTGTGGATGAAGTAGCTATTAAAACTGAGATAATTGCTGAGTCTCGTTTCGAGCTAGACCCACCCCGATATCCAGAGTGGTCTCCTGTTCCTTGTTTAAGTATTAATGACTGTTTTACATCTAAGCTACTTGCAAACTCTGATAGGTTTATGGATGATAACGTTAAAGCAAGAGATTTAATTGATTTAGCAATTATGCGATTAAAATATCCAATTCCTCAGTTAGCAATTGCGAAAGCTGAAAATGCTTACGAAGTAGTTCGTCCTTTAAAAATTGCTATTGAACGTTTTCAAGGAAGAAACGATTTTAGAGAAAACTGTTTTTCTGCTTTGCAAATAGAATCTAGTCAAATACCAATAATTCTTGATGGCATTGATTTATTAGCTGCTGATTTTGACTTATGTCTTATGGAAAGAACTTTTAAGGAGCAGCATGATATTTTTGATTTATAGTGTTACATTACCAAATTGCTAGTCGGCGCCTCTACAATAAATCATTCTTAAGGTAGATGTAATATAAAAATACTGTTAAAGATTGCTTATTTCACAACAATACATTAATCTAACGAGTGTAATTAGTTACAATCACAGTTTTGTAAATTTAGAATACAAAATTTATGCACTCTATTTCTAAAGTAAATACATGGCTTGTAGCAGCAGTTGTGTCAGTCGCCAGTGTTGGAATGAGTTGGCAAAAAAGTGATGCTCAAACTGTATTTGACTTCGATACATTCTATGACACAGAGGTTATTCTACAACCCATCACATCTGACCTAACAAGGGCATCTATCACAGGTAGTAATCCGAATGCTCCTTATGGTCTTACTAATTTTAGTAGTACAAACTATAGTCAATTCAATCCTGCAACAGGTACGTTTACCTTTGTTCCGGATGCTGCACAGTTTGGTATACAAGGTTTGCCAGTTGGTATGGATATGTACTTCGGCGTTAATGCTGACAAGTTATTCGGTTTGAGTAATGCAACTGCGGTTATTGACAGTGCAAACGGTGTACTCAATGGTTCAGGAACCGTCACAATAACAGGTGGAGAAGGTAGATTTGCAGGCGCCACTGGTTTTTTCAGCTTTACAGAAAGTGAACCACTTAACGCAGACCCAACGGCGCCTTTAAGAGGTCGAGCGTTTTTAAAAGGTTCATTTCAAATTCCAAAAACTGTACCTGAACCCAGAACCGACATGACTTTGGTTAGTGGTGGGTTAATTGGTGTCGGTTTTCTAATACGTCAACATATAGATAAACAAAAAGCCTAATTTATGATAATTAGGCTTTTCTGGAGTAAGTCCCCTGAGTTTAGAATATAAAGTTCAGTATAGTGTTGTTTATCTTGGTTATTACTACAAGCGCACCAACGGCGATTTCGGAAAATAACTACAATATGTTTTGACAAATTCTTAGAAACTTTAAATTGACAAAAAAGCTTGTACCTTTATCATGAGTTACTTTACGTTTCACCTTATCTTTATTATCCCACCAATTTTAGTACTTGTATGGCTTCAACGAAGACCTTTTGCGGACATTGGAGGATATCGGGCAAAGCTTGCACTTCCTCTGATTGCTCTCATGGCTTTGATTTACACTACACCTTGGGATAATTATTTAGTCTTTCGAGAAATTTGGGGATATGGTATTGGTCGGGTAGTAGGTACAATTGGCTATGTGCCAATTGAGGAATACTTGTTCTTTTTACTTCAGCCTATTCTTACTGGACTATGGCTGTCCTTTTTGCTATCTCGTAATCAGCCAGTGCAAAAAGAGTTTTCGTCTAAGCTAAAAGTACTGTTGCCTATATTCGGCGCCGCATTAACTATTACAGGTTTTTTGATGTTGCGGTGGGATAACACCTTGTACTTAGGACTAATTTTAGCTTGGGCTACTCCGATATTGGCACTGCAATGGCTTCTTGGTACAGCAACATTATGGGCAATGAAGCGAATTTGGCTGTTAGGTGTTCTTGTTCCAACACTATATCTATGGGTTGCTGACCGTATTGCAATTGCTAATGGTATTTGGCACATTTCTGACAAATACACAACAGGTCTCCAATTATTTGGACTACCTATCGAAGAAGCTACATTTTTTCTAGTTACTAACTTATTAGTCGTTCAAGGTCTTTTACTTTTTCTATTACTTGAAATACCACATATGGCAACTCAAGAAAATGGGTTATCCCGCGCACAAGCAGGTGAAACTAAAACTACCGAAGCTTGATGAGCGCGCCAATTCTGCCAGTGTATCCTTAAGCTAAAAGCCTAGTTATTATAACTAGGCTTTTATGGGGTAAGTCCCCGTATGTTTAAATTAATAAGTTTAGTATAGTGTTGTTTATCTTAATTAGTACTACCAAAGCATTGATGCCGATTTCGGAAAATAACTACAATATGTTCTGTCAATCTAATTAAAATCAAGACTGGCAAAGAGAATTGGCGCCAACTTTGAACACAAGTAGCCTTTCCTTCCGAATTTTGCGATTCAAAAATCAACTCCGGCAAGTTCTCTCTGTGTACTCTGTGTCTCTGTGGTAATAATATTTACCATCAACATTCAATTATCATTTTGCAATGTTGTTCTAAATCTCACTTTTTTCTCAGTAACAACAACATATTGATTTACTAATTTATCCGCATAGTTTTCTAAAAGCTGTTTAAGCGTTTCAATTTTATTCACAGTTCTTTCATCTTCTAGCCGCATAAAAATTACACCTTTGTGAGATCGTAATTCACGATAAATTTTTTCACCAAAATCTTTATCGTTGGTAATTAAAATCCAATCCTCATCAAATGCTTTTTGTAGTATGTCATCATCACTTGTACCACGTGCATTATCATAAACTGAAAAAACTTCATGCTCTTGAGCTACTAACCACTGCGCGACGCGAGAACCCGTACATTCATCAACTAAAAAACGCATTTATGCAAACTCTACTTGTAGTGGCATAAATGTACTGTCAGATAGTGATTTACTTGCGAATAAAAAACAAGCCTGAATATCTTTTGAACTCAAACCTTCGTACTCTTCGAGTATTTCTTCAATAGTGGCGCCATGTGCAAGTAAGTTAAGAATATATTCAACGCTTAAGCGCGTTCCACGTATTACAGGTTTCCCAACTAGTACATTTTTATTAGTAACTATACGTTCTAGTAATTGATTGTCTGTCATAGCTAAAATTTATCACATATAATTCAATTATATTACTAAAAATAATTCCAACTGCTCTTGAATCAAGCACTCAGTTCCTAAACACCTAGCAAAAAGTTCATACCATATATGTCTTCAAACAAAAAGCCCAGTTCTTATAACTAGGCTTTTATGGGGTAAGTCCCCTTATGTTTAAATTAATAAGTTCAGTATAGTGTTGTTTATCTTAATTAGTACTACCAAAGCATTGATGCCAATTTCGGAAAATAATTACAATATGTTCAAAATACATGTAGAGACGTTACATGTAACGCTACTGACAAGATTATGACGAAACTGGCACCAACTTTAAACTCAAACTATTGCTTCATGTCAAAAGTTTTGGTGTGTTCTTTCTTCTTATTTCTTCCTTTGCGCCCTTTGCGTTCTTTGCGGTTCGTTTATCCAACACCCCAAAATTAATGACACGAACCACTATTCTCTCTGTCTACTCTGTGTTTCTGTGGTAAATATCTATTATGTTGGGTTCCGCAAAGCCTCCACCCAACCTACTGAATAAATTCTAGGCATACTTTGCGGAAGTCATCACCACGCACTTCAAAGTTGGGATATTGGTCAAAGCTTGCACATGCTGGTGATAGTAAAACTACCGAAGCTTGATGTTGCTTTGCTAACTCTGCGGCTCTTGGTACTGCTTTCTCTATAGTTCCCGCATCTTCAAAGTTAGTATATCCAACTTCTTGTAAACGCTGACTAAAGAACGGCGCCGCATTACCAATTAAAACAACTGCGGCTGCTTGTTGCTGTATTTTTGCTAGCCATGCAGTGTCATCACCTTCTTTTGCTTCTCCACCAGCAATTAATATAGCAGGACTTTTTACTGATGCTAAACCAACTTCAGCAGCATCGTAATTAGTCGCTTTACTATCATTAATAAAGTCAATTCCTTCCCAAGTACATATATATTCCAAGCGATGTGGAACACCAGGGAACTCGCTAACACCTTTCTGAATAGCATCTGGTTCTATACCTGCTAACCTTGCAGCAGCTACAGACATGAGTAAGTTTTGTAAATTATGGGCGCCTACCATTCGCAGTGCTGACGCTTCTATTATTTTTAATGGTTCAGAAGATATTTTTTCTATTACCCAACCATCTTCAATATAAAAACCTTTCTCTCCTATAAGCTGGTCTTTGCCGTGAATACTCGTCCAATAACCATCTGACCATTCACTGGCGCCTATTTTACGTAAGTACGGGTCATCACCATTGAGTACTTTTAATTCAGAGTTATGTAGTAATTTAGCTTTAATATTATAGTAATTTTCAAGCGTTTTGTGACGTGCTAGATGGTCGGGTGTGAAAGTTGTCCAAATACCTATTCGTGGAGAAAAAGTAGAAGATGACTCTACTTGATAACTACTAATTTCACCAATAACCCAATCTAACTTATTTTCGTTCTCAGCTTTTTCAAATTCTAGAGCAACTTCTGTAGCTGCATAGCCAATGTTACCGCAGGCAGGCGCCTTTAATCCTGCTGCTTGAAAAATTGCTGTTGTTAATGCTGTAGTAGTTGTTTTACCGTTAGTCCCTGTGATACCAACCCAAGGTACTGTATTAAGATGGCGCCATGCGAGTTCCATTTCGCCAATGGTTTCTATGCCCATTTCGCGCGCTTTGACTAAGACAGGAATATCCCAAGGTACACCGGGACTCACAACTATTAATTTCGGTAAATCGTTATCGAGTTGTAAAGTATAACCCAGTTTAACTGTGATTTGTTCGGCTGCTAATTGTTCTTGTTGTTTGAGTAGGTCGGGGGAGGCTTTAGAATCACCTAACTCTACCTCCCAACCTCCTCGTTTCAACAATCTTGCCGCAGCAACACCGGACTTTCCCAATCCTATTACATGGGCTTTGGACATAGACTGTATTATTTCCCTGGTTAAGCCTTTTTATATTAGCGTTAAATTGTTACATCCGCAAAGCTTTTTTTTACATTGTAACTAACTTTTTACGATACATCCAAAGTCAGCTAAAACACGGGCATGATTTCGCAGCAAACCCAGCGTATTTAGCCTGTTGCGCTTAATATCTGGATTTGGATCCATTACTAAAACACTTTCGGCACCGTCAAAAAAAGTACTTACTGTCGGGGCAATTTGCTGTAACGCTGCTACAAGCTTCTCATAGTCGCGTGATTTTTGTGCTGCTTGAGTTTGCGGCAGTAAATTTACTAGTGCGTTATAAAATGCTTCTTCGGATGGTTTCTGAAATAATTCTTTACTCACAAGCTGCGTTGGGTCTAACTGCTGGAAGTCCAAGTCACCTTGTCCTGCTAACCTTGTAGAACGGTTAACAGTTTCGTAAATCTCGCTTAACCGACCGTTATTACGAATTTGTTGCAAGAATGTCGCGCGGTTCCTTACATCGAGTAAATCTTGTAATGCTCTTTCTGTATACTCTGGGTCTTCCCCTAACACAGCGTTTACCAAATCGTAGTCGATTTGTTTTTCCTCTTGCAGTAACGTCTTTACTCGTTGCAAGAAGAAATCTTTTAAAATGGGAATCAATTTCGCCGCATCTTTATTGTATGCAGTTGCAAAATCATTAACTACCTGTTCAAGTAGCTCAATTAGATTTATAGTTAAATCTCCTGCCCAAGTTATATTAACTATCGCATTTGCCGCACGTCGCAGTGCAAACGGGTCAGATGAACCTGTGGGAATCATGCCCAAACCAAATATACTAACCAAAGTATCGAGACGGTCAGCTAAACCAACAACTTGTCCCGTTAAGGTTTGCGGCAAGCTATCATCAGCATTACGTGGTAAATAATGTTCAAAAATTGCTTTTGATACCGCTTCGTTTTCTCCAGATACGGCAGCATATTTTTCTCCCATTACACCTTGCAATTCGGGAAACTCGTAGACCATCTGGCTAACCAAATCAGCTTTGCAAAGTAATGCAGCCCTTTGAATATCTTGGCTATCTTTCTCAGATAAATTTAACTGTGTTGAAATATACTTAGCAACTTGGCAAATTCTATCTACCTTACGTCGTACTGACCCCAAGTCTTCTTGGAAAGTTACAGTTTCTAAGTTCGGCAAAAAGCTTTCTAACTTTTTCTCAACGTCTTTATCGTAGAAGTAGCGACCATCGGCAAGACGCGCGCGAATTACTCGTGCATTACCTACAGCAATTACATCTGACTTTTTAGGGTCGCCATTCGATACAGTAATAAAGTTAGACAGAAGCTCCTTTTTATCTTCGTCTTTAAAGACAGGGAAATAACGCTGGTGTGTCACCATTACCGTTGTAATAACTTCGGTCGGTAACTCCAAAAATTCTGATTCAAAATTACCAACTACTGCTGAAGGATACTCAACTAAATTAATTACTTCCTCTAACAAATCAGGATATATTTCAGTGGCGCCGTTTTTACTACCAGCAGCAGCATACACCTGCTCCTTAATTGTATTACCACGTTCAGCTGCATCAACAACAACATACGCCGACCGCAAAGTTTCCAGATAATCATTCGCACTGGCAATACTCACCTCTTCCGGATGCAATACCCGATGACCACGCGAAGTACGGTTACTGATAACTTTCTCAGAGCCATTATCTAACTCCATCGGCAACACCGCATCATCTAACAATGTTACCAACCAACGAATGGGTCGAGAAAAACGCGCGTCTCCATCACCCCAGCGCATCAACCGCTTACCTTCCAAACTAAAAATCCATTGCGGAACAAGTTCGGTAAATATTTCTGCAACCGGACGACCAGGAATACTTTTTTTAACAAAAATAAAATCACCCTTATCAGTTGGACGCACCTCAAAAGCAGATATTTCCACCCCTTGTTTTTTTGCAAACCCTACCGCAGCAGGTGTAGGCGCCCCATCTGCGTTAAAAGCACTTTTTGCAGGTGGACCCTTTATTTCCTCTTCCCTATCAGGTTGCTGTGCAGGTAAACCCGTTATCAACACCGCTAACCGTCGCGGAGTTCCATA
Organism: Calothrix sp. PCC 7103; assembly: GCF_000331305.1. Classification (GTDB taxonomy): domain Bacteria; phylum Cyanobacteriota; class Cyanobacteriia; order Cyanobacteriales; family Nostocaceae; genus Dulcicalothrix. The sequence goes on along the minus strand of NZ_KB217478.1, from coordinate 2,853,512 downwards.
TATCTTTACTGTCTCGCAAGCTAAACTATTTTCATCAAGAGACTTTGGGATACGCTGTTCCCACTGCTTTATCGCACTGCTTACAAAACTTGCTGGTAGTTCTTCAGTACCAACTTCTAATAATAAACTAGGCATAGGTTTATGTTTAGCGTTTATTCAATTTCATAAGTTTACCTTGCCTGTGAAAAGTATGAAAAATCTAAGCTTGTGGAACAGGCATCCCATGCTGTGAATTAATGTATTTTTATTTACCACAAAGACGCAGAGGGCACAGAGGCAATCTGGCAACGGATACAACGGATGTAACGGATAGTTGATTTTAAATATGCTGTGAACGGGCAAAATCTAGACTTTTGTCATGAGTCGCGAACGAAGCATCTTAGAGATTTTCGTTTGCTTGAAAAGTATAGTTTTAATCCGTTTATAGTATAATTAGACCTTGTTTGTCACCAATGGCTCATCCGTTACATCCGTTGTATCCGTTGCCCCACCTTTTTTATATCGGTAATTGCCTCACTCGGAAATCTCGGTCACTCACAGAAATAATTGCCCCTGTTGCTAAATCTGACTCAAACCTAGCTAATACTTCTACCAAACGCTCATTGATTATTTGGTAACTTTCGTTTCCTAATCGAAATAGAATAACGCTTGGCAATGTAGCTTTACTTACAGCTAACAAGTAACCAAAATCCAAATCTACTGTTAACAGAATTCGCTCTTCTGCACAAGCTTTTACCAAAATTTCATCATCAGGGAGTCTTTCCAAACCTTCATCGACTAAATGTACTGCATCATAACCCATAGCTCTGAGCCAATTTACAGTACGTGGGGAAATACCCATATCTGCCAAAAACTTCATCCTGCCTTCTTACCAACTACTGGGAAAACCTGTTCGCGCGCTAACCATGCAGCATACATTAAAGATTGTTGAACATCTTCTGGTTCCAAATACGGATAATCTTCTATAATTTCAGCCACAGTTTTACGATTTGCGACCAAATTTAAAATCAATGAAACTGGAACTCGCATTCCGCGAATACAAGCTTGTCCAGCCATAATGCGTGGGTCAAATGTAATGCGGTCAAAGCCTACTAGCATAATTTCGCTCTCCTTGCTTGCGGAACACAAGCCCCTTGCGTCCTATAATATATTAAGACAATCCTTCCGTAACGCTGGATACGATTGAACGTGCAATCTTCAAATTTTGTAGTTATATTTTTCCGTAGACGGTGCCGTACATATACGTATGTAAATAACGATACATTTATTAATAATTCCTTCTTATTTCATAAGTATAAGCTTTAGCAAGAGGAGTATTTAACCAATACTAGCTACCTCAATGAAATATACAAATGAGGGCAACCCATCCGATTCGATTTCTTCTCTCAAAAACACCATCCCAGCTTTTTCAACAACACGTTGCGAAGCCAAGTTTTCTGGTGCAATAGTCGCAAGAATACGAGAAACTTCACATTGTTGTAGCCCATATTCAAGCATTGCAGGAACAATTTCACTTGCAAAACCCTGTCCCCACCTACAAGGGTCAAAACTGTAAATGATTTCTGGTTCGCTCCGTTCTGGGTCGTAGATAATTCCACAACACCCTATCAATTCACATGTACTTTTATCTATCACTGCCGAGGCGCCGAAGCCTTTAGTTTGATAGTTTCGCATCGAAGTCTCAATCCATTTACGAGTACGCTCATACGTTAATGGTTTACCATCCCCCATATGCTGCGCCACCAGAGGATTACTATGTATCTTGAATAATGCTTCGGCATCTTCTGGCACAAAGTGGCGAACTATGAGACGAGAGGTTTCTAAGAATTTCAACCACTACCTCCACGAGTACCATTTTGTATTATATAGTGCATATTGACTATTTATTGTACCTCAGAGCGGCACCTTGAAGCAGAAATAAAAGCAATCAAGGATTGGAATACTAGTAAATTGACTATTACAATATATATAACACGTCATAATGGGAAAAATCATGCCCACCGTTTACCTCAAAATTGTAAAACTCATTGAGGTTTCAATTGAGGAACTGGAAAATTATCTCTATGAGAATGTCGAATTCGCTCTTCAAGAAATGAAAAATTATGACATCTGAAGCAAGCCATCTCTTTGTTTCTTTCTGGCACGTCTGTCTCAGTAACTTGCCAGTAGGAGAGTTTTGCCATCGTCTCCTACATTTAGAAGAGGCACGCACCTTAATTTCCGAAGCGCAGCAACAAAAACAACTTCTTTGTGTCAGCAATGATGATTTGCTTGCTCCATACCATGAACGAGCCTTGAATAAGCATCGAGAGCTATGTGAAGTGCTACAATCTTCTCTTGAAATTCACATTACACTTCAAGATTTTGTTTTTAATAGCGCAGAAGCTTCAGATGAACCCTTGTACTCAATTACACCACTTCAAATTGTACAAGTACGAAATAATCATAAGCTGTTAGTGATTACATGTTCCTATGAATGGTTAGGAGTACAAGAAAACATAGAGACAGCATTCAGGGTCTCACCCTCATTAATCGAATTTCATCTATTTGAGCAAGTTCGATAACAACGTATACGGGTAGGCACCTTTCTAAGTGCTGTCCAGAGACGCAATGTAAAGTTTTATTTTGCTTAAAGTCTATGTGGCTATTTGATATTGTTGATTTGCAAACCATAAATAGTGCAGAGCCAAAATTGCTGACACTACGACAGTGTTTCTACACCTGGATAATCAAGGATTTTCCCATCAGCAGTTAATAATTTATTTACTTCCTCTATTTATTATGAAGCTTTTGCTATAAGAACGCGAAGAATTTAGGAGCAGCCTCTACCTATAACCCATATTCCGCACTTCAGAATGTCGCATAAAATATTACACAATCACTGGCTGACATGAGTAAATAAAAATACTAATATGTTTTAAGTAAGCTTAGATTCTGCATTTAGCGGGAAAACTCGTAAAAATAAAATAAAAAACGCAAAAATATAACATTTCTTAATATAAACAAAGTTTTAAAAGTAAATAATAATTTACCAATATCTGAAGTAACAGTAATTGCTCCTTAAATTTTTAGTGCTTACGTAACCTATTTTATAAGTCAAAAGTTTTATATTTGATTATCTATTTTTAAAAATATATTGGTTCAATACTTTATTTCTTAATCATCCTAATTTTCTTGCTTTTCTTTTGCCCGTAATCTCTTTGTATTTCAAGTTGAAGTGCGGAATGTGGGAAACAAGTATGGGCACCTAACCATCATCAAAACGATAACTAACGTGGTTAGAAACATCGTGATTACGTAAGCTATCTAGTTGAATACTGACTCAAACACTGATTCTTTCATAGTGTCAACAAGCTATTTTATTGATAGTTACAGCATCTACTGGCAGAATAAGCTGTAAAAGCAATATATACCTTAGATGAGTATCAATATCTAAGTATATTTGCTGATAAAATACAGTTTAAATTATCCTGTAGCGGGGAACTTTGCCTCCACCAGTACGTTCTGCCAGTGACGTAAACCATGCTTAAGTTGAAAATAACTTGCTTAAGTTGCCTGGTGTAAGTAGAAAAAATTGTGCAAACTGAAATACAATTATTGGTAAAAATACTTCAATAAATAGCAACATTTATTACTAAACTATGGGTAAGCCTACAATACAAAGAGTGTCTAGCTTGGATAATTTATTTGGAAAAAACGAAGATATCCTTACGCCTACCTCTATCTTAGCAATCGAACAAATTGTTCTTCCGCCATCGCAACCTCGACGTTACTTTGATCAAGAAAAACTTGAATCTCTAGCTTCGAGCATTAAAGAAGTAGGACTACTAGAACCGATAGTTGTTAGACCTGTTGGAAATAGTACCTACCAACTAATCGCAGGTGAAAGGCGCCTGAAAGCTTGTGAAATTGAGGGTATTAAAAATATAGCAGTTAATATCATCGAATGCGATGATACGTTAGCAAGCCGTATTCGCTTGCTTGAAAACCTCCAGAGAGAAGACCTTAACATTTATGAAGAAACTATTGCCATATTGGAACTGCTTGCTATAGAGTTAGATTCTGGCATAGAAGAAGTAATCTCTATTCTTTACCGAATGATGGACGAAGAGAAAGGTAAAGTTCCCCATAACGTTATGGGGGGAGAAGAAAGTATAAGCATACAGGAACTATTCTCTAAACTAGGAAAAATAACCTGGCAGTCATTTGTATCAAATCGACTTCCCGTACTGAAGCTTAAGGATGATATCAAAGAAGTCCTATCGAAGGGAAATTTAGAGTACACGAAGGCTCTAGCAATATCTAAAATTAAGGATGATTTAAAACGATCTGAAGTATTAAAACAAGCAATTAACGATAAGCTTTCACTGTCAAAAATTAAGGAGTTAGTAGACAATGCTCTCTCGTGCGCTTCAAAAAACAAAGAAAAACCCTTACTCAAAAAGAAAGAAGTATGCAATAGATTCAGTCAAATAAGCAAAACTCTTAAAGATAGTAATATTTGGGGTCAACCCCAGGAACTTAAACAATTGGTAAAAGCTCTTAGCCAAATAGAAAAGCTTTTAGCTCCTACACAATTTATTTCTGAAGATGAGAGCATTTTAGTCGAAGGCGATACGGCTAAAGTAGAACTTGATGAGTCAGAATAAATTTAAGAACGACAATATAATTCAATGTGTTTACTACAACCTATAACTGAAGATGATGGCAGAGGTTACGGACAAAACCGCGATTGATTCGAGAACTTTCGCGAACAAGTATCATGGTATCGCATTGAACTTGATAGTTGATTATAGGTAAATGTCATATCAAACGCTTTTGAATGAAGAAACAAGTCAAGCCACAAAACAGTTGCATAAGTCAATTCTAATTTCACCTATATATATATATATATATGAAGTAGAGCTTGCTGAAAATAAGGAGATATGAAATGACATGGGATAACAAAAGAACCAACTTTGAGCGCAATCTAGCAGTTGTTATTGGCATTGATCGCTATGACAGCAGAGGAATTCATGACTTGCAAACAGCTGTCAGCGACGCAAATGCCATTGCGAACCTACTGCGAGATGAATATGGTTACAAAGACGAACACATTGTCCGTTTGTTTTCTCCTAAGAATGATGAAGCAACGCTGAAAGCGCTAAACCAGCCGTATCGTCCAGCCACACTCGAAGAACTTCGGATATTACTCACTGAAACTCTGCCGAATCAACTGAAACCAACTTCGGCAGACCGTTTGCTCTTTTACTTTGCAGGTCATGGCATTCCTCGCAACAATAAGGATGGCCCCGCAGGCTATCTGGTTCCTCAGACGGCTAAACAGGAGAATCCCAAGTCTTTCCTGTCGATGCACGAACTGCATGAAGCACTGAGTAAGCTTGGGTGCCACCATATGCTGATCATTTTGGACTGTTGCTTTGCAGGTACATTTCGCTGGGCAAGCAGTCGAAAGTTAATGCCAGTTCTAGAGACAGTTCACAAGGAACACTACGATCGCTTTATACGCTATCCAGCTTGGCAAGTTATCACGTCTGCTGCTCACGATCAACAGGCGCTGGATCTTTCCATAGACAACCGTGGCAGTGCAAAGGGAGATACAAAACACTCTCCGTTTGCGCTAGCACTGATTGAAGGACTACGAGATAATAAAGCAGATATTATTCAAGATCAAGTTATTACTGCCCACGAACTTTATCTTTATGTAGATAGGCGAGTTGACGAATTATCGGGCGAAACGCAAACGCCTGGAATCTATCCTATGCGGTTAGAGTATGATAAGGGCGAATACATTTTTACCCGACCGGGCTTCAAGCGAGATAATTTAACACAAGCACCACCACTTAATGAAGACAACAATCCCTATCGCGGACTCAAACCTTTTGAAGAAAAGCATTCACGCTTCTTCTTTGGGAGAAAAAGCCTGGTTGAAGCGCTATCGCATCGCCTTGCCAATTCTAAGCGTCCCCTCACCGTTGTTTTAGGTGCATCGGGTTCTGGCAAATCAAGTCTGGTACAAGCTGGACTACTGCCTTATCTCCGGGAAAAGCAGGACAAAGAGAAGCCAGCGCAACGTTGGTACATCCTCGATCCCATGCGCCCCGGCAAATCTCCCTTTAGGGAGTTAGCTAGAGCCTTTCTACCCGTTGCCAGCAGTAAACTAATTGATCAATTGAAGCAAGTCAGCTTTTTGGATAAAATATTTGCTGAAATTCTTGATCCCAAAAGCAAACAACAGCAAAAAGCTGCCAATCTCAGCCCAACTCAATCTGATATTCGAGAACAAGGCTTAGGCGATGAAGCTTTTGATGTAAATAAACTGGCAGAGTGTTGGAATAATCCTACTACTACTAGTGAAGCTAAATTACTATTGGTGGTAGACTATTTTAACCTGTTACAACACTTTTGTCACCAGCCCCAAGAGCAAGCACAACTCTCTAGCCTTTATAGTGAAATTAACAATATTCTCAATAAACTTACTCAAGCGTTTCAGCAGGAGAAACCTCAATACTTTATTAATTCGATGACAAGATGGAGTCAAGAGAATCCGAATACTAAGCTTTTGCTCGTCATCGACCAATTTGAAGAACTCATTACCATGAGTCAGGACAAGCGCGGGAGTGAAGAACAGAGTGATTCGCAGGAGCAAAATGAACACAAGGAGCGACAACAGTTCTTATCCCGTTTGAGGGAAACTTTGGCCAAATATCCTCAGCAACTGCACATTGTGCTAACGTTACGTTCTGATTTTGAGCCTTGGTTCCTCAATTCAACTTTGAAGGCTTACTGGAAGATCGCTCGGTTTCCGGTAAGAGCAATGAACTCCAATGAGTTGCGTGAGGCAATTGAGGGACCGGCTTTAAAGCAAGCATTGTACTTTGAACCACCGGAGTTAGTGGGTAAGTTGATTGATGAAGTGGGACAGATGCCCGGAGGATTGGCATTACTTTCGTTTACGTTGAGCGAACTTTACATCAAATTGCACGAGCGTTGGACGAAGGATAATGCAACTGATCGCGCTTTGCGAATCGAAGACTATAAGGAACTCGGCGGAGTTGCAGGAGCGCTAACTCGTCGGGCAAATCAGGAGTATGACAACCTGGTTAAAAAGTTTGGCGAAGCATCAGGTAAGGCATACCAAGCCACAATGCGACGGGTAATGTTGCGGATGGTAGCGATTGAAGGGGGAGGAGTTGCACGGCGCCGGGTGCAGACATCTGAGTTAGAGTATTCAGAACCGGAAGAAAACAAGCGTGTCGAGTATGTGATCGAGCAGCTTGTCAACGTTCGTCTATTAGTAAAAGGACATGAAGATAAAGTACAATATGTAGAACCAGCCCATGATTTATTAATCCAAGGATGGGGTTTATTACAGGAATGGATCAAGGTGGAGCAAGAAAATTTAGGACTTCAAAACCGTCTGGCTGCACCTACACTTGATTGGAAGGATGCTAAAGACTCTGCTAAAGACCCCGATCAATTTCTTTGGAAACAAGACCCTCGTATTGAATTGTTAGAAACCATCGCTAAATCTGAAAATAATTGGCTAAACAAATTAGAGCTAGCTTTCGTTAAAGCTTGTGTGCAGTACCGCGAGCGGGACGCAAGCAAAACATTAGAACAACAGATTAAGTCTAACACTGAAACATCCCAAAAATTCTTTAATGGAAATGATAGGCTCGATGCAATAGTTAATATGATTAAAACCGGAAAACTTTTGCAGAAAGGTACGAAAATTGCTGAACATGAACACCTCAAATTTTTAATAATATTTAACCAGTTGTTAAGTGAATGCGGAGAAATTAATAGCATTGATGTAGGAGATAAAGTCAACAACTTTAGTTGGAATCAAAATGCCCAAGTCATTGCTACTATATCTGGCTATAATGACAAGATTTGTTTCTGGGATTGGCAGGGAAATCTAATAAATTATGAGCAAAATCAAGAGGAATCTTATGATTTAGCTTTTAGCCCAGATGGGGAGATTCTTGTTACTAGCGGAAATGATGGACTGATTAAGTTCTATAGGAAAGAACCTAACGGTTGGTATGCTTTTCATACAACTCAAGGTGATACAAATAAACATAACGGTAAAGTTCATTGTATAAAATTTAGCCCAGATGGAACTTTTTTGGTTTCTGTCGGCTTTGATAGAAACATAATATTTTGGGAACGGAGAGGTCAATATTTGACAACTATAGCTCATGAGCATAATGTTGATGCTGTAGCCTTTAGCCCAAAAGATCAACGGATTGCTTTTGTTTCTAGACATAGACAAACCAACAAAAAGACCATAGTAATTAAGGAGTATCATGTTCCTGATAGTCAGGTGTCACAAGTGGAATCAAGTAATGATATTAAAATCTCGGATTTTGATGAATTTGATGCATATCATGAAGGCGTAATTACAGATATTGACTTTAGCCCAGATGGCACAACTTTAGTTTCAGTTGGTAAAGATGGGAAACTTCGCATCTGGCCTATGGATAAGAGTGGAAATTCCAGAGAAATTGGGCAAGAGGAAGATGGAAGTATAAGCGCTGTTGCTTTCAGCCCTGATGGCAAAATATTAGCATCATCTCATACCAATGGGATTATCAATATTTGGGATGCTTTAACCAAAAATATCTATGGCGATGTTCCTCATTTATACAAGTTAGTGGGACATAAAGGTAACATCAATAGAATTAGCTTCACATTCAACGGCTCCCAATTACTTTCTAGCAGCGATGATCGAACAGTCAAATTTTGGTCTCTGAAAGATAGATTTGAAGGATACACGACGACTGACGTACAGAAGGTTAGCTTTAGTGAGGATAATCAAATTTTCACCACGGTAGATACGGATGGAAAGTTATTGTTTTGGCGATCTACTGGGGAACTATTGCACATACCGATTGATAATGAAATTGATATTACAAGTGAACTTTGTGATGTTCAATTTAGCAGCGATAAGGATGTTGTAGTAGCAGTGGCTAGAAATGAAGAGATTGAGGTCAAGCTGTATAGTAGAAATGGGACAATGCAGTCTAGTTTCATTGTTAAGCATGAACAGGTAATTAACAGCTTAAGTTTTAGCCTAAAAAACGATATATTTATAACGACAAGTGATGATAACACTATAAGTCTTTGGCAACTCAATAGAGACCGAAATACTTTTAATGTAGAGTTGCGGACAACATTAGCTGGGCAGTTCGGTAACATTACAGCAATTACTTTTAGTGATGACGGTAAGTTTTTGGCTTCAGGTAGTGAGGACGGCACCGTCAAACTTTGGCATCTAGAAGATTCTCAATCAATTTTTTCACTCCCTGTTGATGGAGGTGCTGTCTATAATGATTTGATTGAACACTTGAAGTATGAACTGACTCCCCCTCACGGCAAGATTTATGCTTTAAGGTTTTTCCATGAAGACAAAATAATAGCTGCAATCAACCAGTTGGGTGACATAATGCTCTGGAGTATTGATGAAAAAACACCCCAGCGCATTAAAGCTTTGGAAAAACTAGCATTGTATCAATACGTTGAAGCTGCTGCTTTTAGTTCCAATGGGCATCAAATTGCTATGGTTACTCGTAAAAATGATTCTTTTTATAGCGAACGTAGAATACAGACTTACAACTTAAATCTTGACAAGTTGATAGAAACCGCTGGTAGCCGTATTCAGAATTACATACAGTATAAAGGTATAAACTGATGAGGGAAAATAGCTTGTATCATTTAGGAATTTATATTATAAATAGTATGTATATCTCTTGATTTGATCGCGCAACTCACTTGAACACTGTTGGCTACCACAGGCATCCGGACAACGGGAATTGCGATTGATTTGGGGAAAAGATCAGTGTATCGAGTCTTGGTTCTCAATGGATGCCTTGGTATTGAAAGCAATCACCCTTGTTTTAACCGAACATCTCAAACAACATCTCTCGGATCGTTGCTTTCATTTGGCGGGAACTGGCGGGATGAAGGCGGCAGTGCGAGAAGTGGCGGCAAATTTGGAGGAGAATCAGTTTGTTTTTCGCACGGATGTTCTGGGCTATTATGCCAGCATTGATCATCAGATTCTCATGGAGATCGTGGGGCGGTATGTGCAAGATGAGGCGGTTTTGGCGTTGCTGTGGGGTTATTTACGGCGGTTTGTCAATGATGGGAGCAAGTTCCTCGATATCACTCAGGGTATCTCCCTGGGCTGCCCTTTATCGCCCTTGATGGGTGCTCTATTTTTGAAGCCGTTGGATGATCGGATGTCGGAGTTGGGGCTTTTTTATGCCCGATTTATGGACGATTGGGTCATCCTTGCGCCGACGGGCGTGGAAGCTGCGTCAGGCGATAAGAGCGGTGAACGAGATGATGTTTGAGTTGAAAGTAGCACAACATCCCGATAAGACGTTTATCGGGAGAATTGCGCGAGGGTTTGATTTTCTTGGCTATTGGTATTCACCCGATGGCTTAAGTATCGCACCGAAAACGGTGGAACGCCTGGTGGTTAAGGTGTCTCGGCTTTATGAGCAGGGTGCGGATGATATCCGGATTGAGACTTACCTTAAACGCTGGTGCCAATGGGTAAGAACGGGGGTTGATGGGGTTTAGTGCGTGGTGTTGATAGGTTCTATTGATTCTTCTGTGGGTGGATTCGGACAACCCGCTTTTGAAAGATCGTTATCCTATCACTACCCTTTGCCGACAGGCTCTATCCATTAAAAGCTTACTACCTTGTCGTGGGACTCTGACCCCCCTCTGATCACACAATGCGTACCGAGCGGATACTTGGCACGCCAATTTTGGCTATTTGGCACCACCGCAGTGAAAGCTGTTGAATGTTGTTGCTGATTCGTCACCTGTGATAAAAATGGAATTGCCTCAGTCATGACCGCATGGGTATTTGCCGCCTCTAACGCTAACCGCGATATTACCTTAGCCTCATCATGCGCCCGGTTAGGTGTTATGCCGCAATTGGTTTCCAAATATGCTTTAACTGCTAGGTTTAGGCTGTTAATGTCGGCCACATTGCCACGTGCTACGGTCATGATATCCGTTATAAATTGCTCGTCCTCTGTATCGAATGGCGATCTTTTCTCGCTTGCTATTTGAGCTATACGCTCCCTTATCTTACCTCGTACATTGTCTTGGGACCATTTATTGAACTTTGATAAAATTGTCGCTCGTATAACAATCGGACATTGGGTCGGGGACTTCTGCCCATGCTGTTGTGGTAATATACATGTCTGATCAATGATACCTGCCAACTGTTTCTGTGGCTGGGCAAGCGCACCTCTTGTTTCTGTGTCCTTTAACTTATTCCTTAGGCTTATCGTGCGATCGGCACGCCCTATTTCTGCGAGCGCAGAGGACGCTGCGTCTCTGAGTCGCTGAGAGAATTCGGTATAGGGTGCCGTACCTGTATCACTTGCCGCAACGGTAGCATATAGCTGCTTGGCATCCTGACCATATTGTTTCATTGCTGACACTAATACTGAAATTCTTTCGCGTGACGAACACTCGACACCTCCCAGCCCCTTTTGGAGACTGCTAGCCCTTACGCCGAGCTGCCCAGATCGAATTTCCCCAAGCGGAGCCGACGTTATTAAGTCTGTACTGACTCGCCATCCCGTGCTGTACGCATTTTTTAGTTGTCTGGTGGTGCATCCCGGTAGGTAGGCATATCGGGGTGGGCGGTCTTTCGACGGCGCCTGTAAATATATGAGCATTGGACTTGCAGTATCATTCACCAATGTCAATTTTCCGTATCGTGCCTTGCCTGACGTTGTCTCCTGCTCCTTCTCTGTTTTTCCTCGGTTTGTCTTGGTACTCTGTGTACCCTTTATATCGTGCTTGTTTACTTGTCGAGACGGGGCTGCTATGAGTCGAGTGATGGGCGGATTACTTACGATCCCCTTCGTGACTTTTTCGTCTTCTATGGCTGTGTGCGATGGTAATTCCCTGGCGCCGTTAGTGGCTGTACTATTCCGTATCTGATTCGTTGACGCGAGCGATGTAGTTGCTAAGAGTAAGCTGGTTGTTATACCTCCGACCGCGAGCGCAATAGCTTTTGCGGCTTTGAGTGCTTTGAATTTTATATTCCCAAAAACTCTGAGATGAGAGGGTGGATAAAAGTCTGAGTGACGATCAGCAACTTGGGAATTAGCTAATTTTTTCATAGGAAATACAACCTTATAACAATATGGAAGAATACCAACAATGATTTAATTCAGCCCTCAGTAGAAATGAGGGAGTTTATAAGCGGCAATAATTGCTATATTTATTTGTCCTTATCTTTCAATCATGTCATTCTGCTAGCTTTTAGGTAAAAGCTCCGAGAAGCTTTCATCAATTTGGTTCTCCTTTGTGAACTCACTAAAAACACAACCCTTATCTAGTAAGACTTTTAAGCTTAATTCGATTTTCTGTTCTAAGAGTACTAACACCCCTCAGTTGGTGTGAGCTAATAAGCTAAAAATAGTTATATGGTTATGCAGTTTAAAAGTTTGCTTTATTAACATTTAACTTTTGATGTCTAAAAGTAGGTGTTCAGTTTAATTACTTGTACTCACTTAATTAACATTAGTTATCGCTGTTGTAACAAAAGTCATTTTTGCATAAATTAATTATCAATATCTACCAACAGGAGTAAAAATTTAAAAATTTCTATCTTTAGATAGATAACAAAATTAATACTTTTAAAGTGCCAATCTAATATATAGGTGCAAGCCGTACCAACTTATGCAATTATTCAGCAAATTTGCAATAAAACGTTGAAAAACGCTATTGGCAAAAGAATGCTTTAAAATCTTAGAGGCTGCATCTCTAGAAGATCTGCTGGCACAGCAATGCTCTTTAATACGTACAAAACTACTAAGGTTGTGGAGTAGATAAATGGCTGAAGAAACTAATCAAGCACCAAATTTATATGCATTGTTGATTGGCGTTGATTGCTATATGCCGAATAAATTACCCGATGGCGGTCGCTATGGTAACCTTGGGGGATGTGTACGGGATATCAATCATATAGAGGCTTTTTTAAAAGACACTAGGAAAGTGCCAGAAACTCAGATTTTGAAGCTAACTGCTTCTGTCAATCCTGAAAATCCTTCTCAAGAACAGCCTGTCGAGCCTCCAGAAAAACTGCCCACTCGCAAAAATATAGTAGATAGTTTTAGAAAATTAGGTGAAATGGCGCCACCTAAATCACAAGTTTACATTCAATACTCTGGACATGGTGGGCGAGCAAAGACGCACTATCAAGATATCAAAGGAGATGATGGAATTGATGAAGGACTAGTACCTACAGATATTGGCACTTCAGAAGGACAGTACCTCCGCGACCTTGAGCTTGCTAAACTCCTGAAAGAATTGGTAGATAAAGAACTAGTTGTTACATTAGTACTAGACTGTTGCCATTCGGGTGGTGCAACACGAGGAGATGTACAAATTCGTGGGATGAATGTGGTGGATGATAAACCCCTTCAATCAACGTTTGAACCTGTTGCTGAACTAGATGTTCTGGTTGCGAACTGGAAGAACTTAACTGAACAAGGAACTCGTGGACTGAAAGCAGTGGGACTACCAGAAACGAAAGATTATGTGGTTTTGGCAGCGTGTCGTCAAAATGAGGTTGCCTATGAGTATGCTTTCAATCGGGAAACTAATGAGCGCAACGGGGCACTCACGTATTGGCTGTTGGATACCTTAAGACAGCAAAACCCTGGTCAAACCTATAAAGATTTGTTTGAGCGTATCCACGCCAAAATTCATAGCCAATTTCCTTCACAAACCCCGATACTAATAGGCGAAGTTAATCGTGAGATTTTTGGTACTGACCTTGCTGAGACTGTGTATGCGGTTCCTGTTTTGAAGGTTGAACAAAATCCACAGACAGGCGAAATGCAGGTTAAGCTGGCTGTTGGTCAGGTAAATGGTCTTACTAAAGGGGCAGAGTTTGCCATTTACCCTCGTAGCACAACTGATTTTACCAAAAAAGAAAATCGAGTTGCAATCGCCAGAATTATTCAACGGGGAGCAACTGAATCGCTATGCAAACTTGAACCAATAGATGGTAAAGAGCTTAAGGTTGAAGATGGAGATCAATCTGTTCTAATTTCTCCATCAATTAATCTTGTCCGCAAAGTTTCTCTTATATATCAAGAAGCAGCAGCACCAGAGCAAACTCAACCTGCACTACCATTTAAAAAACTCTTACCAGAAGTTTATGAACAACAAGCTAAACAACAAGCAAATGCGCTGGAGGCGATCAAGAAAGCTCTACCAGGAAATGGCTGGGTGGAATTAGCAGAAGAAAAAGTAGCAGAGGATGACGATGAGGGAGTTGCTTATCAAGTTGCTCTCAATAATAATGGAGAGTATGAAATATGCGATCGCACTGGTCATCCATTTGAAAATATCACTCCTGTAAAACTAAGCAAATCTGATGCTGCTGTCACAGTAGTCAAACGATTGGTTCATCTAGCAAAATATCATGCTACAGCAGAGTTAGATAATAATGATTTGACCTCACCTCTAGCAAATAAGCTAGTTCTCAGTTGGCTAGGAACATCAGACGATTATCAGCCAGGGGATAAAATTCCACCTAAATCTCAGTTGCAACAATTTACCGATCCCAGTAACCCAACGGTAAAAATTGGCGAATATATATTTCTGTCAATTCATAACAATTCTTCCCAAGCTCTCAATGTTGCTGTCCTCGATCTTGCCTGTGACTGGTCAATTGAGCAGATATACCCAAATAAGGGACTAAATTTGGAGACAATTGAGGCGGGTAAAAAAGAAGTGGTGCCTATTCCAGCAGGTTCGGTAGGAGAGGATACTGTGAAAGTATTTGCTACAGTTGATTCAGCTAACTTCCGCTGGTTAGAACTGCCATCACTTGATGAAGAGCTTAAGCCCAAAGGATTAGCTCGATCTGGTAACCCCTTAGATACTTTACTTGCTGCCATTGATGAGGAACAACCACCAACTAGAAAATTATCTGTAGCAGCATCTCCCAGTCGTGAGTGGACAACAAAACAAATTAGCCTGAGCGTCACCACATAATCAAACGGTACGAAAGTGTTTGAGGTTTTCCCAAACTTACTAAACCTCCTAATGTTGCTTCGTTATCAGGCGCCATATATTAAGTGTGAGTTTCTGATCGGCTCACACTACCTTTAACGGTTGTTTTACTCAGTAATACCTTTTAGTTCCTCTACCAATGCCTTACCCTTAGCTAAATCCGCAGCATACAAAACTACTACATGCCAAGGAGGATTGGCGCCACGTAAGCGGTCACGAATGAATTTATCGCGTAGTCTGTTTCCTCCAGTATGAAATGCGGCGCCATCTATATATATTGCCAGTCGCTCTTTTGGCATCGCAAAGTCAGCGATAGAAATAGGCGCCTCTTCTGGTATTGGTACTTGTTTTTGAGGATCGAAGTTATATTGCTCGAATAGCCGCAAAAATTTAAGTTCGAGCGGTGAATGCAAGCAATATGGAGTGAAAGAGAAATAGTGCAAAAAAGAGCTTAAAAAAATAACATGAAAACAACCATTATGTCTCTAATTTACTAAAACATAACTATCATTACAACCAACAACCAGTCCATTTTAATAAACTTCAGCTATCAGCCTATGGGTTTCAACACGCACAGCGGGTATGAACACAATTAGTAAATAACATCACATCCAACCAAATAGGCGCCTAACTTTACAAAAACCCAACGCGCAGAGCAAAGTTTTACAGTTGCATAAAATCTTAATAGTCAATAGTTAAGAGTTAAGAGTTAAATCTATTTATTACCAGTTAACTATCAGATGCTTCTAACACTGCGTTAATATCTCAGAACAAGAATATACTATATAAAGTACTACTGTAAAGCAGCTAGTTAGGTTTAAAAGTTGTAAAGAGCAAGGAAGTTATCATCGAATGACTCAAGCATTATTTAAGCCAATAACAGTAAAAGATTTTTTGGAATGGATACCAGAAAATTCAGGAAAGCGTTACGAGTTACACAATGGAGCAATAGTAGAGATGTCGCAACCACTAGGGGAGCATGAAGAAGTTACGGGCTTTTTAAATACTCAATTAGTCGTAGAATTTACACAGCTAAAGCTACCCTTCTTTATTCCCAAAACTGCACTAGTACAATCTGCAACTAGCCAATCTACTTACTCTCCAGACATATTAGTACTCAATAAAGCCGTTCTTAAATCAGAAGAACTTTGGGCAAAGTATTCCACAGTTGAGCATGGTGCTTCTATTCCCTTAGTAGTTGAAGTAGTCAGTACAAACGGGCGCGATGATTACTATAAAAAACAGGGTGAATACGACGAAGAAATAAAAATACCTGAATATTGGATTGTAGATTATCTGGGATTGGGCGGTATGAAATATATAGGCGACCCCAAACAACCAACTTTATCAATTTATAACTTAGTCAATGAAGAATACCAAGTCACTCAATTTAGGGGAGATGACCGCATTGTTTCCATTGCATTTCCAGAATTAAATTTAACCGCACAACAAATTTTTCAAGCTGCTTTATAACAGCAACCGCACGAAAATTTATATTTAAGTATCGGTTATAAGTCAAGCTTTTTTGCCATTAAATTCATAAAAATTTATTGCGGAACAGCAGAGAACTGCCGTCCTATAATATTTAAAAACTTAACTTTCTACTTGATTATCTTTAGAATTCCGTTTTGCTTTAATTAATTCTCCTAACTTATCAATATCATCTATAGTGTAGAACTTTCGATTTGGTTCGGCGTTAATTTTGTCCATTAAAGCATGAAACGCTTCTGTATCATTGCGATTTTTAAGCAAATATGCTTTAAGTTCGGACTTGCTCATTGTGATAAAATTAGGCTTAGTCATTCGTCAAAACTCCATTTGCCATCACGACTGATCTCGATTCCGGTCTCTTCACCTGCCAATATGTAAATATTTCCTGTTCTTTCATCTAACCTTAGTATGTTAACTGGTAACAATAACGTTGTGATATTTTGAATCAGGATTACACAGATTAAACTTTGTTCTGGTGTTGGATAATATTGTCTTCTCCTCATTTTTTTTAAAATCTAATTAGTCATGCAGGGTAGCATTTCGTTTAACTTCAAGCTTTTTAGATGCTACCCTGCGGGAAAAGCTCCGCTTTACACTGCGTTCAGCATGACAATTAAGAATTAATAGTTCTTCCTTTGTGTCCTTTATTTATGCCTACCCTGCGGGAAATCCTCCGGATTATGTGGTTTTTTCTTCTTACCTCTGTGAACTCTGTGTCTCTGTGGTAAAATTTTATGCTTGACTGCACAGGCATTCCGACCTGTGCTACAAGTCATTTTTTTTCATTTTTGGTGTCTACTTTTTCTTCTGCGAGGCTTTTTTCGATGGCGCCTTCTGTAGTCAGTTGTCCCAAGGCGCCTGATACCATAAGTTTAGGCAAATTCTCAATATCTTTTAACCTAGTAAGTTTACTCTCTCCCGTTGTGGTATCACGGTGAACTACCACCACTGACGGCACTATATCACCTCCAAACGCATCGAGTAGAGCAGGGTTATGGGTAGTAACTAAGATATCTATTTCGCGTTTTCTGCCTATTTCGTGTAGCATTCGTGCTAGTAATTCCGCGCGCGAGGGATGTAACCCGTTATCAACATCTTCTATAATCAACTGACTACGTTCGGGTATTGTTAATAAAGCTGTCATAATGGCAATAAATCTTAAAGTTCCATCCGACATGCTACGTGCGTCTACTTCTTGTATTTGTCCGTTTGTCCATTCTTCTTCGCAATATAACATCGCATCGCTAGCATATCTACCAACACGCTCTGCCCAAACTTTTAAAATATTACCTGCTGGTAAACCACGTGCGTATTCCGATAGTGTATCTTCGACTTCATCTTGTTTACGTGCCGATAACCCAGCTATGACTCCTGCAAGATTTGATGCATCGCTGTCTAAACATTTAGACAGATGCGAGTAGTTCCGCATTTTAGCAGGAATTGGGTTAAATACATAAATTTTCTCAAGGTTGCCAATTACATGATTAACTTCGGTGATATTATCGAGGACGTAGGTATTTTTAAAGTAAGTTAAAACTGATTTGTCATTATTGGGAAGTGTCCAACGAGCATTTTTATAGTGTGTGGAAATTTTAAGAATTTTTTCGCGTTCATCTTTTGAATCTATATAGCTGGTAACGAAATCGCGTTCAAAAATCATTGTTTTTTTATCGCGTTGATACTCACGACAGCTTATTTTTTCTTCGAGTATCATGGCATCGCGTTTTGTTTCTACGGTAATACCATATAAATAATCGACTTGTTTACTTTCACCATTTACAAGTGCTTTGAGTGTAAATTCTACTTCGGGTTTGAGAGCTGCCCAGCTAACACCACCACGAATGGGAGGTAGAATTTTATCTCCTGCTAGTGCAGCTTCAATTTCATATCCATCAACGGTTCGTCTTAAAAACTCAAATGCTTCGACAAGATTTGATTTTCCGCTAGCATTTGTACCTATTAAAACCGTGAGTGGGTATAGCGGTAGTTCTGCATAACGAAAACTTTTCCAATTTTTCAGAAAGAGGCGCTTTAGCATACCCACTTTAATGAACAATATCTAATTGTCCTACTATCTTCCAATACTTACATCTGGGTTTTCCTCAAGCTTGATTGTATTTTCATGCTTATTATCAGCAAATTCCGATGCTGCTGTATTAAATGTTCCTGCTTGCCAGCTATCTGCAGCATCTTTAATAAAACTTGCGATTGGTATGGCAACTAGCACTCCAATAATTCCTCCTAGTTTGCCGCCTATTAATAAAGAAATTACTACCCAAATTGGGTTTAGACCAGTTAAATTACCGAGTAGACGAGGCGCCACAATGTTTGAATTGATTTGGTCGAGTCCTACAGAAACAGCAAATATTTCTACACCTAACCAGAAATTTTGTAACCCTACCAATAACGAGACAATAATAATGCCAATGGTAGTTCCAAACGGGAATAACGAAAATATACCAATAGTAACACCGAATAATAAAGCGAGTGGCACTTGTAAAAGTACAAATGCTAATATCAACGAGACTGCAAGAATAGAGCCTAAAACAGCTTGACCTAGAAAGTAATTTTGAAAATCCTCACGCAACAATTGACGAACTTGGGTACTAATATGACTTGGAAACCATTTAAAAATTCCATCCCAGAGCTGTTCACCATTGAATACCATATAAATAGTTAATACTACTGTTAGTAGTACATTAACTAAAGTACCAATAGTATCTACAGCAATGCCCAGTATTTTTCCTGTAAATGTTTGTAATTGATTTGAGACTTTATCCAGAACTTGGGTTACTATCTCACTCAAATTAATCGGTAATTCCTGTTGTTGAAGTGCCCAATCTTGAAACGCTTGTAATTGCGCGGTGCCTGAATCAATCCAAGTTGGTAAAATATTTGCTAGTTCGTAAATTTGTTCTAAAATTAATGGTACAAGAGTAATAGTGATGCCAACACCCCCCACCAGAGTAATTAACAAGGCGCCTGCAATTGCCAACTTACGCTTAATTCCCTGTCGCTGGAAAAACTCGATAGGGTAGTCCAGAATAAATGCGAGTAAGATAGCAGTAATAAATATATTCACTAATGGTTGAAAATACTTAATCACTTGTAGCAAAACCCAACCATTTAAAACAGTTAGGGGAAAAGCAATTCCAATAGTTAACCATCGCGGAAATTTGTTGACTTGCATCATGAATCGTGCGTTATTAGTGCTGACTGCTATTATCCATGAAATTTATTAAGATTTGTTGATGTACAGGCGCCAATAGTCGCTCTTCCTTCGCATTATCAGAATAGTAACTACCCTTACAAATATCAGATGGCAAAAGCATTGCCATATCCCAACCTTCATTGAGAGCTAGTTGCTCAAACTCGACATCTAGAGTGGCACTAAAAACATGACGTATAACATTTTCGTCACGATAGCAACCAAAGAAGCTAAATGTAGAGGGTAGTTTGTAACCAATTTCTTCTAATATTTCCCGTTGTACCGCGACTTCAGGAGTTTCACCTGCTTCAATATGTCCACCAAACAATGCCCAATATCCAGGAAAACGGATGGTGGGTATATTATCCCGCAATTGCATTAGAAATTTATTATCTCGATAAAGAATTGCAATAGCAGCCTGTGTTGGTATATTCATAAATATTTACTAGTTATGCCATTAGTGTAAATTATTACTTCTCT
This sequence comes from Calothrix sp. PCC 7103, assembly GCF_000331305.1. Lineage (GTDB taxonomy): Bacteria > Cyanobacteriota > Cyanobacteriia > Cyanobacteriales > Nostocaceae > Dulcicalothrix. The sequence goes on along the minus strand of NZ_KB217478.1, from coordinate 2,833,264 downwards.
TCTATATAAACTTCACCTTTTTCCTGCCCAGCTAAAGGAATGCTTTTGTAGCGAAGTTGACCTTTGAAAACAGCTTGTGAACCAACGCTTAAACCCTTTTGGTTTGTCAAAACAACGATTGACCCAGTGGAGTCATTTAGCTGATATGCGTGCTTATCCAGCAACGGTATATATTTTTCAATTTTGCCTTGAATGTAGACTGTGGAGTTTTTCTGCTGTGGTGTAAGCTGTTTAATCGGTGTGATATTGGCGCCTATGGCATTCATGCTCGTGCTTAAAGTTGAGCAGCTTGCTAAACCAGCAAAAGCAGTCACTGCCAAAGCCAAACTAAATACTGAAATTGGATGGTAAAAAAAATGTGCCTGCTTCATAGCACCCCAAGTAAGGAGAAAGTTTTGTATCAGTATGTGCTTTGTCGCCATTTTAATCAAGTCAGTTCCCCTGAAAAGTACAGTAGCTTACAATGCCCTTTAATCTAAAAAATATACTCTCTACTGATACAAAGAATCTGAGAAAATAGGGGCTGGGGAATAGTAGCCACCCTAGACCCATATTCAAAAATTTAAACATTCCCAATGGAAACACAAACTGCTAAAATCCTTGACGGTAAAGCGCTAAGTGCCAAAATTCAACAATCTTTGTCAGCACAAATTCAAGAACTGCAACCCAAATTCGGGCGCCCTCCTGGTTTAGCTGTACTAATGGTTGGTGATAATCCGGCTTCTGCGGCCTATGTACGTGGTAAAGAGCGTGCTTGTGAAAAAGTTGGGATTGCATCGTTCGGGAAACATTTTCCAACTCAGACAAGTTTGGCGGAACTTGAAGATAGTATTGCAGCACTTAATATTGACCCACAAGTCGATGGGATTTTAGTACAATTACCTTTACCTGAGCATTTAGACTCTGTAAAACTTCTGAACCAAATTGTACCTGATAAAGATGTTGACGGTTTACACCCTGTAAATATGGGGCGCCTGGTGCGGAGCGAAGAAGGGTTACGTTCTTGCACTCCTGCTGGTGTAATGCGGCTCTTAGAAGAATATCAAATTACTGTGCAAGGTAAACAAGCTGTAGTATTGGGACGCAGCATATTAGTAGGTAAACCCTTGGCTTTAATGCTGCTCGAAGCAAACGCTACCGTCACCGTCGCCCATTCTCGTTCTCACGACATTAAATCCATCACTCAATCAGCAGATATTCTTATTGCTGCTGTTGGACGTTCAGGACTTGTCACAGGCGAAATGTTGAAACCGGGCGCAATTGTGGTAGATGTGGGGATAAATCGCGTTGTTGATGCTAGTGGCAAAGACCGTTTAATCGGTGATGTTCACTTTGAGTCAGCTTCAAAAGTAGCAGAATATATTACCCCCGTTCCCGGAGGTATTGGTCCAATGACAGTTGCGATGTTGCTACAAAATACTGTTATAAGCTATCTCAAAACATTTTAGATTTTAGAACTTTATCAACTTACTCCCTTAAAATTGTAACCTATATGACAGAACCTCAAGGATACTTAGCATGGTAGCAGCGGATAATATTCAAACTAAACAACCCACCCAGCCTGGTACAAAATTTGACCTTAAGGATTACCTCAAAGCACGTCAGCAGATTTGTGAAGCCGCTCTCGATAAATCGCTGCCTATGCAGTATCCCGACAAAATTTACGAAGCAATGCGCTATTCGCTTCTGGCTGGAGGTAAGCGCTTACGTCCGATTTTGTGCATCGCTACCTGTGAAATGATTGGTGGCACAATTGAAATGGCAATGCCTACCGCGTGTGCGTTAGAAATGGTTCATACCATGTCGCTTATTCATGATGACCTTCCCGCAATGGATAATGATGATTATCGACGTGGAAAGTTGACAAATCACAAAGTTTATGGTGAAGACATCGCCATATTAGCTGGTGATGGTTTACTGGCTTATGCTTTTGAGTTCATTGTTGAAAATACTCAAAATGTGGCGCCTGATGCTATTTTAAAAGTCGTTTCTCGCATTGGACGCGCGGTTGGCGCCGCTGGTTTAGTAGGTGGTCAAGTCGTAGATTTAGAATCTGAGGGTAAAACCGACACAACGTTAGAAACCCTCAACTTCATCCACAATCATAAAACCGCAGCCCTTTTGGAAGCTTGTGTCGTTTGTGGTGGCATTTTAGCTGGCGCCAATACTGAAGAAGTACAGCGATTATCACGGTATTCTCAAAACATCGGGCTAGCATTCCAAATAATCGATGATATTTTGGATATTACAGCAACACAAGAACAGTTAGGTAAAACCGCAGGCAAAGACCTAAAAGCGCAAAAAGTTACCTATCCAAGTCTTTGGGGAATCGAAGAATCACGCAAAAAAGCCGACCAACTTATTAAAGACGCATGTGCAGAACTCCAACCATACGGAGAAAAAGCCCAGCCGTTGATTGCTTTAGCACACTTTATTACAAATCGTAACCACTAATTTTATTACTTGGTTGCAATAGGTTGCATCACATACTTTACTTCAGACACGAGAATGTTTAACATATACAAACTTATCTGAAATAACATGCAGGACATAGGCGACATCTTTAACAACCGGGTGCTGCTGGTTGCCCTCACAGCTTGTTTTATGGCTCAAGCTCTGAAACTAGCTGTTGAAATCATCAAAAATCGTAAGTTGAATGTACAGGTCTTAGTCACAACTGGAGGAATGCCCAGCGCACACTCAGCTTTAGTTACAGCTTTAGCAGCAGGTGTCGGGCAAACAGTTGGGTGGCAAAGTCCAGAATTCGCACTTGCAACGGTTTTTGCCATCATTGTCATGTACGATGCGGCTGGAGTTCGTCAAGCTGCTGGTAAACAAGCGCGTATTCTTAACCAAATGATAGACGAATTATTTCGCGAACACCCTAACTTCAACGAAGACCGCTTGAAAGAATTGCTCGGTCATACTCCGTTTCAAGTTATAGCTGGTTCAGCTTTGGGTGTTACAGTCTCTTTATTAGCGCGCGCTGCCTATTAAAAATGTAGAGACGCGATATATCGCGTCTCTACAATTATTGTAATTTGACGATGGGGCGCAGCAACACTACCCTACGCGCGTCTACCATTTGGGTATAGAAGCCTCGTTCAGAAAGTGTTTGTAATGTATTTTGTGCCTCACGAGAATTTGTTGTATAAACTGCTAACAAGTAAGGACGCTGACCGTAAGAAACGAAGCCAATATCGCCTCCGACTACTTGCTGTACCTGTTTCACTGTTTCTGGTCTATTAAAGTAATCAACTAACACTGCATAACCCTGACCAAGCGTTTGTGGTTTAGGAGCAGGTTTAACAACTGGTTTAGTAGCTACATCTTGAGGTCGAGTTGTAATAATAGCAGAAAGACCCGCAGAATCGCGTATAAATCTCGCCCAGCGATTTGCATCTTCTAGCTTACCAAAACCACCTATGCGGGTTACCATGTCATTGAGATATCTACAGACAGAAGTGTTAGTTTCTGAAGGCAGGACGCGACGCAATTGATTTTGATTATCAGTTGTAGGACTAATTACCAACAAAAGATACTCACCACCGTTAGGTGGACGGCAAACAGGAATGTTCTGTTGGGCGCCTACAGAATTCATGCTGCCCATCAACCCAGCAATCGTAATAAACAAAGCACTAGATAAAGTCTGAAATCTCTCCACTACAGTTGAACACATAAATTGCTTCTCTTCAAAGATTTCGCGTACTTCGATTTTGTTCCCCAAAACAAATAATGAGTAGAAAGTGCTGAGTATTGAAGTGCTGAGTAGAATATTTTTTCACTCATAACTCATAACTCAGCACTCAGCACTTTACACTGTTACCATTGATGCCAAAGCATCGGGTATTGACTCGCTCGGCGCCTGAAATTCTCCTGTAATGACATACTCCAAACGAAGTTTTAACCAGGTGATAAACTGAGGGTTAGTTGAAATTACTGCCGCAGATGGTTGTGGACACTTGCCTTTTATACTCAGCAAGGAAGGCGCCTCAAGAAATGCAGGCTGTTTGACTAACCAAAAATCAATTTCTTTTTCGTTTTCGTGGTAATAACGAGTTCTTTCTTTCAAAACCTCTTCAAATGGTTCTTCTTCGAGTAAAAAGCGCTGACTTGCTAAAACGTAATAGTATGTCGTCATTTTTCTTCCTTATACTTCTAATTAATAATTTAAGGATACAGCGATTACTGGCTGTATCCAAGCGCTATTAACTCTTTTTGAATCGCTTAAATAAAGAAACTGGATTAAACGGGCACCCTTGCGACTTAGTATCAGATGCTACCTTCCCTCCCGCTGTTAACTGAGTAAGAAACAGGGAATTATCAAAGTAGTGTTCCATCGATTCTATTTTCAAGTCCGAAGTTACTTTTGCTATGCTCATGCCAATAATTTCGACAGTTTCACCAGTAGGAGCAAAGTCTTTGTACTGACCTTTGAAATGACCCCAATGGCGCCACTTGAAAGTCACGTTAGGTGGTCCAGAATATACTTCGAGCAATTCCCAAGGAAAACCATTGGGAAAGGTTGTGTGAAAAATGTGATGTGAGGATTCAAAAGACTCTTCCGACGATTTGTAATGTTCGGAATTTGCCATAAACACATTATAAGTACCTTTGGCGCCAAGTTCTATAGCATCAAATTGACGCCCCCCATTAGTACTAACACGGAATTTGTCTTGAACGACTGACAACCACTGCTGTGGATTAGTTTTAAAAGATACTTCCATTTCAAAAGTACGTACCAAATTTTGAACGATAGCTTCAAGTGAACCCTCAATGTGCTTGCATACACTTTCTGTTTTCAAATTATCGTTCGAGCGAGAATAATCAGGAGCTTTGCCAGTGCGCCATTCAACATCGGCAGTTGCACTATATGCAATTACCGTATCGCGATGTTGTACCCAAAGCGGTAAGTTATTGGATGATTCGTTTGATGGTTCTTTTGCGTTTGTTGCAGTCATAGAAGTTATGGCTTGTGTTTTCAATACTTGAGATTTCGCAGTAAAAACCCCTCTATGACATCTCTACACATATTAATATTCGCCGCGTATTGCCATTTTCATTTCGCGGACAGCACGCTCAATACCAACTAGTGCAGCCCTACTAATAATAGTATGCCCGATATTCAACTCTTCCATTCCAGGAAGACACGCGACAGGATATACATTCCAGTAAGTAAGTCCATGACCCGCGTTGACTCTTAACCCTGCCTGCAAAGCTTGTTCGCATCCAGCAGCTAAAAAATCTAACTCATGCTTACGACTCTTTTCATCTTTTGCCTCAGCATACTTACCTGTATGTAACTCAATAAACTTAGCCCGCACTTTCGTAGAAGCTTCTATTTGTGCAGGTTCAGCATCAATAAACAGGCTAACAGGAATATTAGCGCTTTGCAGTTTATCAACAACTTCTCCAATTCTACCAATTTGCCCAACAATATCTAAACCACCTTCGGTAGTTACTTCTTCGCGACGTTCAGGCACTAAAGTTACATAATCTGGCTTAATGTCAAGTGCAATAGCTACCATTTCTTCAGTTGCAGCCATTTCCAAATTTAAATGTGTACGTACCGTCTGTCGTAATAACCGTACATCTCTATCTTGAATATGGCGCCTATCTTCCCGTAGATGTGCAGTAATACCATCGGCACCTGCTAATTCTGCTAATACTGCTGCTGCTACAGGGTCTGGTTCTACCGTTCTACGAGCCTGACGAATGGTAGCAATGTGGTCGATGTTCACCCCAAGTGTTAGAGTCACCCTCGTTATTCCTTATCCAAAATCCATAAAATTAGTATTTTACCCTTTTCGTTAGCTAGACGCACTAGTATAAAACCGTAGTGCAAACCGCCAAAACCACGATGATAAAAAGAATAAACCAACTGCTAACACTCCGGCGCCTATTAACCAACCAACCTGACTTCTACCTAACATTGCTTCTGCTGGAATAGTCGTTAAAAATGCAACTGGCACTATAAATGTAAAGAAAAATCTAAACGCTGTTGGATAAGCGACCATTGGATATCTACCTGCTTCTAGTAAACCACGTAAAACTTCAGTGACGTTATAAATCTTTACAAACCAAATACTTGTGGCGCCGAGCATGAACCATAAGCTATACAGTACAACCAACCCAAAAGATATAGGTATTAAGCTGATTAAATAACTATTAATCTCTATACCAAGACGAGTTCCTGCGTAGCCAATTAGTACTACACCAAAAATCAAGTCTGGCAATCCCCAAGGTGATAAAGTGTGGAATGATAACCAAAACTGACTTTTTACGGGTTTGAGCAAAACAAAATCGAGTGTACCTTCTTGAACATGACGAACTATTTTATTTAAATTTGGCGCCAAAAATGTTGCTGCAAAGCCTTGAAGCAGAGTAAAAACACCTAGAACTAATAAAGCCTCTTCCCATAACCAACCCGCGAAATAATAGCCTTTGCGATAAAATAAAAATAAACCAAACAAACTACCCGCCAAGTTTCCTACGCTACTTAAACTTGCCAATATAAAATTAACCCGATATTCCATTTCGGCAGCTATCGCAGCACTCCAAAATAGTCTAATCATCTTTAAATATCTTTGCATATTATTTTCACCACAATATTACGAGGGTCAAGATTAATGTATATCGTGTAACACTACATAACAAATTTACTTAAATTTAATTTTAATTTCCATCCTGAAAAAACTATAAAAGGTAAGATATTCTATGCAATGCTTTGTGCTGTTACAAATAATTATATGCATTTAGATGTTCGAGCCTTAATCGAGTCCCTGAAAGGATTTAGCTATTTAGCCATATGGGCTATCATTTTTGCTGAGTCCGGATTGCTGATTGGCTTTTTTTTACCAGGTGATAGTTTACTTGTTGCCGCAGGGTTTGCAGCATCACAAAACTTGCTCAATATTTGGATTTTAATAATCGGTTGCTTGCCCATAATTCCCGACAATGTAAAGACGCGATTAATCGCGTCTCTACGTGTCTCTGTGTTAAAAAGCAAACGGATAAAATGTACACTTGTGTCGTGGTGGCTTCTGAACGAGTGAAGCATCTTAGAGATTTTAGCCTGCGGCAAATGCTCCGCATTACGCTACGCTCAGAATGACAGTTATAAGCACTTTCTATAATACTTAATTAGCACTTAATACTCAACACTCAGCACTCAGCACTTTCCACTCTTCTACTGAGGGGGTCTTTTCTTAGTAACGCTCAACATTGGTAATGATGTACTTGAAGAGCGTTCAGGTAGGTAAAGCTGCTTTACTGGTTGTTCTTCTTGAGGTAAAGGACGACTTTGCCCAGATAGGCGCCACCACCGTAACGCCAATGTTATACCCGCTGTTCCTAAACCAAAAGCGAATAAAGACCAACTGTCACCGAACCCGCCAATTACAGCATCAACTACCCCTACGGTAATTAATCCGCTAACTACTGGTTCTCGACGATATGTAGATTTTAATAAACGAGGTAACGCAATATTCATCACAGCTTTTTCTTTTAGCCTTTTGTATAAATTTACCTAAAATGCTTCACCTGTAGTCGGCGCCAAATAATGAAACTCCATCATTATTTATTATAATTTTGATTCATATGTAGCAGGGGAAGACATTTTACCAGCACGGAGCTAAGACATTGGTATTACTATAACCGTGAGCATCAATCTTGCGATAGACGGCATTTTACAGTATTTAAGTCATTATTAAGTTCATATGTATTAAAAACCAGCCCGATACTTTAATAATCGGCTGGCAACGAAGCCTTACCTGTAAGGTTACAACTAAGACTACAACTTATACACTATGTTTTCCGGCAAGTCTATCGTAAACCGAGCCAAGTTAGAACTCCTTTGTCAGTGACGTATTCAATCACGACAATTAGGAGGAATCCAATCATGGCAGCTCTACCGTTCAGACGTTCGGCATACTCATTAAATCCAAACTTGGGTTCTTCGAGCTTGGGTGTAATGCTAGGTTGTGGCTGAGTCATCATTTACAGTACCTCAATAAGGCAAACTTAAGTTTATAGCAGTTTGTGACACTTTTGCTTTCGATTAAAGCAAACTAGTTTTGTTACAAAACGTAATTATTCTTTATATATTTTAGTTAAAATGAGCCAATAGTCAAGAAACGGCTGGAAATACTGTAAACAAAAATAAAATATGCCACGGATTAGTTATTCGTATCTAACGTATCAAACTGGCAACTTAGTCTAAGAGAAACTACACTAAAGCAAAATTAAATCAGAGGCAGTCAATGGAAATTGGTATTCCCAAGGAAACAAAAGACCAAGAGTTTCGAGTTGGGTTGAGTCCTTCAGTAGCGCGCGTGTTGCGAGAAAGTGGTCATCGCGTTTATGTTGAGACGCAAGCAGGTGTGGGTGCTGGATTTAGTGATGATGATTATCTCCATGCTGGCGCCGAAATTGTGCCAACTCAAGAAGCCGTATGGAATCGTGAGTTAGTAGTCAAGGTCAAAGAACCTTTAGAACATGAGTATAAATTTTTACAAAAAGAGCAAATATTATTTACATATCTACATTTAGCTGCTGACCGTAAGTTAACTGAGCATTTAATTGATTGTGGTGTTACTGCTATAGCATATGAAACTGTAGAACAAGCTGGCGCCAACAAATTACCATTGCTAACCCCAATGAGTATTATTGCCGGAAGATTATCTGTACAGTTTGGTGCCAGATATTTAGAGCGTCAACAGGGGGGTAGAGGAGTACTGTTAGGTGGAGTCCCTGGTGTTAAACCGGGCAAGGTAGTAATTTTAGGTGGTGGGGTTGTTGGAACCGAAGCTGCTAGAATTGCTGTTGGTATGGGCGCCTCGGTTCAGATATTAGATGTAAATGTCGATAGATTGAGTTATTTAGAGACAATATTCGGTTCGCGCGTTGAATTGCTTTATAGTAACTCTGCTCATATTGAAACTGCTGTTAAAGATGCTGACTTACTAATTGGCGCCGTATTGGTGCTAGGAAAAAGGGCACCTATATTAGTATCACGTACACTTGTTAAACAAATGCGTGCGGGTTCTGTAATTGTGGACGTAGCAGTTGACCAAGGTGGATGTATAGAAACTTTACATCCTACATCTCATACCAACCCAGTTTATATCGAAGAAGGCGTAGTTCACTACGGTGTACCGAATATGCCGGGTGCAGTACCTTGGACAGCTACCCAAGCACTCAATAACAGCACACAGCCTTATATACAACAGCTAGCTAATTTAGGATTAAAAGCTTTGGAAATTAATCCTGCTTTAGCTAAAGGAGTCAATGTCCAAAATCATCGCTTAGTACATCCAGCAGTACAGTCTGTATTTCCCGACTTGGTAAGTTGATAAATGTGTGGGTTGGGTTGGGTTCGGGAACCCAACCTACGTATTATATAAGTGGTAACTTAATTACAAACTCAGTTCCTATGTTAGGCGCCGAATTACAAATTATTTTACCTGCATGGGTTTGTTCAACTATTTGATGAGCAATAGTTAACCCCAACCCAGTACCTTTGCCTACACCCTTGGTTGTAAATAAATGGTCGAAAATTTTCGCCTTTACAGCTTCTGACATTCCAGAACCGTTATCTTTAATGTGAATTACAGCAGTGTTAGAAGCTTGCAAAACTTCTGTTGAAATTGTTATTTGTTTGGGATTTGCTTTTAATTCATCGAATGAATACTTTTGAGATTGTTCATCAATTGCATCAATAGCGTTTGCCAAAATATTCATAAATACTTGGTTGAGTTGTCCTAAAAAGCATTTAACAGGTGGTAATTTGCCGTATGCTTTAATTACTTCTATGGCAGGACGAAACTCGTTTGCTTTGAGACGATATTTTAAAATTAATAGGGTACTATCAATTCCTTCATGGATATTACAAGCGACTTTTTCGTCTGTGTCGGCTCTGGAAAAAGTGCGGAGGCTTGTGCTAATATCTTGAATGCGCGCTGTTGCCCCTTTCATTGAAGCAATTAGTTTGGGTAAATCTTCAGCTAGAAATTCTAAATCAACTTCTTCGGCAAAATCATTGACAGCAGGCGCCAGTTGTGGATGATGTTGCTGGACATATTGTATATATTTGAGTAAATCTTTTACATACTCTTGAGCATTATTAAGACTACCTTTAAGAAACCCAATCGGGTTATTAATTTCATGTGCAACCCCAGCAACTAAGTTACCTAGAGAAGACATTTTCTCGTTTTGTACTAACTGAGTTTGTGTTTGCTGTAGCTGATGCAAAACATTTTCTAATTCAGTCGTTTTTTGTCTCAGTTGAGTTTCCGATTGTAGCAGCGCTTCTTCTGATAGCTTGCGTTTAATACCTAGTGCAATCTCACTTGCTGCAAATTCCAATGATTCTAAAAGCGATTCAGATAAAATTTGACGAGCAAACATTGCTAGTACACCCACAACCTGCCCATCAACAATAAGTGGGTATCCTGCAAACGCTACCATCCCTTCGCGTTTTGCCCATTCCTGGTTACTAATGCGAGAATCTTCCAAAACTTGATTTGTTAAATGTGGTTTACGTTCTTGAGCAATCAATCCAATTTTGAATTTACCAACAGGAATTTGACTGTGAGAACCATTTATGTGAGTGTATATCCCAGCACTTGCTTGTAGTTCTAAGATTTTTTGTTCCGAATTCAATGTCCAGATTCGACAAAATACTGCATCGAGTTGCTGAACAACAACTTCGGTACAGCGTTGGAGAGTTTCTTTTAGACTAAAATCTTGCGTGAGTATCCTATCTACATCTGCTCGGAAAGCTGTCAATCTGGCGTTTTCTTGAAGTGAAGCTAACGAGTCTTCGAGTTGTTGAGCGTAATTTTGAGATTTTTGATAGAGTCGAGCATTTTCTAGGGAAATAGCAGCTTGGGTACATAAAAGGTTGAGAACTTCAACACGTTCTTTTGTAAATGCTCCTATCGCTAGGTGATTTTCTAAATACAAAATGCCTAGAAGTTTACCTTGATTTAATATAGGAGTGCATAATAAGCTCTTGGGCTGCTGCTGGATAATGTATGAGTCACTTAGCAAAGAATCCTCTTTTGTCGCATCGTTGATCACAACAGTTTGCAAGCTACGTTTAACAGTGTAAATTAGGCTAACGGGAACATCAGAACTGTTATCAATACTACTAGCTTGTAAAATTATTGGTTCTTGTCCTTCTATAGCAATGGCTTCTACCCACAACTGATTATCCCACAGCAACATTAGCGCGCCGAAACTGGCGCCGCCGGATTCAATGATAGTGTTGAGCAAACAGGTAAGTAATTTATCTAAATGAATTTCCCCAGAAAGGGTTTGAGAAGCTTTGAGGATGGTAGCAAAATCTAAAACGGACGAGATTGAAGTGCTGTTACTAGTAGATGTTTGTGTGGATTGATTAACTGTACGCGCCGATTTGATGATAGTAGAAATTGTTTCTAAGCTATTGAGGCGAAGTTGTTTTTGTTGCAGGATGGGCTGTAGCAATTGCGGATAACGTTTTTCTAAGTCAGATGCTTTAGCTTTGGCGCCCCAACGTGCGTAGCAGTAGTAAGCTTCCTGCATGTAAGTTTGAGCGATTTTGTCTCGACCCCATTCAAGATAAAATTTAGCAGCTAGTTCCAAAGCAAGTGCTTCTTCGTTAAGGTACTCGTTTGCGCGCGCTCCCGCAATAGCTTTGTCGTAAGATTCAATAGCCTCCACTTTGTTGTTTAAGAGGCGATACCTTTCTGCCTCAACTAGCTCGTACTTATGTTGGTGATTCATTGGAGCGTGAATCGCCCACTTCTTCATATTTTCTTGATTTAACTCTACTTTCTCCATAAGGCTTTTTTGCTCAATTGTTGAGCAATGACGATAGACTGCAAGTCGTACTAGAGAATCGTAAAAATTAAATATAGGAACTAACAACGTTGCTGTTGCTGTTTCTAAATATGTTTCTGCTATTGTAGCATTTGTTACAGCTTGAGATAATTCTTCAAATAGATAGCATAAAATAAGTTTATTCAGGTGAAAATAGTAAAGTGCGGTTGTGTCATTTGCTTGCTGATGTTGTGGTAGCAGCTTTGACTCGTCGTAAGCTTCACCAACTAAAATAAATGGAGTTTCCGAGCTACCAGTTAAGTTCAATACAAACTGCCTAAATATCTGATGATAATTAAAGTGCAGTTCTTGTTTAAGATGATTAAAAGCTTTGCTGTAGTTAGCCATCTTCTCTGTTAACTGGCTAAGTTCCTGACCAACAAAACATAAATATTGACTTTCAAAGAAGAGATTCCAAGCGGCATGTTGTAAATCCCCAGCTTCTATGCTATTTTGATAGCCTAACTGTAAAAGTGATAGTGCTTCTCTAACATGACTTTGCCAATGCATTGTAAATGTAGCAACCAGCATGAATGTGTGAGAATTTCTTTCTTGATTGTTATACTTTTGTAATAATTTTAAAGCTAGTTTGCCAAATTTTCCGCCAGCTTCAATGTCTTGAACGACGCCACATAAAATTGTTCCGTAAGCAGAATAAGCAGTTGTGGATAGGGGATCATTTCCATATTGGATAGATAAATTTACCATTGACAAGAGAATTAGCAAATGTAATGGCGGGTTGGCTATGTAAGCAGAACTAGATATACTCTTCAAGATACTTAAAGTAGCTATCTTGGAAGCATCAGTCATTTCGGGAAGATTAATTAAGTCTTCAATACCATTCTCAGGAATTAGTGAACCTGTGTACGCTATTGCTTTACCGATGTCTTCACCTGTAGGCTTTTGTGGAAAGCTAATTTCTAATAGCTTCAGCACTTGTAGCCCAATTTCAATAGCTTCCAATGGTTTTTTCTGTGCGACGCAAGTGAAAATTTTAACTTCATAAGCTTTCACCTTGTCAAGCAGGGTTTTAGCTTGTTCTAATACAACATTTGATAACAGTTTCATCTGTTCAAACTTACCACAAAGATAAGCTGTTTCAGCGCCTAGGTCATACAACGCTAAAGTTAGGTCATAAGCTTCTTGCCAAGAATCTTCTAAAAGCTGAATACCTGTACTCGCGTAATACCAAGCAGGTTCATACGCTGTTGCGGCTCTGGCTTTGCGTCCTGCTAGGAGATTTAATTGTGCCAACTCTTCTAAGTTTTCTTGTTGAGTAATTAAGGCGGCGCCTATATTTAATTGATTAACGATTGCAAAAATAATGTCTTCCCGCTCTACCGACCATATATTACTCTTCATCAATTGTCCAATCTTCAAGTGCGTTGCTTGTTTTTGAGCTTCTGGAATTAGGTAATAAGCAGCTTGTTGCACTCGGTCGTGAAGAAATTTATAGTTAGGTAATTGGTCACCAATTGTGGATAATTGAGTCGTTTTCTCATTGTCACTATCTTGGAAAAACTTGTAAAACTCAGTAGTAGGCAATATTAACCCTTCCTGCAATGCCTTCCATAAATCTTCGGCTGTTTCTACTTGAGATTTTTCACAAACAATTGCCAGTGTCGCTAAATCAAATTCATTACCAATACACGCAGCCAGTTTTAGCACATTCTGGGTTTGTGATGGTAACTTTTGTAGCTGCAATGCCATAAATTCAACAACATCATCGGTAACTGCCTTTGCTTGAACTTGAGCAATATCACACTGCCATCCCACCTGCCTTTCACACGAGTTAAAAGTAATTAATCCATCATCATGCAGAACTCTCAGAAACTGGTTGCTAAAAAATGGATTGCCTTTTGTTTTTTGATAAACTAGTTGCGTTAACGGTGAAGCTATTTGAGTTGTACAACTGAGAGTATCGGCAATTAATTGATTAAGATGGGTTTCTTTTAACGGCGCCAGGGTAATAGTATTTAATACGATATTATTTTTCTGCAACTCTTCCAAGGTCAACATCAGCGGATGTGCCGCAAACACTTCCGAGTCTCGATAGGCGCCGATTAATAATAAATACCCCGTCTTTGCTTCATTTAGTAATAATTGCATCAGTTTCAACGATTCAGAATCAGCCCACTGCAAATCATCGATAAAAATAACTAACGGATGGTCAATAGTAGTAAAAACTTGAATAAATTTCTGAAATAGTAAATTAAAGCGATTTTGCGCTGCATTTCCTGAAAGTTCCGTTACAACAGGTTGCTGCCCAATAATACGTTCTAATTCTGGAATTACTTTAATAATTATCTGTGCGCTTTCACCTAAAGCTTGTAGTATTTTAGCTTTCCATTGTTGAAGCTTTACATCAGTTTGAGTAAGCAGTTGTCCCATCAAATCTCGAAATGCTTGGACAAATGCAAATAAGGGGATATTGCGCTGAAACTGGTCAAATTTTCCTTTAATAAAATAGCCACGCTGCCTTACTATTGGCTTGTGTACTTCATTAACAACAGCAGTTTTACCAATTCCCGAAAAACCCGCTACCAACATTAATTCTGCAGCAGATTTTCTAACAGTATCCGTTTCATCCGTTTGTAATGAGTTGCCAGCAACCCTCTCAAAAGCGTCTAACAATATTTTGACTTCTTCTTCTCTACCATAAAGTTTTTCAGGGATGACAAAACGGTCGGAAATGTCACGCTGTGCAATTTCAAAGCTTTCGATTTTGCCAGTTTCTTTTAACTTATACAAGCAGCGTTCCAAGTCATACTTTAACCCTAATGCACTTTGGTAGCGGTCTTCAGCATTTTTCGCCATCAATTTTTCTACAATCAGTGACAGTACAGGGGGAATTTCTGAGTTAATTTCATGTACTAAGCGAGGGTATTTTGCAATATGGCAATGCACCAACTCCATTGGGTCATCAACCCCAAACGGCAATTTTCCTGTCAATAACTCATATAAAGTTATCCCCAACGAGTAAAAATCAGCACGATAATCAATCCCACGATTCATCCTTCCTGTTTGTTCTGGCGCCAAATAAGCTAATGTGCCTTCGAGTAGATTGTGACTATGTATTTCATGAGTTTCCCTAGGTAGCAGCGAGGCAATGCTAAAGTCAATTAGTTTTATTTGCTGACTATGTGGATGTATAAGAATATTCGCAGGTTTGATGTCTTTATGGATAACCCGCGCAAGGGTTAGTCCATGCAAAATATCTGCTACTTGTATAGCTACAGCTACAAGCTGCCACAGGTCAAGGGTATGTGTACGAATATAATCCCGCAGTGAAACTCCACCAAAATCTTCCATCACCAAAGCATAACCATTTTGGTAAGGTTCCAATGAGTAGGGATGAATAATCCCTGGTGTTTCTAGATTTTTGGCAATCGTGTACTGGTTACGAAATTGTACTAACTCGCTAAAGTTAGGGTAGGGATTTTTCAGCAGTTTGATAACTACAGGTTTTTGGTCAATCAAGCGTTCACCTCGGTAAACCAGTGTTCTGGAACCATCGTAAAGTAATTCACTGAGGTCATAACCAGGGATACTGCCTTTTAAAACTGCCATGTGTCAGGGGTTGATGTATGATGAGTTCGAGTATATTATTCCCCTACAGCAGCAAATATTAACAGCATATTACTAAATTAACTAACTCCTAGTAAGGTTGGCTTCGGCCCACCTTACAACCTTCCAAAACTTTTGACATAGAGTATTAGAAGCAAGTGCTTACTTTTTGAACCACGGAAATAAAAGAATTACTTTGTCAACAATGAATGCACAAATAAAGCCGACCAAGACACAGAAAATTGTTGCTGTTATGTAATAATATGGATAGCTTACTGTTCCATCTCCATTTTTGATTACAATAAATTATGGAGCGAATTTTTCGTTAGCGATAATTTGAGATAATATGCCGCCAACGCTCAAACCAAAACCTAACGCTGTAATTCTTTGTTGTAAAGTTCGGTCATTATCTTCTTGAGCATCGAGGCGCCGACTTTATAATTCAGTTTGTTCAATAGCAATTTGACCTCGAATCGATGAAATTGCGTTATCAATTAATCTAAAACCATTTTCAAAGTATAATATACTTGCTTCAATGCGTTCTTCATAAAATGAACAATTGGTAGTAACAAGTGTTTCTAAAAAACTAAGATTTTCATACTCAAATTGATTAGCTAACTGTTGCAAAATAATTTTATATTTATCAACGCTGCGGTCAATTTTATTTTTAGATATATTTAATGCTGCTTTAAATTCTGATACGGCGCCTATTTGACTTAAGTTTAATAATATCACTTTCTTGCAAATTAAAAGCTAAAAAGTGAACACTAGGCGCCAATATTTTGAGATTATTACTCATTGTCATCAAAAGATATTTGGGATGCAATACGAAAATATTCGGAAGCTGCTTTCAAATTATCTTCCCTGTTTCCATAAATACGATGCTGGTAAGCAGTAGCCATATTTCGTAATGTTTCTGCCCATTCTTTTGGAAAATGCTCGCGTTCATATATTTCCAAGGCAACGCGATAACATTCAATAGAAACTTCTACATTAACTGCTTTATCACCTAAAATACGTTTCAAATATGCTTTGCCAAGGTAATTTTGCACTCCTGCCCATTTCAGTGGATACTTATCACGACGATATGCTCGCAGCGCAACTTCATAACCTGCAATTGCAATTTCTACATTATAAGCAGATTCTCCACTAGCAAAATCTTGAACTAAATTACTGAAATTAACAATGTCTGTAACAATACTCAAAGCTATTTCTTGGTTTACCGCAATTAATGTAGAAGTTGCCCAATTATCTAGAGCTTGAGCAAAGTTGATGTTGAGTTTATCTAAATTTTCTTCTAGCAACTGATAAATAACTTGTGTGTCACCGTTACTATTCGCTGTTAATCGTAACACATCACCAAGAAAATCTATGTACTGTGAAGGCAATAAATTTGTATTTATATTTGAGTTGGCATTACTAAGTGCTTGAGTTAAAGGTACTGCAATTTTTTGTAAAAATTCAGCTGCCTTTTTTTCGCCAATATCAGTAAACATCGCTGTAACCTGTCCCAGTGTCAGTATAAATCTTGTATCTATTATGTCTTGATGCCAACGCAAAATTTCTGTTTCGGCGCCGCTAGGACAGTTAAGTAATTGCTCAATGACCTGCATGTAAACAGAATACGCTTTCTCTTCGTTATCAAATTGCTCTTGTTGTGGCACCAGCATTTCTTTGAGTTGCTGCACTAAGTCCAGCAAGAAATTAGCTGTGCTGAAATTACTTCTTTGTGTTGCCCTCGTGGCTACTCGCTCCATCAGTTCAATCAAATTTGTATCAACCAATTCTAAATTAGCTTGTAACAAAGCTAACTCTTCTCCATTTGGGCATCGTAGCAATTCGCGAATCAATGTTAAATAAGCCCGGAGACGGTTTCTGTCCATTCAGGGCCGACCTCAGTGATTAGTTAATTATAGATATCAATTTATACAAGTTATTGTAAAGACTCTAGGACTGGTTGATACATTTAGGGAAATCACTAATTCCCCATTTTCTCGAAACAGGTTTATATGGGAACATGACCGCTAAGATAAAAGTAATAGTGTTGCGATTTGTTAATATTTTTTTGAGTCGGGTCTTTATAGTTAAGTTTTTATAGTTTAGGAATGTATTATGGCTCCCGCAGTTTCGATTCAAAATTTAAAAAAGCGCTATGGTGCAACTGAAGCTGTCAAGGATGTGTCCTTTCAGGTGCAGTCAGGAGAAATTTTTGGTTTGCTCGGTCCCAACGGCGCCGGCAAAACAACTACTTTGCGTATATTGTGTACTTTGACGGCACCTGATGCTGGTAAAGTAGAAGTTTCTGGCATTTCGGTAGTAGAGAACCCAAAAGCTGCACGACAACGTTTAGGATATGTAGCGCAAGAAGTCGCATTAGATAAAATATTAACTGGTCGCGAACTGCTACAATTACAAGCTGCACTTTACCATTTACCTGCGGCAGTAACAAAGCAGCGAATCGACACAGTACTTAGTTTACTAGGTTTACAAGAATACGCCGATAAAAAGACTGGCACTTATTCTGGAGGTTTACGCAAGCGTTTAGACTTAGCAGCAGGGTTGCTACATGCACCCGATGTGCTAGTACTAGACGAACCAACAGTAGGACTCGATATTGAGAGTCGGTTTATTGTTTGGGAATTTTTACGAAAGCTGCGCGAAGCTGGAACAACAGTATTAATTACTAGTCATTATTTAGAAGAAATAGACGCATTAGCTGACCGAGTGGCAATTATAGACCGTGGTGTGGTCATTGCCCAAGGTACGCCATCTGAGTTAAAGGATAAAATAGGAGGAGATAGAATAACGCTGCGTATTCGTGAATTCTCTCCGCAGGAAGAAGCAGAAAAAGCAAAAAATTTACTCAAATCTTTGCCATTTGTACAAAATGTAATTATAAATAGCGCGCAAGGTAATTCGCTTAATTTAGTTGTAACTCCGCAAAACGATACCTTAATCACAATTCAACAAGCTTTGAACAACGCTGGTTTACCCATGTTTGGTATTGCCCAGTCACGTCCTAGTCTAGATGACGTTTACCTTGCTGCAACAGGAAGCACTCTTATGGACGCAGAACTTGCAGCAGCAGCAAACCGCGACCCCAAAGCAGAAAAAAAGCAGAATATGCGCTAAAACTCTATTGAATTCAATCCAAAATCTAAAACCCAAAATCCTTATGAGTGGCACCATACTACCTCCAAAATCAGATATCAACTGGCAACAAGTAGCATCACCGCAACTCTATGCTAGTAAATCATCAAATAACACCTTCGGTGAAATAGTTCAAGAAACTTTAGCGCTTACAAAACGTTTATTCATCCAACTACAACGGCGCCCCAGTACTTTATTTGCTGGTATCATTCAACCTGTAATGTGGTTAGTACTATTTGGTGCCTTATTTCAAAATGCACCAAAAGGTATATTTGGCAGTACAACCAATTACGGTCAATTTCTCGCAGCAGGTATCATTGTTTTTACAGCATTTGCAGGAGCGCTCAATGCTGGACTTCCTGTAATGTTTGACCGTGAGTTTGGATTCTTAAATCGTTTACTAGTAGCACCTTTAGCATCACGCTTTTCCATCGTCTTCGCGTCAGCAATCTTTATTATTAGTCAAAGCTTACTCCAAACTGCCGTTATCATAGGCGCCGCATCATTTTTAGGTGCAGGTCTACCTAACGCAGCAGGTTTAAGTGCAATAGTACTAATTGTGTTTGCGTTAGCACTTGGTGTAACTGCTTTAAGCTTAGGTTTAGCATTTACTTTACCAGGACATATTGAACTTATCGCAGTTATTTTCGTTAGTACCCTACCGATGTTATTCGCTTCGACTGCATTGGCACCATTATCATTTATGCCTACATGGTTACGAACAATTGCGACCCTTAACCCTCTTAGCTACGCGATTGAACCAATACGTTACCTCTACACTCATAGCAACTGGGGATTAAATAGTGTTGTAATGCAGTCATTTTGGGGTGATGTGACCTTCGGTGGCGCCTTACTAGTATTAGTAGGGTTCGCAGCTGTAGCATTATTGAGCATACAACCTCGACTACGCCGGACACTTTCGTAGAATAGAAACAATCATTAACTATAGTACTTGAGGGGCAGACTCTATGAAAATTCGATTATTAGCACTTTTATCTTTAGCTGGACTAGGTTTAGCAAGCGTAGCACAACCAAGCAACGCGCAAACTTTCCCTGGCAACCAAACTAACCCACAAAACTACGACGCACCTAGCGACCCATTTAGTCGTGGTACCGAGCAAAGTCCGTTCAATATGTTCCAAATGATTCACAACGCGCAACTTGGTATCAACAATTACAATCCAGATTTTTTCAATCAACAAAGCAAAGAATTAGACGAAGCAGCAGCAGCATTCCGCGCGCGGCAACAACAAATGATGCAAAATGGCAATACACAAAATACAGGCAACATAGTACAACCACTACCACAGCAAGGTTCACAAATAATCAAACTAGAACCCAGCAAGTAGTATTTATATTCTTTTTAAACATTTCTCTTGTTGGGTGGGCATTCTTGCCTGCCCATTTATTTTTTTAATAAAGCTATGAGTTTTTGTCAATTACTGGGGTTTATTTATTATATCCCCCAGTAAAACATTATCTTGACCGATATATAATTACAAACCTAATGCTTGTAAAACATCACTAGCGTGAGTGGAAGTGTTAACGCTGGCATCAACGTGAGTGATTTTGCCGTTACCATCGATTACATAGGTAACGCGCTTCGCATATCCACCACCATCAACATCATAAGCGCTGATAAGTGAATGGTCGGTGTCTGCCAACAGAGGAAAATTCAAATTGTACTTTTGAGTAAATGCCTGGTGGGAACTTTCGTTATCAGCACTAACTCCCAATACAACTACATCTTTATTTTGATAGTCCGGTTGAGCATCGCGGAAACTGCAAGCTTGTTTGGTGCAACCTGGAGTATCGTCTTTGGGATAGAAATATAAAACTACAGTTTTACCTTTGAAATCAGACAACGACACTGTATTACCGTTGGTATCTTTGGCGGTAAATGCAGGTGCATCTGTACCAACTGCTAAAGCCATAATTAAACTACCCTGTTTGCTGATTGTTTATGCAATTGAAATTTTACAATAATTTACAATGTTTTTAAGATGAATATCTAACTTTTATGTCTTTTGCTGATTATCAAAACCAAAAACCTTTCGTTTATACAGGTCAGACTCTTGAACGTGCGCTACGGTCGCTGATTTGTTCGCCTTTTATGTTTTCTTTGTTTGATGCGATGCGTCAAGACAGGGTGGCAATTAGTGAAATTACTGGTACTAAGGGTGTTGAGAATAGTTATACTAAACGCCCTTTGTCGGAATTAATTACGGACTCTGAGCTGGTTTGGCTAATTCAAGTTGGTGTATTACGACGCGAAGTTGATGGTCAGGGTATAACCGATAGTTTTCGTTTGACTCCTTTAGGGCGCCAATTAGTTGAGCAATCTTTGACAAAACCTTGGCGCCAACCGACGTTTCTGGATATTTTTTATGAAGCTGTGACTCGCTACTTGAGATTACCCTTCTAGAATTAAGGGGGAATGAGTTATTAAAGAAGGATACAGGGGAATAATAAGTACGGAAACGTCAATCCCATTCATGAAATCTTTAATATAGTTGAGTTGTCACTCGTTATCTAATAGTGACGATTGGCATCTCACATGGTTTGCGACCACTCCCTCTACTAAAAACTAATAGATTATTAACTTATGAAAGCAATTATGGTTGTGGGCACTACATCCCACGCGGGAAAATCTCTATTAACAGCTGCTATTTGTCGGATTTTGTCGCGACGTGGTTGGCGAGTGGCGCCTTTTAAAGGTCAGAATATGGCTCTAAATGCATACGTAACAGCCAGTGGTGGTGAAATGGGCTATGCTCAAGCTGTTCAAGCTTGGGCCGCTGGCGTTATTCCTTGGGTGGAAATGAATCCTATATTGCTTAAACCCCAAGGCGATATGACTTCACAGGTAATTATGAAGGGTAAACCCGTTGGTAAAGTTACTGCTGCTGAATATTATGAACAGTATTTTGATTTAGGCTGGCGGTCAATTGAAGAATCTTTACAGCATTTGCAAACCGAATTTGATTTGTTAGTGTGCGAAGGTGCTGGAAGTCCTGCGGAAATTAATCTTAAGCACCGCGACTTAACCAATATGCGAGTTGCTAAACATTTGAATGCATCCACTATATTAGTTGTTGATATTGATAGAGGTGGCGCCTTTGCTCATATTATTGGTACTCTAGAACTATTAGAGCCAGATGAGCGCGCGTTAATTAAAGGTATTGTAATCAATAAGTTTCGAGGACAGCGTTCGTTACTTGAATCAGGAATTAAATGGGTTGAGGAACGGACGGGTATTCCAGTAATTGGTGTAATTCCTTACCTAGAGCTTGTATTTCCTGCCGAAGATTCGTTGGACTTACTCGAACGTAAACCGCATAAACATGGCAGCGACCTTAATATTGCAGTAATTCGTTTGCCTCGCATTTCTAACTTTACCGATTTTGACCCACTCGAATCAGAGCCAAGTGTATCAGTAAAATATCTAAGTCCAAAGCAAGATTTAGGACATCCTGATGCAGTAATTATACCTGGAACAAAAACGACTATTGCCGACTTACTAATTATGCAAAAAAGCGGCATGGCAGAAGCTATCCAACACTACGCTGCTTCTGGTGGAACGGTTTTAGGAATTTGTGGAGGCTACCAAATTTTAGGACAAATGATAGCAGATCCTGAAGGAATTGAGGGTCAAGCAGGTAGATTCCAAGGGTTAGGATTATTACCATTAAAGACAGTTATTACTGGACAAAAAATTGCTCGTCAGCGTCAAGTAACTTCAAATTTCCCACACCTCGGTTTACCTGTTACCGGATTTGAAATTCACCAGGGACGTTCACGCACAGAAATTCCACCCAACGATAACCAAGGGTACCAAGCATTATTCGATGACCCCAATTTAGGATTAGTTGATGGTTGTCAATCTGTTTGGGGAACTTATTTACACGGAATATTTGATAATGGCCCTTGGCGCCGAGCTTGGTTAAACCGTTTACGTCAACAACGTGGTTTAAAATCATTACCTACAGGTGTTGCAAATTACCGTGAACAGCGCGAAAATCTATTAGATTCCCTTGCGAATGAAGTTGAACGGCATTTAGATTTATCAGCGTTTTTGTGATTAAGTTAACAAACCCATGACTATTCGTGTTCGTTTTCTACCCGATGATATAACTATTGATGCCGAAGTGGGAGAACCTCTACTTGATGTTGCCGACCGTGCGGGAGTATTTATCGCCACAGGGTGTTTAATGGGTTCATGCCACGCTTGCACAGTAGAGTACGAAGACGGAAAAACTGTGCGTGCATGTATATCATCCATACCACCCGGTCGTCAAGAATTAACTATTAATTTATTTAGTGACCCAACCTGGTGAACTGGTAATAAGGACTTTAGTCCTTAGTCCCTAGTGTAGATATTAAGGACTTTAGCTCTTAGAACGAAGTGTATACTCTTTAAAACGTTGTAAATCGGCATCAAGAGTAGATTCTACAACCTTCCCCAAAAACAAATTATCCATAATCTTACCGATAACCCCAGGAATGGCGTAAGCAACCGTCATTTTGACGATACTACTGGTTTTACGGTCGTAAAATCGAATGGCGCCACGATTTGGTAGTCCATCAATAGATTGCCATTCGATTATTTGTAGTGGTATTTTTTTTAGAATGCGAGAACGCCAACTAAACTCTAAACCGTTTGAGCTAAGTTTCCATATTGATATATCTGGGTCGTCTTCGGGTATTTTTACTGAATCAATCCATTTCATCCAACGTGGCATTTGTTCTAAATCTGACCAGAGACTCCATACGAAATCTATTGGTGCCTCTACTTCGACCTGCACGGTATGCTCTAACCAGTCTGGCATTATTTTTTAATGGGGGAAAGGGTTATCTGCGCGTAAGGTGCGTGACGCTACTGGATTATCGCTTTGTTTCAGAATTTTGGTAGCGTCACGCACCCTACATTTTAACTGTTTCTAATATTGCTTTGGCTGCTTGTCTTCCTGATAGCGTGGCGCCCTCCATACTATCAATATAGTCTTGCTGTGTGTAACTTCCGGCTAAGAAGAAGTTAACAATTGGTGTTTTTTGGTTGGGACGATACATATCCATTCCCGGCGCCTCACGATATAGTGATTGTGCCAGTTTTACTACGTTTGACCAGGTTAATTTTAATTCCCGTGATGAAGGAAATAATTTATGGATTTGGTTGAGAGAATGTTCAACTATTTCTTCGTTACTTTGCTTTATAAATGGGTCACCCGGTGTTAATACTAACTGTATTAATGAACCTTGCTCCTCACGGTAAAAACTGTCGGGACTAGTTAGCGCTAAGTCGGCAAAGCAAGAAAAGTCAACGTCGGCAGAATATAATAAGTTATCGATTCCTGCTGCTTGTTCGAGTGAAGTACGCTGTTTCGCATCTTCTAGCTCTGTAACCCAACCGTCAAACCGTAATTGTACAGTTGCAACAGGTACAGCATCTAACTTGTAAATGTTATCAAACTCTGACCATTTGCGCCAATCAGAGGGTATTAATCGCTTAATTCCTGGTACATCACAAGCTGCTACATAAGCATCAGCAATAATACTTTCTTCGCTATCACCGTTTGCTACTTTTATTTCGGTGATGCGTGTTTGTCCTTCTATTTCTGTATATACAATATCTCTAACTTGCCGACGAGTGTAAACTTTGGCGCCTCTCTCTTCTAAATAATTCAAAATCGGCTTATGCATGAAATCGTAGGGCGAACCTTTCAGCATTCTTAATTTAGAGGCTTCTGTACGAACGGCGAATAGCTGAAAAATTGTCAACATACACCGTGCGGAAATATTCTCTGTATCAATAAAACCTAGTGCTAAGGCGATTGGATCCCAGAGTTTTCGCAAACTTTTGTTGTTACCACCATGACTGCGGAACCAATCAGCAAAACTGATTTTGTCTAGGTCACGAATAGTTCGCATAGCGCCATTAAAATCTACTAGCCCCTGTACTACTGGACTTGTACCTAATGCCATCGCGTTTCGGAATTTGTCATATGCCGAAAGTTGCGATGTTGTAAAAAATGCTTTTAATCCATTTAGAGGGGCGCCAGTAAAGAAGCGGAAATCAAGCGCGCCAACACGTCCACCTTCGTTAATAAAGGTATGAGTATGTTGCTTAGGTAAAAAATTATCCAAAGCACCGACTTTCTGCATTAAATCGAACAGTTGATAGTAGCAGCCAAAAAAGACGTGCAAACCCATCTCAATGTGGTTGCCATCCGAATCAACCCAACTGCCAACTTTTCCGCCCACAAATGGACGCGATTCAAAAATTTGGACTTCACAGCCCGCATCAGCTAAATCTACAGCGGTTGCTAGTCCAGCTAAACCAGCACCTACGATTGCAACGCGCATTCCGTACTTCCTTTTCCAGTTATCTTTACAAATTTTAACTGGCTTGGTGTCAGAAGTGGCAATTTGTCGCTATAAGTTCTCACTCACATCGTTGGGTACGTGCGTGTAGAAGGGTGAAATAGATTTAAAAAT
This sequence comes from Calothrix sp. PCC 7103, assembly GCF_000331305.1. GTDB lineage: Bacteria > Cyanobacteriota > Cyanobacteriia > Cyanobacteriales > Nostocaceae > Dulcicalothrix. The sequence continues at coordinate 2,808,187 of NZ_KB217478.1, read as the reverse complement.
TTTAGAAATTTAAGTGTGTGAGGAGTCACTAACTGGAGTTACTCAAAAATTAGTAGATATTGAGAACGAGATTTTAACGTTCCAAGACTTGTTATCGATTCGCGCTGACGTTATTCGTCGCTTCCTCGTTAATTGGTAAGCCTCGAATTAGTTCTCGGATGACATCGGTTGCAGGTCTACCAGTCTGCTGACAGTACAGTTCTAGTCTTTCTGCTTCCTGTGCCGCTAAATTAACAGTTATGCGTTTGACAGCCCATTTCTTATTAGTCATTTTTGTTATGCTTCTTTGAACCAAATTCAGTTGTAGTTTGTAATCACGCGAGTGAAGAATATATCATGTTTATGTGCGGTGGAGCATCTTATATTACTAGTTTCATCAATAAAATAAATTTAGGGTTAGCAGAATACTTATCATATCCTAATAAAGTATAAAATTTGAGATTCATTGTAGTTGATTGTGACAAAAAAATTATTGCACACTGACTATTACGACAGGAGAAACTATCAACAGGATAAAACAATCCTGCTTGAACAAAATTTTATAAATTAACTTGATATTGTTACTGTTAAGCAAATAACGAATTTACAAAATCCTCATGCAACTCATCGCAACCTGAACGTAAATCAAGTTATCCAAAAACTTCGGGAGAAAACATTTGCCATAAGAATTGATAGTAAAACTTGAAACATTTCAATGTCACGTATACTCGAAATCATCACTGCTGCATCGTTTAAACGGCCTGAAGAACATCGGTAGTTGGGATAAATGTCAATGATTTTTTTTGATATATTTTTAGCAATTTCAGTACTGACTGGTAATAAGCTTTGCACTGCTGATAATTCTTTTGAATCGCAATTGTGTTCTGCTGGTGCTTTATAAACTCTTTGAAGTGGCATGTATAAATGGTCATCAATTACTTGGAAGTACGCACTTATTATTGAACGTTTCAAAGGTAATAAAGTATCTAGCAGCATTTGGCTTGTGTAGTGAAATTTCATACTCACAAACCCAATCACACGTGAGTCTTGTCCAGTATAAATACTTAACACTTTTTCTGATAAAGGTTTACCAGTACGTGCTAACTGCATTACCGTAGACAATTGCCGTATCGGCGCCTGTTGAGTGTAAACTTTCAAAGTTTTTTCGTAAATCTTAAATGATTCTGCGGTTATCTCCCACGGTTTGATGAGTTCGGGTTCAATCTTATGACGTTTTGCTTCAGTTGCTAGTAATATCTCAACACGGTTCCAGGCTAGGTGGCTAATCGTCCGTAAAGAACCTAAGAGCGACTGCGCGGTTTTCTTACGCCCATCTTGAGATACAACATTGTTCAGGCTCTCTCTCTCCGGTTCGCATTGCTGATACAACCCGTTATCGAGATTTTGTAAATACTTTTTTGCCCATTGCGATGCTAAAGATGGGGTGGCACCCAACCAATGCTCGTTTGACTCTTCCAATATTTTTTTCATTATTACCCTGGTATTTCTGGATATTACAAGCTAAAAATGATTCTTAACCTGATTATTCAATTGTATATCTTGTCTCTTATTCACTTATATTCTTTAAGTAATCTTGATTTATTGTGTAAACTATTTTGATAGTTTTACTTCATGAAATATTTGTAAAGAATATAGTTGTTTAGTTAAATTTTTAATCATATCTCTTGACAGTAGACATAATACATAATATGTAATATGTAATAACTGTTACAATTATTTTACAATCATACTAACTCTCTTAATAAAGAGTAACTATCTTTGGTTACTATTTGGGGTAGAGATTAATGAATTTTGAGTGGCAGTTATTTGGCATCATTATGTATAATGATAATCGTCCGATAGTGACTAATGAATCAGTATTTTTAGCCAAAATTTATGAGTTGATAAGCTTGGATGTCAAAAAATATACGACATCAAGTCAAAGTTACTTTTGTGAAAAAGTCCATAGCACTTAGCAACATACGCCAATAGCTTGTTAAAAGCTTTGTCGAAAGTCTCGGTGAATGTATAAAAAATTATTTAAAATCTAGTAAAAATTTAGTAAAAATTTAGTAAAAATTTAGTAACTATCTGGAAAAATATCTGGGCTGAACATTTCCCATAAAATTTCAAGGTAAGGTTTAAACAGAGTTTTCTCTGTATCTCCTAATCTGGCACCAACTTCTTGACGTAGTAGGTGAATCATCGTTCGTATTAGTTCCCACTGAACCTTAAGTGCAGGGTAAAGCATTACACATAATGGAAACAGTTCGTGTTGAATTGAGCTAATACTGTCTTCTAGTACACACACCCATAAATAAACTTGAAACATTTCAACATCGCGGGTGCTGGCAATTTTTACAACTGGATCGGAAAGTAAGCCGCTGTACGTATGGTATCTTGGGTAAATCAAGTTAACTCGTTCACATATCGACCGTGCAATGTCAGTACTGATTGGTAATAGCTTTTGAATGACTTGCAGAACTGTCGAATTTAGCTCATGTTTGGCAGACGCTTCATACGCTCTCTGTAAAGGCATGTAAAGATAATCATCAATAACCTTAAAGTAACTATTAACTACTTGACGTTCTGAATATGGAATTTGTCTGAGCAAGATTTGCCCTGTATAATGTATTTGCATTGATACAAATCCAATTACTCGCGCATCACTCATCGTATAATTAGAGCGCACTTTCCCCAAATACCCACCTATTTTTGTAGCTAAGTGTTCAGGTGGTAATTGTTTAGCATATGAATCTATAGCCTTATTGTATATAACAAAAGAATCTTGGGAAATTTGCCACGGGTCAATAAGCGTGCGGTCGATTTCATGACGATGTACTTCTCTACCAATTAGCTTCTCTGTTTGTGACCAAGCGTCAATACTGGTTTGACGTAATAAATTATACATATGCTCAACAGTGTTTTCTCTTAAGTTTCCTCCTTCGTGTATGTCATTTACTTTATCCAAACGTTGGACATATTTTTTAGCCCACATTTTGGCTAAATGAATTACTGGAGAAACTTCTGGCTTATGTTCCCCTTGCGAACCAGAAACCGATGCTGTATTAAACATAACTGAATTCAGAAGTTATACTACCCATGCTAAAGTAATTTATATTACTTAATACAGGTGTTGCAACAGTGATTTCTCTGAACTATATAATAGGGGAAAGTGCTGAGTAGAGTTAGGAGTTAGGATTTGGGAGTTAGCACTTAGCACTTTTTACTCATATTGAAGTTCGGGCATTAATTGTAAAGTTCCGATGCCTAATTGCTGGGGTGAGAGGGATACACCTTCAAACAACGCCATCATGTCACGCAGTTGAGGGTTGCCGCGACTAGCCCCTGTTAGCCCTTTGGCAATTATTAGTCCGCAGTAGCCTTGAGTATTTTTGCACCTTTGGTTCCACTTTCTACGAGCTTCTACATGGGTCGGGTCGTCGTCTTCAAATTCTCCAAACAAAAATAATTCACCGTTCTTGGTTTGTAGCAAACCTAGGTCGTATACTTCTGTTCCCATAGGGTCGGCGCCGGGGTTAAAACAAATTGCTTTCAGTCCACCTGCTTCTTCAATACTCTCGATGACAGTTTTTGCTTTAGGACGTGAGGTTTGTATTAATATCACAGGTAAACCATCACCAACTGGCTTTATATCACCTGCTTTCTGGTATTTAACGCCTTTTTGAAGATAATCTAACATTTCCCACGATACGACCCCTAAACTTAAAAACGAATCGTCTGGTATCAAATCATCGCGAAGCGAACGAAACATTGGTGTGTCATATATATCTTCTTCGTCTTCTGTATCAAAACCAGCCATTTCTTCCAATTCGGCTGCTAATTCTGGCATTGTCGCAACATTGACGTTAATAGATTTTGTCTGTTCTGACTCTGGTAATGCTATTCGGTAACTACGACTCAAAGATGGAAAAATCTCTTCGCTAAGTTGGCGCCGATGCTCACGAACAAACTTAATTAAACTTTCAAGTGCTACATGTACTACTAAGGCTTCTTCATCATAAAGTACAGAGCGTAACCCCTCTAAAGGATGAATATTACCAAAAGTCGGGCTGATTTCTGAGATTGGTAATTCCGCAAGGTCTTCGTACTCGTCGTCGTCATCATCCTCGTCCTCTAAGTCAGAGTTGCGCTCAAAAGTCAAAAATAAACAATCTTGCTTTAAAAAGGCTTCTTCTAAATTTTGTGTATCGTCATCTTTTAAAACAGTGGCACGAAAGCGCTTAAGTGATTCACTTGATCTATATAGTAAAATTCCATACTCCATCCCCAACATGCCCATTACTGAGGCATATAGAGTACCAATATCCCATTGGTTAATTTCAATGGATATAATTTGCTGCTCTTGCAGAAAGTCCCACGGGCAAGCTTCCCATATTGCGTAAGCTTTCGAGTGTAAAAGTTCTGCATACTGCGGTGGTAAATCAGGAATTTGATTGTCAATAATTTCGGAAAACCCACGAAATAGCTCATCTATTAAAGGAAGTTCGGATGTGTAATCTATTGCAATTTCTAAATCTTGCAAAACACCACGTAGGTAAAATTGTATTTCGCGGTCGCGCACTACAATCCGCAACGGACGCGATGGTTTAGCTGGACTGTGAGGATTTTCCATCGCGCGCATCAGCGTCCGAACAATTGCCTCTGGACCAGCGTCACATGCTACCACATCCATGCCTCGAACAATTCCTTGTGAACCATCTACCCAAAGAATACAGTCGCCTTTATCATCCTCGGACTTTTGGTGCGATGACAATGGACGGCGATCGCCCTCCCATACAGAAGGAATTTGGGGTAACTTCTTCAGCCGACGACTGGTAGAGCGATTAAAACTTGTCATATACAACCGTGAATCAAAACAAGCGATTTGTAACGAGAGTAACGAGAGCAATTTTGGGAATGGAGAAGCCAAACCTGTATAAAGCCAGTAATTTTGCTGAAAGTTAAGCTGTTATAAGGGCAATTTAACTCAAATGCTAAACTTTTAACATACTGAATCTCTCAATTCTAGAATAAAAATATAAGGAACGATGGACGGCCTAGTATTTACAATTTGGCTGCCTGTAACCCAATAGAAAGCTAGAATAAAGATAAAAACTATGCTTTCTTGCGCTCTAACCCATAAACTCAGTAGCTTAAATTTAAGGAGTTCAATCATCATATGACACAAGCAACCCAATCCCAACAACGAGGAATCCAATTAAGTGAAGCTGCACTGCGTCAAGTCAAATCTTTACGCGACAAACAAGATAAGGACTTGTGTCTGAGGGTGGGAGTACGTCAAGGTGGCTGCTCCGGAATGTCCTATATGATGGACTTTGAAGACGCAAGTCAAATTACACCCCATGATGACGTTTTTGACTATGAGGGCTTCAAAATAGTTTGCGACCGTAAAAGCTTATTATATCTTTACGGCTTAATGCTCGATTACAGCGATGCCATGATTGGTGGTGGTTTTCAGTTCACCAACCCCAATGCCTCACAAACCTGTGGCTGTGGTAAGTCGTTTGGCGTATAATCCTTCAATGGATTTAACAATTCGTAATTACCTAAGAGTAGTGTATCTTTATGTAATTGCGAATTGAATGGCTGTGTTTTTGTGAGTATTTGACCAATTTTGTATGACTCAAACTTTAGAATCACTATTTGATTCAGGACTCGAACGTTATAAAGCTGGGGAAAGTCCAGCTACTTTAATTCCTGTTTTTAAAGACATATGCGACCGCTCCCCTAAAAGCAGTGCTGCATGGACTTGTTTATCTTGGCTGTATCTTCTTGACGATAAGGGTTCATTGGCATGTAAGGCTGCTCAAAAAGCTGTCAAAATTAATCCCCAAGACCCACAAGCGAGGGTTAACCTAGCTGTAGCTATGTTAGAAACCGGACAAAAAGGACTTCGGCAGCACGTCGAGTTTGCACAGCAACTAATTTTTGTCAATGAAGAATGGCGCTCTGAACTTGAAGAAAGCATTAAGGATGGTCTTTCTAGAAAGCCTGATTGGAAAAGCTTAATAAAAGTTAAAGATTGGATATTTGAATAGAAGATATTTTGGATAAAAGTGACGTATAGGCTAAGGGCGCCAATATTCCCATTACCCTATACGTCATTAACCTTGATTCTCATATACCTTTTATGAAAGAAAAATTTTTAAACGGGTTAAATTTTATACTTGTAGCTGATGTCTTTTTAGTATTTTTTGGATTTGCTTGGTTTGCGGTTGCTGTCGTTGGTGATGCAACTGGAGTTCCACTGGGTCTTGATTTGTGGCATCAACTTTGGCAACCTGTATTCAACCCCGCTATTGGTATTTTGATGGGTGGTGCCATTCTGAGTGGGATTATTAGTTGGGTGTCTAAGAATGTTTTTGTTAAGAAAATGTAAAACAGACTTAAACAAATAAAACAGGCAGGGATGCCTGTTCTACAAGAGGTTTATTTGAGTATTTCTACTAAGGCTTGTTCTAGATTTGGATACTGGTAGTTAAAGCCAGATGATAATGTCCGCTTAGGCATTACTTGTTGCCCTTCTAAAACTACTATTGCTCCATCTCCTAATAATGCTTCTAGTGCAAAAGATGGTACAGGTAGCCATGAAGGACGACCCATTACTTTTCCCATTGTTTCGCATAACTGTGACATCCTAACGGGGTTAGGTGCGGTCGCATTATATACTCCTTCCATTTCGGGTTTTGTCAGTGCCTGAATTATTAAATTCACCACGTCATCAAGGTGAATCCAGGAAAACCACTGCTTGCCGCTTCCAAGTGGCCCACCTGCAAACAACTTAAACGGTGTAATCATTTTACCCAAGGCGCCGCCGTTACCTAAAACAATTCCCAAACGTAAAATAACTAATCTCACACCAGCGTTTTTGACAAGTTGCGCTTCAGATTCCCACGCTTGACATACGGATGCTAAAAAATCGTTGCCTGGGGAACTTGTCTCATTAAAGCTTGCTGTCTCGTTAGTGCCATAGAAACCAATTGCCGAAGCATTTACTAGCACATTTGGTTTATGATTGGCATTTGTAATTGCCTCAACAATTTTTGCAGTCCCAAGTTTACGACTATTGAGAATTTCTTGTTTACGGGCAGGAGACCAACGTCCTTCTGCTATTGGTTCACCAGATAAATTCACAACTGCATCGCACCCAGATATCGCATTTTGCCACTCTCCTGATGTCGTTAAAGTTGCTGACACTACCTCCACATTCGGGAATGAACTCTTAGGAAACACTCTTTGAGCATGAGTAGCATTCCGGGTAAGTACTACTACATTATTATTTTCTTTGGTAAGTCGTTCTACCAAACGACTACCTACAAATCCTGTTGCTCCAGCAATCGCGACTTTCATTATTACAACCTAACCTCACCAAATCATTATTTTAGAGGAGGTTTTTTTGAATTGATATAAAAATTACTTACTTTGAGCAGGTGTTGGTTATTATAAGAGGACGGAGTGTTGCGAGGTTTGCGGCTATTATGGCTCGCTATACATGTTCATTTGTTCTTTCTGTTTCTATAGACCACCTTCTACCTACACTTATAGACCTTCTACAAGGTACGGGTTTGAATGTGCAATATCACAATGCTGATTATATTATGGCGCGCGAATTTCCTGGAAGTGTTCCGTTTTCTAAGCTAGTCACGGTAGAATTACTCATCGATAAGACTACTGCCACCGAGACGGAAACTCGTATGAATTTAGTAGCTAAGAACGAAGAACTTCCACTTCAACTCGAAAATCATTGCCAACAAGTGTTTCAATACATTAAGCAAGAAATCGAGGCTAGTCGTCATTGGAATTTAATTGAAAGTATTGCTGGCTAGTCATTGTAGGTTGGGTGGAGCAAATAGCGGAACCCAACACTAAATTACAATGTTGGGTTCTGTTCCTCCATCCAACCTACTAGTCGTCAAGGTCATCGGTCATACCAGGATTGATCAGAGTAATGTCGTACTCGCTAGCATCGGTTTGTCCTGTCCGCATGGAATCTTTGAGTAAATAGTATATTGCTCGCACCTGGGGTCCAAAAACCACTTCGTCTTCGTTTTTCAAGTCGTGTGCAGGTAGCTTGCGTCCATTTATCACTAACCCGTTTGCACTTGGTTTCCCTTTGCTGTCTCCATCTACTATTCGATAATAATAACTTTGACTATTATCGTCGCGTGGTAATCTTACCAATACGGCATGGCGCCGCGACACAAATTGAGAGTTTAGACAAATATCGCAATCTCTGTCTCTGCCAATCGAATATACAGGACGCTCAAGTGTGACTTCTTTGCGTCCTTGGTCATCTTCGATAATTAATAAGTGGCTTTCGTTTATTTCTGCTGCCATCGAAAAATCGTTGCCAAAATCGGTTGAACTTTGATGAGTAAAAATTGGTTGAGTATTATTTACTGCCATGCTCTCTGCTTCTAGATACTGTATAATTTAGTATTTAAAAAACTTATTTGCTATTGGGTACTGCAAATAAAAGTAGCGCACTTAATTTGTTGTATATACTTAGACAAAAAACTGCACATTGACCTAGTTTAACCTCACATTAGTCAAACTAGGCAATACGTTTTGTAATACAAATTGTTACAGACATTTAACTGCGGGAATATCGTAATAACAGAGAATTTGACACAACACTAACAGAACTGAAAGCCATTAAAGCGGCAGCACCAGCTGGGTTTAAAACGAAACCTAGCTTTGGAAGTAAAACACCCGCAGCAAGTGGTATCCCTATCGTATTATACGCAAAAGCCCAGAATAAATTTTGACGAATTTTATTAAAAGTGCCACGACTTAATTTTATTGACTCTACGACATCGGTTAAACAATCACGCATTAGTACAATTGATGCGGTCTCTATTGCTACATCAGTTCCGGAGTGGAGTGCAATTCCAACATCTGCTTGCGATAAAGCTGGTGCGTCATTAATACCATCACCAACCATTGCGACTTGGTTTGATTTCTGTAGCATTTGAATTGCCTCAGCTTTTTTCGCTGGGGGTATTCCTGCAACAATGTTGGTGGCGCCTATACCAAGTTCGGCAGCTATAGTGTTAACAGCTTCAATACGGTCACCGCTTAAAATCATTACCCGCAAACCCAAGGAGTGAAGTCTTTCTACGGTGGTTTTTGCTTCAGGTCTAAGGGTATCGGCAACTGCGATAATTCCAGCAATTTTATTATCGTAAGCTAAATACACTACCGTTTTTCCAACACTGGCTAGTACACGCGCTTTCTCTTGCGTACTTTCATCAACTATAATACCTTGCCAAGTGACCCATTCATAGTTACCTAAGAATACGATTTTATTTTCTACTACCGCCGAAATTCCAAAACCTGGTTCGGTACGAAAATCTACTGCATCGGGAATAGTTAACTGTTTTTCTTGAGCTGCGGTTTGAATTGCTATCGCAAGAGGATGACAAGTACCACTTTCTACTGCTGCTGCTAATTTAAGAAGATTCTCTACTTGTATTTCTCCTAATACAATACAGTCTGTCACCGTAGGTTTTCCACTAGTAAGCGTACCTGTTTTATCAAAAACTATAGTATCAAGCTTGTGAACTTTTTCTAGAACATCTCCCCCTTTTATCAATAAACCTTTTTCGGCGCCCATTGCTGTACCAACCAAAATAGCTGTTGGAGTTGCAAGTCCTAACGCACAAGGACAAGCAACTACCATCACGGCAATCGCAAGTTTTAGGCTTAATAATAAAGGAGAGTGATGAGTGCTGAGTGATGAGTGCTGAGTGCTGAGTGAGTGGTGAGACATTGTTGTAGTTACGGCAGCAATATCTGGCCAAATGTGGATGCCGAAAAAGTACCAAAATAGAAAAGTTAATAGTGCGGCAGTTAGAACAAAGTAAGTAAAATAACCAGCAACAGTGTCAGCGAGTTTTTGTATCGGAGCTTTACGAGTTTGTGCGGCTTCTACTAAAGCTATGATTTGGGCTATTGTAGTATCGGCGCCAGTACGAGTTGCACAAATTATAATTGCACCAGATTGGTTAAACGTAGCAGCTGTAACGTTATCTCCTGGTTGCTTAATTACTGGCACAGATTCTCCAGTTAGCATCGACTCATCAACAGTCGTCTGTCCTTGTACCACTTCAGCATCAACTGGTATCTTCTCTCCTGGTAAAACCTGTAACCATTCTCCAATTCGTACCTGTTCGGCAGGAATTTCTACTACATTGTTAGAAACAACAAAGTTAGACGAATTTACATCTTTCGGTTTTCCAATCAAACGTGCAACTTGTGGCTGAAGTTCCAATAAATTTGTAAAAGCAGCAGCAGCTTTATGGCGCGCACGTTGTTCTAAAGTCCTCCCTAATAAAATAAACGCCAGCATCATTACTGGTTCGTCAAAAAAGCATTCCCATCCCATCTGTGGAAATAATAATGCTATTAAACTCGCTGTATAAGCTGTAACACTTCCTAAACTTATGAGAGTGTTCATGTTAGGCGCTCCTCGACGTACACCCAACCAGCCATCGATTAAAATTGAACGACCAGGAATAAGAAGCGTCAGTGTCGCTAATCCACAGTGAAACCAAATATTATCCAATCCAGGTAAAAATGTATCCAATATGTTGCTTAAATGCCCCAAAATTGAGCCTAAAAGCAAAAACCCAGCTATAAATAAATTTAAGTTAGCAGAACGTACTTCTTGAATTTGGTTTTGTTTACTTGGAGTAGTACGCGAGTAACGGGGTTGAGATGGAAAACCTGCTTGAGTCAAATGAGAAGCTAATGCCGAAGCATCAACACCACTCGACTCAACCACAGCAACCGAAGTTGCCAAGTTCACGCTACTAGTAACAACTCCTGGATATTGAGTTAGTGTGCGCTCTACATTACGAACACATCCAGCACACTTCATTCCTGTAATATCGAGAGTTATTTTTTCTAATGGTTCGTTTTGGGTATTTTCTTTGAGTAAATCAGTTTTTGAAACAAGTTGCATGGAAAATGGGTGGATTTGCTAAAAATTTTGACGCTATTTAAATAGCATCTCTTATTTGAGGGTAAGCTATATCCACGCCTTTGACATATTGTCAAACTAATTAACTTTTCTTTAAGTTTTTAGACTCTTGTGGGATGGGCATCTTGCCTGTCCTTGATTATATCCTGGCGCCGCCAAAAAGTTACATAAATTAAAGCTAAAGCTTGTAGCGGGATCAAAATGAACTCACCCCGCAAAAAACTATTTACTTCTAAATTTGATACAGTACCGAAGTAACCCATGCTACACAACACAAAAATTCCTAATATTGTCTTTTTGTTCTTAAATAACATCATATTGAATAACCTATATATAAAATGAATATTTTAGTAAATAGAATTCCCGACCGTTTCAAGAAGCCGGGAATTTGACTTTAAAACCAACCTTGTTTGTTGGCGAAATACGTATCAACAAACTCTTCATGACTTTTGTTGAGATAAATCATTCCTTCGACTAACCCAACGAGTTGCATAACTATAAATGGAATGCCATAAGCAAAAATGGCACCGAGTATAGAAACAACTAGCATTATCGAGCCTTCGGCAGAGTAACCCAAAACAAATTTATGAATACCTAATCCACCAAAAATAATACCGCAGTAGCCAGATAACAGTTGTTTTGTAGCGTGGCTAGGGGTGAGATTTGCCATATTAAGTACTGCTCCTTAGTGTTTATATATAATTTGACGAAAGCTAGACGACAATGCGATGCCAGTTAACGACTAAAAGGACTAGAAAATAAACCATAAAGTTTATGTGAACGTAGCTTAAAAATTACGCTCTATATGTAGTCGATTTTTAGTCGATATTTTATTTGCTTGATTTGATGAGAAGATAAGAGCAGATTCCTGCTACTAATAAATATGAACGTAAGTAGAAACACATGTTCGTGAACTTATAGCCGAATCTAGGGCGCCTAAATATAAACAAAAACGCTCTAAACATATTTATAGGGAACCACGCTGCATAGTCTAAAGCTTGCAACTATCAGGTTTTTATGTAATTACAATTTAATTTGATAATAAATCAAGCTATAGCATGTTCATGAAGAATAAGAACAAGATTAATCTTGCTCAAAACAAGCCAGGACGCAGAATCTTCAAAACTACTACTGTATATTACTTTCTACAACTAATTAGCTTTATTTCCGGACTGTTCTAACTTGTTTGCGTGAATACTAATAACCAGACGTTATCGCTATCACATTTGTTTCGGAAAATCCGAACAAAATTAACATCGATTTCACCACGCGCTTATTACCAGTACAAAAACTGCAATCGAAGCTCAGTTATATTTATTAGCTCGGAATATCAGCCAAATTTTAGTGAAGCAGACAATCAGGTATTTCTGAAGCAAATAGCTCGACACTACTATTATAGTAGATGCTTTGCTAAATTCGGGCTAGATTTTTAACGTATTTTTTGGGATTCAATAGTAATTAACTTAACAATGGTTATCGCTTACATACATAATTTACTTGTGTTTTTTCTTGTTGAAATATATTAATGCAAATGTTATTGCCTTTGTCAAGGGTCTTAGGGCATACATTTAGCTGTTACTGCTGCCTAGTACGAATAAAGTGAGTAGTGTACCACTGTTCCAAAGGCTATGCAGCATCATTGGTGCCAGTAGATTTCGAGAACGAGTATAGACTATCCCCAATATGATCCCCAATGAGGTTAGAGGTAAAATTTCTGACAAGCTGAGGTGAGCAGCAGCAAAAATAAAACTGCTAACTATAATAGATGCCCATACAGGCATGTAGCGAGTCAGCGATGGTAATAGAAAACCACGAAACAAAAATTCCTCAAACAATGGAGCAGCAATAGCAGCAGTTGTGAAAAATATACCTAGGGCAACAGAATCTTTGGCTTCGAGAGCGAGTTGCAGCAAGGGATTACTTCCACCCTGTCCTTGCCAAATTTGTTGATTAACCAATGACACGAAAAGCACGATGGGTATAGCAACGCAGTAACCACCTAATCCCCACAATATCCACTTGCCACCTAAACGAAACCGAAACCAATCGTGATTGAGTGGTAAAAACGGTTTGATAGAGAAATATAAAACTGATATTGAACCCGCAGCAAGAAGAATATAGCTAATTAGTACATACACAGCTTGAAAACGGATATTACCAGCAGGACGAGGAAGAGGTAATAGAGAAAAAGCTAGGGGAACTAAAATTTGCCCCATAAAGAAGAAGCCACCGACGAAAACTTGTAAAATCGTCTCACCATTCCAAGGTGTCGTCCAAGCTAATGTGCTGTTAGTCGCTAATATTGAGTCTTTCCCTTTTAACAAGCGTTGAACCAAAAGAAAAATCAGCGTCACGAAACCAATGAGTCCAGCTAAGTTAGGAACTACCCCAACAATGCTTAACTGTAGTAAGGCTTTTTCTGCCTGTTGTTGCTGTAATACTTCCAGAGTTTTGAGTGCGTCGCTACGTTCTTGAAGTGTATATAGTTGGGTTAGTGCACGGATTTTAAACCAGCCATTGAGTTGACTTTGAATCGATTCTTCAGCTGATGGTAGTAATTGCTTTTGATTACCCCATAATCCTGATAATACACGCGCGGTTTGACTCATGTCTGGAAAAGTTAGCTTGCGTTGCTCGACTTGTTCCCAACTTGCGAGTGCTAAATCTGTTTTAGAAAGTTCTGCTTGCAGTACTCCTAAACGTAGTTCGAGTTCTGTTAGTATTTTTTGTTGTTCGTCAAGTGACTTTAATAAAACTTTTAAGTCTAATTCTTTTTGAGGAGCTAGTTTTAAGTCTACTTCGTTTGGTTGCTGTGCAATGGGTTGACGCAGTTTCTCGATTCGCTGTTTAGTTGTTTCTATAGCTGTTTTAGCTTTTTGACGCGCTTCTGAGTATTGTTCTGCTGCGCTTTCTGTGGGGTTGGCACCTAGTATAGCGTTTTGCGCTCCCTGGTAGTTTTTGTCATCTTTTTCTGATTTCCAAGCTGCTGCTTCTAAAACTATATCGGTTTGGTAAAGTTCTAAGCGGCTTTGATACTGAGGTTCTTGTAAAGTTTCATATAGTCTTGACCCTGATGTCAAAATTGCCAACACCGTTAATAAAATTAATATTATTCGCTTGATTGTCATTTACTGTTCCTCACTCCACACCTTATCCAAACATCATACTCAACGCATTATCGCTTATATAGTGCGGTTGGTGCCTATCAAAAAAGTAAGGGGTTGCTACTTCAAGGGTGTGAAATGATGTGAAAGGCGCCTTTTACCTTGGTAATATGATTCAGGTTAAACATTTACCATCAAGAAATGCTTCCACCTGCTGCAATTATTGTACTTAACCAAAATAGTGTTGCACTTGGGCGCCAAATCGCAAGTGCTTTACCTAGTGCTACCGTTTACGGTTTACTTAAGCGCACTACAGGAGTTGATAGGAGTTTTGATGATTTTGGGGATACGCTACGTGATTTGTTCGCTAGTGGAACCTCGATAGTCGGTGTTTGTGCTGCGGGAATTTTGATTCGTTCGCTTGCTCCTATTATCTCTGACAAACGCCAAGAGCCACCTGTTTTAGCTGTTGCTGAAGATGGTAGTGCTGTTGTACCTCTGTTGGGTGGACTCCAGGGGGTTAATGATATGGCAAGACTTATTGCAGCAGTGCTTAAAGTTCCACCAGCAATTACCACAACAGGAGACATTCGCTTCCGTACTGCACTACTCGCTCCCCCAAAAGGATATTACTTAGCAAATCCTGAAGCTGCAAAGGGTTTTATTTCAGATTTGCTTGCTGGTGCAAAAGTCAAGTTGGAAGGAAATGCGCTCTTAAACCTAAATTGGTTAGTTAACAGCAAACTACCTTTCGATGCGAATGGAGATTTAGAGATTCGCGTAACTGAATATAAGACAGATTATACTCCTGAATGTTTAGTTTATCATCCTGCTACCTTGGCTATTGGCGCCAGTGTAAACCGTGTAAACGATATAGAAGTAGAAGATGCGGTAGTGTTAGTTAAGGAATTGCTTGTAAATGCTGGACTTAGTGAAAAATCGGTGGCAGGTGTGTTTGCTTTAAATAAAGACGCTGCTCAAACTGTGATTAATCAAATTGCGCGCGTTTTAGATGTACCGCTTCGGCTGTTGGAGTTACAAAGTATACAGATGTGTCAAGGAGAAGATATAGAGTCTCAAGCTAAAATGGCTGATTTACTAGCGCTGACTGCAACGGGTTCATCTGGTAAGTTATTAACGCAAGTATCAAATGATTCTATTGAGATATCTATAGCTTTGTCTTCTTCTATTATTGATGCTGATGCAATTGGTAGGGCGAGAGGGAAATTATTTATTGTTGGGACTGGACCGGGTGCTAGTGGGTGGATGTCTCCTGAAGTTAAACGTATACTCAATGAGGCAACTGATTTAGTTGGTTATAGTTTTTACTTGGATTTGGCAGGGGCCTTACGTCCTGGACAACGGCGCCATGAGTCTGATAATCGTGAAGAATTGGCGCGAGCAAAGATGGCTTTAGACTTGGCAGCAGAGGGACGTAATGTTGCTGTTGTTTCTTCTGGAGACCCTGGCATTTACGCAATGGCTGCGGCTATATTTGAGGTATTGGAGTCAAATGCTGTTCCAGAATGGCAGCATGTACAAGTTCAGGTTGCTCCAGGTATTTCGGCTTTACAAGCTGCTGCTGCTAAAATTGGGGCGCCGATAGGGCATGATTTTTGTGTTATCTCTTTATCTGATATTCTTAAGCCTTGGTCGATAATTGAAAGTCGTATTATTGCTGCTGCTAGTTCTGATATGGTTATCGCTTTTTATAACCCTGCATCGAAACAACGTACTTGGCAGTTAGCGTCTGCACGCGACATTTTACTAAAGTATCGTTTGCCGGAAACTCCTGTGGTTCTTGCTCGTAATCTTGGTAGGGTGGGGGAGTCTGTGTTGGTTAGGAGTCTTGGAGATTTTTCTGTTTCGGAAGTTGATATGCGTACTTTGGTTTTGGTGGGGTCGAGTAAAACACGTGTGGTTAAGCATTCTGAGGGGGTTTGGGTTTATACACCTCGTGAGTACACTGAGGGTTAGTATAATTAACCGCAAAGGACGCAAAGGACGCAAAGGAAGAGAAGAAAGAGAAGAAAGAGAGGAAGGGTTATATCTATGAATGATGCTATATCTGAGAATCATATTCAAGCGTTAAAGTTTATCATTCCAGTTTTTGAGGAACATAATATTACATATCGTATTACAGGTGGGTTAGCTGGCAATCTTTACGGTTCCCATTGGGAGTTACATGATATTGATATTGAGGTGGTACAAAAAGATATTGAGTTAGTTGCCGAACTGTTTAAGGAGTATATAGCTATTGATTTAATGCGAATTGTTGATGATGAGTTTGATTTATTTATGATGACTTTGGTTATTCATGGAGTGGATGTTGAAATAAATCAAGCTGAGGAAGCATTTATATATCACAATGATACACCTGTTAAATTAGATGATGATTTGTCTATATTTAATACTTTTTATTATGAAGGGTTAAGATTAAAAGTTAAGCCTTTAAAACAAATTATTGAATATAAAGAGTTGCTCGGTCGTCACCAAGATGTCATTGATTTGATTACGTTAACTTAATTTTTAATGTTGCCAATGAAAGTATTTATCGTTCACGCTCATCCCGAAAACCAAAGTTTTAATGCTGGATTAACTCGACATGCAAAAGCTGTTCTTGAACAAACAGGTAATGAGGTAATTATTTCTGATTTGTATGCTATGAACTTTAACCCTGTGTCTGACCGTCGTAACTTTACTTCAGAAAAAGACTCTGATTATTTTAAGCAGCAAATTGAAGATTATTATGCAAGCGAGAATGATGGTTTTTCTGAAGATATCAAAGCCGAAATGGAAAAGTTATTTTGGTGCGATTTACTTATTTTTCAATTTCCATTGTGGTGGTTTGGTTTACCAGCAATATTAAAAGGATGGGTGGATAAAGTATTTGCAGCAGGTAAGATTTATGGTGGTGGCAAATGGTATGATAATGGTGTTTTTAAAGGAAAAAAAGCGATGTTGTCGCTAACTACAGGTGGAAAATTACCCATGTACACTGAAGTTGGTTTACATGGTGATATTCATACTATTCTTTACCCAATCAATCACGGAATTTTGCGATATGTTGGTTTTGATGTATTACCTCCTTTTGTTGTATTTGGCGCCACTAAAATCAACGATGAACGACGTAAGGGTTATTTAAGAGAATATGAGGAAAGATTAGTCAGTATTGATGAGACGTACCCAATTATTTACCCAGTATTAGCTGATTTTGACGAAAATTACCAATTAAAGGGCTTGGATTCACAATCTATTTAAATATTATGCATGGCAAATTAATCGTTTTTGAAGGGGTAGAAGGATGTGGGAAAACTACCCAAATTCAATTAACTAGTGAATGGTTGCAAAGTATAGGTGTGCCAGTTATGGTTACACGCGAACCTGGGGGGACTAATTTAGGAATACATCTGCGAAGATTATTACTCGAAGCTAATAATAACGCCATTGATCCCCGCACTGAACTTTTATTATATGCTGCTGACCGCGCCCAACATGTCGAGCAAGAACTCAAACCAAATTTGGCAGCAGGAAAATATGTATTATGCGACCGCTTTATTTATTCCACCATTGCATATCAAGGTTATGGTCGCAATTTAGATATGAATCTAATTGACCAATTAAATACAATTGCTATTGCTGGTTTGGAAACTGATTTAGTGTTGTGGTTTGATATTGACGTTGAAACCGGACTTGCACGTAAACGTAAAAGCGTCCAAGTGGCAGACAGAATTGAAGCAGAAAAAATTGACTTTCACCATCGTGTACAACAAGGATACACAACTCTATCTACCATGTACCCTGAAAAAATTGTTAGAATCAATGCAAACCAGGACAAAAATACTATACAAACTCAAATTCAGCAAATTTGCACTCAACGTCTTCGTGACCTATCTATAAAATGACAGATTTTTTTGCACCTCTGATTGGACAACAACAGGCAGTAGAGTTACTGAAACAAGCTGTAACCAAAAATAGAATTGCGAGCGCATACTTATTTGCAGGCGCCGATGGAGTTGGGCGAAGTTTAGCAGCGCGTTGCTTCATTGAATTATTATTTTCACACTCTATTAATAATATATCGAGTGACTCGACGACTAAACGTTTACAGCAAGGTAATCATCCTGATGTACTTTGGGTGCAACCAACATACCAGCACCAAGGACAACGTTATACTCCACAAGAAGCAGCAGAAAAAAAAATTAAACGCAAGGCACCACCAGTTATTCGGCTTGAACAAGTCCGTGAAATTACAACATTTCTAAGTCGTCCCCCAATGTTGGCGCCTAGAAGTGCCGTAGTCATAGAACAAGCCGAAACAATGGCAGAGTCCGCCGCAAATGCTTTACTTAAAACTCTTGAAGAACCAGGAAAAGCAACATTAATTTTAACGGCGCCTAACTTAGATGCCATATTACCAACTATTGTGTCGCGATGCCAACGCATACCATTTCATCGCTTAGACACAGCAGGTATGACACAAGTACTAACAAAAACGGGACATCAAGAAATATTGCAGCATCAAGCAATCATCAATATAGCTGCTGGAAGTCCCGGAGAAGCAATAGAATCATACCAACAAATGCAATCTATAAATTGTGACTTATTAAAATCTGTTACTAAGGCACCAGCAAACCTTCGGCACTGTTTAGAATTAGCCAAACAAATCGACAAAGAATTAGAAACCGAAGCTCAATTATGGTTGGTTGACTATTTACAACAAATGTACTGGCAACAGCGACATCAACCAAATATTATTAAGCTACTCGAACAAACTAGAAAAAATCTACTTTGCTACGCTCAACCACGTTTAGTTTGGGAATGTACGTTTTTGAAGATGCTTGCTTAAAAATTATCTATATATATTTTGCGTTTTCTTTTTTTAGGTTTTTGCACCGGACGCATTGCTTCGCGTCCAAGTACAAACATACCTGCTACACCAAGATTAACAAACCAAATATATTGGTACCAATATCTTGCGATTTGTTCGATGGGGCTTAATTCTGGATGGAGTGTATTTAAGTACAGCAACAAAATGATGACCATCAGCGCACTGAAACCAACAAAACCTAAACCAACTTGAATCCTTGCTGGTCGCAGCTCCCAGTCTGATATTTGCTCTACATCTACTTCTGCTAGCTGATTTAACGTATTATCTGCTACGTTATTCACCTCTTCGAGGCACCTGCTCAAGGGTACAGGTAAAATTGGAGTAATGGCAGCAACAGTTGGACGACGTAGTAACGCTTCAGCATCTCGTAATATCTCTAAAGATTTACGAGGTGTTGGTTCGGCAAATTCAATACTGGGTGTAGGGGTTTCGTCGGTGTTTTGGGGTTCAAAGTCCATTTATTTACGATGCTGTTTGTTGTAGTTCATTTAATCGTGCTAGAACTTCTTTACTATGAATATTTGGATTGACCTTAACAAAAGTTTCGCGTAACATTCCTTGTGGGTCAATAATAAAACTGTGACGCATTGAGAAAAAGTTCATCCATGAACCGTAAGCTTTACTTACTTTACCTGTAGTATCAGCGAGTAAAGGGAATTTTAATCCTTCTGAGTCGCAAAACTCAGCGTGTGAGTCTATGTCGTCTGCACTTACCCCAATAATTTCAGCATTTTTTTGAATGTATTTGGGTAAATCTTCTTGAAAGCGACGTGCTTCAATAGTGCATCCTGATGTAAAGTCTTTTGGGTAGAAGTAAAGTACTACCCATTTACCACGTAAATCTCTTAGTGCTATTTTTCCATTACCTGTGTTAGTCGGTAGTGTAAAATCGGGTGCGGGTTGATTCATTTCGGGCAATTTACCACCTAGTGCGTGGGCAATTGGCTCTCCTCTGAACCAAGATAAGAAAGTTAAACAGCCAACCAGAAGTATATTTAGAAAATTGCGACGATAAATCATTTATACATACCACATTCACATCTTCATATAAGTTTACAATATAGTGCTGAGTTGTCGTTTTACCACTAAAGTGTTACTCAGCGCTCAGGACTCATAACTTCTTCAAAATATTGACTTTCGAGAAGGAATGTTCCGCGTGTGAAGCGTATACCCCAGTATCCACCTGGGCGACGGTCAACTATAATACCTTCCTCTCCGATTTGAATGACATCAGGAGGACGTAGCATTGGCATTGTGTCAGCAGTTTTAACATATTGTGGTAGTGCGACAATGCGAACTTTACTACCAACGGTAAATTCTTCAGACATTTCTAATATATAAGGGCGCCTTCCCCTAAAATTACCAATATCTACCAAAATAGCAGGTTATACCAAGAATTAAACAAAACCCGCTCTGAATAAAGGAGCGGGTGATTTGATAGTAACTTAGCACTATTAAATTATCTAGGTCTCCCACCAGGATTTTGGCGACTTTGACTTTGATAGTACTGTCTAATTTGATTCTGTTGTTGTGGTGTTAAAACAGTTTCAAAAATTTTCTTTTGGGAACCAGCGACAATTTGCTGAAGTCTTCTGCCTTGGTCAGGGGTTAATTTCAAGTCTTGGGTAATTCCCTGTGGGTCGCGACGTGCTTGCAACGATTTTTTAAGCTGTTCACGTTGCGGTTTTGTTAACACACCCTCAATTTGCTTACGAACTTCAGCGTTGATTACTCGAACTTGGTCTTGTTGTTTTTTGTTGAGTTGGATTTGTGGTGGAGGAGCAATCGCTGGCTGCTGTTGAGCTTGAGCTAATTGCTGTACTGGTTTTGCGTTCGCACTAAAAGGGATTGCTGTTAAACTCAGGGCAATCGCTCCGGCTAAGATTGATAAGCTTTTTAATTTCATTTATTGCCTCGTGGATTTCTCCTATTGCTTTCACTATTATAGGAAGCTATTGCAAAAATGCATGTCAGGGAAAACCACAAATCTACTTAATTTTGAAAAAAATTTTATCAATTGCTCAAATTTTTAGTAATTTATTTGAGCAATAATAAGGTTAATAATAAAACTTCCGGTTTCAAAGAAATTACTTAGAAACCGGGTTTAAATTCTAACGATTTTGTTGCTGACCACGCTCACGCTTATTTTGACGCATCTGCTGTATCTTTTGTTTCTGTTCAGCGGTAAACACAGCTTCCATTTGAGTTTTAGAGGTTTCTCTAATTTTCTTAATTTGCGCGCGTTGGTCTTCGCTGAGATTTAAAGCTTTAAATCCTCCGCGACGAGCTTGACGGTTTTGCTTTGCTGCTTGCCATTGAGTACGCTGTTCAGGGGTAAGAACTTGTTCAATTGCTGCACGTGTATCTTGACGAATCTTTGCCAGGTCTGCTTTCTGTGCATCCGTCAATCCCAATTCTTCTGCGAACTTTCCACGGTTGGGTTTCGTATCTGTTGTTTGAGCTACAATTTGCGATTGAGAGGTTAGTATGTTAGCTTTCGCGACAAAAGGGATAGCGGTTATGCTCAGAGCAACTATTCCAGCGAGGACTGACAATTTGGATTTCATGTGGTTGTTTTTGAGGTTATCTGGTTTGATACTGCCATCATAAGTAATTTTGTAAAGAGACTGTATTTGAAAAAGGTCATGATTCTAACCATGACTTATGTCACGGGTGAAGGTGTGACTAATTTTACTAGATTTTGTTGCCGATGATAAGTTATTAATTTAAGTACATAAGCTTAATATTTAAATTTTTAATATTTGGTTAATTTGATTTCGATATATGGAAGAACGAGATGAATAACTCTATTCAATTTAAAAACCACCCGTTTAGATTTCTGCTTTATCTAGAGTGGACGCTGTTGACTATTGCTATCTTCAGTTCACTGGCGCCAACTCCGTGGATAAGACGCTCACAAGATTTTCCGGAGTTGACAATTTGCAGCTTAATAATTTTTGGTTTAATGGGGTTACGATTACCCAAGGGAACTCAATCAAGTAAAATCATTTATACTGCTTGCGAAGTATGCTTAATTTTAATTACAATATTGTTTGGCGGTCGCGCTTCGCGATTATTTCCATTTATATATTTAATTTTAGTTACTCGTAGCTGTCTAATTTTTCAACTACCCGGTCGGTTAGTTGTAACTTCATTATCGTTTAGTTTATTTTTATTCACAATTTTTCGTAAATTTAATAAATTCCCTGTATCACCAGTAGGGCAAGAACGATTCAAATTTTTCACTTTAAGTTTTGTTGTATTATTTGCACTAGCGCTGATTTTTGTACTATTATTAATGAATACAATTGTGTCAGAACGTCAAAGTCGTGAAAAACTCGCAGCAGCAAACCAAAAATTAAAGCAATATGCAATGAAAGTTGAATATCAAGCAACTTTAGAAGAACGTAACCGCATCGCACAAGAAATTCACGACTCTTTAGGGCATTCATTAACAGCACTTAATTTACAACTAGAAGCTGCGTTAAAGCTGTCGCAGTCAAATCCAGTTAAAGCACACGATTTTTTAGCACGAGCAAAAGAGTTAGGTTCTAAAGCATTACAAGATGTGCGACAATCGGTATCAGCATTACGCTTACACCCTTGGCAAGGTGATTCATTAGAATCGGCAATTATATTACTTCTCGAAGATGTAGAACGCACAACTAATGTTAAACCAGAATATATAATTAATTTAACGACTCCATTATCAAGCGAATTGAGCATTACTGTGTATCGAATTATTCAAGAATCGGTGACAAATATTTGTAAATATGCTAATGCCAGAAAAATAAATTTAGAGCTATTCAATATTCATTCAGAACTACATTTAAAAATTCAAGATAATGGAATTGGTTTTGATTTAAATGAAGCTACCAAAGGGTTTGGTTTACATAGTATGCGTCAGCGCACTGAAGCTTTGGGAGGCAACTTTAATATTGAAACTTCTCCAGGTAACGGTTGTCAAATACAAGTAATAATAGAATTGATGTGATATATTAATTATGACTTACGTAAAGAAACCGGGTTTCTATGCAAAATCGTCGTTTTGATTATAATATCTCAATGAATAAACCTGGTTTCTAGCATTTTGTCATAAAATTTATTTTGATGTTTTGCATGAATGAATTAGAGCGTTACCAATTTGATTTACAAGGATTTATTGTTATTGAAAATGCTTTATCTAACTCCCAAATCGCTGAATTAAATTCGTACTTAGACAAGCAAAAGGAGTTACATAAATCACCAAATGCGACAAAATATAGATTTGATTGCTTACTAAGTTGGGGTAAACCATTTCGCGATATTATTGATAACCCAAGTGTTACTCCTTATCTTTCTGAACTATTAGGTCACGAGTTTCGTTTAGACCATGACTACGTTCATATTATCGCTCAAGGAGTCGGGCCAGTTGGGTCATCGCTTCACGGTGGTGGAAATCCTTATGACCCTTGCCAGTATTACGAGTTTAAACACGGCAAAATGTATAATGGTCTAACTGCTGTTGCTTATGAGTTAAGCGATGTAAATCAAGGTGATGGTGGATTTGGCTGTGTTCCTGGTAGTCACAAAAGTAACTATCCGTTCCCCCAAGCATGGCAAAATTTAGAAACTCCACATAGCTGTGTTAAAACAGTAACAGCAAAAGCTGGAAGCGCAATTATTTTTACCGAAGCTTTAACTCACGGTACACTACCCTGGCAAGGTAAAAACGAACGTCGCACCCTATTTTACAAATATTCACCTCAATCTACAGCCTGGGCAAGATACTATTACAATGCTGATAACTTCCCTGATTTAAACGCTTCACAGCGTCGTATTCTCAGAATACCAGGTATTTCCACATAATTTTTTCTTTGTGTACAAGCGTTTCTAAGAAAGCAGGAAATCCTCCGGATTATGTGGTTAATTTTTCTTCTCTCTGTGTACCCTGTGTCTCTGTGGTAAAAATGAAGAATCACTGCACAGGCAGGATGCCTGTGCCACATTTTACTTATGGATATACAGCATCGGCAATTAAGACGGGTCTATTTTTGTATTGTGCTTCCAGCTGTTGCTTGACGTTTGAGTTCCAAGAGAAGTTATATTCTCGCTCTATTTCGTTTGCAACAAATGGACGTACTTCACCAACTACTGCGACTTTCTGACCTTTGTTAATAGCAACTTTGGGGGATGTGGTCATCAAAACAGGTAGGTTTCTGCCTTTGATGAGTTGGTCTGCTTGCAATGTCATTACAGAGTTTTTAAGTTCAGAGACCTGACCTGTAACTGCTATGGTTTTGCCGTAGAACTGCTCTGGTGCTTGGGATACTTGATTTGGTTGAGGCGCCAAAGTGATGTTTTCGGCAACTAATACAGGGTCTCCGACATAATCACTGTACAAGTCCTCATTTAAGTTCACCTTGAACTCGCGCTCAATATCTGAAATCACGAAGTTTCTTACCTGACCTGTAATTTGTACATCTAGATTATTCGCAGGTAAATTAAATGGTGTTCCTGATGCATTCACAACCAAAAGCGGTTCTTGTTGCGAAAACAGTCCATCTTTGAGTTTGAAAGAGTTTACTCCCAACTTTTCAATTGGTCTACTTCTTACCGTTACTGTTTTATTTATGAAGTCTCTAGGACTCCTAACTACTTCAGCAGCGTTAACTGGTCGAGCAGGTGAGTAAGTGTTTTCTTGACCGTAGTTCCCAGCTTGTGCGGTAAACGCAAGAATGACCAGAGACGAGATTACACCTATATCCCATATACTCTGAACAAAACCACGTCGTTTTGGACTTCTATCTGTTTCAATTTGGGTAGTCATAGTCTCAAAAATTATTGGGTAGTTAAGAATTAACGACGACAACGATATACAGTAAGTTTGTAAAGTCTTACTGCAATAGGTCACGTCAACCCCTGGTTAACTTGTTACAAACTGTCTTATGAATAGTGAGGCACTTATGAGTACGGTATGAAGAAAAAGATTGCACCCGCTGCGTTTGTACTCAATTTGGTTAAACCTTCACTATGTTCATTTAATAGGGCTACTAATGGTATTTTTTTAAGTAACTGCTCACACCATGCGATCTGCTTCGCTCCGGTTTCAGCGCAAAAGCTTCATATTCCTTTCACTTGAATTTATTAAAGTGTTACCATCCCCTTCGGTTCAGGCTCCTAATATTCAAGATACAGGATGGAATGAAACCCGCACTCTTCCAACAGAATGGAAAGGGCTTCTATCCTAAGTATGAACATAATAATGTAAATTCATGAAATTTTTTATAAAAAAAAATTAAAGTTTTTTGCCTCACTTTAATCTGAGCTTATTTACTTTCTAGAGAGAAAATACATAATCTAGTCCCTACTTTATGCCTTCAGCAGAAACCGGTCTTCTTTCAGATAGCGATAAGTATGTTAAATAATGTAAAGAGTTATTTAATGCTTGTATACAAGTACACGTAAAGCTATGACCGCGACCTCATTGCGTATTGGTACAAAAGTATTAAAAATATTAAATTCATCTAAGTTAGAAAATTCAAATAACGCATCTGTCGCAAGTATGAATGCAGGTGGTAGTAGCGCAAATCACTTTGATGTTTTAGAAGCGTGGTATCCGGTTACAAGCATTGCATCACTAACTTTTCTGGTTATTGGTTTGACATGGTACCGACTTGGTAAACTCGAACAACAATTCTACCAAGGATGCCTAACTCCTCCCCGCAACCTACCTGAAAAGCCCAAAAAGTAAAATTTCTTTGTAGGATAGGCATCTTGCCTGTCCTTACTACTTCCTCCAAGGCAATTTCGTTCCCATTTCTGTGTAGGCAGAAAAAACAAGATAAAGAATAAACACAAAAACACTAGCTAAAAATATAATAACGTCATTATCCATATGAATTAAGTATTAACGAACACGATAAAAGTTTACCGTCAACAAAACTCAATAAATATACAAAACCCTATCCTTTGATAGATTAAGCATATAGCAATCATGCGTTGAATAGGAAGTAACGCTTCTTACATTTTCAAACCCTGATTAAATTTGAAAATGCAATTAGATAGATGAAATTTTACAGCAATAAAGGGTATTTCCTGACATGATTAACACAAATGCATTGCGCGAAGCCGAGCGCTACTGTGCTTTAGGAATTGGAATATTATTTTTAGTTCTTGGGATAGCCGGATTTATTCCAGCTTTTGTTTCTATACCTGGAACTGATGTTTCTTTTGTCCCAGCACAAGATGCTCACAATGCCTATGCTGCTGGGTTTGGATATATTTTTGGACTATTCCCAACGAATTTTTTGCACAACCTTGTTCACTGTGCTGTTGGATTATTGGGAATAACTTCTTATATAACTCACCATGGCGCCAGACAATTTAATCGTATCTTCTTTGTTGCTTATGTCGTAATTGCCATAATGGGTTTACTGCCGTTTACAAAGACATCCTTTGGTTTGATGCCATTATTTGGTTATAACGTATTTTTAAACGCAGCTAGCGCGATTGCAGCAGCTTATTACGGAATTGTTATACCAGCAAAACTTGCAGGTGAACCTGTATCTGACAATATTTAATATCATCAATGTAGAGACGTGATATATCGCGTCTCTACATTTGGCTAACCAGGATTGGAACCTATTACCTGTTCTAGGAGTGCAACTACATCGCTACGGCTAAGTTTCTCTTTACCATGTGCAATGGCTTCGAGGGTGCCGTAAGCTAATGTTAGGGGTATTTGGCAAAAGTCTAATGCTGGACTGTCGGGGGGAAGGGAAGCATTGTAAGCCGAAGCTAAAGCTAAATTTTTACGTGCGTATGCTTGCAATTTATTCGCATCCCAACCTTTGGGCGTAAAGGTGACACCGCGAAGTGAGTCTTCGCTATAATTGCGAATGATATTCACAGCTTGCAATCCTCTACCAAACCCAATTGCTAAAGTTCTGTTGGTCTGCGTCCCATCATACCAAGCCCATAAATCTGATAGCAATAACCCAACGGCGCCTGCAACCCCAAATGTGTAACGGTCTAAGTCTGACTCGTCGTCTATTTTCCAGTTTCGTTTTGCCCAATATGCCATGCGGTCAGACATGGCAGCAGTGGCATCCCATATTCTAGGTGCAATAGTTTCTGGTGCCAATATCAACCATTCGCGCAGTCGAAGAGTAACTTCAGGTAATTTATTCTCGTATCCAACAAATCCCTCTGTAAAAGCGTCAACTGCAAAACCATCAACTCCTGCCTGTAAAGTCAAGCTAATGCTTCGCAGCAGTTCAGATTTTGTTTGGTTATCAAGCTCTGAATCATCTTCGATTTGGTCGATAGCACGCATACACAAATAAGCCGAAGCAACTGCTTCCTGCAACCCTCGTGGTAAACGAACTATGGGGATGTAAAAAGTCCGGCTAGTTTCCTTTAATAACTCTAAAGCGTCTGTACGTAAATCCATTCGTTACACTCCTCTGGTTATTTTCCCCCACTTGCAGTTTCCTGCCTTATGAATATTATTTATACATATTTAAGTAAAAGTTAAGCATTTATAAGTTAATTATAAAGTTTACTTATCTTTGTCTTCTAGGTTACAGTTTATATCATTTTTGAATATCAATCCCAATTATGATTACTCGCCAGCAACCTATAAACCTTACTGTCTTTTAACAAAAGCAAGATACTAAAAAATTAAACTTTAGCTTGTTTTTTACTGTATAAAATAATATCCAATAATATTTCAGAAACCGGGTTTCTTAGGTTTCGTGCTATAAAGTCGATGCATGTTATATTTAAAAATGCAACCACATTTACAATAGCTTTAAAGAATTATTTTATACAACAATATTTTACTAAAGTTGTGATAAGTTTTGAGTCAGATGTCAACATGTCAAGTAATTGGTTGTTTAATCTGTTTTTAAAATATGTGCATGAACTCCTTTATCAATAACATTAAATTTATAAAAGTTTCCCAGAGCATATCATGGTTTTCCATACTTGGGAATATTTTTAATGTATCGTACTGTAATTGAATTGTGGTATGATTACCCGACTTGTAAGTAATAATCAATTCTAAGTAATAATAAATTCTCTTCGTATGTAATCAATACGCAAATATTGTATTATATTTTACATACTAAAAAATCTTTTGTAGCTAGCTAAAGCTGTATATATGTTAATAATTTATACAAGCTAGCCACAACAGAGGTAACGGTATGATGTATTTGATTAAGTCATAAGTGCTTGATAGCGACCAAGAGCTAGTAAAGGAAAGTACTGTTGGTATAGGTGATATTTGAGATAGAAGTGACAAGGGAAACCGGTTCCTGTAAAATCATCTTCGTTCCAAGTGCCTTCTTGCTGAGTTGTAACTAAATAATCTATACCACGCTTAATAACATCTGTTGAGTATTGACCAGTTGCTTCACCTGCTGCCATTAAACCTAGTAATGCCCAAGCAGTTTGTGATGCAGTGCTGCGTCCTTTACCTTTTAGACTAGGGTTGTCATAACTGCGGCAAGTTTCACCCCAACCACCATCTGTGTTTTGACAACTTACCAACCAAGCGGCGCCACGTTGAATGCTTGTTCTTTTAGATGGTGCCATACTAGCTAAAGCACAAAGGGCGCCGCTAGTCCCGTAAATGTAATTGACTCCCCAACGACCAAACCAACAACCTTCGGCTTCTTGCTCTTTGAGTAAATAATCAAGTGCGCGGTCAAAATCATGTTGATTAATTGATAAATCGCAGCAACCGAGCATTTCTAAAACACGTGCGGTCACATCTGCTGTGTTCGGGTCTATCATGGCTTTAAGGTCGCCATAAGGAATCATATTGAGCCAATCAGCATCATTATTAAGATCAAATGCCGCCCAACCTCCTTGTTTACACTGCATTGTTGCCACCCAATCAATAGCCCGCATCATTGCTGCTGTTTTTAATTTCTCATTAGGGAGCTTTGCTAGTGCCAATGACATTACAACGACTGCTGTGTCATCTACATCAGGGTAGTACTTATTATCAAATTCAAATGCCCAGGCGCCTGGTTTGCCTTGACGATTTTTAACTGCCCAATCACCATAGTCTAGAATTTGCTTAGAAAGTAGCCATTCACCCGCACTTACAATACCTGGATGGTCTGGTGCCAAACCTGACTCAATGAGTGCGCGTATTACCCAAGCAGTATCCCAAACAGGCGAAACACAAGGTTGTACACGATAACTATCGGTGGTTTCTATGGCAAAATTATCAAGCGCTTTGAAACCACGCACGACTATTGGGTCGTTGACATCATAATTCAACGCACGCAAAGCCAAAAGTGAATTGAGCATTGCTGGAATAATTCCACCCCAGTCACCTGTAACTTCCTGACGCTCTAAAACCCATCTTTCCGCAGCTTGAATACCCTCTTCGCGGAACGGTACTAAACCTAAGCTTTCGCCAAGTTTAAAAGCTTCATCCGCCACTAAAAAGATATCAGTCCAATCATTGCTACGCGGTAACTCATACTTGACATTATCTATACCTTCTGTATATAGCTCATTAAGGCTAATACCAGGATTGGTAACATAAACAGGTTTTTTATCTGTGACAATCAGTAAAGGCACTGTACTAGAGCGTGCCCAACTTGACATTTCATAAATATTAAATATGAAATTATCTGGGAGTAACATTACCCAAGGAGGTAGCGAAGGAATACCACGCCAGCTATAACAGCCAATTAATGCTAGATGTAGCTTAGTGAAAATTCGCGTTTTGCTGATGCCGCCTAACTCTAAAATAAAATCGCGCGCTAACTTTAATGCTGGGTCAGTTTCTGCAACCCCCAATAATTTCAGTGCCATATACGCTTCGACCGAGGTGCTTAAATCTCCACCGTCACCATAAAAAAGTTCCCAGCTACCATTAGGACGTTGTTGGGAACGGAGATATTTTTCAATTTTATGTAGGGGTCGATAGTTGTCGGTACCCCAAATCTTGTGAAGGAGGACGACCTCCGCAGTTATAGTGACATTAGATTCTAATTCAGCCCACCAGTAGCCATCTGGGTATTGAATCGATAAAAGATAATTTTGACTCGCTGCAATTGAGTAAGGAACTTTTGATAAAGTAACCCGATTTTGAATTTGCATGAAGTACTACTCAGACTTAACAATAGTATGGATGCGGCAGTGAAAAATGCAAGTGCTATCTCTAACTAGAGAGAAAACGTATTTTCCCATGTAAAAGCAGTGATAAGCAAGAGTACTATGACACTTATTGAATTGGTTGCTACATTTTTACCAGTTTTGATTTGGATAGGATTACTGATTTATCGAGGTGCCTTCTGGCAAGTGTCAGAAGTCATAGAGGATATGAGCATAGGCAATTCCTACCCTACAGTTTGCGCTGTAATTCCTGCACGTAATGAAGCTGATTTATTAGGGAAAACCTTAAAATCTATACTTTGTCAAGACTACCCAGGCACATTTAGTATTATTTTAGTCGATGACAACAGCAGTGATGGTACAGCATCGATAGCGTTGAAAACTGCTGAAAATCTTAACAAAACTCAACAATTACATGTAATCAACGCTTTGCCACTGACACCGGGTTGGTCTGGTAAACTTTGGGCAGTTGAACAAGGAATTCGCAAAGCTAGCACATTTAACCCAGATTACTATCTTTTGGCAGATGCAGATATTGAGCATGATTCCAGTAATCTTAACAGACTTGTTACAAAAGCAGTTCAAAAAAACTTAGACCTTGCCTCTGTAATGGTGCGATTACGATGCGAAAGCTTTTGGGAAAGATTATTGATACCAGCTTTTGTATTCTTTTTCCAAAAACTTTATCCTTTCCGTTGGGTAAACGACCCTAATAAATCTACTGCTGCCGCTGCTGGTGGTTGTATATTAATTCGTCGTGATGCACTAGAACGTATTGGTGGAATTGAAAGTGTCAAACAAGCTCTAATTGATGATTGTGCATTAGCAGGCGCCGTAAAATCATCAAAAAACCATTGTATTTGGTTAGGATTAAGTTCTTTAACGCACAGCTTACGTGAGTATAATTCTTTAGATACAATTTGGGATATGGTAGCGAGAACTGCTTATACTCAAATTAAGTACTCCCCAATATTACTAATTGGAACTTTATTGGGAATGACTTTAGTATATTTAATTTCACCAATAGCGTTAGTATTTGGTTTAGTAACGAGTAACTGGTTAATTGCTGCATTGGGTTTACTAGGGTGGTTGCTAATGGCTCTAGCCTACTATCCAACAATTCGTTTTTATCATTGCTCACCTATTTATGCTTTTTGCTTACCAGTAATTGCATTTTTGTACACTTTAATGACTCTAGATTCAGCCTTGCGCCATTGGCAAGGACGGGGAGGCGCCTGGAAAGGCAGAGTTTATGATATATGAACTAAATCTTTCGTCACATTTTCTAAAACCTTCAACCCTCGTAAAGAACCATGTATTAAACGACAAGCAGCGATGGGCTGGCGTAACATCCCTAACGCCAACGGTAAAGGCAAAAGGGCGCCTTCTGGACTAAAAGCTGAATTTAAATTCGGCAAATCATGTTTACACCCATCACTGACTACCCGTAACATTCCCACTTTAAAACCAACCGAACTCAAAAATTCCAGCGCACTAAAACCTTCCATATCAACGACAGAGGCACCTAATTTTCCCAATAAAATCTTCTCATCCTTGGAAAAAACAACACTATCACTAGTTAACGCCTTAACTGTCGATACTTTCTGTTTCAAGCATGATTTTAATTGATTTATATAATCATTATCACAGTATAAAACTTGATCTTGATAGATACAAGATTCATAAAGCACAACGTCCCCCACATCGTAATCAGACTTTAAACTTCCACATAAACCCATTACTAAAGCATATGGCTGAGAATCTTTAAGTAAATTCACAGACTTATACCATTCTTGTAAGTATTTAGTTACAGCTTTACTGCCTACAGGAATAGATATAACCTGTGAACTTGCCTTATTAACACGCCTCAAACCGTTACACACAGCTTTATATTCGGCGCCTTGCGGCACAAAAACGAAAACCCCCATGCAACTCGTAATAAGCACTTCAGTGCTTCCACCCATAAAAAACACCCTCATCTAATCATCCCAACCCGCACCAAAATTTTCCACATAATACTTAACACAACAATCTAGCAGCTATTCCTTCCCGTACTCCTGCAAATACCAATTAATGCTGCTTTGATTCCAATCAAAATTAGATTCAGCCCAACCATGCTTAACAGGATTGTTATGAATATAATTAATAGTGGCATAGTAGTGACGTTCAGAACGAATCGCGCGGTCAAAGTAAGAGTACCAAACTTTTCGTCCAGTAATATTATCCTCAAGATTCCAATAACGAGAAGTTTTACCATGAACACGACGGAGTGACTTGCCTACTAAATCAAAGTTTTCGACATGCACTAAAATATGGTAATGATTTGGCAATACAACCCAAGCAAGAATTTCTATGCCATTATTTATAAGTTCCTCAAATAGCATATCAAGTAGTTGCTGGCGCCTTGCTTCTGTGGACATATGATGTTTATGTTCGTAGCAAGTTCCTGTAATAAAGTATAGTTCTTGGTCGCGTATGGTGTGTGGTGGGGAGTGAGGAGGATAACCACGACTTAATCGCTGTTGAACTAGTTCTGCTTTTTGCTCTGGTGTAAGTGTACGATATATATACATTTTGGAAATGTATTGGTAGGTGTTACTATTAGTAGTCTTCCCAAAATTTTTGTGGGTGTTTATGTGTTTGGGGTTGAGTATTGTGAAGTTGTGTGAAGCACTGAAGTGCTTATTACGATCTGTTTTGGCGTTGCTTGTATACCGAAGGAGCGAAATTAGTTTTAAAATCAAGAATTAGTGGCAACTTGAGTCAACGATGGTAAAAGTGAAGCATCCGAAATCGGCGCGTGACCGTTTTAATATATCTAGGGTGGCGATTCAGAATTCTTGGTTAACGTTATCGTTTTGGCTCGCTGTGATGGTGACTGGAATTTTGGCGTTTAGTTCGCTGAAGTACGCTTTGTTCCCAGATATTACTTTTCCTGTGGTGGTGGTGAATGCAAATGCACCCCTTACTACCCCAGAAGATACGGAAGCTAAGTTAACTAAGATTATTGAGCAGCGTCTTCAATCACTGGAAAATATAGATGATATTCGTTCGTCAACTTACCCAGGACAAGCTGTTGTTAGTCTTGCGTTTGCAGTGGGGACAGATTTAGAGGAATCTAGACTCGCTGTTGATAATGCCGTGAAGCAGGTTAAGTTGATTAATGGCGCCCAATATCAGGTGATTCCGTTTAATCTTAATGAATCAGCTGCAATTAGTTATGCAGTAGAAAGTCCAAAGCTTTCTTTAGATGATTTAGCAAAAGTAACCAAAGACAAAATAGTACCATCTGTATCTAAACTGCCAGGGGTGCTTAAAGTTGTTTTGTTAGGAGAAGCTACTCCAAATTTACCCCAACCTGTAACTCAACCAAGTAGCGGCGCCACTAAGGTAAGATTTAATGGTAGAGATGCGCTTGCGTTCCAAGTTATTAAGCGTGGTGATGCCAATACGCTAGAGGTCGTTAGTACAGTTGAGCAAGAGGTCTCAAGACTGCGAACAAATTTACCAGATGTCAAACTTAATTTAGCATCAACGCAAGCAGAATATATTCGTAGAGCAACTCATGCGACAATTGAGTCATTGATTGAAGCAATTGTTCTATCGGTAGTTGTAATTTATCCTTTTTTGAGAAGTTGGTCAGCAACCCTAATTTCTGCACTTGCAATTCCAATCTCATTACTGGGAACGTTTATTGTAATGGCATTGTTTGGCTTTAACTTAGAAACAATCACGCTGCTCGCACTTGCACTGGTAATTGGTAGTATCATTGACGACGCAATTGTTGA
Source organism: Calothrix sp. PCC 7103 (assembly GCF_000331305.1). Classification (GTDB taxonomy): domain Bacteria; phylum Cyanobacteriota; class Cyanobacteriia; order Cyanobacteriales; family Nostocaceae; genus Dulcicalothrix. The sequence continues at coordinate 2,774,296 of NZ_KB217478.1, read as the reverse complement.
TGTGGAAAATATTATGCGCCACATTGATAAAGGTGAAACTCCTCGCCAAGCAGCATTTACAGCCACTTCTGAAATTGGAGTGACTGTTACCGCAGCGACCCTAACCGCTGTAGCCGTTTTTCTACCTATTGGTTTGATGGGTGGAGTTGTCGGTCAATTTTTTAAACCGTTTGGGATTACTGTATCCGCAGCAATGCTAACTTCGTTGTTAGTCGCACGCACACTTTCACCTGTATTAGCAATTTACTGGATTAAACCAAACTCTAGGCGCCGTGCTGCACATAATGAGAATAAAAGCTGGGGTTATTTTGCCCAGCGCTATCAAGATTTATTGCGGTGGTCACTCAATCATCGCAAAATAGTAATGGGGTTGGCAGTCTTGAGTTTTGTAATTGGAATAGCAATCATTCCTATTATTCCTAAAGGATTTATTCCCAAACTTGATAGAGGAGAATTTAATGTTACATATACAGTATCGTTAACTAAACTAATAGAGCAAAGTAAACAAGCGGCACAAGATGCTTTGGGAAGTTTTTTAACTCCAGGAGATACGTCATCCGTCGCAATATCAAGCGCAAATACATCTACTGACCCCTTGACTTATTCGTTGGAAATAGCCAAGCAACTCGAAGCAGTTGTAAAAACACCCGATGTTGAAACTATATTTACTACCGTAGGTTCGCGTGAAGGTGAACCAAACAAAGGTACACTTTATGTAAAACTGAAAGAAAATCGACAAATAAAAACTGCCGACATGCAAGAACAAGTGCGCGCGCGCTTACCAAAACTTGCGGATGTTACGATTAGCGTTGAGGACATTCAATTTGTTGATACTGGTTCGCAAAAACCCCTGACTGTTGCATTACAAGGTGAAAACCTTAAAAGTCTTTATTCGTCAGCAGCATCTATCGCACAGCGTCTTAAAAAAATACAAGGATTTGCCGATGTAACTTATACGGGTGAAGGTAATACTGCTGATACTGGTGATATTTTTCAAATAGAACGACTTAATAACCAGCGTGTAGCTTATATTAGCGCTAATTTAGGTAAAGATTTATCACTAGGTGATGCCACTGATAAAGTAGTCGAGTCAGCCGAAACTATAATACCAAAAGATATCAAATTAGATTTAGGAGGAGACTCGGCGCGTCAGAACGAAGTTCTCGGCAGTTTTACTTCAACACTACTTCTATCGGCACTATGCATTATCATTGTGCTGGTTTGTTTATTTGGAGGTTGGCAAGACCCATTGGTAATTGGTATTTCATTACCCCTAGCGCTCGTTGGCGCCGTAATTGCGCTACTAATTACTAAAAGCGACTTTGGTATGATTTCGCTGATTGGCTCTGTTTTCTTATTGGGTATTAGCAACAAGAACGCTATTTTACTCGTTGACTATATTAACCAACTGCGACGTGAGGGCGCCGAAAGAACAGCTGCCATTCTTGAGGCTGGACCAGTTAGATTTCGACCGATTATTATGACTACCGTTGCTACTATTTTAGGTATGGTACCAATTGCACTGGGTATTGGCGCCGGTTCTGAATTACGTTCACCAATGGCAGTCGCTATTGCTGGTGGTTTAATTAGTTCTACGCTACTAAGTTTAATTGTTGTCCCCGTTCTATACGCAATTCTTGACGACTGGTTTAAGCGCAAACAATTTAAGAATAATTAATCAAAATTAACCATTGACTAAACAATGCATAAAGTTTTCGTCACGGGTGGTACAGGTTTTGTTGGCGCCAACTTAGTGCGCTTGCTAGTTCAGCAAGGGTATTTTGTTTATGCGCTAGCACGTGCTAACAGTAACCTGAGTAATTTAAAAAATATTCACAACGTTCAAATAATCAAAGGTGATTTAAATAGTCCTGACCTTTGGCAGCAAATGGTGGGTTGTCAGTATTTATTTCATGTAGCTGCTCATTATTCGCTGTGGCAAAAAGATAAAGAGTTACTTTATGAAAATAATGTGCTGGGGACACGCAATATTTTAGCTGCTGCAAATCGAGCAGGTATTAAACGTACAGTATATACAAGTTCGGTTGCAGCAATAGGTACAGGAGAAAGTGCTGTAGATGAAACTCACCAAAGTCCAGTCGAAGACCTTGTTGGTGAATATAAAAAGTCTAAATACTGGTCGGAACAAGAAGCTCTTAGCGCTGCTGCTGCTGGTCAAGATGTAGTAATCGTCAATCCTAGCACTCCTATTGGCCCAATGGATATAAAACCAACTCCGACTGGACACGATATTATATTGCGGTTTTTGCGTCGAAAAATGCCTGCTTACATTAACACAGGCTTAAATCTTGTTGACGTGCGTGATGTTGCTTGGGGACACTTACTTGCACTTCATAAAGGAAAATCAGGAGAGCGTTACATTCTGGGAAACGAAAATCTTACACTCAAGCAAATTCTTGACCATCTGGCACAAATTACGAATTTACCCGCACCAAATCGTACAATACCAGCCTGGATTCCTTATAGTGTGGCTTGGTTGGATGAAAAGATTCTCGCACGCTTAGGCAAAACACCATCAATACCTGTAGATGGAGTCAAGATGGCACAACACACAATGTACTACGATGCATCAAAAGCTGTGCGTGAACTTAGTTTGCCCCAAACTCCTGTATATATTGCCCTCAAAGACGCAGTTGAATGGTTTGTATCTCATGGATATGTGGAAAAAAATTAAAACAAATACTGTTTTCTTTACTTACATTGCTTAGTAATGCTTTGATATATAAACTTACCGGGGAGTGAAAAATGTCAATTAACTTAATGCAAGCGATAGAAATCGGTAAATATCTAGTCGCGCAACGTATCAAAGGACGCAAACGTTTTCCACTTGTGTTGATGCTCGAACCGCTATTTAGGTGCAACTTAGCGTGTTCTGGATGCGGTAAAATCCAGCATCCTACTGAGATACTTAAACAAAATTTGACACCAGAACAATGCTTTGCGGCTGTTGAAGAATGCGGCGCCCCTGTTGTCTCAATACCGGGTGGAGAACCTTTATTACATCCGCAAATCGATGAAATTGTGCGTGGACTAGTTGCACGCAAGAAATTTATTTATCTATGTACAAATGGAATATTACTAGAAAAAAGCCTAGATAAATTTACACCTTCACCATATCTAACCTTTTCAGTTCACCTCGATGGAATGCGCGATTTACACGATAAATGTGTTGACCGTAAAGGCGTATTTGATACTGCGGTGAAAGCAATTCGTGCAGCGAAAGCCAAAGGGTTTCAAGTAGCAACAAATACAACAATATTTGATGGTACTGAACCAGCAGAAATGCAAGAATTTTTCGATTTCGTTACATCTTTGGGTGTAGATGGAATGACTATTTCCCCAGGATATGGGTATGAATGGGCGCCCGATCAAGACCATTTTCTCAAACGCGAACAAACACGCGCATTATTCCGTAAAATATTGGCACCTTGGAAAGCGGGTCAAAAAAACTGGAGTTTTAATAATAACCCCTTATTCCTCGACTTTCTCACAGGTGACAAAGACTATGAATGTACACCTTGGGGAATGCCATGTTACAGCGTACTAGGATGGCAAAAACCTTGTTACCTACTCAACGAAGGACATTACAAAACCTTCCAAGAACTACTCGACCAAACCGACTGGAACCAATATGGTCGTGCAAGTGGCAACCCCAAATGCGCCGACTGTATGGTGCATTGCGGTTACGAACCAACAGCAGCAATGGACTCAATGCAGCCAACCAACATTGCGCGGTCAATGAAAGTTCTATGGGGTGGCTAACAAATTAATTAATTTGTAAACTCTTGTGGAACAGGCATCCCTGCCTGTTCTTTCTCATTATTTAAGGGCGGGCAAGGATGCCCCATTTCAAATAAACCCAGTTTTCATCAAACCACCGCAGCAGTTGCTTTGAGTTCAAAGATTTTTTCGATTACATCTTCAACAACTTTATCAGGAGTCGAGGCGCCGCTTGTCACACCAACGACAATTTCTCCATCGGGCAACCAATTTTCTGTAATCTTTAATTGCCCGTTTAACTCACGGTGTTCAATTGCATTACAGGATTTAATACGTTCGACACAATCAATATGGTATGAAGGAATTGTACGTTCAACAGCGATTTCTTGAAGGTGAGTTGTATTCGATGAGTTAAATCCACCAATTACTATCATTAAATCAAGTTTTTCATCAACTAACTCGAACATCGCATCCTGACGTTCTTGAGTTGCGTCACAAATTGTATTAAAACTTTGGAAATGGTCATTTAATTCTTGCGGCCCATATTTTTGCATCATTGTCCGCTCAAATAGTTTACCTATTTGCTCGGTTTCTCCTTTGAGCATGGTAGTTTGATTGGCAATTCCAACTCGTTCTAAATCTACCTCTGGGTCAAACCCTGCTGAAAAAGCTTTGCTGAATTTTGCCATAAACTCATTTCTATCACCACCATTTAATATATAGTTGGTGACATATTCAGCTTGCTGTAAATTCAATACAATCAAATATTTGCCTGCAAAGGAACTTGTGGCTACAGTTTCTTCGTGATTGTATTTGCCGTGAATTATTGATGTAAAGTCACCTTTTTTATGCTTTTCTACCGTGTTCCATACTTTAGATACCCAAGGACAGGTTGTGTCAACTATTTTACAACCCTTCTCGTTAAGTAACTGCATCTCTTGAACACTGGCGCCGAATGCAGGTAATATTACAACATCACCACTTCTTACAACCGAAAAGTCTTTTTGCCCAGCTTCTACGGTAATAAATTTAACTTGCATTTCGCGCAAACGTTGGTTTACCGAAGGGTTATGAATAATTTCATTGGTAATCCAAATTTGCTCTGTCGGAAAATGCTTGCGCGTTTCATATGCCATCGCAACCGCGCGCTCTACTCCCCAACAAAAGCCAAATGCTTGTGCTAATCGAATTGTTACATCCGCACGCTTCAAATTATAATTGTTATTGCGAATTTCTTGTATTAAACTGCTTTGGTACTCCGATTTTAACTCAGCGGCAACTTCTTCTTGATGACCGAAGCTACGACGGTGATAGTTTTCAGAATGTTGTAGTGAACGTTTAAATGCTTTAGTATCCATTGATATTTACTTCAAAAATCTTCAAAATTTACTATATATATTGTCGCGCTTAGTTGACGACTTGAGGAATTGGTCGCAGCGCAGATGATTGTCGCTTTAATTCTATTTCGCTGTATAACTGTAATGCTGAACGCCATACTAAGTAGCCTTGTGGACTTAAATGTAACCCGTCTGTGCTGAAGTCTGAACGTATATTTCCTTGACTATCGGTAAATAAGGGATGCAAATCCAAATATTTTATACCTTCTTTTGTGGCAATATTCTGTAATTGCTGATTAAGTTCGCGAATTCTATTATTGGGAATTGCTAACAGCTTTTGTTTTCCCTCCCAAGTTGCTTCTTCTCCACCATGCGGCAATATTGATTGAATAACGATTTGAGACTTGGGGTGTGATGCACGCAAGGTAGTTACTATTCGACGGTAATTATCCAATATTTTGCTATCTTCAACTCCTCGAATTAAGTCGTTGATGCCAATCATTACAAAAATTGTTTCTGGCTTGGTCTGATTGAATAAATTTAAACGCTTTAGTAGCCCAGTACTAGTTTCGCCAGAAATACCTTGGTTGAGCCAAGTGCGTTCTTCTGGTAATAATTCTTGTGGGAACCATAAAGACAGAGAGTCACCAGCTAATACTGTTAAACGCTGTGGACGTTTATTTGCTGCTACTTCGGCTTCACGTTTTAAAATATCTACCCACTGAGTATAACTAAGCTGATGACGTTCACCCAATTGTGGCGCCTTATTTGGTAATGCTTCGATGCTTTGTGTAACAGGAGTAGCTCTACGAAAAAGGGCGGTCATACCCTGCTGTCGTAAAAACAGTAAGATAACCGCCAAGACTAGTACGCCATTGGTTAACAGCGATAAAAAAGCCCAAATTGGAAAGGATTTAGCGGAGGTGGACACGTGCTGCATTGACCGAGTGAGTTACAGATGGTATGCATTGTAATCGCCTATGTCCACTTTTGGCGCCTGTATTTATAAGAAAACCTAAAGGAAAACCTAAAGATTGGTTGGAGAACTACTTGTTTCCAATTGATACCCGTTCTCCAAATTCTTCGTTGTAACCTTCTTCTCCGTGTTCGTTGATATCAATACCTTGGTATTCTGCTTCTTCTTTGACTCGCAGACCAACGGTAGCTTCAACAATTTTGAGAATAAACCAAGTACCAGCACCTGCCACTACATAAGCTATGGCGACTGCGGCAATTTGAATTAGTAATTGTTTGGGGTTTCCGTACAATAAACCATTGGCGCCTGCTGCGTTCACAGTTTTAGTGGCAAATATACCAGTTAAAATTGCCCCAACTGTACCACCAACACCATGCACCGGATATGTATCTAAAGCGTCATCAATTTGGACTTTGTGCTTATAGCTAACTGCGTAGAAGCAGACGAAGGATGTAATGCCACCCATTAATATCGATGCTAGTGGGGTTACAAATCCTGCGGCTGGTGTAATACCAACTAAACCCGCAACGGCGCCTGTTGCTGCACCCACTGCTGTTGGTTTACCACGTAGCACTTTTTCTAAAATTAACCACATTAACGCCCCTGCTGCTGCACCCGTATTAGTCGCGACAAAAGCGGCGGTTGCTAAAGAACCGGAAGCTAATGCACTACCAGCATTAAAACCGAACCAACCAAACCACAATAAACCAGCACCTAATAAAATAAATGGCACGTTATGGGGAGGGCTAAGACGCTCTGGATATGTTTTACGCGAACCTAGCATTATTGCTGCAACTAACGCCGAAACCCCAGAACTAATGTGTACCACTGTACCACCTGCGAAGTCAAGGGCACCCATTCCACCATACAGTCCTAACATTCCACCTTTTGCCCAAACCATGTGAGCTAGTGGAGAATAAATAAATGTAGACCACAACAGCACAAATAGCGAGTAAGCAGTAAAGCTCATCCGTTCGGCAATGGCGCCTGAAATTAACGCTGGAGTAATAATGGCAAACATGGCTTGATAAATCATGAATGCTTGATGAGGAATAGTGCCCGCATACGACACAACGTCACTATATTTGGGGTCAGCAGCTTTCAGGGCATCTTCATAACCCATATGGGGTAAATATCCACTGATATCAAGTCCCACATTGCCAAACATCCACTTAACTCCACCGATAATCGCATTACCTGGTGCAAACGCAAAACTATAGCCCCATAAAATCCAGGTAACTCCCACTATCGCCATGAGTACAAAACTCATCATCAGCGTATTTAGCACGTTGCGCGACCGCACAAAGCCACCGTAAAAGAAAGCCAACCCAGGTGTCATTAACAGCACCAACGCAGATGATAAAAGCATAAATGCTGTATCCCCTGCTGTTTGAGCTGCTGCGGCTGCGTCTGCCACCTTTTTTAAATCTTCAGCGGTTACTGTTTGAGCAAAGGCGTTGCCCGTCAGTGGTCCACCAAGGAGCAGTAGGGCAATTGCCCCTATCATTATTACTTTCTTCAACACTTTTAAAGTTCCCAAGGTCGAACGAGTTGTGTCACTTGCATAAATATGAGTAATTTTTGATACTTGTGTCTGTATGAAGAGTTACCCACACAAAAGATTAACAGAAGATTAATAAAAAATATATGCCCTATTGCAGTTGCAGCTTGTTAAGAAAATGTGTAACTATACTAGGCTCTGCGTAGATAAATAGATAACATCCGGCGCCTGCACATAACAACCGCTCAGGTGCTGATTCTGTGTACTTTTAATTGATTGGACTCAAAATTTTTTCTGAACTGACAAGCACAATTTGCTACGGTAGATAGCTAAATCATCCGTAAAATCTATTGAAATCTATATTAAATGTAGTTAATTATTGTCTACGTACTTAAATCATTTACTACTATATTTTTAGTAAAAATTAATACTATTCCAAAACCCGATTTATATGCAAGATTGAACTAAGAAACCGGGTTTTTAGGATTTTGCTATTGATTTGGGCGCTGCTTAGAAACTCGTTCATTCAAATCTAGCGTATAGTTGAGTCTTAAAACATTTACTCCAGGTTCGCCAAAAATACCTAGAAATCGATTGTCGGTCGAGCGATTTATTAGTGGTATCACTTCTTCTGGTCGTATCCCCCGCGCTTTTGCTACCCGGTCGAGTTGGGCGCTTGCTGCTCGTAAAGAGATATGGGGGTCTAAGCCAGAACCTGAAGTGTAAATAAAGTCTCCTAATGGTAATATGCTTTCATCACGTAGTTGATTTGCTGTATCGACGACACGTTTGAGTAAATCAGGATTGCTTGGAGCTAAGTTGCTGGCGCCTGATACTCCTGTTGGTCTACCTTGTTTGCCTTGGCTATAGCGAACTGTGCTAGGACGAGTATGAAAGTAACGCTCGGATGTAAATACTTGACCAATTAAAGATGAGCCATATGGTTTGTCTTCTAAATTGTAAACAATAGTACCATTCGCTTTTTCACGCAGCATTGGTAATTGTCCAACGCCAAAAATTAGTAAGGGATATACAATACCTGTTATTAGCCATAAAATTAGGCTAATGCGAATGGCTTTAAGAATATTTTGTAACATAATATATTTAATTATCTAATATCTATCAGGACGAAATACAACGTCAAATAAATAAATTACTAACCCAAGGGTAATAATGCCAAGTCCAGCAAGTGCATAAGTATGACGTGGTTCTAGTTTACCTGTTGCGGCATATACTACAGGTACAATCACTATATTGAAGCACGTTAATAAAAAAATTATAATTGGTAATTTTTTTCGGATGAAGTAGCTCATGCTAATCCTATGATAGTAATAATAACGTCAAGAAACTTGATGACAATAAATGGTGCAATTACTCCCCCTAACCCATAAATCAATATATTCTGTTGTAATAATTGATTTGCTGTTAGTGGTTTAAATTTCACTCCTTTTAATGCTAAGGGAATTAATGCCGGAATAATCAATGCATTATAAATCAATGCTGATAGTACAGCCGAATTTGTACTGCTTAAACGCATAATATTTAAACCCTGTAAGTTTGTACTGGCAAATAATACAGGTATAATTGCAAAATACTTGGCGATGTCATTCGCAATTGAAAAGGTTGTTAAGGCGCCACGTGTTATCAATAACTGTTTCCCAATTCCTACTATATCAATAAGCTTGGTAGGGTCTGAGTCTAAGTCCACCATATTAGCTGCTTCTTTAGCTGCTTGAGTTCCTGTATTCATCGCAACACCAACGTTTGCTTGTGCAAGTGCTGGTGCGTCGTTTGTCCCGTCTCCTGTCATTGCAACAAGCTTACCTTGCGCTTGTTCTTGTTGAATAACTTCGATTTTGTCTTCGGGTGTTGCTTCCGCAATAAAATCATCAACTCCGGCTTCTCGCGCAATTACCGAAGCAGTTATTCTATTATCTCCAGTTAACATTACAGTACGCACACCCATACGTCGCAATTGTTCAAAACGCTCGCGAATACCTGGTTTAACAATATCTTTGAGATAAATTACTCCATAAATTTCGCCGTCAATAGCAACAGCAAGCGGAGTTCCTCCTTGTTCAGAAACTCGCATGTTAGCTGTATCTAGTACGTCGGAGTCATAACCACCACGAGAGCGCACAAATCCTTTTATTGCTCCTACTGCTCCCTTTCGTATTTGACTGCCATCGGGTAAATTTGTACCGCTCATGCGAGTTTTGGCAGAAAATTCTACTCCTTGTGAATAACTAGTGTCAAAATCAATGATGGTGCCTAAGCGTTCGGCTAATCGAACTATTGATTTCCCTTCCGGCGTATCATCAAATATACTTGCCCATAATGCAACACTAGCTATTTCTTGAATAGTATGATTGTTAACAGGGATAAATTCTTCTGCCAGTCGGTTGCCAAGTGTAATAGTACCTGTTTTATCTAATACTAAAGTATTAACGTCCCCACAAGCTTCCACTGCACGTCCAGAAGTCGCAATAACATTGAATTGAGCAACTCTATCCATACCAGCGATACCAATAGCACTGAGTAATCCACCAATGGTGGTAGGAATTAAAGCTACAAGTAAGGCTATCAATACAGGAACGCTAACGGGACTATTAACGTAGTAAGCCAACGCCGGCAATGTTACTATCACTCCGAGAAACACCAGCGTTAGAACAGCAAGTAGTACTGTTAGTGCAATTTCGTTGGGTGTTTTGCTACGCTCGGCGCCTTCTACTAAAGCAATCATTCTGTCTATAAAACCAAAACCTGGTTCAGCAGTAATACGAATAATTAACTCATCAGAAATAATTCGCGTCCCTCCAGTTACAGAACTGGCAATATCTGAGCCAGATTCTTTTAAAACAGGCGCCGATTCACCAGTAATTGCCGATTCATCAACGCTCGCAACCCCCATCGTCACTTCTCCATCAGCAGGAATAATATCACCTGCTGTGACATAAACCGTATCACCACGTTTCAAAGTTGTTGAAGAAACTTCTGTAATACTGCCATCAGGTGCAAGTTGTTTTGCAATTGTTTCAGATTTAGTAGAACGCAGTGCCGAAGCTTGTGCTTTACCACGTCCTTCTGCAAAAGCTTCGGCAAAATTAGCGAATAACACCGTTAAAAATAGAATGGCAGTAACTAATCCATTGAAAAGCTGCAAATTTTTACCCGTGACTGGCCCGAATAAATTTGGGTCAATAGTTACAGCTAAAGTAATTAATGTCCCAATCCATACCAAAAACATTACTGGGTTACGGATAGCTACTTTAGGATTCAGCTTAACAAAAGCATCTTTAACCGCACGCGCGTAAAGTCCTTTATTATTGACTTTCGATTGCTTACGCGGGTTTTTACGGTCACTCGAACGATTACGTTGACGCATAATTTACCTGGCAATTGTAAAGCCTTCGGCGATTGGGCCTAGGGCGAGAACGGGGAAAAAGGTTAAAACTCCGAGTATGAGAATAACACCTGCGGTTACAGTTACAAACAGTGAAGTATCAGTTCGCAAGGTTCCTGGGGTTTGGGGAATGGGTTGTTTTTTGCCCATACTTTCGGCGAGTAATAAAATCGCAATAATTGGAATATACCGTCCAATTACCATGCTTACTGCTGCGCTTAAATTCCACCACAACGTATTATCGTTCAAGCCTTCCAGCCCTGAGCCATTATTAGCGCTTGCTGATACGTATTCATATACTACTTGTGAGATACCATGAAATCCTGGGTTGCTAATTCCTGCCAATGTCTTGGGAAAAGCAAGGGTAATAGCACTGGGGATCAAGACGGCAATTGGGTGAACTAATAGTATGAGACTAGCAAGTACAATTTCACGCTGCTCTATTTTACGTCCCAAAAATTCTGGGGTACGTCCCACCATCAACCCTGTAACAAATACCGTCAAGATTACAAATATAAATAAATATGCTGTTCCTGTACCTTGTCCACCCCAGACAATTTGTAGAAACATATTTAGTAAAGTTGAAAAACCACCTGCTGGCATAAGTGAGTCATGCATTCCATTGACGGCGCCGCACATTGTGGCAGTAGTTAGCACCGCCCATAATGCCGTTTGTGCCCAACCAAAACGTATTTCTTTACCTTCTAAATTTGGCTGTTCTAGTCCAACACTACTATTTATAAGTGGATTTCCTTGATATTCGCCAATTGCTGTTGCTCCAACTAACACAATAAAGATTATAAGTACCATCCAGTACAGTAGCCAAGCTTGTTTAATATTATTGGCAAACACTCCATAGGTATAAATTAGGGCACTGGGAATGCATACCATTGCGATGATTTCGATTAAGTTTGATATATTATTAGGATTTTCAAATGGATGTGCGGAGTTAATACCAAAGAAACCACCACCGTTCTCACCTAATTGTTTAATCATCTCGAACGATGCTACTGGTCCCCTAGCAATATACTGTCTGGCACCTTCAAGAGTTATTACTTCTTGAGTTGGTGCAAATGTTTGTGGTACACCTTGATTTAGCAGTACTATTGCTCCAACCAGCGAAATAGGCAGCAATATTCGTGTAATTGCACGAGTTATATCTATATAAAAATTTCCTAGCTTTTTTCCAGTTAAACCACGAATAAAAGCAATGCCAACAGCTAAACCAGTTGCAGATGAAGTGAACATCAAAAATGTTAAAGCTGCTGTTTGACTAAAATAACTTAAAGTTGTTTCACCCGCATAATGCTGCTGGTCAGTATTGGTGAGGAATGAAATCGTTGTATGCAGCGCTGTATCCCACCGCATGGCGCCAAACTTATTCGGATTTAGCGGTAGTGTCCGCTGACTCATTAATAATATATATACAAAGGCGCCCATAAATACATTGGTGTAAAGTACAGCCCGTACATACTGCCAACCTGTCATATCGTCACGACGCGCAATACCTCCTAAGATATATATAATCCGTTCCAGCGAATTCATGATTGGGTCGAGCAGAGTTCGCTGTCCCATAAACACCTTTGCCATGTACTTGCCAAGTAACGGGGTTATCGCAATAACAATACACAGCGTTAAAACAATTTGCAAAAATCCTTGTAACAGCATTATATGTATCTACAAATAAAAATAAGTTTTTTACTAGGCATTAAAGCCCGTGCATCAAATAATAACGGCAATCGGTAAAATTATATTGATATCTCATCAAAAATATTCACTTTTCCTCTGTGTCCTCAGTGTCTCTGTGGGTAAATATATCTACCGTAGGATGCGTAACGCTTTAACAATCTCACAACGCAAGCGAAAAATCCCGTAGCGTTACGCACCATAATCTACAACACAAACGTTGATGGTGCGTGAAAGCAGCCAAATATTTCGTTTCTTAACTAGACAGTAATAGCTTTCACGCACCCTACCATACACAAGATTTCTAGTAAGCATATGTGCTTATGTATCAAATCATAGCGACAATGTGTAGATTTCCAGCAAAAATACCCCTTGGCTTTCACATACACAATTTTGTCAATACCACCTACCATATTTATTTGCATCTATCTTTAGTAAGATAAAATTATATTCATAGTTACCCATAATAGAATATTTGTAATTATTCCAGATTTTCTCAATTTCTCATAGTAATACCTTTGGCTCTCATCCGATATTCTTCGGTTGCTATAGAATAAGAGTCAAAGGCATTATTGGTAAAACGTATTTATTTTTTTTAGCGTGTATAGGTAGCTTTTTTCATTCCTAGTTGCTCGACACTTACCACTTCACCTTCACGCTTAAAATCAAAACCCTTAGTCAGTCGTCCGTGAATAAACAATGTCCATGCTTGTTTATTGTCTTCAATCCATATGGAATGATATTTGGACGCAGACCGAAAAATAATTGAACCTGGTTTGTACCACTTTACTCCTTCTTCAGTTTTTTCCCAATAACCACCCTTTAGAATAATACTAATATTAAACCAGGGATGATTATGGAGTACTCCTTTATACCATTGAGGACGGTCAAAAATTTGATTAAGCGTGACGTTAAACCACCGATTATTAGGAAATAAAATAAAGTGAGTATGCTGTCGGGGTTCTTTCTGTTCTGAATCATTAAAAGCCGTTAGACGAGGACGAGACTCTAAGTAATTCTGAAATAGTGAGTTTAGCAAGCAACAACCTCCTGTGTTGACGAATAGAATTTACACTACATTAATTGGGTTTTGTACACGTATGTATTTTATGATAACACTAAGTTATATTTAGCACCAAGAATATTTTACTAATACAGTTATCTTGCTACTAGTTTTTCATTCGATTTCTTGACTTTTGATATCCATCCGTTATATTGATTTAAAATTTCTGTATAAGGAACTGTTGTTTCAAATATTAATTCTGACAGTGAAGCTGAAAAGCGTTTAGGGAATAATTCATGTAAGAAATTGATTGTAGCTTCGCGTAAAACAAATTCGATTAGCAAATTTTTAGATGAGGGGAAAGCATTATCTCCAAGCTCAACTAAAGCATGAGCATCGTGCAGACGCCGAGTAGTAAACTGTTCGAGTACTTGAGCTAAATTATCAGAATATTCATTTAAAAGATTGTCAAATAATACTACATCTTCTAATGCAGCATTACAACCTTGACCAATAGACGAAGATACTGCATGAGCAGCGTCTCCAATCAAAAGTACACTATCAGAAAAGTGATAGCGATTGCAGCGAATTGTTGCAATTCTCGATGTCGGTCGATTTAAAAAAGCTTCTAATTCCTCCTCTGGCATTAATTGATTGACTTCTGAAAAATTATCTGCAAAAAATTTCCTAACTTCTTGTTTAGAATTTAAGCTAGTTACTTGGCTTTGATTATGGGGGAATAAAATAACGCCTCCCATTGTTCCATCTATCAAATGTAACAGCACGATCAGCGTGTTATTATCATCAATCCACGAGTGAATTTTACCTTTCTCAAGCTGGAAAGGTAAGTTTTCATCTGGTTGAGGAAGGAAAATCGATTTGTAATCGTTGAGTACATATTTTTGCTCGCACTCAAAGCCATCTTTACTAAGGAAATACTCACGTATTGCTGAATATGCTCCATCTGCACCAATTAATAAATCATAATCAACAGTAAATTTTGTTCCTAAAAAGTCTTTAAAACTGACTTTTTTTGCTGTAAAGTCAGCTTTTGTACATTGATGATTAAAGTAAACTTTGAGTCGATTATTATTGTAACATTCTGTTATTTTTTCTAGTATAACGATTACTAACTTAGTACGGTCAAGAGTAATTAATGCCTTCTTTCTTCGCGTTAATCTTGCCTTGCCATTTTTTTGGTGGAAAATCGTTCCTCCCATTTCTAAGCTTATGGCTTTAACAGCTTCTTCTACACCTTCAATTTTCCTCAAAGCTGCCATTCCCCTCTCATTTAAAGATATTGGAAAGGTTCGAGCTTTTGAGAATGGTATAGTTCGTGGGTCATTACGCTTTTCATATATCTCAACCTGGTATTGCTCATCGCGACGCAACAGGTAAAAAGCTAGTAACAACCCTGAAGGTCCAGCACCAACAATTACTACTTTTTTGGTATGCATTAAGAAAAATTTCCCTAAACTATTAAGAAACTCTAAAAAAGTTTAAATATGTATTAATCGCTACAAGGTTAGCAACGGATGAACGGATGTAACGGATAGTTGATTTGTTTAATTAGGCGCCGCAAAATAAATCTTATTTGTATCAAATAAATCATCCGCTACATCTGTTGCACCCGTTGCTAACCAACACCTCAAAACTTTTGACACAGACTACTACATAATATTCAAAGGGTCAACATCAATCGTTAAGCTTACTGAGTCTGGGCAAATCGAGCGAACATCTTCCCAGTTAGGTAACTGTGGTAGTGCATCCGGTGCAAATTTTACCATAATTTGCCAACGATACCGATTTGCTACCCGCATAATATTAGCAGGCGCCGGACCAAGTATTTCATAACCTTCGCCACCACGTAAAAATGCGGCGATAATTTCGGAAGCATTCGCAACTTGTACCGCATCCACACTACTCAAACGTAACAAAATTAACCGCCCAAACGGCGGATAATTAAGTGCTTGCCGTTGCTCTAATTCAATGGTGGTGAAGGTTTTATAATCATGTCCACGTACTGCTTCAATAACAGGATGTTCTGGTGTATACGTTTGTAAAATTACACGTCCAGGTTCTTCACCGCGTCCTGCACGTCCTGCTACCTGTGTTAAAGTTTGAAACGCGCGTTCGCTAGCACGATAATCAGATAAATGTAATAGTCCATCAGCAGCGACAACTCCTACTAAAGTTACCTGTGGCAAGTCTAAACCTTTAGTAAGCATTTGTGTGCCTAACAAAATATCTGCTTCACCATTAATAAATTGCGTCAACAAATTACGATGGGCGCCTTTATTACTTGTAGTATCACTATCAAACCGAATTACACGTAGCTCTGGAAACTCCCTTGCTAACTCCTGTGCGACTTTTTGCGTACCACTACCAAAAAATTTAAACTTAGGTGAATCACATTGGGGACAGCTTCGACTATGTGGGGTTACATAATTACAATAATGGCACCTTAATAATTGCGGTGCCCCATACTCTGTTTGATGGTACGACAACGATACATCACAATGCGGACACTCCATTACATACCCACAACTACGGCATGAAACGAAAGTACTATGTCCACGTCGATGGATGAATAAGATACCTTGTTGTTTTTTTTCTTGAAGTTGTATTAATGCGTCGCAGAGCGTTCTGCTAAACATTGATTTATTGCCCTGCTGTAACTCAGAGCGCATATCAATAATTTCTACAGGTGGAAGTGGACGTGAGTTCACACGTTCGGGCAAAGATAAATAAAGAGTTTTTTGCTGTTGCGAAGCTATTAATGTTTCTAACGCAGGAGTTGCAGAACCTAGAACCAAGACACAATTTTCGAGTTCTGCACGCCAAGTAGCAACTGTACGCGCGTGGTATGTAGGAATGGGAGAATCTTGTTTAAATGATGAATCGTGTTCTTCATCAAGGATAATTAAACCCAAGTTAGATAAAGGAGCAAATATAGCACTACGAGTACCAATTACTACTTGTGGTTCTTTATTCAACATTTGGCGCCATGTATCGTAACGTTCACCATCACTGAGTCCACTATGATAAACGCTAACTTTGCTACCAAAACGGGCGCGAAATCTATCAGTAAGTTGAGGTGTTAGCCCAATTTCGGGGACTAATACAAGAGCAGATTTTCCATTTTCGAGCAAAGGTGCTATTGCTTGCAGGTAAACTTCGGTTTTTCCTGAACCTGTTACTCCGTGTAGCAAAATAGTTCCACTAAGGCTTGCTCGAATTTGTGACAGCGCTTGAGTTTGGTCGTGTGTGAGGGTTTTTGCTATGTCTGTTCCTGTTAAGCTGCCTGCATTTTCATCGCTTTCGCTTCGTAATAGCTCTCTTTCTTCAATAACTATATAGCCTTTATTAGATAAAGATTTTAATGTCGAAGCAGCAGCACCGGTTATTTGTAATAATTCAGCCAACCACATTTCACCACCACGTCGTCGTAATACTTCCAAAACTTCGCGCTGACGAGTGCTAATATCACCCGCAAAGGAGTAAGCAGTTAAAATGACAGCTTTTTGTAATTTAGGACGAACGCTTCTTGCTTGTTCTATATATTTTTCGACTAAACCTAACTTCGCAAGTTCGCGGACAGCACGAGTTGCTCCCTGAACTTGTCGTTGCAAGAAAACTAAGCTGTAATCTCCTTCCGTTTGCTCTTGCAGAATTCTTAAAATTTTATTGAATGTTACATTATGTACTTGCTTCGTTGAGTTCCGGAATATCAATAAGCAAAAAATCGATATTAAATATTCACTGTCAATTAAGTTTTGTAAATAAAATAAGAGTAATATGATATAAGGTTCTAAAGAAAAACCCTTTTTTTTAGCTTGACTAAATTTCTGAAATATTAGTTGAGATTGTTCTTCAACGGAATTTGTTAAAGTTGAAACTGCGGCGCCTGCAACGGTTAAACGGACGCGACGCTGTGACTTCGTGAGCAGTTTAGGTGGCAGTGCAGCGCGAATTACCTGAATTAAGGGTGTGTAATAATATTGTGATACCCGCTCCATCAGCTTCCAATAACTTTCTTGGAAGAAATGCTTATGAACAACATCTTCAACTTGCTTGATTTTGTTCGTTTCTATACCTGATGGAGGTGTATCAATTAAACGTATTGCAATGCCACCTACAACAGAGGCGCCGAATGGAACGCTTAAAATATCACCGGGTTTAATATCCAACTCGGTTGGTATGAAATATGGGTAGAGTTTGTGTCCGTCCTTCGTTGCAAATTCAGCCAACTCCGGTGGAATATCTACCAAAACTTCTACCAAACGTTGCGTAACGCTATGGTACCTTCCCCCGACTTCGGCAACCTTCAACTTGGTTGGACTAGCAATGCTTGTGGTGTACATATATATTATCTATTTATCAATGAATTATAATCCTAAATCTCATATCCTTCTAGATGATTCCCCTTTTCCCTTTCCCCCTTCCCCTTTTCCCTGACCGTTAACCATTAACTAAATCATTAAAAATTGTAGTTATCAATACTTTCGCTTGTCATATTACTTGATAAGTTTCCTATACAAGTGAATTGCTTAAGCTTTCCGTTATTAATTGCATCGCCGCCATTACTTATTCATACTTATTTAGACGCAGATAAAATAACACAATAATGCTCGTAATTGCTTAGATTATTTTTTCTCCATATACTAAATAAGTAAGAGCATCTTTTCCCTCCATCGGTAGATATTCAACCTTATTACTATATGAGAAGCTTTTATCTAGTTACTCTCAATGCCAAAGTTTAAACTGTCACATGGCAGCAAGTTAAAAATCATCAGAGAAGCACAGGATACAAAACTGTGTATCTTTGGAGCCACAAAGCATAAACTCATAGTTATTCAAATAATTATAGAAAAATTTAAGCATTGAGGAGTGGCAAAGGTATTTTTCTGTGAAGTGTATGCAATTTTGATTGAGGAGGATTTGAGGTATTTGATGAATTAGAACCAAAATTGAAAAAGAAGCTACAAATAAATTTGCTCTACATGACAACGTTTAGAACCTGCAAACGTTGATTAAAAAAAATAACAGTTCGCGTTAAAATGACCCAAACCGTAAGCTCCCAATACAAGTTGACCTAAGTCAAAACAACTTACGTAGTAAATTTTACTAGTTATAGTGTAAAATCTAAAACTAGTGCCTAAAAGGACGCTAATAATTAACTTTTAGCCAAAGCATCTGTTTGAGAAAATAAACCAGGCGCACTTACTAATAAGTTTTCGCGCGCGAGAAAGCGATACCAGGATACTCTAATCTACGTATTGCATAAGTGCAGTAAAGTGCAAAAGTTATGTACCAATCGGAAGCAACCATTCCTCACATAAACCTATGAATATTGCAGAATTGGAAACAATCGAGATAATCGAAAGTGCTACTGATATTGAAGAACCATCGCTCGATATTTTAGAACAAGTAGCTGACGAAGCTTTGATTGCCGACAATGATGAACGTGACGGTGACCAGATGGGAGCAGCTCGTCCTTCTGGATATAACAAAACCGAACATGATGATGCAGTCGGAGCTTTCTTTAAAGAAATGGCACGTTACCCGTTGCTAAAACCCGATGAAGAAGTCGAGTTAGCAAGACGAGTCAGATTTTTAGAAGAAGTTCGAGAAATACAAGCATCATTAGAAGAGAAGTCAGAGCAACCTGTAACTAAGGCACAAGTTGCAGCGCAATTAGATTTAACAGAAAGACAATTAGAAAGTCGGTTGTATCAAGGTAGAGTCGCTAAACGCAAAATGATTCGCTCGAATTTGCGTTTAGTAGTATCAATAGCAAAACGATATTTAAATCGTGGAGTTCCTTTTCTGGATTTGATACAGGAAGGAGCAATGGGTTTGAACCGCGCGACAGAAAAGTTTGACCCAGATAAAGGATATAAGTTTTCAACTTACGCATATTGGTGGATACGTCAAGCTATAACTCGTGCTATAGCAAATGACGCGCGAACAATTCGTTTGCCAATTCACATTGTTGAAAAGCTGAACAAGCTCAAAAAAGCGCAACGCGAACTCAAACAGCAGCTTGGACGTAACCCGAACGAAGTCGAACTTGCTGCCATATTAGAAATACCTCCATCTCAACTGCGTCAGCTTCAACAATTACGTCGTCAAGCGCTTTCACTCAACCATCGTGTCGGTAAAGAAGAAGATACCGAACTGATGGATTTACTAGAAGATGAAGATAATCAGTCTCCTGAAGCCAAAATGAATGAAAGCATGATGCGTCAGGAAATTTGGGAAGTTTTGGCTGATGTATTGACACCGCGTGAAAAAGATGTAATCTCATTGCGGTATGGTTTAACAACGAGTGAGCCATGTACTTTAGAAGAAGTTGGCAATATGTTCAATCTTTCTCGCGAACGTGTTCGTCAAATTCAAAGTAAAGCAATGCGAAAGCTCCGTCGCCCACATATCGCAAAACGCTTGAAAGGTTGGCTGATATAGAATTTTGGATTTTGGATTTTGGATTTTGGATTAAGACAGGCAAAATAGGCAAATATTAATGCCGCTTTTTAGTTTATGATTTTTGATTGAATAAACACACATCTAAAATTTGAATTGTATAATCCACAATCCAAAATCTAAAATCTAAAATCCCATGAGTAATATAACTATACGTTCTGCACAAGCAGAAGATTGCGAAGCAATTTTTTCTCTTATCCAAGCTTTAGCGGAATACGAAAAACTAACACACGCTGTAACTGGAGATGCTCTTGCACTAAAAGAGCATCTTTTTGGTATGCATAAATTTGCTGAAGCCATTTTAGCGGAATGTGATGGCAAAACTGTCGGCTATGCTTTATTTCTTTATAACTATTCAACGTTTCTTACTAAACCTGGTATTTATCTCGAAGACCTTTTTGTTCTTCCCGAATATCGGCGTCAAGGTATTGGTAAATCACTTATAAGTAAACTCGCACAAATCGCTTTAGAACGTAATTATGGGCGCCTCGAATGGAGCGTTCTAGATTGGAACGAACCTGCGATTGAATTTTACCGTCGCATCGGCGCGGAAATTTTGGGCGAATGGCGAATTTGTCGAGTTACAGGTGCAGCTATTAACCACCTTGCCAACCTATCAAACGAAGGCACCTCTACTCCTTAACCTATGTAATTTATTTTACACTTATTAATCTTTCTTTTTGAATCTTTATGTTAGATGTCAAGAGATTAACAAACAAAGTAACAAAATTTTACTTAAAATCAAGAATTGTAAAGGTTTTTGCGAAGTATGACAGCCTGTCGTTTGACTATAAAAGCCGTGAACAAGAAAATATTATGAGGATATAGCACTTACCCATCCTTGTTACAGAGGGAACACTTAATGAAAAGAATTGTATCAGTATTACTGCTAGGAGTAGCAATTTTCACCTTTGCCTTCAGTCGTCCCGCATTAGCTGATGGTGATGCTGTGGCTGGAGGAAAAATTTTCAGTGCAAACTGCGCTTCTTGTCACGCAGGTGGTAAAAACTTGGTTAACGCACAAAAAACTCTACAAAAAGATGCTTTAGAAAAGTACAATATGTACTCAGAAGAAGCAATTATTACCCAAGTTACAAAGGGTAAAAACGCTATGCCTGCCTTTGGGGGTCGCTTGAAACCAGAACAAATTGCTAACGTCGCAAGTTATGTATTGTCGCAAGCAGATAAAGGCTGGAAGTAGTTAATAGTGCTGAGTGTTGAGTGCTGAGTGCTGAGTGTTAACTGCCAATATTAATACTTGCTTATAAATCAGGCTCATAGTCATTTAGTTCTAATAAAACATCAATAGGGGTACGGCAATGCTGTATCCCTATTGCAGTATATAAATACTATATGATTAGTAAATTATTCCTTCTAACCGCTTTAACTATCAGCTTACTAATATGCCAAGTTGATAAAGCAGGCGCCATAACAAACTTTTCAATTATATTTCGTTCAGGAGTAGAATTATTACAACAAGGAAATTATCAACAAGCAGTAGTCAAATTTACAGAAGCAATCAATATTAAAGAAGATTATGCGGCAGCTTATAGTAATCGATGTTTAGCAAACCTTCAATTAGAAGATTACCAAAATGCTCTCAGCGATTGCAATCAAGCCATAAAAAAGGCCCCAGAAAATATCGAAGCGTATATTAACAGAGGTATAGCTCATTATCGTCAAGGTAATTATACCGCTGCAATTGAAGACAATAACCAAGTTCTGAGGCGTCAACCTCAAGACTTTCGCGCGTATTATAATCGAGGTGTTGCAACTGCGGCATTACAAGATTATAGAAAAGCAATTACAGATTATCAACGCGCACTATCACTCGTAAGCAAAACCCCCAGTTATTTACGTGCGGATATATATAATGATTTGGGTTTAGCAACATTTCACCTCAATGATTACAAATCTGCCACTCAAAACTTTACCTTAGCAATTAGTCTTAACCCACAATCTGAACGCGCTTACTTTAACCGAGGCTGTACTTGTGGTAAAAGTGGTGACAATATCGGCGCCGTTAAAGATTTCAGTAACACAGTAAGACTCAATCCTAGTAACGCTCAAGCATATGCAAACCGTGGTATAGCTTATCACAACCTAGGGTATGAACAAGCCGCCATTTCTGACTTACAAACAGCAGCATTATATTTTGGAAAACAAGGAGAGCAAACAGCTTACCAAAAAACTTTAGGGTTAATTAAAATAGTCCAAAGACAAATTCCTACAATTGAAGAAACAGTCTAGTGCAGCGTAGCTAAAATAACTATCCAGTTAGAAAAAGCTAAGAAGCTTGTGTAATAAGGTTTCTTTACGAATGCCCTCTGCCTTCTTGCACTAGTAGTTCTGCTGTTTGAGCGCGAGACAATTTTCTAAATTTTTACGAGTAGTAACTGTATTAGGATGCTCCAAACCAAGCAAGCGTTTCCTTAATTCTAAAGCTTGGAAAGCAGGATAAAGAAGAACATGTGTTTTTAAGTATTGATACTTAGGATATATTTGAAAAGTCAAAAATTGTCATTCTGAGTGCAGCGAAGAATCTATGTTTTACATGTATACTCCAGATGCTTCACTGCGTTCAGCATGACATTGTGGGACATTTCTAAAATATCCTGTTACTTCATTTCATTTTTGACTGTTGCGAAACCCCAGTCTAGCCAAGGAAGTAGTGCTTCTATATCACTGGTTTCAACAGTGGCGCCTCCCCAAATGCGTAAACCTGGAGGTGCCGAGCGGTAAGCTGCAATATCGAAAGCAACGTTTTGTTTTTCGAGTACTTTTGCGAGTTTCTTCGCACATTCAGCTTGTTGTTCTGGGTTTAAGCCAGTAAACCATTCGTCTGTAATTTTGAGACAAATTGATGTGCAAGAGCGAATTTCTGGTGTTTCTGCTAAAAATGCAGCCCAGTTACTTTGCTCAACCCATTTTGTAATTACTGCAAGGTTTGCTTCGCTACGATTAATTAATCCTGAAAGACCACCAATACTTTCTGCCCACTTTAACCCGTCGAGTGCATCTTCTACGCACAACATCGATGGAGTATTAATAGTATCGCCTTTAAAAATACCTTCAATCAGCTTACCTTTTTCGGTCATGCGGAATAATTTTGGTAAAGGTCGAGGTGCTTGGTAAGTCTCTAAACGTTCAACAGCACGTGGTGATAGTACAATAACACCATGTTGTGCTTCTCCACCAAGTACCTTTTGCCACGAGTAAGTAACAACATCAAGTTTCGACCAGTCTACATCCATTGCGAATACTGCTGAGGTGGCGTCGCAAATTGTTAAACCTTCGCGGTCGTCTGGTATCCAGTCGGCATTTGGTACGCGCGCTCCTGATGTGGTACCATTCCATAAAAATACTACGTCGTGACTAAAATCAACTTGGCTAAAGTCGGGTAAGCTACCGTAAGGTGCCTTCATTAAGCGCACATCAGATAATTTCAACTCGTCGGTAACATCTTTCACCCATTCCTGACCAAAACTTTCCCACGCGAGAATATCAAGGGGTAACTTACCTAAAAGTGACCACATCGCCATTTCTACGGCGCCTGTATCAGAAGCTGGTACAATTCCCAGACGGTAATTTGCCGGGACACCAAGAATTTTTTTCGATAGTTCGATAACTTCAGCTAATTTGGCTTTACCATCTGCTGAACGGTGCGAACGTCCCACGCAAGCGCTACTCAGATTTGAAACAGACCAGCCGGGACGCTTTGCACATGGGCCTGAAGAGAAATGAGGGACGCTAGGTTTAACGGTTGGAAGAGATAGCATTTCTAGCATTGGTCTGAATATGTAAGCGAAAAGAGTGCAGGATTACATCATAATCTGTATTTGAGTAATTTTTCCTATCGTCAAAAATACTGTCAAAAATTGCAACAATTTTTATAAGCCCATCTCATAACAGTATTAGGTCTTATAAGTTCTCATTTATGTAAATTATTTTACCAATTATAAAATCCTAGAAACAGGGTTTATATATACTATTAGCTACCGATGCACAGCATATATTCTATCTATTGATATACAGCCTAACCAATAGATAAATATATGATGTTGACTTTATAACATACATGTCACAAAGACGTTCAACTCAACATATATAACTGTAATAAACATGATTCTCCAGTTAGATTGTGGAGATAATTATGCAAGAAAAATTGAATCGATATATTGCAAGTTGCTCACCTAGAGCTAAAAGCACATTTCCATATTTAAATCGAGTCGCATCTGAAAATGAAAGCAATAAACATATCAATTGCTCTGAGTATCAAAAAAAGATGGCGAGAACCCTACAGGCAATTGTAACTAAAATAAAATTTGATACATCTGATGAAGCTTTAGTCACTCTTGCTTACGAATACTATCGATTAGCTTCTCTAGCAGAATTGAATGAGTCTAATTCTCAAAGAATGCTAATAATTTTGAGTTTCGCTGAAATTGATGTCACTCTTAGTAATTTGATTAATGCTATTGATGCATTTTTAGCTACCAAGGCAACGTTAAACGATTCTACGCTTTTCTGTTCTAATATAATAGTACTTTAGTGTTGACAAACGCAAGTACTATTTTTAAGCATAAGTACTATAAAGGCACCTAAATAGTTCTGAAATAACCAGCTTTGTTGCAAAGCTGGATTTTTAGCTTATTACCTAAGTTCAGTTTGTCACAAATTATCGAATATCTTCATTTTTAAATAGACACTATCACGAGAGATATGTGTGGGTATTTTTTTCCTATAAAAATTTATTTTTGAGAGGGAAATCCCGATGCTTGGATTCACACCGAACCACTCTTTACATAAACCACTAAAACAAATGTACGCAAGATTAGTTGTATTCTTTCGTTTACGTTTGGCTCAAGTTGGATTAAAGGGTCGTTATCAACCAGAAGAAATTCTTTCAGAAGCAGTACTTCGTCTCGAATATGCGCTCAAAATGGGTAAAAATATTTATAACCAAGAAGCCTGGTTAAAAACAACTGGCTTCTTTTATATCTTAGAGTTGCGGCGCCATGAAAGCAAGTTTACAACTCTTAATATAGATGTGAATGAAACATCATCCAAATCAGTTTACATCCAGAATTCTCACACTATCGGAGTTGAACAACTTGAAACCGAAGAAACTTATCAACTACTTGGTAAGAGTATACTACATTTACAAGCTAGCGAACGCGAACTCCTAGTAATGCGTTTTTACGATAATATGTCTTGGAATGAAATCGCGCAACTTTATGCAAGTCGAGGTGAAAGTATTTCAGTACCAACACTGCGGCAACGAGGTTCTCGTGTTCTTAAGTGTCTAAGAAAAATATATCGAGATAAAATGCGCTTGTTACCCCCAGACAAACTAGATGTATAAAAATCTTAATAATTTGTCAAAATTAGGTAGTAAGAATCACCAAAACAATATTTCAGTTTTTGAATTTAGTGAAATAACGTAGTGTGATTTTCATTCTCCTGGCAGTATACGTCACAGGCTAGGAAATTATACTTATACTGCCTTCTCAATTCTTGGTATTTGTGAATTCAGTAAAATGGATTTTGTCATTTAACTGCTCCCTATATAATAATTTTATAATTTACTTTTATAAACTTTACAATAAAGTATCTAAATCAAGGTCACATTTATATCTATAAAATCATTAACAAACGGAGAGTTAGGAAATCTAAGTTAATGATATTTGAAGAATTTGACCCACGTATCACACCTGGACAGAACCTGTTCAATGACCTGCAAGAGTATGATGCTTGGCAGAATACAGTCATGGCAAGTAATTCGCAATGCCATATATCAATAGTAAGACTGAGTACTATATTACAAATACTCATCGAAGATACAGAGCGAAATAAAACTCAAGCTCAAAACATAAATCAGAAGTTAACAATTGCATCAAGTAGAGTCTGTCGTAAAATCAAAACTAATTATTCCAGTATAGATTTAAAAGAGCTATTATATGAAGCCAATAATAATACTCATTTACTATTTCAATTGGAACATGAAGTTAAAGAAAGAAGACAGATGAAAAATTTGCTTTCAAAATTGATAAATAACTGTAATTTAAACGTGAATAATGCTTTATATTCAAAACTGCAAGAAATAGATGAAGAACTGTTATGGTTAATGCAAGAGTACTATCGACTTTCTTCATTACCAAATCTTACAGATAGTGATGCAAAACGAATGCTATTAATTTTAGAACTTGCTCAATTTGACCCTCAACTAGACGATTTTATTAACCAAATTGACGCAGCAATTGCTGAGGAAGCAGGGATAACAGAGACTAATGCTTCCGAAGAGAATAGTATAACAAAAAGGTTTAAGGAGATTTTTATTAAGTACCTTGAACAGAGATTATCTGATGAATAATATTTTGGGTAGGACATAAATCAAATAAACACCGACAACAAGCCAAACTGCTTTTATTAAACAGGTTAAAATCGGTTTCCTGCTTGCTTAAAGACGAAAAAACAACACTCCTATAGGTAATTATGTCACATAAGCAAGCAGTAAGTCATTAATTTGTAGCAAGGATAGCGAAAAAGCTTGTAACGCGATTTCAATTGATTGTGTCATACACCCATATATTCGTTTATAATGCGTTACTTACAATTTTTCAACCCTTGTGATATTGTCTACCGTAACCAGGAATCAGCAGTATGTCACAAGTAGGTGCAGTTAAAAAATCGTTTGAAAATCATTTTCCAGAGTTGAATAGCAAAGAATTACAGTTAGTTCTACGCAACTTTTACCGTCTGCGTCTTAGGCAATATGGGCTATTAGGTAAACATGAACCTGATGAAATTCTTAATGAAGCTATCTCACGCTTATCAAAAGCTGAATCCACAGGTAAAAAAGTTTACAAGCTTATTCCTTGGTTACGTACAACTGGTTTACACATTATCAATGAAATAAGTAGAGAAGAAACTCGATGTCGAATTATAGATAATCAAAACTTTGACTTTGAAGAATTTTTACCAGATGAACGTTTGCAGCAATCTAGTCAAGACACTGAAGCTTATAAACACTTGAATCAAGCATTGAAAGAGTTAGACTTTGAAGACAGAAAATTATTGATAATGCGATATTATCGTCAACTTTCATGGCAAGATATCGCGAGAAAATTATCAGCAAATGGAGCTGAAGTTACTACAGAAGCGTTGCGAAAAAGAGGGTCGCGTGCGCTTGGTAAGCTGCGAAAGATTTTCAAAAATAAGTATTTACCTGACTATGAGTATTAATGCATTAAAATGCACAACGTATTTACACCATACTTGAAGCAGAGGCTTGCATTTTATGAGTTTCAGTCAAACTCAAGCAGGTTATTAGCTACCTGTATCGTAATTGCTTGCGTAAATTTAGGGAAACAAGCTTTAATAGTACGTCGTCACATTGGTGAGTGAATACTTAGACCCAAGTCAAGTATTACATCATACCCCCTTATTCAATGATAATCTTGCATAAGTAAGATGCATTTCCTTGATTTATGGGGATTTCAAGCAAAACGTACTGTAGCTTGTATCAACAATTTATGAATAATTGGCATAAAATATTACTATTGAGTTCTCTATCAATATCTATATCTACATATTTATTTGGATGTTCAACAAATTCTGGCGCCGCTGACTCGAATTTTGCTCAAAACCCGCAATCGCTTAAACCTGTGAGAGTAGAGCCACATGGTGGTTTTTTTGCTTGTAAGGTATACTCCAAAGATAAAAATGCAGCATCAAATACTTATTACTACTTTCCAGCTAGCACAGAGTCTAAGCTTATAGACCAAGATTACACTGAAATTATTAAGTCAAATAAAGATAAAACTAAAATTGACTACTTTTCTCTAGATAAAAATAATAACTACGAAAAAATCGCCGTCAAAGCATGTGAAGGTTTGCCCGCATCCTTAGAACAGAATAGAACTGAGATTGTTTACGTAAAAGGCAATGAAGAGTATCAAGTTACAGGATGGACAATTCGGAAATCTGACAATACATGGACTTTTATAAGTCCGCTTCAGCAAGTTTCCAATTAACTTTAGAAACTAGAAACCGGGTTTCTACCGAAAAACCCGGTTCCTGTGTACAACCCTTATGCGGCAGCTACTTCGTAAGTAATGCCGTATATTTGGGAAAGTTGCCCAGTGCTTTGCAGTACATCATGCACTTCTTTGTTTGAAACTTCATTTAGTTCACGTTCTTGTGCTAATGCAATACCTGCGGCAATACCTACACCCTGCCCAACTCCACAGTTAAACTCAACAATTCGACCTGCAAAGCAAGCGTAACCTTCAAACCCTGAACACGGACTCACTACAGCTAAATTTGGCACATGCTTAAGTAATGCGTGTTGAATGCCAATGTTAAATAAAGGAGTTGTTAACAAAGCCAAATTACCAAAACCTTTATTTACAGGGTGTTCGCCAAAACTACCAATACCACCACGAACATCGAAGTCATAGCCAAAAGTGCCTATAGCTTCGTGTGTTGGAACACCACCTGACAGCATTTCGGCGCCTGTAAGTGGTTGAATTACATCGGTAATATTACCTGCATGACGAATATAAACCTCTTTGGCTGGCTTGACTTCACTGGCGCCAAGCAATTGAAACCACCTGGTAATAAATAAAATTTCATCGAGCATTTTTCGCGTTGGTTGTGCTTTAGCGCGGGCAAGTTTTTCAACTTCGTTGGCAGATAAGCCGAACAGCAAAGCATTCCACGACATTCGCACTCGTGATAACAAAGCAATATTACCGTTGTCAAGAATTCCTGGACTCAGATTAATATCTAACTTAGTACCGCGAAACGCATGATAAGCAATAGAAAGGGCTTTGCTACGAATATCTATATAATCTTTACCTACAGCCATCGTCTTGAGATAGCCTTTTTTGTCAACCAAGTCTGCTCTCAACTGGTTCGCAAAATTTGCATCTCCTCCCGTAGCAAGATTGATTAGATCTTGTGCTTCTTTATCTTGAAGGTTTGTAAAACGCTGTAAGTATTGATACTCAATATTTTGTAATCGTTCAACACTCAAACCTTGGGTTTCAAAGACAAGTGTTACAGCAAGTTCAGAATCTG
Source organism: Calothrix sp. PCC 7103 (assembly GCF_000331305.1). Taxonomy (GTDB): domain Bacteria; phylum Cyanobacteriota; class Cyanobacteriia; order Cyanobacteriales; family Nostocaceae; genus Dulcicalothrix. The sequence continues at coordinate 2,745,079 of NZ_KB217478.1, read as the reverse complement.
GTAAACCAATATTTTCAAATCCTTTAAATTTTCTCACACCAGCAGAAAGCGCTAGTTCCCCATTCACAGTGCTATCAATAAAATGTTTAGCAAAATAAGTTTCATCCTTAGTTAACTCAATACCAAGTATCTTTTGCCCTTCTTTAATAACCGATTTAATTTCAACACTACTCAAAATATTAGCGTGTATCTCTCGCAACATCTCGCGCAATACCCAATCTGTTTTACTTGGGTCAAGTGCTACTTGATCTACCCCCGTGCGTTGTAAAAGTTCTTTGTAAATAGCACATGGGTCACCAAATATATCAAGCTTTCGCTCTTGCCGAATTGTATTAGGAACCGAAGAACGGTCTAGATATGCCAAACCAGAACGAACAACATGCCCACCAACTCCTAATTTAGAACTACCTTTAAACAACAACAAGCTACGGGGATAGCTATTGGTGCGACGATAATACTCTCGTGCAGCACAAATAAGCGTTAATATCCCTGGAACTTCATCGCCAAAACAGATAATGTCATAATTACGATTCCCTGACGGTGCAGATGCCTCTACTCCATACATAGTGATTCCCTCATGAACTTATACCCTCTGTACACAATTAACAACGTGTTGTTAATTTTTCAGTACGAAATGGGTACCCTTCTAGGGTGATTTTTTACGGCGCCTTTATTCTGTACTTAGATAATATTTTTTTTGCGTATTAATCATTACTAAACAGCTAAATGCTATGTTCTCTGTTCTATATCACTCGAAGCCTAACTATCTCTAATAAACGGCAACAATTTAGTGTAAATTGTTACTTTTTATAATCAAATCACTAAATTAAATATTAACAAATCTTAACAATAAATGTTCTTATGGAATGGGCATTCTTGCCCGTTCCATATTCTAAATGCGGGTGAGGACAGCCACCCCACAATGTTCAGTTAAAGAGTTGGAGATAAAAGCGAGCCTAACCTGCAAATAACATATCCCTTGTAGTATTAGGCGCCGCTTTTTTGTGTAAGCAATTAAGTTAAGCAAGGAAAAATATCAATTTTAATAATCATTTTTATCTAACTTTATTTAATAGCTAAAAACATGATTATATTTTGGCTCTAAAAGCGTATCAAGAACGGACGGCAATTTAATGTACAGGCAATTTTATTAAGGAAAACGGCACTTTCATTTAAAAAACCGCGAAATTTCACCTTAGATAAACTATAAAATACAGTATTGCACAGGCGCCCTTTCCGACAACTTTAGCTCTCACCGAGAATCTAAAGCAAATCTGAATATCACAATCTTCATAAAATATTCAGAGGAAGTACGAATATCCATCCTTTATGACTATGGTTAGCATTGTGAGCAACAAAGTTGTAAAAGAGGTATAAAAATGGCATTTACTAAGTTGTTAAGAATTGCTTTAGCTTTGCTCATTATTAATATCTGTTCATCTTTCTCTTCCACTGCACGCACCGAAGCTAAACAATCTGGAACTTGTTCGTTTATTACAGGCAACGACGTGATGATTCGTACTGGCCCTGGAAAAAGCTATAAAGTTGTGACTAAAATGAATCGAGGAGATGGGGTTATTGCTTTATACCGTAAAGGTGGTTGGGTGAAAATTTCTGCACGGGTTATTGGAGAGGATGACACTAAACCTTTAGATGGTTGGGTGAATAATCAGTTTATTAACGGATGTTCTGAGGATAAGTTTGACATGTGGCGCCGTTAATTTTTTGAGAATCTATAATTTATCTGTAAATTAAATTAACCTACAATTGTGGGATGGGCATCCTTGCCCGTCCCATCAAATAGTACTTAATTACGCAGCTAAAGCATTCTCAAAATTGTCTAAGCTGGCAATATCTTGCTGTGCATCGGGTTGACCGTAGATTTTTGAAAGTTTGCCTGTGTTGGTTAGGATATTATGCACTTCTTTATTTGAAATTTGGTTGAGGTTACGGTTGCTTAACATTGCTATTGCTGCTGCTATACCAATACCTTGTCCAACTGCACAATTGAATTCTACAATTCTTCCTGCTGAGGATGCATAACCTTCAAATCCTGATGCTGGGCTAATAACTGCTATATTTGGTACGCTTTTTAATACCGCGTGTTGAATGCCTACATTAAATAGTGGTGGGTCTAATTTAACTTCACCTAAGCCTTTTTCAGATGCACGCGCTCCGAGACCTTCGATACCTCCACGGATATCAAAATGGTAGCCAAATGTACCTAATGCTTCAGATGCTGGCACACCTCCTTTGAGCATTTCGGCACCTGTTAGTGTGTCAACTGCACCTTCAACGTTACCTGCATGGCGGATGTATAATTCTGGTGCTGGTGTAACGGTAGTGGCGCCGATACCCTTAAACCATTGAGTTAATAGCTGCATTTCTTTGAACATTTCAGGTGTGGGTTTGGAATCACCACGAGCTAATGCTTCAGCTTGGTCGGCATTGACGTCAAATAGTAGCGCGTTCCACGACATTCTACCGTCAGGGAATACGGCAATATTTCCTTTGTCTAATACAGCACTGCTTTGGTCTAGTGATAATGCTGTACCTCGGAATGCGTGGTAAGCAATTGAAAGTGCAAAGCTACGAACATCTATATAATCGCTACCTGCATACAGCGCAATTTTATTGAGGTCGTTTTTATTATTGATAAACGGAGCTTGTAGTTCAGAAAAGCGTGTACGGTCTCCACCTGCTGCTATGTTAATCCATCTTTGTGCTTCGCCATCATTAACATCAGCAAGACGCAGCATATACTGCATTTCAATATTCTTCAGTGCTTGCACACTCAAACCTTGAGTTTCAAAAGTCAGCGTTACTGAAAGCTCAGAATTTGGTAAACCAAAAGTTTCAAACCCCTTCAACTTGCTTACACCAGCAGCAACAGCTAGTTCAGCGTTGACTGTAGAGTCAATAAAGATTTTCGCCATATAGGTTTCACCTTTAGTCAGACGAATACCTGTGATAGCTTGCCCCTGTTTAATAACCGATCCAATATCAACACCGCTAAGAACATCCGCGTTAATTTCCTTTAACATTTCCCGCAAAACCGCATCACCTTTTTTAGGGTCAAGTGCCACCTGAACTACACCAGTGCGTTTTAAAAATTCTTTATATATATCCGACTCATCTCCATAAACAGCCAAACCATATTGACTGCGAATTGCTTGAGGTACAACCGAGCGGTCTAAATAAGACAAGCCACCACGAACCAAATGACCACCGATACCTAATTGGGAATTACCTTTGAACAACAATAACGAACGTGGATATTTATTAGTGCGACGAAAATGCTCACGTGCAGCACATACCAAAGCTAAAACGCCTGGAACTTCATCACCGAAAGCAATTATGTCGTATGTGCGGGTTATTGTATTAGTGGTATTAGTACCTGGCATAAGAATTTTCTCAATAATTTTTTTAATCGTCTAGAGAAATTCAACACAACAAATCAATACAATTCCGGATGACAACTTAAACTTAAGGCTGGTAGCTATGTATTTTAAAGAAATAATTATAGAGATGCCAAAATTGTGTAGCATCTCTTGTAATCAAAAGCTATTCTTCAACGCTGGTAACTAAATAGTCTCCTTGTATTGATTTGATGTAGCAGAAGAAAACATGTTTTTCATACTCTATTTCTTGACTCTCTGCTTCGGCGCCGTTTGAGTGACTGCCACTGCCAACCGTAATATCTGCTGCTACAGTCACTAAGTATTCTTGCTGTGAGTCATTACGTTCTAAAACTTTTATATCGGTAATGTCGCACGATAATGTTGTCGCCCAAAAATAAGCATCATTATCGAGTGTTGGTTCGCTAGCACTACTATTGGCGCCAACCGAGATGTTCCAGTTGTCCCAATAGTAAATTCTATCGCCAACGCGCGCGTGTTCTTCTAATATATAAGTGCGGGCGATGGCACAAAGTTGGTCGTTTGTCGGGTGTCCTGCCGTCTCAATTATAGATGCAGCCTTCATAACTCAAAACCTCAGCGATTTTTTGTTATCTGTAACGTTACATTGCTGGGGACCATAAATAAAGCTGTTTTAATTTTAAATTTATAATTTGTTGTTAAAAAATATATTGTAAAACTTATCGAATGTATATTGAGTGTTGAAGTGGGTGGTACGTGAAAGCTACATAATCTTGCGTTTTGGTTCAGACTTGTGTAGGCTTTCACGCACCCTACATGACACACACCGGACGTTCTAGGTGCTTAACTTGTTTTTTGACCTGCCCAAGTTACCCATTTATGGGATAATCCTGTTTGCGATTTTTCAGCGCTCATTTCTGTTTCGCTAATAATGGCGCCTGTTAAATCCGCACCTATAATTTCTGCCTCATATAAGTTTGTGGCTGTTAAATTGGCATGGAAGAGGTTGGCGCCACTTAAGTCAGTACCACTTAATTCTGCTTCGCTCATGTTGGCACGCGCTAAATTGACCAAAACTAAGCTAGCACTTCTCAAATCGGCGCGACTAAGATTTGTTGCTTCCATATTCGCGTGAATTAAGTTGGCACCAATAAGATTTGTTTCACTCAAGTTCGCACCACTTAAATTGGCATTATTTAGGTCTGCGTCTGTTAAGTTTGCCCGACTTAAATCACAACCACTCAGATTTGTACGGTTGAGGTTGGCGCCACTTAAGTCAGCACCATTTAAATTCGCACCACTTAAATCGATATCAGAAAGATTTAAGGAATGTAAAATAATTCCGTTAAAATCGCGTTCCCCTGCCGCGTACCGATTCAGGAGCATACTTTTATCCATAATATTACCTCATTCCGGTCTACAGGTTTGTTTTTAAAGAATAGCGAGTCACTTCCCCTCAAGCCACACTTTCAGCAACGATATTATTCGATTGCTTTTTGTAAACGTTTTAGCGAAAACTTGTATTTTTCATTGTGCAGTTGTTTTCTGATTTTATGAAAATTACTTAACATAAATATACGATTTGAAGCTTTAGTAATTTATATTTAGGTATTCAGGCTTAATTACAACTTAGATTATTAAAATAAATTAATTTATGTTACAAAAAATTAGAAGCCCGGTTTCTAAAAATCATCTATCCACAGCGAGATTAATGAAAATAAGTAGAAGTTTGACTTGTGAGATAAATAAAAGAAATGTATATTATGATTCTCGCACTTTATAGCTAGAAATATTAATTATGAGCGTTGTTGCTGCAAAAAAGTATGCTGATAGACTTGTGTTTGCCGCAGATAGTATCCGTGTGAGTGGTTACTTAAGTGAAACTTCACGAGTATCAGGACACGAACAAGGAAAACTATTTGAGGTAAATGATATTGTGATTGGCAGTGTTGGCTGGATAATGGAATTAAGTTTCATGCAGTTATTTGCACGCAACCACAAACCATCTGCACCAACAGTAGAAGCAGTGTTAGAATATATTGTTGAATTTTACGCATGGGCAAAAAAGAAGGATGATACCTTTGGCAAACGCAATAGTTATTTGATGGGAATGGAAGGAGAAATATTTCGTATTTCCGATGGCTATTTGGTTGAGAAAATTAATGAATTTAGTGCTATCGGTGCTGGTAGAGAATTTGCATTAACCGCAATGTATTTAGATAAAACTCCACAAGAAGCTGTTGAAATTGCTAACGAATTGTGTATTTATTGTTCGGCGCCTGTAAATACCATTGTAAAACATATCAAAACCACCGTATAACACTCTCGTAGGTTGGGTGGAGCGTTAGCACAACCCAACACCTAACATTAGCAGCGTTTGATTTCTTGGTAAAATATAGCCTTTATTGAATCTCTCTGTCTACTCTGTGTCTCTGTGGTAAATATAATAATATATGTTGGGTTTCCCTGCGGGACACTACGTGAACGCAAAGCCTCCACCCAACCTACAATAAGCTTTTTTTTATGACCTCACTGACAAATTGATTACCCTGTAAGTTTAGGTGAATGTGGTCGTGGTATAAACTTTCTGAGTTTTGGCGCCCATTAAACAAAGGAAGAAAATCAATATAATCAATTTGTCTTGCTTTGGCAAACTCATCAAGTCTTGCACGTGCTTTTATTTCATAGTCGCGAGAACCTGGTTCTCCTAGTTCCCGTTTCAAGGGTGTCATCGCTAAAACAAATTTACTGTTGTTGTGTGTGGCAATATCTTGAATTTTTGCTATTGCTTCTAAATTAATACCTACTCTATCACCCCCTTCTTGTCGGACTTTCTCAAGTTCAGGTATGGGTTTAGATTTTTGAATATAACGCTGGTACATTTCAACTATTGCAAGCGGTGGTTTTTTGTTGGGATAGTTTTTCTCGCGTCCTACTGGTAGTGATGTCGGCGCCGTGGCAAATAAATCATCTGTATTAATTAGTAGTACAATTGCTTGGGCGTTAAATGTGCCAAATTTTTGTAGATATGCTAGCTCGTTACGTGGCCCCCAGGAGTTTGCAGAAGCATTTAATACTTCTGCTGGCGAGTTTTTACTAGTAAGCGACTCCATTATCAAATTGGATATAGTATTTTTCTGGTCAGTCCACCACCCACCATTTGCGATAGAGTCTCCTAATAAAAATACTCGTTGTGTTGAGGGAGAGGGAGTTTTCTGTATAGGCGCCCCACGCATCGAATACTGGTTTATCTCTATATAATTCCCGTGACGTCGAGTTTGTTGGTTGGGTGCGAGTAGATAACCAATTTCTAAATCACCAATGTAAATTAGCGGGTTGCCAAATCCAAATAGTATCCGCAATCCGAGTTCAATCGCGATAAATAATCCTAAACATACAGCCAAAACTGCTACCAGCATAATTTTTACCTGCCTAGCCTCGTCAATCATTAATTTATTGTGAAAAAATTACGGTTGAATGTTATATCTTATACAAATTTTTAGCAAAATATGAACGTAAACGCGACAGTTAAACTACTGATTATATTTATTTTTGGCATTGGTAATTATGGTGATGTCTTTTGTTGTAAAGAGAAGTCAAAATCGTTATAAAGGAATGCATCTTTTGCGTGTAAAAGGACTACAATCGAAGCGGGCAAATGCCCAATTCTGTCTTAAGAGGATAATAACGCTATGTCCGACTTAAACCGTGGCATCATGAAGTTCGATGGTGCTGACTCTCCTAAACTAGTGACAATTTCGACTGTGGTTCTGTTAGGCTCTATATTTGCTCTAATTATTTGGGCATTACAATCGGCTTATGCTGTCGGTTAGGTATTAACGCTTGCTCTTGTATAATTTTATTTTTATAAACCGTTTTTTGTGAAAAACGTTATACGTGTGGAGACGTTACATGTAACGTCTCTACAATTATTTTTGTAGCAATCTAAACAATTTGCGACAAACACGCTTAAAAAATATCACTTAAGCATATATACTTATTCAAGCTAAAATTCAAAAAATGTTTTTGTTTTAAGATTCTAGCTTTTAAATTAAAGACAGGTCTAAAATCCAAATTTAAGGATGCTTGAACTATCGGGTTTACTGGTTATATTTGTTATCTGCCCACTCTTAGGCGCCTTGCCACTAATTGCTTGGGTAACACAGATTGTATCGAAGAAGCAATTGGCACAACTCGGTACTGGTAACATTGGTGTCTCTGCTGCGTTTTACCACGGGGGAACGTTAGCAGGAATGTTGGCTGTGTTGTCGGAAGCATTTAAAGGAATTGCGGCAGTTTTACTTGCGCGCGCAGTGTTTCCAGATGGTTCAGCATGGGAATTACTAGCGCTAATTACATTAGTCTTAGGTAGGTACTGGATAGCAAAAGGTGCAGGAACAACGAATGTTGTTTGGGGTTTTATAGTTCATGACCCGTTGGCAGCACTTTTTGTGTTTTTGCTTGCAGGTGTTAGTTTTACTATAATCCGTTCGCGACAAGCTGCCCAGTATGGAGTGTTACTTTTATTCCCAATTATTGTTACTGTGCTTCACGCCGAAGATGGTTTTAGAATAGTCGCAGCTATTGCACTTGCTGGAATGCTTGGATGGATTTACAAGCAAATCAAAGATGATATGGACTTACCTGTAGCTCAAGCAAGTCCTGACTCACAAGCTGCAATGAATTTCTTTCGTGGAAATAGCGAGTCTATTTTGACGTTGGATGATGAACTTGATGCTAATTTTGTTGGTAACAAAGCTGCGAGGTTAGCAGAAATTAAACGTTGGGGTTATTCAGTTCCCAAGGGATGGGTATTACTTCCTTACGAAGACCCAAAACCAATGATTGATTTTCTTCAACCCTCAGAATTATCACCTTTGGTAGTACGTTCTTCGGCAGTAGGTGAAGATACTGAAAATGCTTCTGCTGCTGGACAATACGAAAGTATTTTAAATGTAACTACTAAACAAGAATTACAAACTGCTATTGCGCGGACTCAATCATCGTACAACACTCCATCCGCAGCACAGTATCGGCAAGATAGAGACGTTAAAGAATCTACAATGGCTGTTTTGATACAGCAGCAAATTCGTAGCGTTTATTCTGGTGTGGCATTTAGTCGTGACCCTGTAACCCAAGAAATGGATGCTATCGTTATCGAAGCATTACCAGGAAGTCCCACACAAGTCGTATCTGGTCGCGTTACTCCTGAACAATACCGTGCGTTTGTAATGGAAAGTGACAACGTTTCATTTATCCATCTCGAAGGACAAGGGAGAGTACCCCCAGTCATTATCAAGCAAGTCGCGTACTTAGTTCGTCATATTGAAGAACGTTATCACGGTATACCTCAAGATATTGAGTGGAGTTATGACGGTCAGACGTTATGGGTACTCCAAGCACGTCCTATTACTACATTATTGCCTATTTGGACACGTAAAATTGCTGCTGAAGTAATTCCTGGATTAATTCGTCCTTTAACTTGGTCGATTAATCGTCCTTTAACTTGTGGTGTTTGGGGAGGAATTTTTGCGATAGTTTTGGGAGAGCGTTCGCTTGGTTTAGATTTTAATGATACTGCCACACTTCATTTTTCCCACGCTTACTTTAACGCTACGCTGTTAGGGCAAATTTTTCGCCGTATGGGTTTACCACCGGAAAGCTTAGAATTTTTAACCCGAGGTGTCAAAATGTCGGCACCAGCAATTGATACGACGTTACGAAATTTACCAGGCTTGTTACGGTTGGTTGGACGCGAATTGTCTTTAAAAGAAGAGTTTCAACGTGATAATCGGCGCCGTTTTAGTATTGGACTGTCACAATTATCACAAGAAATGGTTGATGACTTAGATGCAGCCAAATTAATCACGCGCATTGACTATATATTAGACTTATTACAGCGTGCCACCTACTACAGCATTATGGCGCCGCTGAGTGCCGCACTCAGACAAGCAATATTTAAAGTAAAAGATACAGATATTGATAATACGCTTACTCCTGAAGTCTCAGCAGTACGTGATTTACAACAGCTAGCGCAACAAGCAAAGCAAATACTGTCTGCAACACCACCAGAAAACCGCACAGGTGTCGCAGAATTTGACCCCGATAATGTATTTGAGGACTTAGCTGTTTCAACAGAAGGGCAAAAAATCTTAACAGCATTTGAATATCTCTTAAATAAATACGGTTACTTAAGCGAAGTTGGGACAGATATTGCTATCCCAACTTGGAAAGAAGAACCCGAAAAAATCAAAGGATTATTCGTGCAGTTTATGCTTTCCGAACAACCAAAGGTCAAAAAACGCAGAAAACGTCCTCTGTTTGTTCAGGGTCGCGTAGACATGAAAGGAAAAGTGACCGAAGTTTACTCACGTCTACTTGCTTACTTACGCTGGAGCTTTATCGCTTTAGAAGATAAATTCTTACATGCAGGCTTTTTACTGCAAAAAGGTGACATTTTCTTCTTAGAGTTTCAGGAAGTGCGCGAACTTGTGGAAGCACCAACTCCCGAAAAGATAAGTCGCTTACAAGTCTTAATTTATCGTAGACGTTCCCAACTCGAACGCGATGGACAACTTAACCCTCCTTTACTTGTTTACGGTACCGCTCCCCCAATTATCCCTGCTTTAATGCCCGCTTTGGCGCCCGACCAAGTTATGCATGGTATTGGTGCAAGTCCCGGACAAGCAGAAGGAAGGGTAAAAGTACTGCGTAACCTCCAAGAAGTTCCCGACATCGATGACGACACAATATTAGTAGTGCCTTATACAGACTCTGGATGGGCGCCTATTTTAATTAGAGCCAAAGGAATCATTGCTGATGCAGGTGGAAGACTTTCTCACGGCGCCATTATTGCTCGTGAATACGGAATTCCCGCGATAATGGATGTACGCAATGCAACATGGGTATTGCAGGATGGTCAACGAGTGCGAATTGATGGTTCTAGGGGTATTGTGGAAATAGATAATGATTTAAGACCAGGATGAAATTTACCATTAAGATCATTTATCTTTATCTTGATTCCAGCGGCCAGCTTTTTTTGCTGCTTCGGTAAGAAGATATTCAATTTGGGAGTTGACACTTCTCAAATCATCTGCTGACCATTTTTCTAAAACTTCGTATAGCTTAGAATCTAAACGTAATAGAAAGCGTTTCTTCTGACTCATGTCAATTATAAAGAGTGCCAGTATTAATTACTGGTTGCGCGGTTTGCTCGGAAGTTAGTACGACTAACAAGTTATTAATCATAGACGCTTTGCGCTCGTCATCCAAATCAATCATTTGGTCAGCACTTAGACGGTTTAGGGCTTCTGAAACCATACCCACGGCCCCTTCGACTATTTGGCGCCGTGCATCAATTAGTGCTTTGGCTTGTTGGCGCCGTAACATCATTTGGGCAATTTCTGGCGCATAAGCCAAGTGTGAAATTCGTGCTTCTATAACTTCTACTCCCGTTACTTCCAAACGCGCTTGTAATTCATGCTTGAGTGAGTAAGCAATTTCATCGGGTATTCCTCGCAATGAAGGAGTATCGTTGGGCGTATCGTATGGGTAGCGAATTGCTAAAGCCCGAATTGCAGTTTCGCTTTGAATAGCAACAAACTCTTGATAGTCATCGACAGCAAATTTAGACTTTGCCGTATCCACAACTCGCCAAACAACGACGGCAGCTATTTCAATGGGACTTCCTTCAGCATCATTAACTTTAATTATCTTACTGTTGAAGTTACGAACTCGCAGCGAAATCTGGTATTTGCTTGCAAATGGATTTGTCCACCAAAAACCTGGCTCGCGAACTGTACCTATATATTTACCAAAAAATAACAGCACTACTGCTTTATTTGGTTCGACGCTAAAAAATCCTGATATTGACGGAATCACAACTACTAATAACACTGCTGTCAACCACGCAATTCCCTCAGCTAGGGAGTCATCAATAAAATCAGCTATTTTTAAACCTCTTTGTAGTACACTTTGCAATCCTTGAACGCTGTTCCATAAATACCAGGCGCCGAACACAGAAATGGCGCCGACTATAACTAGCATTACAAAGCCATTTAGCTTAAACGCGGGAGATTCCTTAATATTCTGTTCCATAGTCGCAATACCACTTTGTTATTATAATGATATCACTATAACATCAAAAAAATGTCTTGTGGGATGGTCATCGCAAGCCCCGTCTCATCCCAACACAAAGGGCGGGCAAGGATGCCGATTCCACAAGAATAACTAATAGCCGTAGTGAAATTAATTATGGCAAGCAAGATAGTTATCAAAACTGCACTAGATATCTTAAGAGCGAAGTACTCTTTTCATTAGAAAAATATTTTGTTACTATTAGTAAAAGTAATACCTAGCGTAGATGACAAGCCATTAGGGGTAGAACCAGACAGTTATAAAACTTACATTTAACATTTATAAATATTTCTTAATTTATTTTCATAAAGCGTCTCAAAAAGAGCAAAATTAATCAATGCATAGATTAATTAAAATTGTTTGCATAAGAGATAGAATATGCATTGAAAAGCCAAGGGTAGTTTTGGCGTGATATATAAGGTTTTACTTATACCTCCAATCTAATATTTATTTAATAATTGCTGTTTCAAAATGACCAAAATGGCAAGAAACACTGTAAGCTAAATGAAACAACGTTAATTAATGTTTCTAAGTAACACGAAAAATTAACGTGACTGAAATAACTGGTTGCTAATAAGTCTTCCTCAACTAGTTTCGTATAGTTATTGGTTGATTTAATGGTAACCATAGAAAGAATAGATTTAATTAAAAGCGCAAGAAACCATTAGGTTTCGCTTGCTAGCTTTGCCATACCAAAAATTACATATTCACCAACAGGAGAATCATAATGTCGGAGTTTTTCAAGCAAGTTTCTCGTAGAAAATTCATCGTTACAGCAGGTGCGTCTGCGAGCGCAATATTGCTCAAAGGTTGTTTGGGAAATCCGCCAGAAGCAGGTGCTGGCAACGCTTCTACTGGTTTGTCGGGCACGGGTGCGACAGCTGTGCCAGTTGCCAACATTAGCCCTGAGCAGAAACCAGAAACAACAAAAGTAAAACTTGGATATATTCCAATCGTTGAAGCGGCGTCGTTAATTATCGCTAAAGAAAAAGGATTTTTTGCGAAGTACGGAATGTCTGAGGTTGAGCTTTCCAAACAAGCTTCTTGGGGTTCAGCACGCGACAACGTTGAAATTGGTTCTGCTGGTGGTGGTATTGATGGTGGACAATGGCAAATGCCAATGCCTCATTTGATTAGTGAAGGTTTAATTACCAAAGGTAATCAGAAGATTCCCATGTATGTGTTGTGTCAGTTGATTACACAGGGAAATGGAATTGCGGTAGCTAGTAAGCACGCTGGTAAAGGAATTGCTTTAAACTTAGATGCAGGGGCAAAAGGTTTAATAACCCAATTAAAGTCATCGACTCCATTTACAGCAGCACACACTTTTCCGCAAGTCAACCAAGATTTTTGGATTCGTTATTGGTTGGCAGCAGGTGGTATTGACCCAGATGCTGATATCAAACTGCTGACAGTACCTGCAGCGCAAACTGTAGCGAACATGAAGACCGGAACAATGGATGCGTTCAGCACCGGTGACCCCTGGCCTTACCGCATCGTTAAAGATAAAATCGGCTACTTGGCGATGTTAACAGGAGAAATGTGGAGAAATCACCCCGAAGAATACTTTGCAATGCGAGGAGATTGGGTTGACAAAAATCCTAAAGCTACTAAAGCTTTGCTAAAGGGAATTATGGAAGCACAACAGTGGTTAGATAATTTTGATAACCGCAAAGAAGCGGCACAAATATTAGGTGGACGTAATTATTTCAACCTTGCACCTGAGATTCTTGCAAATCCATTTCAAGGCGTTTATGATATGGGAGATGGACGCAAAATTGACGATAAAAAGTTAGCAGCATATTATTGGAAGGATGAAAAAGGAAGCGTTTCATACCCTTATAAAAGTCATGATTTATGGTTCATAACTGAGAGCGTGCGTTGGGGATTCTTACCACCAGATTACCTTGCTAACGGCGCCGCCAAAGCAAAAGAGTTAATTGATAGAGTTAACAAAGAAAATATTTGGAAAGAAGCTGCAAAAGAAATGAATATAGCAGCAGCAGATATTCCAACTGACACATCGCGCGGAGTAGAAGAATTTTTCGATGGCGTGAAATTTGACCCAGCAAAACCAGAAGAGTACCTCAAGAGTCTCAAAATCAAGAAAGTTGCTATTTAGTTCATACTCAAAGATTAATCGCAAATGGGAGACACCCCCATTTACCCCATAAAAACCCCCAAGGAGATAATTCAATGACGACTGTTCAAAGACGACCGGCTGCAATGGACGGTAATGGTTTTGCCGCACGTATACAAAAACAAATTCCAGAATTGATTCCCCCAGCGATTGCTATCGGAGTATTTTTAGCCGTATGGCAACTATTTTCTTGGATACCAGGAGCAACATTGCCTGGACCAATACAAGTAATTCAAGACACTTGGATTTTGATTTTGTATCCTTTCTATGATAGAGGTGGTACTGATAAAGGTTTATTTTGGCAGATATTAGCTAGCTTGCAGCGAGTTGCAATCAGCTACACTTTAGCAGCCATTGTTGGTATTGGCTTAGGCATTTTGATTGGTGTTAATAAAACCATTAATAAAGCATTAGACCCTTTGTTCCAATTATTAAGAACCGTACCTCCTCTTGCTTGGGTACCTATTTCCTTAGCAGCACTGCGTCAAAACGAACCCGCTGCACTTTTCGTAATCTTCGTCACTGCAATTTGGCCCATCTTAATTAACACTGCGGTAGGTGTAAAAGAAATTCCCAACGACTACAACAACGTCGCGAAAGTACTACAACTCAACAAAAAAGAATATTTCTTCAACATTTTGATTCCTGCTGCACTGCCTTACATTTTCACTGGTTTAAGAATTGCGATTGGTTTGGCTTGGTTGGCGATTATCGCGGCAGAAATTGTAATGTCAGGGATTGTCGGAATTGGATTCTTTATCTGGGAAGCTTACCAAAACAACAACGTTAGTGAAGTTATTTTGGCGCTAGTTTACATAGGTCTTGTCGGTTTGATACTTGACAAATTTATGGTATGGCTTCAAGGACGCATTCTTCCTCCCGAAAGATAGTAGTAGGGTGGGCATTGCCCACCATGTCGGTTTGCTTTCAAGATATTTTCTAACTTTACCCCCTTAATTACAGCTATGTCTCTTTTTGTTGGTGTTGACCAAATCGATAAGGTCTTTGAATTAACCGGTGGTGGCAAGTACGTTGCACTTAAAGGTATCGACCTTCAAATTAAAAAAGGTGAGTTTGTATCTTTAATTGGTCACTCTGGTTGCGGTAAGTCAACTTTGTTAAATATGATTGCTGGTTTGGATTTGCCAACCGAGGGTCTTGTAACTTTGGAAGGACAAAGAATTACTAAGCCCGGTCCCGACCGGATGGTAGTTTTCCAAAACTATTCTTTATTACCTTGGCGCTCAGTACGCGAAAATATTGCCTTGGCTGTTGATGCTGTTATGCCAGGTATACCTGCTGGTGAGCGTCGAGCAATTGTTGAAAAACATATTGATATGGTGGGTTTGCGACCACACGCTGATAAATCCCCCACAATGCTATCAGGTGGACAAAAGCAACGGGTTGCTATTGCTCGCGCACTCGCTATTAGACCCAAATTATTATTACTCGATGAACCTTTCGGCGCCTTGGATGCCTTGACACGGGGTAATTTACAAGAGCAGTTAATGCAGATATGCGAAGAGAACGAAGTAACTGCTGTAATGGTAACGCACGACGTTGACGAAGCAGTATTACTATCTGACCGTATCGTCATGCTGACCAACGGTCCCGAATCAAAAATTGGTGATATCCTCGAAGTCGATATTCCTCGTCCTCGCAAGCGTATGGATGTTGTCGAACACCCTAGCTACTACAGCTTGCGAAGTGAAATGATTTACTTCCTCAACCAACAAAAACGTATCAAGAAATTGCGTGCGCGTAAAACAGCAGCAATATCACGTCACGGTTTAGAAAAAGTTAACTTAGAAATAGGCTTTGTCCCTCTAACTGCCTGCGCTCCTCTTGCTATTGCAAAAGAAAAAGGCTTCTTCGCAAAACACGGTTTGGATGATGTTCAACTCGTGCGTGAAACAAGCTGGCGCGGTATTGTCGATGGTATTGCTGCTGGGTACCTTGATGCTGCCCAAATGCCTTCTGGCTTACCAATGTGGATGACTTTAGGTGGACACCGCAACAAACCTATACCTGTAGTTACTGCTTTAACAATGACCCGTAATGGTAACGCCATTACTCTCAACAAGAACTTTTTGAAGCAAGGTGTTCAAGGGTTATCTGACTTTAAAGATTTTTTATTGCGAACTCGTAACAAACGTCATACAATGGGCGTAGTACACCCTGCTTCCATGCATAACTTGTTACTACGGTACTGGTTAGCAGCAGGTGGTATAGACCCCGATAAAGACGTACATATTCAAACAATCCCTCCTGCTCAAATGGTCGTCGATTTACAAAATGGTAGTATCGATGGTTACTGTGTAGGAGAACCTTGGAATATCCGTGCCGCTGAAGAAGGTGTAGGTTTTACTATCGCAACCGACCTCGAAGTATGGTTAGGACATCCAGGAAAAGTTTTGGGTGTGCGTGAAGATTGGGCGGAAAGATATCCAAATACTCATATAGCTCTAACTAAAGCACTGCTTGAAGCTTGCTATTACTGTTCTTTGCCTGAGAACAGCGAAGAAGTTCGCCGTATTGTGGCACGACCAGAATATGTCAGCACGGACATCGAATACATTCAACTCGGTGATTATGGTGATACGTGTGATATTGACCATCAGGTAGAGTACGCTCACCACCAGTTCTATGCGGAGTCAGCAATTAACCGTCCAAGTCGAACCGAGCAAATTTGGATTATGACACAACTCGCGCGTTGGGGTGATGTTCCATTTCCACGCAACTGGGTAGAAGTTGTCGAACGAATATGTCGTGTTCGTGTATTTAGTACTGCTGCGCGTGAACTTGGTTTAGACATCAGCTACACTCGCCAACCCATCAAATTATTTGATGGCACACCATTTGACGCCGATAACCCCATCGACTACCTTAATAAGCTCAAAATAAAACAAGATTTCTCCATCGCTGAAGTTATTCTCGATTCACCCACACGTCAAGTAGCAGCGTAAAAAGTAAAAAGTGCTGAGTGACACAAATATAGTTAAGCCAAATAACTCAGCACTTTCCACTTAGCACTCTTTATATCCTTTCCCCCAATTCTTAAAGTTATGCAAAACCGCACTTTTAAAGCTAACGATTCCGTCAGAGATAGACTAGGGAAACCTCTTGTAAGCGGCGCCTCTGTTGCTAGTGACAAAAAACCATACGTTGAAATTAAAGACGTTAGTAAAGTTTACCCAACCAAGAAAGGAGCCTTCACTGTTCTTGATGGTGTAAATCTAAACGTCTATGAGGGGGAATTTATTTGTGTAATTGGTCACTCTGGTTGTGGTAAATCTACGCTGCTAAATATGGTGTCGGGTTTTAACCATCCTACAACTGGTGAGGTATTACTCGAAGGTAAACCTATTACTAAACCAGGTCCCGACCGAATGGTAGTATTCCAAAACTATGCATTGTTACCTTGGCGTACAGCTTTTGAAAATATTTACTTGGCTGTTAACGCTGTTTATCCAGATAAACCCGAAGCTGAAAAAAGAGCTATCGTTCGCGATAACTTAGCAATGGTGGGACTTGCAGATGCAATGGAAAAGAAACCCATGCAAATGTCGGGTGGTATGCGTCAACGGGTTTCTATCGCACGTGCGCTTTCTATTCGTCCCAAAGTTTTAATTTTAGACGAACCTTTCGGTGCCTTAGATGCTATCACTAAGGAAGAATTGCAGGAAGAGTTGCTCAAAATATGGAGTGACAACCGTGCGACTGTATTAATGATTACCCACGATATCGACGAAGCACTATTCCTCGCTGACAAATTAGTGATGATGACCAACGGGCCACACGCTAAAATCGGTGAAGTCATGGAAATTCCTTTCGACCGTCCCAGAGACCGCGCACGGATTATGGACGACCCACGTTACTATAAACTGCGTAACTATGCTCTTGACTTCCTCTTCAACCGTTTCGCACATGATGATGTCGGTTAAGCAAGCAAAAACAGAGTACAAATGAGCTAAACAAGGGGGAAGCATAAGATTTCTCTCTTGTCTTCTATCAAAAAGAATATTATGCATCGCGATAGGTCAAGATAATTTAAATTTATGCAGCAAATAATTTTTTTATAATAAAAACTCATGTATAGATTTAATACTATGAACTTGATTTAATAATTGTTTAATAATTATCATCTTTGCATTGACCACTGAGACAAGAAAAGCTGTAAGCTATACATATCGATTTGAATTTTGTGTCCACTGATACTAGATTCAAATCAAAAATGCGTTTGCATTTAATTCATTGAGCTATTGAACTGAGTATAACTTTACTTAGTTTGCTTGATGCTCACTTAATACGTAACGTCTTTAAGTACAAGAAGTAAATTATACCTCT
This sequence comes from Calothrix sp. PCC 7103, assembly GCF_000331305.1. Classification (GTDB taxonomy): domain Bacteria; phylum Cyanobacteriota; class Cyanobacteriia; order Cyanobacteriales; family Nostocaceae; genus Dulcicalothrix. The sequence continues at coordinate 2,727,076 of NZ_KB217478.1, read as the reverse complement.
TGTATAGCGTTGCTATATGCAAAAAAAAGACATCTTAACTTTCGGGATATTTCATGACCAATCTTCTTTAAATCAACGTTTTTAAAATTAACTTATAAACAGTCAGCTTGCAGTCATAAGCATAATGCACTGGAAACTGCGTTCTTAAAAATAAGATAGAATTTTCTAATCTTATTTATTAAGATATAAGTCAATTAGAAAACAAATGATGATACGATTAGCCTTGAAGCCATAATTGACTAATCACCACTAATAAATCCTTATTAACCTTATAGAGCTAACCAAGGTTCATACGTTATAGATTGTTTTCACTAAAGAATTCAGCTTCTTTAGTTAGAATAACATTTTAAAAATTACGTGTGCATCACTTTTTCTTAGACCTTCTATAGATAATAAGGTAAAAAATTGCAACAAAAATAATAGTTGCCAAATAATACACCAGCGTCAATCTTCATATAATATATACGTATAAAAGATTGCTGTGTAATTAATTCGTGTAACACAATTATCAAATAGTTTTTATCTCACTGAGAAAAACACAAGTTAATCGCGAGATTAAGCTGTCCAATATTTAGCCCAGTATTCAGTTCTACCGATTTATTAGAAAGATGGGAATAACTAATCAAATCCATTTCAGAAACTTACGCGGTGACATCTTTGGTGGTGTTACAGCAGCAATTGTTTCTCTACCCCTTGCACTTGCCTTCGGTGTTGCAAGTGGCGCCGGTGCAGTCGCTGGTCTTTATGGTGCAGTTTGTGTTGGTTTCTTTGCTGCATTATTTGGTGGTACACCAACTTTAATTTCCGAACCGACTGGACCAATGACAGTAGTAATTACTACTATCATTGCTTCTTTAACCGCTGCTAACCCAGAAAACGGTTTAGCGATGGCTTTTACCGTCGTTATGTTGGCAGGGATATTTCAAATTCTGTTTGGTATTTTTAAATTGGGTAAATATATTACCTTAATGCCTTACAGTGTTATCTCTGGCTTTATGTCTGGTATCGGTGTAATTTTGATTATTCTTCAAATTGCTCCGTTTGTCGGACAACCTAACCCCAAAGGTGGTGTGTTGGGGATGGTGCAAAATCTACCGCAGTTGCTATCTAATATAAATCCTGCAGAAGCGACATTAGGAATTTTAACGCTGGCGATTATTTTCTTCATGCCAGCTAAAGTCAAGCGGATTGTACCACCTCAGCTTGTCGCGTTAATCGTTGGTACCGTAGTTTCATTAACAGTTTTCGGTAACGCTGATATCAGACGAATTGGTGAAATACCTGTTGGTTTGCCCACCATCCAGATGCCAACTTTTACTGCCGGTCAAGTTACAGTCATGCTGATTGACGGGGTGATGTTAGGTATTTTGGGATGTATTGATACATTATTAACAGCGGTAATTGCAGATAGCTTAACCCGTACCGAACATAAATCTGACAAAGAATTAATTGGTCAAGGCATTGGTAACTTAATTTCTGGTTTGTGTGGTGGTTTACCTGGTGCTGGCGCCACAATGGGTACCGTTGTAAACATTCAAACTGGCGCCAAGACAGCTGTATCAGGCTTGACTCGTGCATTAATCTTATTAGTCGTTGTTTTGGGAGCAGCTCGTTTAACTCAACCAATTCCAATGGCTGTATTAGCGGGTATTGCGTTAAAAGTTGGTATTGACATTCTCGACTGGAGTTTCTTGAAGCGTTCACACAAAGTCTCTCTCAAAGGTTCAATCATCATGTATGGTGTATTGCTCCTGACAGTATTTGTAGACTTAATTGTGGCAGTTGGTATTGGGGTATTTATTGCGAACATCTTAACAATTGAGCGTCTTTCCGAAATGCAAGGTGAAGAAGTCAAAACAATTACCGATGCAGATGATGCAATTGTTTTGAACGCAGAAGAGAAGCGCTTGTTCGATTTGGCAAATGGTCGCGTATTACTGTTCTACCTCAGCGGGCCGATGATTTTTGGGGTATCAAAAGCAATTGCGCGCGAACACTCTGCAATGGCAGACAGCGATGTCGTAATTATGGATTTAAGCGATGTACCAATGCTTGGTGTGACTGCTTCGTTGGCACTTGAAAATGCAATCAAAGATGCGGTTGATAAAGATCGTCAGGTATTTATTGTTGGCGCCGCTGGTAAAGTGAAAAAACGCTTAGAAAAGTTTGGAATTTTCCAAATTATTCCGCAACATAATTTATTTAGCGAACGCGTTGATGCTCTTAGACAAGCACTGGTAATTGTGAATCCAAGTTACGCTAATATCCCTACTAGCAGAGAATATCCACAAGGAGATGAATCCTCCTACGATTACCCTATTCAACCTAAAAACGCTTAACTAGTACGGGCGGGTTAACAGATATCCTAGAATTTAACTCGATACCTCACTAAACCCGCCCACGATAACCCCAAATCCCAAAACCCAAAATCAAAAGATGATTTTAAATCCCAGTACCTGGTTATCTTCGTTTAGTTTCCCATCTCTACTACTGGGAACTGCCACCCCTTCTGAGTATAGTCCCATAGTCTTAACTGGTGTACTACTGAGCTTAATTGTGGTTTACATAGCTAGTAAACTTGGCGGAGAAATATCTAGAAAAATAAATTTACCACCTGTTTTAGGTGAATTAGTTGCAGGTGTTATAGTCGGCGCCTCAGTTTTGCATTTACTTGTATTTCCTGAAGGTGGTGCAGATGCAGGAAACTCGGTGATTATGACTGTTTTACAGTTTATTGGGAACCTTACTCCCGATGCTGTAACCTCTATTTTTGAGGCGCAAAGCGAGGTTGTGTCAGTCTTAGCTGAAATCGGAGTAATTATCCTATTGTTTGAAATTGGCTTGGAGTCTGATTTAAAAGAATTAACCAAAGTCGGTTATCAGGCAACGATTGTAGCTTGTGTTGGGGTCGCTGTTCCTTTTGCTGCTGGAACTATAGGATTAATTTATCTTTTCAACTTCCCAGCTATTCCTGCAATTTTTGCGGGTGCAGCATTAACAGCAACCAGTATTGGCATTACCTCCAAAGTTCTTTCTGAAATTGGGCAACTCAAATCTCGCGAAGGTCAAATTATTGTTGGCGCCGCTGTTATCGATGATATCTTAGGCATTATTGTTTTAGCAGTTGTTGCCAGTCTTGCTAAAACAGGTGAGGTTGATATTGCCAACGTTATATATTTGATTGTCAGCGCAACTTCGTTTCTCATTGGCTCGATTCTACTTGGTAAATTCTTTAATAAATCATTTGTTGCAGCTGCTGATAGACTGCAAACGCGCGGAAACATTATTATCCCCGCTCTTGTATTTGCCTTCTTCATGGCATTTATTGGCAATGCTATTCATTTAGAAGCTATTTTAGGCGCCTTTGCAGCAGGTTTAGTGCTTGACGAAACCGACAAACGTAAAGAACTTGACGAACAAGTTAAACCAATAGCAGATATTTTAGTACCAATTTTCTTTATCACTGTTGGCGCCAAAGTTGACCTCAGTGTTCTCAATCCAAGCATTCCAGCAAATCGTGAAGGATTAATTATTGCAACGTTTTTGATTATAGTCGCGATAATTGGTAAAGTTGTCACTGGGTGGGCAGTTTTCGGTCAACCTGGAATCAACCGTGTAGCAATTGGTGTTGGCATGATTCCACGGGGTGAAGTTGGCTTAGTATTTGCAGGCATTGGTGCTGCTAGTGGAGTCTTGAATAAACCTTTACAAGCAGCAATTATCGTAATGGTGATTTTAACAACCTTTATCGCTCCACCTTTGCTAAGGCTAGCATTTAAAGAATCATCTGACCCGCAGAAAGAATTAAATCAGCTTGATGTAACCGGGTAACAATTTTTACTGTATGATATTTAGGTAGAGGCAAAAGTTTTAGTGTGACTTTTGTCTCTTTTGTTGTGCAGCTTTGCCCATTGGTCACAAATCTCTACCTCTAGAAAGATGATATTTATGCTTAATGTTAGGAATGCTAGTTTTTCGGGTAGTATGTAAAAGTTACATTTACAAGTAACTCCTGTATCTTTTTAGCCAAGCTAAATCTTCGCTTCTAGATACAAGATTAGTACAAGGGAATTATTTATGCAGTCACCCGATATGGAAAGCGAAACTAATCATAATTTTATCGATGCAGTCCAGCTTGGCGCGGTTCATAATCATAGCAAACCTGGATTTAATAACCAAAATGTTAATGAAGGCAATAGTTTAGACAAAGTTCGAGATATCTTATTTGGCAACCAAATGCGGGAAGTTGAAAAGAAGCTTTCTCGTTTGGAAGAACGTTTATTAAAAGAGTGCGCTAGTTTACGTGAAGATTCTAGAAAGCGCTTGGATAGTATTGAAAATTATATCAAGCAAGAAGTAGAATCGTTGTCGCAACGTATTGCCAATGAGCAAAGCACACGCGATGAAGGAATACGAGTACTTGTAGAGGATAATAAGAAGATTATTACAGCCTTAGAAAAAAAACTGACTCAATTCGACGACAATATTAATAATACTCAGCGTGACTTACGCGACCAGATACTTAACCAATCTAAAAATTTACAAAACGACATATTACAAAAATATGAAGAAATATTAGCAGTTTTACAGCGTGAGTCGCAAGATTTACGTCAGGCAAAAACAGACCGTTCAACTTTAGCCAATTTGTTAACTGAAATGGCAATTCGATTGAATTCTCAATAAAATTGAACAATAATTTGGAAAATTACTGTCGAAGTAACCCATAATACTAGATTGGTGTGAGAGAATCAGCTTCATCCTAAGTTGTGAATGATTATCTTACACACTATGTATTCAAATAATTGGGGGAATTGAATTAATGAATGAGCATTCGACGAATGGTTCAAGTAAATTGCCGAATCAACATGAAAATTATCACAAAAGCGCTTCGGAGCTAGAAGAATTAGAAGAACTCCGCAGTTTACTGTTAGGAATTGAGACTTCTAAGCTTAACCATATATATGAACGTATAGACGAAATCGAAGTTAAACCCGAAGATATTAGTAAAGCTCTACCGCAAGCAGTAATATTACGAACAATGCAAGATAAACAGCTAAGTGAAGCATTTGTTCCTACTATTGAGCAAGCGATTGAATCTTCGATAAGAAAAGACTTTAATGTTCTTTCTAACACTATTTTTCCGATTATAGCACCTGCAACTCGTCGTGCGATTTCAAGCGCTCTTGGTGAGATGATTCAATCATTAAATCAAACACTTGAACACAGTTTATCACCTCAAAGTTTTAAATGGCGCCTTGAAGCAAGGCAAACAGGTAAATCGTTTGCTGAGATTGTTTTGCTGCGAACTTTGATTTATCGTGTCGAGCAGGTTTTTTTAATTCATAAAGAAACAGGATTATTATTACAGCATATTGTCGCACCCCAAGTAGCAATGCAAGACCCAGACTTGGTATCGGCAATGCTAACGGCAATTCAAGATTTTGTCAAAGACTCATTTCACGTTCAAAAAGATGAGATGCTGCGAACCTTACAGTTTGGAGAACTAACAATTTGGATTGAAGAGGGACCCTTCGCTGTATTAGCAGGTATTATACGAGGAAACGCACCTCAAGAATTAAGATTAAGTTTTAAAAATTCAGTCGAAAAAATTCATCTACGACTCGACCGTCAACTTCATTCCTTTACTGGGGAAACAGAACCATTTTCTGAAGCTGTTCCATATCTAGAAGATTGTCTCGAAGCTCGTTACCAAATACCTCCACAGAAAAATTATAGTTACGCATATGCTTTAGCTGGCTTAATAACTTTGGTTGTAGGTGCTTGGAGTTTTTTTATAATTCGTGATCAGCACAGATGGAATGTCGCGGTAGAAAATTTATCAGCGCAACCGGGAATTGCCATTACAAAAGCCGAACACCGTAACGGCAGGTATATTATTAATGGAATGCGTGACCCTTTAGCAGTTGACCCAAATGAAATTTTGCGTGCATATCATATTAACGGCAAATTTGTAAATAGTAAATGGGTGCTATTTGTGTCTCTGGAACCAGAATTTGTTGTTAAGCGCGCGCAACAATTACTTAAACCTCCGAAAAGTGTATCATTAAGTTTTGATGACGGAACTTTAACTGCAACAGGTTTGGCGCCGATAAAATGGATATCAGACACGCAGAGAACATGGCGTTTTATTCCAGGAGTAATTCAATATCAAGAAAATAATCTTGTTGATTCTAGCCTTGAAAAGCTTAATACTTATCGAAAAGAACTAGAACAAAGAATATTGCTATTTAAAAACGGTTCAACAGATTTACTTCCATCAGAGACAAGTGAGTTGCCAAAAATAGCATCAGAAGTAAAGAGGTTATTAGAAGTTGCAGATTCTTTTGGTAAAGATGTGACAATTGAAATTATCGGACATACTAGCATAACTGGAGGTGAACAACAAAATAAACAACTGAGTCAACAGCGTGCGTCGAAAGTACAAGATTTTTTAATATCGCAAGGAATAAATAAAGCGAACCTAAAAATTATTGGTGTCGGTTCAACTCAATCGACAAATCAACAAGATATGACACGTGCGCGCAGAATTAGCTTAAAAATATTCATAGATAATTTGAAATAACAATTAACGGTAGGCAGAGGTTTTGTTACTTTTATATGCTTCAAAAAAAAGTTTGTATGGTCGGTTCATTTGCAACAGGGAAGACGAGTTTAATCGCAAGATTTGTCCACAGCATTTTTTCGGAAAAATACCAAACTACCGTTGGCGTAAAGATTGATAAAAAAACAATTAATTATAATGATAAAGAGTTAAATCTAATTTTATGGGATTTATATGGTGAAGATGAATTTCAAAAAGTACGTATGTCTTACTTGCGTGGTTCATCAGCTTACTTGTTAGTAGTTGATGGGACTCGACATAGTACCTTAGAAAAAGCTTTTAATTTACAAGTTAAAGTCGAAGAAACGATTGGAAAAGTTCCATTTGTACTGGTTATGAATAAATGCGATTTAAGCGATGAATGGGAAATTGATATAGATGAAATTAACGACTTGACGCAAAGGGGATGGAATATAGTAAAAACCAGCGCAAAAACTGGTCGAGGAGTAGAAGAAGTTTTTCAAACTATCACTAAGAAAATGCTGGAGGGATAAATGTTAGAACTTCCTACTCCCGTAATTGCTTACTTGATTGCTCTTTTACTCGAAAATCGTTCACTTGCTTACCTTCTAGTTAAAAAAGATGGTGCATTGTCAGCGTGGGGAGGTAAATTAGCAGCTTACGGAGTGGGTAATTTACAAAAAGGGAAAAATATTGGACAGCAAATTTTTTTCTTAGAAGGTCTTTTACCATTGGATGGTGTGAGCTTATTCCTACCTCGTTTAAAAACAGAGGAAGGTATTTGTGCTGATGTTCATATGTTTCCAAGCGAAGAAGGTGACTGGGTATTACTTTTAGATGCGACAGTCGATGAAATGCAACTATCGCTGATTCAGCAACACGCAAATGAATTATCACTATCGCAAGAAAAAATCAGTCGAGTTCTTAATCAATAATTTATCAAAAGCACCATGTTATTACCATGAGTAACTCCATTACCGAAGATTTGTTTGCTGTGTTAGACATTTTGGTTTTAGAGCGGATAGAACCCGGTTCATTTAGAATAATAGGAACTGTTCCTAATTGGATAAGATTCTTTTGTCGTAGTAATCTTGAATCGGGAATGGTGTTATTAATACCTGAACAAGAATTTCCATTTTTAGAAAACTTTTTAATTGATGCCGAAGAATTTTGGCGTGAAGGCAATGCTACTAAGCTCGATTCGGGTGCATGGTCAGAGTACGACAGAAGAGGTAAAGAACAATATTTTGAAGCTTCAGCAATTTGTGTTGGAGATAAAAAAATTTTGTTGGTAGAATTACAAGATGGAGATTATCAAGAAAAACTATTTATCATCCAAAAAGCGCGCGAAAATCAATTGACTTACGAACAATTAGTCAAAGAAAATCAAAAAAAAGAAATTTTAATTCATTGTATTATTCATGATATCGCTGGGCAATTAAGCGGGATCAATTGTTGTTTAGCTTTGTTAGAATTTGAAAATTTAACAACTAAAGGAAAAGAACGTTTAGAAATAGGCCGTAGACAATCAGTTAAGCAAGAAATGTTAATCAGAGAGGTTTTAGATGCCTTTTCCGCTGATGTACAATCGCTTGATTCTTTTGATGTCGATATCAAAAACGCCCCTAATATTTTGAGTGTTACTCAAGAAGTTATACAATTTTTAACTCCTACTTATACTTTAAACAGAATTAAGCTACTGTTAAACATTCAGGGAGGCGCTGATGTTAATATGACAGTTGATTGGAGAGTAGTAGGGGATAAGTCACGTTTAGAAAGGGTAATATCAAATTTAGCAGAAAATGCATTCCGCCATAGCCCAAGAGAATCAACGGTAGTAATTAACTTAAGGCAAGATGGTGATTTTATTTTCGCCGCTGTAGATGATGAAGGAAGTGGTGTGTGTCCGAATGCAGTCGCAAACTTATTTCAAAAATTCTCTCAAGGAAGTAAACCAGGAAGAATAGGGTTAGGGCTTTACTTTTGTAGAATTACTATTGAACGCTGGGGTGGTGAGATAGCTTACTCTCCACGTCCTGAAGGTGGTTCACGGTTTTGGCTTCGTCTGCCTAAACCGACATGCTGAGTTATTTAGAAACCAGGTTTCTATGCAAAATTGTTATTGTTATTACAATATCTTAGCAAGAAACCAGGTTTCTCGCATATTATGTCAAGTCTCATTGAACTATACGCAAAGTTACTTGGTTTAGCCTTAATTGGTTTTATCCTAGGACGGACGCTTCCTGCAACGGTTCCTGTGTGTTTGGGTAAACTACTGTTTTGGGTAGGAGTACCCACAAGCATTGTAGCTTTTTTGCGTAAAACCGATTTATCAGGACAAATCTGGATTGCACCTGCAATTGCATTTACTGCAATTTTTTTCGGTGCCTCACTTTGTTGGTTAGCTATTCGTATCACAAAGTCTTCACTACAAAAGCCAACTCAAGGAAGTTTGCTATTAGCTTCAATGGTCGGTAATACTGGATACCTTGGCTACCCAGTTATATTATCGCTAGTTGGTACACAATACTTTGCCTGGGCACTTTTTTATGATTTGCTCGGTACTACTATAGGCGCCTATGGTTTAGGTGTAGCATTAGCTGCACAATATGGAGAAAATGTAAACAACTACTGGAATGTCATAAAAGCAATTATCATTAACCCTGCTTTGTGGAGTTTTGCAGCAGGTTTGCTTATACGGCAAATCACATTACCAACACTAGTAGTATCATACTTAGATGTTGTCGCGTGGAGTTCAATAGCCGCTTCTTTGATACTAATAGGGATGCGACTAAGCAAACTCACCTCCTGGGGTAGTTTGAAATTGGCAAGTATCAGCCTGACAATAAAAATGATTATAGTTCCCCTTATATTGGGTATAAGCTTGTCTAGTTTTGGATTAACAGGAAAAACAGCTCAAGTCTTAGTATTACAAATGGCAATGCCTCCAGCCTTTGCGACTTTAGTACTCGCCGAAACTTTTAATTTAGATAGAGAGCTTGCAGTGACAACCTTAGCGCTTGGCTCCATGATATTACTGATAACCCTACCTTTATGGTTGTGGTTTTTTCGATAGCGAAAGTGATAATTAGCTGCTATGATTGTTAACTTGTGACAGTGTTAGAGCGTGCAGTCCTTTACCGCAAAGCTATAGGCACCATCACAACAATTGACCTTGTAGTAATTTTATGTTTGTAGGAACATCGAAATGGAAGATTCGCGTTATGAAATTGGCGGCTGTACCGTGAACGAAGTCAAAGTTGACGGTCTTGATACCAACTTCACCAACGAGTTAGGTAATAGTAGTACACTCTCAACTGCCGAAACAATAAGCAGTTTAGAATCTCAGGCAGCACTCGCCGATTTTACAAATTTCACTCCGCAGGATCCAGAGGTTCCCGTTGGAGTACACTGCATTTTAGAACTATATGGCTGCCCACCAAACTTACTCAACGATATTGAGTTCATCAGAAATACTTTAGAGGAAGCAGCTACAACTGCACGCTCAACCTTACTCGATAAAATAGCACACCAGTTCCATCCTCAAGGAGTAACTGCGCTAGCGCTATTAGCCGAGTCTCATATTTCGATTCATACTTGGCCCGAGAATGGATATTTGGCGGCAGATGTATTTACATGTGGTGAACATGCTAAACCAGTAGAAGCTTGCGAGTATATTGCACAAGCATTTAAATCTGGTAAGCACATATTAATGAAACTTCCACGCGGAAGATTTTCACCAACTGTTCAACCACATATCGAAGTCGTATAGCACTTCCTCGTACAACTGAATAAATGGCATTGCTGAATAGACGCATGAATTAAAATGTAGAGACGTGATATATCGCGTCTCTACAAATATCAAGAATAAAATGTTGAAAGTAAAAAATATTAAGGTATGTGATGCAGTGAGAACAAAATAAATTATGTTGTTAAAAATACTTTGTAAGACGAAACAGGTTATTGCAATCTACTTACTCAAACATTTTAGCAATCGTTGTCATTGGTAAAAATAGTCTGTAAGGATAATCGGGAAAACGAATAAAATCAAAATGCTCGTAAAAAGAACGAGCTTTATCGTCCTTAGCGCTTACTACAACAGCCATTGTAGCTATTTCGTTTTTTAGACAACGGCTGAGTGCATCCATTAACAGCACTTCACCCAAACCCTTTTTACGAAAGTTTTGATCAACAGCTAAACGACCAAGAAGCGTTGCAGGAACATCTGGATATTTCGGCAGCTTTTTCACAATTTCAGTAGGTAATTCGTCAATATCAATACTAGTAGCACATAAAGTATAATAACCAGCAACAGTACCAGAATTTTTTTCAATTAAAACAAAAGGTGCAGCTACTCGTTTACGAGCATCTTGCCCAGCTTGTTGTTTCAAATAACGGTCTAAAGGTTCGACACCGCAACAAAAAAATGTTTGGTCATGCTGCTTACCAAGGGCTTCTATCAAATAATCAAAGCTATCAGCGCTCATCTATACTCCAACTAAGAACCCATTTTTTGTTGATATGATTGAGCGGCAGCTCGTAATCTCGCGCTAGGAGCAGGCGGATTGAGGAGCGCTTCTACAAAAACTTCTTGGTCGCGTCGGCTCAAAATCATGATTTCGTGTTCTTGAATAGCTTGTTTTGCAGCGCTTTGAAGGCTGCTAATTACAAAATCTGTTAGCGTTAGCCCTAATATATCTGCCGCACGCTGAAACAATTCTTTTTGCTCTTTGCTAAGACGAGCCTCCAAGCGTTCAGTTTTTGAACGCTCTGGTTTTTCATTAAAGCCTTTGACAACAGTCATGTGTAGCCTCTAAACATATAGGTTAATTTAATTATAATTCGATTTGTCCGGTTTTTTGCCGTACTATAAAAATAAAAAATATGTATTAAATTTTCTATTTCTCTTTGCTGTAATGTAAAACGAATCAACTATCCGTTACATCCGTTGCCAGTAATAATTGTTGCTGGTGACTTGCGGAAAATTTTAGTATCTTCCGAAACACGCATAGTTGTCGTTGATTATATATCTAATATATAACTGTCCAAATAAATATAATTCTTGTGAAATGGGGAATAACTCTATGGAACTGGATAAGCTGAGAGATTATAAAGATAAGGGCGAATTTTTACTCAAACAACTAGAGTTAGTACCCCCAAACTTGCATATGCAAGGGGACTGGGTTCCTGGTAGTTTAGATGGGTGTATTGTTAAACTTCGCAAAGCTGCCGAGAAAACCGTTGAGCTTGCCACATCACCAGTCAAAATTGGTGTAATGGGGGAATTTAGTAGTGGTAAAACTTTATTATTAGGTTGTCTAATTGGATACGCAGATTCTTTACCAGTCAGTGAAAACCCAACTACAGGTAACGTTACTGCTATTCATTTAATTCCCCAACCTGGTTTTAAGACAACACAAGTTGATGACTATACAGTAAATTATCTTACTGATGATGAAGTTAACGAGTGCCTGCAATTTATGTTAGCTGAAGCTTCTCGACGTGCCAGAGCAGTAGGAATTACAAAGGCGCCTCCAGCAACGCTAACGCTAAATTCAGATAATATTATACAGTGGTGTGAAGAGTCTTGGAATAGCAGCAAAAATTTAGAGTTGCGTTATTTGCTGCGGGAGTTGGTAATATTTATCCGAGCTTATATAGCTTATGGTAAGGCAATGTGTGGTCGTAGCTACTTAATAGGTGCCGATACTGCATGTGAAGGGTTAAAGTTACCTGAAATGCCAATGGCAATCCAAAATTTTAGTTTTCAAGAATTACCAAAAGCTCCCATCTCTTTACCGAATGCACCTCAGACGCTTCCTGCACGTTTGATGCAAAACACTTTCCCTCTTATTAAGCGAGTAGATATTCAAGTCAAAATTTCCAAAGATATCTGGGATATTTCTACAGACCAAGGTCTCAGTCCATTTATTTTACTTGATTTTCCTGGTTTAGGCGCCGCTAATTCAGGAGTGCGTGATAGATATTTGTCTTTGAAGGAATTAAAAGATGTACAGACTGTATTGTTGCTGCTAAATGGTAAATCGACTGGAAGCGACCGTGCAAACGAAATCTTTACGATGATGCAGCAAGAGCGTCCAGGACAAGACCTCAAGGATTTGATATTAGTTGGGATAGGCAGATTTAATCAATTACCTTTAGAAAGTGAAGGAGGTGAAAGAGAACTTGATAAACTTGTTGACAATTCACAATTGATATCAGAAACAGATGTTCTAGAAAAATTGAATGTTCTTAGAACAACTATTGACCAAGCTTCTGCATTTACAACCCAAAAAGAGCGAATTATATTTTTAGACCAATTAATGGGTATCGCAGACCTAGCAAAGCGTTCGAGTAACGTAACGGTTGCTTCTCCAGATTTTTTGGCTAATTTAGATTATCCGGGATTTTTAGATTTATCCAAACGGATGCGTGATAAATGGGGAAAGTTGAGCCAAAATTTACAAACTTCTGACCCACGTAGCACTCTTGGTAAACAGCTTGGTTATTTTGCTACTGATGGTGGTATTGGTAGATTGCGGGAATTAATTCAAACTCACGCTTATACTCACGGTCAAAGACAATTATACGAAGATACTACTAGAGCTTACGAAGTTTTGTGCAAACAACAGCAGGAACTCAGAGATGAATTAGAAAAAATTGAAGAACAAGGAATACCTATAAAAGAAAGTCAAGCTTTAAATGATTTGCGTTCGACAATTCAAACCCTAGATAAAATCTATAGAAACTTCCAAAGAAATTTGGGCAAAGAACCACTTAAAAATCGTGCGGGTATATCTGTTGCAGAAGCAGTCAAAGAAGAGTTAATTTTTAAGGTTATTAATTGGAACGAATGGACTTTACTATTTAATAAAGCCAATAACGGCATTATTACATTTACAGAATCTAAAGGTGTAGCAGGTAAGTTATTTGATCGTGGCAATAAAGCTACTAGTTCCATCCCTAATAAAAGCGAGGAATTTTATCCTATATTTGAAAAAACAATCCAAGAATTAGAAAGCTTTGCAGGAGAACGCATTCGTCAGGCTGTCATAGACTTATTAAATCAATTATCTTATGAGATAGCTCCACAACGTGAGCAACTTCAAGGAATTTTAACTTTGGAACAAAAAGACGAATTAGAACAAGATATCGAAGCAAAGTTTGGTGCCGAAGCAGCAGAATTATTTTATCGACTAACTATTGGATGCGACCCTAAGTTATGGTTGGAAGAGATTATCTCAGATATTGATAGCGTAGACCAACGTCTTGTACCTAAAACAATATTTCCCCTCGCAAGTCCAGACGAGAAACATAGTACTGGTACAATTTTTTACTGGTCACTTAAACCAAACCAAATTAAAAGTACCCCTGCTAATCAGCAAATGCTTGTACTACGATTGCGAGATGAAATTACAGCAGGCGCCAGCTTACACCTTGTTCAATATGTTAGCGAAGTTAATCAGCGAGTAAATAAAGAGTTAGCTGGTATTCTGGGCGAAATTATTCCAACTTTGCAAAATATTTCAAAAAAAGAAGCGTTGCTAAGGTATTTAGCGGATAAGGAGTCTCCACAGGAAGCTGCTATTCCTAACTGGTTAAAAATTCTTTCGGAAATAGTTTAAAAAGGATAATTAAAATGCCTATTGAGATAGTACTTTCACCTCGGTTTCAACTGCATACAAGTGACTATGATAATTTAAACTTAGTTCTTCCTACAATTCAACTTAATCCAGTTGATAATATCCCTCACCTTAGCCGTATTAATTGTACTGTTACAGGAATACCCCAAGAATTAGCGTTACAAATTCAAGGCGCCTATAAAGAATTTATTACTGAGACACCAACTAAACTTTCAGCTTTGGGGCAATTAAAACAAAACCCTTGTATACTCGATAAACCTTTAACACAACCAGCTAGTTGTACTTTACAAGTAATTGTTGAATATTTTGATTCAGATGCAGGAGGAAATCCCTTAAAATCTGCACGTAAATATGTAGAAGCTTATTGTTATTTATGGTTTACTTTAGAACAGCAACCTACTCCTGTAACTACTATGTCTGAGCGAGATAATGGTAATGACCAAAGATTTCCTGGATGGTTAGCTATTGATTTTGGTACTTCTAATTCTACCGTAACACTCTTTGACCCGCGCGAAGTGCCTATTTCAGATATTTTACCTCAAGAGCAAGAAGTTCGGTTACGTAAACGTTTATCAGACTGGCTTAGTTCAGAAGCTACTGTTGCTTTGCCAGATGTAAATTTTCTGGAATGGCAAAAATTTATTACTGAAATTAGTAAAAACTTAGAAGTGGAGCCAAGCCAATTAAGTTCTGTAATTAGCAGTAGCAAAAGCGAGCGATTTTTAGAAGCTATTAAACAAATCGAACTTTGTTTGGGTATTAGCGAAAAGTTTCGCCGTGCTGTGAGTAAAAAACTTTATGAAATTTACCATGAAGTTTTCCGCGTACCTACTTTAGAGTCACAAAATCTTATTCCGATTATTCTCGACTTTGATAGACGCGCGACAGAAATTTCTAGCGAATTAGAAATTGTTGGTTTGTCTCCTGCAAAAGTAATTATGGGAGAGGAGGCAAAACAAAACAGAAACAAAGCTATTGCCCAAGGAACAACTAGCTCTGGAGGAGAAATTATTAGCAGGTTTCATCACTCACCCAAGCGCTACTTTGGGCAAGAGCGTAATTTTAAGGTAATTTTAAATGGGACAGAGCAAACTATAACTGCCCAGCAAATGATGCAAGTCGCTTGGGCACACTTGAAAGAGTTGACGGAAAAAGACCGTAACCGAGGAAGACGTAAATTCTCTGATGGCGAATTTCGCACTGCTGTTGTTACTTATCCTACCGTGGCGCCGCCCATTGTTCGCAAAGAAGTTAAAGAACTGGTGCAACAATTAGGTATTGACGATGTGCAAATAGCTTACGATGAAGCTGTTTCTGTCGCAATATTCTTTTTGTGGCGAGAATTTGGTGGTAATTTATCTATTGGTATTGAGTCATTTAAAACTCGCTGCCGTTATAACGGCAATAAATGGTCGCAAAACGTCCTAATTTTAGATATTGGTGGTGGTACAACAGACCTAGCATTGATTGAACTCACCTTAGAAGATAAAACCCCAGCATCTGATAACAAAGAAGAACGAGGTCTAGGAGGACGTTACTATAAACTGACCCCGAAACTTTTAGGGTCTTCCGGTCATTTACAACTAGGTGGTGAGTACATTACGCTGCGAGTGTTCCGACTGCTCAAGGTTGCACTTGCTGACCGTTTATTAACAGAATTAGTAACAGGCAATTTAGTAAGCGAACAGTTAGAAGATGTACTAAATACCTTAGATGAACGCTTTTTAGAACAAGGTCAATTTAAAAGTGGCTCTTTGTTAAAATGTTTAGATAAAGAAAACCCTGAAAGCAGTCCTGCTTATAAAGATGCTCTTGATACCGCAGAGAAAATTATACCCACTAATTGGTTACAATCTCCCCAACGCTTGCAAAGTTTTTATCTGCTTTGGGAGCAGGCAGAAAGAGCTAAACTCAAATTAGGACAAAAATCATTAACTAACGATTCTATTTTGACCTTTACTTTAGATGAACCGCAAATTTCCTCACTACTATCTGTAAGTGGCATTAAACTACAAGTTCAAAATCCTAATAACTTATATGTTACCTTGGATGGCGCCCAATTTGAACGAGCCGCAATTGTAGCAGCTAAAGAAGCTATTGGTATTGCGAAAGGATTAATTGAAAGTCGATTGGGAACACAAAATAATACCCCAACAGGAAAAGTTGACTGGCTAATTTTATCTGGCAAAACTTGTAACCTTAACATCGTCCAGCGAGAAATCTACCAAGAATTTAGCAAGTCCGATTACTTTGTTTGGAATCCAGAAAGGATTACCTTTGATTTAGAATTTACCAAACTTGCTACTTCTGCTGGTGCTTGTTACGCAGAAAAGCTACAACGACTCAGATTTAACCCAGAAGAATCTAGAGAAATACTGAGTAAAGGTGGCTACCAGGTAGAAATTGACGTTAAGAACTTATTTTACTATTTGCCCTGTAACTTCAAACGCTTAAATCAAACTGAACAAAGCTTACCGATATTTACTGCTGGACAAGAATTATATCAAATTTCTGCAACAGATACAGTCGCAAAAGTACGCACTGAGTGGCAAGGTATACAATTAAGTAATATTATTCACCGACAAGATTTTGAAAACGGTGAGTTTCGACTTTGGGGAAGCTACGATGGTAACAAGCTGCGGCAAAAACTAGAGATGAGCGAACAGGAGTTTCTCGAACAAATTAAAGTCCTGTTTGAAATCGACCAGAATCTTCAACTTAACCTGTTATTAGTTCGTGGCAAAGCACAACGCTTAATCCCATCTCATATAGAGAGTATTGATGTTGGTGCAGCTATTCATGCATCGGGTATACGAGAAACCCCAACGTTATTTACTGATGGTAAACTAAAATGGACTATTGCTGTCGGGCGCCCAGACCAAGAGCTAAATAATGGTGATATTGCAGTTAATGTACTAGAGTCAGCAAGCGTAGACTTAGCAAATGGTTATTACTTAATATTTCAAGCTACTACTCAAAACAGCAAAGCTCTAGAATTATTTCGTTACGAAACTGGTAACATACCGCAACAAGGAACTGGTTTAATTAGTGACCCCTTACCCTCATTTCCGCGAAGTGATAAACACAGCTTTTATATTTATCACGAAGACAGCGAAACTGGCGCCAAAAAATGGATAAGAGTTGGCGAATTAAAAAAACCGCAAGTAACAACAGACTATCCTTGTCAATATCGCGTCACCCTTGATGAAAAAGGTATTTTACGCATCCACACAGGAGAAGTTCCCTATTGGAAATCTAATAGTGAAGAATGTCTCAAGCAAGAAGGATGCGTTTTTCAGGCACCATTAGAATTACAAAAAAACGAAGTCGATAAAGAACGTGACCCATTTTGCGGATTACATTAAAATTACCACGTCCGTCACTGTAGAGATGTGTAATCTGCAGGATTTACCGCAGGGATTAATTACGTCTCTACTGATTATTAAAGAGGAAAAATAATATATGGAAAATCTTAGCAAGCTTTTAAAAACAGATAATTCTGAATTAGCTCGATTATTACAATTTAGTTTGTACGGTGTAGAAGCAGCTTTAAAACAAGCCTTGACAAAATATCCCAATGACCCAGCAGCTGATTTATGTCAAGGCGCCTTACAAGAACTTAACACGCTTATACATCCACCAACTAAGATTATAAATATAGACTCCAACTTGGCAGATGTTCTTCAAATCGCATCCCCCCCAATATTAACCAGCGAATTAAAACTAAGGCGCCTCCAAAATGAGTTTAACTCTGACCAGCAGTTAGCTTTATATTTAGGAAATACTCAACTTCAAAGTCAAACTGACTCTGATTTATGGAACGAGGTGCAACGCAAGTTGCTCAGGCTTCCAGAAGAGTTAGCAGTATCTTGGCGCCAGCGTGCTTTAACTATTGCAGCAGAAGTTGGCGCCCAATCCGACACATCTAATTGTCTCCCATTACCATTTGATAAGCACGAAAATATTTACCCAGGATTGAAGGGAAGTATTACAACTCAAGGATTATCTTTTTCAAATGTGGCGCCACATCCACAAATTGCTCAATTAAATTTACAAAATTACCAAGGAGATTTCCAAGAGGATATATATTTTTTGGCAAATTTAGTATCGAATTGTATAAAATTTATTGATATTGACCCAGATTTACATCATGCTTTAAACAGCATTTTTAGCTTCGATATCATGAATTTGCACTCAAAACCAGAACATCGTTGTCAGTATATAGACGCATTAATAGAAACTTTTTGGCGAATGCTCAAAGCTGAAGAGAGTGCAGATTCATTATCAGCTTTGCGTCATTGGATTGATTTGGACGAAGCCATTCACTCTTTAGTTTTTGTACCACCTGCCGACCGCTTCTCTTGGTGGGGTAAAATGCAACAAGAAACAAGGCGCCTGTTAAAAAAAGTTGTTCAAAGAGCATTATCAGAAGGTCATAACATCCGCATCCGTCAACTATCAGGTCTTTATGCTGATGTTTGTGCGTTTTCTAAAGATGACCTACGGCTAGAACAAGGAGGAAATGTAGGAGAAGTTTTAGCTTGTTTACGAGTTTACGCCAAAATCAACGAACAAGAATTCCCCGGACGAGTCTTATTTCGCTCATCACGGTAAAACTTATATTATATATACTACATATATTACATAGCAAACAAATAAAATTTTCACTTCTGTCATGCTGAGGCACGAAGCATCTTCTTTGTACCATATATAATCTAGCAAATGGATTTTTTGCTTTAAATTTAATCCTGGCTCTATGCCAATTTCATCAATTCCATACTCACCAGTCTCAGCGTTTATGACAATCATCTTGCCAATATTGTCGCCATGCTCAACCTATTGACGAATTCCATTTTCATAAAAGTCTTTAGCTCTCTGGGCAACTTCTTCTACAGTCCAAAATAAAGCCTGCATATTACACCTGCCTTTTTATTTTTAAGTATTATGGTTAAATACTACTTGAAATGTTTTGAATATTATGGTAAAGGTTATAACCGCTGTGCTTCTGGAAAGCTAGTAAATTCTTCACGGCGCCATTAATAAAATATCGTTAGTTTCAAAGCGCTTATGAGATTCTTCGCTACGCTCAGAATGAAATTTGTTTATTTTAGGTGCATATAAGATTCTTCGCTACGCTCAGAATGACATTTGTAGATTTTAAAAGCGGGTAACGCGATTCGAACGCGCGACATCAACCTTGGCAAGGTTGCGCTCTACCACTGAGCTATACCCGCGAAAAACTTCAACAATATTTAGTATGCCTGATTGCTTATAGTCTGTCAATAGTTTTGAAAAAGATTTTTTAGATTTGGAACGGGCAAGGATGCCCATTCCACAATAATTATGGGGGGTTTCAGTGATTTTACTCGTTGCTGGATGGAGATAATTCACCAATGGTTGTGCTGATTCGACCAGGTAAGGAGGGTGAATTGTTGTTCGATTGGGGTAGACCCGCACGGATTTGACGCATTAAGCTGCCCATTTCTAACGCGCTCATTGCATATTCCCAGCCTAAGTTACTTTTAATTCCTGCTCTTTCTAATGCCTGCTGCATTGTATCGGTTGTGAGAACACCAAATATTACAGGTACACCCGTTTGAAAACTTGCGGCAGCTATCCCTTTCGCAACTTCTGACGAGACAAGATCAAAATGAGGTGTTTGACCACGAATTACGGCGCCTAAACATATTACCGCGTCATAACGATGCGACAGTGCCATTTGTCGAGCTACCACTGGAACCTCAAAACTACCTGGTACCCAAACATAATCAACCTGAGAACCGTGAGGATCAACATCAATACCGTGACGCTTCAAGCAATCTTGACATCCTTCGAGTAGCTTGGTCGTAACCAAATCATTGAAGCGACCAATCACCAGCGCAAAGCGCAATGTCTCGGTCTGAGTAAAAGTTCCCTCAAAAACTGTCATGACTGCCTCATTTACTATACGATTCAATACTTATTTCTAGAACTAACGCAAAAACCGGACTTTTTGACCAAAGACTTACGTTCAGAAACCCGGTTCCTACGCCAAATCGTCGTTTTTATCAAAGATGTCAACGAAGAAACCGGGTTTCTAGGATTTCATGCGTAAATCGTGTTACCAATTTTTTTATCTAAATAAATCAAATTACGGCGCCGAAAAATGTTACATTCCCACAAAATAGCAGAGAAGCTAACGTAGTAAAGTCATGCATTGACAGGTTTTAGGATATAATTCCTTCGCCAACCAACTTTTACTTTTACAACGTTTGCTCCTCTGCCTGTCACTACTTAGACATTAGCGTGAGTTGTAGCTTATCTTCACTCGGTAGCTTACACTACGAAAAAGTTGAGGACTCCAACTACAATTACTAAAATGAACCATGCTCCTGAACCAACCCAAAGAAGCTTTTTCGATTCTACCCAGTTTTGGGGTGTAGCATATGCTACCGGAACACCGATGACCATAACGAAGGATAGAGCTACTAGAGCAAGCAATGCAAATTGGAATATAAAAGTCATTTTCTTTTCTCCCAAGACAGCTATCTATTAAAGATAAAATATTTTACAACACAAATTTTACCGACTTTACTTCATTTTAAAGTATCTGATTCTAGTATTGACTATTAGTCAAACATTTTTATGGATTTAATTTTGTGCCATACCACAGTGGATTTTGATGCGCTGGGAGCTGCTGTTGGATTGACGCGCTTGCTTCCTGGTAGTAAAATTGTTCTGTCGGGTGGTGCCCATCCTGCTGTCAGAGATTTTTTAGCGTTGTACCGCGATGAGTTTACACTGATTGAACGACGGGCAGTTAATGTTTCAGAAATTCGGTCGTTGATAATTGTAGACGCTCAAGCTCGCTCACGTATTGGCAAGTTATCAGAATGGCTAGAACTACCCCATTTGGTAGGCATCACTATTTACGACCATCACCCAGAAGACAGTGATATAAATGCTACAAAGTTATATATAGAACCTGTAGGCGCCACAAGTACAATCATTGCTGAAAAGTTACAGCAAGCAGGTATTTCTCTAACTACTTGTGAAGCGACGGTTATGGCTCTAGGTATTCATGCTGACACAGGTTCGCTAACTTTTGAAAATTCTACACCTCGTGATGCTATCGCTTTAGGCTGGTTGATGCAACTTGGCGCCAGTATCCCTAATATTAACCAATATTTAGAACCTGGTTTATCACCACAATTACAGCAACTTCTTAAAACATCACTCGATAACCTTCAAGCAATAAAGAAAAATGGATATGCAATAGGGTGGGTGCATTTAAAGACAGATGCTTTTGTACCTGGACTATCAAGTTTAGTTTCGCAACTGCGTTCAATATCTGAAACTGATGTATTGCTATTAGTACACGAGTTTCCCGTGGGAGAAGGTAATGAAACTCGTTTGACAATAATTGGTAGAAGTCAAATTAAAACTGTTGATTTAAACGAATTATTTCAACCTTTGGGGGGAGGAGGACATGCTCAAGCTGCATCTGTTAACTTACGTGGCGCCAATACTCAGGTTATTATAAACGAGCTAATCGAAAGTTTAAAACTTCAAATACCCAAACCTCCTTGTGCGAGAGACTTAATGTCTTCCCCTGTTCGTAGCATTCGTCCCGAAACAACTATTGCTGAAGCACAAAGAATATTACTGCGGTATGGACATTCGGGATTGTCGGTAGTTGATATCGAAGGAAATTTAGTTGGCATCATTTCGCGTCGTGACCTTGATATTGCTTTACATCATGGTTTTAGTCATGCACCTGTAAAAGGTTATATGACAACAAATATTCAAACTATCACGCCTGATACTACTATGCTGCGAATCGAGGAGTTGATGGTTAAATATGATATCGGGCGCCTGCCTGTAATGGATAATGGGGAATTAGTAGGTATTGTGACTCGTACTGATATTTTACGCGAACTACATGAGAGTGGTGAGTTAAAAGTGCTGAGTGCTGAGTCAAAAAAACTCAGAACTCAGCACTCAGCACTCAGCACTAATTTAAAAAACCATATTAACCCTGTGTTATGGCAATTATTAAATAAAGCATCCCAAGAAGCGACAAAACGCGGTTGGCATTTATATGTAGTAGGGGGTGCAGTACGTGATTTACTGCTTGCCCACAATATAAAACAAGAACCTTTATTACTCAAAGATATTGACCTTGTAGTTGATGGGTTCCACGAATCTGCTGATGATGGTGCTGGTGTAGAACTTGCAACTGCACTGCAAAAGTTATATCCAAACGCACGTTTAGATGTTCATGGTGCTTTTCAAACTGCTGCATTGTTATGGCACAAAGACCCCGAACTTGATTCATTATGGGTTGATATAGCTACTGCACGTACTGAATTTTATCCATATCCAGCGGCAAATCCTGAAGTTGAAGCAAGTTCTATACGTCAAGATTTATATCGAAGAGATTTTACAATTAATGCAATGGCATTACGTTTAACTCCCCCACACGTAGGTGAGTTACTTGATTTCTTTAATGGTTTACACGATTTAGAAGCTCGACAAATGCGTGTTTTGCACCCAAATAGCTTTATTGAAGACCCAACACGTATTTATCGGGGAGTTCGGTTTGCTGTGCGGTTAGGGTTTACTATTGAGTCGCAGACCGAAAGTTATATTCGTTATGCGATTAATAGTGGTGTGTATGACCGCACTGCACGCGAAAATAATAAAACTCCCGCACTTTCAACTCGTCTCAAAGCTGAGTTAAAGTTAGTTCTTGAGGCGCCTTACTGGAAACGGGCACTCGAATTATTAGATAATTTAAGCGCGTTGCAATGTATTCACCCTACTTTAAAACTTAATTTAGAGTTATTACGTCAACTTCGTTTACTCGAACGCTGTTTACAACGCTTTGATAACTCACAAGCTATTATTCATTGGCTACTTCGCCTTGAAGCTATTATCGCTCACTTGGCGCCGGAGTTTCGTAGTAAGGTTGCTACTAATTTACAATTGCCTGACGATAGTATTAAAAGATTATCGCATTTTAGTAAGGCAATGGATAATATTGCTGGTTTGACAGAGTGTACACTAAAGAGTCAGGTTGTTGCTTTACTTAAGAAGTATGATTTGGAGACGCTGATTTTAGCTGCTTTACAAAATCAACGGTATATTCGTCGTTCAATTTGGCAGTATATTAGTGTATGGCGTTATGTTCAGGCGCCTTTAAATGGTAATGATTTACAAAAATTAGGGTATAAACCTGGTCGAGCTTTTAAGGAAATGCTTGACGATTTGTTAGCTGCTACTTTAGATGGTGTTGTTAATGATAGAGTTAGTGCTGAGGCGTTTTTAAGTCAAAAATATCCTCTGTAAATATATTGTCATGCTGAGGCACGAAGCATCTAGTATGTATTGTCATGAGTCACAATAATACTCTGGGAAGATAAAATATGTTAGTTTGGCAAGTTGATTTTTATCGTCGTCCTCAAAATCATGAGCAGTTGTGGGATTTGCTAATTTGTGATAGTAGCGGTAATTTTAAATATGAGGCTTCTTGTCTTCAGTCGCAAGCTAATTCTAATTGGTTGACTTCGCAGTTTGAATTGGCGCGCGGTTCTGGTATACCTGATAAAATACAGGTGTTTCGTCCGCAATCTCTAAGTTTAGTTGAAACTGCTGCACGGAATGTAAATATTGAGGTCGAAGCAACTCGTCGTACTATTGCCTTAAAACATTGGTTAAAAGATAAATCTTATCCTGTTGAATTAGAAAAGTTACCCCCAGTTCCTTTACCTGATAATATTTTAGGAGATAAATGGCGATTTGCTTCGCTTCCTGCGGGTGATGTTGAAGAATTTCGTCAACGTCGTATTCCTATTGTTGATTTTCCTGATTTTATTCTTCCTTTTAATTTGGGTTTAGCATCAACTCAACTTATCCCTGGTGTTGTTATTTATGGTGGTAGACAGTCGATGCGGTTGGCACGTTGGTTACAAGAATCACGTCCTGCTTATTTAAATTATATAGCTGGGGCGCCGGATGGTTTGATACTTGAAGCTGGTTTGGCTGATAGATGGGTGATTGCAACTTTTGATGATAATGATGTTAAAGTTGCTGCTCAAAATTATGAACAGCGAAAACAACAAAGCAAAGGGTTACATTTTTTACTCGTTCAACCAGATGATTCTGGGATGACATATAGTGGTATTTGGTTATTATCGATGGGTTAGGCACCCTGTCTGACCTATAAATAACATTAAGCAATATAAACTAATATTACAACAAATATATAATTTAATAAAAATTTGTAGCAAAGCAAAAATAATCAAGAAAAATATTTCAATGAAATAAATAACTGTTAGTCTAGAACACATAATCAAACTCGAAAATCTCTAAAGAAATACATCTTTTGGAGTAGTTTTGATTCGTTTCAATGGCTATAGCTGCAAACCCTTATATTTCTGGTGAGTCATAAGTGGGTATATGCAAAATTCAAAAAATCTAACAAAAAATCTAACAAAAAATTATTTGTGCTGTGCTGTAATTCTTTCGTCGGCGATAATAAGCGGTTGTGACGGCAAGAAACCAACGACGAATGCTGCGGATGGATCCCCTCCTGCTTTAGTAAAATTACAGCGTGTCGAAACATCTACAGTCGAAAATAGTACAGAATTTGTAGGAACACTCGAAGCAAAGCAACGTGTTTCATTAAAACCGCAAATTAGTGGACGTATAGTACAAGTGACTGTTGCTCAGGGTAACTTTGTGAAACAGGGGACACCAATAATACAGTTACGTCCACAAAGAAGTCGAGCGTCAGTAGATGCAGCGATAGCTTCGGTAAATTCCCAAAGGGGAACTTTAGAAAATGCAACTGCACAAGTACGCGCTAGTGAAGCTGAGATCAAACAGCGTACAGCAGAAATTAAACGTTATCAAGCAGATATTATTAATCGTAACAGTGATGTTGAGCTTGCCAACATTAACTATAAGCGTTCAGAAGAGTTAGCTAAAGCTGGCGCCGTTGCAAGGCAAAATTTAGATGAGCGTCGTGCCCAACGTAATAGTGCTATTGCTGCACGTGAAGCTGCGATACAATCACTTGCATCAGCACGAAGTGCATTACAACAAGCGCAGTCGCAGCAAAGAGGTGCAGTTGCGCTAGTAAAACAAAATGAGTCACAACTAAAACGCGCTCAAGCTGAAACTGCTGTGCAGGTAGAAGACTTAAGCTATAACCGAGTCGTTGCTCCTGTAAGTGGTGTAGTTGGTGATGTACCCGTCCGTGTTGGTGATTTAGTTAATGTTGGTGATTCAGTTACAAGTATTATTCAAAATGACGAGTTAGATTTACGTATCCCAGTACCTATCAATTTATCTGGACAACTACGTCGAGGATTACCAGTTGCTTTAATAGACCCAAACTCAGGAAAACAAATATCGCGCGGTAGTATTAACTTTATCGCTCCACAAGTAAGTTCAGGAGACCAAGCAGTTTTAACTAAAGCGCGTTTTCCCAATAATGACCAAAAATTACGCGATGGGCAATATGTACGTGCGCGAATAATTTGGAGTCAAGGTGCTGGTGTGAAAGTACCTGCTGTTGCAGTATCTCGCATTGGCACCCAAGATTTTGTTTTTGTGGCAGAATCGGAAACCAAAAACGGAAAATCACAAATGGTCGCACGGCAAAAACCAGTCAAATTAGGTGTAATGCAAGGACAAGATTATCAACTTGTTTCAGGCATACAACCTGGAGAGAACCTAATTATATCAGGTATTCAAAGCTTGACTAACGGGGCGCCTATCAAACCTGCTGCAAGTCAAACAGCTTTTTTATAGAGTAATGAGTGCTGAGTGCTGAGTAGGGGAAAGAATTGAGTTAAGAATTACTAGCTCCTAACTCCTAACTCCTAACTTCTCACTTAGCACTCAGCACTCAGCACTTTCAACTCTTCCAAACCCATGAGTATTTCCCAAAACTTTATTAAGCGGCCTGTTCTCACAACAGTCTGTACCATCTTAATTATTTTAGTTGGTGGTATTTGTATTCCGTTACTTCCTCTAGATAAGTTGCCTCAACTGGCATTAAAGCAGGTTACGGTGACAGCAAACTATCTGGGAACTGATGCGAAGACTGCTGAAGAAAATGTGACAACAGTACTAGAACGTCAAATCAATGGTACGGAAAAAGTTGTTTATATGTCGTCGCAAACGACAAACAACGGTGATACGTCAATTAACGTATCTTTTCCTACAGATATAGATAGGAACACAGCACAGGTATTGGTACAAAATAACGTTGCTGTGGCTGCGTCTCAGTTACCTGTAGAGGTTAATCAAACTGGTGTAATTACTCAGAAGCAGTCACCAACTATTACGATTGCTTATGCGATTTCATCAGAAAAAGACAAGAGCGGAAAATTTCTCTACGACAACGTTTTTTTGAGTAACTATGTAGACCGTTTTGTTCTTGATGAAATTAAACGAATTGAGGGAGTAGGAAGCGCGCGAATTGTCGGTGAACGTAAGTACGCGATGCGAATCTGGTTAAACCCCTCATCATTAGCAGCACGTAGTGTTACTGCACAGGATGTTATTAGTGCCATCAGTGAACAAAATATCCAAGTTGGTGCTGGACGGATTGGACAACAACCAACTCCAAGTACGCAGCAGTTTGAAATTGCATTGCGGGCAGTTGGCAGGTTTACGACACCACAAGAAGCTGAAGATATAGTAGTCAAGGTTGGTCAAGATGGTACATTAACTCGCGTTCGAGATGTTGGACGAGCGGAAGTCGGCGCCCAAGATTACAGTACAACAAATATATTTGATAATGCTCCGGCTGTTGCGCTATTAGTTAACCAACTCCCAGGTACTAATGCTTGGAATACTGCGGCACTAGTAAAAGCAAGAATGCAGGAGTTATCAAAGAATTTTCCACCTGGATTAAAAGCTACAGTTGCACTAGATAATACTGAGTTCGTTGCTGCTTCTCTTGATGAGGCATTTAAAACATTGTTAGAAGCAGTGTTGCTTGTATTTCTAGTTATCTTTATATTTTTACAGGATTGGAGAACTACTGTTATTCCGTCAATTGCAATACCTGTATCTTTAATTGGTACAATGGCGTTTGCTTATGCGTTTGGGTTTACACTCAATCAATTAACTTTGTTTGGAGTAATTTTAGCAACAGGGTTAGTGGTAGATGACGGAATTATTATTGTAGAAGCGATTGCTTTAAAGCTTGCTCAAGGAATGAAACCTTTACAAGCTGCCTTGGACTCGATGGGAGAGTTAACGGGTGCAGTGATTGCTACATCACTAGTGTTAATGGCAGTGTTTATTCCTGTATCGTTCTTTCCTGGCACTACAGGTATTGTTTATAAGCAATTTGCACTCATTATTGCTTTTTCGATTTTACTTTCGACTTTCAACGCTCTTACATTCTCTCCTGCAATGGGCGCCTTATTAATGCGTCCTGTTCAAGAAGCACATGGCCCTATTGCCGTACTATTTAGATGGTTCAATCGATTTTTCGATTGGGTCAAAGGTGGTTACACTAATATCGTTGTTTTTCTAATCAAGATTCGTGTAATTGTTGTTCCTGTTTTTATTGCTGGGTTAGTTGCTTCCGCATGGATTTATATGGTAACTCCCCAAGGTTTTATTCCAGAAGAAGACCAAGGTTACTTTTTTATTATTGGAGAGGGACCCCCAGGAGTATCATTAAATTACACCAATGATATCGTTGAGAACGTTCAAAAAATAGTGCGGAAATTTCCTGAAGTTGAACACGTAAATGGTTTAGCAGGATTTGGATTTGAAGGAAACGCAACAAATAAATCTCTCTTCTTTGTTAAGTTAAAACACTGGGAAGAACGTAAAAAAGCTAACGAATCAGTTTTTGGTATAACTAGTGCAATCAACAAAGAACTTGCATCAAAAATTTCTGGTGCGCGCCTAATAGCAGTTAATGCACCTCCTGTAGATGGTTTGGGGAGTGCAGGTGGTTTGGAATTTTTCATCCAAAACAAAGCAGCGCTACCAATGGAAACACTCATCGATAATTCGCAAAAATTCATGAATGCTGCTCGTAAACGTCCTGAATTAGCTGGAGTATTTACACAATTTACAAATAGTACTCCCATGATGCAAATTGCTATCGACCGTAACCAAGCCAAAGCCCAAAATATTGCCATCAACGACATTTTTAGTACAATGCAAACCTATCTTGGCGCCCGTTACGTCAATCAATATGTACTAGGAGGGCAACTGTATCGTGTTTATGCTCAAGCAGAAGGAGAATTTCGTTCTAACCCTGATGCTTTAAATAGTCTGTATGTACGCTCGCGCGACAATAAAATGATTCCTCTTACTAGTGTCATCAAAGCCGAACGTATAAACTACCCACCAATTATTACGCACTACAACATCTATCCTGCTATTAAAGTTCAAGCTAGTCCCGCACCTGGTTTTAGTAGCGGACAAGCGATGATAGCAATGGAGCAAGTTGCCGCACAAACACTACAACCTGGATTTGGGTACGAATGGACGGGTACCGCACTTCAAGAACGTTCAGGTGGTGGCGCCGCTCCCATTATTTTTGGTTTAGCTTTTGTAATGGTATTTCTTGTTCTGGCTGCTCAGTACGAAAGCTACATCGACCCGACCATCATTATGTTGACAGTACCACTAGCAATTCTTGGTGCTTTAGGTGCAATTCAATTTCGCGCTAATTTCTTGCAAGCAGGTGGTGTATATCCAGTTGTTAACAATAATATCTACGCTCAAGTAGCGTTAGTAATGCTCATTGGTTTAGCTTCTAAAAACGCAATTTTAATTGTTGAATTTGCAAACCAATTACACGAAATTGGTATGAGTATTACACAATCTGCTATTCGCGCAGCAGAAGATAGGTTACGCCCCATCTTAATGACCGCATTTTCTGGTCTAGTAGGATTTTGGCCCCTAGTAATTGCCAAAGGTGCAGGCGCCATAAGTCGCTGGTCACTAGGAACAGCTTTATTTGGTGGTTATTTAATATCCACAGTTTTAAGTTTGTTTTTAGTACCAGTGCTGTATGTAGTAATTAAAGATATAGAACACCGCTTCTTAACACCTAACAAAACCGATAAACCCAAAAAATCCAAGCAACCTAAACCCGAACCTACTGTTGTTGCCTCCCTTCAGGATAAATCGGGGCCGAGCCTAAATATCTCCACACAGAACAAATAAACACCAGTTGTCATTCTGAGCGTAGCGAAGAATCTAAATATCTAAATATAAAACGAGATGCTTCACTACGTTCAGCATGACATTAAAAAACAAACATTCTCTAACCACTAGTACCATGCTCAAAAAATTATTTCACAACTGGACATTTGACGATTGGATGAATCACATTTTATTCTCACTCGCAGTAATCTTACTGATTTATTCCTTCTTCTTTCACGACTAACTATGGTTGGGAAATTCTCCCTAACCTTCCTTATTAAAGCTATGGTGTACACACAAGTCTCTAAAACTTATCTTTCTTCCTAGCATCCATCCACTACATTCAACAAACTTATATAAAAAGTACATTTTTCTGCAATCACACACTAAGAGCAAACATTTTTATGGCTGAAGATTACGTTCAATTACAAAACCGTATTACTGAACTTGAGGCAAAACTCGCATATCTGGAAACCACTTTATTACTTATACCAGATGTGTATAGATTCCAACGCTTACAAAAATTACTTGCAGCAGGTGATTTTCGTGAGGCTGACCAAGAAACAATTCGAGTTATGCTCAGTATCACAGGTGCCGAAAGTTTAGATACAATTACACCAAACGACGTGCGTGCTTTTCCTTGTAATCAACTGCAAGCAATTGATAAACTCTGGACAACTTATAGTCAAGGCAAATTTGGTTTCAGTGTTCAAGCTCATATGTACCAAGAAGTCGGTGGCAGCATTGATACCACTATTGCTCAGGATAATAGTATCATTGAAAAATTAGGCTTATTAAATGGATGGCGCCTAAATAATAAATGGCAAAAATGCGATGAACTAGATTACACACTAAATGCACCAAAAGGATGTCACCCATCACGCTGGTGGAACTCTCCTTTTGGCTCAAAAATGACCAATTATTTCTTTAACAGACTCATTACCTGCGGAATTTAAAAAAATTACTCTTCTTGTTGCATTTGGAGTTCACGCACGCACTCTTGAGCTACTCCAACTGCAAATCCGATTCCTGTACCTATTAGTATATATTTATTGTGCAGATTTTGATAGTACTGGCTCTCAAATCTTAACTGATTGAAATCGTTTTGACCAATTCGGGCACCTGCTAATCCAATTACAGAACCAGCTAATGCAGTCAAAATACCTGAAAACATAATCATTTTAATATTCATAACGACCTCCAATTAAAGGTAAAGTCTATTCTGCTTATGCTTTTATCCTCTCAAAGTTCTATGCAATGATTATGTATTGCAACATTTATTAAAATTATGCCACAAATATTTAAGTCTAGTCTTCTTGCTGTATTAATAATAACATGTTTAACATCAACTTTTGTTGACTGGCATTGGGGTGCTATTACTGTATCTGGTTTCTTATTAATCTATATATCTAAAGGTATACGAAGCACACGTTAACTCTAACTCTCTGCGCTCTCTGCGTCTCTGTGGTCAGTAAGTAAAGCATTTTGTTTTACCAAAGAGGCACAGAGAACACGGAGAATAATTTTTTGTATAGAAAATTTAAAGCATTTGTATAGTTTTTACAAAAAAGATTTCAGTATAAATATTGAGTTAATTAAGTCAAACAGAGTAGACGAATCAGTTCAGTATGGGATATTACTGAGAAACCTAGCTGGTATCCTTTCATATTGAATTTTAATTAGATAATGAACAATCGTGTCAGCGACAATAATAGTTTGACATCCATTTCGTCATTGATATCGCCTTTAAATATCTTAAATACAGTAGATATATCTAAAACATTTGGTCAATCGAATCGTAGTAGCAGTAGCAGTTTAGCATCAGGCAGCGGAAATGGTTTACGCGGTGAGTACTACGACAATATTGATTTTACAAATCTCAAACTCGCGCGCGTTGACTCAACAATAAATTTTAACTTTGGTAGTAGTTCTCCAAGTTCATTAATTGCACCAGATACCTTTTCTATTCGCTGGACTGGTCAAATTGAAGCAAAATTCAACGAAAATTACATTTTCTATACTACTTCAGATGATGGTGTAAGGTTATGGGTTAATAATCAGTTAATTATAAATAACTTTCGTGACCAAGGCGCCAATGAAATTGCAAGTCAGCAAGTTACACTTGAAGCAGGTAAAAAGTATGATATTAGACTAGATTACTACGAAAATCGTGGTCTTGCTGTTTCTAAACTCGCTTGGTCGAGTCAAAGTCAAGCTAAAGAAATTATTCCTCAATCACAATTATATTCACCTGCGGCGCCTTTAGCTGAACTAAAAGCAACTACTACCCCAACAGTTAATAGCAGTGATTACACTTTCAGCGTTGCTTATGCTGATGATGGTGCTATTGATGTTAGCAGTATAAGCAATGGTATTCGAGTCACAGGCCCCAACGGGTTTAACCAAATAGCAACTTTTTTAGGCGTTGAGCCAAATACAAATGCTACTTTCAATACAGCAAATTACCGTATCAACGCACCAGGTGGAACTTGGGACTTTGCTGATGTAGGTAGTTATACGGTGACGCTAGAACCAAACCAAGTTAAAGATACAGCAGATAATTTTGCTTCGTCACAAAGTCTCGGTCTAGTCACTTTTAGTATTGCTGGTAATGGTACAGGGTTAAAGGGTGAATATTACGATAACAGAGACTTTACTAACCTTAGAGTTACTCGCATAGACCCAACTGTAAATTTTAACTTTGGTGCTGGTTCTCCCGACCCATCAATTGCTCCAGATACATTTTCAGTTCGATGGACTGGCCAAGTTGAAGCAAAATTCAACGAGGAATATACTTTCTACACAACTTCAGATGATGGCGTCAGATTATGGATTAATAACCAATTAGTTATTAATAACTTCCGTGACCAAGCAGCAACTGAAGTGGCAAGTCAGAAAATTTTACTTGAAGCAGGTAAAAAATATGATATTAGACTTGATTACTACGAAAACGGTGGATTAGCAGTTTCTAGATTAGCTTGGTCAAGCAACAGCCAAGTTAAACAAATCATTCCTCAATCACAACTTTATGTTGAAGGAGTGGCACCAACAGCAACTCTTAACGCTACAAACATCGATTCAGCAGGAGGCAATGATTACACTTTCACTGTCACCTACAGTGATAACGTTGGAGTGAACGTTGCTAGTTTTGGTAATACAGATGTCTTAGTTACTGGTTCAAATGGATTTAGTCAGTTAGCACAATATATCAGTAGCAGTGGTAATACAACTAACGGAACTCCTCGCACTGCGACTTACCGAATTAATGCACCTGGGGCTACTTGGAGTGCAAGTAGTAACGGTTTTTATGACATTTCGCTCCAACGAAGTGAAGTAAGTGATATCAATGGTAATTTTGCTACTGGGGCAACCCTTGGTAGATTCTTTGTTGATATTGCTGGCACAGGTACAGGACTCAGGGGTGAGTACTACGACAATGAGAACTTTACGAATTTAAAGCTAACTCGTACTGACTCATCTGTTAATTTTGATTTTGGTGTAGGTTCTCCAAACGCATTGATTGCTCCAGATACATTTTCAATTCGCTGGACTGGTCGAGTTGAACCCAAATACACCGAAACTTACACTTTTTACGCTACTTCCGACGATGGTATTCGAGTCAAGGTTAACGGTACACAAATTATTAGCCGCTTTTTTGACCAACCTCCCACTGAAAGTCTAGGTACCATTGCTCTCGAAGCAGGTCAGAAATATGATATTGAGATTGAATACTACGAAAATGCAGGTGGTGCCGTAGCTAAGTTGGAATGGTCTAGTCCAACACAAACTCGACAATTTATTCCTTCCACACAACTTTACTTACCACCTATCCTGCCAACTATTCGCCTTGGACAAGTTCCTGTAAGCGTTGTTGAAGGTGATGGCGCCGCAGTTGTAGAAATTCAAAGATTTGGCGAAGATTTAAATTTGACATCAACGGTGAAATATACAACTGCTGGTGATACTGCTACTGAAAATGTTGATTTCACTAAAGTTAGTGGAGAGGTGACTTTTGCTCCAGGCGAAACTAGTAAGCTAGTATTAATTCCAATTATTGAGGATTCATTACCTGAAAATGATGAAACCTTCACATTTGTAATAGATCAAACAACAGACGCCAACCTGGGACCACAGCGAACTGTCAGAATTGCAATAGATGATGACGACCGAACTTATTTAACCTTTAGTTCGCCAATCGTTAATGAGGGTGATGGTGTCGTTACGGTAGTTGTCAAACGTGGTTTAGTAACAGGCGCCGCCAGCGTAGACTATATTACCGTACCGGGAACTGCACAAGCCGATTCAGATTATCAACCTGTAATCGGAACCTTAAATTTCGCCGTTGGAGAACGTACCAAAACTATTTCTATTCCAATTATCAATGACACCATTGGGGAATCGAATGAGACATTTTCTGTTCAGTTCGGCAACCCTGTGGGAGTAAATTTGAACGGTCAGAATAGCTCAGAAATCACCATTATTGATAATGACCCAGGAAGTTTTGCGCGCGAAGTAGTAGTAGGTGGGTTAACACAACCAACATCGTTTGATTGGATACCAAACACTAATAACTTATTAATTGCTCAGAAAAATGGAATTGTCAGGGTATACAGAAACGGAGAACTACAAACTACACCATTTGTTGATTTGAATGAAGAAGTCAATGATGTGCGTGACCGTGGTTTGTTGGCAATAGCAGTTCATCCCGATTTTCAAAATAATCCTTATGTGTACTTACTTTATACTTATGACCCACCAGAAACCAATATTAGCAACCCCGCAAATAATCCGAACTCAGTTCTTGATGACCGAGACAATACAGGAAATCGTCCTTCAAGATTGCTACGCTTGAGAGCAACAACTAACGCTAATGGCGATATAATATTTGACGCTAACAGTACAGCTACTGATAATCGAGAAGTATTACTGGGCAAAAACAGTAACTGGCAATTTACAAGTCGTCCAGACAGTAACAGTACTGATATTAAAGCCGATGCAAACGGTAATATAGACTACGCTGCTAATTTTGCGCCATCAGGAATTATCAAAACAACTGGCGCCGGAAGTGGGCAGTTGTTTACGAACATGCAAGATTATTACAATAATCTCAACAATTTAACAAATGTAGAAGACTATCTAGCAACCGATAGCGAATCGCATTCCATTGGTTATATGCAATTTGGTAGTGATGGCAAACTTTATATAACTAATGGTGATGGAACATCGTATAACCGTGTAGACCCGCGCACTATTAGAGTTCAAGACATTAATAACTTATCGGGTAAAATGCTAAGAATAGACCCCATCACAGGAAATGGTGTTTCAGACAACCCATTCTATGACGCAGCAAATCCCAACAGCAATCGTTCAAAAGTTTTCAACTCTGGGTTACGCAACCCCTTCCGCTTTACTATCAACCCAACAACAAACAGACCATATATAGGGGATGTTGGTTGGAAAACTTGGGAAGAAATTAACGCGGGTAAAGGTCAAAATTTTGGCTGGCCATACTTTGAAGGTGGAAACGCTATCAGTTTACAGCAACCAGAATACTTTAGTCTTCCACCCGCACAAACATTTTATAGTAGTGGACAACCAGTAACGGCGCCAATCTACGGTTATAAGCACACAAGTTCTAACGCAATAGTTGTGGGTGATTTTTACACGGGTAATACTTTCCCATCGGTTTACCAAAATACCTTATTTATCGCCGATGTCAGTCAAGGAACAGTTGACAACATAACTCTCGACGGTAACGGTCAATTCGTTTCAATTCGACGCTTCGATGAATTTACTAACCCCAACCTAAACTCCCCAGTGCAAATTACATCTGGACGCGATGGTAACTTATATTTTGCTGACATCGCAGCAGGTACAATTAGCCGCTGGCGCCCAGAGCAATCAACATAAATATTATTTCAAATATTTATCGCACCAATTTACCATTTCCCAAAGTGTATGACCCACGGCTTCGTGTGACCGATAGCCGTGGTCTTCATATGGTAAAACTACATAACGCACTGTTGCACCCAAACCTTTGAGTGCTTCATAAAGTCGTTCGGTTTGCAAAGGATATGTACCTGGATTAGTATCTTTTTCTCCGTGTATTAATAGTAGTGGTGCCTTAACTTTATTTGCATGGGTAAATGGTGACATATTATTATACGTGTCCGCCGCTTCCCAGTAATTTCGTTGTTCACCTTGAAACCCAAACGGTGTTAGCGTTCTGTTATAGGCTCCACTTCTAGCAATTCCAATTTTAAACAAATTTGTATGTGCTAGTAAATTTACTGTTGTAAAAGCTCCATATGAGTGACCACCAATACCAATGCGATTCGGGTCGGCAATACCACGTTTTACTACATAATCTACAGCAGCTTCGGCGCCTGCAATTAATTGTTCAACATAAGTATCATTCGGTTCAGTGTCACCTTCTCCAACAATTGGAATAGTTGGATCAGAAAGAATTGCATAACCTTGGGTAAGTAAAAATAATACCGAGTCACGCATTGGACGACTAAAGGTGTTAGTTGCGGTTGTTACCTGCCCTGCAAATTCACGGTCTTTGAACTCTTCTGGATATACCCAAAAAACACAAGGTAAGGCACCATCACGATTAATATCATAGTTAGGTGGTAAATATAGCGTTGCTGATAGTTTGACTCCATCTGCACGCTGATATTGCACAAGTTCTTTTTGTAGCTGTGCCAGTTGTGGTGCTGGGTCTTGATAATTTGTTAACAAAACAGGTTTAGTGCTACCGTTGTTAAGATAATAATTTGGTGCTTCAGTTTGAGATTGACGCCTGGTTATTAATGTTTGTGCTTCTGAGTCTAATATATCAATTACTGACTCAAAGTAAGGGTCTTTACACTGCCATAATCGTGTTCGTTGCTTTGTATCCAAATTAAATTTATCTAAAAATGGATATACTCCCTTGCTCGAGGCGCCTCGACCATTTAAATATATATTATTCCCATCTTCGGTAAATCTAATTACATCACGACCATATTTTCCGTGTGTCGAAAGGGGAACACCTGGGTCATTATACTTGTCTTCAAAACTACGGTCAAAAAGTAATTTTGCGGGTGCTTCATTGTTTTGCGGATTGATTCGCCAAATACGCTGTTTACGATTATCGAACCACTTTTCCCAAACTAAAGCAACATCTTCACGTCCCCACGCTACATGTTGAAATCTATACTCACATTGCCAAAGTTTTTTTGGTTCTTTATCGAAAGGTGCATCTAGTATAAATAAGGCATCTCGATAATTAACATCGCGTGTTGGGTCTCCGTCATCTAAAGCTTCAACCCAGTGTAGTACACAAGCTTGGTCGGGGCGCCAAAAAATTCGTCGTTTCCCTGGTCTGACTGCATCAAATTTAATTGAAATATTGTCAGCAAGGGGTAAATCAGCAATTTCACGAACCAAATTACCGTTTGCATTGAGTATTTCAATACGTTTAGGAAAATAAGATGCTGGTAATTGATACGAAAATGGTCGATGTAAAGTTGTTAATAAGATATAATTACCGTCTGGTGAAGGTCGAGCTTCATCTATTAGACGAGGGGAAACTATCTGCGTACTTTTACCATCCAAAGTCACTTTATTCAAACTTGATGATATGTAATATTCAAATAAACTTTCGTCGTGAGGACTTTCGAGTAAATTTGTATAAGTACGACTGGGAGTTTTTCTACCTAAATTCTCTTCTATGAGTGGGGCCGTTGGTATCGACGATTTTGTTGGCACCTCACCGCGTTCTGTAGAAATAAATTTACATATTAATGTATCATTCGATAACCAACGGTGTGGTGCCCCGTATGCAGCATTCAAAATTGGCTCAGTTAAACGCTTTGTATTCAGCGTTGCTAGTTCAACCATCCACAACTCTAAACCTGAGTCTTTAGTAATTGTAAATGCTAACTTTTCACCATCAGGCGCCCACTTCAAAAAACTAATCCGAGGATTTTCTGGCAGGGATATATCATTAAAAGTTGTTGAGCGAACAGCCTTAATTTTTATACTGTGGTATTGATTATAACGGAACGGTGCATTAGTACGTGGATTTAGTAAAAATCCAGCCAGTGGTATTTGCGGTTCAGCCAATTCTGCAATTGAAGAAAGTAAAGGCTGTTCTAACTCAACTAACCATTCTTGGTTAGGAGATAGCAATACTG
This sequence comes from Calothrix sp. PCC 7103, assembly GCF_000331305.1. Lineage (GTDB taxonomy): Bacteria > Cyanobacteriota > Cyanobacteriia > Cyanobacteriales > Nostocaceae > Dulcicalothrix. The sequence continues at coordinate 2,689,493 of NZ_KB217478.1, read as the reverse complement.
TTGTCGGTGCTGGTGCATCTAAAATTTGATTGATAGGTGGAGGTGGTGATTGCCAAGTAAGTGTTGTCATGAATTATTAATTAGGGGAAAAGGAAAACTGAAAACGGAAATAATGCGCTCGCAGAAAGGAAATGGGAAGATAAACAGTGAATTTTTTGCATCCCCTGCCATCTTTACCCTTTATCCTTTCCCTAAGTTCTTACTTCCCTTTTGGCGGTTTACTTGTGACACCTTTTTCGTAAGTTAATGTGTAGACACCTTGCGTATGTAACACTCGGTACCATAATCTTGCTTGAGTACCCGTTGAGAGCATTTTACTGACTGTCGCTTTTGCGATTTTAAATTGCTCTTCATCCAATCCATCACCATACAAATCACGGACGATTGCATCGACGTGAAAGTGTGTTGTAGGGTTATGCCGCATTAATATCAGAATTGCATTCTGAACAGAGTAATCTTGATATTGCGCCAGTAGAGGTATTGTACTTGCTTTTCTGGATATGTGAAGCTTGGGAATATCAGAGATGTCTGGTTTGGGCGGTTTCTCGGCTAGATTGCTTGTTGCTGATTGAGGAGCGGCACCTTGCGTCGAAGTTGGGGATGCCGTTTCTATAATTGGTGAGGCAGCAGCCTCATAATGATGTCGATTAAGTTGACTCAGACTATCCTGAAGGTATGCTTGAGTAGAAGATAAACTAGATAACCGACCTAAAGGATGATACATCTGGTCTTCTTGGGCATAACCTGATATTAGACCATCTAGAGAATTAATCTGATGTCGGATGAAAGACAAGCGCCGCTCTAAATCAACTGCCTCCAGTATATAGCGGTCGCGTTCTGCCGACAGCAAACTTAGCATCTCAGGTGAATCAGTCATAGTAGTAGTTACCTAATTTCAAAGGAATAAAACAAAGTGGAAACTAAGGAAATTTTTGTTAAGGCTCATGTTCGTATCATTCGACAAAAACTTTACCGCTTCGTCTGCAAAGAATGCAACTTAGTAGCAGAGCGGATTTGTTTTCCCTCACAACCACTCTATTGCGAAACATGCCGACCGCCAAAACAAAAAGTTGAAAAACCTTCATCTGAAGCAGTTGTTAAAGCTAAAACCACCAAGAGAAAGCCTCCAGCTAAACAGCCTCGCACCGGAGTTGCCAAGACAACAACAAGAGCGAAAAAAGCTGCTTCTGCCAAATGATATTAAATTTTCACTCCTATTGACAAATTTATGCTTACAAGCAATTACGTAAGCAGATTGCGTCTCTAACCCAGAATGTCTGTCAATTCAATCGTCTTAACACGAAAATTAATAGACTGTTATTGAGTTGACTGACAATCATTCATAAAAGCTCCAGAAGCTGAGGAAAGCACACGTCAACCTAGCTTCTGCACCTTTCTAATTAGAACAACATCAACCCTCAGTATGATGAAATACCAACATGCTCAACTCAAAATTAGCAGATAATATTGCTTATCATTTAAATAACACAAGAGATGTAAATAATTGTAAAGCTTGTTTTTGCTTCGGGTGGGCACTGCCTACCCAGCCCTTTCTATCGAAGGTGCTGTCCTGTCAGTTACTATCATCAATTTAATTTTAATAAAATTATAGCTAGAAATTTATCCGTTATAATCATTGCATAGATAGGCTTACAGAGATTTAGCTAAAATTGATTTATATTAACTTCAAACAATATTTAAAGTAACTTTACAGTTAGATAAGATACTTGTTAAATAAATAACATTAGTATTGACTAAATTATAAAGTTTTCAAGCTAATTTTAGAAATAGCGAAAATATTATTAACGAATAGACGTGTCACATACGGGTTGTCTATGGAGTCATTCGTTTGCTGCAACTCGCTTCCGGAGTAAAATGGCGCCTTTAACACAAAAAATTTCTAATCAGCGTCGAATCATTGTTTGCTGGTAGGATTTTCCCTGATAGAGGACTCAAATGGCTGTTTTGCTCCAGTAAAGCTTCTAGCACAGAGGTCAAAAAATATCAGACTTAATATTCAAGGCAAGTATTTAAAAAGATTGTGGTGCGATAGTGAATAAGAGTGATATTATTAAGAACTGTTTCGCCTGTCTCACACAATGAACGTCTGTTTATATGTCTGATACTCAGATTACAGCATCCGCAAACGGGAAAAATAATATGCTGCCACAAATGAATAGTCAAAATACTATTCGCATTCGAGGTGCGAGGCAGCATAATTTGAAGGATGTTGACTTAGAAATACCCAGAGACAAACTCATTGTGTTTACTGGAGTGTCCGGTTCGGGTAAATCATCACTAGCATTTGATACCATTTTTGCTGAAGGACAGCGCCGCTACGTTGAATCTTTAAGCGCTTATGCACGTCAATTTTTGGGACAATTAAACAAACCCGATGTTGAAGCTATTGAGGGTTTAAGTCCAGCAATTTCTATTGACCAAAAGTCTACATCGCACAATCCTCGCTCTACAGTTGGTACTGTAACAGAGATTTACGATTACATGCGATTATTGTTTGGACGTGCGGGGCAACCCCATTGTCCAATTTGTGACCGAAATATTGCACCCCAAACTATCGATGAAATGGTCGATAGAATTATGGAGTTACCCGACCGTACCAAATTTCAAATTCTTGCACCTGTCGTTCGTGGTAAAAAAGGTACTCACAAAAAATTATTATCAAGTTTAGCATCACAAGGTTTTGTTCGTGTTCGTATTAATAGCGAAGTACGCGAACTATCTGATTCGATAGATTTAGATAAAAATTTTACACATACTATAGAAGTAGTTATTGACCGTCTAATTAAAAAAGATGGACTACAAGAGCGTTTAGTAGACTCACTTTCTACAGGTCTCAAACTTTCCGAAGGTATAATAGCAATATTATATACGCCTATAAATAGTGATAATACTGGAGAGGAAGAAATAGTTTTTTCTGAAAACTTCGCTTGTCCCGAACATGGTGCAGTTATGGAAGAACTATCACCGCGTTTATTTTCTTTTAACTCACCTTACGGCGCCTGCACGAATTGTCATGGACTCGGCACATTAAGAAGATTTTCGCCCGAATTAGTGATTCCAAACCCAGAGGCGCCTGTTTATGCAGCAATAGCACCTTGGTCAGAGAAAGAAAATTCTTATTATTTAGAATTACTATACAGTTTAGGAAAAGCACATAACTTTGAGCTACAAACTCAGTGGTGTAAGCTTGAGGACGAACAGCGCTCCATTCTATTAAACGGTGAGACAGTAGAAAAAGGAGATAAAACGCCTCATTTTCGAGGTATTATTCCGATTTTGCAGCGTCAGTACGAAGGTGGTTCCGAGCTAGTAAAGCAAAAATTAGAGCAATATTTAGTAGATCAACCTTGTCCAGTTTGCCACGGAAAGCGCTTAAAACCCGAAGCTTTATCAGTACGTTTAGGGCAACATCGAATTTTAGATTTGACGAGTGTATCAATACGCGACTGTCAAGTACGTATAGATGAGTTAAAATTAAATCCACGTCAAGCTCAAATTGCGGACTTAGTACTACGTGAAATCAAAGCACGTTTACAATTTCTTTTAGATGTGGGTTTAGATTATCTCACCCTTGACCGTCCAGCAATGACCCTTTCTGGTGGAGAAGCACAGCGAATTCGACTGGCAACCCAAATTGGTTCAGGTCTAACAGGTGTACTATATGTATTAGATGAACCTAGTATTGGTTTACATCAACGCGATAACGGACGCCTGTTACGAACATTAAATCGATTGCGTGATTTAGGCAACACATTAATAGTTGTCGAACACGACGAAGAAACAATTCGAGCAGCAGATTATGTAGTTGACATCGGGCCAGGTGCAGGTTTGCATGGAGGTAACATTGTCGCACAAGGTCATTTGCAAGCATTACTAGATGCAGACGACTCACTAACAGGAGCATATCTATCAGGACGCAAAGTAATTGAAACTCCAGGAACGCGACGTGAAGGCAACGGGTTAAATTTAATCATTAAAAATGCTTGTCGCAACAATTTAAAAAATATCACCGTCGAAATACCTCTTGGTAAGCTTGTTTCGGTGACTGGTGTATCTGGTTCAGGAAAATCAACATTAATTAACGAAATACTTTACCCAGCGCTACAACACCATATAACTAAGAGAGTTCCATCTCCCAAAGATGTAGAGGGTATTCAAGGGTTAAGCGCAATAGATAAAGCCATAGTTATTGACCAATCACCCATTGGTCGTACACCACGCTCAAACCCTGCAACTTATACAGGTGTTTTCGATGTTATCCGTGACGTATTTTGTCAAACCGTCGAAGCAAAAGCACGTGGTTACAAAGCTGGACAATTTTCGTTTAACGTCAAAGGGGGACGTTGCGAAGCTTGTAGTGGACAAGGGGTAAACGTCATTGAAATGAATTTTTTACCCGACGTTTACGTTCAGTGCGAAGTTTGTAAAGGTGCCAGATACAATCGTGAAACCCTGCAAGTAAAATATAAAAATAAATCAATTGCCGACGTTCTCAACATGACTGTAGAGGAAAGTTTAGAATTTTTCCAAAACATTCCCAAAGCAGTAGTGAGACTACAAACTCTAGTAGATGTAGGTTTAGGTTACGTTCGACTCGGACAACCAGCAACAACATTATCGGGTGGAGAAGCACAACGAGTCAAATTAGCAACAGAACTATCTCGACGTGCAACAGGCAAAACACTTTATTTAATCGATGAACCAACAACAGGTTTATCATTCTACGACGTACATAAATTATTAGATGTACTACAAAGATTAGTAGATAAAGGCAACTCCGTTTTATTAATCGAACATAACCTAGATGTTATTCGTTGTTCCGACTGGGTAATAGACCTCGGTCCCGAAGGAGGAGACAAAGGAGGGGAATTAATAGTAGTCGGAACACCCGAAGATGTTGCCAAAAACGAAACATCACACACCGGATATTACTTAAAACAAGTACTAAAACATTACCCAGCTACAATCAAAAAATAATCCAAAGTTTAATCCCCCCTTAACAAGGGGTGCTAAAAACCCTCTTATTTCCCCCTTATTAAGAGGGTTTAGGGGGATTTTTAAAGGTAATAATCTAATTTGATACTTTCCAGACTATTCTCTAAATAGGCAATTCTTCTCCCCGTGCAGCAACAACACGCACTATTATTACTACAACTAATAAACTCAACAATGGCAAAGCAACAAATGGTGATTTAGTTAATCTCAAAATATATTCAGCAACCAAACCCAACCACAAGAAATGCATACCTGTAGTATGTAAAATTTGCCAATTACGCTTACCTAAATATTTAGCAGGTTTTTCAAACGATGTAATAGTCATGGCAAATAATAATATATAACCAATTGTTCCCAAAGGGTCAATTACTGGCGCTACTCCTGCCGTAACATACCATAAACACAACAACGCAAAAGCATGATAGATATGCGATACAGCCATTGATAAACCTAGATACCGACGATTTTTAATCAGCCAAATTGATATTGGACTAGACCAAAGTTTACGAAGTGAAGACGCAGCAAAAGCATTTAAAAACAAAATTAAAGATGTTCTACCAGTAGCACGAATAATTGTTCGCATCGCCGACTCGTTTATACCCTGTAACAATATAATCATAACTACCATTAAACCAACAAACAGCGCAGTAAACCCAACAAGGCGCCATCTTTGAATATAAGTACCTATCATGCCAAAAATCCTATATATACTCTAATAGGTAATAAGTGTAAAAAATGTATATTAAAAAAGTCTTGCCTATTCTTATAAAAAATGTTCTAAACTTATGAATTCTTTCTTCCTTAGCGTCCTTAGCGTCTTTGCGGTTCATTAAATAAAGCGCTCTCTATAAACTTTAGGAGTAAACTGAGTATACTGCTTAAAAACTCTAGTAAAATGACTTTGATTTTTAAAACCTACCAGTAAAGCAACCTCAACTAACATTAAGTCACCTTGTTTAAGTAACTGCTTGGCTTTTTCAACACGACATTGCATTACATACTGATGTGGACTAACTCCCATCGACTGTTTAAACAAACTAGCAAAATAAGTTGGACTAGTATAAACTACTGTCGCTAATTCCTGAATTGTTAAATCAGCTTCTAAATGTGTTCTAATATACTCAAGCACTTGATGAAGTTTATATTTAGGCAACCCATCTGTATATTGCTTAATTTCAAAACTACGCGAACAATATCGCCTCAGTAAATGTACTGTTAAAGCAGTTGTCATTGATTCAATATACAGCCTACTACTGGCGCCACCAATTTTAACTTCTGCCATCATTGCAAGTCCCATCTGCTCTATCAATGGGTCATTTACTTGTAATTGTCGCACCAGTTCTATATCAGAATTACCAAAATTAGCAGCAGTATCTCTAAGTATGTCACGGTTTAAAAATAACTCAAGCAAAGGTGTTTCTCTATCAAGCTGCGTCCGAGGAAAAACTTGCGTCGATGGAATAATAATAATGTCACCTTTGGCATACTCGCGATGTTGCCAACGTGCATCCATCATAAAGCTAGCGCAAAAATTATCTAGCGTAATACAAATAAAATCCATCCCAAGCTCAATTTCTGGTGTTTCATCAGCAGGTTCAATCTCATAAATCAAATTTAAGCTATTCCATCCTAACTCGAAGCTATCAAGCAGATGCAAATGTTCGGGTGGTTCATGATTAGCCATAGTTAATTAGAATTTTTTAACTTTATAAAATTTTGATGTAAATTTTGGTAGTAACCAGGATGGCGCCTAAAAGTAAGAGTAATATAATCTTTGAATAACTATCAGTTATGCGTCGAAATCTTTGAGTTATTTAACAAAAAATTATGGCAAATTCACCTTTTGGGGTGCCATCTCCTCAAGTACCTACTTTAATTCCTGGGCCACGTGCTTGGGTAAACGCACCTCTTCAAACTAACTCTTATAACTATTTTCTCTGTGAGCTCTGTGTCTCTGTGGTAAAAAATATATATGACTGCACAGGCTTTTCGACCTGTGCTACACTGTGCTACACTTATTTATTCTCTACAGGGTTTTAGCTTAGGGTAAGCGATGCGTTTGTGATGAAACTGCTGCCATACTTTTACAAAAATCTCAGCTATTTGTGTCATTTCCGCGCGTGTTAGTCCTGAATCTATAAGTTGATTATCTTGCCAGCGTCCACGCAATATATTCTTAACAACTGCTAACGCTTGCTCGTATGTTGTGTCTTTAAGGCTTCGCAGTGCAGCTTCACAAGAGTCTGCTAACATTACTATTGCCGTTTCGCGTGACTGAGGAATAGGACCATCGTAGCGAAAATCTGCTTCGTTTACTTCTATCAAAGGGTTCTCTTTTGCTATTTGCTGTGCTTGATGATAAAAATAAGCAATTTGCATTGTTCCTTGATGTTCGGGAATAAAAGCTTGAATTGCTGTTGGTAAACGATGTTTACGCGCTATCACCAAACCTTCACTGACATGCTTCTTAATAATTTCTGCACTTAACCAAGGGTCGTTTATCTCGATATCATGTTTATTTGGTCCACCCATTTGATTTTCGATAAATGCTTTGGGGTCATGCATTTTACCAATATCATGATATAAAGTCCCTGCTCTGACTAGTTCAACGTTACACCCAAGTTTACAAGCTGCTGCTTCCGCAAGACTAGAAACGAATAGAGTATGTTGGAATGTTCCTGGAGTTTTCGCTGCAAGACTTTTTAACAGTGGACGGTTAGGATTTGCAAGCTCTGCCAAACGAATTGGAGTTACTAAGTCAAATAATTGTTCTAAATAAGAACTTAACCCTAAAGCTACAATACTCCAACATAATCCTGAACAAGCGAATAACAACGAATTTGTTAATACAGAGTACCATTTACCTACCGATACACCACCAAATATAATTGTCAAAACTAAAAATACACAACCTTGTGTTACTGCTATTCCTATCCCTAACAACGCTAACTCTTCCCGTGAACGTCGTTTATGTGCCATGTAGCTTCCTAAAAATGCTCCCGTCGCTCCGGCAAATAGTGCAATTTTGCTAACCCCAAAGTTTAATGGTAGTAGTACTGTTAATAATCCAATAACTGTAAGACTAATACGAGTTCCGTAAAAGCTGCCTAATAATAATGAAACTGCGCTCCAAGTTGTATAATAGGTACCCATTGTCAATACTAGTGGTGTACTTAGAGTTAGCAATAAAATTAAAATTCGGTCTCTTGTGCGTTTGAGATATTTTACCCGTTTATCAACAGCTGCAAAAACTAAAATGGCGCCACTAATGGCAGTTGCAAGAAGCAGTAAAGCGACCCCGTTAACTTCACGGTCAATCAAACCATAGCTTTCTAAAACTAAAAGATGCCAATCTGTTATTTTTTCTCCTTGACGAACAATAATTGCATTTTGTTTGACCTCTACCATGACAGGTTTGACTTCAGCAGCAGCAAGTTCTACATTTGCTTGCGTTTTCGCTCCATCGGTTATCAGGTTTGGTTGCAATACGTTCAATAGTACTTTTGTAGCTAATTCTTGTGCTTCTTTTGGTACCGATGATGACTGAACATTTAATCTTACTGCTTCAATTAGTACGCTTTTTGGTAAACCAGGTGAAATACCTTGAGCTAAAATACGTTCGGCAATTAGCTTGATTAAAGTTTGGGTGTTTTTCCAGTCTTCTTCTGTTAAATCTACTAATCTCTCGTTATATACTGCGTTTGACTGATTAATTATTTTTAAAATTTCACCTTTGGCACTTATATACTTTTGACGCGATAAAGCAATTTTTTGTGTTAATGTCGCAATATTTTGCTCTGATGTAGTTAAACGGTAGGTTTCAACTTCTGACAATGCTTGAGTCAAAGCACTGCTTATAGTTAATTTTGAATTCGCCTGTGTTTCGATGTCGGCGCCTGATACTAAAAGCTTTTGTTGCTGTGGTTTTACTTTAACACTATAATCATCCACACTTGCTAAGTCGTAATCGGATGTGCTTTTTTTTCCTTCAAGTGCTTGTGAAAACTGCGATTGCTTAGTTGGGTGAACTACGGCAAACCTAAATGCTTCCCATTCATTATTTGATGTCGAACGTAAATAACGCTGCGTAGGTACACTTAGAACAATAGTATCAAAATACGGAAAAGAACCAGCCAGGTTACGAATACTATTCCCTTGTGCCACAATTGTTTCGAGTTTTTGCCCAACCTGATTATTAGCACTTTTATCAATCATCAATACAGGCGCCAAGTTTAAGGCAATTGCATCACGTTTAGATTGAGTAGCGTACTTATTCTCTAAAACTTTTGTAGTTGGCGCCTGTATTGTCACCTGAGCAGTACTTCCATTTTTGACCTGCGGTTGATTATACCAACTATGTCCAATTACTGCCGTCAGCAATATAAGCGCTAGAGCAAAAATGACAGGTGTGCGTCTAAATACTTCTCTTAGCCGATGGGTATAAACTCGTAGCCCGTGATTCGCTAACTTTGCCACACTATAAAGCTGAGGTTGAACTACGTATAACTCTTGTAATGCTTCAAATGAACAATTACGGCGTAGTTTTCTATACCACCGCCGTACTCTTGTCAATCGCTGCGTCAAGGAATGCAAAAATGGCGCTTCTCTCATCAACTATGACCGCAGTTGCTAATTAAGGGATTCCAACAGCACAGTCTATTATAGAAAATTATCTTAACCGTGTGTAATATAATACCACTATTGGCTAAGAATCTAAAATTTCCATTAAGACACTATATAAAATATTACTAACAGTTGTGAATTTTTGCGCTAATTACAGAACACACTATTTACTTTTGTTTACTTCTCAAAGCGTGTTTATGCTCAATTTACCGCAATCGGATGATACGAGGAGCTGCATATACTGATAAGTGCGAGCTTTGCTCCAGCAATGGTAAGTAATTGCATAAGTCTTTTCCTTTGCTTTTTTTAGCATTTTGGTTATCAAACTCACATACACCCGACCATATTGCCAAAAGTTCATCTGTTAATTTTAGCATCTGTAAAAACTCATTTTCCGCTGTTTTAGCTGATAATTGGCGTAAATTTTTCATTTGCCAGCTAATTGGTATTCCTAATGCGCTATTATAAGCTCCTGATAAGGCACCTGTCATTACACTGCTAAGAAAATAATCTAGATTATTAAAACTTAATATTTTGCCGTTTAGATTAAGTGATACTGATAAGCAAAAATCTTCAAGACTTTTAAAAAAAGTATAAAACGCGATTGCGACGACGTTAGATAGAGTATTTACTTTATGTAATTCACTAAATGCCTGCTCCAAGCTAACTTGCTGGCTGAGTAAACTATTTACTGTTTCAAGTTGTTGGGGTATATTCGTTGCTGTTTCACCAATAAACCTGGTAATTTCACTAAAAACAGAAGATTGTGATAATTTTTCATTGAGCGATTGGGCAATTGTATAGCCAATAGCAAGCACACTATCTCTAACTATCAAGTTATTACTATGCGCGCGCGACACTTCCAGCAAGTTATATCGAAGCTTGGATAAATCTTCATGAAAAAATAACATTACTGGTAGAGCTGAAAAAAGCGTATTGAGTAAAACTTGTTGATTTAGCTCTGTATTAGCTTGATTTATCGCACAAAAGGAGTAACTATCGAACTTACCTTGTGCAATTAAACTTTTACAACTAAAGGTACTTTCAATATAAGCTTGTCTTATAAATTCCGGTTTACTGTCATTTGCCAACTCCAAAGTAAGCAAAGCACCTGCAATAGTTCCTTGGAACCGAGTTTTGAGCGTATAACGCATGGTGTAAATAAAGCTAAGATTATTACGGTTCCTAACTATACCTGTATTGAACTTTCCAAATGATACACCAATGCTTTTAAGCCCAGGATATAACTCTGGGCGCCGAAACCGCTAATTTGCCCAACTGCGACAGGAGCAATGTATGAGTGATGACGAAACTCCTCACGACGATAGACGTTGCTAAGATGAACCTCAACAGTAGGAATATTTACGCCAGCTATTGCATCGCGTAAGGCTACACTCGTATGAGTATAAGCTCCAGGATTTATTAATATTCCTTGATGCTTTCCCCAAGCGTCATGGATTTTATCGACCAAAAAACCTTCATGATTTGACTGGAAAAAATCGATGTTAACCGCTAAGACTTGTGCTTGTTCTTCTAACAAACGGTTAATCTCGTTTAAACTAAGGGAACCATAAATACCTGGTTCTCGCTGTCCCAGCAAATTCAGGTTTGGTCCGTGCAGTACCAAAATGCTTAAAGTGCGCTGTGCCACGTAGTAAATTTTCTTTTTAACGACGACGTGAGCGGTCGTTAACTGGAATCGGAATTAGCTCCGGTTCCGCTTCAGCATCCGGGCCTAGAAGGGCTTCAATTAATTTCCGCCCTAATTCTTTAAGCTTCTCCAGTACCTTCTCTATATAGTCCATCTAACTGACCGCTCCTGAGATAATACCTTAATTTAAGTTAACAGCAAAAGAATAATAAGGGCAACACACTTTTTATTGGAAACGTTGTAAATGATTATACACTTACATACGTAAACAGCGGAATGAGCCGCGTTCTCTAAATTTTATTGTGTCACTTTCCTTACTAATAAGAGTATCACATGAACCCCCCAGTCAGCCGCATCTTTCTTGTGATGGGTATTTTGGATTTTTAGTCAATAGGGAATAGACAGTTAGGAAGGGAAAATCACGTTCTCCCTTCCAATCTTTATTTTTTCTTAGCAGTTGCAGTTGATTTCGGTTTCGCTGTTTTTTCGGTTTTAGTGGTCTTAGTAGTAGATTTTGTTGCACTTGCAGTTTTTGCTTTGCTGGTTTTGCGTGTGGTTTTAGAAGTAGATGCTTTGCTTGCCAGCAGTTGTACAGCAATGGCCAGAGTTAAATTTTCTACAGTGTGTCCTTCGGGTATACTCACGTTGGTTTTACCATGCTTGATGTAAGGACCATAAGGACCATCATAAATATTAATCGGTTGCTCGTCTTCAGGATGGGCGCCAAGTTCTTTTAAAGGAGCTTTTGATTTAGTACTGGTAGCTCGTCCCTTTTTTGGTTCAGAGAAAATTTCTAACGCGCGTTCTAATGTCACATCCAAAACGTTATCAGATGCTTTTAGAGAGCGATAGTCTTTACCGTCTTTACCTTGGTCGTGAAGGATGTAGGGACCAAAACGACCTAAAGAAGCTTGAATTTTTCCACCGTCAGGATGAGTGCCCAATGTTCTAGGTAAAGCAAGTAAACCAATGGCTGTTTCTAGGGTGAGATTTTCTGGTGTAATACCTTTGGGTAAAGATACCTGTTTAGGTTTTGGATTTTCTTCAGATTTATCACCCAACTGAACATAAGGACCATAAGGCCCAATCAGCGTATAAATTGGTTCTCCTGTTTCGGGATGGCGCCCTAAACTTTCGGGTCCTTCAGTTTTTTGTTTAAGCAGAGTTTGTACTTTCTGCGGGTCAAGGTCAGCTGGAGTTAAATCTCTCGGAATAGAAGCAGTTACTACCCCTTCTCCATTTTCAACTTCAATATAAGCTCCATATTTACCAATACGAACTTTTGCATCTAAATTTTCTAGTTCTACTGTTCTAGCTGTTGTGGCATCGATTTGACTTTCTTGTTCTCTAACAAGCGTTTCTAGTCCTTTATCTCCAGAATAAAAGTCTTTGAGATATGGTAGCCATTGAGCTTCACCTGTGGCTATATCATCGAGTGTTTGCTCCATTTTGGAAGTAAAATTAGGGTCAACGACATCAGGGAAGTGTTTTTCTAGCAAACCTGTAACCGCGAACGCTGTAAATGTAGGCACTAAAGCGTTATTTGTTAATTGAGCATAACCTTTATCAATAATGGTACCGATAATGCTCGCATAGGTACTAGGGCGCCCAATACCCTCGCTTTCAAGGGTTTTAACTAGTGTTGCTTCGGTATATCGTGCTGGGGGTTGGGTTTCATGTTTAACCGCTTCAAGTTCTTCACATTCAGGATGGTCATTAACTTTAAGGTTGGGGAGAATAATTTCCATATTCTCAAGCGCAGCATCAGGGTCATCAGAACCTTCGACATAAGCGCGTAAATATCCTTCAAAGTCAATACGTTTACCAGAAGAACGAAAACCAGCGTCTTCCACTTGCAGTTGCACTGTAATTTGGGTTTGACGCGAGTCTGCCATTTGGCAAGCAACAGTGCGCTTCCAAATTAGGTCATAAAGTTGAAACTCACGACCACCTAAACCCGTTTCTTGCGGTGTACGAAAACTACTACCTGCTGGACGAATAGCTTCGTGTGCTTCTTGGGCACCTTTTGACTTTGTTGTATATTGGCGAGGTTTGGGACTCAAGTAATCTTTGCCATAAAGCTTTTCAACACAGTCACGTGCAGCACTTACCGCTTGGTCTGACAAATGTACTGAGTCAGTACGCATGTAGGTAATATAACCTTGTTCATACAGATTTTGAGCAGTTCGCATTGTATCGCGTGCGGAAAGGCGTAATTTACGGTTAGATTCTTGTTGTAGCGTCGAAGTTGTAAATGGTGGTGCGGGTTTACGAGTAACTGGTCGTTCTTCGAGGTCTGTAACAGTCCAAGTTTGACCGATTAGTCGAAGTTGTAAGGCTTCGGCTTCAGCTTGGTTTAATAATACAACTTGGCGCCCAGATGCAATTTGTCCAGTAGTTGAGTCAAAATCACTACCAGTTGCAACTTTTGTACCACCTAGAGTTACTAAAACAGCATTGAAAGGAGTTTGTTCTTGTAATAGTTCGGCTTTGAGATCCCAATAGGCGCCTGTACGAAATGCTCGACGTTGACGTTCTTTAGTGACTAGTAAACTTACAGCTACTGACTGTACACGACCAGCTGAGAGACCGTAAGAGATTTTTTTCCAAAGGAGGGGAGATAGGGTATACCCTACTAATCGGTCTAAAATTCGTCTTGTTTCTTGGGCACGTACTAACTTGTCGTCAATAGAGCGACAATCTTTCAAAGCTTTTTGAATAGCTTCCTTGGTAATTTCATGGAATACCATTCGCTTTGTCGGAACTTTTGGATTAAGCAATTGGTATAAATGCCAACTTATACTTTCCCCTTCTCGGTCTTCGTCAGTTGCTAATATCAGCTCAGATGCTTCCTTAAGAGCATCTTTCAACTGAGTGACAATTTTCTTTTTATCTTTGGGGACAACGTAAAGAGGTTCAAAGTCGGCATCTACATTTACTCCAAGCTGTGCCCATTTTTCCGCCTTGACTGCGGGGGGTATTTCTGTAGCTGACTGTGGAAGGTCGCGCACATGACCCATTGACGCTTCTACCCGAAACCCTTGCGGCAGGTAATTACGAATGGTGCGAGCTTTTGTTGGAGATTCAACGATGACGAGAGTTGACATGGAGATTTTTTATAAAAAAAGCAATGAGCGCAGTTAAATAGTCATTCTTGAGGCTAATCTATCAGAGATGTCAAGCTATATGTCACCACCTGCGTGGTAACATGTATTTTCACCAACTGTTTACAAGTAAACACATGGGAGTCACTTGTAGGCGTGCTGGTTTTACATCCCTCATCGTATTTTGAGTTAGTGCCGCTAGACCACATACACATGGGTTTTGGTTCTAGCTATTTCAATCATTAACTTATATCTTGCTTTTTTGGCGACTGTTAGCAAGTAAAAATCTACCGTCAGGTCTAATCGGCACCTCAAAGCTTGGTTAACATCGAAACCATAGTATAGTCCTCAATTCTTTTATATCGATAATAAATATAGTCATACATCAAAAAACGAGTAACAAAATTTTTAAACCACGACAAAACCAATAGCACTCGTCACGGCGCATCCTATAAGCTGACAGCGCGCAAAGGTTGATTCTATAATGATCATTGCCTAACCATAAAGTAAATAAATAGCAATCATAAGTCAAATATTATACTTTTATAAAAATCACTCGCTAGAGAGGTGTCAACTGGCATTACAGCCAAAAAAGTTATGCTACGATAAACTTAGGAGAAGGAAATTCGGCAGATATGTTCTTGTTTTTACATCCAATTGCAAGTAATTCTGCGAATGTACATCTTGACTTATTTCAATTCTGGAGAGTTTCATGTCAATCTACGTAGGTAACCTATCCTACAACGTTACTCAAGACGACTTAGAAAAAGTATTTTCTGAGTACGGCGGCGTTAAGCGAGTACAATTACCCACTGACCGAGAGACAGGTCGTGTGCGAGGTTTTGGATTTGTTGAAATGGAAAACGACGCGGCGGAAACCGCAGCCATAAACGCACTGGATGGTGCAGAGTGGATGGGGCGCGTAATGAAAGTCAATAAAGCAAGGCCTAGAGAAGAGAAAGGTGGTCGCTCTGGTGGTAATAACTGGAGCAAGGGTGAAAACAGCAGTTATTCACGTCCCTACTAAAATCAAACCATTATTTGAGACAGCAAAAACATATCTTCAAAGCTTTTGAGCCTTAAGAAACAATTTGCTATCGGAATTTAATTATAAGCGTAGCATATAGGAGACAGTATTTGCTTTGATAAATAAATCAAAGTGATAGTTTGCAACCTATATGCTTAATTTTATGTCTGAGAGAAACCGGGTTTCTATGCAAAATTGTCTTTTTGATTACAAGTATAGAAAAAGAAACCCGGTTTCTAAATATAGTTAGAATTCCCAAAAAACAATAGAATTAACACAGTTGGTTCCTTGATTCATAGCTGAAACCTAATAATTGTCATGGATTTTGCTAATCTTGCAGCCCAGCTAAATGCTGGAACGATACTACCAGAAGGGATTGTAATTATAACCCTGATGGCAGTTTTGATAATTGATTTGGCTTTGGGGCGTGCCTCAGAGCGCTGGATTGGCTATGTGGCGATTTCCGGCTTGCTAGCCTCAATATTTGCTCTTTACTTGCAGTGGGATAGTGCTAATCCTATAGGCTTTAGCGGTGGTTTCAATGCAGACGACTTAAGTATTGTTTTTCGCGGTATTGTTGCTCTCTCAAGCACCGTTACCATTTTAATGTCAATTCGTTATATCGAACAAAGTGGAACCGCATTAGCAGAATTCATTGGTATTTTGCTGACTGCTACTTTAGGAGGTATGATTCTTTCTGGAGCAAATGAACTAGTCACTATTTTCATCGCGCTTGAATCGCTTAGTATTTCCTCTTATTTGCTCACAGGTTATACCAAACGCGACCCTCGTTCAAACGAAGCAGCCCTCAAGTATCTACTTATTGGCGCCTCAAGTACAGCAGTTTTTCTATATGGAGTGTCTTTACTCTACGGATTATCGGGTGGAAAAACACAATTAACCGCAATTGAGTTAGGAATTACCAATGCGAACTTGACGCAATCGCTTGGTTTAGTTATTGCATTAGTATTTGTAATTGCTGGTGTTGGCTTCAAAATTTCAGCGGCGCCTTTCCACCAATGGACACCTGACGTATACGAAGGGGCGCCAACTCCAGTAATTGCCTTCTTATCAGTTGGTTCTAAAGCAGCAGGTTTTGCACTTGCCCTTCGCTTATTGACCACAGTCTTTCCGCTTGTGGCAGAAGAATGGAAATTTGTCTTCACCGCACTTGCAGTACTCAGTATGATTTTGGGTAACGTAGTTGCCCTAGCTCAAACCAGTATGAAGCGGATGCTAGCATACTCATCAATTGCCCAAGCAGGGTTTGTGATGATTGGTTTAATTGCTGGAACTGAGGCAGGTTACGCCAGCATGGTATTTTACATGCTCGTTTACCTGTTTATGAACCTATGTGGTTTTACCTGTGTAATCCTATTCTCATTACGGACAGGTACCGACCAAATCGCTGAATACTCAGGTTTATACCAAAAAGACCCACTATTAACTCTTGGTCTAAGCCTCTCACTGCTATCTTTAGGCGGAATACCTCCTCTTGCAGGCTTCTTTGGTAAAATCTACCTATTTTGGGCAGGTTGGCAAGCAGGACTTTACTGGCTAGTGTTGTTAGGATTAGTCACTAGCGTTATCTCCATTTATTACTACATTCGCGTCGTCAAAATGATGGTTGTTAAAGAACCTCAAGAAATGTCCGACGCCATTAAGAACTACCCAGAAATTAATTGGAAGTTACCTGGGTTTAGACCTTTACAAGTTGGTTTGATTACCACATTAATTGCAACTTCGCTACTTGGTGTTCTATCCAATCCAATTTTTACCCTAGCGAATAACTCTGTTATCCACACCCCAATGTTGCAAGCTGTAACAGCACAAAAAGCTCAAGTAACTATAACTAAAATCCACGAGCAACAGGAGTTATAGTTCTAATTGCTTCACAAGATGCAGTTGATAGCCAATTTAATACATTTTGTAGAGGCGCCCTCCTGAAGAGGCGCCTTTTCTATTAAAAACTAATTCTCACTCCTATTGAAATGGTCAAATAGGAAATGTGAATACTTTTGTATAAGAAAAAATGTAGCTATTTATAAAGTGTGAGAAATCCGGTTTCAATGAAGAAACCCAATTACGCACCATAAATATTTTTTACAATAAATAATTAGGTGGGTGACGCTACACGTCTTACTACTACATTGAAGTTTTTTTGTAGCGTCACACATCCTACGAACACAAACATTTAAAATAAAAAGCCTGATTGTTACAGGCTTATATGTTTTACGGCTAGCATAGCAGTACAACAAGTCATTTAATTTTTTGTTTAATAAATGTCACTACTTGAGCTAACTGTTTTTTCAAGCTGTCTATTTCCACTTGCATTTTTGCAATTTTGTCATTTAACGCCTGAATTTCAGCTCCGTTTGTAGATGTTATAACACCGTTTGTTGGAGTTGCTCCATTTTTACCAGCAGCTTGTGCATTCACTTGGGTTTGGTCTTGGCGAGGTTGTTTTGACTTCGCCATTGCTGCTTTAATAGCATTAATTAACTGTTTTTGGTCAAAGGGTTTGTTGAGAAATTCAAAGTACTCAAAAGGTTCCGAGATTTTCTCCGTAACTTCTTCCTTTCGCCCCGACATGATTACCAAGGGGATTTTTCTTAAATCGGGTTGGGCTTGAATTTGCTGGAATACGTCCCATCCGCTCATTTTGGGCAAGAGAAAGTCCAGCATAATTAAGCTAAACTTTTCCTGTTGGATAAGTTTTAGCCCCTCAATACCGTCTTTTGCTTCAAACACTTGAAAGTTGCCTGAAGGAGGTAACATTTCTCGTACTTTTACCCTAACAACTGTAGTGTCATCGATAACTAGGATTTTGTTACTTGCCACGACTGATTTCTCTAACAGATACTTTAGTTTTAGATGGCTAATGCCGATTAGTAGACAATGAATCATCCCACTATATCCAATATTTATGTGAATTGGGGGATAGTAGATTCTGGGAAATATAACGATGATGTAAATTTATTGTGTACGTATCCACGTAGTAATGGTTTTTACTGATATTAAGGTGATATATGTCTTCAAATACAGAATTTAAATCAGAAATTTTGGCACTTCCTCAATGGCTACGGTGCCCAATTGGCAAGGCTAGTGAACTTTCAACAGTCCAGCAAATTATTAAGCAACGGCAAATACATACGATTTGCGAGGAGGGTCGATGCCCAAATCGGGCAGAGTGCTATGCTCAAAAAACTGCTACCTTTTTATTGATGGGTTCAACCTGTACAAGGTCTTGCGCGTTTTGCCAGGTTGACAAGGGACATGCGCCAATGCCTTTAGATATTGATGAGCCAACAAAGGTAGCTGAGGCAGTAAAGCTTTTGGGTTTGCGCTATGTAGTTTTGACCTCGGTTGCACGTGATGATTTGCCCGACCAAGGCGCCGGACATTTTGTAACTACAATGGCGAAGGTGAGAGAATTAAATCCTGAAACTCAAATCGAAGTTTTGACTCCGGATTTTTACGGTGAGAAATCTCGTATCGAAGCTATTGCTCAATCTAAACCCGCCTGCTTTAACCATAATATCGAAACAGTACGACGCTTAACTCCGAGAGTCAGACGTGGCGCCAAATATGACCGTTCACTTTCAGTACTGCAAATCGTCAAAGATGTTGATCCAACAATTCCAACTAAATCTGGTTTGATGTTAGGACATGGTGAGACACGCGCAGAAATCATTGAAACAATGGCTGATTTACGTTCGTGTAAATGTGATCGCATTACATTAGGTCAGTACATGCGTCCTTCACTAGAACATTTACCAGTACAAAAATATTGGACACCAGAAGAGTTTGACGAACTTGGCGATATCGCGCGCGAAATGGGTTTCCGTCATGTCCGCTCGGGCCCTTTAGTTCGCAGCTCGTATCACGCAGGGGAATAAGTAAAGGGTGCTAACAAAAATATTTTTTACGAATGTAGGCAATGGGGACAGCTCTTTGGTATTTCTAAAGAAGTTATTAAAATAGGAGTTCACATATATGGCACCTTCAGTTGGAAAAGACGTTGCTAATACTGGAGCTAAACCTCCCTATACCTATCGCACAGCTTGGGCACTTTTTCTTCTTGCTGGCAATTTGATAGTAGCTGCGTTCTATTTCCACATTCTTGAGTAATCCATAAGGGTAGAGGTGAAGGGGGAAACCCTTTTGCCTTTACCCTTCTTTACAAAAATAAATACACACGTAATTGAATTCGCTCGTGTTGAGTACATTTGCGACCATAGTAGTTTTTCGGAAAGCAGCATTCCAACCGTAAAATTTCATACGTAAGACGAAGAGCCAAATGTGGTCAGGGCAATGGTACTGTCTACAGTAATCGTATTTACAGTCATTTGGGTAAGTTGGTTAATTTAATTTGTAATAAACTGGGCAAATTGTGCATTCATGAGTTAATCTTGTCTAGTTGTTATTACGGTTTTGCAATGAATGATTTTTGATAATGAGTATCAACATTAAAGTTATATTTGACACTTTGGGTTTTAAGTTATCAATATAGAGATAAATGTACGCTAATATACATGGGGACTTACAAGCACTTTTGTGCGTAGCCAAATTTGTTCAGTGGTCGATTTGACAATGCAGCAGTATTCGAGCTTACCAGAACAAAATTCACAAGTTGATTCAACATCAACACTTTTGACAACGATTGAGCATTTGCGCGACCAATTATGGGTAGAAAGCAGCTTAAATGAACTGCAATCTCATTTAAACGAATGCTTAATTTCCATTTGCAGTGACAATATACAATGTTTAGAGTCTAAAATATTTCAAACTGTGGTCAATCAGCTTGGACTTGCGATTAAGTCGAGTCAAGTTGGTATTGCATTAGTTCAACCTGGGTCTACTTGTGCAAAACTTTGCTACGTCTCAACTGCTGCGGTACCTGAAAGCGAAAATCCACAAGTAAAACTACAACTAGAACAAATAGTTAGTACTGATGAATTATTTTTTTGGAAAACACAGCAACCTCAGTGTGCCTTCCCAATTACAGCTAGCCAAGCCAACACATTAGTAGGATGGCTGATAATTGTCTACCAAACCCAAATTGAGGAAACTGCCTTTTTCAACACATGTAAGCAGCAGTTGCTAGAATCATCTGTTAAGCGATGTATTGCAGCGTTAATACAGGTGCGGCAGTTACAATCATTAGAACAAGTTTATCAAGATTTAAAGAATTATAATCAAGAGCTTCAGCGTACCAATCAACTCAAAAATCAGTTTCTTGCTAGCACCAGTCACGAAATTAGAACTCCATTAAGTTCAATTCTTGGCTTTACTCATTTATTAATCGCTCAAGGATTTGATGCCAGTCGAGAACGTCATCAAGAATACTTAAATATAATTCAGTCTAGTGGCAAGCATTTGCTAGCTTTGATTAACGATATATTAGACCTTTCCAAAATCGAAGCAAATCAAATGGAGGTGCAGTGGGAAGCTGTAGATATACCCGCAATTAGTCGAACTGTTTTTGCGCTGGTAAAAGAGAAAGCTGCAACAAAGGGTTTGAAGATGGTTTTGGATTTAGACCCTGATGTGACGAACATTATCGCTGACTCGCTACGACTCAAGCAAATGCTGTTAAATTTGCTTTTTAACGCTTTAAAATTTACTGAGTCCGGTTCAGTTGGTTTGCAAGTCAAAAAAATCAATGATTTTGTCCATTTTATAGTTTGGGATACAGGCACAGGTATACCGTCAGAGCATCAAGGGGAATTATTTCAACCTTATTCGCAAATAGCTAATTTACTGGTAAGTCGTGATGAAGGAACAGGTTTAGGACTAGCGGTAACTCGCAAGTTAGCAGAACTTCACAGTGGTTACGTCGAAGTTGAATCTGAGATGAATAAAGGTTCGCGTTTTACAATTGTATTACCGTTGAATCAATCTACAAATGTTGAAACAGAAAACAATACAAATCAAATTACAGGAATTGAGCATACTACTTATTGCCCACTTCCTGAAGTAATTTTATCTTCTAATCCTCCCTTTATTTTAATATTGGAGGACGACTTACCCAACGCACAAATGATGCAAACCTACTTAGGAAAATTAGGTTACAAAGTAGGGTGGGTAAAAAATGCTACTCAATTCTGGGATTTTTTACAGCAACAGTGCCCATCAATAATTTTGCTAGATATATACTTACCTGACTGCAACGGCTTTAAGTTAATCAAGCAATTACGTGAAAACGAGAAGTACAAAGACATAACAATAATAGCTCAAACAGCGATGGCAATGAAAGGCGACCGTGAAACTTGTATTGCAGCTGGTTTTGACGATTACATTTGTAAGCCAATTGATTTGCCACTGCTTGCAGCACTTATATCTAAATATAGTTAAATAGTAGAAACCGCGTTTCTCGCACAAAATCGTTATTTTTATTACAAGTTATCAAATAAGAAACCGGATTTCTGAAAGATGTTTAAAATAAGAACTGAAAGTATATAATATAAAGTTATGTTAAATAAAAAACTTGATAAACTCAAAGCTTTATTCGCTCAAATGGAGCAAGCATTAATAGCTTATTCTGGTGGTGTTGACAGTACCTTAGTAGCAAAAATTGCATATGATGTCTTAGGTATACGTGCTTTAGCTGTAACTGCTGTTTCACCTTCTTTGCTTCCAGAAGAGTTAGAAGATGCAAAAGTTCAAGCTGCGACAATTGGAATTCGCCATCAAGTAGTCGAAACACACGAAATGGAAAATCCGAATTATACGGCAAATCCAGTCAACCGTTGTTATTTTTGTAAAAGCGAACTTCACGATACCCTTAGACCATTAGCAAACCAGCTTGGCTATCCTTATGTTGTAGATGGGGTAAATGCTGATGATTTACACGATTATCGTCCAGGTATTCAAGCTGCCAAAGAAAGAGGCGCCTTTTCTCCTTTAGCTGAAGTAGGCGCCAGTAAACTAGAAGTACGCCAGCTTTCACAGCAACTCGGTTTACCGTGGTGGGATAAACCAGCACAACCTTGTTTAAGTTCAAGATTTCCTTATGGAGAAGAGATTACAGTAGCTAAATTGCAGCGAGTAGGTAGGGCAGAAATATATTTACGTAAACTAGGGTTTTCAAACCTGCGTGTTCGCTCTGAAGGTGATACCGCACGGATTGAATTACCAACCGAACACATTAAAGATTTTGTGTCAAAAACTGATTTACAATTAGTTGTCTCAGCTTTTCAAGAACTCGGTTTTATCTACGTCACATTAGATTTAGAAGGTTATCGTAGCGGTAAGTTAAACCAAGTCCTCAAAAAAGACTTAGTAAAACTGTAGATTAGGTTTCACCCAACTTACATTTACAAGATTTCTGCTTCAACAGGCACTAAGAAGCAGCCATTAATTCTCCAAATACCCTCTGGCTGCTTGGACATTAAATATAAAGCCCTAACTGGAACCCCATCAGGACCTAGAAGTAATACAAGTTGTGTAATATTTCCTTGAATTATAGTAATATTCTCAAACAGTACCGAACGGGGACGATAAACAGGTAAATACCCTGTTCTAACCATTTTGAGAAAATTTTCTGCCGTTTGAAATTGCATTCTAATTTCAGGACTCGCGAAAGCAAACGCTTCTTCAGCGTTGTCTTGTTGAAACGCCTGCAATTGATGTTCAATGACCAAACGAATAGCTGTGCTATCGCTATCGCTTACTTTCATTATTACAATGAGTTAACTTGCATTTGTAAAAATTAAGTAAATCATTTTACTTACAGAAAATATTAACATCTATACCTTGAAGCAAGCTTAAAGCAGATACTATTTTTAGTTAATAGCTATAATTTCGCCTTTTTGATTAATTTGCATTGAAGTTTTAGGAAAATCTTTTTTTATCAAGTCGCGTACTAGCCTGACCGTGCGTTTATCCTTGTCAATATGAGGAATTCCCTGTTTATCCATATGAACTGGAATAATTTTACCTTCAACCAAATCTCCAGTTTGATTTAACTTTGCTTCTAGAATCATTGAGTAACCAGTTTCGGCAGTTGTGGATAAAGTTCGATATCCCAAAAAGTTACCTAACGAATAAGCTATTAATTTACCTTTGTAAATTTCCATTGCTCGTGGTACATGTGGTCCATGTCCCAAAACCATGTCGGCACCTGCATCAACCATTCTTCGAGCAAACTTAACTGAATTACCACGATTTTCACCATAAAAATACTCATTACTGTTTCGAGTACGCAGCGCATTGGTACCTTCGGCGCCTGCGTGCATTGACACTATCACAACATCAGCTTGCTTTTGTGCTGATTTAACGAGTTGTGCAGCAGTTGGTATATCGTGAATCGAGTTGTAATAATCATATGGCGCAAATCCAACCATTGCTACCTTGACGTTATTACTATTAAGCAAAAGAATTTGATTTTTATGACCTAGAGTATTAATACCTACCTTTTTTAAATTTTTAACTGTGTCACGAAAACCCACCACTCCAAAATCTAAAGCATGGTTATTCGCGACATTGAATACATTAAACCCAACATCAGCAAATAATTTGGCATATTCTGGTGGCGACCGAAAAGCAAATGTTTGCCCTTTAGTAATATCTTTGGCGCTATAGCGATGGTTTGTTAAAGAACTTTCAAAGTTGCCAAACAATATATCAGCATTAGCCAGGTATTTACGTACTGATTGAGGAATTAATTTATTACGATTGCTAGGTAATCTATTGTTAGGGTAATTAGTACCAGGAATAACATCCCCAACGGCTTGTATTGTAATCGAATCAGGAAAGATTTGCTCCTCAGTTACCGGAGGCAATATGGGTAGAGAGTCTGAAGGTTTCGGTGGTTTATCAGATGCCTGTATTTTACCCATCCGAATCGCACTTCCAAGGGTAATACCCACACATAAACATGTACTAACAAACGTAACTGAAAGTAATTTTCCTAACCACCGATTGAGCATAATCGCACCTCCTCACGCAATGAAGTACAGTTTAGCTCACTAATCTACTATGTCTAGGTATATTTTATTTCAATCTTATTATTGGCACCTTCTAGCTGGAGCAATAGTGAGACAGTTTAGTTTAAGTGTATTTTACAAGGAATAATCGGAGAGGGGGGGATTCGAACCCCCGTTGACATTGCTGCCAAAACGCATTTCGAGTGCGTCACCATCAACCACTCGGACACCTCTCCAGGTTTTATATTTTATATGCGCTCATCATAATAGCATGACTATTGGTTAGTTTTAAAGTGCTGAGGTCTTATTTTCCATTGTTTGTATAAAAGTCTCAAACTGTCCGTTCGGTTTCCATTGAATCGCACCATCACGTCCGGTAAATAAAAGCTGGGTTTTAATGTCACCAATTTCTGACAGAATGTTTGGGTCGATGTCAGCACTTGTGGTAATTGTTACTTCTGGTTGTACAGTACTAACTAGCTCTTTTAATATTTGAGGCGGACACCAAAGAACTTGCGAACGTGGTATGGTGCCAGTTTTAATCAAGTTTTTTAGCTCTGTAGGTTTAAGGTTTCCAACTAGTAACCAGCTTTTGTCTTGAATTTGCATTTGTAGTATAGGTAACTGTTCGTTGAGTAGCTGTAAAGCGACGGTGCCAGCGTTTATAGTTTGCCCAACTCCTAATGCTTGATAGGCACCTTGATTTTGTTGTAATTTTTTCTGAATTGCTGAACTTGCCAAAGCATTTTCTGAATTTGTAGAATAATCATAAAATGCTCTGACAGGTAAACGTAGTAATATTTCTAACCAACCATTACTACCATTATCTTGAAAATCTGATGCCACTGCCCAGTCAATTTGATTTACACCTTGCTGTTGTAGGAACGGTAATATGGTAAAGCGTCCTGTTCCTTCATCTCCACCGTTAATTAATGTGATTTTGCCTTTATCTTGAATAACAATTACAGGTTCTCCATTTGCTGCCAGCATTGTAACTTGAAACAATGTGTTAGTAGAATGCCAAGCAGGGATAAATACTAATGCTAAAGCAACACCACAAGCAAACCACCAGCGTCGCTGCCACCAACGAATGAACCATACTAGTATTATTAGTGTATGGATGGTAATTAATTGTATTAAGCTAATAGTACCCACTGAAAAAGAGCTAAATTGTATATTTCCAAAAAATTCTGCTATATTTAATAACAAGTTGATTGGATGATATAGTAGTCCAGCTAAATAGCTACCTGCTGAAGGTAGAATAACCGAGAACAGCGCACTTAGGAAACCACCTAAGCTAATTATTGAAATTAAAGGTGCCGTAATTATATTGAGTAATAAACAATAGACAGGTATAGTTCCAAATAAATATAGTTGTAATGGCAACGTCCAAATCATTGCTGCCAAAGGAACTGCAATTAAAGCAGCTATTGCTAGTGGTAGCCAACCTAAACGTTTAGTTATTGCTGGTGCAGTAACAATTAAGCCCAATGTCGATAAAAAGCTAAGTTGAAAACCTAAATCCCAAATCCATAATGGATTGAATATAAGCATTATTGTTGCTGTGAGCAACAATAAACTCAATTGTTTAACAGTACGTTTTAATAGTAAAGCAATCAATGCCGCAAATCCCATGATTGTAGCTCTAACTACCGGGGGGTCAAAGCCTGTTAGAGATACAAATATAATTAATGCAATAGTTCCTAATGTAAATCTAGTGCCACGTTTTGCGCGTTGAGTTAAACCTAAAATTACAGCCAAAATTAAAGAGGTTTGAAACCCTGATGCGGATAAAACGTGTGATAAACCAACTTTAATAAATAAGTCGCGTACATCATACGGTATATCTACAGCTTTACTACCTACGACCATTGCGCTTAATAGTGGACCTGAAGGAATACCTAAAGGGGTAACCTGTGCGCGTATAATTGTTTCGCGCAGTTTCGACCATCCCCACTTTCTATCTTTATTATCTTCATTTAATATATTGATTTGGCGCCCGCTTAGACCAGCAAAGGCGCCTCGTTGATTTAAATAATTTTGAAAGTCAAAAGCTCCAGGATTTATTGCGCTTTTGGGTTTATACAAAACTCCTGTGACACCGATTTCCGCACCTGGGTATAATCCTGTTGCTTGTAATAACGGTACGGTGACATATAAATTACCAGATACTCCTTTACTTCCACCAATTTTATCGTCTTGATCTTTAACCTCATCAAACTGTTTTGCTTCCATCCAAAATTGCCCTTTAGATGCACGAGTTAATTTAGGTGTACTACTTACTGTGCCACGTATAATATATAGCTGTTCCTGATTACTGTTATTTCCTGCTGGAACGTATTTACTAATATCGTTGGCACCAGGGGTAGGAGTGCGAGACTGAAGGTAAAAGCTTGCTAATAAACCAACAACACCAGCTATCAGCCATACCCTCGGATGTGGAAGTAGTTGTCTATTCGCAGGTAGACTTTTTGACTGTATTTGTCCTTTTGCTTTAGTTTGCGGACTTTTACGTGGAATAAGTCTTTTTCTAAATATAATTGCGGCGATTACGCCAATACCTAAAATCCAGAAACCGCTTCCTTGAATTGCCGTGAATAGCAACCCTAGAATATAAGCAAGACATATAATTACACCGCTCACCTGAACCATGCCAATTTTTAATAGAGTTATAGAAAAATAGAGTTATAGAAAAAGTTAAGCACTATTTACCAAGTTATTTATAGATGGTGCGTGTCGTTTGAATGCACCATCTTATTAACATACGCCTTTGATACTAGATGCTTATCCCTAATCTAAACCCAAGTATGGCATGTATTATCAAGACCAAAAATGCTGTACTGCCCAAATAAGCATGTAAGTTCCGCAGTCCTTGATTGTTTCCGCCAAAACCATTTAATGAAATGGCGCCGTTTATCCCTAAAATTATTAATACACTAGAACCAGTTAAAAAATGTGGGCTTTCCATGATGGGTTGCTTTTGCATAACCAGAGATAATAAGCCACCTGTATAACCTAGTGCCATAAAGGTAAACATTAAGGGCGCCAGTTTGCGGTGGTCTGCACGATTTTTAATCGCTACATCTTTATCTGCTGCGATTCTCACTTGCCAACCTGCGTATGCAACGTAGCTACCCAGGACAAATATAACGATGCCCATCATGGCTGGGTGCCCCCAATGCACAATTGGTTCTGGAACGTTTAAACTGCGGAACCATGCTGCAATTGGTTCTAAAATTTCAGCTAATTTAGTGCCCATTCTTTTGTTTCAATCTCTGTAATAAAACTTTACACAGTTACCAAGAATAAATTTTAGGCTACTAATAGCATTTTTGGTGTGTTAGGTGTCAGATGTATTTTTAAGTAAAGGGTAACCTAGCCGCTCTCGCTGTTCTACGTACAATTGAGCTACTTTGCGGGCTAAGTTGCGAATTCGGGTAATATATCTGGTTCTTTCTGTGACTGAAATTACACCTCTTGCATCGAGTAAGTTAAAAGAGTGTGAACATTTAATTACATAATCCAAGCTGGGTAGGACTAATCCTCGTTCGGTTAGCTGAGTAGCTTCTTGCTCGTACATATTAAATAGTGTTAGCAGCATTTCGGGGTTTGATGCTTCAAAGTTGTACACACATTGTTCAATTTCGCCTTGGAGGTGAACATCTCCATATGTAATGTTGTCAGTCCAATGAATTTTGGTTATTGCTTCGACGCCTTGAAGGTACATTGCCAACCGTTCTAGTCCGTAGGTTATTTCTATAGATACTGGACGGCAGTCTACTCCACCGCATTGCTGGAAGTACGTAAATTGAGTTATTTCCATTCCATCTAGCCACACTTCCCAACCAGTACCCCAGGCGCCTACTGTTGCATCTTCCCAGTTATCTTCTACAAAGCGTACATCATGGTCTTCTGGTCGAATACCCAGTGCCCGCAGGGAATCTAGGTATATTTCTTGGATGTTATCTGGTGAGGGTTTTATAAGAACTTGATATTGATAATAGTGTTGAAAGCGATTTGGGTTTTCTCCATATCGTCCATCTGTAGGGCGCCGACATGGTTCAACGTATGCAACTGACCAAGGTTCTGGACCCAATGCTCTGAGAAAGGTATGCGGGTTTTTAGTGCCGGCGCCTTTCTCCACGTCGTAAGGTTGAGCAATTAGACAACCACGCTCACTCCAAAACTTATGTAACTGTAAAATCAACGATTGAAAATTCATTCTTATTGCTCCTGCTATACGCTCTGGCATAACTATTGTTGCTCAAAGTAGCCACAGCAAGGCATTTAGACGCAGTAAAAGATTAATCAATTTTTTTTTGAAAAAAGTGTTGACAATACTATTTTCGCTCGCTATATTAGATAAGTCGCTGATGAGCGAGCGCGAGAGAGCGCAGTTCGTGAAGTGGTCGAACCTTGAAAATTATATAGTTTGATAGCCAGTATAACATTTGCGTTAGCAATGTAAAGAAATTAACCTTGGCTGAGGTTTAAATCAGCTATTTAGAGCTAAACAAACAAATGGCTGGTAATAACTGATTTATCAGTTCCCCAGACATTAAATCCAAAACGGAGAGTTTGATCCTGGCTCAGGATGAACGCTGGCGGTATGCTTAACACATGCAAGTCGAACGGTACCTTCGGGTATAGTGGCGGACGGGTGAGTAACGCGTGAGAATCTGTCTTCAGGTCGGGGACAACAGTTAGAAATGACTGCTAATACCGGATGTGCCGAAAGGTGAAAGATTTATTGCCTGAAATTGAGCTCGCGTCAGATTAGCTAGTAGGTGGTGTAAGAGACTACCTAGGCATCGATCTGTAGCTGGTCTGAGAGGACGATCAGCCACACTGGAACTGAGACACGGTCCAGACTCCTACGGGAGGCAGCAGTGGGGAATTTTCCGCAATGGGCGAAAGCCTGACGGAGCAATACCGCGTGAGGGACGAAGGCTTTTGGGTCGTAAACCTCTTTTCTCAAGGAAGATAATGACGGTACTTGAGGAATAAGCATCGGCTAACTCTGTGCCAGCAGCCGCGGTAATACAGAGGATGCAAGCGTTATCCGGAATGATTGGGCGTAAAGCGTCCGCAGGTGGTTTTGTAAGTCTGCTGTTAAAGCGTGTGGCTCAACCACATACAGGCAGTGGAAACTATAAGACTAGAGTATGTTAGGGGTAGAGGGAATTCCCAGTGTAGCGGTGAAATGCGTAGAGATTGGGAAGAACACCGGTGGCGAAAGCGCTCTGCTAGGACAATACTGACACTGAGGGACGAAAGCTAGGGGAGCGAATGGGATTAGATACCCCAGTAGTCCTAGCCGTAAACGATGGATACTAGGCGTTGCCCGTATCGACCCGGGCATTGTCGTAGCTAACGCGTTAAGTATCCCGCCTGGGGAGTACGCACGCAAGTGTGAAACTCAAAGGAATTGACGGGGGCCCGCACAAGCGGTGGAGTATGTGGTTTAATTCGATGCAACGCGAAGAACCTTACCAGGACTTGACATGTCGCGAACCCTGCTGAAAGGTGGGGGTGCCTTCGGGAGCGCGAACACAGGTGGTGCATGGCTGTCGTCAGCTCGTGTCGTGAGATGTTGGGTTAAGTCCCGCAACGAGCGCAACCCTCGTTTTTAGTTGCCATCATTAAGTTGGGCACTCTAGAGAGACTGCCGGTGACAAACCGGAGGAAGGTGGGGATGACGTCAAGTCAGCATGCCCCTTACGTCCTGGGCTACACACGTACTACAATGCTACGAACAAAGGGCAGCTAGTTAGCAATAACATGCAAATCTCAGAAATCGTAGCTCAGTTCAGATTGAAGGCTGCAACTCGCCTTCATGAAGTCGGAATCGCTAGTAATTGCAGGTCAGCATACTGCAGTGAATTCGTTCCCGGGCCTTGTACACACCGCCCGTCACACCATGGAAGCTGGTCACGCCCGAAGTAGTTATCCTAACAGTTCGCTGGGGGAGACTCCGAAGGTAGGGCTGGTGACTGGGGTGAAGTCGTAA
Organism: Calothrix sp. PCC 7103; assembly: GCF_000331305.1. Classification (GTDB taxonomy): domain Bacteria; phylum Cyanobacteriota; class Cyanobacteriia; order Cyanobacteriales; family Nostocaceae; genus Dulcicalothrix. The sequence continues at coordinate 2,659,132 of NZ_KB217478.1, read as the reverse complement.
CAAGGTAGCCGTACCGGAAGGTGTGGCTGGATCACCTCCTTTTTAGGGAGACCTACCGTTCCTTGTCGTAATACGTACTTTAGTACGTTAAAAAACAACAAGAAGGTCATCACCTAGGTCGGTTGTTAATGCAATGTGGCTATCAAACTGTATTATTTGGTTCGTTATGGGCTATTAGCTCAGGTGGTTAGAGCGCACCCCTGATAAGGGTGAGGTCCCTGGTTCGAGTCCAGGATGGCCCACATTTTGGGGGTTTAGCTCAGTTGGTAGAGCGCCTGCTTTGCAAGCAGGATGTCAGCGGTTCGAGTCCGCTAACCTCCACATTTACATAGCATTTATTGAAAAAATCAAAAATAAATGTTAGTATGTTAGTATTGTAAAGTTCAGCAACTTTGGTTATTAAGATAACTAAGCCTGCTGGATTTACATCCAGTAAGAACCTTGAAAACTGCATAGTGACGCAAATTGTAGGCAGTAACCGTGTTGAGTTGAATTACTTTAGTAATGAGAACGAGAAGCACACGGGTATTGAATTACAGATAATCCTTTGAATTGATAGAATTGGTCAAGCGAATAAGGGCTGACGGTGGATACCTAGGCACGCAGCGGCGATGAAGGACGTGGTTACCGACGATATGCTCCGGGGAGTTGGAAGCAAACATTGAGCCGGAGATTTCCGAATGGGGCAACCCTATATACTACTTGTTGAACACATAGACAAGTGAGAGCCAACCCAGCGAATTGAAACATCTTAGTAGCTGGAGGAAAAGAAATCAAACGAGATTCCCTAAGTAGTGGTGAGCGAAAGGGGAAGAGCCTAAACCAAATTGCTTGCAATTTGGGGTAGTGGGACAGCGATATGGAATCGAGCGATTAGACGAAGCATTTAATCGATGCACCAAAGAAAGTAAAAGTCTTGTAGTCGAAAATTGTCGAGATACTAGCTGAATCCCGAGTAGCATGGAGCACGTGAAATTCCATGTGAATCAGCCACGACCACGTGGTAAGGCTAAATACGTCTGCGTGAGCGATAGCGAACAAGTACCGCGAGGGAAAGGTGAAAAGAACCCCGTTGAGGGGAGTGAAATAGAACATGAAACCGTCAGCTTACAAGCAGTGGGAGTTCGATTAAACGAATGACCGCGTGCCTGTTGAAGAATGAGCCGGCGAGTTATATGTGCTGGTAGGTTAAGTAGGAATTACGAAGCCAAAGCGAAAGCGAGTCTGAATAGGGCGTTTTATCAGTATGTATAGACCCGAACCCTGGCGATCTAACCATGTCCAGGATGAAGCTTGGGTAACACCAAGTGAAGGTCCGAACCGACTAATGTTGAAAAATTAGCGGATGAGGTGTGGTTAGGGGTGAAATGCCAATCGAGCCAGGAGCTAGCTGGTTCTCCCCGAAATGTGTTTAGGCGCAGCGGTGAATATTAAGCTTTGGGGGTAAAGCACTGTTTCGGTGCGGGCTGGGAGACCGGTACCAAATCGAGACAAACTCAGAATACCAGAGTGAATTATCACTAGTAAGACAGTGAGGGATAAGCTTCATTGTCAAGAGGGAAACAGCCCAGACCACCAGCTAAGGTCCCCAAATCAATGTTAAGTGGGAAAGGAGGTGCAAGTGCAAAGACAACCAGGAGGTTTGCCTAGAAGCAGCCACCCTAGAATGAGTGCGTAATAGCTCACTGGTCAAGCGCTTGCGCGCCGAAAATGAACGGGACTAAACATTGTACCGAAGCTGTGGGATTGAAAAATCGGTAGGGGAGCGTTCTATTTGATGGGAAGCAGTAGCGGCGAGCAGCTGTGGATTGGATAGAAGTGAGAATGTCGGCTTGAGTAGCGCAAATATTGGTGAGAATCCAATACCCCGAAACCCCAAGGGTTCCAGAGGCAGGTTCGTCCACTCTGGGTAAGTCGGGACCTAAGGCGAGGACGAAAGTCGTAGTCGATGGACATGAGGTTAATATTCCTCAACTAGAATTGTGGAGCATTATGTGGGACGCATTGAGAAGCAACTATGCCCTGATTGGATTGGGAGGGGAATACGTTCTCCGTTTAGTTGTAATTGGTGTCAAGAAAAGCACGTAATGTGTTGAAGCAGTTTTACCCGTACTCGAAACCGACACAGGTGGGGAGGTAGAGAATACCAAGGGGCGCGAGATAACTCTCTCTAAGGAACTCGGCAAAATAGCCCCGTAACTTCGGAAGAAGGGGTGCCCAGTGATGAACTGGGTCGCAGTGAATAGGTCCAGGCGACTGTTTACCAAAAACACAGGTCTCTGCAAACGAGTAATCGGAAGTATAGGGGCTGACGCCTGCCCAGTGCCGGAAGGTTAAGGAAGTTGGTCAGGCTTTTGGGTTAAAGCTGACGACCGAAGCCCCGGTGAACGGCGGCCGTAACTATAACGGTCCTAAGGTAGCGAAATTCCTTGTCGGGTAAGTTCCGACCCGCACGAAAGGCGTAACGATCTGGACGGTGTCTCGGAGAGAGACTCGGCGAAATAGGATTGTCTGTGAAGATACGGACTGCCTGCACCTGGACAGAAAGACCCTATGAAGCTTTACTGTAGCCTGGAATTGTGTTCGGGCTTGGCTTGCGCAGGATAGGTGGGAAGCGTAGAAGTAGTCCTTGTGGGGATTATGGAGCTAACGGTGAGATACCACTCTGGCGAAGCTAGAATTCTAACCAATGTCCGTCATCCGGAATTGGAACATTTTCAGGTGGGCAGTTTGACTGGGGCGGTCGCCTCCTAAAAGGTAACGGAGGCGCGCAATGGTTCTCTCAGCACGGTTGGAAATCGTGCGTCGAGTGTAAAGGCAATAAGAGAGCTTGACTGTGACACCAACAAGTGAAACAGGTACGAAAGTAGGCCTTAGTGATCCGACGGCGCAGAGTGGAATGGCCGTCGCTCAACGGATAAAAGTTACTCTAGGGATAACAGGCTGATCTCCCCCAAGAGTCCACATCGACGGGGAGGTTTGGCACCTCGATGTCGGCTCATCGCAACCTGGGGCGGAAGTACGTCCCAAGGGTTGGGCTGTTCGCCCATTAAAGCGGTACGTGAGCTGGGTTCAGAACGTCGTGAGACAGTTCGGTCCATATCCGGTGCAGGCGTAAGAACATTGAGAGGAGCCTTCCTTAGTACGAGAGGACCGGGAAGGACGAACCGCTGGTGTGCCAGTTATTCCGCCAGGAGTAAACGCTGGGTAGCCATGTTCGGAGCGGATAACCGCTGAAAGCATCTAAGTGGGAAGCCCACCTCAAGATGAGTGTTCTCACTACTTTAAGTAGGTAAGGTCACACGTAGAACACGTGTTAATAGGCTTTAGGTGGAAGCGTGGTAACATGCGAAGCCGAGAAGTACTAACAGACCGAGGGCTTGACCAAAACAATTCAAAAGCGTCACTGTGCAGTCTTCAGGGTTTTAGGAGTGGGGGACAAGCTGAGTGGGTGAGTGGGGGAGAAGAAAGTATATTTCCCCGTATCTCCCCCTCCCCGCTTCCCCCCCTCCTCCAGTTTTTCCTGGTGCTTTTTGCGTGGTGGAACCACTCTGATACCATCCCGAACTCAGTTGTGAAACGCCGCAGCGGCTACGATAGTTGGAGAGTTGTCTCCTGCAACAATTGCTCGGTGCCAGGGCTATAATACAAACAAAAGCCTTCTCTTGCATATAAGAGGAGGCTTTTGTTTTTGCTAGGGTGCGTCACTGCATTGACAAATAAACATCCCACAAGAGTTTACTTTGGTGTCTGCCAAATTATTTACAGAATGTAAACGGGACAAGGCACCTATACCACGTGTTAATTTGATTTTAAGCTTGAATGAATAATAATTTATACATTAAAAGCTTCGGCGGTCAATACTTAATTATTTCGAGACAAATAAAAAATATACTGTTGCCATATAGCAAATATTAGGTTATTAACAGCTCTTTACTAGTCCTAAAGAGAGATGATTTGTGTAAAATCTGGCAACATAATGTTTTTCCTCATACAATCAAGTAATAAGTTAATGTCATATAAAACACTAACTTAGGTATAATTTTCAACTTGTAAACAAACCAGGGTTAAAGGGCTGTAAGTAAACGCTGATGGTGATGGTAGACAGGATTAACGATATTTTCTGGCAAGCACAGCAAGGTAGTGTTGCTGCGATAATTCAACTATTAAATCAGAAGTTGAGTTCTTCGGGTGTCAGAACTAGAGCAATGTTTGCTGATGGTGTGCTACAACTACTTTGTGAAGCACGTAGCGAAGATAAACTTGAAAAATCAACGTTGGTTGGTACGATTCGTCAAATACTCGAATCGATTGCACCACGAAACATTTATAGAATTAACATTAACACTCGCATTGTTCGTGAGCAGCAATTACTTTGGCTAGAAGAAGTAAGCCGCAAACAAGGAGACAATGAATTACTATGGTCAGAGGAATTCACGTTAGAAAAGCCTAATGCTTTTCAACAATTTATTAAAGACTTACAAGAACGCAAACCAGAGCCAGTAAAAATAAGCCTGCCCAAAACTCCACAATCGAGTTCCATAGTAATTGTTAAAAAAACTCAACATAAAAATTCGGCTTGGGGATGGTTTTTGTTAGGCATCAGTATCTGTACGCTGTTTGGAATCGCTGGTCTAGCTCTTTATAGTTTGCTAGGCAATAAAGTCAAGTTACCAATGCTCGCATCCGATTCAAAACCTGTATTGTCAATAACTAAGACCGTAGAATCCCCCGTCATTAACGAATCTAAAAAACAACAATCTCAAGAAAATCTTAACGAAAGCAACGCTAAATTAACTGAAGACTATTTTGTTTCTGCCGTTAGGATTGCAAATGAAACAACAATCAATGGTAAAAAAGCTCGTAATTCGACTCAATGGCTTGAAATAGCAGCTAGTTGGCAACGTGCGTCAGATTTAATGGCTAAAGTGCCGCGGAACCATAGTCGTTATAAAGAAGCGCAAATCCGCACTAAGTTATATCGTCAATATAGTGAGGCAGCACAAAAGGAAGCAGAAAAGAATAACTCGTAAAACGATACCGTCCAGCCTCAAAATCATCTAACCCACGTTCACAAATAATCAAAATATACCTAAGCACTCATTTCTAACATGCGTTGAATTGGGCGCCAAGCCTTAACCCGTATTTCCTCATCCATAGTAATCTCCGGCGCCTGATTCTTCATCGCCAAATACAGTTTTTCCAATGTATTCAACCGCATAAACGGACACTCATTGCAGTTACAGTTATTCTCTGGTGGTGCCGGAATGAATGTTTTGTGTGGCGCCGCTTTTTGCATTTGGTGAATAATTCCTGGCTCGGTGGCAACAATAAATTCTTGTGAAGAACTTTCTTGACAATATTTAAGTAACGCCGCAGTTGAACCAATATAATTAGCGTGACGTAATACTGGTTCCTCACATTCGGGGTGAGCTATTATCTCACTTTCTGGATGTGTAATTTTTAACTGTACTATTTTCTTCTCTGAGAAAGTTTCGTGTACAATACAACTCCCCTGCCACAGTACCATATTACGCCCCGTTTGCTGCATTACGTATCGCCCTAAGTTACGGTCAGGAGCAAAAATTATTGGCTGGTCTTGCGGTATTTGCTGAACTATCTTGACGGCATTAGAACTAGTACAAATGATGTCGCTCATTGCCTTAATTTCGGCAGAGCAGTTTATGTAAGAAATTACTAAATGCCCTGGATGCGCGCGCTTGAATGCGGCAAACTCGGATGGTGGACATGTATCAGCAAGCGAACACCCAGCATCTAAATCCGGCAAAAGTACTAATTTATCAGGATTCAGAATTTTTGCAGTCTCCGCCATAAAATGAACCCCAGCAAATACTATCACTGAAGCATCCGTTTGTGCGGCAGCTCTAGCTAGTTGCAGTGAGTCACCAATATAATCAGCTACATCCTGAATATCAGGCTCTTGATAATAATGCGCCAAAACCACAGCATTAAGTGATTTCTTCAAGCTCTCAATTGCCGCAAATAAATCTAACGGTAATGCACCCGGTTGGGTCTTTTCAGATACGCTTCGTACAGTTGTAAACACAGTATGGTGTTACCTAATTTTTCTGGGGGTCTGAATTCTTGCTTTGACACAAAAAATCTCTCCTTCCTCTGTTAAACAAGGAAATTATAAGATTTATTAGCGGTAGCAAGATAGGTATTTGTTCTTTAATTAATTATAGTACTTTTTACCAAAAATACACATGGGGTAATCCACCTTCCTTAAGATTGTGTCAAAATAGAATTATGTTGCCTATGCTGGAAACATAAGGCAAGACATAAACTCGAAGATGATAAAAATTGCTGTAGTTGGAGATGTCCACGACCAGTGGGAAGAGGAAGATAAAATAGCGCTTTATACGCTGGGAGTGGACTTAGTGCTGTTTGTTGGGGATTTTGGCAACGAGTCTGTAGATGTTGTCCGCTTGGTTGCATCTCTTGACATCCCCAAAGCTGTAGTAATGGGCAACCACGATGCCTGGTATTCTGCCACCGAATGGGGACGCAAGAAGTGCCCTTACGACCGTACTCAAGAAGATTGGGTGCAGGAACAACTCGATTTATTAGGTGACACCCATGTCGGTTACGGAAAACTCGATTTTGATAAGTTTGATCTAACTGTTGTTGGTGGGCGCCCATTTAGTTGGGGTGGGCCTGATATGAAGTTCGCTGATATCTGCAAGCAGCGTTATAACGTCACAACTTTAGAAGAATCAGCAGCCCAAATTTTCGAGTCTGTGAAAAACGCAGCTTATGACACAATTCTTTTTCTTGGACATAACGGTCCATCAGGTTTAGGAGATAGACCAGAAGACCCATGTGGCAAAGATTGGCACCCAATTGGTGGTGATTTTGGCGACCCAGATTTTGCTGAAGTCATATCCCAAGCAATTACAGCAGGTAAAAAAATACCTCTAGTTACTTTTGGGCACATGCACCACTCGTTACGACACACCAAAAGAGTAATTCGCAAGCGTGTTTTTAGAAGCCCAGAAGGGATAATTTATTTAAATGCGGCTGCTGTTCCCCGTGTTATCAACACAAATACAGGAATACAGCGTAACTTCTCGATAGTTCACATAGACGATGGGGTAGTTACTCAAACCTCATCCGTATGGGTTGGAGAAGACTTCAGCATTGCCTCTGAAGAAATTTTGTATGAACAAACCAATCAAGTAGTGCAAACTGTTTAAAGTTATGATATATTATTTTCTTGGTCAGTGAATTAATCACTGGCGGCTGACAGCTTAGGGCTGACAGCTTTATTGGAGAGGTGGCAGAGTGGTCGATTGCGCTCGACTTGAAATCGAGTGATGCGAAAGTATCCGTGAGTTCGAATCTCACCCTCTCCGTATTTTTGATGTGTACACAAATAAATGTGTATTAAGCATTTCGATAACATAGAATGCTTGATGACATCTGTATCTAAAAAAACAAAATTAATATTTTCCGCAAAAAATAGCGACAGTTGGGAAGCAACTGAGTTAAGCTAGAAAAATCTGAATTTAGGACGGACTGCAACCGCCCTGGATAGCAAAGGAACGCTGTTGAGTGTAGGTTAGCATGATACTTTCAGAAGATGCCTCCGCGTAATTTCTGAAGTATCTTGCCCAGATATAAAATTATTTTAAAATCCTAGAAACCGGGTTTCTTGTTGAAATATTTTAATAAAAATCATGATTTTGGTTAGAAACCCGGTTTCTCGATAATTATTAAGTGATTACATTTATATAATCAATAAGTATAAATTATACATTAGTAAAATATTCTCTAACCATAAGCAATTTCAAAAATGCTGAGTTAAACTAAGAAAAACTGCAAGGGGCGGATTTTAATAGCCTCGAAACGCACAGGAACGCTAAAGGTGTAAAAATAATACATCAAAGTAATACACGCAAATTATGAGGGATAGGCTTTTGCCTATCCTTTGCTGCTTATTCGATGCCTTTGTTTTTCACTTTTTGCGCGCGCGCTTCAGCAGAAGCCATAACTTCCTCCATGTTTTCGAGGATTTCACCTGGTGAATTCTCTAAAACTCTTGTAGAAAGCGCGACACGACCTTTCGGTTCGTCAATGTCAATTATTACAGCTTTTATGTGCTGACCAATTTGAAAGACTTTTTCGAGGTTATCGATAAACTTTTGAGTGACTTGCTTGATGTGAAGTAAGGCGCCAACTCCATCTAACTCTACAAATACACCAAAGGGTTTTATACCAGTTATTTTCCCTTCAACAAGTTGACCTATTGAGAGTGTGCTAAAGCTGGCAGAGCGAGTTACTAAGCGTTGCGATAGTATCAAGCGTTTATTGGCTTCTTCTACTTCTAAAAATCCTACAGTTAAAGTTCGCCCTTTGAGTGCCTCTAAATTATCGCGTTCAAGTAAGTGTGAACGTGGTATAAATCCCCGTACACCTAGCACATCGATGTTAACACCACCTTTATTTATGCCAACAACTCGCGCTTCTACACTTTGGTTGTTTTCTTTCATTACCACAAGTCGTTCCCAAATATGGCGAATTTCTAACTGGCGCCGAGAAAGGGTAACTTGTCCTTCTGCATCCTGTTCGCGAATAATAATGAAGTCTAATCTTTCATCTAGTGGTAACACCTCTGACAAATTAGTAACAGTTCTCAAAGAAGCTTCATCGCGAGGCAAAAACGCACTTGCTTTTCCGCCAATATCTACATAGGCACCATCATGGTCGATTTGGAAAACTTTACCATTTACCAGTTGCCCTTTTTGAAACTGGTAGTCGTGGCTTTCGAGTGCCTTCGCAAAATCATCCATTGTGAATGACGAATCAGCTTTTTGAGATTTAGTTTCAGAATTCATGACTTTATCAAAAAATAAATATTTAGTTATTGAGAGTTAAGTTACCCATTAACTAAGTTGTTGTGCAAACAATTGTTTGACTTTTTCCCAAGCATCGTTTGCTGCTACTGGATTATAGCTTTTGCGATGGTCGCAAAAAAATCCGTGGTCAGCTCCATCGTAGCGAAAGACACGTGATGGTATTCTATATTTTTCTAACGAAGCCTCTATAAGATCAACTTGGTCAGATGGAATACTCGCATCTTCGTTACCAAAAAACGCATATAATGTACCTTTTATCTCACTAGTACGTGAGAGAGTAGTATCACCCCCACCGGGTGTGGTGGTAGCAATTCTTGCACCGTAAAATGAAGCAGTAGCTTTAATATCCGGTAGTGTTGCCGCCAAATATGCTACATGTCCACCAAAGCAAAATCCGATACAGCCGAAACTTTCCTTTTTAACATTGGGTAGAGTCTTTAGATAGTTTATCGCCGCTTGGATATCACTCAATAGTTCGCTTGAACAAGTCTGTCCCCAAGCATAATGACGACCAACTTCTACATCTTCGCTTGTGTAGCCAGATTCATATCCAGGTGCAAGACGTTCAAATAATGCGGGTGCAATAGCAATATAACCTTCGCGTGCGATTCTTTCTGTACAAGAGCGGATGTGCGCGTTGACACCAAAGATTTCCTGTAGTACCACTATACCTGGGTAAATACCTGGTTTACTTGGGTATGCTAAGTAGGCTGATATTGGTAGTTCTGTGTCTGAGGTAATACCATTGATTTGTTTGCCTTGCGAAACTTTAATGCTTAAGGTATCGATTGCGCTCTCTGTCATAATAGTTTTTACTAGTAGCGTGTGCTTATTACATGCATCTTTATGCTAGTAATCCGGGGTTATCTCCAATTAATGTATAAATCAATGTATAAATCAATTATTTAACAAGTAGTACATGCATCTGGTCGCATAGCGCTACCAGTCCCAGGAGCATATGGTAATGATTCAATTCCGCATTCAACCCGATAGTGATATTCCTGCGTCAAACCAGCTGTTTAATCAAATTCGATTTGCGATTGCCTCTCGACAGTATCCACCTGGTTACAAGTTGCCAAGCACCCGCGCTCTTGCTATGCAGACTGGTTTGCACCGCAATACTATTAGTAAAGTATACCGCCAGCTTGAAGAAGACGGTTTTGTTGAAAGTCTTGCTGGTTCAGGAATTTATGTGCGCGCTCAAGGACATGAAGGAGGAAGCAGACTACGGTCTCCAATTCTTGAGCAGTACCCCCAAGCTTACAAAGTTGTTCAACAAGCACTCGATGATTTACTTACCCAAGGTTGTACTCTTTCTCAAGCACGTGAGATATTTTTAGCTGAAATCGATTGGAGGTTACGCTGTAGTGCCCGTGTATTAGTGGCAGTACCTAGGCAAGATATTGGCGCCGGTGAACTGATGGCAGGAGAATTAGAACAAGCGTTAAAGATTCCTGTACAGCTAGTAGCGACCGAAGAATTAGCGTCGGTACTTGAACAAACTTCGAGTGCGACAGTCGTCACTAGTCGTTATTTTATTGCCGATGTTGAATCTATAGCTGCTCCTAAATCTGTACGTGTTATTCCACTTGATATTCATGACTATGCTAAGGAACTTAATATTGTTAGAAGTTTACCTACAGATAGCTGCATTGGTATTGTGAGTGTAAGTTCGGGAATTTTACGCGCTACCGAAGTAATTATTCACGGTATTCGAGGTGATGAACTTTTGGTAATGACCTCACAGCCAAAAGATACATATAAATTACATGCAATAGTCAAGCGCGCGCATTTAATTTTCTGTAGCGACGAAGCAAGCTCTACAGCAGTACAAGCTTCTGTACAAGTAGTTGTAGATGATATTATTCGTCCGCCTAAAATTGTTCGTAGCGATAATTATATAGGGGAAAAATCTATCAACTTGCTCCGACGAGAACTAGGTTTAGGTTAGGACAGGCAGTTAGCTATCCAACAAGAGAATTAATTTAAGAATTCTTGCACTACTTTCAAATAAGTTTCTGCGTCTTCTAACATTGGAAAGTGGGCTGTGTCTTTCATAACTACAAGCTTAACTTTGTTAGAAAATGTTGCTGCTTTGCGTCCTAAATCAGCAGGTATAATCTGGTCATATTCTCCTGAAATAAGTAGGGTTGAAACAGTTAGTTTCTCAAATTCTCCTGGCATTACTTCGGCTTGATATTTACTTACAGAAGTAAATATTGTTCCTAGTGCTGCTTCATAATCTGCTACTAAAAAATCTTCTAAAAACGCTTGACGTTCTGATGCGGGAATTGGACGACGTAAAAAGCGTGCCATGAAAATTTGGTCAACAAATGGTATTTTACTTAACCATTTGGGTCTAAATTTGACTACATAGCCACCAAATTTATGAAATGCTGTAAAGGCTTTTTCGTCGTACTCGAATACACCACTACATGTCAAAATAGCTTTTTCTACTCGTTGCGGGTAACGGTTGAGAAATAATGTCGCTATTGAGGCGCCCATTGAGTGAGCGTTAATGTAAACTTTTGGGAGTTGCAGTTTATCTAATAATGTTGCAAAATCCTCAGCGTATTCTTCAAGCTCATAATTTAATTCTTGAATTGCTTTCGCTTCTTCTTGTATCGATTGCGAGTCAGCAATCGCTTCACTAGCTTCTATGGTGGTGGGTTTACCCTTGGAACGTCCAAACCCACGCATATCATAAAGTAAGCAGTCAAAATTAACAGACAAAGCTTGGGCAGTAGTTTGCCAATAACGAGCTGAACCTGCCCAACCATGAATAAACACCATCACAGGTTTTTGTGTCTCTGATGGTTGTTTTATCCATTCATAGTAGTGTTCAACGCCACGTACATTAATGTAGGACATGATGATAGTTAAGAGTTAGCAGTTAAGAGTCCGGAGTTAGGAATTGATAATAAATACTTTATTTATTATTCTTCACATCAAATCAAATTTCTAACTTAATAACTATTCTTAACTCATAACTCCTAACTGTATTAGGCTGATTCTGGTTTGGGTAGTGAAGATGGATGTATTATTAGTTCGGCGGTAGAACGTTTTTCTACCATTTCCTTTGTAACAGTACAACGACCTACGTCTTTACGTGAAGGTAATTCGTACATGACATCAAGCATTAACTCTTCAACAATACCGCGTAATGCACGGGCGCCTGTTTTGCGGCGATATGCTTCTTGTGCGATGGCTCGTAATGCATCAGATTTAAACTCAAGCTGTACGTTGTCCATTTTGAGCAATTTCTGATACTGTTTGACTAATGCGCTTCTTGGCTGTGTCAAAATTGCCATCAAAGTTTCTTCGTCGAGTGGGTCTACTACTGCTACCATTGGCACCCGTCCAATAAATTCGGGTATCATCCCAAATTTTACTAAATCATCTGGTTCCAAATGGTGCAGTGTGTCGGCTATACGCTTGTCTTTCGATTGACCTTCACCTGGTTGAACAAAGCCTATTGACTTTTTACCAATTCTCTGCTCTACAACTTTTTCTAGACCAACGAAGGCGCCGCCACAAACAAATAAGATATTACTTGTATCGATTTGGATACAATCTTGATAAGGATGTTTACGTCCACCTTGTGGAGGTACATTGGCAACTGTACCTTCAAGCATTTTTAATAACGCTTGCTGTACACCCTCACCAGATACATCGCGGGTAATCGATGGGTTTTCACTCTTACGAGCAATTTTATCGATTTCATCAATGTAAATAATACCGCGCTGCGCTTCTTCTACATCAAGGTCTGCTACCTGCAAAAGTCGCAGCAAAATGTTTTCTACGTCTTCACCTACATAACCTGCTTCGGTTAACGTGGTGGCATCAGCGACAGCGAAAGGAACATCGAGAATTTTCGCAAGCGTCTGAGCTAAAAGCGTTTTACCGCAACCTGTAGGGCCTATCAATAAAATATTAGATTTTTGCAGTTCAACCGCGTCATCAGTCGAACCTTTAGCGGCTCCTTTAGCCTGAATAATCGACAGACGCTTATAGTGGTTGTAAACTGCGACTGAGAGTACTTTTTTTGCTTCATCTTGACCGATAACATGCTCGTCAAGATATTTCTTAATCTCTCGTGGTTTGGGTATTTGATTAAACGAGAGATTGCTGGAACGGGTGCGACGTTTTTGTGGCTGTTCTGCTGGACGTGCAGGTTGGGAAGCCGCAGCACCGTTTGTGTCGAGCAACTCCTCATCTAGTATTTCATTGCACAAGTCTACGCACTCATCGCAGATGTAGACTCCCGGTCCAGCGATTAGCTTACGCACCTGCTCCTGAGACTTGCCACAAAACGAACATTTTAAATGGGAGTCGTACTTAGACATACCAGCCTCATTATTTAGACAACAGTAACTTTTTCACGCCTTGGAAGGAAGATTTTGCCTTGAGATGACCTGATCAATCAACCCATAATTTTGTGCCTCAAGAGCCGACATGAAAAAGTCACGTTCCGTATCGGCTTCAATTCTTTCGAGCGGTTGACCAGTGTGGTGTGCCAGCAACTGATTCAACTTAGCTTTATGATAAAGAATTTCTTTGGCTTGGATTTCAATATCAACTGCTTGCCCCTGTGCCCCACCTAAAGGTTGGTGGATCATTATACGAGAATCAGGTAGAGACATCCGTTTGCCAGCGGCGCCTGCTGCTAACAAAAACGCCCCCATACTCGCGGCTAATCCAAAACATATGGTAACAACATCAGGGCGAATTTGCTGGATTGTATCATAAATTGCCATTCCTGCTGTCACCGAACCACCCGGAGAATTTATATAAAGCTGAATATCTTTTTCTGAATCTTCAGCATCAAGGAAAAGTAGTTGAGCAATGATAGAGTTAGCAACTGTATCATCTACAGGCGTTCCCAAAAATATAATACGCTCACGCAATAAACGTGAGTATATATCGAAAGCTCTTTCTCCTACTCCAGACTGTTCTACCACCATCGGGACGATGTTGCTAGGACTACCAAGCGAGGAATTTATTTTTAATCGACCCAAACTATGAATAGGGTCGTTTCCTGATTGCGATACAAACATAAAGATATAGAGGCTTTAACCAATGGAAGAATAAGTTATACGAATGTAAACCCAAAATGCTAGCTAGTCACCAGGTGGTTTGCGCCAGGTGCAAACTTTCATTAGTTTATAGGGTGTGTGTTTACCATTATGCCTTATCTAATTTTCTAACGTCTTAACACACTGATCACTATAAGTAGTAATATCCGTTCCTAATTTTTCCTATTCTCTAATTTTATTCGAGTTTAGAGGGAATTGGTTGGATTTTAGAGGTGCCCTTCTTGGAGGGGGGAGGTAAGAGAGGAGCGAAAATCAACTTTATATTTCACACTCTCACGCTCCCACACTCATTACTCTTCTACGGTTTCGCTCTGAACATCAATAACATCAACAGTTGTTTCTGAGGATTCTTCAGATTGTGAAGATTCTAAAACTTCTTCTGATGCTTCTTTTTCAGAAGCTTTTAGCGACCCTTCGGGTACTAGTTCGACAGTGGAGTGTTCGACTAACCAATCAAGAATTTTTTCGGTTAGCATTTCGTTCTCAATATATGAACGCAATTTATCCTCGTCTATATCTTGGTCTTTATACTCCTTCATCAATTCGCTGACACGCGCGTTGACCTCTTCGTCGGTGACTTTAAGCGATTCGCGATTGCCAATTTCACGCAGTGACAAAGAACGCACAATTCTATCTGATGCTTCACCACGAGAGTTTTCCCGCAATTTTGGCATGATTTCTGGCGTAAACAGCTTACGAACATCCATACCCTGTTGCTGTAAACGCATGGCTGTTTGCGTCAGCATTGCGTCAACTTCTTGCTGAATCATTGTTTCAGGCAAGTCTATTTCGACGTGCTTGACTAATTCTTTAAGTAACGCTTCGTGCTGATTCGATTTTGTTTTATCGCTAGCTTCCTTTTGATACCGTTCTTCGAGCGAAGCACGTAGTTCAGCCAGCGTCTCGAAATCGCTAATTTCTTTGGCGAAGTCATCATTTAACTCAGGAAGTTCTTTTTCTTTAATTTCCTTGAGCGTTACTGTAAAGCGAGCAGGTTTTCCTGCCAGTTCTTCATTTGCATAAGGGTCTGGGAACTGTGCTGAAATTTCTTTAGTCTCACCTGGGTTCATCCCCACAATGCCAGTCACAAATCCTGGTATAAAGCGATCTTCTTGTAACTCGACTTGAAAATCTTCTGCTTCTCCTCCGGGAATTGGTTCGTCTTCACCATCCGAACCCGGTTCCGCTGGCACTACTCCTTTAAAGTCTACAACTGCTGTATCTCCAATTTGTGCTGGGCGCCCTTCTATAGGAATTAATGTTCCCATTTGTTGACGTTCACCATCTATAACAGTATCGACACGTGTCGCATCGTATTTTGCTTCTTCAGCTTTGACTTCTAATCCTGTGTAGGCGCCAAGTTTGATTTCTGGTTCAACGTCAACAGCAGCCGAAAATGTTAAAGTCTTTCCTGGTTCGTAGTTGGTAATTAATTCATCAAACGTTGAGCGTAGTTCTGGCTGACCAATAGCTGGGATTTTTTCTTGGTCTAGGGCTTTTTTAATTCCATCTTGGATAAGTTCTTCTACCGCAGCGGCTTTGACGCGAGCTGTGCCTAAGCGCTGTAGTAAAATTGAACGGGGTACTTTGCCTTTACGAAACCCAGGAATGTTAACAGTACGAGAGAGGTTATTTACTACTTGCTCGTAGGTCTGCTTAGTGGTTTCTGGTGCGATTTCTATAGACAGTCCAATTTGGCTTTTAGGAAGTTTCTCCTGGGTAACTTTCATGCTTTCTCTCGATTCTAAAAAGTGTTAGTATCCAACGAACGGTATCCATAGTCTTGAGCGCAGGTGATTGCGTAACTAATGACTCTTAACACAAACGTCTTGTGAATGGATATGCTGCGACAAAAGTTAAGTTTACAGCGAGTGTCAAGCTTTCTGGCACTTTTAGACAAATAAGTTTATGTGAATAATTAAGCGCTACTGTGCTGAACGTTCTCGCTCCGGGTGTCGCTTAATTATGATATTCTGGTTTTCAACGTACCATTTTACTCATTTCCACGCTTATAACAGTAACGAAGACCCATATACACTTGAATTACATTTGAATCTTAGTACAACATCTATTAGACATAACTAAGCCTAAAAGTCAAGTTAAGTAAGTGTTTATTCCGTAAGTTAATCCACTAAGCAGGAATAATTTTAGACAAATAAACATACTTGAATACAAAAATATTATTCTAATTCGTTTTTCGTATGTTATCATTGCTAACTCAGCTAGCTATTATAACAAAATTATTTTTTATTTATCGCAGAAAAATAAATATGTTGTATAATATATACTTAAAATACTGATACATATCAATTGTTTATTATTTTGTGTACTTTGGTTGTAAAATCAGAATATTATTAAAAATGCTGGTATATTTAGTATCAAAAGTAGATAGTATATAGGAAGTGAGAGTGATAATTTAAGAAATATTAATATAAATAGACATTATTTATTTCATTAGGTTTTACAGGTTAAGTTTATTTATTTTTATTAGGCATAAGTTATATTGATGAATTAAATCTTAAACTATTGTTAAAAATCGTGCATAATTACTATTGAAAAGGAGGAAGCCAGTTTGTCTAGACCCTATCGTGTAGCTATTTTGGGAGCAACTGGAGCTGTTGGTCAGGAACTGTTGGAATTACTAGAAAACCGTAATTTCCCGCTTGCTGATTTAAAATTGTTAGCTTCAGCACGTAGTGCAGGGCAAAAAATATCGTTCAAAGGAGAAAGTATCGCAGTTGAAGCTGTTGATGACAAATCTTTTGATGGTATAGATATAGTTTTAGCGAGTGCAGGCGGTTCTACATCTAAGGCAATGGCGCCAAAAGCAGTAGAAGCAGGTGCGGTGGTTATTGATAATTCCAGTGCTTTTCGGATGAACCCAGAAGTACCTTTGGTAGTGCCAGAAGTCAACCCAGAGGCATTATCTGAACATAAGGGTATTATTGCGAACCCCAACTGTACGACAATTTTAATGGCGGTGGCGGTTTATCCGTTGCATAAGGTAAAAAAAATAAGAAGAATTATTGCAGCGACGTATCAATCTGCTAGTGGTGCGGGAGCCAAAGCAATGGCAGAGGTACAAACGCAAGCGAGTGCAATTTTATCGGGGCAGCAACCAGTCGCAGAAATATTTCCTTATCCATTAGCGTTCAACTTATTTCCTCACAATACCCCTTTAAATGAGATGGGGTACTGCGAAGAGGAAATTAAGATGGTTAACGAAACTCGGAAGATTTTTGGTACTCAAGAAATTCGAGTTTCTGCAACTTGCATTCGAGTTCCTGTTCTACGCGCACACTCAGAAGCTATCAACTTAGAATTTAATGAACCTTTTGATAAAGATGAAGCGCGAAAAATTCTATCGTCGGCGCCGGGTGTAAAATTGGTGGACGACTGGCAAGGTAATTATTTTCCAATGCCAATAGATGCAACAGGTCGTGATGAAGTATTAGTAGGTAGAATCCGCCAAGATATTTCCCACAACTGTGGATTGGAATTATGGTTGTGTGGAGACCAAATTCGCAAGGGTGCAGCATTGAACGCTGTTCAAATTGCCGAGTTGCTGGTGGAAAAAAATATAGTTAAGCCAAAGCTAGCAGTAGCATTAACATAAATTTTGGAATTAATAAATTTTCGCTGCGGAGCAAAGCAAGTCATTTGTCGAATATCTATGAATATTTATATATAGACGAGATAAAAAACAAATGACGTGCAGATTTTTCAGGAGTAAAAAAGGGTGGTAGATTTTGGCAGAGTATTAACCGCGATGATTACGCCGTTTAAAGACGACGGCAGTTTAGATTACGATTTGGCGGCCACAGTTGCAGCGCACCTTGCTTCTACTGGTAGCGATACGCTCGTAGTTTGCGGTACAACAGGTGAATCACCAACGCTTTCATGGGATGAAGAGTATAAATTATTCAGCGTAGTCCTAGAAGCAGTGGCCGGTAAAGCCAAGGTAATGGCAGGTTGTGGGTCAAATTCTACAGAAGAAGCTATCGCAGCAACTCAAAAAGCCGCTAAAATAGGAGTACACGGTTGTTTACAAGTAGTTCCTTATTACAATAAACCGCCGCAAGCAGGACTATATCAACACTTTCGCGCAATAGCTCAAGCCGAACCTTCTTTACCAGTGTTGTTATATAACGTTCCAGGTCGCACGGGTCAAAACCTGCAACCAGAGACAGTGGCTCGACTAGCCGAAGTAAATAATATAATTGGTATAAAAGAAGCAAGTGGGAATCTAGACCAAGCCAGCGAAATACGTCGTTTGACACCACCTGAATTTCAAATATACTCTGGTGATGACTCTTTAACCTTACCCTTATTATCTGTTGGGGCTAAAGGTGTAGTCAGCGTCGCTTCGCACTTAGTTGGGAAGCAATTGCAACAAATGATTCAAGCTTATGATTCGGGGCAAGTACAGCAAGCTACCTCCATTCACCTAAAGCTTTTTCCCTTATTTAAGGCATTATTTGTTACAACCAATCCAATCCCCGTAAAAGCTGCTCTCAGGCTAGCTGGCTATCCAGTCGGTTCATGTCGTCTACCAATTGGAGATGCTTCACCCGAAGTTATCCAACACTTAAAGGTTGTTTTGCAAGACCTAGATTTGATCTAAACAGAGGCTTTTTCTACTGTTCCGAGTTAAAGTAGTAGAAAATACATATAAATATATTGCGTAAATCTCACCAGGTGACAGGTGATATTGTTGTGTTACCAATAAATGTATATAGTTCGTTAATATGACTGATTGAAGTAAAAACAAATTTTATTTAAGCAATTGATTGACCTCAAATCTAGCATCTATATATCAAGCAAAGCTTCTGTCAGACCTGACTTATAAATATTTGGTTACAGTTTTGGGACGTGTATCAAATTTTGCAGTTAACAAACTAACAATTAACACTCGTTAAAATCTAAGGAGAAAATGGCTAGAAACGAAAATTCAGCCGCCCTCAAAATCATTCCTTTGGGCGGTTTGCATGAAATTGGTAAAAATACCTGTGTTTTTGAGTACGACGATGAAATAATTCTTCTCGATGCAGGTTTGGCTTTCCCTACTGATGGAATGCATGGTGTAAATATTGTCCTTCCTGACATGACTTACGTCCGTGAGAATCGGCATAAAATCAAGGGGATGATTGTTACACACGGACATGAAGATCATATTGGTGGAATTGCATTCCACCTTAAACAGTTTGAAATTCCTGTGATATATGGGCCACGTCTAGCGTTGGCAATGCTTGAAGGTAAATTGGAAGAGGCAGGAGTACGTGACCGTACTGAATTACGTTCAGTTATGCCACGTGATGTTGTGCGAATTGGCAAGAACTTTTTAGTGGAATATATTCGCAACACTCATTCCATTGCTGATAGTTTTACAGTTGCCATTCATACCCCAATTGGTGTAGTTATCCACACAGGTGACTTTAAGTTTGACCATACACCCGTTGACGGTGAGCGCTTTGATATACAGCGATTAGCTGAACATGGGGAGAAAGGCGTACTTTGCCTTCTCAGTGATTCTACTAACTCAGAAGTACCAGGATTTACGCCATCCGAACGTTCGGTGTATCCAAATCTTGATCGGGTTTTCAGTCAAACAGAAGGCAGGTTGTTTATAACCACTTTCGCTTCGAGTGTTCACCGCATCAACATGATTTTGGAATTAGCGCAGAAGCACAGTCGCGTCGTTAGCGTTGTTGGACGTTCGATGCTCAACTTAATTGCTCACGCACGTAACCTTGGTTATATCAAGTGTCCAGATAATTTGTTGCAACCGCTGAATACCATTCGTAATTTACCGGGCGAAAGAGTATTAATTTTAACAACAGGCTCTCAGGGTGAGCCAATGTCAGCGATGACGCGCATTGCGAACAAAGAACACCCTCATATCAAGATTCGTGAAGGTGATACGGTAGTATTCTCTGCCAATCCAATTCCTGGTAACACCATAGCTGTTGTTAATACCATTGATAAATTGATGATGCAAGGCGCCAACGTAGTTTACGGACGCGACAAAGGAATTCACGTATCTGGACACGGTTGTCAAGAAGACCAAAAATTAATGCTGGCACTAACTCGACCCAAGTTTTTTGTACCAGTACACGGTGAACATCGGATGTTGATAAAGCATTCGCAAACAGCGCAAAGCATGGGTGTTCCAAAAGAGAACATGGTGCTTATCGATAACGGAGATGTTATCGAACTGACGCAAGAATCAATTCGTGTAGGTGCTAAAGTGCCTGCGGGTCTAGAGTTGGTTGACACTTCTGGTTCAGGCATGGTTAGTGCCAGAGTCTTGCAAGAACGTCAGAAAATGGCGGAAGAAGGTCTAGTAACAATTGCTGCCGCAATAGATTGGAGTGGTAAATTACTAGCAAAACCCGAAATTCATATGCGCGGAGTAGTAACAAGTATTGAAAAGCCTTTGTTACTAAATTGGGTACAGCAGCGAATAGAAGAAATTCTCAGTGTACGTTGGGGCGAATTTGCTCAAACTTATGAAGGTAAAACCGATGTAGACTGGGGTGGTTTACAAGGGTTAATTGAACGTGATTTAGCGCGTTCGTTACGTAAAGAATTGCATTGTCAACCAACGGTGACATTATTGATGCAAATTCCTGATGAACCAACTGAGCCAACTGTAAAGGTTACAGCGACAACCGCAACCACAACGACAACCGTCGCAACTGATGGTAGAAGGCGCCGCACTAGAACAGCTGCACAAGTTGCTTCTTAGACTTTGAATTTGATCCCCCAACCCCCTTATTAAGGGGGGCTTAACCCCCTCTTTTCCCCCTTATTAAGAGCTAGGGGGTATTTTTCGATTAAACTTTTTTTCTTACCCACCAATAAACAAACCCTAACCTCAACATTGACATTGTTAGCGGCGCAAAGCGTTCCTGAAAATCTTGGGTTTGAGTTTGGAAGATGCTGTCAGTCGTGAGTGGCTATCCTGTAACCATACTTGTCACAAGGAACAGTTGAGCGTACTTCTGGATAAAATACCCACAACAAAATAATTTGAATTGCCATGCCTGCTACAGCAATTAGTAGTCTATGAGAGACAAAATCAAGGTAGGCGATACCTGAAAAAGAAGCAATCAATATATTTTAGGGGTTGCCGCTGAGAGTTGCGACGAAACCGATATTTGTCGCTGCTGCCAAAGCTAATAAATAGGGTATGGGATTCAGTTTTCAAGCTTGAGTCAGATTTAAAGTAAATGGGGTAAAAATCAAAGCCAGTGTGTCATTGAGAAAAAAGCAGAGAGAACACCAGTCCCCACAGTCAAAGCTATCAATAGTCCCAACGAACTTCGCGTCAGACGCAGCAGTAAATATAAAGCGCGCGAAAAATCTCCTATAAGTTAAATTGGCATTAACCACCATCATACTTAACAGAAATATGATGGTCTTAACGCCAATAGCTTGCCATGCTTCGTCGCGCGTTGATCGCGCTGAGAGAAATGAGAAAACTAGAACCAACGAAGGCTATCGTGGGACGGTTCATCCGTAAACCAGGTAGGTATCCAACCGCTAAACCCGAATAAGTTAGCCCTAATACACTGTAAACAAAAATTTGGTAGAAACTCACAAGAATTTGTGTAATATTTTTTACGTCATAAACCCTGGAACTAGTATCCAAGCGAACTTTCTCAAATTAAAAGCCCCTATAGAATTTACCTAGGTAAATTCAATTTAAATATTGGGGAACTAATGTATGCTAGCCAGCTTCTGGTGTTAACGGGTGGTTTTTTGATAAGTCACTTATGCCAGAATACAACATATAGACTTTTGTCTATGACAATACCGATAATATGTTGTAAAAAAATTGAATAAAGTGAGGTATATATCTGTCCAAAGGCAGATGTCTTTATTAAAATTTAAAGTGTGTCAAGTTATCAACAAGATAGTAGCATCGCACTACCGATTATATGGAATTTGCTGTTAACTGGACGTAGATAATAAGTGAACTCTGATTTAAGTCGCGATCGCAAAAAACACTTAGACTGTGCAGCACAACAAAAAAACCGAAATTGTGTTGTTACCAGTACATTAGATTGCATCGAGGCATAAAGCCAATTTTTTCCGGGAGAGATAATTAGCTTTTGATATTAAACGTTCGTTTACAGTTAAATAGCCTCAAATACACAGAGGAGCGAACCATGAAGGTATTTGGCAATACCACACAAAAGATTTTTTTAGCAAGCTGGGTATCTCTCAACCACACGCAAACTGAAGACAAAAATATTATTCATCAAAACCATCTTCCTAAAAAGCCAGGTTTTGATTGTTTGAAGCCATTGCGGAACTGGGTAGACAGCATTGAAGTTAGCGATAGTAAAATCGCGCATCGTCTTTGTAAATTGATTCCATCTCAATGTCCGTTTGAGCGCGATGTAAAGTTATTCGGCAAAACCTTGTTCCACATTCCGCCAATGTGTAAGCTCAATCCTTTATATGACGAGGTTGTTAGCTTACGTTTTCGGGCACTGTGTTACCTTGCTGATAAATGTGGCGAAGACGTTTCGCAATATTGTTAAAAGTTAAAAGTGCTGAGTGCTGAGTAACAAGTTAAGAGTTAGGAGTTATAAGTTAAATCTATTATTCTCCACTCAGCACTCAGTACTCAGCACTTATTATTCTTAGTTATTTTTTCCACTGTTGAATGGCTCTTTGTGCTGCGCTGTAAGCGGGTGTTCCTTGTGGAACTAGAGTGGCTGTACTAACTGCTGCTTGTCTGTCACCTTTTGCCGCGCGCTTTCTGGCTAGATTTAATATTTCCTTACTCCATTTATCGATAGATTTTTGCGCTGCGTCGAAACCTGGTTCACCTTTTGGTACTTTTTTAGCAACTTCTATAGCGCGGTTATAGCTTGATGCTTGTCCTGGTTTAACCAAACCTGTAGCTGCTTCAACAACTGTTTTATTACTTACATATTGTTTTGCCTGCTGGCGCCATTTTGTAACTGCTGAATCTGCTTTTGGGTATAACGCTTCATTTTCACCAATTAGTTGAGCTGCAGCAACAGCCGAAGAGTACTGGCGTTTTTTAGCACGTTCCTCTGCTAAATCAAATATCATACTGTTCCAAACTTGAATATTAGCCTGCGCTTGAGAGTATTGCTTGTCGTCTGGTTTGATTTTACGTGCGGCAGCGATGGCTATCTTCAAATCATTTGCTTGTGTAGGGGTAAGCGATAATCTATCTAACTCGGCAAGTGCTTGTTTACGAATTTGTGGGTTTATTACTATTGGTGCTGCTACTTGAGGTTTTGGTGTGGTCTCAGGTGCCGCACTCGCATTTGGTGATGCGGTTGGTTGTGCAGTGGGTTGTATAGTTGGGCGTGTAGTTGGTTGTGTAGTTGGTTGTGTAACAGATGCCGTTTGCTCAGATGCACGAGGGGTTCTAGCGACTGAATTTTCTGGAGCAGTTCTAACGAGTGATGTTTCATCTGGGGTGATATTAGATGATGTTGAGTTATTTTGCTCTACTCCAGATTGATTACGGAATAATAAAAGTACTATCATCCCTAGCAGTAACGTCATGCTACCACCCCATAATAATACTTGTAGCCAAAACGGAACACCTGCACTATTTTCGTTTTCTTGTTCCTGATGTTCGTCTGGATGTTCGTTTGAAAGGGGAATGCTGCTAACTGGTTGTTGAGTTTCAACCCTAGGTCTAGCTGGAGGAAGCGAAGGGGGTAAGCTTCGTTGACTAGCTTGTGGAATTGCTGACTGTACACCAGAATTTATATAGCCTTGACCATATTCACCAAAATTAGTTGTGGCAACTTGATTTTTGATGTTAGTGGCATTTTGAGGATTTTGAAGTTGCGAATAGTAATTTGGTGGAGACTGTGCGGGATGTGAGTTTTTGTTTGTAGCGCTTTCTAATAGGGGAGCTGATAGTGCTGAGGCGAAGATTTCTTCGGATACTACTATCGCTGGTGCGTCGTCGTTTTCTAATTCAAAGTTTCCCAAAATAACCTGCTTGCTTGAAGTAATAACTGTGACAGGGTTTTGTGTCGGGCGCCAGAAATGCTGACAGAGTTCTGGTGTCCGAATGCTTAAATAGGCTTCTAATTCGCCTAATGTGTTGCCATTTCCTGAACGTAAAGCCTCTAAAAGTGCTGCTGTAAAGAAACCGTGACCGAGTTCGTTGCTTTCGTAGGAAAATTGTTCGGGTTGGCACGACAAAATCAAGGGGAGTTGTAACTCCTGCGCGAGGTCAATGATTTCTTGCCCAACGTATATCTCATTCAATGTTCCAAATGCACGGTTAATATCAAGCAACATTAGTAAGTTAACGCCTGATACCTGTAGACTTTGCATTAGTGCTGCAACTTCAATACCCGTTTCTTCAATACGTTCAGGAGTTCCATCAACGGGCATTAAATAATCTCTACCGTTGTGGTTTACTCCGTATCCACTGAAAAAAAACCACACACGGTCTTGGGGGTGCCAACAAGCGGCGGCTAAATCCTCAAGTAGTAATAAAATATTCTCCTTAGTTGGAGTAGTCGGTCGGTCACCAATTGGCGGCGATGTATCGCTCATCAACAAGCATTGCTGCTCTTTGAAGGCGCCATCTTCAATCAAAAAAGCCCTGAGCGCCATAGCATCAGCTTCAGCGCAAGCTAGAGGTTGAAGGAACTGATATTGATTGATACCGATGGCTATCGCCCAGTTATTTGCCATCACTGTGATTGCACTTGGTTTACATTATCGAAGAATTGCGGTTTGCTTCTGCTAAAAAACAAGGCTAACCTATGTCTAATAGTCTAAGTGATTATTTCGACCAGTAAGATTTAAGGTTAAATTTATTACTTGCTTTTTAATGCAATCTCAATTAGGAGTTTCTCAGGAGCGAAAAACATATGAAAAATAGTATTCATAAATCTTTAAGCATAAATACACTACAGGTAGAGAATATTTTAAAGTTATTTAATCCCTATGATCCTAGGTTGGAAGCAAAAATCCGGATAGTTAAAGCCATATTAATGTTAGGTATAGCCGTACCTGTATGGGTTGCTACGGAAGGAATAGCACCACAATTAGTGCGAGCTTATACTGCAACAGGTGATATTGTCATTGACCGCTTGTTTGAAGAAACTTACCAAAACATGCTAACTAGAGCAGAAGCAGCAGCACGTGCGGCCGCACAGCGAACTTTCGACCAAGATATTTTAATTACAGAAGTATCGGTTATAGTATCTGGGCAAAATTATGGCGCAATTGCACCAATACTAGAATTACGAGTTAGTCGTCAACAATGGCGTAACCGTCCTGACCCAAAAGTTTGGGCAAAGTATTTCAAGACTGCACGCAGTTTATTACAATTTGACTCCTCAGTAAGTCAACAACAACCAGTTCCTCAGCCAGAACCAGCACCAGCACCAGCAAGTCCAAGAAATCCGAACCAATGAACAATGCACTCTTCTGAATTGGTTTATTCCCAATTCTCGTAAATGGCATAGAATAAAAAGGTTGTCAAAAATTGCGATATCCGCTAACATGGCTGTTCCAAAGAAGAAAACCTCAAAATCTAAGCGTGACTCACGACGTGCAACCTGGAGACGTAAAGCTGAAGTCCAAGCACAAAAAGCAATTTCCCTCGGTAAATCAATATTGAGTGGACGTTCAACCTTCGTCTATCCAACAGATGAAGAAGAAAGCGAAGACGAAGAGTAATAATGAGTTATGAGTGCTGAGTGAGTCGTGCTGAGTAGCTAATAACTCCGCGCCTCATAACTCATAACTCATAACTCCGTTCCTCCTAACTCTTTTTGCCAATGCCAGGGAAATTTTTTCAAAAACCAACCGAACCAAACGACCGAGTACCCCCAGGTCAATATTTAACGAACGGTTTCCCCGTATTAACTTATGGCTCGACTCCTCAAGTCGATATGAATACTTGGGAATTTCGTATATCGGGTGCTGTGGAGCCTAAAATTTTGACTTGGGATGACTTTATGGAGTTACCTCAAAGTGAATTTACTGCTGATTTTCATTGTGTTACTCGTTGGTCGAAACTAGATGTGAAATGGACTGGTATTAAAGTCACCGACTTTATGAAGGTGATCGAAGTAGAGCCAAAAGCCAAGCATATAATGGAACATTGTTATGGTGGTTATACAACCAACATTTCAATGGAAGACTTTGTACGTGAAGAAAATTTCTTTGCGTTTAAATTATTTGATGAACCGTTACCAGCAGAACATGGTGGACCTATGAGGTTAGTGGTACCTCACCTTTATGCCTGGAAAAGCGCTAAGTGGATAAACGGTTTAGAATTTCTTGAAAAAGAAGACTTGGGTTTTTGGGAACGTAATGGTTATCACCAACGTGGCGAACCCTTTGCTGAAGAACGTTATAGTTATTAATACTCGTATCACTGTAGGTTGGGTGGAGTTTACGTTTACGTAGTATGCCGTTATCCGTAAACGGAGTTTTCCCGTAGGGTAGGCACAACCCAACATAAACCACGAATTTTGAAGGTAAATATTATAGTTTGTTGCTAGTTTTTTTGTTGGGTTGCGCTTGCGCTCCACCCAACCTACAATTTGCTACAATGTATAGGCGCCTATAATTCTTCGGCTTTTAGGGTGGCAAACTACGTTACATGTCACTAAGTTAATTTCAGAGACGTTCATTTCCCCTATATAAATACTTTCTAACTCTCGGATTTTATCTTGTAATAATAAGCTAGGCGCCTGTGTAAATCTACATAGCGTCATGTTTCCAAAAAATACTGTATCAGAAATATATTTTTTATCGTCAGATAAACCAATTTCTTTAAGTCCTTTATCTAAAGCATGAACTAGTTCTCTTAGCGTTTCGTCACAGTAACCAATTAATGAAAAACTTGTAGGGAATAGTACTAAACCTTCAAACTTGAATTTGAATGATGGACAGTGAGGAATGATTTCTTTGAATAAGTTATTGACTTTTTGAGCATCATCTTCAGTGAAGTTCGGAGGTTTATGCATTTTTCGGACATTTTTTATAGTGATGTGCATTAAATCAGTTGCATAATAATAATGATAAGGCTCTATTAGTTGTAATGGCTGTATAATTTTTTCTACTATTATATTTGTAATTGCTTTTGAAATTAACGTCACCGAAGTTAAACTAATGGCATTATCGTTTTCATAATCACTTTTCATTTCAAATATGCTCATTTTTGTTTGAGCTTGCTGCATATTATCTTTGATATGCTGTATAAGTTTTCGTTGCTGTATAGTATAATCATTCATAAATTAACCTAATAATTTTTTCAACCAACTCAGCTTTCCTGCGTAAGGAGCATACAATAGCTTTAAATCAAAAAATACAGGTCTATTTAATACACTTTTATAATGTGAAAAAGTCTCAAAACTGACTTTACCATGATAACTACCAATTCCGCTATAACCCACGCCACCAAACGGTAAAGAAGATGCAAACAAATGTTTCATTACATCATTAAATACAACTGCACCAGATGAAGTTTCTTGTAAAACTCGGCGATGTAAATTTGAATTGTTAGAGAATATATAAATAGATAAAGGTTTTTCTTGTGAGTTTAGATGATTTAATATATTATCAATATTCTCGTATTCAATTACAGGTAAAATTGAACCAAAAATCTCCTCTTGCATAATTTCATCAGTCCACTGTACATTATCAATCACAGTTGGAGCTATATAGCGAGTTTCTAAATCTGTCTCACCTCCAATAATAATATTACCCTGTAATAAATTAACTAGCCTTAAATATTGTTTTTGATTAATTATACGCGCGTAGTCAGGAGAATTTATCGGATTCTCACCATAAAATTCGTGCAGACACTTTTTAATCGCCTTTAAAAATTGTTCTTTGATATCTTTGTGAACTATTAAATAATCTGGCGCCACACAACTTTGTCCAGCATTTAAAAACTTACCCCAAGTAATACGACGTGCGGCAACTTCTATATTTACGTTTGCATCAACAATACAAGGACTTTTACCACCTAACTCTAAAGTTACAGGTGTCAAGTGTTTCGCAGCTTCTGCCATAATAATCTTACCAATGGCAGTACTTCCCGTAAAAAAGATATGGTCAAATCTTTCCTGAAGTAAGTGTTTACTAGTCTCAGCATCACCTTCGACTACAATAATATATTCACTGTTGAACTTTTTAGAAATGATTTCAGAAATTAGTTGTGAAGAATGCGGTGCCAGTTCGGAAGGTTTAATAACAGCACAATTTCCTGCTGATATGGCGCCTATTAACGGTAAAATAGTAAGTTGAAAGGGATAATTCCAGGCGCCGATAATAAAAACAACACCTAGCGGTTCGGGGTATATTTTTGCGGATGCAGGTAAAAGTTGCCAAGAAACCGATTTTGCTTTTGGCTTTGCCCATGCTCTAATATTTTTAAGAGCAAGGTTAATTTCTTGGATGATAATGGCAAATTCCGAAGTATAAGCTTCAACTATAGGTTTGCTTAAATCTGCTTTTAATGCTTCATAAATAGCAGATTCACTTTCAATTATTGCTTGCTTTAGTTTTTTAAGTTGAGTCAGTCGAAAATCAATACTTTTAGTCGTATTACTTAAAAAGTATTGACGTTGTTTGCTGACAAGCATATTTATTGACATTGACGATAATTGAACTGTCATCAAACTATTCCCAAACAGCATCCCAATTTTACTATACTCAGCACTCATTACTGTTTCATTGGTAAACAAACGGTAAATACACTGCCATTACCAACAAGAGAACTAACCTGAATAGTTCCTTGATGTGCCTCAACAATGCGACGTGAAAGATATAAACCCAAACCGCTACCCGAACGCTTGTGACTACCTTGGCGAAACCTTTCAAATAAAGTTACTTGTTCTTCTGATGGAATACCCATACCAGTATCAACAATTTCCACCATAATGCCCTCATCCATATCGCTTGCTTTTGTCAAACGAATAGTAACTCCACCTTTATCGGTAAACTTAATCGCGTTACCTACTAAATTGGTAAAAAGTCGATGAAGTTCCAAGCGGTCACCCATGACAGTAACTTGATTTAATTTTGTCTCTAAATTTATAGTTAATCCTTTCGGTTGTGCAATAGGCCCCAACTCACCGACTATTTCTTGAAGTAACTTATTTATATCAACTGGAAAAAAAGCCAGCGCTTTACGTCCTGCTTCAAACCGATAAACTTCAAGTAAAGTATTCACCATCTCTAGTAGATTAGTATTGCTACGTCCCATAATGGTGATAATTTCGTTCATTTGTGGTGATAATTCACCCACGGCGCCCTGCAACAATAATTCAAGCATCCGTTCAGCAGCAACCAACGGTGTTCGTAAGTCATGGGTGAGACGCGAGACAAAATCTTCTCTTTGCCGTGCAATTTCATCACGTTCATCAATACTGTGCTTAAGACGTAATAAAGAACGCACGCGAGCAAGAAGCTCATCAACGGTTACGGGCTTACGAATAAAATCATCTGCTCCCAAATCAAGACCCTGAGCCACATTTGGAGAATCATGTGCCGTAATTAACAGAATCGGCATAAACCGTAGTTCCTTATTTGCACGGATACGACGTGTAACTTCGTAACCATCCATACCGGGCATCATTAAATCAAGCAAAACTAAATCAAAACTAGATTCCTCGATTTTTGCTAGTGCAGTAGAACCATTTTCAGCCGTACTAACGGTATACCCATCTTCTTCTAAAATGGTTCCAATCAGAAATACATTATCAGGAGAATCATCAACAATAAGAATTTTGTCTGAACGAACAGCAGAATAAGTCATATATTAAGGAATTATGAAGTTAACAACCAAAAGATAGAAATAAGTTTTATTTATATCTCTATTTTGGTATAGTTGTTGGATTTTGCCTCATGCCTAAGAATGATTGTTTTTCAGAAAGCAGTTATCAAGTTACTGTATATACTATTTGGCGCCTAGTTTATTCAACATAATTACTTATCAATAAAATCATGGCACGTAAAATCATCTAACTAGATACAGGCAATGGTGAAACTATCCTAGTAGCAGTAGAAGTACCAGAAGTGTTAGTAGGACGTGTTGCTGCACCAGGTGATGTAGCTATAGAAAAAGTAGACCGGAGTTTTGACACCGTTCGAGACTTGATTATACGTGGATGTCGTCCAATTACGCAGGCATTTAAAGCTTTGCAAAAAGAATCACAACCTGCATTTGCTTTTATTTGAGTTTGGAATAAACTTTACAGCCAAAGGTTCCGTTTACGTCGTCGAGTCTACTGGACAAGCGTCGTTAAAAGTAAAAATAACCTGGAACTTGGCGCCGGACGCAAACAAATTACTACCCCCACAACCCTCACAACCTGAAGAACAAGCGTAACGTAGGTTGCCATAAGCCCGCCAAAACTACAATACATGAATCATCAAAATTACTGTGTAACAAGATACTCAGTAGCCTGTAATCAAGTTCTAACAAGCATTACAGGTATTAAAAGCATAACATTGCTGAGGAAAATAGGAAGTATAAGCCCGCCAAACGGCAATCCGCATGAGTATACCGACATAATGAGGGCTTTCAAGCTTATCCTGGTTTTCGGTTCACCTGCTACTTAAACCCCATATAGAGAAAAGCCTCGCAAGAAAAACTACGAGGCTCTCAAAATATCAAAAGTTAGAAGTTGTAACAGAAAAGCCAGAAATGCTAGTACAAAAAGGCAAAAGTAAAAAGGCAAAGAAAGCCTATTTTTATATTTTTCTAGCTATTTTAAATGGTAGTTTCGATTTCTGCGCCCCCTGTACTAGTTTGATCATCCATACGGCAGTTGCCTTCCGGTGCTACGGTTGGGGTTGGATTAACTGGCAGTGTTGTATTTGTCCACCTGTTAATGGTGGTAAAGCACAAGAACGAATAGGCAGGATTTTGGATTTACGTTTCTGATACTGATAAACTTGAATTATGAGAGAAGACACCGCACGATTTTTATCGATTGCACATCGCCAAAAACTCTGATGTGATTACCGTCTTCTTTAATGCGGTCGTAGAATTAAATTAGCGTTTTCGCTGTGAGTTATGGCTCTAGTTTTAATTTTTTCTTGAGAGTCGGGGCTGCACCAAATGCACCAACAGCAAGTAATCCTAACATAGAAGCGGGTTCAGGGACTGATTTAGAATTTACCAAGAACGAAACTTGGTCTATGTGTGGTGATTTGACACTATCATTTTGATTTCCTTGGAATGCTACGGTGATATCTTCACCCCCTATAACGCTCAAATTAAATAAATTCTTAGTCCAATTTTGTCCATTTATGGCGATTTCTTGATTCAAGAGGTTGCCAGATTTTGACCCAACAACAGAAACTTTACCAGTACCACCTTCGCGGCTCCATGCGTCAAAAGAAAACACCGCAGAGGTTTGAATATTGTCTAAAAGTTTAAAAGTCTGGAAAACTACTTCGTTTCTGTCTAAGTTTGTTTCCAAGTGTTTACCAGTTCCCAGACCATCGCTGCCAATTGCAGGAGAGCCAATTTTTCCCTGATTCCACAATTCAAATTGACCATTACCAGTTGTTTGCCAGCCAGTGACATTAGTGGTTCTAGCCCAGTCGCTGCTAAAATCTGTTTGCTCAAACTCGCCATTAGTTACCATTTGCATGGATGCAGCGTTCGCAGATTGCATTCCGCTAAAGCCCAAAGCAGCACCAGCCGCAGCAGCAACAACCAATTTGCCAAGTAGTTTCACGCTCTTATCTTCCTTCTATATAAAAATTGCCCGATTAAGCTAAAGGCATCTGCTTGGTAAGCATTTTGCCTCTATATCTCAGTGATAATTCAAAAATCTCATAGGCGCAATAGATATTTTGATACCAGTGTACAAAATTCAATAAACTTTATTTGCAAACAAAAAAACGATGCAGTTATAATCATTTCCTAGTTATCAGGTATTATTTGTTACTAATAGACAAATTTAAAATAAGTAATAAGACGTATTAGCAAAGTAATTTAAATGAAGTTTTGGCTACAGCACTGGCAACGCGAAGAATCTCCTGCCGCTTGATTGGCTCTGTGTAATATTATGTCCGCTAGCATAACCATAATAAAATCCCGCTAGGTTTCGTATTCGCAACCGCTCAAACCAAACTGAAACCAAAGAAGTTGATTTTTATGGTGTTTTACCAAGGCAGTGCCCCTATTCTTAAAATTGACGGTAGAAAGTACCATCAAGACCGAGCTAAAGATTACAAGCGCGACCATATGTTCGACAGAGAGGGTCTTGTAATAACCACCCGTTTCAGTGCAAAAGAGTGCCTTGATAATCCTGACGAGATTGTTGATGAGTTTTTAGACCTGTTTAGGAGGGAGCAGCGTTATTTTTGAATATCCGAACTTTGAATATTTAGAAGCAGAAGGGAGTTGATCCCCTAACCCGCGATGATTTGGGGGGCTAAGAGATAGGAGTTTTTTTTTTGCTATTTGTACGGCGCCTTAAAACAAGAAATATCGTTGTGCCATAGGTAAAATTGTTGCGGGTTCACATGTAAGTAACTCACCATCCGCACGTACTTCGTATGTTTCTGGGTCAACTTCGATATGTGGCATAGCGTCGTTTAATTTCATATCTCGCTTGCTTAAATTGCGAATACCTGAAACAGCAACGGCATTTTTTCGTAGTTTCAATTGGTTGGGTATATCTCGTTTTAAAGCTTCTTGCGAAACAAAAGTTAATGAAGTAGCATGACAGGCGCCGCCAAAACTGCCAAACATCGGACGCATATGCACAGGTTGAGGTGTAGGAATACTAGCATTAGCATCACCCATCTGTGCCCAAGCAATCATTCCTCCTTTAATTACCATCTCTGGCTTTACACCAAAAAAGGCAGGGCGCCACAAACACAAATCAGCAATTTTACCTTCTTCCACAGAACCAACATACTGAGCTATCCCATGCGTAATAGCTGGATTAATCGTATACTTAGCTACATACCGCTTCGCCCTAAAGTTATCATTATCCGCTACATCCGTTGGTAATCCGTTACCACCACGCTGCACTTTCATTTTATGTCCCGTCTGCCAAGTACGAATTATTACCTCACCCACTCGTCCCATTGCCTGCGAGTCAGAGGAAATCATACTAAAGGCGCCTAAATCGTGCAATATATCCTCAGCGGCAATAGTTTCACGACGAATACGCGACTCAGCAAAAGCCACATCTTCGGGAATATCCGCATCAAGGTGATGACAGACCATTAACATATCGAGGTGTTCATCAAGCGTATTTACAGTGTAGGGACGAGTTGGGTTAGTCGAAGATGGCAGAACATTCGCTTCACCACACACTTTAATAATGTCGGGTGCATGTCCCCCTCCGGCGCCTTCGGTATGGTAAGTATGAATAACGCGGTTCTTGAAAGCAGCAATAGTATCTTCAACAAAACCAGCTTCGTTGAGAGTATCAGTATGTATTGCCACCTGCACATCATATTCATCCGCAACGCTTAAACAAGTATCGATAGCAGCAGGTGTAGTACCCCAATCTTCGTGTAACTTCAACCCCATAGCACCCGCTTCAATTTGTTCAACAAGTCCTTGAGGTTGACTAGCATTACCCTTCCCCATAAATCCTAAATTCATTGGAAACGCATCAGCAGCTTGTAGCATCCGGTAAATATTCCAAGGTCCCGGCGTACAAGTAGTAGCATTTGTACCCGTAGCAGGCCCAGTTCCACCACCTATCATCGTTGTAATACCCGATGCTATAGCGACTTCTATTTGCTGCGGACAAATAAAATGTATGTGAGTATCAATACCACCAGCAGTGAGAATCATTCCCTCACCTGCTATAGCTTCCGTTCCTGGCCCAATAATAATATCTACATTATCTTGAATATAAGGATTTCCAGCTTTACCTATTTTGTATATCTTCCCATCTTTAATTCCAATATCAGCTTTAACAATACCCCACCAATCAAGAATTAAAGCATTGGTAATTACAGCATCCACGGCGCCGTCTTGGTTCGATATAGGCGCCTGTCCCATACCATCGCGAATAACTTTACCACCACCAAACTTTACTTCATCGCCATATATAGTTAAATCTCGTTCAACCTCGATAAATAACTCTGTGTCAGCAAGACGGACTTTATCGCCAACTGTAGGACCAAAAGTTTCCGCATACGCGCGGCGCGACATTCTGTAACTCATTATTAGCACTCCTGAAGATGGTGTTATATTGTATTGATTTAAATATTCTTAGGCAAATTTAGTAAGGTAAAAATAAATCTTCCCTACAAATTTATAAATTAGCCAGGTCTGAAAATCTAAATATACAAATGTTAATAGAGTTAAAAATAAATAGGAAGTATGGATAAGTGATATTTGTAAATTTGATGTATAAAATTTACGTATAAATACAGTTTAGATTGAAATACTTATATGGGCAACCTAAAAGAGTAGGTGTAGCCTGCATTGTATGGAGGTATGTCTATATCTCAATGCGATACGCGCATTAAGTTATACAAATTCTCTGAATCCAAGGCAACACACTGTTTGCAGTAGCGTTACTTCACGAAAAGACTCTCTGTCAGCAAGTTGTTAAGTTAAAATCACCCGCTCAATTAGCTGCCTACTTAAAACGCAGGGAGGGACGCGGAATTATCTAATTTTCCTGACTTAAAGTATTTGTACTAGGAAAGATTAGAGAAAAGTTTTCAGCAAGCTAAGTACTAGAATTTAATACTAGGTTAGGATTGAGGAAATACTCACTATCTGTTAAGTTATTTGTTATGGAATTAACGTCTCGTGTTGTTCATAGCGACCCCGATATCTTAGGGGGAACTCCTGTTTTTGTTGGCACCCGTGTACCTGTAAAAACGTTGCTTGATTATCTTGAAGCTGGTGATTCGCTAGATGAGTTTTTAGATCATTTTCCTAGTGTTAATCGTAACCAAGCAATTGCAGTGCTTGAATTGGCAAAAGAAATGTTAACTGCTTATGCGAATCCTTCTTGATGAATGCGCTCCACGACCTCTAAGGCGTGAGCTTAAAGATTATGAGATACGGACAGTTGCTGAAATGGGATGGTCGGGCAAAAAGAACGGTGAACTTCTGAAACTCATGACTGAAGCTAGTTTCACTATTTTATTGACTACAGACCAAAATTTACGATACCAGCAAAATCTACAGCAAGCAGGAGTTGCTGTTATTGTTCTTGTAGCACCAAGCAATCGTCTTCCTGATCTAATTCCACTTATGCCAGAGGTTCGTAGCGTTTTAAGTGCAATTGCTCCAGGTGAAGTAATTGAAATTGGAGAAAAGTAATAAGTGATCCCCGGATTTTTGTGGACTTCCACAACGCTGATATTCCAGGTTGGTTGCGTCTTAACTGCGTCGGTACTAATGACCATTTGCGGCGCCAGAATATAAAGTTACACGAAGGTCAATTACTTATCCTATACAGTGAAGAATTACAAGTAGGGGGAGTTGTGCAGTATTCAGAGGAAGAAAAGCTTTGGGTTGCAGCGATTGATTGGAATATAACTAGAGAAAGCGAGGAAATTGCTACTCAGTGGTAATATTATCACGTATTTAAACGTGCCAAGGGATTACTAAAAATGTTAGATGATTTTGACGAGCCATTGGAAGGTTTTGAGGAATATGCTCCATGAAGCTCTTACTCGACGAGACTATACAAGGGTGTAATTTTGTTCTAACGAGCGTGGTAAAATTATCAACTGACGAGTTGAAAGTATAGTGTGTCAAGAGTTCCCACAGCAGAACAAAAATCACAGTGTTTCAATCTCTGTATTTGTTTCACCAAACTCTACTTGCCTGTCAACATAGTTCGTTTAGATGAACGAACAGGTAATGTTTTTTTCTTAGCGGGTGAGGAGAATATCATAGAAATATATCCTAATGGTAGATGGAGGTATGTTGGATGAGCAAGCCTAACTTCAAAGCAATGAGTCTTAAAGAGTTACATGCTTATGTTATTACCCATCGAGAAGACGATGAAGCTTTTTATACTTATGCAGATAAATTACATGCAGAGGCTACTTGGATAGAAATGCCAGCATTGGAGTCCGCAGAAGATTTGGAAAATTATCCAGAATTTATTAAGCAAATGAGTAAAAGCTCAGAACCGCGCGATAAAGCAGTTTAAGGCAATAATTTATTTTTGCCTGGATAAAAGCGGCGCCGTCTTGCTTCATTTGTACCAGTGTTAACTTGGGGGAAGATACTTTTACTTTCTCCCCTTGCCCTTTTTCTTATCCCAAAAATATAATTTTATACATGGCATAAAAAATGAAGTTTTGCTACTATTAGAGTCAAGATAAATATACTTATCAAAATTTGTTGGGTTCTGCAAAGCCTCCACCCAACCTACAGTTGTTAAATAAATGTTATTCCATTGGTTTGAGATTGTTCCAGTCTGCTATTTGTACTTCGGCGCCGTTGCGGAACATTCGTTTTTGTAAGCGTGGAAAATCAGCGATGTCAAAAA
Source organism: Calothrix sp. PCC 7103 (assembly GCF_000331305.1). Taxonomy (GTDB): domain Bacteria; phylum Cyanobacteriota; class Cyanobacteriia; order Cyanobacteriales; family Nostocaceae; genus Dulcicalothrix. The sequence goes on along the minus strand of NZ_KB217478.1, from coordinate 2,622,664 downwards.
GGCGCCTTTCTCCACCAACTATATATACTAGGTTTTCATTAAATGGGTTGCGAAGATGGTGTGGTACTGAGGGTGTGGGAAAGCCCATGAAGTCTCCGGCGCCTACTTCAAATTCTTCTTCGTTAATTTCTGCTATTCCTCGTCCTGAAAGTATATATATAAATTCTTCTTGCAATTGATGCGAGTGGTATATGAAGGATTCTTTACCAGGTGGTATATGTACTAGGTTTATTCCTATTCTTTGTAAACCTACGGCTTGACCTAAGAATACGCCTTTAATCTCGGAATTATTGTTCCAAGGGTGGGAGAAGCTGTGTTCTTGTAACTGTTTTATTGCTTCTGCGCGTATTAATGGGTGTGGCTTTTGGTTTTCGCTCATTTTCAATCGGTTTTGCTAAACTTCTTGTGGGATGGGCATCCTTGCCCGTCCTATCTATTCAGGGGGCAGGTTTAGTAGATTTTGCGTTGGTGATGAAGATTATTGGTTAACCTGCCCCTACAAGGCGCCGTTTATCAATCCGTTGAAACCGTATACTTGGCGCCTACCCATCAACGGTACTAAAACAATCTCTTTTTCATCTCCGGGTTCAAAACGTACAGCAGTACCAGCAGGAATATCGAGACGCATTCCGCGCGCTAGTTCTCTATTAAAGTGTAATGCTGTGTTTACTTCAAAAAAATGAAAGTGCGAACCTACTTGAATTGGTCTATCTCCTGTATTGGCAACCTGTAGTCTTACTGTTTGGCGCCCTGCATTTAATTCGATTTCGCCATCTGGTGTAATAATTTCACCTGGAATCATAAAATTTAAAATCTATTGAATAGGATTATGTACGGTTACAAGTTTTGTACCATCTGGAAATGTTGCTTCTACTTGCACTTCATGCACCATTTCTGGTACACCTTCCATTACGTCGTTACGTTTTAATAAGGTTGTACCATAACTCATTAACTCGGCAACTGTACGTCCATCCCTGGCGCCTTCTAATATTGCAGCAGTAATAAAAGCAACTGCTTCCGGGTAATTTAACTTTAAACCTCGGTCTTTACGTCTTTCTGCCAATAAAGCAGCAGTAAAAATTAGTAATTTATCTTTTTCCTGCGGCGTTAGCTGCATTTACTACCCCTTTATATTTGCCAAACACGCGGTATGCAGTCAGAACGTTCTAATAATGATTGCCGTAATAACTGCCACGCTGCCGTAAACCAGTTTCTCACCTCTGAGGTGGAACTACCACGATATCTACACAAAAATCCATGTTCTAACCGAGTAACTCCGAATGAGTACTGAGTGCTGAGTACTGAGTGCTGAGTATAGGAACTAGCTTTTTCGATGATTTCTGGTGAGACTGTTGAACCTATATATATAAAAGTACCTACAACGGGTTGTCCGTTTAATGCATGGGGACTATAAAATATTTCTTCACTACCAGGCAACCATTGTCTGTCTACCCACAACGGTTTACCTTGTTGCCAAACTTCTGTGTTACTTTTCCAATTACCGTGTAAAAACTTCTCACCACGTGCGCTGCGTCCAAACCGCGTAATTTCCCAGCCTATAAAGTTCGCGTTTTCAGCTAAATTTATACGTGTGTCTTGCCGATATATGGCGCCATCAAATACGATTGTTTCTTGTGGTAGCCATTCTAATGTGGCGCCTGTGCTAACTTCAATATTTATATTTTGTGTGGCTTGGCGCCCGTTACTACGATAAATTTTGCCTGCTGCGGCTGTTGTAATTAATACTTGTGATTCTGGCTGAAGTTGGAAATTACAAGATAATTTATCACCACCAACAACACCCCCAGCAGTATGTAAAATCACGCTGTGGCAAACGGCTTTCCCTTCTGGGTAAAACGGACGTTGCACTTTTAACGGTGCTTGATGATGAGCGTGAATTAATTGAGTTATACCTTGGCGATTTGCATACAACAAGTCTAGTTTTCCATGCCAGCTATTTGGTGTAAGTATTGCTGATAGATTTTTTACCATTTTTTATACTTAATCTTGATTAAGAGAGTGAAATAACTTTTTGTTGTAAAAATTAATCTATTAGGCGCAATAAAGGATTATTTATATATATTGCGTTACTTAAAGGTACTAATTTGTTAAAAATTTTTACGTATAGATTTGTTTTTATAATACAGAGATTATGTTGTATTTAGTCAATTTTAATCACAGTGAAACAAATGTTACAACATGACAAACAACCTACTCCTGACAGAATTTTAGAATTAGGATTTGGATTTTGGAGTTCTAAAACTTTGTTGAGTGCTGTCGAATTAGGCTTATTTACAGAATTGGCGCCGACTAAGTTAGACGCAAATACTCTAGCTCAACGTCTTGGACTTCACACTCGTAGTTTGCGTGATTTTTTAGATGCGCTTGTTGCGATGAATCTACTGGAGCGCCACGGTGAGCAATACGCGAATACACCTGAAACAGATTTATTTTTGGACAAGTCAAAGCCATCTTACGTTGGTGGGGTTTTGGAGATGGCTAATGCACGGCTCTATCATTTTTGGGGTTCGTTAACCGAAGCATTACGTACAGGTCAACCACAGAATGAAATCAAACACGGGGGAGATTTTTTTTCAACTATTTACAGTGACCCAGCTAATCTAAGGTTATTTCTGGGAAGTATGACGGGTATTAGTTTGGGAACCGCACAGGCAATAGGGCAAAAATTTCCTTGGCAAAATTATACAACTTTTGCTGATATCGGTGCGGCTCAAGGTGGACTGCCCGTACAGCTTGCTCTACAGCACAAACATTTGAAGGGTATCGGCTACGACTTGGCGCCTGTTCGACCAGTGTTTGAAGAGTATGTAGCATCATTCAATTTAAGCGAACGGCTTCATTTTCAAGCAGGAAATTTTTTCCAAGAAACACTACCAACAGTAGATGTACTAGTAATGGGTCACATTCTCCATGACTGGAATCTTGATGAGAAGCAAATGATAATTGCCAAAGCTTATGAAGCACTGCCAACCAACGGGGTACTAATTGTTTACGAAGCGCTGATTGATGATGAACGGCGCCAAAATGTTTTTGGGTTACTTATGAGCCTCAATATGCTTATTGAAACACCAGGAGGTTTTGATTATACTGGGGCAGATTGCTGCACCTGGTTGCGTCAAGCGGGTTTCCGAGAAACTTACGTCGAACACTTGGTTGGTGCTGATTCAATGGCTGTGGGTATCAAATAATTGAGGATTATATGTATGGAGACTAAGACTATTATTTAATGTAGAATTTTCTGTAAAATTTGATGTCATCTTTTATGCACCAATTATCATCACTCATCCGTTATATATGTTGTATCCGTTGCAAATTAACCCATCTTTTTGTGCAATGTTTTAAATACAGACTGAGCGAGACTTTTCACCAAGATATAAAGAATTGGCACTAAAAACAGACTTAAGAATGTAGCTAGTAACAGTCCTCCAAAAAGTGCTGTCCCTAAAGACCAACGACTACTTGCTCCGGCGCCTTCTGAGAGAACCAGGGGTAAAAATCCTAACAATGCTGCAAAGGAAGTCATTAAGATTGGTCGCAAACGTTCTTCCCCTGCTTTTACTGCCGCGCGCGTGTAACTCATACCTTGCTCATGTAGCTGATTGGCAAATTCCACAATTAAAATTGCATTCTTCGCGGCTAAACCAATCAATGTTACCAAACCTACTTGACAATAAATATCATCTACTACTTTTGGAAACAGGCTATCTGTCATAAAAATATTCGAGCGCAGCCAAATCGCTGTCATTGCTCCTAAAATTGCCAGGGGAACCGTTAGCAAAATAATAATTGGGTCAATGTAGCTTTCATACTGAGCCGACAGCACTAGAAAAACAATAACGATTGCTAAAACGAAAATTAGCCCTGTTGCTCCTCCAGATGATTTCTCTTGGAGATAAGTCCCCGTCCATTCGTAACTAAAACCTTGGGGTAAGACTTCTTTGGCAACTTCCTCCATCGCTTGAATTGCCTGTCCAGAACTGGCGCCAGGAGCAGGACTGCCTTGAATCTTAATTGATCTATACAAATTGTAATGGGAAATAGTTTTCGGTCCTACAAAGGGAGTAACTTCAACCAAATTGCTCAAAGGAATCATTGCTCCACTTCTAGAGCGAACATAAAGCTTACCAATATCGTCAGGATTAGAGCGGAATATTCCATCTGCTTGGACATATACCCGGTACTGTCTCTGCCCTTGAACAAAGTTATTTACATATTGTGACCCTAAATAAGTTTGTAACGCTCCAAAGATTTGGTTAACATCTACGTTCAGAGCTTTTGCTTGGTTACGGTTTACCTGAATATCAAATTGAGGAGTATTTGCAGTAAACTGAGTAAATACTCTTTGTAAAACGGGTTTTTTGTTTGCCGCTGCAATTACCTTTTGAGCATTTTCTACCAAAGTTTCAATTGGCGCCGTCCCGGTTCGGTCTTGCACTAGAAACTCAAAACCACCCGTAGTACTCAAACCTCGAACAGGGGGAGCATTTACAGCAAGCACTCTCGCTTCTGTAATGGCAGAAAGCTTTTTGTTAAGGTTCTTAAGTAAACCGTAGACAGATTGAGATTCTTTAGTTCTTTCTTTCCAAGATTTAAGACTAACAAACCCAAGTCCCACATTAGAAGCACTTCCATCAAAACCAAAGCCGCTAATTAAAAAAGTAGCTTTAGTTTCTGGAATTGCTGAGGTTTCCTTGGCAACACGCTCCATAATAGATTCTGTATACTTCAAAGAAACCCCATCGGGTGCTTGGGCAATTACAAAAAAGTAGCCCTGGTCTTCCTCTGGAATAAATCCAGTAGGTACTAATTTATACATGAAGCCAGTTGCTAATAACCCAGCTATAAATACCCCAATTACAATCGGTTTAACATGGGTAAGGAAGCTAACAAATCCAACATACCGACGTGTAAACCAGGCAAATCCCCGATTAAACAAACCAAAGAACCAGCCAAAAGGACCCCATGCAGGTGCAGATGGACGCATGAGGATAGCAGCCATACTCGGAGAGAATGTTAAAGCATTGAAGGTTGAGATGGCAATCGAGCAAGCAATAGTTAATGCAAATTGTTTGTAAACAATACCAGTAGTACCCGGAATAAATGCGACGGGAATAAACACTGCCATCAAAACAAGTGAAGTGGCAATAATGGCGCCAGTTAACTCTTTCATTGCCTCGACTGCTGCATCAAAGGGTTTCATACCCTGGTCGAGCTTAACTGCAACTGCCTCCACTACAATAATGGCATCATCGACAACTATACCAATCGCTAAAACAAATCCAAACAAAGTTAATGTATTAATCTGAAATCCCAAAACTAAAAGAGCCGCACATGTCCCAATTAAAGACACGGGAATCGCAACAGTAGGGATAATTGTAGTGCGCCAGTCTTGTAAAAACACAAAAATAACCAACACTACCAGTACAATCGCCTCTGCCAAGGTATGTAGCACCTCTTCTAAGGAAATTTCCACAAATGGAGTTGTGTCAAATGATACTTCTGCCTTAAGTCCTGGTGGAAAACTTTTTGCCAACTCTTCGATCTGTGATTCCACAGCATGGGCAACTTGCAGAGCATTACTACCTGGAAGTTGGTATACTCCTAAACCTACAGCTGACTTGGGATTACTTCCTTGTAAAGTGAATTTGGCATCGGAAAGATAGTTTTCTGCCCCTAATTCAACTCTACCCACGTCTGCAAGCTTGATCAAAGTGCCTCCAGTCCCAACTTTCAGCACCAAGTTCTCAAATTCAGATACGTCTTTGAGCCGACTAGTTGCCCGCAAAGCAAATTCAAAGCTTTGATTATCTGGCGCCGGTTCCTTACCAAGGGCGCCTGCACCCACCTGAATATTTTGTTCCTGAAGGGCAGTTGTTACATCTTGGGCAGTCAGTTGATTTTGGGCAAGTTTATTTGGATCAAGCCAGAGACGCATTGCGTATTTACGTTCTCCAAAAATCCTGACGCTTCCTACACCAGGAACCCGTTTGATTAGATCGAGAACGTATAAATCAATATAGTTACTAATAAAAATATTGTCATATTCAGCATTATCTGAGTAAAAGCCATAAACCAGAAGAAGACTGCTTGATGCCGTTTCAACAGTGACACCTGTTCGCTGAATAGTATCTGGCAATTGAGGTGTAGCAAGGGCTTGTTTATTTTGAACGTTAACTTGGGCAATATCTCCATTTACGCCAGTTGGAAAGGAGACTGTTATATTGCTCGAACCATCATTACCCGTATTAGATGATATATAAGATACATCTTTAACACCATTAATTTGTCGTTCAATAATATTAGTAACAGTATTTTCCGTTGTTTGAGCATCCGCACCAGTATTATTAGAAGTAACATTTATTTGAACCGGAGCAAGGTCTGGTAGTTGAGAAATAGGCAGAATTGGAATACAGATACTTCCCAACAGCAAAATGATAAATGTACAGACTGTTGTCAGAACTGGACGTTTAATGAACGTATTAACAAACATAAACTAGGGTTAAGATTGGGGCTGTTTATTATCAGTTTCTTCAGGCGCCTGCATAATAGGGGCGCCGTTAGTTAAATTAAGAAGTCCAGAAACAACGATTTTTTCACTACTGTTCAATCCTTGGAGAACTTGATAATTATTCCCTTGAATAGCTCCCAACTCTACTGGCTTTTGTTGAGCTATTAGTGAAGGCATTCCGGGTTTGGATGGTGAAGCAGTTTGAGCCACAAAAACAAAAGTCTTCCCACCTAGACGAGATACTGCCGTAACTGGAATTAAAATTCCCGGACGTTGATCCCAGATAACTTTGGCTTGTACTGACTCGCGGTTGAGAAGTTGACCATTAGAATTGGTGAAAGTAGCTTTTGCTAAAACAGTTTGCGAATCAGAAGTAGCATTTGGAGAGATAAAACTAACTCTACCCATTGCTATAGATTTGCCTTTACTATCCAACAACTGTACTGGTAATCCTAAGCGCAACTGTTTGGCTCGGTTTAACGGAATGAATATATTCAAGTCAAAAGAATCATTTTTGGTCAGTGTAGTGAGTTGATCTCCTTTGCCTACATAGTCTCCTATCTTTACTGGGATACTACCAACAACGCCAGTAAAAGGAGCTACGACTTTTGTATATTGCAGTTGGACTTGTGCTGCCCGAAGTTGTGCCGCTGACTGAGCAACTTGCGCGCGTGCTTGGGCAATTTCTTCTATGCGTGGGCCATTTTCCTGCTGCTTTAAGTTTTGTCTTTGCTGTTCTACAGTCGCAGATAAGGCACTAATATCAGAGCCTCTACCTTTACGGAGTTGCTCTAAGCGTTTTTGTGCTACCACAAGGGTTGCTTCAGAACTGCGCTGTTCCTTCAGATATCCTTCTAACTGGTCTTGGGAAACTGCACCCTCTTTGCTCAATTGTTCGTATCGCTTGGCTCGCGATTTTGCTAAATCCGATTTGGATTTAGCAGCCTCAATTTGAGCGACCGCTTGCGCTATTTCTTGTGGCTGCGCTCCAGCTTGGGCATCTGTAAGCTTTGCTTGGGCTTGAGCTAATGTAGCTTTGGCTTGGGCAATTTGTTCAGGACGAGTACCAGCTTTTAGTTCAGCAAGATTTGCACTAGCTTGTTCTAACGCTGCTTTCCTTTGTAGTAGTAAGGCTTGGACATCATCACTTTGAAGACTAACTATTACTTGCCCTTGTTGAACCCGCGCGCCTTCTTTAGAAAAAATTTGACTAACTCGCCCTTCAACTTGTGGCTTGATTGTTACGGAACGTGGCGCCTCTAAAGTACCAATAAATATTGAAGTTTCTTGAACGGTTCCAGTTTCTACATCCGCTAGTTTGACACTCGTTGCCATTGGTAACTTGGCTGCTGCCCCAGAAGAACCATTAGGTGTATTGTTAGCATGACTAGCTTGCCACCAACGCCAACTTAAACCCGCACCTCCAATGGAAAGAATAATGAACAATATCAAAGGCCAACGTGGTTTTTGACGCGGCTTGAACGGTTGCTCTTGCTCTCTTCGCGACTCATGTAATTCTTGTTGGGCTTGACTATGATCTGTAAGAGCAGGCTGTTCTGTTTCAACGGAAACGGAAGACTCAGGTAACTCAGAATGAGACATCTTTGTTCTCTTATCTTTTGGTTAGATTTTGGTAAGGCTGCTATAGGCTGAAAATTGGTTATTCCTAAAATTTTTTAGCCTTTTTGAGTAATTAAGTATAAAAAATGTAATTTATTTATTAACTGTACTTATTGCTAAAGTGGAAATACCGCGTACAAACAACTTGACACAATTATCGATGTAGCATTCGCTACTATAACCCAGCGTAGTTGGGGTAGCGGTACGACGCAACATACCGGAAAGCAGCATACCTGTAAACATGTCTACTGCTGGTTTAAGCTCGAAGTCTGGAGACACTGTACCGTTCTCTTGACCTTTCTTTAAGTACCGCACCAGTTGTTCGTTTAGCGATTGACAAGCATCATGTAGTATTTGACGAGCAGCATCAGGATGTCGCTTTGCCTCACCAATAAAAGTCCGAATCAGTGCTTCATGCTGTTCCAACATCTGGTTGTAAAGTTCTGCATAATGTTTGAGGTCAATGTACAAGTCCTGAGTCCACTCATCTTGATGGGCTAAAGCTTCAGCTTGTAAACTTATAACTTGCTGAATGACAGCAGCTAGTAGTTGCTCTTTGCTTGAAAAGTGACGAAATAAAGTTACCTCATTCACTCCAGCAACGCGCGCTATCTCACGGGTTGTCGCTCCTGTCAAGCCTGAAGAAGCAAATAGTTCGGTTGCCGCTTTTATCAACCTTATCCGAGTTTGTAATGTCTTTGAAGCTAAATTCTCCATGATATTCATGCAAGTACTTGCTTGCATTATAAGCAATAAATATGAAATAGAGAAGATTTCTATCATCTAAAATCCCGGTTTCGTAGAAGTTACCGGGATTTTAAGCTTTACTATTCTCACTAAATAATAAGATTGCTATGTTACTGGGAATACTTCTTAGCCTCATTATACGGCGCCTGTAATCCTTTTTGAAACTCTTTAACAGCAGCAATGTGGCTTTGATTAGCGTTTATATGCGCCTGTACAGTTTCTACAAACACCTCTGTTGAGGCATCGGATGCTAATTCCTGCGACTTTTCCACAAATTCTTGGGCGTTTTCCTGAATAGTTTTTCCAGATGCTTCAATGCTTTGACCGACTTCCGGCTCGATTTGACTGTCGTTTTGCAGTCGCTTACCAACTTGTTCTATTGTTTTACCATGTGAGTATTTTAGTAGATACCAGTTTCAGCTAACTATAGAAACGAACATCAATGATATTTGGAGATCCGAGCGCATGAGATAAGTTCACATTTTAACCTTTTGTAGTATAAAGATTAATGATTATTGCTTAACTCGCCCCTACGATTAACACGTTTACTTGTTGTCCTGGTAAAATCGATTTGGTTTCTTCTGGTAAAATTGCTAGGGCGTTGGTTTGTGCTAGGTTAATTAAGTTTCCTGATACTTGATTGCCTCCTGCTATTTCAAATTCGTATTCTCCATTTATCAGTTTCAATTTTCCCCAAATGTAAGTTTCGCGTTTGCCGTCGGAATGTAGTTCAGTTAATGCTTTTGCTTTTATGATTGCGGGTTGCCAATTTTCTGAGAGTCCGGATAGTTTTTTGATGGTTGGTTGGACAAATCGCCAAAATGTTACTAATGCTGATGCTGGGTTTCCTGGTAGACCGAAGTATATTTTATTGTCAGGGAATGCTGCGACTGTTAGGGGTTTACCTGGTTTCATTGCGACGCTGCGAATGTGAAGTTTTCCACCTAGTGATTCTAAAATTTTTTCTACATAGTCGTATTCGCCTACTGATACTCCGCCTGATGAGATGATAATATCGGCGCCCCCAGAACTCTTACTAACAGCTTTTTCGATAGTCGATTTTAATATTTCTTCATCATCGGGCACGATGCCATATGATATTGCTTCGGCGCCTAGTTGTTGTACGTTAGCTATTAATGCGTAGTTGTTGGAATCAACTATTTGCCCTGGTTGTAAAGTTTTATCGACTGTGACTAATTCATCTCCTGTTGATAATATTGCTACTTTGACTTTACGGTAAACACATAGCTGGTTGCATTGTGCGGCAGCTAATACAGCTATTTCTGGGGCATTGAGTATAATTCCTGCGGGTAATAATTCATTCCCTGCTTGATAATATGATGCTTTTTTTCTAATGAATTCTTTAGGTTTAGGCACCGCAAAGATGAAAACTTGGTTGTCTTTACGTTGTGTGACTTCCTGCATAACTATTGTATCGGCGCCTGCTGGAATGACGGCGCCTGTAAAGATACGTGCGGCTTGTCCTGGTTGTAGTGTTGATTTGGGTTGATAGCCAGCAGGTATTTCTTCGATAATGGAAAGTACGGCAGGGTTTTCAGCATTACAGTTAGAAACATCCTCGTAGCGTACTGCGTAACCGTCCATCGCTGAATTATCCCAGTGGGGAAAATCGTTCGGACTGGTGATAGGTTTTGCTAGAATGCGTCCAGTTGCTCCAAGTAAGTCAACAGTTTCTGTATCTAATTGACTATCGAGAGGTTGCACTAAGCTGTATATAATTGCTTCGGCTTTGTTGACTGACAGCATGGCGATTAATTTAATTAAATAAAATAAACAAGCTAACTATAACTATTTGATTATTTTTACCTATCCCCTATCCCCTTTCCCCTTATTATGACCATTACAAAGTATTCCAAGCCTAATGACGACGAGCCATATTTCCCTAAAGCTGGCTATGCTAGACGTGCGATGGCTTTAAGCGTTGACTTTCTGGGTGCTTGGCTGGTTAGTTCGGTGTTTGGTAGTGGTGATGTTGGTGTTCAAGTTGTTCAAATATTGGTTTTTGTTCTCGCTTGGTTGATTTTACGGGTCGTTGTAGTTTACAACAATAAAGGTCAAAGTTTAGGGCGCTTTTGCTTTGACTTGAAGGTACTCGAATTGGGAAAACCCATTATTCCTGATTTACTATCTTTATTTAAACGCGAAGCTATTATTGGTTTGGGCGCCCTTTTAGTGTCGATTGCTTTGGGTAATATTATTCGGAATCCGACTGCTATACTGCTAGTAATTCCTCTGGCTATTGATTGCTGTACGGCGTTTTCGGATACTCAATGGCAACAAGCACTGCATGACCGCTATGCTAGTACTATGGTTGTCTCGTCGCGTCGCGGCTATTCGCTGGACTTAAAATTAAAGCGACTAGTTGAAAAAACGCGGCGCAATGTGCGATTATAGGAGTTTGTGTTAAATTCTCTTCAAGCTTTACCGTTGGTTTGAACAATTATGGCTAAGAGCAAAGGTGTCCGTATTGTAGTGACACTCGAATGTACTGAATGTAGGTCAAATTCTGACAAACGTTCCCCTGGTGTATCGCGTTATACTACGACTAAAAATCGTCGCAATACAACCAACCGTCTAGAACTAAGTAAGTTCTGTACGCACTGTAACAAGCACACGACTCACAAAGAGATTAAGTAGAGGACATTTTGTAGGAATGAGTTACTATCGTCGCCGTCTGTCACCGATTAAACCCGGTGAACCAATCGATTATAAAGATGTTGATTTGCTACGTAAGTTTGTTACCGAGCGTGGCAAAATCCTTCCACGTCGTATAACTGGACTGACTGCAAAGCAGCAGCGTGATTTGACGTTATCAATCAAACGCGCGCGAATTATGGCTTTATTGCCGTTCATTAACGCAGAAGGCTAAACTGATTTTGGATTTTGGATTTTGGATTTGTCTTTGACAAGTCTTTGACAATGAATGGATTTGCCAAAGTATCCAATTTTCCCAAAATCTAGGATCTTATTTGTTTAACTTTGTTTAACAATCTAAAAGATATAGGATTTTTGTATTACATACTAGTTATATAATTCGGGAATCCAAGCTAAAATCTAAAATCTTAAAATCCATTCATTGTCGAAGACAAATCTATAATTTAAAGGCTTGTGGAGAAGGGGACGCTAGTAGAATTTCGGGTTGGAGCAGAACGACGTCTGGGAGTAGTTGACCGACCAGATGGTAAAACCCGTGTTTTTGTAATCGACGAACGAGGTCAACCCCACAGCCTTGCCCCTCGGCAAATTACTTATACAGTGACTGGGGAAAGTTTTCAACCGTCACAGATACCAAAGTTTCTACAAGAAGTTAATGGTTACTTAGACCCATCAAGTCTTGAGGTTGCTTGGGAACTACTCGTTGAAGACGGCGAAGTTGTTACCCCGAAGCAAATGGCAGAACTGCTGTTTTCAGAATCTTTACCTTCTCAATGTTATGCTGCTTATTGGTTATTGTCTGACGACAAAACTTACTTTAAGCAGAAAGGAGATGCCTACGAACCTCGAACTACTACACAGGTCGCAGAGCGTAAGCATCAATTGGAAGTAGAAGCTCTTAAAGTTAGAGGACAGCAAGAATTTTTAGACCGAGTTGACAAAGCGCTTAACGGTACACCTGTTGAGTGGCAGCGACATGACCGTCATCGTATTGAAGCTTTAGAAAAATACGCAGCCCTACTTGCTGACACTACTAAAGCGGGTGTCACTTATGAAACTGTCGCGCGCGCTTATCCTCCCAGTGCGCCTGTACTAGAAACGATGAATTTATTGGGGCGCCCTGCTACACCCCAAGCAGCTTTTCAACTTCTTATCGACCTAGGTTTATGGAGTCCCCATGAGAACCTATTTTTGCGTCGTTCGTCAATTCCAATCCAGTTCCCTACAAAGGTAATAGAAGTGGCGCAGCAGCGTTTGGATTTTATCCCACCAGATAAAGATATCGACCGTCTGAATTTAACGCATCTCAAGGTGTACACTATCGATGATGAGAGTACCACCGAGATTGATGATGGTTTAAGTTGGGAACGATTACCAGACGGACGTGAACGTGTTTGGGTTCATATTGCTGACCCAACGCGCTGGTTGATGCCAGAAGATGAGTTAGATTTAGAGGCACGCAGGCGCGGCAGTACCGTATATTTACCTACGGGAATGGTGCCAATGTTCCCCGAATTATTAGCCACTGGACCAATGAGTTTGGTTCAAGGTAGAGAATGTTGCGCTTTGAGTTTTGGGATTATTTTGGATGAAGCAGGCGCCGTTGTAGATTACTGTATTCACGCTAGCTTGATTAAGCCAACATATCGTCTTACCTACGAAGATGTTGACGAAATGTTACAATTAGGCGTTCAAGCAGAACCGGAAATTAAAGACATAGCTGATGCAGCAGAGAAACGCAAAGCATGGCGTTATGCTCAAGGGGCAATAAGTATTAATATGCCCGAAGCGATGATTAAAGTGAAAGGAGATGAAGTTAGCATCGATTTATTAGATGATTCTCCCTCACGTCGGCTTGTTGCCGAAATGATGATTGTTGCCGGGGAAGTAGCCGCTCGATATGGAAAAGAAAATAATATACCTTTACCTTTCCGTGGTCAGCCTCAGCCAGAGTTACCACCAGAAGAAGAATTAATATTGTTGCCTGCGGGATTTGTGCGCGCTTGTGCAATGCGTCGGTGTATGCCTAAAAGTGAAATGAGCATTACCCCAGTTCGTCATGCAGGTCTAGGTTTAGATACTTACACACAAGCAACTTCTCCAATTCGCCGTTATAGTGATTTACTTACCCACTTCCAATTAAAAGCGCATTTACGCGGGGAAGTATTGCCTTTCACCGCAGACCAGCTTAGAGAAGTAATGATAATGGTGACTACAATTACTCAAGAAGTCACAATGGTCGAGCGGCAAACTAATCGCTACTGGGCACTTGAGTATTTACGCCGTAACCCTGATGAAATTTGGGAAGTTACTGTGTTAATGTGGTTACGCGAAGATAGCGGTTTAGCACTGATTTTAATTGAAGATTTAGGTCTACAGTTACCAATGTTCTTCAAGCGTCCAGTGACGTTGGGAGAAGAGTTACTTGTTAAGGTTAGCTTATCTGACCCACAAAAAGACGTAATTCAATTCCAAGAAATTATCTATCAAGAAGCAGCAGCAAATTAATTTAAAGTTAATTTAGAAATTCAACTAACAATTTAAACTGTCACATTACAGCTTGGTTAAAAATCTAGCAGGCTTCATACTGGCAAATATAAGCTGTTAAACTTTTCAACAGCGTTGGAGTGAAGCTAGCATGAGTGATAATTTTAAGCGTAAGTTGTGTACCGAAGCGCAACTTTGGCGTGATGAAGGCTTGATTGACGAGCATTTATACGAACAACTTGCTACTAGGTATGAATTTAATAATCTCGAAGCTGAAGGACGTGATAGTTTCGTTTTTATACTAATTGGTTTAGGCGCCGTATTACTGGCTTTGGGTCTAATTACGTTTGTAGCTGCCAATTGGCAAGTTTTATCACGTGAAATTAAGTTAGTACTATTACTAAGTTTATTTTTAGCTACTAATATTTCTGGTTTCTACTTGTGGCGCCAACCGTTACCCACTTCTATTACAGCAAGAAGAACCCAACGACGCAAGCGTACATTCGGGACAGGTTTGATACTTTTGGGTAACTTGCTGATAGGTGCCAATATGGGACTATTAGCGCAAATGTTCCACATTGGTGGTTCTCCATATGAGCTTTATTTAGCTTGGGGTTTAGCCGTTGTACTAATGGCGTGTAGTTTACATATCACAACGCTTGCCGTACTTGCCTTAATACTATTACAAATTGGTTACTGGACAGGACTTTCTGAAGTCTACTATTGGGAGAAATATCAAAGTTGGGGACATGTAATGATAAGACACATGCCCCTAATTTTAGCTATGCTATTCGTACCTTTGGCTTATTCATGCCGTTCACGATGGATTTTTAGATTAAGTGCAATAGCAATAGTTATAAACTTACAATTTAATCTACGTTCATTTGACCTAATCTATTCAAATATACCTTTTTGGCCTGGATTGGCTGCACTTGCCATACCACCTGCATTATTGTGGAGTTACAGCGACTCTCCATTTTCTTTCTTAAATTCAAACTCACCACGATTTCAACCAACCGCACGCACGTTAACTTTTGTATTTTTTGCTATCAATTTCTATATCTACTCCTTCCGTTGGCAATGGGAGTCCAATTATCAAGCTAATGTCTCTAACTCTTTACAAGCTTGGTTCCCTGTAATCGATGTAGTTATTTTTACGCTCATAGCAATTTGGCAGTGGTGGAACTTATTACGTCCTAGACAAAATACTCGAATTGAAGCTACTAACATTTTTGTTGGGTGCTTCATTCTTTTAAGTAGTACCGTTATTGTTTTACATCACTTCCGCGTTATAGCTCCTGCAATTTCTATCTTTACTTTCAATCTGCTTTTAGCTGTATTAGCTTGTTGTTTAATCAAGGAAGCACTGGAATTAGGAAAAAGAGGCGCCTATTGGGGTGGAATTATATTACTAACATTGCAAATTATCAGCCGCATGTTAGAGTACGATACCCAATTACTATTTAAATCTTTTGTATTTATTTTATGTGGTGTCGCAGTAATTGGCGCCGGAATTTGGTTTGAACGTCGCACAGGCAATATTACACAAAATCCTAATCCGTAACACATTATGAAAACTTGGCGATTCGCAGTACCGCTTCTTATCCAAACAGCCTTTATCCTCTCCATTCCAGCACAAGCAGTATACACCCACATAACAGGTAAAACAGTCGTATTACAAACCTTACCAGTAGACCCATATGACCTACTACGCGGCTATTCACAAACCCTTAGTTACGATATTTCCCGTCAAGACAATTTAAAGAAACTTCCAGGTTGGGATGAAGTAGTTAAAAAAGCACCTGGTCAAGACAAAAAATATGCTCCAATTGCCCAAAACACAACTATTTACGTAACATTGCAAGAGCAAAAACCATCACAACAAGCGGCGCCTTCACCTTGGAAACCTGTACGTATTAGTATAGAGAAACCCACATCAGTGGCGCCGAACCAAGTAGCCATCAAAGGTATTTCTCAATACAACTCGGTCAACTACAACCTAGAAACCTACTACCTACCCGAAGACCAACGAGACAAAATCAACACAGACATATCCCAAGCGCAACAAGTAAAACCAGGACAACCACAACCATTTGTAGTAGAAGCAAAAGTTGATGCCCAAGGTAACGCAATTCCACTAAGCTTGTGGGTAAAAAATCGTAATTACCGCTTTTAACTTGCGTTTCTACACATGATTGTAAGATTTAATCTCAAGGAAGAATAATTATTTAATCTTTCTTGAAGGTGTATTGGAGCATACTTAGAATCAATTTCGTCAAATTGAGCTTTTTGATAAAAATTTACTAGATGTTTATATGGTAAACAATAACAAGCTGTACTTTGAATAATTTCAGCACACTTATGTAGCAAAGCAGTACCTATTTTTTGGCGCTGGTATTCTTTGATTACTTGCATCCCCCGCAATACTAAATAATCGTCTTGTGGGCACAATCTAACGGCGCCAATAATTTCATTCCCTTGGAATGCTGCGATAACAGTATCTTCAGGGTTTACTTGTTTACTGTAACCAGCTTTTTGATAATGAACCGAAACAAGATTTACCTCATTTGATTCAACTACTTTAATTAACATAATGTTATTATTTTTTACAGCAAAAGGCTCGACTTTTTAGAAAATGCTACACTGAACATCATATTATCTCATAGCATAAGTAAAATGAATACTATTGTCATAAAAATTCCGGATGAACAATGGCTAAAGTTGCAACAACTAGCCAATAATTGCAATGTATCGGTTGAAGAGCTAGTTGAAACTAGTATCGAAGGTTTACTTAACCAGCAAGAAATATCATTAAAAGCTGATGTTAAATCTGTAGTTCCATTAGAGATATCAAATAGGTTTTATATACTTGCCAATCAGTGGGAAACTGAGGTAGAAGGAATTTCCTCTACTGCTACCGTGTCTGAACATCCTGCTTACAAAGAAATAATTAGGATGGGTAATAAAATCGTACCATTGCTACTTCAAGAGCTTAAGAAGAACCCTTTGTACTGGTTATTTGCATTAAATGAAATTACAGGTGTAAACCCAATAAAGCCAGAACAAAGAGGAAAAGTTAAACAGATGGCAGAAGCTTGGCTAGAGTGGGGCAAAAATCAGGGATACTTAGTTTAAACAAATGTACAGACGACCGGAGTTAGAGATTAAATGGCCTAACTTGTCATATACAGATTATCAAGTTACAAGCTAGTTGGTGTAATATTGCCTATCAACTGCGATAAAAGGATGGCAAAACATTCTAAAATACTTGATTTGCCTACACAATTGATTCCAATAAGCACGGTGGGAGTTTTATCGCTAAATTCCAGCGTCAAATCGTCGATACCTCGAAAAGATTCAATTTTTAGGCGCCGGACTTGCATAATTTTTCCTATAATCTCAAATAATATATATTGTATCGCTTTTGTTATTGTGGGTTATGGTGGTGCCACGTCACATTGAAAGATGAAATATTTTGTAACAATAAATTAACTATCCTTTACATCCATTCATAATCCGTTGCCACTAGCTACTTCTGACTTCTTACGAAAATTCAACCAAGCGCTAGTTGCTTGAGAATTCGATATAGTGGATTTTTTAAGTAGAATTACTCCATCAGCAAAGCCAATTATTCCATATTGTTGATTATTAGTAACTTCGTCAATAAATTGGAAAAAATCTTCTAATAATGGGCGTTTTTTCGCTATTTGGTTTTTATGGCGCCTCCAAATGTCAGCAATGATGTACTCTACTGTAATGGTTTGTCGTGCGTCGTTGACTAATCGTAATTGTGATAAACGGACTATTTCTCGACGGTTGGATAGTTTGGGGATAAGTTCAGTAGTAGCTGATACGCTAGCGTTTGCGGGTATTTGCTTAATTAAAGGTTGAAATTGATAGACGTGATTCCATTGTTCTGGAATTGATATGTATACTAATGGGCTGATTGTATCTGGGATTAGAAAATAAAAAACGCTGTTTTGATTTCCTAATATTGATACTATTAATGATAAAATAATGCAAGTTTTCCAAAAACGGCGTATTTTAGCTTGTTTATATAAATTTTGTCTTGTTGACCACCAAATAATTGCTCCGTAGAATATTCCTGGTACAATTGGCATGGCGTAGCGAATGGAAATTTTTAAAGCGTTACTCGCTCGCTGCAAAAATAAGTAAAGTAAAGGAAAACCTGCGCTTGTCCAAGTAGCACTTGATAAAACTGGTATTATGCTTAAAGCTAAACTATGAACAACGATATAGCCCAATTTATTTGGAAAACCACGAAAAAGTTCTCCTAATAATCGCATTGGATTAGTTAAAATAGCCAAAATTATATCTACTGTAGATGCTTCTGGATTTGTGGTAAACTGCCCAAATCTTTCTATTGTCATTCTTCGAGCAACATCAGCAGAAAATTGTGGCATGATATATTGGGTTACTAGCAGTATATAACCAATACTAAGAAAACATACTACTAAACCCATACGGGGAAAGCGTCTGCTCACAAGCATATAAAAGCCAATACTTAATAAAGATATCCCTACATCTTGGCGAACTGCGAGTAGTAAAATGGCACATAGAAAAAATAACCACCATTTCTGCTTTTCCATTGCCAATAAGACAGCAAATAGTAATAACGGCGCCGCGCTGATATCATGAAAGTTGGCTAAGGTGGGAGCGTTTACAGTGGTTGTACAGTAAAAGCTGACTGTTATCATTGCTGCGAGCATTGGTTGTAAGTAATGTCGCGCTAATGCGTATAATACTAAGCCCGCAAATGTTACAAATAAAACTTGTAAAATAATTAATGTTTCATTGTAAGGAAATACTGCATAAATTGGCATCCATAGTAAAAAAATCGGATTAAAATGTTGTCCTAGATGACTGTAAAATACTTCAGGCGCCTTTTGAGCATGAACGACGTTGGTTGAAAGTGTTGATGATAGTGAACTTTCAAAGAAATTACCGTGAACGCTATTCCAAAATAATTGATTAAATAATCCTTGGTCAAATGAAGCGTAGTAACTCCAGTAACGGTGTAAGTTTAATATTGAACAAATTATGAAAAATGTGAATGCTGCACCACTGGCTAAACGTAAACCAGGATTATTATGTAATTTTGGTAACATTTTTATCACTGTATTTGTCACGTTATACTCTAAACGGGTTAGAACGAGTTGTAATGATAAGTTAATTATCCGTTACATCCGTTCATAATCCGTTGTCAGTTAGCTGACTATGATTTTTTGCAGAGTATTCGTAAAGTCAGGGTAGGAAATACTTGCAGCTTCAGCGCGGTTTACTGTTGTAGTTCCTTTAGCGTTGAGTGCAGCTATTGCTAAACTCATGGCGATGCGGTGGTCTGTATGACTATCTACATCTGACCCTGTTAATGGTGTTCCACCAGTTATTTCCATACCGTCGGGAAGTTCTGTAACTTTGGCACCCATTTTAGTTAATTGCTTTGCCATTACAGCGATACGGTCGCTTTCTTTGACTCGCAGTTCTTCAGCGTCTTTTATTATTGTTGTACCTTCAGCAAATACGGCTGCTACTGCTAAAATTGGAATTTCGTCAATCAACCGAGGAATTATATCTCCTGAGATAGTACAACTCTTTAATTTACTAGTACGCACGCGCAAATCGGCTACTGGTTCCCCGGCTACTTCGCGTTGGTTTTGTAACTCAATGTCGGCGCCCATCATTTCTAATGCTTCTAATACTCCTGTACGAGTTGGATTCACACCGACGTTTTCAATTACCAATTCGGAATTAGGAACAATAGCTCCAGCGACGAGCCAAAAAGCTGCTGAACTAATATCACCTGGTACAATTACGTTTTGACCATGTAGCGATTTTCCGCCTGTGACAGTTACACTTTTAGAATCAGGGTCAACTTCTAAGTCGGCGCCGAAGGCACGTAACATCCGTTCGCTGTGGTCACGCGAGATTGCGGGTTCAGTAACAGTTGTTTTGCCATCTGTCATTAATCCAGCTAATAAAATGCAGGATTTGACTTGCGCTGATGCAATTGGCGAATGATAGTGAATTGGTTTGAGTACCTTTCCTTGTATAGCTAAGGGAGCAAGCGAATTATCTTTTCGTCCCCAAATTTGCGCCTCCATTTGTTGCAAAGGTTTAACAACGCGCGACATGGGACGTGAACGTAGTGAGCTATCGCCAGTAACAGTAAAAAATCTATCTGGGTGCGAAGCTAGAATGCCCAGCATCAATCGTAACGTCGTACCTGAGTTACCAGCATTGAGAATATCAATGGGTTCAAGCAAGTTACCAAGCCCAATACCTGTTACTGTTACCATCTCACTATTAAGCGGAGAAATTTTTGCCCCCATCGCTTGAAAGCAACTCGCAGTGCTGCGAGGGTCTTCTCCGAGAAGTAAACCTTGAATTTTCGTTTCTCCTTGTGCCAAAGCACCCAACATTAGGGCACGATGAGAGATAGACTTATCACCTGGTACGAGTATGCGACCCTGTAAGGAGATACCAGAACTTATCTGGTTAATAACTAAAGAAAGCGAAACGTCTTCTTTTGTTTCTACGGTTATAACAGAAGGCGACATTAGGATAAACTGGCGTGTGACTGCGAACATTATCCTACCGCTTTCTATGGTCGGGCTGCTCTATCTCGCTTGAATTTATTTTTGCTTTAGTTTTACGGTTGTTTTGCATTGCCCATTTTATCAGGATGCTCGCTCTTATCAGGAATTGACCACTAGTCTGTGTTTTGTTTTTTTTCTTAATTGGAACTTAATTGCCGGTATCGCTCCCATGCTGACACACCAACGCAAGCCCGTATGCCTGTCGCTCATTTCTACAGACCTTCCCGTGTGGTCTGTCGTCGAGACTGCGGCAACATTGTATCAAAAAGACAGCGATAGATTCCATCTACTCTTGACGGCGCCGCACCAAAAAAATAGTGAATCTGTTCGCCGAACGCACGAGGAAATGTATCCAAGCTGTAACATTCCTACCCCTGGTAGTCCTAGAATTATATGGCTGGAAATATCGCCTTATCGCGTCACTATGACAATGCAAGGAAATGCACAGCTGAGTTACCGCCACTTCTGGGAACAGGGTGTGTGTGGTGTAAGTAGGTATTGGCTACCCAGCGAATCATTTCAACCTCATGAACCAATTCGTCTCCGTAATTACACTCGTAGTCTTATTCTTAACGGACATCCGTTACCTGAACATTTACGAGTTGAGTATGAATTATGGTCGGGGAAAGTTCAATTAGGAACTTATATTTTAAATTTGGAGATTAAGCACTAATGTCAAGCGTTTAATTACGCTTGTACTAATGGATAAGGTCTTCAGCGTAATGGTTAGTAGTTTTTTTGTGAGTGAGGAATTATTTAATCAATGTATATGTACTACTAACTATTCCGTTCTTCCCATTAACCAACGTAATTTGGCTCATTACCTGGTTTCCATTTTATATTGCATCCTATGCTTGGTTTTTGATCCCCGATGATTTCTTTGCCTGTTAACACTGATTCTATTGCCGCGCGCAAATCTTTTCCTGTCACTGGTTCATTATTACTTGGACGACTGTTGTCTAATTGTCCACGGTAAATTAATTTATGTCCTACATCAAATAAAAAGAAATCTGGTGTACACGCAGCAGTGTAAGCTTTTGCCACTTCTTGACTTTCATCGTAACAAACAGAATATTTTAAATCTAATTCTATTGCCATTGCTTTTAAAGATTCAGGCGCATCATCAGGATATTTTTCTGCGTCATTAGCGCTAATCGCTACAATACCCAAATCAGTATTTAAATAATCTTTGCCTAAAAGAGCTAGTTCGCCTTTGATATGCTTTACAAATGGACAATGTTGACATATAAACATTACCAGCAACGGCTTCCCTTCATAATTAGATAGTGAGATAGTTTTTCCTGATACTACATCTGGTAGTGAAAATTCAGGCGCCTGTGTACCGAGATTTACCATCGTAGATGCTGTCAAAGCCATATATAACCCTTTTTGTGTAGTGCCTAAAACCATGATAAACCCGCCCCAACACATCAACATGTAAGAGCGGGTTTATTAAATATCGTCGAATCACAATTACTACGACTATTTTTACTTAGTTAAATACTTTCACATTTAGAGATTTTGCAAGAAACCGAAAATACCGTGTCCGGTAAATACTTCCAACGCAATCAACGAAATAAAACCAATCATCGCTAAACGACCATTGAGTAACTCAGCATAAGGAGTGAAACCAGTGCGGTCGCCTTGTTCATCTACATATACCTTTGGCTCAAGAGCAAAATTATTCATTTTACCCTGGTCGTCTACGATAGCACCTTTGTATGTCATGGGATTTTCCTAAAAATTTATTGCTGGATTTGTAAACAATTGTAAACGCAATATTAATTTATGTAAAGAGTGTTAAGCAATTTTGTTAAATATGTATCCTGGAGCGTTGCATTATATGATGACTCTCTGGGTTACATAGCCCAAAGTTGTAGAAACTAACCGTAAGTCCCAAAATGGAACGATTCCGCGTAGAGGTATTAGCCAAAACCCCAAATCCCCAACAGGTCATTTATGCTGCAATGCACCAAGACTACACAGAAGCGTTCGTGTACGACGAGCGTGATACATTTCCTAGCGAAGAAGCTTGTGGAGAGTTGATAATTAAACGCTTGCTAGCTGGTGACAGAGGACATTTTGGACCAATGGAACATCCACAGATAGTTTTTAACTGTGGTTATTTTCCTCACAGTGTTATGCAGCAGGCACGTACTCACAGAGTCGGTATATCATTTGATGTTCAATCCTATAGATATACGGGTAGGCAAGTGGTCGATGTAGTCGATGGTAAGAAAGAAGTTGAGGATGTTTTTTACTTACGTCCAGTTGGATATTATAGCGACCGTCAGGGTAAAAAATATTACTACTCGCCTGAAAAAAGAGAAGCGGATTTACAGTGGTGTTTAGAAGCGGCAAAGCGATATAAAGCTGATTTTGAATCTGGAATGTCTGAGGAACACGCACGTGGAAAGGTTCCGTTTGATTATCGGCAGCATTTTGTCGTTAGTTTCAATTTACGCTCGCTTCTGCATTTTCTTGATTTGCGTTACAAAAAAGACGCACAGCTAGAAATTCAAAAGTTGTGTGAAATGATATTTCCTCATCTTGAAGAATGGGCGCCTGCAATTGCAACATGGTATAAGTCTACTCGACTAGGTAAAGGAAGATTGGCGCCTTAAGAAGAGTTATGAGTTAAAGGTGCTGAGTGCTGAGTAGGACATTAGAGTTATGAGTGATAAATTATTACTCAGCACTCAGCACTCAGCACTCAATTAGACTTTTGCTAAGGTTACTTTTTCGGCTTGGTCTTGGTATTTACCTTGTCGGGTGTCGTAACTAATTGCACAAGGTTCTCCTTCTAGGAATAATAGCTGTACTACTCCTTCGGATGCGTATATACGACAATCAGCGCTTGAAGAGTTGGAAAATTCCAAAGTTAGATGACCACGCCAAGCGGCTTCTGCTGGTGTTAAGTTTGCGATAATTCCGCAGCGTGCATACGTAGATTTACCGATACAAATTACTGTGATGTAATCTGGAACTTGTAATTTTTCTAGGGCTACACCTAAACCGTATGAGTGAGCAGGAAGTATAAAGTAACTTCCGGTTTCATCTGTATGAAGTTGGGTAGATTCTAAGTTTTGTGGGTTAAAGTTTTTGGGGTCTATTACGGTACCGGGAATATGACGGAAAATGCGGAATTCTACAGGAGATAAGCGGATATCGTAACCGTAAGAAGATAGTCCGTAGCTAATAACGTGACGTGGTGATGATGCATCATCGTTTTTTAACTGGCGAATTAAGCTTGGTTCAAAGGGAGATATCATTCCCTGTTGAGCCATTTGTTGAATCCAAATGTCGTTTTTTATCACGGTGTTAATGGGGAAGCGGATTTATAGAATATTTTGAAGATATGATTGTTGGGCGATGCCCAACCTACGGTCTTTGACTACGGCGAATTTCTGTTATCTGGTCTGCTATGTCCAAAATGGATTTGGGCATTTCTGGACCTGTGAGAATGATGTCTATGTTGGAAGGGCGCCTTGCTAAAAAGCTTAATACATCAGTTTCGGGTATTAAGCCAAGATTTATTGCCAAGCTTAACTCATCTAGTACAACGAGAGAATACTTAAGAGAAAATACTACTTTTTGTGTATGTTGCCACAATTTTTGTAGCGATTCGTTTTCGCTGTCTTCAAGATGGGGTGTATCAATACATCGCGGTAAATCGCAGCGAATCCAATCTAGTTTTTGCCCTAGCTTTACTGGTTTTTCACACCCTTGATGAATACCACCTTTAAGAAATTGCACTACTAGTACGGGAGTTCCTTGACCTGCTAGTCTAAGTGCTTCTGCCATAACTGTGGTAAAAAAGTTACGATGCGATGTAGTAAAAACTTGTATTAAACCCTCAACTGTATATGGTAATCTTAGAGTCTGATTTGTGCTTGGGGTTTCTAACTGAACAACCATAATTTAATGTTTAAAAAAGAACAATGACTTTGAGAGAATTTGCGGATGTTGAATTTGAAATTTTTTTTCTCTATACCCAGGATTTTTGTTATTTAGTGTGGGCGAGTAAGTGGCATTCCTAGTCAATCATTTGGTTTGCCTTTAAGTCAAGTGGAATTAAAATTTATATTTACACGCTTACTCACATAGGATGTAGTAAAAATGAGAACCAGCATTCACGATACAGGAATTAATTCAAAAATCAAAGCCTTGGGAGTAGTCTATCTATGTTACATTTGCCGTTTGTTTGGGCACAACAAATTTAGATAGTTTTATTTTTGACTACATTAGGAGTGTTTTGTCGTGAGACTAGTGATTTTAGGAGGTTCAGGTTCAGGGAAGAGTACGCAAGCTCATAGTCTTTGTACGCACTTTGATATTTCTCTGATTTCGACGGGTGAGGTTTTACGTGAAGCTGTAGCAAGTTCATCAAAGTTAGGTTGTCTTGCAATGCCTTATATAAAGCTTGGTGAGCTTGTCCCTGACGAATTGATGATTGAGTTTGTTCGTGTACGTCTTAAAAATATAGATGTCGAACGTGGGTGGATATTAGAAGGTTATCCTCGTACTGCTTTCCAAGCTGAGGAGTTAGATTTTTTACTCGATGAATTAGCACAAAAGCTGTCGTTTGCTGTATACTTACAAGTTTCTGAAGCTGTAATGGTAAGTCGTTCTCTGGGACGTTCTTTACCCGACGACCATCCAGAGATTGTTCAACGTCGCGTTGAGTTGTTCTATGACCGGACTATTCCAATTTTGGAGTACTATGACCGCAGGCGCCGTTTAATTACGGTTAATGGCGACCAGCCACCTAATAAAGTCCTTGAAGATATAATTTCACTTATCGGTTGATGTCTTACCTCAGTTATATAAAATCAATTAGATTAATTCACAGTATTGCATAAAGGGAAGTATCCTCTTTTATTATAAATTTGAGGCAATTTACATATGTGGCAGCGTCCCGATGGTCGGCAACCCTATGAACTGCGGAAAGTCAGCTTTCAGCAAAACTTTACTCGCTATGCTGCTGGTTCTGTACTTGCATCTTGCGGCGAAACCAAGGTTCTATGCACGGCAAGTATAAGTAATGGTGTTCCTAGGTTTCTTGAAGGAACAGGTAAAGGCTGGCTGACTGCTGAGTACCGAATGCTACCATCGGCTACGCAACAGCGGCATGAACGCGAATTTTTAAAGTTATCGGGACGGACACAAGAGATTCAAAGATTGATTGGTCGTTCGCTACGAGCGACAATTGATTTTGAGGCATTGGGCGAACGGACGATAACTGTTGATGCTGATGTTTTACAAGCTGATGCAGGAACGCGAACAACAGCCATAACTGGTGGTTTTATAGCTGTCGCTGGCGCCTTAAATAAATTACTGGAACAAGGTGTGTTACAACGCTCTGCGTTAGTAGGACAAGTCGCGGCAGTATCAGTAGGATTGTTAGAAGGCGATCCTTTTTTAGATTTGAACTACGTTGAAGATGTAGCAGCAACAGTAGACTTTAATGTGGTGATGAATCAAAATCTTGGAATTATCGAAGTTCAGGGAACTGCTGAAGAAGGAAGTTTTAGCCGAAATCAGCTAAATCAGTTAATGGATTTTGCCGAAAAGGGCATTACACAGCTATTAACAGCACAGCGGGATACAATTCTCGTTAATTAAATATAAGTGATCACAAAGGAAAGCGAATATTTTCGCTATTGTAATTGCTGATAAGTCAGCAACGTGGTGATGACATGAATCGGAAAGTAGAAGTTTTGCCTGATTTGCCTGCATTAATTGAACGCTCGCTGTCTATAATCTTGTCGAAGCTCTCTGAAGCTATCGAAGCACGCGGTCAGTTCACAATTGCTTTATCAGGAGGTAGTACACCTAAACCATTGTATGAGGCGATTGCCGCCCAAAATCTACCTTGGGAGAAAATACACGTGTTTTGGGGTGATGAACGTTATGTTCCACCTAACCATCCAGATAGTAATGAACTGATGGCACGTCAAGCGTGGTTGAACAAAGTTAATATTCCCCCACAAAATATTCACGCGATGCCAACTCTTGATGGCAACCCAGCAGTATCAGCAGCTAAACACGAAAAAGAACTCCAAGAATTCTTTAAAGTTAACAATGGTGAATTCCCAGCATTGGATGTGATTTTACTTGGTATGGGTGACGATGCTCATACGGCTTCATTGTTCCCTCATACCGATGCGTTAAAAGTCACTGATAAGCTTGTTACCGTTGGTAATAAAGGAGATAGTCAGCGCATAACTTTCACATACCCATTTATTAACGCGGCTCGGTGCGTTATGTTTGTAGTGGCTGGTGCTAATAAAAAACCATCTTTAGCGCAAGTGTTCGCACCTGCTGCTGACAACTTTACTTACCCATCTCGCTTGATTAAACCGCAAGGAGAGCTTTTGTGGCTATTAGATGCGGCTGCGGGTGACGAGTTAGCAGCAGCGGAAGTATAACAGATAAAGGTATGGGTATACTTTCAGTATATCTAAAAACCCAAAACTGAAACATGCTTATTCTTTTGTGTTGCTAGCAACTAACTTGTCTTGCGCCAAAGTAAATAATTAAAAGTGAGAGCAAATTCTTTGCTTTTTACAATAACCATTAGATGACCTAGAACAAAGGCTTATCTCCATGATCGTCTGCCCTAACTGTAATCACCCCAACCCAGACGGTGCCGTCCAGTGTGAAGCTTGCTACACCCCATTACCAGCTACAGTTAGCTGTCCAAGCTGTGGGGCAACCGTGCAGGCAGATGCATCGTTCTGCGGTCAGTGCGGCTTTAATTTGCGGGCTGCTGCTGTTGGTACTCCTTATCCCACGGTAGCACCACCTACAGTTGCCTTTGAAACACCTGTAGAAGTGCCACAAGAAGTTCCACCACCTGAAACAGTAGTACCACAACCAATTGTGGTGACGGCGCCTCCTGCTCCGCTTTTAGTTCCAGACCCAGAACCTCTTCCACCGACAGCTGTGGTTGTGAATGAAAGACCACAATACACACCCACTCCTGCAAATTTTCCTACACCTACCGTTACAGCTCCGCCAATTGCAACTTCGCCACCAATTGTTGTACCACCCCCAACTATAGTGCCGGAACCAGAGCCTGTTGCACCACCGGAACCAGAGCCTGTTGCACCACCGGAACCAGAGCCTGTTGCATTTATTCCTGAACCTGTTACGCAAGCGGAACCAGTATCGGCGCCTGCACCATCGCCAGCTAGAACCCAGCTACAGCAAATAACCTCACGGCTTGTTCACGTGCAGTCGGAACAAACCATAGAACTACCGCAAAATATTCCGGTAATTCATATTGGTAAACCGAATGACCGTATCCCGCCAGATATCGATGTATCGGGTTTCTCGAACTCGGAAATTGTCTCGCGGATTCACGCCGATATTCGCGTCGAAGCTGACGCATACTATATAGAAGATGTAGGTAGTTCAAACGGCACTTACATTAACAACTTACCATTGCTACCCGGCAATAGACACAGGCTTCGACCAGGCGACCGCATTGGTTTAGGCAAGGGTGATTTGGTAACATTTCTGTTTCAAACAGTAGAAATTTAATACAGCTTCGGCGCGTGATAACACTTAGCCTCATACACCCACTAGAATCTCTTCCACCTCAAAGTTGGACTTTTGAGGGCGAATCTATAATCCGCATCGGACGAGCGAGCGATAATCATGTTGTTCTTTATAGTGCCGTGGTTTCTCGCCACCACGTAGAAGTACGACGTGTAACTCCCGGTTGGGAAATCGTAAGTCTGGGAGCAAATGGAACATATATAAATGGCGAGAAAATTTTGCAATCCGGAGTCAGCGATGGAGTTATTTTTCGTTTAGCACGCTCTGGTCCGCAAATTCAGATTCATTTGGAAACAAATACATTGGCGCCAAGCGAACTAGATATTTGGGCAACATCCCACAAACCCAGTTCAGTCTAGTTACGATAGAGTCAAGTGTATAAGTGGACGTAGTATGAGCGAACAGTGGAAATATAACGAACCTTTGCTCGCAAAAGAGGCCCCAGCGGTTATAGACCGCATGGGGCTTAAATGGTTGATAGCAGCAGCCATTGCAACAGCAGTGCTATGGCAAATTCCTGGTGGTGACTATATTCTTTATCCGTTTACAATTTTGGCAACTTGGTTTCACGAAATGGCGCATGGTTTAACAGCAGCGCTACTCGGAGGAAATTTTGAGCAGTTACAAATATTCTCTAATGGTTCTGGGGTTGCTACATTTGCATTTCCTTCATCTTGGGACCCTATACGTCGCTCGTTAGTTGCTGCCGCAGGACCAATGGGACCACCAATTGCAGGCGCCGCTTTAATTATCGCATCACGCAGCTTTAAAACAGCATCATTAAGTTTAAAAATATTAGGAATAAGTTTATTAATATCAACCTTAATATGGGTACGTTCACCCTTTGGATTTGTATTAATACCCTTACTTGGTGTAACAATTCTTGCGGTTGGACTCAAAGCCAGTCGTTGGGTACAAGGTTTTGCCGTGCAATTTCTAGGAGTCCAAGCCTGTATAAGTACTTATCACCAATTAAATTATTTATTTAGTTATACAGCCGGACCATTAGGACTATCTGATACCGCCCAAATTCAACAACAATTACTTTTACCATACTGGGTTTGGGGCGCCGGAATGGCAGTTGCATCGTTAATTATTTTGATACAAAGCCTGCGTATTGCCTACCGCACATGATGCCCAACCCGCTCGTAATAATCACTTCAGTGATTACCATAATCACTAAAGTGATTAGTACGAGTGATTATTACGAATTAATCAAAAAAGACAATCATTTGCCTAACATTAACACCCAAACGGTTCAAACTAGGATTACTCGAAGACAATGTAACACCGTCACCTGAAATTGCTAGCGACTCTTTCTCATACTTCTGAGCAAGCTTTTCATCTACACTCATCCGCAAAACAAGTTGGCCTTTATAATTCGCTATTTTAGTTCCATCAAGCTGTGGAATACCACCGTAATCCCAACCCAAGCCACTCATTTTAAATTTGCCTATTTTTTGCTGCAACTGACTTACAGTTGTTCCCACTCCAATACCTTCAGGAGTCTTCCACTGTGGGTCATATACCATCACACCTCTAACTTGGGTACGGGTTTTATCTTTCCAAAGAACAGTTAACCCTCTATCTTTACCCAAATTTATTACCGTACCGGGAAACTCTGCTTCCCCACCAAAAAATCTTGTTGTCTCATCCTTGAGTTTAGAAGCGCCAAATAACTTTACCAAATCCGCACGCTTCGTTTTTCTAGTAATGGTACCTACCTGCTTACCAGGGATAACAGTATGATTTTTTACTTTATTGACTTGGGCAGTAACAACACGCTGTTTTTGCTGAGGTCGTGTCGCATTGGCTGAAAACTCTGAAATGCTTGAGCCAAGAAGTAAACTTAATGTAGCGATAGCAATTTTAGAATTGAGAGACATAATTTGTATACGTATTTATAAGGTGTGTTAACTATAAAAAGCTACACATAGAAGGAGAAGCATTTCGGACATTTGTTGCAAATAATAACTTTCATTTCTCTAAGGCATAAAGGCGCCAAAAGTTTTGCGACAATCAAAAACGTTAATAAAAAAGAAACGCTAAGGGAGAACATATATGAAGTTGGCTTATTGGATGTACGCAGGCCCTGCTCATATTGGTACGCTACGAATAGCCAGTTCTTTTAAAAACGTTCATGCCATAATGCACGCTCCTTTAGGGGATGATTATTTTAACGTAATGCGCTCGATGCTAGAGAGAGAGCGAAATTTTACCCCAGTTACAGCGAGTGTTGTAGACCGTCATGTATTAGCACGCGGTTCACAAGAAAAGGTAGTAGATAACATCACCCGTAAAGACCAAGAAGAACACCCCGACTTAATTATTTTGACTCCTACCTGTACTTCGAGCATTTTGCAAGAAGATTTACAAAACTTTGTAGAACGCGCGCAACTTGATGCAAAAGGTGACGTGATGCTAGCGGATGTTAACCACTACCGCGTTAACGAGTTACAAGCAGCAGACCGAACATTACAACAAATCGTACAGTTTTACATTGAGAAAGCACGCAAAAAAGGCGAACTACCAGAAGGTAAAACCGAAAAACCCTCAGTTAACATCATTGGTATTTCCACTTTAGGGTTTCATAACCAGCACGACTGCACCGAGTTAAAGCGGTTAATGGCTGACTTGGGTCTCGAAGTTAATGCTGTTATTCCAGAAGGCGCCTCAGTTCACGAGTTAAAAAATTTACCCCGTGCATGGTTTAACTTGTGTCCTTACCGCGAACTCGGTTTAGCAACAGCGAAGTACCTCGAAGAACAATTTGGAACACCATGTGTAGATATTACGCCGATGGGTGTAGTAGAAACAGCGCGTTGTATCCGAAAAATTCAGCAAGTGATAAATGCTCAAGGCGCCGATGTTGATTATGAAGAGTTTATTAATAATCAAACATTGTATGTATCACAAGCAGCATGGTTCTCACGTTCCATTGACTGCCAAAACTTAACTGGTAAAAAAGCTGTAGTGTTTGGTGACTCTACCCACGCAGCAGCAATGACCAAGATTTTATCGCGCGAAATGGGAATTCACGTTGTCTGGGCAGGTACTTATTGTAAATATGATGCTGACTGGTTCCGTGAACAAGTTAGTGAGTATTGCGACGAAGTAATAATAACCGAAGACCACGGCGCCATTGGAGATGCGATAGCGCGTGTTGAACCTTCAGCTATATTCGGTACACAAATGGAACGTCACGTTGGTAAACGGTTAGATATTCCTTGCGGTGTAATAGCGGCGCCTATCCATATACAAAACTTCCCTATTGGTTACAAACCATTCATGGGTTACGAAGGAACAAACCAAGTAGCCGACTTAGTATATAACTCGTTTACTTTAGGAATGGAAGACCACTTATTAGAAATATTTGGTGGACACGATACTAAAGAAGTTATTACCAAAGGTATTTCTGCTGAGTCTGATTTAAGCTGGACAAAAGACGGTTTAGCAGAACTCAACAAAATACCTGGTTTTGTACGTGGTAAGGTGAAACGCAATACAGAAAAATTCGCGCGCGAACGCGGTATTGGCAACATTAACGCAGAAGTTCTATACGCAGCGAAAGAAGCAGTAGGAGCGTAGCACGGGCGTCTCGCCTGTACAGTCATATAAATTTAAGGGCATCATTATTAGATGCCCTTAAAACAATTGGAGAAAATAACTTGAATTTGTGACTCAACAGCTAGATTACGAAGCGAATAAAGCAGCTTTAATTGCAGAACTAGCCCAACTAGGTATCAAACATACACCTGAAAAGATTGTAAGAATAACCAAGCTACCTGAAGGTAAAATAATTTTTCTGGAAGAAGGAGATGATGAGCGAGGCTTACAACATAACAATATTTGAGAATATGAACGCTGAGGATTTAAGCCAATTACGGCAGCATCCAATCATGGCTGAAATTACTAATTTTCTATCCAAGGTTTCTGCCACATATACCAAAGCCTAAATCTAACTTTTACAAACTATTAGATTTTTATGCTAAGAAAAATAAAGCTTATGACATATTATGCCTGTTACCATTTACGGTCTTCTATATAAGTTGCTATATGTGGCAATTTAAATTCAAACAAAGGAGTCATTAACATATATGTTTTAAACAATATCTTTACGTTTTTGCAGCCACAAAGAGATACCTACACAAATTGATATATGAATAATCAGAACTCCCCAGTTTAAGCCTAGATTTTTCCAAGTGGCACTATACACAGAAGATGTTTTAATTATTTCGGTTGGGGTATTAGCAGGAATTAATTTGTTGACATCTACTAAAGAACCATAGGCGCCCATTGACCAGCGACTAATTGTTAACCATCCTAGTTTTCCTGGCGCCCCTTTTAGTTCAAATAAGACCCCTGATAAAATGATTTGAGGAATCATTATTAAGGGAAGCAGGCTATTTGCTTGATTTTCATTTTTCACAAAAGCTGATAGCATTAAACTCAAGCTAACACTCGCAAATAATGTCAGAAATGTAGTAATTACTAAACCTACATACCAAGGTATTAGGCTAGATGTTGGTGATTTAAAACTGATAAGAATCGCTATGGCTACAAGTACGGTTTGAATTAAAGTTAAACTAGCACGAATTAGAACTTTTGAACCAATATATGGAAATAAACCTAGATTTATTAAGCGTTCACGTGCGTAAATAGCAGCTTCTTTGACTATTTCACGAACAGAACTTGAAAGTCCGATCCAAATTCCTATACAAGTAAAGATAAACAGAACTTTGAGAGCAAGGGGGGCTTGAGTAATTTTTGGTGGGTTGAGAAGTTGAAAGGGTGTATCTTTATTCAATATCCAGCCAGTAAGGGCTATTGCAACTGGTCCCGATACGCATGAGAAGATTAAACTGGCATTATCTCGCTTCACTAGCTGAAAGTAGCGCTGACTAAGTAACCATAACTGCCGTAATGGTGAACCTGTGTGAATACTAACATCACGCTTCGGATTTTTTTTACCTTTCGATAACTGTGATTCTACGTACTTTTTAAACTCTGGTGATTTGCGGTACTTCTGTGACCAATGGTCTACAGTTTCTTTGACTGCGGCAGGTGTGGCGCCTTGGTCTAATTTAATATAGATATCTGAAAAATACTTTAAATCATTTGATGGCATTTCAAAGAAATTTAAGGCATTTTGCGGAGGGCCAAAATAACAAAGTTTTCCACCACGGCCCATAAACACTATTCTGTCACACACCTCTAAATTCGCAGTGGCATGGGTAACTAGTACTATGGTTCGTCCTTGGTCTGCTAATTCTCGCAGTAGTCGCATCATTTCTTTATCTAAACCTGGGTCGAGTCCAGATGTTGGTTCGTCGAGGAAAAATAATTTGGGGTCTGCGAGCAACTCGACACCAATACTCACTCGTTTACGCTGTCCACCACTAAGGTTACGAATAAAATTATGACGAACGTGAATAAGTTTTACTTGGTCTAGGGTTTTATTAACGATTTGTTTAATATCTGTGTCAGCAGGTAAGCGCAGTTTACATGCGTAACTCAAAACTTCTTCCACCGTGAGGTCTAGGTGTACGATATCGTCTTGAGGTACATAACCTATATGCGAACGGTATACTGCCCAATTTTGCCGTAAGTTGTCGCCATTTATAAATACTTCTCCTTCAGAAACGGGTTCAATGCCTAATAACGCTTTCATTAAGGTAGACTTACCTGCACCACTACCACCAACTAATGCTACCAATTGTCCTGGTTCAATCACTAGCGAAACATCATCAAGAATGAACTTTTCTTGTCCTTGTTTGTCTTTGACTTTGCGTCGCAGGTTATGGACATCAAGACGAATTTGACTACCAGTATCTTGTATTTCTAATGCTTCTTGTGTAAATAGCAGCGTGTAAGGTCCAATCTTGATTTTGGCGTTTTCTTGCAATTGCACGTGCTTATCAATTCGTTTACCGTTAACGAAAGTACCGTTAGCACTTAAGTTATGCAGTGTATAGGCGCCATTTCCATTGGTGTAGATTTTTGCATGGAGACGGGAAACCGTTGGTGCATCAAGTTGCATTGATGAGTAAACATCAGAATTTGGAGCGCGTCCAAGTTTAATTGGGAATTCTTTTATTCCTTTTAACAGCAAACGTCTATTACTTGGTAAAACGATGTTTTCAGGAGGTTTCGATATTACTGCGTTTGAGTAAGTTAACAGAATGTGGTCGCTAGATTTACCAATTTCTAACTGCGCTCCACTCGTGAGAAGATAGCCACTTGATGCCGAAATGCGCGTTCCATTTACAAAAATGCCGTGGGTACTACTCTTAGTACCATCTCCATCAAAAATACGATATGAATTCCCTTCACGTACAAATATTGCTTGACGACGTGATACCAAACCCCAATCAACGGGTATTTTCAAATCTGCCCATTCTGGGTCTCTTCCAAGTTGATGCTGGTCTTTTTCAAGATACAAGCGTAAAAGTTGACCTTTGCTATCAAGTTCAATAAAAGCAGGTGAATCAAAAACTGTAGGTTTATCAAAGCTTACAGTCATAGGTATTTATTTATATTAGTAGAGCTTAAGCCACTAATAAAATACAATACTTGGCGCCAATTTTAAACTCTGGATACTCTGACTGCACAGGCAAGATGCCTATGCTACAATTTACAATATATTTTGTACTACTTGCCTCCAAAATTAATACCTTTCTGTTTCTGAAAAAACTTCAATAGATTTATATAGCTGGGTTTCCAGCCTTCAACAGCAGCAGCACCTTTTGTTAACTTTCGGGTTAAAGTTAAATTAGAGCTTAAATCTAAACCCTATAATCTATATGACTGCTGTTACTATAAACTTTAATCACATCATCAAACTTACTGATGACGAATTTTACCAGCTTTGTCGGCATAACCCGGATATAAAATTTGAACGCAATGTTAACGGAGAAATTATTGTAATGCCACCTACAGGAGGAGAAACAGGAAACCGAAACTCGGAGACTAATGCAGAGTTTGTGATTTGGAATAGAAAAACTAAGTTAGGTAAAGTATTTGACTCTTCTACCTGCTTCAAACTTCCTAATGGTGCCAACCGTTCTCCTGATGTATCCTGGGTAAAACAAGATAGATGGGATACGCTTACTCCTAAACAGAAAGAAAAGTTTCCTCCAATTGCACCAGACTTTGTTTTAGAGTTAATGTCACCTACCGATACTTTGGAAGAAACGCGGGCGAAAATGCAGGAATATATTGACAATAAAGTAAAACTTGGCTGGTTAATCAACCCAAAAGCACGTGCTGTTGAGATTTATCGGTTGGATAAGACTGTTGACTTATTAAATAATCCTACAGATTTATCGGGTGAGAATGTTTTACCTGGTTTTGTTTTAGATTTACAAGTTGTTTGGGGATGATTTGTCATTCTGAGGGTAGCGTAATGCGGAGCATTTGCCGCAGGCTAGAATCTCGGTAGATGCTTCACTCCGCTGCGTTCAACATGACAAGTCTAAATTCATCCCGCATTTATGCAACGCAAATTTTATTATTGTGGGGTAGACATCCTTGCCAATAATTCCAACCGCATAAATATCACTACTTAACTTGGGATTTCCAATTGCTTGTTCGCTAGGCATATATCCATAAGTACCAATCGGAACTGTAAATTTTGTTTCTCCCTCTTCATTCACCTCCATGCTACTAATTTGCTTAACAGCACCAAAGTCAATTAATACAATCTTATTGTCCGATTTTCGCCTTCGGATATTAGAGGGTTTGATATCACGGTGAATAACATTATTTTTCCTGTTTCGGCTTGTTTTACCCAAAATTCCCCATTTTGTAAATAATTTGCTTTTATATCGAGTAAATCACTGGCGGTGCCTTATAAGTAAATTTTATCGCCATACTCACGATATACGCAATCAATCATTTTTATTATTGCTTCTCTGTCTTGAGACTGATATTTTCTCATCATGTTTGATAGTGAGTAACAAATTAAACATTGTATACAAGCATAATTAAGGGTGTTAGTTTTATCTTTTGGATTGTACTTTGTAATGTAATTTACGCCAAAAAAAATTTATTGCTACTTAACTATTACAAGTTTTGCATAATTTTAATTTAAAAATCGTATTGTAATTTGTGGAGAATCCGATAAACTGAAGTTGAATTGAGTATTTTGTGGAGCGATTCGTTTAAGAACGCAAAAATCAGGTGATCGTGATTCTTTTCGGATTATAGGCGCCTATACGCAGGCAACTAGAAAATCCGAGAGGTTGTATTTTGTAAATGGCTTGACTCGATATGATGAAGCTCGGCGCATGTTTTCAAATTCTGAGTGTAACAGCAATTACGCTCACTGTAACCAGTACCCTTAGCGAAAAGGGTAATGCCCAAATTAATAAGTTTTATTGCGGGATTAGTAGAGGTGTACCAGCTACGCTAGTTCGCACACCACGGGGTAATAAACCAATGATTCGCTGGGTTGACTCAGCTTTTCCTGCTCCTTGGACTCCGGTGCGACGCTGTGAGGATATATCCGCGCGTTTCCAAAGGTTTTTTAGTAATGGTACGCTTAACTTTTTACGTGCTGGCAAGTTTAATGGGCAACCTGTATTGTGTGTTGCCAGTTATAAGGGAGGCCCTTGTTTACCAAGTGGGGTGTTAGTAACTCTTAAAAGTAATGCAAACCCTCGCCAAGTTATGCAAAAACTACTCGATAATCGTGCTGGAAGTAGCAGCGATGGCTCTATATTACTTAATGAGGGTAATAAGAGCTTAGATTATTTGACTATCGATGATGCTGATTATTTTGATATTCAGAAAATCATTGATTATAAGAGTAAGTCTGAGCAAGTTGGTAGTGTTACGAATCAAGAGTAGTTGATGAGTTTTAAGTATAATCGATGAATTGGCGCCAAAGTTTTATTATCATTATTGCCAGTTTGAGCGGTTTATCATTATTGCCGGTGCCCAAAGTGCCGCATTATATGGTTGCGCTTGAGCAACCATCTATAAAATCACAGCCGC
The DNA here is from genome assembly GCF_000331305.1 of Calothrix sp. PCC 7103. Classification (GTDB taxonomy): domain Bacteria; phylum Cyanobacteriota; class Cyanobacteriia; order Cyanobacteriales; family Nostocaceae; genus Dulcicalothrix. The sequence continues at coordinate 2,585,422 of NZ_KB217478.1, read as the reverse complement.
AACTTCAACACATTGCCTCGTCAATCACAGTTAAAATCTTGGCAGGTGATTTTTTGGGGTCAGGGATATTAATTAAAAATCAGGGACAAGTTTATACAGTGGTAACAAATGCCCACGTTCTTCGGGCAGGTAAACCACCTTATCAAATTCAAACTAACAATGGTCGATTATATTCAGCAACACCAGTAGAGAAGTTAAATGTAGTATCTCCACATTCAACATCTCTACAAAAAGCTGATTTAGCGTTATTGCAATTTCAAAGCGTTGACCAAAGTTACCCATTAGCTGCGCTTGGTTCGACGTCAAAGCTCAAGAAAGGCAACGAAGTTTATGCAGCAGGTTTTCCAGGAGATACACAAGCTCCGAGAGATAAAGGATTTGTAATCAAAAGCGGTCGAGTTTCTCTTGTTTTAAATAAAGCGTTAGAAGGTGGATATCAAATTGCTTATACTAACGATATCCAAAAAGGTATGAGTGGTGGCCCTGTATTAAATCATGCAGGTGAGGTTATTGCCATTAACGGTATGCACGCTGAACCTCTTTGGGGCAATCCTTATATATATCAAGATGGAACTGAACCAGCACTGCTAGAGCAAAAACAAATGCAACAATATAGCTGGGGAATACCATTAGAAAATTATCTCAAGTTGTTATTTCCATAAATTGACTTCCCGATTTCAAAAATCGGCGCTATGTATGAAATTTATAGATAATCTCCCAGCATTGCTGTTCGGTGCTGCGGTTGTTGTAATTCAACCGCAAGTGGCTTTTGGGTTGTCACCGTTACAAATTAATGCTATCGCTAAAGGGTTTACTGTTGTTGTTGGTGGAGATGGCGCCGGTTCTGGAGTGGTTATTGAGCGTAAAGGAAATACTTACTACGTTTTGACTAATCAGCATGTAGTTGCTGATGATGGTAATTATGAAATTAAAACATATGACGGCGCCCGTTATTCGGTAAAGCGTATTAGAGAATTATTAGGGTTAGATTTAGCAATATTGGAATTTAGCAGTGTCAAAAATTATAACGTCGCTAGTGTTGGAAATTCTGATAACGCATACGAAGGAATGCCTGTTTATGTAGCTGGATGGGCTTCAAGTATACCTGGAGTTACAGAAGAACGTAATTACCAATTTACTCAAGGTAATATTCGCAGTCGCTTGGAAACTGGTGAAAAGGGTTATACCCTAGTGTACGATAATCGAGCCTTACCCGGAATGAGTGGGGGTGCTGTATTAGATGAGCAAGGAAATTTGATCGGTATTAACGGTATTGCTAGAGAAATTGAAAAGCAAGGCAAGCGTTTGGAAATTTTGAGGTTTGCTATTCCTATCAATACTTTTTTAACTGCCCGTAGCCATGCTGTTTGGCGTAATCGTTAAATATATTATATATCTAAATATACGAGGTATATAAGTATAAAAACTTGTTTTAACCTAAAAGTTACATTAGTAGTTAAGATAGATATATAGAAGTAATTATGTTTCACCTTTATAGATTAATATAGATTAATTTTTTACTAATGTGAAACCGAAAGCTCTAAACCAAGGGTTACATTTTTTACCTTTTTCGAGAGCTACCTCATTAATGAACAAGCGACCTGCTAAGAAGAAATATCAACCTCAGCGTACCGAAAAGTCGGCGCCTAATGGAGAGCAGCAAGGAAACTCGAATATATTTCCCATTGTTGGCATTGGAGCGTCTGCGGGTGGATTAGAAGCTTTTACACAACTGTTACAGTATTTGCCAACTGATACTGGCATGGGATTCGTGCTGGTGCAACACTTATCACCAGATCATAAAAGTTTGTTAAGGGAGATTCTATCGCGTGCAACTCAGATGCGAGTGCATGAAGTGGTTGATGATACTACCGTAGAACCGAACCAGCTTTATGTGATTCCCCCAAATAAGCAAATGGTTATATCTGGTGGGGTATTAAAACTGATGCCTCGTGAGAAGACTCGCGGAGTGGCGATGACCGTTGATACTTTCTTTTTTTCGCTAGCGAAGGAGCGCGGAAACAAAGCCATCGCAATCGTATTATCAGGGGGTGATGGTGATGGCGCACTGGGAGCAAAGGCAATTAAGGCAGCTGGGGGAATTACTTTTGCTCAGTGTGAAAATACGGCACAAGTTAGTAGTATGCCTAATACCGCCGTTGCTACCGGGCATATAGATTTCATTTTAACGCCGCATGAAATTGCTACTGAGTTAGAAAAAATCAGCTGTCATCCCTACGTCGCCGATACCGCATTGGTAAATGTCGCTGAGGATGCAGAGGAATTAGTAGAAGGCAAAAATGCCTTACAAAGTATTTTTGCATTGCTGCGGATTGCTACAGGAGTTGATTTTACCTACTACAAACACACTACCTTGAAGCGGCGAATTTTAAGGCGTATGGTGCTGTACCAAATCGAGCGGTTGGGAGATTATGTGATATTTCTCCAAAACCATCCTGCAGAAGTACAAGCGCTGTACGAAGATGTTTTGATTAATGTCACCAGTTTTATGCGTGACTCTGAAGCTTTTGAAGCTTTGAAAACTAAAGTATTTCCCATCATTACAAAAGATAAATCGCCTTCGGTACCCATCCGCATCTGGGTAGCGGGTTGTTCAACTGGAGAAGAAGCTTATTCAATTGCAATTTGCTTACTGGAATTTTTAGAAACACAACCCCTGGCGCCTGCGATTCAGATTTATGCTACCGATATCAGTGAAAGTGCTATTGAAAAAGCTAGGCTAGGTGTTTATAAACACAGTCAGATGGCAGATATTTCACCAGAACGTCTGCGACGGTTTTTTGTAGAACAAGACAATGGCTATCAAATTTGTAAGCCTGTGCGAGAACTCTGTGTGTTTGCCAAGCAAAATTTATGCGCCGACCCCCCATTTTCTAAGCTCGATTTGATTACGTGTCGGAATGTAATGATTTATTTTGGGGCAACTTTGCAGAAGAAAATTTTGCCTACTTTCCACTATGCTTTAAAAGCAAGCGGATTTTTGATGTTAGGAACCTCGGAAACCGTGGGGGAATTCTTAGACTTGTTTTCGCTGGTTGACAAAAAGTACAAAATTTACGCGCGCAAGTTGATTCCATCGAGACTACCCCTAGATGTAGTTACCAACAACTATCCTTTAAACTTAGTAGAATATAGTTCCCAAATCAACAAAGAGGCTTTTACCGACCTTGATTTGCAGAAAGAAGCAGATCGAATAATCTTGAACCGCTATGCTCCAGCTGGCGTAGTCACAAACTTTGATTTAGAAATTTTGCAATTTCGCGGACAGACGAGTCGCTATCTCGAACCAGCTCCGGGAAGGGCTAGTTTAAATCTGCTCAAAATGGTTCGAGAAGACTTGCGGTTAGAAGTCCGTACCGCAGCTGGGCAGGCAAAAAAACAAGACGTGCCAGTTATAAAACAAGGTTTGCAAATCTGGGAAAACCAGCAGGAGCGGTTGGTGAATGTTAGTATTATTCCTTTTAAAGCGCGCACATTAGAAGAACGTTACTTTTTGATTTTGTTTGAGGATGCCCCAACGGCGCCTAAGTTAGCAGCAATTAGTAGTAAGACTGGCAAAAAGCCAACAAATGATAAAGAAATTGCTCGGCTCGAACAAGAACTTCGTTCTACCAAAGAGCATTTACAATCGGTTATAGAAGAACAGGAAGCGTCTAATCAAGATTTAAGAGCTGCCAACGAGGAAATTCTCTCCAGCAATGAAGAATTGCAAAGTACGAATGAGGAACTCGAAACCGCCAAAGAAGAAATTCAAGCCACAAATGAAGAATTAAACACCGTTAACGACGAACTGTGTCGGCGCAATTATGAATTAAACCAACTCAGCAACGATTTAGAAAATTTACTTAGTAGTACTAATATTCCAATTGTCATGTTAGGCGCCGACATCCGAATTCGTCGCTTTACACCCCAAGCACGACAAATTCTCAACTTGATTCCCACCGATGTTGGGCGCCCATTAGGTGATATTAATCATAATCTCAATGTCCCAGACTTAGAGCAACAAATTTTGTCCGTGATTAATACCTTTAGTGCTAAAGAGCAGGAGGTGCAAGATCAACAAGGGCATTGGTATGACTTGCGAATTCGTCCCTACCGAACCATAGACAATAAAATTGATGGTGCAGTAATGATGTTGGTGGATATTGACGCGCTTAAACGCAGCGCCGAGCAATTGTCAGAATCGCGAAATTATGCTCAAGCGATTGTAGAGACAATGCGGGAACCTTTGGTGGTACTAGATGCCAACTTACAAGTCATCACCGCAAATCGGGCTTTTTATGAGACTTTTGAGGTTACAGCAACTCAAGTTGAAGGGCGCCATATTTTTGAATTAGGGAATGGACAATGGGATATTCCCCATTTGCGTGAGCTTTTAGAACAAATTGTTCCCAGCAATAGCCAGTTATTTGAGTTTAAAAACCTAGTGGTTGAGCATGAGTTTGAGCAAATTGGATATAAAATCATGATGCTAAATGCCCGTAGAATGTCTCAACCACACCATCAGGAAATGATACTTTTGGCAATTGATGACATTACGCAGCAAGAACAGTTACAGCGTGAGCGCAGCCAACTTTTGGAGCTTGAACAGTCCTCTCGTGCAGCGGCAGAGGCAGCGAATCGCAGTAAAGATGAGTTTTTATCCATCCTCTCGCACGAACTGAGGAACCCACTTAATTCTCTAGTAGGATGGGCGCAGTTGCTCCGCAGGCACAAAGTTGATTCTAGCAAACTTGCTCGTGGGCTTGAGGCAATCGAAAACAGTGCTAAAATCCAAACTCAACTAATTGAGGATTTATTGGACATTTCCCGCATTAGCTCTGGCAAAATGCGTTTGGATGCCCGTTCAATTCAACTTACCCCAATAATAGAAGCAGCGATTGAGGTAGTTAGGGTTAGTGCAGATGCAAAACAAATTCAAATTATCTCTACGCTTGATGCTGCTCCTGAACAAATACTTGGCGACCCAGTTCGCTTACAGCAAATCGTCTGGAATTTACTCACTAACGCGATTAAATTTACTCCCCCAAGTGGACGAGTGGAAATTAAATTAGAATATGTTGACTCTATAGCACAAATTCAAGTCAGCGACACTGGTCAAGGCATCAACGCGGACTTTTTGCCTTATGTTTTCGACCGCTTTCGCCAAGCGGATAGTTCCCAAAGTCGCTCCAATCCTGGAATTGGGCTTGGGTTAGCAATTGTTAGTCACTTAGTTGAACTTCATGGTGGTACAGTTAGCGCTAATAGTTTGGGTGAAGGACAGGGAGCGACATTTACTGTTAGACTGCCGTTGCAAACTCGAATTTCAAAGCCTGCGACACCATTATTAGGCGCCGTTAACATATCCATGCCAGTTGAAGATATTACATCTTTAGCGGGTGTGCGAGTCTTAATTTTGGATGATGCTCCAGATGTGCGTGAGTTATTTACAGTGGTACTCGAAGGATATGGCGCCGACGTTACAACAGTTGCTACACCTGAGAATGCCATAGAATCCTTAATTGCCAACCCCAACGGGTATGATGTGTTACTCTCTGATATCAGTATGCCAGGAGAAGATGGTTATACATTTATTCGCCGAGTTCGACAATTAGGCGCCGAATTTAACGGACAAATACCTGCCGCAGCGTTAACAGCGAATGCCCGCAGCGAAGATACTACAGCTGCACTTGAAGCAGGTTTCCAAATGCACTTGACTAAACCTGTACCTCCTGATCGATTAGCATTTGCAGTTGCAAATTTAGCTAGAAGGATTGCGGAGAATTAAGTACCGTACAACCTCTCATTTGCATTATCCAATTCTTGTCTTACTTCTTGTAACTCTAACTGTTTATAATGCAGCATTTGCTTTAGAGTTTCTATTTGCTCGTGCAAAAGCTCTACTCTATCTTCAATTTCTGGTCTTGCACCATTAAGCTCAAATGATTCTATAACTAAGTTATCTTTTTTTGTCGTATTTTCTAGTTGAGCTACCATCCGTTCATTGCGACTAATTTCATGAAAACTTATTTCGAGAATTGATAAAATATTTTCGATAATTTTTAGAGCATTGAATAATTTGGTTGGGGAGCAATTTCCCTCAGTTTCGCTATTAGATAGCAATAACTTTAAATCTTCAATACTAGATAATGAAAAATTTGTAATTAAAACTTCAAGGTGATTTTTCTGCATGATTTTAATCAGTTTTTACTGTAAATATTGGTTAGAATATTTTGATTTATTTGCGTATTGTACGCTCAATATTACTTGTGAATTACAGATGAGAATGTGACAGTAAAGGTCGTACCTACACCGAGTTGACTTTCTAGAAAAATTTCACCACCATGTAAATCCACAATGGTTTTAACAATCGATAACCCTAAACCAGTACCGGGAATACTATCAATATTGCTACCGCGATAAAATGGCTCAAATATTCGTTCTCTATCCTCTAACGGAATACCAATACCTGTATCTTTAATTTGAAAAATTATATTGTTATCTTGACTATATAGCTCCAATATGACACTATTATTTCCAGGTGAATACTTGATTGCATTTGAGAGCAAATTTGTTAAAATAAGCTGTAGCATTTTCGGGTCTAAATCCGCAGTTATAGACTTATTTTGACTAATAAAATTGATTGATATTTGCTCCTTATGTGCCAACTCTACCTGAAAAGTAATCTCATGACAAAACAGATTTAAGTCGATTTCTCTGGGTTGAAACTCTAATAAAGCACCTTCTACCTTACCAAACAACAAAATTTCATCCAGCAATTCACTAATTTGTTTAATACCAAGTTGAATTAAACCGAAATATGAGCATTTCTTTTCCTCAGTCCATTGGTGACTATGACGTTTAAGTAAATCAGCAGAAAATGACGCAACATTTAATGGAGTACGAAATTGATGGCAAAGCATAGAAACAAAACGCTCTTTCTGTTCACCAAGTTGTTTTTCTTGTTCTAAAGCTTGGCAAAGCTCCACTACTTGTTCATTTTTTTCACGAGTAAAAGCACAACAAAATTCCTGACCTTTATCTTCGACATAACTGACAGTAACTTCTACTTTTACTATTTCACCTGTTTTTGCCCGGTAGCGAGATTCATAGCTTAAGGAATGCAATTTCAATGTTTGCCATAATTCTGACCAAAGTTGTGGTGAAAAATCTATGTCTATCTCATCTACAGTCATGGATAGTAATTCCTCACGGGAATATCCGCTCTTGAGACAGATTGCATTATTGACGTAAATAAATTTCCCATTTGCTCCTAAACAAAATGCAGCTTCTGTAGTCCGATTTATTAGGACTTGAGCAAAATTCGATTCTTCTATTTGTAAGAAAAATTTAGAATTCGACTCAATAAACTTATAGTTGTCAATAGTCATAGTCTTCTTCTATCTTTTGAATGGAAAAGGGAAAAGGGTAAAAGGAAGTATAAATTATCGTTTTACCTCTTCCTTTTCCCTACTTGTACTACTGTTGTCTTGCTGAATACTCTGAGGTATAAAAAACATTTAATAAATCATTTATCAGATTATTGAGCAGCTTATCTAACTCTCCCAACCTTTTAGATAATTCCTCTTCATCATCACTATTTAGCAATGTTGATATAACTAAACAATATACCTCTTGCTCTATATCTCTCGAAGACTTGATATATTCTAGTTGTTGAGTTTTGCAGCGTAATTCTATATTTAAATTTTGAATTTCTGACATCAAAATTTCTACTAAATTTTGATGTTGTCCGCTTTGATTAGTTTCAATACCTCTAAATTCTTGAACCTGACTCTTTGAACGACGTATTTTGTAAGACATTTTATCAAACCTCATTTAATTACTCAACTGTAGCTAAGTAAACCCGGCGCAAGTTTAGCTCCAAAAAAGTGTTATTAAAAAATTATTCGCTCTAATTATTAAAGTAAAATATTTAAGTGAAGATTTTGTGAATAAATTAGTCAATTAGAGAAAAATAATACAAAAATATCGGGCTAAGGGTAAAGATGAAGTTATGACCACACGAAAAAACGGCGCCTGGATGTGCTAATCGAATCAAAGGCGCCGTAAAAATATTTGCGTGAGTTGGTTTACGTGAAATGAAACTAACCTAGAGTGGTGGCATTATCGCCTGAACCTGCTTAAGCAAACTTTGCAGTTTCTCACCCTCAATAACTTCTGTCTCTAAAAGTTGAGTGGTAATCTCTTCAAGTAAGTCTCGGTTGAGCTTAAGTGTATCTAAAGCTTGCTGATGAGCCGTTTCTACAATTTCTTTCACCTCACGATCAATTGCCTGTGCCGTTTCTTCACTTCCTATTCGGCGGGGATTAGGTGCCCCATTATCCAAAAACATAGCCTGCTGTCCCTGCTGGTAAGCCAACGGTCCCAAGACTTTGCTCATCCCGTAGGTAGTCACCATCCGCTCTGCCAAATCTGTCGCTCGCTGCAAATCATTGGTTGCACCAGTAGTAATACTGTTAAACACAACCTCTTCGGCTGAACGTCCACCAAGTAAGGTGGCAATTTGACCTCGGAGTTCTGCTTCGTCCATAAGGAACCTATCTTCAGTTGGCAGTTGCAGCGTATAACCCAGTGCTGCCATACCTCTAGGCACGATAGAAATTTTCTCAACTCGACCACTTCCAGGCATTAAAGAAGCGACCAGGGCATGACCGACTTCGTGGTAAGCAACAATTTTCTTTTCCTTGTCGTTGAGGACACGACTTTTCTTTTCAAGACCTGCTACCACCCGTTCAATCGCTTCGGCAAAGTCTTCTTGAGCAACGTTAGAACGTTGATTGCGGGCTGCTAATAAAGCCGCTTCATTTACCAGGTTTGCTAGGTCTGCCCCAGCAAAACCGGGGGTGCGAGTTGCAATCGCCTTCAGATTAACGTCCTCACCGAGTTTTACTTTCCGAGCATGGATTTTGAGAATTGCTTCTCGTCCCGACAAATCTGGACGGTCTACTAACACTTGACGGTCAAATCGACCAGGACGCAAGAGAGCGGGGTCTAACACTTCAGGGCGATTTGTGGCTGCCAGCACAATTACTGTTGCACCTTCTGCACTAAATCCATCCATTTCTGCTAACAACTGATTGAGCGTTTGTTCGCGCTCATCATTGCCACCGTAAAACCCACCACTGCTGCGAGACTTGCCGATTGCGTCCAATTCATCAATAAACACGATGCAGGGAGCTTGTTTCTTTGCCTGCTCAAACAGATCACGAACTCGTGAAGAACCTACGCCAACAAAAAGTTCCACAAACTCAGAGCCAGAGATACTAAAGAATGGCACACCTGCTTCTCCTGCCACGGCTTTAGCCAACAACGTTTTACCAGTTCCCGGTGGTCCTACCAGCAGTACTCCCTTGGGAATCCGGGCACCAATCTCGGTGTAGCGTCCTGGAGTTTTGAGAAAATCCACAATCTCAACCAACTCATCCTTCGCTTCCTGTACCCCAGCCACATCGGCAAAGGTCGTTTTATCAGATTCTCCCTCTACATAAACTTTGGCTTTGCTCTTACCAATCGAGAGAACACCTTGGGGTCCGCCACCACCACCTCGTCTGATAAAAAACTGCCAGATAGCCACAAAAATTAAAGGTGGAATCACCCAACCCAAAACACTGGTAAACCATGCATTTTTAGGTGGAGGAGCAGCGGCAAATTCAACACCTTTCTCTTCTAACAACTTGGGTAATCCCAAATCAAAGATGGGTGTAGTCGAAAACACAGTTCCAGACTCGTTATCGACGGGTTTCAATTGAAATTTAATCTGATTTTGACCAACTTGCACCCGCTCAACTTCCCCTGCCTCCACTTGATGGATAAACAGGCTATAGGGAACACCGGGAATTTGAGAACCTACGACAAAAGGCAATATAAAATTTGTAATCAGGAACAAAGCTGATACAGCCAGAACAATGTTACCGATTATACGCGAAGGCGTGGGAGTTCGTTGTTCTTTAATTGGCATCGCAATTACCAATTATTATAATTCGAGACGTTTTATTTGTGTTAGCTAACATGCTTAATACTTATAGTTGCCTGCTGTAAATCAATTATGGTGAAAAGTGTCGCTTCTATATTGCAATCGGTTCGTTTGATAGTTAAGATTAATTTGTTAATATTTTGCTTAACTATTATTCCTTTTGCATATGTATCTAGTTTACAAAAATAATACTAAATAACCTTCTTTCTAAAAGAGGATTGTTTTTCAATAACCTAAGTAATATTTTCAATAAAATCATCCTTTAGTAAGAGGTTAAATGAGAAGTAAAAATTAATACTTGCTTTAAAAAGTCTATGATTATTAACTCTCAAAATCTATTCCAAATCCCTTGGTGAATACTGAAAAATATAAATAACATTTAATCATTTACTATTTAATAATTTGCTAATAATATTATCTGTTGCATCTCGTCAATTTTGCATTCAAATTCTAAGTTGAAATTTTCTATTTCTGACTTCAACATATCTACTTCCTCTTTGAGTTGCCAGCTTTGATTATATTCAGCCCGTGTACATACTTTAATTTGACTCTTTAAACGACGTATTTTATAAGACATTTTCTTAAACATCTTTCAATTACTCCGTTTGGCTGGTCTGTAATTGTAACGATGCTTTTAATAAAATTGCATTAATAAAGTAAACTAACACACTCAGTACATAAATAATACTCTTTAGACAGAAACCTGGTTTCTGGATAATTGTAAATTTAAAATACTTAAGTGAATATTTTGTGAACTAATGAGTAAATAATCTAAAAAGATTGTGCTAATTATAGTGAGTAACAAAAAATTAGGCTTTTTAACTCATTAAAATTCATAGATACTCCTGTAGGTAGATGTAATAATCAAATTAATATTTTGCAATATGAAAATTCTATTAGTAGAGGACGATGAAGGCGCCGCTCTTGTGTTGAAAAATATTCTTACACATCAGCATTATACAGTCGATTTGGCTTCTGATGGTGAGACTGGACTTTTGCTTGCCCAAATGTTTGCTTATGACTTAGTGTTATTAGATATTATGTTGCCAAAGCTGGATGGTTTAATGTTTTGCAGACAGCTACGCGCTCAAAAAAATGATACCTCCATTCTGCTATTAACAGCTTTAGACAGTAGTACAAGCAAAGTTATTGGGTTAGATGCAGGAGCGGATGATTATGTTATTAAGCCTTTTGACACGAATGAGTTGTTCGCTCGGATACGCGCTTTGATGCGTCGCAAAACTCCGACTCGCTCTTCAACAATTCAGGCAGGAAATGTCAAACTTGATACAAGTAACTGTCAAGTCACCTGCAACGGGCAACTTTTGCATTTAACTGCAAAGGAATACGCTCTATTAGAACTATTTTTGCGTAACAGTAAGCGGATATTTACTCAAGAAATGCTGCTCGATTATTTGTGGTCATCTGAAGAAATGCCTTTAGTAAATACTGTCAGAGCGCATATCAAGGCTTTACGGCGAAAACTTAAGCTCGCTGGGGCGGATGATTTAATTGAGACAGTTCACAGATTTGGGTATCGGCTGAAATTAGGATTAGATCAACTTAAACTCCCAACTGCGAAAGAGTTTGACTCCCAATCTACAGAAATTGACGGGACTGTAGTAAATCAGTATCAACCAAAACTTTCTTCAGCATTGCCCGACATTTGGAAACGATTTAAGCCTAAGTACAGCGAACAGGTTACAAGTTTAGAACAAAATATTACGGCGTTGCTTGTTGGTACACAAACTGAAGAAGTCGCACAACAATCACAGGCAGAAGCACACATGTTAATTGGGTCTCTAGCTAGCTTTGGTTTAACTGAAGCTTCGTGTTTATCTCGTGAGATTGAAAAAATTTTTCGGGCTGGAATACAACAAAGTATTGCTCAAGTTCAACGTCTCTCGCAACTTGTTGTCGCCTTACGGCAAGAACTTGAACGAGCAACAGTATTCGACGCACCAGTTACGGTAGCGAAACACTTCCAAAGGCAGCGTTTCGCTAATATGAAACAACAACCCCGGTTGTTAATTATGGATAATGATACTTTGCTTTGTCAGCAGTTGATAGAGGAAGCTGCATTGTTTGGAATAGAAGCTTTTGTGGCGCCACTTACTGATGTTAAAGACGTAATCGCACAAAATTTACCAGATGTAGTACTACTTGACTTACACTTTTCTAACTCAGTTGAAAGTGCCTTAGAACTATTAGCAGAACTAACGAGTAATAATTTGGCTTTGCCCGTGCTGGTATTTACGGAAGTTGAAGATTTTACTTATCGGTTAAAAGTAGCTCGTTTAGGGGCACAATTTTTTTTACATAAACCTGTAATTCCTGCCTCAGTCATGGCAGCAGTTATTCAGGTGCTACAGCGTGCTAATGTCACTGGCGCCAAAATTATGGTTGTGGACTCTGACTCACAAATGTTAGAAACTTTACGCACTTTACTGTCAACTTGGGGATTTGAGCTAACTTTGCTAAATAACTCCCAACAATTTTGGGACACATTGAATTCCTTTAATCCCAACTTGCTAATCTTAGATACGGAAATGTCGTTAAGTGGCATTAGTGGTATAGATTTATGCCAAGTAGTGCGAAACGACCCATATTGGAATCATTTACCAATACTATTTTTATCTGGTCGTAAAGATGCACAAACAATAAATCAGGTATTTATGGCAGGTGCAGATGATTACCTGAATAAGCCAATTCTAGAACCAGAATTAATTACTCGCATACTAAATCGGCTCGAAAGGGGTCGCTTACAATAATTCTAAAGAATTAATCATCGTAGTCGCAGTACTTAAATATTTATCGTATTCGCTTTCAGTAGCAGAATAAGTGACTATATACGCAGTATTCTCTTTAACAGTCCAAACAGCTTTTCTTTTAATACCTAGTTTATTATCTTTGCCAGAATAAACTACTTCATGAGTTGGTAGTAGTATATTCGGTAGCGTGATAGACCGTGATTCGTGTATTTTTGCTTCCGGGAAAAACTGGATTATTTCGTTGACTTTTAAATTTGTATATTCTGATAATACAAGCGGTCGCTTCAAAGGCTGTACTTCAAATATTACCTCGGCGCCTGTATCTGAATTATTTCTGTCATAAGGGGAAAATCGAACTAGTTCACCTGTCGTTTTATCTTCAACTTCGTTTTTGACCCAATTTTGAGGATATTTGATTTTGATTGCGTAATTTAAATTTTCGTAAACAGAAAAATTTACAGGAAACAATAACTGTGGCACAGTCATTAACTGCTGTATAATTTTATGCGTCACTGGTAAAAAAGCTACTGAAATTATTAATATAGTAATCACAGATACTGATACGACTTTTTTCTTAGTGTTCCATAGCGACTCTAATAGTGTGGGTTGTTCGAGCTTTGACAGTGCTTGTAAAACTTCTGGAACTGACTGATATCGGCGCCGATGGTCACGGCAAACCATTTTATCTATAATTGTTGCTAATTGGGGGTTAACGTCCTGCTTATTCCAGACAACTTCGGGTTTTTTTTGTAGCGTATCAGGATTTATACCCGTTAGTCCTTGAATACAAGTCATTCCCACAGCATAAATATCACTATTAAACTTAGGATTACCATCACGCTGTTCCACAGGTGTATAACCAGGGGTACCAATTACTGTAATACCCTGACTTGTTTCCATTACCGCTGTAATTTCTTTAACGGCGCCGAAATCAATTAAAGTAATTTTATTATCAGAGGCACGTCGAATTAGATTTGCTGGCTTAACATCACGGTGAATAACTTGCTCTGTATGAACAAACTCCAATATCTGTAACAAATCTTTTAAAAAATTAATAGCTTGCTCCTCACTCCATTTTTGCCCTTTGGCTAATTCTTTACTGAGGAGAGTTCCGGGAATATACTCTTGAACTAGGTAAAACTCTTGATTTTCCTCGAAATGCGCCAAAAGTCGTGGAATTTGGTCGTGAGTACCGACTCTATATAGTACTTGAGCTTCACGCTCAAACAAACGCGCGGCAATTTCTAAAGACTCAGAATCTGTAAATATAGGCTTTAGCAGCTTGACAACACAATGAGGATTCCCAGGTAAATCCATATCAAGAGCCAGATAAGTCTCGCTAAATCCTCCTTTACCTAAGTCCCGGATAATTTGGTAGCGTCCTCGGAGCTTTGTTTCCAACATCGAATAAACCCTTGCATCGGAGACGTTTTGCTCGCAGTTGTCAATCCTACGTTCGATTTCGATTGTTACACAGATTTTTATCGAGTGAAAGTTTTTTCGGAACCATTAAGCTTTATGTTTTTGAAGCATTGCTAGAAAATGTTACCTTCACCATTCTAATATTGAATATTAAAATCTAACAGAGAGCATGGCAGACCTCACACCTAATTCGAGTTTTAGTTTAACGATTCGGCTAGAAATTCCCAACCGCGTGGGAATGCTTGCTACCGTTACAAAAGCAATTGCTACAAGCGGTGGTAATTTTGGGCAAATTGATTTAATCGAGCAAACACGCAGCGTCACGACTCGTGATATTACCGTTGATGCTGCTTCTACTGAACATGCAGAAACGATAGTACAAGCGGTGAAAGCTTTGCCCGACATTAAAGTTATTGATGTGTATGACCGCACGTTTAATTTGCATCGCGGTGGCAAAATTAGCATTACCAGCCGAATTCAGCTCAAAAGCGTATCCGATTTAGCAATGGCTTATACTCCTGGAGTTGGGAGAGTTTGCCGCGCTATCGCTGAAAATCCCGATGATGTTTACAATTTTACCATTAAACGAAATACTGTTGCCATTGTTACAGATGGAAGTGCCGTTTTAGGGTTAGGTAATTTAGGTGCAGAAGCATCTTTACCTGTAATGGAAGGTAAAGCAATGCTATTTAAAGAATTTGCTGGTATTGATGCTTTCCCCATATGTTTGGCAACACAGGATACCGATGAAATTGTCCGTACAGTTAAAAATTTAGCCCCAGTTTTTGGAGGTGTAAATTTAGAGGATATTGCTGCTCCCCGTTGTTTTGAAATTGAGCAAAGATTGCGCGAAGAATTAGATATTCCGGTTTTTCACGATGACCAGCACGGTACAGCAATTGTAACTTTAGCTGCGCTATTTAATGCCTTAAAATTAGTGCAAAAGCCGATGGAAAAAATCCGCATTGTTATAAATGGTGCAGGCGCCGCAGGTGTAGCAATTGCGCGCTTACTCAAAAAAGCAGGCGCCGAAACTATATTGATGTGTGACTCTAAAGGAATCCTTTCAGTAAATCGCACTGACTTAAACGAAGAAAAACGCGAGTTTGCTGTAAAAGCCCAAGGAACACTCGCAGGTGCCATTCAAGGAGCAGATGTATTTATAGGAGTCAGCGCACCAGGTGTTTTAACTCCAGAAATGGTACGTTCAATGGCTAAAGACTCAATTGTTTTTGCAATGGCAAACCCCATCCCCGAAATTCAACCTGAATTAGTCAGTTCAGATGTAGCGGTAATGGCAACAGGACGCAGCGACTACCCCAACCAAATTAATAACGTTTTGGCATTCCCTGGAGTATTTCGCGGCGCCTTAGATTGTCGTGCTAAAGCAATAACTACATCAATGTATTTGGAAGCAGCAAACGCTATAGCTTCTTTAGTCAACCCTAAAGACTTGAGTAAAGAACATATAGTACCATCTGTTTTTGACGAACGTGTAGCAGGCGCCGTTGCAGCAGCAGTTCAGCGCGCAGCACGTAATGAAGGGATTGCTAGAAGTTAAAAGTTGTAGAGACGCGATTAATCGCGTCTCTACGAGCGTACTGTTTTGCCTTCTTCATATTCTTCCCGAAGTTCATCTTCCATTTCATTATCCACCTTCTTCATAAGCTTCTCGCTCTGCTCTTGTTAAAACTCTTGCACTAATTATACGAATTGAATTTCTCCTTTCTGTATAGGACACAATTAGCAAGCGTCTTCGATCTGACTCTCCAAGAATAAGGTAACGCTCCTCATCAACAGAGTGGTCTGGGTCGTAAAAATCAACATAAAGGGGTTCCTTTGTTACCTTTGTGGTTCCTTAAAGAGATAAACCACAAAGACACAAAGGGGGAACAAGATTCACAGTCCCCTTTTTTAGCTATTTACAAATTCTAAATAGTTGTTACTAAGTTCTTTGACAGCAGCATCGTAAAACTGCTGACCGTGTTCGGGTGTTGCGAGAGCTGGGTTGGAACCCATGCGTCCATCGGGGTAACGGCGCCGAAAATCTGTGGCACTGTAAATTTTATGCCCTTTACCTACTTCTTCAGATAACGGCGCCACTTTTATTGCTTCTGGGTAAATGTATTGTGTAAGTGCAACTTCGCTGGGGGTTGCATGGGAACCTTCTTGATCCCCGTATAATTCGTGCGCTAATTTCAATACCTCGCGACACATAAACCAGTTTGCAACTTGGCACTGAACTAGACTTGCATCGGGTATTTGTAGTTCTTCTAAATAGACGTAAGTCTCTGAAAATGCCGCTTTAAGTGTGGCGATGTTGCCACCATGCCCATTAATAAAATAAAACTTGCGAAAACCAGCTTTTGTCAAGCAAGTTACATAGTCACGTATGACTTGAATGATTGTACTTGGACGCAGGCTAATTGTACCTGGAAAAGCTGTGTGATGTAGTGCCATTCCCACATTTATTGTAGGTGCCACTATTGCGTGCGTTGCTTCACCGACACCCTTAGATACGGCTTCAGCACATATTGCATCGGTACCAATTAATCCTGTCGGTCCATGTTGTTCGGTAGAACCTATGGGTAAAATAATGCCTTGCGACTGCTGTAAATAAGCTTCAACTTCTTGCCATGTACTTAAATGTAGCAACATTTTATATCTGCATCCTCGTGACTATTGCTCTTGGGTATCTCTATCACGATTATGCACGCTACAAAGCTTTAATTGAATTTTAGCAGTATGCTTGAATATCTTCTCCACACTTGTCTACTAGATAGCATAAGGCACGGAAGCGCAAACCTACGAACTGGTCGTACAAAGGATTCAACTTGCACATTGGGGGAATATGAGCTATTTTACGACCAAAAAGGGTGATGTCACGCTCGAATGGACATTGTGCGGGAATTAGTTTAGCTATTAGTTTTGCAAATTCACGGTTTTCAATTTCTAATGAATCAAGCTTATTACGGAGTGGTTGCAACAAATCAATTTTATTTGTCGCGAATAATTCTTTTTTAATAGATTGCTTGGCTTCTGTAACACCTTCGACAAAAGCAGGAACAATAATATGGGTTTCGTTAGTTGTAATCATAGTAGCGACTTTCTCCTGGTCTGGGTTTGCGGTTTTTCAATCCACGCATTTTCACTATAGTTATTCTCATTATCAGTTTGGTTTAGAGCAAGCAATATAAGCGCCGATGCAAACCAAACTAAATATATGGAATTCGTTTGAAATTTGTGAATTAACAGTAATTTAATCTGAGCTTTAGGACATCAACTGTCCCGCTCAATACAAAATAACAAAAAAACTTCATAAATGTCATTAGTTTGATTATTTATTACTGATATATCTTATAGTTCTCCCATATCTCAAGTTTAGCCATGCTGTTATAAAATCAACAATATCTTACGGTAGTATTTACCCAACCTAAAGAGCCGTATGTCCTATACTGCGTGTATATCTTGGGGATAAGCTCTTTGATGGAAATTGATCATATGTGATAAATTTTTAGATAAAATGTATCGCTAGTTACATTTTGTAATAATTCCGATTAGCTAATACGAAGTCTAAGGGAAAAGAAATAACTACAAGTGAATATAGTTATTTATCTTGTTTATGAAAGGGTTAAATTGAACAATATAAAATTAACTGCTCTAACGGTAGATGTGTTGAGAGTCTTCTGCTTGGGGGTGGACTTGGCAACGGATGTAACGGATGTAACGGATTAGCTTATGATTGATAGGGAATGTGAAAAGTCAGATACCGTAACGCACCAGCAACATCTATGCTGCTAAAATAACTTGAGTATGAAAAAAGTTGATAAAAATCAACAAATAACACAAGTACTCATATATATATGCAGGAAGAAGCCCAAGTAAATAACATTGCTATTATTGGTGCAGGTCTTGGTGGTTTGGCTTGTGCTATTGCCTTGCGAAAACTTGGTTATGAGGTGCAAGTTTACGAAAAAGCTAGAGATTTTCGTCCAGTTGGTGGTGGTTTTGGTTTGCTGCCAAATGGCTTAAAGTGCCTTGATGCAATAGAACCGGGAATTCTATCCTTGATCAAAAACTCTGCTTGCGAGATTAGCCAAACTGTTTTAAAAAATAATCAAGGTGAAACAATAAGAACAAATAAAAGCGCTAGATATAAGGATAAATACGGTCTACCTTTGATAACTGTTTGGTGGTGGCATCTACAGCAAATTTTGGCATCAAAAGTTCCAGAGAATAATATTCATCTCAATCATCGTTGTATCGGTTTTACACAGGATGATAATGGTGTAGATATATATTTTGATGGTGAGAAAAAATTACGTGCCGATTTGTTAATAGGCGCCGATGGTATTAACTCTGCTGTTAGAGAAACTCTTTTTAAGGACGGTAAAGCTCGTTACTTAGGTAGTATGTCTTGGCGTGCGGTTATTAAATGCGACCAACAGCTACTTAACCCTGGAGAATTAGGGTTTGTCAAAAGTGATAGAGAATTTATGTATCTGCTAAATGTGGGTGACGGTCATTTTTCTTGGTTGTATCGGCAGTTGTTACTAGATTTTTCTCTTTCTCCAAATTTAGATGCAGCGAAATCTCAGGTTTTGAGTAAAATTGCTCATTGGGGAAAACCATTACAACAACTTGTAGAAATGACACCTTCTGAAAGAATATTGGAAGCACCCATTTGTGACAGACCACCTTTAGATACTTGGAGTACTGGTCGAGTTACTTTATTAGGTGATGCTGCACATCCAATGGCGCCAGCTTTAGGACAAGGAGCAAATAGCACCTTTGAAGATGTTTGTGAACTTGCATGGTGTTTGACTCACTATAAAAATATATCTGAAGCTTTGACTAATTATGAGCGGCGCCGTATCAAGCGCACACGAATCATTCAAAACCGTAGCGCTGAAGGTGAAATGGATTACTATAAAACAGAAGAAGAAAAATCTCCTTCCCGTGTACTGCAACAGCTACAAATGAGCAGCGAAGAATTTCAAAATTGGATTTTGAGCTACCAACCGCCAACTATATAGTGCTTAGTGTCATTAATTTTGGGAAGTTAAGAGGAATGAACCACAAAGTACACAAAGTAAAGAAGAAAGAAGAGAGAACACACCAATAGTAAGGTGGGCAATGCCAGCCCTTTCAACGCCCCAAAATTAATGACATAGACCAATAGTGGTTCGTGTCAATAGTTTTATGGGAACAAACCTAAACGAATCCAAAGTTGTCGTGCTGTAACTTGAGATGCAGCGTTCATCGTTAAAACTGCAATAGTAACCTTCCTATAGAAGTCATTTTTATAATACGACCCGATTCGTTTTTTTATTTGAAAATGCTCATCCCAATTATTTTGTCTTGGATTAAATAATGGTGCTTCAATATTAGACTCAGTATCAATTGCACTTATTTTAGTACCTTTACGAAGATTACAAGCACGACAAGCCAGCGCTAAATTGATGAGTTGTTCTGTACCCCCTCGGTAAGTTGGAGTAATATGTTCAACCTCAAATGGAAAATTGAAAACTATTTCTGGAGCGCGACAATATTCGCAGCGATGGTTTGCACGGTCAGCAACTAAAGTATAATTCGGGTTCATTGGCTTAGTTGCTGATAGATAGCAGTTGTACGATGTGATTTTAGAACAAGACCAAGAGACAGGTGACTGGGCTGTTTGGTGTCCGGAGCTACCAGGTTGTGTATCAGCAGGTGAAGCTGAAGAAGAAGCTTTAGAAAATATTCGTGAAGCTATCCAACTTTATTTAGAATCATAATTTCAAAGCTCTATTTCGCTCTTCTCTGTTACCTTTGTGTCTCTGTGGTAAAAGTAATTCCTCATGCTTATACTTAAAACGATTTAAAAATTTACTTTTACATTACGTGAAAATCTTGTAGATGCTTCTACCTGGGCATGACAGTTTGAGATGCTTCTACCTGGGTATGACATGAGTCTAGCTTTATAATGACTGCACAGGCTAGAAGCCTGTGCTACAAGATATTATTTACACAACGGTTGCTTCGGGGATGGCGCCTTGCATTTTGTCAAAAGCGTCAATTAGAGTTTGAAGTTGTTGGTCAGCTTTCATTGTTGCCAAACCACGAACGGTGACTTTACCTGGGGAATAAACGAAGCGAGTTTTGAGATTATCTGCTAAGTTTGCTGCTAATAAATTCCATGCTGGTTCTTCCATTGGGGTTTCGAGAACAACGTGCTGTTTATTTTCGGGTTTAATGCGACTAAAGCCAAGATTTTTAGCTAGTTGTTTAAGTTCCATTACCCGCAGTAACTGCAAAGCTGGTTTTGGAATTGTACCGTAACGGTCGTTCCATTCGGCGGCAATTTGTGTGAGTTCGTATTTTGATTTTGCTGATGCAACAAAGCGGTATGCGCTCATCTTTTGGTCGAGGTCGGTTATGTAGTCAGCAGGAATAAACGCGGTGAGGTTGAGGTCAATTTGTGTGTCTTCAACTTTAGGTATTTCTTGACCGCGAATTTCACGGATGGCTTCTTCGAGCATTTCCATGTATAAATCGAAGCCGATTACATCCATTTGTCCTGACTGTTCGGCGCCTAGTAAATTTCCAACACCGCGAATTTCCATATCACGCATTGCTAATTGATACCCAGAACCTAGCTGCGTAAATTCTTGGATAGCGCGTAGTCTTTGCCGTGCTGCATCTGACAATACACGTTGCTGAGGATAAAATAGCCATGCGTGTGCTTGGATACCCGCACGTCCTACCCGTCCACGTAATTGATAAAGCTGTGCTAAACCAAAACGGTGGGCATCTTCTATCAAAATAGTATTAACGCGGGGAATATCTAACCCCGACTCAATAATAGTTGTACAAACGAGAATATCGGCTTCACCGTTGCTAAATGTGAGCATCGTTGATTCTAAATCGCTTTCGTCCATTTGCCCGTGAGCTATGGCTATTCTGGCGCCTCCTACCATTTCGCGCAGTGTTGAGGCTGTTTCTTCAATTCCTTCTACTCGTGGAACTACATAGAATATTTGTCCACCTCTGTCAAGTTCTTGACGAATAGCAGTTCGCACTGATTCAGCAGTTCGTGGCGCCAAGTGGGTTTTAATTGGGCGCCGAGAAGGTGGTGGAGTGGTAATCAAACTCATTTCCCGAATTCCCGAAAGTGACATATATAACGTCCGGGGAATAGGTGTTGCTGAAAGCGTAAGTACGTCAACTTGAGTTTTGAGGCTTTTAATTTTCTCTTTTTGGTTGACCCCAAAGCGTTGTTCTTCGTCTACGACTAAAAGCCCTAAATCTTTTACATTAATTTCTTTACTCAAAAGCTGGTGTGTGCCAACTACAATATCAAGCTCTCCTGTAGCAAGACGTTTAATAATGTCGCGACGTTCGGAGGCAGAACGAAAACGATTGAGTAAACCTACGTTAATAGGATAAGGCGAAAAGCGTTCTTTAAGGGTATGGTAGTGTTGCTGCGTCAAAATAGTAGTAGGCGCCAGAAGTGCCACTTGTTTGCCTGCGGTGACAGCTTTAAATATCGCGCGGATAGCTACTTCAGTTTTACCAAAACCGACATCCCCACATACCAACCTATCCATCGGTCGGTCACTTTCCATATCTCGCTTCACATCTTGGGTAGCTTTAAGCTGGTCGGGAGTTGGTTGATAAGGGAAAGAATCTTCCATTTCTTCTTGCCAAGGCATATCTTGGGGAAAAGAAAATCCTTGTTGCTGTGACCTAGCTGCATATAACTTCAACAAATCAACCGCTAGCTTCTTAATCGCTTTGCGAACTTTGTTTTTAGTATTTTCCCATGCCTTACCCGTCATTTTATTGAGTTCAGGCACCTTGTTAGTAGTCGCGCGGAACCTTGAAAGGGCGCCTACTTGGTCGGCAGCTACACGTAACAAACCATCGGCATATTGTATAACTAAATAATCGCGCGTTTCCTCATTCAGCGTTAAACTCTCTAGCTTTTGGAACTTTCCTACACCATGATTACGGTGTACTACATAATCACCTGGACGTAACTTGTTTAAATCAACTTGCTTGGAAGTCGCTTGGCGCCGTTTACGAACATAGCTAGGTGTTGCAAGTGAGTGCTGCCCGTAAAACTCACGGTCAGTAATAATGACCATTCGGTACGTTGGCAGCACAAACCCTTCAAGTTCAGCGAGTCCAGAATATTTGAGTGCAACAGGTGTGTGATTTGTTTGTAGTTTTTCTATAGCTTGAAAATCATTCGGGTTAGGAATAAACTGCGCTGGACAATCATGCTCTTGTAGTAAAGATACGGAACGGCTCGGTTGTGCCGAAATAACCCACACAGAGAAATTGCGGTCACGTTCTTGCCTTATGGTCTCCGCTATTTTAGAAAATTGGTGCGGAGTTACAGGAACAGGACGACTAGCAAGGTTAAGTCCAGATTGATTGCCTTGCTCAGTAATGATAGTTTCTGCGAGTTCCGATAAGTAAATTAGTTTAAAAGCAGAAGCAGCAAGCAAACACTCGCCAAATTCTTTATGAATTTTTAAGAGTTCTGAGTGTTGAGTGCTGAGTGCTGAGTGTTGAGTTGGAAGAGAGGGTGAGGTGTCTTCTATATCGTCGTTTTCTAGTTCCAATTTTCCGTTAACTAATTGTTGCCACTGTTCTTCAGCGTTTTCTACCCAGCGGTCACTATGTGCATAACACTGTTCGGGTTCGTCGATAGCTATAAAGGTATTTTTTGGTAAGTAATCTAATAAAGATGCTGGTTTGTCATAAGCCAAACCCAAAAATCTACGACTTCCTTCTATGAGTGATGAGTGCTGAGTACTGAGTGCCGAGTTTTCTTCCAACTTAGCACTCATTACTTTATACTCAGCACTATTATTAAGAGCTTCGGTAAAAATAACACTAAAATTTGTTGGCGTTAAAACTAATTCTGGAACTTTATCGAGGGCAGAACGCTGTGTAGCAGGGTCAAATTCGCGAATTTGCTCAATTTCATCGCCGAACCATTCTAAGCGCACTGGTAATTCTGATGATACTGGGAACACGTCAACAATATCACCGCGCCGACTCCATTGCCCTTCTGTTTCAACTAAAGCAACCCGTTCGTAACCTTGTTTTGTAACTTGTTCGCCAAATTCATCTAAATCAATCTCGCTTCCTGGCTTTATAGTTAAACAGAAAGGTTGAAATGCTTCACGAGGTGGTAAATGTGGCTGTAACGCTCCAACAGTCGCGACAATTGCAATTTGGTTTGTCTGTTCTCCTTTCTCTTTGACTAAATCAGCTAAAACTTGCATTTGTCCCCACGTCATCTCGGTTTCGGGGTCAAATGGTTCGTATGGTGATGCTTCAGAAGTTGGGTAAAAAAGTACATTTCTCCATCCCATCGCTTCGAGTTGTGCTGTCCAGCGTCCAGCTTCTTCTAAAGTCGCACACACCACGCACAAATTCTGCCCTTCGGTTCTTGCCAAGGCAGAAGTAACTAGACCTTTGGGTAGACGAGGAATACCACTTAAATATAAATCTTCTTGTCGATTTAACTTAGTAATAAGTTCAGATGTGAGAGGTAAGCGTCCCAGCGCGCGCACGATGGAGGAAAATGTCATATTTGTTAAACTTGGGCGTGCAACTCATTTTAAAGCACAATCAAATATGTAGTGCCTACTTCAAACTATTTTAGAAGAGTGTTGCCTTAAGTGCGGGGAGGTAAATATAGTAAGTACCGATTACGGTGTTAACATTCTAGCTGACAGGTGTTTTATAAAATAACCTTGAATACTAGATACCAAAAAATTTAAACTTAAACAGGGTCAGCCGTTGTTTTCGGCAATTATTATAATGTCTCCAACAGTCGAAATTCTAATAATCTTTCTATTAGTCCTCGCCAACGGTTTGTTTGTCATGTCTGAGTTGGCGATTGTTTCCGCGCGTAAAGTCCGCTTGCAGCACCTTGCCGAACGGGGTGATACTAAAGCGCGTGTCGCGTTGACTTTGGCTTCTTCACCTAACGAATTTCTAGGAACTGTCCAAATTGGTATCACGCTGCTGACTATTCTTACAGGCGCCTATGCAGAAGAAGCCATAGCGAAGCGAATATCGCCTATTCTAAATTCAGTAGTACTGTCGCCAACATATAGGGAACAGTTCGCAAAAGTATTAGCTATTGTCATCATTACATACATAACGCTGATTTTGGGTGAGTTAGTGCCAAAACGTTTAGCACTAAACAATCCTGAGTCAATAGCCTCAATAATGGCTATTCCAATGCAGATGCTATCGAAGCTGACTACACCAGTAGTTTACCTTTTAAGTGCTTCTACTAATGCAGTGCTACGGCTATTAGGAATGCGACCATCAACGGAACCACAAGTAACAGAAGAAGAAATTCGCGTTTTAATCGAACAAGGAACTGAGGAAGGAACGTTTGAAGAAGCTGAACAAGACATGGTAGAACGGGTGTTTCGCCTAGGAGACCGTCCAGTAAGCGCTTTAATGACTCCTCGTCCAGATATAGTCTGGCTGGAATTAGAAGATTCTGCGGAAGAAAATCGTCAGAAAATAATTGAAAGTGGTTATTCTAGATACCCTGTATGCCAAGGTGGTCTTGATAACGTTCTTGGTATTCTCCCCGTTACAGACCTTTTAGCAAGGAGTTTCACTGGTCAGCCAATGGATTTAACCGTTGGTTTACGTCAACCTGTATTTGTGCCTGAAAGCACTCGTGGTTTGAAAGTATTAGAAATGTTCAAACAAACGGTGACGCACATGGCATTAGTTGTTGACGAATACGGTGTAATTCAGGGATTGGTGACGCTCAATGATATTTTAATCGAAATTGTTGGCGATGTTCCCTCTGTAGATGACCAGGATGACCCTCAAGTTATACAACGTGAAGATGGTTCGTGGTTACTAGATGGGATGTTGGCTGTTGATGAATTTTTGGAATTATTCGATATTGAGGAATTACGTTCTCAAGACCGAGGTAGTTACCAGACTTTGGGAGGTTTCGTTATTACCCATCTTGGACGCATACCTAATGCCGCAGACCATTTTGAATGGCAAAATATGCGATTTGAGGTGATGGATATGGACGGAAACCGCGTTGATAAAGTTTTAGTTGTACCGAAACTAGAGAAAAAGGAAGATACAGACACTGGCAACGGATAAAGCGGATGTAACGGATAGGTTATATTAATCATCCGTTACATCCGTTGCAATATCATTCTTGCTAGTTCGCAAAATCCTTCTCCTTCGGCGCCATCTGTAATGTAAGTAGGTTTATGCTGTAAGGTGTCAAGATAATGTGATACATTGGCGACTCCGAAAGAGTTGGGGAAGTAGATAGCGTCGAATAAACTCTCATCGTTGGGACTATCACCAACTGTTACTACTTGTTCGAGTGTAATTTCAGGAAAATATTCTTGCAGAACTTTTAATAGTCCAACTGCTTTGTCTTGTCCTTGGGGTTTTATATGGCACTGTACATTACTGTAAGTAAATCCCCAACCCATTGTTTGAGTCAGATTTGCCAACGTTTTGATTTCATCTAAAGTTAGTCCAGCAACATCAAAAGTCCAGTCAGTTATACGGAAACGATTATCAGCTGATTCTTGAATTTTGGGGAATTTTAGCTTTAAATGCTCAAAACTAGCTGCTAATTGCTGACGATGAGTAATTATATTGGGAATAGGCGTTAAATATATTGGCGCCTCACTATTACATGAGTAAAATAATCCACCGTTTTCAGCAATAGCACCTACTATGGGTAGATAATGTGCTATTCCACTTACCCAACCTGCGCTGCGCCCTGTCGTAATAAGCACTTTAGTGCTATTGGCCTTCAAATCTTCCAATGTCCGTAAAACCAAGCTTGTAAATTTATTAGATACAGTTAAAGTCCCATCCATATCCGTAGCAATGAGACGAATTTGACTCAAATTGAAGGAATTTGGCATGGTTCCAAAAAATTAATAGATTCAATGTTTATACGCAAAAATCATACTGCGAATTTGGGCATCCTAAACAGGAGAGGTAAAATTTATGCTTATCTGTTATGTCAATACCACTTTTTATAGCTCAAACAGGGTCAAAACCTAAAAAGGTAACTTCAACAACGCAAACGACTCAGACTAGTCAAGCAAACATCGCTGCTGCTGAAAACTCAGAAGCACCATCGATATGGATGATTACATCTGGCGTACTTTTGGTGTTGTTAGTAGCTTTTACTATATACACCAAGATGCAAAGCGATAAGCTAAACAAAAGAATCAGGTTTGAAAAGTTCCGAACCAGCGAATTTGAAAAAAAGTTAAAGTTAGCTCTCGAAACTATTCGCAAAATGGAAACAAACCCTGATTTAATTAACTCACGCGAGTTTAACCTCGACTATTTGCGTATGCGGATGGCTGAAGAGGTGTTCCACTTTGCAATTGTTAACCAAGTTAAAATTAAGGTCAAAGATAAGATTACACAAGCATTACGTCCATCTCAAACGAACACTGGGGTTGTTGGTATTGCCAATAGTAATGGGCGCCAGGTGGATGAGATTTTTGATGTTGAGCATGAAATAGGTACTGCTCCCAACATCATCAAACGAGTCTTATTCCGTATCCAAATTAGACTAATGAAGCTACCTACACAAGCAACTTCTGCCACTATTAGTCAAATTATTGATTGTATAGAAACTTATCTTAGTCCTGCGGAAGACCACGATACTTGGCAACCAACTATTCAGGGTCGAATTGCCTTTATGCACTGGGATCAAAAAGCAAAACCTACACCTTTGCTCGTTCTCGAACAATCGAACGAAGGTGTAAACGTTACTTTCCGTACTAGTCGTCAAGCTAATGGTATGCCAACCCCTACACCAGAAAATACCCCACCTGGTCGTACACAAGGAGTAAAATCACCTAGGCAAGGACACAACACAAGGTAAACCAGTAAATCCAAATAAATAAGTGCATCTACCAATTAAGTAATGAGTGCTGAGTGCTAAGTTTTATTCGTAAGTTTTTACAAGTACATTTTGAGAATCACTTTCTAAAACACCATCTTCCATGTTAATAATGCGGTCAGCAATGTCTAAAATCCGGTTGTCGTGGGTAACTAACATAATTGAAGTTCCTTTCTCTCTTGCTAGTCGCTGCATTAATTCCACAACGTCGCGTCCTGATTGTCTATCTAATGCTGCTGTCGGTTCGTCTGCTAGCACCAGCGCTGGATTATTCACTAAAGCACGTGCAATTGCTATGCGCTGTTTTTGACCTCCTGATAGATTATCGGGGTAGTAGTTTATTCTCGGACCTAAACCAACTGCCTTCAACATCGCTTCTGACATTCGTATTGCTTCATGTTGTGAAAGATTATCATTCAATTCCACAGCCATTTGTACATTTTGCCGAGCGGTCAAAAATCCTAGTAAGTTATGCGCTTGAAAGATAAAGCCGATATTACGCCGAATGTTAACTAGCTTTTTTTGATTAGCTCGGTATAATTCTTGACCTAATAATTGTAAGCTTCCTTCTTGAACTGAGCGTAAGCCACCAATTAAACTGAGTAAAGTAGTTTTACCTGAACCAGATGGTCCAGTCATAATTACTATTTCTCCAGGATAAACATCAAAATTAATATCGAATAATATTTGTCTTTTTAAGGCGCCTTTGCCGTAATAATGGTTAAGATGTTTTATGGAAATTACTGGCTCTGTTCTGGTCATAAATAATATTTGAAAACTGTGACAACTGAAGCGGGGTAGTCAATACTAAGATTTTTACTCTTTATTGGCATTGCTTTTGCATTATTTGCAACAATATTATATGATTCCTAATTAATTAAAAAATATCAGCCGGGTCAGCGGCATTTAGTTTTTTAACAGCTATGACACCGGAAATATAACACATAATAATTGTTAAAACTAATACTATGACAGCACGAGTAAAAGTCATAAACACAGGTAGCAAAGTAGCCTCGCGTGCTTTTTGATATAAAAATAGAGTTACAAATAGTCCAGGAAAGTAACCTAGAACAGCTAAAAGTAAAGATTCTTGTAAAATTACTCTAAGTAAATATTTATGCGTATAACCAATCGCTTTTAATGTCGCGTACTCAGATAAATGGTCATTAACCTCAGTATAAAGAATCTGATAAACAATGACGATTCCTACTATAAAGCCCATAATGGCGCCGAGTGTAAAAATAAAGCCAATAGCTGTATTACTTGCCCAATAATTGCGCTCAAAGTCAATATACTGTTGTTTTGTCATGACATTGACTTCTTGGGTTAGATACTTTCTTAATTTTTGAGCAAAAGCATTGGCATCGGCGCCGGGTTTTAATTTAATTAATCCAACTTCGATTAAACCTTGTTGATGATTGTTGAAAATTCTTAAGAAATTAATATCACTAGTAATAATATTCCCATCTGCACCAAACGAGGCGCCTAACGTAAATAACCCCCCAACTCGGATACGTCGTAATCTGACTTCTGCTGTAACAGTTTCACCCGCATCAAATTTTTGAGCAATAGGTCCAAATTCCGAGCGTGACGCACGGTCATATAAAATCACATCAGGTAAATTTAGTTTATCAAGATTTTCAGCAACCCCAGGAATATCAAATATATTCGATTGCGGATTAGTTCCCATGACAAATATATTACGAGGGAAACCAGTTACAGGATTTCTAAAACTGGTAAAATCTAAATAAATAGGATGAACCGATTCGACTTCTTTAAAATTTAAAGCTTGATATAAACGACGCTGCGAAAAGTTTTTCATCGAGATTAAAGAACTCGATTGATTACTAATTAATACAACATCTCCCTGTAAGCTGGCGTGAAAGCGAACGTTACTATAATACAAAGAGTCCTGAAAACCAAGCTGCATAAATATTAAAATGTCCGCAAACGCAATTCCCGCAAGTGCTATCAAAAGACGAGTTCGCTCACGAGTAAGTTGTAACCAAGCTAAAGGGATTTTACGCAACATTTTGACTCTTTAAATTCCAATTTCAACAAGAACTTTTGCAAATGTTAGACCAGATACTCGTTCGCTATCTTCACGGGGTAAGGAAATTTTGACTTCAACAACTCTAGCGTCAATATCTGCTGCTGGGTCTGTGTTGAGTACGTCTCTTTTACCAACTTTTCGACCAATTTCAGTAACAGTACCTTGTAGCTGTCCGTTAAAGGCGCCGTTCTCGCTACTAATTGTTGCTTTTTGTCCGAGTCGAACTTTACCAATATTGTCTTCTGGTATTTCAGCAACAACTAACATTTCATCAGTACGTCCTATTTCTGCTATCCCGTTTGAAGTCATAACTTCTCCGGGTTTGGTGTGAATTTTGAGAATTTCTCCAGAAATAGGCGCCTTGACGTAGCTTTGACTAAGTTCGTTTTCGGCTTTGCGCTGATTGGCAATTGCACTACTGACTTGGGCTTGGGCAATTTGAACGTTACTTGGAGCAACATCGCGAAGTTTGCCAAATCTAGACTTTTCTTCTTCGATTTGCTTTTGTAAGGTCGCAATAGTTTTATCACGATTCACTCTTGCTTCAGTAATTTGCTGTTGTAATGTTGTAACTGTTTTGATCTGATTTGCACGCGCTTCAGCAAGTTGCTGTTGTAAAGTTGCAATCGCTTGACGACGTTGTGCTTGACTTTCAGTAACTTGTGAAGAACTTGTTTGTGCAGCTAATCTTCTTCTGTCGCGTTCCTGTGCTGATATGGCGCCTTCGCGGAATAAAGTGTCATATCGGTCAACATCAACTTCAGCGTTACGCTGTTCAGCTTGGGTACGTGCGACAGTGGCAGTCAAACTATCTGTTTGCCCACGCAATTCTGCTGCAATTCTATCTACAGTTGCTTGAGTAGCTATACGTTCTCCTTGCAACTGCGCCTGTAAACGGTTAACAGCAGCTTGTTGAGCTTCGCTTTCTCCTCGTAATTGAGCTTGCAGACGGGCGATTACTGCATTTTGCGCTTGTAGTTCTTTGGGTGAACCTGATTTTACACTTCCTAAATTGGCACGAGTTTCAAGTAGCTTTGCTTTGGCTTCTTCTAGGGAAGCTTGGTTACTCTTAAAGTTATCCAAAACAGCAAGTACTTGGTCTTTTTTGACTCTTTCTCCCTCCCTGACTAAAATTTGGTCTACTCGAGTTGAGGTTTGTATTCCAGAAGTGGGAGCAGATACTCTAATCACTTCACCGCGCGGTTCCAACCGTCCTACAGCATTAACACTGTTAGCAACTGGTCTATTAATAGGCGCCGGGTTATTGAGGCTTTGAAGTTGCTGCCATTTTGCAACTGTTAATACCCCTGCTGTAAGTAGTAAAGGAACAATCACAGCAAGTCCCCATGTATATTCCCGTCGTTCTCTAGGTCTTTCTGTCCCTGACTCTTCTGTCCATCTTGACATGATTAGCTCTTTTAGTAATTGGTAGTTAATATGAGGTGTAAAGAGGTTTTGAGATTATTTATATTGTTTACTTACTGATGCAATTATTTTGATTTAGCAATGTTTATTTTACGTTAAATGTTAATTAATAGC
Organism: Calothrix sp. PCC 7103; assembly: GCF_000331305.1. Classification (GTDB taxonomy): domain Bacteria; phylum Cyanobacteriota; class Cyanobacteriia; order Cyanobacteriales; family Nostocaceae; genus Dulcicalothrix. Next base: position 2,554,703 of record NZ_KB217478.1, on the reverse strand, counting down.
TGTACATTAAGAGACAAATAGCATAATAATAACTTACCTTTGTAATGATTTATTTTTAATTTTAATCATCTCTCAAAATAGAATATGCTCATTGCTAACCTTATGGTATAAATGACATAGTTATTGAATAATAGATTGAATAATAGATTGAATAAAAATAAAATTGTAAGAAACCGAGTTTCTTCGTTGATGTCTGGTAATAAAAACAACAATCTTCCTTAGAAACCCGGTTTCTTGATGTAGAGCTAACTGTTGTTTGCCATTATATATCTATTATCAAGATTTCGATTTATTTTATTCGTTTTATTTAAAGATTGGATAAACACTGATTCTAATGTAAAATATATCGCGGTTTTGATTAAATTTACTTTCTGAAAACACCTAATAACAATTAATACAATAATAATGTTGCAAATAAAACAGAAACCCGGTTTCGGGTTTCTATGTTTTAATTTGGTAAATCAAACAGAACCGTAGTCATATAATGGTCAGCCCAATCAGAACCAAAAGCTTTTTCCAAAACTCGACGGGTTTTATCGTTTTGCTGTTGCTTAGTACAATAATTACGCTGTCCAGCTAGAATTTCTGTTGCTTGCTCTGGTGGAACAGGTTCAGAGTTGACGGCCAAGTGACAGTGTATGTTCAAAAAGTCTCGAACAAGCGATACAAATTTTTTCTCTTCTTCGTCACCACAGGGACGTACAAAAGTGCAAAACTCAGAAAATATATCGCCCCATTGGGGTAACTCGCGCGGGTTTGAAAAGTTTGGAGGCTCGAGTGCTGATAGTGCAGAAGTATAACCTTCTGGTAAAGTGCGTGAATTAACTGGTGACAAGTCTACAATTGCAGCGCTTATTTGTCCTCTTCCACCAACTAAGTCACAACCAAACATTGGTAAATTATACTCAGGGCGAGGAAACATCACGCAATGTAAAATGTCAAGCATGTTTCCTACGCGCGCTAGTTCCAGATGAATTTTCCGAAATTGAGGTGTTTGATAGCAGCGATTTTCAATCACTAATTTCTCACCCTCTAGTTTACCTTCAACATATCCTAGCTCTGGGGGCAAAGTATAAGGCGATAAATCGAGCTTATATTGCCAAAGCTCTTCGATACAATCAGCTAATTGACGAATAAGTGGGTGTTGTTGCTCACGCACTGAGGGCATAGAAGTCCTTGGCATATCTTAATTTAATTAAAGAATATTATCTATTTGCCAGTGTACTGCCCCACGTGTACCACTGGAGTAAGGACTGCAACGCAACTTAAAGTTATGTTTCCAATCAAGAATGGATTGCTTGGGCGCCTGACCACTGCACAGGCGCGCTCCCGTGCCTGTGCTACGCTGCTGGCAACGGGTGTTTGGTTTTTGCTTCTAGGACGATGGGGTCAATGGATTTTAATTCTCCGTGGCTGATATTCCAGCAATAATCTGCTATTTCTAGCATGTCACCTGCATCGTGTGTGACTACTAATAGTGTCCAGTGCTGTTTTAATTTGGCGAGTAGGTTTACTAACTGGCGCCGCATTGACCAGTCTAAACCAGCGGTAGGTTCGTCTAATAATAATATATGTGGCTGGCGAATTAATTGTACTGCTAGTGCTAGGCGCCTTTGTTGACCTCCACTCAAAGCATATGGTTTGGTCGATAACGATAAATGGTCTAGTCCAACTTCGGCAAGTGCTTCTCTAACTCTTTCTGTACCTATCTCTGGATGTCCTAACCGCAATTCCTCTAAAATTGTCCCACCACAAAAGTGACGTTCTGGGAACTGAAATACTAATCCAGCTAGTTGCTGCATCTGTTCTGGGACAAGTTCTTGTTCGCGCCAAAACATTTTGCCGGAGGTTGGTTCGGCTAGTCCAGATAAAATTTCGAGCATTGTACTTTTACCAGAACCGCTTGGCCCAATAATTAGACCGAGCTTTTGAGATTCTAGGTCTAAATTTACAGATTTGAGAATTGGGTCTGGGCAAGCGGTGGGATGATAGGTCAGGTTTCTGAGATAGAGCATTTGTTAAGATTACCAAAAAAGGCAGCAACTTACTTATTAACTACACTACGAACAACGATAAAGTTCCGAAAGATTCCATGATTCGTGGAAAAATTCTTATACCAGTTACATTTCTATTGTGGCAAACTTCGCATTAAATAGTAGGGTGCGTGACACCACCAGAATGTTAGGTTCGTTTCTGAATTGTTGGTAGCGTCACGCACCCTACTTGGGAACCTAAAAAAATCACCAATGTCAGCTACCGTAGGAGTAACAAACGCAACCTGTGCGCTGGCAATAGGGGATAGTTATTGCGATTATAAGTAACACATAACACAGCTACAATAGTATAATTACTGAGGAAGTTTATGGACAAACGGTTTTGTTATCCATCAATCCACACTTTTAATTTAACAAAACTCGCAAGTGCAGGATTGGCGGTATTTGTTACACTTAGCACCACACTAGGCGCCTTTGCTGCCGATCCATTCCGAACGACTCAACCGCGTAACATCGGCGACAATACAGAATCCGCATTTAAAGCAATTTTTTTACAGGGAGATTATCAAGCTGCCGACCGTTTTTTACAAAAGGCAATAGCTACAGAACCTTCGGAACCCCTCGCGTATGCTATGAAAGCTTCATTGGCATATACAAATAATGATATTGCTGGGCTTGATAGTTACAGTCAGAAAACCCTACAAACTGCTCAAAAGTTAATTTCTACTGATGCACTGCGTGGTAATTTATACGCAGCAGTTGGAGAGTTTTTGGGAGGAGCAGTTATTTTAACTCGTCAGGGAACAGTAAATGGGGCGCCTGCTGCTTTGAGCAGACTACGAAAAGTGTATGATCTTTTAGATAAAGCAGAAAAAATATCACCGCAAGACCCAGAGTTGAATTTATTGAAGGGTTACATGGACTTGATGTTAGCCGTCAACTTACCATTCGCCGACCCATCGCAAGCTATCCAGCGTTTAGAAAAAAATGCAGCTCCTCAATATCTGGCAGATAGAGGTATTGCCATTGCTTACCGCGACTTAAAGCAGTACGATAAAGGACTTCAATATGCCGATAGAGCGTTAAAGGGTACACCAGATAACCCAGAAGTACAATATTTGAAGGCACAGATTCTACGCGCGAAAGCCAATAAAGACAAAAACCCGACTATGATGCGCGAAGCTGTAAGCATGTTCGATAAAGCTTTAACCAGAAAATCTCAGCTTCCGTCTGGGTTGGTCAAGCAAATTGAACGGGAACGACGTAACGCCGATAGTAGTGTAGCTAATTTAGGGAAATAGGATAAGCAAGGTAAGGAAGGAAGTATATTATATTGTGACTCTCTTCTTTCCCCCTTCCTTTTATGCTTGTACAGTTCCGTGAGTTTAACCCTTTTGATACTTGGATTTGGTTTAAATTTAGTACCGTACCATCACAACGTGAGAAAGAATTTGTTGAAGAGGCTTTTAGTTCTTGGTTTTATTTAGGTAAATTAGGCGCCTTCAACGCTGAGAATCTTCAAGTTCAGGATACTGGTTTAGAACTGAGCTATATGACCTATGACCAAGACGCTTACGATAAAAGCTTAAAAGCGCTCATGCATAACATGGGTGAATTTGAGTACGAAGGACAATGGGGACGCTGTTGGTTTGATTTAGGTACTAGTGATGCTATTGCACTAGATGTTATTATCAACGCCCTTGCCCAAATCAGTGAAGAATACGTTGTTATTGAAGAATTATATATCGGTGGTGAAAATTCAGATTGGCCAGTCGAAGATAGCGAAAGCCGCCCTTCTTTCATATATGATAATTAACTTATATTTTGGTATCTCAAAACAATGTATAAAGAAGGTGAAATTAGACTCATCGCTCTCGGTTTAATCCGCAACGGCGCCAATCAAGTATTTGTTTCCGAAGGTTATGACCCTGTAAAACAAAATACATTTTATCGTGCGATGGGTGGAGGCGTTGACTTTGGTGAAACTAGTTTAGAGGCACTCAAGCGCGAATTTCAAGAAGAAATTCAAGCCGAACTAAAAAATATTCGCTACCTCGGATGTTTAGAAAATCTATTTACCTTCAACGGTAAACCAGGTCATGAAATTATCCAGCTATACGAATGTGATTTTGTTGACCCCAAATATTATGAGCTTCAACGTCAGGAATTTACCGAAGGAGAACGTAAAAAAGTAGCTGTCTGGGTTGATATTAATCGCTGTAAATCAGGAGAATTAAGACTAGTACCCGAACAATTTTTAGATTATTTGTAACCTCTTGTAGCACAGGCCGGAAAGCCTGTGCAGTCAATACACTTTTATTTACCACAGAGACACTGAGAACACAGAGAGGAACTTCTAGGTCTAAATAGTCATCTTTTACACCTATAATTCCTTAATAATAACTACTCATGTCAAATCAGTTACTTAAACCAATATTAATATTTTTATCTGTATTTCCCATATTTTCTAACTTTGGATGCGCGCACGCTACCACAACAAACACAACAATAGCTCAAGCAACATCACAAGAAATTTTCCAAATAGGAGAAGTGCGTGCGTTACCTGGCAAACTTGATACAATTCCCGTCTTCAACAGTAACAGTCCCGAATGGATAAAAAAGGAAGGAATATTACTCTCCACATTTCCCAATACTGGTAAAACAAACCCAGCAGCACACCTCAACTATCCATTTCAAGGACGCTTTGATTTATTCGCGCATCACTATACTCACACTCCCAAAGACCTACAAACGCTATATATCGGAGTAATATTACACAACCCGAGTAGCAAACCAGTAACCGTTAACGTTTTACAAGCAGCAAGTTACTTAATGCAAGAGGCGCCGTTTGTAACTCTACCTCCATATATTGAAAACAACGACGGCAAAACTTATTCAGGCCCAGGCGCCAGAGCAGTTGCGGATGTATTACGGGGAGTTCGGCAAAAAGAATTTCCGGCAAAAATAGTAATTCCACCACGTTCATATCGAATGTTAATGAATGGTTCTATACCAGTGCGTGGACTAGAAAAACCAGTAAATGGACGCTCTAGCTTTATGCGCTTGCAAAGCAGTGGCAAAATATACGCCGCTAGCATGGCAATGTTTGCTCGTAAAAATAATGATGGCAGTGAACGGGCGCCGAATCTTACAGAATGGCAAAATTTACTAAACACCGGAAACTTCGCAGGGCCACGTGACAAAATTCCAACACCTCCCGACGCAACAGGTGGACAATTAATATATGGACGTGTAGCGGGAGTATCACAAGGTTCACAATGGCAAGCAAAACTCGCTGACAAAAACTCCACACTCCTCAAAATACCCCAACCAGGAAAAAGCATTTCTTATGGTTTAGTGACATTGCGAGGAGGTCGTTTAGGTACAGAACAAAATCAGACAGCAAAAATGTTAGTGCGTTACCCAGACACTGCATACGAAGCACACGGTAACTATGGAATTGAATATAATCTCAACTTGCCATTACACAACAATACCAATAAAACACAAACAGTCGGTATTACCTTAGAAACACCATTAAAAGAAGACAAACTATCTAAAGGTAACTTACGCTTCCGCAAACCCTCATTAGACTTTCCATTTTTTAGAGGAACAGTCCGAGTCAAATATACCAACGACCAAGGCAAACAACTAACTCGTTACATACACCTATGGCACCGAACCGCACAAATTATAGAACCATTGGTAAAAATAACAATGCCAGCAAATAGTAGGCGCCAGGTTCAAGTAGACTTAATTTATCCACCAGATTCTACACCACCTCATGTTCTAACCGTAAAAACATTGTAGGTTGGGTGGAGGCTTTGCGTAACCCAACACAGCAAGTAAAAACATCGTAGGGTGTGTGATGCCTACGACAATCCATCAAGGTATTATATAATCTATCTGGCATCACGCACCAAAGAATTATCTATAGAAGTCAAAAATCATTTGTGTTTACATAGTGCATTGTAGAGAAGCTCTGGTTCAGGAGCGTCTCTAAATTTACGCATTTTGATAAATCATGTAGGAATGCGATATGTACCAAAATTATTAGGCACAGGAGACAGTATTAACTTGAATGTCTACATTTAGATTTTTACGAAGAACATTTATAATATTAGTCAAATTATCCATAGTGGGATTACCTTTTGCTGATAACATCCGATGAAGGCTTTTGCTGGGTTTAGATGTTTGGCTAGCAAGCTCTTCAAAGCCTACAGTTGCGTTTACAAGCTCTCTTAGTATAAGCCGCGCGGTTTCTGGCTCACCATTTAAAAATAATAAAATCGCTTCATTTAGTAATGCTGTTGCGAACGCGGAATCTGTTTGAAGTCTTGCATTGACTGTTTCTATAGAATCTCTTGTTAATGTCATATTCGCTACCTATCCTTTTTATTTTTTTCTTTAGTTTCTTTTTCTTCTTCTTCGCTAACTTTTTTCTTTCGCTTTTTGTACTCCTGATATAATTCCTTCGCTTGTTCAATATCAGATTGCTGACTTTTCTTTATTCCACCACCAAATAAAATTATCAGTTCCTTACCGTCTTTAACAAAGTAAATTCGATACCCTGGTCCCCAATCAATTTTGTATTCGCCAATTCCATCAAACCATTTAATGTTTGACATATTACCTAATTCTAGACGAGACCTGGCAACAGCTACTTTGGCTGCGGCTGTGGCATCTAAGCTATTAAACCACTCTTGATAAGGGTTTGAACTATCTTCCCTGATATATTCTTGAACTTTCATATCTATACGCTATGGTAACTTATATGTTACTAGAAATCAAGCCCTATTCGTCGATGTAGTTAGATAATAAAGGTCTAAACACATAATTTGTATTGTTAGCGTAAGTACTAACTTAGAAGCTATTTTGCGAGCTAAATTGAAGCAAGTTGAGTAAGATATACCTGTCCTACGATTATTTATCCAGGCGCCATCACATTGAATAAAATACTACTCACTACCTTAGATGGTAAGATTGGCTAGTCGCACCCTACTTTACACTTATCTGATAGAAGTGCGTTACTTATCGTTTATTTTTAGCTTGTGGATGACTTAACTTCGCCTAAATTGCCAGAAATGACTGATATCTGGCAGCAGACCCTTGGTTGGCAACCTGACGCTCAACAACAATCACTGTTTCAGCAGTTGTATGAATTAATTATTATCGGCAATAAACAACTTAACCTTACTCGTATTACTGACCCACAAGAATTTTGGGAAAAACATTTATGGGATTCTTTACGGGGAATTAAACAATTTTTAGGAGCAAATAAAAAGTTAGCTGTAATTGATATAGGTACAGGCGCCGGATTTCCTGGTATTCCTACTGCAATGACAGTAGCCAATTGTACAGTTGATTTACTTGACTCAACGCAAAAAAAGATTACTTTTCTTGAAAAAACCTCAGCAGAATTAAATCTGGGTAACGTTAGAACGATTACAGGTAGGGCAGAAGAAATTGGTCAACAACGAACTTATCGTGAAAAGTATAATGTAGCTTTAATTCGGGCAGTTGCTACAGCGACAGTTTGCGCTGAGTATGCTTTACCTTTGCTTAAACAAAATGGCTTGGCTGTTATTTATCGTGGAACCTGGGCGCCGGAAGAAAACCTTGCTTTAGAGAATGCAGTTGAAGAGCTAGGTGGTGTAATTGAAAACATAGAAGAATTTAGAACGCCATTAACAAATAGTATTCGTCACTGTATTTATTTACGCAAAGTCTCACAAACACCTACAAAATACCCGCGTGCGGTAGGTGTGCCAACACAGCGACCACTTTAAACAAGCAGCCAGGTTAACTGCTGTATAAAGCTATTAATACCCTGAACATCATCGAATATCCCATGTGTGGCTAGGTGGACGAAACGCACGCGGGGTAATCTTTTTGTAACCAAAGTCTATCGAATATGCTGTGCTATTTCCAACTCAGCCCGCCTGATGATAGAAACAGGAGAAAAATGGGCACAATAAGTAGGCAGATGTAACTTAATGGTCATAAATGCTGAAAAATATTAAATTCTACCCTTAAATACCCAAAATTGGCATTTGGCGAATAAAGCATTCATGAAGTGGCAACTACTATTCGGAGTAACTCACAATGTATGACTTGCAAAATTTTACTTTAAGAAATATGTCTGAGTGTGGTTTGGCAATACGCAATTTAGGCATTCAAACTCATAGTATGGAAGAAGTTAGTAATAAAATTATTAATTATCTATATCAAAATCTAGTTTCTCAAAATACTGGCGAGAAATCTTGTGTACTTATCCGTTTATTTAAAACTCATCCCTATGCAGAGTTACCAGGGCAATTACAGGAATATGCCAGCAAAATACTAAATCATAATCTGCCAAGTTCCAATCTGAAATGCCTGACATTACTTACCACTGCTGGGGAATTGCCAGAATGGAACTCGCGGCATCAATCGCTAGGACACCAAGCTATTCCTTTAGCCAATGAAGAAGCGATTACTCGCATCCCAATGATTTCTCAGCTCATCCAGCAATTAGGAATAAGCCCAGGCATAATATTGCACAGGGACGCTAATTTATTAACTAATTTAGAACAGCAAATGTACAATGTTTTTTATATTCAGGATGCCTTGAATAATCCTTACATTCCTGCCCAAAGTTTTGTTATTAAATTTGGGGTCAAGTCTGTAGTGGGTTTTGGAGGGCTATTGCCTTCAGGAAATATGTTTGTCATTCTAATGTTTTTGAGAGTGACAATTCCTCGAATAACGGCGGATTTATTGCGTCCGCTGGCATTAAATGTGAAAATGGCACTTCTTCCTTTCGATGATGGCAAAATTTTCATCTCCCACAATCAGCCAACTGTCAGTGACAAAATCACAAAGACAAACAATAAAGATGAGATTATTCAGCGTCTCAACTCAAAAATTGCCACATTAACTCAGTTACTAGATGTTTCCGAGCAATCTACCATAACTCAGTCAGATTATCTGGAACAAGCCATTACCCATCTGCAAGAAACTCTGAATAAGCTTCAGCAAACTCAAATTCAGCTAATTCATACAGAAAAAATGTCGAGTTTGGGTCAACTAGTGGCTGGAGTTGCCCACGAAATTAACAACCCAGTAAATTTTATTCACGGTAATATTACATACGCTAAGGAATATACTCAATATTTAATGGAATTAATCCAAGTTTACCAAAAATATTATCCAAATCCCTCACAAGAAATTCAAACATTAATTAAAACAATTGAATTAGACTACCTCACTCAAGACTTTCCAAAAATGCTCAATTCTATGATGCTGGGGACAGAAAGAATTCGTGATATTGTCCAGTCACTGCGAAATTTTTCTCGCCTTGATGAAGCTAAAATAAAAAAAGTCGATATTCACGAAGGTATTGAAAGTACTTTAATGATTTTAGAACACCGCTTACAAGCCACTAATGAACATCCCGAAATAAAAGTTATTAAAGAGTACGGCAAATTACCTTTAATTAATTGTTATGTTGGTCAATTAAACCAAGTATTTATGAATATTATTGCTAATGCAATCGAAGCTCTGGAAGAAAGCTTTAATGTGACTGAAAAGTTAAATGATAATGATAAAAATTTTAACCAGCCTACTATTTATATCTTTACCAAAGTTATTGATGAAAAATGGATAGCAATAACTATTGCAGATAATGGATTGGGAATTAGTGAAGAGGTAAAATCCAAGTTATTCAATCCATTTTTTACCACAAAACCCATAGGAAAAGGAACAGGCTTGGGTCTGTCAATTAGCTATCAAATTATAGTAGAAACCCATCGCGGAACTTTAAATGTTGATTCTGGTTTGGGAAGAGGTGCAAAGTTCATGATTCAAATTCCTGTGAACTTCCTTGATAGTTAATCAATGTGGCGCCTGATTATAAAATCAAGAACCCAAAACCAACCGTAGCCTTGTAACCCAATTTTTTATTCAATTTCTATGGCGCCCAACTATTGGCTCTGAATGTTCATATATGTAAATATCAGAAAAGTTGGTGCCGTTGTTTTGAATTAAAGTTTGTTCTAGTTGAGCTATATCTGGGGTATATCCTAGTTGTTTGAGCAGAGTACCTAATGATTGTGTATCTTCCTGTTTTGCTTGTCGAATCATTAATCAATATATATAAATATTAAGAGGTAAGAGGCGGGCAGGGATGCCCGCTCCACAAGAGAGAGAATTTTATTCTTCTGTCCAGGTTCTTAATTGCAAATACACTAGTACTAGTGTGATTGCTAGTAATACGGTTGCGGCAGCAGCAGCGTAACCGAAGTCAAATTGAGCAAATGCTTCTTGGTAGATGTAAAAAACTAGTAGGTTTGTGGAGTTGAGGGGACCACCACCTGTCATTACATATACTTGTTCAAAACTTCGCAGGGTAAAGATGACTGTGGTGATGATGACAAAAATTAATGTTGGTCGCAAACCTGGTAGTGTGACGTGCCAAAATTGTTGCCATGCGTTGGCGCCATCAAGTTCGGCGGCTTCGTAACGACTGGGTGGAATTGTTTGTAGTCCAGCTAGGAAAACTACCATGTTAAAGCCTAGTTGTTTCCATATACTTAAAATAATTAACACTGGCATTGCCCAAAAGGTATCTCCTAACCAAGATATTGGTGCAACTCCGAAATTACTCAAGAAAGCATTAACTGGCCCATCATTTTGAAATAACCAGCGAAAACCTAAACCTGCAGCAACTAGTGAGACTATTGAGGGTAAAAAATAAGTTGTTCGTAAAACTCCCCGTAGTGCCATACTGCGGTTGAGTAGTGCTGCAAGTCCCAAGGGAATAATTAAGCTTGGGATAACGGTGGCAATGGTGAAATAAAGGGTGTTTCCTATAACTTGCCAAAAATCAGGGTTGAGTGCTAAACGCAAGTAATTTCTTAAACCTACCCAGTAAGTACCGCGCGATGTAAAACTGCCTGTGGTGAAGCTTAGAAAAAATAAATATACGATGGGATAAATAATAAACAACCCAAGTAATATCAAGGCAGGCGCCAGAAATATCCACGCAGCTACCGCATCGTTGTCTAAAATATGCGCTTTTGTATTGGGTGAGGTTATGATAGAACGGTTTGTAGGTGTTTCCATATTAAGGTAAATAATTTTACTCAGTATTTAAATACTCTCGTTCACAAACAGTTTTAGGTATTAAAGTACATGCGTCAATTATCTTCTGTGGCTTTACTGCTGACATTATGCAGCACAAGCATGATTGCTCCAAATTTTGTAATTCCATCATACGCGCAAACTACACCAGCCCCAGGCGCCACTACTCTCGACCAAAAGCATTTAGGGTCATGGGAAATGAATCAGGATGGCATATCTCTCACTTTTATTTTTGCCCCTGATAATAAACTTTTTATTATGTCGTCGCCAGTTCCAAATGTTCCACGCACTGCGACAGAATTAAGATATAAGATAAGCTCGGCGCCGAAACCGATGCATCTTGATGTTTTTCTACCAAGAACGAATAAACCTGTGGAAACGATTTTTGAATATACTGCTGATGGAAAAATGCGGATGCAGTTAGAAGGTACTAACCCAGGTACACCAAGACCACCTCAATTTAAAAACGGCACAATCTTTACAAAAGTTTCAGACTCAACAACATTACCTGAAGGTGTAGAGTTAATATCAGATTCAGGCTCAACGACCAAGGAAGTGCCAAAAGCTCAAATGTATGTAACCGCAATTAACCGCGCACAACAGGCATATTTCTTAGAAAAATCTAAATTTAGCACCAATTTGAAAGATTTAGAATTAGGCATTCCATCTAATGATGCTGAATATAGTTACCAAATACAGCAACCAACCGGAAGGTCACAGCGTGTTTTTGTAACTGCTACTCCTAAAAAATCTGAGTCACCAAGCTATACTGGCGCCGTTTTTGTGGCAAATGTTAACGGTGAAACAATAACAATTAGTGGTATTTGCCAAAGAACCAAACCAACAACAAAACAGTCAGCAATGCCAATATTATCTTTAAGTACAAATAAAATAACTTGCCCTGCTGATTCAACTTCTATAGAGCCTTAATTTCACCAAAGAAACCCGGTTTCTACGTAAAATAGTCTTTTTTATTACAATATCTCAACAAAGAAACCGGGTTTATAGTCTTTATTTCAATAATATTTCAATAATATTTAAAATATCTTTTAATCTATTTTAACTAACAAAATATAAATCACCTTCACCTCACTGGGTGAAAGTAGATTCACCTGATCGATTGACCGCCTTGTGTGAGGTTAAGTTTTATAAAAAAAGAGATTCTATATGTATAAAGCATTAAGTGAATCCAAGGGTGAGGAAAATTTATATGAGACTCGCAAAACTAACAGCTACTGCCGCACTTGCACTTTCGTCTATTTTGGTTTCAGCAGGAATTGCTTCTGCCCAACCAGTTGAAGTTGAACAACGTGGAATGAACGGTAGTTATTTAGGTGCCGGTGTTTCTGCTGGTGTTACCAATGGTGGTCAACAAGAAGATGCAGCAACATTTGGTGGTAACGTACAAGGACGTTACGCAATTCCCAAATCACAAGTTTCTGTTCGTGGCGCCGCATTATTTGGTGGTAATTCAACGGCGCTCATACCAATGGTGACTCTCGATGCACCTGTTGCCAAAAATACTAACGTCTATGTCGGTGGTGGTTACTCGTTCCAAACCAACGAAGGTTATGCCAGCCAGTTAGGTAACAAAAACGCTCCTGTTGTAACTCTTGGCGCCGAATCTGAAGTTGCTAAAAACATCGTTGTTTACGGTGACACCAAGTGGGGTATTGATGCGTACAAGAATAGCTCTGCTGATGCAGTAAGCTTACAAGCTGGTGTCGGTTATCGCTTCTAATGTAGTAGTAGTAGTAGTAAGGTGGGCACTGCCCACCTTACTGTTATTATATTAGTAATTTATTCACACAAAGCAAGCCGTGAGTTTTTTTCTAGGGTGCGCTGTTTGGGCATATAAAGGTTGGATAGGGGAACTATATCCTGAAGGTACTCGTAATGCCGATTTCCTTAATTTATACAGCCAACGTTTTACTACAGTAGAAGGTAACACGACTTTTTACGCAGTACCAAGTCAAGAAACTGTTTCTCGTTGGGCAACACAAACACCACCTAGTTTTAAATTTTGCCCAAAGTTACCGCGCGATATCACTCATAACGGTTTATTACAACCTTATATTAATCAAGCTTTAGAGTTTGCAGAAAGGATGCGACTACTAGGCGCCCGTTTGGGGCCAATGTTCGCACAGTTACCACCAAGCTATGCACCAAAGTCAATTAATGATTTAGAAGTTTTTTTAGAAGCTTGGCAACAAACAAAATTACCCTTAGCCGTTGAAGTTCGTCATCGCGACTGGTTTAGAGAAGTTTATCAAATAGAATTAAATACGCTTTTAGAAAGATTTGGTGTTGGCAGAGTATTATTAGATACTCGTCCCATTTATACTGGAGATGATAACCCACAGTTAGAGTCTGAACGACGTAAACCTCAATTGCCTGTAGAGTTTAACGTTACGGCACCGTTTAGTTTAATTAGGTTTATTTCACACCCGAAGTTAGAAATGAACCAGCAATTTATGGAAGAGTGGGTGACACAAGTTCAAAATTGGTTACAACAAGGAAAACAAATTTACTTCTTTGTTCACTGTCCTGTTGAAGAACACTCACCAAGTAACGCGCGTCATTTTCAGAAGCTGTTAGAAGAAAGTGGGGTAGCTGTTCCAGCTTTACTTTGGAATGAGCTTGATAAGCAACCTAATCAATTAAACTTGTGGTGAACTTTGCAACGGATACAACGGATGTAACGGATGGATAATAAGCTTATCCGTTACCAGTTAATTTGTCCAATGTTTCGCGCGTTCAACAGCTTTTTGCCATGTCATAAAATTGTTATATGTTTCTTTGCCTGGTTCAAATACACGGTCTATTTGACGGTTTTGAACTAACGCTTCGTAATTATCCCATAAACCTATTACTAACCCAGCAGCAAAGGCAATACCTTGTACTGTTGTGTCACGAACAACCGGACGTTCTACTGGAATTCCTAAAATATCAGCTTGAAATTGCATTAAGAAATTATTATTACAGGCGCCACCGTCTACTGCTAATTTTTGTACAGGTATAGTAGATGATGCGTTGATTGCTTCTACAACTTCTTTTACTTGGTAAGCTATTGCTTCAAGAACAGCACGCACCATATGTTCGGGTTTAATTGCACCTGTAATTCCAAAAAATGCTCCCCGTGCGCTCATGTCCCAATGAGGCGCCCCTAACCCGCTAAATGCTGGTATAAAATATACACCCATAGTATCTGTAACGCTCGTTGCCATTGCTTCTGTTTGGGTAGCATTATTAATGAGTTTAAGACTATCGCGTAGCCATTGAATACAGGCGCCGCTTGTAAACATACTACCTTCAAGTGCATATCCCATATTAAGGGAATTACTTGAATTAGTCTGTGTCCAAGCTATTGTCGAGATAAGTTGCTGCGATGTCCGAATAATTTGTGAGCCTGTATGCGCTACTAAAAAGCTACCTGTTCCATAAGTACATTTGACTAAACCTGGTTTTGAACAACCGTGACCAAATAATGAAGCTTGTTGGTCGCCTAGTATTGCTGTGATGGGAATTTCATATCCTAATATATTAGTATCGGTAACACCAAAGTGACTTAAACTGGGTTGAATTTTAGGTAATATATCTACAGGGATTTGAAATAATTTCAATAACGTTTCATCCCAGGCGCCTGTTGTTAAGTTCATCAGCATGGTTCGACTGGCGTTACTGTGGTCAGTTGCATGAACTTGTTTATTAGTTAATTTCCACAATATCCATGTATCAATAGTGCCAGCTAATGTATTATTGATGTCAATATCAAGATTATCTAATAACCATTTGAGCTTGGTTGCAGAAAAATAAGCATCGATAACCAAACCAGTACGGTCGTAAATTTCCTGATTGTAACCCTGCGCTTGTAATTCATAGCAACGCGGCGCCGTGCGTCGGTCTTGCCAAACAATAGCATTATGAAGCGGTTCTCCGGTGGTTTTGTTCCACAGCAAGCAGGTTTCACGCTGGACAGTTAGTCCAATGGCAGCAATTTGTGCAGGGGTTATTTGGGAATTTGCTATTGCAGCTTGCATTACCCAGCAGGTATCATTCCAAATTTGAAGAGGGTCATGTTCTAACCATCCTGGTTGTGGATAGTGTTGTCTTAGTTCTTTATAGGCACTTCCAACGATTTTACCGTCTGCGTTAAATACAAACGCACGGTTCCCTGTTGTGCCTAAATCTAATGCCAAGATGTATTTCGGCGCCTGCATACTTCTATCTTCCCCTCACAGCCATCAATGATTTAATTATCCATTAAAGGCGCATTCATATAGGGCTACTATATGTTTGTGATAAAAACTGCTTTAAAGATTCAGGTTGCATGAAAGCAAGATATTGAGCAGCTTGTTTTGGAGAAAGGAATTCCAGCAACTGTTTATTTTCAATCCAAACCTCAATAACACTGAAAAATCCTTTGCGGTCGCACGTTAGTACATGCCAACCTTCACGTTTTGCAATTTCATGAATTTGTGCTTCAGAATACTTCTTAATTTATTTAGTGACTTTCTGGTATAACAGCAATCATGGGTGAAAATAAGTAAGCTTCTACAGGACGCATGGCAATGACTGCTACTATTTCATCTCCCCTCTCCAGACTCGATGATATCCGCTTTGGTTTACCAAACATCAGCGGTTGGGAATCCGAAATTCATTTAGTTACAAACCACAATGAGCCTGTATTTTTAAATACAAGCAATCTCCGGCTAGAAAATATCAATGCTGGGTTTGCCTGCGCGCTTCACATGCACCAACCTACTATTCCCGCAGGTTTCAACGGTGAATTAATTAGTAACCTGCAACATATGTTTGAACACCCTCATAATGGGGACAACCATAATGCAGGTGTTTTTGCTTGGTGTTATAAACGCATTGGTGAGTTTATTCCAGAATTAATTTCCCAAGGATGTAACCCGCGTATTATGCTCGACTATTCGGGTAATTTACTTTGGGGTTTACGGCAACAGCACACCGATATTATTGATACTCTCAAGCGTATTACCTGTGATGTGCAATATCAACCTTACGTGGAATGGTTGGGCACGATGTGGAGTCATGCGGTTATTCCTTCTACCCCCATTCCTGATATCAAGTTGCATATTCAAGCTTGGCAACATTATTTTGCTGCCATATTTGGTTACGATGCTTTAAAGCGGGTAAAAGGATTTTCTCCTCCAGAAATGCATTTACCTAATCATCCAGATACTTTATATCAGTACGTAAAAGCATTAAAGGAATGCGGATATAAATGGATAATGGTGCAAGAGCATTCAGTCGAACGCTTGGATGGCGCCAGTTTGCATCATGACCAGAAGTATATTCCCAATAAATTAACCGCACGTAATTCTCAGGGTGAAACTGTTAGTATTACTGCACTAATTAAAACTCAAGGTTCTGATACAAAACTAGTTGCACAAATGCAACCTTACTTTGAGGCAAAAGGACGTGGTAAGCAGCAAGTTGGTAATACAAGCATTCCTTCTTTAGTAACACAAATTGCTGATGGCGAAAATGGGGGTGTAATGATGAACGAATATCCCCGTGATTTATTCAGAATTTATCACGAAATCCGCGACGCTGGTAATAACAATGCGGGAACTGTCGCAATGAATGGTACAGAATACCTAGAATTAATTGAAGCATCAGGTGCCGACCCTAATAATTATCCAGAAATTCAAGCTGTACAGCAACACAAAATTTGGAACTGGCAGCGCGTGAATAGTTTAACACCCGAAACGGTAGCAAATGCAATTCAAGAGTTAAAAGCAAATGATAATCAGTTTCATATAGATGGCGCCTCGTGGACAAATGATTTAAGTTGGGTTAGGGGATATGAAAACGTCCTAGAACCAATGAATAAACTAAGTGCATTATTCCATCAAAAATATGACAAGTTAGTAGAACAAGATGCACAAGTAACGCAACGCGAAGACTACCAAAAAGCATTACTTTACAACTTACTAGTCCAAACTAGCTGTTTCCGATATTGGGGACAAGGCACCTGGACAGATTACGCACGCGAACTATATAGACGTGGTGAAGAATTACTAAAATAAGCCAATACTAAGGTGGGCAGTGCCCACCCTACATACACTACAGAAACTACAGATACGTAGATTTTTTTCAAAAACGATTCAGAATTACTATATACAGAATTTCAAATTTTACTGTTCTACGGGCAGGCTCTCAGTCGTGTGCCGACGGGTTAAATAATCTGTGGTGAAAGTGATGTCAAGCCTTAATAAAACCGTTTTACTAATTTTAATAAGCTTTAGCAAATATAACACGTTGAGAAGTTTCTTTGCCTGTGTAGAAACATTTACCAATACTATTGTCTTGCAAACTAAAAGCTATACATCTACTCGTCGCTTTAGTTTCCTCTTTGATTTTTTCCTCATCACGCTTGGTAATTTTCAAGGAATTAGCTTTTTCTGTTTTCCGACCAGCCATAGTTTATTCTTCGATTCTTTTTGACTAACTCCCCCGGTTCAAGATAACTCAAGCCGAGGGGTTATTTTCCATTATGCCCAATTTTGATATTTTACCTAACGTTACGAACTAAAAAGTCTGATTGACCGCAACTTCTTTGCGAACGTTTAATTACTTCTGCGCTGCAAGGGCCTGGTTTACCGTCTTTGGTAAAGCAAACCAAGATTTCTTGCAAGAAGCGTCCGGAACCGGAGCAGGAAGGAGCTATGCTTTGACTTGTAAATGCTGGGTTGGCGCCAACAAAATCACTTTGTAGTTTATTTATAGTGGTGCGGAAGGGTTTGCTTGGTTTGGCGTAGGCTGTAGGGATTGATACAGAGTCTTTCTTTTGTTTTGATAATGTTAAATACTGTGCTGGGGTTAAGCCTGTACAGGTACCGTGTTTTTGCCATTCGTGATTGTAAAGTTTGGCACTAGGGAATAAATTGGGAAATTGCTGTTTAACTGCTTCTGGCAATCTTTCTGTGGTGCAGCTTGCGGGATACCCTTTTTGGTATTGAGGCCAAAGTCCATGTAAAACAAAACCTAGTTTTTTTCCTTGTTTACATTGAGATGGGTCACTGTCTCCTTTGGCTGCACAGTAGTCAGGAGACCAAGATAAGGCTAGTACATAAAAATCAAATTTACCGGGAGTACCTTTGCTTTGGGCAAAAGCGTTACTTGAGATTGAGGCAGTAGTTAGCAGTACCGAGGCAGTAATTAAAAGCGGTCTTAGGGACATTTGGAAAGCGTGTTAGTTTTTACATGCGCTAGTTTAATCTATGTTTATAAAAATGTCGTAAAATTTTTGTGTTCAGCCGTTGTAAGCACTTCAGTGCTTACAACGAATGAAACCATGTTTACATTGGGCGCCCTATTGTAGTTATGTATAATACCGCTTCATCTTGAGGAATACCCAAAACTTCGTTGACTTTATCATCGAAGAATCCGCCAATACCGCTGACACCGATATTAAGACGAACAGCAGCAAGATTTAGTTTTTGCCCTAAGTGACCTGCATCCATATGTAGGTATCTATATACTCTATCTCCATACTGAGATACAGATGCTTTTAAATCCGCTGTATGGAAAATAACAGCGGATGCATCGCGACCAAGGTCTTGTCCTAAACAGAGAAAGTGTAATTCTCTGCGGAAGTTTTTAAAGCGAATTTGTCGTAATTCTTGCGAAGCGGGTGCGTAATAGTAACATCCTGCTTCGAGTCCTTCGACTCCAGAGGTCGCTATAAAGGTTTGTATTAAATTCAGGTCGAAGTAATCTGGCGAGATATCTAATTCTTGGTCTATATAATGTTGGGGTTGGTATGTAAAATCGAGTAATGATTTGAGTTCATCTAATGTTAAATCATCTCCGCTATATGCTCTAGTCGAACGACGTTTAAGGATTGTTGAAGAGAGTTTATCAAGTTTATCTCCCCAGTCGATTTGAGTTGTTAGGGTTGAAATTTTTTGACAGAAGGGAAATTTATATTTATCTTCGATAGATTTATTTTGCTTGATTTCGGGTAAATTGAGTTTACCTGTTGTACCTGGCAAAATTTGCGTTACAGTATGAATGTACTGAAGAAGCTCACCGTCAGGGATTTTAGGATACTCTGTTTCGGTCGCTGATGGTAAAGCTGTACGTCCAGTAGGCAAATTTTGTTTAATATCAAGTAAATCGGCTATCGGAAGGACTGCGGTGGCGCCTTCTTGTTCAGGGTCAA
Organism: Calothrix sp. PCC 7103; assembly: GCF_000331305.1. Taxonomy (GTDB): domain Bacteria; phylum Cyanobacteriota; class Cyanobacteriia; order Cyanobacteriales; family Nostocaceae; genus Dulcicalothrix. The sequence continues at coordinate 2,535,386 of NZ_KB217478.1, read as the reverse complement.
TATAAAGCATATCATTGACGGCTTTATCGACGAAACCACCAATTAGATGGGGTCGAAAGTCACACGTCGCAGCAGATAGTTCGATATTTCCCAATAAATGTCCCGTATCAAGAAATATTCGACGGTATGCTCTGTCTTCATAACGCCATGCTGAACGGTAAAAAACCGCAGTAATGACGATGGCAATTTGTGTACTTTCCAAAGCAGGATGCCAAAAACAAGCATCCTGCAATGTTTGCCAAACATTATTTTCCCAAAATTGCAGTAGCGAATGAGTTCGTGACTGGTAGTTATATAAACCAGCAGGTAATAATGGTGTACCCCGTGAAACTATATATATTTCGGCTGGATATAAACCACCTGCACTTGGCGCCGACCGTAAAAACACGGCACTCCCCATTGATGGCATTCTAGCTGTTAAACCGTAGCTGTAAAACAGCAACCGCGATAAACGGCGCCACCATTGTGTATCAGTGTTATCGTCCGAATCCAATGAAGGTTCTTGGATATATGGTTTGAGGTCAAAAACCGTACCAATTTTATATTCTTTAAACGGTACAGGCTGTTTCGACCAATCCAAACCCTGGTTTTTGGACGCTATAGTATCGGGGTCGTACTTAGTTCGTTCGTGGTAGTGATGAGCAATCGAATGGCGTAGTTCTGGCATGTCTCGGTTAAATACGCTTCTCCTTTTTATCTTGGCATCCCTATGCACCAACATTTCGTTATCGCCAGTACAAAATGAACGAATCTACACAATTTGAATACCACTCATGTTCTTGGCTTCACGGTTTTATTCGGCGTTTCTCTAGCTTGAGATACTTACCAACCAGTCGGCGCTGATAAATTGGTAGGTAAATAAAAATTCCAGCTAAACTAGAACCTGTTGTGGCAATTGTCAATATTACCCAAAAGTTGATGATACCTGTCTTTAATACTAAACCTGTACAAGAACCCAGTAACGCTGTAAGGACAACAATCACAATACCAATCGTCTGACTAAATCCTTTTTTAAGATTTCTTGTAAATGTAATTTGATTGACACCCTGATTGATAGTCTCTATGTGACTTATACTCGCTTTAGTTATACACCAAAATTCAATTGCTACCATTACAGATAAAAAAGTTCCAAAAATTGGACCTGCTGCAACCCCCAAAAAGCAACCCACCAAAGACGCAACCGCAGCCCCAAATACAATATCATCGACAACAACAATACCAGCCCCAATAACCGTCATTAATATGGCAGCAATAACTGCCGCAACTGCCGCACCAGTCCACGTCATTGCCCCAGAAGTCACTAATAATAATAAAAGTGATGCGTATGGTTGTTTATATTCAATTATTGGTAACGCAGCAGTTTTAATCTTTATTTGAACACTTTGAATTTCAACGGCTGAATTTGTATGTAATAGTAATTGGCGATAATATATTTTATCTGCCATTAAATAGCTTGTATCAATTGTAACTTTACATAGAATTTTCTCACCGTTAAAATGCCGGAGCGTAAAATCAATCCAATCATGGCTATGAGGTGTGTGTGGAGCATCGTTAGTATGAGGCGCCACTTCACACCAAGCGACTAACGTCGTTTCTGGATTATTATTAAGAATAGTAATTGTTTGCGAAAGCTTTTCACCAATTTGTCCAGATGTAAATTCAAGTTCTGTTTTATCAATTTTTGCAACACATAAGGGGACAATATCGAGTGGTTTTAGTGCCAGAAGTGCTGCATTCGCGTCTTTAAAGCGGTTTTTGGTTTTTTGTTGAACCATCGATGAAAGCCACTCTATAAACCCCAAACTCAACTGAGGAACTAAATGTTTAAAAGCAATACACCCATCTTCATCAATTAAAGTATGCATCGCAGATGATTTGGCGCCTGTTAACAAACAAATTAATGTCGCACCCAAACTATATAAATCTGTAGATTTTGTTAACTGACGGTTGTAAATTTGCTCTGGCGCCATAAAACCTAGCGTTCCCATCGCAACACTGCTCATCGCCATATCATGACTACCAATACGAGCAAATCCAAAATCAACTAAATAAACATTGATATTATCATCAATTAAAATATTTTCTGGCTTAATATCGCGATGAAAAATAGGCGGTATACGGTTTTGTAAATATATAAGAATAGACAGCACAGAAACAGCTATTTGCTTAATTTCATCAAAAGCAAAACTGCGTGGTACAGACAAAGACTGAGCATGTTTGTACTCTTGCACCATACAAAACCCTGATGGAGTTTCAAAAGAGTCGAGATAGCGTGGTATACCAGGATGGTTTAAACCTTGTAACACCTGTATCTCACGTTCATATGCCTTAAAACCAGACCAGCTTTGAATGCTAGAACGCGCGAACTGAAACTCCTTAATAACTACTTTTTCATCAGTATTTATACGTTTTGCTAAGTATGTTACGCGACCTCCATTGAGGTTGCAACCGAGTTCGCGTATGACCCGATATCCTTGATTTGTAAATGGTATCGTACTCATGAACAAGGGTGAAATGGCTTTAATTATTTGTGTTCATGTCTAATCTAACTTAACCCCAGTTTTTGCAGAGCGCCAACGATTAAAGCCGTAAATACCAAAAGCAAGAATAAATACATATGGACTATAAGCCATAAGCCAAATAGCTAGTTTCAATAGTCCCATGCTAAATTTACCAACTGAGTTGGTTGATGTATTCCAAGTTTCTTGGACTTGCAACCCAAAACCACGTTGCGGATTTTTAGTAGAGACTGCTGCTTCTAAATTTAAGGAAATAGTCGAATAGCTGACTTGGTTCTGTAGATTCTTGAGTTGGGCGCCAATTCGCTCGATAGAGTCACGAACATTGCTCAGTTCTTGCGACACACTTAATGTATCGCGTACCGAACCAGCTTTGTCCATAATTTTTTGAAGATTTGTTTCAGTTTTTCTCAAGTTAACTAGCTGTGCTTGAAAATCAACGATTCTATCCCCAACATCTTCTGCGGTAATGCTACGGTTTTTAACAATTCCCAGTTTAGCTATTTGAGTAAGGGTATTATCTAACGAAGTTTGTGGAACTCTCAACTGTATTGATGCAGTAGAACGCGCGAACTCATCTTTGGGCTGATTTTGAGCAAGTTTGATTAAATCACCTTGCTGTTTGTCAATGATTTGCGTCACATCGTTAATGCTTTTGTCAATTGACTCTACAACTATACTCATAGTTGCTTTCTTAATTAACTGTGATTTTACCTTCGCTGGCGCCTTGGTTTTTGATGCCGCTTCATTAGCTGTATCAGCAGTTGGTGGTATTGTAGCTGCTATTTGATTAAGTGCCGATGAATTTTGTGGCATTGACATCGATACTCCAGCATCACCACTTCCATTATTGGCAGCAGCGCAACTGCTTAAAATAATTCCACCTAAAAGGGTAGTACAAAATACACTTACCTTATTCATATTCAAACCTCACATAAATAACCTTAATGCTAGTATGTGGGTTTATCTGTCTATAGATAGTTGCCGTTACGATTTGCGTAACAAAAAGTAAGTAGGGCTGTGCCTCACCTACCCACTTTAAGAATTGTCACAAGACTTTTCAATCAACCTAAAAGTTGCTGGGTATAATAATTGCAATAAAAAACTAAAATAAAACTAAAAATAAATCAAATATGTCATTATCTTCTTATCCGCCTCCTGTAAACAAACTGCTGACTTACGGTGATTGTAGTCAAATGAAGGGTATGCCTGATTATGTAGGGGAACTAGGTTTGACTTTACACCACGTTCCTGACCTAATACGCATGGCTTGTGATGAAGATTTATCTATTGGTGCTGACGATATAGAAGACACAAATGAAAACCTGCAAGCTTGGGCGCCAGTACATGCAGTGAGAGTTTTAGGGCAACTGCACGCGGTAGAAGCTATTGAACCATTAATTAATTTATTTGGCACATTTGAAGAAGATGACCGAATCAGTTTAGAATTACCTGCTGTGTTCGCCACTATCGGCACTGCTGCAATTGAGCCACTCGAAGCATATATAGTAGACTCGTCACACGATGCTTATGAGCGTGCAGACGCAGCATCCGCATTAACTCGTATTGCTCAAATTCATCCAGAAGCGCGCTCTAGATGTGTTTCTATTATAAGTAATTTATTAAATAACTTTACTGACAATGACCCAGATGTTAATGCTTTTTTAGTCGGTGAACTGGTTGATTTAAAAGCAGTGGAAGCGGCGCCTATTATTGAGAAAGCATTTGCCGCCGACTCTGTTCCAACTTTCTTGGTAGGAGATTGGAACGAAGTGCAGATAGCACTAGGTATAAAAACAGGCTCGGAACCATCCAATCAGTTCCCGCTTCAACAAGTAATAGAGTACTACACAAATCAGAATTTACCAGAATTTATAGATTCTGATGAGATATCAAATTAAAATCCAGAAAAATCAATCAAAAGAGCAGTTTATACCTGTCAGTGTGATTATACATTGGTTAAGAAGCTCATAATCTCCATCTTTAAATTATGCAAACAACACAATTAGCCAACACAGGTATTACCGTAAGTGCAATTGGGTTAGGCGCCATGCCAATGTCAGTATACGAACGTCCGGATGAATCGCAATCAATAGAAGTTATTCATCGTGCTTTAGATTTAGGCATTACTTTTATTGATACTGCGGACTCATATTGCAAAGACGAATCTGATAAACACCATAATGAGCGACTGATTGGTAAAGCACTACAAACTTACAGTGGTAATACTAATAATATTGTTGTTGCTACCAAAGGTGGGTTAATGCGTCCGAACCAAAGCTGGACTCGCAACGGCAACCCCGAACATTTACGTGAAACAATTCGCGTTAGTTATGAAGCATTGGGTGGTAATAAACCAATTGACATTTGGCAATATCACTCACCTGACCCAGACTATTCTATAGAAGAATCATTAAAAGCTGCACGGGAAGCAGTTGATGCTGGTATAGTTCGGTTTGTTGGAGTTTCTAATTTTTCCGTTGAACAAATAAAACAAGCACGGGATGTTGTAGATATTATTTCAGTGCAAAATCAATATAGTCCTTGGTATCGTCAACCTGAGTCTGATGGTGTTTTAGAATATTGCCAGCAAGAAAACTTAACTTTTTTACCTTGGAGTCCGTTTGGGGGTCGGAGACGACATTCAGATTTGCAAGATATTTCTATTATCAGCAAACTCGCAACACAAAAAGGCGTATCGGTATATGGTATTGTTTTAGCTTGGTTGCGCTCAAAGTCACCATCTATTTTACCAATACCAGGCGCCAGTAAAGTTTCTAGCATTGAAGACTCGGCACGTGCAGGTGATATTAAATTATCAGAAGCCGAAATTCAGCAAATTGATAAAGAAACAGCTTCTTAACTAAAATCCTATAAACCGGGTTTCTAACGAATAAACCCGGTTTCTTCTATAAACAATAAATGTTTACATTAGTTTACAATTAACTTGTGAATTTACTGATAAGATTTAATTAAGTACGTAAAAACAGTAATTTGTTTTTTTTATATTTGTTAATAAAGTGGATGAAACCATTTTTGTCAGCAACATCTAAGTAAAACAATAGTGTAATTATTTACCTAGATAGAATTGGTTTTACTTGGGAGATATCTCATGTCAGTTTATATTGGTAATTTATCCCATGAAGTGGAAGATAATGATATTAGACAAGTTTTTTTAAAGTATGGAGTAGTTAAGAGAATTTTAGTATCTACAAACCAAAAAACAGGAGAGAAGAGGGGATTTGCGGTTGTAGAAATGGAAACAGATAGTCAAGAGATGGCAGCGATTAGTGCGTTAGTTGGTACTGAGTGGATGGGATATACACTCAAAGTAAATAGAGCTAGAACTGTTGCAGATGCAAGGTAAGTATTTAAATTTTATTTTTTGGAGTTGTTAATGTTAGACTTAGCTATTAATCCAGTTCAACCCGCCATATTAATCACTATTATTGCGGAAACGGTGTTGAAAGACCGTATTGTAAAACTACTGAAAAGTCATAATGTAACTGGATATACTATTAATCAAGTACAAGGTGAAGGTGGACACGGAAGACGCTTGTCAGATTTAGCAGGTTATAACACTAATATTGAAATCAAGACAATTGTTTCATTAGAAGAATCTGATACTATACTTGGGGCACTTAAACAAGAACGAGGCAAGCACGCATTAATTGCCTTCAGACAAAATATAGAAGCATTCTATTAATTAGCCGCAGTATCATCTACGATTATAATTTGGCATTTTTAATACATATCTTGAAGGATTTTACTCGCCTTTACTTGATAGTGAGTCTAAATACTCAGAATTTAAGTTTAATTCTATAACTGTGTTGTATTTATCACAAGCTATAAAAATTATACTGGTAGATTTAAGGGTGATGAATGTGAAGTAGCAATGTTACCTTTAAAACCTTCAGGGAAAGTCATAAATCAAAATGATTATCGTATAGAGTTTTCGCAAGAACTCAAGTTACATGATTGGCTATGGTTGATAGCCTTTGCGGTTATTTGCGTTTGTAATGGCTGGTTTTTACGAGTATCTTCGGAACCTTTGGTAATAGTAATTTGTTTTGCTATCTTCCCTTTAATTTATACGGTTTATGAAATATTTGACAATTTTTATATACTGAGTTTAATAATAATCGGTTTATGGTGTATTTTAGCCTTCACTATCGTGAATCTAGATTTACCTTATTTATCATTTGTAGCAATAATTTTATACATCATTAATATAATTTTTTTCGGTTTTGTTCTTATTGACGTACTGAGTGATAGCGGTCTGTTTATGTTACTTTTGTTAACCGTGATTGCAGTACTGCTATTTAAAATTATGAATTGGGAAACAGTGTTACGTCTTGTTTGGTTCTGTAATCTAATGGTGACAGCTTCTAATGCAGGCAATAGATTGAATAGATTTTGCCAAAACTTTTCAGCCGCTATAATTATATTAACAGGCGCCGCAGCCTTCAGTTTGACACTGGGATGGGTTTTGGGGGGAGTAAAACTAGCAACTTTCGCGTCCTAGTTGTTGAGCTAGTAGAAAGTGATAACTATCTGCGGAAAGAAATTAATTATTCGTTGGACATAGTTATGCGGTAAAATCAGAGGTCTGCAATTAAACAGGTGCTTGCTGACTGGAGATGCTACCTATGGCTCGGATGTATTATGACACAGATGCAAATTTAGACCTTTTAGCTGGAAAAACGATTGCGATAATCGGCTATGGTTCACAAGGACATGCTCACGCTTTAAATTTAAAAGATAGTGGCATGGATGTAATTGTTGGACTGTATCCGGGTAGTAAGTCAGCAGGGAAGGCTGAAGCAGCAGGTTTGACGGTTAAGAGTGTTTCGGATGCGGCGGCGGCAGCAGATTTTATTATGATACTGTTGCCCGATGAAGTTCAAAAGACTGTTTACAAGGAAGAAATTGAACCAAACCTCAAGGAAGGAAACGTTATCGCTTTTGCTCATGGGTTCAACATTCACTTCGGTCAAGTTGTACCACCATCTAATGTAGATGTTGTTATGGTGGCGCCGAAAGGCCCCGGACATTTAGTTCGTCGTACCTACGAGCAAGGACAAGGTGTACCCGCACTGTTTGCTGTGTATCAAAACGCAAGTGGACAAGCACGCGATAGAGCGATGGCATATGCTAAGGGTATAGGTGGAACACGTGCGGGAGTTTTAGAAACGACATTCCGCGAAGAAACCGAAACTGACTTATTTGGTGAGCAAGCTGTACTTTGCGGTGGTTTGAGTGCTTTAATCAAAGCTGGTTTTGAAACTTTGGTAGAAGCTGGTTATCAACCTGAACTCGCATACTTTGAGTGTTTACACGAAGTCAAACTCATTGTTGACTTAGTAGTCGAAGGTGGTTTGGCAACAATGCGCGATAGTATCTCGAATACTGCCGAATATGGAGATTATACTCGCGGCCCGCGTATTGTTAACGACCAGACAAAAGCCGAGATGAAGAAAATTCTCACCGAAATTCAAACCGGACAGTTTGCTCGCGAGTTCGTTTTGGAAAACCAATCTGGTAAAGCTGGTTTCACCTCAATGCGTCGCAGAGAAGCTGAACACCCTATCGAAGAAGTAGGTAAAGACCTACGCGCCATGTTTAGCTGGTTGAAAAAAGTCTAATATAAAGTGCTGAGTGCTTAGTTTTAATTCATACTCAGCACTCAGCGCTTTTAACTTATTTGTTCATTTCTTTGATTGCTTCTTGTGTCCGTTTATTTGGGTCTGTTTTTGGGCGCCATGCTGGAAACATCCCTATAACTAAATTATTTATCGTTGTTCGCGTTTGATAACTGGCTGTACTCAGCGGTTTTGGCAAAAAGCTATCCCCAAACCCGATAAATACTAATACCAGTAAAAACACTAGTGTCATATTACCTTTATTAAACATTTTTGACTTAACCTAAAAGTTTATTTACTAGTTAGTATTCCCCTATTCACTATATTTATTAAACTCTGCCGTTAATTTGATGTGGCGCAGGGCGGAAATCCTTTGAATTAACGTGTATTTATTTTTACCACAGAGACCCAGAGAGCGCAGAGAGAAGATCAGTATTGGTTTGGTTCGGCGCCTGTACTACATAAATAAATCTTAATCATGCAGGTTTAATATCATATTGGATTTTAAATAACAATTCATATGCTATCAACCTTAAAAGTAAAATCAGGATTATTAGTACTACTAGCTCTTGGTATACTGCTACAACTTCCAAGTACTGCTCAAGAAACACAAAACCAAGAACTAATACCTTTTTTTGATAACGAAGATAACCCCGTTCCTTTAAATTTTCCTCCAGGCCAACAGCTTGATATTTCACCACCAGCCCCAAAATTAAACGCATTCGATGAAGCTGTTTTAAAAGCTTGTGGCCCTATCGGTTCTAATGTATTACCTAATCAATTCAAGCAGTTATTACGAAATTACCCTGATGTTTTAGAGAAAATTCAAAGAACGGTTGGAGGTGAAATTCGTCCCGGACGTAAGCGTCGGTCTGACTTTCTTCAAGATTTGACGAATATTTGGTTTCAGCGTAAAGGTTTTGAGCATATATTCTGCGGTGAAATCTATAATGCTAACGATATTGGGGGTTTACATTTTTATGGTAGATATTTACAGTTGCAGCAACTTCGTATTGGTGGCAGACTCCCAAATAATCAGAAAAATCAAGAAGTTGTGCCAGGTGTAATTTATACGATGGGTGTAGTAATTAAACAACCAAATCGTACTGTTACAGATGTCATCAAGGGTTATGGCTATTTGAGTAACGCCGAAGAAATGCTAATTGATGTAACTAAAATATTTAAACAGCAGGGTAATAACGAAGGCGCCTGCATATACAATGTTCGGGATAACGATACAGGTAAAACTTTTCCTACAGTCTTTGTTAGAAGAGAAGGCGCCATCATTACACACTACCCCGACGCCACACCCAAAGGCGCCAATTGTAAAGGTTCTCAGCCGTTGCCTTAATGTAGTTTCACTAAGTAATACATTATTCTACGAAAGAATGAGTTTATAGCAGGCTTTATGTGGCTTTATGTAATGACAGGGCACCCCTTTTCAAAAAGTGACTATAAAGGTATATATTCGTTAATTTTTGATTTAATGCTTTCCTGAGTAATTAAACGGAAGATATTTTCCAATAAATACATTATATTATACTTAAGTATATGTTTAACTCTAAGTATGAACACCTGGAAACGAATTTTTAGCATGATTACGCTGTTTGTTTTCTCTGTAGCAGGAGTTGAGACTAGCGTTGCAAGTGTAAAACAAAACAGTAAACCTGCTCAAAAATGCTCTGAAGGCAAAAGTCCATACAATTATGTGAGGGTTACGACCAAAGCAGGTAGCCCTTTAAATGTTAGAAACAAGCCCAATGGTAAGATTATTGGTAAAATTCCTAGCAAATGGACTATTGTACCAGTCAAAAAAGACCCTACTGGTAAGTGGACTCGAATCCAGTTCGCTAAATACGCAGGTTACGCTTTTGAAGTAACTGAATACGGTTTTGCGACTGCTCCTGAATTTCGCACTGGTTGGGTTGCGACTGAGTTTCTCAAACCGTTAGGAAAGTTTTGCGAAAAACCATTGGCAATGCTACAAATGCAAATGAATGCTTTATTTGGCAATCAAAGTATAGTAGTAAATGAAGATTGGGTACAAAGGGGCGATAGGATATCAAGAACTATCCTTAAATCCTAGAAACCGGGTTTCTTTAATGTTGCATGAATGACATTGCCAATTTAAAACGAGTTTTAGAAGTTGCTGCTACTGTTCCGGGAAACCGCGTGCGATTTCAATCAGCAGGTTTAATAGATGTAAGTAGCTGTAATGAAAAACCGCAGCTAGTATCTGATTGGCTTTGTGCTTTCATGCAGCTTACTCCTATCGATAAACAAACTGTTCGTAGTAATCCTGGTTTGTTTTTAGCTGATGTTACTGATGTAGTATACCGTGGCATGACTAGCGGTAGTCGGGGTAAGCATTACATTTATTTTGCGGGAAGTGAATGGAACCAAACAAGGATTGCAGCGAGAAAGCATTCGTTTACTTGGTGGGGTATTAACGACAGCACACCAGTAATTAATGTTGCTAGTCGTTTATTACCTGTACGTCCTGTTGATATGGCGATAGCTGGAATAGTAGATGATAATTTTATTAAATCACTATTAAATTTATTACAAGAACGTCCTGCTGTTATCCGTGGATATCCTAGTAGAATTTGTGAAGTTGCCGCGCGCTTGTTTGGTAAGAGAGTACCACCTGTTTTGGGTGTGATTTGCACGGGAGAAAATCTTTTTGATTACCAAAAAGAACTTTTAGAATCAGTTTTCGGCGCCAATGTCATCGAAGAGTACGGGTGTCAGGAAACAGGAATTTCTGGAATGACTTGTCCAGAAGCTGGGCGCCTACATTTGGATACTAACCGTTGTTTATACGAAGTTATTGATGGTGAGTTGGTGACGACTGACCTTTTTAATTATGTAATGCCATTGGTAAGATATAAATGTGGTGATATATTACAGTTGTATAACGAACCTTGTCCTTGCGGGCGCCCTCAGAACGGTTACGGCTTAACAGCAAAAGTTTTAGGACGTATTGAAGATAAAATACATACTCTAGAAGGTATTAAATATCCAGGCGAAATTACAATGCCGTCTTTTGATAGTATTCTTAATTATCAAGTCGTGCGTCAAGATGACAAAATTGATATTTGGTTGCAGCCAAAACTATCTACAGAGCTATCGCTGGAAGGTTTAGGTAATTGGGTAGATAATACCTTTGGTGAAGTAAACGTGCAAATTTTGTTAGATGAGACCAATTCTAATCTACAAACAGAAGCCAAGAAACATAAAAACGAAGATAATCGTTGGATACGTACTATTACTGCTGGGCAATGGGCAGATTGGTTAAAGCAGGGTTGGTTGCCTTCGGGTAATCTCAACAAAACTGCTCAATTATTACAGCAACTTATGAATCCAGCAGTTATAATTAACTCTGGTTTAGCTTTACAAACTAAATCTTTATTACAAACAATTCTTGATAGTCCTCCTTTAGAACCACAAGCAGAAAAAATTACAGCGCGCGTATTATTATTTGCCTGCAATTTTCTAACGGATACAGCAGAAATAAAATCGATTTATAATCAAGCCTCACAAAAACTGCTTGCAATAATAAACTCTAATGATGTGGCATTCATTGACCTTTTGATACCCAGTCTCTACCTTGATACTGACTTTACTTGTAACATTTGGGCTAATTATTCTAATTATGCACGGTTTAGTAAACTCGATGCATTTAGCATTCATAACTTGCTGTCTGCAATAGAAGCAGCAGCACAATTTGCACGCAAATCAGGATTAACACCTATTATAAAAAGTTTGCGCCCAATTGTATCTGTCTTAATTGGTGACTTAAACTTTTTTGCACCGAGATTTGGAATTTGGCTACTTGCTCATTGGTGTGAATTAATTCACGGACAAGCAGTTACACCGATGGAAGCGTTACAAGCATCATTATCTGATAGATTTGTAAATGATTGGTTGATGTGGCGCCAACAAATGCTAAAAGCTGGAAAGAATATAGATATAGACTTGGCTTTATCTAAATTACGGTCAGTAGCAAAATCACCTCAAGAAAAAGCACGAGTTTATATAGAACAAGGTTATGGAATGCTTGTAACAGGGCGCCAGTTAGAACCATTACAATGGCTAAAAGTAGTCAACCAAAACGCTGGTATATTAGATAATCAATCACCCAATCATGACATCGACCCAGTACCCTGGATACCCATAGTAATATCTCTGGCACAAAGACTGTTTGAAATAAACGAACCAGAGTTAGCATATCAATGCTTAGTCGCATCAGCAACTCCAAACTCTCGAACCTCAGCATTTGAGCGTTTAGCTTTTCAAGTCAATGATAAACAGTCTGTGATTATAGATTTACAAGCAAAATATCTAGCACTGTAGGTTGGGTTGTGAGGCTCTTTTCTCTCGTATCAAGACTTGTGATATATGAAATTTAAGCCTTTTATAAATTTTTTACTGGCTCACGTATGAATACAACAATTACGCTCATCATTAACCCTATACAAAACGAATACTACATCACCCAATTGGTCGAAAATTATCCTGATGCTTGTATAGAAGTTTTATCAATACAAGCAGATGTTGTTTCTCTATTAAATACCATACATACTGATATTATTGGTTATATTCCTACAAAAGCGACTCCGATACCGTTGCTACCAGAAAATATAGCATTTCCCTTTATTGCTGCTTGTCCTCCAGATGCGAATTTACCAGATGAAACAGCAAAAAAAATTGAGGTAGAAGCTATGGCTTGGATGGCTTCTACTAGTATTATAAAGTTAATAGAGAAAGAACTTTATGAACTAGACAATTGGACAATTTTAAATATTGCTCAAATTTTAGAAAGTAAGTATATATTTTTCCATTGGATTAGCTTCAAAGCAACAAGTAATATTGTATTAAAATCGGGTTATAACTTTACTTTTGAACAAACATCAAAATTTTTAAGATGCTACCCTACGGGAAAAGCTCCGCTTTACGTTCCTCAGCATAACAAGAGTGCTTCATACTCTTCTTTAAGTCTTAATTCTAAAATTCTTGCTATTGTCCCTCATTACCATTGTGAAAAGTGGTTACGTCGCTGTTTACAGTCTTTGTGTTATCAAACCCGTCCACTAGATGGTATTGTGGTTGTGGATGATGGTTCTGGTAATCCTCCTGTAGCAATTGTTGAGGAATTTCCCAATGTTACTCTTATGGCATCATCAGAGAATGTTGGCCCTTACCGACTTGTTCAGCAAGTAATTGAAGAAACTAATTACGATGCTTATATGTTTCAAGATGCGGATGACTGGTCTAGTTACGACCGTCTTTCAAAACTTTTGCAAGCTGCTGTGGCAACTGGGTCGCAGTTAGTGGGTACACAGGAATTTCGAGTTTATGAAAAAGAATGTTTTTTACATCCGGTTTGCTATCCTTTGGATGTAAATTTGGCGTTGGCAGAAAAACCAGGACATGGTTTACTTCATCCTACTAGCTTAGTAACACGCGAATTGGTGTTGCAACTGGGAGGTTTTGCAACTGGGTTAAAGTTTGGTGGTGATACAGAGTTTTTATTAAGAGCGGCAATGGTAGCTAGAGTTATTAATGTACCTTATTATTGTTATTTCCGCTCCTTCCGAGCAGGTTCTCTAACTACTAATGCTGATACGGGGTTAGATTCTCCTGCACGTAAGTCATTGTTGACTACTTTGAAAGCGCGTGCTTATGATAATTATACGGCAATTAAAGAAGGAAAACCTTTATGTCTGACTCCTTTGATAAAAGAGGCGCCTGTCAAGTTAACTTATGTAACAGGCCCAGGTTTATAATATAGAATCTCTCTAGAGCTAAAAGATGGGGAAACAAGTTAACTTAGAGGTAATTATTCCAGTCAAAGACCGCTTTGAAGTAATTCAATGTGTTCAATCGCTTAAAGTTGTTGAGCTAATTAGTAAAATCATTATTTGTGATGGTGGTTCTACAGATGCAAATTGTATAAAATCACTTCAGAGTTTAAAGAATCAAGATAAAGTAGAGGTTTTGTGTTTTCCTGAAATAGGGTTTAATAAGTCGAGATTAATAAATAAAGGTATATTTCACTCGCAGGCTGAGTTTTTGCTAATATCTGATGCTGATATCATTTGGAACCAAGCTGCTTTAAATGCAATGTTAAATTTTGTAACAGCAGATAGTAATAGAGTATGTTACATCAAAAGTGTTGAGGAAACTCATCCTACAGATACAATTGCCTTAAAACGCGATGCTTACACTTACAAAATTCGTCTTGAACAAAATAATGCTTTTATTGATATAGTATTATATAATCATAAAAATAATAGTCGTCCTGGTTGTGGATTAATTTGTGTAAAAAGAAATACACTACTTACTTTAGGTGGTTATAAAGAAATTTTTACAGGATGGGGTTGGGAAGACCAAGATTTATTGATGCGTGCGTTACTTCTAGAAATGCAAATTTTTGCAACTGGCAAGGTAATACATCTTTCTCATTCAGACGAAGTACGTAATAAGCATAACGGTAACTTGGCGCCAAGTCAAAGTCGTAATTTCAATATTATCTCCTGCTCACAGTCATTGTCTAATGGGGTGTTGACTGGAGATTTACCAATAAAGATAGAAAAAGAAACTAAGTATCAGCAGATTTTTGTCCAGTTACCCTTTACATTTATAGACAATGACTAATGATGTTAAATTATCTTTAATAGTGACTTATAGACAAAGAGAAAATCATTTAAAAACTTTCATGAAATGGTGGGAAACAGATAGAGCAAAGAAAATATGTGATTTATGTGAAATCATACTTGTTGAAGTTGATGTATCACCTTCCGAATGGATTCAAGAATATTTTTATAGAGATAATTTTCAATATTTACATTTAGAGAATGGTGGTGTTTTTCATAAAACTAAAGCATTAAATATGGGTTTATTACGCTCTAAAGGTCAGTACATAGCTGCCTTTGACGTTGATTTAATTCCGATTTCAGATACTTTATTAAAGCATTTACAAATGGCGCAATTATCCCCGCAATTATTAATAACGGGATATCGAGTTATGTCAGATTTAGAAATGATAGATGATTTTAATACTTCTATGGATTTTTCTAGTAATATTATTACAGATACATATGTGGCGCCTGAAGATAAAGAAACTGCACTGTGGAAACATTTAATTCGTAAAGAAAGATTTGGAGTTGTACCTTTATTTGAGAGACAGCGACTTCTAAAAATTGGTGGTTGGGATGAAAAGTTTATTGGGTGGGGAGGAGAAGACCAAGATATCATCGAGAGGTATCTTGAGTCAGGAAGATACCTTTGTCGTTCTCCTGAACTAGTCTATTTACATTTATCCCATCCTCCCAACCCAGGATGGAATGAACCACACTTAGTAGAGCAAAATAGGAAGTATTACTACGCTAAAAAGAAACCAGGTTTCTAAATAAAATCTTTGCTACTATTACAATATCTTAACTCATATTCCCGGTTTCTAAATTTGGGCGCCTCAGTATCCAAGGTTTTGCAGTTTCAAGTTGTGCAGCAAGACGAATTAAAGTAGATTCAGCGGCAGGTTTACCTACAAACTGTACGCTCATTGGTAAGCCTTTACTATCAAACCCAACAGGAATTGCAATAGCGGGTTGTCCAGTTGCATTAGCAGGTGGACAAGGTGCGACCCACTGAACAATATTTTCAAAGATATCTTCAGGACTCAAATGTGACCATTCACCAACACGGATGGGAGAATGTAGGAAAACAGGCATTAACAAAACATCGAAGTTATCAAAAAAGCTAACAATTTGCCGCGATACAATTTGCATCTTAGCAACAGCTTTGAGATAATCAACTGCGCTATCTGTTTTTGACATTAACCAACGGTTCACAGGTTGCAACATTTCAGGAGGAATACCGCCTGCGGCTACACCGTTACGCCATATAATCTGGAATGGTTCGATTAAACCACTAAAGTCAGGACATTTTTCTTCAACAGTGTGTCCCAAGTCTTCGAGCAACTTAACTGTTTGTAAAACAGCTTGTTTACAAGTTGCATCTGCTTCATCGATAGGTAAAAACTTTGTAGAGTAAGCTATTCGCAAACGACCGGGTTGTTGTTTACTAGCTTCAAGAAATGAACATTCGGGACTTGGCAAATAATAAGGGTCACCTGCAACATTACCCGACATTACATCAAGAAGTGCTGCTGCATCTGCAACCGTTCTACCAATTGGCCCATTTGTCGCAATACCATTAAACTTATCGCCAGCAGGACCTGGTGATACTCTACCGCGCGATGGTTTTATACCGAATAATCCACAGCAAGCAGCAGGTCCACGAATTGAACCACCTCCATCTGAACCTTGTGCAATTGGAGATAACCCCGCAGCTACAGCAGCAGCAGCGCCACCACTCGACCCTCCGGGAGTATACTCAAGATTCCACGGGTTACGTGAAGGAGGAAAACCCGTGGGTTCGGTGTAAGGAAATGAACCTAACTCAGACGTAGCAGTTTTACCAAGAATAATAAACCCAGCTTGTTTAATCTTAGCTATAGCAACATCATCATATTCGGGGATGTTATTTATTAATGCTTTATTTCCGTAAGTACAGGGTATACCAGCAACTGAGTTGAGGTCTTTAGTAGAAATTGGTACACCAAAAAATGGAGGTAAATTAGTCGCATTAACTAACGCTTCGGTTTTAATTTCAGCATCAGCTATTGCTTGCTCTGCCGTCACTGTAAAATAACTGCCGAGCAAAGGATTTAAACGCTCAATGCGTTCTAAGTATATATTTACTAACTCCAGTGGCGATACCTGGCGCCGACGAACTAAGTCCGCCATTTCAAGTGCCGGAGTAAAAGCCAAATCTAATGCATTCATCGTTACCATATAACCGAAGCGCCAGCCCTTGCTTATATCTAAAAATTGATACTTATTTTATGTAAGACTCCCATTCTAATCGAAGTTATTGATTTGCATACCTTATCTTGTGAACAACCATCACAAAATTTATTGTTTATGTAGCACAGGCAAGATGCCTGTGTTTTAATATACTTTTTGTTACAAAGCTGTACGAGGTAGTAATGGCGCCAGTTGAGCAAAACACGCAAATAGTACTACTGGTTAAGCGAACCAGTAGTACCAATAATGGTGTTAATCCGCGCTCTAATAGAGACGTGATTAATCACGTCTCTACGTAAATATAATTTTTTGCTGACACGGCTGCTATATAACCATAAAAAGTACTACTGGTTAAGTAAACCAGTAGTACCAATAGCGGCGCCAGCGATTGCTTTCTATCATTAATTATGATGGGTTAATAGGAATGAATCACGCTCCAAAGCGCTCGTACAGAAAGGAAAATCTGAAGATTTCTTGCACAGGCGCTTTGACCCGTGCTACATTGACCTAGCAAAATTATTCGTTCATTTCTTTTAATGTTGCCAACGCAGAAGGAGACAGACGACTGAGGTAACGGAATATCCAGTATTTAAAGATGGTATCTAGTACAACAGGGAAGGTCGCAATAAATAGGAATATGGCACTACGGTTAGGAGGTAGACCTAAATGTTCTGCCATTCCTTCTAATAAAATTTCCCAACCGTGGGGTGAGTGGAAACCTACAAATATATCGGTAAATAGGATAATTAAGAATGCTTTCGCACTATCGCTTAAGCCATAAACTACATCATCTATAAATGCTTTTAGTATTACAATTTCACGCTTACTGGTAGCAACTACAACTGCGAAGGCAACAAGTGAGAACATATCAGCGAAGATGTTACTAATTGCATTGTTGCTTTTATCTCGAAATTCTTCTGCTATTTCGATAGCTTTTTCTTTGACTTGTTCTCCTATCTTTTCTGGAGTTAGAGTCGGCGCCTTCAATATAAAGCTTTCAAATTTCAACCCACGTTCATAAATTGTTAGTTCATTAAGTGCTTCATCTTCCATCTCGGAATTGATAAATATATTGGGATTATTTTCACCCCGCACACGCTCAACTATTGGACTAACTAGAAACTGTTTAGTTAGTAAATGCGTTATCAATGGTATAACTGCTAACATTACTAAAAATTTGACCGAAGCTTGGGTTCGTCTTCGTGAGACTCTAAAATTCTGTACGTATTTTTCTTCAGATTCAGGTGCAAAATCATCTTTTAGGCGATTAAAAGTTCTTCCTATAGACCGTGGTAAAATTCCACTTTTGTGAGAAACAGGCTTGACGCGCATACTTTCAACATCCCTATCTTGCGCTGTTTGCACTTTGATGGGTGGTTGAATCACTTGTTGACGCTCAATTTTTGATACTTGGTTATTAATATTTGTAGCATTTGTAGTATTTGCAGTATCTACTGAAATAATTGCGCTTGATGCTAATAATTCATCATCTTGAAGATACTTAGCAACAATTTCGTCAATGTACTTTAGTTTTTCTAATATTTCTTGATTAGATAATTTTATCAATGAGCGACTTAATCTAAACTCAGCAAGTCGAAATTTAACAATATTTAAATTATTATTCAAAGCTGACTGCCAATAATTCATCACACTATTGGAATAATTGGCAGATTCTGGAGATATTTTATTGCCGCTAAATTGTTCAATTTCGATTTCTCGTATAATTGTAGCTGCTTTATATGCATCGTTTAACGCGCGCTCTGGAGTATCGGTAAACCATGCGAAGGAATAACGCCAAAAGTTTATTATCTTATGGCGTAAAGAGCCTGTACTTTTTGCCATCGAAGAAGACTTCAACGCCATAATAATATACTGCTTCTATATTGTTAGCTTATATGGTAGCTACTATTGTAGAACATACTATTTTATTTTTGTAAAAATAATAGCCAATGGGTAATATAATTTTGTTTGCCCATTAGCATAATATTGTACTTAACTTATGAGAACTTACGCATGAAAACCTAGAAACCAGGTTTATGCAGCGTAAGTCCTACTTAATACTTAAGTATATGTTTTTTTGTAAGATTTATTCGAGGTGGGCACAAATTAGAGGGTTCATTACAGGGAAGGGACGATTTTCTAAAGCTTTGAACTGACCGATGCTGCCATCGTAAGCGAAAACCTCCCCAGTCTCAATTTCATAAATCCAAGCATGGAGAGTTACTTTACCACCATGAAGCTTAGAGCGAATTATTGGATATGTTTCCAGATTCTCAATTTGAGTTAGCACATTTTGTTCAATAGCGATTTTTAGGAGTTTTTCACTCGAACAACCTTCATAGTTGTCCAAAACTAGACGACGGGTTGACTCTGCATGTTTTTTTAACCAGTCGTAGACTAATGGCATCTGTTGAGTAAGATTACCTATTTGCAATAATCCTCGCATTGCACCACAGTGGGAGTGACCACAAATAACTATATCTTTTATACCTAAAGCACCTACTGCGTACTCAATAGCTGCACCTTCTCCACTATTCGAGGCGCCGTAAGCGGGGATAATATTACCGATATTACGAACTACAAATAATTCACCTGGTTGACTTTGGGTAATTAAACAAGGGTCGATACGAGAATCAGAACATGTTATGAATAATACTTCTGGGGATTGACCTTGAGACAACTGCTCAAACATTTCGCGGTGGTACACGAAATAAGTATCGTGGAACTCATTCAGCCCTTCAATAATGCGTTTTATTGGCACAGTCAGATTCCTCTTAACCTAGAAAATATTTCATACAAACTTATCCGTTATCTCCCTAAACTACAGCGTAGCCAATGTATAGCCGATTTGACATCAGAAACAATACATAAGACTCCATAGAGTAACACTATAGTTAATATTACAAAATATTAAGCAGTTGCAGTAAATATAGCAAATATATTTAAAGGTTGTGAAAATAGTCTGTACTTCGTGTGCCAAACCTGTGACATTTGAGAAAATGTATCAAAAGCAACAATATATAGTTGGAGTTTAAGGGCGCCCATT
This sequence comes from Calothrix sp. PCC 7103, assembly GCF_000331305.1. Classification (GTDB taxonomy): domain Bacteria; phylum Cyanobacteriota; class Cyanobacteriia; order Cyanobacteriales; family Nostocaceae; genus Dulcicalothrix. The sequence goes on along the minus strand of NZ_KB217478.1, from coordinate 2,515,306 downwards.
ATTGCCAAATATATCTTCTTCGTGTAAAGCAGCATCTTCCATATCATCAACATAACCACTACGCGCATTTGGAAAAGCATCACAGTAAGGCACATAAGGTTTAATATCAAGAACAGGTGTTTGGTCGAGTAAATCAATTCCCTCAACGTGTAAAACTAAACCTTCAATTTTGAGGAGTTTAGGCGCCGATAAACCAATAGGGTTAGGACGATGCGGAGCGCGTGTAGCCATTGTTCCACGTCGGACTCGCGGACCACGCGGTAAAATTACAGTTGGGTTCCAATGGTAGTTAAGATGTAACCATGAAATTATCCAAATTCGCTCAAACCCTTCCATATCTTTAAGTGCAATCGTGGGTATGATATCGGGGAAAAGTTCGATTTGGGCGATAGCAGGCTGATAATTTTCAGGTACATTACGAAGCTGTGACTGTCGAGGTGTACCGTGTCGTTCTTTATAGGGAGAATGCACGACACCAATGGGACGTAAAGTTATCTCACTTGGAAACGATATCGATTGAATATAATCTTTGGGTGGAAATTTAGGCATATAAAAGCGTTCAAAAATTAGAGAAGAAGAATTACGTTGTTTGATTGTTCAACGATAAGCAATCTATATGTGACAAAGTAAACCAACAGCAAGGTAATCTGGATAGCAAGCAAGAATTTCTTGAACTTTCAAATTCCAATTAGCTTCTTCTTCATTAATATTTATATCATTATTACCAAATAAAATCCTTTTGAGAGCCTGCATACCTACTTCTGTCCCTGCTTCATACCACTGACTATCAGGAGTAATAAGAGCATATGGAACAATATCAGGTAAATCTGCTACTCGACATGGGTAACGAATAGGTGCTTCGAGTTCTCTTGGTTCTGCTTCAATAATACTGTACCAGTCAAATTTTCCTATAGGATTAAGAGTTGTTATACGGTAGGAACCACTTCACCAAATAATGCTGCCCGTACTTGTGACTTTAAACCATCGGCGCCAATTAAAGCATTACCCTCATCATGTAATCCAGATTTCATATAAACACTTACTTTGGCGCCATCTTGCTCTAATCGCTCGAATGTTTGTCCCAAAGTAAACTTACTTGTAACCTGACTGCATAAAATTTTGTGTAAGTCCGCGCGGTGAATACCTATAACAGGTAACTCAAACTTATCGACAGACACGTTGACTAACTCTTTGCCATCTTGGGTATTAAATTGGTAGTTCGTTGTTAAACAGCCATTACGAACTGCATCTTCGAGTAAACCTAATTCGTTAAGAACGTGGGTGGCATTTGCCCATAGTGCAATTCCTGCTCCTACTTCTTTTAATTCTTGCGTGCGCTCGTAAATGCTGACATCGAACCCTGTGCGATTTAATGCTAAGGCAGTTACGGCGCCTCCTATTCCACCACCAATGATGATTATTTTCTTAGTTTTTGCCATTTTATAAGGATTTTATCAGAGCTAATCGACAGACTTGTCAGTTGATTAATATTATCAAATCAGTCTTCTGACAGTTTTGTCAACTGATTCTCTTTCAGGGGTACGAACCGCAAAGGACTCAAAGTACGCAAAGAAAGAGGAAGAGAGTAATTTATTTCATCTGGCTTGATAATTAAGTTTAGTCACGGAAATGTTACTTCACTCTCTAATTGTAAAAAGGTTATACTAACTGGCAGTCTGTTGGATTTATAAATATTGTGCCGCGCGGAGCAAAACCAGATAAGTCAAATATAAAGCAAGTTCGAGATGCAGAAGCTACTCAAGCTGTAATTTTGGCCGCAGCAGAAGAGGAGTTTGCTATTCATGGTTTAACTGCTGCAAGAACAGAAGCTATTGCAGCAAAGACTGGTGTGGCAAAATCGATGATTTACTACTACTTCAAAGATAAAGAAGGGTTGTATCAGGCTGTTTTAGAACGTTCGCACGCGAATTTATTAGATGTTATTCAACAATTAGACTCTGAGTTAGAGCATTTGGCGCCTTCCATTGCTTTAGAAAAATTTTTGGTTGCGTTACTTGAGTGTGTGTCGCAAAATCCTAAGCTGCCAACAATCATGTTTCATGAGGCTGTGCAAAATCAGGGAAAATACTATAAACGTAGTAGCTCTCTGAATATAGATAAAACTTTGATGGCTATTTTAGACCGGGGTGTTGCAAGTGGCGCCTTTCGACAGCTTGATTCTTTCCAAGCAGCAATTAACATCATGGGGACTTGTTTATTTTACTTTATAGGCGCCGGGAATATACAACAACATCCTCAAGGTAGGCGCCTGTTGAGTAAAGCAATGTTAGAACAGCATATTCAAGAAGTAATTGCATTTACCTTAGCTGGTGTGAAGCAATAGCAATCAGGTTTCTGAAATTAAGATATTTCGCTGTGTATATAAAAAACATATAAAGTGCTGTGCAGCGCACGCCATAGATAATAAAACTTACGTACTTAAACTTTTTTGCTGTGTGAGGATGCAGCAACCCTTACCACTGTGTCAAATATCAATTGATTTACTGTTGTTAAAAAGATTTTATCTTAGGAGACATATATATATGGATTATGTTCATCCATTCCAAATGGAACTGCACAAGCTTGAAAGCATGATTGTGCATGTTCAATATGCTGATATAAAAGAAGTTGATAAGACTTTAGCTTCTAATGATGCAGTATCTACACAAGCTGTAGGTGAAGAAGGTGGAACTAAAGTAAGTACCAGAGCTTTAGGTGAAGAAGGTGGAAACATTTTAACTACTTACGCAGTAGGTGAAGAAGGTGGAAACATTTTAACTACCTATGCAGTAGGTGAAGAAGGTGGAGATAAAGTAACTACTCAAGCTGTAGGTGAAGAAGGTGGAACCAGAGTTACTACTTATGCAGTAGGTGAAGAAGGTGGAGGTAGGGTAACTACTAAAGCGGTAGGTGAGGAAGGAGGTTCAATTATTCGTCGATAAAAGCTTAGATTCCTGACTTGTTAAAAAGTTGGGAATCTGAACACTGTGTAATTTAGAGGTTTTATATATAATGAATATTTTAATTTTAGGTAATGATTTGGATGCTCATGCTGTGCATATAGATAATGCTCTTACAGAAGCAGGAGCAACTGTAGACTATTTAGATACTGATTTATTTCCGACTCAGTTACGTTTGTCTTGGGCGCCTAATACACAGTTAGGCACTTTCAAGTCTGAGCGGTATCAGTTTAACATATCAGATATTCACAGTGTTTATTGGCGTAATTTTTCTAGTGTGAATATTCCTTTGGTTGCATCGCATACCTCAACTATTGCATTTAATGATTCAATGAGCTTGTTAAGAACTTTCATGAAAGCGACTAGTGCGCGATGGGTTAACTCTTGGGAAGCTTATCAATTCCATAAAGAAAAGCCTCTACAACTATATACTGTTCAACAACTAGGTGTAAAAATTCCAGAAACTCTAGTTACTAATGACCCAGAACAAGCTACCCAATTTGCTGCATCACATCAAAATTCTATTTTTAAACCAGTTTATGGTGGCGCCCATACTCAAATTTTAACAGAATCATTACTCGAACCCAAACGATTAGATTTAGCTTTGAGTATATCTCCTGTTACTTTGCAAGAATATATACCTGGTACAAATATTCGTAGTTATTTAATTGGTAATTCTGTATACGCTGCTGAGATTCGTAGTAAATCACTAGATTTTCGTGAAGATGTGAATGCTGAATTAATACCAGTAGAGCTACCTTTGGAATTGCAACAAAAATGCCGAGAAATTGCTTCTTCACTTTATCTGGAATGGACGGCAATTGATTGGAGATTGGCGCCGACAGGAGAATATATTTTTTTAGAGGCAAACCCTAGTCCCATGTTTATATATTTTGAACAGCAAACTGGTTTTCCAATTACTCAGAAACTAGTACAATTATTAATGTCCTAAATGTTTAGTTTTTTCATTCCTGCGAAAGCCATTAACCAAACTACAACTACAATCCAATGAATCATTACTATAACAAATAATGAGCCTGTAAGCACATACGCAATTGAACAGGCAATTCCTAGTAATGCGGCTAAACATAAAAATATGCGATTAAAAAATGTTTCATTGGCTTGTTTGAAAAAGGTACTGGCATTAATTGGGTGATAAATAATGAATAATATTAAGCTTAGTAATGCCCAGAATGCCCAAATCAACCAATTTGTAATTTCAATAGGGTGAGGAATTAGTAAAACACGAAAGAATAATTCTTCTGATATTGCAGGAAGGAATAAACACCGTAGTATTAATAAAGACTTATCTGTGTAGTTAGCTGACCAGATTTGTAGTTGTAAAAACCCTGATTGAAGCCCTATAGGAAAAGCAATAATAGTATAAACTAACAGTGTTATACCTAGAACTAACCAATCTTGTTGTGTAGGAATTTTTAAAGATGCTAATACACGATTGAGTAAAATTCCTAGTGGAGATATTTCTGTATAAGGTATTTTTATCTGCCCGAATAATACTGTTGGCGCCAATGGTGCAATATCCGCTTGCCATCCACCTATTTGATTGGTTCGTAATACTTGTAAACTGGCGCCATGTTTTAAAAATAGCAAAGCAAGGTCATCGTGTACTTGTCGAGGCATCATTGTTCGCCAACTCGTTAAACCTGCCCAGATACTACCATCTCTAAATGGCTGATTATCACCAGCCCCGGTACCAGCAAGTATACTAGTACTGCTTCGCCAATCTGCACGCACTATACCTAATGGCGCCAATTGTCTTTCGAGTTCGGTGCCAAGTAATATTAATTGACGAAACCGCAAAGTCTGAGGGTCGTTTGGATGTGTATCGAACCATTGTTGAATTTGGGGTGCATTAGAAACTTGATTTTTAATTGTAGTAATTGTGCCATAAAGTGCTTGGGCAGAGTCTTGTCCGCACGAAGTTCCTGGGGATACTGTGGCGCCTCCAGTACCATCCCCAACACGGTAACGTGCCATCATTATTTGTAATTGTCGCTGCAATTCGTTTAATGGTGATATTTTTATGCCATCAAAGTCATAATCTGTTGTTACTGGGTCGAATTTAATCAAAATATCTGAAACTGGACGAGTATACATCCAACCACGTTGTAAATTGCCCATATAATCTGCCCATGTATGAGTTCCCGCAATAATTCCGTCAGAGTTGTGGGCATATATTTGATGATATTTAATATTAAAGCGTAATTCTGATGTGAAACTATCACGTATAACTCGTGCTATTCCAAAAGAAAAATGTCCGGTAATGGTAGCAGGAAAACCAAGTGCTTCTTTTTTACGTCCACCAATACCACCAAATAAATGTAAAAGAATTGCTTTGTCGTTTTCTTGCCATTGATATCTTCCTAACCCCCCTTGTGAAGAATCAGAGGGAGCAGGGGAAGCAAGAAGAGCAGGAGAGTTTTGGAATCCAACTAAACCGCCTTGGTACGGGAGGCTGGAAGTTGATTTTAATACATCAAAATTTAAAAGTACTGTGTCACTTTTACCTTTTTGCGCTGGTGTGTTTCGCCAATGTTGGGTTTTGAGATATCGTAGCGCTCTATTTTCATTAGTAATTAATTGATTCGGCTCAATTTGGAATAAACTACGTGGCGCCAGTCCTTGGACAGTAAATATACCTTTATTATCTCTAGCTCCATAAATATACCATCCCTGTTTACCTGCTATTGATTTCTCAATTAGTAATGGCGTGGAACTAGGTATATTACGTGTGTCTATAACTTGTTTAGGAATACGAATGGCGCCTTCTGTGCCATCAAAGTTTCCCGATGCTGGGTTATAATGTACTACTTTGTATAGAGAATCAGATTTTGATGTTGGCTCAATGATTTTGACTAAACCGTAAAACCTACCAGTTGTTAAAACAGGCTCACGCGCGATTTGTAAAGTTACTCTTCCTACACCTTCAGTAACAACCGTCGCATCATCCAAAGTAACAATAACATCATCTTGAGGACGGGCGCCTGCTAAAGAACGCAATACAGAGACACTCTTCACACCATTTAAACGAAACGGGTGGATATTGCCTTGTTTTTGGCTTTTAATAGTATCAGGTGTGAAATTTACATCTCGCGTAACAGCTTGTACATAAGAAAGAGCATCTTTATCATTTTTCCATTCCAACCGCACAATCTTTCCAATTAAATTTTGTGCTTTCTGTGGCGCATGTTCAACTTCCATTAACACCCAATCTGTATTATCTTCCTGTGATGTAGGCAAAATCAATCTTCCTACCCAGGCGCCTGTTGGTCGGTATAGTTTATTTGATGTATTTGGAGTAATAGGGTAAAAACTTGGTTGGTTAAAATCTTGTCGCGTGTGAATAGCATAATTACTTTCACGTTGAACTATCTGCTGTTGTCGAGGGTAAAATAGTGAGACGATAACAGTAGTCAAAATGAGTATCAACAACAATATTGTTATCTTGAGTCTTCTTCGACTCATTTTGTGTATAGCCACATACAAAGAATTTGATTTACCATCAAATTATACATGCGGTTGGTTCAGTAGCAACGATGGTTGATGGTATATAATTTATCGTTAGGCGCCAAATAATACGTTAACCTAGTAGTATTGACGTAAAAATAATCTTATTTTGTTAACCCACACGCAAAACCCTCTCAAAGAGGGAGATTCCCGCACGGGCTAACTCTGCTACGAATTATAAAACACCTGCCTTTGTGCCAAACTGCCCAACTGCAAATCTATTGTCAATAAGTCTCCGATATCGTCGGGTGTATATCTAGTTGCTAGCGAAGCGCGTCTTGCTTTTAGGTTGGCAACTTCGGTATCAAGAATAGCACTAACAACTGGGTTAATTACTTCTTTGGGATTTTGTGGTGTGATAGAAGCAACTCGGCGCCATAGTCTACGAATCTGATTTTCTGTAGATACTACAACTTCAGCATAGGGAGTATGATATGCTTCGAGCAAGGAATTTTCAATTTCCAATGCAGCAATCTTAGAAACAAGCGCTTCTGTAACTACATTGCTTATAGCAGCATTGCTTTTTGGTAGAATTTCATCTATACGGTTTCGTAGAGCTTCTATAGACGCATCAATTTCTTCGATAGCTTCGTTGCTAGAAGTATGTTTAACATCTAACGTAGCCTTTTCAACTTCCAGGTTTGCCAACTCACGCAGTAAGACATCAAGTTTTGTTTCTGGTTTAGAATTACCGTTTTGTAAAGAACGCTGCACCAGTAAAATAGCTTCGCGCGCGAATGCAGGTTGAACAAGTGCAAACGCTGGTACTGTTACTGCTGTCATCCCCGTAACTGCAACAGCAATAATTGCCGCTTTGATTTGCATGTACTGCTGGGGTTTTGAGTAAAGAACTAATTTCCCTGATTTTTTTTTAGGTCTACGTACTAACATTTTATAATTTTAATATAGGTATTTTTTACTATATATATGGATACTTCGCAGTGTAATCCGGAAATATCCTACTTTATTTGACTATCTGCATTTATGCGAATGGCGCCAAATGCTCTCCATTCTAGCGTCCATTCTCAAGAAATGCCCGTTTGATTATGTTATATAGCTTTATATCCAACGCCTTTATACAAATATCCAGAAATCTTGGGTTCATTTTCTAGGTAAAACTCTTCCAATTGGACATTTTGGAACTGAGTCTCAACAAGTTGGCGAATATTGCGGTTGAAATGACAGCCATCACCGATAATTTTCTGTAACGGTGTCAAACGGTTTTGCCACAACTGCACTTTTGGTTCTCGACTCAACCCATGTTCAAGGAAATGAAACCCTCCTCCTGGTTTGAGTACACGGTAAACTTCTTTAAGTGCTTGCTCGACATTCGCGATACTACACAGTGTAAATGTACTAACAACATTATCAAATGAATTGTCTGTCATCGGTAGATTCTCACCGCTTATTATTTGATGCTCCACCATGATAGAAGAAGCTTTGACACGCTTTTGCGCTAGTACATGAACACCTGGGTTTGGGTCTACCGTAACAATCTTGTAAATATCATCTGGATAGTAAGAAAGATTTAAACCCGTTCCAAAACCAATTTCTAATACTTCTCCACTTACCGAAGCTAGCACTTCTTGACGATACTTACCAATTATAGGAGCAGATAATGACCAATCAAAAAGATAAGGAAGAATTCGCTTTTGATAAAAACCCATTATATCAACACCTCAAATTATCTTGTCATTGTAGGTTGGGTGTAGCGCGTTTCGGTTCCCAACATTAATCTATTAACTTTCAACAAACATATTATACAATCCATTATTATGCTCATACCCGTAATGGGACTCCAAATCCCATGCTAATAGCGCAAGTCCTCTGTAAGAGGACTAAAAGTCAATGTTGCTTTTATTACTTTATATTAGCGAATATCTCTATTATATTAATCTCAATTCACTCACTTAATATTGAGCGCAACAATCCGATAGCGGATTTTAGCAACAATTGGCTACTCTCAATAAGGGTCTTTATGCGAGTTACAGATATATTCGAGCTTTTGTTACTATCTGCACTTTGGGGTGGTTCTTTCCTATTTTTGCGGATTGCGGCGCCTGTTTGAGGGCCAGTTTGGTTAATTGAAGCGCGCGTTTTACTTTTTCGTTTTAAAGGAAGACATTACACAATCTATGATTTTAGGATGTGTATTAATTTTACTAGGTACTACAGTCGCAAATGATTTATTAAAAGTTTTTATTGATAAAGATGTGTCACGTCTACAACGTTTACTCTTCTCTTATTTACCGAATCAAAGTTACAGATACACCAATATTTAAATTTGTTCAACCACGATCACAAGTTACGACTAAGCTGCTTGAATCTTTATAAACTCACCAGATGAACAAGGTTCAGGAATATTTTCTCCACTTTCACGCAAATCTTCAAGGTGAAACTCAATCGCTTCTTTAATAAGTTCTAAGGCTTCTTCTCGTGTTTCACCAACTGCTACACATCCAGGTAAATCTGGCACGTAAGCACCATAACTAGTAGAACCCTTTTCGATTACTACCATATATTCCAACTTTTTACTCATACTACTATAATCCTGCTTGCTTTAAAATACTGTTCAATGTGCCTGTAGGCATATCAACACTCAATTTCCCTGCCACCGTTACTGTACCCGATTTAGTTGGATGATGAAATTGTCTATGACTTCCGCGTGTGCGTACAATATACCAGCCATCTTCCTCCAAAAGCTTAATAACTTCCTTAACTTTCATTTTACTGTTTTAATTATAGTATTAATATTGTGTTTGTCATAATACTACATTTAGTTTATAAAGTCCTTTATCAATAACATTAAGATACCACATACAATATAAATCTCCTTTCTCTCAAATGTCGAGTTTCCTATACACATAAATTTGCTCAAAGCTTATTTTATATGGTTCACACCTTTATAACTGTGCCTATTCATTGAACGGGCAAGGATGCCCATTCCACAAGAGTATTTTGGATTTTCTATTTAGTCAACAAGAAACTAAGTTTCTTAAATTTTACTTACATTCTTATTTCCCCCCGCGTGGAAGGGGGGGTTAGGGGCTTACAAAGGTAGGTATTTTGGATTTGGTCGTTTTTTGCCTATTTCAACGGGCGCCCAAATCCTGAAACAACGAAACCTCGTTTAGTAGTTGAGAATATTATCAACTATTTGCTCGATTCAAAAAAACCTACCCTTGAAAGGGGGTTAGGGGGGGATCATTAACTCAACAATTCCCCAGTTTCTTGGAGTGCGTGTAATCTGTGGTAAATACCACCATGACGTAGTAATTCTTCGTGACTACCAACTTCGATAATTTTGCCTTGGTCAAGCACAACTATTTTATCTGCCTCCCTGACTGTACTTAAACGGTGAGCAATTACAATTGTGGTGCGGGTTCCTTGTAAGGAGCGCATTGCTAATTGAATTGCGCGTTCCGATTCGTAGTCTAAGCTGGATGTTGCTTCGTCAAATATCAATACGTCGGGTTCAACGAGTAAAGCACGGGCAATACCCAGTCTTTGCCGTTGTCCTCCCGAAAGTCTTACTCCGCGTTCTCCAACTACGGTGTAATATCCATTAGGGAGTACTTTGATTACTTCGTCTAAACGCGCGATGCGACTTGCTTCTTCGACTTGTTCAAAGGTTACATCTGGTCTACCATAACGTAAGTTATCAAGTACCGTACCGTTAAACACGTCTACTTCTTGGTGAACTATTGCTAAACGGCGCCGATATTTACTAACATCTAAGTTGCGAATGTCTTCACCGTCGATTAATATTTTGCCTTCGTTTGGTTCAAAGTAACGCAGTAGTAATTTAACCAGTGTTGATTTACCTGAACCTGAACGTCCTACTAACGCTACAGTTTCATACGGTTTAATTAGTAGATTAATGTCGTGTAATACGCGACGATTTTCTTCATAACCAAAGCTTACACCCGCAAGCTCAACTTTTCCTGTAAAGCTATATGGTGTATTTGGTTGTGTCTTAGCCTCTAATATGTGATTAGAATCAACACTTGATGGTTCTTGAAGAAACTCATGGAACCGCAGCATTGAACTAATACGACGGGAAAATATTTCTGCTAGAGAGCTTATTGGTTCTAATTCGGCATAAGCCATACTTGCCAAAGTATAAACCATGATGAAGTGACCAAGCGATATATGTCCCCCTACTGTTGCTGCCAGAGTCATACCAAATACTACAAATACGCAAAATTGAATCATTGTGCGCTGTGCGGTACTTAGTACGACGTAACCTTTGTGAATGCGGTCGTCTACAACTCTAAACTCACGGTTTAAGCGGGTTTCTTGACGCTTTAGCTCCTCCGGTTCGGTGGCAAATGCTTTAACTGTCTTAATGTTGCTGATAATTTCGGAAGTCCGACTTTCGGTGTCTTCCATGTATTTATCTAACCGTTCTTCGTGCCAAATTAGGCGCCGTAAATCTTTTAGCGTATATCCTAATATCACTACAAACGAAATTAGATACAAAACAGCTATTCGCCATTCAACAAAGAGAATAAAAACAAAAATTCCCAAGACTCGTACCAGCTTGGGAATCATTTGTCCTGCTATTTCAGGATAAGTCCAAGTGTGATTCGATAGTCCGCGCGCAACCCTTCCGGCTATACGTCCGGGGTTGTTTTCATCGTAGTATTCTAAGGGTAAAGTGAGAATTTTTGCTATCGCATTTTTTGACTGGTCGCGTCTAGCTCTCAACGCAATATCCCAGTGATACCATATGGTTAACCAGGGTTGCGTCGGCGCCCGTACAACTGTAACTAAGAAAATCATTCCCAGTAATATACCTAAAGTTAGAGGTTTATCTACTGGAGAATTGGTAATGTTCGCAAAATATGTAATTAATCCTGTAAGGGGTTTGTCTAACGGTTGATTAGACAGTACATTCAAAATTTGACCTATCGCATACGGTACAACTAAATCAATAACTTCGTAAACACTAGATGCCACAATACTAAAAATACTAAATTTCCAGTACGGGCGAAAATAACCGATAACATCTTTTAACTTTGCCATGATGCACACTATTACCGTGTGTGAGTGGTAAGCCTCCGAATGTTATATACTACATGCCGTAGTATGATGTAGTCAAGGGGGTATATAAAAAATATTTCCAAACTTCCAAAAACATCTTGTGGAATGGGCATCCTTCCCCGTTCCAAGATAAGGCGGGCAGGGATGCCCACCCCACAAGAGAAACCAAGAAAAATTTAGGTCTTTTTATATAGTCTTAGAGGCGCCCAAGCTGTACTGCCACCATAGTTGAATGAGCCGGATGGAACGGAGGCAATTGTTTTAAAAGTTGATGTATTTTCAGTAGCCGTGTTTGAGGTTTGACCAGAGGGGGAGTTAGCACTGGTGCTGGTAAAAATGCGCGGCTTCAGCAACCACCAGAAAAGTCCACCAATAACTATAATTGTCAGCACTTTGCCAATAATTAAACCTCTAACAAAAAGTGCGATTTCTCCGTTAATTAAAGGTTTTTTTTGATTTACAGCCATATTAATCTTAATGTTATCAGGCTTGAGTTCAAACTATTAAAAGGGATAAGTTGGAGATGAAAAGGGGTATTTTAGGGAACAAAGCAATTTTATTGCCCAAATTATAAAGTAGCGGCAGGGAAAAAACATCTAAATTAGGATAGATAAAATAATGATATTGTCAATTAAAATACTACTCATGGTATACTTGACAAAGTTAGCGTTTTGGTGAAACTCTTGGAGTGGGCATGTTAGTGCGAGGTAAGACATTTTGGGATGGCGATTGAATTTGTTGATTCCAAACAAGTATTATGGAATGAATAAATGTATAGATTAAAGCTGCTGCTAATATACTAGTGATGGCGCCGAGGCTTAACCCAAACAGCACAATAGAGTTTTTCTTAGATAACAAAGAACGTTCTCGTACTCCTTGCTGCTGTAGTGTCGTAGGTTCTAGTTGTTGCTGTGTAGTTTGCTGCTGCTTTGCTCCCTCAACCAAATTTATAGGCATAGTTTGTGATTTCTGATTTGCAAACTTCTGCACTATATGTAATGCCTCTTGTGCTGACTGGTATCGCTGCCGAAAATCATATCGGGTCATTTTGTCTAAAACATCCGCCAACTTAGGACTGGCCTGTACTAAATGGCGCCAGACAATTTCAGCAGTATGTTCGTCTTTTTGTAGTTGCAGTGGCTTTAACCCTGTCAAGGCTTGAATTCCAATCATGCCCACAGCATAAATATCGCTACTAAGCCTTGGACTACCTGAAGCCTGTTCGCTGGGCATATAACCAGGAGTCCCTACAATCACAGTAACATACGTCGTATCCTGTGTACTTACTACACCAGTGCCAATTTGCTTAATTGCCCCAAAGTCAATAATAGCAAGCTTACCATCGCTTTTGCGTCTAATTATATTGCTGGGTTTGAGGTCGCGATGAATAACGTGATGTTGGTGGACGAACGCTAAAGGTTCTAAAATACCTTGTAATAAGTCAACAACATAAGCGTCACTCAACTGCTGTTGAGGAGTTAGTTCATCGCTTAAAGGATGACCATCAATCAATTGCTGAACTAAATAGAATTCCTGATTTTCTTGAAAGTGAGCTTGCAGTCGAGGAATTTGGTCGTGAACTCCTAAGCGATGTAAAAGTTGAGCTTCCGAGTCGAAGAGACGTTTGGCTATCTTTAAAGTCTTAGCATCTGTTGTCAATGGCTTGAGTTGCTTGACAACACATTTTGTGTGAAAAAGTTTGAGGTCTAAAGCAATGTAAGTATGACCAAAGCTACCATTCCCCAAGCTTTGGACGATTTTATAACGCCCGTCTAGTAATTGACCTAGCATAATAGCAATCAGTATATGCAGTAAGTAAACTCCTTCCACTAAGAGCCTATCTAATAATGAAGTAGATTTACGTCAAGCCTAGATGAGCTATTTTTTCGTAAATAGATTTGTTGAGTGTAGCATGTCAAAGCTAAAAATAATGAATATAAAATGAATATAAATAGACAGGCAGGGGTGCCTGTTCCACAAGAATAATGTTAATTGTTAAGTTTTTTGAAGGTTATTGATAATCATTTTTACTGCTTTTGTGATTATTTCTGGTTCGTCTACCCATATGAAGTGACCACTGTTGGTTGTTTGAATTTGGGTGCAATTTGTGGATAGTTTTATGGTTTGTTCGTGCATTGTATCTCGTAGTTTGTTAGCACTTTTTAAGGGTATAAAATTAGTCCATAGTGTGGGTTTAAAGAAGCTGTTGGCTTTTATACTGACTATTGGTAAGGCACCAAAGTTATTTGCTTCTTTTAGTTGTTTACTGCTTGTATCTAAGTTTAATATTTCTCTTGCCATTGTTAACCAGTGTTTGGGACGGCAAAATGAGCGTAGTACATATCCGAGCGTTTGTTGAGGAAATTTGCTTAGTTCGGGTTTGAGTAACCAAAATATCCCACATTGTTTACATATTCTAACTATTCCTAGTGTGGCGCCTATGACTGACATTACAAACCCGGAAACGAAGAAGTATTTCAACGCTTGTAGGTCAAATTGCATTTTTAACATGCTTTCTTCGTGTAACCCATCGGTAAGTACCATCCCTGCTACTTTTTCTGGAAAACGCTGGGCATAAAGTCGCACATTATAACTTCCAAATGAATCGCCTACGAGAATATACGGAGGTTGAATGTTGGCTTTTGTAAGTAGTAAATCTAGCTCTTTGACTATGTTTTCGCTGGTACGTGGGCGCCAACTTATATCACTCCACCCAAACCCCGCGCGGTCATATACACAAACCCTTGTTATTTTCGCTAATTCGTCGATTAGTAAATAACCTTCGATACCTCCAAGACTATGGTCTATAACTACTGTGGGGCTGCCTTCACCTTTAGTATAGATGTGTAATTTACAACTACCTATATTCACGATTTGACCTGGCATCGGCTTTTTATCCTCTAACCAACACATCAAAGCATGGTATGTTGTCGTGGCAATCAGTAAAAGTGTTTGCATTTGATAGACGATTTTATGATTTTTAAGCTAAAGTTGTAATGAGTATGAATTAGAATTTAATGAAATAACTTATCGTACTCGATGTTTAAAGCAAACAAATCTGTATCTGTAATTTCATGTGTCACGACATCTTGAAGTATAGGTAGCAATAAATGTGATATTAGTTGCACAATAGTTGCATATATAACAAAACACTCCTGCTGCACAATTATTCCATTAACAAATTCGCATATGCAAAATCCAGTGACATCGATAACATCAAAACCTATTCGCTCCCTTGAAGACGCGCTTGAACGGTGTCAAGACCTGGGTATGCGCGTTAGCCGTCAACGTCGTTTTATACTCGAACTATTGTGGCAAGCGCAAGAACACCTATCAGCACGAGAAATTTACGACCGTCTCAACCAACAAGGCAAAGACATCGGTCATACTTCTGTGTATCAGAACTTAGAAGCTCTTTCTTCACAGGGTATCATAGAATGTATTGAACGCTGCGACGGGCGCCTTTACGGTAATATTAGTGATTCTCACAGTCACGTCAACTGTTTGGATACGAACCAAATTCTTGATGTCCATGTCGAACTCCCCCAAGATTTAATTCGTCAAATCGAAGAACAAACAGGAGTTAAAATTACTGATTACAGTATTAACTTCGTTGGCTATCGCAATAAACAAGGTTAGTAATAAGGGTGTCATACTGAACGTAGTGAAGCATCTCTTAAGTATCGAAATTATTGAGAGATTCTAGCCTGCGGCAAATGCTCCGCCGGAGCGCTACGCTCAAAATGACTGAGATTCTTCGCTACGCTCAGAATGACAAGATTTTAATAAGTTCCAATAAAGCTTTCGTCATCTACTTCGTCTTCATATAAATCTTCTGGTAGCATTTCTCCTTCAATGCTTTCAATCATTCCTATTTCTGGTGTACTGTTCAACCAAATGTTTGTACCTCTGGTTGAGTCAAAAGTGTAAGAACCTTCTAACTGTGATTGATGCGCTAATATTTTTTTGAGCGCACGGTATTCTTCGGGTGCGAACATTGCTCCCTGTAAACTAACCGCTTCTTTATCTAGTTCCGATAGTATGGCGTTATATAAGCAGGCATTTGTAAGGACTGTTGATGTTAACCTTGTGCCTGTTAAGTTCGCACGCTCTAAATTAGCTACTGATAGATTTGTATTGGTTAAGTTTGCACGTTCTAGGTTGGCGCCTGTTAGGTCGGCCCCTGTTAGGTTTGCACTGCTTAGGTTTGCACGTTCTAGGTTGGCGCCAGTTAGTTTGGCACCTGTTAAGTTTGCTCCTTCTAGAGAAACTCCTGTTAGAGTAATTTGGCTCAGGTCAGCATTTGATAGGTTTAAAGCTGTAAAAGTTTTACGATTTGCTCGCTCACTAAATGCATGTGGCGCCAAAATGTTTGTTCTAGAAATTAATTGTGCTAATACTTGGGGGTTATGGCAGGGACTAAATATACGCTTGGACATGCGGTGACAGTCGCAAAGCAAGAAAAATAAATTTAGCCCGACTGCGGCGTTAATTTGTTCAACGTTGAGTGGGTTCTGTAAATTTTTATAATAATTTCGAGCGTTGTGTACTACAAATTCATCAAACCAACGACCTTGGCAGTAGCCATGCCAGACAATTAGTAAACGGTCACATAATACTGCGAACACATCTTTGAGTTCACATTGGCGCAATGCTTCGATTACTAATTCTCCAATTTCAGAACAGATAATGCCGTAGCCTAGTAGGTTATAGACGTGCTGTGCGATACTTGTATGATTGTCTATTATAAAGTTTGATTCGCCGTAATCATTACGCTGACGTTGAGTAAGTAATTTTAGCTGTGTAGCAATTGCATCGGCACATAATAGTTCACCTAGTTTGGGATGAGAGAATTTGATTTTGTTTGGGGAGTAGTTATCAAAATAAAATGCGGGCAAAATGTCTGATGCTTCTGATTTTATATGCTGTTGGGAGTGCAATATTTTCAATGCCAGGGAGAGCATCTGCGTATGTACATCTTTGGGATGATGGTCTTGTAAAAGATTTATGATGGCATCTTGGGTGCGGTGAATATGGGCTGTTCCTTCACGTATTAATATCGGTTTTATTCCACCTATTAAAGGATATCCCAATAACCAACGGTTGAGACGCTGATAAATTTCCCACATTATAAAGGCGCCACCGTTTTGCCGTGAAGAAGCTAGTTCAATGATGTCATCTTCTAGTAATCCATCCCGGTATAAAATACCTAGTAGATATAGCATTAAGGGTTGACGTACTAGCGCTGCTAGTTCAGGTAACTTTGATTTACCCGAAAATAACCCCGCTTGCTTTAAGAACATGAAGAAGTTTTGAGCAATTGGCGCCGACTGTACACTACTCCAATTTTGAAACCAAATTCGCAGTTGCTCCTGCTCAAGCGGTTGCATTTTAATGCGTCGCAATGGTGTTGTGTCATCTGTAATATCATTTAAATCAATTGGTCGCGAGGTTAAAACAACTTTGTGCTGCGACTGCGACTGAAAGTTAAGTAGCTGCTCGATAAACTTTGTTTTTAATATTTTATTTGTTGTGAAGGGTAGTTCATCGAAACCATCAAGGATTATTAAACATCTTGGATATTCATGTTTCAGCCATTGTGCCAGGTGGATAGATAAATCTTCGGGAAGTCCAGAGCAAAGAGTTTCAATAAAAGTATTACATTCAGAGATATCACTTAATTTTATCAGTATAGGCATCCAGCTTGGGTAAATTTCTTGAGCGAGTTTTGCGGCAAGCATTTGACAAAAGCTCGTCTTTCCATAACCAGATAAAGCTTCGATAAAAGTGATATTACCCGAATTTTCGAGTTCTTGTAGTAACCATGTTGTTAAATCAACTAGCTGAACTGTCTTAGGTTCGTATTGGCTATTTGTATCAAATACTAATCCCTTGGGTGGTACATATATATCTTTTAGTGAAAATGATTCTAAAAATAGGGGTTCAGCTAAAAATTTGATTAAGCTAGCACGGTATTGCTCGCAGTGTAAGTCTATTTTTGATGTGTGAACGGTGAGTGATTTGTCTGTATTGATGACACCTGACACAACATGTGAATTAGTGCTTGTGCTACTTGTATAATTCACCTGCAACCGCACAAATTTTTGTAGTTGTGCCAAACCAGCAGCATTTTGGGCAATTACTTCGAGTAAATGTCCTGGTAGTGCGTGTGATAATCGCTGTACCATTAATTTAGCTTCGGTTTCTTCGGCGCCGTTTGCTTTTAACCAAGCTACAGTCGCACTATTCATTTGCTGGACTAAAAAGGAGTCAGCCATTAGTAAGAGCGCTTGTTCTGCTTGAGTATCAGTTAATTTGACCCCTTGAAGCGTTTTCAGCAAAGCTTGTAACATCCCGTCAGTAAGAGGAAAGCAAATTTCTACGTCCGACCAAAACATCGCTCGGTTTAACCAGGGCTTTTTTAAATGAATCTCCTGCTCTAAAATTTGTAATAGAGCTAGTAGATAGGCAATTTGAAATCCCTGCCACGTTCCCTCATTCCGCTTCAACGGTTTTTTTTGACTACTGTTTGATAGTAGACTTTGGGTTAGTTGAATAATTACAGGAATTTCAAGACACGCTAACCTTATGGGCAACTCAAGTATTTCTGCTAAACTACATATGTCAAAACAAGTTAAACTTTTATCTTCAATCTCGTTGATAATACGTAGGGATAGTCCAGAGATGGAACTTGAGTTAAGTGCTTCTCTGTAGTTATTTTTGATAAATTTGCTCGCCAGCCAATGGCGAATACTTAAGTTCATTTTTAACTCAGTAAATAGCGTTCAAATTTAATTATGCTTCATTTAATCTCTAATCGAAAACTGTGCATTTGACTAGTATGACCACAACCAACGCCATCAGAATACTCTTAGTTGACCCCGACCCAATTTTTAGATTAGGACTGCGGGTAGCGTTGGAAGCTGAAGCGAACTTAGAAATAGTTGGGGAAGCTCAAACAGATGTAGAAGCGCTGCAACTAGTTTCATTGATGCAACCCAACCCTACACTTGATTTGATTATTGTGGAATTAGCTAACTACCCCACCATTAATCAGTTATGTAGGCAGTTAAAAGCCCTGTATCCAGATTTATCAATTTTGCTACTAAGCTCACAACCATTGCAACAGCTAGCGGGTACAGCACAAATTGGGGTTGAGGGTTATTGCCCGAAAGGCGCTCCCATTACAGAATTAGTAACAGCTATTAATACGGTTACAACTGGTGGTGTTTATTGGCTTTCTCGAAATATCGCCACAGACTATCAAGAGAATGTCTACTCACCCCCCCTTACTAAACGCGCAGCAAGATTTATCAATAATCTCAGATTGTCGGGTAACAATTATATTCAAACCAACCTGAGACAAATCAGAAGAGAATTGGGAGTTCCGGGAATACCGGCACTTGAGCGCGCGGTTTTAGCTGGCAAAGTTCGCGAACTACAGACCGCACGATGGTTGTTAAATCATTTATTGTCAGTATCCCCCCAACAAGAACAAGTCGAAACGCCTTCTACTATTTCTACTAATATTATTGAATCATCCAACGTTTTGGTTCAGGAGGCGCCGCAGTTATCTAGCCCTCGGTCGCTACAATCAGATTTATTTGCTTCTTGTGTGTCGCAGTTTCAGTTACCATTACACAATGTTACCGATGTTGCCTTAGAAATAGATATTTTACGTGTTGACAAAAAACGCGATTTACTATATTTGATTTTGCAAAAACTAGCCGAAGTTTTAGACGAACTAAGAAATTCTCAAGTCGAGATTAATCAATTACAAGAATTAAAGTATATTATTTTACGTGATTTGTGGCAAACAGCGACCACTGAGTTTTTTGGTAAATTTTCGCGCGTTCGTATTGATGGGAATTATGTTGAAATAGTTAATTTATTACTTCAAGATTCTGATGCTATTCAATCGGAAATCTTGAATTATATACCATTATTTAGCGAATTTTTATCATATTTAATTTTTCAGAACGATTGGCATATTGATAATGCGATATATTCGGCTGATAGTACAGAAGCTAGAGCGAACGCATTAATGATTTTAGAAAACATAATTATTCAAGTAGGCAACAGTGTAATTCAGCCTTTGTTAAATCGATTAGCTGATGTTGAGTCGATTAAAAAAGATTATTATGACCGTCAATATATTTCAACTAGAGAAATCGAAAGGTTTAGAAATAACTTGTCGTGGAAATATCGTCTCCGAAATTATTATAAGGAACCACAGGCAATATTTGAAAGTCGTTATGAAATATTTGTTTTTGCACCGCGTGGTATTGCAAAAACTTCGATATACGCTTCCAGACGTAATGATCTGACGCAACTTAGAGGTATTCCACTATTTATAACTTTGATGCTAGAATTTCGTGATGCCGTGGCGCCTCGTTTACAATCATTGTTATCTTTTCTAGGTAGTGGTGTAGTATTTGTTTTGACGCAAGTAGTAGGACGCGGTATAGGTTTAATTGGACGTGGAATATTACAAGGGATTGGTAGCGTTTCGTTTTTAGAAGGAAAGAATAAAAAACCATAAAAAATTTGTAAATTGTCATTCTGAGCGTAGCGAAGAATCTCTTTTATCTTCAAGCTTATTTAGATGCTTCACTACCTTCAGCATGACAATGTTATTCAAGCTTATTTAGATGCTTCACTGCGTTCAGCATGACAATGTTATTCAAGCTTATTTAGATGCTTCACTGCGTTCAGCATGACAATTATAAATTCCAATTGCGACGAAACTGGAAAAAGTCTTCTAGTAATTCTTGTAGTGCGTTATTTCTATCTAGTTTAATTTTGTTCCAATCGCGTGCGGCTTGTAATATAATTTCTCCTACGCTTGGATAAGCAAGCGCTATTTTGTGAAAATTAGAAATTTTAATTTTCCGATTTATTGCTAATGAAATTAAATTTATTAATTCTCCAGCATTGAATCCAAATATTGATGCTCCTAGAATTTCGCCGTTGTTTAGAGTAATTATTTTACAAACACCTGTAGTTTCATCATTAATTTGGGCTAATGGCAACGACTTAAAATATTGTCGTAAAACTATTATTTCATCAAACTTATATAACTGCTGTGCTTGTGCTTCGGTAATTCCGACATGCGCTAAAGCAGGTTGAGTTGCTATTCCCCAAGGAACATACTGATAATCAACTTTTCTTGTCGGAAAAAATAAAGCATTTCTTAAAGCAATATTAACTTCATAATTTGCTAAATTAGTAAGCGTATATCCACCAATAACATCTCCACAAGCATAAATACGATTATTTGTAGTTTGCAGTTTTGGATTTACAAGCAAGCGATTTTTATGCCATTTAACTCCAACTGCGGCTAAATTTAGTGATTCTATATTCGGTGTTTGTGTTGCCACAATTATTTCGTCAGTTTCAATAGCTTTATCACCTGCTTGTAACCACTTTTTACCATCAATAGATAAAACCTGTGTAACTTTAGTTTCTTTTAGTATACGTACACCCGAAGCTTCTAACTGTGCTTCGAGTAATTGAGCGACTTCGGAGTCAACGTGTGAGATAATTTTGGAACCCTCAACAATTAACGTCACGTTACAATTTAAACGCGAAGCAGCTTGTGCAAGCTCAATACTTTGGGGTACACCACCTAAAATTACCCAATTATTAGGCTTATTTTCAAGAGAAAAACTTATATTTCCAAGCGTTAAAAAGCCTGTTTTGTGTAATCCTTCTATATCTGGTGCCAAGTAATGTGAACCAGTAGCTAACAAATAAGTCCGTCCTACTAATAAACGGTTATTGACAAAAAACGCTAGATGTGATTTTTGCTCAAATTGACCGCTACCAACAATAACGTCAACACCTTGTGCTGCTATTAGTGCAAGCTCGTTATAGGCGCAAATTTGAGATTCTACTCCAAATGCCCATAACATTGCTATTTCCCAATCTATAGATTCACTTGGCGCCATTTTAGACACCTGTGGACGATACTCACAAGCTATATGATTGAGCGCACTTGAATATAATAATTCGGAACTATTTTCTGGCTCAACAAGTGCCACTTTGGCGCCTAACTGAATAGCCAAAGAAGCTGCATAACGTCCAGCTAAACTACCGCCAATAATAACAATATCGTATTCAATCACATTCGTAGGAGAATTAAATTTGCGTGGCTAAAATTATCATAAAACGCTTTGCAATGCAGTTAATAACCGCTTGTTATCTAATTCTGTACGAACAGCGACTCTAAAAAATCGGTCTCCAAGCTGAGGAAAGCTTTGGCAGTCGCGAATTAAGATTTGATGCTTTTTAAGTAATTGATGTTGTAGCTCCACGCAAGAATGTTCGGACTGGACTAGTAAGAAGTTAGCGGCACTTGGAAGCGGTTGTAAACCTGGAATTTGAGATAAACCCTCAAATAGTTCTTTGCGCGCTTTGGGTAGCCATTTCCAAGTGCTAGCTTGAAACTCTGTATCAGAGAGTGCAGCTTCCCCAGCAGCAGACGCTAAAGTGTTAACACTCCAAGGGTCACGCCAAGTCCTATAGCGCTGTAAACGGTTAGGATGTGCTATCGCATAACCTAATCGCAAACCGGGTATGCTATAGAACTTAGTCAGCGACCTTAAAATTACTAAGTTTGGATAATCCTGCACAACCGATATAAGACTTTGTTGTTCGTCTGGTGGTAAAAAGTCCATGAACGCTTCATCTATTACCACCAAAGCAAATTTGTCTAAACAGGGCAAAATATCTTCGCGTGAAAACATTACCCCTGTGGGATTGTGAGGATTGTTAAGAAGGAGCGCTGAGTGCTGAGTGCTGAGTTCTGAGTTAGGAGTTAGGAGTTCTGAGTTAGGAGTAATTAGTTTATTTAATAACTCAGCACTCAGCACTTTCCACTCAGAACTAATTAAAGGAAACTCCAACACTTGTGCGTTATAAGCAGCCAATGCGCGGTAATAGTCGCCAAAGGCTGGAGTTATTAAGGTAGTTGTTTCAAATTCTGATAACTCTCTACCGACTAAACTAAGTAATTCCGCCGAGCCGTTACCCGGCAGAATCCATTCGGAAGGTAAATTATGAAAGTGACTGAGCGATAAACTCAAATCACTGTAACTGGGGTCTGGATAGTGCCGTAAATTACTTAGCTGGGACTGTATTGCCGTCAATACACTCTCCGGTGGCCCCAACGGACTGATACTGGCAGAAAAATCCAGAATAGCACTAGAAGGACAACCAGCAAGCGCCGATGCCCAAACTAAATTTCCTCCATGTGCTGGTTTCCCCATCGATAATTTACTCCATTCAAAACTAACTAAGCTTTTGGGGGCGCCACTTTTTCTCTAAATAGCTTACCAGCAGAGAAAGCAGGAACCTTGGTAGCAGGTATTTCCATTTTCTCATTGGTTTTCGGGTTGCGCCCTTCGCGGGCTTTACGTTCGCGTGACTCAAATGAGCCAAATCCAACTAGTGTAACCTTATCGCCCGAAGAAACCGCTTCGATAATAGTCTCTAGCGCCGCAGTAAGGACTGCATCCGCTTGCTTCTTGGTAACGCTAGCTTTCTCTGCTACTGCATCTACTAATTCGCCCTTGTTCATGTCAAACTCCTTGAGGTTTACTTGGGATTGTGTACGGACACACCCTGTGCCGAATTCACTTAAATCTCTGTTAGGAGATTTACAAAGTCTACCAAAAGGAGTATTTTTGCTTAAAATTGCTGCAACTCCTGTTGGCTCGACTTTTCAATGAATCATTCTAAGGTTTATACGACAGAAGTGAACAGATGAAACCATTAATTTATATAGATTTCAGGATTTTTCTTCAAAAAAGAGGGGTGTTTTACTAAAAACCACCCCAAAAGTAGGAAAAAATACCTAGTAAATACCCTGATCTGCAAAAAAAACAAGGTCGGCTACTGTACTGGAATGTAAAGAGATGTTACGGGTTTTTTGGAAGCATAGGCAACGCTCATCAATAAACCACACCAGCGAAGAAGAAAAAATTACTCATATTCAAATTTATTTTACTGCCGTATCAAATAACACAAATACCATATTATAAAAAAGAATTATCATTAAGTCCCTATTAAATGATAATTATTAATTAAATGAAATTACACCAAATCATATATTTTAGTAGTTATTTAGTACTATGCGCGTGATTGTCCAGCGAGTTAAATCATCACAGGTAACAGTTAATAGTGAAATTATCGGTAAAATAGGGCGGGGTTTAAATGTACTTGTTGGTATCGGTGATACAGATACTGATGCTGAACTGGAATGGGTGGCACGTAAATGCTTGGAATTAAGGGTATTTCCAGATGATGAAGGTGGAGACAGGTGGCAAAAATCGGTACAAGAAATTAATGGGGAATTATTGGTAGTTAGTCAATTTACTCTGTATGGAGATTGTCGCAAAGGTCGGCGCCCTTCTTTTGACCGGAGCGCGGCGCCTTCTATAGCTTCTAATCTATACAATCGATTTGTCGAAAAACTGCGCGCAAGCGGATTAAGAGTAGAAACAGGACAATTTGGGGCAATGATGCAGGTAAGTATAGAAAATGATGGACCCGTCACTTTGTTACTTGAGAAAGAATTTGGGCATTAATGAAATGTTGGTACTAAATGATGAGAGAATCTTAATTTAGGTATCACGCTACTTTAACATTACTTAATCATGGCTAAGATTCAATTCTCTAGAGGTATCGATGAAGAAATTGTCCCAGATATACGTTTGACACGCTCGCGCTCTGGTGAGAGCGGAACCGCAACGTTTATTTTCCAAAATCCAAACGCACTGGGCAGTGGCAATACCGAAGATATTACCGGGATGTACATGATTGATGAAGAGGGTGAAATAATCACTCGCGAAGTCAAAGGCAAATTCATCAATGGAAAACCAGAAGCACTCGAAGCAGTTTATATCATGAGGTCTTCTGACGAGTGGGACCGTTTTATGCGGTTTATGGAGCGCTACGCCCAAGATAACGGCTTAGAATTTGGAAAATCTTAAGTAGGGTGCGTGGCGCCATTAACAATCTTAAAACGAAGGTAGAATCTCGTAGCGCCACACACCAAACCACGAATTTTCAATAACTCTCATATGGCAAATCATCCTCATCCCGACACACCACGTACAACAGTAAACTGTGCCGTTATCACCGTCAGCGACACGCGCACTATCGAAACCGATAAAAGCGGACAATTAATTCACGAATTACTCGAAGGTGCCAATCATAATATCACCGCATACGCAATAATTAAAGACGAACCCACTTTAATTCAAACAGAAATAGAAAAATTAAAAGAACGAACGGACGTTGATGTTATTATATTAAATGGTGGAACAGGAATTGCACCAAGAGACACAACCTATGATGCAATAGAAAAACTATTAGAGAAAACTTTACCCGGTTTTGGGGAAATATTTAGATATTTGAGCTATCAAGAAATTGGTTCACGTGCAATAGCATCACGTGCTACTGCTGGTACTTATCAAGGTAAGCTAATTTTTTCGGTTCCTGGTTCGAGTAATGCAGTGCGTTTAGCAATGGAAAAATTGATATTACCAGAAATTGTTCATCTGGTTGGACAAATGCGTAAATAAAGTAGAAACCAGGTTTTTTTGCCTAATATTTTGTCATGAGTGAACGTAGACCAAAAAGCGAACTCATCATTTCGATAAATACATCAACTCCACTTGGTCTTTTTGCATTTTTCCACCAAGTCATATCGCAGTAAAGCATTTCAACCAATGCACGGTTCTGTTCTAAACTTACATTGGTAAATTCAATAATAATATTGTATTGTTTCTTATTTCGCTTTTTAGTAGAATTTATACGTAATATTTTACCTTCGATACATAAATTTTGTTCGGTAAACTCAATTTTGGCAGATTGTGTATCAAATGGAACGTATTCATCATTTGCAAGTGTGATACTGGCGCCACTTTCTGAGATATTATTTGTATATCCTATGAAAGTATGCTCTCCTGCTCCGATTTTACATGTAGTTCGTAATGGGAATCTATCCATTGCGCGACGTTCGGGTTGGTCGATACCTGCTAAAAAAGCTATTCCCATAATTATGATGTTATATATCAGTAGGAAAAACATCAATCCAAATTCGCTAGATACTGCTGTTTGCCAAATTCCTACACGATAACCAATTAAGTGTAAGCATAAAGAAAGAACCATTAACACAATTCCCAGCAACAAGGGATATGTATGGCTGAAGTTATAATTTTTACTTTCTTCTTTTACTCCTTTGCGAGTTACTTTAAAAGCTAATCCAAATGGGTTTTGTATTGCAAAAATTAAGCACTTTAAAGTTGGATAGCAAAGAATTGTTTCGTAGACTTCGTTCCAAAAGTAAGATACTGAATATTCATTACACCACGATAAACTGCCAATTAACAACCATAAATATGGAACTAAATAGTAAATTAGTTCTGCTGGTGTTGCAACAATTGGTGAGGCGCCTAATAACATTGTCACTAATGGTGATAGCATGAACACAGCACGGAAGAAAGGACCAAAGTTGCCGATGTAGAACGTCAAAAAATAACTTTTCTGCCAGAAGTCTAATTTCGTCCAAATCGGAATAGTATCACCTGCACAAAATATCTGATAATTGCTATGATGCCAGCGAACACGCTGCTTGATAAAGTCGAGATATGTACGTGTAGATTCTCCGGTTGAAAGAATTTCTCCTAAATAAACAATTCGCCAACCTAACGTTAGCATTTTAGTTGAAGTTGGTGAATCTTCAGCAAGACATTTTGTCAAGTATCCACCAGTAGATTCTAACGCTGTACGTCGAACGACATATGAAGTTCCACAGCATAATGCACTATTTACCACATCTCGACATGATTGACTAAACCCAAAAAAACTAGCGAGGTCATCGTGAACGAGATGGTCGATACCTAAATTACGTGCGTGATGGTCTGGGTTATAAAAGGTTTGTGGTGTTTGTACTAATGCAACTTTATCTTTTTTAAAGAAACCGACTGTTCGCGTTAAGAAATTTCGTAACGGTACAAAGTCAGCATCCATAATTGTAATTAGCTCACCGTTGGTTTGCGGTAGTGCATTATTTATATTTCCTGCTTTCGCATGTTTATTGTCAGGACGGGTAATATATTCACATCCGAGATTTTTTGCCAATTTCCGAATATGTTCTCGGCGTGTGTCGTCAAGGATATAAACTTTTTTGTTAGGGTAGTTCATTGCTTGGCAACCAATTACCGTTCTACACACAACTTGTTCGGGTTCGTTATATGTAGGTACAAAAACATCAACTGAAGGTAGATATTCCCCCGAAGCTATATCTTTAAAAAACGCATCTGCTTCAGCGCTGCGTTTTTTACTACTTGACCAAATTGACTGTAGGGAATAAATAACAAATGAGAACAGACTTACTGCTTCGATAATGTAAATAGATAAGCTATAAGTTGCACTTATCCAATGGTCTAAGTTTAAAGTACCAAATGTCCGCCAAGTAAAATATCGTATCATTAACAGTAAGATAATACCCCGAGCTATTAAACGAGTCCAATTAATCGATGGGATAAATCTTAATAATAGGCAAATGTAAGCAACGCTGATTAGTGGAAATAAAAGCTCAAATGGTTGTGTCGGCGCCTGTAAAAATTCTGGTAGTGTGTTATTAATGGGCAAACTCTGCTTATCAGTTATCGCTTCAGTATGTAAATTACTAGATTTAGAAAAGTCTGTTGTATTTGCTTTGCGCTTTTTATGTGAATCTAGAGATGGTGCTTCGGTAGAATAAGAGTTTTGCTTTGGTTGAATATCATCGAGATTATTAAATGCTGGTATTAATGAGTCAGGAGAAAGTAACGTAGGTGCGCTAGTCCAAGAATTTGCAAATACCGTCACTATACATATTAGTATGGAAACAATTACTATAATTTTAGTAAAAGGATATATTGATATCGTATTAGCTTTATTTTTATTTTTAAGTATTTGTTTTTTACTTTGCATAATTATAAATGTATGAATTGTCCCAAGGGAACGTAGTGAAGAATCTTGGCTAAAATGGAGATTTTTAGATGCTTCACTGCGTTCAGTATGACATAGTGAGATACTTGTATAAAAAAGGTATAGGCGAGAATTTGGTTTAAGCTTTTACCTTTTTTCAATAGGGTTAGATGGACGTTTCGGATTATCTGCGATAGCTTTTGGAGTAATTATTTCTTCTTTAATTTTCGTCAAAGTTGAATTTAGCGTATGAAGTGAAAACCAAATTGGTCCGGTACTTGTCCACGTTGTCATAAAAAACGAACCAATGAACAATAGAAAGGAGCTTACAAATATTTTCCAAATTAGTGGAGAAACATGTGTATTGGTGCGAGCCTTTAGCATTGAATTAGATTCAGTTGAATTATTCATAAAATTATTATCATTAACTAAGTAATTGTGCTTCTATTTAACTTGAAATGTAACTTTACCTGTATATCCGACATAGCAAAATAAATTTGCTCCTTCTTTACTTGCATCGGAGTTTAACTCGACGCGCACTTGAGTGTTACGAGGTAAATTAGGGCTAACTGGTATTGCGACATCTTCACCTGCGGCAAGTCTTCCTATACCCGAACGGACTAAACTAACTCGTCCCTGTAGTATTTGCGAAGTTGCACCATAAAGTTCTATGTTGGCTATTGTTCCTGGTTGTAAAGAACGCACTGCTTGTTCATCTACATACACATCTACCCAACGTCGTTTACAGTCTAGTACTTGCCCAAGAATTTCTCCTTCTTCCAAATACTTGCCTTTTTGTGCAAAAGAGCGCCATATAACTCCCTGAGTTGGAGCTTTGACGGTAACTTTTAGCTGGCGTCCAATGTCAGCTTGCGCTTGCGCCAATTCACCTCGTGCGCTGTTAAAAGTTTGTTTAAGTGTTTTAATTTTGTATTTTTGCTCGTCAATCTCCATCTGAATTTCTTGTTGACGGATGCTAGGGTCGTAACCACTGCGACTTTGACTCAACGATAAATCTAGTTTCGTGGCATTTTGCTCTGTTTTTGAGGCTGCAAGTTTTGCTTCTAAACTTTCGACAATTGCTTGTTGTTCATGCATTCCCAGTGTCACTTTATCTAAAACTGCTGAAGGTAATGCACCTTCAGAAGCTAACATTTGAGTGCGTTTGTAATCTAGTTCTGCCAGATGTAACTTTGCTCTCTCAGCTTTTAAATCTGAAGCAACTTGTTCTACTGACTGTTGCGAGCGTTTGGTTGCAAGCTGCAATTGATTCTCACGGTCTAATTTTACTGTCTGTAATAGTGTTGTTAGTCGATTTAACTTAGCTATTTCTGCTTCGATTTCTGCCTGAGTCTCGTTAATTTTACTTAGAATTTCTTGACTGTTTAGTTTGCTAACTCGGTCATTTTTTAGTGTTGCAATGGTTTGACTTGTTGATACTATGTCTCCAGTTTTTAAGGATAGTTGCTCAACTATACCAGGCGCCGGAGTTTTTAAATCAATTAATACGCCATTTATAACTGCATCACGGCTAATTACAGAAGTGACGCGAGTTTTAATAAGCTGTCCTGACCATACAATTAAACCAGCACTTGTAACAACTAAAAGTAAATTAGACACAAGTGAACGTGACGAAAAGCTATGTGGTTTTTCTGGCTGTACGCTTTGCATTGTTTATAAATATATTGGCAGATACTAATTAGTAGATATGAAATCATATTCATTAATTACACCCCAACTTCACTGAAATTCTAAGCGAGATACTGTCAAATTAGTGTCAAAATTAATACATATAATATGTTGTTTTTAAGTAGTTACCAGGTGGATTGATAAATTTGTGATGAATTAAAGGTTGATAAAAAGTTAAAAACAAAAAAAGCCCCCTCAATTAAGAGGAGGCTGAAGTGTCTTGTCGAAAACTTTATTTAATGTTTATTAAAACTTGCCGATTGCGAAACCGCATACTGCTAAAATGGCGCCAATTATATAAAAGACTGCAACAACTTGCAATTCAGACCATCCAGAAAGTTCGAGATGGTGATGTAAGGGCGCCATTTTGAAGAGACGTTTGCCTTTACCGTCGGGACCTT
The DNA here is from genome assembly GCF_000331305.1 of Calothrix sp. PCC 7103. Classification (GTDB taxonomy): domain Bacteria; phylum Cyanobacteriota; class Cyanobacteriia; order Cyanobacteriales; family Nostocaceae; genus Dulcicalothrix. The sequence continues at coordinate 2,485,698 of NZ_KB217478.1, read as the reverse complement.
TAGTGGCTTTGTAGTAACCAACTTGTGCCATTACAGACAAGGTTTCAACAAAGAATATGCCACTTAAGATAAATAATGCTGCGAGACTATTTGTAAGTAATGCGACTGCTCCTAATGCACCACCCAACGCGAGGGAACCGGTGTCTCCCATAAATACGCGGGCAGGGTTGCGGTTATGCGCTAAGAAACCTAGACAGCTTCCACTGATGCTGGCACAAAAAATCATTAATTCGGGTGAAGTTGGAGCAGTTAAGGCGCCTAAAGCAAGCATCGCGATAGCTACCGTACCTCCAGCTAAACCATCAATGCCGTCAGTTAAATTGGTTGCGTTACTTTCGGCGACCAACACAAATCCTGCGAAGGGCCAAAATAATAATCCAAGGGGTAGAGAAAAACCCAAAGGAAACGCTATACTTGTAATGCTATTCGTTTGACTATACATTAACCACAGACAAAATAGTGCTGCGAATCCAACTTGCAGCGCTAGTTTAGTCTTTGGTGAAATACCTTTGTTGGACTTGCGACGAAGAATTTGCCAGTCGTCGAGCCAACCAATGAAAGCGTAGCTTAATGTTAATGCAGAAACGGCAAGGACTTGACGGTCAAAACCAGACCATACACAAGCAACAATTGTGGCAACAGGAATAAAAAATATACCGCCCATTGTTGGAGTGCCAGCTTTCTTGAGATGAGCTTGTGGCCCATCTTCACGAATCACTTGCCCAGCTTTGAGGTCAGAGAGCCAGGGTACCACCCAATAACCGACTGCGGCAGAAATTAACGCACACAGTAGAAGTGGCATAGTTAATGATGTTGCAAGCCAAGGTAGACGACCTGCCATCACATCCAATATTAGTGCTGTCACACCCAGCCCCACACCCAGTAACGAGACTAAACCGATACCAGTAATATTCAACCCTTGGTTAGGAGATAATTTTGCGTCCACGTAAGTTTCCCTTCACTCCACACTCTTTTTAAGATTTAGCTTAATGAATAAGCTTATTTATTAATAGGGACTATGTTTGCCACAAGTCCTCTGTCTTAAGGATACAGTTGGCTTTGCTTACGACTCATCAATATCGACATCATCGTCCATATCGTCGTCATCGTAACCAATACCATCATCACCACCCAAAAACTCTGATATTTCTTCTTCAGCATCATCGCCAAAGTCTGGTTCTTGCTCTGCGCGAGCGATAAGGCGCCCACTAGCTTGTAACCAGTCTAAAAGTGATGTTTCTTGCTTTAATGGAATTACAGCTGCGCGTTGGTTGCGGGGAGCTTCACGTAATGGAGAATTAAGCATATCGACAAAGACACAAAGTAAGTAACGTAGCTGGACAATAAGAGTCTATCACTTGATACAAGAGATTTTAGTTATTCATTCAACTCTTTTCCAAGAAAATCCGTCAAAAAAATTATTATTTAATATCCGTAGGAAAATCTTGGTGAAATATCGGTTTTTTGGTATGGCGGTACACATTGGGGCTTTTTTCTTTTCAAGAATAACAATTTACTGACCTGCATTTGAGGTAAAAAACGATGCTAGTAAAAACTCAACTTCTAAACGTTATTGCGTCCACAAATCGAGGTTTATTAGCGACCGAACTGGACAAGCAAGCAATTTTAGCTGCGGTTGCGAATCTAGAAGACCAGAACCCAACACCGCGTCCACTTGAGGCAAGTGAAATGCTTGATGGCGATTGGCGACTACTATACACCACAAGTAAGGGATTGTTAAACATTGATCGGCTACCTTTATATAAATTAGGTCAAATATATCAATGTATCCGCGTCAACACCAACAGTGTATACAACATAGCATCAGTTTACGGATTGCCATACTTAGAAGGAATTATCAGTGTAGTCGCTTCCTTTGAACCTGTCTCATCAAAGCGCGTCCAAGTAAAATTCGAGCGTTCGATACTTGGATTAAGTCGTTTAATCGACTTTAAGTCTCCTTCATCGTATATCCAACAAATCGAGAGTGGTAAAAAGTTTACCGCTATTGACTTCCCAATCAACAGCACTAACCAACAAGGATGGCTCGATATTACTTATATAGACAACGATTTACGGATTGGTCGTGGTAACGAGGGCAGTGTATTTGTATTAAATAGGGCATAGATACTCCTGAATATTTTTCCTTTGTGACCAAAAAAGTTATTCGATAACGAGTGTATTGTCAAGGAGGAGGACACACCTTTTTTGAAATAGTCTGCTTTTTGCATTCTCAACAGATATTTTTTCAAATAACTTAACAATGTGACAATGCGTCCCTTGGTAGTTGTAAAGTGTAGACATCAGACCCTGATATTTGACAATTGATAATCAAAAGGGAAAAACTTATGGTTCAACGTGGTTCTAAAGTGCGTATTCTTCGCCCCGAGTCCTACTGGTACCAAGATGTAGGAACCGTAGCGTCAATTGACCAAAGCGGTATTAAATACCCCGTTATCGTTCGTTTTGAAAAAGTTAACTATGCTGGTATCAACACGAATAACTTTGCTACTGACGAGTTGATCGAGACAGAGGCGCCTAAAGCCAAGCCCAAGGCAGCCGCAACCAGCTAAGGTTTGATGTCTAAGCGTCAAAATAACTCAAGTACGATTGTGAGATAATTTACGCACCCTGGATGGGGAGACAAAGATGATGTAGAAGAGTTCCCTCGGCTTTTCCCGTCTTCAAGTCTCCCCATAATTTTTTTACTAGATTAAATTTAATACTCGTTTATTCCTTTCCGATAACAATGCCAGAATTACCAGAAGTTGAGACAGTCCGACGCGGTTTGAATCAATTGACCTTAAATCAAAAAATTATTGGTGGAGATGTACTATTACATCGTACCGTCGCTCATCCTGATTCAGTTGAAAAATTTATAGAAGGTATAAGCAAAACGAATATTACAACTTGGCGCCGTTATGGAAAATATCTCCTAGCGAATTTATCTCCTGTATCTTCTCCCTCATACCTGGGAGTGCATTTACGAATGACGGGTCAATTATTATGGTTAAATCGCGATACCGCGTTGCACAAACATACCCGCGTGCGGATATTTTTTGAAAACGACTATGAATTGCGCTTTGTAGACCAGCGTACTTTTGGTCAAATGTGGTGGGTAGAACCTGAAGTTGAAGTTGAAAAGGTAATTACAGGTTTGGCAAAGCTTGCTGCTGACCCTTTCTCACCTGAATTTACAGTGGCTTATTTGGCTGATAAACTCAAAAATAGTCGGCGCCCGATAAAAACTGCATTACTTGACCAATCAATAATCGCAGGACTAGGAAATATTTACGCCGATGAAGCATTATTTTTGAGTGGCATTCGTCCAGAAACACTGTGTACTGATTTAAAACTCGCACAAATTGAGAAATTGCACCCAGCTATTATTCAGGTTCTGACAAAAAGTATCGAAGCTGGTGGTACAACTTTTAGTAATTTCTTAAATGTCGCGGGTGTTAACGGAAACTACGGTGGTGAAGCATGGGTTTATAATCGTACAGCACAACCATGTAAAGTATGCACTACTCCTATCCAACGAACTCGTTTAGCAGGACGCTCCAGCCATTTTTGTGCCGAATGTCAAAAGTAACCAATCGTTCTTGTAGTACAATTGTTTAGACTGTGCAGTAATGAAATTATTGCGCCTTTTTTGCGTTCACGGAGTGTCTCCGGAGGAGAATAATACTTAATTTTTAAAAACATAAGTAATAATATTTACGTCAGTATTAATTTTAAAATCGGCGCCTAAAACTCTCTGTGTGTACTCTGTTTCTCCGTGGTAAGAAAATTATCTTTATAACCGCAAAGACGAGCGCGCAAGCTACAATCCTTAATGGAATACTGTACACGCTTATAGGAACTATCATGGCAGTCAAAAAAGGAGATATGGTTCGCGTTGTTCGCGATAAGCTTGAAAACAGCATTGAAGCACAAGCTAGCGATACTCGTTTCCCTTCCTATCTGTTTGATAGTGAGGGTGAAATCGTTGATATCAAGGGTGATTATGCTTTTGTTAAGTTTGGGAAAGTCCCTACACCAAACATTTGGCTGCGTCTAGAGCAACTTGAAGCTTTTAAATAGTTATGAGTGCTGAGTGCTAAGTATTAAATTCTTGCTCCTAACTCCTAACTCGTAACTACTAATTCCGTTCCTCAGCACTCAGCACTCAGCACTTTTGACTCACCAAGTTATTTGCTGTCTTTCTTTGACTACCCTTGTGTAAACGTCTTCGGTAGAAAGTGCAAGTTTAGCCCAATTAAAGCGACGGTCTAAATCTTCGTAGGCATTATCTACTAACCATTGTCTATAACCTGGATTTTTTAAGACTTCTAAAATGCCCCAAGCTAGAGAGTCAGGAATATTTGTGTAAGTGACAATACCTGTTTTTGTGTGTTGAACCACTTCTGGTAATCCACCTGTATCTGATACTACAACTGGAACACGTGAGGCAAAGCTCTCTAATGCAACAATACCAAAGGGTTCATATAAACTAGGAAATACGGCGCAGTCGGCGACTGTTTGAAATTTATCTAAGTAATCATCTGACATAAATCCTGTAAAATAGCATTTATGCCAAATACCTAAATCCCAAGCTTGTTTTTTGAGATTATCTGTATTTCCACCACCAATAATTACAAATTTGACGTTCCCCCCCATTTCAGCGAGAACTTTAGGCGCCGCATTTAGTAATACAGATACACCCTTTTCATAGGTCATGCGACCAACGTAGTAAACAATTTTTTCTTCATCTTCGGCAAAGAAACGACGAAAATCTTGTGCGTGAAAGTTTTGGTGGTGAGCTTTCTTCTCTGGACGTATACCGTTGTAAATTACGTCTATTTTATCCCACGGGCTATGCAACGCGCGCTCAACTTCACGCTGCATATATTCACTGCAAACAATTATTCGCCATGCGTTGAAAGCTAATAGTTCTTCTTTACTGTTAATATAATGCTGCATATCTGTGTGAATGCCATTATGGCGCCCACACTCGGTAGCGTGAATAGTAACAACGAGGGGCACTTTGAAACTGTGTTTGAGTGCAATAGCTGCATCTCCAACCAACCAGTCATGAGCGTGGATTAAATCAAACTTACCTTCAAGAGCCATGAGTTTACCACCATGTAGCCCCATGCTCTGGTTCATATTAACCACCCAGTGGAAAAAATCATTCCCAGGTGCCACGGGTACACGGTGAACTTGAATACCCTCAACAATTTCGTATAAGGGAGAATTGCCAAACTCAGGAGTCATTAAGTATATTTCATGTCCCAACTTTACCAACTCCGGGTAAAGTTCACCTACATGACGCGCAATTCCCCCAACTATGCGCGGTGGAAACTCCCAACTTAACACCAATACCTTCATACGCTTTCACCCCTAGCCCTTTTAAAGTCCTTACTTTAGAACTTGCTTTGTTTACACGAGTTTGACAATAACAATGGCTAAGTTTAGCAATTTTTTTACAATTTCTTTATACTCCTTTTGAATAAAGGCTTAGTAAGAAGGCGCCAGCACCAGCTAGAACTTGCTCAACTATCTCAAAAATGTGAGCGACTCGTTCACATTGTCCAGTTCCGTCTGAAAAACCTTAAAATATATACGATGGTTTATATAACTATAAATATTTATACAGTTTGAAAAATGAGTATCAGTCTTAACTTGCCACTAGAATTAGAAAACGAGCTACACGACGAGGCTTCCCAGCTTAATTTATCTTTATCAGAATATATTTTGCGTATTCTTGCAACAAGACAGGTTTTAGAAAATCCGCCTAAAAACGGAGCAGAACTTGTAGCATACTGGCAAAACGAAGGTATTATCAATTCGCGTCCAGACATTACTGATAGCCAAGCATACGCTCGACAGTTACGTCGTCAAGCGGAAAGAAGAGGAGAGTCGTAGGCAAGGCAAAATAAATGTATTTACTTGACACAGATGTTTTAATTGATATTCAACGCGGTCATGCTCCGGCTATATCGTGGTTCACAAGCTTGGCAGAAATCCCTAGTGTTCCTGGCTTTGTTGTCATGGAACTAATCCAAGATGCTCAGAATATGCAGCAAGTTCGTAAAGCTCTTAAGCTTGTGGCTCCACTACCCATTATTTGGGCAAGTGAAGCAGATTGCACTCGTGCGTTATCAGATTTTACAACCTATCATCTTTCACAAAGTTTAGGACTACTTGATGCCTTAATTGCAGCTTGTGCAGTGGGACATAATTTAACTCTATGTACTTTTAATCTAAAGCATTATCGGGTTGTACCAGGGCTTGTAACAGCACAACCTTATAAACGTTAATAGTTATCATTATTGTCGTCATTGTAATTCATTAAGTTATCTTTATTACCTTTGTTATTGCTTAAGTTGTCGTTCCCGTTATTGTTGCCGTTATTACTAAAGTTCTCACTATTATTACCGTTGTTACTAAAGTTGTCGCTGAAGTTCAAATTTACATACACATTAAGTTGAATCAGGCTGCCTTTAGAACCAGAAAACAAATATCCGAGTATTAACCCTAGAAGTAAAAATAGTACATTTAAATACATAATATGAGATAGTGACGCTATTACCTGTTAAGTTAGCGTTTGGGCAAATCTAAACTGTTCGTGAATATAATTTTTGAATTTAATTTTTGAATATAACTTTTGAATTTAATTTTTGAATATAACTTTTGAATTTAATGGCTAACTTGTCTTGTGGGGTGGGCAACAGGCGCCCGCCTAAAGCTTGGAACGGGTTAACAGCCCATTCCACAAGACGCTTATTTGATCAGAAAATCAATGTAAGCCATGCTGTTACTTCAGTTCAATGCAAACAAAAATTTATCTTATCAACAACTCTTATCAATTATCTGATTGGCATTTCTGGGCGAAATCCTTACTGTGACATGCAATTGCAATATAACTACACATTAAAAATTAAAATATTAAGAAAATATAAACTATATTTTTTTGCAGAAAATAAATGATATGTTGGTTACATATCTAAATGATTATGAAAGTGTAGAGCGACTCTTTACGACGTAAAACTCTAACTTTAGGCAGTTGCATCCTTAGTATATAGACTCCTAATGAGTAGAATACACTCAGTTTACGAAACTTAAAAAAGGGCTTCATATGCTTACGGCGTAAGGCTTACAGGTGAGTACAACAATACTTATCCCACACACCATAAATACTCGTAGCTTCACCCGGAAATACTAGTACCTCTTCCCGAAGAAAAATTTTTAAAATCTCTTAAGCATTGATATATATAAGTTTTAAGATTTGAGTACAAAACTTAATAAATCCAATAACTCTTATCCGCTTATACTACTCCCCCTCATTAAAGGTGGCTGATATAAAACTTATATCGCCAATCACAAAGAGCGCCACCAAGCAATCGAACTTTATAAATAGATTTGGTTAAGTGGCAGGCGCCCCAAGTGAGTGGAGGGATGAGATAGCACCATGCCCCTGTGGACTGGAAGTCGCGGCTGAACATAACATAACTATAATTTACCCGCATTAACGCGCGTTGACACACACCGACGCCCATTACAAGGGTTTACAACCTGAAGAAGAAACTTACCCACCTTTGGGTACTAGCTTCAACAGGATAATGTGAGCTTCAGACGCGACTTCTTTTATTTTGTTTCATCTCCCTGAAGGCGCCGACCTATCCTATGTACCCAACATTACCTTATATAATGACACTACAATCTACTGGGTTAGCGGAAGTTAAAACAACCACATCAAATAAGAGCGGTTGTGGATGCACAGGTAACAGCGCGTCTATAGAAATGGAAGAAAGCATTAAGGAGCGCATTGCCAAGCATCCTTGTTACAGCGAAGAAGCGCATCACCATTATGCTCGGATGCACGTTGCTGTGGCGCCTGCCTGCAACATACAATGCAACTATTGCAACAGGAAATATGACTGTGCTAACGAAAGCCGTCCTGGTGTAGTTAGTGAATTACTAACGCCTGAAGAAGCAGCACATAAAGTATTAGTAGTTGCAAGCAAAATTCCACAAATGACCGTTTTGGGAATTGCTGGACCTGGTGACCCATTGGCTAACCCAGAGAAGACTTTTCGCACCTTTGAGTTGATAGCTGACAAGGCGCCTGATATTAAGCTTTGCTTGTCAACTAATGGTTTGATGCTTCCTGAATATATTGATAGAATCAAAGAATTAAATATTGACCATGTTACAATTACCCTTAATACTGTAGACCCTGAAATTGGCGCCCAAATTTATTCTTGGGTTCACTACAAACGTAAACGCTACAAAGGTGTTGAAGGTGCTAAAATCCTTTTAGAGAAACAGTTAGAAGGTTTACAAGCACTCAAAGAAGCAGACATTCTTTGTAAAGTTAACTCGGTAATGATTCCGGGTATTAATGACCAACATCTTGTTGAAGTTAATAAGATGATTCGTCAAAATGGTGCATTCCTGCATAATATTATGCCTTTGATTTCTGCACCTGAACATGGAACTCACTTCGGTTTAACCGGACAGCGTGGTCCAACCAGTAATGAGCTGAAGACAGTACAGGACAACTGTTCTGGTAACATGAAAATGATGCGCCACTGTCGTCAATGCCGTGCAGATGCGGTAGGATTATTAGGAGAAGACCGCAGCCAAGAATTTACAAAAGATAAATTCATGGAAGAGGTGCCCTCCTACGACCTTGCAAATCGTCAACAGGTGCAAGAAGGCATCGAGAAATTTAGAGCCGAACTTAAAGCAGCTAAAGAACAAATCACTCTCGATAAAGCATCGAATGCAGGCGCCGTTAAGGAAAGAACAAAACTTCTTGTTGCAGTTGCTACAAAAGGTGGCGGTTTAGTTAATCAACATTTCGGTCACGCGAAAGAATTTCAAGTTTACGAAGTTGATGGCAGCGAAGTTAAGTATGTAGGTCATCGTAAAGTAGACCACTTCTGTCAAGGTGGATACGGTGAAAAAGCAACTATGGACAATATTATCGAAGCAATTTCTGATTGCAAAGCTGTATTAGTTTCCAAAATTGGCGAATCACCTAAAGAAAAACTACATAACGCTGGTATTAAAGTTGTTGAATCATACGATGTGATTGAGAAGGTTGCTTTAGAATTTCATCAAGAATTTACCCAACAAAGTTAAGAGTGATGAGTTATGAGTTATAAGTTATCGACTTCTAGATCATTAATTTACAACTCCTAACTCCCAACTCCTTACAGACGTTTAATCCGAAGGATATCCCGAAGGGTAGGGATTAATCACGTCTCTACTAACTAATTAAAATTAGGAGGAGCATCTAAAATGTCTTACAAGATTACCTCTAAGTGTATTTCCTGCGACTTGTGTCTCCCCGTTTGTCCTACAGGCGCCATTTCAATAATAGATGGTCAGCGGACAATAGACCCTAATCTTTGCAACGGTTGTGTTGATACTCTTTACACAGTACCTCAATGTGTAGCGGGATGTCCCACCTGCGATGGTTGTGTTAAGCAAGCTACTAACTACTGGGAATGTTGGTTTGACACTTATAAAAAGTGCATGGATAAATTGACTAACAAAAATCATGACTATTGGGAAACCTGGTTTGCATCTTACTCCCAAAAATTCTCGGAGCAATTAGAAAAGAAACGTTCTTCGCAAGCAGCATAAACAGTTCATAACGAATAGTTCGTAGCTAATAGTTAATAGCTAGTGGTGGCTCTATAAAGCTATTAACTATCAACTATCAACTACCAACTATGTCCAACAGCTATTACCCATTAACTATTAATAATTGAAAGCGATGAAAAAAGAATGTATTTACTTAGATAATAATGCTACTACAAAAGTAGACCCTGAAGTTGTTGAAGCGATGTTGCCCTACTTTACTGACTATTACGGCAATCCTTCCTCGATGCATAGCTTTGGTGGGCAAGTTGGAAAAGCAGTTAATAAAGCACGTGAACAAATGGCTGCCTTGCTTGGCGCCAACGAATCAGAAATTATTTTTACAAGTGGCGGTACTGAAGGGGATAATGCGGCAATCAAGGCAGCACTCTTGGCTCAACCCAATAAGCGTCATATAGTAACAACTCAGGTAGAACACCCAGCAGTTTTAGCTTTATGTAAGCAGTTAGAAAACCAAGGTTATACAGTTACTTATTTATCAGTTAATGGTCAAGGACAGTTAGATTTAAACGAACTTGAAGCTTCGTTAACAGGTAACACTGCTCTTGTATCGATAATGTACGCAAACAACGAAACAGGTGTTGTTTTCCCCATCGAGCAAATTGGGTTACGAGTCAAAGAATGTGGCGCCTTGTTCCATGTTGATGCAGTGCAAGCAGTCGGTAAAATACCGCTCGACATGAAAACCAGCACCATTGACATGCTTACAATGTCAGGCCACAAAATTCATGCTCCTAAAGGTGTTGGTGCGCTGTATGTAAGACGTGGTACGCGCTTCCGTCCAATGTTAATAGGTGGAGGACAAGAACGTGGGCGCCGTTCAGGAACACCAAATGTACCAGGAATTATCGCATTAGGAAAAGCTGCTGAGTTGGAATTAATGCACCTCGAAGAAGCAACCAAGCGTGAAAGAATATTGCGCGATAAATTAGAGCAAGCAATACTTTCTAAAATTCCTGACTGTGAAGTTAACGGTGGAGGTTCTGAACGTTTACCAAACACAACTAATATTGGTTTCAAATATATCGAAGGTGAAGCAATTTTATTCGGTTTGAACCAATACGGTATTTGTGCATCCTCTGGTTCAGCTTGTAGTTCCGGTTCACTCGAACCTTCCCACGTACTGCGCTCAATGGGTTTACCCTACACAATTTTACACGGCTCAATTCGCTTTAGCTTGTGTCGTTACACTACAGAAGATGAAATAGACGCAGTTATTGCAGTATTACCTGCTATTATCGAACGCTTACGCGCACTGTCTCCATTCACAGACGACAAAGCAGCTTGGTTACAAGAACACGAAAAGACCCTCGCTATTAAGTAGAAAGAAAGTGCGCTCGTGCTGAGTATTTAGATTCTATACTATTAACTCAGCACTCAACACTTCTCACTCTTTACTCTTTACTCAGCACTCATCACTCATCACTCTATTAAGGCTATGTGGGAATACACCGATAAAGTACTAGATTTGTTCTATAATCCAAAAAATCAAGGCGTATTAGAAGACCAAGGCGAAGCAGGGATTAAAATTTCAACAGGTGAAGTAGGCAGTATTGCTTGCGGTGACGCCTTAAGATTACACCTTAAAATAGACGTAGAATACGATAAAATACTTGATGCACGATTTCAAACATTTGGTTGTACCAGTGCGATAGCTTCATCAGAAGCATTGGTAGAACTAGTAAAAGGTTTAACTCTAGATAATGCTTTAAAAGTAACAAACAAGCAAATAGCTGATTACTTGGGTGGTTTACCCGAAGCTAAGATGCACTGCTCAGTTATGGGACAAGAAGCACTCGAAGCAGCTATTTATAATTATCGTGGCATCGAGCGCGATGTTCATGAAGATGATGATGAAGGCGCCTTAATTTGTAGTTGCTTCGGTATAACCGAGAACAAGATTCGCCGTGTGATTTTAGAAAACAATTTAACCAGTGCTGAGGATGTAACAAATTATGTCAAAGCTGGTGGCGGATGCGGTTCCTGTCTGGCAAACATCGATGATATAATTCAAGAAGTTACAGAAAAAGCTTCCACAGCGACAGCAGTAAATACTACTACTACTCGCACCGTAATTCCCGTTAGTCAATCGGCACCGAGCGTACTGACTAACGTACAAAAAATAGCACTTATTCAAAAAGTTTTAGATGAAGAAGTTCGCCCCGTTCTCATTGCAGATGGCGGAGATGTTGAACTCTACGATGTAGATGGCGATATCATTAAAGTATTACTCCAAGGCGCCTGTGGTTCATGTTCTAGCAGCACAGCAACCCTAAAAATAGCCATCGAAGCGCGCTTACGCGAAAGAATTAGTCCTAACATTGTTGTCGAATCAGTCAGTTCGCCAATTAGAAGTTGAAAGTGCTGAGTACTGAGTAGAAGAAAAGTAATTTACATCTACTTATAACTCATAACTGATTACTCCTAACTCATAACTCAAATTAAGATTATGTACTACCCAAATCCTCAAAAAGCGGTTGAACGTCCGCCACCGTACCTAAAAGGCAACGTTCATCGTCCGGTTCGCACCATAACCTACTTTGGCGCTCCGTAAACCTCAAAGACCCATCTAATCAACCAATTGCAGGAGATTAACTCATCATGTCAGAAGATAGAATTAGACAGATAGCCTTCTACGGTAAAGGCGGTATCGGTAAGTCTACAACCTCACAAAATACCCTGGCTGCAATGGCTGAAATGGGTCAACGAATTATGATTGTAGGTTGCGACCCTAAAGCTGACTCGACTCGTTTAATGTTGCACTCTAAGGCACAAACCACCGTATTACACTTGGCTGCTGAACGCGGCGCCGTAGAAGACCTCGAACTCGAAGAAGTAATGCTCGCTGGTTTCCGTGGTATTATTCCATAAACACACTACGGCTTACAATTATGGATTTGTCACGGGCATTGGGCTACTGTAGAGTTTCTACTCAAAAACAATTTACCGAAGGACACGGATTAGAGCGCTACATCGAAAGACTTAAACAATATGGACTAAAACAAGAACAAATATACTGGGACATAGAAAGTGGCGCCAGCGAAAAACGAGCGGGATATAACCGAGTGTTAGACGCCGTAAGGAAGGGAGAAGTTGATAAAATAATAATCCCATGTTTTGACAGGTTTACCCGTTCGCCTCTTGGGTGGGAACAAGCCAAGGAAGAATTGATTAAATACGGGTGCGAACTAATATCAATGGATGGCGCCAGTATAGATTTAGAAACACCGGACGGATTGTTTACTAGTCGTATCCTTGCAGCAATGGCGGCACAAGTTCGAGATAAAAATAAATATGCCTCGATTCAAGGGCACAAATTTTTTCAAGAAAACAAGAAAGCTTACAAAGCAATATTTGGCTACAAGAAAGAAGGGGATAAGCTAGTTATCAACAACGATGAATACGGACACACTGGCGCCAGTATTAAAGATGTAGCACTAGAAATAGTAGATTTATTTCTAGAATTAGGAACCCTTGAGGCAGTTTGTGAAACCTTGTGCAAAAGGTACGGACGCGAAAGAAATCGTATTCAGTGGTTAGATTTCCCACGGTCGGGTAAAGCTATTAAAGTTTGGCTGGAAAATCCGATTTTATGCGGGAAGCTGAGATATAACAGATTTGCACGAGACAAAGAGAAAGAAATAATAATCGAAAGTGACCACGAACCGCTTATCGATTCTAATAAGTGGCAAGATATACAGTCAATCCTAGAAAGAAATCCAAAAGGAAGAGGCGCCAAATGTCGCAACCCTTTAGTTGGGTTGTGTAAATGTGGGCACTGCGGTAGTCGAATGAGAATGTATACCAATTACGGGAGAGAAGGGAGTGAGTGGAGGCGCCAATATCTACAATGCCTTGGCGCCAGAGATAGGGCAGGTAGCAAAATAATTTGTGATAAGCGTAAATTTTATTTATTGGACGCAGCTGTGGACGCTGCGATTGATGCACTAATCAGCAAAGCTGAATTTATGGCATCTCAAATGGAAGAGGTGCCTGATTTTCAAGTTCCACAAGAAATTACAGAACTACAAAACGAAATACTAAAACTAAAACGCTTGGGTGACAAAGACTACGAACCAGTCATTAAGTCAAAAGAATTAAAGTTAGAAAAAGCAATACTGACACAAGTAAGTGCAAATAATGCACAGTCGCGTCAGTATAGTTTGTATATTGAAGTGTTAAAGATGAAGGATGAATGGCGCCGTTATCCAAAAGAAGAATTGGCGCCTGCTTTTCAAGATTTGATTGTTACCGTTAACTGCTTCACGGGTAATGATGGTACGCAGTCGTTTTCTTTCCTTTTTAAATAGTTTTCCAACATCTTTTTAAAAAATGCTCTACTTTGTGGTGATAAGGTTGCTGTCATATTTGGTGGCGCCTGTTTTTTTTTATTTTGGGTGGAGTGGTGGGAGATTTCTGTTAGGGAGTAACTACTCACCTAGTAACAGTTGTCTATCACCTTTCTTACTTGAAAACTTTTTAGAAATTTCTTTTAGTTCATCGGGTGGTAGCTGATGCGATTCTGTAGCGATGAGTTGCAGTCGCCATTTACCAGAGTCTTTCCCATAGCCAATTGAATCTAGCCATGCCCATGCTGCTTTCGTTGTCTTGAATCCATATTTTCTTTGAATATATGTGATACCAACACCTTCATAGGTTTCACTTGGTGTAATTGTCCGTTCTACATATTCGACTCGCTCAACCACTGCATCTGCTTTACCCAAAGCAAGTGGCGCCAGTCCTGGCGATACGGTTTCTAGCAAGTGAACCGTAGCGAGTAATTTGTGTTGGCTGTCGGCTAGTCTGTTCTGCTCCTTTGCAAGTGCTAACTGTAGCTTCATCTTTTCCATTTCTGGGTCTGCCGATTCCTGTGTTTGCTTAAGCCACTCTTGTCTCTCGGAAGCTTCAAATCTTATACCAAAAGCGTCGTTAAATAATTGCTGAAGAGTTAGTCCCGTTAATTGGTCGCGCATTTGTTGAGCTTTAACGTTACCGCTTCGGTCTAGCTTGGCAAGCAATTTTTCAAATTCACCCAAGGGTACAGCGTTCATCGTTACTCGACTATTATTTACCTTTGCTTTGAGGAACGTCAAAGTACCGCCCATCAAAGAATTGAAGCTTCTCATTGCGTTCTTTTGAGGAACGTCAACCTCTTGTGCTAACTGCGGAACACCTACATAAAAAGCGCCGTGTTCATCCATCAAGCCAGTAATTGATAGGTAGCCTATTTTTACTTCTGCAATTTTTGCATTTATTGCTAAACTAGTCATGTGCAAATTACCTCAACTTTTTTGTACTACCCCTGGATGTGTCTGCATCGCGAGGGGTTTTTATTATGTTAATACCTGTCTACCAAAAATACAACCTTTTTAATTCACCGCCACACCTCCAAAGACAGGCGCCACTTGCCCCTCACTCAAGTCCGTGTCCGCAATACTGACACAGCATAGCCAAAATAAAAAGCGCACTGCACAAGGACAGTACGCCAAGCCTGTAAATCCAGGGTCTTAAATGATTTTAGCTAACTATTTAAAATAATCTATCTATATATAACGACACAGCAGCGCAAACCGTCTGAACACCAAAGAAATGGCGCCTATTTAAAATTAAATTGGTTAATCCTAAATACGGCGCCTGTTTTATTATTTATTTTTCTTACCAAGTCCATCAGCAAATCCCATGACTATGGATTTGGTTAAATCTAATACAAAATCATCATCAAAGTTATCCTTTAGGGTGAGGATTAATTTTGCTATCGCACTTGTGATTGTCTCGAATCCCTCTGTAGATATAATTACCTGATAGGCGCCAATTACATTTTGATTTGAGCCTATAACCTGTTGTTGGCTGGCATTCACAGAGATTCTTTTTATCAAGTCCTCTACGTATTGGCGCCTATCCTGGGGGTCAAGGCGTAGAAAATCCTCGCAGACTGAATTCGCAAATTCTTCATCCATTTTCTGAGATATCTTTACGATTTTTATTCCGGTGGTCATTGCCTATCTTGTATCTAAAAACACTTCTGCTAGTATTACATAAATTATGTGTCAGTGTTTTTATACTGCGAATCGCGTTATAGAATCCAGCGTCTCATTCAGTAATTTTCGCTTACTTTCGTAAGATAAAGTGTTCATCAAAGCGGTTACTAACTTCAATCGCTGTATTTCATCAATTTTCATCGCTAAGGGTAAAACCTCTTGAGCGGTCGCTGCTTCTCTCTCAATTGGTGTGTCCACCCCTTGCAAAATATTTTGCAACTCCGGTAGCGAATACCTCTCCGCTACAAACTTGTTTCGAGCAATCGAACGCAAAGTTTGGTCACTAGGTACCATCTCTGCCCTTTCTACTTTAGCCAAGGTGGAATGCCCTAGTGACTCCCCGTTCTCTTTGACACAAAGCGCTGCAAAGTCACGCAGATTTATCCCCTCAGCTTCCCGGATTTCTTGTATCAACTTCCCTAGCCGTTTAGCTCCCACACTTCCAATCATTTGTTTATTTGTTTTACTGACACAGTATCTACATTTCAATCCTGACACAAAACACTGTTTTGTCAATAGCAGGCGCCACCCTCTATCCCACATATCTTTACAGTTAACCGTTTGTTAACTTGATACAATACCTGTGTTCTTGTTTTTCAACCACTGTAAATGATTCTTCTCAATATCTATAACAGGCACCTATCCTTTGCTATATATGGCGTTCCTTCGTTGCGTACTACTACCAATGTCTCTTGTGTCCTATTTTTTCTAAGACGCTTGACACAAGCAAAGGAAATTAAGTATACTGATTGCATCGTTAACCGAGCAAAAAAATGGCCAACCCAAAACCAGTATGTAAGTTTCCTGCTGTTTTTCCAGGTGAAGACGGAAAAGCAGTTGCTACAAAAACAGTTCGTGTGCCTGTTTATTTGGAGCAGGAGATTAAAGAATATGTTCGGCGCCTGCACAAAGAAAGAATGGGTGCCTAAATTAAAAGGCGCTTGGCTGCGACAACAGCACAGGCGCGTAGATAACCATTACAGGAATTTAAAATCATGCTAGCAGACAATTCTCTTAAATACCACAAAGCTAATCGTGGTTACAATCTCCGTTTTACAAATGGAGGCAACAGCCATGAGTAGCGGGAAAATACACAAAGGGCAGTTACGCCCATCTACTGGTTTCGTGATGGTTCCCAATGAGCTAATCAGAAACACAGACATAACAGAATCCACCTTGCGGTTTATTTTGTGGGTTCACAGCCACAGCGATAGCTTTCAACTTGATTTCGATACCATATCCAAAAAGCTAGGCTACAAGCGAGATAAAACACGCGCAATTATCAAGAACGGTGAAGAAACTGGCTACATTGCTAGGCGCCAATCACGAGATGCAAAAGGATTATTCACCTACGATTATTACGTTTTTCTTTTCCCAGAGGATGTGAAGCAGTTCTTATCCACCGACGGGTCATCCACCGACGGGTCATCCACCGACGGGTCATCCACCGACGGGTCATCCACCGACGGGTCATCCGGCGACGGGTCATCCGGCGACGGCTTACCCACCTGTTCTTCTATATATAAGAAAAACAATATTAAAGAAGAACAATTAAAAGAATACCAAGAAGAAGAATATCCCCCTTACCCCCAAAGCCAAAAAGATGGGGAGGGAGAGGCGCCAATTTCAAAATTAGTTACCACTACCGAATCAAACGACGATACACACACCAGTAGTAACCAAGCCAAGTTACAAGAAAAAAAAGAGGGCGCCGGGGTCGTTCGGCAAACCGGAACAATTGAACAATCGAATAACTATGATGCCAGTTTTATGAATAACAGGCGCCAGAACAGGTTGACGGGCAACTACATGAGTAACCAGTTTGATGCATGGATGGAAACAGCGAACCGTCCGGATAAAGCTTTTGCTCAGTGGTTGTATCAGAAGCGATATGAGAAGCAGGGCAAGTTAGTGGCTGATGCGGTTTCGGAAATACTGAACAACTACGAACGTGCTGAGTTGCTGTGGGAAGAATACAAGCAAGAGCAGGCAAAACGGGTGCAGCATCAAAACCTGTTGAAAGAAAACGGAATGGCGCCAGCTAAATCAGAAACTACGCCTTCATCGTTGCCAGCGAACTACAAAGAGACTGCAACGGCGCCAGAAATCAAACCACTAAAACAATCACAGATACCGCATTTACGTTTTGGGAAAGGGGTTTCAACGAATATTCCCTCTTGGCAGAAATACGCAAACAGAAAAATTGAGGACTTGGAATAATGCTCGCTTCAAATAACGTTGTTCAAATGCCCGATTCTGTGCCTCCACAAAGCGTTGATTCGGAGATAGCTATACTATCTGCCATTTTGGCTAGTCCATCGTGTTTAGATGGCATTTCCGGGCTATCTCCTGAAGATTTTTACGTACCAGTCCATAAACTGGTGTTTGAGTTAATGGTGACGTTGCGTGGAAAACAGGCACCACCAGATAAAATACATGTACTAGATGCCGTCAGGAACAAGAAGCACGAAGCAGAAATAACCAAAGCGGTGTTGGCACTCGAACAAGGTGAAGGGATATTGTATATTTCCTCGGTTCAATCATTGGCTGATTTGATTAAAGAGAAAAGTCGGCAGCGCGGATTGGTTGCTATTGCTTCGATGCTTGGTCAAAGGGTAATGACTGGCGCCAGTGACACAGATGATTTAATCGCTGACACAATCCAGCAGTTATTGGAACTAAGGGCACAGCAGGACAATTCCACAATTAGTTTTGCAGATGCGATGCACAAAGCTTACGAGGAATTGGAGGCAGAGAACAAAGGTGACGAATCAATACCACTAGGAATCGAAACCGGGTTTTACGATTTGGACAATCTAATTTCCACTTTTCATTTTGGGACGCTCTCTATTTTGGGTGGGCGCGGTGGAATTGGTAAGTCAACTTTCGCATTAGAGCTTGCGCTAAAAACTGCTCAAAAGAAAGTCAATACTATGTTTTTTGGCTTAGAAATGACTAGTAGCCAAATGGCTAAAAAAGCAATTGGACGATTAGCGGCGCCACATATTCCTACAAATCATTTATTCCGCCAAAATAAACTAAATAACGAACACTGGCAGAAAATTGCTGACGTAATGTGGCAAGCATCAGAAATAATGATGTGGCTAAATGATGACCCACGTATAACGGTTTCTGGGATACGTTCAGAGATACAACAAGTAGTAGCAAAGTACGGCTATGTGGGATTCGTTGTAATAGATTATGTCCAATTAATTCGCCCAGAAGGTGGAAAGAAAAACGGGACAAGGACAGAAGAAATATTCGGAATCTTGCAAGAATTAAGAGCTATTGCTAAAGAATTTAATTGTGCAATATTGGCTTTATCTCAATTAAAAAGAGATATTGATTCACGTAATGACAAACGTCCAACACTTGCGGATTTTGGCGATAGTTCGGCTTTTGATAGAGAGGCAGCCTGTGCATTAGCTATTTATCGAGACGAGTACTACAACAAAGATTCTCAGGAGGCAGGAATAGCGGAATTAATTGTTTTGAAAAACAGGTTTGGCGCCACTGGGACTGCAAAATTATTATTTGATTCTCAGTTTGGTGAATTTAAGAATTTAGCGCGAGGATATTAACATGAACTATCCATTTGAGAGATTGCCAAACGCACACGCAATCTGTTTCGCACTTAACGATATCCCAGAGCATTGGTCACTTACTCCAATTTGGGATAAGTCCCCAAAACGCGACGACTGGCAAACAGAAGATAAATTAGATATTGGCTTGATAGCTGAATTAATTTTTGATGGGGAATCAAAGATTAGCAAAAAGTCAAACAAGCCATATAAAATGTTTGCTTCTGGTTATGGCTTACGAACTGGTGATTATAGTGGTGGATTACTAGCCATTGACGTTGATGGCGCCACTGCTATTCCAATCTTAGAAAAATTATCCGGACACTTATCAAAAGAACTTCAAACTTCTACTGTTAGTTGGACAAGTGGAAAACCAGGACGATTTCAATTGTTATTTCAAATTCCTGAAGACTGGCGCCACCAATTCACAGATTTTACTAAAACAGTAATCCGCGAACACGAGGAATTAAAATGTGCCAAAGACGAAGAAGAAAAGTGGACTGAGGGATTAGAGTTTAGGTACAACAAGATGCAATCCTGTTTACCTCCATCACGTCACCCACAAACAGGTGCCTATAAATGGATTTCTCCGCCAACTAAAAAAGAAGTATTAATGGCGCCAGTTTGGCTATTAAATCTACTCCTCGAATTAAAAAGCAGGGAGCTAACCACAACCGCAAAACCAGTAGATTGGACGCAATACAAAAAAGAAGTATCTAGAGGATTAGGCACCTCAACGGATTTAGCTGATTTCCTTTACAACGATATTTACCCCCGTCTCTCACCTGAGCAAATATTTTCATGGACTGGTCACAACTTTAAGCAATATGGCAAGACGCTGAAAGGAAATCCGCCCTGGCGCCAGTCCGCGTCTGGAACATCTTTCCACGTGTGGTGGGATGGCAAAGAGTGGGCATGGCAGGATAAACAAACGGGTGAAGGGGGTGGCGCTGTAAACTACCGACACAAACTAAATAATGGCACAGGGAAACCACGAGGTAAGGATTTTATAGAAATACTGAAACAGCTTGCACAGGATGCAGGCGTAGCAATGCCTACTTATACCCCAAGCACAATTGTTATAGCCGAGAAAAAAGTGGCTAGACAAGAAGCACAAATAGAAATCGCAAAAGCCAATGCCGATTTGCTAACGGAAACAATCGCTTTGCCCGAACCAAAATACTCAAACAAAGAAAAAGCCGATATGATTCGCACACTAACCGAATTATGGGCGCCTGATTTCAAAACCACAGTATGGGCAAATCTAGAGGCGTCCATCAAAACTCAAATCCGTGTCTTACTAACCGCAAAATCTAATACTCTCACAAAATAATATTAAGTACTTGCACGTAACTAAAACTTGTGTCACAATTGCTGTATCAACTACATAGCGTGACACAAGTTATTTTTTATGGCAAAGCGCGAGATGTGTGAGGGGTCGCCTTCACCGTATGGCAAAGGAACCAAGACAAGGACAATACGTGTACCGACACAGGATTACTCGAAAATAAAGCAAACATTGGTAGCGATAAGACGGCAAGATACAGCTTTTGATAAGTGGCTACAAATTGGTGAGATGTTGGGGGCGCATCCAGAAAGTGGCGCCAAGATGGCAATGTTATTAGAAGTTGCGAAACGATTAACCGCGTAGGAAACAGTTTAAATTATTAGGAGTGACGTCTCACTAAGGCGTGGAGATACGTTGAAAGCGTTGACAGCTATGGGTTTGAGCGGCTCCTCACTAGAATAGATTCACAGGTGGTACAGAAATCTTTGTCAAAGTACAGCTATTTACACAGGAACACAGCAATGAACTTCAATTTTTCTCAAAAACAACAGCTACAGTCACGATTGCAGGAATTACTTTCTGCTACACAGGAAGTAAAGACGAAGCTAAACGGCATTGACGCAACTGAGCGATTTGCTTGTGAATGCTTAGACAGCATTACTGACACAAAAAACAAGTTAGAGGAGATGTCACTGGACAAAGCGGCAATGATTGAGTGGCAGCACGAAGGAATACGACGACTGGGGGTCTCTCTAGAGATTGACCCAACCACACCTGGTCAAATCGAGAATCTTAAAAATGCGGTTCGCGATTTGACTTCAGAGAATTTTAATCTGCAAGAAAAACTCCGTGATAAGAGTGACACACAATGGAGCTTGAGGTGCAAGGAGCTAGAGCAAAAACTTGAATCAGTAAACGCTTCTCTTGAAGGGTGGAAGAAAGCCTGCGAAAAAGCAGAATTTCAGCTAGCACAACGAGGAGACAGTGACGTTATTTCTCACCTAGAAGAACAGATAGAGGCATTGCGACGACAATTGCAAGAAACTTCCGAATCAAGAGATTCTTGGAAGCAAGAATTTGAGACACAGCAAAAACAGTTTGAACAACTACTAGCAGAAGTTCAAGAATTAAGAAAGCCATCAACAACAACAGCAGAAGTAATTCAAGAAAACGGCGCCACTTCCTTACCCCTAGACACAGCGGCTACTTCAATACTAAAGATAGGCGCCATTGTTGAAAACAATAACGGTGTATTTGGTGAAGTAATCGCCATTGATAAAGATGGAATATACGTTCGGCACGTCACCGGACAGAAGCTTTACCAAAGGAATCAATTAAGAGAAATGCCAGCAGGCGCCAATATTAAAATTCCTCAACCAGAAGAAGCCGGAGTAATGAGCGTTGCTGACTTTCTCGGACAGAACGGCATTAAAAAAGTAACTTGGGAACAAGTACGCGACTGGACAGGGAAGAATCAAGAAAAACTACAGGATTTATTGAATGCTGGCGCCAATGCCAAAACTAAAAAAGCAAAAGAATTTACCAGTTCTTTACCTGAAAAATGCGCCGAATACATAGAAAAATCAAGCGATGATTCAGATTTAGAATGGATACCAGAGGAGTTCAAACAACAAGTAGCGACCATATTAAACAAAGAACCAAAAGCAGAAGAACAGGCGCCTGTATTAACAATTCCCTCAAATATTGCGCTTAATGATATCGTTGCTATCGGCGATAAAGTTGGGACGGTGACAGAAATAAATGGCGCCGAAGTATTCGTCAAAATCAGTGACACAGAAACACGGATTGCTGCTTTAGATGAATTAACATGGCTATCTTCTTATCAAATAGAACAGGCGCCTGTTGCCGAACCAGTAGTAGAAGAAGTTAAAGAATTTCAGGAATTTTGGAAAAAATACGCTGCGTCTACCGCTGCTTTTAAAGCACTAGATTGGATGGCGATTACCGATGCTGTTCAAGGCAGTGATGAGAAATTAAAAGAGATAGTAAGTTCGGCGCCTGATTCTATTCAGAAGAAATTAAATAACGGACATTTAGCGGAACTGCTCGCTGCTTACATCCAAGAATCTGATGATAAATCAGATTTGGAGTGGATTACCGAACCACTATTAACACAAGTAGAAGACATGCTTGCTAGTGTCCCTGAAGACGAAACACTCAGCTACCAAATAGACGACTTAGTAAACGTAGATGGCAAGGATGGACTATGGACTATCAAGGTGATTAAAGGCTCAGGTTGGTACACACTCGAACAAAACAAAGAAGAAATTGACGCTCACGCAAAAGAACTTGAATTACTAAGCGTCGGATTCTAAGAGAAAAGGCGCCTATACTTTCGCAGGGAATAGGCGCCTTTTGTGTCAATATTAGTTTCTCTCAATTCTATGAAAAATCTATTCGATTATCAAGTAAAAAATGTAAATGATGTTTTGACATCCTTTGAAAAAGGCGCCACTTCTACGCTTTTAATTAGCTTAATGGGTACGGGTAAAACCGTAATGGCTGCAAGCATTATACACAAATATATATACTCTGAACGAAGAGTATTGTTTTTAGTGGATTTGACTTGTTTGTTAGACCAGGTTTCAAAAGAGTTATGGAGTTGGCGAGTCCCGTACTCAGTTTTGCAAGGAGATAGGAATTATGACCCCACAATGCCATGCACGGTTGCCTCTATTCAGACGATAGATGCGAGAATGCGGCGCCATGATGACTTAAATCTAACCGAGTGGTTAGGTAAATTTGACTTAATTATTTTGGATGAGGCGCACATTGCTTCGTACCGCGAAGCAATGGTAGGGATTAGAGAAGCGTATTTACCCAAAGCAAATATTTTGGGAATGACGGCCACACCTTGGCGCCATAATCAAGAAGAATATTTAGGTCAATTTTACGATTCCTGTGTAGTAGGAATGCAGCCCCCAGAACTAATCAAAATCGGAAAAGCTGTTCCGTGTCGGATTCAACATTTTAGCGACTTTTTTGATTTAAATAAAATCTCGCTCGGTAAAGATGGCGACTACCTTGAATCAGATATGGAAAAACAAGCTGTATCTGCCGCCCACCTAGAAAAAGTTTACACAGAGTGGGAATACTGGACACCTGGCGCCCAGACTATTGCATTTTGTTCGAGCGTAAACCATGCCAAGGTGTTATGTGATTATTTCAACGAGAAAGGTGTACCCAGTGGAGTAATCCATGCCAAGACATCCCACGAGGAAAGGCAATCTTTATTCCGGCGCCTGAAAAGCGGAGAAATAAAAATGTTGTCCTCAGTGGACACACTGACCGCAGGTTTTGACGAACCAAGTGTTACTTGTATTCTTTTTGTACGGATAACCAAATCAAAAGCAAGGTATCACCAAGCTGGTGGGAGAGCTGCACGTGTTTATCCAGGTAAAGATTTTTACTATATTCTAGATTTTGGAAACAATTGCAAACAGCATGGCTCACCGATGAGTTATCAAGATTATTCAATCGGTAGAAAAGATGGCGCCAAAAAAGAGAAATTAAAACTGTGTCCCAATTGCCACCACTGGGTTTCTGTATTTTCTCGGCTATGTCCTGAGTGTGGACATGAATTTGTAAAAGAGAAAGAAGAAAAGGGGGAAGAAGAATTTTACCAAACAGAATTGGATATGCCAATGGTGGAGTTCTTTTCCAGGGACGACTGCGAAAGACTGATTTATTATCGAACCGAAAAGCAAAAATGCTTTTATCAGAATTTGAATCCTGACACAGCAGGAGACTTGTTTTATGAGAAGTACGGGTATCGACCACCACGCGATTGGGCACTGCAAGCAGTATTCGGAACTGGCGCCACTAAAACCGACATCGAAAAATACCGTACCTACTTAGAACAATTCGCACCCCACGATTTCTGGATTAAAGTCCAGATGAAATACGAATTTGGAGATACTGGCGCCAAGCGTAGCACAAAAAAGGAAACAAAGCGGAAACAGGCGCCTGCTCCTCGCTATACACCAACCATTAATTGGTTCGATGTTCTCGATGTTTCCCCGTCTGCGAATGAATCTGAAGTGAAAATTGCTTACAGGCGCCTAGCTTCTCAATGGCATCCGGATATTTGTAAAGACGATAACGCCGAATCGAGAATGAAGCAGATTAATTGGGCGTATGAATATTATAGGCGCCATTTCTCCACTAACAAAAATATTCAATCTAGTTAGTGTGTCAGTATTGCAAAGCAGTTGCGGTTTTAGGACACAACTGCTATTGTATTAAAAACGTCCCTCGTGGTGCGTGAACACCCAGGGACAGTACAAAATAACACAGAGGATTTTGCACAATGTCTAGTTTAGCAGTTGTTGAACAAAATAAAAAGCTGGTCATCGATTCTCGGTTAATTGCTGAAGACCTAGGGATTCAACACAAGAATTTTTTAGAGACAATAGACAAATATAAAGGAGAGGTAGAAGAAGACTGGGGAGAACTCGCGTTTGAAACGCGCCTGGTGAAACGCTCACAGGGTGGGAGTTATGAGGAACGATGGGCGTGGCTGACAGAGGAACAAGCACAGTTGTTGATGACTTACTCTCGGAACACAGAACGTGTTAGGCAGTGCAAAAGAAATATCGTTAAAGCATTCAAAAAAGCAAAAGACATAATTCTATCTCAATCAACGGAGCTAGAAAAACTTCGACTAGAAAACGAAAACCTCAAATTACAAGTAAGACTTTCTGATAATCAGCAGAAATTACTTGCTACGGTTCACTTACTAGAAACTGTATCACCTGGACTGGCGCCACTTGCATTGGGCAAAGCAGATGCAGTAGTAGAACGAGTCGAATATATAGAGCGAACTATCACACCGACCGAAACCTATGAAGGCGTAAATATCACATACATTCAAAAGAAGTTTGAATTCAAGACAACAAAAGCAGCATGGGCATGGTTAGAATCAATCGGCTATGGCAAGGATTCTGGTAAATGGTGCCTACAGCTTATCGCCACAGAGTCACATAAATTGCCACCACATGAACTAAAAGAAATAACCAAGAAATTCTCAAGCAAGAAAGGTGACAGACAATTATTGCTTGGCGAAACATCCGCAGATTAACCATCAGCAAGTATCTCGAATTCTTACCGCCTCCGGTAAGAATTAGTAAAAGGCGCCTATCCCTGCTTCCCTCACAAAAAACTATGATATACACATCAAGATACAATTCCCGAATAATTGGCGCCGCTATTTCTATTTCCCTGTATCCACCAAAGGGATTTAAAGGTCAACACCTGCATATGCTGGCACCAACTCCAGAAGTTCTCAATAACTACAAACTAGATTTAGACTGGGATAAATACGTAGCTGGATACAGAGAAAACGTTGTCTCCCGAATGCCACAAATCAAAGCGTGGTTGGATAGTTTAACCCCAGAAGAAAATGTGACATTGCTATGTTACGAGAAAGGAGAATACTGTCACAGACATCTAGTTCAAAAACTAGTAGAAAAACATCGCCCTGATTTGTGGGGTGGAAGACTAGACGAGGTACCAAAACAATCAAAAACAATTCCTCCTGCTGTTTTTGTTCCCACATTTGAGCAAGAAAAGGTAGAAACAGGATTCCCGGTTGGTGCCAGTGTGGTATCTATTTCTCATGCATACAGAATGAAGCAAAAGGGTGTCGTCAAGGAAAATGCAGGCGCCTGTGTGCGTGTGTTATGGGATGATGGCACCATGACAACGACTAACAGTAATTGCTTGAAATTAGCAAACGAAGTTCAAGTTAAAAGCACAGCAAAAGCGGTGACTGCTTCGGTATCTCAATCTATTTTTGATACTTAAGAGATTAGGGCTAAGAAAGCAGCTACTAAAATCAGCGCACACGCCAAACACACAACAAGACATATTCCATAGACAAAAAGAAGGAAACACAAAAATAAATCGACCATTGTCTAAATCTCATTCTGATTAGTAACTATTTTAAGCGAATGGTTTGGAGTTAATTATGTTGCCAAGTACAAAGAAATTAGTTTGCTCGATATGTGGAAAAAGCTTCCATTCGCCATATCATCAAACTCGTTACTGCTCGCCTGAATGCAAAAAGCAAGGGTACAAAATATATAACCGTATTCGTAGGGCAAAGAACAAGTATCAAAGCTTTACGCCTTTATTTACACAACGAACAGAATGGGCGCCACAAATTGCACTTACATACGGCAAGCATTACAAATTGCTCAATACTGCACAAAATCCGCGCTCCGTTACTGCAAACTATTACTTATTAAATTGTAAGCCATGTTCAATTTTAATTTAGAAAATCCGGCGCCTGCTCCTAAATTCAACCTATTGGAAACAGTGACAACAACGATTGCCCAACCACAACGGATACAGGGGATGTTTTACTGGCGCCAGCAATGGCAGTATTGGCTAACAGGAACTAAAGTTTATTTCCCAGAATATATGCTTAAAGGCAACGATTACCGCAAGATATTCCAACCACGTAAAGTTAAGCTTGATTATGAATTCGGAACATGGGTTAATTGGCATGGTGGGACATTTAAAATAATTGGCGCCAAGTATAACCAAAACGACTGGCATTTTGTAGTTCAAACTACTAGCAACGATTGGGGTTATGCATCTCGTGAAAACTTATCCCCTCTCTTGAGTAATTTAATATGTTAGAAAAAAACCAATGGTGGCGCCTGCCAATATTTACTAACAAACCAGAACTAAATAAAAAGGCGCCTGTTGGTGTAGTAATGTTTTCTGGTGGCGGTGGGATTGAATGTGGAATGCTGATGTCAGGAATTAAGCCAGTTATCTCAGTAGAATTTGACCCCACCAATCCTAAATTGAGCCAACAAATGGCAGTGTGTCACGAAGCAAATTTTAACAATTTGCTAGTACGGCGAACTGTGCAAGATGTGGCTAATTTAGGGTTTCCCGGCTTCCCCCGCAGTCCTGATTTTCTCCATGCTTCTCCTGTGTGTAGCAATTTTAGTGACGCAAATAGAGCAGTGAAAGGAGAAACAGAACTAGATATTACAGCAGCAGAGGCAGTGGTTAGCGCTATCAAGGAACTGGCGCCAGTTAATTTCACATTAGAGCAAGTAGCAGGCTATCAATCATCACGTAGCTATCAATTAATACTTAATGCTTTAGATGGTTACAACGTCATCGAAGAGGTGATTAATTTCGCTGATTTTGGACTACCACAAAATAGAAAAAGATTGATAGTTCGTGCATCTAGAGAGAAAGAACTGGCGCCACTTATTCCTCAATTCAGCAAAACCACATGGTACGAAGCAGTACACGACTTAATTAATTTGCTGCCAGATGATAAGTTAGCTGATTTTCAAAAACCTTTCTTGGGTGAAGTAGAGGTGCCTATTTTAATTGAGCGTCATCTACAGCGATACAGTGGCAATGAAACACAATGCAGGAGCAGTAAGTTTGACGAGTGTAGCTTTGCTTTGACCAAAACTAAATTACAGCGCGGCAAGTGGGGAAATATCGCATTACCAGATGGCACGATTAAAGACGCTGGTGTTTTGGTTGCTGCACGGTTACAAAGTTTCCCTGATTGGTACCAATTTAAAGGCGCCAATAAATCAACAGCAGGCGCCATTATTGGTTATTCAGTGGCGCCACTCTTTGCTTATCAAATGTTTAATTCTTTCTTGTAAACCTATGCCGACTTGTATTTTTGAAATAGAACATATTGAGTATTTATCTAATAAGTTAAATCGAGTTCCACGTCAACAGCTGATAAGTGAGTTCGTTGCCGAGTTTCCACAATACACGCGAAAACAAGTAGATAAAAAAATAGATAATGTACTAGGTAAGGGTAACACGTCTTTACCTTATATTGGTTTTTGGTCAATAGCTACACTGGCTAAGGCATTAGAGGTTAGTTATTGGCGTGTTGATTCTTGGCGTATCCGTGGATTAGAAACGACTATCCAGACATCCACGAGCAAAAAGCATACGAGACACTTTGTATCACGGAAACAGTTTGAGGATTTTGCAATTAGAAAACCCCAAATATTGCGAGGTATTAAAGCAGCCAATATTAGGAAAGTAACCAAAAATAAGAAAGTTTTTAAAGCTATTGAGGATTACTTAGAAAAACCGCACCCAAACGATATCGTGATTATCAAATTAAATGATGGCGCCGTTTTTCAGTCTGCCTATCAAGCTGCTAAATTTGTCGGCAGTGCTGTTACTGACAAGGGCATTTTATACAACTGCGCTTCTGACAAACCAATGGTCAATGGCATGGATTGGTACAAGCTATCTTACCCATGTTTTGAAGTGCCCTTAACTATCAAAAAAGAGTTTCTTTATTGGTCGGGACTGGTGTTTTATGAGCTTTATCAAGAGTTGTCCACTATTGAAGGGTATAAAAAATCCTGTTTAGTAGTGGCTGCTAGAAATGCTGTACAGGTTGCTTTGTTTACATTCCGGCGCCAAGCACGTCAAGCACAGGACAATCAAGAAATAACACCTAAATCCGAACTAGTAGAGTTCTACAAAAAAAGCATTGTAGACAGAATTAAAAAGCTATACGGGCAAACAGAACGTGATTCCTGGCAATCAGTGAAAACAGGAATTGAGCGCGCAATCTCTAATATAGTAGCCAAGAAAGCAAACGAAAAAAGCGTAAATCTAATATTAGAAGAAATTGCGCTAATCATCATGGAGAGGCGCCATAAACGCTTTAATCAAAACTTTCTACCAATTGGTTACAACCCCCACTCTAAACTAGAAAAAGCAGACTATTTCCAATACATATATTCGTCTGCTGTTTATTCTGTGATTGATTTTAGAAGCGGAAAAAGAATAAAAACCTGTATTATTGAGGCATTAAGTTATTTTGAACGCATTTACAACAAGCGCAAAGCATCTAGCTATATTGACGAAATGAAGGTGCCTGATACAGAGCAATCAATATCAAGTGAACTAGAATCAATACTGACACAAGTGGATGAGTTAGATATTAGTGATGAATTGAAACAGAAATGCAGGCGTCAAGTTGATGCGTTTATTGATTCAAATGGCGCCTGTTCAATCGACAAAGATGTAATGGAAATTCTCAGACGCGCTTCGGCGCCATTTTAGCCACTATGCGATATCTAAACATTGGAATTAACTTGTTTTTAATGATTGTGTTTTCTATGGCGTTTTGGATGGGCACCCATCGTAGAAACACATTATTTAATAACAGGATTGTGCCTGAAATATCCCGACCCACTTGGATTGCTACGACTGGCGCCATTGTTTTGTTTTTAAATTGCGATTTAATGCGGCGATTACAGGAGATGGAAGAAGAAGAGTAATTACCGCCTAGTCATCTACGCTTTTTAAGTGTTTAATAGTAGCTTTAAATCCTCAAGGCTACTATTTTTTATGGAAATGTCAGACTGGCGCCAAATATTATTGCACAATGTACCAAGATTCGGTGCCAGTATTAAATCCCGTGGTGGGGTAAGCGAGGAAGAATGGAAGTGGTTGACCAACGAAGAAAACGACACTCATTACCCCGCAGAGGTATTGATTAGGGCAGATGAATTTTTGCTTTACCCCAAAGACGAAACCGCTAGACAACATGGCTTATTCTGCTTAATTTTGTCATTAGCTATTATGGCTTTTGTCCCTGGAGGGGTGAGAATATTTGATTTGCATTTTGATGCGACAAGCGAAAGCTTCCTAGGTCAAGATATGGAGGATTTAATTGATGACAGCAAAGAAACCTGATTGTATTGGGGAAAGATTTGGACGTGTTGTGGTGATTGGAAAAACTGGAATGCACCCCACAAAACATAGGCAATTATGGCGCCTGCAATGCGATTGCGGAAATATCATAGAGCGAGTACGCCAAGATTTTGATAGAAGCTGGCTTAGAAATCACGGCTACTTATATTCTTGTGGGTGCGGCAAGAAAGAAGCTGCACGACGGAATGGACAAAAAAGAGAAAAACCTGATTGTACAGGTTCCCGATTTGGCTACTTAACAGTTCTTGATAAGGGGGAATTGATTCACAAAAACGGTAAGTCTAGACAGTTATGGCGCCTGTTATGTGACTGTGGAGCAGAAATAGAAAAACCAAGAAGCGATTTTGAAAGTGGGCGCCAAAAAACTTGTGGACGCAAAGAATGTATTTATGCTCGACAGCTAAAAACAAGTAGCAGAAACTTAAGAGACGTTACCAATCAACGATTTGGCAGCTTAACCGCAGTTCGACTAAGTGGAAAAAAGATGAATATAAACAACCGACATGGATAATGCGATGTGATTGTGGTAACTATACCGAGTTTCCCTTAAAAAGTTTAAATCGTATGCAGCATTTGAATATTAGAATTAATTGCAAAGACTCTATTCGCCACCCTGAAAATGGTTTGTGGTATCCCCCAACTCCGGCGCCATACCACCCCGAAGCTGGCATCCTCTTAGAAAAATATTTACACCTAACCAAATCATCCTACAAAAAAAATAAAAGCGCCGTTGAAGACGAGAAGTTGGATAGGTTAATTCGCGCTTGTTGGATAGTCACTTACAGGCGCCTGTTCCTTGGTGAGGATATCTCCGAATTAAAAGAGAAGCGGCTAATTAAAAAGCATCTAAGATATGCGTCAATCCATGTATTTTGGAAAAGCAAAGTTGAACATTTTGGAGGATTGATGTATGATGCAAGTAATAAAAAAAGAGAAATAGGTATCAATATGACCAACTTAACATATGAAAACTACCCTGTAATTGAGACGCAGGGGATTAAAACGGTATCTACTAAACCCGAACCAGTCAAAAGAATCAAGTTCAAGCGATGTTAATTGGCGCCTGTTAAGCAATCCATCTCATAGTCATTCCAACTACCCGACCAAGCCTACACGCCAGCCAAAACATAAAAACATTGCTTGCTTTATATTCTCTAGAGAATCTGTTTTTCTCAGAATCGCGTCTAAAATATTCTTGCCTAGTTTCAGGGTGATAGTGGAACTCAACAGAATTTAAAAACGCTTGACCAAATTTTGTTTGATTCATCAGCTTTAGCGTATCCGTATTTTGTTTCCTATGATAATATAAAAATGCCGACACAAAACCCAATGTTATCAGCACTGGGTTTTGTTTTAACAATCGGCGCCAACCTAGAACTAGTAGGTCAACATGGAGAATATAGCATTTTCGGCGGTACAATATCAAGTCGCGTTACGCAAAGTCAATGTCAGCTTGCCAATTGACTTGATAGAAGAGTTATTGATTCTAATTGGACAGTTAAAAGATACGGGGAAAGTTAGGCAGGCAGAGGATGGACGCTTTTCGGTTTTTGACTATATCAGTAATATCGTCGAGAAAGGTTCACCGCGCGAAGTCTGGAAACGCTTACTGGCTACGCATCCCCAGACTGTCACATTTTGTGACGGTTTGAAATTACCACGTAGTAACAACAAACGAGGTAACGCAGAGACTCCTGTAACCACCGAGTTGGGGATGATTGTCATTACTTACCTGCTTCCGGGTGAATTAGGAGATAGATTGCGAATAGCCAGTGCTAACCTAGTGGTCGAAACATTAAGCGCCTATAAAGAAAGTCTAAACGCTCTACTATCTCAATCTGTTGACGCCAATCCAGCATTCCCATATTCATCAACTCAACTTCAAGAATGGGTGAGCTACTGCAATCTATCCTATCTACGAGAAGTAATCCGCACAGATTACCAGCTAGGTGCCGATTACATAGAAATAGAAAAAGAACTCTACGTTAATAGTGACACAGCACAGATGGTTCTAAATTTTGCTAGACCTAAAAACGGTGTCACTATTCCATCTGAACTAAAAGCTTATCCGTTCCCGTGGGACAAGCTACAAGCGCACAAAGAACGGAAGATAAACAGGCGCCGTTCTTGTCCTAAAACCACCACACCCGGTCAATTAGAATTGTTCTAATCTTAATAAAGGAGGATGGTGGTAAGTATAAATTGCCACCATATTTATATGGACAGAAACGAAAGAAGACGAATTGAAAAACTTATTAGTGAAGGAAGAAGCATTGCGGCACGTCTTGCAAAGATTTATGCAGAAGCGTCTGGACTAAAATTTGATGACTTGCATACTTTTGCTATTGAGGCATTAGTGTTAAGCGCACGCAAGTACGATGCAACTAAAGATGTTAAATTCACTACTTTTGCTTACAGACGAATCAAGGGATGTATCGTAAATTCTTTTAGAAAATCTTCTCCTGTACCACATCGAATACAAAATTTTTACTGGAGAGGGCTATCTATTCGCAAGCGGTTTCCTAAGTTATTGCACGAAGAATTTTTACAAAAGCTTGAACTAACAAATGAACAATGGAAGAATTGTTGGCTAGCGATGAAATACTATTATTTTGGATTTCACAGGAGAACGCAAAGCTTATATATGGATGAGTGTCAAAAACAGAAGCGCAGTTTAGCTATTCCTGAACTATGGCAGTTGATGGAATGCTTCGGTTTTGACAAGGACATGAACCACAGAAAAGCTGGTAGAAAATACCAAGAAGTGGCGCCGGAAATAAGGACTAAGGTGATTGAATTAAGGCAAGTCAAAGGGTGGGGATATACAAGAATCCAGAAGCATTTGAATATCAAAAGATGGGAAGCAGAAAAGGTATTAAGGGAAGAAGGATTTATTAAATAACTAAAGCTGAAAACTACCCTTTTTAATAAAGTAGACGCATTTTGGATAGGGGAGTGCGTCTTTTTTCTGCTTCAACAAACACAATCTTTCCAATATCTCAAAGTGCCAGAATCCAAAATATTCCTTCCCTGTAAAGCTTCCTTCTGTAAAATCCGGTTGCAGTCCTGCGAAGCTTCCCGCCATTACTCCACTACTAACAAATGAATCTTGTATGTAGTTGTAGGACGCTTTGAGCAGGCGCCAATACAATGCCCTATTCCCACCAGCCAATAACCCATAAACACTTAAACCAAGGTAGAAAGATGCTGTGTGTGGTTCGTGGTAAGTAGCAGTCGGTTCCTCTGTGTCAGAAAAGATGGTGGGAGGAGAGTATTTCCGGCGCCTGACATAGAAAGAAGATAACCAAAAGGCATATCTATCACAAATAGTTTTGCACTTTTTAATTAGCTCGTCTTTATCTGGTGGCGCCATTCCAGGGTGGTCGCCTGTTACTAATCTATACCATGCCTCTGCAACTGACTCTAATGGTCGTACCGAATAACCAACCCAAAAATAATTCGGGTCAGAAAATTTCGATACCCAAACATTTAATTCCCCATTTTCTGAATACTCAATATTATCCCAGTACGGTGTTACAAATGCTGATTCAAATGTGTAGTAGAAACCTAGTTTTTGTTTTCTTGCTTCTTGGGCATCTAGTAGAAATTGGAGTACTCCACGTAATCGGCGCCATTGTTGGGTACGAACATAAAAAGCAGGATATTGATAACCAGTAGCTTTTAATCCTCTCCATGCTGCAATAAATTGCCCACCCTGTCCATCACTTTCTGCGTTGGCTGTAAATACCACTGCACTATCACCATACGCTAAATCTTCAGTAGGTGAACCAGTGGCGTAAAAATCTCCCACATAAAAAGAATGTGCCGTCTTAATGCGTGTCACTATTGCTGCTTTGTAGGTTTGTGCTGGCGCCTGTATTTGTTTCGGTTCACTTCCTATATACCAAATCCACGTTTCTGTGACAGTATTGGAACTTGGCACTATTTGCAAATCTTCGATAGTAGATGATGTTGACGGTTTGTTGTTATCAAAATCTTCAAACTGTGTAGCGTTTAATGTAATTAGTGTCCAGTCTGGTACGCTTGGAATTGGACAAAAATATTCTACCCCACCAATGGTTGCTTTAAAATCTGCGGCGCCACTATGTTTCATAAAAATACGTAGTGGAAAGCGAGGACGAATACCCAGTATTACAAATCCGGCGCCAACAAATCCATTATTTCTATCTAGTCTAATTTTCCAAATGTTGCGAGGAATCCCATTAATTAAAGTTTCTATTCGAGATTTTTCTAAAACGGCGCCACCCAACCCCGAATAATCGTAAATTGGAGTTTCTGCAATATAAGGGTGCCAGCTCGTAATATTCAAATCCCAAAGCAGAAATTCGTTTAATGCAAACGTTCTTGATGTGGGAGTATTGGCGCCAACTGCTAAACGGGCCACATAATACAGTGAAAAATCGAACGGGTTTTGCGACAAGGATAAAACTATTTCTAATTCAGTGGGAGTACTGGCGCCTGCTTCAACTGTTACTATCATGCCCGACACAGCCAAAATCTGAACTGCAAAGTTTTGATATTCACCAGATGGGAACGGTTCGGGCGAACTATCAACATCTACACGCAAATAATCTTTAAAGGCGCCAGATGTTACCCTACTTGCCGTGTATCCTCGCGTATCGGGAACAGGGATAAATTGAGAGCCAGCATAAGCAAAAGCATTGGGCGAATCGTCTTTTTTATACCAAGCGCTTGGATTAATTACGATTGCAGCAATTTGTTCTGTGTATTCGGTACAAGCGCGCGCTGTGTTCCACTTAGAATCATCAGTCACTTGATATAAAAGGTCGTATCCTTCATGTGCCCACGGGAAGATATCAATGGCGCCAAGTGCTTCATCTGTTCTAAGTGTTCGCCACATTGGGAATGGCTCAAGTAACAAGCTTTCGCCCGGTGCAGCAACATAACCTGTGCGCGCTGCGTATACGACTTTTGCGGCGCCTGTAAAACTCGAAGTCAGTTTTATTTTTCCTACTGGTTCAGAAGTGGGAACTGGTGTTCGCCCCCCTGGTGATTCTGTGTCACTAAAATAACGAGTGTTCACCCCGTTCTCATTCCAGCTTACCCAGTAATCAATCTCGTACCAGAAGCGACCAAGTGGTAACGCATAAACGTAACGCCACAATAACCTATCGGTGGTAGGGTAAACACGGTACACATTGCTTAATAGGTTTCCGAAGTTGGGACTGCCAGACGGTATTGTTCCTTCACCATTTACAAAATTGAGTACTAAATCAAAGTAACCATAATTTAATGGGTCAACTGCAATGGCGCCTTTTAATGGAAAATTTACACTTCTATAATTCTTGAATCGCAGCCAATGTGGAATCCTTATTCCAGTTGCTTCCGTCCAATTCGATGGAATAGGCACAGGGTAAAAACGATTTAATAATGCATTTCCATAGTTAATAGCCATTTGCCGAAACGCTATATTTCCTGTGACAATGTGAGCTTTAATAGCGCTTCTCATTGCCACAGCTTGTGCTTCAGTTGGAAATGCAGCAGAAGGGAAATATCCAC
Source organism: Calothrix sp. PCC 7103 (assembly GCF_000331305.1). Classification (GTDB taxonomy): domain Bacteria; phylum Cyanobacteriota; class Cyanobacteriia; order Cyanobacteriales; family Nostocaceae; genus Dulcicalothrix. The sequence continues at coordinate 2,449,834 of NZ_KB217478.1, read as the reverse complement.
CACGTCCCAATATATTGGGATGAAAATTATTTACTACTTCGTAATCTGCTGTTATTAAAAATGGGACAGTGTTTCTAGTATAAGTATTTATAAAATTAGGTGATGCATTAATCATTGCATCCAAGTCTGTTAAATCCGAAGCAATGGCACCACGGATTGCATCTTCGTTATCGTAAAAATCAAATAATTGTGATAATTCTTTTATATAAGATTGTCTAAATAAATTTGCGTTTCCTTCGAGCGTCAGCGTGATAGTCCAATAATTCCAGCCCAGCCAAGTTAGGCGCCAATTCAGGCAATTATACGAACGAGTGGGAGATGTAGGTGTTGGTTTAAATCCAAAAGAGGCGCCACACCTGTCTTTCAAAAATTGTACTATCTCTTCTTTTTTCTGCTCGTTCAGATTGGCGGATAACTCCCATTTATCCCGGACTGCATTGTAACCGTATTCCCGCCGCTCAATGATTCCATTGTCGTATTGGTTTTTTATTAGTTTGGTTTCGTAGGTCTGCGTCGGACTTGTTCTGTAAAGATTAAGCGGAATGATTGGTAAATTATCTGATAAATCAGGCGCCCGTAAAACACACTCGTCAAGTTCGTAAATATCCGTCCTTTCAATATTTAACGTAAAACTCCAGCAAGTTTCACCGAGTCGTGATTCTGTCCATCCTTCGCAGACAAAATCACCATATTCGTCAGGAGTAATCAGTATATTATTTTCGTTGAAATATGGTTCACGTAGGCGCCAACTAAAATTTTCACTACCTGCATTATTTAATAAGGTGTTTAATATTGTGTTTCGCTCTGATTCTGTTTTTGCAATTGTTTCTAATTGCAAAGATTCTGCTACATAGCGTCCACACGGAATTGGTGTAGAAATGGCGCCATCTCCTAAAAAAGCGGATTGGCTAACTACGCTATATTCTATTGATGCTTCTATTTTTGTGGAGAATTGAAAAGTAGGCGCCATTGGTTAGACCCCAAAAACTACAGATATTGTTAGGAATGAGCTTGAGTCGCCAGAGAATTTATAAATATTTCCTGCCTCATCAATATCAACGCGCGCAATTCCTGTACTACACACACCTGCATAAAGTAATCGCGTTGATGGTCTAAACCCTACAGGTAAAGTAGCAATTATTGTTCCATCTAGTGCATTTCCTGTTGTCCGGACAGAAAAACGAACTTCTACGAAAAAACCTATCTTTCTATAACAGGGAGTTGCTACCGAACCTTCATTCAAAAAACCATTCAATAAAGTAAGCGTTTGAAACGCACCCGAACTTACAATTGTTGAACTTGCCATACAATAAATACTAAAATACTACTTACATAATATTATGTTAATTGCTTTAGACTGCGGACACAATGCGCCAATCGCGGATACAGGCGCCAGAGGTATTGCTTTTGAAGACGAACTAGCTAGACAGGTTATCGCTCAACTAAAACCAAAATTGGAAAGTGCTGGACACGAAGTTTTATTAGTGGCGCCAAAATCTGCTCAATCCACTACAGAATCATTGCGTACACGATGTAACAACGCGAACAATGCAGGCGCCAATTTATTTGTTTCCATTCATTTCAATGCGTTTAATCGAAGTGCGAACGGGACAGAAGTTTTTGTAATGGCGCCAACTAGTAAAGCAAGAGCGCAAGCACAAGACGTAGTAGACAATATCGCCAAACTTGGTTTTGTGAATAGAGGGGTTAAATTTAAAGGTTTCTACGTAATCAAGAATACAAAGATGCCAGCGATGTTGATTGAATGCTGTTTTTGTGACAGCAAACGGGATATGGATTTATTTGACCCCGAAAAAATGGCGTCTGCAATTGCTGCTGGATTACTTGGTGTCAGTGTTCAGCCTAAGCCACCACTGATAGACCACGAAGAAAAAGCGATTCTTTCTGTCACATCTCCCACTCTGTTAAAACCAAGTACAGAGCAAAGTTACGAAATCAATGCTGTGGATATGAAGAAAATCGAAGTTGGGAAGTACCCAGTTATTTTGCTCGCTGATGAGGAAATGCATTACTCTGTCAAATTTGAAAATGGCGCCTGTCGTGGGGAGGAATGGTTTATTTTTCAGGGACACTGCGAATTAATTGACAAAAGCTAACTTGACACTTGGTCGTGGCGCCTGATATAAATTAATCAACCTCAGATACCAAAAGGTGTTGAGAACTTTTACAGCTTTAAGTTCCACTAATTAGTGGCATAAATGTAAACTTCTAACCTCTGAACCCGTAAGGGGATTGTAAATAAATAAAAAACAGGCGCCTATCCTTTATTAGTAGGCGCCTGTTTATATTAAAGACGAGGACTAGAGTATACTTAGCTGCTCATATTGGCTATCGGATTGAGCAGTGCGTGAGTTTTTCTTGCTTCTCGCTTGTTGGAACTGAAAGAAGAATTTAGTCGCAATAATTAAAATATTTGGCAGAACGGAAATATCGGCGCCTTTTTCTGAACGGAATGTCACCATGAAGCATGTGTACAGTTGTTCTGTGATGAAAATCTGCCCTTCTACTTCTTGGTAGTCCTTGTCTTTCACGAAGTCACGCTTGATTGACGCTACCACGTGTGAATGATTGACTATGCGTGAATCGCGTTGCAATTGTTTTGAGGAATAGGGAAATTCTAATCTATCGGAAATAGTGGCGCCTATCGTTTGTCTAAGTTGTGCGTTTTCTTCTTTGAGCGCTTCCACTTCTGAGCTAGCTGCGGACAGTAACGCTCGTTCTAAACTTGCAAGATACGCTTTCTTGTACTCGATAAATCGCTTTCTTTCTTCCCGTCCTTCTGGAGTATCGGAAAGCATACAAAAGTGGTCGTATCCATCACAGGATAAATAAATGACTTCTGCTTTCGACAAAGCTGCATACTCTGGAGAACCTGGAAGTACTGTGGTTGGTCGATTCCTCACGATTGAGGAGTCAATAATGTAGTCTTCATTCTCAATAAGCTTGCCTAGTATCGCACGTTTTGCGTTGTCTTTTCTGCTATATCCGAGCTTTCGCCAAGCTGCTTCAAAGTCGATAGGAAATTTAATTCCATTTCTTTCTGCATCGAACGCTTGAACTAACTGATTTTCTGATAACATAGATTTGTCCTTTGTAGTGATTGGGCAATTGGTGGGGTAGTTACAGCTACCCTGCCTTAAAATAATATCACAATGTATTTTGTATTTTACGAATCTGAAAGAAACAAAGACACAATAAAATTTGCAAACATTAAGCAGCAAAGCCTATATTTCGATACTCAGTACAGCTCCGTTTTGAAAACGGAGCGTCAAAAGGTTAACCAACAAAAACAGGCGCCTATCATAAACAACAGGCGCCTATCTTTGTGTCACTATTCATTTATCATTAATCTAGATAATCTCGTAGTCCATTTGAACGCTTCCGGAGTTTCCCAATAGCGGAATATTCGATTTGTCTAACTCGTTCGCGTGACCGTCCAAAAATGGCGCCTATCTGTTGCAAAGACATTTCCTCTTTACCCCCAAAGCCGTAACGCATAAAAAGGACACCCTGTTCATCAGGTGTCAACGTGTCGAACAGTGGACGTAATGCGTCTTTGAGGGAGTCATTTAATATTCTGTCTTCTTCGCTTGTGTCAGGTAAGGCGCCTGGTTTTTTGAACACGTCTATCAAACTGCCTTCTGTTCCTTCCCCGTTCTCAGGTGGTTTATCGAGTTGGACGGGCTTTACAAAGAACATTAAGTATTCGCGAAGCTTGGGGACATCTATTTGCAAATGTGCTGCTATCTCTGCTATTGAAGGGTGGCGGTTAAGTCTGTTGCCTAACACCTTGTAAGCTGTTTTGATTTTGTTCAATTTCTCATACACATGAACTGGGAGTCTAATTTCTCTTCCCGTTTCACCAATTGCGCGAGTTATTTGCTGTCGTATCCACCAATAAGCGTAAGTAGAAAACTTGTAGCCCAGACTTACATTAAAGCGCTCAATTGCCAGTAGTAGTCCAATGTTCCCGTTCTGTATACAATCTTCTAGTGACTGACCTGGTTGTGCGTACCGCTTCGCGATACTAATTACTAACCGTAAATTACCGTGATACAGACTACGTTTACCTGTCACACCATTAAAAAATACACGGGATAATTCTTCATCTATTTGTATTGGACAAGTCCGGCGCCAATACTCATAATTTAATCTTTCTTGACCAAATATTCGTTTCTCTTCTTTGCGGAATTTTGCTTGCATCTCTTCTGGGAGAGTGGCTATTTTATGGCGCCATTCCTGTACAGCTTTTGCATGAAGCACTTCTTTTTCAGGACTAAGCAAGGGATAGCGGGACATTTCCTTGAGGTAAAGTCCGATTGCATCTTTTTCTTTCATTTGGCTTATAATCTAATTTGATTTGACTTGACACATGCCGACTGGGAGCAAGCCGCTACTAATGATAGTGGCTTGTGTCGGCATTTTAGCACAAGAAGTTTTGTAGGCGCCAAGAAAATACCTTAAACTAATAGTAGTATTTTTACACTACCTCTGTCATGGCTGCTCAACAAGTCGGTTCCCTGTACCTTGAAGTTTTTCTTGACCCAACACAGTATTACGCACAAATACAAGCTGTGGAAAAACGAGCGCGAGAAATGGCAACAAGGATTGAACGGGAATGGAAACAGGCGCCATTGCGACCACGAGTTGATGACAGAGAATTAACAGATTTAAATAGACATTTAGATTTAAAAAGGCGCCATTATTCCGAAGTAAGAAATTATATTGAGCGCAATCCCATAAAAATAAAAGTGGATGACCGCCAATTAAATAAACAAGTCATCCCATCAAATAAAACAATAAAGGTAGATGTTCAGTACAAAGTTTCTGGAATGGCGCCTGTTATAAAAGACAGCAAAATAATTATTGATGCTCAATTTAATAAAGCAGATGCCAGAATATTTACAAAAGAAATAGGGGACGAACTAGAAAAAGCAGGGGAGCGAGTATCTAGAGGAATTAAAAAAAGCACAAAGTCGATATCAGGTGGAGACGGTTTATTTGGGGCACTAACCGCAGTGCCTAAAACAATAGCTCGTGGATTTTATGAAGGTGTTGGGATGACTTATTCCCAACAATTAACCTCTGGATTTATTAAAGGAATAGAAGGAAAATTTGGTAAATCATTAGATAGCATTGGACAAATGACCAGCGATAAGCTTCTAAAAGCTGGTAAGGTAGGAGGCGATGTTTTACTCAAAAAACTTGGAATCCCAGAAGGAACAGCAGGAGTAAAAGCACGAGTAAATCAAGTTAATAATGTTTTGCAAGATTTATTTCCAGCAGATGCAATAGAAAACAAGCTTAATAGAGTAGAAAAGCGGATTGATAAATTACTTGATTCATTACTTGGCTTAAAAAGTGGCGCCGAAAACCTAAATAACCTAGCCGCATTAGGACAAGAAATAGGAGGAATAGGGCAAATTCCTTTTGAGAAATTAAAAAAAGATAGAGCAAATGCAATCCAATCTGTTGCCAGTCAAATACGTGCAGAACAAAAACAAAACCCAATTAAAGTAGACATTCCTCAAGAAGCGGAAAGAGTAGTATTTGCAGTTGGTGGTTTCGCGGGACAAAAAGGACAATCAGCCAATAACTTTGTAGCCAAAAAGTTGGGAATGCTGCTTGGTGAACGCTCTGCCGTTATGCCCGTTTCCAATCCTTATTCGGATGTTAGCGCGTCTGTTGGGGATGTTGGCGCCTTAAGATGGAGTACAGAAGCAGCATTCAAAACGCTAAAAACACCATTGACGCAAAAGATAAACCCTGACGCTGTATCGATGGCAAAACAAGCGTATGCAGCTTATCAGCAAGACCCATCTAAACCAATTAGATTAGCTGGGTATTCGTATGGTGGACAAATAGCCAATGATGCTTTAGAGATTTTGCAGCAGCTAGGGGTAAAAGATGTTAAAGCAGTTGGGATTGGTTCGCCAAGTTTTGGCAAGTTATCTCAATCAAAAGCCAGCAATTTTGCAGTAACACTTGGTAAAGGCGACGGTGTTAAACGACTGCAAGACATAGGTGCCTTTTTTGCTGGTGGAGTAGGTAAAGGTGTCAATGTTACTCCTGTACAAGGGCACGAATTATCTTCTTACTTAGCAGACCCCAAAAGCCAAGAAATAATATTAAAACAAATCGAAGGTTCTGGCGCCAAGTTACGCAAAGAATTACAAAATCCTGACGCTTTTAGGCTAGTTGATTATCAAAAAAATATAGAAAAAATAATGGTTGGGTTAGAGAATTTGCTAACCAACCCTATTGCTGACCCCAACTTGCAGAAACAATTGATGTCAGCCAATTTAGATGCAATAAAATCTACAAAGTCAGATTTAGATGAAGCGTTAAAGGGCTTATCTGAATCGGTAGGAGAAACAATCCAAGAGCATTATCAGGCACTAGTAGACGCTGAATCTGTATTAAATGATTTATTGGGAGTAGGGAAAAAGGCGCCTGTTGCTCCCAAGATTGACGAACAAGCAGCAAAAGCAGCGAAACAACGTCAAGAACTAGAGCAAACAATGCTCACCTTTAATAAAAAAGATATCATCGAACCAATTGGAAAAGAGCTAGGAATCAAAGACGTTAGAAATACCCACAAGCAAGAATTAATTAATAAAATCCTAAATGTCGCAGACCCAGCAGCGTTAAAAACCCTGCTTCCTCACTCCACTCCTCCATCAGCCGAAACAATGGCAGCAAGTACGGCTAATTTGCAGATGCCAGTTAATGCTCTAAAATCTCACCTCAAAACCCAAAGAGAACAAATCGTAAAATTAATGAATGTGAATCCTGGCAATAAAACAGGTTCGCAATTAATTGATATATCATCTGCAATTGAGAAGGAATACCAAACTATTATTCTCTCTTTATCTCAAGGGGTAAGTGGTGGCGCCAAGAAAGTACTAGAGTCAGCAAAACTAGAGATAGGGCAACTAAGAGCAAAAGCATTAAGGGAAGCGACTGAGCAAACCGCTAAACAAGCTAATCAAATCTCTCAAGCTTCTACAGTTTCTCAGCAAGTGACAGAATTAGCACGTGTTTCTAACAAAGACGAGGAATCGTTTGTTACTAAATTTATTGGCGGATTTACTCGACGAACACAAAAAAACATTCAAGCCAATTACGAATTGTTGTTAAAGTCGATTGCAAAAGAATCTGGCGCCAGACTCAAAAAAACGGATATACCCAAACTAATCGTAGATGACGAAAGACTAAATAAATTGGGTGTTTCTGCTTTATATAATTTTCAAAAAAACCAAATAGTAGTATCAAAACAAGTAGAGGAAATTCTTAAGAAATCGCCACAAGCTTTAATTAATTATCAAGAAAAACTAAAAGATATTGTCCACGAAGCGAGACACGCTTTTCAATTTGATTTTGGGCGCCTATCTCTCACTGATTTTATGCAGGGTGCATCATCCCCTATAAAACTAACTCCTGAAAATCAGATGACCGCAAAATCTGCTGCATTTGGACAAAAAAGTGCGGAGATAGCCAATAAACGAGCAGGCGGAAAATTAAGCCCTGAATTCATGAAGGTCTTACAATCGGTAGAAGGTGATGCGTATAATTTTGAGGAACAAACACAAAAGATAGTAACTAACGCAGCAAAATTGGCTACTCCATTTAAAACAGCCAGCACTAATTTACAAAGTTTCTTGCAAGGCATCGGTGAAGCACAATCCAGCGTTTCTAATTTTACCGATTTAGGAATAGAACTATTTAAAGAATTTGCAGGTTCGTTGCCAAATGGCGCCATTTTAGTACATCTTGCGGAAAACTTAGGAGCAGTAAAAGCTGCTGCCATTCCATTACTTAAATTGTTTGTGGGCTTTGCGGTTATTGGAACTGCAATTAATTTATTTAGAGGATTTGCTACGGAATCATTAAAAGTAGCAGCAAACCTAGAAGCATTAGAAAAACGAATACAGTTTGCAGCAGGAAGTAAACAGCAAGGTAATGTTGCAAATCAAGAGCTACGCGCTCAATCTGAAAGATTTGGAATAAATCGACAGGCGACACTGGAACAAGGCGCCGGATTTTTAGCAGTGACACGAGAGACACCTGTAGAGGGTGAGCGCTCATTAAAAATACTGGAATCCCTCAACCAAGCTTCGCGAGTTTATAACTTAACAATTGAACAACAAGGTCGCGCACAAGTAGCACTACAGCAAATAGTTTCTAAAGGTGTCGTAAGCCAAGAGGAATTACGAGGGCAATTATCGGAAGCGATACCAGGCGCAGCACAAGTAGCAGCACGAGCGTATGGTGTTACGGTTCAAGAATTAAACCGAATGGTAACTGCTGGATTAGATGGCGCCGAATTTGTGCAAAAATTTGCGTCACAATTAGGCAACGAAACTGCTGGAGGATTAGCAGGCGCCTTAACTACTACTCAAGCGCGAGCTGCTAAATTTGAAAACTCTTTACTGAATCTACAAGAAGCAACAGGAAAAGCTCTGCTGCCTTTGCAGAATATTGCATTATCGGCACTAACGACGGGATTAGATTTAATTAATAAGTCCTTGCCAATACTGTTAACTTTATTAGCAACACTCGCCACAAGGTTAGCGGTTGTAAGCGCGCAAGCACTAGGACAGCTAATTACTCAACTACTAGCATCTAGAGCAGCAATGTTTGCTTTAGGAAATGCTGCTCAAGTAGTGGGTAACCTCATACTTACTTCCTTCAAACAGTTTGCCGGATTTGCGGTAATTGGAATTGCAATCAATACTTTGATTAATCAATTCCGAGACTTGTCGGGAGAAATTAGAGGACAGGTAGACGCGGTCAAAAATCTACAAAATGAATATAACCAATTAATTAGCGCAGCAAATAAGGCACCAAAACAAGTAGACGACGCAAAAGTTTTAGGCGACCGGATTAAGCGAGCTATACCAGATTTAGTTACCGGAAAGGGCGAAGAAATCAAAGACAGCTTTACAGCGATAAGAGATAGTAGAAAACTTACACCACAAATAATTGCAACATCTCAATCAAGCGAAGCGCAAAGATATATTGAACAAATACGAGCAATTGACAAGGAAGTAGAAAAGGTAAATATTAGGCGCCGTGCATTAGTACAAAGCAATCCAGGAGATACGGAAGGATTGCGCGCGCTTCAGAAACAAGAAAAAAGCTTGTTTGACCAAAGAACGCAAGCAGAAAAAGTACCAGATAATATCAAGCAACAACTGCAAGCGCAAGCAGATGCAATTAAAAATCAGCTTGATTATTTAGAACAACTAAAAAAAGAATATCCACTTTATGGAGAAGAAGTAGACAACGTAAACAAAGGAATCAGCAAGCTTAAACAAGACTACGAAAACATAATCAAAGCGCAAACTGATTTAAACAAAGCTATTAGTAAAGGCTCTGATGCATTTAGCATCATGAGAAAGAATATCACAGCAGTAGCCAACGACCTTGCAGATACTACTGACAAAATATCCCTTTTTGGCAATCAAACAAAAGCGGCTTTATCAAAAGATAGCTTATCAGGCGCCATTACTCCTGGGCAAGAACAGTTTGCAAATGCAGGGCTAGATATACAGCAATTGGAAAAGTTAATCAAAGCTCAAAGTGCTGCGGTTACACAAACACGTGCGCTCCTAAATACAGACCAAAACAACGAAATAATGCGCGCACGAGGAATTAACAACAACACTGGTCGAGCGCGCTTAAATTCTTTAGCAGAAGGAACCACTAACCCACAAGAAAAATTCTTGTTTGAACAATTAGCTTCTTTGCAGCAACAAAAATTAGATATTTCTAATTTAGAGGTACAAATTGCACAAGCACGAGCCAACGCTCAAAAGCAATTAATTGATTTAACTAAGCAGGTCGCTGATTATTACCGTGGAATTGAAAGAAACGCTCAACAACAAGCAATAGAAATCCAACGAGCGAGCAAGCAAGTACAAGTCACCCAACAGCAGAACAAACTAAGAAGCGCGCTTCTAGATGGTTACGACACAATAGTGTCACAGTTTATCGACTCAATTATTGATTCAATCGGACAATTTAACCAAGTAGGTGACAGAGCATTAGAAGCACAATCCCAACTGCTAAATAATAGGTTCAACTTAGAAGACACATTACGCAGTGGCGTGGAACTATCGCGGAATTTGCCCACAGTCCCAATCAAGCTAGATTTTTCGGGCATCCCTGCCGATAACAACATTGCGGAGTTAGGGCACCAAGTTCAAGAAGCAATAGACGGAAGTAACGATTTAGGCGAATCAATAAACGGCGCCACTTCCAACGCTGACGATTTATACAAACAGCTAATAGAAAACCTTAAACCATTAGACGATGCCAATAAAACCCTTACTGACACAGCAAGTAACTTTGATTCAGTAAATCAAAAAGCGCAAGAATCTGGCGACTTAGCAAAACAATTTGGCGGAGAACTTGGCGCCATTCCTTCACAAGTAGCAAGCATTGACCAAGGTTTTGTTGGTATTGTCGCAAGCTTGGGGACAATAATTGCAAAAACTGTAGAATGGCTGACCAATTTAGGTAGCGCCAAAGAAACACTTGATGGTATCGCCAATAATGTAAGCCAATCACCGCTCGGACAAGGATTGCAACAAATTGGACAAGGTATTTTACAAGCAGGCAGCTATGGTATCGCGTCCCCTTCTACTACTCAATCGTTAGAGCAAGTATTGAAGGGTACGGTTTCTCAAGGACAAGGTTTCTTTGGACAACGAGCAAGAGGGAACCACGCTTCTATAGATTTTGATGGCACTGAAGGACTAGGAGGTGGCGCCGCTTTCCAAGCAATGTTTCCAGGTCGTGTTGCTTCTACTCGTGCTTGGGGTAATGGGTACCGCGATGTAGATGGAGGCAATTCAAACGCAATAAGGATTATCTCTAAACTACCCGGCGGACTAGGAGAGTTTTCGACTGACTACGGGCATTACAAAGCCAGTACAGCAAAAGTGCAGGAAGGACAAGACATTCTTGCTGGGACAAAGTTAGGCGCCTTATCTCAGAAAGATTCTATTTCGTCAGGCGGGCATCTTGATTTAAAAATCAGAATCCCATCCACTATTGCCAATCAATTTAAAACTACTCAATCTGCTGGTGGGGGTCAGTCATTTGTCGAAGTAAAAGAGTTTATGCGCTGGTATCAAGGGCAACTTGGTAACGCATCTAAACAACAAACATTGCCGATGACTGGCGCCAGCAATATTCAATCATCGGCGCCACAAGGTGGAATTTCTCGCGGCGGTAATCCACTATCACCAGCCGAACTTGCTCGATTAACAAAAGAAGGTCAGCAACTTTACCAATTACAGAGGAACCCAAATGTTTTAGCTTTTGCTGATGTGGTGGCACGAGCCGAAGGCACGGATTTTAGAAATAATTCTAAGAATTTTGGGTACTCGATGATGATTGGTGGCGAACACGACACTAACCTTTCTCGCCACCCATTCGCTGGAAATAGCGGCAGCAGAATAAGGGCACCACGCCATAATTCCACTGCATCTGGCCGTTACCAGATGATGGATTTTAATTACTCCCGAACACAAGCAGAAAGACAATTCGGCAGAGGCGCCAAATCTGATTTAGCGTCAGTTTTTCAGGGTGAAAATCCGGGTAGTTTTAGCCCAGGTGTACAGGATTTATATTTCACCGCTTCGCTAAAATCACGCGGAATTTTAGACGAGGTACTAGCTGGTGATTTTGAATCAGCACTAAAAAATCCAAATATTGCAAAACATTATGCATCCCTACAAAGTGGCACCGCCAGAAGCGCGCACAAAGGACAGGGCACACCAGAGGGTCAACTCAAAAACACAATTCCTTTTGCTCAACAACGGTTGATGGCACGAAGGCGAGAAGGGGCACCAGTTTCTGTTGCTGCGGATAATTTCAGCGCCGCTACTCCTGGGCAAATGAGAAATGGCGTATTGCAAGGAATGAATCTTGCAGTCCAAACCGCTCAACAAGGTGGACAACGAGAGACGTTGATTACCAAACAAAGCGAAGCCGACCAAGAACGAGCAAGACAGGAAGCAGTCAGAAAAGCTAACCAAGCATTACGACAGTACGAACGCGCACGACGTGACCAAGAAGACCGCAGTATAACCAATCAACGTGGTGTAACAGATTTTGGAATCTCTGCTATTAAAAACCCATCTCCTGCACAAAGGCGCCTACAGGAATCAACACAGATAAAACGCCAAAGTGATGACTTAATAAAAGAGCGCGAGCGAGAAATTGAGAATCGTCAAAAACAGATTGAACAGTCGCAAGAGATACTAAGAAATAAATCATATTTAGCGGCGCCAAATGCAGCAGAAGTAGAGACACAACTAAAACAAGGCATCAAAGAAAACGAGAAAGAAATTCCACGATTAGCTAAACAGATTGATGAAATTAAAAAAATTGGCGCCGATTACCAAAAAAACGTAGAAGCGATTTTTGCACGTGAGGATAATCAACGGCGCCAAACTGCTGACTTTGAAGCATTCCAAGGAGAAATAGCCAAAGCTCAAAAACAATTAGAAGGTTTGCAGCAGCTACAACAAGTAAGCCCACTTGATGTGCGAGTGTTCGACATTCCCGCTTTACAAGAAGAAATTGAGCTAAAACAAGCGGCACTTGATTTAGATAAAGCTATTTTTGATGAAGAAAATAAACTTTATAACTACACGATTAATCAACAGGAGTTCGATAGACGAATTGAACAAATAAAACAAGAGAATATTGTTCGTCAAGAAAACGCGATAGCTAGGCGCCAACAAGCAGAAGCCGAACAAGAATTGCAAAAAGTACAACGTCAATTAGAAGTTCGAGCGCAAGCCACTTCTATGAATAACGAGTATTTGCAAAATATGATGCAATTGCGTCAACTAGGTAAAGGTGGGCGTAATCCTCTTGATATCCAGCGTGAAATGAATTTAGCACAAATGGATTCTGATTTTGCACAACGCGAATTTGAAATAAATAGAAACAGAAACCGCACACCAGAGGAACGAGAAAGAGAATTAGAATCATTACGGCAAATTAGACAGTCCCGAACAGATGTTATTAATGCTGAATTAGCTCGTAACCAAGAAGATAATCAAATCGCTGCACGTGATTTATTCAATAAATCCAATCTCGATGTAGTAGGCGCCCAAGCTTCCAACATGCGAGTATTTGGTCAAGACAACCGAGCGCGACAATTAGAAAAAGGAATGGCAGTATTTCAGCAACAAACTGCTTTTCAAGACCAAATTAGAGAATTAGAAAGACTTGCCCAAACAAATGAAGAAGTAGCTAAATCTGCTGATTTAATTCGTGCTAACTACGAAGAATTAAATAAAATCAAACTCGATGAAATAGAAAATCAATTCAATGAATTTCTTCCAGCCATTCAAGAAATTAAAGGTGCCACTCAAGGTTTATTTTCTGATTTATTAAGTGGCGCCGATGATGCCTTTGCTAATTTCGGCAAGAAAATATTAGATTATTTCACACAACTAGCAGCCCAAATGTTGACCAATGATTTATTTGGCGCCATTGGTGGAGCGTTCGGGATGAAAGGACAACAATCTGGTGGAGGTGGCGGTCAAATATTTGATTTGCTAGGTGGACTACTAGGCGGCTTATTCTACAACGGCGGCTACGTGCCGAACTACGCTAAGGGGTATAACCCACTACAAGATGCACTGAAACGAGAACACGCCCAAACTGGTAAGCGCGCTTACGTTGCTGTTTTATCGGAAGGGGAACGAGTTTTGAATATTGACGAAACCCGTAAATTCCATGCAATGGGTGGAGACAATATTTTGAGATTTGCAGAGGGTGGAATGGTTGGCGCCACTTCTTCCTTCTCCCCAACATCTGGCGGCAATGTGTCAGTAAATAACAACATCGTGATTGGTGGGAATTCAGAAAACACAGATGTTGGCGCCTTCCGTACCGTACTAGATGGCAGAATTAGAGAAATAATCCGGGAGGAACAACGTCCCGGTCGCTCATTAAACAGAAAACGGAGATAGGCATTATGTGGCGCCAGAAAGGTTTTGAAATACTAGATAACCAAATACATACATACTTACTAGACAACCAAGAATATCTCGAAGGTTTACTAGAAGCGTTAGGAATGAAACACGGGTATGCGAATCTGCCACAGATGATAGACAACCCGCAATACAAGCAAGGATGGCAGAACGCACAGCACGAAAGACACTGCCACAATCAAGAAACCATTGCTGAATTTGATTCAGCGACTTTTAATGCCACACTAGCTGACAGAATTAGAGGAATAATCAAAGCAGAACAGCGACCAGGTGGTTTGCTAGACAAAAAACGGAGATAAATATTATGTGGCGCCTGTTATTTTCGCTTTTAAGGCGCCTCTTTTTTCTCACGTGATAAAACATAGCCACGAATACATCAACTTACTTTATTCCCCTTTCTACCCGCCGCATTTTATTTCTCTCAATCCAAGATACTGGTGCCATTCTTATTCCTTTCGTCACTTCATGGTTATTACGTTTATTCGAGATTGTCGAACGACGCGGCGCCTCTTTCTTTTTCTTGTAACTGACTTGGTTACTACTGGTGTGTGTATCGTTGTTTGATTCAGTGGCAACTAGTTTTGCTAATGGCGCCTATCCTCCCCATCTCTTTTTCCGGTTTGGGGGATATAGGGGGATTTAATTCTTTTATTTTTTATATTGTTTTTCTTATTATTGTTTTTCTTATATATAGATACGGGGTGCGGGTCATCCGGCGACGGGTCATCCACCGACGGATAACCCACCGGTGGATGACCCACCCCTGGAGTAAGTGAGCAAGATGAATTGATTTATACTTGTAGATACGTAGACAGGAAAGAAAAGGCGCCTAAATAATTTGATGAGCTATTATTGTTTTTAAATAGGAGAAAGAATGGTGACACAGGATTTAATGCAGAAGTTGATAAAGATAGGCGCCATTAATCCACCCTTGACGGACGACCAGCTTAATGAGTTTTCGGATATTTGGGACGATTTTATGAGAAATTCTGATTCGTCTCGACTTTTTAGTTTTTGGAAAACTTGTAGACAGCCGAGAGGGGGAATACTTTATGTAGCAAACCAGATAGAACCAATTCTTGATTTATATGGATTAGAGGCGCCGGAATATGCAAAGCGAACACAACTAGAATTAGCTGTGATAAAAATGTTTATTGACGGACATTTTGAGTTATTGCAGGACAGAAATTCGGTTAGCGTACAGTTGTGGACAATCAAGCCAAGATATTTAAAGCAGTATCAGAATTTGAAATTGTTTCAGGCGCCATTGTCTTATAAGCACGACACAGATGTGATGGCGTATCTACCTTTTTGGTCTTACCTTGTTTTTGCAATGATGGGTTTTCCTCAAAGGTCTTACCAATGCCGCGAATGGTCTTTTGATGGTCACTGGCATAAGCTTTTGTTTATTAGTCCATAGGGTTTGGCGCCTGAATGCGAAATCAGCGACTGTTCACAATGCGATGGAACGTATATGTGGCGAGTATTTCATAAGGACACACTGTGTGTCCTTATGAAATATATTATTGGCGCCTGATAAATATCTTGTTTACTTTAAAGATTGGTACTTGTTTTCTGCGACACAGCGCGCTATTATAGGGCAAGGGTAGCTGAGAACTACCCTATTAACAGCCCTTAGTCCCTATTCTGAGTAGGAACCAAAATGAATATAGCACTTTCATCCGTAGAATATCAAACAGCTTTACGCAATGTTAACGTAAGCTTACCTTTGGGGTTAATTGAAGAGCTACTTAGTTTGTTGAGTCAGCTAAAGGAAGCGGGTAAGGTACGAAGCACAGAGGAAGGGGAGTATTCTGTTTTAGACTTTATTGGAAACGTTGCTGGACAAAGCGGAAGGTATGTTGTCTGGAAACGCTTAAAAGAAGAGCATTCTGACAACCTAACATTTTGTAAGGATGTCAACTTGCCTCGTTCTGATGGCAAGAAGGCTAACAAGCTATCTCCTGTTACCACAGAATTCGGGTTAATTGTAATAGCCTACGCATTGCCTGGAGAGTTGGGGGACAGACTACGCAACGCAAGTGCCAATTTACTTTTATCTACAATAGGCGCCTATAAAAATAACCTCAACGCATTACTAGCAGGCGCCACAAACGAACCCACCGAACTAGATGCATTAAAAGCAGAGGTAGTGCAACTAAGGACACAGTTGTATCAAGCGGAACTGAACCACAACGAATTTTCGTACTCTGCCAAGATGTTGCACCAAGTAAGCCAAATTGTAAGTTTCCATCAAGTCAAAGAAGCGATAAAGCGAGACTTTGTAGAGGGTCGTGACTGGGTGCGCGTTGGTAAGCAAATATTCACAAACGAATCGACTTACAATATTTTAGTTATTTCGTTTCGGTCGTTACGTGGTACAGATATCAGTCAGTTACCAGCGATAATCAAATTAGAAACCAGATTGTTTTTCCAATACCAGGAAAACAGGCGCCGCGCTAAGAACAAACGTACATCTCACAGATACACCGATGGTCAATTAGAAATCCAGTACACTTACTAAACAAGGGAGATAAAACGATGGACGCAATTGATAGACTGATACTTAATACTGTTTCGCGAATTTCTGTTACTGTTTATGATGCACCAACTGGTGATAGCATTTGGCTTGAGTTTTCGGTGCCTGTGACTGATGAAATAATGGCGCCTGTTGACCGTATTCTAAGCATTAACGGATTTTCGAGCATAGGACGCGATTTAATGGACGGCGGACGATTGCGTATTAAATGTCCATCTACTTACAAAGGAATTGATGTGGCGAAAGCTATTTGCCAAATATGGGATGAAAAATCTATTAAGTATGTTTTGCAAAATAGATTCGCACCGGGACAGATAGAAGTAGTCGCAGTAAATTAAATTAAATTAAATTAAATTAAATTTAAAAACAGGCGCCATTTTTTAGGATAGGCGCCTGTTTTTTATTATTTCTCCCAGCTTTTCATAAAAACAAAGTCAAACTTTTCTTTGTCAATGCTTACAGTCTCTATGTTTACGTATCCGTCTTTGTCTTCTTGACTTAATTCTTGTAAAGAAAGTGCAAGCTTTAACATCGCTTCTTTTGTCATTGGTAATCTAACTGTTTTAATATTTTCGTTTTCCATTATTTACTCACAGGTGGTAGATAATCTTTCAGGATTTGCAAAACATCTTGTGACGTGTGACCATCCCAAGCAACAGGCGCCATTTCATAGGTTTTTAGAAACGAGCAATAATCCCACAAATTCATTGGTAAATGATAACTAATTTGTCTGTCAAATAAATAGCAACCTGCAATAAACCAACCATCATGACCAGTGCCATCATGATGCTTTGTCGCTCGCCAGCTAGATTCTGCTTTGCAATAGTAAAGAAATATTAGATACAAAATATTTCTATGCTCGTACAATTCCCCAAATGAGTGATAGCCATCGGAAATTAAATCGGCGCCATTCTCTACCAACTCAAAGCGTTTAACCACTGTAGAATCATCAAGCACTTTAGGCTCAAGAAAATCTTTTAATGTTCGGCGCCATACCTGCTGAGTCTTTATATCTTGATACCAAACAATGGCGCCATTGCTATCAAAGCTGGAAATTTTGGCGCCAGTGCTTGCATATTTTGGGCAAGGAATAATTCGATAAACATTACCTTTATAGTGCTTATAAAATTCACCTATTTGTGGGATTTCTAGCATAATCCTATTTATAGATAACTATGGTAATTGTACAAAAAAATAAACTTAGCTCTTTAAACTGTGGATTGTTCAAATAAGCAACTTTTAATCGCCACATTCTCGGTCGAAGGAATAGCATACGTATAGTAATACTATTGCTAGCAAATGTGTATTTTCTCCCTATCCCAGGCAATGATTTTGTTTCTAACATAACTCTTCCTCCTGCAACATAAACGTTAACAACCACGCATCGGTAGTAGAGACAGGTGCCGGACTCATGGTAACACTACCAGTCTCTACCCATCCAGAAAACCGACCATCTAAACCAATCGATGCAACACGAGCATAGAAAGTCCCGGCGCCTACATTCTCCCAACGTGCATTGAATACTGACACAGTTTGGCGGTTTCCCCAATCTCCATCAATACCGCGTTTAAATTCTACTGCGTAGCTTTGCACAAATGGTTCGCGTGAACCATTGGATTGCGCTGCAAATTCCCAACGAATAGAAAGCGTATAAGAAATGGCGCCACTATTTATTATTAACCCTTCGCCAATTGCATCACGTGGTGGCGGGATAATTACAGGCACCGTATTTTGTTGAGAATAAGCAGTCAATGACCATCCTGTCTCAATCTCTGCATAAACTGTGTCAGTATATAATTTGCCGCTTATTTCGTAGAAATTGGGATTATCTACGTCTGGTGTGATATTTATTATTCTGTATTTACGAATAACCGTACTAGTATCGATTAATTGCCATGTTGCTTGAGGAAGTGGCGCCGAACTAAACGCAGGACTAACATTCAAAACAGTTCGACTACCTTGTGCTGTGGTGACTGCCCTAAATTCTGTGGTCATATTTGGTAGAAGGCAATATAGAACTGCACTGGTGCCAACTGTTACGACAGAATCTAAGGTAATTTGTGTAGTGGTAGCTGATTTGATTAATCCTGATTTACGCTCTGGATTCCTTGCACTATCCGCGACTTGCAAAACTTCTCCTAATTCAAAAAACAAAGCATGTGCGCGCATCTTAAAAGATATTTGCCCTAACTCTCCCTGTGTCGTAGATGGAAGAGAATTTAAAATTACTCGTCTACCAGCACGAACGGCGCCACCCCTTCTGGTTTCTCCAAGCGCTCGGAATTCTTCGACTTTGTACCCAAATTTATTTATGGCAGCAGGATATTCTACAGGTTCGGGTGTTTCTTGAAATTCTTGGTCAGGGTCATTTCTCCATACGTAGCAAGAAGTAGCAATGGCTGAATAATCCTGTGTGGTGTTCAAGAAAATGCCGTCTACCACATCTGCATTAGAAACAATTCGAGGTAGTGCGTCGGTTGGTCTGTCTTGCCAAATTGTGAATTGTAAACCATTGTGGTAAATTTTGGCGCCAAACGTTGCGGCAATTTGTCGAGCGGTTTCATATCTGTCCTCGCTATCACCACCTACAACGAGTTGTCCTCTAAAACTAAATCTTCTCTCTGTTCCGCCAAAACCATCAGAAATTAAAGCATTGTTATAAACACTGGCTTGGTAAAATGCGTACCTGTCAATGCTTTCTATCGGTATTGCTAGCCCAAAATTTACGTCAGTTAAATAACCCCACAGCAACCACGCAGGGTCAGTGTTCGCTACGCCTGCTGTGTAAAATGTTCCATTCCATGCGGTGATACTAAAATTTAATCCACCATCTGGCGCCACTGTTGCTGTGATTGGAATTCTAGCCAACCACCCATTTAGTTTTAATGTGACAGATGGCGCCGACCTAAATAAATTAGGTGGGTATTGTATCCACAAACAAGAAGTATTTGGATACGTCAATTGCGCTTGTACTACTTCTTCGTAGGTTAACCACTGTAAATCACGTGTTTCTGTTGATGTGGTATTGGCGCCTTCTTTTTCTACCCTGACGACATAATCCGACACATCTGGATTAACTTGCAGCAAATAGGGAAACACTGTGAAATCAGGGAATCTTCCTTTTATTTCTTGATTGACACGAAGAATAAAGGCGCCTGCCCCTTCTTTCACAGAAATCTTTACCCTTAACGAACTGCCTTTAACATCACCATCCGATTCCTGTTTCTGCAACCGAACCGCAACGCGAACACGGATTGAGTTTATTTCTGGATTGGTGATACTACGAGAAATTGGCGTTGACTGAACAACAGCCACATTCACATTTGTAGGGGTAGAAATTTCTGAACCACTGTTACCAGGAAGTGTGGCTTGTGTATTGGCGCCATTTAAAAAGAAAAAATCCAACCCCTCAAAATTCTTACTACCGTCTTGGTTTTCTATTGGTGTCCCGTCTAAGTAAATGTTTCTTGCTGGAATGGCGCCTAACCCTCCCACTTGTCCTCCGCATATTCCCAAGACAACTTCCGCACGGTCAGACGAAATGCCAGATACGTCTGATATATCTGGACTGGCGCCGCCCCCTTTTCCTCCACTGCCTCGGAATATTTGTGTCACAAAATTTTATTAATCAAAAGTACAAAATACATATATGATATATTTTAAGGCAGGGTAGCGCTAACTACCCCACCAATTGCCCAATCACTACAAAGGACAAATCTATGTTATCAGAAAATCAGCTAAAGTTTGTACAAGTAGAAAACAATACAGCCGTAATCGATAGTCGCATATACTGCCGCGACATCATCGAAGTCCATCATGGCGACTGGATGCGAAACGTACTAGATGAGTACAAAGACCAAGTAGAGTCACGGTTTGGGGTAATCCGTTTTGAAAACGGAAAACCTCAGAAAGGCACACAGGGTGGTCGTCCTGAAAAATATGCGCTATTAACAGAAGCGCAGTGCAATGCTTTTCTTTCACTTTCCAGGAACAGCAAGACCATCGTTGGTAAAAAGATGGATTTAATTGCTGATTTTGAAGAAGCGAAAACCAGGATTCGTGAATCTCTAGAGCGCGCGCTATTTGCCGAACCCGACTCAGAAGTAGAAGCGCTTAAGCAACGAGTAGCCGAATTAGAAGCAAAGATAGGCGCCACTGTTACCGATAGATTAGAATTCCCCTATTCTTCTAAACAGCTACACCGTGATTCACGGATTGCCAGTCATTCGTATGTAGTTGGCGCCATAAAACGTGACTTCATCGAAGGACAGGATTACCAAATAGTGGAAAACGAGCTATTCATGACAGAGCAAATGTATCTAGGATTTATGTTGTCATTCCGGTCAGAAAAAGGCGCCGATATTTCCGTACTTCCAGACACGCTACTCATTATCACAAAATTCTTTTTCCAATTCCAACAGGCACGAAGTAAGAAAAACGCACGAGTCGCACAATCGGATAGATACAAGCAGATGGAATTGTTAGAATACAACTAGCGAATACTGGACATTATTGTTGTTGTGAACTCTAGGCGCCTATCGTCTAGAGTTTTTTATTTCTGGTATGATAGGAGACGCAACGACACAGTAAACAAATGAGTATTCAAATCGAGAAAATAAAGCTTGGCGCCGAAACCATAATTCACTACGAATCATTCGACCTAGACACAAACACGACCAAAACAGTAAAGCTGGTTTCCAAAGATAAACCATTGCTTGCGCTTGAAAAGGCTTTTGATGCTTTCCTTGATGATGCAATTTTATTTTGTGGACTAGATTCTGATGTGTGGAATAACGGAAAAGTTGGCGCCATTAGTTTAAAACACACAGATGATGGTGAAATTGGTGTCACGATTTCTGTGCAATGCGAAATCGGCGGGTCGGTGGTTTGTGCCAATGCTCCATATATTCGACCAGATTGTGTGAGTGCAAAATTAGAAGGGAAGATTGATGTATTAATTGGCGCCAGTACTCAGTTTATAGAAGGGGAGCGCGCTGTTAAACAAATGGAATTATTGGCGCCATAATGGAGAAAAATATGAGTCATTTTAATAAACTAAGCTCTGACCAAAACTATCGAGCGATTGTCAATACTTTTGAGGCTTTTTGCGACTTACTAGAAGTTAATTTAGAAGAACCGCTTAGTAAGCAGGAAAAGCTTGAGATATACAAAAGTGCTGTAGAGTTAACAAGAATTCACGCTTCTTTGCATATTGCAGAAATTCACGAGCCATCGCATTATCAAGATGACTGAACCACTGACCACTGTTAAATTAGCGGGAGAGCTAGGCGCCATTTTTAAGCCTGAATATCAAGGGGTGGCGTACACTCTCCGCGAATCTTTGCAAATGCTTTATTCCCAAGAACCAGAAATAAAGCATCATTTTATTAATTCACTGTGTCAGTATCAATTAGTCTTGGGTGAGGCAAATATACCAATTAATCCAGAGCATTATGACTTTCCTGTAGCTGGTAAAACATTGGTAATCGTTCCTGTGCTGGAGGGGTCGGGAACAGTGGGAAGGTTAATTGGTGGACTAGCGCTGGTTGGGTTAGGTGTGTTGACAGGTGGGACGAGCTTGATAGTAGCTGGCGCCGTTATGGCTGCACAAAGTTTATTTTTTGGATATGGCGCCTCGCCTTCGGATGAGGAACAAAAACGCTCGGAAATATTGGGGACAGGGAATCTAAATACTGCTGAAGGGAACCCAATACAAATGGTTTATGGAAATAATGTAATGGTTGGTAGCCTCCAGGTATTATCATTTGCTATAAAATCTGAATATACGAGTTTGTAGGATTATTATGTTACAGCATTATAAAGGATGGGAATTGCAAGGAGTTTCTAGTGGTTTATTCGGTGGGCATTTTGTTTATTGGTATCAGCCACGTTTTGTTGAGCGAATACTGGGATTCCCAAAGCAGAATAGGGAGATAGTGCAAAAAATTTATATTAATTACAGTCACAAAGAGCTTCCAAGTAGCTCAAAAGTCATGCAAGTAATTGACGAGCTACACCTGGTCGCGCTTAAAGAAGGGGTGGCAAGTAAAGATATTTCCGGACAAGCGAGAATAAAGGGCGCTGATTTATTATCTGAATATACGAGTTTGTAAAGACCTATGGATTTTAATATTTGTAGACCAGGGATTTTAACGCTTGAACAATTAGCGCTTTGCTTGCAACAGTTACCAATACCTAGCTTTTGCAACAGAGATGATAAGCGAATATGCTACTTACCTAAGCATTTGCAACAACCAATAGTAGAAGACATCGAACTATTAGAGGCGCCACCAGAAAATATAGAGTTAATACCATATTCATTTAAGCTAGTAGTGATAGCGGACAAGGGGGACAAAGGGGATAGCAGCAAGTGGGCTAAAGTGTGGAAATACGAAGGGGATATCATAATTAATCATGTGTAAAATTGAATTAACAGAAGAAGAATTGCAAGAATTACTTTTTGTATTGGATAACGTAAATATTGAAAGTGCTTACGATTTTTCTAAACAGAAAGATGATTTAATTCCAGTAGCCAAACAAGCAATTAAGAAGCTATGGACAGGCGCCATTAATCACAATTTAATCGACAAGGCACTAATTCCCGAAAATCTATAACATATGCCACTTAACGATTACATCCAGGGATTGGACATAGAAAATCCCATTGATTTATTTACTGTGTTCAATCCTTTTGTATCTAACTTTCCCACTACTTCATTCTGTAATTTTGGCGCCGTTTCTTATCGAGGTGTTCAGTACCTACCAATTGCTTGCAAAGTACAGTGGATGCCAAAAGATGGAGAATCGGCGATACAAACTAAATTAAGTGTGTCAGATATTTCTGGAACAGTTGGCACCTTAATTGATAATTACGGAATACTTGGCGCCAAACTTACCGCAATCAGAACATATTCACCATTTTTAGATAACCAACCTGCTGCCGACCCGCTTGCTTATCGGTCTTTTGAGCTAAGAATTAATCAATATAGTGGCGCCTTTAAAAGAGAATTTGAATTTGATTTAGTGCCATCAGAAACATTAGATAGAAAAGGTGGTAGAAGATATTTACGACGGTGTACTTGGCAATTGAGTGATGACAGGTGTCAGGCGCCTACTAATGTGAATTACGATTTGAATGGTCAACCTTGCTTACCGTCGCAACGAGCGTGTAGAAAAGATTTGACACAGTGTCAACAGTATCACGGGCATATACGACGGTTCGGCGGGTTTCCAGGTGTGCAGTGGAGAAATTCTAGATAGAAATGGTATAATATTTGATAGTTAAACGGACGACAAAAAGGCGCCACTCTTCTAAGCAAAGATAGGCGCCTGTTTTTTATTTGAATTAGAAAAGTTTGTCAGGTAGCTCTACTTTCATCCCGTCCATATAGTAGGCGCCATTTTCGTAAGTCAAGCGTGGAATGTTTACGCTTTTTAGATTTTTCTCGATATCTTTTAAGAATTCTTTGGTTATTTTTGGTTCATTCATGATAGGCGCCTGTATTGTTGAATATGTTTTTGAGAGTCTTCTAAGATTATATCTACTACTGTTTGGCTTAAATTGCCTGAATCTAAAGCAGTGAAGAAAAATCTGTGTACCTGTATTGCCTTGTCTAGGAATTCGTGATTTGGCATGTAAGAGTAGCTATTTTTTGCAGCTTCCCATGCCAGAATAGTATCAGGCGCCTCGTTAACGTATTCTTCATATCTTCCTCTCACCAGCAGAGTATTTAGCCTTGACGCTTTCACTACAAAACCACTTATAGCCGCTCGGTCGCGCGCTGCTTGAATTTTTACGTCCTGGGATTCTACATTTGTATATTCCGCTCTAACAGGAGAAACGGCGCCAAACATTAAACTCCCAATCAATAACACTTTTACTAATCTCATATATTTTGTGTCACTATTTACACACCATTTATACACATTATTACTTGCACTTCCGGATTTCTTGTAGTAGTATATTTGTATAACAAATAAAATTTAAATAAGCTGCTTAAAACAACAGGCGCCTGTGGTGGTCGATACACTAGGCGCCTGTTGTTCTAGTTTGTATGTATTAGCAAATGATAATACAATGTACACTGTTGAGGACACAAGACTCTAATATATGTTAAAAACGTTCTTACTAGGTTTGTTGTTGGCATCGGCGCCAACTGTTTCATTAGCTCAAAGTGTTCCGGGAGATATCCCATTTAACGGACGAGATTATATCCAGCATCGGTACGACTCGTCGTTGCATAAAGGCGCCGCAGTTGACCAAGATGGCTGCGTAAATCATCTGCAAGGTGTGCCAGCAAGTATTCGCCCATTAGTAAAAACTACATGGGTAACTTTTGATAATTCCGCGAATGGCGGTTTACAACAGTGGATTGAGCATGGTTGTACTAAATCGTGGACAGCATCAACTATTGCTGTTCCCGCTGGTTCGAGTAGTGCTAATCCTTCCTACTACGAGGGACATTATTTTGCGTTCCAAACTGTTCGTAATCTGGCGCCAGTTGGTAGTTCACCAAATCTAGAATTGCATTACTACGAAGGTAGAGTGGGGCAAGCAAACGGTGTACCATCTGGAACACACAGATACAAAATAGAACGAGACGATGCACAAAACAGTCGTTGGTGCGGCTATGTGAATAACGCTGCTAACTATTGTGTGACACTAAATGGTGTAGGAATAGGCGCCATTAACAATTATCAACCCTATAATTTCGCGCGTTGGATAACCATTGGTATCGAGTCGGGAAATATTAACCAAACATTTGGCGCCGTAACATCTTCTGGCAATAACAAAACAACCACAGCTAGAAATGCTTGGTTTAAATCGGGTAGTGCTAATGTTTGGGCACGTATTCCAGGTTTAGTTGATGCCGATAACGCACCGAATCGACCAACATGGAACTCTACTTATTCGCCATATGTGAGCGGAACTTCCCCAGATACAATTACGTTTACTAGATAGTCACAAGCAAAAACAATGAAAAAACAATTACTCGTAGTCTTAACCGCAGCACTTTGTTTGGCTGGTTCGCTAGCTGTAGCTCAAAATGGCGCCATTGAAAGAAAAAACGGCATAGTAGAACAGGAGCCAAATGGTATTCCCGCTCCTGTAAATTATCTATATCCCGATAATTCAGATAAAAAGCCGTCCGATTTTGAAGCGACCCGCAAAAACTTGCAAGAGATGAGAATGTTGCAAGATGGCGCAAAAATTAGACAAATTAAACTCGTTAGTTACGACGAGTACGTGAAAGAAGCAGAAAAAGATGGTGGTTCCATAGTTCAAAACATGGAAGTTCACCCAAAACGCCAATTCTTTATGGTGGATATTGAGGCGCCAGAAATCGAAATTCCCCAACGACGGGTAGACAAAGGCGAACCACAAAGCGTGAAAATCAAAAACGCACGAATCAAACAGGTTTACGACGCTGAAACAGGCGAGATTTTTGGCAGCGGAATTACAGGCTCGAAATAACGTCAGGGTGAAATAAAAAAAACAGGCGCCTATCTTTGGAAGTGGCGCCTGTTTTTTTATTTGTTTAAGAAGCTTGGCTTTTAATGCTTTGCTTTACTAATCCAAGTCAAGGGTTCCTTGAAATCCACTACCGTATACGTTTTGGTACTGAACAAGAAAGCTAGTCAACTTACCACATGGGCATCCGCGAAGGAAAGTAAGAAAAGAAGTCATGATTTGATTGAATACTTTATTCCCGTCATCTGTCAGAAACTGGTGATGGTAAAAAGCTCTATCTGGATTGCGCTCATCAAAAATATCATTAGCCTGTCCCGGAAATAGGGAATAAAAGCATTCGCGAGTTATTTGAGCGAATACTCCTGGCTTACCTTTTCCGGTCGGCTTGATTTGAAATATTCTATATAACTCCGAGTAGTAGGCAGGGAAGAAATGCGTCTTGTACTCTACTGCTTCTTTAGTGAATAGTCGATTTTGTATTAGCCGCTCATACTCACTCACTGCTCGATTAATTCCGAATTGGCTATCGGCTAGCAAGTCTAATGACGTTGAACCAAGCGCGCTAATTATACTAGATACTGCTAAGTTTCCTTTTGATAACTGGTAAAGCCAATAATCAAAAACCACCTGTGCAGGATAACCAATGATTCCTGCATTGTAATTTTCTATCACAAAAGTGTAACATTCAAAACCCTTGTGGGGCAAGGCAAATGGGGACTTAGAGCGCAAAAATTGTAACATTGAATTTCTGTGTTTTTGAGCTACCGCTGTTGCGCTTTCCCCCGAATAGATGTATCTACCAGGGTAATCTTTATACCCTGGTAGCGCAAAAACTTCTATTTCTTTATCCCCTAGCTTTATTTGTTTTCTAGGCAGTGGTGCCGTTTTTGACTCCTCTGCCCATTGTGCGTATTGCTCGTAACCGAAAGATGCGCTATTATTCATTTGCTTGTACCTCAATTACAGGCACCAACTGATAAAACGCCCACCAAGTATTTGCCGTACTGGTGGGCGTGTTGGTCTTCAGATATTATATACGATACATGACACAATTTGACTGCGATTAAATATTTATTTGCTTGACATTAATCCAATTGTGTAGATGGCTTTTACTATGGGCTGAAGTTGTCGAGGAATCCGACAACCTCAATAAATTGCAATTTAATCAAGAATTTTAGAAACTTCCGGCGCCTGTGCAGCGATTGCAGTAATCACATGTCGAGGTATTTTATCCATTGCATGTAGTCGTTTCACACATTGAATAGTGGCGCCGGAAATACTGCTTTTCTGTGTCAGTATTTGTTGGTCGCGGATTATGTCGGGGAAGGGCAACAAATCAATATAATCACCCTTTCCACCAAATGCATTATTTAATCCTGTCCATCCAATTGCTTCAGTACGTGCGCTGATATTAGCCTTGATTTTCTCTCTCTCATCCAAATAAGAGATAGCGTCAAATATTAACCAGGTTGGGCAATCGCCAAAATTATCACAATTAAAATGTGGTTCTCTTCCTAGTGGCGACTCTGCTATTCGGTAGTAGAGCTTGCCCCAATCAATTGAGGAGGAGACGAGGTAATCGGCGAGTGCCCGTTGAGTTCCCCCAAGTCTTCAGATTTCGTGTCAACTGTTTCTTGTTTTGGTGCCCGACTTCCGCCACTGATTTCTGCTTGAAAGAATTCGTAAACAGCATCAAAAGCAGTTCTGTCACCTGCCCAAATCGCTTTTAGTGCTAGCGTGTCCTCGTCTTCCCAATCTTCCATACCGTGTGCGATTTCGTTGGAAGTTTCTGATTTGAGTAGAAATAAATCGGCGCCTATTGGTAACACACCAAAACCTTTAAATGTGACTATTCCTGTGTCAGTATTGAAAGAATCGACTACTAGGATTTGGTTTTTGTATTTGAGACGGTCGTTTGGCGCCAAATCAAACCAGCAATCAACAGTATTATTTTCACCTACTACTTTTACGCATTTGGCTACACGATGACGCATAGTTAACGTAACAGCTGCGCGAATCTCTTTTTCGCGGTCTGTATTTGTGGGCATCGACTCGAACAACTTATTTAATTCTGTCTCGTCCAAGTACATTGTGTAGTCATAGACTATTTCTGTATCTTGGGCTAATGGGTCGCCCAGTCGTGAACGCGCTTCGTCTTTTCCGATTTTTTCTTTCTCAGCTAATTCTTCAGTAGCCTTATTTAGTAAAGAGCGAAGTATTCGTAACTCGTCCTCTTTCAAACAATCTTCGTATTTATGTTGTCTAATCTGTGGCGCAAATAATTTCTTTGCTTCAATTGGTTTACACCCTACCTTTTCAGACAAACGAATGGCAGCAGTGTTTAACAAATACTGCACTGTTCCCGCACTTCGCTCTGCTTCTTGTACTTCTTCTGGGTAAATATTGGGGTCGGGAAACCCTGTTGAGACTAGAAATACATCACCATGTTCAGTGTGTGGAAATACAGGAACTAGTTTCTTTTTAATCTTACCGAATGGTGTTTTTTTCATAAAACGATTTCTATTTCTAAATAATCAAGTGGCGCCATTGGTGTTAATAGCGCAAAAGTGGCAATATCTCTGACTTGCGAAGGAATCAAAATAGATAAAATCTCTGTGTCGCAAACATCAAAAAGTGTCAACTTCCCAGAGATTCCACCACGGAAATAAGCGCAACCGCATTGAATTTTATCTGTTAATACCTGGCAGTTAACCAAGTAGCAGAAAACATTCTCACGGTCGCGCAAGCCATCAAACTTCTGAATTCGCATCTATAGATGATACGTCATTTTTTAGTTTTGCGGCGCCAATATTTATCAAGCTCATTACTTTGTCGTCTGTCATTTTAAATTCTTCTCCTGCTTTGATGACAGATTCCTTGACTTCATCCCAAACCGGAGTAACAGCAATTGCAACCAACATAGAATAGTCTCCCTAAAATATTTAAGCGTAAATAAATCCGTCTGTGTACTGGTAAGAGGCGCCTTGAATTGTAGCAGTAAAAGATAATCGAGCTACTTCGTTTTGGTTTCCAGGCTTGCTTGGGTTTGTAAGCATTGTGGCGCCTCTATGTGATTCACCACTAGGCATTACTAATTCCATCCACATTTCCCTGTCCGCAAAAGCAGGGTTGAACAACAAAGGTTTAACCACTGTTCCCAACCCTACGTCCGCGTTACGTTCGATTAGGTTGATTGAGAATTCACGGCTATCTCTAATTTTGATTACCTCTGTGGAGGAACCCGAATCTGTACCTGTAATGTCTACGGTTGTTGATTGCCCTTGTAAACCAAATTCTTGTAAGCCAAAAATTGGAATCATCCCGGTTGTTGCTGCTGCTGTTGAGTTAGCGGCAATTGCAGTTCTTAGTGGAAAGATTGGTAATGGGCTGGCCGTGATACCTAACGTAGTAGTCGCGCTCACAATTACAAAGCTTCGCGCGGTAACACCAGATGGCGCCGTTGGGGAGAAAACTAAGACTTGTCCTGCTCTAACTACTGTTGCGGCAGTTGCAGCAGTGGCTTGCATAGTAGTGGCGCCTTCTGCTACTGCCGCAGATGAGGTTATTAATACAGTCGTCGGTGTTCTTGTTCCACGAGGCAAAATGTACCCCTGCATCGTGGTACCAATTAAAGAAAGTCCGCCAGTTGCAATATTAAAAACAGTCATTACTCGAATTCCTCTCTTTCGTAATTTAAATAAAAAGATATTTCTGGATGAAACCCGCGATAAACAGAATGTATTTCTCGCGAGCGTGAAAACCAATAGCGAAAAATTTTTAAAGCATTACCTAATTTAACTAGATTAGCTTCGTCCACTTCCTCTTGATTCGCAGTGACGAAAATTAAACTTATTTGCCATTCGTAGTTACTCGTTAATCCAATGCGTTGTTGATGGCGCCTGATTACACAATGCACACCTTGCCCAAATTCTGGCGCCATTGGTGGGTCAACACACAATGCTTTGCTTCCATCTTGAAAAGTACCAAGATAGGCGCCTATTTTTTGGTCGATGCTATTGCGTAAGTTCAGAACGTTATCAGTTGTTTGCATTTTAAATCAAATTAATTCCCAATTTTGGCTACTTAACAATTCGCCTGTATCTACAATGTTTCTTGGGCTATCTGCTATTTCTCCATTCCTCCTGTAAGTTTCTCTATCCCATTCCCATTTATCGGATTGAATACTAGTTTTAATATTGCTATGTAGTCTATTATTCAAATCAATAAATTCTTGTTTTATATTGGCGCCATTATTAACAGAAAAATCTGTCATAGCTACGCCATCTGATATGTAATCGCGTGGTGGCATTATTGAACCATCATCACGATAGGCGCCATTAACAACGATTGCACTATAAGAAGCATCGCTGTTATGCCTTGCCCTTAAGTCGGGAATTTTAGGAAAGTTTGTGGTTAACCGCATATTGAATCTTTATTAGAAAATAATGTGATTAAGATTGTGGATGCTTGAAGTCTTATTTCTGGCGCCACTTTATCATCGCTGGAAAGAGAAATATTCGTGTTAATGGCTGTCATCATGCCAGCGTCTATCAAAGTTTTGATTACTTCTTTCGACTCATGCCTTTTCTCTTGTTGCTCTTTCTCAATCTTTGTTTTAAATAGCGATAAAAAATCCAAGATTTTAACCTGCTCTGATTCTTGCAAATTATTAAAATCAAACATTATCTAACCTCAATAAACGAGCCTTTTATAAACGAACCACGCGCTGCTGTAAAAGCTGGTTCACGATGTTGGATTAATGCGTCTATTTCAAATTCTCCTTTTTTAATAGCACCAGACGCAGCATCTATTAATTCTGCTTTGTATCTTTGTTTATTGGATAACCAAACAGGCGCCAATTTAGGAGAAACGAAACGACCAAGCAGGAATTGAGATTTAACAACGGCACCATCTGGTGGAACTAAATTTCTAAAATCTCTATCTTCCCGAACCGATAACAAAATAATTTCTTCTTGATAAACTGGGCGCCTGTTCCCAACACTATCAGTGGTATAACTCCCTGTTGGTTGTTGGCAAATTAATTTTAGATTTGCTACTCCCATATGAGGAGAGGCGCCTATCATTGTTTGTTTTATCAGAGCGGAAATATTCATTATCTAAATGCGTAACTACGTGGTTGATATTTCTTAAAGAAATCCAGAAGAGAATTAATTTTGTTTTTGCCAGACGTTGCCGTTATTGACGATTCATTGGCACCAAAATAAGTTGTTTTATGCCCTTCGTCGTCAATTTCAAAACTCTTTACACCTTGAGATATTGACGGCATAGATAATTGGTTGGTCAGTTCAATCAAAGCGGATTTAATGGCGCCTGCTTCTGCCGAATTATCAGTAAAATCAATTCCCGCTGAATATTTGATTTTGATTTGAGGTTTAGTTCCTCTCATCCGTGGTGGTCGAATTGATGACACAGGAGCAAAGCTTTTTAATATTATTTCTCCTGTATCAGTATCTACCGTGTACTTATCCGGCGCCATTTCTACCCATTCAGCAGAGGCATACGTCAAATCGTAATAAGTTGGCGTCATACCTCTGTAGTAGACTTCTGAAACAGAAACCAATGGGTAAAAAGCAAGAGTAAAAGACGTAGATTGCAGTTCAAATATTTCTGTGTATTCCTTTATTTCTAACTGCCTATTGGCGCCATCAACACCCTGTGCCAGTATTTCTGCTACTCGTATTGAGGATTCGATAGCGTCGTAGTCTTCAGCGTTAGGAAAATCAGAAATAGATAAAATCATCGCAATCTAGGGCATTTTGAATAACTAACTGGACAAATGGGTGAACCATCCATGCCGGAACGGTTTTGTTCCCAGCATGTTTTGCAATAAGGAATAAAATTTCCCTCAAGATAAGCAATTAATGCCTCATTTTTGGGGAAAGTTTCTTCTGGCTCGGAAATATCAGGTGCCACTGATTCGGCAATATCTTGCATAATTTCTTCCAATTCTTCCAACTCCGTTTTAAACGCTTCTTCAGAATTATTGAAATCCTCTATTTTTAAATCAGCGGCTTCTTCCTTGGCTGTTTTCTTGGCTGCCATTTATACCGCTCTCCGTACAGTACGCAAGCGCCAGCATCTGGTTTGTTGTCCACTACCCAATGTTGAATCTAAATCCATTGGCGCCACACCTGTTCTTTCTGTCCAGATGTATGAGCTACCCATTTGGAATGGTGCCTCTTGTGAACGAACTTCTACAGGCAACGCGATTCCTCGACCAACACAACCTGGACCAAACGCAAACGAATCGTTAGTAACTTGGGCACCAACACCTGCTGCAAATGTTGTGTTTTGTACCGTTGCGGATGAACCAGCAGTACCAACACCAAAGCTGTTTCCTACGAACAAGTGGAAACCGTCAGGAGAGAAGCCGATATAATTGCTAACACGTCCAAAATCAAAACCTGATACTTGGCGCAACATATTAGTTACATTTTCCAACTGCTCCAAGCTAGGGATAGCCAGTAAATTGTCGTAAGATGCTTTTAATTGACCAGATGCAGTGGGATTAAGCGTTAGAACGTAACAACCGTCTGGGTAGGTGGGTACTTGGGCAGAATACATTGCCGAATACAGCGAGGTTAAAAACTGACGGTTCATAGTGGCACCATCACCAGCAGCCACATCCGTTGCAGTCGAAGTAACGGCGCCACCATCGTTATAAACAATCGTCGCCGCTTTTTCGTACTCGCTGCGGATTAATAATTCTTCAAACTGGTAGTAATTCCGCATTAAGCGAGATTCCAAAGCGTCCATTAAATCCACTAGCGATAATGCTTCGTGGAATTCAGGAATAAATACGGGACGTGTACCAATTGAAGTACCGCGACCAATACCCCATTGTTTACAGTCAATGGGTACAGTAGTCATTTCTAAATTTTGAGAATCTGAGCTAGTACCAATTGCTAAGGCTAATGGGTTGTAGGTTACTGTATCAGCGAGAATGTAATCAGCAAGAGTTGTTGGCGCCGGAAGTGGATTGAATCTTGGGACTAGAATATTTTTCCCTGGTGCCGAACTTGCATCAAATGCTGTAGTCGTAAACTGCCAAAATATATTTGATTGAGAATGAGTTTCTCTCATCAATGTAGAGAGAACGTCCAAAAATGCGTTTACAACACTACCACTGGCGCCAGTCGTTGGGCCTGCTGCGTTAGTAATTGCACTACCATTTAGAAAACCGTGTTTTTTAGCCCAAGATTCGGTATCCTTAATGATTTGAGAATCGCGCCAAGATAAACCCTTCGCACGTGCCTCTCTAAATGAACGCTGAATTAATTCTGAAGCGAATTTAGGCTCGCGTTGTGTAGCATAAATCATTCCAGTGGTGGGAGAGTAACCACTTACATTGGGATTGATTTTGCTTAAGTTTCTGTCGTTAAGAATGTTGATTAATTCTTCGGTTAAACCCTTTGGTGAATCATCGGGACGTGTTTGTGTATTCACCATTGGAAACTCTGTTACTCCTGATAACTTGCCGATATCAGCCAAGAGTTTTGCATCTGCTTGATATCTATTTTTCTCTGCTGCTGTCGTTTCTAACTCTGTGCGAGTTTGATTTAACTGTGTCAGTAAATCAGATACTTGGTTTTTTAAAGATGCATTTTCTTGAGAAATAGGCGCCAATGTATTTGCTATCATTTCTCGAACAGCATTCAAATCTACAGTTGTAGAAATACTGACAGGAGTATTAACAACAGGCGCCTCTTCTGGTTCTGCTTGTGTTGGTTCTGATGGCGCCACTGGTTCGGCAGAATTTATCACAGCAATCGAAGAAGCCAGCATTTCTTTTACACTTGGCGCCTCTATTGCTGTGTCACTATTTACTATTCGTCCTTCTTTTCTTGCTTGCGCTTTATCTTTGCTTATTTGTGAAAATAGAATTTCTTCTTTAAATATTTTTGACATATAAAACACGCATACTACCTTATAATTAAGTATGCAGTGTTAAACCTTCATTTTTAGTACTTAAGAAGAACATGCGTATTAAATCTAATACACTTTTTAGTTTAAATGCGTCCGAAGTTAGATTAATCCGTAGTCAGCTTGGGTTAAGTGTTCGACAAGCTGCCTATCTATCTGGTGTTTCTGTTGGTAGTTGGCAGCATTACGAGCGTAGGGGAATTAGCAACGGAGTAGTAGTAGAGAAAGTGCAGAATTGGGATAAAGAAAGGCGCCTGCTTGGTGGAAAATAGGTGCCTGTTTATGTGTGGTGATGTTTAATTGCCAAAACTGTAACCAGGTTAAACCCTTTGTTTGTAAAGGCTTTGTGCATTTTAGGTGTACTAAACTGTAACCGGGTCAACCAGTTCTTGTACTCGCGCACATTTACCAAGACAGCAGCCACGAACTTGTGCAAAGGGAAAAGTCATTACTTGATTAAAAACGCGCTTCTTTCATTGCTAAAAAAACTGTAACAAGGGAAAAGTTTTGCTGTGTAAAGGTTGCAGCGATTTTAAGAAGACAATTTGTAACATTGATTTTCTGTGTTCATGCGAAAGAAAAGGCGCCTACTTGGCGGAAAATAGGCGCCTGTTTATGTGGTGATGGAAGATTTTACATATCTAAGTCTAGATTCATCTGAAATCCGGTGCCATAGACATTTTGATATTGAACTAAAAAGCCAGATAACTTACCAGGTGAACAGCCACGCAAAAACGTCAGGAACGAATTCATTACTTGATTAAAGATTTTATTGCCGTCTTCTGTCAAGAATTGGTGGTTATAGAATGTTCTGGCTGAATTGCGCTCATCAAATATATCGTTTGCTTCTCCCGGAAACAACGAATAAAAGCATTCACGTGTGACTTGCGCGAATACTCCTGGTCGCCCCTTTTTGTTTGGCTTGATTTGAAATATTCGGTACAACTCAGCATAATAGCTAGGGAAGAAGTGAGTTTTGTATTCTACCGCTTCTTTTGTAAACAGTCGGTCTTGAATTAGTCGCTCATATTCACCAATAAATCGATTAACGCCAAATTGGCTATCCGCTAATAAATCAAGAGATGTCGAGCCTAGTGCCGATACTAATGTGATTGCTTCAAAATTCTTTTTACTTATTTGGTCAACCCAATAATCAAAAACCATCTGGGACAAATAACCCGTTATCTGTCCTCTAGAATTTTCTACAGCAAAAGTGCCGACATTGAAACCCTTATGTATCAAGGCTAGCGGGGACTTTGATTGCAAAAAGCGCCGGATTGAATACTCGTTTTTATTTACAGCACTGGTCGCACTAGTTCCCGAATATATGTATCTGCCTACGTGGTCTTTGTAACCAGGTAGTGCAAAAACTTCTATCTTCTTTTCACCTAAATCTATTTGTTTTCTAGGCAGTGGCGCCGTTTTCGACTCTTCAGCCCATTGCACGTATTGTTTGTAGTCAAAAGATGCGTTATTATTCTTGTCAGCCATAATCTTGTACTTACTCTACAAATGTGGTTAGCGTCCTTGTCCAAGGGATGCGAAAGGACAGGCGTTAACTGCCTGTCCTTTAACATATATTAGCGACACAAGACACAAAATGCAATACGAAATCAAAATTACAGAAGACAACAGCAGAGAGGTTGCAAGAAAACTGGCGCCATTAATCATCCAATTCCACTACACAGATAACGAAGGAAAGCGAACCGAATTAGTGGACGAAGCCAAGATGTTTTTATTTGAACACTTTGCAGAATTGGTTGCGAATGGCGCCATTGTCCCAAAAGAATAAAGAATTATTCTATATGGGTTCCAAGCTTTCCTTCCATCCGGCGTCTGGCAATTCTTGATTCTAGTGCTGCAATGCATTTCTCTAAGTGCTGTAATGCTATTTGATTTTCTTCGCAAGGAAATTTAGAATTTTGATAAAACATTAACTGACTTTTGCAGGCTTCAAGCACTTCTATTAAAAAGGCGCCGTTTCTACCTTTTTCTAGGCTTCCGCGTTGCCAAGATATACAGAAGCCTTCACCATATGCGGTACCTCCATCAGGTATGCAATCATCAGTCGTCCAATTGTGTGTTGAAATCATTATTAATTACCTCACTATTTCAGCATTCGGCAAATTCCCAGACGTGACAGCAGAAATTTCCACTGGGTCATACACTCCGGACATAACCACATAAGGCATTTCCATGTCTTCCGTACCATCCCACCAGCCATAACCTGGCAGTGAGTGGGGACAAATATATTTACCTTCTTCGTTCATATCGTACACCCCAACATCGAAGCCCTTCTCTTTTGTGCAAATAGGACACAAAAGACGCATTTTAGACACCAATCCCCCAGTAGAAACAAACTGTTGGCGCCTTTCTTCAACAGCACCAACAGCATCTGAGGAACGCGGAATTGCTACCCATGCATAATAGCACCAGTAGCCTTCATCATTTATTATTTCAGAATTGTGTTCGATTGAATCAGGAACTTGGCGAGTAGTTGGTGGCGCCTGCATTTCCTTTTTCAAATAACCATCAAACACAAAACCAATCGACGCATTTACATCATCCCAATCATGGTTGATTAAAAAAGACACACCATTTGTGCGCTCTGCCATATTCTGCAATACTGACACAGACCACTTACGTTTTGAACGGTTTACGATGTTATCGCTTGCACGAACTGGGAATACAAACCAATCATCGGCGCCTGTTGCTTTACTCAAATAGCTATTTATTTTTTGCAAGTGGGTGTCAGTTGGGGCGCCATGATAGAAGTCGGTTGAGCGAGAAACAGGCGCCAGTCTTTCTAGCACCTGTGACACTATTGCTTTTATTACTTCTTCGTTGATTTCTTGGATATTAGTTTTCACAATAAAATTTATATTTTGGGTTTTGCAGTTTATCGGCAAAGATAACCAGTTCGCGGAACCAGCTATCATAATTATCTTTTATTGTACTACTCTGACTACTGCGTTTAAGGTTGAGGCAAGCTGGTAAGTCTGGTTTATCAAAGTAGCTAACAGGTATTCCTTTTCTGTTGTCAATAGTTACCAACCTGCCTCTAATCCCTCCCATGATATCTTTTACAAAATGAGATTCGTATGGTCTTAAAAATTGGTTGTACTGAGTTTCGTTAAACCAAAAATAAGAAGTTGGCGCCTGTTTTAATCTTTCCCAGTATTCATCAACCACGCGCTTAAACAAAGCTCTATCAATCTCCTCACATTTATCATAAGCCCACTGGTTGCAAACAAAGGTTAGCATCCCATCGGCGCCGAAATTATCTTCTGCCCACTGACACAATCCAAAAGGATTTCTCAACCACGACATCGATGCTATCTCTTCTGTGTCAGTATATAAATATAGGTCTAAACTCATTGTTTCCTTCCTTCATTAACTAAACTATTAACACCATCCATGTTTCGCGGCGCCATCAACCAAATCAATAACTCCGTGTATCCTCTCGACCGCTTGGACTGGCGCCTGCCATTTGTCATATTCCCGCAATCCCTGAATCCCCTTTAGTTCACGTAAGTCGATGCACTCATCATTCTGTAAACGTTCGTACAATCTTTCTAAGTAAAGTTTGACAAACGATTCGTTGTGATATTTATTCAATGCGTCAGCTATGTAATTCTCTATCAATCCAACATCAACTAAGTTCATACGTACTACAAATGATACATTGAAGTTCGGGATTGATTGTACACGAGATTTTGTGATTGCGGGGAATCGGGAAACAAAAAAAGGCGCCTGTTTTTGGAGATAGGCGCCAGACTATGTGTGTTGTGGTGATAGAAAATTAAACTATGAAGCGAAATCCCATAGGTCGAATATTTCTAATTGCGTTGGTTGCCCGTACTTCTTGTTCCATTTCTTCTCGAACTCAACACGAGAGTCACATAGCTCAACGAGGCGCCATAAATGCGTAGCAAAATCAGATAATCTGTCACGTGTTGATTGACTTAGGTTTTGATGGATACGGAATTTACGAGTTGTACGAGTGGTGCCATTCCTTGATGTAACCTTGACTAGTGGGTTATGTTTTTCTAACTCTGCTTTTTCTTCTGGGGTAAAGAATGAGTAGCAATACCACCACCAAAACTTGGAACTATCGAAACCATACCAAGATTGGATTTTGTTGCATAAATCTGGTTCGTACATCCTTTCCCAAGGACATGGTGTTTCCATGATGCGACTGATTCTAGTACGCGCTGCTTGAGATGATTGATATTTGTCAGGCAACCACCCTGTTTTGCCTTGTATAAAAGACTCTGCGCCAATTCGTGCAAAAGAGCGAAACACGGTAAGTGCTTCTTTGGTTTTACGCTTGGCATCATGTGCATAGTAATCAGCGAAACATGCCCAAACATTTGAGTTATATATTTTTGCGTTTTTGTACTTTGCCTGTAAGTGAAATACATTACCCCATAAAGGTTTGAGCGAATCTGGTAGGTCGTTGCCTGTAGCTGATTTTCTTACTAAGGCTACGAGTGTTGATATGGA
This sequence comes from Calothrix sp. PCC 7103, assembly GCF_000331305.1. Lineage (GTDB taxonomy): Bacteria > Cyanobacteriota > Cyanobacteriia > Cyanobacteriales > Nostocaceae > Dulcicalothrix. Next base: position 2,411,328 of record NZ_KB217478.1, on the reverse strand, counting down.
TTGCTGGGTAATATTTAAACTTCTTGCCATCCCAGAGGTGCTTAATCCACTTTCGCCAGTCGCTGCAACAGTAAAGTATTCAACACCGTTTTCTTTTGTGTGCAAAATGCTAGAATCTTGATTAGCCATATTTTTGTACTGATTCTACAAATGTGGTCAACATCCTTTCTCAAGGGATGTGGGGACAGGTTAATTGCCTGTCCTTTTAAATAATATAGCAACGCGACACAAAATACACAAAATCTTTACAATATTGTGGGCCAAGTGTATATCTGTACATTACAAGAGTTTCGGGCAAATAAACCCCCCTTTCATGGGCCAAGTACAAAGGACTGGCGCCTATCATAAAATAATAGAATGCCTTTAAAACTCCCACCCCTCACAAAAACCGTAAAAGAGCAAATCAATTCAGCACAGACATTCGGGACTGTGATGAATCCTTATTGCATTCCAGAGAGATACGAAGAATTTCTGCGTACACATTGCCGTATCCGTTCAGGGAACAAAGTAATTCCATTCTTGCCCTACGAATACCAAGTAGTAATCTCTGATTTAATTGATAAACACAGGGGTATTATCGCTGTAAAAACGCGGCAGATGGGATTTACAGAATGCATTGGCGCCAAATTTTTACACAAAGCACTACTCAATCCAGGTTATGCAGCTGTAGTTCTCTCGATGGGGCAGGATGAATCATCAAACGTATCGGTTCGTATTCAAAACATGCCATCTAAAGTCAATGGCTTGAAATGGCTAACAAAGTCAAAGACACAAATTCAACCAGAGGGGTGCGGTAAGGTCTGGTTTCGTCCTAGTACCGACAACGCAGCACGGTCGCTAGAATCTGTATCGGATATTTTTATTGATGAACACGGGTTCATAGAAAATGCAGAGGAATTATACGCAAGTGCGGCGCCTACTCAGGAGGCAGTAGGAGATGAAGCACGAACCATAATTGCTTCCACCATTCCAGAAAGTGGGGAATTATCAACTTTTTGGCAAATGTTCGACGCGGATAATGGTGACAGGAATGCACGAGAAATATTAGAGAAAGTAAGAAGTGGCGCCGAGGAACCGCTAACTTGGTGGGTAGATGATTCAGGATGGGTAAAATTAATTCTCCACTGGAAATCAAATCCTGTTTATTCAATAATTCCTGATTATTTAGCCAAAACCAAACGAGAAAAGAAATTAACAGAAGATAAATTACAACGCGAATATAATCTAGGAATACCAGCGAGTGGTGGTAGGTTATTTGTTGAAAACGTGATTAGAAATGCATTGAGGGGTGAATGGCAGGCGCCACGACCAAATAGAATTTATATTGCAGGAATTGACCCCAATTTTGGCGGTAGCGATTTTTTCTGTACTCAAATATTTGATGTAACAGAGAAGCCGTATCAATTAGTAGCTGAATATCACGAAAACAATCGTGCTGTTACTTATTCTCTGCAACGAACAAATTCTTTGCTGCTTAGTTACAACCCTGTTGCAATAGCCATTGAATCAAATAGTGGTGGCGCCGTTATTGCAGAAAAACTTACTAAATTCAATGTACAAACTGTAAACACCACCAAAACTAATAAAATTGCTAACACTGATAGATTAGCAATTTTATTAGAGGAAAGTAATTTAGTTTATCCCGTTGGATGGACTGGCGCCAGTGAAATGAGGAATTTCTCGCTTAAAAACAGAGAGGCGATTACAGGACATGATGACCAAGTAATGAGTGGCGCCATTGCTTTTACTTTGATTGACGAAATTGAGGAGAAATATCAACCAAGTGGTGCCGGATTTGGTTTTAGCGGAGAAAAGAGGCGCCGTTAAACCCTTCGAGGTATTCTTGTTTTGTAAGGGTGATTACTTGGTAAATATTCTACTCCTTGCCATTTCCAGTTTAAATAACCTGTTAACTTTTCTTTCTCTGTAGCCGTTAATAGTCTACTGTAGAAAATAATTTCGTTTATATATCCGTCAAAAAAACCTGTCGAGGTTTCCAGTCTCCCAATAAACATATCGACGGACGTATTAGGATTACTTACTCCAGGGGAAGCACTAGCGAAAGCATTACCATTAATAAAAGCATTCCTATTTGTTGCGTTTCTTTCTATTACATAAGAAATTGATATATTTGTAGGTGGAGCAGCAGTTCCAATGTTATATCGATTAGAGCCTCCCCCCCAATCAAAAAACAGAGTAAAAGGAGATGCAGCAGCTTTAGCTAAAACTACACCACTTGTAGAAGCTGGTCTTTTACAGAAAATGGTTCTAGTAAAATCATTTTTTGTAAAAAAAACGGAAGTAGCTACTGTGAAAAACTCGGTGAAAAATAATGAAGAAAACAATGCATTGTTTATACTCAAAAAACTAGTTGCTCCGTTAAATAACAAAGAATTTCTAGAATTCAAAAAAGTCAATATCTGAGGTCTTGCGTTAACAGTTGATTGTGTCGCATGTCTACCATTCCCCGATTTGTCTCTCCACTCGCTACAAAAACCAGAAACATCAGTAATAGTAGATAAATCGTTAGCATCTAGCCATAGAACACAATTACTAATATCTGATGGTGAAAATAATTTAGCTTCTGGGTAGTAAAGCATTTAAAAGAAATCTCCAAATAATAGCCAATTATTAGCAGAAATTAATTTCAAAATGCCTATTGCTCCCTTTCCTGCCAACTGATGACTGGCGCCACCAAATCTTGTAATAGTAACACCTGAACCCACAACAATGGTTACAAGATTATCTGAATTATGGGCAACGTATAATTCGGTACTCTGGCGCCAATTATCCGTATTCAAAGTAAGTGTAATTGCACTACTGCCAGTAGTCACTAAAAACAATCCTACGTCGGTTAGGGTAAAATTCCTAGAAGCACTAACAACTGAAACCGTCGTTAGTGACGGCAATATAGTTAACGAATTTTCTAAAAACCTTAAATAGGTCATTCAAATTAGGCGCCTATTACTATGGGGTCGTTATATTCAAAATTTAAACCAGTCGCAGAAATTGCAACGCCCAAACTTTGGTTGATATGAGTAGCAGTTGTTGGCGCCGTTGTAGTAGCCGTCCCATTAGTACCTAGAAAATATCTAGTACCAGGAGTTAACCCGCTCAACCCAGTGTTAACACCTTGCAGAACAACCGTTGCATTCTGTCCACTAGTTACAGCGGTTAACACAAAACCCATCGCTGCACGAGCGTTATCTGCTGCCGCTTTTCTAACTCTGCGCGTGCCAGTATCATTCCAAATATTAACGAAGTCGCCAGCTGATAGCGTTTCTGAAGCAGAAATGGTTTCTGTTGCGGCGCCAATTCCTGAAGGCATCACCGAATTATCTAACCTACCATCGGAGCCAGTTGCCACAATCTTGTTTGCGTCAGAAACACCAGTGGATGCACTGATTGCAGTTACAAAATTGATAACACCATTTACCAATGTTAAAAATCTATTAGTACTCATAAAATAATACTTTCTCCAAAATTAATAATAATTTTTTGATTAGATACAGGCGCCGCAACTTGACGAATAAACAACAATCCACTAGTGTTTTGTGTCAGTATTCCATTTGCGCCTAAAAAGATAGGTGAGCTAGTGTTCCAGTTCCAAGTGGAATCAGAAACAGTACCTTGTAAAACAGTGGTAAAACTGGCACCAAGATTGACCGCGCTTTCTAAAAATCCCAAAGCAATAGAAACATCTGAAATATTACTGGCACTCGCTAATTGCAAAGAATTTAAATTAATAATTCGTAGCGCTGATAAGTTAACTGGCGCCACGAATGTATCACTAATTATTTTCTTTACATTTCCCGCAGTTACTCCAGCTACCGCGTCGTCTACATAATCAATTATTGATTGTGGGTACGATTCAACAGGCGCCGAACCAGCCCTCAAAACACTTAACTCAATCGGGCTACCATCACCTAGTGGTAAAGAAAAATCAAATCTATCTCGTCCTACTAAACATTCGTAATTTGAGATTTTGTCGCCTTCTTCATTTACCCATAATCTACACCCTGGCGTTTGGTTGCCATTTGAGTCAACAGTTACTATGTCGCCTATCGAATTAGTAGAACAGCTTAATGTATCTGGCGGGTATTGAATGTTCGTTGTATAGCTTCCAATTTTGCGCCGGAATATCACCGGAGTATTTACCCACGGCGTGTCATTTGTTCGATAGACTTTTCCGACCAACAGGCGCCAAGCCATACCATATAATCAAAAGTACTAGATATATAGTACACCAAAATATGACAACTTATATTACTAAGGACGCAAATAATACAAGCGTCGAGTTTGACTTTGATGGAGACGGTACAACCTCTACACCTTTTATTCCTCGGTCAAGAAGTTTACTTGGCGCCACAAATGAAACGGCGCCTACTGGTTTTACAGGAACATCTGGAATAAACGGATTATTACGTGCTTTGTGGACAGCGTTCGGGACACAAGCAGAGGCGTCTAGCTCGACTGGTTCATTAATGGCTCGAATTAGATTATTACTTACAGATACAGTAGGCGCCGTTGCCGACGCTGCTAGCGCTACTGGTTCACTAATGGCTCGTCAAAGATTAGTCGCACAAGCCTATTCTTCCCCAAATATTTTTGTTAGATGGGGCACCAGCAATACTGACACAGTTAGTGGTACACCTGCGAAAGTTACCAAAATATATGTTTACAATAAATCGTCCAATATTAGATATTTACAATTATTTAATCGAGCAACAAATCCGACGACGGGAACTGTACCATTAAGTAGCCATGTGTTGGCGCCTAATGAAAAATACAATCTTGCGGTATCTGACTTTGGTAGCAACGATGGCTTAAGTTTTTCTACTGGTTTGGCGTGGGGGTTTTCTACGACCGAAGCAACCTTTACAGCAGGCGCCAGTGCTGATGTGTCTACAGAAATATTATGGAGGAGTTTATAAGATGGATTTATTTGATACAGATTTTTTTGAAAACCAATACAGTGTGGTTTTTGAATTGAACGGGGAACAAAAATCAGAGCGATTAACGGCACCAGTTTTTACCTTAAATTCCTCCTACGAACGCCGTGTAATATTTAAGTCTACTTCTGCATTTTGGAGATTTTTTCAAACAATGGCGCCAGAGACAAAAGAATTATCTAATTTAGAACTTGAGGCAATAGAAACTAGTGTTGGTGATATTGGATTTATTGGCGCCGTGAAATTGTAAAAAGAAAACCACGCTGGTTTAATAGCGTGGTTATTTTGTTTAAATTTAAAGCAAGATTTATTCGTCAAAATCAACGCAACTACATTGCCTGTATTTTTGTTCTAATAATGTTGCTTCTAGAGGAGTGAGTTCTCCTAGGCTTTGCCATCTAACGTTCCTGCCTAGCCCTTTAATTGAAGTTCCTGGCTGAAAATGTATTCCCATTTCGTTCGTTCGCTCTATCAAATTTCCACGTTCTCTCATCTCTTCTGGTAAAGCCAAAATCTCTGATGGTGTTCTATTTGGGCAGAAAAAACAACTGCTTTTGGGGGGAAGTCTTAACCCTTCAGATTGAATAAGGAAATTGCACGCTAATTGGTTAATACCGTATTTAATCAAAGGGTATTCGTAAATATAATGCTCATCCTCCAGCATCAATTGTTTTGATTTCTTATTGACGGCGCGTGACCATTCACCAGCGTGATAGCCAATAAACTTTCTAACTTTTTGTCCATCAGCAAAAAGCCCTTGTTCTTTTGCAAAACGGTCTTGTGGTTCTATCTTCCACTGGCGACTACAGGCTTTTTTGTTGTATGCCATTGATGGCAGCGTTTGTGTTATTAGGCAGCTTTCTTCTAATGTTTTAGGAGTGGCGCCTGTTACCCCGACCCACCAAATGACATAGGTCAATACTTCCACTGAATCGCAAAATAGTAAAGCCTTAAATGTCTTCTTTGCACTTGCGTAAGTCTTGCGTTTTTCGCTTGTATTTCCGTAGCTAGCGCGAACAACATGCGGCTTGGGCATATCGTTTTTGACTAGCCATTCTTGAAAATATTCTAAATACTCGTAGGTTTCGTAAGACTCTCCACCAGTGTCTGCAAATAAAATATAATCAGGACGAATGCCAAGTTTTTTGCAAAGAATTAACATTGCGGTAGAGTTTGTACCCACTCCCCACGAAACTATTAGTTTTTGTTCAGGATTGCCAGCGTGGTTTTTGATTATTTCTACAGGATTTGTAATTGCCTGCGGTTCACTAAATAAGTCTAATTGGTAATTCATGTTTTTGTGTTGTGGTTGTTGGCGCCTGTTTTTAATTATTGGCGCCTGTTTTTCTGCAAATTTCGGATATCGGAAAACCGATATCACTTAAAAGTCCTTCTAGACAAGCTTGTTCAATTGCGCTAGCCGTTCGTTAATAGCATCAATGCAAAAACGGTTTAGCGATTTACCCTCTAGTCCAGCCATTTCTTGCATTGCCTGTAGTGTGTCAGTATTTACTCGTAAAGTAATCTTGTTTGCTTTGCGGTTTTCGTCATAAATACGCTGACGCTCTTTTTTCATTTCAGGTGTTAACATCCTTCGATACCTCCAAAAAATGATTTAATAGCACAATCAAGCTGTTCTGTTACCCGATAAATCCAAATCTTTTGATTAGTACCATTGCACAACCGCTCTTCCTTCGTTCTTTCTATTTCTGGGTAATTCTTAGAAACAAATGCACCCAACCTGGAACGTAAGGATAAATTGGCGCCAACTCGACCGAATCCCAACTGCTCCGCTCGTTCCGCCACGCCACACCAAACGTCACCATTCAACTTAGGCAAAACAGGCGCCACTCCTAGCAGATTTAATGCGTAGTCATGCATACCTTGCTTAATTCGAGGGTTGTTTAAATCAACGCCTATCTTTTCTAGGCAAGAAACAGCCATGCTGATTCGTTCCTCTGGCGTAACAGCAAATTTGACTTGTTCTTTTACCTTTTCTTCAGTAGCAGATACCTTGTAGCCAGCCATGCCATAAATAAATACAGAGGCGCCAGCTTTTCCCATTCGCTTGCATAAATCTTTTGCCCTTAATCGTTTTTCATGTCCACGTGCTTCGTAAGAAAAATAGAATAAAATTTCATGACACGCATTTGCTGGGATAGCTTCAATGCAGCGTCCTGCGGTTGGATTTTCGATTGTCGTTATATCGCTCAAATTCAATCCCATCATAGCTTTTGGGCATTTATCACCTTGACCCGTTATGTTCGCTATAGCTGGCTGAGATACTTCGCACATCCACGCCAATGCAGTCTGCGACGCAAACGCAGCCCCATTTTTTTTGCGAACTAACCACAAACCTTCATTTTCGTCTTGCTTTAAGCAAAATTCGGAATAAGGTACAATACTCATGTTGATTACCGGATAATTTTCAACAGAAAGACAGGCGCCTATTACTCGCCTGTCTTTCTCATATATTAGCTCGGACTGTCCATTGTGTCAAGTGACTCCTACAATTGGCGACACAAGCAATAACGAGTTTTGCCGGGTTCTGAATGAACCTCGCAATGTACTAGCAAAATGAAGAATGGCGCAACACACGCTGGCGCCTATCTTCCCCAACTGCAATTCTGTCCCGCCAATATCCACCTAATCTAGAAACCTGAGACAGATGACCAAATCCAGGTTGATGCAAAATCAATCCGCGTTGAGCGTCAACCACTACAGCCAAATGATTTGCATTCTCTCCCCCATTCAAAGCGATTTCTAAAATATCGTTATCTCGGATATCGTCTACTACGATAAAACCGTGCTTTTCTGCAATCCACGGTGTCCGCCAGTCAGGCGCCGGAAATCCTTGTAACGGTGGTCTATCAAAATTACCAATTTCTATTCCGTGCATTCCTAAAAAATAACAGCGAACCGTTTCAAAACAATCAGAACGCCCCCACAACAAATCATTTGATTGCCATCCTTCGTAGAATTTTATATTTCTGGCGCCAACTTTTACATTAGGAATCAAAACTTGATGAGAAACACAACGGGACAAGGGGAAAGGATTAAAATTATTTGGCTCATAATAATCAACAGCGTTCGTCACAATATGCACCATAAGAATTGGCACCTGAATCTTCCGTGACAGCGCAACATCTGAAGGGGTAAGCAAATCTGGGTGTGTGTCACGGCAATGGGTGTGCCAGATAAAATCTATCTTTCCAAAATAGGCGCCTATCTCAGATGCATTAATCTGGAAATCATCATGCGGATTATCAGCGATATTCTGTGTCACTATGAATTTATCGTCAGACACAATACCGCATACTTCTTTTTTGTGATTATGGCGCCCAGATTCTTGAAAAATGGCGCCAATATAGTCATCAATCTGTGTCAGTATCATTTATTTGTATACCTGATTAAAAGTTGCTTCAAATATCCATAAATTCCTTTCACATGTCCATCGGTGTTCGGAACAGGAATAAATGGCGCCATCAAAAATAAATGGTTTGCCCGCCAACCCGTCAAAATAATTACCAATTGTTTCGTATTCGGAGTAGCTATATACAAACGATTTTATTTGGTAAGTGTGAGAAACAATATTGGTTTGATTAGCGGCGCCTCGTTCGATGATTCCAGATTGTTGCTGCTTGATTATATTGGTGCCGTAATTTTTGGGCAACGACCACGTTAGTCGTAGTGTAAATGGTAGTACAGCAGGAGTATAAGGCATAAAAAAGCCTGTGGGGTGCAACCACAGGATGAAGGAGTTTAGTTAAGTTTAGAACCGCCGAAAGTAAAACGTGATACCCGAATTAAACTGCTGCGGGAATAGCTGCTGCTGCTTCTGCCACTGCTGCTTCGAGTTCAGCTTTCAATGACGCAAGACCAGCGTTCGCTGTTTCATTAGTGGCGCCAATGTTTTCGAGTTCTGCCACTTTCTCGTTTACTTGTGCTGTTAATTCTTCAATCTTTGCTGTGTCCTCTGCCTTTGAAGCAACGATTTGACGAATCAAATTCAACAAGGTTTGCACAACGCCGATAATCTCTTGGAACTGAGCAACGTCTAATGGTGTAGCCATAATTTTATATCCTAAGTTTCCGGAAACTGAATACCTACATACTACTACTTATTTTTACGACGTGGTACAAATGCATTGTTAAATTCTGGTTAAACTGGCGCCTGTTATTTTCGCTTTTAAGGCGCCTGTTTTTTCTCCCGCGATAAAACATAGACGCGACCATATCCAATCGCTTTATTCCCCTTTCTACCCACCGCATTTTATTTCCCTCAATCCAAGATACTGGCGCCATTCCTAATCCTTTCATCACTTTATGGTTATTGCGTTTATTCGAGATTGCCGAACGACCCGGCGCCTCTTTCTTTTTCTTGTAACTGGCTTGGTTACTACTAGGTGTGATGTATCTGGTTCAGTGGTGGCTAGTTTTGATTTAATGGCGCCTATTCCTCCCCATCTCTTTTTCCGGTTTGGGGGATATAGGGGGATTTAATTCTTTTATTTTTTATATTGTTTTTCTTATTATTGTTTTTCTTATATATAGATACGGGGTGCGGGTCATCCGGCGACGGGTCATCCGGCGACGGATAACCCACCGGTGGATGACCCACCCCTGGAGTAAGTGAGCAAGATGAATTGATTTATACTTGTAGATACGTAGATAGAAGAGAATAGGCGATTGCTTGCTAGAAATGACATGCTTGTATGTCAGAAGTGGCATTCTTTCAACCACGCGGTTTTTGGCATTTAAGTTCGTATTGGTTGATTAAAGATGACCTGGTTCGCTGAGAGAACCAGGTAGCAACAAGTCAGGTACATAGATTGTGGTATTTTATACTCGTAGATACGTAGACAAAGAAAAGGCGCCTATCGTGCAAGAGTAGGCGCCAATGATTTGAGAGATATTTTGTATTAGTGGTTATCCAACGTGTTTTGCTGCGTAGATTCTAAATTTTTCTTTGAAGTCTAGCAGCTGTGGAGGTGTGAGAAGTTTACGAGATTGGACACCGTATGCTTGAAAAAGAAATTGTCTTGCGTCTTGTGGGTCAATCTGTTTCGTTTTCATTATGTGGTCAATTTCTTGGTTGACTAGTTCGACATCGATGCTGCTGTTAAATTCTATGTCAGGTGCCTGTTTTTCAAAAACGTCTGCTGGTTCATCGCGTTGCCCAAGTTTTTGTTGAACGGTAGCGATTATGCTAGCCCAATCAGCGTTGTTATTCCACTCTGCTTTAATTCGTTGCTCAGTCAGTCCATCATAAAGCCGACAGAATACAACATTTTCTTTACCAGGTGCCACCGAGATAATCAACGGGTTGGAAAAATCTTGCACTTGAGAAGCGCAAAGCAAGAATGTTTTTGCAAAATTGGTTTCGATGCCAGTACGAATAACGTAGGGCTTGTCAGCTTGAACTACGATATCAAGCTTCATGTTTTCTTTGCCCTTGAAAGTCTTGCTGGTTAGTTTTAGCGCAATTAAGTTTCCAGCTAATCCACGCTCTTGAACAGGAATCGTTGTTTCTGTTTCGATTATGTATCTGTGCCATAGGTAGGCGCCAAGGTTTGCATCTTCTCCACTCTTGACATATAGATAAATAAGTTCTGGTGGGTTGCAAAGTCCTAACTTAATCATTGTCGTGTCTCCTAAATAAATAATTTGTAAAGAGAAATCTGTTTGCGGGTGAGTTTGGCTGTAGTGGCGCCATTATCTACAGTGTAGTAAGTAGCTGAGTAATCAGGATATTTTGGATTTGGCTCTATGGCGATTCGCTTGATTACCCGCGTCTGATTATTTTGGTCTAAGATTATGGCGCCAGTCCAGAGGTATTTATTTTCTATGGGAATAAGATTTTTTCCAATCATTGCACTTCCAATTTTTGTGGTGACTTGTAATCCCTTCGATTGTTTTTCTCATCATTCTGTAATTTAAATTGTTTTCCTTGCAGAAAACTATTAAATTAGAAACTTTATGAATTTGGTTGTCAGGCGCCTGTAATAAATACTTGTATTCGGTTTTTGCATTTTTGTGACTATATTTGATTACAGTGGATACCGCTACATGTAGGTGTTGTGCGATTTCGATTCTATGCTTACCCTCATTCGCCATCGCATTTATTTTTTGAATAATCCACTCATCAATTTTTGCTTTGCCTCGTTTGGCGGATAACACATACTCAACTTTTTGGAGTGGGATGTTTAGATAATCTGCAATTTCTTGAAAGGTTAGATTGTTTCGGTGTAGTCGCTTGATTTTAAGCTTGATGTCTCTTTTCATGTGTTAGATAGGCGCCAATAATAGGCGCCAGATACAGTATTATTTGCGAAACATTACAGTTATTTCATAACCAAGAGATTGTAGTTTGTCTACTAGTGGTTGTAAGTCAGATGGTGCAATTTTCTTACTGAGTTTGACGTTATCATCAACTACTGGTAAATCGAATTTAAAGCCACAGAACCACATCCAGCCATTATCTATGTGAATTCGTAGACCAAGACCAATTGATTTTAAATATTCTTGATATTGGTAGTCAGAATCATCATTGGTGCCATAGCCTGTAAATTCGTAATCACCATTTTCGTAGTTGTATGCGTTTTCTTTTGTCGCTGACATAGCGTTTCACCTTTTGTATGAGTCGTTGATTCTGCTTTCTTCTGTTTCTACGCCTAGGATGCGCTTAAGCCAGGATTTGATTTGATGTAGTTTTTGTTTCATGGTTATCTAGTTCCAGAACCGTGGTCGGTATCTGTCCCACTGCAATCAGGAGGACAGAATTGACCAGGTGTGCATTGTTTGGGGTCAGGTGGTTTACAGTTGGGGTCTTTGCTTGCAACCACTATATATTTGTCAATTTTAAATCCTCCACTTTCTGAGCCATTTCTACATTTTGGTGGCTTGATGCTTCCGTCACTTGGACACCACGGAAGAGTGGGAACACCTGGAAGAGCAACTTTAAATCGCGTACCACCTCCAGTACAACTTCTGTTTTTACATTGGGGGCGCGGATTATTTGGTGGTGGCTCAAAGCTAAATCTTCTTCCTTGTCCTCTGAATGGCGCCCCTTTTCCCGCGCACCCGTCGGGGTCTTTACGTGGGTCACATCCTTCGTCTTTTTTCTCTAGGATGATTTGAACTAAAACAGGCGCCGGAATTTCTAAAAACATTTTAACTAACTAGCAAGTGTGAAACAAATTGCTTGCCTTACAAGGTAGAGGTTATCTACCTTGTAAGACCTGCGATTATTTACGGTTTCGATAAAACACTTTCGATTATCACCAATCTACTAATCAATTCTTGGCACGATTTATGACGAAGTGGAATCGAAGTAGTAGAGCTTGATGGCATCGCCCACCATCCATCACTATTGGCGCCTACTATTCCAATCATCTTGTTGTCTACAGTGGTAACGACCCAAACATCTGTAGCTGTTTTGGAATCATGAGCAACTACTTGGTTTTCGTCGCAAGCTTTTGCAATTGTTTCAACTGGCGCCTCTGCTACTGGTAGCACTCCATTTTTTAAATGCCAGTTTACCCAAGCAACACATTTCATTTCTGTATTAGCAGTGTGGTAAACCTTGTCACCAATTCGAACTTGGTAAGGTTGTGTGTCACCATCGCGTGACCAGTCATACTCTACTACTGCTACTACTTGGTCGTTGACTCTGCATTCTAATTGTTGGTCGCCTAATTGAACTAATTCTGCTAACATGTTAATTGCCTCTTTAAGTCGTTCGTGGTTTTTAGTGGCGCCACCCTGTGCAGCCTGAGAAACTAGCAGGGTGGTTTTGCCTTGACTCTTTTATAATAGCCGTGGTACCGTGGAGATGTCAATAGGTTGAACGATAAAAATGAAAAGAAATTCTGACGGTACATTTTCGGATAGAGGAAAAGGTGGAAGGTATCAAGTAGCAGTGAGACTCAGGGAACCATACGCATCTTTTGTAGCTAATCAAGAAATTGGCGCCACTGAATTTGTACGCGCGCTTATAATTAAAGCGTATGAAGAAAGTAGATAAACTGTGTCAGTATTTATATAGATACAGAAACACCCACTTAGATTAACTAAGTGGGTGTTTTAGTTTGGATTGGCGCCTGTTTATTCGTTGACCGGGTATAGGTAGTGGCTATACCCGTATTGGATATCTATTTATTCACCAAGTAGTAATTGTCGATGGTCAGAGATTAGGAGGTTGATTACTTCCTGTACATTTTCTTCGGGCACATAATCACAAAGTTGGCGCCTGGGAATTTGGCCAATTAAATGTCCGTTTCCTGATTTGTGCCTTTAGTTCCTCTATTCTTTGGTTGGCTTTGTTTAGTAAAAACTCTTCAACTTGCGTCCGGATGTAGTAGTTAACATATTGCCCATCTATCTTTATCTGACTCTTTTGCTTGGACATGGTAGAAACAACTTCGTCGGAAACGGAGACAAATTGAACATTGTGCGGCAGTGGTACTGATAAACTAGGTGCCACTGCTATCCCTTGATTGCAGTGATACTGCCGCATATAGCGTTGAAGCTGTTTCAGCGCTATATCGTCAAACGGATGCTCTTTTATCTCAACTGGTACGTACTGCGAATTAATTGTTAACCAGAAATCAGGTACGTGTTTAACATTGTTTTTTCTGACCGCTAATTCCGAGCCGGGTATCAACGCTTGATAATTTGCTTTAAAGAACTCGTGATAATACGGCTCAGAGTGCCAAAACCAAAAAGCTTCATGTACTTGTTTCCCTACCAACAAAAACAAATTGGCGTATCGATTTTTGGGGTCTAGCGGGAACATTGCTGATGCCCATTGCAAGAAAGCGGCATCTCTGCTTGCATAAAAATACTCTTTTGAGTGTGCTATAGACGCAGCTAATTCCAGTAAATACAGATAAGCAAGCTCATTACTTGGAAGCAAAGCAAAACTTTTTTCGTCAAAGCCTATACCTCTGAAATACTCACGCGCCATCCCAATCTCTGCTTTGCTATCACCTAAGTGTTCAATGTTACCGAAAATTGATTCCGAAAAGGCGCCTTTTTTTGTTAAACTAGTCATGTGCAAAATCTCCGAAGAATGTTTTGTACTACCCCTGGATGTTGACGCATCGCGAGGGGTCTATTTAATGACTATATCATAATTTGTTTCATGTGGCGCCAGTAAAACAATAACCTTGACACACAGGCGCATAATAGAGAGTAAATCCTGGGATAAAGATTATGACAAGTGGACTTACAAGGCAAGAAACTATTGCGGTAACTGGTGTAAATTCAAGCCGACTGAGCTATATGGATGCAACTATGCTTGTATCTCCCGAAAAGATTGGTAATCCTAAACGACCAAATATTGTTTATTCTTGGGAAAAGATTATACAAATCAAATTAGTAGATAAATTGAGAGGGAGAATTACGTTGCAAGAGATTCGCAAAGTACTTCCATTCATCGAAGAAAGAAGTCAGTCACCATTGTTTTTTGATTACAAGCTGGCATTTATTAGCGGAGAGTTACATTTTATTGAAAATTGGCAAGATTTCGGAACGATAGTACTGGATGCGTCAAGAAAGAATAAAGGACGAGTAGTCGTTCACGAAATAGTATCAATAAAAGAAGTTGTCGCGGAGCTATTGGCGAAAAAAGACGGGATACTAGATTTTGACAAACGAATTAAGGGCACGCTCTTAGAAAGTCAGGCGCCTAGTACAATAGAAGTTATTTAGTACTAGCGTTTTATGTTAAATCGGTTAAGAAGGTTGCTGCGTAGTTTTCGGTTTAGAGATGGCGCCATTCAAGGTAGTCCATATCCAATTGGTTATGGTGTATCTCGGAATTTGGCACGGCGGGATTTAGATGTTCCAGAAATGCCAGTCCGCTTTGTAGAAGATAACCGAGAAATCACGCAAAGGCTATTGGAGATATTTCACTATTCAAAAGAAGCAAGCAAAGCAATTGAATTAATGGCTTTAGATTGTTTTCAGTCACAAGATGGTGGTAGTGGCAGCTGGTCAGTGGCGCCAGAATTGCCAGATGGTACAAAAACTAATCCTGATATTTTGGTAATAGCCAGTGATTTGGCGAGCAGAAGAGATGGTGACGAAAACGTAATTGGCGCCGATATCCTAGAAAACACTGTACTAGAAACATTATTTTTTGGTGATTCATTCTTTCAACTTGGTATAGAGAAAGAGGGAATAAGCTCTGGCGATTGGGGCATTAAATCATCAATTTATATGCCCACCTTGTCGATGTTCGTGAAACGTACAGAAACAGGTTTTCTAGAGGGATATTATCAAAAATCAGTCGGCGGAACATCACAAATAGATTTTCATCCTTTTAAAATTATCCAATTCTCTTACTTAAGAAAAAAAGGAACTAGATACGGTAGAAGCTATTTAAAAAAATCGCAAGCAATTACTGATTGGGATAACGTGAGAGATGCCGAATATGCTTTATCAAAAGTAGCGCTCGAAGCAGGTGTGGCGCCTTGGTTGCATATAATGGCGCCTGGTAAAACACAACAAGATTTACAGGACTACGAACGGCGCCATCAAGCAGCATTGAACAGTGGATTAATACTGACACACCTTTACCTGGATAACGCAGCAGAAATAAAAAAAGCAGCGAGCGAAAATAATGCAATTAAACCGTTGGCTGATTATTTATTGGATTGTAGGCGCCGAATGATTCCTGCTGGTTTCCCTGCTTGGATATTTACAGAATTAGGTTATCAAGGAACTGCTGGCAATGATTTGAACGGTCAACCAGCTATGACGTATTCAAGATTAGTAGGCGCCACTCGTTCGATGATTGGTCAAGGAATCAAGAAAGCAATAACCATAGAGTTGCTATTGAGAAAAGGCTATGATTGGTATACAGAAAACGGCAAATTTGAAATACAATGGGAACCTTGGATAGCAACACCGGGACAATTAGCTATGGAGGAGGCAACGAGCAATGAACCAAATCAAATTAGCAGTAATTAAAAATTGGAAAACCACAACAATTGGCACCATTCTTTCCGTTGCAGGATATATTGCAATGTTCCCTAATGGTTGGCGCCAGGAAGTGGTGAATGTTTCCAGATACGTGAGTGTTGGGGGTTTGGCGTCTTTGGGAATAGTATCAAGGGATGTTTAAGTGGAAATATTAGAGGCCTTTTTTAAAGCACTATTTAAGAATGCAGCCACTGGTGAAATCGCCTTCTTTTTCGCTGGTGTGCTGTCTTGTTTATTTTATCTAAGCTACTATTTAAAATTCTTTGATAACTGGGATGAACATAGAGATTTGTTGCGAGAATTGGCTTTACTCCTGAAAGAAATTCGGGAATCGCAAAAACAGAAACGAATTAGAGATAGAATACAACGAGGTGAGGATATTACGGAGAACTTTTAGATGGACTTCCCGGATAAACTAAATTCTACTAGGCGCCTAAACAAATTTACGAAATCACCCTGGACACATTTATTCTCAGGCTTATTTCTATTTGTTGTAGTCGCGCAATTTACCCTACAAATAGTAGGCGCCATTGACCAAGCAAATATCAAAACTACCCAAAAACAAACACTGACACAAGAATTAATTAATCTAAAAGAGTGTACCAGCGATAAATTTGATGATAATGTTTGTTTGCGGCGCCTGTCTGTGGTTTCTAAATTACTAGATAAATCACCGACAGAAACAAAACGCGAAGCTGTGGCATGGGGTGCCATTCAATCACTTTTAGATTCTCGTCATCTAGAAGACCACCCCGAATTACACGACCGAGTAGTTAAATGGGCCAGTGTCGAGAAATATGTAAATGATGGTGAGAGATTTTTACCATCGGCGCCTGATACTATCCGCGCTTTTAGAGAGGAACTAAAACGAACTTATTTTGCTCAGATTCAAGAAAAAAAGTAAGTATAATAAGGGTGAGTGTTTTTGAGTCAGTATTAAAATTTGCATAGAGAGTTTGGTGGCGTTCTTAATTGGCGCCATTTTTTATTATCGCCAGTGTGTCAGTATTGCAACGTAAAACTCTTTGCGCTTGATGATGTGGCTTGCAAAAATATTCTTGACAGATACTTGACACAATGCGTATCGCTACGATATAAATAAATAGGCGCCACGATGTCGTAAGCATCTGGCGCGTGGTTTATCCTTTTGGGAAGTAAACATGAACATTGTACCGTTTTCTCAAGAATTAGCTCAACAGCTTTTTGAATCATCCGAAGAATTCCCTGTTGACTTTGACGATGCTTGGACTTGGTTAGGGTATAGCCGCAAAGATAACGCAAAAACGAATTTTCTTAAATGCGGATTTATTGAAGGTGTTGATTTTGAACTCCTTAAGTCTCAGGAACTCAGACCGCAAGGGGGTTGCAGCAATCGTGAGCAAATTAAGATGACTTGTGATTGTCTTAAGCAGTGGGGGATGATGTCTGGCACTGCTAAGGGGAAAGAAATTCGCTTGTACTTTTTGCAATGTGAACAAATTGCAAAGTCAGCGACTCATCGTCCTATGTCTCAGGCAGAAATAATGCTAGGCATGTGTCAGCAACTGGTAGAACACGAAAAACGATTTTCTGAACAAGAAAAGCGTATATCAGTATTGTCTTCGCGCGTCCAAGATTTTGAAAGCAAGCAAATAGCAGCAGAAAAAGCATTTGTAACGGCGCCACCACCAGAAGTAGTCACACCAGCAATGGAAGTGCGTATGCGAATTAATCGTATTGTCCGAGATTTTTGTTTTGCTACAGGATGTGAACACCATTTCGCTTGGCGCCAACTCTACCGAGAGTTCAGAGATTTGTACCACATTGATTTATCAGTCCGTGCTAAAAACAATCGCCACTCCAAGCTGGACGAATGCGAATCGTTGGGAATGCTGAAAGATTTATATGCTGTTGCTTATCAATTATTTGGAGAAATTGCACAAAATGGCTAATCGCAAAAGCTCACAAATTAAGGCCGACAAGAACTATGACTTAAAGGCGCCAATTGTTTCGTTCCGTTTACCCATCGAATATTACGAACAAGTTGAACAGCTAGCTACACAGCAGGGGATAAAGAAAGCAGATGCTTTTCGCCAATTAATAATTCAATCAATTGACAAGAATGGACAAGGGGGACAAAATGTATAGTTACGAATTTTTTAAAAGCACACCACTAATTGTTTTGCACGACATGTTCATGGCTGGAGAAATTCAAGAGTGGCAGGTTCCTGAAGAGTATCTAAATGGCATGAAATTAGCGGCAGACTTAGCGCTATGGACACTCGAAGAAGAAATCTGCTTCATAATTGATGACCTGCTGTCACAGGACATTATTCCTACCTATAACATGATAGAGGAAAACTCAAGTGTGTCTTATGGCTTTGACACACTAATGGAATCGCTAGAGTGCCAAGAACTAATCGAAGAAGTGAACGGGGCATACATTCTGACTGAATGGGGCAAAAAAAGAAAGCCAGGAGGAAATGCAGATTAATCAAGCATTAGTGCTTACATAGTTCAAAACAGGCGCCACTTCCCGAAAGATAGGCGCTTGTTATAGTTCAAATCAACTTGTGTATTCAACTTTTTCTTGTTTCGTAATACTGACACAATCAACGACTGGTAAAACTGGCGCCTAAAATCCAAAGATTATCAGCTTCCCATCGAATATTCCAAGATTCGCAAAACCAAGAACGTAGCGGATATTCGGAAGACGGGCGCCAGTCGAATTTCTCTTTCCCTGCCAATGATTCAAATAAATCTAGTGTTTCGGTTAGTTTTGTTTGAGTGGTGATATTGGCGGATATTGTAATTTGTGTGTCACGTTGATTATAGGCGCCACTATCTAATGAGTAACCATCACCTAGTTTCGTGGAAGTGATAGGCGCCGAATTTACAAACTGAAAATTATACGCAACGGGAAGGATTAAGGTGGTCATGATTCCTCGCGTATAGACCAGGCGCCATTTTCTTGATACACAACCAATCCGTATTTTCTGAGAGTGGCTATTGCTGAATTGAAGTCGCTATCTAGTCCAAGGTATTTCATTAGTAAAGCTAAGGCGCCTTTTTTGTCGTGCATCTCTACTGACTTTTTAATGGCGCCAAACTTGTCTTTAGTGATTGATATTTTGTGGATAGCCGCTTTTGTGTCTTCGTTGAGTGTGTCGCTATCCTTGATTTCTAGGTCTTCGTTATTAAATTTAACTACGTCCGTTAGTTGAGCAAACGCTAACCTTGCTATCTCTTTTAACACCTTGTCTGACTCGATTTGAGTGCGTGTACTCCGAGATGCTTGCAGCTCGGCGATTCTAGCCTGTATGTTAGGAGTTTTAAGTAACTTGGCGCCTTCTACTGCTGCCGCTTTTGGTGATTTTACCGCATAGCCAGCATTAAAATAAGCGGCTGTGGCGTTGCCGCTTTTGACATATTCTTGACAGAAGGCTTCTTGTTTAATGGATAGTGACATGGTTACATTGTACTATACAGGCGCCAAAAATAAAAATCCCTCCTAACAAATTAATGCTAGAAGGGGATTTATTTTTTTTAAATATTAAAAGTTGAGCTAACTTTTGCTGATTTTGATAGCCCATAAGTATCCTTTTTCTGGATGAAATTTTTCTTTATAGTTAAAGTGCTTTTCTAGGTCAGTTGGCAGCAAGGGCATTTTCACCCAAGTGTCGTACAGCCAACCGTCTTCATTTTTCCATTTCTCAAAAAATGAAAGACTGTTATCGATTTTTGAAGACAGTTCTTTCTTATTTGAAGACTGAACTCTAGACTTGATTCTTTCCAATTCAGAAATAGGCGCCACATTTGCTACTTTAATAGTTTTTTTCAAGTTACTGTAGCGTCCGTCCCACTCGATAACCAATGTTTCGCCGTAAGCTTCTTGTACTGTGCCGACACACACGGCGCCATAAGAAGTAGCTTTCTTGCGAACAACCCTATCACCAACTTTGTATCCCGAAAATGTAGCAGAATCCATAACGCAATCCATAAGAAGTTTGTCTGACTTCTTTATGATAACCGTGGTACCACGGTGTGTCAATAGGGTGGGGAGGGGTAGGCGCCAAAAATAAAAACCCCTCCTAACAAATTAATGTTAAGAGGGGTTTAATTTATTTTTTAATCGTGAATCCTGCTGCTTTTGCGTGTCCGCCACCACCACATGATTTGGCGATTACAGAGCAATCAATAGGGCTGTCGGCGTGCGCGCGTAAGTGATGAGAGTCTTTTTCTGTACTTTTTTGGACAATTACAAAAAAGTTTTGGTAGTATTTTGCAAGCTTGGCGCCTACTATCGAGTAGTGTTCGTCTAATTTAGGATTCTTGATTTTGATGAACGGGACATTTTGATATTTGCCATTTGGTTCATCCTGGAATTGAGAAAGGTCTAGAAAATGTGGAGACTGGCGCCAATTTTCTATTTCTATTTCGCACATCTCATCGCGTTCGCTAATTATTGGGTTCCCTAATTCTTCTAAAATATCCGTCGATTCTAGCTTGAGCAGTAATTCAAAAACAATAAAAGCATCCTTACCTTTTTTACCAGCGCGTAAAGCAGAAATGGTATTAGCAATTGCCTCTAAATGCGGAACATCACCAGTATAATAACCATAGGCGCCAGTATCTCTAGAATAAACTGATTTTAGGAATGCAGGACGAGGAATGCCAGGATAGAAATAATCCCAGGTGATAGTGGCGCCACAATCTGTATCTGACTTTAAGATTCCTAGCACACGGCCAGAGAAATTCTTGATTGAATCAATTACTGGTTTCTTGTCTTTATGGTGGTCGAGGATTATGAGTTGGTTTGCGGCGCCTGCTATTTGTTTTAAAACATTTTCAGGGTAACAAAAATCTAGGATAAAAACGTCTCTTCCTGTTGGGTCGAAGGGCAGTTGGTAGTTTTCGTAATCAGAGTTGTTTAAATAAACTTCTCCAATTAGTTCTACGTTTTCGTAACCAAAATATTTAGATGCGATAAAAGCAGCACATATCCCGTCGGGACAGTCCATGCCTGGTTTGACTTGGTGATATACAATTATTGTTTTCATTTTTCAATTCCACATCTTAGAAATTTATAATTGTCACGGAGTTTTTTAATAAACTCCTCAGTGTTTCGGTTGCCCCAGACTGGATTGTCTTTATCCGTAATCCAGTTTTCTTTACTGTGGCAAATTCTAGCATGGCACTCTGCATCAACAGGAAATACAGACCAGCCAATAACATCAGAGCCATAAAATACATGGTGTATTTCCGAAGACTGGCACCATAAACAAACGCAACATACTTGTCGAGTACGTCTATGAGCAATTGCACAAATACGGTTATACCCGGCGCCATAACGTTTATCGTATTCGCTTTTATCTACTCGTTGATTTTGTTTTTTAGAAGTTGGGCGCCTTGGTCGTTCAGTTGCTGCCCAGTGTGAAGTAGCCATGCCTCTTTTATCTCCTCTAAATTCAATTCTTTACCCATTGCGTAATGCTTCATTGCTGCGATTGGTTCGACAATTGCTAGCCATCCCAAATTAAATGTTTCAAGTAAATCGTTGCGTTTCGCTTCTCGTAATACTGACACAATCGCAGGCTTTAATTCTTGGATACGTTCAGGCGCCTTTAAATCCTTAGCAATAAAGTCTTCTAAACTAGTTTGACGTGAACGACTTAGTTTGTTGATTAGCTGTTCGGTGTTATCAGTTTTGGGTGGCGCCTGTACAGCGGTGCCAGATGTCGCATCTCTCAATTCTTGACGCTCAGTTTTTGAAAGAGCGTCACCAGTTGGTCTGTTGTTGTCGCGGTCAATATCTGAATAGTTCGTCAATTCGGGCATTGCGTACCATTTAGAATTCCCGCCGAAATAAACAGCGCGATTTACTGGCGACTCGGCAATTAATCTGTTCATCTCTTCAAGAGTAATTTTTTCTAAGATAGGCGAACGTGACCATTGTTTTAAAACTCCAGTATTTGCACTACTTACTAAACACACTGCTGCGATTTGGCTAGTAGTATTCAAATCTAAACCAAGTGGTGACACAAAGGGGGATTGAGCCATGAGCCACATATTTTTACGCTTGGCGCCACCTAACGATGCAATATGTAAAATCAGTGCGCCAATGTCGTCATTTTTTTCTTTTTTGGCGGCATTGCCAAGAACAGAACCTTCATCAATAATTAACAAAGATTCCTCTTGATTGTTTACCCATTCTTGGTATTCCTTCAAGGTAGCAGTAATAAATTCGCAAATCTCAGCATTGGATTTACCATCTGCCGTAAATCTTCTAATTACGTCGCAATGCCCCTCAGTGTAACCATACTCACCTGGCTCGTTTTTAGGGTCGATGTAAAATATTTTACGATTTGGATTATCGTGTTTGATTCGTCTAATTGCGTTGGAAACTAGCATCCCTTTTCCGCTACCACCAACTCCAAAAATAATACAGTTTCTAATTGGCACCGTTATTTCCTTGACAATATCTATTGAGTAATCAGCCTGGTATTGTGAAGCATCACTCTGTATAAATGGCGCCTGTGATTGTGGAAGTTGTAGCAATTCTGGCGCCGGAAATCCTGCTAGCCTCGGTGTATCTTGTGTACCTGTTGGCGCCACTTGTTCCAAATAATCTAAAGCAGCGTCACTGATTTCGTATTCTTCCTCAGTGGCGTACTGCAATTCTTTCATCACAGTTTCGTGTCCAACTTGACGAACATATGCTCTAAATTCTCCACCATCAAGAACATGGGCCACACACCCTTTTCTGACAGCATCAAAGTTTTTCTGTTGATTACGCCCTTTTTCAAAAGCTGAGAATAAAACGTAACCAGCAACTAAGGCGCCTGTTAATGGATTTGACATTACAGCGACGGTAGCAGCAAGGGCAAAACCACCGAATACATGCATTTGTAAACCATTGTTGCCAACATTTTGTAAAGCAAGTTGCCCCCACTCTTCGGGGTCTTTGTTTGTTTTTTCTAAATCGAAGCGTGACATATCGGATTCCATAAAAATGAATAGTGACACATAGCGTATCTGGGAATTGAACCCAGATTAAGCAAACCTGCTACGCTGATTTTTTAGCAGAACCGCGAATAAATTTGTGAAGCATCCAAATAGTAATTAAGACGTGAATCACAATCTCTACAGCAAAGAGAGTAGAGATAATCCCGAACAAATTAGCAGTGGAAATCCGGCGCCATTGCCCAAGCCATAATAGTGTCACAGTTTTGTCCCAACTGGCACCAGGTATTAGCGGATAGTACCAAGCACAAATTGCTAAGTCTAATAAGTAGGCGCCAATGCAGTACAGCCACAGATTTTTAAGAAAGCTATCAATGAAATTATTAAGCGCTCGTTTTGCAGACTTAACCGCCATCCCGTCATTGTCCTTAAGTGCGACGTAACCATTTGAATCATTCGCTGCAATCACTGCTGATAAAAATTGGGGTGAACGCCACAAAACACCGGGCAGTACTTCGACTATTTGAATGGGTAGCCAAATTAACATGGCGCCAATCCAT
The DNA here is from genome assembly GCF_000331305.1 of Calothrix sp. PCC 7103. GTDB lineage: Bacteria > Cyanobacteriota > Cyanobacteriia > Cyanobacteriales > Nostocaceae > Dulcicalothrix. The sequence goes on along the minus strand of NZ_KB217478.1, from coordinate 2,387,885 downwards.
ACCGTGGCATTTCCAAAAAATCTTAGAATATTTCCAATTAGTGGCAACCACATCAAGAACGCCATAAAACCGTTTTTCGCCATCTCCACACCTGCGTTACTCAAAAACGCTTTATATGGTGCGATATTCATGGAAGCGAACCATGCGATTGCGGCGCCTCCTCCTGCGTACATCAGATAAATTAACCATCTAATTAATCCTCCTTTATTTTTCCCTTTGCCTTTATTTCCTAATCCACCACTGGGTGGTGGGGATGAAGAATTACTGGCGCCTTTATTTCCTAATGCCATTTTGTTTACTCCTGAATTACCAAGGTTTGACTAATAATTCGTCGGGGTCAAATCCGCACTCTAGCAAAACGAGCGCTAGAGATTCACGCATTGCAGGGCAATCTTTATACCAGGGAATCAAAGCGTCACATCCAATTACTGACATAAGCCGAACGTGTTTACTGAAGAATTTTTCAAAGCCTATTGCTGATTTAGTCGCTTCGATTGCTATTGGTAAGCATTGATTAATAAAAAAGCTTTCTAGCGGTTGATAATTCCCAGTTGGTAGAAAGTAATCAGGCTTTGTTTCTGTTTCTGGCTTCTTTTTCCCATTCTTTGTTTTGGCAGTTGTTGGCGCCTGTTCTTGTTGAGGAAGGGGCAGGAGTACCGGATTAATTGAAGACATTGCGTGTTGTATCAATGTCGTTGAAATATTCTTGTCAGAGATATTACTTTCAATCCATGCCACCTGTTCAGCTATTTCACGAGCAACTACGTATGTCGGCTTATCCTGCGGCGAAATCTCAATAACCCTGTTTTCTCGCCACCCTGCTATTTCTCGCATCCAACTTCTGGCGCCAACTCCTGAAAAAGCTAAGTCAACCAGTCGTGCTTGTTCGGTACATCTGGCGCCGGAATATTCAGAATAAGCGTAGTATTTAACAACTACTGCTACTGCTAAATCAGGAGTACCTGATTCTAAGAAAGTTTCCGGGTTAAAACCTTGCTGGATTAGCATTCCAGCCAATTTACCCGGATTTAAGTTTCCACCATCAAAAGCCTTGTTTAGCGTCGTATGGCTTACATCGCACAACCGAGCGGTTGCCCTAATCGATGCCGTCCCTTTCCCTGCTTTATCAACCTTGATTTCAGATTTGATTTGTTCTTTGACTAGTTCTAAGTTCATAATTACTACATGTCCTTTTATTGTTTGGCGCCTATCTTAAACAGGCGCCTTTCTTTATTCCTTAATCGGTGTATTCCAGAAAACCTTCGCTTTACTTCCCGCAATTCTGCGAATGTTTTTATCAACTAGTTCCTTAGAACCACCAACCGCGATATTCAGAGCAACTGGTACACCTTCGTTGTTTTCTTGAAGGATTGCGGTTTCGCCATTGGCGCCAACCACACAGGTTCCTGCGACTAAATATGATTTGTTGGTTCTATCTCTTACTGGCGCCTCTTTTTGTAGTGGAACCAAATTGAAGTAAGTAAAACCGTCAACCACTTTAGGATTTGGGTCAACCACTGGGATACATCCACGTTTTAGCCTTGCGTCAGCAATAACTGATTGTGCTTGAATGTTTTCTTCGTTTAGCTCCAACTTTGTTTGGTCGTTAGCTTGCTTTTCTAAGTCCGCTCTCATTTGCTGCATTCCCGCCATGTTGCGGGATATGTCGTTGTGGGAGAATGCAAGACTTCCGAGGATTAAGGCGCCAAATATGATTTTTGATTTGTTGCGGCGCCAGGTTCTACGCTTAATCATTGTTGTATTTCTCCATCTTTTTGTTCATTTCGTCTAGGAATCCGTCAATGTCGAATGGTTCACTAGGGTCTACCTTTTTAATAGTTGTTCGGCTTTTTAGCTTCTCGGTCTGCTTTTTGATTTTGGCTTGCTCCTCCAAGAAAGCATCAACATCGAACTTTTTAACCTCTGGTATCGCTTTGTCTACAAACTTTTGAATTGCCTCTGAACTAAATACCTCGTTGAGCTTGTCTGTATTTTCTTGCATCGACTGGGCGACGCTCTTGAAAAACATTTCCTGTTGGTTACTTAATGTTCTTGCAAAAGCGGTTTGCCCTGCATCGTGAATCATCAACGCTGCATTTTCGTACTCACTAATGGCGCCTTTTACCAAATAAACCAAGGTTTCAACGGGTACAGCGATGTCAAGTCCCGCTAATCCTTGCTGAACAATAGACGCTTCGTTCTTAATCGCAATCGCGCTGCTGTTTTTGGCGCCACTTAATCGTTTGGCTACTCCCTCCACGGCACCGAATGTTTGCTCTACTTTCTCTATCGCGTCAGGTGGAAATTCTTTCGCTTCTGGGTCAAAGCCACTTTCGAGCAACAGCAATTCCACTTTCGACCAGTCGTACTTGTTGAAATATTCAAACGCTTCTTTTCTGCTAAACATCTTTTACTCCTTGGCAATCCATTCTTCGTATTGTCTTCTTGAAATATCACCCTGGTTTTCTATTAACCATTTAGCGATTCCTTCTTTCGTCTCAGCCTGTCCAGTTATCCATCCCCTTTTCAAGAAATAGATAATTGTTAAAATCAGGCGCCTGTATCCATCTAATGCAGAAACCTTGAGAGCATAAGACCTGTGGTAAACACGAGCAAACATCAATAATTCAGGTTGCCTATCAATGTAAACTCGCTCCCACCGTTGTAAAGACCGATGACTTATTCCTAATGCAAAACTCCACTGGTTTTTTGACATTAATTCGGCGCCAAAGCAATCTTTTATCCGTAATAACCGTACATTAGTCCATATGTACGGGGGGTGACAATCGTTACATGTTTTATCACCTCCGAAATTGTAATCTTGTAAAAACAATGCCAAATACCTCCTTTTTTACATTTTTGGCGGTAATTTTTCTTGCAAAATCATGCTTTGTAACAATTGTCAGATGACAAACTTAAATAAATTTTGTCATCCGTACATTGTCACCGAACCTGTCACCGAACCTGTCAGGGTGACAACCGTTACAAAAATAAAAAGGCACCAATTTCTCAATCTTTTTAATTAAATATTTAAGACAGGCGCCAATTTTTTGCTAATTTTAGTTAGCTAATGTGCGAATTAGAGCGTAAAGTTGAGTGCTGTCTAATTCGTTCATTCTGTCAACAATTTCTGTTGCTTCATCGGAAAGAATGGCGCCTGGTCTGTGTGCTAGCTCTGCGTATTTTTCTGAAAGTTCGCTGATTAACCAGAATCGGTCAATCTCTGAGATGGACTGCAATTCGTCCCATGTTTCAGAGATGTCTTTGATTAGCTCGTTTCCGTAGCTTAATCCCCAAAAACCAAGCGGACGACTTCTATCTTTGTGTGCCAATGCCTGAATCAAGCAAGCAATCTCGTACCTGTCTAGTTCGTCAATTCTTGATTTAACTTCGATGGCATCACCGCTTGGCGGGAACTGAACACCAGCAATACCTAGATTCATGTAGTATTGCCAGCTTAGGTTGTAGAGACAGAACGCTGTATCTGATTCAGTGGCGCCACTACAGTCATCACCCCAGGTTTCGGCGATGTCTCTGATTAGTGGGTTTTCGTAACTGGCGCCAAAAAAACTTAGTCCGCGCATTTCTGAAATCTCCTTTTGTTCTTATTTCCGCTAAAAACTCTTTCCAAGTCAGTTTCGCTTTTTAACCTGTTTTGCAAAGTAGACCTGTTAATGCCTAGCTCTCTACTCCAGCAAGAAAGTGACTGAGTTTTCCCATTGTAGGTAATAAGCCGGACTTGACTAGTGTTGTTGTTTTGAGTCAAGCTATCAGCCCATCGGCAGTTCTCAGGACAGTAATTACCGTTCGAGTCAATGCGGTCAATGCTGTAATTTCTTGGGCACTCGCCCATATCCTCTAGAAAAAGCTCAAAATCATTCCATCGCTCGCAAACTGTAATGCCTTTTCCAAAATAGATGTGTGCTTTTGGATTATTGCATCTCGCTCTCATTGCTTTCCAAATGCGGTATGTTCGCCCAAATGGCTTTCTTTTGCTTTTATTTAAGCACCCACAGCTTTTCGTTGTACCTTGCCGCAAAGAATTTAACAGCACAATTTTTGTACTACCGCAAATGCATTTGCATTCAAATTTTCTGCCCCTGTCTTTGCCAAAATTTTCCGCTTCAGCAACTATTGTCCATGAATTAAACTGGTCGCCGACCTTTATTCTTAAACGGTTTCGCCTTTCTTCCACTGCTTTACTCCTTATCTTTTGTGTCAGTATTGTTTGTCGGTTCATCAACAGGCGCCAATCCTGCCAATTGTTGAGCGGCTAGCATCATGTCATCATCGGTCATGTTTTGGTTTTCCATTTTTATTCATCTCCTTGATTCATTGCCCATTGTTGTGCCGCCCATTTCTTTGTCTTGTCGCTGGCAGATGCTAAAGCTTGCCATTGTTCGAGATTGAAGGTTTTTTCGTCGTAGAGTTTTCGCATCGTATTTGCAATGTAACCAGGGTGGTTTTCATTGACGCGGCAAACTTCTTGAAGTACAGTAAGCGCTGTGTCAAAGTCTATTTTTGCTTCTGCCGACATAATTAAATCCTGAAATACCTTAAACGTAAGTGGTGTGCTATATCTAAAGGCAACAAGTAATTGCCATCAGGCGCCGGAATTGTTGCTAACCGCTCAATTGGTCGGCGCCATTTTTTTACGTGGTCAATCTCTAATTTTTTGGACATATGGATTGGCGCCTGTTTATTGCTTGCTCGTGAGTGTTCTGGCTGGTGCCTGTAAAACCTTCATTTGAGACAAAAAGCTTCGATTTAAATTTAAGTCACAAGTTTTGTCACTGCTAGCAGAAATCCATACATTAATACCAGCACTGTGCCCAATTGAAGTAATATACATAAGCATTTGTCTTAAGTAGTCCTGCTTTTCGTGACGCATCACAGTAGCAAGAAGCGTATATTCATCAATTACAAGCAGCGCGCCAGCGTTATCTCTGGCGTATTCATAGAAGTAGTCGCGCGCTGATTCAAAGTTACTTACTATTTCACAAAAAGAAGAATTACCAGTAATGAGCTTGATTTGAACATCAAATACATTTGAGTAATGATTCCCCGAGCCCATCAAAAAGATTTTCATTTCTGGATGCTTTTTCTTTTCTTCTTTTGCCAGATGTGTTAGCCAATCGTGCTTTTCTTGGCATTGCTTCCCAACCAAGACTAAGTTTGATACCGCCATTTACTTTTCTCCTTAATTTACTTATTTAGGTTTTCACCTAATGGCGCCACCAGATGCCAAACCTGGTTATTACGGCTATGGCGCCTTTCCATCATTGTCGCGACTTCTTTACCCACTCCTTTAAGAGCTTGTGCTATGCCCGCAACTAGGATGCAGATTTGGTTCTGCGTACCTTTATTTAGTTGTTTGTCGGTTATCAGGCGCCTTTCTTCGCCTCATGAACACCATAATAGCAACGTGGCAACTACCTGTCAACACCCTATCAGGTATTTTATTTTATTTTGTGGAATAATTATGTTGACGAAGTGTTTCTAATATTTAGATAAATAAGTTAAAGTCTTTTGTATGTATAGCGGGATATATATAAGATGTCATTAGGCAGAAGACCAAGAATAATGTTTGTCACCGACGAGAAAATCAAAAAAGCCCTAGAGGACTGGGCTGAAGCGGAGACCAGAACTGTAAGTAACCTACTTGATGAATTAGTAAAAGAAGTTTTGGTACAGAAGGGGTACATCGAGGCGCCAAAAAAGTTATTGAGCCATCCAAACAATGCACCGAAAATGTAGAACAAGAAATACCGCTTTCGTCATCACCGGGTTATAATGGTGATGACGAAAGTAAGGAAAGGCTTAAAGTGCTATTAAAAAAGTTGCCGCATGTAAAGCGCACAGACCCAGATGCCCATCTAGTTCAAACTTTTTTTACAGCAAAAGAAAAGAAGAGTTTTGAATTAGCGTGCGGGGAATTAAAAATGTCGCATGTACTGAGATGTTTAGCTTTGCAATATGTCAGCAGTAATTGTCAAGAGGAAGAGGCGAACAATGATTAATTGTCAAGAGGTGATAGTGTTTAACCCAGAACACATTAATCCCAAAGTCTTAGATGTTTTCACGCTTCCTACTGTACCTCTTGGCGATTTAAGAATGCTGCCAGCGAGACCAGGTATATATTTTGTATTAAACGAATTGTCGGAAATCATTTACATTGGGCAATCGAATGCTCTGTGCAGACGAGTTGATGCAGAAAGGCACGAAAAACTACAAGGTTTACCGCTTGTTGACATCAGAATCGCATATCTTTGCTTGCCCCAGGCAACTCGATGGCAATTAAACGGAATAGAGCGAGTCTTCATTAAAAGGTTTCAACCTTCGCTCAACGTTACTTGGAAAGGATGTAGCAAAAAAGCACGACTGGCGCCAATCAAAGACGAGAAACCAGGACAGGTAAAATCTAATTCGTTGAACAATTCGACATTAACAGAAGGGCAAACGGGTAATTCAACATGCACTATATATATAAAACTAAAAGAGTTAAGAGAATCGAAGGGGATGACGCAGCAGCAATTAGCGGTAGCGTTAGGGATGTCGGTAAGCTCTGTTCAAAAAATAGAAGGACAACAAAACAAAAGTATGCCGTGGGACACTTTGGAGAAAATTTGTACGTTACTTGACTGCACTCCTGGCGAACTACTGGTAAAAGAAGTAGGCGCCAAAAAAGCTGTTGAGGAGTTAACCGAAAATCAGGCGCCAATTCTCCCACCAAAACTTCTATCCCTGCTTCCACTACCAGCGAGTATTGAAGCAGTCGAAGAAAAAATGGTTGTAAAGGTGCCTCTTTTAGCGCAACGGGTAGAGGAGTTAAAACAAAAAAGTAGGTCGCCTGAAGAAGAAGAGGAGTTAGGCGCCTACTTAGAATTAATGAATATCGTGTCACTATTAGTTTTGTGATGAGAACAGGCGCCTATCTTTGGTTAGAAATGGCGCCTGTTTTTGTTTAAATTATAAACTATGGGGAAGTATTTTTAGATATTTTTATCTATCCTTAATCTAACCAACTTTAACCCAATTAGAACCGCAATAATTCCCATCAATATAGTCATGTTGCAATTGAAAATCGCCTTCCGGCACTTTGACAATTGGTTCATCAAATGATGAGTAATCAGTTGATTCTTTTAGGGACTGGTAGCTTTCATCACTAATTTGAGAAATTGGCTTAGATTCTTGATTTATTTCTTGGTTTTTCATTATTTACTCACTAATTTTTTTAAGATTAATTAATGCGGATTTAAGGCATCGCATCCAGCCATCAGACTAGTAACTTAATCCTACGGCGCCTAATACATTACTAGTATTGACAGCATCTCGCACCACCTTATACGGCGATACCATTTGACTAGCGAGTAGATGATTACTTGCTAATGCATTTGACTTAGTTGGCAAGGAAACAATCAAAATATCTCCTTCTTTTACACCTTCAGGAATCCCTACTAACTCACCATATGTAGATTTTACAAAAGGTATGCCGTCTTTAATCCCAGCATCTTCAGTTGTAACTGTAATACGAGCATTGCCTTTAGGCTCAAACACTGCTATCGGCGTCACTCCTTCGTTAATGCCATCGGCTACAAAAGTAGTGGCGTTTTGCTGCACAAGATTTACAAAATCACTTTCTAAGTAAATATGTATTTTGTGTGGGGTTAAATTAATTATTGCCATTAGAAATCTCCAATAATGTTTTCTTGCTCTCGACTTCTTTAATATAGCCCCACATCTCCCCACTTGCAAGATACATATGTATTAAATTTAAAATATTTTAGTAGTACGGCATTGGATAAAGGCGCCTGTTTTAGCGCAACGGGTAGAGGAATTAAAACAAAAAAGTAGGTCGCCGGAAGAAGAAGAGGAATTAGGTGCCTACTTAGAATTAATGAATATTGTGTCACTATTGGTTTTGCAATAAAACAGGCGCCTATCTTTGGTTAGAAATGGCGCCTGTTTTTTTTTGTTAATGAGTAACGGGAGTGACATAAACATCGTATGCCCACAGAGGATAAGTATTGGCTATCCATACTATGTCAAGCCTACTTGTAATTGTGCAGTAAATATTATTTTCGGGAATTGGTGCATCTCCGGCGCCATATATATTCACAGCCCACTGAGTATCTTTTTTGACGGGCTTAGTAGAATTAGATTGTAGCCATTGAAATCCGTATTGATTGCGTGACATGCTTTTAACTCCTTTATTTTTCAATATTTAATTGGCGCCTGTTTAGGGAATATTCAATTACCTTATAAAATCACGCATCTGAATCGCGAATGTGTTATTTTTATAATTTTGCGAATAAGACACAAATTCATGTTCGTCGTAGCCCATTATTTGCAAAGCGAAGCCAAAAATGTAATCATATTCGTAAATTTTGTACATATCTTCAAAAGCGATAGAAGACGTAAAAAATAAATTATGTCCTTCTCGCTTAAAGTCGCAGCTTTTTGCAATAACTTTGCAAAATTCTAATTCTATTTGACTTGCTTCTGCTAACTCTGGGTATTCAAGCCCAACATAAGGGAATAAGACATTTTCGATTTCATTGAAAAACGCTTTAAATCCTTGATGCCTAACTTCTTCTATTAATTTAATATCCCATTGAGTACTTCTATCCTTAAGATACTCAATGTAATGTTCGTATAATCTATCAAATTCACCATTATTTAAATTTACTATCATTCTTGCCTCCTAAAATAAATAACTTATATTACTGGCGCCTATTTTTTATTCCTTTGCTTTCTTTCCGGCGCCATTTCTCGGTGTTCCTTACAAAATCCCGTCTTGTTTGCTGAATGCAATTTATTATTACAATCTGGAAATAAGCACACGTTAGGAAGTGCGAGAAACATTTCTTGTTCTATTTCCCAAGTGGTGCCAATTTCTGTTTCTGTCTTGGCAATCAACCGCTCCCACGGGTAATCAGGGAATAATTTGGCTGCCTGAATTATGGCTTTGTTTTTGGTTGGCGCCGATATAAACCCAAGTATTTTTTCTTGATAGGTAGTTGGATTTAGTCCTGGTGTCAATGATATACGATATTTAATAAGCAATTCTCAATCCTTGCTCTATTGGCGCCTCAAATTTCCCATCATTCATGTGAAAACAGGTCGAGAACCTTTTTGCCCCATATGCACCCTGAGCATCCTTAAATTCTATTTTTTTAAGATTACCTTCGACTGCCATCAACTCTTCAATTGTTATATCGTTCATGTAAACAGGTCTACTATATCCAGGTGGTTGGTGCATTAACTGCCGAACATTGTTGTCCGAAAAAATTCCATATTTTGTCTCTTTTTCAATAGGAGGAAGCCCACTAAGTGGCGCCATAAAACCTATTCCCACACTGCTCGTAGAGCAGTCATAGGGCAACCTAATACATAAATCGTTAACGCCATTCATAAAATAATGGCTTCTAATTATGCTATCAACTCTTGTTTCGATACCATAATCACGGCTAATTTTATTCGCTATCTCTAACATCAAACCATAATGTGGATGGCTCATTAATTTGATTGCAAGTTTTGGCTTTTCCATATTTTTTCTTGAACTCGACCTCTCTAATATAGCCCCACTTCTCCCCACGTACAAGATATATATGTACTGCCCTTGAGATATTTTTGTAGTGCGCTAATGGAATGAAGATGGTGGTGTTAAGTGCGTAGAGTCTGGTGGTCCAGAGCCAGGTGTAGGCTGTGCAGGTCGTGGTATTATCACCGCTATTAACTTCCTTGAAGAAAACGGCGCCTACCAAGACTTAGATTTCGTATCTTACGACGTATTAGGTGACGTTGTATGTGGCGGTTTCGCTAAAAACCACTAAATAATATATGATTGGTAAATCGTGTTATTACAGTATTTATGCGCGATTTATCGAGAGCATTGGGCTATTGTCGAGTTTCCACCCAAAGACAGCATACAGAGGGTCACGGGTTGGAGCGTTATATTGACCGATTAAAACAATATGGGTTGACCGATGAACAAATCCATTGGGATATAGAATCAGGCGCCAGCGAGAAGCGCAAAGGATATAACCGAGTATTAGAATTGGTACGGTCGCGTCAAGTTGATAAAATCATCGTGCCATGTTTCGATAGATTTACGCGCTCGGCTCTAGGATGGGAAGTTGCACGTCAGGAATTACAGGAGTTTGGGGTTGACTTGGTATTTCTTGACGGTGGAAGTTTGGACTTAGAGACCCCAGAAGGGTTATTTACCAGTCGGATATTAGCTGCGATGTCTGCACAGGTAAGAGATAAAAATAGATATAACGCGACGCAAGGACATCGATATTTTCAAGAGAAAAGAAAGATTTACCAAGCAATATTTGGTTTTGTTAAAGATGGCGATAGTGTTATACCGAATAATAAACAATATAGAAATACAGATAAAACCCATGCTGCGGTTGCTCGTGAATGTGTCGAAATGTTTTTAGAGTCGGGGGAATTATCGAAAACTATTAGAAAACTAACAGAGAAATATGGGTTAGAGCGTGTTGGAAAGTTTAAGTTTGAGGATTTTCCTAGAGACGTGTCCTCATTCCGTCGATGGTTAGAAAACCCTCAATTATGTGGGATGGTTTGCTATTACCCATTTAACTCAGAGAAAAAAGTAACAATACAGTCAGACCATGAAGGAATTATATCGATTGTACAACATCAACAAATAATCCAAATCTTGGCAACCCATCCATGTGGTAGACGTAAGTACGTTACAAATCCGTTAGTAGGGTTGTGTAAATGTGCCAAGTGTGGTTCGACGATGGAGAAACGGTCTACAAAAATCAATGGTAAAACTTACGAACATCTGAAGTGTCCTGGCGCCTATCCAAAACCACGTCAACCTAAAAAATGCGATATACGAACTTATTTTCGGTTGGAAGGCGCCATAGATGCAGCAATTCAAGCATTAAAAGAAAAAGCGGACATTATAGCCGATAATATGCCAGTTGAAACTACAGAAGTAGTGCCAGTCGAGATACTAGAGTTACAACAACAAATCTTAAAACTGAAGCAACTAAATGACCCCGACTTTCACAGCACAATCAAAATTAAAGAACAAAAATTAGAAGCTTTAATCAAAACCTCAGAGCTAGATATAGTCGCAGATGCCAGCAGAACCCAAGTTTTGCGTAGCATTGCTATGAGCGAGGGGTTTTGGGAGGTAGTTACAAGGGAAGAACTAACAGCTATATTTCATGAACTAGTAAAGGAAGTGGTTTGTTCGGTAGTAGAAGGAACACAATTATTTAGCGCGCGACTCAAAATCTAACTTTATCCCAAAATTCGTAGGTTTGGGAGTGTTTAGGCACAGTTTGTTAAGAATTACGTCAAATATCCTGCGGCTAAATTACTCTAAATTTGTTTGGTACTTGGTAATCATGATAAGTATGGTGTGGAAAAAAAGTATAGGGAGTAACATATCTTTCGTTAAGAAAGCATTTAACTGGATGCCATTGTTCGTCACAAATATTAAAAAGCGCCTGCTCCCGTTGTTATTTTTGCTCTCATTTACAGCAGTACTACTATTTCAAAGCTTTTCCCTACCTAGTATTGCCCAACTACCTCTCCAAAATAGGCAAGAAATTCGTGGTGTATGGCTGAGTAGTAATGATTTAAATGTTTTTCGCTCTGGCACCAAGGTACAGTCTGCCATGCTAAAACTGCAAGAACTGAACTTTAATACTGTTTATCCTGTAGTTTGGAACGATGGTTATACAAAATACCCTAGTGCTGTTCTCCAAAAAAAAGGTATCCCCTTTTTCTTCAGAGGTGCGGAAGGACAAGATGTGTTTGCAGATATTATTGCCCAAGCGCGCAGTCAAGGGTTACTAGCTATACCCTGGTTTGAATTTGGTTTTATGGTTCCCCTAACTTCCGAACTTGCATCAGCACATCCTAATTGGCTAACACAAAAGCGGGATGGAACTCAAACTTCAATTAGTGCAGCAGGAGAAGTTGCATGGTTGAATCCATTTCATCCGGAGGTACAGAGTTTTATCACCGAACTCATAACGGAAATCATGACCAAATACAATCCCGATGGTATTCAATTTGACGACCATATGAGTTTACCTGTAGATTTCGGTTACGACAAGTATACTATTAACCTTTATACTCAAGAAACTGGCAATCCTCCCCCATCTAATCCCCAAGCTCAAGCCTGGATAAAATGGCGTGCTGATAAAATTACTGCCTTTATGGTAGACCTTTACCAAAGCGTAAAAGCAATAAAACCAAACGCGATTGTCTCAGTTTCCCCTAATTACTACGATTTTGCCTACAAGTTTCATCTGCAAGATTGGCTAAACTGGGTGCGATTGGGTATTGTTGACGAGTTAGTCATGCAGGTTTATCGTGACGATTTAAACAGCTTTAGCAGTAAAATTACTCGCCCAGAAGTTTTAGAAAGTCAACAAAGTATTCCCGTTGGTATCGGTATTATGGCTGGATTGCGGGGTCGTCTGGTGACAATCGCCCAAATTCAATCCCAAGTACAAGCCGCGCAACAACGAGGTTTGGGTGTTGCTTTTTTCTACTACGAGAGTCTTTGGGATATTGCTCCAGAACCAGCCCCGCAGCGACAGTCAGTATATGCAGCGCTTTTTCCTACTTCTAGACGGCGTGATGTATCTCAAATTACACCTCGCCAACCAACTTTTAGAACCGTCTCTTTACCTTTATTTTCCAGACCTAACGCTCTAACGCGAGCGCGCGGTTATTTTCTGGAATTATCGAGTGCAGGTGGCGCCCCAAGACGTATTTTATTAGATACAGGCTCATCAGGACTGCGAGTGCCCAGAGAATTTTTAGGTAATACTCCCATACGCAGAACAGGGCAAACTATTAGGGAGACATTAAGTGATGGTACTATTTTAGAAGGTGAATTAGTTTACGCTCCGATTCGCTTTGGTTTAATTCCCACAACAGAACCTGTACCCATACAAATTGTGACTAGTCGCCAATGTACCGCACAAAGACCTAACTGTTCTGCTAAGAGCGGTACTCCTTTCTCCGGTATTATTGGAGTCAACTATTTTGAAAAATCCCTTCCCTACAACCCGTTAAGAAAGTTACCAGGGAATTTAAGTAATGGATTTATTATCACTGGTAATAGTAATAGTAACAGTAACAGTAATCTAACTCTAGGTTTAACAAGTGAAAATCAAGCGGGTTTTAAAATGGCTGCTTGGACTAAACAACCTGCAATTAATGGTGTCGAAGGTGACAGATGGGACTCTCGACTGGGGAGAGTTTGCGTAACTATCGCTCTTAATGCAACAAAAATTCCTTGTAATGCCAGAATGATTGTTGATACTGCAACTATTAATGGCTCGATAGAAGTTAAGTCACCAGCCACAATTGGTAAACTAAAAGCAGGAGTATTAGGTACAGCAAATACCTTAAGGTTAGCAATTAATGGCGTTTTTGATTACAGTTTAACACCAGGAAACCGCGATGGTTTTAATCGTTGGAGTTTAAGTATATCGCCACAATTAGAATTTCCGGTATTTGTTAATACTGGTATTGGCTTTTTAGATAGATTTGACCTACTCTTTGACCCCGTGAATGGGAGACAGGGTTTCCGTCCTAGGAGTCAATCAACTTAACTAATCAGTATTTCAATTATTTATCTATGCAATAAAAAGGCGCCATCTATAAACTATAAAAGGCGCCGTTGTTATCAGGGTGCATCTACCATATACGTATCCATAGTTACTGGGGATGTATCAGGATGGAATTAATAAAAATTTAGTTACGAAAGTATAAATCGGTTATTGAATACCGTCTATTCGCATAGAAAAAGTTAAAATAGTTCATTTGAATCATCACATTTATTACTTTCTGCTACTTGCCGCAGTGCGAGAAAAGCCTCTTTTAACGTATACGATACAGCACTTTCAGATTCCGCAAGCACCAACTGTTGATAAGCTTCTAGAAAATCCATTCGCAATCGATGGAAAATATGTAAAAAATGACGTAAAAAACTAATACAGTTCAGGGGTGACGACAATCTAGCATCAAAGCCTTATTTAGTAGGGATTATAGAAGAGTGAGCAGAAAAAAATTAAAGTAAATTTAGAACCCAGCCCTTGATGGCACGAACTAATATACTACTGGCATGGTGTCTGAAACCCTCATTATTGCATTGTTACAGGTGTAGTTGCCTGCTTAGAAGCGAATATATAGGAGGTGCAAAGGGCATCAATGGAGCGCCTTGGTGTAGTAGATTCAATAAAGACTACGAGCTATTACCAGCAAACCTCAGAGACATTTGTATACATTGCTATGATTCAGATTATGGTAAGGCGATTGGTATAAAATCTTAACTTTAATAACTTTAATAACTTTTCAAACATCCTCTTAGGCGCCTTTCATTTAATTGTTTGCAATTTGAAGTGTGTGGTGACCCTCATAGTAATCGCGGACTACTAATGTTCCCCTAGCTTTAAAAAATTCGTTAAAATGTATTTTTTTGTATTGTAATTATATTTATTTCATCTAAAATTACTTATGCAGAGTTCAAATTGACTTTTTACCTCATATGGAAAGTGGCGTTGCATAAATGCGGGATGAACTAGTGGCTGAAACGATTAATAATTGGTTCAAAATTGGGTAAAACCATCCCATAATTCAGCAACACCGGAAAAGTTAATATAAAACCTAAACCCCTAGCCTTCTTGTCTTCAAGGGAAGAGGGGAAATTTAAAGCTTCTCTCCCTACAGGGGAGGCAGTTGTGTAAACCTCCCGGTTTGAGCAGACTGGCGCCTCTAGGTTTGAAGAAGGATTGCTATATAGGAGTGAAAAGTCAGCGAATTACTCCCTTCCCAGTAGAAAATTATCTATAAACTCTCCCTATTTTATCTATGAAATGCAGCGTTAGAGTGCAGTTCTATTATTTCAGTATTCTTTGAGTGTTAAGGAAGTAAATACAGCCATCATTGTAATAAATTATTTTACCTAAATGAGTTACCAAGTAGAACCTTATTTTAAAATAGCTTGCACAGCAACTTTTACTTGCGAGCTTGTCGAAGATTATCTTTTTTTTTGGATTAAAAAGTTTAAGTTAAATGGGCAGATAAAATTTGCTCCTTATAATCAAATTTTTCAACAATTATTAGATAGTCAAAGTCTGCTTCGACAGAATCGAGAGGGCATTAATATTGCTTTAATTCGGTTTGAAGATTGGCAAAAAAAACAAGCCAATAGTACTGAGACTGTAGATACTCTTTTAAAGCGGAATGTTGAAGAATTTCTGCTGGCTATAAATACTGCAATACAAGGTTCAGTAACTCCTTACTTAATCTGTATTTGTCCAGCTTCTCCCCAAGCCCTTTTAAATAATAATTTAGTTAAATTATATCAAGAAATGGAAGCAAAGCTAGTGTCTGAAATTAACAGCATTAGCGGAGTCTATCTGATAACTTATTCTGAGTTGGCAGCAACCTATCCTGTTACAGATTACTATGACCCTTATGGAGAAGAAAACGGTCATATCCCCTATACATCTAACTATTTTTGTGCGTTAGGCACCATGTTAGCACGGAAAATTCGTGCATTTAAAAGTAATCCTTACAAAGTAATTGTTTTAGATTGCGATAATACTTTGTGGAGTGGAGTTTGCGGTGAAGATGGTGCCCTTGGTGTAAGAATTGAGCATCATTTTCAAGCATTACAAAAATTTATTTTGGCGCAACAGAAAGTAGGAAAGCTGATTTGTTTATGTAGCAAAAATTCTGTTGAGGATGTCTTTGCCGTCTTTGAACAAAACCAAAATATGATATTACAGCGCCACCATTTGGTTAATTGGCGAATTAATTGGCAACCAAAGTCAGAGAATTTAAAATCTTTAGCTTCCGAATTACAACTTGGTTTAGATAGCTTTATATTTATTGATGATAACCCTGTAGAATGTGCAGAAGTTAGAGCTAATTGCCCGGAAGTCCTTACACTCCAAATTCCAGAAAACTGCGACCAGATACCACGATTTTTAGAGCATATTTGGGCATTTGACTTTGTTAAAGTAACTCAGGAGGACAAAAAACGTACTCTCCTTTATCAGCAGAATATCCAACGAGATCGCTTACGTCAGGATTCTCTAAGTTTTGCTGATTTCCTTGTGGGATTGGGTTTAGAAATTGAGATTGTAGAAATGCAACCAGAGGACATTCCGCGAATTTCTCAACTCACCCAACGGACGAACCAGTTTAATGCTACCACGATTCGACGCTCTGAAACCGAGATTCAACAACTTTGCAATGGCAATTTAGAATGTCGGGTAGTGAAGGTAAAAGACCGTTTTGGAGATTACGGTTTAGTTGGTTTGCTGCTGTTTTCAAGTCATACAGAAAAGCTGATTGTAGACACCTTTTTACTGAGTTGTCGGGTACTCGGTCGGCGTGTGGAATATCAGATGCTTGCTTGCTTGGGAAAAATTGCCCAAAACAAGCGATTAAATCAAGTAGAAATTATTTATTTACCCACAAAGAAGAATCAACCCATCTTAGATTTTCTCGAAAGCGTTGGAGAGCAATTTAAGCAAGAGAAAGAAGAGGGGTGGTTGTTCCAGTTTAAGAGCGAAATGGCAGCTAATGTCTCTTTTAATCCAAGTCAAACGGAAACTACATTCACCCAGATAAATCACCATCAACAAACCGCACCAGAGAAGCAAGTAGAGGTGTCCTTTTCCGGAATTTTTTTTGAAAACATTGCTAATAAACTTTATAGTACTGAACTCATACTCAAAGAGATTTCATCCCAACAAAAACGCCAACGTCCAAAGTTGGAAACAACCTTTGTCCCTCCTCGCACTGCTCAAGAAGAAGCAATTGCTAGTGTTTTTGGTGAAGTGCTAAAAATTGACCAGGTGGGTATTCACGACAACTTTTTTGAATTGGGAGGAGATTCTTTATCTGCTACCCAATTAGTTTCTCGCTTGCGGAACACCTTCTTTGTAGAATGGTCTCTAAAACTTTTATTTGAATTTCCAACAATCGCTAGCTTGGCGAATAGTTGTGAAATTTTGCAAACTACTAAATTAGACAATAGTATTTTTCGTATTTCAAGAGATGGAGATTTACCATTATCTTTTGCCCAGCAAAGGATGTGGTTTCTCCATCAGTTGGATAGAGAAAATCCTTTTTATAATGAAAGTCTCCAAGTGCAGATTACAGGTACTTTAAATGTATTTGCTTTGGAACAAAGTATCAATAATATTATACTTCGTCACGAAGCTTTGCGGACAAACTTTTCTACAGTAGAAGGAAAACCCGTACAAAAAATTCATCCTGGCTTGACCGTAACACTACCTTTAATAGATTCGCAAGGTTTTAATGAAGCAGAAGTGCTAAGGATTGTTACTAAAGAGGTTCGCCAACCCTTTGACTTAGAAAATGGTTCATTGCGATTCCTTTTGTTGCGTAGGCGTTTAGATTCTCACGTGCTGGTTTTAACCATGCACCATATCATTACAGATGGCTGGTCAATACAAATATTTCTCAAAGAATTATCCACCCTTTATCAAGCCTTTACTACTGGCGAAGCTGCTGATTTACCAGAGCTATCCATCCAATATCCTGACTTTGCGGCTTGGCAAAGGCAATGGTTGACTGGAGATATTCTTTTGGAACAATTAAACTACTGGAAGCAACAGTTAGCAGAGGCGCCACCGTTGCTAGAGTTGCCTTATGACCGACCCCGGCCACCTGTACAGACTTACCGTGGTGCTACCAGGGAATTTCAACTCGACAAAAACCTGACCAAGCAACTGCAAACTCTCAGCCATAAGTCAGGGACGACTCTGTATATCACCCTCTTAGCCGCTTATACGACTTTACTTTATCGTTACACTGGTGAGGAGGATATTTGCGTTGGTTCTCCCTTTGCCAACCGCAACCGTACAGAAGTTGAATCATTAATTGGCTTTTTTGTTAATACTTTAGTATTGCGCTCCAAAATTCAAGAAAATCTCAGTTTTTCTGAATTTCTGCAACAGGTACGAGAGATTGTATTGAATGCCCATGCTCACCAGGATGTACCTTTTGAGCAAGTAGTAGAAGCTGTTAAACCAGAACGTTCTCCTAGTTACAATCCCCTGTTTCAGGTAATGTTTGTGCTGGAGAACTTCTCGATTGATACCTTTGAACTGCCTGGTATTAGTCTGACTCCTAAACTAGTTGAACGGGGAATCTCCCAGTTTGATTTGAGCTTGTCAATGTGGGAGACACAACAAGGGCTATTTGCATCATGGGAATATAATAGCGATTTGTTTGAGGAAAATACAATTGTCAGGATGGCAGGTCATTTTGAGACTTTATTGAAATCTATCGTCACTCATCCGGAACAATCGATTAGTGAATTACCTCTGCTAACTCAAAAAGAGCAACATCAGTTATTAGTTGAGTGGAATAATACTTACGCAAAGTATCCCAACAAAACCATCCACCAACTGTTTGAGGAGCAGGTACAACTAACTCCCAAAAATATAGCGCTAGAGTATGGTTCAGAAAAACTGACTTACGAAGAGTTAAATCTGCGTGCAAATCAACTAGCCCACTATTTGCAAAGCTTGGATGTGGCGCCAGATATGCTTGTCGGTCTGTGTGTAGAACGTTCACCCTTAATGGTAATTGGCTTACTAGCAATCCTGAAAGCGGGCGGTGCTTATGTCCCTCTAGACCCAAATTATCCCCAAGAACGCTTGGCTTATATGTTGAGCGATTCTCAGGTTTCAGTACTATTAACTAAGCAAAAATGCCTGGAATCATTGCCACAGATTGGAGCCAAGGTTGTTTGCTTTGACACCGACTGGCCAGTTATTAGTACTCACAGCGATACAAATCCAGTTGCGACAGTTCAAGTTAATAACTTAGCTTATGTAATTTACACTTCTGGGTCAACTGGCAAGCCTAAAGGTGTAATGATTGAACATCAGTCCTTGGTGAATTTCACGCAAGCAGCGAAGATTGAGTATGGAATTAGCTCCCAGGATAGAGTTCTGCAATTTGCACCCATCAGTTTTGATGTTGCTGTCGAAGAAATCTACCCCTGTTTAACCAGTGGTGGAACCTTAGTACTACGTACTGATGAAATACTAAATTCTGTTTCCCTATTTGTAGAAAAGTGTCGCTCCTGGGAACTGACAGTCTTGGATTTACCAACAGCATACTGGCAACAGCTAATTTCTGAATTAGCAACGACGGGCGAAATACTACCCCCATCAGTAAGACTGGTAATTATTGGGGGAGAAGCAGTGCTTCCAGAAAAAATCCGCTTGTGGCAAAAGTATGTGGAAGGTATGGGTAAATCCCTACAGTTAATTAATGCCTATGGTCCTACGGAAACAACGGTAGAAGCAACTATATTTAAATTGTCGGGATTTGTCCTAGATGATACATCACAGATACCCATTGGAAGACCCATTGGTAATGTTCAAACATACATTTTGGATAAATACCTACAACCAGTTCCTATCGGTGTACCAGGTGAATTGTATATTGGCGGGGCAGGACTAGCAAGAGGTTACCTCAACCGTCCTGAGTTAACTGAGGAGAAATTTATACCAAATCCCTTTGGCAATTCATCAGGGTGCGAAGCAAAATTATACAAAACTGGGGATAAGGCACGCTATTTACCGGATGGTAATATTGAATTTCTCCGTCGGATTGATAACCAAGTCAAAATACGTGGTTTCCGCATCGAACTTGGGGAAATTGAAACTGCACTCACCTCACATCCCCATATAAAAGAAGCAGTAGTTATTGTCCGAGAAGATGAACCGGGCAAAAAACGCCTTGTTGCCTATGTAGTAGAGACGTTACATGTAACATCTCTACAAATCCAAAATACGCTGCGTGACTTCCTTAAACAGAAGCTACCCGACTACATGGCGCCTGCAACTTTTGTCATATTAAATACACTACCTCTTACTCCCAGTGGTAAAGTAGATCGCCGCGCGCTGCCAGCACCTTCTGTAAGCAATGATCCAGAAAGCTTTGTTGCTCCCCGTACTCCGGAGGAAGAAATTTTGGCTGCTATTTGGAAGGATGTCTTAAGGTTAAGACAAGTAGGTATTCATGACAACTTCTTTGAACTAGGTGGGGATTCTATTATTAGTATTCAAATTATTGCTCGTGCTAATCAAGCTGGTTTAAAACTGACAGCAAAACAACTATTTGGTTATCAAACCATTGCGGAATTAGCATCTGTTGCTGGTATAACTACTATTAATCTCCAAGCTGAACAGGGTTTAGTTACTGGAGAAGTTCCCCTAACTCCAATTCAGCACTGGTTTTTCGAGCAAAATTTTGTTGAGCCTCACCATTTTAACCAAGCGATGATGCTGTCTGTACCACCAGACATAAAACCAGAGTTATTACAGCAGGTACTACAGCAGTTGTTGATTCATCATGATGCTTTGCGTCTGCAATATATTCAGCATAATTCTGTGTGGCAGCAAATTAATCGCGATGTTAGCTCCTCTGTTCCTTTCCAGATTGTTGATTTTTCAAACTTAACATCAGAAGAACAAAAAACAGCGATTGCCCGAAAAGCAAACGAACAACAGAGGGCGCTGAATATCTTTGCAGGAAACTTAATGCAAGTGATTCTGTTCAAGTTAGGTAGTTCCTCACCAGGGCGTTTACTGATTGTTATCCATCACCTAGCCATTGATGGGGTTTCGTGGCGAATTTTACTGGAAGACCTAACAACAGCTTACCAACAGTTAGATGCAGGGAAACCTATCCAATTACCAGCCAAAACAACATCTTTTAAAGATTGGGCATATCGCCTCAGAGATGGTGCCCAAGGGCAAAAACTAGACTCATTAACATATTGGTTGCAAATTACTGATAAATTTGCTACTCTTTTACCTGTGGATTACACTTATGGTGAGTCCATTAACATAGTAGCCTCTAGTGACATCGTATCTGTATATCTGAGTACGGAAAAGACTCGCAACTTATTGCAGGATATCCCCTCAGTTTACAACACTCAAATAAATGATGTATTACTTGCTGCCTTGGTGCAAACCTTTAGCCAATGGACAGGTTGTGATTCCTTACTCGTTGACTTAGAAGGTCACGGAAGAGAAGAATTGTTTGAGGATGTAGATTTGTCACGTACCGTAGGCTGGTTTACTAGTGTGTTCCCTGTTCTATTAAAACTAGAAGACTCAATCCATCCAGGAGAAGCTCTGAAGTCAGTTAAAGAACAACTGCGAAGAATTCCCGAAAGAGGTATTGGTTATGGCATTTTGAGGTATCTTAGTCTCGATAAGAACATCTGCTCGCAACTACAAGCACTACCACAAGCCCAAATAAGTTTTAACTACTTGGGTCAATTTGACCAAACAGATTTAAGTAATGGGTGGAAATTGACTCAAGAGTTTAGCGGTGATATTCACAGTCCTTTAGGACAGCGCTCGCATTTAATAGAAATAGATGGTTTAGTAATTGACGGCAAATTGCAAATGGATTGGAGGTATAGCAAGAATATTCATCGACAGTCTACCGTTGAAGGTTTAGCGTCAGATTATTTACAAGCTCTAGAAGCAATCATTGCCCATTGTCTCTCCAAAAATGTAGGAGGCTATACCCCTTCTGATTTCCCAGAAGCAGGGTTAAGTCAAGATGAGCTTGATAATTTGCTGTCAAGCATCTTATGAATAGTTCTCAGTTCTACTAAGCTAAAAAAAGAATCATCCTGTGTTGTCAGTACAAGTTAATAGGTCTGCAACAGCAGAACTGCTATTTACTGATGCTGAGTCAATTAATGTTTCAGTGGCTCTTGTAACTACTTCAAAATTTGAACCGGATTCCTATAACTAGTAACTGATAATAGGTAAATGATAAATGGCGCCTAGCATTCCAGAAAATAAAAGTAAAAATATTGAATCCATTTACCCGCTTTCTCCAATGCAGGAAGGTTTGCTCTTCCATACCCTTTACGAAGGAGAATCTGGCGTTTATTTCGAGCAGCTGAGTTTTACTTTGAGTGGAGACTTGAATGTTACTGCCTTTGAGCAAGCTTGGCAACGAGTAGTGGAGCGGCATCCAGTTTTACGTACTCTTTTTGTGTGGGACAAAAGTAAAAAGCCACTACAAGTAGTATGCAAAAATGTAAATTTGCCTTGGAATGATTACGACTGGCGAAATTTATCAGTGGTTGAACAAGAAGAAAAATTCCAGACCTTCTTACAAGCAGATAGAGATAAGGGTTTTGAGCTTGACAAAGCACCACTGATGCGGAACACCTTAATTAGGCTGACTGATAAAACTTATAAATTTATTTGGAGTTCTCATCACCTATTGACAGATGGTTGGTGTCTACCCATTATACTCAAAGAGGTATTTGCTTTTTACGAAGCATTCAACAAAGGCGAAGATTTATACTTGCCTTCTCTCCGTCCTTACAAAGACTATATTAATTGGCTGCAAGAGCAAGATTTATCGACAGCAGAAGCATTTTGGCGCCAAACACTCCAAGATTTTACTGCTCCTACCCCCTTGGTTGTAGACCAAGGGGTGCAGCAATATTTACTAAATACTTTACAACATACTTTACAACATAAAAAAACTTACCAAGAGCAACATCTACGATTACCAGAAAAAACTACCACTGCCCTCAAGTCTCTAGCAAAGCAACATCATCTCACCCTTTCTACGTTGTTGCAGGGTATTTGGGCGTTGTTATTAAGTCGCTATAGTGGTGAGTCGGATGTAGTATTTGGGGCTACTGTATCCGGGCGCCATCCTACTTTGTCCGGTGTTGAATCTATGGTTGGGCTGTTTATTAATACCTTACCAGTACGAGTAAAAGTGTCAGATGATACTAAAATATTACCGTGGTTACAACATTTGCAGTCAGAGCATTTGGAACGGGAACAATATTCATGGTATCCACTGGTAGAAATTCAACGCTTGAGTGAAATACCTGGGGGAAGACCTTTATTTGAAAGTCTTCTAGTATTTGAAAATTATCCTGTAAGTACTTCGTTACTAGAAGACACAGCAGGTTTAAAAATTGACCAACTAAAATCCTACGAACGCACAAATTACCCCTTGACATTGGTAGTAATACCAAATGAAGAATTGTTCGTGCGAATGCTTTACGATTGCAGTCGTTTCGATGCAGATACAATCATTAGAATGGGGAATCACTTCTTGACTTTGTTAGAGGGAGTGGTGACAAATAAAATAGGTAAATTGCAAGATTTATCTTTGATAACTAAAACAGAACGACATCAATTATTAGTGCAATGGAACGATACCCACACAGAATATCCTGACAAATGTATTCATCAATTGTTCTCAGAACAAGTTCAACGCACTCCCCAAAATATAGCGCTACAGTTTGGTTGCGAAACATTAACTTACGAACAATTGAATAATCGCGCCAATCAGTTAGCAGATTATTTAATTACTTTAGGTGTGAAACCAGATGCACTAGTGGGTTTGTGTATTGAGCGTTCTGTGGAAATGGTTGTGGGATTATTAGCAATTCTCAAAGCTGGTGGCGCCTACGTACCTCTAGATGCAAGCTATCCCCAAGAACGCTTGGCTTATATGTTGAGTGATTCTCAAGCATCGGTATTGCTGACTCAACAAAAGTTTATGTACTATTTACCCAAGCACGAACATGTAGTGTATTTGGACAAAGATATTAATTATAGAGACGAACCATTTAGAGACGTTACATCAAATATATCTACAGATGTAAAACCGGAAAATTTAGCTTATGTAATTTATACTTCTGGTTCTACGGGTAAACCCAAGGGAGTGGTGATGAGTAACCGTTCCTTGGTTAACTTATTAATGTGGCAAATTGAAAATGGAATTGCTAACCGGGATGCCAAAACTCTGCAATTTTCACCTATAAGTTTTGATGTTTCCTTCCAAGAAATTTTCTCTACCTTGTGTGCTGGTGGTACATTAGTCTTAATTTCCGATGATATTAGACGAGATGCGAGCGCTTTATTAAAGTTACTTACAGAACAAGAGATTGAAAGATTATTTCTACCTTTTGTTGCTTTACAACAGTTAGCTGAGGTTGCTGCTAGTAGCGATTATTTACCTGTTAATTTACAGGAAATTATTACTGCGGGAGAACAGTTGCAAATGACAACTGCTCTAACTAATTTTTTGACAAGACTTCCTAATTGCACCTTACAAAATCAATATGGACCATCAGAAAGTCATGTAGTCACGGCTTTTACCTTAGAAGCGTCTGCTCAAAATTACTCAACACTTCCTCCCATTGGGCGCCCCATCGCGAACACAGAGATATACATTCTTGATTCTCATCACCAACCTGCACCTGTTGGCGTTTCAGGAGAACTATATATTGGGGGTGTTGGTTTAGCAAAAGAATATCTCAACCGTTCAGATTTAACTACCCAAAAGTTTATTCCCAATCCCTTCTTTGGTGTAGAGACACTACATATAACCTCTCTACAGAATTTAAAATCTCCACGTCTTTACAAAACTGGCGACTTAGCGCGTTATTTGCCTGATGGTAATATTGAATTCCTAGGACGAATTGATAATCAGGTTAAAATACGAGGTTTCCGCATTGAACTGGGAGAAATTGAAACAGCACTCACCGCACATCCCCAAGTATCGGAAGCAGTAGTTATCGTTCGAGAAGATATTCCTGGTAAAAAGCGCTTAGTTGCATATGTGGTAAACAAATGTAGTGTAGATATTTTACATATAACATGTTTTCAAAATCAGTTACGGGACTTTCTCAAACAGGAATTACTAGAATACATGATGCCTAGTGCTTTTGTATTTTTAGATGCTTTACCTCTGACTCCTAGCGGTAAGATAGACCGTCGCGCGCTACCTACCCCTTCAGTAATTCATGATTCAAAGAGTTTTGTACAGCCCCGTACTCCCACTGAGAAAAAAATGGCACAAATTTGGCAGGAAGTTTTAGGATTACAAGTAAGCATTGACGATAACTTCTTTGAATGTGGAGGACATTCTCTGCTTGCCACACAAATAATTTCTCGGTTGCGGCAGACTTGGAAGATAGAATTACCCCTACGTCGTTTGTTTGAAGAACCAACTGTTACTCAACTAGCTGCGAGTATTGACCTTATGCTTTCAGCAGCGCAAAAACTAACAGAAGCAACTCCTAGCCATCTACTAAAAAATCAAGAGGAACGGGAGGAAGTTGAACTGTGAAAACCATTGAAGAATTTTTGTTAGACCTTTCCGGTTTAGATATTAAGTTATGGTTAGAAGAAGGTCGTTTGCGCTGTAATGCACCGAAAGGAACACTAACACCAGAAATACGTACCCATCTATCTGAACGTAAACCAGAAATTATTAATTTTTTGCAACAAATTAATTTCAATTCAAATTCTAGTTTTGAGTCTATAAGTCCGGTTTCCCGGAACCAAGACCTACCTTTATCCTTTGCACAACAGCGATTATGGTTCCTTTATCAACTAGAAGCGGGAAACAGTACCTATAATTTACCTTTAACACTAGAAATTACTGGAAATCTGAATATTGCAGCCCTAGAACAAGCAATTAGAGAAATCCTTCGCCGTCACGAAATCCTGCGTACCCATATTGCCATAGTCAACGATAAGCCTATGCAGGTAATTGAGCCAGAACTCAACTTTAAGCTAGAATTAATTGACTTACAGGGTTTACCGTCCGCTTCAAAGTTAACTACTGCAAAACAATTAGCTACGCAAGAGGGCGACAAACCCTTTGACATCATCAACAGTCCTTTGGTGCGTTGTCATCTCTGGCAACTGAGCGCACAGTCGCATGTGCTGCTGATAAATATGCACCACATTGTCTCTGATGGTTGGTCAATGGGGATATTTACTCAAGAGTTGTCTGTTCTCTATCAAGACTTTGCTGGTAAAGATACGAAAAGTCGTGTCTCTAGACTACCAGAATTACCTATCCAATATGCTGACTTTGCTGTTTGGCAGCTTACTTGGTTGCAGGGTGAAATTCTAGAAAAGCAACTGAACTACTGGAAGCAACAGTTAGCTGACGCGCCACCATTGTTAGAACTACCTACAGACCGTCCACGTCCCCCAGTTCAGAGTTTTCGCGGTGGTGTTGTAGAATTTCAACTTGACTCAGATTTAAGTGTCAAGCTTAGAATTCTCTCGCAAAAGTCCGGCGCCACACTGTTTATGATGATGCTGGCGGCTTTTGTGACTTTACTTTTCCGCTACAGTGGTCAGGATGATATCTGTGTTGGTTCCCCCATTGCTAACCGCAACCGTAAAGAAATAGAGCCATTAATTGGTTTTTTTGTCAATACCTTAGTGTTACGGTTTCAATTAGAAGGAAATCTTAGTTTTTCCGAGTTACTCAATCAAGTAAAAAAAGTGGCTGCGGATGGTCAAGCTCATCAGGATGTACCTTTTGAGCGGGTGGTAGAAGCATTACAACCAGAAAGAAATCTCAGCCATAGTCCTTTATTTCAAGTACTGTTCGACTTACAGCATAACTCAATGGAGCAAATAGAACTCCCTGGTTTGACTGTAACTCCTTTGCAAACAGAGATTGCCACCTCAAAGTTTGATTTAAGTTTAGTAATAGAAGATACACAAGATTGTCTGAGAGGTTGGTGGGAATACAGCAGCGATTTATTTAATATAGATACCATTACCAGGATGACAGGTCATTTCCAGACTTTGTTAGCAGCTATTATCGCCAATCCCGAACAATCTGTTAGCACATTACCACTGCTAACCCATAAAGAACAGCATCAATTATTAGTAGAATGGAATGATACAAATAGTGTCCCTACTGACAAATGTATCCATCAGTTGTTTGAGGAGCAAGTAGAAAAAAATCCCTCATCAGTGGCAGTAATTTGGGAAAACCAGGAACTAACCTATCAACAGTTAAATACTAAAGCCAACCAACTAGCACATTATTTGCAAAGTCTCGGTGTAAAACCTGATGTTTTGGTGGGAATTTGTTTGGAGCGATCAAAAGAAATGATAGTGGGATTGTTGGGGATACTAAAAGCTGGGGGTACTTATTTACCCCTTGACCCCAACTATCCCCAAGAACGTTTAGCTCATATGGTGCATGACTCTGGGATGTCAGTGTTGCTGACTCAGCAGAAGTTAGTTAATTCATTACCTGAAAGTGGAGCAAAGGTAGTTTGTTTGGATAGTGAGGTTATTTGTAAAAATGTTACATGTAACGTTTCCACAGATCAAAATCCAGTTAGTGAGGTACAACCTGGGAATTTAGCTTATATTATTTATACTTCTGGCTCTACCGGAAAACCGAAGGGTGTAATGATTACCCACTGGGGTATAGTTAACCACGCTACAGCAATGATTGCAGAATATAGTTTGAATAATCGTGATCGAGTACTGCAATTTGCTTCCTTCAGCTTTGATGTCGCAGCAGAAGAAATCTTCCCCACCTTATTAACTGGTGCAACGCTGGTAATGCGACCCGCTCAACTTTTTACTTCTTTTGCAGATTTTTCCACATTTATTCAGCAAGAAAGCTTAACGGTTATCAACCTTCCAACACCATACTGGCAAGAGTGGGTTTTAGAGGTATCTCAAGGTAAATCTACCGTACCCCGCAACCTGCGCTTGTTAGTCACGGGTAGCGAACAGGTTTTACCAGAACGACTAGCTTTATGGCAACAATTGGTGGGTGATAGGGTAATGTGGGTAAATGCTTATGGACCAACGGAAGCCACTATCACAGCCACAATCTATAAACCAGCACTTAACTCAGAGCATTATTATACTAATTCTGTATTTATCGGGCGCCCAATTGCGAATACACAGATTTACATTCTAGACAAAAATCTTCAACCAGTCCCCATTGGTGTACCGGGAGAATTACATATTGGTGGTGTTGGTTTAGCGAGAGGGTATCTCAATCTCCCAGAATTAACAAAAGAAAAATTCATCCCTACTCCCCATTCCCTTCTTTATAAAACAGGTGACTTAGCTCGTTATCTACCAGATGGTAATATCGAGTTTTTAAGTAGGATTGATAATCAGGTTAAAATTCGTGGTTTTCGCATTGAATTAGCGGAAATTGAAGCCATCTTAGCAGAAAATCTCCAGGTACGAGCATCTGCGGTAATTGTGAGAGAAGACCAACCAGGAAACAAGCAGATTGTTGCCTATATTGTTCCGAAACAGTTAGAAATCCAAAATCAAATCCGGGATTGGCTCAAACAAAAACTGCCCGATTACATGGTTCCTAGTTTCTTTGTCATGTTGGAGGAACTACCTTTAACTCCCAATGGTAAAATAGACCGTCGTGCCTTAGTTGCAAAACCTGTAGTAAATAAATCTAATTATATAGAAAAAACACGTACTGATACTGAAGAAATTGTGGCAGGTATATGGAGTGATGTTTTATCGCTCAAACAATTAAGTATTCACGATAACTTCTTTGAGATAGGTGGACATTCCTTGCGCGCAGCTCAAGTGATGTCTCGGTTGCAGTCAACTTTTCAACTAGAGTTACCCCTACGCTATTTGTTTGAGGAACCAACTATTGCTGGGTTGGCAGAATTAATTGATAGGATAATTAAAACTGGAACTGGCGCCAAAATTACTATCAATACAGAGTCTGATTTTCGTAAAGATGCTGTCTTAGACCCAACTATTCAACCTCAAACTTTACCGGAAACTTTGCACAAGTCGGGAAACCCGCCCATGCAAGTGTCCTCATCTTTTGAGTCAGTTAGCCAACCGGAACGTATTTTATTAACGGGAGCTACTGGCTTTGTAGGAGCTTCTTTACTCCATGAACTATTAGAGCAAACACAAGGGTATATCTATTGCTTAATACGTTCTCAAAATATTGAACAAGCAATACAAAAACTACAAAACAAGCTAGAATCTTACGGTCTGTGGAATCCAGCCAAAAGCAACAGAATTATTCCTGTTATAGGAGATTTGTCTAAAAATCTCTTGGGTCTTTCTGTGTCCCAATTTAACCATTTAGCTAGTGAAATTGATGTTATTTATCACAATGGTGCATGGATAAATACTATCTATCCTTACTCGGCTCTGAAACCAAGCAATGTTTTAGGGACTCAGGAAATTTTGAGGTTAGCAAGCGAAATCAAGCTCAAACCCGTACATCATATTTCCACCACCTCCGTTTTTGGCGCCAATGCTTATTCCCACCAAATAATTACAGAATCAGACTTCCTTGAACATAGCGAAGGACTCGAAGGAGGTTACTGCCAGAGTAAATGGGTAGCTGAGAAATTAGTCATGCAGGCAAGGGACAGAGGACTGCCAGTTGCCATCTATAGATTAGCTAGAGTCACAGGACACAGTAAAAGTGGTGTCTGTAATACTGCGGACTTGTTTTGCAGATTGATTGCAGGTTGCATTCAAATGGGAATTGCTCCCCAGATGGATGGTATCGTAGATAACTTGACACCAGTGGATTGCGTAAGTAAGGCTATTATTCATCTATCACAGCAAAAAACATCTTTTGGTAAAGCATTTCACTTGCTTAATCCCCAACCTACCCCGATGAACGAACTGTTCAAATTGATTTCAGCTTTAGGGTATTCCCTAGAGGTTGTTAGTTATGAAACTTGGCTGACCCAATTACAAGAGTTGCAAGTGCGCTCAGATAATGTCCTCCAGCCTCTGTTATCAATTTATTCTCAAAACCCTTCCGAGGCGCCAGAACCAGAATTCGATTGCTCAAATACCTATCAAGGTTTAGTCGATACGGATATTGTTTTTCCAGTTATGGAGCAAAAATTACTAGAAAGATATTTTTCCTATTTTATTAAAAGCGATTTTTTGCCAGCCCCAAGCTACCCACACTATTTTCAAGCAGGAGAAAAAATAAATGATAGAGATTAGAGAAGAATCGCCAACACCAGGACTGCTGACGATTATGAGGGAAATGAGGATTTTTATCCTCATTTGGTTTGGACAAATTGTTTCTGTGACAGGTTCTGGGTTAACCAATTTCGCTTTGGATATCTGGGTTCTTCAAAAAACAGAGTCCGTGACTCAGTTTGCAATCTTAGTAATGTGTAATACACTACCGTTTGTTTTAATTTCTCCCATAGCAGGAGTCTTGACAGACCGTTTTAGTCGCCGTTGGCTGATGATTGTAAGTGATTTCTGTGCTGGTTTATGTACCTTGAGCATGGCTTTACTATATGCCAGTGGTAAGTTAGAAATCTGGCATATTTATCTGGCAACCGCTTGTAGTAATGGTCTACTAGGAATTCAGTGGCCTAGTTACAATGCTTCGACTAGCCTACTTGTACCCCAAAAGCATCTCGGTCGTGCTAACGGCATGAACCAGCTTGCCGATGGCTTTGCCCGACTAGTTGCTCCGATTATGGCAGCTTTTTTACTTGGAACTATCCATCTCAATGGCATTATTATTATCGATTTTTCTACTATGCTCTTTGCTCTGGTTCCCCTACTATTATTGCCATTTCCTGAACTTAACACTATTGCACAAAAAACTGAGGAAACAGCACCAAACTCATTTTGGCTGGAACTATCCCAAGGGTGGATTTACTTGAAGCAACGTCCTGGACTGCTAGGAGTAGTGTTGTTTTCCGGCGTAATTAATTTCCTCGTAGGAGTTTTTGATGTTACAGCCATACCTCTGGGGCTAACCTTAGCCTCAGTCACCGTTACAGGTACTGTTTTTTCCATTGCTTGCTCTGGTTTGGTAATTAGCGGTACTGCTATGAGTATTTGGGGAGAACTGCGACGCTACATAAACATCCTGTTTGTTGGTATCTCTCTTGCTGGAATATTTCTGATGATAGCTGGTTTGCGACCTTCCTTATTTCTGTTTACTCCTGCATCTTTTTTCTTCTTCCTAACAGTACCTGCAATTAACACTTCCATCTTTTCTATTTTGCAAAAGAAAGTTGTACCAGAGGTACAGGGAAGAGTTTTTGCCTTACAAGGAGCGCTCGCTAGTATCTGCTTACCCCTTGGCTATGTTGTCGCAGGTTCTCTAGCAGACCATATTTTTGAACCCTTAATGGCATCTGATGGAGCTTTAGCTAACAGCATTGGACAAATTATCGGTACAGGAGAGGGTCGTGGCTTAGGACTTCTATTAATCCTTGTAGGAGGGATTGCCATCTTGTTTGCTTTGGTTGCTTATTTATATCCTTCCCTGCGACTCGTTGAAGAAGAACTACCCAATGTTGTTACAGGATATATTGCTACTAGAACCTACGACAAATAAAAAGGCGCCAATTATAAATAATAAAAGGCGCCGTTGTTATTAGGGTGCATCTACCATATACGTATCCATAGTTACTGGGGATGCATCAGGATAGAACTAATATGAATTGAATGTTTACTTTTCATGAAGTCGTTGAGGAAGCGGGCTGTTTAGTGGCAGGTTGCTTGCTGTTCAAATCCGCACGACTCAAAATTTTATTTCGTTCTTCTTCTGGCAAAGAAGTCAAGTACCTCTCTGCTGCTGCCAACAGTATATCTGCTACTTTTTTAGAAATTATCATCGCTCTATATCGATCTAATTATTTTTAGGTTAGTTAGTTGCTGAAAAATTTCTGTTCGTGGGGAACTGAGATGTAAATAGCTCAAATACATTTGCTTCTTTGTTAAGTAAGTCTGACCAAACTATAGTTTAAATTTTTACTAACAAGTTGATGATAATAAAATTTCTATATAGGGGCAATATGAAGATGATTTGCTCAAGAGAATTACTATTGAAATAAAACAATGCTAAAATATACTCTTCTTGAATAATTAACTTTCACGCGCTGTGTCAATTGACGCTTAAATTTGACAAATGCAAAATAAAGGTTAACCAGATTAAACGTTAAGAGGTATCGGCGCCACATTAAAACAACACTCTTAAGTTAAATAAGTTCGCTGCTAGAGCGCATCAAGGGCAATTGTATCCAGGTACGGAAACGTTCAATTTTTGAAAACCTGGACATCTCTTATTTCCACTTTTCCTCTGGCTAGAGTGACAAAAGAGGGTTAAGACGTTTTTCTAGGTCTAGTTTATCCATGACATCCCCCTGTCTTCGCCAGTGTGGCTACCAGATGAAGGTTTCCCTCTGATTGCGCCCTGCTTTCAGCTCGTTTATTTATAAAAATGCAGTAAAACTAGTTTTTAGGCACAGCAGCACAGGTTAAGGATTGTTGTAATGAAACAGAAGATTTATCTGCGACTAACTCAATTTTCCCTTGTTGGTTTCTTCGCCATCCTGTTGCTTGGATGAGGGTTGTTGGTGATTTGGGGATTTGGGCTGTAACCGGGTGATTATTCTTGTATGCATTCAAATCACGAATATCTGACCAGGTGCGATCGCTCCCGATATTTTCGCCTGAATTTTGAGGTATTCCTCCTCTTCCCGTAGCCACAAACTTGCTATCAGTATTATTAGAACAACCTGTGGCAATTTGTTGGGAGGAGTCGGTAAGATTTGCAGGTAATTCGATTAAACCAGAATTAGGGTCAACACCGACGTTATTAATATCCACCGTGCCACTAACATTGAATTGGGAACTGGCTGTAATATCGTTGGTCAGGTCTTCTCTGGGGGTAAGAGTATTGCGGAATACTAAACCAAGAATACCTTGAGTAGTTATGGCGATATTGCCACCTTTTCCTTGCACAGCATTGGCAATGATATCACTGTTTTCTAATCCCACTATTATTGGTGATTTAATTGCCAAGTTACCGCCATTGCCTTGACCCCTAGCCATAGCGGAAATCTGGCTATCACGGCGCATCAATAAGTAATCTTGCAAGTTTAATTTGACATCTCCACCATTGCCAGAAGTCGTTGAAGCGCTAATGCTACCTTGATTATTGAGAAAAATTGAGTTGGCATTAATCTGCAAGTCTCCTGCACTGTTGGGCCCATCATTTTTGACAGTAACAAATGCTGCATCTGTGACACTTAATATTGGGGTGTTAATGGTAAGAGAACCAGCTTTACCTGTGGGAATGGCGGGAAGTCTCAGCACAGCTTGGGTGACTGGATCGAGGATTTCGGCACTTGAGGCAATGCGTGCAGGAAGAATTGAGCCAGATGCTTTACCTCTCACCTCTACAGATTCTGAAGCATTAACTGTGACATTACCTGCTGCACCTGAAGCCACCGTGCTAGACCCTAGTATGCCACTGTCTCGAATCAATAATCTAGATGCATTGATGATAGTGCTGCCAGAATCTCCTGTGTTGCTAGCTGATGAAATTACTCCACTTGACAATGATGTCAAGGGGTTATTACCAGCAATTTCCAGCAAATCTGCAATATCAAATCGTAAAATTCCAGCCTGCCCTGAGCCTGTGGATATAGTACTAATAGCGCCGCTATTCACAACTCTCAAATTACCAGCTGAGAGGTTAATATCACCTGCTTTGCCAGAGTTTAATGTAATGGAAGTGATTGAGCTTGAAACAATAGGATTTGTTGGGACAAAGCCATCAACATCAATCATACTCTTAGCATTTGCTGTAATATTGCCGCCATCTATCGGTGTAAACGTCCAGTTATGGATGCTTGCCCCATCTTTCAGTACTAACTGTTCCGCAGAAAGGTTAATATCCCCAGATGGTGTCATGCCTAAATTGTCGATTTGGATAAAACTGTTGAATTTGGCATCAGATGTGTTTCCGGTGAGACTAACAGTTCCAGTGGCTTTGACGGTAATCCCATAAGATGGTTGTTGGATGCCAAAGTTTTGCAGCAAAACGGCAGAACCTTCTGTCAAGCTAATATTCCGTCCTTGTAATTGAATTGAACCACCGCTACCGCTAGCATCTAACAAAGATTGTTTTGCTAAATGAATATCGTTAAAGTTATTGACTGCTGAATAATCACCAACCAACCCTGGTGTAATGGAGTTAAGTTTAACTAACCCATTACTAACACTCCCTACTTCCAAATGTCCTCCTCCCTTCGTGGTGGCAACACCGCCAGAGAAGTTCACACCTGAGCCAATTAATGCTAAAGTGTTGCCTGTTCCAACTTGTAATTCGATGGGATTTTGGCTGCGATCGGCAGGAGCAAAAAATCCGGTGGTCATGTTATGTCCACTCCCTTGCACAGCGATCGCCCCTGAATTTGCTCCCATCTGCAACCCCACAGGTACATTCATTGTCAATAACGGGAGTTCGCTGGGATTTACAGCACTAAATTCCCTCCCATCACTAAATTTAATACTATTCGCAGTTGTCCCTACAAAGGAACCACTAACATTCAATTTGGTATGTTGTCCAAACACAATCCCATTCGGATTCATTAAAAACAAACTAACGGGATTATTACTATTAAGGGTTTGAATCAATCCATCAATATTAGAAACATTTCCACCAGTTACTCGACTAAATATAGTTGTAATATTGGGCGTATTAGTTAAATCAAATTTCGCCGCACCACCAGTCGGCACAGAGAAATTGCTGAAGCTATGAAATAAATTATTACCTTCTTGTCTGCCGTTAAGAATGCTAAAATTATTACCACTAGGGTTGACGATGGTGTTGGTAGTTCCATCTGATATTACCTGAGCCTTTACTGGCAGGAACATCCCCCCTGTCAAGATTCCACTGAGCAAACCCAAGCACATAAAAGTAACTTTCATAACTCTGTCTCTATTAATACATAGATTTAGGTTTCCCGAAATAGATTGGTGATTAACACATCTATCTTGCTCAAATTAATTTTTAGGTACTAGAGGTTGAGCAGACATATGAACCAAAACGGAAATAGAGGCTGAAAATGCTTATCCTACATTAGTTTGATAAATTGCTACTTGATTGTACGCAACGCTGTTATAGGTAACGAAAAATCAAGGTTTTTCAGCCCCTATTTCCGTTAAGCGCCCTTATCTCGGCTCAACCTCATTAACAGCAAAATCTGCTCGCAGCATGGGAAGGAGTAATTGCATAAGTTCGGGATTATCCAGCACAGAAGCAGGTGTTCCGTAAATAACTACAAAAATGCCTGAAATTCAAATACAAAACTCTAACCCCCCCCCCTTATTAAGGGAATGGCACGAAGAAAAGGCAGAGAGAGGGCAGAGAGAGGGCAGAAGGAAGAACCAGGATATGACTTGAAAGGCTTGTAGATTAAGGGTTTTAATCACATATATGGCAGAAGCTGGAGTTTCAAAACACTTCGACCTTGATTAAAGGAGATTAAAAATGTAAAAAAAGCAACAATGCTTGCTACGGTAGAAAAAATCTCTTGTATTTAGTTTAATTAATACCAAGTACAAGAGAAATTAAAAAATGCTTACTTCTAAGATATCGAATCGAGTTGAAATCCTCAAGCAAAATTTTATCCAAAGTGCAGGATTACCTTTCCGAGATTTGTTACCTCAATCAACGATTCAACAAATAATTGATGAGTTACAAATCAAATATTATCGTCGCATATTTGACCCCTTTGTAACGATATGGGCATTTTTGTCGCAGGTACTTGATGCTGAAAAAATGTTGAGAGCAGATAATTTCAAAGCTGAGGTGCCCAATAATAGTAAACAATTATATAGAAATGGTGCTAATAACGCAAAAAATGATACTATTATTATTAAATAAATACTAATTGGGAGGGTTTATTGTGACCTTTATAAATCCTAAAACAGATTTTGCTTTTAAAAAAATCTTTGGTTCTAAACAAAGTAAAGACATCTTAATTGGTTTTCTGAATGCAATTTTGTATCAAGAAAAAACCGTGATTTTAGATTTAGAAATTATTGACCCTTATCAGGCACCGCGCATCAAAGGTATTAAAGATTCATACTTAGACGTAAAAGCTACTATCACAGGAAATAAAACCGTTATTATTGAGATGCAGGTTTTAAACGTGTTGGGTTTTGAGAAGCGGGTATTGTATAATGCTGCCAAAGCCTTTTCAATTCAGCTTAGAGTCGGTGAGGACTATACACTATTAAATCCAGTAATAGCATTGACTATTACCGACTTTGACATGTTTGAAGGGAGTACTAAAGTAATCTCTCGCTATCGATTAAAAGAAAAAGACGATTTAACAGATTATAGCAATGATATTGAACTCGTATTCGTCGAGTTACCCAAATTCAACAAACAACTATCGGAATTAGAAACTTTATTAGATAAATGGCTGTATTTTCTCAAAGCAGCAAATACACTCACGTCAGTTCCACCCACTATGAAAGAAGTTCCAGAAATAAATCATGCGTTTGAAGTTGCAAGAGAAAGTAAATTAACCAGAAAGGAGCTAGATGTGCTAGAAAAACGAGAAATGTTTATTCATGACAGCAAAAATGCAATTTTAAAAGCGCAACAGGATGCCGAAGCTAAGGGTCGAAAAGAAGGTAGAGCAGAAGGTAGAGCAGAAGGTAAAGTAGAGGGTAGAGAAGAAGGTGCAAAGGGAAAAGCACTTTCTATCGCGCGCTCGCTGCTTGGTGTTTTAGATGTACAAACAATTAGCCAAACTACAGGTTTAAGTGTGGCAGAGGTTGAACAATTACAACAACAATAAAAATTGTCACTAGGTCAAGCTCAAATTTACGAGCGCACATGAACATTCATCTATCCTTTAACGGAGTTATCCCGTTATCCGTAAACGCTTATGTTTTCCTGTAGGGTCGTTTGTTGTAGTTGGAAAATGAGATGAAAGCATCGCAGCAAAATTCCTACCGAATAATGGTATGGCTTGCCGTAAAACCATCCTTCAATAGTTCTTTCATTATACCCAGTTAGTGTTGGCAACGTTGTAGTACATGCTTTCATGTAACCGTGAGGATTTCTTTCTCCAGGGTAAGGGAGTTCAACATCTGGATGAATTATGGGAATCCATATTAGGCACCACTCAGATGGCGCCATCGGTTCGAGAAGCGCCAAAAATATTTGTTGGTTACTTATTTGTCCTTGTACTTGGGACAATATAAACTTCATTAACCAAACTTCTATAAGTTTTAAGGCGCCTTCAGGTCGCTTTTCAAATTTAGCTCCCCAACCACGATTGATTGTCTCAAATTTGTATTGCCCGAAAGTTGCTTTCACTAACTCTCGAACGCACTCAGCCTTATAACCGAACTCCGAAGGACGGATGTTTTTTACCCAAACTAAGCAGTAATCCCAAGGCTCCATCAATCCCGTAGGGATTAATAAGAGCGGGAGCAAAGCAAGTGACAAGACGCTCAAGTCGATTAAATGGCGCCAGTTTCATCTGGATTCCGCGTCCGGGAAGCTCAATAGCGCAAACTTCAACAAAAGGCGCCAGCCTTAACTTGACGCCAATGGCATCATTGCCCACCCTTGATATTAAAACCTACTCCGACACCCGTATATTTATCTGACTCAATTCTTCGCGCACAACTCGCCGTAAAATTTCTTCTAAAGGTTCCCGACGCTGTTGTACATATTCACGCAATGCATTATTTATCAAAGTTTGGTAATTTCCACCACCTGCCAGATGGACTTGTTCGCGGAACCACGTCAAAATATCATCATCTAACCGAATTGTAATCCTCGTTTTACCTTCGGGAGTTGGTTCAATAGCTCCACGCTTTCCTTGACTAAAATCATACTCAATATCCATGATTTATTCCTCTAATTCATACTGCAAACGCTCTCTTCTAGTTGCTTTCCGAGCAGATATTAACCGAATACAATTGTCACCCCGCCACGTATAAACAACAACTATAATTCTACCCAAAGCATCCATTCCTACCGTCACAAACCGCTGCTCATCGGGATGCTCATCAACTACAGTGGTAGCAAAATCATCCGAAAATACAGAAACTGCGTCGGCAAAGTCTATTCCATGTTTTTGGATATTGGATTGAGCTTTATTACTATCCCATTCGTACTCCATACGATCATAGTATGCACAGTTGTACACAGCATAATTGTTTGTCTTTACGCAGTCAAGTTTTTGTTTCTAGCAACTTTGCTCATTTTCGGCGCCTAACTTTGGGTTTCTGCTCCCATTTAGGATTCTACTCTCTGCACCCTTGAGTGTCTATACTGCGAACGGGTAAAAACTAAACTTTGTCATGCTGAGCGGAGCGCAGCGGAGTGAAGCATCTTGGAGATTCTAGCCTGCGGCAAATGCTCCGCATTACGCTACGCTCAGAATGACATTTCTTACCCGTTTTGAGTATAATAAGGTAAAAATCTTGACTCTCAAAGCTTATGGCATAAACTATTAAGCTGCCAAAATTTAAGCTGGTAATTACTTGCTTCTACTGCTAAAGCTGCTATATATTCAGGAGCAAGA
The DNA here is from genome assembly GCF_000331305.1 of Calothrix sp. PCC 7103. Taxonomy (GTDB): domain Bacteria; phylum Cyanobacteriota; class Cyanobacteriia; order Cyanobacteriales; family Nostocaceae; genus Dulcicalothrix. The sequence goes on along the minus strand of NZ_KB217478.1, from coordinate 2,349,637 downwards.
GTGATTTCTTTGAGTGACCAACGGCTGGCTTCTTGCTCATCCCAGGTAGTATTTAGTAAAGCTGCTGGCTCTCGGGGTTTAAAGGAAACATCAAACTCGTTTAAAGGAATCGAAAGACCCATCCCTTTTGCTTTTATATAAGCTTCTTTGCGCGTCCAGCAATTAAAAAATGCCTCTTGTTTTACAGAAGTAGGTAGTACACGCCAAACTGCCTTTTCTGCTGGTGAAAAAAATCTTTCAGCAATTTCTTCATAGTTTACATTGGTGCGAACATACTCAATATCCACACCAATATTCCGATTTTGAGTCACCGCTATTAAGGCAAGTTCGTGTGAATGAGATACATTAAAACTAATTGATTGATTTGTATCACTTGAGTGCAACGCTGGCTTACCATACTGATTGTATGAAAATTTTAAATCTTCTGGTTTTTGTGAAAGGTAACGACCGAGAATTGTCCTAAGTGTTCCGCGCGTGACAATATATTTTGCACTATCCTTTTCAAAGCGAAAACGTGCAGCTTTTGAGCGTTCATCAGTACTTAAAAGTGGCTGTAACTTTTTGAGAATGGAATCATCTGTATCAATATAAACACGCCAAATATGAACTTCCTGACTTGATAATTTTAAGTTAAGTGGTGGTGACAACCAAGAATCAATTGCTTTGCTCATCAGTTAACTAAAATTGATAACTATTTACAAGTCGGCGCCAGAATTGATTCAGCTAAGGTTTTAAGTAAAAGTTCTTGGGCTGAATGTATGAAAAAGTGGTCGCCATGAAACCGAAGTATTGAGAAAGAAGCGTTTGTATGCTCAAGCCATGCTAAAATTTTTTTTGTACCCAAATCATATTCCGGACGAGTTCTATTTCTTCATAAATTTCTTGTTATTCGTCAAATTGGTCTGAAAAATCCATACTGCCGTGCAGGATTGTCACCACGTAAACTATCTGTTCTTCTATACGGTAGACAATTATATGTTTGCCTGCATTATATGCTTTATACGTTTGCGGTATATCGGGTCTAGTATGCCCAAGCATAGGATTTTCAGTTATTTTCGCAAAACAACCCTTGATTAGGGCGGAATATTTCAACACTTGCTCTTTACCATAAAAATCCCGTGTGTAACGCTGAATTTTCTTATAATCGCTCTTTGCCCGCTTAGAGATATAGAGGGTGTAGAAATTTTCCTTATTCATCTGCCAGCACTTCTTGTGTCAAGCGGTCAATTAATTCTGGATTGTAAAGCTCAACACGTCCTGCCTGTATATCCTCTTCGCCTTCGGCAATGGTGGCGTGGAATAAGGCGATACGCTTGCTTTCGGCGTGAGTATTCATATGTTGACGCAACGCATCCTTTACAACTTCCGTGTAGGTGCTGTAAAGCCCTGTATCAATCAATGTTTGAACATAGTAATCATATGGATTACCCAAATCTAGACGGGGCATAGTTTCCACTCCTTTGGCAGTAAACATTACAATAATTATACCATTTACTGCCATAATCTACCTTCGCCAGCAAAAATAAAAATTATTCTATTAGGACTTACGCATTGAGAAATCAGCAAACCTTCGACAGCACAATGTAATGAACGAGCTTTACACTCTATAAATGCTATCGGAGCCTATTGCACAATCCATAATTAAGAGCTATTTACAAGTCGGCGCCAGAATGGATTCAGCTAAGGTTTTAAGTAAAAGTGGTTGGGCTGAGTTTATGAAGAAGTGGTCGCCATTAAACATTTGTACTGAGAAAGAAGCCTTTGTATGCTCAAGCCATGCTAAAAGGTTATCATGACTAACTTCTGTGTCTTGTAAGCCACCGAAAACGGTGATTGGGCAATCCAGTGGCTGTTCAAATTTGTAAACATATGTTTCTAAAACAGCAAAATCAGCTCGCAGCATGGGAAGGAGCAACTGCATTAGTTCGGGATTATCCAGTACAGAAGCAGGTGTTCCATTGAGACGTTGTAATTCCTCTTTAAAAGCTTGCTCTGGTAAATCATGAATAGGTGGTTTTGTATCAGGAATAGTAGGCGCCCGACAAAAAATATCTAGTTGAGCCGTACCGCTATCAAACTCTAAAGTACGCAAAGTTAAACGTAAGTAATCAATAATCAGAAAATTAGACGTGAAAGCAATAAAAGCCAATATATATACTGCCAAATAAAAGCTACTATAAATACTTAAAAAATTTTTATCTTTTGATGGATTTCCAAGTCAGACCACTCTAATGGTATTTTTTTATCCTCCTACATGCATAAATACATTTTAACAGTGATGAATCTATATGTACTATAGAATAATTTTAGAGGTAGCATCAAGCAACAAGAAGAGTTGAAGACATTACAAAAAACCTCGGTGTTGGCGCCTGCTGCATGAGGAAGTTATTACAACATTTGGAGAAGTCGGAGAAGTACTCAAAAGTGGCTGTAACTTTTTGACAATAAAATCATCTGTATCAATATAAACACGCCAAATATGAACTTCCTGACTTGATAATTTTAAGTTAAGTGGTGGTGATAACCAAGAATCAACTGCTTTGCTCATCAGTTAAGTTTTATTAATAACTATTTACAAGTCGGCGCCTTTAGTGATTCTGCTAAGGTTTTAAGTAAAAGTGGTTGGGCTGAGTTTATGAAGAAGTGGTCGCCATGAAACATTTGTACTGAGAAAGAAGCCTTTGTATGCTCAAGCCATGCTAAAAGGTTATCGTGACTAACTTCTGTGTCTTGTAAGCCACCAAAAACGGTGATTGGACAATCGAGTGGTTGTTCATGAAAGTAAATATATGTTTCATTAACAGCAAAATCTGCTCGCAGCATGGGAAGGAGTAATTGCATAAGTTCGGGATTATCTAGTACAGAAGAAGGTGTTCCGTTGAGACGTTGTAGTTCCTCTTTAAAAGCTTGTTCTGGTAAATCATGAATAGGTGGTTTTGTATCAGGTATTTGAGGCGCCCGCCGACCGGATATAAAAAGATGGGCTGGATTAATGCGATACTCGTTACGGAGTAGGCGGGCAAGTTCAAAACTAACCAGTCCACCCATACTATGACCAAAAAAGGCAAATGGTTTGTCTAAGTAAGAGAGTAAAGCGGGAGCAATAGCCTTGACAAGAGGCTCAAGTCGATTAAATGGCGCCTGTTTCATTTGGATTCCCCGTCCGGGAAGCTCAATAGCACAAACTTCAATAAAAGGCGCCAACAATTCTGACCAAGTGCGAAAAATTAACGAACTACCGCCCGCATAGGGAAAGCAGAACAAACGTATTGAAGCTTGAGGATTTGGTTTGGGACAGGTTACCCAGGAGTTCAAAGTTGGCATGGTTATTATATTTCAAATCTAATCAATCACAAAGAAATAGTTCTTTTCTGATTCTAAATCTTAGATGTCGAATAGCACTTAGTGCGCGAAGTTCATAGGGAAGGTCTCACAAAAAACACATCCTCGGAGCAGAGAATTTGGTGGGGACGTAATGTTCCAAATAGATACCAGGTAGCTCATACTGATGGGCACGCTTGATTTTTAAGAAAGTCGTTGTTAGCTGAATTGGAAGCGCTGCTTGTTCAAGCATGAAGTATGATTATAAATTTCAAGCAAACCTAAAAGTTGTCGGGTCTAGTTACATCTTACTCAATTGCTAAACCGTAATTTCATCATGATCAGGTGTATTCCTTTCTAAATTCCGCAGAGAGCGCATAGAAAATCCGATCAAACCAACTATTAACATACACACTGCACAAATCACATACAAGAATGCTATCCCTGCACCTGTGCCAGTCCCAAATTGTGCAAAAAAAACAGTAAGAATACCTTCTGATTGAAAAGCAGGCACAAAAATATTATCTGCTAAAGGTCCAGATATCAAGTAAGCAAATGCTGAAGCAATTTGCAAAGCTAATGAATGCGCTGCAAAAACACGTCCTTGAACATTTGGAGCAACTTTTGCTAACCAAATGGCCGTATCCGAACTGCCATTCAAGGGAAAATTGAAAGAAGAACAAAATTGAGCGGGAATCCAAACCCAAGGTGTTCGGCCTAGACCAAAAACAATTTTACTTAAGCCTGCACCAATCATCCCAAATAAGACGCCTTTGATTCTCTGTCTAAAACCACCCCAAGTACTAACAATTATCGCTCCAGTTACACCACCAAAACCTGCTGCAGAAGCTAAAGTGCCTAACACTAAAGTATTATTTTCTGTCTGTGACAAAATCATTGGTGAGTATAGGGAATCCCCAACATCATGTGCAAACCAGAAAAAGAATGTTACTCCCAACAGAGCCAATAAGCTTTTGCGTGCTAGAATGTAGCGTAGACCATATCCTAGACCTTGCCAAATGGCTGGATTTTCATTCTGGTCGGTTTGTGGTGGTTTTGGGATGCATATAAATAATAAACTACTAATAGCGATCGCAAAAGTAGATATATCAATCAGCCAAATTCCTAATAAACCAATTACTTTGTAAAGATACCCTGCTAAAACGGGTGCAATAATATTGCTGCCATAACTTGACAAAAACTCTAGACTACTGACACGGGTATAGAGTTGTTTGGGAACTAATAGCGACACTGATGCTGAGTATGCTAAAGACTGAAGCTGGTTGAAAGTGCTGACAACAGCGCTAGTTAGGTAAAGATGCCAAATTTGCAAATGATTGGTCAGATACAGCAAAGTAATGATTATTGTTGCTAGTACCGCAACCGTATCACCTACCATCAAAACTAATTTCCGATTAAAACGATCTACAATTGCCCCACTGACAGGAGCGATCACAATACTTGACAATGTGCTAAAGAAACCCATTAGGGTAAGGGTTGTAGCCTTACCTGTAATTTCCCATGCCCAGATTCCAATCGCAAAGCCGCTCATGCTGCTACCGATGCTAGACACGAGTTGTCCTGTCCAAAGAATCAAGAAACTACTTCTATTGGTGAGGTTTGGTAATTGTGCCATTAAAATTCCTGTTTAAATTGTTGCAATTTTGACATAAAATTGAGGCGTTTTCCAAGTTTCTTTACCATCACAATCGCCAATGAGATAAATTTCTTTACTTTTGTCTTCAACAACATTACCATATACGACACCTAAAGAATCATCAGGTTTTTCAAATTTGATTTCAACATGATAGAAGCTACCATTCTCATCTTCTTCTATTACTCTACCTATGACTTTGTAATCAAACCAATCCCAACCATGCTGAAGAATCATTTCTCGCTCCAAAATTTGGACTGGTTCTGGTAAAATTGACCAACCACGATAAATACTTTTAAAACAATCAACTTCACCTGTGCGTGTTAAAATTGAAGTTAATAACGCTTGGTTAAGTCTAGCATAATACCTACCCTGTGGAAAGTCCATAACAGTGGGTGCAAAGCGATGACCCCCAAAATGGCTAGTTTGCCAAATCTGAACATCATTGAAAGATAAATTAACTAGGGTAGCTAAGGCTTGTTGATAAAAAGGATAGCCGTATTTACCACAACATTTATCATGGCTTCCGTGAGTACAGACGAAAATATCTCTAGCTACTTTTGTTCTAGTTTGGTGAGGAAGATTGCCGTTAAGCAAATATTCCTTGATAACCGGAACAACTTCTTCTATATTTTTAAGTTGACACTCTTGTTTGTTATATCGATTTATTAGACCTTCTTCTCGGTGATAAATTAAAACCTTAGTATAATTTTGATTCCATAATTTTTTGTTATAAATAATTAACAATTTTATAGGTAGGTCTTGATCACATATTTCGGCTTGTAAAAGTCTTAAGTTCTCTGGAAGACATTTAGTATCAAATGCATTTTTACTCCACGGAGTGGGAAATTCAACAAAAATATATTTTTTATAGTAACTATCTCCAGTTCCAATTGGGTCTTCTCCTGATTGACGTGATTCTTCACCACAAAAGAAATTATTAGTATTCATTTTCATTTGTTATAATTAGTGTAATTATCTTTATCTAACAAATATTTGTACAAGTCATCTAAAACTCGATTGGCTCCGATAATGCCCCATGAACTAATCCAAACATCGCTTCTTACTTGGTAAATTTTACCTTCTTTGACTGCCTTCAAACGTGACCACAGAGGATGATTAATTAATCGCTTTAACCTGAGCTTGTTATCTTGATCTATAACCATGAAAATAGCATCACCCTCCATTTTAGGAATTAGTTCTAAACTAATATTTTCATTAATTTTGTCTTGATCCTGGTCTACAGGGCGAGACAAGCCTACATCATTAATGATTGTGCCATTAAAAGAACTTTTCATGTATATTCTAATATCATTTTCCCAAATATTGACTACAGATATCTTTGTCTTTGAAAGGCGATTATCTTCTGATTTTGCGGTACCAATTCCTAGCTGTTTTTGTAAAGTTTTTACACGTTGCTGATAGTCAATGAGAAGCTTTTCAGCTTCTTTTTCCTTACCTACAGCAATAGCAAATGTTGTTAGCCATTCCTTCCATTGACCTTCTCCATCCGCAATAACTGTAGGGGCAATTTTTGATAGCATTGGGTAATTTTCTTTATCCCAAATACAACCGAGAATTAAGTCAGGCTTTAGGCGTAAGATACTTTCATAATTTGGCTGTCCATACATGCCAATACTCTCAATTCCTTGAGTTTGATTACCTAAATAAACATCAAAATGCCCATTTCTATCTGTGCTTGCACCCACAGGTTTTATCCCTAAAGCTAGAGAACTATCTAAATTTCCTACAATAATTATACGCTTGGCATTGAGAGGAACAAAAGTCTCTCCCATTGCATGTTTAACCAAACGAAAATTATTTATTGTTTGCGAATAAGGTATAAATTTACTAGCCGGAATAAAATTTTGTTTGGGATTAATTCCACAACCAACTATTATCAAAAATGTCATCATCAAGATGAAATATAGCTGAGGTGTAATTTTAATATGTTTAAATTTCATTTTTACCGATACACATATGTTAACTGATTCAGCTTCAATATATAATTTATGTGTGAATTTATAAAAATCAAATTATTATCCCTCCTGCTTCATCAGGAGGGGTTGGAACATCTTACCAGCTAATTCGATAGCCAACGTTCAAAGTTCTACCTTCTCCGGCATAATTTAATGGGTCATAAAAGGGAGCAGCAACCTGCGAATAAACTGGGAAGTAGTAAGTATTAAACAAGTTTCGGACGCTAAGTTGTAACTCTCCTTGTCCTATTTTAATACTGCCGATGTAATCTACCGTTAGATATTCGTTAATTTCTTTACCATCCACACCGTCCTCAAAGGCGCGCGTGCGGTTTCCAGAATATAATAATTGCAAACGATTCCGCCATCCTGGTGTCGTTTGATGCTCAATGTAGGCTGTTAGCTTGAGAGGGTTGATAACGCCACTACCCAAGGCAAAAAAGTTACCATCGTCATCCTCATCATTCTCACCCTCTAACCAAGCAACTGTACTACCTAGTCTCAAAGTCTTTGTTGGTTGCCAATCCAACGTGCCTTCAACACCATAAGTTCGTTGAGGTGCGCGAACGTTTCGCAGTGTTCCATCATCATTATATACAACCCCAAATCCCAAGTCAGACTTGCTATAAAATCCCGATAAAGAAGCCTGAACATTATCCCAATTACCCCGGATGCCAATTTCGTAATTATCTACATCTACAGGAGTAGTAATATCTGTTCTTGAAAGGCTGACAAAATTTTCGGGTGGGTTGCGTAAAATTCTACCAATATCTGGGAAGGAGAACCCTTGGGAAAAGCTAGCAAAAACACTGACTTCATTAGTAATGTTGTAGATAGCACCAAGATTGAACAAAAAATCATCAGCAGTTAAACTGCCGCCTTGAATATTTCTAGGTGGTTCAGGGCTATACAAATCAAAAGCTGCGTAGTCAGAGACACTTGCATTTAGGTTTACATACCGTACACCACCATTGAAGGTAAAGCTATCGCCCAATTTTGCCTGTAACTGAGCGAATAAACCTAAATCAGAAAAAGTATAGGGTGGTATGAAGGAAACTTCATCAATTTTACGAAAAATCCGCCCCCCACTGGCATCAAACTCTGCCGTATCAAATAGCGAAGAATTCTGAAAGATACGCTGGCGGTCGTAATCTACACCCCAAAGTAAGCTAACGGTTTTCTGCTGGTTGAACGGTGTTTCAATCTGGAGTCGTCCACCAATCTGTTCAGTTTCACCACTTTGATCAGAAATTGTTGTCCCACCAAATAGACGATTGTCATAAGGTAAAAACCCCCCTGTGGAAAATTGGCGGTAGAAAAACTGTCCCTGTACCTTACTACCCAAAAGATTCTCATTAGAATAACTTAGGGTTGTGTTGGTGGTAATGAATTCAAACCCATCTTGATAGCCAATAATCTGGGTTCCTTGAGGTTTTCTTCGTAAACGTCCCTTCTGAATTCCTGGAATTTCAGCGGTACTTTCATCAGTTGTAAAGTTTGTATCCTGTGACAAACGCGAATGATTGAATCTTATCTGTAAGCGTTGTTGCTCGCTCAAATTTACGCCGACATTAACTAATGCATTAATAGTTGTGGTATCGTCGTAGCCTTGGTTATTAGCAACGCGCGAGCCGACTGCATCATAAAATGCACCTTGTCCTATGATTGAAAAGCTACCGATGTAATCAAAATCACCATCAGTTCCAGCAATTTGGTATAGCAAGTTACTACCAAAGCTATCTTCTGAGTTAGTTAAAGACCGATTTGCACCAATTTCAACAGTTGAGACTAGTTTATCCTTGCTTGGTCTACGAGTGATGATATTAATTAATCCTCCCGTTGCCTGTCCTCCATAGATAGCATTAGCACCGCTAATTACTTCGATACGCTCAATATTCTCTGGGTCTAAACCTGCTAGTTGAGCGCTGAAAGTTTGATTGTTATTGGTGTTTTGAGGAACACCGTCAATCAAAATTGAAGCTTCTCGTCCCCGCAAATTAATACCACCAACACGACCATTCGGAGGAGCTGCTCCTGGAATCAATAGCGGCAAAATATCTGTGATGTTTCGCGTTACCTGTGATTGTTGTTCAATTTGTTCACGAGTAATTACGGTGACAGAGCGTGGGATATTTTCCAGCGTTTCCTCTGTTCGCGTTGCTGTCACTACTAATTCAATTGGCTCGTCCGCTTCTGCTGATGGTTGTTCTGGTTGAGTTTCCGTTTGTGGCGTTTCCGTCTCTGGTTTAGGCGCCTCTGGTTTTTGTGGTAGTTGTGCAGTAGCACCAGATGCTACTCCAAAAATTAGCCCTGCATCATCATCAAATAACTCAACTGTAGGTAACGCTTTCTCACCTACTACTGTCACCCGAACAGTATTAGCATCAATATTTGTAACTGTTATCTCAGTAACTCCCGCAAGCGGTTTCTCCGAACTAAATGTAAAAGCCTCACCCGACGTTGAACGCAATTGACCACCAGATACATCAGCAATAAAATTATTACCCGTACTACGATTTGTGACTTGTAGTCGATCCCCAAGAGTTGTCTCTAAAATTACCTCTACACCTTTCTCTGTAGGATTTGCTTTAACTCTAGTGATCGGTACAACTTGATCCCCACTTCTTTGTTCTGAGTTTGGGGGGTTAGTTGGCGTTTGTGTCTGTGCCAATATTCGGGCGCCTGTAAACTCCGCATCTAATTTCGATTTCCATACCCTCTGGGCAACAGTTTCGCTTATTCCATTCTCTCGTATCTCTTCGCTTCTAGTAGGAGTGCTTACAAAAACGATAACTGCACTTGACATTAACAGACTTTGGAACAATTTATCTAACTTCATTGATATCCTCACACACACTAAATAATATCACTTCTTTGTATCCGAAGATACAAAAAAATTAATGAAACTAATTATCATTTAATTGGAATAGCTTAATAATATTATGAAGTAACACAATACACAAGCTAAATAATAATTTTTCACAATTGATGGATAACAAGTAGCAATCCTTTTTAAGCCAGGTATTTATCTGACACAAAAGCCAGACCGTGCAATCAGGTAAAAACACTTCCCTCACACAGTATTTTAAAAAGCCATTTTGGCTCCCTCAACTACGGTGTTGCGTCAAATAGGACGAAATTGATATGTTGTAAGGAAATAATTTTAAATCTATTGAACTTGTCATCTATCTAAAGATATAACTTATTTAACATAAACAAACCTGATAAGTAACAGTAATTTCATAACTGATAGCAATATATAGCCTCTTGCTAAAGGCATTAATTATCGTTATTGTAAATGAAGCTAAATAAAAACTAGTCGCAATAAAACTAGTAAGCGTTCACGCCAAGCAAATCGCTAATTACTGGGATTTACACGGGACTTTGCGCTTGACTAGACTAATTATCAAAGGTCGAGACCTAAGTTGAGGAAGTAAATATACTTTTCTAACTTGACTAATAAGCTTTGGTTTGGTTGACTATTAGATTTAAGATTTTGAGATTAATAAATCTCTTAAACGAGTAGTAGTTATAGGAGGCATGTTATAAAGACACTATTAACTCCGCCTACATTCAGATTGAACGATAGTTAAGCTATATCAAGTTTGTTTATGACACTAATATTTAACGCTATCTGCGTGAGTCTAGCGATTTAAGCGTTTACCAAAAACGGCGAACGTAGTGGTTTGTGTGAGTGCTGTAGACGTTCAAGCTGAATTTTTGTGTAGAGACTAAGCGTTTGCTGTTTGTTTTTTCTTGTTTCGTTAGAGCGAAATAAAGATGAGCAGTATGTAAGGGTTGCATTCTAAGCTGTTGGAAATGAAGATGAATCAATTTTCTCATGGCTTCCTTGAAGCTGATCGAAACTATTCAACAATTGTTGAGCTTTTACGTAAAGCGTGCTTTACACAACCTAATCGAGATGCTTTTACCTTCTTGTTAGATGGGGAAAAAGAAGTCACGCTAACCTACGAAAAATTAGATAGGCTCGCGCGCCGAATAGCCGCTCAATTGCAAGCATTAGGTTTGACTGGGGAACGGGCTTTACTGCTTTATCCAGCAGGATTAGATTTTTTAATTGCTTTTTTCGGTTGCTTGTATGCGGGAGTTGTTGCTGTAACTGCCTATCCTCCTCGTTCGGAGCGCAACACACCAAGAATAAAGGCAATTTCCAGAGATGCACAAGCTGCTATAGCTCTGACAACAACGGAAATCCTGTCTACAGTCCAGTCTTTAATGACAGAAAAGACTGGTCTAAAATCTTTGCAGTGGCTGACTACCAATAATGTTGGTCTTGGAATAGAAGATACTTGGCAGGAGCCTAATATTAATAAAGATACTTTAGCTTTTTTGCAATATACTTCTGGTTCTACGGGGACACCTAAAGGTGTAATGATTAGTCATGAAAACTTACTGCACAATGCTGCTACGACTTACCAATTTATGGAGCATTCAGCAGAAAGTAAGTTCGTGACTTGGCTGCCGATGTACCATGATATGGGTCTAATTGGTGGCATATTGCAACCTTTATATGGAGGTTTTCCTTGCATATTAATGCCTCCAGCTTCCTTTCTCCAACGTCCCTATCGTTGGTTGCAGGCTATCTCTCAATATAAAGGTACAACTAGTGGTGGCCCCAACTTTGCTTATGATTTATGTGTACAAAAAATTACTTCCGAACAAAAACAGACTCTCGACTTAAGTAGTTGGAATGTTGCATTTAACGGAGCTGAACCGATTCGACACGAGACTTTGGAGCGTTTTGCAAAAGCTTTTGCAGAGTGTGGCTTCCGTAAAGAGGCATTCTACCCTTGTTACGGAATGGCTGAAACGACTTTGATGGTTTCCGGCGTTCAAAAAGCAACATCACCGATTGTCAAAGCAGTCCAGAAGTCTGCATTAGAATCTAATCGGATAGTTGAATCATTTGTTCAATATGAGGATATTTACCATTTTGTCAGTTGCGGTCGAGTCATTCCACAACAAAAAGTAGTGATTGCAAATCCAGAAACACTTACTAGTTGTCAATCAGATGAGGTCGGGGAAATTTTAGTTTCTGGACCAAGTGTTGGTCAAGGGTATTGGAATCGTCCTGAAGATACAGAAAAAACTTTCCAAGTCTATTTATCCGATACAAATGAAGGCCCATTTTTACGGACGGGGGATTTAGGCTTTTTGCAGGATGGAGAGCTTTTTATTACAGGTAGAGCAAAAGATTTAATTATCATTCGAGGCCGAAATCTTTACCCACAGGATATAGAATTAACCGCAGAATGTAGTCATCCATCCTTACGTTGCGGCGCCAATGCTGCATTTACAGTAGAGGTTGACAACGAAGAACGGTTAGTGATTGTACAGGAATTGGAGTTTCGTGCTAAACCAAATTTAGAAGAAGTAACTAGTGCAATTAGAAAAGCGGTTACTCAAGAGTATGAAGTACATGTGTATGCAGTAGTTTTAATTAAACCAGGTAGTATCCCTAAAACTTCCAGTGGTAAGATTCAACGTCGTGCAACTCGTGCTCAATTTCAGGAAGGAACACTCAATGTAGTTGGGAGTAACATTTTCAAAATTAGTAATATTGCCAGAGAAGAAACTCGATTACAGCGTTCTGAACTTTTGACATTTCCTCTAAGGGAACGTCAAATACTTCTAGAATCATACCTAGTTGAACAGGAAGCAAGAGTACTTTCAATTGCATCAGATGATATTAATCCCCAAGCACCATTAAGCACTCTAGGACTTGATTCTTTAAAAGTGTTTGAGTTGAAAAACAGGATTGAGGTTGACTTAGAAGTGGAAGCATGCGTAGCAGACTTTTTTGAAGGAATGAGTACGCGATCACTTGTTACAAAAATACTCGCTCAGATAACAACAGATACAAAATCCTCATTATCCCTTACCCAGCAAGAGAAAAACACATCTATTCATCCTCTATCTTTTGCCCAGCAAAGACTGTGGTTTATAAATCAGCTAAATCCCGATAGTCATACATATAATATTCCTATAGTTATTAACTTAAAAGGTTTCGTTAACTTAGCTATTTTAAAAGATAGTATTAACGAAATTATTAGACGACACGAAGTTTTACGAACAAACTTTACAGTCCTAAATGGACAACCCGTCCAAGTTATAAATCAAGCCTTAACTTTAAGTTTGACCGTTGATGATTTGCGTTCGCTTTCTGATCATGAATGCACTCAAGAAGCCCAACGTTTGGCTAGAGAGTTTGCACAGCAGCCATTTGACTTATCTTCGCAATCGCTTTTGCGTGCTAAAATTTCCCAATTAAATGATAATAATTATCAATTAATTGTGGTTATGCATCATATAATTGCAGATGGTTGGTCTATCAGTATTTTTATTAAAGAATTAGCTGCACTATATAAAGCATTCTCTACAGGCAAACTTTCACAACTTCCTGAATTACCAATTCAGTATACAGATTTTGTCAATTGGCAACGAAAATGGCTTGATTGCGAACGCATTCAATTTTTATTGGACTATTGGAAACAAAAGTTGAAGGGTGAGCTTCCTGTACTAAACTTACCAACCGACCGTCCGCGTTTGCCAGTTCAAACTTTTAAAGGCGCCCAAGCAAAATTAGTTCTTTCTCAAACCCTGAAAGAAGAACTGAAGAATTTGAGCCTAGGGCAGGGAGTAACTCTGTTTATGACCTTGCTTGCAGCTTTCAAAATCTTGCTGTATCGCTACACAGGTCAGACTGATATTCTAGTCGGCTCGCCAATTGCCAATCGAAACAGAGTAGAAGTTGAACCATTAATTGGATTTTTTGTCAATATTTTAGTGTTGCGTACAGATTTTTCTAGCGAGCTTAGTTTTAAAGAGTTGTTGGCACGGGTAAAATCAACAGCTTTAGAAGCCTATATTCACCAAGACTTACCTTTTGAAAAGTTAGTAGAAGAACTACAGCCAAATAGAGACTTGAGTTACAATCCGCTATTTCAAGTCATGTTTGTTCTTCAAAATGTTTCAATATCTAATTCAAGTCAGTCAGATGTATCAATTAGTTATGAAGAAACTTATAACGGTACGTCTAAGTTTGATTTGACATTATTTATGGAGGATTCCGAGCAAGGTTTGGTTGCGACTTGTGAGTACAATACAGATTTATTTAATACAGATACCATTACCCGGATGCTTGGACATTTCCAGACCTTACTGGAAAGCATAGTTAGCAATCCTGAACAATGCATTTCAGATTTGCAATTATTAACACCACCTGAAATACATCAATTATTAGTTGAGTGGAATGATACCAAGACAGACTATCTACAACAAGATAAGTGCATTCATCAGTTATTTGAGGAACAGGTAGAGAAAACACCATCTGACATTGCTGTTATATTTGAAAACGAACAATTAACGTATAGAGAGTTAAATAACCGAGCAAATCAACTCGCATACTACTTACAAAAACTAGGGGTGAAGGCAGAAGTAGTTGTAGGTATCTGTATGAAGCGCTGTCCGGAAATGGTGATTGCAATGCTAGCTATCTTAAAAGTCGGTGGGGCTTATGTACCACTAGATCCAGCCTATCCCCAAGAGCGGTTGATTTTTATGCTAGCAGACAGTCAAGCAAAGGTATTGGTGACTCAAACCCATCTAGTTGAGTTGTTTCCTAAACCGAATGTGTGTGTTGTGTGTATTGATAGTGCATTGCAATTGCTTACCCAACAGAGTACAGAAAATCTATTGAGTGAAGTAAAATCCAATCACTTAGCTTATATCATCTATACTTCCGGTTCTACAGGTGTACCAAAAGGTGTTGCAATTGAACATCAAAGTTGTGTTGCTTTATTAACATGGTCAAGAGAGGTATTTACTAATGATGACCTTGCTGGAGTTTTGGCATCAACCTCCATTTGTTTTGATTTATCAATATTTGAAATCTTTGTTCCCCTCAGTTGGGGTGGTAAAGTGATTCTCGTGGAAAATGCTCTGCATTTACCCTTGGTGGCTGCTGAGGTCAGCTTGATTAATACAGTTCCAAGCATTATTACAGAACTACTACAAGTAGATGCTTTACCTGCTTCAGTACGGGTAGTTAATCTTGCTGGTGAACCACTACATAATCAACTTGTGCAGCAGATTTATCAAAATAATCGTATTGAAAAAGTTTGGAATCTTTATGGTCCCTCTGAAGATACGACCTATTCTACATTTGCTCAAGTAAATAAAGGAGATAATAACGTAAGTATTGGTCGTCCCATTACCAATACACAAATTTATCTGCTTGATACTAACTTGCAACTAGTACCAATTGGTGTGCAAGGCGAAATTTATATTGGTGGTACTGGTTTAGCTAGAGGCTATTTTAACCGACCAGAGTTAACAAAAGAAAAGTTTATGTCTAATCCGTTTGACAATAAACTTGGCTCATCACGACTATATAAAACCGGGGATTTAGCTCGCTATTTACCAGATGGAAATTTAGAGTACTTAGGGCGAGTTGATAATCAGGTCAAGATTAGAGGATTTCGGATTGAATTAGGTGAAATTGAAAGTGCATTGCTTAAACATCAAGCAGTGCAGGAAATTGTAGTTTTGGCGCCAAAAGATAAACCAAGTAAAACGCAATTGGTAGCTTATATTGTTCCTTCACAAGGTCAAATACTCACAATTAGTGAATTGCGAAAGTATCTGAAAGAACAGTTACCTGAATACATGATTCCTAATGTTTTCATTTTCCTAGACACCTTACCGCTTTTGCCTAACGGCAAAGTAGACCGTCGTGCTTTGCCTGTACCTGAAGGTTTGCGTCCAACATTAGCTACAACCTATCAAGTACCTCAGTCTGAGATGGAACAGCAAATAGTTAAGCTTTGGCAAGAAGTACTACATATCGATAAAGTAGGAATTGATGATAACTTTTTTGACCTTGGTGGACATTCGTTACTGCTGCTTCAGGTAAATAACAAGCTGCGTACAATTTTGCAGCGAGATATATCAGTTGTTTCCATGTTTCAGAATCCAACTATTCACTCTTTAGCTCAATATTTAAGCGAAATCATAGAAGAAAAATCAAGTTTTGAATCAATACGAAATCGCACACAAAAGCAAAAAGAAGCACGGAATAGATACAAACAATTTCGGGTAAAGTCAAGCGAAAAAGATTATTAATTCATCAAAATTATGCGTATTATTATTGTCACATGGGGTTCAGATGGCGATGTTCGCCCTTATCTTTCTCTAGCATTGGGATTAAAACGAACTGGTCATGAAGTACAACTTGCAACCCATATTGCTTATCAAGAATTTGTTAATAATTATGGCATTGAATGTCTACCTATGGACTGGAATATTGCTGGTTCATTAGATGGAATTCTTAACTTCCGTCCTTTAGACACCATAATTCTTGGCGCCAAGCAGTTAGATAATGGTTTACTTGGTGAATTATGGCGAGTTTGCCAACAGGCAGAAGCAATTATTTTTAATCCTCATTCCTATCCGTGCTATTATATTGCTGAGAAATTGGGCATACCTTGCTACGCAGCTTCTGTACAACCTCATCACCCAACGCGAGCTTTTCCTCATCCTTGGGTAACGAATGGAAAACCTTTAGGAAAACCTTTAGGAAATATCTATAATTGGTTTAGCTATCTGTTTTTTGACCAAGTTTTCTGGCAATTTATTCGACGACCAATCAATCAATGGCGCCAGGAAAAATTGAATATACCTTCTCTTCCTATTTGGGAAGGCGTAATACGTCGAATGCAGCAGCAAAAAATACCCCTTCTCTATGGTTATAGTTCCTATCTTCTACCAAAACCATCTGAATGGACGGATGATTCAATTCATGTAACAGGTTATTGGTTTCTAGATTCCTCGGAAAATTGGCAGCCCCCCACTGACTTAATGAACTTTTTGTCTGCTGGCTCACCACCTGTATACATTAGTAAACTTTGGAATCAGGATAAGTTATCAAAAGAAGTATTGCTAGAACTTTTAGCGCTTACTGGACAAAGGATAATTGTGCAGGCTTTGGATGATGACTATGATATAGGATTGACAGATAAATTAGATAAATTATTTTTTATCCAGGGTTCGATACCTCATGAATGGCTATTTCCAAAAATGGCGGCAGTTGTGCATCATGGTGGTTTGGGCACAATAATGACCAGTTTGCGTGCTGGTGTTCCTATGGTTACAATTCCAGTCCATGCCGATACCGATCATCTTTTTTGGGCGCTACAGATAGCACAGTCTGGTTTAGGTATTTCCTTAATTTCACACAAAGAACAATTATCAGTTGAAAGTTTAGCTACGGCTATTAAAGTTGCTGTCAGCGATCAGAATATAAAGCTTCGCGTAACTGAAATAAGTAAGAAAATTCAGAACGAAGATGGTGTACGGCAGGCTATTGAGGCTTTTCATCAACATCTACCATGTAATCAGCTACTAGAAACTAGCACATTTAAGTTGAAAACGGTGTAATAGTTATTCGTAAAGGCTTTAACGACAGTTTATCAATTGAGGTGGAGTGAAAATATGAAAGGTAATCTTGTACAAACAGAAGGTAGTAAATACTTAACTCAACAAAAATATAGTGAAGCTATTACGTTTTATAAACAAGGTATTAAAAGTGAGCCTAGCTTAATGTCTAATTACTGGTATCTATGTTTAGCACTACTGCTTCAGGGACAAGAATTAGAGGCTAGAGATATTTGGCTATCTGTGATAGAAAAAGCAGATATAGAGCAAGTTAATACTTGGACACAGCAGCTAGTTACAATACTTACAACAGAAGCGATCAGACGTGAAACAAGCTCAGACTTTGAATTAGCTAGTAAGATGCATGGGTATGCCACTATTGCAAGAGGTGAAGCTTGGAAAAAAGTAAAAGAATATCAATTTACTACTGATTGGTTTACTGAGAATCTGCCAATCTGGGAAAGGTATTTAAAACCTTTGGCTAATAAGCCTTTGATTAATGTTCTAGAAATAGGTAGTTGGGAAGGTATGTCTACTTGTTGGTTATTGGATAACATTCTTACTCATGAATCCTCAAGAATAAACTGTATAGACACCTTTGAAGGCAACGAGGGGAGCGTCGATCCGGAAGTTGAATATGATGATAGTTATCTAAAGTCAGTCGAGAAAAGATTTGATTTTAATATATCTAAAACTGGAGCCTCAGAGAAGGTAACAAAAATTATGGGTAGATCGGAAAATGTATTACGATCACTACCTTTAAATAATTACGATCTGCTTTATATTGATGGTTCACACTTAGCTAGCGATGTTTTAACAGATACTGTTTTAGGTTGGGGGCTTGTTAAGGTTGGAGGTTTAATTATTTTCGATGACTATGATTTTCAAATTTCTACTAGTGTAGGTATTCAAAACACAAAGATTGCTATCGATGCTTTTATAAAAATATTTAGCCACAAAATTAATGTTATGCATAAAGCTCACCAAGTTATAATTGAAAAAACATTAAATTAGATAAAAAATCATATTTTAATTAAATTTGTTTATTCAATTTAGAATTGCTGAAGAAAATGAAAAAAACTGTAACCAGTCAACAAATAGACGAATCAATGGAAAGCGTTGCCATTATTGGTATAGCAGGTCGTTTTCCAAAAGCAAAAAATATTAATCAATTTTGGCAGAATTTGTGCAATGGATTAGAAGCAATTTCTTTATTTGTAGATCAAGATTTGATAGTTTCAGGAGTAGACCGATCATTAATAGACAACCCTAATTATGTAAAAGCTGGTGCTGTATTAGAAGATATAGAATTTTTTGATGCTTCGTTTTTTGGTTTTAACCCCAAAGAAGCAGAAATTACTGACCCTCAACATCGTTTCTTTTTAGAGTGTGCTTGGGAAGCTCTAGAAAATGCTGGTTATGATTCCCAAAAATGTCAAAGCAGAATTGGAATATATGCTGGTACTAGTTTAAATAACTATCAGTCATTTAACTTAAACTATGACCAAATGGGTTCGGCTAATAGTTTTCAAAAGTTAATTGGTAATGATAAAGATTTTCTTACTACTCGCGTTTCTTATAAATTAAATTGTACTGGCCCAAGTATTACAGTACAAACGGCTTGTTCTACTTCTTTAGTTGCGATTTCTTTGGCATATCAAAGTTTACTCAATTACCAATGCGATATGGCATTGGCAGGTGGAGTTTCAATTCGTGTACCCCAAAAAACGGGTTATTTATATCAAGAAGGAGGAATTTTATCGCCTGATGGTCATTGCCGTGCCTTTGATGCCAAGGCACGGGGAACAGTTATTGGTAATGGAGTAGGGGTTATACTTTTGAAGCGGTTATCTGAAGCGATCGCCGACTGCGACCATATCTATGCTGTAATTAAAGGAATTGCCACCAACAACGACGGTTCTGGTAAAGTAGGTTACACCGCACCCAGTGTCAACGGTCAAGCTGAAGTAATCGCAGAAGCACTGGCTTTGGCAGAAGTAGAACCTGAAAGTATCAGCTATATCGAGGCACACGGTACTGGAACTACTTTGGGCGATCCAATTGAAATTAATGCCCTGAGCAATGTTTTTCGTGACAGTACTGACAAAAAAGGTTTCTGTGCTGTCGGTTCTGTGAAAACGAATATAGGACATTTAGATGCAGCCGCAGGAGTAGTGGGAGTAATCAAGACGGCTTTAGCTCTCCAGCATAGATTGATTCCACCTAGTCTTAATTTTGAGCAGCCCAATCCTGAGATTGATTTTGCCAACAGTCCTTTTTACGTCAACACAAAGCTAACTGAATGGAAAACAGGAACAACTCCTCGACGTGCAGGTGTTAGTTCTTTGGGGATTGGTGGAACTAATGCCCATGTAATTATAGAGGAAGCGCCAGTAGTTTCAAAGTCCAACCCTTCTCGTCCTTGGCAGTTGTTACTGCTTTCTGCCAAAACTGAGTCTGCACTGGAAAATGCTAGTAAAAATTTAGCTCAACATTTGACTGAGTATTCTGAAGAAAACCTGGCGAATGTAGCTTATACATTGCAAGTAGGGCGCCGAGAATTCAATCATCGTCGAATCTTGGTATGTCAGGATATTGAAGATGCTGTTAGTGCATTCAATCAACAAGATGGCCAAATTTTAACCCATTATCAGGAATCTTTAGAGCGCCCTATAGCTTTTATGTTCCCTGGACAAGGCGCCCAGTATGCAGAAATGGGCAAAGAACTTTACCAGACTGAACCAACATTTCGTAAACATATCGATAATTGCTGCGAGTTGCTCAAACCGCATTTAGGGTTCGATTTACGTTCAGGCAGCAACTCCTATGGAGTATCACTATTTAATTCGAGTGAAAACGAGACGGAAATAGAAGAAAAACTCCAACAAACCAACATTACTCAACCAGCATTGTTTATAATTGAATATGCATTGGCTCAGTTGTGGATGTCGTGGGGAATTTCTCCAAGCGCAATGATTGGTCATAGTATTGGCGAATATGTCGCAGCTTGCCTTGCTGGTGTAATGTCTCTGGAAAATGCTTTAGCTTTGGTTGCTATCCGGGGACGACTGATGCAGCAATTACCAACAGGTACAATGCTTTGTGTTGCACTTCAAGAAGAGGAAGTTAAAGCCTTACTCAATAAAGACTTATGTTTAGCCGCTGTTAATGCTCCAAATCTATGTGTAGTTTCGGGAAGCCATGATGCTGTAGACGCTTTTCAAAAGCAACTCATTGCTAAAGGTGTAGAATGTCGCTGTCTGCATACCTCTCATGCTTTTCATTCCCAGATGATGGATCCGATCTTGGAGCCATTTATTGCTGAAGTTAAAAAGGTGAAACTAAATCCTCCCGAAAAACCTTTTATTTCCAATGTCACGGGAACGTGGATAACTGTAGAGGAAGCAACAAATCCAAACTATTGGGCAAGACATTTACGCTCCTCTATTCGCTTTAGTGCGGGAATATCGGAATTATTACAAGAACCAAATCGTATTTTATTAGAAGTTGGACCAGGGCGTACTTTATGTACCCTTGCCAAACAGCATTCTGGAGCAGCAGGACAGGTAGTTTTACCTACCTTACGTCATCCCCATGACAAACAATCAGATACAGCTTTCATACTTAATATTTTAGGTAGGCTTTGGTTAGCAGGGGTTACGGTGAATTGGTCTGGTTTCTATACCCACGAACAACGTCACCGTGTTCCATTACCAACTTATCCATTTGAGCGTCAACGTTACTGGATAGAATCTCAATTAATAACAGAAAAATCTGCTCAAGCTGAAAGTAACCTTGCTAAAATAAACAATATAGCTGACTGGTTTTATATTCCTTCTTGGAAACAATTTCCCTTAATAAAATCTGAAAACTTAACCTCAACCTCTAATTGTTATTTAGTTTTTGTTGATAGTGGGATAGGGGCGCAAATTATCCAACAGTTACAACAAGCTGGACAAAGCGTAATTGCAGTTTGGAGCGGCGAAGAGTTTAAGCAAGTTAATTGTAACACTTACACAATCAATCCTATTAAACAAGATGACTATAACGCTTTGCTTCAAACTATCCAGAAACAAGGTAAAATACCAAAATTTATCTTTCATTTTTGGAGCTTGACTGATTCAGGACATCAATCCCTAGAAAGAATTCAATATCATGGTTTCTGGAGTTTAATATACTTAGTACAAGCTTTAGGGCAACAAAATATTAGCAGCGTCACTCAACTTTTGGTAATTAGTAATCATCTATATGATGTGACTGGCAATGAGAAATTATTGCCTGAAAAATCTACTATATTGGGTGCTTGTAAAGTCATACCTCAAGAATATCCAGGTATTAAATGTCGTCAAATTGATGTAGTAGTACCTGACTCAGTAACCGGTAAATTTGTAAAACAATTGATTGCAGAACTAACGGCAAATTGTGAAGAATCTATCGTTGCTTACCGAAATAATCATCGTTGGGTGCAGGTATTTGAACCGATAATTTTAGAAAAACCTACCAAAGCTCAAATACGATTACGGCAAAAAGGAGTATATTTAATCACTGGTGGAACAGGAGGTATTGGTTTAGAACTTAGCAAATATCTTGCCCAGATGGTACAAGCTAAACTTATCCTCATTGGACGTTCTGAATTACCTGTTAAAAATGATTGGGATGAATGGCTAGTTAACCATGATACATCCGATGCTACTAGCCACAAAATTAAAAAAATACAGGAGTTAGAAACGTTAGGCGCCGAAGTTTTAATATTACCTGCTGATGTTACAAATTATGAACAAATGCAATGGGTAATAGCTCAATGTATAGAAAATTTTGGTACAGTTAATGGAGTTATCCATGCTGCTGGTATTGCCGGAAGTGGTATAATTGAACTCAAAAACTTGGAAGTTGTTAATAATGTTTTGGCGCCCAAGTTACAAGGAACATTAATATTAAATAAAGTCCTGGAAGATGTAAATCTAGACTTTTTAGTACTTTGTTCCTCTCTTAACTCAATTCATGGAGGATTTGGACAGGTAGATTATTGTGCGGCTAATGCTTTTTTAGATGGATTTGCTCACTTTAATACTTCCAAAAATGGTAAGCTGACAATAGCGATCAACTGGGATACATGGCAAGAAGTTGGCATGGCAGTAAATACCATCATTCCTGATGAACTCAAAAATTGGCGCGAAGAAACTCTAAAAAATGGCCTATCGTCTACAGAAGCGATAGAAGCCTTTGAGCGTATACTGGCACATACGTTTCCTCAAGTTTTAGTTTCAACGCAAGATTTACGAACAGTCATCAAGCAAAGCAGTAATTTTATTCCCTCAATTTCTCCAAGCTTAAAATTAGACAATGTTACTCAGTTATCCAGCACCAGACATGCAAGAACTCTCCCAGAGAATACTTATGTAGCTCCCCGTAATGAAATTGAGCAAAGTATTGCCAGTATTTGGGAACAATTGATAGGTATTGACAAAGTAGGAATTTATGACAACTTCTTTGAATTAGGTGGGCACTCCTTACTTGCCATACAAACAATTTCTCGTTTGCGTGAAATATTCCAAGTAGATTTACCGCTACGTACTCTTTTATTTGAAGCTCCTACTGTCGCTGAACTAGCTACTGTCATAGTAGAAAACCAACCACAACAAGAACTTGAGGAAATAAAAAAACTGTTAGCAGAAGTGGAAAATCTTTCTCCTGATGAAATTAAACAACAGTTTGCTCAAGAATCCCAAAGAAACCCTGTTTCTAAACTTCATTTCTAAGTAATTATATGGATTTCAGTCTACTATATTTTTCTGGCGATGGGTCAACAAATCAAGCAAATAAATACCATTTATTACTGGAAACAGCAAAGTTTGTTGACAAACATAATTTCTCGGCGATATGGACTCCCGAAAGGCATTTTCATTCCTTTGGAGGATTGTATCCAAATCCATCGGTGATTAGTGCGGCCTTAGCAATGGTAACTGAAAACGTTGAGCTACGCTCTGGTAGTGTTGTAATGCCATTACAACATCCCGTGCGAGTTGCTGAAGAATGGGCTGTAGTTGATAATCTTGCAAACGGGAGAGTAAGTCTTTCTTTTGCACCTGGTTGGCACGCTAATGATTTTTTAATTTCTCCAGAAAATTATGGAGATCGCAAAGAAATAATGTGGCACGGTATTGAGACAGTGCAAAAACTCTGGCAGGGGGAAACGGTTGAATTTAAATCAGGAACTGGAAATTTTGTCAAGATAAAAACATTTCCCCGCCCTATTCAATCTAAACTACCAGTTTGGATAACTTGTCAAGCTGATAGTACATTTGCTGGTGCAGGTAAAATAGGGGCTAATGTTTTGACTTCTTTGCTGTACGCAACTCCAGAAGATTTAGCACGACAAATATCTCTTTATCGTGATTCTTTGACTCAACACGGTCATGACCCGAAGAGTGGAAAAGTAGCGCTAATGATGCATACTTATATTGACGAAGATATTGCACTAGTGAAACAAAAGGTCAGGGAACCTTTTTGTAATTACATCAAAACACATTTTGGGCTAGTGGAAAATTTAGCCAAACAGGTTAATTTTCAAGTTAATACTGAAACTTTTGATGAAAATGACCGTGATAGTTTGCTATCATTTGCTTTTGAACGTTATTTTCAAGGGCGGGTAATGATAGGTACTCATGACACTTGTCGTGAAACAATTGAGTACATGCAGTCGATAGGCGTTAATGAAATTGCCTGTTTGATTGATTTTGGTTTGGATTTTGATTCCGTGATGGCAAGTTTATATAAGTTGAAAGAATTAAAAGAAGATCATCAAGTTAAAAAGCCTGTTGGTCAGTATTCAACACTGAGCTTTTTTGGGTAATTTTATGAATAATGATATTAGTAAAAGAATTGCTGCTCTTTCTCCAGAACAACGGGAACTTTTAGAGCTACGTCTTCAACAGAAAAGCTTAAAAATTAAAAAAAATAAATCAATTTTACCAAGAAATAATTCTAATAATTTATCCTTATCTATAATTCAAGAAAGGTTGTGGTTTCTTCATCAGTTACAACCAGAATCTCCTTTATACAACGAATCCGCTTTATTTGCCATTACAGGACATCTTAACAGCGATGCTTTGGTTAAAAGTATAAACGAAATAATTCAACGACATGAAATACTTCGCACTGCATTCCAAAATCTAGATGGTCAAACTCAACAAATTATTAGCTCAAAGTTAACAGTAACCCTGCCAATAATAAACATAGAAAAATATTTAGACGAACAAGAAAAAATAATCAAAAAAATTATTACCGAACAGTCTAGTCAACCCTTTGATTTGACTCAAGTTCCTTTATTAAGGGGGATGTTAATCCGTCTAAAACCGCAAGAACATATAATGTTGTTAACCATGCACCACATTATCTCAGATGGTTGGTCGTGGCGATTATTTTATCAAGAGTTAACGGTATTATATCCAGCCTTTGAAAATGGCAATGTATCACCTTTGCCAGAACTGCCTATCCAATATGCAGACTTTGCCCTCTGGCAAAGGGAATATTTAAACGATAAAAACTATAAGTTTGAATTAGCCTACTGGAAGCAAAAACTACAAAACTTACCTCCAGTACTTGCTTTACCTACAGACAACCCACGTCCTGCGGTTCAATCTTATCGGGGCGCGCGAGAAGCTCTTATCCTTTCTGAATCAATTACAAACAGACTAAAATCCTTAAGTCAACAGGAAGGTGTCACTTTATTTATGCTGTTACTAGCAGCGTTTAAAACGTTGCTTTATCGCTACACAGGGCAGACAGACCTTGTAGTTGGTACTCCTGTTGCTAATCGTAACCAAATTGAAACCGAAAAATTGCTGGGTTGTTTTATTAATACTTTGGTTTTGCGGACTGACTTTTCTGACAATCCTAGTTTTCGAGAAATATTAGGACGGACACGGGAAACTACTTTAGCAGCTTATGCCCACCAAGATTTACCATTTGAGCAGCTGGTTAAAGAACTGCAACCCGATCGCACATTGAGTCATAATCCCCTGTTTCAGGTGATGTTCGTTTTCCAAGATACACCATTGCAAGCTCTGGAATTGCCTGGTTTGAAACTGGCGCCCTTAATTACAGACAGTGGAATTGCCAAGTTTGACTTGACCTTGTTCTTAGAGGATACAAAACAAGAGTTAATCGGTGCTATAGAGTACAACACCGATTTGTTTAAAGCTGATACCATTAGGCGAATGATAGGGCATTTTCAAATTTTGCTCGAAGGTATTGTTTCTAACCCAGATACAAACATATCAAAATTACCTTTGCTGACAAATGTTGAGCAAAAACAGCTGATTGTTGGTTGGAACTGTACAGGAAAAGATTTTTTTCAAGACCAGTGCATTCATCAATTATTTGCAGCCCAAGTAGAAAGAACACCGGATGCAGTTGCTGTGGTGTTTGAAAACGAACAGTTAACTTATCAACAACTCAACCAAAAAGCTAATCAATTAGCGCACTATTTGCAACATCGAGGAGTAGAACCAGAGAAATTAGTGGGGATTTGTATTGAGCGATCGCTCGATATGGTAATTGCACTTCTGGGTATTCTTAAAGCTGGTGGCGCCTATTTACCTCTTGACCCAAGCTACCCCCAAGAGCGATTAGCTTTCATGATCCAAAACTCTCAAATCTCAATTTTGATATCCCAACAGCACTTAGTTGAGAAGTTTCCTGTTATCACTGAAGTAATTTGCCTGGATACCAATTTAGAGCAAATCGCCCACGAAAGCTTAGAAAACCCAGTTTGCAATATCACCCCAGAAAACCTTGCTTATGTAATTTATACATCTGGCTCTACGGGAAAACCGAAGGGAGCAATGAATACCCACCGAGGTATTTGCAATCGCTTACTGTGGATGCAAGATACATATCAATTAACAACAACAGATTGTGTGTTGCAAAAGACACCTTTTAGCTTTGATGTGTCAGTTTGGGAGTTTTTCTGGACTTTGCTGGCAGGCGCGCGTTTAGTAATAGCTCAACCAGGTGGACATCAAGACCCCAATTATTTAATCAACTTGATTGCACAACAGCAAATCACCACCTTACATTTCGTTCCTTCCATGCTGCAAGCATTTTTAGAAGTAGAAGGTTTGGAAAATTGTAAATCTATCAAACGGGTGATTTGCAGTGGCGAAGCGCTATCAGTAGAACTGCAACAACGTTTCTTTACTCATTTAGAAGCCGAACTATACAACCTATACGGACCAACGGAAACTGCGGTTGATGTTACCCACTGGAAATGTTCGCCCAATAATACTTACCGTCAGACAGTCCCCATTGGTCGTCCGATTGCCAATACTCAAATTTATTTGCTGGATCGGAATTTTAACCCCGTTCCTATTGGAGTTACAGGTGAACTGTACATTGGTGGTGTAGGAGTTGGTAGAGGGTATTTGCACAATTTTGAACTCACAGCCGAGAAATTTATTCCCAACCCTTTCACTAATTTTGAATGTGAGGATATTGAATTTAATCACAAACCTAATAATTCACAATCAGAGCGTTTGTATAAAACAGGAGACTTAGCTCGTTATCTGTCAGATGGAACCATTGAATTTTTGGGACGGATGGATGACCAAGTGAAGGTGCGGGGATTCCGTATTGAGCTTGGAGAAATAGAAGCGGCGCTAAATCAACATCCATTTGTGCGAGAAGCTGCGGTATTAGCACGAGAAGAAAAAGCTGGAAATAAACGCTTGGTAGCTTATATAGTTACTAGGCAGGAAGATAATAATATCAACAATGAAATTAATAATACTAATCAGAACTTAAGTATTAGTCATGATCTACGCCGCTTTGTAAAAGAGAAGTTACCAGAATACATGGTTCCTACTGTATTCAAATTTTTGGAGACGATGCCTTTAACCCCTAGCGGAAAGCTAAATCGTCAGGCTTTACCAACATTAGATGGCGAAACACCAATAGAATCAGTTTTTACCGCCCCTGAAACTAGCATTGAAAAACAGTTATCTGCTATTTGGACACAAGTATTAGGATTAGAAAAAGTAGGTATAAACGATAACTTCTTTGAATTAGGTGGAGACTCTATTCTCAGTCTTCAAGTAATATCCAAAGCCAAGCAAGCGGGGTTGTATTTAACTCCTAAGCAAATGTTTCAATACCAAACTATTGCCCAATTAGCAGCAGTAGCTGGTGTGAGCAAGCAAATAGCAGCTGAACAAGGATTAGTAACAGGCTTAGTTCCGCTAACACCCATTCAGCACTGGTTGTTTGCTCAAAATTTGCTCGATGTCCATCATTGGAACCAGTCATTGTTGTTGGAAGTGCGTCAGCCGCTCGATCCTGTGTTACTTGCAGAAGTAGTACGTTCTCTCATCCAACATCATGATGTACTACGATTAAGTTTTACACAAGATGAAATGGACTGGAAGGCAGTTATTTCTCTTCCAGATGATTATATACCAGTGACAAGCTTAGATTTATCAAACCTGTCATACCCAGAGCAAGAAGCTGCCATCATTACCGCAGCAAACGACATTCAAGCAAGTTTTAATTTATCCAAAGCTCCTTTACTACGGGTTGCGTACTTCGATCTAGGAGCGGAACGTTACAGTCGTTTGCTTTTGGTAATTCATCATTTAGTTGTCGATGGTGTTTCTTGGCGCCTCTTGGTTGAAGATTTGCAAACAGCTTATCAGCAACTAAGTCGGCGCCAAACAATTCAGTTACCAGCTAAAACCACTTCCTACAAGCAGTGGTCGCAAAAACTATTAGAGTATTCTCAATCTCCAATTTTGCATTCAGAGTTTGATTACTGGCAAAAAGTTCTTAACCAACCAGTTGCACCCCTACCAGTCGATTATCCAGGGGGAGAAAATACCGAAGCGAAAGCTCGCACTGTTTCGGTAAGCCTTGACATGAAAGAGACTCAAGCTTTGTTACAAGACGTACCAGCTGCTTATCGAACTCAGATTAATGATGTTTTGCTTGCGGCTTTAGTACAAACATTTGCCCAGTGGACAGGACAATCCTCACTGCTAATTGACTTAGAAGGTCATGGACGAGAAGAACTGTTTGACGATTTAGATTTATCGCGGACAGTGGGTTGGTTCACATCGATATTTCCAGTTTTATTAAATTCAGAAAAAACGACTGACTGTGGAGAATTCCTGCTGGCAATTAAAGAACAACTACGAAATATTCCTCAACGAGGTATCGGATACGGTATATTACTTTATTTAAAGAATAGCCGTGAAATTACTGATAAAACACAACCTGACCTCAAACCTGAAGTAATTTTCAACTATTTAGGGCAGTTCGACCAAGTTCTACCTGAGCCTTCTTTATTTAGATTATATCCGGGGTATAAGGGTATGGAACGGAATCCGACGAACTTGAGGACTCACGTGTTGGAGATAAACGCAGGTATTTCCCAAAAACATCTGCAAGTAAACTGGACTTACAGTAAAAATTTATATCGACGTACCACAATTGAAGCGTTGGCTGAAGAATTTGTGAAAATGCTGCGTGCAATTATTAACCACTGTCAATCACCTAATGTAGGTGCTGTTAGCCCTTCAGATTTCCCATTGGTGCAACTGAGCCAAGACACACTTAATCAAGCTTTGGGCAAAATTTCTTTTTAAGGGGGATGAACACCATGAACTTCAAAAATATTGAAGATGCCTATCCTTTGTCCCCTATGCAGCAGGGGATACTATTCCATAGCCTGTATGCACCAACATCGGGTGTATATGTCCAACAAATAAGTTTTGAACTCCACGGTCAACTCAACGCTCAAGCATTTCGCCAAGCTTGGGAATGGGTAATTTCTCGTCATCCAGTTTTACGTACCGCCTTTGTGTGGGATAATTTGGAAAAGCCATTGCAAGTGGTGGGGCGCCAAATAACACTCCCGTGGGTAGAGGATTCCTGGGAAACAATACCTCCAGAAAAACAACAGGAAAAACTCCAGACTTTACTGCAAAGTGATCGCCAGCAAGGCTTTGAACTTACGCGCGCACCACTGATGCGCTTCACCTTAATCAAATTAAAAAAGACAAGTTATTACTTTATTTGGAGCCATCACCATCTACTTTTAGACGGTTGGTCTGTATCTATAATCTTTAAAGAAGTTATTGCTTCTTATAAAAAATTATCTCAGGGTGACAACCTTTCTCTGGCACAACCCCACCCCTATCGGAATTACATTGCTTGGCTACAACAGCAGAACTTGTCAGCAGCACAAGCTTTTTGGCAAGAACAACTACGTAATGTGCAAGCTCCCACATCAATTTTGGGGGTATCCAAATTACCCGACCAAGAAGAAAGCTATAATCAGCAACAAATTCGGTTATCGATTGCAACTACAAACGCACTAAAGTCTTTTGCTCAACAGCATTCACTGACGCTGAATACATTGGTGCAAGGAGCTTGGGCTTTGCTACTGAGTCGTTATAGTGGTCAGCATGATGTAATTTTTGGAACAACTGTTTCCGGTCGTCCCCTTGACTTAACTGGCGCTGACTCAATGGTAGGGCTGTTTATTAATACATTGCCAACGCGAGTACAGGTATCATTTGATGAGTTGCTTTTACCTTGGCTTCAGCAACTGCAAAATCAGCAAGTTGAAGCGCGTCAGTACGAGTATAGCCCCCTACTAGAAATCCAAAAATGGAGTGAGGTTGCCAAAGACCAACCTCTATTTGAGAGTATTGTGGTTTTTGAGAACTACCCCATAGAAGCAATTTCCTCACTAGAATCAGATTTAAACCTAGAAATCAGTGTTGTTCATCGCTTTGAAAGGACTAACTATCCTCTGACGTTGACTGTTATGCCGGGTAAAGAATTGTTGCTTGATATTGCCTACAATGAAGGTGAGCGGTTTGATAGTGCTTCCATTTGTCGAATATTGGGACATCTTGAAACCTTGCTCAAAGCAATGATTGCAAATCCTCAACAATGCCTCAAGGAGTTGTCGCTTTTAACAGAAGCTGAAAAACACCAACTATTAGTGGAGTGGAATAATACAAAAATTGCGTATCCTCAAGGGCAGTGCATTCATCAACTATTTGAGGCTCAGGTAGAAAAAACACCTGATGCTGTGGCGGTAATATTAAAAGACCAGCTAAAAGACCAGCAATTAACTTATCGAGAACTCAACCAAAAAGCGAATCAACTAGCCCACTACTTACAAAAGCTGGGAGTAGAACCAGAGAAACTAGTGGGGATTTGTGTTGAGCGCTCTTTAGAGATGATAATAGGGTTACTAGCAATTCTCAAAGCTGGCGGAGCTTACGTACCTTTAGACCCCAATTATCCCCAAGAGCGCTTGGCTTTTATGGTGCAAGATGCCCAAACGCCAATATTACTTAGCCAAACTGCATTACTCACTCAACTGCCAGAGCTAAAAGCCAAAGTTGTCTGTTTAGACGACGATTGGGAAATTATTAATCACGAAAACAAGGAAAATCTCAGTAGTCAGGTTTTACCAAAAAATGCTAGTTACATTCTTTACACATCTGGTTCTACAGGAAAACCGAAAGCAGTTGTCGTAGAACACCGTAACACAGTTGCTTTCTTGTATTGGGTAAAAACAATCTTTAGCACAGAACAACTTGCTGGTGTTTTGGCATCAACTTCTATTTGTTTTGATTTATCGGTCTTTGAACTTTTTGGAACTCTAAGCTGGGGTGGCAAGGTAATTTTAGTGGAGAATGCACTCTCATTACCTAATTTGCTTGCGGCAAATGAAGTCACCTTAATTAATACGGTTCCCTCAGTCATCGCTGAGTTACTGAGAATAAAAGCAATACCAGCCTCAGTCAGCACAATTAACTTAGCAGGTGAAGCACTCCAAAATAGTCTTGTGCAGCAAATTTATCAGCATAGTACTATTCAGCAAATTTATAATTTATATGGTCCTTCTGAAAGCACAACTTATTCAACCTACGCCCTGATTAACAAAGGGGACAGTATTGTAACCATTGGTCGCCCAATCGCAAACACACAGTGTTTTTTGCTAGATGCTCAAATGCAACCAGTAAGTATTGGGGTTTGTGGAGAAATGTATATAGGAGGTGCTGGTATAGCCAGGGAGTATCTTAATCGTCCTGATTTAACTGCTAAAAAATTTATTCCTAACCCCTTTACCAACATCTCTGGCGAGCGTTTATATAAAACTGGCGACTTAGCACGTTATTTACCAGATGGAAATATAGAATATCTTGGAAGAATTGATGACCAAGTAAAAGTACGAGGTTTCCGTATTGAAATTGGTGAGATTGAAGCGGTACTAAACCAACACCCAGCAATATTTGCAAGTGTGGTTATTGTTCGAGAGGATGTAGCAGAAAAGAAAAATTTAGTAGCATACATAACTTTCCATCCAGAACAAACACTTACTATTTCCGAACTACGCCGCTTTTTAAAGTCAAAGTTGCCGAACTATATGGCGCCAACGGCTTTTGTAATTTTAGAGACTCTACCCTTGACACCGAATGGGAAGCTAGACCGTCAAGCATTGCCAGTTCCCGACCGGATACAGCTAATAGAATCAAGTTTTGTGCCTCCTTCCACCCCAGTAGAAGAAATTTTAGCTCGAACATGGGTAGAAGTGCTTGGCATTGATAAAGTCGGTGTTCACGACAATTTCTTTGAGTTAGGAGGAGATTCCATTATTGCCATTCAGGTTATTGCTAAAGCGAACCAAGCTGGTCTTAATTTGACACCTCGACAGTTGTTTCAACATAAAACAATTGCCGAATTGGCAACAGCTGCATACGTACCTCAAACTATCCAAACACCTATTAAGGATTGGTTTTTGGCACAGAATAACTCAAACCAGTCTTTACTACTGGAAATGCGGCAAATATATAATCCTAATTTGTTGGAGCAGGTTATACAGCATTTGCTTGAGTACCATGATGTATTTCAACTGCGTTTTATTCAGCAGGAATCTAGCTGGCAACCAACTCAGGCTACTGCCAATGATATAATGGTATTTAAACGAGTGGATTTGTCGGAGCTACCGGAACAAGCGCAAAAATTAGCTATTGAGTCAGCGATTGTACAACAACAAACAAGTTTACATTTATCTCAAGAACCACTTGTACAGGTTACTTTCTTTGATTTGGGAGCGCAAAAAACAAGCTACCTCTTAATTACTGTGACACTGGTAGTTGATGATATCTCTTGGCGAATTTTGCTCGAAGACTTGCAAACAGCTTATCAGCAAATCAGTCAGGGCAAAGCAATACATTTACCAGATAAAACTACTTCATTTCAAACATGGTTACAATATTTACAAGCTTATTCGCAATCTGCCGAGGCTCAAAAAGAATATGAATACTGGTTAGCTGAAATACAAAAACCGTTCCAGAGTTTGCCAGTCGATTATTTGAGAGGAGAAAACAGAGTCATAGATGCTGATGTCGTATCATTTTATCTAGATAAAAAAGAAACGCAAGCCCTACTCAAGGATGTACACAAAGCTTATAATACTCAGATAAATCATCTTTTAC
This sequence comes from Calothrix sp. PCC 7103, assembly GCF_000331305.1. Lineage (GTDB taxonomy): Bacteria > Cyanobacteriota > Cyanobacteriia > Cyanobacteriales > Nostocaceae > Dulcicalothrix. The sequence continues at coordinate 2,316,713 of NZ_KB217478.1, read as the reverse complement.
TCACAGCATTAGTGCAAGCTTTTGCAAAGTGGACAGGAGAACAAACACTATGGGTAGATATGAAAGGTAATGTCCGAGAAAAAATTTTCAAAGATGTTAACCTTTCCCACACAGTGGGTGGGTTTACAACTCGCGTCCCACTACACTTAGACATAACAGGTGCTGCTCATTCAGAAAATGCTTTAATAGCAGTAAAAGAGAAACTTCGTCAGATTGCAAATAAGAGTATTAGCTATGGTATGCTGCGTGATTCTAGCACTAATCAAGAAGCACAATCGAAATTTCAGCCGGAAGTGAGCTTTAATTACTTTAGTCTTTTTGAGCAAAAGATTTCGGAACCATCTCTATTTCATTTAGAGCGAGAGGTGAGTGATTCTTCGGATAATCAGCATACAAGCCGAATTTACTTGCTAGAAGTCAATGTAATTGTTGTTAACGAGCAATTTCAATTTAATTGGACATACAGTCAGGGTATTCACCGCCGAGAAACAATTGAAACTTTAGCTGGTAATTTTATTGCAGCACTACAAGCTCTGATTGCTCATTGTCTATCTCTCGAAACACAAAAATATACGCCTTCCGACTTTCCTAAAGCTAATTTGAGTCAACAAAAATTAGATAAGTTTCTCACCAAAATGAATCTAACAAGTGATAATAAAAGCAAATGAAAACAGAAAATATTGAAGATATATACGAACTGACACCCTTACAAAAAGGGCTTCTCTTTCACAGTTTGTACGCTACTGAATTGTCACTATACTTTTTTCACCATACCTTTACTTTACGTGGTAATCTTAATGTAGATGCTTTTGAAAGAGCTTGGCAACGAGTAGTAGATCGACACACGATTTTACGTACTGGATTTTACTGGGAAGACATTGACAATCCCCTGCAAGTTGTATACAAGCAAGCTAAAGTACCCTTAAACCAGTACGATTGGCGCCATTTAGAGCCAAACGAACAAGAAAGACGATTAGAATCATTTCTTGTAAACGATCGCAAAATAGGTTTTGACTTTTCTCAACCATGCTTGATGCGCCTAAATTTGATTCGCTTTGCTGATGACTGTTACCAATTTGTTTGGAGCCATCACCACATTATTATTGATGGTTGGACAATCCCAATCGTATTACAGGAATCTGCACAAATCTACATAGCACTTTGTGAAAATCAAGAAGTGTCTTTAGCACCCAACCGTCCTTTTCGCGATTACATTGATTGGTTGCAAGAACAGGATATCTCAAAAGCTGAATTTTTTTGGCGAGAGACGCTAAAAGGATTCAAAGCACCTAGTCCTCTAACTTACATAGAAATTAACCAACTACCTAGCCAAGAAGAAAAGTATGATGAAGAGAGAATTACATTATCAACAGCAAGCACAAGGGCATTACAGTCTTTAGTAACACAACATCATCTCACGCTCGCTACACTAGTACATGCAGTCTGGGTTATTCTTCTAAGTCGTTATACTTGTTGCAACAATATTGTTTATGGCTGTACCGTTACTGGGCGCCCAGTAGACTTAGCTGGAACGGAATCAATGGTAGGTGTATTTATTAATACCTTGCCTATTTATATCAAGTTAGATACTGAGCAGCTTTTGTTATCATGGCTACAAGATTTTCAAACTCAACTAGCTGACGCGCGTCACTATGAGTACACTCCGCTAACACAAATTCAAGAATGGAGCGAAGTACCACGAAACTTACCTTTATTTAAAAGTATTGTTGTAGTTGAAAACCACCCCATTAGTCAATTTTTAAGAAATTGGAAAGGAAATATAAAATTTCAACATACTGGAACATATTACAAAACTAATTATCCTCTGACAATAGTTGTATATCCAGATACAGAGTTAATAATAGCTATTTCTTACGATTCTAGTAGCTTTGATACAAGTACAATTACTGGAATACTTCAAGATTTTGAAATATTACTCCAAAATATCCAGAATAATCCTTATGTACGTCTTAAAAATTTGCAATTACGAACGCCAAAACAACAACAACTATATTCTACTTTGACAACAGAAACAGATTTTGATTTTAATTTAGTTTTTCATTAATTACCCCACCCACGCTGGGCAGGTGAGGAGTATACTTAATATCAATACAAAGTGTAGAGGAATAATATGAATATCTTTGAATTACGCGAGTCAAATGTTAGAAATTATTGCAGAAATTTTCCAGTCTTATTTCATCGAGCCAAAGATTCAATAGTCTATTCAGAATCAGGACAAGCTTATATTGATTTTTTAGCTGGCGCCGGTGCTTTAAACTATGGACATAACAATGACTATATCAAGCAAAAGATTATTTCTTATTTAGATGCTGATGCTATATCACATGGCTTGGATTTTCATACTTTAGCTAAAGAGCAGTTTCTATCAAAGTTTTCTGAAACGGTATTGATTCCTAATAATTTCGATTACCGCATACAATTTTGCGGACCAACTGGAACGAATGCTGTAGAGTCTTCTTTAAAGTTAGCTAGAAAAATCAAAAAAAGACCAGGTATTTTTTCATTTATGGGAGCATATCATGGTATGACATTAGGCAGTTTATCTGTGACTAGCAATATTGACATTCGTGCCGGGGCTTTAGGTACATCAAATAATGTTACATTCATGCCTTATCCCTATGGATTTATGGAGCATTTTGATACTATAGACTATATGGAGTCAGTTCTTACTGACGTAAATTCTGGTATTGAAAAACCCGCAGCAATAATCTTTGAAACAGTACAAGCTGAGGGAGGAATTATTGTGGCGCCAATTGAATGGATACAAAGACTTAGAAAACTGTGCGACAAGCATGAAATTTTATTGATTTGTGATGATATTCAAGTTGGATGCGGACGAACAGGAAATTTCTTTTCTTTTGAAAGAGCAGGTATTCTCCCCGATATGGTTATTCTTTCAAAATCTATTAGTGGATATGGGTTTCCAATGTCTCTGTTGTTGATTAAGCCAGAATTAGATATTTGGGAACCTGGCGAACATACTGGTACTTTTAGAGGAAATCAATTAGCATTTGTGGGTGGAGCAGCTGCCTTAGAATATAGAGAAATTAATAATCTTGAACAGGAAGTAAAATCTAAAGAGTCTTTTTTGCGTGAGTTTTTATTGGAAGAAATAGCAACAATTAGTGAAAAAATTAATGTACGTGGAATTGGCTTAATTTGGGGAATTGACGTTGCTAAGTTTGGAGGAAAGGATTATGCTAAAAAAATAAGTTCTCGTTGTTTTGAATTAGGATTAATAGTGGAAAGAGTGGGCAGGAATGATACAGTAATTAAGATTTTACCTCCTTTAAATATTGATATGTGTACATTAGAGCAAGGATGTGCAATTATCAAACAAGCTTTTGATGAATTGAAATTATAGAATTAAGCATTTTTGGGGAATATACAACATTAAGTCACCTGATATAGATAAATTGCAAATCCATTGAATTAATTATGAGGATGTGAAGTAATGATGCAAAATCAAGTTAGGCTACCAAGCACAGCAACTCCAGAAGAGTTATTCTCTCAAAAAATATATTGGTTAAATGAATTATCTGGAGAAAGACTCGAAACTAATTTGATCACAGATTATGTTCGACCAACTGTATCGACTGGCACAAATCAATATATTGATTTTGAATTATCACAAGATTTATCTCAATATATTATTAAACTTGCTAAAAATTCTTACTTATCAATATACTTACTACTTCTAGGAGCCTTAAATGTTCTATTATATAAATATACTGGCAATCATGATCTTATTGTTGGCTCACCCATTTATAAGCAAAAAGATAGTGAAAATTTAGTTAATAAAGTAGTTCCTATACGTTCATATATAAATAACCAAGATAAATTCAGTGATTTTATACTGCAAATTAGAGAAACAGTAGCAAATGCATACAGTTCTCCTGATTCTAATTTAGAAGAAATATTAGAATTACTCAACATATCACAAAGTCAAAACCGTCATTCTATTTTTGATATTGTCATTTTACTAGAAAATATTCATAGTTATGATTTAACTAATATTCAAAATGATTTGGCATTTTCCTTTCTAATTACTGGAAATGTTATCAAAGGTAAAGTAGAATATAAAAATATACTATTTCATGATGAAAATATTAAGTTAATAATTAAATCATATATTACAATCTTGACAAATATTGCTAAAAATTGTCAGGCTAAGATATCAGATATTTCATGTTTAACTGTAGCGGGTCAAGAAAGATTATTTGATATTAACAATAATATTAGAGACTACCCTGTAGATAAATCGCTGCATCAATTATTCGAGCAACAAGTGAAACAAACGCCAGATCGAATAGCAGCAGTTTATAAAAATGATTCTTTGACTTATCAAGAACTTAACGAAAAAGCTAACCAACTATCAAGGATATTACAAAAAGAAGGCGCCCAAAAAGGGGAGTTTATAGGCATTATCAAACAAAGAGATATAAATTTTTTGATAGCTATACTTGCTATTTTGAAAATAGGTGGAGTTTATGTTCCCATTGATAGTACCTATCCGCAAGATAGAATTAGATATATGGTATCTAACAGTGGAGTCAGGTTTATTTTAACAGATTCTTCTTACGAATGTACTGACTTAGTGAAATCTCCACAATTAAAAGCTTTAATATATTTAGATATTAATTACTCTCTGCAAGCACTCTCTGCAATAACTGACATCAATATCTACGAGCAATTAGATTCTGTGAAGTTACCAAAAGAAAATCTAGAGGTAATTAATACAGGAGTTGACGCTGCTTATATGATTTATACATCCGGTTCAACTGGTTTACCAAAGGGAACAATCATTAGACATGGTGGCGCCATTAATCATATATATGCTCAGTTTGATGCTTTAGAATTAACTGAAGAATTGATTTTTTTACAAAGCGCTCCTGCTTCTTCAGATATTTCTGTATGGCAATTTTTAGCACCTATTCTTATTGGCGGTACTACTATTATCGTTGATACAGAAACAGTTTGTAATCCTGAAAAATTATTAAAAATTATTCAAAAAGAAAAAATTACTCTTGTTGAATTAGTTCCAATTGTACTCACAAGTTTAATAAATTATATCTACAAATTATCGGCTGAGGAAAGGTTACTACCACATCTGAAATGGATGATGGTGACAGGGGAAGTCGTAACAGTCGCACTTGTAAATCGATGGTTGGAATTATATCCTTTGATCAAAGTAGTTAATGCTTATGGTCCTAGCGAAGCTGCTGATGATATTACCCAATTAATTATTGACAAGCCTTTACCAGAAAATCAACGTACAGTTCCAATTGGTAAACCTTTAGCAAACTTAAATCTGTATGTTCTTGACTCACAAATGCAATTATTACCAATTGGTTTTCCTGGGGAAATTTGTGTCTCAGGATTTGGAGTCGGTTTAGGGTATTGGAAAAACGAACAAAAAACGAACTCAAGCTTTGTTCCCAATCCATTTCTTAGTACAGCAAAACCTTTACCAGGAACTAACATTGATTTAATTTACAAAACTGGGGATTTAGGAAGATGGTTACCTGATGGAAATATCGAATTTTTAGGGCGCCTCGACAATCAGGTAAAAATTCGCGGGTTTCGTATTGAATTGGGTGAAATTGAAGCGCTAATAAATCAACATCCAGCAGTGCAAGAGATTGTAGTTGTAGTGAGGGAAGATAACCCTGGTGACAAGCGCTTAGTAGCTTATGTGGTACCATCCGATCCAATCAATAACGAGCAGGTATTACAACTACGCCAGTTTTTGAAAGGAAAGTTGCCGGAGTATATGATACCAACAGATGTGGTGTCAATCGTTTCGCTTCCACTGACTCCTAATGGCAAAGTAGATCGTCAAGCCTTACCTGTACTAGATACATTTAAAAGTAAACTGGAAGTAAGCTTTGTTCCACCCCGCACCCCAACAGAGGTGTTAGTAGCTGACATCTGGACTCAAATTTTAAAAGTTAAGCAGGTAGGTATTAACGACAACTTTTTTGATTTGGGTGGACATTCTCTGCTAGCAACCCAAGTCATTTCTAGGTTGCGCGAAGAGTTGAAGTTAGAACTTCCTTTGCGTAGTCTGTTTGAAGAACCTACGGTAGGTCGGTTGGTTAAGTACATAGAAAAAATTCGCGTACACCAAGAGCTACAAGCTCCTTCTATGGATATGACGGGCGATCGCGAGGAAATAGAACTATGAAAAATATTGAAGAATTTTTATCTTATCTTTGTAGTCTAGACATCAAAATCTGGGTTGAAAATAGTAACCTGCGCTGTAGTGCCCCCAAGAATGTACTTACACAAACCATTAAAACTGAATTAGCTGAACGTAAAGCAGAAATTCTCGCATTTCTTAACGATGGAAGTATATTAAATTACAATCAAACATCGATTCGACCCGTTCCACGGCAAGAAAACCTCCCCCTATCCTTTGCTCAACAACGTTTATGGTTTATCGACCAGTTTGAAGTTAACAGTTCTCTGTATAATTTACCTACAGCATTACGTTTAAAAGGAACGCTAAATATCGCAGCACTCTCGCAAACCCTTAACGAAATCCTGTGCCGTCATGAAATACTACGAACTTCATTTGTATCAGTGGAGGGGCAACCTATTCAAGTAATTGCTCCTAGCTTGAGCGTTACTTTACCTGTAGTTAACCTAGAACAATTACCAGAGGTGGAAAGGGAAGCCGAGATTCAAAAGCTGATTACTAACGAAGCACAACAACCTTTTAACTTAACCAAAATTCCCTTACTGCGTGCAACCTTACTGCGTTTAAGCCAGGTAGAACATATATTGATATTCACAATGCACCACATCGTATCTGATGGTTGGTCAATGGGGGTACTGATTAAAGAAGTAACAATTCTCTACCAAGCTTTCTGCAACCAGCAAACTTCACCACTTGCAAAGTTGCCTATCCAATATGCAGACTTTGCTGTTTGGCAGCGAGAATGGTTAACAGGAGTAAGACTCGATACTCAACTAGCCTACTGGCAAAAGCATCTAGGTGGCAATATTCCCGTACTTCAATTACCCACACGCCCACGTAGTAAATTTACCACCTTCCACGGTGCTACTTATTCGTTTTGCCTATCTCCTCACCTGAGTGAGGCACTCAAGGTACTGAGCAATAATCAGGGGGTGACTATGTTTATGACTCTGCTAGCAGGGTTTAAGACATTGCTTTACCGCTACACCGAAATTGATCATATTTTGGTAGGCGCCCCGATTGCCAACCGTAACCGTGCGGAACTGGAAGGGTTAATTGGTTGTTTTGTCAATACCCTAGTTTTGCGAACTGACATGGCAGGCAATCCAAGTTTTCGGGAACTGCTGAGACGGGTACGTGAGTGTACTTTATCAGCTTATGCCCATCAAGATTTGCCGTTTGAATATTTAGTAGAAAAGCTGCAACCCGAACGTGATTTGAGTCGTAATCCAATATTTCAAGTATCCTTTGGATTTCACGATGACCGGATACATAGCGAACTAGAATTAGCAGGCTTAACTATTAGTTTCCTCAAGCTAGAAAGCAAAACAGCCAGGTTCGATTTAAGCCTGGATATGCACGAAACTCCTTCGGGTCTGACAGGAGAATTTGAATACAACACAGACTTATTTGATGTTAGCACGATACAGCAAATGGTAGAGAATTTCTGCACTTTGCTAGAGGGTATTGTTACTAATCCACAACAGCGAATTTTGGAGTTACCCTTACTAACAAAAGCACAAGAGCAGCAGTTGTTAGTGGAATGGAATCATACGGAAATTAACTATCCTCGCAAGTGTATCCACGAGTTGTTTGAGGCTCAAGTGGAGAGAACCCGCGATGCGATTGCCGTTTTTTTCCAAGACCAGTTCCAAGATCAATTCCAAGACCAATATTTGACTTACCAGGAACTAAACACCAAGGCAAATCAATTAGCACATTACCTGCAAAACTTAGGTGTAAAATCAGAAGTTATAGTCGGAATTTGTGTAGAGCGTTCCTTAGAAATGTTGGTAGGATTGTTAGGCATTCTCAAAGCTGGTGGTGCGTATTTACCGCTCGACCCCGCTTTTCCACCAGAACGTCTAGCTTCGATGTTACAGGATGCTCAAGTCTCTGTTTTGCTAACACAGCAGCATTTACAGCAGCATTTACAGGAGATGTTGCCAGCACATATGGCGCCATTAGTTTGTTTAGATAGCGACTGGCAAACAATTGCTCAAGAAAGTCAACATAACCTTCCAAGTAACGCAGCTACCGAGCAATTAGCCTACGTCATTTACACTTCCGGTTCAACAGGTAAACCGAAAGGGGTGCAAATACAGCACGCTGGCATAGTTAATTTCTTAAATTCGATGCACCAGCAACTAAAACTAACAGATACTGACACATTATTAGCAGTTACAACTATCACGTTTGACATTGCAGTGCTAGAACTTTTCTTGCCACTTATCATTGGCGGGCGTGTTGTTATAGTTAGTCGTGAAGTCGCATCTGATGGAGAGCAGTTGTTAGAGATATTGAAAAAATCTCACGCTACGGTCATGCAAGCGACTCCAACTACCTGGCGAATGCTTTTGGCAGCAAAATGGCAAGCTAGCAATCAATTTAAAATTCTTTGCGGTGGAGAAGCTTTACCACGACAACTAGCCAATCAATTACTAGCACAAGGAGTAAGCGTATGGAACCTTTATGGACCGACGGAAACGACAATTTGGTCTTGTATTTTTCCGGTTGACAGCAGTCAGGAGTTCGTTCCTATTGGTCGTCCGCTTGGCAACACTCAGGTTTACATTTTAGACCCACACCTCCAACCAGTCCCAATAGGTGTGATTGGTGAATTATATATCGGTGGAGCTGGCTTATCTCGAGGCTATCTCAATCTTCCAGAACTGACTGCAGAAAAATTTATTGCCAACCCCTTTGATCAGGCAAAAAGCAGGAAGTTGTACAAGACTGGAGATTTAGCTCGCTATTTACCAGATGGAAATATAGAGTTTCTCGGAAGAATTGACCATCAAGTCAAAATTCGCGGTTTCCGTATCGAATTAGGTGAGATTGAAGCGTTACTAAGCCAACATCCAGATGTGCAGCAGGCTGTAGTTGTTGCCAACGCTAATTCCGATAACCATTATTTAGTAGCTTATATAGTATCAGTATCTTTCTCAGGCAACAAACAAAGTCTGTTTGCGAGATTGCGCGAATTTCTGAAACAAAAGCTACCCATTTATATGCTTCCAGCTGTCTTTATGCAACTAGAAGCACTGCCTTTAACACATAACGGTAAAATAGATCGTCGGGCATTACCAGTACCTACAAATACTAGACTTGATCTGGCAAGTACCTTTGTGCCTCCTCGTACTCCTGTAGAGGAACTTATTGCCAATGTTTGGACTCATGTTTTAAATCAACAGCTAAATCAACAGCAAGTAGGCATCTACGATAATTTTTTTGAGTTAGGGGGACATTCATTGCTGGGAACACAGGTAATTTCGCGTCTCTGTGAAGCTTTTCAAGTGGAGTTACCCTTACGCTCTCTGTTTGAATCACCCACCATTGCCAGTATGGCAGAGTATATAAATGCTTTTTCTATAAAAGGTCTGAAGGTTCCTCCCCTACTGCCAGTTTCACGGGATCAAAAAATACCTCTGTCTTTCGCTCAACAACGGCTATGGTTTCTTGATCAATTAGAACCTGGAAACCCTGCTTATAATGTACCAGTGGCTGTCAGACTAGTGGGTTCGTTGAATGTGGAAGCACTAAAGCAAAGCCTCAACGAAATTATTAGGCGCCACGAAGCTTTGCGAACGAGCTTTGTTTCTGTAGACGGTCAACCAATTACTGAGATTGCTCCCAGCGTCACTATTTCCTTGCCAATTATTGATTTGAGCAAATTTTCTTCCCCAGAACGCGAGACTCAAGGGCGCCAATTAGCACAGCAAGAGGCACTACAACCTTTCAATTTGACCCAATGCCCCTTACTTCGGGTAACTCTCCTACGATTGGATACCGAAGAACATATTATACTGCTGACAATGCACCACATTATCTCCGATGCTTGGTCAATGGGAGTATTAGTTAAAGAAGTTACAGAACTATATGCAGCTTTCCATAAAGGAAAACCTTCACCACTAGAAGAATTAAATATTCAATATGCAGATTTTGCTATTTGGCAGCGTCAATGGCTACAAAAAGAGGTGCTACAAACACAGCTAAATTATTGGAAACAGCAGCTAGATAACAGATTTTCTCCTTTGGCACTTGCCACACCCAAGCACTCAAATACATCTAATAAGCAGGGTGCAAGCCAGTCATTTGCGCTTTCCCAAGAGTTAAGTACAGGAATCACTCGGATGAGTCACCAAGAGGGAGTCACCCTCTTTATGACCCTACTGGCAGCATTCCAAACATTGCTGTATTGTTTCACTGGCATGGAAGACATTCGAGTTGGTTCACCTGTAGCTAATCGTCATCGTCTTGAAGTTGAACCACTAATTGGTCTATTTGTCAATACTTTAGTGCTACGGATTGACTTATCTGCAAATCCTACCTTTCGGGAATTATTAGTGCGATCTCGTCAAGTCACTTTGGAAGCTTACGCTCATCAAGACTTGCCTTTTGATAAACTAGTAGAAGAACTACAACCAGAAAGAAATTTACATCGTAATTCATTATACCAAGCCTGGTTTGTCCTCCAAAATACTCCAATACCATTAGAATTACCAGGTCTAACCCAAACTCCCTTTGAGATTGAAACTGGAACAGCACGGCATGATTTGCTACTGGCAATTTGGGAAAGTCCAGAAGGTCTTAATGGTACGTTTGAGTATAAAACTGACTTGTTTGACAAAGCTATTATTTCTCGGTTGAGCGGACATTTTGAAAAACTTCTATATCATGTTTTATCAGAGCCAGATACAACATTACATCAAATAGCGGCAATGCTTACTCAAACTGATACAGAACAACAAAGGATGCAAAAACAAGAATTTCAAGCCGCAGAACGTCAAAAATTGAAGATGACCAAGCGAAAAACAATTCGGAACTAATTGAGGAAAGTTAATAATGACAAATGCAGGCTTTAAGAAAAACCTCAAAAAAATGGAGACTATCAGTCGTAAATCTATCAGTGTGTCCCAAGATGAGTTAATAAAAACTTCGTATTTGCAACCAGAAAATTCGCTTCCTTTAGTTATTCAACCAAATATAGATGCTTTAAATCTAACAGTTTGGACTCAACATAATCGGATTTGGATCGAAAATCAGTTATTAAAGCATGGAGGCATACTTTTTCGAGGTTTTCAGGTAAAAAATGTAACTGATTTTGAAGAATTTATGCAAGCTCTTTCTGAAAACTTGCTGAAATATTCTTACCGTTCCACACCACGGAGTCATGTTACTGGCAATATTTACACTTCTACTGAGTATCCTGCAACTCATTTCATTCCTTTACATAATGAAATGTCTTACTCTCGTACTTGGCCTTTGAAAATTGCGTTTTTTTGTATCAAGAAAGCGTCCCAAGGAGGAGAAACACCAATTGCTGATAGTCGCAAAGTTTTTGCCCGCATAGACACAAAAATTAAAGAAAAGTTTATGCAAAAACAGGTAATGTATGTGCGAAACTATGGAGTAGGATTAGATTTAACCTGGCAAAATGTCTTTAATACTAATAATAAATCGGAAGTAGAAAAATATTGTCATCAAGTGGGAATTGAATTAGAATGGAAAGATAGCAATATCTCTGGTCTTAGCTTAAAAACTCGTCAAATTTGTCAAGCTGTCGCCAAGCATCCCCAAACATCCGAATTTGTTTGGTTTAATCAAGCTCACTTATTCCATATTTCAAATCTAGAACCGACTGTCCGCGCGCAGCTTTTAGCTAATTTAAAAGAAGAAGATTTACCACGCAATAGTTATTACGGTGATGGTTCTAGCATTGAGAGTTTTATATTAGAGGAGATTCGTAAAGTTTATCAAAAAGAAACAATTATTTTTTCTTGGCAAGAAGGAGATATATTATTACTAGACAATATGCTGTCTGCACATGGAAGGATGCCATTTCAAGGCTCGCGTAGAGTTTTAGTTGGAATGGCTGAAGAATATAGTTTACAATAATTTTAATGAAAAAATAAGGTTGTACTCGATATGCAAAAAGAAAAAATTGAAGGATTTACATTATCTCCCCAACAAAAACACATATGGCTGTTACAACAGAACACATTTCTTCGTCCAAATATATCACCTTATCATGTTCAAAGTGCAGTTTTAATCTTAGGAAAACTGAAAATTGAGGTTTTAAAAACAGCATTACAAAACATTATCAATCAGTACGAGATTCTTCGTACTACTTTTTGTTGTTTTCCTGGAATGACATTACCATTACAAGTAATAGCTGATACTTCTGAAATTTCTATTACTGAATTTAATTTGAGTGACTTGGCTGGGCAAGAGCAACAAACTCGCATCGAATTATTATTTACTGAACTAAGAAAAACATCTTTCCATCTAGACAGCCACCCACCAATACAAGCATACGTCATCACTTTATCTCCAGAAAAATACATATTAATATTAAATTTGTCCGCACTAATCGCAGATAGCTTTACTTTGAAACTTTTACTAAATAAAATTAGTAGCTCCTACTCAGCTTGCTTAGAAGGTCAAGACCTTAGTGATGAACCAATGCAATATGCAGATATTGCTGAATGGCAAAATGAAATTTTATCACAATCAGAGTTAGGAAAAGAATATTGGCGCCAGCAAAATGTAAGTTTAATTAATAATTTTAATTTTTGGTTTGAAAAGAAACAATTAGAAACTTCGGAATTTGAACCTCAATATATTTCTTCAAATCTTAATGATAATTTATTCAATAAAATAGAATTATTAACTCAAACATATCAGGTTAATAAATCTGATTTTCTACTGGTTTGTTGGCTGATACTGCTTTGGAAAATTACTAGACAATCAGACATATGTATTGGTATTTCTGGTGATGGTAGAAAGTATGAAGAGTTAGAGCAAGCATTAGGAGCGTTATCAAAATATCTACCAATTTTTTTCAATTTACAAGCAGGGTTGAAATTTAGCGAAATATTAAAACAAGTAAATGAATTAGGAAACAATGCTTACGAATGGCAAGAATATTTTACCTGGGAAGAAATAGAAAAATCCGAAACTTGCCCAATTCTTTTTGAATTTGAAGAATATTTAGAAACAACCTCTGTTGCAGACCTATCGTTTTCTTTATACAAGCATTATTCTTGTATTGATAAATTTAAAATTAAATTAACTTGCCTTCATCATGAAAATAAGGCTTTAATGTTCGAGTTTCATTTTGATTCAAATTTATATAATATTCAAGATATCAAAACATTATCAGAACAATTTCAAATTTTAGTAGAAGATGCAATTAATCATCCAGAAGCTGCTATCGGTCAGCTAAATATTCTCAACGAGCGCGAACTACAAAAGCTTCTTGTCGAATTCAACAATACATTGGTTGATTATTCCCAAGATAAATGCATTCACCAGCTATTTGAGGAACAGGTAGAACGCACCCCAAATCAAATCGCCGTTGTATTTGAGCAGCAGGAACTGACTTATACAGATTTGAATGCACGAGCTAATCAACTTGCTCACCATCTGCGTCAGCAAGGAGTGGGTTCTGAGGTAGTGGTTGCACTTTATATCGAGCGATCGCTGGAATTAGTTATTGGGTTATTAGGTATTCTCAAAGCTGGCGGAGCTTATATTCCGTTAGATACAGCTTATCCCAAAGAGCGTTTAGCTTTGATACTAGCAGATGCGAAAGTGCCAGTACTGTTAACTCAACAGCAGCTAGTTAACACCCTCCCCGAACACACAACACAAGTAATATGTTTGGACACCAACGGGGATGTGATTGCCCGTCACTGCCAAGAAAATCCTGACAGCAGCGTCAGTCCTAAGAATTTGGCTTATATACTGTTTACCTCTGGCTCTACAGGCAAACCCAAAGGAGTCGCAGTTGAGCATAGACAACTTTGTAACTACCTCAAGGCGATCGCGCAAGCAATAGATATTTCTGTATGTACCAGCTTTGCTCACATTTCCACTTTCGCGGCTGACTTAGGTAACACTATAATCTTTCCTTCTTTGTGTACAGGTGGATGCCTGCATATAATCTCCCAAGAGCGAATTTCCAATCCAGAAGCACTTGCAGACTATTTTGAACGTCATCCTATCGATTGTCTCAAGATAGTTCCTTCTCACCTTTCAGCTTTACTTACAGCTGCTCACCCAGAACAAATATTACCTCGGTTGCGGCTAATTCTTGGTGGTGAGACTTGTAGTTGGAAGTTAATAGAGCAGATTCAGCAGTTAACTACTGAGTGCCGAATTTTTAACCACTATGGACCGACAGAAACCACTGTTGGCGTGCTAACTTATCCCATTGAGCCAGGGCAAACCAAAAACTCTGATACAGTTCCAATTGGGCGCCCAATTTCTAATACCCAAATTTATTTACTAGACTGTTACTTGCAACCAGTGCCAATAGGAGTGCCTGGTGAGCTATACATTAGCGGTGCAGGTGTTGCAAGGGGCTACCTCAATCAGCTCGACTTAACAAATGAAAAGTTTATTTCCAATCCTTTTACAAAAACAGGACGGCTGTACAAAACCGGAGATTTAGCTCGCTACTTACCAGATGGAAACATTGAGTTTCTTGGCAGAATTGATCAGCAAGTAAAAATTCGTGGTTTCCGTATTGAACTGGGAGAGATAGAGGTAGCACTACAACAACACCCAGCAGTCCGAGAAACTGTAGTGATGTCCCATACCGAGCAAACAGGTAACAAGCGCCTGGTTGCCTACGTAGTGCCCGAAAAACAATCTGCCCCCAGTAATAGCGAACTGCGCGAATTTTTGCAGCAGAAGTTGCCTAAGTATATGGTGCCGTCAGTCTTCATACATTTAAAAGCTTGGCCGTTCTTGCCCAATGGCAAAATAAATCGTCAAGCTTTACCAATACCTGACTTGAACTCAGAACTGGCAGAGACTTTTGTCGCTCCCCGTACCCAAGTTGAGGAAACATTAGTTAGTATTTGGGCTGAAATTCTGGAACTTCCGCAAGTTGGTATCTATGATAACTTCTTTGAAGTAGGTGGAGATTCAATCCTGAGTATCCGCATCGTTGCTAAAGCTAACCAAGCAGGTTTACAGCTTACCCCTAAGCAAATGTTTGAGCACCAGACAATTGCTGAACTAGCAGCAGTGGTACAAGTCAACCAAGAAGATCGAGTTACAGCGCAAATCCCTCAGATGCCCGTTCAACATCAGCTCACCAAAGCTGAGAATTACACATCTAACGACTTTCCCCAAGCAAATTTAAGCCAGAAAGACTTAGATATGTTCCTTACAAAACTTAATCAAAAAAATGAAAACAGAAAACATTGAAGATATTTACGAACTTTCACCAATACAAAAAGGTATTCTTTTTCACAGTTTATTTGCTCCAGAATTTGGACTGTATTTTTTTCAGATGCCCTTTATTTTGCGCGGTCATCTCAACCTTGAAGCTTTTGAATGTGCTTGGCAGCAAGTTATAGCTAGACACACAATCTTACGTACTGGTTTTTACTGGGAAGACATTAATAAACCATTACAAGTTGTGTATCGAGAAGTACAGATACCTTTAAAGAAGCATGATTGGCGGGAAATAGATTCAACAGAACAGCAACAGAAATTAAAGTCATTTCTAGAGAGCGATCGCAAACGTGGCTTTGATATGTCCCAAGAATGCTTGATGCGTCTAAGTTTATTTTGCCTTGCAGAGGATGTTTATCAATTTGTTTGGAGCCGACACTTCGTTATTTTAGATGGGTGGTCAGTACCTATAGTGTTAAAGGAAGTAATTCAAATTTATGAAGAAGTTTGTCACGGTAACGAAATATCGTTAGTACCCAGCATTCCTTATCGAAATTACATCGACTGGTTGCAAAAGCAGGATATATCTGAAGCTAAGGAATTCTGGCGCCAAGCACTGAGTGGATTAAAAGCACCTACTTCCTTAAAAAACTTAGATGTCGAAAATTTGACTAACCAGGAAGAAATATATGAAGAACAACGTATAACTTTATCGGCGAAAACTACAGCAGCCTTACATTCTTTAGCACGGCAACATCAACTAACACTAAGTACGCTGTTTCAGGGAGCATGGGCTATTCTTCTAAGTCGTTACAGTTGCGAAAAAAAAGTACTTTATGGGTGTACTGTTGCAGGTCGTCCAATTGAACTTTTGACAGACAATCCACTTATAGGGCTATTTGTCAATAGTTTACCTGTGTGGGTGAGTGTAGATGCAGAAAAACCTCTGCTGGTATGGCTAAAACAACTTCAAATTCAACTGGTAGAAATGCGTCAGTATGAATGGACACCACTAGTAGATATTCAAGGTTGGAGTGAAGTGCCACACAGCTTACCTTTGTTTGAAAGCATTTTAGTCTATGAGAACGCACCAGTGGATAAAATTTTACAGGAGTGGCAGTCAGATATTGAGGTTTCCAATTCGAGTATTATTTCGGAATCAGCTACTCTTTACAAGACAAATTATCCTCTGACTATTGCTGTGTATCCTAGCTCAGAAGATTTTACGCTCGCAATCAATTATGATTTTTACCGTTTTGATGTTGCTACAATTAATAGAATATTGTTAGATTTTCAGACTTTGTTAGAAAGCATGGTTATTAATCCGCATATCTGTCTTCAAGATTTGTTAGTATCACTATTGACAGAGAGGCAAAAACACCTTACTTCTATGTTGGAGAAAGAAGTAATTTTTAATTTTGATTTAGTTGTGTGTCAATGAACTTATTTTTGATTAATTTTGATTAGGTGACAATGATGACTATTAAGCAATCTAGAGATTTACTTCTGCCTGAAGATTTGTTATCTCAAAAGATTTATTGGTTAAATCAATTATCTGGAGAACTCCCAGAAACAAATTTTATTCCAGATTATATCAGACCTCCAATTAGTAAAGGGGAATATAAATCAATAAATGTTGAATTGCCAGAAACTTTATCTAGAACAATTTTAAAGTTCACTAATGGTTCTGAGTTTTCCATTTATTTATTACTGTTATCCGTGTTAAGTATACTTTTACAAAAATATAATGTCAGCAATGATATTATTGTTGGTACACCTATTCATAACTTAGGTATTGGAAATACTTTGTCTCAAATCGTACCTGTACGTATTTATCTAAATAATCAACAAAAATTCCAAGATTTTCTCCTTGATGTTAAAAAAAATGTAATTGGTGCATATAGTAATCCAGATTATTCTTTTACTCAATTAGTACAGTTGCTAAAACTACCTCAAAATCCAAACCGATGTCCGGTTTTTGATATAGTCATTTTATTGGAAAATATTCATAATAAAAATAATCTCAAAGATGTTAATAACGATTTGACTTTTTCTTTTCGAGTCAATGACAATTTAATTAAAGGAGAAATCAATTATAAAACAGAACTGTTTCAAGAACATAGTCTTAAATCAATTATTAAATATTATGTCAATATTTTGGAAGTAGCCATAAATAAATTTGATATTGCACTTGGTGATATTTCTTTGCTTAAAGAGGCAGATAGGCATCAAATATTAGCAGAATTTAATTCTAATTGTCGGAAAGAATATCCATTGAGTCAAAGAATTGATCAGCTATTTGAAAAGCAGGTAAAACAAACACCTAATAATATTGCCGCTATTTTTGCAAATACTGATACAACTTACCAAGAGCTTAATCAGAAAGCCAATCAACTCGCACAATTGTTACAAAGGTTAGGAGTTAAGCCAGGAGATTTTATCGGAATTTTAAAAGAGCGAGATACAAATTTTCTATTAGGAATACTTGCTATTCTAAAGGCTGGCGGAGTTTATGTGCCCATTGATAGTACCTATCCACCAGATAGAATCAAATATATGCTATCTAATAGCGAAGTAAGAATTGTCTTAACAGACCCTTCATACTTAAATACATTACTCAACCTGTTAAATAGTTCTTCTAACTTGCAAGACATAGTTTGTTTAGATATCAAGCCGAAAAATATCGCTGCTAAATCAGCAGAAATAGCTGAAATAAATATATACGACCAAAGTGATTTTGATAACTTACCTCAAGAAAATCTTGGCTTGAGTAATGCCGCAACTGCTCCAGCTTACATGATGTATACCTCTGGTTCTACCGGATTACCCAAAGGTGCAATTATTAGACATAATGGGGCTATTAATCATATTTGGGCACAATTTGATGCTCTCAATTTAAATAAAGGTTTTAGCTTCCTGCAAAGCGCTCCAGTTTCATCAGACATTTCTGTTTGGCAATTTTTAGCACCAATTTTAATTGGAGGAAAAACAGTTATAGTTAATACGGAAACTGTTTGTAATCCGGAAAATTTATTTCAGGTAATTAAATCACAAAAGCTGGTTATAGTCGAACTTGTTCCTGTTGTCCTCAAAAGCTTACTAGATTATATCTCTGGCTTATCTAACTATCAAAGATTGTTACCCGATCTTCAATGGATGATGGTAACTGGAGAATCTGTGCCAGTAGATTTGGTAAATCGATGGCTAAGTATGTACCCCTCAATTAAGGTGGTTAATGCTTATGGACCAACTGAGGCTGCTGATGACATTACTGAGTTGATTATTGAAAAGCCTTTACCACAAAACCTACGTACAGTTCCTATTGGCAAACCCTTAGCCAACTTAAACCTCTATATTTTTGACCAAGATATGCAATTGTCACCAATAGGAGTTCCTGGAGAAATTTGTGTATCAGGAATTGGGGTTGGTCAGGGGTATTGGAAAAATGAAAAACTTACACACTTAAGTTTTGTTGCGAACCCATTCCAGAAGTTAGAAGAGAGTTATTTGTACAAGACAGGAGATTTAGGTAGGTGGTTGCCGGATGGAAATATCGAATTTTTAGGGCGCCTTGACCACCAAGTCAAAATTCGTGGCTTCCGGATAGAACTAGGAGAAATTGAGGCGCTAATAAGCCAGCATCCGCAGGTACGGGAAACTATAGTGGTAGTTAAAGAGGATAGTTCTGGTGATAAGCGCTTGGTAGGTTATGTAGTTTTATCAACAGCGAATAGTGAAAATAGCAGCGAATTAGCAAAAGAATTGCGAAATTTACTGCAAACCGGGCTACCCGAACACATGATACCTTCAGCTTTTGTACAGTTGGAGGCACTACCCCTATTACCCAATGGCAAAGTCAACCGTCGCGCGTTGCCAGTACCAGACTGGTCACAACAAAATCCCCAGTCTAACTATGTCTCACCTCGCACACCTATTGAGGAAATGATTGCTGGTATTTGGTCGCAGGTGCTTGGTGTTGAGCAAGTAGGTATTAATGACAACTTTTTTGACCTTGGAGGACATTCTTTATTGGCAACTTTGGTTATTTCCAAACTGCGGAATGTATTCCATATAGAACTACCTTTGCGTAATATTTTTGACTTTCCCACTGTGGCAACCTTAGCAAAATCTGTGGAAACGCTAAAACAGTCACAGGAGAATTTACAGTCACTGCCTATAGTACCTATTCCACGGAATGGAAAGGAGCCGTTGTCCTTTGCTCAACAACGGTTATGGTTCATTGACCAGTTGGAACCAAACAACACTGCTTATAATCATTTCCACGCTGTAAGAATTACAGGTTTGCTTAACATTGTGGCATTAAAGCAGAGTCTCAACGAAATCATCAAGCGTCACGAAGTATTGCGAACCAACTTTCCAGCCAAAGACGGGCAACCAAGTTGTGAGATTTGCCCAGCTTTAACCTTAGAGCTACCTGTGCTAGATTTGCAAGCATTTCCAGAAAATGAGCGAGAAGCGGAAGTGTTGCGGCTTTTAGATCAGGAAGTCGAGCAACCTTTTAACTTGGCAAAAGGATTTTTGTTACGAGTAAAGCTGTTGAAATTAAGCGCAACAGAGCATATTTTACTCCTGACAATACACCATATTATTTTTGATGGCTGGTCTGGTGGGATACTCACAAAAGAAATAGTTATGCTCTACGAAGCTTTTTCGCAAGAAAAACCTTCACCCTTACCAGAACTTTCTATCCAATATACTGATTTTGCTTACTGGCAGCGACAATGGCTAGAAGGGAAAACACTAGAAACCCAACTGTCTTACTGGCAAAAACAACTAACAAACGCTCCCACGAGTTTGGATTTACATAAGATAGCAATCAACTCCTCATGTACTGCCAAAACAGAGACAACACATCAATCCTTCGTACTCTCCCCTAATTTATCTGAACATCTCAAAAAACTCAGTCGTCAGGAGGGAGTCACATTGTTTATGACCCTACTGGCTATTTTTCAAACACTCTTATACCGATATACAAATCAGGATGACATTGTAGTTGGCACCGATGTCGCCAACCGCAATCGAGCCGAAATCGAACCATTAATTGGCTTTTTTGTCAACCTACTGGTTTTACGTACTGATTTATCTGGCAACCCCACTTTTCAAGAATTGTTAGGACGAGTGCGTGAAGTCACTCTAGGGGCTTATGCACACCAAGACTTACCTTTTGCCAAGTTAGTAGAAGTTTTACAGCCTGATCGCACTTCAAGCTACACACCCCTATTCCAGGTGTTGTTTGTCCTCCAAAATGCTCCAATGTCGGCATTAGAATTTTCAGACCTTACTCTTACTCCTTTGGAAGTTAACATCGAAAAGTCAAAGTTTAATTTGGCTTTATTTATGGAAGAAACAGAGCAGGGAATTATTGGTGTTTGGAAGTACAATACAGAACTTTTCCATCCTACAACCATCAACTGCATCTCTAGCCATTTTCAAACCTTGGCTAGCAGTGTTGTCGCGCAGCCTGATACCAGAATAAATTCTTTAGAAATACTCACTGAAGTTGAAAAAAGAGAGCAAATGATTGCCCAAAAACAACGCGAAACATCTAACTTTAAAAAGTTTAAATCTATTAAGCCTAAAGCAGTGATTCTGCCACAAGGGCAGTTAATTAAAACAGATTATTTACATGCAGATACAATACCCTTAGTCATACAACCGAATGTTGATGAGTTAGAGCTTGTCGAATGGGCAAAAAATAACCGGGAATTTATTGAAGCAAAACTTCTCAAACATGGTGCAATTCTATTTCGAGGTTTTAACATCAACTTAGTCGCTGAATTTGAAAACTTCGCTCAAACGATGTGCCCAAAATTATTTGGCGAATATGGGGATTTACCTAGAGAAGGAATCAGTGGTAAAGTTTATAGTTCTACTCCTTATCCTTCCGACCAAGCTATTCTCTTCCACAATGAAAGTTCTCACTTGCATCAGTGGCCCCTAAAAATTTGGTTCTTTTGCGTCCAACCAGCACAGCAAGGTGGAGAAACTCCAATTGTTGACTGCCGGAAGGTATATCAGATGCTCAACCCTAAATTGCAAGAAAAATTTGAGCAAAAACAATTAATGTATGTTCGTAATTATATTGAAGGTTTAGATGTAAACTGGCAAGAATTTTTCCGCACTACTGACAAAAAAGTTGTTGAGAATTATTGCCGTCAGGCTGCTATTGAATATGAATGGCTAGAAAATAATGGCTTGAAGACCCGCTTAGTCCGTTCAGCAGTGACCAAGCATCCACGAACTGGAGAAACAGTATTTTTTAATCAACTACAACTGCATCATATTTTATGCTTGGCGCCTACTGTTAGAGCATCACTTTTATCAATGTTTGGCGAAGAAAATCTGCCGCGTCATGTTTATTATGGTGATGGCTCTCCGATTGAAGACTCAGCAATTGAAGAAATTACAGCAGTTTATCAAAAAGCTACAATCAGTTTCCCTTGGCAACAGGGAGATATATTAATGCTCGACAATATGTTGACTGCTCATGGACGTAATCCTTATTTAGGATCGCGTAAGATTGTAGTGGCAATGGGTGAAATGATTCAGATGCAATAACTTTTGAATGAAATCTTGGTAGAATGGGTTATATATTATGTTAAATCAAACTATAGAGGGTTTTCGACTATCTCCGCAACAAAAGCGTCTTTGGTTGTTACAAAAAAGTGGTTTTGTTTCTAAAAGTCAATGTGCTGTTTTAATTGAAGGTAAACTCAATGTAAA
The DNA here is from genome assembly GCF_000331305.1 of Calothrix sp. PCC 7103. GTDB lineage: Bacteria > Cyanobacteriota > Cyanobacteriia > Cyanobacteriales > Nostocaceae > Dulcicalothrix. The sequence goes on along the minus strand of NZ_KB217478.1, from coordinate 2,294,554 downwards.
AATTCTTGAAGCGGCTTTGTGGCAAGTCGTCAATAGACACGAAGTTCTTCGCACTAACTTTTTGAGACAACTGGGGATAAAAATTCCTATTCAATCAATATCTATAAACGGCAATATTAGATGGTATTGTTTTGATTTAAATAATATAAAACCTCAAAATAAAACCAAAAAACTTAATGAAATAATCCAAACAGAAAAAAACTTTATTTTTGATTTTGAACAAAAGCTATATTTACGTGCGTCATTAGTAAATTTAGCAGAAAATGAATATATTATATTTTTGAACGTGCCATCACTATGGGCAGATAGCTGGTCTTTGAAAAATCTTATCCAAGAACTAAAAAATGCATATGCAAAATCTTTAAATCATGAAGAACCAGTACAGTATATTCAGTTTTCAGAATGGCAAAATGAAATATTAGAGGATAAAAATGCCAACAGTGGAAAAGGTTACTGGCAACAGCAAAACTTACACAAAGCATCATTAATAACGCTGCCATTTGAATGTAAAGTTAGTGAAGAAATAAGTAGAGAAATAAGTGAAGAAATAAAATTTATTGACAATGTACATGCTTTTGAACTGGAAACACCAATATTTAATGAACTAAAAGTTAAAGCTGTTCAATGTAACACTACAATTGCCAATTTTTTGCTTACCTGTTGGCAAACTCTACTTTGGAAAATTACAGGGCAATCGGAAATTATTGTTAACACAGTCTTAAGCGGTAGGAAATATGAAGAACTACATGAAGTGCTGGGAGTGTTGGCACAATGGCTCCCAGTCCGCTGTATTTTTCATGATAGTTTAAGATTTACTGAAGTTTTATTGCAGATTATTGAGACTTTATCTAAACATGAAACATGGCAAGAATATTTCCTTGGGGAAGAAAATATTAAAACTGTAGGTGCTGCTGCCAAATTACCTATTAATTTTGAGTTTGAGGAAATACCTGACAAGTATCAAGCTGGTGAAGTTTCGTTTGCAATTGATAAGTTAGATGTCTGCCTTGAGCCATTTAAAGTCAAGCTTACGTGCGTGCAAAAACAAGAATCGCTTGCAGTTGAGTTTCGCTACATTCCAGAACTAATCGCTAAGGAAGCTATTAAGTGTCTGGCAGAACAATTTCAAACTTTGCTCAAAAGTGCTGTCGAAAACCCTGAATTGACAGTCAGTGAGTTAGAAATTACTAGCGAGCGCCAACTTCAACAATTATTAGTTGAATATAACAATACTCATAGCAATTACCCAAAAGACAAGTGTATCCATCACCTGTTTGAGGCGCAGGTAGAAAAGACACCGTACAACATCGCTGTTGTATTTGGACAACAATTAACCTACACCCAGATTAACACTCAGGCTAATCAATTAGCTCACTACCTGCAAAAATTAGGAGTTAGAACAGAAACATTAGTAGGTATTTATTTAGAGCGCTCGCACCTAAGCATTATTGCTATTCTTGCTATTCTCAAAGCTGGTGCAGCTTACCTACCATTAGATTCAGCGTTACCCCCACAGGGATTAGACTTTCGGTTGCAAGATGCCCAAGTATCTATCCTATTAACACAACAGTCACTAATCAAACAACTTCCTGAAACTACTGTGCAAATAGTCTGCTTAGACACAGATTGGGAAGTTATTGCCCAGGAAAATCAGACAAATCCTCAAACCTTGGTGAAACCTGAAAACTTGGTTTATGCAATTTTTACCTCTGGTTCTACAGGTAAACCCAAAGCAGTAGCCGTTGAGCATCAGCAACTCCTGAATTATTTATATGGAATTTTAGATGTAATAAACTTGCCAGCAGGCAGTAACTTTGCCATAGTTTCCACCTTTGCAGCAGACTTGGGTAACACAGTCATATTTTCTGCTTTGTGTAACGGTGGATGCCTACATATCTTATCTCAAGAACAAGCATCCGATCCGCAAGCACTAGCAAATTACTTTGGACAACATCCCATTGACTGCTTAAAAATAGTTCCCTCTCACCTTGCTGCTCTAATCGCATCTTCACCACCCCAATCTATCCTGCCTCGCCAATGCTTAATTTTGGGTGGGGAAGCTAGCAGTTGGGATTTGATCGAGAAAATTCAGCTACAGGCGCCGAAGTGTCAGATTTTTAACCACTATGGTCCAACTGAAACAACTGTAGGCGTGCTAACTTACCAAGTTCCTCTGCAAAAACCTAGCAGTAATTCACACATAGTACCTTTAGGAAAACCCTTAGCTAATACCCAGGTTTACGTACTAGATAAGCAGCTACGTCCCGTTCCCGTAGGCTTACCAGGTGAACTTTACATAGGTGGGGCGCCCTTAAGCAGGGGCTATCTCAATCGGCCTGAACTTACATCTGAGCGGTTTATTCAAAACCCTTTTACACCTGAAGCACGACTATACAAAACTGGGGATTTAGCTCGCTACTTACCAGACGGAAACCTCGAATTTATAGGGAGAGTAGACAACCAAGTCAAAATTCGTGGCTTCCGGATCGAATTGGGAGAAATTGAAGCTACCCTGCGGAAACATCCAACCTTGCAGGATGTTGTAGTCTTGGCAACAGAGGAAGCACTTGGTAATAAGCGCTTGGTAGCATATGTAGTTACCAACTCTAAATTCCAAGTCACTAACCAAAATCTTCACTCCGCACTTATCAGCGAACTACGCAGTATCTGTTTACAAAAGCTACCTGAGTATATGCTGCCCTCAGCTTTTGTGTTATTAAAAACGTTGCCATTGACACCCAACGGGAAAATAGATTGTCAAGCCTTGCTAGCGCTCGAACACACCCGCTCTGAGTTAAAACAAACCTACATAGCACCACGCACCCCATTAGAAAAACAGTTAGCTGAAATTTGGACAAACCTCTTAGCTTTAGGACAAGTGGGTATCCACGATAACTTTTTTGAATTAGGTGGACATTCCCTACTTATTACTCAGCTACTTGCCAAAGTACGAAAAACTTTCCAAGTAGAACTGCCCTTGCGGGAATTTTTTGATACTCCAACCATTGCCGACCTGGCTAAAAGCATTGAGAGCAAACAGAGTGCAAATACTAGGGTAACTAATGCAGTAAATCTTCTCGATCTTAATGCAGAAGCTGTCTTAGATTCGGCAATTAGTCCTACAACTAATGTGTTTATAGAAGGACAGAGCCAAGCTAATTCTATTTTCTTGACTGGTGCAACTGGGTTTTTGGGAGTCTTTTTACTTCACGAACTACTACAACAAACGCCAGCAAATATTTACTGTTTAGTACGTACTAAAACAATTGCCGATGCTAAACAGAGGTTGCAAAACAGCTTAAAATCTTACTTACTTTGGAATGAAAGTTTCAGCCAACGCATTATTCCAATAGTCGGAGATTTATCTCAACCACTATTGGGATTGTCAGAACACCAATTTCGTTCCTTAGCTAGTCAAATAGATGTCATCTATCACAATGGAGCAGTAGTTAATTTTACTTATCCTTATTCTGCGCTTAAAGCAGCAAATGTATTAGGGACTCAAGAAGTACTGCGACTAGCGACACAGATTAAGCTCAAGTATTTAAACTTTATTTCTACCATTGGCGTTGCTGCGGTTTCTGGATTACAGGTAGTTGAGGAAGTAGATAGTCTTCAAAGTGGAGAAGGAATTACTGGTGGTTACACCCAAAGTAAATGGGTTGCCGAAAAGTTAGTGACAATTGCAGGTGATCGTGGCGTTCCCATATCTATTTATCGACCAGGACGTATCTCAGGACATAGTATTACAGGTGTCTGTAATACCGATGACCATACTTTTAGAATGATTCGCGGTTGCATCCAGCTTGGAAGTGTCCCCAACGATAACGCAATGGTGAATCTAACACCTGTAGACTATGCCAGTCAAGCCATAGTGTATTTATCGCAGCAAAAAGCATCGTTAGGTAAAGTTTTCCACATTGCCAACCCTCAGCCCATGCACTGGAACAAACTTGTCAGTTCGATTTGCTCTTTTGGCTATCATTTACGTCAAATTTCTTACCAACAGTGGCGTGCAGAACTACTTGATTCTGCGGAGAGTTCGCCTGACAATGCCTTGTATCCATTAGTAGGAATTTTTTCTAGTAGCGAATCCAATCAAGCTAATAATGAATCTTCGGCAACGTACCAAATTGACTGTCAAAATACCCTTTCTGCATTAGCAGGAACTGCTATTACCTGCCCAGCAGTTGATAGTAAATTATTAAGTACTTACTTCTCATACTTAATTCGCAGTGGTTTTTTACCAAAACCACAACAAAATGAGATGTATTATTAATTTTTCACAATTGATTTTATCCAATTATTTAATCCAATTATTTCATCCAATGCAAACGAACCCAAGCACAAAACACTTAATTTCATACCAGCAGCATTTACAATCATTTATTCAACGTTACAACCAGCGAACAAAAAAATCAAAGAAACTTGCCCAAACTAACCGCCCATTCCTAGCTGATAACAAATCCTTTGTTGATTTTAATATTACCCTTAAGGAGATGTTTTATCCTATTGTTGCGACAAGTTCTCTTGGCTCCAAAATATGGGATGTCGATGGCAACGAATACATAGATGTTACGATGGGATATGGCGTGAATTTATTCGGTCATAATCCGTCGTTTCTGAAAGAAGCTTTAGCAGCCCAACTTGAGCAAGGTATACAAATTGGTCCCCAAGCGGAATTTGTAGGTGAGGTTGCCGAGTTAATTTGTGAATTTACAGGCATGGAACGGGTAGCCTTTAGCAATACAGGCACAGAAGCAGTAATGGCAGCGATTCGTTTGGCCAGAACAGCTACAAAACGTCACAAAATAGCTTTATTTTCTGGTTCATATCATGGGCATTACGACGGCACATTAGCTACAACAGTAATGATAAATGGAAATTTACAAACAGTAGCGATTGCACCAGGAATAACACAAGATGTTGTGAAAGATGTTTTAGTTTTAGATTATGGGAATCCTGAATCTTTAGAGTTGATAAAATACTATGCTCAAGAATTAGCAGCTGTTTTAGTGGAACCAGTGCAAAGCAGAAGACTTGATTTGCAACCTCAACTTTTTCTTCAGGAATTAAGGCAATTAACCATAGAATCAGGAATTACATTAATCTTTGATGAAATGGTTACTGGTTTTAGAATTCATCCGGGTGGCGCACAAGCTTGGTTTGGCATTGAGGCTGACATTGCAACCTATGGAAAGATAGTTGGAGGTGGTATGCCGATTGGTGTGATTGCTGGTAAAGCTAAGTATATGAATGCAATCGATGGTGGACTTTGGAATTATGGAGATGCATCCTATGCTCAAGAGAAAAAAACATTTTTTGCGGGGACGTTTTGTAAACATCCGTTAGCTATCGCTTCTGCCAAAGCTGTTCTTCAGTATTTAAAAGCTCAAGGTAATACTTTGCAAGAGCAGCTAAATCAACAAACATTACAGTTTGTAAAAACCCTAAATTTTTATTTTAAAAAAGAAAAATTGCCCATTGAAATGGCGCATTTTGGCTCTATATTTGGTTCGACTTCGATGGGGAATAATTTTACAGAAGGAGAATCTTCTGTAATAGTTTTTGATTTGTTATATTATCATCTACTTTACAGAGGAATTATGTTACGAGGTAATGGTGGTTTTTTATCTACTGCTCATACAGATAAAGATATTGAACGAATAATTTTTGCTGTTCAAGATAGCATAGAAGAACTTAAAGAAGCTGGCTTGTTAGCAAGTTATTAAGTAAATTTTTTTAAAATATTTAAACTAGGAGAAAATACATTATGTCTATAGCAAATTACTATTCAGAATATAATACATTTGCACGAATAGTGAATGAATACTGGGGACCGCAAGTTAGTCAGCTATTGTTTCCTGATGTCGAAGAATTGCTACTAAAAAATATTCCTGAAAAAGCACATATTCTTGACCTTTGTTGTGGTGCAGGACATCTTGCAAAAAAGTTTCTTCAAAAGAGTTATCAAGTAACTGGACTTGATAGCTCAGTAGAACTTTTACGCTATGCCCATGAAAATGCTCCTGATGGTAAATTTATTCTTGATGATGCACGCTACTTTCAGTTGCCATCTACATTTCATGGAGTTGTTTCAACAGACTATAGTCTCAATCATGTCACCAATTTAGAAGATTTAATATGTGTTTTTAAAAACTCCTATACTGCACTTTTACCAAAAGGCTTGTTCATGTTTGATTTAAGGTTAGATGAATATTATCGGGGAAGTTGGAACAATTCGATGGAAGGTGATGTTAAAGAAGATTATGCTTGGGCATTAAAACGTCATTACAACTCAGAAGAAAAAATAGGTACAATCAACATTACTACATTCCAATTGTTCAATAACAATTGGCAACGTTTAGATAATGCTTGGTTAGTAAAAGGTTATTTAAGAGAAGAAGTGATATTTGCACTCAAGAAAGTGGGTTTCACCGAAGTGAATTATTACAATATTAAATGTGATTTGATAGAGCCTGAACAAACTGGTGCAGTCTACTTTGTATGTCGCAAATAATGAATATGGATAGACAGTAAGACTTTTAAACCTGACTGCCTGACAGATTTATATGGAAAGCAGTCAGATCAAGCTCTACAAACCAAAGAGTAAATACGAGAAAAGCATATTTTGGAACTAATATCCTCGCGAGTTTTATTAGAACCAAAACAAGGGTCTTGATCTTTTGGTAACAAAGGGACTGGGATTAATAAATGCTTAAAATACTTTACGTTCTTCCAAATGTGCTGTAATTTCCTGTTTTTTTCGCCAAACTGGACGTAACTGTTTACGTGCAAAAAGCGGTAACTGGTCTACAGTATGGGGTGAACCCGGTTGAGACGAATTACCATAACTCGTAAGTGCCATAGCCCTGGCTGGCTTAGAAAACTCAATTGCAGCAACATAAGAATCACCTGCAACTGGTTGAAACTTAGCTTCAGAGTCGGGAGCGAAATTAATTACACGGAAAATACCCAGGTCTCCATCGCCACCATTCCCTGGTAAATCTACATTGCCATACTTTAAACGGAAAACTTCTCCCCAAGCAACATTTAACTTCCCATAAGCTTTTTCTACCTTTGTTGCTGCTGTTTCTAGTAATGCCACGGCGCCCTTTGGATCTGCTAAACCATTAGGTGTAGTACGGGGTAAGCGTTCAGTCCAAGGTTTACTAAAAGCTTTATCAAAATCTAGCTCAACAGCCCAGTTTGCAAAAAGCACCGCTCCTTTGCTATCTGCATTTGTTTGTCTATCCCATGCCTCTAAAACAGTAGCCGCGCGTTGTGCTATTTCATTGCCATACTTTCGGGTAGCAGCAATCAAGTCATCTAAAATCCGGTCAGCTAATTCCATGCGCGTCGAATGTTTATACTCAATCATTTCATCAAAAGAAATTTTTTCATCTTCGTCTAACATTCTTGCAGAACGCTGCGCGCGAAAATCCATAGAACGCGGCGCCATATAAGCTGGATAATCATCTGGTTTAATAGCGAGTGGAAAGGTAGTAGTCCAAGGTGGGTCATTGGCATTCTGTAACCAACCACTTGGAGGGTCAATGATGCGCGGTAAATCTTCGTAAGGGTGAATTTTTGTCCATAAGGTTTTCGATGTATCGCCCCTGATAATACCTTGCCAGTATTTAAAATCACCATTGGAGTGTACTGGAACTTGTCCGTTAAACAAGTGCATGATGTGACCCTTTCGATCCGCGTACATCACCGTAAACATTGGTAATTGTAGGCGCCTAAGTACTTCTTGAAACTGTGAGAAATTCTGCGCGCGTCCCATATCCCACCACTGTTCTAACCCTCCAGGACGGTCAAGCCCAACGACCCGCAGTGCTATTGGTTTACCATCTTTTTGAGTAACAACAGGACCGTGAATAGAACTTTTGATTTCTAATGGTTCCGAACGCAACGTCCCATCGGGAAGCTTCACCTTCAACTCGATAGTTTTTGTTTCAAAAGAACGAACTTTACCGTCAAACATATAACCATCACCATTAAGCTTAAGTTCATATGCATCCCACCCATCGTGAGTATTTACGGTATGAGTCCAGCCTAAATTATCGTTGAAGGCAATATTTAAAACAGGGATTCCTACTAAACTAGCTCCGTAAGCATCAATACCTGGCGCCGTTATTTGTGCTTCATACCATAGAAATAAATCTGACCAAGGTAGGTGTGGGTTAGCTAAGAGCATTGCATTGCCACTCGCAGAACGTTTTGGGGCAATTGACCAACCATTAGACCCAGCTTTTGATTTCTCTTTACTTATACCTAAAACTTCTTCTGGGTTAACCATGAACGTGAAATGTAACACTCGTTGCAGGTGAGCTAGTAAATCTTCTCCTTTTACTGGCAATACAACTTCAACAGAATCATCAATCAAATTTGGATTCTCTTTTACATAAGCATTTATGCCTTCTGCAAAGCCATCTAGGTAGCTCTTGAAAGTCGGATTTTGTGCCTCGTACCAAGAGCGGGCGCGACTTGGGACTCCCATTGTAGTAGTCCATTTGTCAGATTCTAAATATTCTTCTCCCCAGTATTCGGCGCCACGTCCTCTTGCTTGACCGTAAAGACGTAATAGCAAGTTCCCGTGACTCTGCATCTGTGCCCATCCAAAAGCATAGAATGCACTTCGGACATCTTTACCGTAAATATGCGGTACCCCGTAAGTATCCCAAAGTATTTCAGTACTTCTTGGTGCGGCGCCTATGCTTTGGCATCCCATTACCAAAACAAAAATGACAACAACGATAAAAGGTAAAATCTTAAATGATTTTCGTCTAAACACCCTGAGTATATAGCGTCTATTAAAACAGAGCAGAATTATTCTCAGAGGAATTAAATGTACCCCAGTGATAAACATTATGGTAAAGAACGGAATATATTACAAAACTAAAGCAATACTTATGTATTCAATGAGAGCAGACATTTTAGGCATTATAATTTTTTTTATTTCAAGATTTTGCCTTGAGTCTCGCTCTTATTTACTCCTCTGATAGGATAAAAACAATTATAAATTTTGTCAATTGGTTTTAACCCCTCTTAACAATTACTATTTACTAATTAAGTGGATAGGATTATACGATAAGTATTGAAATAGGTATCATTTATTTGTTTTTCTACGGAAAATTCGGGAATTATCCAGTAAATACCATATGGGCATTCTATTTATTTAGTTAAAAATAATACTTAATATATTTTATAATTTAAAGTAAGATTTTAAGATTTATGTTGAAAAAATATATCAACTAAAAATCTTGTACTCTAGAAACAAGGAACACTGACAATCAATCAATTCTAATCCTGCATTCTCTACTTGTTTCGATGCTGGTTTAACGATAGAACATCACGATAACGTCGTGACCCTGATATTGCATACTCAGTAGCAATATTTACTCACTGTCTACCCAATTCGGATGGCTTTTACTTCCACTTGCGGGCTTGTCTGAGATGTTCTTCGTCAATGGAAGAAAGATAACCTATACCTGAATTTCTTGACAAAAACTCTCATTTATATAAAAATAGTTTCAACAAGTAAATTGTCGTCAGCGTTCTGGAATATCTTTCTCTCTAGAGCGCTGGTTTGATAATTCCTTTAACCTACCTGTCGTAAATCCAATTCTTCTCTAGTTCCTTATGATTAATATTTATATTATTGCCAAATCCTTTACCAGGGTTTGGATTTTTATTATGGTTATAGCTCAAATGATAGTGTCAACCTAGTTTATTCTTTATAAGAAATACTTATATGAGTTTAATCCCAAGCATGGCATTCATCTTAACACAATTTTCATTCTACAATAAAGGAAATTTCTAATCAAATTAGGCTTTTGAGAAAAAAAGTGCCGTTTTGGATAGACGACTACACCTGAAAAGTACTATGCTTAATATATTTGGAGTGCAAATCTAAATTTTTGGTTTGTCTCTCAATAGGCATATCAGGCACAAAATAGAAAAATTATTTTTTCTTTTGTTAAAATAAAACTCTTTTACTAAATGACAACAAAACCTCATCCACTACAACGCTTACTTAATTACGGGCACCAATACCGTCCAAGCATGTGGCAAGCAAGTGCTTTTTCTATCATCAATACTATTTTAGACTTGGCACCGCCTTGGTTAGTTGGTATTGCTGTTGATATTTTAGTGCAGCAACAAAATTCTACTATAGCTAGGTTTGGTGTTAAAGATGTTGTTCAACAGTTTTTAGTACTCTCGGTTGTAACAGTGATTATTTGGGTATTTGAATCAATTTCTCAATATATATATGATAGGCTGTGGCGTAATTTAGCACAAAATATCCAACATAATTTGCGATTATCAGCTTATAATCACTTGCAAGAGTTAGAGCTAGCTTATTTTGAGAATAATAGTACAGGCGGCTTAATGACAATTCTCAATGATGATATCAACCAACTGGAGAATTTTCTGAATGGTGGCGCTAATGAGATTATTCAAATTACCACTTCACTAATTATTCTAATCGGCGGTGCCTTCTTTATTTTGCCTCCCAGCATTACTCTAGCAGCAATGTTGCCAATGCCGTTTATTTTATGGGGTTCATTTATTTATCAAAATCGTCTGGAATCACGTTATGCTGATGTACGTGACAAAGTAAGTTTACTTAGCGCACGTTTAGCGAATAACATTAGCGGCATTACTACAATTAAAAGTTTTACTGCAGAAGATTATGAAAATAGTAGACTGCGGGCAGAAAGTGAAGCGTATCGAAAAAGTAATACAAAAGCCATTAAACTTTCTGCTGCATTTATTCCCGTAATTAGAATGCTAGTTTTAGCTGGATTTACAGCTTTATTATTCATGGGAGGGGTCGCCACATATGCAGGTAGAATATCTATAGGTAATTACAGCGTATTACTTGTCTTAGTTCAACGTTTATTATGGCCTCTCGTCTCACTAGGAGAAATCTTTGACAATTATCAGCGAGCGATGGCTTCAACGAATCGAGTTATGAACTTACTAGATACTCCTATTAACATTATCACAGGACAGATTCGCCTACCTATCGAAAAAGTACGCGGCGAAATTAATCTAGAACACGTAACCTTCAGCTACCATTCTACACCTCTTTTTGACGAAGAGATGAGCAGAAGTCAGGTAATAATTCATGATTTATCTTTACATATACCCGCTGGCAAAACTATTGCCATAGTCGGCACTACAGGTTCAGGTAAAAGTACTTTAGTAAAATTATTACTGCGATTATATGATATTACATCAGGAACAATAACTATTGATGGAATTAATATTAAAGAATTAGATTTATATGATTTACGTCGCAGTATAGGCTTAGTCAGTCAGGACGTTTTCTTATTTCATGGAACCGTAGCTGAAAACATTGCTTATGGTAGTTTTGATGCAAAAGAAGACAAAATCATCAAAGCAGCTAAAATTGCAGAAGCACATGACTTTATAATGCGACTTCCCCAAAAGTATGAAACCATTGTTGGAGAACGTGGGCAAAAACTATCTGGTGGACAGCGGCAACGTATTGCAATAGCTAGGGCAGTACTTAAAAACCCACCGATTTTAATTTTAGACGAAGCTACATCTGCAATTGATAATGAAACTGAAGCAGCTATTCAACGCTCTCTAGAACTTATCACTATAAATCGTACAACAATCGCTATTGCCCATCGCCTCTCTACTATTCGTGGCGCCGACTGTATATATGTTATGGAACAGGGGCAATTAGTTGAGTCAGGAACCCATGAAGAATTGTTACATAAAAATGGAATTTACACAAATTTATGGAGCGTACAATCAGGGTTATTAGATGTTCTCTCGAACCATCAAACACAGTGAACGAACTCAAAATATGTTATGGACTTGCTTGGTAAGTGCAAATTTATACAGCGCCCAACTCGCTTATAATCTTTCGCTAACGTACTCGGAGATAAATTAGGACGCCTGAATTCTAAAACTTTGTTTTCTATAGAAGTATTGCTATTTAGTTGCAATAAGCATAAAATTCATTTATCTACTACGCTCCTCTGACAAAGGATGCGAACAAATGGTTTATCTACTGTAAACCTTACATCCGCTTTACAGCTTATCGCCTATGTATTCATCAGATTCTCTGAAGTCGGAACTCAATATAAAAGGATTGCGTTTTACACGAGAGCGCGAAATGATTTTACATCTGTTTCAAAACCTGGAGCAAGGTAATCATTTAAGTGCGGAAGATGTTTATGGTTTGCTTTCTAAGCAGCGAGAAAGAATTAGTCTATCTACAATTTACCGTACTCTGAAGTTAATGACTCGGATGGGTATTTTACGAGAGTTAGAGTTAGCGGAAAGTCACAAGTATTATGAACTCAATACAAATGCTCAAAATTATCACCATCATGCTGTATGCGCGCAATGTGGTATGACTATGGAGTTTGAGAATAGTTCTATTGTCAAACATGCATTGAAACAACTTGACAAAGCTGGATTAGAGTTGATTGATTGTCAATTGACAATTTATGCTATTTGTCCAGAGGCAAAACGACGGGGATGGCCTGCAATGTTACCGAGTACATGGGTATGTTCCCGTGCAACTGCTGCCAAGATGATGCATGGCGCCAGTAATATAAAACCTTAGCTATTACACTTTATATTAAAATAATTATGGATAATCGTGCGTTAATGCAAAATGCCTCGAACAGTTACGAGAGTTACGAGGCAAGCTCAAAGAAATCAATGATGCGAAAACTGAAGCGTTAGCAATTATTGGCAAAAACTGAATTAACGCTGTTAGAACGTTGTGGTTCTCATTTGGTTGAAGTATTACAGGGACAATGCCAACCTTTACAGGTATTGTTTCCAAATGGGGATATGACGCTGCTTACCCAATTGTACCAAAATTCGGCAGGCGCCAGAGTTATGAATACTTTGGTACAGTCACCTGTATGGGGTTATCAGCAGTAACTAAAAATCCTAGTATTTCATAGGATTTCTGAGATTTTTGATTTCAAGATTTAGAAAGCCACACAAAGCGAGTATTCTTAGTGACTATACGGAAAAATCATGTATAAAATAACCCGCTTTGTGATAATTTTTCATATAATTAAGTGACAAACTAGCAAAAATTGTGTGATAATTGTAATTATAAAATTAGTAACTAACGGTGCATTTTATGCCTTCACGAAAGCAAACCTATGTTAAACAGTTATATATAAATACTGACTCAGGTTTGTTTTTGGCAGACTATGCAGCTATTTCTCAAGGCGCATCAATATTTAGTCTCAAAGGCTTACTTGAGAATCAAAAACAATCAAAGTTGAAAACATCGCTCCAAAATGAATTTGCAATTAATAGGCGCCAAGCGTCAAGCATTGTTGCGTTTATAGAAGGTGAAATAAAAAGTGCTACCGAGTCGCGTGCTAGACATATAAAGACATTAGAATCAAAAATAAAAACATTGAAATCATCAGTGGATGCGCTTGAAAAGAAAGTAAAAAAGCATGTTGAATATTTAAAAGCTGTCGCCAAATATAATGCCACTAATAAACTGGTTCTTTCGTATATAGCGTGCTAAATTTTAATTAAAATCGATAATTATCCTTTATTTTCAAAGCTTACAGCCTCTTATAGTTGAAATTTCAGTAATTTTATTTTTATAAATGGAATAATGGCTGTAAGATAGGCATAGTAAGGATTATAAGGTAATTTTCCAACATATTTAGCACGCTAACTACGGAAGAGCCGAAATTGTTGCTGTTGCTGATGATATAGAACATTTTACCGTTGGTGATGCAGTTGTGGCATTGGCACCTGATAGTTTTAGTCAATATGTCATAGTCGATGCGAATTTAGTTGTTGCCAAACCTGAAGTGTTGAGTTTTATAGAAGGCGCCACGATTCCAGCTAATTTTATCACGGCTGAATATGCACTTTGTGAAATTGGACAGATAAAAGCTGGGGAACGTATTCTTATTCATGCTGCTGCAAGTGGTACGGGTATGGCAGCTTTACAAATTGCTCAAAGTGCAGGTTTGGAGGTGTTTGCAACTGCAAGTCCTGGAAAATGGGAAAAATTACGCGCTTTGGGTGTGGAACATATTTTTAATTCGCGTAGTTTAGATTTTAGTTCCCAAATTTTGGAAGTTACTAATGGGGAAGGTGTGGATGTAGTTAACAAAGAATACTCCGTTGGATTATTTTATCATGTTTTCTTCGGCTGCTTCTTTATTTGGTTCTCCAGGACAAGCAAATCACGTTGCAGCAAATACTTTTCTTGATGCTTTTGCTGAATATAGACGTAGCGAAGGTTTACCAGGACTGTCGATTAATTGGGGTGTGTGGTCTGATATAGGCGCCGCAGCCAAGCGTCAAGTTGCTGGTAGAATGAAGGAGCGGGGAGTTGGAACAATAACACCTGCTGCTGGTATAGATATTTTAGAGTATTTGTTGACACAATCGGTAAGTCAAGTTGGAGTGGCGCCGATTGATTGGTCAGTGTTTAGTCAAACTAGTTCTTCGAGCTTCTTTGCTAATTTCCAAAATCAATATTCTTCTGCTGTAATAGAAAATTCTCCGTTGATGTAGCAGTTAACAGCATTGGGAGAAAGTCAGCGAGTTAGTTTATTAAGTAATTACTTGCAAACGGAAATAAGTAAGGTATTAGGTTTAGCTGCTTCGCAGTTACCAGATACGCAAATAGGATTTTTCGATATGGGGATGGATTCGCTGATGATGGTAGAATTACGAAGTCGGCTTGAAAAAAGTTTGAATAAACAAGTTAGTTCTACTGTTTTGTTTGAATATCCTACTATTGATGCTTTGGCTAAATATCTTGCTGAGATTATAGCAGTTAATGTGGTAGAAGAGGAGTTGGAAGTGGCGCCAGATTTGGATGTTGATGATTCTATTATGGGAGAACTTGAGGCTTTAGAGGCGTTGTTAAAAATGTAGCTGTTAAAAATGTGGTTGTTAAAAATGTAGCACAGGCCGGAAAGCCTGTGCAGTCAAAGTAAATGTAATGAGAGTATTGTAATATAAGCAAAATGTAATTTGTCATTGTAAGCGCAATTACAATTTGTCATTCTGAGCGTAGCGAAGAATCTCAAAAGTCTTGTGATTTATTACGTTCCTACCCGCATAGGACTGCAAGTCCTATGCTAATAGCGCTCATTCTTCTTATAGAGGACTAAAATAAACGTTACTTTTACTAATTTTTATTAGATAAAGTGTAGGTTTTTATGTAGTGATGCAAAATATGAGTTTGTGTACTTTGTATCTATGTAATATTAATTTTAGGGCTAAAAAAACGAACCGCAAAGAACGCGAAGAAAGGGGCTTTTAATAAGCTATTATAATTAATGCCATTTAATACTAGCGCTTTTGGAGCTAACGAACCGACGTGGAAAATATACAGCCTATTAATGAACATCTGTAAACAACTTAAGGCACCAACCTCAACAAACAATTTTCAATAACTAAAAAGCGCCAATATTAGGTAATTCTATACTTGACATTAACTTATAATCAAAAAAATTATGTGACTTTTAACAACTACTCAAAAATTGTATGCATGTTAATAAATTTATAGCTTATTATTGAAATATGCATAAAGTTCATCAATCACTTGATTAGCCAGCATTAGACCTCCGCTACCAGGCCAAGTCATTATATATACTTGTTTATTTTTAACAGCCTTTAATGTTGACCATATCGGTTCTTTCAAAAACGATAATGATTTGAGTTTTTCAAAGTCTTCATCATAATAAAACTGTATAAACAAAAAATCAGCATCCCAATCAGAAACAGCCTCAATGTTTAGTCTTAAGTAACCATTTTTTATCTTTTTATAAGCAGGGATAAATTGTATACCTGCATCACTCATGACCTGAGCGTGAAGAAAAAGCTCTGGTCCATAAACATGAACTGTTGAACCCCAAAAGGCAAGTAGAGATACTGTCTTAGTTTTCAGTTTTTCTCCTAAATGTTGCCGAAATTGTTGAATTCGCTCATTGTACTGGCTCAAAATTTCCTCAACTTTGTCGCTCTTATCTAGGATAGAAGCTAGATATTTGAAATCTCTCTTAAAATCGATTCCACCAGAGTATATATCTATTATCACTGTAGGTGCGATGGCAGACAGTAGCGGATATAAATTTTTCTGCCAATCATACCCCAAAATTAGATCGGGCTTGAGACTGAGAATTTTTTCTAAAGAAGGTTTTTCGTTACCCACAGTTGGAATATCACCAACAAATTCACTATAAATATCCGAATTTATACAGTTAGAACAGCGAGTTAAACCCACTGGCTTTATCCCTAATGTTAATAATGCATCAAGAAGAAAGCCTTCACCGTCCAACACAACAATGCGCTGGGGATGAAGTGGAATTTCAACTTGACCAAGAGCATGGCTGACCATTTTTGTTGCTACTGGTTTTCGTTCCAAGCTTAACGGAGCAGTTTGCACAATCGTTGAATTTATTTCCCCTTGCTTAAGCCACAGGGTCTTACTGTTGCAAGTGGTGATTGTGAAGACGATAATAGCTGTTAGGAAGAGGAGAAATAAAGTAATTTTATGGGTTGCTTTTTTTCTCATTGCAAAGGGTGTTTCCTCCTAGCTAAGGTTTTAGTTTTTATAAATATAGATTTAATCAATTACAAAAGTTAAGATGCAAAATGTACCGTTTAATAAAATCTGCATCTCACGAAAATTACAGATGATTAAATCTATATCACTCATCAACATTCTACTATAGCTACAAACTACAACTCCCAACTAACAGAGCCGATAATAGTAAACGGTTCTCCTCTTTCAATACTCTGTTTATCACCGAAAGCTGCTGAGTTTGCATAATCTATATTAAAGAGATTACGGATGTTTATCGCCGTATTAAATCCATTACGACGATCATTATCATCGTCAAATAACTCAACCATAGGCAAAGTCTTCTCACCTACTACCGTTACTCGCACAGTAGTCGCGTCAATATTAACAACTGTTATCTCAGTAATTCCTGCAAGGGGTTTTTCTGATTTAAATGTAAAAGCGTCACCGTTAGATAATCGTAGCTGCCCGCCTGTTATGTCAGCAATAAAATTATTACCTGTACTACTATTTGTAACTTGTAGTGTATTCCCTTGAGTTGTCTCTAAAATTACCTCCACACCTTTATCGGTAGGATTTGCTTTTACGGACGTTATTGGTACAACTTGATCCCCACTTCTTTGTTCTGCATTTGGGGTATTAGTTGGTGTCGGCGCTTGTACCAGTGTAGTCGCGCTCTGTATGGGAAGTTCGATTTCACTTAATTGAGGAATTTTAGAACCTCTTTGCTGTTGCGTAGGTGTAGACGCTTGGGTTCGCGTTTCTACATCTTTGAGGTTAGATTTTTCTTCTGCCCATCCTGGTTGAAGCGTAGTAATACTCAAACATCCCGAAAGGCTGATTAAAAACCACAGACGAACACTAGCTCCTAAACACCAACGCTTCATAATAGCTCCTTGTATATACTCCTCGCACACACCAACAAGCGTGAAATTTGCCTAGTCTGGAATAAATCCATTTGTAGGCAAGCAATTATTGCGAAAGATTATTAGCTTTCGTAGGGTTAAGTATAAGGAAAAGCCAGCAGTTGAGTCTATCCAAAAAAAACTTTTACTATCCCGAAATAACTTTTTGACCAAACAAGCATTGACTTGGTGTAATTCCATACCTTTTTTTGAAAGCGGCGCCAAAGTGTCCTAAGTGAGAATAACCTACTAAGTTAGCAACTTCCGCAACACTTTTATTATTTTGTCGTAACAACTGTTCTGCCCATATCATGCGCTTATCTGTGAGATACCCAAACACCGATGTGCCGAAAAGTGTTTGAAAGCCACGATTGAGAGTAGTTTGTCCTACTCCTACTAGCTGTGCTAACTCTAATAATGATGGGGGATTTTCTATACGTGAAACTAAAATTTCTCTAGCATGTTGAATTCGGGCAATCGTTACTGCTTTGAGTCGAGGTGATGGTTGTAGAGTTGCTTGTTCTGCTAAAAAGGGAGCTAACTGTAGAGTAATCAGTTCTAACACCTTAGCCTGCATGTACATACGTTTGGTTATTCCTTTGTAGGCGCAGTTAATAATTTGCTGTACAACTCCTTGTATCATTGGAGTTGTTGGGCGGTAAATAGAAGCCTGCCAGTCATTTACATGAGCTAGAAATCTTAATTCCGGCGCCATTTCTCCATCACTTCCAGGGAAAAAATTAGCTAGCAACTGCGGCGGCATTCTTACACAGACACCTACCATCCTTTGGGACTGGCGATAAAATACATCAATTTTGCGTTGAACCCCACCACCAGAGATAACAGTATGTCCTCCCCCTACCTGCCCATATGTATCTGTAAACATTCCTATTGCTAAGGCAAAAAACTCTAAGGGATGTTGATTAACAGGGATTTGAATCAACAGATCATGATGACATTCTTCATCAATAATAGATAAGCAAAGTTCAGGGTACACTTCAATTACTCGATGGTAGCCTATGCCAAGCTCTTTGGGTACTTGGGAAAGATATTCAAATGGTTCCAAGGCTGGATTAGACTCACTATTTTGTTCATTTTCTTCAAACAATTTACTGCGGTCTTTTTCGGTTATACTTATTGTCATCGCTAAAGATTATTGTATTATTGATAATTAATAGCAATAATATCATGAAGTCGAACCATTGCAATATTTAAGATAAACAGGTGTGTGTCGGAGTAATTTTGGCGCCTGTTTGTTAAAGCAAATGAACTAGTCGTGCGACTTTAGTGGATATTTAGGAAGTTATTAACGCGCGTTTGATTCATTGGGTGGGAATACTGGCAACGGATGAAAGCGGTGAGTCCAGTTGCCGCGTCTCGGTTTCCGTGCGCGGCAAATGCCGCGTTCCCGAAGGGATGTAACGGATGATTATGTAGTGCTGGCGCTTTTTGCAAAACTGCAATGCTAGCAAATCTTCTACATGAAAGCTTAAAGGCAAAGCGAACAATTGTAGATTGGGGTTTAATGTATATAAGAGTTTATTGGAAGGAAGAAATAGAAAGACTTAATAATGGTGAATATTTGGGAAGCTATTCTGTTTGTTGATTTAAGAGCAGAAAAAGAAACTTCACAAAAATTTATTGTGTAGTTGCTCAATTATTAGGTCAGATCCTCTGTGTTTTCGTTTAGGAAATAGCGACTAAATTGGTCTAACTATGATTGTTACTAACCATCTTTTACATCCTCTGGTGGGTGTAGATTTACACTGCTCAACAAACGGCGTAGATTGACAACACCAGTGCGATTCAAACGTAAAGCTTCAACTGTTGCTCGACCAGAAGGTGTTTTACCAACCACCTGTGTAAAATCATCACTCCAATCAAAATGGTCGCTCCAATTTTCCTGTCGAGGGTTATACAGTGGTACTTTTTTTCCGGTTTCTAGATCGATTGCCTTTGTTTTAGCGTGTTTATAACCATTACAGCCAAAACAACTCCAAGCAAGATTTTCTATGATTGTTTCACCTCCTGCGTGCCGAGGTTTTACATGCTCAACCGTAAAGCTTTCTGTCGCAAATTGTTCAGAACAACGACAATACTCGCAGTAACCGCGCGCACGAACCGCAACAATACGCCTAATTGATTCTGGGGTTCGTGACATTAGGCTAAATTATTGTGGGAGGGCAAATACTCATTAATCAATGTTTTTAACTCACATGAGCGAAGTTGAGACAGTTTAATTAATGCTTCCGCGCGTTCAGCATCTTGTTGCTCGACACGCTCAATGTACATCAATAACTCTTGATGTTCTACCTCTGTAATCTTTCCACTCTCATTTAAAGAGCGCAAATAATCTAGTCTATCTTGTTCAGAAGAAGACAGACGCTTTTGAATAATTTGAAGTAAAGCTGCTTCATTGGCAAGAGGCTTTGGCGCTTCTTTTAATTCTAATGCTTCACTCGTAAGCACTTCCAAAAATTCTACTGCTTTTACTAAAGATTCTCCTGGCAGTTGTTCTAGTAGCGCAATTGCCCTTTGACGAATTTCTGTAGGTATAACCATCTAAAACCTGACCTTAGCACGCAATATAACTCAAATTATAACAGGTGTACACACTTAAATTTAGGCAGTGTTTAGTATTTTAATATTATATCGTGCATACTAATTAATAGCATCAACAGTATTGTTATCGGCGCCAAAGTTTTAACAGTCTCAATTAGTTGACAAAAAGTTTCAATAGCTTATAAGATAAGCAAGTCTATATTTAACGATGATGATGATGGAACTTAATCTGGGTCTTTCTACTGCGTTTGCAGCGAAAAGACCAAAAAGGTTTAAGCATGACGAATCTGCTAGTTTTTCTGAAGAATACACTGAAAGACTTCGGAGTTTGATTCGTGAACGCTGGGATGAGCTTTGGAAGGTAGTTTCAGATAAAAATGATGTGAGTGTTTCTGTGACGGAATGATTACACGCACTTTACACATGTAGTGTTTTTAGGAGATTTTGATGTCTAAGCTAGCGAATGTTATGTGGTTGAGTACTAGCTCTGGTTTGCAGTGTTTTCATCAACCGCTAATTGATTATTTTTTGCAAAGTGTTAAAATGCATTCGTACTCATTTTGCCAATATCAAGATGAGGGAAGTTGTTTGGATAGGGCAGTTTTAGCTCTTTATCACCACATTAAGTCTAAAAATCGCAAGTTTCATTTGGTTGGTCACGGTACGGCAGGATTAATTGGGTTACTTTATAGTTGTCGGTATCCTGAAACTGTTGAATCTTTAACTTTGTTATCTGTCGGCGCCGATGCTGCTGTCAGTTGGCAATATCATTATTATGAGCATCGAATGTATAAGAGTCGTGCAGAAATTCTGAATGCGATGGTTTATAATTTGTTTGGCTATCAAGATAATCGTACTATTCCAATGTTGGAACGCATTTTAGAGCAAGAGTTGGAGTATTCGCTTTGTCCTCACTCTATATATAAAAGACTCTCGCTTCGTCCGGCTCGAATTGCGGCGCCGTTGATGGTTTGCGGTAGTTTCGATGATATGATAGTCGATGGTGATGCACTGCGAGCATGGCAACCGTATTTGAAACCTGAAGACCGCTTGTGGTTATGTAGCCAAGGTAAACACTTTTTTCACTTCTTCCACCCTGAGTTAGTAGGAACACAGGTGCTTAATTTTTGGGGTTCTTTACAGCAATCAAAATCAGAGTTTGCACAGCTATCATCAATGAAAGTATCTATTTAACTTTGACGGAGAATTCTGTTCCTGCTTTCAAACTCAATGTTGATGATTGATAATCATTATCAGGGTTTTGTAAATATTCTACATATGGTTTTAGGTCATCTTTGAATGTACCAACATTGTCAGAGATAACTATTCCTCCTTTTCTAATAAAAGGGTCTACTAGCTTTAGAACATCTAATGCTAAATGAACCCATCCATCAATTAGCAGCATATCAACTGTTTGATTGAGATTTTGGAGTGTTCCTAAAGCATCTCCTTCACGAATTTCTACGTAATTTTCTAGTCCAGCTTCAATAATATTGTTTCTTGCTTGAATGACTTTTTGAGCAACAAGTTCCGTACCAATAACTTTTCCTCCACCATTATCTCTGACTGCGGCGCCTAGGTAAATTGTTGAGATGCCAAACGATGTTCCAAATTCAACTATTGTTTTGGCATTAATCGCGCGCGCGTGCAGCGTATTGGGAAAACTGACTTACATTTCGGTCAAGAAAAGTGTTTTTAAACTTGTTACCATCACTCTTAGGTACAACTTGCAACTTTTGCCCTTGAGAAGTCTCCAAGACTACTTCTAATCCTTTGACAGTGGAGTTAACTTTAACGTTTGTAATTTTGATTACTTCATTCTTTACTGGTACTTGTGATATTTCTTGCAATGGTTTATTTGCGACTTCCGTACTCTTGGCGCTACACAAGAGTTTTACTAAATAAATTTGTACCTCACTTGGTTGAAAAATGCTATATTATTATTTACGGGAGCATTGACTCTGTATATTCAGAATCGTGGTCGGGTAAAATCTTTTCTAAATTCCGCAATGATGGAATGTAAAACCCAATTATTCCCACCAATATCATACATACCGCGCATATCACATATAACAGTGCAATTCCTGCACCTGCACCAATTCCAAATATTCCCCCAAAAATTCTAACAAGACTGCCACCCTCAGCTAATGCAGGGGTAAATATATTATCTGCTAAAAGTCCGGCAATTAAGTAAGCAGATGCTGATACAAATTGCAAAGCTAATGAATGAGCTGCAAATACACGTCCCTGGATATTGGGAGCAACCTTTGCAAACCAAATTGCGTTGTCTGAACTACCATTTAAAGGAAAATTGAACGAAGAACAAAATTGTGCGGGTATCCAAACCCAAGGTGTTCGACCTAAACCAAATACTATTTTACTTAATCCGGCGCCAATTATCCCTAATAAAACACCGTTGATTTTCTTTCTAAAACCGCCCCAGGTACTAATAATTGTTGCTCCGGTAACACCACCAAAACCTGCCGCAGCAGCTAAACTACCCAATACTAAAGTCTCATTCCCGGTTCGAGATAAAATCATCGGTGAATAGAGAGAATCTCCAACGTCATGGGCAAACCAAAACAACAATGTGATGATTAGAAGAGCTAATAAGCTTTTGCGTGCAACAATGTAGCGAATACCAAATTCCAAACCTTGCCAAATATGGGTTGAATTTTCATGTTTGTCGGTTTGTGGTGGTTTGGGAATGCGGATAAATAATAAACTACTAATGGCTATTGCAAATGTAGAAATATCAATTAGCCAAATTCCCAATAAACCAATTACTTTATAAAGATATCCTGCTAAAGCTGGCGCCACAATACCACTTCCATAACTAGACAAAAATTCTAGACTGCTAGCACGGGTGTAGTGTTGTTTGGGAACTAAAACAGATACTGATGCTGAGTATGCTAGAGACTGAAATTGATTGAATGTTCCAACTATGGCGCCTGTTAGATAAAGATGCCAAATTTGTAAATTATTCGTTAGATACAGCAGCATCATGATTATTGTCGTCAATACTGCAACTGTGTCACCCAGCATCATCAGTAATTTGCGATTGAAACGGTCTACAATACTACCACTGATAGCAGCAATCACAATACTTGGTAGTAAACTAAAAAATCCTACTAGAGTTAGAGTTGTTGCTTTACCTGTAATTTCCCAAGCCCAAATTGCAATTGCAAAGTGACTCATTCTACTACCGATGGTGGAAACTAGTTGACCTACCCAGATAATTAAGAAATTACGCAGACTGCTGGAAATTGGTGGTTGTGACATTGAAATTACTAAATAAGCAGCTTAAAATTGGTACTACTGGTTTGTGTCATTAATTTTGGTGTGTTGGATAAACGAACCGCAAAGGACGCAAAGAAAGAGGTAAGAAGAGAGAACTTTCCAAAACTTTTGACATGGAGTACTAGTTTGAGGTGTGTGAAAGTAAAAGTGAGGGCAGTTGCTCTAATATGAGAGAATTTGCAATAGGGGCGCCAATTACACTACCCCATAATGTGTAGTCAACAAAGTAAACTCGTCCCTCTTTCCATGCTCTTGAATTGTGCAAAAGGGGATTTTTAGCCCATTTTTGCTTGAGTTGTTTAAGGGGGACTGTGTAATTAGATTTTCCATGCCAATTATCTAGCCAAGTATTGATAATTACAATGTCGGCATCAAGTTGAGAAAGAGTTTCTAGATTAATTTGTGGTCTTACTCCTAGTTTTCGTTCTACATCTGCTAGCAATACTGGTTGAAAACCTATTTTTTCTAGAATTTCAATTGCATCTCCATTGTATATAACCTCTATGTAGTTCATTGATTGGCTGCAAGCAACATTTAGCACTCGTGGATGAGTGTTGACGAGAGGTGCTAATTGAGCGCGAACTTTATTTAGTTGTTCCTGTTGTGAGGTTATGATTGATTGTATGTTTTTCTGACTATCAAGTGCTTTGGCTACAATTTTAATATTGTTCTGCCAATTTTTATCATCATCGATTAATACAGTTGGTGCAATGGCAGAGAATAATTTATTTTCTTGAGAATTGAACCCTAGAATCAAATCTGGTTTAATTGCAGTCAAAGTTTCCAGGGAGGGATGAGAACGATCTCCTAAATTAATTGGTTGACTGGTGACAAATTTACCTAGGTAGGGAATTTGTTTGCTAGGGTTGTCGAATTGGCGCCAGCGCAATAAATAAGCATCGGCGTAAGCAGCAGGTTGCACATCTAGGGCTAAAATCATACTCAAAATTTTTGGTTCGAGAACTGCTATTTTATGGGGTTTGCCGCAAATCTTGGTTTTCCCAACCGCGTGTTCCACGACTCGACAATTAGTAGATAGGGGTGAGCCACTTTTTGCATTGGGGTTCTGGGACATACCATCTTGACAAGCTGTAATTAAGATAGCTGCTACCAGAACCCAGCCAATGTATCTATATAAGAAGGCGCTAAACATAAATCAAGGTCATAGTATCTCAGAATTGAATCGAAAACGAACCGATGACAGTGAAAGGGGCGCCGGGATAAATTATACTTCTGCCTTGAGAAGTTTCATAGTAAGTTTCGTTAAAAAGATTGCGGAAATTTAAAGCTAACTTCCAGTTATCCCGTTTGTAATAAATGGCTGAATCTGTTCTAAAATAACTAGGCAGAATGCTTGTATTTTCCAGGTCGGCACTTCTATCTCCCACATAGTAAAGTCCCAAACCAAAACCTAAACCTTTAAAATCACCGCTTTGAAGTTCATAGCTTGTCCATAAACTTGCAGCATGTTCGGGAACATTAATCAATCGATTGCCCACGGGAATGTTATTGTCTTCTGAGGTAATTGCGTCAATGTAGGCGTAAGATGCGATGATATTCCAACCGGGAAGAATTTCGCCGCTAATGTCTAATTCAATACCTCTGCTTCTCTGTTCCCCTACCTGTATAGATAAATCTGGATCGTTGGGGTCGGATGTAATAACATTTGTTTTGGTAATCTCGAAGGCTGCTAGGGTTGCTGAAAGTCGTTCGCTAATGTCTGCTTTAATGCCAACTTCATACTGTGTTCCTGTTGTTGGTTTAAAAGGGGTATTTGTTGCAGAGCGACCGAGAAATCGATCAGGTTGAAACGATTGAGTGTAGCTAGCGTAAAGAGAAATCGGTTTAATTGGCTGATAAACAATACCAAGACGAGGACTAAAGGCAGTTAAAGATTCTTCTTCTGGTGTTCCGAAGTCATCTTCGCGGTAAAATGCATCAAAGCGACCACCAACTAAGAGCTTCAGATTCTCTGCAAAAGTAATTTGATCTTGAAGGTAAATTCCTATGGTATCTCTACGAGTTGTATAAGAGGAAGTTTTTTCATCAGGTATGGTAGGTAACTCAACATCATAATTAGGATTAAAAATGTCTAGTAGTATGGGGTCTGGTACATCGAATGAGGTATAATCCCACACATTTCTTCTTAACTCTACCCCAAGCAATGGTTGATGGACAACCGCTCCCGTCTTGAACCGTCCGACTAATTCCGTTTGTAGTGTATAGATTTCTCGCGAGAAATCGTCACGACCTACATATATTGGCGCCAATTGATTATCAACTAGCTCATAGCCACCAATGGCATAAGTACCACCTGATTGGCCAGAGACAAAAGAAAAGGCATTACGAAGTTGCCAATCTTTGCTAAATTTATGTTCAAGTTTATAACCCGCGCGAAAAGTGCTATCGTCATAAATACTTTCTGGCAAACCAATTAAGCGACTAATGGGAATGGGAGCGGGTTTATTGCCAAGGGAAGGAAGTCCACGGTCAAAGAGGTAATTATTGTTTTGATATTCCAGGTCAAAGGTTAATGAAGTCCTATCACTAATATTCCAAGTAATTACAGGCGCCACAAACACACGTTCGGTAAAATTAAAATCTCGAAAACTCCCAGCATTTTGATAAGCGAGATTCAGCCGATATAACACCGAACCATCGGCTGTGAGGGGTCCAGAAAAATCAAAACTGGGTCGGTAAAACGCATAATTGCCAACACTAAAGTCAGCGGAATAATAGGGAGTGCTAAGAGGTTGTTTCGTGATAACATTGATAATTCCTCCCGGTTCAACTTGACCAAATAGAACAGAAGCTGGTCCTTTGAGAACCTCGATGCGCTCAATATTAGCAGTATCTACCGATGAGTAGAAGTCATTGTCAGCCAGCCCGTTGCGAAAATTTCCTTCTTGAGCAAAGCCACGAATGGTATATCCACCCGCATCTGTCCCTCCATAATTCCCTTGTCTGTTAACACCACTAACGTTCTGCAACGCATCTTGTATCCGCGTCGTATTTTGTTCTTCTAATATTTGGCGCGGAATAACTTGAATCGAACCAGGAATATCTCGCAAAGGCGTGTCAGTTTTGGTTGCAGTTGATGCATTAGGTACGCTATACCCCGTTGAAAGCTCCCCAGTCACCACTAATTCAATTGCTTCATCCTGTTGAGGTGTCTCGCTTGTTGGCTTTTCTTGGGCTTGTGGTGTTTCTGGTGTTTCTGGTGCTTGTGTTGCATCTGTTGTAGATGCAATTGCAAAAATCAACCCTGCATTATCATCAAATAACTCAACTGCGGGTAAAGATTTCTCACCTACTACCGTCACCCGCACAGTATTCGCGTCAACATTTGTAACTGTTATCTCCGTAATTCCGCTTATAGGCTTTTCCGAACGATATGTGAAAGCATCGCCTGAAGCTAATTGCAACTGCCCACCAGTAATATCGGCAATAAAATTATTACCAGTACTACGATTTGCGATTTGTAGTTGATCCCCTTGGGTTGTTTCTAAAATTATCTCTACCCCTTTATTGGTAGGATTTGCCCTTACTCCCGTGATTACAACAACAGGGGCAACAACAGGGGCAACAACAGGGGTTGGTGTTTGTGCCAAAGTTTGAGCGCTCGTTACAGGAACCTCAATGTCGGCTCGCGCGGAAGTTCCAATCGAAAAAGCGAACGTACTTGCCAGCAGCAGACTTGGAAACAATTTATCTAACTTCATTTATCTCCCCACATTAAAATAATATTACTTGCTCGTAACAACAGTTTTATTAGTAACTATTCTCAGTAATTTTAGGGATAGTAGGGGAAAAGCTGAAGCCCGGTATGTTCTATAGACGGAATTTTTCGGTTCTCTAGACGGAATTTTCTCTAGAATAAACACTGGGACTGGCGCCAAACTTTTTACGAAAAGCAATCATAAACGCGCTGCGACTAGCATAGCCTACAGTTTGAGCCACTTGATTTACCGTTAACTTTGCGTCCAAAAGTAATTCTTTCGCGCGTTCCATGCGATAATTGTGTAAATAACCAAAAACAGTTGTACCAAATATTTGCTGAAAACCCTTTTTAAGGGTGCAGTCGTTAAGGTTCACTTGCCGTGCTAACACTAGTAATGTTGGTGGATTAGTAAAATTACTAATGAGAATATCTCTTGCCTCATAAATACTCTCAATTTGTTCCGGTTTGAGAGTAGTGGTTGAATGTAATAGTGGGGAATCTTGCAAATCTTCCAAACGTAGTGCCATTAATTCTAATACTTTTGCTTCTAAATAAAGTTGCCTTGTTAAAGCTTGATATGGACAATTTAAAATTTGTCGCAAAATAGTTTGCATTTGCACTGTTGTACTACCAACATGAAGATAATTTATTTCATCATTCGCTTTTTCTATGATGTTACGTAAATTAACAGGCAACTTATCTAAATGAGAAAGTATCAAACTTTTAAATAAAGAATATTCAATATGAATATCTAATTTTAATATTCTTTTCTGAGCTTGCCATTCTTTATAATCACTTTCACCACTATCTATTTCCAAAGATACAAAGTTTTGCCCTGTTCTTAAATTTACACCAGGGTTATGACCAAAAAGACTAAAACCTAATTCTAAAAACATATAAGGTTGAGTATGACAAGTTTCTACAATTAAGTTTTCTTGTAGATTATAGTCTTCTATCAAAAGAGAAATACCCGGACGCAAATGAAACCAACGTCTATAACCATGACTAATTCCTTTAGGGTCATCTAGTTGAAGCTCGTAAGTTTTTGCTTGAAAATTGCTGTTATTATCTAGTGAGTTCGCAGGCAATAAATGGTAACAATCTACTGATTCTTGTAAAACAAGGGTCATAAAACTTTGGATTTGAGATGTTATTAAAAGGTAGATGACAAATAATATCATTAATCTGGATAGAAATCAGTGTCAAGAGTTACACATACATACGGAAGCAAAATCATCCAGCGCTTTAAAAGTCGGTGATTTATTATTCAAAATCTTACTAACTTTTTTGAAAATGAATTTTACCTATTAGATAAGCAATATGATTCTGATAGTGCAGTATTTGAATATATTGCTAAGAGGATGTTTGAAAAGTCAGATAAAGTATAAATTGTCATTCTGAGTGGAGTGCAACGTAACGTAATGCGGAGCATTTGCCGCAGGCTAGAATCTAGGGTTTCAAACTATATACTGAGATGCTACCCTTCGGGAAAACTGCGTTAACGTGCCTCAGCATGACATTGACAGATACTTTTCAAACAACCTCTAAAACGCAGGAGGTTTTTAAAAGTCCTCCCGAAGTATAAATTGAGGTATTAACGAATTAAAACTAATGTGCCGACAACAATTAATCCTGTTCCTAGTATCACTTGTAGCGTTAGCTGTTCTTTAAGAAAGATTGCCGAAAACAGTAGTACTAAAACCAAACTCGATTTATCTAAAGGCGCCATTAATGATGCGTTCCAAGCTAGTATACCAATAACTAAGAGAAGCCCACAGAATAATTGATCCAATGTTGTCATGCTGAGTTTAGCGTAAGCGTAACGTAAAGCGCAGCTTTTCCCGTAGGGTAGCATCTTAAAATAGAACTTGTGTACTTAAAGAAGCCATCGCCGTTGGGTAGTAAAAATTTTTCACAAGAAAATGCAAGTTTTTTGCAATAATTTCATTTTTGGTGTAATCTCAAAACTAGTTGATTATTATTTGCAATAAATTCTGATTGCCTGTAAAGGTTGATATGACAACAACATCTATGGACAGCACATTAGTACCAGAAACTGGATGGTGGTCTGGTAACGCGCGTTTGGTTAATTTATCAGGAAAACTGCTCGGTGCCCACGTTGCTCATGCTGGTTTAATCGTTTTATGGGCAGGTGGAATGACGCTGTTTGAACTATCGCACTTGAACCCAAATCAACCAATGTACGAACAGGGGTTGATACTACTACCACATTTAGCGACTCTTGGTATCGGAGTTGGAGGTGGTGGTGCAATAGTAGATACCTATCCATATTTTGTAATTGGGGTAATGCATTTAATTTCCTCTGCAGTGTTAGGCGCCGGAGGTCTGTTTCATTCACTGATGGGTAAAGAAGTGTTACCGCAGAACTCTACTTTTTCCGGTTTCTTTGGCTATGACTGGAAAGACAAGCGTAAGATGACTACCATTCTTGGTATTCACTTGATTCTTCTAGGTATCGGCGCCTGGTTATTAGTGGCAAAAGCAATGTTCTGGGGTGGAAAAATTTTTAGCTTGGATGTATCCAATTCATACTGGTGAGTTTTTGGCGGCGCCAATGCGATTTATGTATATAATTTTAGGACTGGCGCCTGTCATTTTATTTATCACCGGATTTGTAATTTTTTGGAGTAAAACCCACGGAGCAATGGCTAGAAAAGCTTAATACTATGATACCAATAACGGCGCCTAACTAATTCTTGTAGGTTGGGTGGAGTGCGAGTGCGGAACAAGTTTTAGGACAGGGGTATTGGCGAGAAATAAAACTGCGGGATGGAGTGGAGTTGACTATTGTAAATTTACAAATGCGTGACCGCATAATAACGGAAGATATAGAATTAGATACACCAGGAATTGAGTACCACTTTCATATTTCTGGGGAGCATCAGAATCGAGATAGTTTTGTTGGTAATGGACAGTATGGTGTCTACGGTACTGGTTTAGAAAGGAGGCAACCTTGTGATTATTCTGGGAAATATCCTTATCTAGAAGTAATAATTGAGATGTTTCCCCATACTTTGTACAGTATAGCCAGTAATCAAAATGGAGAATTACCAAAAGAATTACAATCTTGGCTCCAACCACCTGGTCATCCATGTTACAATCGCGTTGCTACAGCTACACCAGCAATGCAGACGATATCTAAACAAATTCTTGAGTGTCCTTACCAAGGAGTTACAAAAAGATTTTACTTAGAAGCTAAAGCGTTAGAACTAATGGCTATGTTAATTGCCCACGAAATAGAAATCGGTGGCGCCGACAAGCAGCAATTTCTGACGTATCTATTTCCCAGGCGCCTGTTATGATGTCAATCACTACTATTTTACCTTTACTATCCGGTTGAAGTGCTGGATAAATATCACGTTCGTAAATTTGCTCACCTAAACGCGCAAATTCTTCTTTGTTGCTGTACTTTGGTTCTTTTGCTGCCATATATAAATTATGAACAATAAATTATATCAATTCTACATGAATGTGAAAAATTATATCCGCGTAGAGACGCGATTAATCGCGTCTCTACAGTGTATTAATTTTACAAATGATTTAGGACTGCTATATATAACTGCTTAATTATTGTTTCGATGATAACATAATAATATTAAGATGATAATTTTGTAAACTAACCACTAGTAAAAATTTCAATTAGATGATTAGAATAGTGCTGCAGCTTTGCTACAATTACTCTCTTCGTTTTAATAGCTTCAATACTAACTTGATGGTATTCTAAAAAATAAAACCAGTCAAGGAGTTGGTTTGAAGTCTTTATTTGTAACCAATGTACTCGTAGTTTTGTTGCTATTCTGCCCAAGAGTTGCCGCGTCAAAACTAGCAGAAGTAGAAAACTCACAACCCTTACAATCAGAGTTGAGAAAGCGAGATTTAAAGCTGATTGATATTCTATTTGCTATCGCTTGCAAAAACTCCTCTGCTGTCAGAGAAGCAAGAAAAGCTACTGGAATCCGCGCGTTTGAGGATGTTGTCAGTGTTGAATTATCACCTTCGCGCGGACTCATAAATTATAAGGGGTCTGATGGTTCATCTTCTGAACAAGAGCAAAGTTTTTCAATCTCTGTAACACTCGACCCAATTAAACTTATTACTGTATTTGATAAAATATCTGTATTAGATACTCGGTATCATGAAACGATGCGGCAAAAGCGTCTTGAAGTCGTGCAGCGCTACATTGCTTATCTGCAAGCACAACAACTGAGTATAATCGCAGCCCATAAAATGCAAGAATTCAATAACGGCGCCAACGCGACTGCCAAAA
Organism: Calothrix sp. PCC 7103; assembly: GCF_000331305.1. Taxonomy (GTDB): domain Bacteria; phylum Cyanobacteriota; class Cyanobacteriia; order Cyanobacteriales; family Nostocaceae; genus Dulcicalothrix. Next base: position 2,263,193 of record NZ_KB217478.1, on the reverse strand, counting down.
ATGCTCCTGCCACCAAAAAGCTTCTCTCGAATTCAGAATATATCACTGTGACAACCGAAATGCTCAATACTAACTCACGCGAAAGACTAGCATTAGAGGAACTTGCTGCCACCATCGGATTATCACCAGAACAAACGCTCATTATCTTAGAGCAACATTAGTTAGGCGCCAAATCGTACCATCAAGCTTGTGAATAGGAGCATAAGAATAGTAAATCAATCTCTATGTCAATCATAGTTAACAAAAATATAAATAACTTTACATAGTTGAGAAATGTTGTTATAGTTATTTACATAAATTAACATTTAACCACTTTAAACCTGGAGTACTGATTATGCAAGATACATCAAAAGGAAAAGTAACCGTACCAGAGAGTTACAACGCTTGGAGTTGGGGTTTTACGCCTGGAGCGGAAATTTGGAACGGGCGCCTAGCAATGTTAGGTTTTTTAGCAGTTGCTCTGATTGAATTGTATTCAGGAAAAGGTTTTCTCCACTTCTGGGGTATTCTGTAATTCGATAAATTTTATTATGGCTGCATTGACATTTGTGAAGTGCAGCCTTTGCTAGGACATTTAAGTAAGAAAACGATATAATTGTTACCTCTGTACTTTAATTCGGTACAGAGGTTTCTATTTTTTAAGGTTATCTAGTCAAATTTTCAAGTTTATACCTCAATGTATTTTTTTTTGCACGCTTCTGCTCTCAAGCATGATATGACTTTGTTGGCGCCTTCCTGAAGAGTTATGATGGATATCGGCGCCTGAAGAGAAGTAAAATTTTAGAGAATTCAGATATAACTTTAATGTTACACATTTCTAACTTATTAAACTTGCGTTAGGTGGATTGTTATTTAGCTCTTCTTTAGAGAATTTTACAGCACATTGGTTTCCTATTGTTACCGCTTCCAAAAATCTAGGAAAATTTAGAGTTCCTAGACCTACATTATTTTACCAAACGAGAATAAATTTCCGGCGCCTTGGTTTTTTAAGTCATTCAGCAGAGCAACAGCACTCGTTCTCTTTGTCTACCGGATAAAAGACTACCCCTCTCACCAACGATAGCATCGTCGTTGGGCAATAAAAATTAGGCGCCTGATTCTTTACGCTTGCATAATGTAAAGTTATGTTACAAAACTATTGAAATATATTATCAATAAAAATATTCGTGTTAGATAAATAAAAGAGTTTATTTTTCGATAAGCTTGAATATGATATTGCTTACAAGAGTGAGTTTAGATGTCTTTGGCTTAAACACTTGCGTGAGTTAGTTGATTGAAATATTCAACAAGGAGCTAGACGAAAAACGATGCAAACATACGATAATCCCAATGTTAAGTACGGTTGGTGGGCTGGAAACGCGCGCTTTGCCAATATGTCAGGTTTATTTATCGGCGCCCATGTTGCTCAAGCAGCATTAACAACTCTATGGGCAGGCGCCTTTACTTTGTTTGAACTATCTCGCTACAACCCAGAAATACCAATGGGAGAGCAAGGATTAATTTTGCTGCCACATTTAGCAACTTTGGGTCTTGGTGTTGGAGCAGGTGGAAAGGTGATAGATACTTATCCCTATTTTGTAGTGGGAGTCATACACCTGATTTCTTCAGCCGTTTTAGGTGCAGGCGCCTTGTTCCACACTTTTAAAGCACCTAGGAATTTAAAGGGTGTATCAGGTCGTGCGGGCGAGTTTCACTTTGAGTGGAATGACCCAAAGAAACTTGGTTTTATATTGGGACATCATCTACTTTTCTTGGGAGCAGGTGCTTTACTGCTAGTTGCGAAAGCAATGTTCTTGGGTGGGTTGTATGATTCTGCTATACATGACGTGCGAGTTGTAACGAGTCCAACTTTAAATCCACTTGTTATCTTTGGTTATCAAACTCACTTTGCTAGTGTTGATAACTTAGAAGATTTAGTTGGTGGCCATATTTATGTTGGGGTACTTTTGATTGCTGGGGGTGTATGGCATATTCTGACTGAACCTTTACCTTGGGCAAAAAGAGTATTGATTTTTTCTGGTGAGGCAATTCTTTCTTATTCTTTAGGTGGCATTGCATTAGCTGGGTTTGTTGCAAGCTATTTCTGTGCAGTGAATACTTTGGCTTATCCAGTCGAATTTTATGGTCAGGTTTTAGAAGTTAAATTTGGCGTATCTCCTTACTTTGCCGATACTGTAGAACTGGCAAACGGCGCCCATACAGCAAGAGCATGGTTAGCAAATGCTCACTTCTTCTTGGCGTTTTTCTTCTTGCAAGGTCACTTATGGCACGCGCTACGAGCTATAGGTGTAGATTTTAAACAAGTTGAACGAGCATTAAATTCTGTAGAGACAGGTACACAACCTCAGTAAATATCAAGGTGGGTAATAACCCACCAGCCCTTTCAACGCGAACTAGTGAACTAGTGTAGCAAGGCAGATGGCAGAGGGCAGATGGCAGAAGTGAAAAGCCTTATGAAACATACGCTTTTTACTCTTTCAACTGTACTACTATTTTAGTCAAGCTGCACTAGTAACATAAGTACTAAAAGCTTAAGTAATTGGTTGCTTAAAAATAAGGTATTTTTTATAAAATATTAAATATACGAACTTTCAAAGTGGCAAGTATGTTTTCTTATTTATACATCTTATCAAATACGGTTTTATTCATAACTTTGTCTTAGATAAAACATCATATTTGATAAATTGTTGACATGAAAAATATGCACGAAAATATTTTACGTGCGGTAAGCAGTTAAAAAATATTCTTTCTTTTATAACTAACTTTGTGATTTCTTTTTTTGGTGGGTCTCTAAAAGTCGTGCGGTAGAAACATGGCGATGGTTACTATTAACTATTAAAGGTTCTCGCTTTTTTTTCTTACCTCTCGTTGCTTTTAAAAAACGTTTCAAATGTACACCATCTGCAAGTCGTTGTAGAAGTTCTGCTATTTGGTCAAGAGAATATGTACCAAACACTTCCCACTTTGGTGGTGGTATCGCAATCATCATCCCTCTATATATTCCTTGAATCTCATCTACCAAATAAAAATCAGATAAGCCAAC
>NZ_KB217478.1:1409678-2260050 GCF_000331305.1 Calothrix sp. PCC 7103 | reverse complement strand
CGCTCCTTTCAATATTATTGTATATAAGAACTTTTGCTGTACAAAAGTTACGGTCTCCACACCAAATATCTTTTCGGTTTAACTAAAGCCAGTATTTGGTCAAAATGACGCGCGCTCTTGAGCGTGACCGTCCTCAACTAATAAAACATCTGTTACTAACTTTGATGCTTGGTCTAATATTGCTATTGCTTTACCTGGTAGAGAAGAAGCTGCATAAGCGCGGATTGCATCTAGTCTATGGTCTGTTGCCGCAAGGCAGGTACCATCTACAAATTTCAGTTTATAACCTGTCAATAAATCTGCTTGTTCTCCACCCATTGCTTGAATTAAATACATTAAATCACTTGCTGTTTCTCGTAATAATGCTTGACTTACATTTAATTCAATTCCAGAGAGCTTGTTATATAATGCGGTTGTACTTACTATTTTTTCTATTGCTTTCGCTCTATAAGCAGCATGGACTGACTTATGAATCCCACATACGACCAAACTCATTAAATCGACCTGACTTGAAAACAATAAATCTTGCTGATATTGAACAGTCGCATGTGCCTCAAATATTTTATCCAAGCGTTCTGGCATGAAAATACACTCCATTAACACTCGTGCCATCACACTTATGGGACTTTCTTCTACAAATTGCTCAAAGACAGTAGATAACATTTTGATGCACCACAATTATTAATACTGTCAAGAATACCTTGAAGTCGTTCTTAATAATCAATACCAGGAGCGGCTTACAGGCGCCGTCCTAGTAGTGCATTAGTTCGCGTTGAAAGGGCTGGCTACAATACCGTAGCTTTCCCCGCCGAATTTTACGGTTCTGACCGTTTGGGTCTTGCCAACTCTCAATTCTTTTTAGGTATTTTGGCATTTTGCGGTTTTATTTGGCATCGTACCAAAGCGTAGTCACATTCTTTACTTAACACAGCTACTGAACAAAGCTATTCAACACAGCTTTTAACTGCCTGCGGTTAGCAATATAGCTGCGGGCTATTCTTGAGATTTTTACATACAACTCATGCTAGCAACATTATTTTGCGCTTTTTGTGCTTGGGCAATAGTAGTTTTAGCGCTCTCCAGTCTATACATAACCCTCAAGCAACTCACAACGTATGTCAGGAGACTACATCAAATTCCCTGCACTAATTGCGACTTCTTTACAAATGACCATCGCCTCAAGTGTACAATTAACCCGCAACTAGCTTGCACCGAAGAAGCTATTGGTTGTCGTGACTTTGAGTATAAGACAGCTACATGCAATGCTTGCCAAAATAACCGCCGCCGGATGGGGAAAATTTTTAACTAATTTAATTAAGTTTTGTAACCTAAATGAGAGAGAAAACTGGCTGTTACATCCAAAATGTATCAAATATATCGGTTTGCTTTGATCTTGATATTAGTTTTTTAAATATTTTATGCAAATAGATATCAATAAGCTAATCGCAAAATCAATTCAGGCTTCCCTGGCTTTAATCTTTAATAGCCAAAGTATTACTTTTTGTAAAGAAAGATTTAATTTAGAAAAATTCTCAATACTTTATTCGTGGTACACATTAAGTAGAACCACATTGTGCGCCTCGACCAGAAACGAGGTTTGTTTCGGGTTGTTGGCAACTTTAATTGTTTTCACTCAAGTCAGCTAAGTAACATCGGGCGCCTGTAGTCAAAAACATTAATTAATACTTGATGACTACAGGTATTTACTTAAGTTCATTTTGGAAGATGACTGAACAGTATGATGACTATATTCTGTGCATTATTTACTTGGACAATCTTAATTTCGTTCATTTACAGCATTATCAGAACTTGGCAAAAAGGAATAAATTACGTCAAGACACTGCATCAAATACCTTGTTGTGGCTGTGAATATTTTACTAATGACTATCGCCTCAAATGTACAGTACATCCCACGAAAGCATGTACTAACGAAGCTTGTGATTGTATTGATTATGAGCCAAAAACCTGTTCTTGCAACGCGAGAGCAAAAGAGTATTTTCCTAAGTCGCTAAAAAAGTTTACTGATGATGCGTTGTCTTAAAAAAACTCAGGATAAATAAGTGGCATTAAATTATCAAGGAAGGCAGAGGGCAGGAGGCAGAAGGCAGAAGGGAATTCTGATTCCTGCCCTCTGCCCTCTGCCTCCTGCCTTCGTTCATACATGTATCCGTTACATCCATTGCAAAAGTGAGTGTAAGTGGATTTGATAAAATCTTATCCTTATTGCTACTATATAGCAATACGTAAATAAATATCGTCATAAGCGCTCAATCGCTTGCCATCTCAAGGTTTTAGGCATCATGTGAATTTTTTGGTGGTAGTTAGCGGAAGGCGGCGGTTTCGCTATGCCTATTCGTGAAGGCAAAGCCCAAGAAATCTACATCGTTACCTCTGGTGAAATGATGGCGATGTATGCTGCTAACAACATCGCTCGTGGTATTTTGAAATATGCTCACTCCGGTGGTGTACGTTTAGGTGGTTTGATTTGTAACAGCCGTAAAGTTGACCGTGAAGCTGAATTGATCGAAAACTTGGCTGAACGTCTCAACACCCAAATGATTCACTTCGTACCTCGCGACAACATTGTTCAACACGCTGAATTGCGTCGTATGACTGTTAACGAGTACGCACCTGACAGTAACCAATCTCAAGAATACCGCGCGTTAGCTAAGAAGATTATTAACAACGAAAAACTTACAATTCCAACTCCTATGGAGATGGATGACCTCGAAGCGTTGTTGATTGAATACGGTATTTTGGATGACGACAGCAAGCACGCAGAAATTATCGGTAAGCCTGCTGAAGCTACCAAATAACTAACAATCTAAAAAAGGAGAAAAGGAAATAAGGAAGAAAAGGAAGATAAGTTCTCCCCCTTTCCCCTTCCCCTTTTCCCCCCTCTCCAAAAACGCACTTATTCTCCACATCTAACAATTACAAATAACCGAGGCTAAATATGACACCTCCTGACAAAAATATTGTAGAAGAACATCAGAAGCTGATTGAGGAAGTTCTCGAAGCTTACCCTGAGAAATCTAAGAAAAAACGCGCTAAACACCTCAACGTACACGAAGAAGGCAAGTCTGATTGCGGTGTTAAGTCTAACATTAAGTCGGTTCCTGGTGTAATGACCGCGCGTGGATGTGCTTACGCAGGTTCTAAAGGGGTGGTATGGGGACCAATCAAAGATATCTAGAATTTGTGTAATGCTTGCTATATATGGTTTATATTTAAAGTCTTATTTAATTTCTTATTTGTTGCTTTAATAGTTGTTTGAATCACTCTTATTTCACAGCTATTTTATCAAATTAAATTACTTATTTATTGCTTAATTTATCTTAACATTAGGTAGGGTATAGCCCCACCTTACTAAGGTCAGTTTTTAGCGCAATAAAGCTCTAATCTCAGTTTTTGATTTTCTAACTCTAATTGTTCTATTTTGCATTTTTGGTAATTGACTAACTCTTTTAATTCATCAAATTCGGATTTTTTGTTTATTGCTTGATTAATTGCTATCTTACGATTTTCATCACCGAACCAGCGTTGGTATGTTGATGTGTGCATTTCTACACTATGTCCTAAATTATCAGCGGCAGCTTTCATTGGTATACCTAACATATGCGCTCTAATTGCCCAAGCATGACGTAAGCTGTATGGTTTAAATTCCATTCCAATTTTTTTGCAATATTGAGCTAGATTTTGTACGAGATAATCAATATTGGACGAACTATTAGTTATTTGTGAACTAAGCACTTTTAATTCCTCAAGCCTATCTGGGTTTTTTAAATCAAATAATTCTATCCAATGTGAATTTAAAGGAAATACTTGTCTACTTCCAGTTTTACAGTCCGCGTGTACTTTCCAAGTATTATCAGTATTTTTACTTGATAACCACCAATCAATATCAGGCTTTGTTAACAGTTCATGTGGACGTAAACCATAAACTGCTAACATTCCATACATCCAGCTTTTTAATTTCCAAGTGTCTTTTAAATCTCCTCTAAAATTAGTTTTTCTTGCTTCGACTCTCAGTTCAAATAATTTAAAGCTTGCTTCTATTTCTTCATCGGTTGGTACTTTCCTTTCTTGCCTTTTGGTATTTAATTTAATTGTGGATAAGTCGGTTTCTATTTTAAAAACTGAACATAACAGCTTTACTGCTACTAATAACCCTTCCTTGGCGCCTGGTAACTTGACGGAATGAATAGCAGTGATGAAATTTTCTGAAGTTGCTGGTAAGTCTAAATTGCAGTATCTCTTAATTCTAGCTATTCTGTACTTTCTAATTGTTTTTTGAGTTTTTTCATGAAATGGTCGTGTTTTAAAGTACTCTTCCTCGAATTTTTCAAGTAATTCACCTATTGTAGGCGCCTTTGCTTCTTCTCTTTTAATTCCCAAGTACTTCTCATTCCACTCAAATGATTTACGCGCGATAAGTGTACCTAACGCATAAGCTTCTTCCTCGGCAGTTTTTAACCCATCTAAGTTAGCAGGGATACCTAAACTGATTTTGTACTGCTTTGTAAGTTTACCCTTGTTGGTGTCATTCGGCTTAAGGGGTAACGTTGCTTGCAACTGTATCGCGCTTCCCTCAACCGTAATACCGACTTTACATTTACTAGCTTTGAGTCTACTTTTTACAGACTCTAACTCTTCATCAAACTTACGCTGTAAGTGCGCTTCTCTGGCTTTTACGTACTTCATTGTTCCCTTATAGCTACCATCTGTACTGTGTGGTGATTCAAAGTCGGCAAATACATCTTGGTTGGTAGACTCGCTGGAACCCCTGGTTTTATCTTGTTCAAACATTGCTTAGATATTACTTACTTTAAGGTACAATTTAGGTAGCAAAAAAAGGTTAGTTATGAACCTATATAGCCTATATTTTGGTTATCAACTAACTTTTATTGGCGATTTTAAATCATATCACAATCAAAGACATGATTCACATCAGTCATGGTCCTGTAGGTTGCGGTTACTGGTCATGGTCTGGTCGTCGTAACTACTATGTTGGTAAAACAGGTGTCGATGCTTTCGGTACCATGCACTTTACCTCTGACTTCCAAGAACGTGACATCGTATTTGGTGGTGACAAAAAACTAATCAAAATCATTCACGAAATCGAAGAACTCTTCCCCCTCAACAAAGGTATTTCGATTCAATCTGAATGTCCTATCGGTCTTATCGGGGATGACATCGAAGCTGTAGCTAAGAAAACCTCGAAAGAAATCGGCAAACCTGTAATTCCTTTACGTTGCGAAGGTTTTCGTGGAGTTTCGCAATCTTTAGGACACCACATTGCTAACGACGCTATCCGTGACTGGGTATTCCCTCACTTCGACAAAGCTAAGAAAGAAAACACACTCGACTTTGAACCAGGTCCTTACGACGTTGCATTAATCGGTGATTATAACATCGGTGGTGACGCATGGGCAAGCCGGATGTTGCTCGAAGAAATGGGATTGCGCGTTGTGGCCCAGTGGTCTGGGGATGGTACCATTAACGAACTTATCCAAGGACCTGCTGCTAAGTTAATTTTAATCCACTGCTACCGCTCGATGAACTACATCTGCCGTAGTTTGGAAGAATCTTATGGCTTGCCTTGGATGAAAATTACTTTTTAAAATGCTTATATAGTAAGGGTTTAGAGAATTAATTATAATGGGAATATTAATATAGTCTTAATTTTAATAAATTATAAATGTAGAGACGTCATTAATCACGTCTCTACAATACGTTGATATTGCTACTTATAACTTGAATAGAATTCTCTGAATGTTTCTACTTCTAATTTTAGCCTGTCTATTTGTGCTTTTAGTAACTTGTTTTCTTCTTGTAGTAGCACTAATTCGCTCTTTTTATTCAAAGCCTCATTAATTGCTTTTTTGCGATGGTCTTCAGAAAACCATTTTTGATAAGTTTCTGTATGAATTTCTACAGTATGACCTAAATTATCTGCTGCTGCTTTAATGGGTATTCCTAACAAATGCGCTCTAATAGCCCAAGCATGGCGTAAATCGTAGGGATCAAAATCAATTCCAACGCGACGAAACCAAGATGAGCAACAAACCCGTACTGCATTAATTTGCGAAAAAGTTTTTTTATCTAATAAAACTTGTTTGAGCATTTCCAAATATTCGGGATTTTTTAAATCGAACTTTTCTATCCACTCTGGGTATAAAGGAAACGCTTTCCTGGCGCCTGTTTTATTTTCTTTATCAACTTTCCAGGTATTATCTGATGCATTTAACCAATGCTCAATATCGGGGTTAACAAATAACTCTCTTGGTCTCAAGCCATAGGTGGCAAGCATTCCATAAACCCATCGCCATAATTTCCACGTATGTATATATTGCTTTTTAATTGTAGCTTTTCTTGAAGATGTATATTGTTCAAATTTTGTAAAACTAATTTCTACCTCAGCATCGCTAGGTATTATTCTTTCATTTTGATGTTGATATTTACCTAATTTTATATCTAATTGTAAAGAGATATCAAAAGACGCTAATAACACCCGAATTGCTTTTAAGGCGCGATGTTGAGCAGGCTGACTTTTTAGACTATATATTTTTTCTCTAATTGATTGTGCATTAATTAATAGCTCTTCTCCTAATAGACGTTTTAAATCCTGTATGTAGTAACTAAAAGTATGCTCCGATTTCATTGTTCTTTTATGTGTTAAAAAATACCTCTCTTCAAAGTCCTCTAAAAAGTCTTTAACCACTTGTCTTACTTTTGTCTTATTTTGAGTCCCTAAATACTTTTCATTCCAAACAAACATTTTTCTAGCAATTAGCCGACCTAATTCACAAGCTTCTTCTTCAGCAGTTCTAAGACCATCTAAGTTTGCAGGAATTCCAAATGAAATTTTATATTGTTTTGTACCATTACCAGATTTATCAATGTCTTCTGGCTTGATTGGTAATGTTGCTTGCAATTGAATACTTCCTTTTTGGACTACTAAGTTAACCTTTGTTTTTGCCGCTTTTAATCTAGCTTTTACTGCTAACAATTCACTCTGAAATTTACTTTCTAAATATTCTTGTGTTGCTTTCTTGTACTTCATATTACCTAAGTAGCTTCCATCCGTTGTAGCTGGCGCCTCAAAATCTGCGAAAATATCATGAAGAGCGTCGGTAGAAGTGGAACCCTGGATATGTTGATTGCTCATTATTTCTTAAATTTGGATTAATATTCTGTCTTTAATAAACAATGTTTAAGTAAAGCATTGTTTACTGTGATTACAAAATATTAAAGCATAACTATATGCCTTGGATGGAATTTAACTTCTTTGGTCCTACCAAAATTGCTGCATCGCTTCGTGAAATTGCTGCTAAGTTCGATGACAAAATTCAAGCTAATGCTGAAAAAGTTATCGCTAAGTATCAACCTGTCATGGATGCGGTTCTTAAGAAGTACCGTCCTCGTCTCGAAGGCAACACCGTGATGCTTTATGTTGGTGGTCTACGTCCTCGTCACGTTGTTCCTGCATTTGAAGATGTCGGTATCAAGGTAGTTGGTACAGGTTACGAGTTTGCACACAACGATGACTACAAACGTACTACTCACTACATCGACAATGCGACAATCATCTATGATGACGTAACTGCCTATGAGTTTGAAGAGTTTGTTAAGGCTAAGAAACCTGACTTGATTGCTTCTGGTATTAAAGAGAAGTATGTTTTCCAAAAAATGGGCTTACCTTTCCGCCAAATGCACTCTTGGGATTACTCCGAGCTTGATTATAGGTAATAAAAGCCAACAGGCGCCAAGCTTTTTTAAGGTTAAAGCTTTCCAAAGATATTTTTTAGCCTAAATCCAATTATACTCAGGCGCCAATAATAATCAACTTCGACAAGCTAACACTTCACAAAGCTTACTATATATAGCTTCTAGAATTTATCTATTAGAGGCGCCATTAGTAAAATAGTCTATTTAAATACATTTTTGAACTATATTTTTTAGATTAAATAGTAAAAATTCAACCTGCAAGCTACTTTAATTGATATACGCCAGACATGGAAGGCGCCGCAACCACAGTATTTCTGCCGCTGTTTTTCGCGTGATATAATGCATCATCAGCCCGTTTAAAACAATTGTATAAAGTTTCAGCAGGTTCAAACTGGGCAATTCCAAAACTGACTGTGATGTTTCCAACTTCTGGAAAACTGTGTTTCGTAATAATCAAACGTAGTCTTTCTGCCAATTCGTAAGCTTCTGCCATAGAAGTTGAGGGAGTAAGAATTACAAATTCCTCACCTCCCCAACGAGTCAAAACATCCGATGTACGAATATTCTCCTTTAACAAATGAGCTAACCCTGCGAGTACACAATCACCAATTGGATGCCCATAGTTGTCATTGATGCTCTTGAAATGGTCGATGTCTAATATTAAAAGTGATAATAATTGATTGTGGCGTGAAAGCCGATTTATTTCAGCAGACACTATCTCCTCAAAATAAAGGCGGTTCCAGGCGCCTGTCAATGTATCAGTTGATGCAATCCGTTCTAGTTCTGTTAATGCTTTTTGTAACTCTTGGTTTGCAAGTTCTGCTACTATACGCGCTTTCTGACATTGTGTAAATACTTGATTTATAATTCTTAGACTTATTAATAAAACGATAGTCATACCAAGTATGACTCCTAAAATTATTGGTAACTGTTTTTTAATAACATCTTTAACTAAAGTTTTATTGTGTGCAATGTTAACAATCATCCAAGGTGCATTGTTTAATTTTTGATATGTTATTAAATATCCATTGATAGTAATTTGACCCTTATTTCCAGTTTTTAGTAATTTGAGTAACTTTGCTCGAACGCTAAAATCTGAAATAAAATACTCAGCAGACTTGAAATAGCGAGGTTGCAAATTTGGATGACTCAATACTTTCCCTTCGCTTGTCAAAATTATAACACTTTTACCGCCAAGCTTTTTGACAAAACGATTTAAGCTTTCTAAAGGAAAATCTATACCAATATTTCCAAGATGGTTATTTCCTTGATAAACAGGACTACTAGCTGTGACTATTAGCTTCTTTCCCAAAATATCTTGATAAGGATTAGTAAAATAAGCTTTACGACTAGGGTTATTTTTTATTCCAGATGTAAGAAATTCTTGATGAATCGCTTTTTGAAACGTTTCTACATTTTCTTTACGATTCATTGGTGGTATAGCTGGATAAATTACATCAAGCGTACCAGCTATCGAAGTGTAATGAATTCTTGCTTCTGTTGGTAACTGCTTATAAATTGCAGGCAAAAGCGGTGCAAGTGACAAACTCATGTTGGTCTGACGTTGATTTGCCAAATATTCGGCTTGAGAACGCACTACTATCACATTGTTTAAGGTAGTTTTAAGCAATGCATCAACATCAACTGCTTTCACATTTATATCTTGTTGCTTTTCTTCTAATTCCTGCTCATATAACTGTGCAATTCCCAAACCCGCAAGTGAAATGAAAACCATAATCATAATGGCATATGAAGCTTTGACAATTGATTTCGGATAGCGAGAAGCGATTGTTCTGGCTTTTTGAAGATTCGTAATCTTTCTCAAAGTCACTTTTGTCATGATAGACCCCTTTTTTCTAATCCAGCGTATTTAGGTATAATATTATACTAACTATTTATAAATCTGTGTTTTTATATTTATTTTATAATTGCCTAAAGAATAATGTTTAATTGGAAAAATCTTGGCTCTTCCGTAGGTGTTATGCTGAACTTTAAACTAAAAGTTAGGACTTTTCCTTTAAAATTAAGGCTTACAGGCAGTTTTAGTCTAGATTTTATCGTAAATGCTCGAACGTTAAGCATAACGGCTGTTATCCCTGCCTAGTAAGGATTTAAAGCTATGTTTTAGACGTGTTCAGCATAAGAAGTAATGAAGAACCAAAATCTTTATTATTTTTAAATATTTAGCTTTTTTAAGGAAACATGATGAATTATTTTTAGATTTAGACATTGGTAATAATAACTTTGCGTCACATCAGAGTCCTCAGTATATTCACTTATATAATGCAAATATATTAAAAATATATTTAAGTGTGCGTAAACATAATTTTGACATATTGTTGTCATTTTTGTTTGTCAAGCTAGATGTAGCTTGCTTAAGAGTTAACTCTATGAACAAATCGACAAAACCTACTATCGGTATTACTACATTTAATCAAAATGAAGATGGTCAGTATCACGTAAAAAGTACATTTGTACGGGCAATACGTCGTTGTGGTGGTTTGCCTATCTTATTACCCCCTGGTCAACCAGAAGAAAGTGCTACAATTTTAGAAGTTGTGGATGGTTTAATTTTTTCTGGTGGTGGCGACTTAGACCCCGCAACTTATAATGGCGAGTATCATCCAGCTATTTCTTCTGTTGACAGCACTCGCGATGCTTTTGAATTAAAACTTTTTAATCAAGCTTTGAGCAGTGATATCCCTATGTTGGGCATTTGCCGAGGACTTGCTGTCATGGCAGTAGCAAGTGGCGCCAGTCTTATCTCTCATATTCCATTGGAGTTTGGTAAATTGGTAGTGCATACAGGAGATTCAGAAGAGAGCGTTAAACACCAAGTTGCTATTAACCCTCAAAGTCATCTTGCCTCAATTATGGAAGCAACAACTGTGGAAGTTGTCTCAATGCACCACCAATCAATACGTACTTTACCTACTGGATGGCGCCTTGCCGCACGCGCTATTGATGGTGTAGTTGAAGCTATAGAATGCGAATATCACCCTTGGGTTATTGGAGTGCAATGGCATCCAGAACTTGCAACTGATAATCCACAACAGTTGCGTATTTTTGAAGCTTTAGTTGAAACTGCGCGTGTTAGAAAAATTAGAAATCAAAACAGGCGCCTAAATCCAGTCCAGCACCCATAACTACTGCAACTTTTCGTTGACTCATTTTTTAACCTCCTACAGTTGCACTTTTTTGAAGAAAAGCTCGTGTAATAGTTACCTTGGAGCCTCTTTTTAAGCTACGATGTACAAACTAGCTATGGGTAATCTCGTACCAAAGCAACTTTAAAAGACTTGTTTGTATACCGTAGCGATTTTTAACGCGGTTCAATATGTCGTCGCGGAGAAATACCAGGATTTATGATTCCTGCTACTTCTTCTTCAGGCATGTTGTTAAGTTCTGCTTCCAATTCTTCGGCAGTAAAGTCATAGCCAATATCTTCAGCAATATCGATACAGCTTTTTGCATCCATCGCGGTTTGAAGTTTTTGTCTTAAGCCTTCATCTTGTTTAGCAGCTGTTAAAAATTCCGCAACACTTGTCTGAGACATAATTAAAATCTCCTTTTTTCAACTTTTATTTAGTGATATTAGGTAACATTTGGATAGATTTATTTTGATGCTTTGCTGCTTTTAGATAAGTAATCTTATTTTTTACTTCCTCCTCAAGATAGACATCTTCAACTTCATTAAGACCAGTCTGCAATGCTGCTGCAATATTTTGTACCGTTGTACCTTAGTAGTTTTTGCCTTGTCCAAGTCCTTATATAAAGCTGTGTCTACAGTTTTTCGCATCACCGCATTTTAAATTTTTTTAAAGTGCCAATAAATACCTAATACCTTGAATATTAATAGATTATAAGCTTTCTCCTAGCTCGAACTTCCCCACACAGGCATATTTATTACAGCCAGAAGAGGTTTATTGATAATTGGCTCACTAAAGTTGCTGTTGAAATGGAAAACGAAGAATTGGTGGACAAAAATTACCACAAGCACTTGAGAACGCTCGTACTCAAATTGCTCAATTGGCAGGAAGTTTTCAGAGTTTATAATTCATTAGTACTTAGATTTAAACGAAAAACTCCCCCTAGACCTTCTTCTGTTTCAATTCCACCAGTAACAAATAAGTAATTCGAGTTCTCATTGCTGAAAGCACAGTTGCTAGTTGTGAGGTTGCCACTAGCATATCGACGGATTAATTGTCCATCTTTATTAAGGACAACTATTTGTCGCATACCATAATGAGCCACATAAAGATTACCCATCTTATCTAAACAGATACCATCAGGTTGATTATCGATTTGATTACCCTGTTTTACTGGGAGCTCGGCAAAGACGCGCGACGCTCCCAACTTTCCGGGTGATAGCACATCGTAAACTAGGATGCGGTTGCGCCAACTCTCGGCAACAAACAGGCGCCCTTCAATGGGCATAAGTACAAGCCCATTAGCAAATGCAATTTCTGTTGCGACTTGACTAATGTGCCCTACTGCATCTACATAATATATACAACCCGTAGGATTCTCGCTTTTTCTATCGCCAGAGTCAGTAAAGTAGAAACCGCCTTGTGGGTCAACCGTAATATCATTAGGATATAGTAAAGGTTTACCATTAAATTCCCGAATTACTTTGATTACTTCGCCATCCGGATTAAGCTGAACTACTGAGTTAAGGGCGGCAACAATATGAGTTCCCTGACTGTCGATTTTGTGACCATTGGCGCCTGCAACTTCGGCCCAAATTTTTACCTGACCATCGGGCGCCATTAATGTAACAGTTCCCGCTTTAGTTTGAGAGAAATAAAGGTTGCCCGCATTATCAAACACAATGCCTTCGGTATATTGGTCGGTTTGCAGCACTCGCATCGGTGTAATTAGATATGCTGGTGGTAGTGTTGTTTCAAGCTTGCCCATAACTCTGTTCGTTAGCAATACAGAAGACTTCGTTGTTAATTATATCGGCTCTTCACCAAAGAAATTTACAAGCTGTAAGGCAAGAGAATAACTCTAAGAACCTCTTATCCTAACTATTCCATACTTAGAAACTTAATTAAGTTGCTATTCGACAATTTCCTGTTGTTGAAGTTGTGCTTCCAAGTTGCTTTCTTCAGAACTATCAGCACTGGGTGGTATTGACATTTTAGTTAAGAATGCGCTCTAGGTATCATAAGGTGCATAGGATTTGGAAGAAAGTTACAATCGTCCCATACCAAAGTTATGACTTCTGCTAGAGGAATGATTACCTTTTTACAACTAATCTTAAGAAGTATTTAAGATGAACTAACGGAGTCAAGTCATGGCGAATTTAATTTCAAGCACAATCTCTCACATTAGTAATGTGTTTAAACAATTTCAAGTAAAACGTTTTCTAGCTGTTGCCCTAATTGGGTTTGTACTACTGACAACAAATGTTGCTCCTCAAAATAGTAGCAAAGCCATAACCAATAAGATTAACGAAATAGTACATCAAGATGATTCCGAAAGACCTAAAACAACCGGAGAGTGGAATAAAGAAGCTCGCGAAACCGAAGACGCTCCTGGTGAAAGAATTCAAAGAATAGGCAAACAATCCGCAGAAGCTGTAAAAGATTTTGGCTCAGTATACCCTGACACTGCTGAAAGAAGTGCTAATGCCGACCAGTAATAGTTAACATCCGATTCAATCTCTAAATCTGCACTGACTAAAATTGGTGCAGATTTTGTTTAACACTTTGGGCAATTTTGTTGACTGTCAATAACAGTAAATTTAAACTATGGAAAGTACACAAAGTTCATTATTTGATAAAATTTTCCGCGACAGCAATGGTAATATTGTTATAGCTCAACCACCAAACTTGCCTATCATTGTTTGGGGTGTTGCTAGTTTACTGAAATTAGTATTTACAAGCGGTAAAGTCGGTATAGGTTTAGATGCAGTAGCTTATGGCGCCTTGTTTACTTGGGCATGGGAAGAATTATTTCAAGGAGTTAATTATTTTCGCAGAGCGTTAGGTCTCATCGTGTTAATTGGAATTATTGCGTCCAAAATTTTACCAATAACATATTGAAATATTGTTGTGTTTTAGATTTTGCTCTCCTACCAAGACGTAGTTTTTTATGTCTTGGTAGTTTTGAATTATCTTCTGAATTATCTTCTGAATTATCTATAGACAACTTGATTTACTCGCGGTTTTCCAAATCGTTCCCAAGCACTACCTCCTCGCAAAAATAGTTCCATAAAACGAATTTGTTTTCCACTTCTTACGTCTACCCAACCAGTACTACCCGGAGCAAAAGCTAAAGTGCCTTTTGGAACTTGGAAGCTACCATCTGAATAAATAGCATCACTTACCACGTCACCAATTCGGACAACACATTTAGTTTCAGATTCTAATTGAACCAAATGGTCGGGAATAGTGGTTTTAATATTCCCATAACCATCAATCCAGGCAATGCGGTCACTCGGAGGGTCGGGAATTTCCTCTACACTCAACTCTTCACCCAACAAACTCAAGTCACCGGAAGCTATAGCTGTTGCTGCGATTGGAAATACATCACGCGAGCGGAATTGTGAACCAGAACGTGAAACATTAATCCTTCTTAAGACTTTAGCATGGTGCTTGATAAACGATAATGTATACCCAGCAAAAACACCTACTACCTTCACATCATTAGGCAACAAGGCATAAGTCAAACCCTCACCTTCATTATCTCTTCGAGCTTGAGGATCATCTTCACGAGGGGCACAATTATGATAAATCAATCGTTCTTTTGGGCCAAGATTTAAGCCCAACTGAGCAATCCAAAAACCTGTGGCTAGTGTACTAAATGGTGGCACAGAAAGTGCATAAATTTGTGCTTGGGGCAATGCCATCAATAACCGTTGTGTAACTTCGTTAAAAGCTGGGTCGCCAGTACCATAATCGGCAATAAGAGAGATGAACATAAAAACTGTGTTTCGCCTTATTGTACTTCTAAAAAATAAGTCACCTTTACTGAGATTTCAACTAATAGTTAATAGTTACTGCTAATTCTATCCAACTCGTAATCATCCCAAGAGGCAGGGTCTTCCAAAGGTTCTAGATGAGTTGTAACATTTGTTCCTGGTAGTGCCTGAATAATGGCAAGTTCAATTGCATCGCATAAATTATGTCCTTGTAAGACTGTCCAAGCTCCAGGCACTAAGACATGAAAGGATACAAAGCGTCGCGTTCCAGCCAAACGAGTTCGTAAAGCATGAAACTCAATTCCTTGGGGTTCGTATTTGTCAAGGATGCTTTTGATTACATCCATATCTTCCTTGGGCAAAGCTGCATCTAGTAACCCGGAACTTGTTTCTCGCAACAATCGAAGTCCTGCCCAAACAATATTTGCTGCTACTACTAGTGCAATAATTGGGTCGAGTACTAGCCAACCTGTTACCTTAACTAAAAAAATTCCCAGTACTACACCACCTGAAGTCCACACATCAGTAAACAAATGATTAGCATCAGCTCTCAGCGTAATGGAACGCAACCGTCGTCCCGCTCGCAGCAAGATAAAAGCGACAATACCATTGACTACCGTTGCAGCACCTGTAAGTGCCAATCCTAATCCCACCTGAGCAATCTGTTCTGGATGAAGCAAACGTTTCCACGCTTCAAAGCCGATGCTAATAGCTGCCACTAAAATTAACACACCTTCGGCGCCGCTAGAAAAGTATTCAGCTTTAGAATGCCCAAATGTATGTTCTGCGTCTGCTGGTTTGGCAGCATAGGTTAAGGCCCATAGTGCTACTAATGCTGCCACTAGATTTACACATGATTCAATCGCATCGGATAGCAGTCCCACTGACCCTGTTAGCTTGTAAGCTCCAAACTTCAAGCCAATAGTGATAGATGCTGCTGCAATTGACAAAAAAGCGTAGGAGCGCGCTGTTTGACTACTCATGACAGTCACTTAATAGTGATTTAGAGCCAAGAGTAACAAATTTTGCGACACACTTCATCTACCTTCTAATTATTACGGAAGTATTCTTGCTTAACTGTTATTTCTCATTTGCGCGTCTTACCATACCACAACAGCATGTGTTCCTTTACCGACATCAATAATCTGGTTAGTTCGTTCGAGTGCAAATGAAGGTGAGCGCGCTACACGCCAAATTTCTATTGCACCTGTTTTTTTAGGTTTAAAGTAGCCAGATACAGCTATAGCTAAATGGTCTCCACTAGCATCAAAGTGAATGCCTTTGGACAACATTCCCTCTGCGCTTTTTTCAGCAACTTTGCTCAAGTGACCTGTTTGAGGGTCGAGCTTAAATAAGGATATGGAAAAATTTTTATTTAAACCCTTAGTATCTTCAGTATACGAAGTAACAAGCTTATTCACTGTAGCTACCAAATCACCATCAGCACTTATAGCCATACCTTCTGGGGAAACATCTGCTACTACCGTAGACACAATTTGGTGTTTGGCGTTAGATGAAATATTTTTCTTGTTAGCAAGCTGGATAACAGATACTGTTCCCTTCGGCTGTTCTTGGGTGAATTTATTGTACTCGGGTTGTCTTTGAGTGCTTAAAACCTGGGCATTATTGGTGATGAAAAAGCGACCATCTGGCGTGAACTTACCTGAAAATGGGTTGCTTCCAACTTTCACGGGTTTGCCCCACGCAACTAGCTTGATATTTGCATCATTGCGTTGCACTTTGTAAAAAACTACTTGGTTGCGAGCTTGCATAACTGCTGCAATATAGCGACCGTCCGGATGCCATTCTATATGTGTAACTTCCGAGCCTGTTTTACAGTCTGCTTGAATACCAATTGTCGATGATTTTGGTTTGCCAAATTGATTATTTTGTACGGGAACGAAAGTAATTTTTTGACCGATTTGGGTCGGAATTGCCAGTAAATCACCATTCGGATTTATACTGACTGATTTGGGATTTTGACCTAATTGGATTGTATCAGTAACTTTGGGAAGACCTAAGTCAGATAAGTCTATTGCTGTCAGCTTATTTCCTGCCCGTATCTGCTTCACATTTAAGGCGCCTTTTACCTGCCCAAGTGTCTCAACAATAAATACAGTTTTTCCATCTGGGGAGGTAGCAATAGGGAAAGTAGAACTTTTCGCTGTGTTAGAAACATTAATTTGCGCCGCAGGCTTTTTTAAACCATCTAAGGGTAGAGGAATTATAGATAGTTTATCTGTGGCACGTTCTGAAGTTTTTGGGAGCTTTCCATTAATGTCGGTGCTGGTATAATCACCATCAGAAAGCGCAGCTATATAGCGTCCTGCAAAGTCGATGCTGCCAAATTTGTATTCCTCGTTAAAGGAGCGCGTTTGCCCAGAGGTAGTAAGCCCTACGACTGATAGCACCATAGTTACAATCAGAGGAGTTAGAAAATTGGCGTAGAGTTTTCTGGATTTGTGTGTCATATAAAGTTAAGTTATTTCAACGCTATTCTTGAGCGTTAACACGTAGTGGGGCAAATTCGACGTTCGTGCCAAAAATCTGAATGTGCAAAGCTATCATCACCCTTCAATGCAATCATGTTACATAAATACCAATATGACAGTAAGCACCGAGCGTGCTTATCATAAATATACATCAAAAATCGTCAATAATTGAGAAATTACTTTATTTCTTATCAAATTCTAAAATTTAGTATACATCAATTATTAAATTTTAATGTCAAGGATATTACATCATCTATCTTTAGTTAGACAAAGCTAATTTATATACTTCAGTAAATACCTATCGTAGGTAAGATTTTAAATTTTAAATTTTAAATTTTAAATTTTATTAATTATTAATTATTAATTATTAATTATTAATACACCAATACCAAGTTTTGCGCTGCTATTGATGCTTCAATAGGTAAGGAGTGGATTGGCGAAGTACGATTTTTCAAAAAACCAGCATTGCGGCTAGAGAGTACTGCTTGAACTTCAGCAATAATTGCCATTGCTATTTCTTCTGGAGTTTCTGCTCCAATATCAATACCAACTGGAGCGTGTAGTTTTTCTAACATATCATTTGTATAGATTGCTTCTATTGCGCGTAAGTCAGTCAATAACCGTTCGATACGTTGCCTTGAACCCAAAACTCCTATATAGCGATTAGAAGATAAAAGCAACATCTTGACTATTTCAATGTCGTCAAGATAATTATGTGTCATTACAACAGTAGCTGTACGTTCAGTTATAGATACTTGATGTATAGTCTCTCGACGCGCGAGAATTATTTCATCAGCCATTGGGAAGCGTTCATAAGTGGCATCCAAAGCGCGGCAGTCAACAATTGTAACATGCCAGCCAAGTGTTTTCGCATACTCTGCTACGGGTACAGCGTCACGACCTGCACCAAAAATTACTAAGGGAGTAGGAGGTTGAATAACTTCGATGAAAACTTCTACAAAACCCTTACCTAACTGATATTTGTTAACTTTACATTTTTGATTGATAAGAGAAGTTTGAGCGTCAGTAATTAAAGACTTAGTTAGATTTATATCTTTAATATCAGTGTTAATACTACCATTATCATTAACAAACAAACGGGCGCCTGTTTTTATATCTACCTCACCTTGAGTATCGAAAACGGTAGCAATTATACCGAAGTGATTGTTATTGAAGCACTCTCGTATAAAACCTAATTCATTCATCGTATTATCTTTGTCTAAAGATTCGATGAGAACTTGCACTACACCGTTACAACCTAAACCAAAACCCCAAATAATATCCGACGGCGCCGTGTTATCGTAGGTAACAACAAGAGCTTTTGAATTTGACATTGATTGTCGAGTATGCTCAAAGAGATCATTTTCTAAGCAACCACCGCTAATTGTCCCTACCATTTTACCTGTAGAAGTCATCAACATTTTGGCGCCTGCTCTACGGTAAGTTGAACCTTGAGTTTTAACGACAGTTGCTAGAAAGGCAGTTTCACCATCTTGAGTTGATTCAAAGGCTTGTAAAATTGCTTGTAACTCGTTCATATATAGTTTCCTATGCGTAGGTATTTTTAGTTTGAATCAGTTGTATCGATTTTTGAATGTATGACCGCAACTTGATTAACGATTCTATCTAGTAACATAGTAACAAAAGCATAGTTTAAAACTGCGTTATGTGTAGGTATATTACGTTGTTCAACTAGTTTTTCTGAATTAATGTGAATCTGATCTAATTTTCTATCTAAAGGAGGAAGCGGTTGCGGTTGGCGCCTGTTTTCAATGGCATCTGCTAAGTCTGAAAATACATCTTTGATTAAGAGAGTAAATTTGTCTAAGCCAGGTAGCTGAAGCTGTTTATCAAAATCATGAAGTTTTGCAAAGAGGGCTGTATTAATTTCAAAGAAACGCTCTAAACAGATAATTATAACCATTGAAGATTCAATAGAGCCATAATACCTTTTGGGTTCACTTAGAAGTCTCTGAAAAGATGCGGCAGTATTCGTATTTTCTAGTTCTGCTTGTCTGCGTGCTTGCCAAATTTCTTGGATGTTTTCTTGGTTAAGATAACCAGATAATACCCGCTGATTATAGACTTGATTTGCAGTAAGAGCGCGCGCAAGTTGTCTTGGAAAACGTAATCGTTCCCAACTTGGAAAAAGTAAATATCCTCCAACTAATGCAAGTCCACCACCAATAATTGTATTAAATATCCGAATGCCAGCTAGTTGCCAATCTTCTACATTCGGGTTTACAAGATTTAAAAGTAGGACTACAAGTGGGGTAATAAAAAAAGTGGCAAAACCATAATTAACAGTTATTAACGAGATAGCAGCAAATGTCATTAAAATAATAAAAATTAGCAGTAAAAAATTACTATGAATTGTGATTGCTAAAACAGTTGCTAAAGCGGCGCCAATAATAGTGCCACCCATACGATGAAACGCGCGTTGTAATGTACTACCAAAATCAGGTTTGAGAATGACAACAACAGTAAGCGTTATCCAAAAACCATGTGGCAGGTGAAAAAGATTATATACAATTATAGAAAATGCAGTAGTTATACCCACACGCATCGCATGACGTAATATCACTGAATCAAAGCTAAAATTTGCCCGTAATGGTGTTAATAATGTAGAGACGTGTAATCCTAAAAATTTCCCGTAAAGCGGAGCTGTTCCCGCAGGGTAGGGATTAATCACGTCTCTACTAAACGGTGGAATTTTACTATCATCAATTTTCCAATAACCAACACAAAGACATTTAACTGTATCAACGGCAACAAGTATTTGCTCAATTAATTTCTCTGCCATTTGGGCAATATTGCTAATATGTGCTTCGGCAAGCATTATTCGCAATTTATCCCGTTGTTGTTCAAGAGTCGCAATTATATTATTCATACTCTCTGTCTCAACAGTGGCAGCATTGCCATTTTTTACTGCTAATACCAAGGCACCTGTTACAAGAGCCATTTGATCAAATGCATCTTTGATTAGCATCCGAACAGAAGCAATTTGACTTTTATTAGCAGATTCGAGCAATTGTGTTAACACTATTGTCATATCAAGCATTTGGTTAGCAATTTCAAATAGTACTAACAAATGCTCACCTGCAACATTAACTCCGTGCTGTGTTAATCTGACTGCTATTAACTGAGAACGGACTACTTCTAATGCGTCTCTTGCTTTTTGCTCTAATTCTATAATGTGTTCCGATTGTTCATTGGATATAGACCCTTGTTTAATAATCTCATCGAAGGCTGTAATTAATTCTGTTAAATAACTGTAACAGTTAGAAATTACATTTTGAATAGGTTGATAAGGTTTTAAGAACCATAAAAATAGTGATAGTAGCGTTGCCCATGCTCCTCCAGCAATATTATGTATAAAAACATCAAAAGCTACACCTAGGTTATTAGGGAGATAAATAGCACTGAGAAAAGCAATAGAAATAACTAAACCAATCGCAGTACCAACACTACCATATACACCAGCAAATCCTGCACCAACACCCCAAAGAAACATTAAAGGTACTGCAAACCAAATATATTTACCAACTAGTGTTCCTATAAATGCTGAAATAGCAACTCCAATTGTTGCCGTTATCATAGCAACAGCTTTTGTTTGATAAGGGCTACCAACATCAGTTAAAGATACAAGTAAGGCGCCGACAGCTATGGCCATTCCAGTTAGAGTATGACCTGTAATTACTCCTATAGTTAATGGAACACCAACTGCAATTGCTGTACGAAGACCATTGAAAATTGCTATTTTTGTAGAATCAACAGAAATTAGTGATTGCAAAAAGCGAGTTTGACTCATTAATTTAAGCTCGTTGTCGGCACTGTTGCAGGCACTTCAGCTTTGCCTAACAGTAAATTAACGCCTTGTTCAGAAGAAGTAATCAACTATCTTTTGGTAGAGGTTGCAAATATCTTCTGCTGAATTTAGGTATTACACAGATAAGCAAATAAAGTGTGTCGCAGTGACTAACTGTTCAATTGCTGCTTTACTACCAGCGTAGGCGCCTCTATTGGTGGTGACAAATCTGTTAGTGGGATGAAAAAGTTTTGATTAGCTTGTGCTTTGTTCATTGTGAAGTTTTTCTCTTCATTGTTTACAACAGCTTATCTGGTGTAATTGGTAACTCGCGAATCCGTTTACCAGTGGCGTGATAAATGGCGTTAGCAATTGCTGCGGCAACTCCTGTAATACCAATTTCACCTACACCTCGCGCGCCTAATAAACTAATATGTGGGTCAGGTATATCAGTAAATATCACTTCTATATTTCCCATGTCGGCATGTACTGGTACGTGGTAATCTGCTAAATTACGTACTACAAGGCGCCCTGTTTGTTCATCAACAACAGTTTCTTCCATTAATGCCATACCCATACCCATAATGACACCGCCCATAATTTGACTGCGCGCGGTTTTATGGTTGAGAATTCTTCCTGCATCAATGGCACTAATAACACGGCTAACTTGAACTCGACCTAAACGTTTGCTAATTCATCCATTGCTGATTCGAGCGCAAATGTTCCTGGTGATTCTCCTGGCGCCCGCATTGCTGTTGGAGTGATAGTATTTATCTCAACTAAATTATGTGTCACCTCCAAATTTGGACATGCGTAAAGCATTCGAGTTGTGATACCACACGGTTCAGTGTTTTCATCAACTTCTGATGTATGGGTAGTTGTGATGTGACGAGTAGCGGTGAGTTTACCATCACGTGTGGCGCCAAGGGTAATTTCTTGAACTGTAGCTGGACGGAAACCACAGGAATTAAACATATCCTGACGCTTCAAAGCTAACTTAACTGGGCGTCAACTCGACTAATTGGCTTACCAGTAATATTGTTAGTTGTTTCTGCTGGCTTGTTTATCTTTATTTCTGTAGTCATGATTTTAAACCTGTAATTTTCTTCCTCTGTTACCTCTGCGCCTCTGTGGTGATTTTTTCCCACAGAGACACAGAGGACACAGAGAGTATTTCATACTGCTTTTAGCTGGCAACTATGAGGAGTGTTTCTTTCAATGTTTCCTTTGCTAAGTCAACTTTAAAAGCATTGAATTGACGAGGTTGTGCTTGTTGCATTGCCGCATTCGCTGCCGCAGTAAAAGTGTCTTCATTTGCAGAGGCGCCCATTAATACTTGTTCTGCTTCATACGAACGCCACGGTTTTGTACCTACACCACCAAGCGCAACACGAGCGAAACTAATTACATCATTATTAATTTCTAGTACAACAGCAGCAGAAACTAATGCAAAAGCCGTCCTAGTGGAGTAATTTACAAACTTTAGCCCAATATCAGTCTTTAGCTAGATGGCGATACTTATTATTTTATATATCTCTCTCGTAAGAATGAGCAGCGTTGAAACCTATGTTCTATTACATCCTTTCTAATACATAAAAAAAAGCCTGATATTAGACAAAATAAGAATAAACTTAGCCGCATAGTTAATTTAATATACATAGTGTTGGTAAATATGGCGATTAAAAGCGACATCAAAGGGTGCGGTGTATACCGTTGCCCTAAGTGATGTCTTGGATATAGGCGCCGAACTTTTTGCTGGTAACATCAGCAATAACGTGCTTTACCAAATATTAATAGTACCTAAATTTATTTTTTAATAACTTTATGTATGAGATAAAATGTATAGCAAAATACAAGTATTTATACTTAAAAAATCAGAGTAACTTCGATTAATAGCTATATGGTAGTTATTAAAAGTATCTTTAGCGTAGTTTTATAAGCAGTAGGATATAAAATGCATTCAGATTTTTCTCTAGTATCGGTAATAATTCCTGCTTACAACGCAGAGGTGTTTATTGGTCGAACTTTAGAATCAGTTATCTCTCAAACCTACAAGAATCTTGAAATTATAATAGTTGATGATGGCTCACAAGATAGAACTGCGTCCATTGTAGAGTCATTCATGGAAATAGATAGTCGTATCGTTTTATTTAAACAAGCAAATGCAGGAGTAGCAGCAGCACGTAATTTAGCTATAGCCAAATCTAGTGGTGAATTTATTGCTCCAATTGATGCTGATGATATTTGGTATCCAGAAAAAATAGAAAAGCAAGTACAATGTTTGTTGGCGAGTCATCCAAACGTTGGCTTAGTTTATAATTGGTCAGTGTTAATTGATGAAGATGATGTAATTTTAGGTCAATACGAACCTCAGCATTATTTCAAATTTTTAACTGCGGAAGGTAATGCTTATCCAGCATTGCTGTATATGAATATTGTTGGTAATGCAAGCGTACCTTTGATTCGGAGAAGTTGTTTTGAAAAAGTTGGAGGTTACAATTGTGAGTTAAAACAGCAGAATGCTCAAGGTTGTGAAGATTGGGATATTTATTTACGTATAGCTGATTTTTACGAGTATCGCGTTGTACCAGAGTTTCTAGTTGGTTATCGTCAAGTTAAAGGCAGTATGTCAAGAGCAACTAAATCAATGGCTAAGTCTTTTGAGTTAGTCATAACAGATGCTCGGCAACGTCGTTTAGAGTTTCCCCAGGATAGATATCAGCAAATATATAATTGGTCTGCTAGTTCTTTTTTCGTTTACTTATTGGTAAATACTTTTGAGCGTGGTGATTATTGGAATACCTTAGTCTGGTTGTATAAGGCAATACAAAAAGATTACATAATTCTATTGCGCCGTAGTACATATCAAATAATTACTGTTTGCGCTCTTAATATTATTGCTAAACCAATAATATCTTCAATTGTAAATGTTCAAGAGCGGCGCCGTCATCAAAACAAAGTATCTAAACCAATATCAGCACCAATAACGATTAATGAGATTAATGAAATTAATAAAAGAATGCAAAAGCCGCAAAAAATGGTAGCATGGAAGCCATATGAGAAGTTAACCTGGCAAAGATGGCTAACAATTTTGCAATATTGTGAAAGTACATATTTATTATTAAACTCATCTGAGCGGCAAATAGCTTATTTATCATCTGGTTCATTGCTTAAAAAAGGGGTGAATTCATGAAAAATAAGAATGTTATTACCACTCTGTTACCACTCCTTAAGCTATATCCTTGGGCAATACCCACAATTATAATTCTTGGAATTATTTCCTCATTTTCTGAAGGGTTAGGAATAAGCTTATTTATTCCTTTACTGCAAAGCGTTTCTGAGCCAAGTTCGCAGTTATCAAATCAATTAGGACATTCAAATTATTTAGTAGATACTTTAAATACGTTTTTTGCAAATTACTCCTCGCAAACGCGGTTACTAATTATCGCTTTATGTATTCTTGCCAGTATCATCATTAAAAATGGTCTGTCCTATATTAATAGCATTTTATTTTCTTGGTTTAATGCTCGCATCGGCCATCGACTAAGGTCAAAAATTTTTGAACAGCTTTTGAATGTAAGCTACAGTTTTTTAGAAACGAACGAATCAGGCAAGTTAATGAATACGCTGGCAAGCGAAACTTGGCGTACTAGTCAAGCTTTATCTACGTTAGTCGGTTTAATTATTACTACTTGTACAATTACTGTTTATGTATTTTTATTAATAATCATTTCCTGGCGATTGACTTTATTGGTTACTGTTTGCATGGCGTTGATATCGTTTGTAATTCAATTACTAACGCGGCAAATAAAAACTTTAGGAGAACAAGCAGTCGAAGCTAATTCTAATTTAGCTATTCGGATGTGGGAAGGGTTTTCGGGGATGAAGACAATTCGCGCGTTTGGAAGAGAAAGATATGAGCAAAGGCAATTTGATGAGACATCAAATAAAGTGCGTACTACTTTTTTCAAGCTAGATATTCTCTCCGGTATTGTTAGTCCATTATCAGAAGTTTTATCTGCCGTTTTATTATTGTTTATTCTTGTAGTAGCGTTACTGCAAGATAAAACTGCTTTACCAACGCTATTAACTTTTATCTTCATTTTATATCGTCTTCAACCACAGGTAAAACAATTAGACGGCGCCCGTGTTGGTTTAATGGCTTTGACAAGTGCAGTAGATGAAGTAATCTCACTTTTAGATTGCTCTGATAAACCTTACATTCGTTCTGGGTCTATTAGTTTTCCGAGTTTAACACAAGGAATTTGTTTAAAATCGGTAGACTTTTATTATAATCCTGACGAAAAGCCTGCCCTTGAGGATATGTCGCTTTCTATACCCGCGTGTAAAACTACAGCGATAGTTGGCCCCTCCGGCGCCGGGAAATCGACTTTAATAGGTTTGATTTGTCGTTTTTATGATGCGACATCTGGAGAAATCTATGTTGATGATTACCTGATACAAGAATTAAAGCTTGATGACTGGCGCCATCAAATCGCCATCGTTAGTCAAGATGTACATATGTTTAGTACAACTGTGTTAGAAAATATTGCCTATGGTAGATTAGACGCAACAGAAAAAGAAATAATAGCAGCAGCAAAATTAGCGAATGCTCATAATTTTATTACTCAACTACCTCAAGGTTATGACACAAAAGTCGGAGACCGTGGTATTCGTCTTTCAGGAGGACAAAAACAACGTATTGCTTTAGCAAGAGCAATTGTCCGTGACCCACAAATTTTGATTTTAGATGAAGCAACGAATGCTCTTGATAGTATTTCTGAACATTTAATTCAAGAAGCTTTAAATACCTTAAGTCAAAATCGTACAGTAATTGTCATTGCTCACCGTTTATCAACGATTGAACAAGCCGACCAAATTATTGTACTCAATGAAGGACGTGTGACTGAACAAGGTAACTTAAAACAACTACTGAAATTAAACGGACTGTTTGCTCGTCTTTATAATTTACAACACCGTAATGTTCATAATTAATAAATGTCATGTTGAACGTAGTGAAGCATCTCGTAAAATCTCAAAATGTCATGCTGAACGTAGTGAAGCATCTCGTAAAATATCGAATCTTTTTAGATTCTTCGCTACGCTCAGAATGACAATTGTAGTTATTAAAAAAAGTCAAATTAATTATCTATGTCTTATCTTATTCAAGATATTGAAATAACGCAGCCATTACCGACTATATCACTTACTGAAAGTGACACAGGTCTTGCATTGATTTTACGTCGCAAAGATAGACCTATTGGTTTCGTAATGCAAGCGCTACCAGAAAAAAGCATATTAACATCAGAAGAGCTAACGCAAATCATTACTAAAGAGGTAGGAAAAAAGCTACTTGAAGAAAGTCTTAAAGAAGAATTAAAAGTTAAAACTGCTAATCTAGCAGATTTTCCCTCACTGACTGTTGCTATTTGTACTAAAGACCGTCCAGATAATTTAACACGCTGTTTAAATTCTTTACTTAAATTACAAGAAAAATCTTACTTTGAAATTTTAGTTGTAGATAATGCACCTTCTGACCAACGTACTCAAGATGTAGTTGCTGCACTACCGACAGTCCGTTATGTCCGTGAACCGAAACCAGGATTAGATTTCGCGCGGAATTTAGCTATATCATCTGCTACAGGTGAAATTCTTGCTTATATAGATGATGATGTTGTTGTAGACCGTCAATGGTTATATGGACTAAAGGAAGCATGGGCAGAAAATCCAGATGCTTCGGCATTCACTGGATTAATATTACCATTTGAATTAAATACAGAAGCCCAAATTCTGTTTGAAGAAGCTGGAGGTTTTCGACGCGGTTTTGAAAAAATTCGCTACGGTCAAGTTTTACCTGGTAATGAATTGTATCCTTGTGGTTCCGGCATCTTCGGCGCCGGATGTAACATGGCATTTCGTCGCGACATGTTAATTAAGCTGGGTGGTTTTGATGAAGCGTTAGATACAGGCGCCCCGCTTCCTGGTGGTGGTGACTTGGATATTTTTTACCGCGTAATTCGTGCAGGTTATGTACTTGTATATGAGCCACGTTATTTGATTTATCACCAACATCGCCGAGAAACAGCAAAATTACGCCATCAGTACTGGACTTGGGGTTTGGGATTAATGGCTTTTATCATAAAGTCTTACCAAAGTGATTTACCACAACGTGCAAATCTACGACGGTTAATATTGTGGTGGTTTCAGTACGAATTTGACCGATTAAAGCAATCTATAAAGGGAAAACACCCACTGCCAATATCTATGTTGTTGGCGGAATTGTGGGGTGGAATTGTAGGACTATGGGGTGAATATCCCCGTTCGGTAAAACGTATTGAACAAATTCGGAGGCAATATTTATGAGTTGGAAAATAGTTCATATCGATTTAAGTCAAGATATTCCGATGCTGTCGAGCGATAATAATATACATGTTGTGTTTTGGTGGCGCCATATTCCTTTAGCTCACACCGAAATTTTAACCACTCAGTTACCAATGCCCGCAACGCAGGTAACAAATTTAGCAGCATCTGCCATTACGCCGACAATTGGCGCCTATCTGCTAAAACAAAATTTATTAGAAGATACACCAATCGATTTTGAGGCTTTAGTTAGGTTAACACATCCTTTAACGAAGTTAGAATATATTTCTCAACAGCTTCAGAAAACAGTTTCTATTATCATTTGTACCAGAAATCGTCCTGAACAACTCGCGCGCTGTTTGCAGTCTCTACAAAACTTATCTCAACCTCCTCACGAAATTATAGTTGTAGATAACGCTCCTACAGATGATGCAACAATGCAAGTAGCAAAAATGTCAGGTGTAAAGTATGTAAAGGAACCGCGTCCTGGTTTGAGTATTGCTAGAAATACTGGTATTCGTCACAGCACAGGTGAAATTATTGCTTTTACTGATGATGATGTGGTTGTTCATCCTGATTGGATAATTCGTTTACAGGAAGCTTTTGATGACCCGAAAGTTATGTCTGTAACTGGATTAGTATTACCTGGTGAACTAGAAACAGAAGCGCAAGTTGTATTTGAAAAACATCTTGCCTGTTTTAACTTTGGGTATCAGCCAAAAACCTATGATAGTGATTTTTTCCAATTCACGAAAGTTTTCGGCGCCCCCGTTTGGCGTATTGGTGCAGGTGCTAATATGGCGATTTTACGTCAAGCTGTTAATTTGGTAGGTGAATTTGATGAACGTCTTGGCGCCGGAGCAGCTGGTTGTAGTGAAGATTCAGAATTTTGGTATCGACTTTTAGAAGCAGGTTGGATATGTCGTTATTACCCTGCATCTGTAGTATATCATTACCATCGCGGCAGTGTGGATAGTTTGAAACAGCAAATGTATTGTTATATGCGCGGTCATGTTACTGCGCTTTTGGTACAGTACGAAAAGTATAATGACCGGGGCAATTTACGCCGATTATTTAAAACTATGCCGAAGTGGTATATTAAGGCTATTATTAAAGGTAATAGGTATAAATATAATACTTTAATTGCAGAACTAATAGGCTGTATTTCAGGTGTTATTTATTACATTATAAATTATAAATCTCCCCAACCTCGCTTAATAAGGGGGGCTAAAAATAGCCTCTTCTTCCCCCCCTGCTAATTCGGGGTTTAGGGGGAATTAACATCATCAATTCGGATAAAATAAACCGCAAAGTACGCAAAGTACGCAAAGAAAGAGGAAGAAGAGATTAATATATGAAAGTATCTATTATTATACCTGCTTATAATGCGGCGCCGACAATTAGTGAAACACTGTTGTCTTTGCAGGCTCAAACTTATTCTGATTGGGAAGCAATTGTAATTGATGATGGTTCGAGTGATGATACGTTTACAGTCGCTAATGAATTTGCGATAGAAGATTCACGTATTCGAGTTATTAATCAGATAAATCAAGGTGTAAGTGCCGCGCGCAATTTTGGAGTTAAAGAAGCGTTGTATGATTGGGTACTATTTCTTGACGCTGATGATTGGATTTTACCTCAACATTTAGAAAAATTAACAGATGTTATTAAGCAAGATGCAAATGTTGATGCTGTTTACTGCGGTTGGGTAAGAGTTACACCTGATGGTAAATTTATAAATTACGACTTTTCTTATCAAGCTAGTCAAATTTTCGCTGCATTTGCTGGTAGCTGTGTGTTTGCAATTCATAGTTGTATTGTTCGTCGTAGTATTATATTAGATGTTGGTGGGTTCGACGCTGAGTTACCAACTTGTGAAGAATGGGATTTATGGCAAAGAATTGCTCGTACTGGCGCCCGTTTTGCTGCAATACCTGAGAAGAGCGCTTGTTATCGAATGCGTCCAAATTCGGCTTCTGCAAACACACGTCAACTTTTATATGATGGGTTAAAAGTAATTACTCAAGGACATTCTTCTGACTCACGAGTTAAAAATCCATCTCTTGCTTATGCTACTGGAATGCCATCTCAGGAATTATCTGGCGCCAAACTTATATTTGTTTGTTGGGTAGCTGGACTTGCACTCGGTTCGGGTGGTGACTTCTTACCAATACTTTCTGCTGTAGAAAACGAGCAAGAACCTGGACTCAACCCAGAAATTGTTGCTTTATCAATTTTTTGGTCTACATTCTTACCTACTGGTCAAACACCATCTGATTGGTATGAGTTATGGTTGAAACTAAAATCAAAAATTACAGAATTCTTAACAGTATTAGAGAAATTATCTTTGGCGCCTGCTTTAACTATTCGTGCATCTAAAAAATTACAAGATTTAATTTTAGAACACACAACTGCCACAAAGCCATTGACTTTAGGTACTACTTATGCAGTACAGCAAGAAGTTACAGAACCTTTTATAGATATTGTGGCGCCATCTGAAACAGAACGCTTGCATTGTGCTGTTACCATACAAGGTAAATATTTAGGCAATGTTATTTTACCTATCTGTGACGGAGTTGTTTCTAGTCACGTTCTCAAAGATGCTATCGCTGCACAATTTGCTTGGGAAATTTTAGGTCATTATTTTGATAACACAGTATACCGTCAACTCACCACTAAACGCACTTCCACAGGGTTATCAATTTGGCGGGGTAATATTCATCTTGCCTCGATGCCTGAAAATGAAACATTACACAGCTATATTGGATGGATAGTTTTTCTGCAAGAACTATGGGGAGTTCACTGGGAACAAAGTTATTTCTATAACCCAATGACAAAGCTGCAACAACTCAAAAAAGTTGTAAAAAGTTTACAGCAAACCAATATAAAATCGATAGCAGAAAATTTTATCCCGACTCTTCAGCAAGTTGAAAATTGCGTAACAGTTGAAGTCAGCCAAAAATTACCTACGCTTATAACTAGTGCAGAAACACTACAAATTATTCTTACTGTTGGTGGAGTTGCTTTAGGGACAATAACTTATCAAGTACTAGATAACAAAGTTACACCTCAACAACTACGAACCGTTATCATACAGTCAGGTCGGTATGAACTAGCTGTTGCTGCTGTCCGAGAAGGATTACTAGGAATGCCACTAACTGGTAATTTAAGAGAACGGTTAGCCAAAAAACTATTGCTTCAAAATCATGATGATACTAATATAATGCTTGGGCGCCGTACTGGAGTAATTGGAACGACTAGCTCACGACTAGCGACTCTCCCCAAAGCTGCAAAACAAGACTTACTCAAAGCAGCATCATTTACAGATGAAAAGTTAGTAGTAAAAAATAAGAGTGACCATCCACAGCAAAAAGTTAACCTGCGCTCGAATTTTGAAACACTGTTTGCCAAAAACCCTGACCCTTGGAAATATACTAGCCCATACGAACAGATAAAATACGAGCAAACTTTAGAATTGCTACCAAATATCAAATTTGAGCATGTGCTGGAATTAGCATGTGCTGAAGGACATTTTACAGCACAACTGGCGCCGAAAGTTGTTAACTTACTTGCAACTGATATTTCTCAAATTGCTTTAGAAAGAACAGCAGAAAAATGTAAAGATTTAAACAACATCAGCTACGAACGTCTTGATGTAATTACTGAGTCTATTAATGATAAATACAATTTAATTATTTGTAGCGAAGTTCTATATTATACCGAAAAAATAGAAATACTTTCTTTAGTTGCAAACAAAATAGCTAATGCTCTCAAACCAGGTGGTTACTTTATTACAGCACATGCTAACTTAGTTCGAGATGAGCCAGACCGACCAGGTTATAATTGGGGTTATGCATTTGGAGCAAAAGTTATCGGTGACACATTTGCTAACACTCCACCACTACAATTAAGAAAAGAGCTACACACCCCTTTATATAGGATTCAGCTTTTTCAAGCTTTAGCTAATTCAACACCAATAACACCTGAAATAATCGAAATACCTCAACCGACACCACCGCCTGTTAAGGTAGCAAATACTGTATTATGGCATGGTGGCAAGCCGCAAGATTACTGGCACGAAGAATTAGTCACCGCAAAACTACCAATTCTCATGTATCATTGTGTACACTCAGAAGGAAAAGCAGAGACTGCACGTTGGCGAGTTACACCCGAAGCATTTGAGCAACAACTAAAATATTTACAAGAAGCTGGATATTACAGCGTGAGTTTAGCAGACTGGGGTGAAGCAATACTCAAAAAGCAACCGCTTCCAGGTCGAGCAATTTTAATTACGTTTGACGATGGTTATCAAGACTTTTATGACTACGCTTTTCCTTTATTAAAGCATTATGGTTTTTCCGCTACCGTCTTTCTCGTTGCCAATAATATCGGACAAACTAACACTTGGGATAGTTTTTATAACGAAGAATTACCTTTAATGGGGTGGGATAGTATTAAAGAACTCCAATCTGAAGGTATTGAATTCGGCGCCCATACAGCTACACATCCCCATTTAACAGCACTTTCACCCCTTGAAATTGTCACTGAAGCTACGCGCGCACGAATTATATTACAACAAGGTTTGGGTAGAACACCTCTAACTTTTGCTTATCCATATGGTGATACAGATAAAGTTGTACAGCATTTAGTTGGCGCCTGTGGTTATATATATGGTGTTTCCTGTAAATCTGGGTTAAGCAGCTTTCAAGATTCTTTACTCGCACTATCAAGAGTTGAAGTTACAGGAAGTGATACTTTGAGAGAATTTATAGCCAAACTTAGTTAAACATTGTAGGTTGGGTGGAGGCTTTGCGTAACCCAACCTACGTTTCATGTACTTGTATGTGACAACTGAGATTTAGGAAGTTTATTTACACCTTGTTTAGCTAAAGAATAATTGCCAAAACTGTTTAAAACACTTTCTAAAGTTGGTAGTAAGTGATTAACTTGCTTCAATCGTATCAACATATCCCATATCGGTTCAGCTTTCTTCCAGGCGCCAGTATAAGCTAAATGTCGTAAACGGTCGGCTAAATTATCTTTTGTCCAGGCGCCTTTAAAAATAGAACTCCATCGATAAAAATCTCTATAGGACTGCCAATACCCTTTTTCTAGCGTTTCAACACTCATCTGTGTAGGACTATATACAGCATGACGAGTATCATATAAATCCCAATTGTGAATCGTAATTCGGTTTTGCGCTACCATTCGCTCATATAAAAGCGTACCAGGATAAGGAGTTAAAATGTGAAAAGTAGCTGTCTCAATTCCCTGTGTAACAGCCCATTCAATAGTTCTATCGAATACAGTATTATCATCACTGTCCATACCATAAACAAAACTACCATTGACCATAACTCCAAATTCTCGTAAACGCTTAATAGCAAGACTATAATCTCGATTTAAATTATGATACTTGTGTTGCTCTCTTAAATTATGAGGGTTAAGCGTTTCAAACCCCACAAACATACTTCGTAGTCCAGCTTCCGCAGCTTTTTCTAAAAGTCCAGGTTTTAGAATAGACTGTACAGTTGCCGCAGCTTGCCACACCCTACCCATCCCCTTCATACCTTCAAATAACTCACCAGCAAAAGCTTCATGTCCAAAAATATGGTCATCAAGAAAGTACAAATGTTTACCTGGTAATCGTTCTATTTCAGCAAGAGCATCGTCAACAGGTTGAGTGTAAAAAGACTTACCACCTTTATAAAAAGCATCCTTGTAACAAAAATCGCAGTGATGCGGACAACCTCTAGAAACTACAATAGAGTTAGGAACAAGATAATGATGTCGCTTAATTAAATCCCTGCGAATAAGAGGACTACCAACTAAAGTGCGAATTTTAGACTCATACATTTTAGCAGGATGTCCCGCGCGGAAATCTTCAAGAAACAGGCGCCAAGTATCCTCACCGGGCCCTAAAAATATAGTATCAGCATGTTGAGCAGCTTCTTCAGGTAGGGATGTAACATGCAAACCACCCAAAGCAACATAGGCGCCTTTTCTTTTATAATAATCAGCTAACTCATAAGCTCGATAAGCCGAAGTAATGTAAACCTGAATTACCACCAAATCAGGTTCATCATTAAGATTAAGAACTTCTACATGCTCATCTTGTAAATCAATCTCATCATCTTCATCAAAAAACGAAGCAATAGTAGCTAAACCTAACGGTGGAAAAAGATGATACTTGATTGGGCGCCAAAAAGGACTAAGAGCTTCAGTCAAAGCAGGCAAAATCATTTTTACTTTCATACAATCTCTCCATCTTGTGGAATAGATATCTTATGGAATAACATCTTATGGAATAACATCTTGTGGAATGGGCATCCTTGCCCGTTCCAATTCAGGGTGCTTGCTCGGATGCCCACCCTACAAGAAAGCAAGGCAAAATTTTACACATCAAGTATATTTCTTGATTATCTGTATATATAATGACTTCAGCCAGATGGCTAATATTTGTTGTAAATCAAAATAAACTTGTAACGCAAAGTTTCTATATATTAAATTTGATTAAATTACAAATAAAAATTCCACTCTTCGGGTATCCCGCTACTACACACTCCTATGTACAAAAGAAGATTTAGCCGAGCTTGCAGAATAAGACATAAGACCTGATATTATACTTAACACGGGTAAGAAATGTCATTCTGAGCGTAGCGTAATGCGGAGCATTTGCCGCAGGCTAGAATCTCTAAGATGCTTCACTGCACTACGTTTTGTTCAGCATGACAAAGTTTATATTCTACCCATTAGCAGTATACCAAAACTGCAAATAACTTAATATGCCAAATAAAACAAGCACTTTTAACAACTTTTAGGAATAAAGGCACTTACTACGAGAAGCTCGGTGCCCTCATTTAGGGCATTATTTTATTTTTATTTTAAACACGGCGCCCATACGATAAATTAATCTGGTAAAGCAAAACCAGTCCTAGGGTCACTAATATATAGTCCTAATGTAAGCGAGCGTATCACCTCATCCCAATGAGGTATTAACTGTTCAGCCTGGTCAGCCCAATAATCGAATGTAATTAAACATTGAATATTTGACCCAATACCAACACAAGTTCGCGAAAAAGCCTCACGCGGTTCAGCTTGAGTATCAATAAATTTAATTTCCATCCAAACAATGCGCGCGGTTTGGCGTTTAACGGTGATAACTTCTCCCCGCTCAATAATATTACGATCATCTTCTTCCATTGCTTGTCTTAGAACCGACTTCAGCGGAAACAAGCTCCAATCACGTGATGAAGGTAAACGATTAAAGGATACTTCCAAACAGCAATCATCATCAGGCGGTTCTTTATCGGTAAACTTAAAAGACTTTTCTTTTGGCTCGAAAGCCCAGTCACGGGGGACATTAAAACGAACGGCACCTCTATCAGCCACAAAAATCTTATAGCCAGGTGGACCTTCCCAGCCGTGGTCTGGCTTTAATTCAAGCGTTTTTTTAATCCACTGGAGATTGTCCTTCTTACGCTTTGACATAGTGCTTACGTATTACTCACATATGTTTGCCCACTTAGCCTATGATATCAAGCCGCGCGAATTTTTGACATAAATGGTTTAAACCAGATTTAGACTACTAGTAATATAATTCAAGACTGTACGATGCGTCATACAAGCTCAAAGAAACCGGGCTTTTTACCAAATATTGTGATACAAAAGCAAATCTATCGTATAAAAGCCCGGTTTCTAGTCTTGCTGAAAAGTAGATAATGATACAGGATAAATTAAAAATGACAACGAAGGATAAAATCTTACTTGGGATGCTGGTGTTTGTGCCAATTTGTTTTATAACTGAATGGCTGCATTTAAATCCTGTGATTGTTTTCCTTGCTTCTGGCTTGGCAATTGTTCCTTTAGCTGCTCGTATTGCGAATTCTACAGAAGAAATTGCTAGTGTTATTGGGTCTTCTTTGGGAGGGTTGCTTAATGCTACCTTTGGTAATGCAACTGAAATGATTATTTCTATCGTTGCTCTTAAGGCTGGTTTAGTAGATGTAGTCAAAGCTAGTATTACAGGTACTATTATTGCTAATTTGCTCTTAGCTTTAGGCGCCGCAATTACTTTAGGAGGGTTACGGTTCAAAGAGCAAAATTTTCAGCCTACGGTAGCAAGAATGAATGCTTCTTCGCTCAATTTAGCACTAGTCGTACTATTGACTCCTACTGCTATTGATTTTACATCAAAAGGATTAGAGCCTGCAACTATTAATAACTTCTCCGCAGTTGCTTCTGTTCTTCTACTGCTATTTTATGTTTTATCGTTGTTATTCTCCATCAAAACTCACAAGTATGTATATGAGGTGGAAACAACTGAAGTTGATGAAATTGATACTACCCATCAAAAAGAACCTTTATGGCAACCAATTATTATTTTGTTAGTTTGTACTGTGGTACTGGTCTTTGTTTCTGATATTTTAGTAGAGAGCTTAGAAAAAGCAATCAAGACTTTGGGATTGAGTGAATTATTTACGGGTGTAATTTTAATTCCACTGTTTGGAGGCGCCGTTGAGTACATAACTGCCGCGACCTTTGCCATTAAAAACAAAATGGATTTAGCGGTGGCAGTAGCGATGGGTTCAAGCCTACAAATTGCCATGTTCGTCGCCCCAGTTCTAGTATTAGTCGGTCAGTTCATAGGGCAACCGATGAATTTAGAATTTAATCCTTTTGAAGTATTGACAGTTGCAATTGCGGTTGTTATCACTAACTCTATTAGCACCGATGGAAAAACTAATTGGCTAGAAGGCGCCTTGCTACTTATTACCTACGCGGTTTTAGGAACAGCATTTTATTTCCATCCCTAGTGGTTCATGTCAAAAGTTTTGGTTCGTTGGGTGGGCACTGCCCACCCAGCCCTTTCAACGCGAACTAATGCACTACTAGGACGGCGCCTGTAAGCCGCTCCTGGTATTGATTATTAAGAACGACTTCAAGGTATTCTTGACAGTATTAATAATTGTGGTGCATCAAAATGTTATCTACTGTCTTTGAGCAATTTGTAGAAGAAAGTCCCATAAGTGTGATGGCACGAGTGTTAATGGAGTGTATTTTCATGCCAGAACGCTTGGATAAAATATTTGAGGCACATGCGACTGTTCAATATCAGCAAGATTTATTGTTTTCAAGTCAGGTCGATTTAATGAGTTTGGTCGTATGTGGGATTCATAAGTCAGTCCATGCTGCTTATAGAGCGAAAGCAATAGAAAAAATAGTAAGTACAACCGCATTATATAACAAGCTCTCTGGAATTGAATTAAATGTAAGTCAAGCATTATTACGAGAAACAGCAAGTGATTTAATGTATTTAATTCAAGCAATGGGTGGAGAACAAGCAGATTTATTGACAGGTTATAAACTGAAATTTGTAGATGGTACCTGCCTTGCGGCAACAGACCATAGACTAGATGCAATCCGCGCTTATGCAGCTTCTTCTCTACCAGGTAAAGCAATAGCAATATTAGACCAAGCATCAAAGTTAGTAACAGATGTTTTATTAGTTGAGGACGGTCACGCTCAAGAGCGCGCGTCATTTGACCAAATACTGGCTTTAGTTAAACCGAAAGATATTTGGTGTGGAGACCGTAACTTTTGTACAGCAAAGTTCTTATATACAATAATATTGAAAGGAGCGTTTTTTGTAATTCGCCAACATGGTTCATTAGGATTTAAAGAATTAAGTGAATTAAAGTATATAGGAGAAACTGAAACAGGAAAAGTGTTTGAGCAGAAAATAGAAATATCATATGAAGGGGAAATCCTACAACTCAGGCGGGTTTTGGTAAAGCTAAATGTACCGACGCGAGATAAAGAATGGGAAATAGCGATTTTTACTAACTTACCAAGTAGCGATGCAAACGCAGTCGAAGTTGCTGAAATATACCGCAATCGTTGGAAAATAGAAACACTTTTTCAAACTGTCACTGAAAATTTTAACGGCGAAATTCAGACTTTAGCCTACCCCAAAGCTGCATTATTTTCTTTTTCAATGGCATTAGTTGCATACAATATACTTGCGACTTTTACGAGGTGCCTTGGGAAGTGTACATGGAGTTAATAAAATTGAAGTTGGCTTATCTGATTTTTATTTGGTAGATGAGATTCAAGGAATATATAGAGGGATGATGATTGCGATACCACCACCAAAGTGGGAAGTGTTTGGTACATATTCTCTTGACCAAATAGCAGAACTTCTACAACGACTTGCAGATGGTGTACATT
Source organism: Calothrix sp. PCC 7103 (assembly GCF_000331305.1). Classification (GTDB taxonomy): domain Bacteria; phylum Cyanobacteriota; class Cyanobacteriia; order Cyanobacteriales; family Nostocaceae; genus Dulcicalothrix. The sequence goes on along the minus strand of NZ_KB217478.1, from coordinate 2,222,501 downwards.
TGAAACGTTTTTTAAAAGCAACGAGAGGTAAGAAAAAAAAGCGAGAACCTTTAATAGTTAATAGTAACCATCGCCATGTTTCTACCGCACGACTTTTAGAGACCCACCAAAAAAAGAAATCACAAAGTTAGTTATAAAAGAAAGAATATTTTTTAACTGCTTACCGCACGTAAAATATTTTCGTGCATATTTTTCATGTCAACAATTTATCAAATATGATGTTTTATCTAAGACAAAGTTATGAATAAAACCGTATTTGATAAGATGTATAAATAAGAAAACATACTTGCCACTTTGAAAGTTCGTATATTTAATATTTTATAAAAAATACCTTATTTTTAAGCAACCAATTACTTAAGCTTTTAGTACTTATGTTACTAGTGCAGCTTGACTAAAATAGTAGTACAGTTGAAAGAGTAAAAAGCGTATGTTTCATAAGGCTTTTCACTTCTGCCATCTGCCCTCTGCCATCTGCCTTGCTACACTAGTTCACTAGTTCGCGTTGAAAGGGCTGGCACTGCCCACCATACTATTATGTTTTGATTTAGTATTTGTGATGCGTTCAATAACTGTCACGATGTTTGTATCCGGAACAATGGGAACCGAGGTTGGCGATGCTGGTTCAGAAAATGCTTATGATAAGCTTGCTCATAAATAATTGCTTGTAATTCGCTTACAAAATTAACTTACTACTTGCTCTAGAAAAGGATAATCTGTATATCCTTCCTCAGTGCTGCCGTAAAACGTTTTGAATGATGGTTCATTCAATGGTGCATTTAGCTCAAAACGTTTTGGTAAATCTGGGTTTGCTAAGAACAGCTTTCCAAAGGAAACAATATCCGCACCACCGCTAGCTAAAGTGGCATTTGCTGTTTCTTTAGTGTAATTTCCATTAGTAATCAGAGTTCCCTGATAAATAGGACGAAACAAAGGGGTTACAGGATTAAGTACATCTCGATTTTGAAGATCTGTTTCGTTCGGTTCCATCAAATGGACATAAGCTAAACCTATTGGATTGAGTGCTTGAAGCACATAAGTAAACGTGGCTTGAGGATTCGAGTCAAACATGCCATAGAAAGTGTTACTGGGTGAGAGCTTAATGCCAACTCGGTCTGCTCCCCAAACGCTGGAAACTGCTTTAACTACATCCAGCAAAAATCTAGCTCTATTTTCTACTGAACCACCATACTCATCAGTTCTTTGGTTTGAGCCATCTTGAAGAAACTGGTCAATTAGATAACCGAAGGCGCCATGTAGTTCAACGCCATCAAATCCAGCTTTATAAGCATTTTCAGCACAGAAGCGAAACTGCTCAATAATCTCAGAAATTTCATGCTTTTCTAAAGCGCGCGGCGTTTCCATTGGAACTTTCCCAACTGGAGTGTGTAATTCACCAACAGGAGCAATTGCACTGGGTGCAACAGGCTGCTTTCCTTCTAACCCACATTCCGCACCCCCTAGCTATTACCCAACTGTCACAAGGTCATTCGTACTTAAATAGTTAGCAGAATTTAGTATTTAATAATTATATAGTATTTTTATATAGATATATTTTCAAAACTTAATAAGAATAAATTCTATTAAAACTTTATTAGTATCAAGCTATAGAGCCATAAGGATGCACGAAGATATTGAATTCTTAAAAGTTAGGATGAGCGATATTGAAAGTAAGTTTTTAGACGCAAAAAATGTGAAAATAGTGACAGATGTTGTCACTTTATAATATCGTTATGTCTAATCTGAAAAATGTTGAAATACAAAGCATAGACCATTTGGGTATAATCGCAGGAATTATAGACTCAATTGGTTTAGTAGAAATTATTAATGAAATAGTTGGGCAGGCGACCGACGAAAAAGTAAGTGCGGGACATGTAGTTAAAGCGATGATATTAAATGGAATGGGTTTTGTAAGTAGCCCTCTGTATATGTTTCCTGATTTTTTTCAAGATAAAGCTTCTCTTGCAAAGTTGGGCGGGACGGAAGCCGACACCGCCCACTTTGCGCTGTGAATATTTAATAGGAGAAGGAGTAAAACCTGAATATCTAAATGATGACAAATTAGGTAGAGTCATGGATAAATTATTTATTAAAGGTTTAACGGAGATATTTTTTGCTATCAGCACAAGTGTGATGAAACAATTTAATATTAGTTTAGAATCGTCACATTTAGATTCGACTTCAATGCACTTACATGGTGAGTATAGTAATAAATTGCCTTCGGTAGTTTTTAGTCATTCATCAGGAATTGAAATAAAGGCACCACAAGCGATTGAAATGACCTATGGCTACTCTCGTGACCATAGACCTGATTTAAAACAATTTATTATAGAATTAATCTCGTCAGGAGATGGAGATATCCCAATATTTTTAAAACCTGCATCTGGAAATCAAGCAGATTCTTCAAGCTTTGCTCAAATATTTTTAGAATATAAGGAACATCTGAAAAAAGAAAAAATAGAACAAGCGGAAGATGAAAATAGTTTACTGGTAGCAGATGGGGCTATATATAACGCAAAAAATATTAATTTATTATCTGAATTAAGATGGTTATCTAGAGTACCAATGACTATAGGACTGGCGAAAGAACTAGTCTCAACATTATTATCAACTGATTTTACGAATAGTTCTTTAACAGGATATTATTATTCTGTAGCTAAAAGTAAGTATGGTGAGGTTGAACAGAGATGGCTAGTTGTAGAAAGTATTGAAAGGCGAAAATCAGATTTACGTCAATTAGAGAAAAGAATATCTCGGTTAAAAATTAGTTCATTAGATAAGCTGAAACAACTAATGAACTCAAAGTTTAATTCATATCAAGAAGCTGTTCAAGCCGTAGATAATTTAATTAAACAATTAAAATATCATCAACTTGATAATATAGAATATTTAGAAAAACAGATAAAAGTCAAAAAAGAACAAACAACATTTTATCAAGTAAATGCTTTATTGTCTGAGAATATAAATGCAATAAAAAAGGCTTACCTAAGTGCTGGACGCTTCGTCCTTGCAACAAATGTTTTAGATGAAAAATCTCTTAGCCATGATGATATGATTTCTGAATATAAGGCACAGCAAAGCTGTGAGAGGGGGTTTGGATTTCTCAAAGACGCTTTATTTTTTGCAGATAGTATTTTTCTTAAATCTCCAGAAAGAATTGAAGCTATGGCTATGATAATGGGATTATGCTTATTAGTTTATACTTTAGCTCAAAGACAAATGAGAAAAGCTTTATCGGTAACTGAATCTACCATCAAAAATCAGCTTGGTAAATCTATAAATAATCCAACCATGAGATGGATATTTCAATGTTTTCAATCTATACATTTGGTTATATTTGATAGTGAAATATCGATATCAAATATAACTCCAGAAAGGCAATACATCTTAAGTTTCCTGCCAGAAAACTGTCGTTATTATTATAATTGTTAATTTGTCTGATACAAAAAAATATTTGTTATAGAGACTATTAATTAAAATTTATAGTCACAGATTCTAGTCACTTCCGACTAATGTTTTATAAATAAAGTACAGGTTTTATATCAATAACGATAAGCTTTTATCTATTCAGTGAACATGAATATTTATTGAAAGTGATTGAGAATATAAATATCATATAGGTTAGGTAAAAAATACGGCTATGCAGGTGAGAAAAGTATTATTTTACTCTTTTTGTAGAGAAAAGACTCAGTAAAAATACTTCTGTGACAATTAGCTATGTCTGGGGGGTGCGGAATGTGGGTTTATAAATATCGAAATCTATAAGATGCTTCACTGCGTTCAGCATGACAATTTGGTATTGCTATATGGTTTTTTAACGAATAAATTAGTGCCCCTCTCCGCTTGCCGAAGCGGCACACTACGTGAACGGAGAGGGGTTGGGGAGAGGTCTTGTTAACTTCGTTTATAAACCAACTCCATCTTTAACTTCTCAATTTCTAGCTTTAACTTCTCATTCTCTATACTCAAACTTACATTCTCACCCCTAATTACTTCTATCTCATTTCTCTTACTTAAAGCTTGATTAATTGCTAATTTCCGCATATCTAGCGAAAACCACCGTTGATAGGTTTCAGTATGCACTTGCACACTATGACCTAAATTATCTGCTGCTGCTTTAATTGGTATTCCTAGAACATGTGCGCGTATTGCCCAAGCGTGACGTAAGTCATATGGTTTAAAGTCTAATCCTACTTTTCTAAACCACCAGCTTACTCGTTGTGTTAATGCTGTTATATCAGCATGTTTAGTCTTGTCTTTTTTACTTATTGCCGTTGCGAGCATTTTTAAAGATTTAGGATTTCTCAAGTCAAAGTCTTCAATCCATTGTTTATGTAATGGTAATGCTTGTCTTTCTCCGGTTTTACAGTCTTTGTGTACTTTCCATGTTAAGTCTATATTTTCTTGGCTTAACCACCATGTAATATCAGGGTTAATAAAAAGTTCGCGTGGACGTAAACCAAAGACTGCTAGCATTCCGTATGTCCATCGCCATAACTGCCAGCTATCTTGTACATCTTGATTAACTTGCTTGCCTCTATTATATAGATAATCTTCAAATTTAGTAAATCCTGTAGATATTTCTTCGTCAGAGGGTATATTTCTAGAATTGCGCTCTGGAATTTTAGAATATTTTGATAAATCTATGTCTATTTTAAATGTTTGACAAAATGCTGATATTGCTCTTGCTGCATTATATCTTACCCAGTCTTTATCAAGTTTTTCGATATAACCGATTAGGTTTTCGGTTGTGGCTATATCTTCAGGGTTAGTGATGCGCTTTGTTCGAGAATAATAATAAAAAAATGTATGTTCGCTTTTTGTTGTGCGTTTATGTGTTTTAAAATACTCGTGTTCAAATTTTTCTAATAATTCACCGATTTTTTTATAGTCTTTTTTTATTGCTTCGTTACCTAAATATTTATGATTCCATTCAAAGGTTTTACGCGCGATTAACTTACCTAGTTCATATGCTTCTTCTTCTGCGGTTTTTAATCCGTCTAAGTTAGCGGGAATATTCAAGCTAATATTATACTGTTTTCTATCGGCGCCGTTTGTGTTCTTATCACCTGGTTTGAGTGGTAGTGTTGCGCGTAACTGTAAGCTTCCATTTGATTCGCGAATTGTTACTTTTGCTTTTGCTGATTTTAAACGTTGATTAATTATTTCTAATTCTTGCTGTATTTTTGCTTGCATACACTCGTTGAAAAAATGAAATAGAAATGTGGCGCCTTTTTAAAAATGCAGAAATGACTTTAACACATCATTTGAAGAGTAGATGTGATTCGCCTAATAATCAATTTAGCCTACATTCAGTTTAGAAATATATGTGTTATCAATAAACAATGTATTAGATAAACATTGCTAACATCTAACATAAAATACTAATGCATTTCTTAGAATACTCCGGCCCTTATCACGGTTATGACGGATTTGCAATCTTCGCACGTGATATGGACTTAGCACTCAACAGCCCAACCTGGGGATTAATCAACACTCCTTGGAAAAAAGCTGAAGTTACAGCTAAAGCTGCTTAATCAAAAAGTTAAGAATTAGTTAAGAGTTAGGAGTGAGGAGTGAGGAGTTAAGAGTTAACAGCTAGTTTGTTTATCTGTGGCTCCTAACTCCCCTAACTCTACAAAACTCATAACTCATAACTCCTAACTTTCCTCATCAACCCATTACGCTACAAAAGAGATAAAGAAAATGCCACAGAATCCAGAAAGAATCGTTGACCACTTAGAGCTATTCAAGCAAGAAGAATACACAAAGCTTTTCAAGAACAAGCACGAACAATTTGAAGGCGCCCACCCAGCAGCAGAAGTTGAACGTGTTTCTGAGTGGACTAAAGGTTGGGAATACCGCGAAAAGAACTTTGCTCGTGAAGCATTAACTGTTAACCCAGCTAAGGGTTGCCAACCAGTAGGCGCCATGTTCGCAGCACTGGGTATTGAAGGAACTCTTCCTTTCGTTCAAGGTTCACAAGGTTGTGTGGCATATTTCCGTACACACCTTAGCCGTCACTACAAAGAGCCTTGCTCTGCTGTTTCTTCTTCGATGACTGAAGACGCGGCTGTATTCGGTGGTTTGAACAACATGATTGAAGGTTTGGAAGTTTCTTACAAACTTTATAAGCCCAAAATGATTGCTGTTTGCACAACCTGTATGGCTGAGGTTATTGGAGATGACCTTGGCGCCTTTATTACCAACGCTAAAGGTGCTGGTGCTGTACCCCAAGATTTACCAATTCCTTTCGCTCATACTCCTAGCTTTGTTGGTTCACACACCACTGGCTACGACAACATGATGAAGGGTATTCTTCTTAACCTTACTGAAGGTAAGAAGGGCAAAGCCAACGGTAAAGTAAATATTATCTCTGGTTTTGATACCTATGTAGGTAACAACCGTGAAGTTAAGCATATGCTTGGCTTAATGGGAGTTGAGCATACCATCGTTTCTGACACCAGCGATTACTTTGATGCTCCTAACGATGGTGAGTACCAAATGTACCCAGGTGGTACCAAGATTGAAGATGTAGCTGATACCATCAACGCGAAAGCAACTGTTTGTTTACAACGCTACACTACACAGAAAACTCGCGAATACATCGAGAAAACCTGGAAGCAAGAAACAAAAGTTCTTCGTCCTTTCGGTGTTAAGGGTACTGACGAATTCTTGATGGCTATATCAGAAATTACTGGTAAGGCTATTCCTAAAGAGTTGGAAGTTGAACGCGGTCGTTTAGTTGACGCGATGACTGACTCTTATGCGTGGATTCACGGTAAGAAGTTCGCTATCTACGGCGACCCTGACCTTATTTACAGCGTTACTTCATTCTTGCTCGAAATGGGCGCCGAACCTGTTCACATTCTTTGCAACAACGGTGACCAAGAATTTAAGGCTGAAATGGAAGAAATGCTCAAAGCTAGCCCATTTGGTCAAGGCGCCACTGTTTGGATTCAAAAAGACTTGTGGCACTTCCGTTCCCTAATGTGTTGGGTATCAAGTTACTTATGTTGGGTTCCGTTCCTCCACGCAACCTACATACTATCAAGCGACTATTTGTTCTAGTTCTTCGAGGTGTTCTGCGTTCAGTAGGCTTTCCTCATTTGAGTCCTGCTCGGAACTAGACTGAATTTGCTGTTCTTTTACTGTTGCTATTTGTTGATTAATTATTGGTAATGCTTTAGCTTGACTAATTGCTGTTTTTAACAATTCAAATCGTTGTGGTTCTTCAATTCGACGCAACAGTTGTGAGATATAACGACTAACTATAACTTCGTTGCTCAAATCGAAAATGTCATTATTATACTCATCTTCTTGACCCAACAAGAATTCTTCGCTGGCATCAAATAAAGCTTCCACAACCGAGGCAATGGCATTTACAGGAATTTCTTGAGCGGTGCTTTCAAGCTGTTCTAAAAAAATGCTAGTTTGTGCGATGCCTTCAGTACGTTTTTGCTTAACAAGTTCTATTAAATGTTCTTTAAACCTTTCTGTATCGTAAGCTAAAGCAAGCATAGCTTTTATTTGAGTGTTAGATAATTCATATGCTGACAACGCTAGACGGAAGTAGATTGGAAATATTTCTAAACTACACACACGCATTTGCTTATGCCATTCAGACTCTTTCTCATCAGCAGAGCTATTACTCCAAACAGCTTTTAATTTTGGAAAAAGCTGCATGAGGAGATTTTGTACAGGTTGCTTATCTTTGGGGGGTAGTTGAGCAATCCAGGTATTAAGTAAATTTTTCAATTCGTCTGTGGAAGTGTTAACCTCACCTGCGAAAGCATAAGGATTTTGGTAGATTATGTCATATATGGCTGGGCAAAAGATTCGCAAACACTCGATAGCAATAAAATCAATTGGATTCACTTCGCCTTTTACTGCTGAATATGTAACTGTTAAAGTGTTAGTTAAACGAGTAATGCCGGGTATGTTATTAATAAAATGGTCTATTCCTTGGAAGTAAATACTACTCCAACGTGTTTGATTAAATTGTTCTTTTGGTATGTCAGTAAATACTCTATTAAGTTTTTTAAAAAATAGCTTGCGAAGTAAGGTCTTACTTGGAGTAGGTAACTCAAACTCTGCTTGAATAATTTGTTGCAAGTATGATTCTTTGGATACTGTATCGGTTTCTGTAATTGTTTCGATTACAGCTTCTTTATTAAAAGCTAAAACATAAACAACGTTAGAAAAATTCGGAATAGCTTTAAAAATGCGAAATAACTGCTTAATATCCTCACCAGGCAACCTATCTATATCATCAACTGTTATAACTATGCGTCTATCCTGTTTTGCCAGCGTCTTTTCTACTTCTTCTTTAAATTGCGAAGCTTCCTTTTCTTTATCATCTAATAATGTTACTAATGCCTTGCCAGTTTGAGCATAAGGTAAAGGAATTTCTGAAATAATTCCGGCGAAATCAGCTATTGTCTTTCTTATACCTCTTGGCACGGCTTTTTCTTTGCTTAAAACATTTTGTAATTGCTCAAAAAAGCGCCTTACAATATTCTGATGTCCAGAAAATAGCCAGGGATTAAAAGGAACAATAATTGGTTGCTCGTCCTCTGACTTTTGCTGAAGATAATGACCTATAAAGTTTAATAGTGTTGATTTGCCAGAGTTCCAAGAACCGTAAATACCAATTATGAAACCTTCAGGAAAGGTCATTTCGCAAATGCTGTCTGCTAGATACTTCGCAAAGCTCGCATGACCTAGCAAGTCATTTTCTGGATCGATTAAGGAGCTATCTGTTGATATATCGTTAATATCGGTTGTATCGGTCATAACACTTTTAGAATTTACAAACAGAAGCCCGGTTATTACCAATAAACCGGGCTTCTATTATTCTATGTGTAAGTACTAAATCGGTTCAATTGGAACAGAAAATTTTCCGCCTATAAACCTGGTTTCTTTACTATTTCGCAGCAGCAGCTTCGCGTTCTTTGGTTTCCTTAATTACGGTCTCTGCTACGTTTGCAGGACATGGTGCGTAATGAGAAAATTCCATAGAAAACTGACCACGACCGGAAGTCATGGTTCGTAGATCGCCAATGTAACCAAACATTTCGCTCAATGGTACATCCGCTTTAATACGGGCGCCAGTAGGGCCTGTTTCTTGCGATTTAATGAGTCCACGACGACGGTTTAAGTCACCAATTGCATCACCCATATAATCTTCAGGTGTAAACACATCGACTTTCATAATGGGTTCAAGCAACTGAGGAGAAGCTTTAGGCAAGGTTTGACGATAAGCAGCTTTAGCAGCGATTTCAAAAGCAATTGCTGATGAGTCAACAGGGTGGAAACCACCATCAACCAAGGTAAATTTCAAATCGACACAAGGGAATCCTGCTAACACACCTTTATCGATACTGCTCGCAAAACCTTTTTGAACTGCGGGCCAGTATTCTCTAGGTACGCTACCACCAGTTACCTTGGTCTCAAATTGGAAACCACTACCAGGTTCACCAGGTTCAACAATGTAATCGATTTTAGCGTATTGACCAGAACCACCAGATTGTTTCTTGTGGACATAGCCATCTTCAACGCGCTTAGTAACAGACTCACGGTAAGCAACTTGAGGTTTACCAACTTCGACTTCAACACCGTGGGTACGTCTGAGAATATCAACTTTAATATCCAAATGTAACTCACCCATCCCTTTAATGATGGTTTCGCCACTTTCGGAATCAGTTTCGACGCGGAATGATGGGTCTTCCTGTACCATTTTACCAAGTGCAATCCCCATTTTTTCGGAGGTACCTTTCTTAGTAGGTGTCACCGAGATGGAAATAACTGGCTCTGGGAAGACCATTGGTTCTAAGGTTGCAGGAGCTTTGGGGTCACAAAGAGTATGTCCGGTTTGGACGTTTTTCATCCCTACAATAGCTACAATGTCCCCAGCTTGAGCGGAATCAATTTCTTGACGGTCGTTAGCGTGCATCTCAACCAAACGGCTAATACGTTCGGTTTTACCTGTTGCGGTATTGAGAATTGTATCACCCTTATTTAATACACCGGAGTAAAGGCGGGTAAAGGTGAGGGCGCCGAAACGGTCATCCATAATTTTAAATGCTAATGCACGCAACGGTTTCGTTGGGTCAACAATAGCAAATTCGCCAGTTTCGTTACCTTCTAAATCTACTTCTGGTTGTGGTTTTACTTCAGTTGGGTTGGGCAAGTAGTCAACAACAGCATCGAGTACTAACTGCACACCTTTGTTTTTAAACGAAGAACCGCAATAGGTGGGGAAGAAGGACAGATTGATAGTGCCCTTACGAATACAATGCTTAATTTCGTCGATGGAAAGTTCTTCGCCTTCTAAATATTTTTCCATCAATGTGTCGTCTTGCTCGACAGCTGTTTCAATCAGCATCTCGCGGTACTTTTCGACGTCATCTTTCATTTCGGCGGGAACTTCTTTGATTTCATAGTTCATTGGGTCGCCGGAATCATCCCATACCCATGCTTTACGGGTTAATAAATCTACCACGCCTACAAAATCGTTCTCTGTACCAATTGGTAGTACCATCACCAACGGTTTCGCTGCTAGGACATCATTAATTTGCTTAACAACTCGGTAAAAATCGGCGCCAATACGGTCAAGTTTGTTAATGTAAACGACGCGAGCGACCTTAGAGTCATTGGCATAACGCCAGTTGGTTTCAGATTGAGGTTCTACACCACCACTAGCGCAAAATACACCGACACCACCATCAAGCACTTTCAGCGAACGGTAAACTTCAATTGTAAAGTCAACGTGTCCAGGGGTATCAATAATATTGAATTGGTGGTCGTTCCAAAAACAGGTGGTTGCAGCAGATTGAATCGTAATGCCTCGCTCTTGTTCTTGTTCCATGAAGTCGGTCGTCGCCGCACCTTCATGCACCTCACCAATTTTGTGGATTTTTCCTGTCAGCTTCAGGATTCTTTCTGTTGTGGTGGTTTTACCAGCGTCTACGTGGGCGAAGATACCGATATTCCGATAACGAGTGAGGTCTTTCATGTTTTAACTAAACTACTAGAAACCGTTGGCGAATAGCTCTAAAATGGCACTATAGAATTAACTTGAGTTGCCTGTGAGCGCCAGCAAGGGCTGGATTTCCTTAACATAGAACACCGGAAGTAGTCCTGATGTTTTGAGAAAACTTAATAATTACACATTAATTATAAGCTAACCTGTGTTCCACAGGTTGGTTCGGGCATAAAAAAGCTAAGGGGCTTAATTTATGTCTCGGATTAAGCTAGCATAAATTTTCTCCAATGTGGGGCATTTTGTGCTAAAGGTGAAATGATCCCCCTAGCCCGCCGCTCTCTTCGGGGGGGGTTGGGGGATCAAATTACTATTTAATAACTTGATCTAGTAGTTGTCTTGCAGGTTGTGCTTTAGTAAGTGCCGCTTGGTGGTCAGTATAAGTACGAACAAGGCGAGAAAGACCATTTACACCTGACTTAAGTTGCTCAAGTTCTTCCCCTTCCAGCAGTTCTCCATCGAGCATTCGTCCAATTAAAGGTTTAATATCGCCTACTTCTAGTCGAGCTTTTTGGAGTTTTTCTAACGCACTCAGTAAAGCTTTTAGCGAGTTTAATATTTCGTCAATATCTTGGGCGCCAATATCTTGGGCGCCCTCTACTAGTTCAGACGAATCTTTAACAGGTGCCAGGTCTTCTGCATCTGAAACCTCAGACTCCACAGTAGATGTTTCGCTTTTAGCCCCATTTGACTTTGCCATTAATGCTTCCCTCTAGCAATTTCCCTTAGTTTATCGTTTTTAGCTGTTTTAATTCATGTAAAGTCATGCAAAAGCTTGGCGCTAACAGAATTTTTCGGCATCGCAGCTATTGTACTAGAAGCGATAACAATCAAGTATGAAACGTGAAACCCTAGCTGAATTGGTAGCTCGGACTGTAATTGAGTTTGAAAAACGCGAGGCACAGCTACAACAAGCCTCATCGATACAACACAAACCGAAGCGTCGTAAGTCTAAAGCAGCTTAAAATAATAGGCCAGTTAGCAACGGATACAACGGATGTAACGGATAATGATTCGTTAAAACAATCTCTCAGCATGAAAACGTGCTGGACTCAATACTGCTCGGTTAAGCCAATTGCGAAACGTGTTCACGTAGTGTAGCGTAGCTAAACCCCTGTAGAGACGTGATTAATCACGTCTCTACATACGTTAACCGAGCAGTATTGCAACGGATGTATACTTAACACGGGTAAGAAATGTCATTCTGAGCGTAGCGCTCCGGCGGAGCATTTGCCGCAGGCTAGAATCTCTAAGATGCTTCACTGCACTACGTTTCGTTCAGCATGACAAAGTTTATATTTTACCCATTAGCAGTATAGAATAAGCTTTGGTTGCTGTACGTAAAGCCAATGGTACAGGTGATGATATATTGCGTCAGCGTAATTTAGAAGTTAGTCTTTTGATGAATATAGGCTTTTTGTACTATAAGATTGGTGTAGGGGGAGGATTAACTCAAACAGATGTAACACCAAGTCAGGCGCCTTGTAAATTAATAGCTAGAGCATTAGAATCTTATCAACAACTGCGGCAAAACGTTTTCCCTCAATCTTAGTAAAGTTCATTATTGGCATTTAACCAAATGATAATAAAAAAACTAACAAAACACGATGGAGAAGATTACCGTCAAATCAGATTAGAAGCCTTATATAATAATCCAGACTCATATGGCACAACGTATCAAGAAGAAGCAACCAAGACAATACATGACTTTAGAGATAAAATACCAGTAGATAATAACTTTATTTTAGGCTGCTACGACGATAAAAAAATAATTGGAATAATAAAATTTCATCAAGAATCCAGAATAAAAACAAAGCATAAAGCATACATACGTAGTATGTACGTCAAACCAGAATATCGGCGCCAAGGTATAGGTGAATTACTACTCAATGAACTAATTGAAAAAGCAAAAGCTACTAACGAGATAGAAATACTATTACTCGATGTCGTAACAAATAATTTACCAGCAAAACAATTGTATCTATCATTTGGCTTTAAAATATACGGAATCGAAAAAATGGCGTATAAATTTAATAATCAATACTTTGATATAGAGTACATGCTTCTGCAAATTAAATGATAGAATTTTCTAAAAAATTTTATGGATAAAATCGCGTTAATCCTCAATCAAACTTCAAGCGAAATCAGCTTTCAAGTAGAAGACTTGGAAATATGCGAAAGCCCCTTACCTGTACAAACTGCTAAAACGCAACTAGAAGAACGAGTTGATACACCCCTAATAGGATTTAGCCATAGTGACACATTCAAGGTAGTTCAGCCATCATCTAATAGTGGCTTAATTGATGCAGTTTACTTGCATCCACTTTTTAATGCCGTTCACATGTCATTTAGCGAACACCGTCCTTTGCTATTGACTCCTGATGCTATCTGGATGACAATTGCTCAGGGATTTGCAATGCATGTGAATAACAACGCTGAACAATTACGTCAATCTTTAGTTGCTCACTCAGGTAAACTCTCATTAAAAGCAACAATAGAAGAACTTAATACATCATCACATTGGGCAGAAGTTGTAAAACAATGGGCTTTTTTGATGGGTGAATATATAAACCCTGATATTTACTCGTTAATGCAATGCGATTTTAGCACCACAACTCCTACAATACGTACAGCAAGCCAAATAGTAATAATGGATGCTTTTCGCTGCTTTTTTGATTTTCGGGCTGTTTGTGTTTGTGGTATTCCCTGGATTACTTTACAAGGAACCGAAGACGATTGGCGCAAAATTCGCGCGCGCGTTGAGTTGATAGCAGAATATGATTTAAGTTGGTGGACAACAAAAGTATTACCCATCTGCGATAAATTTATAGACACCATTAAAGGCAAACCAGATATAAACTTTTGGCAATCGATTTACAAACCAAAACAAATGTATGCCACAGAGCTAATAACTGGGTGGCTAGGTTATTTATTTCCCTATGTAGAAGACACTGTTACCAATACTTACACAGTTAAAAATCCGATGTTTACGAATACCCCCATACACACCTTTTTTGGTAGTGTAGATCAAGCTGTGAGACCAGAGTCATTACCAGGTGGTCTTTCACAAGTTTCTTTTACTTTAGAAACAGACAAAAACAAAAAAGAATTAGAACTAATAGCAGGTTTCGTTGGTGTATGTCAAAAGCAAGAAAATGGTTGCTTATACCCAGAAATTGGTTGGGCAGTTAGAGAGAATAAATTTACTCAGATTTTAAATACTTTTAAAAATTCACAAGAAGCAAAGCACAATTTACAACCTGCTGTTGATTGGTCTCAGAGTAAATTTGTTGAAGAAATGCCCAAAGAAATATTTCAAATGCTTGAGCAATTTGACGGTGGAACTCTTTTTGCAAATAGCGAACATCCTTGGTTTATTCGACCATTACGTGACTATGTTTATGTTGATGAAATTATAGATACAGATAATATGAGTTTTTATCAATTTGCTAATTTAAAAGACGGTCGCTGCCTTGCCTATAAATATCAGCGTAGAAAATCTGGTAGTCAAGAAGATGGAACATTGAAAAAGTGGGCAGAATGGTGGGTTGTTATTAGTACACCCATCACATCAGATGAAAAAGATATGTTTTCCAGAGAACATGTTATTTTCTCAATTGAAAATACTAAGGTCATAGCAACAAGTATTCCACAGCTTTTTGAACGTATATTAAAAGCTGAAGGCAGGTACTATTTTGACTCCCCTGATTTTACACCAGATTGTGTATTTGAAAATTGAAAATATTTCAATCCCTTAAGGGACTTCCAAAAATTTAATTCTCCATCTTGTGGAATGGGCATCCTTGCCCGTTCCAAGTATTGGCACCTCTCCACAAGAAAATTTTGGAGATTTTTTTATTTGGAAGTCGCTAAAAGGATTATTAGAAATTGCAATCCAAAATTAGCCTAATTTGGGCTACATTAGCCTGTTTCAATACCTTTCAGGGATTATTATAAATTGCAATTTGTGCTTTTTATAAAATTTCTCTACATAATTTAGGTTTCAATTCCTTAAAGGGATTATTAGAAATTGCAATTCTCCTGATATTTATCAAGATACTATTTCTATCATTTCTTCTATGTTTCAATCCCTTAAAGGGATTATTAGAAATTGCAATGGCTCGCTGTGGAAGCTTTGCTGTATTTGGTTTTCAAGGTGCTGTACCGCGAATCTAGAATAAGAATAGCGTTTCAGGCGTTGGTGTGTCAAGATTTGCATAGGTTAAAATTCCTGTAATGCTTAACTGACAAGGGTTTCAGAGTTACCGCGAACCTCTTACAGGCGCCAAATGCTTCAAAGCTTGATTGAATAAGCGTTTCGGGCATAAATTGATGTTCTACCTAAAAAACACCCTATGGTTCGCGGTGATATGGGAAAAATTAGCCAAAATGCTGTCTAGTTAGTTTGCCTGCGTACCATTCCCATTCCCATTGGTGTTTTCCTTCCGACTCCTGCGTACATAGCAAAATCAGCTATGGCGTTAATTTGTTTAATGACTTCTGGTTCGACTTCTCCCATAATTTTATAGCTTACCTGCCCAACACAACCTATGAATTTACTGCGGGAGTCACTCGCTATTTCTGTGCGGATGTTGAAAAAGCTGGGAAAAATGCAATCTATTATTTCAGGCGATATTTCTATGCCACTATATTTGTTCCAGCGCTGTAGTAAACTTTTGAATACTGATTCTTTACTGGGTAATGCTGTATCGAAGTTTCCTTGCCGAAAAGCTGTAGGCGTGGCAAATGTAAAGTTGATGCTTCGTTCGGCGCCACTTGCTTGTTCAAATAGCTGGGTATAAGTACAGGCGTTTGCCCAAGGTTGGTTTGACTGAGGTGTGACTTGGATGCTAGTAATAAACAAGTCAGCAGAACCTAAATGCCAAGCTTTTTCAGGATTTATGTTTAACCAAAGCTGTGTGAGCTTACCAAATAAAGTGTCATCAAGTAAAGACAGGCGCCACCAGCAAGGTGTCTCAGGTAGTATAGGTTCTTGGTGCTGCCATTGTAGAATATTGTTTTTAAGTGCTGGTTGTCTACGGTGTATTTGTATCGGGGAAAGCGTAAAAGCTTTATCTGTCGTTGTATCATGAAGAATAGCGCCTAAACTCTTATCTACCGAACTAACAAGGTTGAGAAATAAAGCATGATAATGTCTACCAGTTAAAAATTGTGGATAGATGCTTGATTGAGGTAGTAGGTTGAGAACTAAACTGTGAGGCATTTGGCTTAAAATTTTTAGACTTTAAATTTAATTTTACTCAATTCCCTCCAATCGCTTAGAAACTTGTTCTGGAGCAGGAAGTTTATTTTTTAGTTCTTGCGGGACAGTAGAAACTATTTGATAAGTTGCTACACCAATTGGTTTATTTTTCGACTTACAAAGAATAATTCCAATCGATGGATTTTCATCTGGTTGTTTTACTGTGTCATCTAAAGCAGCTAAATAAAATTGCATTTTCCCTACATACTCAGGTAAAAACTTACCAATCTTCAGTTCTACAGCCACCAAGCATTTCAAGAGCCTATGGTATAAT
Organism: Calothrix sp. PCC 7103; assembly: GCF_000331305.1. Lineage (GTDB taxonomy): Bacteria > Cyanobacteriota > Cyanobacteriia > Cyanobacteriales > Nostocaceae > Dulcicalothrix. The sequence continues at coordinate 2,205,923 of NZ_KB217478.1, read as the reverse complement.
AAAATGTCAATAAAATATTCTTCATCATCAATCTCAAGCCGATATTGACTACCCATAAAAGCAAACATTCCCCCCATTTCCTGTAAAAATGGCTCAACTCTTGCTAAAATAGCTTTTTCTAGTTGAGATTCGCTATGCTCGTCTCCTAGCTCTAAAAAATCGAAAATATACTCATCCTTAACAGCTAACTTTGCTTGATTGCGAATTTCTTCTGAAACAGTCTGCTGAAAATTAGTTTGGTTAAGTAAAGTTTTTTCATAAGTTTGGTTCTCTATTTGGTGAATTAAAACATTTTTAGTCCATCCAAACTTTTTAGTCATTCTAATATAAAATTCTCGTTTTAAATCATCTTTACACTTTTCTAAAATGACTATATTATGAGTCCAACCAATTTCTGCAACCATTGGTTGCAGTTTTTCATTTTGATGGTATGTTACGTAAAAAATACGCATATTCCAAATATTACGAGCAGAAAATCCGCTAATCCCAGGAAACTCAGCTTGTAAGTCCTTTGCTAATTGCTCAACGACTGATTTACCCCAGCTATTACCCTGCTGGCGCCTAACAATCATCTTGCCAATATCCCAGTAAAGGGTAATTAGCTCTTTATTTACAACTTTCAATGCTTCATATTGAGCAGAACGAATACGCTGTTTAATTGGTTCTTCCTTACTTGTTATGCTAAACACCTCTAAAAATAAGCTTGAAACCTTTACTGGACAAAGATAGTAGCCATTAGTCTTAACGTTCTCCCTTTTGTGTGCAATCTAGACTATAACTGCCTGAAAGCCTTGATTTGAAAGGAAATTTCTGATTTTTAGTTTTAAGTTCAGCATAACACCTACGGAAGAGCCGTTTAATTTCTACTAAAAGATTTCTGTATTCTTCAGGAATTGGCTAACTCATAAATCATTAGTCAATTCAGTGTTATTATATTGTAACATTCGTCTTAATTTTATTAATACGAAATTATATATATAGGATTCCTATTTGATTTGTGAACAAGACTACTGGATAATACGGTAGGGTGTACAAGTGTAACAAGAAACATGATAAGTTAGATATACAAACTAGTACCCAATCAGTACTTATGTGTATGCACTTTATAAAGTGTACGTTTCAATCCCTATTAGGGAGTAAGAGAAATTGTAATCTTCAAGTAGTGCTTCACCTGAGATATCGAAGCTAGTTTCAATCCCTATTAGGGAGTAAGAGAAATTGTAATAAATAGCCCCCGAATACTTTTGTACAAGCGAAGCGAGTTTCAATCCCTATTAGGGAGTAAGAGAAATTGTAATAATCAGCTCGTAGCACAGCATACTTAGTCAAAAAAGTTTCAATCCCTATTAGGGAGTAAGAGAAATTGTAATTATTTCTATCGTTTGTTGCCTCAGTATCGGGGGCGTTTCAATCCCTATTAGGGAGTAAGAGAAATTGTAATCTGATTGAAGTTCGTAGATGGTAATTGCTCCCGGTTTCAATCCCTATTAGGGAGTAAGAGAAATTGTAATGAGCGTACCTTGAGTGCAGCTATATACACTTCACGTTTCAATCCCTATTAGGGAGTAAGAGAAATTGTAATACCAGGAAGTTATCTAATAAGTAGCCCCTTTAGTTGTTTCAATCCCTATTAGGGAGTAAGAGAAATTGTAATCCTATTGCTGCCGAAGATTATAGCATTGGCATTAGTTTCAATCCCTATTAGGGAGTAAGAGAAATTGTAATTAGCCCAAGGCGCCCAGAATGCTATTTCTCAGGTAGGGAGTTTCAATCCCTATTAGGGAGTAAGAGAAATTGTAATCGTAGTAGATGACTCAGGAGATGTAGTTAGCTGGGCTGTTTCAATCCCTATTAGGGAGTAAGAGAAATTGTAATTATTGAGTAGTGAGGAGCTACCGCTATAGTTAGTTTCAATCCCTATTAGGGAGTAAGAGAAATTGTAATCATTCTAGGTGTGATAGGGAAGTTAGACTCAAAAGTTTCAATCCCTATTAGGGAGTAAGAGAAATTGTAATTATCTTTGGAAGCTGATGTAGCGGTACTTGAGCCGTTTCAATCCCTATTAGGGAGTAAGAGAAATTGTAATTTCCTCCTCTCTAATTCCAGAGGCGCCTCTATCTCGTTTCAATCCCTATTAGGGAGTAAGAGAAATTGTAATAACTATTTTGTAAATAGGGTTGACATAGCTATGAGTTTCAATCCCTATTAGGGAGTAAGAGAAATTGTAATAACTATGGACTTACCCTTAGAGGTAGCTGATAACGTTTCAATCCCTATTAGGGAGTAAGAGAAATTGTAATTCCTAGTAAGTCACATAGATATTCAGCTAGTGTTGTTTCAATCCCTATTAGGGAGTAAGAGAAATTGTAATTTGATGTAGCAGGTGAGTATCTGTATTGTGTACAAAAGGTAGTTTCAATCCCTATTAGGGAGTAAGAGAAATTGTAATCCGGGCAACATTAAAGATAGAGTATCTAAGATATTAGTTTCAATCCCTATTAGGGAGTAAGAGAAATTGTAATATCGAATATTGGTAATAGACAGCGTGAACACAAGCGTTTCAATCCCTATTAGGGAGTAAGAGAAATTGTAATGCAAGCTCAAGAGCCGATGTATGCCGCTTTATTTAAAGTTTCAATCCCTATTAGGGAGTAAGAGAAATTGTAATAATCGTATTTATTCCGGATGAGATACCAAAGCCGTTTCAATCCCTATTAGGGAGTAAGAGAAATTGTAATGCAGTGGCGAATGGTTAGAACGTCACGCCAGAAGGGGTTTCAATCCCTATTAGGGAGTAAGAGAAATTGTAATTTTAGCCAAATTCGCAGGAATCGAAATCAGCTTGTTTCAATCCCTATTAGGGAGTAAGAGAAATTGTAATATCAGCGTTTTTGATTTCTGCCTCAATCCCGTTTCCAGGTTTCAATCCCTATTAGGGAGTAAGAGAAATTGTAATTGTAATTTTGTATAAAGAGCGCGCGCAATTTGAATTTGAAGTTTCAATCCCTATTAGGGAGTAAGAGAAATTGTAATAATTTATATTGCCCTATTTGAGCAAGAAAGGCGCCGTTTCAATCCCTATTAGGGAGTAAGAGAAATTGTAATTACAACCCCAGCTTGACAAAATTAAATGTGGAACAGAACAGGGTTTCAATCCCTATTAGGGAGTAAGAGAAATTGTAATCAAATACAAGCGTAGCTTGCTGGTTTGAATTGTTGTTTCAATCCCTATTAGGGAGTAAGAGAAATTGTAATTTCTCGGCTGGAAGGTTGAGCGGGAAGTTACTAAGTTTCAATCCCTATTAGGGAGTAAGAGAAATTGTAATTATTTTCACGTTCGTTGTTCTCCTTTAAAGCATTAGTTTCAATCCCTATTAGGGAGTAAGAGAAATTGTAATTACAAAGAGCAAGCGGCTGCTTCAGAAAAGGGTCAAGTTTCAATCCCTATTAGGGAGTAAGAGAAATTGTAATAGCGGGCGCCTGAAAGCCTTGATATATTTAGTTTTCATGGTTCGGTTGCGCGGATGGGTCAATTGTAGCATGAGAAATGGTGGTTGTGCAAGGTCAAAATCCCTGAAACGCTTGCTGTGTAAGGTGCGCGGGTGGTTTTGTTTCGCTAATTCTTCAAACGCTTGTGGGGACTTGAATACAGCCATTTTTGTTAACACCTCTTTTTCCACACCTACCCCTCCGCGCATGATACCAAGTACAGGAGCCAAAATACGTAGATAGGGATATGGTTTTACCATATCCCTATCGATAATTATATATGTACTGCAATTGAGTTAAAACTTTACTTTTAAACAGTCGCCAATCTATAAGATGCTACCTGCGGGAAAACTCCGTTTACGTTCCTCAGCATGACATTTGTTACTCAGCATGACAAAAGTCTATATCTTACAAGTTTGCAGGATGTGAGGCACCTGTTAAGCAAAGAAAATTGAGTCGTCGCGGACTGGTTCACCACCAATACGTTCTATTTTACCGAAACAGCAGGCACATAAGAAGTAGAAGCGAATGCTGTCGGTGTCTGGTTTTATTAGTTTGCTTAACCGCGCACGCAGTTTGGCATACTGAGTATCGGTAAGCTGACACTCGAAGACGCTGTATTGTACCCACTGTCCGTATGATTTGAGAATTTTATGGATTTTGGTGCGACGGTTATCTTCGGAAATGTCGTATGAAATAACTACGTTTTTGGTGAGTTTCATTTTTAAGTGGTTATTTTAAAATCAGTGGTGGATATTTCTCTATTTCTCCCATGAGGTATTTTGCTAGTAACCGCGCTTGTATTTCAAATGCTTCTTGGTAGGTACATTTACGTCCCATGACTGGATGTTTAAATTCTGATTGTTTTTTTTGTGTGTATAGTTTTAAATATGCTTTTCTCCCTTCGGGAGTCATATACACGGCGCCACTTAATGGTTCTGTGAAAAAGTCGCTGGGTGTTAATAAAGATTTATTGATGGTGCTTAATACTAGTGCATCGACTATTAAAGGACGAAATTCTTCCATTAAGTCAAATGCTAATGATGCTCTACCGTAACGTTCAAAGTGTAAATATCCTAAGTATGGGTCAAAACCTGCTATATTAACGGCGCCTTGAATATCGTGACGTAGTAAAGAATATCCAAAACTAAGCAAAGAATTAACGGGGTCTTTTGGTGGTCGTCTGTTACGGTAGTCAAATTGAAATTCTACGTTGCGAATCATTTGATTAAGACAGCCGAAGTATACTGCACTACCAGCACCTTCTAATCCTCGTAAAGAATTAATGTTATGCGTTGTATCTATTGATGTTATTACTTGCTCTATACGTTCAATGCTCTTAGATAAATCTAAGTTTGCCTCACGCTGGCGCCGAAACATAACGTTACGGTAGTTTTTGAGCTTGCCACGCACAAACCCTTTTACTATATGAATAGCTTGCGGTGACTCTCCTGCTGCTGCCCATTGCGCTTTACGAACGAAGATGTTTTTGGTAACTTCTGGTTCTAAACGTCCTAAATAACGACCGTATTCTGTTAAAAATGTTAAGGGGATATTTCGTTCGAGAAGTTCTGATACAGTGGCAGGTGAAATAGTTGCACGTCCTAAAATGACAATACCATCGATTTTAATTAAGGGTATGTCTTGCAGTATTTTCTTGTCAAATTTGACTGTGAGACGTTCGTCAATTTTACCTATAAATGAGTCTTCTTGAGTGATGTATAGTGTTCCCATAATTACCTTTATTTAAAATTCTTCGCGATATCTTTCTACTTTCTCACCTGCTTGTGGTAAACACTGAGAAAATAAACTGCATCCATCACATTTTTTTGTTTTAACTGCTTTTGGCATGGCGCCTGTAAACATTAGCGTTTGTATTGCATCAATAGTATCGGCAACAGTTTGACGTAATTCTGGAGTTATTTCTACTAGCTGACGCTGATGAGAATGAGCATAGTAAACATAACCAGTATTAATGGTTTTCCCTGTCATTTCCTCTAAACATAATGCTTGCGCGCACACTTGTAGTTCATCGTTGTCCCATTCACCCCGGCGCCCACGTTTATATTCAACAGGATACCATTCTCCATTTTGAAGTTCAATTAAATCTGATTTGCCAATTAATTTATATTTCTCTGATTTCAACCATATCGCTCTAATTTGCCGGATTTCATCACGAAATTCTTCGCTAATTGTATGCGCGCGCTCATGTAAAGATGTACCTTCAATTGTATAATGATTATCGACAAACTCACCCGCACAAAACATCCGCCAGCTACGATGTGGACAATATGTATATTGATTCAATGCTGCTATTGGAATATATTCATCCATAACTCCTAACTCCTAATTTAATAATAGACGCGACATGTCACGTCTCTACATTCTTCTCGTCATACCCATGCCCATTGTTGTTTTTCTCCCGACTCCGGCGTATAATGCAAAATCAGCGAGAGCATTAATTTGTTTAATTTTTGCTGCTTCAATATCTCCAAGAAGCCGATAGCTAATTTCACCGATACAACCAATAAATTTGCTATCATAGTTATTGACAATTTCGGTATTAATTTTTAAAAAGCTGGGATAAATTGACTCCATTGGAATATCAGCAATTTCTATTCCACTATATTTATTCCAACGTGTGAGTAAGCTATTAAAAACAGACTCTTTAACAGGGAGAACGTTATCGTATTTTCCCTGACGAAAAGCTACAGGTGTTGCAAAACAGAAGTTAATCGTGCGGTTTATTTCGCTAGCTTGTTCGTACAGTTGTTCATAAGTACAAACATTTGCCCACGGTTGCATTGGTTGCGATGTACCAAGAACACTAGTAATAAATAAATTCGCTGAACCTAAATGCCAAGGATGTTCTGGGTTAAGGTTTAACCACAAAGGTGTGAGCTTACCAAACAGCGTATCATCGAGTAGAGACAGGCGCCACCAACATGCAGTATTTGGGGGAATGGGTTTTTGCTGCGATGATTGGAGTATATAGTTATTGTGTTGTTTGTGCTGACGAACTTGTAAAGGAGATATAGTAAAAGCTTTTTCTGCGTTTGACTCGTGTAAATAATCTCCTAAGCTTTTATCGACAGAACTAATTAGGTTGAGGAATAATGCATGATAGTGTCTGCCAGTTAGGAAATTGGGATAGATAGGTGACTGAGGAAGTAGGTTGAGAACTAAGCTGTAAGGCATTTTGTATTTGTTCGTACTAACATTACAGTGGTTAATTATACAAATGTTGGGTTGGCAAAGCAAAGCCAACCTACAATTGATTACCAAAATTAAGTACAATTAACCTTGGAAGCGGTATTCCATGTGTACGGGAATGTTTAATTGTTTTAGCCAGTTTGAAATTTTTTCACCTTTCTGAGCTTCAAACCGATAATAACTACCGCGCATTTGCACATTTTGAATTAAACTAACAGGTGGCATATTCACAACGTCGTAACTCATGACTTGATTTGTGAACATAACATCTAAAGGATTTAATGGATGAGTACAAGTAAAAACACCTTCCGCAGTTTTGGGTGATGGTAACTCTTCAACCGTTAGCTCTGCTTTACTCATCCATTTACCCAAACGAATCCATTTTGGTAATTTTTTTGGTTTTTCTGTCAGAGATTGTTTAGAAATAACAAAAAATTCAAATTTACTTTCTGCGGCAATCTCTTTTGTTCTACCAAAACTAGGAATATTCTTTTGAGTCTTCTCCATTTCCACATGATAGTTATTATTTGCATACTTCCAAGTATTTAAAATAGAAGTATAATTAATCACGCGCGCGGGAGTTACGTAAATATCTTGCTGGTTCAGTGGGGTTAAATGTGTGTCGTACAATGGGACTTGTTCAGAACAAAAGTAACGATACCCATATTCTTCTGCAACGGTAGTTGAATAAACCTCGCTGTCAACAAAGTTCAAAGCATAACACAAAGCGTAATTGTGAATCACAGGTTCGGTTTCGTAAAGGCGCCCGATTTCACGAGTTGCAAAATATAAGCTATCATGTAACTCAAGCTGGCAGTGATAAATAAACACCATTGCTTTTACTCCGTTGCTGCTGAAGCTTTTTTAGGCTTTTTATCTTTCTTGTCTTTGTCTGCTGATTTTTTTGATACGTATTTCTCAGCATAAGCACTAGATTCAGTATTGGCAAGCGTGAGCATTTCTTTTAATTTGGTTTCATCGCTGGTAATAGATTTAACTTCTGTTAATAGCGGTTGAAATGCATCTGCAATAAAATCGGTATGAGAAATAAACTCTTGCGTCATTAGTTCTGCAATAGCTTTGGTTGCAGCATCTTTTACATCGTCTTCGTTCAATGGGTCAGGTGGATTAATTTTGCCGTCAAAGCTTAGTAAGTCGTATATTTTTTGTGTCCAACGCAGGTTACTAACAGTTTCACCGTCTGCGAAAATAACCCCAATTAATTCATTTCTAACACGTCCAGTTCTTGTAGTTTGGGCGCCGTAGTGACGAGTTCTCAGGATATTATTAAATACATAGAGAAAACCTGCTTCTGTTGGGTCTTTTAATGTGACGATGCTAGGAAAGAATGTTTGAGGTAGAATATGGTCTTGGCTGTTGATTCTACTTGTAACTTCTCCATTACGGCTCATCGTTCCATTTTCAAAGGGCGCATTCAGGGTAAAATTAAGGTGCGAGTCTTCAAAAGGAGTTATTGAATAAGCCGTATCGACAACTACTTTAGATTTCTCGGAACCAGAATCACCAATAGCAAATCCGTAAAGAATACAATCGGGTGTTGTTTTGCTAAATTCAACGTTATAGTCGCATTTATCCCATTCACCAATTTGATAGTTACGCAGTAGTTCACGTCCAGTTAAACGTTCAGGTGTAGATTGTTTGCGTTTGAACATTGCCAAGCGACTAATTGGTTCTTGATGCTGTATACCAGCACGTACTTTAGCTTTATTTAGTTCACCGTCGGTTTGGAATAATGGGTAAGATTCTGTTATGCGGATGGTAATAAAGTGAGCATATTTACCCATTGGTTTTGCAGGGATTTCAGCGTGGAAGAATTTAGCATCTACTGTTTTGAGAAATTGCATTGTGGTATGACTCCTGTATATGTGAAAATTGGTTGATATTGAGTTCCTAAGCAGCATCGACAACTTCGATTTCTGCTATTTCATCTGGTTCTTCTTGACTGCGGTTTTTACGTTCTTCATCTTCTGCTAAACGATAAAGATATTCGCATGTGTCACGAATAAGGTTAAGCTGTGTACCAGCTAAACGCGCACGGTCGCATTTAAAGTTTTCCTCAAATATTTCTTTGACGAAGTATTTAGCAAATTCATACACTGCTTGTCGTTCTTCTTCTGAAGTTAGTGCTGGTTTCCACTTGCCATCTACTATAGTTAAAGTTGGTTTTCCTTCTGCTGCTCTGCGACGAACGTTATTCATCAATTTTGCTAAACGTGCGGCAACTACATCTGTTAAACTTTCAGCATCGTTAGCTATAGCTTTATCGATTTTTAAAATTACATCCGCAGCTTCGTCTATTGGCTTGAGAATTGCGTTAGCTTTTGCGTAAGAACTTTTCGCGCGGTAAAAGCGTCGATATAATTCTGTTAATTTTCGTAATTGATTCATGCGTTCTCCTGTTGGTTCAAAGTAGTAATACAAACTTTCGTAAAGACGAATTTTTACAGTTGGGACAGATTCGATTTTGTCTTGTTTTCTTAGCCATTTATTCAGGTAGTGGAAAACATATAAAGGATTTGTTTCTATATCTCTGGCAAAATCTGCTAGTTTTCCCCAATCTGGATCTCCATCTTTTTTACGATTAGCTTCCAAATGTATAGCATATGCTGCGGTGAGTGCATTTAAAGGTGAAAATTCGTGTTTGTGCGACGAATAAGGTAAAATACTATCGAGGCGATAGTTATCTTTTTTAATCAAACTCCGAATTGCTTGATGTGTCCCATCTAATAATACTGTTTCTTCAAAATCGGCGCCGCTTAAAAAAGGTGGTACAGGTGATTCAGAAGCAACTACTTTGATATCCATTATTAATGGTAAACTAAAAGCTAACCATGCAGGCGCCACCCAAGATTCAGTATCTGTTGGTTCGCGTCCTGGAGGTAAACCTAAAAAGAAAAATGTCAACGTTTCTTTTTCAGGAAAGCTAATTTTAAAAGTTCGGTCATCGTCTGGTTGTAAATCTTCCTTAATTAATAAGCTATCGACTCGTTGATAGTTTTGAATACTAAGGTCAGCAACTTGATTCTCGGTAATAAAATGCTTACGTAGTTCTGCGTCAAATCGCGTTCTAGCAAACTGATTATAAACAAGCTGTAAAAACTTATTTGTTTCGGGTGTGAAGAAATAAGCAGGGTAGAGATATAAATAACGATATTTACGACTTTCAAAATCTCCACCCACTGCATTAGTTTGGTTCATTAAAATTTGTCGCAACATAATTTCAATCGACCAAATAGCACAGATTTGACGCTTTGCAGCTTGAACATTAAATAAAATCTGTCTATTACTGTAGACTTGCGGTGCAAATAGTGTGGCTGATTCCATCTGTTCTGTTACGGTGTAACTAGAACTCGACATCGCGCATACATTTTCTCGACCTCTACCAGTTACTTTAGCTGAATTATAACGCTGTAACTCTAGTATAAATGGCTCAGTTTCCGGCGCCACTACTGCACCTGTTGGTAAAGTAATTACACGGTTAACATAAGTGCGTAAATCATTCCAGCCATCAGGTATATCTTGAAACTCTAATAAAATTGGTTGAATCAAACTAGCAGCATGATTAACCATTGCTTTCATAACTTCGAGAACTTGCGTAAAATCCTTACCAGGATGATTACTGAAATATACTGATGCCAGATAATACCAATCTAAAGGAACACCACCAGTTTTCTTTAATGATTGAATTTGTTTGATAGCGGGAATTTCTGCTGCTAACCCTAAAAACTCTGCCAGCTTTTCGGTTAAATCCAAGTTTGGAAGATTCTTTCGCTGTGCTTTTGGTAGTTGCTTTTGTGATTGTGCAACTCTCTCACACCAATCATCCCATATACCTCGACAAATAATGTCCCCAAACTCAGCTAAACGGTCAGCACGAATTTCATTCTTCAATTCTAAATTGAGACTAGCAGGTAATTCACCTTGTGCTTGATAATTTTTCAAGCTATCACTACGTTTACCACTCGAAGCAGTTTTAGAATCAGGAAGCAATCTACAAGCAGCATCAACACTAACTTCCATCAATCCAACTACATCAAAAAATAACCAGTAGTACTCAGCAAACTTCAATCCTTTGCCATCACGGTTAAAACCTGTTTGTCTTTGTCGAAGTTTCTCTGCACAAAGACTTTTGATTTTACTCACAACTTTTTCTGATATATCTTTCGTCTCAACCGCAGGTGCATTGGAAGTTGCCAAGTAAACGACACCATCGGGTAAATAAAGCAGGGGTGTATAAAATTCTTCTGGATGCGCTTCAATTAAGACATTATTGAGAATATTCGTCAAAACACCGCGATTTTCTGATAGCGAATGATATGTAAATTTTAACTGATGATTGCTTAATCGACCAAGTAAAAGCGGCAGGCGCCCATTCTCTATGTCTCTAGGATGCTTGATAATAGATGCGAAACAATCAGCAAGTGAAACAAGGTCAATTAAGTTCTGTCGAATCCTGTCATCAAGTCGTTCATCTTCTAGAAGCTTTAAACCACGAGTGACAAGACCTAAATCAGAGTCATTCTTAACACCAGAATTGCTGCTAATGAAAATAATATCATCTATTAGCAGGCCCCAGTCGTTATCAAGTAAGTGCTGTAAACCAAAATCTAAAATCTTCTTGGTTACATAATCACGTCCTAAATTAGGAGCATCTTCTTTTTTGAGTGGTTCCAACTCCCAGTCTCTATCCTTAAATTGATTATCTTTATCATTAGCGATTAACCATTCTAGATAATCAGGGAATTTTTCATAGTCATGGAGTAAATAACAAACTATAAATATACAGATTTGCAACTCTTCACAACTACGACGCACCGGGGTAGTTTCCAAATCATCTTGCAATAGTCGCTTTAAAATTCGGTAGGTAGGAAGAAACCCGTTTAGCAGGTGTGCAAGTACAGACTGGTCTCCTGCGTTATCTCGACGAACTGGTTTTTTACCCTCTGTCGCGCGTTTAGCATTGATTTTTTCAATTGTAACTTCAAAAAACTTACCACCTTTCGCAGTGGCACCTGCAAGTTGTTGGATTAAATTAGGCAGAACAAACTCTGCGAACTTCTCAATAATTTTATCGTGTTGATTACCCTGCGCTTTTTTGATAGCTTCCTTAAACAAGCGAATTATTAGTAATACTCGCTTGACAGGCGCCTCTGAATCATCATTGTCATCATCACCATCAAAATCAGCGACTTCTTCCGGTAAGTCGTCATCAAAAGTATTTTCTAATTCACTTGCGAGTTCTATATTCACTTCTTTGCTTCCTTATGCATCTCAAGCAGAATTTATACAAATCAATTTCTTGACATTTCGGTGCCATAAGCTATGCAGGCAAGAATATCCTTTTTCTCTACACCTGGGTATTCTTCTAAAATCGTCTCAATACTTTCACCACCAGCTAAATAGCCTAAAATTAAAGATACCCAAATACGATGTCCCTTTATACAAGGTTTACCCGAACAGATATTAGGGTCAACAGAAATGCGAGAAAGTAAATTTTGATTACCATCCATTAATTTCCCTCCAGTTTGAATGTACTTCTTATATAACTCTTGTGGGATGGGCATCCTGAACCGTCCAAACTCTCCATAACATCCATATCATTGTTAACATATCCATCCCTCATCGTCTTTAGGTTTCAAGTGCCAAGTAACCGTTTCGAGTAAAAGCGCATCTTGCCCAAATGCTATTGAGTATGATGGTTTACGGTCTTCAGGTTCATTCGTGAGAGGATAAATTTGTAAGTGCATAGGCAGTCCAAGAGTCGCGCGCAGAAAATTTCTGTCTCGGTCGCAAACGTAGCAAACAAGATTTCTTCGACTGACTGCATCGCTTATTTTCTGGATACCAGAACCATGTGGTTGACAAATTTCTAAATTTTTGAGTAGTTGAACTTTTGCAGTTGCCGCAAACTCGCGAATATTGCCAGGGTAGTAAAAATACCAGTCTTCCCGAACTTCACGAAAGTCTCTTAATTTTAAATAGCACAAAGCTTTGTCAAACCGCTTGGTACTTATCCCTACGTCTTTCGCTTTTTCGATAAAACTGTCCTTATCCCACAACTCAAAAACAAAGTTGCTGAGAATACCTGTAAGATTATACATTTTAAACCTCTCAGCTTCGGGTTCGTAGGGATTTGTTAAATCGTAGATTGCACAATCTAACTGACTGCTACCACGAAAACTCCTTGCTTCATTAATGATTTTTTCCTTCGTTTCGCTTTTACAACGGTAGTACTGAGCTTTCATGTGTTCCAGTTTGATTCCTAAACCTCTTTGGATGCTAGTACCAAACTTTTTATCAATATCTAAGTACTTATCCTTGATATGGGAATTACTCTTCAGTGTATTATAGATGTAATATGATTGTAAACCACCCCATCGCTGTGGATATCGTGTAAACTGATTCCTAAATATCCAAGAATCTCGAATTGCATGGGTGAAAGTGATTCTGTCATATGTTTCACCCGCTTCTAAAAGATGTGATTTATCTTCAAATAGCCTTGCAACTAAGAAATTTGGTATTAAAGCATAAGCTTGATATGTTGTAAAACCTGGGTGTCTACCAAGTCTACCAAAGCGCTGAATAAAATTACCAGCGTCCGAAGCTTCAAAAACCAAGAAGTTAATTTGAAAGTCAACACCTACATCTATAGTGGAAGTGCCAAGCAATAAATCAGCTTCTGCAACAGAGTTAGATTTTTCGGTTTCTCCTGTTAAACCTGTATTTTCTCTAACTTGCCACCGTGGTTCAAACAGTGCCTTAAATTTAGGCAGCAATTTTTTGACAGAGGCAATAGAATTCAGGATAATGGCGCCTTTACTATTTGGGTTATCTTGAAAAAACTTTAAAATTACCGTTTCGGCATTTTCTTCTATCCAAGTATAGCTCGAACGCATGTTAGGTTCTAGCCCTTGAGGAAAACTTAAATTTATCGGTTGACTAATCTGGCGCCAACCTTCATTATTACCATTAGACTCAAACTTGTAGGCGCCTGCTTCAACTGGGTTAATAATTTTATACTTAATTCCAGCATTTTCCAAAAAACCGTTTAATAACTCATTTGGAGTCGCAGACAGAAAGAGAAATTTACGCTTATTGTTTGCAGTATGCTTCATCAATACTATTGTATTAATTACGCTTGCAACCTGTGGCGATGAAAATATATGGAATTCATCGTAAACGAACAACTTATATTTTTCATCAATGCGGCGAAATAATCTATCAGGGTTATCAATCTTTCCTCGCAAGTAATAAAAATTATGGATGTAGTGGAAAAGGTCGGGGTTTGTTAGTAAAATCTCAAACTGGCTAGAAACATTTTCTAATGCCTCAAGTTTAGACGGCAATTTGCCCGTATTTACATACTCTTCCAAAATTGCTGCTGTCAACCGTTGAATTTGCGGGTCATACTTCGGCTTAAACTTGTCCTTATAACCCTGTACTTGTTTTAACTGGTCGCGCGCAAGTTCATTCGTCGGGTACATGGACAAAGTGTAAGTACGATTTGTCATTGCAGCTAGAAAAGCCGCCAAACTCTTACCATCACCAGTGAGCGCCGTATTGATGATTACTTCTATATCTGGGTCGCACAGTGCTTTATAAGTCTCGACTTGATGCCAATGAAGCGAGAAAATACTTGGAACTTTCAACCCTTCAGGCGTTGGTGCTGTTAGAGAGTAAACTGACTTAAGCGAAATTTCGTAATTGGACATATGCTTAAATAGTGTCCGTAACTCCTTGTTGTTTTATATCTTGGCATTCAAAATAGTTATTGGCAAGATATATCCGTATAAAAGTGTCCGTATAAATATGAGTCGAAAAGGTCAATCAATAACTTTATCTATATCAGAGCGTGATAAAGCCGAGTTAGAAAACTTAGCGCTTGAATTTGGGATGACATGGGGTGAGCGTCCCAATGTATCTAGGTTAGTTGAAGCGATAGCACGGCGCCGGCTTCTTCTCGGCAATAATAATGATTGGTCAGAGTCCCGCATTCGAGCATTAGATAGAGCTATGCGCGCGCTGACAGATATTGGGCAAAACGAGCAAGCGCAGGAAGTCGCAAAGTTACTTTTAGAACGGAGTGAGTTATCAACACCGTTACGAAATGATATAAAAGTCATTTTAGGAAATCCCTTACCAGAATGGCGTTTAGCAGTTGACCGCTATATAAAACAAAAGCAGCCATTTCAAATTTCTTATCAAGATGCAGCACAACGTGTATGGAATTTTACAGTTCGTCATGCCAGAGTTACACCACACGAAAAGCGTCAATACCTTGATTGTTGGTGCGAAGAGACAGAAGGAAATCAAGATATTGAGGAATTAAGACATAATTGGTGTTTGCGTTTAGACCGCATTCAAGACGCAGCAGTAATGTCAGTTTCTGGTGAATGGTGCCCAAGTTTAGCAGAAATTGAAGTAGAAATGCATTTATTTGGAGGTTTAGCATTTGCCTACCAAGCAAAACCCGAAGACAAAATAAATCAATGGCTACAAGATAAACCGCGCGTGCGACAAGTAGTTAGGCAGGTATCTTTCACCTTCTGGTTCATTCGCGAAGTTATGCAATACACCCCAGACTGCGTAATTATGGCGCCGGAAAACGTGCGCGCGCTTGTACGCGACAAAATCACATCTCTTTACCAACACTACAATTTGGACAATACAGAGACCAACGAAAAGTGAACGTACTATGACATTTAAAGTATGTACAGTTAAAAATGTGTCACAGGTGACTAACTAGTACTTAAGCTGCTTATAGTACCTTATAACTTATTAAAGCGGTGGAAATCTACCACGTCTACGATTTAAACTGGGGGTAACTACCTCACTTAGCTTAGAGGTGCTGCAACATGGTACGACAAGTTACAGAATTTGATGCCGCCGATGACTTGGTTATTTACCCAGAAACCGACGGTGAACCGATGGCACAAAATACATTACAGTTTATTTGGATTGTAATCATCAAAGAAGGTTTAGAGATACTATTTACATCAAATCCAGATGTATTCGTCGCTGGAGACCTGTTTTGGTATCCAATTGCAGGCGATATTAATACAAGATATGCTCCTGATGCAATGGTAGTATTTGGTAGAACAAAAGGTCATAGAGGCTCATATGTACAAGCGCGTGAGGATAATATTGCACCACAGGTAATATTTGAAATCTTGTCACCTGGTAACAGGAAACAAGAAATGGACGACAAGTTCGACTTTTACCAAAAATACGGCGCCGAAGAATACTATATATATGACCCAGATAAAAATATTTTAAAAGGCTGGTTACGCTCAAACAAAACTCTCAAACCTATTAAAAATATAAACAATTGGGTGAGTCCACGTTTGCAAATCAAATTTGTGTTGGCGCCAACAACACTAGAAATTTATCGTCCAGACGGTCGCAAGTTTGTAACTCCTGTAGAACTCGACGAATTATACCAACGTGAACAACAACGCGCAGATGCCGAACAACAACGTGCTGACGCTGAACAACAACGTGCTGACGCTGAACAGCAACGTGCTAATGCCGAACAACAACGCGCAGATGCCGAACAGCAACGTGCGGATACTGAGCGGCAAGCAAGATTAAACGCAGCATCTCAGCTACTACAAACAGGAATGAGCATCGAACAAATTGCACAAATTCTTTCATTAACAGTCCAAGAAGTTCAAAGCTTAAATTTTCTATAAAAGTGGAATGGGCATCCTTGCTCGTTTCAAATTTGAGCTAGCTCCTAACTTGCACATTCCAAAATTCTATATATAGCAAGGGTTTTATGAAAATAGCACGCGCGGCACAATAATAAAACCGTTTCAATCCCTATTAGGGAGTAAATGAAATTGTAATATTGTTTCTTCCATGTTTGCTGAGTATCAGTTAGTTTCAATCCCTATTAGGGAGTAAATGAAATTGTAATCTTGGATGCCAGGGTAGGGGGGAACCTTTTTCACTGAAGTTTCAATCCCTATTAGGGAGTAAATGAAATTGTAATTACTTTTTGATTGCAATCTGGGAGCAATTCTTTGTTTCAATCCCTATTAGGGAGTAAATGAAATTGTAATGAAGAATATAGAACAGATGGAGGTTATGTAGGAGCGTTTCAATCCCTATTAGGGAGTAAATGAAATTGTAATTTGTTTCAAAAGTGTGTTATCATATAGTTACCCCTGTTTCAATCCCTATTAGGGAGTAAATGAAATTGTAATTGTTGTGTCAGTATTATTATAGTAGTGTCAGTAAAAGTTTCAATCCCTATTAGGGAGTAAATGAAATTGTAAGACTAGTTCAGGTGGCGCCGTAGCTTTCTCTGTTGTTTCAATCCCTATTAGGGAGTAAATGAAATTGTAATGCGGGCACCTGAAAGCCTTGATATATTTAGTTTTCATGGTTCGGTTGCGCGGATGGGTCAATTGTAGCATGAGAAATGGTGGTTGTGCAAGGTCAAAATCGCTGAAAGCCGCTCTGGGTAAGGTGCGCGGATGGTTTTTCTCTAACGAGTCCGCAAATGCTTGTGGGGACTTGGATACAGCCATTTTCGTTCAAGCCTCTTTTCCCACACCTACCCATCCGCGCATGATACCAAGTTGAAGACCAAAAATACGTAGATAAAGAAACATGTGTACTTATTTCTCATGTTGCGAACGGATGGAATTTAGATTTGCGTCATAATGGGCTATATCTATATTTATATAGATATGCTAATGCTAGATCATTTTTGTTGATTAGCTAATTTGTTGATTAGCTAATATTTTCTTGTAGGGTAGGCATCCTTGCCTGCCCTGTTGAATATGTGACAGGCAGGGATGCCTGTTCCACAAGATAAGATGTTCTATTTAATGTAGGTGTAGTAGTTCAACTGTTGTGACTAGGTTGCCATCTACGACTATTTTTTTTACACAGCCTTGTAGTAGGGTTTTTTTGTCTTCTGTTTCTAGTCCTTCCCAATATTTTGGGTTGGCAAAGGCACGTGTTACTCGTTCTTTGGCTATTAAATATTGTTTAGAGTTGTTGTTTGTGGTTGCAATTGCTTCTGCTATTTGCATTCTAATGTCTTGTTTGGCTGTTTCTATTGCTGGGTTGGATGGTAGTGCTTCGAGGGTGGTTAATGATGCTCTAAGTGTTTTTACTTGTGGAGATTCTGCTGTTATTGTTACTTCTTGTTCGACTATGGTAGCTAGTTGTTCGGCTTCAACTATGATGTGGTTTATAACTTGTTTTTCTAGTTCGTCTGAGGATATCATGCGTCCGTTAGTACAGGCGCCTGTTCTATAAAAGCTACATTGGTAGTGATGTCTGACGAAGTTCTTTTTCTTAACTAGTTTTTTACACTGACGACTATATGCGGCGCCACAATGAGCGCATTTTACTAAATTGGCGAATGGGTTTGTGTATTTTTGCTCGTTTGCCCAACGGTTATTACGGTTGCCGCGTATTATGGCTTTGATTTGTTCGTGTTCTTCACGGGTAATAATGGATTCATCGGTGTGGGTTCCCCATGCTATTTCCCATTCGTCGAAGGGTTTACGATGTCCTTTGGGACGAACTACTGTGTCATAGAGTGTTCCTCCTGCGTAAATTGGGTTTACTAATATAGAGCGTAAACCAGATACAGACCATTTTAATCCTGTGTGGGGATAACGTAAGCTAGTACTACGGGTTTTGTTGATATTCTCAAATACTATTTCGTCTTCTTCGGTTAATAAGTTAATTTTACTGTTGCTGTCTTTTGGTGTGGCGTTGGCTTGAATGCCAAATATATCGTGCAATTTTCTCACGGTTTGCGATACTGTGCCTACTTCTAAGAATGTGTCGAATACTAATCGCATTAGTTGCGCTCTTGTTAATTCTTGCTTTGTCTCGATTAAACAAACACAAGGGCTGTTATCTATTATATATTTGTCGTTTTCAATTGCATATCCTAGTGGAGTATTCCAGTGAGGTTTTTTATTTGCTTTGCGGGTATCTCGTTCTTTTTTTACTCGCATACCTAACATTTTTACCTCATATTTACTCGCTGCTAGTCGTACATCTATTGTTAATTCTCCACCTATGCTTGATATATCAAATGGTTCATCTATCGCTGTTGGCTGTATGCTTTTCTTTTTTAAGGCATCCATCAAACGATAAAAGGTCATTGATGAGGATGTTAAACGGTCTATTCTAATAAATAATAGTTTTGAGACTTTTCCTGGTACCAATGCATTAATGTCTTCGATTAACTGGGTAAGTCCTTTGCGTTTATCGCTGGTACGACTTTCAACATCATAATATATCTTGGTGGCGCCAGCAGTACGCAAACGACGCATTTGTTTAATTAAGGCGCCTTCATCTTCGGCTTGTTCGTCTGTCGATACGCGCGCGTAAGCCCAAACATCCATATATCAATCTTGGAGAGGAATATTTTAATATTAACCAATATTACCTGATTGTGAGCGCATTGGTTCACTGTTGTTCACCGAGCCTGTTGACTTCTTCGTTGGTAACTCCTACGGTAAGTACTTGTGGCGTGACACCAAAATTCCTATGGTTCGCATTGGTTATCCTTTGTTTGACCGTCACCACTTACACCGCTATGCAACCCTTGGCTACCAAGGTGGCTTAAATCTCCTCAACTGGGTTGTTAATACATTGCTCGATGAAATGGATCGTAATAGCAATATTACTGGTGTAACAGATATCTCCTTCGACTTAATTCGTTAAGAATTAGTTAAAATGCAGCGTGCCGAATAAGGCAAAGGAAATAGTTTGAGGCAATAAGTAATGGGTAATCGGTAATAGGTAAATCACAGAATATTCACTCTCTTACCTATTACCACTTACCAATTACTGTTAACCAATTACTTTCCTTTACCTTTTTTCTTTTAAGTATTTGTTTATGTTGGGTTGCGCTGTCGCTCCACCCAACCTACGTATAAAAATATTCCTATCTCATCAAATCTATGAAAATTACTCAAGCAAAAATTAACGAACTTTTGAGCGAACCAGGTTGCGAGCATAATCAAAAAATTGGAGAGAAGAAAAAGGCTTGTAGTCAACAAGCTCAACCCGGCGCCGCGCAAGGTGGTTGTGCTTTTGATGGCGCCATGATTGCTCTTGTACCTATTACCGATGCTGCTCATTTAGTTCATGGACCCATTGCTTGTGCTGGTAATTCTTGGGGCAGTCGTGGCAGTTTATCATCTGGCCCTACACTTTATAAAATGGGCTTTACAACCGATTTAAGTGAAAACGATGTCATATTCGGCGCCGAAAAAAAGCTCTATAAAGCTATCTTGGATATTCATAGTCGCTACAACCCCGCAGCAATATTCGTATATTCGACCTGTGTCACAGCGCTCATCGGCGAAGATATGGATGCGGTGTGTCAAGCGGCAGCAAAGAAAATTAACATACCCATTATTCCAGTTAATGCTGCTGGCTTCGTAGGCAGCAAAAACCTAGGTAATCGTATTGGTGGTGAAGCTTTACTCGAATATGTTATCGGTACTGCGGAACCTGAATATACCACACCATATGATATTAACATCATTGGTGAATATAATATCGCTGGTGAGATGTGGAACATTTTACCACTGCTTAAAAAATTAGGTGTTCGCGTTTTATCAAAAATTACAGGTGACGCGCGCTATCAAGAAATTTGTTACGCTCACCGTGCCAAGTTAAATGTAATGATTTGCTCGAAAGCATTAATCAACATGGCACGAAAAATGGAAGAACGCTATGGTATTTCTTACATCGAAGAGTCATTCTACGGTGTTGAGGATATGAACCGTTGTTTACGGAATATCGCAGCTAAACTCGGAGACCCCAAATTACAAGAACGTGCAGAACAATTAATTGCCGAAGAAACCGCAAGACTTAATGTTGAACTGGCGCCATATCGCGCTCGCCTCAAAGGTAGACGTGTTGTTATATATACTGGGGGCGTAAAAAGTTGGTCTATTATTTCAGCCGCTCAAGACTTAGGAATGGACGTTGTAGCAACTAGTACTAAAAAGAGTACAGAAGAAGACAAAGCTCGTATTAAACAGTTATTAGGAACAGATGGTATTACTCTAGAAAAAGGTAATCCCCAAGAAATTCTGCGAGTTATTAGAGATACAAATGCCGAAATGTTGATTGCGGGAGGTCGCAACCAATATACTGCGCTCAAAGCTCGAATTCCTTTCTTAGATATCAACCAAGAACGCCATCATACCTATGCTGGCTACAGTGGAATGGTAGAAATGGCACGCGAATTAGATGAAGCGTTGCATAGTCCTGTATGGGAACAAATACGCAGACCGGCGCCTTGGGACATGGAAAATGAAATTCTTTCTGATTCGATTGATTTCGATATATTTGATTTGTCAGAAGAAGTTTTAGTTTAAAACACTCCTCATTCCTCACTGAAATTATGGCGATAGTATCAAATCCAAATAAACCCGTTGTTGTTAATCCTCTTAAGCAAAGTCAGACGTTAGGTGCAGCGATGGCTTTTTTAGGACTCAAGGGGATGATACCACTTTTACATGGTTCCCAAGGATGTACTGCGTTTGCGAAAGTAATTATGGTGCGACACTTTCGTGAGGCAATACCGCTTGCGACTACTGCAATGACCGAAGTTACTACTATTCTTGGTGGTGAAGAAAATATTACCCAGGCAATTTTGACGTTGATGCAAAAGTCTCAACCCGAAATTATTGGGTTGTGTACTACTGCACTTACAGAAACGCGCGGTGATGATATGCAAGGTATCCTCAAAGATTTTCGTAAGCGTCATCCTGAATTGAATGATTTACCTATTGTATTAGTATCTTCGCCAGATTTTAAAGGCGCCTTACAAGATGGTTTTGCGGCAGCAGTAGAAGCGATTGTTCGTGAATTACCACAACCAGGAAGAACAATACCGCAACAAGTTAATATATTAGCGAGTTCGGCGTTTACACCTGGTGATATTCAACAAGTTAAAGATATTGTTACTGAGTTTGGATTAGTACCTATTGTTGTACCCGACTTATCAGCTTCGATGGATGGACATTTGGCTGATTCTTGGAGTCCAATTACCGTTGGTGGTACAACTGTAGAAGAACTGCGAAACATTGGAAGTTCTGCTTTTACTTTGGCATTAGGTGAAAGTGTACGCACCGCAGCATCTATATTAGAAGAACGTTTTCAAATTCCATATGAAGTTTTTACCGAATTAACTGGTTTGCAACCTGTCGATGAATTTATGCAGGCACTATCTGACTTAAGTGGACTTAGTGTACCAGATAAATTTAGATGGCAAAGGCGCCAATTACAAGATGCGATGTTAGACACGCACTTTTATTTTGGACGCAAACGTATATCTTTAGCATTAGAGCCAGATTTGTTGTGGTCAACAGTTTTGTTCTTACAATCAATGGGGGCAGAAATTCAGGCAGCAGTAACTACAACACGTTCTCCACTTTTAGAGAACCTACCAATTGACAACGTAGTTATTGGAGACTATGAAGACTTTGAACAACTAGCAGCAGGTTCCGATTTATTAATTGGTAACTCTCATGCAGGAAATGTTGCTAGACGTTTAGGAATTCCATTATATCGCCAAGGTATTCCAATTTATGACCGTCTAGGCAACGGTCAAGTTACAAAAATTGGTTACAAAGGCACAATGGATATTTTATTCGATATTGGTAACATCTTGCTAGAAACAGAAGAAAGAAAAGCCAGAGAATTAAGTTACGAAATGTAATTGTTATGATGAGGTTGCCAGTGAAGATTGCTTTTACAACAAGTGACAACGTACATATTAATGCTCACTTCGGGTGGGCAAAACAAATAGATGTCTACGAAATTTCAGATAATGGATATGAATTTATCGAAACACTGAAATTTGAAGGAGACCTCAAACAAGACGGTAACGAAGATAAAGTTACACCAAAACTCGAAGCACTATACGATTGCACCATTGTATACGTTTCTGCCATTGGTGGTACAGCCGCAGCAAAATTGATTAAAAACGGTGTAACACCAGTTAAAGCCAAATCAGATGACGATAAAATTCGTGACGTATTAGATAAATTAGTACTAACTCTTAAAGGCAGTCCACCACCTTGGTTACGCAAAGCATTACAGCAAAAACCAACTAGCTTTGAGGATGACTTAGAAGAGGAAACAGTAGTATGAGCGATACAAATAGCGTTAAACCAGATAGTACCTTTGAAGTTAAAAACTCACCATTTCTACAAGCTATTGCCCAACAAATTCGCGGTCAAGATACTTATGGTGTTTACCGTAGTTGGTCAGATGAATTACTGCTAAAACCTTATATAGTTAGTAAACCTAAAAAGCGCGAAATACCTGTCGATGGTGACGTTGACCCGATGACCATAAGTCGGATTAATGCATTCTACCGTGCGGCTGCTGCCTGTATTGAAAAAGAAACAGGATTTTTATCGCAAGTCGTCGTAGATATAAATCATGAAGGTTTTGGCTGGATATTAGTTTTTGCAGGTCATCTTATCCTAATTCGCAAAACAATGCGCGACGCTCATCGCTTTGGTTTTGATTCTCTAGAAAAAACCGCTGAAGAAGGCGAGAAGCTAGTTACAAAAGCCGTAGATATAGCAAAGCAATTCGCCGAAGTCGCAAAACTGTAGAGACGCGATTAATCGTGTCTGTACGTGCGCTCGTGCTGAGTAGGGAGGTGTAAATGACTCAAGCTAGTGTAGATGTAGAAGAATTAAAGACACAAATTCGGCGCCTAAATAGTAAAGCTGGTCAAATGAAAATGGATTTACATGACCTAGCTGAGGGTTTGCCGACAAATTACCAGCAACTTATGGATGTTGCAGCAGAGACTTATGAGATTTTTCGGAAATTAGATGAAATGAAGCAACAACTAAAACAGATGGAGGGAAAATGAGTAAAGATTTTGAAACCTTTAAACAAATTTCTGACGCGGAAGAATATTTTAAGTTTTTTGAGCTTCCCTACGACGCAAAACTTGTAAATGTTAACCGTTTACATATTTTGAAAAAGTTTTCTTTATACATTAAAGAAATAGACGAACAAAATCCGAGTTTGAGCTTTGCTGAAAAACTCGATTTATATAGCGCTGCATTAAATAAAGCTTATGAGGTTTTCCTTGACTCAACACCTCAAGAACAAAAGCTGTTCAAAGTGTTTAATCAGAAGCCTAAAAATGTAGTCACGCTGACAGAAATCACGTCTGATTAGGAGGTACAAAGTGATTGACCTAACGCCTACCGAATTGGAACGTTATCGGCGCCAAATGATGCTTCCTAACTTTGGCGAAATGGCACAGAAGCGTCTGAAGTCAGCCACAGTACTAGTTACGGGTGTGGGAGGACTAGGCGGTACAGCAGCATTATATCTGGCTGTTGCAGGCGTTGGAAAGCTGATTTTAGTTCGAGGTGGTGACTTACGGCTTGATGATATGAACCGTCAAGTTTTAATGACGGATGATTGGGTCAACAAGCCAAGAGTGTTCAAAGCGAAGGAAACGCTCCAAGCTATCAACCCTGATGTGCAAATAGAAGCGGTCTTCGATTACATCACCCCAGACAACGTAGACTCTTTGGTGCAATCTGCTGATATGGCACTCGACTGCGCGCACAATTTTGCAGAACGCGACTTACTCAACGAAGCGTGCGTGCGCTGGCGTAAGCCAATGGTTGAAGCGGCAATGGATGGAATGGAGGCTTACTTAACTACGATTATTCCTGGTGTGACCCCTTGTTTATCGTGTTTGTTCCCTGAAAAACCTGTTTGGGATAAGCGTGCGTTTTCAGTTCTCGGCGCCGTTTCGGGAACACTAGCATGTTTAACTGCACTGGAAGCGGTGAAATTAATTACAGGCTTTAGTCAACCTTTACTATCCCAATTGTTGACAATAGACCTACACCGAATGGAGTTTGCCAAACGACGTTCGTATCGCGACCGCGAATGTCCAGTATGCGGAAATAATGCACCGTGGCGCTACTCTTGCTCTAAACAAGTAGAAACTACCAGCAATTGTAAATAAGTCTAGTTATATTCCCTTTTCTCTTCACGCGCATCTCACAAAAAAGAACTATCTTATCTAAACCCACGGAGGATTGATGGCAGTTACCTTAACAGAAAAAGCAGAATCACGTTTACGCACGTTTTTGCTTGGTTCGACACCTGATATATCGGCGCCTACAAACAAAGGTATCCGCGTCTCAGCTAAGGATGGTGGTTGTAATGGTTACGAATACGGAATGGAAGTCACTTCCTCACCCAAACCCGATGATGTCGTTCTATTGCAAGGTAATGTGCTTATTTACCTTGATGCCAAAAGCGCACCGTTATTAGAAGGAATGGTAATCGATTTTGTTGAAGGCGTAATGGAGAGTGGTTTCAAATTTACCAATCCAAATGCCACAAATACTTGCAGCTGCGGTAAATCATTCAGCGCAGGTGATTGCACTCCCAAGGGAACACCTTGTACATAATTCATCCCGCATCGATTGCTAGTAGCTGATTAAAAATAGCTATTAGCCAATCAACACGCGGATATAACTTGTCAATTTTTTTACTAAACAGGAAAACGTGAAATGGCTACCTATCAAGTTAGATTAATCAACAAAAAAGAAGAACTCGACACAGTTATCGAAGTTGATGAAGATACTACCATCCTCGATGGCGCCGAAGAAGCTGGTATAGAATTACCTTTTTCGTGTCACTCTGGTTCTTGCTCTAGCTGCGTGGGCAAAATAGTTGAAGGTGAGGTTGACCAGTCTGACCAAATTTTCTTAGATGACGAGCAAATGTCTAAAGGTTTCGCACTTCTTTGTGTTACCTATCCTCGTTCTAACTGCACTATCAAAACTCATCAAGAACCTTACCTTGTTTAAGTTATTGGTGTAATCACTGATATTTTTATTTTGTGTTTTTGATTTTGTTCTTACGTTGGCTTATTTTTTATAGTCATAGCTTAACCAAGCTATGGCTTTTTTTTCGCCCCAGAAACCGGGTTTCTACCCATTCATTGTCGCAGACAAATCTACATTTCTATTACAAGCTATCCAAAAGAAACTTGGTTTCTTATTTATCTATAACTAATATCTATAATAACATAAGTTTTATTTAATTAACCGCTAAACTTTTTATAAAATTTTAATTTTGTAGCGAATTTGACTATTGAAAAAATTAATTATATTAACATTGTTACAAGTTAATCCTATATTAAGCTATGTTTCATTATGAGTGCAGCGTTCAGTATAAAAATTTTTGCAAGCGTACTTAATATAAATGAGTAAAGTAATAAATAGCTATTCACCTTGGTTATAGAATATATAAAAAAAGTGTATCAACTGTGTTTATTTGATGTACAGATAATGCCTCAAACCCTTGCTGTACATGAGAAATATTGAATGCATTAGAAACAAAGCTATTCTTAAACATTTAGGTATTTATACACAAGCATAGATTCCACTTTATTAAATTGTTAGGTAAATTTAATAGAACTACCAGAAAAAGAAAGTATTAATAAATATAAGAATTATGAGAAATGACTGTTTGTATATGAGGAATCAGTAAATGGTACGTATAAGCATTGCGCGCGAACATGGAAATATCCTGCCAGTCATCGCTCACTATTACGAGCTAACACAACCACGTATCATTCCATTGTTATTAGTAGTAACGGCGGCGAGTATGTGGATTGCAAGTAATGGCAAAGTTGACCCCATGTTGTTACTGTGGACGCTAACTGGTAGTACATTAGCATGTGCTAGCGCGCAAACGCTAAATTGTATTTATGACCGTGATATTGATTATTCAATGGAACGCACACGCCATCGACCAATACCATCGGGGAAAATAGAACCAATTCATGCGTTAATTTTTGGAATTGTACTTGCTGCCGCTTCTTTTTATTTACTTGCAGCATTTGTAAATTTATTTAGTGCGCTGCTGGCAATGCTGGGTATTGTATTTTATGTGGTGGTTTACACGCATTTTCTCAAGCGTCATACTCCATTAAATATTGTAATTGGCGGCGCCGCTGGTGGAATGAGTGCTTTAGTAGGTTGGGCAGCAGTAACAGGAACAATAAGCTCAACAGCATGGTGGATATTTCTAATTTTGTTTTTGTGGACACCACCACATTTTTGGGCACTCGCATTAACACTACGCGACGACTATGCCAAAGTTGGTATACCGATGCTTCCTGCTGTCTCTGGAAACATTGAAACCGGGCGCCAAATATTTACATACACAGTCTTATTAATTCTCAGTACATTTTTGATGTATGACCCATTACAAATAACAGGCGCCTTTTATATGTGTGCCGCTTTTATCTTGGGAGCAATTTTTCTCCAGAAAGCTTGGGCTGTATTAGAAAAGCCCAATAATCAAACAACAGCACATAATCTTTTTACATACTCAATTTATTACATGATACTGCTGTGCCTATCTATGGTAGTGGATAGTTTGCCGATTACAAATCAACTCTTGCAATGGATACAACAGATGTAACGGATGAGTTATTTGTTTTGTAAAACAACAAGTACCTTATATCTTGCACCTCTCCGTATATACTCAGTCTAAGTAATAATCAGCGCAATAAAGCTACATTACTTTTCTTGTCTTTTATCGCTAAGTCAAGCACTTGAACTTTAATACTGAGTGTTTAAAATCCATCAATTTTTATTGGTGCAAGATGTGAGGTACCGTTACATCCGTTCATTATCTGTTGCCAACTAATACGGGTTCGGTTGTGAGGTTACTATTTTCGGCACAGTCAATATATTGGTCTACACCTGCACCTGCACGCGGATAGTCTGCACATAAACGTCTGTGTTCTGCAAGTGCTTCTTCTAGTTCATCACGACCAAGGTCATTCATAAAATAACAGCTACCAATTGGTCTTGGCATCGCAGCGCGCAATAAACCATCACGAGTTAAAGTTATAGACTGGGTTGCACGCCAAAGCAATTCAACTTCGAGTAGAGGGTGGTCGAGTGCAAGCCCTATTCGACTCATTAATCCAAGAATACGGTCGCGTTCGTCGGTAGTAATGTATCCACGACGTTCGGCAATGGTGGCAGAAAGTGCCATATCTATATTGACTGCATGACCGTGCAGTAAGGGAACTGGTGGCGCCAGTTCTAATGTTGGACTCCATGTATGCCCATATGCAATTATACGGTCAAGCATAATTTCGTGGAGATTAGGCGCCTCTAATTCCAACATTGTTTTAATCGACTCGTAATTAACCTGACGAGAAACTTCTAGCAATTCTTTGGAACCGTTTACATATCCGAAATGTGTTGATAGTAAAGCTTCACCGTGGTTTTCCAACAACTCGAATACTTCTAAGTTAGATACAACCGCTATTTTGACTAGCTCCGCCATTCCATTACGAACTTGTGCGGTGGGAAGCGTGCTTAAAAACGAGAAATCTAAGAAAATTTGTTTTGGTGCATGATAGGCGCCTAAACGATTCTTCAATTTTCCATGATTAACTGCGACTTTAATCGCAATACCTGCATCAATTAAACCAATTAGCGTAGTAGGAATACGGATATAATTAGAACTGCGACGGTAAGAAGCGCACGCAAATCCCGCTACATCTTGCACTAAACCACCACCAATTACTAGCACGGGTTCTTTGCGAACTAAGCCAAAATCACAAAAAGCATCAGTGATTTTCTCAAACGACTCCATGTTTTTTGTGGTTTCTTCTATCCAAATTGGAAAGATGTTTAAATCGATGCCATAGTGTTGAAAGTATTCTTTAATACGACTACCATAAAGTCGATTAACATTATGGTCAACAACTGCCAAACAACGACCGAAACTTCTATACTTGTCCGCTAGTTCTGGATTTGCAATATCGAATACCCCATCTAAGATATTAAAGGTAAATTCGATTTTTTCGTACCCTTCTACGTGAAAGGTGTTTTCAGAAGCTACAACTGTTGCTTGGACGTTACTCATTCTCAGGTTTGCTCATTAAAAAATGTGGACTTCAAGCGATGCTGGAACATACTTTGAGGCATTAAACCCTCGTGTCAGTCCAGGTAGTTGCTTGAAATTTGTAATCAATAAAAACCTTGAAGCGTCTAGCTTTCGCTACACAACAAGTTTGAAGCTGTGGTTTAATTCCGTTGACTTTCACCATTGAGGATGTAAACAGCTAACTATTCGTAGAGTAATTAGCTACCGTTTTTGATAAATGTACCCAAAGGAATAATTTTTAAAAAAATAAATACTATCAGTAGAACAGTGTTACTATTTTGCCAAAAATGGTATAATCCACATTTTTAATTTCATAAACCTGGTTTCTGATTGATATCTTGTAATAGAAATCAAGATTTTGCTAAGAAACCAGGTTTATGTTTGCTAAATATACAATATTTATTTAGGGCAAGTATTAATAATTGTTTACTTAATTAGGAATTTTTTATTAAGTAATAGACTCAAAGAAAATAAATATGATAGCAACCAAATATTCAGAATTTATTTATGATTTAAAAAACCTTTGATGATAGGATAAAAGGGTGAGCAATGTGGTCGCTAAAAAGCTGAAATAAACCTCAGCGTTGACTAAATGTTGACAGGTTCAAGCCACTCTATACATCTGATAAATAGGGAGTTAAAATCCATAATTATCGGGAATTTTTAGATACATATTGCGTAAAATTCTCCTGTAAAAGTCAGTATTTGTAGGCGTTACAAAAATTTAAGCCTTTCTAAAATAGTAGTTTGATTCTGTCACAAATTTTTTACTCATTTACTTGCTTACTAACCGTAATTTAAGGAGCATGTTTTATGCAAGCTAAACATATTATGACCCAAGAGGTAGCAACCATTCGTGGTTCTATTAACGTTGCAGAAGCTGTGCAATTAATGCGATTAAAAGGATTGCGTGCTTTGATTGTAGAACCTCGTCATGATGGTGATGCTTACGGTATTGTAACCGAAACAGACATAGCATATAAAGTTGTTGCTCATGGCAAAGACCCTCAAAGAACTCATATTTATGACATCATGACCAAACCTTGTGTCATCGTCAATCCTGACCTTGACCTGGAGTATGTTGCTCGATTGTTTGCGAATACAGGAATACGACGCGCTCCTGTTATTCAAGGTACACTTCTTGGTATTATCTCTGTCACCGATATTCTTACCAAAGGTAACTTTATCGAAAAACCAAAATTGATGTTCTTACAAAAAGAACTGCACAAAGCAGTCTCCGACGCGCGCTCAATTACCTCTAACTATGGTGCAGACTCGAAAAGAGCTATCGAAGCTTGGGACTTAGTTGACGAACTCGAATGCGAAGCTGGTTATTATGGGGCGCCAAAACCAGAAAAATCCGCACGCGAACTATTTGCAGAGCTAGCAGGTAAGACACTTCCTACATCCACAGTTGCACAAAGTGTCTAATGTTTAAATTAGTCGCTACTGACAACTAATTCTAAAATCTAAAACACTGTATATTGAGTTATGTAGAGGCGCCTTGCCCTCTACATATTTTGCATTTGTAAGTAAAAAGACATAAGTAACTAGGTAAAAATGCATGGAGTTACATGCATTTTATACAAATTAAGTGAAACATCAAAATATTGCTTAATAACTAAAGAATTCCATAACCTTGACTTAAACAAGCCAGGTCAAAATGGTTGTATTGAATTACAAGGAATTAATTGATACGGGTGCAGATGCGAATGCTCGAAACCAAGACAGTAATAATGCTTTGCCATTTACTCAATAGGAGTTTTTATTTGGAAAATATATGAAAAATATATGAAAAATATTCTCAATTAATTTTCACCCCTACATTTTTATTAGAGGGGTAACTGATTTAAAGCTTGTACTACTACAAACCATAATATCTTTCTTTGAATGTCTCTAAATCTATCGATAGACAGAGATTAAAGATATAAATAAATATAAAGCTTATATGAAGATTGAAGATGTAGGTAATTTATTTGCAAGCAATGATTATCTATATACCTGCAAATAATTCTCTAGTAGTAAAACATATATCTATGTCTTAAATAAAAAAGAATCTTTTTTAACTATGTAATAGTATCATTGGATTCTTTTTTTTGATTAGTTGCATTTATTATATTGTCTAGCTGTATTGAAATAGTAAGTGCATGAATATTTAACAGCTATTTCTGAAATAAGGTAATCTACCTACGCAAAACGAATATATATTTTGTAAATAAATTGTTAGTTTATTTGATTATCTTGAACAAAATATATGAAGTGAGCGCTGCTATAAATAAATAGAATCTTATTTCATGTGTAAAGCAGTTAAAGCTTTTTTGCTGAAATTAAAACTAAATATTTTCATTTAAAAATGAATCAAAGGGTGTATTTATACGAATATTAAACCTTAAGAGAAAGTACAATGGCAAGAAACTTTTTTAACCACGACGATTCGCATCCAGTTCAACTCACGTCAGCAGATATTATTTTACGTCAGCAATTAGAGCATTCTATAGGTAAATATTTCTATAATGCTTGCGACCGAACCATCATAGATTTGTTATCAGCATGTAGATGGTATGTAACTACAATTTCGGGTGTCTTAACTTTAGTTGTTGAGTGTCCTGACCAAATTACTAATTGGCAGGTTTTACGAAAAATGGTACCAATGGCCAAATTACTCAAACAAGTAGTAACTAGTGCAAAAATCCGCGTTTGTCCACCTGAAGGTCAAGGACTACCTTTTGAAATGCGTGTAGATGAATTAGGGGTTTATAGAGAATATAAAGAAGGTGCATAAACGCAAAGAACGGGTGGGGCTACAAACTTTTTACTATCTCCTCAAACACAAAATCTGCTGCTCGTTGTACTGCTGGACTTAACTCCCACCCAAAATTAAGCGATGCTGCTTCGATTAAGTATACAGTTACATCTTGTGGAAAGCTATCTTGAAAAATTTGGCGCCCAGATGCAATAGCGTTATCCCAACGAAAATCATGCAAAGTGTAGCCACGATTTGGTACTGCTGCTAATTCTTCTCCAGGAACTTTATATACGGCGCCTGGTTGCTGTTTAATTGAACTAGCATCAATAATTATCAATTGAGTACAACCACGGGCAAGAAACATGACCTCAATTCCACCAGTACCACAATCGTAAGCACGCACGTTAGAATTAGGGTTTTGAATTAAATACTGTTGCAAGCGTTGGGCAACTATTACACCAACACCGTCATCACTACGGTTTAGGTTTCCGCAACCAATTATTGCTAACATCAAAACGCACCAAATTAATCTACATTACTTAAAGCTGTTAAATTTACCAGATGCGAAGTTTGTACGCCACTCATCCAAATTTCCTGATTACGGTTAAATAATTTTAAAATCGCACCATTAGGAATTTTGAATAAATCGAGTAAAATTTTAACTTGTTGCATACCCTCGACACTAGCTTCAATATCATTGAATAATAGCGACCATAAAAAAGATCGCATAAACATTCCGTGAGTAAATACAACTACAAACCCTTCATCAAGATTTTGAATTTGCTTCTTTAAGTTATTTACACGACTCACCATTTCGGCAAATGACTCGGCGCCATCACCGTCAACGTAAAAAGGGTCACATCGTTGCCAGTATTCGTCAGCCATTGGAATTCGTTGAGCGAGAGTGGTATTTTTGCGTCGTGCGGTCGCTAAATAATTAAATTCCTGCACCTGCCACTCAGTATGTGGAGTTGAGGCAAAGCGTTCGATACTCGGTTGAGCGGTTTGTTTAGTTCGCAGAAATGGCGAAGTCACGATTAATGAAGGTTGCTGCTCAATGTATACAGCAATTTGTCTCGCTTGCTGGTGTCCCTTTTCGGTTAACTTGATATTAACCTGGTCGTCGGTAGGCAATCCAGAATTTGCTTCGCTTTCTCCGTGTCTAATTAACCATACTGTAGCCATTGCATCCCATTCCCCAATAATATGTCAGGGAATGTTATCACGATGTCGTGTGTTTTGTATGCTAGGTAGACAGCACATAAGAAGTTATTATAGTACACTGTTTTATTGTATGCGCGGCGCCTGTCGATAAGTTTTCGGGCGCCGGCGACAGGTATTTTATAGGGATATATTGTACTTCTTGGCGATTTCACCTAACTTATCAAACTGTTGTTGTTCAGCTTGGGCTAATTTTTCATCGGCTGTAAGAAGATTTTTTGGACCTTTGGGAACTAAATATTTAATATAAAGCGAAATAAAATCAACAACTATTGGTATTCCTTGTAGTCCGTGACTATCTGCTTGTGTACCTGCTGCAAGGGCAGCTATACCACCTTCGATAGTATTTCTTGTTGCTTGAATAAACTGGTCAACAAGTTCTTCTATATAATATGGCGCTTCAAGACCAACTAACTTACTATTATCAGTTATCAATTCAAACCCTGCTTCTGCTGCTTGTTCTAGCACGCACCACTCGGTAAATTCTTTGAGTGCTTCACTACTCAGACGAGAGAGATAAGGATGTAATTCTAATTTAGACACAAGTTTTCCTTTTAGATTATAATTTGCTTTTGATGTTAATCTTTGTCTTACCGACGCTTAATCCCTAATATCAAATACCATTTTTAATCATTCAAATTTCATTTTCTGTATTTTCTGCAAACCTGTACAAATTCATTAATTTGTCAAGAGAAAAATTATAATTCTTACTTTTGGAATCTTACCAATTTAACATCTTGTAGCACAGGCATACGAACTGTGCAGTCATATAAGTATATTTACCTCATTAGGCACAGAGTACACAGAGGTGCATAGTACTACTGGTTAACGCAAACCAGTAGTACCAAATTGCCTGACTTTAAGTAACTTAACGCTTAGATTAGTATAATTTAATTACTTAAAACTGGAAATTCAGTACTTATATTGAGCCAAAGTCGGATTTTTATTTTAAAAATAAGTATATATTTAAACAAATACAATCCTGATTGAATAGTACTACTGGTTACGGTTAATCTTAATTTTAGAAGCGGCGCCTGCACCCTTGGAATAGAACGGGCAAGGATGCCCATTCCACAATACAGGAGAAAATTAAATTTTTTGAAATTTATAGTAACTTAACGCTTGAATTATGCAGTTCTAAAGCGCGCTAGTTCCTCACCTGTTTTTGCATCATGAGCATGAACTGTACAAACAAGACATGAGTCGAAAGAACGTGCAACATGTCCAACTTCTATTGGGTCAGTAGGGTTTTGAACTGGGGTACCAATTAATGCTTCTTCAATGGGACCGCGCATTCCTTGACTATCGCGTGGTCCAATGTTCCAGTTACCAGGTGTGATAATTTGATAGTTTTTAATTTTGCCACCTTGAACATCAATCCAATGACATAAGGCGCCACGTGCAGCTTCAGTGGCGCCCCAACCACGTCCATCTTTTTCAGTAGGTTTAATGTACCAATCATCGTTAAGACGAAATTCCCGCAGGCAGTGTTCAGCTTGACGATAAAGTTTAACGATTTCGTGCATTCGTGCGAGTTGTCGTAAGTGAACATTGGCACCACTCATTTTCTTAAAAACATCAAGAATAAATTCATCGCGATGCTGCCAAGACTCACCGTGTTTACCACCTGCAACAAGTTGACGAGCTAGAGGTCCAGCTTCAAGTCTACCTTGGTTTTGATGTAGTACGGCAGTTGACCAAGAGTAAGCGTTATTAAAGTCTTTCTTGTTATTCGGGCTTGGTTTGGTAGTGCGGTCGAGAGGATGAATATCAGTTTCGCTTTCTTCGTACCAAGAATGAGTCATATTTTCACGAACAAACTCTTGGTTCATGGCAGTGTGAGTATCACTAAAGCTGTCGTACACACCACCCTTCATAATCATCGCCGAATTTCGACCTTCAATAGTGGGTTTTTGATATTTAGTTTCGTGTGGTAAATATCCCCAACTAATATACCGTCCAACACCGGCGCCAAATTTGTCGAGTCCAATATCTAAACCCATTCGCCAATATAATCCCAAATCTGAATTCCAGTGTTCGGGCTTTTCATTCAACCAAGCCATAAAATCATCGTAGGTACGAATTTCTTCATACCGTTCCAACGAACACCCCAGCCACACCTCCTCAATCCAATTACGTCGGAAAAACTCTAAAATCGACCATGCGCGTGTTACATCAGTTAAAGTTGGGGCGCACATTACACCACCTGGTACCATGTAACTGGAGTGTGGCCACTGTCCACCAAAAAGCGCATAAATTTCTACAGGTTTGGCAGAAAGCGTTATACCCTTTTCGTAAGATTTTCCTGTAAAAGCAGAAAAACGCTTAACTGCTTCAGGGTAATAAGGACTATGACGATATTTTTCGTGCGTCAAGTCAATTGCAAACAGTCCGTAGAAATAGCGTGGTATACTTTGCAACGTCTCAGCTAATTGTCCCAGATTGCGCGCCAAAATAGCATTACGTGGAACCTCTGTCCCCCAAGCAGTATCCAGCGCCCATGCTGCACTCGTTAAATGAGAGGCGCCGCAAATACCACAAACGCGAGGTGTTACAATCAACCCAGCTTGAGGGTCTTTACCGCGTAAAATTACTTCAAAACCGCGAAAAAGTTCAGCATGTGTCCAAGCATTAACAACTTGTCCATCCTCTATTTCTACCCGAACATCTAAATCACCTTCCACTCTACCAACAGGTGAAATATCTAATATAATAGTGTCCAACACAGGAAAATTAGATAAATCCATGAAAGCAGGCTACGCAAGGGTTTCTACTGGCGAACAGGAAGACGCGCTACAGCAACAAGTGGCACGGCTAGAAAAGGCAGGTGTGCAAATAATTTATTCTGACATCAAAACGGGCAGGTCGAGCGACCGTAAGGAATTTAACAAATTAATAGGCGCCGTAAAACGTGGCGATGTGTCAGAGATAGTCATTACACGCATTGACCGATTGGCCCGCTCCGTGATGTCAATGAGTAAGACGATTGCATTGCTTGAAGAATGCAAGGTGAAATTAACTATATTAGATGCACCAATTCAAGATATATCAAACCCGTTTTCAAAATTTAGTATCAACCAAATGTCCGCACTGGCACAATTTGAGAGTGATTTATTACAAAATCGAATAAAACATGGATTCAATTATTTCAGGGAACAAGGTAAGGCGCCTGGTAAAGTCCCTTTTGGGTATCGGCGCCTAAACGAAAAATTTGCGCCTGATGATAGAGTTAACGAAGCCACACGAAAAACGAACTGGGTTATCGCTTCAGAAATTATTGATTACATACTGCAAGAAAAAGCTTCTCTACGCGGAACTTGCCACTGGATACAGGAAGAATATGGTATTAGGTGGAGTAAGCGAGGGTTTAGGTCATGGTTGCACAATCCTGTGCTACGTGGTCACACGGCTTACAACACGAGAAACAATCAAGACCACCCCGAACTCTGGGATATTAGATATAACACTCATACCCCCTTGATTAGTGACGAGAAGCATACTCAACTTCAAGAACTATTGACTGAAAATAGGCGTAAATGGGGCAGTAATTCTAATTCCAATAGAGGCAATAGTTTATTATCAGGTCAAATATTTTGTGGTTGTTGCGGCGGGAAGTGTTATATTAACCGCAGAAATAATAACCTTATTATTTGTGACAAAAGAAGTGTATACGGTAAAAACACCTGTAGCAATAAATATGCTACGCCGTTAAGTGATATCGTAAAGTTTGTAGATATTGAGCTAAGTAAGCGTGCGGTCGAATTAAGTAATTTTGCTTTTGACCCATCGGATGTACCAGACTCCCCCGAATTGGTAGAGTTAAAAAAATCTTTGGAGAATTTAGAGAAACTGGCGCCGAATGAATTTATCAACGATGCCATAGCAGGATTAAAATCTCGTATTTCTCAAATGCAGACCAAGGGAAAAACACCCAACTTCAAATTGATTGAAGAATGGGTATCTGTATGTAGCGATTTAACTTTTTTAGGACTGATGAAAGAAGACGTAAAGCGCTTACTATACCGAAGGTTTGTGAGGCGCGTTGTTATCCGGAACCGTGAAGTTATCCAAATCGAATTGGTCGATATTTTCTAAATAAAACTTGATACTAGCTTTATCCAGGTGTTTCACTTTGCAATACATGATTATTTGCTTACGAAACTGAACACGTAATGATTCTGTACTCATAATGCTTTGTAACGCTATTTCAAGGTTATTTGTTTGGTTGAAAATTTCTGTTAGCGGCTAACTTCAAATTCTTGATAGCTAGCCGCTCTTTTTGTGTCAGTATTCGCCATACTGCGGTTTTAAATTCAGGCGCCCAGTTCTCGGTTAGTTCTTCGACCATCTGCCAGCTAGAATCATCTATACACATCCGCAGTAGGTCAGCATTGGCGCCTATTATTTCGGGGTCAGACGATGTGTATTTCACTGACGCACCTCCAGTTCGTCAAAATGGTAGAGAATTACGCTTTTGTCAGAGTCTAGAATTACTTTGCAGCTGCGTCCGCTGGTTTGTGTCACTTCTCCGCACTCCCCGCAGCGTTTATCTTCAGATTCCACAACTTTGACGCGCGCACCTACTTTTATTTTTTCGGTTTGAACAGGCGCCGATTCTTTTTGGGTATCAGAATTTTGATTTCGAGCGTCTACTAGTAGTCGCCGCACATCCCTATACTGCTCTGGGGTCAAGTGCTTTCTTACTTCTGCTTTTTGCTCTGGGGTAAGTTCATCCACAAGTTTTAAAAGTGAATCACCCGCATTTGCTTCAAGGTGACTAACCATCAAATTCGCGTTCGCAACGGGGTTAAATTGTTCAGAGTCAAGTTCCTCATCAACCAAAGTAGACCTTTTTTCAAAAGTAGACCCAAAAGTAGACGGGGGGTCTACTTTTGTATCGCTTGCTGTATCTACGTTTGAGTCGCTTTGGTAGACAGTAGACGGGGGGGTGTCTACTTTAGTGTCTACTTTTAAGGATAAGTTGTTTTGTACTACTTCGAGCAGATTGCTTTCAGTCGCGTTCGGAAGGTGTGGATTTTGGTCTACTTTGTCTACTTTGGGATTATTAACACTTGAAACTATTGATATTTCGTTGTTTGAGAAAGTAGACGGGGGGTCTACTTTGGGTCTACTTTCGTCTACTTTGTCTACTTTGGCTAAAAACTCAGCATTTCTACCTATTCCACGGGTCGAACCAAAACCGAGGGCTTCAGCTTCGCGCATCCACGAACGAACTGTGTCAGGAGTGGGTCTACTTTTCTTATTTATGGAAAGTTGAACATCTTTTGCTTTTATCCATCCGTCGCCTGTGGTGGCTTCGCGGTTCTTGGATAGTTCAATAAGTTTCGCGATATGCGGCGCCAGTCCTTCATCGAACGCGGAATACAGCAATTTAGTTTGACCAACAAAGAAATTCATTAGCTTGATTGCTTTCTTCATGGTTTCTGCTGGAATTTCTAAGCAAGGGGTGTGATACCCACTGGTTAATTCATTAAGGACATGGAGATTAAGAGCAAGGCGCCCGGTGTATCCCTCTGCTTTTGAATAAACCGCTCTCATCCCAGGTTGGTGATGAGAAACCCGCAATTGTTCAAGTTTGTTGTAATAAGGTTGATAAACTTTGAAAGCTTCTCTGGATAATATGTACTGTTGTTGCGGTACTTGATACAGTCTCCGGTAGACGCTAGCAAGACGCTCTACAATGTTGATTCCTGAACCGTCATCATCTGGGAGTGTCGAAGCAACCAGTGGCTGATGAGCAAATAAAAATCGTGCCCAACTACCATCGGGGTCTGAACTGTCTCCCATAATGCTTTTAATTACTTCCGGTTGAATTGTTCCAAAAACACTTAAATATATATGTTGTGCATCGTTTGTTACGCCACTTGCCCGTAAGCTAACAGTGCCCCAACCGTCAAAGTAACTTAACATGTCTTGTTTATCAGAACCACGACCGCCGCGATATTGGTTTTGAGAGTTAAAAAAGCCCGCAAGTTCATCCACTAAAGCTAGAAGCGATTTATCTGGGCATTGGGACGCTTGCTTTTGAATCCCCTCCCCAGTGGCATTAGTAAAATAAAACACTTCCTGTATCGGTTTCTCTGGCTTATCTCCGTGTTCTGGTTTCCACTCCTTCATTTCAGCGTCATAAGCTGCAAGCTCTTTCTTATGACGCTCCTTAGCTTCTTGGTGTAGCTTCTGTATCGGTTTTGACACAATCTGTCGTGTCAACGGGCTTTTCTTCTGCCCACTTTCTGCAACCACGGCTCCAAAAATAATTGGTGGTACTGAGAACCCTTGCGTTTTATGTAGAACTAGCTCTGTACCCACTTTGTGCAAACTGGACGTTGCAGTTAACAGTGAAAGTAAAACAGCTTCAGGGCGAAGGTTTAACCAGCTAGCATAAGCCGTCAAGGC
Source organism: Calothrix sp. PCC 7103 (assembly GCF_000331305.1). Classification (GTDB taxonomy): domain Bacteria; phylum Cyanobacteriota; class Cyanobacteriia; order Cyanobacteriales; family Nostocaceae; genus Dulcicalothrix. The sequence continues at coordinate 2,166,841 of NZ_KB217478.1, read as the reverse complement.
TTCAGCTAAACAGTTTGGCAGGTAGTCAAATAAATTAAGTGTGCCTTGTCCTAATTTGAGAAGTTGCTCAACTTCTTGCTGATGGTCGCTTCTCGAATCGCCAAGTTCGACTTCTGCTAGTAGCGCCTCTGCTAACTTTTCAATTTCCCTTATACTTATCCCGGTTTCTTGCGAGAGTGTATTGAGTGCAACTCTTCTGTCAAAATCTGTTCCCGACCGCTCTACTATCTCCCGAACACGCGCGCGTATCGTTTCTGCTGTTGGGGGGTTGTCATCTCCCCCAGAACTTCCACCTTTGATTAAACGTAGGTTGCTACTACCTATACTCCTACCTGTGGGCATCTTAGGCGCCGGAAATCTAAAACCGTATTGTTTGGCGATATGAAATAAACTTCCAATTGACACCCCCTCACGACGCTTGTAACTTCTGATTTTCTTTCCAACGTCCCAGGTATCCCCCTTAATACTAGGACTCCATCTCTCACCAATCACTTCGGCTTGCACGGCACCGTAATGGTTAACAAGTGCCATTAATACTTGGGTGCATTCCTGATAATTGTTAGACCCTGGACTTCTAGGGGGAATGTAGCTTAAAGCTTGTTCGATTAATGCGTCAGTATCCCACCCCTCACTCGTTGCAAGCTGCTGATACTTCTCCCTGTTTTCTCCAATTTCTTGTAAGCGCTTCTCTGTTTCTATTTTTTGCGCTTCTGCTCCCTGTTTCGCCCGTTCTATCCAATCACTAGGCAACGTAACGTCAGGGTTTAACAGCGGGATTTGGGCATTACTCGAACCATAAAACACGCGCGAACTGTCTTTACATGCTGGGTCATGGGGGAACTGCTCTAGTAAAAGCCTAATCGCCTGCTCTACAACATCCGCACCTTCCACAAATTGAGGAAGCAAGAATATTAGTCTAAATTTATGCCAGTCTGGCTTATGGCTCGAAGTGGTGTAGACTAAAGAACAATATTGCTTAACAAAGGGGTTCTCAATCGCCTCCTCTAGCGTCATTTGGTGCTTATAAACCTTTTCTCCCTTAACTGGATTGCCCTTCTCGTCGCGTTTAGCATCACTGTTGTCAACATCCACTAACACCCAATGACTACCTACCACATTTGATTTTGAACGGCGCCTGTTATTCAAAACTCCAGCACATAGAGCATGTCCATTCAACACATGCTGTGCTACTTCATAAATCGTCCCCTCTGCGTCCTTGAACTGGGTAGCCAACTGCTCAAAATCCCAGTGTTTATTTTTTCCAGCAGTATTTACTGCAAACTTTATTTTTGGTGCCTGTACTTTGTTTTGTGCAACGGCACGTTGTGTTATATTTGTCATAAATCACCTTAGTGTAGTTTTCAGGTGATTTCGTATAGCGCACAAACCTTAGTACAAATACACTGTGTCACTATTAAATGATTTGGTGTATTCTTATGAACAGGTTTTAAAATAAAAAATATTTTGGGTTTGTGCGCTACGCGAAACCCTATTTTTTTGTCAATTTTTTAATATCGTACTCGGCTAAACTTTCTCTGATTACATCCGATAGATAGCAACCACGGAGAGATGCTTCTTGCTGCAACCCTTCTAAAACACTATTTTTTAGGCGAATAGTAGTTACAATTAGCTTTGGTTCTTTGGTTCTCATGATTAGTACTACTGTGCGTATTCTCTTGTTTAAAGCATACGTATAAAGTTACTTTGATGCAACCAACAAACGTGAGATATTTTAATACAGTTTTTCAATAGTGACACAGATAGAATCAAAACATGTGTTTCTCTCTGAGTAAGCATTACAGCCAAAAACAAGTACAGAGAAAAACACTGCATACTGTATTAATAAGATTTGTAAAGCTTGAAAATATCAGTCTATATTCCTATTATTTTGTGTCACTATTTTATTCCCGTTGATGTTAACGATATTTATTTAATGACACAGGACAACATCATTTAATAGTTTATTCTCTCAGGCACCTGTGCGTCGAACTAAAAACTGTAAAAAGTTGCGACTAGTGGCGCCGATGCCAAAAAAAATAAACCACCTACCACTGTGGGTAAATGGGCGTTAGGCTGATTCGTTCTGTTCTAGCCACTGCAACGCAAGCGCGCGCATTAAGTGACTAACGGGTATGCCTTGCTTCGCTGCGACTTGCTTTAAAATTTCTTTCTCTTCGCGGTGGAGAAATACTTTAACTAGCTCTGCATTATCGTCTCTAGATGAAATCATCTCTAATTCCTCTATTGGTGGTACACGGTCAATATGCTCATCAGCATACCTTACCTTTGGGGCATTGTGTACCACTTCAGAGGAAGATTTTTCTGTTAAGTTTTTTTGCTCGTGTTCTTCGTCAACTTTTTTGGGGTCAAAAAGCCTTTGCGCTCTAGGAGGTCACGCATGGTTGTAACTACGAGGTTGCTTACTGACCTGTCTTCTGCCTCCGCACAGGCTTTCAATGCCTCATCCATATCATCCTCAACTTGTATTAGAATCCGTTTTTTTGTAGTAGGCATAATACACTCAAAAATATATCACCTTAATATACAAAGCATAACTAACCTCGTAAACACCTACAAATCAAACCTATATCAAGGTGATGTTATTTTACTCCGAGAAAATAATGAAAAACTTTGTGTAGCATGTTGCCAAGGTGATATCACTAAGCTATATTAGATTTAACGGACACAGAGAGACGCAAAACGCACAGCGTCATCCTTAAAGGTTGTTTCAGTGTTCGCAAAGCAGATATTACAAGACGCATTATTTTATTAATCGCATCCTGCGAGTGCGAAATATAGCTACCCAACCACGTGAGAACCAATCCGAGGGCACGCGGAAAGGGAGATTGTGAAAATCAATCAACTCCTATTTCGGTTTTCTACTGCCGTAATTGGCAGTAATTAGCCATAAACAAGGAGAAAAATGAAATTATTTGCTGATATTGGGAATTATTCGACAATCACGGCATTGGAAGGTGGAACGCCTTTGATGATTCGGAGTGTGGAAGCGGATGTTACGGTTAAATCGGTGACACCCAAAAACACGGACGATTCCCCCACAGTGCAATGTGACAGTAGGAAGTTGATTTTGGGAGAGTATGCCACGAAGCAAAAAAATGTTCAATCCATTGTGGAACGAGGTAAACACAACCCTAATGTTGTTAAGCCTTATCTACTTTCTGGACTGCGTGACGTTTTTAATGGTTCTGTGCATTATCTCTTACCCAAACGCGACCGATGGGTTGAGGACGGACTACGCAGTAAGCTTATCGGGACTCACGAAATCACTGTAAATGGTAAGTTTTACAAGCACACTATTACAGATATTCAGTTTTTCCTTGAATCTGATGTAGCAGTTCAACATGCTTTTTTAACTGGCGCCATTTCTGATGACGGAGATTGTTTGGCAGTCGATATTGGAGGCGGGACAACAAATTACCTAGTTATGACCTCCGATAACACAGTTCTACACCGCAATTCAATTCCTGACGTAGGAGGAATTTCGCTTGCAAACGACATTATCAACTCCGATTGGATGCAAAGCTATAACTATGCTTTCAACGCAAGCAAGGTAATGGACGCAATTGCAGACGGTTCTTTAACTTACGGGCGCCGATACGATTTTTCGGAAGTTTTCAAGCCATTGCTAGATAACTGGTTTAACCGTCTGGTTGACAAAATCATGATGGATTGCCGCGATTACATGGCTGATGTTGCAACCGTGATGTTCATGGGTGGTAATGCCGAACTAATCCGAGCGCGCGTTGCAAGCCAAGACGGATACTACATTCCTAAAAACCCACAAATGGCAAACATTACAGCGCTAATGAATCTCTAATGTATGTAACTATCAATTCTCACAACATGGGGGAAGTCGAAGGCATCAGAGCGGTGTTAACGGGTGCAACTGCTAAGTATGTGGTTGATTTAATTTTTGACACGATTGTCTACAAGTGGGGGTTAAAAATACCTCACTCCCCCATAAACAGCGACAGCCACAAAATACGCCTAGCTGAACGGCATTTCACTTTGGTAGAACAATATGCTTCACAAAGGCATATTTCTTCGACTCTGGCAGCAAACTTAATCCTCAATGACTACTTTTCTTCCAGATGTGGCACAAATTACGCCATAAAAGAGACGCAAAATACTCCGTCTCAGTCTGAAAGTAATCCACCTCAGCACAAAAACATTAAATCTGACACAGATAATTCACAAGTGGCACAAATTACGCCATGCAAGACGAAATCTGATACAGACAAGCCCAAAACGTCACGTGGTATAGGTTTACTACAAAATCTCAAACAATGAGGAATGCATCAATGGCACAAACAAGAATCGTTTTGAATCCGAAGCATCAACCAAAAGCACAGGAAATATTGGAGGTGACAGGAATAGATAATCTCAGTCAACTGTTCTCAATCTTCGTGGTCAACTATGGTGACTGTCTAATTCGGCGACTGAAGGATTGCAAAAATGATTAATTCCGGCGTGTGTCCAATCATGTCCATAGGAAAATTGAGATTTTGAATACTGACACACAACAGTATTAACACTTAAATCGACGTAAAATCTGCAATGTCAAAATTTTCGAGTAAATAAATGACACACAATTTTAGCCAGAGCGTGAAACAGATGCTAGACATTTCATTAATGGTTTGTGACAGGCTTATAAAAAATCGTCCTGATGAATGGAATATCTTGCGTCAAAGCTTCCCCGACTTAGAAAAAGGCTACAACGCGCTACAAAATGCATACGCCAAAGTCGTCAAGGAGGACAGTGAGTGACGTTGAATTAGTCGAACACTTACTGGTAATCCGGCGCCACTTGCAAATACTGGCACAAGTGCGCGCGCTGCCAAAACTTACCAACTTAGACCAGCTTACCGAATTGCTAATAGTCGAATTATTACAGGCGCCTACCTTGGTCAAAAAGTAAGGCGCCTGTTCTAAAAACAGGGTGTGTCTACGAACTCTACAAACGTAAACACAATAGGGATTTTACAACATGTCTAAGCCATTAGAATATTGGGACTGCCGTTACGAGTACGAATTAATCAAAGATATCGCTGAAACTTGGGGCGATAACTTAGAAAACATGTCCGAACTGGACCAAGTTTGGTTAATAGCTCGTTTATCGAGTCACTACTGGATGCAACATTGCGACGAAGCACCCACGGAGTTAGCACAAGAAGTAGACGCACGGCTAGAGGAATTACCACAAGGACAACTTGGCGCCTTAATTATGGCATTGGCTAACAAATCCTCTACAAAGCCTATGGGGTATTGGCACTGCGATTACGAGTACAAACTAATCTTGGATATCGCAGAGAGTTACAACGAATTGCAGGATATGAGCGAGATAGACCAAACTTGGTTACTTGGGAAATGTGCTGATTTCTATTTCATAAACTTCAACTATGAAGATGTATCTTCCTCGGACGAAGCTGATGAAGTTGTAAGACGAATGCCTACTTTACCTGCACATCAAATCTATGCGCTAATTCAAGCTTTAGCGAACAAATAATCAAAGCCTTCCATTTATTGGAAGGCACCAAAACCATATAGGAGTCTTTCAAAATGAAAAACTATCTTGATGATATCCAAGAACTGTGGAATCGAACCGGATTAAATCCTGCACAAGGTTTCTTCATTGCTGCTGGAGTAATCGCAGTGGGTCTAAGCTATCCATCATTCGCTAGGCATCAGGCACGCATCGAACAAGATAAAGCGGTAATCGAACAAGCAACCGCACAGAGACGGGAACTACAAATACAGTTTCAATCCGAGAAGGAGCAAGCCGAAATCGCTAATAAACGTTACCAAACTTGTTTACCAGTGGTGGGGGAAGCAATGCGAAATGGTACTCATTACTTCTCAGGGATTCAAAAAGGTGTGGTCATTCACGACCGTATAACCGGAAGACCTTTAGTCAGAGGTACGGTAATTTGCGACGCATTTGGACAAACTGCTGTTATCGGTCAAGACGGTACACCAAATCATTTTGCATTCACAGGCGACCGAAACGTTATTCAATCTAGATTAAACCGATTTCGCGGTTCACAATTCTCAAATCCTGTAATTACGCAAGAATAATTCACAGACCATATAGGAGTTAAAGAAATGGCATTAAACGAAGGAACAAAAAGCAGCAACAATCACCAGCATCAAAACACTGGCGCCAGTAGTAAAACTAAACCAAAGTCAGCTTCTAAAGCACCATTACCACTAAAAATACTAGGGTTTTGTATCACGTTAGTTATCGGCGCCTTCATTTTCGCTAACATCAAGCCGTATGAGCTAATTGCTGGTAAATTTCTCGGTAGTTTTAACTATCCAGCATTAGCACAAGTTATCTATAGTATTCCAATTCTCGGTTGGTTTATTAAGTTCCTAACTAATTTCTTTGCGTTCGGCTTGGGAACCGCATTATGGGCAATATTCCAAATACTAGAAATATTACCTTTAGTATTGTTCGGGCATGGTCGGTTTTTAAATAATCAAATTGGTAAACATGGGAATGCTGCCAAGTACGCGGTAAGCGCGAATGATTCATGGGAAACGAAAGCGGCTAAATTTCTAGGAAACTCACTCAGTACTGAAGTGATGCGGTTCTTGGTTTTGATGGCAATTGGTGTTTATATTCTTGACTTCTTGCTTATCTTGACCGTATACCCGCCAGTTAAGGGTAATTTTGGAGATTTCCTCTACATCCTACAAACCGCGCAATGGGACAAAATTAACTGGGTTAACTTACTAACTTCGTTCTGTGTGCTGTTCGCGGTTGAGTTTCTAATCAAACTACAAGGTGTGGTGAAAGAAATTATCGATGACATTAGCTAGGTAGCTAGGTAGCTAGGTAGCTCTGTGCAGGTTCAATTCCTGCACTACCTTTTGACCGATTAACAAATTAACCATATAGGAAACTAACTATGACTAGATTTAACCCAGATGCGGATTTAGTCCCAATCGAGCAATGGGAACAAATAGCAGAGCAGAAAGCATTAGAAACAGGCGCCTCATGGAGGATACTAGGGGGAATTATTGCAGGTGGTGTTGGGTTTGCGCTATCCCTCGAAATCTTGGGAATCGTGGCAGGTGGTTATCTTTGCTACAGTGCCTACGAGCGTATTCGGCGTTCTGGCAAGGATTTAAAAGCAGTGCGCGATTTTGGTTGTGTGGCCCATGTTCTAGATGAGCAGGACTTCCGTAGTTTCGCTAAACAGTTCGGAGATAAAGAAGTTTACGACCAAATAAGCTTTGCCATTGACCGCAAGTGGGACGTATCAAAGTTTGCTCTAAATTGGTTCAACGCTTACGAAGGAAGACAGCAACTACGTCCAGGGCAACAAGACAGCCGCAGTATTGCACCATCCCCAATGCAGGAAGGGCGACAATTACAGCGTAGCCGCGATACTTCAGAGCTTGCACAACATCGACCGCTACATGCGCCTTCTTTCAGTACACAGGTTTCAACATACAACCCAAGTGCAGAGAGCAACATTAATATTGTTGGCGAAATGACCGACAGGATTAGAAATATTTTTGGTGTAGGTCAAGGTGGTAGTGGTAAAGGGATGTTGCTTGCTAATGCTTTAAGGGCTGTTAAGGAGAAGCATTCCATAAAAATATTTCTGATTAACGGTAAAGATGACCCAAAAGAATATGGTTATTTTGCTGATGTTGTTGATATTGAAAAGCGCCTACACTGCGAAACCGCGAAGCCTTCCACTGTAGCAGCATGGTTTGAAGCTTCTGTTGCTGAATATGATGATTATGCAACACAAAATAACGGTGCCTTACTAGTAATTGATGAAGGGACGATTATAGGCGCCCGTCTTAAAGATGCCAAATCAAACGCACTAAATGACAAGATAATCGGCATTACTTCCTGTGGTGGTAGCAACAGTAAATTTATTTGGATATTTGCTCAGACACCTTTCTCAGGTGGCAACGGTAGTAACCAGTCTGCTATTTCTCAGATGGAAAAGGTTGTATTAGTAAAAGGTGACGCTATCGGTGTACTTGATGAATGGAAGTATGCTCGAATGTTTAGAAAGTTTAATCCTGATGACGTAGCGGATTTAGCTGATAATTCAGAATGCAATCGTGCTGTTTATTGGAGTGGAACTGCTAAATGGTATTCGATGCCAAAACTAATAAACTACTCAGCGTATGACCGTGATAGCGGGACGTTTATTAAAGACCTTCCTCCTAGTGTTGAGCAATTAGAAAATGCTTTTACGATTAGCGAACCAACAACAATACAAGATGACATCCTACTGGAAGATAAACCCCAAGCTGACGACGATATGTACAAAGATGGAATACTAGATATATTACAATCTTCTGATAATGCTATGTCCTTAAACGCGATTAGAACTAGTAGATTTTGGGACAAGAAAGGAATAAACCGTCCTAGTCGCTCTCTTGTAAAAGATTTTGTATATGAACTTCTAAACGAAGGTTTAGTAAATGGCAATGAAGGAGTAGGTTTCTTTTTTACTAATAATAATTAGCTGGGTGCAAGTGGGTGCAACCAAATTAAACAGACCCTTTTTGGGTGGGTGCAGGCGGGTGCATCTGCATTTGCACCCAGTGTACCCACCTTACACCATCAGGGTTTTGGCTTGCACCCACTTTTGCACCCAGTTTAGGTGGGTGCAGGATGGTTACAAGGTGGGTGCAAAATTTTGATAGCCTATAAATCAAAAGTTACTGTTAGGAAATATCATGCTTTACTTTTTTTACTATGCTGAGTTTTATGTCAATGGTGACAATAGAATACACCTTGCTGATGGAATATTGACACTACCACTGGATGCTGACCTAATATTTCTTGACCAAAACGTTAGAACCTGCATTCAACGCAATAACCCCAAAGTTGTTAGAAGCACGATTGTAATAAAAAGTCTTTCACGTTTAGGTTAGGAGCAATCAAAATGTACAGTTACGAATTTTTCATTAACACGGCACCTACTGAATTGTTCTACATGCTCCTAAATGGTGAGATTCAAGAATACCAAGTGCTATCAGAACTTTGGAATGAGATAGGTTTAGCCGGCAGTGAATACCGCAATGAAATAGTTAGCGAAATATAAAATAACCGCAAGGAATATTAACACGATGGAAAATGAAACCACGCACGATTATATAAACGAAGGCGCCCAAAATGGGTTACGTGTCATCCTCTCGCAATATGGGTTTTATGAAAAAACACATTACCTCTTTTCTAACGGACTGATTTTCATGCATCAGGATTACCAAGAGGACATGCTCAACGCAATTGGTGACTTTTTGGTAAAAAATCCACCACATCTAGAATATTTATAATAAAAGTCTTGGCGCCAGTCACATAAACATCGCGTCACAAAAAGAGGTAATCTCAAATTAGGATTTTAGGGAGAATAATATGCGATTGAGCGAACAGAGCAAAGCGTTTTTAAGGCGGATGCTGGATAACTACCTTAAGAAACATCCTGAGAAAAAGCAGGAACTTGAAAAAAATCCAGAAGAAAAACAAGAAACCTCAACTAAAAGTAATGGCTAACTTAAAGCCCCCTACTGCCTTAATTGGTGGTAGGGGGCTTTTTTAGTGACACAAATATTTTAGTTTTGAGGGATATCAGGCGCCGGACGTTGAACAATCTTTTTAGTGCATTTCGAGCATTGGTAGCGCTTAAACCCTTTTGAACTGCCAGCAGGCTTAAAGCCTTTGTGGAGAAATCCAACGGCGCCACAGTGAGGACATTCGATTTTTGGGGCATCAGTGGGAGTGTCCAAATCGCCCTCACTTCTAAAATCTGTTTTTTTCAGATACTCCATATCCGCTTTCACCTCAGAAAGTAACGCCTCTAATCTCTCGACTCGCTTTGATAGCGGCTCTCCGCTTTCGCGTGACGCTTCCTTTAGCATCCAAATATCTTGTACCAATCTCGGTAACTCATCACTCAATTTATTTAATCTTTCTTGCATCTGGCTATTGTTTCCTGGTTGTGCTTCTAATTGCTTCACTCGGTCTACCAACTTTATCAATGGTTCGGCAGACTCGAATATTGCTTTTTTGAATAACCACGTATCGTTTATCAAGTTGGGTACATTTTCGTTGAAACCATCATTTAGATTGTTTAATCCTTTTTCTAAAACTCCTAACCGCGCGCGCAATTCCTCAACCGCACTGTTCACATCACTTACCGTTAGTTCTGGCGTATTACCTGCCATTTGTGTAAGTTCTTTATCTATCGCTTCGTTCAAAACACGCGCGCAAAAATCGCTTATTCGGTATCTTCGCACTTTACAAAATTTTTTCAACTTCTCCGGTAGTTCGGGATATTCGTCTAACGACAGATTTAACTGAGGTCGCATAGCTTCACCTAGCTTTTTATATCTAGCAAAATAATAATGTATTTTCTTATTTTTTTGACTGCAAAATATAAAAAGTAATAAACAAATAAGTAATTAAGTGGCTATGTAGAAGCATAACTGTTGCTACATAAGTTTTTAGAGTAGCTATTGCCGCGCAACATTTGTGCCCAGCGTTGGTTTTTCTTACTTTTCTTATCAGTATCACGAGAGTTATGATGTATGCTCTAACACTGACATGTTAAGTAGAGAAGCGATGCTTATACAGTGTCAACAGCTAAGAGTTAAATAAAATTAATCACTATATCACTAAATAAGTACGTAGACATATTGTGTTACAACTTAGCTTTTCTTAGTAATTTCGGTGCCATACAATATTTAATACTGACACAATTTTGTTTTTATTTTGGCGATTACTTACGTATCTCGCTATATAACTATTTAGTTGTAAATAAAATGTTGGGTTTTATTAGGGTAGTAGAATGTTGGTACTAAGGAGGTGAAGCAAGTCTTGCTGGCTATGCTGTGCGCTTGCTTCTTTTCATGCGACAAAATACGGCATTTTGAGGACAGGGTGCCGTTAGTATTTTCCTGCGTTGTAGCATACCACTAATATTTGAGTTCCCATTATTCTCCTCTCTTATTTGTAATATTGCTGGCAACGGATTATGTAATGGATGTAACGGATGTAACGGATGTTATTTATTGCATATCCGTTACATCCGCTCTCATCCGTTGCCCTCGTTGCCCTCGTGGCACTAGACAGTAAAAAAGTCTTCTTCAGCCCATTCAGGCATCGTGTCTTTTGACACCATTGTTAATATTGCGTAGCCAGTTTTATTTACACCTGGTGGTAAATCTTTCGGAACTCCCATAAGCGTTTGCGTTTTAAACACACTTCCTGGTTTGAGGTCATAGAAAGGAAACTCAGGTTCAGTACAACCAATACAAGGCATTCCCGCGCGCGTTTTAGAAGATACACGATTCCAGAGAATGCGGTTACAAGAAGAATGAGTCATGGGCCCACGACAGCCAAGGTCATAAAATAGACAACCTTTGCGTTGACCAAATTCACCTGTAGAAGCTTTGTAAGCAAAGTGGATATTACGAGTACAGCCAGTTTGAGTATAAGTCTTGAAGAAAGTCAGTGGACGATTAAGTTCATCGAAGGCAATATCACCAATACGTCCAGTAGCTATTGCCACTAAAATTTGAGTTATCCAATCTGGGTGAGCAGGACAACCAGGAATATTAATTACAGGTAATCCTGATTTAGCCTTAAAATCTTTACCTAAAAACCCACCTTCAGAGCGTTTAAGGAATTGTAACCCTTTGGATTCGCTGGGATTAGGCGCCATAGCTGGTATACCACCCCAAGTAGCGCAGTCACCGATAGCCACAACATAGTTAGCAACTTTAGATAAATCAGCTAACCAGTCTTTCATTGGGCGGTCAGCGAATCTGTTCCATTCACCAGTACCATTTGGTGCATTAACAACCGAACCCTCAAACACCAAAATGTCTAAAGGAGTGTTACCCAATACACAATTCCATAACAACGTTTGAAGGTTCTCACCTAACTCCAACCCTAGCGATGGATGCCAAAGTAAATTGATACCAAAGTCAGCTATCAAATCGCAAGCAGTTGGTTCTTCTGCATTTAGAAAGGACGTGCTATATTCATAATAGAATAGAATAAAATAAAATAAAATAGATTATCGACATAAAAGACGCTTCAGTTTATGTCTTTAGTTTTGTACGTACCAAATAAATTCTTAACTAAGCAGCATTAGAAGTATTGGATTATGACAGAAAAGTGGTTCTACGGAAGAGTTTCTAGTATAGAACAGCAAGAAGATCGAGGCGCCCTAAAAAAGCAACTAGAGAGAGGCAAAAATGCAGGGTGTTCCCGGTTTTACTGGGATATCCAATCTCGATCAACTGAGGTGCGAGAAGGGTTGCAGCAATTAATAGATGATTTGAAAGTATCAGCAGGAACTGTTACTGAGTTAGTAGTTACAAGAATTGATAGAATTGGTTCAAGTTCTCGACTATTTTATTCTTTGCTGGAAGTACTAAAAGAAAAAGGTATTAAGTTGGTAGCGCTTGATCAAGCAATCGATACTGAATCGTTAGGTGGAGAATTAACGATAGATATATTATTAGCTGCTGCTAAATTTGAAATAAAAATGCTATCTAGTCGCGTTTCAGCAGAACGTAAACTCCGTATGGTGCAACGAAAAAGTCATCGACTGGCGCCTTTTGGATGGAAAGTAGAAAACGACCAGTATAAAAAAGATGAAACTTGGTGTGTTTCACTACTGGAAGCAAAACGTAGTTTTAGAGCTTGGGAATTAGCTAAGTTTATTTTTGAGGTATTTAAAGAATGTGGTAGCGTTCGTAAAACCTGCGACACTCTTAATAAAATGTTTGGAACTCCTGGTAAAGTTGAAGCGCGCGGTAATAAAGAAAATCGCAAACATTTAAGCAAACATTTAAGCAAACATTTAATAAATGTAGAAAATATAGACGATGTAAATTTTGTATCAAATAATAATAGTACTTATAAAAGATATCCTTGGGCGAGTTTGCAATGGTCTCCAGCAGGATTAAAAAACTTTTTGGTAAACCCAGTACACGCTGGTGGAACTCCTTTTAATGTAACAACTAAAAGTCCATCAGGAAAGCAGTTAAAGCATTTTGATAAATGGGACTGTAACTGGGATACCCATGAAGGAATAATCACCCGTGAAGAACACGAGAACGTAAAGCGGATTATTCGTGCGAATGCAAACAATAAATGGGCAGCACAAACAGGTAACACCGCTAACCCTTTTGCAAACTTATTAAAATGTAGTAAGTGCGGTGGTGCATTAACGCGCATGTCTTCTCGGCGCGACCGTGAAGGGAAATATAATGCTTATTATCAATGCACTTATTATTCTCTGGGACGATGCGATGTCAAACAGATGATATCTAGTCGCAGCATCGACAATCAAGTTGCCGACATTTTAATTAAGGAAGCAACCCGGTTAGCTGGAATGATAGACTTAGGAGAAGAAAAGCGCTCTGAACCGACAGAAGTAAAACAACTCCGTGAAACCTTAGCAGGATTAGAGAAATTACCAGTTAATCCATTCGTAGAAAAAGCTAAGGATGGAATACGCGACCAAATAGGTAGTATTTTAAGCTTGCATGAAACTGTAACAAAACGTAGTTTGTTAGTGAGAGAAGAATTAATACAAATGTTTCGCGATTTCGACTACTGGGACTCTCGAACACCTGACGATATGAAGCGGATATTAAACAGACTTGTTCGCCGTATCATTGTTAATGGGCGCCAAGTTTTGTGTATTGAGTTTCTTTAATTCGCGTTGCTGTACAAGTTGGCGCCATTCAGAGAGTTGACGCAGCCAAAATTCTCTATCTGTTTCAATTTTCATTCGCCAGTTCCATCAATAAAAATTAGCCTAGCTTGAGAATTAAAACACTTCTGTTAGTGGCAATAACTTCGCTAATTTCCCAAAATGACCGTAGCCACAGGCGAAAGCATGTCTTCGCAAGCTAAAAATTAGTAAGATGACTTTTCCCAAAACTAAGTATTTATAGCCTGCGTAGGCAGGCTTTGTTCGTGTAGCCGCACCCTTCTAGGGTGTAGGTACAAGATATAAGTAAAGGCGCCGGGACTATATGTACCGAGAGTGTATTTGTCTCAACGCATATTCTATAGCAATCCTAAATCATTCGTAAAATCCGCGTGTTGTAGAGACGCGATTAATCGCGTCTCTACGTGGATATAATTTTTTACAACTCATATAGGATTGCTATAGACTTGCGGAAGATGGATTTTCTAGGTTCGCTGGAAGGGATGGAAATGGGAGTAAAAGCGATGCCTTGACTACCGAGAACTAAAGTAGCGATTGCTTTGGCTCTGGGCATATGAAAATCTGAGGTGATAAGGTAAATGTGTTGGAGGCGCCGTTAATCTAAAATTGCTATATAATCATTCTCTGTATTAAGCCTCCGACTGGCGCCCCAAGCGCACCAGTAAAATATAAAACTAGCACATTGTTTGGAACCTCACCTATAGAGGGGAGCGGGTGCGAATAATATCAGTACGGCGAGCAAGAGATGAGGAGATAAAGTTATATGAAGGCTGAAGAGTTTGATGATAAATTTGACTCTGGTGAAGACGTAACGCCATACCTAGACATGAATACGATTCGTCGTCCAGGTTATGAGCAACGACGGGTAAACGTTGATTTCCCTGCATGGATAATTGAAGCACTTGACCGAGAGGCAGCACGAATCGGTGTTACCCGACAATCAATAATAAAAGTTTGGATTGCTGAACGGCTCGAAGCGCATAGCTCTCATAGTGCTAATTCTGCGGCACCTGGGTAGGCTGTTGACTTTGATTTCCCTGTTCGAGATAGCGTAAAGCGTCTACGTGTCATAAGTCGAATCTTTAATATTACTAGGACTTACGCAACAAGGACGAAACATAAGGCTTTATAGACGCTTTCGATCCCCCCAACCCCCCTTCTCAAGGCTACCGTGTACACACAACTTTCTGGCTTCGGGGGCAGGGGAGAAAAGGGTGCAGGGGGGGGGTACGAAAAATCAAGCAATTGGAGAGTTGGAGGATTTCAAAAAACCATACCTTTTTCCCCCCTGCTACCCCTGCTACCCCTGCTTTTTAAGACTTATGTGTACACCGTGCTTCTCAAGGGGGGCTAAAGTAAGTCCTAATTACTATGGAGATTAGCAGGCGCCTTATACTCGTCGGCCATCCAGTTGCTATATATTAGTGAAAGAACGAGTTAAATATAGTAAATTGGTATAGATGATAATAGCTATGACTTTAAGAGAACTAGAAAAACAACTACTAGCATTAACGACGGTTGAAAAAACTCAAGCGATACAGATATTGGTTCAAAGTTTAACCAATGTGTGGCAGGGGATTGAAAAAACACCTGGTGTATGTGGCGGTGATGCTTGTATCATGAATACTCGTATTCCCGTTTGGTCGTTAGTAAATGACCGTAGTTTGGGTATGAGCGATGCCGAGATATTAAAAGCTTTTCCTGATCTTAGTGCTGCTGATTTAGTAAATGCTTGGACTTATGCAGATGCTCATACTGTTGAGATAGAACAAGCAATTAGAGAAAATGACGAAGTAATGGTAGAAAATTAGGATATTTTGATGTGATACGTTTTTATACAGATGAGAACTTTCCATTTCCGGTGGTAGAGTTCTTACGTGCTTTTGGTTATGATGTTTTGACTGCTAAGGATGCGGGAAATGCCAATCAGAAAATCCCAGACGAAAATGTTTTAAGGTATGCCATAGCAGTGGAGCGTGCAGTTTTAACACGCAATCGCCGGGACTTAATCAAATTACACCGTGATAACCCTGAACATGCTGGTATTGTTATTTGCACGGAATGGTCTGATTTTGAGGGTCAGGCGCGGCGTATTCATGAAGCTATTTCTAATGAAGAAAATTTAAAAGGTAAGTTAATAAGAATTAATCGCCCTTCAATGTAAGGCGCCTCACCAAATCAACTATCCGTTACATCCGTTGTATCCGTTGCCAGTTATTTCAACACTATACCGTGAGGCGCCAAATTATAAAGCTTCCTAACTTTTGGCTTTCGTCTGTTGAATAAGTTCTTATGCTTGATTTCCCAATCTAAGGTTGTTTGTATGATTGTATCTAAGTCGTGTACCTACGGTTACTCAGTAACTTGCGCTCAGAGATTTTCTAATTGATGGTACGCTTAAATATATGATATAATCTTCCCTATATAGGGAATACTTTATTAAAAACGATGAACGTTGTCTTCACTCCAACCGAAGCTGCTGCACTTGTCCAGATTCCAGCCAAGAGAGTCTATAAGGAGATGGAGTATGCAGTCATTACTTCTAATGCTAACCCCCCACGACTTCCTTTTGCGGCTCTGGTATATCTTAAAGCATTGCGAGAGGTGGATTTTACTTTTTCTGTTGATTTTCGGACTCTTTTGTATAGCCGTTTAGTAGATGCGATGACTAATAGAACTACACAGCTAGAAATCGCGCGCTATTTTGTGCTGCAACTAGATTCTATATCAAATGATCTGTCGGAATTGATAGCTCGTTTCAATCGGTGGAAAAGTAATTTAGTGATTAACCCTGCTATTATGGGTGGTGAAACAGTATTTCCTGCTTCTCGTCTCACTGTTCGACATATTGGTACTATGCTTGATCGTGGCGAATCAAAAGAAGTAATTCAAGAGGATTATCCCTACCTATCTAACGAAGATTTAGAGTTTGCTCTACTCTATGTGAGAGCTTATCCGGTTATTGGTAGACCTAAAAATAATGAAATTCTTAATCAATACCTTCGCCAGATTTCGGAGTCGTAACGTAGCATCAACGCTTCTAGAATTAAGGCTTTTTCGTATCAGAGAAATAAGCGCTATAATTCCCAGACTAGTTAAAAACTCTGTCCCGTTATTCCACACCGGGTTTTTAAATTCAAAACCTTGGTATATAAGGACTCTGGGGTTAACGTATAACAGACAGATTCAATATTTTGTTTGACTGGAAACGTTGACGGCAAAAGTCTTTTTGCCAATCATATTTTTGGCGAAGGTATTGCTTAATTGATGAGGATTTGTCACCATCAATTGCGCGTTACTTGTGTAAAGAGATGCTGCTTGATGCTGTAGCTGTGCGAGATCGTAACCTACTTAATACACCAGACTATGAAATTTTAGAATATGCTTTTCAAGAAGATCGTATTTTAGTCACTGCGAATGTTCGAGATTTTGAGAAATTCGCAAATGCTCGTGAAGTCCATGCTGGCATTGTTTTAATTTGTGATGGTACTTTACTGCCAACGTCTAAGTAAGGGACTTCCAATTAAATAAATACTCAAAATTTTCTTGTGGGGTGGGCGTCCTCGCCCGCCCTAGATATGCGACGGGCAAGGATGCCCATCCCACAATATGGAGAATTTAATTTTTGGAAGTCCCTAAGTGAAAAGTCAGGTGGTTGAGGAGGCACTGAAAAATCTAAGCGTGCTTTGAAGCGTTACGCTCCTACCAAATCTATTGCTCCGGGGATGTGTTTCTTAGAAGTAAAGGCGCCGGAACTATATGTACCGAGAGTGTATTTGTCTCAACGCATATTCTGGACTTGCGGAAGATGGATTCTCTAGGTTCACTGGAAGGGATGGAAATGGGAGTAAAAGCGATGCCTTGACTACCGAGAACTAAAGTAGCGATTGCTTTGGCTCTGGGCATATGAAAATCTGAGGTGATAAGGTAAATGTGTTGGAGGCGCCGTTGTTTGAAATCGGAAACGAGGGTTGTAAAGTTGGTAACGGTATCGGAAGCACCACGTTACGGGGTTTCTTTAGATTGTAGCAGGCGCCTTATACTCGTTAGTCGTCCAGAAGTGGTCTTGACCAAACCATTACTAGCTTTTTGGTGTGTAGCGACTGCCTAGAATTCAATCAAATTCTGTGGAATGATACAAAGTGTTACACCTTAGTATAAGATTAGAAGTAATGGTTCTATAAAAATTGCTTAAGTTCGGTTATGGGAATTGAAGAATTGAGGAATATACGAGCGGTGGAAGGGATGCGTTTATGCAGACGACAATGATTCAAGATGCGGTAAGAGCGAAAATTAGAAATTATTGGTGAAGCAACGAAAAGATTATCTCCGGAACTGAAGGCTACATATTCGGATGTTCCTTGGAAACAGATGGCAGGTTTACTATATGTATTAATTCATGATTATTTGAAGGTTAATCTCAACTTAGTTTGGCTCCTGGATGTGAATTGGCGCCGGAATTAATTTAAAGTCGGGATGGTTCCAGTCATGGTTGCCTGTACACAGATAGGCGCCTTGAGATATACAAGCATTGCTTTCTATGGTTACTGGCGCGGCTGTTATCTATCCAAGCATTTTCACCTATCCATACGTAATCAAAGACTGTCAGGCGCCAGGGAAATTTCACTTTCACTCCTGGCTTGATGCGGACACCTTGACCTATTTTGGCAAGGATAAACCCTACTAAGGTAACAATCCAATATCTTTTGAGTTGTAAATGCAGCGATTTCATGAATAGACTTATTTCCTAGGTCAATATTTTATCAACCAGTTTATCGCTTATAAAGAAAGTTGGTCTATGATATGCAGTTCCCTCTCCCCCAACTCCTCTTCTACAAAGAGAGGGGAGCAAATACACTTTCACAAAAACCAGTTTATGAATCGCAAGGGAAGTTACTACGCAGCAGGCTGTGGAGCTTGCAAATTTAAATCAATCGACTGGTGTGCAGCAGGTGTTAGCTGAATATCAAAAGGCGCAAGATGAGTTGGCAGTGGCGCAAACTCGCTTTACTCCAGAACATCCAAAAGTGAAGGATTTAGCTGCTAAAGAACAAGCGCTTCGGGAGCAATTAGAAAAGCGGGTTGGTAAAATCGTTGATACTAAACAGCCTGTAGGTGTAAATACTAATACTGGAGGTTACTATCACTCTAAGGGTTATTATGGCGTAAAACCGGAGCCGAAAGAAAAAGAGAGTGAAACTATGATTCCTCCACTGAGAATTGGTTGATGTAATGTAATTGTGGAATGGGCAGTGATTGTGGAATGGGCATCCTTGCCCGTTCCAAATCAACTAAGCTTAATTTCCCAATCTAAGGTTGTGTGCAAGCTTTATAAAATTAGAGTCTCGATTTTTGCTTGCACTTCTTCAACCACATCCGGTTGAGCTTTCTCTACAAACAAAACTTTCCTAACTTTCCAGTCAAGTGATTTCATCTGATCGGCCAACACCACACCGCTGGTTATCATTCCATCAGTCAGGGCGACTTCAAAGCTAAGACCTTTCTTTTGATTCGTAATTGGACAAATTAGAACTAGAGAAGCCATTCTATTGTATTTCAATGGCGACATAACTAAAAAAGGGCGATATCCCATCTGCTCGCGTCCAGTTGGTTGCATTTCGGCGTTAAGTGTTTCAGCAATATCTTCAAATGACATTCCTGATGTCCTAAGTGCTAATATACGCCTAATTGAATCAGGCGTAATTTGCTTTGCGCTCCCACAGTCCAGTTTAACAATATCACCTCTATCGGGTATGTATGCATTAACTACCAAACTTCATTCCCCACAGAAACTCCAGTATCTATCTCAGAATGAAATTTGTCTGGTGTCATACCTTCTAACAATTCATCAAGGGTATATTTTTTTCGACTGTGGGGTGTTATTATGATACTATTACCCGACACACTAAAACTTATACTAGTCCCTTCAGACATCTGAACTTGTTCAACCAAAGCTCTAGGAAGCCTAATCGCTAAACTGTTGCCCCACCTAGCAACGACAGTCGTCATACCTACCTCCAAATATAAAATAATAAATTACACGCCCAAGTGTAGGCTTTCGGAGAGTTTTGCTCCCACTAAGCATCCAGTTGTACGTATCTACTTTGAATATACCACATTTGCTGTCCTGATTATGAAAAACATGCTGTCAATATCCTTTAATTTTGTTTTAGATGCGTTTCCCCTGCCAAATGTGCATCATGTCAAACTCAACCCAACTCTATAGTCAGGTATTTGGATACCTACGTCAATACAGTAATTACTGTGACTTACGTCACTTAAAAACTGTCTTCTTGGATGCAATACCTTCGCCAGATTTCGGAGTCGTAACGTAGCATCAACGCTTCTAGAATTAAGGCTTTTTCGTATCAGAGAAATAAGCGCTATAATTCCCAGACTAGTTAAAAACTCTGTCCCGTTATTCCACACCGGGTTTTTAAATTCAAAACCTTGGTATATAAGGACTCTGGGGTTAACGTATAACAGACAGATTCAATATTTTGTTTGACTGGAAACGTTGACGGCAAAAGTCTTTTTGCCAATCATATTTTTGGCGAAGGTATTGTGGATGATTAATGGATTAATATATAGTGATCAGCTAAGTTTAAGTGCATGGGAACCTTACGTACAGAGTAATGCATCTAAAGCCCAAAGCTTTGAGCGTTTCCGGGCGCAGATTTTTAGAGAATAAGAGAGTTTGTGTTGAGAAACTGTATGGCATATAAACGCAACTCGCGTAAAATAAAGAATCTTATTGAAATGGTCGCGTTAAGCTTTGAGATGCGCGGGTTAGCTTACGTTACACTCAGCATGACAACATTGGATCAATTATTCTATTGGTGTTCTCTAAGTAAAAGCACCTTGTTGAAGTGTCTCAATTTCATAGGAGTATTCATCGGCACTGCACGAAAGAAATAATACGATTTGATTTTGACGTGCGGCTATCGCTGCTTGGCGCCCAATTTTTTGTTTGCTATTGATATTTAGAGTCCCAATACTTCCAATTTTCTTTGCTTGACTGCTTGTGCTGGATTACCTGTATAAATTGTCATCGCTTCTAAAGAGCGTCCGGTAACTCCGCCCAGTGCTAATACGGCGCCTTGTTTAACGGTGACTCCGGGACCAATTACTGACTTTGCTCCAATCCAAGTACTCTCCTCGATATGTATAGGCGCCGGAATTAATTTAAAGTCGGGATGGTTCCAGTCATGGTTGCCTGTACAAAGATAGGCGCCTTGAGATATACAAGCATGACTTTCTATAGTCACAGTCGCCAGGTTATCTATCCAAGCATTTTCACCTATCCATACGTAATCAAAGACTGTCAGGCGCCAGGGAAATTTCACTTTCACTCCTGGCTTGATGCGGACACCTTGACCTATTTTGGCGCCGAATAAGCGAAGTGTCCAAACTTTGAGGCTAGATATTGGTAGCCAATAACTTTCAACTAAAGGTGCCCCAATGAAGTACCATAGTAATTGCTTCGATAAAGAGGCGCCGGGGCTATATGTACCGAGAGTGTATTTGTCTAAACGCATATTCTGGACGGGTGAGACGAGAGTTAAGGCTGGCGCCAGTACGACCTGAGACAATCCATAGTAGGGAACGACCACTGTCGCGGACGATGCGGAAGATGGATTCTCTGGGTTGGTTGGAAGGAATGGAAATTGGAGTAAAAGCGATGCCTTGACTACCGAGAACTAAAGTGGCGATTGCTTTGGCTCTGGGCATGTGAAAATCTGAGGTGATAAGGTAAACGTGTTGGAGGCGCCGTTGTTTTAAATCAGAAACAAGTGTAGTAAAGTTGGTAACAGTATCGGAAGCACGATAATCTAAATGAATACGGTGTTCTGGAATACCTGCGGCTTGGAAGATAGCATTGGCTTTTTGTGGAGGTATACCAGTAGAAACCCAGATGTCGAGGTTGGGATAATTTTGGGCAAATTGGGCGGTGAATTTTTCCCTATCGTCTCCACCACCGAGAGTGAGGATGGCTTGGGGTTGGGGAGCTTGGTAAAAGGCTAAAGCTAATCGTATGGGAATTATGCTTAGGGATATAACCAGAAAAACGGCTGTACCAAAAATCCAATACCTTTTGAGGTGATAATTACACGATTTCATTGATGTTTTGTTAATGAGATTTTATATCATATTGCCGAACACTATAAAGGGTTTGAATTATTTAAATACAGGCAAGCATCACCGAGTGATTAATGCTTACACGCAGCAAATACCGGACTTACGCTCTTAAATTGACACCAATGAGTTTCCCAACCTTCATACTTTCATCTTGTAGTAATCCTCATACCAATCAACAAAATTAGCAATCCCTTTCTCAATGGTTGTATCTGGCTTAAATTCTACGTATGGTATGAGATTAGAATCACGTGAATTATGGATTTTTAGGAGATGCAATTTAGATGTGTTTTAGCTTATTAATTTAAATTGTCGATACCATATACTTGAATATTTTCCGTAAGGAGCCGCTTTGCTAGATGATAACTAATAAATTAAAGTCAGAAACTTCGGTAAAAACGCTATTACCTTGTTGTTGGTATAGTGTAATCGATTTCAGGGTTATATTCTGGCAATTTTTTACCTTCATTAATTGCAGCGTAAACAGACGCTAAGTTTTGCGCGATCGCATTCCAAGAATACTTATGATTTATTAGTTCTTTAGCATTTTCACTCAGTTGCTGTCGTAGCCTTGGAGAGGCTAGTAATTGTGCAATCGCATTACTTAAAGTATCTAATTCCCCTTCTACTACTAATCCAGCTTTGGCTTGGGCTATTTCGGGTGCAATTTGCACTCCAGAAGTAATAATTACTGGTAATCTTGCTGCCATAGCCTCTACTATTGCAATGCCAAAGTTTTCTGAAAAAGATGGCAGCACAAAAATGTCTGAGCCTTGTAAAACAAGTTCCTTATCTTTGCCAGTGATAAAACCAGTAAAGGTGGTACGAGAGGCTAAACCACTGGATGCCACTAAATTTTTCAGATGGTTTTCATAATCTGATTCACCTGAACCTGCAAATATTAAATGAAAGTCTAAGTTTTGAGTTGCTAGTTTATTAAGAGCTTGTATCAGTAAATCGGGACGCTTTTTATAGTGAAGACGAGAGAGAAAAAGTATTATAGGGGTTTGTGCTGAGATGTTATGGATGTAGCGTAGTTTTTGTTTTGCTTCAGGAAAATGATCGGGTTGGTTTACTCCTAAAGGTAGGGTAATAGTAGGAGTCTGAATACCAAAGTTACGGACATCCTCTGCTTCACCAGCAGAAGTACAATGAATAGCTGCTGCACGACTGAGATTGCGTCGTTCAATGAGTGATGTGTATACCTGTTTCTTGAGACGACTTTGAGCTAGGGCCCAAGGTGCGAGTTGACCAATTGTTCTCACTATATAAGGAATTCCCTGACGACGGGCAATTAAACCCGCACAAGTAGAGGGATAGGAAAATAAATAATGAGTATGAATAATCTGGTAATCAGGGATATGTTGCCACAGCCAACGTGTCAAAGCAGTAGAAAAGATGAACTCTTTTAATGGCGGCGAAAAACGCGGTAAAAACCAGACTGGAACTCCCTGATATTCGGTGCATTGGTAAAGAGGTACGTTAAGTAAATTAGAACCATTATCGTTGGTGGTTGCAATTTCAACATCAATACCCGATTTACGCAGCGCTTTAACCATACCCAAAACAGCATGACTAGGACCACCCCGTACTGAAGCTACGGAGGGGATTACATGAAGGATTTTCATAATTAACGATATCTGGCTAAATTGCCAATGAAGAGATAAGCAGTACTACGAATTTAAAAATTTCAATAAACATAAATGCCTATCAAACCCAAAACAAGAATTCCCATCTTTGATAGCAACTACGTCTGATAGCCAACATTGCAATCATCCAAAATAAGAAAGAGAAGGTGTTTCCAGCTGAATAGATAGCTGGTTCAAAAATACAAATAATCAAACCACAGGCTAAAGATGCGACTAGAGTGACTAATTCATAGTTACGCCAATATTTCACACAGCTATAAACAACAAATCCCCATAGTAAACCAAAAAAACAATAGGTGAAAGGCCAGCCAATTTGCACGGCAAGACCATAATAACTGCTCATAACTCCATAACCGCGCAATTTAAGATCCTTTAATACAATCCCATAATGTTCATGAATCAGAGCATCTGTACCAAATCCGTGACCAAAATCTGGACGATGAGCTATATATCTCTCAGCTAGTTCCCAAAAATAGGTACGGTTAGATGCTGTTGTTAAGGAACTCTCTCGTAGAATATTGTTAGCAAAAAGGTCGGTTTGAATAAAAAATGCTAAACCAAAAACGGCTAGCAAAGACATTACGATTGCTTGGGTAGGACGTTTAGCAAGCAGCGATATCAGAATCATTACCATCGCAACAGCTATGCCCAACATTGGACTGCGGCTACCACTGGCGATAAGATTAAGAGAAAAAAGACTTAATATAGCAAGAAATACCCCTTGGCGAGTACGCAGCCACTGACCAAGAACTAAGGGAATCGCGAGACCCAAGATGAGACCGATATTATTTGGATTCTCAAAAATACCTCGAAACCGGCCAGCCAACCATGTATTTGGCAGCAAAAAATTTGATAACAAATTTATACCAAAAATAATTGCTAAAGCATACAATAGTTTACGAATTAAGACTTGTTCTGAGAAATTATCGGTATATTCCCATAGAGTCCAGAAAGAGCATCCATACAATAATATTATGCTGATAGCTCGTTGAACTGTGAACCAAGGCTCAATTGTCCAAATTTCAGAAATTAAAAATACTAAGAGAAAGACAATAATAGCTTTATCTGCCTGGGTTAAAATTTTGTATTTATGTCCAGCTCTTCTAAATCCAGATTTAGCTGCTATCGCACAACCAATCACTAAAATCGCCCATCTTAAGACTTCGCCAATTGCAGCTATCTGATTAATCTGTGTTGTTGCCATAATAAAGGGCAACATGTAAAAAATAGGAAAATGCTTCCAAAAGAACTTAAGCATACAATTGAATTAAGCAATTAGTGTATTGTTTAATAGACAGCATTCTTTAAAAATTCCTTAATAATGACTGTGACGATTAAAAACTAGCATTTCTTATCTGCTGCAAGCCCTGCAATAATGTCTGTGTCCAGCGTTGTGGTGTATATTGCTTGGAAAGCTCATGGCTAGCCTGACCGTATGTTAAGCGTTGCTGGGGTGTAAGTAAATGCATTGCTTTGAGTGCGCGAGTTAGTCCAGTAATGGAGCCAGCTGGAAAACTCAAACCATTATGGTAAGAACGCAAAAGATGCACACCTGCTCCACAGGCATCAGAGAGAATCAGCGGTAAACCACTGGCGGCAGCTTCTTGGACAACAACGCCCCAAGGTTCAAAACGACTAGGCAACACAAAAGCCGATGCACCTTGCATTAGGGCTGGAAGCTCTTTGGGCTGCACGAACCCTTTATCTTTAGCACCAGCAGCAATTAGCGTATTACCTAGTGGTCCTGCACCTGCACAAACTAGCATCCAAGGTTCTTGTACTTGTTCGCAATAAGATTGATACGCAGCAGCAAGGGTATCGAGTCCTTTTTCTGATGCATAGCGCCCAACATATAAGAAATAGGGGTGCTGTTCAGATGCTGTGCATTTTGGTTGAGCGGCAAAGGCATCCCAATCACAAGCATAGTAACCATCCCAACAGCGATCGCCATCGAATCCTAAAGATTTCGCGAGATAACGCTGACGCTCTCCGGTGACCCAAAGTATATCAATGAATTTTTGTACATGAAAAGGGGCAATACATGAGGCAATATGCTGACGCAATGAACCCTTCCATTGAGTATCACAACCGGCAATAATCGAAATTCCTTGAGATTTTAAGCGCCGACAAATGCTAACATAGCCCTTATCTTTCCAGCCACTAACTAATACGGCAGAGGGAGAAAACGCTAGCAACTGATTCAAGATAGTTTCGTTGCTGTACTCATATCGGTTGAATACCTCGCCCAAGTCGGCAAAGGCGCTTGCATCAAAAGGGGCATTTGGTTGGTTGGGCCAAGCATATATTAAAAGTTCTGCACCAGTTTGTTGTTTAAATTCACGCAGGCAAGCGACAAAATAAGGTGAGAGTCGAGTTTGGAGAATGGCAAGTTTCATCAAGATGAAATATTAATATTAAATGTTGAACGTGATTTCTTGTCGGCAGACTTCCAGTATAAAATTAAGACTCGATATCATATTTAGCTTTTATTTTTGACTTATATCTATACTTTTTCTAGATAAGAGCTTGTATTTTATTTATAGTTTTTTGAATCACTTTATCCCAGGTAAAATTTTCTCTAACTATAGATTGGCTTTTTCTTTTTTTGTTTGTTAATTCTTCATCAGAAGCATGAATAGCATTAATTAAAGCTTGATGAAGCTGATGTTTACTACCTGGACTAATCAACCAACCATTTTGTTCGGAAACCATCGCACTTACAGCACCAACATCTGTAGCAATTACAGCTAGTCCAGAAGCCATTGCTTCTAAAATTACATTTGGCATACCTTCTGAATAACTAGGACATACCAAAACATCACAACTTCTTAAAATGCGTTTGATTTCATTTACATTGGAAAGTTGTCCATGATAGTGGATATTTTTAAAGCTTAATCTTAAATGTTCGGGTATCGGACCAATAAAATGAAAGGAAAATTCATATTGATCCACTATTTCTTGAATAACCTTCATTAATTCTTCTATTCCTTTTCTTCTTTCATACCTTCCTAAAAAAATTAATTTTCGAGGAATATGACTTGGTTGTATATTGGTATTGAGCCATTGAGCTTCTATTCCAGTGGGAATTTCGATAATTTTGTCGGTTTCTACTCCGATATTTTTGATGATATTAGTTACTTTTCCTCCATAAGAAAACACGTAATTTGTTTGTTTTATATTTAATTTAATTGGTTGTCTCAGAAGTAAATGTTCCAACTTCACTTTAAATGAAGCAGCTTTTTGATACATTTCATAACCATGAAAATTTATTCCTACTGGTGGAACTTTTAGACCGTTGTTTTTTTCAATTAATAATTGCCAAGCTGTAAAACTCTTTGCGTAAATAAAATTTACATCTAAATTGTTCTTCAGAACTTGGAAGATTTTCTCTGAATATTGTTTTGATTCTAAAATATAGTGTCCTGGAAAGTATTGATTTTCAGGGAAGTCAATAACAATAGAACGGATATATCGTTTTTCTTCAGGAGTAAAAAACTCTAATTGGGTAATGTCATGTTCTGAATTTAATTGTGTATGATAAAGGTCTACGTTAACGCCGTTTTGAGCTAGGAACTTAGTTAAATAGTAGGAATGCTTTTGCATTCCCCCAATTACATAGGGGTATATGCCGTTAGTAAGAAGAGCGATTTTCATGATTTATATATTAATTATGCCGTTTCAATTAACTAGTTAAGAAGTTATGTAGCTAGATAAATTAATATGTAAGAGAGCTAGTTTAATTTTTCATAATCGGGTCAAGTTAATATTAAAAATCATTTTGCTCTGCAACGAGAAACATCTTTTTATATTCGGCAATGAAGTTTGAATCTTTATAACGAACAGATGGCTCACTAACTTCTAATTTTTTAGATAGAAACTTATCAATACACTCTAAACCTATAGCAATTGTCATTATTCTCGCAACATTTTTCTTCGTAACTGTAAATAAACGCTGTAATCTACTTTCCCGAGAGTCGTAACACCCATCGAGCCTAAGTAGGTCTTTTGATATAATTTGTGGATAATATTCTTTTACTTTGGTATCTGTTAATGTATATAACGCACTACTTAAGCTTATCTCTTTCCAGTGCCGCCCCCAAACTTCTGAACTAAATTGCTTTTTTGAAAAATTTCTAAG
The DNA here is from genome assembly GCF_000331305.1 of Calothrix sp. PCC 7103. Taxonomy (GTDB): domain Bacteria; phylum Cyanobacteriota; class Cyanobacteriia; order Cyanobacteriales; family Nostocaceae; genus Dulcicalothrix. Next base: position 2,139,170 of record NZ_KB217478.1, on the reverse strand, counting down.
AAGCGTTCTACGTTTAATTTGAGGTACTGTTCTATAAGGGTAATGTAAAATCGGAATTCTTACACAGCAAAGTGAACCCAGCCATCTTGGATTCCTTCCAACAATTGTCTTAAGACATGAAGTTCGATATTGAAAAAGTTTAGTTTCTGTATAAGGATATTCTTTGTAATAGATATATCGAGTTCGATCAAATTTAGACGAGTAGAAATATTCTGGATATTCTTCAACTTGAACTTCTGTTGGAGAAAAATTATAGTGTCTATGTCTAATCCAATTATGTTTTTGGAACTCACAATAATTTTTAATAAAAAGACTCGGCTTAATGCCAAAGAATTCGTCTGCATCTAACCAAGCAACCCAGTCCCCATCTTTGAGGTAATTACTTGCTAGGAGTAAAGCATGACGACGAGTCTCAAACTCATGAAAATGCACTGGTTTATTTTGAATTATATGAATATTCAAAAACTCAGATTGAAGTTTACAGATCATGTCTAATGTACCATCAACACTTCCGGTATCATAAATTAAGACTAAATCTGTCATCAGAGCAGCATCTCTTAGTACTTCTTCTACAATGTCTGCTTCGTCTTGGACAATTACAATTGATATAACCTTCATTTTTTAACTACCCTTTATATTTTTTTCTTCATGATTAACAATTCGCAATTAAGTGCGTGCGTTGGGGATTTAAACCCCAACGCACGCACAGACAACCCAAGAGGATGGGGTTTTAAACCCCTTTTATTTGATAAAAAAGTCTAACTAAGTAATGTCATATTCTGAGTTTATTCGGGTATGATAAAGGTATAGGTTAATGCCATTTTGAACTAAAAACTTGCTTAAATAGTAAGAATGGTTTTGCATTCCCCCAATCACATAAGGATATATGCCATTAGTGAGGAGAGCAATTTTAATTCAAATTTATTCAAGTAAGACTATTTTTATACACTTCTACCAGTAAAGGTAAAACTTTGTTACTAGAGAACTTATTTAGAGCAATATTTTTGCCATTTTTGCCCATAATATATCTCATTTTGTTATTAGTTATTAAGTATTTCAATTTATTGCGAAACTCGATGACATCATGGCTTTTAACAGCAAAACCATTGACTCCGTCTTCTAACCAGTCTGTAACACCGCCAACTTTAAAACCTATCACTGGTTTCCCATGAGCCATTGCTTCTATACCAACTATTCCAAAAGCTTCTGGATAAATAGATGGGAATGTTACAATAGAAGACTTTTTATATAAGTTCTTAATAGAATTCGTATCTTGCCAGCCATGAAATTTTACTTTATCTTCTATCCCATATTTTTGAACTAATAAGTTAATTGTATTATAAAAATAGCCATCACCAACTAAATCTAAGTAAAGATGAGGAAAAAAAGATAGTAAAGGAGCAAGAGTTTCTACTAGTAGATGTACTCCCTTTTGAGGAGCAAATCTACCAGAGTATAATATTCTTATTTCTTGAGTGTGGTGTTCAATCTCTGTTGACTCTGAAAAAGACTCAACAAAGTAAGGAATTAAATTCAATTTTTGTTCTGGGATACCAGCTAATTTTGCTTCGTTAAGCATGTAATTAGACATAACAATTATTTGAAAGTATCTGCTGGCTGCATAGTTAATTTCAAATTTGGAGTTTTTATAAGCATGTAATAATCTTTTAGGATTTCTTGGCGCACATTTTTTGGTATACGCATCTGCTAAACAGTGCATACCAAAAGGACTACAACATATTGATTCTTGGTTTAAGAAAAACTTTCCGTGGCCAGGACAAATCATTCTTGGCTCGTGCATTGACCTAATGACAGGTGCTATTGTAAAGCAAGCTTTAACTATTAGAGGTATTGAAAGACCGTGAATATGTATTATATCAATCTGATGTTTACTACAGAAATATTTTAATGCCTGAATAGTTGTATATACAGAATTATACTCAGAGTAATCTTTAGTTAAATAGTTATTAACTATATATCCATTTTCATTTTTATTTATGGATACCCAGTAGTTTTGAAATCCATACTCTGGAAGTAATTCTAGCAGCAATTTAATATGTACTTCTGAACCACCTTTTATAATTATATTTTCATGGAGATGTAAGATATTCATTGATAATTAACAACGCAAATAGTTACTTTTTATTAAACAAATATTAAATTATTTAATAACTTGCTCAAAGATGCCCAAAGTGCGTTCTGCAACTTTTTGCCAAGTGTGATTACTTTCAACTGTTTGGAAAAGATTGTTTCCTAATTCGTTTCTTGTTGATTGAGAATTAATTAAGATTTTTAACTTCTCAACAAAATTACTAGTAGAACCTTGCTTGAATAAAAAACCTTTTTTAGCATCGAGGATAATTTCTTGAACGTTAGAAAAATCCACTGCGACAACGGGACGTTTCGCTGCACCATAGTCAAACAGTTTGACTGGAGAATCATAGTCATGACATCCTGGTAAAGTACAGATATCCATGATAGCCACTAAAAGTGGTACTTGTGCATATTCAACTGGTCCGGTAAATACAACTTTGTCTGCAATACCTATTTCCACTGCTTGTTGTTGATACTTGTTCCAAATACCTCCTCCAACAATTAGACCTTTTACTGGATAATTAGCATCATTTAATGATTTAATGCTTTCAAGTAACATATCTATACGATGTTTTTCTAAAATATGACCTAAAAATCCAATTACTATGTGATTTTCTAAGCCCATTTTTTGACGTAAACCTTTTATCTCACTTTCTGAAATACCTAGATGTGCTTCTAAGTCTACACCATTATGAATGACAGTAATTTTACTTGGCTCAACTCCTTCCGCTATCATTTTATTTTTAAAGTTTTCAGAAACAGCAATAAGATGGTCAGCTTGTAGCCATTTACTAATATGTTTTTTCTTATAAAGTGTAGGAACAGGAGACTTGTGAAAAGGGCTACCTGTTTCTCCCCAGAAAAAACCATTACATTCGATTACATGAGGAATTTGATGTTTATTGCAGTAATTAGAAATTTCAAAATTGCAAAAAGCATCTCTCTCGTAAACAATATCGCACTTATCTAGTATTTGTTTATTTTGAAGCAATAGATTTTGATTGCTTCTTCTAATACGCCAGTTTTTTACAAAGATTTTTAGGACATTTGGTATTATAGAATATAGTAGAATGCTTTTATTTGGAACAAGTTTATTTTCCTTGCTCTCTCGTTTTTTAAGATGATTTTGAGAATTAGTTATTAAGAAAACTTCATGACCTGCTTTCCGAAAGTGTTTGATGTTTTCTCGGATATGGGCAGAAGCACCGCTGGTACCGTTTATATCTATCTGTTCTGCTAAGATATAGGCTATTTTCATATTTAGTTTACCAACTTTAATTGTTTGCGGATGTTTAATGACTTCAGTCAATTAATCTGTGTCTATTCACCGACTAGTTGGTAAAGCATTTCTGTATAATATGTTCCTAATAATTTATAGAATAACTTATAGCGTAACCCCAATGGTACAGAGGAGTTAGGAGCAATCTTTCGGGCTTCATCAAAATGATGATTTGCAACAGCTTTGCAGCCATGAGGTAGAGCGACTCTTCCTCTCCACCATAATCGGTGAGCTATTCGATTTCTAACTTCATCGGTTAAATAATTGTTTTTTACTATTTTCAACATATTGATAACTTTATGTTCCATACGAATATATCGCATAGGGTCATCGTGAAACCATGAAGCATTACTAATCCTTGAATAATCGCTACTTGACCGCTTTTTATATACAGTTGTAGGATGATAAAAGAAGCGACTTCCCGCAAAAAAAAGCCTAATATGAACATCTCTTTCTTCCCCACAAGATAAATTTTCATCAAAGCCACCTATTTGAGCTATAGATTGCCGCCGATGTAACGGACATGATGTCTGAATAATATTTGATATAATATAGGCTATTTTGTCTGGTTTGGATAACCAGTCTTTATATGTAATTAATTTCTTTATTTTACCTTCCCCATCTATCTCTTCAAAATTGCCAAATACCAAATCAAAGCCTTGATTTATTTTCTTAACATGCTCACTTATGCTATTACTTAATAAATCATCTGAGTCTAGAAATTGAATATATTCTCCCCTAAATTCAATACGCTCTGATGCGAATTTGACTCATCAATCTTACATCTATAGCTGATGATTAATTAGTGTCTAAAATTTCTCGATCTAAATAATCAACAAAATTACTAACTAAATTCTTTATTAAAAAATTTTCCACAACATATTGGCTTGCATTAATTGATATTTTGTTACACAAATCAGGTTTATCCAACAGTTCTTTAGTAATTAATCTTATTATTTCAATTGAGTCATGTGCCTCTACATCTATTAAAAACCCACTAACATTTTCTTTAACAGCTTCAATTGCACCACCACTTTTTCCAGCAATAATCGCATTGTTTAAGTAAGATGCTTCGATAAAGCTAATACCGAAACCTTCAAAATCTTTATTATTAAGAGTGTGATTAGGCATGAGAAATATTGAACTTAATTTCATTAAACTAAACTTTTCTTCTTCAGTCACTTTCCCTAATAGTATAATTTTATCAGTAACCTTATAAGATTCAATTATATGTTTGCATTGCTCGTATTCATTACCTTGCCCAGCGATGATGTAAAGAACATTCTCAACTTCTTGTAACAAGGGTGCAACTGCTCTAATTGCTATATCTATACCTTTTCTTTTATCTAGTCTTGCTACAGATAAAATTATAGTTTTATTTTGTAATTCAATATGAAATCGCTTTTCCAATTCAGTGATAGATAGCGAACAAGATTCTTCATAATATCTTGGGTTTATTCCTGGATAGAGTATATAAAATTTATTATTTAATTCTAATGATAGGTAGTAAAATAGTTTTTTGGTTGCCCATGAATTAAAGATAATAACATTAGCTTGCTTACAAACATTTCTTAAGTAATTATTGTCATTTTTTGATAAAACTATTATATCTTTACCATGTAATACTACACCATATTTTATATTAAATAAATGACAAATATTGACTATGACTTTTGAGGATTTTTCACGAATAGATGTAATCAACAAAAAAGAGTGTGAGCGTTTATTTATAATTTTGTAAGCGCAAATAAACACAAATATATAATTTTTTAAATGAAAAATTAGAGACCTTGTTTTCCGAATAAATAAAAAATTGTCGCCAATTTTATTGCCCAGTTTTCTATCGTGTTTATATTTATCTAATCCTTCGGTTTTGAAATCGTATTTCTGCTCTTGATGCACAGTAGTGAGTACTCTATCTAGCCTCTGAAGATTATTTAACTCATTGGCAAGTTGGTAAGTATACTCAGCAACGCCACCGAGCATTGGTTTAAAATCAGGGGCGAATATAGTAATTTTTTTATTCAACATTTTTAAAGCAGCTTAAGTTTGATTAATACTTTGATCCAAAAAGAATTACGCAGTTTATTATATGCTATTCGATCTAAGACCAATTCATTGAGTATCTTATTTTTAATCTCTTCGTCTGCATAACGAAGTTTTACTAGCAATGCTTCTTTTTGAGATAAAGCTTGGTATTTATTAGAAGTAGTTTTAGCTTCTGGGTGTATTTTTATATTTGCAGCAATTTCTTGATAGTTTAAAAAATCCGTTTTTTTGGCAAAACGAAACCAGAAATCGTAATCCATTTGAATCTGAAGTGATTCGTCCAGATATCCTACTTTATCTAGTATTTTTTTTTTAAAAAAAACTCCTGCCTGTGGCATATAATAACTCCAATAAAAGATGTCTTTAAAAATCGTTGATGGAGTATGAGTAATAGTAATTTCCTTACCTTTAGAAGTAATTCTTCTAACTGGGCAAGTAATAAGATTTGTTTCTGGTTTTTGAATAAAGATAGAAGCTATTTTATAAAGTATTCTTTCATTAAAACAGTCATCACTATTCAGCCATGCCATAATTTCTCCCGTGCAACAGACAAAACCTTTATTAATAGCATGACTTTGACCTTTATCTGGTTCACTTACCCAATAAGTTAGCCAAGGCTCATACTTTTTAATAATTTCAACAGAATTATCCGTACTTCCCCCATCAATCACAATATATTCTAAATTCGGATAACCTTGAAGCAACACAGAACGAATGGTTTCCTCAATAAATTGCCCATAATTATAATTTGGGGTGACAATACTAATTTTTGGACATTCCGAACCATCTGGCATTTTATTTGGTAATAATGGGGTTTCTTCCGTCCAAGGCCATCCTGTTTTACCTGACGGTGGTGACGGTAGGTCTGCTAGTGTTAAAACTGTGTTTATTGCTGGCATTTTTAATTATAATAGTTGTTAGATTGATATGAAATGAATAACAAATTAATGCTAATCAATATGTTTAGACAATAATTTTATATAAAGAAAAATATACTTTTCAGCTTGAACTTGAAGCGTATACTCTTGCTCAACTAATTGACGTGCATTAATACCCATTTGCTTCCTCTCTTTTGGATGATTTACCAACCATTTTATTTGCATTGCTAAATCATGTGAATCTTTTGGCTTTGCTAATAATCCTGTTTTTCCATGATGAACCATATCAGGTATTCCACCTGTATCAAAGCCAATAACTGGCGTACCACAAGCCATTGCTTCTAATGATGTCTGACCAAATGCCTCATACAGCGATGGAATAACAAACATGTCTGACGCCGAATAAATTAGGGAAAGGAGGCTAGGCGATTCCATAAAACCAACGTGTTTAATTTTTATGTTATTAATATCAATTTGGCTTTTCCCTTTTCCAAAACATAAAAGTAAAATATTATTCGTTGGTTCTATTTGCTTTAAGGCATCTATTAGTTCCTTTAAGCCCTTTCTTCTATTTGTAATATTGTCTGCGCCAAACGCAATTACAGTAGTGCTAGGGTCTATCCCAAGAGAAGCTTTACAAACAACTTTTTTGATTGGATAAAATAGCTTATGGTCTAAACCATAGTGAATTGTATGAAAAGATTTTGCATTTTCAAATATTTTACTTGATCGAGCCTCTTTCTCTAACCAATGACTATCAGCTACAATATGCAAATTTTTATTGATAAGGGATTTTTTCTTTATTGAAAAGTTTTTGTAAGATATGTCAAAATCTGAAGGTATAGCAACTTGAGGACAATTGTTGCAATGTTCTTTATATTGATGACAATCCCATGCGTAATGACACCCGCCAGTAAATGGATTCATATCATGCAACGTCCATACAATTGGCAGTGAATCTGGTATTGAGCTAAAAAAAGATGGGTAATCTATTAAATTGGATATCCAATGAAGATGTACAAGACTTGGATAGTTTCCAATCATTGATAATATATTCGTCTTCTGAACAAGCTGAGAATAACTAAATAGCTCATAGCCCTCTGGACGACCAATTATATGGCGATTTAAACCTTTATGATACAATCTATGCTTTATTTTTTTATGTAGTTTATTATAAATATTATTTTTTGTATTTTCTTGTAAGTTAATATATGAATTGCTAGGGGATATCGATTCAAGATGGTAAAATTTGCTATCGATATCGTAACTGACAAGTGAATCGTGCAGACGACGAGATGCAATACCCGCTCCGCCATTAAGACCATAATTAAAATGAGCAATTTTCATGATTCACCGGTTAAATTTTCAAAACAATTACAATTCGAGCATAAAAATGAGATAAAACTAAATTTTAGTATGGCTGAATACGCCAATCACAATTAGCAAAAACGCACCCATTATTTACATCTCCATACATTGCTAATTCTGAACCAACATCTATAATACTAAATGTACAAACATCATCTACTTGGTCTAAGAATTGAACATTTGGAATATGTAAAGCTAAGTAAAATCTATATTGACCTCCGGTTAAAAAATTTGCTGGAATTTGCACATGCGCTGTAAACTCACTAACATTTGCTCCCATTTTATAATCGTCTAATAAACGTTGCGTCGTAAATATTTTTTGATTTTGTATATCTTTTAATGTAATTCCTATTAATATACCTTTAAGCCATTTATTAATAGCACACTTAACTTTTACCGTAATCGGCTCTGTATGCTCAAATTCAGATTTTTTTGTACCAGATTTGTCAAGTGTCTCAACTTCTGTTATGCATACTTCTTTATCTAATCTTGCTTGTTGAGAAAGATAAAAATTATTATTTTGCTTCAGTATTGAGCTTTCTGTATAGTAAGATATAGCTTCTTTAGTATTCCCTTGTAGAATTACTTTACCGCTTTGCATAACAATTGCATGATTACAAAGTGTTGCAATCATTCCCATTTGATGGCTTACAAATAAAACTGTTCTGCCTGTCTTGCCCACATCCTCCATCTTCCCCAAACACTTCTTCTGAAACTGGGCATCCCCCACCGCCAACACCTCATCCACAATCAAAATTTCTGGCTCTAAATGTGCCGCCACGGCAAACGCCAATCGCACATACATCCCAGAAGAGTAACGCTTAACTGGTGTATCTAAAAACCTCTCTACTTCTGCAAAAGCGACAATTTCATCAAATTTGCGCTTGATTTCTACCTTGCTCATTCCCAGAATAGCGCCATTAAGATAAATATTCTCCCTACCAGTCAACTCTGGATGAAACCCCGTCCCAACTTCCAATAAACTTGCAACCCTACCCTCAATTGAAATCCTTCCTGAAGTTGGCTCTGTGATTCGGCTTAATATTTTTAATAAAGTTGATTTTCCAGCGCCATTTCGTCCAATTATCCCAACCCTGTCACCCTGCTTAATCTCAAATGAAACATCCTTTAATGCCCAAAACTCCTCAGAATCATTTTGGATTTGAAATTTTGGATTTTGAATGAAACTACCTAGAGACTTAACTTTATTAGCAATTACATCTCGCAGTGCTGTATATCTTTCCTCCTGCTGATGCCCAATAATGTATTTTTTACTTAGGTTTTCAACTTTAATAACAGTGTCAGACATCTTAATATTTTAGATTTTAGATTTAAACTTAAACTTTGATATTAAATCACATCAGCAAACTTGCGTTCCATCTTGCGAAAATACCAAATTCCGGTAGTAAACAACAACATCACAAGCCCCAAAGACAAGAAAAACCCAGGCAAATACAACCGTGATTCTCCCCCCAAAATAGCCCAACGAAACCCATCAATTACCCCCACCATCGGATTTAGCGAATAAATCAGGCGCCACTGTTCTGGTACAATACTGCTACTAAACCCAACTGGCGATATATACAAGCCAAACTGGACAATAAACGGCACAATGTAGCGAAAATCTCGATATTCTACATTTAGTGCTGCCAGCCACAACCCGGCGCCCATTGATGCAGCAAAGGCAATAATAATAAATAGCGGTAGTGTCAAAAATCGCCACCCAGGCATAAAATCATACCAAGCCATCAATCCCAGCAAAATGATTACTGAGACCATAAAATCTACAAAGCTGACAATAACTGCACTGGTTGGTACTACTAACCGAGGAAAATATACTTTAGAAACTAAATTAGCATTACTAATTAAGCTATTACTACATTCAGACAAAGCGCTGGAGAAGAATTGCCAGGGCAACATCGCTGCAAACACCAAAATTGGATAAGGCGCCCCCTCTGAAGGTAACTTTGCCAAATTACCAAATACCACAGTGAAGACTATCATCGTCAAAAAAGGACGAATCAATGCCCAGGCAATACCGATAACTGTTTGCTTATAGCGAACTAATATGTCACGCCATGCGAGAAAATAGAACAATTCTCGGTAACGCCACAAGTCTTTCCAATATTGCTGCTCGGTACGTCCGGCTTCAATTACCAACTTCTGTCGGGGAGTTATCCCTTGATTGCTCATATATTAAAAATATAAAAATTAATAAATTAACTCATAAACTTAAAATCGTTAATAGTCTTGTAAGCAATCCTCCGCGACTGCCTTTGAGTAAACTCCCCTACAGTTGGATTTCCATGAGGATAAGCCACACCCGTTACTCGCTGCCAAAGTTCTGCTGGCGCCACTGATAACTCATAGATGCGTTCATGCTTGCGGACACGATACCATTTGGTTTCTTGACACTGTTCGCACCAAAAAGCCTCTAACCACTCACCGTTTAAAGGAACAGTAGTTTTTGCCGCTACTAACATGCGCGCATTTAAGTGTCCCATCCCTCGTTCTTGTAATTGTCCTGCGGTATTTGCAAATAAGGGATATTTTTGACTTACGCTATCAACATAACACCTATGTTCTGGACAATAAATAGCTCGTTTTTTAGGACGTTTCCGATTTCGGTTACACCTTTTCTGCACTTCGGCCTCCATCTCAGTCAAAATAAACTAGACTACTAGAAGGTTGCGTTGGAGAGACTGAGATCGTAAAGACCATCGAAGCCCACTCCTAACAAATTTTAGATTTTAGATTACACTTAGGAAGTACCTGTCTTGACACGATTTATACTAGCAGAGTAAATAAGATAAATTTGTTGCCTAGGCTATATTTCCTAATAAAATACTCATCTTTTTTTGCAATCACTAAAATTAATTCCCAGACGTACTAAAAATTATTTAATTGCAAGACACAGAACAATAACGCCCTTAATTTCACATCAAACCTATTTAGCAATTGCCCGACGCAACACCTCCAAATACTCCTTAGCTATGACCTGTGGCGTAAAATGTGACTGCATATACAGGCGCCCCACTTTACCCATTTTTTCAGCTAATGGTTTATCCTTATATAGTTCACGAATAAACTCAGCTAGACCATGACTATCCTTGTTCTTAAAAGTGGCGCCGCAATTACCATCGGCAACCAGTTGATTGAGATACGAGCTTTGGGGACAAATCACTGCTACCGGTCGCCCCGTAGCTAAAGCTGGATAAAGTTTGCTGGGAGCAACAAGACTTTCAAACCCTGCTTCCACACTCACCAAAGATAAATCGCAAGCAGTTAGTGAATAAGGAAGCACATGTTTCTCTTGATAAGGTAAAAATTTACAATTATCAAGACCTAACTGCTCCACCTCTTTACAAAGTTTCTCACGTTTTGCTCCACTGCCGACGAATACAAACTGAATGGGGTCATTTTGCAATTCTTTAGCGGCTAGCAAAATCGTATCAATATCATGACACCGACCCATGTTACCAGAGTAAAGTACGGTAAATTTGTCGTCTAAATTATATTTACGAGCAAAGAAATTATCTTTTTTAGGTATTGGTACTATCAAGTCAGGGTTTCCCCAACTATGAATTACAGAAATCTTATCCGCTACCTCTGGACAAATGCTAACTATCCGCTGCTTCATTGCTGGACTTAGAACCACTATCCCCTTCGCTTTTCGCCAAACTTGTATATTGACTGCTTGCCAAAATCGTGCTATTGGGTGATGTTTAGGAATCACATTGAGGGCAATAGCAATATCTGGATACAAATCATAAACTAAGCAAACGTAAGAAGCTCTTAAGGCTAGATTAGCTAAATACCCGATTACTGGCAAAAATGGAGGTGCCGAAGTCAACAGAAAGACATCGTGCGAACGACAAGCTTTAATTAAATGGAGTGCAGCACGAAGAGTGAACAGTACACCATTGACAGCTTTGCCGCGAATTCGTCCGAACCAAAGTTGAGCAGAGCTTGAACGCCGAATTCGGAGTTGACCCTCTGTTTCAACTGTGGGAGCTTTAGAGACACCAAAGGCATAGCCAGGTTGACTTGTAAAAACCTCAACTTTTACTCCCTGAAGTTCTAAATGTCTTACCAATTCATCAATCAACTGCCCTGTTGCCGCATAGTCTGGAGGAAAAAACTGAGTGATTACAGATAATTTAATTAATGGCTCAGTTTTGGTTAACTCAGATTTAATTGACTGTGGCTTTTTAGCTGTTTGATGAATAAGTATGTTTTGCAGAGAATTATGGATTTTAATATTCAGCTTCACTGGCAGTATCATCCTAAATAATTTTTCTACCATAAGCAAACGTTAGATGCACATTTTCAGATATTTGAGATTGCACATACTTTTCGTTCTAATCCTAGTTATTAAACCGCAGTGATTAGAATATCATCGTTTAATGTACTTCAAAAATATAAAAGTCAGAAGAATTTATCTGTTTTTTAAAATACATAATGACTGTTTTTTGTATAAATAGCGCAGATTTGATTACTATCAAATCAAATTTAAATTTATCTTTAAACAGAGAATTATTTGATATAAAAAAATCAAATAGATTCAAACTAATTTGTTTATTTAATCTATCTTTAACCAAGTCTTAATTGTTTTATTGATGAAAATGTTTTAGGTTAATTTAGTCCATAAAAACTCAATGATAAATCAATTGTATTGAGGAAGTCAATCAACAAACTTAAGTATTTCTGTAAAAAAGTGAACTAACATAGGTTGACTCAAAATAACAATAATTTTATAACAGCCACAACCTCCTAAAAATCAGTTTATTCAGTAGCTATCTACCCTTGGATTGCTGTTCGGTGCAGAATAATCCATGTTTATTTGTAAAAAAAACAGTATTTTGCCATGCGCTAACATATGATAGAAAATTCTTATCAAACTCCCAATTCCAGACAGAATAAAAGCCCTGCACAAATACCACTTCGTACTCAACCTTTTTCTTGGGTTGAAGAGCAAGAGAATAATTGGAATTTGTCTGATTCCTTGGGTGTTCTACAGCGACGATGGCTAGTTATTGCCGGAGTCGCTACTTCTGTAATGACATTTGTTGCCATTTCTACGCTGAACCAGAAAGCTATATATGAAGGCAATTTTCGGCTGTTAGTCGAATCTGTCACCAACTATGAAAACAGTCTATCAAAAATCACTTCATCAGTAGAATCAACGATAGGTAGGTCTGGTCTGGATTATGAATCTCAAATTGAGGTTCTCAAAAGCCCTCAACTGGTCAAAGACATTGTTCAAGACTTACAAGTTTCCTATCCAGAGCTAGACTATGGCTCTCTAATCGAATCGTTGGGTATCGCGCGGTTAGGTGAAACAAAAATTATAGAAGTTCGCTACCGAAATGAAAATCCAGAGAAAATTAAAGTTGTACTAGATAAAATTGCTGATACCTACTTAAAGTACAGTTTAGAAAAGCGGCAAACCAAGTTACGTCAAGGCATTCAGTTTGTTGATAGAGAAATGCCATCTGCAAAGAATAAGGTTGACCAGTTACAAAAAGAACTACAAGCTTTCCGGGAAAAATATAAGTTTTTTGACCCAACCAACCAGTCAGAACAAGTCACACAGCAAATCCAAAGCTTGAGAGAACAACGATTAGCTGTCGATCAACGGCTAGCTCTAGCGCGCGCCAATTTTGATATTTTAAAGCAAGCAGAAGGCGCCCAAGCAATTTTAAAGGATGCGCCTGTTTATCAACAACTAATTGTTCAACAGCGTCAATTAGATGCTCAAATTGCTTATGAATTAGCTCGTTTCCAAGAAGAGAGTCCAAACATCCAAACATTAAGGGATAAACAAAAAAACTTGTTGCCCTTGATACAACAAGAAGCAAAGCGAGCATTAAACTCAAAATATTCTGAGGCAGCGGTTGAACTTCAAACTCTAAATGTCCAAAGTCAACAGCTTGCCAAAGCAGAACAACAACTTAACCAGCTAGTTAAGCAACTACCAACGCTAGCACGTAAGTACACCGATTTACAGCAAAATTTACAGATTGCTACAGAAACCCTAAATCGTTTTCTCTTAACCCGTCAAACTCTGCAAGTTGAGGCAGCACAAACAGAACTTCCTTGGGAGTTAATTAGAGCAGCAGTTAAACCTCAATTTCCTATATCCCCAAATACCCCACGTAGTTTGACTTTAGGATTAGTGGCTAGCTCACTCTTAGGTGTTGGCGCCGCTTTAGTTTTTGAGAAGCTCGACAATACTTATCATAGTACTGATACCCTCAAGGATAAGACAAAACTAGCCTTGTTAAGCGTCATTCCTTTCGACAAAGAAATCCAAAGTACACAAAACTCCCAGAGCGAAGTAAAAGTTCCCAAAACAAAAAAATCAGCTTTGGGCAAAAAGTTTCCTACGCTACCTAAAATTGGCAAGAAGCCTCAATCTAAAAGCCAACAATACTACACTCAAGGGCAGTTTTTAGAATCAATATGGGTGCTTTATACAAATATTCAACTGCTCAGTAGCGATAGCCCAATTCGCTCGATAGTCATTAGTTCTGCTGAACCTGGGGATGGAAAGTCCTTAGTTTCATACCATCTAGCCGAAGTCGCAGCGACTATGGGCAAACGAGTCCTGCTTGTAGATGGTGATATGCGTCGTTCCCAGGTTCATAACCAAGCAGGTCTAAATAATAGCCTTTGGGGGCTGAGTAGTTTAATTTCTACCAACATGGAAGCAGAGCAAATAATTCAAGAAGCCCCTTCTGTAAGCAATTTGTCTGTCCTTACTGCAGGTCCTCTACCACCTGACCCCGCAAAATTGCTTTCATCTGAAAAGATGAAGCGAATAATGGCAAATTTACATCAAAAATTTGACCTTGTAATTTATGATGCCCCTCCTTTGCTTGGACTTGCTGACGCTACTTTACTGGCGCCGCAAACTGATGGCATCGTATTTGTTGCTAGGCTTCACAAAACAAACACTTCGGTAATAAAACAAGCTTTGGATAGACTCAAAACTTCTCGAATTAATGTCTTAGGTGTGGTAGCTAACGGGGTGAAAAATACCTTGGGTAACTATGGATACTACTAACATTAATTGTTAGCTCAGAATTAAAATTTCTTTATTTTATCGTGACAACACTAATGACATGGTGTTGCCCGAACAGGCGCCACCTTGTAGCCATAGTACGTTAGTCATTTGTCATCTACTTTACAATCGTTTACTTTTGTAAGAGCGTTATTTGTTCTATCTATATTTTCGTGTTGTGAATAATAATTGTATTGTATCGGATTTAATTAATTTTTATAATTACTAATACACGAAAAAAATAATTTCAGGTATGTAGAGACGTTACATGTATCGTCTCTACATTGTGCCGTATAGCGGTATCCTAGATGGCATCTATATTAAGTTAACCGTTAACAGTCAACACTTGAACATTCATATATTTTATTGAAAGAACGCGCTTATCAACAAAGCTTGATTCATCGTCATCAGCAGTTTTTGCACGTTAATTTGTGGTGTGAGGGAATTTTTCAAGCTCAAAGAAACCGGGCTGCTTGCCAAAGATGTTGCGATCAAACGTTGATTTTTCGTAGAGAAGCCCGGTTTCTGTTGTGTACAAAAATAAAGATTTAAACTTCCAAACATGTCAGCTATGAACAGTCATGTCCTCTAGTATTACAGATTCAACAGTGAAAGCCGCAATGGAAGCAATAGCATCTGATGCGACTACCGAAGAAAAAGTTCAGATGCTTATCGAATTGGCGCAACTTTGTCAAAAGTCAGGCCATACACCTAAAGACTTGCGTTCTGCCGTATCACTATATTATCAAGCATATGAATTGTGCGGTTCAGTTTATCCTTTATGGAAAGCGAGGGCAAAGGTAGGAATGGCAGGCGCCTTACAAGCAATTCCAACAGCAGGAACAGATATACTTTTACAAGCCAAAGAGTCTTACGAAGAAGCTTTGTCAGTAATGTTAGCGGAAAACATCCCGCAAGAAGTCGCAGAAGTTCAAATGAATTTAGGGTTAGTATTGCAGTCGTTAGCAAACCATAACTTAGCGCGCATTACCGACAGCATTAAAGCATATCAAGAAGCATTAAAAGTCTTTACTTGGCAGGAATTTCCACAAGAGTACGCGATATTACACAATAATATTGCAATTGCATACCTTTCAATGCCTTTATCATCAGAAAAACAGTATCTACAGCATGGTTTAGCAGTTCAATCATTTGAAACAGCACTCAAGCACATCAACTTGATAGACCACAAGCGCGAATATGCAATGCTCCAAAACAACTTAGGCAACGCACTTCAGTATCTACCTAGTTCGCATCCAGTCGAGAATAACCTACGCGCGCTCGCTTGCTATAACGAAGCATTAAAAGTCCGCAACTCATACGACACACCACTTGAATATGCGAACACCATTGCCAACAAAGCGAACGTCCTATCAAATATCCCAGATAACCTAGAACACCCAGAACTAGGAAACCCTAAAAATTTAATGCAAGCACGCGAAAACTATCAGCAAGCACTCTCAATCTTTACCCAACACAAACAAACCGAGCAAGCAGAAATAGTTACTCAAGCACTCTTAGAAATTTCATAGGATAAAAACAATGGAAGAAATTATCAACGACCCGCTTATAAACAAGCTGCTTACCAGTTTAGCAGTAGGAGACATCAACTTTTTTACAGGACTAGTCTGGTTAATTGTAGGCATCATCGTCTCAATGGTAGGAGGCGCCATAGGTGGTTTATTACTAGCCAGAAAAGACTTAGGCTACGAACTCTCTGCAATATTAGGAGGATTTTTTGGACCAGCAGGAGTCATACCAACAATGCTGATAGGGCTTTCGGTATTAAATATACTTACACACTTAAACTAAAATTTTGAAGGAGGAAAAATGTTAGAGATAGCATGGTTCGCAACGCGGTTATTTCTCAAAGGGAAATTACTACGCGACCCAGTGAACTTTATTAAACAGGTAGTATTTGGTACTGTAATTGGTTTATTACTATTTCTGTCATTAGCACAAGTCCAAATACCATTAGGAATAACAGTTATTGTATCAAGCTTATTAACTGGTATTCTCATGCCATATTTATTCAAGAATTTCAAAATGAAATAACTTCCCCTTTTCCAAAACTAAACCCTTAGAGACGCAGTAACCAACGGCGCCTCTAATTAGTACTACAAAAATACTGCAATAGTACTATAATAGTACTAGCATAGTGAATTAAATCCAATCGCGGTAAGCTGTAATTTCGGAAATGCTAATTTCAAAAGGCATTCCTTTACCACTAGGAGGATAAACTCGAATTTTGGCATTTTTAGAAAAGCGCTCAAGTCGGCTACCTATTTGAGGAATGTTGCTGACGATATGCCAATAACTTACAACATCAGGGCAATCAATAATTAACTTTAACACCGAAGCTTCATTTGTTACATACCATTGGCAGTTTGATAATAATGCTTGTGTAATTCGGTCGCATTCTTCATAAACACACCTAGCAATCGAACGCTCAAGTTCAACCTGCATCATTTTATCAAGCTGCGAAATATTTTCAGGTGGTTTATCATCGGGAGACTGTGAGTAATTGTTCATAGTTTCAAACCCTTTATTAGCGTTTGCAAATGAGGAGTTATGAGTCATGAATTATAGGTGATGAGCACTCATGACAAATAACTAAATTCTATAATTCGTTCCTCTTAACTCCTCTTCAAGGTTGATAGCTTAATTTTTCATAATTTTTCACCAATGCCACCTGCTTGTCTATTTTATGACAGCTATATAAGTTGTGATTATTGTAAGTTTTTTATGCTGCTATCAAGTGCAATTCTAACCATAAACGTGGGTCTGCATTTTTTAAGCTCGATTTGGGGTCACGCAATAATCGTGTTGCGTTTAAAAACACAACTTGCATTAATCCCATGTTATCTGCTATTTCTCTTAAAACCTCTTTTTTCGCTTGTAAGTAGGGCATTATATCGTCTGTACAATAAATTCCTACATACCGAATGCGTTTTGGAGGGCGCCCCCAATAAGAGACAATAACTTTAATATAGCAGCCGTCTAATAACCCGCCGACTGTGGGATAGTATTGTTTTAAAATGCGAGTGAATTCTTTTGCGAGAAGGTCTTCAGTATTCATTGTTGTTAGTACCGATTTCCGTAGCGCTCATCACATTAACCAATATAATATAACATGAATATGTTATCTAAATATGACACAAAAGTTAGATTTTTAATTATTCAATTAGTTCATTTTTAACGCTATTCTTTTATATCTAAAGATTTATTTAAATGACGTAAGGTGGGCATTGCCCACCCTACAAATTAACGAGAATTTCTTTCAGATACTAATATTTCAGCAATGAGAGCAGGAATTTGTGCTAAGTCAGTATATTTATCAGAGCCGTTAATGGGAGAATTAAAAGTATAATTTGGGTCACACTCCCCAGTATCATAGACTTGAATAAACCACCTATCAGGCAATCCTTCAACACCTATTTCGACTACATACCAATGCTGACCTAACAACCGGGAGCTAAAAACAACAAACCACTCTGATTCTAACTCCGATATATTCCATTCCTCCATCAAAAACGAATACGCTATATCGCCAGCTTGTTTCGCAGACAATAGCATTATTACTCCTTTGCTGGAATTTCTGGATATAAACCTAGTTGCTTTGATAACTCACGGGCAATATGAACTAAAAATTCGGCACCTTCAGAATTATCTTCGTGAACAAAGATTGCCGCAACCTTTAACATAGTTTTTATCAATCCTGCGTCAAGTAACTCTAAGTTATCTTCTAATACTTCTGGCTCTTGACCGTTTGGACAATTAAGTAACTTATCAATTAACTCAAAGTACTTATTTAGTTCTTCTGGTGACTCTTGCTGAGATTCTTGTTGTGGAGTTGGGTTCATAAATTTACCAGTAGTTACTTTTTTGCCACATTTTTTCTAATATTTCCACCTGTTTCCTGTAAACTTCAGCACGGTAGATAAGATATTTCTCATAAGCAAAAATGCTTACGCCGATACTTACAGGAATACATATTAATAATGATTCTAGGATAAAAATTATTTTATATTTGTTAACTACAAACAAAAACTCATTTTGTTGCTTTGGTTTTAAAAAAGATTCTTTTTCTAGTATCTGAACATCTTTGACTTGAAAATTAGTATTATTAACAAATAAATTAGTTTTTTCTAAGTGTAAATGTTGGTGCCAAACAATGCCAAATACAGCTATCTCAGGAGAAAGTATTGCTAAAGTCACCAAACAAACTGTAAAAGCATTTAGTAATTTGGCTTTCATTTTCATTTGAATTTATTTAGTTAAGAAGTCCCCCCCAATTGCTTGGGGGGGTAGAGGGGAATCTCTGCGTAAATCCTATAGTGTTTATATCAGTTGCCCTAAAACACCACTCAAAAACCGAGTCGGGTTGAGTTTATTAGATTTATTACGCAGGCGCCGACAGGGTGCAAATCCATATACAATAGGCAATATAATAATTTATAAGGGTAGGGGTTCTAGTATTTACGGGACAAGGGACTAGACTTTACGACCTAGGGTACTAGCATTCTTGTGTACTCGCCTGTTAGATTGGGCTTATTAATTCAGACCTGGGATATACAAAGTGTGGCGCCAAGCAAGTCATGCTTAAGATAAACAGAACAATTGTTCAAATTTTGATAAAAGTATAAGAAAGAAGATTTAAGTAGCTGTTGTAGTAAATTCATTATTTTAGGAGCTATATAAATGCGGATTGCTCGTGATGTCACAGAATTAATTGGACGCACTCCCCTAGTTCAACTCAACAAAATTCCCTATTCCGAAGGATGTGTTGCCACAATAGTCCTCAAACTCGAAGGAATGAACCCCGCAGCTTCGGTTAAAGACCGTATTGGCGCCAGTATGATAAAAGCTGCTGAAGAACAGGGATTTATTCAACCAGGCAAAACTATCTTGGTAGAACCAACATCTGGGAATACAGGAATTGCTCTAGCAATGGTGGCAGCAGCGCGCGGCTATAAATTAATTTTGACGATGCCCGAAACAATGAGCTTAGAGCGTCGGTCAATGCTGCGTGCATATGGCGCCTCATTAGAGTTAACTCCGGGCAGCGAAGGAATGCGAGGAGCAATAGCACGCGCAGAAGAAATAGTCGCAAAAACTCCCGATGCGTATATGTTGCAACAATTTCGCAACCCAGCAAACCCCGAAGTACATCGTAAAACCACCGCAGAAGAAATTTGGCACGACACTGAAGGAAAAGCAGATTTTATAGTGGCAGGTGTCGGAACTGGTGGCACAATAACTGGTGTGGCAGAAGTAATCAAACAACGCAAACCAAGTTTTCGTGCCATCGCAGTCGAACCAGCAAATAGTCCCGTACTTTCAGGTGGAAATGCAGGACCACATAAAATTCAAGGTATAGGCGCCGGTTTTGTACCCGATGTTCTTCGTACAGACATAATTGATGAAGTAATTTGCGTTAGCGATGAAGACTCAATGGCTTACGGACGAAGACTAGCGCGCGAAGAAGGGTTACTATCAGGCGTCTCTTCTGGAGCAAACTTGTGTGCAGCAATACAAGTTGCCAAACGTCCCGAAAATGCCGGAAAGCTAATTGTGGTAATTCAACCTTCCTTTGGTGAGCGTTACCTTAGCACCCCTATGTTCCAAGATTTAGCATTGGAACCTGCCGCAGTCAGTTAACCTTCTCTTGTGGAGCGGGCAAGGATGCCCATTCCACAATACAAATGCCCATTCCACAATCGCAAAATTAAAATCTTAAAAAAATATTAAATATCTATTTTGAGTCAGGATAACGAGATAGCGTATATGTCGGTTCTCAATTTAAATAATTAAAACCACAAAATATTAAGAAATATAACATATTGTCAACTTTTTTAAAAATAATGGTTTTCAGAGTTGAAAAACTGTAAAAAATAAAGAAAAAATAAAATCTAGCCTCTACAGGCATACGTGTATATCTACTTTTGGTTTCTAAAGCTCAATTCATGGCAGAATTCTGCTGATTCTGACATATTTGCTATATGTAGTTGTAATTGAACTTGAATGTTAACTTAGATAGGTACTCGCGCCCTAGTCCCAATTGGGAAAACTAGTACAAGCCAGAGGAAAGCTGTTTTTAAAGGTATTTTCATCCCTTGACTGAATTTTTCTTTAATAGCAGGATTTTAACTTTTATTCATCTACCATTTGATTTACCCAATATATGAGCAATAATTCCTTAATAATCACGAATCATTTTTAAGTACATGGGCTTTCTTAAATATCAAAAACTCTATAAGTTCGTAAGTCCGTGCTTCTTGCTTAAAAGCGTGAACCACTGACAGTACACTTTAGTTTATTGATACCCATCTACTTACAACAGTTCATTTTAATATTTCTCAAGTACTGAGGAGTCGTATCCGAATGCAGCTACTTCCACGACCTCAGATGAATAATCGATTGCGATTAAAACTAGAATCTGAGCAGTCAAATGAAGCACCAAATCTTGAGGTTGTGAAACCATCGCAGCCACATCGTGATAGGCGAGAACGTTTTCAGCTTGATGCAGGACGCGTTGCTATTTTCATCGATGGTGCAAATTTATTTTATGCAGCAATGCAACTCAATCTCGAAATTGATTATGCCAAATTGTTGCGTTGCCTAGCCAAAGAACGTCAATTAGTTAGAGCTTATTTTTATACTGCTTGCGATAGCACCAACGATAAACAGCAAGGTTTCTTACTGTGGATGAGTCGTAATGGTTATCGTGTAGTTACAAAAGAGTTAATTCAATTTCCCGATGGTTCTAAAAAAGCCAATCTTGACGTTGAAATAGCTGTTGATATGATTACCTTATCAAAACACTGTGATACTATTGTACTTCTTAGTGGTGATGGCGACCTTGCCTATGCAGTAAATTCGATTGCTTACAAAGGTGTGCAAGTCGAAGTAGTTAGCTTGGCATCAATGACCAGCGATAGTTTAATCAATGTTGCTGATTGCTACACCGATTTAGAAGAAATTAAAGGAGATATTCAGCGAAACAAAGTCTAAAAATCTTTACCCAAAAACTTTTAAGATGAACGAAATAATACTCGTCCCGGTAATACTTCGTCGTTAATTTTGGCATAAACACGCAAGCACGCCGAAACTTCTCCTGGTACTCCACCAATATCAAGTTGCAAGTCGTCTTTCGACCACGTGTATACATCGGCATAAGTACCCCATAGTGGACGAAGTAGTACTTGATAACCAGCGTTGCGCGCGCGTTCAACAACAGTATCAAGAGTGCGACGTGTTTCTTGTTGCAATTTGCCCCACCATGAGTAACGGTCACATGGTGGTAAATATACTAATGAGTGAATAGCTTCATCTAAATCTAGTCGTGCGCGTAGTACAACAATAGGGTCAGAATTATCAATAGTACTTTGAACGCGACGAAACCTTTCAATCAAAATAGTCACATATTTAGAACGTTCGTCTTCGCTACTTAATGACCTGACTCCAAAGCGGTCTACACTTTTAAGCGCATGATGCAGTGACGTATCAATATTAATAAACTTTATACAAGTCGAAACAACTCCAGCCAGAAATACTAACTCCTCACTAGTATCTTCTTTGACTAGTTGCTGTGATATCGGCGCCCGGTCAGACAAGCATAAACCCGTTGATTTAATACTTCCCGTCAAACCAGGGAACATAATTTCACAGCGATTAAATGGTAGCTGTCTATACACACGATGGTCTAAAACGGCGCCAACTTCTTCTGCAAGCGTATACGAAAGATGGCGCCAACTATCAGCAAGTTTTTCTGGAACTCGCAATAACAACCGTTGAATTTCATTCCACAAATCAGCATCCGAAGTACTACTAAACTCATACTCCCCGATATACTGCAATAACTCTCGGTCAGCTAGTAATTTATCAGCGATATGCTGTAGCTTCAGTTCATTTACGTTTTGCTCAAACACATCTTCTGGTTTTAAAATTTCTTCTGACCCTAAAAGCACATCAAGTTCTTCAACAAGTGCTTGACAAGCATTACTACCCAAATCAGAATCCACAGATTCAAGTGCTTGCTGCAACTGACTTCGCAAACCATGTAGTCCCAAACGCAGTACCCAAGCAAGCTGTGATTCTTCAAGTGTCAATAATTTACTAAGATTTTCCATAATAAACCCTCTCCGGCGCCTAAAAAGCACGTTAAGCTCAAAACTATAATTAGAATTATTAAAAAATTATATGTTTATAAATATAACCATTCAGACTATTCGTAAACGGACATCTAAAAAATAACTTTTTGAATTTTTAGTTTCAGTCCAAAAACCTTGGTAAGGGTGAAAGTATGAAACGAACCGCAAAGGACGCAAAGGACGCAAAGAAAGAAAAAGTTCAGAAATAATTTATAATTACTATTTTACTACTTTTTAATTCTTCTCTTCTTCCTTTGCGCTCTTTGCGTCTTTGCGGTTTATTACATAAAATTTAATTTTTACAAATTGATTAGTGTTCTCCAGAGAAAGGGTCGCGTTTTGCTTCTATGTCGTTAGGTTGAGGTTGGAGTGCGTCGCGAAAGACACATCCTTCTTGGAGTAGGCATTCAGAGCTATTTGATGTCCAGTAAGGAATTTCAAAGGCGTGAACTCTTAATATTCCTTTGGATGTGAGTGATACATAATACCTGCATGGGAATTCGCTACTGACTTGCGGTTGGGGTAGTTCACCAATTAATTCCCATTGTTTGGATTTTGGGTTGTGGTATTGAAAGTAAAATGTGTGTTTACCGCTAATTGGGAAGGGTGGTAGTTCTGCTATCAGTCCAGTAAATTCTGATGTTGTGTTTTCTTCATCGCGGAAGATTTCCATTAGGTTACTATAATCTTTTTCTCCTGAGAATAATAATGTGTGAGCGTCGGTTTTTAAGACATTTGCTGATTCGATGATGTTTACCGCTATATCACCCGCTACTTTACCGTCATCTGTCACCATAATTGGAATATTAATGGCTTTAGCTGCATCTATATATGGGATGTTGCTTGAGATAAAGTAATGTGGTGTACCGCGACATAGTAATAAATCAATTTCTAGTTTCTGATTAATTTCAAATTGGATTTTGATATGATTCTTAAAATCATCTTCACTAATATCAAGCTGTCTACGCAGTGCATCGCCGTTATAACTACCCCAAAGTTGGGGTTTAATATTTTCAAAGTCTTGACGAATAATATTATTCGTTAACTGCATTCCCTGCCAACCACTACGGAATTTAGCTATACCTTCTTTGGGTTGAAGTTGGTATAGTTCCTGTCCTGCGTTAAATATCGGTTCTGGACTGGCGCCTATTACTTCGCGTGTAAACGAACAAGGTAAAAAGTAAAATAGATTTTTTACATCTACATATAACTGATTGGCGCCTTTTCGCAATAGTTCTTTAGATTCTTTCGGTGCAAATCCAAGTTGACGCAGCTTTTCGGCAAAACAGGCGCCTGCGGATGTGGCTAATTTGGTATACTCAGGTTCAAAAGTAACTCGTTCTTCGTTCCATATAAAATAGTCAGACTGGCTAAATACTCTATATAGTTCACGTGTGACTAAATCTAAATTGCATGTTTTACCAGAAAGAATCAACCAATCGACTTGCTCTAAGTAGTGATTGTAATTTGGTTTCTCGTGGTATTGATGGGATGTTCCAGATTTATGGGAGAGGGCATTTTCCACCAAACCCTGAGCAATAGCTACAGCTTCCTTAACTACAGGCGCCGTTGCTTTCTCAAATTGTTCTACTGTAAGAGTTACGCTCAAACTATCTATCAGCGCACTTGGTAGCTTAATATCATTTTGCGCGAGCAGTTCAGCAATTTTTTGTCCGTCGAGAATGTACATTGGTTCGGGTGCATCTTTGTGACGCTTTTGCCCTAGCGTTAATTTTGCATCTTCTGCATGTTCCCACAAACTGTAAAAACTTTGAGCGCGTGAAGGTGAATTTTTCCACCTTGTCGGAATAACTCTCTCAGCAGCATTAAGCGCTTCTTTGTAAGCTTCGTCTTCGCGAATTTCTTTATCTACACACGCAAGCAGTGAACCTGGATGAAATTTACCGCTTTCTAAAAATCTATCGCTCAACTCTTCTGGTTGTATCTTTAAAATATCTTTACCCATGCGGTCATCAGCGACAGCACTCAATAAACAATCCGCAACCGCAGCTTTTAACAGCAAAAATAATCGTAATGTTATTAATTCCCCACCTAACTGTAAATGTCCCGATGACCCCAATAACTTTGGCGTCAACTTATAATATCGACCTCCGTCACCTCTATCTTCTCCCGGTTCAAACGGGTTAATTTCTTCCAAAGTTAATCTAATTAACGCTAAATCGGTTGTTCCCCCACCAATATCTAACACCAATACGTTTTGCCACCATTTCTCGTTGTCATAACGGCAACGACTTTTAAACGACTCAATTCCTACATTCAAATCACCGCTAAACTCTCTCCATAAAAAGAAAATAGCGACGGATACGGCTTCATCATAAGCCATTTGTACATCAGCAATATCAAGCTTTTGTACCAAACTCTCAATTTCGCGTCTTACAAACGGTGATGCAATCGTTGGATACGTCACAACCGCACGGTAAAATTTACCCTCTGAACATTTACCTACATTTGAGGTGCGATATTTTTCAATTAAATCAATTAGGTGTGCATATGCTGACTGCAACAAAGTATTAATAGGTATTGTTTCAACTTCACCATCGAGCGAAATTTTACATGGTCTATCTTGCCCAAAGTAGCGTTTAGGTGAATGTAAAAATCTTCCTTCAATATCTTCCTCACCTCTTTTTATCGCATCTAAACGATGCTGTTTGGCTTGTTCACCTAGAATAACTTTAACTTCAGCATCTTTTTCTGATGTCGCGACTTTATGCAAGCTAATAACTTCTAACTCGCTTGGTATTTCTGTAGAACGGCGATTTTTATCGAGTTCTACTGGTATTAAACTTTGCCACTCTAACGCAGGTACTCGAAATACCTCATGATATATCAAATTAAGATGTTTACTAGCTGCACGACGAAACCAATCCATCCGCTTACCTAAACAGATTTCGATTTGGCGAATTACTTCTAGTAACTGTATGCTATTTACACCTTGAATTAATAACTCACCAAAGTTGTAGCGATTTGCAGCATTGGTACAAGGATAATCTTTACCTAATTCAGAAAGAAACTTCTGCCATTCTACATCCCAGGCGCCGCGACTAGAGGTAGTAGCTTCTTCAACAGGACGCTTGTTTAACCAAGATGCAATACGTTCACGCAGTTTTGTTTCTTGCTCAATAGGTAAAGTATCGGGAGTAACAATAACTTTAGGGTCATATAGCGTCACAGTTGAATTTGAAGTACCAAAGTCAATTGCAAACCAACCAGGGTAGGTAAGATGTGACTTAATAGGCATTGGTTCGGGTGGAATTAATTTTGCAGTCATTTGCACAAAACGTGAGGATTCAGCGGCAAAAGTCCAAATATTACACTCTGCCGTTGTTTTTTTCATTACATTCAAAATCGGATTACTTTCAGCATCCGATTCAAAATATTCAACTGTCACAAGCATTGTACAATTTACCCCAGCAGGTAAGGATTGATACCAGTTACAATTAGCTTGTTTTAATCGCTGTGGAGTAGATAGTTTTAGTAGTTTATTAGTGCTAAAAGCGACACTTTTATACGCCGATTGAATTGCAATAGCTAAATCTTCTGGAACTCCGCCAACTGTGATATTAATTCGAGATACAAAGGGAATATTGGCGCCGTCAGCAGGTTTGATTTCGATAACAGGTAAAACAAGTAAGTCCTGTGTCTTTGCACGTAATTGATAGCGATTTAAAAGCTCAATTTTGATACTCATCGATTATTCTTCTGGATAACTTATGGCGACAATTTGCGAAAGTGCTTCTAACCAAGGTGGTTGTGGCGCCCTACCTTCACGGTTACTTCGTTCTTCAGCAGATGCAATATACCTGAGTAACGGCTCATTTTTAGACTTGAGTAAATCTTGTAAGCTATCAACAATTTCTTTAGTGGCAACCGTGAATGAAGATTTAACCTGTTTGGTTAACTGACTAACATACTGAATTAAATGCAAACCCGAACTCGTAGTAATTTCATCGCGTAACCTTAAAACAGCAATTTGATGATTAAACGGTCGTGGTGTAACTGGATACGATTTCTGTGGACTCCAGTCAAAAATTTGACATTGATTGTGCTTGCTATCTCTTTGTGCCAAAGGAAATAAAGCATCTGCTTGAATTGGTGTAATGCTACCAGATAAAGCACTGCGTTCAATAATTAACTTTTGCCACTTACTTACAGGCTCAATTGCTCTAAGTAAATTCCGGTAAAGACGAGCTTGTTTATTACCATAATTATGCAGAATATACTGCTCCATTTCTGGAAGAATAATCGAGTTGATTTTACTGCGTTCAAGTTCGACATTGCGAGAAATTTTACCAAACAAATCAAGAACAGCTTCTGTAATGCGGTCGTGAGCAAAAGCTTGCATTTCGCGAAGAGTCTGGACAAACGCTGGATAAAAATCTTCTGATGTTGTAGGTATTGAGTCATCAAACTCATCTTCCTCAAAAAATCTTTCACCCTTATCAAGCGAGATAATACCGTTTTTAGTACGGTCTAATAACAAAGTCCACTCGCTCCAATCAAAAAATATCTTGTTCGTCAGTTCATCCTTAACAATATCGCTAACTGAAACACCGCTACGGTTGGTTAAAATAGGTTGCCTATCTAAATCTTCTTGAAATTGCCTATAAACACCTACCAAAGTTTCTACCGCTTGTCTTAACGTCAAAAATGCCGGATTTTCTACAACAGGCATGTATGCTGCAACTTCCTGTAATGTATTTTCTAACTTCACCTGTTCACTCCGCAACACTTGAGCAGTTCGCTGCACATCTTCGAGTAACTGCTTCATTCCGTGAACTGACACATGTTCTTTAAGTAAAGAACGTAAGCGACTAATTCCACCATCATCAATATAATGACTAAGTTGTTTAGAAAGTGTACTAGAAGCTGGTAATAACTCACTCAACTGCTGCCACTTATCGCGCGCACGTAATTCCTCTAATTTATTAGGTATCTCTAAATCTGGTAAAAACTCAGGTGAACAAACTTGTACCAACCGTGAAATTTCAGCCAACTTATTCAAACCATGTAGCTGTGACAACAAAACAATATTTTTCTTCTCTGTCGTTAAATTACTCGCACTCGCAACAATCAATTGCAAAATCGGTAATTGTTCTAATACAACTTCTTCATTTAGTGGTTCGTTAAACACCGAAAATATCGCGTCATTATCTCCAGGTTCAGAAACTTGCTGCACTAATATATCTAATGCACGCTCATCGCTAGGACTCATTGGCAACTGATTAAACCGTCCCACCCCAACAATAATGCGGTCTTTGAGGTCTTCACCTTTATTACGTTCCAACATACTACGAATTTTTGCCGCAGTGGCGCCTCCTGGATATCTACCATTGAGTAACAGCAATATCGTTTGCACTTCAGCTAGTTCGCGTAAAGACAAAAAAGTATCACGAACACTAGAATCAGCGGCGCCTAATCCTGGAAAATCGAGTAAGATAAACTCGTTTGTACCCTGTAAACCCGATAAATCCCAAATTTCACGCGATAACTCAACGGTTACATCAATTCGACTAATCAGGGAAAATGTGTGTTGCAAATCTTCGGAATTAGGCGCCTGTAAATTATTCCAACGTTTATAAGGAGTAGGTATGCGCTCAAACTCAAGTTCCAAAATATTCATCGGAGGTTCGACGAGTCGTAACCCCTTTTTCGCTATTAATTGGTCAACTTGATAAACTCTGCCACAAATATCTGTTCCATATAAAGTATAAGTTCGTACAAAGATAACTAGCTCGCGCAGTAAACACCGTAGCTCTAAACTTTGTGTTTGATTCCACGCCAACTCACACCATGTCAGGATACTTTTAGCATCAATAAAGGTAGTGGGTTGTAAAGAACGTAATGTCGCAATTGGCGCCGGAGGTAACTTTGCTGCTTGCGCGCGTAGCTCAACTTCTTTGAGCATAAACCGTAAGCACTCACGCACACCTTCGTGCGATAAATACTGCACAGTAAAGTGACCAACCTTAGTAGTTTGCAAACCCTGCTGTTGCATTAAGTGAATTGCCGTCACGTTACCAGTAGTGGGAGTTTCACTTACAGGTAAAGCATCTGCATATCCAATCAAACTACCCAGTAAAAGAGTTTTACCACTGCTAAATTCTCCCATAATGCCAATTTTGACAGGAGAAGAAGAAATTTCAATCGTTTTTTGAGCGTAGTGCTGAAAGGTTTGAATTGATTCACTTATAGTTGTTTGTACCCAAGCTTGCGTAGGAGGAGGATTTTCTGCAACCAGGTTCAAACACTGAAGTATCGACTCACCATATTCCTTGTAGCGGCGTAACAATTCAACTGCCGTATCGCTTTTCATAATCGTTTCTTCCCATTTCCCCTATGGCTGTTCAAATACATCTTTTAAAAACAAATTACTTATATCACTTATAAATTAAAATTTACTTCTAAACATAATAATCAATTAATAATTTAACAGCCTAATAACAGCACAATATCAAATTTACGTCATACTGAACGTAGTGAAGTATCTCTTTAACCTTCACAATTTTACTAGATTCTTCGCTACGCTTAGAATGACAAGCTTTGCTGAGAATGACAAATATATTTTTTCAAAACTGGGATGCTCCCACTTTAGGTTTTTCCGACGCACCTGCTGTTTGGTAGTTGCCCGCTATGTGTTAAATTTTTCCGATTTTGATTACAGCTAACAGTTAGTATAACCACTTATTCAAAATTCGCCAAATATTTATTTTAAAAATTCTCAGAATTGAGATTTAATTAGTAACAATAAATACGCATTAATCTTTGTAATAAAAATAAATGTATAAAAATATAGCAGCAGTAAATGGAAAAACCAGGCTTCAGTAAGAAACCTGGTTTTGAGTTTTGAAGAATGTGTATAAAATAATGTTTTTGAATCACGAAAGTGATTAGTACGAATTTAATGTTTACACTTACCCTCTGCATGGTGATGATTATGCTCGTGACCATGAGCGCAGCCTTGCAAATCTTGACGCATTAGTTCTGCACTAACCGCACGCTGTGAATCATCAACAGGTTCCAAACCTATCCAAGCACTGATATTATCAACATCAAAACCGACTTCTCTACGTTCTCCGACTTGAATTAACGGGCGCCGAATCAGCAAAGGGTCTTGTATCATCAGTTTAATAGCCGTATCAGCATCGATTTTATCAGGAACCACCTCACCAGACTTAATGCTAGGCGCCGCTTTATTAAACCAGTCAGCTATTGGACGGTTGCCAAAAAATGACCTGAGCGCATCAGGTGTCCACGCATAAGTCCGAATATCATAGGTTTCTAACTCGTGTCCTGCCGCTGTCAATAGTACTTTTTGCTTAGTATTGTTCTTACAACCGGGTTTTTCGTAAAAAACTACCTTTGCCATTTCCCTATCTACCTATCTAGAATTTTTTAGCTTTTTTGTTTACCGGGTCAAACTCATACCGCTGTTTTGGGTCAGTTTCTCCATATATATTGAAAGTGACGGTTGGAGTATGACCCATAGCTTCTACACAATGAATAGCACTACTGTCAAAACTAATAATGTCTCCAGGAAACAAAGTTAATTCTCCCGTCTGTTCAACTTGAACATTTCCGTTATGATTTTGTGTACGCTTCCAAAGAGTATTCTTTTCCTCTCCTTGTAATACAGCGACAATACCCCATGTCCCATGATTATGAATACTAGACTTAACACCCGGTGCAAAAGTAACAGTTTGAACAGTAAGAGGAAAACCTAACTCATCATATAAAAGTGAAACCGAAGTCCCATCAGGGGAAACTTCTGGAAATTGACTTTGTACCCAGTAAGAGTTTGTAATTAGGCGCCGTACCAGCATCCGTATTTCCGGAAGACGACTTGATTCATCTTCAGCACCCTTAAGAACATCTTCCACTTCAGTTAAAAATCTATACAGACGATAATTATCTCTAAGTAAATCCCATTCACGCGGAGATTTACAAGCTTGATATTGACCATCTCCACCAACAAACCAATCTCTATTTTTCATGCTCAATATGAAGGGTTTTAATTCCGAGTCATTTATTATATTATTGATAAAAAATAGTAAAAGCGCGGATTATCTAGACATTACCCTTTCCCACTAAGAGGATACTGCTGGCGAATATTAGGTCTGACCCCTCAACGAGGATATACACTTTTCTCTCGTCTACTTGACATAACGCCCAAAGCCTGGAAGCCTGGGGCTAATCTTGAGAGTATGCTACTAAGCGCAAGTTTTACCGCTCTAGATTTTTTTAAGTGCCACCACAGCTTGAACTAACTCTTCTGGATCAAGGGGTTTGGTAACGTGCCGTTGAAAGCCACTGGTTATAGCTCGCTGGGAATCCTCAACTCTGGCATAAGCAGTCAAAGCGATCGCAGGGATTTCTCCCCCTTTTTCGGGCGTTAACGTGCGGATCTGTTGAATCAGGGAGTAACCATCAACTTCGGGCATCCCAATATCACTGACTAAGACATCGGGTTGAAAGGACTCTAGGTTTGCTAAAACTTCTGCCGCAGAGCCAACAGTCTTGACTGTAGCTCCGTATTCAGCAAGCAATACTGTTAATAACTCACGGGCATCGGCATCATCATCAACTGTGAGAACTCGAATACCCGTGAGTTCGAGTGCTGGTTGTGGCAACTCATTTATCTGCTTAATTTCTGGTTCAATATTCAGCAATGGCAACTGGACTGTAAAGGTGGCTCCCAAGCCTTCACCTGGACTATCAGCCGTGATGATACCGCCGTGAGCCTCAACTAACTGCCGGACGATCGCTAACCCCAATCCTAACCCGCCATACTTGCGAGTAATTGAGACATCTTCTTGACGGAATGATTCAAAAATATGCGGGAGAAAGTCAAGGTTAATACCTTTGCCAGTATCACTGACGATAATCTCTGCCTGCTCATCGACTCGCTGTAGTCGGATTTCTACCCGTCCGCCTATGGGTGTAAACTTGATCGCGTTAGAAAGTAAGTTCCAAACGATCTGTTGCAGGCGGTTGGAATCTCCAGAGACTTGCCCAATATTTGGCAGCACCGGATGCAACAGAATTGATTTAGCAACGGCGGCTGTACTTACCGTGTCGATGGCAGATTCAATCACAAATGCCAAATTTACAGGAGTCGCGTCTATGCTGAGTTTGCCGCGCAGAATCTTGGCGACATCGAGCAAGTCATCAATCAGTTGAGTTTGCAGTTTGGCGTTGCGTTCAATGGTGGCTAAGGCTTCGGCTGTTTTGGCTTCACTAAATTTGCGGGTTTGTAGCAGTTTTGTCCAGCCGATAATCGGGTTAAGAGGCGATCGCAATTCGTGGGAGAGAACCGCCAGAAACTCATCTTTAATCCGGTTGGCGCGTTCGGCTTCGGCTCTGGCTGCTTGCTCTAATTTCAATAGGCGATCGCGTTCTTGCTCTGCTTGTTGGCGCCCGGTAATGTCGGTGTTTGTGCCAAACCAGCGCAAGACTTTGCCCTCTCGATCGCGGATAGGAGTTGCTCGTGAGAGAAACCAAAGGTACTGTCCATCTTTTCTTCGTAAGGGAAAGGTGTCTTCCCATAACTCACCTGTTTCAAAGCAGTGGCGAATATGGTCAACAACCCGATCTACATGATCGGGGTGGTGTACTTTTCGCCATCCCCACCCCTGCATTTCCTCTAGGGTGGTGCCAGTATAATCAAACCAGCGTTGGTTGTACCAGAAGATAGAGCCATTTTCGTCTGCCATCCACGCAAATTGTGACATATTATCTGCCAAGGTGCGGAAGCGTTCTTCACTTTGCCGTAATTCATCCTCTACCTGTTTGCGATCGGTGATATCATGATGGATCCCTGCCATTCGCAGGGGATTGCCCTGTTGATCGCGCGAAACTACTTTTCCGAAGTTGGCAATCCATTTCCACTCCCCAGACTTGGTTAACATCCGATATTCAAATTTGTAAGATACCGAATCGTCCTGAAGATGGGCATTCAACCGTTCCATCACCCAAACTTTATCGTCAGGATGAATTAGTCGCTCCCAACTACTAAAGTCATCCGGTAACTCTCCTTTTGCATATCCCAGCATTTCCAGCCATCGGGAACTTAAATAATCTTCATTAGTAATAATGTTCCAATCCCATAGACCGCCACCAGAACCTTCTAGTGCCATTTGCAGGCGTTCTTCACTGTCTCGCAAAGCTTGCTCTGCCTGTTTGCGATCGCTTATGTCTTCGGCAATACCTGCAAACCGATAAATTTCTCCGGCTTCATCTCGAAGGGGAAAGCAGCGATCGTGAACCCAGCGAATACTACCATCCGGTAAGATAATGCGGTATTCTTCATCAAATTGACCTGCGGCAGCTTTTTCCTTAAACGCCTTGTCAGTCGATTCTCGATCCTCTGGGTGAATGCGATCTACCCATGATTGTTGTCCTTGATACAATTCCTCCGGGTTTAATCCCCACAGTTTTTGATATGCAGGACTGACATAGCTAACTCGATTTTTGGATACTTCTTTGATCCAGAACACCGCATCAATATTTTCTGCGAGTTGCCGAAAACGTTCTTCACTTTCCCGTAAAATTTCGGCTGACCTTTTGCGTTCGGTAATATCTAAATCAATCCCCCCCATCTGTATCGGTTGCCCATCTTGGTCGTAGAAAACCTTGCCTTGGCTTAATGCCCATCTAATTGTACCGTTAGGATAGACTATCCGAAATTCAATGTCATAGTCTTCTCCAGTGGAGATCGCATGATCGACGGCTGCCAAAACGCGATCGCGATCGTCTTGGTGCAATCGCGCTATAAACATCTCGAATGAGCCGTCAAATTCTCCTGGTTCTAGTCCAAATAAGGCTTCCAGGTTATCCGACCAAGAAATTTTTCCTGTCTGAATGTTCCAGTTCCACGTTCCCATCCGTGAAGCTGATAGTGCCAATCGCAGCCGTTCTTCGCTCTTTCGTAATTCTGCTTCTACCCGTTTGTGATCGGTCAGTTCATTCTGTGCCTGCTGATGGAGTTCCGCTTGGCGAATTGCAATGCCAACTTGAATCGCCAGTTCTTTGAGCAAGTCAATTTCTAAGGGTTGCCACCTTCGAGGAATTGCACAGTTATGAGCAATTAGCAATCCCCAAAAGTGGTTATCGTAAATAATCGGCACCACCAGATTAGCTTTTACTTGAAACTGACCCAACAATTCAACGTGGCAGGGGTCAATACTGCTATCCTGAATATCAAATATTGCCGTTACGTAACCCTGACGATAGCGTTGGATATAATTCTCGACAAAGGCGGGATCGTAGTTGACAGTTTCTGATGGATTCCATGCAAGGTAGTTCTCAGCGAGGCAGGGATCATACATAGTTAATGAGAGCAGCGATCGCCACTCTGCCCCAACTGATTCTACGATTACTGTGCCATCCCCGTCAGGTTTTAACTGAAAAACCAAGACGCGATCAGTGTGTAGAAATTCTCTCACTTCGGTTACGGTTGTTTGAAGAATCTCATCCAGATTCAGCGATTGGTGAATTTTCTGGGCAATATGTGAGACTACGCGCTCTCGTTCAATACGCTGTTGTAGTTGGGTATGTAGCCGGACTGTTTCAATTGCCCCATTGACTGCTATTTGCAGCCTTTCTGGGGTGATTTGCTCTTTGATAATATAATCTTGTGCGCCCGCTTTGATCGCCTTAACTGCGATCGCCTCATTACCCTGCCCGGTGACGACAATCACAGGTAGGCAAGGTTGTTGGGTAGAGGGTTGCAATTGTGCCAGAAATTCCAGTCCGTCCAGATCGGGCAGTCGATAATCAAGCAACACAGCATCAGGTTGATGTTGCTGCCAAAGTTCTAACCCTTGTTGTCCCAGCGTTGCTTCTAGGATAGTGTAAGAATATTCGCGATCGCGCAGCAAATATCGCCGATAGAGTTCTCGATCTTCTGGGGAATCATCGACAATTAAGAAAGTGCGCTGTTGCTGAGACATTGTGAATTAATGGATCAGGTAGATATTAACCCACATTCCGCAGGTTAATATTATAAAAAATTTGGCATTTTTCAAGAAATGCTAAATCCATTCATTATTAATGCCATGAGTTTACCCACAAATGTTGAATCCTGATACAAAACTTTACCTTTGGAGATATATTAATACTAGAAAAAAAACTCTACCAAAGCCATTAGTCAAGCTTAAACAGATTATTTCTAAGGGTCTTGAATCAAACTTCAATTTCGCCGAAATCCCCTGGAATACTTGGCCAGTCTTGAGAGTATGCTACTAAGCGCAAGTTTTGCCGCTCTAGAAAAAACTAATGATTGTGGCTAAGGCCTTGTGAGAGCCAGTTAAATAAGGAAAAATATAAAGTTATTGAGATGTAAAAATGGAGCAGATAATTTTAGAAGTATTAGCTGGCAAGACTTGGATTTGGATGCAGGAATTAGAATCACAGTTTATGATATGTGACCTTCTAACCCGTCGTATTACCCTTAACCCTGAATATACTGCTGCCATCGGTAACTTAGTTGATCAAGGTTTGATAGAGATTGTCAATCGCTTAGAAATCAAGGGATGTTATAAGAAATGTGGCGAAATAGTTTATAAAACAGGCTACTCATTGGAAAATATTTAATTGACATTAGAAGAACTGAAAAACATCCCGATACAGAAATGGTCGCATAAATTTGATTGTGCGTATCAAACAAATCATAGCAGGACTGGCACCAGCCCAAACTTCACACAAAAAGCTACAAATTATACCAAATACAAAAAAAACTATTACGCCTTTTGATTCAAATAAATTATTACCATCTACACTAGCTTATAAACGTAAATAGTAATGGAATATGAGGGAACAATACTTTTATTTTACGTATTCCAAAAATGGAAAATCTTTGGGTAAATCTAGCAAGCGTATGGCATTCGCCAACACAGTTACTAGCGCTTATTGGCTTATCGGCACCAATAAAAGACCCAGTGGCTGTATTTTTAATAATCATGGCGATTATGCTAGTCGCTCCACTAATGTTTGAGCGGTTGCGTCTACCTGGTATTGTTGGCTTAATTATTGCAGGGGTGATTGTCGGACCAAATGGATTAGGTCTATTGGCAAGAGATAGCACAATAATTTTACTAGGAACAGTAGGGCTACTGTTCCTTATGTTTATGGCGGGGTTAGAGACGAGTATAGATGACCTAAAACTCAATGCTAATAAAGCGATAATTTTTGGACTAGCAACCTTTGTTATACCAATGGTGTTAGGTACTGGCGCCATGCTGTTATTGGGTTATAGTTTTTTAGCAGCTATTTTGGTGGCATCTTGTTTTGCGTCTCATACTTTGCTTGCACTGCCAGTAGCAACTAAACTGGGCATCATGCGAACCCAAGCGGTAACAGTTACTTTGGGAGGAACGCTAATTACTAACATACTAGCTTTGTTAGTATTAGCAGTAGTCGTTAAAGCTCATCAAGGTAGCCTAACCCTTAGCTTTTGGCTATTTTTGATACCTTCTTTAGGCATTTACACCTTTGCGACGTTGTGGGGAGTTCCTAAAATTGGTCGTTGGTTTTTCCAGAAATTTGGACATGATGATGGCGCCGAATTTATCTTTGTGGTTGCCACGCTATTTGTAGTGTCTTACGCAGCACAGTTAATTGAGATTGAACCAATTATAGGCGCCTTTCTGGTAGGTATTGCGATTTCCCAACTCATACCGCAACTGAGTCCATTGATGAACAGGATTCAGTTTATTGGTAATACGCTGTTTGTACCCTTTTTCTTAATTTCTGTAGGGATGCTAGTAAATCCCTGGATTTTATTTAAAGAACCACGCTCGATGTTGGTGTCCCTGGTAATGGTATTAGTAGCAATCATTGCTAAATTTCTACCTGCTTGGGGTTCAGGAAAACTGTTCAAATTTGATTTTGCCAATATTATGGTAATGTTTGGGCTTTCCGTAGCTCAAGCTGCCTCGACCTTAGCAGCAATTACCGTGGCATACAATATTAAGCTGGTAGACGAACTCACAGTTAATGGTACGGTAGCAATGATATTAGTTACCTGTATTGCCTCTCCTTGGATAACTAACCGTTGGGGTGCAAGCTCAAACAACGGTACAAAAAGTTCAAGTACAAATAGCAAACAGGAATTTGTTACCGTTGGAAACTATAAAGTGCCTCGTTATCGTATTTTGGTACCCGTCGCTAACCCAAATAACGAAGCCAATTTACTAGAACTGGCAATGATTTTGGCTAAAGCTACCGAGGGAGCGCTATTGCCATTACATATCATAGTTGATAACCAACCAAAGATTTCAGCAGAGACAAAGATTCAACAGCAGCAGTTGCTAGCAGCAGCAGAAACCATTGCCCATGCTGCGGTGACGAATGTTGAACCTATTGGTCGGTTGGACGACTCAATTGAAAAGGGTATTTTGCGAACAGCCTTCGAGCGCAACGCCAATCTAATTATCTGTGGTTGGAAAGGTTTTGCTACATATCGGGATAACTTTTTTGGCGGCGCCATTGATAACGTAATACGACGTACTACAATTCCAGTATTGATTACACGCTTTACCCATGCAATTAAAACCACTCAAAGAGTAGTTTTACCAATTATCGAAACCGATTTAACTTCCGTTACATTTCTACGTACCTTAGCACTGACCCGTATTTTAGCGAATGAACTCAAAGCATCGCTACTCCTATTACAAGTATCCCCTTCTCGGAAACGCTCAAAAGATATAGAAATTCCTGAAATTATTTTGGACATTCCGATACAGCATATACAGGGAAAATTCACCAACAGTATCTTAAAAATTTTGCAACCCGATGATTTATTAATACTAACTCATAACAGTGATTCTACTATCCCAGGTCTACCTAGCTTAGGAATTACAACTGAGGCAATTGCTCGTAATTCTAAAGAAATTTCTTTAATTGTTTTCCACTTTCCCCGTCACATTTCGCTCGCAGAGGATAATTTGACTACATCACAAACGCAAGCGATTACGGCGCCTTAATTGCCATCATAAACGTAGGGTGCGTGAAAGCTTGAAAAAACTTCAAATCAAACGAAATAATAAAGTGCTTTCACGCACCTGGCATCTAAATATACTGCGAACGGGTAAAATTTAGACTTTTGTCATGCTGAGGGACGTTAACGCAGTTTTCCCGCAGGGTAGCATCTTAAAGATTTTCGCTTGCTTTAAAAGTATATTTTTGACCCGTTATTAGTATATCTAATTAAGTAAAGGTAGCTGACTACACCAATAAAGTAAAAATTATAACTGCGTGTGGTATTGCGTGCTGCGCGCGTCTTGCAAAAAAATTACGAACGCGATATTTATCCAGCACTTCAACCAGATAGTAAAAGAAAAATAGTAGCAATTGACATTATTACAGGCGCCTGGGAAATAGATGGCAATGAAATTATTGCTTGTCGGTGCCTGGAAAAACGTTATCCAGACGCACAAATAGGGATTTTACGTGTTGGCTATAAGTATGTTCGTAAGTTTGGGGCGCCTCGCAATAGGAACATAGCATGATAAATGGAAACCAGGATAACGTTGTTGTTACTTGATTGTTCTAAGTAATGATTTATCAAAGAATTTCCAACGTATTACCAACGGAATGTGTGTTAATATTGGAAGAGTAGGCAATATTTCATTTATCACAATTAAAGTGAAAGATTTAATAAATTTACATAATGGTCGGGTTTTTCCATCATTCGAGAAATTTCGTATAGAAGGAGCGAAAGCCCTTGAATCGGTTAAAGATGGAAAAATAACCACTTTACAAACAAAAACGGGGCAATATCGAATTTTGGAAGAAAGCGACTTTCAACATCTTTTAGGGTTGGCTCGTGATGTTGAACGTTTGCGTGGAGGGTTGCGCGTGCTATTACGTACTGCGCGCGTCTTGCAAAAACACCCTGATGCTGAAAGTATTGACCTATTAGTAGAAACAGTTACAATGTTGGGCAACTTACCCGAACTTCCCACGCGCGAACACTTTGAGCCTTTGCAACCTGAAAGTTCGAAAATAGATCCGGATGATGAGGTGATTCTTGACCCTAGCCAGATTAGGCGCCCACTTGATGCATCTAATACTTCGGAATGGGAGTAATTTTGATTGACTATAGCAACGAACTCAGGTTTGCCTGAAAATTTAGCAGAACTTGAAGCACGTCTTTCAACTCTTTCTCACGATGACCAAGCACTCAAAATTATCCAAAATTTTGCTCAAAAACTTGGTAAGACAAGCAAGCGTCAGGATTTGTTTAACTCCAAAGGCGCTCTCATTCGTGAACCAATCATTTATCAGGATGTGCTGAGTCGGGGTCTAATAAATGCAAACGAAGACCCCTTTACCCTTTTACAAGGTGACATTATTAGTACGGACGCTGCCTATTTTTTAGGAGAGCGCATCACTAGAATGAAATTTGCAATTGCTACCTCCACTTGCGATTTGGTACCAGGGCGCCGTGAATACGCAGTCTTATTGCGTGTGCAGCCAATTAAAACCGATGACCCTAACGCTAAACAATTACTTGGGGAGCTATTGAAGTTTAATTCTACGCAGCGTATGTACTTACCACCTTTACCAGGTGATTCATCTGATGTTATCGCTAACTCTCTAGTTTTTGATGGAATTATACAGGTACGATTATCAGATTTACTGCTGGCAACCAGACATGCAAGTTTAAGCCTAGTAGGATGGCGTATTTTCGGGTCTTTAGTTCGATCAATTATCGTGCGTGCTGGAGCGAGTGAAGTGAGAATGCGGTCTACTATACAGGAACTATAACAGAGGTAGAACTAATTATCAGCTAAAAAATTATCAAGCTGCAATCGATGACTTGACTAAAACAATTTCTGAAGAATCGAAAGATGGTTATTACTATAATTTACGAGGTTTTGCTTACTTTAAATTAGACAAACTTGAAGCAGCAATCAATGACTTTAATAAAGCAATTGAAATTAATTCTAAGGAACCTACTTTTTATACCAATAGAAGTGGTATATACGAGCAGCAGGGAAATATCTCAGCAGCTATTAATGATTTAGAAAAAGCTGCCGCATTATATTTACAGCAAGGTAATAAGCAAGAATATACTAAAAGAATAAATAAAATTCAGATATTAAAATCAAGATAAATAACTTTAATCAAAAAATATTCAATTGCCCATGAAACCATAAATAATACATAATTTTTATTTCTTGCATCTCTAAATAATAATATAATTTTGATAAATTGTTCAGAATTGTAACATATAGCAGTCTCACATTATTTGTGAAAAATACCTAAATGTAAAGACGCGATTAATCGTGTCTCCACAATGCGCGGATTTTAATCATCTTCCTCTTCAGGTGGACGGGTAAGAATATCAAGCAAAATACTGGCGCCAGCAAATTCGTTATTTACATCAATTTCTTTAATACGCACGCAAATAGTTTTAGCCTGTTCAATATCACCAAGCTTTGCTAGCACTAATCCTGAAGCTGCATAAGCATTTAAATAAAGTCGAATTTGCGAGTCTTCTTTACGACTTGATAACACAAGTTGAAGTTGTTGCCAGTTATCGGGTAAATTTTCTGAGTCTTTAATATTATTTATAACCTGACTAGCTGTACTTAGTGCCATTTCATAATTATTTTTATAGTAAAAGTAACGATATGCGGCGACTAAAACATCTACAGAATTATTTGTTTGAATTAGTGCTTGATTTATATAGTGTTGTGATTTTGATGTATCTTGCCAATTATCTGCTGCGAGTATTAATAGTTGTTTAATATCATCCGGAACGTTAAACCAAGAAAACATAATAAATTAAAATTTAATAGTTAGAAGTTAAATTTAATCCCCCTTTATTAAGAGGGGTTAGGGGGATCAATTAAAACTGAGTCATCACATACAAAAGCACAAACAAGATAATCCAAATAATATCCACAAAGTGCCAGTAAATCTCAGCCATCTCAATACCTGTATGTTTACGGGCAGAATAATGACCCTGGCGCCGCGACCGCCAAATTACACCCAAAATTAACAGTAATCCGATAAAAACGTGTAAACCGTGAAATCCAGTCAAAATGTAAAAGCAGTTGGAAAATACATTTGTCGTCAGACCGTATCCCAAATGCTGGTACTCGTAAATTTGACCAGCTAAAAAGGTGGCGCCCATAATAGCGGTAACAAAATACCAAAACCGCATTCCCCAAACGCTGCCACGCTTAATTGCTGCATCACCAAGGTGAATCACAAAGCTACTAGAAACCAGAATAGCAGTGTTAATAGCAGGTAAATATAACTCTACCTCGGTACCTTTAGGCGGAAAAACAGGAGTTACTCCTTTGAAAAACAAGTAAGTAGCAAAGAATCCGCCAAACATTAGTGACTCTGAAGCAAGAAAGGTCAATAAACCTATAACCCTTAAATCAGGATGTTCCTCGTGGTGAGATGTATCTGTTGGTGTTACTGCTGTCATAAATAAAATATTAAGTGAGAAAAAACTCTTACCTCTGTGCCCTCCGTGCCTCTGTGGTAAAATAGATAAATTTTCTTACCACAGAGACGCAGGTAGAGACGCGATTAATCGCGTCTCTACGCGCCGATATTCGCTAAACCATCCGCACGGTGGTTGTCGGTTAAACCATATTCGTATGGGCCATACGTAACAACAGGTAATTCTTCCCAGTTTTCAATTGCTGGGGGTGAGGCAGTTGTCCATTCCAGGGTGAGCGCATTCCAAGGGTTATCACCTGCAACTTCGCCTTTTCTCCAACTCGTAATCACATTAAAAGTAAAAGGTATTACAGAGAAAGCTAATAAAAAGGCGCCGTAAGTGCAAAGCTGGTTAATAGCTGTAAATTGTGGGTCATACATAGCAACACGACGAGGCATTCCTTGTAGTCCCAATTCGTGCATCGGGAAGAAAGTCAGGTGAGTACCAACAAAAGTTATGGCAAAGTGAACTCGTCCCCAAGTTTCATTTAGCATTCGTCCAGTCATTTTGGGGAACCAGTGGTAAATACCTGAGTAAATACCAAATACTGAACCGCCAAATAGTACGTAATGGAAGTGAGCAACTATATAATATGAGTCGTGAACGTGAATGTCGAAGGGAGTGGTTCCAAGCATTACACCACCAATACCACCCAAAACAAACATTGACAGTAAACCAATGGCAAATAACATCGCGCTGGTATAGCGAATTTTACCCTGCCAAAGTGTTGCAACCCAACCAAAGATTTTCACACCAGTCGGTACAGCAACTAGCAAAGTCGAAATAGTAAAGAACATCCGCATCCAACCTGGGGTGCCACTGGTAAACATGTGGTGAACCCACACAAACAAACCTACTACGCAAATCGCCAAGCTAGAGTAGGCAATTGCTTTATAACCAAAAATATGTTTGCGTGAATGTACAGGAATCACTTCGGACATAACACCGAACACAGGCAGAATCATTAAATACACTGCCGGGTGCGAGTAGAACCAGAACAAGTGTTGATATAAAACGACGTTTCCACCCGCATCTGGTTTAAAAAATGATGTTCCAAAGTTGATATCAAACAGTAATAAAACTAACCCCGATGCTAATACAGGAGTAGATACTAACGCTAAAACTGAGGTTGCTAAAATTGCCCAGCAAAATAAAGGTAGTTGATCCCAGCGCATACTAGGCACTTTCATTTTGAGAATGGTAACGACAAAGTTTACCGAACCCAAAATTGATGAAGTACCAACTAGTACAATTGCTAAAATCCACAAACTCTGAGCGATAGGCGCCGTTATCAGCGACAATGGAGGATAAGCCGTCCATCCTGACTGTGAACCACCAAAGAAGAAACTCGCTACTAGCAAAAGTCCAGCAGGTGGGTTAAGCCAAAACGCAATGGCATTCAACTTTGGAAATGCCATATCACGGGCGCCTATCATTAGTGGTACAAGATAGTTCCCAAAACCACCAATAGCACTTGGCACGATCCATAAAAATATCATTATGGTTCCGTGATTGGTCATGAAAGCGTTGTATAAATTTGGGTCAAGTACATCGGGGTCGGGAGTCGCTAATTCAGTACGCATTGCTACTGCCATCAACCCACCAATCAGATAAAATCCAAATGCAGTAACTAAATACTGTATGCCAATTACCTTGTGGTCAACGTTAAATGTAAAGTAGTCGTGCCATTTCCAAGCTTTTTGATGAGTGGTGTGGCTAGTAACGACCACATTCTCTGGTTTTTTGCCAGGAGGACTATTTTGTGGAAGTTGTAACGTCATAAAATTCGTATTGAGTATAGATTACCCACCCCCTTTGAAGGGGGGAGATGTTAGTGATTTTGTAAAGCTGCTACTATTTGTTGATTTTGTGCGCTAGCAACACGATTTGATTCGAGCCATTCTTGATATTCATCGGGTGTATGAACAATGACTTGAGAACGCATCGAACCGTGATATCCTCCGCAAAGTTCTGCACAAACTATCGGATATGTACCTGGTCTGGTAGCTTTAAATCTTAAACCCGTTGCTTGTCCGGGTATAGCGTCTTGTTTTAGTCGGAATTGCGGTATCCACAATGAGTGAATAACATCCGACGCGGCAAGATTGACTTGAACATCGGCGCCCACAGGTACATGTAGTTCACCAGATGTAATATCAGTTTCAGGATAATTAAATATCCAAGCAAACTGCATACCTGTTACATTCACAACTAAATCTGCCGCATTACCTAAAACTTTTGGGTTGGCGCCAATACCAATACCTGGTTGAGGTACATTTACCAATTTTTTTACAGGTGTTTTTATTGGTGTTTTAACAGGGAGAGTTATAGGTTCTTCGATAGGCGCCAGTAATGGTGCTTTAACGGGTGCTTCTTCTAATGATGTCTCCTGAGAAACTTCATTTGGCGCCAACTCACTGCTGTCTGAAGCTGGTTCTGGAATAACTTCGTCTATAGGTATTTCTTCAGTCAGTGCTTCAATATCAGACTCGTTTAATGTCGCAGCTAGGGCAGCTCCCTTAACTGGTGCAGCAGCATGTTCAGCCATTGAATGATGTCCTACACTCAAACCACCCATCTGCGTGTATACATCAACGCTGTATATTCCAAGTCCAATGACTATTATCGAGGGAATCGCTGTCCAGAATATTTCTAACGGGAAATTTCCTTCGATTAGCGTTCCATCTCGGTCATCACCTTGACGCTGCCGATATTGAAACATGAAAATGACAATGGCGCCTTGCACTATCAAGAACAATGCAGTACCAATACCAACCAAAATTTGGAAAAATCTGTCTACTAGTGGAGCTTGTTCAGATGCTTGCACTGGTAACAAACTAGCCGAGTGCTGACCTACCCAGATGCTTACAAGTGTAACGA
The DNA here is from genome assembly GCF_000331305.1 of Calothrix sp. PCC 7103. Lineage (GTDB taxonomy): Bacteria > Cyanobacteriota > Cyanobacteriia > Cyanobacteriales > Nostocaceae > Dulcicalothrix. The sequence goes on along the minus strand of NZ_KB217478.1, from coordinate 2,094,919 downwards.
GTATGCCAGCAACAAGGGTCAAAAGAGAAACAGGAACTTGTTGCATACTAAAAACGATAAGTGTTTCTTGTCGTTGAAGGTGTTGCTTTTATAGATACGCGAGTATTGCTCAAATAAATAATTGAAGGTTAATAACTTGATAGCAATTGGCTCTTACACCTTTAAACCTGTTTTTACTATTTCTAGTTTTGACACACTTTGATAGATTTTAGTAAAATTTTTAAGTTTTTTTAATATCTTATTTTTTATTATATATGTTAATAATAAACATAAATGTAGAGACGCAAATTTGCGCGTCTCTACAACGTGTTATAAAAATATTTAAAAACAAATTGTAGCACAGGCTTTCCTGCCTGTGCAGTTAATTAATTATCCAACGACGCATGAGTGTAGCAATTTTTCGAGCAAATTTTGGCACAAGCTTCACAACCAATACAATTGTCAGGATTTTTTACAGTCATGACTTTCTTTTCAATTTCATCGTCTTCTTCATCTTCGACGAACTCACCTTCTTCATTCATTGCTTTTAACAGCAATACATCGTGTCCACAGATTTTGAAGCATCTGCCACAACCGATACATTTATCTTGGTCAATTTTTTGAACAAATTTAGGTGTCCAAGTTTTTCCACCAAATGTCAAACCTGTTAGAGTAGCCATGTGTTAACCTTCAGCAATTTTGTGTTTAATTTTGTGCTAGATTTTACTCGATGCACTAGTACTTTATTCACTCTCTAGTTTTGATGTTATCAGATGCTTTTTTTTGAAAAAGTAACATTATTGTCTATGTTAAAAAATTGTTTTTATTTCTTGTTTGTAAACATGCTTATTAAATATTTTTGTGTTGTAATGCAAATTATTTTTATGAACTGCTTGTCAAATGTCATGCTGAACGCAGTGAAGCATCTCATTTTAGCTGCAATATTACAGATTCTACCCTACGGGAAAACTCCGTTTACGCTACGCTCAGAATGACATATTATAATTTTTAAAACATCCTTCTTTGATATTTGTTGTCAATTAATAAAAAAATCATAATATGGTGCGTGACGTTACGAGGTTATTTAGTTTGTTGTAAACGTCGCGCACTCTACAATATTATTTATGCAAAGGGTTATTTCGGTTACAATTTTATATGTTTTATTATTTATTAATAATATTAACAAAGGCGCCGAAGTTTTAAATATAGCCGCTTGTGTTACTCAAGAACTATTAGCTTGTACAGATAAATAAATAGGAAAGATTAGGAAATTTTATTGGGGCTATGAATATGAAAAATCAAGACATCTTGGCTCGTTATGAACAACTTTGTAAAGTTGTTTGTGAAATTGTTATGAATAGAAAACATTCAGCATAAAAACGAATCGACTAATAACCCTGAATAGTATTAAAATCAAAGTATTCTAAATACTTATATGAACTAACATTCTGCTATCCAGGGGCTAGTTTTTAATCAAGCATACGAATGAAGTAATGTGGCCATTACCTTATGCCTTACACAATTCCAAATAGCAGTTGCATTGAATGCGATAAATGTCGTCCTCAATGCCCTGTGGGTGCTATCAAGCTTGTAAATGATGAATATTGGATTGACCCTTGTCTATGTAATAACTGTGAGGGTTTCTACTCCGAACCTCAATGTTTGACCGTATGTCCGACTAAATCTCCGATTCCTTTGCAGGTAAAGAGAGGAAGATGCAAGATTGAACCACGCGAAATCACTAGTTCAAATTTATTTGTTAACGGCAAGAATAATCCCTTTGCTTCTGCAATTGCAATTTGGGAAGCTTCTAATGTTTTAGCACAACGCACGTCTCTACCGTGGGAACTAGATGAAGATGGGTATATCTGCTATCGGCGTCAAGTTAACCAAGGTAAGGGTAACATAGCTTTTCATCTGGCAGTACCATTTAGTGAAAATCAACTTGCGACAACAACAGCAGCAGTTGAAGCTTTGGATATTCGCGCTGCTTGTGTAAATCTAATTTTTGCGGCACATGCAACTGCCGTTAACGAACCGTGGAAGCAAGAGTTTGTTATAGATGACAAACAAATCGAGAAATATTTGGGATTAGAGAAGCGTAAAGACCTCAACAAAACTGCGAAGCTAACATTGATGAAAAACTGGGTTCGCAGTTGTTGTTCGCTAATGACATCAATTAGTTGGGCACAGCAGGGTAGAGTACCAGGATTTAAAATAGAAAAAAGTCCCTTGTGGCACTTGGTGGATATTCAGCACCACTTCCAAGAAGACGACAAGGGATGTAAATATCTAATTGGATTAACTTTTAAGGTCAAAGCTGGAATTTGGGCACAGTATTTTCTAAACAAGCAAGGCTGTAAACAGCGTAACGCCTATTTTCAATATGGTAGTTTACCTAAATCGCTGTTAAACACTGTTATGAGTATATGGCAACAACACGAAGGCGCCGCGCGTTTAATGTTGTGGTTATTATTCAAAACCAAAATGGGTAAAGAACAGCGAATCACCGTCCCTACATTACTTCGCGTTGCCTATGGAGAGCAAAAAGTTGCCACAGCTTGCAGACAGCGTGACGACCGCAAACGTTTACTGCGTACCTTTGAAAGTGACTTAGAAGTACTAAATCACTACGGAATGAAACCCAAATTCGACCCCGTTACCTATCCACCTAACATTCAACCAATGTGGGCAAAGCTAGTTGATATTCCTGAAGACCCCGACGAAGCTATCGAATTTTGGATTAATGACGGTGGTGGTAACTCACGTCTCACCGATGCAGGTCCAAGAGGTAAATGGAACTTACTCATGAACGCACGCATTTTGTCCTTTGACCTGCCACCCGAACTTGAGCAAGCACTATCCGAAGCCGAAAAAAAGCATCTTGCCACAACAAGAAACAGAAAAAAAACTAAAACCACATCTGGACTAATAGGTGACCAAATTTCCCAAGCAAGAAAGAAACTCAATATGAGCCAGCGCGAACTAGCTAAACTCGCAGGTAAAAGCCAAAGCTGGATACGCGATATTGAAAATGGGCGCCTAAAAGTCAAGTCAGAAGACCAAACAGTCCTACGCAAAGTATTAGGTATCGCATAGTAGGGGTGGGTTCTTTTACAGTTGCATTATTTACACGCATTGTGATTGACATGCCTTGTGGGATGGGCATCCTTGCCCGTCCTCTACACATGCTGTCTCATTTACAAAACCCCCGTCAATTCCATACATTTCTTTAAAAGTTCGTCTAGCCTTTGCATCTGCACCTACCAAGCTTTTCTACTCGTAAATACTCTGTTATATGCCGTGTTTTAATATACTTTATAAATTAACTTAGACCCGTCTATTGAGCCATTTAGCATTTAGCTATCAGTCTCCGGGAACGCACCAGCGAAAAAATTAACTGTGTTATCCACCATAATTACGCAGCAGCGTTTAATATGGGAAAATAAAGACAACCATTATGATGCTTACCACTGCCAAATGGACACTCGAAGAGTACCACAGCATGATTGACGCAGGTATTTTAAGTGGACGCAAAGTCGAGTTACTTAAAGGAGAAATTGTTGAGATGGCGCCGGAAGGAGAGCCACACGCTTATTCTAGTGATGAAGCAGGCGAGTACTTGGCTTCTTTGCTGGGCGAACGTGCTAAAATACGTCAAGCTAAACCAATAACGCTACCCGACGATTCGGAACCAGAACCAGATGTTGCAGTTGTTCAACGTTTAGGACGTGAGTATCGAGACCATCATCCTTATCCAGAGAATATTTTTTGGCTGATCGAATACAGTAACACGAGTTTGGAGAAAGACTTAGAAACAAAAAGCAAAATTTACGCAGGTGCTAATATTCAAGAATATTGGGTTGTAAACCTTAAAAAATTATATCTAGTAGTATTTAGACAACCACTAGATGGAGAATACGCGGCAAAACAAACATTGACTACAGGAATAATTCATCCCCTGGCATTTCCAAAAGTCTCTGTTTCAGTAAACCAAATTATAAATGGTTAAATAGAAAAATTTAGAGATATTGGTGCCGTATTCCAAACATTAGAAAGCACCTAATTATTAGGCATCGTAATTTTTTATCAAGTATAGTGTAATTAGTAGTACATTTAATCTAATTGGATTATGATTACAACTCATACCGTTCCATTTGCCAAAATGCGACTAGTAAAAACAGTATTGTTAACAAAAGCGTTGTACCCATCTTCGCGCCTATAAACGAAGGGAGAGAGGTTTTTTGAAGTAGCGTTCTTAAGTTTCATATCACCGTAGTTTACGAGTTTTTACCATGAGCAAGATATTTGCTTTTATACTAATAATTTTACTTAGCTTTACAATTACATATCCTGCTCAAGCTTTTACCTGTCGTAATTATAACGGTCATCAGGTTTGTATTCACAGCATTAAAAGAAGCGCCAAAAATCACTGGGAATATCGTGCATCGGTAAGTATTGACGGTCCCAAAACTCCTGTTGAACTCTACAACTGTCGTCAGCAAATCTATACTCAAAGTAATGGCAAGGTTATATCGTTCGGAAAAGATGACGCAGGCACCGTAATTTGCAGTTTTTTCAAGAAAGCATAACAAATAAGCATGAATGACACTTGTTTATGCTGCTTTATCTGTATTATACGTATTACTTTTACAAGGCGCCAAGCGTATTAAATCTTCTACGTTACGAAGCATCGTATTACAAATCACGTCTAAAGGTAAATCATTTGGGTCATGTCCAAAAGGTTCTTCAATTTCGGAGCCAATTTCATCAATGCCAAGTATGATAAAGCTGATAAAACCTAATATTGGCCCAGTCCACCAAGTAAGACCACTAACTAATTCCCAAGGTAGTAGCAGTATGTAAATTGTTAGCAATGTTTTTAAAGTAATGGTGTAGATTAGTGGTACAGGTGTTTTAAGAATTCGCTCGCAACCACCCAATATGTCGATTAATTTATCCACTAGTTCATGCAAAGCATTAACTTGGAAGACATTTATTTGTTCATGTTCGTATCGACTTTGTAAATAATCTCCTATCCACAATGATATTTCTAATGGTGGATGATTTACGTCTTGCAGTTGATTGTATTGAAACGATGACATTAAAGGCGCCAGTTCTGGGTTGACAGCATCACGACGTAGATGTAGTTTCATTGCGACTGTAAAAGCAATTACTAAACGCATTACAGCTTCTTTGTCATTTCTGTGTTGCGGTTGAGACTCTTCAATATATATCCAAATTCCTCTGGCTAAATTACGAACCGCGTTAACTAAGGCGCCCCATAGTTTTCTTGCTTCCCAGAAGCGTTCATGTGCCGTATTTGTACGGAACACCAATAGTAAACTTAAAACAATATTGAGACTCAAGACAACTTGAGGAAGAACTTTACTGTCGCTAAAAATCAATAAATGTCCAAAATGATTAACTAATGAAACAGTAATGCCATACCCAGTACATAGTAAAGACCAAGGTAAAATAGCTGATATGATTGTTTGTACAAGATGAGCAATGACTTGTGTTCCATAAAGCTGTTCACCTGTATAAAGTCGAAACTTCTCTTTTAATGAGCGTAAAGAGACCTTTGGCTGTTTGCTATGTTTATGGGTTGGGGCAAAATTAGGCTGTTTGTGAAACGAGCCAAGTAGGATATTATTTTTATCAGCTTTTTTGTAACCTTGTTTGCGATGAGCATTTTTCTTGATTGGTAATACCATATCCAAATCTCCTTGTTCAAGGTAGTTAAAAATTATCAAACAATACATTTTGATTCTTTGCTTTGTGTCCTTTATAAGAAAAACCACAAAGGACACAAAAAATATAAAGGCAGTACTTACTCATTCATATTTCTAAGGGTTGCTACTGCTGAAGGAGATATTTTGCTTAAGTATCTGAATATCCAATACTTACAAATCGTATCGAGGATAACTGGAAATGTGGCGATGAAAAGACCAACGAAGCTTTTATTAGCAGCAATGCCAAGGTGTGAAGTGATACCTTCTAAAATTACTTCCCATCCATGAGGAGAGTGGAAACCTACAAACATATCTGTACATAGAATGATGATAAATGCTTTGGCACTGTCACTTAGTCCATAGACTATATCATCCATAAAAGACTTTAAAACAATGATTTCTTTGCGACTGGTTAAAATCACTAAACCAAATGCTGCAAGTGCTAACATATCAGCAAAGACGTTGCCAACAGCACTATTACTTTTATGATGAAACTCTTTCGCTAATTCGCTCGCTTTATGTTTGACTTTACTCTCAATGACTTCTGAAGATAATGGTGGAGCTTGAGTAATTAGGTTTTCAAATTTCAAGCTTTCTTCGTAGCTATGTAATTCATGCAAAGCTTCTTCCTTCATTTCGTAATTTAGGAAAACTTGAGAATTATGCTTATTACTGGTTTCGATAATTGGACTAATTAAGAACTGTTTTGAGAAATGCTGGGTTAGGACGGGGACAATTATGAGAGTGATAATAAATCTCACGGATGTTTTGGTCTTAGCTCTGGAATTACGGTATTTCCTCACATATTCAGCTTCTGATTTTGGGTTAAAATCATCTGAAAATTTGTGTAAAGTACGACCAATTGACCTAGGCAAAATGGCAGTTTTGTCAGTGACTGTTTCTACATTTATGGAATTTCCATTAGCTACTGTGTTGACCGTGGTAGCTAGAGGTTCGTTGTCGGTGTATTTTGCAATAAATTCTTCGACTAGTTTGAGTTTTCCCAAATTTTTTGTGCTGAGATTACCTAAAACAAAACAACTTGCTTTAAACTCTGCTAATCTCATTTTAGAAAGAGCTACATGCTTTTCAACATCCGCGCGCAGTACAGATGTGAAAGTAGAATCTTGAACTGTTTCACTTACAATTGTGATACTAATTGTCTTACCACCAAAATGCTCATCTTCAAGAGCTTTAATTTTTAAGATTGATTGGTAAGCACAATCAAGTGAACGCTCTGGTGTTTTCGATATTCTCTCGCTCGCTAAATGCCAGTAGTATTTGAACTTGTCAAGTAAATATGTCTGTTTACTAGGTAAACTAGAAGTCATGATAAAAACTCCACATTACTTTTGAGTTATTTCTGCTCTTGTTGCACAATGTTTGAATGGTAAGCAATTTGCGGCGGATTGATTAGTTATTACTGCTCCTGCTGGAATTCTTCTACCATTGGAAACATTCACATTCTGGTTAATAATTCGGGGTTGAGATGTGTAGCTTTTGCCCCCGTTGATTACTGTTAGTTTCGGAATTGTCATAAACTTCCTCGACATGTTGATATTGACGCTGTTTCAAATATTGGGCGGGCAATCTTAAGCCCGCTCCACAAGATAGATAGGTTTGGAAATCTTTATGCTGCAAGGAAGAATGTTAGGTTTTCTTTTTCATGGTAGCCTTCAGCTAGTTCTGTGTTGACATGTACTACTGATTTGTTTAGGCTTCTGAGTGGGTAGGTATTGGTAATTAAGGGTAAATTATTAGCCATTTCTTGAGTTGTTATTAAGGCGCCTGCTGGCACATATCTGTTATCGGGTATATTGACACCCATAACTAAAGCTTTTGGTTCAATAACGCAGTTGTTACCTACCGTTGCGCGGAATACCAAAGCTTGCATCCCCACAAAAGTGTCAGAACCAATGTAAGCAGGACCATGCACTTGACACTGATGAGCCAGAGAAACGCGCTTCCTGATATATACTCCATAATATTCACCCTCAACTTCTACGACTGCTTCCCGGATTAATACCCCATTGAGATGAGTTTCTAATGCATGAAGAACAACGCAATCTTGAATGTTTACATCGTCATCCACCCAAAGTGGTTGACCTTCATCACCACGAACTGAAGCTGCTGGCGCCACCATGACTCTTTGACCGAGATGCACATTACCAATCACCGCAGCTAAAGGATGGATATAAGCTGTAGTGTGAATTTCAGGATTTTTTTCTACAGGGTTGAAAGATGTGCGTACATTACCGTGAATGTGGATGTTGTTGAGCGCAATTACATTATTCATAAGGCTTCGCTGTTTTTACTTGTGTGGTTGATTCACTTCCAGTCGCATCAAGGTTAACAGTCCGTGTTTATAATAAAGAATCCTTATGCCTGCTAGAAGTTTTGCTTATCTCTATGTGTTTATTTAAATACTCTGAACGTGACAAAGCCGGGACAAAAAAAGGACAATTCGAGGAAATTTTTCAGAAATATCGAAATTGTAAGCAAAAAATTCTTGAAATAACTTGTATGATGCTAGTTATTAGCGTGTGGACAGTTTGCAAACTGTCCTGTACTCGTGTGTTGAAGGTGGCATAGCTTGTAGTGTACTTAGTAGTTCAAAACTGTTGAACTACCAAATCATTGTTTTCTAGGATGTAAAATTTATACAGCGTTATTGATTCTTGTGAAGTAGACAAATTGACTCCTGGTACTTACTGTTAGCCATTCCAAAAAGGAAGCATGAAACATGAAAATTCTGTTAGCAGAAGATGACTGTCGAATCGCACAATCGCTCACAGAAGCGCTAGCTGACCAACAATACCTAGTTGATGCTGTTGCCGACGGGCAAGAGGGCTGGGATTTTGTAACGGCGTTTACTTACGATTTACTTATATTAGATGTAACCCTACCCAAGTTGGATGGTATTAGTTTATGCCGTCGTTTGCGTTCTCAAGGTAATCGAGTACCCGTAATGATGTTGACAGCGCGCGATACTCCCGCTGATAAAGTTTTTGGTTTGGATGCAGGAGCTGATGATTATGTAGTTAAACCATATAACCTACAAGAATTATCTGCACGCATCCGCGCACTGCTGCGTCGGGGTGATAGTCCTTTATCTTCGCTGTTGGAATGGGGGAAGTTGCAAGTCAACCCAAATCTACATCAAGCCACTTACGATAAGCAACTTTTGCAACTTACTCCTAAAGAGTATTGTCTTTTGGAACTATTAATGCGTTCTTGTGGTAAAGTTTTAAGCCGCAGCGCAATCATTGAAAGCCTCTGGCCTTTTGAAGAACCACCCACTGAAGATGCCGTCAAAGCCTTGGTCAAGCGCTTAAGACAAAAACTCAAACTTGCAGGCGCCTGTGATGATTTTGTGACAACAGCTTATGGTTTTGGGTACCATCTCATCGATTTTGGGAGTACAACTTTGGTTTAAGCCAAAAATTAACTAAAAATTTAGATTTATATGATGAGAAGCTTCTCATCATATTTTCAGAATTAACTCATGAAACCATGTGAAGCTATATACACAGAATTAAACACCTTTGCGTGTTTCTCTTCAGTAACTTAAGTTTTTGTTTTCTAGGGAATTTAATTTCCAACATAGAAGACAGAACCAAGAGACCTGGAGCCAATGACTAATTTTGGTGTAATTGCTGCCTATGACTTGGACTACCGTCTCAAGGTACATCCAAAGTAGAATATCAAAGTCCTTATGCTGGCGTATGTGGCTAGCATATCTGACAGCGATGTCAGTCATTTTTGGTATATCCGCAACATCTGTATATTATTTTTTTCGGGCAGGTTTGCTTGGAGACCAAAATGAACGCTTGCAAACTTTGGCTCAAGCTGCTGTCCCTAGCTTACAAACAATCAAAACCAAAGGAACTCAATACCTTGATAAAGACCTACCTTGGCGCAGTTTATTTGAAAATCATCAAAGCCTAGAATGGTTTGACGCGAATGGCAAGATTATCGCAACAGAAGGAACTAATCTACCAAATTTTCCCCTAACCAAAAGCGCTTCTATTAGTCGTTTAAATGAAGGTTCTCCTGTAGTCGAGCAGCACGGGAATGTCCGTTCCGTGTCAATTGCTGTTTACACAGATGATTCTGAGCAAAAAACATTACGGCTTGAAGGTTATATTCGCGTCAATGAATCTACTGAAGAATTTAATAAAAGAATGAATCAATTACAACTTGGGCTTGAAGTGGGAGGTGTAACTGTTTTAATTCTTAGTAGTATTAGTGGCATGTTATTGACATCATTAGCAATTCGACCAGTTACCGAAAGTTATCAGAATCTCAAGCAGTTTACAGCAGACGCTTCCCACGAGCTACGTAATCCTTTAACGGTAATTATGACTACCGTTGAACTCATGGAAAACCACTCAGAACAATTTTCTGCCGATGATGTGCGAAAACTCAAAACCATTAGTAGTTCTACAACGCAAATCCGACATATCGTTGAAGATTTACGCTTCCTCTCTCACACCGATGTAATTGTTGACCCCGCAGTTTTGGAGTATCCAAAAGTTCCTCTAGATGAAATACTACAGGATTTAGCAGATACATTTGAAACTGATGCTCAAAAGAAAGAACTAAGTTTTGAGTCCTATTTATCAACAGGTATCCACATCAAAGGCGATATTCATCAATTGAAACGCTTGTTTGCCAATTTATTAGAGAATGCAATCAAATACAGCAGAACTGGGGGTGTAGTAAGACTGTTCTTAGAAAAGCAAAAACTATTTGCTGTTGTGCGTGTAGAAGATACTGGAATCGGTATTCCCAAAGAATATATACCCCTCGTCTTTCAAAGGTTTTGGCGTGCTGAAACTGCGCGTGTTCAAGCCAAAGAAGGTTTAGGATTGGGGTTAGCCATTGCTCAAGCAATAGCGCAACGGCACTTAGGAAAAATTACAGTCAATAGTAAGATTGGAGTTGGCAGTTGCTTTCAGGTTCATTTGCCATTAGCTTAAACGAAACCTGTAGCATCAAACCCACATTCATCTACCAGGTAACACAAAGCACGCAGTCGTAGACTTACAACTTCCTCATACAAAGGATTAAACTTACATAGGGGTGGGATGTGAAAAACATTACCACCCCAAAATTTAATCGTAAAGTCAAAAGGGCAGCTAGCTGGAATTAACCGACACAACCAATAAGCTAACTGATAATTATGTACTTCTAATTTATTTAGCCACACACGCGCAAAATGAAGTACATCAAATTTGAGTATTACCACAAAATACCTCCTTGATAAATCGTGGGCAAAAGCAAACTCTTATTTCTACCCAACGACTTTAGCCATCTATAAGCAAATACAAGGTTCTTAACCTTCGTTTACAAGATTAAGCTACACAAGGTGATAAAGTCAGGACTAAAAAGTGGCATTTTTGGGACATGCAGGTTCGTCAAGTCCGGTGTATTCTAAAAATTTTAATATATAGCAAGAATGTAACCAGCAATCAGAGACGATAGTTGATGCTAAAAGATAAACCTCTATCTTGAGCATTTTCTCCTTTGTCATCTAATTTTACAAATGGGAGCGCATAATCAGCCCGCAAATTTAAGCCAGGAAGTAACTCCCATAAAATTCCTAACCCTGCACTGGCAATAAAATTCTGACGCGGTAGTTTGTTGGGATTATCTGATTGATTCCAAACCATTCCCAAATCTATAAATGGAGCTAATTGAATTGTTGGTTGTCCTGATTCATTACGCTGTACGGCAATTCTATTTTCAACTGAGAAACGAAATCCATTATCGCCTGTTCTCACGTTTTGCCGAAATCCTCGTACAGATTGACCTCCACCAGCTACAAATTGTTGAGAAGCAAGCAAACTATTGGGAGTAAGTTGAATATCTCCTTGTAATATTAAAGTATTGGATTTGTTGAGCATTTGTACTCTTTGAACTTGTCCTGTCCAGCTAAAAAAACGACCATCTGGTACGGGTGCATTGTTGGTTGTTGCATTAAAAATACCTAAACCCAAATTAAATTGCGAGCGCAATGCCCAGGCGCCTCGTAAATCCCGTTTTATATAATCTTGCCCAAATTTAATTACGCGAGTACGACTGTTACCATCTTTATCGGGGCCTATTCCAAATGCAAAGGGCAAATCGTTAAAAATAAATGTTTGTCCGTCTTGATGGTTATATGCTAAAGATAGGGCAAATTCTTCGCGAGGATTTCTAATTAAAGGTTGTCGATAACTAATTTCATATGATTGGTTATCACCTTCTATTCCCAGTTCTTTAAAAGTTGGCGCCGTTACTTTACTGTCACTTGATGTTGCTCGTAGTTGAATTGTACCCTCCATTGGATTAATCGGTATGCGATAGTTAAAATCAAATACTTGTAAACCTCCAGTTGTTGAACGCTGATAAGTTAGTGTAAGCTCATCCCCTATTCCCGTAATGCTTCGAGTTCCAATTATTATACCTAACCGTTCAGAACCAATACTTGGAGGAGAGTAGTTATCCACGTTAAAGCTGTTAATTAGGGCATTAGCTTCTTTAACTCGTACAACTAAAATACTTTTTCCTAACTTGGTTCCTGGTCGCAAGCTGGCTTCAACGTTCGTAAACAAAGGGTCAGCTTTGAGTAACCGTAATTGTTCTTCTAAGGTTTGTTGCTTTAAAGGTATAGTGGCGCCTAATTTAACACGACTGCGAATATAGCTTGGTTTTACTCGCTGATTTCCTTCAATAATAATTTGCTCAATACCACCCTCAATTATTTGAACTACGACAATTCCATTATTAATTTTTTGATTTGCTAAAATTGCTCGCGAAGTAATATAGCCTTTATCTAAGTAAAGTTGTGAAATCTCTTCTGCAGCAACTCGTAACTCAGCTAATGTGGCATTTCGATTTTCGTATTTTTTGATGATTCGATTGATTTCATCAGTATTAATAACAGTGTTACCCCTGACCTCAATTTTCTTTACGGGAATAATAATTTGTGAAGGTTCTGGGTTGGGTGTTGGTGTGGAAGGGAGAGTTTCTACACTTGGTTGTTTATCTTGACTAGGAAATGGAACAACGGTAGGTAAAGGTTGCGGAAATCTTCTTTGGTTGGGGTCGGAAAAAATTTGCTCCGAGGAATCTTGAGCGAAAGTAGCTTTTGGAAAAATTATATATAGACAAATAAGTAACGAATACAAATAATTGTACTTATACAATATAGATATTAACTTTAAATTCATCGAATCTGGACAGTATGTGTATAACCTATAACACTATATCCAGACATAGAGAAACTAGCAAATATTGTTTATACAATTATTGTTGCCGTGAGTACAATATTTAAAAATTTGGCATCTTACCAAGACTTGCTGTTAATATTGTTTCTATCTGCGGTGTAACATTCGTAAAGTGGATATAAAAACCTTGCTTATCTGTCGATTGATTTGTGACTTTTGCATATATCTCACTCAATAAATGTTGATTTTCTCCATCTAGTAGAATAATTTTAATATTACTAAAGTTTTTAGGGATTTTATCGGCGTAAATTAATCCATTTTTACTATTCATCTGCATCAATTTACCAGCAAAATTATCTTCCGATAAATGTTTTCCTTCTAAAATACTAAATCTTAATGGCAACGGTTCTACCAAGCTAATCAAGTCTTCCGTTTCCTCTGGTAAAAACAAATTAAATTTACCAGCAATTCCTCCAACATCATATAAAGTTACCGCACTTGCAACTCCTTTCATCATAGCTTCCATTGTTTTGCGAACTTTGATAATTTCAGATAATTCACTATAAGTGCTTTCTGAAATTAATATTTGTCCACCTATAGTATAAGATTCTATTCGCGCAGCTAAATTAACATGGCTGCCAATTGCGGTATATTTAATATGTTCTTCTGAACCAATATTACCAACAACAACTTCACCCGTATTGATTCCTATTCCCATTTGCAATTCGGGTAAGTTTAATTCTTTATTTTTATGATTTACTGTTTCCATTGCTTGCTGCATAGCTATAGCACAGGCAACCGCACGTTCTGTATCATCTACTTTCTGAATCGGGGCGCCGAAAAATATGACTAATCCATCACCCATAATATCATTAATTGTGCCACCATATTTTTTAATGATTTTATTCATCACATTCAAATATAAATTTAGTACCCTTACCACTTCTTCTGGTGGTAACTTTTCTGACATACTAGTAAAACCACGAATATCAGAGATTAAAGTAGTAACCTTGCGTTTCTCACCAATTAAATTCAAACCTTGCGGATTTTCTAATAAACTTGTCACCACATCGTCAGTTAAATAGCGTCCGAGAGTTTTACGCATATCTGCTACACTTTGTGAGAAATAACCCATGACGGCAATTGTAGAACCAGAAAATGCTAAGAATGAAGGCACAAGGGGAATCCAATAATTATTTAAAAATGCAATATAAGTAATGGCTACTAAAATACTTGCTGTTGCAATTAAGCCAAGAATAACTTTTACTCTATCTAAAAGTGAGCGAATTTGATGATTACGCTGCTGCCAAACTAAGACGGCGCCGATAAATCCCCAACTAACAATCCATAAATATTCCCATTGCTCGTTCCAACTTTTAATTAACAAAGGTCGTCCTAGAACATGAGTAATAATTGCACTGCTTAATTGAGCGTGAACCTCAACACCTGGAGTTGGTTTTAAGATGCTGTAGGGTGTAGAAATAAAATCTCGCAAACTTTCGGCAGTACTACCAATAAAAACGAGCCTTTTTTTAAACAAATCTCTAGAGATTTTGCCTTCTAATACTTGCTCGACAGAGACACGAATGAAACTATTACGGGTACGATAACTCTTTAATAATACTTGATATCCGCCTTCATCGGCATTTACGTAACTACCATAATTTTTTTGAAACTTATTAAAAATAGTTTGCCCTATTTTAATATGGTTATCTGGAGTAATTTCTGGATTAATACCTTTATTTTGTAGATATTGTAAAGCCATATTCATGCCTAAAGTTAAAATTTCTTCACCATTTTGAGATGGCAAAGATAATAATCCCCGACGTTGCTTTCCATCAATATCAACTAAAATGTCATTAGCTGCTACTTGTCCAAGTTGTTTAAGTTTTGAGGAAGGTGCTATGCTGGGCTGGCTAACTTTTTGAATGCCTACTAAATTTGGCATTGTTTCATATAGCTTATTTAATTTTTCAGTTCCATCACCTACGGGTAAATCTCGATAAATATCAAATCCAATTGCTTGCGGTTGTTGTGCTTTAATTTTTTTTAATAATTGTGTAATTAATATATCTGATAAAGGAAAACCATATTTCTGCAAGTCCGTTTCGGTAACTTCAACAATTATAATATTATTATCTTGGGGAAGTTGAGGAGATATGCGGATAAATTTATCGAATAATTGCCATTCCCAAGATTGAAGCAACCCAGAAATGCGGAGTAATATTATGAATCCGGTAACAGTTGGTGCGGTAATAATAACACCACGGAATTTCCAAGTTAATTTTTTAATTTTTTTCCACATTTATTTTTATCCTGCCACATACCTAAATGTGTTGTAGAGACGCGGCTCCGGAGCGTCTCTAGACCAACGCGCAAATTTTATTTTATATTTGAAAGAGATATAATTGCTTCTTCAATTTGCCCTGACCTTAAAAGACTGTTCCAATTAGCTGTTATTAATCTATTTCGTGGTTGTTGTTGACGCAGCGCATCTAAACTCATTAATGCATCGAACCAAATACCTGCTTCCGCGTATACAGAAGGAAGATTTTGCGGCGCCGCTTGAAGAATTGCATCTTGAATTTGAGCATCGGGTTGGATACGTTGTATCCACCCTTGAGCAACACTATTGGCGCCTGAATCTCTATCACGACTTGGACATATCAAGGTCACTTTCCAATAGTAATTTTGATTCACTTTTAATTCTGAACCTTTTGTACCACTTAGAGACATGGGAATGACACTAGCATTGGCAGGAACAGGATAATTTTGTTGGAGAAGTATTTGTTTCTTATCTTCCGAACGTAATTCCAGTGTAAGATTTGTAGCTGTGGATTTTGGTATATAAACCATTAACGTGGGATTTGCAGAGGTTGTAAGTCCAAAATTATTCTTGGGTATCAACCCTTTCACAAATCGAAGTCCTTGCTGAGTTTTATCAACGCATTCCCCACGACTTCCCCCAGGTCGAGTCACAACAGGTGGCTTTGTACTAGGTGGTTTGAAACGAACTTGTGCGAAAACAGGTTGGGAGATTATTGAAAGCATTGTTAATGCAATCGGGAAAAAAGCGAAATTTCGTGGTTTGGACATAGGAGTAGTTTCAAAAGCTTATTT
Source organism: Calothrix sp. PCC 7103 (assembly GCF_000331305.1). GTDB lineage: Bacteria > Cyanobacteriota > Cyanobacteriia > Cyanobacteriales > Nostocaceae > Dulcicalothrix. Next base: position 2,078,871 of record NZ_KB217478.1, on the reverse strand, counting down.
TTTGGATAATTTAATTCAGTCTTTGATATAAAAAGTCGCACAGTACCAATAAAGGCTATTTCACCAATTACATTATTCCCACATTTCGCAGTTTTGTAACAGCTTGCTTTTTTATACACAAAGAAAGAAATTTTTGAAGTTTTTGGTGTGTTACTACGTAATATCCCTTACGCGCTTCTACGATTTGTAGGTTATATTGTTCGGGAAATACACGTATTTATTTATATCTCTTACTGTTTAAGGTTAGTTATTTACACTTATGAACCCTTTTAGATTAAAGTTAGTGCTATTAACGCTTGCTGTTGCGGCAAACAACAGTGTTGTAAAGGCACAATCTATTTCTCCTGCACGTGATGGTGTAAATTCTCAAGTTCGTATCAATGGAAATACTTATGACATTACGGGTGGGCAGTTCTCTACTGATGGTACAAACTTATTTCACAGCTTGAGTCAATTTGGCTTGAACCAAAATGAGATAGCAAATTTTTTGTCTAATCCGAATATTCAAAATATTTTGACACGGGTTTCTGGTGGGAATGCTTCAATCATTAATGGTTTGATTCAAGTTACAGGTGGTAATTCTAATTTGTATTTGATGAATCCTGCTGGTTTTGTCTTTGGTAGGAATGCAAGTTTAAATGTACCAGGTTCTTTTACTGCGACAACTGCTAATAGTATCGGGTTTGGCAATGCTAATTTCTTTAGTAGTGTTGGTAGTAACGATTATGCAGCGCTAATTGGGAACCCCAGTTCTTTTGTTTTTACACATCAATTGCCAGGAAGTATTTTTAATGCCGGGAATTTAGCTGTTGGAAATGGTAATAATTTATCTTTATTTGCTGGAACAGTAATTAGTTCGGGTAGTTTATCGGCGCCAAAAGGACAAGTTACTGTTGCATCAGTTCCAGGAAAGAATTTATTAAGGCTAAGTCAGCAAGGCAGTTTACTCAGTTTAGAATTTTCACCTATTAATAATGATAATTATAATAATTTAATTAGTCCTATTTCTTTAGCACAATTAATTACGGGTGGAAATGCGGCTTCGGCTACAGACGTAAAGTTAAACTCTGATGGTAGTTTTGATTTAACTGGTGGTATTAAATTAGAGCCTGGTGATATTGCGACGAAACAAATTACAGCAGGTAACGCAGTTTTCAACGCCAATAATAATTTAAAATTAGTTGGAAGTAATTTACAAACTACAGGTGATTTAAACTTATTAGCACGAAACAACGTAATTGTTAGAGATAATATCAACCAATTAAATTCAACATCTATAAAATCTGGTGGTAGTTTATATATTCAAGGCAACCAAGGGATTGATATTCTTGCGTTAGAATCATCACGTAACGGTAATAAACCTTTTCAAAGTGGTGGAGATTTAACTTTAACTAGCAATGGTATTATTTCTACCGATGCTCATTTTCAAAGCGGTAGAAACTTTAATACTCAGAATTTAAATGGAGAAACCGCAAATCTTCTTAGTTTATATGACCCAATATTTGATGTTGGTACTGATTTTGAAATTTTTAGTTACACTGGAGCTTCGTTACAAGTTACGGCAGGGGGAAACATAAGTTACGATAGCGTTAATATTAGTGCTATTGACCCAGCTGTACACCCAACAAATCCTGCATTATTCTTAACAGCAGGAGGTAATATTACTGGTAATGGCAATGTTGTAACTAGTGTACCTACTGGAAATTTATTAGTCAATTTTCAAGCTGGTGGAGATATTAATATTCAAAATGTTACTACCCAAGGAGGTGACATATCTCTTAACAGTACTAACGGCGCCATCAATACGTTTACTCTCTGGAGCCAAGGTAATACTAATGGAGGAAAAATTGATGTAAAAGCTAGTAATAATATAAACATTGGTGCTTTATCTTCCGCGTTTCTTGGTTCAAGTACAGATATTGGGAATGCAGGTAATATTAATATCACAAGTACCGCAGGAGGAATTACACTTGGCGATAGCGTCTATGCATTTCGTGCTAATGGCGGTACTCTAGGAAGTCATGGAGATGTTGTTTTTAATGCTTTTGGTGATATCAATATCAATGTTGCCGGCTCTGGTACAAGTAGTAAATTAGTCTCTTTTAACAGTAGTGATGGTAAAATTACCACTGCGTCTATAGAGTCAAGTATTACTAATGGCTCTGCAATTACTTTGAATGCAGCTAATGGCATCGAAAGTAATAATGCTAACCTTTTTCAAACTGCGGGAGGCACATTTAATGCTATTACCACAGGTAATATTCAATTAGGCATTATTAATACTAATGGTGGTTCGGTAATTTTAAAAACCAGCACTCCCTTAAATCTTAATCGCAATATCATTACCAACGGTGGAGATATTACCCTTAGTGGTAGTACTATAACAACTACCGGAGCTATACTCAACTCTAGTAGTACAAATCAAAGTGGCACCATTACTCTAGAAAGTAGCGGAAATATTTCTACTGGTACCTTAATATTTGGCGCCACTGATATTGCTGGAATAGATAATCCTTTGCAAATAAATGCACCTGGTATTATCGATATAAATGTGAGTCCAGTTAATAACGGTGCAGATATTTTAATTGGCAATATTATATCAGCTAATGAAATTATTTTTGGCACAGGTATTCCTTTAAATATTAATACTAATGGTGGCTCAATACTGTTAAAAGCCAGTACATTAAATCTTAGCCGTAATATTACTACCAACGGTGGAAATATTACTCTTGGTGGTAATAGCATTACAACAACTGGGGTGGCGTTAAATTCCAGTGGGACAAATAAAGGTGGGATAATTAATCTAGATAGTACAGGAGATATTAGCACTGGATTATTAACTTTTGGCGCCACAAGTTCCACTGGTATAGATAATCCTCTACAAATCAATACATCTGGGATTGTTAATATTAATGGTGGTGTTAATAATAACGGGGCAGATTTAACAATTGGAAATATTACCGCTTCCAGCCAAATTAACTTTAATGGTCTTAGTCAGATAAATACCGATGGTGGGAATTTATTTTTAAATAGCTCTGGAACTTTGAGTATTGCTCAACCTGTGTTGACATCTGGTGGTTCAATAACTTTAATCGGAGCAAATGTTGATACTAGTGCCACTACCCTAAACGCAGCACAAACAGGGGGAGCAGGAGGTGCGGTTTCTATCACCGCAACAAATGGAAATATTGCAGCAGATGGAATTATTGGTAACACCTTAAACACAACAGGTACAATTCAACTTGGTGGCAATGTCACTACAGCCAATGCACAACTTTATAACGATGCAGTTCAAATAAATGGCGCCAATATTGTACTTACAACTACAGATAATCCTATCACTTTTAATAGTACTGTTGATGGGCAAGTATTTGGTAATAACTCCCTAACCCTAAACCCAGGTAATGGTGATATCACCTTTAATAATAACGTTGGTATAAATCAACCACTAAACCAGCTAAATGTCAATGGTCGTGCAACAATAAACGGTAATATCATAACAGTTAATTCACAAACATATTTGGGTAGTTTAACTGTCGGGGGAGGAGATATTGCTCTTAATAGCATCAACAATGGGAGTATTAGTTTCAACACGAACGTTAATGCGAATGGTAACTTGGCTGTAAATAGTGGAGGGTTAACTAGCTTTGCTGGGACAGTAAACGCGCGAAGTTTAACAACCGATGCTAGTGGTACAAGCGAAATTCAAAATAATGTCACCACTACCAACGGACAAAACTATGGGGGTGCGGTCATTTTGGATAATACTCAAACAACCCTAACAAATACTAATGGAACAATTACTTTTAATAGTACTCTTAATGGGGAAACATCTGGAACTAACTCGCTAACAATTAATACAGATAGATTAGTATTTGCTGACAAAGTTGGTGGAATTATACCGCTAAAAGATATTACCATCCAAACTCAACAAGCTCTGAATTTAAATAACTCTATACGTACTCAAAGAGGGAATATTACTATAAATGCTCCAGAAATAAGCGCAAGTAATGTCAGCACTAATGGTGGTAACGTTTCTCTAACTAGCAGTAGTAAAATTAATACGACCTCTGGAATTATTGACACTACTGGAATTGGTGTAGATAGCGGTGATATCAATATATTGGCACCAGGTGAATTAATTCTTGGTAATCTTACTACATTTAGTCGTGCTGCGCGCGCAGGTAAAATTAACCTTACTAGTCAAAATGAAAATATCACCAGTGGAGATTTAAATGCTACAGGAAATACTCAAGGTGGAGAAGTTAAAGTCATTGCAAGAACTAGTGTTAGCACAGGAAGAATTACTTCTAATGCGACATTAGGTAACGCCGGAAATGTTACTATTGACCCCATAGGTGATGTTGCAGTTAGATTTATTAATGCTCAAGGTGGTACTAGTGGAGTTGGTGGAAATATAGATATCACCGCAGGTAGATATTTCCGTGCGTCAGATACTTTTATAGATCAAAATGGTTTAACTGCGAGTATTTCCACCGCAGGTAGTTTAGAAAATGGTTCTTTTACACTACGTCATTTTGGCGGATTTGTGGGAGTTCCATTTGATATTGGTAATGTCACAATTAACGGTACAGCAGGAGAAATTACTACTGGTTTAACAAATCGTCTTACCGTAGGACAATCTTTCCCTTATTTATATTCCCAAGGAGCAGGTAATAATGCGATTCGTTTGATTACCGCAACCGAACCTATTGTCCCTCCTCCACCTAATAATATAATCACCCCTAGCTTTTTAGAAGAAACTAAACCACAACCACCTAATCAATTATCTGTACAAAATCACTTAGAAACTGTGGATATTGACTTAGGGATGGAAAGATTAGAAACAAGCTTTAGTCGTAAATTTCAAAATTACTTTGGCTCATTTAATGATACGCTTATACTTAAATTTGATGAAGCTAAAGAAATTCTTGCTAAGATTGAACAAGCAACTGGCGCCAGACCTGCTTTAGTTTACATTAATTTTGTTCCAGATTCAACAACAGAAAATACCTCTAGAGATTCAGACCAATTAGAAATAATTGTTATTACTGGCAAAGGTAAACCAATTCGGAAAGTAATTTATAGTGTTACTCGTGCTGAAGTATTAGCAACAGCAGGAGAATTTCGCAGCACCGTTACCGATAAAACCACCGAAGACTACTTGGCGCCATCACAAAAATTATATAATTGGTTAATCAAACCAATACAAGCCGACCTTCAACAAAAGCAAATAAACAATTTATTATTTTTAATGGATGACGGATTGCGCTCACTTGCTGTAGCAGCACTGCACGATGGCAAGCAATTTTTAGTCGAAAAATACAGTGTTGGCTTAACTCCCAGTCTTAGCTTAACAGATACTCGCTACGCTGATATTAAAAAAATGCCAATTTTAGCAGCAGGTGCTTCTAAATTCAAAGAACAAAACGCATTACCAGCAGTACCAGTTGAATTATCTTTGTTGACGCAAAAACTGTGGAGAGGAAACTCTTTGCTCAATGAGCAATTTACCCTCAATAGTTTACTTTCTCAGCGACGACAAACACCTTTTGGAATTATACACTTTGCGACCCACGGTGAATTTAAGCCAGGACAGCCCAAAGAATCCTACATTCAATTTTGGGATAAAAAATTAAGACTCGACCAAATCCGAGGTTTAGGCTTTAATAGTCCTGCTGTAGAACTATTAGTATTAAGTGCATGTCGCACAGCAGTTGGAGATACCGAAGCTGAATTAGGATTTGCAGGAATTGCCACACAATCAGGGGTAAAATCAGCATTAGCAAGTTTGTGGTATGTTAGCGACGAAGGAACCTTAGCATTGATAACTAATTTTTACAAACAATTAGGAGATGAAAAAGTCAAAATCAAAGCAGAAGCACTACGACAAGCACAATTAGCAATGATTAAAGGAAAAATTCGGATTGACAATGGTAAAGTATTTAGTCCAGCATTCACAAATCCAGTAGATTTACCACCAGAATTAGCAGATTTATATAACGACACCTTAAATCATCCTTATTATTGGGCTAGTTTTACCATGATTGGTAGTCCTTGGTAAGTGAAACCCCGCTCCGAGACGTTACATCTAACGTCTCAACATACAGTAGCCTACTAAGTCAAAATACCTATAAAAATTTATGATTGTTGTTAAATGATACGCATTTAAAATCTTGAAAAGATTGTATCGTTTATTCAATGCAGTTTTTTCAAAAAGGCGTAAATTACTATGGAAAATCAACAGCAATTTTGGGAAGTAATCAAACATACTATTCTTAATTATGGTATAAATATTGCGAGTATACCTTTTACAAAAATTCTGCTTTTTGCCTTAATTATCGTAATTACGCAAGCCTCCAAACAGTTTTTTCTCTCAGTAATTATTCGTCGGCTTGAATTATTAGCAAGCGTTGATAAAACACCTTTAGATGATGAATTAATTGAAATTATCAAACAGCCTGCTAGCTGGTTAATTTTGTTAGTTGGACTTTGGGTTGGACAGTTAATTATGGCGCCAGAACTCGGAGCGCAAATAACTCAAATTACCGGAAGAATTATTAATTTTTTAGCAATCAGTATCGGCGCCTATCTTGTTTATCATGTTTCTCCATTACTTGGCAAAGCGCTTAGAAAATTTGCAGTTAGCACTGAGACTGAACTTGATAATTTACTTTTTCCCTACATACCAAGGCTGTTTCAGGTAGCTGCAATTTTAGTTGTAGTTATCAAAGCTTCCGAAGTATTACTAGGTGCATCTGCGTCAGCGCTTATTGGTTTATTAGGTGGAGCAGGTGTCGCTTTCGGTTTGCTAATCAAAGATGTGATTTATGACTGGTTCTGCACTATCATTATTTTCCTTGATAAGCTTTACCAGCCGGGAGACCGATTAATTGTTGCAGGAATAGATGGGTTTGCCAATGTCTTAGAAATCGGTCTAAGAAGCACAAAACTGCGTGTTGCTAAATGGAATTCAATCCAAAAAATTCCCAACTCAAAAATGATTACTGGTATCGTCGAAAATTGGACACAGAATCCTTCCGATAAACCTTCATACGGTATAAATTTTACTCTAAAAGTTCAAGGACTTTCTACCGAAACATCGGCTGTTCTCTATCAAGCTTTACAAGAAATTCCAAAAGGAATTGATATCATTTCCGAAAATTGTCAAGTTAGATTAGAAGGAATTGACGCAAATACCCATGTATTTAGATTGCGCGCATTTACTAGTGACTTCAATAAATATTATGATGCTGAAGTAGCAATCAATTTAGCTATAATTCATCTGCTCGAAAAAGAATCAATCGAACAATCAAAAGTCTCACTCCTGGCAGATGCTAACAAATATTAGTCAAAAGCGATAATTTCGGTTCTCCTACGTCCTGGGCTTTGCGCCCAGGACGCAAGTAACCTTAAGGTATTAATTATAGCTGTAATCAACTGCACGCGCACCCACTATTTGCGGCGCCTCAACCTTCAAAATCATATTATCAGACCGGGCACTCAAAAGCGGCGCCCCCAAATTCAAAGAAGCAAACGGACTTTCTAGGGGAACTTCTAATTTAGAACCAATAAAACCAATATTAAACTCAAACTCAGCCGGGAAAGACATTATATTTGCATCTTTGGTACTAAAACTCAACCCTTTTAACCACTGGCGCCAATTAAACCAACTTTTCTTATCGAAATCAAGGGTACATAAAGTATTACCTCCTTGCTGTACAGCAACACGCTTATCGAGCCAAGTAAAATCAGCAAGTTCCTTTGGTAATCCCCAAATTTCTCGACCACCTGCCACCGAGTCAGAATTATCTACATATATATGTGTCACCCAAGCACCAATCTTACCCTGATATTTAACAAAAGCTGGTGCAACAATTAATTCACTATATTCGAGTACCGAACCTGGTTGATAATTAGAAAGATATACAGAACCAAGCGTTTTACCAGGAAAGACCGAAAAAATCTCAAATTCAGGAGGAATTAACGCACGAACGCGGTTAGTATCCACCAAATGTAAAGTTTGCACCGCATAACCCTGCAAACTCCAAGGCGCCATTGGATATGTCATATTTACCCTCGCTAATACCAGCAAAGTATATACTGCGTCCGATTGCTGATACTACTATCGAAGGTTTTAACTATAAAAAATAAAAAACCACATTAGCATTAGCCAATGTGGGTTTATTAATGTTCCCAAGTTGAACCTGGGAACAAAATAATACAAAATTACTTAGATTCAGTGAAGTCGGCATCAATAACGTCATCACCGCTACCACCACTTGAGGCGCCACCAGCAGAACCAGGGTCAGCACCAGGGGCACCAGCACCAGGGACGCCAGCGTCACCACCTTGTTGATAGATGCTGCTACCAACTGCAAATAGTGCTTGTTGCAATTCGGGCATAATGCGCTTGATTTGCTCGTCGTCTTCTTTAGCAACAGCGTCTTTGAGGTCTTTGACTAAACCTTCAACTTTGGTTTTGTCTGCTGCGGGTACTTTGTCACCAAGTTCTTGAATTTGCTTCTCTGCTTGGTATGCCAAAGAATCAGCTTGGTTTTTACGGTCGATTTTTTCGCGACGTTCTTTGTCGGTTGATGCGTTTTGTTCTGCATCACGTACCATGCGCTCAACGTCGTTCTTGTCGAGAGTCGAGGCGCCAGTAATACTGATAGACTGTTCCTTACCTGTACCCTTGTCTTTAGCTGTTACGTTCAAAATACCGTTAGCGTCGATATCGAATACAACTTCAATTTGGGGAACACCACGAGGTGCAGGAGGAATACCATCAAGACGGAAAGTTCCTAAGCTCTTGTTGTCGTTAGACATTTCACGCTCACCTTGGAGGACGTGAATTTCTACGTTTGTTTGTCCGTCAACTGCGGTAGAGAATACTTCTGACTTCTTAGTAGGAATAGTTGTGTTACGAGGAATAATCTTGGTCATTACACCACCCAAGGTTTCTACACCTAGAGACAATGGTGTTACGTCTAACAATAAGATACCAGTAACGTCACCAGCCAATACACCAGCTTGAATTGCGGCGCCAACAGCTACCACTTCATCAGGGTTTACTGTTTGGTTAGGGTCTTTACCTAACGCAGTCTTAACTAACTGTTGTACTGCGGGAATACGAGTCGAACCACCAACTAGTACAACTTCATCAATATCAGTCTTGCTGAGTTTTGCGTCGCGTAACGCATTTTCAACAGGAATGCGGCAACGGTCGATAAGGTCAGAGCAAAGTTCCTCAAAGCGAGCGCGTGTTAGCGTTGTGTCGAGGTGCTTGGGACCATCTTGTGTTGCAGTGATGAAAGGCAGGTTAATTTCTGCTTGGGTAACGCTCGAAAGCTCAATTTTGGCTTTCTCTGCTGCTTCAGTTAAACGTTGTAAAGCTTGTTTGTCTTTACGAAGGTCAATACCTTCCGCTCTACGGAATTCTTCAGCGAGGAAGTCAACGATTTTTTTGTCGAAGTCGTCACCACCTAAGTGGGTGTCACCAGAGGTTGCAAGTACTTCAAAGACTCCGTCTCCTACTTCGAGAACAGATACGTCGAAAGTACCACCACCAAGGTCAAATACAAGGATTGTTTCATTACTCTTCTTATCAAAACCGTATGCTAACGATGCAGCAGTAGGTTCGTTGATAATGCGTAATACTTCAATACCCGCAATTTTACCTGCGTCTTTGGTTGCTTGACGTTGTGAGTCGTTAAAGTAAGCAGGTACGGTAATTACTGCCTGAGTGACAGTTTCACCGAGATACTTACTAGCGTCTTCAACAAGCTTACGAAGAACTTGTGCGGAAATTTCTTCTGGCGCAAACTGCTTACCAGCCGCTGGACAGTCTAATTTAACGTTTCCACCGCTTTGTAAAATTTTATATGAGACTTCCGTAGCTTCATTTGTAACTTCCTCGAAGCGGCGCCCGATGAAGCGTTTTACTGAATAAAAAGTGTTTTCGGGGTTCATTACCGCTTGACGTTTGGCGATCTGACCAACCAAGCGGTCGCCATTTTTCGCAAACGCGACAACAGAGGGAGTGGTACGAAAACCTTCAGCGTTAGCAATAACTGTGGGTTTACCACCTTCCATGACTGCCACGCAGGAGTTAGTTGTTCCTAAGTCTATTCCAACTACTTTTGCCATTGTAGGTGCTGGCTCCGTGTAACTACAAATTAATAAATGGACGTAATAAGGACGAGAAAATTAAACCAACTAAGTTGCTCGTCGCAACTAGTTCAGCACTTCAAACCTTAAAATTTGGATGAGCGTGGGGTGAAAACCCATAACTATGCTGATATATATACTGAGCCTGTGTAGCCTGTCCATGAAGGGTGGTTTCCCGAACAATTTAACGGACGGTCAGCCAATTGACCTCATGCAGCAGCTTTCAAACTCACAATTTGTTTTATTTCACTTCGTCTAATGTATGAGAAATAATACTGTAAGTAATTCGCGTCAACCGTAAACCCTAAGTGGTGTTTGCCGTCAAAATCCACTATAGACGTAATATTTGGCATAAAAATCAGCATCTGCTCAGTGCTTAATTCGAGTGGCGCCTTCAAAATACCTAACCTTAGATGCAAGATATGACTTAGGCGTTAAGGCTAACGTAACAGATAAATCAATGTTGATTTCGAGCCAAGACGTTTATATATAGCGATTAAACATGACTAACTCAAATGGAAACAACGGCGACAGCATTAAAAAAATTCGAGAATTAATCAAAGATATCGACTTCGCCATGCTAACGACTGTTGACAGCGAAGGCAAATTACACAGTCGTCCCATGTCAACTAACAAAGAAGTCGAATTTAATGGTGATGTATGGTTTTTTACCTACGCAAGCTCACTTAAGGTTTCGGAAATTAATCGGCGCCATGAAGTAAACGTTAGTTACGCTGACCCTAAAAAACAAAGTTACGTTTCGCTGACTGGTACAGCAGAAATTGTCAAAGATAGACAAAAACTTGAAGAATTATGGCAACCGCAGCTTAAAGCATGGTTTCCTAAAGAACTTGACGAACCAGATATTGCTTTGTTAAAAGTTAACGTCGAGAAAGCTGAGTATTGGGATTCTCCTTCTAGCGTTGTTGCTAATGCTATTAGTTTAGTGAAGGCTGTTACTACAGGCAAACCTGCTAGCAATGTGGGAGAACATGAAAAGGTTGATTTGAAATAAATACCATCCCGCCTATGATTTTTAATCATAGGCTAATAGCCCAAGTCCATTAAAATGGACTGTTTATAAAAACTTTAGGTATCATTTATATCTTCTTATTTAAGTAATAATCCTTAAATTTATTTTTTGTTAGATGGGTGTCCTCGCCCGTCCATCTCATACAGACAGGCTCCACCCAACCTACACAAATAAAAACCGTCACGGTCTAATTATTCGGGTAAGAGAAATCCAACCATAAAAGCTTAAACTTCTTTCGGACGTTGCTCCAAACGTTCGCGGAGTGCTGCTTCCACTGCGGGGTCATTTAAGCCTTTTGTTGCTGGGTAAATTTTTGCATTTGGGTCAGTAAACCGTTCCAGATAAATTGAAACAGCTTCGTTATCCTCTTTATGTTCAAGGATGTACTGACGAAATTCGGGGCGGGTCATTGTTGCGAAATTAGGTTTGCTCATATAAATCTCCAATTCCCATTTGGATAAATTACAATTTCTATTTCCTGCCCTGCCAGGACAAACACGTTCCCTGTACGCCCGTCAAGAGTGCTTAAATTTATCGGTACATACATTTTAGTCAAATTTGTTGTCGTATCAAAATACGTTTTTAACTGCTCTCTCGTTACTTATACTGCTAATGGGTAGAATATAAACTTTGTCATGCTGAACGAAACGTAGTGCAGTGAAGCATCTTAGAGATTCTTCGCTACGCTCAGAATGACATTTCTTACCCGTGTTAAGTATAGCACGCGAGCTTTAAAAACTCTCGAATACGGAACCTAACTTTTGCTCCATGTTTTTGATGTTGGGTTCCGCTCCTCCACCCAACCTACAATTGATAGGCGCCTTTTACCGCTAACCAGTTACTGGCAATGGGCATTCGCCATCCTGTACCGAACGCTCGGTCTGTAATTTTTATGCCAGGAGGCGCCTGTCTTCGTTTAAATTCGGCGCGTGCTACCATTTGAATGACTCGGTTTACTGTGGCAGCGTCATGTCCAGCAGCTACTATTTGAGCAGCAGATTGATGTTCGTGTATGAGTTTTTGTAAAATATCGTCCAAGATTTCGTATTCTGGTAATGAGTCTTGGTCTAGTTGTCCAGGTTTTAATTCCGCACTTGGTGGTTTAACTAATATGTTATTGGGGATTATTTCGGTATTTGAGTTTAACCAGTTACATAACGAATAAACTCGTGTTTTTGGAACATCGGCAATAACTGCGAGTCCTCCGTTCATGTCACCGTATAAAGTACAGTAACCTACAGCCATTTCTGATTTATTACCAGTTGAAAGTAGCAAATAACCAAATTTGTTTGCCACTGCCATTAGTAAATTACCGCGAATTCTAGATTGAATATTTTCTTCGGCTAATCCAAATTCTGTACCCGCAAATAAACCAACTAAAGCATCGTCAAATCCTTGCATCAAGTTACCGATAGGAATAGTTTGTGTTTTTATACCAAGGTTGTCACCCAATGCTAAGGCATCACTAATTGAATGGTCAGAACTATAGGGTGAGGGCATTAAAATACCGAGGACATTTTCTTTACCAACGGCAGCAGCAGCAATAGCGGCAACAAGCGCAGAGTCTATACCACCGCTTAAACCTAAAATAGCTTTAGAAAAGCGACATTTTTGGGCATAGTCACGAACTCCTAACACTAAAGCATTCCAAATTTCTTCGTCTTCGCTTTCACATGCCGAAATAATCGAACTTGGTAGTAAATCGTGGCGCCCCCCTGAACAGTTACTATCAAAATCAATATATACTAAATCAGTATCAAAACCTGCTGCCCGACAAACAATTTCTCCTTCACGGTTGAGTGCAAAACTATTGCCATCAAATAACAAATCATCATTACCACCAACCTGATTAACATATATTATTGGATGCTTATATCGAATCGCGCTGTATCGTAGCATTGCTTCGCGTAACTTTTGCTTGCTAACACTGTAGGGTGAAGCAGATAAATTGATGATAAAATCTACACCTAGAATGGCTAAATCTGCAATTGGGTTGATGGCATAGCTACGTTTTCCCCAATACTCTTCATCATTCCATAAATCCTCACAGATAGTAACACCAATATTAATCTCATCTAAGGTAAAGTAATTAGCTTGTAACCCTGGTTCAAAGTAGCGACGTTCGTCAAAAACGTTATATGTTGGTAAAAGACGCTTATGAAAAACTTGTTTAACACTGCCTTTATCAAGCAATGCCATACTATTAAACAAGCTCTTACCACCGCTATCAAGTGCCTTTGTATTTGATTCAACAGTGCCAACCAATACAGCTAAATTTTGTGGGATATCTTTTGCTAGTTGCTGCAATGTGGTATTCATTGCTTCAACAAAACTAGGATTCAATAACAAATCTCTAGGTGGATACCCGCACAGCGATAGTTCCGGAGTTAACAACAAACGGGCGCCATCTATTGAAGCTTTTCGTGCAGCCTCAAGAATTTTTGCAGCATTACCAGGTAAATCACCAATAATAGGATTAAGTTGTGCGATTGCAATTTTCATAATTTTATGAAGCAATAAAGTGCTTACAACGAGTGCTTACGATGAATATTTTTATATAAAAACCAAAGGTTTATTTTTAAAAGGAGCAAAAGCATCAGCATCAAACCGATACAAAGAAGCAGGGCGCCCAGCCCCCCTAGAAACCTTAACACCCGTATCAGACAAAAACCCTAACTTCAAAAGTCGGGCACGGAAATTAGAATAATCAGAAAAATTCTCACCCAAAACTGTTGTATATAACTGATACAAATCATTAAGAGTAAACATATCAGGCAACACTTCAAAAGCAACAGGACTATATTCCAACTTGTTTTTCAGGCGCCGATGTCCATATGTCAAAATTTCGTTATGGTCAAATGCTAGTAGTGGAACATCTTTAACAGGATACCAAGCAATTCCAGTCACTCCATCAGCAATTAGTTCAGCTTCTTCAAATCTGACTAAAGCAAAATAACTAACCGATAAATATCTAACTCCATAACTGTCACAATCCTCCCTAGGGTCACGCTTCGGTCCACCAAATGTATATAACTGCTCTAAGTAAAGATTATTCACACGAATTTTTTCCGACATAATTCGGTACGCAGCATCTTCTAAAGACTCTCCTTGTCGTACTAGAGTACCAGGAAGACTCCAAGAATTGATAAACGGCTGCTGCTGCCGCATTACTAACAGAACTAATAGCCGATTTTGAGCAGTGTCTACTGAAAATATCACATTATCAACACCAACTTTGAAATCTGCCAAAGATTGTTGATTTAGCGAGCGTTCAGGCAATTTTGAGTTACGTCCTGGCATTTGTACAAATGCTGTTGATTGATATAGTCTATTACAGATGGTGTTAAAGCATCAGAGTTGCCGTGTTCCCGGTACGATGTAGAAGAAACATCTAAACCAGTTATTGGCGCAATTGTTATTTTGGCGCCCCCCTGAACGCTTAGTTGCTTTACTCGAAGCATACTAGTTTCATTTATTGCATATCCTGGACGTGGTATTACCAAAAGTTTTACCTGTTGCAATAAATCTTCAATTCGATACCAGCGCGGTAGCTGAGTAAGCAAATCTGAACCAACTACTAGAGTATACTCTGCCGAATGCCATTTTTGCTTGGCTTTATCTAACGTTTCTAAAGTTCGTAAGCTGCTGAGGTCTTGTTGTAAATGTACATTACTAGGGTGTGACTCTATACCATCAATAAGCATTTGTAACATTATGACGCGATGCTCTAATGATACTTTATGTGACTTAAAAGGATTTTCTGCCGCCCATACTGTAACTAAATCGAAACACTCTGATAACCATTTTAATACTTTTTGATGTCCAGCAGTTGGCGGGTCGGCGCTTGTTCCAAATAATGCTATCTGCATAAGCTTAGTTCTGATTTTTTTGGGTTATTTGAGTCAGTTGCTCTAAATTTTCTGATATTACAATTTTTGGTGCGTGGCTATTTTCTATTTGTCTTATTTGCTCAGGTAAGCTTGCTACTTGCGCTTGAGTACGTTTTTTGATAGTAGCTAAATCTTCTTGCTGTTTTATACGTATACCTTCTTTGATAAATACTTGTAATAAAGGTTGTTCTCCTTCTAATGGTTCTTCTGTCATTAACCCCAAACGGTCGTTTTCTAGTTTAATACCATTGTCATTCTTTAAATAACGTCGAAAAATTTGTTTTCGTCCTGGGTATGTTGTTTTCCCGCTCGACTGCTTCATTACAGGTATACTATCTATCTCTACTAATTTATAAACTCCATTCACAGGAGAACCCGTTACCAGTTTTGTACCTAAACCATAACCGTCAATTTGGGCGCCTGCTGCTTTCAAACGACTAATTTCCCACTCATCCAAATCTCCACTAGCAAAAATGGGTATATTTGGTAAGTAAGAACGTACTTGATTTGACAAATTTACTAAATCTCCAGAATCAAGCCTAACCCCTGCCAATTCTATTTCTCCAGAATTTAATTTCTCACCTAACTTTTTAGCTGCTGCTACCGTATCATAAGTATCAATTAATAATGCCGCACCAGGAAAATAACGATGGAATGCCGTAAACGCCTGGTCTTCACTACCATCAAGTGCTGAAAGTGCCATAACCAACGCATGAGCCATCGTACCACTTGGTTGCGTACCTAACTGTAACGCAGCGAACACATTTGACGTTGCATCCAAACCTGCCGCTAACGCTGCACGTGCCGCCCACACGGCGCCTTGAGGACTGAAGGCACGTCGCGTCCCAAACTCCAACAGCGTCGCATTTTCACCTGCCACATCACGAATACGTGCAGCACGTGTTGCAATCAAAGTTTGATAATTAATTGTATTCAATAAATACGTCTCTACTAACTGCGCTTGCCATAGAGGCGCCTCAACCCGTAAAAATGGTTCATTCTCAAACACAGCAGTACCTTCCGGAACCGCCCAAACATCACCTGTAAACCTAGCGTTTTCTAGTAGTTTCCAAAATCTATCTGGTGCGTTATCAAAAATAGAAGTTCGCTTCAAAGCTTCTATTTGCGTCTGATTAAAGCGCAATTTCTCCAAATACTCCAACGCTTGCGCCAAACCCATTGCAATCAAATAACCAAACCCCGATGGTAAACGACGCACAAATAGCTCAAAACTCGCTCTTTTGTTTTCAACCCCTTCACCTACATAACAAGCTGACATTGTTAACTGGTAAAGGTCTGTCAGCAAGCTACAATCATCTTCACTCACAAATAGCGATGATTGCTGCAAGTCTCTTTCCAGATAGCCCAACCCCGAATAAATGGTCATTGTCAAAGGCGCCTCCGAAGAATGCTTATAACAATTATGGTAGTTTTCACCAAAACTAATGTCAAGTCACAAAAGCTAGAAAGTACCCAATCTCGCTTAAATAGTATATTTACGGTAAATATAATGCTAAATTCATAGAATATTTAACATTTTGTAATGGTTATACCTGAATTTATTTGCAACGGATAATGAACGGATATAGGGGATGGTTTATTGTTTATGAATAGCCTATCCGTTACATCCGTTACATCCGTTGCCAGGTATGTTACGAAAAATATCAAAAACAGTAGTAGAACTTCACAATAACTTCAAGTAATATTGCATCTAATTTAAATATGTTGCGAATATAAGCAAACTAATTTCATCGGAACTAGAGTATGAATATCACAAAAAAATAGTGATTAAAGAAATCACACAAGGGGTATAGTGTTATGTCTATCTCGAAGATTGTAGCAGTCGTCACCCAGTATATTAGCGAAGCTGCGATGGAAATTTTTGCTCCTACGCACGATTCTTATCCAAATATTGGTGTACAACCTTTCAGTGGTGAACCGTTTAAAGGTCACGTTGACAAGTTGTAAGTACAAAAATAATTATTTAGAAACCGGGTTTTTTTTTAACCCGGTTTCTCGCTTTTTACAAATGATCCCATTCAAATTCTGCCAGTAATAGTAAGCAAAATGCCATCAAAGCACCTGTTGCTAAAAATTGCCATTCGCCAATAAATCTTAGTATATATATACCTAGTAAATGTACGGCGCCTGTTATTAAAAGTGTGCGAGAACGTACAGCTAAACCAGTACATAAATATCCAGTAGCGCTAAGTCCTAACCACAACGGACATAAATTCAGCAGTATTTCTCCCCAACCAAAAGAAATACCTAAATCAGTAAGAATAATCCCCGCTAGCATTAATGCTGCCCACAAGTATAGCAACCATTCTACTTGTCTGCGTTTTACCCAGTAATGCGACCAACTCATCATCACAATAGTGCCAATAACGCTAAGAACCGACCATAATGTTGCTTGTAGACTCCAATCGACTGGAAGAAACTGGGCTGTTATAAACATTGGAATAAGCAATAAGCTCCACACCAAAAACGCTTGGTCAATGCGAGTATAAAAATTTGAATAAAGTCTAAAAGAGCCAATTTGCCAATTGACAAGCCAAAGTCCCTCGATATCATGTATATCTAGAGTGGCTTGTTTACGGCGTAACGGTGGTACTGAATAATTAAAAAAGGTCATTATTATTACGTTGCTTTATTTTTATGAAAATTTAATGATTTACTGACATAGGTACGTTATATTTATGTTTTATCTTGTCTGGCAACGTTTTATTTTTACTCTGTCTACGGGTAGTGAGTTTGGTTATTTTATATTCTGTCTCATGCAGTATATTCTGCTATTCTTTTTACAAATCCGCAGCCCTACTGTCTAGCTTTTGTACTATGCGGCTCATAAAGCTACACACGCTTACCTATAAATTTTATTAAAATTTAACAATTGGGCATAAATACTATCAAAAAAACCGGGTTGATTGTAAAAACCCGGTTTATCTTTCTAAATAAAAGATAAAAATATCGTGAAAAGTACACTTGCGCTCACGAGTAACCATATCGACTATGAGTATTGTGATAACTATTTCTTAAAGCTTCTACCAATGGGACAGAAATTAACGAAGGACTTTAGATTCAAGATTTTTATTAATTGGCGAAAATTATTTGCAGCAGTCAAATGCTGTATATAAATCTAAAACGTCCACAGTTTGAGCATAAAAGCAAGTAGCACGCTACAGACGATTATATCTCTTGCATTCAAACGTTAAACAATTATCAGGAGTAAAACATAATGCTTTGGAAATTAGCAGTTGGCGTCCTCATGTTGCCCGCTTATTTAGGGATTAGCACAGTTTCTGCACAAGCAGCAGTAAGTCCTCAAAGTAGCGCACAATCAGAAGTCGCACAAAGTGTACAAGATTCGGCGCCTCAATATTACGCTAACAACTATAACTACGAATCTAATTGCAACCGTGGTTACAAACGTCAATCATATGGCGGATATAAGCAGCAAAATTACTACCGTCCTCGCCGTAGTGGCTACCATCAAACCAATTACTACCGTAATAGTGGTCACAAAACCTACGGTCATGGTTCCTACAATAATGGGTACCACAACAATGGGTACCACAACAATGGGCATCACAACAATGGGTACCACAACAATGGGTATGGCCATTAATGAGTGAGGTGCGTGGGTAGCGTTACATACCGTGCATTACCTGGTTGAGAAAAAAGGCTAAGGCAGCACTTCCTAAAGGGACGGTTAAATTATCGATACCTAGAAAGGAAAAGGATTCTAAAAATGTTGCGACGATAGCAACAATTAGGGATACAACCCAAGTTTGCCAAATGTTGCCTTGAACGCTATATAAAATCAAACTAGAGATTACAAAGCTGACGAAGGTCATTGATAATGAACCTTCCCAGCTTTTTTGTCCGCCTAGGACTATATATTTATGTTTCCCAAAACGCTTTCCGATTAATGCGGCAGAACCATCACCCCACGTCATTATTAAGATACCTAACGCTGCGTAGCATGGTTGATTGATATACCAAAACCACGCGACTAAGATGCCAATACTCACGGCGTAAAAAAATGTGCCTAAGCTTTTGCGCCCCACACTATTAATACCAGGTAAAATCGGGAAGCGGTAAGATAAAAGCGTTATGGCGCCTGCTAAAATCGAAGCAGTAATGCCTAGAATAGCGGGTATATCAAGCCACCATGCTAGTAAAATTACGTTACCTGTGCCAATGTGAACAATCTTTCGCAAAATTTCAGTGTCTTTACTCGCAGTACGGCTAACGACCCATGCGAGACACAGGACAAACCCAACCCAAGCTGCAACACTAGAAATTTGCAGCCACAAAGGGTAACTTGAATCTAAATCAGTAAGTAAAGTTATCAAAGATACAACACTAAATAATAAACAGTAAATTTTGTCTTTTATAGTTCCAGTTTACATTTAAAATGAAGCAGTTATTTATTTGGTTGATTCGCGGTTATAGGATGTTTATCTCTCCTCTATTTCCGCCAACTTGTCGTTTTCAACCGACTTGTTCAATGTACGCCATTCAAGCTATCGAAAGATTTGGCGCCATCAGAGGTAGTTGGTTAGCTACAAAGCGCATTTTACGCTGTCACCCTTTCCACCCAGGTGGTTACGACCCAGTGCCCGAATCTTCATGTTCATGTCAAAATCATAACAATAAATAACTCTTAACTCCTACTAAATAATGCGACCATATAACAATATAACAATCATCGAATGTAATGAACCACTGGTAAAAATCCCTCTAGAAAAGTTCGCTGTAGAAACACCCCACCCATACGAAAAATTAGGCGCCCCTTACGGGCAATACTCACCATACTTCTTAAGACAGAGTGTAATAGACTGTTTGATTGAAGCTCAAAATTATCTGCAACAAAAGTATCCTGACTGGCAAATCCAGATATTTGACGCTTATCGTCCAGTCGCAGTACAGCAATTTATGGTCGATTACAGCTTTACATCTTGGATTCAAGAAAAAAAATTAATCGAATCAGATTTAACACCAACACAGCGTCAACAAGTTTGGGAAGAAGTATATAAAATCTGGGCAGTACCGAGTTTAGACATAAAAACTCCACCACCTCATAGTACAGGCGCCGCACTCGATGTAACTTTAGTAAATGAAAATCAAGAAATTCTTGATATGGGTTCACCTATCGATGAAATGTCTGATAGGTCACTCCCCAACTACTACGATAATCACAATGATTCTACTTCAAACCAATATCACTCAAACCGCAAACTATTGTGCGAAGTCATGGAAAAAGCAGGTTTTCATCGTAACCCACGTGAATGGTGGCACTTTTCATATGGCGACCAAATGTGGGCATGGCAACACAACGAAAAAAACCCAAATAATATCGTCACCGCAAAATACGGAAGATTGGCAACGGATTATAAACGATGATTGATTTTAAATAACTAGATTTTATTTGTAACCAATAAATTATCCGTTACATCCATTGTATCCGTTGCAAAGAATCTTACGCATCTTGAGGATTTAGCTGCACCAACTCTTCAGTAGTATACGTGCCGACAGGACTCCAAATTAAATAAGGTACGAGTAGCAGTGCAGCGATATGAGAAACAGACAGAACAGATAATGTCAAAAGCAAACCTAAGATTACACCAACAGAACCAATAGTTTCTCCAACACGCAAACTACGGAATCTGAGCATTAAAGGAATATACGTGACAGTAATGATTTCCAATAGCAAATAAAAACCCATTAATAACCAAGTTTGTAAGGTTCCTGGATTTTTCTGCCATACAAAGTTAGCAGATGCGGCGCCACAAATAAAGATAACAGTCCAAATAACAGGAATTAAAGGTTCAAATACCAACCAACGTGGACGAGCTAGTTTAGCAAACCATTTAACATCGCGGGGAGTAATGAAAAAACTTCCAAATTGTACTATTAGTGTAATTGCACCAATTACTATCCAAGATTGCAACATAGTATTCACACTCTGCAAGTAAAGTTATAAACCTATTTTGTCAACCCTGACTGTAACTATTAATCAATCTATGGTTGGAGAAATTATTGGTATATTATTAAGCGTCTTGAGGATTTAAACGAGCCATTACCCAAGTCGTATAAGTACCTATAGGACTCCACAGTAAGTACGGGACAAGAAGTAAAGCTGCTGAACCAGAAACGGGAAGCACAAATAATGTAAGTAATAAACCTACCACAAATCCGGCGCCACCAATGATTGTACCAACTTTCAAACTGCGAAGTCTAAACATTACAGGCGTATATGCAATTGTGAGTATTTCCAATAGTATATATGTAGCCATTCGTAACCAAGTAGCCGTAGTTCCTGGGTCACGTTCCCAAACAATATAAGCAGACCATCCAGCACAAACAAAAACAACAGTCCAAATTACGGGTATCAACTTCTCAAAGGTCAACCAACGTGGACGCTGTAAACGATTGAACCACTTACGGTCATCAGGAGTAAAAAAGTTGGCGCCTAGCGCGATAATAAAACCAACGCCAAGAATAACCATCCACGATTTAATTTCCATATCTCTACCATCCGCCAATTACTTTAATTTTGGCAAATTTCGTGGTATTACTCTTCATCCATTAGTTTGAAAATATGTGTACATGACGTAGAGACGTGATTAATCACGTCTCTACAACCACGTCTTTACGAAAATTGGTTTATGAAGCAGCTTTGCTGACATTATTTTTTGCTGTCACACGCATAATTAAACGCACTATCTCTCCAACTACAAGCACAGCCGATGTGCCAAAAGTTATCCATACCCAGTCAGTAAAGGATAAAGGTACTGTCCTAAATACATTGCCAACATCCCATTGCTGTGGATTCTAACTCTACACAAGTCCTGAACGTAAAGCGACTACAGCAGCTTGTACTCGGTCATCAACAGAGAGTTTATTCATGATTCCGCGAACGTGAGTTTTTACAGTATTAGGACTTAAATATAGTTTTTCAGCAATCTCTGGATTACTCAAACCATCTACCATTAACTTCAATACTTCTAACTCGCGCTGTGATAAATTTGCAGAATTGGTTTTATTTGCTGGTGGTTTAAGATTTTCAATGACTCGTCTTGCTATTTGTGGGTCGAGATATGCTGCACCTTCGACTGCGGCAGAAATTGCGCTCAGTAACCGCTCGACGGTGGCGCCTTTGATACAATAAGCATCGGCGCCGCTCGATAAAGCAGCGATAATTTCGGTTTCGGTTTGATGCGATGTCAACATTACGATATGAGTTTGGGGTAGTGCTGCTTTGATTTGTTGTGTTGCGGCAATACCATCCAAACGAGGTAGTCCAATATCCATTACGACTAAATCAGGTTTGAGTTTAAGCGCTGCTTGAACACCTAAGTAACCATCTTCTGCTCGTCCAACTATCTCTAATTGTGGATATGACATTAATGATTGCTCAAGTCCCAATTGCATCATTGGGTCATCTTCAACAATTAGTATCCGTAGCGGTGGAGCATCGAGTGGTAGATTTAAAGACATAATATTAAATTATAAGAATTAAAATTCAATTCCTGGTTGTGCTTTTACCCCTTGTTCACGGAAGGGATGTTTTACTAAAGTCATTTCTGTTACTAAGTCTGCCCGTTCAATGAGTTGCTTCGGCGCCCCTCTTCCTGTAAGAATAACGTGATTCAAGTCAGGTTTCTGTTCTAATCCTTTGATAATATCTTCGACATTTAGATAACCAAGTTTGAGCGCAATATTAACTTCATCCAAAAGCACGACGCGAAAATCTGGGTTTTTGATGTAAAAGAGCGCTTTTTCCCATGCAGCTTGCGCTACCATTATATCTCGCTCACGGTCTTGAGTTTCCCAAGTAAACCCTTCTCCCATCGCATGAAATTCTAACTGGTCAGACCATACACTTAATACTTTCTTCTCTGCTGGTTCCCAGGCGCCTTTGATAAATTGAATTATAGCGACTTTGTAACCGTGCCCAAGTGCGCGTATAACCATTCCCAGTGCTGCTGTAGTTTTACCTTTACCGTTACCTGTATTAACTATAATTAAACCTTTTTCTGATATTGCGTTTTCTATACGCTTATCTTGTACTTCCTTGCGACGCTGCATTTTCTTATTATACTGCTCGTCGCTTAATCTCGCAGCTTCTGCCACTGCTGCATCACTTGTACATTCTTCCCAATCTTTATTAACTTCCATAGTTTTAATATACGATATTGTTATGTATAAAAATTACAGTAATTGTCGAAATTAACTTGTAAAATAGCGTCTTTTTTGCCAAAAACACTTAATTTCAACAAAAATCAGTAGTAATATTTACCTTATAACTATAATCTAATTTTATCTTTCTTATTTCTGTGTCCTCTGTGTCTATGTGGTAAAAAAAAACTATATTACCACACAGGCAAGGATGCCTGTGCCACTAATGTAATAACTCTTCTACCTGATGCTGACTCCATAGAGTTCGATATAAACCTGGTTTTTGTACTAAGTCCATATGTGTTCCCGTTTGAACTATTTGCCCTTTGTCCATGACAAATATTCGGTCTGCTGCTGCTGCTGCTGATAATTGATGCGTAATAAAAAGTACGGTTTTACGAGTTGTACCACCCGAAATATTACGTAAAATTGCCGTTGCAGTTTGATTATCAACGCTAGAAAGGGCATCGTCTAAAATCAATACAGGAGCATCTACAAGCATCGCACGCGCAAGAGCAGTACGCTGCCGTTGTCCACCCGAAAGAGTAATACCACGCTCACCAACAATAGTTTCGTAAGTCGCTGGAAAATTCATAATTTCAGGATGAATTTGCGCGCTTTTAGATGCTGCTTCGACTTCTTGAATTTCAGCTAAAGGGTCAGCGTAACGAATATTATTTTTTATGGTTGTACTAAACAAAAAGCTATCTTGAGGTACATAAGCTATTGCACCCCGTAAGTCAGCAATAGCTATTTTAGTTATATCGATATCATCAAGAAATAATTGTCCCGGAGCTATATCGAGTAATCTTGGTAACGAGTTTGCCAAGGTTGTTTTTCCCGAACCTATAGCACCAACTATCGATATCGTTTCTCCTGGTTCAATCTCAAAGTTTATATTATCTAGAACTAGTGTATTTCTCTGTGGATAACTAAAACTGAAATTTCGAGCAGTGATTTTACCTTTAACATTTTCAGGCGCCAAATGAATCGCATTTAATTCGTCAGCGATTTTTGGTTGAGTAGATAAAATTGCTTCGATACGGTCAATGCTAACTTCACCACGCTGGTAAGCCGTAATTGTAAATCCTAGTAGTGCAGTTGGAAAAACTAGACGTTCAACGTAAATAAGCAACGTCACAAAGTTCCCTACCGATAGACTACCATCTGCAATTTTTGTGGCGCCTAGCCAAATGATTATTAAAGAACTAACACTCGCTAAACCACCAATTAATGGAAAAATTGTGTTACGAGTCCTAGCTAGCTGAAGGTTTGCCCCCAATAGTCGTTGATTTTTTTCGGCAAACGCACGTCGTTCGTTGTCCTCTTGTGCGTAAATTTTAATCAACGCCATACCACTAACATCTTCTTGTATAAGTCCACTAATATCTGAAATTTTTTCTTGAACCCTTGCTTGCTGGTTACGAAGCTTTTCACTGTATAGATGTACTAATAAAAACATCAATGGATATACAGTCAGCGATGCCAAGGTTAAATCGATATTAATACTCAACATTATGGGTAATGTCAATGTGTAAGCAAAAAATGTATTTGCCAAACTCAAAACAGCGAAACCGAGTAACCTACGGATATTGTCTACATCGCTTGTCGCACGACTAATTAAGTCACCAGCAGTGTTAGTGGCAAAATATGAAGGTTCTAATGTCAGCAAATGTTCAAATATATTTTGTTTCAGGTCAAATTCAACCTGACGACCAACACCAAACAGCCAAATACGCGAAGCCATACGAATTAGCCACATTGCCGATGTCAAACAGACAACAGGCACTATGTAACCTAGCACTTGGTTAATAGTAAATTCATAACTTAGTTTATCAACAGCAGAGCGTATTAGTAGAGGTATATAAACCCCCAAACCGTTTACAGTAAATAATGCACCTACTCCTAATGCTGCATCACGCCAATGTGGACGCAGGTAAGAACCCAATTTTGCCAGCCTTCTTGATGTTGCCATTACAGCGTCGCGACTCAAAAATTTTGTTACTTGTTTATATACCTATTATCTTCTATTCACTTACATAGATACATTTATATTCAAATGATTAGAAATTTAAATTAACAAGTGAATATATTTTGCCCAAATAATTTTTATATTTATTATAATACGAAACTTATCGTATGCGCTATTATGAACAGAACGAGCCACGAAGGCGTGGCTCAGAGCAAATAACAGTGATTATCAAATTCAGAAATTAACGACCACGAAGGAATATAAAGCCTTGATTTAGGAAAGCTTCCCAAGCAGCAGTTGTTTGTGCAAGAGCTTGTGCATTAGGAATAAAGTCCTCAAGCGCTATCCTTCCCCGACGAGCAGTATCTGCTGGTGTTGTTTGCATCAAGTATGAAGGCACATCGCTACGAGCTGAACCACTAACGATAGCATTAACATCAGATTGAGAAGCTAATGCTACGAGGGTTTGCTGTGGTTGACCTTCTGGTAACATCTGAGCTAAACGAGGGCTAACCAAGAAGTAAGCAAACGCTGGTGTGCTAGCAATTAACAAAATCGTTAGTGCCCAACCGATTAAATATCCACCTGGTTTGCCGATGCCACCATCTTTCAAACGCTGTGCAGCAAAAATCATTAGCAAAATCGACGCACCCAGTGGTTTGAGCGGGAACGATATGAATTGCCATAAGGGAGATACGACTGTTCCTGTACCACCAGGGTTAAAGAACGATAGTAGTAGTACAACTGCAAGAACGGCTAAAACGAATCTTCCAAAAAAGCCCCCAGAAGGATAAAACCTTTGGAACAAGGAATAAACGATAGTACCCAGAAGTAGCCAGAGTAGTACCCGGCTTAACATTACAAACATAGGATCACTCTCAAATCGTATATAAGGCGGTTCGCCATTTTGATTTGGGCGGTTGACTTAATTATTACCGTCAAATTGTAGTAGGACTTTTTTTTGACTGCAATAAACTCCTCACACCCCACACACAAAGACTACCGTCGTAGTGATTTTAGAGCATAATCTCGAACTTGGCTTACTGAATTGTGATTTTCCTGTTAGGTATTTTGTATTAAGTAAATTAAATTAGTTGAAGAGACTTCTACATGTAAGGAAAAACTATGTCGTCTGCAAAGCCCACCATCCTTGTCACAGGGGGAGCTGGATACATTGGTTCGCATACCGTGCTTGCTCTTAAGCGAGCGGGTTACGAGGTAGTAATACTTGATAATCTTGTGTACGGGCATCGTGACTTAGTTGAAAAGGTTTTACAGGTCGAGTTGGTTGTAGGCGATACAAATGACCGAACCTTACTGGATAAGCTATTTACAACGCGCGCATTCGATGCGGTCATGCATTTTTCGGCATACGCATACGTAGGTGAATCGGTCAGTGACCCTGCAAAGTACTATCGAAATAATGTTATTGGTACCATCACGCTGTTAGAAGCGATGTTAGCGGCTTCTATTAAGAATTTTGTATTTTCATCAACTTGTGCAACATACGGTGTGCCCAATCAGGTACCCATTCCCGAAGACCACCCGCAAAATCCCATTAATCCCTATGGCGCCACCAAATTGATGGTAGAACGTATACTCACCGACTTTGATGTTGCATACGGACTAAAATCAGTAAGATTCCGATACTTTAACGCTGCTGGCGCCGACCCAAGTGGAAATTTAGGCGAAGACCATAACCCCGAAACCCATCTTATTCCCTTAGTTCTACAAACCGCTCTTGGTTTACGCTCTGCAATATCAATTTTTGGTACCGACTACCCAACACCAGATGGTACGTGTATTCGAGATTATATCCACGTCAGCGACTTAGCAGATGCTCACATATTAGGGCTAGAATACCTGCTCAAAGGTGGCGACAGCGCCGTATTTAATTTAGGCAACGGTAGCGGCTTCTCAGTGCGCGAAGTAATTGATACCGCCATCAAAGTTACAGGCAAAGAAATTAAAGCCATTGAATGCGAACGGCGCCCAGGCGACCCACCATCATTAATAGGCAGTGGCGACAAAGCACGACAAACATTAGGCTGGGAACCAAAATATTCTTCCATCGAAGATATACTTACCCACGCATGGTCTTGGCATCAAAAAAGACACAAATAAAAAATGTCATCTCTTGTAACTCTCTTGTAAATCTCTTGTGGAGCGGGCATCCCTGCCCGCCCCTTATATAAATAACCCCCTTCACTTCACACAAACAGCAACAACAATCTCACCATAACTAGTAAAGCGGCACCGCTTTCGTGAGAATATGCACAAACTCCAAGTATTTTCATTTACAATATACAATTTGTAACAGTCATTAATGGTAAATGGTAGAAATTTTAGGAAGTTTATAAAGTTGATAAAAGTATGATTACGCCAATAATTATGTAGATAAGCGACAGATGCAAAAATAAATTTTTTACTTAATACTTCGCAAACGTAATAATAATACACTCAACATCAAAAGAACTAGTGCTGTAACAGCTAATTGATTTCCCCAGGTTATAGAAAGGGCGCCTAAATAACGCGAACCAGTAGTAATAGCGTGAATAACAGCAAAAATCAAAGCCGGAACACTTAATAAATGAATATGGCGCCAATATTGACCTAATTTCTTCTGCATCGAATCAAAACTAGTGAGTGCAGCAGGTGTCATTAATACTAAAGCTACACCACCGGCAGCAATACCCCATTGAAATTGTAATGGTAAAAACCAAAATGCTTCAAAATTCCAATCTAAAGAATGTTGCAGCATATGAATTGTATGTGCCACTGAAAGAACATATGCTCCCACACCTAAAGCGCGACGATAACGTAATGGCGCCGACCACAAATTACTAATTGGACGCGCAATCAGAGCTAACATTAAACAGAACAACGCTGCATGTCCCGTAAAATCAACCATCATATCGCCCGTTCGCAGCAAAGTTAAGGTGCCAATTATTAGCGTTACCCATCCACCTAAACGGAACAACTGACTGCGTTTATCTTTACTAAGAACCGACGTTGATATTCCTACCCCCAACATAGTTGGTAAAGTTCCTAAGCCAAAAGCGAACATTGTGGTGGCACCTTTAATTAAATCACCAGTTTCAGCAGCTTTAATTTGTGCTGCATATAAAAAACCGCAAGGTATCAACCCCCAAGTAATTCCCAGTAAAGCAGGAGTCCACCAAGTTGGTTTAAGCGAAAGCTTGACCATTCCGGCATTTAGACGGTCATGTAATTTGGATTGTAATAAAGGATGTAATAGAGGTACACGGGGTAATAAGTCGGGTTTAATTTGGCGTAATCCAAACCAAATCAACATTAAACCAGTAATAATAGCCAGAAAGCGACGCATGTCACTCCCAACACCTGCCATTTGACCGCTAGCTAAAAACACCGAGCCAATAGCACCAATAGCGGCGCCTACTATCATATAACTAAGTGTTCTGCCGAGGTTAAGCAGAATATGGAACCGTAATTGATGATGCCAGTCAGGAGTATTTTGGGTTTGAGAAAGAGAAAAAGCTGCGGCAAGAGGTCCGCACATACCAACGCAGTGACCAAAGCTTCCCAAGAAACCAAGCGTAAAAATAAGCCAAAAATCTAACATCTTCTTTCTAATTGTTTTATGAAAAAATTAATCTCGCTGGTACTGCTGGTAATAGTAGCGTTAGGTATAGTTGCTGGTAGAAATTTTTTTGATAAAGCACCGCAACCACCGGTTGAGACAATTCGAGTTCAAAATGATATTAATGAGGTGCCGCAACAAAAGTTAGAAAGTGCGGTAAGTTTTCCCCTAGTACAAACAGATGCTTTACTCGCTCATATTGAAAAATTGAATTTTCAGCGACACACTGATGCAGAAAGAGCTTCTGCACGTAGTTATATTACAGCGGAGCTAAAAAAATACGGATGGAAACCAAAATTACAAAACTTTGGTCAGGGAGTTAACGTAGTCGCAGAACGTGCAGGAACAGATAAAACGGCAGGTAATATTTTAGTAGGCGCCCACTATGACACAGTATATCAATCTCCAGGTACAGATGATAACGCAAGTGGTGTAGCAGTTGTATTAGAAGTTGCTCGACTTTTAGCGCAACCAACACCACGAGGATTACAGCTAGTACTATTCGACAAAGAAGAAACAGGGTTATTAGGAAGTCAAGCTTACGTCAAAAAAGCAAAAAATATTCAGAAGAACTTACGCGGCGCCGTAGTAATGGATATGGTAAGTTACGCATGTTATACTCCAGGATGTCAAAAATACCCACCAACCTTACCAATTACACCTCCCAGTGATAAAGGAGATTTTCTAACAGTAGTTGGTGACATAGAACACTTACCACTACTAAATTCATTTCAAAATAACGTATCCGAACAAGCAAATTTACCTCTTGTTCTCACAGTACCCATACCACTCAAAGGACTATTAACCCCCGACACCCTGCGTAGTGACCACGCACCATTTTGGTATCAAGGAATAGGAGCAGTACTAGTAACAGACACAGCAAACTTACGTACACCGCACTACCATAAACCTAGCGACAAACCAGAAACGATAGACCGTAATTTCTTCACAGGTTCAGCACAAATAATAGTAAACGCAACTCATAACTTACTAAAAAATAACAACAATTTAAAAACACCAACCTCAAGGTAAGGTGCGTGAAAGCAGTTTAATTTTTCTATAAAGTGAAGATTTTAATAGCTTTTACGCACCCTACTCCTTAATACTATTTTTTTTAAGCTATTGATTGCGCTCGCGCGATAATTACGAGCGTAAATAACTGGCGCCATTAACATCAACAATATTACCTGTTAAAAATTCTGAGCCTGGTGAAGCTAAAAATAAAACTGTGTGTGCAATTTCTTCTGGATAGGCAACACGATTTAATGGGCTTTGTTGTCTAATGAAATCTCCTGCTGGGCTTTCTAAAACTGCGCGCGACATTTCTGTTTTTACATAACCTGGAGCTACTGCCGTGACAAATATATTATAAGGCGCCAAGTATTGAGCTAATGATTGACTCAAAGAATTAAGAGCAGCTTTACTGGCGCCATATGCAGTAGCTGTTGGTTCTCCTCTAAATGCACCGCGTGAAGTTATATTAATTATGCGTCCACTGCGTCGTTCTATCATATGTTTTGCGACACAATACGAAACATTCGCGGTGCCTATTAAGTTAACATTTATAGTTTTTTGCCATACTGTTTGCCAATCTTCATAGCTAGTTTGATTAAGAGGATGCTCTTGATAAATACCTGCATTATTAACCAAAATATCAATTTGCCCAAATTCTTTTAACGTCGAAGTCACCATTTCCTCAACTGCTACAGGGTTGGCAAGGTCTGCTCCAACTGTAATATGTCCCGTACCTTCTAAACAATTACACACACTTTCAGCAACATCATGCTGCTGATGATAGTGAACTGCTACACAGGCGCCACTTCTAGCAAAACCAGTTGCTATCGCTTCCCCTATTCCTCGTGAGGCACCTGTAACTAATACTCTTGTTCCTTTTAAATCAAAATTAATCATAATATTTTCAAGTACTACTGGTTGAAATTGTAGGTTGGGTGGAGCGCGAGTGCGTAACCCAACATCAACTATTTTGTAACATTCCTGATAGCGTCACATTTAGACCCATACATCAAGCAGTACTACTGGTTAAGAGTAAACCAGTAGTACTTAATGTCATGAATTAAATTGGATAGGCGCCGTTGCCTCTCTTCCCTCTGTGTTCTCCGTGTCTCTGTGGTAAATATATGTACTACTAAAATTTTTGGTATGGAGTAGTAATAACAGCAAGAGTATTTGTTGGGTTCCGTTCCTCCAACGTCACTCTCCTCAACGCGGGGAACCCGCGCACGGAGGTGACTCCCCAACCTACTAAGTTCAACTATGTATGTAAAAACACTGCGGCGCCGCATTTAGACCTACATTTCAAAAAGTACTACTGGTTAAGAGTAAACCAGTAGTACTCTATTTAATTAATAAAATGGGATAGGCAGCGTTGCCTCTCTTACCTCTGTATTCTTCATGTCTCTGTGGTAAATATATGTACTATTAAAATTTTTGATATGGAGTAGTAATAACTGCAAAAGTATTTGTTGGGTTCCGTTCCTCCAACGTCACTCTCCTCAACGCGGGGAAACCGCGCACGGAGGTGACTCCCCAACCTACAATCTTAAGATTTTTTGCCTGCTACAAATATGGCGCCTATAACAAACACCGTTAAACCCAAGTATGTAAAAACTGTCGCCCACTCTTCTATACTGCCAGCTACCAAAAAATAATGATTCATTAATACAACCAATAATCAAACCAACAAATGTAGAGACGTGACATGTCACGTCTCTACAACTGTAATATCATAACCCGTATTAATTTGTGAATTAAAATCGTAAACCAACACCACCTTGTAACGATAATGCAGTACCACCACCATCCCGGTAAGCATCAAATGCAATAATCGCATTACCAAAAATTACTGTATTACTATTGGGAACAACATAATCAACACCAGGTTGTAGCGCAAAGCTAATTTTGTTACCAACAGGAGAAGGGTCACTGCCACCAGCAAGTACTAACCCGGCACCTATATAAGCATCGGTTTGCCAGTTTAAAGGAATATCATAAGATACTGTAGGTACAACTGCTGTACTTTGACCTATCAAAGCTTGTGCGCGGAATGATATCGGTGTTTCTAACAACTTGTAACGCGCTGCTAAAACTCCTCCAACTTGCACACCATCCGAAAAACCGACAGCAGCCCCAACACCTACATAACTTCCATATGCAACTTGTGCTGAAGCAGGTTGAGCAAAATGCGTCAACCCCAATATCGAACCAGCGAATACAAGTGATGTCAAATACTTAAGATGCCTCATTGCCCTACTCCTCACATAATTTTGAATTAGGGGTAAAGGGTTATTTTTCTTACTTTTCCCTTTCCCCATTCTTCATTTATAACACTACGGACATCGTGGATGAATGCCACCTTGAGTACAAATGTAAGCTAATTGCTTGGCATCTAGATTTCTAGCTTCGCGAAAATCAACACCTTTTACAACTGCTGACTGAACACCTATTTGAGGTTTCTGTACAAATTGCTCAGAAGGGTCTTGACCGGAACTAGATAAAATTGCTCCTTGAAAATCGGCACCTGCTACGTTTGCACCTTGTAAGTCTGCTAGAGTCAAATCGGCATTTCGCAAACTCGCATTTTCTAAGTTCGCTTTTCGCAATATTACGTTTGTCAACCTAGTCGCATTCAAATTTGCACTACTTAAATTTGCATGGTCTAAATAAGCACCTGATAAATCTGCTGCTTGCCAGTTTGTTTTGGTTAAGTTGGCGTAAGATAATTGAGTGCCTATTGCAATTGACCTGCCTAATTGGGCGCCAAACATTTCGGCATCATTCAATTTAGCTTCGCCAATATCAGCACCTGTAAGGCTTGCATTTTCTAAAATAGCACCACGTAAATCGGCGCCTACAAGTTGAGCGCTACTTAGGTTTGCACTTAACAACCGCGCTCCAGATAAATTAGCTTTGTTGAGAGTAGCACCACTCAAATCAGTTTTGTTTAACAACACCCGACTTAGGTTAGCTTCGGTAAAATTTGCCTGCTTCATAGAGGCAAACCGCAAATCCGCTGTCCAGTCATCATATGTATCCCAGCGACCATCTGAACCCGGACCCCGAAAACGGGTGTTTTTAAAACTAGCTTGATTCAGATTGGCACCTCTAAAATTGATGCCCCACAAATTTGTTTTGTCAAGTACCAAATTAAAGAAAGCAGTTGGATTGGAGACAGTTTGTGATAACTTAGAGCGGCTTAAATCAACGTTTAGTAATTGACCACTATAAGTTCCGATAATTTTGTTAATCGCTTGCTGGTTAACTTGTAACTGCTGTTGGTTTTTCAATTGTTCGTTTCCGGAACTCGTATCAACTGCAGTTGCAAGTTGCAGATTTTTACCCTTTAAATAAGGAATCGCATCAATACCAACATTAACTAAAGCTTGCTGAATTGTATTAAGAAGAATTGGGTTTGTTTCTTCTGCCAACAAATCTACTAAAAACTGTGTGGCTTGTGAGTAATTCAAAGTTCCCATTGCCATAATGGTGCGCTGACGCTCTTCGACACTGGCATTAGAACTTGGTGTCAAACGCTTTTCTAATTCTGTAAACTGCTTACGATTACCTTCTTCGGTTGTTCGATTATTTTCTTGTGACTGAATGTATACTTGGGTACCTACTAGCGTCCCTAAAACCGCAGTCATACTCACTAGCGCAATGCTAAACAGGGTAATACTAGGGTTAGAAACCATCCAACGCCATAGTCCTGAGTGTCGAATTGTAAGAGGAGACATTACCACTGAGGCAATTGCTGCTTCTTCATCTGATTCGTTCCACTGTTTTGTAGATTGCTTCAAGCCAGTGTTTGATGGTATAAAGGGTTTTGTTGCGTCAATTGTATAAGTTCCTGCAATTTGGTCGTGGAACGCACGACGATTACGCTTTAAAGAAAATCCTGTTGCTTCGCTAAATAAAGCAATTCCAGCTAAACCAGTTAGAATTATTAAATTGGGAAACGCTGGACTATAACGCCATAATATATAAGCAACAGACATTGGTACACCCCAACGCCCAATTCCTTCGCGTACTAAAACAGGGGCCAAACCCGGTGATGTTCCTTGTTCAGAAACAACCCGCACTGCAAACCAACGCTTGGGAATCGTACTGCCTGTCTTCGCTAGTAAATATAATTGCCAACACGAAAACGTTAAAGGTGCAATTGCAGCAATCGTCCACAAAATATTTGTGGGTAATGAAACGTTTCGATTTCCATAGCTTACAGGCAATGCTAAAGGACGCGAAACTTCACGCTCAATTACTCCAATCACCGGATTCAACGGAACTCTACTAAATTCGCTTCTTGTATTTGCAAAAGCCCCTATTCCATACGGTACCAACCCACTTACAAACACAATAGCCACTTCTGCTGCCCAAGCTGCAAGGCGCCTTCTTTTTAAAGACATTACATTTGCCTGTTTACCAGACTCTCGTGGTTTATTATCGTTTGTCCCTCTCCTCACAATTGGGGTTGTCATAAATATTTCCTTTATTCTGAAATTTTTAAGCAATCACAACCTTTATAAATTAAAGGCTATTTAATAGTTAATAGCGAACGAGTTACAACTTAATATTTCTCAACATATAACTAATCTTTACGTGGGACGATTGGAACCTCTTAATAGTTGCCTTCGTCTATAAAATTAGCTTTTATCAACACTTTATCGCTCGTGCGCGGGTTGGCGGGCATTATTAAAATGAAAACAGGTTTACTATTAAGGCTTGTTCCAGCGGCTTTAGCGATGAGTCTGGGTCTCACAATTGCAAAAGCAACAGCAGAGCAAGTAAAAATCAGTCCCAATTTCAAACCAGACCCTCTAACCTTAACGGGTAAATCAGGAGGTTCTAACAAAGGTAACTGCGGTAATATTGCACCTACTCCAAATCAGGTTATCCAAGTCACCGAATCATTACCGTATTTACGGTTAACGGTCGAAGGTTCCGGACAACCAACATTACTAATTGATGGACCCGGTGGTCGTTTTTGTGTACTACCAGATAATTACTCAGGCAAGAAGCCAGAAATTACAGGCTTTTGGCAAGCTGGTAATTACTCGCTATATGTAGGTGAATTATCTCAGGGACAGTATAACTATACGCTCTCGATTTCGCAACAGAAGAAATAATCAATTGACAACTGTTTAACAAGACTAAGCTGTCAATTGTTAAAAATACCTACATTTATCATCTAAAATAACTATTCTTCGAGTAATTTCGTAGGTACTTCAACTGCGGTAACATCGATGGTACCTGCGGGAGTTATGCGATGAAAATGTGAATTTTCCACCGATAACCCTTCTCCGCAGTTCGGACACTGTAATTGTGTATTATTTAATCCTGTAAATTCAAATTGACATACTGGGCATTTATCTGCTACTAAGCTTCGTTTCAGCCACCACTGAAAGCCGAAGAAAGCAATAGCTGGCGCCACAAGCAGCAATCCAACGATAATTAAGACTGAATTAACTAACCAACTCAACCCTAGTGACCCTAGTAACCAAGCGATAGCGACTAGAGTAAGTACTGGACGGAGATTCGATAATTGATACTGGGGGGATTTAAAGCTCATTGTCAAACTTATAAATTCAAACTTCTTTTTTGTTCTCTTCCTAGGATAACGATTTTGAAGAAGCTAGGTTATAAGAAGTTATAGAATAGTGCTAAAAACATTAAAACTGTTTTCTGAGTCGCGCGCTAAAAGCATCGATACCAAAGTGTGATACGACCTGTTCACGTAACCACTCACCATTACATCGTTGGTCATCACCCTTGAGTATTTCTATACAAGCTATTGCTACCGCTTTAACATCACGATGTGGAACACGCCAACCAAGTCTACCGTTTTGAAGTGGGTCAGCAGAACCATCTGCATCACCTGCGACAACAGGCACACCACAAGCCATTGCTTCTAAGTACACAATCCCAAATCCTTCTTGTGAAGGCATAACATAGGCATCAGCCAAACGATAATGCTCTACCAATTCTTCATTTGCTACAAACCCAGCAAACACTACACGTTCTTCTACACCACAATCTGCTGCTAAAGACGCTAATCTCGGTTGGTCATCACCTCGACCAATCACTAAATATTTTACGTCTGGAAAAACTTTGGCGATTTCAGGTAAAGCTTGTATTGTTATGTCTACTCCCTTATATCGGTCTCCCG
The DNA here is from genome assembly GCF_000331305.1 of Calothrix sp. PCC 7103. Classification (GTDB taxonomy): domain Bacteria; phylum Cyanobacteriota; class Cyanobacteriia; order Cyanobacteriales; family Nostocaceae; genus Dulcicalothrix. The sequence continues at coordinate 2,042,817 of NZ_KB217478.1, read as the reverse complement.
ACCATAGTCTTGCCACGGTCATCAGCACCCTCGCATCCTTCAAACCATAACGTTCCACAAGTGCCGTAGATTTTACTCCCGGCGTAAAATAATTATTATTTACTGCACAAGGTAATATTTTTATTTTTTGCGCGTCTAGCTTATTGGCGCCATTTACAATTTGGTCACGGGTATAATGGCTTACCGTCCAAATCGAAGTTGCTTTTTGTAAGCTTTCAACCGTGAGTGCGGGTAAAGGTTGCCAGACTTCTTTACCATGTGTCATTACCGTGTAAGGAATACCTAAAAAATTACAAAATATACCAATTAAACTGGCAAGATTAACGTGTCCACAATAAACATGCTTTGGTCGATGAAGCAGCAAATGCAAAAATAATGCTGCTGCCATTCGTATTCTGTCAATTTGAGGCCAATTACTTTTGAAGTAACGAAACCGTAAGTTTCCAGATTCAAAGTTATTAACGCAGTTAGCAGAATCCCGTAGCAAAAATACTTCTGCACGAATTACATCGTTCTTGTCTGCATAAGAACGAAACACATCTTTTACATAAGATTGAATCCCACCCTCACGGGCAAAAATTTCTAAAAATACAAATACGTGACTTGCTGCTTCGATTTTGTTCACAGCTAAATCGTTTATTTTTCTATAACTTGTTTTTAGCATTTGCTTTATATATAAAAGGGTTCGTTTGTAATACCAAAATTATACGCACCCTAAATTTAAGTATTTATCCTGAATATTTTCTTGATTGTGACACAAATTTTACTTGACATATATAATTTTTCAAATCATAGCAAAAAAAACCGCAACTAGACATGCGGCGTTTACGTAATTATTGAATTAATTTTATACAAATTAATTCAATATTCACTCTTCAAATTTGCTGTGGTGTCAGTGAGGCGCCAAGTCTTGTTATGATTCGTTGACGTTGATTATTGACCAATTAAAGCGTATTTAACAATGAGCAAACAATTTCGACCGTCGAGCGTGCGTTCGTAAACAACACGGTCAGCCAAACGTCGTAGTAAAAACCAACCATAACCTCCAACTTGAAGAGTACCTGGTTCCGGTTCTCTAATCGCATCAGGGTTAAAAGGTTTCCCACGGTCCCAAATTCTAATTTCGAGTCGGTCAAGAAACAAACAAACATCAATATCAATAGTTGTCTCTGGTGGTAAAGCGTGGTGAGCATGACGAACAGCGTTGGTAAAACCTTCTGCCAACGCGAGATTAAGACGGTAAAGTTGGCTTTCAGACCAGCTTCCTGGCGATAGATACTTCAGACAAAATTGTTCAAACCATTGTTGTACTTGGTTTAGAAGCTTTAGTTCGCTCTTTACCGTCAGATGGTCTTGCTGCTCCATGCCTAGCATTGACCTTGACTTAAACACTATGCAGGTTAATCGTTATTTTCTAAATAATCGTGATGTACAGATTTTATACTAAATGATTGAAACTAATGTCAAATTTATTGAGGCAAATCTTACCGATTCTTATTATTTTGCATCATATTGACGACATTTTTTACAGAATATATGACGCCTGCGCTCATTTCGCTCTGTGGAATTATCCCACAATAACGAAACTCACAGGCGTCAAACCGTTATCAAACCATTATAAGCCTATTGGCTTAGAACAATCCTAAAGTCAAAGACTTGTCGATTGGGAAGGTGGCGCCAATACCAAGCCAGATTGTTACCAAAGTACCGAACAAGAATACAGCGGTAGCAACAGGACGACGGAATGGGTTTTGGAATTTATTAACGTTCTCAATGAAAGGAACGAGTATAAGACCCAGTGGTACAGCAGCCATTAAGAATACGCCGATAAGTTTGTTAGGAACTGTGCGTAAAATTTGGAATACAGGGTACAAATACCACTCTGGTAAAATTTCCAAAGGTGTTGCAAAAGGATTTGCTGGTTCACCAGTCATTGCGGGGTCAAGAACTGAGAGTGCTACGATACAAGCGAACGAACCCATGATTACTACTGGGAAAATATACAGTAGGTCATTAGGCCATGCAGGTTCACCGTAGTAGTTATGACCCATGCCTTTCGCCAGCTTGGCTCTTAAAGTTGGGTCGCTAAGGTCGGGTTTCTTTTGTGTTCCCATGTTTAGTGTGTTCTCCTGCGTTACTTTTTTAAGTTAAAGCATTTATTTGGTGCAGACTGGATGCAACTAAAGCTACATCCAGTATAACTTTCAGAAAAATACGTGTGCCTTTACAGCGGACCAGAAATACCTTGCTTGCGAATCATCAAGAAGTGGAACAGCATGAATACTGCAATTAACCAAGGTAATACAAAAGTATGAGCGCTGTAATAACGGGTTAAAGTAGCTTGTCCAACGCTGGCGCCACCACGAAGTAAATCAGCAATTAAAACGCCGACTACAGGAATAGCTTCAGGTACACCGCTAACGATTTTTACAGCCCAATAACCAACTTGGTCCCAAGGCAGCGAGTAACCAGTTACACCAAATGAAACTGTGATTACTGCCAAAATTACGCCACTTACCCAAGTCAATTCGCGGGGCTTTTTAAAACCACCTGTTAAGTAAACTCGGAAAGTGTGGAGAATCATCATTAGCACCATCATGCTGGCAGACCAGCGGTGAATGGAGCGAATTAACCAACCAAAGTTCACATCGTTCATGATGTGCTGTACAGAAGTATAAGCTTCAGCAACGGTTGGTCTGTAGTAAAAAGTCATCGCAAATCCAGTTGCAAACTGAATAAGGAAGCATGTCAGGGTTATTCCACCCAGACAATAAAAAATATTTACGTGAGGAGGTACATACTTGCTGGTTACGTCTTCAGCAATCGCTTGAATCTCCAAGCGCTCCTCAAACCAGTCGTAAACGTTAGCCATACAATCTCTAGTTCCTAAAAATCGATACTTGCTGTGATAAATTTCCCAAACATCACTGCATGGGATTTTTGCTTATAGAGGTTCGCTTGTTGTCTTGGCGCCCAATCGTGCTAAGACCATGAAACTAAACTTAACACTCTTCAAAGTTTGTTCGTATTATGGCGTACTTTGCACCCAATCTTTGGAGGATGAGAGACACAAAGTAAATTTTAGCGTTTATGAAGAAGGATGAACCACATCAATTGGTCGCCCGTTTGATGAGAAAATGCATCGCTCCTATAAAAAAAGTAACATAGTCAAGAGACATATTTCATCAAATCCGCACTCAACGCGCGATTAATTTAGCAATTGAGTTAAACGTGTTGCTTCTAATGGTCAAAATGCAAAAGAAAACTTTTCGGTTGGTATTATCGCTGCTAATGGCGTTGGTTCTTACTTTTTTTAGCTTCAGTCAAAGTGCAACAGCATTGACTGACGAGCAGAAGCTAATATCAGAAGTTTGGCGAATTGTCAACCGTACATATCTTGATGATAGCTTTAATCATCAAAATTGGGCATCCGTTCGGCAGAAAATCTTAGAAAAGCCTCTCCAAAACCAGCGAGCTACATATGCTGCTATTCAGACAATGCTCAAGAGTCTGGATGACCCTTTCACTCGTTTCCTAGACAAGGAGCAATATCGCAGCTTACAGGTCAACACTTCTGGGGAGTTAACAGGAGTTGGGTTGCAAATAGCGCTCAATCCTGAAACTGGTAAATTAGAAGTTGTGGCACCAATAGCTGGTTCACCAGCAGAAAAAGCTGGCATTCAACCACGCGACCGTATCGTTACCATTGAGGGTATTTCAACAGAAAAACTAACTCTTGATGAAGCCGCAGCTAGAATGCGTGGACCAAACGGTAGCATTGTAACACTCGTTATTGAGCGTGAAGGCGCCCCAAACCGTGAAATACAGCTAACACGCTCACGCATTGAACTCAACCCAGTTATTGCCCAACTACTCAAAACCGAACAAGGCAAGTCAGTAGGTTATTTGCGCTTAACTCAGTTTAATGCTAATGCCCCAATGGAGTTAGCACACGCTATTAATAGTTTAGAGAAAAAAGGCGCCGACTCGTACATACTCGATTTAAGAAATAATCCAGGTGGTTTACTGCAAGCAGGAGTCGAAATAGCGCGTCTTTGGCTTCCAGAGGGTACGATTGTTTATACAGTTAATCGTCAAGGCATAATCGGCAGTTTTGAAGCATTTGGCTCGGCTTTAACTAACGACCCATTAGTTATTCTAGTCAATCAAGGTACAGCCAGTGCTAGCGAAATTTTAGCAGGCGCCTTGCAAGACAACGGTCGAGCAATACTAGTAGGTGAAACAACCTTTGGAAAAGGCTTAATTCAATCACTATTTGAACTTTCCGACGGTTCTGGGTTGGCAGTAACCATTGCCAAATACGAAACACCGCAACACCATGATATTAATAAAATTGGTATAAAACCTGACAAGGTAGTTCATTCTGAACCCTTAACACGCGACCAAGTAGCAACCAAGGATGATGCTCAATACCAAGCTGCATTAGACCTTTTACAACAAAAGCTCGTCATCGGAGCAGCATAAAAATGTAGAGACGCGCTCATGAAGTATCCCTAAGGGAAAATTTCGCGTTTCCTCCCAGAAATTTGAAGATGCGGTATATCGCGTCTCTACATAATCTGTAACTGATTATAGGCATTATCGATAATTCGCTTACCTCGAAGGAACCCTGTATTTGCACCAGGACATAAGTATTGCAGCGTATCAGGGGAGAAGCGTTCCAATAGTAACTGTAAACTTTTGAGTTGACGTTTCCAATGAAAAGTTTTAGCGGTTCGCAATGGCATTGGTTTACCTGAACCGTCAGGGAGTATATGGCGCCCAGAAAATAATATCCCTCCAAAATCGCTATAGTAGAGACAAGAGGAACCAGGAGAATGTCCAGGTGTCCAAATCAACTGCAAGCTTGAGTCCAAGCTTAACTCTTGATTAAAAGTAGTTAATTCTACTTCAGGTAACAAATAAGCTTCTTGTTCTTGGATAATGACTTCGCAGTTAAGCGCAAGTTTTAGTTCAGCAGTTTTACCAATCGCTGTGCGGTGAGTAATAAATAGCCAACGTACCCCACCATGTGCTTTGATAAAATCCTGGTTTGTATCATCCCAGGCTGGACAATCGACTAATATGTTACCTTCATTTCTTACAATGAGGTAAGCAGTTCCTCCCAAAGTGTCCCGATTCGGTGCAAAGGCATAAATGGTATCGAGTATAACCCGTGGTTGCTTGACTGTTTGGTTTTTGTCTTGATTAATGAGAGACATGGGAAGAGCTTATTTTAAGAGGAGTGTTTGTGTAAATGTTGCTTTTATCAGGTTATAACGATTCAAAATATATAAAAATCAGATGACATTTTGGTTTCTCCTTTTACTGGGAATAATTACTTATTTCATGGTGCAGCGCAGTGTTGCCCAAATCACCAGAACACCTGTGTGGCTGTTATGGTTGGTACTAATGGCACCACCACTCATCTGGACTGCATGGTCTGCTGTGTATGGTGTACAAGTCCGTCCACCTAGGGCATTAATGATTGCTCCTTTGGTAATTAGCCCTATTTTATACTGGGTATTATTTCAAATAGGGCGCCGTCCGAGTGAAGTCACCCAAACTCAATCAGCAACACCTCAACCTCAATTGGCGATTAATCAAGCAGTAGAATCGTTGGCATCAGTACGTCCAATTAAACCAGACGAAGAAGCGAAATTAAGGAATTGTTTTCCTTGGTCGTTATATTACCTTCAAGATATTGAATATCGACCGCAAGCAGTGATTTGTAAAGGTCAACTGCGGACAGATGCAACAGCAGCTTACCAACAAATTAAAGAAAACGTCGAAGCAGAATTTGGAGACCGTTTTTTAGTAATGCTTCAGGAAGGTTTTAACGGAAAACCAATATTTGTATTAGTCCCTAACACTCAATTAGCCAAATATCAGAATAGTTCACAAAAATTAACACGACCTGGATTAGCGTTAGGTTTGCTATTTGCAACCCTAATGACAACTACTTTGGTCGGAGCAAGAATTGCTGGAGTTGAAGCACAACAACTAAGACAAAATTCGGGTGTATTGCTACAAGGATTGCCTTACGCTCTAGCATTATTAACAATATTGGGAATCCACGAATTAGGTCACTATATTACAGCCAGACGCTATAAAATTCGTGCGACACTACCATACTTTATACCAATGCCACTATTCTTAGGAACTTTTGGCGCCTTTATTCAAATGCGGAGTCCAGTTCCTAACCGCAAAGCATTATTTGATATCAGTGTAGCTGGGCCATTAGCTGGCTTTATCGCGACTTTGCCAATACTAGCGTGGGGATTAGCAAATTCAACGATTATTCCTCTAACCGAACAATCAGGATTATTTAACCCAGATTCTCTCAACCCTAGATACTCAATACTGTTAGCATTAATATCAAAATTAGTCTTAGGAAGTCAATTAATTACCAAAACAGCGATTGATTTACATCCAGTTGCGTTTGCTGGGTTATTAGGTTTAGTAGTAACAGCATTAAATTTAGTACCAGTAGGTCAACTTGATGGGGGTCATATTATCCACGCCATGTTTGGACAAAGAAACGCCATTATTATCGGTCAAATCGCCCGTTTCTTACTGTTATTACTGGCATTGGTACAACCAGGATTTTTACTGTGGGCAATCATTTTGATATTTGTACCTTTAATTGACGAGCCAGCATTAAATGATGTAACAGAGCTTAATAACCAACGTGATATTTTAGGAATTCTTTCAATAGCTTTACTAATACTTATCGTCTTGCCCTTACCAAACGTCTTTGTACGACTTTTAGGTCTTTAATAATTTTTTAAAGTTACTACGATTGTTTTAAATGGCGCTTGTCAAACAAAATAACATTGTTTCTTTACTTACTCATATGCTTTCTCCGTTTCCGGGAATGAATCCCTACCTGGAGAATAGTCAGATTTTTGATATTTTCTTATTCTCCTCTCTCTGTGTTTTCTTCTCTTATTTCTTCCTTTGCGAAATGCAGCGTACTTTGCGGTTCGTTTCTCCAACCTATCAAAAAGCGCTATTTTTAGCCCCCCGACCGAATTCACGGGGGGTTGGGGGATCATCTTTAACTAGATGCTGAAGTGGCAGCTTGAGATTCTTTAGCAGGAGGAACACCCATACGTATTTCGGTAGTGAAAGAAGTAGTATTTACACCACCCGCTTCTTTAATGACATTAACGCGCATTCTCAGATTATCACTAGCAAACCACAAACGTTCTTCATAAGAAGTTGTGCCAGATTCAAACGATAGCGATAATGCTTCATCTTCACCTAATTTATATTGACCCAGCGAAGGATTATCTTCGTTACTAACCTGACGTAACAGCTTACCCTCATCGGCATTATTGCCAGGAACTAAAACTAAAACTGTTGTACCTACGTTTTTTTGATTTAGTTTAGTTGTATCATTCCAATTGACCTTAGCTGCAACAATAGAAGAATTAGAGTTTACCTGCAAAACTTCGCAAAGTTTCACTACATCAGGGTGAGTTGCTGGTAATTTTTCTATAACAATTTCTGATTTAGCTTCGTTTGCTTTATTGGCGCCTAAGTCCTGAACAGTACGATGGGCAAACCATTTTCCGGCACTTAATTCAAAAAAGTCTTGAATATTCATCGTTTATCACGCCTTAATTAAATGATGTTCGTATTAAGGACTTTAGTCCTTATCTACCAATTTTTATTATTGGGCATCAAGGTAGTAAAAACTTCAGTCTTTATGGGGAAAACACTGAAGTGCTTACAACGAGCCTACTTCTATTAAACTGGATAACCTGCTTCTTCTAGGCGTTTTAAAGAAATTTTTGCAGACTCAGAAACGTGATAATGACTGTCTTTTTCAAGATATTTCAATGCTGAAACGCTTTTTGGGCTAGGAAGATTTCCTAAAGCTTCCGCTAGTCGTTGACGCACTAACCAATCTTCAGCTTGAGCAAAGCGAAGTATTTCATCTACTGCGGTTACATCTTTAATTTCACCAAGCGCAGCAATTGCCGCTTGTTGCAATACTACTTCTGGGCCATCTAACGCGCTAATTAATGTTTCACGTGCCCGTGGGTCTTTTAAATTACCCAATGCTACAGCAGCGCTAAATCTTACTAACCAATTAGTCTCTTCATAAAACACCCGTACCAACACTTCAAACGCACGTTTGTCTTCTAAGTATCCCAAGGCGCCTGCCGCATCAGCGCGAATACTATAGTCGGGGTCGTTTTCAACGATATTCACCAAAATTGGATATGATTCAGCAGTTTGCTTGATACCAAGTGCAAAAACTGCCATCGCTCGAATTTGCAGCGATTCATCATTCAACACCTTTTTAATCAAGGGTACTGCTTCCTCAGCAGACACATCGCGCAAATTTGCAAGGGCAACCATGCGGTCACGTAAGCTAGAGCTTTCTAGCTGGGCAGATAGTTCGTCTAAACTGGGAGTAGCCATCTATTGTTTACAGCGCTTTTGCTACTTATATTTATAATTCTAGTATTCTAGAATATTAAGTATTATTGCAATTTGCTCCATGTCAGGAAAGGTGTATTTTTCCGCTTCCTGTAGAGAGATAACCGTCATTTTCCGATTAACTCAAATAACCCTAAATGCTCCTCTCCTTGACGCGATGATACTGAGTTAGCGACTGGATTTAAATAATGAATCTTAAAATTATCCTGGAAATATTCCCTAATTTCCTCTGGTGTGGCGCCAAAAGGAGGGCCACCAGGACGATTATGTGTAAAAAATAATCCAATTACCTGACCATGTGGTTTAAGTATGGAACTCGCAACTTCTACATAAGAAAGGCGCCGTTCTATATCAATTGCACAAAAACAGGTATGTTCAAGAATATAGTCAAAATAACCAGTAAATTCTTTAGGTAAATCAAAAATATCACGCTGTAAAAACTTAATGTCACAATTTTCTGACTTAGCAATTTGTTCCGCTTCCACAATTGCGGAAGTCGCAAAATCAAACCCAATCACTTCAAAACCATGTTTAGCAAATAGTACCGCATCATACCCACGTCCGCATCCTAGTACTGCTATACGTCTAGGTAAAGGTGCCGAACTTGAAGATAAAAGACTAACAAAAGGCGGCGCCGCTTCTCCAATATCCCAACGAGTATTTTGCTCTTGGTACTTTTGTTCCCAATATTCTGGGTTTGGCATATATTAATTCTCTTTTGCTTCTTGACGCTGTTTTAACTTTAATAATATTTCGGTGTGCATTTCGCGCGTGATGGGGTAGAAGTAAGTTAAAACCAAACCTAAAATCAATGAAACCAATGGCAGGGGACCAACCGCGATGCGTATAGCTTGTAACGCTGACTCTGGTTGAATTGGTAAGGCGCCACTTCCAGCAGTTGCTGCTTTAAAACCAGACGCTTCGAGTGACAAACCCACAACAAATAAACCAAATGCTAACCCAAATTTTTGTAGCAGCACCATAAAACCATAGAAAATTCCCTCACGTCGCTGTCCCGTTTGAAGTTCATCGAGTTCAATCACATCAGGAATCATTGACCAGGGAACGAGATATGCTGTGGAAACACCAAACCCTGCCATTACCGCCAAAACGTACATTAACCCAATTTGACCAGGTTGTAAAAAATATAATCCTGCTGCTGCTAATATCCACAAAGTCATCCCCGAAAAGTAAACGATTTTTTTACCAACACGCTTACTTAAAGCACTCCATACAAATAACATTAGTAAAGCAGTACCCTGCACCCCTATCATTACCGTTGGGACATCAGATTCTTTCAAACCCATACACTCAACAACGAAATAGGGAATAATGCTAGCAGTGATTTGCACGGCCAGCCAGGAAAAAAGATATATACCAATTACATATAAAAAAGGAATATTAGTAAAAACTGCTGTTAGCTGCTCTTTGATTGAAAAAGCAGATTCTTCTTCGGTTTGGATACGCTTTGCTTCAAAAGCCAAAACTCGTTTGCGCGTCCCAAACACACACCAATACAAAGAAGCTACAGAAATCACTCCACATATCGCAGCTAGAACAACATATTGCATCTGACGGTCTGGAACGGCACCAAAAATAATTCTTGCCAATATTAATGAAAAAATACTACCGCCAATCGAAAACGCAAATCGATAACTATTTAAGCCTGTCCGCTCATCATAATCTTGAGTCAGTTCGGGCGTCATCGCTGTATATGGCAAATTTACAACCGTGTAAAACACCTGCGAACATATCCCTATTGCCACATAGTACCAAAACAAACCCCAAGTATTATTCTCACCACTACCAAACCGTGGTACTATCCATTGTAGAAAGAAAAAGATTCCAAACGGGATTGCACCATAAAGCAACCAAGGTAGACGGCGCCCCCACCGCTTTGATTTAGTCTTATCCGTCAAATATCCAACAAACGGGTCGTTTATAGCATCCCAAATTTTCCCTATCATCAAAATACTACCAGCCATCCCCGCCGGAATACCCGCGACGTTAGTAAAAAAAACCAGTAAGAAAAAAACCGAGATATTCGCAGTAATCGCTGGTCCCAAATCTCCGGCGCCGTAAGCTAGCTTAGTACTTAAATTCAGCTTTTCGCCAGCCTTGCTCCTTGCATAATCTAAATCAGAATCCTTCATAAATCTTCGCACTCATAATAAGATAGTCAAAGCTCGACAATTAGTATTATTAGCTATCACCAGGTTGTTTATGCCAGACCTTTACGTTTCTTGGTCAGATTACCACCAAAAAATCGAACTACTCGCGGCTAAGATTTATCAGTCTGGCTGGGAATTCAACCAAATTATTTGTCTAGCACGCGGAGGACTTAGAGTTGGAGATATCCTCTCACGCATTTACGACAAGCCCCTAGCAATTTTCGCTACATCATCTTACAGCGGCGCGGGCAAGCAAGAAAGGGGGAACCTAATCTTTTCCCAACATTTAGCAATGACAACCGATACCCTAGGCTCGCGGATTCTACTGGTTGACGATTTAGTTGACTCAGGCGTTACCCTCAAAGAAACCATCCCTTGGCTTAAACAATATAGCGCAACTCAAATCGAAGATATTCGTACCGCCGTACTTTGGTATAAAGCCTGCTCGGTAATTGAACCAGATTACTACGTTGACTATTTAGCTGACAATCCGTGGATTCATCAACCATTTGAACCATACGAAACAATGGCGCCAGCTGATTTAGCTACCAAATACGCAGCAGTAGCAAACGTAATCTAAACATAATTAACCATCCTTGTAGGATAGGCATCCTTGCCCGTCCCATACATTTCTCACACATTACTTACTGGGTGGGTAGGATGCCCGCTCCACAAGAGAAAAGAAAAATTATTTACTACCTAGCGAACATTCTTGATAAAAAGTACTATTACTGCGGCGCCGAGTGGGATGATGTAAGAATCAAGTTACAAGAATTGGGCATATGTAAACCTGACCCACTCTAAGGCATAATATGAACCACGACAATTTTATTGCAAAACCAGGCGCCAAATTTTCTCTCAAAGATTGTGATCCTGAATACACAGCGCAATATGGAGATAAAACCGATGCTTCGGAAAAACTACGAGTAGGTATCGAGCGAATAGGAAAATACCAAGATATTCTCTATGCTCATGATCAATACGCTCTATTAATAATATTCCAAGCAATGGACGCAGCAGGCAAAGACAGTACAATAAAACATGTGATGTCAGGAATTAATCCTCAAGGGTGTCAAGTTTACAGCTTTAAGTCTCCAAGTACAGAAGAATTAGACCATGATTTTTTATGGCGCAGTACAAAAGCTCTACCCGAACGCGGTCGAATTGGTATTTTTAATCGTTCGTATTACGAAGAAGTACTAATTGCTCGTGTTCATCCTCATATTCTGCTAAACGAGCGTTTGCCTCATTCACCAGGTAAAAAAATATGGAAACAGCGATTTGAGGATATTAATAATTATGAAAAATACTTGACAAACAATGGTACTGTTATTCTCAAATTTTTTCTAAATATATCAAAATCTGAACAAAAAAGGCGGTTTTTGCGGCGAATTGAATTGCCTGAAAAAAATTGGAAGTTTTCTATGAGCGACGTTGAAGAACGCGCATATTGGGACGATTATATGGAAGCTTATGAGGACGTATTCAATCATACTAGTACAGACTGGGCGCCTTGGCATATTATCCCAAGTAATCACAAGTGGTTTGCACGTCTTGCAGTTGCCGACATTATTTGTAGCAAGCTCAAACAACTCGATTTGGAATACCCAACTCTTAGCGACGAACACCGTCAACAACTTCTCAAAGCCAAAGCTGTTCTAGAAAGCGAAGCATCTTAAATTAAGTCAACTAGCTGGTTATAGTCTTTACTGATTCTAATGAAGATGCGTGTTTTTTCCAGATTAGCACAGGCATAACTTGGCGACAGTTACGACAGAACCAGTAAACTTCAGTCTTTCGGACGTGTCGCAAAAGTCTGTCAGAACAACAGGGACAAGAATTCATAAGTGTATAGTAGGTAACAAAATTTTTGTGAGTGAAAATTTCTTTCTTCAAAGCTAACCGCGATTTCTTATCTACACGATAAAAACTTAAAATCTTTAAATTTTCGCAATATTTCTACATAATCTTCAAGAGAAAAACAAAAATAAGTTCTAATACACGACTACTTGAGATTTATAGATTACAATAAAACCGCGATTTAAGACGCTGCCTTGTACAGAATTGCCTTAAACTTGAATGGATATTTTAATTGTTGAAGACGAAGCAGAAATTGCTCAGTTAATCCAACTGACTCTCGAAAAAGAAGGGTTTTCTTGTCGTGTCAGTCGCGATGGCGTAACCGCGTTACGAATGTTTACAGAACTTCCACCCGATTTAATTATTCTGGATTTAATGATTCCTGGACTTGATGGACTTGAGGTTTGCGCGCGTATTCGCCAAAAACCTGGCGCCAAAGACCCATATATAATGATATTGACTGCTAAGGCAGAAGAAATTGATCGTGTAATTGGCCTTTCTACAGGCGCCGATGATTACATGGCAAAACCATTCAGCCCTAGAGAACTTGTGGCACGCACGAGAGCGCTGTTACGTCGCAGTATGCGCTCCTCAGTACAGCGACAAGAACACCGCACTAAGCATTTTTTAGTTGATTTAGAGCAACGCATCGCTAACCGTTTGCTTGACTCAAAGCCAGTTGGAGAACTAGATTTAACAACTTTAGAGTTTAATCTTCTAAGTACTTTACTCAGTAACCCTGGTCGTGTTTGGAACCGTAGTCAATTAATTGATAAGCTCTGGGGCGATAATTTCTTTGGAGATGAGCGAGTTGTAGATACCCATGTAGCACGCTTGCGAAAGAAAATTGAACCAGACCCCGCAAATCCAACTTTTATCAAAACTGTTGTTGGAGTTGGATATAAATTTGAAGATACCGCACCTTAGAATTTTTACCCTAAAAAATTAAAAATTAAACATAAAAAAATAATGAAAGTGCGTAAGCGAAAATCTTTGCCTTTAGCATCGCGTCTGTTTCTCTCGCACCTTGTAGTCATGATAGTTGGTGTATTAAGTTATGTGGTTATTAGCAAAATTTCATCACCACACTATTTCGGGGTGCATCTTCAAAGGTTAGAGAGCAAAGGATTTAATATTGACAACATCAAAACTGACTTGGTGCATTCTTTTGACTCTGCTTGGCAAAGTAGTAATCTCTGGTCATTGTTAGTTGGCGCCAGTGCTGCTGGGGGATTGAGTTATTGGGTTTCTCTACGAATAATGCAGCAGCTAACTGAAATGGAGTCTATCACCCAAAAATTTGCTGCTGGACAATTTAATGCGCGACTACCCCTGTCAGATATTCCTGAATTTAATCGTTTGGGAAGTAGTTTTAATCGCATGGCTGCTAGTATCCAAGATGTTGAGGTTCGGCGCCGTGATTTAGTTAGCGATATGACCCATGAACTTAGAACCCCACTCACAGTAGTACGTGGATACTTAGAAGAACTTGCTGATGGACGTATCGATGAACAACAGCAAGTTTACCAGCAGTTGATAAAAGAAACCAGGCGCCTGGAAAGATTAGTCAACGATTTGCAAGAACTTTCAAAAGCAGAAGCAGGTTATCTACCAACTAATATCAAACCAGTTAATGTATACCCATTACTTGAATCACTTGTACAAAGATTCAAAGACCAGCTACTTGATGATGGCCCAGTTTTGCTTTTAGAGTCTTCGCCATCAATACCGCTTGTACTCGCTGACATCGACCGCACCGAACAAATATTAATCAACTTAATTGGTAATGCCATTCGTTATACTTGTAGCGGTTCAATTTCTATACGTACATGGTTTGATGAACAACTGTGGATTGCAGTGGTAGATACAGGAGTAGGAATTGCAACCCAAGACTTACCCCATGTGTTTGAACGCTTTTGGCGTGCGGATAAATCGCGTAACCGTAACTCAGGAGGAACAGGAATTGGGCTTGCTATTACCCGTCGCTTAGTTGAATTACAAGGTGGTAAAATCGAAGTTGATAGCGAATTAGGTATTGGTAGCACATTTCGCTTTTCTTTACTTCCAGCATATTAAGTATCTTCAACTATCTTATCTACAAGCTATTGACATAGGGTGGCCATAGCGATGTCATATCTGATTGGTAGCTTGGGAATATAGTGCTAAAGAGAATTTAAAGATAAAACCAAAGCTTGGCGCTAATGACTCATTACCTAATCTATTTGGCTAATCCTATGTTCACTTTGTTCTTATCTGCATTTCTAGTTAGTCTACTGACTGTATCTGGTTGGGCTGCCCTTGCCTACCTATTTCCACACGACAACTATCACGATTAACTGGCGCCTTTTAAGTCAAGTCAACTCCATTACCTAAATAACCTTGCTTCGTTCATTTTCAATACAACAAATCTATAGTTAGCATTTATTATTACAAACCTTTTTCAAGCTCGGCAAGAACTTGAACATATGATTGATTTTGTATAATACTATCAAGTTAATTGTTTAATAGTGTTTATGTTGTGTAATTGGTAACTCACGTAACACCACACTGCATGTATAAGCATTACTAATGATTTTCGGCAAGGAAAAAAATATCTTTAATACCTTCTCAAGATGTAATTATAACTATTATTTTCATCCTGTCTAGTCTCTTTATTTACGAAGAGAGTATTCAGTAACTACATGTTATTACTATTTTGGTTGAAAAAAATAATACAAATTATACAGGTTTTTTTGAATGAAATATAAAGCTAATATGAAGTATTTTTGACGACATAAGTCTTTGTAAGTAAGAATTTGACCGATTATTATCCAAAACTAATTAGATGATGATATTTACACTTTGTCCTTGTAAATTTTAGACTAAAAGTTAGTTAAGTAAAAATAAGTCAACAAGTATAATTTTGGATTGATGTATAGTGAGTTAAAATAAGTGAATGTACTGATTTATTAGTCTCAAGAATTCAACTAACATCTATTCAATAAGCGCGTATATGTTCAATACAGCTAATTTCGCCTTCTATCTGATGTCAATACCACAATATTAAGGAGAGTCCACGGTGAACAAAACTGAACTGATTATGTTTATTAGTTATGTGCTAGTGACCTTCTGCTTTTTCTTTAATTGGATAATATTTGCGTTGCGTCACCCCAGTTCGTCTGTAGAAGATACTTTCTTATCTTTCGTTATGTGTTGCATCACTACTATTCTGTGGCCCCTCATCATTCCAATCTCTGTGCTTGAGATTCTCAAAAAGCGTAGATTAGAGTTTGGCACAGCTGTTCCTGTCGCAGGCGCCGTTCTTGCTTTAAGCTTGTCACTATACCTGAATTAGCAATTTCTGCTTTACACTTTGTTTTGGATTTTGCCCCGTCTTCTTGCACACCACCCGTTTGATATTATTTGTAACCCTATTGGTATGCTATAAAGCTTAGATTTATTTCCATTACAAAAATAAAATTTGACGATAGATAGCGCTTCAAAAAACCTCAAATCCTAGAAACCCGGTTTCTTTGAAATAGACAAAAAACCTCGATTCTTTGAGTGAATCGAGGAGATTGGGAGAAAATGTAATAATTAATAAAGCTTTTACTATATTTACAACTTAAAACCTTATAAACCAGGTTTTTGTCATAAACAGGGTTTGTTTTGTTAAGATATTAAAATTTTTGTAACAATTTAGCAAGAGTACTTGACAATAAAAAACTAATGCAAAATATAAGATTTACTTATCTCGTTTACCTTGACATATTGAGCGATTCTAGAGTTTGAGCGTATTTAAAATTACAATGATGTAGAGTAACGTCTCTACATCATTGCGTTCACTGAGTGTACCGTAGGTAATTGTTATTGTGGTTGTGCTTGAGTTGGGAAAGCTCCAGGACGAACAGAAATAACTACATTTTGACCGTTGCGACGTACATCCATACGTAAATCGGCGCCGATTTTGCTATCTTCGACGACTTTTTGAACGCTCGATGCATCAGCGACGGGTTGACCATTGAGTTTTTCAATAATGTCACCTGCACGAATTCCTGCTTGCGCTGCGGGAGAGTTGGGAACTACCCGACGTATCAAAACACCTTTATCGCTGTCAACATTTAAACCGCTATTAGGGTCAGAGTTAATATTTTCTTTTAACTCTGGGCTTAAAGCTTGCATTTGAATACCCAAGTAAGGATGTTGAACCTTACCTGTTGCAATTAATTGGTTCGAGATGCGCTGTGCTGTGGCAATTGGAATTGCAAATCCTAAACCTTGCGCTCCTTGAATAATAGCGGTATTCATCCCCACAACTTCACCCCTAGAGTTGAGCAATGGACCACCTGAGTTACCTGGGTTAATTGCTGCATCGGTTTGAATGTAACTAACACGCTTATCTTGGGCGCCAATTGAATTACTACTACGACCAGTAGCACTAATTACCCCTGTAGTAACTGTATTATCCAAACCAAGCGGATTACCAATGGCAATAGCTGATTCACCAGCTTGCAGTTGGTCGGAATTTCCAATTGTTACTGTTGGTAAGTTGTTTGCCTGAATCTTTACAACCGCAACATCAGTTAATTCGTCTTTACCAATAACTTTACCTTGAAAACTACGACCATCTTTTAACGTTACTTTTACTGTATCGGCGCCGTCAATTACATGGGCATTCGTCAAAATGCGACCATCTGCACTGAGTATAAACCCTGAACCTGTACCACGCTCGACTCGCTTTTGCGAAGGAATTTGTCCTTGGGCGCCAAAAAAGCGACGGAAAAACGGGTCATTGAATTCATCAGGTAACGAAGCTTTGACGGTACGCGCAGAATCTATCCGAACAACCGCAGGTCCAACTTTGTTCACAACGTTGGTTACAAAATTTGCCTCCCCAACGGGTGCAGAAGCAGCTTTCACCGACCCAACAACAAGATTCGATGCATCTTTTTGTTGGTTTCCAGCAATATAACCACCTGCGAGCGTCATACCTGACCCGACTAATACCAGGGATAGATTAAAAATAGCTCTTCCCCAAAGTCGATGACCCTTAGAACTGAGAGTTTGATTATTTGATTTGTTACTTTCGTTACTATATTGGTCGTTTGGTTCTTTGTTTAACATTTGGTGTAAGCGATATATTTTAGAAGAAGTACTTCCAATCTAGATACTCGTTGTGAAGCTTTTGTTGCACGGGTATTAAGACTGTTTGAACTGCGATACGTATATTCGCTTCTACCTTAAGCCATACTTTGTCCAAGTCCCTATGTCGTTTCATTATTTGAAACAACCTGTTTTTTCCTCTCCCATCCAGCTTTATCAATGAAGATTTACGCTATTATGTGTATTTTGCTTAAAACCTGGGCACTCTATAAATAAGCTTTCATAGCAAAAAAATATTTGAGTGTGCTATTATGTCTACTGAACTGCTTCATAAATTAAATACTTTGCAAGCGCGCATTTCTGAGCTAGAAACCGCCTTCTCACAGCAAACGCAGTTAGAAGCAGCACTACGCCAGACAGAAAGTACATATCATCAAATATTAGATGCTATCAATGACTTGGTTCTAATTAAAGGCGCCGATTCACAAATTATATGGGCGAATAAAGCATTTTGTGAATTTTATGGCATGACCAAGGATGAGTTACAAGGTATTACTGATATACCTTTTGATGAACCCGAACATACGCAAAAATACATAAAAGACGATCAGTATGTTTTTGAAACCGGACAAACTCTAGTTATTCCCAAAGAACGCGCGTTAAGACATGATAGAAAAGTGCGTATCTTGAATACCACAAAATCTGCTGTACACAATGAAAATGGCGAAGTTGTCATGACTGTGGGTATTTCACGTGATGTTACAGTCGAGATGGCAACGAAAAAAGCACTCGAAAAAAAAGCTATAGAATACCGTAATATTTTTGAAGCTGTCACCGACGGAATATTCATTTTCGATATGGAAACAGCAAATTTAGTAGAAGTTAATCCTGCAACTTGTAAAATGCACGGTTATTCTTACGACGAATTTATTAAATTACCACCAACAGCATACATTCATCCTGACTCCCAGCATAAATTTGAGCAATTTATGGAAACTGTTAGAAATGGGAATGATTATAGGTGCCAAGCTGTTGATATACGTAAAGACGGTACTAATTTTGACGTGGAAGTTAACGCTAGTAGATGTATTTATAGTGGAAAACCTCACCTTTTAGCAGTTGTGCGTGATATTAGCGAGCGTAAGCAAGCAGAAATTGCATTGAGAGAACGAGAACAACGTCTGATTAATATCAATAGCTTAGTACCTGGAACAATTTATCAGCATGAGTTTGACTTAAAAACTGGAGAATCACATTTTAATTATTTAAGCTCTAAAGCTCAAATGATATTTGAGTTAGATGAATCAGAGCTTACAGAAGGGAGTAATCCTATTTTGCCTTTGATTCATCCAGAAGATTTTACTTCATTAATATTTTCTATAAACTCTGCTGTACATCAACATGCACCTTGGGTTTATGAATTTCGCATTATTACTCGTTCTGGTAAGCAAAAGTGGATTTACGGTCAATCTGAACCAGTTGGAGAAAAATCTAGACATGCATTGCATAATGGCATATTTATTGATATTACCGAGCAAAAACTAGCGCAAGAAAAAATAAAACAGCAATCACAAGAATTAGCAAATGCGCTTCAAGAAATACAGCGTACACAAACCCAATTTATTCACAATGAAAAAATGTCATCTTTAGGACAACTCGTAGCAGGAATTGCACATGAAATAAATAACCCGATTAGTTTTATATATGGGAATATTGAACCTGCGCGTGAATATGTTCAATACTTATTTAACTTAATTATCGCTTACCAAGAAAATTTAAATCGTTCAATTATAAATAATCAAAGTATACCTCAAATTGAAACTACCGAACTAGAATATATAATGGAAGATTTGCCCAAATTACTTAAATCTATCAAAATTGGGGCAGACCGTATCAAAAAAATAGTCCTTTCCCTGCGTAATTTTTCCAGAATGGACGAAGCAGAGTATAAAAAAGTTAATATACACGAAGGTATTGATAGTTCTTTAATGATATTAGAACATCGTCTCAAACAAAATAATCGTCTCCATATTGAAGTAGTTAAAGAGTACGGTGATTTACCTTTAATTGAATGTTATGCAGGACAGTTGAATCAAGTATTTTTGAATCTTCTAACTAACGCAATCGATGCATTTGATAAATCTTTAATTACCAACGCATCACTAGTAAACAACTCGATAAATAATAAACCGACAATATACATAGCCACTGAACTTACAAACAATAATAACATAGCTATTTGCATTTCTGATAACGGAATTGGAATCCCTAAAGAAGCACTAGCTAAAATATTCGATCCTTTCTTTAGCACTAAACCAGTCGGTAAAGGTACAGGTATGGGTTTATCTATTTGTCATCAAATAGTTACCCAAAAACATAATGGCTCTATACAATGCCTTTCGGCGCCGGGTGAAGGTACAACATTTATTATTAGAATCCCACCATTACAAGAACAATTGACTAATTAATCATTCTTCAACCAAATTAAAATCAACCCGTGTGTAAATATCTTTAAAGCTAATTTCAAATTCTACAAACTCAAGCTCTAAATATTCCTCTAGAGTATAATAACCTTTTTCAGTTTGTAACACCATTTCCCTAACCTCTATTCACAAAGCGTGCTTTATCTAATTTTACAATTTATATTCCCTCATCCGTTACATCCGCTATATCCGTTGCCAGTGTCTTAATATTTACAAAAAGTCCGGGCGCCTGTTTTGATTAGACTTTAATATATTTTCTAAGCTCTCCCAATTTTCTTGCTCGATTAAATTAATAATCTCATCAAACTTGTGGCGATATTGATGCATTGATGTTAATAAAGCTTCACGATTATATTTTGCCATCATTACGCCTAATTCGGGATTACCCCCACCAACACGACTTGTATCTTTAAAACCAGAGCTTGCTAAGTTTTGCGCTAGCTGTAAAACTTGATTATCTGTTTCTCCCATACATGAAGCTATTAACGAAGCACTCACCATTACGGGTAAATGAGAAATCCAACTGACCGCTCGGTCGTGCTGTTCTGGAGCGCAGTAGTAAATATTGGAGTTTAATTGTTTTACTAATTCGGATACTATCTCAACAGCAGACGCTGGTGTTGCCGATGTTGGTGTTAATACGTATGGTCTTTGTACGAATAAATTTTTTAAGGCTGCTTCAATACCACTATCAGCCGTTCCTGCCATTGGATGACCACCAACGAAATTAGGCCATAGTGGTGATGCTGCTTCAACTATCGGTGTTTTTACTGAGCCGACATCCGTTAAAACAGTAGATTTTGGCAATACCGTTATCAATTGCTCAATACTGGGCACAATAAGCCCAAGAGGTGTACATATAAATACCACCTCTGCGGCGCCAAGTACATCAATGTCAACTGACGAAGAGTCAACACAACCGATGGCAACTGCTGTCTGACAAGTTGAAGCACGTCGCGACACACCAATTACACGATGTCCGCAAGCTCGTAAATCTAAACCCAAGGAGCCACCAATTAATCCAAGTCCTAATATACCGATATTCACAAGTTATAAAAAAAGTAAGTTGGCAATTTAAGGGTAGCGCGAATGAAGGCAGAGGAGTTCCTAGAAAAATATGCGATGGGGGTGCGAGACTTTAGCGGTGTTGACCTCAGCGAAGCAAACTTAAGTGGTGCAAAGCTCAACGGTGTCAACTTGAGCCAAGCAAACTTAAGTGTTGTTAATTTATCAGGCGCCAATCTTAATACCGCCAATTTGAGGTACGCCAAATTAAATGTTGCGAGACTTAGCGGTGCCCATTTAATGGGTGCTGACCTTAAAGGTGCTAGCCTTAATGTTGCAAATCTGATTCGCGCTGACCTCAGTCATGCCATACTTCGTAAAGCTTCGCTAGTTCGTACCGAATTAATTCGTGCGAATCTTAGCCATACCGACCTAGTGCAAGCGAATCTCAAAAATGCTGACCTCCGCGAAGCGACATTGCGACAAGCAAATCTCAGTCGAGCAAATATGAGTGATGTTTGTCTTAGAGGTGGTTTTTTAACAGGAGCGAATTTAGAACAAGTAAATTTAATTAATAGTGATTTATGTCGCACCGACTTAAGTGGCGCCAATCTTCGTGATGCTGAACTTCGGCAAGCTAACCTCAGTCGAGCAAATCTTAGTGGTGCCTGCCTTAGCGGTGCCAACCTCCGTTGGGTAGATTTATCAGATACAGACTTAAGTTGGGCAGATTTAAGCTGTGCAAAATTGAGTGGTGCAAACCTGAATAATGCTAATCTTAGTAACGCCAATTTAACAGGTGCCAGTTTAGTTCATGCGAATTTAACAAGTGCGAAATTAATTAAAGCCGAATGGGTAAGCGCTGATTTAACGGGTGCAACATTGACAGGCGCCAAACTTTATGCAACAACTCGCTTTGGATTAAAGACAGATGGCATAATTTGCGAGTGGATTGATTTAAGTCCAACAGGAGACTCTTCGATAATTCAATATTTCACTCCTGAAGGGTCACGTGACTTTTTTAACGCCACTTCGCCAACAATTAGCATTATCGTTGATAAACCACTTGACCATGAAGCAAACTTTGCCATATCGGGAGCTTACTTCCAAATTGCACAGCAGTATTTAAAGTTAAAACAACCACCAAGCGTAGAAAATAGTAGACGTCGAACAGTTTTTACATTCCGAATCGATAGCGATGAAGCATTATTACCTACAGCGTGTATTGCAGTTTTGCCCTTTCAAGATGCTAAAAGTACCCAGCGCAATCTAATTTCTGTAGTCGAGATGATGAAGAGTGATGATACATCCAACGATGCTTCCATCCCATTCCATCGCATTCAAAGTTTTAACCAACAGCTAGAAGAAGCACTTCGTCAAGCTGATACAATTAAACAGGTCAAGAATATTCTTGCACTTACACAGCGCCTCTCTTTCTTTCAGGCGCCAACACAAGTGATTTTAACAAATTCGAGTTCGCAAAATCTTATAGTTCATGAACACCCGAATTTTGGCAAGCGTCTAATCAATCGTTCTGATGTTAGCGATGCTGTCTATGATGATAAATATGACGAAGCTGTAAAATTTATACCTTTCTCTGTAAGTACAGTTATTGATTTTGTTAAAGGGTTTCACTATATAGGTCAATAGATAATTTTTGAAAGGAGTATTTATGTTCAACCGAATGCTAGGCAAGACTCGTTATGTAGTTTGCCGCTTGTTTGTACATTTAGCTGGGTCAGAAGTGGCGCCAATATTAGGTACATTAAACGATGTCGCGCGCTTCGTTTTGCAAAACGAGGGTGACATGCAAACAGTAAGTGAAGGACTGGTAAGGGTTTGCGAGAGTTTGCTGCAATACGATGAATATTGGACATCCGCAGCTAACGAAGGCGATGTATTTTGGAGTGAAGGGGAAGCGGGAGATTTTGTCAATGAACTATTTACAGACTCTGCCCAACGTTACCTGAGTGAACCTGATTATACTTCGCCAAATACCAACGAACCATTATCGGCGCCTGCTACCCGCAACGTTGTTGTTATGCTAACAGCAGCTTTTGAAGGAGAAGTACCTGAGCTTGAAACCGACTTATCCAATATCCAAGCATTAAAAGAAGGTTTAAAAGCATTAATTAGCTTACATTACAAAAATAAAATCCGCGCCGCACAAGTACACTTCTCACCCGCACAGTTCGGTGATGAACTTACTAACGACCAACTATTACAACATTACCCCGAACTAATTCCCCTATAATTACCGTAAGGTGGGCTTCGACCCACCCTACCCTTTTTTTATACACTCAGCCTCCAGCAAAAACAAATCCCCACTTTCAAGCACACTGCAAGACTTTATCAACTTAGGCAAAACAAAATCACTTCCTTGTAAAAGCTTAGAATCAGCTATTTTTGCAGCAGGCTGATACTGCTGAATCCAAGTATTTTTACTTATATACTCCGGTTCAAAAGCATTACGCTCTAAAAGCCAGTATTTAACACGGTATTTATCTATAAAATTAACCACCTGGCTAATATCTTGAGTATATTGAGCATTAATTAAGTCAATCATACGTTGACTAAACTGAGCATAATACTTTGTATGGAAAGGTAAAGCATATTCTCTACCTACTAAAATTGATTGCTTTGCAAAAGGTGGTATATTATCTGCTTCTTCTGCTAACGAAGCAACTAAACTATTGGTCGGTTGCTTTTGTAAAAATTCATATAGTGCTGGTGCGCTACCTACTACATATAAAGTTTTGGGAAAAGTTTTTAGAGTCGTTGGATATAAAACTAGTGCGGCGCCTACTATCCCAGTAACTAAATATACCAAAATTCGCTTTATACTTTTATTCGACTGGGTTTGTCTTACCCAATCAAAAGCGGATTCTAATAACACGCTTAACACAACTCCGGCGCCAATTGCAAGTACTATCTTAAAGGTGTGATGGGTATATCGACTGGGAAAGTGCAGCTTGAATGATAAAGCATGAGCAATAAAAAACATCCCAGTAGATGCTAAAACAACCTGTAATAATACTTTTACTTGATTCGTTATTTTTAACTTGGCTGAAAATTTTTGCTTGTATACAAGTATTACTGGCAACAAAAGCCCAATCAAAAGTTGAACTGGGTTTAGCAAAGCAAAAAGACCACTGTCTCTACCATCAAGCCAAAAACTGACAATATTATCGTTATAATAACTGACTCTGCCACCTCTAAAATAGTCGGGCATTGTTCTTGCCATCGCATCGGTAATTGTTGGTCCAAACTGTGAGGACTGCAAAGCATAAGGTGTAACTGTAATCAACGCAGCAGCCAAAGCAAAGCCAAATAGTATATAATTTTGCCTCTGTTGCGAAAAGCGAAAACGCATGTTTTGCCAATCCCATAGTCGCAAAAACAAAATTCCCAATTCGATAAATGCAATTAAAGGGTAAATCAATGCTTGGATTATAAACGCTACTATAACTCCTGGCACCGAACCCCGCATTAAATAATACAAAAATGCTAAAAATAACGGGTAAGTAAAATCTCTTGGACAACCGGAGAAAAGGTCATCGTGAAGACCAAGACTTTGATTCAATACTAAAGTTGCCAAAAATCCTGCTATAGGTACTGGCAATATTTGCATACAAACAGCAAACCCATAACCTGTTGTAGTTAACCCTAATACGATTGGTAAAATTTTAATCAGTACAATCGCATCAACGCCTAAACTCATCATCAACCGATAAATTCCACCATATCCAATTGGTGTAACAGATTGAAAATAATCGGCAATTAAATCATTAGGGAATAACTCTGGGTTTGAATAACGATACATCCAAGATATATATTCCCGTGCATCATCTCCAATGACATAGTCACTACTAAAACCTTGCCGTATTCCTAAAGCAATATAAACAGCGCCAAAACACAAGCTTAAAATCAACCAAAATAATAAATATATTCTATTTTTGCTTTTATTTTCACTTAAATTTTCCGTTAAAAATCTTTCTAATTGAGGAATTAACATATTTGAAATTATGCAATTAAAGAAATCTATATATACAGATACAGGCAGCAAAATTTTACCTTAACCAGGAAAAGGTAGAAAGAATACTACAACCAACCCCTCTTCTTTTTGCTACTCATACTCTTAGAATGAAAGAGAAACCCGGTTTCTTCGTTGAGATATTGTAATAAAAACGATGATTTTGCGTAGAAATCGGGTTTCTAAATTAAAAACGTTGTTCGGTAGCCCACACTGAATAAAGAATGTAAAATTTTGTTAAGCTCAAAATGGGATGACTTTAATATGCTCCTGAATGTAATCATGAAAGTTTTGCGTAAATTTACAGTCGTTGTTTTGGCGCTGTCGTTGTGTGTTACAACCGTAGGTTGTGGTGGTGGAGCTAATCAAGTTAGTTCACAGGCAACACCACAAGCTCGAAACCAAAGTGCAAACTCAGTTTCTCAGGTTTCGGCAAACCTTGCAGACGGTCAATACGAAGTACAACAAGCGAGCTACAATGATGGTGATGGTGTGTACACGCTGTTTTTGTTGAACAGCACACCACCAACATATAGAACCGAAAATTTACAAATGGCACGCTTGACCGATGACGAAGTAAAGCAAGGTAAGAAGAGTTACCTTAAAGTCGAAAATGGCAAACCTGCTTTATACATAACAGAGGATTTCAAAATCGAATACGTTCATAACGTTACCGAAAATCGTTTTAATCCTCAAACTGGACAGCAAGAGACTGTCGTTGTTCGTCAGCAAAGTGGTTTCTGGGCGCCGTTTGCGGGTGCAATAGCTGGTCAAGCAATTGGCAGCTTATTATTTAGACCGCAGTATTACGTACCCCCTGCGTATCAACCAGGCGGTTTAATTACTGGTTACGGTGGTTACGGTCGTACATATGGCGATGCAGTTTCAAGCTACCGCTCACGCTATAACGCACCTCCTGCAGTAGAAAGAAATCGCACAGCGTTCCGTACCACAGGCAACTTACGAAGAAATTATCCGAATAACCCAACAGTAAGAACTCAACCAAGAGTTAACACTGGTAGTCGTGCTACAGGTTCCGGTTTTGGTAGCAGTACTTTACGACCATCTGGAAATTCTAGTTCCGTAAGAAGAAATCCGTCGAGTGGTTTCGGAAGCGGCAGACCTGCGAGAGCTCCTCGTTCCGGCGGTTTCGGTAGCAGAAGAAGATAATAATATCGTAGAGACGCGATACCCAAGCGTCTCTACATTAGTTAAAATGTTGCAGCAACAGGTTGGCGCCAACGTCCAACAGCTTTACCAATAACAGCTAATTCTTGCATGAGTCTGTCGAAAGCTTCAGGTGTCAATGATTGTGGCCCATCAGATAGTGCTTTCTTAGGGTTGGGGTGAACTTCTATCATTAACGAATCTGTACCCGCTGCAATTGATGCCATTGCCATTGAAGGTACAAATTCTGACCAGCCTGTACCATGACTAGGGTCTATCATTATTGGCAGGTGGGTTAGCTTTCGTAATACAGGTACTACCGATATATCAAGGGTGTTACGAGTATATTGACGGTCAAAAGTCCGAATACCACGTTCACATAAAATTACGTTTGGATTTCCTGCTGCCAATATATACTCAGCAGCCATCAACCAATCTTCAATTGTCGCCGCCATTCCTCGCTTCAATAATACTGGCTTCGGTTGGGCGCCAACTTTTTTGAGCAGAGAAAAATTTTGCATGTTACGAGCGCCGACTTGGATAACATCAGCAACCTCTACAATTTTATCTAGGTCAGCAGCATCCATTACTTCAGTAATAATTCCCAGCCCACTCGCTGCACGCGCTGCTGCCAAAAGTTCAAGCGCACTTTCACCATGTCCTTGAAAAGCGTAAGGCGATGTTCTTGGTTTGTATGCACCACCACGCAAAAACTTGGCGCCTGCCGCTTTCACACGTAACGCCACATCAATAATCATTTCCTCGTTTTCAACCGAACAAGGCCCCGCAACTACCGATATTGGATGATTCTCACCAATAATAACGGCGCCATCAGGAGTATTAATTATTACTTCTGATGCCTCACCCTGACGATATTGCCGACTCGCACGCTTGTAAGGTTGCTCAACCCGCAACACCTGCTCTATCCAAGGACTGACTTCTTGTATTTGTAAAGGGTCTAAGTCAGCAGTTTCACCAACCAAACCAATTACAATTTTGTGTTTACCAACAATTTTTTCGGGTGTCAGTCCCCAAGTGGTTAGTTCCTCGTTGATGCGGTTTATTTCCGCTTCTGGGGAACCGATTTTCATAACTACAATCATGGTTATTTTCCCTGATTTCATAAATTTTTTACTAAGAAACCGGGTTTCTACGCAAAATTTTCATTTTTATAACAGATTTCAACGAGGAAACCCAGTTTCTAGGATTTTATATTTATCGAAAATTATTGTAGAGACGTGATTAATCCCTTCGGGAAATCCTCCGGATTACACGTCTCTACTACTCAGCACTATGAAATTAGACTTTTTTTTGCCTAGTTGCGCGCCAACCCTCCACCATTCGTCCCCAGTTGGTACTAAATTCGCTAAACCCAAATAAAGTTCCAGGATGTTCGGTGTCCCACGAAGCTGATAGAACACCATAGGTAATACCCAACACTCCTAGACCAAATAAGCCCATATTGACCAACAAAACCGCGATGGGGGGCAGTTTGATATGAGCGTATGCAGAAAGCAAGTAGCTAACAACTAAACTGGCAATACCCAAAAATGTGGGAATACCAGAAAATGCCGCTACACGCTTAACCATTCGGTCACTAACTACTTTTGGAATAGCCATCTCCTCTTTTTTATAAGGAGCTTTTCTATTTTCTTTTTTCTCCGATTGCTTTACAACAGCTTGTTTAACAGGTTGTTCTTTCTGTCCACTTGCTTTTTTGTTAGCTTTCTTTGGTTTGCTTTTCGGTTCAAATGGCAAGTTGTTACGTTCTGATTTGGCGCTCATAGGCTAAATTTTATACTCTAACCACGGATACCTAGACGAGCAATTAAAGCTTGGTAACGTTCGCGGTCTTCTTGCATGATATATGATAGAAGGCGCTTGCGTTGACCGATTAACTTCAACAAACCACGACGGGAGGAATGGTCTTTTTTATTACCTTGCAAGTGTTCTGATAGACGCATTATGCGTGCTGTCAGCATTGCTACTTGAACATCAGAAGACCCAGTATCGGTTTCGTGTACTTGGTACTGTGTAATGATTTCTTGTTTTCGCTGTTGCGTCAGAGCCATGATTGAATATTTTTAAATTGACAGTTTTGAGCTAATGCAGCAGTTTCTAATATTATCACAATGTATTGGCTTCGGGAAAAACAAAGTCAAAAATCGGCGCCGACAACAAATTTATCCGTTACATCCGTTACATCCGTTACATCTGTTGCCAAGTGTTACCCTAAATTTATCATCCAGCAAGTATATTGCTCATAAATTAGTTTAAATACGAAGTATAAACGTGCCGCTTTTACGCACGTAGTACGAGCCGTGAAGTTATGAGAATTCTAGTAGAATCGCTTGTTGCTACGCTCACTCAGTCGCATCATACGGATAATAAAATAATTGGTTTAGACGCTGGGACTGATGATTATGTTAGAAAACCTCTAGTTGGTCTCGAAATAGTCGCGTGTATCCTCAACCGTATCGAATTTTTATTTAAAACAACGAACCGCAAAGTACGCTAAGGACGCTAAGGAAGAATTAAGAAGAACAAGATGTGGAAGTTAATTAATGAAAACTTTTGCTTCGTATGGCTTTAACTCTGTTATCAAAACATTTTGGTTTTCTTCAGAGATTGCTTCAACATTGCGCTCTGCCATAAAATCTTGCCATGTGCCAGCATCGGGGAAGTGAGTAATTTTATACTCGCTAAAGTTTTGATCTGAAAAATTCAGTATTACTACCAGGCGTCCTCCTTGGTCATTCCAACGTACAAAAGCGAGTACTTTTGCATCAGGGTTTTCATGGAAGAATTCGATATTGTCAGATTGTAAAGCCGGATTATTGACTCGCAAGTGAATCAATTTTTTGTAGTATTCAAATAAATCTTTGTTTTCCTGGCGTTCTAATAATGCCCAAGCTATCTTTTTGGGTTGGGTAACAGTTTGACTCTTACGCTTGTGTTCTCCAAACTCTTCTCCCATCCACAGCATTGGCACACCCATTGCCGTTATTAATAATACTGCTGCTAACTTGGCACGTGTAAATGCTGCTTCATCAAAAATGCCTCTATCCCCTAATTCCCGAAAAAGATGTTCTCGGTCGTGGGTTGCCAAATAATTTATGACGTTCACTGTGCTATCATATCCTTGTTTTCTAGGGTCTAGCACTTGTTTGAGATTTTCTAAATCAAACTCTTCACCACAAATAGTGGGAATAGCAAAATAACGAAAACTTTCATGCCAGCACGCATCTAATGGGCCATCTGGCTTTGTCACATCACTTGTATCAGGAATGTGTTCGGCAATATTATAAAACGGTTTCGGCGCCCCCTGAACTGTATAATTTTTCTTAGCTTGAGTGGCTAACCAATTCAAAAATTCAAAGTCAGCTAACTGTCGCACTGCATCATAGCGAATTCCATCTATATGATATTCTTCTACCCAATATTTTACGACATCACCTACATATTTCCACGCTGGCTTGACATCTAACTTTTCATCGTAATTACTGTAATTAAACTCTGGACCCCAGTAGTTATCAGGATCCTCTGGATAGTGCATGTGTTCGTAATACCAGTAATTACGGTCGATTAACATTAATGGACATTCTTCATCGGTATGGTTATAAATTCCATCCATTAATACACGAATTCCACGTTTGTGACACTCATCAATAAACCGTTTTAAATCTTCTGTAGAACCATAGCTTGATTCAGTCGCGAAAAAGTGACGTACTTTATAACCCCAACTATAATCACCAGGGTACTCATTTACAGGCATTAATTCAATTGCATTAATACCAAGTTCTTTAAGGTAATCTAATTTTTCAATGGCATCAATATATTTACCACGTCTATGCTCGTCAACTTCTCCACCTGTAAAATCTGCGACATGCATTTCATATACTACTAACTCCTGATTTTCAGGTAACGGTTGGTCATCGTACTGCCAAACATAAGTATCTACAATTCTTTCACCGTCTTTAATTCTAACTATACCGACAGTACGCTCATCATCAACATCTGTAGCGTAGGGGTCTATGACATCAATCCATTCATCTGGTTTAAAGTTTGGACTTTTGGTTTGTACTCGAAATTTATATTGATAAGTACCGTCTTCTATATTTACTTGAACCCTGAAATAACCATCTTCTCCTTTTTGCATGGGTGTTTCTTTCCATTCAGAAAAAGACCCAATTAAAGCTGCCCCATTGATGCGAGGAGCGAAAAGACTGAATTCGATTGAGCTTGCCATGTATCTTAATATGAGTGTAAATATTTATATATTCGTTGAATTGCTTAAAATCCGATTCCTGCTAGCGATAGATGTGCTAATAATATGTTAATGTTGGGTTCCGTTCCTCCACTACATAAAAAAAGAGAAGTAAAATTAACTACTTCTCCAGTTAATGCATCTACTAAACTTTTTAGTCTTTATAATTAATTATTTAACTTACACTTGCAGCTAATTCATTACCTTCGTTATTTACCACAGAACGACCATCTAAAATTGGCTTGTGAGTTTTGAGGTCAAATTTATAACCGTGTGGTAATATATGAAGACGGGCGCCGCAAAATGCAAGAGGTTCATCCCGAAGTATTTCATCTACGTTATTGTGGACTAATTCGTTTTCATCCACTACGGTGATAACACCTTCACCTACTACTTCCATTTTGTCACCTGTTATTACCATTGCGGTATTTTCATCGATGCCAAAACCTAATACTGCTGGTTGTTGGGCAAGTGCTGATATTAGGCGCCCTAAACGTCCGCGTTGTGAGAAGTGCTGGTCAATTACAATACCAGGCAAAAATCCCATACCGGGCCCAAGTTCTACAATATTTATCCGAGGATTAGTTTCTGAGTCTCCCTCAACAATCATTATATCAGGCATTACCGCTGCTCCTGCACTCGTTCCTCCTACTACTATTCCTTCGGCATAACGTTTATGAATTGCAGCATCAAGGTCAGTATCTTTAAGAATATTAGTAATACGTGCTTGGTCCCCACCTGTGAAAAATACACCTGTAGCCTCTTCAACAGCTTTTAATGCAGTAGATGAAGAAGCATCTTCGCGCGTTTCAGTATCAATAATGCGAGCTTGTTCGGCACCAAGACGCTCAAAAATACGAATATAATTCTCACCAACTTCTCTTGGTAACTCTGTGGCTGCGGTCATGATGACAATTTTCGCTTTTGTACCTCCAGCACGCCGCACAAATTCGCGAAGAATAATACAATCTCCTTCCTTATCCTCTGCTCCTCCAATAATCACTAGTTGACGTTGAATTTCGTTTGCCACAGCATTGCCTCCTGATAAATATTGATAATGCTTAATAAAGCTGTTAAAAACTTTGGTTGACGACTACAATGAAGGCGCCTTGCAATTATATTGTCACAGATTGATGATATTTTGCTCTCATTCCAACGGCACATTATTTGATTAAATTTCATACAAACAGGAAACCCGGGTTTGGAATTACCGGGTTTCACTTATCTAATTAAATTTTATGAATTTTATCACATTAATTCCTCAGCATCCCCATTCCCTTCTAATAAAGCGTTTAAAAATGACTTGGCATGTTCTAATGTTAGATGTCTTGGCTTTCCCTCAATAACAATTTGATACTCCGATACATCTGGACCATCACCATATCCGGAAATCAGTTTGCGATGAAAAGCTTCCTCAGCAAGCTGTCTGACTTCATTTCTGAGGCTAGCTTCTGTTGCATTCATACGCTGTGTCCAACTTTTTTATAGTATTTTAAAATTTTAACAGAAATACGTGTATAATAACACCTCTCAATGGATATAAATTTTAACAAGCCCGGTAGAGATGTAAAAACTTGATACTCACATTAATTTAAGCGGGTTATTATTGTGAAGGAAGGGTGTTTTGCCAAGGGTTTATACAATGATTCAAGATAATACCACCGAAGCAATTCGTGTTAACGCGCGTAAAACAGATGTTTTTGATATTTTCAACTTTCACAATTACGCAGGTCCTAACCCTTATCTAGAGACAGGGGCACTTGTATTCGATTTTGCTTTGACTGACGACCGAGAAGTCCTTGCTTTGGAAGATTACGTCAAAGCTATATCCGAACGCTACCCTGAGTTACGTGACGAAGAATACTCTTCACATGCTCATCTGTTTGCACGTACAGCTTCTGAAGTGGCAAAACTAGATATGGATTTGCACGTCAACCATTGGAGTATTAGAGAACATGGAAATCACCATCAAATTGCAATTCAATCACTATACGCACGTACTACCCGTGGAGTGATTTATTTTGTTTGGGATTGGTTTGAAGCAATTACCAGAGATAGCGATGTTGCTTTTGAAGAACAGTTGACGACACTGCAAAATCGTTTTCGCTCCTCTGTTTACGGTGGCCCTACTGTTTATGCTTTGCTGCGAACTGCTGATAAAAAGGGTATTCCAGCTTTTTACCTATGGGAAGAAGGGTTAATGCAATATGGTTTTGGTAAAAAGCATGTTCGAGGTGTGGCAACAACTTTCGATGGTGATAGCCATTTAGATTCCGACTTTACCACTCGTAAAGATGACTGCAAAGCGTTTTTAAAGACTTTAGGATTCCCTGTTCCCCAAGGTGACATTATAGTTAGCGAACGCGAAGCGCTATCTGTTGCGCGTGAAATTGGTTATCCTATTGCCATAAAACCTGTAGTAGGTCACAAAGGTATTGGTGTAACAGCAGATGTTCAGGGACCCAAAGAGCTTGAAGCAGCATACGAACGTGCGCTTAAAGCAATACCCGAAGACCAACCGACTCGAATAATCGTCGAAAAAAGTATAAAGGGAAGTGATTTTCGTTTATTGTGCGTTAACGGTAGGTTTGTCGCAGCTATTGAACGTCGTCCTGCTTCGATTATTGGTGATGGTTACTCAACAATAGACGAGTTGATTCAAAAAGAAAACCAAAAACCTGTACGTCGTGACACTCCAACTTCACCGATGAGTAAAATTCAATGCGACGAAGCAATGGAGATTTACTTAGAAGAACAAGAGTTATCGTTAGCTAGTGTCATCGAAAAGGGTAAGCGCGTTTTTCTACGTAAAGTAGCAAATCTTTCAGCAGGAGGAGTCAGTATTGATGCCACACCCACAATGCACCCTGATAATATTATCTTGGCGCAGGATATAGCCCAGCATTTTCGTTTGACTTGTTTGGGTATCGATGTTATTTCTGAAAATTTAGGCAAATCTTGGAAAGAAGGCAACTTTGCTATTTTAGAAATTAATGCGGCGCCTGGTGTTATGATGCATCTCAACCCGGCGGTAGGTGACAGTGTTGATGTACCTTCCCACATTTTGGAAACATTCTTTAGTTCAAAGGATGATGCCAGAATTCCAATTATTACGTTTAATAAAGTTTCAATTCATGATTTGCAAGAGACTATCGACTATATTCTCTCACAACATCCTGACTGGACAGTCGGCGCCGTTTGTCAAGATGCGGTGTTTGTAAATCGTTCGCGAAAAATTTCAAATCCAGATTACAATACCAACGTTCAAAGCTTACTGCGAAATCCCAAGCTTGATTTACTCATCGTTGAATACAGCGAAGAAATTTTAGAACGCGATGGGATGTTTTATTACGGTAGCAATATGGTTGTTTTAGATAATCCTACTGAAACCGAAATGATGCTATCGCGTGATATTTTAGATGGCTCCACATTAGTCGTGAAAAAAGGTGACAGTATTATGCTGCACCGCAAAGGACTAATTGAAGAGTATTCGCTAGGAGAAGATGAACCGTTTACACGGGTTTATTTGAAGGAAATTGGTACTATTGTATAAATTTTGGCAACGGATGAAACGGATAAATTGTTTGCTATCCGTTTCATCCGTTGCAATTATTGCCAAACAAAAACTTTTGCTTCGTATGGCCCCAAATCGGTCATAATTCCATCATCACCAGCTTCAACGTCGTAATTAGCTGTCCACTCGTGCCAAGTACCAGCTGATGGAAAACCAGGTACATGGTATCCAGCAAGGAAGTTTTCAGAGAAATTAGCTACAAGAACCACTCGTGAACCTTCATCGTTCCAACGACTAAAAGCAAACACTTTTGCCTCTGGGTTTTCATGGATAAAGTCAATATTTTCTGTATATAGCGCGTGATTATTTTTACGTAAATTAATCAAGCCTTTAAAATACTCAAATAAACCATGATTTAAATCATTTTGAAGTAGCGTCCAATCGATTTTAGATGCATCAGGTGTTTTTGGTTTATATTCGCCAAACTCTTCACCCATCCATATTAACGGTACACCCACAGCAGTCATTAAAAGTGCGGTGCCTAACTTAACTCGACGAAATGCTTCTTCATCAAAAATCTGACGATTTCCTAACTCAACCATCAAATGGTCATGGTCGTGGTTGCTTAGGTAATTTACTACATTTGTGGCGCCCATAAAACCTTGACGCTTACAGTCGATAACATCTTTGAGTTGTTCTAAGTCAAATTTGTCACCACAAACATGTTCTTTTATACAGTGATAAAAACTATCATGCCAACAACCATCCATTGGACCATCAATATTGGTAATACTGGTAGTTTCAGGAATGTGTTCCGCAATATTATAAAACGGTTTGGCGCCAGCAGCGTTTTTAGCTTCTTGCACAATCCAATGCATGAAGTCATAGTTAGCAATTTGCCGTGCAGCATCGTAGCGAATACCATCAAGATGGAACTCACTAACCCAATATCTAACTGTCTCCCCAATAAACTTACGTGCAGGATAAGTCTCTAACTTTTCGTCATAAAGTTCATAGTTAAACTCTGGACCCCAGTTGTTGTCAGGGTCACGTGGTTCATGGTGATACCAAAAATCATGGTCGATTTGTGTTAAAGGACTTCCTGCTTCTGAGTGATTATAAATACCATCGAGAATTACCCGAATACCTCTAGCATGACACTCATCAACAAAGCGTTTCAAGTCTGCCGTTGAACCATAACTTGACTCGGTAGCAAAAAAAAAGCGTGGGTTATAACCCCAACTATATTCACCAGGATATTCTTTAACTGGCATCAACTCAATTGCATTGATTCCTAGTTCGGTAATATAATCTAACTTCTCTATTGCGTGCTTATACTGTCCGCGTGGGTTAGGGTCATCTTCACCACCAGAAAAATCAGCAATATGCATTTCGTATATTACTAACTCATGGTCGGGAGGTAATGCTTTATCATCGTGCTGCCAAACGTAAGTATCAAGAATTCGTTCTCCATCCTTAATTTTGACGACACCGTTATCTTGTCCTGTAGACTCATCGATGTCTGTTGCATAAGGGTCTGTTACGTCAACCCATTGGTCTTCTTCAAAAAACCAAGACTTTGACTGAACCCGAAATTTATATTGATACTCGCCGTCTTTTAATTCTACTTTTGTGCGGAAATAACCATCATCCCCTTTTTCCATCTCAATTGGTTGCCAATTTGAAAACGAACCAATTAAAGCGGCGCCTTTGTTATAAGGCGCAAATAGATTAAATTCAATGGATGCCATAACAGAAATACTATTATATAATTGTAAACTAAATGTTGGGGTATAAATAAACACTTGATTGCCTATTAAACGGTTAAAGAACGGGAATAAAATAGCAATAATAGGCAAATTGAATGTTTATTTAATTACCCACAATTATTAATAGTATTTTCAGCTTTCGAGTGGGGATTTGCCTATCTCGCTGTAGAAATAATTAAGTTATGGCTGCCTCTATCTAGAGAAAGAAACAAGGTATAGGTGTGTAAAAAAAGTTTAAATATTCATACCCAGCACGATTAATATTGAATACCATTAATTTCCATGTAACTTAGTAACCAATTAGCAGCAGTAGCTCTGCGTGTTTGTTTTGGTCCAAACTCACCTATTTTATAACCTTTGAATCCCAGCTTTTCTTTAAGTAACTGTTTATTCTCTTGAGGAATTGAACGAGTTAGCTTCATTGCTGCGGGACGACTATCAAAAAAATCTGGAGGTTCTGGAAAATCTTGGCGCCATTCTTCAGCATATGTAGGTTCCCAGCGACTTGATGCCTCATTGTATCTGTAGCCTAAGTAATACCAAACTAACTGGTTAACAGTAGCCTCATCAACTGTTTCATTTAGAATCGCCCAAAGTGTTTCGGTATTAAGAGGTGGTAATTCATTCATACAATTCTGACTTATAGAGAATTATAAACACAAATATTTACATCCAAAGGGAGAGTTTTAATTGACAGCTTGGATGCAAACTACATTCATAAGCATTGCATTAATAGTGCTTTATCTGAATTAATTTTCAATTTTATTTAACTAAAGCAGGAATATTATGGGACTAGGGGATTTTTTTAGAAAAGCAGTTGGACGTGAAAGACGCGAACGCGACGATTATCAAGACGAACGTTCGTACCATCGTCGTGATGAGCGCGAAGATAATCAAGACGAGCGTTACTACCGTGATAGAGACTACGATAACGACCGCGCGTCTAACTATCGTGATAGAGATGATGACCGCGATTATCCCGATTCTGATTATCGTCGTGAAAAAGATGATGACGATGACGACGATGACGAAGAGTATGGCCGTAGGTCAAAACGGCGCCGTGATGATGATGACGACGATTAGCAACAGATGTAACGGATGTAACGGATAATTATATATATCCGTTAAATCCGCTTTATCCGTTGCCAAATCAGCGTATG
Organism: Calothrix sp. PCC 7103; assembly: GCF_000331305.1. Classification (GTDB taxonomy): domain Bacteria; phylum Cyanobacteriota; class Cyanobacteriia; order Cyanobacteriales; family Nostocaceae; genus Dulcicalothrix. The sequence goes on along the minus strand of NZ_KB217478.1, from coordinate 2,005,852 downwards.
TCAAATTCTTCACTACCAACAGACATAATATGCGCTCATGTATATATCTCTGGACGAGTTCAAGGTGTTGGTTATCGTTACTCAACAGTTGAAACCGCAACACAATTAGGGCTAAAAGGTTGGGTACGTAACTTACCAGATAAGCGCGTTGAAGCAGTATTTGAAGGTAAACGTGAGATTGTAGAACAAATGATTCGCTGGTGTCACGAAGGACCACCAGCAGCACTTGTTGAAACTGTCAAAGTTGAGTATTTGGCGCCAGAAGCTTTTGAGAGATTTGAGGTCAAACGCTCTTAAAGATTGTTGCGGTCGGTTAGAATTTCATACCCGGTTTCAGTAACTAATACGGTATGCTCGAATTGTGCTGAGAGCGAATTATCTACTGTTACTGCTGTCCAACGGTCTGCTAAGGTACGTGTAACTTTAGAACCGGCATTTAAAATTGGCTCTATTGCTAATGTCATACCCGCACGCAGTTTGACGTTGGGCATTTCGCGAGTGCGATAGTTAAATACCGCAGGTTCCTCGTGTAAATTGCGTCCAACTCCATGTCCAGTAAAATCTTCTACTACACTAAAACCATTCATTTTTACATGGTCTTCGATGGCGCCTGCTAAATCAAGTAAACTTTTCCCCGCTTTTACTTGCTCGATACCTTTATATAAAGCTTCTTCAGCAACGCGAATTAACTTGGCTGCTTGTGGTGTTACTTCTTCAACGGCAATCGTTATACATGAGTCACCATGATAGCCTTCGTAATAGGCGCCTGTGTCAACCTTTAAAACGTCTCCAGCACGAATAACTTTTTTAGCGCTAGGAATACCATGTACAACTTCATTGTTTATACTCGAACAAATTGAAGCTGGAAAACCATGATAACCCTTGAAACTGGGGGTTGCACCCATTTCGCGAATCCGCTTTTCTGCATGAGCATCCAAGTCTGCTGTCGTCATTCCTGGTTTGACCAGTTCAGAAATTTCTTTGAGTACAGTCGCCACAATTTTGGCAGATTGCCGCATAATCTCAATTTCATGCGGTGATTTAATTTCAATACCTCGACGTTGGCGTTTCGGAGCGGTTCTAACTGGTTGAGAAAGCAGATTGCTTAAAATGTTCATGATTACCAATAACTATCTTTATCTTTGCCACAGAGACTTTTTGAGTAAAATTCTGTAGTTAAGCAACAATATCATCTGTACTTAACTTAACTTATTTTGGGTGCTAATGTTTTGTGTGCTTGCAAAACTACTTAATTTGGCTGTATACCTTGCGTTGCTACAGCAGGTCCTGCAGTGACAACCACAATTTTATCTGGGTGCAGTAACTCGCGTGCAGCTTGGTTAACTTGAGAAAGACCCACCTGATTTATTTTTTCTGTAAAATTACGTAATTCTTCTACATCTAACCCATAAACTTGATTCATTAAAATTTGGTGTACCAATTCTTCAGGATTTGCTAGAGACACAATATAGTTACTAACTACCGTGCGTTTTGCACTTTCAACTTCTTGTTCTGTTACACCAAGCTTGTGAATATCTTGAAGTAATTGACGTGTACTAGCAATAGCTTTCGCTGTGTCCTGCGGGCTGGTTTGCATTTCGATTAAAAACGTGCCGGAGTTTTTACCAGCTAGAAAATTACTGAAAATACCGTAAGTTAACCCTTGACGGTCACGTAATTCGGCGCCTAAGCGACTCGATAAAGTGTCACCACCCAAAATCTGATTTAAAACCAGCGCAGAATAATAACGTGAGTCATTACGATTTATTGCAGTATTACCCATATAAGTAATTGCTTGGGCTTTACCTGGCAACACCGAATTCACGCGAATAACGTTATCAGGCATTGATACACTTGGATACAGTAATGTTTCTGCTTTGCCATCAACTGACCAATCACCTAACTCAGTTTTTAGGCGTGATTTTACTTCTGCTGGGTTAAAATCTCCAACTAAAGCCAACACCATCGCATCAGGACGATAATACTTAGCTTTAAAATCAATCAAATCTTTACGAATAATTCGCCGTAAACTTTGTTTTGTAGGAAATCTATGCAGCGGATGCGGTTTTGGATAAATGGATTGTACAAATGTTCGTCTTGCTACTTCTGATGGGTCATCTAGATCTTGTTCTAAGGCACTCAAAGCATGTTTACGACTTAATTCGAGTTCTCGGTTAGGGAAAGTCGGATTTTTAATTACATCAGCTAAGGTATGAAGCAGTACAGATAAATCTCCTGCCAAGCTATCACCCTCAATTCGTACACCTTCGCGCGAGGGGTTAAAATCTAAAGAAGCTCCACGTTCTTCTAAAGCTTTGGCAAGTTCTAATACGTCTTTGGTTTTAGTGCCACTAAGTAAGTTATCGGCAACTAACTCAGAAAGTCCAGCTTTATTATCGCAGTCAAATTCTGAGCCTGCTTTAATATAGCCACTTAGTGTCACCGTTGGAGTGCTTTTATCAGGCAACATCAATACTCGCAACCCATTTGGAAACACTACTAGTTCTGGTACACTTTGTAAAGTTTCTGACGGTGCCTCAAACTGAGGTAAATATTTCAACACATCAGCTTTATCTAAAACACCACCACTTGACGAAGTAAAACTTTCGTGAGTTTGGTTTGAATTAATTTTATTATTATTACTACTACTATTCTTGGTATTTACTGGCGCCTGGGTAGGTAAAAAGTAACCAAAGGTTCGTGACTCAATATTAAGATAATGTTTAGCGACACGCTGTACATCCTGTGCTGTCACCTTGCGAACAGCATCCAAGTAATTATCCATAAATAGATGATTACCTGTGACGACTTCATCGTTACCCAACTGCATCGCTTGACTAGTAATATCGCGATTACCCAAAATTACAGAAGACTCAAACTGTGCTTTTGCGCGTTCTAACTCCGACTCGTCAACACCCTCTTCAGTAAATTTACTAATTACTTTTGTAACTATCGAATCAATTTTTTTTAAATCTTGCTTAGGAGTCGCTAATACAGTAATCTCATACCAGCCAAAGTCTTTGAGACTTGCAACCGAAGCATCAACATCAGTTGCGATACCTGAATCAACCAACGCTTGATAAAGTCTGGAATTTCTACCATCTGACAAAATATAGTCCATTACATCTAACGCAGGTGCATCTGGATGTTTTATATCTGGCAGAGGATAAACACTTTGCAATATTGATGCGGCGCCTGGTTCTTTTAGAATTATAGGGCTGAGTTTTGAGTGCTGAGTTTTGAGTGCTGAGTCATAAGTCTTGCGTTCTTCTTTATACTTATAACTCAGTACGTTTGTCTCAGCACTTTTCTTATTTTCAGTACTGTGATTAAATATTCTTTTAATGTTAGTGATGGTTGATTCCGTTTCAAAATCACCGACAATAACTAAAACGGCGTTATCTGGTCTATAAAATTTTTTATAGTACTCTTGAACTTTCTCAACTGTAAATTTTTCAACATCAGATTTTGTACCCCCTACCGATAGTCCGTAAGGATGGTGAGGGAATGCAGCGTGCATTACAGCATGGCTAAGACGATATTCGGGATTATTTTCATAACCTTGTAATTCAGAAATGACGACTCGTTTTTCGCTTGCGAGTGCATGAGCATCAATGAGAGAGTTGTGCATTCTATCAGCTTCTAACTCGAGCAACGCGTTTAACTTTGTACGTTCAACAGTGTTGTAGTAAGCTGTTTGGTCGTAACTTGTAAAAGCGTTGGAGTCGCTACCGAGTGTACTAAATAATCTTCCAAATTGAATTGGGCGCCGAGCAGTACCTTTAAACATCATATGCTCAAGTTGGTGAGCAATACCATTGACACCCTTTTCTTCGTTTCGGGAACCAATTTTATACCAAACTTGCACTGTTACGACTGGAGCGGTGTGAACTTCTTTCGTGATTACAGTAAGACCATTTTCTAATACTACTTTACGTGCATCTTCATTCATTGATTGCTTTTGTTGATTATTTATATTTAAACTTTTAAAGTTAGATGTTATCTCTTTACGTGTATATGCTTGATTAGATATTTGATTAAACGCAGCATTTGATTCGCCACTAACAGAATAATTGTTTAGTAGCACAACTACAATCAACCAAAGACTTAATAGCAGCAGTGGAAAACGATACTGGTATAATTTATAAAACACGAACATGCATCTTACGATATTATCTGTAAACTCAACTACAGATTTTTTTATGACTATAGTATAATCTTAAACAGAGATTATGTCGCCTTAGCAACATTACATATAAGATTATTGTAAAGACAGAAGATGAAACACAGGAAATACGGTTAAATTCGAGTTGATAGCCATATTTAGCCCATTAACATCTATCTAAGAGAATTATAATAACAAAATTAATAGCAGTGGGAACACGTAAAATAAGCTACTCTTCTAACTTGGATGTCGTAATAATTACTGAGAATTTATTTTTGGAAGAACACGAATAAATTCTAAAGGCAAACCGTCTGCATCGGCAATAAAAGTAACTTCGTAGATGCTGCTGCCTATTTGCTGCTGTGTTGGCTCTAAAAGAACTTTAAATGGTAATAATCCATCAGGATAACTTTGAGAAGGTACAGCAAAGCGTTCTTGTAACGAAGCCAACCAACTGGGCAAATCAGGCGCCAATTCAGTTAAATCGAATGAGAGATGATAATACCCTACATAGTGTTCATCTGCAAATGCATCTGGAGCCGGATTTGGTTCAGGGATTTGAATTAATTCAATTCTGCTACCTAATCCTTCCATCCAACAAGCCAATGTGTAACCAGTAGTAAAACGTTCAGCAATAGAAAAGCCCAATTGCTCGTAGAAAGCAATAGCGCGATGAATATTTGCCGTCCGAATCGAAGCATGATGCATAAGAGTTAAAAGTGCTGAGTTATAAATCAGGAGTTAGGAGTTAGAAAGCCCGGAGTTAGGAGTGGAGATGCTCAAGTTGGTTATACTTTCAGAAGTTATTAAGTTAACTCATAACTTATTACTCAGCACTCAGCACTCTGAACTTATTCAAATAACCGGAAGTACGGATACCTAACAGGGACTCCTGGTTCTTTTTCTAAATCAAAATTAATAACTTCCCAACAAGGTTCAGTATCTGGGTCGGGGCTGAACTCTACGGGTAAACCGTAAAGTCGCGCAGATGCTCCCTCTGACTGTCCAGAACGCCAGGGAGTACTTCGCTCTAAATACCCACCCATTAATTCCTGATAACGTCGGGCGATAATAACTCGTGTTGCCCGATAACCTTGTGTATAAAGTTTATCCAAGGCTTCATGAATTTCAAAACGAATTCCATCTGGGTGCGTGTGCTGGCGATACCATTCGTTGTTCCATCGGCGCCAGTGTCGTCCTGACTGGAGATGGATGAGTTCTCCTGTTTTGGGGTTGGCTTCAAATGCACCATGTCGAGGGCACAAATAGGTGTCAGTAAGTGTCAGTGCCGGAATAGTTTGACGGCAATGAGGACACTGAATTTCGGGACCAAATATTGGGTACTGCAAAGCTGAGTTCATCATGAAGTGCATTTAAACATATTTTTTTATCACCAGTTAATCACCAGCATTGAATAATACTAGTTATATTTTTAACTTACTACATAAGCATAATCACCAATATAAAAGTAATGAACTGGGGTGGAAGAAGTTGCGAACGTAACACACATATAGCATTTCATGGTTTTGGTTCGTTAGTTTTTAGCTTTAAGTTTAGATTTACAAATAAAAACTATAATCTAATACTTATAACTAATTCTTTCCACTTGGCTATCAGCACTTTCGTTCCTTAATTTACCTATATTCTATCGTGTCAACATCTTCCTACTGGTCTTTAAGCGATATTTCTCAAGCTTCTTTCGTCGCTCCTACTGCTTCGGTTATTGGTTCTGTAACAGTGAAAGCAGGTGCAAGCATTTGGTACTCTGCCGTAGTGCGGGGAGATGTCGAGCGAATTGAGATTGGCGAATGTACGAACATTCAGGACGGAGCCATTTTGCATGGTGACCCAGGAAAGCCAACGATATTAGAAGACTATGTTACCGTTGGGCATCGTGCGGTAGTTCACTCAGCTTATATTGAGCGGGGCTGTTTAATTGGCATTGGCGCCATTGTTTTGGATGGTGTCAGGGTAGGAGCGGGCAGTATCATCGGTGCGGGTGCTGTTGTAACAAAAAATGTACCACCTCAGTCACTCGTTATGGGAGTTCCCGGAAAAGTCGTGCGCGAGGTTTCTTCTCTTGAAGCAGCAGAATTAATCGAACACGCCGAACGTTACAAAAAGTTAGCTTTGGTACATGCAGGTAAAGGAATAGACCTGGGATTTTAGGAAATTGTAAATATTCTTTACATAAAACCGAGGAAGAATTTGAAAAATTTACCATTTTAGCTAAAAATAAAATGAGAAGAATTGACAAAACTTAAATCTTTAACTTAAAAGAGGGGATTTGATAATGGATATCGATTATCGTGTAGCAGTAGTGTTGGCGCCTATCGCAGTTGCAGCAGGTTGGGCAGCATTCAACATCGGAGCGGCTGCATTAAGACAGGTTCAAGCCTTTTTGAACAGAGAAGCATAAAATCAAAGCCCCAGGCAAAGCGCCTGTGGGCATTCATTATAAATTGTGAACATCGACGCCATAATCAAACCATTCCAGCGCTTTGGAGTGCATCTTGGACTCCAAAGGATTGATAAGCTTTTAGAGAACTTAGGAAATCCTCACCTGCAAGTTCCTGTTATTCACGTAGCGGGAACAAACGGTAAAGGTTCAGTATGCGCTTACCTGTCTTCGGTTCTTACAGAAGCTGGTTATCGAACAGGACGCTATACTTCTCCTCATCTTGTTGATTGGACAGAGCGTATTACCCTAAACCAGGAGCCAATATCAAAGCAAGATTTATCTAGTGTGATACTTCAAGTACAAGCCAAAATTGACCCGAATGAAGAATCACCCACACAGTTTGAAGTAATTACCGCAGCAGCTTGGTTATATTTTGCCCTGCAAAACGTTGATATTGCAATTTTTGAAGTTGGGTTAGGAGGGCGTCTAGATGCTACTAATGTTAGTCCTCAACCATTAGTATCTATAATTACATCTATAAGTAGAGAACATTGGCAGCAGCTTGGCCCAACTGTTGCTGATATTGCTCGTGAAAAAGCCGGAATCATCAAAGAAGGTTGTCCTGTAGTGGTTGGACAATTACCACTTGATGCTAAAGAAGTAGTACTGACGCAGGCAAAAAAAGTAGATTGTCCTACTTATATTCCGCAACCAGCACGTCAGCTAGATGATGGATGGGCACAATATTCATCAATATTTGATTCAAAATCAATTAAATATCCTTTGGCATTAGCAGGGCAAATTCAGTTATCCAATTCGGTTTTAGCATTAGCTGCATTAGAAATTTTACAGAACCTGGGCTGGCAAATTACAGAAGGCGCCATTATTGGGGGAATGGCAAAAACAAAATGGCTGGGTCGAATGCAGTGGACTCATTGGCAATACAATAATACAAACTATAAATTGCTGCTTGATGGTGCCCATAACCCAGCTGCTGCTGTAGTATTACGTAATTACATAGATTCCCTAAATTTCAAATCAGTGAGTTGGGTAATAGGGATGCTTTCGACCAAAGAACATGACGAAGTATTCAAAGCATTACTACGACCATCAGACCGATTATATATAGTCCCCGTCCCAGACCATAGTTCAGCAAAAACTGAAGAGTTAGCACAACTTGCTAATCAAATTTGCCCATTAAAAAGTTGCCAAACTTATACAGATTTACAATCAGCACTTAATGCTGCTTTTGTCTTACCTGAACTAAATTATTTTGACTTTGATAATTTTACAGATAAGGCACCGAAAGATTTAGTAGTTCTGTGTGGTTCGTTGTATTTAATCGGTAACTTTTTAGGAGCAGAAAAATGAGTCATATTCAACAGTTGATTTAGCAATATATAGTATAGGTGGAAGTTCTGGGTTATGGCTAAATTCTTTAGGTTTTATTTTAGTTGGACGTGCTTTGTTAAGGATGAGTGTGGCAGGTGTGATGGTGACTACTACTTATGGCGCCGGAGCTGTAATGATGTTGGTGATGAGTTTGATTACTGTGGTTATGTTGGTGCGGTGGAAATAATTTATTAAATTTTATGGGTTGTAAAATCTTGTGGGATGGGCATCCCGAACCGTACTCTTAATTCGGTTATTTGAGTTTTTGCGTTGAGTTTGAGAAACCGGGTTTCTTTTTGTTTGGTTGAAGATTGTTGTACTTAGTGTGAAAGAAACCCGGTTTCTGTGTTTTAAGTTTGTTGACTATTCCATTCTTTTTCTGCGTCTGCGATTGCTTGGTCTACGGTTTTTTCATTTAGCATTGCTGCTTGGAGATTGTCGTAGATTGCTTTTTGTAGAACGTTGAAGTTCTTTAATGTTGGTGTTAGTACTTCTGCTTGTTGTAGTTGAGTGGCACTGACTGTGCGCGCTTTGTCATAGGTTTCAGCATTTGTTGGTACAGATGAGAAGTAGCTGTCAGCTAGAGCTTTTACGTTTGAGGGTAAGACGTTGGCTGCTTTGGCAAAAGCTAATTGGTTTTGTTCGTTGGTTAGATATAGGGCAAATTTTACTGCTGCGTCAGGTTTTTTGGTGTCGCGGGGGATAACGACGTTCATAACTGCGACGTTTTTCTTGCCTGTTTCACCTGTAAGCTGAGGTGCTATGGAACTTGCTAGAGCTATTTTAGGCGCATTTTGGGCAATTGTTTTAAGAAACTCTGGGCCAGAAGTTAACATTGCTGTTTCTCCTGACTGGTACAAATTTATGCCGTGTCGGTGTCCTTTCGTAAGTGCTTCTTTGGGAAGAGTGCCGTTTTTATACATGTCTACCCAATACTGAAATGCTGCTTTGCCTTGGGGGGTGTTAAATGCTGCTTTGTTCGATGCATCCAGCAAATTTACTCCCATTTGTACGAAAGACTCAAGTACTTCCCCTGAATCTTGTGGGACAAATGTTACAAAAAAGGCATACTTACCCGTTTTGTCTTTAATTTGTTTAGCAACTTGTGCGAGTTCAGTATATGTACTGGGCACTTTTGCTATCTCTGCCTGTTTTAATAAATCAGTGTTATAAATGGTTAACCGAGTCGTGAGGTACCAGGGTATACCGAAACTCTTGCCGTTTAACGTACTCGCTTTCCATATGTTGGGCAGATAGGAGGAACGAACATCATTAGGAATTTTCGCGTCTAAGTCTAACCAAGCGTTTCGTCCAGCTAATTGCGATGCGAAGCCAGGATTTAGATTCACCACATCAGGTGGCGTTTTTGCGGAAACAGCTGTTAAGATTTTGTTCTCCATCCCATCCCAGGGTATATCTACCCAGTTAACCTTTATACCTTGATTTTGTGATTCAAAACTCGTAATCAAGTTTTGAAAATAGTCGTTAAACTTTGGTTTCAACGACATGGTCCAAAACTCGATTTTGGCACCGCTTTCTGAGGTTTGGCTTGTGGTATTGGAGGTGTTGCCTGTACTACAACTGACAATCCAGGTTGTCAATAAGCCAAGTAGGGCACACACTGTTAGTTTTTTTAACTTTTGGACAGGAATCATTGTAAGAGATGGTTTTTAGGTTAATGAGGGTAAAAGACGAATACAGAATTGCGGTGATTATAGGTTAAATAAATAAATTCGTAAGTGGGTATGTGTAACTAAATCATTATTGAAACCAAAGAAACCCGGTTTCTGGATAGTTCGTACTTTAATCATAAAAATATTTCATAGTTCTTCAGTTCTGCGGTCAAAACTGTGCTTAAACGCTTTAACAGTCAATTTGGGAAATCGAATAAAGGGGTGGGCATCGAACTGGCGCCACAACGGGTTAATATTGCCCGCATTCGCAAACAGCGTCAAGGTTTAAAACTAGATGCTTTAACATCGGTGCCTGTTCCCGAAGGTGTTTTCGTTGACGGTCAAATTGCCGACCCACCAGCGATGGCACAAATTATCCAGCAGGCACTTGCTGAGAGTAAAATCAAAGTTTCTAGAGTCGCAACTGCCGTACCTGGTCGTGATTCTATTGTGCGTCTAATACCTGTGCCAGCAGAGTTAGACGATAAAGAACTGCGAGAAATGGTGCTTAACCACGAAGCAGGGCTGTATTTGCCATATCCTCGCGAAGAAGCTGATGTAGATTATCAGAAACTAGGTTACTTTGTCGATGAAGATGGTATTGAAAAAGTTCAGGTATTACTTGTAGCAACGCGCAAGGATGTAACTGATACGTATATCAGGACATTTGAGCAGGCAGGGTTACAAGTCGATGTTCTGGAGATAAGCAGTTTTGCGCTGATTCGGACGATTCGTGAACAATTACGTCAATTTGGTCCACAGGAAGCAGCTGTGTTGGTTGATATTGAGTTCGACAGCACGGAAATTGCGATTATTGTCAACGGTGTACCGCAGTTCTCACGAACAGTACCAATTGGTACATATCAGATGCAAATGGCGTTATCGCGTGCGATGAATTTACCAGCATCGCGCGATATGGAACTCTTACAAGGAATGACAATTCCTTCGAGTGGAATGGATGGTGGTAAAACTGGGCAAACCGCTGTTAACCCTGGTATGGCAGCGATGATGAGGGTTTTAGGAGAACTCACCGATGAATTGCGTCGTTCGATAGATTTCTACTTGAATCAAAGTGAAAACCTAGAGGTCGCGCAAATATTGCTGGCAGGGCCTGGTGGTGGACTAGCACAGATGGATGAGTTCTTTACTCAACGCTTGAGTTTGCCTACTACCCAAATCGACCCAGTTGGCGCCAATTCTCTTGCTATCGACGATGAAAAATACCCAACAATGCAACGTCCTGGACTAGGGATAGTTCTTGGTCTTGGAATGAGGGAGGTATAAGCAATGTACAGTTTAGATATTAATTTTCTCAAAGACCGGGCGCCAGTTCCAAAGAACGATGGCACCAGAATCAAGAAAGCTCCCATGTCACCAGGAGATTTAACTCCGTTGTACATTGGTGGAGCAGTTGCAGCTTTCACACTGGCACTAGTTGGAACTGGCTGGTGGTTTTTGCAATCGCAAAACGAACAATTACAGCAAAATATTGCCCAATTAGAGCAAGAAAACCAAAAATTGGAAGCTGAAATTGGGAATATTAATAAAATCAGACAAGAAATCACTCAAGTTAAGAGTGAAACCCAAGCTCTGGTGACAGTATTCGACCAAATTCGTCCTTGGTCTGCCATACTTCAGGATGTTCGAGAGCGTATTCCTGCCTCAGTACAGTTGGAAAACGTTAAACATATTGCAGCAGCGGCACCTGCGGCAGCATCAACACCTCCACCAGCAGGACAAACACAAAGCCAAGCAGGAGCAATCGAACTAGGAGGATTCGCGCGTTCGTTTGCTGATGTCAATGATTTCTTAGTGACATTACAACAGTCGCGATTTTTAAAAGCGAAAGAAGTGCGAATTACAAACGCCGAGTTAGCAGAAGCTCCGGCGCCTCCTGGTGGACTCCCCCAAGGAGCAAAGCTACCAAAGGTAGTGAAATACACTATCCAATCTAGTCTGAGTGATGTTCCAGCATCTGAACTGATGCGCGAATTAGAACAAAAAGGTACAGTTGGACTAGTGGCTCGTATTCGTAGTTTGCAACAAACAGGAGCGCTTCAGCGATGACTTATAGTGAAGATTTAGATTTTGAAGGTGGTGGAGGGTTTGAAGAAGCCGCCCCTCCGTATCCCGTCATTTTTGGTATAAGTTTTACACCAAAAATCGGCGGTATCTTAATCGGTCTGCTAGGACTTGGTGGAGCAGCTTTTGTAGGAATGAACATGGTTTTACCAAGTTGGGAAACATTCCAACAGCAGCAAACCAAGCAAACCGACTTACAAGGTCAAATTCAGCAGAAAAAAGACAGCATCAAACAGATTGACACTGTAAAAAAAGAACTAGCTCAAGCTAAAGTTCAGCAAACACAGGTTTTAGGTCTATTTGCCAACGAAAACACCTTAGACACGCTGCTAATTGATTTGAACCGACTAGTAGAATCAGGTAACGATTTGTTACCAGGAAACGCCGTCAAAGCCAAAATGCGGAAATACACACCTGACGCTCAAAAGAGTGAAATCATTAGCGATGGAACTTTTGGCCCGTTAGTCAACGGCAAATTAAAACGTAGCAAAATAAACATTGAATTTACGGGTACATACGATCAAACCCAGTCAATTCTTCGCAATATCGAGCGATTACAGCCATTATTGCTAGTTAAAGACTACGACTCAAAACTCAACCAAGAAGTAGCTAACGACGCACTAGGAAAACCAATCCGAATGATTGGGCCAGTCCAAATTTCTACAAACTTCCAACTACAAGCGCTAATGCCACTCACACCCCAAGAAACAGCAGCAGCGCAAGTAAAACCAGCTGAACCGCCGAAATAGTTAGGAATGCTGAGTGTGATGCTGAGGAACGTAAACGTAGTTTTCCTGCCGAGTAGCTTCTTTCTTCCCTTCCTTTGCGTCCTTCGTGTCCTTTGCGGTTCGTCTCTCTATTTCTATATACGTAAAAAAAACACGCGAACAGGTTCAATTCAATTCAAACAATTGCAGCAATGTGAAAATTTGATTCAAATCTAACGCCCCACAAAACTAAACAAACTTTTACTTTATTTTCAGTGAGGAATGAACGTGAAACTTCACGGTAATATAAATAGTGCTTTCGTCCTTGGCGCCACCGCTGCAATCTTCGCAGCACAGCCAGTTTTCGCGCAAGTAACACAAGTAACCCGCGTAAAAATAAACCCCGTTGATTCAGGAGTCAACCTAGTATTAGAAGCATCTTCTGGAGAACGTGCCCAAGTATTTACAACCAAACGCGGCAACACCCTAGTCGCCGACATAATTAACACCCAATTACGTTTACCAGAAGGCAATAACTTTCGTCAAGATAATCCTGCCCCTGGTATTGCCTCAGTCGCAATTAACCAACTTGATGCCAACAGCGTTCGCGTCGTAGTTACAGGTAGCAATGGAACTCCAAGCGCCCAACCAGTAGAACGCAGTCGCGACGGTTTAACCCTCAGTTTCACACCTGGTGATGGAACTGTAGCAGCAACACCTCCCACAGTACCCACAGCACCACTGGCGCCACCTGCTGGCATTAGCAACGCTCAAACCGCACCCATAACAGAACCCGGTCAACCTTCCAACGTCGCACCACCATTCTTACCTCGTGCAGTGGCGCCACCAGTAGGAGACATTGCAATTTCCGCAATAGACGCATCACCCAGCGTAATTGATTTAGGAACACAAGAACGAGTACCTCGCTTAGTACTACGCGATGCACCAGTTCGTGAAGTCCTATCATTACTTGCGCGCGCTGCCAACATGAACTTGGCATACTCTTCAGTAGACCCAACCGCAGCAGGTGGTGGACAACCAGCAGCATCTGGACCAGGAGAAGGACTTAAAGTATCGCTCGACATTCAAAACGAACCCGTACAAGACGTATTTAATTACGTTTTACGCTTAAGCGGACTAGAAGCAAACCGCAGTGGACGCACAATCTTCGTAGGTCCCAGACTGCCAAACTCTAGCCGCGATACAGTAATGCGGAACTTACGACTGAACCAAGTAACAGTCGATGTAGCACTGAACTTTTTAGTTGGTTTGGGTGCCGAAAGTGCCATCAGCAGAGAGCGTCAAGTTACTAGCGTCAGTGCAATACCTGTAGGACAAGGCGCCAACCCTGTAACTCAGACTCAAACCACTACAGAAACAAGAGTTGAACGTTTATCATTAGAAGATTCTAAATACTCTTCACCTTTACTTCGAGGTTTGCAAGCACTAGGTGACCAGCGTACTAATTCTATTACTTTAATTGGTACGCCCAAACACGTTGAACTAGCAATGGCACAGTTAAGTCAGCTGGATGTGAGGCGGCGCCAAGTAGCAGTCAACGTCAAAATTGTTGACGTTAACTTGTCAGGAATAAAGGATTTTAATACCAGTTTCTCTTTTGGTATTGGGAACAATTTCTTCACTAGTGATGGTGGTTCTGCAAATTTAAACTTTGGCGGTTCCAGACCAGCAACCAGCGCTGAAGCAAGCGGTAGTTTAACTAGCACACCAACAATTGCTAACCCATACGCTGGTTCTGCACCATTACTCGATGCGAATGGTACTTTTACAGTACCTAATGGAGGTTCAGGTTTAAGAGTTCTTCAGGATGGTCGGGTTGTAACTGACATACCAGGTAACGCAACATTTCTTAATCCAATTTCTCCAACAACTAATTCACCTACAACTCCTGGTTTAACAGACTTTACACCTGGTACACCAGATACAGTCACTATTACTACTGACCCTACTACCGGAAGGCAAACAGCTGCTTTTGCTGAAGGTACTCGTGCTACCTCCCAGTTCGGATTACCATCACTATATCAATTTCCCAAACGTTTTCTTGCTTCGATACAGGCACAGGTACAAAACCGCAATGCGAAGATTTTGACTGACCCAACCTTAATTGTTCAAGAAGGTCAAACAGCAAATGTAAACTTGACACAGCAAGTTGTTGGTAACTTTAAGCGTGAAATATCGCGAGGTGATGGTACTTCGACTGAAACAATCACCGTTGAGAAAGAAAATGTCGGTTTAACTGTAGCAGTTAAAGTAGACCGGATTGATGACAACGGCTTTGTTTCTTTGTCAGTTGCTCCAAACGTTCGGGCGCCTCAAGCTTCAGAAAATGTAAATTTAAGTAACGGCAGTAGTAACAGAATTTTCTTAGTTTCTGAACGCTCCTTGAATTCTGGCTTAGTTCGTTTGCGTGATGGACAAACACTGATTCTTAGCGGTATTATTCAAGACCAAGACAGAACAACTGTTTCAAAACTTCCTATTTTGGGGGATATTCCAATTCTTGGTTCTTTGTTTAGAAGAACAAACCGAGAGAATACACGTAACGAGGTAATTGTTTTATTAACACCTCAAGTTCTTGATGACTCTGAGCGTTCTTCTTACGGTTACAACTACAACCCAAGTCCTGAAGTACGGCAAATGCTCGAACGTCGCGGTTTACAGGTACCAAGAAAGTAGTGAAACATTTGTAAAATTTGATTTAATTGTGTAGAGACCGAATTAATTCGGTCTCTACATTCGTATGTTTTGCAAAATCATGAATGAATAGTAAACTATTGATTTTTAAATAGGGAATATATATATGAGCAACCTTTACGAACTCATCTCTAAAATTCAAAAAAGACCTTCTATGTATCTGGGTAAACCAGCAATTAGTAATCTCCGCTCTTGTATAGCTGGTTATATCCTTGCTCGTCGCGAATTAGGAATTACTCAAACTGAGCAGGAAAAACATTTTACCGAATTTCAATCATGGGTTAAAGAAAAGTTTGATGTTACTTCTAGTCAGTCTTGGGACAAGATAATCCTTTTTTACTCTGAAGATGAACGTAAGGCATTAGAGCGTTTTTTTGAGTTATTTCAAGAATATTTAGAACACAACCATTTTCAATCCGAATTATTTAATTCAGCTTCAGAGCCTTTAATAAAATCGTAAAGGGGACGGGCAAGGATGCCCGTTCCACAAGAGTTAACTTATCATTTTATCAACACTTAGCACTCAGCACTATTTGCCGAATCCTTGACCGCGTGTTGTGGAAGGTGTTTTTAAGCAGTTTTCAATTTGTTTGAGTAGTGTTTCTTTGTCTAGGTTTTGACCTATTAGGACTACTTGGTTTTTCTTGGCGCCTTGCCACTCGGAGTCATCCATTGTGAAACGTTTGCCGCATAAGTGGAATATGTGGCGTTTGGGACTTTCTTCAAACCACATTATTCCTTTGGCTCGGAATACGTTTGTGGGTAGTTGGTTGTCTAGAAAATATTGGAATTTTCTGATTATGAAGGGTTTATCGCTTTGGAAGGAAATTGATGTAAACCCATCATTTTCTAAATGGTCGGAGTGATGATGGTGGTCGTGGTCGTGACTATGGTCATGACCACAGGTTGAATGGTCGTGGTCATGTTCATCGTGGTTATGTTCGTGATGGTCGTGACTATGATCATGACCGCAAGCTGAGTGGTCGTGGTCGTGTTCGTGATGGTCGTGTTCGTGGTCGTCAACTTCAAAGTATTTATCTGACTCGAATAAACCGACGCTGAGTATTAACCCTAGGGGTACTTGTGAGTTTTTGGTGCGGATGATACGGGCACCTTCTTTGACTTCGTTGATTTTTCTTTCTAAGTCGGTTAATTCGGTTTCTGTTACTAAGTCGGTTTTGTTAAGTAATATTACGTCACCGTAGGCAATTTGACTGTGTGCTGCTTCGGAGTTGAATAAATCTAAGCTGTAATTTGCTGCGTCAACTACGGTGATAATTGAGTCTAAGCGAGTTAAATCGCGTAGTTCGGTGCCTAGGAAGGTTAGTGCAACTGGTAAGGGGTCGGCGAGTCCGGTTGTTTCTACTACCAAATAATCGATATTAGAGTCGCGTTCGAGTACTTTGTAGACAGCATCGACTAAATCGCTGTTGATGGTGCAGCAAATACAACCGTTGCTTAATTCCACCATGTTCTCGTCGGTGGAGACTACTAATTCGTTATCAATACCAATTTCGCCAAATTCGTTTACTAATACAGCAGTTTTCAAACCCTGCTGGTTTGTCAAAATGTGATTCAGTAATGTTGTTTTTCCGCTACCTAGGAATCCAGTAATAATTGTTACTGGTAATCCTTGTTTGGCTGCGTCCATTGTTTGAGATTCAGAGGTAAGTGTTTGCATAATGCGACACAAAGGAATTTAATTTAAATAAATTTGTAGCGTAAATAGTACCGAAAACATTAGCATAGGGATGCAGGGGCGGCATCGTCCCAATGGCTAAACATATTATTGCTCATTTCTTGTTGAGACTCAGAAATCGCTATGACCCTAACCGTTTACAATACCCTCACCCGGCGCCAGGAACCTTTTGAGACTGTTGAACCAGGTTTGGTAAAAATGTATTGCTGCGGAGTGACAGTGTATGACTACTGCCACTTAGGTCATGCGCGTTCGTACATCGTTTGGGATGTACTTCGTCGTTATCTCCAATGGCGCGGGTATCAAGTACGCTACATTCAAAATTTTACTGATATTGACGATAAAATTCTTAACCGTGCGCGCGAACAAGATTCGACGATGGAGGCAGTATCGAATCGTTTTATTGATGCCTACTTCGAGGATATCCGCCGTTTGAATGTCATGGATGCGGATTTTTACCCCCGTGCAACTGAACATATTTCAGAAATTGAAGCTTTAATTAAGAATCTTGAAGAGCAAGATTTGGCTTATGCAGCAGGTGGTGATGTTTACTACCGAGTTCACAGTTTCCATACTTATGGAAAGTTATCAGGACGCAATCTCGAACAAATGCAAGCAGGCGCCAGTGGTAGGGTAGACGTAGAAGATGCAGAAAGTCAGAAAAAACAATATCCGCTTGATTTTGCTTTGTGGAAAGCTGCTAAACCTGGTGAACCAAGTTGGGACTCACCGTGGGGTAAAGGACGCCCAGGATGGCACATCGAATGTTCAGCGATGATTCGCGCGCAATTTGGTGAAACAATTGATATTCATAGCGGTGGTGGAGATTTAGTATTTCCGCACCACGAAAATGAAATAGCTCAGTCAGAGGGTGCCACACACAAACCACTAGCAAACTATTGGATGCACAATGGCATGGTGGTTGTAGATGGCAAAAAAATGTCGAAGTCGCTGGGTAATTTTATAACCATCCGCGAACTGCTAGATGGCAAATGGGCAAAGTACCCACAACCCATCGACCCAATGGCGATAAGGTTATTTGTTTTGCAGGCACATTACCGCAAACCCTTAGATTTTACCGAAGAAGCAATTGTAGGCGCCGTCAATAACTGGAAAACTCTTCAAGAAGGGTTACTATTTGGCGAACAGTTTGGTGAAAAGCTTTGTTTTACCGATAATGATAATCAAGTTGATAAAACTCTTATCCAGCGCTTTGAGGAATTTGGGGATGACGACCTCAACTTTTCGGGTAGTTTAGCTGTGCTTTTTGAACTAGCTAAAAAGTTGATTCGCGAAGGTAACATCTTGGTACATCAAGGTAAAATCGAAACTCCCACCGCAGAACTACAGACAGCTTGGAACACATTAGTCACACTCGCGCACGTTCTCGGTTTAGAAGCCAAGTTAGAAGTTGACGAAACCAGTAGTACTGGACTAAGCGATGCGGACATTGATAAATTAATCAAACAACGTACCGAAGCAAGGTCAAACAAAAATTTTGCCGAAAGCGACCGCATCCGCAACGAACTACAAGCACAAGGTATCACCTTAATAGACACCAAAGAAGGCACAACCTGGCATCGGATGTAACAGATGTAACGGATGTAACAGAAAGTTTATCCGTTACATCCGTTCATAATTTGCTGCCAAATTCTGCTACTTTTGATAAAAGCACTTATGTTATTACTTATGGCAATAAGTTGGCGCCAAGAATAGTTATTTACTTAAATTAATAAATTGATATGTTAACTGAACTAACAAAAGCAATAAACAATATAGATATTGCAGCTGATTGGGTTGGTATTAGAGCAGTAAAAGATACATCTGCTACGCGGAATGTTCGTGATGGAATACCACAGCGCAACGGCAAATCAACTACTCTTGGAGCAATGATTGAAGTTTTAGTTGATGGCTGTATTGGTTATGCTGCAACAAATTCGTTACAACATAATGCTTTACAATTAGCGGCAGAAACTGCATATAAACAAGCTCGTTCAGCACAACAATGGTCGGTATATAAATTTGCACTGACAACCGCGCGTCCAAAGGTGGTAGGTGAATATGTTTCTCCTTATACACAACCGTTTGATGCAATTAGTTCTGGAGAAATCAATGATATACTCGTCCGCACCTGCAAAACTCTCAAAGTTAGCGACAAAATAGTTCAAACTGTTGCAGAAGTTGTTACTACTGACAAAGAAACTTGGTTTGTAAGCAGTAACGGTTCGGAAGTATATCAAAAATTTCTATTTATTAGTACGTATTATGGTACAACTGCCCAAGATAGTGGAGTAGTTCAACAGCGTACTAATAACGGTTGGCAAGCACACACATATCAAGGTGGATTAGAACGTTTCCAAGATGATAAGCTTTGGCAGCGTGTACAGCGTATTGGTGAGGAAGCTATCGAATTACTCATTGCCGAAGAGTGTCCAGATATTCGCACGAATTTGGTTTTGGCGCCTGACCAAATGATGCTACAAATTCACGAAAGCGTAGGACACCCTTTAGAAATTGACCGAATATTGGGGGATGAGCGCAACTACGCAGGTGGTAGTTTTGTTAAGAAGAGCGATTTTGGTAATTTGGTCTATGGTTCTAAGTTGATGAATATCACCTTTGACCCAACTGTTCCAGGTGAAATAGCTAGTTATGCTTTTGATGATACAGGCGCCGTTGCTACACGGGAGTATTTAATTAAAGAAGGAGTACTGCAACGAGGTGTAGGTAGTTTAGAAAGTCAAGCACGGGCAGATATTCCTGGTGTTGCCTGCGCGCGTGCATGTTCGTGGAACCGTCCAGCAATTGACCGCATGGCAAATTTGAATCTGGAGCCGGGTGAAGGTACATTTGATGATGTTATCCAAGATATCGAACATGGCGTTTACATGGAATCGAATCGTTCTTGGTCGATAGACGACCGTCGCTATAAGTTCCAGTTTGGCTGTGAGTATGCCAAGCTCATTGAAAACGGGAAATTAACCAAAACGCTTCGTAATCCTAACTACCGCGCGACTACTCCCGAATTTTGGGGAAGTTTAGTTAAGGTAGGTGGCGCCCCAACTTGGGAAATGTATGGTACTCCATTTTGCGGCAAAGGTGAACCAAATCAGGCAATATGGGTAGGACATGGTTCTCCTGTTTGTTTGTTTGCCGATGTTGAAGTGTTTGGTGGAGGGACGTAACTTCGCTTTGCGCCTCGCTCCGGTGCGTGACGCTACTGGATAGCTGGCTTCGTTTTAAGATTATTGGTAGCGTCACGCACCCTACTCCTAATTAAATTGAACCATGAGTATATCTGAACTATCTACTTTAGAAACAAGCTTTAATAAGTTAGTTGAAACACTAATCGCTAAGAAATTAGAGAGCGAAGCATTCACTGTTAAATTAAGTAGTGAGCGCAGTCAATTTACTCGTTTTAATAATGCGAAAGTTCGCCAAACAGGTAGTGTTGCTGATGGCTATGTTCAACTTACTTTAATGGATAATCAGCGCACTTGCTATCGTCACTTTTCGTTCACGGGAAATTGGGAAATTGATTGGCAAACTGCATATGCTGCTTTATTAGAATTGCGTGAAGAATTACCTTATTTACCAATTGACCCTTATTTAGTGTTACCGTCAGGGAATAATACTAGTAGCGAAGTTAATACTGGTCAGCTATTAGAATTAGATGCTGTTGTATCAACTATATTGGCGCCTGTTTCGGAATTAGATTTTACAGGTATTTATGCAGGTGGTATAGTTATTAAAGGATATGCTGATTCTTGCGGACAAAAACACTGGTTTGTCACAAATTCTTTTACATTAGACTACTCGATTTTTAGTTCTGAAGGACAAGCTGTAAAAGGGTTTTACGCAGGCAGTAAATGGGATGATAATGCTTATATTGCTAAAATAAATGATGCGAAAAAACTGTTAAAATTGCTAGCGCATCCACCAAAAGAATTACCAAGAGGAGAATATAGAACCTATTTTGCTCCCGCAGCAGTTTCTGATTTAATATCAATGCTGTCATGGGGTGGAGTTAGCGAAGCGGATATTCAACAGGGACATAGTTCTTTAGCTTTACTATGGCGCGGTGAAAAACAACTTTCTCCGTTATTAAATCTTAAAGAAAACTTTCAGCTTGGCTTAGTACCACGATTTAATGAGTTAGGTGAAATGGCAGCACCTGAATTATATGTTATCGAAAAAGGTACTTTGGCTTCGACACTTGTAAATTCCCGTACTGCTAAAGAATATGACAAAGTAGCTAACGGCGCCAACAGTACAGAGTCATTACGCTCCCCAGAAATTTCTCCCGGAAATCTTGCATTCGATGACATTCTTACTCAGTTAGGTACAGGTTTATATGTATCTAATTTGCACTATCTAAATTGGAGTGACTTACCTACTGGTCGAATTACCGGAATGACTCGCTATGCTTGCTTTTGGGTAGAAAATGGCGAAATTGTGGTGCCTATTGAGAATTTGCGCTTTGATGAGACTCTTTATAAATTCTGGGGTGAAAATTTAGTTGATTTTACTAATTTCCAAGAATTTATTCCCGAAGTTGGTACTTATGACTCCCGACAACTAGGGGGTAATATGGTGCCGGGAATGTTGGTAGATAATTTTACTTATACTTTATAGATTTGATCCCCCGAACCCCTCGTTTCACACAAATTGGTTGATAGAGACCGGATTAATCCGGTCTCTACATGGTCTGAAATGACACATTCACTGCCGAAGGGAATTGTTAATTGAGCGGTTAGATAAACCATTTGCCAACGGTATTGTAGAAGGGGCATCACTTTTTACTTTTACAAATTTTCAAGAAACTCCTCGTCTGAAATGCCTGCTTGGTTCAAAATATTTCTAAGTGTTCCAAGAGCTACTGTTTTACGATGTAAAGGTACAACACAACCTATTTCATTTATTACTTCTTGATTATCATCAATAATTTGCTTTTTCAAAATTACATGGCTTCCGCGCTGTCTTACTTGGACAAAACCTAACTGTTCTAAAACGCGAATAACCTCAGAACCTTTAATCCGTGGTAGTCTAGGCACTTGCCACCTCAAATGTAGTTAATAAACGAGGGCTTGCTTTAGGCAAAGGAAATTCTTCTAAATAAAGTTCGGTGGCTTCCTTAAGATTAGCAATTGCCTCTTCAATCGTTTCACCTTGGCTAGCTGTCCCTACTTCTGGGCACTCAGCTACATAAACATCTTCTTCCCAATACACAATCGCTGTTAATGCGCGAGTCATAGGTGGCGCCTGAATTTGTACTACGTCAATTTATATTTTATCGCCAAATTCACCCTTCAAGAGCGATAATAGCTATAAACCTGCAACTATCTTCCTAAACCTTCATGCTTTTTGAGTGGGACGAAGCCAAAAACCTCGAAAACATTCGTAAACACAAAATTGACTTCGCGCACGTTCCTCAGATGTTTGATGGTTCTATGCTAACTGAGTTAGATGGCCTTTTTGACTACGGTGAACACAGGCAAATCGATATGAGCGACAAAAATTTGAAGAGTACCTCTCGTACTAATTGGGAAGCATTAGAGTCAATGTCTGATGATAATATTGACTATAGTGATATTCCACCACTGACTTCGGAATTTTTTAATAAGGCTACATTAAGGATTCCTGTTGCTCAAGCAAAAAATAAGCGTGCAGCTTGACCCTAATGTAATGGCTTGGTTTGAAGCACAGGGCGGACAATACAAAGCAACTATCAATTCTATATTACGTCGTCATATTCAAAATGACGCTGATAAGAAAACTGCCTAAAATTTATTGGCGCCAATAACCCATACAAATGATACTATTGTTCTTAAATGAATACTAATTGGGAGGGTTTATTGTGACCTTTATAAATCCTAAAACTGATTTTGCTTTTAAAAAAATCTTTGGTTCTAAACAAAGTAAAGATATTCTAATTGGTTTTCTGAATGCGATTTTGTATCAAGAAAAACCTGTTATTTTAGATTTAGAAATTATTGACCCTTATCAGGCGCCGCGCCTATGCGGGTATGAAAGATTCATACTTAGACGTAAAAGCGACTATCACAGGAAATAAAACCGTTATTATTGAGATGCAGGTTTTAAATGTGTTGGGTTTCGAGAAGCGGGTGCTATATAATGCAGCCGACATAGCCTTTTCAATTCAGCTTAGACTTGGTGAGGACTATACACTATTAAATCCAGTGATAGCCTTGACTATTACTGATTTTGACATGTTTGAAGGAAATAATAAAGTTATATCTCGCTACCGATTAAAAGAAAAGGACGATTTAACAGATTATAGCGATGATATTGAACTAGTATTTGTCGAGTTGCCCAAATTCAATAAACAACTTTCAGAATTATAAACGTTATCAGATAAATGGCTGTACTTCCTGAAAGCAGCAAATACGCTCCAGTCTGTTCCTGCTAGCATGGAAGAAGTTCCAGAAATAAATCATGCGTTTGAAGTTGCAAGAGAAAGTAAATTAACTAGAAAGGAGCTAGATGTGCTAGAAAAACGAGAAATGTTTCTTCACGACAGCAAAAATGCAATTTTAAAAGCACAACAGGACGGTGAAGCGAAGGACCGAAAAGAAGGTAGAGCAGAAGGTAGAGAAGAAGGAGCAAAAGAAAAAGCACTTGCTATTGCACGTTCGCTGCTTGGTGTTTTAGATGTACAAACGATTAGCCAAACTACGGGGTTAAGTGTCGCAGAAGTTGAAAAATTACAAAAATAAACATCGTCAAGAACAACTAAGAAACGTTTCTTAGATTCTCATTACCCAAGATATTTTCGCCTTGCTCCCACATTATTCTACACTCTTACATTCTTGTGGGATGGGCAGAGAAAGCAGGGCAAACGCATCTTAAATTGGTTGTGAGCAAGGAATAGCGGTCAAACAATGGCGCCGATTCTATTTGAATACAACTATTATTCATTATCAACTATTTAACTATATTAATATTTAATTAATTCATCATTAAACACGAACTCATATCAATACATAACTACTACAAATAAATTAACAAACAAATAAGGGCGAAGGGTATGGCATCGCCATGCCCCAGCCACGGGCGCCTGTAATAAGTTTGCCCTGATAAATAGTATATTTAACAAGAAGTAATCGCTCTTTTATCCTATATGCTTTCTACTTAATAAGGAGCGGAATTAACTCTGAAGTTCAACAGAGATGACTGTTTATTTTTGAAAGTCATCAGTCAACATAGTTAGAGATTTACTAACATTTATAACGAATTCACTATTTAACAAATGATTATAAACTTAGTCCCAAGATATCAGCCAAGTATTCGTTATTCATGGATGCCAAAAACTGTTTATTTTTTGTTCCAAATTTTCGACTTTTATCTTTACCTAAGATATTAACTGCTATTCGACGTAAAACTGCAAAATTTTGTGGTGCATTATCTTTACGAATGCGACATTCATCTTCGTTAAATCCAACATCTAATATCCAATGTAATGAATTTTCAACACCCCAATGACTGCGAACTGCATTCCCAAATTTTTTTGCGTTTCGATTTAAACTACTGATATAGTAGCGTGTCTCAACTGTTGTTTCTCCATTCACAATTCTTACCGATTCAACCATGCCTATACTTTGAAAATTTTCCCATTCCTTACTATCTACAATGCGATTTGAAATATCTGTAAGCATTAGATAATTACGTATTTCTTCACGTCCATGTCCTGATTCACGAGTGCTATAGCTACTTGATTTGAATCCTCTGCATCTGGAGGAAATAGCTTCCTTAAATAGCTGCTCTACATTTTGATATAAGTTTCCTTGGTTAGATTTAAGTGCAATTACATAATCTCCTTCTTGTTTCGTTATAGTTTTAACTATTTCTTTCTGACAACCAATTGCATCAATTGTAACAATACAGCCAGAAATATCTAATACTTTTATCAGTTCTGGAATTGCTGTTATTTCATTGGATTTATTATCTACCTTTAGCTGACCCATAACTAATCTATTGCTCACCGCCCAAGCACTAATCATATTAATCGCACGCTGAGATGATTTTTTATTATACGAACGTCTTAATTGTTTTCCGTCAATCGCAATAACTTCGCCATTAGTTATTTGTGCTATTGATTTTATCCACTCCAAAAAGCATTCTTGAAATGAAGCAGGATTAATTTTTGCAAAAACTCTTGCAAAGGTATCATGAGAGAAGTCTGCCGGGGGAAGCTTCCCCCGGCGAGCTTCAAGGAATACCATTAGATAACTCTAAAAACTTTCCTAACCATTCTTGTTTTTCTTGCCCATACGTTTCTATTGCTATCCAAGTTTCGGCTCCGCAAATAACCGCACAAATCGCAATCGTAATTATATCTATCAGCTTGTGTCGCTTGGTGCGTTCTACTCTTGGGTCTTTTACATTTTCAAAAAAATCTGCGATTGTTCGTTTTTGTTTCGGTTCCATCATTAAATCAGTCATAGCTGCACCTAAGAAATATGAATAAAGATTATCATCACATGCCCATATTTTTTTCGGCGCCCGTGGCTGGGGCATGGCGATGCCATACCCTTCGCCTTTATTTGTTTGTTAATTTATTTGTAGTAGTTATGTATTGATATAAGTTATTGTTTAATGATGAATTAATTAAATATTGATATAGTTAAATAGTTGGTAATGAATAATAGTTATATTCAAATAGAATCGGCGCCATCATTTGACCGCTATTCCTTGCTCACAGCCCATTTAAGATGCGTTTGCCCTGCAACATTTAATGCATTTAATAAATAAGTAAATACACATAAAATAAAATAAAGTAAAATAAAGTTTATTATTTATTCTCTATCTGTAAACTACCAACCTTGTTCTTGAATAATTTGTTGGATGTCAGCTTTAAGAGCTTGAAAAGTAGACAAAGCTCGCAATGGGGAAAAATCATCAATAAGCTCTGATACTCTATGAACTCGTTCGTGTACAGAAAATTGTTTTAACCTGCGACCTGTTAAACCACTAGCTTCGTATAGAAGTCCATGAAGAATTTCTTTAGGGTCTGGTAATTGTTCAAGCTTATTAATATTTGGTAATTGTAACCGTTGATTAGCACGAGGATTTCCTGCTGCGGTACGCACTGCTAATTCGTCAAATAAAAGCCATGCTTCCTGCATACGTGCTGGAATTACAGAAACAACTGGTGGCAAAACTACAGATTTCTTTATTGCCGCTTCTACAGCTTCTTTTATTTCAACTATAGCGTTTCCCGGTCTAGTAAAGTACGTTTTTAAAGTCGCTTATTTTATTGGTAAAGAATTAAGTGTAACTCAGTTGCTTAGGAAACGCTATATACGCTTTTCGTATGGTTCTCTTTCAGCATCACGATGAATAAATAATAAATTACATGGATAAATTTCTAAGCTGGCGATAATTCTTGGGAGCAGGCGCCAAGATTGCATTTCTCTTCGTGCCAGCAACATTGTTGGACTTTCTGCTGCATTGGCTATAGAAAGGACTGTTCGAGGAAGATTTGTTGCAAGTCGAGATAAAGGTTTTCCATTTCTACCATCTTGGTGTAGCTTAATAACTGTTTTGCCTTCATCGTCTTCTGTGGAAATAAAGGGTGAAGTGCGTCTCCCCTTAACTGCTGATTTTCGCCACTCAGTGGTATGAGGGAATAGTCAATTTTTTTTAGCATCACCTAAGTTGATATGAACTAGCTCTTCTTTGAGTATTTCTAAGGCCCCTAATGACCGTAAGCTATCATCTGAACTGTAACTGAAATTTATTGAGTAACGAAGAAAAGTAATACTAGCTTCGGCTTTTTGTTCTAAGTCGTCAACGCCTTCAAAAGGTATAATCATTTCGGCTTCAAACGACATTATATCAGTGTAAGTGCTACCAACACGATGAAATAAGCTGCGTATATCACATGTTCGTCCTTCATCATCTCAAACAGCCAAAGCAACTTTGATCAAAGGACGGTCTGCAATAGCACTTCAAAATCTAATCGCGTCAAATAAATTAGATTTTCCTACACCGTTGGCGCCTGCAACAGAGGTAAATGGTCTAAAACGTACATCTACATCGACGAGATTCTTAAAACCAGATACTTTTAACCTTGTTAGCATAATATCTCAGCCTCGGCAAGACTATTATACACTCCTATCTTATGCTCATGATTACTCAATAGTTAATGGTAATTGAATAATAAATTCGGCGCCTGCATTTGGTGATGAATTTACTTGAATTGAACCTTTGTGTTTTTCAACAATGATTTGACGGACAATTGCTAACCCTATTCCTGTTCCTTTGCCTACGGGTTTAGTTGTAAATAAATGGTCGAATATTTTTTCTTTGACATCTTCGGGTATACCAGTGCCATTATCTTTGATACTAATTGAAATCGATTGCTTGTCTTTATTTAAATTGGTTGTAATTGTAATGGTATTTGGATTTTTTTCTATTTCCTCAAATTTTATCCCTGTATTTGATTCTTCTAATGCATCGATTGCATTAGCAATTAAATTCATGAATACCTGATTTAATTGACCAGGGTAACATTGAAATTCTGGTAATACACCATAATTTTTATAAACTTCGATTTGTGGGCGATTTTGTGATGGTTTCAGACGATGTTTGAGAATTAACAATGTACTATCAATACATTCGTGAATATCACAGATAATCGGTTTTTTATTATCTGAACGTGAAAAAGTGCGTAAACTAATGCTGATGTCGTAAATTCTATCAATACTTTGTTTCATCGATTCTATTAGTTTTGGCAAATCCTCACGAATATATTCTAAGTCTGATTTTTTTATGTAATTAGAAAGTTTTGCACTCGGTTGAAGGTGTTCGCTTTGGTACAAGTCTATTATTTCAAATAAATCATTTACATACTGTTGTGCTGGTTCTATATTTCCTGTTATACAACCAATTGGATTATTGATTTCGTGAGCAATACCTGCAACTAAACTACCTAACGCGGACATTTTCTCACTTTGTACGAGTTGCAGTTGCATTTGCGTGAGATTTTCAAGTGAAGATTCTAATTGTTTGCCATAATCTTGCGCGCGTGCGTAAAGTTGAGCATTTTCAATTGATATTGCTGCTTGCGAACAAATCATTTGCAGTAACTCAAGGCACGAGGTTGTAAATACATATGCTGTATTGCTATTTTCTAGGTATAATAACCCTATTAATTCACCTTGCAAATGGATTGGTAGACATAATATACTTTGCGGTTGTTCGCGTTGAATGTAGTTATCGGTGAGCCAGTTTTTCTGTTTGCTTATATCGTCAATGAGTAAATATTTCGCTGAATTTTTAACATAGTTCAGTATTGAAACTGGCGCCACTAAATCATTTACTGCAACCGATGCTATATTGTTCGTGTGCGTAATTTCTCCTGTCGGTGCCACATATGCTTCGATCTCAACAAACATTTCTCCTTGTTTGAGTAACACCAATGCACTTTTAGTGGCGCCTGCATTTTCTAACACTAGTTGCATTAATACTGCCAGCAAACGCTGTAAATCAATTTGACTAGAAATAGCCTGCGATGCTTTTATGATTGTTGCTAAGTCAAATACCGAAGCCATTAAACTACTACTTGAGCTTATTGTTTGCGCTGTTTTGATTAATAATGTTTCGGTTGTTCTAACTTCAGCTCCAGCACGCATTATAACCGAGGTTAGTAAATGCGGGTACTGCTTTTCAAGCTGAACAACTTTAGCTTTGGCGCCCCAACGTGCATAAGCATAATAAGCATCAATTAAATAAACCTGTGCAATTTTAGGTTTGTCCCAATCGAGGTAAAATTTTGCTGCTAGCTCACATGCAAGCGCCTCTTCTTGAACAAACTCTTGAAGTTTAGCTTTTTCAATTGCCAGGTCGTATAACTCCATTGCTTCAGAGTATTTACCTGCAACTTGTAACATTTCAGCTTCAACTAACAAATATTTGTGTAAAAAGTTCTCTGCACAACTCGAAGCCCAAATTTTCATTTGAGCTTGATTTTTTTCTAGTTGATCGTAATATTCCGCTTTCTCGTCTAAGTTATTTGATTTAGCATACTTGCTTACTAATGCTAACGAGTAGTAAAAATTATGTACCGCAACTGAAATTAGACCTGCTATATACGGAAGATAGGGTTGTGATAAGAGCGCACATTCAAAAGCGCTATCATAATCCTCATATATATATAATGCTTGAGATTTCAATACCAAATAGCAGCAAATAGCGATTACACTTTGACGCGATTTATATTGATGCAAGTAAACTTCATCACTAATACCATCAATTGAAAAATCATATTGGCTTGTTGTAATCCCTAACAAATTTTTACTTATTAACTCGAAAGCTGTAAACGTATCAATTACTACTTGATTTTGAGTATTTTTCGCAAAATCCATATAAGCTGGTATGCGAGATAAAATATCATCTAAATTTGTACCTTGACATAATAGATTTAATGTTTTACCAAATAGTGCATATCCAGCATTTTGCAATTCTCCAACTTCTAATCCATACTGGTATGCTTCGTCGTTTATGGTATCTGCTAGACGAATATGTTTATACCAGTGATTAATAAAACTTCCTAAGATAAAGTATGTACGGCATTTCTGAACTGGATTATTAAGTTTATTACTCAGATTTACTGCTAGTACACCAAATTCATATCCTGATTTATAATCCTGGAAAAACGAGCATAAAATTATACCATAGTTTGAGTATCCTTTTGCAGATTCAGGTGTATTTCCATACTGAAGTGATAATTGGACAAGTTTAAAGCATACAATCGGGTATAACTCTGGAACTGCAATATAAGTTGGGGGGTCTAAAGTCATTAGTAATTTTGCAGCCATAATATTTTCCCGTGACTGCATTATTGGTAAATCAATTAAAGAGGTAATATCTTTTTCTGCCAAAGATTCTTTTATTTTTGTGTAATCATTTATAAATTCTTGCTGTAAATTAACCTGGGGTAAGTCAATACCTAATAGATTTAGCGCTTCTCTTCCTATTGCTATGCCATCATTATATTTGGACTGAAGTGTATAGCTTACCATTAGTATATTATACAAATCAGCTTTATCTGTATTGTTCTGTAAATGTTGGATAGCTGTATTTATAGTATTAGTACACTCAGGAAAATTACCATTTAAATACTCTATTTCTGCCTTTTCACGGTATAGTGAAAAACCTAGTTCATATTTTTCCCAGCAATGTAAAGAAAGTAATTCAATTCCTCGCGTTACGTATTCATTTGCTAAAGCAAATGCTGTTGCCTTTTTCGCTTTCTTAGCTGCAACTAAATTTAGCTGTGCTAGCTGTTCTCTTTCTGAAACTGCTTCAATTAATTCAACCCCAAGGTTGAGATGATTTACAATATCAAATATTCTTTCTTGTAGTTGTTCATCTAGAGTATTTTCAAGTATTAACTTACCAATTTCTAAATGTGTATACTTTCTTTGCTCATCTAAAATTAATTCATAAGCTGCTTGCTGTACTCGGTCATGCAAAAACTTATATTCAATCGTAATTTTTTTAAGTTTTTCTACGTGACTATTATCTATTTTATTAAATTGGTTGATTTCATTTCCATTATCAAATTGGTAAAATTTATAAGCTTCGTTTACTGGTAAAATCAAACCTTCTTGCAATGCTAACCATAAGTCGGTAGCTGCTTGATTTGGAAGTGTTTTTGAAACTATTGCAACAGTGTTTAAATCAAATTTGTTGCCTATACATGCAGCTAATTTAATAATATTCTGAGTTGAAGGCGGTAGTTTTCTTAAGTGTTGCGTAATTAACTCAACAACATCATCCGTTAACGTTAGCTCTCGAATTTTAGAAATATTGCACTGCCAATAATGCTTTTCATTATTAAAATCAAGTAGTTTTTCTTCATGTAGCATTTTTAAAAATTGTGTACAGAAGAACGGATTACCTTGTGTTTTTTGATACATCAAGCTAGTTAATGTGTAAGCTATTTCTAGCGAACAATTTAAACTTTCCGCGACTAAATAATTGACATCATTTTCTTGAAGTGAGTTTAGTGTAATTTCATGAACTATGTCATTAGCTTTTTTACGAATATTTTCTAGTGTTAAAGTTAATGAATGAGTTGCAAATACTTCGTTACTACGATAGGCGCCAATTATTAGCATGTGTTTTGTATTTGCGTTACCCATCAATAATTGTATTAATTTGAGTGATTCTAAATCAGCCCACTGTAAGTCATCAAGGAAAATTACAAGTGGATGTGTTGCTGTCGCAAAAACTTTAATCAAATTCTGAATCAATAAATTAAAGCGATTTAGAGCGGCGTTACCTTCGAGTATCATTACAGGAGGTTGAGACCCAATAATTGCTTCTAGTTCGGGTATTACGTCAATAATAACTTGAGCATTTTCTCCCAATGCTTCTAAAATACTACTTTTCCAATATTGAATTTGGGAATTATTCTCACTAAGCAACTGTGTTATCAAATCACGTAATGCTTGTACAAACCCGGAGTAGGGTGTTTGACGCTGAAATTGGTCGTACTTACCTTTTATAAAATACCCGCGTGCTTCAACTATTGGTTTATGAACTTCGTTAATTACGGCAGTTTTACCAATTCCAGAAACTCCTTTGACTAACATCAATTCGCACTTACCGCTGCTAACCCTTTTAAATGCCGAAAGTAGTTTCGCAACTTCGGTTTCGCGACCATAAAGCTTCTCCGGTATGATGAAACACTGAGGAATGTCGCGTTGCCCTAATTTAAATGGTGCAATTTTGCCACTTGACTTCCAATTTAATTCACACAGTTCTAAGTCGTATTTTATACCTAATGTACTTTGGTAACGGTCTTCAGCATTTTTTGCCATCAGTTTTGCGACAATATCTGAAAGTGCCTGGGAAATTTCTGGGTTCAGATTAGTAACGCTTAAAGGTTGCTTGGCTATGTGACAGTGTATCAACTCTACAAGGTCAGTACTTGTAAAAGGCAGTTGCTGTGTAAGTAATTTATAAAATGTTACACCCAAAGAATAAAAATCTGTACGGTAATCAATACCACGATTCATTCTTCCTGTTTGTTCTGGGGAAATATACGCAAGCGTTCCTTCTAGAGTGTTGGGGTTTTTAAGTTGTTGCGTTTCGCGTGGTAGTAGTGACGCAATACTAAAGTCGATTATCTTAACTTGTTTCGTGTGAGGATTAATTAAAATATTTGCTGGTTTAATATCTTTGTGAATAATACGTTCACGGTGAAGTGACGAAAGTGCTGTCACTATTTTAATTGCAACATCAAAAAAATCATCTATGACTTTTGCCTTCGACTCTTGGAAATACTCGTCTAGCGAGATTCCACCAAAGTCTTCCATAACCAATGCGTATAACGTCCCGTGTGTCAATATATCTAAAGGATGAACGATTCCATCAATATTGAGATTTTTGCTAATTATATATTGATTGCGAAACTGCACCAACTCGCTGAAACTCGGATATTCATTTCGCATCAGCTTGACGACAACAGCTTGTCCGTCTTTCTGCCGCAGCGCGCGACAAACAACCGTTCTCGAACCCAGGTAAATTTGTTCACCAATCTGATAACCAGGAATATTTATATTTGCGCCTATCATAAATAGTACTACCTATACTTGTAACCCTTAGTCTTTACAATATTATTCCCAGCTATTTGGGATTTGTATCATACCTGTTGGCGCCTTTTACAAACTAGATTAAAGCTTGACGAAAGCTTTTTATTCTTGGTATTGCGCCGTTGTAACTTATACTTGGTAGCCATGAGTGTTTTTGCAGCATGTTGATAACTTCATAATTATGCGGTTACTAGCAGCATCATCTTTAATATTGTTTTAAATAAAGTTCAGTAATTTCTAGCTTACAAATTTGACTACCAAGGTAGTTTACTGTAATGAAGCAACACTAAAAGTTAAATTTAAAAGGTGCTTGTCAGTATTGTAAACAAAATTTATGATTTTGCACTTAATAATTAATAAAATATATGCAGACAGGAGTTTCAGTACCTATTCTTAGCTACATGAAGCAGCTAGAAAGCCAAGGAGTAACCGATATAGAACAGCTATCCGATTACTTGTATCAACATTACCTAAATCAAGTCGAACAAGGCTTGTATTCTAGTAATAAATATACTCTATCAGGTAGTAACGTTCAAGCTTCTGTTGTTTCTAGTAATGGAAATACAACTGAGTGTATTCTTTGGTGTATTAATCATTATCTAGGTTTAAACCGCAATCAAACAGTTATTGATAAAGTTTGCAAAGCTGTCCAAGAGTATGGTACTGGTTCTGGGACATCAGCATTATCTGGTGGAATGTCAATTTTGCATAAACAAGTTGAACTGAAGCTGCAACGTTTGATGGGTAAGGAAACCGTTCAACTATTTCCAACTGGTTTTACTGCTAATTTAGGATGTCTTTCAGCTCTACCAGGAAAAAAGGATTTAATAATATTTGACCGTGAATGTCATGCATCAATTATTGATGGAGTCAAATTATCCGGCAAAAAGTGGGTAACATTCAAACACAATAACTTGCATGATTTAGAACAAAAATTAAGCAAGTACAAAAGTGAATATCAAAATATTTTTGTGGTTGTTGAATCTGCTTATTCAATGAGTGGGGACTTGGCGCCGTTACAAGGAATAGTCGCTCTTAAGCAAAAATATAAATTTTTAGTTTATGTTGATGAAGCACACACTTTTGGGATATACGGCGAAAATGGCGCTGGCTACTGTTCGCATTTAGGAATTGTTGAAGAAATTGATTTTATCGCTGCAACCCTATCAAAAGCTACCGCATCAATTGGTGGATTTGTTGCAACAAAGTCAAAATACATCCCGTTACTACAATGGCGAGCTAATACATATATATTCCAAGCTTGCCTAACTCCAGGTGATGCAGCAGCGATTCTAGCGTCTCTTGAAGAAATTGAAAATAACCCGTACTTGATTAAGTTATTACATGATAAAAATCAGTATATGCGACATTGTTTAACAAATTTAGGATTTGATTTGGGCACGAGCCAAAGTCCTATTATTCCTATTTTTATACCTGATGTCGAAAAGCTACAAGCATTTAACAAAGAATTATTCGCACGTGGAATATTTTCTGTATCAGTTGTATATCCAGCCGTAAAAGCTCACGAAGGAAGAATTCGCTTTATATTAAGCGTAGCGCATAGTATAGAACAAATTGATACTACTGTAAGCGTGCTTCACGAACTAGCTTTAAAATACGGTGTCATTAAACAGGAACTGGTTGCTGCCTAATAATACAATGATTAATAGGGGAAAAAGATAGAGATATTATTTATCCTTTTCCCTTTTTACTATTTTTTCTTCGGTGGTAATCTTGATGCATTGAGTGAGGAGCGCCCATTACGGATGATACGTGTCATTTCATTTAAATCTTGCTCGATGTGTTCGAGAACACTATCAGCATAATCATCGGCGCCTTGTTCTATTTGTTGAGCTTCTGTCATAGCTTCAGCTCGCATTTGTTCTATTTCTTGTTGACATTGACGACGTTTCAGGTCAATTTCTTCGAGAGTTTGCTGCATTAATAATTCACACTCTTGTTGAACTTTCCGCTTTAACTCTAAAGCTTCGTGTTCTGCCTGCCGAATAATATCACTTTCTTCTAAAATTTGCGCGCGCTTGGTTTGAGCAGCATCTACGATACGCTGTCCATACTCTTCTGCTTCGAGCAAAATTTCCTCTCTTTGCTGGGTTATAACCGTTGCTTCGTTAAACGCTGCTGGTAACGTCGAACGAATATAATCAAGTAGGTCAAACAGTTTTTCCTCATCTACTACGGTACGTTTAGTAAATGGAATCCGGAAACCAGCAATAATCATTTCCTCAAAATGGTCGAGTGATTGCTGAATATTTAAACATCCATCTCCGTCTGGTTGTGAATTTCCAACAGCGTGTCCATTGGAGGATTCGTGAGGGATGGGATGTTTTCCGTTATGCTCTGGTTCGATTGGTATTTGTGGGCGTAGCATTGGTATATATCTAGGGCAACGTGCGGAGGAACAAGGTGATTGACAGAGCCACCAAACTTTGCAATCTCTTTTACCACACTACTACTTAAAAAACTATATTCATTTGATGTCGCCAAAAAAACAGTCTCAATTTGGGTTGAGAGCGTTTTGTTGGTATGTGCCATCTGAAGTTCTACTTCAAAATCGGAAATTGCACGCAATCCCCGCAGTAGTACTCCCGCTCTTCTCATTTGGGCATAGTTTACAGTCAGCCCATCAAAGCTATCAGCTTCAACGTTTGGTAGGTGCTTGGTTGATTTACGAATTTGTTCAATTCGCTCTTGTACTGTAAAAAGAGGTGTTTTGTTCGGGTTACGCAGCACAGCTACAATAACTCGTTCAAACAGCTTCGCACCACGCTGGATGATATCGAGGTGCCCCAGTGTTACGGGGTCAAAACTTCCGGGATAAATGGCAATCACAGTTGCAGGCGCCTTTAATTGCTAGAGTGATAATTATACCTAAAGTTTCTTGATTTTGACTCAGGAACTCATGTAAATTTAATCACTCGTCGTATAGCTTGACATTTCTGCGTCAAGCATTAAATTTCTCGTTAATTACGTAGAATTAGGGATAATTGGTAGTACAAGATATGAAGGCGCCTTTTGCTCATGGTAAATAACTTGTTTTGCGGTAACTGGGTTAATCTCGGTGGCAATTGGGCGCCCAGTATTTGGATTACGGTCAAATCGCGGATAATTACTACTGGATACTTCTAGCCTGATTTTATGTCCTTTAAAGAAAACCTGACTTGTTGCCCATAATTCAATTTCTATTTGAGTTGGTTGCTTTGAAGTGTATTGTCTGCGAATAATTCCTTCAGAAACGTTATAAGCGGAACCATCGGGATAAACATCAACGAGTTTTGCTGTAAAGTCGGTCGAGGGCACCGTTGTTGACACGTATAAAATTAGACGTATTGGCCCAGTAACTTCAATATCTTCTTGTAGAGGTGCTGTTGTGTAATTTAAAACATCATTTCGATTTTCTATATCGTTTTGCCTTTCAATTCCAGCTCGCGGTCCAAGCATTGTACCACCTGCACTTGGTACTGGATTTAATGGATTATATATGTAAGTGTCTGGTATTTCTGTCTTTTGTTGTGTTGAATTTAATACTCCATCACCGCTAAGAGTATTGGCTTTACCATTACTATGCAAATAATAGTTTGTATAAATAGTACGGTCTAAAGGAAATTCTTGCTCTTGGCGCCATATATTTTTACCCATGACATAAATTTGTACAGGAGCTTCTGATTTAGGATTATCGAGTAGATGCTCATCGAACCAAGGAATAGTTGGCGCCAAACTTTCGAGACGGTAGTTGCGAGGTGTGTAACCATTGGGGAAAGTAACGGTACGCGCGTGTGCCCAAGGACCAATAATTAAACGAGTGTTTTTAGCAACAAGAGGTTTAGCTTCGCTTTTAATTTTGAGAAAGTCCGCAATTTGGGTGGGTAAGAATGGGTCGTACCATCCTGCCATTAATAACGCTGGCGCCTGTAAAGTCTTGGTTCTATTTTCACCATCTATCGTTTTCCAGTAGTCATCTTTTTCTGGATGACTTGCCCAGTCGTTGAAAAATGGAATATCTTGGACTGCTCGGTCATCTGCTTTAATTAGGGGAAAACCTTTATATCCTGGTTGTAGCACTTTCTCAGATGCAGGATTATCTTGTTTACCATAGCTGGTAACTGCCCAATATAAAGCGCTTTCTAGAGAAAAGGCGCCTCCAGGATAAAACATGCGATGAAAATCTGTGCTACAAATTTGCAAAATTAACGCTGATAAACCAGGATTTACTTTATCCGCTAAAACCCATTGTGTATATCCAAAATATGAACCACCCCACATGCCAATTTTGCCATTATACCAAGGCTGTTTTTCTAACCAGGCTAAAGTTTCTATTCCATCTGCCCTCTCAGTTTTGAACGGAAAATATTCTCCCTCAGATTCATAACGTCCTCTTGTACCTTGAATTACAGCAGTATAACCGCGCGCTGCCCACATGTGTCCAACTACATTTGCAAACGTAGTATTTGTAAAATTTTTAGAATAAGGTATTCGTACTAAAATAGTGGGAGTTTTTTCAAGTTGTTGCGGATGGTAAATATTTGCTACTAGCTTCATACCATCAGAAGCAGTAAGAGGAACACTATACTCTACCCAAACTCCATATTGAGCAGAACGAAATCCTAATTGTGAAGCTAAGAAAAATGGCGCCAGTATTGGAAATGCTGCGATGATAACTGTAGTCAGCAATGCGAGCAAAGCGAAAGTCACTATAAGTATTTTTTTTATTCTTTTTCTTGCCATTTCTGATATAAATATAAACTTTCATTATAAATTGTCATTTTGAGCGCAGCGTAATGCGGAGCATTTGCCGAAGGCTAAAATCTTTAAGCTTTTAATATTTACGAGATGCTTCACTCCGGTGACTCATGACAATTTGAGATACTCTCATAAAATTTACCCCAAGTAAATAAATATCCAGCTAGCACAAAATGAAAAATAATCGGAATAGTTCCTTCTCCAAACCAACGACGTTCTGGATATAAGTACATAGTTATTACATATCGTATAGCCATAATACCAGCATAAGGGTAGCTGAACCATTGCAGTATTTTGCCGAATTTACGTCTTGGTTTGATAAAAAAGCCTTTATTTCTAGAGATATCTATATTGATTTTTATTTGTAATATTATAATTAATATCTGTGTTGGTAGTAGAATTGGATAGGGTAGCAATCCTGAGTACCAATGAGGCATTGCTGGTAGAAATGAAACGTTGAAATATGCTACTAAAATTTGGCCAAGGACTCGAAGGAAAAATAAGAAGCTAAGAAGCCATAAGGTAAAAGGGTAATTTTTCATAGATTTTTATTATTTTCAGGGCAAAGTATTTTCCATTTATATTGGACGTTTCGTTTAGAATTTGCTATTTCTTTTCTTGTTTCTGCTTCTGACCAACCGGGAGGCATTATATATAGACAAGGCAAATGTAATCGTTTTGATTGTCGCTTTTGTTCGTATTCGCAGTTGACATTACACAGTTGCAAGTCTATTGCTGTAATTATTTGCTGTAAGAGATTTTCTTGTATGGCTTGTGTTAATTCTAAATTAATATTGTAACGCTGATTTGGAATATCAGGTGTAAATCTATATGTTACTATTGGTAAATTATATTTCTGTCTTATTGTTTCCATTGCCATCAAGATATGATTGACGTGCATTTTTTCGCCTGTGATATTAGTCATATCCTGACTTTTACGAATAAATGCTAGTAATGGCGCCTTGTGATAAAACCCTGTAACTTCTATAATGTCATGAATTTGATAGCGGTAAAGTCCAGCAGTTGTAGTTAATAAAATACTGTAGCATTTGCCTAATTCTAATTCATGAGTTAATAATATAGTTGGATTGTCTGAGTCTAATTCCTCTTCTGGAATAAATTCATAATAGTTGGTATTTAGCGCTAATATTCCGCTAGGTGTATTATCTTGATAAGGTAGTGTGATGCGAGCTTCACTTGCTAAATACCCAATGTCACGAATCGGAACGGCGCCATAATAATTTTCTAGCTTTTGTGCTTGAATACCAACAGTACCCCCAGTCCAGCAACCAATTAATTGGAGATGGCGCCAGCAATCTTTAGGTAGTAAAGCATTTGTTCTATCGACTATTTTTTCTAGTTCTTTCGCCCTTTTGGGTTGAGGTTTGGTAGATTTAGTACCGAAAGTACCGTCATGAATAGCGCGAATAATATCTTCTTTATAAGTATTTGCGACTTCTGCTAAACGTAGTAATGTACTTGGGTTGGGTGTGGAAATATATGAAATTTGGCGCATAAAAGCAAAACACGCAATGGCAAAATATCTTTTGTCATAGTCTTTTAGTTCAAATATTTCATAAGGTACAGCATAAGAACGTTTGATAATATAAGGAATTCGCTGATAAATTCTCCCAGAAATACTACCATAGCTCATTCCTAAATCTGTATATCCTTCAACTGCTGGACTTACTACCCCTACTATTGCACGTGACAGAAACTGAGGATGGTTTAACAAACTTCTGTAAAGCCATTGTTTCATCAACCCAGAACCCAGTCTTTCAGATGTTTCTGTAACGGGTATGTACTTGGGTTTACCAGTTGTACCACTCGTTAAGGTCAACATTGTACATAATTCATTTGTCAGTATACCCGCTTCCCCTGCAATAATACGGTCAACATAGGGACGAAATCCTTCATAATCTCTAATTGGAACGCATTTATAGTAATCACGAGCAGTTTTTATATAGGAGAAATTATGTTCTCTACCAAAAGCAGTGTCAGCATTCGGCGCCAAAATTGAATGAAGAAGTGATAATTGTGCTGCTTCTGGATTCAATGCTGCGACATCAAGCTGTTTCGCAAGGCGCCTGCCAAAAAAGCGAACAAATGTGCTTAGTATCATTGGATGAGCGAATGTAACGGATAGTTTATTTTATCTGGCTTATTTTTGTTTGTAGCTTAAATTGTAGTTTGCTTGTAGTTGGTTTGTCACCAATAACTCATCCGTTACATCCGTTGTATCCGTTGCCAGGTATACTTTTCTAGTATTTCATCTTTAACTTCAATTCCTAGTCCAGGTTTACGCAATAACCCACCTTTACCACCATTACCAAAACGAATACTTTCACTACTAATATCTTCGCTGAGTAATAAGTCACTGTAAGAACCCTCAACGAAAGTTACATCGTCTAGCCATGCAGCTAAATGCCTACCTGCTGCTGAAAGTATAGCAGTTTCTCCTACTTGACATCCGAGTTGGATTTTTATTCCTGCGGTTTGGGCTAGTTGTGCAATTCGTATTGTTTGGGCAATACCACCACATTTAGAAATTCTTAAGTTAAAAAAGTCACAGGCATTTGCTGCAATTAAAGCTTCAGCATCTTCAATTGTTACTAATGATTCGTCTACCATTTGGGGGATAGGCGCCATTTTTCTCAATCTTGCCCAAGTTTGTGGTGTACTACGCTCGATTAACTGTTCGGCAGAATCAATATTTAACTGGGCTAATTCCTGACATACTCTAACAGCAGCCTCAAAATCATATATACCATTACCATCGATTCGTAATGAAGTTTCTTGTCCGACTGCTTGACGAATTGCATGGAGACGCGAAAAGTCCTCTTCTCCAGTTATTTTGACTTTGATATGTTTTAAACCAAATAGTTTAAAGGATTTGGCATTTTTAACGGCTTTTTCTATTGAACTTGATGTGATGGCGCCGCTATAAATAACAGTATTACGTTTGGGTGGTAAAATGGTAGATAGTGATAGGTTTTGACTTTTTAGCAAACAATCGACTAAAGCCAATTCAAAACCAGCTTTAGCAGCATTAAATGCAATAACACCTTGACTTTTTGCCGTGGGAATTGTGTCGCTGATTTTATATAACCAAAATATATCTGGTTCTGGCTCTGGATAATCAATGTGTTTGATATGTTCCCAAATTGTCGAAGCCATAAACTGTAAACAAGATTCTACAGTTTCTCCTGTAACATAGGGACGCGCTACAGCTTCACCATAACCAATTGTACCATCTGCCGCTTTTAATTTCACAACGATGGAATCTGAATAAGTCCTAGATTTAGTGCTATGAGAGAAAGATTCTGTAAAAGGGATTTTGAGCGGAGTCATAGTTGCTTCGATAATTTTCATGTTAACATCTCCGTTTCTTTTGCTAGTGCAATTTCTCCAAAGTATCGCTTGATAAATATATTTTCACGAAACGTTATATCTAAGATAGTTTCTAAGTCATCAATTTCAAAACCATAATACTCAACGTAATTAATGACGGAATCTAAACCTTCTTCAGCATGACGTATATCAACTTCCGAATGATGAAAAAACCATTCTAAGCTTTCTTTATCAAGTTTTCGGTATTGTTGCAGAGCTATTCCCATTTTTCCCGAAAGACGTGACAGCATCCATTCAAAACAAGTTACTTCTAACAATACTGATAGTGCCAGTTCTTTTAGTGTCCCATACAGCATTGGCTCGGAACACATTCGATGTAATTCTGCTTGTGATGAAGCTTCTATTTGTACTTGCTTGGCATTATCTAGTCCTACTGCACTCGCTAACTTTCGCAATAAATCAGGATGGCAAATTCCTTCAGCGTCAAGTCCCAGTTCTTCTAGCATATTATGCTGAATGGTATTTGCAACAGTCGGAGGCGCCGCTGCGTAAAGAAATGCTAGTATTTGAGGACTCTTAAGGTGGGTTTTACAAAGGTTGGCGATAAATTCATCATAAAATTTAATATCTGCTACACCTGATACTAAGTGTTGAAAGCCTTCGGACTGTTCAAAGAACTTACTTTGCTGGGCATAGCGCGATTCTATTAAATTACGTATCAACATAGTTTAATATATTTTGTAACTTGACAATGATTAATTATACTTAAACTAATGTATATGTTGTTGGGTTGCGCTTCACTACCCTTCGGGAAAACTACCCTACGGGAAAACTGCGTTTACGTTTACGCTTACACCCGACGAACTACAATCTAACCTGTACAGACCCAAATTAATTGCGTCTCTACGACTTTTAACTCTTGTACGGGTGGGTTTACATATATCCTGGTTAATAATAAAAATTTCGTGAACCCGCCCCTACTCCTAACTATTGATTATGATATTAGATTTTTCCATTGCCCCTTTGGCGTTTCAATTCACTTCCCCAGGCCCGGTTTTATTTCAAATTGGACCAATTACGATTCGTTGGTATGGTTTGCTAATTGCTTCTGCGGTGCTTATTGGTGTTACGCTATCGCAATATTTAGCGAAGCGTCGCAAGGTAAACCCCGACTTAATCAGTGATTTATCAATTTGGCTAGTAATTGGCGCCATTCCAGCCGCGCGTTTATATTATGTGATATTCGAGTGGCCAGAATATGCTAAACATCCTGAGCGTATTTTTGCTATATGGCAAGGTGGTATTGCAATTCACGGAGCAATTTTAGGTGGAACGGTTGCTGCACTTATTTTCTGTAAGCTTAAACAAGTCTCGTTCTGGCAAATGGCTGATTTGGTGGCGCCATCTCTTATTTTGGGACAGGCAATAGGACGTTGGGGAAATTTCTTTAACTCTGAAGCTTTTGGTAGTCCCACTAATCTACCTTGGAAACTGTATATTCCACCCGAAAGGCGCCCCGTAGGATTTACTAATGTTGAATTTTTTCACCCTACGTTTCTTTATGAGTCATTATGGAACCTAGGGGTATTCGCTTTACTACTAACTTTATTCTTTAAAGGTTTGCAGGGTAAACCAAGGTTGAAAGTTGGTACATTATTTCTAACTTACTTTCCAGCATACAGTTTAGGCCGCTTGTGGATAGAAGGACTGCGAACTGACAGTTTAATGCTGGGTCCATTACGAATGGCGCAAGTTATTAGCTTGATAGGAATTGCTATAGGGTTAGCCGGATTATGGTGGCTTTATATTAAAAATCGTTCTTTACCCGATGTTGTCTCAAATGTAGATGAGGTAGAAAACAGGGAGTAAGAGCGCTTGGGGCAGTGCCCTAAAAAT
The DNA here is from genome assembly GCF_000331305.1 of Calothrix sp. PCC 7103. GTDB lineage: Bacteria > Cyanobacteriota > Cyanobacteriia > Cyanobacteriales > Nostocaceae > Dulcicalothrix. The sequence continues at coordinate 1,963,387 of NZ_KB217478.1, read as the reverse complement.
AAAAAATGCCCCAGAGTTGTTTTCTCTAGGGCTTAACCAGGGTGCATCTACCAATCACTTCTACTATATATAGGGTCATCATCCGGAAAGGTACTGAGAATTTCTCAATTTTTTTTTCTAAAACTTCTATTTTTTTCAAATTATGCGCGAATCTACGTTAAATGTATGTAACAAAAATAATAATAAATACCAAAAAAATACTGTATATATTATTGGTGCCGGACCAGGAGACCCTGAACTGTTAACGATTAGAGCTAAAAATATCTTAGAACATGCTGATGTTGTTTTATTTGCAGACTCTTTAGTTCCACTTCCTATCCTGCAATTTTGTCGAGAGGATGCTGAAATTATTCCTACCGCGCGTCAAAGTTTGGAAGAGATTATCGAAGTGATGGTTGATAGGGTAAATTCACAAAAGTTAGTAGTACGCGCACACTCTGGAGACCCTAGTTTGTATAGTGCTATTCATGAACAAATGCAGCTTTTGGCTAAAGCTCATATTAATTTTGAAATTGTACCGGGTATTAGTGCTTTTCAAGCTGCTGCGGCAAAGTTGAAAGCTGAGTTAACGGTACCTGGTTTGGTTCAGACTATTATTTTGACGCGCGTTAGTGGGCGTACAGAGGTACCATCGTCTGAAGAGTTGGGTTCGTTGGCAGCGCATCAAGCTTCTTTGTGTTTATATTTGAGTGCGCGTCATGTTGATGATGCTCAGGTTAAGTTGCTTAAATATTATCCTGCTGATACGCCTGTGGGTATTTGCTATCGGTTGGGATGGGATGATGAGAAAATAAGGGTTGTTCCTTTGGAGCAGATGGCTAGTTGTACGCGCGAGGAGAATTTAATTCGCACAACTTTATATATTGTTAGTGCTGCGCTTGGTTCGGTTAATGGGCGTTCTCGTCTTTACCATCCTGAATATAATCGCTTGTTTCGCACATAAAATCTATTCATATACCATCCTAAATAAAATCAATTATGCCTCTAATCAAAATTCAATCAAATATTCCGGCGCCTGAAAAATCTAACGTTGAGACAATGCTCAAAGGTCTTTCGGCAAAGTTGGCGAAGCATACGGGGAAACCTGAGTCTTATGTAATGACTGCTTTTGAGCCTGATGTACCGATGACGTTTGCGGGAAATACTGAGCCTGCTTGTTATATAGAGGTTAAGAGTGTGGGTGCCATGAAGTCTGAGCAAACACAGGCAATGAGTCAAGATTTTTGTCAAGAAATTAACCAAGCTTTAGGTGTGCCGAAAAACCGGATATATATAGAATTTGCTGATGCAAAGGGCTATATGTGGGGCTGGAATGGTTCTACCTTTAGTTAATAATATGATTTGTATTGTGTTGGAGACGCGACATGTCGCGTCTCTACATGTTTGTTTTGTTAATAAAAGTAGGTCAAGGGACAGGAGGTTGATTCTGTGCAAAAAGTTCTAGGATAGGATATGCATCGTCTTAACTGTGATTTACTATGTCTGTCTCGGAAGCTTTACCTGTAGTCAAAGGTTCTACCCAAGAACAACCACGAGCTACAATCTCTATTCCACCATTACTCGGCGCCAATGTGGACGAGTTGACGAATTGGGTGGTTCAACAGGGGCAACCTGCATTTCGTGGTAAGCAGTTGCATGACTGGATTTATAATAAAGGTGTGCGAACGCTAGCTGATATTTCAGCGTTTCCTAAACAATGGCGTGCGGAACTAGTTAATATTCCCATTGGACGTTCGACGGAACATTTCCGTTCCGTTGCTTCGGATGGCACAATAAAATATTTACTGCGACTTGATGATGGGCAAATAGTTGAAACCGTTGGTATTCCTTCTGATAACCGTCTTACGGTGTGCGTATCGACTCAAGTCGGTTGTCCTATGGCGTGTGACTTTTGTGCTACAGGTAAAGGTGGGTTTAAGCGTAACCTTACACGTGCAGAAATTATAGACCAAGTTTTAACGGTACAACAAGATTTTCAGCGCCGCGTTAGCAATATAGTTTTTATGGGGATGGGTGAACCGCTATTAAATATAGATAATGTTTTAGGCGCCATTCATTCTATAAATAAAGACATTGGGATTGGACAGCGTAACCTTACAGTATCAACAGTTGGTATTCGTAACCGTATTCGCCAATTTGCCCAAAACAATCTGCAAGTTACTTTAGCAGTAAGTTTACATGCTCCTAATCAAAAACTACGTACACAATTAATTCCTAGTGCCCATTCATACCCTATTGAAGATTTACTTGCTGAGTGCCGTGAATATGTAGAAATAACTGGGCGCCGAGCTACGTTTGAATATATATTACTTGCAGAAGTGAATGATTTGCCTGAACATGCATTGGAATTATCAAGGCGCCTGCGCGGTTTCCAAAGCCATGTGAACTTGATACCTTATAATCCAATTAGTGAAGTAGATTATCAACGTCCGAAAACTGAGCGTATTAATAATTTTGTAAAAGTTTTGAAAGATAAACATATTGCTGTGAGTGTTCGTTATTCGCGCGGTTTGGAAGCTGATGCTGCTTGTGGGCAGTTGCGGGTTAATAAGGTTGGTTAAAGTGTTTGGGACGGGCAGGATGCCCGTTCCACAAGAGATTCAAGAGATTCAAGAGATTCAAGAGATTTAAGAGATTTAAGACATTTCTAATAGTCCTTGTTGGCGTGAAATAACTGGTTTGTAACCAAGTTCGCGTCGTGCTTTTGTATCATCTACGGTAACTTCAGAACCTATCATAGATAAGGCTGTTCGGGTGATGGAAGGTGAACCTTTGAGGTTTAACAAATTCCAAGCAGTCTCTAAAGTCCATGCGAATTTCCAAACTAACCAATGCGGTACGCTAAGTCTTCCTGGCTCAACTCCTTGAGTTCTGACTAGCTCTGTAATAAAGCTGCGGAATTCTACAGGTTCACCGTCGGTAATAAAGTAAATTTCACCTCCCTTTCCTCGCTCTGCTACACAAATAAGTCCTTCACACAAGTTTTTGACGTGGCAGGTAGAAATAGGATAGCGACCTCCAGATATCCAAGCAAAGTCACCATTACGCATAGCTTTGACAAAGCGTGCCATTAATGTTGTGTCTCCTTTTCCCCAGACAAAACGAGGACGAACTACCATTGTTGTAAGTTCATTTGAATTTGCTTCAACAACCTTTTTCTCTGCAATTGCTTTGGTAAGTGCGTAATAACCTAATTGTTTTGCAGGAAGTGGGTGAGTTTCATCCGCATTGATGATTGGTTTTCCTCCTATTAGAACAGCATCGCTACTCACATAAACAAGGCGCCGTACACCTGTTGCTCTTGCTGCTGCGATGGTTTGCTCTGTTCCATTGATATTGACTTTCTGAAAATCTTCTAGAACTCCCCAATCATCTACCTTTGCAGCTGCGTGAAAGACTATTGCACATCCAGACATTCCAGACTTCAGTGCTTGTAAGTCATTGATATCGCCGCTTATGGGAGTGGCACCACAATCTCTTAGGATAGGAATTTCTGACTCCCATTTGACGAGTGCGCTAACTTCAATACCTTGTTGAACAAGATTTCTAATTAGGTTACGTCCAACAAATCCGGAACCACCAGTTACAAAAACACGCATTATTTTATCTCCTAAAATTTAGTATGCTTACTTTTTGAGAACTATTTTTTACAATTTATTGCCCATCTACTTACATGAAAGTTATTTCACGGTTATTGCTCCCCAATGCAATTAGCCGTAAAATCAATTTAAATTTTAGAAACCCGGAATATACGTTGAAATATTGTAATAAAAATGAATATTTGGCGTAGAAACCCGGTTTCTATATTTGAGTAGTAGGAAATTGTTCCTATATAACAACAGCTAGAATTTTGTATGAAGTTAAAGTCTATCTCGACACGACTTATTACGACCGCAGCTATTGTCACAATTGAATAATTAATACATGTACAAATATAACAAAAACTGGAAATAGCCTTTTCCAGGCGTTGGCTATACTAAAAATTACTGAGTATTACTTTGAATCTTGTATTTCATTTAAAAGTATGACGCAAAACTCCAAATTAACATCCCGTTTTGAAGCTGCATTAGTATATGCAACCCAACTTCATGCAACTCAAGTACGTAAAGGTAGTGGTATTCCTTATATCAGTCATTTATTAAGTGTAGCAGCATTGGTACTAGAAAACGGTGGTGATGAAGATGAAGCTATCGGTGCCTTGCTTCATGATGCAGTTGAAGACCAAGGTGGCGCCAAAACTCGTGAAGAAATTCGTCGTCATTTTGGTGATAGAGTAGTAGATATCGTTGATGGATGTACTGATGCGGAAGTAATACCAAAACCACCTTGGTTTGAACGCAAACAAAAATATATTGAGAACTTACGGTATGCTTCACCGTCGGTGAGAAGAGTCTCGCTTGCAGATAAATTGCATAATGCACGTTCCATATTAGCAGATTGGTATCAAACAGGAGAAGCGGTTTGGAGTAAATTTAAAGGTGGTAAAGAAGGAACGCTTTGGTACTACCGTAGTTTATTAAATATTTATAAAGAGCTTGAACCAGGTTTTTTAACTGATGAATTAGAGAGAGTAGTGACGCAGTTAGAATAAGCCAGTAGCATAGGTATCTCGCCTGTGCTACAAATTGTATATATATACTTAATATTCCTAAATTTTATATGAGTCATTTAACACTTTTGCAAGAAAATGGGTTTTGAGATGGTACGTAAAACACCACCAAAACAATTTGTAAATAAAGCCCATACACTCTAAGTTATGAGTCGAACATTGAATGTTTAGCACAAGAATATATTACTTAAGTTAGGCAAAAATTTAGATTAACATAAATGCCTCTGCTCAAAAGCTTTGGCTTATTCAGTAAGTTAACTAATACTGTGGACACAGTTATTTCAATATTTAATTATTTCTATAGACAGATAATTAAAAACAGATTTTAATTGAATATTGAATCGGGTTTAGCTAATTTAAACAGACATTCATTCACATTGAAAAATCAAGTTTACTTGGCTAAACTGCTAAAAACAAAGTATAAATTGTTACTGTAAAAGCACACAAAGAGGAACGCAGCCATGTTTTTTCACAAGAAAGAACCAATTCATAGTGTAAAAATTGATGAACCAAATCCTCGTTTTGCTCAATTGCTTTTAGAGCAATTTGGTGGCGCCACTGGAGAATTAACAGCAGCTTTGCAATATTGGACACAGTCGTTTCACTGCGAAAATGCAGGAATTCGGGATATGCTGCAAGATATTGCGCTAGAAGAGTTTGGACATTTAGAAATGGTGGGCAGGATGATTGAAGCTCATACCAAGAATGTTGACCAAACCGAAGCATATAAAAGTACTTTATTTGCGGTACGCGGTATGGGGCCTCATTTGCTAGATAGCCAAGGTAATACTTGGACTGCCAGCTACGTTAACGAAGGTGGTGATGTAGTGCGTGATTTACGAGCTAACATTGCCGCTGAAGCTGGCGCCCGTCAAACTTATGAAGAGTTGATTAAGCTATCTACCGATGAAGGTAGTAAGAAAACATTAGTGCATTTGTTGACACGAGAAATTTCTCATACGCAGATGTTTATGAAGGCACTAGATTCTTTAGGTAAGCTAACTGACCCGATGTTTGGCAATATTCAACCTGATAATACAGTTGATATTTACTATAATTTGTCTTCTGCGAGTCAGGAAAATGGTGTAAACAAAGATGAACGGGGTCCTTGGAACTCGGAGCCAACATTTAAGTACATCGCTGACCCAGTTAAGGCTGGTACATAAGTTAATTGTGGAATGGGCATCTTTGCCTGTTCCATATTTAAGGGCGGGCAGGGATGCCCGCTCCACAAGAGCAAAATTTTACTAAGTGTTAATTGGTGGGGTTCCAGATGAATTTACCTTGTTTGTTAATGTAACCGGCGCCACCACGGGCGTACACTAAAGCTAGTTCATCTGTGAATGCGAGTGCTAAATCAAATTGCGGTGAAATAACCATTTTTCCGGTTTTGTCAATAAAGCCATATTTATCGTTGACTTTCACTGCTGCTAACCCTTGCGAGAAATTTGTGGTTTTATCATATTGTGCTGGAACTACCATTTCACCTTTAGCATTGACAAAACCCCATTTTTGCCCCACTTGTACTGCTGCTAAACCTTCGGTAAATTCCCAAGCATCGTTGAATAGAGGTTTTATAACATATTGACCTGATTGGTTAATATAGCCGTATTTATCGTTTACTTGTACTGCTGCTAGACCTTCGGTAAATCTCAAAGTGCTTTCAAACTCAGGTTGAATGACTATTTGACCATCAACATTTATATATCCCCATTTATTACCTACTTGCACAGCAGCTAGTCCTTCGTAAAAATGCAAAGCTGCTTCAAACTGCGGTTTAATTACTGTTTTACCTGTGTAATCAATATATCCCCATTTATCGTCTATTTGTACTGCTGCCATTCCATTTCTAAAAGCTAAGGCGCCGTCATATTGCGGTTTAATTACAACTTTTCCTTCAGAGTTAATAAATCCGTATTTATCTTTAATTAAAACTAATGCTACACCGTTTGCAAAAGCATATGACAAACGGTATTTTGGCGAAATTACTTTTTTACCCTTCGTATCTATATAACCATATTGGTCGCCAACTTTTACTTGTGCTAACCCATCAATAAAGCCCCAAGCTAAATCATACTGTGGGGGGATGACTATTTTTCCATTTTGGTTAATAAAACCGTATTTACCGTTTTGGACAATACGATATAGTGGGGATGAAGTTTGATTATTTCTTGATGAGTAATTGGTTTTATTTTCATAGTTGTTTTTGAGAGTGGATGCTGTTACTTGCTGGTCGTAGTTAATAACATTTATGGCGCCGAAAACAGCCATATATATTGATAATGCCCTAATTTGCTTCATAATTAATTACACCAGTCCAGAGATACTAACAGATTGATTCTGCTTCTCAACAGTGACATAATGTGTAAAAAATTTGTTTCTCACGGAAGAAAAAAATTGGCAACGGATTATTAACGGATGTAACGGATAATTAATTTGTGAAAGGAGGCGTCTGAAATAACTACCTATTTGTAACAAGCTTATCCGTTGCATCCGTTACATCCGTTACATCCGTTGCAAGCTTTCCCCTTTTACAGTTCGTTTTTGGGAATTTCTTGACGTGACTCGATGATTAGCTGCATTGTCTCTATTGCTAAATCACGCAAGTCCTGATTGAGAAAAATGGTACCTTTGGTGCCAAATGAGCGGTCAAATATGGCTACGTTACGAGGATTACCGTTTATGACTCCTTGCATAAATTTAATTAGCGCAAAGTTCACAGAGTCCAGAAATCTCGAATTGTTCTCTGGTACCATACACGCAATACCTTCACGCGAGAAAGGACGGTCGGGTACTATTTTAAAAGCATCATGATTCTTCTGCAATTGCAGCCACCCTTCAGAGAGAATACCATCCGATGCAAAAGCGTCTATTTTTCCTTGTTGCAATGCTGTGTATGCTTCGTCGCGACTTTTGAAGTTTACAAGTTGTGCTTTAGGTTGCACTTTACGAATTACCTGTTCGTTTGTAGTTTGCGGCAATACTCCAACCCGCTTACCTAACAATGACTCAGGCGTACCCAATGTGCTATCTTTTTTAACTAGTAGCTGTGTACCTGTAACGGCATAACTGACGGAAAAATCTACTAGCTTGTCACGTTCCCAGGTAAAGCTGCTAGCGTCGCACACTATATCGACTTTACGAGTTTGAATTTGGGGGATTCGCTGTGCAGGAGTAAGTTTAACTAGTTTAAGTTGAATTTTCTTGCCTAGTTGTTTTTCCAATTGTTCCTTAACCATTACCAGCATGTCTATTGAGTAACCCACTGACTGCCCTTTACTATCTACATAAGCAAAGGGAATTGCGTCTCTGCTAGTACCTGCTGTTAATACTCCTGTGCGTTTAACTCTTTCCATAACTGTTTCTGCTTGTGCTGGACTCGCTACAACAGTACCGCTAACCAGACTCAGTAATGTAACGGCGCCAAGAAATAGCGATTTATGTTTATGCATCCGCATCTCTGACATACTATATGTCGCTCCTGTGAGTGTTTTTTGTTGATGATGCATTAAAATACCGCATTTTTACTCGTTAAGTACATCACAATCTGATACAGATTATTTACACCCTATAGGAAAGGCGCCTATTTTTATTGAATGCTCAACAGCTTTACATATCAAGTAAACTATTTATTCATTATGCTTTTATCAATGTACTTGATAATACGATTTACTGATGTTTTCCTATTCATTGTAAAAGAATATGAGATGTTTTAAAACTATACAGTGTTTATTCACTTGTAGAGGTATGTTACCAAAGTAAATCAATTAAATTACTTTTATTTCAGATTTTCATAACTTTTTCTCTTTACTTTCACATAAAAGTAATTACAATAGAAAGTTAACAGTGGTATGAAACATCAATAACTATTTTTAGCTCAACTTAAAGGAGAGTTGCTACACGATTGGAATAGTTAGTGTTGCGTGACCTAAGTGCTAGCTAAAATTAGTCTAATTATAATTTCTATGCTTCTGTATGTGAAAATGTACAGAGACATTTGTTGTGTAGCCTAAATTTTCTAGATAGATATTATTACGTTAATTTTTTTGAGGATGTCTGAAAAATACTCGGTTAGTAACATAGATTGTTGTAATCTCCTAAAGTTCCCATTAAAAAGGGAATTGCGTATTAAATCTCATAGTCCCCCTTGTCGGGAGTATCGCAATTGCTGCGTAAATTTCAGTTAAAAAGACCATGACAGACAATTTTGGCTTAAAAAAAATCTATTATTCCTTAATTAGAGGATTAAAAGATTGAAAATTATCGGTAAAGAAACCAGGTTTCTACGCAAAATTGTTGTTGTGATTCGGATATATCGGTAAAGAAACCGGGTTTCTGGTGTGGTTAGTGAGAGTGAGTATCAGGTTGCCGTTCCCTATTGCCAATTCCCTTAAGTATCAATAATCTAAAATAGACATGCAAAATTCTAAACTGCGTACCTTGGTGACAGATAGCAATTCTCAGTGGCTAACTGCTCCGGCTGAATTATCCTTGTTGCAAGACGAGATTCATGTTTGGCGAATGGAGCTTGACCAGCCAGAGTCTAAGTTGAAACAATTTGGTAAGCTTCTTTCTGAAGACGAACTCGCGCGCGCTGAACGTTTGTACTTTCAACAGCACCGACAACGTTTTACAGTTGGTCGCGGTATGTTGCGAACCATATTAAGCCGTTATTTAAATGTCACACCACAAGAAATACAGTTTGCTTATGAAGCATTTGGTAAACCAGTACTAGCAGAACCATTTAAAGACAGCCAAATTTGGTTTAATTTGTCTCATTGTCAAGGGATGGCGCTGTGTGCAGTATCTCTTAACCGACCAATTGGGATAGATTTAGAGTATATTCGACCAGTAACAGATGTTTTAGTACTTGCTCAACAATTTTTCTCAGCTTCGGAGTTCGCGGTGATGAAGTCGCTTCCTCCCAACCAAAAGCAAGAAGTATTTTTCCGTTACTGGACTTGTAAAGAAGCTTATCTTAAAGCTACTGGTGCCGGAATTTCTCAACTGCAACAAATAGAAGTTTCGCTAACTCCTAACGAAGGAGCAAAAATTAACACTGCCTCAGATTGGAGTTTGCTGGAATTAGTACCCGCACGCGGTTCTGTTGCTGCTATCGCTGTGCAGGGCGCCAAGGGTCATCTAAAGCGCTGGCTGTATAATTAGCAACTCCCAAAACTTAAGCTAACCATCTTGTGGAATAGGGCTAATCTTGTGGAACGCGCAAGGATGCCCATTCCACAAGAAAAAACCACCCCACAAATTTTGCCATTTACCTTAATCCTTGCGTGCGTAAAAGTGTATCTAGCCAATCCTTATCTGCTTTAGTTGACACTCACCGACTATCGCGGTACGGTGATTCGCTAGGAAATTCTGCATAAATACTGAAATTATATTTTATAATATCTTTGTTTTATACAGAGTGCGACGTTATATTAAAAAAGGGTTACGATTTTACTTTTAAAATAAATGAAATTCTTAAAGATGCTTCGTTCCTCAGCATGACATTATAGAGATGCTACCCTGCGGGAAAACTGCGTTAACGTTCCTCAGCATGACATTATAGAGATGCTTTGTTCCTCAGCATGACATTATAGAGATGCTACCCTACGGGAAAACTGCGTTAACGTTCCTCAGCATGACATGAGTCCGTATTTGATCTGTTTGCAGTATACGTGTTAATGGATGTAGAGACGTTACATGTAACGTCTCTACGTGGTGGATGGTTTTTCTGTGAATTTTAAGCCAAGCTTAAAAAACCAGATTGAATTAAGTAAGTTGCGTAAGTCATAAATAACCTTGAATCAACTGGCGCACAAGTTATTGAACTGTCTGCAAGTGCTTTTTGTGTTGCTTCGCAGCTGATTATTGGTCGGTTTTGTTTTAAGTATAAATCGGGAATAGTGAGTTGTTTTTCTGACCAACGCTCAAGTAGAAATGGTCGCAGTGTATATAAGGGGTTGTCGGGAGAATTTATGTTTAATAGTTGGTTTTGCCATTCTTGGTAAGGAACGAATTTGATGGGGATACCAAATTGGCTAATCCAGTTTACCAAGTCTTTTAACGGCGCCGGTTCAGGATGTTGTAAGTTAAATGCTTTGCCGAGTGATTCTTTTTGCAGTGAGAGATAAACGATAGCTTTACTTACATAGTCTACAGGGGACATATCCATCATATAATCGACATCGGGGAAGCACCCCATTTGGATACAACCTTTTGCCATTAAATTAATAAAATCATCTGTGTTGCCGACACCTGTTTGGCTATGTCCTGCAATTAATGGGGGACGATGGATAGTTACGGGGAGTCCACGGTCACGCGCGACTTTGACGAGTTTTTCTGCTACCCATTTAGTTTGTGAGTAGCCAAGGAAAATACCTGAATATTCGTTAAATTCATCGTCTTCTTTGACGACTTTACCAGCGTAGAAAGGAGATTCAAAGACTGCAACACTTGAAACATAGTGCAGTGGTTTGGTTTTAATCATGCTTGCCAAGCGTATTACTTCTTGAGTACCGATTACGTTGGCTGTTTTTAGCGCTGAATATGGATATACATAATTGAGTGTTGCTGCACTGTGGTAAATAGCATCCATGTTTGCCGCGAGCATTTCAAACCCTTCTCGGCTAATTCCTAGTAGTGGTTGTGATAGGTCTCCCAGAATGGGTGTAATTCTGCTATCAAAGTCCTCTGACCAGATTGCATATTTTTGTAAATTTTGCTTTAGTTTATTCTTTCCTGCTGATTCATCTGCCGCACGCACTAAGCAGTAAACGTCAGCATCTGTTTGTGTTAATAGTTCATAAATTAAAAAGGCACCTAAAAAGCCAGTACCACCTGTTAAAAATACATTGTCTGGGTATGATATAAAATCACTAATGTAAGGTGAAGCTGGGTAAATACGTGGGTCTAGTACTACTTCTGCTTGTAAATCTACAGTTACGCTTTGTGTTGCACTACTTGAATCTTCAGTATTTGATGTATTTTCTTGGCAATCTTCGGCTAAACGCTCTGCTAAGGCTTCAATTGTTGGGTAGTGCCATAATAATACGGGTGATATTTCTACACCAAACACTTCTTGTGCTTGTGTAACTAATATCATGGCGCGGGATGAGTCTAAACCATAATTTTCTAAAGGTAGCTGTACATCAATTGTATTTGGCGCCACTGATAGCAAAAGTGCGAGTTTAGACACCATCCATTCTTGAATACCTTCTGCGGTAAACAACTTGTTGGGAGTAACCATTTATTTGCCTCTGTTTAAAATGTTTTTTTTGGTAGAGACCGAATTAATACGGTCTCTACAAATCGAGTCTCTACGGAGATATTTAATTTAAAGTTGAATTGACTGGATAGTATTGAGTGTAGGAGTCGTGGAGTTGTAAACCTTGTAGTTTTAGGCTTTGGATACGGTATAAATAGCCTGCTCCTATCATGATATGGTTGGCTATATCTACTACATGGCGGTTTTTGACTTCTTCTAAGTAAGAACCTCTTACCCAGTCGTTGAAACCACCCATTGCTGGACCACACCAAATTTGATAGTCTGCTTCGCGTCCTTTTTCTCCTGAGTTTGACCAGCGTGAAGATAACCCTAAGTACCAACGGAATATCAATGCCATTTTGAATTTAGGATTGTTTACTGCTTTGGCTAGTTTCTCTGGGTTACGCTGTGTTAAGTATGTAACTGTTCCGGACCATACTTCGGCGATACTTTTGCGGAAGACTTGCTTTTCTAGTTTTTCACGTTCGGCAAGGGGAATTTCTTCGATTGAGTTATAAGCTCTATATAGTTCATAAAGCTTTTGCGCGCGCATGGGAAACATTGTGCCGCGTTTGAGTACTTGTAGTTTGACGCCCATTTCAAACATGTCTGCTGCTGGCGCCATCATTACGTCTGCCATTTCTGCTTGGGCAAGTAGTTTTTTTGTATACTCACAACTACCTGATTCTACGCACGATTGATTGATGGAACCTGTAACAATGTAAGCGGCGCCCATCATGAAACCTGCTAGTGCTGATTGGGGGTTGGCAATTCCACCAGCTACTCCAATCCGAATTGCTTGTTTGTAGTTATACTGCGCTTGAATTTCATCGCGTAAAGCTAACATTGAAGGCAGTAAACATACTAAGGGCCTATTATCTGTATGACCACCTGAGTCTGCTTCGACGGTAATGTCATCTGCAACAGGTACTTTTTCGGCGAGTAATGCTTGATTTTGGGTGATTAAGCCTTGTTCTACAAGCTGTTTGAGTATACGTTGAGGTGCAGGTTGCATAAATTTGCTCGCTACTTCTCGACGTGATACTTTTGCTATGATTTTATTTTTGATTTCAATAAAGTTATTAGTATTTAATCCTAATCCGGCTGCACGGTAATGAACAATATTAGGAGTTAAATCTAGAAATGCTGAAGCTTCAATAGTGCGTACACCGTATTTGAGGTATAACTCTACAGCGCGACGTTCAATTTCAGGTTCGTTAGGACTATGAATTAAATTAAATGCGTAAGGCCCATTTGGTAATGCTGTTTGAATGGTGTTAATAGCTGCTTCTAGTCGGTCGGGAGTTAAACCTCCGGCGCCGAATGAGGCTAGTATTTTGGCTTTACCTAATGCTATTATCATTTCTTCGGATGCAATACCACCTGCCATTGCACCAGTGCTATAAGCATATTTGACACCGTGAAACGATAGAAAGTTGGGGTCTCCTAGGTTTGATGTTGTAGTAGGCGCCACTACTGCAAGTAATTCTACTGATTTATCAGTGTTGTCTGTGGCGTAGGTGTAGCCATCATTTGTAACGCCTATTTTCCCCTCATGCCTAATAATATAACAAGGTTGATTTAAGCTTAAGAGTTTATTTCTAATGCTTTGATGGTCGAACGATACGCACGAAAGTGAACCTTTCCATGTTTGGTTTTGATAAAAGGAAAAGGCGTGAAAGTTTAAGCCGTTATCGTGTAAATTTGTGACTGTCTCTACAGTTTTCACGTAATTTATTCCTTTGAGGTATTCAAATTGACGCAGAGGGATGAGTTAGGAGTGCTGAGTGCTGAGTATTACTTATAATTCATAACTCTTAACTCATAACTTATAACTCATAACTCCTAATTCCCAACTCAGCACGAGCGCACTCAGCACTTTTTACTATTCTTTTAATAAATTTTGAGCGCAAGCAATTTGTAATTCGATGATTTCGCTCATTTGCTTGCTAAATTGTTGCCTGGATTGTAAGAAGGCTGCGTGATTTTTGCTGAAGCTGGAGTTGTTTGTATTGAGCTTGGATAAGTGCTGCGACATGCGCTGTGTTGTAATGTTAGAACAATGATTTATTTGCTCTAATTTCTGTATGGTAATGGGTTGGTTATAAGATGGTTCTGAAGCTTGTTTGGTTGCTTCAGTTAACTTTTCAAATTCTATTGCGGGGGTAGAATTTAAACTGTTATTCGTAACCTTTTCCATTATGAATTCCTTTTGTGTTACTTGAGGCAATTTTGGAGGTTGGTTAGTGATGGGGTAATTTTGAAATTTTTGACGGTTTTCTGGGTCGAGAATTTTTTCGATGATGTTTTGTCCACCTGTGGTGACGGTTTTCATGGTGACTCTATTGGTTTTGGAGGTTTCTTGGGTGTAGAGAGGTTCGAGGTTGAGCTGGACTTGATGGGAGAGTAGTTTTGCTAATGCTCTAACTATGGATGTGTGGTCGTCTACTCCCCGACGGTTTAAGGGAATGGTGATGTGCGGTTTGTTTTCTAATATCTTGTCTATCCAACGTGAGCATACATTCCCTGAACCTGTTTCTAAGAAGATTTTGGCGCCGTTATTATAAACGTGGGATACAAGACGGGGAAAATCAAGTGGTTCACACAAACATTTGCCAATACTTTGAGCAATTGTATCGGTGTTTAATGCTATTTCTTGGTAGCTAGCACTTGAATAGAATTTTACATTTGGTAATTGTTGGGCTGGTAGAGTGTTGAGTTTGACGATTTCTGAATATTCGGAACGCATTGCTTCGTTGTGAATGGCATGGTTAAATGGCGCCTTAAATGCGTTACAACCAAGTGCTTTGATGGTGCGTTCTATGGCTTGGGTATCACCTGCTATGACAACTTCTTCGGGTGTATTGATTTGTGTTAAATAAACGCGCGGTTCGTTTTTGAGGTATTCGCGTACTTTATTCGGGTCTGCCATTAATAGGTAAGTACTCCAGAAACTGTCATCGTTTGCTTGGTGTACTGTGGGCATTCCCCAATATTCACGCACGGCATTTTTGGCGCCTGATACTCTATCACTAAATAATGATGAAGTGTGAAAAGCGTTGATACCTTTGCTAAAGTCACTCCATACTCCAGAAGATGACATCATACTTGTTTCACCCAAGCTATAACCAAATACATGCTTAGGTTTCACCTTAAATTCGTCGCACATTATTGTTGTCATTAAGCGCGCGAACCCCATATCTGTCTCGAAAATAGCAAGTGAGTCTTCGAGAAATTGTTTTTCGAGGGTTTCAAGTTGACGGGTGGTAAGTTTGTTGAGACTACGTGGAAAGACTAATTGAGCAATATCAGCTACGAGACTATAAAGACTTTTGATTACTTTGTCTTCATGAACGTGCGGAAACAAACGGAATAAATTTCGACTAATGCCAATGTAGGAATTAATTGCAGCCGGGTAAATATAAGCTACTTCACCGTGTTTACCAAGTGGTTTAGGAGTAAAATAACTACCTAGAGGTGTTTGCCAGTCTTCCCCAGTTTCAAATGCTTTTTTTAGTCCTGTTCCACGTTCTGTAAGCGCGTTGTCTATTTCTTTGCTTACTTCTACTTGGTTACGTCCAACTATTGCGAGAGTATATTCGGAGTTGTTACTGGTTTTAAAGGTTGTGAAAGTTTGATTAGCTAGTTTTGCAAGATTGATGGAATTATTGCCAATTTGGTTTTGGAGATGATTGAGTTTTTCAAGTAAGTCACTTGAATTACTTCCTGCGATTGGGAATAAGTAAAATGGCGTTTGTTCTAAATACTTACTTGGACGCTCTACTTGTTCGGGGTCTTCAGATAAGATAACGTGAGCATAACTACCATCTATGCCAATACTGTTGATGGCAGCAACTCGCTTTTTAACATATGAGTTTAAAAACCAAGGACGTGATTCGGGAGCTACGTAAAAAGGACTTCCTTGCCATACAGCTTGGTTTTTCACACCCGTCCATTTGGGTGTTCCAGGAATGTATCTATGATATAGACATAATGCTGTTTTGATTAAGCTGGCAATTCCTGATGCTACAAATGTATGGCCAATATTAGATTTGACGCTTCCTAAAGCACAGTTCAATCCATGCTTACCACGATACGCTTGTAATAACCCAGCAATTTCTGCTTCGTCTTCTTGTGCTACACCACTACCGTAAACTTCTACATACTCAACTTCATTTGGTTGGACGTTAGCTATTTGTAGTGCTTGCTGTGACACTTTGTGTACTTGTGCTGAATCCGGAGTAGTGAGACGCTTGTCTAAAATATCTGTTGTGGTGGTGTGCTGTTGGCAAAGACTAACTGCATCAATTACTGCATAAGTACGATGTTTTTCTTTACTATCATGACGCATTAGTACCACGGCGCCTGCACCTTCACCGATATTCCAACCGTTGGCTTTTTGGTCGTAGCTCAGAGTATTGATACCAGTGTTAATTGGCGCCATCTTGTTGCGTAACAATACATGCTCTAAACCACCAGCTAAATCAACTGCTCCTACCAATACTGCATCAACTTCCCCAGTTGCTAATAAATGCTGGGCAATCTCCAATACTTTGAACGTGGAATTTTCACCCGCAGTTATAGTAAAAGTTGGGCCCGTAAAATCCCACATAGCACTAATTCGGCTTGCCATGATGTTAGATATGTAACTAACATGCTCGCTGATTTCAACGGGGTGGTGAACTGCGTCTTTAATAACTGTTTCAAGCTCATTAACTGTATCTTTATGTAAGCAAATTTCACTCTTCTCTAAACCTTCTTTTACTTGCCAGTCTAAATTCCACCTTTGCTGCAACTGATGCACAGAATATTCGGTTTCTGTGGCAATTAACACCGCGACATTGGCGCCTTCAGAGATACTCGCATCTTTTAACGCCCGGTCAGCTACTTTCAATAGTAATAATTGCTGCGGATTCAATTTTGCTAATTCATTGGGTGGTATTTTATACCCTAATGTGTCAACATCAAAATTCTGAATATATGCTCCCTGTGGTGCTTTTCCATCAGTCAACCCATACTGCTTAAGTAAATCATGTTGCTGTTCGATACCATGCCAGCGCAATGCAGGCAGAGAAACAAACTGCTGCGTACAGTCATAGATACTGCGGTCAAATGCATCTAAACCGTTACAATTACCGAAAATGCCATCCATTCCTACAATTGCCATCTTCGTAAGCTGAAGTGGTTCAGAAGAATTTACTGGATGCGTAGTCATTCCTTGTTCGAGAATGATATGGGCATTTGTACCGCCAAACCCAAATGCACTAATTGCTGCACGCTTAATATTTGCTTTACTCGACCAATTAGTAGCACTACGAACAACATTTTTGGCAGAAATGACGTTATTTGCTGTTCCCGTCGGTTCTTTAACATTAATAGTGGCAGGAATGACACCTTTGGACATACTCAAGAGTACCTTAGCCAAACTAGGCGCTGCTGCTGCTGTTAAAAGGTGCCCAATATTAGCTTTCACCGAACCTACAAGCGGTGAAGCTTGATGCTTGCCGAAAAAAGTTTCAACTGAATTAAACTCTGTTGTGTCACCAAGTAAAGTACCTGTAGCATGACACTCCATATAATCAATATCGCGTGGGTTTAAATTCGCTTCACGATATGCGCGCTCGAAAGCTAAAACTTGACCTTTGGAATTTGGACTTAAAAGGTGTTTACCACGTCCATCATTAGATAAACCATTTCCAGCAATAACCGCATAAATTCTGTCACCATCTCTTACAGCATCACTATAACGTTTGAGTACAAACATCCCAGAGCCTTCAGCAGTTATCAACCCGCGCGATGATTTATCAAGCGGACGACTAATATCATTATTTTCGGGATAACCTTGAATAGTCGAAAACAACATCCTGATAAATAGTGGGTCAGCAGCGCTAATACCACCAGCCAGCATCATATCTGCTTTATGCGTCCATAAATAATGCGATGCTAACCGTATCGAATATAAAGGTGAAGAACAAGCTGCGTCTATACTCATATGAATATTCGATAAAGATAGCGCTTGGGCGATCACAGCCGCTGGCAAACCCGATATCATGGCATTATGAGTTGAGGCGCCGCCGTTACCAAGTGAAGGTAAATCAAAATCTGTTTTTAGCAACTCACCAACAGCAGGCGCCAAAATTTGCTTATAAATAGGAGCAAACAAACGATTGGAATACTTCGTAGGTAAAGAAAGAGTGCCTAATATGACCCCGCACTTTGCGAGTATTTCAGAATTATTTAAATAACCACTATCTCGGAGTGCTTGTTGTGCAACATAAAGCGACCATTTAAAAGTGTTGTCGAGACTGTCAAGAAAAGCTGGAGGAAGTTTGTAACCTTTGCTATCAAACTTAAAATCACGAATAAAGGCCCCTCGTAATGAATAAAATTTATCAGGATTACCTTTTACTTGGTCATAAAATATACTTGGTTCTACACCCATTTCTTCAGCAGTAATTGTTGAAGTAGAGTCTTTTTGCCCAATTAAATTATGCCAAAACTCATCAGGGTTTTTGGCATCGGGAAATAGGCAAGAGTATCCGACAATAGCAATTTTTTCCACGATTTATAGCTCTGTTAAATAATAGTGAAATGGCATGAGTTGCTCCTCCGCGAATTCGGGGGGCTAAGAATTGGCTCTTGTTTCCCCCCGAATTCGCAGGGGGGTGAGGGGGGATCATCCTAACAATTTAGGCAAAATAATTCCTTTTGTTCCAAGCAATCGCAGGAATACTTTACCATTAGCATCATGAATGATAAAATCCGCACTTATTCCTGTTGCTGTTTTTTGCTTAACTTCGCAGGAGACATAATATAGTTGATTGACAGGAATTTCTGCAAACTGTTCAAATCTTTCCATTTGGCCTGGTAAACAGATTTGATTATGGTAGTGATATAACCAAATCCATAAGGGATGTGTACTCAAGTCAGTCGCATAAGGATTAAGCCAATCAATTGGAAATTGACCAGCAACTTCACTACTAATAGGTTTCCATAGACATTCAGCGGTAATTTTTTCAGGGGAGATATTTAGTATACGTTGGATTTCTTGGAAAGTGGCGCCATGAAATAACGATGATGGGTCTTGCTGGTAAAATTGTTTACCACGCAATGTAATTATATTGTCTTCCTCAGAGTTAAAGTTATTATAGATAGGACAAGGAGGAAGTTCACGAACTAACTTTATTGCTGCACTAAAGTGATAGTTAAGTTTGCCATTGGGAAGTTCGCTGACAATTTGAGCTTGTAGATTAACTTCTTGCCCGTCTACCTTGCTAATTTCTTTTAATTCTACAATATGGGATGGCGCCATAGCTGGGTTAAAAGTAATACCCTTTAGCACCTTGAAATTAGAGTCATTAAAAAATATGTATCCTGGGTAAAGTTCCTTACAAACATTAGAAATCCAAGATACAGCACAAGTTGCAGGTAAAACTAAATTACCAGAAATTGTATGATCACGTAGAAAAGGGTTAGCTTCAGCTAGTAGACGACGACGTATTTTATAATTGCGTAACTCAGCACCAAGAGGTACTGGGGGCAAAATCATTGGACTACCAATAACCACCTGAGTATTATCGTGATAAATGGGGTTAAGTTCATTAACCAACATTTGAGTACCCGCATCTACAGGGATAATATCAATACCTCGACGTGCAAATTCTTTCTTTAACTCCGGTGTCACCATACCGCTATCCCAACCACCCCAGTTAATTGCGACAACATGACATTCAGGATTTTGCTGCTTAACTAAATGAGCAGACTTATTGAGAATTTCATTTGCAATAGCGTAATCAGACTGTCCGATGTTTCCATAAAAACCCGTTACAGACGAAAACAAGACCAAATGCTGTAACTGACTTGCAGGAATACTATTAAGGAGATTTTCTAAACCTTGAACCTTAGCAGTATAAACCTTTTCAAAATCCTCGCTAGTCTTTTTCTCAATTAACTTATCAGCCAAATTACCCGCACCGTGAATAATACCCGTAACAGCACCAACCCTAGCTGCTGCTTGCGGAATTTTCGTTTTCAAAGCAGCAACATCAGTTACATCCACACTTAAATACTCAGCATTACCACCAGCTTCTTTAATAGCAGCTAAAGTTTCCTTAATCTCGCGACTCGAAGCAATCTGATTATATAACTTCTGAACACTCATCGGAGTCGGTTTACCACCAGTGGCAATAAACTCGTCCATAATGCGCTTCTTTAAAACAGCTTCATCAAAACAACCCTGAGCAAAATCAGGTTCATTATCAATTAACTCAGACCGACCCAACAAAATAAACTTACAACGATGCTGTTGTGCCAACTTAATTACACATTTAGCAGTAATACCCTTAGCACCACCACTAACAACAAAAACAGAAGAAGGATTTACTTGAACAAGTGTTGTCATATTTAGAAAAGTTAGGAGTTAGGAGTTAGGAGTTATGAGTTATCTAGAATCTACAAATCAACTATCTTCTCAAATCATCAAAAGAATCACTACGTGGAGTTCTATCATAAACAGGACTACGACGAGGAGAACTTCTAAGCGCCAGCGAAAGCAAAATAAAAAATGCTATTATAATTACAGCAATAACAGGCGTTAAATTACTATCACTTTTACTTTGCCGACTACTTGATTGATTACTTTGTTGATTACTTTGCTGAGTACTTTGTTGATTATTCGGCGCCCCCAATCGAAAATCACCTAAATCTTTCTTATCCGGCGCCAAATTAATAAAACCCCCATAAGATTTATACCCAGAAGCTTCAATAAAAATCTCAGCGCGTATATTTTTAGATTTATCAGGACTAATCTGAAATTTATAAATCCCTTCCAAATCAGTGTAAGAAGTCAGAGAAATATCATCAGTTCTGAGAGAAACTTTGGCGCCGCGAATAGGAGCTTCTTTTCGATAGTCGATAACTCGACCAATGTAATTGATTACATTTTTCTTAGACATGTCACACACCGCAAAAGAAAATGTAGAGACCGAATTTATTCGGTCTTTTCATAGATTTATTATTTAGCAATTAACGTTACTCGACCCTGACTACCATAAGCGACTTCAGTAAGATAACGATTTGGGTCATGTAATTCAGCAATAATGTAACGTGCGGATGTATCAGCATCTAGTTGAGGACTAAGGTCAATTGCTCTACAAAAAACATTTGCCCATTCCCAAATCATTGTTTTAGTTAGCCCAAATAAACCGGAACCAACGGCGCCAAAGTTTACTTGGTTAGTTAGTCCAAATGCTCCATCAAGACGGGCAACAGTGCAAAAACAAGCGCGCTCAACTTGTGCTGCTTCTGTAAGTGATTTCTTCAAGTATTTTGCTATAAAGAAAATATGTTTGACGATTGCTTTTTCTCGTGGACTGTATAAAATACCTTGGGAATTACTAGCTTGAAAGAGTGGGTGAATATGAATGAAGGTGCCAACAGAACCGTATGTAGTTGTGAGTTCGTGCAGCTTTTGTTGTAAGTGCAGTTCGCAAAC
Source organism: Calothrix sp. PCC 7103 (assembly GCF_000331305.1). GTDB lineage: Bacteria > Cyanobacteriota > Cyanobacteriia > Cyanobacteriales > Nostocaceae > Dulcicalothrix. The sequence continues at coordinate 1,942,021 of NZ_KB217478.1, read as the reverse complement.
GTCTGTCAGCATTATTCTGTCGATACCTTCTGGCAAAACCGATTTTTCGGGGACGAGTGTGGGAGGAAGGTTTAAGACTACAACTTTCCATCCCTTCTCGTTTAAGCTTTGAGCAACTTTTGCTGTCGTTGATGTACCATCATCAGTAATAAGAGCTACATACCCCTGTGGTAAGTTAAAATCTAACCAATCTGGTTCGTTTAACTTTTTGAGTTGAGCAGGTAGTCGTTGAATACCTGTATTTATAATCGCATTAACGACATTCCCAACATCAACTACATCAGCTACATCGGTTCGTCGGTCAATCGTATCAAACTGATACTTTTTTTTTTCACTTCCAGATAACTTCTGGAGATACTCAACTATTTGACCTATCGTTCGGAGTTCTGCCATTTCCTCCATGTTACTTGGTTTGGGCAAGTCGGGTAATTGTTCTTGTAAGGCGCCCATTATTTCTACCCGTTTAATCGAGTCAATCCCTAGGTCAGCTTCCATATCCATGTCGAGTTCAAGCATTTCTATGGGATAACCTGTTTTTTCACTTGTAATAGCAAGTAATGTTTGGTCGAGACTTTCAAACTTAGATTCAAACTCAGATTTTGTGCTTGGTATTGTTTCTAGTTCTAAAGTTGGAACTGTAACTTCTTGGATGGCTGTTTGGGTTGGAGTTTGAATTAAAACGTTACTTGATGCCGTAGTTAGAACTTCTGAAATAGTAGGTGCTGTTACGGGGGTAATATCTGCGGTGGTTCGCACTTCGACTTTAGCAACTTCTACTGATGCTGTTTTGGAAGAATTAGATTGTAAGTATTCGACGATTTGGCCTATAGTGCGTTTTTCGCTCAGTTCTTCGAGGTTTGGTTGAGGTAGTTCGGGATACGCTTCTTGTAAGGCGCCCATTATTTCTACCCGTTTAATCGAGTCAATCCCTAGGTCAGCTTCCATATCCATGTCGAGTTCGAGCATTTCTATGGGATAACCTGTTTTTTCACTCGTAATAGTTAGTAATTTGTTGCTCAGGTTTGATAAGTCAGGTGTTTTAGCTATTACTTGCTGCTCAACTACCTGATTAATAATTGCTGGCTCTTGTTTTAGTTGTACAGGTGGTGTAGGAATTTCGGGAGCAGTTACTTTACTTACAGGTGCGACAGGCATTTCGATGCGGGCAACTTCTGGTTTTGTTGAAGGCGCCAATATCGGTTGAACTTTGACGGAGCTTACCTGTTTAACATCACCTTCTACAACAGCCGCATATTCTTGTTGGATGAGTTGGAAGAAGTTTTTGGTATGCTCAACTTGATGTTGAAGGTATTGTTCGTGGATACGTAGGGTTTCACTTTGCTGTGAGTGGAACTGCATCATGCTTCGCTCTAAGCTTTCCATGATGACAGGTTTCATTTCTGGGTTGGGGTTGGAAGTTGACGGAGCAAATAATGCGTTTTGTTGTTGCATCAGTTGGAAGAAGGTTTGTGCATATTCCTTCTGATGGTTCAAGTAAAGTCCGTGAACTTGTAAATTTTCACTTTGGTTTTGTTGAAATTGTGCTAGGACATATTCTAAGCTTTCCAAAACCCGTTGGTAATAAGCAAGGTTGTTTGCTGTTGGTTGCATTGGTAATAAGCTTATCTCTTTAGCGACGGGTGGTGTTGCTTGCTCCCCTTCTTGTTTTGGTTGTGGAGTGTGTAATGAGGCGTCATTATTAGTAATGGGTTCTAGTTGTGGTTTGTGGTGATGCCCATTGGTATCGGGTAAGGAAATTTCTGTTATTGCCATACTCTTTGTGTCGATAGTTGCTGGTTTAGGAAGTGATACTTGATGTTTGTCTTGCAGTGCTTCGATACGAGTTTTTTGGGTTTTCTCTGATAAGTAGTTAACACCGTTGATGCGAATGTTTAAACCTTTGTTGGTTTCAGTTGTTAACTCTTTTGGAATTTGATATGGGTCGAGGTCTTTAAGTGGCATTCCTGCTACGCGCAATTGTACGGCAGCTTCACGTAGAGTTCGGTAACTATTTTTTTGAGGTGAACCGTTGAGTGCAATAGCTAGGTGAGGACGGTTGCCAAGAATATCTTTAACAAGATTGGTAAGAATTTTCTTGGGACCAAATTCAACGAAGCAGTAACCACCAGCTTGATAGATATTTTCGATTTCTTGTTTAAAGAGTACCGAGTTGGCAAGGTGGGTTTCTAATAGACGTTGAATTGTCTTTGGTTCGTTTGAGTAAATATTACCAGTGACGTTGCTGTAAACTGGAATTTTGGGAGTTTGGAAGTTTACAGATTTTAGCGCTATTGCAAATGCTTTCTGTGCGAAGGCTATTTGCGATGTGTGGAATGCCGCTGATACTGGTAGTAAGATTGCACTGTAACCTTGGTCTTGTAAAGCTTGTCTAACTTTGCCTATTTCTACTGTGGGTCCTGCTAGTACAATTTGATTTTGAGAGTTGTAATTAGCAATGCTTACGTGCGGATGTTGTTTGAGTATTGCTTCGACTTTAGATAATTCTTCTCTTACAGCTAGCATGGCGCCTGCATCGTAGTCAGGGTCTTGTGGTGGTGACATTGCCCGACCGCGCGCTTTAACTAAGAAGCAGTAATCTTCATCGCTAAATACACCTGCTGCCCATAAAGCTGTTAATTCACCAAAGCTATGTCCAGCAGTAAAGTCAGATTTAAAGCCTGCTTGTTGGAGAATTTTATACATCCCTGCACTTAACATACCAATTGCAGGTTGAGTATATTCGGTGCGTTGTAGCGTAGCAATTTGAGTTTCCTTCTCTGCAGCATCAAATACAGGATGAGGGAAAACGATTTCCGACAGTGGTTGACAGTTGTCTTTTAATAATAAACTATCCATGTAGCCATAAAGACGCTGCATTTCAGGGAAGTTCATTACTATTTCGCGTCCCATCTCTAAGTATTGCGAACCCTGTCCAGAAAACAGTGCTACAACCTTACCGTTTAATTCCATCCCTGTTGCACGGTAGTAAATACCTTGGGGATGTTCCCATGCTGGTGTTGCTTTGGAACGTAGTAAATCTACAGTTTGTTGTAATAACTTAATTGCTTCTGCATGTGACTCAGCAACAAATCCAACTCGTGCCGCATTTAGAGGAATTTCTTTGGTTTTACATTCCTCAACTAATTCGAGATACTGTTTTTCTCCAGTTTCAGATTGTAATTTGCTTAATATTTCTTCGCAATGTGTAAGTAACTGTGCTGGGTTAGGCGCCGAAAGTATTATTTCTGCTGGTGTTGTATGAATACGGAAAGGAGATAGCACTGGCATCCCAGTTACCGAGGCGCCTGTATATTCTTCAAGAACAACGTGATAGTTAGTACCGCCAAATCCAAACGAACTTACACCCGCGCGTCGAGGAGGTGTACCTTCTGCACGTACCCAAGGACGAGTTTCAGCGTTAAGGTAAAATGGCGAATTTTTGATATTTAATTTTGGGTTCGGTTCGGTGATGTTAATGGTTGGTGGCAATACTTTGTGGTGCAGTGCTAATGCTGTTTTGATTAAACTCGCGGCGCCTGCTGCTGCTTTAGTATGTCCAATTTGTGATTTAACGCTACCAATGGCAATATACTGTTTTCTGGTATTGTCTTCGCCGAAGAAGTCGCGTAAAGAGCCGAATTCCGTCGGGTCTCCTGCCATTGTTCCCGTACCGTGTGCTTCAATTAAACTAACGGTAGCAGGGTTAAAGCCAGCATCATCATACGCGCGTTGTAGTGCTTTAACTTGTCCTTCTTTGCGAGGTGCATAAATACTCTTATAGCGTCCATCACTCGAAGTACCAATGCCTTTAATTACCGCGTAGATTTTATCACCGTCGCGCTCGGCATCTGCCAGACGCTTGAGAACGTACATTCCAATACCTTCGCCCAGCATCATTCCGTCTGATTTTGCATCAAAGGGTCTAACATTATCGCTAGGTGAAACTGCTGGAGTTTTGCTAAACGAGATGTAAGCCATGATGGAGTTGTCGGTATCTACCCCACCTGTGAGCATCATATCGCTACGCCCTTCGGTTAATTCACTAATCGCCATTTTGAGGGCGCCGAACGAACTCGCACAAGCAGCATCAACAACGCAGTTAATACCACCAAAGTTAAGACGGTTAGCTATGCGTCCAGCTACAACGTTTGCTAACATTCCTGGAAAAGCGTTTTCATCCCATTTGATGTAAGCACTTTTAAACTTTTCGATGATTTTTTGCGTATCTTCTTCAGATAACCCGCAACTTTTGAGTACCCTTTCCCATACAGGATATTCCAAACGGGCAGCGAGGGGAGTTGCGAGTTGTTTTGAGGCAGCAACACCAAGTATTACTCCAACGTTATCGCGGTTAAATTCACGGGATGCGCTATAACCCGCGTCTTCCATCGCTTCTTTGGCTACTAGCAAACTTAATAACTGCGAAACATCAGTTACTTCGAGGATATTTGGCGGTAGCCCAAATTCCATCGGGTTAAAATCAACATAAGGAATAAAACCACCGCGTTTACAATAAGTTTTATCTTCAGTTGTGCGCGGATTCGGGTCATAATAATCTTCGACATTCCAATGTGAATCTGGAATATCAGTAATACAGTCAACTTTATTAATAATATTTTCCCAGTACTCGCGCAGAGTTCTTGCCTGTGGAAACAGACTAGCCATGCCGATAATAGCGATAGGATTATCTTGCAGCTTTCTGTTTAAATGTATCGGCGTAGTTTGAGCTGTCATCCTCTTTTTATCCTCAATAAACTTGAACAATACCTTTTCACAATTACTTATTTCGTCGTTTAACTGTGACAAGGCTGTATCTATCCAAGAAGCAGACATAGGCTAATCTTTGGTAGTGTTGATAAAAAATTGGTAATGTCTGTTACCAACCAAAAACGAGCTATCTGTTCTATACAGCAGCTATTTATTTGCAATGACCAAAGTTTTTCGCGTCAACAGAATCGTCATTTGTTAATGTTACTTACTAATAAGTAATAATTAAGAAGTAAAAAATCATAACTAATGACGACTAACTTTTAACGCTGTTTAAGTTAAGTCTAACAGCAATTGTAATACCATTTGGTTGAAAAGTGACACAGATTTTTGTATTGAAGAGTTATCGAACTATTCTACTTTATATTTACTACATAATAAATAATGATAATGTTACCCAATAACTAAGGGGACTAAAATAACTTGCACTAAGTAAATGATTTTGGAATAGTGATAAACTATTTACAATTGGCATTTTGTTGGCAAAGTTAAATAATGTCATACATCCCTAATATATTGGTGTACATCTATCTAGAATTCAAAATAGTAAAACTACTCCAGCACCTGTTACAAGCTTCAAACAAAATGATATTAATCACAGAGCGTGTTAAATAACACTTTTTTGATATTGCGGTAACAAGTCAATTACACTAAGAAACCCGGTTTCTGGGATTCGCACGTGTTCATAATTACATCCTCTTCACTAAGAGCGCATATAGCTATATCTAGTTTTGAGCTTTACAATTACTTAAAACACTAACACATATATAAAATTTCGGATAAGAGTTTTAGAAATTTTATAAAAATGTGTAATAGTTATTATGTGAATGTTAAAGATAATAAAGCTGTATATCTAGTAACTATTTATTGATATATCTTTAGGTTGGTTCGGTTATATATAGACACAATTTATATGTTTTTTGAGTACAATTTACCGCTGGGTTAATTATTTTAATTATAAATACACATGCATATGGGGCGGGCAGGGATGCCCGCTCCACAAGAAGGTTTACTCCACAAGAGGGTTAATTGTGTTGTTGGGTTACAAACTGGTTTTTTTGGCTTGTTTATTAGTGAATTTTTGCCAGCGCGCGATTCCGCGATTAATTAAGTCAGGATTCTCATCACCGACAAAGCAAATACGTCCTAATCTTTCACAAGCAATGAGTGTTTCACCATGTCCCATGAATGGAGATATCACAAAACTGTTGGGATTTGTGTACATGTTTAACAAATAACTAATAGCTGCTTCGATACCTTCGATACAAATTGTTGGTTCTGGCTTGGTAATTGTGTGATGAGAAAAAACACTTATATAAAGTTGATTAAGCACTAATTCATACTGGAAAGGCATTTTGTTGTTACGACAAAAATTATTGATGTGTCCTTGAGAACGTAATACCGCGACAACACGCGCTTCGTTGATAAGATAATCATGTTCCCAAAACGGTGATAGGGTAGCAATTGCCAGTGCTGCATCTGATGGTAATAAGTTAATAAACTGCTTGCCTGTAGTTTTGCCACGGTAAACTAAATGCTTGTGAAGCATCCATTTTTCACCTGTGTCTATACTGATTTCACGCTTAGTAATGATAGGTTTGATAATCGGTTTATCGTTTTTGCTGCTTGTGGTTGATTTGTTTAATATTGCTTCTTCGAGTGCTTGTAGCTGTAGTTCTTTTTGTTTGTCTCTAGCTTGTTTTGCTAGTTGAGCTTGATGTTCTGCTTCGGTTTTATCTCCTTTTGCCATTGCTTCAGAGAATGCTTTTTCTGCTATTTCGGCACAATTACGTTCCGAAGTGGCAATTCTAGCTATTTTGAGTTGAACGGTACGACTTTTTTTGAACGGAGTCGTGATAATTTTCTGTTTGACATCGGGGTGAATATCTCTTGCTATTTGTTTACCTTGTTGAAAAGAGCGTTCGCTGTATCCAAATCCTCTGGCTAATTCCAATGTTGTTCTAGGAGGTAGCGAAACCGTTTCACCACCCTTTTTTGTGTATTGGTTATCCCCTGGTTTGAAGCGTAGACCCATACGCTCAAGAATTCTATCGCGTTCTAACCAGAGTTCATACCGCTCTAAAGGTTCTAGTTCATTACGAATAAAATTCTCATCGATTTCTGCCAGTCGTGCTTGGTCTGCATCTTCATAACTTACGACTTTGCACTCTACATGTTTATAACAAAGCATTTTACAAGCTGTGAGTCGATGTAACCCCGCAATCAAATTAAAGTTTTGGTCAATTGTAATTGGGTTTAACAATCCGTTGGCTCTAATTGATTGCATCAACTCAACTACTTTGTCATCCTTGACTGGACGACGATTGGCGCCAACGTTTATTTTGTCGATTAATACTGCTAGCACTTTAGGCATAATTCTTTTTCTTTCATAGTGCTAAGTTATGATTGACATGTTTTATTTTCAGACGTGCAGAAACCAGGTTTCTTACAGCAAGACTTTTAAGAATAGTTTCTGTTACCTACTCTGATACAGTATGTATATTTTGATGTTTAAATTCTACTGTACAGTTGTTTGCTGCTTAAATAACTGTATTAGCAGCAAATATAATTACTGCTTTTAATCAGAAATATTAGGAATTACAGCAGAAAATCTGTAATTAACGTAACGCTTTGTTAAGCTATTTCTGAATAAATTAAACAAATGAGTATTAAATCAAGTGTTTACCATGATTTGTTGATTATCTCATGAAACACATGGTTTTTACAATCAAGTATTTCATGATAACTTTATACTTGCAGCAAGAAATGGTATACCAATAACATTTACTTGCATTTACTTTACATTTGCTTGACAATATTTAAATTGTTTGCAATATTTAAAAATAGGTTTATTAGCTTACTGCTATTGATGCTTTATTAATTGACGACAAGCCTCTACATTTGTAGTCATTTACAGCAAACCTCAATTATTTGTCTTGTGGGTCAGGCATATGAACTGACATTGTATATTTTTTGACAAGTTACACAGGCAGGGATGCCTGTGCCACAATGCCTGTGCCACATGAATAATTCTTTGCGTACTTTACATAGAGAACAATATGACTGTAGATAACGACAGCCAGTTTTACACGAAGCCTCGTTCTCGTGTCCCGATAATTTTAGCTATTTCTCTTGGAATTAGTGCGGCACTCATCTCTTTTTATGCAGTTACGCGGTACGTAATGTCGCAAAGTGAAAAACAGGTAGTTCGACCTGTTAAAACTACTCCTGCTAGAGTTGCTGTTACTGCATTAGGTCGTATTGAACCATTAGGTGAAGTCAGAAAGTTATCGGCGCCAAGTTCATTAAGCGGAGTAAGAGTTGAGAGAATTTTTGTAAAAGAAGGTGATGCTGTACGAGCAGGACAAGTTATTGGTTGGCTGGAAGGATATGCCAGAACATCAGCAGCATTTCAACAAGCATTAGATAAAGTCGAAGTTGCGCGTGCCAAACTAGTTCAAACTAAATCAGGCGCCAAAACTAGTGATATAGATGCTCAAAAAGCCACAATTTCACGCTTACGGGCTACTATTAGGGGCGAAATTGCAACGACACAAGCTACTATTGCCCGCTTACAAGCACAGTTAAATAATGCACGTACTGAGAATAATCGATATCAACAGCTATATCGACAAGGCGCCGTTTCTGCATCTGTAGCAGATGATAAACGATTACAATCACAAACTATCACTCAACAAATTCGCGAAGTTCAAGCTGGTCTAAATCGTACAACCAGTACACTTAAAGACCAAATTAAGGAAGCACAAGCAAAATTAGCAAGTCTTAACGAAGTGCGTCCTGCCGATGTTCAACTAGCTATTGCTGAAGTTAAAAGTGCAACAAGTGCCGCAACTCAATCAAAAGCAGAACACGAATTAACTTACATAAAATCTCCTATTAGTGCCAAAGTTTTGAAAATTCACGCCAAAACAGGAGAAGTTATTGGTAGTGATGGAATTGCAGAAATTGGCACTATATCACAGATGTACGTATCAGCAGAAGTTTATCAAACTGACATTAAAAAAGTTCAGATAGGACAAAAAGCAAAAATTACTAGCACAGCGTTCAACGGTGTAATTCAAGGAACCGTTAGCGAAATTGGTTTACAAGTAGAGCGTCAAAGTATTTTGAGCGTCAATCCCTCTGCTGATACAGACCGGAGAGTAGTTGAAGTAAAAATTCGGCTCGACAACCCTATTGATAGTCAAAGAGTAGCAGGTTTAACTAACTTACAAGTTGATGTCGCCATTCAAATTCCAACTCCTAACTCCTAACTTGAAATAATGGTTTTTAAAACTCCTCTAGCTTGGCTACAGCTAATTCAGCAGAAAGGACGTTTCACCGTAGCTGTTGCGGGTATGGCATTTATTGTATTATTGATGTTCGTACAACTCGGTTTTCAAGACGCACTTTACTCGAGCGCTACCGCAGTTCATCAACGCTTACAAGGTGATTTATTCCTAGTTAGTTCTCAGTATAAAGCACTAACATCAAATCAAAGTTTTCCCCGCGCGCGTTTGTATCAAGCATTAGGATTTGATACCATCGAATCTGTCAGTCCAATGTATTTGGAGTTTGCCAAATTTAGAAATGAAGTGACTGGGGAAAAATACCCAATATATGTTATAGGAGTAGAGCCAGGAAAATCCGTAATTAACCTTCCTGAAGTTGAAGGTAATATAGATAAGTTAAAAATTCCTGATGTGATACTTTTTGACAGAGACTCGCGACCTTACTTTGGTGATATTCCTCTTCAATTTAGCCAAGGCAAAGCTAATCCAGTTATGGTAGAAGTTTTTCCTTTCAATAACTCTACTGGTTATCGAGTTAGAGTTGGAGGTTTATTTAGTATTGGTCCTTCGTTTGGAGTTGATGGAAATTTAATTGTTAGCGACTCAACCTTTTTGAGGATTTTTGCTAGTCGTCCATCTGATAGAATAGACTTAGGTGCAATTACTCTAAAAGAAGGCGCCGACCCCGAAAAAGTATTGAAAAACCTACGTCAAAACCTTCCTAGTGATGTAAGGGTTTTCACAAAACTTGGATTTAATAGCTACGAAAAGCAATATTGGGCTGCAAGAACACCTATAGGCTTTATTTTAAACCTCATGTTGACAATGGGTTCAGTAGTTGGGGTAGTAATAGTCTATCAAATTCTTTACAGCAATATTTCTAGCCAATTTGTTGCTTATGCGACTTTAAAAGCTATTGGTTACGAGAATAATTATTTATTAACGGTAGTTTTGCAGCAAGCAATAATCTTAGCTATTTTAGGTTATCTTCCAGGCTTCATATTTTCTCTTGGCTTATATGACTTTGCAATGGATACAACCAAATTACCAATAATGATGACCTTTCAAAATGCGGTAATTGTGTTCGTTTCCACAATCTTAATGTGTCTCATCTCTGGTATTTTAGCCATTAACAAACTACGTCTAGCTGACCCTGCCGATATCTTCTAACAAATCACTCTTTTTTATGAACCAAACCATACTTATCACTGGCATCAACGAATGTATCGGACAGCGTGCGGCAGAACTCGCAATTCAGCGAGGAATGAAAGTCAAAGGATTTCAATTAACACCAGATAAAAATAAACAAAACCAACTAGGAATTGACGTAATTACTGGTGATATTAATGACTCCGCAATCCTTGAAAAAGCTTGTCAGGGTGTAGATATAGTTTTACACGCAGCCGAAATTACCAAAGAAGGAGGTAAGCTCAAAGACTTTCAGAAAGTTAACGTCGATGGTACCGTAACTTTAGCACGTGCAGCGAAAAAAGCTGGCGCCAAAACTTTTATTCACATGTCGAGCGTTTTAGTGTATGGGTTCGACTACTCGAATAACATCGCTGAAGACGGTAAATTAAAGGGTGATAATAACCCTTACTGCCAAACTAAAATTGAAGCAGAAGATGCCATTCTCAAATTTAACGACCCATCATTTGGGATAGTTATTATTCGTGCAGGAGACGTATATGGTCCAGGTAGCATACCTTGGGTAGTTCGTCCCGTCACAATGATGCGTCAAAACATGTTCGCTTGCGTCAATGATGGCAAGGGTGTAATGAACCACGTATATATAGATAACCTTGTGGAAGCGATATTTCTTGCCATTGAAAAACAACCATATGGCGAAATATTTAACATCACCGATGGAAGTGAAACCACCTGGAAAGAATATTTTACCCGTTTGGCTGCAACAGTAAACTTGGCGCCTCCATATTCACTACCCAAAGACGAAATCAAACTATTCTTGCAACTGCGTCATCAAGGACAAAAACTCTTTCGTAAAGAAGCTGACATATTACCAGAGTCAGTGGACTTTATGACTCGTCCCTACGCTTATTCAATAGCCAAAGCGAAAAACCTTCTAAATTACCAACCCAAAATCAACCTCGACGAGGGTATGCAGCTAACCAAACAATGGTTACAACAGCAATAAGTATAAAGTGCTGAGTAGAAAGCACTTATAACTCTATTTCATCATAAAACTTGAGCATTTCTTACCTCTGTTTCTCTGTGCCTCTGTGGTGAAAAATTTATATTACTACAGAGAAACAGATTACACAAAGAGTATCTGAATATTAATAAAAGTGTGATTAATAATGGATTCAAATAAAATCAAAGTTGTGCTGTGCGCTGATTATCTTGGGACTGGCGCCGTTGAAGGTAGTACTACTGGTTTCCAACAAATGGTCAATGACTGGATTAACCAATCAGCAAAAGATATTGATATTGAGTTAATAGTTTACTGTCTAGGTACAAAAACACAGCAATATCATCCCTTTTCTAACGTTACCATTAAACAAAGTAAACCTAATATTACTACTCGCGCGCTTTTCCCATTATCTCCACCCAGTGTTTTCCCCTTCTTAGTTGATTTAATTCCAATCCATCCTAGTTTAATTCAAGATATTATTAAAGAAGACCCTGATATAATTCATACATTTGGAACTTTTACAGCTACTGAAACTTCAGGATATATAGCTGCTAAATTTATGAAATCTAAAGGTAAAAAAGTTAAATTAGTCAATACAGTATTCACCGAAGTAGATACTTATTTTCCAAATTATCTTAGAAGTATTATTTTGGACTTTTATAAGCTTATAGATTCAACATTTATATTAAAAATAATTATAGAAAGCGCGAGAGGTGGTATTTATGCATCAACCAAGTTAAAATACTTGAGTATAACATTCTTATTTAAATTTTGGACTTACTTACAATCTGGTTTATCTGCATTTTTGTTCTTTCGATTATTTGAATTACTGGGAATACTGCAAGATTCAATAGTCAAAGCTGTAAAAATTATAGCCAAATTTATATTTCCTGATAAGTATAAGCAGTTAGAAGTAGAAATTGGTAAGTATGTAAACCATCTTAGACATTCAAGGTCGCATAATTTAATACAACTAACATACGATTTTATTAGAAGAGGCAATGAATGTCCAAAAAGCCCATTAGTTGGTGTTGGTGGTCTTCTAGCTAATATTTTAAGATTTCTTCTCAAACGACAGGTATCTCTTTTTGTTAATCGTTGCGATGCTGTGACTATTTCACGACCAGAGGATATAGCTAGATATTGTATCAAGGCGCCTGTTTGGGAGCTACCATTAGGATGTGATTTATCGCGGTTTAAGGTTTATCAACCATCTGTAGAGACTTTTGTCGAACGAGTCAACTACGCACGTGAATTAGAAATGCTTTCTAATAAAAGCGCTTTGGCATTAATTGATATTGCCACGAACCCAGAGAAAATATCCAAAAGATGTATTTTATACGTCGGTCGGTTAAGCGACGAGAAGAATATTTCGATTTTGATGAATGTTTATGAACAGTTGCTTCAGTGTAAAGGCATGAAAGATAAAGTTCATTTTATCTTTATCGGCGCCGGATATGCTGCATCTGAGTTAGAAAAAAGATTTGGAGACAGCGTAACAGTCACAGGATTAGTTCCAAATCATCTCTTACCAAGCATATATAACTTCGTTCGTTTGCGTCATGGTTTCTTTGTCAGCGCTTCAGACACAGAAACATATGGCATTACTCACGAAGAAGCAGCAGCTTGTGGAGTCCCATTAGTTGCAATGGAAAAAGGAACTAGGAGACATTTTTACTGTCCAGGAGACAGAATTGGCAACTTCAAGATTCAAAAAGACGAACAAATAGCCAGAACAATCGAAGATTTAATTGTAAACGCTACTAATAACTTCACTGTTGCCCTCAACGGTTTATGTATTCCTGATTATTCTGATGATAGAGGTTTATCAACCCTATTGACAAATAATACAGTTATGGAATCCGTACAAAAATCTTTACTATGTGCAATGTATTGTATGGCAGTTATACCAGAATCGACTTCAGCAAAAATGTCCGAACATGCATCTAAGTTAGCACAACTAGGTCAATTTGGCTCAGAAGGAACATGGCAGTTGCTACGTTACATATATCTCAATGATTGGAAATCATTCTATACCTCATATAACAAAAAACAGCACTCATACTTTTAATTTGTAATTGTACTTGTAATTGTAATCATATAACACAAAATTACAATTACATATGTCATTCTGAGCGTAGCGTAAACGTAAACGTAGTTTTCCCGAAGGGTAGTTTTCCCGTAGGGTAGGGTAGGGAAGAATTTAAATACATTTTGATACTTAATAAGATGCTACCCTTGGGGAAATCCTTCGGATTACACTGCGTTCAGCATGACATTTTGTTACATAATTAAGTTAAAGGTGAAAAATATGAAAATAATGATATGGAGTATTTATTCGTTAGTCACCATAGCAGCATTTAACATGACTAATATTGCGAATGCCTTAGAAACTCCAACGCTAACAGTAGTAGTAAATGGAGTACGTCAACACAAAAGTCGTGTTTGCTTACGAGTTTTTTCTAACGAACAAGGATTTCCTTTAGATAAAAAAGGTGAGGTGCAAAGTGGTTGTACTCCAATTACAGGTAATGTCGTAAAAAAACAGTTCCACGGTTTAAAACCAGGAAAATACGCTGTAGCTGTAATAGACGATGAAAATGGAGACGCTAAACTTCATACAGATTGGTTAGGTATCCCTACAGAAGGATTTGGTATTTCTCGTAACCCAACCGTATCAGTCACAACAGGTATACCAAAATTTAAAGATGCTAGCTTTTTACTCGATAAAAGCACAACCATTAATATTAAAATGAAGTATTCGCTAGATTAGGCAACAGATTAAACGGATGTAGCGGATGATTTATTCAGAGTAAGTAAGGTGGGCAATACCCACCATACGACTCCCTACTATATTTATGTCAACCTAGTAAGTAAATGTTCTCCTACACGCAAAGCATTTGCCATAATAGTTAATGATGGATTGATTGCAGTACTCGATGGGAAAAAGCTGCTATCTACAACATAAAGATTATTAATATCATGTGTGCGGCAATTAATATCGAGTACCGAAGTTTGAGGGTCTTCCCCAAATCTACATGTACCACATTGATGCCCGACTTCTTTTATAGACATTTTCTCGGCATGATATATAGATATTTGTCTTGATTTATATCTGTCCTCAATAGATTTTAAAACTTCAACCCAGCGTTTCATCAAACGGTTAAATGCTTTATTATTATTACTGGTATAGTCCAAACGGATTTTACCATTTTTGAGATAAACACGATTTTTAGAATCAGGTAGGTCTTCTGTTATCAGTAACCAAGGGACACAATGATTTACAATTTTTTCTGCTATAAAGCGAGGTAGAAATGAAGCATTGGCAAGCACTCTTTCTTTATGAATGTTACCTAGCATCTGTACGCTACCCATTGGATATGGAAAATCTTGCTCACCCCAGTAAAAATCATTGAATCCCATTGTTTTTTGAAATACTGTCGGATTCGGTTGTGTTGATAATGCTAAAACGACTCCAAACTTATGTGCCATGTAATTCCGTCCAACTAAACCTGAGCTATTCGCTAACCCCTTTGGGTGTTGGTAGTTAGCAGATTTTAACAGCAAAATCGCACTATTAACGGCGCCGCAAGCAAGTACAACTATATTGGCTGAGTAATATCTTGGTTCTCCGGCAACTTCTACATTAACACCAGTAACTTCTCTCCCAGAGGCACTAGTATGTAAGTGTGTAACTTTTGCACGAGTTATTAAAGTTACATTTGAATGTTTCATTGCTGGACGCATACAGTTAATATCCGCGTCAGCTTTGGCGTTGAGAAAACACGGAAAACCATCGCATGTGTCACAGCGAATACAAGCACTTAGTAACGAATTGGTTTGATTAAGTTTGATTGATAGGGGTAGATAGAAAGGATGAAAGTTTTTATCTTTTAAACCCTCATAGATAGCTTGAATATGAGGTTCATGGGTAATAGCAGGAAAGGGGTAAGCTTCTTGTAATGGTTCAGTTGGGTCTAAACCTCGCTGTCCATGTACTTCATAGAGTTTTTCTGCTTGAGTATAATAAGGCGCCAAATCACGATATTTTAATATCCACTCTGGAGAAACACCATCGTGGTGAGTGACTTGCTCAAAATCTTTTTCACGGAATCTAAATAAGGCGCCACCGTAAAACTTGGTATTTCCACCAACATAATAATGTGCATGGGTGTTTATAGGCTTACCGTGTTTATCATACCAAATATCACCGTTACGATAAGTAGCTGCTTGTAAAACTTGTTGCGGATTCCAGTTTGCTTTTTCTCTTGGTAAAAAATCACCACGTTCGAGTACTAAAATTCTCTTGCCGCTTGGCGCCAGTTGATAAGCTAAAGTAGCTCCACCGGCGCCTGTACCAACAATAATTACATCATAATGATTATTGTTCATATGCTTTTTAACCTTTAGCTCCTATCCGGTTAGTAGCACATGTTTGATTGAGTTTAGTTAAACCAATCCATCTATACAGTCTGTCACCAAAATCAGGAACAAGCTGTATATACGCAAAAAGTATTTTAGTCAAAAAGCCATCTAGCATAACTTCACCATAATTCCGCTCAATTGCGTGTAATATTGCATTTGCTACATCGGTTGGCTCAGAAACGCGCGCCATTTTTGGTGCAGATAAACCGAATGCCAAAAACATTCCCGCATTGGTATATCCAGGACAAACTACTGTTGCACGAACATTGCTACCCGCTAGTTCTTGACGTAAAGAATCTGTCCACATAATTAACCCAGCTTTAGTAGCTGAGTAAATGCCGTTATATGGCGCCCCCTTTTTACCCGAACCTGAAGATATATTCACTACATGACCGCTATCACGCGCGATCATTCCAGGTAGTAATAACCGCGTCAACTCCATTCCTGCCATTAAATTGGTTGTTAAAATCGAACGAATATCATCTAAGCAATAATTCTGAAATGCAGAGTATTTTTCGATAGCAGCGTTATTAATCAAAATATCGACTCCCCCGACAGTTTGAGTAATTTGCTCGATTAAGTTAGGTAATTCTTCGAGTTTACTAATATCAAATGGAAAACTAGTTGCTTTCCCACCACTTAGTTTTATCTCTGTAACTACTTTTGAGAGTGCAGCTTCTGAACGTGCTACGCAGATGACATTAGCTCCTTGTTTGGCTAATGCACGCGCTATATATACACCGATACCTCCAGAGGCGCCTGTCAAAAGTACCTTTTTTCCGGTTATGCTTGTCATAATTATTAGTCTTACTGAAGCGATAAGTTATGAAAAATTGAATTTCTTTAGATGAATTTAATAGCTAATTTAACTTATGCAAATATTATTTCTGTTGTTGAATATACTTTATTGCACCAATCAAATCGAAACAAAGTATGAACAGTTAATCACTAACTATATAAGTTTCGTACAATATAAACATTGTTGCCAATAATTCAATTCTTTTTTAATTAACAATTAATATATCAGTAGGGTGGAATGTTACTTAATTAAGATATGTATGTTGGGTTAGGCAAAGCCTCCACCCAACCTACGTTATATTTATACACGGAAAAGTTGTTGATATATGAATAGTGTTAATATGATGAGTAAGCGACCACTTAGAATTGCAATAATTACTAGTTTGTATGCTCCTTTTTTAACGGGAGTTTCAATTGGTGTACACCACCGAGTTCATTGGTTACTCAAGCAAGGACACAGTGTTTTTCTTATACATCCAGAGTGTAATGATAAATATCCCCAAAAGTTATCTAAGCGTTCAATGCCGGGACTTGAGCAAGTTAAATCTTTCCCGAATTTTTCACATTATGCTTTTCCTACTCAACCTCTCATATTTTATAAATCACTTCCTCAAGCATTAAGTTATCGGTATTGGAGTGATACTGAGTTATTAAAACAATTTAAACCTGATGTTGTAGTAATCGAAGAAGCGGCACAATTACGAGGATTTTATTCATTATATCTTCAAGGCTACGGTCGTCCTATCGGCGCCGAATATGGTAAGTTAACTGGTACACCAACAGTTTCATTATTCCATACTGATATAGTCGCTTATATTAAATATTACTTAGGTGATAAATTCTTTAACTTAGTGCGCCCAATTCTACCAATAACCATCAAGAAATTTAGTGAAGCTTATGACTATAATTTTTTCTCATCGCGCGAACAGTTAGCTCGCTACCAAGAATTTAAATCACAGCGCAGCGAATATGTACCTTATCAAGGTGTTGACTGTCAAAAGTTTCAACCTGCAAATATTGTTCACGACCCTATACCCGACGACAAACGACCCACATTATTATTCGTGGGTAGAATTACTGCCGAAAAGAACGTCACCCAACTTATTGAAGCATTTCCACATATAGCTGCAAAAATTCCTGATGTTCATTTGGTAATAATTGGTAGTGGCCCACTAGACGAAGAAGTTCGCACCCTAGCACAAAAGTACGATGGTATCACTATTTGGGGTGAATCATACGGCGCCGAATTACTGGGATGGTATGCACGCGCAGATGTATTTGTCAACCCATCAACTACCGAAAACTTCTGTACTTCCAATAACGAAGCGCTAGCATCGGGAACACCCATTGTTTTAGCAAACGCTCCTTCAACATCCGAACAAGTAACCCCAGGAGTCAATGGTTTTCTTGCAGAAGCGAATGACCCCGTAGACTTTGCCAACAAAGTGATTGCCATTCTTTCTAACCCAGAGTTAAAAGCGCAAATGAAACAACAAGCACGCGAGTCTATACTCCAATTTGACTGGTCAGCTTGTATGCAAAAATTTGAAGACAAACTCTACGAAATCCTCAAGTAGCTTGGGTGGAAGAACGGAACCCAACCTACTTTTTAGTTTGTGGGAATTTTTTGAATTTGCTCTGTAAAGTAACTATCTTCATACCGTAGCTGTTGGGCAATTTTTAATCCTTCTTCAAATGCACTCCGAGCTTGAGGAAACTGCTTACGCTGCAAATGCATTTGTCCAATTTGGTCGTAAGCAGTCATCATTCCATAAAAATTACCAGCAAGTTCTTCGCTTTGAAGTAAAATTTGGCTCGTTTGCAGTGCTTCATCGATTTGCCCTTGCGAACGGTATAATGCTACTAACTTTTGTAACGCTTCACCCGCACGCACAAATTGCTCTTGTTCCCAAGCGATGGTGTAAGCTTGTTGGTAATTTTGAAATGCATTCTCTAATTGACTAGGGTCTTGTTTCGCTAAAGCTTCGTAACTATTAGCTATAGCCATCTTTAATGTCGGTATTTCTGCTAAATTATTATCTTTCGTGTAAATTGCTGCCAGTTTGTTACGAACAGTAACTGACTGCTGCGGTAGTCTCGCTTGGTCATATATATAAGCTAGCTGTTCTAGATATGTTATTTCATTGGTTCGGTCACCTATAGTTGAAGCTAAACTCAACAATTGCTCATAAGTCGCTGCTGCATTAGGATAATCAAACCAACTCATGTGAATTGACGCAATTGTAGTTAAAGTTTCTACTTCTGCTGTAGTATTTTGCTGTTGTCGCATTTGTGTTAGTACTTGGTTGTAAACTTCAATTGCTAGTTTAGGCGCCCGTACATTTTGGTAAGCTTGACCTAGCGCTCCTAGCACTTCTAAGTCAGTAAGAGGTTGTAATTTCTTCGGTTTTTGAATCGACTGTAACCGTTGTGTAATATATTGCACTTGTGGACGGTCATTTTCTCGCCAAGCAATTTCACCAACTCTTGACAGTGCTTGTACTTCTGCTAAATTTCCTAAATATCTACGTAAACGTAACTCTCGGTTCCAAGTATCAAAAGCTTCTTCTCTATTACCTGCTTGAAGTTTAGCAGTAGCTTCTTGGTTAAGATTATTTAGTGCTGCTTCTAACTGCTGTTGTTCACTAGGAGTTAAAGGTTGTTGGTCGAGCTTGCGTGCAGGTAGTAATGGGTCAGAAACCTTGATTTCTAAGGGGTTGGGAGGAAATTTGTCGGGTGGTTGTGGTTTTTTCGTTTGTGCCAGTACAGAAGAAGTTGATATTAAAGATAAAGTTAACGCGGTAATAATACTTAAATGACGAATCATAATTATTTTCCTTTAGTTTTATGTTGTCCGTAGCACTTTAGTGCTTGAATATGAAAGCACTGAAGTGCTTATTACGGGTTCTTCTTTCCATGTTGACGGCATTAATCTAAAAATTCTCCTGCACTGGAAGTTGCTACAAGCTCTACAATAAAAGTAGCAATATGAATCAATTTTGACCTAATTAGATTATCCGAAACTGGTATAATGACACATTCTACAGATGTTGCATCTTTAGCGCGCTTGATGGCAGCGGACTTTAGCAACCAAGAACAAGCTTACGAAAACCCACCTTTTTTTGCTCACATCCGTGTATGCATCCGTCCTTTGCCCCAAGAAATTTTATCTGGGGTAACACTGTTTCTTGAACAAGCTTATCATTTTGCGCTAAATCAACCTTACCGAATGCGGGTAATGAAGTTGGTACCATCTGATAACCATATTCAGATTGAACACTATACCCTTAAAAACGAAGAAAAATATTACGGCGCCTCGCGCGAACCAGAACGTTTACAATCATTAACACAAGACGAACTGGTAAAAATGCCCGGTTGCAACATGATAGTTGAGTGGACAGGTACAAGTTTTAAAGGCAAAGTCGAACCAGGCAAAGGTTGTGTAGTCGAACGTGACGGCAAAAAAACCTATCTAGACAATGAATTTGAAATTAGCGAAAAAGAATTTTTCAGCCTAGACCGAGGACGAGACTTTGAAACCAATGAACATGCATGGGGTTCCGTCGCAGGTGCCTTCCACTTCGTTCGCTGGGCTAACTTTGCGGATGAAGTAAAAGCTTAACTGCATATTGTCATTCTGAGCGAAGGGAA
The DNA here is from genome assembly GCF_000331305.1 of Calothrix sp. PCC 7103. Lineage (GTDB taxonomy): Bacteria > Cyanobacteriota > Cyanobacteriia > Cyanobacteriales > Nostocaceae > Dulcicalothrix. The sequence goes on along the minus strand of NZ_KB217478.1, from coordinate 1,921,936 downwards.
GAATCTCTAAATTTCCAGACTTATGAGATGCTTCACTACGTTCAGCATGACATGTTTTTATGCTAATTATTTTATAAACCCTTTCACCTTAACAGCAGTTTCCTCTGGTTTCCCAGAAAAAGGAAAAACCAAAATACTCTTAACCTTATTATTATCAATCAACTCCTTCAAGCGACTGAACTGGTAATCTGTAATAGCGACCCCAGCATAATTTTGAGCATAATTCAACTCTTCTTTAAAATTAGCATCATTGTAAGCTTGAATAAAAACTCTATCCACTTTCCAACTCAGCCAATCAGCCGCAAAATAACGTTTGGCCCAATAAGGGTTATGATGACAAATATCAAAACTAACTTTCGGGTTAGCTTTTTTCATCTCACCTATCATTTGCTGCACAAATTTAGTCAAAAAGGCAGTGCGGTCAACCTTACCAGGTAATTCAGCATGATAACCTAAATAATCATCCCACTGTACAGCATCAATAGTTGGATACTTTTGGACAAATTCTACTGAAATTTTCTTGAATAAATTAGCAACCTCTGGAACCTCTACATCTAAAACATAATGCTCGATTCCAGCATAAGTTCTATCAACTCCAGGCACAATCCATTTTTTAGAAATTGCTCTTTCAAAGATAGGGCTATTCTTATCTATTTTAATACCCTTTTCAAAATAAGCATGTACTTGCATCCCTTGTTTATGCGCCTCATCAATCATCCAATCTAACCATTTATCTTGAAACTGATTAGGACAACTTTTAAATCCAAGTAATTGCTGCATAACTTCGCTATTATACATCGTGCAGCCATTACCCCACACTCCATGAATAATTGTATTAAAACCTTGCGCGCGGTAATAACGAACTCGTTCGCGAATAGTTTGTTCGTCAGCATTATTAGTAACTTGATATCGGCTTAAATAAATTCCTCTAATTACTTTTTTATCCCAAGCAGTTTGAGGTAATGGTAATTGTGGTGTAGCTGTTGGTGTAGCTGTTGGTGTAATTGTAGGTGTACTAATAGGTGCTTGAGGTAGGTTTGTTGGTGTGACAATTGGTGCTTGTGGAAGCTTTGCAATAGGTTCATACGAGCTAGGCGCCTCCTTCATAGTAGGAGTAGCCACTGGCTGGTTAATAGGCAATTGGCTAGTTAAATAATCGACTATACGATTTAGATTACCATTATGTATAAACCACCAGTAACTGGCGCCAAAAAACAGTAGAATAACCGAGATTGGAATACTCGAACATCCACATCCACTTTCTTTCTTGCGTGACATATAAATAAAAAGTACAGTTTTATCTTTGTGTTAAAAATTAAACTTATTACAACATCGTCTCTGATGCTTAGTATTATTCGCAACAGAGATATTACGGTGATTGGCGCACCAAAGTTGTAGGTTGAGTGGAGGCTTTGCGTAACCCAACATAAAACTTGAGCAAAGCACTCCACTATATATACTTCTGTATATCTAATACTTATGCAAAATTTAACTATCCGCGCCAAAACACAGTAATCATCTTTGGTACCACTAGTTAACATAACCAGTAGTACTGGCGCCTAAAACGTTAAGCAATTGTTTCGCGTATAGGCATCCGTTAGCTAAAGGCTTTCCTTTTATCGCACGAATTTTTTCAGCTATTTTATCTTGATTTTTTCCTTGAATGAGTATGTACCGTGCATTAATGTAAAAATATTCAATGTAGTGAATGCCTGTTTGTTCATCTGGGGTTGTCCAAATTTTGGTTAGAGGCGTTTTTTCGGTACGAGGACAAATACCATCTAGTTCCCAGCTTTGTTGCCAAGCCAAGCGGCTAATATCATCATTGGAAACACATTCTTTGAGTACAATTCGTAAGTCACTCATTTTTTGCTATCCTTCTACTCAGGAGTATAGACTTTTTTTGCGTCGTACAAGATGTTTGGCAAAAAATACTGTATTGCTCCCTCATTGTTTATACTTTCTCAAGGGTTTTCGACGTTTTTCTTATAAAATCAATGTTGTCAGCTTTATCGTGGTAGTAATAATCGTAAAGTTCACCTAATACGACACTCAAAATTAGTGTTTGAGCCATTTGATCGGAGATGTCCGAAGTCAAAATCTCATACTCACAGACCAAATTACGCTCGTGCAAGTCAAGAGTCGTAATTTTTATGACATCTATTAAAGGTAGATTATGAAGACGTGAACCGCGTCGCGACACAAAAATATAACCAGGTGGGTCTTCACCAGTGGATGCTTCGTATTGGATTGGGTCTACCGAGTCGCGCTCTGTTTGATAATCCCGCTTTACAATTATGTCACCGTATTTCAAACCCTCTGGATCAGATACGTAACGGGTCGGGTTGCTTCCCAATACAGTTTCCATAGCCCACATTATTTCGGTTATAGTGGGCTTGCGAGAAAACCTGTCTTCATAATCCTTTGCAATTTCTGTCAACGCAATCGCTAATTCATCAATGGGTTGGTCACCCGTTATTCCCTTAACTCCATTTAGTTCAAACTCTTCCCAAGCCATAAATTAACACTCCTGTACATAAAATTACACGTTCGTTCACAGAAACTACTTTATTTTTTAAATGGTGGTGCTGTTAATAATAGTTTATCAACAATATTTTTCAATGAGTTTATTAATGCCAGCATGACCCATTGGCTCTTGCTCATACCTCAATTTAATGCCTTGCGCCGTTAATTGCTCAAAGACTCTGCGTTCGTGGTAGTGCATCTCATCATCAGTAAGACCATCAATTATTACTTCAAGTTTCATATATTTTTTATACCCATATATTTCTGGTTTTTTGATAGCATCGGTATGATGGTTTTTCTCGCGGTCTAGAATATCTTGCTTTGTTTGCCCAACATAAATTATGTTTCCTTGAGTATCACGACCAATGTAGACTTTGCCATTTCTTCTATCTTCATTGTGGACGAGAACACCCTGTTTACCAACAAAGTAAGTGTGGGAGTCAGCAATTGTCAGGTTGTAAGTATTTTGTTCAGAAACATCCTGAACTTCGATCTTTTTAATCTTGCTTACCCCACCAGTAATAGTTTGCAAAAGCATACCGGGCTTTAAAAACTGGGCAGCAACCCATTTCTTTTTGCTCTCTACCCAAAATCGGTGGCACATGCTCGAACAGATTGTTTCCCTATCAGTAGTGACATTAACTAAACGCACGGTCTTGTTGAGCAGGAGCGCAATTATTGGTTTATAAAGCATAGCCTGCCTCAACTCATCGAATGCTATCACTTTTGTATTGATGGTAAGCAATTCAATTGGTACCAGTCCATCAGTAGTAGCCACAAGAGTTCCTTTAGGAAAGCACGGGATTGCACGCTGCTCACCTCCTACGGAAAAATTAGGTAATGGTTCTGGTCGTTTTTTATATCTGCTCGTCTCAGGATCAAAGTACCATAGCTCAGGATTTTCTTGAGCTTTTTGAAAAATGTCTTTACGAGCGCGGACTCCTTGCCGGATACCTTCCTCAACCGGAAGTCCTCCTTCTGGTATTTCCCGCGTTCGACTTGTAGGACTAACCTTTACCGAAGTCGCTTGCCGCTTTACGGAGAAATCAGGTGATGGTTCTGGTCGCTTTTTATATCTGCTCGTTTCAGGGTCAAAGTACCATAGTTCAGGATTTTCCAGGGCTTTTTGAAAAATGTCTTCACGAGCGCGAATACCTTGCCGGATACCCTCTTCAATTGGAAGTCCCCCTTCTGGTATCTCCCGCTTGTGCCCTCGCATGAATCTAATTGCTCCCTAGCTGTGTATTCTCGTTCATATCGTCTGAAGCCATTGTTTCTGGTTAATTCGTACCTTTAGGCGCCACAAAGCCATACCAAGATTTACATCTATAATTAAATGAATCTATGCGTACTTGAACACTCAGTTAAATTGTACTTCTTTTTGCTATTTATAAAGAATAAACTTTTATCAATTATTTTTTATGCTCAGGCGCCCACCTAGGGGGTTTACTCTACAGAAACAAAATCATAGTTTTCATTTAACCAGTAGTACTGGCGCCAAAACTCTATTACTAGCGGTACTACTTGTTAGCTTAACCAGTAGTGCTATCTAAATTATGCATTAACTGTATCCATTAATGGCTTCAGTCATCTTTAGAGGACTTTTGCCCCACCGCATTTGAAAAATCTACAATTACCGAGTTAATTTATCACATTATATTTCACCACAGAGGCACAGAGTACACAGAGAGGGAAGTATAAGCATACGATTACGAATAAGAGTGTTAAAATCCAAATAATTTTTAGTTAATATTCATACACAACTATATGAGTGATACTATATTATCCGTTCGCAACCTGCGTGTTGAGTTTCCAGGGGATGGTAGAACCGTCAAAGCTGTTGATAACATATCGTTTGACCTGCGTCGCGGCGAAACTCTTGGCATTGTAGGAGAATCAGGAAGCGGCAAGTCTGTTACTTCGTTTGCTGTTATGGGTTTGTTACAGTCTCCGGGACGGGTAACTAACGGTGAAATTTTGTTTTCTGCCCAGCCAAATACCCCACCCGTTAATTTGGTGGAACTGCCTGCGAAGCAAATGCAGCTTTACCGGGGTGGTGATATTGCTATGATTTTTCAAGAACCGATGAGTTCGCTTAACCCTGTATTTACTATTGGGTATCAGCTTATTGAAGCTATTTTACGTCACCAAAATATTTCTGCTGGGGAAGCTAAACAAAAAGCTATCGCTGGTTTGCAAGAGGTTAAGCTTCTCCCTAGCGATGAGCACCTACGTGAGCAGTATCTGGACACAGCTAAACAAACTGGTTCATCTGTGGAACCTCAAAAAATTTCTGAGTTAGTTAACCTGCATAAAGATTCAATGCTTCAACGTTACCCCCATCAACTTTCGGGGGGACAACTGCAACGGGTGATGATAGCTATGGCTATTTCTTGCAACCCGTTATTATTAATTGCTGATGAACCTACTACCGCGCTTGATGTTACTGTGCAAGCAACAATTATTGATTTGCTGCGCGAGTTACAACAAACGCGCGATATGGCGTTAATTTTTATTACTCACGATTTAGGCTTAATATCTGAAGTTGCTGACAATATCGCTGTAATGTATAAAGGTAATGTTGTTGAGCAAGGCGCCTCTAATCAAATTTTTAATAATCCTCAGCATCCATATACAAAAGGATTAGTTGCGTGTCGTCCAACACTTAATAGTCGTCCACAGAAACTTCTTACCGTTTCTGACTATATGAGCGTTGAGGAAACACCAACAGGAGAATTTGTTATTAAAGGTAAATCACCCTCGGAACCCATTGAAATTAGTATCGAAGAAATTAATCGGCGCCTAGATAATCTTGACAAAGAACCAGCACTTGTACAAATCAAAAATCTTAAAGTCGGTTTTCCTATAAAAGGAGTATTTGGTGGGACTAAACGTTACTTCTGGGCAGTAAATGATGTATCGTTTGATATCAAATGCGGCGAAACCTTGGGACTTGTTGGTGAGTCGGGATGTGGTAAAAGTACGCTCGCTCGTACATTGTTACGACTTATTGAACCAACTAGCGGGCAAATTCTCTTTGAAAATAACGATATTACTGTACTTAAAGGTGAAGAATTACAAAAATTGCGGCGCCAGATGCAAATTGTATTCCAAAATCCATTTAGTGCCCTCGACCCACGCATGAAAGTTGGGGAAGCAATAATGGAACCGTTAGTAATTCACAGCATTGGTAAAAGCAAAAAAGAACAGCGCGAACGTGCAGCATACCTTCTCGAACGAGTTGGACTTAGTGCTGACGCAATGAACCGCTACCCACACCAATTTTCAGGAGGACAACGGCAACGGGTTTGTATAGCACGCGCTTTAGCATTAAATCCTAAATTTATTATTTGCGACGAGTCAGTGTCCGCACTCGATGTATCTGTACAAGCACAAGTATTAAACTTGCTCAAAGAACTGCAAGAAGAATTTGGCTTGACTTATATATTTATTTCCCACGATTTGAGCGTCGTCAAATTTATGAGTGATAGAATTATGGTCATGAACCGTGGTCAAATCGTCGAAGAAGGTAGAGCCGAAGAAATATATCGCGAACCAAAACAAGAATATACGCAAAAGCTCATTGCATCAATTCCTACAGGTAGTGCTGAAAGAATTAAGCAACGCCAAGCCTCATAAAATTTAATACAGTAGTAAGGTGGGCACTGCTCACCCTACTATCTAGTATCTAAAATAAAATGTTTGCCAAAATTAGAGATACAGAAATATTCTTTGATGTTGAAGGGTGCAGTTTAGTAGTTGAAAATAATCGCACTTACACTAAACCTACTGCTTTTTTAATTCACGGTGGTCCCGGCGCCGACCATACTGGTTACAAGCCGACTTTTTCAGCTTTAACACGTAGATTGCAATTAGTATATTTTGACCACCGTGGACAAGGAAGGTCTAAACGCGGCGCCAAGAAAACCTACACTCTCGATAATAATGTCGAGGATATGGAAGCTTTGCGTCAATATTTAGGGCTTGACAAAATTGTCGTTATTGGTACTTCATATGGTGGTATGGTTGGGTTGTCGTATGCTGTGCGCTATCCGCAAAACGTCTCACATTTAATTATTATTGTCAGCACAGCGAGTTATGAATTTTTGGAACGAGCAAAGCAAATTTTAGCCGAACGTGGAACTGAAGCACAAAATCTTATTGCCCAGCGACTTTGGGATGGTAATTTTGAGAATGAAGAACAATTGCGCGATTACTTTAAAATTCTGGCGCCGATGTATTCACTCAAACATGACCCAAATACTTCTGTAAAGGTTTGGGATAATAAAATACTTTCAATAGATGCTATTAATGAAGCCTTTGGTGGATTTTTACGAAAATATGATGTACGTGACCAACTGTATAAAATTACTGCACCTACATTAGTAATCGGTGGGCGCCATGATTGGATATGCGCTCCAGAATTTTCCGAAGAAATTGCTTCATGTATTAAAAACGCTGATTTGAGAATTTTTGAGAATAGTAGTCATTTAATCCGTGCCGATGAACCCGAAGCGCTGATGGACGCAATAAATGGATTCTTAGTTTATAAATTGTAACTTTTGGTAGATGACTTAGTATTCAAAAATCTTCTTTTAGCTAGGTAGTAAAGTTACTTATATTCTGTTACCTTTCTATAGGTGGTGTTATTAATCTCAAACGCACCACCACAAAGGAGAGTAGATAATAATGCTCAATCACGATATCATCGTTATCGGAGCATCGGCAGGGGGAGTTGAGGCACTCACTTATTTAGTCAGTAATTTACCGTCCGACCTGAATGCTAGTATATTTATAGTTCTTCATGTGCCTTCTGAGAGCAGAAGTGTATTACCTGCTATTCTCAATAGAGCTAAACGTTTACCAGCGCATCATGCTAAAGACGGAGAAGTTATAATTCCTGGGCATATTTATGTGGCACCACCGGGTTATCACTTACTCGTAAAATCTAGACACGTTCAATTAGCTCGCGGACCAAAAGAAAATAGTCATCGTCCAGCTATTGACCCAACATTCCGCACCGCAGCGCGCGCGTATGATGGCAGAGTAATAGGTGTAGTGTTAACAGGTGTACTTGATGATGGTACTGCTGGGTTAGCATCTGTAAAAATTAGAGACGGTTTAGCAGTTGTTCAAGACCCATCGGACGCAATGTATAATGGAATGCCACGTAGCGCGATTGAAAACGTGAATGATATTGATTATGTTTTGCCATTATCAGAGATTCCATCAAAACTAGTAAATTTAGTTAATACACCAGTCGAAATCAAAAACCATAAGCAGGTTCCTGAACTCATGGAATACGAATCTGATATAGCAGAACTAAATCCAACAAGGCTTCACTCAACAAATAATCCTGGTAAGCCATCCGGTTATGTTTGTCCAGATTGTGGCGGTGGTCTTTGGGAAATACAAGAAGAAAATACGTTTAGGTTTCGCTGCCGCACGGGTCATGCTTACTCACCAGAAACTTTACTAGCAAAGCAATCTTATGCACTAGAAGATGCTTTGTGGATTGCAATTCGCGCTCTTGAGGAAAAAGCATCGCTTGCTCATCGCATGTCAACAAAAATGCGCTCGCGCAACCAAAATTTATCTGCACAGCGTTTAGAGCAAGAAGCTAAAGATGCTGAAGGACGTGCTGAAATCATTCGCAATGTAATTATTCGCAATGTAATTATTCAAAACGCTGGCGCCGAAGATACTAATATTGCAAACTTAGAAAATGAAACAGTAATAATAAATGAATAAGCACTACTTAGTGGTGCTTGCAGCATCTGCGGGTGGAATCAAAGCTGTAAGTGAAATACTATCAAATTTACCCGAAAACTTTGCTCCACCTATTGCTATAGTGCAGCATCTTAGCCCCAATCATCCTAGCTGGCTTGCCGAAATTCTCAATCGACGCACACCTTTGTCGGTTAAACAAGCTGAAGAGTCACAATTGTTAACTACTGGGGTAGTACATATTGCACCTCCGAACCAGCACTTGGTTGTTAATAGTGATGGTACACTGTCTTTATTAGATACGGAGAAAGTACGTTATGTGCGTCCTGCTGCCGATGTGTTGTTTGAGTCAGCAGCAGCTTATTTCCAAGACCGAGTTATTGCTGTAGTCTTAACTGGTATGCATAGTGACGGCAAAGACGGAGTAATAGCAGTCAAACGCGCGGGTGGTAGAATTATTGCTCAAGATGAGGCAACTTCGGAATTTTTTAGTATGCCATCTAATGCAATTCAAACTGGATGTGTAGATTTTATACTGCCTTTGTTAGAAATTGCTCCCACTTTATTAAAATTGGTTTCGGAATGATTTTTTACTTATTTATACTTGTATTTTATTTGTTATTGGTCAGTTTTCATTGATAATGAATACTAAATAAATTATAACTCCGCGCCTCCTAACTTATTAGTATTAATTATGACTTCTACCGAACAAAATTCAGATTTGGAAGCTTTACTAGATTATATTCGACGTAGCCGTGGTTTTGATTTCAGTGGTTACAAACGCACAAGTCTAAGCCGTCGTATATGTAAGCGAATGCAGACAATAGGTATAGAGACATACAGCGATTATCTTGATTATTTGGAAGTTCACTCAGATGAGTTTGTAGATTTATTCAATACGATTTTAATTAATGTAACTACTTTTTTTCGAGAGCCGCAGGCTTGGGAGTACATTGCATCCGAAATTATTCCCAGCATTATTAACATCAAGCAGAAAACGAAACCTATTCGTGTGTGGAGTGCAGGTTGTGCTTCAGGAGAAGAAACTTATACTGTCGCGATATTACTGGCAGAAGCTCTTGGTATGGAAGAATATTCAACGCGCGTCAAAGTCTTTGCTACAGATGTAGATGCTGAAGCTCTGAATCATTCACGTCATGCTACATATAGTGCCAAAGATGTACGCGATATTCCTCCTAACTTACTTGAAAAATATTTTGAATATGTAAATGGGCACTATGTTATTCAAAAAGAACTGCGCCGTCGTGTTATTTTTGGACGCAATGACTTAGTGCAAGATGCACCAATATCTAGAATTGATTTACTAATTTGCCGAAATACTTTGATGTATTTTAATACCGAAACCCAATCTCGGATTCTCGACCGCTTTCACTTTGCTCTCAATGACGGTGGATTCCTTTTCTTAGGTAAGGCTGAAATGTTATTTACTCGCAATCACTCATTTACAGCCGTAGATTTGCGTAGCAGGGTATTTTCCAAAGCTATAAATAGTAACTTACGACGGGATATGTTTTTGAGCATGGGTCATCCTTTCAAGGAGCAAACCGTTCCAGAAATCGTAGATCAAATTCGTATTTACGAAGTTGCTTTTGATATTGACCCCGTTGCTCAAATAGTAGTTGATTTAAATAATTATGTACTACTCGCTAACAATGAAGCGAGAAATTTATTTAACCTCAATCCTCACGACTTAGGACGACCTTTACAAGATTTAGAACTTTCTTACCGTCCTGTTGAACTACGCTCCCATCTCGAACAAGTCCGCTCCAACCGTCGCAGCACAACTTTAAAAGATATCGAATATCCCAACTCAGAACGGGGAATGCGATTTTTAGACGTACAACTTATACCATTATTAAATAATAATACTGATAAATTATTAGGTATAAAAATTATATTTACTGAAGTTACTCGTTTCAAACAGTTAGAAACTGAATTAGTACATGCTAACCAAGAGTTAGAAACTGCTTATGAAGAACTTCAATCAACTGTTGAGGAATTAGAAACCACTAACGAGGAACTTCAGTCAACGAATGAAGAACTCGAAACCATGAACGAAGAACTGCAATCTACCAACGAGGAATTGCAGTCAATTAATGAAGAATTACGACAGCGCAGCGATGAGCTTAACCAAGTTAACGCTTTTCTGGAATCGATACTTACTAGTTTACGCGCAGGTGTAGTTGTTCTTAGTAACGATTTTCATATTCTAATTTGGAACCGTAAAGCAGAAGATTTATGGGGTTTGCGTAACGATGAAGTTTTGTTACAAAACTTTATGACTTTGGATATCGGTTTACCGATCGAACAACTTAGGATACCACTGCGCGAAATTTTGACTGGGCAATCTAATTATTACGAAATTTTACTAGATGCTATAAACCGTAGGGGTCGGGGAATACATTGTCATGTAATTTGCACCCCGTTTCTACGCACAGGGACAGATATCCAAGGAGTAATCCTGCTGATGGAAGAGCGCGAAAAATTAGATGATTAATATACGTACAATGACTACATAACTTGCTCTACAGATAGATATATTAAGCCACGACTATTAATAACTTTATAGATGTTGGGGGTGAGTAAGGTAAAATTTATGCATGATTTTAATCAAAAAATACAAAAAGTATATAAAAATACACAAAGAATAAATCAACAAATTAATGAATCGCCTTTGCACAAGCAAGATTTGTTAGTCCAAGCTGTTGAGGAACTTCATGTTGCTTTAGAAGAGTTGCAGGTGGCAGAAGAAGAATTACGTATACAAAATCAAAGTTTAGCAGAGGCACATTATTCCTTAGCTCAAGAACGACAGCGTTACCAAGAGCTTTTTGACTTGGCGCCAGATGGTTATGTAGTAACTAACACCGACGCAAAAATCCAAAAGGCCAACAATGCTGCTGCTGAAATGCTTAATATTTCCAAGCATTTCCTTGAAGGCAAAGTTTTGGTTAATTTTATCCCAGAATCTGAACGTCGAGCGTTTCGTTCTTTAATGTTGCGACTGCATGAGTGCGAGCGAATTTCGGAATGGGAAACTCGTATACAACCACGCAACAGTAACACAATTGACGTTTCTGTCAGTATAACTACAGTCATAAACGAAACTGGTCAGGTTCAAGGTTGGCGCTGGATGTTACGAGATATTACAGAGCGTAAGCAAACGGAAGAAAAATTGCGTGCAGTAGAAGTACAAAATTTGCAACTCGAAGAATCTGCCAAATTGAAATCGCAATTTACGTCAATAATATCCCATGAATTACGCACACCTTTACACGCAATTTTAGGATTTGCTAGTTTACTTCAGCGTCAAGTTCAAAAGCAGTCTTCATCCAATTGCTCGATGATGGTAGAAAGAATTATTAATAATGGCAAACAATTATTAAATTTAATTGAAGATATGCTAGATGTTTCTAAATTAGAGTCAAATCGATTACAGTTACAATTACAACAATTTAATTTCCCTGAATTAATAACATCAACTATAAATGAACTGCGTCCAATCGCGCAAACCAAAAATTTAATACTCAATTTAAATATTGAAGTTCAAGATAATTTTGTTGTTAACGACAGCATTCGCGTCAAGCAAATCTTAGTTAACTTAGTTTCTAATGCAATTAAATTTACAGATAAAGGCAGTGTAGACATTAAAATAGAAGAAATACCACAAAACAAAATATCAATTTGTATTCAAGATACCGGAATTGGAATTGCTGAAACAGATTTAAAATACATTTTTCAAGCCTTTCGCCAAATCAGCCAAACGACTGTACGCAAATACAATGGTACTGGAATGGGGCTAGCAATCGTAAACCATTTAGTTAGGTTGATGCAAGGTAATATCTCTGTTAATAGTAAAATCGGTGAAGGTTCTACTTTTTGCGTCGAATTACCCAAAGTAGTAGTTAGCAACAAAGTGTAATTAAGGTATACAAAAATTTTCTACCCTAAAGCACTGACAATAGCTTGACTGTAGATAGAGTCAAATCATTGGGTAAACCAACTACGCTATTAAATGAAGGGGAAATAGCGGTATGTGAGTTATGGACAGATTTGCTCGACAAGTTAATGCAGTGCAGCGACGAACGGAGACACTTAATCAAAGTCTCGCTGAACCCTCATCGCTACAACCAGGTTTGTTGGTGCAAGCTTTTAACCAACTCCACGATGCTTTAGAGGAACTGCGAGTTACACACAATGAGTTACTAAATCAAAAAGAACAATTAGCCAACTGTTATCAGAACGCAGAACTTGAACGTCAACGCTATCGCAATTTGTTCGACTTTGCTCCCGATGCTTATTTAATTACTGACCGTGGTGGCAATATTGTAGATGCCAATCGTGCTGCTGCTAATCTATTTCAATTACAAATTTACTCACTCAATGTCTGGGCAAATAAATCATTGATTAATTTTTTACCCCAACATCAACATCATGCATTTCATTATCAGTTACAGAGACTACCATCAGAACAAACACTTAAAGACTGGGAAGTTATTTTCTGTAAACAAAACGGTCAAACATTTCCTGCGACAATTAGTGTAAACACAGTCAAAAATCTTGATGACGAAATCCATTTTCACTGGTTGATACGTGATATTAGCGCACGTAAGCAAGCTGAAGAAGTGCAGGCAATTAAATCTGAAAATTTAAAGCTTCAAGAGACAGCACAGTTAAAGTCACAGTTTATGGCGATGATATCGCATGAACTGCGTACCCCCATGCATATAATATTAGGGTTTGCTCAACTGCTTTTACGCCAACCATATCAGCTTTTGGCGCCGCAGTTAAAAAACATGGTGGAGCGAATATACAATAATGCCAAGCATTTGCTGGCATTAATCGAAGATATTCTTGATTTTACAGCTTTAGAATCAGGTAAGTTAAGTTTAAAGTCTCAACAATTGAACTTAGCTGAACTCATTCAAAGGGTTACTCAAGAGTTACAACACCTTGCAGAGCGCAAAAAATTATCATTGTTAGTTGAGATTCAGTTACAAAATCCCACAATAATTGGTGATAGCGAACGCATTCGTCAAATTCTAGTTAACCTTCTCGATAATGCTATTAAATTTACTGATACAGGTAGCGTAATACTTGAAGTATATGAAACATCTAAAAATCGCATTGCCATAGTAGTGCGAGACACAGGTATAGGTATTTCTAAAAACGATATTCAATTTATATTTCAAGAATTTCGACAAGTAAATCAAACCTATTCCCGTACACATGGAGGTACAGGTTTAGGACTTGCAATAGTTGACAAATTAGTCAAACTCATGCATGGAACTATCACCGTTGAAAGTCAACTTGGAGAAGGTTCAACTTTTAAAGTTGAATTACCTGCAACGGATAAAACGGATGTAACGGATGAGCGATCAGTTACAAACTAGACTTGGCAACGGATAAAACGGATGAGCTATCAGTTACAAACTAGACTTGTTATATAAAACAAATTATCCGTTACATCTGCTCATCATCCGTTGCTAGTTTTGCTGCGACTCTCAATTTTGCAGAACGAGAACGGGAATTTTTGATAATTTCCTCTTCAGTGGCAATAATTGGCTTTTTCGTTACAACTTTTAACAAAAGTGATTCGCGTAGAGTATGTTTTACTAAACGGTCTTCGAGACTGTGAAAGCTAATTATTACGAGTCTACCATCAGGCGCCAATCCATAAGGCGCCTTTGCTAAAAAGGTTTCGAGAACTTTCAATTCGTCGTTAACTGCGATGCGTAATGCTTGAAAGACACGGGTGGCAGGATGAATTCTTCCGTGACGATATTTTGCTGGTACGGCAGATGCTATAGTGTCAGCTAATTGTGTAGTTGTGTAAAATGGACGTTTTTCTATAATTCGTCTAACGATACGTCGTGATAACCGTTCCTCACCATATTTAAAGAAAATATCAACTATATCAGCTTCACTCCAATGGTTGATAATATCCGCAGCAGTTAAAGATTGTTTTTGGTTCATTCGCATATCTAAATTAGCTTCTTTACGGAAACTAAAACCGCGTTCGGGTGTATCGAGATGATGCGAACTTACACCTAAGTCAGCCAAAATTCCATCATAAATAAGAGGTGGGTACTTAAAAGTTGCAAAATTGGTATGAATAAATTTTACCCTGTCCCCAAACTCCGCTAGTTCTTTTTGTGCCGCAGTTAAAGCATCTTCATCTTGGTCTAATGCTGTGACTCTAACGTCAGGCGCCGAATTTAATATCAAACGAGTATGACCACCACCACCAACTGTAGCATCTAAATAGTGACCACCCGCCCGCACTGCCAAACCAGAGATTACTTCGGTAGGTAAAACAGGAATGTGGGAAAATGTCAGTTCTTCAGGAGAAAGCGATTTTAAAGAGTCGGGGTTCATTAAATGGAGATTATTGAAAAAAATAATATAGCTAATTATCTATATATTTACCACAGAGGCACAGAGGGCACAGAGGAGAGTGAAACTTTGTCTACGTATTCTGTGTGTAATTAGGTAAGAATCTATACTTAAAAAAATAAAGTCACAATATAATATTGATTAAAAGCGACTTGTATGTTGCTAGTTCACAGGTAAGTATTTTCTTATGCTTGTGATTGGGGATTGAGATATTAACTTCAAGAGTGTATAGCTGTAAAATTGGTAAATTTGGTTTGTGCGTCTTTGCTGGTCGATTTTTAAGCCTAGGGATTTATTGCTGGACTAAGTAGACAATATTCCTTAAAAAAATCCGGCGCTGCTCGTTGGTTCAATCTCAATATCAATATAATTGAATATGTGCAACAAAACTAAACATCTTATCTTATTCCCTAAGTGCCTACACGTTGGGACGCCATAGCATAACTATAGCAATCGTGCGCGGTTCAATTTGAAATTTTTACAAACTGGAGAACGCTAAAATTTATGGCAAGAATTGAAACTAGAACCGAACCGATGGTGCTGAACATGGGCCCGCATCACCCCTCTATGCACGGGGTTATGCGGTTAATTGTTACCCTCGACGGTGAGGACTGTATTGACTGCGAACCGGTGATAGGTTACTTACACCGAGGAATGGAAAAAATCGCAGAAAACCGCAGTACTATAATGTATGTCCCTTACGTGAGTCGTTGGGACTATGCAGCTGGTATGTTTAACGAAGCTGTTACTGTAAATGCACCAGAAAAAATTGCTGGTATAACCGTACCCAAGCGCGCGTCATACATTCGCGTGATAATGCTGGAATTAAACCGCATCGCTAACCATTTACTATGGTTCGGCCCATTTCTTGCGGACGTTGGCGCCCAAACTCCCTTTTTCTACCAGTTCCGTGAACGCGAATTGATATACGACCTGTGGGAAGCTGCTACAGGTTATCGGATGGTTAATAATAACTACTGGCGCGTTGGTGGTGTTGCTGCTGACTTACCCTATGGTTGGGTAGACAAATGCTTGGAATTTTGCGATTACATTGTACCTAAAATAGACGAATACGAAAAATTGGTGACTAATAACCCAATTTTTAGGCGCCGTATTGAAGGTATTGGTACTATTACCCGTGACGAAGCAATAAATTGGGGACTTTCTGGTCCAATGTTGCGTGCTAGTGGCGTGAAATGGGACTTACGTAAAGTTGACCACTACGAATGTTACGATGATTTTGACTGGGAAGTACATTGGGAAACTGGTGGCGACTGCATGGCACGCTATGTAGTGCGGATGCGGGAAATGCGCGAATCAGTCAAAATTCTTCGCCAAGCATTAAAAGCACTTCCAGGTGGACCATATGAAAACCTGGAAGCCAAGAGAATGATGGAAGGTGCAAAATCTGAGTGGAACGGTTTTGATTACCAGTTTGTTGCTAAAAAAGTCTCTCCATCATTCAAAATTCCTAAAGGTGAAGCTTACGCGCGCGTTGAAAGCGGTAAGGGTGAATTAGGGATTTATATGGTTGGTGATGATAATGTATTCCCTTGGCGCTTTAAAATTCGTCCAGCTGACTACAATAATCTCCAAATTCTGCCTCAATTACTACGCGGTGTTAAAGTCGCCGATATCGTAGTAATTCTAGGTAGCATCGACATCATCATGGGTTCCGTAGACCGATAAACTGACGCGGAGAGCTAGGAATTAGGATAGTGACATACTCCTAACTCCTAACTTCCGTAACGGTTCCTACCCATTCCCATATGTTGCCATCGCAATCAAAAACAGGTAACCCAACTGTTAACATTTCTTGGTATGTGCCATCACGCAAGCGAAGTCTAAATAGGGTTTCTATAGGGTGTTTTATTTCAAGGGCATCTATCCACAGACTTAAAGTTGGGTCGCGGTCATCTGGGTGCAGTGCATTCAACCAGCCATACCCTTTATACTCGTCAGGAGTTTGACCTGTAAATGCTTCCCACATCGGTACATCCTCTATAATGCGACCGTCCGGCGCCGCAGTCCAGACAATTGCCGCAGTTACCATTTTTAAGCAGTTATAACGTTCCTGGCTTAAACGTAGCGCTTCATCAAATTGTTTACGCTCAGTAATGTTCATAATGTAACCCAGTAAACGAGCCGCATCATTACTTTCGGTAGGTGGAATATATTGAGCGCGTGAAAGAATCCATTGTAGCCCTTTTTCAGGGTGGTTGATACGAAATTCCGTATCCAAGCCTGATTCATTATTCACGGCTTTCCAATGGGCCGCTTTAATTCGCTTTTGGTCATCACCATGTATACACATAAGGAACTTTGCAAAGCTCCAAGGTTCATCATTTTCTGGATATCCCATTAAATGGCGCCACTCTGAAGTCACAAAACCTGTATTTGTCTTCAAATCGTAGCTCCACAACCCTATGCCCGCAGCACGTTGTGCATAGGCAAGTTGTTCCTCTTTTTTTTGTAAAGTGTCATATAACTTACGATATCGCTCCTCAGAAGCTAACATTGCTTGTCGGTTATATTGCCTCAGACGGTTAACTTCAAGCTGTGTGACAACGCGCGTTATTAGTTCGCGTGCCCCAAATGGTTCTACGATAAAATCATCGGCGCCTTCAAACAAACCATTTACAGCGGTTTCTTCATCCCCTTGTGCTGTCAACATTAATACAGGTATGGCATTTCGATTTGCACGAATCTCCCGCAGCAACGCTAAACCATCACTTCCCGTCATATTCATATCTGTAACAACAAGGTCTGGCGGGTTGTTAATTATAGACATTACTGCTTGTTCGCCATTATTTGCGACTTCAACGCTCCAATGTACAGAAAGAATGCGCTGTAAGTAATCACGCATATCAGCATTATCATCAACAACCAGAATTTTGCCACCTGGTAGTATTGGGCGCATAAGTTAAGTCGGTGCAAATAAATGTAACTGTATTAAGGGGGTTAAGGTGAAGTAAAAGCGAAAATCTTTACTTACTCTTACAAAACTTTATATAGTTTAGTTTTAGTATGCCAACTTACTTATGGTATATATAATCAATTTGCAAAATTATTTTCATCTTAAAACTGCTTACTGCTTAGTTCACAACCCCTACATATTTGAATGGAACCTATAACTTTTATTAATGAAATTATTGCCTGTATCACTTCCAAAGTTGAACAGAGAATTACTTTTGCCGAATATATGGATATAGTATTATATCATCCTAATTACGGTTATTATACTCAGAAAGCAGCGAATATAGGCGCGGATGGAGATTTTTTTACCTCGGTTCACCTCGGCGCCGACTTTGGTGAAATGTTGGCAATACAATTTGTCGAGATGTGGGAAATTCTTGGAAAACCAGCACCGTTTATGCTTGTAGAAATGGGCGCCGGACAAGGTTATTTAGCTGTTGATATTTTAAATTACCTACAGACGCATCATAGTGATTTATTTTCTGTTTTGAAATATACCATAGTCGAAAAATCAACCCTATTAAAACAAGTACAGCAGGAAAAATTGCAAGCTTTTTCTGTAAACTGGTGTGATTTAGGAGAGATAGAAAATAATTCAGTAGTTGGATGTTTTTTTTCTAATGAACTGGTGGACGCTTTGCCTGTACATCAGTTTGTAGTAG
Source organism: Calothrix sp. PCC 7103 (assembly GCF_000331305.1). Classification (GTDB taxonomy): domain Bacteria; phylum Cyanobacteriota; class Cyanobacteriia; order Cyanobacteriales; family Nostocaceae; genus Dulcicalothrix. Next base: position 1,903,628 of record NZ_KB217478.1, on the reverse strand, counting down.
AAGAGGGGCAATTAAAAGAGGTTTATGTTGGAGTCTCTAACTCAGTACAAGAAGTCAATAAAGATACTATTATAGAAATTATTGATGAACCTTCAACGCCAGAACTAAGACAGTATTTTGATTTAATCGAAATTGATATCAGTAATTACCCTACAGGATACCGTAGTGAAATTAACAATTCAGCACTTGATTGGCTAACGCAAGTCGCCGATAAATTACAGCGTGGATATGTACTTACTATAGACTATGGCTACCCAGCACATCGTTATTACAATCCTCGTAGAAATAAAGGTACACTGCAATGCTATTACCAACATCGGCGCCACGATAATCCATATATAAATATAGGAAAGCAAGATATCACCACACATGTAGACTTTACTGCTTTAGAAAGATGGGGTGAAACCTGCGGATTGGCTAAAGTCGGATTTACGCAGCAAGGTTTGTTTTTGATGGCATTAGGTTTAGGAGAAAGAATTGCCACCATGAGTCAATCTAATCTTTCAGTATCCGACATGCTGCGGCGCCGTGACTCATTACATCAACTAATTGACCCAATGGGACTAGGAGATTTTGGTGTTTTGGTTCAAAGTAAAGGATTTACTCCCACACAACCTCTCAAAGGTTTGACGTATCCTTCGCTTTAATAGAGTAAAAATTAAAACATTGTTAATCTTTTTGTAAAACTAGCCGATTAGACATTTTAACGTTTAGAGTCTATTCATAGGCTAAAAATAATAATCACAAGGTAAAAACAATGAGTACTCACGATTTATTAATGTTAGTTGGACTACTTACCCCAGGTATCTTACTCTCGGTGATAATAATGGTAACATTTGCAGCAGGTGGCTAAATTAAATTTTGTGGGGTAATTTTGTGGGGTAATCTTGTGGGGTGGGCATTCTTGCCCACCCTTTATATTAAATAGGTTTCTGAAAAATTCCTCCTAGTAATTGGGGGATTAAATGTCAGGTATTAACAATTTAAATTTTACAAATATGTTTATTCATAACTTTTGAAATAATTTATTAATTAAGAAGTTATTGTTCGTAGCGATTGTACTTTCAAACATAAATAATTAACATTTAGGATAGACAATATAAAGAACAAGTATTGGGATACAGTATGAAGGTGGCATTTCTGGGAACAGGACTAATGGGGTTGCCGATGGCGCAACGGTTATTAGAAGCAAATGTAGATTTAATTGCTTATAACCGTACAAGAGAAAAATTGGCGCCACTCAAAGCTGCTGGTGCAGAAATTGCTGAACATCCACGTCATGCGATTCGTGCCGCAGACTGTGTAATACTGATGTTAACTAATGCTCCAGCTATTTACAGTGTTTTACTTTCGGATACTTCTTTTAGAATGTTGGCTGGACGCACTGTGATTCAAATGGGGACTATTACCCCCACCGAAAGTAAAGAAATTCGCGATACTGTTGTGGCTGCTGGAGGAGAATATATTGAGGCGCCTGTTTTGGGTAGCACTACCGAAGCGACTCAGGGTAAACTAATTGTAATGGTTGGTGCCTATCGCGAACAGTATCAGCGTAATTTAGAATTACTAAAACACTTTGGCCCAAAACCTGTATATGTAGGACAAGTTGGAACTGCGGCAGGTTTACAACTAGCATTCAACCAGCTAATTAGTTCACTGACAGCAGCTTTTGCGCTCTCATTAAAATTTGTACAGCGTCAAGATATAGACGTAAATGTGTTCATGCAAATTTTACGTGAAAGCGCTTTATACGCACCAACTTTTGACAACAAGTTACAGCGAATGCTTGATAATAATTATGACAATCCTAGTTTTCCTACTAAACATCTACTGAAAGATACAGATTTATTTATTGATGAAGCAAAAAATGCGGGTTTGAATATCAATGGCATTGATGGTGTCCGTAGTATTCTTGATACAGCAATTCGCATGTCATTTGCTCAAGCTGATTACTCTTCACTTTTTGCTGCAATGACTTCATCCCCTGATGCTGAATAACATCATGTCATGCTGAGGAACGAAGCATCTTTAAGATATCAGCACTTTTAAATCTTCTACCAAACTTGCCAATAAATTTACAGCATCTACCTGTAACGCTACCCAAGCATTTACCGAAGCTTTCGCTACGTGTCGATTATCTATAATGGTTTGACCTTTAGTAAATTTACCTGCTGTTTCTATATCAACTTGCGCGCGTTGTAGTAAAAGAGTTTCTGGATAAAACAAATAAGCAACAGTCGCAGCATCATGAACTAGAAAGCCTTTTATACCTTCTGTTTGACGGTAAGTTAATGAGGTATAAGTCAAAAACTCACATAACTGCACGATAAATTTCGCTACAGGGTTTTGTGAGTTAGACAAATAAACTTCTTCTGCCATTTCTTTCGTAAAAATTAACTCGTTAGTCACATCTAACGACAATACAACAGTATCATTACGACTATTAAATACGAGTTGTGCAGCGTCAACATTAAAAGCGATATTAAATTCTGCTAGTGAGGTGACGTTTCCTGGTACTCCAAAGGCGCCACCCATTACTATAATTTCTTTAGCCTTTTTCAAAATACCAGGAGATTTGATTTCAGCAGCAGCAAGATTTGTTAATGGCGCCACAGCTAATAAAGTGATTTCTCCAGGGTGGGTATTTAGCTTGTCTATTATAATGTCGTCAGAATAGCGTGCGCTTACATAATCGTGCTTGACATCAGGTAAACTTTCTGATAAGCCTCCCATCCCATCGGCGCCGTGAATATAAGCCGCATCCTCAATATCAGTAGGTTCTATAACTCCCTTACCTAACTCTACTTCTACAAAGCCAGTAAAATTAAGCACCTGACTCGCACAAGCAAACGTAGTCTTCGCATTCACATTTCCTTCAGCAGTAGTAACAGCTACCAACTCCACAAAACCTTGTTTCATCAAACTTAAAAGCCACAGCAACGCAAAAATATCATCGCCACCTGGGTCTGTATCTAAAATGATTTTGGTTTTATTTTGCATGTAAATTGTTTGGTAAGCTTGATGTACAACTAATTTGTAATCTATTTTACCGCAAGAAAAGAAGGGCGAAGATATTAATATTATTTTAATGAAATTGACAGGTCATGCTAATTTCAATTCTTCAATTGGTATTAGATTGATGACGTTTTCAAGTTTGACAAAGCCATTAATTTCGATTCGCTGCACTTGGAAAGGCTGCCAACTACTGAGGTGAGGATAGCAGTTGTCCCAAACTACTATGTCACCGACTTTGATTGATGCGGCTTCATCAGTGGTGATATTTTGATTTTTTGCTTCGGTAGCAATTGATTTTATTTCGTGAATGCGGTTTTTTTCTTCTTTACTAAGCATTAACCAAGATTCCATGCGTGTATGCTTATCTAGGTTTAAAGTAATTGCTGTGATTTCGGACCAAGTATTGCAGTCACATAGCAGTGCCGCAATTTCTGCTGCGCTATATGATTCTGCTGGGGGAATAGTTGATGGTTGTTCGTTTTTAATTTTGTTTTCCGGACAAACTTTGTTAACAATAAAGTTGTTGTGTGGCGCCGCTTGCACATCCGATGCTGTTTGTACTACTTCAACATCGGGCGCCGTTTCTTCTACTAATGTTATTGCTTGTGCTTCACTATCATTATTACTTGACATTGGCGCCTCATACTCTAAACCTAATATCGCTTTGAGGTGTGGTGGCAATTCACCTACCAACTTGAAGGCGCCGTATTTGAAAGCTTCCCGAAACGCTGCCGCTTCTCGAACAAATCTTTGTGCTGTGATTTTTTCATCATCCATCGCGCGTTGTATTGACGTACCTGTATACTGGTCATCTTCCTTGATGGGAGGAATGACGCATGTACGACTTGTGTCCTTTTCACCACGCCAAATTGTTGGTTTATCGGGTAGAGAAGCCCGTGGTACCTTTAAGCCATCAATGAGATTTTGAACAAATTGTTGTGTAATATGACCAACCGCGTTTTTGATGCCTAAGACTACGCTGGCAAACCTTTTGCTTGATGTAATTTTGAATAATGTGCGTGGCTCAATCGTTACCAGCTTGCTTATTTCTACATCGATAAATGCCATTCCTAGTTTGATGTAGCTGCGAACTATCTCCTTACTCCAACCAAATGATTCCACCATTTTGTTGAAATCGGCTCTAGGTAAGTATTGTTTATCAGCAAAGAGCGCGCGTGCAAATTCAAGTATTCCGTATGCTGAATTGTCTAATGTATCAATTTTATACAGTGACACCGATGCGTATGTTGTTGTAATCATGATAGAATGGCAGGTGAATTATATGTGAGTAGCTGGCTACATATATGTATCCAACTACATTTTTCTCTATATACTATATGTGTAATAGATGCACATGCAAAATTATTTGTAACAAAAGTTAATAATTTTGGCATTGACGTTTATTCTTTGCTGAAATTATGTCGTAGCATGAAGGTGTTTGGTATTAGAAGGCGCGGTTTTGAATGGCTAAAAAAGCAGTTGGCGCTGTACGTTGGAATTTAAAGAGATTGATGGACGAGCGTGATATCGGCTCGACCGAGTTTGCGCGTGTATTGAAAATCGACGTTAGTAATGTTACTAGGTGGCGCCAAGCTGAGTATTTGCCACAAATTAACGAAAAACGTTGGATACAGATAGTAAGTGCGATTAATTATATATGTGAGAGCCGTGGCAATTATCGAATGTTGATTCAACTTGATGATTTAGTTGAATTTAGCAATACTGAACCGCGCGATTTTGATGTAGACTACCAGTGCGTATCCAGTGACGCGCGTAAGAAGCGGACACCGGGCAAAAAGAAGGCAACGGAAACGTCTACAAGCGACTCTGAGAAAGAAGACTCAATTGCTGCCTGATTGTGCTGCTCTTAATTTACAATTTAGGCAAAATCTCTGGTAACAGCGAACCAGGAACTTTAGATAAAGCTAGATTTTGTCCTTGAATACCTAACTCGTTATGAAATTCGCGTATAGTTTTAATTATATATGAGAGCGTAGTTTGATAAGTCTCAGGCTGTTGGCTCATACCGTTAAGCGCTTGCAAATGGTTCTCTAACGCAGCTTCTAGATGTTGCGAGCGTTCATTTTTATTTCCATCATAATAAGTATCGGTAACAAGTTGATAGTGCGCTAACCCTAAGTTGTTATGCGTGGCAAAAACATCAAAGCTTAATGTTATTCCGCTTAGTGAATGCGCGTTCTTTAAAGCTTCTTGATAAGAATCAATACATTTTTCTAAATATTCGTGTCGTTCTTCTTTTGGTGTTTTAACTTGATTTGCTAAATGCCAATAAGCTGTTCCAAGATTATTTTGTGTAGCAGAACATGCAGCAGGTTGATTTGCTGGTGTTCTAAATTTTAAGGCTTCATTATAGGCGCCAATGCAAGTGCGTAGATGTTCGCACTCTTGTTCGTACTGGGCAAGATTCCAATAAGCAGTACCAATATTGTTTTGAATCATCCCATATTTTAAGGGTTCTTGATTAGGGGTGTAATACACCAACGCGAAATTATACGCGGTAATGGCTTTCTTTAAATGCACAACAGGAAGGTTGTACTGTGCCAAGTGCCAGTACGCAGTGCCCAAGTTATTTTGACATGCAGCAAATTTAAGCGGTTCCATGTCTGGAGTACGATAGCGCAGTGCTTCGGAATATGCGGCCACTGCTGACTGCCAGTTTTCTGCCGGACTGGAAAAGCGCGCTAAGTCACCGTATGCTGTACCTAAATTATTTTGTACCCGCGCGTAAGTTTCAGGATTGGTTTGCGGTGATACTAATTTTAATGATAGTTGATAAAACTCGATTGCTTGCTCAATATATGACTGCCCCTCCTCTGAGTTGGGAGGAGTACGGTACAACATCCAATATAAAGTCCCTAAGTCGTTCAATATATCAGGAACTTGAGGCGATACTTCATCATATGTAATTGCCTCTTGGTAAGCAATTATTGCCACCATTAAACTTTCTAAGTTAGACTGTCCCTGCTCAATCCGCAAGCGATATAAATTACCAAGCTTTTGATATCCAAGTGCTAAACTTTCAGGAGCTGCTTTTTTACTATGTAATTCTTCAATTTCCTCTAAAATTACTTGGGGTGAAGTTGTTTCACCTTCTGCACGAGTATCCAACGTCGCAAGCACAAGCTCGACTAATTCCTTGGTGATGTGTGTAAATTGTTCGAGTGGAGACTTTTCAGGTGCGTTGGAAATTTCGCTACTTGTTTCTCTACTTGTTTCTCTACTTGTTTCTCTACTTGGAGGTTCATCACTAGGTAATCCTACCGCAAGCAGTTCTGATTTTAGCGGTTTTGGTTCTTTCTTTTTGTGGCTACGATTGACGGGTTGTTCGGTTGTTTGAAAATCAAATGATGCATCTTCGCTACCTACTCCACCAGGAAGAATAGCATCATTTAATATAGATTCTTCTAGATTGCCTAAATCTACTTCCTGGGATGAAAACCTTTCTGAACCCTTAGTTTTAGCTGTAGGTGTTGGTTCTCCAGCAAAAGTAAACACACCAGTTCGACACCGCCAAAACTGTGGCGCCGATTGTTGTATAGCATATAACCACGGACGTGGCACCCACAATAGTAAACTCGACTCTAAAAATCGATTTGATTCCTGTGTTGAGATACGCTGTTCAGTTAACCGCAAATAGTGTAAAAACAACCGCTGCGCTGCAACAGGTTGTCGCGTTAACTGCTCAACTCCAACTATTTGAAATGCTGGTATTGGTAGCGGTCTACCTGGAGTATCTTTCGTGCCACCTACAATTGGTGGTGGATAATTTATTAACCACTGGTTAATTTGGGCAATAGGGTTTGGGTCACTCAAATTCAACCGTAACGTTACCAGTCGCGGATACGCTGATGTACTGGCTTCCATTAAATTGGTCTGCTGGTATAAAACCTGCCCAACTGGATATGCCAGCGTTGAATGCAACCGTGCTGCCACCTGATTTCGGAGGTTTAAATCATCACACACCGCCAAAAAGACTTGTCTCCGCAAGCCAAGACTTAGGGCAAGCTTGAGACGGTGGTACACTTGCTTGTTCCAAGCTGAATTTTCTGGGTGTGTAGCTTCATTCACGCTCATGGTGGCGTCACATGCCTACTTGCTGTTTACATTTAATTGGATGAGATATTTGCTTTTTGCTACCTATAGCTCTTGCAATGACTTCGTTTTTCTAGTTTAAACCCTGCTGTTCAGGACAAATAGTGATTTTAAAGTTATTAGCAAAATAAGTATCTTATTATACGCATTACTTTATGTAATTTTAACAAATAAAAAAGCAGGTTCACACTATCGAGTGGGAACCTGAAAATGATAGCAAGTTTTTTGACTTGAGGTTTCCTCAAGTTTTAGATGTTGAAATTTGACGCAAATTTGAAGAAATATTTAAGAACGTATTATTTTCTAAAGGTCAAGATACCGAAAATGCCACAAATATTAAACCACTAACTAGTACAAATGCTGCAACTCCCAGAAAAATGTAGTTACGCTTTTGCCCATCATTTGGAGGTTCTGCGGTATATACTTTTGGTTCTCTTGCAAAATTATTAAGACGACCGCCTTCTTCTGTGGTATAAGGCATGAATTGTTCCTTTATTTAAGTTCTTTTGCTTTATGTTACATAACTAGGCATAAGTACTCTCAACTTACTTTACAAAAGTTTAAAAAAAAGTTAGGACTGCTGAGTTCTGTTCCTATTCAGCACTTAGAACTCAGCACTTTTGACTTTTAATTAATGGTTCCTGTTAGGGGAGAGGAGGCGCTAGCGTAGTCTTTAATTGGCATTCTGCCTGCTAGGTATGCTAGGCGCCCAGCAGTTGCAGCAAGGTTCATGGCTTGTGCCATGAGGGGAGCGTTTTGTGCTAGAGCAATAGCACTGTTAATTAGCAATGCGTCGGCGCCCATTTCCATAGCTTTGGCGGCTTCAGATGGGGCGCCTATTCCAGCGTCAACGACTACGGGGACTTTGGCGTTTTCAATAATAATTTGGATGTTGGCGGCTGTTTGTATTCCTTGCCCTGAACCAATAGGCGCCGCTAATGGCATTACAGTAGCACAACCAACTTCTTCTAAACGTTGGGCAAGTATTGGGTCGGCGTTAATGTAAGGTAATACGGCAAATCCTTCTTTAACTAACTGTTCTGCTGCTTGTAGTGTACCGATTGGGTCTGGGAGTAAATACTTAGCATCGGGTATTACTTCTAACTTGACGAAATTATTGTCTTCTTGTCCTAATAGCTTCGCCATTTCACGTCCTAATCTTGCTACACGAACAGCTTCTTCAGCAGTTTTACAGCCAGCAGTGTTTGGTAACATCCAAATTTTACCCCAATCAAGTGCTTCTGCTAATCCCTCATGTCCTGGAGCATTGGTTTGAACTCGTCGCACGGCAACAGTAACAATTTGACAACCACTCATTTCAACACTTTTTTGCATTTCCTCAATGGAGTGGTATTTACCTGTACCTGTCATTAAACGAGAAGTAAAGGATTTTCCGGCAATTTCAAGTAAGTCAGAGGGTGCTACTAAAGAATTGGGAAGTGATAGTCTCGTTTCAATATTGCTTTTTACTATATTGCCGTTACTGAAGTTAGCGGAGTGCGTAAACATAGGTGTAGAGGTTTTTTCGTTTTTTTGGAAGCGAGAGTAATGGAAATGTTGAAGTAAAGCATCACTATTTTGCTGTGTAATAGAGTCAGCAATTAGTAATGCAGTAATTGGTGTCAGTAAAATGCCGTTACGGTAATGTCCTGTGGCAAAGGTTAAGTTTCTATAAGGACTTTCACCCAAAATTGGTAACTCGTCAGGAGTTGCGGGTCTATATCCCCACCACATTTCTTCTATTGGGTAATCTTTTAACTGTGGAAATAATCGAATCGCGTTTTGCAGTAAGCTTTGAATTCCGCTAGGAGTATTGTAAGGTGTAAAACCAACATCTTCACTTGTGGCGCCGATAATAATTCGTCTATCGTGCCTGGGGACAATGTATATTTCTTCACCATATAAAACTCTATTTAAGGGTAATTCCGTAAGGAAATCTGGAACACGCAAACTTAGCATTTGCCCTTTTCGGGGACTTACAGGTAAAGGAAACAATTCGTTTGTCCATGCTCCTGTTGCCAAAATGTAATGTTCAGCACTCATTACACCTGCACTAGTTTGTACACCTGTAATTTGACCTGCAGAAATTAAAATACCATTGACGCGACAATTTTCTTTTATTTCCACACCAAGTGATTGTGCCGCAGTTAATAATGCTCGACCTAGGGCACGATTATCCACTTGTGCATCTTCAGGATACCACCAGCCACCGATTACTTCTTCGCCTAGTCCCTGCTGGTATTGGTGAATTGTTTGTTTCTCTAACCAATAAGAATGATTATCTTGTTCATTTTTTACTTTTACGTCATATACTGGTGTTAAAATGCCACAAGCCCAGTATCCTGTATTTATACCTGTAAGCTGTTCGAGTTTACTTGTCCATTCAGGGTAAAGACTACGTGAACGTAAACACAAATCACGCATTGCCCCTGGTAAAATCTTCTCAGCATCAGGCGCCAACATTCCAGCAGCAGCAGTAGTAGCAGCAGCTTTAAAATCGCGACTGATTACAGTAACATTGCAACCCCGTATCTTTAGCTCGATGGCGGTTGCCAAAGCAATAATACCACCACCAATAATTAAAATATCACTAGCCATTGCTCACAAGTCGTTAGTTATTAGCCGTTAGTAATTAGTCATTTGCCAAGGGTCTTTATGTTACAACTCCTCTTCAGGACTTACAACTACCTAACACTTACACTCATAACGCAAATTCTACGCCATCAGATGTAACTACCCATAACTCGTAATGCAACAAAACAAAAGCACAACAATATAACTACTGTTGTGCTTTTATGTTAATAATTGTTTACCTGCTTACCACAAAGCCTTAATTGGCGTGTTGCCATTGGAATTAGAACCTCTTGAGGTTGTAGATTGGTTTTGGTCGATATTAGTCTCGTTTGTGGTTGAACTATTATTATTGTTGCTTGGAGCTGCGTTGTTGTTCTGAGCCACGGCGCCGCGATTGCCTGAACCAGTTGTTGTACTGTTAACATTGATGTTAGCTGGCAAAACGCTTGATGCTCGGTTTGGAGCCTGTTGAGGAGACTGAGCAGTTTGAGGACCCATTGGATACAAAGAACCAATTAAAGTACCTAACAATATCGCTAAACCGCCTGCCATCAAAACTAGTGGTGTCCATCTACCCATATAAATATTCCCCTTAATTAAATTTATTTGTGTACACCTTATTACTTCCACTTATGAAAGGGAAGTCCAGACAATTTGAGAACCATGTCCCCAAAAGCCGTCATATTTTTTTACCGTTACGTCACCTAAAACTTTTGTTTGGCAAGCGAGACGTAAATTTCTGGCAGAAGAATGAGGAGGCAGAGAACGACGAGCGTTGTCACGCCAATTGCTTGGTGAGACTGAGCCTTCTATTTCAACAGCACAAGTGCCACAAGTGCCGATACCACGACAATTAATTAGATTAGAACCGCCATTGTACAGGTCAACATCATTGGCGAGCAAAACTTTTCTTAAGTTTGCTCCACTTTTACATTCAATTGCTTTACCCTGAGCTAGTACCTTTGGCATGTTATTTCCACTTCACGTGCAATAGCTTCTGTTGTATATTTACACATCACCTCGGTAGTTGTCTTGCTTCTTAAGAACGTTATGACCAAAAATTCTTCACCTCAAATCTGGCTTTACGACACCACGCTTCGAGATGGCACTCAACGTGAGGGTTTATCGGTGTCGATTGAAGACAAATTACGAATTGCCCGCGCGTTGGATGAGCTTGGTGTTCCATTTATTGAAGGAGGTTGGCCGGGTGCGAATCCGAAGGATGTGCAATTTTTTTGGCAATTACAATCGGAACCGTTAAAGAACGCACAAGTTACAGCTTTTTGCTCAACTCGGCGCCCTAACACAACCGCTGCAACAGAACCAATGTTACAAGCAATCCTTGCTGCTGGCACTCATTGGGTGACAATTTTCGGCAAATCTTGGGATTTACATGTTATTGAAGGCATAAAAACTACTTTATCAGAAAATCTCGCAATGATTCGCGATAGTATTGAGTATCTTCGAGGGCAAGGGCGTTGCGTTATTTACGATGCCGAACATTGGTTCGATGGCTATAAAAATAATCCTGAATATGCGCTACAAACTTTAACTACAGCAGTTTACGCAGGCGCCGAATGGATAGTTTTGTGCGACACCAACGGCGGCACCTTGCCCCACGAAATCAGCCAAATAGTATCTGAAGTTACCAGCCATTTAGGCACCGTAAAACTGGGAATTCATACACATAACGATTCGGATACCGCCGTCGCCAATGCTCTTGCTGCGGTCATGGCAGGCGCCACAATGGTTCAAGGCACTATCAACGGCTACGGTGAGCGCTGCGGTAATGCTAACTTGTGTTCTTTAATACCGAACCTTCAAATTAAGCTTGGTTATCAATGTATAGAAGATAACCAAATAGCCAGATTAGCAGAAACGAGTCGTTTCGTTAGTGAAGTTGTGAATTTGGCACCAGATGAACATGCAGCATTTGTAGGACGTTCGGCTTTTGCTCATAAAGGTGGAATACATGTTTCTGCTGTAGAACGAAATCCTTTGACATACGAGCATATTCAGCCAGAACAGGTGGGAAATAGGCGCCGGATTGTAATTTCTGAACAAGCAGGAGTCAGCAATGTGATAGCAAAAGCACGGACGTTTGGTATAGAACTTAATAAACAAAACCCAGCGACGCGAGAAATATTAGAGCGACTAAAAGTATTAGAAAGCGAAGGATATCAGTTTGAAGGGGCAGAAGCGAGCTTTGAGTTGCTGATGCGTGAAGCATTAGGTACAAGGCAACAGTTTTTTGAAGTCAAAGGGTTTCAAGTACATTGTGACTTAGCACGGGGGAAAGAAATAAATAATGCCCTTGCGACAGTAAAAGTTGCTGTGGAAGGTAAAGATATTTTACAAGCCGCAGAGGGTAATGGGCCAGTGGCAGCTTTGGATGCAGCATTACGCAAAGCTCTAATAAATTTTTATCCTCGTATTAGTGAATTTGAACTTTCTGATTATAAAGTGAGAATTCTTAATCCAAATGCGGGTACAAATGCTAAGACGCGCGCGTTGGTTGAGTCACGTAATGGGCAACAGCGCTGGACTACTGTAGGTGTGTCAGCAAATATTTTGGATGCTTCGTATCAGGCTGTTGTTGAGGGGTTGGAATATGGGTTGATGTTAAATGTCGGGGCGCCTGCTTTTTGTGCTGTTCACATTATATAAACTTTGTTGTGGAATGGGCATCTAAATTTTCTTGTGGAATGGGCGTCCCCGCCCGTTGTATATATTGGATGGGGGCGGGTTTACGGGAGAAAGCGCTTCGTTTTAGGATATTAGTTAACCCGCCCCGACAATAATCATGGCTTCTTATTTCCGTTCTAATATTGATGCAATGGCGCCTTATGTACCTGGAGAACAGGCGCCACCTGGTACAAAAATTATTAAGTTAAATACGAATGAGAATCCTTATCCACCTTCATCTCAAGCAATGTCAGTTTTGCAAAATATAGATAGCGAATATTTACGACGTTATCCTGACCCTTATGCAAACGAGTTCCGGCAAGCTGTTAGTGATGTACTGGGTGTTCCGCGTGACTGGATAATTGTTGGCAATGGTAGCGATGAAATTTTAAACGTGCTGATTCGAGCTTGTAGCGATGGTGCCCGTAAAATTGTGTATCCAATGCCTACTTATGTTTTGTATCGTACTCTAGGAGCTATGCAGCCAACAGAAGCCACAGAAGTGAGTTATGGTGAAGATTTTAAGTTACCTATAGAAGAATTAGTTGCGGCAAACGGTGCCGTAACATTAATTGCATCACCGAATAGTCCTGATGGACACGCGGTACCAATAGATGATTTACGCTGTTTGGCTTCGCGTCTAGAAGGAGTTTTGGCTATTGATGAAGCATATGTTGACTTTGCAGAAGAATCTGCCTTGGCACTTCTAAACGAATTTGATAATGTTATAAGCTTACGAACTCTCTCCAAAGGATATTCCCTAGCAGGACTACGATTAGGATTTGGTATTGCTAATCCCAAAATACTGTCCGGTTTGTTTAAGGTTAAAGACAGCTATAATATCGACGCTATCGCTTGCGCTGTAGGTGAGAAGGCAATGCGCGACCAATTTTACAAAAATGAATGCTGTCAAAAGGTAAAATCGAACCGTACTAAATTAGCCTTAAGCTTACAAAAATTAAATTTTAAGGTTTGGGAATCGCAAGCAAACTTTCTCTTCGTACAACCTATTCATGTAAAAGCCGAAGCACTTTACTTAGAACTAAAGCAACGCGGTATACTAGTACGTTACTTCAAACAACCCGGTCTTGATGATAAGTTACGTATTACTGTAGGCACAGACGAACAAAATCAGACATTAACTGATACGCTGAGTAATATCCTTTACAATTGTTTGTCTCAAACTTAATCTGAATCATTGCCAATCTCATATAAACCTACTTTAGACTCTCACACCGCGCATCCAGTGATTGGCAATCAACATCAGATAATTCCACAATCATTATTAATCGCTATTCAGCTATCCATTGATTTCAAGTTGATGACAAACAGTTACAAACTTTCCCATGCTTGGGCTACTACTTGACTTAACCAGCGACGTTGCTGCTTATCGAGAACCAAGTCATCGGCAAGTACTTGTGCCGTGAGTTCTTCGAGAGATTGACCTTGGGCACGGACGATTTTGATTACACCTGCTATGGCAGCTGCTACCAATTCTTCATCTACTGGCGCCTGACGTAGGTCAAAAATTTGTTCCGGACTGTTTGGGATGGGATAATTCATGGCGTGATGTAAAGAGCGAACTAATGGATGATAATTTTTGATAAACTCTTAAAATTTCTTTACTGAATTTTCATCTAGCTGATAGGGCGGATATTACCGCACTTTACAGGTTTGTTAAATCTGTCTTAATGAGTAGATTTTTCAGAGATTTGCCAAAAAAATGAAACAACTGCTTTATTTAGAAATCCCAACCCCCGATACAGCGTCAGTTCGAGACTGGCTGCAAAACGATTTTGCGCCTGGACCAGATGCTGATACTTGTACAAAATCAAGAACTCCTGACGGAATTCGATTGAGAGTAGCTTCTACATCCCAAAAAGCGACTATTCCGGACAAACTTCAGGAACTTTCGATATTTGTATGGTCAGTACAGCGAACTACTTACTTGAAAGTTTTTCGCTGGGGAGATAGTAAGTTTCCTACTGAAGCGCAAATTGTCAAGCGTCTTTCAATAGAAATTCGTAACCGTTTCCCCAATCAATACCTTGAACCACCAGAAATTGATTTATCTAAGCAAACTATATTTGAAGCCTTGGCGCCACATTACCCGAGTACCGTCAAGTACTTCCAAAAAATGCCCAACGGTGAATATGACCTAAAACGCGCGTATTGGTGGGAACAACGCTGGCGCCAAGGTGTAAAAAACCCCACCCAACCTCAACAGGTAATTTTTACTCATCAAGATGGGAAAAATTCTACTTCTACCCAATACGACATTATTTACATTGGTGGCGCCCTTGGAGTTATTCACGCAGCAGTTATGGCGCAGCTTGGGTATAAAGTATTACTAATTGAAAGATTACCATTTGGGCGAATGAACCGCGAATGGAATATTTCACGAGATGAAATTCAGAGTCTAATAAATTTAGGCTTGGTGACATCAAATGAAATTGAGTCGATTATTGCCCGCGAGTATAAAGACGGTTTCAATAAATTCTTTGATGCCAATAATATCAAAAAACTTAAGGCGCCTGTATTACATACACCTACTGTATTAAATATATCCTTAAAATCAGATGAATGGCTGCAAATGTGTGGAGAAAAATTAAAAGCAGCAGGAGGTGAAATATGGGATGAGACGGAGTTTATTCGTGCTGATATAGATAATAATCAAGTCAGTGTTACAGTTAAAAATTTGACTAATAACGTCAAAAAACAAATTGGCGCCAGATTATTAGTAGACGCAATGGGAACAGCATCACCAATAGCTTGGCAGTTAAATGGCAGTCGAGCATTTGACAGCGTTTGTCCAACAGTAGGAGCAGTCGTCAGCGGATTTGCTAAAGGAGTATGGGATTCACATTACGGTGACGTTTTATATAGTCATGGTGATATATCGCGGGGTCGGCAGTTAATTTGGGAGCTATTCCCTGCTGAAAATGATGAATTAACGATTTATTTATTTCACTACCATCAAGTTAACGCCCTTAATCCTGGTTCATTATTGGAAATGTACGAAGACTTTTTTACAATATTGCCAGAGTATCGGCGCTGTGACGTAGATTCATTAGAGTGGAAAAAGCCAACATTTGGTTATATACCTGGACATTTCAGCACAAATTCTAACTCGCGCACCGTTGCCTTTGATAGATTAGTCGCAATTGGAGATGCTGCTTCTTTACAATCTCCATTAGTATTTACAGGATTTGGTTCACTAGTTCGCAACTTAGAGCGTCTTACCAAACTTCTGGACTGTGCTTTAAAGCATGATTTATTGAGCGCACGACATTTAAATAGAATACGTGCGTTTCAAAGTAACATTGCAGTAACTTGGATGTTTTCTAAGGGGATGATGGTTCCAACAGGAAAATTCTTACCTCCTGAACGCATCAACTCAATGTTAAATACCTTTTTTGGTTTACTAGCAGACTCTTCTCCAGAAGTTGCCGAAAACTTTATCAAAGATAGATTTGATTGGTTGACATTTAACTTGCTAGCACTCAAAGCAGCTAGAAAGAATCCCGCTTTACTACCGTGGATTTGGGAATTAGCAGGCGCCAAAGATTTATTTCGATGGTTAGGTAATTATATCAACTTTACTCGTCATGCAATAGTTTGTGCGTTATTGGGCAATTGGTATCCTAACTTTCTCGCGAAAAATCAAAAAAGCTTAGAAAGTAATCCAGGTATATGGTTAAGGCTGCTAGCTATTAACTACGCAATTAAAACGGGTAAACCACCATCTAAGCAGCAAATAATTACCCACCCTGCCACAACAACAACCGTCCAAAATCCAGAGGTAATTTAACAGTAATTACTTTTGTTAATTACTTTTGTTAATTACTTTTGTGAATATTCCCAATGCAAAAACTATCATTACTAAGTTAAATTTGTCATTCTGAGCGGAGCGAAGAATCCTTCTTGTTTGTACGAAAAACAATTAGATGCTACCCTGCGGGAAAAGCTCCGCTTTACACTACGTTCAGCATGACAATTAGCACTTAATATGGTATATTAAATACTTAATTTATAATGAATATTAGTTAATTATGATAAAAATCATTTGGAAAAAAATTATAGCATACGTATTTTTACTGCTTATGACCATTGGACTAATTACAAATTATGTAACATCCGCTCAAAGTACACCAGTATCTCCAAACATTTCAACACCAACAGTAGAGTTTGAAATTCGAGGTACTGAACCATTCTGGAATATTGACTTAAGCAAGCAAGCTATAATATTTTCAACACCCAGTGCTAAGAAGCAAACTTTCGCTTATCTAGAACCCCTTTCTCCAGTCGGACGCACTCCTGATAGCGTGCGTGTATATAAACTTCGCGGTGATAACACGCTAATTATTAAAAAATCTAATGGTTGTAGTGATGGAATGTCTGAAATAGAATATGCTTATTCGGCAACTTTTATTTTGGGCAACAAGGTTTTAGAGGGTTGTGCTGACAAAAAATAAATTATAAAACTATTGAAGAAAAGTGGAGAGTAGTAGCATATGACTTAACTCTCCACATCTAACCTTACAAAGTTCCATTTTTGACTAAATTCCGAATAATGTTATCTTTGACCATTAACATACGTGAAGTTTGCATAAGTATATCTAACATTTGCTCACGGCTTAATTCTTGAGCCGATTCTTGCATTAAACGCATTTGGAATTGTTGCTCTAAACTTAATTCAAACATAGTAGTGTCCATAGTTAACCTCCTTAAGGGTTAAATTAAATCGAATAGTAGATTCGTTATTTCTTAATTACTAATTTATATTCTGGCACCAATATTACACACTATCTTGGGACTGAATTCAATTTTTATATTGCAGATATATGTATCACTTAAGATATCTCACACGTTTATCTAAAGAGTGAAAAGTAATACAAAAGTATTTATCGCGTTTATTAAATTCTCTTCATAAAAAAATGTATTCATAAAGACCAAAAAAAATTTTATTTAAAATGCATCAAATATCTGTACGTCATCAGACAGATGTAAAATAGATTTGATATCGTGGATAATAAAAAAGTTATACTATTGCCTCTATATATAGACATAAATTGGCTGATTTTAATTTGAGTAGTCGAATGAAGATAATTAGATGGGCACCAATTGTGTTAGGGTTGGTAGCACTTGTAATAGCACATTATCTTGCACTAATTTTTCGAGTTAGTCCAGCAGTATCTTTATGGTTTCCACCATCCGGTGTTGCGGTAACACTGAGTCTGTGGTTTGGTTGGGTAGGAGTTATCTTAACGTGGATAGCTTCGTTTTCAATGTCTCATTTGTGGGGAAATGACGGTTGGTATAGACTCGCAAGTTTGACGGATGTTATAGAACCCTTAGTAACTCTACTTCTGTTTCGTTATTATTGGCACAACAACCTCAATTTTAAACGATTAAGAGATGCAGTGACTTTTATTATCAGCGCACCAATACTGGGTTGTGCAGCTTCTGCGTTGGTTGGGTGCTTGGTGCTTTCAACTGTGGGTAAAATGTCTTGGCAAAATCTACCTGGAAATATTTTGCGTTGGTGGTTAGGTAATGCTGTAGGAGTAATGGCAGTTGCACCTTTACTTTTACTGCTATTTACCCCAATTTTAGTTAAACATGGCTATATTTCACCCAAAATAAAACAATCTTCTCAATCTTCGATACAATTAACGGCGCCTGATGATAGTACTAATTTAAACTTTTCCAAGGTAGATAATATTACCCCCAATTGGTTGGAACCAAGCACTATTTTAATATTGTGTATATTTATTGCGATACTAACGGTACATAAAGTAGACACATCGAACGTATTATTTCAAAACTACTCATTTTTAAACTTTATCCCAATTATTTGGGCAGCAACTCGCTATAAAATTCTGGGTGGTACACTTACTGCGAGTTTCTGCGTATTTGCTACGATTGTGGCTTATGTTATAAATTTTCCCAATGCGAATGCCTCATTCATACCCTTTGATTCAGAAATCTTACAAGTTCACAAACTAAGTTTATTCGTCCAGTGTAGTGTTAGCTTATTAATTGGTTCTGCAATTACGGAACAAGCTACGATGCAAACAATGCTTGCTGTCGAACGTGTGCGTGCAGCAGAATATCAAGCAAAAGCTCAACTGACTCAAAAATTAGAGCTTTTCAATATCCAGCTACAACGATCAAATCAAGAAAAAGACGAACTATTAGAACGCGAACAATCTGCTCGTAACGAAGCTGAGTCAGCAAACCGTATCAAAGATGAATTTTTAGCTGTACTTTCCCACGAGCTGCGAACTCCACTCAACCCAATTTTAGGCTGGACTAAACTATTGCGCGCGCATAAACTTGATGAAGCCAAAACTGAACGCGCGCTCTTAACCATCGAACGCAACACTATATTATTAAATCAACTTATAGACGACTTACTTGATGTTTCAAGAATATTACGGGGCAAATTTACATTGAATGCAGTAGTAGTAAACTTAGAATCAGTTATTCAAGCGGCAATTGAGACGGTTCAACTTGCAGCGAATGCGAAATCAATTAATTTGCAACTTGCACAAACAACTCAACCAAGAGTGATGGGGGATATAAATCGATTACAGCAGGTTATATGTAATTTACTTACAAACGCGATTAAGTTTACGCCAAATGGTGGAGACGTAAATATTATACTATCAGAGATAAATAATGGTGATTCTAATACATCTAATTATGCTCAAATCACCGTCACAGATACTGGTAAAGGCATAAACCCAGAATTTTTACCTCACGTATTTGAACGTTTCCGTCAAGCAGATAGCAGTATTACACGCACATTCGGTGGATTAGGTTTGGGATTAGCAATTGTACGGCAAATAGTTGAATTGCATGGAGGAAACGTAACAGCAGCGAGCGAAGGTGAAAACAAAGGCGCCACATTCACAGTTCAATTACCAATATATAAAAATTAAATCTCGTTGATGCTAAAACCTCCACTAACCTGCTAATTCTAATTCAACTTTGTTTTTGATGGGTTCATCTTTACTATTTACAACCCAATTTGCAATCGTATTTATACTGCTAATGGGTAGAATATAAACTTTGTCATGCTGAACGAAACGTAGTGCAGTGAAGCATCTTAGAGATTCTAGCCTTCGGCAAATGCTACCCTCCGGGAAAACTGCGTTTACGCATTACGCTACGCTCAGAATGACATTTCTTACCCGTGTTAAGTATAAAATCTCGGCTTTTTCAAAGTAAATTGTTTATAAAGGAATAACCGTGAGCGTCTTCTCAAGTCATCACGCTATATTCCCAAGCAACTACTTGCTCAAGTTATTCAGTTAGATGTAGATAAAGCTCCAGTACACAAGATATTAAGCTTACTGGGTGCAATTATATAGTGCGAGCAAAAAGTTCTGAATAATTGGCGCTGCTCGTAATTACTGGGGATACGCGCAAATAACCCCAGTAGTTTAAAGGTTTCTCGGCGCCGCACGGAGCGGGGAAAGAATAATGTTTTACTGGGGGATATAACAAATAAACCCCAGTAATTTACAAAATAAAAATCTTAACCACCAGTAAAAATAGCCCCAGTAATTAAAATAAATAGCGATTTGAATCAACTTCCTCTCCACACAAACATTACAGCAGCACGCACTTTCATTATCAGTACAAGTGTCTGTATGTGGTTGTTTAATAACGTTGATACTTGTCAAACGTTTGTGATTAAAGGGTAATAAAGATTTTTCGGCGCCGCATGGAGCGGGGAAAGAATAATGTTTTACTGGGGGATATAGCAAATAAACCCCAGTAATGAACGAAGATAGAAATGATAACCACCAGTAAAAACAGCCCCAGTAATTAAAATAAATAGCAATTTGAATAAAGTTTTCTCAACATCAAAGTTAATAAGAGCATAAATTATTAGTACATGCGCTTAGAACGTTCCGAGTACATGAAACTTGTTTGGAAGTATATCGGTTTTCTCTCGGCTACCAGAGGTTTTTACAAACATCTTAATTTTATGCTTTTGTAGACTTACTAGTAATCTCTAGCTTTTGGGTTTTATGCAATGGATGTCATGTTATCGATACTATTTCCATTTAAACTTTTATCTCGGTGTTTAAACTCTTCTAATAATTTATAGAAAACATTTAAACCTTCTTGCTCCGAGGCACAATGGAGCATAATTATTTTTGCCCAAGAATTAGATGTTGAGACATGATACTTTTTTTGTACCCAAGGCTGAAACTCTCGGTAAAAGTCCATTTCTTCATCTGTCGCTTGAATTCCCAATTCTCTTAAAGCTGTTTTAAAGCCAACTAAAAAATGGAATAAATCACTAACTGAAGGATTTCCAATATACATTCCAGGCTTAGTTTTTATCTTTTCTAAAATTTCAAATAATTTACTCATATTTTTACGCCTTTACATATATTTAATATTGTTGTTTAGATAAAGTCCGAAGGATAATCAATGATAAATTCTCCATTCAGACAATCAAAATCATTTTTCCAATCTTCAAACGTCAATCCTTCTGTAGATAGATTATCAAAGACTCTATCCCTAACCTCTACTTCGTAATGAATTCCATTAAGTGTAATCGAACTATTTATACCTTGGTTTGTTAAACGTGTACTAAGTATGTAATCTTCTCCATAAGCCGTTTTAAGTTTAATAACTCGTCCCTCTATATTATTGCCTTGTAACCATCGCATTACAGCAACAGCGCATTCTTCACATTTATATAGTTCAAAATTTGCAATTATATTACCTAAGTAGCGAAAAATTTCCTCATCCGATAACCCACTCACCCCACACACCCCACATTGTAAAAGTACTTTCCGCAGGTTTATTCTACATCGACATGAGCGCTGGGTGTGGTGACTTGCGTTATATCTAGCCCAGTAAAAATAGTCGTTGTATTAGTTTGTGTACTAAAAAATATCAAAGTTGAGTAGTTATTAAATACGAAAAAACCTCGGCTACCGCACCGAGGGTTTATTCTACTTTTAACATGATGGGAGATACTATAAAACCGATATCAGAGGATGGAATTACTCCGATATTAAGTAATGTAACATTTTATTGCAAAATCGTCAAACTTTGAACGGTATAGAAACCCAGAAACCCGGTTTCTTGCATGTCCTACTTTTGAAGTAATTCCTTAGCGATAGCCATTGCTTCAGGGGGAATTTGAGTAATCAAACGGATGGGAAATGCTTGTGTAGAAGCAAATTGAGCATAGTCAGCAGTTAGAAACACTTCATATTTTTTGGCTTCGGGTGTAAGTTGAGCCGCAGATGCTAGTACAATACTCTTTACATAATTGCGAACATCAACTGCTTGGGCGCCAACGATTTCACCCCCACTGATGGGAGTATCTATTTTGCCGCTTTGGTCAAGAGTTGCGTTTGGGTCTTTTACACTTAGGTGAGTGGCGCCTACAATACCAACTAAAGATTTAGGATTTGGAAGTTTGTCGAAGTTAATTACTTGTTCGGTTAGTGCAGGTGTTGTTTTGTCAGCGGAAGCAGCAAGTACAAGCGTAGGAACTTGTACTTTAGATAAACCAGTATCGCCAAATAATAAGGATGTAGTGGGGTTGAGTGCAATAACCCGTTTGATTCTAGCGTCACGAAAAGAATAATTGTTTTCTGGTAATTCCTGAGCAATACACTGCATACCTTCACCGAGACTAACAACAGCAAGATTATCTTTACACCGTTGTTTAAGAAATTCTAGCTGATACTCGGCGCCACCAACAGCCAGTGCAGTACTTCCTCCAAACGAGTAACCAAGAATAATTACATTATTAGTAGCGAGTTTACCAGTCAAAGGAAAAGACCCATTACGGTTACTCGTATCAAGTTGGTCTAAAACAAAACTAATATCTTGAGGACGTTCTAAAAATTCTTGTGGCTTCATAATTCGGTTCTTGCCAACAAGTGCCGAATTTACATTTGCTTCGTTACTGCCGGGATGCTCTAATGTAACTACTGGATAACCATGTGATGCTAAATGCTCCGCCAAATATTTTAATTCTGTGCGTACAGACCCCAGTCCATGAGAAAAAATAATTACAGGCTTACTTGAATTAGTGTCTTTCGACCAATATAAATCAACAGGTATTTTTCGTCTCCGTTTTCTATCATCCAAATTCAACTTCAAAATTTTAACTTCTGCTGACCCAGGTTTTGAAGCATCAAGCGGTAACTTTAATTGAACTTTGCGACTGCTCAAACGAGGTTCTATTGCTGCCATGAACCGTTGCGTCTGCCAAAACGCAGTATTAAAACTGCCTGCAACTTTAAAAGCTTGTGGTAAATCTATTTCTAGCTGTTTGCTAGGATAATTAGCTATAAATGATAATACAGATAAACCTTGAGGCGCCGTTGAACCTAAAACCAACGCACCACGAACAGCTTGAAACCGCGCATCATCTCGGCGCCGAATTACACTTGACAAGTCATTAAGAATAGTCGAACCAATACGTGTACTTAATAAATTATTCATCGTCACAACGCTAATTGGCACATTCGTCCGCAGTGCTGTAACAAGTTGCTGACGCTGCCCAAGCGATAACCTATGAGTATAAATATCATAGCCACTAGGAATTTTACCTGTTTGTGCTATTTGTTGCAGTTCCGAGAGCGTAATAGTCTCAGTAAATGGCCCATATCTCACCACTAAAGTATCAGCAGCTTGAGCAGTGCCAATTCCTAAAACCGATCTTGTCGCAAATGTACCCAATAAACACACAACTAACTCAATGATTTTCCGGTGTTGCGCCATAAATATTGTTACCTTATATTGTGGTAATAACCGCAAAAATACGGTGAAATTGGCAAAGCACCGGAATTATATAATCAGTGTCGGGTTTGTGTCTAGGTTAGATTTACTAGTTTTGATTGGAAGAATTTGCAACGGATGTAACGGATAAATTATTTTTTAAGTATAAATTGTCATTATGAGCATAGCGAATAATCTGATGATTTACTGAATACTAAGATGCTTCCCTACGTTCAGCATGACAATGAAAAATTATCCGTTATATCCGTTGTATCCGTTGCCAGGGTTACTTTTCTGCTAAGGATTTTGCGGTTTTAGATAGTAACTTACCTAACCGTTGCACATTTGCCTGCCATAATGTAAAACTGGCTACAGAATTTTGTAAATGTATAAGTTTTAGTTTACGAATCTACAATATCAGTTCCCTCATTCTAAAGAGCCAAAATCAAACGAATGTATTATTTATCGTTTGGTAGAGGCTTTTTTATTTTTTATCGAAAATTTGGGTTTAAAACCCCGTCTTTTTAAGACGGCTTTGTAGTAAGATTTAAAAGTCAGTACAAGACGTTAAAACCTACCCGTGGACTGAGGGGAAGTAGACGCCTGAAAAACCTTGAGGAGACATCAGCACGCTCAATTTTGAGCAAACGTGTTGAGCCTAGGAACCCAAAATCAAGACGCTTGGTCTGAACACTGGGATACAAGAGAAAATAGGCTGAAATCTCTTGTGAATCTCTGTACCTTTAGGTCAGAGAGAGTCAAGATTATTTAATAAATATCAAAGCACAGACAGGATGCCTGTGCTATATGGGTTTTAAAATTACGGCGCCAGTCTACTGAGTACTAACATATCTTCTTCGTCTAACTCTACAGGAGTACCGCTACGAATAAGTTCAGAAAAATCTTCGTTTGGTACCATGATTGTTAAAGTATATAAACGTGAGGCGCCTGTATTTTTTATCATGTGAGTACCTGTAGGTGGTACGAGTAAACTATCTCCTGTTTTAATTGAAACATTTTTACCATCACAGATAGCTACTCCTTCACCTTTAAGCACGAAAAACATTTCAACTGCCCATTGATGACGGTTTGGTGGAGTTTTTCCGCCAATATCAAAAATTTCTACGCAACAGGTTAATGAGGTGTTGGCACTAGCAGTATCGAAAACAATTGCTAATCGATTTGAGTCATGGGGACTTATGCGATAGACTTGATAGTCTTTGGGAGATTTAACGACAGGAATAACACAACTTTTGACGTGCATATGAATATCTCCTATGTAATTGTTAACTCCTCGTAAGGTGCGTGACTACTGCTTTTTGAATTTCTTGGGAGTCGGTGACAAAACCAAAGCATTGTTTGACGTTATATATAGTTGCTTGCCAGCAATATTCAGGTGATGTTGTGGCAGTACAGTCTTCTACCAATATGCAGTCGTATCCTAAAAAGTTTGCATCTTGAAGTGTTGCCATGACACATTGGTCAGCATTTACTCCTGTAAATAATAGTGTCGTGCGTCCTAGGTTCCGAAGGATACTATCTAAAGGCGTATCCCAAAACCCTGACATTCTATACTTATCGACGCAAATATCAGATGGCACCTGTTCTAGTTCATCTACTACTGCTGCTGCCCAACTTCCTGCCATTAATACATGGGCACCGTTTGTTGGTAATGGGTCGCCTAAACCTACTCCTTCACCTGTAGGATTATATACATGTAGCACGTTAGCACTTATATTCATCAAATCCTTACGATTACCCCAATTTACCCAAAGTACAGGAATATTAACTTGGCGTAATATAGGTAATAACTTTTGTAAAGGTTCAATAGGTTGCCGTGCAGGTGTTACATCTACACCAATATGCGCTAACCAACCATCTGGGTGACAAAAGTCGTTTTGCATATCGATAACGAGGATGGCTGTTTTCGCTAAATCGATACGCACTTGCTTGGTAGCAGTTGTTAAAATCACTGGTTGTGGGGTTAGTTCTTTCCGAGTGATATCAGCAACCTCGTGATTCACAGACCAAGCGTTTGGCGCTACCCCTAATTTCCGAAGTGGTAAGTTCATAAAGAGATTTATATTGGGAAGGGGAATTGGTTCGCTACTTCCCGTACCTTACTTTTTAACTCGAAAATTCACTATTGAGTCTAATTACTTAATTAAGGTTAAAATCGTGAACTTTACTATTGAGAATGCTTTAATTGCCACACAAGATGATTACTCCAGTACTAAAGTCCTGGTTACGGATGGTCGCATTGCTGGTATTTCCTCAACACTTGATACTGTTGGTACGTCAATAAACGCTCATAATAAGCTTTTACTTCCAGGTTTCGTTAATGCCCACACTCATTCTTCCGAAATGTGGCAGCGTGGGATAATGTCGATGTTTCCTCTCGAACTGTGGTTAGCTGAATTATACGACTTTGCACCGCTTGATATTGAAAAAGTTTACTTAAGTGCTTTGGGTACTGCCGTTGAAACTTTACTTTCTGGTGGTACTACCGTTGTAGACCATTTAGTTTTAATTCCTGGCAAAGAACTCGAAACTATTGCTACTGCAGTCCGTGCGTACAAAGAAGTTGGTATTCGCGCTTTTGTTGCTCCCCTTATTCAAGACGAGTCACTTGCTGCTGGAATACCATCTGGAGATACCAAGCAAACCCACGAACCTTATTTTCGTTCCACCCAAGCAACCCTCGATATTATTGAAGAAGCTGTTAAAAAGTTTCATTGTCCTGAAAAAGGTATTAATATTGCTGTGGCGCCTACAGGTATTCAGTTATGTAGTGATGCTTTATTTAAAGGATGCGCTGAACTTAGCGATAAATACGACCTTTGCCGACACTCACATTTACTCGAAACCAAAGCACAAGAAAAACTTGCTAAAGAAAAATACGGTTGTACTGCGGTTGAACATCTTGAGCGTATAGGCTATTTAGATTACCGTACTTCTTTAGCACACTGCGTCCACCTTACCGATAAAGATATAGCAATTCTTGCCCACACTAAATCTACTGTGGTTCACAACCCACTTAGTAACCTGCGTTTGGGTAGTGGTATTGCCCCTATCCTTAAATATCGTCAAGCTGGTGTAAATGTTTCTTTTGGTTGTGATGGTGCATCAAGTAACGACTCGCAAGATTTACTCGAAGCTATCAAAATTGGTTCTATTGTACATAATGTGACTGATTTTGATTATCAACACTGGATTACACCACATCAATCTGTCAAAATAGCTGCATTAGGTGGCGCCACTGGATTAAATATGGCATCGGATAATGGTTCTCTTGACGTTGGTAAAAAAGCTGACTTGGTACTTTACGATTTAACTAGCCTATCATTATTACCGCGTACAGACCCAATTGGATTACTAGTACTTGGACGCCCAGTCAATGTAGTAGATAGTGCTTGGGTAAATGGAAAGCAAATAGTTGCCAATGGAAATATTACAACAGTTGACGTTGATAACCTACGGCAAGAATTATTAAAACATAGCCAGTGGCAAAAATCGCGCAAATCCAAAACAGCAGCTTCTTTAGAAACGCATTATCGGTTAGTAATGGGTCTGTAAACGTAGGGTGGGCACTGCTAGCTTTGTCAAGGTGGGTAAAATATTGGAATAAAAACTACTATTTCCTCTGTGTTCTCTGCGCCTCTGTGGTAAAAAACATTATTTATTTCACCACAGAGACACGGAGAGCGCAGAGAAAAAGCAAGATTTTACCACTATAAAACTACAATTTATGAGTCACCAAGACGCGGGCTAGGTGGGCACTGCCCAGCATACTTCTTGAAAAAACTTATCATAACTTCAACACGATGCTGGTAATATTGGAAACTAGACAGTCAGCATCATTAACATTCCACCTTATTGACTGGCATACCTGATACGGCAGCAACAAGGATGAAGCGAACTACAATCGACTCAATTATCGCCACTTTTATTTTAGCTTCTTGTAGTACGGCACCGAACTGTTTGGCTCAGGTAGTTCCCGATAATACCATTCGCACACAGGTAAATACTAACGTTGATATCAACAACTTGCCAAGTGTTGTTATAGATGGAGGCACTATTAAAGGGAATAACCTCTTCCACAGCTTTAGTGAATTTAATGTGAATGCTGGGCAAGGTGTTTATTTTATAAACCCGAATGATGTTACTAACATACTGACTCGCGTTACAGGCGCCAATATTTCAAATATAAATGGTACGCTTGGTGTCTTAGGTAATGCTAATTTATTTTTGCTGAATCCTAATGGAATCACATTTGGTGCCAATGCACGCTTAGAAATGAATGGTTCGTTTCTAGCGACAACTTCTAACAGCATTAATTTTGCAGACGGTACGAAATTTTCTACTACTGATAAAATATCGAATCCACTTTTAACTATTAGTGTACCTATTGGTTTGAATTTGAATAGTCAAGGAACAATTCAAGTTAATAATACAGGGAATACAACAACAAGCCAAGGTTTAGCTGTTGCACCAGGGAAAACTCTCGCTTTAGTTGGTGGAAATATTCGCTTAGATGGAGGGTTAATTACAGTACCATCAGGAAGAATAGAAATTGGTAGCGTTGAAAATGGAAGTGTTAGTATTAATTCTGTTACCGCTGGTTGGAGTTTAGGGTATGACTTTGTAGAGAAATTTGGAAATATTGATTTGGTGAACCGTGCGAATATATCAAATATATCAAGTAACTCACAACCAAATGGCGCCGTTCAAGTTCAAGCTAGTAATATAAGTTTAAGTACGAGTTCTCAAATTTCTAGCTTAACCCCAAGCACTCAACCTGGAGCAGATATAAATATTAAAGCGACTCAATCTTTAAATATTGGTGGTAGGAATAATATTCAACCAATAAATTCTCAAATTAGTAGTACTGTTGCTCCCGGTGCTTTGGCAATGGGTGGTAATATTTCAATAATTACACCCCAAATTAATATAACTGATGGGGGCAGAATTGAGACGGCAAGTCTAGGTCAGGGAAACGCAGGAAATGTAAACATAAAATCGGATACAATCAATATAAGTGGATTTTCTACTATTCAAAGTCAAGAAGATTCAAATAAGTTTTTTAGTAGTGGTATTTATAGTGCAATTACAAATCTTGGAAATGGAGGTGATATAACTGTCCTATCAAAAAATATTACATTGCTGAACGGTGGTTTTATCAGTACATTTGCAAGTCCAAGAGCAACTGGTGCCTCTGGAAGTATAAATGTAAATGCAACAGAAAGTATTATTGGTAATGGCACTAACCTTTTAACTCCAATTTATAGTAGTGGCATTAATGCAGTAAATTTTGGCGCCAGTGATGGTGGTAATATTCGTGTTACGACGAAACAATTAAACGTGCAACAAGGAGCGGGAGTTCAATCTTATGCTTATGGAAGCGGAAAAGGTGCAAACATATATGTTAATGTCAGCGAGTCAATTTATGCTTCAGATGATAACCCTTTAATAAAAGGTGTATCCAGCGCTATTGGGACTTCTACTTTTGGCACTAGCAATGGTGGAGATATCCATATCTTAACCGATAAATTACAGTTATTTAATGGCGCCGATGTTTTTTCATTCTCATCAAACCAACCGCTTGGTGGAATTTCGGTACCTAGTTCTGGAACTGGGAATGGTGGTAATATTATAGTTAATGCAAAATCAGTGGAAATGGTAGGAGTGAGTGCTTTAGCTCCTGACACTAATAGCGGTATGTTTAGTGCGACTTTAGGTTCTGGACGTAGCGGTGATGTTAAGTTATCAACTCAAAATTTAACTATCAAAGATGGTGCTGCTATATCAACCGCTGTATTAGTAGGAGTTTCGAGTATCGGAGTTCCTGACACAATTGCTGGTACAGGTCTTGGTGGTAATTTAACCATAGATGCTGACAAAATTGAAGTACTTGGAACAAGTAAATATCTTTTAACATCTAGTAATATTGTAACTGCTTCTTCGGGTAAAGGTAAAGGAGGAGATGCCTTAATTAATACCCGTCAGTTAATAATTCAAGATGGCGCCAGAGTTGGTTCAATTACAGCTGCTACAGGTAATGCAGGCACCCTAAAAGTAAATGCGAATACTGTGCAATTATCTGGGGTAAGTAATAATGCAATACCATCAGAAATTTCCTCGAACGCCCTCATTTTTAGTGATGAAGTACGGGCATTTTATTTTTTACCACCTGTACCAACTGGCAACACAGGTCAAGTCAATATCAATGCAGAAAAAATAGTTGTTAATGATGGCGCCAGAATAAGCGTACAACATGACGGTACTGGAGATGCTGGAAAATTACGCATTGCAACAGATACTTTAGAATTAGACCACGGTAGTATTCAAGCAACTTCAAACTCTGGAGAAGGTGGTGATATTAATCTTCAAACTCAATTATTGCAAATGCAAAAAAACAGCACCATCACAACCACAGCTAAAAATCAAGGCAATGGCGGAAATATTACAATTGATGCACAAGTAGTTGTACAGCTAGAAAACAGTGATATTATTGCCCAAGCATTTAATGGTCGTGGTGGAAATATTCAAATTAATACTCAAGGACTTTTAGGTGGGCAATTTCGTTCTGACCTTACACCACAAAGTGATATTACAGCAAGTTCGCAGTTTGGTGTAAATGGTATAGTAAATTTAAATGTTTCTCAAACTGATATTACCCCAGCAATAAATACTTTTACACTTAGTTTTTTAGATAACAATACTCAAATAACTAATACTTGTAGTACTGTACACGAAAATAGATTTACTATTTCTGGACGAGGTGGTTTTCCTACATCACCTATACAGCCATTACAGGGTGAAACTATTTGGCAAGATTTTCGCCCCGACGATAATTTTAACTCTTATCCTCAAAAGAGGCAGGCTTTTAAAGTAAATAATAATTTAGATTTAGTTGAAGCTACTGCATTGGTGGTAGATAATAAAGGTGAAGTCGAGTTAGTCATCGCTTCTGCTTCACCTACTCTTCAACGTAATTCGTATTCGCCGCCAAATTGTAGATAATCAATCACTTTTGTACCTAAAATTGTATGCAACAATCTAATTCTAACTTTAACCAAAGTTTAGCTTTACCTCTAGCAACTCTTGTCGCTATTATTACTGCATTTGTTGTTAATGTCTGGTCAAATATTTTTCCTTTAGGTGGACTCAGTATTGGTGAAATTTCTAATACTGTCTTTAAGGATGTTTTAATTATTCCTGCAAATTATGCTTTTGCTATTTGGGGAGTAATTTATCTAGGTTTATTTGCGTTTGGAATCTATCAAATTCTACCTCCACAGCGAAATAACCCATATCTACGCAAAGCCGGATTGTTTTTAATCATTGCGAGTATTGCTCAATGTGTATGGGTCTATTTATTTTTGTCACGGATGTTTACCTTGTCAGTAGTTGCAATGCTTTTGATTTTGCTACCACTTATCGGCGCCGTTTTACAGCTAAAATTAGTAAACCCTGCAACTCGTAGTTATAAATGGTATGCGCGTATTCCCATCAGTATTTACCTTGGTTGGATAAGTGTTGCTACAATTGTCAATGTAGCCAGTGCGCTTGTTGCTTCAGGTTGGAATGGTGGAGGAATGGCTCCAACGACTTGGACTATTATTATGGTATTGATTGCTACTGGTTTAGCATCTATCATGACGACAAAATATCAAGATATTGCTTATACTGGAGTAACAATTTGGGCATTAATTGCGATTGCTATCAAGCATTCGAGTAATTTGGCTTTACTAACTGTAACAATATCCGGCGCCGTTGCACTTTTAATTTTAATTGTTTTGGTTCTGCCTCGGTTAAATACTCATCGTTTGTAATTTATCTAAACCTTGTTTGATGTAAATATCTCTTGATGGATTGGGAATCTCTATTTTTTCTGCTTGATATTTATCGTGCAATTTTTTTATAAATATATGCTTTGCTAGACGCATGTCTAAAAATTCATTCAGCCGCATAAACACAGTTAAATTAATACTATAATCACCTAAAGTGTGATAACGAATGAATGGCTCATTTATAGCTAGTTCCGGTGCAATTTCTTGCATAACTTCAGTCGCAACAGCCAAAGTCACCCTTTCCACATGCTCCAAATTACTTGTATAACTTACCCCAATATCAATTGCTAAAACAAGTTCTTTAACTGGTAAATGATAATTCGTAAAAATTACCGATGACAGCTTAGAGTTAGGAATAACTATTATATTATTATAAATATCTTTAATCGTTGTACTACGCCAATTAATGTCTATTACATGACCTTGTTGACCAGTTTCGAGTTTTACATAATCTTCGGTTCTAAGCTGTTGTGAAATAATTAAATATAATCCCGCAAATAAATTTGATAAAGTATCTTGAACTGCTAAAGCTAGTGCTAAACCTCCAACTCCCAAAGTCGTGAGAATTGGTGTAATTTCAACACCCACTGTTTGTAAAATTATTAATAGTCCAAGAATATATACAATAAATTTTACTAAATTAGATATAAGCGAAGCAGATACAACTTGTGATTTTTTTCCAAATAAAGTTACAAAACTGCTGCTAAGTCTAGCAATAAATATAGTAATCGATAATAAAGCAATAATTATTAAGATTGTTTCAATCACATGTGAAGCATCAGACTTTAATGATGAAGAAAGATGAGCAGCAAAACACCCAGCAAGTACAAACCAAGTGAAAGCTAGATTATTCAG
The DNA here is from genome assembly GCF_000331305.1 of Calothrix sp. PCC 7103. Lineage (GTDB taxonomy): Bacteria > Cyanobacteriota > Cyanobacteriia > Cyanobacteriales > Nostocaceae > Dulcicalothrix. Next base: position 1,871,763 of record NZ_KB217478.1, on the reverse strand, counting down.
CGAATGAAGTAATATTATTTTGACTGTTAAAGGTTGTTCTTCTGCTTCAATTTCAACGCTAACTAACTTAATTTGCCTATCAATAAATTTTTCGAGAGCCAAACCAACAATTAATCCAATTAAAATAAAAGCACTTGGAACTGCAAATTCTGCCATAATTTATATCACAAAATTAAATAAATATATTTAATTTTAACACTGAGCTTAATTGAAAGTTTGTAACATCAATTATAAACCGGGTTTCTTTGTTTATATCTTGCAATAAACATCACAATTTTGCATACAAACCCGGTTTATCATAACAAAATTTGTCGTAACCTATACATAAAAGCAGAAACATTACAAGGCACATTAATATAATCTAAACATCCTAAGTTTAATGCAATTTCTACATGATTAGATTGAGTTGTTAGCCACAATAGCTTTGTACGTTGTGGAACTTTACAGCGTTTAAATTCTTTGAGCAAATCTAATCCATTTACAATGGGTAAATTATCTTCTAATAAAATTATTTTACCGTATATACTAGGATTATTTACTATTACTGAGATAGCACGCTGCCCATCCTGTATCCAATGAGTATGATAACCTCTTATTTGGAGGGCGCCCATTATTTTATGCGCGAACTCTGAGTCACGATGTAATAATATTACATCAAAAACTGGAAGTGGATGCGTCTTCAGCGGTTGCCACGTAGCTGATAATACACGACATCCAGATATTTTAGCTTCTTCTAGAACCGATACAGCTTGTTTATAAAGAGATTGAATATTTTTACCGTCTTCGGGATACTGAACTACACCAGCACTAAATGTATTAGATATTTTATACTGATTGTCGTTTTGATTATTTTCGATATCAGATACAGAAAATTCAATTTGCCGCAATAATTCCAACACTTCTGCTAACCAGTCTATACTTTCACCACGATTTAAACCATACATGCCAATAATAAATTCAGCGCCGTTCCAACGTGAGACAATATCTTCACTTCGCAGTTCTTGACGTAAAAGATGAGCTAACTTACGCAGCATTTGGTCGCCAAGTCGATGTCCATAATCACGGTTGATCTGAGATAATTTATCTAATGTTACTACTGCTAAACAAAAAGGCTGTTGATACTGTGAAGCTAAATGTATAAACTTGTCTATATCTTGACTGGAACGGTGATGATTTGGTAAACCTGTTAAAGTATCTGTTTCTGCTTGCTCACGTAATAAACGCGCACGTTCTAAACGATTAAATATACGAGTAATTAACTCTGGCGCCACCACAGGTTTACTTACATAATCATCACCACCTGCTGCAAACACATTTTGAATTGTTTCAGCATCACGTTGTCCAGTTAAAAATAAAATTGGTAGCCATGCCCATTTGGGATTATTACGTATAATTTGACATAACTCGATGCCATTTGTGTCAGGCATTTGCACATCAAGAACTAGTAAGTCGGGTGTTACAGCATCTAATTCTTCCCAAAGTCGCTGTGAGTCGTTAAGAATTGTAACTTGTAATCCCCAAGGTTCTAACAAAGTTCGCACTAAACGCGATACTAGTTTATCGTCATCTACCACCATTATCTTGGCTTCAGGTTGTTTTGGAGGTTTAATATTTTGATTTATAGATTGATTCTGATTTTCGTGTGTATTTAATATATTTGATTGAGTCGCAGATTGAACCAGACAGTGTAACACATCATTACGTGGTGTTGGACTGGATGCTGCTGTTGAGGTGTTATTTGAGTTTGCGATGGGAATGTTTGTTTTACTCTTGTGTGCTTTTTGAAAAACAGGGTTGAGACGATACCCCATTCCATATACAGTTTCTATTAAATCTGAGGCGCCAACCGATTTAAGTTTTTGACGTAAGCGTTTAATAAGTGCCCTTAATGTCTCTGAACTAGGTGGTTCATCTTCCAACGACCATAATTTACTTAGAATACTTGTTTGACTATGGATTTTTTGGCTATTTTGCATGAACAATTCCAGCAGGCCATATTCTTTTGCAGTCAAACTGAGTAAAATTTCTCCGTATAATACCTCGCATTTACTAGGGTCTAGCTGTAAATCTCCCCACATCAACACAGGAGTTGCTGTGTTAGCTTTACGACGCAGCAATGCGCGGATGCGTGCTTCAAGTTCTAGTAGTGATATCGACTTTACCGCATAATCATCGGCGCCTGCATCAAGACCAACTATCTTATCATCGCTAATACCCCTAGCCGTTAAAAGCATCACTGGAACTTGTGAACCCTTCGCGCGCAACTTGCGACAAAAGCTAATGCCATCAAGTTTCGGTAACACGACATCCAAAACAATCAAATCATAATTAGCAGCTTCGATATAATCCCAACCTTCTATTCCATCAAAAGCAACGTCAACAACATAATTCTGCTCAACCAAATTAGCTTTAAGCAGTTCGGAAAATATTTTATCATCATCAACAAGCAGAATTCTCATTTGGTCTAATTAACTATCGATGCTTAATCACATTGTTTCTAAGTAGCCTAAGCTAAAAATTATATTAAATCCACCGTAAAAACAAGGAAGTATTGTAATGAGAATAATTCGATTTATCAGAAAATTTCTATAAATCAATTATAAATATACTTAACACGGGTAAGAAATGTCATTCTGAGCGTAGCGAATAATCTCTAAGATGCTTCACTGCACTACGTTTCGTTCAGTATGACAAAGTTTATATTCTACCCATTAGCAGTATAGCTTATACAATCCCCCCTAGCCCTGCCTTAATAAGGGGGGAACAAGAGTGAATTCTTAGCCCCCCTTGTCAAGCTAAGGTGTACAAACATCTATTTATCATTTTTAGAGACTTGTGTGTACACGGTAGCGCTTGTCAAGAGGGGATTTTATGCAATACTTCCCCGCTTACGCGCTTCTTTATAAGAAGTTCCCACATTTCTCAACCCAGCTTTAATCATTTGGCGTTCTAAAACCGAGAAAAAGCGAGCTTTATCGCCACCTTTAACAACAGCTTGGTTGTGCGCTTCCGCAATAGCGACAGGATAACCATAACCTTTTTGCACCTGAGCTAACATCAAACCTAGCGACTCATCGAATAACTGTGTATCCTCAGCAACCCATCTAGGTACTTCAATTCGTGCAATCTCAGTACCAACGTGAACATAACAAAAATAAATTTGCTGGTCTTGGTACAATTCAAGAATTCGAGCATTACTACGCCACAAAGGTCCACGCTGTCCAGGTTGAAGTTGGGTTGCCCAAAGAGTGCTATCTCGTAATGGGTCGAACACTTTGCATGGAACTTTATCGTTTTGGTTAGGACAAAAACTCGCGCAATCTGGCACAGGATGAGTACAAGCAAGTAAACGTAAAAAGTTTACCCCTTCAACATTACGCGAAGCGCTAAGATAACCCATCAAAGGAGCGCGACTAGCTTTCATTTGACCCCATGCTTCTAATATTGGCGGCAAAATATGTTCGCGTGCTTCCAAAGGTAACTGTTCTAAAAACCAATAAATAAGTGAACCATCAACCATTGCCAAAGTTGGAACGTGAGGGTTTAAAAGGGGAGTTTGCTCACCTACAACTCCACAAGCTAACTCTGCCAAAACCATCGCTTCCGAAGCAGTACGACGGTAACTCATCCATTCCTCGGTGCGTATTCCCCACTTACGTGAAGCATACAAGTCTTCGGGACGGTAAAACACTTCGGGTAAACTATCGAGAAGTGGATGTTTATTTTGTCCGTAATGTAAAACAACCCTTCCAATATTAAGAAGATAACAGTAAGCGATTTCGTGATGATTCGGTGCTATTTGCGAACCGTCAGTAGCAATGACTGTGTGTACCTTCGGTGGAACTGGAATATCAATGCGAGTATCAAGCGGTTCAATCGGAGTTGCGTTAGCAAAGATAATGCGGTCTTTCCATTTATCTTGCTTCTCGACAAACTCTTCTTGACGAGCGAAAGCATCAACCAAATATTTAGAAGCTAACTCTAAACGTTTTTGGCTTGCGACAGCTTCTTGCGTTAAGTGCTGACTCAAACCTTGAATTTGACCCGCGAGTTTTGTTAAGTCAAGCATAGAAATTAGTAAAAAGTGCTGAGTGCTGGGTTTAAGAGGATGTTTTTAAAGTTAAAGAAATTATAAATTGCCATTAGTGCATGAGCGAAAAATGTGTCTTTAATAACATATTGCGCTCACACCTGATAATGACTCCAAGTATTCACGTACAAATGCACTCTCTTCATTTTTAAGCAAATTCTTGGCTTCTGCAAGTACTTCGTGTTAACTCTTCTACTCAGCACTCAGCACTCAACACTTTTCTACACCCAATCTGAAAAGTCTTGTGAGTATTGTGCTAATGATAACAAATGCATACGGCTGTCGCTGTGGGCAACTAGACGTTCTGATGGAGTATTATAGCCCCAGTCAGCTAGAAATAAGGTTACATCATCTAAGTCGCTTTGCTTTTTAACTAATTGTAAGGTCTTGAGACGGTCTTCGATAAACCAAATATTGGCGCCTTCTGTGTTTGCTTTTAATTCTCTCAATATTTCGTATTTGGGCCGTTTGGCTTCTTTTCCAAATATAACTTCGCGTGGTAAATCTATTCCTTCTTTTTGTAAAAGCTGATGAGCAAATCTACCTTCTTTGGTTGTGACAATATATATTTTTATATCACTTGCAATCATGTTTCTTATTCTGTCTGCAACTCCCGGATAAAATCTATGTAGACTCATCCAATCTTCTAAATCATTCTTAATCCAATCGTCGCGTAATGAGTCAAGTTTATGTGCAACATCTGATGACTGAAGATTAGATTCTGCTAAAATTTTTTTAGTCATATTTGCCCAATCTTTTAAGATATTATCTTCAGATATACCTTCCACTATTGCTTTAATCAAAACAGGCATTTCCCAACCCGTTTCTATTATTGGTCGCAGACTATAAAACATTGATGCATAATCATCGGTTGCTATAAGTTTCGTTGGCGCCCATATTTGGCAATAAGTTCGCCAAGCAACCTCAAAGTACTCGACCATGCCGTCACAAATAACACCGTCAAAATCAGACGCTAAAATAGTTGGAGTTGCAGTCATTTTTATCGTACCTAAAACTTTACAAAACCTATAATTAATTAAAATTAATTTTATTCCATAAAATAGTAATCCAAAAATCATTATTGATTATATAAATTGATTTTTATAAACATTATACTAAAACTCCATTCCTAGCTTCTTAAAGAAGTCGGGAATTTCGTTCACAGCAATAACATTAGTAGATATATAATAACCTGTGAATAAGGATAAATAAAATAAATATATTTGTTTATAACAAATAACTTATCCGTTACATCCGTTGCAAACGATGCCATAAAATAGCAGCCTATTAGGCTGCCATTTCAAACTTACTATATACTTTCTGCAAAAGTTAAAAAGCTTGCGCGATACTTAGACTTTCGCCAATTCTGGAGCGGGACGTTTGCTATTACGGATAGCTTCGATAGCTTGTGCATAGTCAGGAGCATTATATACCGCTGAACCAGCTACAATAGCGTTGGCGCCTGCTTCCAAAACCTGCCAAGTATTATTCGCTTTTAAACCACCATCAACTTCAATCCAAGGGTCTAAACCACGTTCGTCACACATTTGACGTAACTGACGAATTTTAGGCACCATCCCAGGAATAAAGCTTTGACCCCCAAAACCAGGGTTAACACTCATAATTAATACTAAATCGACAATATCAAGCACGTACTCAATTAAATCCAACGGAGTTGAAGGATTGAGTACTACACCAGCTTTTTTGCCATGCTCTTTAATCAAACCAAGGGTACGGTGCAGGTGCGGAGATGCATTATGCTCACAATGTACCGTAATATGGTCGGCGCCAGCTTTAGCAAAATCTGCCACATATTTTTCTGGCTCCACAATCATTAAGTGGACATCAAGTGGTTTTTTGGTAACTGGACGAATTGCTTCAACTATCAGCGGACCAATGGTTATATTCGGAACAAAGCGTCCGTCCATTACATCAACATGTATCCAATCAGCTCCTGCCTCATCTACGGCACGAACTTCTTCTCCTAAACGGCTAAAATCTGCTGATAATATAGACGGAGCAATTACAATGGGCTTGTCGGATGGCGTATGGGTCATGGCTAGCGCTTAATAGGTGCTTGAAATTCTGTATTGATTGTAACAAAATATGAGCCTTGGCTCACCTGTCTAATTTCATCCTACATTAATGCTTTACAATTATTAACCCTTTATAAAGATAAAGACGATGGTGAAAAAACAAACCTGGATATTTTGGGGATTGAGTGCAGCTTTAGTGAGTACACCCGTTCTGGCTATTAAGTTTAGCAGTTCACTAGATAGTTTTGGAATTGATGCGCTGAAGCTACACAAACCTCCTTACAATTTAACTGGGCGCAAAATCGCCATCGGTCAAGTAGAAATTGGGCGTCCAGGAAAGTTTGGTGTCGATAAATCAGTTTCTAGTAATCGTGCGTTGTCGCCTGTTGCAGTATTTGCGAGAACTATACCAGCCAAGTCGAATAGTGGTGTAGACCCACACGCACATAATGTTGCAGGTGTAATGGCAAGTAATGACAAAGCATTTCCTGGAGTGGCGCCAAACGCGCGACTATATTCTTCGGCAGTTGGTTCGACAAAAAGCCAAGGTCAACCCGAAGAATGTTTATCAGCGCAACATATTGCATCGCAAAATGGTAGTGATGTGCGTGCAATTAATTTTAGCTTTGGTGAACCACTTAATCGTGACCCGCGTCCCGACCCTGTTCTTGACGGCAATGCTTTGTTAACGATGTGCGTTGACTGGTCGAGTAGAGTTCATAATACGCTATACGTAATTGCTGGAAATCAAGGTAAAGGTGGAATTCCCATTCCCACCGATAACTTCAATGCTGTAAACGTCGCCTTTTCTTCGCGTCGTGGCGATATATTTACAAAAGTTGACGTTTCCAACTTAGCAGCAGCGAATGAAGGCGCCACAGCTCGGTTAGCAGGTAAAGAAATAAATATTGGAGTTCGTCGTTCGGTGAATATTCTTGCTCCTGGCAGTAATATTCGCATGTTAAACCCCGATGGCAAAATAAATAAAGTTACAGGAACAAGTTTTGCGGCGCCTCACGTAACAGGAACAGTAGCTTTATTACAAGAATTTGGTGATAGACAGATACGAAAAAAACAGTCAAATTGGAGTATAGCTTCGCGGCGCCACGAAGTTATGAAAGCAGTTTTACTAAACTCCGCCGAAAAACTAAAAGACGATGGTAATGGTTTACGCTTAGGCATGACGCGAACAATTATCGACAAGCAGAACTTAGACTGGCTAGCTTCCGACGCTTATAGAGACCCCAAAATACCACTTCATGCTCAAATGGGCACCGGACATATGAACGCATCGCGCGCACTACAACAATTTGGCGCCGGACAGTGGCAACCGAACCAACCAGCCCCCACTTTAGGATGGGATTACAATACAATCACAGCAAATACTAATGTAGATTATCAACTTAAAAAATCACTCAAAGCAGGTAGTTTCGTTTCCTTAACTTTGAGTTGGGATAGATTAGTCGAACTCGAAGACAAAAATAACAATCAAGCATACGACGAAGGAGAAAACTTCCGCGACCGAGGTTTAAACAATCTAGATTTATATTTAGTCCAAGACACCCCCAACGGTTCGACATCAATAGCATGTTCATCAGTTAGCGAAGTAGATAGCGTAGAACATATATTTTGCCCAGTTCCAACCGCAGGTAAATATAAAATTCGTATTCAATACAAAAAACAAATCAACGAAGCAAAACAACCCTATGCCCTAGCATGGTGGACAGTACAATAAGGAACTTCCAAATATTTAATAACTACGGCATCCGTCAATTCCGACGTTAACGAAGTTTGCCTTTATGGCGATATACTATCTGCCGTGAGTTTAACGCTTGCTGCGGATAGTATATAGAGAGTTAATTATTCACGAAGATTTTTTCTAATTGCTCACTTGTTAATGAACGTACTAAATCTATATTAAGAGGCGCCCTACTAATATACTGAGCATAAGCGTAGCTCAAATATGGACTATATTGCTGTTGGTTTACAAGATGAGTTTGAAAAAATGCCACGCTGAATGCTTTAACATACATTTGAGCAATAGCAGGGTTAGGACCAATTAATTCTCTAGGCACTGGTAGAACAGGTTTTGAAGCGTTCAATTTTTCAGAAGTTGAAAAATGAGTTCCATTCTCAATTAATGCTAAGTATTTATTTTGCGATGTCAGCCAAGTGAAAGGAATTACCTGTTCGGGTACTGCTGGTGTAATAACATCTTGGCTACCTCCCATTAACATTATCGGGACTTGTATTTTACTAAATCCTTTCTGATTCAATACAACGCTACCAAAAGGATTTAAAGCCATTACAGCCTTAACGCGCGTGTCTTGGAATGATGGAATTGAGATATTTTGCTGTAATAATTCGTTAGCTCGGCATTGTAATAATACTGATAAATTTAATGAGTTGTTAGGATTACATTGTTTACTAACAGAATTTACATCTATTGTAGCGCCTGCTAATGTTAAAGCTGTATAACCTCCATAAGAGTGTCCAATTACACCAACTTCTTGAACATTGAGTTGCCCAACAAAATTTGAACCCGACTCATTCAGACGTTGAAGTTGGTCGAGTAAGAATTTAATATCTAAAGGACGGTTAATTAATTCGCGTGCTTCGGGTGGACTTGCTAAACCTGCAAAGTACTGCTGAATTTTTTTAGCGTCACTACCTGGATGTTCGAGAACTGCAACAGCAAAACCATACGAAGCAAGATGCTGTGCTGCATAAGCAAAAGTTTCCCGGTCTTCAGCAACACCGTGGGAAATTACAATTAATGGAAATGGTGGTTTAATCGAAGTTGAGGCGCCACCTGAACGGTTATTGTTATTCTGTGGTAAATATAAATCAACAGGAAAAGCGCGACTTCGGTCAACATCGTTCATCTCCAAAGATACTACTTTATAACCAAAACTACCATTGACTCGTAAATCTGGCTGTTGTGAAAAATCTGTAGTTTGGTTTAACGCTTCCGCAGTGGCAACTTCTTTGAGACCACCGACAACCCTATCCCTTCTTCGTAGTAACTCTGAAAAATTAGTAAGTATGGACTGCCCTTCAGTTAAGTTAAGACGAATTGTACTGGATGGATAGCGACGAATTACTTCAACAATATTTAATCCCTTGGGGTTAGTCGCAGATAATATCAACGCTGAACGCAGCGCATAAAAGCTACCTTGCCTACTTTCCGTCATTATCAACTCAGATAACCGTCGCACTACACTCTCACCTAGGGCAGAGTAACTTACCTGTGAAACTAAAGTAGCATTTAATTTGAAATGAGTTCTAAGCAACTGCCGAAATTGTGCGCGTTGAGATGAAGGTACACGATTTAGATAAAATGCAAAATCTCTTGTCACCCTACCTGACTCCGCATAAGTCTCGATATCATCAGTAGATATTGTAAACTCCCCAAACGGAGGGTAATAAAATGCTATACGTTCGGCGCCTAATCCTGGAGTTGCGCTTACTAGTGTTGATAATACGCCAAAACTCAAGGCGCCAACTATAGTATTTTGCCACTTATGCTGTTTTTTCTCTCTATAAGTAATATTACGACTAACAGAAGAACTCATAAAAACAAATATACTATCATGTAAATCAAGCAAACTCATTATTTCATTAAATATCGCGTCCTAGCATCACCGTATCGGTTGATTTTGGGGTACCGAGTAGAGAAACCACGTATATTTTCGGAGGATGTAACGAACAAAATCAATAAATTAGTATTTTCACTGAAGCTTATTTAAATATTTATATTTTATAAAATGAAATATATCACGAACCTTCTAAAGCCAAACTATATACTGAACCACTTTGAGCAATCTTGTTACAACAAGGTTGCTCAAATTATAAGTAATTAACGAGAAAATATACCGTGAATATACTTAAAAGATTACCTCATAGCGACGAATATCAGGTGCCATAGCAACCAAACCATCAAGTTGACCAGCAGCTTCGACAAAATGCGGCGCCTGTAAGTGTAAATTCAAAGCAGCATCATTTACCCATTCTTCTACAAACGTAAAATCAGTGGGGTCATTTAAGTTTTGCAGAAGCTCGTATTTAATGCACCCGGTTTCAAGTCTTGTAGCTTCGACAAGAGATAATGCCAAAGCTTTAAATTCGCTTTCCTTACCAGGTAAAGTGACAACACGGGCAACAACGCGAAGAGTCATAGTTAGTACTTAGTTGAATATCTAGCTAAATTCCAGCTTTTTTTGCCGCAACCATATAACGAAATACAAACTCTGTAATTTCAATATAGTTACGCGCGGTTTCAAGAGAGTTTGCCCAAACTGTAACACCGTGGTTGCGAATTAGCAAAGCAGGTATTTGGGCTTTTTGTGCCAAGAAGCGAGTTTTTATATCATCAGCAATTTGTGGAACCTTTAGATGATTATCGAATAAAGGCATAACGCAATTAGGATTTTCTTCCCAGATACCCAAACCCTTAATCATTTCTAAAGGTGGCAATGGTATTTCATCACCCTTAATAAAATTCGATACTAAATTCGCATCGACTGAGTGAACGTGGTAACAAGCTTGTGCATCGGGAAACAGTTCGTAAATGCTAGAGTGAATAGAAGTTTCTGCCGATGGTTTTACAGACTCTTCGAGTGGCGCCTGTGTGCTTCCATCAGGATAAACACGAACAAAATCTTCTTGGGATAGTTTTCCTTTAGACTTACCACTTCCAGTAATCCAAAAGCTACCATCAGACATTTTTGCTGATAAATTCCCTGCTGTGCCTAACATCCAGCCTTGTGCATGGAAATAACTGGCGGTGCCGATAAGTTCTACACGCGGGTCATAATTAATACTGACTGTATCAAGTAATTGTTGCTTCATTGTCCCAAATTTCTATTAAAGCGGCGCGAATATCAAAAAAATCATTCCAAGCAATATAAGCAAAGTTTCGTTCATCGAGATATTTAGCTAAACGGTCACGAGCAAAAACCACAGGTGCCGAAGTAGCCATATTTAAATCGGTAACAGAATCACCAATTGCTATTTTAGTATTCGTTGCGTCATATAAATCCATAACTTTGACTTTATCGACCAAATCAGTTTCACCTTCATATGGTGATACAACGCGAAAATGCGAACCACTCGTATCTATATCTATGGCATAAATAGCGTGTGCGCGTTCCACTAAAGAATCTAATACTGTGTATACCATCGAACGTAACCCACCCGACACCACCACAAACGCTACATCTCGCTCTTCGAGAAAATCTAATAACTCAGGAAGTCCCGCACGCATTGGTCTATGCCGAGTGTACTCAATAATTTCGGGTAAACATGATGATGGTATAGATTCTAATATGCGACGCACACCATCACGTAACGTCACTTTCAAAGCATACATTTGGGGAATTAACTCTGCCGCAAGTTCAGGTGCAAACTCCTTTAGTACCGCAACAAAAGTTTCCTCTGCGGTTATCGTGCCATCAAAATCACAAAAAACTATATTTTTCATTTCAAAACCACTGATTCTTAGCTGCCTATGGATAGACAAAAAAAGCTTATCCCTTTCTTATCTCTGTGAACTCTGTGTCTCTGTGGTAAAAATAAATACTGCCATGAGTCACCGCAGTGTAATCCGGAGGATTTCCCGCAGGGTAGCATCTCTTATCACTTGAATGTTAAACTACGATTCTGATTAGTTTTGAGATTAACGTGGGACTATAACAAAACCAATAAATAATAAACTAAAAAACAAAGCCGTAATAATAACGTATTCAATTCTGCGGCTAAATAATCCAACTGCCCCCAAAATCAGAAATACAAGTATAATTATGCCTACGTAAGAAGCAGTTTCCCAATCTTTAGCAATTAATGGGTCATCAATTGAATTGCGAGTAGCTTGTTCTGTTCGTAATGCTACTGGTGCTGTTAAAGGCGCCGAACCTATAAATAATGATGTTTCTTTAGGTAAAGACATAATTAATTTATATTAATTTATTCTTAAAGTAAATGCCTTTATCTTTTACATCTACAAAGAAACTAATAACATCCAACCTAAGTATCATCTAATTTAATTTAACTACGTGTATATTAAGTGTACGTATTCGAGGATTTCGGCGCCTGAGTTAAACTATCGATACCACCAAGACGAATTTGTTCATAAACACCTTGAGTAGGTGCCAACCAAACTCTACCTGTACCTCGAAAAGTTTGTAACAGTCCTTCACCACTCGCTAAAGACCCTAAAATACTCTTTGTTGATTTCTCGACAGTAAACTCAATTCTACCGCTTCGCATCAAAGCAAAATTACCATCGACTCGAAGCGTTTCGTTTTCTAAATGAACACAATGTACTTCGTCAGCAGGTACTGGTAATTCAAAGATGCATATACCTGTACCACGAATACGAGTTTGGAACAAACCTTCACCACCTAATAATGCAGAGGAAACATTCTTTTGCATAAACGCACCAATCTCAAGGGCGCCTTCACCACAGTAAAATAAACCTTTATCAGCGATAAGTTCTTCGTTGTTGAGATAGTAAACCATGAAATGACTAAACGATGGTTCGAGATATATAACTCCATCACCACGATAGCGAGGAATAAATATAGACTCGTTGGTAAGCAACTTATTCAGCATTGCTTTTCCGAGTCCAGCGACTCCACCCGCTCTATTCTCAACTTGAATGTTGCCATATAAATACTGTAAGGCGCCTGCTTCGATTTGCGCTTCTCCACCTTGGAGAGTTATTTTAATTTGTTTTAGCTGCATTCCAGCTTGGTTTGCGTAATATATTGCTTGGGCTGTTACTGGGTCGTTTATTCCCGATAATGTTTTGTAACCCAGAATTTCAACCTTAAACCTTTCTCCTGATACGCAGTTGAGTACTTCTAACTTAGAAGCACTTTTGCGTTGTGATGGTTCTATGAAACCTTTATCCGCTGGATTTACCATAGCAGTTTGCCCCAGTTGCTACAAATATATTGTGTGGACACGTTACATATCGCGTCTCTACATTAATTGTGCCTTATATACCTATATATATGGAGGTTAGCGGACTCGAACCGCTGACATCCTGCTTGCAAAGCAGGCGCTCTACCAACTGAGCTAAACCCCCTTTCACTTTGATAAATTATATTGTATCTGATAGTGTTCTTAAAAGAAAGAGGTTATAGGAAAAATGACTCTGGTAGTAGCTGCATTTTATAAATTTACTAAACTGCCAGATTTTGCCCAGATGCAAGACCCTTTACTGGCATTTTGTACTATTCAAGGAATTAAGGGTACTATTTTACTGGCGCCTGAAGGTATTAACGGTACTATAGCGGGTGAGCGCAACTCTATTGACGCAGTATTATCTTACCTACGTTCAGATTCTCGCCTAGCTGACTTGGAACATAAAGAATCTTCAGCTTCAGAACCACCCTTTGAACGCATGAAGGTAAAGTTAAAGAAAGAAATTGTCACATTAGGTTTACTTGTTAACCCTACGGAACAAGTTGGAACCTACGTTAGACCATCTGATTGGAACGCTGTTATATCTGACCCCGATGTAGTTGTTATAGATACCCGTAACGATTATGAAGTAAAAATTGGCTCATTTAAAGGCGCCGTTAACCCAGAGACTCACTCGTTCCGAGAGTTTCCCGACTATGTACGTCATCACCTCGACCCCAAAAAACACAAAAAAGTAGCAATGTTCTGCACAGGGGGTATTCGCTGCGAAAAAGCTTCCTCTTATATGATGTCTCAAGGATTTGAGCAAGTGTACCATCTTCAAGGCGGTATTTTGAAATATTTAGAAGAAGTACCACAGCAAGAAAGTCTTTGGTCGGGAGAATGTTTTGTATTCGACGAACGTATCGCAGTGCAACATGGGTTAGAACAAGGAACCCATGACATGTGTGTAGGATGCGGACACCCCATTAACGACGAAGATAAACTTTCCCCCCACTACGAAGAAGGAATTTGTTGCCATCATTGTTTTGACACATTAACTCCCGAAAAACGTGCAGGTTTGGAAGAAAAAAGGCGCCAAAGTCGTCGTAATTAAGCATTTGAGTGCTTACAACGAGTGCTTCTTATGAGCCAACATCAACCCATCACCAACAGGCACCAAACTAATATTAACCCGCGCATCTTGATGTAACTTCGCATTCAAGGCGCGGATTTTCTTCGTTCTATTATCCTGTATCCCTTGGTCAGCAACTCTTCCAAACCATAATACATTATCGATTGCAATTAAACCACCCGGACGCACGAGTTGCAAAGACCGTTCATAATAATCATCATAAGCACTTTTATCTGCATCAATAAAAGCAAAATCAAACGTTTCGAGTTCTGTTTGAATTAACTTATCGAGCGTTTCAACTGCCGGAGCAATATGCAAATCTATCTTATGTGATACTCCAGCTTTCTCCCAATAACGCCGTGCAATTTGTGTATACTCTTCACTAATATCGCAAGCTACAACCTTACCATCGGTTGGCAAAGCTAACGCTACTACCAAAGCACTATATCCAGTAAAAACACCGACTTCTAAAGTCTTCTTCGCTCCTATTAACTGTACAAGCAAACTCATCAATTGTCCTTGTTCCGGAGCAATTTGCATTATTGCCATTGGGTGCTGCGCTGTTTCCTGTCGCAGTTGCGTCAATATTTCTGGTTCTCGTACCGACACAGAGAGTAAGTAATCACGAAGGTTATTTTCAAGTCCAAGCGTTTGTTTTGTCATCTTAGGGACTTCCAATCGATATTTGCGTATTTATACATTAATATATCTATTTTTTATACATTCTGTTTGTGTTAATTCTTCATAATTAAGATATTTATCAGTGAATATAACTAATTTTCCAATATTTTGATATTGAAAAAACAAAATTAGTTTACTGAAAATACAAATCTACTTCATACTTTTGATTCTTTAACAAAATATCATTGAAATTGTAAAATCCTTTGTTGTAAAATAATCAGGGAAAAACAATGGCTGTACATTTCTTAGCTGCATTAAACTTGCTCAAAGCGCCTGTATTAAAGAATACTACTCCCCTAGTGAAAAAAGGTAACAATCGTGATTACAGCTATGAAATATGGAATACAGAAGATACTATTGGTTACTACTTGAAAGTCAGTAGGTCAGGAAAACATGCTTTTAGTCAGGCGCCGCAAATAGTGGGTAGTTTCAAAACTCCACAAGATGCATTCAATTATTTAGATACTAACTATAGGTAAATCCTCCCAAAAATAAATAAAATCGCGTGTAGAGGCTAAACATGTTTAGTCTCTACATGTTACAAAACGTTATGAAACAAAATAATAATAAATAAATACACTCGCTAGCTCTAATAAACTTGATAATTCGTAGTTGTAGAGCTATTAAGCTATTAACGATTGGCAGAATGTCAAGGTTTCCATAATTATTCCAATGATTATTTTAATGATAATTGGTAAAATAAAATACAATTTACAGCTCCATTTTCTGCGTTTTTGGGAGAAGTACGATGAGCCGTCCGATTATACTTGGTATTGTTGGTGATAGTGCAGCAGGTAAGACAACTTTAACGAAAGGAATTGCTCAGGTACTAGGGCCGGAGAATGTGACGGTGATTTGCACTGATGATTATCACAGGTATGACCGCAAACAACGTGCGGAAATCGGTATTACAGCGCTTCACCCAGATTGTAACTATTTAGATATTATGCAACAGCAGTTATCACTGTTACGAATGGGGCAAGCAATTCTAAAACCTATTTATAGTCACAAAACAGGAACCTTTGAGGCGCCGGAGTATATAAAGCCAGGTAAATTTGTAATAGTCGAAGGATTATTAGGATATTCGACTCGTGCAGCACGAGACTGTTACGACGTTAAAGTATATCTAGCTCCTCCCGAAGGACTGCGGGCAAAATGGAAAATTAAACGTGATACCCAAAAGCGGGGTTATACCGAAGAGCAAGTATTAGCAGAGTTAGAAAAGCGAGAACCAGATTCAGAACAGTACATTCGTCCGCAACGTCAATGGTCAGATATTGTAGTTAGTTTTTGCCCTCCTAACGATGATATCGACCAAGCTAACGGACATTTAAATGTACGCTTGGTGCTTCGTCCAACAATACCTCATCCCGATTTTACCCAAGTATTAGCCTCTGGGAATGGCAATCTAAGTTCAGCAATTCGATTAGAACTAGACCGAGATATGGGAAAACCCGTCGATGTATTGGGAGTTGACGGACACGCAACGTTAGAACAAGTAAATAAACTTGAACAAATGATTTGTTCAGATATGCCACATTTAAAGAGCGTGTGCGACCGTGAATCAAATCCCGAACTAGGTAAGGTTTCTGGTACTACAGGCGAAATAATTCAAAGTTATCCCTTAGCTTTAACTCAACTGCTAGTAACCTATCACATGCTAAAAGCAACACAAATACACCCATAAGAGTAGGGTGGACAGTAGGTGGGGCTATGCCCCCTGCTTACTAAATAGTTATATTATGATACATAACTTAATGAAGCGTACATTTAAACTAATTGAAGATTTTGTCAAATTGAGATTTTTGAAAAAAAAAAGACGATAAATGTACATAGGTACATTTGTGTTTTAATAAGCTTCTACCTAATATATGGCTTATAATCTTCGAGTTATTGACATGGCAGAATGCGAGCGTCCGCGAGAGCGCTTGCTTGCACACGGTTCCAAATTATTATCCACAGCAGAGTTAATTGCAATTTTACTAGCTACAGGTCAAGGTGCCGGAAAGTTATCTGCGGTAGGTTTAGGACAACATATAATATCTGAGTTGTCAAAGTGTGAACGTGACCCTTTAGCAGCTCTACGTGAGGTAAATCCTTCGGAATTGATGAATATAAAAGGAATAGGACCAGCAAAGGCAACAACCATTCTAGCTGCTGTTGAATTAGGTAAGCGCGCGTTCCAAGCAAGTCCAGATCAACGAATTCCAGTAGAAAGTCCGGCAGATGCAGCAGCGGTGTTAAGTCAAGACTTAATGTGGTATCCGCAAGAAAGATTTGCCGTTATTTTACTAGACGTAAAAAATAAAATGCTAGGAAAGCAAGTCATAACTATCGGTTCAGCAACAGAAACTCTTGCACCACCCAGAGAAATCTTCCGCGAAGTCATACGTCAAGGCGCCACTAGGTTAATAGTTGCACACAATCATCCTTCTGGTAGCGTCGAACCGAGTACTGAAGATATTGATTTAACTCGTCAATTATTAAAAGGCGCCTTGCTTTTGAACATACCACTACTAGACCATGTGATTTTAGGTAACGGTAACTTTCAGAGCTTACGCGAAATTACAACTTTATGGGATGAATACCCACAAGGAGATATATAAACCAAAAAGGGGACGGATAATAAATCCATCCCCAACTTTCCAATGACATTAAATTAACAAATAACAATTAAAGTAGATGCTTATTGTCTTCACAGACCGCCTTTTCTTGGTCAATTACGCAGTTTTCTGACTTTTGCGCTTTCGTAAGAACATACCACCGACGCCAACCAATCCTAGAACTATACCTGGCTCAGGAACACTTGTATATTTACCTGTGCCAACACGGAAGGTATGGTTATCAGTTTCAAAACCGCCACCTCCAACTTGTGATAAGACAATTTTGTCGAAGTTGTCGTTATTACCTTCTGAGAAAAACTCGAAGAAACCATTCTTTTCACCACCGTGTTGTTGTGCTGCGGTTGGGGCAAGTGTACTCATTAACTCATAGGTTAGTTCTTTAACTAAGTTAGCTCCATCAAAGAATCTCAAGGTATTACCACCACTTAGCGCTCCCAGATTTAAACCAAAGTAGTTAAATTTCTTACCGTCCTTAGCTTCGATAATTGCATCATTCCCTTGGAATACTGCTAAATAATTGGAGCTATTTACTTCACCGCTTACACCAGAAGGCGCCCATTGGTCAGCATAAATACCACTTTGCCCTGAGTATGCTGTTGTTGACATGGAACCATTTGAAAACGAATATTTTACTTTGTCGTTGCCAGGTAAGGCGCCATCATTAAAATCAAGAGTTGTGTAGCCTTGTTGATTAACATTCTTTGAAAAAGCTCCTTGGTCAGTTACACCTGGGGTGCGGAACGAACCAGCATTGTAGGTAAATCCAAGAGCGTGTGCGGAACCAGCGTAGCTAACAGATGCAACAGCAGATAAAGCAGCGATTGTAAGAGCTTTTTTGATAAACATATTTTTCACTCTAGGTATATTTTGCTATCAACAACCTAATTCTGCAATATGGTTATAGCTTTAGAAACCAGAGTAATTACGGCTTTTTAAAAAATGTTTTCTTTCTGTAAAAAAGTGCTTTTAAAACTAAAAAAATACCTTAGTTAAGTAATAATACTTGTACTTAAGTGAAGAAGCTTACGAAAATTCAACTCAAAACATGTAGACTATGTAAAGCACTTAAATTAATTTGCACGCTTATAATCAAGCTAGCCTATACTGTAACATCTCCTTTGTTTGATGTTTACATTGCTTGCTAGTTTAGTAAAGGAGAATTAAAGCATTACGAATGCAATACCTAGCTTAGACAATCTAACCAAACAAACATGACCAACAGCGCAAAACAATATGCTCCTGCCACTCAACGGAACCGTGAAGCGATTCTAGAAGTACTTCAGCAAGTGCTACCATCAAGTGGCACAATTTTAGAAGTGGCTTCTGGTACAGGAGAACACGCGGTATTCATGGCGCCGCATTTATTAAAACATAAATGGTTGCCTTCAGACCCTAACCCAGTTGCACGCGCTTCGATTGCAGCATGGTTACATGAAGTAGAAAGCAATAATATCTATGAACCTATTGATATAGATGCTTCTTTATCAACTTGGAGTGTAGAGACACATCTAGAAAACTTTTCACCAATAACAGCCATCGTCAATATAAACATGATTCATATATCGTCGTGGGCTGCATGTTTGGGTTTAATGGCAGGCGCCAATAGAATATTATCTCCAGGTGGTGTCTTATATATGTATGGTCCCTACAAACAAAACGGTAAACATACAGCACCTAGTAACGAAGCCTTTGATGAATCGTTAAAAATGCAAAATCCAGAATGGGGTGTACGCGACCTAGAAGAAGTGATACAAGCAGCTAGCGCACAAAATCTATCCTTCCTAAAAACCTTTCAAATGCCAGCAAACAATCTCTCACTTATATTCCAACATCTTTAATCCCTCTCTTGTGAAACAGGCATCCCTGCCTGTTAAACAAATATTTGCTACCTTAATAAAGGTGACATCAAAGGAGGTTGATATGGCGATTTTACAAATGGAAAACGGAAGCAAACTTACAGACTTACAGTCAATCATCGAAGAACTGGCGCCTTTAGGAATAACCCTTAACTACTGGTCAATTGGCGATAACCCACAATTACACGAATTACTAGCTCAAGACAGCCTAGACGACACACAAAAAGAAACCGTACTAAGTCATCTAGACCATTATTTCAAAGAACTCTCAAGCGCAGGTTACACATCGCGAGACTTAATCGTTTTACATCCAGAAGTCCCAAACTTGGATACAATGCTATCGAAATTTGATAAAATTCATGCCCACGCTGATGATGAAGTGCGTTATATAGTAGCGGGTGAAGGAATTTTTGGATTTGTCCGTCCAGATGGTAGTCAAGTAGAACTAACAGTGCAACCGCAAGAATATATTAACGTTCCAGCAGGTACACAACACTGGTTTATTTTGACACCTGCAAAACGTGTAAAAGCCGTGCGCTATTTCTGCGGCACGGCTGGCTGGGTTCCAGAATATACAGATATTCAAATTCGTGTTGGGCGCCAGGTAGCTAGTGTTTAATCTTTGATTATTTGACTAAAACAACACAAACAATACCGCCAATTGTTAACATGCTGCCAAATAAAAGTGACCAAAAGCGGTGGTAGCTGTTAACAACAGTGCCACTTTCACTTTTAAGTTCTATCAAATCCATGTACGAAGCGGCGCCACGACGGAACCAACCAGTGGCTCCAACTTCACGACCTATCAAGCTTTCAACCCGTTTCATCCCAAACAAGAAATTACCAATTGGACCGAAACGTGATGCGTAATGTAGATATAATAAACCACTACGGTCTTGTAGCATCATATCCGAGCCAAACTTATATCCAGAGTCACCGCGTCCAATTAATTCGCCTTCAAGTTTAGCTGGTTTACCACGTAGCGGACTCGCGTAAGGGTCTGACATTAAAGTTAACACATCGGTTGCAGTCGCTCGGCTAAAGTCTGGGTACATAATAAACGCTTTAATAAGTATTCCCAAACCCAACCCAATTAAAGGTAAACCAAATATAAAACCAATATGTCCACTGGCGCCAGCAGCCAAAACTATACCAGCAATGATACCACCGACAAAACCAATAGTTTCGGCGCCGTAAAGTACAACATCTAAAGCAAAGCTTCCATATAACTTGCTCTTGCTAAGATTTTTACCTTCGGCAACAATTCGACCCATGTCGAATTCAATATCCAAACCCAATTGTTCAGCATAGGTACTTAAAGCACGAACTCGTTTTCCTGTCAATGGGTGAGTAGAATTTAATTCCATCCAGGCGCCCCAAGGGTTAAACATATCCCACAAGAAAACGCGCCCAACTTTTTGCTTATCGGAAGCAACGCGATACGCAGTTCCTGTTGAACTAGCAGCTTTAGCATCATAGATACCTAGCGCGCGAGTACCTTCAATTAAGCGACTAGGTTCTTTACTACGCGAACCTTCTTCAACAATGCCGTAAGCGATTTTTACCAAAGCACGCGAAAGTCCGTTCGGATTACCTGTACTTTCAGCGGCAAAGTGGTCAGCGAAATATTCTCTTGTTCGCGATAAGTACAGCACCATATATGTGCCGACTATATAAAATACATAAGCGGTGATAGCTGCTGTTTGCAGAGCATCTTTGATTTTATTATCACCACCACCACGTCCAAATTGTCTGAACGTAACGTAAATCAAGTAACAAATTTGCACCAAAGTAGATGCAACGGTCATTACAGCAAAGTCCCAATGGACAATATGTCCTAATTCATGAGCGTAAACAGTAGCAATTTCGTCATCGTCTAAGTATTTAAACAGTCCTTCACTCACAACCAAACGCGCGCTGTTAGGTAATGACCCGTAAGTAAATGCCGTTGGGTTATTGTCACTAATAATTCCCAAACGTGGCATTTTGAGATTTTTCTGCTGGCAAACTCGACGTAGTACGCGCGCTGTTTCTGGACTACGAATTTCAATATCCGAAAAATCAACCCAACGTGTTTGATAAAGCCACGATTGAGTTAAGTCCATCAAAAACGGCGCCAAGAAGAAAGTTAGAGTATTAAATATCAGGGTTATCGCAACAGCAAATATTAACCCTTGAGTAGGATTATCACTACCCAAAATTAATACTACCACCAACCCCAACACAAACACCATTCCAAATAGCAAGGATATGGTAACTCCCGACGCTAACGCCAAACTACCACCCACACCACCCATTGCGAGTTTGACACCAGCAGTAGCTGCACGTCCTGCTGTATGGGCGCCAGTTTGTTGTGATTGTGCTTGTGATGAATTTAAACTTTGGTAAGTAAGCTTAGCCCACTCCGAAACCTGCGAATTTTCGCTATGCATCAATTGCTGACACAGCGTCATTGCTTGTTCGACTTGACCAACACGTTGATAAGCTTTAACCAAACCCATCTGCGCTTTCGCATAGTCAGGGGTTCCAGCACTCTCACCGCGACAAAAATCTTCTAGCAGTTCAATAGCTTCTTGATAATTTCCACTTTTTAGGGCATCTAACCCAGATTGCAATGACATATTACTTCCTCTAGTAGGAGGCGCCTACAATTCATGGATAATCATATATTCAAGATTCGTCACTGCTATTTCGGAAACTTCACAAAAAGTATAAAAATCTACTTTATATACGTATATTTACCTGTCATTAGTCACGTAGCGAAGAATCTAAGAGTTATCCAACAAATTAATGATTGGGACGACGTGACGACTTTGGGCAACGCTATACCTTAGATTTTTCACTTGAGTGGCAAAATACCTGTTCGCGCTGAACAACTTCTAGGTCAATTGGTAAAGGTGGTAAAATACGACCTCTTACACGTTGAGATACTTACGCCATAATTATTTAATAGTTTTTTGATTCTGTTTTTATTGTGGTATAAGGTTTTCGAGTTTAAGCTGCAAGTTTGGAAAAAGGCTAGAGGTAATTGTATCTTTCAAGCGATATTGTTGCTTTTGGTATCTACCATTAACTAGCTGGCAGACTGTAAAAGTAGGTTGTTTTGGACTGCCAATGAATTCTAAACCACCTAGACCGCGAAAATCTACAATCCAATACTCTGGAATTTCAAGAAAAGCATATTCTTCTACTTTTCTAGCGTAGTCGTCTTGCCAGTTAGTGCTAACAACTTCGGCAACAAATTTAATTGTGGCGCCATTACAAATTATAGGTTCTCTTTGCCACAGGGGTTCTTGACTAAGTTTTGCTCTATCTAAAACAATTACGTCAGGACGTAGTGCTGTTGCTTCGGCGTATGGTGGTTTGATTAGACAGGTTCTCGGAATTAGCCAGTTTAAATTTAAACGATAAATTTCGGTATAAATCCTACCAGCAATATTTCCTGAGACATCTTCATGAGGACCCGTCGGTTCCATGTCACGTAGCTCTCCATCAATTAGTTCATACTGGGGGTTATCTGCATATTCAGTTATAAATTGCTCGAAAGTTAAAAGTTTAGGCGGTGTATAAGTCATAGGCTATAATTATACTAAGACTAGCTTGGTTATTTTTCATAAATTAATTAAAATTATTTTAGCTCGGAACCAATCAAACGCCGCTATAGTAAAACAAGTATAATAAAATTATTTACACTTTTCAACTCGATGGTCGAGTAATTATGTCGAAGCCTGACCAAGAACATAATGACCCCGCACTCTTCTCTCTGTGAACTCTGTGTCTCTGTGGTAAAAAAACTATGTCATCTTAAAGAAAGTTTTAACAGTGCGGGATAATCAATTTTGGCATTGTGTCGTTTATCTAAGGGAAATTTTTTGCACACCTTAATTTTTTGAATGTGCATATTTTCTAAAGAATCTCTCACAGGTTTCCAATCTATTTGGTAACTAGGTTTATTTAACTCTACTACTAAAGTTCGCTGACCTTGATGGACAATTACTGCGCTATGACGGATATCAGGATGATTTTGCATGATTCCTTCTACAGCTAAAGGATAAAGAGTCCCATAATCATCATCAATACAGCCTATACAACGACCTAGTAACCATAAGCGACCTTGATTATCTATATATCCAGTATCACCCGTTCGGTGCCAAGAAGTACCTTCGACTGTAAATTTTGTTTCTTCGTTACCATCACCATTAAGATAACTAGATAAAACGTGGTTTCCACTAACGACTATTTCTCCTGGGGTTCCTATTGGTTGGCAAGCAGCAGTAAATTCAGCATGGGTGTAAGGACTGAGAGGTTTACCCCAACATTGAGGCAAAATTCTTAATTGAATGCTGTCTACGGGTTTTCCAACTAGCAATCCTCCTCCTGTTAATGTGGTTGCTATGTCTTCTGTTTGGTGATGATGGGAGTAAGCTATGGGTTCTGCTTCTGTGGACCCATATACTGTTGTAATTTGACTATTGGGCGCCATTTTGTGTAATTCTATTAATGAGTTTGGCATTACTGGCGCCCCACCAACAAAAATTTTCTCTAAGCTGGGTAAAGTTAAGTTATGTTGTAAGCAATATGCGGTCAACCTTGATAAAAAACCAGGTGATGCAACCGTTCGTGAAGGTTGATGAGTTAAAATCTGAGCTATGACTGGAGCGGGATTTATTGCTCCTGGTTTTCGTAAATCTGCATTTGGAATTAAGCTAGTTAAACCAGATGCTAAATTGGCAAGGACAAAAATTGGTAAGGTTGTTAAATCTAGTTGTTGCGCTTGAAGTTGCAGGGTATTAACTAAAGCTTGGTGTTGAGCTAGTAAAAATCCGTGGGTGCGTAATGCTGCTTTGGGTTTTCCTGTACTTCCACTAGTAAATGTTAGTAAAGCTGGGCTATCTTTTGTAGCTGTAAAAATTTTACTAGAAATATCATACGGCGCCTGTTGGGTATAATTCAAAGATATGGCACCTGGTATAGGGCAACCAATGGCAAATTTTAAAGGTATACGTTGTAAAGCTTGTGATTGTAAGCATAGTAAATAGGCTCTAGAATTGGCAATTAGTGCTTTTGGAGTGTATAAGTTACAGCAGTCATTTATGTGATTTTTACCGACACCAGGGTCAAGGAACATGGCAATTAGTCCCAAGCGGAATAAAGCAGCAAGAATAATATAAAGTTCTGCCGACATGGGATGAAATACTAGTACTGCATCTCCAGGTTGTAACCCTTTTTGTTGTAATAAAGTCGCTGTAATGGCAGATGCTTTTTCTAGATCTGCAAATGTTGTTGTTCGAGGACATTTTTTATAAGTGTCTATTATTGCTGGTAATTCAGCCTGGGTAGTAGCAAATTGTTTTAATATGGTAATAATATTCATTCTTTTATTTAAGAGTATGTTTTAAATGTCATGCTGAACGTAGTGAAGCATCTAAATATATATTGTGAGTATATATTACTCCCTTCCTGTTAGAAGATTACCTATAAATTCTCCCTCTTCCTTTGCGTCCTTTGCGTCCTTTGCGGTTCGTTCATTTTCGGTATTCTTTGAGCGTGAAGGGAGTATTTGCTACACGCTCAAATGTCATGCTGAACGTAGTGAAGCATCTGAGTATATATTGAGACTTATAGATTCTTCGCTGCGCTCAGAATGACAATTTAGGATTTGGGTATACATTGAGACTTATAGATTCTTCGCTGCGCTCAGAATGACAATTTAGGATTTGGGTATATATTGAGACTATAGATTCTTCGCTGCGCTCAGAATGACAATTTAGCATTTTAATTTAAAGTTTTTTGCTAAAAAGACTATAACGACGTATTGTCGTTGCATAGCGACTGCTTAAATTACGGGAAGGGTTTGCGTCGTGCATTAAAGCGTGGATAGCTTGCGAATATCCGAGTTGGTGAGCTATTTGCTGACATTGAGCTACGAGTAAATTGCCTAGTCCAGCGTATATACGTTTTGGTAAGATGGCAACGGTTTTAATAATGATGGTATTTACAGGTTCTCCTCGCTGTTTTTGTAGCCAATCTGGGATAGCAAATAAAAAACCCACTGGATTTTGCTCATGTTCTGCAATTAATACTAATTCTGGTTGTATGTACGGTAATAATGATTGATATTGGGCAATAAATTGAGCTTCGTTAATTGGTGTAAATAGAAAATTATTCCTAAAGCTCTGAATTGCAATATTATAAATATGATGTAGCTCTTGCTCTTGATTTTGTAAATTTAATGTGCGAATGCGAATGTTTGCTTGTTCACATCGTTGTTTAACGAATTGCAAACGAGAATCTATTTGTTTTAAATCAGTGTTTAAACTGGAACTATAATTAGCCAGTGGTGCAAAATCTTGCTCTATAAAGTGTTGGCGCCAATTTTCTGGGTTATTGGGTTCTAAGAAAAAAGCTGGGTGTACACCTCGCTCTGTTAATAATCTATAACGCTTCCATGTATTGCCATCGATTGGTGCAACTGCTAAATTACAACCAAGGGAAGCAAGTTGCTTACAAGCATGTGCTAATACTTCTGTCGCATTTTCATTAAGTACTTCGTAGTGTCCGATATAACCAAGTTTACATCCATTGAGTGAGGGTGTGTTTTTCCACCATAGAGAGTATTGCCCTATTACCTGGGTGTTGTTTATGAGTTGCCAATGAGCATCAGCGTCTGTAACATCTTTCGTTTGCACAAAGTTATGAGAAATCAATTTTTGCATTTCAAATAATCTCTTCCAAAATGAAGGCACTGTAAAAAAAAGCTTTATCTTGTTGATACAGCCTAGTAGCCTCCGAAGTGAGAGAATATAATAAATTCTTCATATCTTCGGGACGAGAACGTTTTACAAGTAAATTCCAGTAAGCTAACCGTGCGCTACTTTTTCCTACACGTATAAGCTTTCTGAGCAAAGTCTCGTAATTTTGATTAGACATGTACTCAAAAATATTACTTAAGTTATATTTATGGATAAAATCACAATCTAGATTTTTTAGTAAATCTTCAATTGCTGTGCATTGCCACTCTAAACGGTCGAGGTTTGCGCGAATTATCTCAAAGTTTTCGGGACGCAAAGCATATGGTAATGCTGTCAGGTGTTGCCCTGTGGCAATCCATTGCAGGTAAGGGTTATCATAAGGGTTTATTGTCGTCATTGCATAAGCAGTACGTTGTAATAAATGCTCTGCCACATTTTTTTGAGCGTATTCAAAAAAACTTGGGTGGCGCCCTAGACGACCTAGTATGAACTGAGAAAAGAAGATTCTGAAGAACAACTGCCAACGACGATTATTCCAATGTTGCTGGTAAAATATATGACGTTCTATTTCTGTTTTTTCTTTAGTAGCTTCGGTGATAATGTCCTGATTGTGAATTAAAGGTAAGATTGAGCGAAACAAACTTAAATAGCGCTCGAATTTACCTGCTGCTCCAATACCTTGCACGATTGCTCTGCTATGTTTATCCCAAAATTCACGGGTAACTATAGATAGCTGAGGGCGACAACGATGATATAAACTAATTCTATAGGCGCCGTCTCCAGGCAGTGAGCCAATTAACACCAGTAATTCAGGATGACTAAGTTCTCGGTAAGCTGCAACTCGTAACTCTAAGCAGGCAATTTGTGCAGGATTAATGTCTACTGCAATTACTCTAGCTGGACTTTGGCTTAACATTGCTAGGGTATTATCACCAGCAGAAGCAATAGATAAGCAAACGTCACCAGGCTGAATATCTAGAGCATCCAACAGTATATCAGTATCCTCCCAACACTGGGCATAGCGAATTTCAGAAAAATCTGCTTTGTAACTAATTTCACTTGGCATTTAAGTAATTTAAAAATTTATGTTTTTAATGGCAAATCAATCGGATTTCTATCATTCCCCCATGTAAGTATGATTTAATTTAATACATATATGGTGGAAACTTGTTACGTAATACAAAGTTCTTTATTATACACTATATAAAATTATTAGCTGCAATCGCCTTGATAGCAGCAGGAGCAATACACACTTTTCCTGTTCTTTGGCTTGCTTGGGATGAACAAATGAGAAAAACCCCAGAATTACATGGGGTAATAGGGGCAATAGCTTTTACGTTGGGTATTGCTAATTTGGGTTTATTAATGTTTGAATCTAGGAAATTAGTACGATGCGCGCGTAGTGGTAGAACTTAAAAATAATATACAAATTTTTGGCAGAACAGAAGCGTGAAAATAGGCGCCTTATCTTTAGAAGTCGTTAACTATCAATCAGAAAGCAAACTTGGAGAAGTCAATACAAAAACATCTCTGGTTCCTTTCGCTTCAACTATAGGCTTGATAGGAGTTGTAAAGTGGAGAAATTCATGGTCATTAACCAATAATAGCTCTCCCGGATTTAATACTTTACTAAAAACAGGATTCTCTTTTCTATTTACATATAAATGGGTTTCTCCACCTTGAATATTCTCTCGGTCAACAGAGAAGATACCGATAAAATTAGTCCCATCTCTATGAATACCTTCTGGCGCCGGATTTCCTGAATTATGCTGTGAACAGGTAATTCTAATCTGATGCACTCCTATTTCGGCTTCCGGATGAAGCTTACAAGAATCACTAAACGCGAATACTAAATTTTTAAAGATATCAAGCTCTATAAGTGCATCATCTAATTCGGCAAACTCTCTTTTGATATTACCTAACAATGGATTGTATTCTGCTGCTTGAAAAAAATAGCCTTTCGGTAGCTTAATTAGACTATCTTTAGAAGCGATAAATCTAGATAACCTTCTCGAACGATAATTACCTTTGATATAAGGGTCTACAGGCAAGTCGTTAAAAAATGGTTTAAATTCCTCTAGTTTGATTGAATTTACTTTTCTTAAGGTGAACAGAAAAGCATACTCCAATTCCGTTAATGCCCCTACTTTTTGCATGGGGTGTCTCCTTTTATATTCAAATTTCCCAATCAAATTTTTCTTTTTGGGAAGCTATAAAATTTATTATAGCTATTTATTTTATAAAATAGTCGTGAAGTACACTACATAAATTACAATTTTATGATATATATTTCGTTTACATTTCTTAACAGATACGCCAAGCTGGCAGCGCTCATCAGTCCTTGACTGCTTTCACCAATGTTTCACAGGCTCGTAAAAAGATACTAACATCGACACCCAAACCAATGTACTGAATGCCTGCATCTATCCACCGTTTGGCAACTTCTGGGTTGTCGGCAAAGGTGCCCACAACCTTACCTGCATTGCGAATAGTGGTGATACATTGCTGCATAAGGTTAATTACCCGTTGATCTCCAACCTGACCAGGAATTCCCAATGATTGTGATAAATCGTAGGGACCAAGAAAAATCACATCAATATGGGGGACACTAACAATCTCTGTTATATTCTCCACACCACGTTTACCTTCAACGTGAACAACTACCAAAGACTCTTGGTTGAGTTGGTCTGTAATGAGTGTCCCAGCTGCGGTGTACATACCCGCGCGCGTGCCAAATGAAAGACCCCTCATACCTAGGGGATTGTACTTGGCTGCTCTGACACAAGCACTTGCATCTTGCTGAGTTTCAATTTGGGGCACCTGCACACCAGCACTGCCAATATCTAACGCGCGTTGAATTTGCGGAGCATCATTTTTACGAACGCGGACTATTGATGAGATTCCTGCACACTCAGCAGCACGACAGAGATTTTCCGCAGCTAAAGTGTTCATAGGACTGTGTTCCATATCAATCACAGCAAAGTCAAATCCTGCGTATCCACAAATTTCAATAAATGTTGGATCAGCACAGTTGACAAACGGGCCAATAACTACCTCACCCTGTTGGAGTTTTTGTTTAAGTTGGTTCTTACGCGGATTAATCATCTACAAATAAATATGAATGTGCCCAAAGTTGGAATTGATTTTAGCAGATGATTAATACACAGGCACCGCTTTTATTATCATGGACATGTAAGTACAGTGGCACGCGCGGAAGGTGTAGTTTGTGGCGATTTAATTATGTAAGTGTAAAGATTGTTTATGTATGTACTTGTTTTTACTGAAAATAGGCGCCCTCAAATCAGATGGTAAGGAGCCATTTAAAGAAGCTGTCCTGTCAATTATGCTTGAACTTTGCCGCTATTTCCGAGCAAAATGAATCAGTAGTAAAAATACAACGTATTCACTTTACAATTATTCATAGAAAAATCTCTTTGTTAGCAAAATGTCCGAGCGTAGTTATGCCATTTTAGGTACTGGTGCATTAGGTGGATTTTATGGTGCCAAGCTGCAAAAAGCTGGTAAGGATGTTCACTTTTTGCTGAAGAGCGATTATGAATATGTCAGCCAACGTGGTTTGGTTATTGAGTCAAAAGATGGTGATTTCACCCTTCCTCAAGTTAAAGCCTACCATGATGTAGAAAAAATGCCACGATGTGACGTGGTAGTGGTCGCATTGAAAACCACACAGAACCATTTATTGCCGCAGATGTTACCACCTGTAGTCAAGGATGATGGCGTAGTATTAGTATTACAAAATGGACTTGCGGTGGAAGAAGAAGTTGCAGAAATAGTTAGTAATGTCAGTATTATTGGTGGGTTATGTTTTCTCTGCTCTAATAAAGTCCGAGAAGGACATATCCGCCACCTCGACTACGGACAAATTACTTTAGGTGAATATACTTCTGGTTATAATTCTTGTGGCATTACAGATAAGATGCGGCAAATTGCCTCTGAATTTACTAGTGCTGGTATTTCAATGGAATTAACTGAAGACTTATTACTCGCGCGGTGGAAAAAACTAGTATGGAATATCCCATACAATGGACTATCTGTGATTCTCAACGCTAGAACTGATGAATTAATGGCTTATGTCCACACTCGTAAGTTGGTTGAACAATTAATGTATGAAGTGGTAGCAGGAGCTAAGAGTTATGGACGCATTATTCCTGATAGCTTTATTCAAACAATGCTTGACTATACCGTCAAGATGAAGCCTTACCGTACTAGTATGAAGATTGACTATGATGAACGCCGTCCTTTAGAAGTAGAAGCTATTTTTGGTAAACCATTACATAAAGCACAAGTAGCAGGTGTAGATTTACCACAGATTAACTGTATATATCAGCAGCTAAAGTTTTTAGATCAGACATTAAGCCAAAGTCAAAAGCCAAAGTCAAGCTAACTTTTCTCTATCTAAGGAGACCCCATGATTTTTCATAGTACAGAACCGGATATCTCCATCCCTGAACAGCCAATAACAGAAATTATCTTGCAACGAGCGGTAGAATTTGCTGATAAAAGGGCAATGATTGACGGCTTAACTGGTCGAACGATAACTTATAGAGAATTAACAGACTCGATTAACAAAGTAGCTGCTGGTTTTGCTGCGCGCGGTTTTTGTAAGGGGGATGTAGTTGCTATTTATAGTCCTAACTGTCTAGAATACCCAATCGCTTTTCAGGCAATCGCCCTTTTAGGTGGAGTTAGCAGTACAGCAAATCCATCTTATACAGCTAGCGAACTTGCGTATCAATTAAATGACGCTGGCGCCAAATATTTGCTTACAGTACCGGAACTGCTAGATCGTGGATTAGAGGCCGCTAGTCAGTCAAAAGTTGAGTCAGTATTTGTGTTTGGTAACGCTCTTGGTGCAATCTCATTTTCTGTACTTTTAGAAGATTGTGACGACTTACCAAAAGTACAAATTAATCCTAAAGTTGACGCGGTTGCTTTGCCTTATTCTAGTGGTACAACTGGTTTGCCAAAAGGTGTCACACTAACACACCATAATCTAGCAGCTAACGTATACCAACTTACAAACCGCGAATTGATAAGTTCAGCAGACACAATAATTGGCATTCTCCCATTCTTTCATAGCTACGGACTGCAAATTTTCTTAAACTATAGCCTTTATTGCGGCGCCACCATAGTTGTGATGCCGCAATTTGATTTAGAGACTTTTTTAAGACTAGTGGAGAAGTATAAAATTACGCGCGCGCATTTAGTACCTCCGATAGTGTTAGCGTTAGCAAAACAATCAATAGTAGATAAATATGACCTTTCTAGCTTAAAAATAATTACCTGCGGAGCGGCACCATTGGGTAATGAATTGACCTTAGAATGCGAACAGCGTTTAAATTGTATTATCAAGCAAGCTTATGGTTTGACAGAAACCAGCCCAATAACGCATATTAACCCTGACGAACGTGAAAAAATTAAACCAGGTTCTGTTGGTCGTTGCATTAGAAATACTGAATGCCAAATTGTAGATATTGAAACAGAGAAACCCTTGGGCTTCTATGAGCAAGGAGAGCTATGGATTCGCGGTCCGCAAGTGATGAAAGGTTATTTAAATAACCCCGAAGCAACAGCAAAAGTAATTGATGCCGATGGTTGGTTTCACACTGGTGATATAGCTTATGTAGATGAAGATAGTTATTTTTACATAGTTGACCGGATTAAAGAGTTAATTAAATATAACGGATATCCAATTGCACCAGCAGAACTAGAGGCTGTATTATTATCCCATCCAGCAGTAGCTGATGCTGCTGTAATCCCCAGTCCCCATCCAAGCACGGGTGAAGTCCCCAAGGGTTTTGTTGTCCTCAAAAGCGTTGCTACTGCTGAGGAAATTATGGAATTTGCAGCAGAACTTGTGGCGCCACATAAAAGAATTCGTCGGTTAGAAATTGTCGATAAAATTCCTAAATCAGCTTCTGGTAAAATTTTGCGTCGGCTTTTAGTACAACAAGAAATAGCAAATATAAAAGAAAAACCGCAAGAACCGCAATTGACCCAGAATTTGCAGTTGCTTCAACAATTAGCATCTGACTCTGATGAAACAAAACGTCAAGAACTTCTGGTTAATTACATTAGAGAAACAGTTGTCAAAGTTTTAGGGTTAGATGAATCCCAATATCTAAATTTACAAAAGCCACTTCAGGAAATGGGTCTCAATTCTCTGAGCAATATCGACCTGAAAAACCGGATTGATACCGAAATTGGTGTAAACTTGCCTATAGAAATTTTGCTGGCAGGGTCAAATATTCATCAGTTGGTAGATATATTGCTGGAACAATTAACATCAAAAAGCATTGCAAATAATAATAATTTTATAGATTTAGAAGCTGAGGTTATTTTAGACGATACAATCTACCCAGAACATAATTATGACTCATTTATTACCGAACCAACAGCCATTTTTGTCACAGGAGCTACGGGATTTTTAGGAGCTTTTTTACTGCAAGAACTTCTGCAACAAACTACTGCTGATATTTATTGCTTAGTTCGTGCTACTGATAAAGATTCTGCTCAAATAAAAGTGCAAAATAACTTAGAATATTATGGTATTTGGCAGGATACTTTTCGTAGCAGAATTATTCCTATTTTAGGCGACTTATCAAAATTTAAGTTAGGTTTGTCAGCCGATTCTTTTCTTCAGATTGCGAGTATAATTGATGTAATTTATCATAGCGCAGCTTGGCTAAATTATGTTTATCCCTACGAAGCTTTAAAACCTAGCAATGTTTTGGGAACGCAAGAAATTTTCCGATTAGCAAGTGTTGGTAAAGTCAAACCAGTACACCATATTTCTACCGTCGCTGTTTTTGAGTCATCTTTTTATTTGGGAAAAACAGTTAACGAATCAGACCCACTTGCTTATAGCTCTGGAATGAAACTTTCTTATTCTCAAAGTAAATGGGTTGCAGAAAAATTAGCTACTATTGCACGCGCGCGAGGTATTCCCGTTTCTATCTACAGACCACCTTTTATTTCCGGTCATAGTCAAACAGGTGCTTGGTATACAGACGATGTTATTTGTCGAATGATTAAAGGTTGCATCCAATTGGGTTGCATGACGAGTTTAACTGATACATTGGATTTATCTCCTGTTGATTATGTCAGCAAAAGCATTGTCTATTTATCAAGACAACACGGAACTCTTGGTAAATCTTTCCATTTAAACAATCCTCAACCTATTTCTTGGAAAGAGCTGACTGATTTTATTCGTTCTTTGGGCTACAAGATTGAATATATTTCTTATCAAGAGTGGCAGTCACAGCTTAGTAACCAAGCTCGTTCGCAATCAAATCCTTTATATCCTCTTTTGCCTTTCCTTCTCAAAAATTCGAGTCAGCATCAACAAGCTAAAGAGCCGAAAATTAGCTGTCAAGCAACGCAGATCGCGCTGGCAGAAAGTTCAATTATCTGTCCAGAGGTAGATGCTAAATTGCTGAATACCTATTTTGACTACTTTATTCGTAGCGGTTTTTTGGATGCGAAAAGGTAAATGTAATGTCTTTAGATTACTACACACTTGAGACAGATGTGCCACAAGGTATTGAAACTAATAATACTTTTCCAGTGCTACCATCCATTTCTATCAAGTCACCATCTTTTAACCACTGAGTAACACCAGGAACAGAAGTAATTGCAGGAATACCTAACTCGCGTGAAACAATTGCTGCGTGAGACAATAAACTTCCACACTCTACTAACAACCCAGTAGTAAAAGGAAAAAGTAAAATCCATCCTGGGTCTGTACGTTCGGCAACAAGAATTGTGTTTGGAGGAAATAAAGTTTTATTTTCAGTACTTAAAACTTGTTTAGGGTCTTTAATTACTCGCACGTAACCGCGTACTATACCTCCCGAACAGCCAATACCTTGTTTTTGGGATATTAATTCTGACTGTGTTGGTTTTACAGGTTGTACAAATGAGTTACCTTGATAAATAATGCCACGAGTTTCAAAGCGCGAATCAGGAGGCGCCATTTCTTTATATTTAGCAAATTCAACTCGACGCACACCTACCAACCCCTTTAAATCTGTACAGGTAGCTGTACCTTCAATAAATCCTAATATTTCATTAACTTCCAAATAAAAAATGTCTTGTGGTGATGTTAATAAGTCAAGAGCGTAAAAACGTCGTCCTAATTCTACAAATACAAGTCTTGCTCTACCAAAAACGCGAGTACGCTCAAACCGCAAATTTTCACGCTCTCGCACGCGAATACGAGTGTTTTTCAATACCCAGTTATATACAAACTTTCGTAAAGGATAGGTTTTGAATACCTCCCTGACTGTTTGTTCTGCTTTATGACGGTTATTGGGTGTACTTCGTTGTTCCAACATTGCCAATTGTCCAATAGCTCGTAATAAAGGTAAAGGTTGGTCGTGAAGTGTTGGACTTTCTAATTTCAACTCTTCCAAACAGCGGTCGCCAAATTTGTCTAAATATTCATGATATTGTGCTTGAAATGGTAATTCTTTCATTGCTTGCAGAATTTCATCCAACGAACCCTCACACAGAAGTTTGACGAAGAAAACATTTTCCCTCACGGAATTAGCCATGTTCTGCATTCGTTCAGTCGGTTCAATACTAATAATTTTACCTTCACCACTAATTAAATCATTTTGTAAACTGTTTAACTGACCATCACACCATTTCTCGGTCAGGCGCCTTAGCACTCCGTAAAAAATCATCGCAAAGAAATCATTAATTAAAGGAGCATCCCAACGGCTAAGTAACTGTCCCTCAATTTTACGATAATATGTCGCCAAATCATCAGCACGCCAATTTGCCAAATTTGGTTCTGATAAATACAAAGCATTCTCTAACCTTAAGTAAAATTTCTGAATTCGCTTAGGTAAAAATAAATAATTCGTTACTAAACCCACACAAGTTTTTAATAGACGCCAACTATCTTGTAACTTATCCTGCCAAGTTGCAGCTTGCAATTCACTAACAATATTTTCTGGTAAAGATTCTTTTACACCCATCATCTGCTCCATAAAGCCTCGATTTAATTTAAATCCTGGCAACAGAGCTAATACTCGATACCAACTTAACAAATTGTAATAAACACGTCCCCTAATCAACCCAATCATTCGAGCAAATGTATCATGATGACGCGCAATTGCAGTTTGCGGAACCCCCATGAAATAGCAAAACTGACGATATACTTCTTCGTAAGCCTTACGCGCGAAGCTAAATGTTAGAGGTGTAGTAACACCATTGTAGCTTTCGGCGATATTGCTGTTATCCCATAAATTTAACAATCCATCTGGGTCAGGAATTTGAGCCAAAGTTGTAATCGGACGAGATTGTAGTAAATATAGCTGTTTATCTTCAATTGCCCACTCAATATCTTGGGGGCGACCAAAATGTTTACCAACCTGACGTACCAAGGTAGCTATTTGGGTAATTTGTTCATTTTCTAGAAGTTGCTCAGTTTGATGCTGGGTAATATTTCCTTTAATATCTATATAATATGTGTCGGCATTACTTTCACCTGATACTAAAGAGGAAGGCAAACCAGAAACAGCATTAACTACCGCAACAGAACGTCTACCAGTTACAGGGTCGGCGCCGAAAGCTACACCTGATACACTTGGGTTAACCATACGCTGAATTAAAACAGCAGGAACAGAAGCTATTAAAGGTAAATTATGTTGACGACGATAAATGAGAACCCTTTGACTAAAACCAGAACGCCAAACTTCTATTACCTTAGCAGCAACATCTTCTGGAGTCACATTCAAAAAACTATCTAATTGCCCAGCAAAGGAATACTGTCCACCATCTTCATCAATAGCAGAAGAACGTACCGCTACTAATTCTCCATGTGGGCACAGTTCTTTGACCGCAAGCTGAATTTCTTCTTTAACTATTGGATGTAACTGAATATTAAAGAGTAATTTTTCAATTAACACCTCATCTTGTCCTTTCCAATAGGAATGCTGCTCAGGAGTAAGACTATCTGACCAAGCATTGATTGAAACTACAAATCCTTGAGGAATCAAAAAACCATTACGCTGCAAATCGAAAAGAGTTTTAGCTTTGGCGCCTATTAAAGAATCTATCTTTGTAGATTTAAAATAAATAATATAACCCATATTTATATAAACGATTTTATAACTTCTAAAAATCCCTCTTTCTTTCCTCTCTTAGCGTCCTTTGCGCCTTTGCGGTTTATTATATAAATCTAGTTTTTGTTGATGTAACGAACCGCAAAGTACGCAAAGAAGGCAAAGGAAAGAAGAGAAGAAAAATTTTACAAATGACTTAGGATTGGTATAACTCCCAAACTGAGGTAAATAAACAAAGTCCACAGTCCAGACATAGTATCAATTAAATTCGCCCACTTAGTTACAGGTTGGCGCCAAAACACCCACCCTACTCCCACAGCACAAAATAATAATGTCACCACCACAAAGCCAACCAAAGTTACTTCATCAATTTGATACGCAGCAAACCAAGTAGCAAGCGCTCCTAAACCAAGCACAAACACCCAAGCACAAACTGCATTTTTATATCCCCACAAGCTACTATATGTTTCCACCCCAAACTCTTCATCATTAGGCGCCCTAATCTTCCTTGCAATTTCAATTACCATCCCGTTAAAAAAGCTAGCCACTAAAAACCATAAACCATTCAATGGAAATGTGGCGCCAGAAACCAACCAATCGCAGGCAGTACCATAAAGGTTAATCAGAGGCATAATTAGCATATGACTTAACATGTAAATCAAAGGATTAGCCTTCAGCCACTTTGCGACAAAAAACTCTTGGCTCATCAACCCGATATAAAGCCAAACTCCACCCAACACCAATGTTAACCAAGTTGATAAATAAAAACTCAAACTCAACTGAATTAAGGCGCCAAAAATACTTACCCAACCTAATTCATCTAACCTTACTAAACCTCTAGGAACTGGACGATAAGCACGGTAGCGCGCGTCTTCTACACAATCTTTAAATTCATCTGCTATCCGCAGTTGTAGGAAGAAAATAAAAATAGTAGTAAAGGCAACGAATAATGAAGATAAATTTGGTAGGCTGTCATTACCACGCAATAAACCAGAATAACCTACCGCAGAACCACTAAAAACTGCGATTAATAGCCCGTTTTTAAAAACAGGGAAACGTTCTTTTTGATAAATCCACCATCGATTTTGTTCTAGTAGCATTTATTGATTTCCTTCTGACTTCGCTCTCACAGTCAACTGAGCTTCTGCAATTTCTTCATCATTCCAACCTTGCGCTCTGAGTCTGCTAGTAATTTGAGTTTCACTCCAACCTTGCTTAATACCTTTTTCGATATAATCAATCAAAGAAATACTTTGAGGAGTTAGTGAAATATTCTGCTGCCTAAGAGCATCACTTCTTATTTCTGTTGAATTATATGGTACAAGAGTTCGCCCCAATAAATGTTCAACAACTTCGAGCGTTACCGAACCAAAAAGCCAGCAAAGAGGAATCCAAACTACTAAACTAATTCCCAGAGTGCAAAGAAGTGATATCTGAATTATTTGCAATGCAGATTGAATTCCACCAGACATTAAAGCCAGGGAACCAAATACAATGGGGATGCCTATTAAAATTTTTATAAATCGTCTCATTTCCGATGCTTCCTATAGATTATTATCTAGAATATTTTCCCAATAACGTATGAAGGCAATCATTAATGCCATATAAAAAGGAACGGCAAATGCAATTTCAATAGGTATTTTTAAAACAGGCATAAACACACCTGTATAAAAATGTTGAGCGCTTTCACTATATACCCTAAAACCATTTCTAATAAATGTTGCTTCAATTGGTATAGCTAAACATGTAGTAATACTCAATGCAATTAAAAATCTGTAAAGCATGGGAAAATGGCTAAAGAATTTCCCGACTAAAACAGCGGTTATACCGATTACTACAATCCAAATTCCAGGGATAAATAAGCTGATATCGTGGAAAATATATGACCACTGGGGAAATTTTTGATTTACCGCCATTGGTTCTACCATGACTTCAAATAAAAAGATACCTATGAAAGAAATTGTAATATCACGCACCCATTTTCGATGCTTTAAAGGCACTAATGGTACATCATCAATTACAAAACTCCAGTATTTATAGAAGCTAATAATCAAACCTGTAAACACGGGTGTGTAGTAGAAAATCTCTATCGGGACTCTGAAAATAAAAATGCCAGACACAACTTTGTTAACTTCTGGCGAGTAACTCCGTAAATTAATATTCACAGCCCATATTTCTAAAGGTACAATTAGAAATGTCAAGATTCCCAAATAAATAAGAAATCTCTGTGACTCTTTCACATGGGAAAGTAACTTATCAATTACTAACACAGTAGTTAAAATCAGAGAAGTCCAACCAATTGTTAAAATCCAGCTAACATCGTGATATAAATAAGCCCACTCACCCATTCTATGATTTTTCCACATGGGCGCCGTAAACATTTCAAATATCAACACCCCCACAGCCATGATACCAAACCGTTGCCAAATTTTATCTTTAACTTTTGGCAAGAAAAACATACTTACTGCAAACCCCAAAGCAATAAATAATTCAAAAAAGATAATTGGCAAAGTTGGGGTCTTATCAAAATTGCATGTTGCAAGTATTGGAACCAAATAAAAATCTGAAATCATAGTTTTACTTCCCACCAGAGACAACTTCTTTTTGTCGATATTGCGAATCTTTAATTTTGCACCCACCCCATTTAGACTGACAAAATTCAGGTAGAGTAGTTAACCTATCCCATATTTTCCAAAGTGGTTCTTGCAAAATATTTCCAAACTTAGCATGATTAAAATCGCAGGACATAATATCCCCATAAGGAGATGTATAAAAGTAGCTAGTACCACAAGAACAACCAACACTTCGATAGCTGCTAAAATAGGCAAAGAAAACAACTCCAGGATAACTATTGTCTAAATTATATTTTTTAGCAGAATGAATCATAGACTCTACCCAATCTTGATTATCAACTAAATCTAAACGCTCCTGATATCTTCCACTAGGTAACGCATCAAAAACTAAAACTTCATGAATTCCTATTTGTTTTCCTAACTCCACAATTCTATCTAATTCTCCATCTTCATAAGATTCTGGAGTCATGGTAGTAGAAATTCCACAAGAAAACCCTAACTGTTTTGCTTTGCGTATTCCTTGAATAGCCTTATCAAACAAACCTGGCTTTTGCCGAAACTTATCATGTTTATCTGCTGTAGCAGCATCAATACTAATATAAACACTATCCAAACCAGCTTTTTTTAACTCTGTTGCCCGCTCAAATAAGTTCCACCCATTAGTAAATAATATAGTCGTAGCAAGACTTTTATTCACAGAGCTAATAATTTGAGGTAAATCCTCTCGCATTAAAGGTTCACCACCAACAAAATTAATTACAGAAACGCCTAAATCTTGAGCATCTTGAATTAATTTCTGTGACTGCTCAAGCGTTAAAACTTTTCTATTGGCTTCTTCGACAGCCGAAAAGAAACTGCAATGCTCGCAAGTCGCATTACAAATATCATTCACGGCAAAACTCATCATGTTTGGTAAGTTTTTATTTTGAATTGTTCTATATAAAGCTCTAGAAATAAAATTTGCTGAAGGTTTACTGAACAAAGCTGGTGTTGACAAGGAATAAACTGGATAACCTTGCCGAAAATGGATAATTTTATTGTGGTTCAGATAAATTTGATAAAGAATTGTTACAAAATCTGTACTATAATTAAGTGCCCTAGTCGCAGTAAACCATTTAAGACGTAAATTCGTTAGCAAAGAGTTCATACGTATTCACTGATCTTTTAAATTTCAAAAAATTTTGTAGAGACGCTATTCCGGAGCGTCTCTACAAATGATTACAGGATGCAAATTAATTTTTAATCAGTGTAAGTCTAAAAAAGATACTTTGTCAT
Organism: Calothrix sp. PCC 7103; assembly: GCF_000331305.1. Taxonomy (GTDB): domain Bacteria; phylum Cyanobacteriota; class Cyanobacteriia; order Cyanobacteriales; family Nostocaceae; genus Dulcicalothrix. Next base: position 1,831,738 of record NZ_KB217478.1, on the reverse strand, counting down.
ATCTTAATAATATTTTTAGTTTCTTTTATTAAAATGTAACGAAACAGAATTGAAATAATTAAGAGTTTAGTATGGTGGTTATTAAATCTAAAATTTAAGGTCTTCTCTTTTCTTACCTCTTGCTTTATGTAGGAGCGTGGTTCATTCCTCTTAAATCCCAAAAATAATGACACAAGCTACTTTATATAATTAATTTACACTAGTTGCATATATTGAAAAATTTTGTAGAGACGTGATTATTAAGAGCGGGAGACTACGTGAACAAGTCTCTACAATGTGTTATTATCTTGACTCTCTCTGGGCGGAAGCCACAGAGATTCACAAGAAGTTTTAGGCTATATCTTCTTGTATCCCAGTTTCAGGGTTTTCACCCTTAGATTTTGGGTTCCCAGGCTCAACACGTTTGCTCTTCAAAGAAGAGCGTGCTGATTTCTCCTTACGTTTTTTCGGGCGTTTAGCAGTTTTATCCGCTGGTTCCACGCAGTCCCCGTGTACCTTTTGATATTCTATTAATTGAATTACTCTGTCTCGGATTGTTTTGGCGGCACCAATGTCAGCGTGTTCGTAGTAGCCACATTGAGTACAGATAAATGTTTCTCCGTCTCTACTTGACTTATCGACATGACCGCAATTTCTACACTCAATGCTAGAATTTTTCGGATTAATTTTTACTAAAATCTTTCCTTGCTTCGCAGCGAGATACTCAATTTTCAAAACTAATTCATTCCAGCTAGCATCACTGATAGCGCGATTTAAATGTTTTTTAATTGATTGTCCATTCGGTAAAAAGCGTCCTGTATTCTCATCAACTTTAACCTTACAACGTCGTAGCATACCAGCAATATTTAAATCTTCCACACCAATTGCATCCACGTTACGTGATACAATTTCCGAAGCGATTTTCCATTGGTAGCTGTCGCGTTTATCAGCAATCTTTTTGTGTAACCTCCCTACTCTCTTACTTGCGCGCTTCTGATTATTACTATTTTTATTTTTACGACTAACTCGACGCTGCCTAACTTTCAGCATTCTTCTAGTCTTTTTGTTGGTTGCGACGCGCGGATTTTCAATTTGATGTCCATCCGATAGATGAACTAGCTTTGTAATACCCAAATCACAACCAATTACTTTATTTACTTCTGACAAGGGTTTGGATACATAATCAGGTATAGTTTTATCTTCAATCCTGATAGAAATATACCAACCATCTTGACGTTTCCGTATTGTTGCAGCTTTGATTACAAATCCTGGTGGTATTGGTCTGGAATTATGAAAACGCATCCACCCCAATTTGGGAAGGTAAATTTTATTTCCACTTACCTTTACCCCCATTTGATAAGTAAATGATGTAAAATTGCTACGCTTTTTAAATTTTGGGAAACCTTTACCATTGAAGAAGTTTTCATAGGCAGTATCCAGCCGTTTTACATTTTGTTGTAATACTGTTGAATCAATATCAGCATACCAGGGTCGAGCAACCTTCAATATTGGCAGTTCCGTGATTTGAATACTTCCAGCACTACGACGTGGGTTTTTAATGTCCACAGGTATTAGACAATATTCACCTTGAATATATTGAGATATTGATTCTATTTCTTTATCATCTTTCCAAGGAAACCCACTGGCGCCATTTTTGCTAACAAAACAAGTAATAGGACAAGCTTCAGCTTTTGTTCTAATATCGCAATAATCACCTTGTATAAATTGTTGATTATATTGGGCTATTCTATCACCCAAACACCAATTGTAATGACTGCGAAGCATATCAATAGTGCGACCCATTTCATTACTTTGGCTGACATTAGGTTGAAGTTTATATACGTAGTTTGTTAGCAAATTACATTCACCTCCTTGATTAAATTTACTATAAATAGTATACACAAATATCTTAAATATATCAATATTAAAATGTTAAAAAATCTACTTATCCCAAATTTTTATTAACAAAAAATAAAATAACACATGTTGTAATACTTACCGATATTGAATATATGAAAACAGAAAATACCAGTAAACAGGTTATGATAAAAGTGTCAATATGACTTTATAGGTAATTATAAAATATAGTATTATTGATGGCTAAAGCCATCCTAAACGCTTTCATCCCCGTCTTAAAAAGACGGGGTTTTCAGCATACTTATTTATAAATTTTAGCAAAATATGGTGTTAATCTTGCTAAGACTTGACCAGGTTTTATCACCAACGGCGCCATCAGTAGTTAAACCTGCACGTTTTTGTAGAGCTTTTACAGCGGTTTCCGTACCCGAACCAAAGTCACCGTCAATTATGCCTTTATAATAACCTTCAAGGGACATGCGTTCTTGAATAAGATTTACTAAATCACCTTGACTACCTTTTTTGAGAACGGGTAAACCAACAGGCGCCCCTTTGTACAAAGATTTCCAGGTGCTATCACCAACGATACCGTCATGTGTGAGAAACATTTGGTTTTGAAAGAGTTTTACAGCGTCGGTTGTTTTGGCGCCAAATATGCCATCAATAACTTCTTCGCCAGGAAATACACAGGCGCCTTTATTATCTAAATATACAAATACATGATATTGAAATAATAATTTTTGTAGCTCTTTGACAGCTTCACCTTTGGCGCCAAGTTTTAGAATAGGTTTATTGAGTGGTGTTAAAGTATTAATTGTAGTTGTCATAATTTTTACTCTGGTGGTGACTATGGTGGGTGAATATATATTTATAATCAAATTCGATTTGATTTATTCCGCAAACAAAATCTTAGAAACCGGGTTTCTTTTTAAGGTAAACATTCAGCTTCTTTGATTTGACTTAATAATAGCCAAGTGCCATTACCTATAATTCCATCGACACCTGAACGATTACGTCGCTGTAAAGATTTAACAGCTTCTTCTGTAGCTACACCAAAATCACCATCAATAGCACCTTGATAATCACCGCTAATAATTAATCGTATCTGAACGCGCGATACAAGTTCGCCTTTACTACCTCTTCTCAGTACTGGCATATTAATAGGCGCCTTTCTAATCAGTGCTTGCCAAGTAATACTACCTACAATACCATCGACCGTGAGAAATACTTGTCGCTGAAACGCTTTGACTGTATCTTCTGTATCATCACCAAAATCACCATCAATTAAAACTTCAGGAAGACCAAAGATGCAAGCTAACGCAAAGGCACCATAGTCATATAGAAGTGTTTGTAGTTCTGTAACGTTGGCACCACCGTCGCCTTTTTTCAATACAGGTCTGTTGGTAGCTACTGGTGGTAAGTTACTTGCAAAAGTCATTTCTGTGATTCCTTATATATAAATAAGTATTTAATTGGAGATGCTTACAGGTAATTGATACAATCAAGGGTCGTAGTATTTCGGATGGCGCCATCTTAATATATTATGTTGGCTGTTAGACGTTACGATTGGTAAGTAGCAGAGATTATTGCGATATACAAGTTATGACCGCTTCCCAAGTAGCTTACAAATCCTTAATTACAATTGCCCAACAAACCCGTTCGGCAGCACTTTCTTTGGCAGTACTTTCGACTGAACAACGTAACCAAGCTATAGACACTATTGCTTTAGCCTTAGAATCAGCGCGTGATGAAATAATCAAAGCAAATATTGCTGACTGTGAAGCTGCTTCTTCTGATGGTATTGCGAAACCGCTTTATAAAAGGTTGCAGTTAGATGAACATAAATTAAGAGATGCCATTACAGGTGTACGTGATGTCGGTAAGCTCGCTGACCCCATAGGACATGTACAAATTCATCGCGAACTCGATACTGGGTTAATTTTGAAGCGTGTAACTTGTCCGTTAGGAGTTTTGGGAATTATTTTTGAAGCACGTCCTGAAGCTGCGATTCAAATTGTCTCACTCGCAATCAAATCAGGAAACGGCGTTATTCTCAAATGCGGTAAAGAAGCAGTACGCTCGTGCGAAGCTATAGTTAAAGCCATAAAACAAGGTTTAGCACAAACTGCGGTAAACCCCGATGCAGTGCAGCTACTAACAACACGTGAACAAACCTTAGAACTACTCAAGTTAGATAAATATGTAGATTTAATTATTCCACGTGGTTCTAATTCATTTGTACGATTTGTTCAAGAAAATACTCGCATTCCTGTACTTGGACACGCAGACGGTGTTTGTCATCTATATATAGATAAAGCAGCAGATATCGAAAAAGCAATTACCATCGCTCTAGACGCAAAAACTCACTATCCTGCCGCATGTAACGCTATCGAAACAATGCTTGTTCATGCTGAAGTGGCGCCAACCTTTTTACCAAAAGTATCCACAGCATTAGAGAATATGAATGTTGAGTTACGCGGAGACGAGCGAACTCGTGAAATTTTACCTAATATAACTACACCTACCGACTGGCAAACCGAATACAGCGATTTGATTTTAGCTATAAAAATTGTAGATAGCCTAGAGGAAGCAATTGAGCATATCAACAATTACGGTTCCAAGCACACTGATGCAATTATTACCGAAGACCCCAACGCTGCTTCTACTTTTCTAGCTTTAGTAAATGCCGCAGGTGTATATCATAACTGCTCTACCCGCTTTGCCGATGGTTTCCGTTACGGATTCGGCGCCGAAGTTGGTATCAGCACACAGCAAATGCCTCCCCGTGGACCCGTTGGTTTAGAAGGTTTAGTAACCTACAAATACCAAATGACTGGTAACGGGCATATTGCTGCTAATTATACAGGCGCCAGTGCCAAACCTTTCACACACCGTGACTTAATGGGCAACGGATAATAAACGGATGTAACGGATAGGTATACTTCATTGACCCTATCCGCTTACAGCAAGACTTAGAAGCAGAGGTGGAATGTGGTTATCCTTTTTTGGCGCCACCAGCATTGATTGTAGTACCTGAGTTAACGCTAAGTGCGATGTCTAATGCAATCACACAATTATGGAAGCAGGGGTATTTTAATGCTTTTACCCCGTTGACCGAGGCTTCGGAGTCACATCTGGTAGCATAATAACCAAGTCATTTGAACACAAACCTAAATTAATCAGGTACAATCTAATTAGACACACATCTAATTAGATGATTATGCTTAACAAACAATTTGACATATCGCTCGAACAAGTTGAGGATGAAGCTTGGGCGGCGAAAGTTCTTAGTAACTATACATTGGTTGACAAAACAAGCGCATTACGCCGTTTGAAGGATATTCCAGCAACTCGTAAAAAGCGCTTAGTAATTTTAAAATGGCTAGTTAGTCATTTTGAGCAGGGTGCAAACTATCCAGAAGCTAGGGTCAACGAAATTATTAAGCAATTTCACCCTGATTATGCTACGCTACGACGCGAAATAATAGGTTACAATTTGATGCAAAGAGAATCTAGTATTTACTGGCGCCTAAATTAAGATTAATTCTGTATTTTGAAGAATATATCGATTTATGATTTTGACCATAAACTGACAAAAAAAGCAACACCGATTACTGGAAAGCTAGAACTTGAAGAAGACGCTACTAATTTAGCTATTGTTCTTAAAAATATAATTAGAGATGATAATAGTAAAACAAAATTATTAAACTTGCTCTCAGTTATATTACCCTTTGTTAAGAATTTAAAAATTCAAGAGTATACAGATAAATCTTTAATTTTTCAAATCAAAGAGCAATACTTAAAAAATGATAATAAATATATTATACCATCATCATTAATATCGAATAGCACAGTCAATATTATAGCTTTATTAATTGCATTATATTTTGAAAACGAACCATCAACTATAATCGAAGAACCAGAAAGAAATATACATCCTTACCTCATCTCTAAAATTATTGAGATGATGAAAGAAGCATCGATGAATAAGCAAATTATAGTAACGACTCATAATCCCGAAATGGTTAAATATGCGGATATAGAAAGTATATTATTAATATCGATAGACAAACAAGGATTCTCTCAAATATCAAGACCTTATGAGCAAGAAGAAATTAAAATATTCTTCGAAAATCAAATTGAGTTTGAGGAATTGTATGTAAAAAATTTATTAAGTATTTGATTAAAAAATTAAAAATAATATGACGAAAGTTGGGTTCCGCAAAGCCTCCACCCAACCTACGTATGATATATTAACCTTCACCCAGATATGCTTTACGGACTTCTTCGTTGGTTTGTAAGTCACTAGCTCGACCTTCTAGTTCTATTTTGCCTGTTCGTAGTACGTAACCGCGCGCTGCTACATCTAATGCTTGGCGGGCGTTTTGTTCGACTAGTAAAATAGTTGTTTCTCTTTCTTTGTTTATTTGTTTAATTAGAGAAAATATTTCTTGTACTAAGTTAGGCGCCAAACCCATACTTGGTTCATCGAGTAGTAGTAAGCGAGGTTTTGCCATCAATGCGCGTCCTATTGATAGCATTTGTTGTTCTCCTCCGCTAAGTGTTCCTCCTTTTTGCGCTATTCGCTCTCGCAAACGGGGAAATAAACTTAGGACGTATTCTAAATCTGATTTTATACCAAGTTTATCTTTTCGAGAAAAGGCGCCCATTTCTAGGTTTTCTAGTACTGTCATGCGCGGAAAAATCATTCGTCCTTCGGGACTTTGAGCTATTCGTAGTTCACGCACAATTTTTTGCGGTGATACGGTTTCTATTGGTTTTCCCTCGAATAATATTGTACCTTGACGGGGACGTATTAACCCTTGGATGGTTCTTAGGAGGGTGGTTTTTCCGGCGCCGTTGCTGCCGATGAGTGTGCAGATTTCGCCCTGGTTGATATTTATTGAGATTCCTTTGAGGGCTTGTATATTACCGTAGTATGTGTGGATATCTTTTACTTCTAGCATTACAGTAAGGGGGGCAGGTTTACAGGTATTGTGAAGGGTGGTGAAGGTTATGGGTTAACCTGCCCTTACTCTTTGCCTAGGTAGGCTTCGATGACTAGGGGGTCTTGACGTACATGATTGGGTGTTCCTTCGGAGATTTTTTTACCGTTTGCTAGTACGGTGATGTAGTCGCTGATTCCCATTACCAGTTTCATGTCGTGTTCGATTAATAATATGGTGACTTGGAGTTCGCTGCGAATTTGTTGCATGAACGCCGTTAATTCTCCTGTTTCTTTGGGATTCATTCCCGCTGTTGGTTCGTCTAGTAGCAGTAATTGCGGTTCGGATGCTAATGCTCTTGCTATTTCTAGGCGCCTTTGTTCACCATAAGATAGGTTTTTTGCTAATTCAAATGTTCTAGATTTGGCTAAACCTGCGTATTCTAACCAATATAAGGCTTTTTTTCTGGCGTTTTCTTCTTCTTGCACAACTGCTGGTGGACGCAGCAAGGTTCCAACTAAGTTAGCTTTAAGTTTGGAGTGCATCCCAACTAGTACGTTATCTAGTACTGTCATGTTGTTAAACAAGCGGATATTCTGGAAAGTTCTAGCTACTCCTAGTTTGGTTAGTTCGTCTGGTTTTAAGCCTGTTATATCTCTATCATAAAGCCATAATCTACCTGCACTGGGGCTGTAAATTCCTGTCAGCATGTTGAAGAATGTTGTTTTCCCGGCGCCGTTGGGACCGATAAGACTGGCAATGCTTCCTTTTTCTAGGACAAAATCAACTTGATTTACTGCTGTTAAGCCACCAAATCGCATTGTCAGTTGCTGTGCTTCTAATATTGCTACTTTGGGTTCTACTGCCATCATATATACTTTATTTTTAAGTAAATTTGACTATTAGAAACCGGGTTTTTACCAACAAAAAACTCGGTTTCTTTCTTTTAACTATCTGTTGTTTCTCCATGTAATTCAGCTTGATGCAGTCTATCGGGAACTAGTCCTTCTGGACGCACTAACATCATAATTACAAGAGTTAAACCAAACAGAAATAAACGCATTTGTGTTGGGTCTAAGCTGGTTCTAATAAATTCTTGCCATTGTGGATTGCTAATTAGCGGTAGCAAAGTTGTCGTGCGAATTCCTTCTAATATTCTGGCGATTTGAGGTAGAAATAGTCGGTCGGCACCCATTATAATGATCCCACCTAGGATAACTCCTGTCATGTTTCCTAAACCGCCTAAAATCACCATACACAGTATAATTACAGACACTGAAAAGTCAAATACACTAGGGAAAATTGCACTGATATAAGCGGCGTAAAATGAACCTGCAAATCCTGCAAAAGCTGCTCCCATTGCAAAGGCAAGTAATTTTGTTCTGACAAGATTTATACCCATAGCACTTGCGGCAAGCTCATCTTCGCGAATTGCCGTCCAAGCTCTTCCTAAACGTGAATCTCGTAATCGACTAATTGCGAAATAAGAGAAAATTACGAGAAATAAAATTAAATAATACCAAGGAAAAGGATTGCTACTGGTGAAACTACCGATGATTGGTAGGTAGGGTCGGTCGATAGGGTTAATTCCTGGTTCACCACCAGTCAAATTAATCGCGCGGTCACATCCAATAAGGCAAATCGCCATTTCTGGGCGCCCAATTAAGCTACCAATAATTTTAGAAATTGGTTCTTCGATACGAATTTGCGTCAAGTTACGAAAAAGAACAGGGACGATTTCTCCGAAACCAAGGGTAACGATAGCAAGGTAATCACCTCTCAACCGCAATGTTGGGGCGCCAAGAATTACGCCAAACATCGCTGCAACTGTTGCTGCAATGGGAATTACTAGCCAAAAGTTCCAGTGAATATTAAGTTGAGGTGAACACAGTAAACCTGTTGTGTAGGCGCCAATTGCAAAAAAAGCTGCGTAACCTAAGTCAAGCAGTCCAGCAAAGCCAACGGTAATATTTAGACCCAGTGCTAACAGAACAAAAATTTGGATTTCAATTACTGTTGATATCCAACGAGTCTGCGCGACCGCATCCACGAAGGGAAATAAAATTATCGAAAAACCAAGAACGATTAACATTCCTAGTTGTCGCTGTTTGGGATTTAACGCCATAATTGCTCCAGTAATAGCAGCAAATAATGGCGCAATCACAAGACCGCTAACCCCGAACAAGAAAGCTTGTGGAAACCCAATTGCAGGGCGCCCTGCAATTGGTAGTAATAATAAACCTTGAATTAAGCTGGCAATTAGTACGCAAATACCTAGTCTTAATCCTGAAAAAGCACTATTAACAGCACCTTCAGTAGGAGTATTAATTTTTGTACCTTGAGTTTGGGTTATTCCTATTGCCGTACCAAGTAGCCAGCTTATAACTGCACCACTCCAACCACCAAAGGTTAGGACGGTAATGGTGCCAACAATTCCCAAAACCCCAATTGATTTGATTATTTGGTTTAGTAATTTTTTCATGGTGATTACTTATATCTTTCTTGTTAAACCTTTTCTTGTGCGCTATCACCAAGTAGACCACCTGGTCGGAACGCCAAAATTATCACCAAAACTGCAAACACCCAAGCATTTGTCCATCGACTTGAGAAATATTGATCGCTTATAGCTGAGAGTAATCCAATTAATAATCCCCCTAACATGGCGCCTACAATATTACCAATTCCTCCTAAAACTGCTGCGGTGAATGCTCGTAACCCAGCGGTAAAACCCATCGTAAATACAATCGTATTGTTATAAAGTCCGACTAATAGCCCTGCTGCTCCTGCTAAACAACCACCAATTAAAAAAGTCAGTATAATAATGCCATCTACATTTATACCCATCATTTTAGCTGCATCTCGATTTTGGGCAGTTGCGCGCATTGCTTTACCCCAAGATGTAAACTGTACAAATGAATGTAGCCCCACCATTAAAACTAGTGCAGTCACCAATACGATTAAGTCTTTAGTTGTGAATTGAATACTGGTTTCAATTCCTAATGCTTTGAAAATATCTATACGCGGTAATAAGTCTGGGAAGTTCTTTGGTGCTGCGGCGTTTACACCCATTACAGGGATAAATGACTTTAAGCCACCCCAGAACAGTCCAGTATTTTGAAAAATGAACGAAACTCCAATCGCCGAAATCAAAGGCGCCAATCGTGGGGCATTTCGTAATGGTCGGTAGGCGTACTTCTCAGTTAATATATTTAAGGAAGCACATAAAACACAGCTAACAATCAAAGCTATTATTATAGCCCCAATACTAGCTTGAAATGAGGTGCCATCAGTAATTCCAAAAGCACCGATAACAGTTAGTGATGCAAATGCACCTAACATGTATAAATCGCCATGAGCAAAGTTAATCAACTCGATGATGCCGTAAACCATTGTGTAACCTAATGCAATAATCGCAATAATTGCACCGTTCACAAGTCCGATTAATAGCTGTTGTACTAAAAGAGCAGGGTTATTTTTGATTTCGCCTATAATTCTTGCTATATCAAACCCTGCTATTGGCGCCAGTAATAAAACTAAATAAGCTATAATTATATATAAAAGAATTTTTTGCCAACCGCTTAATGATTTTTTACCTAGCGAATTACTCTTAGATGCTTTCTGGAGTGATTTTATCATAGTTGTTTTATGTGTTGGTCATTATCTATATGTATGGTGGGCCAAAGCCCACCTTACTGTTAAAAATTATTTGGTTTTAGCGTCTAGTACAGTAACAAATTCCCATTTGCTGCTTTTGACGGTATTCCCTGACATTGTGGTTAAAGTTGTATCACCATTCGCGTCAAAACTCCAAGTACCAAGTATACCTTTGTAGTCTTTTGTTCCCAAAACAGCATCACGAATCGCCACACGGTCATTTTTACAAACTTTGCCAATGCCATTAATAACTACTTTGGCAGCTTCGTAACCATATGCAGCATAAGCTTCAGGTTCAGCGTTAAATTTCTTCTTATAGCTGTCGTACCATGCTTTACCGGCGCCTGTTAACTGTTTGGGTGGAATACCACCAAAAGTTGCTAAAACACCTTCTGCATCTTTACCTGCTGCGTCAATCAAAGCTTGTTCATATGTACCATCAGGACTCATAAATTTGACTTTATCTTGTGTCATCCCAACGTTACGCATATCTTTGATTAACTGCCCAGCGTTATTTTGGGTAATACCACCAAAATAAATCATATCTGGGTTGACGGCTTTGATTTTATTCATCAATGCTCTATAGTCTGTTGCTCTGGCATCAATACCTTCGTGTCCTAAAACTTCGATACCAAGCTTTTTGGCAGTAGCTTCAAATACATCAGCGAGTCCTTTGCCGTAAACTTCTTGGTCATCGAGGATGTAAACTCTTTTGACTCCTTTGGATTTTGCCCAATTTGCTGCTGCAGAACCTTGTAAATCATCAGCAGGAACTACGCGCGCATAATTTCGCTTGCCATTGGGGTAGTATTTTTCGGGTTCCCCTGGTTCTCCACCTGGTTTAGTTAAGCCCACAGCGGTATTTGCTGGACTGACCATTACTAAGTTGGCTTGGTTGAGGATGGGAATTGAAATTTTGGCGGCGCCGGAGTTAAAAGTACCGATATACGCGACAACATTAGGGTCTGAGACTGCTCTATTTGCGTTTTCAGCTTCTCTCGCAGCATCCCATTTTCCGCTTGCTGCAGTTGCACCGTCTAAAGACTCATATTCAATTTTGAGCTTACCATCACAAACTGTTGAGTTAGTCTCGTCGAGTGCTTGTTTGATACTGTTGACGATTGTCTGGGTTTGACCGACAGAACTACCTGTTAGGGGAAAGCTGGACATAATTTTAACGGTGTTGCCAGAAGCACCTCCTGAAGCATCTTGATTTGTGGCGCCAGTACCACCCGTGTTAGTACCACCACATCCAGTTACAAACAACCCAATACTACAAAGAGCCATGAAGAGGATATTACTGCGAATAAACCCTTGTTTTGACTTGATACGATTGTTAAAGCTAGTTTTTTCGATGTTTTGCATACTGATTTTGCATTTACTGGGTTATGAAGCCTTATTAAACATAAGAATTTTTACGTTATCAAGAATAGTATCCAAAAAATAGACTTTGTAAAGATACAGAAATTAACATTGGCAAGTTAAATGTCAAATTCAATATCATCTATGTTGGCATCGATTCGAGTAAAAACCATTCATCATTACATATTATCTTTAGAATAACAAGACTTATTTTTATACATTTTTTGGGAATTATAAAGATTAGTTACGTTCTTAGAGCTTATTTATGAGTGTGCTGCGACCCCAGTTGCATGGACTAATAGAACAAATGACCGATGACGAACTTCAACTAGTTTGGAGTGTAGTTTATGCCTTGCATTGTGACTACAAAGTTCTCAAAGCGATACAGTCCGTTAAACAATTGCAGCAACCGTGGGATGCACTAACCCATGAGGAAGCGGTGCGATATCTGACAATGACGTGAGAAGGGGGGAATGGAAGCGTGAATATCGAAGTGCGCTATGAGCGGTCTTTCTTAAACGATTTACGTCGTCTGGAACCTACTATTTACGAGCAAGTGTATAATTTAGCCTTTGTGGAGTTTCCCCAAAAAGGGCAACTGCACTACTTACCACAGTTACGGCAAATTGATGGTGAAGGCATATTTTACCGATTTAGCCTCGATAGATACCTTATTGGTATTGAGCTACGGGGTGAAATTGTTAAGTTCCTGCGAGTTATACCTATGCCAGATGTTAAGGGCGAGCAGATGGCATAAGACTTAAAACTGTATAAGGTTGAATGGGATAAGCCAGTCCTTACCTTAAACTTGTTGTTGATAAAACTTACTTGAGATTTCCCTATGGACGCTTCGACACTTTGGCAGCGATACCAGGAATGGTTATATTACCACGAAGGATTGGGGTTTTACCTCGATATTAGTCGGATGCGCTTTGATAATGCGTTCGTAGAGGCGTTGCAACCAAAGTTCGAGAAGGCTTTCGCTTCGATGGCGGAGCTTGAAAAGGGCGCCATTGCAAACCCCGACGAAGGCCGCATGGTTGGACACTACTGGCTGCGAAATCCTGATTTGGCGCCGACTCCCGAACTGACACAAGAAATTGTGAGTTCAATCGAACAAATCGAAGTTTTCGCCGAAAAAGTTCACACTGGTGGAATTCATCCTCCCAAAGCTGCACGCTTTACTGATATTATCTCTATCGGTATCGGTGGTTCTGCACTTGGTCCCGAATTTGTCGCTGAAGCCCTTGCCCCCGATTTTCCTCCTTTAGCAATTCATTTTATCGATAATACAGACCCAACTGGCATCGACAAGATTCTCACGCATCTACGTAATAAACTTTCTAGTACTTTAGTTTTAGTAATTTCTAAATCTGGTGGTACTCCCGAACCGCGTAACGGCATGTTGGAAGTTAAAAAAGCTTATGCGGGACAAAATTTAGATTTTGCGAATTACGCCGTTGCTATTACCATGCCTGGTAGTAAGCTAGACGACCAAGCTAAAAAAGAAAATTGGCTAATGCGCTTCCCCATGTATGATTGGGTTGGTGGACGCACTTCTGAAATGTCTACTGTTGGGTTAGTACCTGCTGCACTTCAAGGCATTGATATTAAAGAAATGCTTGAAGGCGCCAAAGAAATGGACGATGCCACGCGCATTGCCGATATCAAGAAAAATCCTGCTGCAATGCTAGCTTTAGCATGGTATTACGCAGGTAACGGGAAGGGTGAGAAGGATATGGTCGTTCTACCCTATAAAGACAGCTTGCTGCTATTTAGTCGTTACTTGCAGCAACTCGTCATGGAATCTTTAGGAAAAGAAAAAGACCTTGACGGTAATATCGTTCATCAGGGTATTGCTGTATATGGTAATAAAGGCTCTACCGACCAACACGCTTACGTTCAACAGTTACGTGAAGGTGTACCAAACTTCTTTCTTACCTTTATTGAAGTATTGAAAGACCGTGAGGGAGCATCTCCTGAATTCGAGCCAGGTATTACCTCTGGTGACTACCTCTCTGGTTTCCTCCAAGGTTCGCGTACTGCATTATACGAAAACCATCGTGACTCAATTACCGTCACAATTCCCGAAGTTAACCCTCGTACTGTCGGCGCCTTAATTGCATTATATGACCGAGCGGTTGGTTATTATGCAAGTTTGGTAAACATAAACGCTTACCATCAACCAGGTGTAGAAGCAGGTAAAAAAGCAGCCGCAGTCATATTGGACTTACAAACAAAAGTCATCAACGTATTGCAAAGCGAAAAAGCACCTTTAACACTAGCGCAAATTGCTGATAAAGCAGGCGCCAGTGACAACGTTGAGTCAATTTACATTATTTTGCGACACATGTCGGCAAATAATCGCGGTGTAGTTATGCAAGGTAATTTAGGCGAACCCAACAGTTTAACTGTATCTATGGGGTAGTACGTGTAAAGTACTTATCACAAAGAGTCAATATTTGTTGCTTTTGCAACAATTTTTTATAGCTGAACATCTAAGATAGAAGAAAGCACTCAGTTCTTAAGATGTTCAGCTTTTTTGCTAGCTATAATTTATACAGCTAAATAATACACACACTCAAAAAAAATATTTATAGGTATTTAACATGAATAAGCCTAGAGGAATTACAATTCGCCATCTAGAATCAATCAAAGGGGGAATGGCACAATTCTTCACCCCACAAGCAAGCAACGAAACCATGCTCGTGCAAGTTCCCCCTAATGCAGTAGACGACTTGTTCGTACACAAATCACAAACCGACCAAATATTAGTAGTCAAAGGCGAATTTGTTCTGGTAACACTCATTGACAGAAAATATCAGTATATTCCCTTAAGCGAAAAACAACCAGCCGTAGCGATAATTCCACCAGGAGTATTACATGGCGCCATCAACTTTAGTTCCGAAGCATGTGTAGTAGTGAATGCAGTACTACGTCATCGTCCAGTCCAACCACTAGACTACGTAACACGCGGTAGACCATTTCCTTACGACTTAGAGGCCGCAAAATCTGCACTTGAAAACTTAAAAACAATCAACATATCGGCGCCACTAGTCTAATTAAAATCTAAAAATCAACTCTTGTGGAACGGGCATCCCTGCCCGTTCCTCAATTCATATATTTAAAATCACATTTCATAAATTTATATTTTGTATTTACACCCTAGAAGGGTGAGGCTATACTATACGAGCAAAGCCTGCCAAAGCCGGCTAAAAATACTAATTTTTTAGATTGGTGAAAAAAATCTATGTTTATTGAAAAGAATACAATTTAAGTATTAATACGTTGGTACATTTCGGTGAGATAAACTCTAAATATTTATAAAAACTATCTCAAACACTTAGCTTTACGTTATCATGATGGCGTTAAGTAAGTATAAATTATTTCATTAATTAACAAAAACTACTTATGAATACCTCAGACAGCCAACTACCTATACCTTTGCACTTCAAACCAGAAACAGTAAGCGAAGTCTACCGTGTCCCCTATCAAATCTTAGGCGCCGAAGCTAACGAATGGGCAAAAAAGCACAACATCAAACCAGCATCGCAAGATAAAAACCGTATATGTCTCTTATTAATTGACGTACAAAATACATTTTGCCTTCCAGGATTTGAATTATTCGTAGGAGGACAATCTGGTAAAGCTGCTGTAGAAGACAACATCCGCTTATGTGAATTTATCTATCGTAACTTAGGGTTAATAACAACAATTGTACCAACGTTAGATACCCATACAGCAATGCAAATATTTCATCCCATATTTTGGGTGAATGATAGCGGTCAAAATCCGACTCCAGCAGCAACAAACATTACACCCGCAGACATTGACAAAGGTATATGGAAAGTTAACCCAGGTGTTGCCTTTAGCTTAGGCTGGGATTATGAATTACTACAAAAACACGCTTATCATTACGTTAAAGAATTAACACAAAACGGCAAATATCCTCTAACCGTTTGGCCTTACCATTCAATGTTAGGTGGTATTGGTCATGCATTAGTATCAGCAGTAGAAGAAGCGATCTTCTTCCATTCAATAGCACGCAGCAGTCAAACACAGTTTGAAATCAAAGGAAATAATCCTTTAACAGAAAATTACTCAGTATTACGTCCAGAAGTATCGACAAGCTTCGATAACCGTACAATTGCAGAAAAAAATACTCGTTTGATTAAACAACTTTTGCAATATGATATTGTAATAATTGGTGGACAAGCAAAAAGTCACTGTGTTGCTTGGACAATTGACGACTTGTTAACAGAAATTCAGCAAACAGATGCAAACTTAGCTAAGAAAATATACCTTTTAGAAGATTGCACCTCTCCTGTAGTCGTTAAAAATGTGGTTGACTATACTCAAGCTGCGGATGAAGCATATAAAAGATTTGCAGCAGCAGGAATGAATATTATAAAATCGAGTTATAAGTTTTAATGTCATGCTGAGGCACGAAGCATCTCTCTTCTCTCTTCTGTAAAGGGACGGGCAAGGATGTCCATCCCACAAGAGTTTAATTAATGCTTTGTATGCATTGTTAGATGTGTTCTATTTTGTGTGTTTAATTATTTGGAAGTTTTGTCTTGTGGTTGCAGCGCCGTTTAAAAATTATTGTTGTTAGTAAATATTATTACCACAGAGACACAGGGGGCACAGAGTAGAGACGCATTCACGTAGTGTCTCGAAGGGAATAATCGCATCTCTACAAATAGGTGCATGACATCAAAATATATTTTTAAAACATTCTCTTTGAACGAATTATATTACAAGGCGCCATTTCTTTCATTGGAGGGATGGTGGTTAAAGTATAAATATTTAAGATACTAGAACAAGTTGACGTGAATAGCCAAGCAGAAAAATTTTGTCAGCTATTTAAATAAATAAGTTAGTAGTCATAAACACAAAATTTGTTTACATTTATGAATATCCCGACCTTACCTTGGGTGTTAATGCTGAGGGTCTATCAAGATGTGATTCCAGCAGTTCATTGGCATCTACGTAGATGGAAAGAATTAGCTCAAAGAATTCCTAATTTAGAACTTCGCAAGCAAGCGTTAATGAGTATTGAAAATAAAACCTTCCATTGTGAAGGGGGAGGAATTTATGGATTATTGGCTAGAACACATCAGTCTGAAGCAATAGATTTTATAGTCGCTTATCAAACCATTAGTGATTACCTAGATAATTTATGTGACCGCAGCACCTCTCTTGACCCCGACGATTTCCGCTCGTTGCATGAGTCTATGTTTCATGCTTTAACACCAGGAGCGCGCGTCACTAATTATTATCGTTTTCGCCAAGAACAAGATGATGGTGGTTATTTAAATAAGCTAGTTGAAAACTGCCAAAACATATTGAAGAAAATGTCAGCTTATCCGACAATTGCCGCTACATTGCATGAGCTTGCCAGTTATTACTGTGATTTACAAGTCAATAAACACGTAAAAATAGAAGAAAGAGTTCCAAGGCTAAAAGCTTTATTTGACTTGTATGAAGATAAATTCTATCAAATGAGTTGGTATGAGTTTTCCGCTTGTACAGGGTCAACTTTAGGTATTTTTTGTTTAATCGCCTATGGCTTTGATAAGAACTTTTCGAGTGACATGACTCAGAACGTAAAAAATAGTTATTTCCCTTGGGTGCAGGGGTTACATATTTTGCTCGACTATTTAATTGACCAAGAAGAAGACCAAATCAACGGTGATTTAAATTTTTGTTGTTATTACAAAAATAGTGATGTCATGACTCAACGATTTTCATATTTTCTTCAAAATGCCAATCAAAGCGTCGCTCAATTGCCCGATACAGATTTTCATAAAATGATTAACCAGGCTTTATTAGGAATTTATCTAGCTGACCAAAAGGTACAAAGACAAAAAGAAGTGAAAAAAATGGCTAAACATCTTCTAAATAAAGGAGGGGCGCCGAGTTACTTCTTCTTTTTTAATGGCAGAATCATGGCTAATTTGCGCTCTAAAATGGGGTAAAATATAATACAACATGCGTGCCCTTTGAGAGTTAATTATCAAGCAAGTATACTGACGTAAGGATAATAATTATTCTTGAGATAAGAATATCTCCATTTTATAGACTAGTTTAGGCATCTCGTTAAATCTGTGTTGTTTGATGCTGGGTTTAATGGGTGCTTTCTAATATTAAAAAATTGTTACTAACTAGTAATATAAAAATGACTACAATATATACTACAATATATACTGTATAGAGTACAAAAGGAAAAATTATTATGACTGAATCTGTACAGAAACCGCACGCAAGACGTGGAAGAATCTTTCCTGAACGTAGCTTATCACCAGAAGAATTAGCACGGCGAAAAGCTGAAGATGAAATCTATAACCAGCGCTGCCGAGCCATTTTTGAGCGTGTGCGTCCTGACTTGATAGATAAATACTACGGTTGGTATATAGCTGTAGAGCCAGATAGCGGAGAATATTTAATTGATCAGAATCTTGAATCTGCTCATAGTAGAGCTATTAAAAAGTACCCAAATCCTAACCACTGTGTTTTTTGCCTGAATGAAACAGGGGCAGTTGGCAGAATATGATACAGGGTAAGTTTGACGAGGTTGGGCACATATTGTTTGAAATTGAATTAGTTGCTTCAAATGCTTCAAAGTTGCCTGTAGAAGCCATGCTAGATACTGGTTTCACAGGCTTTTTAGCTATAAATAAACAAGATATAGATGGTTTCGGCTGGGTTTTTAATGGTAATGAATGGATGGCTACGCCACAAGGGCAAGTGCATCTTGACAAATATCTGGGAAAAATAATATTAGATGAGCAGGAGTATGAACTACCTGTTTATGCAGGAGATGATATCACAGAAGTTTTGCGTTTTGCTAGGTTCATTGTGGTTAAAAATTTTACCTTTAACTGTAAATTATCAAGCAGGCATATTGACGCTAGGAGATTAGTAAATCACGAAGAAAGTAAAACCTGTCACGGCGCCAGTCTTCACCTTTAATTCGTCCCAAATAACCAGCAAGTGGTGATGAAAGTTCAACTAAGATGTAGTGTAGTTCTTGTGGCTGAATTTTAATTGATGCTCCAGCAATAAAACCATGTAGCCCATCAACACTTGCACGTTCGTAGCCCGTATTTTCCAGATATTTTTTGACAAGCTGGACTAACTGCGCTCTCAGTTTAATATCTTGATTGACTTTATCTATATATTTATTAACTTTCTCATCAGCTATACCAAATGGCGCCTGCTGCAAACACTCTTTAAGCTCTAATAAATTAATTGAGTTTTTATAATTAGTTTGTAACTCAACTAATTTTTGTAATGTTTCTGGTGTGATTACATTCATACTATTTTCAGTTGCTGTTCTTTTTGCAAAGGTATTTAGCTCACCTGCTGCCACAATCAATTTAACCGCACGTTCATACTGCGCTTTACCCAAATGGTTTATACCTATTTTCAGAAGTTGTGCAGGAGTACTATCAGGTACTTTTTCTGATTTAGTAGCTTTGCACTCACCGACTACTGGGTATGGATATTCGCAGTAAAAGTCCATTCCCCCGGCGCCACCACTTCCAGATGGGTCAAGTCCTAAACCAGTAAAGCCCAGTTTTAATAAGCTTCTACGAACAAGTTTCTCAAAGCTGTGTCCATCGCTTGAGTTACCAGCGGAAGCAATTTTACGTATCCAGCTTAAATCTATATCGTCGGATGCTGGTTGTAATGGGCGCCTCCAACCTAGGAATATTTGAATATCTTGCTCTAATTGCTTTGCGGCAGGAATATTAACGGGTGTTAAGGCGCCGAGTAATTCCTCTAACTCCTGATGTAATGGTGGTTGATGCTTTTCGAGTCGATGCTTACGGGCAGCAAAAGTAGTATTTGTTAGCACAGGATATGTATCGCAAACTTTTAGCTGTCGCGGTAATGCCACAAAATGGCGATTAGGGAGTTGCAGCGAAATTTCTAAAGGCTCAAGCAAATTATAGACACGTAAGTAAGCTAGAAAAATATTTGGTCTTTGTCCAAGTGCTTGTATTAGGCCTTGTTTAGTCCAAACTGTTGACTGTAATAATACATCAAAAGCTTCAGAACTAGGCATTTGGCAAGTTTCACATCTAGCCCAAGTTTTAATTAGAATTGTTTGTGAGGTTAGTTGAGCTAAACTTGCTTGAACAGTAGCGAAAAAGCTTGAGTGATAATATTGGCGCCAAGGGAATGAAACATCTACAGGACAAAGTGCAAATAGCTGCCCCGAATTAATATATCTCCGAGGCATTGCAACAATCATTCGTCCTTGAGCTAACGCTTCAACATCTGGAGCGGGTAAACACAGCGCAGTTTGAAGCAAAATTGATTCGACCATACCTTAAGTAAATAACTCACTCAAATCATCCGAATCGTCGGTATCTTGTGTGCTAGATGGATTAAAGAAGTCGTTTAATAACTCTTCTCCTTCAACAGCATCTTCATCAATTTGCCCAGAAGGGTCACTTAAAATTTCTAGAAGTAAAGGATTCTCACGGGTGATTTTTTGAGAAAACTCAATAACTTCTTGCTCACTAAGTTTATAGTTGTTTCGTTTTTGGTATATAGAGAATAAGTCAACAAGCGGTCTAATTTCGTCATTTTTCAAATCAACCCATTCTCCTCCTAAGTTTTGTACAAGCTTATTGAGATAATCATAAGCATCCCATTTTTTCTGAATCTTCTCAGCTTTAGAGCGAACTAAACATCCTCTAGTTATATCAAGCATCGTATAGTCGATTAACCGTCGCATTCCAGCGGTTACTGTCTTACCGTTTAAACTTTGCAGAACAGAAACACCAATTTTAAAAGTCTTATTTTTTTCTTTACCTATTAATTTAAATAAACTTTGATTTTTTGCCTTTGCATCAATATCAGTAACTTCATCGATAATTACTTGCTCTAATCTTTCACCTGTGGCAGTTTCACCATCAAGTGATTCACCTTTCAGTGTATCAAAAGCAAAGCGTAAAGCATAAGTAATTAAAGAATTATCTTCTAATAAATTGTTACGTTCAATCTCTGCTTCGGTTTTCAAGGCGATTTTAAAGCGTTCATATGGGTCTTTTGATAGTGAATTTTCTACTTTAAAATTTTCTGCACACCATCTTAAAGCTTCTCTTACAGTTAACCCATTTTTTCCATATTTTCTCAGTTCATTTTCTTCAAATGGATAAAGTGTATAAGGGGGCGTTAAATTTTTGGAATTATAAAAGTCTTTTAACCATAGACTAACTAACTCAACCATTGAGTCACTATTCAGGTTTTTCAAATCAATAGGTTTACGTTGTGTATATTTTGAAATTCTGTCTGGTGTACCACCTGGCATCATATCAACTTTGTTCGTCCATGTATCAGGTAGCATAACAGTTAGAATAACAACGCCTCTACCAATTTCCGACTGTTCGAGAGTATCGTGCAAACGTTTAACTAAGTCCGCTATAACTGATGGAGTTGGTAGTCCATCATCGCTACAGTTGTTCTCTACGTCTATCTCGTCAAAACAAATGACTACAGGTTTGTAAGAGCTAACTAAATTCAAAATTTGCTGAATACTTTTTAGGGCAAGAGCTTCTCGTTCTTGACTATTTTTGCTCGGATTTGGTAAACCGAGTACATCAGCGTTAGAATTAGCTAATTCATTACCAGATAACCATTTAGTCGCAAAAGCTGCTTGGGTCTCTGATAGCGTCCATAAAATAGCCCTGACGATATAAGGGTCTGCGCTTGGTTTTGTTTTAAGAACTTCTTTAATTAATCTGTCCATTAAATTTTTGTTTTTGGCAGACCAACTTGCACAGACTTTATCAAATTTTTCTACTAAGTCCTCTGGTGAAAGACTAGGAGCATTTGCATTAATCGCTTTAAAACCTTCATTCGCCATTGCAGTCGCTACTTCTTGCCACTGCATTACATCAGTACTACCAGTATTACTAAGACTGTTTACTAAAGTTTGTTGAAATTGGTATTTAACCAAGTTTAAGTCTGTATAATTATTTACTCCTGCATAAACAAAAAAAGCCGTTCCATCTGTTTTAAGTCGATGGCGAATGCGACTAAGAAGATGAGTTTTACCTACTCCCTGTTGAGCAGTTATAGAAATTGATGTTACTTTCTCTTGAGCAGATTGACTGGTACGTACCATTTCAATCGCTTGAAAAACAGCATCCGAAGCATGGGCATTTAACGTTGGCATATCTGGGAATCCTTCTCCCCAGACATCTTGTTCTTTAACAATCCCAGCATTAATAAATGGGTTGTAACTTTGAATTGCGGCATCAATTGTTTCTTTTGCTGAAACATCGGAATTGTTCATAGTGCTTTTTTCTTAGTATAGTTAGCTAGGTATAATTCACGAATTTAAGTGTTTGGCGTAGTATCTTAATCCACCTCCAGGAATGGTAATAGAATCTTCACGCTTATCTGGAGTTATATCTCGCATTTCGCCCGCCATTAATTGAAAAACTTCATTAGCTTGCATTTCTAGTAGCCAATCATCAAAATTTTCTCGGCTAATGCGCTCACCAATTTCTCTTCGCATTTGGTAAATTGGTACTAAATTATTTAATTTATGGTTGTGGTTTAATTTCTTATAAGTTTCTAATACAACTTGCTCAAACTCCTTGTAAGATTCAATACCACTTTTGGCGCCATTCATACCATTCATTGATATAGATGTATTAGGCACAGTAGCATTCATTTCACCTATCCACTTTAGAAGTGCATTAGCTGCCCAAGTACCAACGATAGTCCCTTCAAAACGGAAATCTGAGCTTCTTAAACCTTGACTCAAAACCTCTAAACCCTCTGGAGTTGCAAGCGAATATCCTTTCTTAGAAACTATAATCGCTCCTTGTTTCTCTAGTTCGCTAAATACATTTTGATAATCAGCGACCTTCTTACCCTTTGTTACAATTCGCTTTGTCACATCACCTTTTTTGACTTCCTGCTTCGTGGCGCCTAAATCCCACAAAGCAAGGAGGAGACGAGTTTTAGCTTCACAAAGTAAATATTAAACCTCCCTAGGTTGGGTGGAGGCTTTGCGTAACCCAACCTACGTTTCTGTACAGACCGGATTAATCGCGTCTCTACTCTCAGTATACTCTGTGTATCTGTGGTAATAATATTTACCTTAAAATTAATTTTTATTGATTATTTTATGTGTAATTTTGACATATTTTTATCCAATTTAAAATGTGTACTGAGAGTATAATTACGAATCCAATCTAGTTATAATAGAGGTTTGAGTAATTTATAAAGACCTATTAAAATGACAAATTTAGATAAATAATAGTAAATTTTATACTTGCATAAGGCAGGATAATAACTGGATAAGGGATATATTTTTTATTAAATGCACTAAGCGCGGCAATAAGTAAATGATTGATTTAAGCCTAACACCAGAACAGCAGTTGTTGAAGCAAACAGCGCATGAATTCGCTTTGAGTGAGGTTCAGCCAATTGTTGAAAAGATTGATTCAAGCGATTCTCATGTCGAACCTTGGGATTTGTGTAAAAATTTCTTTTCTAAAGGAGTTGATTTAGGATTTACTCAGTTATTACTTCCTGCTGAGTACGGTGGTAAAGGTAAAAAGTGTGTAGACTTAGTATTAGTTTTAGAAGAACTCGGCGCCGTTGATGTAAGTGTTGCTAGCAGTTACTTTAATCTTACTGCTGCAATGGCGCTTTTTATCACTAGGGTTGGAACGAGCGAACAAAAAGAGCGTATATTATCCAAAGTCAGTAACTCTGAACCTTTTTTGTTTAGTGCCGCAGAAAGTGAGCCAAATGTGGCAACATCAGATATGTTTTGCCCCATGCCAGATGCCAAAATTGGTATGAAGACATTCGCCCGAAGGGAAGGCGATACATATATTCTCAAGGGTGAAAAGTCATTATTAGTTACAAACGGTGGTATTGCCGATGGATATTTTATCATTGTGCGTACAGACCAAGATAAACCAATGCGTGATAGTCTTTCGTTGTTTTATGTCGAAGCTGATACACCCGGTTTGAAATTTGGTGAACGTACATCGCTTATTGGCTGGAAACCTTCGCATCATGCAGCTATTCATCTTGATAATGTGCGAGTTCACGAAAAAAACCGAATTGGGCAAGAGGGACAAGCGGCAGAATTATTAATGTTGCTTCCAGAAGTAGCTATTGGACTTGCTGCTTCTTATGTAGGTTTAGCGCGCGCGGCATATGAGTACGCTGTTGATTATGCTAAGAAACGAGTAAGCTGGGGTCGTCCTATTATTGAACATCAAGCTGTTGCTTTGAAATTAGCTGATATGATGGTGAACACCCAAGCTGCAAGATTGATGGTGTGGGATGCAGCTTGCTGTGCTGATACAAATCCTGTTCTTGCTGCAACAGTAAAGGCGCCTTCTTGTAAGACTTTTGCTGTAGATGTTGCAATTAAAAACGCGCAATTAGCACTTGAAATTCTTGGTGGGTATGGAACTACTACCCAATCAAAAGCAGGTAAGTTTCTTAATGATGCAATGATTGGGTATTCTTGTGATTTTACACGCGAAATATTGCGTCTTGGTCTTGTTATGTCTATGTAATATAAGGGAACGGGCAAGGATGCCCATTCCACAAGATTTTATCCCACAAGATTAATTACATTTCTTCTAATTCCTTACCTTTGGTTTCCCTAATTAGCAGAATTACGAAGAAGATAGAAATTGCTGATGCAATGCTATATAAACCATACGCGGAACCCAAACCAAAGTTCTTCAGCAAAGGAGGAAACGAAGTAGATATAAGAAAATTAGCAAGCCACTGTACCGCAGCCGCTAAAGATAAAGCAGCAGCGCGAATTCTATTATTAAACATTTCTCCTAACATTACCCAAACAATTGGACCCCAGGAGAAACCAAAGAATACTACATATAAATTAGCTGCAATCAAAGCGATAATTCCCGCTGTACCCGAAAGACTTGGAGTACCAGTAGCAGCATCTACACTGGCGCCACCAAAAATGACAGTCAAAGTGCCCAAAGTCAACGTCATTCCAATAGAACCAATCACAAGTAAAGGTTTGCGACCAAATTTATCTACATATGCAATTGCAATCAAGGTGGTTAAAATATTTACAACACCAGTGATAACGGTAATCAGTAAGGAATCTTTTTCTGAGAATCCCACTGCCTGCCAAAGTACACTGCTGTAATAGAAAATTACATTAATACCGACAAATTGTTGCAGAATCGATAATCCCATACCAACCCAAACAATCGGTAGTAGTCCACCACTGCGACTCAACAAGTCAGAAAATTTAGGCTTGCGTTCCGTCATCACAGTTTGGCGAATTTCATCTATTTTCGCTTCAACATCTCCACCAAGCACTTTTTTCAGCACTACCCCAGCTTGCTCGTAACGTTGTTGAGCAATTAAATATCGTGGTGACTCTGGAATCTTCAACGCAGCTAGTCCATACAACACTGCTGCGGGAATTTCTGACCAAAACATCCATCGCCATGCTGTCATTCCAAACCAAAACGGCGCCTCTGCCGAACCTGCTGTAGATGCAATAAAGTAATTACACAACAGTGCTATAAATATTCCTACAACTATCGCTAACTGTTGCAGCGAACCTAATCTTCCCCGCAAATGCGCTGGCGCCACTTCAGCAATATAGGCTGGAGCTATCACACTTGCCATTCCAACCGCAACTCCACCCACAGAGCGCCAAAATATAAAATCCCAAATTCCAAAGGGGACTCCAGAACCGATTGCACTCAATGTAAACAAAATTGAAGCAGCCACCATCGTTTTGATTCGACCTTGCCTATCAGCAATTGGCCCAGCAATCCAGGCGCCAGCAGCCGAAGCTAACAACGCCGAAGATACTGCAAACCCCGTCATAAAGCTATCAATATTGAACGCTTTACTCAAAGCTGAAACGGCGCCATTAATCACAGCAGTATCAAAACCAAATAAAAAACCACCTAGCGCTGCGGCGACTGCAATTAAAATTACAAAGCTTGTATTTGGTTGTTTCGTTAAAACTTGACTGTTAGATGCCATTTCCAATTCCCTAACTTTTTTTGATTATCTAATGCACAAATTGATTCCACAGGTAAACTTGCTCGCATAAGTCTATTGCGAGTAACGTCAGTTGTATTAAGTTAATCTCCCTCCCCTACTAATTCAATTTTTATACTTATGCGTTATTTAGTTCTCTATTAATAGGCAGATAAATTTAGAAATGTCAACTGCACCTTACCCCTGAATCTGGATCACATGTAAAGTTTTGTAATGTTTTAACTAAAATTATTAAATAAATATTAATTATATTGAGCTATGTATAAAAACAATGTAATATCCCAAATCACATTTGTATTCAATTTGGTATTCAATTTGCCTCTTGGTGCATCAAAAGAATCGGAAGAAAGCTGTTTATGAAAAGCGTATCCCTATTAATTCTCTCCTTGCTACTATCTATCTTCACTAGTCCAGCACTCGCAGAAGTAAAGCGAGCTAAATTTAGTAACAGCGGTCAAAACCTAATTGTTGAAATATTAGATAATGACTTAATTCATTTTGAATTTTCTACTAAGAAAGATAATGATAATAGTTTTGATATCAATACTCCCTTATCTACCTCACCGATGATTTATCGGAAGAACTACCCAGGCCCATCGGTTTATTCCCAAAATAAAAATATTATCGAGACAAGTGACATTCAAGTGAACGTTAATCAGATCAGCTTATGTCTTTCTTTATTTGACAAAGTAAAAAAAACTGCATTAACTACCGTTTGTCCACAAGATTTACAACAAGATTGGAAAGGTTTAACTCTGGCGCCGGAAAAAATCGAGAACGTTTATGGTTTAGGACAACAGTTTAAAAAATTGGGTACTGCTGATGGTGACTGGTTGAGTCATGGAGTACGAGAAGAACAACCCAAATGGCAAGAACAAGCGCATGGAAATGGTTTTATGCCATTTGGCTCTGCGGGGATGGTGGGAAATGTCCAGTTTCCAATTATGTATGCTTTGGGGAAAAATAATCTCAACTATGCTCTATTTCTCGATAACCCTTACAAACAGCGCTGGGACTTTACGAGCAACCCCTGGAAAGTTCAAATGTGGGGTGAGCAAATTCGTTTCTATATAATGACAGGTAAAGATTTACCCGACTTGCGGCAAGATTATCTAGAGCTAATCGGTAAACCCCTCGTTCCACCAAAAAAAGCTTTTGGAATGTGGGTTTCAGAATTTGGTTACAAAAATTGGAACCAAGTCAAAACACTTCGCGATGGTTTACGCGCAGATAAGTTTCCTGTTGATGGATTTGTTTTGGACTTGCAATGGTTTGGAGGAATTATTAAAGACAGTCCTGATAGTCCTATGGGAAAATTGGACTGGGACGAAACCAGTAACGATGGTAATAACTTTGAATTTCCTAACCCTGCTTCATATATATCTAATTTTCTACAAGATGGTATTGGTTTAGTTGCCATTGAAGAAGCTTACATCAGCAAAAATACCAATACTTTTGCACCAATGCAAGGCGCCAATCTATTGGCTTATAACAAAACAAACAATCAATGTGATGCCAGCAACCAATCTGCACCCGTAATTCTGAAAAACTGGTTTGGTGAAGCTGGGATGGTAGATTGGTCGGATAAAGCAGCAGGTGAATGGGTACATGAAAATAGACGGTTTCCAAATTTAGTGCAAAAAGGAATTCTCGGTCATTGGACAGATTTAGGAGAACCAGAGAAGTACGATGGTAATGCTTGTTATGAAGGTGTGGAAGTTGCAGCCGGTCAACGTAGAAATCAGCACCGAGATATCCACAACCTTTACAACTTGTTTTGGAACCAATCTATATATGATGGTTATTTCCGTCATCGTGATAAAATCAACCGTAGACCTTTTATCGTCACACGTTCTGGCGCCCCAGGTACTCAACGATATGGTGCCGCAATGTGGTCGGGGGATATTGGTTCTAACTTAGAATTGCTTGCGACTCATATAAATTCGCATATGCACATGTCTTTTTCAGGCATTGATTATTATGGGTCAGATATTGGTGGTTTCCGGCGTGAAGGTATCCCTTATAACGAAAATCATTCAGGGAATTTACAGTACCAAGCTGAAATGTATACACAATGGTTTGCAAATGGCGCCTGGTTTGATGTACCCGTTCGTCCCCACACAGATAATAGTTTTCAAACAGCAAAGCGCTATGAAACAGCACCAAATTTAGTTGGTTATAAACAAATCAACTTAGCAAACCTCCGTCAACGTTACGAATTAACCCCTTACTATTATTCTCTCGCTTACCGGGCACATTTATTTGCTGAACCCTTAATTGCTCCTCTAGTCTTCTATTTCCAAAATGAGCCAGTAGTCAGAAACATGGGAAATCAGAAATTAATTGGTAAAGATATCATGGTAGGTGTTGTTGCTAAACATGGCGAATACGAACGCGACATTTATCTACCTCAAGGCAAATGGATAAATTACCATACTAATCAATGGTTAAGTAGCTCAGGTAATTGGCTGAAATCTTTTCCTACTTATATAGATGCTATCCTCCGCTTACCTACTTTTGTTCGCTCCGGCGCCATTATTCCATTAATGCACGTCGATGCTGAAACCAAAAATGTTTTAGAAGCAGGAAATTCAAAGAATGACCTAATTCTCAAAGTTTACCCAGACGAAAGAAACAGCCAATTTACACTCTACGAAGATGATGGTTCCACTATCAGCTATACTGAAAACAAAGAACCAATATATCAAACCAGAACCACAAATATTAAAGCTGTAAAATCAGGAAACACTGCGACAGTAACTATAGAAAAAGCTAAAGGCGCCTACCAAGGAGCAATTCAACAGCGAAATAGTATAGTACAATTAGTCGCTGAAAACGCCAAAGCTACTGCTGTAACTGTAAATGGTACAAAAATACCTCAATTAAATAATAAAACTGAATTTGAAGGCGCCGAAGAAGGTTGGTACAATGCTGGAGATAACTTAATTATCGCTAAATCAGGAATTATAGGCGCCGAACAAGACAAAGAATTTAAATTTAATCTAACCAGCATTCCAACTACAACATCTATCAACTTTGTATGTGATAACGCTTGGACAAAACCCGGAGAAAGCATATACGTAGTAGGGAACCAACCGCAGCTAGGAAACTGGGACACCAATAAAGCAAAAGCATTATCACCAAACGTTTACCACGAATATATTTACAACCCACCACCAAACCATAACGGCCCAGGCCCAAAAACACCAAAATGGACAGCTTTAATATCTGGGTTATCACCTAACACATCAATTCAATGGAAATGTGTGAAAAAACTCAGTGACGGCAAATGGCAATGGCAAACAGGAAACAACAACCAAATCCAAACTAAAAACATCACCTACTCAGGTTCAACCAAAGGAAAACTGTAGGTTGGGTTCCGCAAAGCCTCCACCCAACCTAAAAATGTATATCCCCCATTCCGCACCCCAACTGTCACAAGTTCATTAGTACTGAATACTTGACAACAAAATAGTACTATAAAACTATGAAGAGAAACAACATTTTCAAGTTTAATGAAAATTATTTCTATTATGTTCAATCGATAGTAGAAAATAATAAAAAATAATTTTAGCTCTCAAAATGCGAAAATTAAAACATAAATCGTGAATGAGGGTTCTCTAACTATGTTTAATATAGAAGATACGAAAATACAAAACATAGACCACTTAGGAATTGTAGATTCTATCGGGTTGGTAGAAATAATTAATAAGTTTGTACCTCAAGAGCAAGGTGAAAAAGTTAGTGCGGGGCATGTTGTTAAAGCAATGATTTTAAATGGGTTAGGATTTGTATCTAAACCTCTATATATGTTTCCAAAATTCGGAGTGAAACAATACCATGTGAACACCTCCTAGGAGAAGGAATAAAACCAGAGTATCGCTTGGGATTATAAGCTTGGTAGAGTTATGGATAAGCTATTCATGAAAGGCTTATCAAGTATTTTTCTAGCGGTTAGTATTGCTGTGCCTAATTAAACCTTAATATCATTAATTTATTATTATAAAAATGATAATTGTATATTAGAATAGATATTAATCTATTAATTAGGCTATAAAGTAAATTTCAATCTTATTGATAATCGCTGAGAATTAGATGCAAGCTCAAAATCTAACTATTTAGATGTCTTTTGATGCTTCTAACCATTTAAAAGTATTATTTTATTCTTTTATCAAAGATTTCTTCTAAGTAATTTCCGATTGTGACAGTTAGGGTGCGGAATGGGGGTTTAACCTCTCTTTAAGATTCGTTATGTTAACTTTCTTCAATTAGTACCTCACCAGCAGGCAAATTTTGGTGTGTGTTTGATAGCATGATAACCGTGTTATCGTGCTAATTATGATAGTATCATTTAAAGATCGAGGAACAGAAGACATTTTTGATGGTAATGACTCAAAGGAGGCTCGAAGACAATGCCCTATAAACTGTTGGAATGTCGCACAAAGGAAATTAGATCAACTGAACGCAGCATCCTCTCTAGAGGATATAAAAGTTCCACCTGGAAATAGGCTAGAAGCCCTAAAAGGAGATCGTTCCGGTCAGCATAGCGTTAGGATTAATGACCAGTATCGAATTTGCTTTACATGGACACCCCAAGGTCCAGAGGAAGTTGAAATAGTAGATTACCATTAGGAGATAACTTTGATATGAGAGTTCCAAAACATAGACCCCCCTCACATCCAGGCGAAATATTACTTAAAGAATTCTTAGAGCCAATGGAAATTTCGCAACAACAACTAGCAGACACACTTCACGTTCCTTATCAACGAATTAATGAAATTGTAAATCAAAAGCGGGGCATCACACCTAGTACGGCGCTACGACTATCAAAATTTTTCGGAAATAGTTCAGAATTTTGGTTAAACCTGCAACAGAATTGGGAACTGTACCACGTTCTAAAGGAAGAAGAAGAGGAGCTAAAAACTATTGCACAGTTTAACAGTTCACAAAGCAAAAACTTAAAATAGGATAGAACAAAGGCTAACAGCAGCCATCAAGAACCCAAGAACGTAAATTGGTGATTATATGGTTTGATTATTTCAATGTATAAGTTATTGCTAGTAATTAAATTGTTCCCAAAGAAGCAAATTTGTTAACTTTTGAACAATTTAACGATGAACTAACAAAAATCCAAGCAATTAAGGAGGAATAGAGTTAATGGCTAATTATCCAAAGTTAAGCTTTAAATATGGATGGGACGATAGAGATGATGAAGAAACCCCAATGAAAGGGTATAGAAGTGACGGTATCGTTCAAAGTCCAGAGGGAGAAATATATCCCGTTTACTTCATTGATCCTATTCGCTTACAGCAAGACTTAGAAGCAGAAGAGGAAGTAGGGTCTGCTTTCTTAGCTGAACCCGGATTAATTATCTTACCCGAAGTTACTCGCGAAGCAATGGAAAATGTGGTTAGACAATTGTGGGAGCAAGGTTACTTCGAGTCTCTTAAACCTTTAAAAATAGAGGCAGAAGAAACTAAAGAAAAAACCAGAGCAGTTGCCTAAATAAAGCTAAGTACAAAACGAACCAACCATCCGTTACATCTGTGACATCCGTTGCAAGTTTTTTATTTGTAATTAAGTTTATATTTTAGCAACAGCACACCACTATTATAAGCCTTTGAATCAATCAACGATAAATCAACCCCCTTTGTAGTTTTTCCAAAAAGTCTGATACCATCACCAAATATTACAGGATTAAGCTTTATTATTAATTCATCAATTCATTATCAAACAAAAAACCTGCAAAAGTTCCACCTCCACACAAATAAATATCCGTTCCCGGCGCCTGTTTGAATTGCTTGACAAATTCTATTTCATCTCTATCAATAACTTCAACCTGCTCATGTGGCTCAGTGTCAAAGCGTAAAGTCTTAGAGAAAATATAATGTTTCATGTGGGGATAAGCTGGTGATGGTTGTCCAGGTTGGGCGCCGAACTGATAACCAAACTCATACGTTACTCTACCCATTAATACCGTATCGTATGCTTTTAGACTTTCCAAATAATCACTTACATGTTCTCCCTCCCCCAAAAACCCTTCGACCGAGCCATCCTCATGGCAAATATAATTATCAAGCGTAGTGGCAACATGATATACAAGCTTTCTCATATGTTTTATTTTTAATTAATAACTTTGTACTCACAACAATCAGTTACTGGTAAATAACCGATTTTGCGGTAAATGTGGTTTGAAATAGGATTTGCTAAATCAGTAAACAAAAAGCAAGATTTACAAACCATATCCAAAAACTTCTGGCTTAAATCAGCTACACAAGTAGTAGCATAGCCTTTTTTGCGATATTCTTTTGGTGTATATACAGGCCCAAGTCTTTTACCATTGGGTGTTGAGCCTGCACAGCAAACAAATGATACTGGTACTTCATCCTGCCAAAGATAAATTGTGTTTTGCTTTATATGGTTATCTATATATTGTGCATTTGTCATTGGCTCACCAAATACTTCAATTTCAAAATCTTGATTCCACTGGAGTAAAAGCACGCGGTCTGCTTCCGTGGCATTGCGTAAGTAACCACTGGCTCTAACAATAGGTTGTACGGCTTGCAATTGATGAATCCGCATTTGCATACTTAGTTGATAACTTTGACCAGTGAGGTTTTGCCACTTGTTTGCAAAAGCAAGAACTTCTGATATTTGACCGCTAACTCCTGGTACTTGTAAACCCTGAGTGTATAAGTCTTGAGCAAATATTTCGATGGCTCCTAAATCCTGACAAGACAATACTAGCTTGTATGGGTGTGTCATTATTGCTACTGCTACAACTTGCTCTGCAATTTCTATAGATGCTAAATAAGGATTTGGTTGGTATCTTTCGGGATTATGAACTAATGTATCACTGATACCCAAAAGTAAGCAATGTTGTGCTTCCTGGCATAGGAGGTAATCTTTTACTTGATTATAAAATTGACTGGCATTACAGAAGCGATTTAGTTTCATTGTTGACCTCGTGCGTGTTTTTGTATAGTAGGTTGGGTGAAGTGCAACGGAAGCCAACCTACATTTAGATTTTACTAAAATTGCGAAGCAACAAGTTTGACATCGGCGTGTTTCCAAGTTGTTTCAAATTGTTGTTGTATTTCCTCTGCTTCTTTTATCTTGCCCTGCATATTTAAACTTTGTGTAAGTCCAAACAACGACCAACCGTTTTTAGGATAATGTTTTAAATCTTCGCGATACACTTTTTCTGCATCTGCTGGATGGTTCGCTGTTAGTAATACGGCGCCTAATAAATGTCTGACTGGGGAGTACCAAGTTGCAGGTTCGTCGTAATTTAATTTGTCTTCTAATGCAACACCTTGCTTCAAGTGGTCAATTGCTTTTGTATAGTCACCCTGTTTTGCAGCTATTTCTCCTGCTAGTGCCTGCGATGCAATTTGCATTAAATTAGCCGCAGAGTTGATATTCCAGATTGTTACTTTTTCTAAGGAAGGGTCAACTGCTATTTTTCTTAATTCTTCTAATTCTTGGGTTGCTTGTTGAAGTTGACCCAAAGCTGTAAATGCCATCCCGCGCGCGTAATGCCAAACTCCTTGAGGATACTTCAAATCTCCTGCTGGAATAGGTTGCTTTAGAATTTCATCCCATTTACCAAATTTTGTTAGGGTGTAGAGTGGCATTACATAATAATGCTGTAATGTCTCATAACCCGGCGCCTGCATTTGGTTTTCATCTGCCATTGCCGCTGTATCGCGAGCAGCTTCAATTGCCAGTTTACTTTGTCCAGACATTGTTGCAGATGCTAAAAGGAAATGATGATTATGAGGCATGTAAGCCAGTGGATAAAGACCAGAAGCTTTATGTTGCCGCATATATTCCCGGTCAGCTACGATTGCTTTTTGATTTGCAATTACGGCATCTTGATAACGTCCGACTCGAATATATACTGCTAATGGGTAGAATATAAACTTTGTCATGCTGAACGAAACGTAGTGCAGTGAAGCATCTTAGAGATTCTTCGCTACGCTCAGAATGACATTTCTTACCCGTGTTAAGTATAA
The DNA here is from genome assembly GCF_000331305.1 of Calothrix sp. PCC 7103. Lineage (GTDB taxonomy): Bacteria > Cyanobacteriota > Cyanobacteriia > Cyanobacteriales > Nostocaceae > Dulcicalothrix. The sequence goes on along the minus strand of NZ_KB217478.1, from coordinate 1,797,867 downwards.
ATGTGTGAGGGCATATGTACTAAATGTCCGGCGCCTGTTACAAAATCGCGAAGACGGTCAGCACTCTCAACTCCGCGTTCAGGATTTGGTGATGCTTCAACCGCGTGAATATATAAATGGTTTGCTCCGGGATGGTCAGGATTACGTTTTAAAACAGATTCTAAAGCAGTCAAAACTTCCACTGTCTCCTTTCTTGGTTTACCATCTGCTGCCCAATAATTCCAAGGAGAGGTATCCATTACAGCTTCTGCGAATAAAGTTGCTGCATCTAAATCCGAAGGATAACGCTTGTGCAAATCTCGCATTGCATTAGCATAAGCAATATCATATAGTTTTCGGTCTGCTGTAACTTGTGGCGATGGATAACGCTTTGCTAACGCTTGAATGTAGCCTTTTTCTGATTCGGTGGCGTTTTTACTTAATTCAATCGCTTTTTGTAATGCAACCCAAGCTTCTGGTACAGCGTCAGCTTCCATTGCTGCGTTGATGTTGGGACCTTTCACTATCGCAATTCCCCAGTAACACATGGCACAAGTGCTATCAAGTTTTGCAGCTTTACGGAATGAGCGAGCCGCTTCATCATGGTTAAAACCGTAAGTGAGAATTAGTCCTTGGTCAAAATAACGTTGAGCAAGTTCTGATTTTGTAGTAATTTGGTGATGGTAGGCACCGAGATTTTTTATTTAATAAAGGCGCCGTTTGTTCTATTTCAGCACTGGGGCTTGAATTATTTGCTATTGCTATGGGTGTTTTTATGAAGGTTCCATAAAATAATACAATACTGATAAGTGCAGTCAAAATATATATAATTCTTATTTTCATCAAATAATACTCCTAATTCGCACTTGCCTAACAAATTTGGGCTTCTATGTATTGAATATGGTTCAATAAAAAATCTTATGCAACTAAAACAATAGTGGATTCTTTTTACTGATGTCTTCCAGCATAGAAAGAAATCGGGTAGAAGTCGTGAAGAAAGATTGCTGTGTTTCGACTGCTACCCAGAAAGACGATTTAAAGACACAAATCGAATATCTAGCTAACTATTATCCTGGCAAAGAGTATAAAAGAAGCCATGATTACCCATAATGTAGAGACCTGATTAATCGCGTCTCTACAATGTTTTATTACGGTTATGCTACCGGACATAATATGAATTGGGCGCCTTGAACCTGATGATATCTTCTCTGTGTACTCTGTGTCTCTGTGGTAAAGAAAAATACGTCATAGCACATCTGTCTCAGATGTGCTATAAGTCATAAAAATTAATGAGATGGAATAGCAGATAGTTCTAGTTTTCTTTCTAAATCAAACAGAAAACCATGAATATATTCTTCCGTCCATTCTTGCCCATAAAAACGCTGAAACATTCCTCTTGCAGGGTCTTTTTCAGATCGATAACGCAAGTATTGTAATTGTTTCTCTTTAATAGAGGCAAGATATGAGGGGTTAGTGATTGGTTCAGCTTGCGCTACAAAACCTAGATAAGCTTTGAGATAATCTTTAAAGGCTTCAAATACGTGATTTTCTACTACTGAAGTTTCTTTGGGACGTGTCCAGAGAAATGCAGGGGAGAAAAATGGACGCGCGTCTTCGGGAAAGTCTCCTCCCCAAGGGAGGTGCTGCTGATAGTTATGAAAAATAGAAAGAATCGGCGCCGTATATTTATCTTGATAAGCTTGGTCATCTCGGAACAGGGGTTGCATATCCAGAGCTATTAGATGCCCACCTGGCAGAGTTACTAAATCTGCTCCAAAGAAAGGGAGATCGTAATTTAGTTGAGGAAAAATTACGAAATTGAGTACCTGGAGTGAATTCTCCCCTTGTACATGTGCTGCCCGAATTTGGCGAAGCTTGGGCGCCTGAAACGCATAACTAGTGGTAACGACTTCCTGCTCATTTTTTCCCTTTCCTGTAACAGCACTTTTGCGCTCAAATCCTGAAGGAATGGGATATGGCTGGAGTTCTAGGTGCGACTTTAAGTAAGAAATCGCATAGTCAAGAAAGGGTTGATAGAGCGTCATTGCTGATTACTATTTACTAGCTACTGCTAATGGTACTGCATCTTCAAACAAAAACTCGTACAGAAATTTTTCTGCCCAGGTATGACCAAAATAACTGCTAAATAGACCGGATGCTGGGTCACGGTCGGCACTGTATTGGTCATAATCTTTTTGAGCTTTGACAATGCGCTGGATATCTTCTGGATCGTTCAGTCGTTCGGCTCTATCGAGCATTTGCCAGTATAAAATTAAGTAATCTTTGAAGGCTGCAAATACTTGTGTGGCAACCGTTTGAGCATCAGTTTTGGCAAACAGCAGGTATCGGGAGAAATATTGATTCGCATCGTAAAACTTCATCTCTAAATTTTGTGCCAACTCTGGGTATTGCTCGTGCAGGGCTTTCAAAGGGTAAATGTATTTTCTCTGATATGCTTCATTCTGAAATAAAGGTTGAAAGTCAAGTACAATCAGGTTTTTAACTTTGCCGAAAGACAGAAAGTCAATTCCTAAGAGCGGCAAGTCGTAATTATGACTGGGATAAATTACGCTGTTGAAAATTTGGGCGCTTTCACCTGCATCAATGTAGGTGTAGCGAATTTTGCGTAACTGGGGACATTTGTAACACCAACTGCGGATAGTGGCAGGATTTCGACCGCGCTCGCTGACATTCACCTCTAACCCAGCAGGGATCTCTCGCTCTTGTAAATCAAATTTGTAAAACAGCGATTTTTCTAAATGCTCTAGAAATGGTTGATACATAGCTGATTGACTCACTAGCCCAAGTAGAAACGACCATAGGAGATTGTCCTGACTCCAGTCCTATTTCTGAGAGACAAAGCAATAAACCGTAATATTAAAGCAACAAAACTTAATAATTAAGTGATATGCGAGTTCTCTTATTTAATCTCTCGTCAAATTTCGTTGAATCATTTGCTCCAACTTTTCAGTAGAAACACAGCGACGTTCAGAGCAATAGGATACCAAGTTAACACCGTTCACTGTCTGCACCGTGCCAATTCGGATACGAAAATCATCATTAACAAACCAGCAACGTTCTTGTCCTTGGTTGTTGTCGTATTCGGTGTCTATTGTAAGAATGCCATCTTTACCAAACCAGTATCGGCTGATAACCGGAATTTTTTCGACGTAACCACGATCGCGAATTAACTTTCCTGTACGACCGCTCTCCAGATCGGGAATGTCAATCAAAACTGCTGCATAATCATGATTGGGTGGGCGTTCGTCGAGATTGTCTTGCCAAATAAAACTGGCGCCACCCGTTGTAAACTCTGGGTCAATTCCTTGTTCTAAGCAGGTCGCTTTAACTCTAGGGTCATCTTTTTTTACTACTGTAACAATTAGATTTGATTTTCCAGATTCATCCGCTACAGTATCAAAGTGCTGAACATGGCGCTCAATATACCAAGTACCCTCACTCCGGCAAAAAAAATCCATCATCGTAATAGGAGAGATAAATTCCATAAACTTCTTAGCCTCGGCGCGTCAAAAAATAATGTATTGTATGGCTTATTAACAAAATCGCGTTACAAATAATCCTCTCTTAAATGTTGTCACTTTAAAGCAAAAGAAATGAAAAATTCTACACTTTTACCGCCCCCACCAGATATATTAGCAGCCCTCAAAGCTGGAACAGTTAACTATGAAGCGTCTCAGTTCGATTTTAGAGGAGTTGATTTACGAGGCGCCAACTTAAGCAATACCAGTTTGTTAGGTGCCCATCTTAAGGGAGCCATATTGAGTGATGCTAACCTATCTGGGGCTGATTTGCGAGGTGCCAATTTACACTCCGTTGATTTGCGGAGTGCAAATTTACACGGTGCCTCTCTAAACCGAGCCATGCTTCAAAAAGCCGATTTAAGTGGGGCAAATTTAACCGATGCCAGACTGCAAGTTGCCTATTACGACTCTTGTACAATTTGGCCTTCCGCATATTCCTACAAAAATTCTGGTGCAATTGGTCCACAGGCAATTTTAAACGGCGCCTATCTCTGTACTGCGGATTTACGAGATATCGATTTCCAAAATACAAGTTTACTAGGAGCTTATTTAAACGGCGCCGATTTAACTGGAGCTAATCTACAAAATGCCCGATTAAGTGGGGCAACCATGCGTCTAGCTTTTTTGACCGGAGCTTATTTAAGAAATGCTCGGTTGAATGGGGTAGATTTACAAGGCGCCGATTTACGGGCAGCTGACCTAACTAATGTTGAGATGGAAAATCTCCAAAGTATAGCTGGCGCCGACTTTTCGCTTGTTCAAGGACTGAGTGAAGCCAACAGAGCTATGCTTCTGAAGCGTTCAAACGCAGAACTTGATGTCTGGAATCCTTATACCCGCCAAACAACACGGCAGAGTTTGGGCATTACCTAAGAGCTTGTGGTGAGTTGAATTTTTGGAGAGTGCTGGCTACCCTGGTACGCAGACGCTCAGAAGGGGCATTGACAAGTTTTAGGAGTAATTCTAACGCAGGCGCCTCCTGGGCAGTTCCATTTAGAGAACCTAGGGCATCAACGGCTGATTCTTGCACATTTGGGTCTTCATCATTTACGGCTTGGTTACAAACCTCAAACAATTCGTAAGGGCAGTTCATTTCTACTAAGGCTGCCAGAATACTACGACGCACAAGCCAGTGTTCATCTTGATAAAAAGTAACGACAAGATGGGATGCAGCAACTGTGCCAAATAGGGAGAGCGAATTGGCTGCTTCTGCTCGGACGTTAGGAGTATTATCAAATTTCATGATTTCCAGTAAAGCTGCAAACGATTCGGGAGTTTTTTGTTTCCCCAATCCCATAGCAACGAAGGAGCGAACTAAAAACTCTGGGTCATGGAGTTTGCTCACCAAGAGAGTAACTGCCACTCCTGGGTCATAACCTTTTAAAGCGGAGATTGCCTTGAGACGATGTTGAAAATCAGAATCATTCAGCTTGGTTTCAATTTCGTAAATATTCATAGCAACAACTAGCAGGGGTTTTTCTTAACTTTAAGCGTTGAAATAACGGTAAGATACTCAAGGCAATTATTCTTTATTATTTTTACAATGTTTAATAATACTTGCCTGACTCAAACATAAAAATTTCAAAATGGATATTAATCAATTTGTTGCATGTTCTTTTGGTCAATGGCGATCACAGCGTAGCGCCCACCATCTGATTTTCAGTCATTTTGAGGCGGTACAATCGGTTATTGATATTGTTGCTCTTGCTCCTGATGATCCAGCTGTGTTGGCTCTTTGTCAAGATAATAATATCGACCCCCTTCACATTGCTTCTCCGTTTCGGATGAGTTGGGAAGGACAGTCCGACTGGGATGAAAATCAAAATGAAGAACTCAAAGGAACAACTGTTCTAGTACCTGTTCCCGATTTGTCGTCGCCTAATCGTGGCAAATTACTGCGCGATCAAGGTTATGCCGAGACGATGCCAGCCGTTGGAGACTATCACTTAACTGATGAGGGCACTTTTGTTCTACTGACTAAATATGATCGCGCGACTGCCGAAGAGAAGATTTGGTTTGTCAATCCTAACTTGCGGTTTCGGGTATCGATGATTAAAACCAGTGATGGAATTGGTGTTCTTACTGCTTCGTTTTCATCAGAAATTCGCTCTCTAAAATCTTAAAGATTTAATACTTCATTTTATACTTGCATTAACATGGTTATTTCGGAAAACACGGATAATTTGAAGACTCTGGCTCAATGGATAGCAGGGGGTTTTAGTAATTATAAACAAGCCCAAGCAAATCCTAGTCTTTACGCCCACATTCACATATTTTTTCGCCCTTTACCGTTTGAGTTTTTCTCTGGAATTGGTTTTTATTCCGAACAGGTTTATGACTACGATTTGTGGAGTCCATATCGCCAAGGAGTCCATCGCTTAGTTGATACTGGCGACCATATTTATATTGAAAATTACGCTCTTAAAGATTCAATTCTTTATGCTGGCGCCGCACGGGAATTGTCAATACTGAGAACAATTACCCCTGCAATTTTGGAGCGACGTCATCATTGCTCTATGGTATTTAAGCGGGACGGTGAGCGCTTTCTGGGCAGTGTAGAACCTGGGAATTGCTGTTTAATCCAGCGTCATGGTTGTCAAACTTACCTGGTAAGCGAGGTGGAAGTCACCGAAAGCACCTGGAACAGTCTGGATCGGGGTATGGATGTGAACACCCACGAGCAAGTCTGGGGTTCTGAGTACGGCTCCTTACAGTTTGAAAAGTCTCAAAGTTTTGCCTCAGAATTGGTGCTAGTGTAGCTTTTTCCAGGCTATTAATACAAATTACAAAGCAATTGTTAAGGATTATTACTTAGTCTCTAAGAAATGAGACTGTTGTCATGATGATTTTTTATGGTCAATAGCAACTGGTCAAACAACAAGACCTTTACGAAGAGTGACTATCAAGGAGAACTTAATGCTTGACGCTTTTTCCAGAGCCGTAGTTTCGGCAGATGCTAGCACCGCTTGTATTGGTGACATAAATAAACTCAGATCTTTTGTTGCTGAGGGTAACAGACGGCTTGATGCTGTCAACGCGATTGCTAGTAATGCAAGCTGCATGGTTTCCGATGCCGTGGCTGGGATTATCTGCGAAAACCAAGGTTTGATCCAAGCCGGTGGTAACTGCTATCCCAACCGTCGTATGGCTGCTTGTCTGCGTGATGCAGAAATCATCTTACGCTATGTTACTTATGCTCTGTTAGCTGGTGATTCGTCTGTTCTTGACGATCGCTGTTTGAACGGGTTGAAAGAAACTTATACTGCTTTGGGTGTACCAACCTCATCTACTATCCGTCTCGTTCAAATTATGAAAGCGCAAGCTACTGCCCATATTCAAGACAATCCTAGTGAGAAGTTTGCAGGCGCCAAACTGCGTAAAATGGGATCTCCTGTTGTAGAAGATCGCTGTGCAAGCCTAGTGGCTGAAGCGAATAGCTACTTTGATCGCGTCATTTCGGCTCTCAGCTAATCGCGCTAATAGTTATTAGTACTTAACAAGCGCGGCAACGAATCAAAATAAATATACGATGACGATGATTCGCGCGCGGCAAAAAGGCGTCCAAAATTAATCTGGAGATAAAAAATAATGAAATCAGTTGTTACTACAGTTGTTTCTGCTGCTGATGCGGCAGGTCGTTTTCCCAGCAGTTCTGATCTTGAGTCAGTTCAAGGTAGTATTCAACGTGCTGGTGCTCGTTTAGAAGCTGCTGAGAAGCTCGCTAAAAATATTGATACTGTTGCACAAGAAGCTTATGATGCTTGTATCAAAAAGTATCCTTACTTGAACAACGCTGGTGAAGCAAATTCCACCGATACCTATAAAGCTAAATGTGCTCGTGACATCAAGCACTACATGCGCCTAATCCAATACTGCTTAGTCGTTGGTGGTACTGGTCCTCTCGACGAGTGGGGTATTGCTGGCGCGCGTGAAGTTTATCGTGCTTTAGGTCTGCCCACCGCTCCTTATGTTGAAGCATTATCGTTTGCTCGCACCCGTGGTTGCGCTCCCCGCGATATGTCTCCTCAAGCTTTAACTGAGTACAATGCTCTTCTCGATTACGCAATCAATTCACTTTCATAGTGATATGGTTGATTAGACTGTTAATCATGTCTTAATTATCTAAGAGACTTGCATGTCAACGGCTTTGCCTGATAATGGTTGAGTCGTTGGCTTCGGAGTCTCTTAATTTTGATTTCTATGAATAAACGTTTTTTTAATATATTCAATTTAACGGAAGAAGAGGCTATTACTCTTCTAGACACCCCTCAAGACCAGATAGGAGAGGATGATTCTCGTTATATTGCTGCCTCTCATTTGGTTAACTTCTCTACCGATAGTTCTATCAATGCCTTGATGCGGGCAGTACAAAACACCAATCCTTCACTGGATAACCGCATCGTGCGCCGAAAATCTGTTGAGACATTGGGGCGCCTCTTCGCAACACAAGCGCTGTCGGTCATTTGTACTTGTTTGGCAGACGAAGATTGCTATACAGTAGAAAATGCTGTTTGGGCAATCGGTGAGATTGGCACAAAAAATACAGATATCTTAGAAGAAATAGCTCAATTACTAGAAAAACCTGGACAAATCTATCGAGTAATACTTCAGACTTTAGCAAAGCTAGAGTATAAAGGTGCAGTAGAGCGAATCACTAGATTTACTGAATCAGAAGATAAACCAACAGCCAGTGCCGCAATCACAAGCATTTGTCGATTGACGGGAGATTATGCCCAGATGGACAAGGTTGTGGCTTTTTTACAACATCCTAACTGTAATGCCCGCCGTGCCTGTATTCAAGACCTAATTGATGCTTGTTACTACCCAGCTATTCCTGAAATTGCCCGTTGTCCAGTTTCCATTGCGTTTCGGCTTCGAGCTATTCGGATATTAGCAGATGTTGGTGTTGAGCGAGGAGAAATTACTTTTGAGGCAATCAAGCCATATTTGGAACAAACACTGCGCGATCACCCTAACGATTTGGATTTGGTTCACGAGTACGATCAACTCCCTACCCTTGATTTTGTGATTCGGGAATTATATCAAACCGATTTTGGTCGCTGTTATCTAGGTAGCAAAACGCTACTAGATACTTATACAGTACAGGCGCCTATAGCTTTGCTTCAAACTTACGAAGAAGAAGCTTATACTGATTATGGCGCCCACTATCATGTAATCAAATTACTAGGTTGGCTTAAAGACGCTCAAGCTTATGACTTATTGATAGAGGCACTGCATAATAAAGAGCCGCAGTTTCAAAAATCTCGGTCGGCAGCTGCCATTGCTTTAGGAGAACTTGGTGATGAAAGCGCGATTCCAGATTTAAAGAAAAGCCTAAAAACTCCAATCTGGGATTTGAAGTATGCTGCTTTAATGTCGCTAGAGAAACTTGGTGATACCAGTGGTTGCGAAATCGTTGCCGACGACTCTGACTGGTTAATTCGAGCAAAAGCCAATGTAAACTCGAACTATATCTGCAAATCATGAGATATTATGACAACAGATTCTCTTTTTGAACAACTAAAACATCCAAACCCCCACCTTAGAGAACGCGCGATGTGGGAACTCGCTGAAGCGCGTGATGCATCTACTATCGCGCGTTTAGTAGATGTGTTGGGAGAAGAAGATGTCGTATATCGACGAGCAGCAGTCAAAGCATTGGGAGTTATAGGTGTAGATGCCGTCCCTCCCTTAGTTGCATCATTGCTAAACAGCGACAACGTTACCGTTCGAGGTAGTGCGGCAAAAGCATTAGCACAAGTTGCCGTTAACTACCCAGATGTGAGTTTTCCCTCAGAAGGGTTGCAAGGCTTAAAAACAGCTATGAACGATCTAAATCCTGTAGTTCATATTGCCTCAGTAATGGCACTAGGCGAAATTGGTTCTCCTGCTTTTGAGATTTTAGTTGAAGCACTAAAAACAACACATAATCCAGCACTGCAAGTAGTTATTATTAATGCACTTGTTTCTTCAGGAGATGAGCGAGGTGTAGAAATTTTGACAGCCCTAAGCAATGATAAATCAGTAGACTCCTATGTATCAGAATCTGCAACAAGCGCTTTATCCCGCATGGATTTAGTAAATAAATATAAAAGACCATCATAACAAGGTAACATTGGTACCACCTTACCAGTCATCTTCACCTGATTGTTTCTCGATTTGAGAAATTGCCAACTTGATAATTGTCTGAACTGCTACTTCTGTTTCTTGGGTCAAGGCAGCTTGTAGAGGGTCTAAAGCAACAGGGTCTCCTATTTTCATCAATGCCAAAGCTGCTGCTTTTCGACTTTCCCAATTTGTCTCATTCAGTAACTCAACTAAGTTAGGAATTGCTGGTTTATAGGTGAGATTTCCCAAGGCTGACGCTGCTTCGCACTGTACACTCAGAGAGGTATCGCGAAGGGCATTAACAAGTAAGTTGAATGCTGTTTCTTCTTGCTGTTCTTCGGCAACTTTCGCTATTGCACCTACTACAGCGCTGCGAACCTCTGCCGACTCAGAGGATATTTCCCGATACAAATGCTCTTTAGCCTCTGCTCCAATAAACGCTAATGCCCATGCCGCATGTCCTTTGGTACTTTCTGAATACTGTTTTGATGTTAAGATATTTAGCAATACTGGGACGGCGGCTTCTCCCATTCTGGCAAGCCCTCCTACTGACGAGCCTTTAACTACCGTATCTTCATCGTTGAGAAGGGCGCCGATTAAAGTCGGAATTGTTGCAGGGTCAGCGATTAAAGTCAATGTTTTGGCTGCCGCGCGGCGCACAACTACGTTTTGATGATTCGTTAATGCTTCTGTAAGAAACGGTATGGTTGGTTTGCCTATTTCTGCTAGTGTCTGGGCACAACGCAACCGCACCGTTCCGCGCGTATCTCCTAAGCACTCAACCATTTGCCGAAGCAACTGGTGATTGTTGACATCGAAACTTTGCCTATTAATTTGTTCTGCGACACTTTCAAGCAGAGCATCGGTTTCTTTCTGCACTAGCAATACCCCTAATTTCCAGCTAAAGCCGCTTGTTGATTTTGAAGTGCTTTAATTGTGGCATCAATTTTAGCAAGTTCTGGTTCCAGTTGTGCCATTACAACTGACTTCATTAATTTAGCCCGTTTTGCTGTTTCTAAAGTTTCATTAAGCAGCCGTTCTCGATATTCTTCAAATTCTTTAATAAGCTCTGCTAGTTCTTGAGCATCTACTTGTTCGGTTATTGCAAATTCTGAATCAGACATATCAGTTTTTTCCTAAATGAAGTTTAAAAAAAATATTGTTTGACCTACACTTGAGCCACATCTGCTTAATTTTATCATTCAAAGGGACATTTCTTAGCCATGTTCCTTGTTAAGTCGATAGCCGATGCTGTGAACAGTTTCGATAAAATCTTCTGGGGCGCCTACCGCTTTAAGTTTTTGGCGCAAGCTGCGAATGTGAACTTTCACTGTATCTTCTTCTGGAGGCGCCTCAAGCGGCCAAATGTGTCCAATAATAGCACGACGACTAAGAACGCGGCGCCCATTTCGCAGCAATAATTCCAAAAGGCTGTATTCTTTCGGAGTTAAGTGTAGCGGGTTATTAGTGTAGCTCACTTCGTAGGTGCTGGGATCGAGATTCAAAGCTCCCCACTTCAATATTGGTGGACTTGAAGCACTACCTCGACGTAATAAAGCCCGAATGCGAGCAAATAACTCGCCTAAATCAACAGGTTTAACGATGTAATCATCTGCCCCAGCATCTAGTCCAGCAATTTTATCACAAATTGTATCACGGGCCGTGAGTATCAAGATAGGTATTTGATAACCGTGAGAACGTAACTGTTGACAAAGACTAAATCCATCAAGCAGAGGTAGCATCACATCCAGTAATAACAAATCATAGTCGGAAGCCCTTGTATAATCTAAAGCTGACTCTGCATCTATTGCTATGTCAACAGTATAAAGCTGGTCAGTAAGAGCTTCTGCTAAGGTTTCAGCCAAGCGGATATCATCTTCAATCAAAAGAATCCTCATTTTTATTTAACTTACTTTGACTAATAAATTTAAACTTACAGAAAAACGTGAGCTGTTAGAAGCGGTTTATAAAAATTTTGTAAACAAAAGAGAAACGGGGCGCCCGCAAGTGGGCAATTTGGAGTTTTTTCTCTAAATAAAATATTTACTTTTGTTAAGATATGTTGAGAAATATATAATTTGATCCGATTTTTAGAATCTTTCCGATTTCTTTACCATTTTCTCACCGTTTTCATTACGGTCAATTTAGTAAATTCTGATAGCTAAGTATTCAGGAGAATTTTCAATGGCTCTTGGGCGTGCGTCCCAACTTGGTGTTGGTTTGTTTGAAGATACACCACCGTTGGAACTGGTATCAGGATGCTCTACTGAAGAAGTAGAGAGTATCATTCGTGCCGTTTATCGGCAAGTTTTGGGTAATGCCTATGTTATGGAAAGCGAACGCGCTACCGTACCAGAGTCCCAATTAAAACGAGGAGAATTGAGTGTAAGAGAGTTTGTACGAGCAGTTGCTAAATCGAATTTGTACCGCTCTCGCTTTTTCGATACCTGTCCTCGCTATCGTTATACCGAACTTAATTTCAAGCATTTTCTCGGTCGTACTCCTGATGGTTTAGAGGAAATGAGAGTACACAGCACGATTTTAGATACTCAGGGGTTCGAGGCAGATATTGATTCTTATCTCGATAGCGATGAGTATCAAAACGTCTACGGTGAGAATATTGTTCCTTACTATCGAGGTTACAAGACTGAATCCGGGCAAAATATGGTTGGTTTTACACATATGTTTGCTTTGTTGCGTGGAGCTTCTAGCAGCGATTTGAAAGGAAGTCTTGCAGGAAAAGCCCCTGCTTTAAATAAATATGTTATTCAAGATATTCCTATCCCCATTATTCCTCCGTCTGGTGGTTCGGTAGGGGATGGCTGGTCGTTCCAAGATACTTCTTTAGGAGCATCAACTCGTTTGGGTTCTTTAGAAGAAGGGAAGGTTTATCGAATCGAAGTTACTGGATATAAATCTCCTGGTCGCCTTAATCAAATTTCTAAATTCCGTCGTAGCAACCAAGTCTATTTTGTTCCTTACGAGCGTCTCTCTCAAGAATATCAGCGCATTCATAAACAGGGCGGCGTAATAGCAAGTATTACCCCTTGTTAAGTAAGTACTAATAAATTTAACTATGTCAAATTAGATATGACATAGTTATTATAATTTTTGGTGCTTTCTATGTACTTAACATTTTGAAATACCTACGAAATTTTCAATTTAGTAACTTTACTAATTTTCATCAATTTACTTAAGGAGAAATTTAATGAGCGTTGTTTTAGATAAACCTGTAGAACTTAGAGCTAATAGTGACTTAGGAGATATTGCTGCCGTTATTCGTGCCGTTTATAAGCAAGTGCTAGGTAATCCTCACGTTATGGAAAGCGAACGGTTAGTGACAGCAGAATCTCAATTGACAAATGGGGAAATAACCGTCAGAGAATTCGTGCGCGCGGTAGCTAAATCTAATTTTTATCGCAGTCGCTATTTTGAATCCTGCGCTCCCTATCGCTTTGTAGAGCTAAATTTCAAGCATTTGTTAGGTCGGGCGCCTTTAGACCAAGCTGAACTATCAGAACATATTCGCCTTTGTATAGAAAAGGGATACGAAGCAGAAGTTGACTCTTATCTTGATAGTAATGAATATCAGCTTTCATTTGGAGAAAACATTGTCCCTTACTATCAGGGAGCTAAAAGTAAAGTTGGGCAAAAGCAAGTAGGATACAACCGTACTCTTTCTTTATATCAAGGCTATGCCGGAGTGGATAGTGCTTTTTCTGACTCTCGCTTAGTTTATAATATTGCCACTAATAGTGCTAACAAGGTTACTTTACCAAGTACAGGTGGGCGTCTGAGCTACCGTAAAGACGCAACGGAAAAGATGTTTAAAATTAAAGTTTCGGGGTCAAAGTTTGACGCTCCTCGCCGACTTAGTGTCACTGAATATATTGTTTCTGGAGCAAAGATGTCTCCACAAATTCAACGTATTCATCGCGCGGGTGGAACCATCGTTAGTATTACAGAGATACTTTGAAGCAATTCGGAAGCTAATTTAATCCTCATTTCTGAAAAAGCTTCAATATTTGTCTTAATTTAAATTTTGTACCTTTCCTATCTCCTATTCTGCTAGAGCGAGTTGATTTATTCGCTCTATTTCTACTGCAATATAAAAATCAAATTAAAAGAATCAAGTTAATTGAGTTACTAAACACATAAAATGAAGTATGTTACCTCCAGTAGCTTGTAAAAAAATGCAGACTTGGATTAGAAGTCGTCATCTGATTTGCGATGGTCAATTTATAATTTTTGAAACTTTGGAATATCCAGCTATTGAAAGATTTGAAGAATGTGTTACTAGTTTAGGAGGAAGCTTAATTTCTGTCGAAAATTTGAAGCGAATTTGGATGGGAAACCATCGACAAGTAATTCTTTATCAAGCAAAAGCCAGTTTACATACACCTCATCATGACCTAAAGCAATATTGGTTCAAATACGGTAGTTTTTATACTAGATTTGACGAACGACCTTAGCCAATCTAAAGTCAAAAATGTAGTTAGACATTTTCTGCGTAAGAAAAATTTGGGAGTTGGGTTATGTTGACCTACATTGCTGTAAAGCTTATCGAATTGGGTATTGCACTCAATTCAGATGATTTTATGACTCTAGCTGGCATTAGCATGTCCACCGTGAGCATTGCTTTGTTGATTGTCTATTATCGACTCCAACGTCAAATACGAGAGCGTCGTACTACAGAAATTTTTTTACAACAACAAACCAAACGGGAGCGAATAGTCAACCAAATAGCTCACCATATCCGCCAATCTTTGAACCTAGAGGAAGTTTTAGCAACAACGGTCGCAGAGGTCAGACAATTTCTTGAGTGCGACCGTGTAATAATCTATCGCATCTTTTCCGATGGTACAGGTAGTGCAATTACAGAAACTGTTTTGACCCAATACCCAACCATTTTGGGAGAAACATTTCCTGCAGAAGTCTTTCCCAGCGAGTACCATCAAGCTTATACCAGAGGAAAAATCGGCGCCATTACCGATGTTAACAAAGACTCGGTAACACCTTGTTTAGCAGAATTTGTTAAACAGTTTCGAGTCAAAGCTAAATTAGTAGTGCCAATTATTCAAGAAATTAGGGAACCAAACTCTTCTTCTCCTTATCTTTGGGGATTATTAATAGCCCATCAGTGCAGCCAACCAAGACAGTGGCAGTATGAAGAAATTGAGTTAATGAAGCAACTGGCAACCCAAGTAGCAATTGCTATTCAACAGTCAGAATTTTATGAGCAACTGCAACAACTCAACACCCAACTCGAACAGAGAGTCCAGCAACGCACCGAAGAACTAGCTTTGAGCAATGATTTTTTAAGAGAAGAAATTGCCGAACGCCAACGCACCGAAGCTGCTTTACGCCACACGAACCAAACTCTACAATCTTTAATTGCCGCCTCTCCCCGTGCCATTTTCACCCTCGACCTAACCGAGTGCGTTAAAATTTGGAACCCAGCAGCAGAAAGGATGTTTGGCTGGACTGAAGCAGAGGTAATTGAACGCCCTAATCCCATTATCTCCCAAGATAGCGTGCAGGAATACGAAGCAATAAAGCAAAGTGTCTTACAAGGAATAACCCCTCCAAGTTTAGAGATACGACGGCAAAAAAAAGATGGTTCTACAATTGACATTGTTTTCTCCGCTGCTCCTTTAACCGACAGCAGTAATAAAATTAGCGGAATGGTAGCTGTTGTTAGTGATGTCACTGAGCAAAAACGGCAAGCCGAACAAGTACGGTTACTTCAGTCTGTCGTAGTTAATACTAATGATGCTATCGTGATTACTGAAGCTGACCCGATTAATGAGCCTGGTCCACGTATTCTCTATGTTAACGAGGCATTCACCCGAATTACTGGCTACACACTCGAAGAAGTTTTAGGCAAAACACCCCGTCTTCTCCAAGGCGCCAAAACAAGTCAAACCGAACTGGATAAAGTTCGCTCTGCCTTAGCTATGCGAAAGCCAATTATCGTTGAAGTTATAAACTACCGCAAAGACAACTCTG
The DNA here is from genome assembly GCF_000331305.1 of Calothrix sp. PCC 7103. Taxonomy (GTDB): domain Bacteria; phylum Cyanobacteriota; class Cyanobacteriia; order Cyanobacteriales; family Nostocaceae; genus Dulcicalothrix. Next base: position 1,782,229 of record NZ_KB217478.1, on the reverse strand, counting down.
AGTTTTGGTCGGAGTTTAGTGTGGTGCCAGTAGCCAACAAAACTGGTCAATACACTCATTGGATATCAGTGCAGCGAGATATCACCGAACGGAAGCGGTTAGACGAAGTACGGTTAGCATTAGAGCAAGAGAAAGAATTGAGTGCCCTCAAAACCCGTTTTTTCTCAATGGCATCCCACGAATTTCGTACACCGCTCAGTACCGTATTGGCAGCAGCCCAACTACTGGAAAATTCTCCCCCGGATAACCCAGAAAAAAGGTTGAGGAACCTGCGCCGCATTCAAGACTCTGTTAAAAATATGATTCAGCTATTAGAAGATATTTTAACAATCAATCGTGCGGAAACGGGAAAACTGGAATTTAATCCCAAACCACTTGCTCTGGAAAATTTCTGCCGTCAATTTGTTGAAGAGATGCAAATGAGCGCGGGAAGTCAACATACCCTGACATTTGTTAGTCAGGGAAAATGTACTCATCCTTATTTGGATGAGAAATTGCTGCGATCTATTTTAGGGAATTTTCTGTCTAATGCCATTAAATATTCGCCCAGAGGTAGTCAAATTCACTGCTTTTTGAAATTTGAGTCAGATTGCGTGCGACTTCAAATCCGCGATCATGGTATTGGGATTCCTCCCGATGACCAAAAACAGCTTTTCGAGCCTTTTTATCGCGGAAAAAATGTCCGTCACATTTCTGGTACAGGGTTGGGATTAGTAGTTGTTAAGAAGTGCATTGATTTGCATGGAGGTAGTATTGAGATTGCTAGTAATCTCGGTCAAGGGACAACTGTGACAATTATATTACCTATTATTGGGCGGGCAAGGATGCCCACCCCAGAAGATTAAATTTATACCATGTCCGGTAGCATAACCATAATAAAATTTCATTCTCTATTTACTAAATTCGCACTTCCAATATCAAGTTGAAAGGTGTTGCAGTCGCGCGACGACAATGACTAAAACCTGCCTCAGACATAACTTGAGCTAGTCTCTCTTCTCCTGCTTGGTTACCTAGTCCTAGTCCAACTTCTTGAGAAAGCGAATTTGGCGTGCATATGGCTGTGGAACTTGCGTAATACATCCGACCGATTGGGTTGAGATTATCTTCGAGTTTTTTTCCTGCATAAGGTTCGACTAATAATATAGTTCCATCTTTGCTTAATACTTGTTTGGTATATTTTGCGGCGCCTACTGGGTCGCCCATATCATGAAGACAATCCATAAAACAAACTAGGTCATAATTGTTTCCCGGATAATCCTTAGCTGTGGCGACCTCAAAGTGAACTCGATCTGCAACACCCGCAGCTTCCGCACGCAGACGTGCAGTAGCAATTGAATCAAAGTGGTAGTCAAAACCAAAGAAAGTGGAATTAGGAAAAGCCTGCGCCATGATAATAGTAGAGGCACCGTGACCACAACCCAAATCAGCTACTTTGGCGCCTGCTTTTAACTTTGCTTCGACTCCAGAGAGTGCAGGAATCCACGAATTAGTTAAATAAGTTTTGTAACCATTTCTAAAGAATGCCTCACAACTACAAAATAAGCGAGGGTGATGCTCATGCCAACCAATACCTTTACCTGTTTGGAAAGCATCAATAGTTTTGTCCTCATCTAGCCACATCGAAGAAATTAGGTCAAAAGCAGGACTCATGAACACAGGGCTTTCAGAGTTAGCTAACACCATTGCATGTTCATCAGGTAACTCGTAAGCGCGCGTTGTGGGATGATAGATAACATAACCACCTGCGGCTTGATTATTTAACCACTCTTGTACGTAACGTTCCTTTGTATTTGTCTTTTGGGCTAGCTGCTTGGGTGTGATAGCTCCGGCGCCTGCCATTGCTTTATAGAGACCGAGCTTGTGTCCGATGTTGGTCATTACACCAGACATACTTGCAGCCGCATCATTAACGACTTGATACACAAATTCTTGTACGCGCGCTTCATTCATATCACATAACCTCTAATTTTTTGTATTGCTCACTACAAAATTGCAATATAGACTTATATCATGTCCGGGTACATAACCATAATAAAACCATCGTAGAGACGCGATTAATCGCGTCTCTACATTGTCGGGAATTATGGGCAAGCAACCGGACATGATATTACACGGCATTAACTGAAGTTTTATGCATCACGGCAAGCATTGGCAGCATTAAAATTTGCACAAAATACTCTTTTAATCGATTAGAGGCCCAACTTGCTCAAATCCTTAACTTTTCTGTATCGACAACTGAAGCATCAACCTATATAAGTGAAATTACCAACACTGCTGAACCTGATTAATTTGACGAAAGCGAGGCAAAAACCGTGCAAAAACTGACTTCATCCTACTCTTATCAAGTTGGCGGTCGTCTCCCTATTGATGCGCCTAGTTATGTAGTACGCGCGTGCGATGATGAACTCTACAATGCTTTAAAGGTAGGTGAGTTTTGTTATGTTCTCAACTGCCGTCAGATGGGAAAATCGAGTTTGCGTGTACAGGTGGCTAAACGCTTACAAGAGGATGGTATTGTTTGCGTAACGGTTGATTTGTCAGGGATTGGGAATCATAATATTACAGCCGACCAGTGGTATGCTGATATTATTATGCGGTTGGTACGTAGTCTCCGGCTTTCTAGTGAGATTAATATACGTAGTTGGTTAGCAGAAAGACAAGATTTTTCTCCAGTCGGGCGCCTGGGTGAGTTGCTGCAATTGGTACTGACTGAGTTAATTAAGCAAGCGATAGTAATTTTTTTCGATGAAATTGACAGCACCTTGAGCTTACCATTTAATACTGATGATTTTTTTGCCCTCATCCGCTCTTGCCATGAACATAAACGCCTAACTTTTGCACTTTTAGGAGTAGCAACACCTTCAGATTTAATAGCAGATAAAACCCGCACACCTTTTAATATTGGACGAGCGATTGAGTTAAATGGGTTTGATATACATGAAGTTCAACCATTAGAACTTGGTTTAGCAGATAAAATTAATAATTCGCAAGCAGTGCTGAGAGAAATACTTGCTTGGACAGGGGGTCAACCATTTCTCACACAGAAATTATGTCAGCTAGTTGCGTCAGAATGTGGAAATACGACATGTGGGGGGGTAACATATGGGGACGCGACATGTAAAGACGTTACATATCAAGACGTTACATATCAAGTCTCTAAAGAATCACCATTTTTGGCGAAACTGATGCGGGAGATATTGGCAGAACCAGAAGAAATTGCCTACCAAGTACGTGAAATTGTACAAGCGCATATCATAGATAATTGGGCAGCGCAGGATGAACCACCGCATTTGCGGACAATACGCGATAGATTACTTTCTAACGAACAACGCGCGAGTAGATTACTGGGACTATATCTACAAATATTACAAAATGGCGGTGTTAGTGTAGATGATTCGCCGGAACAAATTGAGTTGTTGCTGTCGGGGTTGGTTGTAAAAAAACAAGGTCATTTACAAGTTTATAATAGTATATATCAAGAAGTTTTTAATCAAAAGTGGGTAGAAAAGCAATTAAAGAAATTACGACCCTATGCAGATTTATTAAATAGGTGGGTAACATCAGATTATCTGGACGAAACCAACCTCTTGCGAGGACAAGCGCTTTTAGATGCTCAACTTTGGGCAAAGGGTAAAAGTTTGAGCAACCTGGATTATAGATTTTTAGCTGCAAGTGAGGAATTAGAGAAACGGGAGGTAAAAAGTGCGTTAGTTGCCTCCGAACAAGCAAATCAAATCCTTCTTAATGCCGAAAAACAAGCTAAAAACACTATTCGCCGTAGTCTGTTTGGGTTATCATTAGTTTCTCTGGTAGCTATTAGCCTTTTGGGGTTGTCAGGGTTGTTTGCTTGGCAAACCAATCAACAAAAAAAACAGGTTACTTTAAGCGAAATTAAAGCCTTAACCATTTCTTCAAAAGCTTCCTTTAATTCACAGCAAAATTTTGATGCTTTGTTATTTGCTTTGAAAGCTGGTGTGAAGTTAAAGCAGGTAGGTTGGCAAGAGCAAAATGAAGAGCTTCAGATACACGTAGAAAGAACAATTCGCCAATCTCTTTATTGGGTACATGAATATAACCGCTTGGTTGGTCATGGGGATGTTGTCACGCGCGTAAAATTCCATCCCAACGGTAATACCTTGGCAAGTGCTAGTTGGGACAAAACAGTAAAAATATGGCAACTTGACGGCAAATTACTCCATACTCTCAGGGGACATACTGATGCAGTTTGGAGCATCAATTATAATCCGGATGGTAAACTATTAGCAAGTTCTAGTCGAGATAAAACAGTTAGAATTTGGCGTGTTGCAGACGGTAAAGAGTTATTAGTTTTACCTCACAAAGATTGGGTAGCATGTGTTGGATTTAGCCCTGATGGTAAAATAATTGCCACAATGGAATGGAATGGCACGATGCGGTTGTGGGACTTGCAAGGACAGCAACTAAAGACTTTTAAAACCCACAATTCCCCAGTTGTTGCCATCCATTTTCATCCCAAGGGAGAAATGATTGCTACCGCTAGTAGAGATGGTACTGCTAAAATTTGGAGTTTGGATGGTAAAGAAGTTTCCACACTGCGGGGACATAACGATTGGGTAATGTATGTTAATTTCAGTCGAGATGGTAAAAATTTGATTACTGCTAGTCGGGATAAAACCGCGAAACTGTGGAATTTTGATGGTGTAGAGACGCGATTAATCGCGTCTCTACATGGTCACGAAGATACAGTTGGTAGCGCAGTTTTCAACCACGACGGTGAAACAATTGCTACCGCAGGTTGGGATAGAACTGTGAGGATTTGGAACCGCAAGGGCGAACAGTTACAAGTTTTAAACGGACATCAAGACGCTGTTTGGGGTGTAAACTTTAGCAAAGATGGTAAAACTCTAGCAAGTAGTAGTGAGGATGGAACCGTTAGGCTTTGGAACCTAGAAGAGACAAATATCGCCACAGTAAATCCACAATCTAAAATCCATTCATTGTCGAAGACAAATCCCAAATCCAAAATTAAAACTGCAACTGCTTGGCGTGAAAATTTAGGAGAAGGCGCCTCTGCAAGTATTAGTTTTAGTCCTAAAGGTAAAATCTTGGGTACAACAGGAAGGTTAAATACCGCCACACTTTGGAACCTTCAAAATGTAAAGGCGCCAAATGTAACGTCTCTACAAGGTCATACCGATACATTGAGAAGTTTACAATATAGTCCCGATGGTAAAATGGTTATTACCACCAGTCGAGATAAAACAGCCAAATTGTGGAACCTAGATGGTAAAGAACTATTAACACTACAAGGACATCAAGGAGATGTGAGAAGTGCTGTATTTAGTCCCGATGGTCAAACAATTGCCACCGCTAGTTGGGATAATACCGCCAAACTATGGAACTTAGATGGTAAAGAATTATTAACACTGCGAGGACATCAAGCAGGTGTGAGAAGCGTGAAGTTTAGCCCTGACGGTAAAATCATTGTCACAGGTAGCGAAGATGGAACTGCTAAAATTTGGAACCGACAAGGTAAAGAATTATTAACACTGCGAGGACATCAATCAGGAATTTTAGCAGTAGCTATAAGTCCTGATAATCAAACCATTGCCACAGTTAGTAAAGATAGAACCGTTAAATTTTGGAATTTCCAAGGACAATTATTATCAACTTTATACTGCCATGAAGGCGAAATAAATAATCTAGCTTTTCATCCCGATGGTAAAAGCTTTGCCACAGCTAGTGAAGATAAAGTAATTAAACTGTGGACGCGCGATGGGAATATCCTACAAACTTTTGGAGGTCACAATGCTGGAGTTAAAAGCGTGAGTTTTAGTCCAGATGGCAAGGTTTTGGCTTCTTCTGATTCATTAGGAAATGTGATTTTCTGGCATTTAGATTTAAATTCTAATCCAGATAAATTATTGGCACAAGGTTGCAACTGGGTAAGGGATTATTTGCAAAATAGCGCAAATGCGAAAGAAGATGAGAGACCCTTGTGTGATAGTTAAACGAGACTGTGGCGAAAAATAATTCTTAATTTCTGTATCGGTTCCATCAGGAATTACTTGAGCGTTTACTGAACTGCTACAAATTCCAAATGCTAACATTCCACTGATTAAACCAAACCCAGTAAAAGTTACTTTCATCACTTCATCTTCATTTTGACCTATGTATATAGGCTTCCTTAAAAAGTATTTTTTATAACATAATTAATTTTGAGGAATAGCAGCACAGGTTAATGCTTGTTGCACTTGAGTAGAAGATGTATCAGCCACTAACTCAATCTTTCCTTGGGCATTACGATACCAACTAGTGGCTTGAACAAGGGACTCTGGGGATTTGGGAATTTGTGCGGTGATAGAGCTGTTTTTCCGATATGCAGACAAATCGCGGATATCTGACCAGGTGCGGTGATTAATAATATCTTGACTGGGATTTTGAGATATACCACCTCTTCTCGTGTATAAAAAATTACTATCGCTAGTATCTGCACAACCTGTGGCAATTTGTTGAGATGGGTCAGTGATATTCTCTGGTAGTTTGATTAAGCCAGAATCAGGGTCAACACCAAAATTATTGATATTGACTGTACCACTGACCCCAAATTGAGAACTAGCAGTAATATCACTTTCGGGAGTTTCGTGATCGCGAAATTGTAAACCGAATATACCTTGGGTTGTAATCTCAATATTGCCACCAGCCCCTTCAATGGCATTGGCAGTAATATTGCTATTTTCTAAACCAACAATTATTGGTGCATTAATACTAATATTCCCACCTATTGCTGTACCTGTGGCATTAGTATTAATTTTACTGCCATAACGCATCAGCAGAACACCAGTATTGAGAGTAATATTACCGCGATTGCCTGCGGAGACTTGCGAAAGCAGACTACCTCCTTGTGCCAACTTGATTTGGTTGGCATTAACAAGCAAGTTACCTGAATTGCCACCACCTGTATTACTGACGGAAATTTGCCCATGATCGAGAACATTGAGTTGATCTGCCACAAGATTAACTGAACCAGCATCAGAGGTTGTAGTAGAAGCTGCCGTAATCGCACTTGGGAGAATGCGACCATCAGCTAAGGGTTGGGAAATACCCTCTACGGTTATATTGTTGACTTGCAAGCTGACATTACCTGCCGCAGCCTTGCCATCTGTGGAGGAGGTAATTTGTCCACCATTGAATACACGCAAGCTATCTGCTGTCAAGTTAATATTGCCTCCCTTACCTGTGGAATTTTGCCCTACCGCTACAGTGATACCACTGATAGCCTGACTAAAAGGATCAAATATGGGATCGCTAACCTGTACATCATTGGCTTGAATGCTAATATCACCTGCGATACCTTGACCTGCATTGGCAGCAATGAGATTGCCGGCGATCGCACTGGTGATGGTTCCACCGTTAGACAGGGAAAGTTGTCCGGCATTGATCTTAATATTTCCCGCCTCTCCAACCCCTAAGAATTGAATTGAGCTAGAGATCCCACTGCTAAACTGATCTGGGTTTGTCCCACGAATCTCTAAACTTTCTCTAGCGGTCACAACAATGTTGCCAGCATTGCCAATTGTCGGTGTGATAGGAGGAATCAGCGGACCAATTACATCGCTACTGAGACGTGCCCCGTCTAGCACCCTTACCCTGTCAGCATCAATGATAATTGCACTACCGTTATTCCGTTGTCCTCCGGTTATCATTGTTGAGATCGCACTGACGGAATGGCCGCCGAAGGTATTAGGCGTTGGATTATACCCCTGTACCTCTACATCAGTAGCATGAACAATAATTTGGCCTGTGTTGGAATCGGTAACAGAAAGACTGGTAAATAGGTTCGTACCAAAGGTTATAGAAGATATCCATGCCCCCGTGCTCACGCGCAACCGCTGAGTATCAATCTGAATATTCCCAGCAGTGCTTCCGCTACCAGACACATTTGTCCCAAGACCTGAGAAGAGATAATTGTCGGGATGAGAGAGACCCAGCACATCTACAAATTCTGTTGTCTGAACGTTAATGCCCTGGCCTTGCTTATTTGCGCCATACGTAGACGATTCTATATGCGAACCATTTTGCAAGGTTAACCCCCGCCCCCTAATATTAATTGCCCCTCCGGTTGCCCCACTGGTGTTGATATAGGAGGACTGTTGCAGGGTAATGTTGCCCCATGTTGGCGATGGTGATGAACTCGCCAGTTGCCAGTTGCCAGAGGTGGGTATATTCACCGTACCATTTTGCATCGCCCACAACTCCACATGACCATCCGGTGCAAAAATGTTGGCACTATTGATATCGATTTGTCCCCCAATCAGTGCCAGGGTTTGATTCGGTGAGATCGACAGTGTAGATGTTCGCAAGGCGAAATTGTTGGCAGGCGCACCTTGGACTGCGATCGCTCCTGCATTACTTCCCATCTGCAAACCCACTGGTACGCTCATCGTTAACAGTGGTGCTTGAGTTGGATTTACAGCACTAAATTCTACCCCATCAGCAAATTTAATACTATTCGCGGTTGTCCCTACAAATGATCCACCTATATTCAAACTGGCATTTTGTCCAAAAATAATTCCACTGGGATTTAACAAAAATAAATTGGCGCTACCATTGGCTTGAATTAAACCATCTATATTGGAAACATTACCACCCGTAACACGACTAAAAATATTTTGGATATCTGAAGCATTATTGAAAAATGCAGAACCCTTCGTAGGTACTGAAAACTGACTGAAGCTGTGGAATAGATTATTTTCAACACGGTTTCCATTAGTGATAGTGAAATTATTACCACTTTGGGAGACAGTAGTTTTGAGGGTTCCATCAGGAATTACTTGAGCGTTTACTGAACTGCTACAAATTCCACATGCTAACATTCCACTGATTAAACAAAACCCAGTAAAAGTTACTTTCATCACTTTATCTCCATTTTGACCTATGTATATAGGCTTCCCAAAAAAGTATTTTTTATAACATAATTAATTTTGAGGAATAGCAGCACAGGTTAATGCTTGTTGCACTTGAGTAGAAGATGTATCAGCCACTAACTCAATCTTTCCTTGAGCATTACGATACCAACTAGGGGCTTGAACAAGGGACTCTGGGGATTTGGGAATTTGTGCGGTGATAGAGCTGTTTTTCCGATATGCAGACAAATCGCGGATATCTGACCAGGTGAGATCGCTCCTCACGTGTTGATTTGGATTTTGCGGGACACCACCCTTTCCTGTTGCCACAAAACTACTGCCAGTATTATTTAGAACAACCAGAAGCAATTTGCTTTGATTGGTCGGTGATATTCTCTGGTAGTTCGATTAAACCAGAATTAGGGTCAACGCCAAAATTATTGATATTCACCGTACCGTTAACACAAATCGAGAACTAGCAGTAATATCACTTTCAGAACTTTCGCGCTCGTAATTCCTTTTCCTTTGTCCGACCACAACATACTACTTAGACATGAATCAGCGCAAAGTTGGCGGTGTCGGCTTCTGTTTCGCCAAACTTTGTAAGAGATACAAAAACAATTCCATAATACCGTAGTATAAATTTTAATCTGGAACGGGCAGGGATGCCCGTTCCACAAGAGAATTACACAAAATGATGAATTAAATTTTTGGAAATTCCTAAATCAGCGAGACAACTTTAAAGAGGGAATCTAGGTATTGAAGGTATTGAAGGTAGTGGAGGTAATGGAGGTATTGGAATTGAATTCCCAAATATTTCTGTCAATATCGACGCTATTACACTAGGGCTTACCCCTCGAAAAACGTTGTTGAGAAGACGACGTAAATCATCAATGCTTAATTTGAAGACATTGTTGATTAATAAGGCCACATCTCGCACGCTAAAGCCAATATCTCTCAAAATACTTGCTGCTTGATCTGCCGTCGCGCGATTGTTAAAGTATAGTCTATTTATAATGTTGAATACCTCTCTGGCGCCTAACTTATAAACATCTCTAAGAATTTGACCAGTTTCTATTGCTGTGTAACCAATATTTCTTAACAGGTCAGCTATTTGTTCAGCTGAGAGACGGCTATAAACACGATTTATAGTATCCACAACTTGTCTCGCAGTCAGTTGGTAAACGCTTTTCAGTGCTTGACCTGTTTGTTCTGCGGTATAATTAAGAGTATTCATCAATCTTGCCGCATCTTCCGCTACTTGGTTGAAACCATTCCTCAATACCTGAGCGACATTTCCTGTAAACTCTATAACTCTAGTTCTAATGGCATTTACCCAACTAGCAGCATCTCTAAACAATTGGTTGAAGATATTGTAAGCATTTGCCCGAATTTGCTCTATAATTAGATTTGCCAATTCTTCTACACTTTGAAATGCTACATTCACTGTAAAGACTGGTAATTGCCAATTGGTTTGATTCCAGCTAAAGCGACCGGAAACAGTAGCAGAAAAACCGGAGTTTGTTACGTTGACATCAACCCGCGCGTTTACTACCGTATTCAGGTTGATTCTATTCGCAAGTGTAATTTGGCGTGTCGGTAGGTTAATCGGACCAATGTTAATGTTCGACAAACGTACATCAACATTTACACCTCCTCGAACTGCTAACGCTTGATTGACTTGTTGTACATTGAGTGTTGTTGTGATTCCTAGCCAGTTTCCTTCTAGAAGAACTTGATTGTTAGAAATCATCGCTTTGGCATTTAATAATCTTAGTCCTGCCAAGTTAGTATTAACATTGCCCATCAATTGGAGTTCGGAACTACTTAAAGCACCATTTAAAGTACCTTGAACTTGCAATAGTGAGTTAGCTGGGAACAGGTTTAAGTTACCTGATAGCCAGAAGTTGTTGTTACGAAGCTCAATATTCCCATCAAAGATGCGACGGTTCAGAATGCTCAAGCGGCTTTGTCCAACTATTTGCACGGCATTGCGACTAGGGTCTGTTAAAGGAGATACTATCGGCGCCCCTGGTTGTTGCCATTGTGCGCCTATAATTAGACCATTATTTCTATTGGCGGTTTGGTCATTAGCACGGTCACCTCTTCCTTCATTTAATGACCAGTAACCAACTAATCCTATCTCATTACCTCTAAGTCTACGAGACATATCAGCTTGAATTTCTGAGTTAGAACGCGCGCGGTTCCAAATTCTCACTTCGTCAACTTGTCCTTGGAAAAAGCGTTCTGTACCTGTACCTCTGGCGCCAATTGCCCAGCTTTCGTTTACTGCAATTGCACCTCTTGCAGTTCTGGTCATGCCGACTTCTACACCGTTGCGGTACAATCTCCAAGTGGCACCATCATAAACACCTGCCAAATGTACCCATTTACCAATATCTCCTTGTGGAATGGGAGCGGTAGCGAAGTAATTTTGACCGTCCCAAGAACCTACTTGATAATTACCATCGTTAATTCGCAGGAAAACTTCAGCGTTGGGTGCAAAGCTATTGCCGTGAGCGACTATGTTGCGTAAACCGTTGGTTGCTTCCGGTCTAACCCAAGCTTCAATACTAATTTGTCCGCTAATATTTAAGCTGGCTGGATTTTCTAAAAGAACATAATCATTCTGTCCGTCGAAAGACAAACTATAGAACGTGGGAGTTATAGTAGATGCATTAATTGCTACACGCCCTAGCATTTCCAAGTCAATGAAGTTTTGAATATTACCAGCAATCTGGAAGCCTGTGTTGAATCCAGATGACCCAGAGGCACCAAGAGCAAAGGTTACATTTAAGAGGCCTAATTCACTCACTCTCCATTTTCCATTGAGTAATGCTACCAATCCTTGCTCATCTCGGCTACCTGCTTGACTGGTAGAAGGTAGCAAACTTAACATCCTATTTGCTTGGTCGGCGCCATCAAAACCAAGTGTTCGATAAACTGATGGCTGTCTAAACTCGTTTGGTGTCGAGATTAGCCAACGCATATTACTTGACAAACTGGCAAATGTTGTACTGGTATTTCCCACCCGATATTGTAAGGGTACTGCTTGAATTAACTCGTTCAGCGAGAGAGTTTTGACACCATTTAATAATGATGCAACACTTGAATAAGCATTAATTTCAGGGCCATTTTCTCCAGATCCAAGCATGGCGCCACCCAAGTATTGCGGTAGTCGGATATAGTTACCGTCTAAGGAGAAGCGTAAATTAAAGTTTTGCGGTGGGTTGTTGGTATCGAGCAAGAAGTTACGGTCGGTGAAGAAGCGGCGGAATTGAGAGATAATTTGACTAACTTCGCTCAAATTTAAGCTGGGCATTGGGAATTGAGCATGAGCTTTTAGTCCTAACCCTTCCAATCCTAAATACTCGATACCTAAGTTGTCGTAAAATAGTGGAATGGGTATGGGAATCACCGTTTCATAGATGATGACCATAAACAAATCTTTCAATACCAAACGCCGTTGTAAATCTTGCGTTGAAGGTAAGGGAAGACTGCCATCATTAGGTAAAGCGAGTGATGCTGCCAGAGTGATGATATCAAATTGGTCAACATTGGCATCAACTTGTAGTAGGAATAGGCTACCACCAGAGAACTCACCAAAGGAAATTCCTCGTAGTTCCATGCCATACATCAATAATATAGGCACAGGTAAGCCTGGTAAAATTGCCAAGGTGGGATAAAGTAACCGAATTGGTTCGTCATCCTCTTTCACGCGCGCGTCTAAACGAACACTGCCTTCGGGAGTGACGGCAATGTTGTAGAAGAAGCTTTGAGGAATTTGGATATTAAGGTACTGACGAAATTGTTCGGGAAGACGGTCGAAGCGCTCGCTAATTACTTGTAGAGCTTCTACTGCTTGCTCTGGTAACTGAGTATTAATAAATCGTTGCAACAGTGCCGTTAACTCTGTAACCCGGAAGTTGTTGCGGTCATCTAAAATACTTAATTCTTGCAATGGTAAGGCATCGGGAAATCTATTAGAAAGCGATTCTAAGCCCGTTGCATTCATAAAATTCTTGAACAGCGTCAGAGGTATACTCAAAGGACGCACGGTTTCAAAATCGCCTCTAGCAGTAAAGCTAGAATTGGCTGTATCGTAGCTAAATTCAGGTACTTGGAATTTGACTTCGCCAAACTCTCCCATGTCTACATACCAGTAGCTGGCGCCGTTTTCTTCAACTATACGAATAGCACGAATTAAAGATGTAGTTGGTGTAATAGTAATACCGCTAGTGCCAATACTAAGTTGTAATTCTACTACAGTATTTTCTTGGTCTGCTGGGTTGAAAGTGTTGAAAAATTCTACATTTGGATGTCCATCACTGCGAACACCGAAGATGTTGTTAAGTTGCGAAGGTAAACCAACACCAATTTTTGCACCCAACTCAACTTCTGAACCTAACTGAATAAATAAGTCTGTAACTTCAATTCTGGCTGCACCAAGTTGTACACGAATGTTGTCGTCAATAATAATATCAGGGATGTCAAAATCAAAAGGTGCAACTGCTCTACCTGCACTTATTCTTACTGAGTCCCTATCTGCCGCAAATTCTACTTCAATACGGCTCAGTAATACCCGTTGTACTGATGGATGCCAACCTTGGAAAGCTAAACCTGCCATTGCTGTAAACATCCAGCTAGTTTCTTGTTCAGCATTGCGTCTAACAATTGTAAAACCATCAAATTCGAGCATCACCGACATTTGTCTATCAGGTGGTAAAAGAACGGTTACACTACTATTTTCTGGCATAAACATTAAGCTGGCATTACCATCATCGTGTCGTGCCAAAGTTAAGTTCCCTGCTAAGTCAAATACATTATTGACGCGAATGCTACCACTACCAGATATTTGCCAACTAGAGTTTTCTCCAGCTTGACGTTCAATGAAAATTTCCAGATGGGAAAGGTTTAAACTACCTACATCTCTCAAGTTAACCAATTCTCTGGTAGAAGTTGCTGCTATCAATATCAAGGTTCTAGTATCACCCATCTGAGCATAGGATGCAGATAGCGCAAACATTTGTTCATATAATTGAGCAGATACATCCCCTGATAACGACCAGTCACTACCTGACCAACGGAAGTTTAAATTGAAGTTGGATAAAGCAAGTTCTTCAACAACAGTCAAAGCACCAATACCTGTAACCTGAATGGTCGCATCAATTTGGCTGCTGTTATCTTCCATAACAGTACGATTTACTGTTACGCCAACTTGCACACCTAAAGCATTACGACTATTCGCAAAGTTCCATTGAGTTGTGGATGTGGCATTTAGGGAAAACGCGCGGGTTGCTGGGATGATGCTAATTGCAATATTGCTGAACTCAACGTTTGGTAATTCAGATGGACTCGAAGCGTTGTTAAGGAAAGCTTGAGTAATTCCAGATAAGCTGATTTGGGAAATTTCCGCGCGCCAAACTACTTCCATCCCTGCTTCTAGGGTAAGAGTAATTTCTACACGTTCGCTTCCAGTGCGAAGAACACCAATAATAGTTCCTGTAACTTGGGTTGCGGATGTTAGCAAGCTAAGGGAGATACGCACATCTTCTAGAGATAACCAAGAGGCGCCGGGAATTGTGGCGTTAGGTAGTGTTGCACTTAGATTAACTGATATGGCGCTGTTATCTTCTGAAAATACAATCGCCAGTCCGATATTTTCGGCGCCGAGTAGAGAAGATTTTCCTGTGAGTGCAACGCGATTGTCAGAATCTGTAATTTCAGCATTTAAAAAGGTAAAGTTTGGAAGGTTTAGAATTCGTAAAAACTCGCCAATTCTAATAGCACCAATTGTTGTAGCATTTAGGACGAGTTGTCCTGATTGCACATTTTCTTGGAGAGTGTCGGCAATTTGTTGAAGTATCATTGTTTGTTTTTCCTTAATTTTTCGATAGTTTAAGATTTACGTAATAAAGTCAAATAACTGTTAAATTAAATCAAATTTAAAACAGAAGCTATTTGTGCCTATACTTATGTTATAAATACAAAAAAAGAAAGCGTCTATAAAGGAAAGTTAAGTAATTTAAGAGAAAATAAAGCTTACTTTTTATATAATAAAATTCTCCCTTTGCGTTCTTTGCGCCTTTGCGGTTCGTAAAAAATAAACTTTAAAAAACTTTTGTATACAGTTCATTTTCCAGCTTGCCATAATCTAGCTTAAATATCCTGTCTGATAAATGAAAATATTGGTCATCATGAGTCACGACAATTACAGCTTTACCTTTATTTTTCAATTCAGGTAATAGTTGTGTGTAGAAAATTTTCTTAAATATAGGGTCTTGGTCAGAAGCCCATTCATCAAATACATAAATAGGTCTGTCTTCTAAATAAGCCGTCAACAAAGCTAGACGCTTTCGCTGTCCTTGAGACAATGAGGTGGTAGAAAGCATACCATTGGTGATTTTAACTTTTTTATCTAGTTGTAATTTAACCAAGTATTCATAAATTTGCTTATCACTAATAGTTCTACCTAAATTCAAGAAATTATCAAATAAATAAAAATCAGAGAATACTACTGAAAAATGCTGGCGAAACCACTCTCTATTTTCAGAATTTACTAACTTCCCATTGAGATAGATTTTTCCACTGTCAGAAATGTATAAACCAGTTATTAGTTTAACGAGAGTAGACTTACCACTACCATTACCACCAATAATAAAAACAATTTCGCCGCCGGAAATAGTAAAATGAATTGGACTAAGAGTAAAAGCTGTATCTTCTTGGTCTTGATAATAAGTATGAGTAACATCCAAAAGTTCTAGACGTTGGCAAAAATTATCTGTTTCAACCCCATCCATTAAATTACTGTCATAAAAGTTATTGGATAATAATAGTTTGAGAGAGTCAACCTTATTTAAAGCGACTGTTGCTTTGCTGAAAGTCGGAATAGCACTCATTATATAGTCTAAAGGTGAAAGTAAGTAGAGAATAGTCAGCGCATATCCAGATAAAATATGGCTAGGAATAGCTTGGAGAATAGGGAAAGCAAAAATTACTAGTCCAATAACTACAAAGAATAAGATATTTCCCCAACCAGCTGCGACTGCGAATACAGTAATTCCACATACATTTGTACGCCGATATAGTTGTACAGTTTCTTTAAGTTCCTTTTTGAGAAGTGTCTGGCGTCGCTGATAATGAAGCTTCAGTTCTTTTGTTCCTTCTGTTATACTCCGAAAGTGTTTAAATAATTTATCATTGTGCTGGCGAGCTAATGTAAAAAATGATGTGGCTTTGTATGCTATACTTTGGTAGCTGAATATGCCTAACAGTAAAGAAATTATTACTAAAAAAAA
This sequence comes from Calothrix sp. PCC 7103, assembly GCF_000331305.1. Taxonomy (GTDB): domain Bacteria; phylum Cyanobacteriota; class Cyanobacteriia; order Cyanobacteriales; family Nostocaceae; genus Dulcicalothrix. The sequence continues at coordinate 1,766,046 of NZ_KB217478.1, read as the reverse complement.
TATTGCTGAAGATAAGTAAAACAAATAAACAAGGCAACTGACCACAATAGCAATATCAATACACAGTGTTGGAATAGCGTAAATTGTATTAGATATTGATAAAATATCATCTGTTAATGTTGCTAGTATCTGATGCTTCCCTATATTCTCTAAATGAGATAGTGGCGCCGCTAAAATTCTCTCACTCAAGATAAGGCGTAGTTCTAAGATTGCTTTCTCTGCTAGATTTATTAATAAAAATTTAGAAATTATATTAGTAATAAATCTGATAAAGCAAAGTATTAGGAAACCCAAAATTCGTGTAGTATTAAATGAATATTGATTGATTTGAGCATTTACTACAACAAGTAGTCCTGCCGTACTAATTCCACTCAACAAACCGATGAAAGTAGCAAGAGCAAGGATTTTCCAAGAAGAGCGTAGTAATAGACTAATTAAGTTCATATAAATTCCATTATCAATGGATGGTCTTGCTGTTTATATATAGAGGTTGAGAATTTCCTTGTCCATACAGAAAAGTTAAGGATTTTACCACAGAGACACAGAGGGCACAAAGAGGTTTCTAAATTTCCTCTTCCCTCTGTGTACTCTGCGCCTCTGTAGTGAAAAAATATAACCGCGCGTCCTTTATTGCAAGCGCCCACCCTACAAATTCCTTAACTAATCTGTATTGAAGGTTTAAATCCCAAATTTTAAAATAAATATTTAATATTTGTAATTAGAACAAATTTTATGCACACTGAAAAAGACGTTATCATAATTGGTGCTGGTTTTTGCGGTATTACTGTAGCTGCAAGTTTAAAAAAATTTGGTATTGATAATTTTGCCATTATAGAGAAGGGTGAGACTGTTGCAACTATTTGGAAAACTGCCTATGACAGATTGGTTACTCAAAATCCTTATTTCACTCTGCCTTTTTTTGAGGGTGAGCGAAAATATTCTATGTTTAAAACTAAAAATGAAATGGTGGAGTATTTAACAGAATATGCACATCATTTTCAAGTTTATTCACATATTCGTTTTACAGAAGAAGTGCAAAATATTAATAAAATCAATAGCCAGTGGCATGTACAGACAAATAAAGATACCCTGAAATGTAAAATTCTGATTATCTGTACTGGATTAACTAATGAACCTATAATACCATGCTTTTTGGGGCAACAAAATTTTTCTTGTAAAATAATTCATTCCAGTGCTTATAAAAACGGTGTTTCTTATCAAAATCAGAAAGTTTTAGTCATTGGTTCGGGAAATTCAGCAGCAGAGATAGCACTAGATTTATATGAACATGGCGCCGCTACTGTAAATATGCTGATTCGTGGTAAACGTTGGGTATTCCCTCTCTACCCCAGACTGAGAGCGCTAGACTGCTGGCTATGGCGAGCTAGGTCATATTTTAAACAATTGTTTAATAAGTATACAACAGATAGTACCATCGAAGCTATGGAGAGAGCTATTGATTTTTCTCCAGAAGAGTTAAAAGAAAGAGTCAAGGAAACTGACAAATTTGTTCGACGTTTCGCTTTAGATTTAAGCGCATATTCTATTTATCCAGAAGATAAAGGAGCAATAGATATGGAGGTTAATTATGGTCGTGTGGCATGGGTAGATAGAGGTACTGTCAAACAAATTAAAAAAGGAAATATCCAAGTCATCTCTAGTAGTATTCAACAACTCACCAAAACAGGTGTAATTTTTGTCGATGCAAAATCACAAGATTATGATGCAATTATTTTGGCTACAGGTTTTCGCCCTGGCATTAATAAAATATTAAGACAATCTGAGCTATATCTTAACGTGAACGATAGTTTACTACCAAAAACAGATGGTAAGTGCCAATCTATTGTTGACCCTACACTTTACTTTGTCGGCTTTGAGAAAAATGTCGGTAAAGCCACAACTTATGGATACTACGGTTGGTGTACAGGTAAAAGAATTGCTTTTCAATTGCAGAAAAGAAAGTTTTCATTACATCAATAATTTAATATTTCACTAATGATGTAGTAAAAGTTAAGTTAGTTTCTGCCCTAATTTCCTTAACTTTTCTGTATCGACTTTTCCCTTATTCAATTCTATAAAGATATTATCACACCTGAAACCAAGGAGTTGAATTTATGAAGAGTGTAATCACTTCTATGAAAAATATGTACTGGAATAGAATTTTCACAGTTGCTTTACCAATCAGTATTTTGTATTTAGCACAAGCTTGTGCGCCACGACGTTTAGTCAATAACGTCAATCCTTCAAACCCTGCATCATCTGTTGATGAGATATCTGTTACGTCTCCAGTTAATAATGTTCGTAATTAGTTAGCTTCATGCTTTTTGCACCACATCGCTCAAGAATATAGGAATTCGATTTGATAATTGTCTTTGTAAGGTGGGCAGTGCCACCCTAAATCAAATAGGAATCCTGTACTAATAATTGATAATGAATAATTATTAAACTTTTAATAATTATTCATTATCAATTTTTATTTTTCTAAATATCATAAGTATATCAATAAATTTATAGGTAGATAAAAGTTAAGTATTAAGTCAAAAAATCTATATTAAATCCATAACTTTTATACATCGACTTGAAAAAGTATAAGTAATATTCTAAAAATTATCAACTCGACTGAAACAGCAAGAGGAAATTATGCAACTATCTTCTCGCGGTTGCCATTACAAAGGAAATATTAAAGAATTTGCAACCCAAAACAGTCAAATCAATGGGAAATATCGAGGTGTGAGTTACCAAATTTCAAAACCAACAGTATTTCCTACTGTATCCCAATTGGAACTTAAATATCGTGGCGCCACTTATATTCATAGTTGCCATTAGTACTTTTTTAATTGAGAACAATCATGTAATTACAAACAGCCATACTGCGTCCAGCTAATCTTAGTAAGCAAAATGATCTAGATATCAACCCCTTTATTGGATATTTTATCATTTCCTTACCCCTACTTATCTTACTAATAATTACTAGCGCCCGTAAATATCAAGCTTATATGTTTCGCCGACGTGTTGCAAAGCTGGAAAAAGTATGGCGTTTATCTTCAAAATCAAAAGCATCCTGAATTTTTACACAACGGCGCCTAAAGCTTGTAATGTTGAAATTGTCGCATCCGTTAATCCCTTTACCCCAGTTACTCTCATTCCTTCATAAAGCCTTTTTGCAATAAAAATGCCTATACATTCACCCGTCGTTACATCCCAAGTTCTTACCGTTTGGTCTTGAGAACCACTAGCTATCACCCACTTAACCGAGGGAATAGGACTAAAGGCAACGGAAGAAACTAAATGAGTATGCCCAACGCAAACATGAATACACGTTCCTGTTTCCACATCCCATATTCTCACAGTTTGGTCATGGGAAGCACTAGCAAGTCTTGCTCCATCTCGACTAAAAGCAATCGAAAAAACCCAATTATTATGTCCTGTTAAAGTCTTGAGAAGTTCACCCGTACTGAAATCCCATAGCTTAATTGTTTGGTCAGTACTGCAAGTTGCTAAAATCTTACTATCCGGGCTAAATACTGCCGCATAAATTCTGTCTTCATGCGCGCGCAAAATTTGAATACAATTACCCGTTTCCAAATCCCAACATCTAACAGTTTGGTCAGCACTAGCACTAACTAATATTTCCCCATCTGGACTAAAAGCTAATCCAAGAATTTTATCTGTATGACCAGTTAAAGTTCTTAAACATTGCCCTGTGTGCCAATCCCATATTTTAATAGTACAATCTGCGCTACCACTGGCGATAATTTCACCTTCGGGATGAAAAGCTACAGTATATGCCCAATCTGTATGTCCTTGTAAGATTTGGAAGCATTTTCCTGTATTTACATTCCATAACCTAACTGTAGAATCTGTACTAGCACTGGCTAAAATTTCCCCAGAAGGACTAAATGCAAGCCCATATATAAAGTCTGTGTGCCCTTGTAAACTAAAAAGACTATTTCCTGCCTGCCAATCCCATAATTTTATAGTTTTATCGTTACTGCCACTTGCTAAAATTTCTCCAGAAGGACTAAATGTAACAGGAAGTGCCCAATCAGTATTTCCTTGCCAAGTTCTTAAACATTGCCCACTATGGTAATCCCACAATCGCATAGTTTGGTCTAAACTGACGCAAGCAATAGTTTGATTATCCGGACTGACGGCAACACAACAGACTTCATTGGTTTGTTTATGTAATGTTTTAATACAAGTGTGAGTTTTGCAATCCCAAAGTTTTACAGTACGGTCGCCACTTCCACTAACAAGTATCTCACCTTGGGGACTAAATGCAACTGAATAAACACTATTTGTGTGAGCCGTATAGGTTTTGATGCATTCACCTGTATAATAATTCCAAATTTTAATTGTGCAATCACCACTTGCACTTGCTAATGTTTGCCCCGAAGGACTAAAGGCAATAGAACGCACCCAACTTTGATGTTCAGTCAAGGTTGCCAGACATTCTCCATTTATATTCCATAATTTAATAGTATGGTCGGCGCCGCTACTAGCCAAAATTCCCTCTGGACTAAAAGCGACACAACGCACCCAGTCTGTATGTCCAACAAGGGTTTTGATGCAATTCCCAGATTGAATATCCCAAAGTTTTACCGTGCAATCCCCACTGGTACTAGCTAAAATATTACCATCTGGGCTAAAAGCAACAGAAAATGTTTCGTGTCTATGCCCAATTAGCGTTTTTATACAAACACCATCACTGATATTCCATAATTTAATAGTATGGTCGGCGCCGCAACTTGCTAAAGTTTTTCCATCTGGACTAAAAGTAACAAAGCGTACCCAGTTGGAATGACCTTGACAAATTAGTAATAGTTTACCTGTTTTTACTTCCCAAATACGCACATTGCAATCAGTATCACAAGTTGCTAGAAGCTCTCCATCTGGACTAAAAGCAGCAGATAAAATATTACCTAAAGTTACCGTAAAAACACAGCGAGATAAATCTGAATTAGAAAAATTAACATCATGTAAACTTACCCCTTGTAGATATGCTTGCCACAGTGTCAAACCTGAAAAATCAAAGCCACTAATATCAATTTGTGCTTTATGCAACAAATTTAGAGTATTCCCAGCTGCGTACCCCGTTTGTTTAGGTGCTTTTCCACATAAATTTGAAAGAATTTGCTGGAGATAATCAGAAATATTTTTTAAACCTCCAAGTTGAGTAGTTAGTTCATTGATAATAGGTTGTAAAACCAGATTGATTTGGGTTTCTCGCACATAGTCTTTAGCTTGCGCTTTTATTAAAGCATGAGTCACAAATAGAGAAATTTCCTGACTAACTATTTCCTCGGATATTTTTTCAATGATTTGGTTAATCACATATTCCATTACTACTGGTTGCTGAGTAAAACCACCAGATGTTTTTTCAATAAAAGAACGTTTTTGCAAAGATGAGAGTGACTCTAGTAACTCACGAGGAGGGATATGGGTAACAAAATCGGTTTGCAACTCTGGTAAAGAAACAGGTTCGCGATTGATGGCAATCCAAAACATAATTTCATGTTCCAGGTTTGTGAGACGGTGGAACTGTTGGTCTAATAAATCACGGATATCATCAAAAATCAAAGTGCTTTGCTGAGACATTTCCAGAAATTGGGAAATACTGCCATCAAAAAAATCGCGGATAGAAGACGCAACAATCTTTAAAGCTAGAGGATTTCCACCATAACGCGAAATCAAAGCTTGCCATTGAGCTTCTGAAGCTGTAAATTGACCTTTGACGTGAAATAATTCTTGCCCTTCTGCTTTTGGTAAACCCATAAGTTGTAGAGAACGTACAGGTAAACTTTCTCCTTCAAACTTAGCTAGTCCTTGGGGTTTTTCCCGCGAAGTTAAAATCAAACAGCTTTGATGCGAAGTTTCTGCCACACATCGCAAAAGCTCCGCGTATCCTTCATACCCTTCTCGATAACGACCAGTGCGATTACCTGCTTTTAAAATAGACTCAGCATTATCCAGAATTACTAAACAGCGCGCGGAACGTAGGTATTTTAGCAATAGCAATATTTTATTATTTGTACTACTTGGTATTTTTGTTTCTTGCTGTCTGGATAAAAATTGAATTAACTCAGCTAAAATATCTTCCACTGGTGGTGCGTTACGAAGACTTCGCCAAATTACAAACCCTGGAGACGTAACATGTCGCGTCTCTACAATTTGTTGCGCTAGCTTGACAGACAATGATGTTTTACCAATGCCACCCATTCCTAATAAAGTTATTAAGCGGCAGTTTTCTTGTGTAACCCATTGCTCAACTGTGTGCATTTCTTTTTGGCGCCCGTAAAAAATAGACACATCTGGCGCCTCACCCCAGTCTGTGTAGATACAAGGTACGGAGATGGGAGCAACTGCTTTCTTTTCGACAACCTCTTCCCAACTCAACCCAAGAGCTTGGCAATAAGCTTTAAACGCTTCAGCATTAATAGGGTGTTTCCCTGCTAAAAACCTTTTCCAAGTCCCTTCAGAAATACCTACAGCAAGCACTCCTAGGTCTTTCCAGTTTGTTCCTAAAACTAAGCTCGCTGCTTCCATCCATCTAAAATCATCGACAGACCAACCTTTTTGGCTTCTCGCTTGTTTAATTTTTACCAGTCCTTCTTGAGAAGCCTTGAGAGTCGCCATGATTCTTATAGATGCTTTTTACTTAATTAATATCAAATTTTGTATGTCGCGCGCAATACCACACATGTATAGTATTGCCAAGATCAGTTTTATTTAGCCTTGCGAATATCAAAGTGATCTTGGTTTGTTTGAGCTAAGTTATAAAATATATAGATAAGTGAATAAACGAACCGCAAAGAGCGCAAAGGACGCAAAGAAAGAAAAAGAGAGAAGTAAGTAAAAAGATGACTTTTCATTCTGGGGAAATTGCCATCCAAAACCAAGCGGGAGTGCGCGACGAGGCACAACGCTTGTGTCATCTGATTGGCAATATCATCAAGCCCGCAGCCCAAGAGTTTCTCAAAAATCAACAATTAGCGGTTATAAGTACAGTAGATATAAATGGAAGGGTTTGGGCTTCGTTATTAACGGGAGAGCCAGGTTTTGTTACAGTATTAGGCGAGCAAATAATACAAATTGATGCATCCTTGAACTCTAACTCTGGTACGGGAGAGGTCGGAAACCTATACCACAACCTGACGAATAATAATACAATTGGACTAATAATAATTGATTTCGCAAACCGTAGGCGCCTACGTCTAAACGGTAAAGCTAGTTTACAATCAGATGGAAAAATTAACGTAGAAATTGAACAGGCTTTTTTTAACTGTCCTAAATATATTCAAGTACGTTATGTAGAAACAGAAATAGCAGAATCATTTAGACAACCAGAAATATTAATTAGAGATGCGCTGAGTCACACGGATCAAAACTGGATTACTCAAGCTGATACATTTTTCATTGCTAGTTGTCATCCAGAAATTGGCGCCGATGTTTCTCACCGAGGTGGTTCTCCTGGGTTTGTACAAGTCTTAAACAGTAGAAAGCTTGTGTTTCCAGATTATCAGGGTAATAATATGTTTCAAACCTTTGGCAACCTGTTTGTTAACTCTCATGCTGGGCTACTATTTATTAACTTTGAGAATGGGCATACACTGCAATTTGCAGGGAAAGCAAGTGTAATTTGGAATGCTATGAGAGTTTCGGAGATTCCTCATGCGCTGCGCTTGGTCGAGTTTGATATTGAGCAAGTGTTGGAAAGCCGGAATGCTTGTTCTCTTCGTTGGCGATTTGGAGAATGAATAATGTTGGGTTATGCGATAGCGTAACTTATAGTTCTCAGTTCTGCAATAATTTCAAATAACACAAAATATTATTTTTGTCAAGACCAGTTTTACAAGTTCTCGCACGTGGCAAAACTGATCTTTCATTGTGTCATGCGCTTGAGCGATTCTAGTAATGATGAAGTGGTTAGGAGAAAATCTCCTGCGGTTAGTAGGCTCCTAACGTAAGTGTTGATGACAATGGAGTCAATTATGCCCCAATATCCTCTTGATATCGGTATCGAAGCAGTGCCCTCTAAACTTAAGACAGGCGCCAAAATTATTAATTTAACTGCTTTGAGGAATACAACGAATAATGTTTCTATGCCTTCTGCTTATTCACTAACCCGAAATCAGTTTAAGAAGGATGGGGTGAAAAATAAGCCTAGGTCTCGGTCGCAGTATAGGGAGGAGAGTTTAAGGGCAGAAATCGGCGCCTTAAAACAGAAGTTAATCGTTTTAAAGCAGGAAAAGGCAGAATTAGAAAATCTATTGAGAACGCAGGAAGAGGTTAAAAAGCTTCAAGTCGAGGAAATGCAGTTTGAGATTGATTTAAATAAACTTGTACATCAGGTAGCAGAAATTACTCAAACGAAGTATTTTCAACAATTGCAGGCAGAGGTTGAATATCTTCGGAATACGAATTGCTAATAGCTTAAAACAATAAATGCGAATATAACTATATGTCTAAGATTGTCGCAGTTCACTCATTTCGGGGCGGGACGGGTAAATCTAACTTAACAGCGAATTTAGCAGTCGCAATTGCGCTCCAAGGTTTGCGAGTCGCAATTGTAGATACTGACCTCCAATCTCCCGGTATTCATGTCCTATTTAATATTGATGAGGCAATAACAGGCAAAGCTTTAAATAACTATTTATGGAATCGCAGTTCCATCGCTGACACTGCATATGACGTTAGTTCTGATCTCAAAATCGAGGGAAAAGGTAAGGTTTTTCTAATCCCTTCTAGTATTAATACTGATGAAATTGCTAAAATTCTCAGTGAAGGATACAACGTTAGTTTACTTAATAGTGGTTTTCGGCGCCTGGTTAAAGAACTGCAATTAGACTACTTGTTTATCGATACTCACCCTGGTTTGAGTCGAGAAAGTTTACTCTCTATTGCGATTGCTGACCTATTAATTATTATTTTACGCCCAGATAGTCAAGATTTTCAAGGGACTGCAGTTACTGTTAATGTTGCCCGTCAGCTTCAAGTTCAGAAGATGGTGATGGTAATTAATAAAGTACCGAGTCGAATGGATTTGTCAGTACTACAACAAAAGGTTGAAAAAAGTTATCAAGTACCCGTTGCTGGTATATTCAGGCTTTCGGAAGATATTGCACAATTAGGTAGTAGCGGACTTTTTTGTTTGCAATATCCCAACCATCCTTTTACTCAAGTACTTAGAAAAGTTGTAGAGAAAGCGATTATAGATTACTGAAATAAAATACTACTAAATTAAAAAAAAATATAGTTAAGCGGAATCAAAAAAATGACACACGGTATTCAAGAAGAAACAATCACTTTTGAGCAAGCGCTAAAACTAGCAGATGCAGCTGTATTTGCTAAGAATAAAAGACATCTAAAAAATATTGAAGTAACTGTTCTAAAGGGAGCTTTACAAGGTCAAAAGTATGACCAAATTGCAGATGAATGTGGTTACGCACCTGAGTATATTAAACATGATGTGGGCCCAAAATTGTGGCAAATACTTTCATCTAGCTTAGGCGAAAAAGTCAGCAAAACTAATCTTATGGCAGTTCTAGTACAGCGAGCATTTGAAGAATTGAAAGTTCAAGAACCTATTTTGTTACCGCAAACGTTAGAATTAGAGGCGCCAGTAGGACTATTACCACTAAATTCTGCTTTTTATGTAGAGCGTCCTTTCATAGAAACTCGCTGTTACGAGGAAATTACAAAACCAGGAGCGCTAATTCGCATTAAAGCTCCCAGTCAAATGGGTAAAACTTCTTTAATGGTAAGAATTCTTGCTCATGCAAAACAGAATAATCAAGCTACCCCTATAATACACACCGTTGCTCTGAGCCTACAGCGAGCAGAACGTTGTATTTTTAATGATTTAGATAAATTCTTACGTTGGTTCTGCGCTTCTATTACTCGCAAATTGCGCTTACCACATCGAGTAGAAGATTACTGGAGTGATACCTTTGGTTCTAAAAGTAATTGCACAGCCTATTTTGAAGACTGTTTACTACCAGAAGTTAATGGTATTTTAGTATTAGCCTTAGATGACATTGATGAGGTATTTTTGCATCCAGAAATAGCCGATGATTTTTTTACATTATTGCGTTCTTGGTATGAAGAAGCAGCTTATGGAGATAGTGGCAATCCCATGTGGCAAAACTTGCGCTTGGTTATCGTTTATTCCACAGAAGTCTATATCCCTTTGGATATTAATAAGTCTCCTTTTAATGTGGGTTTGGCAGTTGAGTTACAAGCATTTACACCTCTCCAAATACTGAATTTAGCCCAGCGCTATGGAATTAACTTATCTGAAGATGAATTATCAGAACTTATGCAGTTGGTGTCAGGACATCCATATTTAATACAACAAGCTCTATATCATCTAGCACGGCAAAACTTAACTTTGAAGCAGTTATTACAAACAGCTGGAACAGATGCAGGTATTTATTGTAATCACCTGCATCGGCATTTACGAAGTCTAAAAGAGCATCCCCAATTAGCAGCAGCATATGAGCAGGTGATTACCTCATCAACACCTGTAGAATTAGAGCAACTTAGTGCATTTAAGCTACATAGCATGGGTTTAGTAAAGCTTCAACTCAATCAGGTTATATCTAGCTGTGAGCTATATCGGCGGTATTTTGGCAACCGTGTAGATGCAGTAGAGGTAAGCCTTCCGCGCGGGGGTTAGGGAATTATATATTTTGAGAATTCACACTTTTTGAGAGCTGCAACGGTAAAGGTAAACCCGTTGCCTCCAAAATATCCTGTGCAGGCGCCTCCCGCATTGCACTTCTAAGATATTGCCCATTATTAACAGGAGAAACAACCTTCATTTTGTGAGGAATACTGTAATAGCGGTGAGTTTGTTTGGTTTGCTCTCGTTCTTGGATACTTTCATTCGCAATTTTCTTACGCAGTTTAATAATCGCATCAAGTACAGCTTCCGGTCTGGGTGGACATCCTGGTATATAAACGTCAACAGGAATTAACTTATCTACTCCGCGTACTGCACTGGGTGAATCTACACTAAACATCCCACCTGTAATAGTACAGGCGCCCATTGCAATTACATACTTAGGCTCAGGCATCTGTTCATAAAGTCGCACCAAGTTAGGCGCATACTTCATAGTTATAGTACCTGCGGTAATAAGTAAATCTGCTTGCCTTGGAGTCGCGCGTGGAATCATTCCATACCGTTCCATATCAAAGCGAGAAGCATAAGCTGCCATAAATTCCATAAAACAGCAAGCTGTACCGAACATCATTGGATACAAACTAGACATTTTTGCCCAGTTGTAAAGGTCATCTAATGTAGTAAGAATGATGTTCTCAGAGAGTTGTTGTGTAACTTCAGGATGTTGAGCAGGATTAATAATTGTATCTGTCATGGCTAGAGTTTCCCTATTCATTTATATTTTGAATATCGAGTATGTTTTGCAATCAGAAAATGCCTTGAAGCATTTACTGACTACAGTATGTAATTAAGTAGTTTCGGACGCTAGTAAAGATAAAGGTTTTAACGTGCTAACTTAAGCTGCCACCTTAAATTATATAAAATGTATATATTTCTTTGAAGTTGCTGATAGCGCCTAGTCGCAAAGACTTAGGCGTGGTGTTATACTTAGCCTTCAGGGATGGAAAAAACTCACACAGTCTTTAGTCCGAATGGTAAAACCCAGTCAACGACCCCGGTCTAGAAAATATATAAAATGTGAAGGAATTATTCAAGTGGCATCAAAGCTAGTAAGATTAGCTTGAAACAGTATGAACGCCTCCTGCCCTATGGAAGCCTCTAAGCAAAGACGTAAACGTGGTGTGATACTTAGCCTCCAGGGATGGAAAAAACTGACTGAGGCAAAACACAAAGTTGAAATTTTGGATACTGATGGCGCCAGGTTGACTTTAGAAGAACTAAGCGCACGAACTCAACTTGCTCCTTTTACTGTTTCCAAAGTGATGGCAAGGGAAGAGGGAGTAGATAAGCAAACCTTAGAATGTTTTTTCAGAGCTTTTGGGCTGAATTTAACCCAAAGCGACTATGCAAAAGTAGGAGAGAGTAGCAGTGTAAGAAGTCATCCTCTCACTATTTCACCCTCTCACCCTTTTACAGATTGGAGTGAAGCAATAGACGTTGCGATATTTTTCGGACGCGCACAGGAGCTTGCACTTTTAGAGAGTTGGATTTGTAATGATAATCGTTTAATTTTGCTGCTGGGAATGGGAGGAATTGGTAAAACCTCTCTATCTATAAAGCTAGGGCAACATATCCAAGAGGAATTTGAGTTTGTAATTTGGCGCAGTCTTCGTAATAGTCCTAGTTTGGGAGAAATGCTAGCCAGTCTACTTCAGTTTTTTGCCAACTCTAAACCCGTTAGTTTATCTGAGAATATCAACGAACGTTTAATACAAGTAATGGCACATTTGCGTGAGCATCGCTGCTTAGTGATTTTAGACAACGTAGAATCAATTTTAGCTTCCGGCGCCCGTTCGGGTCATTATCAAGTTTCTTATGAGAATTATGGAGAATTTTTCAAGCTAGTAGGAGAAACGAGCCATAATAGCTGTGTTGTGTTAACAAGTCGGGAAAAACCCCAGGAAATAGCGACGTTTGAAGGTGATGCTCTACCAGTTAAAACATTACAATTAAATGGTTTGCAAGAAAATGCAGCCCTTGAATTAATAAGAAGTAAAAGTGTTTTTTATGGTTCAGATGTAGAATGGCAATATTTGATACAACATTATGCAGGTAATCCTTTAGCCTTAAAAATTATTGCAACAAGTATTCAAGAACTATTTAACGGTAATATAAAAGAATTTCTTGCCCAAGGTACAAAAGTATTTGGTAGTATTTTCGACTTGCTATCACAGCAATTTCACCGTCTTTCTGTTCTCGAAAAAGATTTAATGTACTGGATTTGTATTAACCGAGAACCAGTAACTTTGGCAGAATTACGCGCGGATTTCGTATTACCTGTATCATCAATGAAGCTTTTAGAGGCTTTAGAGTCTTTAAGTAGAAGAAATTTAATAGAAAAAACATCACTTCCTCATACTTCAGTACAGTTTACTCTTCAACCTGTAGTAATGGAATATGTCACAAAACAATTGATTGAACAAATTTCTTTGGAAATAGGAGAGGGCGAATATATTCGGTCTCTACACTCAGCACTCCTTAACAGTCATGCTATAATTAAAGCCACAGCAAAAGATTATATTCGTATTGCTCAAACAAAATTAATTCTCCAACCTATAATTGAGGAATTACTGCTAAAACTACGAACCAAAGAATCAATAATAACTCAACTAGTAAGGGTCGGTTCACATATATCTTGCAAGCAAACTGAACCAGGTTATGCAATTGGGAATATTATTAACTTGTTGAATAACTTACAAGTAGATTTGACAGGTTATGATTTTTCTTATTTAACTATCTGGCAAGCATATTTACAAGACAGACCTTTAAAACAAGTTAATTTTACTGGCGCCGACTTATCCAAATCGGTATTTGCCAAAACTTTTTCAACAGCAGTGTCAGCAGTATTTAGTCCAGATGGTAAAATTTTGGCAACAGGTCATAGTGAAGGTTCAATTTCACTGTGGGATAGTGCCAGTGGTCAACATCTAATCAAATTTCAAGGGCATTTGGCTCCAATATGGTGTATTAACTTTAGTCCAGATGGTAAAATACTAGCTACTGGCGCCGACGATAAAGTAATTAAGTTATGGGATATAAGTACAGGTGATTTAAAAATACTAAAAACTCTGGAAGGGTATAAAAACGGAGTTTTTTCAATTGTATTTAGCCATGATGGCAAAACATTAATTAGCAGTAGCACAGATAATTCTGTGAGAGTCTGGGATATTAACACCGGACAATGCACAATAAACATTTTACAAAAAAATCAAGAAAATCCAGTATCAATAACTTTTGCAGCACTAAGTCCAGATGGTTCTATAATTGCCACTTGCGGTAAAAGTAATGTTATTACCTTATGGGAACTGAAGACAGGTAATTGTATCAAAACTTTGCAAGGACATAGCGACTGGGTTATGTGGGTGGCATTTAGCGCACAGGGAATACTTGCTAGTAGTAGTTTAGACTCGACTATTAGACTTTGGAATATAAACGAAGGTACTTGTATTGGAGTTTTGCAAGGACATACCAATGGAGTATTAAGAGCAATATTTGTTGGTAATGGAAATATTCTCGCGAGTTCGAGCATTGACCGCACAATCCGTCTCTGGGATATTACTACCTTTGAATGTATTAAAACTTTGTATGGACATACAAATTCAATTAATACTATGGCTGTTAATTCTCAAGGAACTTTGCTTGCTAGTGGTGGTGATGATTTCTCAGTAAAGTTATGGAGTATATTAGATGGAGAATGTGTAAGAAGTTTCAAAGCCAGAATTAACTGGGTTGGCGCCATTGCTTTTCATCCAAGTAGTATAATTATTGCTAGTGGGAATGAAGATTGTATCGTTAGACTCTGGAATTTAGATGGAAGGCGCCGTGATTTAATTGGACACACCGATTTTATTTTTTCAGTAGCATTTAGTCCAGATGGTCGTAACTTAGTTAGTGGTAGCGCTGACCAAACAATAAGATTGTGGGATATACAAACAGGTAATTGCATTAAAATATTGCGGGGACACTCTGGTATGGTGACAGGAGTTGCCGTTAGTCCAGATGGTCGAGTTATTGCAAGTAGCAGCTACGACCGTACTGTTAAACTTTGGGATATTGCCACAGGTCAACTTCTGCACACTTTTCCAGAACACATTGCAATGTCCGTAGCTTTTAGCCCTGATGGCAAAACTTTAGCAGTAGGTAGCTTTGATGATACCGTTAGAATTTGGAATTTAGAAACTCTTCTATGCTGTTTAACTTTAAAAGGACACAGTTATTGGATTTGGCGCCTTAACTTTAGTCCAGATGGTGCTACTATTGCTACTGGGTGTAGTTCCGACCGCACAATTAGACTGTGGAACGCGAGCACGGGTGAATGTATACATATACTCTCAGCACATCAAGATTGGATATGGGCAACAGTCTTTAGTCCTGATGGTAAAACCCTTGCTAGTTGTAGTAGTGATGGCACCATTAAATTTTGGGATGTAACAACAGGTGAATGTTTGAAAACAATAGAAGTAGCAGCAAATATCTGGATTATGTCTCTAGCTTTTAGTCCGGACGGTCGGATATTAATAAGTGGAGATACAAATGCTGTTATTCGAGTTTGGGATATAAAAACATTTGAACGTATTCAAACTTTGAAAGCAGAACGACTTTATGAAGGAATGAATATTTATGGTGCCACAGGTTTAACAGAAGCACAAAAACAGACTTTGTTAGCTCTGGGAGCAGTTGAAAACATAGATACTAGGTTTGATCAGGATTGATATCACTAGAAGGCAATCGGCTAGTTGAAAAGTTAGATTTATCTTCTATTTGATATACCATCCCAAGCGTTCGATGCAATACGATTAGGTAGAGACTAAAAATGTTTAGTCTCTACCTAAAGGGTGCTAGTTAGTTTAAATAGCAGCAATTAAGCAAAGGCAAATTGGCTAGCATCATTTAGGTTCAAGCTGGTTGCTTGAATGCCACCTAAAACAGCCAAAGTTTGACCGCCAAAACCAATCTGTGTATCGCTACCAACTTGGATTAGATTCAGAGTTGATGCAGAGATACCCAAACTAGCACTACCAAGAATGCCAATTACATCAGTACCAACTTGGAAATCAAGAATAGTGTTCGCTCCTGAAGCTAATTCCCCGTTTGCAATCCAAAATTGGTCGGCGCCTGCACCACCAGAAAGAAGGTTGCCACCACCCGATTGAACATAGAATTGGTCGTTACCATCGCCACCTAATGCGCGGTCATTGCTACCGAGGAAGAAAATATCATTCCCTGCATCACCGGACATGCGGTTGCCACCTTTAGCACCAGTAGCATCGAGTACATCATCACCGTCGCCACCAAAAGCGAGATCGCCTTTGCTAATAAAGACAGTATCGTTACCAGCACCTAAAGAAATCCGATTACCACCAGCAATTGCAGAAGTTGCAGTTTGTGTATCAACTTCATCATTGCCTGCACCAGTAAATACGGAGTCATTGATACCATCAAAGCTACCACCAGGAGCGCCTGCAATTAAGATATCATTTCCATTTGTACCGGGTAATAACTTGGTTTCTTGCTGGGCAGCAGCAAATTCTGGTGTGACACCAAACAACGTCTCATACATCAAATCGTAAATTTGAGTGTTATCCAAGGTACTAGGTAATTTATCAGCATTCATACCGTAGGTTTTGGAAACAATGCTACCAGGGAAGTCTGGAGTACCGACCCAGGCTATACCAAAGTTACCCATTGGTCCATCTATACTGTCCTGAGCTGCAAACGGTATCCAAGGCGCCTCTTCACTTCCTGTACTGCCATTCACGCCATCCAACACAGCTCGGTTTGTATTGGTTGTTGTTGGGTTAACGTTGATGAAAGGAGCTTGAGGTTCGCTATCGGCGATTGCTGGATTGCTAGGAGTAAAGTTTCCAGAAGGACGAGTGTAAGGAGCAAATTGGAACACCTCTAAGCCACCAGCATCACTGTCTGCGGCAGTAACGACTAAAGTGTTGGGGTCTTGGGTATTAACGTAATCCATCGCCACGCCAATTGCTGCATCTCCCCGACGGATTGCCTCAATTGTTCCTACGGCGTTGTTATTGTTGGCAAAGTTATCAGTACCTTCTTCCTCAACTACCATAAAGAAGCCATCTGGGTCTTTATTGAGTATCTTCAAAGACGCTTCCATCATCTCGGCAACGGTAGGCGCCGTTGCTACATACAACGGTAGAGGGTTGCTGCTGTTCAGTCCTAGTGCTTCTTCAGTGCGGTCGTCAAAGGTATGTATCGCCGCAAACACACCCAATAGTTTCTGCGGTGGATTAGCGCTATTTACTACCTCATTCATTTGTTCTTCAGTGTAAACCACTGTGTAACCTAAAGACTTCGCTAAATCAATCAGATTAGTAGTGGGGCGCCTTTCGGGGCTGCTTTCTGAAGCATCTAGTTCAGCAGTGACGTGGAAACCTGTAGTGCCCTTTGGCAACATATATAGTTCACCACCGCCCATAATTACATCGGTGCCAGAGCGAATTACCTGCTCAATGATTTCAGCATACTTATCTCGCGCACGAGTATTATCACCATCACGGTTAGTAGTTTCCGCAGCAAAGGCAGCAGTACCAGGTTCTGCCAAGTGACCAGATTGAATCAGCGCAGTCGCTTTTCCAGCTTCAATGGCTTCTTCAAGGATAGTATAGCCAGTTTTACCTGATGCTGGAGTAACGCGAGTATTATCTTCTTCCAATCCGAAGGATTCGTTGAACACCTTTACGCCGTTAGCGTGGGTAACTGCACCTGCGTTGGAAGTACCTGTTAGTTGGTTTTCCATATGTCCCAGGTAAACCCCAGCATCGGACATCATGTCCCAGTTGAGGCGCCCATCAGGACCCTTGTCGATGTTTCGCAGCGCCATATAATGCGAAGGGCTGGTACCATCGGGGTGAATGAAGATAACGTTGCCAGTTTCCTTGGTAGCTTTCGGTGCTGCTGTTGGTGCTGGATTGCGCGAAGCTAGTTCGGTGTCGAACAAAGTTTCGTACATCAATTCGTACATCCCCGTGTTGTCCACCGTTGCAGGTAACTTGTCTGCGTTCAGACCGTGTGCCTTGGATACGATGGAACCACTAAAGTCGGGTGTACCTGCCCAACCGACAGCAAAATTGAAAACATCACCATTCGCGTCGGGAGCAGCAACAAAAGGCAGGGTATTCGCTCCTGTTTGACCATCAAGGGGTACGTTGCGCGCGGTAGTGGTTGGGTTATTGTTAACAGTGCCAACGGGCTGACCGGGAGTACGCGGGTCAACTACTTCCAAACCACCTGCATCGCTATCAGCGGCAGTTAGTAACAGGGTATTGGGATACTTGTTAACAAAGTCTATTGCTACCCCAATCGCCGCATCTGCACGACGCATAGCTTCTAAGACTCCAGCAGCATTGTTATTATTACCGAAGTTGTCGGTTCCTTCTTCTTCAACAATTGCAATCGAGCCGTTGTTGAAGTTAGGATGTTTTTCCATCAACTTCTGGGTAACATCCAGCATCTCGGCGATTGTCGGGGCTGTTTCAACATAGAGGGGTAAGCCCTGCGCGGCTAAAACTTCTTCGGGACGATCGTTGAAGGTGTGGATGGGAGCAAATACGCCCAATACTTTGGTTGGTGCTGTTGGAGTCTTTGTCGGATCGAGCAGGTCATTGAGTTGTTGCTCGGTGTAAACAACAGTGTAGCCGTTGCTTTTTGCTAATTCAATCAGGTTTTCGCTGGAACGTTGCAGGGGGTTAGTGCTGAGGGCATCATATTGAGCCGCCGTGCCGTGGAAGCCGTCAGTACCAATGGGTATCATGTTGAGTTCGCCACCACCTAGAATGAAATCTACCCCAGAGAGGATGACTTCTTTAGTGATATCAAATGAACGCTGGCGGGGCGGAACTCTGTTTCCATTTGCATCAACTGCTTCACCCACCTGAGATACAAAGGCGGCTGTACCCGGCTCAAATGCTGCACCAGACTGAACTAAAGCAGTCACTTTATTGGCTGCGAGCGCTTCTTCGACAATGGTCTTACCTGTGTTACCAGAAAGGGGAGTAACTTCCGAACCATCTGCATTCAAACCAAAAGATTCTGCATATACCTTGGCGCCTGTAGCGTGAGTCACAGCACCACCATTTGAGGTTCCCCCCAGTTGGTCCTCCATGTGACCTAAGTAAACACCTGAATTAGACATCATGTCCCAATTCAAACGTCCGTCGGGTCCCTTATCTACAAATCGTGCCAAAGCATAATGTGACGGACTTGTTCCATCTGGGTGCAGGAAGATTACGTGATTTCCACTGGTAGAATTCATCATATTTATAACACCAATAATTTTTTGATGACTATGTAGCTATTCTTTTTTGATGGTGTCAATTAGCCGCTTCACTTTCGGGGTATCTAGTACACGAATAACTTGATAATATACAGTCACTAATTATTCTTTCCTAGAATCCACGCTTGTTTTCTTGACACAATGATGTCATTTCCTGATTAAAGGAAGCTTATCTAAAGTTTAAAGATTGACTTATTCCTTTCTTCTCAGGGTTTTAATTCCTCTTATCCTCCTCTCTGCGTACTCTGCTTCTTTGTGGTAACAATATTTACTCTCAAAATTAATGACACGAACCGCTAGAAACGCGAACGGACAGTTCTAGAGGATGCATAAAAGAAAATTCCTTACCGTTTGAGTTAATAGAGAGCCATTCCACTGTATGGATAGCTCATTAAACGGATATTAAGGATGAAATTAATTATGACTACAGTACATATTGAAAGCAATAATCATCAATTGGTTGTTTCCCAATTTGTGAAACTTTTTCGCCAATTAATTGCTAAGGCTAAAAATGACTGCTTTGAAACAAAAGGAAAAACTTTTCTAACAGAGCAATTAATGTATTTTATCCGCAGGAGTCAACCAATAGAGATGATTTTGCCTGGATTTCCCTGCAAGTCACCCAACACAAACTCTAAAGTATTTGGCTATTTACCAGACCGAGGAGAAGAAATTGCCTTAGAATATCTAGATAATTTCTGCGAACAAGTGAGAAAATTTTATGCACCAGGATGTAAACTTATCATTTTTAGTGATGGAACTACCTTCTCTGATTTAATTGGAGTTTCTGAAGAAACCCAAGATAAGTATAATACTACTCTTAAAAATCTTATCAAAGTTCGTCACATTTCCTGGGAATCTTTAGATAGCTTTTTCTCATCACAAAATGGATATGATGCTCTCCGAGAAGAACTCATGAGCCAATATTGTTCTCTTGACAAACAACAAGTAGAAGCGCAAATCCAAAATGATGAACAAATACGTCAAACTTACCAAGGTCTGAAGAATTTCCTTTTTCAAGACAATCCTTGGACTAGTAGCAATTACCCTAAAACAAAAAAAACTCGGCTTAAGCAGAGTGGTGAATTCGCTAAAATCATGATTCAACGGAATGATGCATTAACGAAACTGCTTTCAGAAAAGTTTCCACATCATATTCGGCTTTCTGTTCATGGTCATAATAATTCAGGACCAAAATTTGCTGTTCATGTATTACCTAATGATTATCGTTGTATCACCCCTTGGCATAACGTAGTTGTTAAAACTTCTGACAATCAAGAAATTATGATGAAAAAAGAAGAGGCAGAAAAATTACCACTAACCGCTTTGGTTAAGCGTCACCAACAACCTTGGTATTTCTTACAGTCAACTGAAGAAATTTGGAGTGAATGTGAATTAGAAATTATCAACCCGCCAAAAACAGGAATTCGCATTACTTATAAAGGTAATGATAATCAGCAAAAGCCTGACTGTTCTCGCCTTAATTCAAAAACATTACAAAATCTTTGTTTAGAGTATGGGTTTGTGGTTTTACGAGGTTTTCATGTTGACAGTAAAGAGCATCTTGTCGAGTTTTCAAGCTTGTTTGGAAAACCAGTAATCTGGGACTTCGGACCTATACATACAATTCGACCAAAAGAAAGACCTGATGGTTATATTGCTTCTCGTGAAGCTGTTCCCTTACATTGGGATTTAAGTATGCCACCCTCTTACTTAGAAGCAAGCGGTCGCTATGAAGATTTTACACCTCAGTTTTTTATTCTTTATTGTCATAAAGCTCCAGCAAATGGAGAAGGACAGACCACAATAGTTGACGGTCGAAGAGTGCTTGAAAATGCAGGCTCTACAACAGTTGAGGCTTGGAAACAAATAGAAATTGATTACTTTACCAAACTTACTTACTACGGAGGCAAAAAACGCAGCTATCCATTAATTATGCAACACCCGATTACAGGTGAAGATATCCTTCGCTATCAAGAAGCTTCTAGCTCTAAATTACAAACCTTTGAGCTATCATCACAAAGTCTACCCCAACAAGATTTTCAACAACTAATTACTGAACTACAAGCCCAAGTGTACGACGATAGCTGTTTAATTTGCCATGATTGGCAGCAAGGCGACCTACTTTTAATTGAAAATCATTACATGTTGCACGGTAGAACCGCTGCAAGCGATTTAACTGATGACCGAGAACTCTGGCGCGTACAGTTATTATCACACTCACTTCCACAAAAATCTGTATCAGATTTTTCAAAGAAATTAGACTCAAACAAAGTTGCCTAAATGTGAATTGATAATTCGTAATTTTTAGTATTAACAACAAATTACGAATTATCGCAACGTTTAGCGCTTAATTTGAAGTCCCTTTTTCTATAATGGGAGTCCAATTACCAGTTTACACAAACCTGCCGAAATTGTTACAAATCTTATCATGTAGCCTCCAATGTTAAACAGCAACTGACTAAAACTGATATACTAAACGCAAGGACAATTCTTTATTGGTATTTTCCGGCATGACAGCATCAGTAGAGCAAAACCTTAATAGAAGTACTTACATTCCACCATTAGAAAATAGAAAGCTACGTCTGCCTATATTTGACTATACAAAACTGAACTATATATCTTTAGAAGCTGATGCAAGTGGTGTAATTAAAAGTCAGGTTTATCCAGGTTTGTGGTTGGATGTGAAAGCATTGCTTGCAGGTGATATGGCAAAGGTTTTAGCTGTGCTGCAACAAGGATTGAGTAGTTCCGAGTATGTAAGTTTTGCACAAAAATTAGCCAAGCTGTAAATTGGATAGGCGCCTTCTACAAGATAATGGGCGCCGTTGCTTATCTGTAAAAGATATTACACTTTATTGAGAGAATTTTCTCCTGATACTAATTTAGAGATATAGGGAAAATCTTGATGTTTATTTGTATAGAAAGCATTTTTCAAGCAAACGTTAGTCAGGTAAAATAACTATAGTGTTCTAGTATAAGTGTAATTAAAACAAGAGAGCGGATATGCAGCAGCCAGCTTTGGACTTTCGGCAAAACCTTATTCAAAAGATTGCAAAGTGGAAAGCTGGGTTAGCTGACTTGGGGAAACGAAATCCTCTTATCAAGTTTAAGCAAGATAGCCCACGAACTTTGGAGATTCTCACAGATTCTGCGAATATTCTCTTCCAAAACCTTGTATTTGAGAAGAAAACGCTTAATTTTCAGATGTTTGATAGTGAGTATAAAGATACTTCTCTATTGAAAAATAATAAAGCATTACCAGGCGCCGCAAATCCTCTGGAATTAATTACTCGTCAAACAGGTAGCGAACAACTCAAACGACTGAAGAAATTACGTAGCGAAGCGCGCCTGTCATTTGAAGAGCGAGGGATAAACAGCTTATTTCTTGCATTGGGAGCGTTAACTTGGTACGATAAGGATAAACCAGAAGAAGCTTTAACCTCGCCGTTGATTTTAGTTCCTGTAGAGTTAATTAAGCAACCTAGACGAGATGTATATAAACTATCTGCCTTAGAAGAGGATGTAGTATTAAATCCAACCTTAGTGCAAAAGTTAAAGCAAGCATTTGGGATTGAACTTCCAGAAGCAGAAATTATACAAGACTTAAATTACGACGACATAATTACTTTAATTAGGGAATTTTTAGTAGACCATCAGACTTGGCAAATTAAAGATAATGTGTTTCTGTCATTGTTTTCTTATGCCAAAGCGACAATAGTTCGGGACATCATAGAAAATGAGACTCGGATTTTTTCTCACCCGATTTTGCAAGCAATTAGTGGAGATTTTACAAGCTATCAGTCCAACTTTAAAGAACCACCAGATGCCAAAACTTTAGATTCACTAATTAAACCAGAACAAATATTTCAAATTTTAGATGCTGATTCTAGTCAGCAAGTTGTGATAGAAGCAGCAAAAAGAGGTTCTAGCTTTGTTGTTCAAGGACCACCAGGAACTGGTAAAAGCCAAACTATTGTAAATATAATTGCTGAACTGGTTGGTGAGGGTAAATCAGTTTTATTGGTTGCGGAAAAAGAAACAGCATTAAGTATTGTTTATAAGCGCATGGCAGATTGTGGTTTAGACCATATCTGTCTTAATCTCCACCACAGTGGTACAACTGATAAACGCAAACTTATCCAGAATTTAGACAAAACCATAAATGATATATCACAAATATCTAGTTCAGAAAATCACAATTTATTTTTTGAAAGGTTTGCTTCTAATCGTCAATTAGTTAATTCATATCACACAAGCTTACATACGAAAGAAAAGCCTTTAGACAAATCTGCATTTGAACTATTTGGTACACTTTTAAAGCAAGAGCGTGAAGGAATTCCAGATATTGACATTATACTTTCTAATTTCAATCAATGGGATTTACACAAATTGCAAGAGGCTGAAAATTTATTGAATCAGCTAGCGCAGTTTTTAGCTTTCTTTCAAGGAGATAAAAGAACTATTTGGGCAAAAAGTTCTCTTGCGACTTATTCTTATAAGCTCGAATTAGAAATTAGAGAAAAAATACAAGAGTTTCAGCAAGCAATTATTTCAGTTAAAAATATTAGCCAAGAGTTAGAAGGAACACTGCAAATTCAAGCTTTATCTAATTTAGAGTCACTAGAAAATTGCTACTCAGCTATATATCATATAGTAAAGGCGCCATTACAATTACCAGAGAATTGGACTAAATTAGAAGTTTCGACCGTTTGTGAAGCATTTAGTATTTTAGAAAAAGACGTTCAAGAAATTGAAAACAAAAAGCTTTCTCAAGAAGCTAAAAATCTACTTGCTCGACTTTATTCATTTTTATTATTCTTAAGAGGAGAAAAAACACTTATTTGGGAACGAAGCAATTTAAAGTATTGCTCTGAAACGCAGGAATTTGAAATAAGTAATAAAATTCAGGAATTCCAACAAGCAATTTCTTTAATTAAAACAGTTAGTCAACAGCTTGAAATGACCCTTAAGGTTCAACCTTTATTGAATTTAAGAGATGTACAAATTTGCTATTTAACTCTTCAACATATATTGAAGGCGCCATCTAAGTTACCAGAGAACTGGGTTTCATTAAATATTTCAATTATTCGAGATGCTTTAAATATTTTGAGAAACGATGTTCGAGAAATTGAAAAAAATAAGCTTTCAGTAGAAGCTGAAAATTTACTGCATCAACTTTCGATGTTTCTACCTTTATTAAGAGAACAAACTACAACTATCTGGCATAACAGTAAATTACAATCTTGTTCAGAAAATTTAGAACTAGAAATTAATAACAAAATTGAAAGTTTTCAGAAAGCTATTTATTCGCTTCAAACAGCATCTCAAAAGCTTCAAAATATTTTAATAATTCAGCCACTATTAAATTTAGAAAATATTGAAGCATCCTTGCCTGCTCTTCATTATATATTAAATAGCCCATCTGATTTGCCAAGTAACTGGAACACAGTAGATGTTTCAATTGCTCAGGATGCCTTTGCTAAGTTAAAAGCAAACATCACATTTTTAGAAGAGAATGAACCATTTTTAAAACAAAAATATAATTCAGAATTATTTTCTTCAGAATTGCCTGTTTTGAATAATAGATTTCAAAGATATAATCGTTATTGGGTTATTAGAATTTTTAATCCCAAATATAGAAACGATATTAAGTATTTAAAGAGACTACGAATTCAAGAAGGACAGATTTCGTTTAATGAATTAAAACGTGATTTATTACAAGCTGTTGAAGTACAAGCAGCAAGAAATGAACTGTATGAAAGCAACTACCCTGCTCGTCAAGTTTTTGGGTCTTTATTTAATCCTGAATTTTCTCATCAGTCAGAATTAATCAAAATTGAACAAGCTTTAAGTTGGTTGACTAACTTACCAAATTATTCGCTGACTCATGACTCTGTTAGGCGCCTTATAAATTCTCCATCTTTACGGCAGCAGCTAGGTGAATTAGTTAAAATAGTTGAATCATTCCCTGAAGACTTTAACCAGGGAATGAATTTTTTGACTTCACACTTTAATCAGAATGATATCATTGGGAAATATTTACCAATAAATCAAATATTATTTACTGACCTGATAAAATTTCTGAATCAAGCTAAAACTGATTTACCGCATTTTCGTAATTGGTCAACATATAAAGAAATTCATACAAAACTAGAAAATTTAGGACTTCAAAACTTTGTAGATGCTTTGCGAGATAATAAACCAAGTCCTATAGTCGTCCTTCAAAATAAACTTAGCCAAATAGATTATTTACCTGCTCAAGTTTTTGGCTGCTTATTTAACCCGCAAATTTCGAGTCAAGCAGAATTAAAACAAATTGAGGAAGCTTTAAATTGGCTGGTTGATTTACAACAGTATTCGCTCGACACAGACTATGTTCAGCAAGTTTTAAATTCTGCCTCTCAGCGACGTGAACTAGTTGAATTATTTGAGAAAATTGAATCCTTTCCTGAAAGTTTTAGAAAGGGCATGAATTTTGTACTCATGTACTTTAAAGAAAATGATATTGCTGGGCAATATTTACCTCATACTCAAATACTATTTACCGATTTGGCCAATTTTCTATTTACAGCTAAAACTGATTTATCACATTTCCGCAATTGGTTAACATACAAAGAAATACATACAGAGCTAGAAAATTTAGGACTTCAAGAATTTGTAGATGCTTTGCGGGATAATAGACTAAATCCAATGGCAGTTCTTAAAAATAAACTTAGTCAAAGTGATTATTTACCTGCTCAAATTTTTGGTTCTTTGTTTAACCCGCAAATTTCCAGTCAAACAGAACTAAAACCAATTAAAGAAGCTTTAAATTGGCTAGTTGATTTACAACAGTATTCGCTCGAAACTGATTCTGTTCAGGAAATTATAAATTCTCCCTCTCAACGACGCGAACTAAGCGAACTTGTAAAAACATTTGAATCAACACATAAAAATATCAAACAAGGATTAGATTTTATACTGTCATACTTTAATGACAGTGATATTACAGATTCTTATCTACCCCAAAATAAAATTACTTTCGTAGAATTAGAGAGTTTCCTTAATTTAGCTAAATCTGAATTATCTGACTTTCAAGAATGGTTAACCTATAAAGAAACCTATGAGAAACTTGAAAATTTAGGAACTAAAAAATTATTAGATGCTTTACGCAAACGTAAAATAAAACCATTACAATGGTTTTCATGTCTAGAGAAAATTATTTACAAAACATGTCTTGATGCTATTCTTGCTCAAAAACCTGAGTTAAAAAACTTTAATATAGAGGTACACGAACGACAAATTCAAGATTTTTCTAAACTTGATAGCTACCAACTTGATGCTGCTAGAGAACGTTTAAAGCAACTTCACGCGCAACGTTGGCAAAATCACGAAAAAAACTTAGATATTCAAGCTGAGTTACAAATACTTAAAAGAGAAGTAACTAAGAAAAAGCAGCATTTGCCGATTCGTAAACTTCTCAATGATAAACAAAAAGGGGCGCCAAAGTTAGTCAAAGCTTTAAAACCTTGCTGGATGATGAGTCCGCTATCAGTCAGTCAATATATTGATGCTAATGTAATTCATTTTGACGTTCTAATTTTTGATGAAGCTTCTCAACTTCGCACGGAGGATGTTGTTCCTGCAATTATTCGTGCCGACCAAGTTATTGTCATTGGTGATAACAAACAACTTCCACCAACATCTTTCTTCGTAACCGGAGATAATGGAGAAGATGCGGAAGATGAGGATAATGCAAGCTATGAAAGCGTTTTAGATGAATGTTGGAATTTTATGTTTCGCCACATGCTTAAGTGGCACTATCGTAGTCAGGATGAGCGCTTAATAACTTTCTCCAATAAACATTTCTACGATTCTCAATTAATTACATTTCCGAACCCAGTTCAAAATCCAGTTCAAAATCCAGTTCAAAATCTCAACTTGGGAGTATGGTTTAAGCATGTTCCTGATGGTATTTACGACCGAGGTGGGCGCCGGGATAATAGACGTGAGGCAGAAGTAGTTGCTCAGTTAGCGTTAGAACATTTTCAATCATGTCCCAATGAATCTCTTGGTATTATTGCATTTAGTGAAGCACAAGCTAACGCAATTCAAGAGCAAATAGAGATTTTGTGCAAAGACAACCCCGAATTTGATATATTTTGCAGCGACAACTCACCTCGATTTTTTCTCAAAGCACTAGAAAATGTTCAAGGTGATGAGCGAGATGTGATATTACTCAGCGTAGGTTATGCTCGTGACTCCGAAGGTAAACTTTATCTGAATTTTGGCCCAATTATAAAACAAGGTGGAGAACGGCGCCTGAATGTAGCCATTACACGGGCAAAAAGTAAAATTACCTTAGTCTCCTCTCTTCTAGCTGGTGATATAGATATAACACGCAGTAAAAGTCAAGGTATAAAGTTGTTACGAGATTACCTAGAGTATGCAGAGAGCGGTGGTAAAAAACTCGAAGGTAATTTGTATAGCAGTGAACTTAAATTTGACTCACCATTTGAAGAAGATGTGTACCACACCTTGGTAGAACGGGGATATACTATACGTACTCAAGTTGGATGTTCAGGTTATCGAATTGACCTAGCAGTTGTCAACAAAAATCACCCAGGAGAATTTTTGTTAGGCATTGAATGTGATGGTGCATCCTACCATAGTTCCCCTACAGCCAGAGACCGTGACCGTTTAAGACAACAAGTACTTGAAAAACTTGGCTGGAACATCCATAGAATATGGTCAACAGATTGGTTTCGTAATAAACCTGCTCAAATTCGTCTCTTGGTCGAAAAAATAGAGAAGTTACAAAATTAAATTTTTTGAGCTAATAAATTATATTGACCATTAGAAGGTACAACTCCCAAGTTACAGCTTGCTGCTGCTTGGCACCACGTAATGAATGAAAAGGCACGTTTGGCGCCATCACTACAACAAACTTTTCCCTATTTCATATGGGCTGTGTATTGCTTAGGAGTAACACCAGTAAAACGCTTAAAATTTTGCGTCAAATTACTTTGACTGTTAAACCCAACTTTTAAAGCAATTTCTGCAATATTTAATTGAGAATGCAATATTAATTCTTTCGCACGTTCTACCCGACACTTCATTACAAATTGGTAAGGCGCCAAACCTGTTGCTTCTTTAAATAAACGAGAAAAATGATATTGACTCATTTCTACGTTTTGGGCTAACGCTTCTAAAGAGATATCCTCTGCTAAATTCTGTTGGATATAATCAAGAGCTTGTTGTAGTTTATATTTTGTTATCCCACCCTTGAAATTTTGTACAACTGCTTTTTGAGCAGAGTAATATTGCAATAAATGTGCTGCTAAAGCTATTACCATTGATTCAGCATAAAGAGAACTTCCTTGTGGATTTGTTTGCAATATATTTTTTAATGCCGAGCAAATCTGGTAAATTAATGGGTCGGATTTATCAAAATGGGGTACTAATTCTAGTTTATCAGGGTCAGTTGATTCGTATGCAATGCGAGCAATAACAGATGGATTAAGAATTAAAAACGTACAGTCACTTGGTTGGTTACAAGCTAGTTTATGAGGTACATAAGCAGGAATGATAGCGACTTCCCCAGCACCAATTGAAGTTTCTTGTCTTTTGTTTTCAAGTACTCGTTCCAATTTAGCTACTTGTGTATCGCTGATATCAACTATATGCTCTGTATAAGAATGTTCTACACTTTCCCAAGCTGGTAAGCTATTGTGCAGAAGTTGAATACCTTTCCAGCCTGCATTACGACTGGAATAAACTGGTTGGCAAGGTAAAATCTTTAAAACGTCCTTCTCTAAAGCCAAATCAATAATAGGAGAGTCGTTCTGTAGCATTACCTTTACCCTGCTGTATCTTGGATTCTAGATTTGATGAGTTTAAATCTAAAAAACTACTTGGATGAATATTTAGATTTTATTAACAATCTTAGCATAACAGCCCCTATGATATTAAAGAATTATGAATAGGTATAAATAGCATAGATTTGAATCTATGCTACTGTTTTTGTATAAAGCATTCTCAAGGATTCACGGGAAGCGCGGTGAAGCGAAGCGCATAACGTGTCTAAAATTCAAAATGGTTGAGTTTTATTTTTCGATAGTAGCTTGCGAAAACGCCAGATAAAACATCCTGCGGAAATTGCAACACCTATTGACTGTCCCAACCACAAACCTGTACCACCAAAACCAATATGAAATCCTAGAAAATAACCCCCAGTTAAACCTATTCCCCAAAAAGATATTAGGCTTAAAATTACTGGCACGCGCGTGTCTTGTAATCCTTGTAATGCTCCGTAGGTAGTTTTTTGTACTCCATCTAGAATTTGTGCAAAAGCTGCGACTGTTAGCATTGAAGTTGCAAGCGTTAACACTTTGGCATTTTCTGGATTGTTGATATCTAAGAAAAGCCCAACAACTTGTCGCGAATGAGTCAGAAGTGCTACCGCCGTTAACGTCATGAATATTGCCGCACCATATATGCTAACATAACACGCTAATCGTATGCCTTCAAAGTTT
Source organism: Calothrix sp. PCC 7103 (assembly GCF_000331305.1). Taxonomy (GTDB): domain Bacteria; phylum Cyanobacteriota; class Cyanobacteriia; order Cyanobacteriales; family Nostocaceae; genus Dulcicalothrix. The sequence goes on along the minus strand of NZ_KB217478.1, from coordinate 1,736,543 downwards.
TTCTGCCCCAACCATTGACCAACGCGCACTGTTGTTGCAAAAGACATACCCAGAGGAACCATGTAAATAACCATTGTTGTTTGCAAAATAATTTGATGCGCTGCGAGTACCTCAGTTCCTAATATACCCATCAGGTAAGTAACAACCGCAAATAGACCACTTTCCAAAGCTGCGGCAATTCCTATTGGCGCCCCAATCCATAATAGCTCTCGGATGATTGTTGGTTTGATGCGATGTAAATCTTGAAATATTTGGTAACTTTTAAGCCGTTTATTTTTGAGAATATAAACTACTAAAGCCAAAAACATAAGCCACTGAGCAAGAGCGCTTGACAAAGCTAAACCCGCTAATTCCATCCGAGGAAAGCCAAATTTACCATATCCTAAAGTGTAATTTCCAATAATATTAAATAGCGTCCCCCCAATCACAATTGCCATTACTGGGCGAGCTTGGGAAAGCCCAGAAACAAAGCTCCGTAGCATTGCAAATCCCACTACCGGAAATAATCCCCACAACATTACATCTAAGTAACTATTGGCTAAAGTAACAATATTTACTGCTTGCCCGAATCTAATCATTAAACTATCCATATGCCCAATTAAGAACATTACTGGTATCGCAATTAACAGCGACAACCATAATCCCTGGCGTCCTAATACCGAAACGCGCGTTTTTTTACCTTCACCATAAGCTTCAGCTACAAGAGGGCTGGCTCCCATTACAACACCACTTGCTGTATATGATATTACAAGAAAAGTTAACGAAGCCAAACCTCCCGCAGCGAGAGCTTCTTGTCCTAATCTACCCATCATCACTGTATCTACAAAACCCGTCAATGATTGTGTTACTTGGGCGCTCGCTAAGGGTACTGCTAGTTGGACAAATTCTCGGATTTCTGTTTTTAATTTAGAGTTTAGAGATATTGATGTCATAAGTTGGTAACTGGTAACTGGCTATTAGAGGGCGTGAAATAGGCAATTATTTCAATGCGGTTTGATGTAGGGTGTGTGGCGCCATGAAAAAATCAAGGGCGTAGTTATAAGACTTGTAGCGCCACGCACCACTAGTTACAAGTTAATGATGTTGAAGAGAAAAATCTTTCAGTTTCTTGCGCGAGTATAAAAATCTTGCTATTTAAAGACAATCATCATAGACTGCACGCTTATTCACTGTGGCTCAAATAGCGGTACAAACTGGAACAGATGCTCTATCAAACCCAGGCTTTAAAAACGCAACCTAACAAAAACTTTTCCACAATAGGATTTTTCAATTAAGGCTAAAATTTTATCTTTTAACTAGCTGCGTAAATCTCTCTAAGCAACTATAATTATTTATCAATACAGAAAACCAGAACTTAAAGTAATTGATGAGCGATAAAGAGCCAGAGATTTTAGCAATTCGCTCCGTTTGTACGCTCGTTTGAGGGCACTTATTAATCAAACAAGCGTACTTCCCATTTGTAGGAAGGATATTATAATGAAAACTAAACCGCATTCTTTTATTTATGTCTCAAGCTCCTACCTTGCAAACAATCATTGATTCCGTGGAAGCTATGAACACTTATACGAGCAAGATGTGCTGTTTGACTTGATTTATAAACGTCGCATTGCGGGCACGGCGCCAAGAAATTGCTTCTTCAGCAATTACAACAATGCGAGCCGTCTCTTGAACACTAACGCAGCATCCACAGCAAAATACTCAATACCCGATCTGTAGGTGGCAGGGGGTAATCCGCCAGATCGATTGTCAAGGTTTGCCCTTCTAACTTCAAAAATCGCCAAGCCGTTCCACTGGTGACACAACCATAAATCACCGGTATCGATGAAGAAGCCGTTTCATTAAATATCTGTGCTGCAACCATTTCTGCGGCACATTGCCCTAATCCAGACTTAGTATCCTCTTTCTTGGCTTCGACAATAATCACCGCAGGTGCTTTAATAAATAACTGCTCCGCCGATTTACTCACCAGAAAATCACAACGTCCGCTCAATTCTGCCTCCACATCCACCGTAAAATCTTCGCCAGAAAACACACTTACCTGGCGATTTAACCGTCGTCGAACTTCCAACAAAATTGGCGTAATAATTGCCTCCGACCTAGCCTTCTCGCTACTTACCGCAATTGCCCAAGGTAAACTATCCGCCAGAGTTTCCCGCAACAACTCACTCGGCGCAACCGATTCTAGTTCGGGAATAAACGTGTCACCTTCCACAATAATAAGCGAAAAGTCTTCAACTACCTTGCGTAATGTGAACTTGTTGTACGGCATGGTTTTTGTAAATTGCAGCTTACTACCGTATTTTAGCGAAGAAGTAAGTCGTGGGAGTAAGAGAGGTTAATACTTTTTTATTAGACTCAGCATGACTTTTTTAGAGGCGCCAACAGCTTTACCCTACATTATAGCGATTGACCATATCGTTCAAAGTAAATTGAGTTCCATAGAAGTGATTTTTACACTAATTTTTTACAATTTTATTTTTGTATTCCCATTACTAGGTCTACTGCTAATTTATGTTTTTTATCGAGAACAGTCAGCCCGCTTAATTATTAAAATTGGTTATTAAATCACCCTGAGCGATGTATCGATCTACTTGTTCACGATTTTGCTCATAATAATCCCAAGCCGTACTGAGATCAGCAGCAGTCAACCCAGGATAATTTGCCAATAATTCCTCGTCCGGGGCACCCTCTTGACGATATGCGACCAAAGTCCATACTGGAATCCGCGTATTCCGAATTCGCGCTTGCCCTCCGCAAACTCCAGGTGTAATCTGAATTGGATTTTGCAACATCAGGACATAGGTCAATGCTTGATCAACTAGTTCCTCCGGCAGAGCTGCAATTGCTTCCAGCAATAGAGTCTTTTTACTCATGACAATAAAACCTTTCTTGCTCATTCCATGCTAGCATGGGATTCGCGTAACCCATTCATATTTTTTACTGTCTGAAGTGTCGGTAAAGTTAAACTCACACGAATATACATTGATTTAAAAGTTTGTGTGCTGTTAACACGGATTCTACATCAATACACATAAATCCAAGACGCTCAACTTCCTGCCTCATATATTTATTGTAAAATAGGGTACGGTCTATAAACTTTTGAATTAAGTATTTTTCGTCCTCACATACATTATAAAAATTGCTTTCAAGCTTGATTCGGCTTTGAAAAAGTTGGTTAGAAGCCGTAAGCCAAATTGCTTTAACACCCGGAACGCTAACTAAATTCACTACAAATTTTGGCCATAATGCAGAACCTTCAAGTACAAGGCATTTCTTTGATTTGTTAGAGACATAAGAATGAACAATAACCTCGACTTGTGGCAACACATTTTTTTCATAATGTGATAATACGTCTAGAAAAAGAGCTTCAACTGACATTTCTCTGTAGTATTCTGCTATATGCTGAGAAATAGCCTTTCCATTTGCACCTACCCAAGGACGTCCGGGATGGCGAGCGAGTTTGTCCGTAGAACAATAACTCCAACCAAGCTCTGCTGCCAAAGCTTGAGCAAGGGTCGATTTGCCTGCATGGGAGGAGCCACCAATTAGAATTACTTGTGTTTCATTAATTAATTTATCCATAAAGCCTTATCTGACGTAAGAAAAAGCCCGAAAGCAACTTGCAATTGTTTCTAAAAGCTTACAACACGGCGCCTCTCACTTATCCAAACAAAAATGATTCGTCTTCAAGATATTTACGTAGGAGCGTTTTAGCAATATGTTCTACATCATTAGAAATCGATTTATGTTCTTCTGGATTACTCAAGTGGAAAGAGTAATTACCTATTGTTGCCATGATAAAGAATCCTTCTACTGCTTGTAAGTAGCCATCTGGTAATATTATGTCCGGTTGCTTGCCCATAATTCCCGACAATGTAGAGACGCGATTAATCGCGTCTCTACGATGGTTTTATTATGGTTATGTACCCGGACATGATATAACTTACCAATAGTTTGATAACCTTCAAAAAATGAGGGTCTCACTTGAGGCATTAAATACTGAGTTGACTCACCAATATCATAAAGGTAGTGCCCAAAGTCACAACGGGCAAAGTCAATCGATCGAATTTCTTCATTATAAAATAAATAATTGCCGTCATGCAAATCTGCATGAATTAATCCCCAAACATCAGGTGTTTGATCACGCCTTTATACAAAGTAAAAGTTCATGAAAATCGTAAATATTTATACGTTTTAAATTCGTGATAACAACGCTTGAACCCACTGTTCATCTTGTTTCGACAATGCAGGTGATGGAACAGGCTGGTGATAATCTATGCGTGTCGCATAACGCGCACGTTCATAAACACCATTAAATACTTCTTGTAAATTTACTAAAGGTTCTACTTGATTAAGCTTCAAAGGTATAGGGAAAGTTGGTAACTGCTGTTGTAGGGAAACCCGGTAAAGTTCTGCTGCGGGACGTTGATGGCTACGGCTAACTAAGATTCTATACGCGGTTGTTGTTTGCATTCCTCGAATCTCCATTGGTTTACCAGCTCGTAACAAATCTAGTTCGATTAAATTAGTACCACTGCCTAAAATTGCTCGCCGTTTTTTCTCATAAGCAACTCGACCATCACTAGCTCGCTTATTTTTTGGAGATAAAAGTTCAATCACTGTAATAACTTCATCCGTTACCATCTCGCGCACTTCTAAATAACGCTCATTAATTGAAACTGGCATTGGTAACGTAACTAGCTCAGGACGAGACTGTGTAGCTACTGAGCTATTGTCTGTAAGTTGCTCTTCGTTTGTTGTATCAGATTTATTGGCAAATATAATAGCGTCTGGAATGCCAATCAGTAACCCATCATCACTATCATCACTTTGATAAGTTCGGGTTTCAACTTCAACATAATACTCGGAACTTAGCTGTGGTTCAATTGCATCTGCAATCGCTACTATAAGTCGGCTGTGAAACGAAGACCAAAAAGCAGGTTGTTCAAGGTATGGATCCATGCCAGGAAATGGTGAAGGCATATGTAAAACTTCCATCACACAAACTTTTTTCTAGTATACAAGTTCTTTGCCGCTTTAGGATTAGGCGCCGTCTCATGCTGAGTCATGACAAAAGTCTATATCTTACCAGTTCACAGTATATATCACTGCACAGGCGAGACGCCTGTGCTACAAGTTGCCAAAATTAACACTATATATATATCTCTTGTAAAGGTGGGAATAATAAGCGCATACGACTACTGTTTATCGGGGAGAAAACACTGTGTATGGCTGACGTGAAAATAATCCGCGCGGCCTTTCGTGAAATTCAAAAGCTTCCACCTGCTGACCTGCAAAGGATTTACCAGATTTTGCATCGGTTGAGTCAAGGAGATGAAAGACAAACGAAAGCGCTCAAGGGTTTTGATAATTTGTTACGAACTCGCTCTGGCAAATGGCGCGTTATTTGGCATCGCGCAGATAATAATGTAGTTGTTATCAAAGCTGGGTTGCGCGATAGTGTTTATGATCATGCTTTTGATGAGCGAGAATGTTCGCACACAAACGTTATTGAAGAACTTTTACATCCACAAGGTACTGCGTTAGAGGAAAACCCAGCATATCAATGGAATCGAGAGCAAGATACCGATTGGTACAGGTTTGTGTATGGTAGCTATCGGTACTCACCTATTTTGACGAATTACCAGCGCAATATTTTGGATGAACCTTTACGAATATTGTGTTCGCAGTATCAACCATCAACGGTACATGAGTTTGAAGATAGTTCATGTATTGTAATCCAAAGCGCGCCTGGTACAGGTAAAACGGTTTGTGCAACTTTATTCGCTTGCGAAATTCACCGTAATTTTGGGTGGAATACAATGTTGATTGTACCGGAAGCTTTGCGACGTGATATTTCAGAATTTTCTGAAGTTAAAACAGCAGCAACTCAAGAAAATTTTTGGTTAGGTACGTTTCCACAGTGGTTGACTAAAATTAATCCTGAGTTTAAAAACCGTCTAGCTTCAGGACAAGAAGAGTTAGATGCATTAAAGCAAGCACTGAAATATAGTCGTCAAACTGATATTACAACCGATGACGTTTTATTATATCAAGCTTTTGTGTTAGATGAAAATAAGCATAAAGCTAATGATAAAAACGTTATGTATCAAGTCAACTCACACCGAGTTGAAAATTTATTAAAAATTAGTAAAAAGCATTTTTATAAAGCTTTATCTTGTCGTATATCACGGTCAGATGCAGCGAAAATATTACAGAATTCACTCAATATTAACCCTAGTAATTCTGAATGCACTTTATTAATAGTAGATGAAACACAAGATTATTTATTAAGCGAGTTACAAGCTATTATTTCAGTATGTAAGTCATGGGCTGCCCAAGGGCATCAAACCTATTTATGGCTATTAGGTGATTTAAATCAACGCATTCAAGCTACTGATTTTAACTGGGGACAGTTACATATTAAAAATTCGATTGAACTAGTACGTAATTACCGTAATTCACGCCAAATATTAGAATTTGCAAATCAATTTTGGGAAGTAGCAAAAATAATTACATCTGAAAACAAATGTAAAGAGCTACCATTACCAGCGAATCCTAAACACGCTTTTGAAACTGGTGAAAGTGTAAAATTATTAGAATGTGCATCTAAAGAAGAAGCGATTTTATTTTTAGACAAACTTGCTGGAGAATGTGGTAACGAAGAAAATCGTCGTTACTTACTCCGTGACTTAGCGAAAGCGGTTAAAGTACTTTCTAATAAAGCATTAAACTCGAACGATAATTTAGTAATTCTCAACCCAGAAAAAGCTAAAGGTCGTGAATTTGAAGCTTGTGTTGCTTTTTGCTTGTTTGAAGGTGAAGGAAAACCGACTCTAGAAGAAAGTTTTCAATGGTATACACTTTTAACCCGCGCGCGTTCTCGTTTATTAGTAGTTGTAACAACGTCGGAAATGAGGCGCCTTTCTGACAATGGCTATAACTTTTTTCAGCAATGTGAAATCATCGATACGAGTGGCGCCATAAATTGGATTAGTGAAATTGTCAGTGACGCCGACTTAAATCAAATTACTGATGACGTACAACAACGTCTACTCAAACGTTGCGAAACAGGTTATCTATATTGGGATAGTTATTTAGCATTGCAATTTGCCGGAGTAGAAAATGCAGAACTATATATATGGGAAACCCAAGCCATAACACTATTAAAAAAACATACACATGAACACTTAAACAACGAACTCCAAAAAACTCAAAATATCCACCTGCGCTGTTTACTATTACGCGCAATGGGATTATCTTGGCAAGCAGTAGAAGAAGCTGAACTATTAAAAGATACCGACTTCCAAGAGTATAAATACTTATTGAAAAGTATAGCCAAAGACCTAGAAGCAAAAGGTTTACCGTATGAAGCAGCGCGCGTCAGGTCACATATATATGATGGCAACTACCAACAAAATCTAAGTTTTTGGCAAGATATCAACACTCAATCAAACCAACAAAAGCCACTAGTAACATTACTATGTGAATCATTTACATCACGTCTAAATAATCTATTATTAAAAGGAGAAAATTAAATGAAATTACATACAGATGCAGAAATAGCCAAACAACTAGAAGAACTTTGGCATACCATCGAACGAGGAATTACAACAGCGAACAACGCAGTCAAACAAGCTGCCAACATTCACACAGCCATTATTGAAGATAACAGCAAAATAGAACAATTAAAATCAGACACATTCTTATTCTCACAAACTGTCAAAAACAACATCCAAGAAATCCAAGAACAACAAGTCAAACTAGAAGTAAATATCAGTGCAATCCATGAAATTCGCGATGAAATAACATCATACTTAGAGCAAATAGGAGACTACCAAACTTTACTAGGCACATTCAGACACGAACTAAAATTTATAATAGACAGCGTAGACGCAACAAAAACTCAAGCGCAACAACTAGAAGCAATCTTACCAGCATTCACCAAAGACTTGCCTCAACAACTCGAACAAATCAACCAACTAGCAACGCAAATCGAAACAACCAAACAAGAAATAGCCAGATACCAAGAAAAAACCCAAACACAAACCAATGAAGTCTCTCAAGCACACTCACAAATCCAAACCATAAAAACCGAAATTCAAACAATAATAACCGACTTTGGAGGGAAACAAGCACTAGACAACCTACATCTCGATAACCAAAGCATCCACAACCAACTTCAAGAAGCACAAACAGAAATAGAACGATTACACCAAAAAGTAGAAACCCAAGCAAAAAAGCAAAAACAATTCAACACTTGGTTACTTGCCCTCTCCCTATGTTCAGCAGTAACCCTCATCCTATCAATAATGCGTTAATCCCTCTTGTCGCACAGGCCGGAAAGCCTGTGCAGTCCTAAACATAGCAGGTTTATGCAATAAATTTTGGGGCTAAGTATTTTACCACAGAGACACAGAGAGAAAGAGGAATGAACCACAAAGACACAAAGGAAGAAGAGAAGTTTAAGAGGATGTTTGAAAAATGTCTATGAATGTCATGCTGAGGAACGTTAATGTAGTTTTCCCGCAGGGTAGCATCTCAGTATAATTATCAATTTTTATAAAGTATATTCTTGCCAAGTATCTAGTTCAACGGCGCCTAATTCCTAACAAATACGCTCATACCCAATACCTTGAACTAAAACTCGTCGCAATTCCGCATTTCTTTCTTCAAGTAACCATTGCAATTTTCATTGCTTCGTAAGAACTTTGCCGTACTTTTCAGGTAACGTTGTACCTTGATAAGAATATACTTTAAAACCATCAGCATATTCTATTGCTGGCTCCCCATCTGCATGAAGACGATTTTGGTCATTAAAAGAAAGCTTAGTTGGACGCTCACATATAAAGCACATGTTTTTATAAGCCATAACCCAACCACAAGATTGAATCATACCTGTAAATATTGCCATTGTAAATTTTAAGAAACCAGGTATTTAATTAACCAGACGCACACTTTGCGACTAACGACAAATATTGTTTTAGCCTGCGTTGCAATGCTTCCTTTGATACGTGACTTACAAGTTATAGAGTAGAAAGTTTGTACTCCTTCGTTACAAAATATTAATTGATGATATTTTGTGATATAATGTCGGTAAATATATAGAATAACTAACGTTTTATCACTTAAATACAAATTGAACCAGGTGGTAAATTAAAATATGTCCAAAATGCAGCAAGTGCTGGAACTCGCCCATGAGATGGGGGTGATTCGCGCTAAAGACGCGGAAGCAAAAGGAATCCATCCGGAATATCTAAAACGTCTTGAGCAGCAAGGATTGCTAATTCGTTCTGCCCGTGGGCTTTATACTTTCACAGAAGCAGAAATTACAGAAAGTCATAGCCTCGTGGAAGCAGCCAAAAGGGTTCCTCATGGAATAATCTGCTTGCTTTCTGCTCTCAGCTTTTATGAACTGACAACCCAAGCACCTTTTGAAGTATGGTTAACTATATCCCAAAAAGCACGCGCTCCTAAAGAAGATATACTTCCACTACGGATTGTTTATATGTCTGGTCAAGCTTTGAAATCTGGGATTGAGGAGCATGAAATTGAAGGAGTGCGTGTAAGAGTTTATTCTGTTGCTAAAACCGTTGTAGATTGTTTCAAGTTTCGTAACAAAATTGGTCTTGATGTCGCTATCGAAGCACTACGTTCTAGCACACGGGAGAGACATTGCAGCATCGACGAGATTTGGCATTATGCCAAAATCTGCCGAATGCAAAATGTGATGCGTCCTTATTTAGAGTCGCTCAAATGAATAAAAAGTTACTTCGTAATATTCCAGCTTCAGTTAAAGGGCGTTTGCTACAACTCTCAAAACTCCGACAGGAGGATTTTAATTATCTGCTTACTCGTTATGCCGCTGACCGTCTTTTATACAGGTTGAGTCAATCTCCATACAAGCAGCAGTTTATCCTAAAGGGAGCAAGTCTATTTAGGATATGGCATGGTGAGCCGCATAGAGCTACTAAAGATTTAGACCTGCTTGGTTATGGCGAAAATAAAATTTATTATCTGGAAAAAGTCTTTGCAGAAATTTGCTGTATAGCCTTTGAGGATGATGGCATTGTCTTTGATCAAGAAAGTGTCAAGGGTGAAACAATCAAGGAAGAACAGCAATATGAAGGGGTACGAATTAAGTTGACGGGTAAACTGACTTCGGTTAATATCCAGGTTCAAGTTGATATTGGATTTGGTGATGCAGTTACACCATCAGCGGCATTAGCTGAATTTCCTACTATCTTGGATATGCCTGCTCCCTCGTTGCTTGTCTATCCTCGTGAAACAGTCGTTGCTGAAAAATTTCAAGCAATGGTTGACCTTGGCATTACAAACAGTCGATTAAAAGATTTTTATGATATCTGGTTCCTCTGTCAAAAATTTGAATTTCAGGGAGAAATTCTTTCCGAAGCAATCAAAAATACGTTTAACCGACGCAAAACAACATTACCCACAATCTTACCCTTCGCTTTAACCTTAGAATTTGCTCTTGACACTGCTAAACAGAAACAATGGAAATCCTTTGTTAATAAGGGACAACTTAAGACAGAACAAGTTTCCTTGACTGAAGTCATTAGTGTTATCGGAGAATTTTTAATGCCTCCAAGCCTTGCCGCAGCGCAAGAACAGAAGTTTAACAAAATATGGATTCCTTCAAAATATTGGTCTAATATTTGATACGCCGAAATAATGAATGCTAAATCATCATAACAAGGGTGTAGTAGGCTAGGGTGTTGACTTTAAGGGTTTTTGGGCAATTTTTACTCATATGCGTGTTTCATAACACTAGCTCTAAAAGCTTATAAAATAAGGATTGTAGAGCTTTTATCTTAGACACAAAAACTGTATGAACTTTTGGAAAGATGGAAAAATAAACGAAGTTACCACAGCAATTATAGAAATTTTACAACAGGCGCCAAGTTCTCCACCTCCAGCATCTAAAGCTTTAGAACGTGGTAAACCTCCTAAAAACAATTAATAGTTATTAATTACTGCGAATCATCTCAACTTTGCACCTCAAAATCTTCTGGTTCAGTACCCCAGTTTACTTTTTAGTTTGGAGATTTATAGAGATTCTTCGCTTTGCTCAGAATGACATTTTAGAGTTGTCTTAAAGCCCCCCCCTTAATAAGGGGGGTTGGGGGGATCAACTCAATTTCTCACCTCTAATCGCCAAATCTAACAATTCTATTGGATGCATTACTTCAACATTTTTACCTTGTGCTTTCAAATGCTTGCTAATTTGCAGCGCGCATCCTGGGTTTGGTGAAGCTATTAACTCGGCGCCCGTATTAAGTAAGTTTTGTACTTTTTGTTGCCCAAGTTCTTCTGCTACTTCAGGTTGCAGCATATTATACACACCTGCACTTCCACAGCATAACGCCGCATCTAATGGTTCTTTTAATTTGATATTGGGTATTTGTCGTAAAAGTTGACGTGGTTGGACGCTAATTTTTTGACCATGTAATAGGTGACATGCATCTTGGTAGACTAATGTCAAGGGCTTTTCGGTAATAGGTGATAGTTTTGTTGTTAAACCAACGGTTGCTAAAAATTCTTGTGCGTCTCTGACTTTGGCTGCAAATTCTTTGGCTTTTTCGCTGTATTCTGGGTCGTTTTCTAATATGTGACCGTATTCTTTTAAGGTGTGTCCGCAACCTGCTGCATTAATAATTACATAATCGACGTTGGTGTCGGCAAAGCTGTCTATCATTTGCTTTGCTAATGCTTGCGCTTGTTGGGTTTGTCCTTGGTGTTCTGGTAATGCTGCACAACATCCTTGTGATTTAGGAATTACTACTTCACAACCGTTTGCTGTTAGTACACGTACTGTTGCTTCGTTGACTGGTGAGAAAAATAAGCGTTGTACACAACCCAAAATTACACCGACACGGTAACGTTTTTCTCCTTGGGCTGGAATGATTGTTGGTAAGTTGCTCTGAAATGATTTTAAGGTAATTTCTGGTAATATCGAGTCCATCGCGGCTAGGCGAGGAGAAATTAGTTTGAGTAAACCTGTTGCACGCACTAGTTTCTGTAAACCTAGTTTTTGGTAGATAAACAAAGGAACTAGAAAAACACGTAAAAGATTTGGGTAAGGGAATAGAGAGAAGATTAATTTACGTATTAGTGTGTCAAACCAGTTACGAGGGTAGTTACGCTCGACTTGATGACGAGTTGCGGATATTAGTTTGTCGTACTGTACCCCAGAAGGACAAGTAGTTACACAAGCTAAACATCCTAAACATGAGTCAAAGTGTTGTGCGGATGCTTCGTTAAGTGCTATTTCACCTTCGTTTATTGCGTCCATTAAATAGATACGTCCACGTGGGGAGTCCATTTCTTTGCCAAGTACTCTGTAGCTTGGACAGGTTGAGAGACAAAACCCGCAGTGTACACAGCTATCTATGAGTTTGGGGTCGGGTGGATGGTTTGCGTCAAACCCTTTGAGGTTTTTTATGTTAGCAGTCTCGTTAGTTGAATTTTCTGAAGTTTGCATAGGAGTTAAGAGGAGGGGTAAAGTTTGTTTTTATTAATGTAGATTGCAGGCGCTATATACTATAAAGTGAGAAAGTTTGCAACGGATGAGAGCGGATGTAACGGATAAACAGATAAAAGAATTGTTTATAGATTATTAATTCTTAAGTCTCCTACGGGATTCGTCAGTTTGCCCGCATTCTTTTATATGCTGTTTGTGACTATCATAAAAACGGGTTACAACTTCACAATATTTCAAGCTTGAAAATATAGAAGATGCTTCGTACCTCAGCATGACAGGAGATTATAGTTTGACCAGTTTGCAGTACAATCAATCATCCGTTACATCCGTTACATCCGTTGCCAGTTTTCCTCCCCAACACATCGCTAGGTTATAAATCTTCCAGGGTTTAAAATATTCTCTGGGTCAAATTGCTGTTTTATCTTTCGCATCAAATCTAGCCCATTTCCAGTGTAACCCCATACATCTGTTTTCTGCTTGACAGAAGCAGGCGCCTCCAAAATAGTTAAATAACCACCGTGCTTTTGACATAACGCACGTGCTTCTAATACTTTGTCTAAAGTTGTAAACTCCAATATTCCTAAACCACTACTGATATGCACCATTCCTATCTCTCCTAAACTCAGCACATCAACTGCTTGTGTCGGTAATATTCCTATTTTGCACTTAATTAAGTCTGTATTACTGGAAGAATGGATTTGTTGTTGCAATTTCTCCCATAAGCTTGTGTCATCTTCTAATTCATATAAAGTTCCTTGCAAACCTAATTTCTGCCCAACCTCTAAAAGTCGAATTGCTTGCTCATTAACACTTTCAGCAATACTTTGAAAGCGAACCATTAATCCTAGTCCTTTACCTAACTCTAAATTTGCTACTAGTTGCCTCGATAGTAAATCTGCTTGTGTAGGAGTTAACGCAGAACCACGTAAAATGTCTGCTGCTTGCTGTAATGCATCACTTTCACCCGTTAATACAACAGTAGAAGATGCAGACTGCATAGGATATAACCTAAATGTCGCTTGGGTAATAATTCCTAAACTGCCATACGAACCTGTAAATAATTTCATTAAGTCATACCCAGCAACATTTTTTACCACCCTTCCGCCAGCTTTTGCAATTTGTCCTGAAGCTAAAACAAACGTAATACCAAGCAATTGGTCGCGAACACTGCCGTAACGCTGTCGTAATGAACCAGTATCTCCTGTAGCAATAACACCACCAATTGTTGATAATGGATTGGGGTCGAGGGCAAGAAATTGTTTAGTGTTTCCTAACATTTGCTGTAAAGCCGCAAATTTCATGCCAGAATATACTGTTACCGTCAAGTCACCAACAGCATGTTCAATAACTTGATTCATCCGCTCGGTACTGATGACTATATCTGTATCTCTTGCCAAATTGCCCCAACCAAGTTTGCTGGCATTGCCGCAACTCAAAATTCGCCATTTATTGCCGTGTGCAATAGTTAGAAGTGAAGCTAATTGACTTTCTGACTGTGGATAAACGATGCAACTAGGAGGTGTGACTGAAGGTAAAAACGCGCGACTAATACGGGAAAGGTGACTAGTTTCTATTGAATCCCACATACAAACCGCATCTTCTCCAACTATTGCTGCAAGCTGTGGAATTTGTTTTTCTGATAACATCGCTTTCATTCGCTCACCTAATTATTCCCGACTTAACTATTTTATGCCTTTAATTTGAGTAAGGCAGGTACATATCGAGTGTAAATACAGATTTATTGTTTTGAATGTACCCTAACTTATTAATATAGTTTTATATAAAAAACAAACTAGCTAAACAATTGTGACATATACAAGACTTAACATATTAATAGTCATTTAACTTGCACCTGAGCTATGAGAACGCACGCTTATGCCAACAGTAAAAAGTATTGTTCCGACACTAACATTTACCAGTAATACGCCCTTACTGAATGTAATTAATTTTATGGGTGCATATTCAGAATCTACATGTCAAACGATGCCATGCGATTGTGTTTATGTTGTCGAACAATCACGTTTACTGGGTATATTTCCTGTTAGTGATTTAGTAAAATTACTGCTCTCTCAAGTAGATTATACTACTATTACAATTGGCGAAGTTATGCAGGCGCCTGTGACGGTTGACAAAAATATTGAAACTAGTACAGCATTATCGCTATTTGGAAAACAACATCATAAATCTTTAGCGATTGTTGATGAAGACGGTTCTTTTTTAGGGATTTTAACACCAGAGACAATTGCAGCACAATTACAAACTGAACTTAATAAAACTAAACAACATACAATTCGTGCAGAAGAATTGGCAAAAACCAATCAGCAACTACAGGAGAAAATTTGCTTTTCGGTTAAAACCGAAGCACAGCTACTAAAAACAACATCTGAGTTACAGCAGATATTTCAAGCATTTCCCGATATTTATTTTCGTCTTGCTGCTGATGGAACAATACTTAGCTACTATGTTCAAGACGAATCAGCACTATATGTACCACCTGAAGAATTTTTAGGTAAACCTGTTAAAGCTGTTCTACCATCCGAGGTTAGCGAAAAGTTAAATACTGCAATCGTCGAACTTAACCAAACAAAATCGCTAGTAGCAATCGAGTACTCTTTATTGATGCATGATGGAGAGAAAAGTTATGAAGCACGTTTGCTACCATCAATTCAAGAGCAAGTTATTGTAATTGTTCGTGATATTACACAGCGTAAACAAGCGCAAGCTGCTTTGCAAACAGCCAAGGAGGAACTTGAGCGGAGAGTTGAAGCTAGAACTTATGAACTAAAAAAGGCTGAAGAGCGTTATACACGAGCAATTTATGCAGGAAAAGTGGGAATATGGGAATGGAATATTGATACTAATGAAATATATATTGACCCTAACTTAAAAGCAATGTTGGGTTACGCTGATAACGAGTTATCGAATAGTTTTGAAGAGTGGTTAAATTTAGTTCATCCTTCGGATATTGATGCGCTCAAAGTCGAAATAAATGCTTATATTGAATGTTTGATTCCTAAGTACGAGATAGAGCATCGAATGCGACATCATGATGGTCAGTATATTTGGTTTTTAGCACGCGGTACAATGTTGTGTGATATTAACGAGAAAATCTGCTTCATGGCAGGCTCAAATACAGATATTACCGTCAGTAAGTATACAGAAGCTCGTTTAAAAGGCTCTTTAAAAGAAAAAGAAGTATTACTCAAAGAAATTCATCATCGCGTCAAAAACAATTTACAAGTCATATCTAGTTTACTTAGACTACAAGCACGATACATTAAAGATGAAGAAGCACTAGATATTTTGCGTGATAGTCAAAACCGTGTGCGTGCAATGGCAATGATTCACGAGAGTTTATATCAATCGACAGACTTGGGTAAGATTAAGTTTTCTGAATATATTCGTAACTTAAGTAATAACCTTGCATGTGGGTACTCTCTTAATAAAGACATAAAAATTAACTTACAAATACATCAAGTAGAGTTGAGAATAAATACAGCGATTCCCTGCGGTCTCATTATTAACGAGCTTGTTTCAAATGCAATCAAACACGCATTTATTAACGCTGAGTTTGGAGTAATATATATAGAATTTTTAGATTTAGGAAATAGTAAATACTCTTTCAGCGTCAGCGATAATGGAATTGGTGTTCCCGATGATATTGAATTACGTAGAAACCAATCTTTAGGGTTACAATTGGTTTGGAGCTTAGTTGAGCAATTAGAAGGTTCGATTATTTTTAATAATAAACTTGGTACCTCATTCACAATCACATTCGTCGAACAATAAGGAGCAATTAATTCATGAAAATCCTAGTTGTAGAAGACGAGCGTATTATCGCTTGCGATATTAGAAACTCTCTAGAACGTTCGGGTTATAATGTACCCGCAATTGTCGCATATGGAGAACATGCAATTGAAAAAGCAGAAGCATTAAAGCCAGATTTAATCTTAATGGATGTAATGCTTAAAGGTCAAATGAGCGGTATTGAAGCAGCAGAAGAAATTTATTCTCGGTTTCATATTCCTGTTGTATATTTAACAGCTTATTCGGATGAAAATACACTTGCGAAAGCAAAACATACCCAGCCATTTGGCTATATTTTAAAACCATTTG
The DNA here is from genome assembly GCF_000331305.1 of Calothrix sp. PCC 7103. GTDB lineage: Bacteria > Cyanobacteriota > Cyanobacteriia > Cyanobacteriales > Nostocaceae > Dulcicalothrix. The sequence goes on along the minus strand of NZ_KB217478.1, from coordinate 1,719,925 downwards.
ATGAAGTTCAACTAATTACCACTATTGAAATTGCATTTTCTCGACATCAAAATGAAATTGTCATGCGAGAAGCGCTTGCCAAAGAGAAAACACTACGTCAACTAAAATCTCAGTTCGTTTCAAAAGTTAGCCACGAGTTTCGTAATCCTTTAAGTGCCATAATTACTTCTACTGAGTTACTTGCTGTTCAAGGCGCCCAAATCAACGATAATAAAAAAACTGAATATCTCAATCATATCAAAAAAGCCGCTACGCATATGACGGAGTTATTAGGTGATATTTTACTCGTTGGTCAAGGTGAAGTCGGTAAAGTTCATTTTAACCCGGCGCCTCTAAATTTAGAACAATTCTGCAAACGCCTAACCGAAGAGATTCAACTTTGCACAAAAAATTCCAATCCCATTATTTTCACCGTTCAAGGAAGATGTGCAAAGCAAGGAGAAGATAGCACATCAACTTCTAACTTACGGTGCTTAGAGAAAAACCCAGCAAATACAACAACTAATTTGACCTCTACAAAACAAGCAACCACCCAGTTACCTGTTCTCGACGAAAAGCTGCTACGACATATTTTAAACAACTTGCTCACAAACGCTATCAAATACTCCCCAAACGGTGAACCCGTCAAATTTGATTTATTCTGTCTTCAGGAAGAAGCTATTTTTCGTATCCAAGATAAAGGTATTGGTATTCCCTACACAGACCAAGAGGAATTATTTAATGAATTCCACCGCTGCCGCAATGTTGGTAAAATTCCTGGTAACGGCTTAGGGTTATCCATCGTCAAACAGTATGTTGAACTACACGGTGGAGATATAAGCTTCGTCAGCAAAGAAGGAGTTGGCACAACTTTCATCGTTTCTATGCCCTTTAAATAGCTTTTAACCAAAATCATCCACATATGGTATATTTATAACACGGTATCCCTACCCAGTAACCGTAGATTATAACTAAAGGTGGTTAGTCAGTGGGCATAGTAGTTGAAAGCGTATCCAAACAGTTTGGAAGTTTTAAGGCAGTTGATAACGTTAGTCTAGAAATCGAAAGCGGTTCGTTAGTAGCGTTGCTAGGACCTTCAGGTTCCGGCAAATCTACATTACTGCGTTTGATTTCAGGTTTAGAACTGCCCGACACAGGTAGAATATTGTTAACAGGCAAAGACGCGACTTATCAAAGTGTTCAAGAACGGAACATCGGATTTGTGTTTCAGCACTATGCTTTATTTAAGCATTTAACGGTGCGGCAAAATATCGCTTTTGGTCTAGAAATACGTAAGGCACCAAAAAATAAGGTCAAAAACCGAGTTTCAGAACTACTCGAATTAGTACAATTGAGTGGACTTGGAGATAGATACCCATCACAGCTTTCGGGAGGACAAAGGCAGCGTGTAGCATTAGCTAGAGCATTAGCTGTGGAACCAGAGGTATTATTATTAGATGAACCGTTTGGCGCCTTAGATGCAAAAGTTCGTAAAGATTTGCGCGCATGGTTACGACGTTTGCACGATGAAGTGCATGTAACCACAGTATTTGTAACCCACGACCAAGAAGAAGCAATGGAAGTTTCTGATAAAGTTGTCGTAATGAATAAAGGTGCTGTCGAGCAAATTGGAACACCCGCCGAAATTTATGACCACCCAGCATCAGCATTTGTAATGAGCTTTATTGGTCCAGTAAACGTTTTACCCAGCACATCAGGATTATTTCAGAGTAACGGGTTTGACTCAGCACATCCAAAAATGTTCTTACGACCCCAAGACATAATTATAGAAACAAACCCTAACGGTACAACAGTACCTGCAAGAATAAGTCGATTAATCAACTTAGGTTGGGAAATACAAGCTGAGTTAACGTTAGAAGACGGACAAGTAATGACAGCGCACTTATCACGCGAACGCTTTGACGAATTAAACCTGGAACCACAGCAAAAAGTCTACGTCAAACCCAAAGACGCAAAATCATTCCCCCTCTACTATTCAATTTAATTATTAAAATACCAATATCCACAAATGTAAAGACCGAATAGATTCGGTCTTTACATTTTGCGTCTTTTTATTTTACATATATATTCCTATTCCTTTTGATGTAGCAACTTTCTGTCTGTGGTGGAAGTGAAATATAGTTAAAAATTTTATCCTAGTTAAGTGTTTATTAACTCAATCTAAATATCTCGAATTAATTTCAAAGCAATTTGAAATAAATAAGCTCTGTTCTAGCAATCTAATTGAAATTGTAATTATTGCATCGCCAACAATTAACCCATTATCCTAAAAAATCGGAGCAACTAAAACAATGAAGCCTTCCAAGATATCCAAACTAATATTGACCAGTGCCTGCGTTTTCGGTGTTGCGACCTTACCTATATCTTTACCAGTTTCAGCGCAAACAGGTGGTTCGGGTTCAGGCGCCTCTTCAGGTTCTAGCACAGGTAGTACAGGTACAGGAACAGGAACAACTTCAGGAACGGGTAGCACAGGCGCCACTGGTACTGGTACTAGCACATTCGGTACTGGTACTGGTACTGGTACTACTGATACAGGTACTAGCACATTCGGAACAGGAACAGGAACAGGAACAACAGGAACGGGCACCACTGGTACTGGTACTGGCTCATCAACCTACGGTACAGGAACAGGAACAACAGGAACGGGCGCCACTGGTACTGGTACTGGCTCATCAACCTACGATACAGGAACAGGAACAACAGGAACGGGCGCCACTGGTACTGGTACTGGCTCATCAACCTACGGTACAGGAACAGGAACAACAGGAACGGGCACCACTGGTACTGGTACTGGTTCATCAACCTACGGTACAGGAACAGGAACAACAGGAACGGGCACCACTGGTACTGGTACTGGTTCATCAACCTACGATACAGGAACAGGAACAACAGGAACGGGCGCCACTGGTACTGGTACTGGTTCATCAACCTACGGTACAGGAACAGGAACAACAGGAACGGGCGCCACTGGTACTGGTACTGGTTCATCAACCTACGGTACAGGAACAGGAACTGGCGCCGCAGGTACAACTGGTACAACTGGTACAGGAACTGATTCAACATTAGGTACAGGAACTGGCGCCGCAGGTACAACAGGCACAACAGGTACAACAAGTACTACTACGAATGAAACAACTACAACAGGTGGGGCAACAACAGGCACTACTACCGATGGAACTACCACTGGTACAGGTACAATAACTGATACTACTAATTCTCAACGCACAACGGGAGTCCAAGAAGAGCGTGGTACTAGCTGGGGATGGCTTGGTTGGTTAGGATTACTTGGTTTAGCTGGTCTTCTCAAACGCGATGAAAAACCTCATGCTTATCGTGACCCCAATGAAGTAAGCACAAGATATTAAGCTTTTGTAATTTCAAGAAAGAAAGCATTTAATCTAATTGTTGTGTACTAGCTCTTGTGGGATGGGCATCCTTGCCCGTCCCTTATACAATTACTATTAAGGCGCCGGATTAGAATTTGAGTTATCTGGATTTTTTCCTAGCAATGCTTGGAAGATATTAGCGAAGAGCGAAGATATTAGTGAAAATAATAATACAAGTAGTAAGCCTGAAAATGCTGCAAACGGAGAGAAAATAAATAATAATACAAATAAAGTTATTACAATTGATACTATTGTTTTATTCATTGTTTGATTTTACCTTGTTTAGACTATTGCTATTTTAAATAAACAATTATATTACTTGTTTTCCTACATCCCTAAGAGGGATTATATTTTGTTTATGTTGGGTTTTTATCGGGCACACTACGTGAGCGCAAAGCCTCCACCCAACCTACATTCAAGTTTTATTTTAATTCAATATTTCGTAGAGAAATATGTTTCCATTGAGATAGTATTTGGGTAATTCTACGTTTGTTTCTTTCTTTTTTTAATGCTTCTAGGGGTGTGCGAACTGATGAAACCGCTTGCTGTCTAAATTCTAGGTTTGGTTTTCCAGCTATTTTTAAGCCTTTTTCTAGGTGTAATATCAGTGTGTCTAGGTCTTTTGTAGATACTTTGTTTACTGTTTCTTGTGCGTTTGTTGCAATACTTCCTAAAGCATATGCGGCACTATGTCGTACTGATATGTCTTTATCTTCCATGTTTGTGACTAAAGCAGGTAGTGATGATAACGCACGCACTCCAATATTTCCTAATGCTGTCGCTGCTGTTAATCTCACCCAAGTTTCTTGATCTTTTAGAGTTTCAGTCAAAGTGGGAACTGCGCTTTCCGCATAATTACCAAGTCGAGTTAATCCGTGTGCTGCATTATAACGTACAGATGCGTTTTCGTGTTTTAAATTAGCTACTAAGTAAGGTATCATGGCTCGTTTGCCGATACTGCCAAATGCTTCTACTGCGGCAGAGCGAACTTTTGGGTCTTTGTCTTGTAATGCTCTTGATAATGCTGGTAAAGCTGGCGCCGCATCATTGCCTATTTGAGCTAATGCAGTAGCAGCAGCAGCACGGACTTCAGGGTTTTGATGCTGTTGTAATGCCGTAATTAAAGCCTGAACTGCGGGTTTACCTATACTTACTAATGATTTTAGGGCTTGTTGATTTTGATTCGTGTTGCTTAGTTGCTGGATATATGAATTTATTTGTGATGGGTTGGTTGATTGCGCTAAGGCTGAGTGCGAAAATAACGGTGTGATAAATAAGGGTGATATAGCAATTAATATTGAGGCTTTACGTGACGCGCGGGAAATAGTTTTCATAGATTTATGTATATATTAGCTACTGTTTGAAGCATCTAAGAATAATAACGAACTTTACTGTAATTTGTTTCTGGACTTCCTCTTCTCTGCGCTCTCTGTGCCTCTGTGGTAAAAAAATTATTTCACCACAGAGACACGGAGGACACAGAGAGAGGCAATAAAAGAGAGGCAATAAAAAGCCTCCCTAATCTAAAGATGGGAGGCTGTTTTTACAGGTTAAGGGGAGATAAGGGGGTTATATCAATAAAGCTGTGGCTGCGACGGCGCCTGCAATTGCTGAGAAAATAGCGGAGACAACTGCTGTGAGGAATAGCCACCAAGCGGCATTGGCTGCGGCTTTACGGGTTTCTTCGGCTTGGCGTTGTGCTTGTTGTTTAACGTCTTCTAGGCGCCGTTGTGCTTCGTGTTGGATACGTTCTGCACGTTGTAATACGTTGTTGCGCGCGCGTTCTACTTGGTCAATAACTCGGTTGGCATCATCTTGAGAGATGTCATCACGAGAACTCATTATTGCAACCAAGGTTTCACGGTTAAACGATTGCAAACGGTCTTTTAATGCATCGAATCCTGCTTGTGGGTCATCGATCAACTTACGAACGTCGCGTTTGATGCCATCGTAGTTTAATTCTGGACGGTCAAGCGAATTTAGGTAGTTACGAATTTTTCCGAATACTCCATCAATTGCGTCTTGGATGCGTCGTTGTATTCCTCGTACTTGTTCGACAAATTGGTCGCGTACCGAGACGATGTTATCTGCGATTTGTTCAGCTTCAGTATCTGTAATATCTTCACGAATTTTAAGCAGCGCTACTATTGTGTCGCGGTCAAAGTGTGAAAGACGCTCGGATATACTGTCTACTCCAACTCGTGGGTCGTGTAGTAGTAAATTCAAGTCACGTTTGATACCTTCTGGATTGAGTTCTTCTTTACCTGTTTGACGCAAATACTCTTGCAGGTAGGCTTGGAAGGTTTCGACTCGTTGCTGTGTACGAGTGGCAATTCGACGTGGGGCACCTATAAGGTCACGAATCGAAGTTTGTACCGAATCGATAACTTGGTTAACTTGCTCTTCGCTTAAATCGCGTCGCTGTGATAGTAATTGTACGAGGGTATCTCTGTCAACTTTAGACAACCGATTACGTAAAGCGATTACACCTTCTTGGGGGTTTTGAAACAGTTTGTTTAAGTCGCGCTGAATACCTTCGGGGTTTAATTCTTCTTTGCCTGTTTTGCGTAAGTAATCTGTTAGCGTAGCTGTTACGTTGTCGTATTGTTCTTTGGCTTTGTCAGCTATTGCTGATGGCGCCCTTTGAACATTATGCCACGACTCTGAAACTGTATTGAGAATTTGATTCGCTTCACTTTCTGTTATATCTTGACGTTGCGCGAGCAATTGCACGAGAGTATCGCGGTCAAATCTAGATAAACGTGCTTGAATTGCAGAAAGTCCAGCTTGCGGGTCATCAAGTAATCTTTTCAGGTCTGCGCGAATAGCATCAGGGTTTAGTTCTGATTTACCTGTGTTTCGCAGATACGATTCTAAGTTCAACCATAAAGTTTCAGCTTGATACTTAGCTTGCTCTGCTAGTCCTTTCGACTCAATTAAAGCTTGGTCACGCTGTTTTTCTAATAGTTCGATAACATAGGTCGCTTCGCGAGGTTGAATATCATTCCGTTCGAGTAAAATATCAAGCATTTGCTGACGGTCAAGTACTAATAACCGTCGTGACAACGTTTCGTAGTCGGCGTTTTTGTCTTCGAGTATGGGTTTAAAGTCTCTTTCAATAGCTTCGGGTGTAAAATTGTCTTTGGGAGTGACGAGCAAATAACTTTCGACTCGACGCTGCAAGTCAACCACTATTTCTCGCTCTTCTGCTGCTGTGACGCTTAATAAAACTTCTTGACGAACTGCTTCGAGTTTGTCGGCAATACGTTGAATTTCTGTTTGTGTCAATAACCCACGTTGCTGAAGAATATTTATAAAGTCGTTACGTCCGAGACTTTCTACTTCTTGACGGACTCTTGCTGGGTCAGCAGCAGGGTCATATATAACGTCGCGGAATTCCTGAGCAATTTTTTCGTTGCTTAACTGCCATGCGTAGGTGTTAAGTAAATAGTTTTCAACGTCCGCACGAATTGCGCTAAAAGGTTTCGTTGGTGCTGGTATACCTAGTTTATCTGCTTGGTTGCCTACTTTCTCTTTGGCTTGACTTAAGGCGCCTATAATTTTCTCAACATCAAAATCAGATAAATCTGTACGTCCTAGGACAATACCCGATAATGTTGAAAATCCTTGTTGTAATGTTCTTTGCAGTGGTCCAGGAGTTGCTTCTTTGGCAGCTTTATCATCTGCTTGTTTTGCCGAACGTGTTTCTGCAATTAAAGCTTCTAACTTCGCGTTCAGTTCATCTGTTTTAGTTTGTCCTGGTGGTAAAGACTTGAGATAATCAACTAACTCACCCAAGCGGTCTTTTTGAGGTTGTTGACCAACTACTTGCTGCCATACTCCATATAATGTATCCGCGATACGATTTGCATCACGTTTGGAAATGTCAGTACGTTCGCTAACTAAACTAATAAATTTGTCTTTATCAATATGGCGAAGGTCACTACCTGCAATATCTTTTAACTGAGGGTCATTGAGTAATTTTTCAAATTCGCTTTTAATTTTACCCAAATCTAACTCAGGTGGACGAAGCATTTCCAGATAATCTTCAATATTATCTCGGATATGACCTGGGTCAATGGCGCCACCGAATTCTCTGCGTACAGCAGCAGCTGCAGCTTCTGCTGTTGAGACTACTTGATTATTTACTGCTTTGGCGCCTAATGCGGCAGTAGCAGTACCCATAATCGCTTGCAGTCCGGATGTTGCAGTATTGACGACGTTACCAATTAAAGAACCTACCGTTGTAGAACTTACCCATACTAATAGTAAAAAGTAGGCGCCCCAAATTACTAGCCCTAATATTGCACCCAACCCAGGACTGAGAAGTAGTAAGCTGAGTTTAACTGCAAGAAAAGATGCAATAGCTAGTGCGATGGTGACAGTAACTAAAGTCCACATACCCACCGCAGTTCCAATTTTACGGATTGTCCCGCCAAAACTGCCTGCTTCATTATGGGTGGAATGTGAGTCGGAGTCAGAGGAACGTCCTAAATAGGTAATACCAGCGGCAACCGATAAATTTGTTAAAACCAGTTGAATTGCAAAAGCCAGAATCACACCAGCGATTAGAGCTACAAAGAACCGAGGTCCTCCTGTAACCACTGAAGCTTGCGCTGGTGAGATTTGTGAGGTGTCTATTGGCGCCGCTTGCATAAACCACTGCATTGGTTTAACGCTAAACAGCCCTATATCTGATTTATCAAACATTGTATATGCTTCCTCTAATCCTATTAAAACATTGGGGAATAAAATTACATAAGGGAAAGTTATTGTATGGATTTACCCAACTCTTAAGTAATAGAATCGGCTATACAACACCTTTTGGGCATCTCTCGCTAGTTTGAACCCTACCTCCAGCGTTAGATAGAAATGTCGTCATCTTTAGTCCAAAGGCGCCAAGAAACCGCGTTTCTTAGTTATAAGCTGTAATAAAAATAACGATTTGGGGTAGAAACGCGGTTTCTGTTACATTCGTTACATTTCGTTACATTTTGTTTTTTTTAACATCCTATGGGTGGATATTTACACGTAAATATTATTAAAAATAATCGTTCACAAGTGCGTTCATGTTGTGCCTGTAGACAGAAACCAAACAGCTTTTTAACAGTTAAATTAAAGACAAGAGAAAAACAACAGCCGACTAATTAGATAAAAAACTAATTAGATTAAGAAATTAGGCTAAAACATTACGCTCGAAATGAAATTTAGGGGAAACAAAAATGGAAACTCGTGAAACTCGTCCTTCAAGTGATTTACCAGCGGTAGCTAAAGAATATAACGGTGTAGACCGCAACGCATTTCTTTTCGGTTTTACTCCTCAAGCTGAGTTATGGAATGGTCGCTTGGCAGCAATTGGATTCCTTGCTTATTTACTTTGGGACTTAGCAGGATATAGCGTTCTACGTGACGTATTACACTTCATTGGTTACTAACTAATAAGAAACCGGGTTTTTACGCAAAATATTGTTTTCATTACAAGATATCAATAAAAAACCCGGTTTCTAATGGATATTACTCATTACCTATTACCTAATATCGGAGAAAGAAAATGGAAACTCGTGAAACTCGTCCTTCAAGTGATTTACCAGCAGTAGCTAAAGAATATAACGGTGTTGACCGCAACGCTTTTCTTTTCGGTTTTACTCCTCAAGCTGAATTATGGAATGGTCGCTTGGCGGCAATTGGATTCCTCGCTTACTTACTTTGGGACTTAGCTGGTTACAGTGTATTACGTGATGTATTGCACTTAATTGGTTACTAAATAATCATAAACCTGGTTTCTTTTTACGTAAAAACCAGGTTTCTAACTAATTACCTATTACCTAACATCGGAGAAAGAAAATGGAAACTCGTGAAACTCGTCCTTCAAGCGATTTACCAGCAGTCGCTAAAGCATATAACGGTGTAGACCGCAATGCTTTTATCTTTGGCGCCAATCCTCAAGCCGAACTATGGAACGGTCGCTTGGCAATGATTGGATTTCTTGCTTATTTGCTTTGGGACTTGGCAGGTTACAGTGTGATGCGCGATGTATTAAGCTTTCTTGGTTAATTTTAATCAGTGCTGAGTGCAAAGTGCTGAGTCAGTCTAGTAGTAAATAAATACTATATTAAAATATTATTTTTTAACCCTCCAAAGTTTGGGGGGGTTTTGAGTGTGTAAATACTTATCAGAGTGAACTTTAAATATAGATGTCAAATTCAATCTATTGCGTTATATTTTTTCCAGATTACAATCGGTAATAATTATTGAAGAAAATGCAGGAGTTGACCCTTGAGTAATGCTGGGTTTTCTGGAAAGCCACAAAAACCCTCACCTGATTCTGGTGAAGATATTCCCGCAGCGTTACGTGACGCTTCTGATGTGGCGCCTGGTAAGGGTAAACTACCAGTATTGATATTGGGTGGAGCCGCTGGGTTTGTTGTGCTTGCTGTTATTAGTGGATTTTTATTTTTTATCACTGCACCAAAAAAATCCACACAAGAAGCTTCTGCACCATTGACTACTGCAAGTCCATCTGTTAATCCTGCTGATGTTGAAGCTCAAGCGAATGGTTCATTATTGGGACATTTGCCGTATGCTGAAGCTCCTGAGTCTGAACTTGCTCCTCTAACTAACGATGGACGCTTCCGAATGCGAAAAGCTGCTGCACAGCAATTTTTAGCGATGCAACAAGCTGCTCGTAGCGCTGGTGTAAATTTAACTGTTATTTCCGCGTTTCGTTCAGTTAAAGAACAAGAGCAGTTATTTTTCGCTGTTGGCGCCCAACGTAACCAAACTCCAGCACAACGTGCGGCACTGTCGGCGCCTCCTAATTATAGTGAGCATCATACTGGTTACGCGATTGATATTGGTGATGGGAATGTACCGGCTACAAATTTAAGTGCTAATTTTGAGAAAACTAAGGCTTATGAATGGTTATCACAAAATGCCGCTAAGTTTCGCTTTGAGTTGTCTTTTCCTAAAGATAATATTCAAGGTGTGAGCTATGAACCTTGGCATTGGCGTTTTGTTGGTGATACTCAAAGTTTGGAAACCTTTTATAAGGCTAAAAATTTAAAGCCCCAAAAGTAACTCCTGATACCCGTGGCACAGGCATCTTGCCTGTGGACAGGGAGGCTGACAATAGAATAACGAATATAACGAACAAACCATCCGTTACATCCGTTCTATCCGTTGCCTACAACCTTATATTATTCAAGTTACTACGTGGGTTATATGAACGAATTGTGCGTAGCTTTTCGTATAATTCGCGTTCTTGCTGACTCAAATCTTTTGGGGCAACAATCATAATTTTTACGAGTAAATCACCGCGTCCACCTTTTCCTGATACCCAACCTTTACCACGCAAACGCAACGACTGCCCAGAACGTATTCCTGCTGGTACATTTACTTTTGCTGTTGTTCCGTCAGGTGTTGGAACGTCGATAGATGCTCCTAGTACTGCTTCATCTGGTGCTATTGGGACTTCGCATACTAGGTTATCGCCGTCTAGCTGGAAAAATGAGTGTGGTTGAACTTGGACTTTTAAGTATAAATCACCACGTTGTTTAGTTTGCAGGTTGGTTGGCCCTTTTCCGCGTACACGTAATCTACTACCTGTTTTGGCGCCTGCGGGAATGCGAACGTTAATAATATCGTTAGCAACTTGAAGTCTCTTTTCAACTCCGTTATATGCTTCGCCCAAAGATAACGAAATCATTGCTTCGCTATCTTGAGTTCCACTACCCCCAGGATAATCTTGCTGGAAACCAAAACCGTCAAAGCCACTTGGGGCACCTGTTGAAGTTCGATACGAATAACTTTGACTGCGGGCGCCTGCTCCAGGACCTCCAAAGCGACCTAATAATTCATTTATAAAGTCTTCAAAGCTTCCATACTGCCCGAAGTCGAAGCCGTTCATATCAACACCACCAGCTCCAGCGCCTCCTGGGAAACCTTGGCCTGCTTGCTTCCAGTACTGACCGAATTGGTCGTATTTTTTACGTTTGTCTGGGTCGGATAATACTTCGTATGCTTCGTTGACTTCTTTGAATTTTGCCTCGGCTTGTTTATTTCCCTGGTTTACGTCAGGGTGATATTTACGTGCGAGTTTACGGAAAGCTTGTTTAATTTCTTCTTGGCTAGCAGTTTTGTTAACTCCCAAGAGTGAATAATAATCTTTAAAATCGGTTGCAGCCATTCAGCAGCCTCCTGTAGAAATTACTGTTAATAGGTTTTTAGTTTATACCTTGTTCCTAAGTATTAGGATGCAAGGTGTTAGATATTGTTTAGAGATATATGGCGAGAGAAAAATACCTGATTTATAACTTAACAAATAATTCAACACGACTAAGTGCGGTTCTTGCTCAATGTCAAAGGGCAATTTCCGAACAGGTAGTAGAGACGTAATTAATCGCGTCTCTACTACATCGCGTCTCTAAATAACTGTTCCGTCTGGAATGATGGCGCCTTTGAGTACTACTACAATACCGCTTCTAATGTAAAACCCTTGGGCTTCACGATTGGCTTCTTGAACGTTATCTTTGTTGATAATTCGGACATCATGACCAATATGTGCGTTTTTGTCGATGATGGCACGGCGAATTATTGTTTCTGCTCCAATTCCTACGGGAATATTTCCTTCTTCTCGAATACCCTTTCTATCTACGGAGGTTTGGTAGAAGTCGGCGCCCATTAATAGCGAGTCTTCGATTATGCATCCAGAATCTACGCGGGCACGTACACCAAGTACCGAATGTTCGATTCGACAATTTTTGAGGATACATCCTTCCCCAACTATAGATTGGGTTATTTGACAATCTAATAATTTACTTGGAGGTAAGTAACGAGCGCGGGTGTATATAGGAGCTTGTTCGTCGTAGAAACTAAATGGAGGCAGTGGCTGTTGTGTCAGCGCTAAGTTCGCGTGATAGAAAGAATCTATTGTTCCAATGTCTTCCCAGTAACCGTTAAACAAATATGCCTGTACGTTATGGTCTTTTGCAGCATCTGGAATAATCTCTTTACCAAAATCTGTTCGTTCTAAAGATTCCTTGAGTAACTTGATCAAAACCTCTTTCTTGAATACGTAAATCCCCATTGAGGCAATATACGGTTGAAGCTTGGCTTGCTGCTCACTCAATCCCAGTATGCTAGTATCAACTTGCATTTGTTTAAGGGCATCACCTTTTGGTTTTTCACTAAAGTCAATTACCCTACCTGAGTCATTTATTTTCATTAACCCAAAGTCTGACGCGCGTCGCTCATCCATTGGTATTACCGACAGTGTAATGTCAGCATTTGTTTGACGATGACGTTCTATAAATAATCGGTAGTCCATCCGGTAAAGGTGGTCACCCGATAAAATTAGGAATTCCGAAACATTCCATTCCTCTAATAACCAAAGGTATTGACGTACTGCATCTGCTGTTCCTTGGAACCAACTAGGGTTTTCGGGTGTTTGCTGTGCCGCTAACACCTCCACAAAACCCTCGCTAAAACCCGCAAAACTATACGCACGACCAATATGGCGGTTTAAAGAAGCTGAGTTAAACTGCGTCAGGACGTATATCTTATATATTTCCGAATTTATACAGTTACTTACAGGAATATCTATTAAACGGTATTTACCTGCCACAGGCACTGCCGGTTTCGCACGTAACTTCGTTAATGGGTAGAGGCGGGTTCCTGCACCGCCGCCGAGAATTATTGATAATACTTTTTTCACTCTGGTTTCTCCCGACTGCCGTTCATCTCCACCTTCAGTTTATTCTTCTCTGTTACTACTGATAAGGGGGTTACAAAATTCTATTGAGCTTATTTATGAACGATATTTGATTTTTTATCAAAATTTCACTTTGATTATTATTATCTAATGTATAAAAATTTACTTACTACTATTTATCGTCACATTCCCAGGTGCCACCCTTATACGTATGTTGGGTGGAGAACGGGAACCCAACCATCACAATATTATATTTTCAGAGAAAAATAACTACTGAAATCAATCAAAACAAATTAATCCCAGTATTAATAAGTAATAACACTACAAAATCTGAAAGACTACTTCCCAACTTTCATCAAGCGCAGTTTCTGCGATAGTTTAATAGACTTCACCCAAGGTTGGTGTGACAGTTCAGAAACTGTACCAGATGAAACATTGGCAGTATAAATATCTTTGTCGCTAGTTACATCTTTAATTCCTAAGCTTTCTAGAAATGTAATAGCAGGCGCCTCAAGTGGCTGATTGGTATGAATAAATACTATTAGGCTGGGTTGTTCGTAGCTCTCAACTTCGTCAATAGCCATTGCTAAAGCAGCATCAATTTTCTTGTAGTTCATATGTTTGTATTTAAAACCGATACACTATTAAACTAACAAGATTTATTTAGTATGCGTAACTATCTTAAGAGATAATGTTTAGTTGGGACAGGCAGGGATGCCTGTTCCACAAGAGGTTACAAGAGATTACAAGAGATTACAAGTTTTCAGTATTGATTAATCCGAATCCCCATTTTGGATCGAAGGTGTTTTGAGGTTGTTCGGGAATATAGCTATTGCTGCGTAACATTTCTTTGGCTGTTTCAGGCGCCAAGCTTGGGTCACGTTGTAACATTAAAGCTACTAAACCAGTGACAAATGGACATGCCATGCTTGTACCTGCCATCATCACAAATTTGGAGTTAATCATCATGGAACGGTCGAAACCTGCTGATGATGACATTGTTGATGCTATCATTGCTCCCGGCGCCGCAACATCAGGTTTTTGAGCTTGGTTACGTAATGGCCCTTCGCTGCTGAAATCAGAAATATTATCTAGCTTTAATCCAACTTCACGCTCTTTACCGTCGATGTCGTTGTACTTATTTACTGTTGTATAAGCAGCTACTGTTATTGAAGAAGCTGCACAACCTGGAGAGCCAATTTTCATTGCATCTTGGACGCTTTGACCTGTAAAAAATACTGAGCCTGAGTTGTCAATTGTCCACACATCAACACAAGTTTGATTTGATGTTTCATTTTGTAAACGCAATTGCCAAATTCCACCTGATACTGGTGAAGAGTCAATACCACGAATTTGGACGAAGAAATTATAGTCTCCGTTAGCTGCATCTGGGCCAGGTGTGACAATTTTAACGCGCGCATCGGGTAAAGTATATTCCTGTGCAGGATTGCCTTCAGTAACAACTTTTTGCCAAGGTGTAACAAAATCATTAGGACTACGTAATTGCACTTGCAATTGTGCGTCTTTTGTATACCATCCGTTTAACCAAACGATACCAGCTTGGTTAAGCGGTACGTTGAAGCGCATTGTATGCATTGAACAAGGCGCCATTACAGCTTGACCATGAATATTATCGTTGCCTTCGTTTCCTGCTGCACAACAAACTATACGTCCAGGACCTGTTTCTGCGTCAATAATTTTAGATAGTGAGTCACTACCATCGTGTGCGTCGGCATGTCCACCTAAGCTTAAATTTACTACTGCTGGTTTACCTAACTCGCGTGCAACTCGAAAAACGTAGCGAATACCATCTGCAATGTGAGCATCTTGTAAATCACTTCTAACTATTACTAATTCGGCTTCAGGCGCCACTCCACCATAATTTTCATCTGCACCTGCTGCAATACCAGCAACGTGGGTACCATGTCCTTCGGTATCTTGAGAAACAGTGAGTAGTGTGTCTGTAAACTCGGCACCATAGCTACCTTCAGCAACACCAGGCCCAGACATTGTTTGGTCCCAAATACGCAAAATGCGACCTGCAAAAGCTGGGTGTTTAGCATCAATACCACTGTCTACAATACCAATTACTACACCTTTACCTGTTAGTCCTGTTTTATTCTTAAACTCAGGAAGCTTAACTTTACCAGGCGCCACATCCATCAATAGTTTCATTTTTCGTGATGGCTTTATACGTTGAACTGTCTCTTGTTCTGATAATGCATCTAAACCATCAATAGGTAAATATGCTGTTCTGACGGCGCCTGTATTTTGGTTGACTCGAACTCCATAGGGTTCAAGATGACTCAAGTCAGCATTTTCATCGCAGTAAACAAAAACTACACTTTTAGTTGGCTTAACATTACTTTTTGCCGAAACTATACCAAGAGAACGTTTATGTGGTATTAACGCTTGCTCACCTTCACTTTGATAATCTTCGTATGCAAGTAAAAGTCCAGCGGAAAGCTTTTCGTGTCTCATTTTTACCCTCTATATTTTTAATTTTTACTAGTTAGTTATTTAGTTATATGTGTGTAGTAGATTAATCACCCAATTGACTTGAGATATTAAACAAATTTAGATATCGTGCATGTGACTGTATCGGTTTAGACAATGCAGACCTTTATAGCCCTCTCAATTTCAGATCGAAAAGGGGGCATGACCCCTCTTTGTGTCAGATGAATTACTATACTGTTAGATAATTAAAGCTATACACGGTCAGATTTGAAGATTTCGGAAAATTATAAAAACCCGGTTTCTTCAAGAAACCGGGTTTTTGAGAGGCAAAAAATAAAGGTGATACTTATTTCATATTCGTTTTTGCATCCTTGACTGCTGCTAAAAAGCTAAGTACAGTTGCAGGAATGCTCAAAGCTAAGATGATGGCAGTGGTTTGCGTACCGAGGTTAGGTTGACCATAACTTAATTCAAAAACAGAACCAACTGCTGCAATTGCAGTGACGCACGAAACTGCTAGGAAGAAACCGCTTTTTGGGGTTAAATACACTTTTACTATCCGCCTTTATACTATTGGTTTTACAGCCTGCTGTGAGAAACCATTTTTAGATAGTTCCTGTCCCAATGCAAGCGAATTCTCTACACGGTCTACAAAAACCACACCGTTGAGGTGGTCCATTTCATGTAGAATACAACGCGCGAGTAAACCATCAGCTTTCAGCGTTTTTGGGCGCCCATATTCATCTTTGTAAGCAATTTCCACGCTTTCTGGACGTTTAACATCCATATAAACGTTGGGGATACTTAGACATCCTTCTTGAGCAACATCACATTTTTCGCTGGTTTGTTTAATGGTAGGGTTAATTAAAACCAATGGTGGACTGTTGGGTTTGTCGAGTTCTAAATCGATAACAATAAGTTGCTTATTAATGGCAACTTGAGGCGCCGCTAACCCAATACCATCGCTACTATACATAGTTTGCAGCATTTGACGCACGAGTTGACGAAGCTCATCGTCAATTTTTGTAACTCGCTTGGCTGGTTGACGCAGCGCACGGTCTCCCAGATAGTGCAACTTCAAAGGGGGATTTTTTAACTTTTTCTTCTCAACGGCGATATCAGATGGCATGGGAAAAGTCACTCGCTCTAACTGGCTAGTTTTATACGGTATGTTACTTCAATCTTAACAATTCTCGCAGCATTGGTCAGACAAAGGAAAAGAATGGCAAAATGTAAATAATATTAAGTGCTAAAACAAACTATTTTCTCTCGTGGTAGTATAAACATACCAATAAAATTGTAAATTTGATAAAAACGATGAGTGATGAAGAACTTAGACAACTCATACAAAGCAATGCCAGAACAATTCAGGGTATGCTTGATAAGATGGCAGAGGACAGACTAGAGCGTGAAGAAAGAAATCGGCAATTTGACGCAAAAATAGCTCAGATGGACGAAGCTATATCTAGGCTTATAAATTTAAATGAAGGCGTAGTTAGGCTATTAAGCAGGCGCCAATTTTAACTCCTCCTTTGTGTCTTTTTGGTAATTAAGTAATATATAGCAATCCAAAATCGTTTGTAAAATATTTATCTTCTTTCTTTCCTTCCTTTGCGTCCTTTGCGTCCTTTGCGGTTCGTTACATAAGCATCATTTTTTACAAATCAATTAGGAATGCTATATGTTGGGTTCCGTTCCTCCACCCAACCTACAGGTTACGGGCAAGGATGCCCGTTCCACAAGAGTTTCACAAGAGTTTAACAAGAAAGTTTATACTGATACTTTTAACCTGGACATTTTTGAACATCTAAGACATTCTCAATATCTAGTACAACATCACCAACAGAGTCAGTGAAGGTGGTATCCCACATCGCCTTCAGGAAAATCCCGACGGCTCCATTGAAATCTCGCGGTATTTCATAACCACAATTTGGGCATTTAAAGTTCTTAGAACCGCCAAGTTTTCTATGAACGTGACCGCATTTGCTGCAAGTCTTTGAAGTATATTCTTCAGTTATTCTTACCAATTTGGAACCGTAACGGAAACACAAATGTTCTAGGGTTTGAGAAAACTGATAGAACGCCCAAGTCATCATTGCTCGTGCTGTTTTGTTTTTTAACTTCCGCTTCTTTCTCACTACCATTTCTGACGTTTCAAAAGTTGGAAGTACAATTATGTCGTAGTTTTTTGCAAGATAAGAACCGACTTGCTTATGGCACTCAGAACGTAAATTTTTAATCCTTGTTCTAATTCGTTCCATAGATTGACGTAGCTTATAACGTAAACGTTTAAAACTATGCCCTTTAGACTTATCGTGCCTTGATTTTAGTTTGTCAAGATGAGAACAAAGTTTAGCAATCTTGTTAAAATCTCCATTCCCAAACTCTAAGAAATCACTACCATCAAAACCCGTAATGAAAGTTCTAACACCAGGGTCTAAAGCAATTACTTTATTAGTTACTTTGCTTGTAACCTCGCACTCAACAGGGAAATGAGCAAACCAACGACCTTTGTTATAGGTCAATTCCGTAGAGCCATCTGTTAGAACACAAAATTCTTGCCCCTTAAATTCTGGCTTGGGTAAATGCTTAGTAGTTGATACCATCCATCTACCATTTTTATAAGCAGTCGGGTCAAATTGAATTGTTAACTTTTGGTCACGAACACTGCGGAACTTAGCTATTTTTAATCCTGCTTGAGGATGCGGTTTTTTGTTCTTACCCTTACCAATGAAGTTAGGGTTTCTTGCAGTTTCAGACCATGCTTTATAAGCCTCCATTGATGCATTATCTAATATTTTAGATACGTTCAAATCTAAGCACCATTGCGGGATTAGACCGGAAGCTTTAACCATAGTCCTAAAACCCATCTTTCCGCCTTTATTACCTATTTTTTCAAAACTTTGGTTTTGGTTAAGATAAGCAATAGAAATATTGTAAACCTTACGGACGGCAGCAACCCATTTCTTCCAAATAAAAGCAAGTTCTTTACTTGGGTACACTCGGTAGCTCACTGTCTTCAGCAATTTGCTTTTTGTACTTTCTAAGTCCGTACAATCTACAACTGAAGACGTGGACGATGGCAAGGATATCTTCGACCATTTCTCGTTCCGGGCTGAGGTTTTTTTGGTCGAGAACCAATATTTTAGTCTGCTGCCTAGTACAAAGCCATGAGATAATATCGAACCCAAAACGGCAAAGCCTATCTTTGTGGGCAACGACAATAAGTTTGATAGTGTTTGAGAGAACTCTGTCCAGTAAGGTTTGAAGACCTTTTCGCTTGAAATTGAGTCCGCTTCCGATGTCGGTGATGATTTCTGCATCGGGATAACGAGACTTAAGAAAGTTAACTTGTTGTTCAAGGTCAGTTTTTTGACTGCGGCTTGTAACTCTGGCATAAAGGACGGTAATTCGTTCGTCTGCGGGATTACCAGGTCGAATAGGGATAACTGAATCGAGGTTGTATCTTCTTTGACCTCCTTGGGTAAAGATTCCTTCGATTTTCCCCGCTTCGAGCCACCTTTCGAGCGTTTTGGTACTGACTCCAAGTTTAGAGGCAGCGACCCTTGGTGGTACATAATTTATTGACATCTCGTGTTTCTAGACTACTTCTTAAGTATAGTCTAAAATGTTCAACATGTCTAATATGTCTGACGATTTATTGTCCTATCTTTAACTCCCTTTACCCTTTACCTTTGCTTCATGTTATAACAGTAGCCTGGTATTGAGTGCAATTAGGCACACAGGGAAAACCGTGTTAAAAATATTTACAAAGTTAGATTATCTTCTTAAAGAGACGTTTTTGGGTTTAAAGCGGGGCGCCTGGATGAACTGGGCAGCGGTGAGTACTATTACAGTACTGCTGTTTTTATTCGGTATGAGTCTCCAAACTTCTTGGCAATTAGAAAAGTTGCTTAACCAGTTTGGTAGTCAGTTGGAGGTGTCGGTATATTTAGAGAGTAATGCTAATGCTGCTGTTCTGGCGCCAATGGTAGCCCAAATGCCAGGAGTAGTGAATGTAGAAAATATTACAAAAGACCAAGCTTGGACAAAGTTGGTACAAGAGTTGGGAATGTCTGATATTGAAGGCGCCACTCAGCAGTTAGGAACTAACCCATTGGTAGATGAATTAAAAGTTAAAGCACGCTCGGCTGATGCAGTACCTAAATTAGCAACGCAGTTGGCGAAATTGAAAGGTGTGGAAACTGTTCAATATGTTGATGAAGCGGTTGTACGCATTGCTCAGTTGAATCGCGGTTTAAATTGGATGACGTTGACTATTACGGTTATTTTAACTTTGACTGCTATTGCTGTAACGAGTATTACGATTCGCTTGATTGTGATGGCACGGCGCCGCGAAATTGAAATTATGCAGCTTGTTGGCGCCACTTCTACGTGGATATACTTACCTTTTATTTTCCAAGGTGTTGCTTTTGGAGTATTTGGTGGTGGAATAGCTTGGAGTTTTATCAGTTTGACTTCTCGGTTTGTGAACCAGCTACTTCGTAACCAACCCGAATTTATTAAATTTCTGACTACAGGGTTAAAATTATCCTTCGCACAAACATTACTTTTACCATTGGTTCTTTTGGGGTTCGGTGCAACGGTAGGATTAATGGGGAGCTTATTTGCTGTCCGTCGGTTCGCAAAAGGATAGGGTTGTGCTTAATCAATGGGAATATTTTCTAAAAAATCTGAATGTTTGGGTGGGTTCGTTTACACAGTTCTCACCCCAAGGAGAACAAGTTAACGACCGTGTGAGTCGTTTAACGATCGAAGGACTTAATGATAATCAATCCGCACGCTTAACATTACAACGCGAAGGATTACAAGATTTAGTTTTAGAATTTAGTACGATAGCACGAAGTACATTATTCTTTGAAAACGGCGCCTTTAGTCAAGGTACAATACAGTTCGCACCGTTTGCAGAATTTGGCGCCGAATTTGGATTGATTCACGAAAATCGCCGCCTGCGTTTAGTACAATTATTTAATAACGAAGGTAATTTGAAATCACTTACCCTAATCAGGGAGCATAGCGAAGGAAGCGATAAAGTCGAACGTCCACCGTTGAGTGTGGAAGCTTTACTAGGAGAATGGGAAGGCGAAACTACTACTATATTTACAGATTTACGTAACCCTGTGACTTCCACAAGCAAGATGAAACTGCATCTCGAAGACGGTCGCTTAGTCCAAAATCTTAGTTTCGGAAATCATACCATCACTTCAACAGCTAAAATCAACGGTTCCATTCTTGAGTTTGATGGCAACCCAAATAACCCTATACATATATTAATGTTACCTGATGGCGCCTCGGCAACTTTCCCTGCCAAATTACAACCACGACAACCTTTATTTATAGAAACCGGATGGCTTATTGAACCAAACTGGCGCCAGCGTATGATTCGTTCGTATGATGATAAAGGAGAATGGACGAGCTTGACTTTGGCATCAGAAAGAAAAGTTGGCAACGGATGATGAACGGATGTAACGGATGGGTTATTTTATCTAACAAAGCTTTATTTGTGTGGATAGCTTATCCGTTACATCCGTTTTATCTGTTGCCCAAGATTAACCACCATTCTTTTTGCTGGGGGTTCCACATTGGGAAAGATGTTTCACCTACAATATATGGTCCCCAATAACGACGTGAACCATCTTGGGCAAATGCGACGACGACATCTCCTTTGGATAATTGGAGTTTGCCATCAGGAAGTGATAGAGGTAAACCCTTTTCGCTTCCTTCTTGCGGTGCAAAGTCCCAATGTGCTGCTGGGGAAGCTTGTTTACTTCTTGATAGTAAAGCTAGACGCACGGGTTGGTTTGTTTGGTTGCTAAGACGTAAGGTTCCAACACCTGTATTTTTGTTGGTTTTAACTGAGTTATAACTTAGTAGTTCAGATGTTTGGGACGTTGATACTGTTTTTGATGGAATGTCTACAGATGATGTTGATGCTACTTCGGTACCTGATGGTTCAAACGAAACACTAACTTGGTAGCATCCGGCAAACAGTGCGAATATACCCAAGCAGCAGGCCGCTAAAAGGGTTGGATGATATTTTGACACCATATCAATAATATAAAAATATAAGAAGTGGAAACCTTGAAAGGCTATATTTTAAACTGAATTACGCCGAGTTCTTGAATCGAGCAAGTATATTATCCTACTATAAGCAGAAATTAATAGGGGTAATTACCCCCTACACAATATGACTAAGTTAAGAAGATATTAAGACAGAAACCCGGTTTCTTAGACAAAGAAACCGGGTTTCTTTATACTTAATGATAAGTTGTTTTTTCTAAAATATCTATAGTATGCATTCTGTATGCAAAATACACGGTTAAATAATTTGGTTGGCGCCATTATACTACGGTTTGGGCAGTGGTTATCTAACCCCTGGCGCCGTTGGTCAGTAATGATTATCAGTTTTTTACTAGGTATTTTTATAGGAACGGCTATTTCGACGAGTGCAGGACAAAGAGCAGAACTGGACATTTACGTAGCAGCGCTTATTGTTTTGGCAGTTGAGTTAGTCAGTAGATTATTTTATCGACGTCGTGTTGGTGTGGAATCATTTTGGATAGAAGCATTAAATATTTTTAAGGTAGGTTTGACTTATAGTTTGTTTATTGAAGCATTTAAGTTAGGTTCTTAGAGTTGATGAGTATCCACCAACAATTAGCAGTACAAATAGCCCAACTGCGCTCCCACACAGGTCGTCCTATTATCCAAGGCATTTTAGGTGGACAAGGAACAGGTAAAACGACGTTAGCACTTAGTTTAATTTCAATTCTTGAGCAAATGGGGCATTCTACTGTTACCTTATCGCTCGATGATTTGTACAAAACTTATAATCAGCGTTTGGCACTACAGCAGCAAGACCCCCGTTTAATTTGGCGTGGTCCACCTGGAACCCACGATGTTGACTTGGGTTTGAACGTTCTTGAGGCAGTACGTAATGCAATTAGTCCAATTAGCATTCCACGCTTTGACAAGTCAATTCATAGTGGTGCAGGTGATAGAACAGCTCCAGATACTTATACAAATATAGATATATTACTATTTGAAGGCTGGTTTGTAGGCGCCCGTCCAATTGACAGCGTGAAATTTGAGGCGCCTGTACCCCCTATTATTAATGCAGCAGACAAAGCATTTGCACGCGACATGAACCAAGAACTAGCAACTTATTTACCTTTATGGGAACGGTTGGATAGTTTAATAGTGTTGTATCCTCAAGACTACCGTTACTCGGTTCAATGGCGTAAAGAAGCTGAACATAAAATGATAGCTTCCGGTAGACCAGGAATGACCGATATCCAAATCGAAGAATTTGTTAATTATTTTTGGCGCGCATTACATCCCGAACTGTTTATTAAACCGCTAATAACATCACCACAATATGTAGACTCAGTTATAGAAATTGATGCAAACCATAACTTCGTCAAACTCTACCACCCATCAACCCCGTAGGTTGGCTGTAGCGTCAGCGCAACCCAACACCAACAAAATTTAATCAAACCAGGCAATAATTATTACTTTTATTTTTATAAATTAAGTATTATTCTCCTCCTACTCTCCAAAACTTATGTCTGTGGTATAATTGCACTACATTATTAATTTTGCAGTGTTGGATAAACGAACCGCAAAGAACGCAAAGGACGCAAAGGAAGAAAGAAGAAAGAAGAAGAAAGAACACACTAACACTTTTGATATGAACCACTAATCATCCCATCAGGTGATGCGTATATAACGCAAGAGTAATATCTTAGAAATATCTAGAGTTCCCTGGCTTGAAGGGGGTCGAGAATGAAAAAGATTATTTATATTTTATTATCTTTAACAAGCGCATCAGTCTTTTTACTCAATAACGAACCAGCGCAAGCACATCGTTATCGACACCCTTACTCGCGTAACTATTATTACGGTGATTTTTATCGTCGAGCATATCCCAGAAGATATTGTTACCCTGTGACACGGTGGTATGTAAATCAAGACGCAGCGTATCATCCGCGCGCTTATTCTGACGGTTATCGTCAAGGACGAGAAAGCGCCAAAAATGGTAACTCATATAAAGAGCGTACCGCTGGTGGAGAATTTGCGCGCGGTTTTGAGGATGGTTTCTATGGTAGAGAGTTTCAAGGACAAAAGCATATTGTCGCAAATGCTTATCAACCATTTACGACAAATGAATGTGATTGGTATTAATTTTGTATTTCTTTGATTAAGTTGTAGAAGGGTTCCCAGTTGTTTTCTTGTGCGATGGGTTCCCATACTGATTCTATGATGGGACGCAGGATTACTGTTTTGGGGTTGGTTTGAATTAAAGTTTGACCAACTTTTTCGATATCTTCCGGCGCCATGTTCGTTAAAATTTTATGGTACAACCCAGACCAGTCCAAGAATAATTCTGATGCTCCTAGTTCTACAGCAATTTCTGAACCGCTTAATATCAAGCTAGCATCATCACGCCATTTGTGTGAGAAAGTTGTAGCGAGGTCACTAAAGAAGTGATGGTAGCTAATGGGATAATTATTTAGAAATCGCAGCGTTGCTTTTAATAGCTCTTCGTATTCACCAGATTCTAACTCTTCTAAATTAGTAAATCCTAATTTTTTGAGCATCAACACGCGGTATTGAGCGTGATAACAGTCTTCAAATTGTGATAATCCTTTTTCCATGTCAGCTGTGGGAATTACTGCTGATAGTGGTTTTTGTAACAATTCCAAATTTAGCTTACAAATTCCTGGTTGGTTAGAATAACTGTAACGTCCGTAGTAGTCAAAATAAGCTGCTGTAAAATTGGGGTCAAATTTAGGGATAAATGCGTAGGGTCCGTAGTCAAAACTTTCACCAGTTATTGACATGTTATCTGTATTTAAAACCGCATGACAGAAACCTGCTGCCATCCATTGTGCAACAAGGGAAGCGACTCTTTGTACTAGCTCACTATAGAAAAGGGCGTATTTATCTGGCTCGGCGCCAAGATGCGAATAATATATATAGATAACATGATTTAATAACTTACCGATTAAATCTGGGCGCCGGATATAATTCAATCTTTCAAAAGTTCCGAAGCGAATGTGTGATTTACTAAAGCGCACCATTACCGAAGAACGAGTCGGTGACGGTTCATCACCACGCCATAAATCTAAACCTGTTTCAATCATACTCAAACAGCGTGATGTGTTAACACCCATTCGGTGTAACATTTCAGCAGCTAATACTTCGCGTACCCCTCCCTTAAGAGTCAACATTCCATCACCACCACGCGAATAAGGTGTTTTTCCTGAACCTTTTGTGCCAAAATCGTAGAGTTCCCCATCAGTTCCACGAACTTGAGCGTACAGAAAACCTCTACCATCACCTAGTTGCGGATTGTACTCACCAAACTGATAACCGTGGTACCGCAATGCAAGTAAGGGTTTATGCACCTCAAATTTTCCGAAAGCTTCGATAAAATGTTCGTCACTGACATTTGCTGCATCTAAACCTAAACGCGACAGTAGTGCATCGTTACGCCATCGTAAAATAAGTTGAGGAAATTCTGCTGCTTCTACTTCGTCATAGTAATCATCACCCAGTTCGAGTATGGCTCTTTCGTAGTTTAGAGAGAGAAATGGGTTTTGCGAAGAGGTGTTAAGGTTAGTTTCAGGCAAAGTCATTACGAGTACGGCAATTATTGGTTATGCTTTCATCGTACCTAAGAAAGCGAATGGTTGACCAAGTTAGTTTTTAGTGGTACAGATAAGGAATTTTAGGTCAGTGCATCTAAAATCTAAGAATTACAGTCATATAGACTGTTGGAAAGATTAAATATTTTAGAGAGCGTAACAAGTAAGGCTATGAGTGATAAAATACAATATTTAAAAAATAAGCTTATTCGATTAACAAGTTTAGATAAAAGCTTTGAAGTATTTGGTTCGGAATCGCACCAGTATAGATTAAATCCTTGCTTGAGTGAAGCTGAAATTAGTGAATTAGAGGCAAAGTATAAAGTAACACTACCAAAAGAGTTTTGTGATTTTTTGTTAAACATAGGAAATGGTGGTGTTGGGCCCGGTTATGGATTGATAGGTATAGATAGTGTGGAACTATCTAAAATGGAAATATTGGGGTTAGATTTTTTATCTTTGCCGTTTTGTTTAAATGAAGAGTGGAATGATTTAGATTTATTACAAACTAGTAACGGAGATGCTCCAAACGCTTATTATGACCCGATGCTAGTGCAGGGAAGTCTTCTTGTTGCCGAGTATGGATGTGGAATTGAAGCTCGATTAGTGATTACAGGAGAACAAGCGGGTAGAATTTGGATTGATGACCGAGTAGGGGAAGGTGGTATATATCCTTTAACTTGTCATTGTGCTGCTTTTTTCCATGACGACCCAGATATTGAAGATAATTTGTATGAGTCAGTAGAAGAGGTCAAAGATGCCTTAACTTTTTACGAGTGGTATGATAATTGGTTAAATCGCAGTATCAGCCAAGTCGTACAGTTAATGTAGAGACGTGACATGTCACGTCTGTTTCCAGTTGGGGTTTGTAATGCTGGTTAATATATGGTCTTCCCATTTACCATTTATCATTAGATAATCTCTAGCATATCCTTCTACGACAAATCCCAGGCGCCTAAGCAAATTACCACTGCGTTGGTTGTGGGGAATATAGTTTGCCATAATGCGGTGCATGTTAAATTCTTGAAACATGTACTCAATGCTGCTTTGCATTGCTTCTGTCATGTAACCTTTGCCTTGTTCGTTCTCTGCCAAACTGTATCCAACGTTACAGTACTGCGCGGCGCCTCGAACGATATTGCTAAAATTGAGGGTACCGATAATTTTATTCGGGTTAGCTTTGGGAAAAATAAAAAGTCTCAAAGAACGGTCGTTAGCAAACTCCTGATAATTAACTTGAATTTGTAATTCCCAGTATTCTCTAGTGAAAAAGCCACCTTGCCAAGATGGGTAGTAAGGAGTGAGATGCGCTTTATTCTCGCTAAAGTAATTTAGGATTTTAGGAATATCCTCGTTTGTTGCCATGCGAATAATGATGCGTGTGCATGTAATTAGCGGCAGTTCCAAAGGCATAACAACAATCTGGACATATTTACAACCTTAATTATAAAGTCGCGCGTGACCTTTGTAGCATAGGACTTCTTCGCCTGTGCATTAGTACTAAACGCTAGAAATATGAAATATTAAATTTAATTTAAATGCCAATTTGGCACAAAAATATTAATGAAAGATACAAAATTATATTGTCAATTACAACTCCTTACTATAAGATAAGTGTAAAAATTTAGTAAATTGTTACTTGATATATAAAGGTTTAGCAAAATAATAAATTATGTTAAAGACAAATTGAGGAATTAATAAATGCAAACTTTTTTAGTTACAGGTGGTTTGGGTTTCATCGGCGCCAACTTCATTCTCAAAGCTAGAAAACAAAAGTTAGCTAATATTATAAATTTAGATAAACTGACTTATGCAGCTAATCCTCTGACTCTAGCAGAATTGCAAGATGATATTGGATATAATTTTGTGCGTGGAGATATTGGGGATATTGAGTTAGTCAGCAAAATTTTAGAACAGTACCAACCCGACGCAATTATTAACTTTGCTGCTGAAAGTCATGTTGACCGCTCAATTCTTAGTCCGATAGATTTTATTCAAACCAATGTAGTTGGAACTTTTCAACTTCTTGAAGCTAGCATTGCTTACTGGCAAAATTTATCGTCTCTTAAACGTGCATCTTTCCGCTTTTTACATATTTCAACCGATGAAGTTTACGGTTCGCTAAGTCCAACTGACCCAGCTTTTCGCGAAGATACACCTTATGCACCCAATAGTCCATATGCAGCATCGAAAGCTAGTTCTGACCATTTAGTGCGTGCATACTATCATACTTACGCTTTACCAACTGTAACGACTAATTGCTCGAATAACTACGGTCCATGTCAGTTTCCAGAAAAACTAATTCCCCTGATGATTTTGAATGCGCTAAATGGAAAACCGTTGCCAATATACGGGGATGGGCAAAATGTTCGCGACTGGTTGTATGTCGAAGACCATTGCGATGCAATTTATTTAGTTTTACAAGAAAGTTCTATTGGTGAAACTTATAACGTTGGTGGAAATAACGAGCAAAATAATCTTACTGTTGTAAAGAAGATTTGTGAAATTCTTGACGAATTAGTTCCTCAACCTGGTTTGTGTCGCTCGGAATTAGTAACTTTCGTTAAAGACCGTCCTGGTCATGACCGTAGATACGCAATTGATAGCAGTAAAATTAAGCGCGATTTAGGTTGGGAACCAAAGGAGAGTTTTGAGAGTGGTTTGTTAAAGACGATTCAGTGGTATTTAAATAATTCTAATTGGGTTGAACAAGTTCAATCAGGTAATTACCAAAACTGGATTGCAAAAAATTATGGTGATAGAAAGATAATTGAGGAGTGAAATATGAAAGGTATTATTTTAGCAGGTGGTTCCGGTACAAGGCTGTATCCATTGACACAGGTGATTAGTAAACAGCTAATGCCTGTGTATGATAAACCAATGATTTATTATCCTTTGTCAACTCTGATGTTGGCTGGGATTCGCGAAATTCTGATGATTTCTACACCTGCTCATTTGCCTTTATTTAAGCAACTGTTGGGAGATGGTAGTCAATGGGGTTTGGAATTTAGCTATGTTGAGCAACCAAGTCCTGATGGTTTGGCACAAGCTTTTATTTTAGGGAAAGATTTTATTGGTAATGAACCTGTTTGCCTTATACTTGGTGATAACTTATTTTATGGACATGGTTTAGTTGATGTGCTAAATCGCGCCTCTAAGTTACGTGATGGCGCCCTTATTTTTGGCTATCGAGTTGCGGAACCTCAGCATTACGGGGTAGTAGAATTTGATAAAGCTGGACGGGTAGTAAGTCTTGAGGAAAAACCAGTAACTCCTAAATCGAACTATGCAGTACCAGGAATTTATTTTTATGATTCTCAGGTAGTAGAAATTGCGTCACAGCTTAAACCCTCAGCACGCGGTGAACTAGAAATAACTGACTTAAGTCGAATTTACCTTAACCAAAAACAGTTAAAAGTAGAACTTTTAGGTCGAGGTTATGCTTGGTTAGATACTGGTACTCATGAGTCGTTACACCAAGCTGCTAGTTTTATTCAAACCTTGGAACAACGCCAAGGCTTTAAAATAGCTTGCATTGAAGAAATTGCATTTCGTCAAGGATATATTGGCGCCGAGCAACTTTATCAACTAGCAAAACCTTTAGCGAAAAGTAGTTATGGTTGTTATTTGATGGATGTTCTCAACTCTGAGAGTCATTCTAGTCAAATACAACATTATCATCAGGCAGTATTGCCAATTGTTTAAATAATTACTAAGTGTTATTTTAAAGAGCATACTTAAGTATGAAAATAATTGAAACTGAAATTCCTGATGTACTAATAATTGAACCGCAAGTGTTTGAAGATAAGCGTGGATTTTTCTTAGAAAGTTTTAACGAACGCGCGTTTCAAGAAAAAGCAAATATTTCTGCACATTTTGTACAAGATAATCATTCTAGTTCGTCTCAGAATGTATTGCGCGGTTTGCACTACCAAATTAAACAACCTCAAGGTAAATTAGTGCGAGTTATAGCTGGTGAAATATTTGATGTTGCTGTGGATATACGGCGTAGTTCTAAATACTTTGGGCAATGGGTAGGAGTAAAATTAGACGCGCAAAATAGGCATCAAATATGGGTTCCCCCTGGTTTCGCACATGGTTTTTTAGTAGTTTCTGAATACGCTGAAGTACTTTATAAGACTACTGATTATTATGCACCTCAGCATGAACGCACTATTTTATGGAATGACCCAGATATTGGGATTGGATGGAAAATTGATTTGCAGCCTATCCTTTCTGGCAAAGACCAAGCGGGTAAGTTAATTAAAGATGCTGAGGTATACTTATGAGAATACTTTTAACTGGTAGTACTGGTCAAGTAGGTTGGGAATTGCAACGTAGTTTGATGACTTTGGGTGAAGTAATTTGTGCGGTACGTGAAGCAAATTCTGTTAATTTGCGGATGGATTTATCTGTACCTGAAACAATTCGCGCGGTAATTCGTGAAGTCAAGCCTAACTTAATTATAAATCCTGCTGCTTATACTGCTGTTGATAAAGCAGAAGCCGAGCCGGAATTAGCAATGGCTGTTAATGGAGTGGCGCCGGGTATAATTGCAGAAGAAGCGAAGCTTTTAGATGCACCCGTAATTCATTACTCAACAGATTATGTTTTTAATGGAACTCAAGCAACACCGTATACCGAGCAAGATATACCTGACCCACAAAATGTATATGGCAAAACCAAGTTAGCTGGTGAGAAAGCGATTCAAGCAGTTGGAGTACCTTATTTAATTTTAAGAACTAGTTGGGTATATGGGCTACGGGGTAAAAACTTTTTACTTACTATGTTGAAACTCTCACGAGAGCGTGAAGAACTAAAAGTAGTTGATGACCAAATAGGCGCCCCAACTTGGAGTAGAATGATTGCTGAAGCTACAACACATATCATTTCGGGAACACGTGAGTTAGTAAGAGATTATAGTGGGGTTTACCATCTCACAGCTACTAGTCAAACTAGTTGGCATGGCTTTGCTAAAACAATTTTTGAATTAGACCCCAACTCAAGTCAACAAAAACTTAAACAATTGCTAGCAATTCCTTCAACTGAGTATCTAACTCCTGCAAAAAGACCTGCTTATTCATCGTTGGATACTAGTAAGATATCAAGTACATTTCAACTAACTTTACCAAGTTGGAGAGAGAGTTTAGCATTAGTCCTTGATTCAAGATGTTAATTTATGTGTTAATGACACCCATTCGTTTAATCGTTCGCTGTCTATTGCTTCAAATCCTTGTGTTAAAAGCGCTTTTGTTACTGACTCTTCATAATCTTGGTCATAGCCAGATGTTATTAATATTCCGCTGCTTTGATTTTCTTTATATAATGCTTGTCGGTAGTCTGGCGCCAGTGTTGTATGTATTCTTCCAAGGATATTAGCAACAATCAAATCAAAATTACCATTAGGGGAAATACTAGATACATCACCAGTATTGGCGCCGCCCATCCAATTTCCCATTTCGCTACCACGTCCTAAACTTCCTTGTATTACCCGTACTTTATCTGTAACATCATTACGAGTAATGGCATCTTGAGTTGCTTCAACTGCGAGAGCATCATTATCTAACGCTAAAACGTTTGCTCCTAGTTTTGCAGCAGCAACGCTAAGAATACCTGAACCTGAACCAAGGTCAAGGACATTCATGTTATTGGTTATATGACGTTCTAGAAGTTTAATTGCCAATATTGTTGCTGGGTGTAAACCGCTACCAAATGCTAAACTTGTTTTGAGTTTAATAATTATTTTCTCTGGGATGTTAGGTAAGTAAACGGTATCAGGGTTTTGTATAATAAATCTTTCGCCAATTTGAATAGGTTCGTTTTTTATATCTGATTTATTAGGTTTTTCTGCGATTACGTATGCTTCTAGTGTGCTTGTTAATGCAGTGCGATGTAAGGGTGAAAGTAAATTTTCTATTTCTTGAATGCGTACACTTGCTTGGGTGTTGTTGGGTAAGTAGAAGTTAATTGTAGATGTCCAATTGTTTTGGCGCCGACTTGAGTCAGTACTGATGTATTTATTAACACTAATATCACTTGTGTAGTTAGTTGATGCTAGTAGCGTGCAAACCCAGTCAACTGCTTCACTTGTTGATAATACAGTTACTTCGATGCATGACATGTTATGTTACCCTTTTAAACCAAGCTTCTTATAATTATCGCACGGTTTGATTTTGCTGTCTGTCATCCGTTTATTTGGAGATTTATAAGCGTTTATATCGGTCGATAGTAAATTTATGCTTTATAATTACCTATTTTTACATACAGCAGTCTTACAACAGTCTTAAATCATTCGTAAAATCCACACGGTATAGAGACGTTTGGGTATTTCTTACAATATATATAAATTGCTATATATTTTTTGTTATAAAAAATATTTTAACTATCAAAATCATTAAAATATATAAATAGTTTTAAAAAATAATGGCAATGAATTATACAAATACTCTTCATTTATTCAACTATTTAATATATTCTAAAAACATCAACGACACAGGGTTTAAAAAGTGAGTTACGACAACGTTTGTAAAATTCTCGCAGAAAAGTATCCACTTGACTTTGCCAAATGGCTAATATCAACAAGAGCAAAAAAAGTTAAAGTGCTAAAAACGGAATTAAGCATCGAACCAGTGCGCGCCGACTCCGTATCATTCTTGCAAGCAGGAAAACGCATTCTTCACATCGAATTTCAAACTCGACCTGAATCTGAACCTCCAATACCATTCCGGGAATTGGATTACTCCGTTAGACTGAAGCGACAGTACAAACTTCCTGTAACACAAGTGGTAATTTTCTTGCAGTTTACAAACGACCCAATTGCTTATACAGACGAGTATAGGGATGAAACCACACTCCATAAATACAAAGTCATTCGGATGTGGGAACAAAACCCGGAGCGTTTCCTAAAGAGTGAAGCATTGTTACCATTGGCACCTTTGGCAGCAACAACTTCACCCGAAGAATTACTATCCCAAGTTGCTCAAAAGATTGCTACAATTCCAGATAGAGGTGATAGACAAAATACTGCTGCATACACACAAATATTAGCTGGTTTAAAGTTTGACAAAAACATGATTCGTAATTTATTAAGTGAGGACATCATGAAAGAATCAGTAATTTATCAAGATATATTGCAGAAAGGGGAAGAAATAGGAGAAAAAAGAGGAGAAAAAAGAGGAGAACAAATAGGAGAAAAAAATGAGGCTTTTCGCTTTTTGACTCGTCAATTGAACCGAAAATTTGGTGCCATTGACTCATCAATTCTCCAACGACTTCAAGCTTTAACAACAGAGCAACTTGAAGCACTAGGAGAAGACTTTTTAAATTTCTCGAATATTTCTGATTTAGAGGCTTGGTTAAAGCGACAATCAAAAGTTTAATTTGAAATCATACATTCTTAGGTCAAAGTTAATAACTTTGACCTTTTTATCAAATTATTCGGATGGGGGAACAAAATCCGGAACTATTCTTGAAGGTGTCTAATATTTCTTGGGTTGGCGCCGCCCATCCAATTCCCTATTTCGCTACCACGTCCTAAACTTCCTTGTATTACCCGTACTTTATCTGTAACATTATTACGGGTGATAGCGTCTTGAGTTGCTGCAACTGCAACTGCATCGTTATCTAATGCTAAAACGTTTGCTCCTAGTTTTGCAGCAGCAACGCTAAGAATACCTGAACCTGAACCAAGGTCAAGGACATTCATGTTATTGGTTATATGAAGTTCTAGAAGTTTAATTGCCAGTATTGTTGCTGGATGTAAACCGCTACCAAATGCTAAACTTGTTTTGAGTTTAATAATTATTCTTTCTAAGATGTTGGGTAATATCATGTCCGGTTGATTACCCATAATTACCACGTCACGTAGAGACGCGATTAATCGCGTCTCTACAATGATTTTATTATGGTTACGCTCCCGGACATGATATCACTCGTGGTGTCTAAAGTTAATTCGATACATTACATGTTATGTTACCCTTTTAAACCAAGCTTTTATGATTATGGCGCGGTTTGGTGAGGGAGCATCCACTTTTGGAA
This sequence comes from Calothrix sp. PCC 7103, assembly GCF_000331305.1. Lineage (GTDB taxonomy): Bacteria > Cyanobacteriota > Cyanobacteriia > Cyanobacteriales > Nostocaceae > Dulcicalothrix. Next base: position 1,686,662 of record NZ_KB217478.1, on the reverse strand, counting down.
GAAACATAAGTACTTGGCGCCAGAAACCTTACTATACGCTTAGTCTAAAAAAGTCGATCTGCCAAAACTGGATGCTCCCGTTTGGTGAAAGCTGTGTAGCATCAATTAAGGCTCATATCGGTTGATAGTAGATTTATGCTCTTGATGAGCGCACAATATGGAGAAAAGCATCCCAATGCAAAACCTTTGAAAGGTTTTTCAGGGGGAGGCGTTTTGGAAATTGTAGATGATTTTGATGATGATACCTATAGAGCTATATATACGGTAAAATTTGAAGGTGTTGTTTACTTGCTACATGCTTTTCAGAAAAAATCTAAACATGGTATTGCAACATCTAAACAAGATATAAATTTAGTAAAAAAAAGGTTGCAGAAAGCTCAAGAAGATTACTTACAAGAAATGCATTAAAAAAGTAGAGCAAAAAATGAACCAAGAAGATAAAGTAACGACTAGCAGTGGAAATGTATTTAAAGACTTAGGTTTACTCAATCCTGAAGAAAGGTTATTAAAAGCTCAACTAGCACGTAAAATTAGTGAAGCTATCAGTAAATTGAATTTAACACAAGCCCAAGCTGCCGAAGTTATAGGTATTGACCAACCAAAAATATCTCTATTAGTTAGAGGTAGATTAAGCGGTTTTTCAACTGATAGATTATTGGATTATCTTAATAGATTAGGTAGCGATATTGAAATTAAAGTAGGGGAGCCAAAACTTGAAAAAGTTCAGAAGCAAGAAATAGCTAGTACAATTGTTTATTAATTATTAAAAATGACCATTAAACACGGCGCCAATTCGTAAGTATCAGCAATGCGAGCAGGTGATACTACTAGTATCTAGGCTAATTTGATAACTATTGGCATCAGTTTGTGCTAGTTCTGCTCGATACCACCTATTCAAAATTATTCAATATCTACTAATTAATAACGCTTTAGACGCGCTCGGTTCGGTCGAGAGAGGCAATTATGCGTCCCTTGACGTAACTCCGAATCTAAAAATATGCTTTTATTGCACCGTTTTGAGTTAAAATGAGATACCTCAGCTAAAAATAGCTGTTATTAGTTTTGCCTGATTTATGGTTCAGTATACTCTTGCTCAAAGCCCAGATATTATTCTTACAGTTTCTGGTAAAGATTCTGCCAAAGCCCGTGATAAAGCAATGGACCAGTTGATGGAACTCATGGACTCAGGTAAATTGCCTACCGACTTAGAAGAAGGATTTGGACCTCAACAATTAATCGAAGTAAAGGAAACGAGCATTGATAATGCTGGTGACGATGCTGTTACACAAGCAGTTCAGGTTCTTAGCAACCTAGCGACGCTGAAGTTAAAAGTTCAAGAGTCCCGCTCGGAAGCTTTAGATATTCGTAAAGCAGTTGATGTTCTTTTTACAGACGAATCTGTAAGTGAGGAAGAAATTACTCGTTTGAAGGAAGGGTTCAAAGTTTTAAAGACCTTTGCCCAAGCAAATCTTCGCTATCAAGAAGCGCGGGCTAAAGCTGAAGGCGCCCGTCAAGTTCTTGATAAAGCGCTAAAATCTCCAGATAAATAAACTTAGGGGTTAGAAATTAGGGAAGGTATAAATTGTCATTCTGAGCATAGCGTAATGCGGAGCATTTGCCGCAGGCTAGAATCTCTTAAAGCTTCGATAAGCCATAGAGATGCTACCCTACGGGAAAAGCTTCGCTTTACACTACGTTCAGCATGACAAGAAACTCATAACTTTTAGTTCTACTTCCCTCGAATTTTGCGAACAGTTGATGACGAGCTTGCATGGGTTTCTTCGGTATCAACACGTTCGGCACTCATTGTCTTTTTGTAATACTCTTCATAGTAGCTATAAGAAGCTGGCGCCGGTTCTTTAGATTTATTCGCTACAACTCCTAATACTGGGGTGCCAGAGACTTGGAGTTCTTCTAAAGCTTGTTGGAAGACTGTACGTTTCACTTTTCCTAAGCCTGCTACTAACACCATACCGTTTGTGTTGGCTGCTAGTAAATTTGCATCTGCGAATCCAACTATTGGTGGTGTATCGTAGATTACAAAGTCAAAGCTTGATTGTAGGTCGCTCATCAAGTCTTGCATTTTTTGTGAAGCAAGTAAGCGAATAGGGTCTGGTGGAATTAGACCAGCACTGAGGACATAAAGATTATCTTCAATTGGTGAGCGCTCAATAACATTACTCCAATCTAGGTCAGAGGAGATAATATCGGTTAGTCCTTGAATATTCATAACTCCAACTCGTTTGTGTAGTGTTGGACAGCGTAAGTTGGCGTCAACTACCAAAACTCGATGTCCCATTGCTGCTGCTGCTAGTGCTAGATATATAGCGACTGTTGACTTACCATCACCTTGTCCAGCAGAACTAATAACCAGCGAACGAATTGGTGTGTCGGAACCAAGTAGAAGGACGTTGGTATATAGTGAACGAAAAACTTCAAAGAATGACGCGCGGTCGGGCTTTTTGATTTGACCATTAGCGTTATTATCTTGCAAGGCGGAAACTGTAAGTTCTTTTCGTAACGGAATAGTGCCTAACAATGGTAGAAGGGTAGCATCTTTGATGTCTTTGGAAGAGTAAAAGATGTTGCTGAGTTTATCAACAACTAAAGCGGCGCCTGTACCTAACAGTAACCCAAGTAGCCCTCCGAGCATTAAGCTAGCTTTCGCGTTTTCTGATACTGGTGTTGGGTCTTTTACTTGAGTAAGTTGTGGGTCGAGTAATTTCCAAGGTTGTACCTTCTGCGATAACTCAATATTTAAAGCTTGTTTTTTCGTGAGGAACTGGCCAAGATTTTCAGTCGCAATCTTGAGTTGAAGTTGAATATTATCGTAATCTCGACTTACCCTTGCTAAAGTTCGTAGTTCCGCATTAAATTTTTCGATTTTTTCTGCCAAAGATAGGTCACGGGCAACAATAGCATTAATACGGCTTAGATAGTCTCGTTGAACACGCTCTTCTTCAGCTTTAAGCATTGGTAGTAGACGTGCCTCTTTGTCGCGCAAACTGATCATACTTGGATGTTCTTCAGTAAAACGCGCTTCTCTTTTAATATCAATTTCAGCTTGTTGAATTTGGTCTAAAACTTTTTGGTAGCGTGGGTTGTCGCTAAGTAGTGAGTTTCCTGTGCGTTCGCTGGGCTGTTGTGCTAATTCGCGTTGCAAGTCTTTATATCTAGTTGTCATTTGCTCGTACTCAACCCGCGCGTCCATACGCTGTTGAGTTAGAGATGCAATTAGCGCTGATATTTGTTGAGCTTTTAGAGCAGGTTCAACTAAATTGTTCGTCTGACGTAAGTTGCGTAGCTTGTTTTGCCAATCATCAACCCGCTGCTCTAATCCACCTTGTTGAATTTGTTTATCAACAAATTTAATCGCTTCTTTTACATCTTCTTGTTGTTCTTCTAATTTGTAATCGAGGTATGCCTTCGACAGTGCTTCAGAAACATCTTTAACTAGCTCCTCCGAACCGTTGACGTATTTTACCTCTAGTACGTTTGGCTGTTTTGATTCAATTTCTAAGCCGCTAATTAAATCATTGTAGGTTAAGTCTGGATATTTGACTTGCAACTTTTTAACTACTGGGTCGAGCAAGCGAGGACTTTTTAAAACTGTAATGGTTGTTGTAGTTTCACTAGCCGTCTCAGGTGGGGCAATAGGATTTTGAGCTGTAAGCGTTTGCGGTACGTTTGCAACAGCCTTAGACTCTCCAGTTTCAGGTTTAGCTAGAATCTCAAATTGACCTAAGTAAACTGGAGGGTCACTTTTTGCTCTTAATACGGCGCCTCCTGCGACTACACCTGTTATACCTGCTATTAAAAATGCCCGACGACGTAATGCCGCTCCGACCTTGCCCAGATTAAATTCACCTTCTTCAGCCTCATTTAACTGGGCAGCATTCGTTGGCATCCAAGATTGGGGATATTTCTCTGACTTCAGCATAGCGTTCATCAATTATGTGTGATATTGATTAATTTGTGCTTTTCTATGTGACGCTTCGATAATTTCGAGCGCATTTTTATTAAGTTCGATATGCCAAGCTTTGCGACACACGCAGATTGCTGGATGAATTTTTTGGATTACGCTCCTGATAGCTTGAAGCCTATACGAGTGTCGGGGAATTTTGCCCTCGAAAGCATGGTGTGTTCAATTGGTAAGCACTATGGCTGGTCTACTACCCTGGTTTGAGTATTTAAAAATCTGAGCTTTATTGGAGCGATGCACTATATATACAGTAGCATTACGCAATACAAATTGGTTATCCTTTTTGGTAGTCTAAGAAAAATATATAGATATTTTATACATAGTGTTACTGCCTCAACTTAGGGATAAGGTATGGTATTTCAGGGTTTTTGCCTCTTGACACAAGCTTTAGGTTAGTTAAAAGCAATATAAATTTAAGTATTTATATTTACTAAAATATACTTACCTCACCATTATTACCAATTTCATTTGCAATTTTCCGGATAAAAACAGTGATATAAATTTTACAAATCTTTTTAGTACTGTAAGTTTTATTTGATACTTGCGTTCTTTCAGTATAAACTTTTGAATAAAAATATACATGACTTACGAAATTGACACATAAAAACTGTAGGGTGGAATGTCACTTACTTAAGCACGTAAAACTTGATTGTAGGTTGGGTGGAGGAACGGAACCCAACATAAATATTCGCGCTTTTGTTGGGTTCCGCAAAGCCTCCACCCAACCTACAGTTCTTAAGTAAGCGCCATTCAACTGTAGGGTGTGTGACGCTAAAAACAAATCTCAACGTAGCTTATCTCTTGCGCCTACACCCTAAAAGGGTGGGACTATACGAACAAAGCCTGCCTACGCAGGCTCATAATACTAATTTTTCGTTTTATTGATAAAAATTTATGTTTATTATAAACAACAAATTTAAGTATCAATACGTTGGTGCAAGATGTGAGGTAGCGATAAGACTTGCAGCGTCACGAACTGGCAGTGGCGCCATTTTATATAAGATAGGCAAGGATGCCCATCGCACAAGATGGAGGATTTAATATTTTGCAAACAGAGACTTCACATGTAAGGTCTCCAAAAAATAACAAATAATAAAAGGGTAGTAAGTTTACTACCCTTTATTTACTGAGGCGCTAGGATTCGAACCTAGGGATGTCGGGACCAAAACCCGATGCCTTACCACTTGGCGACGCCTCATTGCATTGACACTAAATAACATAACAGTGACTCCCATATAGTGTCAAGTATTTTTTCGCCCGATTTTGTGAATTCTTTTATTGAGGAGCGCGCTGGGCATTTTCTAAATCCATAACCGATGACAAACTACTTTAAGGCAAATGACATAGAGAAGTTGGCAGTTTGGCATAATGTCGTCACAATAGCACGCCAAAATAGACATAAGAGGCTATGCTGGATAGCATAGTGAGGATACGTCTCAAAGATAGTAGCACTTTATACTGACAATCATTTTGTAGAATACTTATTTTATCCAACCATGTCATCTGCCAAATTTGGTATAAATTTTATTAATACTTCGACGCTATTCAACTTTTTCATCACCAAGCCGAAAGCAAAGAAGCAAAAAACATACGACTATACTCGTCAGGTTCAAGGTCAAGACTACGTTTTTGAGCAAGTAGAAAATGATACCAAAGGCTACATGACGGGTCAAGGTAAAGGAATTGTAGTAGGTGATTTTATTACTCTACAGGACGGCGCCGAGATTTATCATTATCAAGTTGAGCAAATCGATTATTACTCTAACCCTTCTGACATGTGGACTGCTCTATTAAAGCGCGCAGTATTAGCGTCTTAACAAAGGGCAGTTTTATAAGGTTCTGAGAGCCTTTTATTGTTGGTTGTTAGTGAGAAAAATACGACATGCAGCGAAGTTAACCTTTTCGTAATTATAAATTAAGTTTTTGGCTACGATTTAGGGTGTAGAGACGCTTCAGACCGGAGCGGCTCCATAAAGGTTTTGAACATACAGCAAACTAGTTTCGTACCCAAATTCAGCAACGCGCATATTCAACCAGCGTGTAAACTAAAAATATAAGCGTTAAAAATACAGCCACTTCTGTGTATATCCGGATAAAATTGCAAATTTTATGCAATCTTCATTGGCCAAATAGAGGATTTTGAAGCTAGTTGCGTGAATCGGGGCTAGCTGAAATAAGTATTTCAGCGAATTTTTAGTGCTAATATTTTGAATAATAAACAACTGCTCTAATTTAAAGATATTTGTAATGGTTGCCAAATTGCCAAAAAATTGTGACAAAATCGTTACGAGAGTTTAACGCTAAAAATTAGTCTGTTAGTATCGTAATGTATAAGTGTAATTACTCATGCGAAGCTATCTTTAGTTTTTTCTCTATAATTGGCGAGAAGAAAAGAGTAAGATAGAATCAAGGCTAATTTACTTATCATTACGTAAGTTATAAAAGCATAGCTGACTGTATAAACAAGCATTGATAGATTTATTTAATAGACAACTTATAAGAATTTTGTTGTTATGATTATTATGTTATTTATTATTTTACTGGCACGATTTAAATATTTTATAGTAAAATTTGCAAGATTTATAAAATTAAAATAAAAAATCATTAAAAAGTTTTTCGTATATGTCCTGACCGTGCATTTACTGACATGAATTAAATGATAGATAGAAAAAATAAAAATAAAAACACTATCTATTGATTGAATTTATGCAAATAACAGATAAGTAATGGAGCTGCAAAAAACTTATTCTTAAACTATATGAGTCTTGTAAGCAGTATAGTATTACCTGTGGAAATACAGGAATAAAATAGCAACGAATCAGTACCCTTTATAAATTAAAATTTGTGAAAAACCTTTCATCTGGAGCAAAAAATGATAAATACTTCCGCATCGACCATCTAAAGAATGACCTGAAGAAACGCTCTGTTCGGGGTGGTGCAGTTACAATGATTACCCAAATTTTTAAGTTTTGCTTAAACATGGGTTCTAACGTATTACTAGCTCGATTGTTAACACCCGAAGACTATGGTTTGATTGGTATGGTTACTGCAGTTACTGGGTTTGTTACTTCATTCAAAGACTTAGGGCTGTCGATGGCGACTGTTCAGAAGGATGAAATTAATCATGAGCAAGTGAGTACATTATTTTGGATGAACATGGCACTTAGCATCACAACTGCACTAATATGTGCAGCTATCGCGCCTGCAATTGCCTGGTTTTATAATGAACCACGTCTGATCTGGATTACCCTTTCTCTAACAGTTGGATTCATCATGGGTGGATTAGGCGTTCAACATACTGCCTTGCTTAATCGTCAGATGCAATACAAAGTGTTGATGTTCAATGATCTTCTCTCTATGCTCCTTGGGGTCGTAGCTGCAATCATTGCCGCCTCATTAGGATTTGGCTACTGGGCACTGGTGATTTTGCCATTGGTCATAGCATTTGTTAGTACGACGGGAGTGTGGATTGCTTGTGGTTGGCGCCCAGGGTTACCGAAAAGGCAAGTGGGAGTGCGCTCTATGCTGATTTTCGGTGGACATCTCACTGGCTTCAGAATCATTAGTTATTTTGCGCGAAATCTTGACAATATTCTGATTGGAAGATATTGGGGTTCTCAACAGTTAGGTTTATATGCTAAAGCTTATCAATTGCTAGTTCTACCTATTCATCAGATTAACACACCTATTTCTCATGTTGCCATTCCCAGCTTAAGTCGATTACAAAATGAACCGCAAAAGTTCCGCCATTATTTCATCCAAGCTTTATCAATAGTTGCATTTCTGACCATGCCAATAATCATTTTTATGATGCTAGCATCAGAAGAAATTATTGTATTACTTCTCGGTTCCCAGTGGCGTGAAGCTAGCGAAATCTTTCGATTTTTAAGCTTATCAGCATTGGTTCAACCTTTGTGGGATATAGTCGGCTTGCTGTACGTTTCCACAGGTAAAACTGATCGCATGTTTAAATGGGGTGTGTTCTCTTCGTTGTTGATAGTAGTATCATTTTTCATCGGTTTACCCTATGGTGCATCTGGAGTTGCTTTATCCTATAGCACAACAATGCTTCTGCTAGCTATTCCTTGTATGTACTATGCAACACGTGGATTGCCTATAACTTTGCTTGATTTACTCAATACACTAAAACAACCATTTATAGCATCCTTGATGGCAGGTATAGCAATGTTTGCAGTAAAAATTGCAATAAGCTCCAGTTTTCCAATATTGATTAATGTTATAGCTTGCTTTATTGTAATGAGTTCAATATATTTAATAATCATGTTATACTTATTTAGAATGAAAAGCTTTTACTTAGGTATTTTGCGAAATTTAAAAGGATAGTACAAGTATTCAATTGATTTATATACCATACTAATGTCTTCAAACTCAAGAGATTCAAATTTCCGAGAAACAAGCCAGAACTTTAATCAAAAACAAAATTTGTAATTATCAGAGGTTATAAATTGCCAATGTTTGCAAACCTAGTTATTATTAGCTATATAATAATTATTTGGAATTATCAAATACAGTGTGTCTTTACTAAAGCAAGCTTATAGGTATGAAAATATGAACATTTCAACAAAGATACAAACAACCATCTACAATCAACCGACTGTTAGCGTCATAATACCTACCTTTAATCGAGAGCATTTAATACAGCGAACCATTTCCAGTGTTCTTGCACAAACATTTTCTGATCTGGAACTTATTATTGTAGATGATGGCTCTACAGATAATACAGGCGAGGTTATTCAAAAATTTACAGACCCACGAATTAGATACATACCTTTAGATAAAAATTATGGTGGGGGATATGCACGTAATCAAGGAATAAAAGCAGCGCATGGAGAGCTTATAGCATTTTTAGATAGTGACGATGAGTGGATGCCTGAAAAATTAGAATTGCAAATAGCTCGTTTGCGTGCAAATGATAATCCCTTTATGACTGTCGTTTATTGCATTGGTTATGAATATTACGAGTCAATAAAACGCCAGAAGTTACCAAAACTAGATACTTATGAAGGAGATGTATTTGATTATTTGTTGAGAGGGTGGTTGCCTCCTACTGCATCACTATTTATGGTCAAACGCTCTGCTTTGATCGGTGTTGGAGGCTTTGATGAGAGTTTACCTAGTTTTCAGGACTATGATCTATGGTTAAGATTAGCTGAAGCGAATAATCATTTTATTGCTGTTAATAAACCATTAGTTATTAGATACTTTCATCGAGAACAGATTGGAGGTGATGTATCAGCCAATTTAGCAGGATTTGAAATTTTTAAGGATAAGTGGTCAAAGACTATACAACAACGTTTGGGATTTGAAATATACTATCAAGTTATGGGTATCAAAACATCTATTATACAGCTAAAACGCATAGGAAAAGCTGTTGATGATGGACAAAGAATTACTGCATTGCTCTATAGTCTTACTTTATGTAAATTTCTTCCTTGGTCAAAAAATTATTTAATAACAGGATTGATAGTATCACTATTTGGTCATAATGCGTATAGAACTTTTCTGCAAGCAAAATCTACCATTAATGCAGCAATCAACCGAAAAAAAATATCAGTATAACCTCTGTTTAAGTAGATTTTTTACAACTTTTTATCTACTTAATACTTTCATTTTTTTCAAAAAATTATTTAAAAAAGCTGATTCTTGAAAAAATTACTAGGTTTTATGAAGAAAGTGTAATGAAATTTTCTCTGATTCTTGCTACTCTAAATCGCACTGTGGAAGTTGGGCATTTTTTAAAGGCCCTTGATGCTCAAACCTACCGCAACTTTGAGTTAATTATCGTAGATCAAAATCCCGATGATCGCCTTTTGGAATTTATCCAACCCTATCAAAACCGCTTTCCCATTCTGCACCTGCGTTCTGCTAAAGGACTTTCACTGGCTCGGAACGTCGCATTAGGGCATATTTCTGGAGATGTCGTAGCTTTTCCAGATGATGACTGTGCTTACCCGCCATCCATCCTTGATAACGTCGCCCACTTCTTTACAAACCATCCTGAGTGGAACGGTCTCACAGGACGCTCTATCAATGAGCAAGGCATAGACACAGGCAAACATCGCGGGAGTCAAGCCGGACTAATTAATAGTTTTAATGTTTGGCGAAGAGGAATATCTTACACCATATTTCTCCGACGAGCAGTTGTAATGCAAGTAGGTTTTTTTGATGAAAGCCTGGGAGTTGGAGCAAACACGCCTTGGGGTTCTGGAGAAGAAACTGATTATTTGTTGCGGGCTATCAATACTGGCTTGTATTACAACCCAGCCATAACCGTTGTTCATCCAATACAAGTGTTACAACCACAGCCTATTCAACCTCTAGTCAACAAAAATAAAAGTTTTTCTAAAACCTACTCTTATGCAATGGGCAGAGGTCGCGTACTCCGTAAGCATAATACTCCACTCTGGTTCGTTATTTACAACTGGTTTCTTCCATTGGTAGGAGTTGCGTTGTCATTACTTCAAGGGCGCCTAGACGGAGTTCGGTCTTACTGGGAAACATTTCAAGGTCGGGTGCAAGGATGGTTCGGTTGGAGTTAAGTATGACTTTTATAAAGATTTCGATTAGCTCAATTAAAAGATTTTCCTAAATAAGTATTTGGCGGAAATTACAATAACTAAAAGTTACTTAGTAAAATGCATTTCCACTGCTTGCTGAAACGACAAATGCCAAAATTCTATCCATAGTGCTGAGATTTGATGTTAGTTGCCGGGTTTCAATAGCATCAATTTAATTCAGGACAGCATATGCTACAAGCCCTGTTATATTTACTTCTAATTCCGTAAAATCCACATTCACAAATTTGCCAAGCATAGTTTCTTTAAAGAGGATAATAAATGACAACATCTTATAACTTAACAGAAATGCAACCAGAGCAGAAAGCACCTAATTGCCGCCGAATTATGTTATTTGATATGTCTTGTGGCGGTCATCATGCTGCTTACATCCAGCATTTAATTTCCTACTGGGGTGAGTATAACTTACCAGAATACATAGATATTGTTGTTACTCCCAAGTTTTTGGAGCAACATCAAGATGTAGTAGAGCTAGCTACAATTTATGGAAGCGATCAGCTGCGCTTTGTCCCAATTACTGCCAAAGAAGAAGCTGAACTTGGTCCTTGGTCTACCTTCATGCGGCGTAAAGTGCGTGCTTTGCGTGAGTGGAGCTTGATGAGTCGGTATGCTAAAACTCTGGGCACTACAGAATGCTTGTTAATGTACTTTGACACCTTTCAGTTTTCAGCTGTGTTGCGCCGCAAGCTTCCTTGCCCTTTTTCTGGTCTTTATTTCCGACCTAGATTCCACTATGGAGATTTTGAACCTGGTACTCTTTCCTGGAAAGATCATTTACGCCACTGGCAGGAACGTCTTCACATTTCTTTAGCTTTGCGCCATCCCCAATTTAAAACTTTATTTTGCCTGGATGAGTTTGCTGTCAAGCACCTCAACCAATTTAGCAGCAACGCCCAATTAGTCTACTTACCCGATCCAGTACAAACTTATTCCGATAGCGAATCTAAAGCGAAGTCTCTCAAAGAAAATTTAGGGATTGAACCAGATCGGCTGGTATGTCTTGTGTTTGGTGTTATAGACAGTCGCAAAGGCATTCATCAAATTTTGGAAGCAGTGGCAATGCTACCACCCCATCTGTGCCAGAAACTTTGTTTGCTGCTAGTTGGTCCCATCAGTAGCGTAGATAAAACATGGGTAGAAGTTCAAATCACGAAACTTTCTCAGTTTCAATTAGTGCAAATAGTCACTCACGATCAGTTTGTAATTGACAGCGAAATTCAACCTTACTTCCATATAGCAGATGTGGTAGTGGCTACATATCAACGCCATGTAGGGACAAGTAGCATTCTCATTCGGGCTGCTACTGCCCAAAAGCCTGTTTTATGTTGTGATTACGGACTCATGGGCGAGTGGACACGCCACTACAAATTAGGTCTAACTGTAAATTCAGCATCAACAAGTGAAATTGCCAATGGCTTAATTCAGTTTTTGCAGGAGTCACCGGAAAAATTTTTCAATACTAGTAAAGCTAGAGATTTTGCCCAACAAAACTCTGCTGAAAAGTATGCCGAAACAATTTTCAACTATATGTAACTGTGTACAGTATTTGAGTATTCGCTTTAGAGCCAGATTTCACTACCTCATAAGATAAACATGAATATACACATGAATATACACATTTATTTAGGTCACTTTCCACCCAAGGGCGACAAATTAAACGAGGGCTTAACAAAAGCAGTACATGGACTGGCTTCTGGATTTGTAGCCTGTGGCGCCCAAGTAACAGTTTTATCAGAATTATCTGGTTCCCATGACAGTATTTACGAAACTGAAGCTGGCTACATAATTAGATGCTTCCCTAACCCTATTAAGAACCGACCATCCTTTAAAACTTCAGCCAACTTGAAGCAATATATTTGCAAACATCTAGATAAAAATAGTTTTGTTATTCTTAATGGTATAATGCATCCTAATGTCTACTGTATGTCCCGTCTGATGAAAAAGCACGGAGTACCTTATGTAGTTGCTCCACATGACCCTTATAATCCAGCTTTTTTTAGTAGAAATGCACACCTAAAAGTGCCATACTGGTATCTTTTAGAGCGCAGGATGTTAAGGCAAGCAACAGCTATTCAGGTTTTAGATACTCGGCATAGCAAGTGGTTATATCAACTAGGAGTTCATAATCCCGTTATCGCTGTACCTAATGGTTTTGCTCCAGAAGACCTAAATTTAGATAGATGTTTACAATGGCAGCAAAATGGAATCGCTAAATTGTTTTTTTTAGGGCGAATAGATAGCTATAACAAAGGATTAGATTTACTAATAAATGCCTTCGCTCAAATTACTGATATCGACGAGAAGGCTCACTTAACAATTCAAGGACCAGATTGGGGAAATAAAAAGAGGTTACAAGCACAAGTAAAAAAACTCTCTATTAACAAACAAGTTTCCTTTTTTGAGCCTGATTACGATAAATCTCCTTCGTCACTCATACAAGATCATGACATTTTCTGCATTCCCTCACGTTTTGAAGGCTTTAGTTTAGCAGCTTTAGAAGCGATGTTGGCAGGGCGTGTACTGCTAGTATCAGAAATCGCTGGCATAGCACCTCACGTTCGAGCTAGCGGTTGTGGTGTTGTAGTGGCGCCGGAAATATCAGAAATCAAATCAGGGTTGATAGAGCTACTCAAACGTCGTTCAGAGTGGAAAGAAATGGGGTTAAGGGGAAGGAATTACGCACTTAAGCATTTAAATTGGAACGAGATTGCATCTGAAGCTTTAAAGAAATATAACAAATTGTTGCAATTAGATAAAGATGATGTAGCTATTTATCAACAAAATTAGACGTGAAAATTTGCCAAAATAATTCTTGATTTTCTTTAAATAAATCAAACTACTAAGTTGTTATCTCAATATTAATTATGAAAAATCAACTGCTAAAGACCCAGCAAAGCAAAATTTCTCAAACTCCTCGTATCGCATGGCTTTTACCTTCTATGGAAGGAGGTAGTTATTGGCATCCTTTATTTAAGGAATTTACACAAATTCTTCCAGATACAATTATATATACTGGATTTTGGTCAGGCTTTGCCCCAGGTTATGAAGGTTCGTTTAATGTAAAAATAGTGGGCACAACCACTTTTGTTAGCACAACTAAATTAGAGGTTGGTTATTCCCGTGGTTTTATTCGTGCTTCTCCAGCAATTATTAATCACCTACTTCGTAACAGACCAAATATAATTTTTGCCAATGGATTTTCGGTATGGACAATACTTGCTATATTATTAAAACCTTTCACTAATTGGCGTGTAATTATTGCAGTTGAAGGTAGCTCACCTAATGTAGACTATCGCAACTCAAAGATTCGTCTCCTTATGCGTCGATACATGACTAAGCTTGCTGATGGTTTGATTACTAACAATAATGCAGGTAAAACATATCTAACTAATATTTTGAATGTTCCTAAAAACAAAATTTTTGCAAGGCCTTATGAAGTACCGACTTCTAAAGCAATGTCAAATTATTCGGAAAATATAGAATCGCACTCGCAACAAGCTAAAAAATTTACCTTTTTATTTGTTGGCCAATTAATCCCTAGGAAAGGTCTACATCTATTGCTAAAAGCTTGTAATATTCTCCAGCAGAAGGGGTGTAGAGAATATAAACTAATGGTTATCGGTCAAGGCTCATCTCAAAAAGAACTTCAAACTCTAAGCCAAGAGTACAAATTAGAAGAAAATATTGAGTGGATTGGATGGGTCGATTATAATCGCATTGGAGAATATTTTCAACAAGCAGATGTATTTATTTTGCCAACTCTAGAAGATACTTGGGGCATGGTTGTGCTTGAAAGCATGTCTTTTGGTAAGCCTGTTTTATGCTCTAAGTGGGCTGGCGCCTCAGAATTAGTAGAAGAAGGTACGAATGGTTATATTTTTGACCCACATTTTCCGGAAGAAGTCGCCGATGCTATGTATAAATTACTCAGTAATCCAGATTTAACTGCTGCAATGGGAAAAAAATCACAGCAAATCATAGCAGAACACAATCCAGAAGCAGCTGCAAAGTATATTGCAGACGTAATTAACTTAATTATGAACTAACAGTAAACGATTTAAAAGGTATAAGTCTTAAGGTCTTAAGGAAATGAAAGTTCTAATTTCTGCATATGCCTGTGAACCAGGACTAGGTTCAGAACCGGGGGTAGGATGGAATTTAATTCAGGAGGTAGGCAAGTATCATCAAGTTTGGGTATTAACGTCAAATTGCCACCGTCAAGGAATTGAAAAAGAACTAGCCCGTAATCCGCAGCCTAATATCCATTTCATTTACTTTGACCCCCTTGGTTGGGTTTTAAACTGGAGTCGTGGCGGCAAGGGAGTGCAATTGCACTATTATCTTTGGCAAATTCGGGCATATTTTATTAGTCGTTTATTTCATCAAAAGGTGAACTTTGATGTCGTACACCACGTTACTTACGTGAAGTACTCCAGTCCTAGTTTTATTTCTTTGTTGCCAGTACCATTTATTTGGGGTCCTGTAGGTGGTGGAGAATCTACACCAAAAGAGTTTTGGCAAGACTTTAGTTTACGTGCCAAAATCTATGAAATTGCAAGGCTCGCTGCTCGCTATGCCGGAGAGCTAGACCCATTCGTGCATTTGACTGCAAAAAAAAGTACTATTATCCGCGCGACAACTGATGATACAGCCAAACGTTTGTATAAAATGGGTGTGCATCATGTGCAGATTGCTTCTGAATCAGGTTTATCTACAGAGGAAATAGTTAATCTTGCTCAGTACAAAATACCTAATGGTTTAACGGTTAGGTTTATCAGTATGGGCAGACTTTTACACTGGAAAGGTTTTCATTTAGGACTGCAAGCCTTTGCCGAAGCAAATTTACCTGATGCAGAATACTGGATTTTAGGAGATGGACATGAGTCAAATCGACTACATGCTTTATCTGAAGAATTAGGTATTAGTCAAAAGGTAAAATTTTGGGGTAGATTGCCGCGCGTGAATTCTTTAAGCAAATTAGAAGAATGCCATGTTTTAATTCATCCTAGTCTACATGACTCTGGAGGCTGGGTATGTTTAGAAGCGATGGCAGCAGGGCGCCCGGTGATTTGCTTAGACCTAGGCGGTCCATCTATCCAAGTTACAAAAGAAACAGGTTTTAAAATTCCTGCACATAATCCAAAACAAACAGTGGAAGAACTTGCCAAAGCAATAACATGCCTTGCTAGCGACCCAGAACTTAGATTACGCATGGGTAAAGCTGGACAAAAGCGAATTGTGGAAAACTTTAGTTGGGAAAGCCAAGGACATAATTTAGATAAACTTTACCGAGAAATTACTACTTTGGATAGCACGTGTTTGTCATCAAACTAAAAAACTTCAACACATTCACTGCCACATTAGCTGTAGCAGCCTTTGCTTCTGGACTGACAGATATGTTTCGTCGATTCAACGTTGGTCCTATAACTTTCCAAGGATTTTTAACTATCATTGCTGCTGTCGTCAGTATTTTATTGGTGTTTGCACGAGCCAAGATACCCAAGGCTACATTCTTAATGATATGGCTTGTCTTATTTGTAATATTAGGATGTGCTAATTTAATTTGGTTTTCACAAACATCAAGCATTCCAATACAATTAGCATTACAAAACCTGTTAGTATTTGTAGCATTTGTTGGATTTTTACTGCTCAGTAGCATAGAAAGTTACCGAAATCCGCATTTATTATGGTACGTTAACAAAGGTATATTGTATGCTGCTTTGTTTGCAGTTGTAATTTATACTTTTAGTCTCCTCATTGGTGGTTTTGGAACAAGTATATTAATGGGTGCCCGCTCATTCGCCTTATTTTCCTTGATAGGGCAAACTTGGTTTTTAGCGAAATGGCGTTACGGTTCATCCAGAGCAATGTGGTTTGCAATATTCAATACCATAATTATTGCCTTGAGCTATTCTCGGACTGCAACGATTTTAGCGATTATCCTTTATCCAATATCTCAAATATCGCTAAAAGATTTATCACAAGGATTAATGCGTTTAGCCTTGTGGATCTTGGGTATAGCACTAATAGCTTACTTAGCTTTCAATTACGTAGAGCCAATCAGAGCTCGCTTTACTGAACAAGGAGATAATGCTACGGTCGGAGGGGTAAAAATTAATACGTCAGGAAGAAATGACCTTTGGCCTACTGTCTTAAATTCCGCACAAGAATCACCTTGGATTGGTAAAGGACCAGGCTCAGTATCAACAGCTATTCTCAAAGTTAACAAAGTAGCAGGTCACCCCCATAATGATTACCTGCGTATTCTCCACGACTACGGCTACATAGGTCTATTTCTATGGCTAGTAGGCTACTACGGGCTGATGTGTAAAACTTGCCGGAATTGGAATTGGGCAAATCGGTATGATCGGAACAATGCTCATATTCATCTAGCTGCATTTCTTAGTTCACTAATTATAGGTTTAGCAATGTTAACAGATAATGTCGTAGTATATTTGTTCGTAATGCTTCCTGTAGCCCTACTTGTAGGAACTTCCATCGGATTAGGTAGTCGTTCTCAAAGATTATTAAAAGTACAAAGACGACTCAATTTGATTAATCAAAATGCGTGTTAATCTTTTAGTACTAGAAAATAACAGAAAAAAGTTTGTACATCTTATTTATCAAGCTAATACTTAGCAATTAAGGAGAGATTATGTTAAATGTTTTAATAACTGGTGGAAATGGCTATGTAGGTCGTGTATTGACACGACAAATCATGAACGAGCATAATGTTTGTGTTGTAGATAATGAAAGATATGGCGAATTGAGATTTACTCAAGATGATTTGTCACATTTTAAATTTATAAATGCTGATATTCGTAACCGAGACAAAATGACAGAAGTTATTGAAAATTTCAGTCCAGATGTCATTATACATTTAGCAGCAGTTCATTATATTCCAGAGTGTGAGTCTAGTCCCGAATTTGCTGTATCCACGAATATTGAAGGTACTATTAATATTTTATCACTTTGTCCTAAGTCTTGCCGATTTGTATTTGCTAGTAGTGGCGCAGTTTATGCTCCACAAGAAACAGCACATGATGAAGTTGAATCTCCAACTCAACCTATGGATGTTTATGGTTTTACAAAACTTCATTGTGAAGATTATATTCGATATTTTTCGCAGATTAGAGGATTTTCATCAGTAATTGTTAGACTTTTCAATGTAGTTGGTTCAGGAGAAACAAATCCGCATTTGTTACCAGAGATATTTGCTCAATTTCAAGCTGGATATAAAGTTTTAAAGCTTGGTAATATTACTCCTAAAAGAGATTATATTGATGTACGAGACGCAGCAAGAGGTTTTTGGGCTGTATCTTCCTGCGGAGATATTCCTTTGGGAACGGTAACTACAGTCAATTTGGGTACAATGAATCAATATTCAGTTAGCGAGATTCTTGATAAGATTCGAGAAATTGGTAATCTAGATTTTGAAATACAGCAAGACCCGCAAAGAATTAGAGAAGTTGACCGTCCTTTCCTCTTAGCAAATAATCATCGTATTAAGGAATTATTTGGATGGGCGCCAATATTTAATATTAATGACTCTATTCAAGATTTAATTCAAGCACCAGATCTCCCACAATCTTTAGTAAATAAATATCAACTCAAATGAAAATTTTATCCGCAATCATTATTGCTCCTCATATGCACGAAAGCGGTGCTATTAATGCAGGTAAATGTCTTAGTGCTGCCACCGCTGAATATTGCCAAGTTGATATTGCCATCATGGCATTTGATGAAAAAGTTAGTTTGTTAGATAAGGCAAGACTGTTAGAAAGGAAATCATCTAATTTTCTTTCGTTTACTAAAGAGTTACTTCCAAATAAATTTCGCACTTTATTTTATCGGTCAGATATTCCATCTTTAATTTCTCAAGGGGATTATGATTTGGTACACATACATAATCCCATACCAGCTTTGGAAATGAAACGTGTCGCCCAAGCATGTATTACAAAGAATATTCCATACGTAGTGTCAACACATGGTTTTGTGGAAGTGACATCAGGTGGAAGTGCCTATTCTCTTAAACACTTACATGAAAAACTAGCTTGGAAGTTTTTCTTAGAAAACCCTCTAAATTATGTAATTAAGAATGCAACTAAAATTTTTGCTCTTTCTCCTTTAGAATACCCAATGTTAGAACAACTGGGTGTAGATAACCAGAAATTATCTGTAGTAACTAATGGAGTTAACCATATATTCTATTCTCGAAAGACAGCGACCGATATTAATTTAGTGGCAGAACGTTTCGGTTTACCAAAACTAGCAGACAAAAAAAATCCAGTTTGTATTTATCTTGGAAACCATACTAAAAACAAAGGTCTAGAAATTTTACTAGATGCATTCACTCAATCTAAAAAAGCTTTCACTTTAATTGTTTGCGGTAAAAAACGTGACATTATTGATTACGATTCTTATTTGCAAAAATGTCATACACATCAACACATAGTATTTACAGATAGAGTGTCAAATGAGGAAATAATATCGTTATTCCAATACTCTGACTTATTTGTATATCCAACGCTCTCGGATACTTTACCTTTAGTCATTTTAGAAGCAATGGCATCTGGTTTACCAATTCTATCTACTCAAGTAGGTGGTATTCCCTATCAAGTTGATGCTAATAGCGGTGTTTTAGTAGAAGCTGGAAATGCTAATGCGGTTACAGAAGCATTTGAAATGATGACTGAAAACTTACAACAACTTCGAGAAATGGGTACGTGCGCTTACCACGCAGTCAAATCAAAATTTGATTGGCATCAATCTGGTCAGCTTGCTTTTACTAACTACACAGAAATTTTGCATCCCTATCAAGCTCAGTATCCTGTGAAATCCTTAATCAGGTAGTAAAATCCGCCCAACCGACATAAAAATCACACGTAGAGACTGAATTAATACAGTCTCTCTACACGTATGATATAAACACGCAATCTACTGTATTTTAAGGCTTCTTCTCAGTTCTTTGATCATCATAACCTACATTCCACATTTTTTGGTTAGCCAAAATTGCTCCTAAGTTTACAGCACGGCTACCAGATTGAGGCTTGTAATAAGGAAATGGCTTTTCTCCTGAAAGTGCCAGTTTCGGGTCAAAATTCATTGCTTGTTTTCCAGAGGGTTTAAGATTTACAAAAAGATTATTACTCACACCAACAGCTGCTCCTAATGAATTTTTTCCACTGGAAGAAGTATTATAAAAAATATTATTGCTAATTTTTTGGTTCGCTTCTTCGCCTTTTTGGAAGTAAAAGAGATTATTGTTTAAATTGTTGAAATAAACAGTATTTTGAGTAAATCTAAAATTACTAATTTTTCCTAAAAAATGAGCAACTAATGTGGGAGTACCAGTTCGTTCAAAAATATTATGATGGACATTAAGATTCTTATAGTTATACCCAAATTGAGCAATAGGGTAGCTGCCACCACGAATATAATTTTGATATAATTCAATATTATCACTAGCTACTTCACAAGCATAGAAAGGATTATTTGGTCCGTACCATAAATTGTTATAGACCTGAATTTGCGTAGGTTTATCAGTCGGAAAAGAAAATAAAGACACGGTACTATTAAATGTAGAATTGAATATTTGGCAATTAAAGCAGTTATGATGCCAAAATTCTAAAGCCATTTGTGGTGTCCAGCCATTTCCCCAAGCATTCCACTTATCTACTTTTATATCTAAGTTGTATAACTTTAAGTTTCTAAATACCCCAGGTTGTCCTGACCAAGGTGTTTTTTTTGGCCAAGCATCGTTAGCACTTCCTATTCCTGCACCTCCACGCGCAGTAGTATCAATAATAATATTATATAAGTCAACATTTGTTAAATTTCCAATAGTAATAGTATATGATTGTTGACCACCTCCCCCAGCAATTCTTTTATTGAAAGAGCTATCTGCAATTCTCATATTATAAAATTTAGAATTCTTAACTCTTTGAATATCAAAAGCTTGTATAGCATATCCATTGACAGCTAAATTAGAAATATTTAAATTTTCTGAATCTCTAATGTAACTACCAACTTTATAAGCATAGCTTTTGCCATTTAAACTAAGATTTTTTATAGACGTATTTTTGACTCTAACTAGTTTCATTTCTCCCTGAATAATTGTATTATTAGTTCCTGAACCAATAATATTTATTCCTGACGGTATCAAAACTACTCCAGTTAAATCAAAATTACCGTTTCCTAATTTAATAGTGTTTCCTTGTTCTGATGCGACAGAAGTCAATGCTTTATTGAGTGTTTGCCAAGGAAGCTCTTTTGTACCTTTATTGCTATCAGAGCCTTTTACATCTACATAGTAAGTTTTAGCAAAAACTGGCTTACTACACGTCAAAATTGTCACAATAAGAGCCACGCCAATAACTTTTATTTGTTTATAATTCATATTTTTATTAAAAATATCAATTTTGATAAGATGATAGTTTATACTAGCATAATATATTTTTAGCTACCGTTTTTAACCAATCTATATTTACTAATTACTCGGATTGGTCGGATAAAATAATATAACCAATAAAACTTTTGGGGCAATGAAATAAGAGTCATATCTTTTTCTGTTGGAGTAAACCAGCCAGAATGTACCATCAAACCCCAAAAGCTCTGAGCTTTATCTATCCAGCGCTCTCTTGTGCTGATGTGGTATAAAGTTCTTTCTACTTCGTCTACAGATTGCTTCGATTCTGAGAAAAGTTGTTCAACAACCTTTTTTGCAAGAAAATTTACTGCTTTATTAGACTTAAGTTTGTTGTAAATTTTTTCCGGAACAGGCGCCGCAAGCAGATCTACTGCTAAAACTATCCCTAAAGAAACAAGTCGCTCTAAACCTTGCTTTTTAGCTTGTTCTATAAACAAAGGCCAATTTATTTCTGGGTTTGTACGGATAACTTCAGCAACATCACAGATGCGATTTAGACTTTGCCAGCATTCTTTAGTTCCATTAAGACAAAGAAGTATAAGCCAAGCTTGTGGCGAAAGATTAGGTACTAGTGTCCCTGCAAAATGGAAAGGCTCTAGATTTTCCCACCAGTAATCATCGTTAATAGGGCAAGAAAGATGCTTTGGCACAATATCGCGATGAAGGTCTATATTAGAAATGCCATCATCTCCTACCAAATGACATTCCCAAGGAACATCTACACCAATTTTATATTTTTGAGATACTAGCAAATCAACCACTTTCTCAAAATCTTCCTTATTAACTAGGATATCTAAGTCGCTGATTTGACGAAGTGAAAGGTTTTTATAAGCCTGAATCGCTAGTATGGGTCCTTTAAAAGGAAGCATAGGAATATTATGAGCTTCACATAAGTGTAGAAGTTTTATTAGCTCCTTGGTTAGAAACAGATTACGGCAACTGATTGTTTGAAAGTATTTATGAAGTTGTTCTTGTTGATCTTTGGGTATACTTTCTAGGCTGGTATTTTTCAAGTTCCAATACAACAGTGGCATTACTCCATGCCAGATCGCAATACGAATTAAGTATCCCCAGTCGATACCTTGATGAACTAAAGCTTTTATACGTTCCGTAGTTACAGAATTTAAAGAAGTTCGCGCGCAACATAAAAGCAACTCATCTTCCAGACGCATTTTGGTTTTATGTTCGCTCGTTTCAAATAGACTATTCATTTTAATTAAGACTCGATAACTTATTTTATATCTATTCGATAATTCGGAATATGCGTACTAAAATAAGAGCTATTTTGCTTTATTTAAGGCTTACTGATGAACTACTTATACGTAAATACTATTACTGTAAAAATTTGTTCTATCAGGAATTTGAAGTCAGAAAAAATTAACTTGTTACATAATTTTGCTTTACACACTGAGTTCAGGAAGATGCGATTCCATTTGCGCTTTCCACGACTCAGCATACAAACCACCCAAAGCCAACAATTGATCATGGTTTCCTGATTCCACAATCTCACCCGCGCGCATCACATGAATAATATCCGCACGCATTGCTAAAGTAAAACGGTGAGTAATCACAATGGAGGTGCGTCCTCGTGCTAAATCTCTAAACCTCTCTAACCAGTCGTGTTCTCCCCAAGGATCCATTGCACTGGTTGGTTCATCTAGAATAATAATTTCTGCACGTCTGAAAAATGCGCGCGCTAGTGCCAAACGTTGCCATTGCCCACCGCTTAAATCTTGTCCATCAGGAAATAACTTACCTAGCATTGAGTTGTAACCCAGAGGTAAACGAGTGATTTTATCGTGAATACCTGAAGATAAAGCTGCTGCTTCTATTTCTGCTTGACTTGATGGCGCCGAAATATCACCTAGAGCTATATTTTCACCAGCAGTGGTGTAGTAGGGAATATGCGACTGAAATAAAACAGTGATTAACCGACGAAAAGCTTTAACAGAAAATTGGCGTATATCTATACCATCTAGTTCGATACTTCCGGAATCTGGGTCATAGAAACGACAAAGTAACTTAATCAAAGTACTCTTGCCGGCGCCGTTATCACCAACAATAGCTACGACCTTACCCGCAGGTAACGTCAAGTTAAAGTTTTCTATAACAGGTTCGTTACTTCCTGGGTAACGGAAAGTAACTTGGCGAAACCTAATTCCTTGCTCAGGTTTGAGCGGTACCGCAACAGGTTTAGGAGGGTCTACAATTTTCGGCTTAATTTCCAAGAATTCAAATAAATTACCAATAAACAAACTATTGCGATATATTTGCCCTAAATTGCTCATCAGGTCTTTAACTATTCCTTGTCCTTGGCTAAAAGCTTGAAAAAACAGCGCTAAGTCCCCTAGAGTAAGAATTCCAAGTAAAACTTGTCTGCCTATCCAAGCCAATACGACACCAGTCATCGCTAAGACAACTATAGCGGCAATAATACGACCTAGGGTTTGTAGCTTTAATAAATTAAATTGTTCTTTACGCAGCCGTATCCTTAGATTTAAATATAAATTTTGATAATAATTGCTAAAATCGAACAATCGTAACTCTGCTGCTGTTGCATTATTTGTCAACAGGTAATCGTAATACATCAACCAACGGCGGTCAGTGGTTGTTCTCTGCGACCATTTGTACTGAATTTTACTTATATATAACAATACATAAAAAGCTGGAAAAGCACTAATAAGTAGAACAGCAGGCAGACCTAAACCATAAGGAATTAAAACAGTAGCTATTGCAAATAGCGTTACTGTATTTTGCATAAGACTGCCAATACTTTCTAATAACCCCAACGAGCGTCCAGTGGCGCCTTCCCTAGCTCGATTTAATTTGTCATTATATTCAGAAGATTCATAAAAACTATAATCCACAGCTACAGACTGCTCATGAATCAACTTTGTTATTTTATCACTAATCAGCTCCGATTGTGCCGTGCGAATCCACTCACCCGATGTACTAAAAAACTCGCCAACAAGCATAACAGTTGCCATTAAAGCTACAGGTGTAAGAATTTTGCCAATAGTGGTGCCGTTCATACCTGCACCACTGACCGCAACTAAATTATCTACAACCTGCCGAATTAAAATAATGGAAATAGCAGGTAAGACACCCTGAACAAGTAACATCACTGCCCAAGCAGCAGTCCAGCAACCAGATGCAGACCATACGAGTTGTAGAGTTTTTATTAAATGCGAAAATATAATATTAGTATTTTCTAATTTACTGTTCAAAATATAAGACCTTATTAATTCAAAACACTTGATTGCTTGTAGTTAACAATATTTTAGGTAAATATTTATACTAAACTCCCGTAGTAGAGTTGCCAATGGCGACCTTACCCTTGGTAATCCCTGCTACATCATTCACAATCATCTGCACAAGTTCCGGTAAATCTTCTAAAGCGGGTTTGCGAGTAAAACTACGGAAACTTACCTGTTTAATAAGGTGTGTAGATAAATACAGGTGCTGAGATACGAAATCTTGATGCAGTAATGAATTAATCACGCGGGAGTGTCGAATCAAATTTACAAAAGCTTCTTGAGGATGAATTAAACTAATCTGATGTTCATCACCTTTATCTAAAATATAAATTCGGTACAGAGGTAGAGGTGTGTTCTGAAATCCGCCAGAGAATTTATAAGATAATTTTGGTGCATTTTCGTAGATTGGCGACATGGTATCTGTATCATGGCCTAACGAAGTAGCAGCTTCACGCCAAACTTTAAATTGAGGATACGCAGGAAAAACTAAAGGTTGATCTAGACCAATTTGAATTGGCATAACATCATCGCTTAACACATTGTAACCCTGTGTATGAAATGCCGTTGCTAAAGTAGATTTACCCCAACCAGGACCACCCATAAAAGCAACCGCTTTACCATTAATGTTCACAGCACTCGCATGAAGAACTAATAATCCGCGTTGCCTTAGCAATAAACACAGCACTGGACCTAAAACTATAGTACTAAGAAGACCTTTGTCTACGTTAGGTAAAGGTTCAACAATAACTAAACATCCTTTTTGAACATGAAATTTAGCAACTTCTGGAATTTCCCCAGTAAAATAATTACCATCATTATTTTTAATGATAGCTAAATTGTCAATCAGACCAAACCTGATAATAACATCTGGCTCACCTTGAACTTCTTCAAGTTCTGGTAACTCTAATTCAGAAGAAATATATAAATTATAAGCTTGGTAAGTTTTCATATGGTATTTACTAATAAGTTAATTGAGTAATTTATATTAATATTCAATATTATATGAATTCCTGAAAAATTAATTTGCAAATATTATAAATAATTAGATATTAAGGACAAACCAGAACTATTGGTTTGTCCTTAACACAATTTAAGCTTTACCTAAATTCAATCTATTTAGTGCTGACAGGCTCAACGAAATTTTAGCTTTGTAAAGCTTTGTCAAAACCAATATCAAGCCTTATAAAGCTTGTAAACTTAGATTGAGATTAGTGATAAAAGCTTATGGTTATTTTGGGCAATTAGCACCAGGTTCATTACATAATTTAATGATAGCATCTGTAGAACCTGTAGCTGTCAGAACTGGGGTATTTGGATTAACGCCAACGGCAGCGGCAGCAGCAGCACTAAAGAAAAGAAAATCATTTCTTTTACTCCCACCTCCTAATTGAGTAATACTTTGTACTGAACCGTGATTAATAAGTGTGGGCGTGTTGTATTGTTTCTTCATGATTGAATGATTTTTGTGAGTTTACAGTTAAATAGGGTTAAGGATTTAGGTAGTGCCCCACCTTGGACTTACGGTGAGGTTTTATGTTTGGAGATTACCAACCACATCAAGCCACAACCTGCCAAGTACTTGGACTTACGATTTAGTTTTCAAAGCTACACTCTGCCAAAATAGTTCTCGCTGAGTTGTAAACTCGCACATTGGTATAGAATTTTAGAGCAAATTAATAATTCCATCTCTCGAACCTTGACCAGTTATGGCATCGTTTACTCCATCTCCGTTAGTATCAACACCAATACCTGGATCTATACTGGCGCCGTTGAAAAACGCAAAGTCTTTCCTAGTTTTTTTGCCAAAAGCTTGAGTGATGGTTTTAAGATCACCGTGATTTGTTAGTACTGGAACACCATATGTTTTTTTCATGATTGCAACTCCTTTTGGTAAATTTAGTTTGTATTAGTATTTGCCGTTCCTGATGAAATTGGACTTACAGTGTAATATATGTTATTAACCAGCCAATTATGTTGTAGTTTTTATATTTATAAATACGAAATAAAAATTTAAAACTTTATTGATTAATCTGTTTATACTCCATCCACAAAGCTAAAATCACTGCTTGCCAAACTGCTGTACACTCCTCATCTTGTGCTTGATTTTCTGATGAAATTAATCTTTGGTAAGCATTTTGCAAGAAATCTATATTTACGTATTTATACATATTTTGAATTTTATTTGACATCACATCATCTAAAATTTGATGATTACGGTTAATAAACCCATCATCAAAATTTGCACTCATATCCGCTTTCCCTCCGCGCCACTGCACTTTTTCTGGTAATATTCCTTCTAAAGCACGACGCATTACCATTCGTCCATATCCGTTGAATAGTTTTTGCTCGGCAGGTAAAGCAACGCAAAATTCGATCAATCTTTTATCCATAAATGGATGACGCGCTTCTAATGAGAACATTGCTGCATATTGATCCATCTGTTCCAAGGTATAAGCCATAACTCCTTGTGTAAGATTCTGCCGATGTTCTTCTCTAAGGGTTAATGGCTTTTGTTTAGAAGTATCCATCATTTGGATACGCTCGTCTAAACAAATTTTCTTTGAAAAGTCACAGTTAATTATAGGTATTTGAGATACATTGCTTTGGCTAATTTGAGTTTGTTTACTAGGTCTTTTTGTACTTAAAAAATTCGTAAATAATTTTTTAAACTCTGCCCACAGGGGCTTAAGTCCGTGATAAATGATTAATTGTTTACGCGAACCACCTAAGTGATTATGAATTTGCTGTACCGCTATAAGAAACTTTAACCACTGAAATTTTATTGCCTGTTGTCGGAAATATAGTAAACCGTAACCCCGAAATAAATCTATCAAGGAAACACTATAGTTAGACGAAACAGCCTTAGCCTCTTTGAAAAAAATCTTCCATTTACCCTGAAGTGCGAGTTCAGTGAGTCTAGTAATACCATGACTAACTGTGCTATCACCATCAAACCCATCGAGCGCTATTCGCATTCCTAATTTCTTAGTTTCGCGATTAACTAGCCAAGGATAGAAATGACTTGGACCAAGCAAAGCTTCATCTTCGTATTGAAAAATCATGTCCAAATTTGACAGCGGACCAATTTCATCACCGTGGACAAAATGAGGTGCCAGTCCACCTTGCTCAATGACGGCGTTCATATATTCACGCTCATCACACTCTTTAATCTTATCATAAATAGTTGAAATTGTGTGTAGCGGAGTTTTCTTTTTTTCCCTAAGTATTGAACGAGCAATACAAGTCACAGCAGAGGAATCTAATCCACCACTTAGATGACTAATGATAGGAAAAGCACTACGTAAACGACAGCGTACAGCTTCAGTAAAAATTCTCTTGAATTCCAAAGCGTAAGCTTCATTGGAAGCCAATTTAATTTCTCGGTTGGGGTCGAGCGACCAGTAAGACCATAATTGTATTCCCTGTTGATTTACTACCATACTGTGGGCAGGTGGTAAACGCAGAATATCTTGATATGAAGTAATCACTCGGTCTTCCATCATTAGCGCCAAGTAGTCACCCATTCTCACTTCGTTTAGGCACCTGGGAACCTGCTTTAATTCAAATAAGGCTTTTATTTCTGAACTAAATGCAAAAATACTATCTGGTTTGTGGTGATAATAAAAAGGTTTGACACCAAAATGGTCTCTAGCACAAAACAGTGATTGGTTGCGCTTATCCCAAATTGCAAAAGCAAAATCTCCCAACATCTGCTCAGGGCAAGAATTACCCCACTTTTTATAAGCTGCCAGTATAAGTTCGCTATCAGTAATTTTCTCTGGTGGACAGTTATTAAACTGTAACGCATCAATCAGCTCTTCGCGGTTATCTATGCGAGCATCGGATGTAATAACAAATTCACATTTTTCATCACTAAAAGGTAATTTCTCTAACAATGATTCTGGTGTTGTCCACAGCATCCGATGTCCAAGCCCAATTGAGCTTTCAGCCCATATATCAGCGCCATCATATCCGCGATGTGCTAATATATCCACCATTTTTCCCAAATCTTTTCGATCTACATCGGCGCCATTAAGGTTGTAAATTCCCACAATACCACTCATATTCTGACTCCTTCGAGCGATGGTAGGGGAATAAAACGCCCCAAATCATCGAGATTACCAATAATTACAAATCCTTGATATTCAATCCAAGCATGTGCTTCCAAATTTCCAGTGTCAGCTTTTGCAACACCAATCCTAAATTCAGGTTTGTAACCATGCCAGTTCATCAATACTTGAGTTGTCAACGCACGCGCTAAACATTTGGCGCCACCTGGCATATAGCGAGTTACAACGTTTGTTGCCCAAATAATCTCAGCTATATTTACTCGATGCACAACTTTGAACGCACTAACACTAGCCAGAAATTTAAATAAGCTATGGAAAGGCGCCAACTTTAGCCCACATTTAACACTTGCCAGTAAAATAAAAGTGACGAGCAAAAGCACACGTGCGCGAGTTCTCAACTTTAAAAAATTACGCAGTCGTCTCATTGCTAATACTAATTAATTCTGCTGCTAAAAGGTCGGATAATAATGCTATTAAATCCTTGTTACATTGTTCAACATCAACGTCATACTCTTGCAACAGCATTTCTAAAATTTCTTTTACTGTTTTTGCTTGTTGGATAAAATTCCAAACTCTGGCGCCAACTTCATTCAACCCGTGGTAAACTCCTGATTTCAAATTTAAAATTACTGCTTCATCTCCAAGGTCAGAAGAAATTTGATCAGGTGATGCAATTACTATTGATGATTCCAGTATTGTTTGTTGCACTTGTTGTGTAATCATGATGTTATTAACCGCTTATTTATTTATCTAAATTTGATTGTTTGTATCATTACTACTCGGTAATTTAATATTATCCGGAATGACTTTTTGTGGAAAAAAGATTTATAAATCTGCTATTTCCGATTTATAGCTTTTTAGAAGATGCATACTATTTTATGTTGTCTGGTACGTGATGCAATACCCAATTATTGTTTTGTTTTTGGATTGTGTGTTGGGTTTCCCTACGGGACACTACGTGAAAGCAGAGCCTTCACCCAACCTACGGTCAATTTTTTTACATTAAGTAGGCGCCGTTGAACTCTACGGTTTATAGTTTCACGCTCATCAAGTCTAACAATACGTATATTATAGGGCAAGGGTTAAAATGAAGACTTATTAAAAAATATACATAACTAGTTTCAAATACGTAATTTATAAAAATTACATAAAGTGTTTTCAAAAAAATATAAGTCAGATTTTCTGTAAAATCATGAATTATAAAAACAAGTATTTTTATTTAATTAAATAATATTGTTGAGCTTGCTTCTGCTTAGAGGATGTAGATTGAAGAATCTCATAAATTATAATATTTATGAGATTCTTCGCTGCGCTCAGAATGACAGTTTATACTTTAATTAGATTTGGAATATCCTCTAGTAGTTATTGATAAGATCAACTTTCTTAATTAAATATAAGATTATAAGATTTATCAGAAAAGCTAAAAACTCATGAAAAATAGCAAACTTGCTTGGACGGTAACTTTAGTTACCGTCAGAGTGCAAGTTATTCGTGACGAGAATTCCTAAAAATCTTATAAACCCTGACTTCTAATTTTACTGTTAAGTTTAATCAGTCGTTCCATCTAGATATGCTTGTGGGACACTTTTATCTGTTAGCAATTGTTTAAGTGCCAGCCATATAAATGGTGGAATTGTCTTTGTGTAACGCTGCCAAAGTCGGCGCGGTTCCTGCATCCAACGGTAAAGCCATTCTAATCCTAAATCACGAACAACACGAGGCGCCCGCTTATGAATTCCTGCGTAAACAGGGAATACACCACCGAGTCCAATCATGACTGCCTGAACCTTACCTTTATGTTGAGCCATCCAGTTTTCTTGTTTAGGGCAACCTAAAGACACGAGTACTACACCTGCTCCACTAGAATGAATTTTTTCAATCAGCGCTTGGTCTTCTGCTTCTGTCAAGGGACGAAAAGGTAGAGGTTCCATTGCTGCTATTTTTAATCTAGGGAATTCCTTCTTCAAGCGCTTCCGCATTCGCGAAAGAATTTCAGACTGCGAACCTAAATAGAATACACTAATGTTCTTAGCTTCAGCTAGTTTACACAGTGATGTCATAATATCCATTCCCGCTACTCTGTCTTGATATATGGCGCCCATTTGACGCATCATCCAAACTAGAGGCATACCATCTGGAGTCACAATATCTGCACCTTTAAGAATATTTGCAAACTCAGGATTCCAATGTGCTTCCATTAGCATGTGTACATTCGCTACGCACACTGTTTTACTTTCACGTTCAACAGCCCAATCTAAAATTGTTTGTACTTGATCATCAAGCTTTAAAGCAGTTATAGGGAAATCAAGAACCTTCTTAGTAGGGAGAAAGGTTTCTCCTACCATAACTAAACTCCTTGTGTTTAAAAATTTGACAAATTGAAGCGCTCCTTGCCAGAAGTAAGTAGTGTTATCAACTACTTTTTCTTGCTGGAAGAATATCGCGAGTCAACACATGGAGATGCACTAGCTCTCAGTAAATTTTCGGCTTCCCTGGTATTTTTTTCGTTAAAGCTATTGTATATTACTTTACTCACAAAAAAAATGCTTATTACCTATTTACAACAACTTTATATTTAATTTACATTAGCTTGTTGTTTTTTTAACATATACGTAAAAACAGCCTCCTGAACTATTTAAATTTTTTAAATATAAATAGCCACGTAGTATAAAAAAATATTGAACTACTGAATTTTTGATTGATTTGTGAAATTTATATATAGAGGAATAATAAATACAAAAATTACAATTCATTGACATAATTAATTAAAAAAAAACTGGGAGAAGAATATCTTTTCTTCCCCCAGTCTTGATTGTCTTGATTTTGATTTTTGTTCTGACTTTTGTTCTGACTTTTATCTTGATTCTGGTTTTGCTTCGTTTCCTCCTTAAGTCGCTTCCGCAGCATTTGCTGTTGCTTCTTAACTTGTCGTTGCCTTGCCGAACCACCTCGACCTTTGTCGTTTCTCCCTTCCTTTCGGGGAGATTCCCAGCGTTTCAGTCTCATACTTATATCCTTAGAGTTACTTTTGAAACATTAAATTGTTATTACTCTGTACTATTAATTTTACTCCATACATTTAATATCGTCAAACTATATACAAACCCTAAGAAGCCCGGTTTCTAACTAGGTAATTCTGTCTTCACTTTCCTATATACATTATACAATATTTACTTTCCGGAAACTTTTGATGCAATTTTTGACACATTATGGTTATCTCAGTGACAAAAGGGAGGTCATAAGTATACTTTCATCTCATTCTGCAATTATCCGGAAAGCTTGGCAACGGATTATGAACGGATGTAACGGATGGTTGATATTAAACGACTAGATTTTGTTTGTAACTAAAAACTTATCCGCTACATCCGTTACATCCGTTGCAAAGATCGTCTTCGTAGCGCTTCTAAAAGTTTTGTAAACTCCTGGGGAGGCGCCGCCGTAGCTTCTATATATTCTTGTGTAACGGGGTGTTGTAATTTTAGGCGCCATGCGTGGAGTGCTTGACCAGATAAATTGACACCTAGCGAGCGTGCTGAACTATATATTGGGTCGCCAACAATAGCATGACCAATTTGTGCGCTGTGAACTCTAATTTGATGAGTACGTCCAGTTTCTAACTGAAAGCGTACAAGTGTATAATTTCCCAAACGTTCTTGTGCTTGCCAGTGAGTAACAGCTTCGCGTCCTCCTTTTTCTACTGGAACTACTGCCATTTTTTTACGGTCTATCGGATGGCGCCCAATTGGTAAATTAATTGTACCAGTTTCAGTTTTCGGCGCCCCGTAAACTATACCAAGATATTCACGACGCGCGGTTTTGGCTTTGAGTTGTGCTTGCAGGTGCTGGTGCGCTTGTTCTGTTTTGGCAATGACAATGGCGCCTGTTGTATCTTTATCTAAACGATGCACAATACCCGGACGCTGAACTCCACCAATTCCAGGTAAGTTAGGACAATGTGCAAGTAAGGCATTTACTAACGTCCCGTTAGGATGACCTGGTGCAGGATGAACTACTATACCTGCTGCTTTATTAAGAATTATTAACTGGTCATCTTCGTAAAGAATATCAAGCGGGATATTTTCGGCTTGCAATTCGAGAGGTTGAGCTTCGGGAATAGTAATAGTTACTAAATCACCCGATTTTACGACTACCTTTTTTGATGTGCATTCGTTGTTATTGACGTAAACACAACCTTGTTCAATAAGACTTTGAACGCGCGAACGAGATAAATCTGGCAGTTCCGATGCCAAATAGCGGTCTAAACGTTCTCCAGTATCTTCAACTTCAAAATAAAATTCAGTCACAATTATTTATATTAATATTACATTTGTAAATTATATTACAAAACTAATTATAGTATTTCTAATTTTAAAATGTCCGGAAAATTATCTTGATATAGGAAATTATATCTAATATATATAAAGGATGATTCACCTGCAAGATTGACGAATAATTGCTAAATTGCTAAAAAGAGAAACCGGGTTTCTTCGTTGATATATTGTAATAAAAACGACGATTGTGCGTAGAAACCCCGTTTCTTTGTGTAATATTATTAGAATCAGTATAAAAATGCAAACACTTCCTATTGGCCGATACCGATTTTTTCAGCGTTTACAACCAGTGCAAATTTTAAGCTCTTCTGTGAATGCACACGCAACTGGTTGTTTACAAGTTTTTAGTGCTTCTGCTTCCTGGCTTATATATTTAGAGAAGGGTAAGCTTGTATACGCTTGCTATGAGTCGGGAATGTTTGAGATACTATATAAAAAGTTGCAGGTACTTAGTAAAACTGTTCCAACACTTAATCGTGAAGTATATACTCGACTAAAGGCTATTTTTGAAACTAGTATTGAAAATCAAGCAATACCCAATTCAGACTACTTTGCAATATGCTGGTTGGTTGAGCAGAAATATATTAACCTAACTCAAGCTGCAATGCTTATTGAGGAAATAGCAGTCGAAGTTTTAGAATCATTCTTATTCTTACAAGAAGGTTGTTATGAACTGGCATCTAATAGCTTCATTGATAAAATGCCAAAATACTGCCGTTTAAATATTCTGTCACTCGTTGAAAAAATTTCTTCTCCAAATAAACAAAAACATCAAAGTAAAAACACGACTAATAAATATAGTACATCTAATACATCTAATACATCTAATACATCTAATACATCTAAACCATCATCGAAAAAACTTCCGAAATTACAATACACAATTATGTGTATCGATGATAGCCCAAGTATGTTACATGCTATTAAAACCTTTTTAGATGAAACATTCTTCGATGTTGTGCAAATTAATGATTCTGTAAAAGCTTTGATGCAAACTATTCGCGTCAAACCTGATTTAATTTTACTCGATATTGGAATGCCAAATTTAAATGGCCATGAATTCTGTTCTTTATTAAGAAAGCACTCGTATTTTAAAAATACACCAGTAATTATGGTGACAGCAAGAACTAGTTTAGTCGATAAAGCTAAAGCTAAAATTGTCGGCGCCTCTGGGTATATAACTAAACCATTCACGCAAGTTCAATTGATGAAGGTTATTTTCCAACATTTAGAAGTTTAAAGCCCCCCGAATTCACGCAGGGCTGATTCATTCCACAAGGCAAAGGATTCTGTCAATATCATTAGATAGAAATCTTTGGGCACTTGTTATGAAAGCATGACCATTTCGGCGAAGAATGTTCAGTGCTATTGCTCTGATAATCGAGAGATTCGCGGGAGCATTGCCCGCTAGTATTTTTGAATCATCTTCATGAAAAACAACATCCTTTACCCAATGAAGTCGATTTTCTATACCCCAATGACCGCGAATACCCTGAGAAAATTCTCTAGCTTTCAAAGTTGAACTACTTATATAACAAACAACCTCATGATATTCTTTGCCACCGCGCGTTCCTGTTCTTTCAACTTTGACCAAAGATTTAATTCCAGCCCATTCAGGACTAATACCATTTAAATCATCAAAAACCTCGACCTTACGTGTTGTAATTCTATCCCTTGTTTTTTCAGTCCTTATATCGCTACTTATAGGTTTTCGTTCAAGAGAAACACGTTGTATGTGGTTATGTAATTTTGGCTGATTATCTTTAACTGCAATCACGTAATCATTACCGCTCTCTATAATTAGCTGTGTAGTTTTTTTTGGCAATGTAGAGAGTCTAAAGAAAATACGGCGCCTTGTATATCAAGCACCGATAATAACTCTTGTACAGCCGTGATTTCGCTCTCCCGCTTATTTTCAAGCTTATCCATACTCAAAACAAGTCCTCTATTACCAGCAAATACTGATACTATACTGACAAAATTTTGGTATGAATTTTTATAATCTTTCACCGTTCCTCTTATGCTTTTACCATCAATGCCACACCACTCATCATCTTGTATATTCACATATTGTTTAGCCCAACTATTAAATATAAAAGCAAACTTATCAAAATCTACACCCATCACTATACGTCTTATAGTCGAATAAGAAGGTACACCATGTTTTTGTATATTAAATGTCTCAATCAGCGTGCGACGATGACGTTTCACAAAGTCCCCTAACGCCCGATAACTAGTACATCCACTAATGGTGCCCATTACTACAAACAATAATACAAGCCAGAGTGGATGCCTCCGACCATCTAATGTTCGATGGTCTTCAAGTTCGCGCAGCTTTTCAATTAGATTAGCACCCATAATTTTTTCCCGCTCAACGCTTGTAATTTTACCACTTTTAGGGAATGAATCAGCCCTGCCCGAATTCACGGGGGTTGGGGGAATTTTATGGCACACAAAGCTTAATTAATTATTAAAGACTCTTTTATTGTTTGTGTACTAGCTAGATAAACTATATAGTTCACAATCAATAAGGGCTTTGCCTATTACCAGTGAAAGAAGAATTTTTATTAATTAAGTATTATGACTTTAATCTCTAAAGTAAAATTCTGGGAACACAGATTATTTTATATCTTTTGCTGGGGATTTTGTATTTGGAGATTTTGCTTAGTAAATGTTTCTGCTGAAGCTAACCAAAATACTAAAGTATTTAGTACTATAAGTAATACGAATCAAAACACTAAAGTGTTTAGTACTATTAGTAATACGAATCAAAACACTAAAGTGTTTAATACGAATCAAAACACTAAAGTGTTTAATACGAATCAAAGTAGTACGGTGTTGGGCAGAATAATTATGGTTCCGTCGAATGCTGCTGTACAAATATCTAATTGGTTACAACCTAAGTTAGTTAAAAGCGTTATCGAGCAATATGCTCCTTATATCTATGCTTACTTTCACCCCGCAGTTTGGCCCTCTATTCATGCACGTGCGAGATTAGCTAAAGTACCTATTATTATGTACCACGACATCCTGCCGCAAAAGTTAGTTTCTTGGGATGTAACTCCTGCTGAATTAGAACAACATTTTCAAGAAATTAAAGCTAGTGGCGCCACTCCTATTAGTATATATTTATTGGTGATGCATTTACGAACAGGAATACCGTTACCTAAAAAACCAGTTGTATTGACATTTGATGACGGTTATGCTGGGCATTATGAATATGTCTATCCACTGCTTAAAAAATATAATTTTCCAGCAATGTTCGGAATTTATATTAAAGGGGTAGGAAATAATGTTGGAAGAAGGCACGTTAGCTGGGAACAAGTAAAAGAAATGGCATCTAACCCACTAGTGACAATATCATGCCACACTTTAACCCATCCGCTTGATTTAAGGCGCCTGTCTGACGAGCAACTGCAAATCGAAATTATGCAATCCAAGAGTATTTTGGAATCATATTTACATATTCCTATACGCTACTTTACCTACCCTGTTGGTAAGTTTGATGAAAGAGTCGCTAATTGGGTAAAGAAATCGGGCTATGAGCTTGCATTCACAATGGATGATACTTCAGACAAATTTGCTGGAGTTTCTAATAATTTATTAGCTGTTGAACGTATTGGTCAATCAGGGTTAAAGAATGCCCTCGCACAAGCTTGGGGAGGCGCCGAACTACAATCAAATAAAAAACCGTAGAGACTTGATTAATCACGTCTCTACGGTTTCCTATTTAATTAAACTTTTGCAGCAGCTTTGGTGAGTGCGGTAAGTTCGCCTTTAGCGTACTTAGCAGCGAAGTCATCCAATGACATTTGCTTGATTTTGCTTCCGTTACCAGCAGTACCAAACTGTTGATATCGGTCAGCACAAACTTTTTGCATGTACTTGATGGAAGGTTTGAGGAAGTGACGGGGGTCAAATTCCTTAGTGTCTTTCGCTAACGCTTCACGCACAGCAGCGGTGATAGCCAAACGGTTGTCGGTGTCGATGTTTACTTTACGTACACCGCACTTGATACCTTTTTGAATTTCTTCAACAGGTACACCGTAGGTTTCTGGAATGGCGCCACCGTATTGGTTAATTAATGCAATTAAATCTTCTGGTACAGATGAAGAACCATGCATTACCAAGTGGGTGTTGGGCAAACGACGGTGAATTTCTTCAATGCGGCTGATTGCCAAAATTTCGCCAGTTGGTTTGCGGGTAAACTTGTAGGCGCCGTGGCTGGTACCAATAGCAACAGCTAAAGCATCTACTTGTGTTTGTTCAACAAATTGAACCGCTTCATCGGGGTCGGTTAGAAGTTGGGAATGGTCGAGTTTACCTTCAAAACCATGTCCGTCTTCTGCTTCACCCATACCTGTTTCCAATGAACCCAAACAGCCAAGTTCACCTTCAACACTTACACCCAAAGAGTGAGCTACTTTCACGACTTCGCGAGTAACGTTGACGTTATACTCAAAGCTTGCGGGGGTTTTGGCGTCAGCTTGTAATGAACCATCCATCATTACACTGGTAAAGCCATTTTTCATTGCTGAATAGCAAGTTGCTGGCTCGTTACCGTGGTCTTGGTGCATCGCAATAGGAAGATGAGGATAAGTTTCCACTGCTGCCAAAATTAAATGGCGAAGGAAATTCTCACCTGCATACTTACGGGCGCCGCGTGATGCTTGTAATATTACGGGGCTATCTGTCTCATGGGCAGCCTGCACAATTGCTTGAATCTGCTCCAGGTTGTTAACGTTGAAAGCTGGAATGCCGTAACCGTTCTCAGCGGCGTGGTCCAACATGAGCCGCATTGGTACGAGCGCCATAGATAGTCCTCCTGAATGTGTTGTCAGATAATCGGTTGAATGATGAGCGTATGTACTACGCTTAATCTTAATGTTTTTTTCAACTTATAGGAAATTATAACTAGTGATTGGTGTTTATGTTTAAAAAGTTTAAGAGATTTAGTGTTCAGTGCTGAGTGCTGAGTGCTGAGTGAATGGAGGGTGATAATTAATAATTATGAGTTGAAGATAAAATTAAATCTGTAACTTATAGTTCAATCGTCTGATTCTATCTTGTGGAACAGTCTTAATTAAATTTATATGGCAGGCAATGATGTCTACCCCACAATAACTTTTTCACTTACAAAAATTTTTTAATACTTATATGGGTAACCCGGGACTCGAACCCGGAACTAATCGGTTAAAAGCCGAGTACTCTACCATTGAGTTAGTCACCCGTGCCGCGTTTTTTCGCTGGCTTATATACTCTAGCACAAGGGTATATAGTTTTGTAAAGGGGTTAAGAGAAAAAATTTGCTGTGAGTTTGAAAAATGTTGAGTAACTGGCGCCTGGTTGAAGTACTGTAAGGTTTTCGCCCGTGTTAATGGCGTTTCTACCAGCACTCCAAGGTTCGAGACAGTAAAAGTCTTTGCCTTTGAGTGTCCAAAATACTAAGGTTGAAAATACGTTGTCGTAATCGAAGGTTAATTTCAGCTTACGGCTTAAGTCGGTAACGGTAGCTGTTTGACTGGTAAGTTGTTTGAAAGCTACATCGATTTCATCGCGGTTAAAGTCGAAACTGCCGTTAAATGTGTGATTTTCTTTCGTTGTCTGGTCTTGGTACTCTCGCGATGGTATATCAAACTGAAGTTGATTTTTATCCTGCACGACAAAGTAAGGATGAAACCCAAAGGAAAACGGCATTGGTTGAGATGACTTGTTTATATAATGCTGTCCAACATTCAGACTGTTACCTTGAAGTTGATAGGTAAAAGTTATCTGAAAGTTGAAAGGGTAAACTGCTTGTGTTTGCTCGTTGCTATGTAAAGTAGCTTGCAGCGACACTCCTTCATCTGATACAGAACCATGAGATACCCAAGGTAAATCGCGCGCAAATCCATGCTGCTTAAGGGTATACTGTTTGCCGCCTGTAGTGTAAGTGTTTTCTGGCAAGTTACCACAAATGGGAAATAAAATCGGATTACCTCCTCGAACACTCAACTCTGGGTTAACAAAGCGTTCTTCATCTAGGTAAAAAATTTCTTTTCCATCAAGGCGCCATTTAGTAATTATGCCACCACGTTCTGGTACAACTTCTAACTGGGAGTTAGCGCTTTCATCCGTGAGGATGTAGGTTTTATATTGATTCTGTTGGAGAGAAATTGAATACATATGTTTTATATTGTAGAGACGCGATTAATCGCGTCTCTACATTGTGCATTGTGCGTGTGTTGTTTACTCGTCTTCGGCGAAGATAAAGCGGTATAACTCGTCTGGACTTGGTTCGGGACTGCTTTCGGCAAATTTGACGGCCTCTTCGACTTCTGTTTGTATCTTTTTGTCGATGGCTTTTAATTCGTCGGCAGTTACTAACTTTCTTTCAATCAATTCGCTAGCTAGCTTTTTGATTGGGTCGCGTGCGAACCAAAATTCTTTTTCTTCTTTGCTTCGCAGTTCGTCAGGGTCTGCTAACGAGTGTCCTCGGAAACGGTAGGTTAATGCTTCGATTAAAGTTGGCCCTTCTCCGGAGCGCGCACGTCGCACAGCTTCTTTTGCTACTGAATACACTGCAAGAACGTCCATACCATCAACTTCAACACCCACCATGTTGAAGACGCTGGCTTTTTTGTAGATTTCGGGGTCAGATGTTGCGCGTTCGTGAGCCATCCCTATTGCCCATTTATTATTTTCGACAACA
This sequence comes from Calothrix sp. PCC 7103, assembly GCF_000331305.1. Taxonomy (GTDB): domain Bacteria; phylum Cyanobacteriota; class Cyanobacteriia; order Cyanobacteriales; family Nostocaceae; genus Dulcicalothrix. The sequence continues at coordinate 1,647,306 of NZ_KB217478.1, read as the reverse complement.
AAGAGTATTGGCAATTTCCATAACGCTGCCATATTGAGCGTCTCGAAAAATTGCCCGTTGTTGGCGGCGCCATCACCGAAGAAACAAGCTGTTACCTCCATTGGATTGGTATCACCTAACACTTCTTTGCGGTACTTGCTTTGAAATGCAGCACCCGCCGCTACAGGAATACCTTCAGCAACAAACGCATATCCACCGAGTAAGCGATGTTCCGCAGAGAACATGTGCATTGAACCACCGCGTCCTTTGCTACAACCTGTGGCTTTGCCAAATAGCTCTGCCATAACTTCGCGCGCTGGTACTCCAGCACTTAAAGCATGAACGTGGTCGCGGTATGTGCTGCTAACATAGTCTTCTCCCGGTTTCATAGCTTTGACAATACCACTGGAAACAGCTTCTTGACCGTTGTAAAGGTGGACAAAGCCAAACATTTTTCCCCGGTAGTACATTTCGGCGCACTTATCTTCAAACATGCGCCCCAAAACCATGTCTTCGTAAAGCAGCAACCCTTCTTGTTTCGTAATTTGTGCGGATGCCGCATCAAACGTTGGTAACGTGCGTTCTTGAACCATTATCTTTTGAGTATCCCCGTAGTAACACTTAATGTCACCATTATTTATATAACGTTCATGTACGCTTACTCGATTTATAGGCGACTTCCTTTTAATGCAGGCGCCGCGCTACCCAAGAGCGTCCAATTGCTTCGGCTTTACTACTCTCTACACTTAGAAGCAGCAAATAAACTGTCAAAATCAAGATTCGATAACTCGAAGCTCGTTCATTTGATTGTAAGGAAGCAACTTTATTTGATGTCGTAGTCGGCGCGCTTTCGCTACCCTCGGCTATACACTAACAGTTAGGATAGCAAGATTCTGCATATTGATTAACAATTTTTAGCTTTCGGCACAGCGTTACTTATCAGCAATGTGCTTCTAGGTAATTGTAACAATAATATCGTTGTGGTAGAATTTTACTCGCTCTATAGTAGCGAACAACAGTTCACAATGATGTATAATTCGTTGCTAACCTCAGAATGAATATAGCTACCTATTTATAGTGATAGTTAATTATTCAATCTCTTGGTATTGTTGTATACTTCTCGATTACTTAACTATTTTTTACTTATGTTCATTAGTTAAGTGTAGAGGGAAGCTGACTTAGATATCGGCGCCGATTACATACTTTAAACAACAGTTAAGTTGTTGTGTTGTAAACAAAACGCGCGTGTAAGTTCAACAAGGTATTATTATGGCACGGTTTGATAATGCCTGGAATGGTCTGGGTGAAACATCACATAATACGCTGTAGGGGAAGTAGGCTGTGCGAATTCCGCTCGATTACTACCGTATATTAGGATTACCGTTGGCGGCAACAAGGGAGCAATTGCGGCAAGCTTATAATGACCGCATTGTCCAGTTACCACGACGGGAATATTCAATTGCAGCAACTACATCGCGAAAACAATTAGTTGAAGAAGCTTACGTGGTTTTATCTAATCCTTTAGAGCGCAAAGAATACGACAGGGTGTATTTAGCGTCTGCATATACTCAAAACGGCACCGATGTCGCTGTCGCTGTTGAGAACAGAGTTACTCGAAACCCAAATTCTGATACTCAAAACCCAACTATAGATGTTAATGAAGACGAATTAGTCGGCGCCTTGCTGATTTTACAAGAGCTTGGAGAATACGAACAAGTTCTTAAACTTGGGCGCCCATACCTTGTTAACAGAAAAACAGATAATGAAAGTTTTGCCTCCGAACGTCCGGATGTAGTACTAACAGTAGCATTAGCGTGTTTAGAATTAGGACGCGAACAATGGCAGCAAGGAAACTATGAGAACGCAGCAATTTCTCTGGAGACAGGAGAAGAATTGTTAGCAAAAGAAGGAATGTTCTCAGTGGTTCGAGTTGAAATTCAAGCTGATTTAAATAGATTGCGTCCATATCGCATTCTCGAATTAGTTGCATTGCCACTTGACCATGCAGCAGAAAGAAAGCAAGGATTACAGCTATTACAGCAGGTTTTAGAAGAACGTGGTGGTATAGATGGGTCGCTCAACGATGAGTCAGGATTAAACGTTGATGATTTTTTACGCTTTGTTCAGCAGTTACGGCATCATTTAACCGTAGCTGAACAGCATCATCTATTTGAGTCCGAAAGTAAACGTCCTTCAGCAGTTGCCACATATTTAGCTGTTTATGCTTTAATCGCGCGTGGATTTACTCAACGTCAACCAGCATTAATTCGGCAAGCAAAGCAAATGCTGTTGCGTTTGGGTAAACGGCAAGATGTTCACCTTGAGCAATCGTTATGCGCCCTACTTTTGGGACAAACAGAAGAAGCTACTAAGGCATTAGAATTAAGTCAAGAATACGAAGCTTTGGCTTTTATTCGCGAACATTCTCAGTCTTCGCCAGATTTATTACCAGGACTGTGCCTATACGGTGAACGTTGGTTACAAAATGAAGTATTTCCACATTTTCGTGATTTAGAAGACCAAGTAGCATCGCTCAAGGAATATTTTGCAGACCCTAACGTGCAAGCTTATTTAGAAGTTTTACCCAGTGATGCAGAAAATGTTGATGGTGACTGGCGTACTTCTACACTTAAGTCTTCAAATGGAACATCATATACTACATCAAGTAATTATAATAATTCGACATTTACGGCTCAACCTAATTATCGCGATAGGGTAACAGAAATACCCAAGTCGGCGCCTGTGAATTACAGTATATCAACCGATAACTACGATACTAGATTTAATAACGAGGCGCCTGTTACTTCAAGACCACAACCGAACGGTCGTGTCCCAAAAAATCAAAATAGTCAAATAGCGACAACCACAGTTACGGCGCCAAAATCGAAAAGACGTAGACATCAACCATCTGGTAGTGTAAAGAATGTTCCTGTACCGAACCAACGTGTGGCGCCAAGACGTAGGCAATCTCGTAATAAAAGTGCGAGTTTGTTACTAAAAGTATTAGCTTCGGTGGCGGGTGTATTATTATTTTGGCTGTTAATTAGTACAGCATTTGGCTGGTTAAAGAATATATTAATTCCAGGCCCAGCATTACAAGGGAAACAGCTAGCAATAGAAATAAATGAACCACCTGTAGTAATTCCTACACCAGGTAGTCAACCACAGTACCCAGAGGGAGATTTAACCAAAGAATCTGCAACACAAGTAGTTCAGAGTTGGTTATCAGCAAAATCAGCTTCATTAGGTTCCAACCATAATATAGATAGTTTGAACCAAATACTAACAGGTTCAGCATTATCATACTGGAGAGGTATTGCTTTGCAAGTCAAATCAAACAATAAGTATCGACAGTACGAACATACAGTATTAAACGTATCTGTTAAACCAGATGCTAATAATAAAAACCACGCAACGGTAGAAGCAACAGTAGTAGAAAGTACGACTTACTACGAAAACGGACAGACAAAGGAAACAGAAAAAGATAAAGTCAGAGTTAGATACGAAGTACTGCGCGTAGACAACGGATGGCGTATTCGTGATATCGCTTTGATCAACTAACTTTTACTTAATTAAGGTAACTTGGTATTGGACTGCATTTAAGTTGGGAAAAAAGTAAATTTTACGGTTCCCAACTAGCCATTACAATTAAATTACTTTAATGACTGACACTTTATTTCAAGCTTATACACCTTTAATTATTTGGATAGGGTTAGGGTTACTGGTATGTCGCTTACTACCTAAGTCTTTCTCAAAGATATTAGGTCGTGGTCTTTACTGGGTTGGAGTCCCTCTGGAACTTATTGCGTTGTCTCGTCAGGGTAACTCTAATCAGTATCAAGCAATTGATACCTCGGTATTGGCGCCAGTAATAACCGTTGGTACATTAATAATTGGTTTAGTGGTGACACTATCAGTTATATGGATATGGAAATTATTAGCCAACCAGCAAAAGTGTGAACACGACTCAAAAATACAACCACTGAGTCGAGTCAGCGAGGGGAGTTTTCTTCTCGCTGCTATTTTAGGTAATACTGGTTTTGTTGGACTGGCAATTGCACCTTCGTTAGTTGATGCGAATGCATTAAATTTAGCAGTCTTATTCAGTATTACCCACAATGTTATTGGTCCATTTGGTTTAGGAGTATGGATTGCTAATTACTATAGCCACACTCAGCAACAAAATAACTTTTTAACGCAACTACGGGATATTCTAATAGTTCCTCCGTTATGGGCATTTATAGTTGGATACTTTACGCGCTCTTTAAAACTACCAGATGCTGTTGAAATAGGACTTCAACAATCAATTGGTATCGTTATTGCATGTGCTTTTTTACTCATCGGAATTAGACTCGCTCAACTACAAGGATGGAAAAGCCTTAAATTAGCCCTTATTCCGGCTACTTTGCGAGTTATTATAATACCTTTACTAGTTGGGATTTTTACTAAATTTGTACTTAAGCTGCCTGCTTCATCAAGCTTGGCAATGGTGCTGATGTCAGGAATGCCATCTGCATTTCTGGGTTTAATTCTAGCAGAAGAATATAATCTAGACCGTGATTTAATTGCTAGCAGTATTCTTGTATCAACAATATTGTTGCTTTTTGTATTGCCATTATGGATTTTTTTATTTGGATAAGCTTTTGCAAGTGGCGCAATTTGGTACTACTGGTTGAGTTAACCAGTAGTACTGCCCACCCCACTACTAGATAATTTCATCAACTATGCGACGAATAATTTCGGTGACATCTGCTGCCATACGCGCGTCAACTTCAACTAAGGTACGAGGTGGTTGTACCGCTGCTCGTAATGTTATTGCTAACGTTTTGAATTTACCAGGTTGGTTTGCGCTACTGTTACGTTCATCGAAGAATTCTACGAGCGCAACGTAAGTAATTTCGTGTGAAGTTCTACTTTCGCTAAAACCATTACCTAGTTTTGAGATAATGACTGGAGAGGTAATAACATTTTCTAGTCCAAGAGTTTCTATTGCCACATCTATATATCTTGCTCTGTCGTTACCCATTGCTTGAACTATAGATTTTAAACTTTGCCATTGGGCGCCAGGTAAACGTACATCTCCGGGTAAATGCCAATGCCATCCTAACATTGAGATTAACCGCGTCAAATCGTATGCGGATAATAAATTTTGACCATCTAGTGGGGCGCCAGGTGAATTGAGTACTTGTTTGCCTGAGACTCTATCAAATAGTTTTGGTTGTCTAATAAATGCATTTTCACCATACCCACCCCGAAAACTCAGCTGTTGATTCCCTGTAATATTTTTAACCCATGTTTCTAACGCTGTTGGAGTTTGAAACAGCTTTAAGCAAGCTGCTCCGGCATTTGAGGAAGTAATTTTGCCTCGGTAGCTAATAATATCTAAAACGATATCAGTAAATTTGTTTCGTGATTCATTTATATAGCAGTTCGCAATATCAACTCCAGGCGCCTTAGTGTTAGCATCGCAAACAGTGTTTAGAATTGGAATAATCTTGCTAGCACTCCAAAACTGACGTTCTTCAAGAGCATTTTTCCCCAACCAGCGGGTTTTTATTTCCCCATTCGCAAAATTACCAATACAAATACAAGCTTCTTTAACATCAGAATGAAGAAAATTTAAACCTTGACTATCTATATTCGGAATTACTCCTCGTTTCGGATACGGTGTATAAGTTGATGGTAAAGCTTGAGGTTCATGCTTAGTTGTTAACCGTTCTGCATACTCAGCAATTTCTGTAATGTACTTAGAGTTTTGAATACCTCGATGTAAAAAAGCAACTTCCCCTTCAGGGGGTCGGGTAGCTTTGGCAATATCTAGTAAATTTTGGAAAGTTTGCGTGCGGTTACTAGTTACCATTCCTAAAACAGAAGGTAACTGCTTTTTGGTTAAAAGATTTTGAGCCAAGTTTCTATCATATTGAGGAAAGGGAATACCAACAGCATCACAAAAGCTTTTAATCGCATTCCTAGTTCTTGGGCCAAAGTCACCATCAACAAACTTTCCACCCGGATATAAACCTAAACCTCGTAATTTAATTTGAATTTGTGTAACTAACTCATTATCAGCTTTTACTTGCTCTTCGCTAAGACGAGAAGTTATATTTTCTAATTTCATACTATCTATATGTGTTTTTGTATAAACTTTCCTATTTATAGAGTTTACACTTAAGCATTACGGAAATGACGGGGAATTTAAATCGGTAGAAAACACACCATTGAACGGCAGAAATGAATACTTAACTAGTGACAGTAAAATATCTGTCACAAATGTACTTTTTAGTATTTAAGTTTTATAAGAGTATTTTATTACTATTTTAGTACCTATAAATTATGACGATGTGCATTTGCTTTCCAATCACGCAGTTCGATACTGTTCCAAGTTTCTTAACAAACAGGCGCCAGATTATCGCAAGTAGTATAATAGTACAAAAGTTTTCAAAATATTGTAATCGGGTAGCGCCATGACCACCGTGGATATTATGACACCTCAAACCGCTGAAGTCGCACAAATAGAAACGCAATCACCGGAAGAAGAGTGGCAACCACCGATGCCACCTACAGATTTAATATTTGATGACGGAGAACCCTTGGAAAGTAGTCGTCACCGCGTCACAATGAACGCGCTCATTCGTTCTTATCGGCACCACTGTGCAGGGCAAAACAACTTTTTTGTTGGCGGCAATATGTTTGTTTACTATAGCAGTCAGCAAGTTAAAAACAAAGAATTTAAAGGCCCTGACTTTTTTATTGTCTTAGATGTGCCACCTGACCCGGCACGTCAAGGTTGGGTAGTTTGGGAAGAAAACGGACGTTATCCTGACATGATTGTTGAGTTACTTTCTGATACTACAGAAGTAAATGACCTAGGAGATAAAAAAGCGCTGTACGAAAAAGTCTTTAAAACCAAAGATTATTTTGTATTTCATCCCTTTAAAGTCAACTCACTACAAGGATGGCGCCTTGATAGTTACAAAGGCTACCAACCAATCGAAGAAGATTCGCGAGGATGGTTGTGGTGCGAGAGTTTGCACCTATGGTTAGGGACTTGGAAAGGTGTAATTGAAGATGATGACGCAGTTTGGTTAAGGTTTTACGACGAAGCCGGAAATCTGGTTTTATTGCCAGAAGAAGCCGAACAACAGCGTGCTGACACCGAACAACAGCGTGCTGACACCGAGCAGCAACGTGCTAATGCGGAACGGCAGGCAAGATTAGATGCAGTATCTCAGTTGCTACAAATGGGATTAAGCGTTGAACAAGTTGCACAAGCACTTTCATTAACTGTCCAAGAAGTTGAGGCAGTTCGTTGAATCTCTCTTGAGAAACCAGGCTTTTTAAATAAGCCTGGTTTCTTAGTCTGTATTTTCCGAAATGATTCAAACGGTGCATGTAGTCAAAACCACAAGAAAATTCCAACGAAAAATATTATTATTGCGGAGAAACTACATGCCAGCTTTATCAACTCCTATTCAAAATTTAATAACCAACGCGCGTTTTACTGTTGCCGAAATGGTCGAATTAGAAAGACGTATTAAAGCAGGGCAAACAAATAGACAAGAAGCAGAAGTAATAGCAACTCGTTACGCTGACACAATAGAACCAGGTGTAGGTAGCTGGTTAAATAAACTTTTAAAATCTCTTGGTAGTAACGTTACAGTTACACAACCAATTGCTAATCTTGCTAGCGATACTGATTTACTCAATGGCAATATTAGTTTACCCGACTCAGGACGTAAACATCCCTCTGTTCGTAATATTCAACGCGCGCTAATTGCTTTAGCCAGTCGTACTAGTAAATTAAACTACATGTTACCTGAGTTTGGCGCCGATGGTGACTATGGTGATGAAACAATTAAAGCTGTACGGGCATTTCAACAAGGTAATGCATTACTCGTTGATGGTAAAGTTGGCGCCAAAACAGCAAAAGCCATAGATGCAGCACTTCGTAAAACTGATGTACCAGGAATTACAGGCGCCAGTCCCAAAGATTTAGTAAATGCAGCAATTGAACTTTCCACAGGTGAAGTAGCAAAATTTTATGGTGTACCTCAACCTTGGATAAACATAGACCCTAGACATAACGTACTTACCAACAGACCATTTGATTTTCTCAAAGACCGTTGGAAATGCAATTTATTCGGTGGAAACGTTTTGCGTAAAGGTGGTTACGAACCTCCTTATTACAGAGATAACACTAACGATAATAAAGGTGAATACCCCAACGCGAACCAATGGTTTAGATGGACAGATAAATACGCTGCTGCAAACAACAACCCCATTCGTTTCGTATTAATAGATGAAATTAAATCAACATCATTAACCGAAGCACAACTCTCGACACGAATTCAACAACTATTTACAAAAATTCAACCCGGTGACTTCTTACTGGTTGACCACCAAGGTAGCGGAGTTCAAGATGGTGGACACACGCGCGTTGCAACTAAGAATAATTTTGCTAGCTCCCGTACAATATCCTTCGCGCAAGCAAGCTTTGAAAGCTCATTAATCCGCGAAGAAAGTATTGAAGCTCTCATGTCAGAAGAAGCAATTTGGCTAATGCGTCCCAACACCAAAATGTAAATTACAGTGTTACAGTGTCATACTGAACCAAAATGTAATTATAGGCGCCTTGAAAGTATCGTTATATAAAAACCTGCCAACGTGCAGGTTTTTATATCAGGACTTATGCTGCATAAACCAGGTTTCTAGGTTTTCATAACAAAATTGAAATAATTTCCTTCCAAAAAACACTTAATGCAGTACTATAGTATTGTATAATAACAAAAATATATTAATTATTACGAAAATGCAATACAATAATACTATGTGAGTCTATATTTGTGTTATAATCGTTAGTTAGAAAGTTGCTTTTATAAATATTTAATGAGCGCAAACCTGATTTGCTGGTTTGGATATGATTGAAATACTAAATGTGGCTCGCTACTTTATTATCAGAGCTTATGAAGACGGCGTAGAAGCTGAAATTACTAACATGAAGGTTCAGAAGCTTCTGTATTACTCCCAATGCTTGCACTTAGCATTATACGATGAACCGTTATTTGCAGAAGAAATTCAAGCATGGCGATATGGTCCGGTATGTCCTCCTGCTTATAAATTTTACAGTGAGTTTGAAGCTCAACAACTACCTGTCCCAAGTAAAGACTTTTTGGTAGATATTCCCGATGACAAGAAAAAACTTCTAGAGGAAGTTTGGGAGAATTTCGGTGGTTATCATGCTTATAAACTTAGCGAGATGACTCATGGGGAATTTCCTTGGAAAAAAGCACGTAAAGGATTGGCGCCTAGAGCAAGTTCAACTGAACCGATAGGTGTTGAAGATATGAAAGCATTGGGTTATCAAAAACTTGATGTCATAGAACGAAATCACCCTGCATATGAAATTGTCATGTCCAAAGTATTAGAAGATGCTTTGGCTTCAGAGTCTTCAAATCGTATAAAAAAAGGAGAAGTCCGTGACTGGATTAACTCCCTTCTCGATTGAAAAAACTGATAATTTTAAGCGTTCTCTTAAAAAGATTGTTAAAGCTCTTGGCACTGGTTTTACTGAACTTCTAATAGAAGCTCTAGAAAGCTTACTTAATGACCAATATCCAATAAACTCCCGCCAAGAGCCTTTACCAGCAAAAATTCATCTGCCAGAAGAATGGACTTTTCATAAATTAGAAATCAAAGCGGGAAAAGGTGCCTCTGGACAAGTTCGGCTGATGTATTTAGTTAACGTAGATAAATATATTATTAAACTTGTCTGGATTTATAACCATGAGCAGTATGAGAAACGTCCTGCGGAGAAAGATTTAAAAAATGTTATTCAAGAAATATTAGAATAAACTCAAGTATTTTACCTAGCATTGCTAGGTCATTTTTCATGTCTTAGTCTAAAGTCCAGTGTGTAGAGACGCGATTAATCGCGTCTCTACGTGTCTGTGTGGTCATAAGAAAAACATTGTGGATTGCACATCTGAGACTTTGTGCCACATCAATTTGCACCCCAGAAAACAAATGTTAGCATTTCATGACATAATTTTTCTAATTTGAAGGCTGAAAAAGCTTGTAATTACGTTACATGTCATGAAATGATGACATGTTGCTCCCCGAAAACGTGTAAATTCGTTGAAAGCTTAAAAAATACCCTTTGAGACCCCTTGATCCCTAGTGGGGGTAATTGGTTAATATTCATTGATATAAAGACTTGTTTAGCTCCTAGTGAATACCCGTAGGAGAAAAGCAAGTTGTAAAAGGTAAATTAATTCAAATAAAAGTACGTTTCTTAAGCTATAAGTTTAGCAAATAAGAACGTTAATTTTTGATTATGTGAACGACATTGATGCTCATTAGTTGAATTAGCCAGGGGAAGTAAAACTTAAAAATCTTAGGAAAAAACTGGAGTTAATATTCATGGCAAAAGAACGCCCACCGTTAGACGAGATGACATTGCGACAGTTACGTAAAGTAGCTAGTGCTTATGGTGTATCTCGTTACAGCCGGATGCGTAAGACCCAATTACTTGCATCCATTTTAGAAGTAGAACGTAGCAAACCTTCATTAAATCAATCTCGTACATTAGAGGCACAGGAAGTCGTGGAAGCAGCAAAGTTTGAGTTAGGACAAGTAGACCGCAATGCAGGAAATCTCTCGGATGTAGATGAATTTTTAGCTGACCTGCCAGGTGGTTATGGTGAAAGTCGCATTGTATTAATGCCCCGTGACCCACAATGGGCGTATGCTTACTGGGATATACCCAAGGAGCATAAAGAGGAATTGCGTCGCAATGGTGGACAGCAATTAGCTTTAAGAATCTACGATGTTACTGATATAAACTTTGACACTCAAAGCCCCCACAGTATCCAAGAATACCCAAGCGATGAAATGGCACGCGAATGGTATTTACCTGTTCCTGTAAGCGATAGAGATTATGTAATTGATATTGGTTATCGCTGTGCTGACGGTCGTTGGTTGGTGCTTGCTCGTTCCGCGCGCGTTCACATTCCTCCTGTGTATCCATCTGACTGGATTGAAGATGTCTTCATTACCGTCAACTTTGAGGAAGAACTGCGTAGTAAAACTTTATACGAACTTGTACCTCCTGCTAAGAAAGTTGCTGCGGGTGCCGGTGTTGCAGGCGCCAATGGCAATGCGATTTACGAACAAATCTTTGGTATGTCAGAATCTACCGAAGCTTTACGTGTAGCTGGTTCATTGTTTGGTTCAATGCAGCATGTACCTGGTTCGATGGCGCCAGAGCAAGCAATTAGTTCTTACGTATTTCCATCTGGTGTAGGTATGTGGGCAGTACCTACTACATCAGGTTTGAATATGTCTGGTGTCGGTATGTCGGGTATTGGTTTGGGTGAGGTTCCAATGCAACCCCGCAAGTTCTGGTTAATTGCTGATGCTGAGTTGATTGTTTACGGTGCAACTGAGCCAGATGCAACTGTTACAATTGGTGGGCGCCCAATCAAGTTAAATCCAGATGGAACTTTCCGCTTCCAAATGTCGTTCCAAGATGGATTGATTGATTACCCCATCATGGCAGTAGCAGCAGATGGAAAACAAACTCGTTCGATTCAAATGAAGTTTAACCGCGAAACCCCATCGCGCAATACCAATACTAAAGACGAAGCTGTCTTGGAATGGTTTAATTAATTTTCAATTTTGGTACAATAAAACCTAATATCCAACTAATAGCTAAATGTTTTGAAGCCCACTATATAGGTTATAGTGGGTTTTCTGGCAACGGATATAACGGATGTAACGGATGGGTTATGAAGGATGTTATAAGGTTGGCGATTTTTTTGGTGGTTGTTGCAGGTTGCCAGAGGATTAGTCAAATTCCACGAGATGTTAGTGAGTCTCTTTCCTTGAAGTTAGAACCTGTTGAGTCGGAGCCAAAACAAAATTGTGCTGGAGAAAATAAAAATTTTAGTATTGAGTTTTTTAAGACGAATAATTCTGGGGAGGTGTATGAGAGAGGTATTAATCATGTAATTATTTTTAATCCCAAGTCTAATAAGCTTGATTTTAAGGTGAATGTGGGATTAGCGCATAAATTATATGAGAAAGATAATCAAGGTAAAATTAAGCGGGAGTATGTAGCGAAAACGTTTCGTGAAATTATTAGTGATGAAAATGCCAAGTTAAAGGGGAAATTACCAATCGCTGCGATTAATGCTGATTATATAGATACGCTAAATAAACCCCAAGGTTTGAATATTTCACGAGGAGTTGCGTATGCAGGTGATTTTCAAAGTAAGCGCTCTTCGTTTGGAATATCAGGAGGAGAGGCAATAAGGCGCCGAGCGACAATTGCTACAGGTAGAAGGAAGGAAAATATTTTAAATTACAACTTAGTTGGTGGTAATGGTAGATTTTATCGAGATGCAAGTTTTAAAGATATTTGTCAAGATTTAGGTGAGTTTGCTTGTAAGCAAGCTACCAATCGTTCTATGGTGGCAATTACTAATCGCGGTTATGTAATTTTATTGCTCAATGACGCAAAAGCGAACTCGGATATAAGCGTATCGGATAATAATCAGGAGTTGTTGCCTGACCAGTTTGATAATGTTTTGATGGGAATAGCTAAAAATAACTGTTTAGGCGCCATTACTGAAGCAATGCTATTTGATGGGGGAATGTCTCCTGGTTTGTATTATGACAAGAAAATCTACGTCGAAAACCCAGGATCCATAGGTTCGGTGTTTTTAATATATAAGAAACCGGGTTTCTAAGCAAAATATTCATTTTTATTACAAGATAACGAGTAAGAAACCCGGTTTCTAGGGTTTTTAGGGTCGGTAATTTCGGCGCCACTGTTCGAGTTTTTCGATTGAGATAGACTCTGTAATTACACCAGCATTGTTACCACGCCATTCTACTTCGGGGTCGGTAGTAAAGACACCGCAACTTAGGTACGCAAGCTGAATATCCCAGTACTCACTAAATCGACTTTTTAGAGTAATTACTTGGTCAAAAACTTTATTTCTGTGCTTATTGCGACGTTTACGTTCGGTGGCGCCTGTTGCTTCGGTATCAATAAATTTGGTTTCGATAAGAAATAAGTTACCTGTGGTAGTTAGGTAGACAAAATCACACTTACCCAAATCAGTATAGTCAGCAATCGGAGATTTTTCAAACAGCAACAACTCAGAGCAAGAAGGGAACAAACTCTGGATATTTAATAATAAATAGGCTTGTAAAAGCAGTTCTTTATCGTAGGGAAACCCCACAACTCCTTCAAAAAAACGTTTTATGTCCTGCTGTGATTGGGGCTGAATTTTTTTGCAGTAAGCCACAAATTTATTCAGTTCATCTGCGCTCATGCAATCTTTGTTCATTCCACTGATGCTGCATACAAATAGTCTATGGCATAAAACGATACCATGAACATGCAAGATTTATCATCCGCATAAGTAACTAATTATATGATTTAAATACAGAATACTTACGTTATTTTACTGATGACATATGTAGAGACGCGATGTTCCTCGCGTCTCTACTTAATTTGTTAGGGGTTGGAGACGTGCTTTGAAGTCGGCATTTTGTAGTGCGGTGATAGCGTTGATGGAATCTTGCACCCAAAATTGTCTGCCGAAACGAACGAGTTGACGAGTTCCTCCAGATTGGACGACTCCGATAACGGGTGTTTTACCTTTTTCGCTGCCACCTGCTTGTTTAACTAAGACATTTCGCAAACGGTCTTGTTCTTCGATAACGCTTGCTTGTTCAGGGGTGAGTTCGACCATTATCATTTGTACTTGTTCGACTGGCTCTACATCGTCTACGATTATTTGATTTTGATCGTCGCGACGTTTTATTTTTGCCCAAATAATTAATCGTGCATCGACTTGAAGTAATGGACTAATACGTTCGTATATTTTAGGGAAAACGACGGCTTCAGATTGTGTTGTTAGGTCTTCGATTTGTAAAATTGCCATTGGGTCGCCTTTTTGGGTGATGCGTTTGATAACGTTGTTGAGCATCACAACCGTGCAAATTGCAGCGTCTTCTTTTTGTTCTGAGATTTGCGATAGGTTTACGGGTGAAAGAATACGTGCGGATTGGCGAATTGATTTAAGCGGGTGGTCAGATACGTAAAAGCCAAGTAGTTCTTTTTCTTTATGAAGTTTTTCTTGGGGAGGGAAATCTGGAACGGGTTTGGCTTTCGGCGCCGTATCAAAGCTATTCTTTTTGCTAGTATCGTTACTGCCAAACCCTCCTCCTAACAAGTCAAATAAGTTTCCCTGCCCGCTAGCACGGTCTTTTGCACGGGATTGCGCCCAGTTAAAAGTTAGTTCTAAGTCGTGGATTAGTTGTTGACGATTTTTCTCGATTGTATCAAAGGCGCCGCAATATATTAACGATTCTATAGTTTTACGAGTAACAGCACGTAAATCAATACGGTCACAAAAATCACCAAGCGATTTAAATTCCCCACCTTCGGAGCGCGCTTCTAATATCGACGAAATGGCGCCTTGTCCCAGACCACGTACAGCCGACAATCCAAACACTATTTTGCCATCCGTTGGGGTAAAGTCAATACCCGACCGATTTACGTTTGGTGGCTCAATTGGAATAGACATGGTGACGCAGGTAGAAATATATCTCTGTACCTTGTCTGTATCACCACTGTTGGCTGTTAACAGTGCCGCCATGTACTCTAAGGGATAATTAGCTTTTAAGTACGCAGTTTGATAAGTTACATAACCATAAGCAGTAGAGTGTGATTTGTTAAAGCAGTTAGAAGCTACAAAGCCATGTTTTATAACAAAATTGTGGTCTTGCGCTACCCCAATGTCATAGATATTTTGTATACCAAGAGTTTTTTTAGCAATTATTTTTACCATTACTTTCGCCTCTGAATATTATGGAATTGACTAAAAGCAACTTAATATCGAGTATTTATAAAATTCGGCGGTGCTATCAATACTAGTTTAAAATGAGTTGCCCATGCCAAACCTGTATTAAAATCAATCTTTTGATAAGTTATGAGTGCTGAGTGCTGAGTGCTGAGTTATGATTTATGATTTTTAACTTGATTTTTAACTCCTAACTCCTAAATCTGTACAGACGTGATGAATCACATCTCTACACTCAGCACTCAGCACTTTCCACTCAGCACTAAATAAGGGAATTACTATGGCATCGATTCGTGAATTACATGAACAATTAGTTAAAAAGGAGCGTTCTGCGGTTGAAATTGCCCAAGAAGCGCTAAAACGTATAGAAACGTTAGAACCAAAGGTACAAAGTTTCTTGTGTGTGACCGCAGAAAAGGCAATGGAACAAGCACGTGCTGTGGATGCTCTAATTTCAGCAGGTGAAGAAATCGGCATGTTAGCTGGTATCCCCATCGGGATCAAAGATAATATGTGTACAAAGGGAATTGCTACAACTTGCGCTTCACGAATTTTAGAGAATTTTGTACCACCTTATGAATCAACGGTAACGCAAAAGCTATTCGATGCAGGCGCCGTAATGGTTGGTAAAACGAATCTTGATGAGTTCGCAATGGGAGGTTCCACAGAAACATCAGCTTATAAAAAAACTGCAAACCCTTGGGACTTATCGCGTGTACCAGGTGGTTCATCGGGAGGTTCAGCAGCAGCAGTTGCAGCAGGTGAATGTGTTGTGTCAATAGGTTCAGATACAGGTGGTTCCATTCGTCAACCTGCTTCGTTTTGTGGTGTTGTGGGTATTAAACCTACTTATGGACTTGTCTCACGCTATGGGTTAGTCGCATTTGCTTCTTCGCTCGACCAAATTGGACCTTTTTCGCGTAGCGTTGAAGATTCGGCTATTTTACTAAATGCGATAGCAGGATATGACCCTAAAGACTCGACGAGTTTAAAAGTTGAAATTCCTGATTATACGGCAAATCTCAAACCTGGTTCGATGTCGTATAACGGCAGAAAAATTCGTATTGGTATTATCAAGGAAACTTTTGGTGAAGGTTTAGATGCAACTGTTGAGCAATCTGTCAATACTGCTATTGAAAAACTTAAAGAACTAGGAGCAGAAATCGTTGAAATTTCTTGTCCTCGTTTCCGCTACGGTTTACCAAGCTACTACATTATTGCTCCCTCAGAAGCTTCTGCTAACTTAGCCCGTTATGACGGTGTTAAATATGGTATGCGTGCAGAAGATGCCGAAAATTTACTATCAATGTACACCCGCACTCGTGCTAATGGTTTCGGCGCCGAAGTCAAACGTCGTATTATGATAGGTACCTACGCACTGTCTTCAGGTTACTATGATGCGTATTATCTCAAAGCCCAAAAAGTCCGCACCTTAATTAAACAAGACTTTGAGAGCGCATTTGAAAAAGTCGATGTTTTAGTATCTCCAGTTGCTCCCACAACCGCATTCAAAGCAGGAGAGAAAACAACCGACCCATTAAGTATGTATTTAATTGACTTAATGACAATACCTGTTAACTTAGCTGGATTGCCTGGTATAAGTGTACCATGCGGTTTTGATAATGAAGGAATGCCAATAGGTTTACAGTTGGTGGGTAATGCCTTGCGGGAAGATTTGTTGTTCCAAGTTGCTTATGCATATGAGCAAGCAACAGATTGGCATTCACGCGAACCCAAAATTTAAAAAATAAAAAACAAACGTGTAGAGACGCGATATATTCCCTGCGGGACACTACGTGAACGCGTCTCTACATTTTTATGGTGTTGGGGAAGGTGTTGTTGTTGCGGCAGTTTCAGGAGTATACTTTACATCTCGGATACTACCTTCAGGACCCATTGCTGTAGCAGGTTGCTTATTTGGGGATATTAAAACAGCACCAGCATTACCCGAACGTATCGAAACTTCTTTCAAAGCTTTCCACGTTCTTTTTTCTCCTTTATTTAAGGTTCCTTCAAAATCAGTTTTTCCATCGACTTTGACTCGTATCCACGAACTGTCTTGCAGTTCAACACCAACTTCAATCCCTTCCCCAGCTTGAATTGTTGGTGTTGGTGTTGGTGTTGTTTGGGGGGTAGAAGTCAGTGTTGGTGATGGTGATGCTAACGCGATAGGAGAGCTTGTTGGACTTGATGTTGAACTTGATGTTGAACTTGATGTTGAACTTGATGTTGGTTTTGGTAACGATGATACTACCGGAGAAGTTTTAGAAACGACTGCTGTTTTAGTAGTATTACTTTTGCTTTGAGCTACCGACTCAGCTCCTCGACGAGGAACAAGAATATAAATAAGTCCTAAAGAGGCGGCAAGTAGTAGTAAGATATACGGTACGGCTAGAGGTATATATAAACTTTGTTTCTTTTCGATGTCTTGTGGTTCGCTTTCAGTTGGTACGGGTAAAAATACATCACCAAAGTTTGTGGTTAGTGCGGCGCCATCAATGCCGATAGCATCACAATAGCGACGAATGAATCCCTGTACAAAAACTGCTTCAGGAAGAACCTCGGCATTTCCCTCTTCTATGGCTTGTATGAACGCTGGGCGTATCCGCGTATGTACTGCGATTTCATCTATACTTATAGATTTGTCTTCGCGCCGTTTGCGTAAGTAAGCCCCAATCTCCCTTAATTGCTCTATTTGAGCTTCATTCCCTAACTTCACTTGATTCTCCTCTTATCCACCTATGCTTATTCAATAGAGAAAGTACTGATTTTTGTGTATATAATTAAACTAATTAATCGAAATTATAAGAATTCATATTTGGCAATCGTATCTCTAATTTAATAGAGTACCAAATTTAGTCACAAAAATAATAATGATTGTGTTTAGAATTACCTGAAGGAGGGCAGGAAAGCTGATACATATAATACATTTACTCCCCAAGTTTCTTCTTGGTATGGGGCTGCTGGTTATTTTTGCTTACATCGCAACGTGCTTATTTTTATACGCACGACAGCAACAGTATCTTTTTTATCCTTCGTCAGAGATCGAAAAAACACCTGCTGCTTATGATGTACCTTTTGAAGAAGTTTGGATACCTGTAAGTTCCAGTGGCAATGACCGAATTTACGCTTGGTGGATGGATAATTCTAAGTACTCTAATGGTAAAGTTCTACTCTATCTCCACGGTAACGCAGCTAACATTGGCGCCAATGTTTATGCAGCAACTGGATATTATAAAGCAGGGTTTTCAGTATTGTTAATTGATTATCGAGGATTTGGGCTTAGTATTGGTAAGCATCCTACTGAAAAGAGTGTTTACGAAGATGCGTCCATAGCTTGGAATTATTTGGTAACACAAATATTAGCAGCTCCTCACGACATCTATATATATGGACACTCGTTAGGTGGCGCCGTTGCGATAGAATTAGCCACAAAGCATCCAGAAGCTGCCGGGTTGATTGTGGAAAGTACTTTCACATCAATACGAAATGTGATAGTAGCTCGGAAACTTTTCCGGTTTTTCCCCGTCAAGTTAATTCTGAAACAAAATTTTGATTCAATCAGTAAAATACCACTGATAAAAATACCTATCCTATTAATTCACGGCGCCGAGGATTCAACAGTTCCAGCGTTTATGAGTAAACAGCTGTATAATGCGGCTCCAAAGCCCAAAGAAGTACTAATTGTTCCTGGTGCAGACCATAACAACGTTGGAGAGTTCGCTCCCGGAGTATATTTAAAAGCTGTGCAGTCTTTTATAAAACTAATTGAAGCGAGACGACCAACTCTTTATTAAAGAAACCTGGTTTCTGACAGGCGCCGATTTAAGCAATAACACCTAAGTGGGAATGTAATTGTTTATATTTGCGTGCGTTTATAAAAATGACTTTGGTGGTTCAAAATACCTGATGGATTGATACACAAAAATCCGGAATCACCCGCAATCAAGAGAATAAATTACACAGAGAAAGCTTTTTCGCTCTTATAAATATTATTGGTTTAGACAAAGATTATGACAGCTGTATACTCACTAAGTATTCCTGGAAAATCAGCTATTGAGATCAGCCAAGACGAACTACGGTCAATCTTAGGCGAAATTGAAGCAGAGCTACATCGCAGCAAAGTTTACCGTCGTGCGTTAGCTACTGTAAAAAAAATGTTCGGAGAATCTTCTGAACAAGCAAGTCAGTTATTTAAAGCTGTGGGACGGGAAGCAATAGGTTTAGCTTTTCATCAGTTTGCTAAACAGCAGCAACAAATAGAGGAAGTGCAACCAGGTGCTGCTTCATCTCCAAATTCTGTAAATAACGAAGAAAAAGTTGAATTAGAAGAAAACGTTAATCATTCGGTTGAACAGAGCTTAGAACCAAACGGTGATTTATCAGAATGCTTAACCAGCGCAAAGTTTCATTCCAAAGCAGAACATGAAACTGATGCAGTAGTAGACAATGGTAATTCACTTAGTGTAGAAGTTAAAAGCCCTGTTAAATCCAACTTATCGTTCCCGTGGTTGAACAAGAACAAAAACAAAAAACCTTCCAAAGCAGAACTTGCTAGACTTGCAGCAACAGAACAACGCGCTCAAACCTTAAAAGACATAGGTCAACAATTGCGACAAGCACGTGAGTTGAAAGGAATGTCATTGACTCAGCTGAATATCTATACCCATGTACCCGTCCATCAAATGGAAGCAATTGAGAATGGGAAATGGGAAAATCTACCGGAAGAGGTATATGTTCGTGGGTTCATTCGTGTGATGGGTAATGCATTGGGATTAAATGGAACTAACTTAGTTGGCTCTCTACCTGCTCCTGAACCAGCAAAGACAATTGCACCAGTTTGGTATAAGGAACAAAAAAGCTCAGGTGCTAGAATCGGATTTGATATTAAACCGATGCATTTATATGTCGGTTATACAGCACTCGTAGCAGGCGCCGTTAGTGGACTATCATTAATGTCGCAGCAAGCAGAAGCACAACGACTACTCCCCGACACAAACACGTCTTCAACTTCATCTTTCACTAAAACACGCCAAGAGAAAGAAACAAATACCAAACCCGGATTACAATCTAACGGACAAGTTTCAGTAGGCGCCGGCATTGCAGCACCTGAAGCCTTTTAAGGCATGTTTAAATTGCTCTTGTGGAATGGGCATCCTTGCCCGTTCCAAATATGTTTCAAATATATAGGGCGGGCAAGGATGCCCACCCCACAAGATAAATGAAATCTTTTAAGGTTTAGTAATTCTAATGTTGTGGCGCCACCAATTTATGATGTAGAAAGCAAAAAGAGCTTATAAATATTCGATGGTGTACTCTGAGCAGTTTAATTATTTGCTTCGTTTCTAGTTTGTGATTGCTCAGAGCGCACCCTACGTAATGTAAAAATATAGAAGCTATGTGAATTTTATATTTATCTTTTATGCTGCAATTAACTCCTCATCTCAAAGCGAGACTCGCTACACCTCTAAAAATAGGCGCCCTAGTTGTAAACAGTTGTGTGCTTCAATCTCCTTTATCTGGTGTAACAGATTTGGTGTTCCGGCACCTTGTTCGTCGTTATGCTCAGTCGTCAATGTTATATACCGAGATGGTTCACGCTTCTAGGTTGCAGCATTTGAAGGAAATTCCCATTATTATGGAGATTGACCCAAACGAACGCCCGGTAAGTATTCAATTATTTGATTGCGCTTGCACAGGTAACGCATGTTGGAAGTTGAGACACAAACATGGATAAAAGGTGCCTACGGGAATAAACTTAGGATTGCTTAACAAATATTACTTTTCAAACATCTCTAAATGCTGTGACGCAAGAATAGGTTATAATTAGTATCTAACATTTAGTTATCCAAATTAATATGGATTAACCTCTATGCCCCAAACTTTAAAAGCAACTTACAGTAATGGCACCTTTATATTGCAAACAACCTGTGATATTCCAGAAGGTTCTGAAGTTGAGTTATTTGTTAAATCTTCTAATGTTATGGCACCACCAATTTCTGACGCAGAAAGCAAAAAGAGCTTTCTAAAAGCGCTAGTTAAACGTATGCAGGAAAATCCGATTCCTTCTGATGCAGAACCTTTTACACGGGATATGCTACATGAACGCCGTTGATACCAATATTTTAATTTATGTAAACGACCCACGCGATACTATTAAACAAGCCAAAGCATCTTCTCTAATTTCTAACCTTGCTTCGGGGGTGTTACTTTGGCAGGTTGCGTGTGAGTATCTAGCTGCAAGCCGAAAATTAGAAAAATTAGGGTATAACAGAAGTCAAGCTTACCAATATATTCGCGATTTACAGCAGGTGTGGTATACAGTTATTCCAACTTGGGATATCATCGACCGTGCAGAGAATTTAATAAATCGCTTTAGTTTATCTCATTGGGACTCCATGATTATTGCTGCTTGCCTAGAAGCAAATATTCAAACGCTTTACACAGAAGATTTTGGTTACTCTAACATTGACGGTGTAGATATTATTAACCCTTTCAAAGTTTTATAGCCACTACCTCAAATTTCAATAAAAAACTATGAACTTAAGTACTTTCAAACATCTGAAGTATTTATAAACTTTAGATGATGTGTGACAGTACTTAATTGTAAAAAGCACCGATGGTAGAATTAATATAGTTACAGAGGCAACAAAAGCTATACAAAATTAACATTTAGTCGCGTCCGCTTGCTGCACATCATAATATAAATAAGAAGATTAATTTAAACTTGTAGAACATTTTTATCGGTGAACTATATTGTGCCTCTGTGGTAAAATGTCTTACACAAAGACACATAAATGAGGTTTATAATTGTATATTAATAAAATTTTTAAAATATCCTTTTAGAAAGGCTTCTGAAGAGTTCATAAATATTCGATGGTGCGTGACACCAGTTTAATTGTTTGCTTCGTTTCTAGTTGGTTATGGCTGTCACATACCCTATGTAATGTAAAAATATAGAAGCTATGTGAATTTTATATTTATCTTTTATGCTGCAATTATCTCCTCATCTCAAAGCGAGACTCTCTACACCTCTAAAAATCGGCGCCCTAGAAGTAAACAGTCGTGTGCTTCAATCTCCTTTATCTGGTGTAACAGATTTGGTGTTCCGGCGCCTTGTTCGTCGTTATGCTCCAGAATCAATGTTATATACCGAGATGGTTCACGCTTCTAGGTTGCAGCATTTAAAGGAAATTCCCATTATTATGGAGATTGACCCAAACGAACGACCGGTAAGTATTCAATTATTTGATTGCCGTCCACATTTTTTAGCTGAAGCTGCACAAAAAGCAGTTGCTGAAGGCGCCGATACTGTGGATATTAATATGGGGTGTCCGGTAAATAAAATTACTCGCAAGGGTGGGGGTTCTTCGCTGTTACGGCAACCAGAAGTAGCAGAGGAAATAGTAAGAGAAATAGTTAAGGCTGTTGATGTACCAGTCACCCTAAAAACACGCATTGGTTGGGATGATGCAGAGATTACGATACTAGATTTTGCTCTTCGTATGCAAGATGCAGGCGCCCAAATGATAACTGTACATGGTCGTACTCGTGCCCAAGGTTATACAGGTAACGCGCGTTGGGAATGGATAGGGAAGGTAAAACAAGTATTAGATATTCCAGTAATTGCCAATGGGGATATATTTTCTGTAGAGTCAGCAGTGCGATGCTTGGAAGAAACAGGCGCCGATGGTGTAATGTGTTCGCGCGGTACTTTGGGATATCCGTTTTTAGTGGGAGAAATTGATTATTTTTTTAAAACAGGGGAAATATTAGCGGCGCCAACACCTGTACAAAGACTCGAATGCGCCAAAGAACATTTAGAAGCATTGTATGAATATAAAGGAGAACGCGGTATTTACCAAGCGCGTAAACATATGGCTTGGTACGCAAAAGGATTTGTTGGCGCCTCTGATTTACGAAGTAACTTGAATAAAATAGAAACCGTAGAGCAAGGAGTTGAGTTACTCAATAAAGCTATTGACAAATTAGCTACAGGCTATGAAGTTATCGAGGAAAAAGAAGTTGTGATGTCACAATGATAAATTTTTATAATCACTGATAATCACTGATTACTCACATTCATAGATTTGGATGAAGTTGTTACTTATTTTAAGTCTAGTAGTCTGTGTCATTAGTTTTGGGGAGTACAAAAAACGAACCGCAAAGTACGCGAAGGGCGCAAAGGAAGAAATAAAAGAAGAGAACTCACCAAAACTTTTGACACAGACTACTATAGCAGTCCTAAATCATTTGTGTAACCCGCACGTTGTAGAGACGCGATTAATCGCGTCTCTACGCGGATATAATTTTCACGACTCATATAGGATTGCTATAGTATAGTGCTGCTTGATGCGCGATGTAGAGCATTGCTCATAATTATCATTGCTATCAATAAAGTTAAACACCAATTCTGTATATTTAGCTACATTTTGAGCAAATATTAAGTTATCATGACATAATACAAAGGAAATCAGGCACCATCAACCAATCAAGGCGCCCCTGTCAGGGATTTAGGCAACATTTATGCAAAAGTCAGATAAAGTGAAACGATATTTTTCAAAACTCTATAAAAGTTCTGTACATCAGCCAAACTTCTCCTATAGACAAATTTTACTGTCAGGGATAGGCAGCTTTTTCAGTATAGCATCTCTAGTATACCTATCATTACATACAAACTATCCATTAATCGCGGCGCCGTTTGGAGCAAGTGCAGTACTGTTATATGCGGTACCAGAAAGTCCTCTAGCACAACCTCGTAACGTAATTGGAGGGAATATTCTCGGAGCTTTAACCTGTATTATTTTGGTTAGTTTATTTGGTTCTGCTCCGTGGGTTCAAGCAGCTTCTGTTGCAGTAGCAATTAAATTAATGCTGCTAACTAAAACAGTTCATCCTCCTGGTGGAGCAGTAGCACTTGTTGGAGCAATGAGTCACGCTTCGTGGGGATTTTTATTTGCTCCAGTCTTAGCAGGGTCAATAATTATACTCTCCTGCACATATGCTTTCAATAATTTAGTAGCAAAAAGAACTTACCCCAAACATTGGATTTAATAATTAAAAAACTAATCATCCGTTACATCCGTTCCAATCCGTTGCCAGGGATTTGTATTAGTTAACATTCCTTAATAAAGATTTGTAAATTGAATTTGATAAATACTAACATAGAAATAATGCTATAAAACAACGTAATGCTTGCCATTGCTTGTTTTGGACTTATACGCAGTTGCTGGAATAATTAAAAAATATAAACTTTTAATAATAACTTATGTAGAATCTTTTATTATCATTTCACGATAATTATTTTTGTTTGACGAATTGCGAACATCGCATGAGATTCTAGAAACAGTGAAAAAATTTAATTCTGTTTTGATGAGGTTTTAACAAATGGTAGAAGGTCAAAAACCAACGGTAATCATTACAGGCGCCTCTTCGGGAGTAGGTTTGCACGCTGCGAATGCGCTGGCTAAACGTGGTTGGTATGTGATAATGGCGTGTCGAAATTTAGAAAAGGCAGAACAAGCAGCAGCTAGTTTGGGAATGCCAAAAGACAGCTACAGAGTTATTCATCTCGACTTAGGCAGCTTAAACAGTGTACGGACGTTTGTAAACAGTTTTCGAGAAACTGGCAAATCGCTGGATGCATTGCTATGTAACGCTGCTGTGTATATGCCTTTGTTAAAGGAACCATTGTATAGTCCAGATGGTTATGAGTTAAGCGTTGCCACAAACCACTTTGGACACTTCCTGCTGTGTAACTTAATGCTGGAAGATTTGAAAAATTCAGGCGCCAAAGAACCAAGACTGGTAATTTTAGGAACAGTAACAGCCAATTCCAAGGAGTTGGGAGGTAAAATACCCATTCCGGCGCCAGCAGATTTGGGAGACTTAAAGGGATTAGAAGCTGGATTTAAGGCGCCTATTAGTATGATAGACGGTAAGCAATTCAAAGCAGGTAAAGCTTACAAAGACAGCAAGCTGTGTAACATGATTACCGTGCGCGAGTTACACAAACGTTATCACGACTCTACAGGCATTACATTTAGTTCGCTATATCCAGGATGCGTAGCTGACACACCTTTATTCCGCAACAGCTACCCACTATTCCAAAAAATATTCCCTTGGTTCCAAAAAAACATTACAGGAGGATATGTTTCTCAGGAACTATCTGGTGAACGAGTCGCACAAGTCGTAGCTGACCCAGAGTTTAACCAATCTGGTGCCCATTGGAGTTGGGGCAACCGTCAAAAAGAAGGGCGCCAGTCCTTCGTACAAGAACTTTCAGAAAAAGCCACAGACGATAAAACAGCAAAACGCATGTGGGAGCTCACTGAAAAACTAGTCGGACTAGCATAGTATTATCTTGTAGCACAGGCAGGGATGCCTGTGCATACAAATATTTTTTTACCACAGAGTCAAAATGTCTCCTGTAGCTATTCGTACCAGTAACTCAACTAATGCTCTAGAAACAGGCGCCGCCAAAATATGGCAGTTGTTAATAGGTGTAAATCAATACCAAGATAACCAAATACCTTATTTAAATTATTCATCTCAAGATTGTCAGGGTTTAGCGGATGCTTTACAACAAGCGACACAAGGGTTTCCACTTCTTCAAGTAATGGTTCATCATGATTTTGCTTCGGAACTTCCATACCTAGAAGCAGTTCGCGGCAGTTTACGAAAAATTGTTACCTTGGCAAAACCTCAAGATACGGTGATATTTTATTTTTCTGGGCATGGAATTATTGATAATAGCGAGTGTGTAGTTCTTTGTTTACAAGATACGCATAAGGATAATTTAGGCACCACGGGTTTAAGTTTACAAGAATTGTTAAAAACTCTCGAAAGTTGTCCAGCACAGCAGCAGGTGGTTTGGTTGGATGCTTGTCATAGTGGGGGAATGACTTTATTTGGCGCCAAAGGAGATAATGAAAACGAAGAAAATCCTACGAACCAGTTAGTAAATTTGTTGCGACAACGTGCGGCTAAAAGTAAAGGATTTTATGCTTTACTATCTTGCGACCAAGACCAGTTATCTTGGGAATTTCCAGAGTTGCAACATGGATTATTTACGTATTATCTCATGCAAGGGTTGCTTGGTGATGCGGCAGATGCACAAGGTGTAATAGATGCAGATGGCTTATATAAGTATGTTTATCAGCAAACGCTCTCATATATAGATAAGACAAATCAACAATTAAGATTAATTAACCAGCAGAACCGAAGTATTGGAATAACTGAAGCTTATCAGGAGTACTCTCTGCAAACCCCTAAGCGGATAGTTGAAGGGGTAGGACAATTAATTTTGGGTTTGAAAAGTAGTAAAGGTAAACAGCATCCTTTGCGGAAAGCTTTAGTTATTGAAGGACTTCCACCTAGTGATGCTTGTCAAGAAATTATTGAAATACTACGTGCGGATGGTGGTTTTGACGTAGACTATTTATTTCAACCAGCAACATCGGCTGCTTTGCGTTCTAGTATAATTAAACTATTGGAATTGGAACATGGCGCCGTTTTGTTGTATTTACGTGCGAGTATTGAAAAAACACCTGATGGTGAAACATTACTGGCATTATCTTCAACTCTAAAAATGACTCGTTCGTGGCTAAAAAAGCAGTTACAAAAAATACCCAATACACAACAAATTATTATTTTAGATTGTCCAAATTTAATACAGGAATGGGTAGAGACGTTACATGTAACGTCTCTACATCATAATAGAGGACAATGTGTAATTGCCGCATCACCCAAAGAAAATTTAGAACAGTTCACAAATATTCTACTTAGTACTTTAAAACAAAGGCGCCAAGCATTAGGGTTAACGGCAGCAAGTTGGATTACTCAATTACAAATCGAGTTAGGTTCATTAAATATTAAACCATACTTTTGGTTATGGGGAACAAAAGGCATTATTGAAATTCTGCTAAATCAAACATTGTTCACAGACAAAGTAAATATAGAAGATATATCTTTAAATTTTGGCGCCAATTACCAAAAGTTACACGATTTACTCAAATCTGGAAAATGGCAAGAAGCAAATAATGAAACAACGCATATTTTACTGGAGCTTGCTCATCAAAACATCTATCTCAAGCCAGAAGATATTAATAATTTACCTTATCAAGACATTTATACTATTGATAGTCTTTGGGTAAAGTATAGCGGTGGACGTTTTGGTTTTAGTGTTCAGAAGCAAATTTGGGAAAGTTTAAAATCAACCCAACCTAACGATTATGTTTTAGCAATGGTCATTGGTAAAGATAATGTCAAATTTGGTGAAACAGGTATTGATTTTGCGAACCGTGTAGGTTGGAGACTTAAAGATAACTGGTTAGATTATGATTATTTGAATTTTAGTTTAGATGCTGCCATTGGGCATTTACCATTTTTTAGCTTTATAGAAAACCCTTGGAGGATAAAGCTTTTGGGAATATGGGAGATGAATAGCATGATTTTAACAGCTCGCTGGTGGCAACAATGTGTGTGTTTTTTCAGTCGCCTAGATAATGATTAGATTTAATATTGCTTTATGCCAAACACATTTTGTTTTGCATCATACTTTTGGTAGATTAGAGGTATAACCAAATTATGGAAATAATATTTATATGTTATTAGTTGTACAAATAAATCGCTGAATTTTAGGTTTAGAATAATATAGAACTTTTTAAATTAAACGATAAGTAACAACAATTACTGTTAAATATTAAAATATTAGTGAATCTAATAAAACAAGTTTTAATCAGAGTGTTATGAGTATCGACGAACTTTTATTGAGATACAAATCAGGTGAAAGAAATTTTAAGGGCGTAAATCTGATTGGTAGTTATCTCAACGGTGTAGATTTGAGTGGGGCAAATTTACACGGCGCCACGATTTGTGAAGCAGATTTAAGTCAAGCAAACTTAATGGGTGCTGATTTAACCGAAGCGTCACTTGTTGGTGCAAATCTAAGTGGCGCCGACCTCAGTGGTGCAAATCTAAGTGGCGCAAAATTATATGAAGCGAAACTTACTGGTGCTGTATTAAAGAAAGCAGAATTAAAAATGGCACATTTAATAGATGCAGATTTAACGGCAGCAGAATTACTCGAAGCAAACCTTTACGGAGCATATACTATTGGAGCAACATGGGACGGCGCCATAATGCCTGATGGAAAGATGTATAAGTAAAAGAAACCTGGTTTCTTCAAGAAACCGGGTTTCTAAAGGCTAATTAAAATACTCTAAAAATAAATGGGTAACGGAATGGTTCATCAGGTTGGCTAAAACAGTGCAGCAGTGCGACGATGGTTAACCCCCAATGTATTAAAAAACCAAGCCCTATAACAGGAGATAGTAAAAATCCACCTATACCTAGGGTTATAAAAGAAATAATTGCTATAGGTATACCAATTAAAAGTGCCCAAAACCAAACATTAAAGTGAAAGTTTATCGACTCTTTGGCGTTGTTCTTAACTACTGGGTCATCCGAAACAAAGTAAATTGCAATCGGAATTCCCACCGATAAAACCGTTGTACTTAAAAAAATGGCGCCATGACACAGACAGGACAACAGTTTACGCTTATCAGAATCGAATGACGTTTGCATCCTGGTTGCTCCTCTACTTGTTTTCTTACTTTGATTGTAACAATCGTTTATATAAACGCGCGTTATGAGCTTACCGTACTCTAGCTGTTTTTGTCGCTTTTGCTTTAAATAGCTTAATTTTCTGCGTTATTTCTTCACCAGTGCTTGAAGAGTTGATGAGGTTTACCGAACTATTGAGGAATTTTCTTTAATTCAAATTATCATCTTGTGGAGTGGGCATCCCACAAGAAGTTAACTTTTTGTTACAAAGGTACTAATTTGAACATCAAGTCACCACAAATCTTGCGGAAATAATTTATAAGGTTTAATATAGCCCGGTTTGCGATTAACAGATGTTTTTCCGCAGATGCATCATAATTACTGTATGCGAGGTGGATTTAAATTATACGCAGGCTTACTGTTGTGATTTTGTCAAACCCGTTTTATCTGCAATTCCCCTTTAATGACTGCCTGTATAAATAAATTTATGACTATTGTATTTTCTGAAACGCGGGATATTGAAATGATACAGGTTGTTCTGTTGTACAAAGCTAACCGTTGGTCTTCAGTTATGAAGCCACATTCATTACATCAAGCTTTGCTCAACTCCCATTATCTTGTTTCCGCGTGGGATGATACACAATTAGTTGGTATCGGAAATGCTATTTCTGATGGTTCGTTGGTAGTTTATTATCCTCATCTACTAGTACATCCCGACTATCAAGGGCAAGGAATAGGAAAAACGCTAGTAGAGATGTTGAAGAGACGGTACGAGGGTTTCCATATGCAAATGTTAGTCGCAGATGGCGAAGCTATTGCTTTTTATGAGAAGTGTGGGTTTAATAAAGCTGGAAATTCTCAGGCGATGTGGATTTATGATGGAAATGAGCATTGACGGTGTATCTTATCTATGTTTAGCAATTCATCGTTCGATTTAATTTTTATACTTTACAGTCACTATGGTGCGACACAATAGTTCATATATATAAAGTAAATCGAAAAAGTGCCTTATCTTAAAGAGAGCAAAAATGGCTAGACCAATTCGTATTCTTCTACAAACCACAATTCCTACTACCGAAGATGATTGGAGTATTGCGCGTTTCTCAATGCTACAAAATTATTTAGCATCGTTACGGGATGAATCTGGAAATACATTGTTTGAAGTATTCGGACGTGACAGGGTGACAGATGCTGAAGGTAATGACCCGATATTAAGCTCGCTTGACCAATCTGACTTTAACGAACTTTGGCTATTTGCTTTAGATGTTGGTGAAGGACTAAGCGAAAAAGACATAGCAGGTATCAATGCATTTCGTCAACGTGGTGGTGGTATATTAACAACACGCGACCATCAAGACATGGGATGTTCCATGTGTGGATTAATAGATATAGGTGATACTCATTACTTCCATACAAAAAACCCTGACCCAGATACAGCACGTCTAACTCGTGATGACCCTTATACAACTTATATTAACTTTCCCAACTATCATTCTGGCGCCAATGGTGACTATCAAAAAATAACCGTACTCGAATCACACGAACTTTTTAAAAACCCCAACTCACCATCAGGAACTATCGAATACTTCCCAGCACATCCACACGAAGGAGGTATAGGGGCGCCTGCAAATAATAAATACGCGCGTGTAATTGCAAAAAGTAAAAGTATAATAACAGGACGCGACTTTAACTTAGTAGTAGCTATCGACCATCATCAAGATGCCCAAGGAAATAACTTGGGACGTGCCGTCACAAACTCCAGCTTCCATCACGTAGTAGATTATAACTGGGACATTGAAAAAGGTTGCCCCAGTTTTGTAGATGAACCACCCGGAAACGGAATGAAAACAGAACCACGCGCACTAGATGACATTCATGCCTATGTAAAAAATGTAGCACTCTGGCTAGCAAATTGAATTTTTCTTGTCTTGTTTTGTCTTGTCTTGTGGAGCGGGCATCCCTGCCCGCCAAAATCATAATATAGTTTTACAGTATATTAGATCATAGTGATTAAACTCGATTAAAATAAGTAATATAAAACTAACTAAAAATAATACAACCATGCCCTCACCACTACCAGGCATGAATCCTTACCTAGAAAATCCAGAATTTTGGTCAGAATTTCATAGTCGTATGATTGTAGCAATTGCTGATGCACTCGATGATTGCCTCAGTAGAGATTACCGCGTTGCCGTTGAGAAGCGTGTATATCTTAGTGATGATGGTAATAATATACTGGTTGGAATTCCAGATGTTTCTGTAACTGCTTCTTCGCAAAGCACAACACAAACAGTTACTTTAGAACCAATTACTCAACCGCTAAATATTGAAATTCCAATTGCCGAGGAAGTACAAGAGCGGTTTTTGGAAATTCGTGAAGGTGCCACTGGAAATGTTGTTACAGTAATAGAATTAATATCGCCTAAAAACAAGCGTACAGGTGAAGGGCGTAGTACATATTTACAAAAGCGCCAAAAAATTCTAATTAGTGCCACTCATTTAATTGAAATAGATTTATTGCGGGGTGGTGAACCTTTTCCGATGGGCGCCGTTATTCCTTCAGACTATAGAATTATGATTAGCCGTAGTTACCAGCGTCCAAAAGCACAACTCTATGCATTTAACCTGCAACAAATAATACCAAGTATTCCAGTTCCTTTACGCTTTGGTGAAAATGAACCTGTTTTAGATTTACAATCTTTGTTGCATAAAGTTTATGACCGTGCCAGATTTGCACTAGGTATTGATTATAAACAAGCTTGTACGCCTAAATTATCTAAAGAAAATGAAGTTTGGTTACGAAGTATAATTTCGTAGGCGCCAATCTTAAATCTCTTTTTCTTCTCTCTGTGTCTCTGTGGTAAATAAATATACTGAGGAGATGCTACCCTACGGGAAAACTGCGTTAACGTTCGCGACTCATGACAGGAGGGAGTGAGAAGTATAATTTTTGTGGGATGGGCATCGCAAGCCCTGTCCCAATTATACCTTGTTTACTTAAGCACTGGCGCCTTGGTCTAAGCTTTGGTCTGCACTGTTTAATGCTGAACGCGCGTTGAGTGATAGCATTACTCGTGATACACCTGTTGCTAAAATGCTGGCACCCAGACCTGTACCAATTAACCAAGGTGCGTTATGTGGAAATTGGAACCATATTAAGGCGCCTAATATTAAGGTGACAATACCGTTACCTAATGCCCATGTCCAGTTTTGTTGTGGACGAATACGGAATGCTAGGATTAACTCGAATGTACCTTCGGTTAGTAAGAAGCTACCAAGTAACAGTGTTAAAGTTAAAATTCCTGTTAATGGGTAGACGAATAGCATTATACCTGTTGCTATATATAAAGCGCTAAGTAAAATCTTCCAGATGAAACCACCTTCATGACGGGTTTGGGTGGCATACACTAATTTTGTAAATCCTGCTGTAATTAAGATTAAAGCTACCCAAGTCTCTGCAAATATTGTAGATACTACTGGTAATGCAATTGCTGCTATTCCCAGAACTGTTAGTATTATACCTGATATGAGGGCACCGTTTACACTTTTTTTAATTTCGCTAGAGTTAGCTACCATAAATACCTTCTTATTGCTTGAAATTTCTTAACCTTAAGGCTAGGTAATTTCGAGGGTGTTTTGCATCACCCTAGGGTAGAACTGTAGTTATGATTTTATCTGCTGAAAGAATTATTTGATATATGTATCCAAAGTTATTTGATTATATGTTCTAGTTTATCTACAAGTTGTTGCGCTAAATTTAATAAGTCTATTCCACTTTTATTGTTGATACTACCTATGAGCAAATCTTTAACTGCAAATACTCTATTTTCTTCTGTAGAAATATTCATACAGTTGTCTAAGTAATCAGATATTTCTGGAATTGATTTGTCGTGAAGTATATCTCGTAAATTTAATGCTACCAAATCATTACTTAGAAGAAAACTAGTTATTAATTCTAATGGTGTGTCTTCGTCTCCCCATTTTGATAACCAATCTCCATCTACATCTTCATAATATAGATAAGCGGCATTTATTCCATATCTAAGTATATTATCTTGCAGTTCTTGGGCAACATCTACAGCTTGCACAAACTTTTCTAGTCTTTGCTGACGATCAATAGTCTTATTTACCATGATAACTGTTATTCTCTAAGTAATAGGAATGTAATAATTGTTTTAAGTGATTGAAATCAGAATCAAAAAAATTAGTGTGATGGCATAGGGTTATAAGTTAAATTTTAGATAAGTAGCAGGCACCAGATTATTGCTGTTATATATTATTACATTTACAATTTGACTCACATAGTTACTTGTGGCGGGGTTGTAACTCAAAAATAGTCCTCTTTCTATTGCCCATATACGTAGTGTATTTTCCCATTCATCCGATTTATATTGTGAGTGTTCATCTGAGAGACTTGTGAGTTGTACACAAAGCGGTTTCTGCCTGCTACAAACTATTATATCAGTTGCCATCGATAAGTCAGCTATATACCGTCGAACAATTTCACTATTACGTTTTTGTATCTCCGAACTCACAGATTCTATCAAGGCGCCGTCTTTTTGAGTAAACTCACCCGCCATAATTTTCTGTCTCCAAACATAAAATTTGGGGTCGTTCTCGTTTAACCATCTGGGAAATAACTCACAATACCAGTACCTTAATGCAGGACTGAGGACATTTAACGCAGCAAGTCGTTCTTCCTCAGATGGCATTGATTGGAGTATCAGCCAAGCTTCTGCATCTTGAATTATTTGTAACAAAAGCAAACTTACCAAAGGTTTAGCTGTTAGTAAACCAGGTTTGACATTTTTTACCCAACGATTTAACTCTTCTAACCTCCTTGCTAAATTCATATCTACCTCAAAAGCTGACTCTATCAATGATTTCAGCGTTTCTTTTAACTCTGTTGCTTGCACTCTGCACTTTTCCTTGGAGAAATACTCACGCTCGAAAGAGATTTTAAGATTTTTTGGACACATAAAAAAGGGTAGGCTGAAAAGCCTACCCTTAGAAACCAGGTTTCTACGTAAGAAACCTGGTTTCTTTTGTTATTCAGCTTTTTCAGAGTCGGGTTTTTCGGGTTTTAGGAGAGGGAATGCGATAACGTCACGGATGCTCGCAGAGTCAGTAAGCAGCATGACTAACCTGTCTATACCTATACCTAATCCTCCTGTAGGTGGCATTCCATATTCCAAGGCAGTGAGAAAATCTTCATCTACACCTTGTGCTTCTAAGTCTCCCTCCGCTTTACGTGCTGCTTGTGCTTCTAAGCGTTGACGTTGGTCGATGGGGTCGGTAAGTTCTGAGAAACTGTTTGCTGTTTCTCTTCCGACTATAAATAATTCAAACCGTTCTACTAAACCTGGTTTGGAACGATGCGGTTTTGCTAGAGGTGAAATTTCAACCGGATAGTCTATTACGAATGTTGGCTGAATTAAAGTTGTTTCTACTTTTTCTTCAAATGCCAAATTTAATAGCTTACCTATCGATTTACATTCGTCTACATTTGGTACGCCTGCACTGTTTAAGGAGCCTTTTGCTTCATCTAAACTAGAAGTAATGATATCTATACCTGTGGCTTCTTTCACTAAATCATGCATTGTCGCACGGCGCCACGGAGGTGTTAAATCGATTTCCTGTCCTTGATAGTTAATTTTCAAGGTTCCTAAAACCGCCAAAGCAACGGTGGTAATAACTCCCTCTGTTAAATCCATCATGTCGTTATAATCTACATATGCTTGGTAAATTTCAACCGATGTAAATTCAGGATTATGGCGAGTCGAAATACCCTCGTTGCGGAAAATACGCCCCATTTCAAAAACTTTTTCAAACCCACCTACTATCAACCGTTTTAAGTGTAACTCCGTAGCGATACGTAAGTACAACTCCATTTCTAAGGTGTTGTGGTAGGTTATAAATGGTCTAGCGTCGGCGCCTCCTGCTTCACTTTGTAAAACTGGGGTTTCAATTTCCAGAAAATCGCGCTCTTCCAAATAGCGACGAATACCCGCTGTAATTTGGGCACGGCGCCGAAAAGTTTGTTTAACTTCGGGGTTAACAATTAAGTCAACATATCGCTGACGATAGCGCTTGGTAATATCTGTTAACCCATGCCATTTGTCGGGCAAAGGCAATAAAGATTTACTCAAAATATTAAATTGCTTGACAAATACCGACAATTCACCCTTTTGAGTTCGTTTAATAGTACCTTTAACGCCAATGATGTCACCCACATCTACAAGTTTGTCAAGTGTTTTGAAGGCATTGGGAATTGTTTCTCCCATACCCTCGTCTATAACTTGCTTCTCTATATATAGTTGAATTTTTCCCGAATCATCTTCAAGGGTACAAAAAGCCAGCTTTCCCATAAAGCGGCGCCCCATTACACGTCCAGCAACAGCAACGAGAGTATCTACTTCTTCCCCGCTAGGCAAGTCAACGAATTTTTGTTGTAACTCAGCCGTATGATGGGTTGAC
This sequence comes from Calothrix sp. PCC 7103, assembly GCF_000331305.1. Taxonomy (GTDB): domain Bacteria; phylum Cyanobacteriota; class Cyanobacteriia; order Cyanobacteriales; family Nostocaceae; genus Dulcicalothrix. The sequence goes on along the minus strand of NZ_KB217478.1, from coordinate 1,612,408 downwards.
TCCCAACGATAAGCGTAGGGATTTATTCCTAGCTGTCTAAACTGCTCTGCTTTCTCTAGCCTTGTGGCACGGATATCTTCTTCCGACATGGTTTACGAACTATTAAGGGCAAGAATTAATTATAGAACCGTCGATACGCCACCAGAATTTAAATTCTTTCTTGGCTATCTAAAGATAAAACTTAAAAGTTTCCAATTAAGTAGGTAAAATAGCTTACAATGATTCGACTTTTAATTGTTAACAAATTTAAAGAAAAATTCCTTTAGTCTTCCGTATAACTACGAGTGACATGGGTACTTTTAACAAGCTACAACGTAAGTGAAATTGATGCTGTGGTGTTTCCCTAAATTGTTTTGCTTATGTATTTCCTTTAGCTGCTGCTAGAAATCTGAGCAAAGTTAATAATTTCTTAATGAATTGAGTAAGTATTTATACATTGTTACTCAGTTAGCATCAAATTTTGACAAGCGTAAAAACACGCTTATACTATGTCGTCATCAACAAGGTTAAAAAAGGAGACTTTTGCTGTTATTGGTCTTAAATACTACTGTTTACATACATTTTCAGTAGCATTGCTCACCAAAGGGCGACTGATTATTTATTGTTAACCAGCAAAGATTAACAATAAAATTAACATATGTTAACCATTGACTATTAACATTTTATAAAGTTATGTTTATTTTATTGCTATAGAATGGAAAATATAGTTAAGGGTTGACATACAAAATTAAAAAACAGCAACTTTGATCCACAGTTTTTAACTTTTGTTCATGAAATCGGTGATGTTTAAGCCGGAAAGTTGACAAAAAGTAGAGAATTTACCGAGTGATTGCTCACTCAACCCTTTACCACTAGGCTGTTGTACGCTTGTACCCAAGGTTACTGAACCTGTGTCTACCGTGTTCGCAGCACTTTTTAATGCGTCTTTAATAGGCGCCCTCTTACCAGAACACAAATACTAAAATTTTTTGAGCGGGACTATGTTTTTACCATCACGTATATCGAATTTCGTTTCTGAATCTACCGCAAGTGCTGCAAACCGTGTTTCTTCAATAGAAGCTTCAACTAAAAGTGCAGTGTTATCGCCAGTACAGGAATCATCAGGTAAGACGGTAACATTAGGACTAGCAGAAGTAGCAGTAGAGGTAGTTAGAAAAAATGCTTCGTTACTGAAAGCTACTAGTTGGAAGTGCGTGCATACTTTTTTAAGAAACTCTCAGGCAGTAGCATTTAGTCCCGACGGAAATCTCTTAGCCACTGGTAGTATAGAGATAAAATTGTGGGATTTGCAGACTGGTGAAGTAATTCATACAATCAAGCGTAACTCTGGTATTTTGAAGTCACTTGCCTTTAGTCCCGATGGTAAGATGTTGATTAGTACTGGTTTGAGTCAGCGTATTGAGTTGTGGAATACTATTAGTGGTGAGCAAATTCGTGAATATTTTGCCCATGCGTATGCGGTAAATGCACTAGTGTTTGGTACAGATGGTAAAACTTTTGCTAGTGGTGACAGAGGTAAAACAGTTCAAATCTGGAATGTAGATGAAGAACATGCAGCAGCTACTTTTGTTAAGCATGATGATTGGGTAAATGCTCTGGCAATTAGTTCTAACGGTGCAATTCTTGCAAGTGGTAGTTATGACGAGACCATAAAATTGTGGAATCTGAATACAAAAACTGAAATTGCCACCTTCAACGCACAGTCCCCAGTATTCTCAATTGCATTTAGTCCAGATAGACGCCTATTTGTTTGTGGTTGTGCTGATGGAAAAATTAAATTGTGGAACTGGCAGACCGGAGAGTTTGTTGGAGTAATTGTTGGTCATAGCGACGAAGTATATTCTGTAGCGATAAACAATGATAGTACAGTACTTGCTTCTAGCTGCGCTGACAAAACCATTAAACTTTGGAACCTGCAAATAGGTGAAGAAATTACAACTCTTACCGGACATCAATCCAGTGTTAAAAAATTAGCGTTTAGTCCTAATGGACAAACCTTAGTCAGTGCTGATGCAAACGGCGCCGTTAAAGTTTGGCGCCGTGGTTAATATACCAAAAAATAATTCATGCTGATAAAAAATTGAAGGGTGTAAAGCTTTGGCTTTGCGCCCTTTACTAATGTTATCTATTAATGTCATGCTGAACGCAGTGAAGCATCTTAGTATATATTGAAACTTTAGATTCTTCGCTATTTGTCATGCTGAACGCAGTGAAGCATCTTAGTATATATTGAAACTTTAGATTCTTCGCTACGCTCAGAATGACAATCCTACAACTATTTTATAACTTTAAGAAGGGTCTTGAAGTTGTGCGGTACGAATTGAGAGTTGCTGTGTTTGGTTGCCGCGCTGAACTTTTAATTGTAAAGTTTGACCGATGCGACTTTGCTCAACAATGTTGAGTAAATCTTCACCTTTGGTTACGCGCTTACCATCGACTTGAAGTACAACGTCTCCAATACGAATTCCCGCAGCAGCAGCAGGAGAGTTAGGAACTACACGCGCGACTAAAATACCATTAACTTCTGGCACTTGAATAGGAGAATTAGGATTTGAATTGAATTGTCTTGCCGTTTCGGGAGTTAAATCTTCCATACCAATACCAATAAACGGGTGAGAAACTTGTTCACCACGTTGAAGTTGAGAGGCAATCGATTTTGCTCTGTCGATAGGAATTGCAAATCCAATACCCATTGCATCACCGCGAATTGCAGTGTTGATACCAATTACTTCACCTTGGGCGTTTAAAAGTGGTCCACCAGAGTTACCTGGGTTAATCGCTGCATCGGTTTGAATAAATTCGAGCCGTTTATTACCAATACCAACATCTCGACTAGTACGACGTAAAGTACTTACAATACCTAATGTTACAGTATTATCTAATCCCAGAGGGTTGCCGACTGCAATCGCCCAGTCTCCAACTTGTACATCTGAAGATGAACCTAACGCTGCTACTGGTAAATCGGCGCCTGCATTAACTTTTACTAACGCCAAATCGGTAACTTCATCGACACCTTGAACTTTTCCTTGAAAAGTACGACCATCTTTGAGTCTGACTGTAACTCTATCAGCTTTATCGACGACGTGGGCATTAGTTAAAATTAATCCACTTTTGTCAATGATAAAACCAGAACCTAAACCGCGTTGCTGTTGACTTGGCGCCTGTTGTGGGAAACTATCGCCAAAGAAGCGGCGGAAAAATGGGTCATCAAAAAAAGGGTCAGCGGTACGTCGTGTAATTGTACGTTCAGTATCAATACGAACAACTGCCGAACCAACTCTATTGACTGCCGCAGTTACAAAACTACTGTTCCCAATAGCAGCGTTCGCATTTGATGGACGTTGAGCTACTAACTCCGGCATTAATTCTGGCGCCGTGTCGCTAGATACAGGAGAAGCAATGGAAGGAGATACGCTTAGGGTGCCAACTGTTAGCATGACCCCCATAATTATAGCTAATACATGCGTACCAAATTGGCGGAGTGACCGAGGTAGTTTGGAAAATCGCATATCTACAACCTAATTTTTCGTTCAATAAATAAAGTGATGGGAGTGTGAAAACCGCGCGTATTGGTTTAAATCTCTAGAAAACAGACGAAGAAAGGCGCCTAATGGTTGCACTTCTTGCTCCAACAAACGGATAAGTTTTCCTAGCAGTACAGCATAAACCACTCATTATCAAAGTTATTTGTAAATGTAACTCTAAAGCTATTATAGACATCCGTACTTGCCCATTCGGGTTTTACGCCTGAGCAGTTATCATCATTTGTAATTCCACTTTCTAGCTTGCATCTAGGCTAGGATTGATTTTAATAACACTTCTTGCTTACTACTCATGAATGGAACCAACCGACTCAAAAAAGAACCTTTGCCTGTTTCGGATTCACTAAAAAATGTCTCGGATATTTCCTCTCTTAAAATCGAACATGATGAACATGACCATTCACATGACCACTCAGCCCATCCTCACGTACATAGCGAAGAATCTCTCAGACGTATTGTAAACCGACTATCGCGAATTGAAGGACATGTTCGCGGTATAAAGACAATGGTACAACAAAATAGTCCATGTCCAGATGTACTATTACAAATTGCTGCTGTGCGTGGCGCCTTAGACCGAGTAGCCCGCATCGTTTTGGATGAACACTTAAGCGAGTGTATTTCTAGAGCCTCAAAGGAAGGTAATATTGAAACAGAAATCGAACAACTCAAAGCTGCCTTAGATAGATTTTTACCTTAGAGGATGTTTTAAAAGTCTAAGAAGGTATAAATTGTCATTCTGAGGAACGAAGAATCTAAGGTTTCGGGCATATACTCAGATACTTCACTGCGTTCAGTATGACATTGGAAGATAGTTTTAAAACATCCTCTTAAACGACTTTTCATAAAGGTAAATTATACAACTATAGTATAAATTAAAAATGCTGGGTAGCAAATATCAACTTAATTATATTTTTCAGGGTGATGTAAATAAACCAACAATTCTATTTCTACACGGTTTTATGGGTGACTGTGAAGAATTTGAAGACGTTGTATCAATAATTTCAGATTTAAATTATTTTTCGTTTTTAACAGTTGATTTACCAGGACATGGAAAAACTCAACTGTTAGAAAGTAATGATTCTTACACAATGGAACTCACTGCCCAAAGTATAATTAACTTACTTAATGAATTAAAAATATCTAACTGTTTTTTAATTGGTTACTCAATGGGTGGTAGATTAGCTTTATATTTAACATTAAACTTTCCTGAACGTTTTTTAAAAGTTATTCTAGAATCTGCCTCTCCTGGCTTACCTACAGAAACACAGCGCTACTCACGAGTCAAAAGCGATAATCAAATAGCCAGAAAGCTCAACAGAATCAATACCACTGAGGATTTTACAGCCTTTTTATCAGCTTGGTATACTCAATCTATTTTTGGTAATATTAAAAATCATCCTCATTATCACAAACTAATTACAACTCGCCTTAAAAATACCCCTGCTGAATTAGCGAAATCCTTATGTTGTATGGGAACAGGAACTCAACCATCACTTTGGGAAAAGATTAAGACAAATACACTGCCAATACTTTTATTAGTTGGAGAATACGATAAAAAATTTATTGACATAAATACTAAAATTGTAGATGCCTGTAAATATTGTAACTTGAATATAATTTCAGGCGCCGGACATAATACTCATTTTGAACAACCAGAGATTTTCGCTGACAAGGTGTTGAATTTCCTGGCAACAGATTATGAACGGATGTAACAGATATATTGTTTTAAACAAATAACTCATCCGTTACATCCGTTGTATCCGTTGCTCATCTTGCAACATTCTTTGATAAATACCAGGTAAAGAGCGACTCATGGAGTTATTTTCAATACCATATCCTAAACTAGTCCAAGTCGGAGATAATCTTTTTAATACATCATTAATTTTACCTTGGCGTAATAATTGGGGAATATCGGCGCCCCATACACGTGAATCACTTAACCACCGATGAACTACTATATCTTGGTACTCTGCCTCAAAGCTATAATTTGTCCAAAACATTAAATTTGACGGATTCGGATGATAGCGAGGAGCAATTCTATACCAAGTTGTATTAATAATTTGGTAGCGACCAGCAGCAGTAGAACAGTTACCTTTATTCGGTCCATTAACTATTGTGACGCAAATTTGCGGATGACGACTTAGGTCATTAACATTTTTACCACCATATAAAACAGAATAGGGACGCGGTGTATTAGACTCGCTAGCAGAAATCGTTCGCATCAGGGCACGTATATATGGGTCTCCCCCCTTCATTACCAAAGGTGGCTGTTGCTGGTTAAAAGTAGGGTCAGAAAACGATGAGCGTAAATCCCCGCGTATTAGCCATTGTACTAAGAACACGAAACCAAGCAGTGCAATAAGTGGGGCAATAAGTTTTTCAACCCCTTTAGCTTCAACGTTTTTCAGAAATTCCGCTCCTTGAACTAGCTTCATTTAAATATCTAGCACAAATATCCGTAAACGATGGGTGCCTCAAACATAAACTACTTGGTTATATAGCTAATTACCCATTCACGGAAAGCTTTTTTAGCAGCTAATTGCCCAATAGTTCGACTTTCAGTAATAAAGCGAGGAATTTCTTTTACTGGTACTGGTTCAAATGTTGGACTAATTTGAACTTCTTCGTATTTTTGACCTTTAAGGACGTAAACTCGTAGTGTGGCGCCGTTGAATCGCCAAAATTCAGGGATTCTCATCTTGGCGTACAAGGACAATTTATCTAACCTTGACCTTGAGTATTCAACTTCAAGTACTAAATCTGGTGGCGGGTCTTGATCCAGATTAATATTTTCTCTGCCCCTGACCGCTTGTTCGTTTTGAATATAGTAGCTGCTATCTGGCTCCCCTCCCTTCTCTAGGTCATCGCGCGTTAATGTGGTTGAACCAGTACTTTTAACCTCAAATCCAAACTCTTCACATAACGAAAGTACAAAACCTTCAATTATACGGTTAGAGTTTTCATGAGGCATTAGTGGTGTCATAATTTCTAGCAACCCATCAGAATAAGCAATTCGACTAACGCGCGATTGTCCCATTTCCGCTAGCATAGCCTTAAACGTTTGCCAGCTAATGTTTTCTAGCACAGTTCTAGTTTCCGCGCTCTCTGTTGTTACAACCATCGTTTTTATAAACTCATTTAGCTATAACTTAACTTAGGCGATGCCTTTTATGACATCGCTAGCACAATTAAGCTATTGCTGCCATTAATTGTTCAGGCATTTCAAAATTAGCTGTGACGTTTTGAACATCATCTAACGCTTCAAGGGTGTCAATTAGCTTGAGGAGTGTGCGCGCTTGTTGGTCGTCACTAACTTCGACGCTATTATCAGGAATCCAGCGTAGTTCGACATCGGTAACTTTAAAGCCTTGATTTTTGAGGGTTTGGCTAAGGGGTTCGAGGTCAGCGACTTCGGTAAATACTTCTGCTGTATCTTCGTCGGTCATTTCATAATATTCGGCGCCACCTTCAATAGATGCTTCGAGTAATTTATCTTCATTTTTAACAGATTCTACGATACATACGCCTTTTTGGGCAAACATCCAACTAACACAACCAGTTTCACCAAGGTTTCCGCCATTTTTGCTAAACGATACTCGCAATTCAGCAGCAGTGCGATTACGGTTATCGGTCAGCGCTTCAATTAAAATAGCTACACCACCTGGGCCATATCCTTCGTAACGAATTTCTTCTAGTTGGGTATTGTCACCAGCAAAATTCCCGGCGCCTTTAGCAATGGCACGCTCAATATTATCATTGGGAATACCAGCAGCTTTAGCTTTTTCGATAGCCGTCCGCAGTTGAAAATTTCCTGTTGGGTCTGGAATGCCACTGCGTGCCGCCAAAATAATAGCTCGTGACATTTGCGTAAAGGTTTTACCTCTTTTCGCATCAACCACTGCTTTTTGGCGTTTAATATTTGCCCATTTACTGTGTCCTGCCATAATCGTTCGTAAGTCAACTCATCTATATTTATTAAGTATTTGCCTTATGCCGTTTTTTTTCAACGCTCGGAATTATAGAAGCACCTTTAGTGGGTTACTAGTAGTACTCCTGTGTACCATATTCTTAATAACAGGGTGTCAGGCGCCTTCTAACACTTCTAACAATAATGGATTAATACGTTTAACATTGTGGCAAGGTGTCAACCCACCTCCTAACCGTGATGTGCTGCAAAAGTTAGTAGATAAATTCAATAAAACTCATCCAGATATTCAAGTCGAATCATTGTACGTTGGGCAGCAAGACCAGCAAATGCCAAAAATATTAGCAGCAGTCGTTGGAAATGCACCCCCTGATTTATTATGGTACAATCCAACTATCGGCGGTCAGTTAGTCGAACTTAATGCGTTGATACCTTTAGATGAATACTTAAATAAGTCTCCTGTAAAAGCAGAAATTGACCCGACACTGTTCGAGTCGATGGAATACAAACAGAAAATATGGTCTGTACCTTTTGCAACAAATAACGTCGGTGTTTTTTACCGTCCTAGTTTGTTTAAAGCTGCTGGGGTGGAAGTACCCAAGACTTGGGAAAAATTTAGACAAGTAGCAAAAAAACTAACGCGCGATACCAATAACGACGGGCAAATAGACCAACATGGTATGGTTCTACCTTTAGGGAAAGGAGAATTTACAGTATTTACCTGGTTGCCGTTTATGTGGAGTGGCGCCGGTGAGTTAATAAATGGTGAAAGTCAAGTAGCTGGCGCCGTTAATTTAGCAAATAATAAAGGAGCAATGTCAGCGTTAGAGCTTTGGCGAAATTTAATTACCGATGGTTCCGCTGTGCTGTCGGGGCCCGAGCGCGGATATGAAACCGATGCCTTGATTGCGGGTAAAGTAGCCATGCAGTTAACTGGCCCTTGGACACTAGGAGAATTTCAAGCCAAAGGTATAGATTTTGGTGTATTCCCCATACCAGTAGGTCAACGTCCAGCAACCAGTATTGGTGGTGAGAATCTATTTTTATTTAAAACGGCGCCAGAACGAGAAAAAGCCGCATTTAAATTTGCAGAATATGCACTCAGCGAAGAATTTCAAACCGAACTAGCACTCGGAACAGGATACTTACCCATAAACATCAAATCTCGCCAAAACCCTAAATACTTAGAGTTCGCTAAAAAACAGCCCGCAGTAAACGTATTCTTAGACCAAGCTAAATTCGGACGCTCTAGACCAATATTTCCAGGTTACAACAGAGTCTCAGAAAATATTGGACGCGCGGTAGAAGCAGTTCTACTAGGTAAAGCTTCCCCTACCGAAGCACTAAAACAATCACAACAGCGGCTAGACTTAATATTTGATTAAAAGCCCACGTAGGATAGGCGTCTCGCCTGTCCTACCACCCAGATTTTCTAATAACAAAATAATACTGGCAACGGATTATAAACGGATGTAACGGATGGTTTATGTAATTAACTTAGATATTAAAGTTTTTGGTTCTTCCGTACTTAACGTGCTAAATAAACATTATAGTGCCAAGAAAGTAAAGCTCTAATCTCAAGACGGTTTAAACTAATATCTAGCTTTTGATGAATCAACTCTCGTCGAACTTCATAGTCATTTATTTCTGGAATTAAAACTATGTAACGTTCCAACATAGAGTAAAACCAAGCCTGACATTTAATAATATTTGGCTTTTTGCTATTTAAATTGGTTATGGCGCCTAACGGGCCGGAATCAAGTAAAATGATTTCATTACTCATGAGAATAAAGTTCGCGCACCCTGTCTACGACGTTCTTCATCAAGTCCTTTTGATAGTTTCTCAAATGATTCGTCCATCTCCTCAGAAGTATACAATATATCCCAATACGCTAAAAGTTCATCAAGATTAGCAAATCTCTTAGGAAATGTACGAGGCTTTAATCTGTAAATACTTAACAAAACATCCTTGGCATAATTCTTAATTAATTGAATATAATTTTTTACTTCTTCTTTTGCGCTCTCATCGACTGAATTATATTCAATTATACTATCATCAAAAATATTACTCACAATAATGCTCTCTATCGCTTCTATCAGATGATTTTTTAAGAAGCTATCCGCGAAATAGCAGCCATATGTATCTACAAAATTTTGTAAATTTTCTAACCCTTCATAAAACTTTTTATATTCGTCAAGTTCAAGATGGTTTAGATGATAACTTGAAAACGCTGTTAATATAGCAATCCTATATGAGTCGTGAAAATTATATCCGCGTAGAGACGCGATTAATCGCGTCTCTACAACGTGCGGGTTACACAAATGATTTAGGACTGCTATATTAATGATTCAGCTTTGATTAAATAATTTAAAGCTTGAATATGCGAATCAATCTGCTCCATACCTCTAATCACAGGCTTTTGCAGTGCCTCATGGTACTGAGTCTTTATTTTACTTAAATACGAGTTGAATTCCTGATATGCTTTTAGTTTTAACCCCAACAAAGGCGCCTGTTTAACTTCTGAGTATAATTGCTCATATTTAGTAACAAATTCTTCTGCTTGCGGCGCCGTTATTTGGCTTCTCTCTGACTGAAAGAATTGGTCAATTTCTTTGATGCCCTGCGATATTCTATTCTCTACGTCAGCAAAGATTTGATTTATAACATTTTCTAAAACTTTGGTCATATTTATAACCTTTTTAATAAAAATAAAATAGAGACGTTATTTATAACGTCTCTACCATTAATATACGATATTGATAAATTTGCGAGGAAGTCACAAGTTAAAAACAATTTTTCATTCCTAACTCCTAACTCCTAACTCTTATCTTCTACCTGCGAGCTTTTTTGCCATTTTGCGTAAACGAATTGATTGAGGAGTTACTTCCACAAGTTCGTCTGGACCAATGTATTCGAGCGCGCGCTCTAAACTCATTTCAACAGGCGCCTGTAATTGTACTAGTTCATCACCACCAGATGCACGGTGGTTAGTTAGCTGCTTGGTTTTACAAACGTTGAGTTCTAAGTCTTGAGGACGGTTGTGTTCTCCGACTATCATGCCTTTGTATACTTTGATGCCAGGGGTAATGAAGAATGTGCCTCTATCTTCGGCGTTCTTCATTGCGTAGAAAGTTGATACACCTTCTTCAAAGGAGATAAGTACACCTTTGTTACGTGCTTCAATGTCACCACTTAAGCCACGATACTCTAAGAAACTGTGGTTCATGATACCTTCACCACGAGTCATCCGCATGAACTCACCACGGAAACCAATTAAACCACGTGCAGGAATTACAAAATCAAGTTGGGTACGTCCACCATTACCTGGTTGCATATCCTGCATTTCGCCTTTGCGTTGTCCCAAACGTTCGATACAGCTACCAACAGATTCTTGGGGAACGTCTAGTACTAAAAGTTCGTAAGGTTCGCAAGGTTGACCGTTAACTTCACGGTAAATTACTTGTGGCTGAGAAACTTGGAATTCGTAACCTTCGCGACGCATTGTTTCGATTAAGATACCCAAGTGTAATTCTCCACGTCCTGAAACGAGGAATTTGTCAGGGGAGTCTGTTTCTTCTACACGCAAAGCAACGTTTGTTTCAAGTTCACGCATCAGTCTGTCTCTAACTTGACGCGATGTTACTAACTTACCTTCTTGTCCTGCAAATGGAGAGTCATTAACCCAGAAGGTCATTTGTAAAGTAGGTTCGTCTACTTTAATTAGTGGTAAAGCTTGTGGGTCGTTGGGGTCGGTAATTGTTTCACCAATGTTCGCATCTGCAAAACCAGCAACCGCCACAATGTAACCAGCAGAAGCTTCTTCCATATCAACACGACGCAAACCTTCAAAGCCCATCAACTTGCTAATTTTACCTTTGATGATGGCGCCTTTATCATTGATTAATGCGGCTTGTTGTCCCATACGGATTGTACCGTTATGGATACGACCGATAACAATACGTCCTAAGTACTCAGAGTAATCGAGAGTTGTAACTTGTAACTGCAAAGGCTTGTTAACATCACCTACTGGTGGTGGAACATGGCGCAAAATCGCATTAAATAAAGGTGCCATATCCTTGGATTCGTCTTCTAACTTATCTTTAGCGAACCCAGCTAAACCTGAAGCAAATAAGTATGGAAAATCACACTGGTCATCATCGGCGCCGAGTTCTAAAAACAAATCAAGAACTTTATCGGTAGCGGTGTGTGGTTCAGCTTGAGGACGGTCAATCTTGTTAACAACAACAATAGGACGTAGACCCTTTTCGAGTGCTTTTTTTAACACGAAACGAGTTTGAGGCATCGGGCCTTCGTTTGCATCCACAATTAAGATACAACCATCAACCATGCCAAGTACGCGCTCAACTTCGCCACCGAAGTCCGCGTGTCCAGGAGTATCAACAATATTAATCAGCGTCTCTTTATATTTAACCGCTGTATTTTTAGAAAGAATAGTAATGCCACGCTCGCGCTCTAGGTCATTAGAGTCCATAACGCAGTCCGGAACGTCTTCGCCTTCGCGGAAAATGCCGGACTGTCTCAAAAGGGCATCAACCAAGGTGGTTTTGCCGTGGTCTACGTGGGCGATAATAGCGACGTTACGGATAGGGAGCGTCATAGTGCGCGTTCCAATAATTTTGATGGGGGTTTTCAGATATTGTTTACACGGCTGTAGTAACAGAATACGGATTTTTTGTGTAACTCTGTAAAGAAGCCTTAACAATAATATTCTAACCTTAATACTTCAGCATTGTTTGCTTTGACAAGACTTTTTTGAAATTAAAGTAAAGTCGCCGCTAATTACCATCTATTGTAACATGCATGTAATCTTGTAGCACAGGCATCTTGCCTGTGCAGTGTAAGTAATTCTCTTTACCACAGAGACACAGAGGACACAGAGAAGGTATATTACTAAAAAATTCAGGTGCCTTATTTCAGAGTCCTAGAAGATGATAAAAATAGATAAGCTAGTTGCTGCATATACTTTACTTGAAGAATTTTTAGCTACTAGTAGGTGGAAACTGGCTGATGAGCATACGTATGATATTCAGTTATTGCTCGTAGAACGCTCAGAATTCAAGATATGGCTACCCGTTCATAACTCGCGTTCGTTTACGTCTTCACGACTTAAAAACTTTTTAATTATACTGCTAATGGGTAGAATATAAACTTTGTCATGCTGAACGAAACGTAGTGCAGTGAAGCATCTTAGAGATTCTAGCCTTCGGCAAATGCTACCCTCCGGGAAAACTGCGTTTACGCATTACGCTACGCTCAGAATGACATTTCTTACCCGTGTTAAGTATATACAAAATTACAGACAACCGAAATAAAAGTTTAGGTTTACCGAACCGAATATTGCACGGTGTCAAAACACGTTCTATAGTTATCGGTTTCCTATCCAAGCAGTATTGCTCAAACGGCGCCCTAAACAGTACTACTGGTTTAAGTTAACAGGTAGTACTGGTTGAGAGTTATTGCTCAAACGGCACACAAGCAAGAAGATACTGACGATAACACTGCAAGTTTAGGCTAAAGAATGGCTAAATTTGTATAATATGCTACTTTATTATTTATGGGACAATGAATGTAGCAAATTATCTTAGCGTGATTTGGTAGCAAGCTCTGTAAACCTGTCTAAGGGAGTATGTCTTTTATATTACTCAACTAGATAATGACATAATTAACACTAAAATTATACGTAAATTATGTCTTGGCAATCTGGACAGCAATTAAATGACGGAAATTACGTTATTGAGAAAAAATTAGGGCAAGGTGGTTTTGGTATTACTTATCTTGCTAAAATTTAAACTCACTTTCTCTAATTTTATTGGATTTCATTTTAGTGGTAAAGATGGTTCCCTTATTAGGCGCAGAGGGCACATAGGGAGAAGCACCAGAAATTTTAGATTGGCGCCTATCGTAGAATTAAGGAGGTGGAATAATAGTAGTTTGTATCTATATTTGTGACAAATAACTTTGTGGTTTATCTTTTTAAGGAACCACAAAGACACAAAGAACACGAAGAAAGAGAAAAAGTAGCTTTGAGAGACTTGTGTGTACACCGTAGCCTTAATAAGGGGGGTTAGGGGGGGATTAATTTTTTATGTTTTGTGGAATGCATAGGCAGGGATGCCTGTTCCACAAGAAGTGATGCTTTGTATAATTTTGACTTTTTATATGGCTTGAACACCAATATTCTGGGAATGGTTACTTTTTGATGCGTGGATATGACAGGTATAACGTTCCAATTTAGTGATGAACACGGATTAGAAGATTATCGTCGTGCTAGATTTTTTGCTGGTTGGCATCACGGCGCCTCTGGTGAGGTCTATGCTGAGAAGACGCTGCAACAGATGACTTGGACAAATTTGGGCTACCGTTTAGGCACCATTTTCGGTAATGTCAAGCATGAAGAGATTGATGAGGTTTACCAATGGTGCTTTCGTTTATGGTGCCGATGTAACTCTGATAAGTATTCCAATAATTATATTTCAAATTTTAATGAATCAATCTATGAGACGGCGCCTGTGGGCATAATTTAAAGAAAAGTAAACAAATATGAATTATGAATAAATTCTATACAGTTTTACGTAGATAATTGAGGAAGGGAAAGCAGGAACAAGGTTATTGCCCTTACTTTCCTTGTGCATTAAAGCGTTTTGTTCTTTTTGTAGGCAAGCTCACATACAAAAAGGCTGTTATCGGAACATACTACTTACAGAGCTATCTTCGTGTATGCGCCAAATCGTTTCTCCGAGTAGATTCGCCACTGACAGAACTACGAGTTGTGGGAAGCGTTTACGAAGCGATTCGTGGGAAGTGTCGCCGCTAAACATGGGAATTGTATTGGTGACGATTACTTCTTCAAACAGTCCGCTTGATAAACGCTCGATTGCTGGTGGTGAGAACACCGCATGGGTCGCACAAGCGTATACTTGTCTCGCGCCTTCTTCGCGCAACAGTTTGGCGCCTTCGGTGATGGTACCGCCGGTGTCTATCATGTCATCGACTAGTACAGCTGTTTTGCCTTTAACATCACCGATTACATTTAATACTTCAGCGACGTTGTGCGCTTGACGACGTTTGTCAATGATTGCCAACGGGGCATCATTGAGCTTTTTCGCAAATGCGCGCGCTCTTGCTACACCACCTGTGTCAGGTGATACTACGACTAAATCCTCAAGTTTTTTGCTCGTCAGATAGTCTAAAAGTACTGGCGAGCCGTATACATGGTCGAGAGGTATGTCGAAGTAACCCTGAATTTGAGCAGAGTGCAAGTCCATCGCCAAAACCCGATTGGCGCCTGCTTCCGTAATTAGGTTTGCAATCAATTTGGCAGTGATTGATTCGCGTCCTGCCGTTTTACGGTCGGCGCGTGCATACCCATAGTACGGAATTACTGCCGTAACTTGCCGCGCGGAAGCACGACGACAAGCATCAATCATAATTAGGAGTTCCATCAAGTTGTCGTTGACAGGATTGCAACAAGGCTGGATTAGGTAAACATCACAACCCCGTATCGATTCCTGTATTTGGACATATAGTTCTCCATCCGCAAAACGTTTGCGAATCATCGGTCCCAAATCCATGCCCAAATAGCGGGCAACTTCTTGGGAAAGTTGTAAATTAGCAGAGCCAGAAAATAGCCGCAGACGATTACTTTCGGTAAATCCCGTTGGCGCTGGCTGCATTTTTAAAGTTGCAGAACTAAGCACAGCAGTTCCTCGATGTGCATTCATGGCAATCTTATCATCAGAGATTTGGCTTTTCTACGCGGAAGTCCCTGAAAAATGAATAGTTTGTTGTTTGAAGTTTTGATGAAAACTTTCACGTATGACTCCACAAAACATAACTATTAAGTTTTTCAGTCTTAAAATAGTAAAACTACCTTTTTGACAGCTTAACAGACATGAAGTCTGGATATAAGACCTATTTTTGTTTTTTTTGGTAGAGACGCGATTAATTGCGTCTCTATCCTTCTCATTTATACCTAAGTGAATCAGTGTTGGATTAATTTTGTGTACAGTTTTTATTTCGGCAATCACAAAAGCACTTATGAGGAGTGCAGATAGGGGCAGTACAATATTCTATGCGATTTGTCGCAAATTGTTTACACTATTGTAACTCCTCGTATAAAATACAATCCTGATTTTTAGATGTGATGCAAATCACTTTGCTTGAGAGTTACTGAGGGCGTATTTTGTATCAAGGACTAATATTGATGACGCAACAGACTTGATTTCGGGTTGCAAATCTAACAATATATCCAAGAAGTGCGGAAAACCATATTTTTCTGCTGAAGTACACTCATGGTAAGTGTAAAAATTGTCAAAATAGAGTTACACAAGCCGTTTAAAGTCTACGGCACTTACTATGTTGTGCGTCTGTCTGTCTTTATAGCTTATCCTCGTATAAAGCTTTTATTGGCGTTCTTAAATTAACATCACCATGCAACCACCCATTCCAGCTGGCACTATCCTACAAAATCGCTATCGCATAATCAATATTTTGGGTCAGGGCGGGTTTGGTAGAACCTATCTGGCAGAAGACCAGCGACGTTTTAATGAACCTTGTGCAATAAAAGAATTAATTCCCAATGCTACAGGCACAACTTCCGCTTGGGAGAAAGCACAAGAGCTTTTTCAACGCGAAGCCGAAATTCTCTATCAAATTCAGCATCCCCAAATTCCCCAATTTCGCGAACGATTCGAGCAAGACCAGCGGCTATTTTTGGTGCAAGATTACGTTGCTGGTAAAACTTATCGCGATTTACTCGAAGAACGTAAAGCTACAGGAAGTACTTTTACACATTCGGAAGTTGTCTATATTATACGCTCTTTATTACCTGTACTCGAACATTTACACAATCGCGGTATTATTCATCGCGATATTTCCCCAGAAAATATTATTCAACGTCAAATAGATAATAAGCCAGTACTAATAGATTTTGGTGTAGTTAAAGAATTGGCAACTAAGTTACAGTCACCAAGTGGAACTATTAACGCGACATCAGTTGGTAAGTTGGGTTATGCGCCTGGTGAACAAATGCAAACTGGCAGAGCATACCCTAATAGTGATTTATATGCTTTAGCTGTAACCGCAATTGTTTTGTTAACTGGCAAAGAACCAGCAGATTTATATGATGAAAATTTGACGTTGTGGAATTGGCAGCGTTTTGCTAAAGTTAATCCTCGTTTTTCCCAAGTTTTGAATCGAATGCTCAATTACATTCCTGGGGAACGTTATCAAAGCGCGCGCGATGTTGAGCAAGCATTAGATTCTATAAATGGTTTAACAAATGGTTTAACAAATGGTTTAACCCAACCAGACCCCAGAGCTAATAATCTATCTAACGTACAAACTGTTGCTGTGGGTCGGCGCCCAGACCCAGTACCCCAACCTATTGAACAAGAATACCAAGGACGCGCTTCTAACAGACCCGACCCAGTTATTCCTCCTGTTAATAGCAATAATTCGGTATTAGATAATCCTTTGGCAGTTGGAGCTATTGGTGCTGCGGTCGTTGTGCTAGCTGGATTTGGTTCTTGGGCATTAGTTAGTTCAATTCGTAACCAGCCTAAACCACAAACGCCAGTAGAAACACCACCGCAAACTTTTCCTTCTCCTGTAATTAGTGAAAGCGCAACGGCAACTCCAACACCTACGTCAACGTCGGAACCTGCTGTATTTAGTAAACGGTTGAGATTTGATGCTTCTGGTCTTGCTACTGTTCAAGGTAAATTAGGCGCCAATCAAACTGTTTTATATACATTTCAAGGTGAAGAGGGACAGCAACTAACTGCATCGTTGGCTCAACAAGGTCAAATCGAGCTAACGGTACTGGCGCCAAACCGCGAAGCAGTAGATGGGGCAGCAAGAAATGTTGCATCATATCAAGGCACGCTTCCATTTACAGGTAGATATACAATTCAACTTAGTCCGGCACCTGGAGTTACAGAAAGTGACTATAGTTTAACAGTTGGGTTAGCTAAACCTTTAATTTCTACACCAACACCATCTCAAGACGTTCCAACACCCACACCAACAGCAACGCTTGAACCAACTCCCGAACCAACACCTACTACAACAGAGATTTTTCCAACACCAACCCCAACTATTGACCCAACACAACCAGCAGAAGGCATTTTCAAGAGAATTGCACCTGGTACTTTTCCGACTCCAACACCAGATAGCACTCAACTAGAAAATGCTGCTCCTACTGAGTCGTCAGGTCGAAATAATCGATAAAATTTATAAGATAATAAGTAAGCAAAAACCTTAAAAAAGAAATTAAAGTTGAATTCACTATTAATTACAGCCACTGATACCGAAGCAGGTAAAACAGTTTTGACAACTGCGCTTGCAGCTTATTGGCAAAAATATCGTGCATCTCATAGCTTTGGCATCCTGAAGCCAATACAATCAGGAGAAGGAGACCGCGAAACTTACCAAAAGCTATTTTCGTTACAGCAGTCACCATCCGAAATCACACCGCTATATTTTCAGGCACCACTGGCGCCACCAATTGCTGCTGCCAAAGAAAATAGAAATGTAGATTTGGGCTTAGTATGGCAAACTCTGACGAAGTTACAGCAAAATAAAGATTTTGTGTTTGTCGAAGCATTAGGAGGACTAGGTTCTCCTGTCACTTTTGAGTTAACAGTAGCTGACTTAGCTGCCGAATGGCGTTTACCTACTATATTAGTTGTGCCTGTGAAACTAGGCGCCATTTCTCAAGCTGTCGCAAATGTCGCGCTCGCTAAATTAAGCAAAGTTAACTTATTGGGAATTGTTCTAAACTGTTCTCAACCATATAGCGAAGCAGAAATTGAAGATTTGGCACCAGCCGATTTGATACAATCACTTACTAATATTCGAGTTTTTGGCTATTTACCATATTTTGAAAACCCTAGTGATTTAGAAAAGTTAGCGGCTTCAGTATCTAATTTAGATTTAGAACACCTCTGGCAACGGATGTAACGGATAAACCAAAGCATAATAGGAATAGAAGTGCATTACTGTTACTAAATTAGAGATTTAAGATGATTTCTGCTTTTCCAAGTTTAACTTCAGTTGATTTATCTCGAATTCGCCTGTCTATTCGCAATCTTCATCCGCAAATAATCGAATGGCGGCGCCGACTCCATCAAAAGCCTGAATTAGGTTTTCAAGAAAAACTTACTTCTTTGTTTATTGCGAGTAAGCTGCAAGAATGGGGCATTGAACATCAAACAGGTATTGCCCAAACAGGTATTGTTGCCATTATCAAAGGCGAAAAACTTCCAACTCAGCACTCAAAAGTATTAGCAATTCGTGCGGATATGGATGCATTACCTGTTCAGGAGCTTAATAAAGTAAGTTACCGTTCGCAGCACGACGGGTTGATGCACGCTTGTGGACATGATGGGCACACTGCTATTGCTCTTGGTACAGCGTATTATTTACATCAACATCGTCATGATTTTGCTGGCATTGTTAAGATCATTTTTCAACCTGCTGAAGAAGGACCTGGTGGCGCCAAACCAATGATAGAAGCGGGGGTTCTTAAAAATCCCAATGTTGATGCGATTATTGGCTTACATTTGTGGAATAACTTGTCTGTTGGAACTGTAGGTGTTCGACCCGGCGCCTTAATGGCTGCTGTAGAATCTTTTGATTGCACGATTTCTGGTCGAGGTGGACATGGGGCCATGCCACATCAAACTGTAGATTCGGTTGTTGTTGCTGCCCAAGTTGTTAATGCACTACAAACTATTGTTTCACGTAACGTTAACCCGATTGATTCCGCCGTTGTTACCATTGGTAAACTTCATGCGGGCACTAAGCGTAATGTCATTGCTGATACTGCTGACATGAGCGGGACTGTTAGGTACTTTAACCCAGCTTTAGTAGGGTTTTTTAAGAATCGTATCGAGCAAGTTATTAGTGGTATTTGTGAAGCGCAGGGTGCTAAATATGACTTGAATTATTGGTCATTGTATCCAGCAGTGATTAATAATATAGCCATAGCGGAACTTGTACGTTCTGTTGCCGAGGATGTTGTGGAGACTCCGCTTGGTATAGTGCCCGAATGTCAAACTATGGGCGCCGAGGATATGTCATTTTTCTTACAGGAAGTTCCTGGCTGTTACTTTTTCTTGGGTTCGGCAAATCCTGAGAAGGGTTTAGCATATCCGCACCATCACCCACGATTCGATTTTGACGAAACTGCTTTGGCAATGGGTGTGGAAATTTTTGTGCGATGTGTAGAGAAATTCTGTAATTAGTTTATTCGAGCAGGTATAAATGAGTATAAGTTTATTTTTAACTAATTTTATTTATACCAGCTAATTATGAATTCCCAGCTATTGAATCCTACAGTTCTCGGCGCCTTAACAGACTTTGAAAATTCCAAAGCTCCCGGTGTATGGGCAAGCGTTGAGAAAAAGCAGTTAGTTGCAGAAATGCGGTTGCGTCTGAATGACCCGTTTCAAATCAACCAAGGCGCCCAACCTTTTTGTGGACCTGCTGCTATTGTATTTGAATTGGTTCGCAAGCAGCCTTTACGGTATGTCCAAATTTGTCGTAGTTTGTTTGAAACAGGTGCTTACACTGGTTTAACAACCAAAATAGAGGCATCACGGACTTTACAACGTAGCAATGGGCGCCTGCGGATGAATCAGTCTGACTGGATGGTTTTAGCGACGTTGCGAGAATCTGAAAACTCTATATTCAATATTGAAGCAGAGGCGCCAGAGATTGTGCGTAACTTAGCTGGGATGACAAAATCTTGGGAAATGAAAGGTTGGACAAAAGAAATATTAGGCTATCGCACCTGCACTTACCGCCACACATATTTATATGGAGAATTTGACGCACTGCAAGAAGCATCCAAAGCTATTGCAGCAGGTGGAATTGCCTTTGCTTTAATTACTGCTGATGGTTTGTTACGCGGAAAAACACCATTCCTTCCACTTCCCACCCATTGGATTAGCATTTTAGGTAATATCTCAATAAAAGGAGGCGACTGGTTTAGTGACGAGAACGGGCGTATTAGTATGGACGTGTATTCTTGGGCTAGACAATATCATATCAATTTAGATGAGGCGCCTTTCGAGGATTATTTCTGGGGTGTCGTAATTGGAAGTTAACAAAACGCTGCTGCCCCACGTAATAAGCACTTCAGTGCTTTCCGAGCGTGCTTACTTCCAATAAAAAAAGGTGAGCATTAATACTCACCTAAAATTCAACCACAGTAAACACTTCAATACCAGCAAGCCTATTATTGAAGCTCTGGGACTGGTAAAAAATTTAAACCTTATTTATATTTTGTTTATGTATTGATGAATTTTAACTTGATACCTCAGATCATACCTTCTCTCTATTGGGATAAGCGATGGTCTACTTTAAGATAGATATCCTGATAGTAAAAATATTTAGGGTTTGCTGAAAAACTCCACAAAACGAATCTGGACGCGCTTGCAGTACAAAAAATGGTTGTTTCGGAGGTTGACTTACAAATCCAGCCCTAATTTTTCCACCCAAATGCACGGATTTTGAGCCTGTAGGCGCCCTAAGCTTGCATCTACTTGGACTTAAAATGCTTGAAACCATTACATGGTAAAGGTTATAGTTCTATTCAGCAAGCCCTATTTAAACTAAAAAACCCGATTTTAAACAATCGGGTTGAGAAAATAAATAAGTTTTACTTATTGAATTAATTTAAATTACTAATCTAAAAAGCCCATTATCATGTCGGAATCGTCGATGCTGTTTGAAGCGACAGGACGATTGCCCATTACTGAATAGGTTTCTGAAACAACAAGCGCACTGGAAGCGATAGGACGAATACCAGAAAGGTTGATGCTGTCTACTACATCTATTGTATTTGCACCAATTGGACGAATACCCATGATATTCACTGTGTCTACAACATGTAGATGGCTAACCCCAATTGGACGAATACCTGAAATTGATATTGTTTCGGCAATTTCTAAATCACTTGCGGCAATTGGACGTTCACCGGAAACTGCAAGTGAACTGGGTTTTTCTTCACGAAGCTCAAGCTTGCTCGATTTTTCTTTTCCGTTGGATGATTCTGCTGGCACTGGCTTATCCTTTGTTAACTCGACTTTGTTTTCTACTTTTGTTTCTTCTGTTTCAACTGAATTGTTGGTTTCAGGTGTGGTTTCAGCTTGACCTTGGCTGTTTTCAACATCCACTGTGGCTTCCCCTTTGAGCTTGGCACGTCGCTGCCGAGGACTGGTTGGTTTGCCAGTGCTGCTGATGCCCATGTATTATACCCTCACTTCTTAATTGAATTTTACGATACTTAGGAGTATGAAAAATTTCCCTCTATATGAGAGTTTAACTTCAAAAGGGCTTGCATAGGTATAATTATCTTCATCATATACATATAAGTAAACATTAATCGTTACGATTGGTAAAATTTAATTACGAAGTAGAAACCCTAGAAACCGGGTTTCTTTATTAAAGATGGTAATAAAAGTGACAATTTAGCATAGAAACAGGGTTTCTGGTTATCCGTAGGAAAATACCGTATTTTTAGCAAGCGCTCTTGGTGGTACATTCGCTACTATTATGTAGGGTATTCATAGTACTTAAGTACGAATATATGAAAGAGTTTAATCTTCAAGCACCCTTTCAACCAACTGGTGACCAACCGCACGCTATTGAGCGATTGGTTAAATCTGTAAATGCTGGTAATATGTACCAAACGTTGCTTGGCGCCACTGGGACTGGTAAAACGTTCTCAATCGCGTCAGTAATAGAAAAGGTAGGTAAACCAACGTTAGTTTTAGCACACAATAAGACGTTGGCAGCGCAGTTATGTAACGAATTACGAGAGTTTTTCCCGAATAACGCTGTTGAATATTTTGTTAGTTATTACGATTATTATCAGCCAGAAGCTTATATTCCTGTCAGCGATACGTTTATAGAAAAGACAGCTTCGATTAATGACGAAATAGATATGTTACGACACTCAGCGACTCGCTCGTTGTTTGAACGGAACGATGTTATCGTTGTGGCTTCGATTAGCTGTATATATGGTTTGGGTATCCCCAACGAATATCTCAAAGCTGCAATTCCGTTTCAAGTCGGGATGGAAGTAGACCAACGAGAAATTTTGAAAGACCTTGTGTCTGTTCAATATACCCGTAATGATATTGAAATGGGTCGGGGTAAGTTTAGGGTTCGGGGTGATGTTCTCGAAATTGGGCCTGCATACGAAGATAGAATTATTCGCATAGAGTTTTTTGGGGATGAAGTTGACGCTATTCGTTATGTTGACCCAGTAACAGGGGAAATATTACAGAGTTTACAAGCAGTAAATTTGTATCCAGCACGTCACTTCGTTACACCCGAAGACAGATTAGAGGTAGCTATTAATGATATAGCGGCTGAACTCAAAGCACGTAAACTGGAACTAGAAGAACAAAATAAGTTGTTAGAAGCACAGCGCATTGACCAGCGTACTCGTTATGATTTAGAAATGTTGCGCGAAGTTGGTTATTGTAACGGTGTCGAAAATTACTCACGTCATTTAGCTGGGAGACTTGCAGGAGAACCACCTGAATGTTTAATTGATTATTTTCCTAAAGATTGGTTGCTAGTAATAGATGAGTCTCACGTTACAGTACCTCAGATTCGCGGTATGTATAATGGGGACCAAACGCGTAAAAAAGTACTAATCGAACACGGGTTTCGTTTACCGAGTGCTGCTGATAACCGTCCTTTAAAATCAGAGGAATTTTGGCAGAAAGTCAACCAGTGTATTTTTGTCTCAGCAACTCCTGGGGATTGGGAGTTAGGAATTTCTGAAGATAATGTCGCTGAACAAATTATTCGTCCGACTGGAGTGCTTGACCCAGAAATTGTTGTTCGTCCTAGTAATGGTCAAATTGATGATTTATTAGGCGAAATTAAAGACCGTGTAGACCTAGCTGAACGGGTATTAGTTACGACTTTAACTAAACGAATGGCTGAGGATTTAACCGAGTATTTGCAAGACAATAGCATTCGGGTTAGATATTTACACTCAGAAATTAATTCCATTGAACGTATTGAAATTATCCAGGACTTACGTGATGGAAAGTTTGATGTATTGGTAGGTGTAAACTTATTGCGGGAAGGTTTAGATTTACCTGAAGTTTCGTTAGTGGCAATTTTGGATGCTGATAAGGAAGGATTCCTTCGTGCGGAACGTTCTTTAATTCAAACAGTAGGTCGAGCTGCGCGTCACATACGTGGGCAAGCGATAATGTACGCTGATAACCTTACTAACAGCATGTTAAAAACCATCGAAGAAACCGAACGGCGCCGTGGTATTCAAATGGCACATAATAAGATGCACGGCATTACACCGCAACCAATAGCCAAGAAAAAATCGAGTAATGCAATTTTATCATTCTTAGAAGTTTCGCGGCGCCTGAATTCCCAAGAGTTACAGATAGTCGAAGAACACATCGACGAAATACCGTTAGAAAGTATTCCTGATTTAATTACAAAATTAGAAGTGCAAATGAAAGATGCTGCCAAGAACTTAGAATTTGAAGAAGCAGCTAAGTTTCGCGACAAGATTAAAACCTTACGCGACAAGTTAGTAGGACGATAACTGGCAACGGATGTAACGGATGTAACGGATGGTTTATTAATATTATAGTGTTATATTGTAAATTGGGTTCTGCTTTGCGGAATTCAATTTACAATATCAGATAAAATTAATATCAAATAAAATTAATATTCAGGCGCCAAAATATATGGATACTATCACATTAAATATTCCACATTTAAATAGTGAAGCGTTTAAGGAACTTTGCCAAGTTAATAAAAGCTTACGCTTGGAACGTGCATCGACCGGAGAAGTTTTAATTATGCCACCAACATATCCGTGGACGGGGAAAAAGAATTTTGGTATAGCAGGTCAACTTTGGGTATGGATAGACCGTACAGGTTTAGGAATTGGTTTTGACTCCTCGACAGGATTTACTTTACCTAACGGTGCTGTTTATTCACCTGACGCTTCCTGGGTAAGTAATCAAAAATGGGATACTTTAACTCCAACTCAGCAAGAAGAAGAATTTTCTCCTCTTGCACCTGACTTTGTAGTTGAGTTGCGTTCGAGTAGTGACTCACTCAAAAAACTTCGAGAAAAGATGCAAGAGTATATTGATAATGGGGTACGTTTAGGTTGGTTAATAGATCCAAAGAATAAAACAGTCGAAATCTACCGTAATGGTCAAGATGTTGAAGTGTTAAAATCACCTACTACTTTATCTGGTGAAGATATTTTACCCGGATTTGAGTTAAATTTGAATAAGGTATGGTGATGTTGTTTAATAATATCAGCAGCTTTTCCGCAATCATTATAGTTGCTGCGTTCGTATTACCACCAATAATAGAAGGCATAATTGATGCGTCAACAACACGCAGTCCTTCAATTCCATATTTACGTACCGTTTTTAGTATAGACTCCTTTCTTGTTTAATCTCTATCTCACGATATAACCGTTATCATCCTTGTTAAAGAGGTAAAGAATTGGTAAATCGATAAATATATAAAAAGAACATAACAAACAAATATTCATTGCAGGTGAAAGTGATGTTACCCACCTTTTTAACAGTCTTGGCTACCACATTAAGCTTATTGATTGTAGATATTCTATTTCGTGGCGTTGTTATCGCCAACTTCCCAGCAGCTTTAATCGCTGGTGCCGTAATCGGTTTTCTTAATGGTTCGCTTAAGCCAGTTTTATCAGCATTGTCTTTACCATTGAATTTTGCGACTTTCGGCGGTTTCTCATTAATTGTCAACGGATTCTGTTTTTGGTTGGCAGCAGCATTAGTTCCTGGATTTGGCGTACATGGAATTGCAGCATTTATTTTGGGGCCTGTAATTCTGTCGCTAGCTAACACATTTATTAACAACTACTTCGTTGAAAAGAATGTTGCCATCAAGGGTAGTGACGATAAAGCTCAATTGCCTTCTAGCTAATTATTCAAATAAATCAATCTGTACAAACAACTAACAAAACTATGAAAGCACTTCGTTACATTCTCGGTATTGCAATACCTCCTTTAGGTATTTTCCTCACATACGGTGTAGGTCAAACTCTAATTATCAATGTTCTGTTGACTTTGTTAGGTTGGCTTCCTGGTAGTATTCATGCGCTTTGGGCTATTTCCAAGTATGAAGAAGCTCTTGACCCCCGCAGAAGTATTTAACAGTTTATCTAGGTAAGTAAGGATAAGAGTGGTTTTCAAAAGGTGTAAGTTAAGCTTACACCTTATTTTTTTTTGTCTTACCATAAATTTACCCCCCTTAATAAGGGAGGCAGGGCGGAAGGGGGATTCTATCTACAATTTAATTTACTTGCGAATTGCTGGTTCCTTACCGTTGTCTACAGCGTCTTTGTCTTTAAATAAGCTTGTCGCTGCTACAAGTAAGTCTTTTAATACTTGTTTTACTTGATGTTCACGGCGTGCAATGGCGCCTCCAGCTTCACCCAATTTAACATCAAGTTGCCCATGTTTTTCTTTGACTTGTCCAATCATGGATTCAGCTTGTGGACGTGAATCATTGTACCATTTTTTGGCTTCTTCAAGGTAATTAGTTACTTCTTCACCACGTCCACCATAACGCGCGGCTAAGTTTGCTCTAACAATTGCCAGTTGTGCTTGTAACTGAGCGTAGCGTTTTCTTAATAATGCTGCTTCGTCACTATTTTGAATTGTGTTTACAGCAGATTCGATAGAAGTTTTGATGTGTGAAGAATTTTCTGTGCTTGTGTCTTTAATTTCTGCCAAGATTCCGTCTACTTCTTGTTGAATTTTTTCTTCTTCTTCGTCTACCTGCGCTTGCAATTGCTTAACTTGAGCTTGTTTTTGTGCAATTGTTTCGTGTCTTTTGGCGTTTACAGCTTCGAGGGCGCCTTCAATAGATGCAGTAACTTCTTCTTTAATTTCAGTACCGCGTTCAGTTAGGTTTTCAGTTACCGCAGAAACTGCTTCACGTATCAGTATACGTAAATCTTTTGAACCTTCTTTAAATTCTCCAACTACCCCTGAAACGGCAGATTTCACGATTTCTCTAACTCGTTCAACTCGCAGTTGCCCAGTTTGTTTCGCTAAATCTAAATCCGCTTTAATTTGTTCTTTTATGTTATCAGCCATATGCTACTACGGTTCTTACCGCACTAATTAATTGACATGTGATATTATTTTTATTATTGCCGCAATAACTTAAAATTCGTTACTTCCTTTAGGTAGATAATCAGTACATTTTTAATAGCATCTATCTTTAGATATAGTTCTCAAGTATAGTAAAATTATAGATACCAGTAATTATGAGGTGAATAAATTGAAGAAGTTAGTAGTTCTAGAATTGTTATTGATAGTTATTACTATTCAACCCGTATACGCTGGAGATATAGGCGCCGGGAGTAAAATATTTGAAGCCAATTGTGCAGGATGCCATATTAATGGTGGTAATATTGTGCGACGTGGTAAGAATCTGTTTAAGAAGGCTCTGAAACGAAATCGAATGGATTCGATAGAAGCTATTACTGAGTTGGTAATTAATGGTAACAATAATATGCCTGCTTATAAAGACAGATTGACGGTGCCAGAAATTCAGGATGTTGCAAATTATGTACTACAACAGGCTGAAAATAACTGGCGCCGATAACTCATCTGTTGCATCTGCGTCCATCTGTAACTACTGACGCATAAAGAATGTCATTGTTAATACTGTTATAGTGCATACTAAAAACGCTGCATTGATAATTCTCTAAGACCAACTACCTGCACTGGAATTGATATATAAATTGACGTATTAATTTACACTAAATTGTACTTAAGAAGATTCCACAAACTTCATGAATCTAAATGTAATACTTGCAGTACAGTAAAGAGTTAGATTTGACGTGTTAAAAACTGGCTTGACGCTTTAAATCTTTTCAGTATAAAGGTTTCAGCTTTTTGATGACATTTTTTATTTGGACGATGAATAGCTGAAATGCTACGTAGGTATGTGATAATTGTACCGAGGATGATTGTAAAGATTTTACAAATTTGTTTTTTAGTGGTAAAAGAAAAAGAATAGTTTATTATGCTTAATCTAAACCAACTTGTGCCTGTAGTTACACAAGAAGCACTAAGGGTACAGTACTTCTTGGGTTAATACAGCTACAGGAAATATGGTTACAGATGTATTAATCTATTTAATCGCATCTACCACTAGGCGCTGTATCGACCATTGTTTATATATATTAAATTTGTGCATGTGAGTTGCTATGGAATCTTTACCAACCTTTGAAGAGGTAGATTTTCAGAAATACTTACAGGTCTTGCAACGACGTTGGCTGCCTTTAGTGGGAATACTTGGAGTATGCGTTAGTTCAGGGACTCTGTATGCGTTATCGCTAAAACCTTCATACAAAGCAGAAGGAAGTTTGATGGTCAAGTCAAACCGAACTTCTTCCTTAACTGGGTTGACGCAAGATTTAGGACGGTTGGAAGCTTTGGGTCAAAACGAAAACCCGTTAGAAACTCAAGTCAAAGTTATTGCCTCTAACCCAGTAATTCAAGAAACGATTCGTGCGCTAAAATTAGAAGACGGCAAGGGCAAACCGCTAGCAATTCCAGACTTTGCAGCTAATCTCAAAGTAGAAGGTCTTAAAGGTAGCGATGTCATTCAAGTTTCTTATAAGCACGGCAAAGCTGAAGTTGCGGCAAAAGTCGTTAATACAGTCATTGATACCTATATTAGGTTAAATGTAGACGCAAATCGCAGTGAGGCAACGAGCGCTAAAGCTTTTATTGTACAGCAATTACCAGTATCAGAAGAAAAAGTTAGAAAAGCCGAATTTAGCCTGCGAGTATTTAAAGAAAGAAATAAGGTTGTTGTACTTCAACAAGAAGCTGCTGCTGCTGTAGACACAATTACCAAGTTGGAAAGCCAAATTTCTCAAGCTCAAGCTCAACTTGTTGATGTCGAAGGTCGTTTACAAGAGTTAAACAATCAAGCTAAAGTTGACTCCTCACAAGCTGTAATTGCTTCCGATTTGAGTCAAACACCTGGTATTCAAACGGCACTGGCAAAACTTCAGGAAACTGAGACCCAACTAGCGCTTGAGCGTACTCGTTTTTCGTCTGGACATCCCACTGTTATTAACTTGGAGGAAAAAGTAGCTAGTCTTAAAACGATTGTTCAAGAACGTACACAAGAGGTTTCTGGTGGACAGCAGGTAGCTCAGGGAAATTTGCAGATTGGACAATTACGACAAAGCTTAATCGCAGAGATTACCCGTGCTAAAGCCCAGCGTATTGGTTTAAAGATGCAAATCGCCACTCTGACACAACAGTGGAAAGATTATAAAGAGCGAGCGAAGTCTTTGCCAAGACTTGAGCAGATGCAGAGAGATTTAGAGCGAAACCTTAAAGCTGCTCAAACAACTTATGAAACTCTTTTGACCAAAGTTCAGGAAATTGGTGTTGCTGAAAATCAGAAGATTGCAAATGCTCGTGTTGTTTCATATGCTTTAGAACCTGGTAGACCAGAAGGACCAAAGAAAACTATATTTGTGATTGGTTCCGGCGCGGCTGGTCTTGTGTTAGGGTTAATTGCTGCATTTAGTTTAGATTTGGTAGACCGCTCAATAAAAACTGTCAGGGAAGCTAAAGAAGTAATGAAGTACACTCTTTTGGGTGTAATTCCAAGTATCAGCAGAAGCAAGGTTCATTCTTCTGCTGGTATAGAGCGAATTGTTCCAAAAATTATTGGTAGAGACTTACCTCACTATCCTCTAGGTGATGCCTATCAAATACTGCAAGCTAACTTA
The DNA here is from genome assembly GCF_000331305.1 of Calothrix sp. PCC 7103. Taxonomy (GTDB): domain Bacteria; phylum Cyanobacteriota; class Cyanobacteriia; order Cyanobacteriales; family Nostocaceae; genus Dulcicalothrix. The sequence continues at coordinate 1,583,096 of NZ_KB217478.1, read as the reverse complement.
AAGTTCCTTTGTTCTGACAAACCGCTCAAAAGTATTGTTGTTACTAGTGCGGTTGCTAAAGAAGGTAAATCTGAAGTTGCTGCTAATTTAGCTGTTGCAATGGCTGAAGTTGGGCGCCGTGTGTTGCTAGTTGATGCCGATATGCGTCAACCAATACAGCATCATATCTGGAACTTAACAAATGCAATCGGACTAACAAACGTAATAGTAGACCAAATTGCTTTAAGTTCAGCAGCACAAAAAGTATTGCCTAATTTAGATGTTCTCCCCTGCGGAGTTTTACCTCCAAATCCAATGGCACTGCTTGATTCTCAGCGCATGACTTCATTAGTTGAAGATTTTAATGAAAGGTATGATTTTGTCATATTTGATACCCCTTCCATGTCAGGAACCGCTGACGCTGGAGTTTTAAGTAAGCTTGCTGACGGAATGCTATTAGTTGTTCGTCCTGGAGTGGTTGACTTGGACAGCGCAAATGCTACTAAAGAGTTTTTAACTCAGTCAGGTCAAAAAGTTTTAGGTATAGTAATCAACGGTGTAAATGTGAAAAAAGAACCCGATAGCTATTTCTATTACACCAAAGCACGACAACTTGAAACGGTTCCCACATCTAATAGTTTGTCACGAATAAATGAAAAGCTATCAGCTTCTCGTTCAAGTAATGAAGAATATTAATAGTTGAACAAAATAAAACCGAGATTTTTGTGAATAAAGAAAATATCTTTATTTTCTGCTAGCATCAACTCGGTTTTAAGACGAGTAACTTTATAATTAGGAGGAGAAGCTATGAAAACATCTTGTTTGATTAGTAACTATAACTATGCGAAATATTTGGAAGAGGCAATTTCTAGCGCAGTCAATCAAACTGTAAAATTCGATGAAATTATTATTGTAGATGATGCCTCTACAGATAATTCTGTTGATGTAATCTCTACGTTTGCTCAAGAAGCAAATATACAGTGTATTTTTAAAAAACAAAACCAAGGACAGTTATCATCTTTTAATGATGCTTTTCTTGCTGCAACTGGTGATATTGTATTTTTTCTAGATGCTGACGATATCTATCATAAGGAATATCTAGAAGAAGCTTTGATTTTTTATAAGAGACATACCGAATGTGACTTTATGTTCTGTGCTTATGAAAAATTTGGAGCTGCTTCAGGAGTGTTTAAAGCTTATGAATTTGATTTAGATTTAGGATATTCTGTACTCAAAACTTTATGCGCTAGTGAGTGGATTGGGTCTATTACCTCAACTATCTCAATGCGTAAAAATATACTACAGAAAGTTTTGCCGATAATGCATACCGAAGATTGGCGTGTTAGGGCTGATGATTGTTTAGTATGGGGTTCGTCTTTAGTTGGCGCCAAAAAGTTTTACATGTCTAAACCTTTGGTTCAATATCGTATTCACCAATCTAATAACTATCATAACAGTAAAAGTAAAATTCTTGATATTGATAAAAGTTATGAATATAAAAGATTCTGGAAATGTCAATCTTTATTTAATTATATTTGTCAAAAAAATAATACTAGTTTACCTTTAATGCTAGCTTATACATGTTTAAATGAATTAAAAACAATACCATGTCCGGAATCTAAAGATTTTTTTGTGTATTTAAAAATAGTCTTCTTATTTGAACAAAATCTTTACTGGAAAATTAAAGGTGTTATTCAATTGTTCGGTTATTTCATAATAATGAAGATTAACGGTAAACTCAATAAATAAGTAATGCTGATGGCAGTACAAAGTAAATCTTAAATCAATGAAAATTCACAACTTATCAAAATTTAAATCTCACTCAAAGCTACGTGCCGCTATCGCAAATACAAGTTGGTTGTTTGGCGACCGCATTTTGCGTATGGGTACAAGCTTGGTTGTGGGAGTATGGGTTGCACGCTATTTAGGAGTACAGCAATATGGTCTTTTTAACTATGCTTTGGCTTTCGTGACTTTGTTTACTCCTGTTTTCACCCTTGGTTTAGATGATGTAGTAGTTCGCTATCTTGTACGTGAATCATCCGACAAACTGGAAATTTTAGGAACTACTTTTTGGTTGAAGTTCCTAGGTGGAGTTGTTTCGGTATTACTAGCTGTTGGCTTTACATTTTTATCTGGTGAGGTTGAAGCATTAAAGATATGGTTAGTTGTGATTTTGTCAATGGGTGGAATTTTCAGAGCTAGCGATACTGTTGAAATTTGGTTTCAATCGCAAGTGCTATCAAAGTATACTGTAGTCGCTAAAAATGCGGCATATGTAGTTAACACTTTAATTAAAGTCGTGCTTATATTAACTAAGGCGCCACTTTTGGCTTTTGCTTGGGTAACGTTAGCAGAATTTGCAATGATGGCAATTAGTTTAGCAATCGTTTACCACAGAAAAGTCTCTTCGTTATGGCGTTGGAAATGGAGTTACATTACTGCGAAGAATCTTTTAAGAGAGAGTTTACCTTTAATTTTTTCGGGGTTTGCTATTCTGATTTTCATGAAAATTGACCAGATCATGTTAGGTCAAATGCTTGGCAATAGAGAAGTTGGTATTTACTCTGCTGCTGTGCGTATTTCTGAAGTTTGGTATTTTATCCCGTCAGCTATTGTTGCCTCTGTTACCCCTTCTATATACGCAGCAAAGGAAAAATCGGAAGAACATTATTATAAACGTTTAGGGCAGCTACTACAGTTAATGGCTGGTATTTCAATTGCAATAGCTCTACCCATGACATTTTTATCCAACACCATAATCACGGTGATGTTTGGAAGTAATTTTGCAGAAGCTGGGCCAATATTAGCAGTTCATATTTGGACTTCTTTGTTTGTGTTTATGGGTATTGCCACAACACCCTGGTTTATTGCAGAAGGTTTAAACAATGTTTCTCTAGGTAAGACTGTACTGGGGGCTGTCTTAAATGTTATTCTCAACTACCTATTAATTCCTGAATACTCTGGACTTGGAACTGCAATTGCAACAATAATCTCCCAAGCTGTTGCCGCTTTTGTAAGTAATGCATTTGATAAAAGAACTCAAAAGCTTTTTATTATTCAAGTCAAATCGATGCTACCTTTTCCAATAAATTAATTACTTTCAGTATGAAAAAGGGAAAATTAATGACTATAGAAAGATTATAAAAAACTAAAAACATAGAAAATTTTGAGTAATTCAATATGAAGACACCAGTTACTTTTATTATTTTTAAACGACCAGAAACAACACAGAAGGTTTTTGATGTAATTCGTCAAGCTAAACCAGCAAAGCTTTTTGTGGTTGCAGATGGTCCTCGTGCTGACCGCGATGGCGAAGCGGAAAAATGTGAAGCCACTCGTACAATTCTTGAAAAAGTTGATTGGGACTGTGAAGTTATCAAAAATTATTCTGATGTAAATTTAGGATGTGCCAAACGAGTCTCTAGCGGTATTAGTTGGGTTTTTGATAATGTCGAAGAAAGTATTATTTTAGAAGATGATTGTATTCCGAACCCAAGTTTTTTTAGATTTGCCGAAGAATTACTCGAAAAATATAAATATGACACAAGAATTGCATCAATCACAGCACAAAACGCTCAGTTAGGACGTAAACGTAGCAATTACAGTTATTACTACTCTCGTTATAGTCACTGTTGGGGATGGGCAACTTGGAAACGTGCGTGGCAATCTTATGATTTGCATATCAAGCTTTGGAAAGAAGTCAAAGCAAATAATATCTTGAGCGATATTTTAAACAACTCAAAAGCTGTGGGTTATTGGACTAAGGTATTTGATTCAATTTATGAGAATCCAACAGGTATAACTTGGGACTATCAGTGGACATTTGCTTGTTGGATGCAAGGAGGTTTGAGCATAATACCGGATGTGAATTTAGTTTCAAATGTTGGTGTAGGCGCCGACTCTACGCATTTTACATCAGGTGAAAACTTCTCGTACATCAACATGCCAACACAGACAATGGAATTTCCATTAAAGCATCCACCCTTTATAGTTCGTAACTCAAAAGCAGATAACTTCATTCAAAACACAGTATATACAAACAACCAAATCCAAATGATGCAGCAAAGATTCAAGAAATTGCGGGCATATCTTAAACTCAACTCCACCCCCACCCGTAATAAGTACCTCAGTACTTCAACCTGACTTCATCTAAGGTAGAAAAGTGAAAGTTAAATTATCCGAAAAAATATTAACTATTATCTTATTGCTAATCACTGTAGGAGCTTTAGCAATAAAACCAGCACAAGAAGTTTCTCCGACTCCGCTTGGAGGCGCCATTGTTGATACACTGCTAAATGCGCTGTCATACGCAATTTTATTTTATTTAATACTGCGTCACTGGCGAGGATTTTTCTTTGTAGGTACAAAAGGTGTACTTCAAATTACATTACTTGGACTTATTTTATTTTCTGTTTTATGGTCAGGAGATATAGCTTCAAGCTTAACTTTCTTGAGAGGTTTAATTAGAATCTATTTGCTGGCAATTTACCTTGCGATGCGCTACACCATTCGAGAGCAAATGAGATTTATAACCTTTGCACTCTCCGTCTCAGCAGTTTTATCAATCATTTGTTCATCGATACCTAGTTTTGGCGGAATTCATACAGCACCAGAATTATTAGGAATGTGGAGTGGTATATTCGGTCACAAGAATGAATTGGGGTACATGATGGCTTGGAGTGCAGGGGTTTGTATACACCTTGCTCTTAGCGTTAATCGGTTTCGATGGTTCTTGTGGATAATATTTGGCATTTCTGTATGTTTAATTATTTTGTCGCGCTCTACAACTTCGTTAGTAATTTTACTAACAATGATTTTACTTTTACCTTTTTACGAAAGTTTAAAAAAGACTAACTATAAGCTGCAAGTTGTAATGGTTGGTTCAGCAATAATATTGCTAGTTACTATATCAATGCTAATTGCAAATAACATTGATAGTTTAGTCGGTGCATCGGGTAAGGATTTGACGTTAAATGGACGTACTGACTTGTGGGACTTTATATTTGCAAAAATCATTGAAAGACCTTGGTTCGGTTACGGGTTTTATGGTTTTTGGGATAGTGAAGTTGCCGCTAGTATACGTGTACAGCATCCTTGGGCAAGTAATGCTCATAACGGTTTTTTGGAATTAGTCTTGGAATTAGGATTGGTAGGTTTTTTCCTTTTTGCTGCTGGATTAGTTCAATTTGTGATGATGGCACTCAAGCGAATTACATCAATAGCAAGAAAACCAGAAGATTATTGGTGTATGCAAATGCTAGTAATTATCATCATCATTAATTTTTCAGAAGCTAGATTATTAGCTCCAAGTTGGAATTGGTTTATGTATATTACGATGTCGCTTTCTTTAAATGTTAGCGAATATATGAACAAGAAGCAAGCTATTAGACAAACTCAATTAATAGCTCAAACGAATTCTTAAGAGACAATTTAAAGACCAGTTAATTAGAGATGAATAAATATGAAACTCTTACATATTAGCACACACGACACTAGTGGTGGTGCCGCACGAGCAACATACCGATTACATAAAGGGTTACAGAATATTGGTGTACAATCACAAATGTTAGTGCAAGAAAAACACAGTAGTGATAAAACTGTAATTGCACCTAATATGAGATTATTTCAAGGTATTGCTAAAAGCAAGCTAACATTTGAAGTTTTACCGCTAAAATTATATTCTAAGCACAATAAAACTCCCTTTTATACTCAATGGTTGCCCGATACAGTAGCTTCTAACGTAGCCAAAATAAATCCAGACATAATAAATCTACATTGGGTTAGCGCTGCTTTTATGCAAATCGAAACTTTTGCAAAATTACAGCGTCCTCTTGTTTGGACTCTTCATGATATGTGGGGGTTTACTGGGGGTTGTCATGTGACTGGAGAATGCGAACGTTACAAAGCATCTTGCGGCGCCTGTCCTCAGCTAGGTAGTAATAAAGAAAAAGATTTATCTCGTTGGGTATGGCAGCGTAAAATCAAAGCTTGGAAAAATTTAAATTTAACTTTGATTACACCAAGTAGCTGGTTAGCTTCTACAGCAAAGTTGAGTTCAATTTTCCGAGACTCACGAATCGAAGTTATTCCACACGGATTAGATACACAAAAATTTCACCCCGTTAATCAACATCTGGCGCGAGAAATACTTAACCTACCTCAAGATAAAAAACTTATTGTATTTGGAGCTATCGAAGCAACGAGCGATAGGAATAAAGGATTTCATTTATTATTACCAGCACTGCATGAGTTAAGTAAGTCTGGATATAGTAAAGATTGGGAGGTCGTGATTTTCGGCGCCTCGAAACCAGATAATCCTCATGACTTGGGTTTCAAGACACACTATTTAGGACATCTATATGATGATATATCTCTCGTAAGTGTTTATTCGGCAGCAGATGTAATGCTTGTACCATCGCTGCAAGAGTCTTTTGGACAAACAGCTTCTGAGTCTTTAGCTTGTGGGACTCCAGTGGTTGCTTTTAACGCAACAGGTTTAAAAGATATCGTTGACCACCAGCAAAATGGTTATTTAGCTAAACCATATGAAGTGGAAGATTTTGCAAAGGGAATCAACTGGGTACTTGAAGACAACGAAAGACTTCAAAAACTTTCATTTTATGCGCGCGAGAAAGCAGAACGAGTTTTTACATTAGAACTTCAAGCTCAACGTTATTTTTCTCTGTACCAAGAAATAATTGAACCGAAAAATAATTCATCTGTGCTTCAACAAGAATTACAAACAACTGCTCCATTGGCGCCGTTCGATGAAATAAGAAACTGAGTTTCTTATCGATAAATTTATAAAAAAGCTGCATAAGTAGCACCGTACAGCAATTATCACGACCCTTGAGTAAAGTTTTTGACAAGAAAGGAGAATATACTAGATGAAAGTACCTATTGCTTTTATAATTTGTACAGAACCAGGTCGCTTGGAAGCTCAATCTTTGATGCTCGCAGAAAGTATTCGCAAGTTTTGCGGCAACCTCAAAGATACACCTATATACAGCTTTCATCCTAGAGTCGGCGAACCGATTGCTCTCCAAACTCGAAAAGCGTTTGAGGATTTAAACGTTATTCACCAGCAGCTACCGATAAATGAAGAGTTCCACGATTATTATTTGGCAAACAAACCTTTAGTTTGTGCCTATGCAGAACAAAACATTGACGCTGAGATTTTAGTTTTTCTAGATAGCGATAAGTGTTTTTTCTCTGAACCCAAAGAATTTTTACTTCCAGCAGACTGTAACGTTCGGATGCGTCCTGAATACGGTCGAGGAGTAGGTTCCGTAGGTGGTCAAGACCCAAACGAGTGGTACTGGCAAAAGCTGTACGAGGTTTTAGGAGTAAAGCGCGAGGTTTTCGTGAATACACCAATCGGCAATAAAAAAATTAGAGCTTACTGGAATTCTGGGTTGGTCGCGGTCAGAAGAAGCGCTGGCATTTTTACTGCTTGGAAAGACAATTTTACAAAAGTAATGCATCTAAATATTAATCCTCCCCAAGGAATTTATTTTGTCGAACAGTCGGTGTTATCTGTAACTTTATGCGCGCTACAAGAAAACGTCTCGCACTTTTCAGACTCTTATAGCTATCCGCTTCCTTTACATAACCGATTATCCAAGTCATCAAAGCTTAAGCATTGGCAGGAACTAGTTTCCATTCATTATTTCAACTTATTTTACTATCGTGATTGGAATGCTCAAATCAAAAGACTAAATAATTTTAATCTTAATTCAGAAAAATACTTGTGGTTATGTGAAGGAGTAACGAGACATGCGATGCCACGTACATCAGTAGTACATCGGTATATGTTAACTATCAGAAAAATCGAGCAAAAACTACGAGCGAGGAATGTAAATATTAATTTGAGTTCTTGGATAGAAAAACTTGCAAATGTCTAAAAAACTGTCGATGAAAATCTAGAGCGAGTAATATATGTTGTTTCATGGTTTCTATATTCTGAATACTCAGCCTTTAATTGTTTCATTTCTTGGCAGTTATCCTTTTTTTGGCGGAGTCGTTTACGAGCAGAAGAAAATTCAATACAAACCTTTACCAAAATGGTTTCGTCCCAAACATGTCTTAGAACATATTCCTGGATGGTGTGCAACACCCAAACAAATGTTGTCACGTAAGCTCAAAGCAAGCTTACATAATTTAGAGGGTAGAACACATCACCTAATGGTTAATGCTTCAGATGAAGAACAACTAAGAAAACGTTTTTTTATTCGTGGAGGACATTTTAACCAGAACTTTTACATCAACGAATATTTGTATCAGGTAATCGATGAGCCAAAAATTTATGATGCAATTTATACCGCGCAACTTAATTCATCAAAACGTCTTGGGTTAGCAAAAGATATAGAGAAATTAATGGTTGTTTCCTACGGTGGTGATTTACACGCTTACTGTCCAGAACTAAAGCATGCTGACTTTAATAGAAGTTTTCTTCCACGTACCGAGCTAGCTAAAAAATATAACCAATCGAGTGTTGGCTTAATTCTTTCAGCAATGGAAGGAGCTAATTTAGCTTCTAGCGAATACCTACTTTGTGGGATTCCTGTTGTTAGCACACCGAGTAAAGGTGGACGAGATGAATTCTTTACTCCTGAAAATACCATTATTGTACCACCAGAAGCAGAAGCTGTTGCTCAAGCAGTAAAAACTTGGAAAAAACTAGCACCAGACCCCCAAACAATTCGCGCTTCAACTCTGAAAAGAATGCACGAATGGAGGTTACAGTATTGCGAATATATTGCGCGTTTAGTTGAAAAACAAACAGGCGAAAAGAAAAATCCAGAAATGATGGTAGAAAAACTTTTTGCGGCGCCGAATGGTATTCAATCTCGCTATTTAAAGTGGGAAGAATTACATCAAATTAGTTTGGAAGATTTGAATAAAAATTTCTCTATATAGTAGGGTGGGCACTGCCCACCATACTAAGTAATTAATAAGGAAGATAATCTATGAAGCAATCTCATATAGCTGTAATTATGACTTGTTTTAACAGGCGAGAGATAACTAAGGGTTGTTTACGCGCATTATATCAACAAGCAATACCCTTTGATGTTTACTTAACTGATGATGGAAGCTCTGATGGTACAAGTAATGCAGTTAAAGCTTTTTACCCACAAGTTAACATTCTTCAAGGAAATGGAAATTTGTTTTGGGTTGGAGGAATGAGACTAGCGTTTGCTGAAGCACTAAAAAGAGATTATGAGTATTATATTTGGTTGAATGATGACACAATCATCGAATCAGATGCTTTTGAACGCTTGTTAATTAACCATCAAGAACTATCAAAGCGAGGTCATGAAAATTCAATAGTAGTTGGTTCAACCAAAGATGCACTGACAGGAAAAGCTTCTTATGGTGGTGCAGTAAAATCTCAACAATGGTACTCAAACAAATATAACTTTTTAGGCGCCAGTCAAACTCTCCAAGAATGTGACACGATGTTTGGCAATTGCGTGCTTATTCCTCGTAGTGTTGCCAAAAAAGTCGGAAATATCGATGCAGCATTTATCCATACTTTAGGTGATATAGATTATGGGTTAAGAGCAAGGAAAAATGGTTGCTCAGTATGGGTGGCACCTGGATACATCGGTACTTGCAGTAAAAATTCTATTCATAATAGCTGGGTAGACACAAAACTATCAGTTATAGAACGTCTTAAAAAAGTTACTCAAGTTAAAGCGTTTCCGGTCAAACCTTGGAGCATATTTTGTCATCGTCATTCTGGCAAATTGTGGTTTATGTACTGGTGCTTACCTTATCTCCGCGCCATTGTTGGTTATAAAAACTTAGCCACTTCCCCAACATTTGCAGAAGAGATTACCCAAACAAGTTCACAAGTTTAAGATAAAGAAGATACTACAATGCAGCGACATCTTGGTTTTTTAGCAGCAGCACCTAGAATTTCAACTCATCCCGATGCAGAAATGGCTGGGCCACGTTCTCGCGTTTTAGGAATTATCAAAGGCTTTAAGACATTAAACTGGGATGTTGACACCTTCATTGTTGGCGACAGAGTGTCAAAAAAATGGTCTGCTAAAGGTTCTGCAGAACTAATTAGTAAAGGTTTTCTTCGTACCTTAGCAGTAGATATAGTACGTATTGGACTAGGTATTCTTAATTCTTTTAAAAGTTCAGTAGAACTCAAAAACAAAGTAGATTGGGTTTATGAATATGCTGCAACATTACAATGCTTAGGATGGATTTTTCAGCATCAAGGAATACCTTGGATATTACAAGCTGAGGCTTTGCTATTTTATGAGGCAAAAGCAGAGCGAAAAGCGTTAGTATTAGATAAGCTAGCTCGGTGGATGGAAATTAGAGCATATCAGCAATGTGATGTTTTAGCATGTGTTAGCGAGACATTAAAAGAAATTTTAGTTCGCGACTATGATATTCCTAAAGAAAAAATTGTTTTAGTACCAAATGGTGTTGATATTGACTTTATTAATCCAAAAATTCATACACCAAAGCGAATATTTTCTGGCTTTACGATTGGTTTTGTTGGAAGCTTATACGCTTGGGCTGGCTTAGATTTATTGCTTGAAACAATGTCCGAATTGCGTAACGAAGGATTTGATATATCACTAGCTGTAGTTGGTGATGGTGCGATGAGAGCTACCTGGCAAAATCTCGCTCAAGATTTAGGGATTTCAAAGTATGTATCTTTTAGAGGGCAAGTCTCTTGGCAGGAAGTTCCACAATATCTAGCTGGCTTTGATATTGCCTATTCAGGACAGGTTCAGTTACAAATGGGCAAAATGTATTTATCTCCGATGAAGCTCTATGAATACATGGCGATGGCTAAACCCGTTGTTGCATCAGCTTTTGAAGATGCTCAACGATTGATAGCAGATAGAAAAACTGGTTTTCTGTTTCAACCAGGCAATAAAAAAGATTTGAAGCTAGCTCTAATAGAAGCTTATCAAAATAGGGAAATGCTACCAGAAATGGGGCGCCTTGCTCGTACAGAAATAGTTAATCACCATAGTTGGACTGCAAGAGTACAGACTCTAATTGCAGGCGCTGAAAAAATATTAGAAAAACCCTCATTATCTGAAATTACTCAAACAATCTAGTACGAAAATATTAAATCCATGATTACCAATTCAGCCTACCAATTTCTTGGTGTTCAGCTAAATGCTCTTAGTATCCCCGAATTGAATTCTTTGATTGATGAAGCTGTTCAACAAAATCGCAAATGGATTATCGCCAATCATAACTTGCATAGTCTTTACATATACCACAATGACCCAAAAATGCGAGCTTTTTACGCGAAGGCAGAATACACACATATTGATAGTATGCCTTTAGTTTTGGTTGGTAAACTTTTAGGTTTTCCACTCAAACGCGAACAAAGAGTTACATATGCTGACTGGGTATGGCCTCTAATGGAAGAAGCTTCAAAGCATAACTGGCGAGTGTTCTACTTGGGTTCCAAACCAGGAGTTGCAGAAAAAGGCGCCGATATACTGCGTCAAAAATACCCTGGATTACAGATAGCTTGTACAGATGGCTATATCGACGTTCGTAAAAACAGTAAAGAGAATCTTGCCACTATCGACGCTATAAACGCTTACCAACCTCATATCTTAATGGTCGGAATGAGTATGCCACGTCAAGAGCATTGGATTCTTGATAATTTAGACCGTCTGAGTGTCAACTCGATTCTGACTAGTGGAGCTTGTCTTGACTATGTAGCTGGCGCCGTTCCGACTCCTCCTCGTTGGATGGGTAAAGTTGGTTTGGAATGGTTATACCGTTTATCGAGTGAACCAAAAAGGTTGTGGAAACGCTATTTAGTGGAGCCTTGGTTCTTAAGCAAGTTATTACTGCTAGAAATTTTAAATATTCCAAATCAAGCACAGCAAAACGCTGTTTCTAAAGGTCGTTATTAGATTACTAAATTATATTAAGGAGAACACAAAATTGTGGTTGGTAAAAATATAGCCTTGGGAAGTTATGATTCTGACTTACGCTCGGCTAAAGGCACATCGATACAAAAAGGATTATTGATAAAGATAGCACGAGTATTTACATTGTTTTTTATAGATACTCTTTCTTCAATAGCAGCTTGGATTTTAGCACTTGCATATGGTACTCCAATTGACTCTCCTTGGGTGCAAAATCCATCTTTTATACTATTGAATATCAGTGTACAACTTGTAATTTTTAGTACAATTGGGCTTTACAGACCAGGTTTTCATCGCCGTAATAATTGGGGTATTATTCAAGCAGTATCTATATCTGTACTACTATTGTCATTTATCGCATTTCTTTACGAACCAAACCGCTATATTTCGCGCTCTTCTCTACTGCTGTATTGGTCATTGTCTATTGTTTTCGTCTGTACGTCTCGTTTGATATTTGATTTATCTACCAAATTTGTACGTCGAAAAGGAATGATACGTCATCCTATTTTTCTAATTACTCCTCCTGAAGAAAGAGACTATCATTTAAGGTTAGTCAAAAAGGAAGATTGCTACAACATACAAGGTATTGCAGATTCTAGTTGTTTAGATTTAGCTTCGCGAGATAAGACTTTTGAATATCTCCGCTCGCAAGGTATTACAGAAGCTTTTGTTTCTTGGAGTGCGATTAAAAACCGTCTATATATTTCCTGGCATTTCTCAACTGCTGGAATTACGCTCAAAATGCTTCCATCTGAGTATGAATCTCGCCATCCTAATTCAACGTTATGCATGGTTGGTGATATTCACTGTCCAACTATTTCGGCGCCAATTATTGTTGGCAGTGATTTTTGGATGAAGCGACTTTTGGATATAGTGTTTTCAACGGTTTTAGTGTGCTTACTTTCACCCGTATATCTTTTAATTGCCATCTTAATCAAATTGGATTCTCCTGGACCGGTGTTCTTTAGACAAAAGCGAGTTGGTCTGAACAGCAAGGAGTTCAAAATTTGGAAATTCCGAACAATGGTAACAAATGCTGAAAAGTTACAAAAAGAGCTAGAGGCAAAGAATGAAGTTAAAGATGGTGTATTGTTCAAGCTTAAAGATGACCCACGTGTAACCAAGATTGGTAAGTTTTTACGTGCCTACAGTTTAGATGAGTTACCGCAAATCTTTAATGTACTAGCTGGAGAAATGAGCCTTGTTGGTCCTCGTCCTTTACCTCTTCGCGATGTAGAGAAGTTCACAAACCGTCACTTCATTCGCCAAGATGTGCTTCCTGGAATTACTGGTTTATGGCAGGTTTCTGGACGCTCTAATATTGATAACTTTGAAGATGCTGTAAAATTGGATTTATATTACATCGAAAATTGGTCTATATGGCTCGATTTTAGAATCTTACTGCGAACTGTAAAAGTTGTTTTACGTAAAACAGGCGCCTATTAATCCCTCCCTTGTCCTGACGTTACATGTAACGTCAGGACAAGGTAAAATTATTTAAGTTCTGGTTTTTAACCTAATAATCGTGAAAGCTCAAAATTACTATAAATGCTCAACTAGCTTTGGCAAGTTGAAGTTTTTTTTTGCAATCGTAGTTATCTTTATATGTAGCTTGTTACTTTGCCCTGACACGGTGAATGCTAGCACTACTACAAGCACTAACTACGAACAACGTACAAACCATAACCCCGATGGTATTGGTAAATTCTATATGGGTCGTGAAATTGCCCATGTAATGGGACATACAGGCGCCATGTGGTTAGAGCGTCCAAGTCGAGAGGCTGAAGAACAACCTAGTAAAATAGTCAATGCACTAGAACTAAAACCCAATAATGTAGTTGCCGACATAGGCGCCGGGACAGGTTATTTAAGTTTTTTGATGGCGCCGACCCTTACACAAGGTAAAGTTTTAGCCGTCGATATTCAGCCAGAAATGCTCGACATCATTAATTTTTTCAAAGAAGAAAAGCACATTAATAACGTAGAACCCATCTTAGCAACTCTCAATAGTCCAAATTTACCATCAGAAAGTATTGATTTAGCTGTTATGGTCGATGCATATCACGAATTTGAATATCCTTATGAAGTTATGTTTGGTATTGCTAAAGCATTAAAACCAGGTGGTCGAGTCGCACTTGTTGAATATCGAGGTGAAAACCCTTTCATTATGATTAAAGGGTTGCACAAGATGACACAAAAGCAAGTCAAAAAAGAAATGCAAGCCGTAGGTTTAACATGGCAAGAAACAAAAAACTTACTACCACAACAGCATTTAATGTTATTCACAAAAGCCTAGATTTACTTAAATAACATGGGCGGGCAAGGATGCCCACTCCACAAGAGATAAATTTGAGTATTTTAATTTGGCGCTTTTGAGTCAGTGTTTTTAGGAATCACACTCAGAGTTTTTGTCGCACTATTCCACACAACCCATCCAAACTTTCCATCTAACTCATGGTCGGTATCAGAAACATTAAAGTAAAGCTTTTCACCACCTCTTTCAATTGCAAAATCTGCATTTTGTGCATACACAACTTTAAACCCCTTATCACGTAAGACAAACATTGTCCACTGTTTTAAAGACTGTCTTGTCGGATCATAAGAAATTAAAGGTCTTCTGATGGCATCTTCGATAACACTATACAACTTAGCTTGTTCTGACATTTTTTTACATTAAAACGCTTTTTACTTATTTTAAATAATTATTGCCTTTAATTTTAACTTCCGGCGCCATTGTTATAAAAAATAGTTATCATCCCTCTCAGTATGAAAATATATGTTTTGTCTTAATTTTTACTTGTTAACTCTGTGTCTCGGCTATTATTGATTTTTATTGAGTATTTTGTATCAAAAGTTCAACCTATTGATGCTAATTCGGCATGTAGAGACTAAAAATGTGTAGTTTCTACATGCATTATTTATACTGGGTCACAGCGAATTTCTACCATAAACCCGTCAGGGTCATAGAAATATACACCTCTACCTGTAGGACGACTGACTGGGCCATGTGCAATTGTTATACTATTTTCTTGTAAAACCTCTACCGCGCGGTCGAATAATTCGGGTGATATGTCGAATGCGAGATGATAAGCTCTTGTAAAGGTATGTTCTGGATTTGGGTCGGGTGGTTGTAAATCGGGTTCCCAGAATAAATCAAGTATAGTACCGTCGGGTGTTTCAAAGTTAGCCACTTTTCCTTCAGCTACTAATTTTGCTAAGGTTTCGGGTATTTCATCACCTATTAGCTCATGTAACCCCAAAAGATTACCGTAAAACTTCCGCGAAGCTTGCATATCTTTAACATTTAGCGCAATATGGTGAACTCGTCGTAAATCACCGCGCATAAGAGTACTGTTCAAATGAGGAGAACTTAATAGCATAACTGCACCAAAGTTATTTACTAAGACGGAAGCGAGACTTTACTCTTAAATCTTAAGATGAAAAATAAACTTCTGCTATGGCATTTGATTATTCTTTAGATTTTAAAAATATAGACTTTCGCGCACATCCTGAACTTTACCGCGTTGGCAAAGGTGAACAAGGTGTATTACTGGTTGAGCCATATAAATCTGAGATTTTGCCGTATTGGCGATTTAAGTCTCCAGAAATAGCCAGAGAATCAAGCGAAAAAATATATGAATTGTTTCTTGCTTATTTGGAGCAAGATGATTTTGTGGGTGCAGATATGGCAAGAAAATTCCTGCAAATGGGATACACCCGTGCGCGTCGCTATGCAAATCACAAAAGCGGTAGGAAATATAAAAGCAATCCCCAAAAAGAATTGTCACGCTTAAAGCAGCAACAAGCAAGGCAATTAATTTTACCTTATGAAGAAGACCCTATCAAAGCTGAGTCGGCGGCAATTTTTAAACAAAAGTGGCAAATTGCAAAAACCGACCCTAAGTATCTTCAGCTTTTGAATCAACACAAAAAAAGTTATGAGTCCTGATGAGTGGAATGAGTAGTTAAGACTCAGCACTATTAAGAAATATTAACTTTTGTAACTTTATAGATAATATACCTCTCAAGATAGATGAAGTATGCCAACGTATTCAAAACATCTATCGGGAGTTAGAAATAATGCAATCAGTCAACATAGAACAATACCATTTAGCTCAGGTGAATACAGCAAAAATGCGCTATTCGCTCGATGCTCCAGAAATGGCTGATTTTGTTGCACAAATTAATAGTGTTAATGCCGTTGCTGATGATGACCCTGGTTTTGTTTGGCGATTACGTGGTGAAGGTGCTGAAGATGCTACCAGTATTCGAGTTTTTGATGATGAGAGTATTTTGATTACTTTGACTGTATGGAAATCGCTCGAAGCTTTGTCTAATTATGTTTATCACGGCGCCCATAGTGATATCATGCGTCAAAGGCGCCGTTGGTTTGAAAAGGTAGAACAGCCTATTTTAGCAATGTGGTGGATATGTGCAGGTTACACACCAACGGTTAACGAGGCGAAGAAAAGACTGGAACATTTACAGCAATATGGCTCTACACCTTATGCTTTCTCGTTTCGTAAACCATTTTCACCGCTTGATGCACTTGAATACGAACAGCTAAATCTGACACTAACCTAAAATCAATATAAAAATGATTATGATTATATAGCCCTAAACTTAAACTATCTGTATCGCTAGAACAATGTTGTAGATATTAGTTGTTGCCACGATGAATCAAAAGCCGAACAACTATTCAGTTGAAACTTTACTCACACCTGCTGTAGTTAAATATGTCAAACAATTTACAGTTTAATCTTGATCAAAAATCTTAACCATTAGGGGTAAAGGAAAGTTTTTACCCTTTACCCTTTATTCCTTAGCCTTTACCCCTCCTGTCAAATTTGTAGTCGTTTTGCTGGATCAGCTTTTGGGTAGAAACCAAAACAACCACCAGTAGCAAAAGCTGGATTTCCCAAGGCGCCAGTATCAAGCTTATAACGAAACTAATAATAGCAATACCACCAGCGAGATAACCTATCTCGTCAGTGCTTTTTTGAAATAAGTAGCCGCTAACTAAAGCAGTCAGAAGCGGTAATAAAAATGCTAAGACCATCTCTTTAAAACCTCTGAATTCACAAGCAGAAGCGCATAGATATAAATCTTGCGACCTTCTAATATAGCAAAAGTAGTAAATTTTACACTTACTTTCAACTTTCGTTACTGCACCCTGCTTAAGATAACAAGGATGGGGAGTTAAATTCCGAATCCATTTGGTATGTTATCTTAACATCTGATTATGAGAATATTAATACTTATAAAGGAATAAAAAATAAAAAACCTGTGAACCATGTCAAATCGTTATTCTATTATGAGTCATAAGTATAAATGCGTTAATATTTCTTAACATATGTGATAATTTTATATTTTGATAAGATTTAAAAGTATATAAGTATATTTACTTAACAAATTTTGATTTTTTTTAACTATATCCAAGGTAAGAAACCGGGCTTCTTCACGATAAACTAGAGTTTCTATGCAAAATTTTGACCAGAAGCCCGGTTTCTCTTGTGAAAGTAGGTTATAGTAACTTCGGTTTGAATAGCAGCTTAAAACATCCGATGCTTAATATTCCACAGACTCTAGCAAGCGAACTTAATCTTAAACCCTTTCAAATTGAGAGTGCGCTTGAACTTTTCGCTGAAGGTGCGACGATTCCCTTTATTGCACGCTACCGTAAGGAACGCACTGGTGAGATGGACGAAGTGCAGTTACGGGACTTATCAGATAGATATAGCTATTTAACAGAGTTAGAAGAGCGAAAAGCGGCGATACTTAATTCAATTAACGAGCAAGGTAAGCTAACACCTGAGTTAAAAGCGAAAATAGAGACTTGTTTGCAAAAAAATGAGTTAGAAGATTTATATTTACCTTATCGTCCTAAGCGTCGTACACGTGCGACTATTGCCCGTGAAAAAGGTCTAGAACCTTTGGCTGAATTTATTAAGTCTTTAAACGTCAAAAATGGACCACTTGTTCCTCTTGAACAAGAAGCAGTTAAATATGTTTCAGAAGAAAAAGGTGTAAAGAGTGGTGACGATGCGCTCAAAGGAGCCGCTGATATTTTAGCAGAGGAAGTTGCCGAATTAGCAGAATTGCGGGCATATTTACGCGATTATTTGTTAGACGAAGGTACTTTTGTCTCGCACATCAAAGACGAACACCCCGAAGGAACGACAAAGTTTGAGATGTATCGTAGCTTTAGCGCAAAAGTTAGAAATATTGTACCTCATAACTTACTAGCGCTGTGTCGCGGTGAAAATGAGGGGATATTGAGTTTTGAAATATCTTATGACGAAGATACAGTACTTTCGTATATAGAATCTCAAGTTTGCAAGACAAAGCACCGTCCAATACGAGTGTTTTATCAAGAAATGCTCAAAGACGCATTTAACCGCTTGATGAAAACTTCGTTGATAAATGAAGTTATTGCCGAGAAAAAGCTTTATGCTGATATTGAGTCGATAAAGACCTTTGAAACAAACTTACGCGAGTTGTTACTATCGGCGCCTGCGGGTATGAAACCAACAATGGCGGTAGACCCAGGTTTTAGAACTGGTTGTAAAGTCGCGATTCTTGACCAAACGGGTAAGTTTTTGGAATATCAGGCTATTTTCCCCCATACAGGTGCCGATGGACGTGTGAAAGCTGCCCAGTCGGTCAAAAATTTGATTGAGAAATACAAAATAGAGTTGATAGCTATTGGTAACGGTACAGCATCACGGGAAACCGACGAATTTATTGGTGATGTACTCAAAACAATTGACCGTAAACCCGTCAAAGTTATAGTAAACGAATCGGGAGCATCTATATATTCGGCCAGTAAACTAGCTGGGCAAGAGTTCCCCGACCTTGATGTTACCGTGCGCGGCGCCATTAGTATAGGTCGGCGCCTGCAAGACCCACTCGCAGAACTAGTAAAAATTGACCCCAAGTCGATAGGGGTGGGACAATATCAACACGATGTAGACCAGAAACTATTAAAGAAAAAGCTCGAAGAAACTGTCGAAAGCTGTGTAAACTACGTTGGTGTAGACTTAAACACTGCTTCGAGTCAACTATTAACTTTTGTTTCGGGCATTACATCAATAGTAGCTAATAATATAGTCGCTTATCGTGATGCTAACGGTACATTTAAAAATCGGCGCCAGTTATTGAAAGTTCCTAAACTGGGGCCAAAAGCTTTTGAACAAGCAGCAGGTTTTTTACGAATTAGGGGTGGTGAAAATCCTTTAGATAATACTGCTGTACACCCAGAAAGTTACAAATTGGTAGAGAATATAGCATCTGACCTCAAAGTTCCAATAAACCAGGTAACACAAATTGCCGAAAACCTGAAAAAAACAGGTTTGAAAAAATACGTTACTGATACTATTGGAGAACCAACGCTGCGTGATATCCTTAGCGAATTAGAGAAACCAGGACGTGACCCACGTGCTGAATTTAAATATGCCACCTTTAAAGAAGGTATCAAAGAAATTACCGACCTCAAAGTTGGAATGGAATTAGAAGGTGTTGTTACTAATGTCGCTAACTTTGGTGCCTTTGTCGATGTCGGTGTTCACCAAGATGGGTTAGTACATATATCCCAACTAGCCGACAGATTTGTAGACGACCCCAAAAAAATAGTCAAAGTCGGACAAGTCGTTAAAGTCCGAGTCATGGAAGTCAACGAAAAACTCAAACGCATCGGTTTATCAATGAAAGCCGCAAAACAATAAAATCTTCCTATAAGAGTGGAATAGTGGAATGGGCATCCTTGCCCGTTCCAGTGTGTCAACTCTCATCTCTTGAAGTAATATCAAACTTTTGCTTTAGTCTATCTTGCTCATCTATCAACCATTGTTTAAGCATATCTTCAGAAGGAAGCGCGACCATATAACGCGACACAAACAATTGATTATCAAGTCCTGCCGTAGCATAATGGACAGCTTCCGCATCCTTTTCTGCACAAAGAAGAATACCAACAGGGGGATTTTCGTGAGGATATGCGACATTCTCCTTCAAATAATTAAGATAAAAGTTCATTTGCCCAGCATAATCATGTTTAAACTTGCCTAGTTTTAAATCGATAGCAATCAGGCATTGCAAAGAGCGATGATAGAATAACAGGTCAAGAAAATAATGCTCGGCGCCAACTGTAACTCTAAATTGACGGTCAACAAAACAAAAATCTCGCCCTAACTCGCGCATAAAGTCTTGCAAATGGTTTATTAAAGCCTCTTCAAGGTCAGACTCTGAGTAACTTGCTCGTTCCTCTAGCCTCAAAAACTCTAGAATATAAGGGTCGCGTAATACGTTTTTAGGGTTATCAATAATCTGTCCTTCATTCGCAAGTGTCAAAATAGCTTCTTTATCCTTAGATAACCCTACCCGCTCATAAAGCATAAGTAGTTGTGCAAAATTAATTATGTATCTGCTCTCATAAACGAAATAAGCTAAAATCTATTATTGGCAAGGGTTTGAGCTAAATCATAATTTCTCGCTCTCCTGCATAAATATTTTTGCGTAGGTACTTACTACTGATTTGACGCATTAATTCACGGTAAGACCAGTTACTTTTCATACACTCCAATTCGTAAAAAGCTCGTTTCGTTTTGTCGTCTATACGAGTCAATTCAACTATATGTGTCCATGAGAGAGTAGCAATCAAGCGTTGGTAATAATTGCTATCTTGCCACGAGAGAGAGGGGTTCTGTAATTCAAGAGCTTTTAAAGCTGGAAAGAAGTCATGGTCAGTGTTTTGAAATTCGGCAGGCAGTGCCTGCCGAATTTGAATAGCGTTTCCTGATATACTAAGTACTGGTAAAAAAGTAGATATATTTTCTTTTTTTGCCAAACCAGGATAAGCCAGCGCGAACTGCCGAAAGTTTTTTAAGTTGCGCTCAGACTAACCTTCAATATTTCTACGTTTTAAGTCATTGGCAAGTTTTTTAAGTAATTGTGTGCCGTAAGCTGCTCTATCAAACCCGTTTTGCTCGTACTCGACAATATAGGCGCCAACAACCCAGTTACGAATAGTCAAAAGTTGATTAACCGCGCGTGCAGCTGTAGCTAAAGTTGTGTCGTTAACGTTACTAATATCGCTGATAAGTTTTTCGTAGTTCACTGTAATACCCCAGCACCATGATTATAAATAGTAAAACATATATAGAAAGTTTGTATAATTGCAGCAAAGTAAAAGTATTAGCTTAGATTTCACAGGCGTAAATATTTTTACATCTTGCTTTTGAAATATTGCAATAGGACAGCTTTTGAAAGATATTGTGCGTGAAAAACTGTATGTACTTATAGAATTTACAGGACTGTCACAAAAACACCAAAAACTTCTCGCTTATGTAATAGAAAATGCTGAACGTTACTACTCTGACGAGAATTATCGCAATGCTGTTGATACTGTTATGTCCAAAAAGCATCAGAATTATAATTGATTAGCATTACCCATAAAATGGTATGTGCAAAACGATACATCTTGAACCTAAACAACATCAATACCGATTAAAATAAAATAAATAGTACAAGCAACGTGCGACTATGTTAAAATTACTGTATCGATGGAAGAGTAAATTGCACCACTTTCCGCAGGTGCCGATGTTTGTAAATCATTAGAAGAGGTAAACTAAAATGGTAGTAAAAGTCTATGATATTGTTGGAGAATACGGAATGGGAGCCGACAGAGGAGAAAAACTTTATGAAGAAATATATCCAAAATTACTGGAAGGTAAAAATATAAGTTTAGATTTTACAGGTGTAAAGATTTTTACATCTTCATTTTTAAGTGTTGCAATAGGTCAGCTATTAAAAAATATTGCACGTGAAAAACTTTATGAGCTTGCGGAATTTACAGGACTGTCACAAAAACATCAAAAACTTATCGCTTATGTGATAGATAACGCTGAACATTATTATTCTGATGAGGAATATCGTGAAGCAGTAGATACTGTTATGTCAGAAAAAGCATCAGCATTATAATTTATGCCAGTAAATCTTAATTTTGAAGCAAGCGTTATTGATATTCAAAATGATATTCCACAAAAACAAGATATTTTCATTGTTGATACAAACGTTTGGTTTTGGGAAACGTATAATGATGCCGCTTTTAGTATTAGAAGCCGAGACCGCTACAAACTAATTGATTACTCTAATTATCTTATACAAGCTTTTAGAAATGAAGCAACGTTAGCCTATTCAGGATTAACTCTGGCAGAGCTAGCTCATATTATTGAAAAAAACGAGTACGAAATTTACAAACAATCTCATTCTAATATCACATTAAAAGAATACCGTCATAATTATCCTACAGAACGACTGAAGGTTGTTGCGGCAGTTGAATCTTCCTGGGAGCAAGTTAAAGATACCGCTGTTCCTGTAAATTTGAATGTTAATGATGAAACAACTGACTTAGCTTTGAACAGATTTAAAACTCAAGCTATTGATGGATACGATTTATTAATACTTGAAGCAATTAGTCGGGCAGGTGCAGGAGATATAAAAATAATTACAGATGATATTGATTATGTTGTTGTTCCAGGTATTCAAGTTTTTACAAGTAGACGATACATTATTCAAGAAGCTGCAAGGCAAGGAAAGTTACTAGTACGATAAAACAGCATATCCATCACTCTCCAAATACTGAAGTAAACCTTCACGAACTCATCCACGTATTTACGAAGCGTTAAAAGTCCCTGAACTTTGGCGCTTTGAAAAAGGTATACTGCAAATTAGTTTACTGCAAGCAGGTTCTTACGTCGAATCTCAGCAAAGCTTGAATTTTCCAAACTTACCTGTAACTGATATTATTCCTCAGTATCTTAAGCAAAGTAAAACTGCTGGTAGGAATGCAACACTTAAAGCGTTTCGCCTTTGGGTACAAGAACGGATGAACTGATTAAGTATATAGTTGATTTCTATGTAACGCATCAAAACAGTGGCGCCATTTTAAATCTCTTCAACTCCTCTGTGTACTCTGTGGCTCTGTGGTAATTTTCTTTACCATCAAAATAATAATTAGATACTTCACTGCGTTCAGTATGACATTTTGGAAATTAAATACTTCACTGTGTTCAGTATGACATTTTGGAAATTATACTTAACACGGGTAAGAAATGTCATTCTGAGCGTAGCGAAGAATCTCTAAGATGCTTCACTGCACTACGTTTCGTTCAGCATGACAAAGTTTATATTCTACCCATTAGCAGTATAAATACTTCACTGCGTTCAGTATGACATTTTGGAAATTAAATACTTCACTGCGTTCAGTATGACATTATATTATATTATAATATGATTTATACATCCGTTACATCCGTTGTATCCGTTGCCAGTTCTACCGCGCCTAAAGCTAGTAAAGTAGAAATGGTAGCTTCAGTTAATCCTTTGACTCCGGTTATATTCATTTCTTCGTAGGGACGTTTTGCTCTAAGGGTGTTGAGACATTCACCTGTGTTGATATCCCAAAGTTTAATTGTCTCATCTTGACTACCACTGGCAATTATGGCGCCTAACTGATTAATTGCCACAGACCATATTACACCAATATGTCCCTCTAAAGTTTTAACGCATTCGCCTGTTCTAATATTCCATAACTTGATTGTTTCATCGGTTCCAGCACTAATTAAATATCTACCATCGGGACTAAACACAACCGACTGAACTGCATAAGTATGACCTCGTAAAGTTTTAATACATTCTCCTTTATTTGTAGACCATAATTTTAATGTTCCGTCATTGCTGGCACTTGCAAGAGTTTTTCCATTCGGACTAAATATAACTGAATTTACTTCTGCTGTATGTCCTGGTAAGGTTTGCACGCATTCCCCTGTTTCTGGAACCCATAATTTTATAGTGCTGTCACTACTACCACTAGCTAAAATTTTTCCATCACTACTAAAAGCTACTGATTCTACACGTCGTAAATGTTGATGTAATATTCTTAGACATTTACATGAAGCAACGTCCCATATACATATTGTTTCATCGGCGCCTGTACTTGCAAGCATTTTTCCATCGGGACTAAATTCAAGCGACCGAATATGATATGTATGTACAATTATAGTTTTAATCAGTTCACCTGTATTAACTTCCCAAAGTCGAATCGTTTTATCGTCACTACCACTAGCAATTATTTGCCCAGAAGGACTAAAAGCAACAGACCAAACCCGGTTTGTATGTTTATTGAAGGTACGTAAAAGTTCACCAGTTGCAACACTCCAAAATCTCACAGCAAAATCATCGCTGGCAGTAGCAAGAATTTGACCATCTTGACTAAAAGCTACTGACCAGATGGAATTTGCATATCCCTGGAGTGTTTTTAGACATTTTTCGTTGTCTACGTCCCATAATCTTACCGTTTGGTCAAAACTTCCACTCACTAACATTTTATCATCAGGGCTAAAAGCTACTGATTCAATCGACTGAGTGTGTCCTGCAAGAGAGGATATTAATTGTGTTTCGATGGAATATTCGTTATATAAGATAAACCATAGTTTAATTGTTAAATCTCTACCCGCACTCGCAAGTAAAAGTCCATCGTGACTAAAAGCAACTGTACGCACTTGACTAGAGTGTCCTTGCAAAATACTTAGACATTCTCCTGTCTGTGTACTCCATATACGAATAGTGCGGTCATAGCTACCACTTGCAATAATAGTACCATCAGGTGAAAATGCTACCGAGCGTATTTGGTTAGTATGTCCGTATATCACTTTTATACATTTACCTGTAACTACATCCCATAACCCTATAGTTTGGTCGTAACTACCACTAACAATAGTTTCTCCATCTGGACTAAACGCAACTGCACTGACTACATTGGTATGTCCACGCAAAATTTTTAGGCTTTGAGTTGTGCTTATATTCCAAATACGTATAGTATGGTCAGAACTTCCACTTGCAATAATAGTACCATCGCAGCTAAAAGTAACCGACCTTACCTCACTTGTGTGTCCTTGTAAAGTTTTAATTAGCTGACCGTCTGATAGGCGCCACAAACAGATAGTATGATCAGAGCTACCGCTAGCAAATATACTACCATCACGGCTAAAACCAACCGACCAAACCCAGCTTAAATGTGCTTTCAAGCTCAGAAAATGTTTACTATCTGCGACTTGCCATAATATAATTTGCCCATTTGTATCGCTTGCGGCAAGTTGACCATTAGGACTAAATGCAACTGATTGAATACTACCAAATGGTTGAGTAAAAATACATTTGTCAAAACTAGAGTTACTAAAATTACACGAGCGTAAATTTACACCCTGCAAGTACGCTTGTTTTATTACTAGTTCCGAAAAATCATATCCATTTAGATTTATTTTTAGATTAACCAATAAATTAATAATATTGCCCGTTGCATATCCTGATTTAAGTTCTGGTTGATTACGTAATATCTCTAATAAATCACTACCACGTTTAATTTCGGAACTGAGTGCATAAAGTATTGGATTGAGAATTAAGCGAATTTGGGAAGAACGAATATAATCACTTGTAGTTGCTTTAATAATCGCATGAGTATTAAATAGCGCAAACTCTCCCTGATTGATTTCAGTAATTATTTGCTCGATGAATCTATCTGTGATATACTCCATGACCACATTTTGAAGTGTAAATGTGGAAGCGTCGGATGTTGCATCTCTAGCTTTTTCAATTAGAGAACGTTGTATTAATGATTCGAGGGTCTCAATTAATTTCGGCGCCTTTTCAAGTGTAATTATATCATCAAGTAATTCCAGCATCGTTACGGGTTCACGATTAATCGCTAACCAATACATGACTTCTTTTTCTAAATCAGATAAGCGATTAAATTGGGTTTCGAGCAAAGTTCTAATTGTGCCAAATACAATAGACTCTTGTGCTAAAAACTCCGAAATGCTACCATGAAATATATCTTTAATTGTAGTAGAAATAATTTTGAGTGCTAAAGGATTACCTTGATAAGAATCTACAAGTCGAATTTGTTCGTCTTGAGTTCCACTAATTCCCTTCTCTTGAAAAATGACTCCAGAATCTGACGCAGGTAAACCGCTTAACTGTAATGAGCGAACTGGAAGTGTTTCACCTTCACTCGCTGCAACTTCTCTAGGTTTTTCTCTACTGGTAATAATTAAACAACTGTTATGAAGTTCTTCACCAATGCGTTTAAGAAGTATACCATAGTCCTCATACCCCTCCCGATATTCTCCGGCTTTATCACCTTCTGTCAATATAGATTCAAAATTATCGAGTATTAAAAAACAACGCGACGCACGCAAATATTTTTTAAGTAGAGTAATAAGGGCGCCAATGTCAAGTGGTAAATTTGTTTCTTGTTCTAAAGAAACAAATCTAATTAATTCTGCTAATATATCTGGCAATGGTGGAGCATTACCCAAGCTACGCCAAATTACAAATTCAAAAGTTTTTGTTTCGACAATTTTTTGCGCTAATTTCACCGAAAGTGAGGTTTTACCTATACCCCCCATCCCCAACAGCGCTATCAAACGACAATTGTCATTAATTATCCATTCCTCTAAAGTCGCGAGTTCCTGCGTGCGTCCATAAAAAACTGAAACATCAACAGCTTCGCCCCAATCGACACGGGACTCGATGTTTGGTAGTATATTTGAGATTTGATCCTGATGTAAGTCTGTATCAGACTTTGAATTATGATTTTGTAGTTTTTGAAACCATTTATCGCGTCGCTTTTCAATTTGGTCTAACACTTGAAACGAAGCTGCAAAAATGCCGATTATTGTACCAAAAAAGGCAATGGTACTAGCTACACTGCTGATTTCAGGCATAAGTAGAGGAATGCTATCCCAATTTTTTAACTTTGCTCAAGCTGCGTCCTTAATTCTACATCTACCCTAAGTTTGATGTCATGCACAGCACAATACGAAAATTGAGATTGTTGACTGAAACTGGGTTTATTCAGAATTTCAAATATCAACCAACCTCTAGGTGTAGATAAAACCAGTACACTTATTCCAAACGGAAAATATTGCATTATACCTAAAGCTACTAGCGAATAGTTACCTATAATGTGACAATAGTTTTACTTAATTGCTATACACAAGAACCATGACGATGCATTCTACTCTTCAACGTGCGTTCACTATTCGCCGCGCTTTAAAAGTCATTAGCGGTTTGAATAATTATGACAGAGATAATGTCGCTGCGGTTGTAAGAGCTGCGGAACTCGGTGGCGCCACTTTTGTTGACATCGCTGCTGACCCAGAACTGGTAAAATTAGCTAAAAAATTGACAAAATTACCTGTTTGCGTATCTGCTGTTGAACCAGAAAAGTTCAGAAAAGCAGTAGCAGCAGGTGCAGATTTAATCGAAATCGGTAACTTTGATGCGTTTTATGCTCAAGGACGAAGATTTGAAGCTCTTGAAGTATTGGCCCTAACATACCAAACTCGTGAGTTGCTTCCTGAAGTTACTCTGTCGGTAACAGTTCCACATATTTTGACGCTCGACAAACAAGTTCAGCTTGCAGAAGAACTTGTACAAGCAGGTGCTGATATTATTCAAACCGAAGGTGGTGTCAATACTAAGCCAGCACATGGTGGTACGGTTGGTTTAATCGAAAAAGCTGCTCCCACTTTAGCCGCAGCTTACGAAATTTCACGCGCGGTTTCTATACCTGTACTCTGTGCTTCTGGTATTTCTAATGTTACCGCACCACTTGCTACAGCAGCAGGCGCCGCAGGTGTTGGTGTTGGTTCTGCGATTAATCAACTTAACAGCGAAATCGCCATGATTGCTGCGGTTCGCGGTATTGTAGAAGCGCTAGCAACTACTAGCACTTCCGCTCACAATTTTAGGTAGAGACGTGATTAATCACGTCTCTACATCATTGCTTCTTTTATTGAGTAAATTACTTGGTCTTGCTGTTCAGATGAAAGTTCGGGAAACATCGGTAATGATGTGACTTCCTTACTTAGTTGCTCACAAACGGGTAATTGTCCCTCTTTATACCCTAAATCTTTATATACAGGTTGTAAGTGCAAAGGCATGGGATAGTAAATCATTGTATTTACTCCCATGTCTTGTAGGTTTTTACGCACTGCTTCACGTTGATTGTCTAGAATCCGAATTGTATATTGGTTCCAAACGCTGGCGCCACCTAGCAGTTCTTGGGGAATAATAATACCAGGTACTTTAGAAAGAAGCTGATGATAACGAGATGCTATAGCTTTTCTTTGAGTGTTCCAATCATCTAAATATTTGAGCTTAATTTGCAGAATAACCGCTTGGATACTGTCTAAACGGCTATTTACACCAACTTCGTTGTAATAATATTGATTTGTTTGTCCGTGATTTTTAATGACTCGCATTCTTTGGGCAATTTCGGGGTCATTTGTCGTTATTGCTCCTCCATCACCACAACCACCTAAATTTTTTGTGGGATAGAAGCTAAAGGCGCCTATATGTCCAATGCTACCAACTTTTCGGTCATTCCAAGTTGCTCCCGTTGATTGAGCGCAATCTTCAATTACTGCGATTTTATGAGAAGAAGCAATTTCCATCAACTCAGTCATATCTACAGGTTGACCGAACAAATGTACCGGAATAATTGCTTTTGTATTGGGAGTAATTGCGGCTTCTACTTGTTGTAAATTGAGATTATATGTATTCGCATCTATATCGACAAATATAGGTTTGGCGCCAACAGCACTAACAACTTCAGAAGTAGCAATAAAAGTAAACGCAGTGGTAATGACTTCATCACCTGCACCAATATCCAACGCGCGTAAAGCTAAATAAAGAGCATCAGTACCAGAATTACACGCTATACAGTTAGATACACCGTGGTATGCAGCAAACGCTTGCTCAAACCCATCAATAACGGGTCCACCAATATAACGTCCTGATGATAAAACTTCGAGGACAGCAGTACTAACTTCTGCCTCAATTGCAGCGTATTGTTGTTTATTGTCAAATGCAGGAACAGATTTTACACTCTGTATCATAGTTTGTATGAAGGTTTATGGAAGTATAATTTGGACGAGAAACCGAAGAAACCCGGTTTCTGAATTTTTAAGTATTTTTACTTATTGGTCAATTAATTAGATTATCATTAGTGATAAATGTACACATATATATAGATATCCATCAAGAATAAATCGTTACAATCAAAGTTCCCACTCCTGCTTATGCCAGAAATCATCAAGTTAGATTTTACAGACTTAGGTATTGCTGTCGCGCTGATGGCTATAACCATTGGGTTGTCAGCTTGGGAAAAACTAGGAATTGAGATTAAGTTGCTTATGGCAACAGGGAGAACTATCCTTCAACTGATGGTTTTGGGATATGTGCTAGATTTTATCTTCGCCGTTGATAATGTAATTGCAGTTTTGGCGATTTTAGCAGTAATAATCACGATTGCGGCAATTATTACAAGAAATCGTATTAGTCAAAAAATTCCCCTTGTTTTACCGTTGGTGTGGGGGGCAATGTTTATTAGTACCTCAGTATCTATTATTTATACAAATTATTTAATAATTCAGCCTCAACGTTGGTTTGAGCCACGTTATGTGATACCTTTAGCGCTGATGGTTATAGCAGGCGCCATGAATGCAGCAGCGATAGCGGGGGAGAGGTTAGTTAAAACCATAGATTCGAGTCACTTAGAAATTGAAACCCACTTAAGTTTAGGCGCCACACCAACTCAAGCAGTGGCAGAATATCGTAAAGAGGCAATACGTGCGGGAATAATACCTACTATCAACCAAATGACGTTAGTAGGTATGGTAACAATACCTAGCTTTTTCACAGGACAGTTACTCGGTGGTGTCAAAGCTGACGAAGCAATTTCATATCAAATTGTGGTTTTATTTATGATTGCCTTTGCCAACCTAGTCACAACAATATTAATCACACGTGGACTATCACGGCAGTTTTTCAACTCCAATGCACAACTAATTCGTTAACTGCTAACTGCTAACTGCTAACTTTGTTGTCGTGGAATGTGGGTAAAAATTTGCTGTCCTTGTGCGTCAAATACCAAGACTGCTGTATTGGCATTATCTCCAATTACTTCTAGTGCTTTTTGTAAAGTTTCTAGATGCTTTTGAACACTCTTAACATCTTGGGGAGCGTTGCTTTCTAACGTTTTTTCATATTCTGGGGTAATGCGAACTGTTATAAATCTCTCATCTACAGTGAAATTACAAATCTCAACGCTACCTTTACAAGTTTTTTCTAAATCAGCACGAGTTAAAGTTGTACTAGCTGTCGCACCAGTCACCATCATTGTTTGTGATTTAGTTTGAGCTTGTTCAAATGCAACTGCATACGCTTGTAATAAAGGTTGCACTTGATTATATAGTGGACTTTCAGGTGGAATTTGCTTAATTGTGTTTATTGCTTGTTGCCAGCGAACAGTTGCTGCTTGCCACTGGTTTTGCTGTTCGTATTGTTCAGCTTGTTTCGCGGTAGCTACTGCTTGGGCTAAACTTGTTGCCGCTTGTTCTTGTTTTGAAACGCGGTCGCGAAGTGTTAATAGTCTTGGTTGGTAATCGTTCAAAAGTGTCCGTGCTTCGGCATAAGCTGGACTGGTTTGAGGTACTGCAATTAAGGCATTGACGACTATTTGCCAAGTTGAGAGCGCACGTTGTAAATCTGGGAGTGATTTTGCGGTTGTTTCACGCTCACGTGCCACTTTTGCTGCTGCTTGAGCATCGTTTACTTTTTTCTGCCATCTGCTTTGAGCTAATGTTTGAACATTAACCGACTGTAAACCGCTACGAAATAGTGATAATTTTGACTGGGAAAAACCGTAAAATTTACTATCTGTACGAATTGCTTCTAATGGGGCAATTGCTTGGCGCCATAATTTTGAACGTGCCTGTAACTCGTTAATATCATTTGTTAAGCTTTGTGAAGAACGCAAAGCTGTGGCACCTAATTGCAAAGCTTGTGTCAACAGTTTAATTTGTTGCGACTCGCTCGATAAAGCAGTTGCCGCTTGTACAGCATCCTGATGATTTGGCGACCAACCAGGTATTCTTTGTAGTAATGCAATTGTTACATCTAGCTGTTGTTGTAGCTTTGATAAATCTTCTTCGGTTTTAACGTTGTTAGCTAATTGGGGAAATGAATTTTGTAATTGTTTTGCCGTTTGTAATTCTTTACATGTAGATAAGATACAGGGACTCATTAGGAAGTAACCACTGGCGCCGAATATTGTCGTAACAGCTAGAACACATGCTCCAATTAGTAATGGCTTGAAGTTGTGCTGGCTTTTTTTAGTTTGACTGTTGGGAGGCGCCGACTCAAAGGGGTCAAATTTTTCTTCAACAACAGATGCATTTATAGTCAATAGTGAAGCAGAAGAGTCAAACATTCCTTCAGAGGACGATGATGACTGAGGTAAAGGTTCTTGATTGAGTTCGGGAAGAACAAAATCTGAAAAAACATCATAATCTGAGAAATCTGATGAATTTGCAGCTTGCTCACTATTAATTGATATGTTTGGAACAATATACAGTGTTTTCTGAGCATACGGGAGCTTGATTCCAGTATGACGCACAAACATCTGTACTTCTTGTGTTTGATATGAGGTATTTGATTGGAGGGTTTTTGCTACGACTGCAAAAACATGCTCGGTATCGACGGTGATAGTTTTAGGGTGCTGTATTAAAACCATAAGCTGGTCTTTAACAGCACACTTAACTTCAAAGGTATTGCGCTGACCAATTTCGAGCAAGCTTTCTTCCAAAATGGACGATAGAAAATCTAAGTCTTCCTGCTGTGCTGCTGATTTCATTGGTGATGACAGGCTGGGGTTTGTTAACAAAGACACAGTTTGACCAGTTACTATTTTCCTATACAACCAGCCAAATGTTCTAGCACAGATTTAGAAAAAACGCTAATAAAGCAATAAATTTCTAATCACAGAATTTTATTATGGCTCTTTGTCACGAATTTCATCTATCTAAAGATAGTTAAGCAGATGACAAAAACTTATAAATTAGGTTACAAATGTAACTACCATGTTGTTGGAATACGAACCACTTATACTAGAAACCTGGTTTCTTGTTTTTTACTATGCCAATTTTACATATCTAAATACTTGAGCAGTTAGAAAATATATACATTGTAAAAATACTAATTGAATTGTTAAAAAAAATGCCTGTTATGTAGTACGTAAGCGGTTTTACTGAAATTGAATGCCAATTTTGATGTATGTAAGTAAATTCAAATCGCATGTTATTTACCGCATCAACCGAATTGGATAGAATTAATGATGGAGAAAGAAATTATAGTTAATTAAAAGCCGACTATTGCTTTGGGGATGCAGCAACTTAAAAATTTGATGGCAACTCCAACAAGCGTGAAATGGTATTTCAAAGGTGCGTGGTATGGATTTACTAGAGTATCAGGTTAAAGAATGGTTCGGGCAGATTGGCATTCCAGTACTGCCATCACAGCGAATAGACCATCCAACAGACTTAAAAAGGTTAAAAATACCTTACCCAATTGTTCTGAAGTCGCAAGTCAGTGGGGGAGCTAGGTTAAAAGTTGGTGGAGTTAGATTTGTACAGACAACAATTGATGCTATAGCAGCAGCCCAAAATATCTTTAATTTACCAATAATGGGTGAATTACCAGAAGTGCTGTTAGCGGAATCAAAATATGACGCTGAACAGGAATTATATTTAGCTGTTGTAATTGATACAGCCGTTTGTCGTCCAATTTTACTGGGTTGTCAAGAACCAGATATAGATTTGGACTCGTATGGAGATAAGATGCAGCATGTCGTTGTTGAGCATGAATTTTCACCGTTTTATGCTCGACGGTTAGCGTTGAAAATGGGATTGCAGGGAAAGCGAATGCAAACTGTTAGCAGTGTTATTGAAAAAATGTATTATCTACTAATCGAGAAAGATTTAGATTTAGTCGAAATTAATCCGCTTGGTATAAATTCGCAAGGTGAAGCGATGGCGTTGAACGGTAGCATTAGTGTCAATGAGCGTGCAATCTCGCGTCATCCTGACATTGCTTTAATGGCAACTAAAATGTCTAATCGGTATAACGGCAATGGTAAAAATCAAGATTTTAAAGAATGGGAGGGATTAGAGTTGCACGGCAAAATCGGTATTATGGGTAATGGTGCCGGTTCGGTATTAACCACGATGGACTTAGTTACTTTAGTAGGTGGAAAACCTGGATATTGTCTGAACTTGCGTCATGCATCTCCCCTTGATGCTTCTCCGACGACATTTAAAACTCGTCTAGAAAAAGCTTTGAGAGTAATGAGCGCTGACAAAAGTATTCAGGTAATTCTGATTAATCTTTTGGGCAGTATACCTCAAGCGATTGAAATTGCAGAAGTTATTACTGAATTTGTGCATAATTATAACAGCGAGCATAAATCAAACGGTATACGTAACGGTAACAAACACAAACGTGATAATAACTTCCCACGTTTAGTTGTGAGACTAGCTGGTTCAGACTTAGATGACGCCAAAAAAGAGCTAACAGCGTTAAAACACGAAAGCGATATATCTATAGTCATGACAGAAAGCTTAGATGAGGCAGTAAGTGAAGCAGTACGCCTTGCTCAACCGATTGTGTATAAAAAATAATAAGTTGTCAACCAAGTAGAAATTATATTATCCAGCAGATGTAACAGGAGGTATTGACGAAATCGAAATTCAATTTTAAAACAAATCCGAAAAAGTTTATTATTTATTATAGGTCAATTGTCTTTATAGGCAATTTCTAGATATCAATAATATGATTCGGCAAAAGTGAGTGTTCAGTAGAAACTAAGCACAAAATTGAATAACAATCAAATAAACAGGACACTTTATAAAGTGTCACATCTCAGTTATGACTACATGCTGAGTGGAAAATTTACTACGTATTTTATGAACTTAACGCCTAATAGCAAAGTTATAATTCAAGGCTTTTGTGAATTTATATCGCCAATGCAAATCGCGCAGATGAAAGCGTATGGCACCAATTTAATTGCTGGGGTGAATCCTGGATGTGGTGGTATGACGTTACACGATTTGCCGATATTTGATTTAGTTGAAGAAGCTACAGAGCAATATGGAATAATAGACACAACGATTTTAAATGTATATCCTTACGAAGTTTTGGATGCAGCGTTAGAAGCGATTGCATCAGGTATTCGTCAAATCGTGATAATTTCACCTGGGGTTCCACCTTTGGACATGGTGCAGTTATTGCGTACAGCAGAAGCCACAGAAACTTTAGTAATTGGACCAAATAGTCCTGGTATTATTGTGCCAGGGAAAATTTTACTAGGTACACAGCCTAGTGAATTTTATACTCCAGGCTCAGTAGCAATATTGAGTCGAAGCACAACTCTTACTTATGAAATAGCGAGAGAATTAACGCAAGCAGGTATAGGTCAATCTATAAGTGTAAGCATTGGTAGCGACGCGATAGTTGGTTCGTCGTTTATGCAGTGGTTACAAATTCTTGACGAAGACGAAGCAACCGAAGCAATAGTGCTAGTTGGTCAACCTGGTGGAGGTAGTGAAGAAGCAGCAGCACGTTACATTACAGAAGTTATAGATACACCTGTTATAGGTTATATAGCAGGAAAAGAGGCGCCGCGTGGTAAACACTGGCGCCAAACAGGAACACTAGCTGCTGTAATTGGACGTGACTCCGACTTTGGCACTGCGAAAAATAAACTAGCAGCATTTACCGAAGCTGACATTCCAATTGCCGAACGTCCATCTCAAATACCAGAACTACTCAAAAAAGTCATAAAAATCACTCATTAACCTGTATTAATCTGTGGCACAGGCAATGATGCCTGTGCCGTGATATAATTTTTTACCACAGAGACATAGAGTACACAGAGAGAAGACGTGACATGTCACGTCTCCACACATGTAAAGGGTTTTACTTTAACGCTTGGGTTGCAGATTCACCAGCTAGCTTAATTTGTTTTGCCATGTGAATATTTAAGAATCCCAACACCATCACCTCAGTAAACAGTCCCATAAATACAATTGGTAAGTCTGTTGTTGGTAAAGCTTCCCAAGGGTAACTTGAGAAAAGCCAGAGAACAGAGCGTCTTGAGATTGTATTATTGAGAATTGATAAAATTATTGCAGGTGCGAACAATAACGCGCTGGTTGTACCAAGTGCCCATAAATAGCGTTTCGATGTTTTCAACAGCAACATTCGTTGAGCAACAGTGGCGCCAATACCCCATAAAACAACCAATAAAACAATACCCAAGATAGCTCTGAATCTGCCAATATCTTGAATTAGCCAGTTTATTGCGTAGTTATTACGAACATTAAGTTGTTGGGAAATAATTATCCAAATGCTAATAGGAATAGTTATTATTAGCGCGTGAAATGCCAATGTAAGTAATGCAGGGCTTTTTTCACCAAAGATTAAATCTCTAAGCAGAGAATTATGCCACCAACCTTTATGGGTAGAAGTGTTTTTATGGCGGTAACGTGCCCAATCTTGAATTGTTTGGCGTTCGTGCGCGAGAATAAATATCAAGCCAAACATTAGCACAAAGTTGAATAGTGCGAATATTGGCAAGTTTTGTAAGATTTGAGTATTTATGTCATAGTACGAAGGTTGTGACTTACCACCAACATTTGGGTAGAAGTTTTTGACGTTTTGTAGCGTAAATCCCCATGACAACACCTGTACAAAAGTGATAAGGAAGTAACTTTGTAATTTACTAATTACTGGTGTGTTTGGGTTGCGGAAACGTCGTAGAAGTCCTTGCCAAATTTCATAAGTCCAAAGACCATAATTAGCTAAATGCATCCCGATGAAGCTTCCAATATTGGCGCCAATTGGAATATAGAAAAACTGTAGTTCTTTATATTTCTCCCAAGACCTGTCATAACGAGAGTTAAAGAAATTAGGAAATAGATAGCTAGTTGCATCTATTGGGCTAAACATTCTAAACCAAGCGGCGCCATTATTAAGATTATTACTATACTGAGCAGTTGAGAAAACAAGAGTCAAAAACATTAAAACTGCACCAGCACCTAACCAAGGTTGAAAACCACCTAAAAATTGCGTGACTAGGCTAAACAGACACGCTGCACTATAAAAGAAAATACAACTGCCTACTAAAACAATGTAATAACTGAAAATATGACTTAAAGCAATACCAGCAAGCTTTCCTGAGAAAATATGAAAAGGAATCGCAAGCGCTATAAACAAGTAAACTAAAATTGGTACACCTAGTATTTTACCAGTTAAAACACTAACCTCAGACTGCGGACTAAGGCGAATAAAATTGAGTGTGCCTTTACGTTCTTCTTGTGCTAAATTATTAATTAGTAAATAAGTACCTGCAACTAGTAGCGTGAAAATAAAAATCACGCTTAAAGCTTGAAACATGTATTCCCAATGGTCGCGCCACCATTCAGCCATATCAATTTGACCGCGCGGACATGGCTGTTGATACAAAATATCTTGTAGATGAGCGCGTGTATTTTTTACTTCTTGTAATTGTGTTCGGATATTTTCTAGTTTCTCAGCGTCAAAATATTGTTTGCTACTGTAATGGAAAAAATTCTTTTGTAGCTTGCTAAGAACTTGACCCAGGTCGGAAATTTGCTCTTGATAAGACTTGCCAATACCGCAGTATTGTTCATTCATCCGATACTCTTTACCAGGGATTTGTCCGAGTTGAGCTAGGAACACAACAGATTGAACGATTAAAGATATTGCACTGGTAACCAAAATTGGAAAGATTTTAAGGCGCCCTTTTATTTCCCTAGTAAATTGTGGATTCCATTCACCGATTTTCTCAAGAAATTGAAGCATATATTTATTCCTAACTACTAACTACTAACTCCTAACTTTTATGAAGCTTGCTTATGACCCATTTTCAAGAAAATTGTTTCTAAATCTTCCTGAGTACAATGAAAATTAGTTAGAGGAACCCTTGCATCAATTAAAGAACGCAGCAAATTGGCGCAGTCTTGTTGTTGACCAGAAAAATTTACCCGTACTTTGTCTTTAGTAGGCATAACTTCCCACTCTTGTACAAATGGGTTATTTTTTAATTCCCCTAGCAACTCATCAATTTTTCCAAGAGTAGAAATTTCTATTTGCTGACGAGACAGACGTTGGTAAAGTTCCGTAAGCGATGTGCTTTCTACCAAACAACCCAACTCCATAATTCCTACAGATGTGCAAAGTTCAGCTAAATCACTAAGAACATGTGAAGAAATTAATATCGTCATCCCAGCTTCTTGCAGTGCCTTAATAATTTCGCGGAACTGCAATCGTGCAATAGGGTCAAGTCCAGAAACAGGTTCATCGAGTAGCAACACTATTGGTTCATGAATAATAGTGCGTGCTAAACTCAAACGCTGTTTCATCCCACGCGACAACGTAGAAATTAAACTATTACGTTTATTTCCCAGTTGAATCAGTTCTAGCACCTCATGTAACCGCTGGGTGCGACGTGGTTCGCGTAACTTATATAATCTGGCGAAATATTCTAAGTAATCCCAAACAGTGAGTTCATCGTATAAAGGGTAATCATCAGGTAGATATCCTAAACGACGCTTGAGAGTTGGGTTACTTCTGTCACGTGTCAATCGGTTCCCATCAATATAAATTTCCCCTTGTGTAGGTTCCTCAACTGCTGCCAACATTCTAATTAAGGTGGTTTTACCAGCACCGTTTGGGCCGATTAAACCATAGACTTCCCCGGCGCCTATTTCCAATTCGACCTCGTTAACAGCAATGTGTCGGTCAAACTGCTTGGTTAAACCAATAGTATGTATTGATAAATCTGTCACCATAGCTATACCAGAAAGCCACGTAAGTAAATACTAACTTAGCTTCTAATTACAAGCTTTGTTGCACCTGTTACGGAAAATGTAACTGTATTCATTGAAACTTTATATATTCATGATAAAAACAATAAAGATTGATTTAAGCATTACATTCTGTAGTTAGTTTGATAATAAAAATGGGAACTATGGAACTGTAGGCTTTAAAAAAAATCGTTTCAGTACCAAATATTTTATGCTTTTCGACATCTCTGGAATCAGGTTGCACGTAATTGGACAGACAGTTGCCCTAGCAATAGAGCATGGTAGAGAGTGGGGGCAACTCTTCGTAAATGACCTATCTTGGAAAGGTAATAAAACTAAAATGGCTAAACACGCTATTAGCCAGTCAGCAGTTTATACCTTGCGAAACAATAATATTGATGAACAATATTGTGGTGATTTTTTTAACACAGCAGGAATCCCATCAGAAATTGCAGCATTGCTATATTCACATATCAAACTTACGTCAACACTTTTTACTATTTATGGAATTGATACAATTCGTGCAACCGCACATCCGCTTGTATTAGCAGCAGCATCAGGTGTCAGCGTTACAGAACTAGCAAATCAACTAGAAACATCCGAGGCGCCCTCCGCCATACAAAAAGCCTTACAATCGGTATCAAGAAATCAATTTGCAGAAATTAACAAATTATTGGGCGCCAAATTAATTGCCAAATTCAAAGAACGAGAAAGTGTAAATTACACAACACTAAGTGATTGTGGAGATTGCGTAAAAGCATTTATCACAGCATATCGAAGCGCATAAATTTGTGGTATGTTCGTTGTGAGGGCTTCAGCCCTCATCAAAATCACGTTTATTGCTGTTATCGCTTGAAGTATATAAATAAGGCGGTCAGGGATGTCCACCCCACAAGAAATTTACTAGTGCAGCGTGGCTAAAATAACTATCCAGTTAGAAAAAGCTAAAAAGCTTATTAAATAATGTTTCTTTCCTTCGGTTTAAGCAGCAAACTTCTAAATAAATTAAAAATTACATCTGAAATAATGCACTTCCTCGGTATGATGTTTAATTTATTGGCACTATAAAAATATTTGCATAAACCTTATGACACAGCAATTCCGCATAACCCTTCTACCAGGCGATGGCATCGGTCCCGAAATCATGAACGTTGCTGTGGATGTACTCAAGGTTGTAGGAAAGAAGTTTGATATTGAGTTTCATTTTCAAGAAGTACCTATTGGTGGCGCCGCTATTGACCTAACTGGGGAACCTTTACCACAAGAAAGTTTAGAAAAATGTCGTAATAGTGATGCGGTGTTACTTGCTGCAATCGGTGGTTATAAATGGGACTCATTACCACCCTCGCAACGTCCTGAAGGAGGTTTGTTAGGACTGCGTGCGGGTTTAGAGTTATTTGCTAATTTGCGACCAGCAAAAATTATTCCTGAGTTAATTGATGCTTCGACGTTGAAAAAAGAAGTAGTTGAAGGTGTTGATATTATGGTGGTGCGCGAGTTGACGGGAGGTATTTACTTTGGCAAACCGAGAGGAGTTTTTGCCACAGAGACAGGTGAAAGGCGTGGTGTGAATACGATGGTTTATACAGAGTCGGAAATAAATCGTATTGGCAGAGTTGCTTTTGAAGCAGCACAGAAACGTAGTGGAAAATTATGTTCTGTAGATAAAGCTAATGTTTTGGATGTGTCACAGCTATGGCGCGAAAATATTACTAAACTCGCAGCAGAGTATCCTACTGTGGAACTAGAGCATCTTTATGTAGATAATGCCGCGATGCAACTTCTACGGGCGCCTAAACAGTTCGACACAATTGTAACAGGTAACTTGTTTGGTGACATCCTGTCGGATGCCGCAGCCATGTTGACAGGCAGTATAGGTATGCTACCATCTGCTAGTCTGGGTGCAACCGGACCAGGAGTATTTGAGCCAGTTCATGGTTCTGCACCTGATATTGCAGGACAAGACAAAGCTAATCCTTTAGCACAGGTCTTAAGTGCTGCAATGATGTTACGATACGGCTTAAATCAACCCACAGCCGCTGACCATATTGAAAAAAGTGTGTCGCTGATTTTACAGCGGGGGTTGCGTACAGGAGATATAATGTCTCCGGGTATGAAGCAATTAGGCTGTCGTGCAATAGGCGACGCATTAATTCAAGCCTTGGAAGAATAATAGTTTGGTTCAATCTGTGAAAATTTAGGTAGTTTCGGCGCCTAAATTTTCGGATAAACTAAAAGTAAACCTAGACACAAATTAGTATAAGCAGTGTACGCTTTAAAACAAGAACCCGATAATTACACGAATAATAGAAACCAGCCAGCTTTGATTGACCCTGCCCTCATTAGAGCCGCTGGACAGATATATCATATATATTGCGAAGTTCATCCTGAAATTACAGGACATGCTTCGGGTGTAGCGATTAATCGTTCTAACCACCGAGGTAAAGTTATTTTTACCCAGCATCCGGTATTGTTACCAGAAGAGTGCTTTGTACCTATAAGTCAAATTGAATCTTATATGTATTAGTCATTGTTCCATGCGTTCTTTGAATTTGTCATTCAGTAAATAAAAATAAAAAGTGACAAATGACACTTGTACAAAGTACAAATGACAAAGGACAAATGGCTTAAATGATATATGGATGTTTTGATGTTAGTCCCGGCAAGTCTTATTGTCTTCGCTTTGGGTGCATCGATTGGCAGTTTTATAAATGTAGTTGTCTACCGTCTCCCTGCTGGGTTATCGGTTGTTTATCCACCATCACGGTGCCCACGTTGTTTGAATGAGTTAAAAGCTTATGACAATGTTCCTGTGTTGGGGTGGTTATGGTTGAAAGGGCGTTGTCGTTACTGCAAGAGTAAAATTTCGATGCGTTACCCTGTCGTTGAGACTATTACAGGGTTGTTGTATTTGTTGGTATTTTGGGTATTTCAATATTCGCCCCAAACTATAGGATATTGGATTTTTTGTAGTTGGTTACTCGCTTTATCGCTAATTGACTTCGATACAATGACTCTACCAAACCCATTAACTAAATCTGGTTTAGTGTTAGGGGTTGTGTATCAAACGGTTTTGGGTTTTATGCAGTCTAATAGCTCTACTGGTATCAACCATCTAATAGGCGCCATATTTGGTGCAGTTTTGGGAATATGGCTTTTTGACGCTATTTCCTTTATTGGCTCGATAATTTTCCAAAAAGAGGCAATGGGTGGAGGAGATGCCAAACTTGCTGCGATGATGGGCGCCTGGTTAGGATGGAGACATTTGCTACTAGCAGTTTTTATTAGCTGTATAGTTGGTGTAGTAGCTGGTGGAAGTGCTGTAGTACTTGAGCGGAGGAAATGGGGAAAAAAAATGCCATTTGGGCCATGTCTTGCCTTGGGTTCGCTGATTACCCTGTTGGGAGGCAAGATGATTATATCAGGCTATTTACGATTATTTTCTTAACCACATTTTTCCTCACACCGCAACTGTCAATTTGATTACCTCAACTATTCTTCATATTTTGGTAATATTATTTTGTATCTTAAATATTCCTCTTCAGAACAGGCGCCGTGCTGTGCATTTACAACATGCATACCAACGAATATTGGTAGTCTGGGGTGGTATTCGAGCAAAATACTTGAATTCGTATACATATTTTCGTTAAGCTGGCAACCAAAGATACTGTAATAAGGTCTGTCTTGCTTACAAGATGACTTTCATAACGACATACTACCCACGACCTATAAGAAAAAAATGGCAAACAACGAAGAAACACGCGGTTTAAAATCTCTATTAGATTGGTTTGCAAACCGCCGAAAATCAGGGTCAACAACACCAGAACGTCAAGAGCGTGAAATAGCTGATGGACTCTGGCACAAATGTTCTAAATGTGGAGTATTAAGCTATACAAAAGATTTAATGGCAAATCAAATGGTTTGCACCGAGTGTGGATATCACAACCGGGTAGATAGCGATGAACGCATTAAACAATTAATCGACGCGAATACATGGAAACCATTAGACGAGCATTTGCATCCAGCAGACCCGTTACAGTTTCGTGACCGTAAACCGTATATTGACCGTTTGCGAGAAATGCAGCAAAAAACAGGTTTGACTGATGCTGTAAAAACAGGTTTAGGAGAAATAGATGGTTTACCAGTTGCATTAGGTGTAATGGACTTTCGTTTTATTGGCGCCAGTATGGGGTCAGTAGTAGGAGAAAAATTAACTCGTTTAATAGAAATCGCCACACAAAAACGTTGTGCCGTGGTGATTGTGTGTACATCAGGTGGCGCCAGAATGCAAGAAGGAATGCTATCGCTAATGCAGATGGCAAAAATATCAGGAGCATTACAACGTCATCAAGACGAGCGACTATTATATATACCCGTATTAACAAACCCAACAACAGGGGGAGTAACGGCAAGCTTCGCAATGCTAGGAGATATAATAATAGCGGAACCAAAAGCAACAATAGGCTTTGCTGGTCGGCGCGTGATAGAGCAAACCCTGCGAGAAAAACTACCCGAAGATTTCCAAACAGCAGAAGATTTACTCAAGCACGGGTTTATCGACGAAATAATTCCCCGCACCCAAATGAAGAAAACCCTAGCACAGTTAATCGCTCTGCATCAACCCTCATCACCAATACTCCTAAGTCACGTTAACAGTCAGCCTGTTACACATAGTAATCACAACGTTGTAATGTGGGATACTCGAAGCCTAAGTTCTACTGTCGCTGAATAAATACAAATCCTTGTGGCTCTTGTGGCACAGGCATCTTGCCTGTGCAATCATACTAGTCATTATTTTTACCACAGACACACGCTCGTACACAGAGAGTAAGAAAACCTTTTAAATTGGCGCCAACTCCTTATAATTCGTGACGGACATCGGGAACACTTTAGCCTGTGTCCGAGGTTTTAATA
Source organism: Calothrix sp. PCC 7103 (assembly GCF_000331305.1). Lineage (GTDB taxonomy): Bacteria > Cyanobacteriota > Cyanobacteriia > Cyanobacteriales > Nostocaceae > Dulcicalothrix. Next base: position 1,540,483 of record NZ_KB217478.1, on the reverse strand, counting down.
GGTAGGAAGATTGGTATTAACAAAACTATAAACTTTGGAATCAGCATCCCGAACGGTACTACTGGTTAAGTAAACAGGTAGTACTGTTTATGCAGGTGCCGACAATGTTTTACTGAGGGATATAATAAATAAGCCCCAGTAAAAAAGAAAATAGAAATCATAACCACCAGTAAAACAGCCCCAGTAATTGAAATAAATAGCACTGACGTTCTGTGTTAAATCTGTATAAAAATACGCGCTCTTATAAATATTCGTCTGTAAAATAGCGTTATTTTTGCGTTCACGGAGTGTCTCCGGAGGAGAATAATACGTAATTAATTAAAAAATAAGTATTAATATTTACATTAAGTTTATTGTTTAAACATTGGTATTTACAAAATTATAAACTTTTAAATCGGCGCCATGCAGTACTACTGGTTAAGTAAACAAGTAGTACCGTTTACTAAATTTAGGTTTCTCGACACCACAAATATACGTTTTCAGTATAAAATAGTACTTGCTTATTGTTTACAAATGTAACACCCCAGTGATAGCATGACCTGCGTTGTGTTTATTGGGGATTGCCATTGGAGACAAATCAACTTGACTTGTTCTCACCAACTGATATAGTAAGGGCGCCACTTCATAGAAGCCCTGTGTTATTGATGGATGATATAGCACTTTCCAAATGGAAAAAACAAATTGCCATCCATCAACAACAGGTAAGAACAAAAGAACCAATAGAAGAAGTAAGTTTATTCGACGTGCCCAAGTCGCACGTTGACCCAAATATTATCGACCCATTTACCCTACATTTATCAGCGTTATCTTTTTATCGACTACCTGTAGATAGTCCTGGACAAGCTTGTTTATATTTCGTAATTGACTCAACAGCAAATTTACTTTTATATATCGGAGAAACTTGTAAATCTAACAAACGTTGGAAAGGAGTACACGACTGCAAGCGGTACATTGAAAACTACCAAGACTTGCATCATAAATATAAATTAGAGACAGCAGTAAACATCGGCTTTTGGTGGGATGCACCCGTACCAACAAGACCGCGACAGCGATTAGAATTAGAGTTAATTAAGAAATGGAAATCTCCATTCAACAAAGAAAACTGGAAATATTGGGGACAACCCTTTGGTAAAGAGTAGGGTGCGTAACAGCATAAACAAATTAGATTCAAGCAAAATAACTTTGTGCTGTTACGCACCATTCATGTTATTTAAAAACTTAGAATTTCGGAAATCCTTAATATATAGAGAAGCAACAATATAGTCTATTTTAATATGGGCGCCAAAAGTTGAGCAAGAGCGTTTACACACACAGTAAATAACAGTCTGGCTTTCATCCACTCAAATAAAAACTGATTGGACTTATCTAACCTTGACTAATTCTGCGTTTTGTGCTATTTCTTCTTTGCTTAAAAGTACCCAATTAGCGAGTGTATTTAAAATTTCTGCTTTTTCGGTCGGTGATGCCGATAGCACCAACGAGCGTATATCTATCTTATTTGTATCAACTTCTCCTAATTGGCATAACAGATAATTCTTAGCTTCCGAGGGTAATCCAGCTAATAGTCGCTCTAGACTATCAGAATAAATTCGCTGTTGCCCCCGCCGAAAGCCACTAATCATCTGCTGAGAAACACCTGTTTGCTCAGACAGCCACTTAGCACTAATCCCATACTTTTCGAGGGTTCTATCCAAAGCCTGTGAAAAATTCATAAGTTTGGTTACGCCATGACTGAATTTAGTATATAATATTCAGTAGTGGCTTAATTTATAATAGCGAATTAACTTACTTCTCAATACTATCAAAATAATCGCGGAGGTAACAGTTTGTAAGTACTCAGACGCTATAGCTCTCGAAAGAGACAAAACTTAATACTGCAACCCGGTACACCATCTCACGCTCATTCACAGAATTAATCATGGTTTTAGTAGCACACTTTGGTGGTGAAGCGGGAACGGTAACACACGTAAAAAGAGATTTCTGCGGAAAAATCAACAATGGCTGCTAAAAATGGTTAATGTAATCAATCGGTACTCTTTGAAGTACCAAAACTTGGGAGCAACGCGCGTTGTGACTCAAGAGACTCCGAGTTCTTACTATACAACGAATACACAACATTTAGATGAATGGTACACTCCACCAAATATTATCTCCCTTGTACTAGAGGTTTTAAATGAGATTGACTTAGACCCTTGTGCAGAGGGTAATAAGAATATTCCAGCACGTTCCCATTACACCAGAATAGATAATGGATTAGAACATGAGTGGAATGGGCGCCTTTTCCTGTACCCACCATTCTCTCATCCTGACAAGTGGATAGCAAAATTAACTGCCGAAGTATCAAGTGGCAGAGTCAGTGAAGCGATTGCTCTTTTGCCAGCACAGACGGACACAGACTGGTTAAATTCAGTATTAAAAACTCAACCAGTTTGTTTTTGGAAAGAGCGAATTACATTTTTAGACGCAAATTCACAGCCCAATTTACCAGCAACACAGTCTCACTGTTTTGTTTACTGGGGAAATAACCAGTATAGATTCAAACAAGTATTTGAACAGCATGGTATAGTCTACCTTCCAATTTGGAAGTCAGATGAAGCGGAGCAACCATCAAACGATGAAGTACTACCAGTTGAGTTAACCAGTAGTACCAAAAGGAGAAGCAGAGGAAAAGGAACCGGAAGAATTCATTTTAGAACTGTAACTAAAAGAAATGGTAAGCAGTATGAGCAACCTTGGTATGACTGGGAATTAAATACGGGAAGCAAAACAATTTCTCGCAGTACATATATACCAAAGCACTTGTTCAATATAATTCTGGAGCTAGAAATTAGCAAAGCTCCTGTCAATGAGATTTTGGGGATGTTGGGAATTATTGTGTAAAACAGAAACCGGGTTTCTTTGTTGAGATATTGTAATAAAATGACAATTTGTCTGCGACAATGAATGCGTAGAAACCCGGTTTCTTTATGTGATGGGTTAATTGAAATACTGCATTTCAGCTTCAATTTGACGGATTAAGTTCTCATCACCTTTGGTTCTAGCAACTTGTAGACGATGCTCTAAATTCTTCTTAATGCTTTGTTTGTGTGCTTCGCGCGCTTTTTCGGCAGCCTCAAACCTGTTACGAATCATAGTAATTTGCCTCTATCATCTATAAATATCTATGTCTTGTAATCATAATATAGCATAAATTTGGTAACTGTTGTTACAGAAATCAAATTATTTATAATGTAGCAAGCAAGATAAGTGTCTATGTGATAACACGATGATTTCTCCACAACTGCTTACCTTGTTAAGCGATTTTGGTTTAAGTGATATTTATGTTGGTGTAATGAAGGGTGTAATAGCTCGAATTAACCCAGAAATCAGGGTGATAGACTTAACGCACCAAATTCCACCGCAAAATATAGCTGCTGCGCGGTTTTGTTTAATGAGTGCTTGTCCCTATTTTCCTGATGGAACAGTACACATGGCAGTAGTTGACCCAGGTGTTGGAAGTACGCGACGTGCCGTTGCCGTAGAATTAGCACATGGGTTTTTGGTGGCGCCGGATAATGGCATAATTAGTGGGGTATTAATTCAAAGTCGAGCGATTCGAGCAGTAGAACTAACAAACCCACAATATTGGAGAGTTCCAAACCCTAGCTATACCTTTCACGGTCGAGACATCTTTGCTCCTTGTGCTGCACATCTTGCCAGTGGTGTTCCAATAGAAAATTTAGGTCGAGAAATAGATATAGATAGTTTGGTAGAACTTGATTTGCCCAAATGCTGTTACATTACCACAGGCGCCGTAGGTTGTATCCAATATATAGACAGATTCGGAAATCTAATCACCAACATACCCGGAAGCTACGTAGAAGGTAAAACTTGGCATATCGTAGTAGGTAACTTAAAGATAAAAGGAGGGGCAACATACAACAGTGTACCCGTTGACAGTGCAGTTGCACTAGTAGGAAGTGAAGGTTGGGTAGAAATAGCAATTAATAGAGGCAACGCCCAACAACAATTAAATATACAATTAGCGCAAACAGTAGAGGTAGGGGTGGGTTAACCCAAAATCTTCATTATTATTAAGATATACATAAACCCGCCCTCTCATCCCAACCCGTCCGCAAAGGAACATTATATGGAAATATATCAAGGACAATTTGGCGAATTCACGGTAGATAAAGATGACCGTCGAGGAGTAATAATTTACCGAGCAGGTTTAGCAGTAGCAGCATCATGCTTTGCAACAGGCGCCATCTTAGTATTATTCAATAACAACCCCACCATCTACCCACTCCTAACACCCCTATACACATGTTTTAGTATAGCCCTAGGTGTCAGCTTGTTATTCATCCACATATACATGGCAGCACTGCATCGAGCGTTACAAGCATTCTGGGTAATAGGTAGTATCGCAGCTTTATTTGTCGCACATACAGACCCCCAACCCTTTGCAGTAAGCGTATACACCCAACCATTAACCATACTAGGAATAGGTTTTACATTTGCAGCGCTCACAGGTATTTTCTTTAAAGAAGCATTTTGTTTTAATCGCTTAGAAACAAAAATCTTAACTCCTATAGTACCCACACTACTACTAGGACACATGCTACGAATCCTTCCATTACAGTGGGAGCGCGCGTTACTAAGTATTTGGGCTATTTTCTTTGTAGTCTTCGCAATACGCAAATTAATCCAAGCAATTCCTCCGGATATTGGAGACAAATCAGTGTTTGCTTATTTGAAAGCACAACAAAAGGAACAACCTTCAACATAACTAAATGCGTAGTAAAGTTCGTAAAAGGAAAAAACCTTTTGATATTAAACTAATAAGACGGCAAGAAATGTTGACTCTAACACTGCAAGGCTGGATAATAGCGAGTACGCTGATTCTTGCTTTAATCACAATTATAATCACTCAAGTTCAACCATTTCTTGCCGTTACCTCTCCCATCAAAGCCGATATACTAGTAGTCGAAGGATGGCTTGCTGACGAAGCACTAAAACAAGCATTAAATGAATTTGAAATGGGTTCATATACTCATATAATAACTACAGGCATTCCCCTACAACGCGGATATTATCTATCTGAATATAAAGACTTTGCAAACCTTGCCGCAGCCACACTAAAAGCAATGGGCGCCGACGATGATAAAATAATACCAATACCAACACCAGACGTAAGAAAAGATAGAACTTATGCTTCAGTTATTGCATTAAAAGAAAAACTAGCAACATCTCCAATTAAACTTGAATCAATGAACCTATTCAGCGATGACGTACACGCGCGACGTAGCTGGATGCTATATAAAAAAGTATTACCTAACACAAAAATAGGTGTAATTGCCGCAGAAACCCGCAGTTACGACGCAAAAAGGTGGTGGAGTTCCAGCGAAGGAATACGCACAGTAATTCCAGAAGCCATAGCCTACATTTATGCATTATTCAAAAGCTATTAAAACCCTTATAATCTCTTAATCTCAACTCTTGTAAAGCGGGCATCCTTGCCTTTTCCTATTAAATGGTGTTCTGTTATATCTCCTGAGATAACCTAATCAAAACAAAAATTTGAAAGTTGAATTCTAATGTTAGAATATCCATCGATACCTGCTTTTCTAACATTGGCGCCTTTTTGGGACATCACAATGTCAATATCTGCTTTCAACACACGCTATAAATATAGTTAGCGTAAGTACTACATTATTGCATAAACCTGAAGAGCCAAACATGTAAATGCTTAGATGGGTAAGGATAACAACTTACAAATCTATTCAACATACAATGTTTGTGAGATTGACCATGAAAAAGTCAACAATTTTTAGTTTTGCTGCGTTAGGTTCAACTGCAACTGCTCTATTACTAAATGTAATTCCAGTTGTAGCCCAAACCTCATCAAACTTAAAACCTCAACAGTTAATTGCACAGTGTAACGGAGGTGGATACCCTGTTTTAACCTGTGAAATTATTAATGGTAAAAAAGTTTGTCGTAAACGATGCCCTGATGTCATGTTGAACGGTTAAGGTGCAAAATCCTTTTAGCTAGATAGTTAAATGCTTGAAAGCTATATTTGTATATTGCACGTAAAAGGTTTGATAGAAGTTGAGTGATGTAAATTTCAACTTCTATCTTTTTTATTTATATTTTGAGAATAGAGTTACTGTAATTGCTGACGCAGAGTATTAATAAAATTAGTAACTTCTTGTTCGCCGTTTTTCTCATTTACTGTTCTGAGCATTTTTAATACTTCTTCAGCAGTGCGTAATGCTTCACGAACTTTACCGCGTTTTTGTTGTGTGGTTGCGATGCTATAAAGTGTATAAGCATCTTTTCTTATGTCTACTTCTGGTGGTTGCTTTTTGTCTGGTGTCGGTTTTGCATTGTTTCCTAAATCACCTATAGTTAAAGAGCTAGATTGAGATATTTTTCTTGTAATTTCTAAAACTTGAGGATAATTCCCTTGGTCAGCATAAATAGTTCCTAAACTAACAAGTAGTTCGGATTCTATAAAAGATTTTTCCCTTGGCGCCAAATTAGATGCGTTGAGCTTTGTTTGGGCTAATCGTAAATATTCCAATGCTTGTGAATATTCATTTAGCTCGTTATGAATAACACCTATTTGACTTAATGTTGATATTTCTTGAGTAATATTACCATCTTGCTGGTATTTTTTGAAATTTTGCTGTAATACAGATAATTGTTGACGCCACTGTTTTTGTTGAGATAACTCTATTTGTGATTGTTGCGGCTTTTCTGTTTTTATTGTTTCGGTTGAATTAGATTGGTTTTCATTAGCTTTATTACTACTGCTCAGTAATGTTTTGCTAGTTAACAATATAAGTATTGTGATAATTGAAGCTATGGAAAATATTCTAAAGTAATAATTATTCATACAATGCAAAGGTACTATAAAATTTGAGCGCTAAAGGTTATTGGTATACGATAATACTCTATTTTATTCGATTTGGCAGGCGCCACTATGGGTTCGCACATAATGTAGAGAGCGAATATAGTCGGTCTCTACATGGCGTACATTTAGTCAAAACGCAAACAAACTGTGAACAACCACCACTGTAAAAAAAAGTATGTTCCCATATATGGCGCCATTTGCATTAATAAAAAGTGTTTTATCTAACGCTAAGAGTCCGTATTAGTACGCTAATTACTTCACCTGGATTTTCACTTGCAAAAAGTGGACTCCAGTCATTTTTATCAGCATATCCTATAAACTACCTCCCTCACCTGTTGTAAATGTTTGTTTGGTAGCTTCATCAATTTCTAAAACTTTGGGGTCTGTATTTGCAACGTTATAAAATAACTTACCGCACGTTCCTGGTAGTGTTGTTAAATAACCTTCAGGCAGGTTTTGAGATTTTAATATTGGGTCTTCTTGTGCTGGATAAACAGATTATCCAAACTCTGTCAAAAAATCTGGGTTGATATTGCGTAGATAACCAGCAAGGATATTGCCGAAGCTGTTTTTACTCCGCTATCAGCTAATAAAACGGTAAATACACTACAAGCCTTTAAAACAGCTAGTTTCAAACTTTTGCTCATAAATAAGTATTTTTACTAGTTAAATTATATTCATAGTATTTTTTTTAAGTAATAATACGTATTGCAAAGTTCTTGTTATGCTAGAGTACTACTGGTTAACGTTAACCAGTAGTACCAATTTGCGTCATTTGAGATACAAGCAAGGCGCCGAAATATTTCTACTAAATCTGCCTGCAATGAAGTCCGTGACACGTTCGTAGAAAAATCGTTTTGAAAAGACACTTGAAAAAGGGATAAAAATTATAATGAAAGAGATAGGGCGCCTTCAAAGTACAGGGCAAAAAGTCCTTGAAGGTGAAATTGCGTTCCCAACTTAATACCGATATGTTGGGTTACGCTACCGCTACACTCAACCTACGTAGTCTTAATCTTTACTTTATAACTCAAATCTTACTTGCAGTAAGTAAAGTATTAAATATCACATATTCATACATTTTCAGAATGTGTCCGCAGAATACGCGCGCCAATTTCGTAAAATTTGACTACCTTTCTATTGTTTATATCATCTCAGAAAACTTACGCATTAGTCTACCACCTGAAGTTAGAAGTAATATATTGAAATGTCATGTTACATTGTAGAGGCTAAAATTGTTCCCCTTTATTTAAGAGCAGGTAAATAATTCCCAAGATAAAGAAATCTGAGTAATTGGCTACTTCAACAAATAATTATCCTCGTTTGGGTATGTCGCTTTTGTGCCTTCACAGAAGCATTAGGGGCATTTGTGCTTTTATCCTCTACCGAAAAATACGTAACATGAAAGTCACACAATCAACGACCTTCCAGGCATTTCACCGTAGTGTGGTTATGGTGATGCAGGCTGCTCCACGTGAATTACGTTATGTAGCAATTTTAACGTTATTTGCAGGAGCAATACCAAGTATAGTTGTTTGGCTGAACAAGTTGATCATTTATCGGAAGGAATTCAAATTCAAAACCTATCTTTCAACTACCCAAATAGCGAACGCAAAATTTTGCGCGACATTAATTTCACAATTAAACCAAACGAAATGATTGTGCTGGTGGGTGAAAACGGCGCCGGAAAGACAACTTTAGCGAAATTATTATGTCGTTTATACGACCCCAACGCAGGTAACATTATTTGGAATAATCAGGATTTAAGAGACTTTAGCGTTGAAGAACTACGCAAACGCATCGCCGTTGTCATGCAAGATTATGCTCGCTTTCCTACCACTGTTCGAGAAAATATTGGCTTTGGCTATCTTCCAGATATAGAAAATCATGCAGCTATCACCGAAGCTATAGCTGAAACGGGAATGACCAAGGTAATCGATAAATTAGAAAATGGTATAGAAACTCTTTTAGGTAAACAACTTGAAGGTGGTGTTGACTTATCAGGGGGACAATGGCAACGTTTATCTATTGCTCGTGCTTTACTACGATTATCTCATACCGAGTTACTTATACTCGACGAACCAACAGCTAACTTAGACCCAAAAACTGAAAATGAAATTTATGAAATTTTCCGTACTTTAGCAAAAGGGAGAATTGCGGTAATAGTCAGCCATCGTCTTGCTTTAGCAAAACTCGCCGACCGAATAGTTGTTTTAGAACAAGGTCAAATTATTGAAATGGGAACTCATGATGAATTAATGAGGTTAGAGGGGCAGTACTATTTGATGTTTACTCGTCAAGCTAGCAGTTATCGGTAAGTTGTGGCTGATAAAGCGGATGTAACGGATAATTTATTAATTACAAACAAAGTTTAGTCGTTCAAAATTAACCATCCGTTACATCTGTTCAGCATCCGTTGCTAATCTTTTTAACGTACCAAAATTAAGGTCATTTCAGGCGCCGCACATGGCTTATTTTTCACTCATAAAGATAGATTTAACCGTGATTTTTTGACATTTATCGAGAGGCTAAGATGTTCATTTTTTAAACAGAAAGGATGCAAGTCTAGGTGGTTTATTTTGGTCTTGTTTATGCCAGCACTCTACAAAGTTTTCAAGTATAAAACCATGATTTTTTGCTGCATTCAAAAAATCTGATATGTTATGCACAAATGCTGGGATTGTAATAACCTCTTTATCTTGTTGAAAATTAGCTTGCGTTCCTTGATATTGTCTAAATGGATGGAGTTCGGAGATAAAAAAATATCCTCCCTTAACCAATGTACGAAATGCTTCTGAAAATATAAATGACAAGTCTTCTATGTGTTCTAAAACTAGATTGCAAGTTACCAAATCAGCAGACTCATTGCTGCAAGTCCACTTCTCCGTAATATTACCTATCATAAATATTACGTTAGCTGAATTAACTTTCTCTTTAGCCTTTTCGAGCATCTGTGCTGAAAAATCGATGGCATAAACTTTTTCAGCAATTTGTGAAAGCATCAACGTATTTTTACCTGTGCCACAGCCAATTTCAATCAGTGATTTATACCTTATACCCATCAAAGTTTCTCTAGTGACTGCTTGATCTAGATCGCGCGTTAGGTTTGCATCAGCATCGTATGTAGCTGACCAATTGTCGTATGCTGTTTGAATATTCATATTAACTCGAAGGAATAGTTGTACATTTTAAACGAGACACCAAACATTTAATGCGCTTGTTAGAATGTCGCTCTGTGCGGTTAATATTACCGTTCAACTATATTTTGTAGCCTAGAAATAACAAAGGATTTATCTAGGTAGGAAAGTAAGGGACCGAGGATATTGATGTGGAAACAGACAGGAGCATTCTTAATTACTTGCTCAGGAATTCGATAATCAGCCTAGAAACTTCGTCTGGCTGAGTCAGTGTTGGGTTGCACCATCAATTCAGGCAAAGCGAATGTCGGGAACCTGTTGAAACAATTCTAATCAAGTACCATGTTGCCGATACCATTCTACGGCTACTGGCTCAATCTGCTTTATCCACTCGTTTTTACCATCGTTGTAAGCCGCGATATCTGCTGGATGACGTGCATAAACTTCTCGCTTCAAGGCCTCGTATTCTGTGCGAACCGACTCATGGTTTCTCAAATAAGCACAAAATGCCAAGTGACGCTCAACATCAGGGGAATCAGCTTGATAAACATGGATGTTATGTGTCCGATATACACCGCAATCCTTGGTAAAATAACGGCGCCCTGCCAGTCCGTATTCTCCCCAGGCTTTGTAGCCTAATTTCTCAAGCATGGGAGTCTGGTTGTCAATATAATTAATGTTCCGAACCAAAGGTAGCAAATCAATGATTGGCTTTGCTGCTAAAAGAGGCACCGATGTGCTACCGATATGGTGTACAGTAATAAGCTCATTACCAAAAAGTGTTTTGAGCCGTTTGGCTTCTTGCTCGAACTCTAGGGGCCATTTTGGCGAATAGTCTGTGAAAGTATATTGGCTGGGCATAACGATTTCCTTATTAATGTTTTTTGCTTTTTTCAGTTTTGCTCAGTTGTTTCCGAAGCAGGAAATAGACATTAAATTCGTAATTGTTGAAGGGTAATATTGTAGGTTTTGCCTAATGTGGTGATTATTGATAAAAATTAAAATTTTAATGCATTTCGCTTGAATTTAACCGTAATTTGCTAGCATTTATCCAGAGTTAAAATATAGCGTTTAACATGACCACGATGAGTAAAAACATTACTAACGCGCGGTGTATCCACCGTCCATCAGGTGGAAACTGCCAGTCACAAAGGAAGCGCGCTCTGATAAAAGGAAACTAACCATCTCCGCCACTTCCTCGGTTCGTGCAAAGCGACCTAAAGGATGTAAAGCTGCCATCTGTGCCCGCGCGTCCTCTGGTAATTCCTGCATCTTGGGTGTATCAACATAACCTGGCCCAATTGCGTTCACCCGGATACCTTCGCTGGCATATTCCAGTGCTGTTGCCTTCGTCAAACCGACAATGCCGTGCTTTGCAGCGACGTAGGGAGCAATACCAGGTGTTCCAACGATGCCAGCAGCCGATGACATATTGACTATCGCCCTACCACCACTTCGGATCATTGCCGGAATTTCATATTTCATTCCGAAGAAAATGCCACTAAGATTAGCTGCAATTACACGATGCCACCATTCAATATCGTAGTCGGCAGTTTTGATATTGTGTGGCCCAGTGAAACCAGCATTGTTAACCGCCATATGTAGCCCACTGAAGCGCTCCACAGTTTCAGCTACCATTGCCTCAACAGCGATATGATCAGATACATCCGTCTCAATAACATGTGTTCGCTTGCCGGACGGATCTAACCGACTAGCAACTTCATGCGTTTGGGCAACATCAATATCTGCAAGAATGACGCGCGCGCCGTTTTCATACAACTTGACAGCAATAGCTTTGCCAAGACCTGTTGCTGCACCAGTGACTATAGCTATCTTATCTGTAAACTCAGACATTGGTTTATCCTCCTTGAAATTGAGCAAGAGATTTTGTTGCTTCCACGCTCATTTAAAATGATTGTGTGTATAGCAAGCAAATTACTCCGAATCCAAAGCGCAAAGTGACTGCCTAGCCATCTCCTTGTATTCATCTAAGCCCGACTTCAACGCAAATTCTGCGATTGCGATTGGATAAGAAGCAGTTAATTCAATTACATGCTCTGCCATCTTTGGCCAAACGTGCCCACCAGCTTTAGCGTATGCCAAGATCAATTTATCAAGAGCATCTTTACCGAACGTGTGGTAGTGGGCAACAAAATCAATTGCTCGGTCAGTGACAGCTGCTTCAGTCCAGTCAATAAAGCCGATAACCTGTGCTTGTGCATCAATAAAAATATGCCCAGCATGTAAATCACCATGAGTCAACGCCGGATCTTCCGGCCAAAGCACATGACTTTCGAGCCAATTTTGCCAGCGGTTCCATAATTTTTCATCAATGGTAAACTCGCTCTTTACCCTATCCATTCTCCGCTTCATCCCCACACGCACGTCCTCAATGGTTTCAACCGGAAGACCAGCTGCGCGCGCTTTTGAGATACTAACTTGATGAAGAGAAACCAAGCCCCTAGCCAGAGATTCATGGAATTGATTAGGCACATTGGTTTCGTCAATTTCCCAAATATACGCTTTTGCTTCAGAATCAATTGTGCCTGCTGGCACACCATTTAATGCTTTATAAGCAATAAGTTCATCAGTACAAACGACCCATCGCGGCACCTCCACAGTCAGAAGGGGAGCAATTAGCTCTAGCGCGCGTTTTTCCTTGTCTACCAATGGCAAAACATCTTCCCGTCTCGGAAAACGTAAAATCCAGCGTTCTCCCTCACTATCTGTCGCCAATACTACTTCAAAATCAAGCCCCGATTTATTGAATTTTAGGGAATCTGGTTGTATCCTCAAACCGCGTTTATGGGCTAACTCAAGTACTTCTTGCTGTGTTTTTGTATTTTCGCTCATATATCTATCTAATTATTACAAACTTTTCCGAACTATACTACATTTGTAACACAATATTGAAGAATCAAATTGCGGCTGTTACAATTTTTATACTAGTATTAGAATATACTCATTAATACCCAAAAAAATCAAACAATTCTAAAACCTAAAATTAAGACTAATAAATAGAAATTAGGCGAGACTTTATGAATTTATCAACCAATCGCTTAACGATACAACCCGCGACTATTGATGATGCAGAATTTGTATTGCGTCTTATGAACTCCGAAGGTTGGCTCAAATATATCGGCGATAAAAACGTGCATACGATTGAAGAAGCTAGAGATTATTTAATTGTGCGATTAGTTAGTTATAACCATCCCCATTGTGGAATGTATGTAATTCGTTTGAAAGATGGCACACCGATTGGCACAAATTCCTTATTAAAACGTGATTTTTTAGATACTGTTGATATTGGTTACGCGCTTTTGACCGAACGCGAGGGTAAAGGTTATGCCACAGAAGCGACAACAGAGTTTTTGCGCTATGTTATGGAAGATTTGGGTTATCAACGAGTTTTGGCGTGTGCGAAGAAGGAAAATCACGCTTCCTTTCGGATTTTGCAGAAATTAGGTTTTGCAATTAAGGAAACCTTTATAAATAATGGAGAGGAATGTGTGTTGATGGAAACCTTGTGATTAGTTTTCGCATGTGTAGACCTCTATTATTTCTTGCAGTAGAAGTAAAAGGATTAACATTCATCAATTCTACAATAATGAATTCCTTCTTTTCACAATTATATGTCATTATAATCAAAACTCTGTCTGTCTGTTGCTTAAGTCTTGATTAAGAAAAACTTAATAGCAGAGGTCTCACTATCGCTTATTCCTATGAGAATTGCTTATAATATTTTTTATTAAGTTGTTTAAAAACTATAACTTTAGTTAGAGGAAGTTAACTTAGATGCTAAGTACTACGTTTAATTTTTGAAAAAATTGCTTGATATGATTAGTGTAAAACATCTTTTGACTTCATTATAAAAATGAGGAAGTTAATACTTCAGTATAAGCTTACACTGAATACGCCAGAAAAAAATATAACTTTAGTTAGAGGTTATTATTTTATATGCCAAGTAATTTATTCAACAAGCGTTGAAGAGATTATTTTCTATCTGGTTAGTAAGTGAAGCTGTGTCAATATCACCTGATTGGGTTCCCAAAACTCCGCGAGGCTATTGGCACGAAGTTATTTTACCAATACCTTTGCCAGAACTGGTAGTGCAGCGAACACACTATAAAATTCTCTTCCGTCTGGTGTTGGTGTTGGATAAGAGCTAAATTTTGCGTTTTTATTTTTGTTTATTTTTCCTCTTTTTAGTATTATACTACATTTGTAGCACATTAAAGAGTAGATATTTGAGTAGGCTAACTAAACAATCGACAACAGAAGTTGAAGGAGGAAGCTAATATCCGTTCAATACCAATAATTGCCTTAATCGCTGCGGAATCATTGTCCTTATTGGGCAATCAAATTGCGGCTGTTGCAATTCCTATACTAGTATTACAATATACTCATTCTCCTTTAGTTGCTGGAATTGCCAGTGTTGGCAACATCATTCCGATAGTATTGGCTGCTATTGTAGGTGGACGCGCAATTGATAGATTCGGCGCCTGGAATACAAGCGTGACAGCAGATATACTGAGTTTTTTTTCTGTTCTCGCCTTGCCATTGACTTTTATTTACTTTAATGAAGTTTCCCCATTATTGATTTTTCTATTGGTATTTTTAGGAGCGCTCTTTGACCCGACAGGAACCTCAGCTAGACAAACATTAGTACCAAGTTTGGCTTCTTTATCTGGCAAATCATTGGAAAAAATCAACTCATGGCGAGGAGGACTTGAAAATGGGGCTGATTTTCTTGGCCCAATTATCGGTGTTGCTTTAATTGGTGCGACTGGAATCATCAATACGTTTTTCATTAATGCCGCTACTTTTTTACTCTGTGCGGGTATATTTTTGATTGCGATACCAAGACGAGTTCAAGTGTCACGAGGCGCCGAAGATGCTGGGTTATCGGGTATAAAGTTTATCTTTAAGCACCCTGAAATTAGACCTTTAGCAATTGTTGGTATGGTTGCAAATTTTGCCATCCTACCATTTTTGAGCTTACTTCTACCTGTGTTGGCGACGAGTAAGTTTGGTAGCAATACATTACTTGGCATTAGTTTATCTATATTTGGATTGGTGGCAACAATTGGTGCAACATCTTTCTCACTGCTTTCTCATAAATTTTCTCGTTCAGCAATTTACTATGGTGGGTTACTTTTAACAGGAGGTTCTATTATGCTTGGCGCCTTTGCCACTAATCAGTACCAAGTCATATTATCCACAGGTTTAGCTGGCTTGTTATTGGGAGCGGGTAATCCTTTGTCCCAAACAATTTTGCTTGAAGAAACACCAGAAATAATAGCGGGAAAAGTTTTTACATCATTTAATGCTATTCACTTTATTGGTGGTCTTTTTGGTTTGTTACTCGCTGGGGTTATGACCGAGTTATTGAATGTTGAACAGGTGCTTATACAGTTTGGTTGCTTGCTAATAGAATTAGCCATTTTTGGTTGGTATCGTTTGCCGTTATTAACATCAAAGGATTAAAAGCCTGTACCTATGAGTAATAAAAAAATGCATGTAGACGCGGAGGACATGAAAGACAACTTGCACACGGCAAAGTTGTTTAAGCAGGTTCCTAATATTCGCTTTGCCTGGATTGATGGCGCCGACCATACATCAATATTGACTCACCCAGACGAAGTTTCTAGCTTAATTCTCAACTTTCTGAGCAAGTAATAAAGCTGTAGCACAGGGATGATGATACACCGTAGCACAGGCATACCAACTGTGCAGCAATTCTTTTTACCACACAGATACGTAGAGACGCGATTAATCGCGTCTCTACACAGAAATTAGAGATTAAGTATATATATCAGCCCTAAGACTGATGTATAAGCTTTGCCTCCTGACACATACTACAATTCTGGTGCTGCCCAAGTGTTTTTCGATATTTTTGACCGAATTTAATTTTTGTGTAATATATTGTAATATAGAATTTTTTAGGTTGATAAAGTTATGAAAATTACCACTGATCACTAACTAGCTAACTCAACCAGGTGAGCTTATTGGTTTGATTAAAAATCTTGAAAGTAATAATACATAAGTTTCGGAGGACTAAAAACTTTTTTGTTCGCTGTCCCACGCTCAGGAATTTAAAATGCAAATTACTTCTTCAGCTATCTCACTCAACGTGGATGATGTTACGGCTTCAGGCGCCTTTGTCAAGAAACACTTCGGATTCAATGAAGATATGTCAGCCGACGGGTTTGTATCTCTCTCTAGGCAAGATGCTGGTTTCAACCTTATTTTTCTTCAAACTGGGCTAAAAACCTTTAAACCAACCCATATGCGAGGACATCGAGCAGATGGTTTGCTAATTGTCTTCGTGGTGGATGACATCGATAGCGAATATAGTCGATTACAAAAAGAAGGGGCGCCAATTATAACGCCAATAGAAACCGAACCTTGGGGCGAAAGATTTTTTCAGGTTAAAGACCCAAACGGTGTTATTATTCAACTTGTTCAGTGGATAACTGAGCCAAACTCACAATCATAATATTGTGTTATTAATTATTGGCGCAAATTTTAAATCTCTCTTCTCTGTGCCTTCTGCGCCTCTGTGGTAAATACAGGGTAAATGTTTTAATGGGACGCAAATCAAATGCGTTAGCTTTGTGTTTATAGTTGGTAATTCAAGTTATATCAGTGTTTACTACGGTAGCTAGCTTATTTTAGCGTTCTATAAGCTTTCGGTGTCATGCCTACGAGTTGCCGAAACTGTTTACTCAAGTGGCTGTGACTATTAAAACCACATAAAAAAGCTATTTCCATAATCGAGTGATTATTTTGTTTCAATAATTGCTTCGCGCGTTCTACCCGTTGTTGAAGTAAATATTGATAGGGAGTTGTTCCAAGAGATTGTTTGAATAAATGGCTAAAATGAAATTGACTGATACCCAATAGACCTGCTAAATCAATAAGCTTGATATCTTTATGTAGATGTTCGTGGATATAATCTAAGATTTGTAATAGTTGCCGTTCAGATAATCCACCTTCAAAAATAGGAATCTGCGGTTTGGTGGTAGCGTATTGTCTAATTAAGTGTACTGCTAAAACGTTTGCTAAGGAATCAATGTAGAGCTTGCTGCCTGAATTGCCCTGTTGAAGTTCAGTTAGCAGCATCATGCCAATTGCCTCAATCTGTGGATCACGAATCCGAAATTCTGACTGTAACTCTAAGTTATCTGGGTTAATTGCGAGAGCTTCAAGGGCGACAGTTTGAATAAACCCAGATGTAATCCGAATTTGTAAATAGTGATCTTCTCCATCCCAGCGCGCGAAAAAAGGCACTTTGGCTGGTGTAATGGAAATGTCCCCTTTGCCGTACAGTCCTGTATAGGTTTTGCCACCCTGAATTTGCATTAAGCGAATTGGACGAGGGGCAAGCGACAGACAAATTGTATGCTCCAAACTGTAGGTACAATTTCCTTGTCCAGCAGGATGTTGAAATTTCTCAACTACAATATTCTCCCAGCCTTGCGATTCGCTAGATAAGCAGGGTAAGCAATCCTTAAGAGTTGGGTGGGTAGCAGAACTTTTCATACAGGCAAACCCAATTGCGTTTAATCCTAATTATATTCACTTGTGTGATTACTTACCAAAAAGTCTTAAAGTTGGCAATCTTAATTTATAATTATAGTTGTTTTTGCTGCTAAAGTATGTTAATGATTTAACCGTAATTCAAAGGCGCCATAGTCACAAAAAGATTTTACCCAGTAGCTGGAAACTTGACCGCAAGAATTTGATAGTTTCAGAGGAATTAGATAGCGCAGTCGCGAGTGGCTTCTGTAAACTGAAATTGTGATTGATTATTTTGCTGGTTTTAAATCAATAGAAGGCTAACAATTATGGCACATTTATTGCACATCGATGCCAGTCCGCGCGGTACACGCTCACAATCTCGCCGTATGACCAGAGAGTTTGTTGAAAAATGGCAACTAGCTCATCCTAATGATACTGTTACTTATCGCGATATTGGGCGCCATCCCGTTCCTCATGTTGATGAAAGTTGGATTGCCGCCGCATTTTCTTCGCCTGAAGAACATACACCTGAACTACGAAAAGCCATTAGCATCAGTGATCAATTAGTGGATGAATTCTTAGCGGCTGATATATATGTTATTGGTGTTCCTATGTATAATTTTAGCGTACCCAGTACGTTTAAGGCTTACATTGATCAAATTGTTCGAGTGGGACGAACTGTTGCATTTGAACCGAATGATTCTGCCAATGTTTTCAAGCCGTTAGTACTAGGTAAAAAAATGTTTATCGTCGAAGCACGGGGCGATTCTGGCTTTCATCCTGGTGGGAAATATGAAAAGATGAATCATCATGACCCTTACCTTGTTACTGTCTTTGGGTTTATCGGTATTACTGATATTACCTTTATTCATGTTGAAAATGAAGAATATGGCGGGGATAAGTTAGCAGAGTCAGTTGCAAGAGCTAGTACTAAAATTGTGGAGTTAACCGCAGTACAATAATATAACATACCCTTCTGTTCCATGCACGCGAATTCGTTGCCCATCTAAAATCAGTTTGGTAGCATTTTCTACTCCCACAACTGCTGGTAAGCCATATTCACGCGCGATAACTGCTCCATGCGTCATCAGTCCACCAACTTCGGTGACTAGACCTTTTATGGATACAAACAATGGTGTCCAGCTAGGGTCAGTAAAGGAGGTGACTAATATATCTCCATCTTCTAGAACTGCATCTTCCATGTTTAAGATAACGCGCGCTCGTCCATCTATAACTCCTCCTGAAACAGCTAGACCTACAATAGCTTCGGCTGGAAGATTTCCTCGTTTGTACTCACCTGCAATGATTTCACCATCAGACGTGATAACACGTGGGGGAGTTAGTTTTTCATATAATTTGTACTCGTCTTTTCGTTTGCTGATGATCTGGTAATCCAGTTTATTTGTGCATACGACTTCGCGAAATTCTTCAAAACTGAGATAGTAAATATCTCCTTTTTCATGAATAACGTTGGCTTGTACGAGTTGTTTGGCTTCTTTCAGTAAAGCTTGCTTATAAACAAAGTAGCGATTAACCATGCCGTATTTTGGATATTCACGATAACCGATGAAATTCCGGATCAGGTCAATCATTCGTTTTGTTTCTTTGGCTTTTTGTTCACCATCCGGTAATTGCCTCAATCGATCTAATAACTCTTGTTCTTTTTCTAAAGCTTCCTGGCGCCCTTGCTCAAATTTACGATTGCTAGCATTAGGCTCAAAGTTTTTGATGTTATTGAGAATCATAGGGATAAGTGTGGTTGGTTTTTCACTCCAACGAGTTCTCGTAATATCGATTTCTCCGGCACATCGCATTCCGTATTTGTTGAGAAAAGCAGAGATAGCATCTTTGGTTTCCTGTCCGCCATCAACCTGAACCAGTCCATCCAAAAAGTGATCTTCTTTTACATGTTGTAAATAATCAATTACTTCTGGACAAGGACGAATCACATCGGCGACATCTAATAGCGCCAGACCCATAGACGAAGTAATATTGTTTGGTATAGATTGAGAAAGCGTGTCTGCTACGTTTTTTTCACCCAACCACTCGTTCATTTTTTCATTGATCCATGATGAAGCATCCATAGCAGCCATTATCACACCCAAACTTTGTGGGTCAAATAAAATCTTCTTTAATTGCTGGATATCTTCCAGAATAAAATCAAATAAATCTGATCCTGATTTCGTTTGGATGTTTTGTTTTAACTCTTCGATCGATGTTTGACTATTCTTGATCAAATTAGAAACGATTGACGGATCGGGTTTGATGGGTGACTGAGAACCCGCAGACGACGCACCTTTACTGTTTTTACCGGGATTCTCATTTGGTAACGATTTGATAAAATCCCCCCGCTCTATAAGGGTCGTAAGTGCGTCTTTGATGAGCGGATCGTGTTGTCCCATAGCATTCAACAATGTTTCTCTACTGGCAGGCGAAGCCAGCACATGTGTAACATCAACGAATAATCTTCCCCCAGCTGTACGCATGGGCGCCCTTGTCGTTAACAGCCAAAAAGACAATCCCAATGGTTTCATGGGGTCGGTCATCATTTGTTGATGACCGACAGATACATAGACGTGATTTTCTTGATCATTCGCTTCAGGGATCGGGTATGAAGTAGTGATTGGCCGACTCTGGACAATATAAAATGTATCATCAACTAAACACCATTCAATGTCCTGGGGGCTGCCAAAATGTTCTTCGATCTTTCTGCCCATGCGCTCAAGCTGTAAAATCTGCTCATCCGTCAGTGCTTGCCTATTCTGCAAAGATGGCTCAATCTCCTGTTCAAAAGTACCTCCATCTTTTAAGGCATAAATAGCCAGTTTCTTGGTGGATATCTTCTTATCGATAACCTTACCGTTACACACTTTATATATATCAGCATTCACCAGTCCGGAGACCAAGGCCTCACCAAGCCCGAAGCTAGCATCAATGGATAACACTTTCCTATTAGAAGTGACGGGATCGGCAGTAAACAAAATTCCTGCTACCTGCGGGAAGACCATCTTCTGAACAACCACAGACAGGTGGACTTTACGGTGGTCGAAGCCGTTTTGAAGGCGGTAAATTACTGCTCTCTCGGTAAATAGCGATGCCCAGCACTTGCTGATATGCTGTAGGATTGCCTCCTTTCCGATAATGTTCAAATACGTATCCTGCTGGCCTGCAAAGGAGACCGTCGGTAAATCCTCCGCAGTTGCGCTAGATCGTACTGCATAGGCATTTTTTTCATCAAGCCTGGAGAGTCTGCGGGTGATCTCTTCAATAATGTCTTGAGGAATGGCTATCCCTTCGATGAAAGAGCGAATCTCACCGCTAAGTTCACCGATTTTTTTTCGGTCTTCCACTTTTAGAAGCGATAACTGATCAAATAATTCGTTAATCGGCAACGTTTCCCCAATGATTCTTTTAAACGCTTTAGTCGAAATACAAAAACCTTCCGGTACGAGGACTCCTTCAATCTTGGAAAGTTCTCCCAGGTTCGCGCCTTTACCCCCAACAAGCATGAGTTGTGTTTTGTCAATATCCTGAAAACCGAGTACAAAGGAACTCATCCTTTTCCCTCCTGAGCGCAATTTATACTTTGGTAATTTTGATGGCAAGGCAACCTATCCAAAGTAGAACATGTTCTAGAATTTTCCCTCCCTCCAATGAAGGATTTTGTAGTATGTTATATTCTGTAGTATGTCATATATGTAAAATTTTTTTTAATTCTCCATATTGTGGAATGGGCGTCCTCGCCCGTCCTGATATTGGGTGCCTGATATAAGGGCGGGCAAGGATGCCCACCCCACAAGATGGTTAATTTAATTTTTAAAAATTCCATAGATTAGAAACTTAGCAATCTCCGCTATTGCTATTGTAAATCTCGCACTTCTGGACGCTCGTAAAATGGCTAATAACGATATAGAATTTAGAAGGAAGAGGTACTTCGCGCTCAATTCACAAATTGCCCAGTTAGATAATGCACAATTGCGCTCTCTGTTTGATAATAGTGAGTCAAAGGAGTCAAATTCAGGTTGGGGGCTTAATCAGATTATAGTTTTTGGGGAATCTAAAGTCTTTGTTAAACGTGTTCCAGTTACAAACATTGAATATAACAACCTATTCTCCACCAAAAACCTCTATAACCTGCCAACACGTTATAATTACGGTTTTGCTTCCCCTGGTTTTGGTTTCTTTCGTGAACTTATTACCCATATCAAAACAACTAACTGGGTATTAGAAGAAGCAATTTCCACCTTCCCACTAATGTACCATTATCGGATTATCCCTTTTTTCGGGCGCCGTGCGGATGTAGATGTTGAACAGTGGGGTAATGCAAACGTCCGGAATTATGTGTTAGATAGAGTCAATGCCAATTATGAGTTGATTATATTTTTAGAGTATATACCGTATGTTCTGGATAAATGGCTGCAAGTAAACCCTAGTAAATTTCAAAAATCTTTAGATGACTTACGCGCGACGATTGATTTTTTGAGGACTAAGAAAATTATTCACTTCGACGCGCATTTTCAAAATATTCTAACCGATGGTGAGCGAACATATTTGACTGATTTTGGTTTGGTGCTTGACAAGAGTTTTGCGTTGACTCTTGATGAAGAGTCTTTTTTTGAGCAAAACATATTTTACGACTACGGAGAAGTTATGCGAAATATTGGACACCTAATTTGGGCGCCGTATGATTCATGCTCGGAAAACGATAAACGTAGGATAATGGAGAAATATGGCATCAAAGAAGGCTTAAAAAATTATGAACTGCGCTCCTTATTACTCGACAACATTGAGCAAATACATACTGATGGAATTACTGATGGAATTATGAAGTTAGATGAACACTATGTTGCTACCGTTGTTAAATACCGCAGCATCATTACTCTGATGCAAGACTTCTTTGTTGAAATGGCGAATAATAATATGAAAGATAAAGATACGAAACTTCCTCACGTAAAATTACGGTGCCTGCTTCAAGAAACGGGTTTTCTTCCTAGTACTGAATTTACATGAAATTTATTATTGCGTAACTATGCCTTTTGGTAGTGGCGCCGCTTTACAAAATATTTAGTATAATTAATATTTGCATTTAATGTTGTGAGGTAAGGCAAATTGAAACACCCAAAGGTACAAATTATATGTCGCACGCGCGGGATTGTCCATTATAAGTTTAATCGCATTTATCATTGCTATTAAGCCTTATAAGCTATGAATAAAAGTTAATTTCTTTGTGTTATTTGTGCCTTTGTGGTTAAATTCTCAACTCTTAAGTTTTCTCTGCGTCTCTGTGGTTAAAAAAAACTATGTGACTGTACAGGCTTTCCGACCTGTACTACAACTATTCAAATTTCGGCTTACGGGCGGCAATAAACAAAAATAGTGGAATTCGTAAACGCCGCTCATATTCTTCCTCGCTCAAAAAGTTTTCTCTTTCAGGGCATGATTCCCGCACGCGGGTTAACTCAAAGCCTGCATCTGTGACAAAATTAAAATATTCTTCTAAGGTATGGTGGTACTTCGTAACTTCCGAGCCAAGCCACATGTGTTTTCTTGCACCTGAATTGAAGTAGTTATCAACCAACCACGTAGTACGGCGCCCTTCTGATAAACTGGCAAAGTTCGATGTAATAACAGGATGCTCAACTGATATAATTAGTCTCCCACCAGCACGAAGCGCCTTATAAATTTCTTCAAACACAGGTTTCAGGTGTTCAACATAATTTAGCGCAAGCCGTGACGACACTAAATCAACTTGTTCAGCTTTTGCTCGCCATGTTTCTATGCTTTCATGACGAACTTTCCCAGATGTGCCTGCAAGTGTTTGACGAGCAATATCAAGCATAGATGACGAAACTTCAACACCTTCATACGAGCGGGCGCCTTGAAGTAGGGCATCTTTGCCAAACGAAGCATCGCCACATCCTAAATCAATAATGTCCAGATTTGTTAAATTGCCTGCAATTTCTAAGAAAAGCGGACGTTCGAGTGCGTCATTAGGGTTATCAGGGCGCCTACGGTGTGCCAGGTAAAACTTGTGTACATCTGGGATATCATAAAATTCTTTGTCTTCATACATATGATTTTAACGTTTTTAAGAAATCAATATAATTATTTCATATTTCTTAAGGTAAAAAATCGATTACCTCACAGGTAATTGTTTTTATTATCTTCTTTTGACATAATTAGCTGACAAGGAAAACTATGTGTAGGACAAATATAATGAATATTGATAAAGTTAAAATTTTCACCCAATCGGGTGAAGTGAAAATATATAATTCATGTTTTTTGCTTAATATTAACTTTTATCTGTCAAAATATATATATCTTTAGATACATGTCTTTTGCTAAATAAAATTTTATAAACATTAAGTATGCCCTTCTTTGTTTTGTGTTAAGTTGATTAATAACTGTTTCACCGATTATTATTAAATTTGATGCGTAAGCTTTTTTAAACTTGATTCGATAATGATTTTAGGGTAAATTAGTTGGATGATTGGGCAATACAATAATAGTTTCTATTGACTTAAAGCTGGTTGGAAAAATGTAAATATGTTAATTCTATACAGGCGCCCACATAGCCTGTACATTCTCCTCTCTATACTATGGTGCTGATTGTTGTCATTAACTAGTTCTAGGTGTTGTTGAACGCAGTACCAAGAATGATTTCTGATTTTGGGCTTGAACAATAAGGTTTAGCCACGATTTGTTATCTCTTGTCATACCACGAGGAATGAAGCTATGAAAATGCAACTTCAAAAACTCCTAATCATATTTTTCGCAGGAGTTAGTGTGACCAGCTTAGGAATTACAGGATGTGGAGGACAGCAATATATTGTTAAATCAAAAGAGTCTGTCGAAACAGAGCAAACTCAAGCACCCGACACAATTCCCCCCGCAAAAGAAGTGCGCGCGGATGTACCTTATGTTCCAACACCACAACCAGTAGTAGATACAATGTTGAGTCTGGCTAAAGTTAATCAGAATGATGTTCTCTATGACCTTGGTAGCGGTGATGGACGAATTGTAATTACCGCAGCACAAAAATATGGAACGCGAGGAACTGGTATAGATATTGACCCAGAACGAATCAAAGAAGCTAATGTAAATGCTCAAAGTGCTGGTGTTACAGATAAAGTAAAATTTGCTCAACAAGATTTATTTAACACAGATTTTAGCAATGCTTCAGTTGTTACCCTGTATCTATTACCAGATGTTAATAAAAAACTGCGACCAAAATTATTAAGCCAACTCAAGCCAGGTACTCGTATCGTTTCTCATGATTTTGATATGGGTGAATGGAAACCTGAAAAAGTCGTAAAAGTTCAAGGTAATGACCGTCAGCATACCGTCTATTATTGGACTGTACCTAAAAATGTTCCTGCTAATTTGCGTTCTTAAAAAACGTGGAGTGGGAGGAACGAAATTCACTACTAGCAATTATGAACTCCCAAGAATCGCAAACAGTATTAGAACCCATCGCAGTCACAGCACCACGAAAAAAGAAACCGTGGTTGTGGATTTTATTGTCGTTGTTGTTGCTTGGTGGTGGGATAGGTGTTTGGCGGTATTTAACACCCGCAAAAAATACACAGCCTAAAAGTGCAGCAAAGGCGCCACCTGCAGCAGTTGTAGAAACTATCGCGTTACAGTCTGGAAATGCAGTTAAACGGATAAGTTTACTCGGTCAGATCGAACCTAGCGCGCGAGCAACAATTCGTAGTCGCACTGCGGGTGTTGTCGAGCAAATCACGGTACAAGCAGGTGATAGAGTTTCTCGCGGTACGACTATTGCCATCCTTGACAATGCCGACCAAAATATTGTTTTGGCAGAAGCGCAAGCTAGGTTAGCACAAGAGCGTAGTCGCTTAACACGTTTACAAATTGGTACTCGTCCAGAAATTATTGCCCAGCGTCAATCTGACTTACGTTCTGTGCAAGCGCGCGAACAAGAAGCACAAGATAACTTACAACGAACTACTGCTTTAGTCAAAGAAGGCGCCGTTGCCCAACGGTTATTAGTTGAAGCTAGGGCAGGGATAGATACGGTACGGGGTGAACGTTTAAAAGCTGAAGCGGTACTAAGAGAAGCACAAGCTGGTCCAGTTAAGGAAGAAATTGATGCTCAACGGGGTTTAGTAGAAGCAGCACAAGCAGCAGTCAACCAAGCCAAGTTAGGATTACAGCGAACTCGTGTAATAGTTGCATCAGATGGCATCGTAGAAACACGTAATGTCAGTGTTGGAGATTATGTTGAAAGTAACGGTTCTATTGCAACTCTGGTAGATAAACAGCTATTAGATGTGTTTTTAGAATTACCTGAAGAACTTAGCAGTCAAGTTATCCCTGGTTTACCTGTAACTCTCGTTGCTCGTGCTTTGCCACAATGGCAAGGACGAGCTACCGTTACAGGAGTAGTACCAGCAGCTAACACTACTTCTCGGCGCCAAATGGTACGTGTACGCTTAAATAATCCACAAAGCAATTTATTACCAGGAATGGCGGTACAAGGTCAATTGGAATTACGCTCAAACCGTCCTAGTTTCGTTGTACCTCGCGATGCTCTTGTCCGTCGTAATGAAAAATGGCTACTTTACAGTGTTGATGGTGGCAAAGCCAAACAATACGAAGTGGAAATGGTAGCTGATATGGGTAAGCAAATGGCAATTTTTCACCCACAATTACAACCTGGACAACAAATCGTAATGCGCGGTAGTGAGGGTTTATCTGATAGTGCCGCAATTCAAGTCAAACAAGGAAGTAAGCAATGAACATAATAGAAACAGCAGTTCGTTGGCGACATGGTACTTTTGTTTTATTTTGCTTACTAGCGATGTTTGGCGTGGTAGGTTTATTTAGGTTGCCTTTAGAACTACAACCTGGTGGAGATAGACCAGAAATTACCATTACTACTCCCTATATTGGTGCCGGACCTGCCGAAGTAGAAGACTTGATTACTCGTCCAATAGAAGAGGTATTAGAGGAAGTTGAAGGAGTTCAAGAAATTACTAGCAACTCGCGACCAGGTGTAAGCAGCATTAATATAGAGTTCGACTGGGGTGTTGATGTAGATGCTCGTTTAGTAGACGTGATTAACCAGCTACAACAAGCTGAAGAGTTGCCAGAAGAAGCGGGTGAATCATCAGTACGGGTTGCTAGTGGTGATAATTCGCCGATGATGTGGATTACTCTAAGACCTAAAAACGGCTCTACTCCTGATGCTAATAGCTACCGTGATTTGGTGGAAGATGTGATTGAACCGCGATTACAGCGAGTTCAAGGTGTTAGTCGTTTCCTCATTGCTGGTGGTCAAGAGCGGGAAGTCGAGATACGGGTTGACCCAAAGGCTCTTTCTGACCGCAATCTTACTATTGGCAATGTAGTTGATGTTATACGTGATAACAACCGTGATATTCGAGGTGGTCCTTTAGTTTTAGGGCGCCGGGAATATCGAGTCAGGACTATTAGTCGCTCTCAAAAAATTGAAGAACTAGAGAAATTTGTTTTGCGTCGCGACTCCCAAGGAACAGTTTATTTGCGCGATGTGGCAAAAGTGCAAATGGGGCGTAAGTTTCAAGACAGCTTTTTCTTGGCAAATGACCAGCCTTCTGTAGTTATTGGTATAATTCGGCGAATTGGGGCAAATGTTCCACAGGTGTCTGATGGTGTCAAAAAAGCTTTAAAAGACTTGGAGACGCAGTTTGAAGCCAACGGTCAAGGTGTTGGCTTTGTTATTAACTATGATGAAAGTTCGTATATCGACCAATCTGTGCAATTAGTACAGGAGAATTTGCTCAGTGGAGCGGTACTCGCGATTATCGTATTGTTGCTATTTTTGGGATCGATGCGAACCGTTGCTGTGGTTGGGCTGACTATCCCAATTACGATGATCACAGTGTTTATCGCCATGTTCTTGTTTAAACGCACGCTCAACATTATCAGTTTGGCGGCTTTGGGTTTTGCGTCAGGGATGGTAGTGGACAACGCCATTGTGGTGGTTGAGAACACTTTCACCCACATGCAGGAGGGCAAAAATCCGATTGTATCTGCAATTGATGGCACAAAAGAAGTTGCAGCTGGAATCTTTGCAGCAACCTTAAGCAATATTGCGGTTTTTACGCCTTTAGTACTGGTGACAGGTGAAATAGCAGCTTTATTTACCGACATGGCAATTGCTATTTCTGCGGCAGCGATTTTTTCAATGCTTGCTGCTGTTACTTTAGTACCTATGCTCTGCGGTTTATTTCTCAAACAAGCAGAAGCACAACAAATGCTCCAAGGAGGTGACTATATTGGCGGTAACTGGTTTGAGCGATTTGTGGGACAAGTATCAGCAAAGTTTCGATTTGTTCAAGAGAAAATCGAGCGCTTTTTGGCGGCAACAGCAGCTTGGTCGATTGGTCGAGGAAGACGAGGGCGCCGACTTTTGGTATTATCAGTTCCAATTGGACTTTTAATCGCCAGTATACTTTTACTGCCATCTGTTGATTATTTGCCAGAAGGTAATCGTAACTTGGTGATGTGGCTAGCGGAACCTTTTGCTGGCACAAGTGTACAAGAAGCGCTAGAATTATCCACCTCGGCGAGAGCCTTTTTAAAGCAACAGCCGGAAATCGAAGATACTTTCATGGTAAATTTGCCTCAATTTCGAGCAATTGGTGTCACTCTCAAACCGGAGTTTGCAACGACGAATGGTTTGGCAGAAGTAGTTAACCGCTTACGTAGCAAAAGCTTTACATATTCTGGGTATCGCTTTATGTTCCCTACGAGGTTCTCTATTTTTAACGACCCAGGTAAAGAGTTTGAACTGCAAATCGTCGGTCCCGAATTAAATGAAGTTGAGAAGTTGGAAAAACAGATTACTCAAAAACTTAGAGCATTACCTGGAGTCGCAAATGTGCGCTCTGATTATGTTGCAGGGGCGCCAGAACTGCAAGTGATTCCTAACCGCGAACGTTTAGCAGAAGTCGGTTTATCTGAATCGGAATTAGGAGCAATGGTGGAAGCTGCTTTGGGTGGGCGCCTTGCCTCAGATTTCATTGAAGGAAAAGAGGAAATAGACGTTACCGTCAAGCTGCAAAATGTGTTTGTAGAAACACCCGAACAACTGCGCCAATTATCGCTTTACACCAACTCCACACAGCCTGGTAGTACTACATCTGGCAATACAACACCAAGCAACTTAACAATGCAGGCACAAGGGCGTTTTGTACAACTAGCCGACGTTGCATCCGTGCGAGAGACAACTGGACCGGATGTAATTAACCACGTTGATCTAGAGCGTTCTACGACCTTGACAATCAGTCTAACTCCCGATGCACCTTTGGGAGAACTAGTACAGCGTACAGAAAACGAAATTCTTCAACCGTTACGGCAAAATCTACCGCCAAATTTCCGTTTAGAACTAGCTGGTTCTGCTGATAGGTTAACGGAAACAGTCTCACAACTTGCTTCAGCGTTTGTCTTATCTTTGTTGATTACCTATTTATTACTGATAGCATTATATCGCTCGTTTGTTTATCCACTCGTAATTATGGCAACAGTACCAATGGGAATGAGTGGTGCCTTACTAAGTATTGTTGTAGCCAATATGATTCCAGGTGTAATTGTGCCAGTCGATATGATTACTGCTTTAGGTTTTATCATTTTAACTGGGGTAGTAGTAAACAACGCCATTTTGTTAGTAGATAGAGTATTGCAACTTCAGCAAGACTATGGGCAAGATTACGACGAATCTCTCTATAATGCGACAAAAGACCGACTGCGACCAATATTTATGTCAGCAGAAACTAGCGTGTTAGGAATGTTACCGTTAGCTGTAGTACCAGGACAAGGCGCAGAACTGTATCAAGGTTTAGGGATTGCTTTAACAGGAGGATTAGCATTGTCTACTATTCTTACACCTACTGTTGTGCCAGCCTTGATGGGCTTATTACGTGATTTTACTCCTAGAAAGCCATCAAATCTAGATAGAAAAAAAGAAAATGTTGGTCAAGCCAAAACAAATTGAATGTTACATATAATAAATTAATGTAACGGATAGCTTTACTGACCGGAATGCGCTTTGTCAATAAAAGTAAGTGAGGCATAGCCCCACCAGCCCAGTCAAGGTTATATAAATAACTACTGAAAGTCGCTAATAATAGGACTTTACAAGCAATATGCATAGAAATTAATTTTTACAAACACCACAATTACTAATAATAATTCTCAAAAAGATGATTTTTTAGCTATATTTATATAATATTGCTATCTAAAAGCATTATTCATCCCGACCTGGAAGTTCTCGATCCTGTCTCACATCTCGCTGCCAAGCTACCGGGTTGATTCCTGCAAAAGCTTTTGCTTTTGCTAGCTTCTCCAAAGCTGCTGCCATCCGTTGACCGCGCTCATAGCTTATAATTACAGTTACTCCTACTCAATCGAAAAATTCATGCAAATTTTTTTGCCACCCGAAGTAGAAGCCCTGTTGGAACGCCAACTCAATAGCGGTAAGTATCAGAACGCTATCGAAGTTATTTTTGCAGGCATAAAACTCCTAGAACAGCAAGAAGACATTTATCAAGGACGATTGCAAGAGCTTCAACAAGAAGCACGCATTGGGTTGGAAGCATCCCAACGGGGCGAAGTGGTTGATGGCTCAACTGCGATGTCTCAAATTCGTGCCAATCTTCGATCACGCTACGGCGCCGACTACGAAGCATGACCCAGCAATTTCGACTCACTGAACCTGCAATTAAAGATATTGAGCAAATTGCGGATTATATTGCTAAACAATCTGGCTTGGTTCAATCTGAGCTTTTTTTGAGTAAGCTCGATGCTAAATTCGCTAAAATTGCTCAGTTCCCTAACCTTGGACGGCAGCGTGATGAAATTTTAGCTGGTATCCGTAGCCTCTCAATAGGCACCTACCTCATTCTATACATGCCCATAGGGGAAGATGTCGAGATTTTTCGTGTTATCAGTGGTTATCGAGATTTGTCAGCCCTATTTCATGATTCAGATTCTCAATAATTTGATGATTAAACAAGGTCTATTTCAATATCTATATTTCTAAAAAGATAATATTGTTGGGTTCCGCTGTCCCTCCACCCAACCTACAAACTGAACAAGATTTGCAAATATTAGGGCAAGAAGAAGTTTATTTGTATCCAATAATTTATCCGTTACATCCGTTATATCCGTTGCAAACTATTCCCACCCTCTAACTTCGATGTCGGTAAGTTGACGTTCTAATTTCATGTATTCACTATATGCGGCGCCTTTTATATGTTTCATTCCCACAGCTTCATTGGCATCAGCGGCGATAAAAGCGGCTATCTTTCTTACGTCGAACTCAGGTTCACTGGATGCGTTGTGTTTATACACAGCCAGAAGGATACGATGCTTATATGGAACTATCGATGCTCGCAGAGCAAATTCCATCATTACATAGTTCAAAAAAAGCATCAGAAATTCAGGATTTTAACTTCATTAAACTTATAATTTCCCGCATCATTACATCAAAATACTTTGCTGTACAAGATTTGCAAATACTGGGGCGAGAGAAAGTTTATACCTGATATATTTAAATTATCTTCAATAAACGTTTCGCCAGTGTTTAAACTAATTTGTTACCCAGAAAACGCGCGCTAATACTATGTTTACAGGCGCCCAACAAACCCATTAAAATACACGTTAAGCTCATCTAATGATACTTCCGTGGAGATAAATCCAATATAGTTGTCGGGTCTTAGCAGCACCTGAAAAGGTCGGTTTATACCGAATATCTCTACAACGCGCGGGTAAAGTGGAATAACATTAAAGTCAATTAATTCCCCGTATTCTTTTTCAAGTTCCAACTTTAAACCTTGATAATTATGTTCCCCGTCTGAGAAAACAAGCAGGTGAAATTTGGGAGCGTGGAGTTTATCGTAAACACTGGCGCCATCAACTAAAAAATACGGCATTCTATCTCCGGCTTTTACCTTAAAATCTTTATCGCCATGATGTTGACTTAAAGAACTCTCACGATAGTTAATTCCAATTTGAGAAACCATTGGAAATAAAAATTCTTTTGCGGCGCCAAACTTCGTGACAACACTGGCAAGACCGGGCAAAATATTATCGCGGAAAAATCTAAGATACCACTGGTCGCCTGCTGCAACTTCAAAAAACTGGTCGGTTGTATGCAATAGTCGTTTAGCGTTTGCCAAGCGCTCCTCATTATAACTTTGGAGTAGCGACACACCAGCATAACTTTTTAAAACAAATGCTAATTTCCAAGCTAAATTATAAGCGTCTTGAATGCCCGTATTCATTCCCTGTCCACCCGCAGGTGTATGGATATGTGCGGCATCGCCAGCTAGAAAGCATCTGCCAACAGAGAATGTATCAGCGTGACGTGTATGTACTTTGTAAGTCGAAAACCAGCGCACGTTCGTGATATCAAGTGGACGCTGCACTAATTGTTTAACCTTGTTTTCGATTTCATCATATCTAACATCTTGATCAACTT
Source organism: Calothrix sp. PCC 7103 (assembly GCF_000331305.1). Taxonomy (GTDB): domain Bacteria; phylum Cyanobacteriota; class Cyanobacteriia; order Cyanobacteriales; family Nostocaceae; genus Dulcicalothrix. Next base: position 1,508,432 of record NZ_KB217478.1, on the reverse strand, counting down.
GGTCATTATATTCGGGCAGGTTGCCGACAAGTCTCCAGTGCTTCTCACCTTGCATGGGGAACATTAGCGCAAACGAGTCATGTCCCAAGGCGCCATAAAATGTAGCCTGATCAACCTGAAACTCCATCTCCACATCTGCAACGTAAAACAAACGTGGGTGTGTTGAACCTTCAAAAGGAAGACCGAGGAAATGCCGCGTTGGACTACTGGCGCCGTCACAGCCTACCAGATATCGAGCTTCAACTGTCTGTTTGCCGTTTGCTGTTAATAGAACTACGTTCACACCGTCCGCATCTTGTGTTAAACTTTCCATTTCGGTCTGCCACTGAACCTCTTTCCCGTTTTGCTGAAGATGCTCATAAAGAAGACGCTCATTTTTGCTTTGTTCAAAAATGAGGAAAAAGGGAAACGGACTAAGGCGCCCACCAAAGTCAGAAAAATCTAGGCGAGCGCTAATTTTGCCATCGTGCATCAAGGCGCCTTTCTGAACTATCTCACCACCAGAGACGGCTTTTTGCGCTAAATTAACCTGGTCATAAATCTCCAACGTGCGCGCGTGAACTATCACAGCTTTACTAAGTTCGGTAACACTTTCTTTTTTATCAAAGATTACAAAGTCAATGCCGTAATGTATTAATTGTACAGCTAAAGATAAACCCGTTGGTCCGGCGCCAACTATTATCACATCGGTTTTAGTTACTGTTTCCATAACCTGAACTCCTGTTATTCAACTGTGGATAAACTTGTGCGATACTTCTTCATCGGAAGCATTAATACTACTATCGCTAACTAAACGACCATCTTCCATATAAACGATACGGTCGGCAATATCTAAAATTCGGTTATCGTGAGTTACTAATAAAATTGTGCAACCTTGTTCTTTGGCTAGTTTTTGCATCATCTCTACTACATCGCGTCCAGATTTTTTATCCAACGCAGCAGTAGGTTCATCAGCAAGAACAATTTTTGGTTGACTAACTAACGCGCGAGCTATTGCTACTCTTTGTTTTTGACCTCCTGATAAATCATCTGGGTAATAATTAACACGTTGCCCTAAACCAACTAATTCTAGCATTTCTTTAGAACGAGCAATCATCACCTCTGGAGAGAGTTTTTTATGAACTTCTAAACCCATCCGCACATTTTGTAAAGCTGTTAAACTACCGTGTAAATTATGTGCTTGAAAGATATATCCGTTACTTCGCCTTGCCTCGGTTAATTGTTTTTCATTGGCGCCGCAAAGTTCTTTACCTAAAACTTGTAAACTACCTTCTTGAGTAGAACGTAAACCACCTGCCAAAGTTAGTAAGGTTGTTTTACCAGAACCAGAAGGGCCAGTCATTATAATTATTTCACCTGCCTTTATTTCTAAATTAACATCAAATAAAACTTGCTTACGAAGTTGACCTTTACCAAAGAAATGGTTAAGATTTTTAACTAAAATAACAGACTCATTGCTAAAATTCGTATGCATAATGTTTAAAAAATATCAGCTAAAACATATCAGCTGGGTCAGCAGACTGTAACTTACGGGTTGCTATAGTTCCAGAAATACTACAAATAATTAGAGTTAAAACAAAAACAAAAATAGCTCGCGCAATTGGCATATATAAAGGTAAATTAGTAGCATTTGCAGCTAATTGATAAAGTCCAACAGGTATGATAAATCCTGGTATATAACCAATTGTTGCAATAATAATCGCTTCTTCAAAAATTACACCCAGCAAATAACTATTCGGATAGCCCATTGCTTTAAAAGTTGCGTATTCTTTCAAATGAGAGTTGACATCTGTTGAAAGAATTTGATAAACGATAATTACACCAATCAAAAACCCCATTGCTACACCAAAAGTAAAGATAAAAGCAATTGGACTTTCTCTTCTCAAATAACCTTCTTCAAATTCCACAAACTCATCACGAGTCATAATTTTTACATCATCAGGTAGATGCGCTTTTAATGCAGTTGCAACTTTAATTGGGTCATATCCTGGTTTAATATAAATTAAACCAAGATTTACACTACCTGCTTTTTGACGCGGAAATAATCTTAAATAATTATCACTACTAGAAATCAATAGTCCATCAGAAGCAAAAGAAGCGCCGAATTTAAATAAACCATTTATAGTAATAGTACGCCTATCTACTTCTGTAGAAACTTCCTTACCTGCTTCGATTTGTGCAAAAATCTGTTTGTATTCTCCTCTTGCTCCTTTATCAAATAAAAAACTATCTGGTAACTGAATTTTATCAAGTTGAGCATTAGCTTCAGGTATATTCAAAGCGGGTCGTTCAGGATTAAAACCAATCGCTTGAACTTTTGCTTTTTTTCGCGTTTGAGGATTTCTCCATGTCACTGTACTAATATACATGGGTTCTGCGGTCTTTACTCCAGGTACGTCTGATGCATCAAATAATCTTCGTCGTGTAAACGTAGATATATTATCGGTATTTTTAGCTTGATTACTAACTAAAACGACATCAGCAAGTATTGCGCGGTTCAGACGAGTATTACTATCAAAAAGCGCGCTTTGAAAACCTAATTGCATAAACATCAAAACATCTGCAAATGCAATCCCAGAAACTGCGACAATTAAGCGTCCTTTATGACGGTTTAATTGCAGCCACCCTAAAGGTGTACGTCTTTGTAACTCTTGAATAAATTCTATCATGATAATTTTATATTATCTATAATTCAAATATTGCTTTGACTTGCAAGTTTGTTAACTTAGCAGCTTTTTGACTTGATGGTTCATTGAGTTTTACTCTAACTTCGACAACTCGTGAATCAATATTATCACTAGGGTCAGAATTAATAATATTCTGGCGCCGTACTTGCCAACCAACTAATTCAACTTTTCCAAATAACTCACCATTGAGAGAATTACTAGTAACACGCACTGTTTGCCCAGGTCTAATTTTACTAATATTGCTTTGATACACCTCAGCAATGACCATCATTTGATTAACTTCTCCAAGTTCAACAATGCCATCGTTTGAAACTGTTTCCCCAGAACGAGTATTTACCCTGAAAATAACTCCACTTGAAGGCGCCTTTACAAAAGCTTGCTCAAAATTTGCTTTTGCTTCTTTCTGTGCTGCTATAGCTTGTCGAAGTTCGGCATTAGCTGCGGCAACATCTACCGGACGCACTTCAGCAATTTTATTAAGCGTCGCTTCTGCTGATGTTACTTGCTTGCTACTAGTAGCTTGAATACGACTCAAAACTGCTTTAGCTTCTTGAATTTGTCTGTTACCAGTACTATTTGTACGTTCAAAATTAGCTTTAGCTTCGCTTAATTGCTGAGTCAGTGTATCCACACCCAAACGCTTACTGTCAAAATTAGACTGGGAAATGGCGCCTTCTTTATACAACTGCTCGTAACGACCAAATTCTGATTTAGCATTATTCAACTCACCTTCAAGTCTTCTAATAGTCGCTCTTTGTGCAGCTTTATCCCCTTCCCACTGTGCTTGTAATCTCAAGACAGTTTCTCGTTGTGCCCTTTCTTCACCCAACGACTGCGCTTGAACGCGCGCAATTTCGGCTTTCTGTGCGTCTATCTCTCCAACTTTTGCACCTGCTTTGACCTTGGCTAAATTTGCTTTTTGAACTTGCACCACTTCTGAAGCTTTATCGTATGCAGCTTTGAGTATATCGCTACTATCCAATACTGCAATTACTTGTTCCGCTTTTACTGTATCTCCCTCTTCTACTAAGAGCTTTTTTAACCGACTTCCTTGACTTGATGCTGTCGGCGCCGAAAGTTTGATAACTTCACCTTTTGGCTCAAGTCTACCTAACGCTGTCACCGTTTTGATTTCAGGCGCCACAACTTGCTGTGCTTGGTTTTCTTTTTGTAATACATGGCTGTTGCGGACTTGAGATACTAATACACTAGCTGCCAGTAAACTTGCAGTCATGCCAAGTAATACAAGCTGTCGGGGTTTAACTTTTGATAATATTGAATGATTTATTATAGAATCGCGCACCATAATTTCCCCCTCTTATGTGAGACAGGTAAACTAAATCGTTTAGTGACACTACTAAACTAAACTGTACAGTTGCTTTTGTCAAGGTGCGTATTTTAGAATTTAGACATTAATAAATTGTGGGTGATGTTATACCAATTCTTGATGAACATATACTCATTAGCCTGCGAAGGTAGGCTTTGTTCGTATAGCCCCGCCCTTCTAGGGTGTCGGTATGAAGCCAAAACAAGAGGTGATATGCAAGCAAAAAATGCAGATAAAGTCGAAGCAATTTTACAAGGCGCCATGCAGGAATTTTTGACACACGGATTTGCTGGGGCAACGATGGATAGAGTCACAGCAGCGGCAGGTGTATCGAAAACAACCGTTTACAGCCATTTTCAAGATAAGGAAAAGTTATTTATCGCCTTAATTGAGCGTTTGATAACAAGTTGTGCAGGTGTGCTAGACTTACCAAAAGATTTTTTTCAAGGAGAACCTGCATCTGTATTGGCAGGTTTGGCAAATAATTTTTTAAATCAACTAAGTAAAAGTGTCAGTGATACACCAGAACTTTTAGATTTGATACGCTTGGTAATTGCTGAGTCTGGTCGGTTTCCTACGCTAGCAAGGTATTTAGTTAGTAACACACAAAAAATATTTGTTAATAATATTACTCAGTATTTGCAGTTTCATCCAGAATTACAATTAACCGACCCAGAGGCAACAGCACGTATATTCTTAGGCGCCTTATTTCATTTTGTGATGATTGAATATATGCTGCAAAGTGCGGATATTATGCCAATGGAGCGTCAGAGACTAATTGATAACTTAGTTAACTTAATTACTACAAACGTTCAGTTAGATGAAAATAAATATTCTGCTAATAAAGAAAAATCTACACGACGTAAGCGTTCTGCTACAGGTCAGTTTGAACCAGATTATAAAGAACCGAAACGCTTACGCTCAATACGACTTACCGATACTGCTTGGGAAAACTTAGATGCCATTGCAAAGACGAACAACCTGACTCGTAGCGAAATAATTGAACTTTTAGCACGAGGTCAAGAGTTGAAATAATTGTATATACATGGATAAGCAACTTTGCAACGGATACAACGGATGTAACGGATAGGCTGCTTTAAATAATTAGATTTTGTTTTTAACAAATAACCATCCGTTACATCCGTTCATCATCCGTTGCCAATCTTTCTACTCCTCTTCGCAGTCCTCGTCATCAATACAGTAGTCGTAGTCACCATCAATAGCGTATTCATCGCAAAGCGCGTCTAACTCTTCAAGGAATTCGCTTGCGTCTTCAATTGTCAGGTCAAAGTTAAGGATATTGAGAACAAAGCTTTCATCATCTTGTTCTTCGTACTCATAGTCAAAGTAGTATTCTTCGTCGCTTTCTACATAATTGAGACATAGATTTTCTAAATCGGTCGCAAAACCCTCTGGGTCGGAAGTTGTAACATAGAAGTCAAATAGCAATAAAGAATCTTCGTTAGCAAAAACAGACTCATCCTCTTCCCAAACCTCAGCGCTAAAGTCTAAATCGCTAACAGATTTTATAATCCACGAGTCGTGTCCATTATAGTCTTTGTGAATTACATAATCGTAGGGAATATAACAGTACCCTTTATCTCCCCAAGAAGAACCCCATGAGTTGCGTACTATAAACATCTTGTCTTTATCAGAGTACCCAACACACAGCATTGCGTGCCATCCGTGGGTTTTCCGTACATTATCGGATGACTTGGGCATTGGTACTCGCCCACGATTTTTTGTAGCTTCATCAAAAGAATTAAATGTATTGAGAGCAAAGGCAATTGGATATCCTTCTGCTAAAGTATGGCGCCATAAGTCAAGGTCAGTTTCAACAAACTCAGCTTCCTCAATTGTAAAGTTAGCAGCATGTTCGTAGGCTAAATCGTCTGGTTGCTCTAATATTAGCTCTTCGGAGTTAGCCCAAAGTTCTTCTGAACAAGCTCCATACTTGCACAAAGCATCGATTGCTAGTTCCATTTGTGTCCCTTTGTCTTCATTTTCGCTTTCGTGCAGCGACCGCGCGTTATAGTAAACAAACAAACGACTAACATCGCCAGATTCCCCTAAAGCCCTTTTTGCAAGGTATTCATAGGCGCCTACAAAAGCATTAGCAACACAACTATTACCTACCTGTTCTTCTACATCGGTCATATATTTACGCAGGTCTACTTTGGGTGGTAAATGCTTACTCTGGAAACGTCCTATTTGATGAAACTTCGCACCCTCTGATTTTTTACCCGGAATATAGCCAGCAGTATATTTAAGAATCATGGTAACTATTATTACATTAAACTCACATGTAATACTTGTATAACTTATTGGAATTAGATTGTAAAGATTACTATTTGCTCCTTGCCATAAACTGAGCAGCTAGGTTCTCAACTGCTTCGGTCACTTTAAGTAATGGGATTCCACGAGCTACCTCTAACCGTTGATCTGCTATTTCCGCATCACCTTGTGATATAGCAGTCCTAAATCATTTGTAAAATCCACAATTTGTAGAGACGCGATTAATCGCGTCTCTACGAAATATAATTTTTCACAACTCATATAGGTTTGCTATACCTCGTCCAAAACAACTTGTGAGATGTAGAGAGTAAAAGCACTTCTGCGTAATTCCCACCAGTCTCTTGTAATCTCAATATTTCCAGCAATAATCAGATTTTTGGTCGATCTGGCAGTGAGATAACCAAAAATGCTGGTTTCGATGTAAACAGTTTCACTCATGCTCAACAGGCTGTAAACTGTCTTATTTTAACAAGTGTGTACAACTTAGCACCATCTTAACCCGGTTTTTTCAAGAGTTGATACTCGCTCCCCAATCTCAGCGTGATGTTACATCAACTCAGATTTAGGGAACAATAACAAAGAAGACTTCTGTTCTTTATAATTTCATATGCAAGATAATCAAAAATCAAATTTAATACAAGCAATTATTAAAAAAAAGCTAATATTTCCTGGTGGATGGCTTGTATTCCCATTCGTGACAGTTGGAATAGTTGCTGCTTCATTGCTGCTACGCACCGAACCAAGTTGTGGCTGCAAATCATTTGCTCTGATTTATATTCAAGCCATAAATAGAATGCAGCAAGCTTCACATATTGAAAATGGTTACTTTATGGATTCATTAAAGAAGGTAGAACAACAAATGGAAATTAATAACCTAGCGAATAATCAGTTTTATCAATTTTCTCTCTCCACCACAAAAAACGCAGTTTACCATTACGCTTTTTTAAAGGAAACAAATCAAAATAAACAGGATAAAAATAGCTTTGTTGGAGCAGTGTTTGCTGTTCCTCATAAAAAGCAAGACTCTTCCACAAAAAAAGAGAGTGGATTTACAATAGTTAGTATTGTTTGTCAGATTAATAAGTCTGGTCAAAATTTACCTCTAAAACCAATTATTCAAAATAATGTCCCTGTTTGTGCTTCTGGAACATCACCAGTATCATAAATATATTATTGTCATTATATTAGAAAGTACAGGAACCTGGCTTCTACCCAAAATTGTCGTTTTTATTACAATATTACAATATATCGACCAAGAAACAAGAGTTAAAAATAATTACGCTTTCACCTCCAAGCATAAATCCAAAATTCATTCTGGGAACACTATATATAGTTATTGAGGATGGGAAGTTGTCAGAACGCGCGTATTGGTTAGCTTGGTCGCAGATATCAGGTGTTGGCCCAGTATTATTACAACGGTTGCATCAGCACTTTGGTTCTTTACAAGCTGCATGGTTCGTAAATTCAAGCGAATTAGGCGCCGTAGAAGGTTTTGGTCTCAATACAATACAAAAAGTCGGCAAAGAGCGAGCTAATTTTAATAAAACTAATCATCCAGAAGAGTTCCTCGCAAAACACCTCAAAGAAAATCCTAATTTCTGGACACCTGTTGATGATGAGTACCCGCGTTTACTTATGGAAACTGCGAGTCCTCCACCTATTTTGTATTATTGCGGCACCGTAGAACTAGAAGAGAACTTGGGGCAAAAAGGACTTATTGGAATTGTGGGGACACGACAACCGAGTGAATATGGTGTGCGTTGGACTAGGCAAATTAGTACTGCGCTTGCAAAGAATGGATTTACAGTTGTTTCGGGAATGGCAGAGGGTATTGACAGTGAAAGTCATGTTGCTGCATTGAAAGCAGACGGACGCACTATTGCTGTTTTTGGTACAGGTGTTGATGTTGTCTACCCTGCAAAAAATCAAAAACTTTATCAGCAAATACTAAAGCAAGGAATGGTTGTCAGTGAATTTAATAGCAAAACTCCACCCGACCGCACACATTTCCCTCGTCGCAACCGCATTATTGCTGGTTTGTGTCGCGCGGTTTTGGTACTTGAGGCGCCTATTAAATCTGGCGCCTTAATTACAGCAGACTACGCGAACGAGTTTGGACGTGATGTGTATGCACTGCCGGGTAGAGTGGATGATTATAATTCTCAAGGTTGTTTAAAGCTGATTGCACAAGGCGCCACACCAATTCCAAGCGAACTGGATGAGTTAATTAAAATGCTAGGAGCGATACCACAGTTTGATTCCATACCTGCAAAACCTGTACAAACAGCTTTACCTCAATTAGAACCTGAACTTCAAAAGGTTATCGAAACTGTTTCGATGGACTCTACTGCTTTTGATGCCATTATTCAACAAACAGGTATGGCGCCGGGTTTAGTTTCTAGTGCGCTATTACAACTTGAGTTAATGGGTTTAATTGCACAGTTACCAGGGATGCGCTATCAACGTTGTTAATTATATAATTGGCAACATTATTATTACTGTTCTAATGGCTTAGTTTTAAATTCAGTATTGTACAACAAATTTGGCGATTTTCTGCTGGAGTTAGTTGGACAATAGTAGTATCGTTGATGTTGTCGCAAGTTGATAAAATTTTGCTATCTAAACTCGTAACACTTAAAAAGTTTGGATACTATGTTTTGGCTAGTACTTTAGCTCAAAAAATATTTATTGTTATTGAACCTGTCATTGTGGCAATGGCGCCGAAGTTAACAGCAATTCTTGTTCATGGTCAAAAAGAATATTCTAGTTTTTTTCATAAAATAAGTTTACTAATATCTATAATATTAACACCTGTTGAAAAATCATCTGCTTTGACGCACCACCCGCTCCTCAGTCTTCTGTATTCTATTAGTACGGGGATAAACTTAAGCTAAATCCTGGTAATATATTTTCACCTGATAGTTGTGTAGGCAGGTTCCGCACTTCTATATCTTGCCCAGTACGATAAATTTCCACTTGAGAAAGTTGTGGATTAATTAACCATCCTAATTGCACCCCTGCATCCATATATTCCTGCATTTTCTCACGCAGCGTTTCCAAATCATCTGTTGCTGACCTTAATTCAATTAAAAAATCTGGTGCGATGGGGGGAAATTTGCGTCTTTGTTCGAGAGTGAGTGCTTCCCAACGTTCCTTTTTAATCCAAGTGGCATCGGGAGAACGGTTTGCACCATTGGGTAACTTAAATACAGTGGAGGAACTGAAAGTATAACCGAGACCAGTTTGCCGATTCCAAATTCCTAAATCGATAATAAAGTCAGCTTCTCGATTGCCGCTCTCGCCTCCAACAGGTGACATAATTATTAATTTTCCCTTAGACGAAAGTTCAAACTGTAACTCGCGGTTATTTTGACATAACTGATAGAATTGCTCGTCACTCAGATGAACGCTGTCTAAACTTAATGTCAAAGGAGTCATAAATCTAAACAAATGCCGCAATAGTAATAAACATTATATCATGCCCGGTTGATTCCCCACCTTGGTAGAGACGTTATATGTAACGTCTCTACCATTTTTAACCCCATACTCGACGCAAATTCAAAACAAAACCTGGTAGCACATCCTCACCAGACAATTTAGTAGGATTCTCCAATACCTCTACCTCTTTACCCGGTTTATAAATTTCCACTTGTCGCTGTTGCGGGTTTAGTAACCACCCTAAAAGGGCGCCATTATCTATAAATGCTGCCACCAACCCTGTAGAAAACTGGTAAGGCATCAGTTTAGATGGTTATATACAAGACTGTGCAATATTTGCAATTTGGTTCCGTTCCCTGGTTCCCCAGACACAGGAATTAGTATTTTACGACCCGCCCGCAGGCAATAAATGACTGGGGCTACAATCTTAGCCTACCTACGTAGGCTAAGATTGTAGCCCACTCCCGGTGGGCTTTGTTCAATTAGCTACACCCTTGTAGGGTGTTGGCGGGTATGAGCGTAGTTACAAATTCGGCGTAGGTGCAAGATATATGCTAAGGGTGCCAGCACTTCGGAAAACGCTCAATAGCAAAGGATAGAATCTATATTTTGTCGGCGCCTTCTAAAACTGCTTATGAGTACAAATCACATTTCATAACGCAAGCCACATCCTCTAAAATCGCATCACACAATTGAGGTAGTGCATCTAAACTATCGGAACGATTAATTTGTCGTATTGGCGCCTTACTTACTAAAATGCCAGACACACAAGAAAATCAATTATCTTATCCTCAATCTAGTACACAAAAGGCTGGTTGTGGTTTTCCAATCGCAAAAACTGAGCGGTTTGAAGCCGTGCAAGAACTGCGTTGTATTATACCTCCCTACTCCTCAGTACCAGATATTTCTGTCGTCAACAGTGACCGTCTTGGCGATGAAGATGAACCGCTACAGGGGGCGCCGGAATGGTTAATTGAAATTCTTTCTCCTGATCAAAGCACCTTGGATGTGCAAAACAAAATTCTCCACTGCCTTAGCAATGGAACGCAATTAGCTTGGCTAATAGATATAACTCGCCAACAGGTTTGGGTATGGTTTGGAGATAACCTACCCCAAATTTTTTCTACTGAAGACATTTTACCAACTTTGGGCGATTTACCAGAGCTTACGGTCAAGGCAGTAATCACTATGACTCGCAAGCAAACGCAAAAATAAAAACTTCTTATGTAAATATCCGACTTTATCGCTTGCTAATATTAAAAGGTAATTTTTTATGGTTTTTGAACTCCTCGTAAAATTATTTCTGTAAGTTGGTCTGATAAAGTAAATGGGTCATAGGGTTTAGTAATTAATGCTGCCAATTTTAAATGGCTAAATTGACGCTGTTCGGCAGGTTGAGCTTTTGCCGTTAAAAAGACTACAGGTATATGCTGAATTTCTAAGTCTGATTGTATTTTTTTTAATGTAGTCAACCCATCCATATCTGGCATCATTACATCCAAAAGAATTACATCTGGCTTTTCAGAAGCTGCTAATATTAATCCTTCTTTACCAGAACTAGCAGTAAAAACTTCCCAATCTCCAGTTATTTCTAAACATACTTGAGTTGTTTCTCTAATACCCTGCTCGTCATCTATTATTAATACACGCTTACTCATAGTTATGCTCCTCGTAATAAAGGTAATGTAAAATAAAATGTACTACCTACGTCTAATATACTTTCTGCCCAAATGGCGCCTCCATGTTGTTGTACAATACTTCGACATATGGCAAGTCCCAAACCCGTCCCACCTTGGTTACGAGAATTTGATGCATCGACTTGCTGAAAACGGTCAAATATAGTTTCTAATTTATCTTCTGGAATTCCCCTCCCTTCATCTTTGACTTTAAATAATATATGAGGAGTCATCTGAATTTCCGCACTTAACCAAACATGACTACTAGGTGATGAAAACTTAATCGCATTGCTAATTAAATTAGTAAGTGTTTGAACTATTTTGTCTGGGTCTGCCCAAAGTTGAGCATGAAGTGGCGCCACACAAAGAGTAATTTCGGCTTTTTCTGCCATTGCGCGCATTTCATCAGCAGCTTGCGTCATTAATTCAGCAGCATTACATATTTGAAAATGCATTGAAACTTTGCCGGAGTTGATGCGCTCGATATCAAGGATATCGTTGATAAGACGCACCAAGCGGTTTGTATTTTCAAAGGCAATTTCTAACATTCTATGTTTCTTAACTGGTTGGCTATCAAGCGAATTATTTGATAGTAAACCTAAAGCGCTGCATATCGAAGTTAAAGGTGTTCGTAGTTCGTGACTAACTATAGAAACAAACTCATCCTTCATGCGCTCAATTATTTGCCGTTCGGTAATATCTTTGAAAATAACTACGGCGCCGATAATTTGACCTTGTTCTTCGATTGGTGTTGAAATATACTCAACAGGAAATTTTGTGCCATCTCGACGATAGTATATATCATCGCTAATGTTTTGGACTTTGCCATATTCCAAAGTTGCACGAATTGGGTTCTCTGACCATTTGTAGGCAGTATTATCGGGTTTAGAGTGTTTTAAGGTATAGTGTATAAAATGCTGACCTAGGGTAATTAGTTCTTCGACTTGATAACCCAACATTCTGGCGCCAGCAGAATTAATAAAAGTGAGTTTTGCGTTGGCATCTAAACCGTAAATTCCCTCACCTGCTGAGTTTAAAATTAACTCGTTATACCGACTTAAACGCTCTACAGAAGCTTGTGCGATTTGACGTTCTGTGACTTCACGTTTCAATTCGGTATTAGCTTGCTGTAACTCAGCAGTGCGTTCAATTACTCGTGTTTCTAACTCCGTGTTTAATGCAGAAATTTTGCTTTCAAACAGCTTTCTTTGTTCAATATCTCTATGTAAATGATAATTAGTAACATGCAATTTTTGATACAGATGATATTGCTGAATTGCCATTGCAAAGTGGCTACCCAAAGAATTAGCTAAATCAATTTCTGGCGCCGTCCAAGGGTTGACTTGAGCTTTTTTTAACTCTTGCCATGCTTCAAACGATTTTACCGGACGTAAGTGTCGCGCTTCCAGAGGGTCTCGGCGCCGTGCCCATAAAGTTTCTGTATCAATAGAGCGACGGAAAATACTCAAATAACCCACAATTGAAGTATGGTACTCCAAACGAATAATTAATAAGCTCCGAATTTCAGCTTTATTAAAATCATTCGCTAAATATTCTGGTAAAGAGTACACAAGCAAATCATTAAATACCCAAATATGGCTCAGTTCAGGTAATGTTGGTTGAGTAGTTAACCAATCGCAATAATCTTCATTCAATATACTCCCAGACCCACAACTATATATTTGCGCTTCTTCGTTTGGTTTTTGTGGCGCAATATAAACTCTACCACCGCTAGCTTGCAAACCCGACACAGCTAACTCTAAAGCCTGTTGCAACTGCATTTCGGTCATCGAATGTAACAGTTTAGCAACGCGGTTAATTGTAGCTTCTTGTTGTGCTAAAATTCGAGTCTGTTGAAGTAAGGTTGACTGTCCCACCGCAATCGATAATTGGTCTGCTATAAGTTGCAATACTTGTAATTCTCGTTCGGTAACATTTCGCGGTACGCTGTGATGAGAAACTAATAATCCCCACAACTGCTGACGGTGTAAAATTGGCACAACTACAGAAGAATTCACACCCATTGATATCAAATATTCGATATGGCAGGGGTCTACGTGACGAAACCAAATATCATTGTTATCACTGTCAGGATATAAAAATCGACTTAACCCTATAGTTTGAGCAGGTACATCTACAATTGTACGCTGGCGAACTTTTTGAAACATTTCACGTGCTTCCAGTGGAATATCCTCAGCAGGAAAATGTTGCCCTAACAGTGATGGTAAACACTCGTTAACAGACTCAGCGACAACTTCACCGCTACCATCTGTATCAAATTTATATACCTTAACCCGGTCAGTTTCTAAAAAAACCCGCACTTCGTTAACGGTTACAGACAAAATGTCAGATAATTCTGCATATTGACGGACGCGGTTCATTAATTTATGCAGCAATACTTCAAGTGAGTCTACAGGGTTTATTGACTCTATAGACGAATTTTCTTGGTTATTAAAAGTATTATTTAACACTATCTTCCTCCTCTACAAAATTCAAAACTGCTTTGTCAAACTCTTCAAAGACTGGTTTATTGAGTTCTTGTTGGAGAAGTTCTACTAAGTGGCAGAGGTTAATTACTGTAGTTTGGTCTTTTTGCATCCCTAACTTAAACATCTGCTCTATCTGCTTGGCAAGACGTGAACCCTCTGCTAAACCAAGGAAAAGTTCTAGTAAACGGTACTCTTTAGGAGTTAAGGTGAGCAAATTATCGTTGTAGGTAACTTCGCAGCTATCTGGATATAAACACAAGTTTTCCCATCGTAGTACTGTTTGAATGGGTAAATTTCGGCGCCGTAGCAAAACACGAATACGCGCTAGTAGCTCAGAAAACTCAAATGGCTTAACCACATAATCATCTGCTCCTGCTTCTAGTCCCTCTACTTTATCTGTATTTGAATTTTTTGCCGTCAGTAGTAAAATAGGGGTTTGGTAGTTTTTAGAACGCAACCTCTGACAAATCTTGAGTCCATCTAGCTTTGGCAGCATGACATCAAGCAGTATCAAATCATACGAGAAAGTTTCTATTAACTCCCAACCGGAGTTACCGTCGCTAGCCACATCAACTGTGTAATGCTGGTTGCCAAGGACACTTAAAAGTGTTTTAGCTATGCACTCGTCATCTTCAACTATTAAAATTCGCATTGAATTAAACCTCTGTGTACTTCAACGCTGTTGGTTTGACATAATTAATCTCTAATTTTCTATAAATACTATGGTTGACTTATTTTTATCAAAAATGACCTCGCACACATTTTCTTAAAAGAGTATTATCGTAAAATTTGGGAATCAATAGTAACTTAAATTTAATATACTTAATGTTTCGTATTGTTTCTTAATTAAGTTAAAGTATATACTTGCATTTAATATGAAGTTTTCTTTACTATCAGGAATAACTATGTTTATAAAATATTTTAATCTATAGTTAGTTTAAATAAAGAAGCCCGGTTTCTAGGGTTTTTAATTTTTGTAAAAATATTTTATTAAGTATTGTAAAGAAAATCTCATACTTCATGAGTTCTTCATTTTTATTGGTTATGTTTTGACAAAGCGCTTGATTGGTCTGCTGTATTTTGCATCGATTGTAATCTACTTCCCCATTACTTTAGGCTTCATAAATCTGTTGTAATGGGGGATTTCTAAACTCAATGTTTTATATAGGTCACAAGTACTGAAAATTGACTTTATAGTTGAATTAAATTATTAATATTCTCCCATCTAGGGAATTATTTGATATTCTTAAATTGGAATACATCAAAATCAACTACCTGACTCGGCTAGAGTGGGTAGTTTTTTTAATTACTAAGCAATTGTAAAATGCAATATTCTTTTGTAGTTAATTTCTTAACAATTTATTTATTAAGTTATTAAGATAACAAGGAAAGCAGAAACCGGGTTTCTAGCAAAATTGTCATTTGTATAACAGATTTAAACGAAGAAATTCGGTTTCTTATTGTTGGTAAGGATAATAATATTGAGGATTTACTACAGGCGCCTGATAACCAGTAGGAGGAATATTAGTTCCCATATTTGGTACAGGAGTCATGTATGTAGAGCTAGGCATTGGATTCATGATTGGTGGAGTATAGCCACCTGGGGGAATTGGATTAATATTAGGATTAATGTTAGTAGTTGGTGGAAGCGGCTGAGTAATAACAGGAGGTTGAATTGGATTTACAGGTGCAGGAATATTATTAGGTACAGCAGGGTTAACAGAATTATTAGGCGCCATGCTAATACCAGTAAACTGCTGATACGCAGCACGTGAAATCCCATTTATCAGCTTTTCTGCACTGACATCGTTTCGAGGACGTTGTACCATTACCGAAATTAGATAGCGTTTTCCTGATGGCAACTCTACTAAACCCGTATCTGCTAAAATTCCGCCAATTTCACCTGTTTTATGAGCAATTTTTGCACCTTGTCCTAAACCAGGAGGTAACAAAGTATCTTTGACAGTACGCTGCATAATATCAATAATACGTTCGCGTGACTGAGAACTAACTATATTACCTTTAGTTATCATTGCCATTAAATTACTCAACTCTTTTGGAGAGGTTTTATTCGTCCCCTCAATATCAGGTAAAATATTACCAAGCGAAGTAGTGTTAAGTCCCCAACTGCGGAAGCGCTGATTTAATTTTTCAATTCCCCCCATTCGCTCAATCAGCATGTTAGTTGCTGTATTGTCGCTAATAGTCATCATTTTAGTAGCGACTTCAAGTATTCCATACTCAGTACCAACAGGTCTATTTTGCATGTCTCCTGAACCACCAGCTACAGTAGACTTACTAGTGCGGAGAGTTTCTTCAAGGTTTATTTTGCCTTCATCAACCTCTTGGAAAAAGGCGATAAGAATTGCTAGTTTAATTGTACTGGCACTTGAAAACATGGCGCCGCCATTAAAATCAACATAACCACCATTATCTAAATCGGCAACAAATACCCCTGGAGTTAAATTTGGGTTTTGGATTGCTAGATTTTGGATTGCTGATTTTAAAGAAGGTATTTCTTGTGATAGCTGTAATATGTTAGCAACAGTAGGAGCTTGAGTTTGTGGTGCAGTTGGTTCTATTGTAGGTGTTTGCCCGTTTTGGCTATTCAACTTTGTGGCAGGGTCTAATACAGAAAGCGCAGTACCAACAATGGCGCCAATACCGACTCCAACAATTAATAATCTTAAAGCATATAAAATATTTCGCGCCATCGGCTTTAATCGTGTCCGACGGGAAACAACAGTTTTTCGAGCGGTAGGTTGCTTGCGAACTCGGACGGATTTTACCTTAACGGTATTGGGATTATAAACAGGTATTTGGTTTTTGACGCTTGGATGTGTGGCAGGTCTAACTGTACTTTTAACTATATTTTGACCTGAAGAAGGCACAGTTGTTCTAGGCGATGTCGATTTGACAGCTTTGGCAGTCGGTTTGACTTTCTTCTGTCCTGGTTGAGTTTTTTTAGCGACTTTCGGTTGAGGAAGTCCCGACTTTTTAACAGGACGTGACACACGACGGCCAACGCTTTGACCTCGCGACGAAGGTGTTAATCTATAACTCGAATCTGACACCGCTACTCCTTATAACCACTGAACTATATTTGTACCGACCCCAAAGCAAACACACACGCTACTAATATACACTCAGCACTCAGTACTTTATACTCAGCACTTTACACTCTGCTTGTTTAGTTTAAGCCATATTATTTAGTTTGGGGTGGTGGCAAAAGCACATCATAAATATATTTGCTAATCGCCAGCATGGTTTTTTTTATCAAGTGCCCATTGTACCTGATGTAAAATTCCTCTCAACATAGCTAATTCCCTATTTTTTAGCTGCGTGCGGTTGTACAGTTGTCGGAATTTTTCCATACGGCTTTTTGCAGTATGAGGAAAAAGATAACCAATACTAAGCAGTAGTAATTCTAACTGCTGGTAATACGATTCGACAAGCTCTACAGGCGCCAGTTGGCTTAAATAAGGTATGTTTTTTGCTACATCTGTTTCCTGTAATGATACGGTCGCTTGCTGTGCAAGTTCGTAGCAGCAAACACCAACAGCCATTGCCAAATTTAATGATGAATATTCTTCGCTGGAAGGAATACGAATAAATCGTTGGGCATAATTTAATTCTTGGTTACTCAACCCTCTATCTTCACGACCAAATATTAAAGCACTGGGTTGTGCGTTTTCTTCGAGTAACCAGGGTAAAGCATCACGTGGTGTTTCCAAAGGTGCATCCCAGTCATGGTCGGCGCCAGTTGTAGCTATTACACGCTTACATCCAATTAAAGCTTCGGGTAAAGAGTTTACAATAATTGCCGATTCTAATATATCTGATGCACGAACCGCCATAAGTTTTGCTTCGGCGCCTATATGGTCGCATTGTGGGTTGACTAAGATGAGTTGAGTCAAGCCAAAATTTTTCATGACACGCGCTGTTGAACCCACGTTTAATGGCCCCGCTGGTTCGACTAATATTACTTTTATCCCGGTTGTTGTCATTTATATATATTATTCACGTATTGCGTAATCGCGTATTACATAATCGCGTAATTGTGTATTACATAATCGTGTAATTGTGTATCGCGTATCTCATACCCTATAAGGGTACGACTACACGGGCGAAGCCTGCCTTCGCAGGCTAAAAATTTTAATGATTTGTCATGCTGAGGAACGAAGCATCTAAGATTGTAATTGTCATGAGTCAGGTACGTAAACGTAGTTTTCCCGCTTTCCTAGCATCTCAAAGGCTTGAGTGAATATACAAAACCGAAGTATATGTACAAGTAAAGTAGTAGTTCGTGTCATTAATTTTGGGGAGTACAAAAAACGAACCGCAAAGTACGCGAAGGGCGCAAAGGAAGAAATAAGAGAAGAGAACACACCAAAACTATTGACATGAACTACTAGTGGTTTAGGATTAACTGGTACTGCTCGGTTAATAAAATTCTATAGAATGATAAACCTTGTAGAGACGCGATTAATCGCGTCTCTACGTACCCGAAATCAACGCAAAAAATCCTTACCCGAGCAGTATTGAAACAGACCTGATTAATTTCTTTCTAGCACTTGATGACAACCTGGCAAGTTTTAACATTTAGACTGGTTGATTTAATTTGCGTAAACAAACACGGGAACTCTTTTATATGCTGGTGTTCCTGCTCGTTTGTCAACCTGTGCGTTAAAAATTACATTTACTTCTGGGTAAAACATTAGCGCTGCTCCTGGACGTACTGCTCCGTGAATAATTTCCACATTTTCTAATTTACCTGCGTTTCCCTCTACAGTAACTCGCTGATGTTCTTTCAATCCTGCTTTTTCTAAATCGATTCGATTCATTAAGATACAGTTACGGTGGGGCATTCCTCGATACTTGTCTTCTATTTGATAGACTACTGTATTATGTTGAGCATAGCTACGCGCTGTTATTAATGCTACTACAATTCCTTGGGTTTGTTCCGAGGCGCCAAAATCTTTTCGGTCAGGAAGTGTTAGTTGTGGCAGTGGTGTAACAAACATTTTAGCTTTACCGTTCTCAGTGGGGAAGTGAGGTGTATTAATAATGCGTCCACCAATAGTAAACTCTTCTTTGGTTTCATCAATCGTACCTATTTTCTCATAACCTGGAACGGTTTGTGCAATTAGTTTACGGATAAATTTTGTATCTCGAAGCTGGCGCCAGTCAACTGGATATTCACCGTGAATTCTATGAGCTAATTCTGTCAAAAATTGTACTTCGGGAATTAAATCAGCGTCTTTAAGATGAGTTTTACCCTCGTCATTGAGACGTACAAAGTTATTACCCGATTCAACAGTTGTTTTATAAGGATTTTCAAATCTATTCAATACGGGAATAACAATTGTATTTTGTTTGGCTAACCCGTGAAAATGTCCTAGGTTGGGTTTTGTAGCCAAGTATATTATAGTTTCAATATTACCTAACGCGCGTTTTGCCTGAGTGGAATCTGGATTGGCGCCATATAAATTTCCACCTAGACAGATGAGTGTATCTACCTTGTGTTCATCAGCAGCTTCAATTAACGAACGAGTATCATAGCCTTTAACGCCACTTAAAGAACGTCCTAAAAGCCTTTCTAATGCTTCTTGAAGTCCTTTTTTGATTTTTTGGGTTGTCACACCCATTGAGCCGAAACCCTGAACGTTTGAGTGTCCTCGCACGGGCATTACACCCGCTCCTTCTCTACCTATATTGCCACTCATTAATGCAGTGTTGCCGATACTATAAACGTTATCTACACCATTTTTATGCTGCGTAATGCCCATTGCCCAACCAAACACAACGCCTTTAGCACTACTAATTATAGCTGCGGCTGCCTCAATTTCTGCTTGCGATACTCCACATATTTCTGTAATAGTTTCCCAAGAAATAGAGCAAGCATTTTCAACGACTGCCTCCCATCCTTCTGTGTAAGCTTGAAGAAACTCTGTTTTAATATTTCCTGTTTCAATAAGTGCTTTTTGAATTCCAGTAAATAATACAGAATCGCTACCGGGAATTAATTGAAGATACAGCGAAGCAATATCAGAACCAGGTATTAGAGATTTGATAGGGAAAGCAGGTGAACCAAATTTCACCAATCCAATTTCCATAATAGGATTAATAACAATTATCTTTCCCCCACGCTCTCGCAATTTAATCAACTCATTCATCAAACGTGGATGGTTGTAAGCAGAATTGGCGCCAGTTAAAACAACACAATCAGCTTCATTCAAACTTTCTAAACTTACAATAGAGGTTTTTGTGCCAAACATCTGCTGAAGACCATAAGTCGAAGGTGCGTGACACAAATCTGAACAATCAGCTAAATTATTAGAACCAAGCGACCGCATCATTAATTGCAGTAAAAATGCCGCTTCGTTAGAAGAGCGACCCGAACTATAAGAAGCTACTCGTTCTGGGGTTTTACGGAAACCAGCTTCAGCTATTTGATAAATTTCTGACCAAGAAATGCGCTCATAGTGCGATTTACCCGCTCGCAAAATCATTGGAAAACTTAACCGTCCCAACCTATCAGCTTCCATTGAAGTCAGTTTTTGTAGCTCAGTAATGCTCTGTTGCTCAAAAAATTGCTGCTTAATACCCGGTTTAATTTCCGCCGAAATAGCCTCAACACTTTTCATACAGCGCTGAAGCTTTTCCCCATCCTCATTAGTAAAACCCCCCTTTTGCCCTCCCGTCCCCCAAGAGCAAGAAAGACAAGCACTATGGTGAAGTAAAGTTTTCCAAAGTTTTGGTCCTTCAGGAGAAATAGTATGCTTTGCCCAATACTCAATAACAGGTAAGCCACCCCCAATATCTGGCGCCTCCTCATTCTTATCATTAAACGGAGGAAACTGCTGAACGTTTTGGTTCTTATCCTGACTCATGGGACTTACCTACATCTAATAACGTTATGTTTTTAATTATAAAGTTGCTCAAAGGGCGCCAATACCATAATATAAACTATACTCATGTCATACTGAGGAACGAAGCATTTCTAATTTGTCATGCTGAGGAACGTAAACGGAGTTTTCCCGCAGGGTAGCATCTCCCCATGTCACGCCTAAAACATAATAGAGGTCAACTTCACCGCACCTATTCTAACAATTATTTCGCACCCTAAATTTTCCAAGCACCAATCTTAAATTTCTCCTCTGTGAACTCTGTGTCTCTGTGGTAAATACAAGAGCGCACATTATAAAGAGTATTTAGCTTTATATGTTTGTACCCACAAAGGTAGACGGCATTAAATAACTTAGGATTAGCATCTTATACATTACGTTATTTAGTACTTACATAAACTAAAATTGCAGTTTTATGTCATTTAGGTGTCAAGCTTTTATTAAAAAATTGGCGTAAACAGAGATTTTATATATTTGAGATTAGTTGTAATTTAATCATGTAAGCAAAAACACGGAGCCAATCAAAAGTAATTATTGCTTAGGAAATGGTTGGTGTTTTTACTTTCATCTATAGCAAGAATTTGAATTTATCTTAATAGAGGTTAATTATGCAACGCTTTTTCAAGTCTGTGGCAACAATCACTTTTGTGTCTATTATCGCTTGTGTTCCTACTGTTTTATCATCTCAATCTGCTAGCGCAGAACAACGAATGAAAGGAAGTTATGTCGGCGCCGGAGTAAGTGTAGACAGCGGTGGAGCAGCACCATTTGTGGGTGGAAGATTAGATTTGGAATCATTTTCTATTCGAGGTACTGTAACAGGCGCCTGTGAGAGTGATGTATGTGCAACTTTATTTATACCTACCGTCACTTACGATTTTGGTCTAAGTGAAAACACTAATATCTATGCTGGTATAGGCGGTTCTGTATTCACTCTTAGTGATAGTTCATCTTCCGTTTCTTTAGGTACTGGTGCAGTCTTACAAGCTGGTGCAGAAAGTGCAATTAGTAAAAATGTTGTTGTTTACGGAGATGGAACTTATTTTACTAATGGAGGTGGAACTCTTTTAAAACTAGGTTTTGGTTACAAATGGTAGGGTGAAAATTTTAATGATATTTAAAAGGAGAAAGTCATGAATTTAAAACAATTTGCTTCGATTGGAATTTTAGTTACCGGACTTGGATTTTTAGGTTTAGAGTCTGTAGATGCAAGAACTTTATTCCAAACATCTTCATATACAATAGCACAAACTTTTGAAGCACAACCAATTTATGAAACTTGGAAGCTAACACATAGTTTTGCTGGTTATGTGCATGAAAGCACTGTTGTGATGAATGGTCGTTCTGGTGTAATGAGAACTAAATATTTCAATCCTCTTACCAAGAAAACAGAAATTGTCAAACAAAATATGACTCTTAAATCTGTGCCAAGAGGATTAATGCTTATAGGCTCAAATCCAGTTTATGACGGGACTTCTAAACGACATCCTACTTATGTAGAGGATAATTTTATACTAGCAGTTCAGCCTGATGGTTCATTTATTGTTTTGACTTGCGATAGAGAAAATAGGTGTTCTGATGTAGATTTTGAAGTGATTAAGTAGTCATACTAATTTATCTTTATAAATCTCAAATGCTCCAATGAAGTTTTACAATGCGGGCATATTGCCCGCATATTTTTAGTACTAGTTGTGAACGGAGGTCAGTGTCTCAGCATATGAACAACATTCAACTGCAAATTACAACTATAATAGCATTAACAGCCATTGTAATATTGCCAAATACATTTAGTGCTTATACTCGACCAGCTAATGCCAATACGCACGAACAATGTATGCGTATAATAAATCAGGGTAACGCAAAAATCGAAAGAATTGCTAGGTAATTAAAAGGGTTTATAACGCAACGAAAAATATAATCCGTTATCCTGCAATGAATCACCTTTATCTTTTACAGCAACTAAAGGAATACCATAATCTATAGTCACATCAAAACTAGGAGTTATTTCCCAACGTAAACTGCTACCAAAGCTGGCAATAAAATTTTGTTGAGGGTTTTCGCCACGATTATTCCAACCATAACCTAACTCAACAAATGGTGTAAGTTGTAAGTTTCTTAAACGAGGTATAAGAGGAAAGCTATATTCTACAGAGGCTAATATACCATTATCTGATGTAATTTGGTTTTGGCGATAACCGCGAACTGTACTAACTCCACCAATACTAAAGCGTTCTAGGGAAAGTAGAGAATCTGGTGTAAGTTGAGTATCGATACGTGCGATTAAAGTTCTTCTAGGAGATACTTGTTTTGCCCATTGAAATTGTCCAACCCAAGAAAAGAAGCGTCCATCTGTACCAAAATTATTGATTGTTGCGTCGAATGCGTCGATACCAAAATTAAATTGCGAGCGTGCGGCAAAAACCTGTGTTGCATCACGTTGTAACCAATCTTGAAAAAATCGAATTGCAGTAACTTTTGATTCTCCCTCTTCTGGCCCAGTAGAAAAGGAAAAGGGAACATCATCAAGAATAAATGTTTGATTTCGACGCAAGTCTAAGCCTAAACCTACAGCAAATTCGGTTTGGGGTTTTCTGATGATGGGTTGACGTAAACTAAATGATAGGGTTTCGGAGTCGCTGCGAATTCCTAAATCATCAAACGGCGCCTCAGTAATTACACTATTATTATTGCTATAACGAACACTAAAAGTACCATTATTGGGAGTTACAGGAAAGGTATAACCGAGACTGTAGAGATTTAAACCTTGGGTTAGTCCATATTCAGCAGAAAAGCGGTCACCAAACCCTAAAAAATTATCGTGGTTAACAAAAACACTTCCTTGAATTGAGCCAACACTAGGAGATTGGTTATTAGCAATTATAATACCAGCATTAAAAGCAGGCGCCTCTGTCAAACGTAAAGCTAAAATAGAGAATCCCGATTTTTTCCCTGCAATTAATTCTGCCTCAACCCGTTCGAGTACTGGGTCAATTTGTAACAATTGTAATGCTTCCCGGAGCCGT
Source organism: Calothrix sp. PCC 7103 (assembly GCF_000331305.1). GTDB lineage: Bacteria > Cyanobacteriota > Cyanobacteriia > Cyanobacteriales > Nostocaceae > Dulcicalothrix. The sequence goes on along the minus strand of NZ_KB217478.1, from coordinate 1,484,589 downwards.
TTAACATTAAGAGGTTTAGTAATAGCAGGGTTTACACGACTGCGAATATATCCTTCTTGAAGTCGAGAAAGTCCACTTATCTCTAATTTTTCTAATTCACCTTCAACTACTTGGATGTTAACAATGTATTCATTAAAGTCTGGGAGTTTGTCTGGGTCTGGGTCTGGGTCATCTGGAAGAAGAAAGGCGCCTGATGTAACATAACCATTATTTATATAAAGTTGGGTAATTTTCGTTCGCAGTTCAATTAATTGTTCAAAAGTAAAAGTTTCTCCCTTATACGAGCGCTCCTCATAATCCTTTTTAATTTTGTCAATTTCTTCTTGTAGAACAGTGTTACCCAAAACATTGACTTTTTTGATTCTAACACGAACATTAGTGTTAACAGGTGTTTTGCTTGGTTCTAGTATACCTGGATTATTAAAAATAGGTGGTACTTCTGGTTTAGGAGTTGGTACTGGAGTTGGGGATGTATTTTGAGGGGTAGTTTCGTTAAGTCGTTGGAGAGTGTTAGGAGGAATATTAACTCCATCAAGCGGGTTAGACTGAGCTATTACATTTGGTGTAAATACAAATTGGCTGATAGTAATGAAGCTAAAAAATACGCGCGCAATTCCTCTCATTGTTAAATTTATCCTAGTATAATTTTATTAATGTGATTAAAAGATTTAAGATTCAGAACATTCATTACCCATAAATATCTTTCCGTTTGGTAACTGATACATTCCTTGCGGCTCAACTATAGTGTCACCCTTTTTCCAAAGGCGCCGTTCTTGCGTTTCTGGTAAATTACTAACACTTCCTGTTGAATAGGTACTAAGTGGAGCGCTACCAGGACGCGCGCTTAAACTACCAGAACCTTTGAAATAAAATGTTCCGCTTTTTTTATCTCTGGCAATACAGCTAGTAGCAATAATCGCATTAGTATCGATTGTATTTTTATTTAATTCTGTTAGATTATTGGGAATAAAACTATTATTAGGAGAATTTATATCAGCAACACCAGAAACACCAAATTGGGAACTAACAGTAATATCACTCAAGTCTGTTTCCTGGGGACTAAAAATAATTCCAAATATACCTTGAGTATTGATTTGGACTCTACCACCATTTCCTTCAAAAGCATTAGCGTTGATATTACTGTTTTCTTTGGGAATGGCAACAACAAATTTAGCATTAATATCGATGTTACCACCATCTCCCCCGGTGCCTGCTGTTCCCGCAGTGGTAGAAATCTCGCTATTGCGTCGTAATACAAGCTTATCACTTAGAGTAAATTTGATATTACCACCATCACGGCTAACAGAACGGGCAGTAATTGAAGCTTTATCAAGAGTGAGATTTCCACCTGCAACGGAAATATTACCAGCAGTTCCCGTACCTTCGCTATTTACAGAAATACGTCCATTATCAGAGATAGTAAATTCGCGAGGGTCAATAATAATGCTACCACCATTACCTGTAGAACCTGGTAATGTGTTGGCGAATAACCCACTTGCGGCACCGTTATTATTCAAAGCTTCATTTATTCTCTCATCGTTGGCGCCTGTTCTTCTCAAATCTTCTATTCTTAAAGCGGTGCGTTGGTTAAAAGTTGGGTCGCTTCCCGATATAGTGATACGGTCTTTAACATTGAGATGAATATTACCTGCGTTTCCTTTATCGCTAGTACTAGTTCCAATTTGCGCGCCGTTGATTAGTTCAAACACATTAGCATTAATATTAATATCTCCACCTTTGTCTTCATTGCCAGTATCCGCACTTATAACCGCTGCATCTGCAATGCGAATATTTGCACTCTTTAAAGTAATATTTCCTGCTGCTCCAAATGTACCTTTTTGTGATGAGCTTGCAATTCCTGTTGAACTACCATTCGCACTAGTACCAGAAACAATTATAGAATCAGAAGCATTAATGTTAATATTACCTGCTTTGCCTCTACCGGAAGGTAAAGAAAGATTTTCAAGTTCGATGGCACCTGCAAGAATAGTAGTAATTAAAGAGCTTTTTGATATTACATTTCTAGCACTAATATCTATATTTCCACTATTCCCCACGCCAGTTAACACACCACTAGCAATATTACTATTATTGAGTAATATATCTTCTGATAATTGTAAAAATATATTGCCCGCATCGCCTTTACCAAAAGTACCATTTATTAACAAAGCGTTATCATTCAATATAAGATTTTTTGCTGTGATACGTATATCTCCAGCTTTGCCTACACCATTAACATAAACAGAGTTTAAAATGCCACTATTTCTATTAATATTTATACTTTCAAGAGTAACTGTATCGCCAGCATTGATGGTGATATTACCTGCATTACCATTACCAGTTGTGCTGGCATTGATTGACCCATTATTAATTAAACTAACATTGTTACGAGCATTTATAAGAATATTACCACCATCACCTTGCCGCAAAACACCAGAATCGATTAAAGCTCCATTGCTGATAGAGAGAGAACCTGTTGTTATTTGAATATCTCCACCAATACCTTGTTTAATATTATTATCAACATTAGGAGAACCGTAAGGTCCACTAAAAATAGCACTGCTAACCCTTTTCCCGGCGCCATCAATAGTAACTGTATCACTGGTATTTACAAAAATACTGCTACCTTTTCCTTGACCAGAACTATTGCCATTGATTACACCACCATTGTTTAATGCTAAAGCTCTCGCACTAATCCGAATATTTCCACCATTTCCTACAGCTTCTGAACCAATACTGCTAGTAATACCACTAGGAAAGCTTGAATCACCTCCAAATCCGTCAATACCAACAGTTTCACGCACATTAATAGTAATATTACCTGTATCTCCTTTACCGTCAGTGTTAGTTGCGATTCTAGCACCATTACTTATCAAAAGCGAACCTGTTGTGATATCAATATTCCCAGCTTTACCTTCACCACCCCGGATTAAAACACTTTCAATTGAACTAAAAAAATTATCTGTTACTCCATCCAATTTAATTGAATCACGAGCATTAATATTAATATTTGCACCTTCTCCTTTCCCTGAAACATTAGCGCTTATGTTACCACCATTTATTAACGATAACGAACCTGTTTTTATAAAAATATTACCAGCATTCCCTTGACTTAACTTAAATGCATCATTAGTAATCCGTGCTTCTGCATCTAAATTAATACTATTACGAGCATCTATGTTAATAATACCAGCATTTCCAATTCCATCAGAACTGCTACTAAGAAAAGCCTTGTTCGCTAAAAATAAAGAACCTGTTGTAATATTTATTCCTCCTGCATTACCCTCTGCTCCCTGTTGCACAGAGTTAATTGCACGACTAGTAAAATTTGTACTATCAAAACCATCAAAGCGTATTGTGTCACGTGCATTAATAGTAATAGTCCCAGAATTTCCTTTTCCGCGAACACTTCCTTGAATTTCAGAACCACCTGTTACTTCTAATGAGCCAGTATTGATTGTAACATTACCACCATTACCAATGGCGCCTGCTCCTACTTCAGTAACAATTCCATTAGAAGCTCCTGCTAAAGTTACTTTTCCGCTAACATCTATGTTAATATCACCACCCTTACCCTGACCACCAGAAAAGTTATCAGTTTTGCCTATAACACCAGTAGCAATTAGAGAGCTATTAATTAAAGAAAGAGAAGCAGCTTTGATGTTAATATTGCCACCATCACCAATAGCTCCATCTCCTACACTACTCGATATCCTACCATTGTCAAAGAATGCTAAATCATTAACTTGAACAGAAATATTACCAGCATTCGCTTTACCAAACGTGCTAGAAATAAGTTGTGCTTTATCTGTTAAATAAAAAGAGTCTGAATTAATTCTAATATTTCCTGCGTTGCCCTCAGCTTCAGAATTTGAAGTGCTACGAATACTACTTGGTATTCGACCTCTAGTACCAGAGATATTTACGAGACCACGTACATTAATGTTGACATTTCCTCCGTTCCCTTTTCCTGAAGTTAGCTCATTTTGTCTTTGGCGAACTAATGTTTGAATTTGTGTACCATCAGTAATTGATAATGAACCCGCTTCAATATTAATATTACCGCCATTCCCTGTGGCGCCAGCTTCTACATTACTATCCAAGTTAGAATAACCACTTAGAGATATAGCATCATTGATTTTCAATAGTATATTGCCAGCATTGCCATTTCCTAAAGTATTGGCATCAAACCAACTTTCATCAGTAACAGAAAGTGAATTCGCTATTATATTAATATTACCGCCATTCCCCGTTGAGTTCTGTCGCACACTACTAGCAATTAGACCATCACTAACAAGTACTTTGTCTGCTGCAAGTATAGATATGTCTCCTGCATCCCCGGCGCCAAATGTATCGACACTCAATACTGCATCCTTACTTACAGTCAGTGAACCTGTAATGATGTTTATATTACCGCTTTTACCAATAGCTCCCTGATCTAAAACATTACTAATACGAGAATACTCATCGGTTAAAGTCACCGTTCCCGTTGCATTTATCTGTACATCACCTGCAAAAGTTGTGGGACTACCTAACTTATTATCAATTCCTGCTCTAACTATACTTGCTCCACTGATATTTACATCCTTGGCTGTAAAAGCGATATCGCCACCACCAGAACCACGAACGTTGATCTCTGCTCCATTGCTAATGGATATATTGCCTCTTTCCAAACCTTCAGGAATGTTAAAGCTCCAATTATCACCAGCAATATTGAATCCTACAGTACCAGGCGCCGCCAAACTACCTAACTCTATTCTTCCGTTATACGCGCGCAGTCCACCACTTCCATCAGAAGGTGCATTAATAAGTCCACCACCTTCGACATTGATATCACCACCTAAAAACAACAAACTCTTACCATCGGGTACACGCAACCCGGTAATATTCTCACCAACTAGATTTTGCCCTGCAGGTGCGACAGAACGATTGGTAATATTGCCCTTGGATATTTGATTGAATAAGAAAGCAGAAGGATTAATTGTCAGTACATCAACAGGTTGACCACCGCTAGCATTGTATACTCCGCTATTGCCAAACTGAATCCCGCTTGCTGTCGTAGCTAAAAACGAACCACCCACATCTAACCTGGCATTTAGTCCGAACAAAACACCATTCGGATTCATCAAATACAGATTTGCTGTGGAAGGTGTGAAGTTATTTGCTTGACGAACACCCAGAGTTCCAAAGATTTGTGAAGCGTTACTTCCTGTGACTCGCGCAAAAATATTTTGGATATTGGCATTAGGAGTCAGGAAATAAGCTCCTCTATTTTCATTGACACCAAACTCCCTGAGACTATGAAATAAATTCTGACCACGTTCGGCGCCACCTATTATTGCATCGTTAGCGGCGCCGTTAAAGTTGAAAATAACTCTCGAAGACTTGGTTGCTCCTAGTGTTTCGTCGGGTACGATGTTACTTTGGGCAAAACTTGGACTGATAGATGTAGTGAAAGCACTTACGCATCCAAGTAAAATAGATGTAGTCAAACGCCAAATAATACTACCCAAACCAACATTTTTCACTTCGAGTCTCCCCTGGTATTGAAAAGTTCAATCTTTCGGAACAATTGATTTACTGACGGGCGCCTGTTTATATTTATCTAAAAAAGGCGAACCGGGAGTGATAATCAGTATGTTTCAAAAATACCATGAGAGTGTTTCCACACAAAAGTAATCTATACTACATTCAAATATCAGCCTTTGGATACTATGGTTTATCTATATATCCTTTTTGATAAGATGTTAAAGTATGGGCACCTAGGCTTTGCTTTGAGAGCAGGCGCCCATGACTCATGTTACCCATTTGATAACCAGTTGGTTAAGTCAGTAACCGACGTAAAATCAAGTAATTCCTCAGCTAGCGCTTCCAACTCTTCAGTAGACAAAGAACTCACACGCTCTAAGGTCGCCTCATCAATATCACCCAAACGGCGATTAAGTTGCCGTGTTACAAGTAATAGTGTTTGTTCCTGCCTGCCTTCCTGCCTACCTTCCTGCCTACCAATTTCAATGCCACTGCGCTCAAAAGATGTTACATATTTCATACGTCGTCCAGCCTCAAGTTGTTTTACTTCAAGTTTAAACTCTGCTTCAATATCTGGTGGTAGAGTCAGCATCCAATCTACAAAAGCGAGTAAATTGATAACCTCCTGTTCTTCAAACCCTTTTTCGTACAATCTGCGTACTAAAGCCAGTTTCTGCACTTTACGTTCGCTACGGTCTTCACGGGTATTAAGAGCAGCCAAGTGTGCCATAATTACCGTTGCAAATGGGTTCCCATCGTTTTCTAGCTCAGATAACCTTTGTTGATAATCTACCAATTTGATGATTGGAAACTCAAAATTCAACGAACATCCAAATAAACTATAACCAAAGCTCGACGGGCGCCAACTTTTTTTTTCATCACCTAAGATAGCCAGCGAAGCGACTGATTTTTTATATTTATCGTAGATGCGATAATTATAAATATACATCCGCATCGCAAAATCTTCTTCGTCTTGCGATTGTACTTCAATATGTACTAATACCCACTCTTCCCGACCATTTTTGATATCATATCCGGTTGCTTGCCTATAATTCCCGACAATGTAGAGACGCGATTAATCGCGTCTCTACGATGGTTTTATTATGGTTATGTACCCGGACATGATTTGTGGTTCATTCCTCTTACTCTCTATGTCTCTATGTCTCTGTGCCTCTGTGGTAAAAAATATAGTGCAGCTTCATATTAAATTGATATTAGGTTTCAGAACACTCATTGCCCATAAAAATTTTTCCGTTTGGTAGTTGATACATTCCTTGAGGCTCAACTATGCTGTCACCTTTTTTCCAAGGACGCCGTTGTTGTGTAGATAATTCTTGTTCTGGTAAATTACTAACAGTTCCTGTTGAATAGGTACTAAGTGGAGCATTACCCGGACGCGCACTCAAACTACCAGAACCTTTAAAGTAAAATGTACCACTTTTTTTATCTCTAGCAATACAACTAGTAGCAATAATTGCATTCGTATCGATTGTGTCTTTATTTAATTCTGTTAGATTATTGGGAATAAAGCTATTATTCGGAGAAGTAATATCAGCAGTACCAGAAACACCAAATTGAGAACTAACGGTTATATCGCTCAATTCTGTTTCCTGGGGACTAAAACCAATTCCAAATATACCTTGAGTATTGATTTGTACTCTGCCACCATTCCCTTCAAAAGCATTGGCATCAATATTACTATTTTCTTTAGGAATGGCAACGACAAACTTGGCATTAATATCAATATTACCACCATTTCCTCCGGCGCCTGCTGTTCCCGCAGTTGTAGAAATTTCACTACTACGTCTTAATACAAACTTATCACTAAGGGTAAATTTGATATTACCACCATCACGACTGGCAGAACGGGCAGTAATTGCAGCTTTATCGAGGGTGAGATTTCCACCTGTAACAGAAATATTACCAGCCGTTCCCGTACCTTCGCTATTAACAGAAATACGTCCACCGTCAGAGATAGTAAATTCACGAGGGTCAATAATAATGCTGCCGCCATTACCTGTTGAACCTGGTAATGTACTAGCGAATAATCCACTATTGGCGCCTTCATTTGTAATGACATCAGTTAATTGCGTATTTGTTGAACCAGACCTTTCTAAATTTTCTTGTGCTAAAGCTAATCGTTGGTTAAAATTTGGGTCACTTCCAGATATAGTAATGCGGTCTTTAACATTGAGGTTAATATTACCTGCGTTTCCACTACTGCGAGTATTCGCTAGTATTTGGGCGCCGCTGAAGAGTTCAAATGTATTAGCATTGATGGTAATTTCACCACCTTTACTTTCATTAAAAGTCGCAGACGAAACAACTGCTCCATCTGTAGCACGAAAGTTTTTAGTAGTTATAGTCATATCTCCAGCAGCACCAGATGCACCTCTTTGTGTTAAGGTTGCTATCCCACTAGAAGCACTAGTAACATCAATACCTGACATAGTTATAGAATCAGATGCATTAATGCGAATATTTCCACCTTTACCATTACCTGCTGGAAGAAGATTATTCCCTATTGTTTCTGAACGATATACCCCAGCGCTAATTCCAGAACCATTAGTTAAGGTTAGGTTTTTTGTTTCAATATCCAGGTTTCCACCTTTACCAATACCCCCAGATAAAACGCTGCTATCAATTAAACTACTATTCATTGAGATATCTTCAGATACTTGCAAGAAAATATTACCCGCATCTCCTGTTCCTAATGTACTATTGGCAATACCAGCATTGTTTAAAGACAATTTTTTAGCACTTAATCGTAAATCACCAGCCCTTCCAAAACTCCTGGGCAAGACTGCACTAATAACAACAGGGTTTTCATTAGCGGATACACCTGACATATCAATGGATTTACCAGCATTAATAGTTATACTGCCTCCATTTCCTTGCCCAGAAGTGCTGGCGTTAATAAGAACGTTATTAATTAAGTTAATATCATCACGGGCATCAATAAAAATATTACCACCATCACCTATTCCTGAAGCGCCGGAACTAATACCAGCACCATTGCTAATAGTAAACAACCCAGTCGTTATCTTGATATCTCCTCCTCTACCTTGGTTTCCAGGCAAGATTTGACTACTGGCGCCGCTAAATAATCCATTTTTAACCCCATCAAATTTAACACTATCGCGGGCATTTATAGTAATATCACCAATTTCACCTTGACCAAAATTAGCTAAAATACCACCATTGGTAGCAAAAAGACTCCCAGTTGTTATCTGAATATCTCCCCCTTTACCCGCAGTTCCTGACATCAGGCTTATAATTCCACTGCTTGTCCCATCTCTAGCGCCAATCCCGTCAATATTAACAGCATTTTTAATATCAACGAAAATATTACCACTGCCACCAGCACCGAAGCTACTAGCATTGATTTGACCACCTTTTTGAAGAAATAATTCTTTACCTGTAATCCGAATAGTTCCACCATTTCCTGTGGCTGTAGTACTAACTGAACTTCTGGCTTCACTTGATAAAAATTGCTTGCTATCAAATCCTTCAAAAGTAATTGTATCAAGAGCATTAATAGTAATATTACCTGCATCTCCTATTCCAGCAGTACTGGTAGCAATATTAGCACCATTACTTACTAAAAGTGAACCTGTTGTTATCTGAATATTCCCAGCTTTTCCTTCAGCATTAGGGATTAATGAATTTCCAATTGCACTTGCGGCACTATCTATTTTTCCATCTAATTTTACTGTATCGCGCGCATTGATGATAATATTTCCACCTTCTCCTTTACCTGAAATATCAGCGCTTATTTGGCTACCATTCGTTAAAAATAATGAACCTGTTTTTATAAAAGTATTTCCAGCTTTACCTCTACCTGTATTTAATACATTATTATTAATGTCTGCAACCCCATCCAAGCTAATAATATTGCGGGCATCTATACTAATATCACCTGCATTTCCAACTCCATTAGTACTACTACCAAGAAAAGCACCATTGGTCAAAAATAAAGAACCTGTTATAATCTTAATTCCTCCTGCATTACCTTCTGCTCCTGGTTGTACAGAGTTGATAGCGCGACTAAATAAATCTCCACCATCAGAACCATCAAAACGAATAGTATCGCGTGCATTAATAGTGATAGCTCCAGAATTCCCTTTTCCACGGGTACTTCCTTGAATTTGGGAACCACCTGTTACTTCGAGTACATCAGCATTAATTGTAACATTACCACCATTACCAACGGCGCCTGCTCCCACTATATTAAGAATTCCATTAGCAAAGCCTGGTTGAGATTCAGCGAAAGTAACTTTTCCCGTAACATCTATATTAATATTGCCACCATTACCTTGACCACCAGGAAAATTAGTAGTTGCAGCATTAACTTGTGCAGAAATTATAGAGCTATTAAATAAAGAAAGCGAATCAGATTTTATACTAATATTACCACCATTACCAACGGCGCCATCTCCCACATTACTAAGTATGCCGCTATCATCAAGAGCAACTAAATCATTAACTTGAATAAAAATGTTACCCGCATCCCCTGTACCAAAAGTGCCAGAACTAATTACAGCTTTATCAGATAAATTTAAAGAACCAGCATTAATTGTAATATTACCTGCTTCTCCCTCTACTCCATTTAAGGTGCTGCGGATACCGCTAGGTATTCCATCTTTAATACCAGAAATATTAACGGCGCCACGAACATTAATATTAACATTTCCTCCATTTCTTATCCCTGGAGTTTGTTCACCGTCTTTTGTACGAACAAGAGTTTGTATTTGGGTGCCATCAGTAATTGATAAAGAAGCAGCTTCAATATTAATAGTACCACCATTACCTACGGCACCTGATTCTATATTACTATCAACGATAGCGTCTATTAACGAGACAGCATCATTTACTTTTATAAATATATTACCACCGTTGCCAATAGCTCCCGATTGAACGCTACTGCCAATCAAACCATTATTAACAAGTAATTTATCAGATGCAAGTATAGATATATTCCCTGCGTCTCCTATACCAAATGTATCTGTACTCAAAATTGCATCATTACTTACAATCAATGAACCTGTAATAATATTTACATTACCGCTTTTACCAATAGCTCCCTCATCCAAAACATTACTAACACGAGAATTTACATCAGTTATAGTCACCGTTCCCGTCGCGTTTATTTGTATATCACCCGACTTACTCGTGGGACTACCTAATTTATTATCAATACCTGCTCTGACTATACCTGTTCCACTAACATTCACATCCTTGGCAGTAAAAGCAATATCACCACCACCAGAACCACGAACATTAATTTCTGCTCCGTTGCTGATGGATATATTACCCCGTTCCACACCTTCAGGAATGTTCAAGCTCAAACTATCACCAGTTATATTCAATCCTACAATACCAGGTGCCGCTAAACTCCCTAGCTCTATTCTTCCGTTATAAGCACGCAGTCCACCACTTCCATCAAAAGGTGGGTTACTAAGTCCACCACCTTCTATATTGATATCACCACCCAAAAACAACAAACTTTTACCATTGGGTACACGCAACCCGGTAATATTCTCACCAACTAAATTTTGCCCTGCAGGTGCAACAGAACGATTGGTAATATTACCTCTAGATATTTGATTGAACAAAAAAGCCGAAGGGTTGATTGTTAAAACATCAGCAGGTTGACCACCACTCGCATTGTAAACTCCTCTATCGCCAAACTGAATTCCCGAAGCTGTCGTTACAACAAAAGAGCCTCCTAAATCCAAACTAGCATTCTGTCCGAACAAAACCCCATTCGGATTCACTAAATACAGATTTGCGGTTGAAGGTGTGAAGTTATTTGCTTGACGTACACCCAGAGTTCCAAAAATTTGTGAAGGGTTACTTCCTGTTACTCGCGCAAAAATGTTTTGGATATTGGCATTAGGAGTCAAAAAATAAGCTCCTCTATTTTCGCTGATGCCAAACTCTCTGAGACTGTGAAATAAATTCTGTCCACGTTCGGCGCCTCCTATTATTGCATCGTTTGTGGCGCCGTTAAAGTTGAAAATAACTCTCGAAGACTCTGTTGCTCCGAGTGTTTCGTCGGGTACGATGTTACTTTGGGCAAAACTTGGACTGATAGATGTAGTGAAAGCACTTACGCATCCAAGTAAAAGAGATGTACTCAAACGCCAAACAATACTGCCCAAACCAACATTTTTCACTTTGAGTCTCTCCTGGTGTCGAAAAGTTCAATCTTTCGGAACAATTGATTTATTAACGGGCGCCTGTCTATATTTATTCAAACAAGGCGAACCGAGAGTGGTAATCAATATGTTTTAAAAAATACCATGAGAATGTTTCCGGTGCCTAAATTGTGATTTTTTTGTCAAGTAATGCTAATAAATATTTCGGGTGAGTTAAATAACTCATAAACATTAGCATCTAGTGCCTCTGTGTTTTGATAATACGCAGGCGTGCGACTACCGAGGAGATGGAGGAGATGCTCTTGGAATTTGGAATGTTTATCAAGCTAGCAGTCGATATCGAGCGTCGTATATTGGCAGGTGGAGGAGAGATGCATTATTACTGTGAGCAGGAATTACTTGCAGATGGCAGTAAGCAAAAAGATATTTGGGGAGCGGGTTTTGAGCCTGATACACAGGAAATTATTTACGACTCCTTGATTAATATTCGCGCTCCTCAAAATCGTTCAATGGAAATATCAGACTCTATCATAAGAGAAAGAGTTGCAAAAATTATTATAGAACTGCTAGGTGGAATATGACAGATTTAATACAGCAAGAAAAGATTTTTGTACAAGATGACGTTGCTACTCGTTTAAGCAAGATAGCAAACAACCTCGGCGCCATCAAGCGAGAAGTGGGAAATAACCTCGATACAGCAGCTTCGTTGATTAGAGAAAGTTTGTTCTTTATAGAGTGGACGGTGCCGACTTTAGTAGAAGTTGACGTAGAACAAGCAGCAGAGCTAGTTGATGTAGGAAGAACCTTGGCACGCTGGCAATACCGTTGGGACAAAATCAGTCAGGACTCAGAAGCATTATCAGACGTTGCTATTGAAGCAGGAAATTTATCTGACCACCATATCTTTAGTTAAAGTTTTAATGCATTACGTTTCGTTGCGGCGCCTGTTTATATTTATCTAAAAAAAGCGAACCGAGAGTGATAATCAATATGTTTTTAAAAATACCATGAGAGTGTTCCCATACAAAAGTAATTTATATTACATCCGTACTCATTGGTCTGCTTATAGCAGGCTTCGCTACAGTTAGCCCACTTGCTTATAGTCTAGGGCGGGTATGTGTCATTAATTTTGGGGAGTAGGCTGGCAACGGATACAACGGATGTAACGGATGATTTATTTGATACAAACAAAGTCTCGTTATCTAAAATTACCCATCCGTTACATTCTAGAGTCATCCGTTGCTAATATTTTTACCCTCAAAACTTATAACATGAACCACTAGGGCGGGTATGTGCCTGCCATTACCCATTTGATAACCAGTTGGTTAAATCAGTAACCGATGTAAAATCAAGTAATTCCTCAGCTAACGCTTCTAACTGTTCAGTAGACAAAGAGCGCACACGCTCTAAGATAGCCTCATCAATATTACCCAAACGGCGATTAAGTTGCCGTGTTACCAGTAATAATGTTTGCTCCTGCCTTGCACTGCGCTCAAAAGATGTTACATACTTCATACGTCGTCCAGCCTCAAGTTGTTTTACTTCAAGTTTAAACTCTGCTTCAATGTCCGGTGGTAGAGTCAGCATCCAATCTACAAAAGCTAGTAAATTTATGACCTCCTGTTCCTCTAATCCTTTTTCATATAATCTTCTTACCAAAGCCAGCTTCTGTACTTTACGTTCTTGGCGGTCTTCACGGGTATTAAGAGCAGCCAGGTGTGCCATAACTACCGTTGCAAAAGGGTTTTCATCGTTTTCGAGTTCAGCTAGTCTTTGAGTATAGTCTACTAATTTTATAATTGGAAACTCAAAATTTAACGAGCAGCCAAACAAACTGTAACCAAAGCTCGACGGGCGCCAATTTTCTTTTTCATCACCCAAAATTGCCAGCGAAGCTACAGTTTTTTTATAATTATCGTAGATGCGATAATTATAGATATACATCCGCATCGCAAAATCTTCTTCTTCTTGCGATTGTACTTCAATATGTATTAATACCCACTCCTCTCGACCATTTCTGAGATATATTTTTACTAACTTGTCGGCAAAACGGCGCCCAATCGCAGCATCTTTAGTGACTTCTTCAAGTTCCTTATCTAAAAACTCTATTTTTTTTGTCCAATCAATTTGGTTATACGCGGCAGGAAAGAAGAACTCCATAAAATCCTTAAAATATATCTGTAATATATCCTTCCAAGGCGAATCATATTTAGTCGGGGGATTTTTGATTTTGTTCTCGCTTGCTTCCCTTGTTTCGCTGCTATTATTTATGTCGTTATTATTAGTCATTTTTAAAATGGATTGAACTTATTCGATTAATCATAATATACTATCGAACAAAAATACTGTAATTAAAAACATTACAAATTGTTTAAGAGTCAAAATTTTATGATGAATTTGTAAATAATTTACGATTCAATAAAAATAATAATGATTATTAAAGTTTTCATGAAATGATAGGTACCATCGTTTGCGGCGCCGTTAAAGTTGAAAATAACCCTCGAAGACTTAGTAACTCCTAGGGTTTCGTCGGGACGATGTTACTTTGGGCAAAACTTGGACTGATAGATGTAGTGAAAGCACTTATGCATCCAAGTAAAAGAGATGTACTCAAACGCCAAATGATACTGCCCAAACCAACATTTTTCACTTCGAGTCTCTCCTGGTATTGATAAGTTCAATCTTTCGGAACAATAGATTTACTAACGGGCGCCTGTCTACACTTATCCAAACGAGGCGAACTGAAAGTGATAATCAACATGTTTACAAAAATACCATGAGAATGTTTCCATGTAAAAGTAATCTATACTACATTCATATATCACCCTAATAGTGGTATGGTTTTGTCTATATATGAATTTAAAATCCTCGTTTAGTCTTGTTTTGGTTTAAAAACCTTTATAATTAGCTAATGAAACACCTATCTCGCAAGCATCAATTACTGGTATCCCTTTGCTGTATTAGCCTGACGGTATGTTTGTGGTTAGGTAATATTACATCTAGTACTATTCAAATTCAAATTGGTAAAGCTACCAATGCACAAAATAGTACATCAAGTCAATGGGTACAAGAAGGTGTAAAAAAATATCAAGCAAACCAATATCTTGATGCAATTGAAGATTGGAACAAAGCTTTAGATATAGAAAAAAATAATAGTAATCCTCGAAATAAAGCAATCATTTCAGAAAACTTAGCCAGAGCATATCAGCAAGTAGGGCAAACAGAAAACGCAATAAAACACTGGGGATATGTAGTACCCTTGTATAGTCAATTAGGAGATGTATCAAAATTCGGACGCTCACTCACCGAACTAGCGCAGGTATACACTAGTTACGGGCAACCCAAAAAAGCAATCGAGCTTTTATGTAATTCTGATGATACCGATAAATGTCAAACTGGTTCAGCTTTGCAAATTGCCCAAAAGAATAATGATTTTGAAGGACAAGTTGCTGCATTAGGAAGTTTAGGAGAAGCTTATCGGTTATTTGAAAGTTGTGAAGATGACAAGTGCAAAGCAATAACAATACTCAAAGAGGGTGATAAGATAAATGAGGATAAAGTCCATAACAAAAATTATCAAATTGCTATATTAAATAGCCGTGCTAATATATATATTAATCGCGCGTCACTTAACTATCGTCGTGCTTTTTCTCTTAAAAAACAGGGAGATGATACAGAAAATAAGATAAAAGAAGCAAAACAAGATGATGAAAGAGGATTAAAAGAATTAGAAAAAAGCCTTGAACTTGTAAGACAAACAGACAGTAAATTAGCAGAAGTTCAAATATTCCTAAGTAAACTTTTTATTTATAAACGTACAAAAACAAGCGAAAATGTAAAATTACAAGAATTATGGAACGATGCTAGAGAATTATCAAAAGCTTTGCCGAACAATAGTCAAACAGCTTATATATATATTGATTTGGCTGATAAATTGCAACCAACTGTCGATGAGAATGGTTTACCTATAAGTTTCAGTCAATGTTCGCAAGAAGCATTAGTAAGCGTTTCTAATAAAGTTTTTGAATATGAAGCAGAAAATTTACTGAAAAAAGCTGCTGATATTGCTGATCAAATTAAAGATAACCGTGCTAAATCTTTTGCTCTGGGCAAATTAGGTAAACTATACGAGTGCAGTAATAAATATGATATGGCACTATATTATACCAAACAAGCTAGAGACGCAGTAGAGCGAAACTTAGCAGCAAAAGATAGCTTATTTCTTTGGGAATGGCAAGCAGGAAGAATTTTAAGAAAGCAAGGTAAAATAGCTGATGCAATTATTGCCTACAAAAACTCTAAACACAGCTTAGAAAAAGTGCGTCAGGAAATACTGAGTGATAACCGTAACTTTCAATTCGATTTTCGAGACGAAGTTGAACCAATTTATCGTGGATTAATAGCATTACAGTTAAATGCAGAAGCTGATAATAAAGAAAATAAATCAAATCAATATGATAGTCAAGATTTACTAGGAGCATTAGAGACAACAGACTCTTTAAAAATAGGAGAACTACAGAATTATTTTGGTAGCGACTGTATAATAAACATTCCTGAACAAGATTTAAATAATGAGCCTGATAATTCGGATAATAAACATAAAAGTAAATTTAAAGATAAAATAGTATCATTAATTGGCGGTAATAAACAAACAGCCATTATTAGCTCAATTATTTTTGATAATAAAACAGCCATAATTTTGACTTTACCCAGCGGAGAATCAGAAATATCGTCAAAAGTTATATGGATTGACGAAGACAAAGAAAGTCTTAGAAAGAAAATTATCAACTACCGTAAAGAAATACAGGATAAATATTCTAATGAAAAGGACTATATGCTCCCAGCACAAGAGCTTTATAGAATACTTATTCAACCTTTTGAGAATGAAACATCTTTTAAAAACAATCAAATTAAAACAATTCTTTTTGTTCAAGATGGTATTTTTCAAAGTGTACCGATGGCTGGGTTACATGATGGAGAAAAGTTTTTAGTTGAAAAATATGCAATTGCAACTGTACCCAGTCTTTCTCTTATTGATAATAAAAAGTTTGATAAAAGTCGTTTACAAGTTTTAGCATTAGGATTAGCAGAAAAAAGAGTAATCGATGGTGAAGAATTCAAGCTCTTAGAACATGTCGTACAAGAGATAAATTCAATTCCAAACAAGAGAATATTGAAAAATGAAAACTTTAACCGCAAAAATTTGGAAGCAGAACTAAATAAACAGATATATTCTGTAATTCATATGGCAACACACGGAGAAGCTGGTGCAGAATCAAAAGATACATTTATTGTTACAGGAGAAAGAGAACAAGGTAAAGAAAAATTAACCATTACAGAGTTAGATGAAATAATTCGTAGTCAAACAAAGAGGCAAAATAGAATTGATTTACTTGCTATCACTGCTTGTGACAGTGCTGTAGGAGATGATCGTTCATCATTAGGACTAGCTGGAATTGCAGTACAAGCAGGTGCAAAAAGTACTTTAGCATCATTGTGGTCTATTGATGATGCTGCAACAGCAGGTCTAACTGAAGTATTTTATCAAAGCTTAAGTAAATCTCAATTGACTAAAGCACAAGCACTACAAGAAGCTCAAAATGATCTGAAAAAGCAAAAACGGCATCCTTATTACTGGGCGCCGTTTATATTAGTAGGTAATTGGCAGTAACAACGAAAAGATAGGTATATACCTATCTAGTAATAAATTTATATTGTGTTTATATTTTCTGATTTACTACTCATTCTATCAATGATTTTCTGAAGTTGAATTTGTAAATCTTTATCAGTATCTTCATTTTTCAAATCTACCAATAACCAAAGTTTTTCTTCTGCCATTAAATAATTGTTTGAATTTTGTAAAGTTTGAGCGAATGCATCATACCATAAGCCATTGTCTGCATATAATCCTACTATTTCTAATGGGTTATTTATCGAATTAATTTGTGTTTCCAAATTTGATGGTACTTGCACTACTTGTAACTTCGATTCAACTGCGAAATTCTTCGATGTTTCAGCGGAATTACAGTAGATTATGACTTTCCAAGTATAGTTTCGATTAGCAGATAAGCTAAGATTCTTTGGTAGTGTATGTACCATTATTCCCTGTTTACTAGGAACTCGTTTACTGGAGTAAAAAGGTTCTTTCTCTTCATCTTGAAATATAGAAAACCTTACCAAATAAGGATTTGCCACAGGTATGTACCAAGCAAATGTCGGGTTTGTTGATACTGTTTTACCATTATTGCCTTTACTTGGTGCTAAGATTGTTATTTTTTCTTCTGACTTGCTCTCACACGAATTAAACGTTCTTGTACCTTTAATAGATGATGATGTGGTGTCTTTTATTGGAACTGTGTTTGGAGATTGTTTATATTTTTTTCTAATTCTTCTAATTCTTGGTTTTGTTTGAGGTTGCCTAGTATTATTTTGACTGATAAGAGATTGATTATTTACCAGCATATGGGCTTTTACTGGGGTTAAAATACTAAAAAAAACTATCAACGAACAAAAGAAAGGGATGTATTTGTTTTTCCAGATTCTCAAGGCGAATTTCTGCTTGCTCATAACTTTTACTAAAATATTCTCTTATTTATAGAATACGAGTTTATGCTTATAAATACCACAAAGAGGGGTGCCGATTGAGATGCAGAAAACTGCACTAAAATATTTAGGGGTAACATACCTGGCGCCATTGTTACCTAACCCCCAACAGGCTCCTTATAAAAAAAATGAGAAGTACATCTATTCTCCTCTCCTCGTAGGAGAGGGTTAGGGGAGGGTTTCTAACAAGATTTACCACATAAACTCACAAACAGTTCCTTTGGGAGTATGAGAGTATCTACGAAATTCGCCACAGAGGTTTTTTGCTAACTTATTAGTTAAGTTTGTTCCTAAAGACTGAGATTGAGAAGTTTGAATCATTCCTATTCCGTTATCTGTAACTCTAATTATTTGCTTATCATTCTCTTGCTTACAAACAACATGCAAACGTGTGGCGCCGTAAGCATACTTACCCACATTTATCAATGCCTCTTCAAGAAACCTACATATACCCCGCTTATCTTCTATGTTCAACTTAGAATCATCAATAGAGTCAAATGTAATAATTTTAACTTTAATAGATTGAAAATTGGGAAAATCTTTTTCTAAAGTATGAATATAAACATTTTGTAATAATTCACGTAGTGGATGGTGTAAATCTATTGTTGTATCATTTCCTAATACTAAAACATTATCTTCATCTAGTAAATGCGCTTTTTCATCATCACAAATGTCTCGAATTTCTTTATCTAAATATTCTAATTTTAGCATTAAAGATTCGGGAATATTATCTTTCTCTCTAAGAAGTAATTGTAAAGTTTGTAGCGGTTCATTATGAATTCTTGTAAAGATACGTTGTTTAACTGCTTCTTTTTGTCTCAATCTTGATTCACGTTCTTTGATATTCTGGTAGTAGCGATAAAATAAAGTAGCCGTCAACCCTCCACCATTTAACCATAAAATAATTATAGTTGGAACAATAGGAACCCACCAGCCAATAATAATTAATCCATAACACAATAAAATTAAAAACCCACTACTTATCAGCAAAACAAGCATTATCTTCCAGGGTGATTGCAAAAATCTTCCAAGACTAATTCCTACTACCCCCCAAGCAAGAATCCATATATACTCCCAACCATCAGACCAGACTTGAAGTAATGGTCTTCCATCTAACACTGCACTAATAATTTGACTTGTTGCATGAGCTTGCGCTTCTACACCATACACCAGTGCAGGGTTTATTCCTCCAACCGCAAATGAATTTACAACATCTTTCTCACTTAAAGCAGTAATACCTACCAAAACAATACGATTCTTAAACCATTCAGGATTTATTTTTGTGCCATTTTGCAGTTTTCCCTTTTCAACTTCACCAGCAGAAATAAAGCGAAAAGGTTTATTTCCACTGCGATAATTCAAGAATATTTGATTTTCACCAGCATCCGCATTAATATATCCACCAGAATTTGTTTGAAAGCGCGTAAATTCTACAGAACCGAAACGAGTTGCACCTGGGTCTTTTTTCCCTCTTTCTAATACAAGTTTTGAATCGCGAACATGTAAATAACGTTCTGCTAACAATAAAGATAGAGATAAGCGAGGTTCTGGTTGTCCATGAGAAATATCTAAAATACTGCGTCGTAAATAACCATCGTCATCGGGTATTGCATCTACAAATCCTACCATATCTGGATAAATTTCAGGTGGTGGTGCTATAGAATAGCCATCACGGTCTTTTAAGACTTTTTCAATAGCAAATACATCGTTATTGCTTTCATCGTTAAAAATTGCGTTTAATCGCTTACTTCCTGGTTCAATAGGGAAATCGCGAACAATATCAAGACCAATAGCAGCAGGTTGATATTCGCGAATTTTTTCTAAAAGATTAGCAATATTTTCATCAGGAATAGGATATCTTTTTACTTTTTGAATATCTTTTTCAGTAATGCCAACAATTACAATTCTTTCGTCCATTGGTTCGGAAGGACGTAAGCGTAAAAAATTGTCTAACATCACTAACTCAAAAAATTGTAGTGAACCTGTTAGACGCGCGATAACAACAGCAGTAAAAATCAATAAACCTGGGAATAAACCTACTTGCCAAACGGCAAATTCCGACTTAATTTTTTTCCAAAATTTATGCATCATTATTAATTTACAGCTATTTCAATTTTAATAATCAATCAATTAACCCTTCTTCCCTAGCTCGCATACCCGTTTGAACCCGGAGGTTTATTCTTTTTTCTGGACAATCATAAATACTCAACGCATCCTGAATATTTGACCAGTGACGACGTACTGTTCTCTCACTTATATTCATCTCCTCGGCTATTGCTTTGTCTTGCAGTCCATGATTAAAAGCTAACTCTAATACCCTTAACCAGTCTTCTTTAATTTCTAACCCTGAACGCATTTCTTTAGGTGTATAAGTTACACCATTAAGTGCCCAGTCCACCCTGGTTAACATTTCTTGTTTTGTGAGCTTTTTCTCTGCGACTATAAACCCGGCGCCATGTTCATGAATTGCAAATTTTAATTTCACCAAAGGACGAAAATCAGCACTCTGTACGACAATAGGCAATTCGGGATAGCGTTCCATCACCGTCTTAATTAAATTAATTCCTACCTCCGAGCGCGCGCTTCCTCCATCTTTATCTGGTATGGAAATATCAACTACAAATAATTGGGGCTTAATCTTATCTAACTTTTCTAAAGCTTCCCATGCGGTTTTAGCTGTATGCATATCCACTTTTGAATAGTGCTGCTCTAAAACCTGGACAGTTGAGCCTAAAATTAACTCATGGTCATCAACTACTAAAATTTTTAATATTTCTTGGTTAAATAACGCTTGACTCATGGGTAAATACTCCGACTTAAAAGTAGGCTTATGATTTATGAAACTTTACTATCACTTTTCCAATTGAGACGACATATTAATGTTGCATATTTTTGATAATAATAAAAATTTCCAGAAATTAAAATAGCAAAAACTCTATTGATATAATCTAATTCTCTTATTCGTCTGATACTTGTGGCAACGAGAGTATCTTGATAATTAAATTTGACTGTTACTTCATTTAAATCTCCTTGCTTGGCTAAACAAACTTGTATTTGCTGTGGTATTTGTTGCTGCGATGAAATAACTTGAAACAATCGATTGAGTACCGATAACAGGACTCGACTGTGTATAGGAGACTCGTTATCCCAGTCAACAGGTAGTTTCATCGCCCAACTTGCTGCTGTCAGCTTTATCTTCCAAGCCGAAACCAAGTACTGAATCGCCAATGGTAAACTATCATTGACATAGGCAGGGGACAGGTGATTAATCAACTCTGTGACTGCATTATATATCTTTTCGGTGCTATTTAAGTATTTTTCCTTAGTTTTGCCAGAATTTGACGTGAGATTTCCATCTAATAGTTCTATACTCCGGCGAAGGAAAAAAGACTCCTGTAACAAGCCATTTTTAGCAAACTCCGCTTCTTCGTGGAATTCTATAGATTGCCTCTCATACCACCACTGCAATGCATTTTTTGTACGATAACGAGAACCCAGAAGCATCGCTA
Source organism: Calothrix sp. PCC 7103 (assembly GCF_000331305.1). Taxonomy (GTDB): domain Bacteria; phylum Cyanobacteriota; class Cyanobacteriia; order Cyanobacteriales; family Nostocaceae; genus Dulcicalothrix. The sequence continues at coordinate 1,462,787 of NZ_KB217478.1, read as the reverse complement.
TTGATATAAAAGTAGTTAAGATTACAATCTGCTCAACAGAAATCATTGTTTGAGTGTAAATAATAAATAAATTGTCATAAACCACACAACTACATACGTTGATAATTCAATATAAAGTAATGTTTTTAACAATGTAAGGGTTCTCTGTGTCAAAGTATAGGCAGAAAGTACTTAAAAGTGTGGCACTTTTATGCCATCAGTCCAAATCTGATAATATTATTGTATTACTGACAATCCTGACCCTGGTATAATCGCTAGCATTGGTACAGGTTTACGCTGGCAAGTGGCGCCAGATTTAAATTTAAGTTTAGATTACGGAATTCCTTTAATTGGGGTAAAAGATAGGGGTAACACCTTGCAAGATATACTTAACACGGGTAAGAAATGTCATTCTGAGCGTAGCGTAATGCGTAAACGCAGTTTTCCCGGAGGGTCGCATTTGCCGAAGGCTAGAATCTCTAAGATGCTTCACTGCACTACGTTTCGTTCAGCATGACAAAGTTTATATTCTACCCATTAGCAGTATAAATTCAGGGGTAACACCCCACGTTAAATGATAAATCAACTATTTCAGAAGCACGTGGCGCCTCAAATGGTAGCTCAAAAACCCGATTAAATCGTTCGGGTGAGGGGTTAGACCTACCATTCGCTCTTCTGTATCCTTGAAGGAAAGGGGGTCAGGGGGATAGGTTTTACGTTGGGTTTTCCACATAACGTGAAAAGTCAGATGTAACATTCTCCCCAATCCAATTGCCCACTGACTCGTCTGCCGAATTCCGAATCGGCTGAATATTCAACTCGGCTTGCCATTGGGTCAGGGGCTTTTCCCAGTCCTCTTCCCACTTTTGAGCAAATAATGATTTAGCGCTTTTGCCCATCTGAAATCCTTGGGCGATCGCGATCAATAATTGGGGTAACTCTTGCGGTGCAAACAATGTACTGGACATCAAACTATTTGCCACCAACATTGTTGCCAGAGGATAGGGAAACTGAGGCAAATGAAACGCCTGCAAACCTATCTCACCGATTGGCGATGTGTCAAACCCAGTGACGATATGCCAGATATCATGGGTTTGGCTTAGTCGTAGCTCGACATAGTGGGCATCGGATTCTGCCGTCATTCCCGCATGGAGATTAGGGTCAAAGCCTGCTTTCTTCATCGTGGCTGCATAAATGTAGCCCAAGGAATCATGAGGATAGGTGAGTAATGTTTCCAGGTCATGGGCAGGGGGAATATAACGATCGCAGATCAACGCTGCACAAGCCGGATATTGTTTTAAGTATTGGGCAGTCAAATCGTAGGCAGGGGTTTGTAATAACCCATCCACCATGTCACCTACCGTTTGCAGACTATTGTCCCCTAAAAGCATAGAAACGAATGACTTAAAAATGGTCAGTCTTGCAAAAAATAACTTTAAGCCATTGTCTACTGGATATTGTATCTGCTGTTGAACGTCAAGGTTAGGAGATGGATTGGGCTTAACTTGCATCATAAATACCTCCAAAAAATCATTAGTTGAATGTAATCAGGTACAGCTAGATGTTGCTACCAAAGCAAGTCATTGAGCACTCCATACAACGCCGCAAAATTAATCTTGCTAATGGCATTGAGATAGCGGATTTGTTGGTGAGTCCGTTGCAGTCCTGACGAACAAAGTAATTGGAAAGGAGCAAAGACTAACGTCAACCAGGGAGAAGCCTGATCGCACACAAAACGAAACCCGATGTAGCTGCATCCAAGAAGATAATGAGGGCGTATATTTGCTTTCGGGCGAGTCAAGCTCAGGGGATTCTGGCTCATCGCTAAGATTTCCTGGGACAAATTAGGTTAATATATGAGTAACGCTCATGTTTTAATAATATGAGCATCTCTCATGTTTCGTCAAGTGAAATGTGAGGATTATTCATCTTTTGTTTGAGGTAGAGATTAAATCAATGGCAGAAAGTTCATCAAGCCCTTCTGGAATGCGACGCAAGCCACGTCAAGCCCGCAGTCAGGAACGGGTTAGCAGAATTTTAGATGTGGCAGAAGAACTGTTTATTGTTGAGGGTTACACCGCAACGACGACCAATGCGATCGCCACACTTGCTCAGGTGCCGATTGGATCGCTCTACCAATTTTTTCCAGACAAAACAGCCATTCTCAAAGCCCTAGCCTTGCGCTATGAGGAACAGCTACATCAAAAGTTTGCAGCCTTCGATGGGGTTGAGTTGGCAAAACTTCCCCTATCTACTTACGTGGAAAAGTTGATTGATACAGCCGATCAATTTTTTACTGATAATCCAGGCTACCACGCTATTTTCATGGAGGTTCAGGGGACGATACCTGAATTAGAGGAAATCGAAGAGGCTGCCGATGCTCAACTAATTCAGGATTTGGTAACATCCTTATCTCAACGTAATTCAACCTTAGAACCTGCGGATTATGAAGCGATCGCCTTTGTGTTGGTAAAAGCTATCGGCATGTTACTGTGGCTATCTCTTAGTCAAGAGATACGGTTACGGAAGCGTCTCGTGGCAGAAACGAAACGGTTCACCTTAAACTATCTACAAAGCTATTTTCCATCAGATCCATTACCAGCAACTACTGGAGCAAACTGACGGGAAAACTTGATTCGTGTAATGTCGATAAATAATCTCAGGCGAATTACCCAAAATTAACATTGCCATTAAAACCTATAACCAACACCAACTTTCCAAAGTGTTCCACCTCCATTAGTAGACCCTAAATAAACACAAATACTGTAGAGACGCGATTTAATCGCGTCTCTACGTTATCTATCATCTATGTTATGGGTATGGTAATAAGAAGCTCTAATTACTCTAATTATTTCACGGCAAATGTTGCGCTATCGCTAAGTTGAGACTGTGCGTTACTGAAATTTGCAGTTACCCACCATTCTGCACTGGCTCGTGCAAAACGCACCCCAGGACTGACTGTACAAGTACTGTTGCTAGTGCAATTAGCTTGTGTAGGGGTAAAATCGCGATTAATTTTACCTGGTACATTAGGGTTACTATACTCGTTAACCCAAAGTTTGTAACTGGTAGCTCCTGGTACTGCTTGCCAAGAAAAACTTGGCGTATTTGTTGTAATTTCACCTTTAGGCGAGATAAGTACGGGCTTTGTCAGACTCACAAGCTGCTTAAAAGTTTGACCAGAAGGTTTAATTAGACCGTTGATGTTAAAAAGTCCAAACCTACCCTCACGGTCATCTTTTGCATATCGGTCAACAAGTTGATACCAACAAGCAACCGGAACAAAATTCCAAGTGTTAATTAAGGCGATAGAAGAGCGCAAATGGTCAGCTTGGTCGTTTGGGAATCTGGAGCCATTCCATCCAGTTGTGCTACTAAAACCAAATTCAGTAAACCAAATAGGTTTATCATCGCTTTTGGCTAACATAGCTTGTCTAACTCGCTCAACCCCAATCTTGAAGCACCACAGCTTTGAATTTTCAACTCCTGTTGGACATTCATTCGGTCCATAACTCCTGCCACTAGAATCACCAGGATAAACACCAGTATAAGGATGCATTGACAGTGCATCAAAGTAACCCTTAATGCCAGCCTTATACATTTCGTTGACATAATCAACATCTCCAGCAGCAATGGCGCCTGCTAAAACCGTAGCCTTGGGGTCAACACTTTTGATTTTGCTGTAAGATGCTTTTACTAAATTTGTATATTGTGAGGCGCCTTTAAGATCAATAAACAAATTGTTCAAGTCGTTAATTGCCAAGGGACGAGAGCCAAGCGGTTTCCAATTACCTGTAAGATTAGGCTCATTCCAAATTTCCCAAGCATAAACCCGACCACGATAACGCTGTACAAGTTTAGCAATAGCGTTTGCATAGTCATTGTAATTCGTCGGTGGGTATAGCAAGTAATCGGTGTAACTTGAGTCGTTGCATCTTTTATTTGGTGCTCCGGAAGCCCAACACGCTGTCTGTCCCAATTCAATAATCAGCTTGATTCCTGCTTTTTCGGCAGCAGACACATCTGCATCTAGTTCATCCCAGAACCATTGCGGAGTTATTCCTGCTTGTTGCGGTTCCATTAAATGCCAAGTTACTGGTAAACGAACAACTTTTGCTCCTACTTGCTGCATTAAACTAATTCGCTCTGGCAAATTACGTCCTACCTGTCTGGCAATATTAAACTCATGTACTCCGTATAGCTTGCTACTACTTTGCTGTGCTATAATCGGTCGAAAAAATACAACTTGAGAGAAAAAGAATATCAACTGTAAAACAATAACTATCGTAAAAACTGATATAAATTTTCGCATGATTACTTCTCCACACTCATAAAACTTAGGCGCCTAAAAATATACCCAAACTCTGACCAGAAGCTAGCCTAAAAGTGCCAGCGGGTAAACCTGCGGAAAACGTGCTGCGAACATCTGCAACAAAATCAAAACCAGACCCCCTTGCAACAAACAAATCAAACCCAGCAGCATCTGGTCTAGCAAAATAAGTTTCACCAACACCTAACCGAATCACATCTCCCCTAGATAAATCCGAAATTTGAGCATAATCACCATTACCAAAACCATAGTAAGACCCACTGCGGTCGCCTAGAACAAATGCATCATTATTAGCTCCACCAACCAAAAGATCATACTCACCCTTACCGCGCGAAAATTGATTAGTACCCAACAAAACATCATTACCCGCATCACCAACTACCAAATCATTGCCAGCAGAACCAATCAATAAATCATTGCCACCACCACCAAAAAGAGAATCATTACCAGCAAAACCATCGATAGTATTATTAAAATTATTGCCTACAACCCTATCATTATTACGAGTAGCCAAAACATTAGTAAAATTTACCACTTGAAAATTCAACGAACCAATTCTTGGAACATTGTTAACAGTCAACCGATTTTGACTTAAATCAACATTTAACGAAGCTCCCTCTGCACCAACCGAAGCATTGATTGTATTTCCTAAAACATTAGGAGCAATAATTCTTTCAACATTCAATAATTGGTCAGTTCCAAAACTACTTTTACCAATACCACCACGAGGAAAAAGTGAGATAGCTTGCCCAAAATTACTATAATCAACAGTATCAAAACCACTACCACCATTAATTAAATCACTTCCAGCAGAAGACACAAAAGTATCATTACCTACTGAACCAAATAATTTGTCATTATTTCTAGAACCAAAAATAGTCATTGATTTTTCTCCAATTTAATTACTTTTCAAAAACAAACATCTTTGTGCTTCAGTTTTAGAACTGGATGTTTGATCCGTCGGTGTTTTTACTGACACTTTCAGAGTAAAACCGCAAGCAAGTAGATAAAAGAGCCAAAGCTACCACTTTACTGGCACGAAGAGTTCCCAGTAAATGGCACAAAACTGTCATAGACCCATCCGTAAAAAAAATTGCAGCTTCCAGTGGGATTCCTTAACTCCAGAGTCATGGGCGCCCATGACTCCAGCAGATAAATAGTTTTTTGAAAGGCGCTTAAAGTTAAAGTTATTGTTCCAAGTCATAATATATATAGCAGTCCTAAATCATTCGTAAAATTCCCTACGGGAAAACCTCCGGTTTACGCGCCTCTACGGGATATAATTTTTGACAATTCATTTACGACTGCTATAAAACTTCTATATCTGAACTAAGGTCAACTGGAAAACACATATTCATTCAAATCCAAATATTTTACTTGGAAAACCAGTAATTAAAGGAACAAGGTTATCAGTAGAGTTTATTTTAGGCTTGTTTTCTGAGGGTTGGACTCAACAGCAAGTTTTAGAAAGCTATCCAACCCTTAATACTGAAGCTATTCAAGCAGTATTTGCATTTGCCGCCCTCAACTAAACAGCTATTACAGGCGCCAGCAAACAGCTTTCTCTTCATTTTTTTGATAGAGTAATGCTTTAATCGCTGTTCATCTCTATGTCCCAGGTACTGCTTCCCCAAACACTACAGAAAAACCTACCCCTTACCGCTCTTGCTCCCATGCAAGATGTCACAAACCTCTGGTTTATGAAGGTTATTGCTCAATACGGCAGTCCTGATTACTTCTTTACCGAATATTTCCGCGTCAATGAAACCTCACGCCTCAACCGTACCATTTTATCTTCAATTACAGAAAACGATACGGGGCGCCCTGTTTTTGCTCAAATGATTGGCGAAAGCATTCCAGACTTAGTAAGAACAGCAAAGGAACTATGCACCTATAATATAGCTGGAGTTGATTTAAATATGGGATGTCCGGCGCCTAGAATATACCGCAAAAATGTTGGGGGTGGATTACTCCGAGAACCAGAAAAAGTAGATAAAATTTTGGCAGAACTGCGGCAAGCTGTCACCGATAAACCTTTGACCGTCAAAATGCGCGTAGGCTTTGAAAATACAGATACCTTTTATGAAATATTAGATATAATTAATAGCCACAACATTGATTTACTAAGTTTGCACGGTCGCACAGTAAAAGACATGTACCACGGGGCAGTAAAATATGATTTGATTGCCGATGCGGTTAAACGGGTCGATTGTCCAGTGCTTGCTAATGGTAATATTCACTCTGCAACAACAGCCCTCGAAGTGCTTGAAAAAACGGGAGCAGCAGGTGTCATGGTAGGACGCTGGGCAATAGGGAATCCTTGGATTTTTAACCAAATTCGTCAAGCTTTACGGTCTGAACCAATAACACCCGTTCCTTTAGTAGAGGTACGCAACTATATCGAACGTTTATGGCAAACCCCTAATAAAGATAACTTTCCAGTACAATCGCGTCTAGGCTACCTCAAAATGTTCCTTAATTATATAGCCCTGTTGGTTGATGCTGAAGGGCATTTCCTGCGGTTGATGCGAAAAACTTCTACCGAGCTAGAACTATTTAACCTCTGTGATAGCGTTCTTCTTAGCGATAGTACAAAAAATTTAGCCCTGGCGCCGTATTTAGGACTGTGACGATAAAAATGGTAGAATGCCACATTTAAGGCAAAGGTATGGATACAACTCGCTTTGAACTCGTCATTTTTGATTGCGATGGAGTATTGGTTGATAGCGAACCAATCGTGAATCGTATTTTTGCTGAAGTACTAAACGAGGCAGGATTTAAGATTACCTATGAAGAGGTAATGCAGCAATTTAAAGGCAAATCGTCTGCCACCTGTCTAGAAATGATAAAAGAATCCTACGGAAGACCACTGCCCAAAAACTTTATTGAACTTTGTAAAGAAAGAGAAATTGCCGCATTGCAGAAAGAACTACAGCCAGTTCCAGGAATTACCGAAGTCTTGAAGCAAATAACATTACCAAAATGTGTTGCATCAAACAGTAGTCATCGTCATATTCAAATGGTTTTAACATTAACCGAACTTTTGCATCACTTCCAAGGAAAGTTATATAGTTGCTATGACGTCGAACGTCCCAAACCTTTTCCCGATTTGTATCTCTATGCAGCCCAGCAAATGAATACAAATCCAGAAAATTGTCTTGTCATTGAAGACTCTGCAACAGGTGTACAAGCAGCATGTGCAGCAGGAATGACAGTTTTTGGATATGCTCAACATAGCGATGGCGCCGCTCTTGCTCTTAATGGCGCCAAAATAGTCTTTAACAACATGCAACAACTTCCTGAAATGCTCTAGTTAAATTTGTTGCAATTACTTAATAAAATCACAATTTCCGTTACATCCATTCACCACATTAATTTTCTATGAAGATAGAAAATTATTATTCAACACAATATATATTAGTACAATAATACTATGAAGAACTAACGTAATGATAAAGCTTATTCTGATGCAGAATCTCCAAAGCTATGGATAATCGCACCTTCATTACCAGAAAAACTGCTCAAGCACTATGCCGCCAAACCTCGCAGAAACTGGGTTAACGGAATATACTTTTCCTCAAAAGGCTATCACACAAGGTTTGTATCAGTTAACAAACTGCCTAAAACCCCAGAAAAAATGTGGTTGAGGCTTTTTGGACGAGGTGCAGTTCAAGGGAAAGCTATAAACGAAGTTCTGACTTTAGCTTCGGATGTAGGGAGGGGAGGAGGAGCAAGGGGCAATATGAAGTAAAATAGATTCTTAATTGATGCAAATATCTGGAATGATAGTTCCTCAATTTCCCCACTTCTCCCGTTTCCAGCCTCCAAAAACACCCCCTGCCCCAATGCCAAAAAGTTGTGTGTACACGATAGCTTATTAAGGGGGTTGGGGGGATTAAAATTCAAAATACACGCAATCTTGGCAGCATATTAATTGCATAAAAATAATTATTAATATTATCTTAAATATACAAAATAGCTTATTTTTAATTTAATTAAAATTATTTTTTTTGATAAAATAATATTGCATCGAGTTTTAAATGGGTGAATTTATACAATGGCAAAAAGAGTATTATCAGATTACGATAGCCCTTGGAAAGAAGCATTAGATGTATACTTTGAATCATTTATGGAGCTATGTTTTCCTTATATTCATAGAGACATAGATTGGCAGAGAGGCTATGAATCATGGGATACAGAATTAAGAGAAATAATTAGAGACGCTGAAATTGGAAATAGAGTTGCAGACAAGCTAGTAAAAGTCTGGCTCCATGATGGAGAAGAAGTTTTTGTATTGATTCACGTTGAAATTCAAACCCAATACCAAAAAGAATTTCCTAGACGGATGCACGTTAGTAACAATAGAATATCTGATAGATATGGCAGAGAAGTCATCAGTCTCGCGGTTTTGGGAGATGATGATAAAAATTGGCGCCCGACAAGATTCGCTTATACACGTTGGGGATTTATTAGCGGCACAAAATATCTAATGGTGAAATTGTTAGATTTTCAACAGCGTTGGAGCGAATTAGAGCTTTCATTAAATCCATTTGCTGTAGTAATAATGGCACATTTAAGTACTTTGGAAACTCTTGGAAAACCAAATCAAAGGTTTCAATCTAAATTGACTTTAGTGCGCGGACTTTATGAACGTGGTTATACTAAAAATGAAATACTCGAGTTGTTCCGCTTAATTCAATGGATGATGGTATTACCAAAACCATTGGAAATCAGCTTTAAACAGGAATTAAAACGTATTCAGGAGGAAGGACGAGTGCCCTATATTACAGATATCGAACTAGATGGGATGGTCAAAGCGACTCGTGAGTCAGTTGTCACGGTTTTGAGGACGCGGTTTGGAGTTACACCAACAGAAGTTAGCGACCGTCTTGAGGCAATAGAGGATATAGATGTGTTGAGAAAACTTCTCGAACAATCAATTACTATAGCTTCTATAGAGGAATTTCAGCTTCGACTCAATGAAATTCCACCATCCGAAGAAGCCCCAGAATAATAAGCATAGTCTGAATTCCCCTTTAAGTTTTGATTAAATACATGGTAGAGACTAAACATGTTTAGTCTCTACCGCGTTTTGGGTTTTATGCATGTGTTTAACATTTTGACGGTGCCTTTATAATGAATTATGCCTAAAAGGTGCCTAACATGACTATTTAGATAGTAAAATTATATACTTTTGGTCAAGGTAAAAAGGCGTGTTTTTCTCAATATAAATACGAAATTTGCGTTTTTAGGTCAAAGAATATACCTTTATATTGATTTTTGGCTTACTTCGGCGCCTAAATAATACATTAATAATACGTGTTAAAACGTTCCTAACAAAGGAGGTACTTTAATTTTCAGCCAATCAATCAAGTCAGCATCCATATAATTATAATCGTCAGGTATATCTAAACAAATAACTCGCTTGCCTTTCAAATACGGCTTGAATTTTTTTGATTATCTTTTCTCTGTGTCTCTGTGTCTCTGTGGTAAAAAATTATAATAAAATAAATGCACAGGCAGGGATGCCTGTGCTACAAGAGGTAATTTATTACAAATATTCAATTGTTATTTATACCATTTCTGATTGTTGCATAGCAGGTTGAGGTTGAGGTTGGAACATGAACAGCGAGTACACAACGTCTCTACGGATATTTGTCATCATATCCAAGAATAATTCGTAACCTTCGCTCTTATATTCAATTAATGGGTCTTTCTGTCCATAACCACGTAACCCTACTGACTCACGTAAAGCATCCATACCTTGTAAATGCTCACGCCACAAAGTATCAATACGCTGCAAAATAAAGAACCGTTCGGCTTGACGCATTAAACCAGCTTGAATTTGGTCGATTTGTGCCTCTTTCATATCATAAGCAATACGAACTTGCTCATGAAGAAAAGCTTTAATTTCGTTCACCGACATGTCTATCAACTGTTCCGATTGTAAATCAGCTAGTAGATACACAAACTCTTTAACTTTTTCAACTAATTTATCGAGTTCCCATTCTTCTGAAGGCAAGTCTATATTAATGTAGTAGTCAACGATGTCATCCATCGTTTTCTCCGCATACTTAATTACTTGCTCTTTCAAATCTTGCCCTTCTAATACACGGCGCCGTTCCGCATAAATAGCACGACGTTGGTTATTCATAACTTCGTCGTACTCAAATACTTGTTTCCGAATGTCGTAATAATATGTTTCGACTTTTTTTTGGGCGCCTTCCAAACTGCGAGTTAACATACCCGACTCAATAGGCATGTCTTCTTCGACGTTGAACATGTTCATCAAGTTGGCGACTTTTTCTCCCCCAAAAATTCGCATCAAGTTATCCTCTAAACTGAGGAAAAATCTGGCGCTTCCAGGGTCTCCTTGTCGTCCCGCACGTCCCCGTAATTGATTATCGATACGCCGCGATTCGTGACGTTCAGTCCCAATTACGTGCAACCCACCTAACTCAACAACTTTATTATGTTCAGTTTTGGTAAACTCTTCATACTCGTGCCGAATACGATTATAAGCATCACGTAATTTTTGAATTACTGGGTCATCGGTAGGCGCCTTTTCTGCGGCAACAGCAATTCTTTCTTCTGCCTCAAGTTCGGGTAAAGAGCGCTCACCATACTCACGTGCGGCAAACTCTACTGCTTGCTTTAATAAATTCTCAGTCTCTTTTCCAATTTGAGTAGGGAAAATTTCTGGAGAAGCGCGCCAAGTTTTTACCTTTTTACCAGGTACAAACCCTTGACCACCACCACCATGACCACCAGGTAAACCACTAGCACGTTGAATACCAAAAGTATCTTCGTCTTCTGGTTGAACAAGACGTGGCATAAAGTATTCGCGCACCTTCAAACGTGCCATATACTCAGCATTACCACCCAAGATAATGTCAGTTCCACGACCTGCCATATTAGTCGCAATAGTCACAGCACCGCTTCGTCCTGCTTGCGCGACAATTTCCGCTTCACGCTCTACGTTTTCTGGACGCGCGTTAAGCAACTCGTGTGGTATCTCCATTTGCCGTAACAATTGACTGAGATACTCAGATTTTTCAACACTAGTAGTACCTACCAATACAGGTCTACCTAGCTCATGCATTTCCGCACATTCTCTTGCAATGGCAGTCCATTTACCGTTTTCAGTCTTAAAGACCATATCCGATAAATCTTTCCGCAATCGAGTTCGGTTGGTGGGTATTATGGTAACTTCCAGCTTGTAGATTTTTTCAAACTCAGCTTCTTCTGTTTTCGCTGTACCCGTCATTCCACCTAATTTAGGGTATAAAAGAAACAGGTTTTGATATGTAATTGTTGCGAGAGTTTGGGTTTCTGGCTGAATTTCTAAGTGTTCTTTTGCCTCAATTGCTTGGTGTAAACCATCACTCCAACGGCGCCCAGGCATAACACGACCTGTAAATTCATCAACGATAACCACTTCACCACCACGGGTAATATAGTTAACGTCCTTTAAAAATAATTCTTTAGCTTTAATAGCATTAAATACAAAATGTGCCCAAGGGTCTTCTGGGTCAAATAAGTCAGTAACTTCAAGTAACCTTTCAGATTCTGCAAACCCTTCATCAGTTAACAATACGTTGCGCGCTTTCTCATCAACCTCATAATGCTCATCTTTTTTGAGTGCATTAGCAATTTCTGCGGCTCTAAGATATTTTTCGGTTGGTCGCTCAACCTGTCCCGATATAATTAACGGTGTACGTGCTTCATCAACTAAAATCGAGTCAACTTCGTCGATAACGCAGTAATTGAAGGGACGCTGCACAACATCCTTAATATCTGTCGCCATATTATCGCGCAGATAGTCAAAACCAATTTCACTATTTGTTACATAAGTAATATCGCAGTCGTAATTCTTTTTACGCTCCTGCGGTGTCATGCTTTGTTGAATAAGACCTACACTCAAACCCAAGAACCGATGTACCTGACCCATCCACTCAGCATCTCGACGAGCTAGGTAGTCGTTAACGGTTATTACGTGTACACCTTTACCAGTTAGAGCATTTAAATAACTCGGCAAAGTCGCCACAAGGGTTTTACCTTCACCAGTCTTCATCTCGGCGATTTGCCCTGTATGTAGAATAATACCACCCAACATTTGGACATCAAAGTGACGCAACCCTAACACACGCCGTCCAGCTTCTCGAACAGTTGCAAAAGCTTCTGGTAAAATATCGTCAAGAGTTTCACCCTTTGCCAAACGCTGTCTAAACTCTACTGTTTTCCCCTTCAACTGCTCATCTGAAAGGGACTTAATTTCTTCCTCAAAGAGATTAATATCAGTGATGTAAGGTTGGTATTTTTTAAGTTTACGAGCGTTGGGGTCGCCCAACAAGGTTTTTAGCATGGCGGTTAATTAACTAAACAAAGAATGGGAATAATTAATGAAAGGCTTATAGATTATAGACATTTCACATAACCGAATTTAATAATTATCATCGGTTATACTCTAACAGACTTATTATATAGACGGTTACTTGAGACCAATATATATTGAGACTGTTTCCATATTAACCTAGGTTGTCCCCAAACCTTGTCAGGAACTCCGACCATACTCCTGTCGCGATATCCCACCTTATTGCCACTCCTTGCTTAAGCTGCGAAAGTCATAATTATTTGCTCCTGGATGACATGTTACACAACTACTAACTTGTGCAGGGTTTGGTAGTTTAACTTGAGGATGTAAAGCTTTGAAATAACGTGAGCTATTTAAACGGTACGGTATTTGCTCGTCTTCGAGTATTGGACGCGAAAAAGTCGAAAGGTATCGCCACACTAACATACGCGGTGGGTCTACTAGCGGTTGAAGTTGTGAACCGTAATGTTGACTATCTTCAAGAAGGTTTTTCCAGGTTTGAGTCGGAAAAACTGAGGCAGGCAAAGCAATATGACAAGTCGAGCAATTTTCTAGGTAAAGCTCCTGTCCAAGTTTAAATTGTGCAGGTACTACATCTACCGTACCAATTGATGACATTGTATCATCATTTGGGGTGGCGCCGTTTACACTTGTAGCAAAAGCTAACAACCATCCCATCGCAAGACTCCAAGCCAAAACTATTAAAAGTAAACCAATAGGATTACGTTTTAGCCTTTTTTCCTTACTTTTGCGTTTAACCAGATTAGACATTTTAGATTATATGGCAAAATTGTACTATATAGTCCTAAAGAACAAAACGAATAAATTTTAAACTCACCAAAATATAACCTGCATACAGGCACTATACATTGAGAGTCTTAATATTAACTGGTTTTTTGCCATTACATAGTTTTTAAGATAACTATTGACATCTTTGATTCATATAAGGTAAGTAGGAATATTGGCAACGGATAATAAACGGATGCTCCATGTTACGATCTATTAAAATCCAAAATATAAAATTAAGGTATAGGCACCGACCGTAATATACGCTCCATAACACTCTTAGCTCGGCGTCCACCTACTGGTATTAAACGATGACACAAAACATGAGGCGCCAGAAACTTAATATCATCAGGAATTGCATAATCGCGTCCCAGCAAATAAGCAAGAGCTTGGGTTGCTTTTTGTAACGAAACAGTACCACGAGGACTGACACCAAGAGTAATTTCTTCATCTTGCCGTGTCGCTCGCACTAAATCAAGAATATATTGTTGTAACGAAGTATCTACTTTTACACTTGTACATAAACGACGTAACTGTGCAACTTCGTCTAAAGTAATACAAGGCTCCAATGCATCAACTTGTATACACTCCGAAGCACGCTGCAGCATTTGAAGCTCCTCATTTTCTGATGGATAACCCAGACTTAATGACAGCATAAACCTATCCATCTGAGCTTCTGGAAGCGGAAAAGTACCTTGATACTCAATAGGGTTTTGAGTAGCAATAACGAAAAATGGTGAGGGAACCGGACGCGAAACACCATCAACAGTTACTTGTTGTTCTTCCATTACTTCGAGCAATGCTGACTGAGTTCGGGGTGTGGCTCGATTTATTTCGTCTGCCAGTAGAACATTCGCAAAAACAGGCCCAGATAAAAAACTAAATTCGCCGCTTTTGGGATTCCAAATATTAGTGCCTGTTATATCGGTCGGTAAAAGGTCTGGGGTACACTGTAATCTTTGAAACCTACCGTCAATAGAACGAGCTAGCGATTTTGCTAATAAGGTTTTACCAACACCTGGGACATCTTCTAGTAGTGCATGACCACCTCCAAGCAAGGCAACTAGTACCAAACGGATAGATGTAGTTTTGCCAACTATTGTTTTTGCTAAGTTTTGTGTCAATGCGTCAATTTTTTCTCTCATGTCCCGCCCTATTCGCACAATTAAATAAAGGTACGGATATATATCCGCACCCTGGCTTTACTTCTTGAGTCCTATATTGAGTGTTCCCGCAACTCGCCAAAAATTAACATGTCAGCTAAAAAAAGCTTTGGCTTGAGAGCAGTCAAGTCGAATTTGGTTCTTTAATGCTTCTAGAGAGGTAAATTTTGTTTCAGGTCGCAAAAATTTCTCTAGCTCAACTACCAACTTCTTACCATACAAATCACCTGTCCAATCGAACAAATGTACCTCAATAGTTACATTTTCACCATTTACTGTGGGACGGTTGCCAATATTCATCACACCAAGGGCAAGGAATTCAAGCTGTTCCGAAGTACCGGACGCTTCAAATACACGAACTGCATAAACACCATTGCTTGGTAAAAATTTATCTTTAGGTAACTCAAGGTTTGCAGTTGGAAAACCAATTGTTCTACCAAGTTGTTGACCTTTTACAACAACTCCATGTAAAGTGTAGGGTCTTCCAAGAAGTTGTTGTGCGCGTTCAACATTACCCTCTTCAAGGATGGAGCGAATTAATGAGGTTGAAATGCGGGTCATCTCTGGGGTTGTATTTTGTGCAGTACTATCGTGCTGAGTATCAATTTCTAAAGAAACAATCGTTACAGGAATATTGTACCTAGCCGCGATAATTTGTAGGTCATATGCGGTTCCACTGCGTTTTGAACCGAAACGAAAATCTTGCCCAACACTAATTTGGGTTGCTTGAAGCTGTTGCACTAAGATTTTCTCAACGAACTCCACAGGAGATAACTCACATAATTCGCGGTCAAAGGGCAGCAGTACTAATTGTTCGACACCAAGCAACTGTAATTGCTTAACCTTTTCATTAAGAGGTGTTAGCAATGTACGAGGTTTTCCGCTAAAAAATTCTTGCGGATGAGGGTCGAAGGTGACTACAGTCGAGTGGATATTCCCTTGTTCCAACTCTCTTGAACTCAAATTTAATCCCATCTCTGTGCTGGATGAGATGGGTTTAATAACCTGCTGATGTCCGCGATGTACACCATCAAACTTGCCAAGTGCGACAGCAGTAGGCGTTAGAGCTAGTTCAGCTTGATTAGTAACCCGCACAGAACACCCATTTGGAGACAGATTTAGCACTTTTTGGTACTGGGATAAGCGTGTTTATGAGCGATTCACTTCAAAAGTGTAACTGTCTAACGACCATTAACTTTTAAAGCTTCTCAATCACCAATCTAATCTAAAATCTTCTATTACTCCGGTTATCTATGTCTATTTTAAATATGGCTAACAGGAAAAGTTTCCGACAGTGGAACTGATACGGGCACCTCAAGCACCATTCCTTCTTTTGCCATAATGGCGCCAGAAAACTTTTGTGCAGCTTGTTTGCCAACCGAGTCTAAAAAATCATCATCGTGTGCTGGGTCATGATGAAAAATCACCAAAGTTTTGACGTTAGCAGCTTGGGCAACTTTTACTGCTTCTTGCCATGTCGAGTGACCCCAGCCAATTTTAGGAGATTTTGGAGAATTGTATTCCTCATCTGTATAAGTTGAATCGTAAATCAGAATATCGGCGTTACGTGCTAACCAAAGAACATTTTCGTCGAGATGGTCAGCAAAATGCTCTGTATCAGTAATATAAGCAGCGGCGCCACCACACCAGTTAACCCGATAGCCAACAGCTTCACCAGGGTGATTGAGCGGTGCCGTTTCAACGACAATATCATCCATTTTGATTGGTTCACCTGGTGCCACATCATAAAAATCCAAATCAGCCTGCATAATTTGTAAAGGTACAGGGAAATTAGGATGTAGCATTTGGTCGTTAAGACGCTGCTCGACGGTGGAACCATCAGGTGCAATGGCGCCGTATATACAAAAATGGTTTCCTCTCACAAATCCTGGAGTGAAAAATGGAAACCCTTGCATGTGGTCCCAATGCGAGTGAGTAAAAAAGATGTGCGCGGTCGTTGGCATTTGGCGCAATAACGATTGCCCCAAAACATGTAAACCTGTACCACCATCGAAAACTAAACGCTTGCCGCCCACTTGCATCTCAACGCAAGGGGTGTTGCCGCCATAACGCACGGTGTTCGATCCCGGACAGGGGATGCTGCCGCGAACCCCCCAAAAATGCACTTTAAAATGTTTTTCTATCCTAGACATGAGTTAGTCAAAGCTTGATACTGAGTGGGCGATTTAAAACGTGACTGGTTTTGTTTAGTTTATACGCTATATAAAACCAAATGGCAGCAAGCGTGAATTCACTGGTAATGCTATATACCTAATTTCATTTTACTTTCCAAAGTTTCTAAACATAGAAAAGTACTGCCGTTACCCTTGTACAGTTGTAAGGAATCATGCGCGTAAGCTTGATTTGTGAACTGCTCCTACTTTATAGCCTATATTTTGTCATTGTTGCATTGACTAACGGTAACTACTCTGTTTGTTTAGCAGCTTGCCACTCACCACCAATTCCCCACTCCCGCTTGCATAGCTCAGTCGCTGCCTTAGAATAAGTAAGATTATACTGTAAAGGAGTAATACTTATGTAGTTATCACGTATAACATGGACATCTATTGGTATATTTTGAGGCAAATTTAAGCCAATAGGAGGCTCGATATCTTCTTGAACTTCCCCGGTAAGCCAGTAATAAGTTTTACCACGTGGGTCAGTACGCTTGTCAAAAACATCAATGTAACGCCGCACTCCTTGCCGTGTAACTACGGCGCCCTTTATTTCTTCCCACTTGACAGCAGGAACATTTACATTTAGCAGCATCAAATCAGGCAAAGGATTTTTTGCCAGTTCGGCTATTAAAATAGAAGCGAAATCTGCTGCGGGTTGAAATTCTCGAATTGTATGACTTGTCAAGCTAAAAGCAATACTAGGAATACCTTCAATTAAACCTTCCATAGCAGCCGAAACAGTCCCAGAGTATAAAATTTCTGTACCAACATTGGCGCCTTGATTAATTCCCGACACAACCAAATCAGGCGCCGAATCAAGCAAAGCCCACAGCGCTAACTTCACACAATCCGAAGGAGTTCCATCACAAGCCCAAGCTTTGATGCTGGGATGAAATAATGACTCAACTATTTCGGCACGAATGGGTTGATGCAAAGTTAGTCCATGTCCGGTTGCTGAACGCTCCCGGTCTGGACACACCACAGTTACCTCATGACCAGACAGAGCTAAAGTGTTAGCTAGAGTCCGGATACCTAGAGCAGAAACCCCATCATCATTGCTAATTAGCAGTTTCATTTAGTTAGTAGTGTTGCTATAAACAATTAGTAAATAATATCATTAACGATATTGTCGTTGAACATCGAAGCAGAGTCAGGAACGGATAAAACTTGATTGAATTTGATTGAATTTAAGAATTATACTTTCTTTTTGCTAATCTAATTTATTACAAATACTTTTCAACTGTATAAAAAATTAATAAATAAATAACTAACTAACTAAATACATACTACACTATTATGTCACTATGACATCAGTTCAGGGTAGATGTTGTAAACTCAGTATTGCCCAAGCACGTATTAACAACCAACAGATGAGCAACCCTGAAAACGACTTAGAAGCTCAACTAAATGCACTGCGTACTGATGGAGAAAACGCAATTCGTAGCGCTGACACCCTTGACCGACTAGAAGAGTTGCGCGTTAACTATCTAGGCAAAAAAGGTCAATTGTCTGTGCTTTTAGGCAGTATGGGCAAACTTAGTGCTGAAGAGCGTCCCAAAATAGGCGCCGCAGCCAACACTGTAAAGGAAGCTTTACAATCTAGCCTTGATAAACAACGCACCGCATTAGAAGCAGCAAAAATACAGGCACAACTTCAAGCGGAAACGTTAGATGTAACAATGCCAGGTATTTACCAGCGTCCTCAAGGTCGTATTCATCCTCTCAATGGTATCATCGACCGTGCCTTAGATATATTTGTTGGTATGGGGTATACCGTTGCACAGGGTCCAGAAATGGAAACTGACTATTATAATTTTGAGGCACTTAACACACCTGCCGACCATCCAGCACGCGACATGCAGGATACATTTTACTTACCTGACGGAAATTTACTCAGGACACAAACCTCCTGTGTACAAATACGTTACATGGAAGCTGAAGAACCACCAATTCGTATTGTGGCGCCAGGGCGAGTGTATCGTAAAGATGATGTAGACGCTACCCACTCAGCAGTTTTTCATCAAATTGAACTCTTAGCTATTGACGAAGGATTAACTTTTACCGACCTCAAAGGCACAATAAAAGAATTCTTAACTTCAATATTTGGCGACCTACCCATCCGCTTCCGTGCTTCTTACTTCCCATTCACCGAACCAAGCGCCGAAGTAGACTTACAGTGGAACGGACGCTGGTTAGAAGTAATGGGTTGTGGAATGGTTGACCCAAACGTTCTCACCGCAGTAGGTTACGACCCCGAAGTATACACTGGCTTTGCCGCAGGTTTCGGTGTCGAACGCTTCGCAATGGTACTACACCAAATGGACGACATTAGGCGCCTGTACACCAGCGACCTCAGATTCCTAAAACAATTTTAATGTGGAGACGCGATATATCGCGTCTCCCTATCGTAGGCAATTATCACAATGTCCACAACGCCAATTTTCAGATTCCCCACCAAAACCAAACCCCTTTAATAAAGACTGCCAACGACACCCCCTACTAAACAAATACTTATGCATTTGTTTAGAAGCATTTAGATGCGTACTTGCTTGACCCTTCCCTCCCGCAATAATTCTGTAATTAAAAGGGTCAAGCCATTCCAATTGACCATTACTATGAAGCAGCGAAAGCGCAGTTGCACTATTAGGAAATTTTGCCATTACAGAATTTATTTCACCTTGTCGTGGTAACTTTTTTACAAGCTGCTGCGCTTCAATCTGCTGTTCTTGTATTTTCAACTCAAAAAAATTCTGCCTTTGTTTATCTTCAGGGTCTAACCATCCAGTGGGTTCGCTAACTAACGTTAATGCTTCAGCTGGTTTCCCGTCTCTTCCAGCGCGCCCAATTTCTTGTACATACTCTGATAACATTAACGGTGCGTGAAAATGAACAACCCATCGGACATTCGGTTTATTCACTCCCATTCCAAATGCTGAAGTACAAATTACAAACGGTATTTTGTCGCTTAACCAACTTGCTTCAATGGCACGGCGCCCTTCTGCATTCAACCCAGCATGATAAGCTGCTGTAGAATAATCCAATTCTTCAAGCCAAGCTGCTAACTCTTCACTAGAACTACGTTGACGAACATAAATTAATCCTGCTTGGTTCGGTCGATTTTTAATAAATCTTAATAATTGTTGCTTACGACCATTAGGTGTCCATGCAATACGAACATTCGGATTTAGATTAGAACGATATGGATTAAGTCTAAATATTTCTGGTTTCTGTAATCCTAAAACTTTTTGTATTGTCTCTTGGGCTAAGGGGTCAGCGGTGGCAGTAAACGCGGCTATGCTTATCTGACTTCCCACAGGTTTAAATTTGAGTAAAGCTTGACGCACTGCCCCCAACCTTCGATACGCTGGACGAAACGTGTCCCCCCATTGCGTTAAACAATGGGCTTCGTCCAGTATGATTCCCGTAATCTGAATTTCTGGTTTAATTAACCTTTCCCATACGGGTGGACTAAATAAAGTCTCTGGTGATAAATACAATAATTTTAACTTTTGTTCTTCCAACGCTTTTAATGTTTGGCGCCGTTGTATAGATGACAACTCGCTGTGTAAAAGTGCAGCAGGTAACTTTTTGCAGTGTAATTCCTGTACCTGATTTTCCATTAACGCTACTAATGGAGAAACAACCAGCGTCAAACCAGTTTGAAGTAACGCTGGCAATTGGAAACAAATCGACTTTCCGCCACCAGTTGGCATAATAACCAAAGCATCATTCCGCGCGAGTAAACAACGAATTATTTCTCCTTGGGGCGAACGAAAATCTTCATAACCCCAAATATCCCGAAATGCTGCACGAACATCATGCCAAGATGAAGAAAGTCGATTCATATTTGGGAGTAGATGCTCCCATCTCCTTGCACACTTATTTTCAACGTAATCATAAATATACATGTGCATATGTAATAAATGCTTCAGCGTTTACACTGGTTTATGTATAAATTGTAATACTGAGTCTACTCGCTAAAAACCACCTAAACCCCTCCACAGCAAAAGTAAACAAGCTTAAAGACTGATTTATATATTGATAGTCACGTATAACTTACTACCTTAGAAGGAAGACACGCTCACAAAACTTGAAGACTCAATACAAGAGACGTTAATTTTTTGAGATTTTGCGGGAACTCTATAAACAGAGTGTAATAATCCACAACTACATATGAACACAGCTGCGAACATAAATGAATTTTCCGTAACTAGTGTATTGACTCCGGACAAAATTCAAAGTCGAGAGAAAGCAAATAACTCAAATACCGACTCAGACACACTTGGTAATTTGGCAACTCATAGAGATTTTTATGTGCGTCGTGCAGTCGCAACACACTACAACACTCCAAAAACAGCTTTATCAAAGCTAGCTAGCGACGCAGAAGAACAAATACGCTTTTATCTGGCAGCAAATCCCAATACCCCACCCGAAACCTTAACTCAACTTGCTTCTGATGAGTCAGGTGATGTGCGTTCACAAGTTGCTGGTAATTCCAATACACCAGTAGATATCCTCGAAGAACTAGCCAAAGATATTTACATAGAGACACAACGTCAACTAGCAGAAAATCCTAATACCAGAGCTACAGTTCTAGAAAAAATTGGTCATAACATGGTTGAACTCGCCGAACTGAAAGCTCTATCAGGTCAAGAAGCGGCAGTCCTGCGGGGAATTTCAATGAATTCCAATACCCCATCTCATATACTCGAAAGAATCTGCACAATTCAAAATCGAGAAAACCACTACTGGCTATTTGAGCTTGGCATCGCAAAAAATTGCAACACATCAGATACCTTGTTAGAAAAACTAGCAACTCATTCTGACTACGACATTCGTTTTGCTGTAGCCAACAATTCCAGCACACCCGATTTTGTACTAAATATGTTAGCTACAGACAAAGAATATTACATTCGCCAAGCAGCAGAAAAAAGATAACTTGTTCTTACTGAAACCGGGTTCATACTCGATGCAACAAAAAGCCCGGTTTTTGTAATAATAAGCACTTCAGTGCTTACCTCATTTCAATTGCAAAAAGGTGAATGTCTGTACTAACATCGTAAGTAACCCAATTACTAATTCTGGTGCCATCCAGTAGAAGCACCGTTTATTTATCCGAACTGCATGAGAAAAAAGGCGATTTCGTATGTAGAACATAATGCAAGCAGTCGTCGCTAGGAGGTTGGGTGGAGGAACGGAACTCAACATCAAAAATATCGAGTATTCGTTGGGTTACTATTGCCTCCACCCAACCTACTAATCTAAGTAGAATCCCTCTATACTCTCCCCTAATATATAATGACAAAACCAAATTAAATTTTGTTTCATCAGCGCGCGTGCAATACCAGGTTTATTCACTCCATGTCCCATATTCTTAAAAATCACAAGCTCAGTTTCTACACCAACATCACATAAACCTCGATATAGTTCATACGCATTAGATACTGGCACGCGCTTATCAGCATCACCATGTTGAATTAAAGTTGGCGTGCAAGAATTCTTAATATAAGTCATTGGTGAAGCTTTCTCATAGACCTCCATATCATTCCAAGGAGTATCGCCTAAATAATAGTGGGTAAAAGGGTAAATATCTGTACTAACATAGTAAGTAACCCAATTACTAATTCCGGCGCCTACACTAGCAGCTTTAAATCGTTTACTATAAGTAGCGCAAAAAGCAGAAATATATCCACCCTGACTCCAACCCATAACACCAGTTTTGTCACCATCAACAAAACCCAGACCAATCAAATAATCAACACCAGAAATAACATCCGCATAATCACCAGTACCCAAATCTTGATAATTTAAACTGCGAAACTTTTCACCATATCCATTACTACCTCGGTAATTAGGTAATAGTACAAGAAAACCTTTCTCTACAAAACTCTCAATTGGATAAGTATTCTCATCTAACGCAACTGGAAGCGACGTTGATTTAGGCCCGCCATGCACCCTCACTAGTAAAGGATATTTTCTGCTGGAATCAAAATCAACAGGTTTACATAAAATTCCTTCTACTTTAGTACTATCTAAACTAGACCATTCAATAACTTCCTTTTGAGCAAAAGCCTTGTTCGTTAATATACTCGATTGGTTTGTGACGCGCACATCATTATAATAAAGCTCGTAACACTCCTTAGAATTTCCCTTTATATAGGCAAAATTTTCACCATCTAAACTAATTGCAGCAATTTGAATATACGATTTATTATCTTCAACAAGTGGAGTTACTTTGCCATCGAGTTTTAATATACTCAGTTTACTACTAGTTTTATATTGCCACCAAATTAAAATACCTTTAGTCGTCCAACGTAGCGGATAAACACATTCATTAATACCCGTAACATCTGGTGTTAGCTTAGTAATTTGATTATTTTCTAAATTATATACAGCTATATACTTATCATCAAACCATTTGCCAGTACGTAAATAAGTAAAACAAACACAAGTACTATCTGGAGAAAATAAAATATTACGCTTAACACCAACAATAGGTATGTCAAGTTTCTTAACTTCCTTAGACTCTACATCTAAAATATATATCTCGATTTTGTCTTGTTCAGCTAAATTTGGTGAAGGTGTAGCAAGCAAAGCAACTTTTTTACCACTACTAGCAACATCAAAGTCATGGATATGAAGATTTTTTAAAAATGTAAACTGTACAGATAATTCATCTTTTTCTTCTTTTGTGCCATTATTCTCTTTGTTTTCATTAGCTTCGCGTAAATCTTTCGGTAACTTACTAGCTTGCAAAGTTTTATCCAAACCTTTTTGCAAATCTATATAAAATAAAGTACTATTGCGGTACTCACGGTTTACATACTCAATATCTCCATAAATTTCTCGTCGCTTTTTGATGGGTTTTGCTTCAACTTCACGCGAAATAAAGAAAAATCCCTCTCCTGACGGCGCCCATTGAAACGCGGTGATATCTTCAGTAGCATAAGAAACTTGAAAACCCGTAACCTCACCATCAGGCTTAATACAAATTTGCCTTTTCCTATCCCTTTCACTCGGTCTTGCTAAATAAGCCAAAGTCTTAGAATGTACACTATCAGAAGGTGCCCATTTAGGTTGATAACTTTCATTTTTACCGCGCGTTAATGGGTAAGTATTACCATTATCATAAATCCAAACATGCGATTGATAAACATTGCTATCCCAATCAACCTGACGTTTAACATAAGCAACGCTTGTTCCATCATTGCTAATAGAAGGATTTGACAGCCTTGGCAACGCAATTAATTCTTCAATTTTAAGGTATTCTGACATTTTGTTTTTGATATTGATAATTTAATCATAATAATTACAATCATTTATTTTCCCACTCCTCTCGACTAATTCCATAAACCGCACATTCTTTACCCAAAACTTCCATTATACCCTCTAACTTCTCTCCTAACTTCTCCGCAACACGTCGAGAAGCAGTATTCTCCGGCTGAATAATACTTATCACGTGCGGTTGCTCTAGCTCATCAAAAGCAAATTCCATAGCAGCACTACCCGCTTCAGTAGCAAAACCTTTTCCCCAAAATCCTCGTCGAATCATCCAACCAATCTCAAATCCTGGCCATCCTTCAGGGCGCCAACAACCTACTCTACCAATCATGGCACCGCTAGTACGTTCCTCAACAGCCCATGACCCATACCCACGTAGATGCCAATGTCCTAACATAACTGCCATAAGGCGCCAAGATTCAGAACGGTTAGAAGTTTGACCCGAACCAATGTAGCGCATAACATCAGCATTGCCGTACATATCAGTGAAAGCATCTAAATCATTTTCCTCATATCCTCGTAAAATAAGACGTTTAGTAACGATTTTGGGAATCTGCATACGGGAGTGCAAGCTGAATTACAACTTAATTATAAATTAATAGGAATCATGGTTACGGATGTTTGTTATATGGCAAGTAAGACCGCTAGCGCCATAAAAGGTTTAATAACAAAAGTAATCAGAAAGCGATATTCAACACTTGGTATGCAATGAAATTCATACTCATCTTGCATCAAAATAAAGCTGCTTAAACACAAATGTCATGCTGAACGTAGTGAAGCATCTAAAAAGTTTAAAGATAAACGAGATTCTTCGCTACGCTCAGAATGACAAACTAGGTGCCAATTGCCAAACCTTCACAGATTTATCACCACTTCCACTAACAAGAGTATTACCATCACGACTAAAAGCTAAACCATAAATTCCACCAGCATGACCTTTTTGTGTAATAATTGCTTTCGATGTCTTAATATCGCGCAATACAACCTCATAACCCAAACCACCCGCAACAAATACCTTTCCATTTGGACTTATAGCCAACGTATCAACACCTGCACCACCAATCGAAACATTATAAATTAGCCTCCCAGTTTTCAGATTCCAAGCTTTGAGATTTTTACCATCAGTTTGTTGCAAAGGTCCAGATTGAAAACTATCATCATAACCACCACTAATTAAAGTTTGTCCATCAGGACTAATAGCAAGAGAAATGGCGCCACTTGCTTGCTGCTGTTGAGAAAATGCATCCTTGGGACGTGGTGGTGTCAAAGTTCGCAGTTGTTTTCCAGTTGCTAAATTCCATACTCGAATTTTACCGCCATTTTCACCACCGCTAAATAACGTTTTACCATCGGGACTGACCGCTAAAACGCGCGCTTCAGCTTTTAGAGTGCGTTGAAGCTTCCCAGTTTTAATATTCCAAAGTTTGATAGTATTATCTGCACCCGTACTGAAAAGTGTTTGCCCATTAGGAGTAACAATAGCTGCAAACACACCATTCTTATGTGCAGTAATAGTTTTCATTAACTCACCTGTTTTAGTATTCCACAGTTTAATAGTCTCAGTATCAGAACTTACAAGCGTTGTTCCATCAGGTGTAAACGCAACTGATTTAATATTTTGCACATGTCCATTTAAATCAAAAAGCAACTTCCCTGTTAGAGCATCCCATAACTTCACTGTTTTATCATCGCCACCGCTAGCTATGATTTGCCCATTTGGAGAAATTGCTACCGCGCGTACAGGCGCCTTATGTCCTGATAAAGTTAACCTAACTGGTTTTGCAGATGGTGTAACAGCAACACTACTAGCCGTAACAGGATATTCTTGAGCAACAATTATTGATGTAGATAAGCTAAAAGCAAGTAATATAAGGCTTTTAAATACTAAAGATGATTTCATTAACATTATTACAAATACAATAAATAGAAATTTACCCTTATACTTATTGAACGTCATAACGGCGATTATAGTTCCCAAGTGATTAATCACGTCTCCAAAACTAACAATCTACAATCATCATATAGAATAATGGGAACAAAATGCAGAAACTAGCGTCAATAGTCTAAGTATCTTATTGAACTTATCACTCACTCATAACTCTAAATCATACATTTATTAATGTTTCCAAAAATGTAACAAACAAACAAGTAATTATCTTTAGAAGCTAAATTATTTACACAACCTATATAACTCAAAAAATATGAAATCACTAAAGTATATAAATGTAGCTTTAGCAGCTTTAATCATGCTTACTACCAGCGCATCTATTACACCTGCACAACCACCAGACTTCATCAAACAACAAGTAAAATCAGAAGTAGTGGCGCCTCAAAAAATTATAGATGCAGCACTGCGTAACGCCCGATCAGATTGGGGATTACGCAAAAATTCAGGGAAAATCATTAATACAAAACGTGCAAAATGGGCGCCAGATTGTGGAAATATTCCTCTACCACTTTGCGACGTAGCAGTATTTACAGGTTGGAATGTAACAATCGCCGATGGAAATAAATACTGGCATTACTTTGTCTCAGATTCTGTAAACCAAGTAATTCTAATAGGAAGAGACCCACAAAACCGAACCAGTGCATCAGTCCCAAAACCTGTAATGGATAATATCTTAAACATGGCATCAAAGCACCTGGAATTACCCAAAAACGTGTTGCTCATTAAACAAGTACAGTGGAAAACTTGGACAAATATTTGTGTACAATTCGCCCTACCTTATGCCAGATGTCGTACCGACGACAATCAACTTGGTTGGCGAGTAGTCATTGAAGGAAAACCAGGAAAAGAATATGTTTACTTAGCCTCAGAAAAAGGCGAACAAGCCCGCACAGAAGCAACAAAAACACTAGCAACACGCAATGATTTAATGCCTAATTCTTGGGCAACTAATATAGCCAAAACAGCAAGCAAACGCTTTAAAATTCCTAGCAACCGCGTTTACTTGCTAAACGCAGAACAACAATATAATCAAAATCAAGGAAATTACTTCTGGAACGTAGCAGTTGATGTAAAACAAAATGCTTTTCTCACATACGAACTAGATACGTCAGGTAACATCACTAAACAACCATAAATAGCCAAAACGCGAACGTAGAAGTAGGTTGGGTGGAGCGCAAGTTAAACGCTATCATCCAACCATCCGCACTTATAGACGCTTCTCTTAAAAAGTACTCTTCTTATTAAGTTCCTGCACAGATGACTTTAAGTAAATTCATGCTAGCAGGTGAATTAGCATATACGGATGTAATATTGTCCCCTTGGTAAACGTACCATCCAGGTGTTTCAGTTGTAGGAACTGCATTTGGGTTTTTTTTGACTTGTCCGCGATAACACCAACTAGTTACTCCTTGTTGTATTCTTACACTATCCTTCGTGATAACTCGGTAAGAAAATCGGGTAAGTCCTGGGTCATTGTTTTCAAAACTTAACGTGGCACCATCATTCGTTACTCCAGAAACGTTTATCCACCTAGCTTCTGCGGGAGCAGCCAAAAGAAAACCGGATAGCATTACTAAACAAGTTGCAATATATTTCATATATTTGAGCGCGAATCAAAAAACTATGCTTATTTGGATACAGAATACCGCAATAAGCCAGTATTTGAATTAAAATTCTTTTCTCATCTTTATTAGATTTCAATATTGTTGCTAGTCTTTTTTCTAAATCATTTGGTTTTGTAGTGGCTTCACATTCCTCTATAAGCTTTATTATTTGTCGCATTATATGCAAATCTTCTTTTGTAGGTGTAACTTTATCCAGCCCAGCAAAGCGCTCTAAATCAAATGCTATGTATTCTGGACAAGGATGTCGAACCCCTCCCCACTTATGACGTTCAAAATTTAACACGTTCAAATCTATAACATTTAATTTTTCGATGGCGCCACAAATACTACAGCGAGTATCTTCATCAAAATCATGCTTTGATAAGTACTTTAAACTGCTTCTCTGGATTAGTCCACAGTTTTATAGGTGTTTCAATCCCTATAAGGGATTATTTAAAGTTTAAACAACTTCTTCAGGAAGTTCAATGAATGGGAAATCAAGTTTCAATCCCTATAAGGGATTATTTAAAGTTTAAACATACAGGTGAAGATTTTATAGCCTTGCTTGAAAAAGTTTCAATCCCTATAAGGGATTATTTAAAGTTTAAACATCAATAGCATCGTAACTGGTTTGAACTGGGAGCATCCACTTTTGGCAGATCGACTTTTCTAGACTACCCTTATAGTAGGCTTTCTGGCGCCAAATAATTATGTATGTTCCAAAAGTGGATGCTCCCGTTTGAACTTCGCCTAAGTTTCAATCCCTATAAGGGATTATTTAAAGTTTAAACATTTTTGTTTTAACTTCGGTGAAATGTTATTATTGTTTCAATCCCTATAAGGGATTATTTAAAGTTTAAACTTGAATTTATTGAATGCTTTTGCATAGAAGTAATGTTTCAATCCCTATAAGGGATTATTTAAAGTTTAAACTGCTCAACCTCCAGGCGTTGCTGTATTTCGTTTTCAAGGTGCTGTTCCGCGAACCTAGGGTAAGAATAGCTTTCTAGAGGTTGATGTGTCAAGAGGTGCATTGCTTAAAATTGCCGAAACATAATACTGGTAAAGGTTTTCGAGTTACCGCGAACCTCTCTTAGATGTCAAATGCTTCAAAACTAGACGGGGTAAGTGTTCACGCATAAATTCAGACTGTGCTGAAAAAACACCCTGTGGTTCGCGGTATTGGCAGAGAAATTTGTGTTGCTATAATTATATATTGTGGCGCCTATATAAAAGCCAAAGCTTTATAGTGAATATGCTCTATTTTTACCATATATACGTGCTTTAGTTATTATATAGCTACAGCCAATCAAAAAGGTAATTCATCTGTTGACGATTTCCTTGTTCGTCATATAAACCAATTAACTCTTCAGTAATGGTGCCACCACCTGATACACTTATATATCTTCCAATTCCTAATCCTATTTCTGGCATCCAAGAAGGTTCGCCAACTTGTAATTGATACGAGTTATCTATTAGCTTATATACTTCAAAGGGTTGATGTTGGTCGCGTTCCCAAAACTCTGGATTATAAATTACATAATAAAGAACACCAAGTTTTGCATAGATATTGAGCTTTTCGTCATATTCGCCACGTGGGATATGAGATACTAGCTCTAAAGTTAGGGTAGGCGCCACCCAATTTTCTTCCCAAGTAGCATAACTGTTACGGGACTTGCCACCTTTTTTACGCTCCACTCCCAAAGATAAAAACGCATCAGGTATAACTGGGACTGTGGGGTCTGACCCTGTTGTATGGTAAACAGCCATTTCTACACCAAAGAACCAATCTTCTCGTTCTTTCCAAATAGACTTCAGCAAAAATAACAAAACGTTAGGCAAATAATTTTGGTCTTCGTTATCCACAGGTGTATCGTCAGAACAAGGTAACTCTTCTGTGCTTGGTAACGCAAAGGCTTTGAGATGGTCTGACAACATAAGTCTTTATCTCGGTTGGCGTTTAGTTATCTGATTATATACTACTCAATTACAGCACTAGTACTTTTGTTGTTAAAACATTATACAAAATTTAAAAACGCCGTTTATATTACAGTTCATTGCTGAGATGTCATATCCATTGGTGTCGTTTACGCTATAAATTCAAAAATAGCTTGTTGTAACGTAATTTACCTTTTGGGTATCATGACACAAACGCTTTCTATCAAAACGAGTCAAAAATTAAACCTTAGCCCTTTATCAATGCCCAACCGCTTATTGTTGGGTCCTGGTCCCTCTAACTCTCATCCAGATGTGCTTAAGGCGATGAATACTTCACCTGTTGGACACCTTGACCCTACGTTTTTACATTTAATGGATGAGATACAATCGCTACTTCGGTATGTATGGCAAACTGATAATGCGATGACTATTGCTGTTAGTGGTACTGGTACTGCGGCAATGGAAGCTACTATTGCAAACTCTGTAGAACCAGGTGATATAGTTTTAGTTGGTGTAATGGGTTATTTCGGTAATCGTCTTGTTGATATGGCAGGACGTTATGGCGCCGATGTTCGCAGTATAACTAAACCTTGGGGACAAGTTTTTAGTTTGGATGAAATAAAAGCAGCTATGGAAACCCATCGTCCGCGTATTTTAGCATTAGTTCATGCAGAAACTTCCACAGGCGCCCGTCAACCAATGGAAGGGGTCTCAGAACTGTGTGAAAAATACGGTACTTTGCTATTAATCGATACAGTTACAAGTTTGGGTGGAACTCCAATATATTTAGATGAGTGGGGTGTTGACTTAGCTTATAGCTGTAGCCAAAAAGGTCTAGGTTGCCCTCCTGGCGCCTCACCTTTTACAATGAGCCGGAAGGCAATGGAGAAATTACTTAACCGTTCCACCAAGGTAAAAAACTGGTATCTCGATATGAACCTACTTGGTAAATATTGGGGAAGTGAGCGCGTTTACCACCATACGGCGCCGATTAATATGTATTATGCCCTGCGGGAAGCACTAAGATTAATAGCAGAAGAAGGTATTGAAAACTGCTGGCAGCGTCACCAAAAGAACGTTGAATACTTGTGGGAAAGCTTAGAAAGTATAGGTTTGAAGATGCACGTCGAAAAGCAATATCGTCTTCCTACACTTACAACAGTATGTATCCCCGAAGGAGTTGATGGTAAAGCAGTCGCGCGAAAACTACTTGATGAGCATAACGTCGAAGTTGGTGGGGGACTAGGTGAACTCGCTGGTAAAGTATGGCGAGTAGGTTTAATGGGTTACAATAGTCGTCCCGAAAGCGTTGACAGACTTGTAACAGTATTGCGCGAGGTATTGCCGTAACACAAGGGGGAGTTTCATACATTCCTTAAGATACTCCCCCAACTTGTATATGTAACTCCTCTCCAGATATAGATGTAGATAAGAGAAAAATATTTAGTGTAATGAAATGGAGTTTGAATTATGTATTCTGACAAAATTGCATTTCGTGCCTGTTTGAGTTTATTTACTTTTTTCTTAGCCTCCTCTACTTCCTACAGCAAAATGCCACTCTCGTTGAATATTCAATTGATACAAAGAATTTTTTCAATGCTAAATTTGATACATCACTATACATTTGGGTTATCAAATCTACAGGTGAAGTAAATTTCGCAACGGAACCCCTAACCTTTTACCCATATTTCAACAACAAAAGAAAAATATCGGAGAACTTGTTGCCAGTAGTTGCGAATCAAGCGTCTAATAGTACATAAAAGCAATGCTTCTCGAAAAGATACTTTAATTGTAAGTAATCCTACCATGCCATACTACCAGTCGGCGCCAGGAAAACCTCCTATTCAATTACCACCATTACCTGCCTGTCCTACCTCCGCTCCTTGCACCAAGAAATGGTGCTAACCTTGAGCTACGAGAATAAAGATTAACCAATTACAGACGAATTAGGCTGGTATAGCAGAGGTAATTCTAAATCTGGCGTTGCGAATGGTTGAGAAATTACAGGCATAGTACGCATCGAACTTCCTAAATTTGAACCGCTGCTGGTATTAACTTGTAAAATCATATCGTTGTAGTCTCTGTCTCCTCCACCATAAATATCCTCAAAGCCAAATTGGTTATCGCCAAGCAAGCGAATATGGTCAACTTTATCTGGGTTAGCTTCTGTAAAGGCAAAATAAGCTTGCGGTCCCTGACCAAATTGGTTGCTAGAATTCAAATTCATGAATTGCTCCGTACTACCATTCACAATAATGTAAGGCGCCAGCAGAGTCCCACCGTTAAGTTGCTGTATGGCGTTGGTTGTATTCTTGTCAAAGTTAGCAATACTACGTTTTATTGCAGCTTGAGCATAGCCTGAATCCTTCGGTAATAAGTTGCCAATACGTCCCGTTACATCGTCTATAGTATAAAGCCCGACATAATTTTTATACATAGCTTCACTATGGACAATAAATTGTGTTGATATAGAATCTTGAGTATCCCGCAAATCGATTAGTTCGTTCTGAGACTTTAGTTTAGTTCCAAATGTAGTCTGGGTTGTACTAGGTGATACTTTTATTACTAAGTCATCAAATACACTGTCAGTATCATTAGTTTCTTTCCAAGCCAAGGAGAAAGAACTATTAGTCAAGGTATTAATTTTTAAGTGGTCAAAATTATTTGTTCCAAGACTTGTACCAAAAAAGATACTGGGAATAGATGTACCAGTTGCTAAATTATTTAAAACTTCCTGGGTGCTGCCATTTTGCACTAGATAAAAATTGAGGTAGGAACCAGAATTAAAGCTGAGTTTGCGATTGCCCAGTAAATCTAAAGAAGTATCGCTGGTAGAATATAGCTTTTGATTATAAGGAAGTACAGAGAACAGGATTTGAGAGCGCTTCATCGCTGCTTCCAAGTAACCAGCTTGACCTGGTAAAATTCCGTTGATTTCGCCTTTTTCATTATCAGTAACAAATGCACCTACCTCGTTGACAAGGCTAGCGTTATTTTGTTCTATCTCAAACTGCAAATCAACTTGAGAACCGCTGCCTGAAACGAATAACAAATTATTCGCTCTTGAAGTGAGGATATTTTTACTATCGGTAAGTTGATTATCACTATTGACATTTATTTGAAAACTCTTTTGGGCATTTTCTTCGGCGCCTGTCTGACCTCCTATATTATTGTTAGCAGTAATAGG
The DNA here is from genome assembly GCF_000331305.1 of Calothrix sp. PCC 7103. Classification (GTDB taxonomy): domain Bacteria; phylum Cyanobacteriota; class Cyanobacteriia; order Cyanobacteriales; family Nostocaceae; genus Dulcicalothrix. The sequence goes on along the minus strand of NZ_KB217478.1, from coordinate 1,430,020 downwards.
ATTAATTGCAGTTGGTTCAACTTGGTTAGAAGGGTTAAATCCTAGCATCGCACCAGTACTTGAATCAAACTTGGCTATCCAAGCATCCATAGCACCAGCATTAACTTCTCCTAGGGAACCACCAGTGAAACCTGTAACGTAGAGAGAACCTGTTTTAACGTCAACGGCAAGTTTTGTAGCAAAGTCAGTTTCTGGAGTGCCAAATTGTTTAATCCAAAGTTGGTTGCCTTTTGTATCATAACTGGCTACCCAAACGTCAAATAACCCAGCATTAATTCCACCTAAATTGCCATCAGTATACCCGGCTAGAAAAATGTGATCGTTTGCGTCAATGGCAACGCCACCTAAGTATAAGCCATCCGCACCACTGGTTCCAAATTGGCGAATCCATTCTTGAGAACCATCAGGACGAGTTTTGGCGACCCAAACATCTTCTTGTCCAGCATTTTCTCCTCCCAAGTCGCCACGAGTCCATCCAGTAGTATATAAATTATTCTGGCTGTCGCTAACAATACCCCAAGAAAAGTCAAAAGTTGGGCTACCAAATTGAACTACATCCTGTTCTGGGTTGGGACTTAATTTTTCTAGCTGTCCACTGCTGCTATTTAATTTAGCGATAAAGGCATCGTAGTATCTAAAATTTTCAAAACTTCCTCCCTCCTGACCAGAAAAATCACCGTATGTCCAGCCTGTAGTGTAGACAGCACCATCTTTACCCAAAGTGATACCATAGGCTTCATCAAACAATGCAATCGAATTAATCGGAGACCCGACCTGTGTAAACCATTGTTTTTTACCGTTGGTGTCATACTTGGTTACCCAGAAGTCATCCTGGAGAGCAATTACTTTTGATGGGTTGCTATCCGGTCTAGGGTCCGGCAGAACTGTTAGTCCAGAAACGTAAACAGCGCCACTGTCGTCAGTAACAATGTTAGTCGCACCTGTCAAATATTCAGAACCAAGCTGCTGAATCCATAACTGCTTACCATTGCTGTCATATTTAGCAATCCAGGCATCTTGGGTTTGCGAACCCAACTTATCTCCCAAGTCGCCCTGAGTACCTCCCACCACGTAGAGGTTGCCCCATTTATCTGTTGTTAAAGCAACGGCTATGTCATTTTTAGAAGTGCCAATCTGTTCGCCCCACAACTCTTTGCCATTACTATCGTATTTTGTAATCCAGGAATCGTAGGAGCCAACGTTAGAACCTTCTAAGGAACCGTTTGTCAAGCCAACGACATATACATTACCTAAAGAATCTACAGTGATATCAGCGCCTAAATCAAGACCAGCAGTTCCCAATTGCTTGATTTGCGGTTGAATGAGGCTAAGTGGTGGAGTAGTCCCTGTATATTTGAAGTAAGAATTGTTTAGGTCTAAATTGTAGTTAGCAAATACAATACCCACCAAATCATCTTCAAAGACGGATGAACTTCCCGGCTTTTTCTCAAAAATAGCTGTTCCTAGGAAGGGAACATCTACAAGTTGATAGTCCTTTGCGGAACCGCGCAGTTGAATAGTATCTTGCTTGGAGTTAAAGTCAAAGATGAACCCAAAGTCATTGTAAGCGGATTTATTGTAATAAGATGTTTTCCAATCACCTAGGACAAATGTATCGGCTCCACTAGAAGGTGGATTACCCCCCAATATATTTAAAAAATCCTGAAAAAGAAGTATTTTAATGACTTCTGAATCACCAAAGAACATATCAATATGTACTGGTGTCTTTTCAGAGGGGTTTAAATCTGTATCGAAAGGATATAGTGTGTCATTTCCCGAACGACCGAAAACAAGTTGATAGTCACCGAATCCTGCAAAGGCTAAGTCACTAGCAGGTGTAAGGGTCGTAATTAAGGCATCATATTGCGGAGTGGCAAGGGTGTCGTTACTACTAGAAAGTAGTGTCTGAAACAAAATATTATATAAACTACTTATTGCCTCATAAGCCTTTCCAATGGGGTCAGAGTTATTGCTGGAGTTAACTGATGAATTAGGTGAGGTAGCATTGCTTACCAAGGTAGTTACCTTATTATTATCAATAGGGGCATTAAGGTCATTTTTGTTACTAGTATTCATAATTTCTTGCAGTTCTGTTGAAGCGGATGGGTTAAATGTCTCTATATCTCCAGAAGTGGTATCAAGTTTAGCTATCCAAGCATCTACAGCACCATTATTTAGACTACCCAGCGAACCTTCAGTAAATCCAGAAACGTAGAGATGACCCGTATTATCAACAGCAAGATTTGTGGAGCCATCAAGCTCAGGAGTACCAAACTGTTGAATCCAAACTCTGTTGCCGTTTGTATCATAACGGGCAACAAAAGTATCAAAAGCACCAGCGTTGGCGCCTCCTAAGTTACCGTTGGTATAACCTGCGAGGAAGATATTGTCATTTGAATCAATTTTGAGACCACCCACGAAAGCAGTATCAATACCGCTAGTTCCAAACTGTTGAATCCATTCTTGAGTACCATCAGAATGATACTTAGCTAACCAAAGGTCATCGGCACCAGCGTTTTCTCCTCCTAAATTGCCTTTTGTCCACCCGTAAAGATAGATGTTGCCTTTACTATCAATATCAACATCCCAGGAAAATTCAAAACTCGGAGTGCCAAACTGCTGAATCCATTCTCGCTGACCATCTTTATTGAATTTAGCTATCCAGGCATCGTAATAATTAAACTGATCGCTATTATTAAAGTTGCCGTAAGTCCACCCTGTGGCATAAACGGAACCATCAGGAGCAACTTTAACGCCATAAGCTTCATCCCATAATGCCACAGAAGATTTAGGAGATGCGACCTCTGTAAACCACTTCTGCTTCCCATCCGTATCGTATTTAGCTACCCAAACATCATCCTGTCGATCGATTATTTTATTTGGGTTGTCATCCGGTCTGGGGTCTGGTTTGAGGGTTAATCCGGATAAGTAGACATCACCATTTTCGTCTACATCAATGTCGGTGGTGCCACTGACATAAAAGCTGCCAAATTGCCGCACCCATAACTGATTGCCATTGCTGTCATACTTAGCCAGCCAAGCATCTTGCTCGCTGGCTTGCTTACTTCCTCCCAAGTTACCTTGGGTACCTCCCGCTACGTAAATATTGCCCCATTTATCAGTCGCGATCGCAGCGGATAAATCAGAGTTGGAACTACCGAACTGCTTTAGCCACAATAGCTTGCCATTATTATATTTAGCAATCCAATTATCATAAGAGCCAGCATTACTCCCTTGGAAGTAGCCATTAGTAATTCCTGTGACGTAAACGTTGCCTGATGTATCTACCGCAGTATCAAAAGCAATATCAACGCCAACAGTTCCAAATTGCTCAATTTTTGGTTGGACAGGTTCTGGTGGTGGGGTGTAACCGACGTATTTAATGTTAGAACTTTGGGAATTCAAATCAAAATTCCAAAACACAATTCCCACCATATCCCCATCCCAGAAAAAGGGGCTTGTCTTAGATTTTTCAAACATTGCTGTTCCTAGGAAGGGAACACTGATAAAATCGTAGTCTGCCGCAGAACCATGTAGTTGAATGGTGTCTTGCTTAGGGTTGAAGTCGAAAATGAAGGCGAAGTCGTTGGAGCCAAATTGGTTGTAGTAGGACTTTCTCCAATCACCAAGAACAAATTTGTCCCGTCCTCCAGAAGGCGGATTACCTCCTAATATGTTGAGTAAATCCTGGAAAAAAAATCCAGGTACTGGCTCAACATCACCAGAAAGTATATCGATGTTTAACTGTGTTTTAGTAGACTTATTTAAACTTCGATCGAACCCATAAAGTGTATCATCGCCTGCTCGACCGGAAAGAATCTGATAGTCGGCAACCCCTCCCCAAACTAAGTCACTGGATGGCGTCAGTGTCACATATAAACTATCCTGTTGACTCTCAGAAACAGGATTTATTGCGTATGTAGGTGATTCCTGTGCAAGATTATACGACTTATCGTTGGTCATTGTTTTAGTTTTGGTATTACAAAGGACAACAGACTACGAAAATGACGTTCATTACCCTTTCAAACTTTTATAAAAAATATTTTTACTGAATATATATTTAATTTCGCACAACTATTTAATTGTTTTTTTACTCTAATGTGAATCAATATTTTTGCGAAACATCACAGTCATCCCTGTACGAAAACTTAGCCAATAGCCAAAAATCATATAGAATATAAACTTATAAGATGTAAGCCCTTTCCAAGGACTTATCGATTCATAAATTACATCTATCGAGCCGTCGCAAAGGCGTTCGTACTCGTTCCAAGTGCGAACGTTCAGACCTGGCCATAAAGTATCGCTATAGGAACGGTCAAAGAAATCAACAGGCTCCCACTTTTGACGGCGCCCCAAAGATTCTATGGATTCGCGGGTGTATATATGAAGATGATAAGGCACGTGTACTTCATTATAATAATCAGATAAGTCAGGTCGGTTTAAATTGATATTCGCGGCATTTGGTGTGCCAATAAGTATATAACCACCAGGTGATAGCAAACTATTTAACTCACTTAAAAGTGCGTCAGATTCTTCAACATGTTCAATGACATCCTGGAGTAAAATGTAGTCAAATTTTCTTTCTTGAAGACTTTTTTTATTCCCGAAACTATCCTCTGGCGCATAAGGTTCATAACCATAACAATTGGTAAAACCATTTTGTCTTAAATACTGAATAAACATGCCGTTGACACCACAACCATAATCAAGCACAGAGTGAGTTTTGAATAAACCATGCTTTTTTAGTTGTCGGTATATATTTCGATAGGTCATTCGGTGCGGCCATGTGAGCGCCCCCTGAGCAATAGGGTATTTTGCATAGTAGTAGTCCAAATCGACTACATCTAGACAATGAATTGTTTTACAGTCGGGACACCGCCAAACCTTAAACTTTTCATCCATATAAGCCCTGACGTTACAGCGAAAAGTTGCAAATGTAGATTCATTATTGAGGTCAATACGATGGTTACAAACCGAACAACTAAGACGCTGTTTGATAACTTCTGTACTATTAATTTTTAATAAATCACAACTATCTAAATTTGAAATACTTAGTTTTGAAGGATTATTAATGTCAGTATTAGTGCCAGTTTTTTTTGTCATAAATATGGTTTTTATTATTTATCAAGTTCTATCGGTAAATTTTATTTCAATAAATGCTGATAGTAGTTGTTAAGTTTTTCACATCCTCGATCAGTTGAACATTGATTAGCATCTAGCAATGCCTGCTGAATAATTCCTGTATTGTTGTTAGATAATACTTTTTGAATGCCATTAGCGAACTCTTCAACATCGTTGGGTGCAACAAGATACCCATTCACACCGTCAATTATGTAATCACACACTCCACCACTATTAACGGTTAATACAGGAATTCCTGAAGCCATCGCCTCTACCACAGAGCGTCCAAAAGTTTCGTAAGGTGAAGGACTACAATAAACATCACAAGAAGCCATTACATTAGCCTTTATTTCTCCATCAAGAAACCCTGTAAAGTGTATATCGGGAATTGATTCAGCAAGATGTTTGAATTTTTGAACGACGTCAACAGGCCCATCTCCAACTATTAGCAAAGAACACTTATCTTGTGTACGTTTTAATTTTGCAAATGCTTCAATTAATATATCTAGCCGTTTCTCAAAAGCTAAACGACCCAAAAAAATCAGAACTTTATGTTCCTGCTCCCGCTGAGTTAACCACGGTTCTAAGCATTTGCGGTTTCGACGTTCAGGACTGTAGGCATAAACATCAATCCCATACATCGATATTGTATGAAAATCTGAAATTCCTATTTGTTGAAGACCTACACTAGAAGCAGCGCTAACAGCTATCGCAAGATCGCATTGACGATATAAATAGCGATTAAGAGGCTTCAAAAATATTTCTCGCGCCAACTTTCCAGCCGGATAAGTACTTACATGACCATAGTAATCTGTGTGGTACTCAGTAATGTATGGAATGTTATGTTTTCTTGCATAAGATATACCGGGTAAGTGCCATGTGCTAAACCAGAACAAACGCTCTATATCTACCACAGTAATCAAGTCTGGTTTGTAGTGAGCTAACCTTTCCCTAATTTGATCTGCTGCTGAAAACTTAGGAACGTGAAGCAGTTTATAAAGAAGCCAAGGTTTTGAGGGATAAGTTTCAATAATTAAACTGTCTTGTAAATCTGCTGGTACCGAAGGAAGACTTGATTGATTTTGACAATCTGGAGCTAGTACAATAATACGGTACATTCCTTGCTTGGCAAACCATTGAACACGTTCCCAATTGAAGTGAGCGGAACCACTTACTTCTGGTGGGAAAGTAGTAAAAATATATACAAGTGTGTAAATTCGATGAGAATTCATTTTATCAATCTCCCATTATTATTTAGTTTATTTACACGTGTTTGATTTAAATGGATGACACCTATCCAACGATAAATTGCATCTCCAAAACGTGGGAAAAATTGCCAGAGAGCAAATAGTAATTTTGTAAAATACTCTGTAATCAAATCTTTATTAACAATTGCCTCTACCTGATTTTGCTTGATAGCCTTAACTACAGCTTTGGCTACTGCTTCTGGTTTTGATGTACCTGATAAACTAGGCGCCCCTACATTAGTATTAGCTAACATTCCTTGCTCCGAAATATATCCAGGGCAAATTGTTGAAAATTGTACTCCACTACTTACCAATTCTTGCCTAACTGCATCACTCCACATTAGCAAACCTGCTTTACTCGCAGAATAAATGCTGTCATAAGGATGTCCTTTTTTTGCAGCTAAAGAAGCGATATTAACAATATGACCGCTCTTTTGCTTTAACATGTTTGGCAAAAACAAACGAGATAATTCTATTGGCGCCAGTAAATTAGTTGATATTACTGACTGAACCTCTTCAGTTGAATAATCTTGAAAAGCTCGATATAACTCTATTCCAGCATTATTAATCAAAATGTCAACTTTCTCTGTATATTGACTAACCTTTTCTAATAAAGTTGGCAATTCTTCTAGCTTGCTGATGTCAAAAGCTATAGGTATGAAATTACATCCTAAATCTCGAAGTTCAGTACAAACTTGGTTAAGTGTATCGTGCGAACGCGCGATACCAATAATGGTAGCCTGTTCTTTTGCTAATGCACGAGCGATATAGACTCCGATACCACGCGAAGCACCTGTTAAAAGTACTGTTTTACCTGTGATAGTTGTCATAAAGAATTATTATTGACTTTGAGTGAAGGAAAATGTTTTCCACCAAGTTCGATTTGCCCTTGTTCAACACCAGCTTTAATTCTGGCAATTAAATATTCTATGTCGTGAGCAATAATATTTGTACCGTGGTCTGGTTCAATTAAACTTGCTAGGTTAATATTGTCCCCATGTTGATTAGCTAAATCTTGTATACCAAGGAAATTGAAAACTCCTGATTCGTAAGTTCCACAAGGAACTGATGGATTATAAACTCCAGTACAATATTCGTTTTCAGGTGCAAACCAGTTAATTGACGGATAACCGTGGAAATGTACCATTGGCATACCTTTTGCAATTAATTTTGGTGCGTATAAAGAAGCTGCAAGTGAGATGCCTAACATGACGTAAATATCATAGGATGGTCTAATATCACCTGCGGTTGGGTCAATATTGTGAGGTAGTTGTAGTAAAAGTCTGTCTTGTAAGCCAATTTTAAGAATATCAGTTTCTAAATTTAAATTAGTTTTATTGGAACCTGAACGAGAACTGATAACCCAGATATCTGGTATTTGTTTATATCCATATTCTTCTCCAATCTTGATTTTTAAATATCTCCTACCAATTTGATTTTGACGTACTTCATTGCCGCTGAGTCCTTCCACAAAAGATAAATTTTCCCATTCATGAGCAGGTATTTCTACAGGCCCTACATATTGCGGAGGTTCAGCGTAAGCGACAAAACCATAAGATACCCCTGTTCTACCGTTAGCCATCCAGTCAACAATATCTCGATGAGATTCTCTTTTAATTACATCATCTATTTTGAAACCGGAAGGAAGTAACTCTGTAGGCGCCAGTTCACGTCCTAATTTTACTAACTGGATTGCATTGTTAGATTGACAAGGGTCGTATTGGCTAATTTCAAATCGGCTGATTGAAAGTGGTAATATTGGTACGTATATCTTAGGAATCAAAGATTTTAAAATAAAGTCGTCTATTTCCTCTACAGGGAACGTAGAATCTGAAAGGTTCATATTTAAAATAGAAATCTTCGTGTTTGAAACTCCAATTACTATTTCAGAAAACGTCCTGACTAAGGTATTGACACCAATAGGAATCTTTTTTTGATATGGAAGGTTCGGATTAACAAATTCTGTATCAATTTCTGTTAAAACTATAATTTGAGTATTTGTTGGGTCTTCAACTGGACGAATATTTTCTTCAGCCCAACTAATAAATTGAGCGATTTTAGAAACTGATTGCTTTTGGCGCCAAACGAATTTTGAATATATTTGATAAAGTTTTTCAGCAACAAATATTTTCAACTTACTGATTAAATTAGGATGTCTTTCAACATCAACAACTGCACTAACATCTGATTTAACAATTCTAGTTTTAAGATTTTTCTTCCAAGGTGTTAGAGGTATATTAAATTCATAATTTAACTCTTTAGTTGCTTGTTCCCAAGTTGCAATTTCAACTCCAGCTTGTTGTAGTTGGTGTTCTAATTTTTCTCTAAATTTAATAATTGATTCTTTCTGATATTTCTTTGGCAAAGGTCTAAAAGTTACTTTAAGTTGCTTTGCCATGACTGTAGGGTCAATAATAGGAGACTTAAAATCTGTAGTTGACTGGCTACAAAGTCCACTAATTAAAGTACCTATTGTTTTTAAGCTGAGGTATTGATTATCTTGATTATTACAATTTTGAGTGTTTGTTTTTAATAAGCTCAAAATCTCCGCTTTTATCTCAGATAATTTTGTTTGAATTTGTGGTGTCATCACTCCTTTGGGAGAATGAATTCTGAGCTTATCATTATCAGCCCATAATTTAACACCTTGTTGAGTTAAATTATCCAATAGTTCAGATGCGTTCATATTCACCATATTTTTATTTTTTGTATTTATTTATTCTATCTAAATTTCAAAAACTTCAGTTTCTGATGTTGCCAATTCTGTGGCTAAGTGCTGTGAAAGTAATTCTATAGTTGGGTAATGTACTAACATTAGAGGATAAATGCTTAAACCTAAAAATTTCTCTCCCGCACTGGCTATACTAATTGCTAATACTGAATCTAGACCATAACTATCAAAAGGTAATTTAATATTTATGTCATCGGGTTGAATTCCTAATTCTCTAGCTATTTGGCTAATTAGCCAAGCTTGAATTTCTGTTACTGTTATGGATTTTGGATTAATTTGCTGTTTGTGTTGATTATGAGTGTTTTCCACCCAGTAACGCTGTCTTTGCCAAGCATAAGTTGGTAGTTGCAGGAGCTGATATGAATTATTTATATCAACAACCGACCAATCTATTTTTGCACCAGTTATATAGGATTTTGCTAAGTTTATTAAAAACTGCTGCCTATCATCTAAATATAAATTTAGGCTTGATAAATCAATTTCCGCATTACTTGTAGCTTTGCCTTTAACTACCCCTTCAACTTCTTTACCTGTAATGGAAGCAGTTAATTTACTCGCTAATTCGGTGGTTGAAGATGCAATTATTCCTAACCTGTATTGAAACTGTGACCGTCTGGTATTAGCTGTAAAGCAAATGTCACCCAAATCTAATTCGAGGTTGCTTGTTAAATACTTCTCATACTGTTGTGCTAATCCTATCAAAGATTCTTCTGTCTTCGCTGATAAGGTCAACAGATGTAAACAAGGTTCTAAAGATTTTGGGTTTTCTTTTAAAGAAGCTGATTCCAATAGTACATGGGCATTAGTACCGCTAAAACCAAACGCACTAACTCCGGCAAGTCGTTTTCCTTCTACATTCCAGGGTGTAAGTTGGGTGGGAACAGTTACTGGTAATTTATCCCACTCTATATAAGGATTTGGTCGATGAAAATGCAGATGGGGTGGAATTTGTTGATGTTGCATCGCCAGTATAACTTTAATTATACTTGCCATCCCAGAAGCTGCTTCCAAGTGGCCAATATTAGTTTTTACCGAACCAATTACAAGAAGATTGTCTTGATTACGGTTTTCGCCATAAACTGCTGCTAAAGCTTCTACTTCAATCGGTTGTCCTAAAGATGTACCAGTACCCTGAACCTCTACATAGCTAACTTGAGATGGTTCTACACCTGCATTTTCTAGCGTTTGACGAATTAAAGTTTGCTGTGATGGTCCGTTAGGCGCCACTAAACTGCTGCTGCGTCCATTATGATTAACAGCTGAACCACGAATTACAGCTAAAATATTATCACCGTCAGCTAAAGCATCACTCATACGTTTGAGTATAACAACTCCACACCCTTCTCCCCTCACATAACCATTGGCATCAGCATCAAAGGTCTTACAACGACCATCTGGGTCTAACATCCTGGTTCTAGCAAAAGCAACGCTAGTTTCTGGCGAAAGAAGTAAATGTACTCCACCTGCTAAAGCCAGATTGCATTCTTGGTTACGCAGGTGCTGACAAGCCATATGCACTGCAACTAACGAAGATGAACAAGCTGTGTCAATTGCTAAAGAAGGACCCTTCAATCCCAAAGCATACGATAAACGTCCAGCAGCAACACTCAAAGCATTACCTGTAGCACAAAAAGCATCGACTTGAGTCGCACCTCCCGCTTTCCAAATCATGTTGTTATAGTCATTGCTGCAAATCCCAATAAATACACCAGTTAAGCTGTTTAACAACTTTTCTGATGGCTGATTAGCATTTTCTAAAGCTTCCCAACCCACCTCTAACAAGAGTCTTTGCTGGGGGTCAAGACTTTTTGCTTCTGTGGCAGAGATACCAAAAAATTGCGGGTTGAAGGTGTCTACTTGATTTAAAAAACCACCCTTACGAGTATAAATTTTACCAGGAATATCAGGGTTTGGGTCGTAGAAAGCTTCTATATTCCAGCGATATGAAGGAACATCGGTAATTGCATCAACACCTTCACGCAAAAGTTGCCAAAATGCTTCTGGGTTATCTGCACCTCCAGGAAATCGACAACCCATACCAATAATTGCTATTGGTTCTTTTTTGGCATATTCTAAGGCATCAAGTTTGGCTTGCATGGCTTCTAGTGCCATGAGCGCGCGTTTTACTGGTGATAATGAATTTGTGTCCATTGCTCTCGCTGGTAGTAAGTAATTACTGATTTATTTTTTAGATAATGACTTTTTGCTTGAAGATGGCGCCTTAAATATCCTTTAATATTTCAAGCTGTTCAATTTATCCATCAATAAAGCTTCTGCTTCGCTGTCCGATAATTTCTCTAGTTCAAGTTCTAATGGCATAGTTTTAATTGATTTAGATATATTTTCTGTTTTCGTGTCTTTAGCATCTTCAAACTTACTAGCCAAATAACTAACTAACGATTCAATAGTCGGATAGTCAAAAGCTACAGATGCAGGAACAGAACAATCTAAACTGGTTTGCAAACGGTTTCGTAACTCTACGGCCATGAGTGAGTCCATTCCTAATTCAGAAAAACCTTGCTGTGCGTCGATTTCCTCCAAGTTTTTTAAATCTAGAACTTTTGCGATTTGTGACCGCACATGGTTCATTAATAAAGTTTTGCGCTCGCTTTGTTTTGCTGCTGCGATTTTGCGGCTAAATTCTGATTGAGTAGATGTATTAACAGGCTCGCTTTCAGCCGTAAATTCACTTAAGAAAGGATACTTTATATTACCCGGAAATTGTCCTCTTAATTTCGACCATTCTATATCTACAACACCAACTTGAGGAATTTTTTGGTCTAATTTTTGCTCTAAAAGTTTCCCAAGTATTTCGATTCCTTGTTTAGTATCAATTGTTGCAATACCTTGAGTATCCCAACGATTGCCCAAAGCTGCCGCCATACCTGCTTCTGACCAAGGTCCCCAATTAATACTTAATCCTGGTAAACCATTAGCTTGACGATAGTGTGCGAGTGCATCCATAAAAGCATTAGCGGCAGCATAATTTCCTTGTCCTGGGGAGCCTAGTAAAGCTGATATTGAAGAGAAGCAAACGAAGAAATCTAGCGCTAAAGTCTTGGTCATAGTATGCAAATTCCAAGTTCCAGCAACTTTCGGTGCAAGAACTCGACTAAAGCTTTCCCAACTTTGCCCCAGCAGCATTCGGTCTTCCAGTACCCCCGCTGCATGAATTATTCCTTTTAAGGGGGGCATTGTTTCTTTCACAGTTGTTAACAACCTGTTTATATCTTCCAGATTTGACACATCTGCTTGTACAACTAACACTTGCACGCCTGTTTGTTCAAGCTGGCTAACTTGCTGTTGTACTTCTTCTGAGATATTACTACGTCTTCCTGTCAGTACTAAGTGACGGGCGCCTTTGACTGCAAGCCATTGTGCAACTTTTATTCCTAATGCTCCCAAACCACCTGTAATCAGGTAACTACTATCCTCCTTAATAATTTTTTTATCTTGGTTATCTTGGTTATTTCCGGCAATATCATTTTCTGGGATAGTGACTACAACCTTGCCAATATGCTTGGCTTGCGCCATGTACTTGAAAGCATTAGCAACATTATCAATCGAAAAAGCTTTGAAAGGCAGGGGTTTGAGGGCGCCTTGCTCAAACTGTGTTATTAACTTCCCAAGCATATTAGCGATTAAACTAGGGTTTTCCAAAGATATGTCCAACATATCAAAAGGAAAATAAGCAACATCGGGTCTTGTGGTTTTTACTTGGTTATCATCCCAAATGCCAATTTTACCAATTTCAACAAATCGACCATTTTTACTGAGTATATCAATACTCTTGGGAATATATTCGCCATTTAAACTATTGAGAACAACATGAACACCTTGTCCAGAGGTAATATCCATTACCTGTTGGGCAAAATCTAAACTGCGGGAGTTCATTACCGATGCAATTCCGGTAGATTTGAGAAAATCCCACTTGCTAAAACTCGCTGTTGCAAAAACCTCTGCACCTGCTAGCTGTGCCAACTGAACTGCGGCTTGACCAACACCACCAGCTGCTGCATGAATTAATATTCGTTCTCCCGCTTGCAGATTTGCTTGGCGATATAAACCGTAGTAAGCAGTTAAAAAGGTTGTGGGAATAGTAGCGGCTTCTTCAAAGCTGATATTTTTAGGTTTGAGAACCGTGAATTCTGACCTCACCGTAACAAAACTTGCCAAACTACCTATTGTTTGAGCGGCAATAACTTCATCCCCAACCTTAAGGTGAGATACATTTTCGCCGACAGCCACAACTCGCCCAGAACATTCTCCGCCAAAAGGTAATTCTGAAACATCAGTAATTCCCAAAGTCTCAGTATATTCTTTGAGCATTCCTAAAGCATTTAACACATCTCGAAAATTGATCCCCACCGCTTTAACTTGAATTTCCACCTCTCCAGGTTGTGGTGGACGGCGTATCATGGGTACTTTCTTCAAGTTTTCAAATACACCGTATTCGGTAATCTTAAGTTTGAAGGGTTCGTTAGTGGAGGATGGTGTTGAGAATTTTACAAGTCTAGAAACATAACGTATTCCTTGACGGTAGGCAATTTGGTCTTCTTGATCTTGAGCTAATAACTCTAGCGCCAAACTTGTTATATTGTTTTCTTCGGAGGGGTCTAAGTCTAAACGAGTACATCTTAATTCTGGATGTTCTAAAGCTATAACTTTACCCAGTCCCCATAATGTTGCTTGATTGACTTCTAGTTCGGCTTTTGTACTTACAGGTTGCGAACCTTTAGTTACTAAGTATAAACGAGGCGAACTTGATAATTTTGCGTCATAAATAGCCTGCACTAAATGCAATACGCTGCCACAATTAGTAATTTGTGCATCTGATGTATTATTTGTATCATTAATACTCCAGAGATGAACAATTCCCCGACAAGGCGCCTGGTTATCAGCAAAATTTTCTTGAAGCAGGCGCCGGAAGTCTTCTCTGCGTAATAAATTAATTTGATAATGATTTGTTTGTAACTGCTTATAAGTATCTCCTGAGTTAACAATTACACAGTAATCACCTTGTTGTCTCAAAAATTCAGCTAATTGTAACCCCTCATCATTATCAGCAAATATTATCCAACTAGACTCACCGCCCTCAGTGTGACTTATGTGTTCAAGCTCTTGGGGTTTCCAAGCAACTTGATATAGCAAATTTTCCGTATCTTTTTGAGTATTTGGCTGTAATACTTTCCGCATCGTGCGTTCAAAGGCTTGATGAGTAAGGCGCCGGAAAGATAAACCAGCTATTTTTGCGACTACATTTCCACTCTCATCAAATAAACATAAATCAGCCTTGAGGTGTTGCTGCTTTGCATCTTGGAATTGAATTTTTTCTACCCGACTCCATAAACAGCTACCAGGACGGCTATAAACTTGCAGTCGTTCTACCCCTACAGGTAAATAAACATCTTGATTATCGCTGTTAGGAAAACTAGTACCCAAAACTTGAAAACAAGCATCTAGTAAAACAGGGTGTAATTGATAATCTGTATTTTCTTTTGCTAAAGCTGCGGGTAAGCGAATTTCTCCTACTGTTGTTTCTGCTTGCTTCCAAATGCGCGCGATTGCTTGAAAAGTTTCACCGTAATCAAAACCGCGATTGTGTAGAGTTCGATAATAATCTTCGACAGATATCTCAGTATTAGAGTTGTAACTAAAGAAAGTTTTTTCTGACTTTATTGAATCTTTAGCAATACCGCCAACTTTTACCTTTCCTGAAGCATGGAGATTCCAAGATATTTCCTCATTCGCGTCTTGTAAAAAACTAAAAATTTGAAAAGAGTATACTTTAATTTTGCGATTATCCTCTTGTTCAGGCGGAGTTAAAATTAATTGTATTTTATGTTCTCCAGAAAGTATTAAAGCTTGCTGAATAATAACTTCCTCTAACAATAAATTATCAGTCTTAAAAATTTTTGCTCCAGCAGCTAATGCCATTTCTAAATAAGCAGTAGCTGGTAAAATCGTTGCTTTGTAAATGCGATGGTCTTGGAGAAATGTTGGTAAAAACTGGCTAACATGAGATTCAAAATGAATTTCCTTAGTTGTCGCTATTTGTAAGCGTTGACCAACCAAAGGATGATGTTGATTATATATTCGAGATTTAAGATTATGAATTGATTTTCTGTTAGTGTCAACCCAATAACGTTGACGTTGGAAAGGATAAGTTGGTAATTGCAAACGCTTCGGTCGGTACTCACCCTCAAAATCACGAAAATCAACAGGCACCCCATGCAAATACAATTGCGCTAAACTCTCAAGTATTACTTGCCAATCATCTTGATTTTGGCGCAAACTAGGCAACCACAGTTTTTGTTGAAGCTGATTTTGATTTAAACACTGTCGCCCCATCCCTAGTAAAATTGGTTTGGGTCCAATTTCCACAAACACATCAACCAGTTGCTGTGCTAAATCCATACTAGTAGCAAATTGCACTGCACTTGTAATGTGACGACACCAATATTCGGGTGTAGCAATTTCTTCACCTGCCACAAGTCCAGTCAGATTGGAAATTATTTTAATTTTAGGAGTTGAATAAGTAATTTGACTTGCAACTTGACTAAACTCAGCCAACATCGGTTGCATTAATTGAGAATGGAAAGCGTGGGAAACTTGTAATTGTTTTGTTTTTATGCCTTGAACTTCGAGATTATGGCGTATTCTTTCAATCGCTTGTGTCTCACCAGAAATAACTTGACTATTATGCCCATTTACAGCAGCGATTGAAACGCGCAATTCAGGTGCAATAACCATCTCAACTTGCTCAATAGTAGCCATCACAGCAACCATTGCCCCATTTTGAGGTAGCGATTGCATTAAGCGTGAACGATGTGCAATTAATTTCAAACCATCTTCTAAACTAAATACACCAGCAACGCAAGCGGCAACGTATTCACCGACACTATGACCGATTAGTAGATTCGGGTGAATACCCCAAGATTTCCATAATTGATAGAGCGCATACTCTAAGGCAAATAAAGCAGGTTGTGTATAAATAGTCTCGTCAATTTGAGATTGACTAGCTTCGTTATAAAGTATCTCCAATAATGATTTATCAAGATAGCGACGTAAAATTTGGTCGCAGTCGTCAAGAGCTTTTCTAAAAATCGGCTGAGTTTTGTAAAGTTCTAACCCCATTCCTAAATATTGTGAACCTTGTCCAGTAAACAGAAAAGCCACTTTTGGAATTGCAGGTTTTACCAACGCGGATAAAACTTCTCGAACTTCCTGACCCTGAACAAAGCTGCTTAAAGAATGAGATAATTGTGATTTTGATTGAGCCAATACAGCCAAACGGTATTTGAAGCGCTCACGTCCGGTATTAGCGGTAAAGCAAATATCTGCTAAGTTGTGTTCTGAGTGTTCGTCCAAAAAATTCTGATAACGTTTTGCCAACTCATGCAAAGCACTTTCGCTTTTTGCTGATAACGTTAATAGATGTGAAGAACGTTCGATTGGCTGTTGTTGTTGCTTTATTACAGGCGCCTGTTCTAAAATCACATGGGCATTAGTACCACTGGCGCCAAACGAACTAACTCCAGCAATTCGTTGCTTTTTACCAGTAGTCCAAGTAGTCGCTTCGGTAGTTACAGATACAGGCAATTCATTCCAATTAACATAAGGGTTAAGTTGCTTTAAATGTAAATGGGGTGGAATTTTTTCGTGTTGCAGCGATAATATCACCTTAATTAATCCTGCAATACCTGCGGCTGATTCTAAGTGCCCAATATTAGTTTTGACCGAACCAATTTTCAATGGATTTTCAGCAGTGCGTCCTTCCCCCAAAACAGATGCTAAAGCTCTAACTTCAATAGGGTCTCCTAAAGGCGTACCCGTTCCGTGAGCTTCCACATAATCAATATCAGAAGGCTGAAGTTTTGCTTTCGCTAACGCTTGGCGTATAAGATTTTCTTGAGCTATTTTGTTAGGAACAGTAAAACCGCCACTTGCACCATCTTGGTTAACAGCTGAACCACGAATCAAAGCTAATATATTATCTCCATCCGCAATCGCATCCGAAAGACGTTTTAGTACTAATATTCCACATCCCTCTCCCCTGACAATTCCATCAGCTTGAGCATCAAAAGTTTTGCAACGACCATCAAAAGACAACATTTTGGCTTTAGAAAGCGCCACAGTATTTTCTGGTGAGAGAATTAAATTAACCCCACCAGCTAAAGCGCGATTACATTCACTATTACGTAAACTTTGACAAGCTAAATGCACAGCTACCAAAGAAGATGAACAAGCTGTATCCACTGCCATACAAGGCCCTTGCAATCCCAAAGTATAAGATAAACGTCCAGCAACAGCATTTAAAGGATTTCCCGTAAGGTAATAAGCATCAATTTGATTCAGATCACCTTCAGGAGAAATCAACCGAGCATAATCATTAGTAGTAATTCCAACAAACACCCCTGTTGAATTACCCGTCTCTTCAGTAGGAAGCATACCAGCATTTTCCAAAGCTTCCCAGCTAACCTCCAATAACAAACGTTGCTGGGGATCAATTTTCACCGCTTCCCGTGGAGAAATACCAAAAAATTGTGGGTCAAATTGGTCAACCTGCTGTAAAAATCCTCCATAACGCGCGTACATTTTGCCCGGTGTCTCTGGATTAGGGTCATAAAAATCATTAATATTCCAGCGATTATCAGGAACTTCAGAAATTGCATCAACACCATTAATTAAAACTTGCCAAAAAGCTTCTGAATTATTGGCGCCACCTGGAAACCGACAGCTAGTACCCACTATAGCAATAGGTTCAGTCTTGCTACGTTCAACAGTTTCCAATTTTTTAACAGCTGCATCTAAAGCTAGAAGCATTTTTTTTGAGGTACTAAGCTGTTCTAAATTGTCGGATTTATTCGTATTTAAAGACTTATTCATATTATATTATCTCTGTTCCTCTTCCTTCGTGTACTTTGTGTCTTTGTGGTTCATTACTTAAATTCTTTATATCAAACTCTCTAATAACGCCAACTTCTCAGCAATAGACACTTCAATCTCATCTTCCGAAAGCTGTTCAATTTCCGATATTAAAAATTCCTCATCCTCAATTTCATCAACCTTCACTTCTACATTCAAACTTGTTGATTCCCATTTAAATAATTTCTTAGCAAGAAACTCTGCCAAATTTTGAATAGTTGGAAATTCAAAAATTAAAGTTGTAGGTAAAGAAACATTAAAACTATTTTCAAGGCGTGCTTTTAAATCAACAGCCATCAGAGAATCCATACCCATATTAAAGAAACCTCGTTGAGAATCCGGCAATTCCGATGTTCCCAGTACAGTGGCAATTTCTAATTGCAGGTAAGCGATTAGAATCGCTTGACGCTCACTTTCTATTGCTGACTCTAATTTTTGTAGTATATCAGACTTTTTATTTATTTGAGGCTTAATATTATCACTAAAATCAGTTTTTATATCCTCCAATAAAGCACTTGTCCTCCTTGCCTCATAAATACCTTTAAAAACATCCCAATCAACATTAACCACCGTCGTTTGAGAACAATTTCCTGCCAGTAAAACACCCAAAGCAGCCAAAGCTTTTTCTGGCTGAAGTGCTTTAACACCCATCCGATTCAAAAACTGTTGAGCTTCACCCGTAGCCATACCAACCTCAGCCCAAGGGCCCCAATTTATACTTAAACCAGGTAATCCTAAACTACGACGATAATTAGCTAAAGTATCGAGGAAATAATTTGCTGCTGCATAATGGCTTTGTCCCTTCGACCCCCATACTGAAGCAATCGAAGAAAAACCGACGAAAAAGTCCAACTTCATATCTTGGGTAAGTTGATGTAAAATCAACCCTCCCAATACTTTTGGACGCAACACAGATATTAAAGAATTCAAATTCATCTCTATTATGCTTTGGTATCCTACCACACCCGCCGCATGAATAATACCTTGTAAAGCAGGCATGGATTGTTTTATCCGTGCCAAAACTCTCATCATATCTGTTTTATCAGATACATCAGCTTGAAGCGTTAAAACTTTCGCCCCAACAGACTCCATTTGAGAAATAGTTTCTTGTGCTTGATTTGCAACATCACGGCGCCCAATTAAAACTAAGTATCGCGCTCCCTGTTCCACCATCCACTGAGCAACTTTAAGACCTAATGCACCTAGCCCTCCAGTAATTAAATAAGTACCATCTGAAGATAAAGGCACTATTTTAGCTTGTTGAGATTTGATATTACTTGGCTGCAAACGAGCAACATAACGCTCTTGAGAACGCAAAGCCAAATAATCTTCTTCTTGGGAATCTAAAATTTCCGCTAAAAGCGCGCTTGTTTCCTTTTCTGTAGATTCAGAAGCTAAATCAATTATTCCTCCCCACAACTGGGGATGTTCTAGCGCAATAACTTTACCCATTCCCCACAAAGGTGATTGAAAAACACCTGACAAAGTATTATTGTGTTTAACAGAAATTGTCCCTCGCGTCACTAACCACAACTTAGGTAGAGTTGCATCTAGATTATTTTGCTGCACTAATACCTGTATCAGATGCATAACGCTAACACATCCGAGAATTTGCGCTTGCTCTAATGTCGATATTGATAAATCTGACGCTAAATCTAAACTCCACAGGTGAATGATTCCCCGTATTACACCTGGTACACAAGCTTCATGTAACAAACGCTGATAATCTTCGATACAATTCGGGCTAATACTCCAAGTTCTTTCCAAACGTTGGTAAGATTCCCCTGCATAAACTAATAAGCAAGTACTACCTTGCTGTTCTAAGTTTAGAGCTAGCGATTCTCCTAAACCTTTAGAATCAGAGAATATCAACCAAATGCCTTTATTATCAGGTTGATGTTCTGAAGTTTTATTGCGTGGTTTGAGTTGCCACTCAAACTGGTATAACCAATCTTGAATAGATGCAGTATTTAATTCCTGCTGATGTTTTTTAACGATAACTTCTAGTAATTGAGGTAAGTATTTCTCCTCTATTGTAGAAAGTGGCGCCAATTGCTGAGTTAGTTGCTGGATATTACCTTGATGTAGCAGATTTAGAATGGAGATTTGGTTTATATCCAACACCTCGACATCCTTACTTGTGCCAGACTTAATATCAACCCAATAACGCTGACGTTGGAAAGGATAAGTTGGTAATTGCAAACGCTTCGGTCGATACTCACCCTCAAAATCACGAAAATCAACAGGCGCCCCATGCAAATACAATTGCGCTAAACTCTCAAGTATTACTTGCCAATCATCTTGATTTTGGCGCA
>NZ_KB217478.1:1208563-1409578 GCF_000331305.1 Calothrix sp. PCC 7103 | reverse complement strand
GAGATAATTGTGATTTTGATTGAGCCAATACAGCCAAACGGTATTTGAAGCGCTCACGTCCGGTATTAGCGGTAAAGCAAATATCTGCTAAGTTGTGTTCTGAGTGTTCGTCCAAAAAATTCTGATAACGTTTTGCCAACTCATGCAAAGCACTTTCGCTTTTTGCTGATAACGTTAATAGATGTGAAGAACGTTCGATTGGCTGTTGTTGTTGCTTTATTACAGGCGCCTGTTCTAAAATCACATGGGCATTTGTTCCCCCAAACCCAAAGGAACTAATACCAGCAAAACGATTTCCTTCACTCACATTCCAAGGTTGGAGTTGGGTGGGAATAGCAAACGGTGTTCCCTCAAAACAAATTAAAGGATTAAGTTGTTTCAAATGCAAGTGAGGCGGAATTTCTTGATGCTGTAACGCCAAAACCACTTTAATTAAACCCGCCATTCCCGCAGCAGCTTCTAAATGACCGATATTGGTTTTGACGGAACCTATCCAACAAGGTTGTTCCAAACTGCGTCCTTGCTTCAATACAGTTTTTAGAGACCTAACCTCTATAGGGTCTCCCAAAGACGTACCAGTACCATGTGCCTCAACATAGCTAATTTGGGCTGGCTCAATACCAGCATTTTTTAAAGCTTGGTGAATTACAGCTTGTTGAGCAGGTCCATTCGGCGCCGTCATTCCATTGCTTAAACCATCTTGGTTAACTGCCGAACCCCTAATAATCGCCTGAATATTATCTCCATCGGCAATTGCATCATCCAAGCGTTTTAACACAACAACACCGCACCCTTCCCCACGCACATAACCATCAGCACTCGCATCAAAAGTTTTACAACGACCATCTGCTGACATCATCCCAGCATTGGAGTATGTAATCGTTTGTTGTGGAGATAATATTAAACTAATTGCTCCCACAATAAACTTGTCAGTTTCTCGATTTTGTAAACTTTGACAAGCTAAATGGAGAGCAACTAAAGATGAGGAACAAGCGGTTTCCATAGATAAACTAGGACCGCGCAAATTTAGTATGTATGATAAGCGGGTAGCGGCAATACTAATGGTATTACCCGTGCCATCATAAGCATTGATATGGTCTAAATGTTGCGATAATAAAAGACCGTGGTCATAATTGCCAATCCCAACAATTACCCCCGTTTGGCTTCCAGATAAATCAGAAGGTGGAATTCCAGCATTTTCTAAAGCTTCCCAAGCAACCTCTAAAACCAAGCGCTGTTGAGGATCCATTCTCTCTGCCTCACGGGGAGAAATGCCAAAAAAGTCTGGGTCGAATTTATCCACCTGCTCAATAAAGCCCCCGTAGCGGGTATTCATTTTTCCTGGTGTACCAGATTTAGGATGATAGAACTTTTCAATATCCCATCTATTTGCAGGAACTTCAGATATAGCATCAATTCCATTACGTAAAAGATGCCAAAACTCCTGTGAATTTCTGGCGCCAGGAAAACGACAGCCAATACCAATAATTGCTACGGGTACCACAACAAAAACCTCTTTTCGGGAAAATGGTGAAAATTGTAAACCTTTAACTTCTACTTTTAAGCAACTGCTTTTGCAAAACCAGCAAATGCAGATTTATTACGTTGGATTGCTCGTTCAATTGAACCACCCTTAGCCATCAGGCGCATTTCTCGGTTAACAGGAGCCAGATACTCCAAACGACCAAAGAATTTACGCATATCACATAAAAGCATCTGGTGATATTTCAGATTTACATGGAATCCATCATGCTCTTGACACAAAGCTTTTTCCATCCAGTGTAAAGCATCCTGTGACGACATCCCAAATAAGCGAGAAGTCAACAAGCGATAAAAAGAAACCATAAAATGAGCATCATCACGAAATGTGGCAGGTAAAGCCGCAGAAAGCCCGCTTAATAAACCAGTTTGTAAGCGATAGATGATGAAATTAGACAGCATTTTTTCATATGCTGTTGGTTTTGCAAAATCCTTGTAGACATCCTGAGAAATCACAGAAGACATGGTGGTATGAAAAGCTTCATCCAGCAAATGATAATAAGATACTTCTAGGGGAGCAGGA
Organism: Calothrix sp. PCC 7103; assembly: GCF_000331305.1. Classification (GTDB taxonomy): domain Bacteria; phylum Cyanobacteriota; class Cyanobacteriia; order Cyanobacteriales; family Nostocaceae; genus Dulcicalothrix. The sequence continues at coordinate 1,407,516 of NZ_KB217478.1, read as the reverse complement.
ATAAACTCGTCTTTTCTCTCAAGTTCCTTGAAACGCTTGAAAAATCTATATTCGTAGGTTTTGAGAGACATATTTGCAATCATACGCGCGGAGTAATACTGAGCTGCCATAAAAGGCGAGCTTCCCCAATTCAACGTCAAAAATTTAAATGCAGATAGAGAAGCAGTAACTCCTGCTAAACCACCCGTTGCTGTTGGAATTGAACTGTTAGCATTTTCTTCAAGATACTGAGAATAATAATCTACATTTTGGCGATGCATTAGTTTGGAGATCGCGCGATATGTATAATCTTGCAACGACTCCCAAGATGCCGTTGTTTTAGGTAAATTAATCCGACTTAGCAGGTTTTTATTTTGGTTGTCTAATTTCTTATGTAGACTATTACCAAAAGATTCTTTACCCAACAAAGCTAGTTTTGTTCTATAGCCGATCTTTTGAAATGTACCAATGTGGAATCGTTCTTGCTGCGTTTCAAAATCTAGCTCTTTGCAAAGAGTTTCATAACCACCAACTTTTACAAATACACCAGATGTTACCTGATTGTACAGCATGGTATTAGATTCAGCCGCTGCTGTATGTTGATACTGCCCAACCCAATATAAATGATTCAGAGCAAGTTTTTGTGAATGTGATGCTTCATTATAAAGTGGAGTTCCATAAAGCGTTGAAAGTTCAGGATCACCCCAATATTCATTGCTATTGCTGCTGTAGTCAAAATTTTTGCCTAAAGCTTCTATTTTCTCGGTGAAGTCGGAATCGATATTATTTTGGTAAATCCTGCCAATTTGCTGAAAATGCTTTTTTTTATTTTCAGTGGATGACTTGGATAATTTATTTTTACTAGTCGTTTCTGCCGCTATAGCTATCATATTTTGCCCTTGTATAATCAAATTTACTACAAATAAGTGTCAAGTAGTCTTTTTAATTCAGGTCTGAGCTTACATGTTTAACAAGGCTTTCAATCGTTGGGTAGTCGTATAACAAAGTTGGGTCAATTTCACATCCTAACCAATCAGACAAGTCCCCAGTTAAACCAACTGCTGCGGAAGAATCTAAGCCATATCTATCAAAGGGAATTTTTACATCTAATTTATCCGCTTCAATTTCTAACAACTGAGCAATGTAAGAGACGACCCATGCTTGAATTTCTTCTGGGGAAGGTATTTTTTTTGAATCGTTTGCATTATTTTTCAATGTAGTCTGATTTAAAACAAGAGGTGTTTGGGATAAATTAGGTTCTTGCGTTTTCATTGTTCGATGAAAATAAGTACTAGATAGCAATCAAATAAATAAGTAATCAGTTTTTGATCTGCACCATATGTTTCTTTATAAGATTATAATTTATTTTTGATAAAACAAATTATTTTTAATTTATTAATAATCTTTTTTGTTGGGTTGTAATTGATGCATAATTAAATCGACTTCCGCTTGCAAATTCATGAATTTAGTGGTATTTTGAGGGTCTTTGCTCCAATCTTTGACTATATCCAAATCTCCTGTAAGGAAAGCATTTCGGCAAGCATAACGCCGAATTTTACCACTAGATGTTTTTGGAATACTTCCAGTTTTTACAAGTGCGACAGCAAAAACTTCTAAGCCATGTTCTGATACTACAGCTTGTCTAATACTTTCAACAACTTCTTGAATATTCAACTTGCGTAAATAACTTTTTTCAATTTCAACGACTATAACTAATTGCTCGGAACCTTTAAAATCAATCGCAAATGCTGCTCCACAACCAACTCGTAAAGCCGGATGGCTCTTTTCAACTGTTAATTCAATATCCTGGGGATAATGGTTTTGTCCACGAATAATTATTACATCTTTAATGCGTCCTGTTACAAAGAGTTCCCCATTTTGCATAAATCCTAAGTCACCCGTGCGAAGAAATGGTCCTTCACCTGTATCTACAAGATAAGCATGAAAGTTTTTATCTGTTTCTTCTAATTGATTCCAATAACCTTGGGCAACACTGGCGCCTGACACCCAAATTTCTCCCACTGTATCCTTTGGACAAAGGGTTAAAGATTCAGGATTAACTATAGCTATTTTGACATCCGAACAGCTTTGACCACAACTTGTGAGTATCTTAACATCGACTTGCTCATTCCTCACCTTCACAACTCGGTTTTGTTCTAATGCAGTTGCGTCAACTTTAAGAATAATTGGCAATTCTGCTTTTAATCCTCCAGACACAATTAAAGTAGTTTCTGCCATTCCATAACAAGGATAGAATGCTTCTTTACGAAAACCACAGGGTGCAAAAGTTGCTGCAAAGCTTTCTAGGGTTTCAGCACGAACAGGTTCAGCACCAGTAAACGCCAAATTCCAACTGCTCAAATCTAGAGTTTCTAGGTGTTCTGGTGTTGCTTTACGCACGCAAAGTTCGTAAGCAAAGTTTGGACCTCCACTGGTAGTAGCTTTATAACGGGAAATTGCTTGTAACCAGCGCATAGGTTTTTGTAAAAAGTCTAGTGGCGCCATTAGCGTTACTGGGAACCCACCGTAAAGAGGCTGGAGAATTCCGCCAATTAATCCCATATCATGGTAAGGAGGTAACCAAATTAAGCCTTGACTATTAGCCGAATGACCAAAGCACTTATAAATCAAGTTGGAGTTATCTAAAAGATTGCCATGACTAACCATGACACCTTTAGGATTTCCTGTGGAACCAGAAGTGTATTGAATAAAAGCTAAAGAATCTTCTGTTATTTGAGGTTGCACCCATGATTTAGATAAGTCAGAGTTCAATCGATCTGTTGCTAACCAATGCAGTCCAGCTAATTCGGCGCCTTCGGAATTAAGCTTGCAGTTTTCAAGTAATGTTTCAGAGGTAAGTACTACCTTCGCGCTTGCATCAGCAATAATCGATTGCAGCCGTAACAAATTTTTATTTTTTCTTGGCGGATAAGCAGGAACTGCCACAACACCAGCATAAAGACATCCGAAAAAAGCTGCAACAAAATCTAATCCAGGTTGATATAGAAGCAGCGCTCGTTCTTGGGAGAGATTGAGCGATTGTAGTAAGGCAGCTATTGCCTTAGCTTTTATATATAATTCTTGATAGCTGAGATTCTGAATTTCTATTTCTCCATTCATCAAGAATGTATAAAGTGTTTCTTCTCCTTGGGAATCTGCTCTAAAACCTAGTAAATCAACGAGCGTTGAAAAATTTTGCTTGTTATCTGTTGAATTGCTTAAATAACTACTAATCATTGAATCTACCTTGTAAAACTCAAAGTTGATGATGTTAAATAACTTTTTTTTGGGTATTGATACACTAAAATTGCTTTAATTACTTCAGAAATTAAAAAGCCAATTTTTTAAATATAAATTTTTATGTAAGACATACGAAATGCTTACAGATGAAACTTTCCGATACTGTGATTGGTAAAATGCCTAAATAAAGGCTTTATCTACAAACACTGGCACAAACACAAATTTATAAAAGATGATTCCCGAAAACATTATGTTCACAAATTTGCAGCAACTTAAACTTAACGTTATAAATTTGAGGTGCGATATGTTCAGCTAAAGGATTAATTTCTGAAGTCGAGAAAGTTAAACCTCTAACTAAATTCTGATAAATCAAGGATAGTGCCTCAAAATGCAATCTTTAAAACCTTACCTAATTTTTAGCACATACTTGTAATAACACAAGTCATAAAAAATACAAAAGAAAGGTGTTTAAATTAGGAATGTCAGTAAAAAAATATTGCGACGATTTTGTGTACACCCTTATTATGAACTTAGCAATGCATAAATAGTGAGTTTTACAAAATCTTTAATTTCGGCTCAGGTGAGCTTCATCAAATCTTTTATTTAAATAAGGTAATAGAAAGTAGCGTGGGTTTTTCTGATTGTTTGCAAATCAAAAAATGTCTGCTGGGTCGGCTTTCTGTAACTTACGCATTGCGATACTCCCAGAGATGAAACACATAATTATAGTTAACACCAATATAGCAATAGCGCGACTAGTTGTCATAAACACAGGCAGCCTAGTGGCAGTATAAGCTATGTGGTATAGTCCTATAGATAAGGTATAGCCAGGAATAAAGCCCAAAATTGCCAAAATCAGGGATTCTTGAATAATCACACTAACCAAATAGCTATTCCCGTATCCCATTGCCTTTAAAGTCGCATATTCCGACAAATGGTCAGAAACATCAGAATAAAGAATTTGGTAGACAATAACCGTCCCAACGATAAAACCAACGACGGAACCCAACCCAAATACGAAACCAATAGGGGTAGTATTTGCCCAATACTGTCTCTCGCGTTCGGCAAAGGCTTCTATTGCCAAAACTTTAACATCAGGCGGCAAACTTGCTTCCATACTAGCTCGGACTTGTTCAATGTCTGTTCCTGGTTTAAGCTTAATTGCACCCACGTCAATCTGATTCGGTTGGCGGTTGGGAAACAGAAGCAAAAAAGTCGAGTCGCTAGTAATCACATTTCCATCAGCAACAAAAGAGGCGCCTAGAGTAAACAACCCTGTAACTTCCGTCAATACATGATTAACTTCTGTTTGTAAAGATGACTTCTGGAGAAGCTTGGCAATAGGTCCGTACTCTGGTCGTCCAGCTTGGTCGAATAGCACATGATTTAGCTTTTTAAGGTCTTCTAAGTGTTGATTAACCTCCGGAAGATTGAATGCTGAGTTCGCAGGGTCGATACCAAAAATGAGGATACGACGGTCTGTTTGAGTAATTGGGTTACGCCAAGCCCCAGAGGAGATATAGAGGGGTCTAATAGATTCAACCTCATGATAGCCAGCAGCTTGATACAAACGACTTTTAGAGAAGCTTTCTACAGAGAATACAGTTTCAAATTTGGGATTGACTAAAAATAAATCGCCCTGAAGCGCATACTGAGGCCTGACGGAAGAATCGTAAAGCGCATCTTTAAATCCTAATTGTAAAAACATCAGAATATCCGCAAAAGCAATTCCGATAATCGCAACTGCCAAGCGGCTTTTTTCTCTGGTCATTTGTAACCAGGCTAAAGGTGTTTTACGGAACAGTTTAGAATAAAATCGTTTAGAAAGCATAGTTTTCATACTTGAATATTGACTTGAACTTGTAAGTTCGTAAAGTTAGAGACTCGTTTGCTATCTTCGGGTCCAAGTCGAACTTTAACTTCTACTACTCGACGATCTAGGTTTTCTCCTGGTTGGGTACTAAAAACATTTTGGCGACTTACTTCTAGCCCAATTTGATACACTGTTCCTCTAATTTCTCCTGGGAATGCTTGACTAGTAATGACTGCTTTTTGCCCAAATCTAATTTTTGCAATATCGGTTTGATAAACTTCGGCAATAGCTACCATGTCATTGGTTTGAGCTAGATCAGCAATACCATGTTCACTAAGTTTTTCTCCTGGTTGAGTATGAACCTTAAGGATTTGACCCGTCATTGGCGCCCGAATATAAGCTTGATTCAAGTCGTTTTGCGCTCGATTCATGGCAGCAATCGCTTTATCAACTTCTATCCTTGCCGCTTGTATATCAACGGGACGGACTTCGGTGATGCGGTTCAGTATTCCTCTGGCTTCAATAATTTGTGCTTGTAGAGTTGCTGTAGTGCGATTTTGTTGGGCGAATGCTTGTTGAAGCTGCGCTTGGGCTGTTTCTACAACTAAACGCTTACGGTCTAAATCGGCAACAGCAATCGCACCTTGTTTATATAGGTTTTGAAAACGTTTGTACTCAGTTAGGGCATTATTGGCTTCAGATTGCCAGCGAGAAATATTAGCTGTTTGAGTCGCAATTTCTCCTTGCAGTTCTGCTTGTAATTTGGCAATTGTAGCTTCTTGCGCTTGAATTTCTCCAATTTTGGCGCCTGCTTTCACTTGTTCAAGTCGAGATTTCGCAACTCTAACCTGTTCCTTGGCTTCCAAAAAAGCTAATTGCAAACGTTCCTGGGAATCAAGAATAGCAACAACTTGACCTTTTTGTGTGCGATCACCAACTTTTACTAGTAATTTTGCAACTCGATCTTTGTCTAGGCTGATTGGAGCAGACAAACTAATTACCTCGGCAAAAGGTTCCAATCTTCCCAAGGCGCCAATGTTCCGAACAGGAATCTTTTTGACAAGTGCCAATGGAGTACTGCTTTTAGTGCCTCTTAGGGCAGTGAACGATATTCCGTAAAAGATTGTGCCAACGGTCATAGTACCAGCTAAGACCATTAAGGCAATTAACCAGCGATTAGAGGATTTTTCCCGTAATATTTGCGTCATTAGTATTACTGTTATTATGGTATTTGTAAAAATGCTTACATTTTTTTTATAGCTAACTAATTCTTGGCTGCAAAAATCATAACAGCGTTTTCACTACATTTATAATTTATTTTTGTATAATTATTAACTTGTTAAATATATGTAAAGTTTCTACTTTTGACTTAATTAACTGCTATTGTTATACCAAACGAAGAAATGATTTTTACATTGATTGTAATATAAATAACAATTATCTTGCTTTATGTAACAAAAAATTATAACTTTATACTAAGTTGCTTTTTTATCTATATAAATTTAAAAATTTAAATAAAAGCGCAGTTGTAAAAAATAAATATTTTACAGTTTACTATCAATTTATATGGTTTCACGTTTTGTACGTCTTGCCTTAACCGCAGTATTTGTACTTATATTTTCTTCAGGTTTTGTATCAGGTTGTTTACCAGCAGTACCTGCATATCCATACCAAAACCCTGATAAAGTCATTGCGGAAGCACGATTGATGTCTGAAAAGTTGGAAGCTTACATCAAAGATTGGTTGGATGGAAAGGTTTCTGCCCAAATTCCGAAAGAACTTTTACCAAAAGGGATGAGCAAAGGTGTTAAAAACCTTTACCTCCAGAAACCTGGAGAAATAATCCCCGAAAAACAATGGATGATTCGTCCAGCAGAGAAAATTAACTTCAATGCTTTGCATGGTTTTTTCCCAGACCCCAACTGTACTTACCTCAAGTTAGGAGTTTTTTATGCACCTTTTGGGAGCAGATTAGTAATCGAGGGGGAATTTCCTTATAGTCGATTCTTCGATATTCAAGCTTCGCCATCCTTCAACCCCGCAGTGTACTATTATGAAAAGTCTTTTGGTGCGGGGGAGGTGCCAATTGTAGACGCTGATATCGAACCAAAGAAAGGGCATGTTAATCCATTTCGGGTTGGCGCCAACCGTAATGCCAAACATCGTAGTTATCAAGTAACTTTTGACCTAGCCATTGGCAACGCAGCGAAACTAAATCCGGTAGCTTTCAAACCCCCTTACTATCGCGCTCCTGGAAATCAAAGAATTGCAGGCGCCATTCAATATCAAGGACCGTGGGGTAAAGATACTAAGAGCGGTCATGGACGTGGACTATGGGATGATGGAGATTTATGGATTCGTTATTACGCGATCGATAAAGATAAGGGGTCTCTTGGTGGCGTATCTTTGCCCAAAGCTTATTATGTACTTCCAGATGGTAGACAATACTATATAAATGCCGATTATTCAAAATTTTGGGCTAAGGCAAATCAAACGATTCAAGCACGTTCTACAAGTCCTGGAGACCCTCCCGCGCTTTGGAGAGCATCGGTTGGTTGGGATAAACAGTTTGGTATTTTTCTCAATATTGCTACAGGATTGGCTCAAGTTTTAGGGGTCAAAGATAAAGCTTATATTCGCAACCTAGATCGAGGCGTTACTGGTCGTGGTGAAGATCAGCCACCACCAGGAAACTACGAACCTTCTACCAGCAGTTGTACTTACATTAATTACTTACTTCGAGGAATTAGTTTAGGTAGAGATAAGGTAGCAGTACTAACTGGTAAATTGCCAACATTCCCAGATACTCGTAATGGCGAAAGTAAAATGACTTCTGCCCAAATGAGATACTGGTCAATTACTGGCTATGATGCGAATATAGACCCCAAGCAAAAGTTACCCGGCGCCGCAACAACTTCTGTAATGGATGACGAGCTTATACTAGATTCTCAACGTCGCTATATCATCGTTTACTCACGGGAAAAAGAACGTCCTAAAAATGCGAATGCCAACTCAGGAGTTACCTGGGTCAATTGGGGTCCAACCGCTTCCCAATCATGGAGTTTGCGTTGGTTAAGTGTTGCTCCAGAGTGGAATATGAACATAGCACCCAATGAAGTCAATCTTCCTTGGTCAACATCAACCTGGTCAGGCAAAAATTACAACAAAAAACTAACTGGGGAAAATAACCATAATGGATTTCTTGGAGAATATCAACCAGAGGTTCATTACATGAGCAAAAAACAATTTGAAGCTTTAGGAAATATTGTTAATTACGACAGTATTCCAAAATGGAAATAAATTAGCAGGCGCCTAGATGTAGAGACGCGACATGTCACGTCTCTAATTAAAATATAAATTAAGAATTACGAGCTATGAAAAATTGGATTATTTTCCCGCAACCGAATCCTCAAGCAACCATCCGTCTATTTTGCTTTACTTATGCGGGTGCAAGTGCTTCAATTTTTCGGACTTGGGCTATCCACCTTTCGCCAGAAATCGAAGTCTGTGCAGTACAATTACCGGGACGGGAAAATCGAATTAAGGAACCTTTATTCACTCAACTGGCACCTTTACTTCAAAATTTTATACCAGCACTTCTACCTCATCTAGACCGTCCATTTGCTTTCTTCGGTCATAGTTTAGGAGGTATTATTTGTTTTGAAACTGCGCGTTATTTGTGCCAAATAAAACAAAAATCTCCATTACACTTATTTATCTCAGCTCGTCAAGCTCCCGGAGAACCTGACTTACATCCGCCAATCCACCAACTTCCAGACACCGAATTTTTACAAGAATTGCGTCGCTTCAACGGTACACCAGAAAGTGTATTGCAAAACATCGAATTTATGAAATTTTTTCTCCCTATCTTGCGGGCAGATTTAGCAATCGCCGAAACTTATGTACCAATACCACAACCACCACTTGATTGTCCAATCTCTGTGTTTGGCGGTTTAGAAGATAAAGTTACAAGTCCTAACTCATTTGATGCATGGCGCCAGCAAACCCAAAAACATTTCAAGTTACATATGTTTCCAGGCAACCACTTTTTTATCAGAAGTCAACAGCAAAAAATTTTGCAAGCTATTCTTTGCGATTTACAGCATACCAGCATACAAAATCTTCATCTAACACTACCCTAATACCATTTTAATACGAAGCTGCACATAATCAATTGCCTTAAAGCCTTGCTAAATAAGCATCGTTTCTATGCAGCTTCACAAAAAATTGGTATAACCTACTAAAAATAAAAAATAAAAAATTTATTACTTTAATCTTGACATCAGCTTTAAAAGCTAAAAGCTTTACTATATATTATTAACATGTCTTATCTTCACATTTATAATTTTAATATAATTTTTAATTTTATTACAAATATTAAGTTATTTATAGCTACTTACATTTAGTTGAAAACACGGTTAACATAACCATATAACAGTATATAATAGTTCTACGTATACAGCAATGAGAACAAATGTTGTTGTTTGCTTCTGGAACTTGATAAAATACTGCTTAAGTTGGTGTTGATGATTATTGCTGTGTCGGGCTAAATAAAAGCTAGAGAATTAATTGTAAGTCTTTCGGAGGTAGCGTAAACAGTGAAAAGTTTACGCTTGCATAAAAGTTTTATCTTGATTTGATTATTTGTGTTTTAAAACACAATTGGTTGGGGCATTACTTTTCTGTTATCGAATTAAATATTGAGTCTGTTGTTCTGCTCTTAACTTAATTGTTTAAGACAAATATTTGTCATGGCTTGAATTTTGGGGTTGCATTTAGATTTTATTCAAAATGTAAGTAGAAGGTTGTTGCTCAAAAAGCAGCAGACTTAGATGTCAAGTTGATGTAGTTTCATTTTCTAGGAGTTTTACTCATGTCACTATTTTCGTTACTAACAAATCAACCTGTTGTATCGGCTGACGTTAATATTAATGTCATTTTCATCCTTCCTATTCCCGGTCCAGGCAACGCAAATTCCACCCCAACGGTAACTATTCCCGTCAGCATTAGTAGCCTGCCTGATTTATCACTCGGCAATGCTGGCAATAACACCATTTTTGCTAACCCTAATCCACGCAACATCACGTTTCCCGACCTCAATAGCAGTGTTGCTGTCCCAACTTCGCCATTTAGTAGCACGCAACAAGAAGTGACAATCATTCCTGCTCAAAACTTTACTCTTCCCAACACTCCTAATTTCAGTTTTCTAGCCGGATTCGGAGGTAGCGATGTTCTGAATGGGCTGGATGGAACCGACATTATGTTGGGCGATGCTCTTAGTCCCAATGACGAGGGTATTGATGGGAACGATACTCTCAATGGTTTTGGAGGGATTGATATTTTGATTGGTGGTGGCGCCAACGATCAGCTTTTCGGTGGCGATGGCAATGATATTCTTTTAGGAGATTATATTTTAGGTGTACCAACCACGAATATTACAGGCAACGATTTGGTTCCCCCAGGTTCTGTTCCCTCGCCAATTGTTTTTAATGCCTCAGATTTCAGCTTCAGAGATCCTCGCTCTTACGGTTCAGGAGTAGTTCCGTTTCTCGGATTTGTTCTTGGCATTGGATCAGGTTCAGTTAGTAATCTCAAGCTAGCTCTGGGTGCTGTCGATATTCCAGTTGGCCCAGGTAATGAAGGTAACGACAACATTTTAGGTGGCAACGGTGATGATATTGCTTATGGAGATCGCGGTAACGATACTATAAACGGTGACAATGGTAACGATGTTTTAATTGGCGGCGCCAATAATGACAATATTAATGGTGGGGTAGGCAATGATGTTATTTTTGGCGACTACTTCGTACCAGAGGGATTTAGAGTTAATTTCAAAGATAAGGATTCAAAGGATCAGACTTTTGTCTTTAACTTTGGTCCCGAAGGTAATGATAATATTTCAGGTGGTACAGGTAATGACTTCATTTCTGGCGATGGTGGTAACGACACAATCAATGGCGATCAAGGAGAAGATATCCTGATTGGTGGTGCTGGTATAGATACTATCAATGGTGGTAGCGAAGATGATGTTATACTGGGCGACTTCTTGGAATTTCCAAGTGCATTAAAGAAATTGTTGACACCATCTCAATTAGCACAATTAGAGGCACAAGTTCCTGGCATCAACACATTTGGGGCATCAGGTGGTGACACAATCTCTGGAGGTACGGGCAACGATATCATTTCTGGTGATGCTGGAGACGATAAAATTACTGGCGATCAAGGAAATGACACCATACTGGGTGGTGCAAATAATGACAACATCGATGGTGGAATCGGTAACGACATTATTTTTGGTGACTATCTACTTCCACAGGGATTTAACGCTGTTAACAATGGCACGATTGCCGTTGACTTAGGAGCAGAAGGCAACGATACAATATCCGGTGGTTTAGGCGATGACTTTATCTCTGGTGATGGTGGTAACGACACAATAAATGGCGATCAAGGGGTAGACATCCTGATTGGTGGTGCTGGTAGGGATACCATCAATGGTGGTAGCGAAGATGATATTATCCTTGGCGACTTCCTGGAATTACCAAGTGCATTGAAAAAATTGTTAACACCAGCTCAATTGACACAATTGGAGGCGCAACTCCCTGGTATCAATAAATTTGGAGCATCAGGTAGTGACACAATCTCTGGAGGTACGGGTAACGACATTATTTCTGGCGATGCTGGGGACGATAAAATTGATGGCGAAGAAGGAGATGACACCATCCTGGGTGGTGCAAACAATGACAACATCGATGGCGGAACTGGTAACGACATCATTTTTGGTGACTACTTACTGCCACAAGGATTTGACGTTGTTAACAATGGTACAATTGCTGTTGACTTAGGAGCAGAAGGCAACGACACAATATCTGGTGGTTTAGGCGATGATATTATCTCCGGTGATGGTGGTAACGATAACATTAACGGCGGTGATGGAACTGACATCTTGATTGGTGGCGCCGGCAGCGATACCATTAATGGTAGTACAGGTGATGACATCATTATTGGCGACTATTTAGTGCCTTTAAATGTTGATGATTTATCCAAGCTTTTAACACCAGGGCAATCGACCCAATTCGCAAATCTGCTGGCAACAGTACCGGGTATTGGAAAATTAGATAATCCAGGAGACGATACTATATTTGGTGGCGCCGGCGTTGATATTATTTCAGGTGATGCAGGCAATGACTTTATAGACGGTGGTGTAGAGAGAGATCAAAGTCAAGGTTTCGATACTGTTCTTTATGTCACCTCTCCTAGTGGCGTTACAGTAAATATTGACGAAACAAACAGTTACTCAAATCCAGGTGGCTCTATCCATATAGAATGTGTCAACGAAAAATCAATTCCGACCGACCTTGAGCCAGAATTCGGAATTAAAGCAGGTACTGCCTACGATGGATACGGAAATACAGATACCCTAAGAAATTTAGAAAACATCGTTGGTTCAACCTTTGACGACATCTTAATCGGCAACAGTGAAACTAACATCATCACGGGTTTAAGCGGCAACGATTTAATTATCGGCAATGCTGGTTTTGATGTTATGGATGGTGGTGACGGAATTGATACTATTAGCTATCGTCGCGACCCCAAAGGTGTAAATGTCACCCTAGGATTTCTTTTCACTCCTGGACTTGGCATTGTCCAAGATGGTTTTGGCGCCATTGATTTACTTACTAGTATTGAAAATGTCGTTGGTTCTAACTTTGACGACATAATAACAGGTGACTCAAACAGTAACACTATTTTTGCTGGTGGCGGTAATGATACCGTATCCGGTGGTGGTGGTGACGACATACTCTTTGGTGAAGATGGCGACGACACCCTTAGAGGTGATGATGGCGATGACTTCTTAGTAGGGGATAAAGGTGCCGATGTTCTTGATGGTGGTTTATTTGGTACTAGTGTATTTGGCTTTCTTGGCAGTGACACAGCATCTTATTTCAACTCAGACACAGGAGTAACCGTTAGCCTTACAACAGGTACAGGTTCGGCTGGGGATGCCAAAGGTGATAAACTTATCGGCATTGAAAATTTAGAAGGTTCAGAATTTGAGGATTTGCTTATTGGTGACGCAGGTAACAATAAAATCTGTGGCATTGGAGGTGATGATTTAATCTACGGTGAAGCTGGAGACGACACCCTGAGTGGCGACAGCGGCAACGATCGCATTTATGGTGGAGATGGTAACGATAATCTCTCCGGTGGAGTCGGTGAAGATTTGCTCAAAGCAGGAAGCGGTCATGACCTGTTATTTGGCGATGATGGTAATGACTTACTTTATGGTGAGGATGGCATCGACCAACTTTATGGTAATGCTGGTAATGATTATCTTGATGGTGGCGAAGGCGATGATTCCCTCGATGGTAGTAGCGGAAACGACCAACTCTACGGTCAAAATGGTATCGACCAACTTTATGGTGGTACGGGTGATGACTATCTTGATGGTGGTAATGGTAATGATAAGCTTTATGGTGGTGACGATAACGACCAACTGTACGGTCAAGCTGGCAACGATTACTTAGAAGGTGGCGCCGGAAATGACGGTTTATTTGGCGGTACAGGAACAGATAATTTACTAGGACAAGCAGGAGATGATTATTTAGATGGTGGCGAAGACGATGACATTTTAGATGGGGGAGATGATAATGACCGTCTATACGGTCAACAAGGTGATGACACACTCATTGGTGCATCAGGCGACGATTTACTTGATGGTGGTGAAGGTAACGACCTCCTCTATGGGGATGCAGGTGACGACCGTCTCTATGGTCAAGATGGTTCTGACCGCCTTTATGGTAGTACTGGTGGTGACTTCCTTGATGGTGGCAAAGGCGATGATTTTCTCTATGGCGAAGAAGGCAGTGATCGACTATACGGCCAAGCAGGTAATGACTACCTTAAAGGTGGTATTGGTGACGACCGCTTAGAAGGCGGTGATGGAGATGACCAACTTTATGGTGAAGCAGGTCAAGATTATCTTGATGGTGGTAATGGTGAAGACCAGCTTTTTGGCGCCGATGGTGCAGACCAACTTCTAGGACAAGCTGGAAATGATTATTTAGAAGGTGGAAATGACGACGACAAGTTATATGGCAACGAGGGTAACGACCAACTCTATGGTGATAACAAATATGCACATAATGCATTAACCGATAGAAATACTTACGGTAATTACTATACAGGAGGTAACGACTACCTTGATGGCGGTGCAGGCAATGATTACTTAGAAGGTGGAATAGGTAATGACGAGCTGTATGGTAGCGATGGCAACGACCAAATATACGGCGATTTTCCATTACTCAATGCAAACAATCCTGATTATCCGAATTACGATAAATTAACTAACGCTATCCTTGACTATCCCTACTACGAGCAAACAAATAACGACATCCTTGATGGTGGTAACGGCAATGACTATCTAGAAGGTGGCTTTGGTAGTGATACACTCGATGGTGGTAACGGCGATGATTTTCTTTACGGTGATTTTGGTGACAGGCAAGTTGTAGAGCAGTTTAGTCGCGATAGTGGCAATCAACTAAGCAGCAGTGAAAATAACACCTTAGACAGTTATAATGATTACCTGTATGGTGGTAATGGTAATGACTACCTCAATGGTGAATTAGGAGATGATTACCTAGAGGGTGGTAAAGGAGATGATTACCTCGTCGGTGGTGAAGGTGACGATGTACTATATGGTTACAAAAATATTAATTCTGAATCCAAAGAGCGTAGTGACGAAATTGACAAGGGTAAAGATACACTTTTAGGAGGTTTCGGTAATGACTTGCTTTATGGGGGTGGTGGTGATACTCTCCTAGACGGTGGATTTGGTAACGATAAACTTTACGGCAACAAAGGGCGAGACGGGTTTACATTAGCACTAGGCGAAGGTCTCGATGTGATTTACAATTTTGTTAAAGATGAAGATTATCTGCGACTAAAAAATGGTCTAACTTTTGGGCAACTCAGCATTACTCAAGGTACTGGCACAGACGCAAATAACACCTTTATTAGCTATGATCGAACTGGCGAACTCTTAGCAAATTTAGTTGGAGTTCAGGCAAATAGCATTACTATTTGGGATTTCACATCCGTCTAAGTAACGCCCGCACCCGTAGGACAGGCAGGACACCTATCCTACGGGAAAATTATTTTTACCACGGAGACGCAGAGTACACAGAGAATAAAGATTAAGTTGCTAACATATATCAGACACCTTTCCCTTTCCGCTATGAGTCTTTGTATAAACCCTACCTGTCCAAAACCTAATCACCCAGAGAACGACGAGAACCGCTTTTGTCAAAGTTGCGGTTCCCAGTTAGAGTTACTTGGACGCTTTCGTGTAATGCGTCTACTTAGTGATAAAACAGGTTTCGGGAAAGTATACGATGCTTATGAGCGGGACAAACCTATAATTATCAAGGTTTTAAAGGAAGACCTTAATTATGATGCCAAAGCTGTAGAACTATTTAAACAAGAAGCATCAGTATTAGGAGAACTACACCATCCAGGTATTCCCGGAGTAGAAGGTTATTTTCTCTATCAAACCAGAGAAGGTTTAGGGTTGCACTGCTTAGGGATGGAGAAAATTGACGGCCCAAACTTAGAGCAATGGTTACAGCAACAGCAAAACCGTCCAATTTCTGAAGAACAAGCTGTTGCTTGGTTAAAACAATTAGCTAGTATTTTGGTATTAGTACACGGTAAGCAGTATTTACACCGCGATATTAAACCATCTAATATAATGATTCGCCCAAATGGGCAACTAGTATTAATCGACTTTGGCACAGCAAGAGCATTAACAAACAGTTATATCGCAAAAGTTAGTAGTGGTTCAGGTAGTCAGACATCAATATCTTCTGGTGGTTACAGCGCACCCGAACAAATGTATGGAAAAGCTGTAACACAGTCTGACTTTTACGCATTAGGACGTACCTTTGTATTTTTACTCACAGGTAAGCATCCTGACACTATCTACGATGCCTATAATAACGAATTACAATGGCGCCCACATACCAAGAATATCTCACCAGCATTACTCAATCTCATCGATTGGCTAATGGCACACGAAATCAACAACCGTCCTAAAACTGCTGAAGAAATTTTACAACGCTTAGGTCAATTTGACCAATACCCTAATGCAAGTAGTGCAGCAACTGTTAACGTTGTAGGCGCCGTAATTAATCCAAAAACAGAAATCTTATCATCACCTCATACTACCACCTTACCACCACAACCTGTATGCCCACCCGAAGAAGAAAAGCGCGTAACCGTCCCATTACTAGCATTAATTAGTGCATTGCTAGTAGTGTTAGGATTATTAGGATTTGTCGCACTAGCAACTCGTTCTGATAGATATGGTATTGGTGGCAGCTATGGACAGGCGCCGGAACGAAAAAAAGGTGATAAAGTCACTGTAGACTACTTCCCATATCAACAAGGTAAAGACAGTCAAGGAAGAGTAGCCGAATTTAACATTGCAGTATTATCCGTTGAATATAAGTGGTTATTAGGTAGTAGTTTTCAAATCAAACATAACGACCAAACAATAAATCTAGACACATTAAAATTAAACCTTCAAGAAGAAGGAATACAACGCATCATGGAAAACCCCAGCGAAATAATCTCAGTGGGAACAGCATCATGCGAAGGTAACGTAGCAACCGAAGAAGCACGCGCATTAGAAAGAGCAAAACAAATTCAACTACTATCTAAAAAACTATTTAGTAATAACCGCAACCTACAAGGATATAGACTATTAAACCTAGGACAATTCAACCGCACCGACTGTAAAAGTAACCAAGACGCAACAGCCTACCAACGCAGTATAATTATCATTGGAGTACGCAAAAAATCAGAAGGTGTAATATTAGACGAAGCACTCAGAAACCGCCTAGAAGAAAAACCCTTCGCCGATTTTAAACTAGAAGACTACTCATTAGTATCCAAAGAAAAATTCAAAACAATACCAAGTAATCTCAATTTTAAGTAAAACCTAATTTTAGCGAACTTCCTTCAAGCTTTCAATTTGCTTTGTAAATAACTCTGTAAACATACTAATCACACTCCTTTCTTCGCGCACCTTAATGTTAGCAGTGACAGACATTCCCGATTGCAAGGATATTTTTCTACCTTTAACATTAAGTGATTGTTGATTTAATTTGATTTTTATAGGAAAACGGTAATATCGGTGGGTTTCATCTGGTGGCAATGCATCTGAAGCTATCCAAGTGATTTCTCCTTTAATATCGCCGAATTCGCTAAAAGGGAAGGAATCTATTCTGACATCTACTTTCATCCCTTCCCTTACAAAACCAATATCTTTATTGGTTATATATGCTTCAGCAATAAATTGCTCGTCGGGTACAATTGACAGGAGTTTTTCGCTTGGTCTAGTCACAAAACCGCTACTGCCAGCTTGTAAATCAAAAATCGTTCCAGCAATAGGCGCACGGAGTTGTTCATATTTTACATTTAATTGTACTTGAGAAAGTTTACTATTTATCTCAGCTAGTTTCTTTTCGTTATCTAACAAAATTTTGGTAAATTGGCTCTCGATTTCGGCAATTCTATTTTTATTATTAGTAATTTTTTCCAAAATATTTTTATGAGAAATAGTTACCGTATTTTTTACCTCTTGTTGCCCTTGTTGAATATCAAATTGCAAACGCTGTTGTTCTTCTAATAATTGCGCTACTTGTGCCTTTAGGTTTTGTACTTTTCTCTCTTGCTGTAGATATTGCAGTTGTGCTATTGCCCCTTCTTTTGCTAAAGGCGCCAATTTAGCAGTAATTTCTGTTTCAATAGCTAAACTAGCTTGAGTATCTGTAATTTTAATTGCATTTTGTGCCAATAATCTTCTGATTTGTTCGACCTCTAAACGCGATGCATTAGAGCGACCATCTAATTCTCTTCTAGCTGTTTGTAAGCGAACTTGTTCGTCACTTCCAAATTCAGAAATATTATCTGAGTTGGTCAATTCTTTTCGCAATAGCTCGTTTTCTGTAAGCAAAGCAGTACGAGTTTTAAGTAGAGAGTTAGCCTCTGGAGATAAAGAAATACCTAAACCTTTACCAGGTACACTCACTGACGAATTAGCCTGTATTAATTGTCGATAAATTTGATTCTCCTGCATCAAACCATTACGAATTTTTTGCAGGGAATTTAATTCCGCATTCGTAGTAGTAGAATCAAAGACTAACAATAAATCTCCTGGTTTTACCTTCTGTCCATCTTTCACATAAACTTCTTTGACAACTCCACCCACTGGTGCTTGAACTTCTTTGACACTTCCTTCCGGTTTTAATTGACCAAGTGCTGGAACAGCTTGCTCAATTTTAGCTATACATGCCCAAGCAATTCCAAGACATGCTGAACCTACTAAAGTTCCCATAATTACGCGCGACCAAACTGGAGATTGACGTAGAACGACAGATTGCTCAAAGCTGTGTGTATCGGTTTTCTGTACAAGTTTTTTTGCAGGAGGTTTAGGAGCTTTGGGTTCAGTTATTGATTTCTTTGATTCTAGTAGCGTGATACTATTTTTATGCTTTTTGTTAGCATTTTTACCATTAAGTTGGTAATTATCTAGCTTAGTCATAGCAATCTTAGATTTGATTTAATACGTGAATAGATTTTAGATTCCTGACTTATTTAAAAAGTCGGGAATCTTGTTGTTCAGACTGAATAGGTTAGTTAAAAATTGACTTCCTGCTGATTATAGAGATAAAAATAATGACCTTCCATTGCCATTAATTCATGATGAGTTCCTTGCTCAACGACTCTACCGCTATCCATCACAACAATTATATTTGCATGTTTGACGGTGTTCAAACGGTGAGTGATAAAAAACACTGTACTATCCTGAAACGCTTGAGCTAAATTCAAACAAACTTGTCTTTCTGTAATATAATCTAAGGCGCTAGTTGCTTCGTCCAACACTAATAACTTTGGACTTTGTAAAACAGACCGTGCGATAGCTATTCTTTGTCTTTGTCCTCCTGATAGTGATGCACCACGTTCGCCTACCTTGGTGTTGTAACCGTTGGGTAAGTCCATAATAAAATCATGTGCTGCGGCAATTTTTGCTGCTTCAATAATTTCCTCTGTAGTCGCATCGGGATTAGTTAAGGCAATATTTTCTTGAATTGTTCCTTCAAACAATAGGGAATCTTGAGGGACAAACCCTACTTGGCGCCGCAGTGAATATAATTCAACTTTAGAAATATCGTAGCCATCAATTAATATTCTACCTGATTCTGGTTCATACAGTCGAATCAATAATTTAGTTAAAGTACTTTTCCCGGCGCCGCTTCCTCCAACAATTCCGATAAATTGACCCGGAGCAAAATTAAGATTAATGTTGCAAAGTTGTAGGGGTCCGTCTGTTCTAAATCTAAAGTAAAGATTCTCGTATTTGACGGCGCCAGTAACTGCTGGTAAGGGAATGTTATTACGGTCGTTTTCAGCTTCTTGGGGAGTATCAATAATATCGCTTAAACGCTCTAAAGATAAAGCTGTTTCTTGGAAACTCTGCCACAGTTGTGCTAAACGTAATAAAGGGCTAGTAACGTAACTAGAAATAATTCTAAAAGCAATTAATTCACCTAAAGTCAATTCTCCCTGAACTACTAAATAAGCTCCCATCCATAAAACAAGTAAACTGCTGAGTTTATTGAGAAAACTACTTGCAGAACCAGCAATTGTAGAAGTGACAACAGTTTTGAAACCGGAGGCAATATAATCGGCATAACGCTCTTGCCAAGAAAAGCGTGAGCGCAATTCGATATTTTGGGCTTTGACTGTCTGAATTCCAGATATGACTTCTACTAAATAAGATTGGGTGACAGCATTACGTTCGGCTTTTGCTCGTAGCTGTTTCCTCACCAAGGGAGAAAATATTAATGTTAGTAGGATAAAGATTGGAATTGTCGCTAAACCGACTAGAGTTAATTGCCAACTGTAAAACAGCATGACAATAATGTAAATTACTGAGAAAAGGGCATCTAAACCCACAGTTAAAGCTGTACCTGTGAGAAATTGACGAATATTTTCTAACTCATTAATGCGGGTCGCTAGCTCTCCAACTGGTCGGCGTTGATAATAGTTAAGAGGAAGACGGAGTAAGTGGTCAATAATTTGTGACCCTAAACCCATATCAATTCGATTAGTAGTATCAACAAATAAGTAAGTTCTTAATGTTGTCAATAGCGCTTCAAATAATGCAACAACTACAAGCAAACCTCCAAAAATATGCAGAGTTTTCGTACTACTCTGAACAATTACTTGGTCAATTATTATTTGAACAACCAGCGGATTTACTAACGCTGCTAACTGTACGAAAAAAGAAGCAATAAACACTTCTATCAGTACCTTTTTGTAGCGAAATAAATAGGGAACAAACCATTGTAAACCAAAGCGTTGTTGGGGTGTGGCTTTAGTCGCAGAAAGTAGCAATACCCGCAATTTTTGTGGAGCAACACTGTCTGAGCTTTCAAACTCGTTCGCCAACTCCTGTACTAATTCTGCGGGTCTAAAGTACTGAATTCCTTGGGAAGGTACACCCAAAACCACAGTTTTTTCACCCGTTTCGTACAACACTGCAAAACTATCTTCATAGCGAATTAAAGCAGGTGTCGGAATCCGTTCAATTTGGGAAACAGGTACATCTACGAGTTGTGACTTTAATCCCACCAACTCTGCTAGATAAGCACACAGTTGGAATGACACCGTACCAGAACGCTTGCTATTTTCAGTTAATATACGATTCACAATCTCCCGACGAAACGGCATTTGCAAATGTTTGGATACCATTTGAAAACAGGCCACTGCCGAATTTAATTGTCCCTTTCCCTGAATAAATGGATATTTTCTTTTATCTTTCCTAGATACAGTGCTAGAGAAAGTTACCTTCTCATTTTCTGCATAGGGAAACTCGATCTCATCTAAATCCTCGACTCGGCTATCTTCTATATGATTCTGTTGCTGACTAGTGTCTAATAGTAATAAATCTGACGTGCGTAAACCAATCAAACGCACCGGACTTTTGCCGATAATCTCTAATTTATCTGTACTATTACCCAATTCCAAGCTAGAACCAGGGGAAAAGTTTTTTAACCTTCCACCACCACTCACAAACCAGATTCTATCTGAATCTAATTCTTTCTCTAACTGATGAACTTGGCTATTTTTCGCTGAAAGATAGTGTATTTGGGCTGATAATAAAGCATTTTGAGCCAATTCTTTGATATTAATCGCTGCATTCGCTTGGATTTGCTTTTGCATCCCCAAGACATCAAATATTTCCAACAAGTGACAGCGATTTTTACGCACCTGAGCAAAAGCTGGATATTTGGAAAGTAAATGCAAGTATTCCCCAGCATTTAATGTTAAACATGTTACTTCGCTCGATGCAATTGCTATTTCACATCCTGACTCTCGCAAAATACCAATTTCACCCAAAACATCTCCAGTCTCGAGAAATTTTAAGGTAGTTGGTACTTGTGTACAAGGATCATATGTTAATAAGCGCACTCTGCCTTTATGAATAATTACGATGCGCTCGGGTATTTTGTCTTTCCCCAAAATATTCTGTCCTACACGATAACGAGTAGGACGAATGTTTTCTAATAAATTAGTAAAGGCATCGCTTGGCAGTTTATCAAACCCTTCAAGCTTGACAAGAAATTTAGCAATAGAATCCGTAGCAACAGACATACCAGTTTCCAAGTGGGATTGATCGAACTTAATTTTAAGTTTGGGGTCTGTATGCTCGAAGAGATTAATTTATCGAATCTGTATTTTGCTTAACTAAAATTACATTTACCATATTTATGACTTCGTTTACCTGTCTAAAGTATGATTTTTCTTTACTTTTTATTATTGTTAGCATAAATCATACTGTATGATGCAATTATTTTTACATATTAATAAGTAATAATACTTAATAAATAATTAAGTACGTAGTAAAGTTTGGGCGCGGAATCAGCTATTGGTCACTCGCAAGTAACGTTTAAACAAGTAGTATAAAAAACAATATATAATTATATTAAATATTTTTTATTATGAGAATTTTCTCATAATTACAGCATTGACAAAGCTGAATCAA
The DNA here is from genome assembly GCF_000331305.1 of Calothrix sp. PCC 7103. GTDB lineage: Bacteria > Cyanobacteriota > Cyanobacteriia > Cyanobacteriales > Nostocaceae > Dulcicalothrix. The sequence continues at coordinate 1,385,374 of NZ_KB217478.1, read as the reverse complement.
GCAACTATATTACTATTTGTGTAGACAAATTTAAATTTTCTTAAATTTTACTCAATTCCTTTCTGACTTGTTTAGTGCTAGAGACAGTGGAGATAGTTATTTATCTTCATACTGGGATAAAATGCGTTAGCTCGGAAAAGGGCTTTACTCCCTATTTTCCTTAGAGTTTTAGTACACATTTCAAACAATTTAGTATATATTTCAAACACTAAACTAAGCGGATACATCACAGGTAGCATTTTAGGCTACCGAAGAGTTTCTGTATTAATTATTTTTGAAAATTACAAATGTTCGTTGATTTTACTTTGTCGAGTTTTGCTTAACTTACATCTAATATTAACTGCCATTTTAAACTCAGGAGTAAAAGCTTTTAGTGTTTTCCTTTGAATTTAGTCTACCATAACTTCTGCCAAAATGGCAACTATTTTTTCCACAGTGTGTTATTCGGAGTTTCATATGACTAGTTCTCACATGAACCTCTGCAACGTTGCCTTTTATATATCATAACATGCTTTTGCGTATATAGGGGTTATACCCCTTATTGAAGATTTTGTTTCATTGCAGAAAGTGTTTGATACCAATTTTTTGTGAAGCTGCATAGAAACTATGCTTATATAGCAAGGCTTTAAGCCAATTGATTATGTGCAGCTTCGTATTAAAATGGTATGAGTCTTTCATAAATTCAGTTCTTCCAGCAAACGATTAATAAAATGAACAGCATAATTACAACTTTTGTTACTACTGCTTTTACCAACAGTATGTCAACTCTTCTCACTATGTCTTTGGCGCCCCTCTCTCAAATTTGAGAGGGGGGAGGAGATAGTGAGACTGGAAACAGACTTTGTATTGTGCATCTGCACATTCATGTTATCTACCACTTTTGTTTGAAATTAGGAATTTGATTTATGGCAGTAATTACTGGAACTCCCCAAGCAGATAATCTCACAGGTGTTGCGAACGAACAGAATACGATTACTGGTCTTGGTGCTAATGACACCCTTAGAGGCGCCGACAAAGAAGACCTCATCGACGGTGGAGCGGGTGCTGACTGGCTCTATGGTGAGGCTGGTAAGGATACCCTATTAGGTCAAGCAGGTAATGATAGATTATTTGGAGGTGATGAGGAAGACTTGCTAGATGGGGGTGCAGGTGCTGATACTCTCAGAGGAGAAGGCGGTAAGGACGAACTACTTGGTGGACTCGGTGTTGATAGGTTATTTGGAGGTGCAGAGGAAGACTTGCTAGATGGGGGTGCAGGTAATGACATCCTTCACGGTGAAGATGGTGGCGATACCATAAATGGTGGAGCCGATAACGATATTTTATACGGGGAAGCGGGAGAGGACGCCCTTGATGGTGGTGCTGGAGATGACACCCTGTATGGTGGTGCCAGTGCGACCGATGTCAGTGATGGCAAAGACGCCCTTGATGGTGGAGATGGAGATGATTTAATTTTTGGAGGTTTCGAGGATAGCCTATTCGGTGGAGCTGGCAATGACACTCTGACTGTCGAGAATAACCCTGATGGTAAAAATACAGTTGACGGTGGAGATGGCAATGACTCTTTAGTTGGTAGCACCAACTTAGTTGAAGGTGATACGCTTCAAGGTGGAGCGGGTAACGACATTATCAATGGTTTAGCTGGTGATGATGTTCTCGAAGGTGATGACCCCTTGGCTACGGAAGGCGGCAATGATATCCTTAATGGTGGAGATAGCGATGATAAGCTGTCTGGCTATTTCGGTAATGACGTACTTGATGGTGGAGTAGGTAATGACACCCTTGATGGTGGTGATGGCGATGACAACCTCATTGGTGGAGCAGATAATGACACCCTCACTGGTGGCGACGGCAATGACACCCTCGCTGGTGGTGATGGTATTGATGTCCTTGATGGTGGCGCCGGCAACGACGTTTTAACTGATACAAGTGGTGCTACTACCTTCTTTGGTGGAGCTGGTCTAGAAACCATTCAGGGTGGTATCGACGCTGACTTCATTGATGGTGGAGAAGACAATGACTCGTTGTATGGCGGAAACGGCAATGACACCATCTTGGGTCAAGCTGGTGATGACACCCTTAATGGTCAAGGTGGTGATGACAACCTCAACGGTGGTGTTGGCGTAGACCGCGTTTTGGGTGGTGCTGGTAATGATACCTTGACTGGTGGAGAAGACCTTGAAGGTCAAGCAGCAGCCGATATTTTAAATGGTGGAGCTGGTGCCGACTTATTCCTGTTGGCAAGCACAGGCTTTTTACTAGAACCATTAGACCCAGGTGAACCTGCTCCAATTCTTCCTCCAGGTGACATCATCAACGGTTACGAGGATAATATCGATCTGATTGAGTTGGAGTATGGCAGTGGCGCATTCGACTTTGGCGACCTAATTATCACAGGCAACGGTACTTCTCAGGTTAGTATCAGCGTTGTGAATGAAGGTGTACCTGGAGAAATACCTGACTTTACAGAAAAAGTAGCTACTTTGAATGGGCTAAATGGCTCTGCTATCACACTCACAGTCGAAGATTTTTCTGTCTAAGAGATAGGCTATCAAGCAGTTATACTTGGTGACAGCCAAGTGATATTAGCTTGATAGCTTGGCTAAAACCGGAGGGTAGCAGCGTTGTTGCAATTCAATTAAGCTACTCTTCGGAATCACATCATTCTAATCTCCTGTTTGCTTTAAATGGAAGGGCAGGAGAAGAATCTTTGCAATTTGTAATAGAACCGCCAAAAATACTCGTTTTGTAAATGCTTTTGCTGTGGCGTTTCCAGCAAAGAAAAATATTGAATCTGTCTGCTTGACGTTGACCCCATCCATATACATCAAGGTTTTAATCTAAAAAATTACTGTGGAAAAAGAAACTGAGTTTTTAACTAGCCTGGAAATTACAACGCTTATCTTACTTACACGAAAAAGCCTTAACTCTACAAGCGTTGATGCTAATTTATGACTCAGGAATAGGCGCAAAATTCTCAAACTTCAAACCAATTAAATTTTTTCAAGGTATATACTATGACAGTTCAAGATTTTAGCAATCAAGTTCTGGTTGGAAACAACTTTAGTGGACAAAACCTGAATGGTTCGACTTTTTTCAAAGCCAGTCTTACAGGTGTCCAATTAGTTGGTACGCAACTCAGAGGTACTAACTTCTCAGAAGCATTTCTGAGCAACGTAAATGCATCAAATGCCGTTTTCGCCCCTAATGCCAACTTTCCGACACCAGCAAATTTGTCTCTCGCAACATTAGAGAATGTCAATCTCAGTGGCGCCAACTTGAGACAGGCAAATCTATTTAAAATCAACACGAGCGATATCAACCTCTCAAATGCCAACCTGACCGATGCAAATTTGCAGGAAGCTAATCTGAGTGGCGAACAATCTGAGCGTCCCAACTTGACTGGTGCTAATTTTACCCGTGCGGACTTGTCTTCGGCCAATTTGAAAGCGGCTGACCTTACAGGCGCCAATCTCACAGATGCTAACCTTCAAGTAGCGAATCTAGAAGGCATTCTCCTAGTCAACGTTAATGCTACAGGCGCAGACTTTCGCCTAAGCAATTTCACTGACGCTACTTTGCAAAACAGTATCTTAAACCTAGCTGATTTGAGTGGTGTTATCCTGACTGATACAACTCCCCAGGATCCAACAGAAGTATCAAATATCAGCTTTCGTGGCGCAAATTTAAGCGATTTTAGTGCAGAAGATGTCGTGATATCGGGCGCTGATTTTAGTCCCTTTGTAGCTAGCAATGGCAACGTTACTGTTACCAACCTCACTAGTGCAAGATTTGCTGACACGAATTTGAGTGGAGCTAACTTCACTCAAGTCAACGCAGAAGAAATCTTTTTAGAAGGATCCAATCTGAATAATGCTAACTTTACAGGTGCTGACTTAAGCAGAGCTAATTTGAATAATGCTAACCTGACAGGTGCTAACCTGACGGGAGGTGTTCAACTCGACAATGCCTTTGTTGAATTTGCCGACCTTAGTGGAGCCAATCTGACGGGTGCCAACCTGACAGAGGGTAACTTAAAGGGTGCCAATTTGACTGGTACTAACCTTACTAATGTTAATCTAACGGGAGGAGACCTAACAGAGGCTGTTGCAAATAGTACAAATTTCACAAATGCCAATTTGACTAACACAACCCTATCCAAAGGTAATTTCACCAATGCTAACTTTTTTGGAGCTGACCTCACAGGTGCGCTCGCTGTTGATGCGGTCGGTCTAATCGTTGGAGATGCTTCAGACAACACTCTCAATGGCACAACCGCAAACGATAATATCTTTGGTAATGAAGGCAATGACACCCTGACTGGTGATGCTGGCAATGATTATCTCGATGGTGGTGTCGGTAATGATAACCTCAATGGTGGTGCTGGTACTGACACCCTAGTTGGTGGTGCTGGTGCTGATAATCTGACTGGTGCTGGTGGTAATGATACCTTGATTGGTGGCGCAGGTAACGATATTATGAACGGAGGCGCCGGAAACGATACCTTTATCTTTGCATCCGGTTTTGGAGGCGATCGTATCAACGCTTTCGGTGATGCGGCAGACAAAATAAACTTAACAGCATTTGCAACCAGTTTCGGAGCTTTAACAGTTACTCAAAATGGCACAAACACGCTGATTTCCAGTGGAGTGTTCGGTACAGATACCATTACCCTAGGAAACTTCACTGCCACTAATGTTGATGCTAGCGACTTTATCTTTTAACAAAAGCAGGTATTCGTTTAGGAAAAAGACTAGAGTTTAAAATTACTACCTAATCCCCCCTAACCCTCCGAATTTGGGGGGATTAAACTCTTAACCAACTTGTGCAATTGAGAAATATCTAATTACAAAACTGTCATGCGAATATTATTTCTCCACCCTAACTTTCCCGCCCAATTTCGCCATATAGCCGCAGCTTTAGCCAAAGACAGTAGTAACCAGGTTTTTTTCGGTACTACTCGTCATGAAGGAAGCATACCTGGTGTTAACAAAGTTCTTTATCAGGTGAAACGGGAAGCTCGACCGGAAACCCACCACTATGTTAAAACTCTGGAAAATGCTGTTCTTCAGGGTCAGGCTGTTTTTCGCATGGCAGAACAGCTAAAGGCTAAAGGATTTGTGCCTGATGTGGTTTACGGGCATTCGGGTTGGGGACCAACATTATTTATTAAAGATATTTTTCCCCAAGCTAAATTATTATGTTATTTTGAGTGGTTTTATCACGCTCATGGTTCCGATGCTGATTTTGACCCCAATGAACCACTAACTGTGGACGATGAAGCTCGGATTCGCATTAAAAATGCGCCGATTTTGCAGGATTTATATAGTTGTGATCGCGGTCTGTCTCCAACCTATTGGCAACGTCAACAGTTTCCATCCGAATATCAAAGTAAAATTAACGTTCTTCATGATGGCGTTGATACTGATTTTTTCCGTCCTAAACCAGGGGCAAAGTTAGTTCTACCAAGCAAAAACCTTGACCTTTCCCATGTTGATGAAATTGTCACTTATGCAACTAGAGGTATGGAACCTTACCGAGGTTTCCCGCAATTTATGGAGACAGTTGCTCTACTTCAGCAACGGCGCCCGAATTGTCACGTAGTAGTCGTGGGAGAAAACCGGGTAGCTTATGGTAAAAAGTTACCTAATGGTCAAACCTATAAAGATTTGACGCTGAATAAATTCCCTATTGACCAAAGTCGAATCCATTTTACAGGTTGGCTGCCTTACGAAGAATATTTGCAAGTTCTCCAAGCTTCCTCAGCACATGTTTATTTAACCCGTCCGTTTGTTTTATCCTGGTCGTTACTCGAATCCCTTAGTACGGGTTGTTTGGTTGTGGCTTCGAGAACCGCTCCTGTGACGGAAGTCATTCAAGATGGAGTTAATGGTTTGTTAGCAGACTTTTTCTCACCCCAGGAAATTTGTGATCGCATTGAGGAAGCACTCAACCACCCCGATAAAATGGCGCCGATTCGCACCAAGGCTAGGGAAACAGTTGAAAAATACTATAATTTGTCAGTATTATTACCCAAGCATCTGCAATGGATACAACAGCAGGAAGATAATACAAGATTGATATTCCCAAGTAGTGAAATCAAAAGCGATTCAAAAGTATTATTAATTACAGAAAAGAAAGTAAACGCTAAGTATCAAGAGTTAGAAAAACTCATACCTGCATCGCCTGAAGTATTACAAGTAAATAATCGCAAAGTGACAGCCCAAGAAATAGTACCACTGTTGAGTCAGTATCAAATGCTGCCTAAACTCAAACAAGAACTAGTAATTGAAGAGGCAATTGCACCCTTTACCTGTACTTCTGAAGAGGAAGCTAAGTGTTACCAAGAATTTTGCCAACAATATCAATTAACATCCGAGACTATACATCAAAATTGGATGCAACAGCAAGGATTGACAGAAGTACAATTTCTAGAATTAGCAACTCGAAAACTCAGAATTGAGAAGTTCCAACAAGCGACTTGGGGTAGTCGTTTAGAATCCTACTTCCGTCAACGCAAACAACAACTTGATCAAGTTATCTACTCTCTGATTCGTGTTCGTGATGCAAATTTAGCGCGCGAACTTTACTTTCGCCTTTTAGAAAATGAACAACCTTTTGCGGAATTAGCAAGACAATATTCGGAAGGTACAGAAACTTCTACAGGTGGCTTAATGGGTCCAGTACCTCTTTCATCACCCCATCCTAAATTAGCCCAAATTCTTACCTTTCATGAACCAGGTCAATTATCACCCCCAACGCGCGTAGGTGAATGGTGGATAATTGTGCGCTTAGAAAAGCTTTTACCTGCCAAATTAGATGAACCAATGAAACAAAAATTATTGAATGAATTATTTAGCACCTGGCTACAAGAACAACTCAAAGAAGTAACTGCTCCTCAACCAATGGAAATCAAATCAGCCTAAGTCGTGGCTATTCAGATTTTTCCTCTCACAACCTGTGAGAGTTAAATAACTAGCATCAATTCCTAACATCTTGTTATAACCTACCACCATGCCACAAGACTTTAGCTCACAAACCCTAATAGGTGTCAATTTTAGCGGTCAGAATTTAACTGATGCTAATTTTTCCCTATCCGTACTCGATAACGTCAACTTTACTACTACAAACCTGACTCGTGCGAACTTGTTCAAAGCTAATGTCAAAGGCACTAATTTTTTAAATGCAAATTTAGTCAATGCAAATTTGACTGAAGCGGATCTAAGTGGGGAACCAGATGGAATTTTCAATAATCTTACAAATGCTAACCTAACTGGCGCGAATTTATCACTTGCCAAGCTCAAAGGCGTTAACTTCACTGGTGCTAAATTAATCGATGCCGACCTTCAAGGAGCTGACTTAGAAGGGGCAAGATTGATAAATTTAGATGCAACTAATGCTAACTTTAGCCTGACTAATTTCACGGATATTGAAATTGGTGGTAATGTAATTTTTGACCTTGCGAATCTGAGTGGAATTGGAATTACTGATACAGCACCTGCCATAGACCCAGGAACAGGACAGCCAATACCAACAACACTTAGTTTTCGTGGTGCGAATTTAGCTGGCGCCAGTATAGAAGACGTTAATTTCAGCAACGCCGATTTTCGCCCCTTTGATGCAGTACGGAACGGCATATTAGTAGTTCAAGCTACCGATTTAACAGGTTTAAGTTTCCCTGACTCTAACTTCAGCGGCAGTCAATTTAGTGGCGCTATTTTGAATAACGTCAAAGCGGAAGACTTGAATTTAAATGGTGTTAACTTTGGTTCTTATACAGCATCTAACGGACAGGTGTTTAGGACTCAGTTAAACAACGCTAATCTCGTCAGTGCTGAACTTGTGGGAGCCAATTTCACTCAGGTAGTTGCAGAAAACGTATTTTTAGAATTTGCCAACCTCAATGGAGCTAATTTCACAGGTGCTAACATCACAGATGGGAAATTAAAAGGAGCTGACCTTACAGGCGCCGATCTTGATAACACCAACCTGACTCGCGCCAATTTTGAGCTTGCGAACCTCACCAATGCCAGCTTGGTAAATGCCGATTTGGATAGTGCTTTTATTCAAAAAAGTAATTTGGATGGAGCCAACTTTACAGGTGCTAGCCTTGTTAGTGCTGATTTGAAGGAAGGTGCTGGGGATAACCTCACCAATTTTACAAACGCAAACCTGGCAGGGGCTAGTTTGGAAGTTGGTAGCTTTATTGGTTCTAACTTTACCAATGCCAACTTGAGCAATACAATCTTGACCAAGGGTAACTTTACCGATGCTACCTTCATCGGGGCGAACCTTACAGGAGCGGTAGCAGTTGATACCATTGGTCTTACTCTTGGCGATTCCAACAACAACACCATCAACGGCACAAGTGTCAAAGATAATATCTTCGGCTTTGATGGGAATGACACTCTCACTGGTGCTGGTGGTAATGATTACTTAGACGGTGGTGCAGGCGCCGATAACCTCAATGGCAATGATGGCGCTGACTATCTGAATGGTGGTAACGGTAATGACACCTTAACTGGGGAAATCGGCAATGATACCTTGATTGGCGGTGCAGGCGCTGATAGCCTCAATGGTGGTGGTGGTGTTGACATCCTAACTGGTGGCGCTGGCAACGATACCATGAATGGTGGCGCCGGAAATGACACCTTTATTTTTGCATCAGGTTTTGGAAGCGATCGCATTAATGCTTTCGTAGACGGTGCAGACAAAATTAACTTGACAGCATTTGCAACCAGTTTCGGTGCTTTGGCGGTGGCTCAAAATGGCGCCAACACAGTCATTTCCAGTTTGCTGTTCGGTACAAATACCATTACCCTAGCAAACTTCACCGCTACAAATGTTGATGCTAGCGACTTTATCTTTTAAATTATCAAACTTCAAAGCAATTTAGATTTTATCAGGATATATACTATGGCAGCTCAAGATTTTAGCAATCAAGTTCTGGTTGGCAATAATTTTAACGGTCAAAACCTGAATGGCTCAACTTTTTTCAAAGCCAGTCTTACAGATGTCCAATTAGTTGGCACGCTTCTAAGAAGCACTAACTTTTCAGAAGCTTTTCTGAGCAACGTAAATGCATCAAATGCCGTTTTTGCCCCTAATGCCAACTTTCCGACACCAACTAATTTTTCTCTCGCGACATTACAGAATGTTAACCTGAGTGGCGCCAACTTGAGACAAGCAAATTTGTTTAAAGTCAATACGAGCGACATCAACCTCTCAAATGCCAACTTAACGGATGCAAATTTGCAGGAAGCAAATCTGAGTGGTGAACAATCTGAGCGTCCTAACCTTACTGGTGCTAACTTTACCCGTGCGGACTTGTCTTTGGCTAATTTGAAAGCGGCTGACTTTACAGGCGCCAATCTCACAGATGCCGACCTTCAAGGAGCAACTCTAGAAGCAACTCTTTTAGTCAACGTCAATGCTACAGGTGCTGACTTCCGGCAAACAAATTTCACAGATGTCACCCTGCAAAACGCTATCTTTGATCTTGCTAATTTGAGTGGTGTCTCTTTGAGCGATGCTCCACTCGAACCCGGTCAAACGGGCAACGTCAAGTTTCGTGGTGCCGATTTGAGTGGTGCGCTCATAGATGATGCAGTTTTGTCTGGTGCAGATTTTAGTCCTTCTGGTAGTACAATCACAAACTTGACTGGTACAAGATTTGATGATACTAACTTAGATGGAGCCAACTTTACCCAAGCCAATGCACAAGGTGTCTTGATTAATGGATCTGCGATTGGTGCAAATTTCACGAATGCCAATTTGACTAATGCGAACTTTGGCACAGGCGACTTGACAAATGCCAACTTTACAGGCGCTAACCTGAGTGGGGTGCTAACCACTGATGCAATCACCACTGGCGCGAATTTTACAAATGCCAATATAACCAACGCAGACCTGTCCAAAGGTAATTTCACCAATGCTAACTTTTTTGGAGCTGACCTCACAGGCACAATCGCAGTTGATGCAATCGGTCTAATCGTTGGAGATGCTTCAGACAACACTCTAAATGGCACAACCGGAAACGATAATATCTTTGGTAATGCTGGCAATGACACCCTGACTGGTGATGCTGGCAATGATTATCTCGATGGTGGTGTCGGTAATGATAACCTCAATGGTGGTGCTGGTGCTGACACCCTAGTTGGTGGTGCTGGTGCTGATAATCTGACTGGTGCTGGTGGTAATGATACCTTGATTGGTGGCGCAGGTAACGATATCATGAACGGAGGCGCCGGAAACGATACCTTTATCTTTGCATCCGGTTTTGGAGGAGATCGTATCAACGCTTTCGGTGATGCGGCAGACAAAATAAACCTAACAGCATTTGCAACTAACTTTGGAGCTTTAACGGTGACTCAATCTGGAGGAGCGACAGTAATTTCTAGCTCGGTGTTTGGGACAGATACCATTACCCTAGCAAGCTTCACTGCTACCAATGTTGATGCAACCGACTTTATCTTTTAATCTTGTCAACTAATATCATGTCCGGTTGGTTCCCCATACTACGGTAATTTTATTACGGTTATGCGCTTCGGACATGATTTTTGTTCACGCAGTGTGCCCTCCGGGCATAATAATACGTAAGGTGGGCAGCGCCCACCTTACAGATACCAAGATTTTTAAGCGCAAGCGCAGGCTACGCCAAAAAAAATAATTTAGGATTGCTATATATAGAGCTTCTGATAATTAAAAATTTAAAATTCAAAGTGGTATAAGCAAATGCGGATACTTTTTACCATCGCCCACTTTTTTCGACCCGATAGCAAAGGAAAGCACGCTTCCCAAAGAAAAAATCCACAACCACGCATACAGGCTTTGCGTGCAAGTATTACTAACTTACACCAGCTATTTGGCAAATCTCAAACTATTATTAATATTGGTCAAAGACTGGCTTTCCCTGCTAACCAACCTCAACGTAGCCAACTCGATATTATTGTTTGTACTACTCAAAATTGTCATCTTCTCGAACAACTATCTTTACCATCCCATTTTTATCAACACTATCCAACTCAAAGCGAGCCAATGCTATTAGGCTTTGAATGTCAAGCGTTGCTGAGAGACTATTTAGGAAAATACGATTATTACTGTTTTCTAGAAGATGATTTAATCATTCATGACCCTTGGTTTTTTGTGAAATTAAATTGGTTCACTCAACAAGCGGGTGATTTTAACCTGCTGCAACCCAATCGCTATGAAATTTCTATCAATAATTTTACCGATAAAGCCTATGTTGATGGCGATTTACTTCCACGAGTAACCGCACCATTTCAAAATGTGCAAGAGCAAGCGGAACTCAAAGGTAAAATTATGGGGTTACCAATCACTTTTCATCGCGCTTTAAATCCCCATTCTGGTTGCTATTTTTTGAATGCCAATCAAATGGCTCATTGGGCAAAGCAAGCGCATTTTCTTGACCGAGATACGAGTTTTGTTAGCCCTTTAGAAAGTGCTGCAACTTTGGGTATTATGAAAACATTTAGAATTTACAAAACAGAACCCCAACAGGCAAATTTTTTAGAAATTCAGCATTTTGGTACAAGCTTTTTAAGCCTGATTGGCCGTCAGGTTGCTTTAGCTACCTCTAAATAATTGGTAATAATAACAAGGTCAGAAGCCAATATCACTGTTTCAGTATAATTAGATACAACTGTTTGTTTGGCGACGGCGCCAAACAAAGTCTGACCCTGATTCCTCTAATGCGGAGTTTCGACTGGACATGATATAACACATTTGTATCAAAACAGCTATGTCTGCTTCTTGCACGCAATCGGTAATTAATCAGCGCGGTTAACTGTAGCCTCGTTTGGCTCCACAGATTGAGATGTAACAGTCTTCTCTTCGCTTGGCTTTGTCTGAACCGATGCTTGTACTTGGTTAAGATGAATATTATTGACCTGAATAATAAAGTTTTCTATTGCCTGTTTTGCTTTTAGTTGACGTTGGGTTTCGTCCCCTATATCATAACAACGATAAAATTCAGTCACTCCCAAGATAAATTTCTCTTGTTCAGCTTCTAATAATTCAACGGTAGTGTTAGCAGCCACCGAATTTTCTTGAAAAGGAAACGAGGTAACTATACTAGCGACTATGGAGGCAGCAGCTGGGAAGATGACAGGGAGCCACTTGAACCACGAAATACCTATGTCCAATTTGTCTACCAAGACCAAAATCGGTGTGATTCCTGAGAAAATAACCGTTGCCAATTGCAAAGTATAGTAAAGAGTCCGAGAACTTCCGCGAATTTTTTTATAATCCTCAATCAACTCGTGGCAATACTGTAAAGCTTTTTCTCTCGCCGGAGTTAATGGATTGTTTTCTACAAAATTTTTATCAGCCGATAAATAATTATAAAGTTCGGCTTTTTGGGTGAGATTGGACTGATTAGAACTTTTCGAGAATTGTTGGTTGAGCAGAAAAAGAAAAAGCCAAATAGAAATAAAAGCCGCTACGCAAATTTTGGCAATTTCAATGCTGGGAAAAAGCTTGGTAATAGCTATTGCATAGACAAAAGCGGCTAAAAACAAATACTCAGCTATTTTTAAGGTAAACAATATATTTTGACTTGATGATTTGGAGAATTTATCATCGGTATGGGAAATATAAGCTAGGTTTGTACGCTCAGAATTGGTCATTGTTTGGTATAGTTTTTCAAATTCTAGACTTTATTATAAGTCACAATTACGACACGTGATCGCTACCTGATACCAAATGTTATGTATCGTTTTGGCTATAATCCTTGAGATTGCGTTAAGTTTTGTAATGTAAAGGAAAAAGCAGCCGATTTTTCCTTTACATTACAATTTGCCAACCAACAATTTAATAATGGCTGCGGCAACCAACTACTTTTGACCACGCTCCAACAATCCTAATCCAAATTTATAGGCACATTCTTCTAAAGCATCTAACAGATAGCCTCCCTCCTGATAAACATGCATTTTTATCAACAAGACGTTAAATTAGCATTTATAGCCTGCGTAGGCAGGCTTTGTTTGTATAGTCTCGCCCACGCGCGGGTGTAGGTGCAAGTTAGGAGGTATCCCAGCGTTTTACATTGACATAAGCCTGTGTAGCAGGCATTAGTCCTAAACTACGGGGATGTTCTACATCACGACGGCTCAGTACCCCCATTGCATTAGTTGGACATAGGAAGCTATCAATTACAAACACTTCCCGAAAGTACTTTTCTGTTAATTCATAAACTTTGGGATGAGCCGAGTTTTGAATGATAAAGTCCACTTTACCATTACGTAGTAGATCGAGTGCTTGTAAAAGATCGTCAAACAGTTCTACTTTGGCATTATGCACTTCCTGAAACTCAATATAAGCTTTAGTAGCAAGCTCATGACAAGTGCCAAAAGGTCCCAGTGTTGCAAAAATTACTTGGAGATTCATGATATTAATCTGTAAATCGATATATTGCACTACTGCAAAATTTTATGATTTATGCACGCACTTTTTTATAGCTATCAAAAGGCGCCGTTTCTACTGCTTCTATTCCCTCAATGTGATATCTGTCGGGATCAAAGGCGCCTTGCGTTGTGATCATCATGGCATGGATCAATGCCTTTGCTTTCAACATTGTTTCCTGAAACTCCATCTGGGGATCGGAAAGTGCCACAATGCCTCCACCAACGCCAATCGAGGTTTGCTCGGTTGTCATCACCGCAGTGCGAATGACAATATTTAAATCGGCTGAACCATTCAATCCTAAGAAGCCGATTGCCCCTGAGTACACGGAGCGCGCTTCCTGCTCTAATCGCTCAATAATCTCCATAGTTCTAAGTTTGGGGGCGCCTGTCATCGAACCACCGGGAAAAGCATTACAAATGCAGTCTATGGCGCTCATACCGGCGCGTAATTGACCGCGAATCGTTGTCACTAGTTGATGCACCGTGGCATAGGTTTCCACATCCATCAATTTGGGAACATGAACTGTGCCAACTGCACAAACCCGTCCCAGATCATTGCGAAGCAAATCTACAATCATTAAATTCTCCGCCCGATCTTTTTCGCTGTTCCGCAATCGTTCACGCAGGATAAAATCTTCTTCGGGTGTTTTTCCTCGTGGCAGTGTCCCCTTAATGGGCTTTGTTTCCACCCAACCTTTGCGATCAATACGCAGAAATCGCTCTGGAGATGAACAGGCGATTGCCACATCGCCAAAGCGTAAAAATGCTGAGTATGGAGCCGGATTGATGTGGCGTAATGTACGATAGAATACCAGGGGGTCGGGTGTTGTGTCTGTGTGAATTTGGTTTGTTAAACAAACTTGATAGGTTTCTCCTTCATGAATTTCCTGCAAACACTTCTCAATATCATTAATATAAGTCCTTTGCGAGCGGCTTAATTGGAAGATAACAGGCGCCTCTTTTTGATCAGGAACAACAGGGGGCAGGGGAGGAAGATTTTCAATCAGGTGTTTAATCGATTCAAACCAGGTTTCTGAGTCGGCTGTTTGCCCCTGCTGGGTTAGGCAAAGCAAATAAAGGGTTTGCTCCTGGTGATCGATTGCGATCATCCGATCTGCTAATAGAAACATGGCATCGGGTAAGGTAGAAGGGTGTTTTAATTGAAGTCCACATTCTGCCTTTAATTCATACCCAAAGTAACCCACAAACCCACAGTTAAAATCGAAGGGTAGATCATCATTGGAGCAGTGTCGTTGTTCCAGTTCCCGTTTGAGATACTCGAAAATCCCCTCTGTTCTACGGGTGATAGTATCGGATTTTGTAACGGTCAATTCCTGTTCGCGCGTTTGATAACGAATCACCAGACTGTTTTCGCCACCACTATCTCCCATGAAGGAAAAGCGAGAAAGACCAGTTTCAACACGACTGCTATCTAACCAAAATGCATTTGGTGAGTTGCCAAACAAATGCACAAACATCTGCTCGGTATCGGTACAAAGACTCAACTTGCGCGTACAAAGTTTAAATTTTTGCTGCTTAAGGCAAGAAGAACTTGAAGACGTTGGAGTAGTTTGGCTATCTCCTGTCCAATACTGTTTTCCCGAACTTTTACCACGCTCTTGGACAAATTTTCGGGTAATTTCTTTAAAATTCTCAAATAAGGTGTGTCCATACTCAGTACAGATTGACTCTGGATGAAACTGCACACCCCATAGCGGTAAAGTTCGATGGCGCATTCCCATCACAAGGTTATCCTCTGTCCAAGCCACTTTTTCCAAACAGTTTGGTAGGTCATCTGAAACTAGCAGAGAATGGTAGCGAACAACAGAGAAAGGAGAAGGAATTCCTTCAAACAAATCGGTCCCATTGTGATAAACTTGACTAAGCCGACCGTGCCGAACCTCTGGTGCATGAATAACTTTTCCTCCATACTCATTGCCAAGTCCCTGATGTCCAAGACAAACACCTAGAAGTGGTACTTGGGCATTTTGAATAGCTTGACCACATATGCCAAAATCTTTTAGGTTCTCAGGACGACCAGGCCCTGGTGAAATTACAATGTTGTCAAATTCCCACCGCTGCACCTCTTCCCATGCAACTTGGTCGTTAAGAATTACAGTGGGATACTCTCCATTAACTTCTGCAATTAATTGATAGAGATTAAAGGTATAAGAGTCATAGTTGTCAATAATTAGCGTTTTCATGTTGTAACCCTTGGTAAGAAATAAAGAATGAGATTTGATATTTTGAATCTCTAGGGATATTTGAAAATTATTCAGGATAACTATAGTATTTGTTACCTTATATTTATTGTATGTTTGAATATTTCCAGATAGTTATGAAGCATCGAGCGAATATCTTGGCTAGTAAAATATATCCCATCGTATGATTTTGGAATTGCTAATATAGTACTAAATAACTATTTTTTGATGCCGAGACGATAACTAAAAAACAATTGGATCGAATAATTAAGTATAAATACTCAATTGAGTAGAGGGTTGCTTGACAACGAACGGGGGAAATCTGGTGGGATAGTTCGGTTTTTAAGATAACGACTTTAAGGGATATAAAAATTTATAATTGTTGCCAGATGATGTAAAATCAGTGAGTAAAAAATATGACACCGTGTCAAATTACTTAAACATGGTTAAAAAAGAAACGACTCTATAAATCCCTGAAATAATCGAATTTTTACGGTCATCATTACATAATTTACCCGACGAAAGGAAGTCCCTAACAGAATTTTCTCTGATTTTTTTCAAAATGAGAATTGCTGCTTTTTTGGCAACAGTGGGTGAAGACAATAAGCTGATAATATGGAATTTGCCGCGCATTCTCAAGCTAAATTTACTGACTGAGGCTTGCTCGCACTATTAGACATCCGAGAAGGAACAAATGCAGGATAGCATTCTTGGCGCCTTTTTCTAAATAGCTTTTTACTATTGAGTTATATTAAACTTATGAAAGAAGGAAATATGCGGTTGGGAGGAACAGTTCCATCAACTCATAAAAAAACTCTTTTTCCCCAAACCCCGGTACCAAATTACTCAACCAAGTAGCATTCTCATCAAACTTAGGGACTTCCAAAAATTTAATTCTCCATCTTGTGGGGTGGGCATCCTTGCCCGCCTCCTTTGAATGAACGGGCGGGACGCCCATTCCACAAGAAAATATTGGAGATTTTTTTATTTGGAAGTCCCTTAGCAAAAAATGGGTGCCTACACCAATCAGCATTCCTACCCTGCAAAAACAATAATACAAACACCTTCTCCCCACAAACATCCGCAACCCCATCAAAGACAATCTTACCAGGATTTGCAGACATGACAGACGCACGCGCAGACGAAGTAAGCAAATGCCAACATATTGTGGGGGCGGGTTTAGTTGGATTATAATTTTTTTGTGGGATATGGGTTAACCCACCCCTATGCACCCATCCCCGAATAACGCTTTAATCCCTGGCGCCATAATATTCTATTTAAACCCAAAAACAACAGTGTCCACCCAATGGTCATAGAAAACCCTCTACCAATATCAGTAGGTAAACCGATTAAAAGACTTACTGGAAAATCTATTAGATAAGGGAAGGGAGTACACAAAACTGCCGCACGGACTATTGGAGGAAAAACTTCCAAAGGAGCTATCATTCCAGATAGAAACAAATAAAACAAAAACCAAAAGCTTTCTACAGAACTTGCACGCTCCGTCCAAAACGCTAGCATTGCAAAAGTATATTGAATAATAAATCGTAACGCAAACGCTAGCAGTATAGACAGTGTAAATAATAAAAACTGTGACCAGCTAGGTATCCAAAAAGCCTGTGGATACAGTATAAAAAATAAAGCCACTAAAAAAATAGAGAAAGGCATACGAGCTGCGCGCTCAGAAACATGCGAAGTGACATGATGCCATACAGGGTCAATAGGTTGTAATAACCGAGGTGAAAGTTTACCTTCGACAACTTCACGCTCAAATTCCCAAACCACCCAAACAACCGTAAACTGTCGAACGATAAACACTGTAATAAAATAACGAGCAAAATCAGCAGGTGACAAACCAAATTGACCACCTTGTGCAGCTTGCGTCCACACTCCCATCAATATAATAGGTAGTGAACCCGCCAAAACCCACAATATCAACTCTGCTCTGTATTCCACCATATAAGCGTAATACACCCAAAGGAAAGTCCTTACTTTTTTCCAAATAAAGTTCATAACTCTTAACTCCTAACTCAGCACTACTCACTCAGCACTCTACAAAACTCCTGCTTGAAACACCCGACCTATAACTTCTTCCACAGGTGGCTCATTAACTGTT
Organism: Calothrix sp. PCC 7103; assembly: GCF_000331305.1. Taxonomy (GTDB): domain Bacteria; phylum Cyanobacteriota; class Cyanobacteriia; order Cyanobacteriales; family Nostocaceae; genus Dulcicalothrix. The sequence continues at coordinate 1,367,633 of NZ_KB217478.1, read as the reverse complement.
AAATCAACAACTTCTAAATCTGATAAAATGCGTGATACAGTGCGTGTTAGCTTTTCTTGCTCAACAATAAAACAAGCAGAACGTCCTTCTACTGTTTTTACATCGCCATAAAATTTGAGCTTTTCTGACGATATTTGGTGTGCTAACTCTACATGTACCTCGCGGTATGGTGCAAACCGTTCGAGTAAACCATCCAAACTACCATCATACATTAAGGCGCCTTGGTGAATCATAATAACTCGTTCGCACAAAGCAGTAATATCAGCCATGTAATGACTAGTTAATAGTACAGTGGCTTGATAGCGTTGATTGTACTGACGTAAAAAGTCACGCACTCCCACTTGTGCATTCACATCCAACCCTAACGTCGGTTCATCAAGAAATAATACTTGAGGACGATGTAATAATGCGGCAAGTAACTCAGCTTTCATTCGCTCACCAAGAGACAACTTCCGCACAGCTTGATTTAATTTACCTTCTAGTGAAAGCATTTCGGTTAATTCTCCCACCCGGAGCATAAACTCATGGTCAGAAATACCGTAAACAGCAGCATTAATTTTTAACGAGTCCATAGCAGGTAAGTCCCACAATAACTGCTGCTTTTGCCCCATTACAAGTGTAACTTTTCGCAAAAACTCTTCTTGGCGCCGAAAAGGGACATATCCAGCAACTCTGACATTGCCACTTGTTGGATGAACCAGTCCCGTAAGCATTTTGAGCGTCGTAGTTTTCCCTGCACCGTTAGGCCCCAAAAAACCGACAACTTCACCAGGGGTAATTTCAAACGAAACATCTCGAACAGCTTTAATTTGGCGGTAAGTGCGTCGAAAAAAGTGAGATAATGTGCCTTTAATACCTGGTTCTTTGACAGCGACGGGGTAAAATTTGCTCAAATTGTGAGCAAGGATGATAGACATATATATATTGATAAAGTGTGGTAATGCACTCTCTTCTGAAGTCGTGTATAGGAAATACTAATATATTCTTGACGATTATTGGTAAAATTCGCTGAAATTCTTTCAATTTACATATTCTCTCTCAATATTACTTCTACTTCTAGATAGAAGCGCACATTACACACAATATGCATTCGTTATAACTTAATAATTTTTAACATATACATATTACCCGACAGCGCCTCATGTGTGGTATCTGATTAAACATGGTACCTAAAGCAAAAATGTTGGTACACACATAATTTTACTAACTATTAATAGTGTAATAATATTGCTATAATTCAATATTGAACTAACTTAAACTCATTGGTGTACCTCAAAAATAAGGATTTTGTATCTGAAATAAGGCTCCTGATTTTACTAAAAACAGTATAAGAAACTGCACAGTGAACATAGAATTTTAGCTTTTGATTATTTAAAATTTGGATTTAATGAAGCAATAAAACAAGGTTCATCTAACCATAATCTTTTGATGTTTTATTAAGAAGCTGCCTTAATATATCCAGAACCAGCTTTAGAATGGCTAATTCAACCTGGTGGACGCTGGGATAACAAAGAATAATTCAGCTTTTTACTCCAAGAAGCAAAAATTAAATTTGGTATATACTCCGTACAATACCGTATATTAATGGTATTATGGCAACGAGCGAAAGTCGAATGAAATTAATGACCAAGTTGCCCTATTAAAGCCACAACTGAGCAATATCAGGAAAAAATTTGCGTAACATAGTTTAATTTTGCTAGAGGATAAGGACATGACAGATTTCTTAAAAAGTTTAGAACAAGAGTTAGCTAGCTATCGCGTGAAATTTAAAGAATCATCGGAGGCTTTGAACGATTTAGCTAAAATTCAAACTGATTTTGAAGGATTATCACAAAAGTATAAAGAAATACAAACGGAGCATAAAAAACTGAGTGAATTTGTTGAGCAATCACGCGCGACTGCAATAGAATTACAAGACCAATCAAAAGATGCAATCAAACAAGTAAATTTGGCGAATGAGCATATTCATGAAGAATTTATAAATTTACAGCATGAAATTGTAGAAAACTTTACTCAATTCCAGAAAGAATTAAACCAACAGTTTAAAAAGTCTGAGTATGAATTACGTCAAGTGTCAGTAGACATAAAAAACGAATCGGAAACGGCAGTTAAACAAGTTACCCACAGTAACGAAGCTGTTCAACAAGAATTTATAGCTTTAAAGCATGAAATACTAGATAACTTCACTCAATTTCAAACAGAATTGAATCAGCACGTTGAAAATTTAAGTAACCAATCGCATCAAAATATAATAAACATTGAAAACGATATTAAAACTGAATTAAAACGCTATCAAGAAAAACTTGAAGCCAAACTTGAGCAGCGTTTAGAAGATATGACTAATGGTCATAAACAACTACAGCAATCTTTAAGCCGTCTCGAATCAGAACTTAATAATACAAAAACTTCAATCAATGAAGTAAAACAAAATACAGTGCTGCAACTAGAACACCTTCCAAACCGTCTTGCCACAATAGATGAGTATCAAGCACAAACAAATCAAAAGTTACTTTTTATTGGTGTCGGAAGTTTACTTGCAATTTTATTAGCTTTTGTATCCTTGTTTATGCCACAAAGGAATAATACAACATCTCCACAATCTCAATCTTTGCAACGGATAGAACGGATGTAACGGATAAGTTATGATTACAAACTTGGATACTAAAGGAGCTTTTTAGATGATACAGCCATCCTCATTCATCGGTTCTGGCGTTCGGATGAGTCAGTTTGGAGATGTTTATATTTTTAAATTTACAGAGAATTTGCAAGCACTTCTAAACGTGCTTCTAAATAAAAATAAACTCGATGCCATAACTCAAGAAGAAAGAGCAGAATTTGATGGTATTTCGGAACTATCGCGTATTTTAACCTTGATTAATGCTCAACTAGCAGCACAAGCAAATTGGTGCCCTCTTGTGAGATAGACATCTTGTGGGATGGGCTTAAGATTGCCCGTCCCATACTTATTTCCTATTTCCAGCGCGCAATGTACTATAAACAAGCCATAAACCTAATAAACTAGCAACCGCAAATAAAATATTATTCAGTAGTGATAGTTGTACGGTTTGTGCTTTTGTAGAAATAATTGCGGCGCCCATTATTAGTGAACCTACGAGGATACTTAATGAGAGTCGATTGGCTGAATCGTCCATTGTGCGACGTAAGCCATCTAATCCACGTAAAGAGATATTCCACTGTAGGGTTTCTGATGTTACTCGGTCTAATAGTGATTCGATTTGACGCGGTGATTGCAAAGAGAGACTTTTAAGGTCAAGCGCTGTACGTAACAACGAACGGAATGGACTGTCTCCTAGTAATTGGCGCCTAAATAAGTCTGTAAGTAACGGTTTGATTTCATCGAAAAAGTTGAGTTCTGGATTAAAGCCACGTGCGACACCTTCTAAGTTCGCAAGGGTTTTAGCGTATAAACCCATGTTCGTCGGTAAGCGAATTTTATTATTGCGTGCGACCTGGAGAATTTCGTAAATAATTTGTGAGAAGTTGATTTGGGCGACGTTTAGATTATGATACTTCCGCAACATCCGGTCATAGTCGCTTTCTAGTCGCGACAAAATTACTGGCTGAGTTGAGTCTGCTAGTTGTAATGTTAACTGCGCGCATCTTTGTGCGTCTAAGTCAACTGTCGCAAGTAACATTTCTGTAAGAATTTGTTGGGTGCGGGGATCAAGGCGCCCAACCATGCCACAATCTAAAATAGCAACTCGACCATCTCGCAAATAAAATAAATTTCCAGGATGAGGATCAGCGTGGAAAAAGCCATCTATATATAGCTGTTGGAAAAATGCCCGGAATAATAAAGTTGTTATTTCTTTACGTTCAACAGCAGGGTCTTTGCCGTTGTTATAGTCAGCGCCAATTTTTGCACTGAGTATAGGAACTCCATCAAGCCATTCCATCACCATTAACTTGGCTGAAGTCACATCCCAGTGAATTTCAGCAATTACAAGTTTTGTAGTATCAAACCACTTACTTTTTGACAAATTGCGACGTAGTTCGTCAGTAAAGCTAGCTTCGCGGGTAAAATCAAGTTCTGCTTCGAGAGCTTTACAAAATTCCTCTGCTATAGATTTGATTTCGTAGTTTTGTCCAAATTCTGTGCGCGCAACTAAATCGGCAATACCCTGTATTAAAGCAATATCTTGAGCGATAGTAATATCAATACCAGGGCGTTGAACTTTTAGTGCGACTTCGCGACCATCAATAAGAGTCGCACGGTGGGTTTGAGCAATTGAACCCGCAGCAACTGGAACGGGGTTTATATATTTAAATGTCTCTTCAAGAGGACGTTTTAATTGCTTACGGATAAGTATTTCAATTTCTGACCAGGCAACTGGTGGAACTTCGTCTTGTAGAGTTGAGAGTTCTTCAATGTAGGAAGCACCCAAAATATCAGGACGAGTTGACATTAGTTGACCGAGTTTTACGTAAACGGGCCCCAAGTCTACAAGAATTTTTTTTAATACGGCAGGTGTCGGAAGTTGCGGGTCTTCTGGTTTGCCTCCGGTAAGCAGGCGCCGCATGTAATCCCAACCATTACGGAGGAGAACTTCGACTATTTCGCGTTGACGAGGAACTGTTTGCGTAATAAACATAAATAGAAGAGTTAGGAGTTAGTAGGCTCGGAGGTAGGGTGCGTGACGCTATAACAATCGCAAAGCAGAACTAATTAACTATTAGTGTCACGCACCTTACGAGTTAGGAGTTAAGAGTTAGGTTTTTACTTCTTAATCCGAACTTTCACTCTTGAGATAGTTAAGTTATACTAAAAAAAGGTACATTCTACCTCTGTCAAGAGTTTCATTCATTACACCCACGTTAATTAATTAACTCATAACTCATAACTATCTAAAGTAACTCTTTAAATTTGGAATCGCTTTTCAATGTTTTGAGGACTTCTTTGATTTCTTGAGTACGGTCTTTTTTGACGATAAGGGTAGCATTTCCATCACGTACTATAACTACATCCTCAAGTCCTATTGTAACAATTACATCATCCGGATTTGATGCATAAACAACGGCGCCTTTTGTATCTAATCCTACATGAGTAGCCAGTTCAACATTGTTATTATCTTCTTTTTTGAGAAGCCGTTCGATAGCATTCCAGTCACCAAGATCATCCCAACCAAATTCTACTGGTAATACATATGCTAGACCTGTCTTTTCCATTAAAGCGTAGTCTATACTCTTTTTAGGCAGTTTGGGGTAGACATCTGTCCCATTTTTTTCTAACGGTTCGATAATTTCGGGAGCATACGCACGTAGTTCTTTAAGGACAACACCAGCCCTAAAAATAAACATGCCACTGTTCCAACTAAAACGACCCGTAGATAAAAATGTTTCAGCAGTTTCACGATTAGGCTTTTCAGTAAAGCGGTTAACATGATAAGCTGGCAAGTCATCAAAGATACCACTTTTTTCGCCTTGCTCAATGTATCCATAACCAGTTGAGGGGAACGTAGGCTTGATCCCCAACGTCACAATCGCATCTGTGGTTGCTGCTAGTTGGGAAGCTGCACTTATAGTGTCTACAAACACTGATTGGTCAGCAATCCAGTGGTCTGCTGGAAAAAAGCCAATTATCGCGTCCTCCCCGTAGCGGCGAGCTATTTCTAAACTAGTCCATGCAACTGCCGCTGCTGTGTCTCTTCCCTCTGGTTCAACAAGTAAATTATCGGATGGTAGTTCTGTTAACTGGTCGCGAACACCCTGCGCGATCAAACTAGAAGTAATAACCCACAAGTTTTCCCAACCAGAAGCTAAACTAAGCAGTCGGTCGGCAGTAGCTTGTAAAAGACTTCGGTCAGTACCATCGAGACACAAAAATTGCTTTGGTCGGTTGAGGCGACTCAGGGGCCAAAAACGCTCACCTTTACCACCAGCAAGGATTACAGGAAAAAATGCGTACTTCATAATTATCAGAAAACCTAAATTTAAAACATTACAAGTGTGTACTGGAAGCCCGGACACTGGCAAGTTTGAAAGCTTGCATTAACATAGCCTTAAGGGAGTGGCCACAGAAGCAAGCTGGGGTTTTTCCCATCTTGAGTAAATGGCGTTGGTTGAGTGGGGAGATATTTGTGGTTAAACAAGTAGAACGTAAAGAAAATCAAGATACAGATTGGTCAGAGAATCAAGAGGCACCATCAAACTCAGAAGAATCCCTTAACTATGGGACTGTCAATTATTCAGATAATAGTACCGCAAATCCGAGTAGGACGCACGGTTCTATTCCTAGCCAGCTTTATCAACGGCTTGGTCTCTCGATGCCGCGCTGGTTATTCTGGATACTTTCTATTGCTGTAGGGATGACGTTATCTGGGTTAATGGTATCAGCACTCGCACTATGGACTCCATTGTGGAGTAGCGTTGACAGTACCGATGATGAGTTACAACTGTCTGGTCAAGAAGGGGAAAAAACGCAGTTACCAGCAGATTTGTGGAGCAATATTTCACAATATAAGCTCATTCGTCCAATGAATATCCTGGTAATGGGAATTGAGCCAGTACCGGGCACCGTCGATGGTTCACCAGAAAGCTTTGCGGGTAAAAGCGACACAATGCTGCTAATTCGGTTAAATCCCGAAGATAAAAGTATGCGTGTACTATCAATACCCAGAGATACAATGATTTCAATTCCTGAAAAGGGTTTGAACAAAGTATCGCAAGCAAACGCTCAAGGTGGTCCTGTACTATCCAACCGGGTAATTAGCCGAACTCTAAATAATGCTCCTATCGACCGTTATATTCGGATTTCCACGAGCGGTTTGCGTCAGCTAGTAGATCAACTAGGGGGAGTCGAAGTATTTGTTCCTCAAGCTATGAACTACAAAGACACTTCTAGTCGCTTCTCAATTAACTTGGTTGAAGGTTGGCAAAATCTCAACGGTGAACAAGCTGAAGAGTTCGCGCGCTTCCGTGAAACCAATAGTGGAGATTTACCGCGTGTTCAACGTCAGCAAGCGCTATTAATGGCTATGCGCGAAAAACTATCGAGTCCAACAGTTGTAACTCGCTTACCGCAACTTATCCGCGTCATGCGAAAGTACTTCGACACCAATTTAAAGCTAGAAGAAATGATGGCACTCGTCAACTTCTCTTCTAACTTAGAGCGCGATAATTTTCAAATGACGATTTTGCCCGGTATTTTTAGTCGTCTTAGTGCTGACCCTAATAGCTACTGGATTGACTTAACCGGACAAGTTAATCTGTTGAACGATTATGCAGGTGTTGGAATTGCAGGAATGCGTCCCTTGGTAAGACCTTTACCGAACCTAAAAGTTGCTATTCAAAATGCTTCAAAGGTGCCAGGTGTAACCGATAAAGTTATTAATACTCTCAAACAAAAAGGTTTTGCTAAAGCTTACGCATCCACAGACTGGTCAGACACCCTACGTGAAACACAAATAATTGTCCAAAAAGGTGACCGCGAGCTTGGCGAACAAGTTCAAAAAACCCTCGGTCTAGGTCATGTTGAAGTAGCTGCTACAGGTGACCTCGAATCTGATATTACAATTCGCGTTGGTAAAGATTGGAAGTAGAAAATAGTTTCAAAATTTTGTAGAGACGTTACATGTAACGTCTCTACATTTATTAATGGGTGATAATAGAAAGGTTAGATTCGGCGCCTTTTCGTTATGAAAAAAATATTACGTGGTATTGTCACTTTAATAACTATACTTACTTTGGCATGTTTACTAGTAATGTTTAATGCCAAGCCAGGATATGCTCAAATAAATACAATTAACTACAACAACGCCAGTTTAGAGAATCGTGATTTCTCTAATACTGATTTAATAGGTGTAAACTTTGTTGCAGCAGAAATGCGTGGCACCAATTTCAAAGGCGCCAACTTAACCAATGCCATGTTCACTAAAGGCGTAATGCTCAAAGCCAACTTAGAAGGTGCTAACCTCACAGGCGCCTTAGTAGACCGCGTTACGCTTGATAATGCCAATCTTAGAAACGCCATATTCACTGATGCAACACTAACTCGTAGTCGCTTCTACGATGCCGATATTACAGGCGCCGACTTTAGTAATGCTCTTATCGACCGCTACCAAGTTAGCCTCATGTGTGAACGCGCGGACGGTGTTAACCCAGTGACTGGTGTAGCAACAAGAGATAGTTTAGGTTGTAGATAATTGATTAAAATTTGCCTGACAGAATAGTCACTTTCATGTTAAATGTTCAACAGATAAGCGCCCTCACCTGAAGATTCGGGTATTATTTGTGTCACAAGAACAAAAAAAAGTAACTCGCTCCCTGGCTGGTATCGCTGGTATTGTAGCTGCTGCTACCATTATTAGCAAAGTTGTAGGTTTAGTGCGCCAAGTCGCTATTGGCGCAGCTTTTGGTACAGACGCAATTGCTGAAGCCTATAACTTCGCTTATATCGTTCCCGGATTTCTACTGATATTACTGGGGGGTATCAACGGTCCATTTTACAGCGCAATTGTTAGTGTTTTAGCGAAGCGGAAGAAAGAAGAAGCTGCACCCTTGGTGGAAACGATGACGACGCTTGTTGGTGTCGTACTTTTGGCAGTCACAATTTTACTGGTAGTTTTTGCCGGAAACCTGATTGATTTAACAACACCTGGTTTAGACCAACGTCCTGATGGAGAATTAATTAAAGCAATTGCCACCCGACAACTTCAAATTATGGCGCCGATGGCAGTGCTAGCGGGATTAATTGGTATTGGTTTTGGTACTCTTAACGTTGCCAATCAATATTGGTTGCCTTCGATTAGTCCTTTACTATCGAGTATTACGGTCGTCATTGCGGTCGCATTTCTAGGATTGCAGTTAGGAAAAAATATTTACGCCGCAGAAAATGTTATATACAGTGGGGCAATTTTAGCGGTTGGTACAACTGCGGGCGCCATATTACAATGGGCAGTTCAACTTGTCGCACAAGCACGCATTGGCATGGGTGGTTTGCGACTGCGGTTTGACTTTAATCAACCAGGTGTGAGGGAGATAATGAAAATTATGCTTCCGGCAACCTTTTCTTCTGGAATGCTTTATATTAATTGGCAGATTAATTCTATATTTGCTTCTTATATTCCTGGCGCCGCTTCTGGATTGAACTACGCCAATTTACTTGTACAAACACCTCTAGGAGTAATTTCTAATATTGTATTAGTTCCATTACTACCTATATTTTCTCGTCTGACTGACCCACAAGACTGGGGTGAATTAAAGCAGCGCATCCGTCAAGGACTAATTCTTTCGGCATTTACAATGTTGCCTTTGGGCGCCTTAATGATTGCTTTATCACAACCAATAGTAAATTTAGTATATAAACGAGGAGCATTCGACCAAAAAGCTTCTGATTTAGTTGCTTCACTGCTGGTTGCTTATGGTGTCGGGATGTTCGTTTACCTTGGACGAGATGTTTTAGTACGAGTGTTTTATGCTTTGGGTGATGGAAATACGCCGTTTCGCATTAGCTTATTTAATATTGTCCTAAATGTCGTTCTTGATTTGATTTTCATTCAATCATTTGGCGCCCCTGGTTTAGTATTAGCAACTGTAGGAGTAAACTTAAGTTCTACCTTAATGCTTTTGTACTTACTCGACCGCAAAATTGGTGGTTTACCGTGGGTCGAGTGGAGTTTGCCTATTTTAGGATTAACTGCTGCGAGTGTTGCAGGTGGAATTTCTAGCTTTGCCACATTACAGCTTGTGGAACGGTTTTTAGTTGGCAACGAAAATCTATTGCTTTTACTAATTAAACTTTCTGTTGCAGGACTTGTAGGGTTAATAGTGTTTGGCGCCATTACAACTGTGATGCGAATACATGAAATAAACAGCTTTGTTGTAAAAATGCGACAACGGATATTAAAAAGGTAGTTCTTAATATTAACACCCCCTTAATAAGCTACCGTGTACACACAACTTTTTGGCATCGGGAGCAGGTATTGGATGCAGGGGGAGGTTGGAAACGGGAGAAATGGGGAAATTGAGGAACTATTCTTACAGATATTTTGCATCCAATAAGAAGCAATATTGCTTCTTATTTCTCCTAAGCACCCTACCCCCGAAGCCCCCGAAGCACCCTTTTTAAGACTTGTGTGTACACCGCAGCCTTAATAAGGAGGCTTTATATTAGGCTTAATTTATTGTCAAATAGACTTAATTTCTTGTGGAACGGGCATCCTTGCCCGTCCCTCCCATCATTAACCTCCAAGGGTACTGCACCAGGAGCGCAAGCCAGGATGTAGGGGAATAGCCGAGCTTTTTCTATATCTCTTTAAATTCTTTTCACACATAAAATAACCTCGCTCGTGGTATTATTGTTGTGGGTAAAACCCTACTGGTGGTCAGCCAGAAAGTTACGGGCAAAACACTGTAAGGAGATATCACTATCGTTGGATGGTGAGCCTGCCAACCCCGCTGTACTGGAGCAACTTGTATTGCGATGAAGGTGAGGGATGTTGAAAGACGAGCAGGTAAGTCTTTCAGAATCCGAGACTATACCCCAAAGGGGTTAGTCGCGGAGTTTCAAATGAGTACTATCACCTCACCCAATCGGGTGATTTTTTGAAAATTTATATTCTTATATCAGTATATAAAATATCAGTTTTAACTTGTTAATAATATCAGGCGCTCCACCTAACTGGGTGAATTTGTTTTCATCTGCTCGCATGACCACAGTGTGTGAGGTTAAGTTTTATAAACAAGATTAACTGTTCCACAAGAAGGTTTATTTTAGATGGTGGAGGTTAAGCCGATACGGAAGGTGAAACCGGGACTGTAGATACGATTTACTCGTTCGTATTGTTCTCCTAGTAAATTTTCTAGGTAAAATGTTAAGCCTAAGTTTGATGTTACTGGTATGCGGGTGCTGAGGTCTAGGTTGAAGTAAGAGGGTACAAAATCTGTATTTCTGTCTCCAGGCGCCGCGAATAATGCTCGACGGGCACCGCTGTTGTAGGTAGCATATAAGTTAGCTTGCCAGCCATTTTTTTCGTATCCAACACCTGCTTGAAGTAAAGAGTAGGGTATTAAGCCTAATTGTAAACCTCTATCTGCTCCTGTTTTAACTTGGGCATCTGTGTAGGTGTAGTTTACAAAAGTTGACCAATCACGCGCGACTTTCATGCGTAGTGCTGCTTCAAAACCATTGGTATCAACTAAGCCAATATTCTGCCATTGTCCTTGAATTACACTGAGAGAATTATCGATACTGCTGCCGAAATATGTAAATTGACCAATTATATCTTTGGTAAAGTTAACATCGACACCTGCAGTCCAAGATGTACCTGTTTCTGGCTCTAAGTTGGGGTTTGGCAACCAACCATGTACTGTATCGTATGTATATAGTTGGTCTAAACCTGGGTTGCGCTGTCCATAAGCTAAACTACCACGTACTGCGATATCTGGTGTGATGGCGTATCGCAACCCTGCACTTGGGTTAAAATAACTTCCAAATTTTGAGTCAAAGCTTTGTCGTAAACCTAAGTCGAATAAAAAATTATTACTAATATTAAAAGTATTCACAGCAAATAGTGCTGTATGAAATAAACTTCTATCCTCGGTTTCGTTCAGAGCTATTCGGCTGGGTAGTGTACTATCGGCAAGACTACTTAAATCAGTATTTTTGACATCTAAACCCCAACGAAGTTGATTGTTTGATGTTACTTGCCAATCATGTTGTAGTCTACCTGTAAATTGCTGGGTGTCTAGTGTTCCTGTGCGGTAAAATGTCCCTGTTGGCCCGTAGGTATTAAAGTAATCTCGGTTATATCCAAATGTAGTGGTTAGATTAGAACCTGTAGCTAATTGTGATTTCCATGATAAACCAATGTCTAATCCATCATGGTCTAATCTATCTCGCTGTAATGGAAAACCAAAATATATAAGACCTCGACGACTACTTAGTACTTTGACATCTAAGTTAACGGTATTTTTCTTATCTAAATCTACAGCTAGGCTACCAAAATAAGTACTTGTAGCTGTATCCGCGTTAAATAAATTACCACTTGCATCTCTATTCGCGGCGCCTACGGGTACTTTATAACGGTTGTCTATAAAAAAGCGTTCAAAGCTAACGTTATATCTAACGTTTTCGCTACCACCGCTATAAGAAGCTTGTTGGTTGTTTAAGTTCAATGAGCCAAATTCCGCAGAAGCATTAAATTGAGGTGTGGTACTACCTTGTTTTGTGATGATATTAACGACTCCACCAAAACCGGAGGAACCATATAATGATGTTGCTGTACCGCTATATAGTTCTACTCGGTCTATTGCTTCTACTGGAATGCTATTTAAATCGGTGGCGCCGTGATAGGTATTGATATTTGTATTAATTGGTCTACCGTTAATCAATATCACTGTTTGATTAATTGTGGCGCCTCGATAATATGTGCCCGTATGGATGTCGGCGCCGTGTCCAACGTTGTTAATTACGAATCCCGGCATTCGTTTTAAGATATCCGCAACGCTTGTGGCGCCTTGTTTTTGAATTTCTTCTTTCTCAATAGTATAAGTTGGTGTAGATTGCGGTAATGTGTCTTCTTCTCCAATTGCTTCTAGGTCAATATCTGAATTGTCTGTAGACGGTGGTTGTTCTGGTTTTGGTTCTTCTTGAACTTGATTGTTTGTAGGTTGCTCGGTCAATAACTTGGCTTCTTGTGATGGCAGCTTGACTTCATTCAGATTAGGTATGTCTTGCTGATTCGTGTCAGCAGCAAATGCTGGTGATCCTATCAATATACTTAATAACGCGACCCGGTATAAATATAAATTCTGCACTCTAATCTCCTAATTGATAGATTCTGCCGTGGTTTTAAACTTAATTACATAAGTAGGCTTTAAGTCTAATTAAATTCTGTATTTGTGATTTTTCTGTACGATTGCGGTTATGTTTTTATAAACCGCAAAGAACGCAAAGAACACAAAGAAGAAGTTATTTTAATGCTGTAATTAGTAAAAATTATCCCCCAATCCCACTAATAAAGGGGAGATTAAAATAAGCTATTTGTTAAATAGCTAATATGCAATACTTTTAAAAAACATTATCGTTATGAACACAGAATGTCAAGCTTTTGGATACAAAATAATATGTTCTCTTGACAATTCTATGACAATATAAAATATGACAATACGTCAAACATTGACTTTTTTAGTATGACGCAATGTCATATTTGAGTTTATTCAAAAATCAATAATCATTAGTGAATAGCTTGATATATTTCTGTCAAAGTTATACTATAAAAATTTTATCTTTTCTCTGTGTCCTCTGCTCCTCTGTGGTCAAAAGCTCTTTATACTACCACAGAGACACAAAGAATACAGAGAGGAAATTATGGTGTCCTACTCAACTGCTATGACAACAAATAGTTTGATTTCTCCCAGTATTACCAGCATTTTACCTGGTGGCGCCAACTTTCATCTGGGAATTTTAGCTTCGGGTAGCGGCAGTAACTTTGAAGCAGTTGCCCAGGCAATAAAAAATGGACAACTCAACGCCCAAATTCAGGTTTTAATTTACAATAACCCAGATGCATACGCAGCAACACGCGCCGAAAATTGGGATATTCCAGCAGTATTATTAAATCACCGTGACTACAAAAGTCGCGAAGATTTCGATGCGGAAATTGTACGCACTCTACAAAAGTATAATGTTGAATGGGTTGTAATGGCTGGTTGGATGCGAATTGTTACTCAAGTACTAATTCAGGCGTACACTGACAAAATTATAAATATTCATCCCAGCTTATTACCCAGCTTTAAAGGCGCCCGTGCCATCGAACAAGCTTTAGCGAGTGGGGTCAAAATAGCTGGTTGTACAGTACACATAGTACGCTTAGAAGTTGACGATGGACCCATTTTGATGCAGGCAGCAGTACCTATCTTGCCAGACGATACAACCGAAACGCTTCATCAACGAATTCAAATTGAAGAACACCGAATCCTCCCTGCTGCAATATCCCTGGCTCTAGGGGCAGGGCAACTGTAAGGACGGTGTAACTGTAAGGGCGGGTTAACCCAAAACTTCCGCTATCATTAGCATATCTGTAAACCCGCCTCCCCGCCCCAACAAACATGACGCGCGTAATTGGTTTAATGAGCGGTACATCAGTCGATGGTATTGATGCTGCCTTGGTTGATATTTCCGGTCAAGATTTGGAAATTAAAGTCGAGCTAGTAGAAAAAGCGACTTATCCTTACCCTTCCGCACTTAGAGAACGCATTTTGAGTGTCTGTGCAGGTGAGGCTATTTCGATGCCTGAATTTGCACAGCTTGATGATGCTATTGCAATTGCTTTTGCTGAAGCTGCTGTAAATATTCAAACTGTACACGAAGGCACCTCACTTATTGGTTCGCATGGACAAACCGTATTTCATCGACCACCAATTGGAGTTGAAGAAGCCAATGAAGTGAATCTGGGTTATAGTTTGCAACTTGGTCGCGGCCCCTTAATTACTGCCTTAACGGGTATTACCACTGTCAGTAATTTTCGTGCCGCTGATATTGCTGTGGGTGGTCAAGGGGCGCCACTTGTTCCCCGTGTTGATGCGGCATTACTTGCTCATCCCAATGAAACAAGATGTATTCAAAATATTGGTGGTATTGGTAATGTTACTTATATTCCAAATCGAAGCGGTGATTGGCTTTCTCAAATTCGCGGTTGGGACACTGGCCCAGGAAATAGTTTACTTGACTTGGCGGTAAATCAATTAAGCGATGGTACCAAAAATTATGATGAAAATGGCGAGTGGGCTGCTAGCGGCAGTATCTGCCAACCCTTAGTTGATAAATGGCTAAAACACGCATACTTCCAGGCGCCTCCACCTAAATCAACTGGACGTGAGTTATTTGGTTTTGATTATATTGCTCAGTGTTTTCACGAAGCTAAACAGTATCAATTGAACAGTGCCGATTTTTTAGCAACACTCACCGAACTAACGGCAGCTTCAATTGTTTATAATTACCGTCATTTTCTCCCACAAACGCCACAACGAGTACTTTTATGCGGTGGTGGCAGTCGTAATCTTTATTTAAAACAAAGGTTACAAGCGCTTTTAGGCTCAACACCTGTCACTACTACCGACGAATTTGGATTAAATGCTGATTTTAAAGAGGCTATCGCTTTTGCTGTACTGGCATACTGGCGCGTTCATGGCAGTCCTGGTAATTTGCCTTGTGCAACTGGCGCCAAACTTGAAGTGCTATTAGGAGAAGTCTTTGAGTGCTGAGTGCTGAGTTATGAGTTATGAGTTCCTTGTCATCGTCACTACGTGAAGCATCTCTATAAATTATCAAAACTTTAAAAGATTCTTCGCTACGCAACTAATGACAATTTATACCCTCTTTAACTCCTAACCCTAAACTCTTAACTCCTAACTCTAAGCTCTTAAACTCTTCAACTTACTCAGCACTCAGCACTTTCAACTCAGCACTTTGTAATGGGTATACTAAGTGTACTCGCCGCCAGAGGTGTTTTATTTTTATCTCCGGTTTTGGCGCTGCAAAACTAGAAAAAAATAAACACATAAAGGTATTAACAAGTGAGACACTCTTTTTTACTCGAAGCTGGACGCTGGACTTTACAAGGCAGTTGGTTAGAGCGTGATGCTATGCCTATTGCTGTTAAAGGTATGACTTTGGTTGCCTGGAACCGCGATAATTGGTTCACTATGGCAACTAAACTCATTTTTCCTGGCAGCGAACGTCCAGAAATTGCTTTACAGTATAAAGGACGTTTAGATGATGGTGAGCGTCATTACTCGTTTTTGCTGCAACATAACCTGTTTGGGCAAATTGAAGGTGAAGGTTGGATAGGCCCGGAAACTATAGTACAACGCTACTGGGTACTTAGTGACCGTCAGCGTCGTAGTGGTTTTGAAACCCTACACCGCGTTTCTAATGACGCTTATTGTATGACTGGCGGTATTCTCGTTGGTCATTTCCTTTCTAGTACAATGGAGGCAAAACTCGAACGTCAACAAACTCAGACCTAATACTTAATAAATAAATCTTTAGGTAGAAGTAACAACTGTTGGCAATGTCGTAAGGTTGTAATTTATGATTATTAAATTTTTGCCACGTTACATTTCGGCGCCACTGGCATGAATTAAAATCTATATAGTTGAATCTATAATAACTGCTTAACTGTTTTTGAAGTACTAATAATGCTACCTGAAGAAACGTCTTCTAATCTACCTGCGAACATGCAGCAAATGCCAAAAGGTGATTCCATCATCCAAGAAGACGGAATGTTACTTCATATTGGTGACGGCACGATTTGTGGATGTAATAATATTGCTTGTTTTGGATATACTCCAAACGAGATTATAGGTAAAAGCCTGTTTGACTTATTCACACAAATTATAGATGTAAATGGGGCAAGTTACACACACAATACTTACCCAGCAATTGCTGCCTTTAAAACATCTAATGCTTATCAAAAGGTCATAATCGGGTTTTGTAAGTCTAATTCTGAAAATTTTATATGGCTTGAATTAAACTTTGAACCCCTGTTTTTATCTGGCGCGAATAAACCTTATGCTGTTGTATCAAATTTTCATGTATTAGGGCAAATACAAGCTCAAAATAATTTTATACCCAATGGTCATAGTCGCACAATAGAACAAATAATATCTAAGACTTATTTTGATTTAGAGACCGAGAACAGAAATTTATCAAATGTCAATGATGATTTACAACTTGTTTTAGAAGAACTTAGCGTTGCAGAAGAAGAATTGCAATACCAGAATTTATTGTTAGAAACCGAACGACAACGCTATCAAGATTTATTCAACTTTGCTCCTGATGGGTATCTTGTTACCGACACTAAGGGTAAAATTCAGGAAGCAAACCAGTCTATTGCTATTCTTCTTTGCTCAAAACAACGAGATTTAATTGGTAAATATCTAACAGCCTATATTCCGCGTGAAGAATATCAAGCGTTTTACTCACAATTCAACCAGTTACGCGCATTACCACAGCTACAAACACAAACAAAACAATTTTTCATTCAGCCAAACAACGCGGCGCCTTTTTACGCTGAGGTGACAGTTGCTAGTATACACGATAATGTTGGACAGTTTACTGGTTTACGATGGTCAATTCGAGATGTTAGTCAGAGAAAACAACAAGAGCAAGCTTTACAGCAAAGCGAGTTGAATTTCCGAACTTTGGCAGATACAATGCCACAGTTATTTTGGACTACTTTACCTGATGGCTATCATGATTATTTTAATAGCCGTTGGTTTGAGTATACTGGAATGACTTTAGCGCAAACCCAAGGTTGGGGATGGAGTCATTTATTACATCCAGATGACCAACAAAAATGTTTGGATGTCTGGAACGAATCGTTGCGTACTGGTAAATACTATAATATTGAATATCGTTTTAAACGTGCTTCTGATGGACAGTACCGTTGGTTTCTTGGTAAAGCATTTCCATTGCGAGATAAAGACGGTAAGATAATTCGCTGGTTTGGTTCTTGTACTGATATTGATGATACTAAGCGGTTTGAGCAAGCTTTACGTGAAAGTGAGGAACGTTACCGCATTTTAACGGAAGTTGCCCCTCAAGTTGTTTGGATGTCTCAAAATGATGGCAAAATTACTTACTGTAATCAATACTGGCTTGATTATACTGGTTTGTCGATGGAACAAACTATCGGCTATCAATGGGTTGGCACTATTCATCCGGATGACCGGAATAAAGTTTTAACGATTTGGAATCAAGCTACAGGTAGTGGTGATGATTATGAAGCGGAAATACGCTGTCTTCGTGCGTCTGATGGTATGTATCGTTGGTTTATTGCACGTGGGTTGCCTTTAAAGGATGATTCGGGACGAATTGTTAAGTGGGTTGGTGTTGCTAATGATATTCATGACCGTAAGGAGTCGGAGATTGAACGAGAACGATTATTATTAAGTGAGCAAGCTGCACGTGAGCAAGCTGAAAATGCTAATCGTGTTAAGGATGAGTTTCTTGCTGTTCTTTCTCATGAGTTACGGACTCCGCTTAATCCTATTATTGGTTGGGTGAAGTTGTTGAAGAGTGGTAAGTTGAATCCGAATAAGGTTTCTGAAGCGTTAAATACTATTGAGCGTAATGCTAAGTTACAGGTTGATTTAATTGAAGATTTACTTGATGTTTCCCGCATTCTTCGTGGTAAGCTAACGCTTAATGCGACTCGTGTGAATTTAGTTGGTGTGATTTCTGCTGCTATTGATACTGTGCGGTTGGCTGCGGAAAGTAAGGGAATTGAGATTGAGAATAATATTAATGTTGGAAGCACTTCAGTGCTTATGACAGGCGATGCTGCACGTTTGCAGCAGATTTTCTGGAATCTTTTGTCTAATGCTATTAAGTTTACACCTAGTGGTGGGCACGTAAAGGTGGATTTATTGATGGAAGTTCCTTTTGTTAAGGTTATTGTTAGTGATACTGGGAAGGGTATTAATTCAGAATTTTTACCTCATATATTTGATTATTTCCGTCAAGAAGATAGTACGACTACTAGAAAATTTGGTGGACTGGGACTTGGGTTAGCTATTGTTCGTAATTTGGTTGAGCTTCATGGCGGAACTGTTGAAGCGCATAGTTCTGGTTTAAATCAAGGCGCCTCTTTTATTGTTAAGCTGCCTCTATTAAATAGTGCTGACTCAAAAGTGCTGAGTGCTGAAAATTTATCACTCAGTACTCATCACTCATCACTCATCACTAAATCTTCGCTTTCTGGTGTTCGAGTTTTGGCTGTTGATGATGACCCAGACTCACGAGATTTTATTAGCTTTGCTTTGGAATTATACGGCGCCGAAGTTCAAAGCGTGTCTAGTGCGGTTGAAGCACTACAGCTATTGACAATTGCAAAACCTCATATTTTAGTTAGTGATATTGGTATGCCCTTGATAGATGGGTATGAATTATTACGACAAGTCAGAAAGTGGGCGCCGGAAAATGGCGGACTGATTCCTGCAATTGCACTGACGGCTTTTGCTGGAGAATATGACCGTCAAAAGGTTCTTGATGCTGGTTTCCAGCTTCATATCGCTAAACCTGTTGAACCTGATGCCTTAGCAGATGCCATTGCTAAGTTAGTTACGAATAAATAACTAAATTTAAAAGTATAAAAACATACTTAAATATTTTGTTTGTGTTGCATTTGTTTGGTCAATGTTTGGTGTTAATTGCCAAAAATTTGGGAATACTAAATTTAACAGGGAATTCGCTTATTTTAAAAGATTGGAGCCAAAGCTTACTATGTCGGACCCCAACGTCGGTCGCAAACTTAGCAAAAGGTACCAGCTTCAGGAGTTAATAGGAACTGGAGCTATGGGACGAGTATATCGTGCTAAGGATACTTTGTTGGGAGATGTGCCTGTTGCGGTGAAATTTCTCTCAATGTCCATCCAAACTAATAAAAAAATGCGGTTGCAGGAACGCTTTGAGCGTGAAGCTAAAACCTGTGCGCTTTTGGGACAAAAAAGTATTCAAATTGTTCGAGTTATGGATTATGGTGTGGACGAGTATAATACTCCGTTCTACGTTATGGAATACCTTAAGGGTAAAAGCTTGTCATATATTATCCGCAAGCAAGAAATGTCATTGGTGCGGTTTTTGAGCATGGCACGTCAAATTAGTTTGGGGTTGCAGTGCGCTCACGATGGTATTCCTGTAGATGGCACTATTTACCCAATTATTCATCGTGACATTAAGCCTAGTAATATGTTGGTGATTGTTGACCCGACGTTTGGTGAATTAGTTAAAATTCTTGATTTTGGCATTGCTAAGTTATTACAGTCGAATACGCAGCAAACTAATTACTATCTGGGAACTTTGGCTTATTCTTCCCCCGAACAAATGGAAGGTAAGGAGTTAGATAACCGTTCGGATATTTATAGTTTGGGTGTGATGATGTTTGAAATGCTTACGGGCAAGTTACCTCTTACTGCTCCTACTCATTCATTCGGCGCCTGGTATAAAGCACATCATTTCCAAGAACCGCGTTTGTTTGCGGAAATTGATATGAGTTTTGACGTTCCTAAATCTTTAGAAGAGTTGATAATGTCATGTCTTGCTAAAAAACCTAATGACCGTCCTCAAAATATTAATGACATTATACAAACACTATCAGCAGTTGATATTACATCTGAGCTTAATAAAACGACTAGCACACCTACTACCCATACAGGGCGCCAAACTACGAGTGGTGATGCTCCTACGGTTGTTGCTCCAGAAGTCGATAAATCTGAAAACCTGCCTAGTCCCTTACCAGATGAGATTGTAAAACTTTCGACTTGGCCCAAGAATAAACCAATCGCTGATATTGTTTTTCCTCAACCTATTAGTGTTCACAATGAACTTACCCCTGCATTGTGGATGATGTTACCAATACTCGAAATTCAAAAGCGTTCCGTTTGTACTCGCTACAACCAATTTCTTTTTATTCCTTCTCCCCACCCAATGCTACTTTGGGTGACTGTTATCTATAATCGTAAGTTTGGCGCCAAATGGCTTCCATATTACCTTGACCTCAAAACCAATTTTGGGCAAGAAACTGTACGCTTACTTAGTGACAAAGGTTACTATCGCTTACTCTTTTTTGCGCGCGAGCAACCAACTCACCCCACTCATATCCTTGTTTCTACTATCGCTTCTTCCCAATGTCGTCGTTTAAAAGAATGGTCATTACTGGGCAACACACTTCCTTCATCTGCTAATCCCCAAATTAGTAAAACCTATCTCAAAACCGAATACGAAAAAATTAAACCTCAAATTCTAACTAAGCTTGCCTCAATTAATACTGATTCTCCTTTCGACCTTTCTGCTTAGATGCCAAGGCCTGCCAAGTCTATTATATTAATATAAGTTTTGTTTATGTATAATTGAATATTTTTGGTACGTAGCGCTGTTAGGTTAGTTGCTTCGTTGATATATTCCTATGGCGGGCGTTACGCACCCGACGAGAATGTAACCTTTTGTTATCTGAGTGTTAAGAAATAATAATAATCAATAAATTACGGTTGTGAAAAAAGCTTACAGGAAATATAAATATTAATGGTGCTGAAAATAATTAACGCTGCTCCTAGTGATAGTCCTTCAAGTCTTAAGTTGACGCCCCAGCATCCCCAGCTCCTTTCCTATGTGGAACTAAGCAAGAGAAGGAGGTCGCCTTCCAAGAGCGACACTGGACTTCAATCACATTACTCAAGCTAATCCAGTACCGTCTAAGCCCCATTGGTGCTTAAGAAGTTCTTTATATGTTGCTTCTCTTACTACCATTTGCTCGTAAAGCTTGACTAAAAAGTCTTTTGCTTGCTCATGGCTCATATCTTGTACTTGGTTAGCAAATGAGTGAATGCTGAATTGCTGTTCGAGTGAAAGTTCGATTGGGTTGTTCATAAAATAACTCCAAATAGAGAAGATGACGTGAAACAGTCAAGTAAATAAGACTGACTGACCGAGGCGCCGTTGATTAGATTTGGTGGGAATAAAATCTAATTATCTGCCTCTTTATTACGAAAGATAACAAGAGTTTGACAAAATGACCACTCCTTTAGGTGGTAATCTTGTGTTGTCTTTCTATAATGTCGTCTAGTTTACACTCCTGAGCTTATAGCTAAATATATATACCAAGTTTGCCTACTCATATTTCGGTAAACTTTGCATTATATACAACTAAAAGTCAAGGATTCAGTATTGAACGCGAGGTAATACGCCTGTTCCCTGTATCGGAAATAAAGGGACTTAGAGTATTAAAGTCGATTTTATTCGATATACAGTAAAAATAGCAAGATGTCAATTCACACAAAGTGATAATTTACCCTCCAAGGTAATTCTTGGAGGGTAATGTATTTTGTATCAAATTGTAAAGATGAAAAATGCTTAAAATGAACAAATTGGCAACGGATGATGAACGGATGTAACGGATGCTTGATTTGTAGCAAGTTCATCCGTTGCCAATATTAATCAAGCGCTACTAGTACAACAGTAATGTTATCGTGTCCACCTTGTTCTTTGGCGCCTTCAATCAGCGCGAAAGCTGCTTTGTCGAGCATTGAAGTTTCTTGGAGGTAACTGGCGATTTTTTCATCGACTAGTTCTTCGGTTAAACCGTCACTGCAAAGCAACAAGCGGTCTCCTGGTTTTAAACTCAGAGGTTGAATGTCAACTCCTTGTAAATCTTCGCGTCCTAGGCAACGTGATAGTACGTGACGGAAGGGGTGAATACGCGCTTCATCGGGGGAAATGTCACCAACTTTTAATGCACGTGCTACCCAAGTGTGGTCTTCTGTAATTTGTTCGAGTTTGGGTTTTCGCCAACGGTATAATCTGGAGTCACCTACGTGCGCGCATAAGGGTGATTCGGGGTCGCGCAACAATATGACGACGGCAGTTGTACCCATATCGGCACGTTCTGGATGACTTTGTTGGTCACGTATGATGGCTTCGTTTGCTTGAAGTAATGCTTCTTCCAGCAATTTTTCGGAAGGAATTTGTGAATCCCAGTTTGCGACTAAATAAGCTTGAATTTCTTGGGTGGCGATACGACTGGCTTCTTCACCACCCGCATGACCACCCATCCCATCGGCAACCACGAAAAATCGTCCTTCTGGGTCAGTATAATAAGCATCCTGATTAGAAAATCGAATAAGTCCGGGGTCGCTAGCTCCTATATAGTTTATTTTCATATTTTTTTAGGCGTATCGGAAACAATCATTTAATACATACGGTCATAACGGTCAAGGCGTGAAATCAGCCGAATTAACAGCCATGATACGCTTACTGCGACAAAAGCTACAAATACGGCTGCCCATATATAATTTTTAACCAATAAAATCGAGGCTGAAAGGGTGAAAGTACCTATAAGCACCGCGTAAGTGGTGGTTAATTGGATGTTACTTTGCCGCCTTAATAAGCGCTCGGTTTCTATCGCGCGAACACGCATTCTAACATCACCGCGTTCTAGTTTTTCAAGAGTATCTTCGAGACGACGCGGTAGTCCCAAAGCTGTACTACTAACTTGGACTGCTTGACGGCCTATTTCGTTAAGTAAACTATTGCCCTCGCCATTCGTATTAGTCATAAGCTGCATTGCATAGGGTTTAGCGACTTCCATAAAGCTGAACTCTGGGTCAAGTCCTTTACCAACACCTTCTAGCGTCGAAAACGCGCGCATGACGAAGGTAAATGTTGCAGGAAATCTAAATGGCTGATTATAAGCGATTTCGTATAAGTCGTCACTAATGGAGGCAACCGATTGGTTTTCAAAAGGTTTATCCATAAAGTTATCGAGCATATACTGTACCGAACGTCTGACTGGACCCATGTCGTCGGTTGGTGCTATAGCGCCTAAATCAATTAGTGACTGCACAACTCTATCACCATCTTTAGAGGCGATGCCAAATAATGTCTCCATCAAGCCTTCACGCACGTTCGACTTGATACGTCCCATCATACCGAAGTCATAAAAAATTAAGGCGCCTTCGGGACTAACGGCAATATTACCTGGGTGTGGGTCGGCATGGAAAAAACCATTATCGAGCAACTGGTGTAAATAAGCTTCGGCGCCTTGACGAGCCAGCACCTTTCTATCTAAACCAGCCGCTTCTAACGCTTCGTACTGACTAATTTTGATACCGGGAGCGTACTCGAGTGTGAGTACACGAGAAGAGGCGTAACGCCAGTAAACGCGGGGAACTTTTACCCAGTCATAAGCGCGGAAATTACGACGAAAAGCGTCGGCATTGCGACCTTCGCTCAAATAATCTATTTCTTCCCAAAGAATTT
Organism: Calothrix sp. PCC 7103; assembly: GCF_000331305.1. Taxonomy (GTDB): domain Bacteria; phylum Cyanobacteriota; class Cyanobacteriia; order Cyanobacteriales; family Nostocaceae; genus Dulcicalothrix. Next base: position 1,343,854 of record NZ_KB217478.1, on the reverse strand, counting down.
TGCAACACTCTTCGTAAATTCCCATCCAGTCGCGTCCTTTTCCCCATTTAGGATGGTTTTGAAAATAACGCGAAATACCTTTGAGAATTCTTAAATCAATTTCAAAAAGCTTTTTGAGTCCAGGACGCTGAACTTTGACGACAACAGCTTCACCGGAGTGTAAAACCGCTTTATGAACTTGACCTAAAGAAGCTGCTGCTAAAGGAACGGGTTCAAAGCTATGGAAAAGTTCAGGAATTTTTTTACCTAGTTCTTTCTCGATAGTAGACTCTACCTGCTCGTAGCTAAAAGCTGGAACACGGTCTTGTAACTTTGTTAGTTCTTCGACATATTCAGCAGGAAATATATCCGCGCGTGTCGAAAATAATTGTCCAACCTTAATAAAAGTCGGGCCTAAATCGAGTAATGTGTTGCGAATCCAAACCGCTAAAGTCCGGCGCCTTGCAGCTTGCTTTGCGTCACTAACTCCTCCCGGATAACTCCAAGATTTGTTATACAGCCAAAGGCGATACATCAATAGCAGCACAAACCCCCAAATATCTATAAAGCGGCGTCTGCTAGAGTAGTTCTCGCGATTCCAACGGTATGCCTTATCCGAATATCCTTTTTCCATATGCTTTAAATACCGCTGGGATTAACTGAATCTTAAAGGAAGAAAATACTTTGTTATTTTTTGCTTGTTTGTAAAACTTGTAGGGTGGCGAAGCCACCCTACACTCAACCATTAACGCGATGACGTTGGAGTTCAGTGCGTAGTGTGGCAATTTCAGCGCGTAAATCATCAATCATTGCTTGTGTATCAACTGATGCTGATTGTGTAGAAGTTCCTGGAGAAGTAAAACCAGCACCTGCTGCACTTGATGCGCTTTGGGCACGAACCATAACTTCATCCGTAAACGAGCGCATTTCCTCACGTAACTCAGCATCTAACTTACCGAGTTGCGATAGCGCATCAGTAACACTGTGTTCAAGACGTTCGCTAAGAATTTCAGCGACAGCTCTGCCTACAAAAAAAGCTTGTACAAGAGGGGTAGTCATAAATGTTTACAATAGTTGTCCGCTAAAAAATTATAACTTGCCCTCTTGCATTGATGTGTCTGTCAATAGCGTTGATTTCCACATGTTTTTGTTATGTGCCATCAAAACTTTATAACCATAGGATGATTATTTTCGATTATTTTTTAGAGTCATTTGGCTGTTGTTCTGTTTGCTGGGTGAGGTTTTGAGTTTGTTCTGGCTTTTTGCGCTCTGTTTCATCTTTCTTCTCATCTGGGCATTTCTTTTTGTCTTCGCGACACTCTTTTACCTCTTTTAATATAGTTTTAACTTTTGAGCGAATTTCCTCATGCTTGGCAACTCCCTCATAAGCATAACGGTTGTAACTATTGCGTGTTATTAACTCTTCTAAGTAACCCACCCGTTCGTTACCACCTGGGTGCGATGATGCCCAAGTTGGTGGTGCGTTTTTATTTTTCATTTGTTCTTTGAGCGTTACCATGAGGTTTCTTAACCCATCTGCTGCATACCCAGTGGTTACCAGTAAGCGTGTGCCCAAAACATCAGCTTGACGTTCCATCTCACGGCTATAAGACAGTCCAAATAGCTGTCCAACGGTTCCACCCAACGGTAAATACTGGGTAATATTTGAAATTAAATTACCTTGAGTAACTAATTGAAATCCGTGGGATAGTACGACGTGGGCTAATTCATGACCAATTAACCCTGCTAATTCAGCCTCGGATTTTGCTTTTTCAATGGCGCCTGCATTTATAAACACCTTACCACCAGGTAAAGCAAATGCATTCAAATCAGGTTCGGGAATTACGAAAAACTCATATTTAAATTCATTGCGTCCAGCAACTTGAGCAAGTTTTTGACCAATATCATTAACGTATGCATTAACAGTTTCGTCTTTGACCAAATCAAGTTGTTTTTTCGCTTGTTTAGCTACGCTTTCACCAATAGATTCTTCACCTTGCAGCAACATTACCGTTGAGTCAAGCGCTGAAAATGGGCCAAGTAGACTTCCTGTAACGGCATAACCGATGGCGCCTGTAATAATATTGGCTATGGCATTACCGCGAATTTCACCACGAATATGAGATTTGTAACGCTTTAAATTATCATCTGCCAACTTGGTAAATTCTGGCATTAACGGGTCATTAGGGTTGAGAATTGCATATTGACGTGCAGCTAGCGATGCTTCCATCCACTTTTTTGCATCTCCTAACGCAGCTACACGCGCTCGAACTAAATCTGGTTGATTGGGATATAGCGTAGCTGCGCGTTCTAATACTTGTAACGCTTTTTTCTCATCTCCGTACTTTTTCAGGTATTCAGCATACTTCATATGTCCAGGTATAAACTGAGGCACCTGCTGAACTAATAAATCTAAAGGAACCAAAATGCGAGTTTGTAAATTGCCAATAATTCCCGCTTCAGCTTCACGCCAGTATACTCTTCCTGCTGGTGTTAATTGTGCTGCATCGGTAATTGCTGGTTGAAGTTGTTCGTTACTATTGCTAGCTACTAGCTTGAATGCTTCTTTAACAGAGCGATAAATTTTCTCAGCTTCGGCTACATTTCCAGCTAGGTATAATTTATCGCCTTCTATTAACTTTTGTTGACGGGTTATTTCTTCTAGTGTTGGTTTTTCTTCTTCTGGTTTTTTTAATTCAAGTTTTTTATTTTCTTTGGTTTGTACGGATGTTTGATTATACTTGTCAATTGACGCAGGTTGTTGTGCTGGCGTAATTAAAGGCTGCGTCACTATAACAAAAATAGATGTCCCTACTGAGAGAAATACCCAGATCAGAGAAAGGAACAAAGATTTCCATCTACGTTTCATGGTGGGTTTAGTGCAAAATAGCTCTTTTTTACACTGTATTCTCTTCAATGATGCCTGTGCTACCTTACTGTCAAAACTTCATATTGAGGTAGTGTAAAGAAAAATGAAGAATTATTATGAAAATGTGATGAAATATTACAACGAAATATGAAAATGTGATACGAAAGTTAGCGCTAGGCAAAGGTTTTTTGCTAAAAATTTTTAGAAGTAATATTTTCAACCCAGTAAAACATTTAATTAAATCAAGGAGCAAATCGCTTGTTAACATCAACTTTACTAGCTGTTACAGCAGCAGTGGCGCCTTTACAATGGAGTCCAACCGTTGGAGCGATAATGGTTGTTTGCAATATCTTAGCTATTGCGTTCGGTAAATCGACTATTAAGTATCCTAGTGCTGAACCTGCTGTGCCTGCCTCTAATTTCTTTGGTGGATTTGGCTTGCCTGCTATTTTAGCGACAACCAGCTTCGGTCATATCCTAGGGATTGGTGTAATTTTAGGTTTACACAACCTTGGAAGAATTTAAAGAGTAATGAGTGCGCTCGTGCTGAGTAAAATATAATATTATTCACTCAGCACGAGCGCACTTTCTACTCAGCACTTTTATACAGCCATTTGTGTCATTCCGCGCAGTTGGCGTAATGAGTTAAGGCAAGCGGGACAGTCGCATCCAAAGAGTTGGATGGCTGTGTCGCTTTCTTCGTCGGTAAATGATAGCTCGGTAATTTTGTTCGGCGCCTGTGGTATAAGTTCTGGTTGTTTTTGTGCTATAGCTACTTGTTGTCCGGGTGCTGTTGTTGCTTTTTGGCGTCGCTCACAAACAAATGCATGTTGTTTGGTGTGGGGTGATTGAATACAGTCAAGTGACCCTTGGTGAAGTACTTGGCTTGCTTGGGCAGGAGTGGTCATCATCATTGAGGCCACTGAGGCAAACAATGCTGGACTAGAAAGTAAGGTGAGGACAAATTTCTTATTCATTGACTCAATTTTATTCTGAACTACAGAGACCGCATTAATGATTTCACATCTTTTGGGTGTTGCTCAGTGCATTTTATACAAAGATGTGACTATTGTCATGGTTATTACTGACTAAATTTTCGACATTTGGTATTTGCCCCTGTGAAGTTCACGTATGGGTGATGTAGAGTGCTTTATTTTAAGCGACTGACTTCATTTAAATCTGCCAAGTTCCCAACAAAAACTAAGGTCGCTTTTTACGTGGCGCCTCAAATCTCTTAAAATTCGTGTGTTGGGTAGAAATTACGCTGGCAGAATATTTGTTTGACTATGGCTAATCAAAATAAAATTCCGGTAATTATCAATGGTGCTGCGGGTAAAATGGGACGTGAGGTTGTTAAAGCTGTATCCCAAGCATCTGATATGACGATAATGGGCGCCATTGACACTAGTCCAGAACATCAAGGTAAAGATATTGGAGAATTAGCTGGTTTGAGCGAACCGTTAGAGGTGCCAATAACTAACCAGTTAGAACCGATGTTGGGTTATGTGGCAGGTGAACGGCAAATGCTTCCTGGGGTGATAGTAGATTTTACTCATCCTTCGGGGGTGTATGATAATGTTCGTAGCGCTATTGCTTATGGTATTCGTCCGGTGGTTGGTACTACTGGTTTAAGTCCTCAACAGCTACAAGATTTAGCAGATTTTGCCGAAAAAGCTAGCACTGGTTGTTTAATTATTCCTAACTTCTCGATTGGGATGGTATTGTTGCAGCAAGCAGCGGTAACAGCATCACAGTATTTTGACCATGTGGAAATTATTGAATTGCATCATAACCAAAAGGCTGATGCTCCTAGCGGTACTGCTATTCAAACTGCCCAAATGCTCGCGGAAATGGGTAAATCTTTTAACCCTGCGATTGTCAAGGAAGAAGAAAAGCTGAAAGGTGCTAGGGGTAGTGATGCTGGGGAAGGGATAAGAATTCACAGTATTCGTTTACCTGGATTAATTGCACACCAAGAAGTTATATTTGGTGCAGCAGGGCAAATTTATACACTGCGTCATGATACTTCCGACCGAGCTTGTTATATGCCAGGGGTTTTACTGGCTATTCGCAAGGTTCAACAGTTAAAGTCGTTAGTATATGGATTAGAAAAAATATTGTAGACAAGGGGGAGACGTGACATGTCACGTCTCTACATGTAAAAAATTATGCTTATTCCACTAACACGCGAAAAATTTGACCAACTTATTCCTTTGATAGGGACTGGGCCTCAGTACAAATATTATTGGGGTAATTTTTCTAAACTTTTACAAAGATTATTAATTTCTGTAGTAGCTGCTGCTGTTGTTTTAATTTTAAGGTTTGTTTTAGGATTTGATTTTGGACCACTTATATTTGTACTTGGACTAGTTAGCGCTTTTTATTGGTTGTGGGGACCTGTATTTCAAGCTAGCGTCCGAAATGGTAAATGCCGACGTTATAAGTATTGTGGCTTTTTTCGCGGTCGAGTCGTGGATATTTGGATTACTGAAGAGTTAGTCGGTAAGCAAGAAACTGTTAATGGTAAGGGTGAGTTGGTAATTGTCGAAAATCGCGAAAAGCGCATCAATTTAGAAGTTGGTGATGAAACAGGGTTTACTGCTGAGTATCAAGCACCATTAGAAGTAGCATATAAAGCTGTGACACGTGGTCAAATTGCTGAAATGCTTGTGTTGTCAAATCGTGCTGACCTCAGCCGTATCGAAGAAATTACTGATATATATATTCCTAATCGCAATATTTGGATAAGTGATTACCCTTATTTACGAAGAGACTTTTTTACAGAAGTTGGAAAGCGCTTACGCGATGATGATGACGAGTATGATAGACCAAGGCGCCGTCGTCGTCCACAAGAAGATACGAGACGCAGAAGACGCGATGATTGGGATACAGAAGAAGATTATTAGAAACCGGGTTTATATGCAAAATTCTCATTTTTATTGCAAGATATCAAGAAGAAATCCGGTTTCTAAGATTTATTATTTCCCATCTGACCCGTAAGCTTGCCAAGCTAAATCTACCAAACCATTAACAATTGCTGCGGCAACTACTGCGTTTCCTTTACGACCTTCAACCATGATATTTGGGACAAGTGATTCACGTAAGCCCTCTTTTACCATATTTACATCTATAAATCCTGGAGGAGTTGCAATTATTAAAGCTGGTTTAATTTCTTCTGCTTCTATTAATTCCACAAGTGTGGAAAGTGCAGTTTGAGCTTGACCAACTATAAAAATTCCTTCTGGATATCGTTTTGCAAGTACTTCTGTACCTGATGCCGCACGAGTTTTTTTGTTTTGAGATTCATTTACAGCTTCAAAACTGCAAAATACTGGATTTGCAAAAGTATTTTGTATGTCATTTGCTATACCTACCTGCACCATCGGTACATCGACAATTATAGTGGTACGAGCGGCTAAAGCTGCTGCTGCTGATTGTAAAGCACGCTCTGAAAAATTCAGCAATAATTTATATTCAAAATCACATGTGGCATAAATAACACGCCTCACGATTTCGTATTCTGCGGGTGAAAAAACATGGTCGCCAATTTCACTATCAATGATTGCCAAGCTTTGAGCATCAGTTATATGCCATTCCATTCGAGTTCTGCAACGCACAACAGCAATAAGCTTACAGTAAATTAGTTATGAGTTATGAGTTATGAGTTATTAATTATGAATTATGAGTCATACTTCTAACTTCTAACTCTTAACTCCTAACTTTTTTAAGATTCGGCGTTTGGTGAGGGGCGCCCAAATACTGGTGAGAGGTAAGCTACTATAACACCCATTAGGAAACCTGCTACGTTGCGGAATAAAGGTAGCCATTCCGTTGTACGAGTGACGACGGGGCCGATACCGAAGGCAAGAAATAAAATTCCCCATAAAGGTGAAAAAATTAATGCCCACTGCCATGCAAACACTTGACCTTCACGACGTGGTTGTGCTGCAAAACCGCAAATCACACCTCCAATGACCGATGTAATTAAGGTTAAAATCCACTGTTCGCGCGGTAATCCTGGTACTACACCACAACCACCTTTACGTAAACACCCTTCTACAGTATTTAATGTATCTAGTATTGCTTTGTCTTCACCATTTTCACGGACGTAATACAAGTTCCCAAACCTGGTTTGCAGTTCTATCCAAAATGTTCTAGGTAATAATTCATACACAGCGTCACCAACACTAAAGCTGAGAATGTTACCACCACGAGCATCTGATACGAGCAAAATGCTTTTATCATCTAGACCCCAAAAGTTGATAACTGCCCGACCAGGTGTACGGTCAAACTGCGTTAATACTCGTAGTTTCCAGCCTGTTTCTTCTTGAAAACTATTAAGTTCTTTAACCAAATTCTCTTCTTGGACATCAGTCAGAGTTTTGGCTAGGTCTACAACTGGGGTTGCTGTTTTTGGTAATAGTTCTGGGTTGTCATAAGCTAAAGCATCGGGAGGATGCATTACCCAAATGGAACCAGCTAAGAATAATAACCCTACAAACGCCCCTAGGCGCCGCCAAAAACTTTTTTGCATGGACTTTTTATAAGAATTTCAACGCTAAGTGTTAAAAGCTTGTTTCAAAGCTTAAAGTAAAACTGATACTTTGTTACACTTTTTAACTTTACTCTAATCTTGGGTACCAATGCAAAGTATTTCAATTAACTCTCAGAGAGGTATGGCTACGCTTTTAAGGATATTCATTGGTCCATAATCCTTAAGACGTTGTAGTTGCTCGGAGTTTCGCACGAGTAAGGCGCCTGCAAAACCCAGTGAATTTACTGATATAGACTCGAAACATTCGTGTTGTCGCGGTATTATGAGCATCCACTCTCGTGTTGCTAGTAAGTTATAGGCGCCGCTATCTTGTAACCCTACTGCTGCAAGTGAGTCATGGTAGTGTTGTAAAGTAGCAATACCACCTTCAACTGGAGACTTTACCCAATCCGGATTTAAGCGTGTAAATGCGTGTACGAATGGAAGTCTGGATATTGTACCGACAGAACCTTGAAATGAGGCTGATGAAAGTAAAGGCTCAATTGGTAGTTTTGTTCCATTAGGCGCAAGTGGTAAAGGAACTAATTGTAAATGTTTATGCTTTTGACTGGCGCCTGCAACTTGACCGCCATTATAAAACGCTAATCCATCAAAGTCAGCTATTGCATACCACATTGCCGCCAAGTCTCGTTCTGTTAGTAAAGATTCTTGTGCCTCAAACGCACGAGTAATAATAAGTAAGTGGTAATCAACGACATTAAATTTGTTTAAAATACAAACGTGGGTGTCTGAAATGTCCGCTACCCATAAATCTTGTTCGTAAGGAAGGAAAGGATTAAACTCACTCGCATTTTGAGTTATTTGCTTTTCTTTCTTCTTCGCTTCATCCTTCCGCACCAGATTCGATAATATCCGCACCATGAATACTACACCATCTTGCTCGACAAACTCGTAATTAGTGGGTATTGATAGTAAAGCACCACACGACAGCGCGCGTTCTGTCGTCGCTTTCACACAGTCCCATAATTTATCCATACTCTGCTCTCTCATATTCCCAATATATAAGTAACCTCCCACGCAGTTCATAAAACGTGAGAGGTCGAATAGTTGGTAATCATAAAGGAGAAGTATAGGTTGAGTAAACACTACCTAAAACTTGGAGTTGTCCTACTCATACAACCGATGACGCCGCCTCAAAATCGATTGTTCCCGGACTGTTGGAGATTATTGAACGCTTAATTGTAATGTAGTCTAGCTTGCGTGTGCCCAATCACTCAGTGATTCTTGGCTTTCCTTAGAGGACTGCTTTTTAAGTGGCACTTTCGGTGTACCAATATCTACGTAAGTTGATGATTGGCGTTTTTTGTCAGATTTAGTGGGGCGCGTATTTGCGCTATTTTGGCTGCTTTTCACGTTTTTGCTCCAGATTGTACCTTATTTAATCAAAATCTCTAATGGTTATCTTCATCCTCCCTATAGATATTTCCCGAAAATACAATAAAGATTTCATGAAGATACAATAAAGATTATCCATAAAAAGCGAAGTGTCAAGATTTACGGTTTAAATATTTTCGGAAGTTATGCATGTTAGAAACCGGGTTTCCACACAAGAAACCCAGTTTCTTTGGCTAAACGTCTACCCAAATGCTTCCTTCTTCGATACGAGTAGGAAAGACAGCAACTCCTTTTTCAGTAGAAATCATCCCCATTAGTTTGCCTATACCAGGTGGAAAGGGAATCCATTTTGAGGGTTGACCTGTAGTTAAATCAAATGCGCTACGGTGAAATGGACATACAATTGACCCATCTTCGGTAATTTTGCCCTTTTTCAATGGCAACCCTAAGTGGGGACAAGAATTTTCAATGGCGTAAATTTGGTTATTGTGATTGAGTAATAAAATCGAGCGCTTTTCGACTTTAACTACTTTTCGTGCATCTAAAGATAGTTCGTCTTGTGCCAGAACTTTAGTCCAACTCATCTTGGTTCCTCTCTTTTAGGTGTTAGAAACCGATTTTTTATTAAATGCAGTTTCTATCTAACATTGTTGGATTTTACGCTATCTTGCTGCGTGACTTCGAGATAGATATGCTCTAAGCGCACAGGTTGACGAGAAATAGAATCAATATCAACACCCTCAAAACGCCCCATAATTTCTTTTAGTTCTAATGCTTCGGGTATCCAAAATGTCAAATCGCTTCCGTAACGTCGAGGTGTAAAACCGTATTCTTGTGCCAACGCAATTGCTTTTTCCTCGTTCGCAGTTTTTATTGTTACTACTTCCTCTGCGGGTATATACTGACGTAATTGAGCCAAACTGCCTTCTGCTAATATTTGACCATTTTTAAGAATGCCAATTTTATCACATAGTCGTTCGGCTTCGTCGAGTAAATGGGTTGTGAGTAAAATTGTGATACCCTGATTTTTAAGTTGTTTGATCAGCTCCCAAATTTCGTAACGTGCTTCGATGTCTAACCCTGTGGTTGGTTCATCTAAAATTACGAGTTTTGGTTGGTGTACTAAAGCAACTGCCATATTTAGGCGCCGTTGCATTCCTCCGCTTAGGGTTTCCACTGGACTTTTTGCCCGGTCAAATAGCTTTACGTCAGCGAGTGTTTTGAGTACTTGCTCACGACATGTTCTTGCACGTAAACCGTATATTTGTGCAAAAAATGTCAGATTTTCCTCACATGACAAAGTTTTATATAGTAAGTTTTCTTGGGGGGCAATGCCAATTAATGCTTTTGTATCATCTGTAATCGGTTGATTATGAATTGAAATATAGCCACTGTCAGCTTGGATAAGATTACAAATAATATTTATAGTAGTTGTCTTGCCTGCTCCGTTGGCGCCGAGTAAGCCATATATTTCACCTGTACCGATATTTAGATTTAAATTATTTAGGACTTTTCTGGCGCCGTGTGATTTGTTTAAGTTTTTGATTTTAAGCATAGTTGATGTCTATATCTTTAGCTTCAACTCCAGGAAGTTCTAACTTCAGAATTAATGCTGCATCAGTTTCATGAAGTTCTGCTACAGGAGCTTTTACTGTCGCTTTTTGTTCAAATAAAGAATCCATTTGGCGTTGTAATCCGTTTAATTCTTGCCAAGGGTTATAGCGTGTTAACATCATAGTAATTTTAGGAAGAGTTTGTTTTGATTACTTTAATTCTTATAGTAATTGCGCCTGAATTTGTAAGATTACGGTTAGTTACACCTGAAGTTTTCATGATTACCACACAGTCTATAACTACAGAGTAACTAAAGTTATGTTTTGAGTAAATTGACTACAGTCATAAATATAAATGACTTTAGGACGCTAGCCTGAAAGTAACCAAGGGCGAAGTACTACTGGTTAACTTAACCAGTAGTACCAAAAATAGTGATTTGAGGATTGATTTGTAATTTAGAAACCGTAAAGGTTAGAAGTATTACACTAAAGTCTTCTTTCTACAAGGAGCATTCGTCTGTATGAGAGCCAGCCGGATACTATCATGATTAGTGCGAACCATAGTAAGAATAGGAGGTGAGGTTCTATGTCGGCGATGTTTCCTCCGTTTGCGGATACTTTTAATAGGGCTTCGTTCATGTGGTATATAGGGTTGAAGCGGGCAATATTCAGTAGGCTTTTGGGAAATAGTGATGTTGGTAGAAAGGAACCTCCTAGTATTAGTAAGGGAACTCCAAATGCTGCTACTAGGGCGTTTACGTCTTCGGTGCGACGTGCTAACTGTGTGCCTAATATGAATCCTAATCCTACGTAAGCGATGATGCTCGTGAGAATGATAATTGCTCCAAGTAGTATGGAACCTTTGAAACTGGCGCCCCAAAATGCTGCTACGCTATATATAAGTAGTGTTTGCCCTATGCCAATAAAGCTATGGGCAAGAAAAATACCCATAAAATATGAGGCGCCGCTTAAGGGAGAAATAAATAAACGTTTTAAGGTGCGCTGTTCTCGTTCTGCGACTACGGTGGCAACACTTCCACCTAAGCAGCTAAAAAATAATGCTGCTCCCACTAAGGTTGATGGTGCAGCGTTTTCAAATGCGACTGAAAGTGAAAGCTTTGCTCGTTCAGCTATAATCAGTCCATTAATAATTAATACTGAGACTGGAAATATACACCAGAAAATTAAACTGCGTTTTCGGCGCAGAAGTTCAGTTATTATTCGCTGTGAGACCGCAATCGTTTCGTGCCAATATTTCACACCTACAAACCATTAAATGAATAATTATTTGTGCATAATAGCTTGTTTTAAAGGAATTTCAATCATAAATTCAGTATTTTGATTCGGCTTGGAGGTGCATTTTATTATCTCGCTGTAGAATTAGCAATTAGATGTTTATCTAATTGATGATACGAGTAAACTATGTTATTCTCTCCTTCTCAATGATTTTCACTCTACAACGTAATATTTTGCTGTACGGTTAAAATCATGGTGATTTATTTTACTAACCTTCTAAAGAAAAAATAGTGAAAAGATTTTCAAACTCTGCTGTATACGGTTATTTGACCTGATTCAGTAATACTTAACCAATAACCAAGATGCTATAACAAGTTTGAAACTTTGTTATTTATGCAGAAATTAGGTATAAATGTTTATTAAGCAAATAGCTGATCTGAAGCGATCTGGATAGTGCTTCAAGAGTTTAGAGGTAGATGGCATCATCGACGCCTTATTGCTCGACTAGTTAATGTTTTCACTCTTGGGGCGCCTTTCGTTAAGCGAGAGGAGCGAAAATTAAAGAATTTCTAGACAGCAAATGCAGAATGAACGATGTCAGTTTGATCAATCCGAAGAAAGATATATTGATTATCGACGATACCGCCGATAATCTCAGAGTTTTGTCAGCAATTTTAATCAGGGAAGGGTACAACGTTCGCAAAGCTCTAAACTGGCAAATGGCTTTAACTGCGTGCCAAACGATTCTGCCTGATTTAATTTTACTCGATATCATGATGCCTGAAATTGATGGTTATGAAGTTTGCCATCGTTTAAAAAACTGGCATAAGACTACCGATATTCCGGTAATTTTTGTCAGCGCACTTGATGATGTTTTTGATAAAGTGAAGGCTTTTCGCGTAGGGGGCGTAGATTATATCACAAAACCGTTTGAATTTGAAGAAGTTTTGGTACGAGTGCAAAATCAAATTGCTCTGCGTGAAGCTCGTTTAGAGGTTGTAAAGCTAAATGCTGAGTTAGAGGAACGAGTTAAGAAGCGGACTCAAGAGTTAGAGCAAGCTATGCAACAATTGCAAGTTGAGATTCATTCTCGACGTGAACTACAAGGTAAACTTCTTGACATTGCTTTGCATGACTCCTTAACTGGTCTACCAAATCGCGTTTTATTCATTCGACAGCTTGAAAGAGCGCTGAAGATTGCAAAACAAGATACTAACTATCAATTTGCCGTTTTATTTTTAGATTGTGACCGTTTCAAAGTGATTAACGACTCGCTTGGTCATTTTGTTGGAGACGAATTACTCATTGCTATTGCTCGCCGCATCCAGGGATTACTAAGTCCTTTCGATACTTTAGCAAGATTTGGTGGTGATGAATTCGCTATTTTATTAGAAAACATCACTAGTTTAAATATGGCTATTGACGTAGCCGAAGCTGTTTTGAAAAAATTGTCATTAGCATTTAAATTGTCTCGATACGAAGTGTTTATGAATGCTAGTATTGGTATTAGTTGGGGTAATAGTAACTACGAAAAAGCCGAATATTTATTACGTGATGCGGACACTGCAATGTATCGTGCAAAGTCTTCAGGACGCGCACGTTATCATGTATTTGACCCTGATATGCATTTTAAAGCTATTCAGATATTAGAACTCGAAAATGACTTACGTCGAGCTGTGGAGCGTGAAGAATTTTTAATTTACTACCAGCCAATCATTTCACTTGCTACAGGTCAAATCGCTGGTTTTGAAGCTCTTGTTCGATGGCAACACCCAACTAAAGGTATGGTTCCACCTACTGAATTTATACCCGCAGCAGAAGAAATTGGGTTGATTTACACACTGAATATTTGGATACTGAAAACTGCTTTAAGGCAACTCAAAATCTGGCAAAAGGATTCAGCCTTTTCAAAAAATATCACAATCAATATTAATTTATCGGCACGGTTATTTTCTTACCCTGATTTCGGCACCGTCATTGATAATATTATCGCAGAAACTCAGGTGAATCCTAGTTATGTCGAATTAGAAATTACAGAAAGCGTGATTATGGAAAATAATGATATAGTTAGAGGAATTTTACAGCAGTTAAAAGAAAAAAAATTCAAACTTGTTATTGATGATTTTGGTACGGGTTATTCTTCCTTAAGCTACCTCCATAGTTTTCCGTTGAATGCGCTGAAGATTGATAAGTCATTTGTCAAGAGGATGCAAGATAATCAAGAAAATATGGGACTAGTACCGGCTATGATTGGCATTTCACACTCAATGGGAATGCTGACAATCGCTGAAGGTGTCGAAACTCAAGAACAACTAACTCAACTACGTACTCTGAATTGCGACCTCGCTCAAGGATTTTTATTCTCTCAACCCCTAAAACAAGAACTTGTCCTCGATTTCATTGCTTCCAATCCGCGATGGTAGCCCTCGGTAACGTAACATAGTATATGATATGATGCTGCACTAATAAAAAGCTTATGTAAAAATGACGATAATTTAATTACGATGCTCATGTTATCTAATATACTTAAATTAGACTTGTTACAAAAAGTATTGCACTACACCATAGTTAGTATACAACTATAAGTTTTGCTGACTATACGTTGCGCGGTAAATCGACCGAATGCTATATCTCTGTGGATTCTACCTAAATAAAAGTATACTTTTTGACAAATTTATTTACGTGTAATAAGTGAAATCGTAGAAACCAGGTTTTTTTGTGAAGTGTCTTATTCGTTTACCAGTATATGTGTTTTGTAATATTAGTTGTTAAGATAATATAGAGCAGGTTATTTTTTGAGATGCTTTTAGAGCGCAATCATAATTATAAAGCTAATATACTTGTTGTCGATGACACACCTGACAATTTGCGGTTGCTATCAGCAATGTTAACAGCACAAGGATACGAAGTTCGCAAAGCTCTGAACGGTAAAATGGCGTTAACTGCGTGTCAAATGCTTTTGCCTGATGTGATTTTACTTGATATCAATATGCCCGGTATGGATGGATATGAAGTATGTAAACATCTCAAATCAGAAGATAAAACAAGTGAAATCCCTGTCATTTTTATTAGCGCACTCGATGATGTGTTAGACAAAGTTAAAGCTTTCGATGTCGGTGGTGTAGATTATATCACTAAACCTTTTCACGGTGCCGAAGTTGTACTACGAATTGAAAATCAAATTAATTTACGTTTACTACAAAATAAATTACAAGAAAAAAATATATTATTGCAAAATGCGTTTGATCAATTAAAAGCTGCTCAAGTCCAACAAATACAAAATGAAAAAATGTTTGCTCTTGGACAATTAGTCGCAGGAGTCGCACACGAAATTAATAACCCCGTTAGTTTTATCTACGGCAATTTACAATACGCAAATGAATATATTCTAGACTTAGTAAAATTAGTAGAAATGTATCAAAAAGAATGTCCGAATCCAACGCCAAAACTTCAAGCAACAATCAAAGAAATCGATTTGAATTTTGTAGTTCATGATTTGCAAAGTTTAATGGGCGCCATGTATCGAGGTACAGAGAGAATTAGGTCAATAGTACTAGCGTTGCAAAATTTTTCGCGGTTAGATGAAGCGACTATGAAGTCGGTGGATATTCATGAAGGCATTGAAAGCACCCTAGTCATGTTAGACCATCGACTCAAGGAGACTGCTCATCGTCCAATGATTTCCGTTATCAAAGATTTTGCAACTTTGCCGAATGTCATGTGTTATGCCAGCGAGTTAAATCAGGTTTTCATGCATATTTTGAATAACGCTATTGATGCTTTAGAGATGGGAAATGGAGCATGGCGCCTGGGTACAAAGAACCGATTCCAAGAAGATACTGTCGTATCATTAAATCAAGATAATTTTGACACTACACAAACATTAGCTTCCCAACAAAAAATTCTGAATTCTCATGCCTCACCACAAATTTTGATTCAAACCCAGCCCACAAGCAAAAATACCGTCAAAATTATTGTTGCTGACAACGGCCCTGGAATTGATTCTTCTACGTGTTCACGATTATTTGACCCATTTTTTACTACGAAGCCTGTAGGTAAAGGTACTGGTTTAGGATTATCAATTAGTTACCAAATTGTGGTTCAAAAGCATCATGGCAATTTAACATGCTATTCTTTGCCAGGAGAAGGAGCTAAATTTGTCATCGAAATTCCAATCAATTATAGTACTTTATAACTAAAAACGTTTTTGGTCTTTGAATTGAAAACTTTTTTAGAGGTTAGGGCTACCATTTTTTGTCACAAATAGCATAATAGAAATGTGACTGATTTGTTTAACCCTTTACGTTCTCTAGATTTTGGTCACTGGTTCAAGCTGATCTGCGGAGCCAGTTATCAACACTTGCCTGCGGTGAGAAGTTTAACTTTAGCTTATGCACTGGCAGGTGCCGACTGTATCGATGTAGCAGCCGACCCTGCTGTAATTTCAGCAGCACAAGACGCGCTTAGAGTTGCTTCGATATTATCCGCCAAATCTCAAAGCCTGGGTATCAACTGTGAAGTAAAGATGCCTTTCTTGATGGTAAGTCTAAACGATGGAGAAGACCCTCACTTTCGCAAAGCCGAATTTGATGAGCGTCTATGTCCTTCCACTTGCCCAAGACCCTGCGAGAAAGTATGTCCCGCTCAAGCAATTGTATTTAAAGAGCATTCCAGTAATTTCTCTGGTGTAATATCGCAAAAATGTTATGGCTGTGGACGTTGTATCCCTATCTGTCCCTATGATATAATTTATACAAGTTCTTATGTATCAACGCCAGGAGCGATAGCACCATTGGTATTGTCAACAGGAGTAGACGCAGTAGAAATACATACCAAAGTAGGACGTTTCGCGGAATTTAAGCGGTTGTGGCAAGCAATCGAGCCGCACGTAAAGCAGTTGAAATTAGTTGCTGTCAGTTGTCCTGATGGCGAAGATTTAATTGACTATTTACATGCCCTATATGAATTAATAGCTCCGACTGTTCCTAATTTAATTTGGCAAACGGATGGTCGTCCAATGAGTGGTGATATTGGTTCTGGCACCACTATTGCGGCAATAAAGCTAGGGCAAAAAGTTTTGGCAGCTTCTTTACCAGGATATGTGCAGTTAGCAGGAGGCACAAATAGCTACACCGTTGCTAAGTTAAAAGCAATGGGAATGCTACGTAGAGACGTGATTAATTACGTCTCTACGCGGAATTATATTTCTGGTATAGCATACGGCAGTTATGCGCGTGCATTGCTGTCACCAATTTTGGAACAGTTAGAAACAAAGGAGGTGAATCAATACGATGTTAAATGTGTTCGTCTAGAGGACGAGCCTGAATTGCTCTGGCAAGCGGTAAAACTTGCCCATTCTCTCGTTTCCCAGCTCAAGTCACAGCAAAGTATAGCGCGTACCTTGTACTGAAACTCCATTAAGTGTTATTTCAGTTAATAGGTTTCATAACAAGTACTTTTATTAAGCACTTTGTTATCGTTAATATCGCGCATCATAAATGTCCAAAAATCTCTTAAAACGTCACCATAAAAAGCATGACGATTAAAGACGAGCTCCAGAAGTTATTAGATATACTGCCTCAAGACCTGCGAGAAATTCTAGAGAATCATCCGCAACGAGATAGTTTAGTAGAAGTGGTCTTGGATTTAGGGCGCCGTCCCGAAGCTCGCTTTCCTGATAAAGCTGAGTATCTAAGGGAGGCACCTATCACTCAAGCACAAATCGATGATTGTGTATCTAGAGTGGGAAGCTTTGGTGGAGACAATCGTGCGGGGATTGAGCTGACCCTGCACCGTATCAGTGCTATCCGTAACCGTTCCGGCAAAATAATTGGTTTGACCTGTCGTGTTGGTCGAGCAATTTTTGGAACGATTGGCATGATTCGCGATTTAGTGGAAACAGGTAAATCGATACTCATGCTAGGTCGCCCAGGTGTTGGTAAAACTACTGCGCTGCGTGAAATTGCCCGCGTCTTGGCGGATGAGCTTAACAAGCGTGTGGTCATCATTGATACATCGAATGAAATTGCTGGAGATGGTGATGTACCGCACCCAGCAATTGGCAGAGCTCGTAGGATGCAAGTCGCCCATCCAAACGAGCAGCATCAAGTGATGATTGAGGCTGTGGAAAACCATATGCCGGAAGTTATCGTTATTGATGAAATTGGTACCGAGCTTGAAGCCGTAGCAGCGCGGACAATTGCGGAACGAGGCGTGCAGTTAGTTGGTACAGCGCATGGGAATCAAATTGAGAACTTGATTAAAAACCCCACTTTATCGGATTTAGTAGGTGGTATTCAAGCTGTGACGTTGGGAGACGACGAGGCACGACGAAGAGGCAGTCAAAAAACTGTTTTGGAACGTAAAGCATTGCCTACGTTCGATATTGCAGTTGAAATGCACGAACGTAAGCGCTGGGTTGTTCACGAAAGTGTTGCTGATACAGTTGACACATTGTTACGTGGGCGCCAACCGAGTCCGCAAACCCGAGCCGTCGATGAAAATGGTAAACTTTCTATTACTCGCCAGTTAACAGCAATAAATGGTCGAGGTGGAAACGTCACTACTCTCGATGAAAACTTTGCATCCCAACGGCAGCAAGGTAATAATTGGCGGTCATCGGGTAGAATGGCGCCGTTGCAGGCAGTACCTACTGAGCTAAACGGCTCATCAGCACCGAAAAGCGAATTTGACCGTTTGCTTTCACAAGAAGCAAGTTTTGATACCTCAGACTTAGAATTTGATGAAAACTCACGAGTACCAGGACCCAATGGCGAAGACTTGCCGTTGCACATTTATCCATATGGTGTGAGTCGGCATCAACTCGAACAAGTCGTCAAAGTATTAAACTTGCCAGTTATCTTGACAAAAGACATAGACAGTGCAGATTCCATTTTGGCACTGCGGTCACACGTCAAAAACCATGCCAAATTGAGGCAATTGGCGAAGTCAAGACACTTACCACTGCACATGATTAAATCGAGTACCATCCCGCAAATTACGCGCGGGTTGCGAAGAATGCTCAACATCGATGACCCAGAATTTTCTGACGAAAACGAATTGCAGCTATTTCTTCACAATGGCACCGACGACGAAATGGATGCTTTGGAAGAAGCAAGACTTGCAGTCGAGCAAATAGTAATTCCCAAAGGGCAACCAGTAGAATTATTACCCCGTTCCGCTCAAGTACGTAAAATGCAACACGAATTAGTCGAGCATTATCGATTAAAATCAAACAGTTTCGGTGAAGAACCTAACCGCAGGCTAAGAATTTACCCAGCATAAAACCCTGCTACCAAAAAAATGAAGCTATAAGCTGGAACTGCAAGCTGGAAATCTAAACTGAAACTGTAAAATCTAAAATTGTGGAACAGGCATCCCTGCCTGTTCTATAATCAATAAATTTGCAACATCACAATGAAACCAAACTTAAGTAGTAAATTGTCATTCTGAGCGCAGCGAAGAATCTCTCAGATTTCGATAACTTACATATTGCACCTGCTGTATATTGTAATTAATATTACTCAGTATTTGTGAATACTACTACATCCCTAACCGCATGGGACTGTAAGTCCCTATGCTAATAGCCAAAGTCCTCTTTTAGAGGACTAAAGATAAATATATCAATATTATCATTACTAAATTTGCTTTGAGTTTCAATACATCAAAAATATACTGCGTAAATTATTATAAATATTTTTAAGTGTTTTTCAAAAAGGGCTTCAAGCATCTAGCTTACATAATTTAGTAACCTTATTGGAAGCTTTGCCTGTAATACAACGTGCTATACAATTAGACCGTACTGGTAAATATAAAGAAGCATGGAATTTAGTATATAGTGCTGAGATAACTTTGCGTCCGAAAGCTTTAATTGATGCTTTCCCCTTCGTTTCACAGCAGCGTGTTGCAGAAGTTCGCAATGAATACCCTGAGTTAGAACAACTTCTTGCAAGACTCCCAATACTGCTCGGTTAAGAAAATTGTATAAACCGCAAACCTCGTAGAGACGCGATTAATCGCGTCTCTACACATGCGAAATCATTACAAAAAATCCTTAACCGAGTAGTATTGGGTGCTGTTGTATTTACTTACTAACAACTTACGCCCTGAGAACTTTTTTTACGAGGGTTGCTGATTTTCTCAAACATCCTCTACATCGATGGCGCCCGCTTGTTTAGAACGGGCAAGGATGCCATTGGTGTCAACTTAAGGTTTAAAACCATTTGTCAACGAGAGGTTTTGTTAGTGACGAAGTATAAAGACTAACTTTTGCCTTGCTTCTATACGGAATTTCAGAGCGATGCTGATTTTCAAAGCATTTATGGCGCCATTAAAAGTTCGTTTTTTGTTCGTTTCAAACCTAATTTTTAAGCATAAATGCTTATTGACGTAGTAAGTTTTAGCTTAACTTGACACTAATGGCAAGGATGCCCATTCCACAATACTTACTAAAAAATAAAAATTATTTGTAATTCCCAAGAGTTGTCTTGACGGACGAGTTGAATTTCTCTAATAAATTCGCGCAGGTAAAATCGTCGCTCAGGTTCGGAGAGGTCGAGCCAAAATTGAGGAATTGATACTGCTTGCGCTACTGAACGTAAGTTGACAGGGGGAAGTGTTGCTAGTTTCGCTTCCATTGCTGAAATTTCGGTGCGAAGCTTATAAGTTCTAAGTTTGGCTGTCTCTTCGTCTAGAACACCTGTTTCAATGAATTCTGGAATTTTTTCTAAAATTGCATTTGCACGCGCAATTTCTTGTCCTAAGTGACTTTTTACTGTATCTAGTTGGGGAAAATTCACTCCCTCAACTGCTTTTGGTAAGTCTTGACATACAGCAGAAATCGTTTTCCCTAAAACTTCTTGATAAGGTACTGATTGGCATTTGGGTTGTTTAGGACAGTTGATGGGACGTAAATATAGATATTCTTTCGTTTGTTTGCGTATAGTAACGCGCGTAATAGTCATGTGTGATTTACATTCGCTGCAAGTTACTAAACCCGCTAAAGAACGGGGTGCGCTAGCGGAACGTGTACTTAAACGACTGTTACGACGCAATAACCTGTCTACTTGTGCTGCTTCTTCTTTCGTAATTATCGGTACATGTGTATCTGAGATAATTTCACCATTCTGGTATGCGGTGTTGCCTCTATATACCTGATTTGTTAACCAGCGCTTTCCTGTGGTGACAGAAATTTTTTTGTTGTATTTTTTTGCGATGTACCTTACAGCATTTCGTAATGAACCGTAAAGCAAGAAGTTCTCGAAAAAGTCTTTGACGACAAGTGCTGTGGTACGGTCAACTATGTATTTACCTTTACCCCTACGATAGCCGTAAGGAACTTTACCCGGAGGAGGCGCCACATTAAGACGGTTGCGAGCATGACCTTGGCGAATGCGACGACTACGATGTTGATATTGAATTTGCTGTATTAAATTAATTAGTTCTATGTGTTGATTAAGTGTATTTTCTGAAGAATTATAGCTTTGCTCAACTGCAACTAAAGTAATTCCTAAAGCTTTTAATTCTGTAATCAGCACGCTGACTTGCTCCAAATTATCACCCAATTCTTCCAAAGTACGAATCAACAGATATTTTGGAGGGTTGTTTCGACAGTCTGTTAGTAAATTTTGTAGTTGTTCGCGTTTTCCCAAGTCCTCATAAACTCGGTCAACCTCCCACCCCCAACTATTTGGTTCGGGTGTAACATCTAAAAGTGGGTCGGTGTAAGAATAAGCAAAAACCGTCATAGTGTACTTACGGTAATGACTATATTATAGTTGACCTAACTCAATCACATTTCCATCCGGGTCTTGAGTAAAAATTGCTGGGCGCCCTGACGCACTTGGTTGTATTGGGAAGTTATAATTTAATAGCCGCTGTTTAGCGGCATCTAAGTCGGAAACTGAAAAAGCTATATGGGGGTTGCGTCCCCATTTTTCGTGTTTGGGCTTATTTGCGACTTCTGGCGCCACAATTAAATGAAGCTGGTAATCTCCAATTTGATACCACGTACCCGGAAACTTCATTACTCGGTCAATTTTTGACATTCCCAATACTTCACCGTAGAAATGCTCGGCTTTTTCTAAGTCAGTGACGAGTATTGCTGTGTGTAATGGTGTTAGTTGCATGATTAAATTGTGCTATATGTCAAAAAATAAGGTTGCTTATGCCTTATTTATGCCATTAGACAGAGAAATTATTAAAAATATTCTATTAACTTTTGTAAAACATAGAGTTTTTCTATAAAAAGCAATGAAGGCAATTGGAATGTTAAGAAAGACGTTTTTAAGCACATTATTACTGAGTAGCGCCATTGCTTTATCAGCTTGCGGACAACCAACATCTGATAATACAACAACTCCTTCGGCTGTGGAAACCGCAAATCCAAATACCTCACCTGTTGCAGAAATTCCTACTGTTACTGCTGCACCTACTGAAACTGTGACTGTAACAGCTTCACCAACTCCTACAACAGGTGCCACAACAGGAAGTCAAAATTTAGGACAATTAGCACAAGCTGCATCAAGCCAAGGGCAGTTTACAATTTTAACAAAGGCAGTTAAAGCAGCTGGTTTAGAGCAAAATTTGGGTGGGCAAGGTTCTTACACTGTATTTGCACCTACCGATGCAGCTTTTAATGCTTTACCAACAGGTACTGTGGATAACTTGTTAAAACCAGCCAACAAGCAAAAATTAGTTCAGCTTCTTGGTTATCATGTTGTACCTGGAAAAGTTACATCAAGCCAATTAAAATCTGGAAACGTTAATACTGTAGAAGGTCAATCGCTTAAAGTATCTGTTGATACAGGTGTTACTGTTAATGGCGCCAAAGTTGTGCAAGCTGATATTCCTGCAAGTAATGGTGTTGTTCACGTAGTTGATAAGGTACTTTTACCACCTAACTTTAAATAGAAGTGTAAAGGAGGAAAGGGTAAGATTTTTTCTTTTACCCTTTACTCCTTATCCATCTAAAACAGCCAGGGTACTGCACCCATAACGAAGTTTGGGTGTAGGGGAATGGCGCGACAATTGTGAAATATTTTTTGACCGAATCAAACATTTATGTTTGACAGGGAGATTCAGGGTTGAATAATTGTCAAAATATTGATAAGATAATATTGGATAAAACCCTACTGGTGGTCAGCCAGAAAGTTACGGACGAAACACCTTTAAGGAGATATCACTGTCGTTGGATGGTGAGCCTGTCAACCCCGCTGTGCCAGAGCAACTTGTATTGCGATGAAGGTATGGGATGTTGTGAAGACGACCAGCCAAGTCTTTCAGAATCCGAGACTATACCCAAAGGGTTAGTCGCGGAGTTTCAACAGTTTAAAGAATGGAAACATCGTATTGTCTGAACATAGAATCAGCACTTACGAGCGTCATGTCTTCAATTATTGCCTGTGCAATCAACATTCTGTCAAAGGGGTCACGATGATGCAAGGGCAATGAAGATGCTTTTACAGCATGATTTGCCCTAATGTCAAGCAATTGAACTCCGAGTTCTGCCATTCGACTGGAAATATAACTGTCGAGTGGTTCTGGCAGTGGTAATTTTCCTATAGAAACTTTTATGCCTATTTCCCAAATGCTAGCAACGGAAAACCATAATTCATTCGCTTCGTCGGCAATCTGAGTTATTATATCCTCATTCAAACGCTCTGGTTCGGCAAACCACCACAACCAACATTGTGTATCCAGCAATAGTTTCACTTAAGCGTCACCTTCAAATGCTGCTAATATATCTTCGGGTAAGGGAGCGTTAAAATCTTCTGGTACTACAAAACGCCCTTTGTCTAGCCCTAAACTACTCAGTCGATTTGATGAGGAGCGAAATGGTACTAACTTAGCAACCGGAATACCTCGATTTGAAATAATGATTTCTTCTCCCAGTTCAACACGCGATAAAAGTCGCGAGAGATTCGTCTTTGCTTGATGAATATTTACTGTTTCCACGATTTAACGCTTTAGTAAACTTAGTTTATAGACTTAGTTTAATAGTTTTGGCATTTTAGTGCAAGTCAATCTAGTATACTGTTAACGGCTAAAATATAATGACTTTGAATGCACAGGCAGGATGCCTGTGCCACAAGATAAGCTACAAGATTAGAAGTTGAAGCCTACACCTACTTGTATGCCAACATCGGTTTCATCAAGAAATGCTGCATTTACACCACCGTTAAGTGTGAAACGAGAACCTAGTGGGATGTCTAAACCACCAGTTAATAGCAGTCCGACTTCGGCATCGTCATCGGTTTCAATGGCAACACCCGCACCAATGTAAGGTGATATTGCGAATGCTTGGCCTCCTGTTGGGTTAGCTGCACGTGGTGCCAAGTCAAATGTTAAGGGCACTAATACTGTTGTGTTGTCTCCAAATACGGCGCTTGGACGCACTGAGAAATTATTTGTCAAGCCTATTTTACTGATGACCGCGAAATTACCTTCACCAAGTGATGAGCCACCACCACCAGTTATACCAATATTACCTGCAGCGCCGATATAGCTTCTACCACCACGGGTTGCACGACCTGGGTCAACTCCTGCTTGTCCTTGCGAACCAAGGTTTAAGCTGATATCGGATGGTACTAAAACTCTGTTAATGGCGTGGATAACACCGTTACTAGCTGAAATGTCTGCCTGAGTTACTTGAGCGTTATTAATTGTGACTCGATTTTCAGATGTATTAACATTCACATTAACTGGTTTACCTTCGGCAGTGTTTATTTCACCAGTTCTTAATTGGCTAGCTGTTAACTGTCCAGGTACAACGTGATAAGTTAATATTCTAATTAAAGTTTCTCGGTTTTCTGGCTGTTGTAAGCGGTCTAGAGTTTCTTTTGGTAGTGCTGCAAATGCTTCGTCTGTAGGAGCAAATACTGTGAATGGTCCACCCTGTTGCAAGCTTTCTGCTAAACCTGCTGTTCTTAACAACGAGGCTAAAACTGTAAATGAATTGCTTGCCGATGCCGTGGTAACAATATCGCTACCTGTTTGACCACCTGGAGGAGTTGTACCAGTTTGGGTACTACCTACTATATAACTCGCCGCAGGTAAGTTGCTTGCAATAGGTTGCAATCTTCCTTGTCTTACTAATGCTTGGTACACGTGTGCAGCAGCATCTGCACGTGTTAGTGGTACTTCTGGATTAAATACTCTGATGTCTGGATAATTAACAACGACACTTGCTTGTGTGGCGCCAGCAACTTGAGATACTGCATAAGTAGGAATAGCATTTGCATCTGTGTAGAAGCTGGTCAGAATTGCTGTGTCACCACCAGTTAATCCTAAACCACTAGCTAATGAAACCACTGCTTGTACCTTGGTTATCTGCTGATTTGGTCGGAAGGTATTATCTGGATAACCAGATAAAAAGCCTGTTTCAAAAGCTGTTGTAATTGCTTGTGCTGCCCAGAAGTTGGAGCGTATATCTCTAAAACCACCTGTTGGTAGCTGTCGTACCCGGTTTTGATTGAAAGCTTTTTGAATAATTGCTGCAAATTCAGCGCGGGTTACAGGTTGTTCTGGTTTATAAGTACCATCAGGAAAACCTGCAATTATGTTTCTTTCTGCAAGCGCTTGAATAAAAGGACTTGCCCAATAATCTTGGCTGACATCAGGAAAGCTGACGGTTCCTTGTGTTGGAGTAGGTGTTTGAGATATTTTTTTGGATGGGATTCTTAAATCTGATGCGTTACCACGAACTGTTTCCTGAGCTTGAACTGAGGTGGAAATTACGGCAGGACTAACTGCACCAAGGGAGACTCCCATTACCATTACAGTACTTGCTAATAACCGATGCAAATTACTAAACATTCAAATTCACTCCTGCGAAATGGCTAAATTGATACGTTGTGCTATTTTCTATATGTGTGAGTACGAATATTAGAAACCGTAGAAACCGGCTTTCTTTGTCGATATCTTATAATGAAAACAACGATTTTACTTAGAAACCCGGTTTCTGGTTTCTTAAATTAAGAACAAAGTAGTGAGGAAGAAGGATAATTAGCGCTGCTTCTGTCATCTTAGTATGTTCTTAATCACTTTCTCTTAAAATCTTGAGATAAAATTCTTAAATCATTCGTCAAATAACCTATTTTTATGATGTTGGCAAGATGTTTGTCTATCGAGGTGATAAATATTATTTAGCTCCTCCATAGAGAAATACCTTTCGTTATATATATTAAATAGCTTTTATTGGTGTTAAAGTACATCTATCTCTGGCTAGGACGCTCTAGCTCCGTTTTTCTCTGTCTCTGGAATGATTATTGAGTTTCAATTATTTGTCGGGAACATTCGTTTATGTGTTTTCGTCTACTTTCGTTTATAAGCTTACTATCTCACTTCAATATCACCTGATGCAACTGAAGCATCCCAGTGAGTTTCCCCATCTTGATGCCAAAATTTTAAATCAACTTTACTATTACCAATTTCTAAACGACGCAATGTGATTTCTGGCAACCAAGCTGGTAAACAGGGGTTGACGTAAAGTTTGTTGTTTGGTGCATCAGCAGTAAGACCGAGTATTGCTTGTAAAAGCTGGAATATTGAACCTGCTGCCCAGGCTTGTGGTACATTTGCCTCTATATAAGGAACTGGAAAGGCGCCTGGTTTTTCCTCAATACCTGCATATACTTCAGGGATACGGTAAGATGCAAAATAGCTGGCAGCTTCAAACAGACTACGTGCCACACGAGCTACTTCTTCGGTGAAACCATATTTTTTTAATCCTAGTGCAATAATACCATTGTCATGAGGCCAAATTGAACCAAGATGATAAGAAAATGGGTTAAATGCTGGATTTTCTGCTGATAATGTTCTTATTCCCCAACCTGTAAACATATCTGGCGCCATAAGTTTTTCAACTACACGACTCGCACGCTCTTTACTTACAATACCACTCCATAGACAGTGACCTGGATTTGAAGCAATAGTTTTAACTGGCTGTTTGTCTTTATCGAGTGCAAACGCATAATAACCTATATCATCGCACCAAAAGTGTTTTTCAAACTTCGCTTGGAGTTGCGATGCTTTGCTGCGTAGCGAGTTGGCATACGAGCATTCATCCAAAGCATCGAATACTTCAGCCATACGTATCCAGGCATCATATACATAACCTTGGAGTTCACACAAGGCTTTCGGCGCCGAGACCTTACTACCATCAGGATACACTATTGCATCTCCTGAATCTTTCCAACCTTGGTTCTCTATACCGTTACTCGAACGAGTTTTATATTCTTGAAAACCATCACCGTCTAAATCACCATAATTATCAATCCACTCTAAACAGCGTAATGCTGTATCTCTATATGAGTTAAGTAATGAATTATCCCCTAACCATTTCCACGTTTCATGCAAAACTATTAAATATAATACAGTTGCATCGGCAGTACCATAATAAGGTATATGAGGTACCTTTTGGAAATGCGCTAATTCACCGTTGCGTATTTCATGTAAAATTTTACCTGGTTCAGAATCACGCCAATCATCCCATGTTGTAGCTTGTAGTTGTGATAACTTTTTTAAGGCACCGCGTGCAAAGCCAGGATGAACTGTTGTAGCCTGTAAGCTAGCAATTAAACTGTCACGTCCAAAAATTGTTACAAACTTCGGAACACCAGCAGCAGGTAGCCAAATATCATCACCTAAATCATAATCATATAGTCGTAATGCCGCTAAATCTCTGACAGATTGTTTGTATACTCGATATACTTCCTCGTTTGCTGTCGTTAGTTCGGTGACTGACTCAACCCATTTTTGATTCAATTGTTCTAATTTAGAATTAACTTCAGTATTCACAGCAGAGTCATAACATATATTTAAAGGCTCGCGCGTTAATTTATCTAAAACTAGAATAAAATTACCACAGGTATGCCAACTGGCGCCTGGTTCTAATGCAATTTCAAAGGTAACGCGACCGTTGGCATAATGAGGTTGAGATGTATAGTTACGCAATTGGTAAATTATGCTGCGAGAAAAATCTTTATTTTTATAAGTCGTATGTAATTCGTTACGCTCTTTATCCCATCTTGTTTCGATGCATCCTCGACGTATAATTTTACCTTGCTGCACTTCCAAAATATCGGCAAAGTCTGAACGTAGGGCAATTTCAAAACTAAAACTAACTTTCTTTGTACTATAATTTGTTATGTCTATATCTTCGTGAATACCTCCTTCTACTGTTCTACCCACAGTTAGTGATAAGGCGCCTTTGGGAATAACTCCATCTTCAGTTGTCAATTCTGGATTTGTCAGATAAACTTGTGCAGCATAATATCTTGGTGTTGTAGACCGCAAACGAATCCAAGGTAAAGCATCGGCATAAAGAGCGTAGTAACTTAAAAAACGAGTATCGTCTGTAAAAATACCCAAAAATTTATCTTGATTAATCTGCCCATCTAAGTCAGTCACCATAAAAGTGCTGCCGTGGTTGATTGTTAATGATGGGGGTCCAACGGTAACTCGCATGTTCATGGATTAATCTATATCAGTATTTTCATCTAAAATCGTTCCTTCTAAATTGGCGCCTTCTAAATTCGCTCCACTTAGATTTGCCTCATGTAAATCAGCACTTGCCAAGTTAGCGCTACTCAAATCAGCTTGATGTGCGTCAACTCCACTTAAATTAGCTTTATCGAGGTTAGCTGCATTTAAATTCGCTTCACTCAAATCAGCTTGCGTTAAATCAGCTTCTATCATCTTAGCTACCGTCAGTTCTGAGTAGCTAAGGTTTGCACTATCTAAAATTGCACCCTCTAAAATTGCCCCTTCTAAAATTGCTCCTGTTAAATTGGCACCAGTCAAGTCAGCGTTTGTTAAATTTGCTCCATTCAAGTCAGCATTTTGTAAACTTGCCTGACTTAAGTTTGCCCCGTTCAAATTGGCACCGTCTAATAATGCCTCGTCTAATATTATACTAGTGAGATTGGCACCTTCGAGTTCTGCTTCGCTTAAATCGGCGCCAGTAAAATCTCTTTTACCTGTGGCATATTGTTCTAAAATTTCTGTGCCGAGCATAATATATATATCAATATGACTACTGTTGCTCGATTTAACCACAAACTTACAGGAGATTCTCCTACCCACAGATAGTTATTTATGAGAACAATTTTATCTAGATGATTGTAACCGAAGTTTATATTTGCCAAAACTCTTTACTAATTTTTTAGAGGTATATGTTTTTACCACAAACACACAGAGGGCACAGAGTAGAAACTCCATTCATCGCGTCTAAAAGGCGCGTACTCTCTTCTCTCTGTGTACTCTGCGCCTCTGTGGTAAAACTAATTAATATCAACATGGTTGAGTTGATTCAAAGAGAACTCTATCTAAAGGCTGATTTTATATAGATAACAATTAAGATTTACGAATAATGGAGTGTTAAAATTTGTTATCTACCTTCAATTAGAAAGATTTAAGATTTGTCGAGAGTTGTTACTATCGTCAAATAATAGGTGGAGAGGTTACATGTAATCTCTCTACTTATCTAAACCAATTTAGGTTTGGATGTATTACCAATGTTATAGATACATTACACAGGTAGCAATGATACAGAATCAAAAGACGGTTCTGATTGTGGACGACAATTATGAAGACCGACAAACTTATCGTCGTTACCTGCTGCAAGATAAGCAATATATCTATAAAATTTTGCAGGTAGAGTCCGCGACTCTTGGATTAGAGTTATGTAAGCAAGGTAAACCTGATGCTATTTTACTCGATTTTATATTGCCTGATATGAACGCGCGCGCGTTTATTGAACAATTACAGGCAGAATTTAACACTAATAAAGGTAGTAAATTGCCTGTAGTCATATTAACTCCTCAGCAACATGAAGCTTTGGCTAGAGATGAAGAAACTTATGATTATTTGATAAAAGAAAAAATTGATGCGGTTTGTTTACGCTTTGCGGTTCACAAACTAATTGAGCAGACTCACTTAGAGTTAGAGCTTGAGATATCAAAACAGTTTATCAAAACTGCTTTAAATGAAAGCGAAAAGCGGTTCCGTTTGTTTGCTGATAATCTTGATGCCATAATTTGGATTGCTAGTCCAGATTCTCGCCAGCATTTTTATGCTAATAAGGCTTATGAAAAAATTTGGTATCGCTCTTGTGATAGTCTTATTAGTCAGCCACTCTCTTGGCTCGATGCGGTACATCCAGAAGATTATAAGCGAGTTATAGGCAAGTTACAACAACAGGAAAACGGGCAACTTACTAATATAGAATTCAGAATTATACGTCCTGATGGTTCGGTTCGCTGGATATGGGATAGAGGTTTTCCTATCTGTGACGAAACAGGAGCGCTTAATTATTATGTTGGTATTGCCGAAGATATTACTGAACAAAAACTTGCACATGAACAAATTCGCCATTTAACAGAAACTTTGGAACAGCAAGTTATGGAGCGTATATCCCAGTTGCAAGCTGCTAATAAGGAATTAGAGGCATTTGCTTACACAGTATCCCATGATTTGCGGGCGCCGTTACGGGCAATGCAGGGTTTTGCCGAAGCATTGGCAGAAGACTATGGTAAGCTACTTGACGAAGTGGGAAACGAATATATTAGTCGAATTCTCAACTCTGCCCAGCGTTTAGAAAATCTGATTCAAGATTTACTCGCTTACAGTCGTCTTAGTCGTGCAGATTTATACTTGCAACCAGTCAATTTAAATAATGTAATGTTTGAGGTAATGACTCAGTTAGATAGTGATTTAAAAGCAAAAGACGCTAAAGTGATAATTTCGGCGCCACTGCCCACAGTTTTAGCGCATTTTAATACCGCCGCACAAGTGATTGCCAATTTATTAACTAATGCGATTAAATTTGTAAGAGTTGGCGAACAACCACAGGTACTAATATGGGCAGAAATTACAACTCCAGGATGGGTAAGGTTATGGGTAAAGGATAATGGTATTGGTATAGAAGCTGAACACCATAAACGCATCTTTCGCGTTTTTGAACGTTTACACGGAATAGAGCGTTACCCAGGTACAGGTATTGGGTTAGCAATTGTTCGTAAAGGAGTTGAAAGAATGGGGGGTCGTGTTGGTATCGAGTCTATAAAGGGACAAGGCAGTAGTTTCTGGATTGAACTGAAAGACGATAGCAGGTAAGTATGACAGCAATACATACCATTTTACTGGTGGAAGATGACCCAAACTAAATTTATTTGACCCAGCGCGCGTTTCAAAAGGCAAATATAAATGTTTCGCTGCAAATTATTGATGGCAAGCAACAACAATCAAAAGAAATTGCTTGACATCAAAAGGATGGACAAGTCAAATAGATTAAGTTATGACAAACTTTAATTACAACAGAAGATGAATCCTTTATTGAGGGACTTATTGAAGATGTTACCTAATCAAAATAATTTCATTCTGTGGGTAGAAGACAACGGGATTGGAATCAAGCCAGAATATCATGACAAAATATTTGGTGTGTTTGAACGTTTACACGGCGTTGAGTCTTACCCAGGAACTGGAATAGGCTTGGCTATGGTACGGAAAGGAGTTGAAAGGATAAACGGACAATGCGGTGTAGATTCCGAATTAGGAAAAGGTAGTAAGTTCTGGATACAACTGCAACCTGTCTAGTAAAGGCGGGTTAACCAAAATTCTGCACTTTCTTTTAACATATATATATGTAAACCCGCTCCATATAAAAATCCAAAATGCCATTACACATTCTCCTTATCGATGATAATCCCAACGACCGCTTCCTCGCTGCTCGCGAATTGAAGCTAAAATTTGCTCAAGGTATAACATTTGACGAAATTACAAACGACGATGATTTAGAGCAAGCACTATTAACAGGTAATTTCGATTTAGTAGTAACCGATAACAAGCTACTTTGGATTGATGGACTAACAGTAGTAAAAAAAATAAAAGATAAATATCCCAATTGCCCTGTTATTATGTTCACAGACAGTGGTAGTGAGGAGATTGCTGTAGAAGCGATGAAGGCAGGTTTAGACGATTATGTTCTAAAAAAGCAACACTATCGTCGTCTTGTTGTTGCCATTGAAAAGTGTTTAGAACAAAAAAGAATTAAAGAAGAGTATGTAGCTAATCAAAAACTTCTTTACGAACACCAAGAGAGGTTTAGAGTAGCGCAAGATGCTGCAAACTTAGGTATTTGGGACTGGGACTTAATAACAAATACTATTACTTGGAATGATAATCACGAACGATTATTTGGACTAGAAATAGGAAGTTTCGATGGAACATATCAAAAATTTATTAATTGTGTATATAATGAAGACAGATATTTAATTAGCCAAGCATTAGAATTTGCTTTAGAAAATAACAGTGACTTTTATCAAGAGTTTCGTGTTGTCTGGTTAGATAATAGTATTCATTGGATAGCGAGTAAAGGACATTTTTTCTACGATAATTCGGGTAAAGCCATAAGAGCTAGTGGTATTATTTTAGATATTACCGACCGAAAAGAGTGTGAAGTTGCACAGCAAAAATATACAGAAGAGTTATTACAAGCATATAGTGTTCAAGATGAGTTTTTATCGATAGCTTCTCATGAACTACGTACACCATTAAATGCCATATTAGGATGGACGCAATTACTACGTAAATATCCTTTTGATCAAAAAACTAGAAACCAGCGTTTAGAAGTTATCGAACGTAACTTAAAGCGACAACAAGGTGTAGTTGAACAAATTTTAGATATTTCGCGTTTAAAATCTGGACATATGCAGTTTGAACGTAAAGTTGTTGATTTAAAATCTGTTATGGAAGACGCCATTGACACTACGCAATTACCAGTTAGAGCTAAATCTATAAGTTTAGAGTATGTATGTAATTATTCAGCAGTAGAAGTATTAGGTGATAAAAGAAAATTATATCAAGTAATTTTGAATTTACTATCTAATGCAATCAAATTCACTCCTGAAAAAGGGACTGTAAAAGTTTGTATTGATGTAAATAAAAATAGTGAGAATACTGTTCAAATTAGTATTAGTGACACAGGGCAAGGAATTAGCGAGAAATTTCTTCCTTATGTGTTTGAACAATTTCGTCAAGAAGATGGTTCTCGGACTCGCACTCATCAAGGAGCAGGGTTAGGGTTGACAATAGCAAAAAAATTAATTGAAATGCATGGTGGCACTATTGAAGCAGAAAGCCAAGGTGTAAATCAAGGAGCAATTTTTACAATTCGACTGCCATTATTAAATAAAGTAACAAGCACAGAAAATACAACTATACAAGGCGATAAAAGAAATTATAGTACATTAAAAAAATCTTTACTTAAAGGATTAAAAATTTTGGTTGTTGACGATGAAACAGATACATTAGATTTATTAGTAATGCTTTTAGAACATGAAGGTGCCAAAGTTACCGCAGTTAATTCTGCAACACAAGCTTTACAAATTTTGCAAACAAATAAACCAGATATTTTGATCAGCGACTTAATAATGCCTGATAAAGATGGTTACATGTTACTCGAAGAAGCGAAAACACTAGGTTTACAATGGACTGAACCATTAAAATCAGTAGCAATTAGTGGCTATGTTAATGAATCAAACGATAAAATCATGCGAGCAGGTTTTCAAGCCAGTATATCAAAGCCTATTGAACCTGATGAACTGGTTGATATAATTAATTTTATTACTAACAATTCCTTAGATATTTAATTGCTCATATTCTTCTGGGGTATCAATATCAATGGCGCCTAATTCAAAATTAACTGTATGTACTAATTTATCATACTTATGAATAACTTGTTTTGCTCCAGAAGCACTATTTAAATTCATTAATTCAGCAAAAATCTGACGACTAAAAAGTGCTGGCACTCCTAACGTTTGCTTGTACTCACTCGCTATAATTGGTTTTGCCGTAGTATAAAAAGCTTCTACAAGCTCATTAATAATATCCACAGAAATAAATGGTTGGTCACAAAGTAAAAGTATGGCACCATCAATATTACTATCATGCTCAAGCTTTTTTATACCCGCTTGAATAGAACCTCCCATTCCTTGGCGCCAATCATGATTTTCAACAATAACAACAGGAAGTTCAGATATTTCATCATGAATTTGTAAGGCATTTGCTCCGAGTACGACTATAACAGGTTTGCAAACAGAAGCCAAAGCTATTTCTGTAGTGTGGCGCAAAAAGCTACGTCCTTGAAATTTGAGTAGCTGCTTAGGTGTGCCCATGCGAGTAGAGGCGCCTGCCGCTAATATAACTATACCAACTTGCTGTAAACTTTTCATAACTCTCTTGTGGAGCGGGCATCCTTGCCCGCCTTTTAAAAATATAATACCCCACTTCGTTATCTAGCTAAAAATCGAACGTGATTTTTAGGCTCCATATAGAAACTGGGTTTAAAGCTTTATTTCCTAACAGAATCTAAAAATTATAGGTTTTGATGAAAAGCTTATGTAGTAAGGGGTTTAGATTTTGCTCCGACCAAAGTGATGGAAGAGCGCTAGTATCTATAACACCTAAAATCATTCGTAATATCATGTCCGGTTGATTACTCATAATTACCCGCTTCAGTAGAGACGCGATTAATCGCGTCTCTACAACAATTTTATTATGGCTATGTTACCGGACATGATATAAAATCTCTACGTTTTTTTAACAGTATAAATACATACTTAATTTAATAAATCAAGAGTAAATACTTAGAAAAAACTTGAAAAAACTTAGCAATTTTCCGCAAATACCGTAAGGTTTAAAGAATAAAAGTAGAGTTTAATGTAAATACAATTTATTTTTTGAATAGGGCAGTAAGAATATTTTCCTATATTCAGGGTTTTAAATTATCTAATAATCAAGCATCTCCCGCAAAAATCAAAATTACAACGAGGAGATAAACAAATGCATATTCCAGTAGGAATTCGTTCGCTTGCGGTAAGTTTACCAAGCGTAATTCGTACTAACAGTTATTATCAAGAAAAATATCCAGAACTGGTTGCTAAAGCTGAATCTAAAACCTTGTGTAGGTTAATGTCACTGACTGAATCAACTCCGAGCAACGATTTTGAACTGGAGATGATGCCATATTTAAAAGACCCATTTCGCGGTACTGTTGAGCGACGAGTACTTGGTGAGGGTGAAACCGCATTAACTTTAGAATATCGTGCTGCAAAAGAGGCAATTGATGGCGCCAAGCTTTCTCCGTTGGATGTAGACCTGATAATTGTTTCCTCGTTTTTACCTGACCAACTTGGGTTTGGTAATGCTGCTTTCCTCGCTCGTGAGTTGGGGTTAAAATGCGGCGCCTGGAATCTTGATGCAAGTTGTTGCAGCGCTCCGGTAGCTTTAGAAACAGCTTCTGCTTTAGTCCAAGCTGGTAAATATAGAAATGTACTAGTAGTGATTTCTTGTACTTATTCTCGCCTTGTTGATGAAGATGATACTCTTTCATGGTTTTTTGGCGATGGCGCCGGGGCTTTTGTAGTTGGTTCACTATCTGTTAACCAGGGTATTTTAGGTACAAAGGCAATCAATACTAGTGTCTTGTGTGACAAATTAGATGTAAAAGTAATAGAAGATGAAAAGGGAAACCAGAAGTTTCGCATGAAAGTGGCTAAGGATATGAACAATATTATTGGCAATACTTCTGCGGAAATGGTTCGCACTTGTTGTGAAGGTGCTGCTGCTGCCGCAGGAGTTACCCTAAATGATATTAATTTTTTTGTTTTGAATACAGCAACTGCTTGGCTTGCAAATTTTTATATACGTACATTAAGAATTGATCCAGAGCGTACAGTTAACTTTTACCCCAGTTACGCTAATATGGGAGCAGTAGTAACTTTAGCAAATCTATATCATGCATCACAAATGGGCAAGATTTGCGAAAATGATTTAGTTTTAATGTACAGCTTTGGTACTGCTAGTAGTGCGGCTGCAACTGTTATGCGTTGGGGAGATGTGGCGCTAGGTACGTTACCACAGTAATAAAATTATTGTAGAGACGTTACATGTAACGTCTCTACAGGCACGGGCAATTAATCAGATGTTTTATGATTTGGCTGCTTGTGCGATTAGACTATTAATTCTTGTGCCAATTGGCGCTATTTCGGTGGGGTCAATTCTAACATCTACAATAAATGGAACTTTTGCGCTCATTGCTTGTGAAAGCGCTGCTTCTATTTGAGATTCGGTTTCTACACAAATACCATCGGCACCCATACTACGTGCGAGCATGACAAAATCTGTAGATGGGATTTGTGTTTTAACGCTGACATATCCTTGTTTTTTTGTGCCTTGGGCACACATGTTATAACAAGCATCGTTAAGAACAATCCAAACAGCGGGAATATTATATTGAACTGCTGTATTCACTTCGTTGTTCATTAACATTGCACCAT
The DNA here is from genome assembly GCF_000331305.1 of Calothrix sp. PCC 7103. Classification (GTDB taxonomy): domain Bacteria; phylum Cyanobacteriota; class Cyanobacteriia; order Cyanobacteriales; family Nostocaceae; genus Dulcicalothrix. Next base: position 1,307,989 of record NZ_KB217478.1, on the reverse strand, counting down.
CGCCAACTATCACTACTGCCTTGGAGTCACTTACAAGGGTGGCACCAACAACTCCAGTCGTGGCATATCCCATTGAACCAAAGCCAGTACTTCCTCGCCAGCGTTTTGCTGTATTAAATTTAAGGTGGTGAATTGACCAGGCAAGACAATTACCTGCGTCAGCCATAACAATGGCATCACTACCTTCCACAATTATTTCCTGAACTTTCTCCATCAATACGCTTGGTCGAACTAAAGCATTCTCAAAAATAGTTCCCTCTTCTTGTTTGGTAAGAGAGCAAGGATTAGGATGTAATAATGGTATTGAAGATTTATTTAAGTGTGATGGTAATTTTTGCAGTAATAATTCTAGAAAGGTTTTAATATCAGCGATTACAGGAAGTGTATGAACTGTTGGGTAAGCAGTTCCTGGAACTAGAGGGTCAACATCCACATGAATAATACCTTTGGGTGGTATCATTGCCGAGTTCCAAAACGAGGTAAATTCTCCTAAACGAGTTCCCAAAACGAGGAGGCGTTGGGGAGGGGAGAATTTCATATACTCCAAAACAGATGTATGTCCAGCAAATCCAGTCACACCAAGAAATTGAGGATGATTTTCACTCACGATACCTTTACCACGAGGCGAACACATTACGGTTGCTCCCGTTCTTTCAACAAGCTCCCGTACTTCTCTTGATGCATCACGGGCGCCGAAACCTATCCAAATAGCAAAGGATTCGGAAGTTAATAATTTAGCAACTTTGTCAATTACTTTTTGATCTGGAATAAGTGGCGATAATTTTGGATTTTGCTGCTTAATATTAAGATTAGGGCTAAAACTTGTTTGAATATCAGCAGGAATACTGAGATGAGCTACAAAACCACCGGGTTTTGATAGAGCAAATGCAAGCTGTTGTGCTATTTCTGGCAGTTCTGAAGCTGAATGGATGCAGCGTGCATAATGAAATAAAGAGCCAGCCGTAAAAATTTCTTGAGGCAGTGTGTGAGGACTTGTTTCCTGAAATGCCCACTTACCCTGGTATCTTGTTGGCGTACAGCCCGATATTAAAATTACTTTTGCTCCCTCAGAGCGCGCAGCTGCGATTCCCGTTAAAGCATTAGTGATGCCTGGACCAGTAGTAGTAAACACAACAACCGGACGATTATTGGCGAAATATGCTTCCATTGCGGCAAAAGCTGCTCCTGCCTCATGACGGAAGTGCAGCACTTCAATTACACTTTGTTCTAAAGCTGACCATATTGGAGCAATGGCGCCACCTCCTATGCCAAAGGCATGATGCACTCCTAGCACTCCAAGTACTTGTACAATTGAATCAGCTACTGTTTGAGTGAATTTTGGGGCTGTGCATTGCAAAACATCGTTAGATTGCTCAGATGTCTGGTTTTGAAAGGCTTTTTCTGTAAGTAACATATGATGATGTTTTGTTTTGATATTTTTATTAACAACATTTCGACTGTTTTCAATTCAATTGAAATGCTTGTGATAGATAAAGCGATATCAAGCAATTTTTGAGCAATTTTAGGAATATTTTCAGCGTAAATGCTATTTCTCAATCGTATGAACTAAATAAATAAAAAGTATTAAATTGTTTTAAAGTTTTTATCATTATATATAAGTTCAGCATAAAATTTTACAAACTTTTGCCCACAAATTAATAGTAAATTTACTTACGTAAGTTAAAGCACTTCCAAAAAATAAATTAACAATGTTGTGGAATGGGCATCCTTGCCCGTTCCATTATAATAAGGCAGGCAGGGATGCCTGCTCCACAAGAAGTAAGTGGAAACCCTTAAACAGGAATTATGATCTGAAAACAAGCACCTTGACCTGGCGCCGATTTTACCTCTATTTTTCCACAATGTTTTTCCACAATAATTTGATAAGCAATTGCTAGTCCTAACCCTGTTCCTTGCCCAACAGGTTTAGTTGTAAATAGATGGTCAAATATTTGAGCCTTAACTTCTGGTGTCATTCCTGGTCCATTATCCTGAATACTTATAATCACCTCTTGTTTAGTATCACTTATTTTCGTAGTGATTGTAATGCGGTTAGGGCTAAGTATTATTTCATTATAGCTATGCCCAAGGCTAGATTCGTCTAAAGCATCAATAGCATTAGCAAGCAAATTCATAAACACTTGGTTAAGTTGTCCAGGAAAACACTTAATTTGCGGCAAATCATCATAACTTCTTACAACTTCTATTTCGGGACGAATACTTGATGCTTTCAAACGGTGTTTGAGAATCATGAGGGTGCTATCTATACCCTCGTGAATGTTAAAAAGAATTTTCTTGTCAGTATCTGCCCTCGAAAAAGTACGCAGACTAATACTTATATCGTAAATGCGGTCAACTGCTTGTCGCATGGAAGATATGACTTTAGGCAAATCTTGTTTAATAAATTCTATATCTCTAGCTTTAATTTCTTTTGTAATTTCTGCAACTGGGTTAGGATAATGTTCTTGATATAAGTCTATAAGTGTTAATAAATCTTGAACATACTCGCGTGTTGGCTGTATATTACCAGCAAGAAAACCAACAGGGTTATTAATTTCGTGTCCTATACCTGAGACTAAGTTACCAAGTGCGGACATTTTTTCGCTTTGTATTAACTGTAGCTGTGCCTGTTTGAGGTTGTCAAAGGAGTGCTTTAACTGTTGAGCATAGTCTTGAGACTGCTGGTACAGATTAGCATTTTCTAAGGAGATAGCAGCTTGAGAGCAAAGTAGATTTATGCTATCTAATCTATCCTTGGGAAATGTCCCAATATTAAGGTTATTTTCTAGATAAAGAATACCAATTAATTTACCTTTATTTAGAATTGGATTGCACAACAAACTTTTGGGTTTAGATTTAAATATATATGAGTCTATTTGTTTTAAATCATATTTTAAGCTTTCCATTTCTGTGACGGCATCATTTAAAATTAAACTTTTTCGTGTACGTGATACATAGTTAATTAAGCTAATAGGGACATCTTGACTTTCATCTACTGGTATTGATTGCAATACTTTTGTGGTTGATGTAGATATACTTGTTGCCTCGATTACTAACTTATCAGATTTAGATAGAATTAAAACAGCTTTTGTGGCGCCAGCATTTTCAAGCAAAATTTGCATTAATTTCACAAGCAACTTATCAAGCTCTATCTCACTGCTAATTGCTTGTGAAGCTTTAACAAAGCTTGATAAATCTAAGGAACCCAAAACTTTAGTACTGCCAGTAACAGTTTTTTCTGTACTATTTACAGATATTGTTTCTGTGGGATTAAAATTAATATTAATTCTCTCTTGCTGCCTTGTTGAAACAAGTAGCTCTGGATAACGTGTTTCTAAATCGCTGACTTTTGCTAACGCTCCCCATCGCGCGTAGCAGTAATAGGAATTAACCATATATGCTTGAGCAATAGTTTGCTTATCCCAGTCAAGATAAAATTTTGCTGCAAGTTCATTTGCAAGAGCCTCTTCTTGTATATATTTATTCTCCTTGGCAAGTGCAATCGCTTTGTCATAATATTCCATCGCAGTCATTTTTTCACCCAATACCCGATATCTTTCAGCTTCTACCAGGTAGTATTTGTTTAAAAAATTCATTGGAGCATGGTTTGCCCAATGCTTCATTTTTTCTTGGTTAAAGTCTATTTTTGCTAAAAAATTATTTTGTTCTATAGATGTAATTTCGCTAAAATATGCTAATCTTACTAGTGAATCATATAAATAAAAATTAGGTACAATTAGTGAGCCAGTCAAACTAGATAATCTGTTCTCCACTTCCATCAAATTTGATAAAGCTAATGAAATATCATGAAACAAATAATTCAGAAATACTTTATTAAAATATACAATTGCTATTGCCATTACATAATTTTGCTCATAATGTTTTGGCAACATGATGTCTTCATTATAAGCATCACCTAATAAGACACAAACATTTTCACTTTTCTTTGCTAAGTTTAGAATAGTCTGTTGCCAAATCGTTAGAGAATGTAATGTCATCGGATGCTTCATATGATTAACATTTTCACAATATATACCTATTTCATCTTCAAGAATTCCTAGCTCTTGACCTGTTAAGTATGCTAAATAAGAATAATTGTTTAATGCATAAGCTGCAAATTCCAAGTCACCAGTTTCTAATGCAATCTTATAAACTTCCTTCAAAGGGTTCAAAAAGTTATTCGCATGATTTTTCCATAGCCCAATAAAACTATTATAAGGAAGTAAAATTGTTGCTTGTAATGAAGTGGCATTTGTTTTAGATAATACATTTAAAGATAATTCTCCAAATTCGCAACCTGCATTTATATCACCAACTACACTACATAAAAGAAAACCGTAAGTGCAATAACCATTTGCTGAAAGTCCTGTATTGCCGTATTGGATTGATAAGTCAACCATTTTTAAGCTGACTAATGGTACAAATTCAGGGCGCCCCATATAAGCAGCAGTAAACATGCTTGATAAAATACGCATGGCAGCTAAAATATTTGGGTCAGTCATTTCTGGCAAGTGAATTAAATCAGCTATTTTTTTATCTGCTAGCTTTTCTGCGGTTGTTTGAAATGCTTGTTGAATATCTAATTGAGATGGGGTATGGGGAAGCTCAATGCCTATGTTTTTGAGAAGCTCAATAGCAATTTTTAAGGCATTGGTAAGTTTGTTCTGGACAATATTACCTTGAATTTGTATTTCGTAAGTTCCAATTTTATCTAGAAGACTGGCGCCGTTGTCAACAACTTTTTGCGCTAACTGTTCCATTTTTTCATAGTCACCACACAGGTAAGCTGCATCACAAGCATTTTCGTATAAAGCTAGTGTGAGGCTATATTGACTTTGCCAACTATCTGTGGATATTATCTTTAGCGCGAAATCTAAATACTGACTTGCTGCATTATAAGCAGTAGAAGTTTTGGCTTTACGTCCGGCAATTAAGTTTAAATGTGCTAGTTGATTAAGCTGCTCTTGACTCTTGATTAAGTCAACACCATAATTCAACTGGTTAACAATATCAAAAATTGTCTCTTCGTACTTTTCTCTGGGTGTATTATTCAGTAGAAGCTGACCAATATTTAAGTGCGTTGACTTTTTCTGCTCTTCAGGAATGAGCAAGTAAGCTGCTTGTTGTACACGGTCATGGAGAAATTTATAGTGCCCGTTTAAGGCGCCTAATTTATTATCATCAGTACTATCAATGCTATCATCTTGATAAAACTTATATACTTCATTTGTGGGAATTACAAATCCTTCTTGCAATGCTTTCCATAATTCGGCGCCTATTTCTGCTGGGGATTTATCATTGATTATTGCTAGAGTCTTTAAGTCAAACTGATTCCCAATACAAGCTGCCGATTTTAAAATTTCTTGAGTAGTTAATGGTAACTTTTGTAATTGATTTACCATAAAATCAACTACATCATCGTTAAGCACTAATTCTTTGATTTGTGAAAGTCTACATTCCCAATGCAGCTTTTCATGATTAAAATATATTAATCCATCTTCGTATAATGACTTGAGTAGTTGATTGCTAAAGAAAGGATTCCCTTTGGTTTTTTGATAAATTAATTCAGTTAATGAAATTGCTGCATCTGACGAGCAATTTAAAGCATCTGCAACTAAGCAGTTTAAATCAGTTAACGAAAGTGGCTTCAGTTCAATTGTATTGATTACACCTTTATCTTTCTCTATTTTATCAAGTGTTAACATTAATGGATGTGCAGGCGCCACTTCATTATCTCGATATGCGCCAATTAATAATAAATACTGTGTATTACTTTGCATCACTAATTCGATTAATTTTAACGATGCAGAGTCAGCCCACTGTAAGTCATCAATAAAAATTACTAACGGATGTTCTTTTGCTGTAAATACTTGCAAAAACTTTTGGAATAGTAAATTAAAACGATTTGCAGCTGCACTTCCAAAAAGCTCTGTAACAGGAGGTTGTTTACCAACAATTTCTTCAAGTTCTGGAATTACCTCTATAATTACTTGGCTCTGCTCACCTAGCTCTGCCAAAATTTTGTTTTTCCATGAGTCCAATTGAGCATCTTTTTCACTCAATAGTTGCTGCATTAAATCACGAAATGCTTGTACAAATCCAGAAAGAGGAATATTGCGTTGGAACTGGTCATATTTACCTTTAATGAAATAACCTTTTTTCTGTACAATTGGTCTGTGAATTTCATTAATTATAGCCGTTTTTCCAACTCCAGAATAACCCGCTACTAATATCATTTCCGACCGATTGAGTTGAGTAAATGGTTTTGCTATACGGTCAAAGGCGGTTAGCAACGTTTTTATTTCAGATTCACGACCATACAGTTTTTCTGGAATGGTAAAGCGGTCAGGAATATCTCGCTTTCCTAACTCAAAATTTGTAAATTCTCCTGTCTCTTTATATATTGAATACGCTTGCTCTAAATCGTGCTTTAACCCCAAAGCGCTTTGATAGCGGTCTTCTGCATTTTTCGCCATCAGTTTGGCTACAATGTTAGAGATAACAATAGGAATCTCTGTATTAATTGTAGTAGCTTGTGGAGGCTGCTTTGCTAGATGACAATACACTAACTCCATTAGGTCGTTAGTTGTAAACGGTAATTGCCCAGTTAGTAGCTCGTAGAAACTAGCACCTAATGAGTAAAAATCACTACGCCAATCTACTAACCGATTCATTCTCCCCGTTTGTTCGGGGGATATATATGCAAGGGTTCCTTCTAAAACGTCAGGACAACTAGGAGTTTGTGTTTCTCTTGAAAGTAAAGAAGCTATGCTAAAGTCAATTAGCTTTACTTGTTTTGTAGTTGGATTTATTAGGATATTGGCAGGTTTAATATCCTTGTGAATAATTCTATGGTGATATAAATTATTTAAAATGGTAACGATTTGTAAAGCAATAGGGAAAAAATCAGCCAAGCTTATAGGTGTTGCGCTCGTATACTGTTTAAGAGAAATACCACCAAAGTCTTCCATTACCAATGCATAGCTATTTTGGTAATTCTCTAAGCTGTAAGTTCTAACAATGCCTTCATTATCAAGATTTTTGGTGATGGTGTATTGGTTGCGAAATTGCACTAATTCGCTAACGGAAGGATAATCACGCCGTAGTAGCTTGATAACAACAGGCTTTTGGTCTTGTTGTCTCACCCCACGATAAACGAGGGTTCTTGTCCCTGCATAGATTTGCTCCCCAATTTGATAACCAGATAGTATCATCGTCTCTGATATTCCTGAATAAACTATTGTTCGTCTCTTGTTTGCCTATTATTCCCAATTTTATGCGTCTAACTAACAATAACTAGTTTTCTCCTGACATATAATTTCTTAATTGATTATTAATTATTAAGTAACCGTTTAGAACGGTGCCGATGTTGTAGGTGTAGAGATAGGCAAAGAAACGGTGAAACGTGTTTCTCCAGGTTTTGAGGTAAAGGTGATGCTACCACAATGACGGTTTTCGATAATACGTCTTATCATTTCTAACCCTAGCCCAGAACCTTTACCTATAGATTTTGTGGTAAAAAATGGCTCGAATATACGTGATTGTATTTCTTGGGGGATGCCTAAACCTGAGTCGGTTATTTCGATTTGAATTTTTTCATTAGTACATTTTGTTGTTATTTCTATAACACCTTTAACGGTAATTGCATCTATGGCGTTTTCAATTAGATTCGTCCAAACTTGGTTGAGTTCACTGCCGTAAGCCATGATTTTTGGAATTTTAGAGTTATAGTTACGGCGAATTTGAATTCCATGCTTTAGTTTATGGGCATATAACCGTAGCGTATCTTCTAATCCTTCGTGTATATCTACTTGTTGAACGGCGCCTTCATCCATATGCGAGTATGATTTCATGACTTGTACTAGTTCAGAAATACGCTTGGCACCTTTGAGTCCGCTATTTATCATGGACATTACATCGAATGATAGCGCTAACCAACGTATTCCCATATCTCGAAGCTCGGTTGGATGTTGGCGCCATCTTTCAATTAATTTATTGAGTGTACTAATTTCAACTCCACTTGCTGCTAACGGTTCAGCAAGTTTCCAAGGTTGCTCAACTCCGTAATCTTCGAGCCATTCGAGAAGTTCTTCTTCACGTTCAGCTATTGTATTAATATCAATATGTGAGTTAAGAATTGCATCATAACCATCATCACGCGCCGAGAGCCATTCTTGAGTATGTTCTTCATCAATTTGGTTTTGCCCTGCCACCATATTCATCCGCTGTAATTCTAATAAGGCAGGAGTAATATCTTGTAGTGTGCGTACTACTGCTGCTGCTGGATTGTTGAGTTCATGCGCTAACCCCGCAGATAATGTGCCTAGTGCCGCCATTTTTTCGCGCTGACGAATAAATGATGTTAACCCTTCGAGGCGCCGTTGTACAACTCGAAAAACAGTGCGCTCAAAATCACGACATTCATGAAGTAATTCTAAAAAATCTTCTGGTGAGAGTAAATGTAACCGACATGGAGTTAAAGTCCGCAGTGTTACTGGTACAACTTCATCGGTAAGTACTTGGACTTCTCCAAAAAATTCTGGCGCCTTATGTTGTCCTATAGGCATTTCTACTCCTTCGCTGCGGCGAGTTATAGCCATAACACCACTAGATAATATACAAAACCCTCGTCCTACATCTCCTTCCCTAACTAAAATTTCGCCTACTTCTAATTCTAGAAGAGACGCGCGCTCACACACCCAGTCGAGACGATGTTGAGGTAGGTGTTGAAATAATTCCAGCTTTAAGAGGTCATTTATACACAGCACAGTTAGTTAAAGTTTTATTTTAGAACCTACGTTCAAATTCTAATACTGCGCGGTTGTCATTGAATAAATTTGTGGAGGTGCGGAAGCGGATTTCTTTGTTGATACGATAGTTTAAACCCCATTGAACTGGGTCATTAGTTGTTAATATTTTGAGTGCGGATGCTGAGACTTTTGGTGAAATGTCTACACCTGCTTCTGCGGCAAGTTCTAAGCTTGTGTAGTTTTTACCAGCTTCTGGGTCTTGGGTAATAATAGTTGGGAATAAGCGAAACTCACTCAAACCAAATGCTGTACCAATTTCGCTAAACGCACTTTGAAAGTTATTAAGTACAGCAGAACCTGCAATATTAATTAATCCTAATGTACTATCGCTCCCTCGACCTTGAGTTTCTACAAACCCACCTCCAAGCAATGCGACAAGTTCATTTTGACCGCGTGTAGGTGAACTAGTAAGTTCAAGATTTTCGTTTAGCTGACTTGCAAGTCCTTGAATTTTAGCTTCTACACGGACACTTTCTAATGCAGCTAGTCCAGTAATGTTACGGGTAAAATCGCTACTTTGAACGACATCGAGTACTTTTGCAAATAGTTGAATATCTAGTTCGGGGTCTCGCGGTTGCGTTGTTTTAAAAGTTGCTGTATGCTCATATCCACGCGCTAAATTAAAGCGAGTGGTAAATAAATTAACTCCTCCATCCTTGAGTTTAATAACTCCTTCTGGCACTGGGTCGTTGATTGTGCCTGTGACGTTAAGGTCGCCAGTTGCTATAAAATCAAGAATCGGCGCCCGCGTAATTCTAACGTTGTTACCAAGCTTGATTTGTAAATTATTAAAACGTGTAACGGTTTTATCTGTTTCTGCTGGCTCAGATGTTTGTGATTTGAGCAGTGTTGTTAATTCTTCTAATGTATCGTTTGGCTGCGGGTTTAGGTTCGTTGACTCAGCAAGTAGCACTTTACCGTTTTTAAGTTCGATATTACCACCAATTAATGGGTTGAGAGCAGAGCCAGTTAGCTGTAAACCACCACTGACGTTACCTTGATATAAGCTTTTCAAATTTAACGCGATACGGTCAAGGGTAAGGGTTAAAGGATTAGTAACTTGAAGTGTTATGTCCGATATCGGAATTTCACCAATTGCTTTAACGCTACCTCGGCTAAATGTTCCTTGTAAGTTATCAATGATGATACGGTCGAAATCAAATTTTATTTGACCTGCAACATCAGTAATATTACCAGGTATTGTTGGTGAGCTAAATGTAGCTTTATTAAGGTTTGCATTTCCACTCAGAATAAGTTGGTCACGAGTTCCTTGTACTTTTAAATCAACTGCTCCCTGCCCATCTTCATATTTTACTTGGTTGGTTAACAAGTTTATCACTGCCAACCCTTTATTTTTGACTTTGACATCAAGGTCAATTTTATTATTTTCTGGTGGGAGAACCGCAGTTGGAAATTGGTAGGGAATGCCACCTGTAATAGTAACAGGGTCTGCGTTGTCTACATTAACTTCGCTATTAAAATTTAAACGTCCATTACTATAGCTAAAACTGGCATTCGCAGACTGAACGCCTTTAGAATTTAAGGCGCCTTCGCTAACTGAAAAATCTCCTTTAGCTTGTGGGTTAAGAATATTACCAGCAATGGCTGCTCGTCCGCTCAGATTTCCTGTTAACCCTACAGGCAGCTTGACGAAGTTATTAAGAAATTTTACAGGAAAATTTGTTACCTGTAATTGTCCTGACTGTTCTTTGCCGCCAATACTACCCACAAAAGCGAGGAGACGATTTTTTGACTCGACTCGCAGGGGTTGTAGTCGTAATATTCCATCATCAAAACTGCCTTGAGCAATTATTTGCTGGGCGCCAAAATAACGGTCTTCGTCATCCAGGCGCCCCCAAGCAAAGTTTTGACCATTAATTTTAAAGTCTGCCTTGATTCCATTACTAGAAGCAGTATCCAATGTGACTTCGCCGTTGAAAGTTCCTACTAAATCTGCTAGTTCGGGCAAAGGTGAAGATGCACGTTTATCAGATTGTTGTTTATCGAGTAAAGCTTGAATTTCAGAGAAACGTTTTATTTGAGTAAGTGCTCCTTGGTTTTGCACTCCCACAGAACTTGTACCACTCAGATTTGCTGCATTGCCATATGATGGTTCTGTTAAACCACGTTGGAAATCTTGCAGTTCAAAGATTTGTAATGTTGTTAAAACGTCTTGAATGTTACCTTGAGCAACTGCCAGTTTACCTTGAATTTTAGGAATTGGAGTACTCGGAACCACAGTGCCAGCAAAGCTATAAGTACTATTATTTTTCTTAAATATACTATTTTCAAGAGTTAAGGTGCCGTTATTATAAGCAAAATTTGCACTTAAACTATTACCTCTAATAGTTCCAACTTGAGGATTAGCAACTGCAATACTTCCATTTCCTGTTAAAGTGTTTGGATTAACTAGAAAATCTCCATTCAATGTCCCAGCAACACTACCCTTACCAATTAATCCATTTGCAGGGGGAGAAATATTTAAAGCTAACAGTGGAAAATTATTAACTTTAACATCTAAATTATCACCCCTAGCAATTCCTGTTGCTGTCGCTTGTTTCCAACGTATATTAAATTCTTTAGGACGGTTATTCACATCTAAATTTAAGGCAATGCGGTCTTGTGTTCCAACTACGTCTAATTTTAAACCGCTTCCACGTTCGCTTGCTAAACTACCTGTTAAAGTATCAAAAGCAAATTTATTTACATTCAAATTACGTAATGCTACTTGCCCGTTGAGATTTGGTGCAGGCAGACGCCCGGTAATTTTACCATTAAAATCAGCTAAACCAGCTAAGGCGATTGCATTTGGTAACTTCGTTGGTAAGTTTAAAAGGTTATAATTTTTAGCGATTACATCCAAATTTAAATCAGTAATTTCTGGGGTATTGGGATTTTTGGCATTAACCATAACATACCCAGTTGCCGTCACATCTCGTGAAGTCGCACGTTGAACAGTTAACTTTGTACCATTCCAACCAATATCTGCTGCCAAAGGTTGTTGAATACCTGCTAACCCTTGAGAAAGTCCAACTTTACCAACTGCTGCTATATTCGCAAGACTAATATCATTAACTGCACCCGCAACTTGTAAATTACCAACAAGTAGTCCCTCTAGCTGTGGGTTAATACGCTTTAGTTGTACACCAGATGCATTGACAGCAGCTTGATAGCGACCTTTATCTAGTCGAATATTCGACGCAGTTACGTTACCACCAGCGTATTTAACTTTTCCTATACCACTAAGTTGAATGTCCTCTAGTTTAAAAGAGTCAACCGTACCTGTAACGTCAAATAAACCATTTAAACCAGACTCAACTAAAGTTGGTACTTTTGCATAACGCTGCAAACGAACATTATTAGTTTCAACTTTTGCTTGATAACGCCCTTTATCAAGTATAATATTAGTTGCATTGAAAGAACCACCGTCTACATTTAAACGTCCGGTACCTTTCGCTTGTATAGCAGGTAGTTGGAACGAGTCAACGCTTCCTGCAACTTGAAAGTTACCTGTAACTCGACCCTGGACTATATTTGGTACTTGTGCTAACTCTTGAACATTAGAGTTATTGATTTGCAGTTGAGCTTGATAGGCACCATCAGCTAGTTGAATATTATTAACACCTACCGTACCTCCTCCAACGTTCAAAACCGCATTGCCTGTACCTTGAATTGTTTTCAGGGTAATATTATCGCGATTACCAGCGATTTGAAACGTACCAGCTAAAGGATTTTGTAAAACAGGTGCCGATTGTTTGAGAACGCGCGATAATCTAACGTTGTTGGCGACAAACTGAGCGGCAAAGTTTTGGTCATCAAACTTAACATTTTTAATCGCAATTCTTCCACCACCGAGTTCAATACCAGCATTTTCTGATTGGACATTGGCAATTTTAAACGGTGCCGTTGAACCTGAAGCTAATAACCTACCGTTAAATTTTACACCTTCTATATTAACGTTTTCTAATTGTTCCTTATTTACAAACCGTTCAATAGGTATACCCGAAGTATCAGCGGTAACTTGCCACTGTTGATTTGCCCACCTTCCCGCAGCTTTAACTTTACCACTTGCGACATTTAAATAAACATTACGAAATGTAAAGGAGCGGTCGGAATAAACGGTAGTTTCTCCAGTACCTGGATATGTACTGTTAGGAGACTGCCATTGTACTACTGTTTGAACATTTCCAGGCGCCCCGCTTAGTTGTGCAGTAGCGGCAACAGCACCAATTTGAAAGTCAGGATTAATATTATATATCTGAGCAATTGCATCTCCGGGTACATTTTTAGCAGTAACGTTAAAATTGACTTGGGGGTTTTGTCCAATTGTTACTACACCTGTACCCGTCAAAACACCACCGAGAGTAGCTTTACCTTGAATATCTGTAAAATTAATTTGTTGTAAACGCGGTAAAAATTCAAACTTGGCGCCCACGTTATCGAAGTCAACTTTATCTATTTTGGCGGTTTTGGTTGTATTGCCTTTACCAGAAAGTATTGGACTATCAATTTCTCCCGACACCAGTAAATCTGCATTCAACGAAGCAACAACAGGAACAGGTAATTTTAATTTTAGAGTTTCTTGAACATTGGCAGCACTGACTTCGTTTACACGCGCGGCTAAATTATAACCAGTTTTTCTGTCAATAGTTCCATTTGCCAATAGCGGAACTTTACCGTAAGACGCAATGACATTTTCTAACTTGACTTCTGTTTTATCGAAACTAAGTGACCCACGGGCATTTACAAAAGGTCGTGGCAAGCGTGCGACAGCAGCTTTAACTCCCTCTACAGTCGCATTGCCATGCAATAAAGTTGGCTGTTGCGGTTGTGCTTCGATATCTAAGTCAGCTTTTTTTACTTTCCCTAACTGTAAATCTATTGGCAGCTTAACCAAAGTTGTTACATCTTCTGCCAGTAAATCTTCGACCTGTAGGTTTAATTTATGTTGTATAGTTCGAGGACGTGTTTCGCCACGAACAAACACACTACCCCCATTAACAGCTTTACCACCTACCTCATACTTAACGAGTTGGTTATTTTCTAATAAGTCGGCAACTCCGTTAAGGTTAGCTAATGAGAGTTGCTTTTTTGTATGTGATGGTGCCAGTATTAAATTACCGTTACGAAAGCGTATTTTATCAAGGTCAGTTTTAAAGGGTGCGTTTTTACCAGGAGGCTGAATTTTTGTAGTTATCCAACGTCCTTGGTCGTCTTGTTCAATATAAAGAATAGGATTAACAAGGGTTACATCGAGTTTAAGGCGCCGCGTTAAAAGCAGTTGCAGCAGGTCAAAAGTAACATCGACAGATTCAACAGTTCCATTGTCCGGGTCATTGGGTGTAGCAGGAATAGACGAGGTGCCAAATTTAACTGTGCCAAACGAAAAACCTTGAACGGCGCCTAACTTAACGGGACGGTTGAGCGCGGTAGTAACGCTTTGTGAAGCTATAGGCGTTAAATCTTCCTTAACAAATTTCCACAACCGCCACGATCCAAACCCCGCAAGTCCAAGCAGCGAAATACCAGCAGCGATACCACTGCGGGTCAACAAAATGAACCAGAACCGTTGAGCTTTTACAGGCTTAGATTTACTATCGCGATTGGGATTAGTCATATGAGTTTACTATTTAATCGCATTTTTACTGCCGGAACACAAACTGCATCAAAAAAACATGCTCAAGAGCCTGCTAGACCCATGTTATGAGAGAATAATGCCACCTACCAGAATACAAACCTATTTGACATTGTGGGAGAACGTACATTACTTGTCTGTAAAATTAAATAAAGATTTATTACGACCTACAGGTTAGCATAAAGTCGAGTTTTCGGTTGGTAGTGTAAGATTGTGCTGTAATTGAGTGAACCTTCAGTACCCAGAAACCGCGTTTGTCGAAGAAACCTGGTTTCTTTAGTATGCGCTATAAAATATTATCGTCGGGAAAAATACAAAAAAAGTGGTAATTGTTTCACAGAGCTATAAGCGTTTAGGCTCTTTAAACTTTAATATTGATGAGGTGAATTTAGAAAGGACTGGTGACTACAGAAAATGCGTGTCTTCGTGTTACTTTTTAATGCTCGGACTGATGACGAGGGTATCCACACGATTCGAGTTGGCGACCGTAACAAGGTGCTAATGTTCGAGTCAAGCGACGATGCCGAACGTTTTGCGATGCTGCTTGAGGCTCAGGATTTTCCTGTACCCACCGTTGAGCCTATTGATTCTCAAGAAGTAGAAGGTTTTTGCTCTGAGATGGATTACGATTATGAAATTGTGCCTTCAAATGGCGCTTTAGCAATTCCTCCTGAGCTAAATGTGGAAGAAACCGACTGGGACCCCAATGCAGATAACTCAAGTAAAAATACTGATGCTTCCAATCAACAACAATCGAATGCAAGTGATATTGCCGATAGCGAACTAGATAGCATTCGGCGCCGACTGGAAGGATTGATTTGAATGTAAAAGGGAAGTGTGTATTTCTCACTTCCCTACCCATACCAAACTACTAGCAATAAATGTATGACAAATTTTTTACAAGAACGTGGGCATCTTTTGACGGAGCAAGTTAACCCCAGCAGTTTAAACTTAGACCAGCTAAGTTCGCTTGAGTTGGTAAAGTTATTTAATGCAGAAGACCAACGCGCAATTGACGCAGTCGCAGCAGCCAAACACGAACTAGCAGAAGCAATTGACCGTATTGCAGCAGGTTTAAGTTTAGGTGGGCGCCTATTTTACATTGGTGCAGGAACTTCAGGAAGGTTAGGAGTATTAGACGCAGCAGAATGTCCACCAACTTTTTGCACACCTCCTGAACTCGTACAAGGCATAATAGCAGGTGGTTCAGGCGCCTTAGTTCGTAGTTCAGAAGATTTAGAAGACCGTGCAGAAGATGGAGAAGCTGCAATGGTCGAACGTAATGTAGGTAAAAACGATGCAGTAGTTGGTATTACTGCTGGTGGCACAACACCGTATGTTCACGGTGCATTGGAAGCAGCAAAAACGCGCGGTGCTACAACAATATTTATAGCTTGTGTACCAGCAGAGCAAGTAAAAGCAGACGTTGACATCGATATTCGCTTATTAACTGGTCCCGAAATACTAGCAGGGTCAACTCGTTTAAAAGCAGGCACAGTCACAAAACTAGCCTTAAATATCCTATCGACAGGCACAATGGTACGCCTAGGTAAAGTTTACGGCAACCGCATGGTAGATGTCGCAGTTACAAATAACAAACTGCGTGACCGTGCATTACGCATACTTCAAGACCTTACAGGTTTAGGTCGCGATGCTGCAAACTCACTCCTTGAAAATAGCGGCAAATGGGTAAAACTTGCACTATTAATGCACTCAACTAACTTAGACAAACAAGCAGGAGAACAATTATTATTACAACATCAAGGCAATCTCAGAGCCGCAATCGATAACTTTAAAAACCAAAAATAAACCTAACAATGTCATGAATCCCGCAGTGAAGCATCTAAAGTATATGCCAGAAATTTAGATTCTACCCTACGGGAAAACTCCGTTTATGCTACGCTCAGAATGACAATACGATAAAATGACAATTTGTAAATTAATTTAACATTTAACTACATACGTAAATTTACTAAAATACTTTTGCGTAAAAGGACAAAAAAGAATTCTTAAAACACAACCAACACCTTTGACTACAAGGATTAGTTCGCGGTAAAATAATACTAATAACAATAATAATAATTTTTCTCTATCATGAACAAGCTAAGTTATTAGAACCAGCCTTAGATTCTTCCCCTAAAACGGCGGTAAGGAAATCTTTTTTGCATAACTTAGTTGGGTTCTTACAAAGTAAAGCAGCTAGTTAGCTTACAGAAACCGGATTTCTACAAGATATCTTTAAAATGAAAATCAGGATTTACACTGATTTGATTGCCGTAATAAAACGTTACCATAGGGTATAAGTAATAGGTGTATCTAATTTTTTTAACGTAGCTGTCTTAAGATAGCTTCACATTAAGATTGGAAGGTTTGACTGATTGAATTGGAAGGAAATAAAAGATGATCCATCCAGAAATGATGGTGTCGAGTAACTTACTTGATGAATTTAAAACTTGTACTTTATTGCAGTATAGCGGCAAGTTAGACATCAAAACTGCTAAGGGACATCGATGGACTTTCTACTATCGTCTAGGCAGAATTGTCTGGGCTACAGGAGGAATACATCCGTTTCGACGCTGGCGCCGCCACATGGCACAGTATTGTCCGGAGGTGGAAATCGATAAAATACAATTACGTGCGGAAGATACTCAAATAGATTATTGGGATTATCGCCTTTTAGAAATTTTGCACGAAAAGCAAAAAATCAAACGCGAACAAATCAACTCCATAGTCGAAAGTACAATTGCGGAATTGTTGTTTGACCTAGCACAACAAGCTAACTTCACACCTATTAGCAGCGATCGTAACCAGGATGTCATCTTGGAAACACCAATGAGTTTCACGAGTGCAGACATGTCGTTAAAGTTCATGCAAGACTCGTGGAAAACTTGGTCGGATGCTGGTCTAGCTAATTTTTACCCAGACCATGCTCCTATTTTACGAAGACCGGAGCAACTTGAATCTTCTGTTAGCCCAGGGGTTTACAAAAATTTTGTAACGTTTATGAACGGTAAATATACCCTCCGGGATTTATCGTTCAAAATGAAACAAACTTTAATGCCTGTGACTCGCTCGTTACTTCCTTACATACTCAAGGGAATTGTCGAGCTTATAGAAGTACCTGACTTACCAGTGAAAATTAGTGACGCAAAACCAAACTCAACAGCAGCAAAAGCATCATTTTCTAGCCCATTGATTGCTTGTGTTGACGACAGTCCTCAAGTATGTCAAATGCTGGGACAGATTCTTGTGCCCAACGGGTTTAGATTTGTTAAAATTCAAGACCCTTTACAAGCTTTACCAATTTTAATTGAACATAAACCTGACTTAATCTTCTTAGATTTAGTTATGCCTGTGGCTAGCGGTTATGAAATTTGCGCGCAATTACGTAGAGTCTCGGTTTTTGCCCACACACCTATAATCATTCTAACTGGTAGCGATGGTCTTTTAGACAGAGTAAGGGCAAAGGTCGTTGGTTCAACCGACTTTATTAGCAAACCAGTGGCAGCAGATAAAGTTATGGCTGTTGTACGTAAGTATGTACACGCTGCGGCTTCTACCAACGGCGCCTTACAAGCTGCGTCAACACAAAAGTAAGCTACATTTCTTTACTTTAATATATATGATTTTGCGCTTTTTATCGGCTTCTTATACGTGGTTTTACTGAGCCAATTTATGAAGCAATGCATCACAATTAAAGGTAACTGCTAAGTTGACTTTTTATGGGGCACCAATTTGTAAGTGCCAAGTACAAATTAGTACTTCAAGATAATTTTTATACTTATCTTGATTTGAATGCTGTTGCACGCTTGTATAAATTCATTTTTGATAAATAGCTGTGTTTATTTTACACAAAGCTAGCAATGAGTAGAGTAATAAAGTTTTTGTTTCTTTTTGAAAACAACAGGTGATTGTCAATGAGTACTATTTTGGTTGTTGAAGACGGCTTAACTGATATGGAAATTATTAGCCGTTACTTGCAACAGGCAGGTTTTTCTGTAATTAGTGCTAAGAGTAGCGAAGAAGCGCAAGAAAAATTGAGTAGTAGCAAACCTGATTTAATTTTTCTTGACGTTATACTACCTGGTAAAAGTGGTTACGAAATTTGTAGAGAGCTAAAAAATAATCCAACGACTAGCGCAATTCCTGTTATTTTCTGTTCAACAAAAAATACCGATGTTGATAAAATGTGGGGTACAATGCTAGGCGCCGATGCTTATATTTCTAAGCCTATTGACAAACAAGAACTAGAAGGAGCTATTAAGCAACTTATTAAAGCTAATTAGCTAGAAACCTGGTTTATTTTATATCCTGTAATATAAATTAAAATTATGTCTATAAACCAGGTTTATTTGTTTTTAGTAAACTAAATAATATATCGAAGGATTAGTGGTGTTAGAAACGCAACAACAAGAAGAAAAATTTTTAACTTTTCACTTGGGTGATAAAGATACTGCGGTAATTTCTTTATCTAATATTACAGAGGTATTACAAGTATCGCCTTTAGAAATATGTGGTGTACCACAAATGCCTAGCTGTGTTGCTGGAATTTACAACTGGCGCGGTGAAATGTTATGGCTTATAGATATAGAGAATATGTTAGGTTACGAAGCATTATCTAGAAGTCATAATCTTGCCACTAAAATGATGGCAGTCGTAATTAGAAAAGATGGTAAGTATTTAGGTTTGCTGGTACGTCAATTAATCGACATAGAGTCGCTTGACATGGATTCATTAAAACCTGCAAACTTAGATTTGTTTTCACGTGATATTGCTTCTTATTTAGAAGGGTATTTTATTGATGCTAATGAGCAAATTATTATCAGTATAGACGCGAAAGCTATCATTGATTCTTCAATGTGGAATATCCATAATTAACAATTTTTAAGGTGCTTATACTATGAGTAACGTGTATCAAGAGAACGGAAATCATTCGACTGAGGAAAAAACTGAAAATAATAATTTAGAAAATATGGCGCCTGTAGTTTCGAGTCAAGATATTATGGAATTAGCTAATTCCAAAAATAATTCTAATACTGACAGTCCTGAACAACAGTTTAAAGTATGGCGCCAGATGTTCGCTCGCATATCGTCATCAATACATAAAGCAGGGGATATTAATACTGTTACTTCAACGCTTGCACAAGAAATCCGGGAAAAACTTGAAACTGACCGTGTTCTTGTTTATCGCTTTACTAACGATGATGCTGGAGTTGTAATTGCTGAATCTAGAAGCAATAAGTGGACACCTGCTCGTAATGAAACTCTACCTGCTGTTTTGTTTGGTTTGGAAACAAGCACAGAATATTTAGAACCTGTAATTATTCAAGTTCAAAATAATTTGATTGAACTTAGTGCTTACCAAACACAGTTACTTGAGAAATACCAAGTAAAGTCAAGTTTGAGTTTACCTATTATCCTCGAAGGCAATGTTTGGGGCTTATTAGTAGTTCACAGTTGTGGAAACTCACGCACTTGGCAAGAATCAGAAATTACTTTACTTTCACAGCTTTGTGCTGAGTGTAAGAGCAAAATAGTTGGCTTTGAGTATCAAAAACAACTTCAGCGTCAAGAAGAACAGTATCAATCTTCTGTTAAAGTTATTGACAAAATTCAACGTGCATCAAGTCTTGACCGAATTTTTCAAACTACTACACAAGAAATTCGCCAGATGTTGCAATGTGATAGAGTTGCTATTTATCGCTTTAACCCTGACTGGAGTGGTGAATTTATTGCTGAATCAGTTGCTGGTGGCTGGATGCGTTTAGTTGGTAATGATATTAAAACTGTCTGGGAAGATACCCACCTCCAAGAAAATCAAGGTGGACGTTACAAGCGTCATGAGAACTTGATAGCGAACGACATCTATAAGATGGGTTTCGCACCTTGCCACGTTGATATTCTCGAACAATTTGAAATTAAAGCATATGCTACAGTTCCGGTATTTGCAGGTAGTAAGTTGTGGGGTGTATTAGCAGCTTACCAAAACTCTAATACTCGTGAATGGCAAGAGTGGGAAGTTAAATTATTAAATCAATTTGCAGCAAATTTTGGCGTTGCAGTAATACAAGTTGAAACATTGCAACAAACCCAAGAGCAGTCTAAACAACTAGCTCGCACCGCTGAACGTCAGCAAAGTTTGATTGCTTTAACTCGTAAAATCGGTGAAGCTCTTACCGCAACTGTTACTGATACATCTCTTTTTGACAGTATTCTTCAAACAACGGTAGCAGATGTTCGTCGTTTGTTAGAAGCAGACCGTACAGTCGTTTACCGTTTTAACCCAGATTGGAGCGGTGAATTTATTGCTGAGTCAATAGCTAAAGGTTGGATTCCTTTTAAAAATAAGGAAGAAATTAACGAAGCGTTGCTAAAAGAAAACGGTCATTGCGATTCAATCCGTAATCTTGCCGATGTTTATAAAAATAAAGACACTTACTTGCAAGATAGTAAAGGTGGTCGTTTCCAGCAGAAAACTACTTTTGTTGTTAATGATGTTAAAGAAGCGGGTTTCCCTCCCTGCTATATGGAACTGCTAGAACAATTTGAAGCGAAAGCTTATCTTACTGTTCCCATTTTCAGAGAAAATAAGCTTTGGGCATTTTTAGCAAGCTATCAACACTCGGCGCCTCGTAAATGGGAAGCGTTTGAAGTTACGATGATGGAGCAAGTTGCTGCACTTTTAGGAGCGGCAATGCAGCAAGCTGAAACATTTGAAAAATTGCAGCGACAATCACAGAAAGCACAAAAATCAGCTGAGTTAGACTCATCTACTACTGCAATTATTGATAAAATTCGTCAATCGATAGATGTTGACTCTATTTTCAGTACAACAACTAAAGAACTACGTTCGCTCCTCAATGCTGACCGGGTTGTTGTTTTCCAATTTAGACCCGACTGGAGTGGTGAATTTGTTGCTGAATCAGTTAGTGGTAACTGGGTGCGTTTAGTTGGACCAAATGGTAAGCAAGTTTGGGCAGATACTTACTTGCAAGAAACCCAAGGTGGAAGATATCGCAACCGCGAGTATTTTGTTGCCAATGACATATACGCAATGGGTCATGCTGACTGCCATATCCAGATATTAGAACAGTATCAAGCTCGCGCTTATGTAATTGTACCAATTTTCCAAGGAGATACTCTGTGGGGATTACTAGCAGCATATCAAAATAGTGGAACACGCGAGTGGGAAGAAATCGAAGTTAATTTGTTAGTGCGTGTTAGTGACCAGTTAGGTGTAGCGTTACAACAAGTTGAGTACTTGCACCAGTTGCAACAGAAAAACCAAGAGATTGAAAAAGCAGCAAAACGTGACCGGGATGCAGCAAATGTCATTGACAAAATTCGTCAGTCGATGGATATGCAGTCCATCTTTAATACTGCGACCAAAGAAGTACGTTCGCTTCTCAAAACCGACCGTGTAACGGTGTATCGTTTGAATCCTGATTGGAGTGGCTTATTTGTTGCGGAATCGGTTGGTGATGGTTGGGTATCGCTATTAGAGAAGCAAAATAAAATTCCTCGTCTCCAAGAAAGCATCAGCAGTTGTTATGGTATACGCGCTGCGTTCGCTACTAGTGAAGCTAGTGTAGATACTTACTTAAGAGCTACAGAAGGTGGTGAATTACGTAACCGTCGAGCATATATTAGGCCAGATATTCACAATGCTGGTTTCCCATCTTGTTACACAGAAGTATTAGACGAATACCAAGTTAAATCTTACGCGATTGTGCCAATTTTCCAAGGTTCCAAACTTTGGGGTATGTTAGCAGCATTTGAAAACTCTGGTGTGCGTGAATGGCAAGAATCTGAAGTTAGTTTGCTGTCGCGTATTGGTGACCAATTAGGAATTGCACTGCAACAAACCGAGTACTTAGAGCAACTTCAAGCGCAATCAACACGAGTTGCTCAAGCTGTAGAACGTGAAAAAGAAGCAAAAGAGTATCTACAAAAAGGTGCCATGCAGCTACTTTCTGCCGTGCGTCCAGCGCTAAACGGTGACTTAACAGTACGGGCGCCAATAAGCGAAGATGAGCTAGGTACAATAGCAGATGCATATAACAACACCCTACAAGCATTGCGTCAAATCGTCGTTCAAGTACAAGCAGCAGCGCAACAAGTAGCATCAACTTCGAGTCAAAGTAGTGCATCGCTATCGGGACTAACAAACTTAGCGCAACAGCAATCGAAAGAACTAAACGAAGCTTTGGGCGAAATTCAACAGATGGTAGATTCGACGCAAGCAGTTGTAGGTAACGCTGAGTTAGTACAATTAGCAGTACAACAAGCTAACCAAACTGTAGAATCTGGTGATGAAGCCATGAACCTGACGGTAGAAGCGATTCAAGGAATCCGCGAGACTGTTTCTCAAACGAGTAAAAAAATTAAGCGTCTCTCAGAATCTTCGCAGAAAATTTCCAAAGTTGTAAACCTAATTAGTAACTTCGCGACTCAAACTAACGTACTTGCGCTTAACGCGGCAATTGAAGCAACCCGCGCAGGAGAATACGGTAAAGGGTTTGCCGTAGTTGCAGACGAAGTACGCTCGCTGTCACGTCAGTCAGCAGCAGCAACCATCGAAATTGAGAAACTCGTCCAAGAAATTCAAGAAGAAACAGGCGAAGTTGCTGTAGCAATGGAAACTGGTATTCAACAGGTAGTAGAAGGTACAAACCTAGTTAATCAAACCCGGTTGAGCTTGAATGCAATTGTGGTAGCAACTGCCGAAATTAGTCAGCTATTACAACAAATTACCGACGCAACACAAGGGCAAATGTTGCAATCAGTATCAGTAACAGCTTCGATGAAAGACGTAGCAAAAATTGCTAACAAAACTTCAGCCGAAGCAAGTAACATTACCACCGTCTTCAACCAACTCTCAGATATGGCACAAGATTTGCTGTCCAGCGCTAGCAAATTCAAAGTACACTAATCCTCCCTCTCTGTTTCTCTGTGCCTCTGTGGTAAAAAATTCTTTCTCTTACCACAGAGACACGGAGGGCACAGAGGAATAAAACTGCTGCTGCCCTAACTTATAATTTTTAACTTTCATTATGATTACAGACGCCTCTATTAGAGAGCAGGGTTATATTTACTTTTTAACTGAAGCTCCAGAGTTATTACAAACTATCGAGGAAGAACTTTTTGGTTTGGCTGATGATTATAGCACCGCTAAAGTTCATAACTTGATGCGTGCAACTCATACCCTCAAAGGTGGCGCCGCCAATGTTGGACTCGATGTTATAAATAAGGTTGCTCACTCCCTTGAAGATATTTTTAAGGCACTTTATAGTCCTGATGTAGTAATTGATTCACAGCTACAAACGCTTTTATTTCAGGCGTATGAGTGTTTACAATTGCCTGTAACTGCTGAAATTACTAAAACTACTGTTGACAACGATGATATTCTTCAGCGTGCAGCTTCAGTGTTTGCTCAGTTACAAGAAAAACTCGGTGATGCTTTCGGCGCCGAAGTTTATATTCCAACTTCAGAGGAATTGGGATTTGATATTGTTTTGTCGATATTTGAGACGGGTGTGTCTCAGCGTATTGATAGTATCGCCCAAATATTAGAACAGGCGCCACCAGATAATAACGAGTTGGTAGAGTTTTTACGTTCTCAAGCTGAAGTATTTTTAGGATTAGCAGAATCTTTAAATTTAACTGGCTTTGGCGCAATTGCCCAAGCAATGGTAGCTGCTTTAGACGCAAACCCTGATGCTGCGCTAGCAATTGCTCAAGCTAGCTCAGATAATTTACAGAAAGCTCGCGTTGATGTACTTGCAGGTGATCGTATGCGTGGAGGAGAACCTTCTGAGGCATTACTTTCATTATCTAAAGTTACATCGTATGCAATGTCCGATGATATATATGCTATTGATTTTTCTGATAACCATATTGAAGAATATCAAGAAGAAACTATACAACCAGAACCCAAAATAGAAGAAACAAGCCGGATTACACCTTCATCAAAAGAAGCATATTCTCTAAGAAGCGAAGTAGAAAAGCTATATAATTTTATCACAAATCCAAATTCTACTCAAGATGAGCCTTTAAAGCCTACTACCGCTAAACTATATTTAAAAATAATTCGTTATATATTAGGTTGGTTTAATCATGAGTTAAATATTCCTGAAAAAGAATTAAGTTTATCGCTAATAATTCCCAAAACTGGAGTAGAAAATGTTGTTGATTATGTTGAAACTTGGTTGAGCGAGTTTTGGTTATTCCTATACGACGAAGGTGATACACCAAGCTTGTCAATATATCGTCAGGGCATAATTTTGAATGTCTTACTCAACGTTGCTAGATACCGATACGCCAAGGTAGATATTGATTCATCCATTATAGAGTTTCTGCAAAATCGAATTAATAAATTAGCACAAGAGTATAAAAGCCATCCTCCTGTTACTGCTGTTGAAAAAAATTGGAGCGATAATCTAAAATTACAACAACTACTTGAAATTAAAGAAGTATCACAGGCGCCTGTAGAACCAATTCAAAGTGGTATTGAGGCTATATGGGGTGAAGAAATAACCACTACCTTTAGTGTAAATATAGCTGAAACCACCAATCAAAATTCTGGTTTATATGAAAATGTACAGCTTCCTACCATCGGTAATACAAACACCAAGTTGCAAGTCGATGAACCAACTATTAATGAAGTTGCTGACGAATCTGAACTCGGTGATACAGTTATAAGTGTCGCAAGTACAGCCAACGCGGTTAATAGACCGCCAGAAACAATTAACAAGGAAAAATTACAGTCTGCAACTATTAATAAAAATCTTCGCCAGCGTTCGTTTGTAAGAGTCGATGTTGATGGATTACAGCGTCTTAACTATCTCGCAGGAGAATTGTTAATCTATCATAAACGTAGAACATTACAAGATGAGCAACTTCAACAAGTTATTGAGCAGTTATCTCAACATATTCAAAGACATCAAGCAACAATAGGTATACTACGCGATTTACCGCTTCAGATGCAGTCACACAAAGACCAAATAACAACAAAGGTTGCAAGTGTTGCTTTTGATTCTTTAGAAATGGATGACTACAGCGAATTTTATATGGCGCTGCACTCAGCACAAGAAGAAACCTTACAGTTACAAGAAATAGCTGAGTCACTCGATTTAATTTTGCGTCAATCAACGCAAGTTCATGAAAAGAATCAAAATTTAACCCTTAATATTATCGATAATATTGTAGAAGCACGCATGGCGCCGCTAGCGAACATCTTAAATCGCTTCCCCCAATTAGTTGGAAACCTCGCAAACGTTTACAACAAAAAAGCTGAGGTCAAACTATTTGGAACTCAAGTACTAGTAGATAAAGCGATTTCGGAAAAGCTCTACGACCCCTTGTTACATTTGGTACGTAACGCATTTGACCACGGTATTGAGGCGCCAGAAGAAAGGCAAAAACTAGGTAAATCCGAAGCTGGTGTAATTACGATTCGAGCATATCACCAAGGTAGTCAAACAGTCATTGAAGTTAGCGACGATGGACAGGGTTTAAACTTCGATAGAATTCGTAGAAAAGGTATTGACCTTGGCTTAATTTCTGATTCATACCATTCAACCAACGAAGAACTTTTAGAGCTATTATTTTCTCCTGGATTTTCAACTGCTGGTCAAGTTAGTGAAATTTCTGGACGTGGCATTGGGTTAGACATAGTACAAACCCAGTTACAAGCTCTTGATGGTTCGATATCAGTTTATTCTCTCCCTAACCAAGGAACAACATTCGTACTCAAAATACCATTTTCTATGACTACCGACCAGTTAATGATTGTTCAAGCAGGAGGTGCAGTTTATGCCTTGCTGTTAGATAGTATTGAAAAAATCTTGTTGCCATCTTCTGAGCAAATTAAAGAATTTGAGGGTAGAAAAGTTCTACATTGGAACACTGGCAAAGACGAGCGTATGGTGGGTTTACGTAACCTCTCCGACTTTTTATACTACAGTGGCTCATTTAGAAGTGGCGCCAATGTTAACCACAGTA
The DNA here is from genome assembly GCF_000331305.1 of Calothrix sp. PCC 7103. Classification (GTDB taxonomy): domain Bacteria; phylum Cyanobacteriota; class Cyanobacteriia; order Cyanobacteriales; family Nostocaceae; genus Dulcicalothrix. The sequence goes on along the minus strand of NZ_KB217478.1, from coordinate 1,281,541 downwards.
CCATAATACAAGACCGTGAAGAAGTAGCAAACCCAGTATTAGTACTGCGACGAAACCAAGACATATTAGCTTTAGAAGTTGATCAAATTATTGGTGAACAAGAGCTTGTAATTCGTCCTTTAAGTTCTACAATATCTCCTCCTAAATTTATTTACGGTTGTTCGAGTCTCGCAAACGGCAACCTCGTTTTAGTAATTGATGGTTCTCTACTTTTAGAATCAAACGAAATGCAAGCATCTCTTGAGGTCATGTCACTGCCTGCATTCTCTGGAGCTAAGAAAAAAGCTTTGTCGATGTCAGCAACCATAACATCAGTACCAATGCTCGCAGCATCAAACGATAACTCTAATCGTAACTCTAATCACGAGCAAGGCGCCAAAATTCTACCTCAAGCAAAACCAACAAAAAACAAAAATGAAAAAGTAGTATTAGTAGTCGATGATGCCATTAGTTTACGGCAAACAATATCTTTAACCTTACAAAAATCTGGTTATCAAGTAATACAAGCTCAAAACGGTATTGAAGCAGTTGAACAACTACAGCGACATCCAGAAATTCAGCTAGTTGTCTCAGACTTAGAAATGCCACGCATGAACGGGTTTGAACTATTATCAAATGTACGTCAAAACACTAGCTTATCTGAAAAACCAGTCATAATTTTAACCTCGCGTAGTGCCGAAAAACATCGTAAACTCGCCGAAGCATTAGGTGCCACAGCTTACATGACTAAACCATATTTAGAACATGAATTCATTGCCACAGTTGATGGCTTAATGGATAACCAAGTTAATGGTTTAACACACGTATTCGTTAAAGGGTAATCTCCCTATGTAGCACAGGCATCCCTGCCTGTGCTACGCAAAAACAAGTAAGCACCATTTATTTCCCATGCCAAAAAATCACTTTTTATGCTTTCGCATAGATTTAGTAATTTTCTTCCACCGTTCCTTTTCTGCTAAATATGAGCTTTGGTCTTGTTTACGCTCCAAATAACCAAGCTCCCTCTGTAACTTTTGATAACTTGAAAACCTCGGTGCCTCAAGTTTACCTGACTGCAAAGCTTCCTGTACCGCACAACCAGGTTCATGAGCGTGTTGGCAATTACGGAAGCGGCACTGTTGCGCGATAATTTCAATGTCAGCAAATGTAGACTGCAAACCTTCATCACCTGTCCATAACTGTATTTCCCGCATTCCTGGGGTATCTATAATTACCCCTCCTGTTGGTAGTAATATTAACTCTCGATGAGTTGTGGTGTGCCTTCCTCTACTATCATCCTGACGTACAGATTGTACAGCTTGAACTGTTTCACCCATTAGTTGATTAGTAATGGTAGATTTACCCACACCCGAAGACCCAAGCAGCGCAACAGTTTTACCTGGTTGTAAATAGGTTTTTAAAGCATCAATACCTTGATTATGTGCCGCACTTAAAACAAGTATTGGTACACCCAAAGCAACAGATTCTATTTCTACTAAACGCTGTTCAAGGTTATTGCACAAATCTGCTTTGTTTAAAACTATAACCGGGTTGGCGCCACTTTCCCAAGCAAGAATTAAATAACGTTCAATTCTTCTAATATTAAAGTCTCCATCCAACCCAGATACTAGAAAAACAGTATTAACGTTCGCTGCAACTATTTGTTCGTCGGTTTTGCCTCCAACCGTTTTACGAGAAAACTTGCTAAATCTTGGCAATATTTCGTGAATGGTTGCTTGTTGGAAGTCTCGTGTACGAATAACTACCCAATCTCCTACTGATGGAAAGTCTTGACGTTGCAAAGCTTGATGTCGCAGTTTACCTGTTATTTCTGCTGATACTTCTCCCTGTTCAGTTAAAACAACGTAAGTATTTCTATGCTCAATTGCTACCCTACCTACTGTAAATCCTTGTACACGAAAGGGTTCAAAGCTGGAATTAAAAAAGTTACTCCAGCCTAAAGAATTCAAGTACATTTATTTTTCCTCAATATGTGCTACTTGTTTTGCACAAGATGCCTATTCGAGGACTAAGCTAAAATCGAGATTAGCTAGACTGAACAAGAATTAAGGCGCCTTGTGTGAAGGTGTGTTGCTATTAATTCACTCATAAGATTACATGGTAAGTGGGAAACTCAGAGGCTTTAGCCCGTCCTAGGTAAACAACTCAAGCGATTTTAATCGCATTAAATCTTCCCCTTGCGGGGTTGGATAAACAGAGGAGTAGTGTCTATCCATATCTCTGTAATGCCGAGAATCGCCTTTCCTACTCGAAGTAATGTTAGCTTTGATAATGTTATTGGTCGGTACTATCCAAACGACACTGACTTAACGATTGGGAATCTGTTTAATCGTTCGGTTCTAGGGTCACGGGACTAGCTACGCATCCCGGAGTAGGAACTTGAACACTTGCCAATAACGTAGTACCTTGCGGCACTGAATCTGGTCAGCTATGACTAAAGCATGAGTTGTAATCTAGTTACAAGCTCAGTGGCTTTAGCCCTGAGTTACTGACAGTTCAGTCTCCTTAATAATTTCAAAGCGTAATCATATTGTAGTATAGCATGTTCTGGGATAGTTGGCGCCGTAAATTAAACTATGTTCTGCAACCGATGTCATCAAGAGACGCTTGATTTAACGGAGTCGCATTACAAAGATTTGGTGCAACGAGGTCATCATTTACAAATTAATTATGTGTTTGCTTCCGCTGCGCTACACCCAACCTACGGGGATAGCTGCGGGGATGACTGGGATGCGTGCTAGGACACCTTTTTTGAGGGGGTCGGGACGTTCTGCCCACGGTAATAATCCTTGTGGGTGGTTGTAGTATTTATTGGCACACTCGAATACTCCTGCTATTTCTGTTGAGGATAGTTCTGGTGATATGTCGCCGAATAAATATGTATATTTGTCTTTGGAAGCGAAGCAAATTACACATGAGCGATTACAAGCACTCATGCATTCTACTGCTTGAATTTTAATTTCTTGGTTTTGAGAATTTTGATTGTCTTGTTGTAAGCGCTTTAAAAGTTTTTCACCACCGCTTTCTCCTACACGCTTACCGTTTTCCCATGTACTCGCACATGTTGTACAAACAAAAATTGTGTGTGCTGTCATCTATACCTCGTAGATTATAGCTATTTTTACTGCTTTCGGCGGGCATCCTGACTTTACAGCTGCGGGACAGTGCCGGAATTTCACCGAACTTTCCCCGTTTTATCTTACAACTGGCGCCTGTAAGAACCGAATAAGCTAGATTAATCTAACACATTTTCATGACTTTAAACTTTTTCTTTAGCGGGTGGTACTATTCCGAATTTTTCTAAATTATTATCGATTACGCGCAGTACTTCAAAGTCTGCTTCGGGTAATATGGCACTAGTTGTGGTTGGTTGTTTCTCTAAAAATGCAAATGCTTGTCTAAATTGGTGGGGTGTAGTGGTGACTGGCGCCTCTAAGTGGCAAGGTATTATGCTTTTAAAGTGCCATTTTGCAACTTTATCTGCCCATTCGAGTGTTTCCACAGGCGCCCGATTTAGAATAAGAGCTTGTAAAATGGGTGCTACGAAAATGCGACCATTCGCATATAAAGCGTCGAAGCAACTTTGCCAGTCAGGTCTCCACTGGAAAGGGTATAAACCAAAATATGCTTTTTTGGAACGGTTGGTGGTTTCCAATGCGTCTTTAAATACTTGACCCCATTTGGGAACTTCTAAAACACTTGGACTAAAGTAAAAGGCAAATAGTGCTATGCGTTGCCATCCTTTACGACGGTTTTCTGCTGTATCTGCTACTATATCAAATGCTTTATCTCGTGCGTGAAATAATAATGGATATGAGTCTAACTGCACTATGGCAGGTGGTTCCGATGGAATTGAGACGATAGAGTCGGTTACTAAAAGTGTATTTGAAAGCTTATGGAAAAATGCTACTTCTGCAAATCGACCGGGGCCAAGTTCTATTGGCCCAAGTATGGCATAATCAAACTCACTGGCAAACGGTGCCTGTTTACTATCTTGTGGTAAAAGGTGAGTTCGCTTTGCTGGTAAACCTAGCCAACTCAACGGTAAATTAATCGGAAAACTCCATTGACCTGGTGCGATAAATACTTGTGATGATGGAAAGCGTCGAGCAAACGGACCAACGAATACTTTATGTTCTAACCCTGATATTGTTGGTAATATAATGTATTTTATATCACCATGTTTTTCTACTAATTGAGCAATTAATCGGATGCATTCAGGTGTTGGCGCCACGGGTGCATAAACTAATAAACCACCCTCGTTAAGCTTAATCACCGTCATTCTAACCGGAACGACGACATAAAAAATTCCCTGGATTTGGTCGAACGTCCAAACTGTATCTTTTACAACTTCTTTACGAATTGTTTGGCGCCTGCCAAATGGGTATATCGGCAGGGTGTACCAAAATGACCAGGTGTGAGCTTTATCCACTACTACTTCTAGTACTATCTGTACTTCCCTAGCATACCTAGAATAGCCATCTGATAGCCATAGGTACCTAAAGAAATATCCTAGGTATCAATATATACTTAGGATACTATTAACACCATTTGGGGGTATTTGAGTTTAGGAGTTGAACAGTACGAACATCTGTAGAGCGTCCTCCTGTGTTAGTAGCTCTGTTTTTAACCCCTCTATCTCTGGCTCCTTAGTGTACTTATCTTGGAGTAGCTTGATAGTTGCTGTAGGGTTAGTTAGTCCGTTAGGTTCCTTAATAGCAATACCCATCAGCTTAGTGAACCATCTTTGGCTACTGAATGGTGACTTCCCTATCTTTGCTTCGATGGACTCTAGTAGCTCTTCTGGTGTTGAGTATTCCTTCCCTAGCCACTTAGTACTAACATTACGTACTCTTGTATCATTAGATACCAAGCCATATTCAGGATGTGTTAGGAGTCTAGCAGCTAGCCAGATGTAGTGTTGCTCCTTATCCTGTGGGTATCGGCTCCAGTAGGTATCCATAATAGGTTTATCTAGGTTAGAGAAGTCCCCAGTATCGATAGCGCGCTCTAACCAGTCCTTAAGGTATCTACGTACTTGTATACCTGAGAACTCCTTAATGTACTCCTGGTACTCCTTTTCTTTCTCGGCTCTTTCTAACTCCTGTTTAGCTAGCTCTAGTTTTCTATTAGCTGCTGCTATCTGCTGTGATAAGTCCATAAGTATCCTGTAGTAAGTATCTACTAATAATATGTAAACCTCAATGAGTGTTAGTGAGTCCTATTGAGTGTTACCCGACACTCACTGAGTTTACAGTTTAGATATATAGATACTTAGTAGGGATGATAACGATATGTCGATACAGCGCTCCATCAGGCTACAACAGACGGACTACGACTGGTTGGTAATGACAGCCGATACTCAAAGTACTACAGTTAGTACATTAGTACGTAGGGCAATAGAGTTACTACGTGACCAACATCACAGCCAACAGGAACTTAAAGGATACTCGGTAGCACTACATATACTAGAAGCAAATATTAAAGCTAACCAGAAGAGACTTAAGGAGCTAGAGGAGGCAACCAAATGAAGATAAGACCCATCAGCTAAGAAATAAGTAAGCAACTATTGGCGCATAGTGGACGCTTAGGGCTGTAAGTATCGGCTAGGAAGTAGTCATAGACCCGATATAGGTATGGCGCTAAAGTAGCCACTAACGAGCAAAGTATTTACGAGCTACCACCCTTAGACCAGAAATATGCTATAATAGATACAGACAGTTCATCCTGTTCTAAGTATCTAACTGCTAGCCTAGGTTAACCATCTAGGCTATTCTATTGCAGCAAATAGCCCCTCAGAACTTCTGAAATAGGTACCAGATAAGGATGCTAGCTTGCAGTACATGTGATATAATGTAACTAGGTAACATAGGTAGACGTATGAACAGAAGTACTAATAAAGACAGTATCCCTTATGCTTGCTACGAGAAGCCTATAACCATTAAGAACAGTCGGGCATTTAATGAGTTCTGTAAGCGCAATAAGATACTCTCCTATATCCGAATAGGTAATAGTTACTTAGTGTCACATCCTAACGGTATTAACTACATCTGTACTATCTCCGACTAATATGCTACTCCTAACTATTAACCTCTAGACCAGACCTAGGGGTATTTTAGTACCTATCGGATGAGAACCATTATCACTAGGTTGCCTAGCTAGGTTAACTAAGAAATATTCTGGAGGCTCTAAAGTTAGTCCTATCTCTCACACACACACCTAGGTGTTACACCTTATGTTGACGGGCTGAAATGCTTACTGTATAATAGATAGAGGGTGTTACACCTGGAGTTACACCTCTATAATAGAGTTACACCTATTGGAGTTTAAGCAGATGCCTAGTAAGAAGTCAGTTATAGCCTATAGACCTGAGTCAACAGTCAGGAGTGAGTTAGAAGTACTAGCAAACCAACTAGGTAAACCGCTATCTGAGATAGTCGATATCGCTGTTAAAGAGTATCTAGGTAGGAGTAACACCTTAGATAACAGGTGTAACACCCTCCAACCCTTACCAGATAAGGATAGTAGCTTAGGTGTTACTCCTAGTGTGTGTGTGTGTGTGGGAGATAAACTAGACGACAGTATTCTACTAGATACATATATTAAGGACTGGGTTAACGACATAGAAGTACTAGTATTTCTTACTCGTAGAATAGTAGGGATGCTCGATAAGTCGGCTAATGGTGCTAAGAAGTATATTAAGGTAGTACGAGTGTACTCTGACGTAGTGTGGGAGATAGCTAACTTAAGAGTCAAGAGTAGCAAAGTAATAGACAAGTTGGAACAGATATCCAGGCTAGTTGAGTATCCTGAGTTCGTAGCTGCTATTGCTAAAGGACTTAAACCTGAGTATGGTTATAATGATACAGATGTACTAACTGAGGCTACGGTGTACCTAGCTAGTCTACCTAGTTTAGAAGTTAGCCCCCAAATGGGGGGTATTAATAGTCAAGAGTTACCTACTACTATACGACTAACTAGAGATGAGTTCGCTAGTCGGTACCATCTGGATGTAGCAACTCAAGCGTATAGTCTGGTAGTGCAAGAAGCTACAAAAGGTACCTACCAAGCTGATGATGGATACCTCTGGTCTGTACAAGGCAGCAAGAAGTACTCTATCTGGTCTGGTACTATGCAACCTAGCCTAACACTCTATGAGTCTGAAGTAGCCGTAGGATAGTTAGTCCTCTATTAGCCCTACAACCTAATATACTATGATACCTAGGTAGCTTATGATGGCTCCTAGGTATTGTTGTAGATGCTTATCCCTACTATGACTATCTTTTGAAGGATACTTACATGTCGTAGTTGTAGATGATAAATAGCTTGCAAACTGAATAACTGGTCTGTAAGTATCGTCTGAAAAGCCTACTGGTTATACATACTTACCTGGTCGTAACCCGCTTGCTACTTAATAAGTCCTAGTCGAGCGAAGTAGCTAGTACTGTATGTATCATAGACTACTCTAGCAGTATTAATGTACGGTCTACGAGTGGCTAAGTCCTTTACTAGCGCTCTAAGGTACTTAGAACAGTTGATATGTAGCTGACCAGCATAGACTACGTTTAGGGTTGATACCATACATCCAGGTGCATCCTGGGTGATGTAGTGGGGCTTAGTATCGTATCTTTCGTTCTTAAGCAGTCGAATAAGTGACCGATGTACTCTATCTTGACTAGTATCTAGTGATGAAGCTAACTCCTTCTCAGCTAACCAGTACGAGTACTTAGGAAGGTATAAGCTACTAGCCGTATCGTATTCTATGGTAGCACCACGTAATACCTGTACCTCTACTGTACCTACCGACAGCTTACCCGTTACTAAGGACTCTAGTGTGGTACTTTTGTACTGATATGGTAACTCGGTGTAGTACTTCTTAGCTGCATACTCTGGACTACTACCAACTCTATCTATTTTAGGGGGGAGACTGAACATACTAGCTACCTGCAACATCTCTATATACTATTATAGCGTAAACCTAGCCGATACTTACAGTTAAATAGCATGACCTACGGTGAGTATATATACTTACGAATGCAGGTGGCGCTTGAGGTACCTACTATCTGGCTAATACGCACGAATACGACTAAATACGGCTAATATTGCCGAATACAAGATGGCGCCTGAAGTACCTTTGTTACATCTCCTTATTTAAGTCTTCACAGTACGTACTACTGGGAAACCTAGAGTCTTTAAACGCTCTATTGCCTCCTTAAGTACTGGTAGTTCATCGGTATCGTAGCCGTAAGACTTCTTAAGATACTTACCCCGGCTATCTTGCCTAGCTATCTTACGTGGTAACTTTTGATACTTCTCTTTATAGCCTTGTGCTACTAGGTTAGCTAGTCGGTACTTAGCCGAGTCCTCGATATGATAACCATTCTTATCTAACCACTCGGATAACGTTATCAAGTCCCTAGCCTCTGTCTTCTCTACCATCTCCGATACATCATTAGCTAGTGCTATAGTGACCTCATGAGGCAACAGTAACGACTGTTTGAGTAGTCGTATTATCTGCGCTTTTGTCATTGTCTCTAGGTACTCTATATCGTTGGGTCTAGTCTCATTTAATATTGTCGCTACTACTTCCATAAACTACTACCGTAGTATAAATATTATCTAAAGGTTAACCATACAATGATACCTAGCTTAAGAGAAGTTTTCCCACCAACGGACAACCTAACTAACCTCACATCTGAGGCTACTTACTTAGCTAGGTACCATAGTTGCATTCTTTTGTAGTTCGAGTTATACTGTAAATATCATCCGAGGTACTTGATATAACTACTTCCTGATATTGGCATAAGGTTTACAAGTTAGTAGTATAGATAGGTTAACTAAGTATGGCATGGGACTGTTATGAGACGGTTAGGGTAGAACATACAACAGGTAGGTACTACTTAGCTCGTATATGCGACCACGACTGTGTTACTTACCAGTGTGTGGATGAGCCTAGTACTGAGGAGTTCATTAGATATTTAACGGATGAGGAAGTACAGCAACGTTATCCGAGTATCCAGAGTAACCACTAGGTACCCTAGCTTTTGTACCACTAACTCAGACACGACCTCTAAGAAAGAGATAGGAGTTAGTGGGGCAGTAAGCAAGGTTAGTAAAATACTGCTACGGACAACCTACTAGGTAAACTATATGAAGTCCTTTAGAACTTGGCTACGTCCTTATAAGAAAGAAGATACACCACTAGGAGACCTAGCTAGAGGTGCTTTTGTCACTCCAGAGTGGACAGATAATACTCACGAGGGTCTGTATAAAGCACTACATAAGTACATAGGAGCATCTGGCTACTGTGAAGCTAGGACGCTATTAAGAGAAGCTGTAGAACTGTACAAAAGTGAATGTATGATAACTGAAAATAATACAAATATTCTTCAGTAACTTCCCGGAATAACCTCTAAAAGTATTGTATCTTATAATAAGAGGTTAACCTAGTTACCTAACCTAGTTTACAAGTTAATAGTGTGAGAACTATGGAGACAAAGATGTATACAAAGACAGACAGTAAGTGGATATCAGCTAGAGTCTCAACCGATGAGATGGAGAGTCTCAAAGATAGAGCAAGTAGTTTAGGGATGTCGGTTAGCAGCTATGTACGATACGTCTGCTTTAACGCTAGTATCAAGTCTACTGTAGGTTAACCTAGCTAGGTTACATAGTTAAATAGCCCACTAGTGCTATCAACACCAATGGGCTTTCCGGTTAAACATAAAGCACTCAAGGAACTAACTCAAATGCTTACTTATACCAATAAAGATAACTCATATACCTCTACATTGTCAACCAAGTCTTATGATACTGCTATCGAGCTTCTAAGAGCAGTACATGGAGATAATGACATCTGTTTTCAGACTTTTGATGACGGTGCCAAGACTAAGGGTACAAAGGACTCTAGCCTAGTCGCTAACTGGCACGGTAGTACTGACTCTAGAACAATGAAGCGCTTAATGGACTTGAATAGTCGAGGTGCGGGCATCTACCATACAGTTAACCATACAGATGGAACTGGTAGAACGGCTGCTAACATTACTGGAGTTACTTCATTCTTTTGTGACTATGACGGATGTGAGCCTAAGAACTTAGACCAGCTACCTCTACCAAGTGCCATAGTACAGTCTAAAAACGGTAAGCATCTCTACTGGTTTCTACAACCTGAAGCATGTCCCATAGAGCGCTTCACAGCCTACCAGCAACTACTCATAAACCTAACTGGAGGAGATGAGGTAGTTAAGGACTTACCCCGTGTAATGCGCTTACCAGGGTTTAACCATATGAAGAACCCTAGCGACCCTTATGCAGTACAGCTACTAGAACTACATTCTGACCGTCGTTATACCTTATCTGACTTCCCCTTTACCACTCTGGTAGCTCCTACAGCTAAAGTTAAGACGGCTAAGACTACTAGTACCAATATAGTAGGTACAGTTACAGAACTACTAGATACTATCCAGGTATACCAGGATACAGTAGCAGTACAGAAGCTAACCAGTAAGCAAGTAGAGGGGTTAGTAAAGAGATGTAAAGCTAAGTTAGCTACAGGTAGTCGTAATGCTGGCACTGCTAACAATAGAGCGCTAGAGACTGGTATCATAGCATCTAAGTTGGTTCTAACTGGTACTTGGTCAGTAGAGGAGGCTAGAGAAGCGCTACAGGAGTGGGCACAGGATGCTTATGGCTCTGAAGTTAAAGCAGATGGTACAGCTTGGAATACAGAAGAGTATAAAGTAGTACTGCTAAGAGGTCTAAACTACGGTGCCAAGAGTTCCTTAGAACAGCTTAAGCAGTCTCACTACCCCTTAACTGACGCTATTACTACCTCAAAACAGTTTGTAGCTGATATGGGTATCGACTTGGATGCTGCCAAGCTAACTGTTATCCAGTCTCCTATTGGTACTGGTAAGACTTGGTACGTTAAGGAGTGTATTAGACAAGCCAAGCAACTAGATAGTAACAATAACACCTATGTTCGTATAGTATGCCACAGAGTAGCGCTAGTAGAGCAGTGGTACGATGCTTTAAAGGATGAGGGTTTTGTTAAATACTCTGACTTGAATGGTGTAAGAGCGTTCAAAGGAGATGAGTTAGGTAGCGTCCGGTTCCTTATCTGTACTTATGACTCCTTAGCTCTGTCCTTTAATGGCTGGCACACTACTAAAGAGCTACTCGTACTAGATGAGATAGACCAAGCACTACAGTACACTTTCCTAAGTAAAGAAACCTCCATAGCTGCTAAACGTAATAAGTGCTATGACATCCTTAAGGTACTGGTACAGTCGGCTACTCACATCATTGCCACTAGTGCTACTGTCTCTGATACTGAAGTCGATATCTTAACCGAGATGGCTAAGAGTGATAAGTACCCAGAGTTGACAGTACAAAAATACTTAAATATGGTTAAGCCCCATACTAAGACTTTTGTACAGCTAGGTACTGAAGATGTAGCATATAGTACCATAGCTAGCCTAGTAAGTGAAGGTAAGAAAGTGTATGTAGCTACAGACAGTCGAGTTAAAGCTGAGGCTATAGCGGCTAAGATGCAAATACTTAACCCAGATGTACCTGTAGCCTGTATCACCTCCAAGACTAAAGATACCTACGACTTAGGAGACATTAACAGTACAGTACAGAGGTACCAACTAGTAGTAGCATCACCAACAGTAGGGACTGGTGTGGATATTAGCTGTGAGTACTTTGACAGTGTGGTAGGTGTATTTGTTAACTCAAGGGACTTAACATTTAAAGACTGCTTACAGAGTGTGGGCAGAGTTAGATATCCTCTGGATAAAGTATATGTCTATATCGATGACAACTCAAATGCGCTACTAGATGTGGATAGGTTAGCTGAACGTCATAACCTAGGTACTGAAGCTATACAACCATTCGTACTAGGTCATGAGCTAGAGATGAGAGGTACTTCTAGAAAGCTTAAAGAGCTACTACACCAGGACTACTACAGCATCCAAGAGTACCAGATGGTTTACTTACTACAACAGGAACAGGGTAAGGAGTTTAGAGGTAGTAAGTTCTGGAGTGCTGTACAGTCGTCTGGTCATACCATAGAGCTACTCACTCAGGAAATACCTGTTTCAGTACGTAAGCATGATATCAAGGAACAACAGAAGCAACTGAAAGTGGCTGAAGCTGAAGCAATAGCAACTGCCCCCGTATTCAATAAAGAACAGGTAGCAGCAGTTAAGAAGCTAGCCAAGAGCCGTAAGCAAGGTATTACTGTTACCAAGACGGACTTACTAGCTGTTGAGCGCTATTTCATATCTCTAGCTATGTACCCTAGCCAGTCTGGACAAGCTGATGTAACTGCTGATGAGGTACTCTGGTATAACAAACGCGGTAAGTACACGATAGCTGCTACTAAGTTACTTAAGACTGACATGTATAACTTACTACGAGATGACGTAGTTATAGCTAGTCGTAATGAGCAAGATGGGGGCTACGATGGTAAGTTCTATGCTCGTAATAAACAGTCCTTAGAGCGTCTCCTAGCAGCACTACAACCAGTCCTAGATGCTGGTAAGTTCACCAAGTACGACTTGTCAGGGTTTATGGCAGTAGTCCGTGATATTGGAGTTGAGACAGTTCGACAGTTAGGAGTTAGAGTTGACATGAAGGATGCATCCGGTACAGCTAAGTCACTTCTGGAGTTGATGGAGTACACAGTTAACTCGAAGCAAGTCCGAGTTTGTACCACTAACTTAGACATGACCTCTAAAGAAGTAGAAGGAGTTAGTGGGACAACTAAGGAGAGACAATATATAGTAACTCGTACTACTCAACAGTCAATACTAATGTCTAGACTTCTCTCCTAAGTACACTACTTAATATATACCTCCCTCCTCCTAGCCTACCTAGGGGGACTTACTAATACCTATGAGTATATATACTTACCGTGTTATAGAGTTACCTAGAGAGATAAGTAGATAATGCACTTCTGCTGTGATATTGGATATTAGATAAGTTTTTCTGATATACTGGAAAGTCAGCTAGTGCGTGGCTAGTCGCTCACTTTTAACGGTATACCTAGAGCCTACTGTAGCCGATAGTTACAGTCACAGCCCCGCACCAGCTATTAGTATTGGAAACCGCCCCTAAGTACTTACCAGCTATACATTAGAGACGATAGTTACATACTATGGAAACCGGGGTATCTAAACTACCTCTAAATGGTGGTAGTAAGTATAAATACTTATGGGATAACACTGGAAAGTCAAGGAATAGCGGAAAAGAGCGCTAGGTAAGGCATCCAGGCTCAAAGGTGCTAAAACAGCACTATTAGTTATAGAAACGGGTATTCCCGTATCGAGTATTATTACCTAGAGCGGAATATCGGCTTAGGTATTTCTACGGAGGCGCAGAAGTGCGCTTAGTCCCTATTAACAAAGGTACCTCTGGATGACTAGAAGTAGCTCTGGCTATACCTTTAACCCCATTAACCCCCATTGCTTCCTATTCGTGTCTATATCACGCTCTAGTATGTAACTATCGGCTGTAACGTATGTATAGCAGTATTCATCAGTTCGCGCTTACTCGATAGGTACTTCTATGTCTCTAATGATACCTGAGTAGTGCTTAAGGATGATATCAGGACTATTACCAACCCACAGAGCTACCTGAGTTACTGGAATACCTTTATCTAGGCACATAGTGATAAAGGTATGTCTAGTCGTATATAGACACCTGTAGCGCTCTACTAGCCCCTCGGATACTAGTTTAGGTACTATTCCTAGTCGGGACTTAGTACCTCTCCAGATGCTTTTATTGAAGTCATTTAGGTTGATAGTGATACCTGTCCTACTAGGGAATACCAACATATCCGGTAGTACATTAGGTGGTCGTAGCTCCTCTAGTAAATGGCGTAGTATTGAGTTACAAGGAAACCTTCTAGTGATACCAGTCTTAGTAGCCTTGCGTATCTTGTATCTAGTGTTATAGGTATCCCTAAAAGTTATCTGGCTACTATCTGGTGATACATGTTGCCACTGTAGACCTATTGCCTCACCAGTCCTACAGCCAGTTAGGAACAGAAACTTAACAAAGGGATGGTACCTAGGATACCTAGCTAGGATAGTCTCTAGTATGGCTTCTCTCTCTAGGTAGCTAAAGGGGTCAGGTGTAGACCTAGCAGTACCTCTAGGAGACTTGTAGAGTCCTTTAAACGGGTTATGGACTATCAAACCACTATCGACTGACCAAGTACATGCAGCATTCAGATACATCAGTACCAACTTAGCTGCTTTAACTGATAGAGTAGTATATAAGTACTGCTGTATGTATTTGGCATCTCCTAGCTGATAACTCGGTAGCCTAGTAATATGGTTACTTAGTCTTCTCTGATACTCTTGGGTGTAGGTAGTCGTAGATACTAGATGTTTCTTATGCTCGCAGTAGCTACTCCAGATATCTAGTATGGACAGTGTACCTACAGGTAGGGCTAGGGCTGTTTTGTAGCGTCTGAAGGTAGTGTCTAAGTTACCTATCCTGATATCTTCCTCTATAGTCCATGCTAGCTTCTGTACCTGCTTATGGTTATCCTGGGTGTCCTCTAGACTAGTATTTATGTACCTCTGGGTGATGCCTAGTACTGTCCTAGGTAGTCGGATACGTAGCTTACCTCTATATACTTCTATACCAACCATGTAGGTATTATTATGATAGCTAAACGATAGCCAGAAGTAGTTTGTTGTTCGCCCTAGGAATGCTTATATGGTAGACTCTTCAGACGATAGTTACATGCCGTGTTCACCATTTAGTGACCATTATTGTCGGTGCTGATATGACCTGTAAGTATTCTTGCTAACCCTTGCTACATAAGTACTTTCTCGGTGCCGACTTAGGGGATACAGTCAGTTGGGTATATCGGCAGGGTGTACCAAAATGACCAGGAAAAGTCTTGCGGATTAGCGAGTTTACTCTGCACGTTTAGGTTGGTTTAAGAAGTTTTAATTTGCCAATAATATTATATTAGGTTACTCGATTGGTGGAGGGTTGCGGCGAAGTTCAGATTCTGGAACTGTTGTCATGTTGAATGCTTGCCAGTTTCTTTGTACGTATTTGAACCTACCCATTCCTATGCCACCGTTGGTTTTAAAATTATCCCACGGTGCCGCAAGGTCTAGCCAGTAATCTCCACCCATGTTAAGCACGTATTTAGCTTTGCTTCTATCGTCTGGTTTTTTTGCGTTGTCTATTACTAGTCTTGCTTGACAGGTAGTGAATATACCAGCTATGTCGTTGGGGTTTACAGTGCTTCTACCGTTTTTTGACCAGAAGTGATAGTTATATCCTCCTCCTGCTTTTGTTGAAATACTACCATCTTTTTCTATACGAACGTCTGGTGATTTGTTGTTATCTCCTGCAAAGTCCTCGCGATATGCTGCACCATCTACTCCAACTGAACTTTTTAATAGGCGCCATTTTCTATCTCTTTTGCTAAGAACATAAGACTTGACGTTTCGTATCTGAACGCGCGTATTTTTTGCGGGGTTTCCTTGTTCTGCTTCATATAGTTGCCCCCATGCAATCATTGCTTTAAAATTCTTGGGGTTGTTACCCATCCCCAATTCTGGTCCTTTTGTCCAACTGTAATGTTTGGGCACTCCACGTGGTGCCGCATCATGTGGTGGCTTCATATCACTGATAATTGTTGCTACCGAATTTATTCTTGGCTGTCGCGCGCTGACACTGGCGCCGAAACTGAATAGTATCGCGACTACTACAAGAAATAAATGAATTGGCTTAATACGCATAATTACTTAAATCAATTTGTTTTATTAACACTAATATGGTCAGGCATCCTGCCTGACCCACATTACTATTCTAGTGGTGGCGGTACGGAGCGAATTTGGTCTGCTGGTAAGGTTGTCATGTTAAAAGCTTGCCAGTCGGTTGTGACGTATTTGAATCTGCCTGTGGCAATTCCACCATTCGCCCAACTGTAGTGTTTGGGTACTCCATGTGGATAAGCGTCTTGTGGTGCTTGCATATCGCTAATAATTAGCGTAACTGAATTGATTGGGCCTGTTGCTTGTACTGTTTTTACGCCACAACAAAGACTCAGCAGCATTGTCGCTACTGCAATAAATACGTATGCTTTTTTTGAATCGCATTTTTCTCTAAAAAAATAGGGGTAACACCCCCCCATTAGACGCTAGTAGTTATAAAAATGTTGCTTTATACTGCTAATGGGTAGAATATAAACTTTGTCATGCTGAACGAAACGTAGTGCAGTGAAGCATCTTAGAGATTCTAGCCTGCGGCAAATGCTCCGCCGGAGCGCTACGCTCAGAATGACATTTCTTACCCGTGTTAAGTGTAGTTGTGTTTAATTATATGAGAAATATGTCACTCAACGAATGGCACTGAAATACTGAGTATTCTTTAGAAGAAATTAGAAGAAACCAGGTTTCTAGAATTTTATGCTGCAACATAGTCGTTGTAACTGTGTAGTGTGTAGTCCGAGATTAATCGACAGTTACTCATTTCAACCTCTGAGCAACCTACTGATATTTCTAGTAAATACTCTAAATAAGTTTTCGCAAGCGCAGACAAATGCTTTTTGGCTGGATATACTATATGCCACTGGCGCCAGATTGGGAAATGTTCGACATTAAGAATTGTTAATTGATTATCCGGATTTGAAATTATGCACTGACGTGGCAGAACCGAAATACCTAAACCATCAGCTACAAAAGACTTAATCATCTCATCATTGTTCGATTCCATTTTAACTCGTACTTTAACATCATGCTGGAGGAGGATGTTTTGTACCTGATTTCGTGTTAAAGAACCGATTTCACGCATGATAAAAGTTTCGTTGGCAAGTTGATGAATCGAAATCTTCTTTTCTCTAGCTAATGGGTGACGAGAGCAAGCTACAACAACCAACTCATCTCGGAAAAATGGAAAACTTTCAACATCGATAAACTTGGGAATTTCACTAACTATATATAGGTCGTCTAAATTTTTCATCATCCGTTCGGCAATCCCACTATGATTTGCCAATTTTAACGAAACATCTATATCTGGGTAACGCTGACTGAATTCTCCTAAAGTCAACGGAATAATATACTTAGCTGTAGTTAGCCCTGAGAGTCTTAGTGTACCTTGCTTCAATGTCTGTAAATCAGCTAACTTATCTTCAAACTTATCCATCGTATTGAAGATTTTATCGCATGTTGCTATTAATTCCTGTCCAGCTATACTCGGGCTGATATTTTTACCTAGCTTATCAAATAACGACAAACCAAGTGCTTGAGCTAATTTTTTCACCTGCATACAAACTGCGGGTTGAGAGAGAAAAAGCTCTTGACCTGCACGAGTAAAGCTTCCAAATTTGACAACTGTATAAAAAATTTTTAGCTGATATAACGTTGCTTGGTCTAGCATTAATTCTTGTCGCATAGCTACCTTTACTCTTAACTAAGTTCTTAATTTTGATCTTCTCAAACAGGAAACTAAACAGAATTTCACTTAATAATTACTTACAACTAATTACTTACAGCATTTGTACTATCTGTTAGTACCCACAGAACTAAGCCACCATTGACCACCTTATTTTGAGCTATTCTATAAAGCTATTTTTTAGATTTGTAGAAAAACTTAATATTTTCTTTATTTTTACATTTACTTTTTACCATATTTGTTGAATCCATCGTTGCAGTTTGTTACATTTCTTTACATGATGATAAAAATGAAACATCAGTAGAGGCGCCTATATTTTGCTTATTCAAGCTAATATACCAGTTCACACAGGGTTTTACAGATGTCTTGGTGACAGTTGTTATTAAATTATTTAGTATAAAAAATACGAATTAAAGATTTAACATACTTAACTGGCAATTTTTTTTTCGATTAATTAACCGATAATTATAGATATATCTATTGACATTAAATTGACACACCATTGCCACAATATTTTCACAACCCTAAAATAAATTTACTAAATGGTTAACAAAAAATGATGTTAACTATTGTGTTTGACTCGGGATAGAGCAAATACAAATGTGACTGCTACGTAATGTAAGGGTGAACTAAGTGAATACAAGCCTTATCCTGTCGAATATATTAAATCCGCCAGTGCTATTTTTCTTTTTGGGAATGCTGGCGATTTTTCTGAAATCAGATTTAGAAGTACCCCAACCATTGCCAAAATTATTCTCACTTTACCTGCTGCTTGCGATTGGATTCAAAGGTGGGTATGAACTCGATGAGAGCGGGATAAATCCACAAATCGCGCTGACATTAATCGCTGCGGTAGTTATGGCATGTGTAGTACCTATCTACTCATTTTTCGTTCTGAGGGTTAAACTTGATGCATATAATGCAGCAGCGATTGCAGCAACATATGGTTCCATTAGCGCTGTTACTTTTATAACTGCCCAATCGTTTCTCAAGGTTTTGGGATTAACACCGGGTGGACACATGGTTGCAGCATTGGCATTGATGGAATCCCCAGCGATTATTATTGGGATTGTGCTGGTAAGAACGTTTGCCAAGGGTAGTGGTGATAATAGTAAAGAATTTTCTTGGGGTGAAGTTTTACGCGAAGCATTTCTCAATGGTTCAGTATTTCTTTTAATGGGAAGTGTGATTATTGGAATGTTAACAGGGACTAAAGGTTGGGAGAAATTACAGCCATTTACCCAAGGTATATTTTATGGGGTATTGTCGTTCTTCTTACTTGATATGGGTATGGTGGCAGCAAGAAGAATCAAAGATTTGAGTAAGACTGGCTCTTTTCTGATTATGTTTTCGATACTTATGCCAGTAGCAAATGCAATTATTGGAATTATTATTGCAAAGTTCATTGGTTTGAGTCAAGCAAATGCGCTTCTATTTGCAGTTTTATCAGCGAGTGCTTCTTATATTGCTGTTCCTGCTGCAATGCGGATGACAGTTCCAGAAGCAAACCCTAGTTTATATGTTTCAATGGCACTTGCTTTGACTTTTCCGTTTAATATCATCGTTGGAATTCCTTTATATATGAATATTGTTAAAGCAATCGGAATTGTGTAATAAATTATATTGGCTGTTAAAAAAAAGCAACATCACAAATGGAAAGCATTAAACGTATCGAAATCATTACTAATTATTTAGAACTTAAGCCAGTTATTGATATTTTAAATCAGGCTGGAGTTAGCGGTTATAGTGTCATTACAAACGTAACAGGTTCTGGTGACAGGGGCAAAGTCATAGATGATTTAGAAATAGCAGCGTTAACTAATGTTTATGTTCTCAGTATTTGTCAACAAGAAAAAGAAGAACAAGTTGTTGCCGCAATTACACCTCTCATTAAAAAATTTGGAGGAGTATGTATTGTTTCTGATGCTAAATGGATAGCACATTAATCAATTTTGTCAGATATGATGAACGTAGAGACGTTACATGTAACGTCTTTACATTATGTTACATCAAAAATAATTGACGGTGCTTACTAGTGAAACTTAAAACTATTGCAGAGTATGTAGAAAATCAATAAATCTTGGAAACAATCAAGACAATAGGTGTAGATTATGCCCAAGGTTATGGTATTTCTAAGCCATGTTCTTTAAAAATCTGGTAATGGTTTATTTGCCCAGGTATTGCTGACTAGGTAATATTTGCGTGCGATAAGTTCATTTGCAGCATTTAAAGACCTTGCTTTTTTTTCTAATCTACGGAAATATTGTGATTGCAAAAAGCTATATGCATTTACAAGTAGTGCAACTGAAAAGCCAAACAGCCCATGATGAATTACCACAACAATATTCAGAAACAACCCGATAACTATAAAAAATAATAGAAAGTATACCATATACATTTGGCGCCTGACTAAAGATTGAAATTCTTCTAATACATATTCATCAGCAATACTTTTGTGTCTTTTAAGAAAAGCTTTAATTTCTTTACCTGCTATTAATCCAGCCAGAATACTACAAAAATTTACCACGAAAAATATTGAAAGCCACATAATTATTTTTTGGATTTTAACTAATCAGCTTATACGCGATTACAATCAATCGTCATCGGAGAAAATATGTAAATACTATAGCAAAATATTTAATAAAGCTTTTGTATTAGTAAACATATTTGAATAAAAATAAACTAAATCTTTATAAACCGGGTTTCTAAAACATTGTTATTGACAAACAATATAATTTAAGCAAAAAAGCCGAAAAAGGGTTGAGAAGTTCTCAAGTAACACTTTTAATTGTAAATAGATAATAAAAAGGGTGATGAACACTGTTGACAACCTTCATCTATGTTTAATTCGACAAAATCCACAGAGCTTTCTACTGGTACTGGTGCTTCAATATATACAACTAATGCGAACAATTTGGATCAAAGTTTATACTCAAATAATCTTTCAAGCTTAAAGGGGTCATCGCAGTCAGTTGAATCTCAAGGCTTTAACCCTAATCCCAACTTAATTTTTAGTAGTGCAGCTGTTAACACTGACTTTAACGGTGATGGTAAGACTGATAAAGTTTGGCGAAACTCACAAACAAATGAAGTTGCCGTTTGGTTGATGGATGGCGCCACTCCTGCTGGAGCTGCTCTACCATCGCGTGGTGCTGAATGGGATTACAAAATTGCAGACCTCAATGGTGATGGTAAAACTGATTTGATATGGCGTAATAAGAGTACCGGAGCAAACGAAGCTTGGGTAATGGATGGTGGAAATATAGTTGCTGATACTATGTTGCCCACTACAGATAGCAATTGGGATTTTACCGTTGGAGATACAAACGGAGACCGTAAGAGTGATTTAATTTGGCACAACAAGAGCACGGGTGAAAATGCTGCATGGGTAATGGATGGTACAAATGTTGCTTCTGCTGCAATGCTACCAACAACTGATGGTAATTGGACTTCTACAATTGTGAGTGTTGATGGTACAGGCAAAACCGATTTACTTTGGCATAATTCTGCAACAGGTGAAAATTCTTTGTGGAGTATGAATGGTACCGAGCTAGCTAATGGTACTGCACTGGCAAATTTCGGCGCCGGTTCTGATTGGCAGATTTCTGCAACTGACTTCAACAGTGACCTGAGAACTGATATTTTCTGGCATAATACCAAAACAGGCGAAAACAAAACCTGGTTGATGAGTGGTACTAATGCAACAGCCGCAGATTTACCAACACAAGGTGCCGGTTCTAATTGGAAGTACTCGTTCGGTGATGTAAATGGTGATGGAAACATTGACGTATTATGGCGTGATCAATCTACTGGTCAAAATGTCGGTTGGACTATGAATGGTGCCACTGCAACCGCAACAGTGTTACCATCAATGGGTTCTGAGTGGACATCTAGCTTGGGTGATTTCAATGGTGACGGCAAAACCGAACTTTTGTGGAGCAATAGTCAGACTGGCGAAAATATGATTTGGTCTGGAGATGGTACCAGCACCGCAGTTAATACTACCCCTGTTGGTTGGTACACCGCATAAAAGGATGTTTTAAAAGTCCAATCAAGTAAAAATTGTCATTAGTCGTGTCGCATTGTCATTAGCCACGTCCTATTGTCATTCTGAGCGCAGCGAAGAATCTAAGGTCTCAATGTATAAACCAGATACTTCACTACGTTCAGTATGACATGATTCTTCCAAATTGGTATGCTACCACATTACCTTTACTTATATACTATGAATACTTCTAGTTTATCTGTTGCTTCTCCTATTTCTGAGAATACTTACTCTATAAATAATTCTCTTGTCACAAATAATAACTTTGATCTTAATCAATCTAATTATTCGAGTAATTCTATACGTTCTTCAAGCTTTCAACAGTCTTTTTCTAATGATGTTTCCAGTCAGGCTTATAATATACCAATAACTAATCCAAATCCTAACTCTATTTTTAGCAGCGCAGCTACACACGCTGATTTTAGCGGTAACGGTAAAACTGATTTACTATGGCGTGATGCTAAAACAGGTGATACTGCAATTTGGTTAATGGATGGTAGTAATATTGCGGATGCGAAGTTTTTGCCGAAAATGAGTGCAGACTGGCAATATAAACTGGGTGATTTTAATCGTGATGGAAAAAGTGATATTTTTTGGCGCAATAGTACAACAGGTGAGAATGTTTTGTGGATGATGGATGGTAATAATGTCGTAAGTAATACTCAATTACAAACTATTGACCCTGGTTGGAAGTTAGATATTGCTGACTTTAACGGTGATGGTAAGAGCGATGTTTTTTGGCACAATACAAATACTGGTGAAAATGCTACTTGGTTAATGGATAATACTACGGTAACAACCGCAGCATATCTAGATAAAACGGATTTGTCTTGGACTCCTACTATAGTTGACTTTAGTGGAGATGGTAAGAGTGATATTTTCTGGCGAAATACTGCTACAACCGACACAGCAGTATGGATGATGGATGGTACTAATTATTCTGGCTCATTCTTACAACAAATGGATTCATCTTGGGATTCTACAGTCGGCGATTTTAATGGTGATGGTAGAAGTGATGTATTGTGGCACAACAAAACTACAGGTGATACATCTGTTTGGATGATGAATGGAACTTTTCTGTTTAGCAGTAGTTTAAATAATATGGGCGCCGACTGGACAGACAGTATTGGTGATTTTAATGGTGATGGCAAAACAGATGTATTTTGGCACAATACGAAAACAGGTGAGAATACAGCTTGGTTAATGGACGGTTCATCGATTGCAACATCTGCATTTTTACCGCAAACTGACCCATCACTACAATATATGATTGGTGATTATAATGGTAATGGAAAAACAGATATTTTCTGGCGTAACGCTACTACTGGTGATAATTCTATTTGGTTTATGAATGGTACAACTGCTTCAGAAAGCACAGTAACGAATGTCCCTGTTGAATGGACTACCCAAACAAAAATATCATAAAATTTTAGGAAGTTGTGGCACTTTCGTTCCAGATGTGTAGTGCATATAATTTTTTTACCACGGAGACATAGACTACACAGAGGGCAGAGGAATAAACCACGCTCGTCACAAAGAACACAAATAAAGAATTATTAAGATACTAACCCTGTAGTTGTAGGATGGAATGGCACAGATTTTGCAAAATTGTATTGTAGGTTGGGTGGAGGCTTTGCGGAATCGTTTGCGCTTCAGAAAATAATCATCCCTGTAGGATAGGCATCCCGCCTGTCCTACGAGATTTAATTTTTTAGTAACGGTAAGGTTGGTCGGCGGGGTCACCTAATGGGTCTTCACTTGCTGGACGGATGTCACCATATTGTCCATAGTTTCCTTGCTTGCCCTGATTCATTAGCTTTTTAAGCGCTAAAGCTGCGATACCAGCCATTGCTCCTTTTGCTAACGGGTTACTCAAAATGTTACCTCCTTGACCACCCATCATACCCGAGGCACCTCTAAATATTTGACCAAGTAAATCAGGTTGAGAAGATTGAATTCGACCTGTTGCTTGAGCAAGATAACGTGGGTCTTGAAAACGGTCATCTATTCCATCTTGATTTAAATCGGGAAAATTTAAGTTTGAGGCACGTGTTTGCTGTTGAAGATAACGACCAAACTGCATTCGTTCTTGTGGAGTCATGCGACTAAAAGCTTCTTGTGCAGATTCTTGATAAAGGTCTGGAGGTAACCGTCTAGAAACATTTTGATAACGGTCATAAACTTCTTCGTCTGAGTACCCTTCAGAAGGTGAACCTTGCTCATAACGGTTGACAAAATTACGGTAGTCTTTTTCGACTTCGCGGTCATCACCAAAAATACTTTCTAAAAAATTCATAATTTTCTCCTAATTGGTTTATCCTCAGATTTAGGCGTTTTGATAATTCACATCAATCCAGCAGGGTGGGGCAGTATCGTTTAGAGGATTAATTTATGCCACTAAATAGTTTATTTCGATCATGCCTCGGGTTTCTTTATCTTGAAATAACATAGTAAAAGTGTTTTACGACTAGTTGAAAAAATTAATTACTTAGGCAATTACCCACGGTAGACTACAAATTATTCTAATTTCACCAACCTTAAGACAGAGATTATTAATTATATTGAAAATGTTTAAGTCAAATTACAATACAACCATGTATCAGTAAGAAATCAAGTATCAATAAGAATAGATTCAAAAAAAATACAATTTTATTATATAACTTATGAAGGATGATAAATAAATATACTTAGCTTAATTTAAAAATTAAAATATCATTTCTAACTACCAACAAAATTTATTCTTTTAACAAGAATAAATAATTAATAGATTGCAAAAACGAGCTTTAATATTCTAATGAAAATATTTTTTCAATTTACAAATTTAAATATATGAAATACTTATCAACTTTACTAAAAAAAGGTTTCTCTCTAATCGTCACTGCTAGTACTTTATTTTACACAAATGCCGCGTTTGCAGCCCAAAGAGTAGTGTTTACATACGGCGCCTTCCAGCAATCACTATCAGTTGATGAATTAGTAACTTTTGCCGAAACGGGAGAAACATCATCGAGTATTAGATACTATCTAGACCGAACGCGCCAAGACCCACAATCAATTCGTAATGCCTTGACACGAGAATTTAATGTCACTCCTGTAACTTTAGACCGGACACTCAATACCAGAATTGGTCTATACTTACTCGACCAAATTAGTTACTCGATTCGCACACGTTCAAATCAAGCAAACAGACAAGCTTTGCGTTCTTCTCTTGTTTTATCTGCCAGCAAAGATAATAAAGTTTCATTGATTGAAGTTATTCAAAACTACCCAACGTCAGACGTTATTGTTGAAGGAGAGCGTATTTTAAGAACTTATAATCAATTAAGTCTTATTGCAGAAGATATAGAAAGAATTTTCGGTATTCCTACATCTTTGAGGTAGTTACTTTTAGCATAGTAAAGAATGTGTATACTAAAATACCCTGTTAGGCTATATTAAAACGCTTACGTGCGGCAAAGCGAAATAACCTATCTGGAAGTATTGCTCTTATACGAGGGAGCCACTGCGCGTCATTCCCAACACGATACCGTAATCGCGGCGCCGGGTTTTGAGCAATAGAAACAATTAATTGTGCAACTTTTTCAGGATTTTCACCTTGTGCAATTGCCTGATTTATTGACGATTGAATCACCTCACGTACATTGTTATAATCACTATAAATTTTTCCTGAATGCAACATTTCATGATTAAAGTTAGTTTTAAAATATCCAGGTTCAATTAAAGACACTTTGATATTGAAAGGATCTAGTTCTATGCTTAATGCTTCACTATAACCTTCTAGTGCAAATTTACTGGCGCAGTAATAACCTTGACCAGGGGCGCCGATTAACCCACCCAAGGAACTCATATTAATAATATGTCCACTACGTTGCTGTCTCATGGTTGGCAATACAGCATTTGTAACGCGCACAACACCCCATAAGTTTGTATCAAAAACATCCTGGGCTTGTTCTAAACTTGTTTCTTCAATCATACTGGCATGTATTTGTCCCGCATTATTAATAAGTAAATCAATACGTCCAGTTTGGTCAAGTAACTGTTTGACGCATGATTCCACTGATTCATTTGATTTGACATCCATCCTCAACATTGAAACAGACGAAGCGGAATGTTCTTTACGACTCGTGCCAAAAACACGATACCCAGATTGGGTAAGCATTGTCGCACTTAACTTTCCAAATCCAGATGATGCTCCTGTAACTAGCGCAACTTTTTCGTTAGTCATATTATTGTTGTTTTTGATAAAAAATTGGTGCGTGACGCTTTTTACAGCATATTTCTTTTTGATAAATGTTGTTAAGTATTACTTGATAATTACACGGTAATAAAATTTACCGAGTTATTGAATTTAATCATTCTTTATACTTAACTATTTTTTTCGTGACTTGACATCGACCGTTTGTTATAAGCTTATTTTCTACCAAAAGCTATACTATTTTATTTTTATTTTAACTAGCTTTTTATTAAAGAATATTTATTAAGTTATGACTATAATTAGTTAGACTAGAAACTAGTCACACTATTTTATTTCATATTTGTTGAATACATGAGAGTTTTTAAAAATGCCCTTACATTATTTAAACAAAATATATTGAGATTATTTTTTCTACGTTAAAGTCATCTACCAATAGGATGAAAATATGTTATCTATAAAGATAGATTCAAAATTCTAGACTTATGCAATTGCAACTGCCTTAGCATTTGCTTTAGGTGCCCGCAAAGTAGCAGGTGAAAAAGCCAGAGAACTGCTCACCTCTGTCAAAAGTAAATGCAACTGATAAAAATCTAGAAACCGGGTTTTCTTAGAAAATCGGTTTCTTTTATCCGTAGATTAACTGTCAATCTGATTTAAGTAGTATTAAAATTAGCTCGATAGAGAGATGGATTGTGACGGTAACTAGTTTATTCTAATATCAAGTTTACTACGGAAGGTATTCTTGTTGTAGTGATGCAATAAAGATAAAGCTACAAACAGGATATATTAATCTGCATATTATTGTGAAGTTTTGTTGTGAAATGTTGAAATAAAAAGGAAGTAAATAATCAATGGCATATGTAAATAGAACAACAGATAATATAGGTACTGAGCCTATTATTACCACCCCAGTAGCTGATTATCATGACCGTGTTCGTTGGGGTCCAATCATTTCTGGATTACTAGTCGCAATTGCTACTCAGTTAGTACTGAGCGCATTATTTGGTGCAATTGGCGCCGGAACTGTGGAAGGTTCTGGAAGACCTAGAACAATCTCATCTGACGTTGCAGGAAATGTAGGAATTTGGTCAACCATTGGTTTGTTAATTTCTCTATTTACAGGTGGTTGGGTAACAGCGCGTGCTTGTGGACCAATGAGTCGTAATACTGCTCTGCTCAACGGTGCAATACTCTGGGCAACAACATTGGCATTAAGTTCTTGGTTATTAGCTAGTGGTGTATCGGGTGCTTTTGGTGTTGCCGCTTCTAACGCAGGAGAAGTAATAAATCAAGTGCAGCAACAAGGTGTTAACTTACCGCAAAATACGCCTAACGTATCTGCTCAACAAGCTCGTGAAGCAGCATCTAGTGTACGTCAAGGGTTATGGTGGTTTGTACTAGGTTCTTTACTAAGTTTACTTGCTTCCATGATTGGCGCCGTTGTTGGAACTCGCAGTCGTCGCACCGTCAGACCCGAAGCGTATAGATAGACTGATAGATTTAGCAAATTTTAGGTTGCGGAAACATATACCTGATACCCTAACATTGTAGAGACGTTACATGTAACGCCTCTACGTTTCCTGTAAATGCTTGAATGCTTTGCTGCGTAAGGGAAATTTTTTGTGGTGTTCATGTCGATTAACAAATTATTTGTCGTCTTAACAAAATAATGTCGTCCACATATTAAGGGCTGTAATACTTACCATATAAGCATTATAGCCTTTTTGATTGTTAATAGATGCGTTTAGAAATTTAACTTTATATGCCCTTTACTTTTTACAGGTCTTACCTCCCAGAAGCACCTGTAAACTGTCTAATT
This sequence comes from Calothrix sp. PCC 7103, assembly GCF_000331305.1. GTDB lineage: Bacteria > Cyanobacteriota > Cyanobacteriia > Cyanobacteriales > Nostocaceae > Dulcicalothrix. The sequence goes on along the minus strand of NZ_KB217478.1, from coordinate 1,254,052 downwards.
CTTGGGAAAAGTTCATTGATTTGATGGTAAAGCTCATGGAAATGGGATAGCGTGAGATGATTTTCAAACAATTAGCAGTTGTTTATTGTAACGTTATGTAAGATATAAAATGGGTTTTTTACACTTCATTTTCCAGCGACGTAAGACAAGCGAATTAGCTCTAAAACAGAGCGAAGAACAATTGCGGTTAGTTTTACAAGCTAATTATATAGGGACTTGGGATTGGAATACTTTAACCAACGAAATTAATTGCTCAAGCAACTGCGAGCAATTGTTTGATTTAAATATTGGAACTGGCAAAACGTTAAAAACTTTTATCAACCGTGTTCATCCTCAAGACCGAAAAAGTTTAACCAAAGCGCTTCATCGTGCTAAAAAATCACATCAAAAGTTCCAACAGGAATATCGAGTCGTATGGCAAGATGGCAGTATTCACTGGATTCAAGCAATCGGCAATTTTGGTACCGATTTATACAGGCACCCTAACCATATGCTAGGGATAGTAATAGATATAACAGAACACAAACTAGCAGAGCAACAAATTTATGAACAAGCATCACTGTTGGACGTTACCACAAATGCGATTTTATTACAAAAGTTAGACGGTATAATTACTTACTGGAATCAAGGTGCAGAACGTCTTTACGGTTGGACTGCTGAGGAAGCTATAGGTAAAAATATTATTGAATTACTGTTTAAAGAACATGCTCCAGAAGCGGAAGCAGCTTTAAACAACGTACTTTCTATAGGAAAATGGCAAGGTGAGTTACATAAAATGACGAAAAACACTCAAGATGTAATAGTGGATAGTCACTGGACTTTAGTACAAGATGCTAAAAATCAGCCTAAATATATTCTCAGTATTGATATAGATATTACTGCTACAAAACAATTAGAATTGCTGCTTTTACGGACTCAACGCTTGGACAATATCGGTCTTTTAGCAGGTGGAATAGCTCACGACCTGAATAATATTTTAACGCCAATCTTAGCAATTTCTCAACTTTTACCTCTAACGCTTCCAAGTCTGAACCAGCGTAATCAGGAGATGCTGAATATTTTGGAAACTAGTACAAAAAGAGGCAGAGATTTAGTCAAGCAAATTCTCAGCTTTGCGCGCGATAATGATAATGGAGAGCGTTTAATTGTTCAAGTGAGACATTTACTGTTAGATATTGAACAAATCAGTTTAAGTACGTTTCCTAAATCAATTGAATTCAAAAAAGATATTGCTGATAACTTATGGACAGTAAACGCTAATGCAACGCAATTGCATCAAGTGTTTATGAACTTAGCCATAAACGCCCGCGATGCAATGCCTTCGGGAGGTACTTTAAGCGTTACAGCCTCTAATTAATTCATTGATATTAACTATGCAAAAATGAATACCGAAGCGCAAGAAGGTAAATATATTGTAGTAGCCTTCTGCGATACAGGGACTGGGATTGCTGAAAATATTATCGAGAAAATCTTTGACCCATTTTTTACCACTAAAGAACCAGGAAAGGGAACTGGTTTAGGTTTGCCTACCGTCCTGAATATTGTCAGAAGTCACGGTGGTTTTCTTGAAGTTGGCAGTAATAATAAAGGTTCGGTTTTTCGAGTATTTTTACCAGCGGCTATACAATCCGATGCAGTTGTCGAAGAAGATACAAGTATAGTTGATGGTCAAGGAGAATTAGTTTTATTTGTCGATGACGAATCAGCTATATCCGAAGTTAGTAAAAACACTTTAGAAATACATAATTATCAAGTTTTAATTGCCAATAACGGCATTGAAGCTATACCAATCTACGTTCAGAATAAGCATACAATTAAAGCCGTGATAATCGATTTAATGATGCCAACATTAGACGGAGTAACAACCATTAAAGTGTTACAGAAAATAACGCCAGATGTCAAAATTATTGCCATGAGTGGTTCAAGTGACGATGAGGAAAAAATCAAAGCCATTGAGTGTGGTGTAAAAGATTTTTTGGACAAACCTTTCACGGCTAAGGTCTTGTTAAAAGCGTTACACCAATTATTTAATAATGATTAGCTTTTTGCACTGTAATTGTGAGAATATGCTGTATTCAGATTTAACTATGGATAGCTCCATTAGGCATAATTGCCCCTGCCAGCTTTGCTCCATTTAAGCTTACTCCATTTAAATCAACATTTCTCAAGTCAGCTCCCATTAAATTGACCTCTGTTAAATTGACCCAACCTAGTTTGGCAAACTGTAAATTTGCCTCACTTAAATTGGCAGCTTCCAAGTGAGACAAGTGCAGATTAACTCTGGTTAAATTTGCCCCACTTAGGTTCGTCTGATTCAAATTTACTCCAATTAAGACAGCCGAACTTAGATTTGCTTCTGTTAAATTGGCTTTGGTTAATTTAACTTCATCAAGATTTGCATTACTGAGGTCAGCTTTACTCAAGTTTGCCTCACTTAAGTTAGAGGCAGCAAGATTAGCCCCATGAAAATTAGTTTCTATCAATTTTGCTCCCCTGAAATTTACTCCAACTAGGTATGTACTACTCAAATCTTTTCCAGATAAATCTATTCCCTGAAAATTCTTTCTACCCTGAACACGTTGTTTTAGTAATTCTTTAACTTCCATAGCAACCCGCTTGATTGTTGATTAATCCGACATTTTTGCTGATTAATTATCTAGTTTTAATTCATCAAATTAACGGTTGTAGGTTCTGCAAGCCTCTATCTAAGGAAAGAAACAACTGCAAATAAAATGCGAGAAATCATTCAGAGCGAGATTCAAGCGAAAGCAGAAATCAAGATTCCGGGATACAAAGAAGGACAGCAAAAATACGCAAAAGAGTACCGTATGAGTGTTCATCGTTGGAGCTATGGAAGATTAATTAAGAATATTCAAGTTCAAGCAGCTAAAGCCGGAATTATAATAGAAACATCATCTCAGCAAACAAGGGGTAGTCCTCAAGAGCAGGCAAAAGATTTAGCAATTTGCGTCTATAAAGAACGTCAAGCTATGCTAAATAAGTAAAAAATTGTTAAATAAAACAGAACCATGAAAATATAATAATATGATTTAAATAATAGCGCCGCTATTCATACTTTTAAGCCTCTGAATAGTGATAAGTTTGGGTTAGTTTAACGGGTTGAAAACCGTTTTGCTTTCTGACCCTGGTAGCTACCCGCTCTTGAAGCTGCTGTCTGGCTCGTTTGGACAGGATACATCTTCTTTTATATCTTAAGATAAGCAAAATTCCTCTATGTTTTGATAACAAAGAAAAATGTTTATGTTGAGAACTCTGAAAGGGGAATAGGTGCGCTCCCAGCAAAAAGAGTAAAGCTGAAAAGCTTAAGCCGTTGCTCCCATTGAATAACGGTGGGGACTACCTCAGTGGTGGCTACCGAATCACCTCCTTCGTCGGGGGAACCCTCCAAATATTTTTTTTGGCGTGTCTAAGTGCGGGCAAAATCACTGAATTATCGTCAAAATCTTAAAACTCTTATCCAGTAACTAATTTAATTATAGACCTGTCAATTAATTTAGTTTTTCATTTAAAATGAAGATACTTTTTTAGGGGGCACCAAATTTGTATTAGAAAAACTTTACTGAATTAAGGTTATGGGTGGGTTGAAAGCGATATGTCAATGCTTTTGTTACAAATATTGAGATAAATTTCAACAACTATTTCGGTTATGGGTAGGTTGAAAGTTATGTTTTTTGGAAAACAATTTTAAAAATTCTATGTTTCAACAACCATTCCAGCTATGGGGATTGAAATTTCTTGAAAAGCTACAATTTTTTTCCGTAAGACAATAACTGTTTCAACAGTTGTTTAAAATCAATGTAACTCCGGAGGGTTGAAAGGAGCGTAGAGGAATCTTAAAAAATTCCTATGATGGCTAATAAGTATTTATTAGTACATAAACACTAATAAAAGTAAAATATAGAAATAGCTTTTAGCGAAGAGGAATATTTTGCAAGCAAGTCAGGATATAAGATGTTATACAAAGCATCTACTTTCGACGACATTAATTTGTTAATAGCGACAAATAATTTGATGTGCCGACATTAATGTGTTAACGACGACAAATAATTTGTTACTCGACAGTTCAGGTGGGTGACCTGGGGCTCGAACCCAGAACCTGAGGATTAAGAGTCCTATGCTCTACCATTGAGCTAGTCACCCGTAAACAATATAGCATAAGAATTTCTTTTATCAGGGGGTAATCTCAATACTCCCGGCTTAATTTTAAGAAGTCTTAACTTTCTAGTGGTTTTCGGCGCCAAAATCTTTAATTCTATTAACTATCATTATGAAAAATTTGATTTTGCTTTAATAACACTTAACATATGTATGAGTATTTATACTCTATGATGTAAATAAGAATCATTTTCCGCATATATAAATAGTTTTTATTGTGTAGTGTTAAGCTAAATCAGGGGGAATCACGATGAAGATTAGGTGCCATGTTATCTACACTTGTTTTTACGCAACCTCCATCGCCTTACTACTAAATAGTTGTAAAAGCCTTGAATCGAAAAAAGTTAATACAGATACATCTGAAAAGATTGCTAGTCTTACTACGGCTACGTTAGCTACATCTTTTGCATCAAGTCAAGCTTCTGCTCAAACACCACAACAATATTTAATTACTATTAAACCAGAAGATGGAGCGGAGGCTGAAAAGAATATTGATGAACTCAAAAATGCTATCAAAAATGCTGATGATATTGATAGAGAAGTTAATCAGTCTTTAAATTCTGATGTACTTAGTAAAGCGTACACAGGAGAGGAGCTACAGAAAAAGCAAAAATTTGTTTCGGAGCTAAAATCTCATAAAACTTATATTTATTCCAAATTACGGAAACAAGTTTTTCATAACTTTAAAATTAGCCCCGATGGTTCTACTGCAAAGGTAGATTTAACAGAAACTTGGAGTCATAAAATATTTTCGCTTGAATCAAATCAATTACTGGCAAAGTCTCCACCTTCTGATGTTCCACAAACTAATTACTTGCAAAAAACAAAAAGTGGCTGGTTAGTTTATAATACCGTTTTCAGCGGCACTCCTCCAGCCTTTAAAATTGTAGCTAAAGCACAATGAAAAACCGGGTTATATCACAAACCCGGTTTATATAAATTGAACTACAGTACTTTCTTCAATAAAGACACCAAGTCTTCAACTTCAGGAGTTCCAATTAAATCTAATACTTCAGAAACTCGTTCATTTGGCATATGGTCATCAGGTATGCCAACAACTGATTTTCCTAGGTTTTGAGCTATCTGAAACCAGAAAAAGAGTCGAGAGTCAGTACTTAACGAGTCATATTCTTTAGTCGAAAATGAAGTGCTTTTCTCGCCACTTGTAAAAAGTTCACCTAGCGCTTTGCTGGGATGCTCATCAAGTACAGTTTCTCCGTCGCTTTGTTTGCCTTCAACTAACCCACGCAAAGCATCAACCTGTTCTTCTGAAGCCATTTGCTGAAGTCGCTTGACTAAATTAGTAGCAGCGTCATCAGTTACATTACTCTGAGAAATAGTCGGAGCTATTTCTGCTGCTACTTCTCCATAAAGTTGAGCTAAAACGGTTAACTTCTCGTCAGCAGTTAATGCGCGGTATTTCAATATAACAGTCTCTACATTTTTGACATTCGCAAAAGTCATCACAACCTCCAATTATTTGATTCTTTATTTGCTTTTGTATACGACCACTTAATAATTATTGCCTTGTAAATGTCGTACTTATTACTACACTAGAAAATGTAAGCTTCTAACTTCACTATTAAAAGGTAGAAATATATTTATATACCTTTAGATAGACGCGAAGTTGGAGAAAGGTTTTCCTTTCCCCGTTTCACGCTATCAAAGTCTAAATTTCTGCACCTGGCTTCGCTTCGGCGCCCATTGGTGCTACATAATCACGGAAAATGGTCATTTGTTGTTCAAATTCTTTTTGTTTGATTTGGTCAAACACTTCTTGAGCAGAACTGGAAAGTTCATAATTTTCAGGCATTGGGATAATTGTTCCATTATCCATACCTTGAGCGAGCAAGTACCAGAACAATAGTTTTGTTGTATCGCTTAAAGAACCATACTCACGACTTAATTGAGTATCTGCCTTGTTTATCAAATCTCTTTGAAGTTGTAGCTGCTCTTCATGAGATAATTCTTTAACTTGGTTAAACAGACCTACAGCAATTGCATCTGAAGCTGTACTGGCGCCTGGAGCAGCAGGAGTTACAGAACTACCCATTTCTTTGTAAACGAACCAAAACAATGCTAGTTGGTCATCTACTTCTAAACCGCTAAAAGCCTGCGCGACTTGATTAATCTCTTGGTTAGGGCTTTGAGTATAGGTCATGATTCTCTCCGATTGGTATTTATACTCTGATAACGTCAAGTTATCAAAACATCATTTGCGAATAACCCTACTCAAGACATATGTGGTGCCATCCAAAAGAATAACAATGTATATCAACCTTGAATAGGCTGGTATACACTACTCGCGATATATTGGCAACGGATGTAACAGATGCAACGGGTGAGTTGGTTACATCGCTTTGCTCTCGATAGATTTACCGAATATGAGAAATAATAATATCTGAATATTGCGGAACTTTAATAATAAATTGCTCAACATTAATATCTAATGCTGATATTTTCGACGCATCTGCGAGTACTTTTGCTCTCCCTTCAGAATTTAAGCATTGAATGAATATTGTTTTCGTTTCTGGCTCAAATTGAAAATTACATGTTCCCCAAAACGGAAACTTACATGTAATGAAATCTAACATTACCTGCATGTAACTCATATTTATCTATCCTTACTGCGTTAAATAAATAGCACTAAACACGTACATAAATACATTTAAGACTTTAAATTCTTCGTTCTGACTCATTGATAAATCCCATAGCCAAAGTTACTTACGTAAAAATATAGGTAGAAAAAATCACATTTATATCCTTTATGCCTTTTATCAGTCTAACTTAACATTGAATTTGTATTTGGCAAGGAATGTAAAGTTATGTCAAATCTGAGAAACCTTTAGAAACCGGGTTTCTTTGATTCTCATATAACTAATTGTTATAGTGATGGATAGGACTCAATATCTTTTAAATAAATAATATTCATCACCATATGGATGAAATTGATAAGCTACTCGCTGAAATTCAGAACGAATATACACAGGCGCCTAAATCACAATCTCAATCACAGCGTCCGAACATACGTACATTAAATAATTTTGTATCATCAGATAAACCGATTGGTCTAGATAAACTGTTGGCTGATGTCAAAGCTGATTTTGATGAGAAAGATTTAGCAATAGAGTTACAACGACAGCAAGAACTTGAGGCAGAGCGTATTCGTGTGTTAGAGGAGCGGCAGAGAAAGCGTGATGCTTTAAAGCAGCAAGCGCAAATTTGGTTATCTGAGTTAGAACCGCTCTCTCCAGAGGGACTTTGGTTTGAAAGTTTTTCTCAAGGGTACCCATCTCAGTTGGATGCAGCAGTTGAATATTTGGAAGGTTTGGAGAATTGATGTATATATAATGTTATTGATTTTTTTGTTGTAAATATTTGACACCCCATTCGTGCATTGCATAGAGGAGGGGTTTGAGCGTTTCTCCGAGCGGTGTTAACTCATATTCTACTTTTGGCGGAATTTGTGGGTAAACTTGGCGCCTAACAATTCCGTCGTCTTCGAGTTCGCGCAGTTGTTGAGTCAACATTTTTTGAGTTATTCCAGGTAACGCGCGCTGTAGTTGACCAAAGCGTTTGACTGTCATTAGTTCACGAATAATCAAAACTTTCCAACGTCCCCCTATAACTTTTATCGTTGATTCAACTTCACACGTGAGTCGGGCATGGTTTTTAGAGTCGAGATGCATAGTGTTGTTATGTGTTTACTGTTCATTCCATTTTGGCACGTGATGTTTTATATAACGTAAATCTTAGAAACCAAGTTTCTTCATTGAAATATTGTAATTTAAATGACGATTTCGCTTATAAACCCAGTTTATTTAAATTAGCATCCTCCTAAAGTAATATTTCTTTATGAAAAAAACTTTATAAAATATATAAATAAAATATTAAAATGTTTTCATAAAACTTTCATGGGGGATTTATCAAAGTTTTGAATACTTGATAATGTACGAACGTATGAGTATGTCTTGACCTGTCAAGCAAACACTGGCACTGGTGCTATTTTTTTATACACACGCATTTGTTTAAGAATGTATATAAATAATGCATATTGATTGATTATTAAAATTTTAATAAAACTAGAGTTTCTACTGCGTCTGAGCGTTATCAGTAAAACCATCCCAATAAATATTATGGCATCAAAAACTACACTGTCTGAGTCAGAAATATCTACTCCAAAGCCAACGCTTTCTACTGTTGATGCGTGTGCTTTGATAGTGGGAATGGTTGTTGGTGTAGGCATTTTCGAGACACCTGCTTTAGTTGCGGCTAATACAGCAAATGCACAAGTTGCACTAACTGCTTGGTTGCTAGGTGGAATTATGTCTTTAGTCGGTGCCTTGTGTTATGCGGAGTTAGCAACTACATTCCCTCATGCGGGTGGAACTTATCATTATATACATCGCGCATTTGGTGACAAGCTGGCATTTCTATTTGCTTGGGCACGTATGGCAGTTGTTCAAACGGGTTCAATTGCTTTGCTAGGTTTTGTGTTTGGAGATTATACTTCACAGCTTTTACCGTTGGGAGAATATTCGGCAGATATTTACGCTATTTTGGCAGTTATAATGCTGACGTTCTTAAACGTTATAGGTATTAATTCAGGTAGATGGACACAAAATCTTCTTACTGCCGCTAAAATTTTAGGCTTATTGCTTGTTATTGGTGTTGGTATTTTTTTTGCTACCGCCGAAAGAGCAAGTACGGCGCCTGCTCCTAACCAAACTACTACTTTTGGGTTAGCGATGGTGTTTGTATTGCTAACTTACGGTGGATGGAATGAAGCTGCATATCTCTCTGCGGAGGTACGCGGCGCACAGCGCAATATGGTAAAGGTATTATTAGGAAGTATCGCCATCATAACAGTTATCTATTTATTAATTAACCTGGCATATTTGCACGGTTTAGGTATAGTAGATATGGCAAATTCTAAGGCGCCTGCTGCTGATTTGATGCGTCGTGCTTTAGGTGAAGGCGGAGCGAAGTTTCTCAGTTTTCTAATTGCTGTTTCTGCATTGGGTGCGGCAAACGCCACTATCTTTACAGGCGCCCGCAGTAACTATGCACTTGGACAAGATTTTCGTAAATTTGCTTTCCTCGGTCGCTGGAGTAGTAAGAGTACACCCGCGAATGCTCTCTTAGTTCAAGCTGGCATCGCTCTTTTACTCATAATACTTGGTGCCATAACTCGTAACGGCTTTAAAACGATGGTCGAATATACGGCGCCAGTATTTTGGCTCTTTTTCCTTCTGTCTGGTATTGCCTTATTCGTACTGCGTCATCGTGAGCCAGAAATTGAACGTCCTTTCAAAGTACCGCTTTATCCCATTATTCCTCTACTATTTTGTGCCACCTGTGCATACTTGCTGTACTCCAGCATTAACTATACAGGCATAGGCGGTACTGTCGGTGTTTTGGTCTTGTTAACTGGAGTTCCCATATTGCTTTTAGGTAATAAGCAATAACTAACCAGAAAGAAACCGGGCTTCTTTTCAAAAATTTAATTTATCAAGCAAATTTTGCTAAGAAGCCCGGTTTCTATGCACTTTTACTATCCCCCTTATCAAAACATTATGCTCAAAACTTTACTCGCAACTTTAGGTGTAAGTAGCTTACTTTTAGCTAGCTGCACGCAACAGGTTGACTCAAAAAACGTAGCTCAGGCGCCTACAACAAATGCACAAGAAGTGCAGCAAACGGCGCCTGCACAACCCAGAGAACGTACTCCTGATGTGGTTTATGTACCAACACCACCAGAGGTTGTAGACAAAATGTTGTCTATGGCTAAAGTCGGAAAAGATGATATTTTGTTTGACCTTGGCAGCGGTGACGGTAGAATTCCTATTACTGCAGCAAAAAGGTTTGGGATGAGAGGAACTGGGATAGATATTGACCCAGAGCGTATTAAAGAAGCTAACGCAAATGCGAAAAAAGAAGGTGTTAGCGATAAGGTTACGTTCCTTCAACAAGACTTGTTTAAGAGTGATTTCAGTAAAGCTACGGTAGTGACACTATATTTGCTACCAGAACTTAATGTCAAATTGCGACCACAGTTGTTTAAACAGCTTAAACCAGGTACTCGTATTGTTTCTCACGCTTTTGATATGGGTGACTGGAAACCTGAGCAAACTGCTAATGTTAATGGTCGAACGGTTTATTATTGGACTATTCCTAAAGATATCCCAGCTAATTTGCGATAAACTCTCCAACCGAGGTGTGTTATTCCGTATCCTGTCTGCACTGTAAAAAGTTTAAGATTGTTAAAGGTTACTTTACATTTCTTAATTATGCAGGCAGCTACGGTATATCCTACCTCTTCTATTCCTGGCAAGTATTGGCAATGGCGAGGACATAATGTTTATTATGTCCAAGCTGGAGAAAAGCGTCCGTCAAGACCAGCTTTATTATTAGTACATGGTTTCGGCGCCTCTACTGACCATTGGCGCAAAAATATTGCAGAGCTTTCGCAGAGCTTTGAGGTATATGCTATCGATTTAATTGGTTATGGAAGGTCCGCAAAACCAAAGTTAGAGTATAGCGGTAATTTGTGGTGTGACCAACTTTACGATTTTATTACCCAGGTTATTGGGAATAAAGCTGTTCTTGCTGGTAACTCACTTGGTGGTTATGCTTCTTTATGTCTAGCTGCACAGCGTCCAGATGCAGCAGCGGGGTTAATATTACTTAATAGTGCTGGTCCATTTAGTGATACTCAGTCATCTTCGGAACCGGAAGCTGTACAAAGTGAAATTCAACCGCCCAAACAACCTGATATGGTACAAAAATTGTTTGGAGATATCGCAAAGTTAATATTCAAACAGCCATTTGCTCAATTTTTGATGTTTCAATACGCACGTCAGCGTTGGGTTATTCGACAAACCCTTGAAAAAGTATACCTGAATAAAAGTGCTATCACCGACCAATTAGTAGAAGATATATATCGTCCATCGTGTGATGAAGGCGCCTTTGATGTTTTCGCTTCGATGTTCAGCACTCCCCAAGGAGAAAAGGTTGATATTCTATTAAAACAATTAACTTGCCCATTACTAATATTATGGGGAGAAGCTGACCCTTGGATGAATGCTCGCGAACGCTCTAAACAGTTTCGTGGTTACTACGCAAATTTAACTGAGCATTTTCTAAATGCTGGTCACTGTCCTCATGACGAAATACCAGACCAAGTAAATGCACTAATTAAAGAATGGGTGTCAACTATATAATCAAAGCACAGGCAGGATGCCTGTGCCACATTTTAAGCCACGGGTAATTTAATTTGAAAAGTAGAACCATTCTCTAAAATGCTATTCACTGTTATTTCTCCCTGATGTGCTTGTACTATTTGCTTAACTATTGCTAACCCTAAACCAAACCCTCCTGAGTTTCTTGTTCTCGCTTTGTCTACACGGTAAAATCTTTCAAATATATGCGGCAAGTCTTCTTGGGGAATACCGATACCATTATCTTTGACTTCGATAATCGTGCCGTGTGGCTGTGATAATAGTTTTAATTCTACTATTTTTTGATTGGAAGTATATTTAAAGGCGTTATCTAGCAGGTTAATAATAGCTTGTTTTAATAAATCAGCATCGGCTTTGATATATACGGGTTTTTCTGGTAGTTGTACCGTAAGATTAGAATGGTTATTTTGGGATTGATATTCTGAAGCGAGTGTTTTTAAGAGTTCAACAAGGTTGACATTGGGTAAGCTATCTAAATTTAAGGCGCCTTCATGGCGTGATAGGAATAGTAAGTTACTAACCAAGCTACTCATAGACTTGGCTGTTTTGATGATATTCTGTAAGCGAAATTGTTGCTCAGTTTCGTCGTATGGTGGTATAAGGGCAACTTGGGCATTACTTAACATTGCAGCAATAGGCGCTCGTAGTTCATGAGAAGCGTCAGCAGTAAAGCGCTGTAACTGCTCGTAAGCTCGACGAGTTGGTTGCATCGCTAGTCCTCCTAAATACCATCCTGTTATTCCAATGATGATAAAGGTAATGGGTACACCAAGAGCTAAAAACAATCTATAACGATTAAGTCTTTCCTCCAGCGAAGTTAATGGAGCAGTTATTTGTATATATCCAATCAATATATATTTATTTTTGTGGACTGCTAACGTCGCTTCTCTCAAACGCTGTTTTGTTTGACTTATATATATTGTCCGAAAACCTGGTGATACAATTAATAGACGTTCGGGTTCTTTTCCTCGATGCTCAATTAATTTGCCTTGACTATTATATAAGCGTATATCCTTAGAATCACCATTTAAGAGTAGAGAGCCAGCTAAGTCATATTGTATGGCGCCTCCAGAGTAACGCGCTTGATTTACAACAGCTTTAGCTCTATTGAACAAAGTCTCATCAAATACCTTTAGTTCCTGCTCAACTCCCAAGTAATAAGCAACCCCTGCAAAGACAACAAGGATACTACCCATTGGCAGAGCAAACAAGTAAGTTAGGTTACGACGACTACGAGTAAACATAATTTATTTATTACATATAGCAATCCTAAATCACTTGTAAAATATTTCCCTTCTTTCTTTCCTTCCTTTGCGTCCTTTGCGCCCTTTGCGGTTCGTTACATAAGCATCATTTTTTACAAATCAATTAGGAATGCTATATATATTTTACTTTGTGCGCCAATGGCGCACAAAGTAAAATAATAATCTTTAATACTTGTTAGCTTTTTAACACTATTTTTTCTAGGTAAGAGGATATGATAACGATGTTAAGTGTGTTTTATATTTTTTAACCCAATCATATATGTATCGTAACTTGGAAGGTTGTGGTGATGTAACAGCGGCACCTGCGACTAATTATACATCACAGTTAATCTATGGGTTGATTGCTTGTTTTTTGGTGATTGGGCTAGGTGCATTTTTAGGCTTAGTTTTACTTTTTTTACCATTTATATTTATAATCAAATTGGCTGACCGACAAACGGAGCAAGCCAAAATTACAAAAACTTATGAAAGCTTAATGAAAAGATATTATAACAACACGCTATTTAACGTTCAATAGCGATTTTGTATAATATCTACATTCTCTTGTAGGACAGTTTGTCATCTGTCCTCTTACTTATTTTCTTGATATTAAAATAGATACAATGTGATATAAGATACTAAATACAATTAAAGTTCGATCTTACAGTTAACAAAAGCTTTTTATGAAGGTAATATATTCAATTAGTCGGCGCCAGAATCGCTATTACTGACTAATATTGCTATTCAGTATAATTATATATCAACCAGCGCATGGATAAATAGTACCTGATAGCACATTAGGAACAGAAGCATCAAATATAACTAACCCCAATGCCATAATCACAAAATAAAAAATCAACCATCCGTTGTTACATCTGTTAAATCCGTTGCCAATAGTTCCCTCCATATCAAATACGCTTTGCCATTTAAGTGTAGCCCATCACTCGTAAACTCGGCGCCTAATTGTTGCTGTGTATCAACAAGATGAGAATGTATGTCTATATATTTATAGTTATACTGCACTGCTAACTTTTGTAACTCCCTATTCAAGTCTATCACTTTCTGGTTATCTGCCCAATACAAATAGATATTATTGTTTACAGGTAAGACACTTTGAATATATACTTGGGTGTTAGGCAATTGCTCCTGAAACTGATTTAAAATTTGTTTATACCCCTCTACTGTTGCTACCACTGATTTTTTGAGCATGTGTAAGTCATTAATACCAACCATCAAAAATATTTGTTTGGGATGATTTTTAATGATTGTATCTAGGCGCCTTAATATTCTCTCTGTAGTGTCACCAGATATACCACGGTTCTGAATGTTTAGGTTTCCTAACAGCTCTGTCCATTCTCCTTCGTCGGTTATACTGTCTCCAAGAAAAATTATTGTGTTAAGTTTTATTGGCAATATTTCAAATTGACTTGTTTTATGTTGGTAATACGGTGGGTTCTGTACATCTGATATATTAGAGATGTTTATATTGGAGAGTTTTTGGTGCCAGTAATCTATTCCTCCGTTTTTAATGGTCAACAAACAAGCTAATATAAATGCTAGCAAGTTGAGACTAATAGAGATTAATATTATAATATTCATAAAAAGTTTTGTACTCTCTGCCATATTTGCTTTAATAATAATGGTGATTGAATGTCAAACCATTCAATTTCTGGATATGCATGAAACCATGTCCGTTGTCTTTTGGCAAATTGTCGGGTATGTATTACCGTTAGTTCTTTGGCTTTTTCTAGAGAAATTTCGCCTGCTAAGTATTGTCGAATTTCTTGATAACCTAGTGTATTTAATAAGGGGAGGTCGGCGCCGTATTTAGAAGATAAATATTCGACTTCTGCGATAAATCCGTCTTCTATCATTTTTTCGGTACGCTGGGCAATACGTTGTGTTAGATGTGTCGGGTCGCTATCTAAACCTATTTGTAGGATGGGGTAGGAAGGAGTGTTTTCTCCCTGTTGTTCTGATATTGGTATGCCTGTAATGTAATATACTTCTAGCGCTCTAAGGGTTCGTACTGGGTCGTTAGGATGGATTTTTGATGCGGCAGTTGAGTCTACTTGTTGCAGCATTGCGTATAATTGACTTTGAGTGAATGTTTCTACTAGTTGGGTTCTTAAGTTATAATTTGGTGCCACTCTTGGTATTTTCATACCCTTTACGATTGATTTTATGTATAAACCTGTACCTCCTACTAAAAGAGGGGTTTCTTCTTTCAAGGTTTGTATTAAGTTGTAAACTTGGTCTTGGTATTCTGCAACTGTCATTGTGTCAAGTGGGTCGCAGATATCTATCATATAGTGGGGTACCATTGCAAGCTCTGATGGTGTGGGTTTGGCGGTACCAATATCAAACTCACGGTAAACTAAACGCGAGTCTGCACTAATAATTATAGTGTTGAGTCGTGTTGCTAATTCTAACGCCAACCCAGATTTCCCTGTCGCTGTTGCACCACATATGACTATTAATTTGAATTCGGTCATAATGCAAAATCTACGCAAACTATGGGATAATCTTTGAGAAAAAAATATTTATACGCAGTGTTTAGTTTACAGTAATTCGTTAATCAATCCTTAAATTTTAGCTAAAATTTAATGTTCTCCTTTTTTATTCCAATTTATTACGTAGAATAGGCAATAGCTACATATTTAATACAAATTTACTAAAATGTATATAGTCAAGAGCGCTACTGGTTGATGCGACGAAAATATCAAGGCAATCGACGAGTTAATAGAGGTGGGGTATACCCCCTTAATAAAATCACTATCAAATTGCCCTACGGTCGTCATTAAGGCTTTTGTGCTAGAATCTTGAAGTGATTTTGACTAAATCGCTATTTAAGTGATTTTATTCCCACTTATATCGGAAAATTTTCATGACGACAGATTACGGCGCCGATCAGATACAGGTTTTGGAAGGTCTGGAACACGTCCGCAAACGACCGGGTATGTATATAGGTACAACCGGAACGCGGGGACTGCACCACTTAGTGTATGAGGTGGTGGATAATTCGATTGATGAAGCTTTGGCTGGTCATTGTACTGTTGTTGAGGTTGAGTTAAACGCCGATGGTTCGTGTCGGGTGCAAGATGACGGTCGAGGTATTCCAGTTGATACTATGACTAAAACTGGAAAATCAGCACTGGAAACTGTACTGACCGTGCTTGGTGCGGGTGGTAAGTTTGGTGGTGGTGGCTATAAGGTATCTGGAGGACTTCACGGGGTTGGTGTTTCGGTTGTTAACGCTTTATCTGAGTGGTTGGAAGCGACTGTTTGGCGTGATAAGAAAGTACACACTCAGCGCTACGAACGCGGAATTCCACAAACAGATTTAAAAATACATGCTTTGAAAGAAGCCCGCACCGGTACTGCTATCCAGTTCAAGCCCGATGACACTATTTTCCAAACTGGTACTGAGTTTGATTATATAACCCTATCTGGGCGCCTGCGAGAGTTAGCGTATTTGAATGCGGGTGTCAAAATTACTTTTACTGATAACCGTTTGGAGTTAATAAAAACTGAAACTCCAAGAGTCGAAGTTTACGAGTACAAAGGTGGTATTCGTGAGTATGTGGAGTACATGAACGTTGATAAGCAAGCTTTACACGAAGAAATTATTTTTGTGCAAGCCGAGCGTAATAACGTTCAAGTCGAAGTCGCTTTACAATGGTGTACTGATGCTTACTCAGATAATGTCCTGGGTTTTGCCAATAACATTCGTACCGTTGATGGTGGTACACACCTTGAGGGTTTAAAAGCAGTATTAACCCGGACAATGAACAGTGTTGCCCGTAAGCGCAACAAGATTAAGGAACACGAGTCTAATCTTAGTGGTGAACACGTTCGCGAAGGTTTGACGGCTGTTATTTCTGTAAAAGTACCTGAACCTGAGTTTGAAGGGCAAACTAAAACCAAACTTGGTAACACTGAAGTTCGTGGTATTGTTGAGTCTCTCGTTGGAGAAGTTCTTAGTGAGTACTTAGAATTTCATCCTGGTATTGCTGATTCAATATTAGATAAAGCTATTCAAGCCTTTAAAGCTGCTGAAGCTGCACGTCACGCACGTGAGTTAGTACGCCGCAAATCTGTACTCGAATCATCCCCTTTACCCGGTAAATTAGCCGATTGCAGCAGCCGTGACCCAGCCGAATCAGAGATATATTTGGTGGAAGGCGATTCAGCCGGCGGATGTTGGGATTTATACACTCAAATTGCACTTACGGATGGGCGACATTTAACGATAGAAGAGATAATAAACGAGCAGGAGCAAGGGATACAGAACTATTGCTATACTATCCGTGAGAGTGGTAATATAGGTATAGAGCGTATAATTAACGCACGTAAGACCAAGGTTAATACGGAAGTAGTGAAGGTAACGCTTGATAACGGAGAGGAACTAATTTGCACTCCAGACCATCCTTTTATGTTACGGGATGGTAGTTACAAGGCAGCAGAAAAGTTAACTCCTGAAGACTCGCTGATGCCTTTATATCGGAAAGTATCTCAGAAGGACGCGCGTGGACGAGGGCTTAATGGCTATGAAATGGCGTGGAACCCTTTAAAAGACGATTGGATTTACACGCATTTGCTCGCCGACTTCTATAACCTGGAACAGGGTGTTTACGGCGCCAAGGGTGTATGTCATCGTCATCACGTTGATTTTAATAAGCGTAACAATAACCCTACTAATATCCTTCGGATGAAACCCGAAGACCACTTAGCACTGCATCGCGCACATCTTCAGAAAACTTTACATAGACCAGATGTAATTGAAAAGAGCCGCCAAGCTCATATGACTCCTGAGTTTCGTGCTTTTATGAAGGAGCGGATGCAACGCGAGGACACACGTAAAATTCTTTCCGAACAAGCAAAAGCGCAGTGGGAAGATGAAGCGTACAAAGAGTTCATGACGCAAAAGTGGCGTGAGTTTTACGATACTAATGAAGCTTATCGCCAAGAAAACAGTGAGCAACTAAACCGCGCGCAGCAAGAATACTGGAGTGACGAAGCTAACCGACTCAAACAGTCAGAGCGTGTACGTGAGTATTATGCTAATAATCCTGAAGCTCGTAAAGTACTTTCAGATTTAGCGAAGGTACAATGGCAAAACGAAGAGCTATTAGCATGGCGCCGGGAGAAAACGAAGGAGCAATGGAAGAGTTGTAATTATAGATTAAGTCGTCGTGAGGCACTTAACAAAACTTACTACATCAAAACGATGGGTGCTTTGAGAGAAGTTTACAGACAAACTAATTGGATAGACCCTGAAGTTTACGACGACTATCGGCGCCGATTAAAGGATAAATCTTTATTATCTTGGAAAACCTTCTGTGAGCGTTACTTCAAAGGAGAGGAATATTACGCAAAACAAGCAGTAATGAACTACAACCACCGCATCGTCAAAGTCGAACGTCTCGAAGAAAAAATGGATGTTTACGACATTGAAGTGCCAAATAGCCATAACTTTGCTCTCGCAAGCGGTGTATTTGTTCATAACAGCGCTAAACAAGGACGTGACAGACGTTTCCAAGCAATTCTCCCATTAAGAGGTAAAATTCTTAACATTGAAAAAACTGACGATGCCAAAATTTATAAGAACAACGAAGTTCAATCGCTGATTGCTGCTCTTGGTTTGGGCGTTAAAGGTGAAGACTTTGATGTAGCACAATTACGGTACCATCGTGTAATAATAATGACTGACGCTGACGTAGATGGCGCTCACATCCGTACTTTACTACTAACCTTCTTCTACCGATACCAGCGCGCTTTAGTCGAGCAAGGGCACGTATATATTGCATGTCCACCCCTATATAAAATAGAACGTGGACGCAACCACTATTACTGCTACAGCGACCGAGAGAAAAACCAAATTATCAGTCAGTTCCCAGAAAACGCTAACTTTAATATTCAGCGTTTCAAAGGGTTGGGTGAAATGATGCCAGCTCAGTTATGGGAAACGACGATGAACCCCGAATCTCGAACTTTGAAACAAGTCGAAATCGAGGATGCTGCTGAAGCCGACCGTATCTTTACAATATTAATGGGCGATAGGGTACAACCACGCCGTGAATTTATTGAGACTTACGGTTCTAAACTCGATTTAATGGACTTAGATATTTAATCCAGATTTCAATCACTAATATTTAAAATGGCTAGCCTCAAAACTAGCCTTTTTTCATAAGTAATTTAAAATACAGGCAGAAACCAAGAGGCGGAGACAGTAACAATCTGCTAGTATTTATTATGAAAATATATTTTGTGCCTCATTTCAGGATTATATATAATGGAAGTTCTTAGAAGAGCCATTAAACCAAAAACCTATATATCGTTCCTTTACATTTACGAAACTACTTGGGGAACTGCTGGTGATATTTGTCTCGTTCGCGAAGTTGTAGCCAAAGAAAGCACCTCCAAGTTTAGAGGTCATATAATTAAACTACCACTTACAAAGGAAATGGAGCGTAACCGCTTAGCTGGTCTGCCCATTATCAAAGTTGCAGGTCATGTTGGTGAGGGACATCCCAAAGACAAAAACTCCGAATGGGAAGTATATGAAGGTATAGACCGAGAAATTGCCCTCACCGTCATCAAACCTTGGGGTTTTAAGCTTATTGAACCTTAATCATCCAGGCGCCCTATCGATAAACAGGTGCAGGTTGAGGTATTGGTAATTTTACCGTCACTGTTGTTCCGGCGCCTACTTCACTTTCTAGTTCAATTGAACCAGCATACAAATCAACACATTTTTTCACAATAGCAAGTCCTAACCCCGTACCAGGAATATCTTTGGCATTGCTGGCACGTTGAAATAAACCAAATAGTTTTTCTTTATCTTCGCGAGGAATACCAATACCTTTGTCTTGAATTGTAAAAATCGCTTCACCATTTTGACAACGTAAAGTAAAATTAATCTCCTTTTCAGGAGATGAGTACTTAACTGCATTAGAAAGTAAGTTAACGAGAATGTGACGAATTAAATTTTCATTAACATATACATCATTATAACCACCGTAAAACTTAAATGCGATTTTGCGATGTTGCTCTGATGTTAGGCAAATTTCTTCAATTAAATCACGCGAAAAATCAGATAAGTTAATTGACTTAATATCCGCTTTAAACCTTTTTAAATCAACCTCACCAATCGTTAAAACATCATTTAACAATTTATTCATTTTCTTAACATTAGCTTTAATATGTTGAAAAAACTGCTGCTTTTTCTCCAACGAAAGCCTATCACCATGCTGCTCTATGATTTGCGAAGAAGATAAAATGACTTGCAAGGGTGAACGAAACTCATGCGACACCATCGATACAAACCGAGACTTTAGTTCATTTAGTGTACGTTCACGTTCTAAAGATGAACGAATATCTGTTTCTAAACAGCGTATCTGTTCAATTTCCATTGATAGCTTTTTATTCGCTGTATGCATCTGCTGCGACAACAAGCGTGACCTTAATAAAACTTCTGCTCTTAAAAGTAACTCACGTTTCACTATTGGTATTGTAATTAGCTCATCTATACTATGCAGCGAATTATAATTTATTATTCTTAGCTGTTTCTGGGTAATAACCAGTAAATATGGCAAAACAACGGGATACTCAGCTTCTTTACGTGTGTGCAGTGCTTGACGATAGCGTTTTAACATCACGCTGCACAAAATACATAAATCAAACGGTTGCTGTATTAACTTTTCTAATTCCTTACTAGATAACGCTTCTGGCGCCACTATTTCATTGGTTTGTGCCAAAGTATTCACTAACAGGCGCCTATTTTGTCTATTATCCAGGAGTAACAAAATTTGACTCACAGCTACTCTCCCAATTAAAAGCGAATTAGCATAAATTCGCATCGCGTAATATGCTAAAAAGCCATGTAGACTAATTACACGAGGTTAGCATACCATTGTATACGCATCGCCCATGTCTACATATACCGCTTAAGGAGTATTTTGAGAGGTTGTCGCATGGGTGTCCTTGTCTATGTGGGTATAAATTTATGGACGTAACTGGATTCGAACCAGTGACCCCATCCATGTCAAGGATGTACTCTAACCAACTGAGCTATACGTCCGAATTTTTCGCAACTTGTTAATTATAGCATAACTTATTCTACAAGGCAAGATATATTATTTAACTTTGGCTACCGCATCAATACCATCGCTAACCAGCTTGCCGTCTTCCATATATACAATTCTGTCGGCAATGTCTAAAATACGGTTGTCGTGGGTGACTAATAATATTGTACAGCCTTGCTCTTTTGCCAGTTTTTGCATCAGTTCTACGACATCACGTCCTGATTTTTTGTCTAATGCGGCTGTTGGTTCATCTGCTAGTACTATTTTAGGATGACTCGCTAATGCCCGCGCGATTGCTACACGCTGCTTTTGTCCTCCCGACAAACTTTCTGGATAATAATCAACACGATTACCTAAACCGACCGTTTCTAACATATTCACAGCTAAGGCATCAATATCTTGGTCTAAGTACTTATCGTGCAACTCTAATGACATCCGCACGTTTTCTTTTGCCGTTAAAAATGTCATCAGATTATGCGCTTGGAATATATAGCCAATATTACGACGTAACGAAGTTAACTGCTTTTTACTGGCGCCGCATATCTCTTGTTCCAATATCCTCAAACTACCCGACTGCGCTGAACGCAAACCACCCATCAACGTTAAAAGCGTCGTCTTTCCAGAACCAGATGGCCCCGTCATGATGATTATTTCACCTTTGTTAATCTCTAAATTTATATCAAATAATGCTTGCTTACGTAAGGCGCCTTCCCCAAAATAATGGTTTAAATCTTGTATCGATATTACACTCTCAACAGCTTGCTGATGTGATTCTAATTGCATAATTTCACTTATTATATCGAACGTTTGTTATAAATTAACATAACTTATTGAGTAAAGTGGTGTCAAGGTCGGGCAGGATGCCCAACCCAGAAGGTTATATATTTGTAATTAAATGTTCTCCGACTCTGAGAGCGTTTGCAATTACTGTTAGTGAGGGACTGGTTGCTGGGTTAGATGGGAAAAAGCTGGCGTCAACAATATATAAGTTCTTAACATCGTGTGTACAACAGTTGAGGTTAAGAACTGATGTTTTGGGGTCTTCACCAAAGCGACATGTGCCTGACTGGTGTGCAATTACATTTAAAGGCGCCTCTGCACGGGGATAGGCGCCACGTGATAGGGGATTATTCATAATGCGGTCTACTGTTTTAAGTGTATCTAACCAGCGATAAATCAAACGGTCATGTGCTTCGGTGTTATTAGGGGTATATTCTAGATAGAGTTTTGAGTTTTTTAGTCTGACTCGGTTGTTTGGGTCTGGTAGGTCTTCGGTTTGTAACCACCAACCTATAGAATGAATGGCTAATTGTCGTAAACCGAAACCAGGCATTAGTTTGGCTAAACCTGATAATAAAGGTGGACATTCTGCAAACATGACATTTTGAAGAAGACCACCTGTGTTGTAGATACTACCCATTGGGAAGGGAAAGTTTTTATCTCCCCAGTAAAAATCATTGATACAAACTGTTTTGGGAAATATACCCGAATTTGTTGTTGGACGTAGTTGCACTATAGACGTCATTAAGTGTTTCATAAAATTGCGTCCCACTTGGTCGGAACTGTTCGCAAGTCCGTTGGGGTGTTTTTCGTTGTGTGAACGCAATAGTAATGCTGCCGAGTTGACAGCGCCGCAAGCTAAAATAACAATATTGGCAAAGAATAAATATGACTGTGTACCTATTTGCGCTTCAACTGCTTTAACTTCGGCGCCGCTTGGGCTAGTATGTAGAAAGCTTACAAATGCGTCGGTTTTGAGAGTAACGTTAGGATAGTTTTTAACTGTCGCAATTCCTGGTTTAGTATCGCTATCTTGATTTGATTCTAAAGGTAGATGCGATGGATTTAATCCTTGTTTAGATACGATATTGCAAATTTCTTGGACTTGAGGTTCGTGATTTACTGCTGGGTACAAATATTCTTGAGTGCGAGGTGGTTCGGTAGAGTCTTCTCCAGTTTGACCACCGACATTGTATAGCTTTTCAGCTTCGTTGTAATATTGTTCCAAGTCTTTATATTTGATTGGCCATTCCGGAGAAATACCATGCTGGTGCTGTACCTGCTCAAAATCTTTTTCTCGCATTCGTAACAGTTCAGCGCTGTAAGTCTTAGTATCACCACCAACCGAGTAACTTGTTTGGGGAAAAAACGGCTCACCATCTTTATCGTACCATTCTTCGTTAGCACGATAACGTTCTTTTTTAAAGACTTCGCCACCTTGAAGTTGTTCTTCTGGAGCTAAAAAACCACCTCTTTCCAAAATCAGAATTTTCTTACCCGTTGGCGCCAGCTTTTGTGCTATGGTTCCACCACCAGCGCCAGTACCAACTATAATCACATCATAATATTGGTCATCAATAATCATATAAGTTTCCTATTGCCACAAATAAATTAAGCTAAACAAAATAATCCAAATCACATCGACAAAGTGCCAAAATAGCGAAGTTGCCGCAACACCAAAGTGACCTTTATCGTAGTTACCAGGAATAAAAGAACGAATTAAGACCATGAACTGTAATAAAACACCTGTGAAAACGTGCAGTCCGTGGAAACCTGTGAGTAAATAAAACGTTCCACCAAATACTCCAGATGTAAAGCCAAAATTGAGTCCTTGCCATTCCACAGCTTGACCGTATAGAAAATAACTCCCCATCATCATTGTGAGAAGTAAAAACACGCGGAAACCCCAAATATTTTTACGTGCGAGGAAAAGCTCGGCTATATATATAACAAAGCTGCTAGCTACAAGAATAACTGTGTTGATGCTTGGTTCTTTAATTTCTAATCCTTCTACACCTGCTGGCAACCAGTTTGTTGTTGTGGTTTTGTAGACTATATATCCTGCGAATAAACTTAAGAAAATAACGCTTTCGGAAAGTAGAAACACGATGAAGCCAAACATGCTATTTGCTTCTTCGTCGTGGGAATGTTGAATATGTTCTGGTGCTGTTGTTTCCATTTTAGATTTTTGAATAAGAAGTTTGAACCGCAAAGGACGCAAAGGACGCAAAGGAATTTCTTTGCGTACTTTGTGGTTATTATTTAAGATTGGCGCCGTTTTCTACGAGTGGTTCGTTTTTACCATAACCATATGGTTCTGAGATAACTATGGGGAGTTCTTCAAAGTTTTCTACTGCTGGAGGTGAGGAAATTAACCACTCCAAACCTATTGCTCTCCAAGGGTTATCACCTGCTAATTTACCGTTTACACACGAACTGACCATATTTAATATGAATGGCAGTGTGGACATTCCCAATAAAAATGCTCCTAAAGAAGCTATCACATTCCAAAATGCATACTCTGGGTCGTATGAAGCTACCCGACGTGGCATTCCTTGTAAACCTAACGGGTGCATTGGAAAAAAGTTAAGATTGGCGCCAATAAATGTTAATACAAAGTGTAGTTTTCCTAATCCTTCATAGTACATCCGTCCGGTCATTTTGGGGAACCAGTGGTATATAGCAGCATACACTCCCATGACAGTGGCGCCGTATATAACGTAGTGGAAGTGACCGACGACAAAATAGGTGTTATTAACATGAATATCAACGGGTACTGCGGCAAGCATAATACCTGTAATGCCCGAAAATACAAACATTACTAATCCACCCAGTGCAAATAGCATTGGAGTGTCAAGTCGAAGTTTACCACCCCAAATCGTCGCGACCCAAGCAAACACTTTAATGCCAGTGGGGACGGAAATTAACATTGTTGAAAACATGAATAGCACCCGCATCCAGTTTGGAGTTCCACTAGCAAACATGTGGTGAACCCAAACAACTGCACTCAACGCTGTGATAATTAAGGATGATACGGCAACTACTTTGTATCCAAATAACGGCTTTCTGGCGTAAACTGGAAAAATTTCCGAGAAAATACCAAAAATTGGCAGTATTATTACGTAGACTGCGGGATGTGAATAAAACCAAAAAAAGTGTTGATATAACACTGGACTGCCACCTTTGGCAGAGTCAAAGAATGCTGTGCCAAAACAGAGGTCACATAGTAACATTACTGCCCCGGCGGTGAGTGCAGGTAGTCCAAATAACTGAATAATTTGGGCACTAAGAATCGTCCAAACATATGCAGGCATTCGGAAAAAAGTCATTCCCGGTGCCCGCATTTTAAAGATGGTTGTGACAATATTTACGGCGCCCATTATTGAAGAAACTCCTGATAATGCCACTGCCACCAACCATAAGAATTGACCGCTAATTAAATTCCCACTAGGGTTTTGTAAACTGACAGGAGGATAAGACCACCATCCCGCTTGTGCTGGACCAGAAGGTAATAGAAAACTTGCCATTAGGATAATGCCGAATATAGGCACCATCCAAAATGCCACAGCATTCAATCTTGGAAATGCCATATCACGGGCGCCTATCATTAGTGGTACAAGGTAATTAGCCAGACCAGCTAAAACAGGAAACGTCCACAGAAACAACATCACCGTTCCATGCATAGTGAACATGGCATTATAAACAGTACGGTCAACCAAGTCAGATTCGGGAGTTATTAACTCTCCGCGAATAATCATCGCGAAAATTCCACCAATGAGAAAGAATATAAATGCCGTAACTATATATTGAATACCAATTACCTTATGGTCAGTGCTAAAACTAAAATAAGTTTTCCACGTCGTTAAAGGTGGATGATGTTCTTGGCGCCCTTCAATATTTTCTAAAATTGTCATAACTAGCTATCCTTCTGACTGGAATAATTCACGACTGGAGGTGTAGCAGGCACCACACTATCCCAACCTTTTATAGTTTGTTTACTTTGCTGTTGATACTCAGAAAAAGCCTGATTATATGAAGGTTTTGGCTCAAGTTCCGCTACCTGAACTAACCAATTATTGAAATCCGAAGGTGTTTCCACAACTACATCGGTTTGCATTGCCGCAAAATAAGTACCACTAAATTGGGAATCACGAAGACGATATTTACCCACACGTATTGGAGTAAACTCAAAATCTATAACTTGTTGAGGTATGATATCTTGCTTCAACCTAAAAGCTGGAATATACAACCCATGTATTACATCAGCAGAAGTCAATTTCAACCGAACTCGTTGCGCGCTAGGTAAATGTAACTCTGTACTACTAACATTGGCGCCTTTATAGCGGAACTCCCAAGACCACTGTTTGGCAATGACTTCTACTTCTGTAATTTTCTTAGATGGTGTATCCATCGAAGCAGCTTCTGCGGACTGCATTAGATGTACATGTTCCATCGGTCCAAGAATTCCCATTTGGTCGTATATTTGATAGCTATAGGCGCCTATCCAAATCACCAAGAAAAAAGGAATTGCAGTCCAAATAATTTCTAATTTGACATTCCCCTCAATTGGAGGCCCGTCACTCATATCGTATTTACCTGCACGTTGAAACAGAATTGAATAAGTAAGAGTACCCGTTACTCCGAAAAAGATAAAAGTACCTAACGTCACCAAAAAGCTAAACAAATCATCAATAAGCAAAGACTCTGCTGTTGCTTGGGGTGGAAACCAAGAATGTGACAAATTTCCCATCCATAAACTCACAGCACTCAAAGCTAATGTAACAATAACCAAGGTTACAATAGTACGAATTTTCATAATTATTTCAACACCGCATTAACATCTTCACCCATCCGCAATAACCTAACAGCGGTATTGTGAACACCAAACTCACCTGCTAAGTGGGCACCTAATGTACCATGAAGATACATCAAAAACATGATAATCAATCCCACAGCTAAATAACTCCACTGAACTTGTTGTCCTCTGTCTTTACGCCATACATAGCGCTGAAACCCTCGCCAAACCGTCATGACAACAATTAACGTTAATAAAACAACACCACCAACACCATGCCAAAGCATAGTTTCAAAAGCTTGTAAACCCCAAGCACTCTTAATTTCAGCTGATGGTTGTGCCAGCATAATTTCGTAAAAACCTGCTGCAACCGTAAAAAACGTAATAATTGCACAAGCTAGCATATTGTACCAACCAACATCGAACAAGCTCGCACGAGTCGCAGGAATTGCCAAAAACTTAAAAACTGGCTTTTCCAACACATAAAAGGCGCCAACAATATCAAAAGCGACCGCTACAATAAATAAACCCAACGTTAAATGCACCAAGTTGGGATGAATTGGTATTGCATAAGGCAACCCATTGGCGCCTAGTTGTGATTTAATTTGGTCAATCAAATCATAATTCATTGCAAAACCCCTTGTTTTACAGCTTCTACAACTGGTTGTGTGTGTAGTCCATAGACCCAAACTAATTTATCCCCAAGGTAAACTTGGAAACAAACAATGACAGTTAAAACTAATCCAACAGCCAAATAAGAAGTAGGTAATCTTAACGGGTCACGTAATCGAATAATATAACGCCATCCTGTAATCGCTGCAATAATTCCCGACAGCGACCAACCAATCAAAGTATGTAAATTCAATACAGGTTCTACTGCATCATATGCCAAAGCTAGACCAGCTTCGATTTGACCAAATATAATCGCAATAAATATCGAAACCGTGGCGAAACACATGTTCCACCAACTCACCTCATACAGTTTATAATTCCTAGTTGCCAAACCCACAAAATCACAAACTACAGCAAACAAAACCATTGCGATTACAAAGTGAACAACAATAGGGTGTATTGTGTCCGGATACGGTAGATTATGCTCATTTAAAGGTGGAAGTAAGTTGTCAAACATTTTGTTCTCCTCTACACATCCAAAAGATACGACAAGATACCACTATATTTCGCCAACACTTAATTATTTTTTTATATTCACTGTCACTTATCTACTCAAACACTACTAGTATTAACACATAAATTCTATATATAAAAATTACATAACTCAAACCATGATATAATTTATTTTAAAATTTGCATACAAAAATTAAGATATAGTTAAGAATAATTCGGGCTTCTACTGCTTCATATCTGCAATAATTAATTTGTTAATAAAGAGTAATCATAATTGTATCGGCGCCTGAAAGTTTTATGAATATTGCTTTTTAAACAATAAATTCATTGTTCTATTTATCACTTAATTGTTTAACTAAACCGGATAAAATGAAAATAAGATACAGTTAAAAGCTAAATAAATATAAAACAAAGTAAATATGCTTAAAACATTGCTTAGAGTTTCTTTAAGTTTATTATTTTTTGCTGTCTTGGTTATAGATTTAAATGCAAAAGTTGAAGCAAGAAAAATGCAATTTCATGCTGCGCGTAGACCTGTACGTGCAATCACAAAATATTATTTATATGACTCTCATCGAGAATATTTAATATCGCCAAATTCTCGATATACAGTAGTATGGGGTCAAAATAGTAAATCTAATAGAACCAGAAACTATTTGTATGATATACGAGGTGATAAGCCAGTTGCAAGCATTTACGCTTGTAATGGTAGTCCTCAAGGTTATGGTAATATTACTGCAAATTGGCGGGCTGATTCACAAGTAGCCTTAATCACTTATAATGGTAGATGGGCACCACGCGATGCTTGTTTAGTTAGTGTAAACGGCGCCCAAATTAACATATATAATCGACTTCAAAATGATATACTTGATTATCTCATAAATTCATGCGATATCAAGTTTTTTAGACACCAAGATAGAGTAGTAATTGATTTTTTCAGAAATCAGTATTTACTTAAAATCACGAACAATCAATTAACTTTACTTGCAACATTATATGTCCCTAATTCCGGAACATACAATCAATCCTTTTTAATGACTTACAATTATCAAATCATGGGCAACCAAATTTACTTTAAACTAGCATCCATCCGCAAAACTTAAAAAATATCGGCAGGGTCAGCAGATTGCAACTTCCGCATCGCAATAGCACCAGAAATACTACACATAGCTACAGTTAAAACAAAAACATTAATCGCACGTTCCACCGTCATCGCAATCGGTAACATTGTGGCGCCAGCAGCAAGACTATATAATCCAATAGCAGCAATAAAACTAGGTATATAACCTAATACAGCTAAAAGCAGCGATTCCTGTATTAAAACCCGCAGCAGAAAACCATCTGTGTATCCCATCGCTTTGAGTGTTGCGTACTCAGGTAAATGTTCTGAAACGTCAGAATAAAGAATTTGATATACAATTACAATTCCCACAATAAACCCAACACCGACACCTAAACCGAAAATAAACCCTATCGCTGTACCTTCTGCCCAATATTTTTTTTCAATTTGGGCAAACTCTTCGGTAGTCAGTACCGAAACATCTTTGGGTAAAGATGCAGCAAGCTGTTTTTGCACCCTGAGAATATTGGCATTATCCTTCAAGTTAATCAAACCAACGGCAATTTTCTCAGGTTTGCCACTTGGAAAAAGCTGCATAAATGTAGATTCACTCGTAATTACATTACCATCTGCTGCAAACGAGGCGCCATTCACAAACAAACCAGTCACATTAACAGTTTTACCGTTTAACTCAGTTTCAAACTTATTACTTTTGTTAAACTCATCACTATTAACACCATAGTCAGGACGACCCGCAATATCAAACAGCACACTATTCAGCGGTTTAATGCTTTCGAGTCGCTTATTAACTTCTGGCATTTTGAACGTTGGTTTAGTTGGGTCAACACCCCATACCAAAATAGCTCTTTCTAAACGAGTTTGCGGATTACGCCATTGTCCGGTGGAAATGTAAATTGGAGTTACCGACTCAACACCATCATACGCCAAAGTTTGATACAATCGTTCCCGCGCAAAATCTTTGACAGAAAATAAAGTTTGCATTTGCGGGTCAATTAACACCAAATCAGCTTGTAGGTTACGATGCGGTTGTATCGAAGCATCATATAAGGCGCCTTCAAACCCCATCTGAATTAACATTAATATATCAGCAAACGCAATTCCCGCTACCGCAATAGCAAGACGAGTTTTCTCTTTCATCAACTGGCGCCAAGCTAACGGTGTTTTTTTCTTACTAAATAATCTCATAATTATGCCTCCCTTTCCATTGCCCATAAATAAGGACTACCCTTTAATAACTCACCACCCCAAACAACCTTAAACCCATGCTTTTGATAAAACCGCACAGCGAGTTCGGTTGAAGTTTCCAAATAAATTGGCAACCCGTCACGACAAGCTTGTTTCAATATCGGTTCAATTAATAAACCACCTATTCCACATCCTTGACTACTTGGTGAAACACCTAACAGCGATAAATACCAGTGAGGTTTTGACGACATATTGCGTTTATGCAGTTCTTCCATTGCCCAAGACCAAGAAAGCGTGTGTGCAAACCTTGATATTCCTAGTTTGAACGGCAAAATTAAGGCGCCTGCTTGTAATATACGTATTACACTGCTACCAGAACCTTCGGGGGGTATCCAAGATGCAACACCTTGTAATTGCCCAGTATTGCTAGTAGTTGTATAAGTATGGTTATAAGAATGGCTATGTCTCAAAGCAACACGAAGTAACCACAAGAGCGAATTAGTAGAATTATCTGGCAGCAAATAATTAAAAATGGGGTCTTGACAAAAAGCATGACCTAAAACTTTGATAGCTTGGTTGACTTGTGATGTTTCAAGCTTAGTTATTGTTGCTTGCATATTTGACTTCCTTCTTTATAACGAACATTCGTTATGGAT
The DNA here is from genome assembly GCF_000331305.1 of Calothrix sp. PCC 7103. Classification (GTDB taxonomy): domain Bacteria; phylum Cyanobacteriota; class Cyanobacteriia; order Cyanobacteriales; family Nostocaceae; genus Dulcicalothrix. Next base: position 1,223,682 of record NZ_KB217478.1, on the reverse strand, counting down.
TAGAGTAATAAAATGTTACAAATCAATCGAAGTTTGAACTTGTAAATTAGTCAACCCAGCTACACGTGAATTATCTTCAGGGTTGATACGAATTTTGACTTCGACGACACGACGGTCGAGGTTTTCTCCTGGTTGGTTAGCAAAGGTGTTTTGACGGCTCACTTGTAAGCCAATTTGTGATATGGTACCTTTGACTTCACCTTGGAACGCTTGTCCTGTTACCTTAGCCGTTTGCCCAAGTTTAATTTTAGCAATATCGCTTTGATAAACTTCAGCAATTGCTACCATTTGACTCGTTTGTGCCAAATCTGCAATTCCGTTATCACCAATCTTTTCTCCAGGACGGGTATGAATTTTGAGAATTTGTCCACTTAGTGGCGCCCGAATGTAAGATTGTTCTAATTCAGTTTCTGCACGTTTAGTAGCAGCGATAGCATTATCAACTTCAGTTTGTGCAGCTTGAACATCCACAGGACGAACTTCAGCGATACTATTTAATGTAGCTTGAGCCTCGCTAATTTGTTTATTGCCAGTTGCGTTAATTCGATTTAGCGCAACTCTTGCTTCACTTAAGAGCTTGCGATTAGTTGCATCAATACGTTGCAACACAGCTTTAGCTTCACTAATTTCTCTAAGAGAAGTAGTCTCAATCCGTTTCAACACAGCTTGAGCTTCGTTAAGTTGCTGTTTCGCAGTTTCCACACTTAAGCGTTTACCATCGAACAGCGAAATTGAGATTGCCCCTTCATTATATAGTTGCTGATAACGTCCCAATTCTGAATTTGCATTATTCAACTCAGCTTTTAACCTACTAATACTGGCAAGTTGTGCTTGTTTATCACCTTGTGCTTGTGCTTCTAACCGAGCGATATTTTCTAACTGTGCTTGTTTATCACCTTGCCATTGAGCTTCTAACCGAGCAATAATTTCTTGTTGTCCAACCTTATCACCAACAGATTGAGCTTGCAGTTTAGCTACTGTAGCTTTTTGAGCTTGAATTTGTCCAGTTTTGGCGCCAGCTTGTACTTGTGCTAACTTTGCCCTTGCCATACTGACTTGTTTTTGAGCAACGAGTAAAGTATCCTGTAATCTAGCTCTTGAATCTAATACAGCAACAACCTGACCAGCTTTAACCGTCTCACCTTCTTTCACCAGCACCCTAGCTACTCTATCACCATCTAAAGGGATAGGCGCCGATAACTTAATTATTTCAGCTTCAGGTTCCAGGTGCCCCAAAGCACTAACTTTGGTAACAGGAGGTAATTCAAGAGGTTTTTCAACAGGTTTACCACTTAAACCAAACTGCTGGGCGCCATAATATAATACACCACCAGTCGCAGCAGTAGCAGCAACCATCATTCCAACCATCCAACCATTAAAAGACTTGAGAGATACTTTAAAACTCATACTTCCCCTCTATATATATAGATGTACAGACGTGATTAATCGCGTCTCTACTATAATTCCCAAAAATTCCTCTGAACTCTCTTCCTTTGCGACCTTTGCGACCTTTGCGGTTCGTTCCACCAAAAAATAAACAACAGGAATCACCAACCAAACATAATCCCACCAACCTTGATTCAAAAAAGCCACCCCAATCGAAACAAGAGCAAAAGCAGGTTCAATCAAAGCCTTAACCCTCGTACTCAAAATAATACTCTTATCCAAACTTATATCAATAAGACGATAATTATAAGTTGCATAAGTCCAACTTACAAAATTTAAAACACCAATTAAAAAAATATTAACACTAAACCAAACCTTCACCATCAAATTTTCAGAAAAATTCATCAACAAATCATTCGACAAAGGAACAAGAAAAAGACACATCAAATAAACAACCCCAATCCAGAGGTGTGTTTCATCAGTACGCTTATAATAACTAACCTGCTGCGAATGAGCAATCCAATAAACAGCCACCAAAACAAACGTAATTACATAAGTACCCAACGGCTGTAATTGCTCCATCAAAAAAGAATTTATTTGAGCATCCGTCATCCCCTTTGTTTCCGGAAAATCAAAACCAGCAACCATTAGAGCCATTGCAAAAGCAAAAATACAATCGCTCAATCGTGCCAAATGACGAATCATATTAGTAGACTTATCTTCTTTCTCAAGTCCTTGACTAATCATAAAAAACTCCTATGAATTAAATCCATACTTTTCTAAATAAGCATTCACCATCTTGCCCATCAGCGTACATTGTTCAACAACATCAATTGTATTTACACCAAGCAACCTTTCCAAAATCACCCCATCAACAAAACACATAATAAAATCAGCAAGCGCGCGGTCTTCCACACCCAAAAACTCATAAATAGCACCTTCATAACGCTCGCATAAACGGCGCCAAAAAGGACTATCTATATAACCTTCAGAATCTTGATGCTGAGAAAAATCAATCATTAAATAACTGCTTTTAATATGATAATCAAGATTACCATTCAAATACTTACCCAAAGCTTCCGCGCGTTCCTGTCGAGTCTTTAAGGTCTTCCACTCCGCAGTCGCAATAGAAAGCTCATTCTGCACCATATCTTCCACCAACTGCTCAAATAAAGCCTTTTTATTGGGAAAATAGTGATACAGAGTTCCCGTAGAAACCCCCAACTCCTCAGCAATTTTACGCATCGTTATCGACGCATACCCTTTTGCCGCAAACAAATCAAAACTCTTACTCAGTAACTCTTTGCGATACAAATCATGGTCTACTATCTTTGGCATAATATAATTTTATTTTTTTATATTGAACGCTCGTTATAAAACAGTGTAACTTTAAGTTAATGAGAAAGTCAAGTAAAAGCGATAGATGAATGCAAGCGCCTTTGTATATCTGGGTCAGGGCGCCACAACCTACGATTCTGCGAGCTATCCGTTACATCCGTTGTATCCGTTGCCAAATTTTACCATACTGTCCGGAAAGTTAAATTTGGTAACTGTAGTAAGAGTTGTTGCCAAAACTGGATGCTCCCATGCATAAGTTGAAAAACATAGACATATATAAGTAATAGAAGGGATAACAACCCGACTACCAAACAAACACTAAAATATCAGGAGAACTATTATGACATCCTTTACACAACTCCAACGCCAAAACGATATACTCTTTCCTATCCGTCAGTGGTTAGAATCTATCGAAATTAAAGACTCAAAATTTGCACATAAGTTATGTAAACTTATTCCTTCTCAATGCCCCTTTGAACGTGATGTTGTAGTATTTGGCAAGAAGTTATTTCATATTCCCCCAATGTGCAAGTTAAATCCTTTTTACGAACAAGTCGTGTATTTACGCTTCAAAGCATTATGCTACCTTGCAGATGTCTGCGGCGAAGATGTAAGTGCTTACTGTTAGTATTTGTTTTGACTTAATGAAAGAACTTCGTGTTAACTGTAATGAATGCCTAAAGTATCTCTACAAGCTATACTCAGCGCGCGCAACATTAATATAGCCAGAGTATTTCAATCAGTATTTCAATAACTTTATAGCTTTACGTTAGACCTTTAACCACTGTTATATTGTGGTATAAATTATACTTAAATTCTATTTGAAAGTTATAGATTCCTGACTTCGTGAAGAAGCTAGGAATCTTTAAGCATAAATAAGTAAAATAATATAATATTGCAACAAAACTTATCAATTGATTTCAGATTATGCTTGTATAATCTGGAGTGTTAACGTTTACAGTAGCATGTAAATTATAACACACCAAAATCAAATCGAAAGTCAAACAAATGTAAAAAATGTTGCTTTAGTTCGGATGAGTCTGTGTTGTTAATTAAAGAAAAAAACTGTGAAAAAATCGATGACAGCCCATATATTATTAGTAGAGGACGAAGTTAAGCTCGCACGATTCGTGGAGATGGAGCTTGGATATCTAGGGTATAAAGTGACAGTCGAGCATGATGGAGTAGCAGGCTTGAATGTAGCGCGTGAGTCACAACCTGACTTAGTAATAGTAGATTGGATGTTGCCTGGGTTATCAGGGTTAGAAATTTGCCGACGTTTACGAACGACTGGTGATCAAGTGCCAGTAATATTGTTAACGGCAAAAGATGAAGTTAGCGACCGCGTAGCAGGACTAGATGCGGGAGCAGATGATTATGTAGTTAAACCGTTCAGTGCGGATGACTTACTTGCACGAGTACGCGCGCATGTCAGGAAGACACAAGAATTAGACCCAGACCTATTACTATTTGAAGACTTGAGCTTGCATCGAAAAACGCGACAAGTAAAACGTAAGGAAAGAAATATAGAATTAACAACTAAAGAATTTGACTTACTCGAATATTTAATATCACATCCGCGCCAGGTAACATCACGGGATAGAATTTTAGAATCTGTCTGGGGATATACATTTATGGGTGATTCTAATATAATTGAAGTGTATATTCGTTATTTGCGTATCAAGCTCGAAGCTGAACACGAAAAACGATTAATACACACAGTGCGTGGCGTAGGTTATGTTTTGCGTGAATAAGAAAGCGGGTTTCTTTATCGAAACCCGATTTCTAAAGACATGTACAAGTTGATAGACTAAAAAGAGTAATCTCAAATCTCCATGACTTACCTAGAAACCGTAGCGCAATTTTACAGTGATGTTGCTCAAACACCAGAAGTAGGGCTTTGTTGTGTTCAAAGTCTACCTTTACAGTTCCCAGACTTAAAAGTTTCGCGTAAGATGCAGGACATGAACTATGGTTGTGGAACTACAGTACATCCTACAGAATTGAGTAACCAGCCGACTGTATTATACGTTGGTGTTGGTGGTGGACTTGAAGCTTTACAGTTTGCTTACTTTTCTCGTCGTCCGGGTGGGGTTATTGCAGTTGACCCAGTAGCGGCAATGCGTGAAGCTGCGTCTACTAATTTAGAAACTGCGGCAAAAGACAATTCTTGGTTCGACACTAGTTTTGTTGAAATTCGAGAAGGTGATGCTTTTAATTTACCAATTGAGGATGCTTCAGTAGATATAGTCGCACAGAATTGTTTGTTTAATATATTTGAACCATCTGACTTAACTCGTGCGTTGCGTGAAGCGTATCGAGTATTGAAACCAGGTGGGCGCCTGCAAATGAGTGACCCGATTGCCACACGTCCAATACCAGAACATTTACAGTGTGATGAACGGTTGCGTGCAATGTGTTTATCAGGCGCCTTGACATATGATGAATATATTGAGCGCATTATAGATGTTGGTTTTGGACAAGTAGAAATTCGGGCACGGCGCCCATACCGTTTATTAGATGCTCGCAATTATCATCTACCAGAACACCTGCTGTTAGAAAGTCTAGACTCAGTATCTTTCAAAGTACCTATTCCAGAAGATGGCGCCTGTGTATTTACTGGCAAGACAGCCATATATAGTGGAGCAGAAGAATATTTTGATGATAAAAACGGTCACATCTTACAAGCAGGAATTCCTATGTCTGTATGCGATAAAACAGCGAATAATTTATCCAAACTTCCCAAAGATATTTTAGTCACCAATTCAACTTGGCATTACGTCGGAGGAGGATGTTGCTAGAAACACAGCATATGTTCTAATTTTGGCACAAAAGTCATAAACTACATCAAGGTGATACTGGTGCCGGACTACTGACATAGGAAAGTCCACTAACACGAACAGTTTCACCTCTGGGGTTTACGAACTCAAAACCGCTTGCACCATAGCACAATACACTAAAAGTTTCTTGGTATTTAAGCAATACCAACTTTGTTGATGGAAATCAATATTAATACTTATTTAAAAGCTATCTTTATCAAATCTAAATATATTTGTTGTAATTAATCTTCAAGTAGAATTAAGCGCAAAGGGTCTAAATATACATACCAAGGGGAAGGTTGATCTTTAAGAGCAACCCATTTTTCTTTTAAAACTTCTACTTGTAAGTGATAATCATTATTCTTGTTTGATGGAGAGTTTAACTTGAGAAATAACGTCATTCTATGAGGTGTTTCGCTAGTTCTTGCTAAATAACAAGGGAAAGTATTTTCTTTCTTCGGAGTATTGCTTACACTAATATGATGCGCGCGGATGGCGATATGAGATAATTGATTAGGTATTGGTTCAATAACCTTTAAAGTACAACCCCAGTCGATAGCTTCAACTAGTTGGGGTTCTATAATGACAGCTTGCGAAAAGTTCTTACAGCCTGTAATTTTAGCTACACTAACTGTCGCAGGTTGTTTAAAGATATCGTGTTTGGAACTATATTGTACTGATGAACCTTTATCAAGCACTAGCAAATTTGGACAAACTCGATAAGCTTCTTCCATATTATGGGTGACAAATAAAGCGGCGCCGTTATAATTAGCTAACCTGTCTATCATTTCTTGTTCTAGCTGACTTCGCAAATAAGTATCGAGAGCAGAAAACGGTTCATCTAATAATAAAGCTTCTGGTTGCGAAGCTAATGCTCTTGCTAATGCAACTCGTTGTTGTTGACCACCCGAAAGTTGATGGGGATATCTATCTCCTAACCCTTCTAATTGTACTGTTATAAGTTGAGTTTCTACTTGTTGTTTAATTGCTGTATTAGACAAACCCTTTTGTAAACCGAAGGCAATATTTTGCGCTACAGTCATGTGAGGAAAAAGCGCGTAATTTTGTACTAAAAAACCAATACGTCTGTCACGACTAGGAATATTAATTTTTTTTGCTGAGTCAAATAATACTCGTCCATTCAATATAATCTTTCCTGCGGTTGGTGTTTCTACTCCAGCAAGACAACGCAATATCATACTCTTTCCGGCGCCTGACCCTCCTAATAATCCTAAAACTTCCCCTGAAACATTAAAAGTAACCTTTAAATCAAAACCAGGAAAATTTTTCTCTATATCTACAAATAAACCAGAATCTTTACAGACCGTACATGTACGGTCTTTACGAAATTTTTGAGACGCGACATGTACGGTCTCTACACCCCCTGTTTTCATTCTTTTGTCTCGTGACTGTTGCCAAATATTCACCGCAACAATACTAGATAGAGATGTACTCATAATTACTAGCGACCAAAACCATGCTTCGTTATTCGCTCCTCCTTCAACTGCAAAATAAATAGCTAAAGGCATGGTTTGAGTTTGCCCAGGAATATTGCCTGCTAGCATTAGCGTGGCGCCGAACTCACCTAACGCGCGCGCAAATGCCAAAGTTGTTCCTGCTAAAATACCTGGAACCGACAACGGCAGCATAACTCGCCAAAATATCGTCATTTGGGATGCACCCAAAGTTTTCGCGACTAAAAGCAGATTTTCGTCTATCTGTTCAAAGGTGCCTAACGCAGTACGATACATTAACGGAAAAGATACAACCGTTGCCGCAATAGCAGCACCATACCAATTAAAAACGATACTAAACTCTCCAAATTTCTCTAAAAATTGTCCTGCAAGTCCAAACTTGCCAAAAAACATCAGCAGTAAAAAACCAACAACTGTAGGAGGTAAAATCAACGGTGAAACAAAAATTCCCTCAATCAAAGATTTACCTTTGCTTCGGTAGTTAAGCATCCAATAAGCAGCAGCAATACCAACAAAGAAAGTAATAACTGTTGCCAGCAGTGAAGTTTTAAGCGATATCCAAAGTGGGGAAAGGTCTTGTGGCATTTTTAGAATTTTGAATTATATAATTATTAATCTTTTGGTTTTGTAGAGACGTGTAAACCGGAGGTTTTCCCGTTATCCGAAGGATATGCCGAAGGGTAGGGACTAATCACGTCTCTACATGGTCTGGAATTATTAAAATAAACAATGTTTTGGAATTATGACAATTCCTTTATCCAGGCAAGAGAAAGCCATATTTTTTTAATACAGCTTTAGATTGTTCTCCTGATAAATACTGTAAAAATTCCCTAGCTGCTTTTTGATTTTTACTCCGCTTCAGCACTGCCATTGGGTATATAATTGGCGCATGATATGTCTCTGAAGCCGCAACGACAGTTTTAACTTTGTCAGAAATTGCTGCATCAGTTCGATAAACCAAACCTGCATCCGCATTTCCTGATTCTACAGCTGCTAAAACTTGCCGCACATTATTGGCGAAGACAAATTTAGGTCTAATTTTATCGTAGATTTTTAGCTGTTTCAGAACTTGTTCGGCGTATTGTCCCGCAGGTACGCTTCTAGGTTCACCTATTGCAATCTTTCTAATATTATCTCTTGTCAGATTAAAAAAGCTGGTAACACCTGTTACATTTCTTGGCACAATTAACACCAGACGATTTCTAGCCAGGTTACTACGAGTACCCGCAACTAGTTGTCCCGCTTGCTCTAATGTATCTACTTGCTTTTTTGCCGCAGAAATAAATATATCTGCTGGGGCGCCTTGTTGAATTTGTTGCAGCAAAGCACCAGAAGCCCCAAAATTATAATTTATGGTTACACCAGGTCTGCTCTGTTGGTAATTAGTTTTGATTTCCTCCAAAACTTCTTTTAGAGAAGCGGCGGCAGAAACTAGTAAAGTGGCATTAGACTGTGCGACTACGGTAGACGGCGCCATTAATGACAAGCTAATTGTAAGCAGCAAGCTGACCATTGCCGCCCCAACAAAGGCAAAAAAACGTCTTCTGTTTATGGAAAACTCGCTCATGAGTAATTTTTCTATTGAATTAAGCCTTGGTAGTATCTTACCAACATTTAACCAACTTACCAATAACATTGGTAAAATTTTGCCAGTAATGGCTAAAAAATAAAGTTACTTATGTTACAGTACCCAACTAAATTGGTAGTAAAATAAATACCAATCAAGTTGGTGTAACCATAGTAATAGGTGTGAGTGAAATGTCGAGTATTCTGAAAAATTTCTTGTGGATGCCACTAGCCGACACAATTTATACAGGGTTGATTAGAAGTACTTTCCGATTCTAGATAATTTTACCATTTAAATAATGTATGGATATGACATGTCACGTCTCCCTATTAATATGATTAATATAGAGACGTTATATATCTCTACGGGAAAATTTCCGGTTTACACATCTCTACATTTTATGATTTAGGTTGAAAGAAAATGATTACTTCAAAAATCACCCCTTTTTTGGAAAAACTAAAATCACCCCTAACAAAACAGCAAATCAGAGTTTTGCAAATTAATTTGGGTAAACGCTGTAATTTAGCTTGTTCGCATTGTCATGTTGATGCTGGACCGAAGCGTACAGAGGAGTTATCACCCGAAATTTGCCAGTATTTAGTAGAATTAATCCAAAAATTCCCACAAATCAAAATTGTTGACTTGACTGGTGGGGCGCCGGAGATGAATTATGGATTTCAGAAACTTGTTGAGGCAGCTAGAAAAAACGATAAGTCTGTTATAGTCAGGTCAAATTTGACTATTTATTTTGAACCTGGTTTTGACTACCTTCCCCAATACTTTGTTCACAACAAAGTCAGAGTTGTAGCTTCACTACCCTGTTACATGGCAGACAACGTAGACAAAATGCGGGGAAACGGTGTTTTTGACGCTTCTATTCAAGCTTTGCAATGGTTAAACAGACTTGGTTACGGTACGGCGCCTGATTTAATTTTAGATTTAGTGTACAACCCCTTGCTACCGACTACCGAAAAATTTTCTCTGGTGCCTAACCAAGAAAGTCTCGAAAGTGATTACAAACGTTTTTTGAAAAACAATTTTAATATTGACTTCAATAATTTATTCACAATCACAAACTTACCAGTAGGGAGAACAAAGCTACATTTAGAGCGTAAGAAATTATACGCTCCCTACTTAGATTTTTTGGAATCGCACTATAACTCAGATACAGTAGGAAACTTGATGTGTCGTGACGAAATATCTATTGATTATAAGGGTAATATTTACGATTGCGACTTTAATCAAATGATGAATCTGCCCGCAAAAACCAAGGATGGAGAAGCTTTGACGGTTGTCAAGTTACTTGAGAGTGGCAACTTAGACGTAATAAATGAAGTTCAAACCGCTGCTTACTGTTATGGGTGTACTGCTGGAAGTGGTTCGAGTTGTGGTGGCGCCTTACTTTAGCTCATGTAAACTATTGTAAAGGAAAACTTTATACACCTTGGAGGTGTTTTTGAGTCTCTGTTACCAAAACTGTTACCGGCGCCACGGCTCTAATTTATAAGCTTATTATGAATCTCAGTTATGCTTCTCACATTACCCCAAAAGCCGTGGACCCCTCCCAAAAGCCACGGTTTTTACTTTTAGGGTACACACACTCACCATTAAGGTGAATTTCGTTGACCGAATGAACTTAATAGTTCGATTTCTTCCGTGTAATTTGTGCCTTCGTGGTAGAAAAATATTTTCAACCATGAAGATGTGAAGGATAAGAAGAAAAAGTTTTAGAGACGCGGTATGTCGTAGACACGATATGTCGCGTTTCTATTAGGAACCAGGTTTCTTGTTACCAAAACTGTTACCAGGTATGTCGTCCCCCAGAGTAAGCTTTATGATAATAGATAGTTAAACTCCTCACACCACACCGAAAGCCGCGAAGCATTGTTTTTGCGGCTTTTTCATATTTATTTCATATTTATTTCATATTTATATATTGATTACCAAGGTAATATTTCACCGTTACTATGCCAGAACGTGCCTGTATTATCTAGGTTTAATTCATCAATTCGTTTGATCAGTCCTTGAACTGACTCAGATGTAGTAATACCACTGAAACCAGTCATGCGAGTCTGTACTAGTCCAGGGTGCAGAATAGCAACGGCAATACCTTTTGGTTTTAAATCATGCGATAAAGACTTTCCTGCCATTGAGACAGCTACTTTCGACATGCGATAACCGTATGAGCCTCCCGAAGTATTATCTTCAATGGAACCCATACGACTAGTCATTATAATTATTTTAGAGCCATTTTTTAAATTCGGAAGCAAGGCGCCTGTAACTCTGAGAGTTCCTAAAGCATTTATTTCAAACTGGCGCCGAATGCTTTCAAAGTCTAGATTATCAAGACTAACTCGTTCGATAATACCAGCATTATTAATCAAAACATCGAGATGCAAACCCTGTAACTTATTAACTAAATCATTTACCGATGCATCGTTCGTAATATCTATATTAGACTCTATTTGTACACCCAGATTTTTTAACTCATCACAAGCAGAACGACAAACGGCAATTACAGTATTTCCTCGTTCTTTTAACTGACGGCAGTACTCTAAACCTATACCTCGATTGGCGCCTGTGACTAAATAAGTTGCCATTTTAATTCAAATCGAAACTAATTCTTCAATTTTTGCACATTTTCGTATCCATGCTGCCACATTGGAATCGAAAAACCCATTGATACAAAAGTATTTCAATTTAACTACCATTACCACCTGAGACGTTATAATCTTTCGAGCTAATACCTAATGCTGCAAGACCTCCAGAGGTTACATACTTACATACCTGTACAAAAGGTGCGTCATTTCCACCGAAGGTTTGAGGTGAAAAAGAGACAAAACCGCTGAAAGAAATAACTACACCAACAGTTGTAGTCTTCCAGTTTTTGATAATTGCAGTTTTAAGGTTGAATTTGGGTTGAACGTTATTAGGTTGCATTTGTTGTGGTGTTAAAGAATTTGTTAAATCTTGGGATGGAACGTTGTCAGGTTGAATTGGTGTTAAAGGATTAGTTGAGTCAGACATAATAAATTCCTTTAGTTACTCTGGTTGATTTATATATAGGCGCCTACCTTTTATACTTATGCAGGGCGCGCTTGTTATCGTTATATAAGTAACCAACTTAGGAGCCATTAATTCCGGAAAGGCATCTAAAATTTCCTGGTCTCTAGATTCGCACGCTAAAACGGTATACTTTTTTGATAAAGGATTTTGTATAATCATACTTACAATAAAAATAGTATAATTTCAAACCACAGTATATATGAGCGAAACAAAAGCAGGACAAGTAGAATCAAGATGGTGGCGTTGGCCCCTAGAAGCAATATTTCCTGATAAAAAATTTGATGGGCAGTTGCAAAACCCTGACACTGAGCAAATTTTTGACTTCAACACCGTCATTGCATCAGGAAATCCTTTTGGTGTAATTACGAGTCAAGTAGTTTACTATCCGGAAAAGGATAACCGCGAGTTGTATGCAATATTTATTTCTGGGTTAGGGCAACGTGAAAGCGAGTCTTCAAAGCGAAGTCGTAGATATGCTTCGACTCTCGTTACTGGTATTGCAAATTTAAATAACGCCTCTTACCGTAAGATACACCCAATTATTCGGTTTATTAATAAATACCTTGATTGGATAAATGCAGGATTAGACCGTTTGAATTTATCTGGCAGCCCTGTAATTGGCAACACAGCTATTTTAACTAATTATGCCATTACCTCCAACACTATTCTTAACTTTTCCAGTGATAGTCATGGTACTATTTTACTAGCAAGAGGTTTAAGAGTAGCAAAAAGGAAGTATATTGATGCGCGTGCTGGTATATTTGACTTTAAAAGGCGCCGAATTTTAGAGGAGAATTGGGAGAAGCGCGCTAGTCAGTTGATAAATATTTTTGCTTTTGGGAATGGTTATTTAAATTGGGTCAAAGGTCCGAGTTATATTATGGTGTACATCGAAGGTGATACTGTACCTAATAAATTTGGAATTACACCGCAAAGAGCAATTAAGCGAAAACGAGATGATATAAAGTTTTTAATATTTGATCAGATATTTCCAGAAGGTAGCTTTGAAGCTCATAATATGATGTATACAACACAATTGCTGCGTCAAACTTTTATTAAAAATAATATTCAAATTGGTGATTTTCCAGCTTTATATAATAAAATTTACCAAAATACTGTACAGGTGGCTAAAGTTGATGAAGTTCCCTGGCCCAGCGACATGAAGGACTATACATGGTATCCTGAAAGCCTTAATTTTATTCTCCCATCGGCGCCTTTAAATAGTTGAGTAATTACACTCAAAAGCAAAATTGCATGGGACTATTAAGCTTCCATGCAAAGACTAAATATAATGGCGATTAAAATTACTATTTAGTTTAAAACTAAATAACAATACTTACTATATTAAACATAAGCCAAGCTAATTACTAGTACACTTAAGACTTATTTTATACATTTATTATAGTAAAATATACGCTGTCATTTTAAACACATTTATTTGGTTTGGCGCCTTCTTTTATGTACTTTGTGGCACATTTCATGAACCACAAAGAAAACAAAGAAAAGGAAAAGATTAATTTAAGCAGAGTAATTCGTTTTCGTCGGCTAATTCATCCTCGGTGAACTCGTCACTATAACCTTGCGGATAGTCAAAAACTATCGTATAATTCCAATTATTATCATCATCAATCCGTAATCCAGTAACTCGACCGATAGCCCACTTACTTGGTTTGCAATTACTTTTCATTGCCACGCGCGAGTTGAATGTGTATTTTGGAGATTGAGCGCAAAAACCAGCGAATTGGATTGTAATAGTGTTCATAATTTTGTATGATTAAAGTACTACAGCATTCACTTTGAATTCCGGTGGTAGACCGAAAATGTGTTCGGAATTGCACAAAACTCTGAGAAAATATTACGTTTTTTCTCGAACGTATATCTTCACTTTCATTGAGTTATGCAATTTGATTTAATATTTATGAAGTCAGGCAGATTTGGGATAGTAAGCTTTCCCTATATCCGCTTTAGTGACAAGGTTAAAAACCTGAGCTTGTATTGAGGAGATTGTTCATGATATCTTAGAAACTTGTTATATTTATTATATCACTTAAAAAATATTTTTACCTGATTTCGCTGCCAAAATCAGGTTAACTTTAATAAAATTTTTTACAATTTATACTATTGCTTTACAAACCATTTTTTTATCTTGTAGAGCTATCTTGTGGAGCGGGCAAGGATGCCCGTCCTAGGAGTAACTTTAATTATTTAGCAGCAATAGCTTGACCTGCGTTAGTAAAGATATCTTGCAAGCTAGTTACAGAACCTGTATAGCTACCACCGGGACCAGCAAAGGTTTGTTGAGCAACCCCTAAGTTCTTTTGCGAAAAGCTGTTGGAAGCATCCGATGCAAACCCACCGATGTCACCTAAGCTAATAGCCAAACCACCTGCAACTGTATCGAGTTCATCGATAGAAAGTTCAATTGCGTTATTAATTTCGTTCTGCATGATATTTACTCCTGAAATTGTGTAATTATGTATTTGGAACTTGGATGAAGATTTTGTATAAATGGGTAAGCGGCGCCTACCCTGCGGTAATATTTAGAAACCGATAGCAATAGCTTGACCAGCACCAGATTTGATATCTTGCAACTGAACAACAGAAGCAGTATAGCTACCACCGGGACCAGCAAAGGTTTGTTGAGCAACCCCTAAGTTCTTTTGCGAAAAGCTGTTAGAAGCATCCGATGTAAACCCACCGATGTCACCTAAGCTAATAGCCAAACCACCTGCAACTGTATCGAGTTCATCGATAGAAAGTTCAACTGCGTTGGTGTTAATTTCGTTATTCATTTACTTATCTCCGTAAAAGTATAATTGTGTGGTTGAGATATCGCAGAAGTCATACCGTTTATTATTTCGGTTGCTTTGCTGCGTTTGTTTTCGCTTCATGTTTACATACTATGAATTTTGCTTCTTCCTGTACATCGCACAAACGTTGGGAATAAAGCTTATATTTTCTCCATCGAAAAGAGTCATCCTTTAGTTTGAGACAGAAGTAAGTAAACAAACAGAAGCATTACTGAGTTAGATAGGGCATACTAAAAGGCAGTTATTATACCACTAGGGAGGCATCTGCAATTGAAGGGCTGGCTAAAAAATAATATTTATTTACATCTACCTGCATTCCAATCGCGTAACTTTAGACTCTTCTTTGGTGGACAAACGCTGTCGCTGTCAGGCACGTTTATGACGCAGGTAACGATTTCTTGGTTAATTTATACCCAGACAGACTCTGCTTGGTTGCTTGGTTTAAACGGGCAGCCCAGTCAAGGTGGCGTTAGAGAAGGAGATGATTATCAATAAAGGGATAATATTATCAATAATTTTTTTAGCTTACTCAGAATAAATAAAATTAAATATTTGCAAAAAGATATTTAACAGAGAAGTTAAGTGGATGAGATATTCTAATGACGAAAATATAGATAATTAGACAGATGATTATAACCATCCTTTTGAGCATCAGATA
>NZ_KB217478.1:991365-1208463 GCF_000331305.1 Calothrix sp. PCC 7103 | reverse complement strand
TTTGGAAGATGGACGCTATCTGAAAGCAACTGGCCCTGCTGTCGCGGTTTTTCGCAAAAAACAGGGGTTAGGTTATATCGCAGCCCAGTCAAGGTGGCGTTAGAGAAGGAGATGATTATCAATAAAGGGATAATATTATCAATAATTTTTTTAGCTTACTCAGAATAAATAAAATTAAATATTTGCAAAAAGATATTTAACAGAGAAGTTAAGTGGATGAGATATTCTAATGACGAAAATATAGATAATTAGACAGATGATTATAACCATCCTTTTGAGCATCAGATAGTTTCAAAAATTTTATTTAAATAGATATGAAAAGTAATTGTGTTTTACAACTATGAGGAATCGACAAGATTACTTTTATTGCTGCGAGGTCTTCTTACTCTTACTCTTGCTCTTTTTTTCTTCAAGAAGACGAGCCGTTGAAACATGGGGATGTTTAGGGTCGTAACGCGGTTTTTGTTTTTTCTCCTTTGGTTTTCTTGGGGATGAAGTAAAAGCTGATAAGTTTACAAACCTTGCCCAGTCCTGTAGTATTTGTGAAAATTCTGTTAAGTTTATTTCTCCTAATCTCTCCCACTCCTCCGAAGGTAAAGCTATCATCATACCTTTATAAGTGCCTTCTACTGCTGCTGAAAGATAGTAGGAAGATAATTTACCTTCAATTTTATCTACCCCATGAACGCTTGATAAAATAACTTTTAAACAAGCAAATAAATTATAAGCAACTAGTGCCATACAAAAAGAAAATAAAGCGGCTCTAGGATAGCCTAAAGTTTTAATTTCGCAATGAAAAGTCTGCGTGACAACCTGAAATAAAGTTTCTACTCGCCAACGTTTTCGATACAGTTGCGATATTAAAACTGAGTCGGCATGAGATGAAGGTATATTTGTTAATATCGCAATTTCTGTTTCTCCGTCACGAGTAGGTTTTTCTAATTTAACAACGATGCGGCGACAGTTCAACTTGATTCCAGAATACTCTAAAAGAACATCTTGAGAAAATACTTCTCCCCCATCAATTTGCCCCTGGTAAATAAGTTCGTTTATTGGTTGCCAAGGTAAACTTTTGTGTTGACGAATTATAAAACTTCCTCCCCTAGAAATAATTCCAAATATAAATTCTTGGGTGCAAAAATTCCTATCGCCAATCCATAAATCCTTGGTTTCAACTGTCTCTAAAACTTCGGGTAATAAGGAACGTTCCTGTGAGTGTCCGTCTTCACATGGAAACACATCAGTTACTATCCCTAGGTCTGCTGACAATACGGCTATAGATTTACCTGGCAAAGATCCTGCTCCCGTATTGCGTAGTACAGCCAAACGATGTTCCGTAGCTCCCAAAACATTACCATCTAAAATTTTGACTTTGTAATTGGGTAATAAGCTTGGGACATTAATACCAACTGTATTTATTATTACTTCCAACTTTGATGCTGTGTCTCTTACCAATGCTTGACTTACATCTGGCTCAAGACGATTAAGCTTGTCGTAAACTGCTGTTTTGGAAACACCAATTTCAGCAGCCATCTCTTTATATACTGAGCCGATACTTTGGCTGGTGCTACATACAACTTCGGTCATCATTTTGACCAAAGTTGAAAATAGCAATTCTCTTGTGTAACCAGTTTGAGCAGTTCGATTGAATAAATTATTAAGTTCGTTGTCCACCAACACGACTTCCATCATCGCTCGAATGATTACCGTGATAGGACTTTTTTCTACAAAACGTTCAAAGATTGGTGAAAGCCACATAATCTGGGTCGGAAGCGACTTTGCTCCGAATAAATAATAATTACTCTCAATAATCATAATCAAAAATGGTGCGCTTTTTTCAGCCTCACTTACCGATTCAACACCCAAAATCACTATAGAGATGGCTAAAAAATCATCTTTTTGAGTATTTTTATTAGTAATTGTGGTATTTATAAAAATGAATTTCTAGACATATTTATTGTAAAGTCTTGTTATTAAAGCCTTTCAGCGGTTATTTATATAACCTTGAC
The DNA here is from genome assembly GCF_000331305.1 of Calothrix sp. PCC 7103. Taxonomy (GTDB): domain Bacteria; phylum Cyanobacteriota; class Cyanobacteriia; order Cyanobacteriales; family Nostocaceae; genus Dulcicalothrix. Next base: position 1,206,454 of record NZ_KB217478.1, on the reverse strand, counting down.
TGGGCTGGGCCAATAAACCCCCTGCCCAGCCAAACAAGTCCTGATGCTGTCTCGGATACGGCTATCGACTTCTCCTCAGTAATGCTCAATGCTAACCCACGCGCTGCTGAAGCGGTAAATAACGTCACAACGAATGGTTGAATCCTTGCGCGAGAAACAAGAAGACCATTTACTAAACCAAACAAGGTAGCACTTGTAATGCCACCAATAATTGCCACAAAGCTTCCTTGTCCGGCGAGCATTGCTGCAACAACACCACCTAGAGCAACGAGGGCGCCTACAGACAGATCAATTCCCCCGCTCAAAATTACGATGGTCATGCCTAGTGCCACTAGAGCGAGCATACTGTTTTGCCGCATGATGTTCATGACGTTAAGAGGCGTCAGGAAGGTTTCATAACGAAACGATGCAAAAATAGCCAAACCAAAGAGCAAAAGCAGCACGCCCTGCTTTGTAAGGAACTTCGCTCCGTGTAAGGAAAGGCGCCTTGAAGCAAGTGCAAGAAACCTTGTGGCAGCCATAAAACCTTAAACCTCCCTAGAACGTTGGAGAAAAACGGCGAAAAGAATGATTACGGATTTCAAAACCAATGACCAAGTAAACGGGATGAGCAACATGTTGAAGCTTGTGGAGATTACCTGCATAATTAGGGCGCCTACAACAGTTCCAAGCACATTTGCACGACCACCATAGAAGGGCGTGCCACCAACAACAACGGCTGCAATGGCATCGAATTCCGCGTTGACACCAATTTTGCTGGGGTCGCCCATGCTGAGTCTCGCCGTTTCAATAAGCCCAGCCAGTCCGGCGAGCAGGGCGCTAATTATATAGACAATGTATTTCACACGAAAAGCGCGGATGCCCGCAAGCCTTGCTGCTGCTTCGTTACCGCCGACTGCAACGATATGGCGCCCAAAAAGCGTAAAGCGGATACAGAAGATAGCTGCCGCAATAACAATAAGGGCAATTACAACCTGAATTGGGATGGCACCAAGATAGCCTTTTCCAATCGCTTCAAACGTGGGGTTGGCAAAGGGAACAAGTTGACCATCCCCAATAACCTGGGCTACCCCACGCCACATAATGAGAGCTGCCAGGGTGGCAATCAAAGGTTCAAGTGAGAGACGTGAGATGAGAAAGCCGTTGAGAAATCCAATCAATAAGGCGCCTGCCAAAGCAACTGGGATAGCAATAAAAATCCCTTGATTAATAAGCAATGCCACAATGACTGAAACCAATGCCATAGTGGAGCCAACAGTGAGGTCGATACCACGTGAGGCAATAACAAATGTCATCCCGATGGCAATGATCATCGTCGTAGACACCTGGAGCAACATATTTAGAGTGTTGCTAACTGTAGCAAAACGCGGAGTAAAAATGGCGTTTGCAACATACAAAATAAGGAGTGCCGCAGGGGCGCCAAAGTTTGGGTTCCATAGGGTTCTCCAACTAGGAGCGCGCTTTTTGATTTTCATGGCTCAAGCGTTCCCTCCGCCATAGCGTGCAGAATTGTCTTTATGTTCTTCTGCTCGCCACTTAGTTGGGCAACTGACTGCCCGTCACGCAAGACGACGACACGCTGTGAGCCTTCAACAAGCTCTTCCACTTCTGATGAAATCATCAGAACCCCAAGACCTTGCTTTGCTAGTTCGGCGATCAGTCGCTGTATCTCCCCCTTTGCACCAACATCAATACCGCGAGTCGGCTCGTCGAGGAGAAGAAGTTTCGTATTCTTACACAGCCATCGCGCGAGAAGCACTTTCTGCTGATTACCACCTGATAGTTCGTGGATTTTCTGTTCGGCACTAGCCGCCTTAATGCCAAGACGCTGCATAAAACGAGTAACAAGTTCGTTCTGTCGTTTCCTGTCAACGATGCCCCATCGCGTCAAGGCTGGTAGAGCGGCGAGCGTGAGGTTTTCGCGTACCGAAAGCTCAGGAATAATGCCGTCTGCTTTGCGATCTTCTGAGAGGAAAGCCATCCCCACGTCAATAGCGTCACGAGGATCACGTAGGGAGAGAAGTTTACCTTCGAGTTTTACGGTTCCACCGTCAAGTGGTTCAGCCCCAAATAGAGCGCGCGCCGTTTCGCTGCGACCAGAGCCAAGCAAACCCGCAAGCCCAACGATTTCACCATGCCGCACTTCAATAAAGATACCTGAGAGCCGATTCTGATATTTGAGAGCTTCCGCCTGTAGCAGCATTGCTCCCCCTTCTGCGTTTTGCGGTTCTGTTGCGAACGCCGTTACTCCTTTGCTTACTTCCCTTGGCTTACGACCCAGCATATGACAGACAAGATCGAGGCGATTGAGTGTGGTCAGTGACTGCGTTATAATGTGGCGCCCATCACGCAGGACTGTCACACGATCACATACGGCGTAGAGTTCTTCAAAACGGTGGCTGACGTAAATAATGGATGTTCCTTCCGATTTTAGTCTACGCATAACGTCAAAAAGAACAGAGACCTCGCTTGGAGTAAGCGAACTCGTGGGTTCATCGAGGATAAGTACCCGCGCGTGTGTAGATATGGCGCGCGCGATAGCCACCATCTGGCGATGAGCAATATTGAGCGAACCAACCACCGAGCGCGGGTCGATATGCAACCCAAGACGTGTCAATATCTCGCCCGCTTCGCTGTACATACGTTGTCTATCGATAATGCCGAAACGATGCGGTTCCCTGCCAAGAAAAATATTCTCCGCAACAGTTCGGAAACCCACGAGATTAATCTCCTGGTAGACGGCTACAATACCTACCGCCTGGGCTTCGTTCGGGTTCTGAAACGTAACGCGACCCATAGCGTACTCTATAACACCCGAATCCCGCCGATACGCTCCCGTCAGAATTTTAATAAGCGTCGATTTGCCGGCACCGTTTTCGCCAACCAGCGCATGAATCTCGCCTGCCAAGAGTTCAAAATCAACGCCCTGGAGCGCGGGCACGCCAGAAAAACTTTTCTTTATGTCCCTCATGTGCAGGACAGTTCGAGTCGCCTGATTCATCAGAGCCACCTATATTAGAAATCCTTCACGCCATACTTCCTGGCCTATCTTTTCTCGTCAACATCGCTATTTATCTATATTAGGATAGAAATGACCTAGTGGTTCGTGTCATTAATGTATGATGGGCCAGCTGGCAACGGATGTAACGGATGAGTTATTCGTCTAAAATATAGATTTTGCTTAAAATTACTTATCCGTTAAAGGATGTTTGAAAAGTGTCTGTGAATGTCATGCCCAGGTAGAAGCATTTTAGTATATGGGTTAAACCTTAGATTCTTTGTTCCGCTGCGTTCCACTCAGCATGACAATTTATACCTTATTTGACTTTTCAAACAACCTCTTATAGGGGTTAACGTAGCATATGCTTATACTATGTACTAAGTATGTATAAACAATATGAGATTTATACATATTAATTCTATAAAATAGCGTTATTTTTGTGACAAACACGTAATCAATTTAAAAGAAAGTAGTAATATTTACGTTAATCCTATGCTGGGGGATATAGCAAACAAGCCCCAGTAAAAAATAAGATACAAATCAGAACTACCAGTACTAGTATGCTTCATGCACAAAATCTTTAGCGTTGGTGATATCAAAGAGTCTATCCTTGAGAATGATTCTAGGAGGAATTCTCTCGCCAGAAAAATACTTCTCCATTGTGGCGAAAGCAAGTAGGCCAAAACGCGGGTTTGACTCAACACTCACCCCTAGTTCCCCTCGAATAATCGCCTCAAGCGCGGTTTTCTGACCGTCGATTGAACCAACAATTACATCTACGCCAGGTTTCATGCCTGCTGACTTGAGAGCTTGGATGGCGCCTAATGCCATTTCGTCGTTGTGAGCATACACTGCGGTGATGTCGGAACCCTTAGCCTGAATAATGTTTTCCATTACGCGCTGGGCTGATGCTCGTGAAAAATCCGCCGTTTGCGTAGCGATAATCTTCATATTGGGATAACTGCTGATGGCATCGCGAAACCCCTTAGCTCGATCTATTGCGACCGATGACCCCGCCGTTCCGGTGAGTTCCACAATTGATGCCTTGCCACCAGTCGCCTTAGCCAGCCAAGAGCCAACACGGCGCCCTTGCGCTCGGAAATCCGAGCCTAGAAAGCTAACAAAGTGTTCACCTGGTTTTCCCGCAGCTTCACGGTCAATAAGAAACACTGGTATTTTTGCCGCCCTCGCCGCTTCAAGAGCAGGTGTAAGACCTTGATATTCGCGTGGCGCCAGAAATATAGCATCGACTTGCCGCGCGATTAAGTCTTCGATGTCAGAAAACTGCTTCGACGTTTGCCCCTGAGCGTCCGTCATTAGGAAATCATAAGTTTCCTTACGCTTGGCAGCTTCCTCTTTAATACTATTCGTTTCGGCAACGCGCCAAGGGCCGATATTCTCGGTCTGCGAAAATCCGACAATCTTTTTCGTTTTCTCGCGCACGCAACCCGATAGCGACAAAGCTGCAACGGTAATTGCAACGTAGGCACCAAATACCAAGAACCTTGATATATAGACTCGGACACAATCACCTTCAAAACAGGTTTGATTCTTCATAGCCGGAACAAAACTAAAGATTAAAAACTCTTATAAAATATACTTTTAACGTGGGAGTATCCCAATTTTGCCAAAATATAAATTTGTCATTCTGAACGCAGTGAAGAATCTCTTTTAACTTCACGCTTTTTAGATGCTTCGTTCCTCAGCATGACATGCTTTTTCCAAATTGGGATGCTCCCTTTAACGTGGAAATATAAGTGCCATTTTTGGGGATAATATTTATTATACTTATTCTAAAAAAGATAAGGGATTGCTCATATTTTCGGCAAAACCAAGAATACCACGGTCGCGATGAGAGTAAATTAATTTACCTTGAGAATCAAATAGAAAAGTTCCTCCGCGTTGTGTCAAATAAGATGAATCTGGGACATAAGTATTCCAGTTGCTCAAAACTTCCGTCATGTTTTGCAGACGCAAGGTTGCTAGTTCAAAAGGACGCTGAAAACCTTTTCCTCCAGCAGCTTTGAAAAATGAACCTTTGATTGGTGGTAAAGGTGTATTCTTTACAACTTCCTCATCTGCAATTAACTGAGGAGTTTTTCTATCACCTTTATAACCTCGAAAAACTTCCTTCAAAGTTCCAGGACTACCAATGCCAGCACACATTAGCATTAAATTCAACCAAGCTTTTTGTGACGATGATAGCAGTGGAAATTGTACAGTTAAACCGCGATAAAGCCCTAAAAGAGTATGTATTTCAGCTGTTGCATCCACAAACAGCCATTCAGTAGGAAATTTCGTATATTCACAAAACTTAATACCAGAATTGCGGTCTCCAATTCCAATCGCGCGAATTGTGATTCCTTTTGAAGAAAGCTTTTCTCTTTCTCTTTGCAACCACCAGGCATATTCTAAATTATCAAAATCTCCCAACTGCGACCAAATAAGTACAAGCAACTGTGAAGCATTTGAACAACCATCTAAAACGGGTTTAATCTCTCCATCACTAACTCGCAAGCGTTGATTTTGAGTCAAAATTGAATAAATATCTAGAGAATTGTCGCGTGTTTGGGTATTCATTTTAGGTGGAAGCAATAATCTTGGTGTTATGGCTATTAATTCACAATATATACGCTTGGAGTAAAGCGTATGTGCTTGCCTTATCTTGCGTAATTATAAATCATGTAGAGACGCGATTGAACCCTTGTCTCTACAATCAATTTGTGGTAGATGAGGAGTCTAATCGTTATTCAATAGTATAATTACATACTATATCTCTATAACAATACTGATATAAGTGTTAATGTGTTAGCAGTTACTAAATGGGAAAACATTTTCCGAAAGCTAACAGTAATTTAGGCGAGCCTTGAAGACGAATTTTTCGTTGTAATAACGCCCAAATAATATTCTGTTCTTTTGCTAAAAAACGTAGCCAGGTTTGGCTATCGGCAGTTACAGAAAGATTTGCTTTACCCGTATGACCTTCTTCAATTAAGATGGTTCGATTGCGAATTGTCACGGTTGCTAATCTCTGCTCATTGCCAGTAAATGTAAAGTGGTAAACTGCATCTAAACCTTTAGATTGCTCTCGTTGAAATAGTAAGGACAATCCAAAAAGAAATCCTTGAATGGATTGAGGACGAATCCCATTACTAACTCTTTTTATGGTTTTGTGGGGAAAACGGCGAGCAACGTATGCTTCCGCGTCGGAACCAGGAACTACATAAATTGTTTCTGGTTTATCTTGCAATGGTTTAACTACTTCTTGAATAAATTCTTTGCGATTATTCAAAAATGGTGCAATTACATCTTCTCCAGCAGGACATGCTGCAATACAATAAGCAGCTTTATAACTTGCTTTAAACGAAAGACTTTGCCACATAGATGCAGATTCTGAATCACTCACTTTTTGACGATATTCTTTAGCATCTTTACTATCAGCAATAGACTCTGCCCAATCAGTAAATCCGCTCATAAATTCTCGATAGTTATGGGTATAACAGGTTGAAAAATTAAAATGACCGTCTGCACTAATGGCGCCTACAGGGCAAGCTGCTACGCATAATTTACATTCTAAACAAGGATTATAATCAATCGGATGCGTATAAGCAGTGACTTCAGTACTGAGTAAAATAGTTCCAAGCAAAATAAAATTGCCAAATTTAGGATGAATAACATTACGATGAATTCCCATGTGTCCTAACCCAGCAGCAACTGCCACAGGTTTATGAGAAACGACCCAAACTTTACCTGGAAATCGTTCCATTTCCATTGGGAAAGCAGCAGCTGGGTTCATTGCCCGAATTCCCATTCCTTCCAGCTTCTGAACAATGTGACGAGCAACTTCGTTCGTATCCTCGTAAGTCGCGTGAAACTCATGATTGGCAATAGAACGAGCAGGTGTGCGGACGTTCTCTCGGTTCATTCGGCAGACAAAGCTAATCAGTGTTTTAGTGGCGCTAAAAGCCGCAATAATTTCCTTTTCTTGGTCAGCAATTGCAGGTCTATCAATTTCTACAAAACCCACATCATCGGCGCCTGCATCTAAACATAGTTGTCGCAACACATCAGCATCTAAAATAACTGGAGGAGCAGCAAATGAAGTTGCTAGTACCGTGCGGCGTAAATACGCCTACCATTTAAAAACACAGTAAATGGTGCTTTTTTCAAGGCTTGTAATGGTTGATTTATTTCCGCCATGCTGTACTAGTTCTCGAAAGCGTTTAACAGTTGGATGTTCGTCAAATTTAGCCATTCTTCTTACCTGTTTATATTAGTTATTAAACTTCTTAAAGTCTCTATTTGTTACTATCGCACAAGGCAACCATCTTCCATGTGAATAATGCGGTCTGCAATATCTAGGATGCGGTTGTCGTGAGTAACTAACACAATAGTACATCCCTGTTCTTGAGCTAGTTTTTGCATTAACTCCACTACATCGCGGCCAGATTGTTTATCTAAAGCAGCAGTCGGTTCGTCTGCAAGGACAATTTGCGGATTGGTTACTAACGCACGTGCAATTGCTACTCTCTGTTTTTGACCTCCAGAAAGGTTGCCTGGATAATAGTTAATACGATTTCCTAAACCTACAGATTGAAGCATTATTTCGGCTTTGTGCATTGATTCTAAATAACTAACATCTTGTAGTTCCAAGGGCATCATAACGTTTTGCTGCGCGGTTAAAAATTCCAATAAATTATGTGCCTGAAAAATATAACCTAGTTTGCGTCTTGCTCCTACTCGCTGTTTATTACTGGCGCCACACATTTCTCTTGCCAATATTTTGAGACTACCAAATTGTGGTGAACGCAACCCACCAATTAAGCTTAATAGTGTTGTTTTACCAGAGCCAGATGGACCAGTGAGAAGAATAATTTCTCCAGTTTTGATTTCTAAATTAATGTCGAATAAAACCTGTTTTTGTAAATCACCTTGTCCATAGTAGTGATTTAGATTAGTAATTGTAATTGCGCTATTCATAATTAAATAACCTTAGAAAACATCAGCAGGGTCAGCGGACTGAAGCTTGCGAATAGCAATTGCCGCAGAAATGCCACACATTAAACCCGTTAGTGTTAAAACAAAAATTGCCCGCCCAACTGTCATCACCATTGGTAAAAGCGTTGCCTGTCGAGTAATGTAATAAAACCCAAGAGAAATTCCTAATCCAGGAATAAAGCCCAATGCAGCTAAAATCATTGCTTCAGTAAAAACAACCGATAGTAAATAGCGGTCACGAAATCCGATTGCTTTTAATGTGGCGTATTCTGGTAAATGGTCAGAAACATCACTATACAGGATTTGGTACACAATTACGGCGCCAACGATAAAGCCAATTACGGCGCCTAAATCAAAAACATAGCCAACAGGGGTGCTACTATTCCAAAACCCCTTCTCTTTATCTATAAATTCTTGCTTTGATATAACCAACACATCATCGGGTAGTCCAGAGCGCAAATTGCTTAACACCCGATTTGTATCTACTGAATTATTTAGTTTTATTACACCCATGTCAATTAATCCCTTTTGGCGCCGTTCACCAAACAACCTTAGAAAATTAATATCACTAGTAACTAAGTGTCCATTAATACCAAAAGAAGTACCTAATTTAAATAATCCAATTACATCAACTCGGCGATTTTCGACTTCCGTTGAAAATACACCTTGTTGTTTAAATAACTTGGGAATATCACCAAACTCACGCCTAGCTCCTGCATCAAACATCACTGTATCTGGACGTTTTAATTGCTCTAAATTAGCTTGCACCCCTGGTAAATTCAGCGTTTTGTCGTTAGGATTAAAACCAATTGTGTAAAGATTCCAAATTTGTTTATTTTCAGGATTTTTCCATTGCACAGGGCTAAGATAAATTGGACTGACAGATTTTACACCAGTATAACCAAGCGTTTGATACAGGCGCCGTTCACTAAAGCGGTCGAGGGAAATCAGCGACTTGTAACGACGACTGACTAGAAAGATTTCTCCATCTAAAACATTATGAATTTGCACGGCGCCGTTAAAAAGCGCGCTGCGAAAGCCCATTTGCAGAAACATTAGCACATCAGCAAAAGCTATACCTGCTATTGCTACAAACATTCTTGACTTTTCTTTTTTCAGTTGCAACCAAGCAATGGGGAGTTTACGTTTCATTTTCATAAGTTAATTGCCACCTTTAGCTTCATATTGCTAAACCCTGCCACTTTCTGACTATCAGCAGCATTAAGACGAATTTTCACTTCTACAACCCGTGCGTCAATATCAGCAGCAGGGTCAGTATTAAGAACGTCTTTTTTCATCACCTCCAAACCAATTTCATCAACTACCCCCGCTATTGGTTCAGTTAACACACCACCACTAACACTAGTAATAGTTGCTTTTTGACCAGCACGAATCCTCGGTAAATCTGTTTCATAAACTTCTGCAACACCATACATTTGGCTTGTTTCTCCTAAAGACACTATGCCTTTTTTGGTATCAATAATTTCGCCTGCCCAAGTATTAACCCTTAATATTTGCCCATAAGAAGGCGCCTTAATTACAGCCAAGTCAAGTTCTGCTCGTGCTTCTTTAACTGCTGCCTTCGCTCGATCAATTTCTGCCTGAGCAGCCATAACATCAATAGGTCTAACTTCCGCAATTTTACTTAGCGTCGAACGAGCTTCTTGAATTTGTTTTACTAAAGTTTCCTCCGTCTGGCGCCTATTTGCTTTAGCCTCGTTAAGTCTTTGCTGTGCTACATCTAAAGCTAGTTTTTTGTCATCTCGCAACGATGCAGACACTGCACCTTCTATTTGCAGAAATTGATAGCGTTTATACTCTCTTGCCGCATTTTGCACTTCTGCCTGAATACGCGAAATAGTTGCATCGCGCGCAGCAAGTTCTTCTTGCAATTGTGCCCTCACACGCTCAACAGTAGCAGATTGTGCCTGAATTTCTCCTGTCTTGGCGCCTGCTTTAACAATAGCCAAGCGAGTCTGTTGTACTTTCACTTGTTCAAGTGCTTGTTCCAAAGATGCAATGGCACGGTCGCGCGTATCTAAATAAGCTATAACTTGTCCCTTTTTTACCCTATCCCCCACCTTCACCAAAAGTTGCCCAACCCGACTTCCTTGATTTGGCGCCGAAAGTTGAATAACTTCCCCCTTTGGCTCTAATCTTCCCAACGCAGTCACAGCTTGTATTGCTGGGGGTGGCACCACCGTTGGAGATGGTGGTGATGATGTACGTAATAATTGTGATGTAATGACGGCGCCGAAACCAGATGCAACTGTCACAAACATTAATAGATATAATCCCCTAAACCTTTTTGGCAATCCTTTAAAAGCTGATTCGCTCATACTCCCCCTTGAATTAAAAATAAAAGTGTATATACACCTTTTTTGCAAAAAAATTAATGGCTTAATAAATCGGTTGTGTTCGATAAATGGGACATTAAACTTTCCCATCGCTCCTTCCCCAGCTGCGATATCATCGATGTTTGTGCCTGTTCCCAAAATGGTAAAGCCTTCTGTAACGCTTCCACACCTTGGGATGTCAGCGAAATCAAACGAGTACGCTTATCCTTGCCTGGGTTAATTTGAATTAATCCTTCACGTTCCAATGGTTTCAGATTGCGCGTTAGCGTTGTTCTATCCATCACTAAATATTGAGCAAGCTGATTCATCGTACTTTCTTTCATCGTCGCAATCACTCCTAAAATAGAGAACTGCGTAACTAGTAAACCACTAGGCGCCATTTGCTCATCAAAAAGCTGCGTCACAACTCTTGCTGCTTTTCTTAGACTAAAGCAGGTACAACTGGCGCCGACTCTATTTAGGATAGCTTCATCAATTGCTTGAACTTGGTTTTTCATAAATTAAGTGTACATACACTTAATTTTATTGTCAATACTGTACTATAGAATCATTTAGATATGGTCACACAACTAGTTGCATCTCATACCGAGGCGCACTTAATAATCACTCTTTATATAAACCATCCGTTACATCCGTTACAAATTTGAGTTTATTATTATGACTTCCGTTTTTGGCTATACTGCTCAATCAGACCCACCGCTTCCTTCTCACCTAACATGTTTTTAGGCATTTTTGTATTTGCACTCTGCTTAATACACCTTGAGCATATAAACTTCCAGGTTTTTAAACAATAAAAATATTATTTCTAATTCTTAAATATGGTGGAAACTCTCGTGTAACTCTAATCCTTGCCCGCTTCAAAATGAGTAATATTTATTATAATGGTAAAAGAGAACCATATAAATACGACTTCCAAAATAGGTATGAAATGTGAATTACGTGAACGCGAGATGGAAGACCTTACCCTCCATCATTTAATTCCCAGGCAATATACCAAACGTAAGAAGCTAGAAACAAGCTCAACTATTGATATTTGTTCACCTTGTCATCGTCAGATTCATGCTCTATTTGATAACAAAGTTCTGGCAAAAGAATTAAATACGGTTGAAGCGTTGAAGAGTGAACCACGAATGCATAAATTTATAGCTTGGGTGAAAAAACAAAATCCCCAGAAACGAGTAACCGTGCATCGCCAAACATAGATAATTATCGCAAAAGTTATTCTAATATCAAGTTATAATGCTCCCCTAAGTATATATGCTTAACAGCACAGTTATCCAATTGTAGGTGTTGAGTGTATGCCCAAAATAAATTTTATATTAACTGTGATGAACAATAAGGATATCTATTTCTTTTTCTAAATTTCCGTTCTTGTGAAATAGCTGAAAACGATGAAATGCCATGCCAGGTTCGCTGTTAAAAGTCTTTTTTAGCTTCTCCCAGACAAATTTTTCAGCTTTGTGGGCATTATCAATATTTTGAGGATAGAATTCCATAATTTTAACATATAATCAATAACCATTATTCTTAGAATTCCCAAAATATAAGGTGTTATTAACTTCATGAGGTTAAATATATTTACGAACATTTTCATTGCCATTCCTTAGTACATACTTATTGCATGAAAGGCGTGCGCGTGGAAATCATCTCAGGCTTCAGCTAAGGCGCCTATATAAAATTGATATAGTCTAAAAGTACTACAACAAACCCATGAATGCACCTTACTATTATTAAGGCGCATTGTTTGCAGTTTCTTTCGTCTGAGCGAGACGAAGGCAAGTAAAAATAAGCTTGCTCCTGGGTTGATATCATGTCCGGTTGCTTGCACATAATTCCCGTCCTGGTAGAGACGCGATTAATCGCGTCTCTACGATGGTTAATCATGCTAAACGCTGATACAATTGGGCATTCTTCTGCAGTACATAGCTTGCAGCGTTAGTAAAATCAGCTTGTGGATGAGTTAGCCACTCAGAGATGCTAATACGTAGAAAATCCTCCAGAGAAATGCCGAGTCCGTGCGCTAGCTCTTGCATCTTCTCAAATTGTTGATCCGAAATGTTTATAGTGATGGAAGCCACAGAGAAAGCCTCTTTCGCTGACACTACAAGCAAATACTTTAACAAAAGCATTGTTTATTAGCGTAGGTTAACACCCTTATTAAGGCGCCTTCAGTAAAAGTGCCTTAATATATTTTATGACTGTATATTCAGTCATAAAATATATTAGTATAGTGATGGTAATAACATTAAGGCTGTTATTCCTCAGATGTGCCTGTATGATCTGACTTTTATGGAGGACACAAAAATGGATTTACATTACGAAATTCAAGGAAATGGCAAGCCAATCGTCTTAATGCACAGTGGTATGGCGGACTTGCGTGACTGGGAGTTTATTGTTCCGCAGTTGGTTCAGACTTATAAATGTATAGCTTTCGATGGACGAGGCGCCGGAAAGTCCCCTTCACCTGTTGAAATTCCCAATTACGTCGAAGATTTGAAGAATCTGCTTGATTTTCTTAGTATCGAGCAAACGATTCTTGTTGGACATTCTTTCGGTGGAGGAATTGCTACCGATTTCGCTATGGCATATCCGCAACGAGTATCAAAACTAGTGCTGGTTGCTCCTGGCTTGACTGGATACCAGTTTTCACAGGAAATGGTGCAGCATTTTCAGGAGATTCAAGCAGTGGCGCCAGATGTTGAGAAAATGGTGCAACTTAGCCTGAAATTACCTAGTTACAAAGTAGTGATGCTGAGTCCGCAACGCGACCACATGATTTCGATGTCAATTCACAACACGCAGCGCTCGTTGGAATGGCAACATTTATGGAAGAATGTACAAATTTGGGGTGAATTACCTACAATTCCGCAATTGAAAGAGTTGGCAGTTAAGACTTTGTTTATTATCGGCACCGAGGACAGTAAGGACTGTTTCAATATCGCAGATTTATTCAAACAAGTTCCTGATATTCGCTTTGCCAAAGTTTCAGGTGCAGACCATATGGTAACTTTGACTCATCCGATGGAAGTTTCTAGTATTATCAAAGAGTTTCTTATTGAGTCTAAATAATGCCCCGTACCCCAGAAGAAAATGAACGTATCCGTCGTGCGACAAAAGAGCAAATTCTCAAAGCAGCAATGGATATGTTCTGCTCTAAAGGCTATCATTCAGCGTTAATTGATGATGTAGCAAAGCAAGCGCAAATCTCCAAAGGATTACTCTATCACTATTTCAAAGGTAAAGAGGAATTACTTGCCGCATTGGTTGAGGTAAGAATCAGCGACATATTAGTTGTGATGCAAGCAGCAGAAGCAAAAAAAACTCCTGCCGAGCAAATCCATCATATTATAGAGGGTGCTTTGGAAGATGTTCGACGGCAACCGGAGGTTTTTCGTTTTTACCTCAACCTTTTTACCCAACCCCGACTTGATCCAATTGTGGCAAAATACAGCCAAAAATTAATGGATGAGCAAGCAAGACAGTTTGAGGTACAAACTGAGATGTTCATCAAGCTTGGTGTTGCAAATCCCCGAAAGCGCTCACTCTATTTTTCCTCGACCATTCAAGGAATTATGCTCATGTACTCAACCTATCCTGAAACCTTTCCACTCGATGAAGTTAAAGCACAGGCAATAGTACAGTTTTGCTCGCAAAGTTCAAGTTATAGTTAGTTTGTTAATAATTTAGTTTGTTAATAATTATATATTATTTATGTGAACCGCATGTCTCGTTAGTTGGTACTGCTACGGTCATTTGTTGAGGGAAGGGCAAATTTAAATTATTCATCAATTCAATAAAGCTATCACGGTTATGTTCAGAAAATCGTGGATTATATAGTTTTTCTTCACCAATAGTGGATACAGTTAGCCCTTGATAATCGTGTGCTGGGTAAACTAATGTTGTATCGGGTAAAGTAAATAATTTTTGGGTGACTGAATCATACAATGCTCCAGCATCCCCACTTTGAAAGTCAGTTCTTCCACAACCAAGGATTAATAAAGCATCTCCAGTTAATACTTTTTCGTTATTTAGTAAATAAGACATATGACTATCTGTGTGTCCTGGAGTTGCTATGGCTTTGATTTCTACTGAATCTAGGTGTAATATTTCGCCATCTTTCATTTTTTTGTCAGCACAATTAACTGAGGCATGTTCTGGTAATATTTTTAAGCATCCTGTCGCTTCTTGCAGTTTTTGGACGCCAGTAATGTGGTCAGCGTGAATATGCGTTTCAATACTATAGCGTAATGTTAATCCTAATTGTTGCAGTACTTGTAAATCACGTGGGACTTGCTCTAAAACAGCGTCAACTAGTGCTGCATTTTTTGTTTTCGTGTCAGCTATCAAATAAGTATATGTACTTGTTGTTTTATCAAAAAGTTGGCGAAATAACATATTTGTATGTTCCATTTTTATAATATCTACTCAAGTAATTCGATATTCTTATGCTTTTACCTGCCCTTGAATTTCGACTACTGCTATCGTTTTCCATAAATACCTGATTTGAAGTAAACTAAGAGTATATAGTTGTACAAATTGCCCTGTCGCTTTTGTTAAAGCATAGCTTAAACGTATAGCTACAGGTACAATTGGTGCCGACTTTATTTAAGCAGTTGCTTGTTTAATATCCCTAATCAATTCATCTATTCTTGCTTGAGTTGTATTCCAAGAACACATTAATCGTATTCCCCCAACACCAAGAAAGCTGTAAAATAGCCAGTTTTTTTCTCGTAAGCTCGTAACTACATTTTCTGGCAGTTTTACATAAACAGCATTGACTTCTCTAGGAAACATTATCTCAACACCATCTATTTTTAATAATTCATTTTCTAGGTATTCAGCACATTGATTAGCATGACGCGCGTTTTTGAGCCACGCACCTGTTTCTAACAAGCCAAGCCAAGGCGCCGATATAAATCGCATTTTAGATGCAAGTTGTCCTGCTTGTTTACAACGATAAGCAAAATCTTCGGCTAATTCTTTATTAAAGAAAATAATTGCTTCTCCCAATGCCATACCGTTTTTGGTGCCGCAGAAACACAACACGTCTACCCCAACTTTCCAGGTAATTTCCGCAGGACTTTTATTGAGAGCAACTACCGCATTCGCAAAGCGGGCGCCGTCCATATGAATTTTTAAGTCGTGTTTTTGTGCCAATGAATGAATTGCTGCTAGTTCATCTATAGAATATAGCGTTCCTAACTCAGTAGCTTGAGTCAAACTAATTACTTTACGTTTGGGATAATGAATATCCGCGCGCTTCCCTAATAATAAAGCTTCTATAGATTCTGTGGTTAATTTACCATTGGCGCCTTTAGCTAGTAGAAGCTTGGAACCATTCGAGGTAAATTCAGGGGCGCCGCATTCACTGGTTTCAATATGAGCATTTTCGTGGCAAATCACACTGTGGTAAGATTGACATAATGATGCTAGCGATAAAGAATTTGCGGCGGTGCCATTAAAGACAAAGAATACTTCGCAATCAATTTCAAACAGCTCTCGAAAACTATCTGACGCTTTGGAAGTCCATTCGTCGTTTCCATAAGCAGGAGCGCTACCCTGATTCGCTTGTAGTGTATATTGCAATGCTTCCGGGCAAATACCAGAATAGTTATCACTGGCAAACTGTTCTAAATTAGAGTTCATTTGTCGTGTTTGATTTGAGGCTTGGGAGGAGAATATACTATGTTAGCGAATAAATTTAACAAACTGCCAAGTTGTTTGTTATTTTGAAGTGTACTGTGTGACAATTGGTTCTGATTCAACTAAAATGTAATTATGTTAAGCTAATCAACTAGTTCAATAATAAAAGCTTATGACCGCTCTAGTACAGGAACTGTTAAATACTTTTGATAGCCTCACAGATTCTGAGCAACGCGAAATAGCCTTGGAAATTTTTAAGCGAGTAACCAACTCAGATTTTCCACCCTTATCTGATGATGAATTAGTTTTAAACGCTGAAGCGCTTTTTTTAGAGTTAGATCAGCGAGAAGGCAATAATGAATAGTCCGGAACGTGGTGACATCTGGCTTGTTGATTTGGGATATGCAGCAAAAGTAAGACCTTGCCTTGTTATAAGCATTCCTGCTTCTGAAGAAGATAGAGCATTAGCAACTTTGATACCGCATACAACAAGTCCACGCAATTCAAGGTTTGAAGTTGAAATTAGAGTGAATTTTCTTCGCCAAGGTGTATTTGACATACAAAACCTTATCACGATTCCTCATGCCAAGTTGATACGAAAATTAGGAAGCTTGACACCAGAGCAATTACTCGAAGTGGAAAGAATATTACTTTTTTGGCTAGGTCTTGAGGGAATACAATCTGAAAATGACGAGTAAGCTTTGAAAACTAGCCGGCGTTATATTATTTCCATAGACTGTGAAATTAAGGGTTTAAAATTAGGGATGGAACCCTAAAAGCTGCGCGCGCTCTACCAGTTCAAATCTAGAGTGTTGACTTTGTGAGAAACGGGCGCCCAAAAGTTCATCTGACTTTTCACGGTAAGTCCTCAAACCACGAAAAAACGTGACTTTTTCCACAGGCTCATTCGCAATAGCTTTGAATTAATGAGAAAATCTAACGTAATAATCAGGGTTAAAGAAACGCTCAAAATGGCGTTTTCCACATAACGTGAAAAGTCAGAAAAGTTCATACAGTTTTTGTGTCTAAAATAAAAGCTCTAGAATCCTTATTTTATAAGCTTTTAGAGCTAGTGTTATGAAACACGCATTATGCATGAGTAAAAATTGCCCAAAAACCCTTAAAGTCAACAGCCTAGTTCAAATCTGATTGATGCATTCGATTTAAAGCTTGACTTACATCTTCAATACATTGTCCTGCCATAATTTTGGCTGTATCAACTGCTTGAAATGCAAGTTCTGGGTTATTGTATACTTAAACGGGTAAGAAATGTCATTCTGAGCGTAGCGAAGAATCTCTAAGATGCTTCACTGCCCTACGTTTCGTTCAGCATGACAAAGTTTATATGGCTCTTCAGTACTTGTTATGCTAAACTAACAATTAAAGTGCCAAGCTAATAAGCATCGAACTCGGAAATTTTCAAAATTTCTAAACCCATAAGCCGAGCGCTTAATTAATTTTATTTTATTATTAATACCTTCAACGGCGCCGCTAGTCGTGCCATTATCAAAATAAGCAATAATTTCATCAAACCAACGAATAAAAGTGTTATTGCTATTTGGAAAATATGTTTTAGCTTTTGAAAGCCACATACCTAATTTAAATACTGCTGGATACCAATGATTAGTTTTATTAAAAATTTTTCTAAGTTTTTCCTTTAATTCATGCATCATTTTTAAAGTAGGAGATACAGCTTTTACTTGAATTAATTTCTTTATTTGTTCTTCATTTAAGTCCTTTTCATTTTTAAGTAAAGCATATTTACTATTTTTCAATCCTTCTAATATTTTTTCATATTCATCTTTCTTTTCAGATGTTTCTGCTAATTTAATTAGTTCCTCTATTTTGTACTTTTCTCTCTTCCTCTGTGTGTCTAATTCTTTATTTACTTGCACCATTACGTGAAATCTATCGGCGACGACTTGAACGTTAGGCATTAATTCTATCACTAAATTTTTGTACCCTTGCCATAAATCTATACTCACTTCCTTAATTTGCTCTAACACCTCAACTCCCCAACTGATAAGAACTTCCTCGATTACTCCTTGTGTACGTGCGTTCAAAATAGCGATTGGTTTAGATGTATCTAAATCTATTAACACTGCACAGTAGTTACCCTTTCCTTTTCTTAAAGCTATTTCATCAATTCCCAGCCTTTTTAAATTCTTAGGTTTTGTTAAATTTAGTTTTTCAGATGCATCTTTTAACATTCTTTCTATCTCTTCTGTTGTGACTATACCTTTTGATGCCACGCTATGTATGTCGTTTTCTAAAACTTCTTGTATTATTTTGTTTGCAAGGCGATTTGTATAGGTTCTTTTCTTTCTTGCAAACTCAAATTCTTCACTAAACGGTTTTTTACAAATTCTACATTTAAATTGGCGCCGATTTATTTCTAAAAAAATTGGTTTCTCTCCAAAAGGTAAATCTTTAATAATATGACGATGGTTTTGATGTAGTTTATGACTCTCCGTACCACAAGATGGACATACACTATACAGCTTTATTGGCTCTGTTCGTAAAATTATTCCAATTTCGTTATAAATGCTGTGCGATATAACTTTTACTTCGTCTATATCCAGAATTTGTGATAAGATTTTTATATCTTTTTTATTAGTCATGACTGTAAATGTACCCTAAAATACAATGAACGTACATACAGTCAATAATAAATAAGACTTACAAGTCAATCCTATCAAGCATTTTTGTAATATTTTTTACAATAAATTAATAATAGTTGACATCTTTATTTAACAATTTAGCATAACAACTACTGAAGAACCGTTTATATTCTACCCATTAGCAGTATAGCGTAATTTTTGAGCTACTTCAAGCTGAATATCTAGGTCAGTTAAAGTATGACCTAATGAATCGTGAATTTCTCGTGCAATTTAGATTATGTTATCAAATAATACATGACTTCCCAGCTAATCGAGTAGATAATTTATGAATAATTTATTTTAATTTGTAATAGGTGAAAACAAATGAAGTTAAAGTTTAGTGGAGTTATTCTAGTTTTAAGCGCTATTGCAAATTTAGTACTATTACCTTACCAAGCTGGCGCTAGCTTCAATGGTAAACTAAACGTTCGCATTGACGGATTAAAAAGCCAGAAAGGACAAGTTTGCTTAACCGTGTTTTCTACTAGCAGAGGATTTCCTGATAACGGTAAGCGCGCGCTTTCTGCCCAATGTACCAAAATAGGAGGAACACCTCAAACAGTTACCTTTCCCAACTTAAAACCAGGTAACTATGCCATTGCTGTAATTCATGATACCAATGGTGATGGCGCCCTCAACCGAAATCTGATTGGCATTCCAACAGAAGGTTTTGGGTTTTCCAACAACCCAACAATCCGTACAGGTCCACCAAAATTTGGTGAGTCTGCTGTTTTCGTCGCAGGCCCAAATACAAACATCCAAATTCAACTGCAATATTTTTTAGGTAGCTGAGAATAACAACATCATGAAAATTCAATATCAACTAGCCTGTTTTTCTTTTTATATCATTTTGATTTCTCCTAGCAAAGCAGTCTTAAAAGTTAGGGGAATCCCTGAAGGAAACTGTTTCCCCTAAGCTTGAAATGGTTGCCACGGAGTCGTTGTACGCTTCAAACATCAAAATAGCCTAGGGGAAGGTGTAGGGCTTAATTTATATACATAGCAAACAACACAGCTTGAGGAAACAAACTCATGATACAAACACATAGGACACGTAAAGGCGGGTTAACAAATATCCTACAAAAAAACTCAAAATCCAGTAAACGCCGCCCACCCTCCCAACCATAATCTAAAATCCAAGCATCATGTGGCGGGTAGCTCAGAGGTAGAGCGCGTAATATCCTTGTTCGGCTTTTTGCCTTTACGGGACGAATGAATGAGGGTTATCGATTTAGGTTCGCGAGGTCGCAAGTTCAAATCTTGCTCCGCCACCATTAATTTTTACTGGCAGGTAGCTTAACAGTAAAGCGCCAATTTTACCCTTATGGGACGAAGATTGAGGGTTATCGCTTACTCACGAATCCCCCCTTAATCGCCGGAGACGCGAGTGCAAAGCTCGTCCTGTCAATTTATATATATTTGCCCCAACGGGATGAAGGAGATAAAAATGACATATAAATTTTTTCTAAATCAAAATAATAAAAATCAAAATACTCCACAATCTCAACCAATTCCCGGACGCGAAGCTGAGATGATTCAGGGACGTTCTGGTGGTTACATGTTTAAAGCTGACTTGTGGCAAGAATTACGTCGCTGCTTGTTAATTGGTACATCACAAAACACCTATTATGCAGGCAAGCACGAATTAACCAATGATTTTGTCGATATATTATTTAAAGTCATCGCCGAAAATCCAGAATGTGTAGCCTCAGAAATTGTATATGCTTCTGACGGACGCTCAATTAATAACAGCGCACCAATTTTTGCTTTAGTGCTGTTATCAATGGGAGAAACAAGCGGCGCCAAAAAAGCTTTCCAAGAAATTTTCCCCCAAGTTGTGCGTACTGGCAGCCATTTCTACGAATGGTTAAATTATACAAAATCAGTGCGTGGATTTGGTAAAATTGTTCGTGAAGCAGGGCAACGCTGGTTAGCACGAGAAAACGTTAGAGACTTGGCGTATCAATTATTAAAATATCAGCAAAGACAAGGTTTCTCTCATCGTGACGCATTACGTTTATTCCACGTCAAACCACCTACCGAAGAGCATAATCAATTATTCCAATGGGTATTAAATGGATGGAAAGATTTACCCAAAGAAATTCCATCTAATGCTTTAGCACAAATTTGGTGGTACGAATGGTTAAAACGTAACCCCAGTGAAACCCACATAGCTATTTCTGAAGGTCGCTTAACTCATGAAATGGCGGCGCCTGTCGGTAAAATGGACAAAACAGCATGGCAATTATTATTTGATGATATGCCTATTGGCGCCATGTTACGAAACCTAGGTTCTTTAACCGAATTAGGTGTACTGCGTGCGGACTCAAGAAAAAATCTTGACCGTGTAGAATCTATACTAAACAGTCGCGACCATCTTCGCAAAGGACGTATTCATCCCATAGATATATTAAAAGCACTAAAAACTTATAAATCAGGTGGAAGCTTAGGGCAAAGCAAAAAAACTTGGCGACCTATTCCTCGTATTGTAGATATTTTAGAGCGTGCATTAGAACTTTCTTTCGATACTATTGAACCAACGAACAAAGTATTCATGCACGCGGTTGATATCTCTGGTTCGATGAGTTGCTATACAGTTAGTTCAATTGGATTAACTTGCTGTGAAATTGCGACAACAATGGCATTAGCAACTGCAAAAGCCGAAAAAAACTATGCCATCCGTGGTTTCTCAACACAATTTATTGACTTGAATATTACTGCAAAAGACTCCTTCAGTTCAGCAATGAAAAAAGCAAGCAATCAAAACTTTGGTGGTACTGATGCATGTGTAGCTTACGACTGGATGATTAAAAATAAATTCAAAGCTGATGTAATTTGTTTTTGGACAGACTGCGAAAGCTGGGCAGGACGAAAACATCCAAGTCAAGCGCTTGCAGAATATCACCACAAAGTTAACCCAAAAGCCAAAGCTGTATACGTAACATTGGCGCCGAACAAAATTTCACTTGTTGACCCTCAATCTTCCATGTCTTGGGACTTAGCAGGTTTTGACCCCAGCGCACCACGCTTTATTCAAATGCTAGCAACAGATTTATAACGTAGGGTAGGCCTATAGCAATCCTATATGAGTCGTGAAAATTATATCCGCGTAGAGACGCGATTAATCGCGTCTCTACAACGTGCGGGTTACACAAATGATTTAGGACTGCTATATTGCCTGCCTTTCTTTTTTATCTACTAATAGCAGGTCTTCTTTGCCGACCAGAATTTATGATTAATTTATGTAACCTATTGAAAGTAGATGAAACAGATTTATTTGTGATTTGTGCTTGCTTACGATTAGAAGCCTCTGAAGGTAAGCTACAAGCAGTTAGCGACATAACATATAGTAAACAAATAGCAATAGATTTTGTAATTTTGGTAGACATAAGGCTGTTTGTTAGGTTGATGATTTCTATCAAACGGCGCCAGTATTGGAGTATAGACTTGAGTAAATTGTGATTCTAATTGAGTTAATTTGAGATAAATTTAGAAAAACCTGTCACCCTTATTACGTGAAGCATCTGATACAGCAGATTATATGTTCATACAATATATGTAGAGACGCGACATGTCGCGTCTCCGGAATTTCTTGGCACAATACCTTTAGAGCGAGGAGTGTCAAAAGGGAATTGTCAGGATAAATTCTGTACCCAGACCAAGTTCAGATATACAACTTAGCTGACCTTTGTGGGTTTCTTCAATAATCTGTCTAGCAATAGCTAATCCTAATCCCGTACCCTTACCTACACCCTTGGTAGTAAATAAATGGTCAAATATTTTCTGTTTAACTTCTTCCGTCATGCCTTTGCCATTATCGCTAATCGAGATTTTTGCTTGATTATTCTCAATTGATGTTTTCACGATAATTTTGTTAGGATTGGCTTTAACTTCCTCAAAACTTTTGCCTGTATTTGCTTCATCTAAGGCATCAATAGCATTGGCTAAAATATTCATAAATACCTGGTTTAATTGACCGGGGAAACAGTTGATTTGCGGTAGATTACCGTATTCTGTGATGACTTCAATGGCTGGACGTTGCTCCGCCGCTTTGAGGCGATGTTTGAGGATTAAAATTGTGCTGTCGATACCTTCATGGATGTTGAATGGGACTTTGTAATCTTTATCTGCACGGGAGAAAGTTCGTAAACTAGTACTGATATTTCTTAATCTGTCACATGCCATGACCATTGCATCTAGCATTTTTGGTAAATCTTCGAGGCTATATTCTATATCTATTTCTTCGGCATGTTCGAGAATTTCTGGACTGGAATTCGGAAAAATTTTTTGATATAAATTCAGGTGGTCGCTAATATCGGCGATAGTGGGTTTTGCTTGTTTTAGTGTGGCATAAATAAATCCTAAAGGATTATTCATTTCATGGGCTACCCCGGCAACTAAATTACCCAAGGCTGACATTTTTTCATTTTGGACTAATTGTAATTGGGCTTCTTGGACTTCCTTTAATGCTTGTTGGGCTTGCTGGTAAAGTCGAGCATTTTCTAGGGATATTGCTGCTTGAGAAGCCAATAATTTGATTACTTTTAATCTATCTTGGGTAAAAACTCCACTTGTAATTTGATTTTCCAGATAGATAATGCCGACTAAATTTCCTTGGTTGATGATTGGCATACACAAAATGCTCTTGGGTTGATGTTCTAATAAGTATTCCCCAATAATTCCGGGAATATCTGTTTGGCAATTATCGATGAAGATAGTCTCTTGGGTATTCTTGACATAATTGATTATTGTTTTTGGGATATCTTGAGAAGTATCTACTAATTTGCAGTCAAGAATTGTTTGAATTTGACCTTGAAAATTGACAAAAGTTATGGCTCTAACTTGCAAATTATCATCTTGAGGCAGAATTAAAACTGATTTTTTTGTCCCGGAATTTTCCAGAATAATTTTCGTCAGCTTGGTAATTAATTCATCTAATTTGATACTACTAGAAATGGCTTGGGCCGCTTTGAGGATACTGCTGAAATCGAGAGCATCAGAAATACTGGTACTGCCAGTGCTAGAAGTGTGAGTGGATAAATATGTTGGACTAAAGGGAACTGTACCGATTGTTTCCCAGGGATTAAAGTCCATCTGTCGTTGTTGGAGAATGGGTTTGATGAGTTGGGGATAGCGTTGTTCTAAGTCATCAGTTTTGGCTTTAGCATCCCAGCGAGCATAGCAGTAGTATGCTTCTTGCATATATCCAGCAGCAACTTTTTCCTTACCCCAATTAAGATAGAATTTTGCTGCTAGTTCATTAGCTAGAGCTTCTTCGTAAACATACTCGTGAGCTTTTGCTTTTGCTATAGCTTGTTCATAAAGTTCAATTGCTGCTATCTTTTGCTCGTTTAATCGTGCTTTTTCTGCTTGAATAAGTAGGCATTTATGTAGAATATTTTCTGCACAGGCTGTTTGCCAATTATGTAATTTTATTTCCAGGGTATTAACTGCTTCTAAATGAAGTTGACGTTCTTTTTCTTCTTGAGTATTTTCAGCTAAGGCTAAGTGCATTAATGCGACATAAAATACACTGGAAGGAACTTTAGTATGAGTTGTAACGGTATTTTCAACTATACTTAGTTTGGGAATTAAATCAGCATATACAGCTTTGTTATCAAATAAATAGGCATGGCGAATTTTTACAGAATATAACCAAGCCAGATGATAGGGTGTATTGCTATATTTGTGTAAATATTCCGCTTCACTGAAACTATCATCATCAAAGGTGAAAGGACTTTTTGTTAAACCTAAAAGATTACGGATTGGTTGAATGACTCCAACTATTAAAGCATCTAGATTCTCTAAACTTTTGATGCGACGAAGAAAATTTACATGGGTTTGAGAAATATCATATAATTCATCTAGGTTTTTACCATAGGTAAGGCGATCTGAACCACTTTGCATCATCATAAAGCTAACTGTCAGCCAGTTACCA
This sequence comes from Calothrix sp. PCC 7103, assembly GCF_000331305.1. GTDB lineage: Bacteria > Cyanobacteriota > Cyanobacteriia > Cyanobacteriales > Nostocaceae > Dulcicalothrix. The sequence goes on along the minus strand of NZ_KB217478.1, from coordinate 1,181,857 downwards.
GCTTCCATGCCATACTTGTAAGCATTGTCATAGTAGGTATCAACTTCTCGAATAGGACGACTCCAACTATGGACATCCGCAGCAAAGAGAAAATTAGTCATTCCCCCCACATCTGGGTTGTCGAATTGTTCGCATAACTGTACAGCCATTTTCCCGAAACGGTGCGCTGTTACGTAGTCTTTCAAGAAAGTATTTACTATCATTCCATAACCAACATAACCAAAGGGAGACATATCGCTGTTCCCATGTTCCAAAGATAAGGTGGTCATTTTGGCAAGTGCCAAAAATGCTAAAGTTGGTTGACCATCTAGCCATGCAGCATAAAAAAGAATTTGCAAAATTCGTAACATTTCTGCAATGGTATTATCTTCCATTTTGGAAAATTCAAGGATGGATTCAACAGTATGCTGTTGCAAAAACCTTTTGACTTTAGCAATTTCTGTATCAAGGTTAGCTTGAATCAACTCCTGTTCTGTGGGGATTTCCCATCCCAGTAATTGTAAGCTTTGACGTTGAATTTCTATAGCTTCCCTATTCCTACCCTGAAGCTGATATTGAGTCATTTGCACCCGATAAATTACTGCTTTATCTAAGGGTGTTTGAGCATGGGTGAGTACTTTTTTGTAGAGTGCTTCTGCTTGGTCAAAGTTACCACACAAATACGCTACTTCTGAACCGTAACGGTGCAAATTGTAGATTAAATCGTAGTCTGTTTGCCAAGCATTTTGTGGTAATAAGTCAATGCCAATAGTACAATAATTTTTAGATGCTTGATAAGCATCTGAAAGTTTTGCTTTTTCTGCCGCTTGTAGATTGAGTCGAGCTAGTTGTAGCTTTTCTGTACTGTAGACAATTGTCCCTTGTCCTAGATTGAGTTGATTGACTAAATCAAAAATTCGCTCTAATTGTTCTTGGGCAGATAACCCTTGTAATAATAATTGACCGATTTTCCAATGTTTGTATTGCTTTTGCTCATCAGGAATCAAAGAATAAGCAGCTTGTTGTACACGGTCATGTAAAAATTTATAATTAACAACTTGAGAATTTTCTGGCTGATCAACTTGTTCTTCAATTCCCAAATAAAACTTATAAACCTCACTTTTGGGTAATATTAAACCCTTCTGCAAAGCTTTCCACAAAGCAGTAGCAGCTTCCATTTCCGATTGTTCAGAAACAATTGCCAAAGTCTCTAAATCAAATTGATTGCCGACACAAGCTGCTAATTTTAAAATATCCTGGGTTGCTGGGGACAATTTCTGCAATTGTAATGCCATAAATTCCACAACATCATCAGTTAAAGCGGTTTCTCGGACTTTGCTGATATCACATTGCCAATAACCAAGATCTAAATCAAAACTAACTAACCCATCTTCATATAAAGCTTTGAGAAATTGGCTAATAAAAAAGGGATTACCCTGAGTTTTTTGGTAAATTAACTGTGTCAATGGCTGTGCTGCATCCACAGTACAATTTAACGTATCTGTCACCAGTTGATTTAAGCTGTTGTGACTCAAAGGTTGTAAATTAATTGTATTAATGACTGTACCATTTTTCTTGATATCATCCAAAGTCACCATCAAGGGATGTGCTGGGAATACTTCATTATCTCGATATGCACCTATTAATAATAGATGTCCCTTTGCCGATTCATTCATTAATAATTGCATCAGTTGTAAAGATGCCGAATCAGCCCACTGTAAGTCATCCAAGAAAATTATTAAGGGATGTTCGGGAATTGTAAATACTTGCAGAAACTGTTGAAATAATAAATTAAACCTATTTTGGGCAGCTGTTCCTGAAAGTTCTGGTACTGTTGGTTGTAGACCAATGATTCTTTCTAATTCTGGAATTACTTCAATAATTACCTGTCCATTTTCCCCAATTGCCCCTAATATTTTATGCTTCCATTCTTGAATTTGCGTTTTGTTTTCTGTTAGCAATTGCCCTATAAAATTACGAAAAGCTTGGACAAATGCTGAGAAGGGAATGTTACGATTAAATTGGTCAAATTTCCCTTTAATGAAATATCCTCGTTTTTTAACTATAGGTTTATGTACTTCATTGACTATTGCCGTTTTCCCAATCCCAGAAAAACCTGCCACGAGCATAATTTCAGCTTTATTGTTTGATATTCTATCGAAAGCATCTAATAAATTTTGTACCTCTGCTTCCCTACCATAGAGTTTTTCGGGTATTTGAAATCTATCACAAATATCTCTTTTAGCAATTGCAAAAGATTCAATTTTCCCAGTTTCTTTTAGCTGATGTAGACATTTTTCTAAGTCAAACTTTAATCCCAAAACACTTTGATATCTATCCTCAGCATTTTTCGCCATCAATTTCTGAATAATATTATCTAAAGCTTGAGGTATTTCCTCATTGTTAACAGCAGGAGGATTTTTAGCAATATGACAATGTAACAATTCCATCGCATCTTCACAGGTAAATGGTAATTTACCTGTGAGTAATTCATGAAATGTCACACCCAAAGAATAAAAATCACTGCGGTAGTCGATTCCCCGGTTCATTCTTCCTGTTTGTTCCGGGGAAATATATGCTAGGGTTCCTTCTAAAACGTTGGGACTTTTGATTTCTTGGGTTTCTTTTGGTAGTAAGGAAGCGATACTAAAGTCGATTAATTTAACTTGCTTTGTTTGGGGATTGATTAAAATGTTAGCTGGTTTAATATCTTTATGAATAATGCGATGGCGATAGAGAATATCTAAGGTATCGCATAGGGAAATGACTATTTTTAAAATTTCTTCTAGGGATGCTTTATTTTGTTCATTGCTAAAATATTCTTTGAGGGAAATTCCCCCAAAATCTTCCATTACCAGTATATAAGCATTTTGAAAGGATTCGAGACTGTAGGTTTGGATGATTCCGGGGAAGTTGATATTTTTGGCAATGGTGTATTGGTTGCGAAATTGTAATAACTCCGAGAAACTCGGATAGTCATTTTTCAATAGTTTTATGACTACTGGTAACGAGTCCCATTCTCGCAAAGCGCGATAAACCAGGGTACGAGAACCATCATAGAGTTTTTCAGTAACTTGGTATCCGGGAATATAGACTTGTGTAGTAATCATCGGGACATATTCTTTAAACGTTTACACTTAGTATTCCCATCTGCTCTAAATCGATTTACTGTAAGGGTCAAAAAGGGTCAAATCTTTACGTTTGGCAAGGCGCGTTCCTGCCTATAAGATTATGGCGCCTATGAAGAACCAATTAACTATCCGCTACATCCGTTCATAATCCGTTGCAAATTTTCTCTTACTTACACTGCACAGGCTTTCTGGGTTGTGCTACATTTTTGGCATTTTTGAAAATCGAGGGCTAGTATGGAGTAATTAACACGCTTTTAAATTTATACAATTACAATGCAAGTGGTTACAACAACGAAGCGAACAAGCCGTTTTATTGATTGGTGGGCTTGGGGCGCCTTCACTAGTTTCATATTAATTTTTGTAACGTTAATTCTGTCACCAATGTGGCAGCGAACGCTGTTAAATGAAACAGTAAAGGTTGATGATGAGCCTGCAAAACTTAAACCGATAGAATTAAAACCACATACGCTTGGCGCCCTACGTGTTGATGCTGAAGCCCGAATAAACGCGAATGAGTGGGTAGCGTTTGAAATTCAATTACTTGATAAAGCTGGAAAAGTAATAGCATCGGGTACTAAGGAAGGATGGAGTGAAACTGGTACTTGGTATGAGGATGGAGAGTATGGAAGTTGGGCTGAACAAGATACTCTTGGTGGGTTAGATGTACGCGCGAAGCAAGATGAGAGATTGACGGTTGCACTCGCACTGCTTGATTATGGAACTACAGATGGAAAAGATTTAAATCAACCTGTATCGTTTCAAGTTACTGTCAGTGACGGGGTTATCGATACTGGATATTTATGGTTAGGAATGATTTTTTCTTGTCCTTTAGCGTTGGCAACTATGTATGCTGCCCGTAAAAGTGGCAAGCGTGCGATTTTTGAAAAAATTCAGGATAGTGACCCTACTGGACGTGGAATATTTGGAGGAGAAAAACGTTTGGTGCGTCTTCGTGTCGAAGTCGATGCTGACGAAACGGCGCCTCGGCAACTAGAAGTTAGGCTAGTTATTAATGACGGCTATGGCGAACAAATATACTGTGAATCAACCGATGTTAACGTTAAGCGTAAAACAAAAGATGGGCAGTTTATAAAAGCTGTTGCTAAACTAGACAAATTCTTTGTAATACCTGAACGCAACTCTTACGGTTTTCACGTAGAAGTTTATCCTGATGCACCTATAGACCGAACAAAACTCATAGTTCGCGATGGCGCCCGAACTGTTCTACCTACTGATGTAATTTATTTGGAAGCCCCTAAGGACGTAGCTGTAAATAATTAAATTATGATTACCAAAGTTTTATCTGTCGGAACCGTATTAATTGCTGCTTCAACAATATATGCCAGCGTCACTGACTCCAGTGCCCTAGTTTTGCGTCAAGAACAGCAATCAAATTATTCACCGCGTGAAGGCACAAATCCATCAGGACGATATAATTCACAAGGTGTATGGATTTTTACATCGACAGAACGCACCAATTACGAAAATTTCCAAGGTGGTGGACCAGGAACCGGGAAATGATTTGATTTTAAATTTTAGGAATATATGGGCGCCGAAACAGAAGAAAGTATTTTTATAAACAAACGACAGCGAAATATATTGTTATTAGCAGCCGCAGTATCATCCGGCACAGGATTAGCTGTTGAATTATTACTGGGCAACCTAGCAAGTTATTTAATGGGCAACCAAGCGCTAGCATATGGTATTGCCATAGGTGGATTCCTAGCAGCAATGGGTATCGGTTCATACTTGAGCAGATTTATCGCACCTAAAGAACAAGGACGCACATTACAGCGTGAAATGCTAACTGCCTTTATAAAAATTGAACTACTCATAGCACCTTTAACTGCCTTATTACCAATGGCATTATTCGCGCTGTTCGTTGCCGATAGCGCTGTAATTTGGCAAGCTTTATTCGTCGTCACTATCTTACTGGGAATTTTAGCAGGCTTAGAAGTGCCAATTATCGCACGCTTGCTTGAAATAGTTGATGGTGTACGCGATGCTATTTCTGGAGTGCTGGCACTTGATTATTTGGGTGGTTTGTTAGGGTCGCTAGCATTTCCCCTACTTTTATTACCTTTTTTGAGCATGTTTCCCACTGCGTTTGTGTTAGGTGCCTTTCCTGCTTTAATGGTATTTGCTATTGGACAGTGTTTTCCATCAATGCGTCGTTGGGGTTACACAGGATTGATATTGGGTATAGTCTTACTTGTATCGGCGCCAGCATCTATCCCACTAGGCAACAAGCTCGAAAATAATTTATATAATGCGCCAATCATTAAGCGAGTTCAATCAACTTACCAACGTATTGTTTTAACACGTCAAGGTAAAGACCTGCGTTTATTTCTCGATGGTGACTTACAATTTTCCACTGTCGATGAGTACCGCTATCACGAAGCATTAGTACACCCAGCTATGAGTGCAGTTCCCCAGCGTAAAAAAGTACTTGTATTAGGCGCTGGTGATGGAATGGCAGTGCGAGAAGTATTGAAATGGCAGGATGTAGAGCGTGTTGTTCTAATTGAACTTGACCCAACGATAGTCAAATTAGCTACTCGTTACCCGCAATTAGCTAAAGTTAACGCTAACTCACTCAAAGACCCGCGCGTTCAAGTAATCAACGCTGATGCATTTATACAGGCGCCTAAATTACCCGACATATTCGATGTAATAATTGCAGATTTTCCTGACCCAGACCATGATAGTTTAGCCAAACTTTATTCAGATGGATTTTATCGGCGGTTAATGGGGCGCCTTGCAGAAAATGGTGTTCTTGTTACCCAAGCATCAAGCTCATTCTTTACACCAAAAGTTATAAGCTGTATAACTGCCACAATAGCTTATACAGGACTTATGGTACATCCCTATGTTGCTGATGTACCCTCGTTTGGTTCTTGGGGTTTTGTTCTCGCATCACGAAATAATATAGATACAACAAAACTAAAGCTTGAAATTCCAACTCGATATCTCACCACCCCCTTATTACAACATATATTTGAATTACCTAAAGATATTGAGTTTGGCAACACTGAAATAAACCGTCTCACTCATCCTGTTATTGTTCGTTACCAAATGCAACAAATTAGAATGTTGGGTACATAACTTCTCCTCTGTTACCTCTGCGCCTTTGTGGTAAATATTCTTACACATCAGGATTTAAAAAAAATGTTATATATAACCCTAGCCATTATCGCAGTCAGTGTCGTAATTATCTACGCACAGCGCAAACAAATATTCAACTTATTAAAACCAAACATATCTAATCAAAAACTGGCGCCAGTAAATACTACTATATTTGATTTAAAAATAGGTGATATAGTTCAGCACATGGGTATTGATTGGGTGGTTGAAGGTAGATTGACTTATCAAGAAGGCGCCTATTACTGGTACGAATATTTACTACAAGACAAAGATAAAATAGTCTGGTTATCTGTAGAAGAAGATGACCGTGTTGAAGTCGCACTACTAGAACCAACAAACCAACTTGATGTAAGTAAAGACCCACCACCAAAATTAACCTTTGCTGGAGAAATATATACACGTGTAGATTATGGTAAAGCCAGAATGACACGTACTGGCTTTACCATGAAACGGAAAGCAGAAAGATGTGGATATTTTGACTATGAAAGCGCGGATGGAAAAATTCTATCAATTGAAATTTGGGATGGAGATATTGAGGTTTCCGTTGGAGAAAAAATTAGTCCTCGGTCGCTAACAATATTACCTGGTGATGGTAAAACTGTTTACCGTGATTAAAACTATAATATCATGTCCGGTTGATTACCCATAATTACCACGTCACGTAGAGACGCGATTAATCGCGTCTCTACAATGATTTTATTATGGTTACGCTCCCGGACATGATATAATTCAACTGCTCGACAAACCTGCAAAACTTGCAGCTATTTTTTTTGAAGTAAGCAAATATATCAAATATATTAACTTATATAAAATAATAAGCTCGGTTAAGAGTAAAACCGAGCTTAATAAATTCAAATTAGCGCTATCTTAAGTAATGTTACATAGTCAACGATTGTGTGTTGGTTTCGATGCACGATGCCAAGTCTTTCAGAAAGGCTGCTGCATGGGCGCCGTATATAATACGGTGGTCACAGGTAATATTGACTTGCATTTGCTGCTTCACACCAAACATCCCGTTCTCTGTTGCAACTATTTGAGGACGCGAGGCGCCGATTGCTAGTATCGAACCAGTTCCAGGTGGTAAGATAGCGTCGAATGTATCAACACCAAACATTCCTAAATTAGAAATAGTAAAGGTACCTGTACTATACTCATCGGGTTGAAGTTGTTTCGCACGCGCACGTTCTACCAACGACTTCCAGTTACGTGATAGCGAATATATATCTATTTGGTCGGCGTTTTGCAATACTGGTGTAATTAACCCACCATCGTCCATTGCAACTGCAACAGCTATATTAATGCCAGAGTGATGCACAATTCCGGAGTCAGAGTAACTAGCATTTAATAAAGGATGTTTTTGTAGTGTTACCGCTACAGCTTTAGCTAGCAGCGCGCTCATTGTCACACCTTTAGATTTAAGCTGTTTGTAGAGTTTGTCGAGAGCGTCAGTGGTGATAGTGTAGCCTACACGGAAAACTGGAACTGCTAAACTCGCAACCATACTCCTGTTAACAGCGTTTTGCAACGTGTTAAATGGTGTTGTTGTTCCTGGCACTGCTGAAACAGGTGCTGGTGCTGGAGTTGTTTTCGCAACTGGTGCAGGTGTGTAGACTGGTGTTTCAACAGGAGCAACCACAGGAGCTGTTGTTGGAACTTTGCCTGCAAGAGCTTCTATATCGGCAGCAATAATACGACCGAAAGGACCACTACCAGTAGTAATTTTATCTAACTCGACTTTTAGCTCTTTTGCTAATTTCTTAGCGCGTGGTGAAGCTACAACCCTACCTTCGCGATGGTTTGAGCCGTTAGAGTTTGCTGTTGTGGTTTGTGCAGTTGCGGTTGCACTGGCGCCGTTTGTTGCTGCAACAGGTTGTGCAACAGGTTGTGCGGTTGATTTTGCTTGTGCTGCCGCAGTTGCAATTTCCGCTTCGGTTTCAACAATAAAAGCAATCGCTTCCCCAACAGGCGCCGAATCACCAGCTTGAACTATGATATGGGCAAGGTATCCCTCATAGAAGGATTCTACATCCATATCAGCTTTATCAGACTCGACAACCACCACAGTTTCGCCTTTTTCCACTTTGTCACCGGGTGATTTTGCCCAGGAAACAATCTTGCCTTCGGTCATGGTGGAACTAAGTGCGGGCATGAATACTTCGTAAATGCTCATCTTGTGTGGTTAGGTTAATCGATAAATTATAAATTGTGCCAAATCGAATTGTAGCTTGCTTCTTCGCACGAGGAACCATCTTAATAATGTTTATGTCTATAAATTTTGTATAAGCCTTTTTTCCTGAACTCTCTCCCCAAAGTGTGATTTATATATAAAAGTTATAAAACGACCGGAGGAAATGCTGTATATAGACTTAAAATGCAAAGTTGATAACTAAACCTTCTCACACACACGTTTTTGTTATGTCGGCAAAGTCAAAGATAGTTTTTATTCTGATACTCAGTATCTTTGCCACAATCAGCGCTGGCGTTGTTTTTAACAATTCTAATTCATCCCCACTGGTTTACACCAATCAGAACGCACAAGCGCAGCAACCCCCTGTGGCAACAGAAGCTGACATCGCAGCAAACCCGGAACGCGCAAAATATAAAAAGATACCTTTAGAAAGTATCAAATCCGCGCTCCAAGGTACAGACCCTGCCTCGCTAGCAATGGAAGCATTTGATACAAATGGTATCGAGCGTAAACCCCGAAAAGTCGAGGTTGCTTACCCACAACCCAATCAAGCTTTGGTAACAATTACTCAAAACGACCTAGTAAAAAACTCTCGCGATGCAGTTCGCTACCGTGTCGAACTCAGCACTTTTGGACGCACAATACTCGCTACCTCTCCTCCTATGTGGCAAATAGTCTGGGTGGGAAAACGAAATAGCAACGAAAAAAGTGGTGAGTAGAAGGTGCTGAGTGCTGAGTAATATCCTTAATTCCTAACTCCTAACTCTTAACCATACTCAGCACTCAGCACTTTTTACTTTCTTAGATGTCTCCGCGAATTTCTTCGACGACTCCATCACGGATGACTACTTCAACTTGTAACTTACTAATTAAGTTATCTCCTGGTTCAACACGGAAGAAACCTTCCATTTGGAATTGATTTACTTCTTGGTCGAGTTCCAATAGCTGAACTTGTTGGAGATTTTGCAAGCTTTGGTTCTTTTGTTCTAGCAGTTCACTTTTCTTTTCGTTGACTTGCGCTTGGATATTATCTATTTGCTGTAAGGTTTGTGGTCCAGGTGGTTGCAAACCTTGTTTTTGAATTTCTGCTATTGCCCGCTGTCCTTGAACATCGAGTTGTTGTAGCTGTTGGTCAATTTGGATTATTTGACCTTGAAGTTGCTGCTGTACTTCTTCTTTCCAAAGCGTCGTAACAATCGCTTTGACGTTGACAGCACGCTTTAATAGTAGTTGCTTGGAGACATCCATAAAGTTTTCACGTTCACTCGTTAGTTAACAGTTGTGGAGGTGAGGGCGAACATCTTGTTAATAGTATCGTCTGGGACGTTCCATTACAACATGGCGCCTCACCTTTAATGTTTGTGTCATTAAACCATTTTTTGTCGAAAATGGCTCTAAAATTAACCGAGCAGGCACCTATACGGTCGTCCGGACGTTAGCCAGGAAGATTTTGCACCTCTCGCTTAAGTTCTCGACGAAATAAATCCAGGATTATTTTACTCTCCAAGTTTATTTTTTGGCTGCCTGCCAGTGTAACATTGTCTTTTTGTATACATAGCTGAAGGCGCCATCAAGAAAGCGTGTAAACAGCCGCAAAACACTGATTTTTTTGATTTAATTGAGTGTAAGTTAAAACAACTTCTGGTTTCGCATGAGGCTCATTAACTGCAACCACATGCCTAACATCGCTTTGCTACTTCACGCCATATTTCGCTCAGTGTCTCAACATCTGAATAATCAACTAAATGCTTCGCCAATTCACTAGAGCGCAAACTATATTCACCAAGAAATTTGGGTCATTATATGTTTTTACCATAACCATCTCACCCTACTATTACCTAAAAATTAAATTAATACTGTTTCCAGCATATTCCACATCAGAGTTAGCATCACTTACTTAAAAAGACACAACTTCTTGCATTGACTTCTCCACATCAAAATAAATGCACCTATTGATTAAACTCTATGTTGTGTTAGGCTGATATAAAGAAACAGTGATGCTTCAAAACCTGCTTTCAAAAAAGAGACGGGTTTTTGCCCTCTGAACGACCGCAGCGCACATCTATTTTAGATTTTGAATTTTAGGTCTTGAGTTGTTTTTCGCCCAAGGTCTAAAACCTAAAATCTTAAGGTACACAGCCTACTACGATTCATTAAGAGGTAAACCAGACATGAATTCAATAGATATCATATTACTAACTTTGGTCAGCACAATTACTTGCCTTGTGTTGCCGCGAATGGTTTCAATGATTTTGGCTCTTGGCAATCAATCAATAAAACAAAGTCGAGTTCTTGTTCTTCAAAAAGAAAAACAAAAGCATAAGCCCAAGGTTAGCAGTTTTCCATTCTGTGCTACCTATACCTTGAAAACCACTCCATCATGTAAATTCAGCCCGCACTTCTGCGAGAGATGTTCTCCAAATTTGTAGAACAACTTGATGGGGAGATTGCCTACAAGGGGCAGTATCTCCCTTTTTAATATTATTTTAATTTATGTTTACAAAACTTTATGTTAAGTGAAACTTATGATTATCAGAAGAAATTTCAAACATTCAGTTGAACACGTATTCATCAATATGCTGCACACTTAATAAATAGAACAAATTATAAAAAAAAGGAGAAAGGCTTTGAATTTGACAGAGGGTTTACTCCTAACACTCTTTAGTGCAACTATTTGCATTGTATTACCAAAGTTGCTGTCAACCCTACTCACTGACAGAGCAGAGAAAATCAAACCACCTTTAACAGAAACATTATCAGAGGCGCCTAGTCAAGAAGTACCTACCCTACTTACTGAAAGTTAAACATCTATCTCCCATAAATACACAGCTAGTTCAAATCGATACATAACCCGGTTCACATATAACCGGGTTTTTACATTATGTCCTTTAATATAAGACTACACGCAATATAAAAGCTAACAATATGGAATCTTACAGAGTTTTAGCGTTGCAAATGACTTGTCATGCGGTCAATTTGGCTGCTGACCGTCAAGAAGCCCGTGATTTAATGCAAAAAAGTATCAACCGTTTAGCACAACAAATACCTGTTAGTCTTGCTTTTATTGGTTTCGATTGTCGTTTAATAGTTCTACCAGAATACTTTCTAACTGGTTTCCCTATGGGGGAGTCTTTTGAGGTTTGGCAAGACAAAGCTTGTTTGGAAATGAATGGGGCTGAATATGAAAGTTTAGGAAAAATTGCCCAAAAACATCAGATTTTTTTAGCTGGTAACGCTTACGAACTTGACCCTAATTTCCCTAATTTATATTTTCAGACCTGTTTTGTTATTGACCCATCTGGTTCAATTGTCTTGCGCTATCGGCGCCTCAATTCTATGTATGCTCCGACACCGCACGACGTTTGGGATAAATATTTAGATTGTTACGGTTTGGATGGAGTTTTTCCTGTAGCAAAAACAGCAATTGGTAATTTAGCAGCCATTGCTTCTGACGAGATTTTATTTCCAGAACTAGCTCGATGTTTTATGATGCGAGGGACAGAGGTCTTTCTCCACCACACCTCAGAGATATACGGCAAAGAACGTGCCCCAAAGGAAGCAGCGAAAATTTCTCGTGCCGTAGAAAATATAGCTTACGTAGTTTCCGCTAATAGTGGGGGAATTACAAATACAGCGCTTCCAGCTTCTTCTACTGATGGTGGTTCAAAAATAATTGATTATCGCGGTCTAGTATTAGCTGAGACAGGTTCAGGTGAAAGTATGGCAGCATTCGCGGAAATAGACTTAGCTGCATTACGTCGTTATCGTCACCGTCCAGGGATATTTAATGTACTCTCACGTCAGCGACTCGATGCTTATGCAGAAAGTTACCGACAGTCGCAATTTTACCCAGCAAATACTATGCTAAATCAAGAAGTCAATCGTAGTCATTTTATTAAAACTCAGCAAGAAACTATTGAGCGTTTAATTAAACTTGGTATTATTTAAGTCTCATGTCTAAATCAATAGAAGTTCGCAACCCGCGCACGGGTGAGTCTGATTACGTAATTATACCGCCATCGCAATATTTCTTAGCACAGGAGTGTAATCGCTTGCGGAGAGGGCAGAGTCTTTGGCTGCAACTTGGTGTTGAAAAGCGGGTAGAAGCGTTACAACAATGGAAGCAAGAGATATTGACGTTGCGTGATAAGCTTGTTTCTGCTTTGGTTGATGATACAGGAAGATTGTCAATTTCTAATCTAGAAGTAGATTCTTTTCTCAGTAGTATCGATAGATGGTCTCAATTAGGACCGAAGATATTGCAAGAAACTCTCAAAGATACGTCGATTCCCTTTATTCAATTGCAACAAACAACAGTACCCTATCAACTGGTTGGGGTAATTAGTCCTTGGAATTTTCCTCTGTTACTATCTACTATTGATGCGATTCCTGCTTTATTGGCTGGTTGTGCTGTAATTATTAAGCCAAGCGAAATTGCACCTCGTTTCATCAAACCTTTAATGACGGCAGTTAATAATGTTTCGATATTAAAAGATATATTAACTTTTGTTGAGGGAGATGGTGTAACAGGGGCTTTCTTAGTCGAAAATGTAGACTTGATATGTTTTACTGGTAGCCTAGGAACTGGTAAAAAAGTGGCTCAAGCTGCTGCAACATCTTTTATTCCAGCTTTTTTAGAATTAGGAGGAAAAGACCCAGCAATAGTTTTACCTTCGGCAAATCTAGATTTAGCAACTTCTGGTATTTTATGGGGTTCGGTGGTTAATACTGGACAGTCTTGTCTTTCAATAGAAAGAATTTATGTTGCAGAATCTATTTTTGAGCAGTTTGTTAAACAATTAGTACAAAAATCCCAAAGCCTACAATTAGCTTATCCCGATTTAGAAAGCGGGGAAATTGGTCCAATAATTCCCTCTAGACAAGCGGTAATTATTCAAGAACATTTACAAGATGCTGTGGAAAAAGGCGCCGTAGTTCATTGCGGTGGAGAGGTGGAAAAATTAGGAGGTGGTTGGTGGTGTCGTCCTACGGTTCTCACGGAGGTTAACCATACTATGAAGGTGATGACAGAAGAGACATTTGGACCGATAATGCCAATAATGCCGTTTTCTTCCGTAGAGTCAGCAATTTCTTTAGCAAATGATACTATTTATGGGCTGAGTGCTGCGGTTTTTGCGGAAACGCAAGCAGAAGCAATAGAAATTGGAAGGCATATAGATGCTGGTGCAATTAGTATCAATGATGCTGGACTGACAGCTATGATGCATGAAGGTGAAAAAAATGCTTTTAAACTTTCTGGTTTAGGTGACTCGCGCATGGGACCATCATCTCTTACTAGATTTTTACGCAAAAAAGCATTTTTGGTTAAAACAAAATCTATTCATGACCCTTGGTGGTTTTAGGAGAAGTGAGGCGTCATATGTCTAATATTAGAGAAGGAATGCCTGTATTAGTGCGTCATGAAGGAGACTGGGTTGGTACGTATACTTTGGTTGATTTGGAAGGAAATATTCTAGATAAACATGAATCTCACCTTACCTGCCAATTTCCAGTTGACGCTGCTTATTCCTATTACCAAACTAATCGCTACACTTGGTCGAATGGCAAGCGAGAGGAGTATCAGTTTCCCGGAATATATCAAGATAAAAAGCTTTTATTTGATACCGAACGACTTTTAGGACAAGCATGGGAGGTAGATGATTCTACAATCATTTTGCACTTTTCTTATAAGCAGGCGCCGGATATGTATTTATATGAAATGATTCAAATTAGCGCTTGTAGTAATTATCGCGCGCGCACTTGGCAGTGGTTCAAAAACAATAAAATATTTCAACGTACTCTAGTTACGGAAGAACGAGTCAAATAAGACAAGGGAGAAATCTATGAGTAAGCGAGTTAAGCGCGCTTTTTTAGATACGGAAGATGGACAAATACTTTACCGTATTGCTGGTGAGGGACAAGCATTAGTTCTGCTGCATATGAATCCTCGTAGTAGTGATGAATTTCGAGAATTAATACCCATATTTGCACAAAATTATCGTGTAATTGCGATGGATTTAATGGGGTTTGGTGATTCTGATAAACCACCAAGAATATATTCTATTGCTGATTATGCTAAAACTATAATTGCTCTGTTAGATGAGTTAGGAATAGAAAAAGCTAATATTTTAGGCAATCACACAGGCGCCTATATTGCAGCAGAAGTTGCGGCTGAATATCCTCAACGAGTCGAAAAAATAATATTATCTAATATCGATAAATTTAGCGAACAGCAAATGGAGGCTTATTTAAATAAAAATTTAGGAACTTATCAAATTAAATCAGATAATTCTCAGTTAATAGAAAGATTATCATCTCGTAGCATTTATACTGATTCTGCTGAACTAAATTTTCGTTGTTTTTTGGAAGAGTTGAAATGTTATGGTTATCCTCCTTACGGTTCTTTAGCTGTCAAAGAATATTGTAGCATTATTCAAGAAAGATTAAGTTTAATTAATTGCCCAACTTTAATATTATCGGGAACTGAAAATATCAAAGCGCTTGTAAAAATAGGTTTGTCCCAACCAGAAAATCGAACTTCTATTACCAAAATAATTTCTCAAGCCAAATTTGTAGAAATAGAAGGTGGAACATTCTTAATGATGAATCAAAAAGTTGAAGAAATATCTAATTTAGTAATAAAATTTATAGATATAATAGATAATTAATGCAATGAATATGCAACAAGAATACAATAAAACAACTGCACAAGAGACCGATGACTTTTTAGATGTAACCTTCATCAAAGAAGATTGGGGTGGAGATGGTACGGGACGTTTGAACCTATCAGGAAGAAGCACTGCAATTACCCAAGAATACGTACCTCGTGAATATCAATTTTTTCACATAAATGTTGCCGAAGAACAAGAGTGGCAAATTGATGGTATGCCAAAAAGCGTAACATCAGCAAAACGTCGATTACTAACATGGCATAATTCTGGTGCGTCTACTTCCATAGTATATTTACCACCCCAATTTGAAGCACCCGCTGGAATATTTACTGCTGATTTAGAAATTTTTATACTCAAAGGTACTATTCAAATAGGAGATTGGCAATTAAACAAGCATGGCTACTCTTTTATTCCTGCGGGAGTGAGACTTGGTTCAGTGAAAGTTATTGGTGGGGAAGAAGTAGAAATTCTCTGGATGGAAAACGGGCCAGTGCCATTAAAATATGAAAACTTACAAGATAATCACTCAAGCGCAAGATTAAACGAATACATACCAGCATTAGACAGTAAATTGTTACCGTGGGGTAAAACAGACACAGTTCAATTTGAAGTAGCAAAAAAGAAATATCTGAGAAAACATTCTAACGGGGGTGGAACATGGCTGCTTGCTGTTTTGCCACATTACGATGGTATCAATTCAATGATTCAATCTTACAACGAAGAGGCGTATTGCATTTCTGGATACTGCGATATTGGTGATTACCACGTCACAAAAGGTTCTATGTGTTACTGCCCTAGTTTTGTCATTTCTGGTAGACACGTAACAGATGATGGTGGTTTATTTTTTGTTCGAGTAGATAGAGATTTATCGCGGTTGGGAACTGTTTTGTCATATCGTAACTATATATAGTTTGCAAACATTTATATCTCGCATCCCCTATGACTGCAAAAACTTATAAAAAACTAATAGCAAACAAACATGCTGCCAATTTTAAATTAGCTATCGAAGTTATCGATATTCCAATCCCCGAACCCGCATCCAACGAAATATTAATTCGTAATAAATTTGCAGGTGTGAATGCTGGGTTTGATACCTTAATTTGTCGAGGTGATATTAGTTACATTAAGCTGGCGCCACCTTTTGATTTAGGTGTAGAAGCTGTGGGGGAAGTTATTGCTGTTGGCAGTGATGTTAAACATTTACTACCAGGTGATAACGTTGTCACTATTTACCGAGGTGGTGGGTATAGAGAATACCAGTGTGTTGATGCGAATATTACTTTTAAAGTACCAGAAGCAACACCAGAGGTACTAACTTTAATGCCAACTGGTGTTTCGGCATTAGTAGCTTTGGAACAAGCGGGGGAGATGACAAGTAATGAGGTAGTATTAGTAACTGCGGCTGCGGGGGGAACGGGACACATTGCAGTACAATTAGCGAAATTAGCTGGTAATCGTGTTATCGGGACATGTAGTTCCGAAGCAAAAGCGCAATTACTCAAAGAATTGGGATGCGAGCGCGCGATTAACTATCGTAGCGAAGACTTAAACCAAGTTCTTAAAAAAGAATACCCTAATGGCATTAATTTAATTTTTGATTGCGTGGGTAAAACTATTTTTGATACCTGTGTAGAAAATTTAGCGGTGAGAGGAAGATTAGTTATAGTTGGTTTTATTTCTGAATACGGCAATGATTTCGAGAAAGTAACGCAACCCCGAATTTATCATCAACTATTTTGGAAAGCTGCTTCGATCAAAGGATTTCTCATGCCATTATATCAAGACTATGCTGCGGAAGCACGGGAACGGTTATTAAATTTATTTTATGATAAAAAGTTAAAAGTAGTAGTTGACCCAACCCAATTTAAAGGTCTTGAATCTATTCCCAATGCTGTTGAATATATGCTAAGTGGTCAGAATTGTGGTAAGGTTGTTGTCAGATATTAATAATTTTATTTGTGCTTAGGTTACAATTATGACGGAAACTTCAGATAATACATTAAAAGTTGGTCAACAAGGTTTTGACAAATTAATGCATGGTTTAGGGACTGGTGATTGGAATCCTCTTTTAGATATGCTTAGTGATGACTTTACTTTCTGGTTCCCTATCGGCCCATATCAAGGTTTAAATACTGGCAAAGAAAGAGCGAAACAATTTTTTGAATACGTAAATGAAGTTTTTGGCTCAAGTATTACCTTAACTTCCTTAGAAAGAATTACCAGTAGTGAAACAACGGTTGTTTTTGAATTTAGAGACAAAGGAATAATGCGGGGACAACCTTACAAAAATCGTATTGCCGTTTCTTTTGATGTCTGTGGCGATAAAATTTGCGGTTATCGTGAATATTTAGGTAGCGATGGAAAATCTCATTAGAGGAATTAAAATTTATATAATTACCCTTGTCTTAATGCTGAAATTACCTGCTCTGTAACATCTCTTCCACCTCTAAGGTTATCAAATAAACATTGAATAGTGTAAATAATCCCCCAAGGTATTCCCCACCATCCCAGGAATAATGAAATTAGTAAAAACGGAATACTCTTAACAAAGGCGCCTTCACCTGCTTTAATAAAGTAAATATCAGAACTCCGTTTGAATGACATTATCACTACTGAAAAGCAGTAAGGAAATACTACAAACTTGGCGCCTTTTGATAGCTCGTTGTTTACTGCTTCTACAGTCATGTTATCGATGCCTATTATTTTCGACATGTTAAATTTAGTTTAAGTATAAATAGTCGCTAAAAAGACTAAGTGGTTTGAATTTTAGGTCAATATAACATTTAAGATATATATTGGCAACGAATGATGAACGGATGTAACGGATAAGTAATTATTTATAAAAAAACTAAAAAACTCAACTCTATACTTATTAAATAAAATTAATCATTCGTTATATCCGTTACTAGTGATTTCTCTAGTAAAGCACATGGTATTTTTACATTAGAACGCAAGCGATGTAATGAGTATTTAATAAATTTATAACCTTGTGCTTTGTAGAAAGGAAGAGCAGTTATAGAAGCTGATATTTGTAGCTTTTTGAAGTTATGAGCTAACGCTTCGTTTTCTGCTACTTGAAGTAACTGTTTCCCTACTCCTTGACGTGTATAGTCAGGATGAACGTAAACAGCACTTATATCCCCATATATATCAAAAGCGGAAAAACCTATTATTGTGCTATTTTCATCTTCTGCAACGAATATTACTTCATCTCTGGCGCCATTTACCATATATTGATGACGTGTTTCAGAGTTTAGATGACCTACCCAAGCTTCTATTTGCTCTTTTGTATAGTCCACTGCACAAAGTTGACGCACTGAGTTAATGTGAACGTGATGCATTTGTTCTGCATCTTCGGGTCGAGCTAAACGAACTGATATTTGAAGACTCATTATTTTTTCGATTTCTTTTTCCATTTACTTTTAACTAGTCTAATTTCTTCAAAACTATATTCGTTTCCTAAATATTCTTTGATTGGAGTCAGTGAAATGTCACCTAGAGTATCTAGTACTTTCCAAATTACCTGCTGTTTTTTTACTGGTACTAATAAATTTATATCTATATCATGATTTTTATCCATTAAATCAATTAAATGACGCATTACTGTTGAAGGTTTTAAATTACGTTTTCTAGCTATTTCATTGATATTTAAACCTTCTTTATGTAATTGCAAGCTCATTATTTCTGTGCCAGTTGCTGTATTATTTACAATCGGAGTTATTTCTTGTTTTTCTGATGATAAATTATTCTCTCTACAGTATGCACATATTTCGTTGACGAATTGGCTACCATATTCTGCTAATTTATGACTCCCGACTCCTGAAAGTTTGCTAAATGCTTGTTTGGTTTGCGGGCGTGATTGTGCCATTAATTTTAAAGTGCTATCGGCAAAGATAACATATGGCGCCACTCCTTGAGCATCTGCTAACTTTTTACGTAGCGAACGTAATCTCTGAAATAATAATTCAGTTTCTACATTATTTCCACTCAGTTCTTGCAAAGCTACTTTTTGCGCTGCGGGTACTACTATAAACACTGTACGCTGGCGCCGCATTATTTCCCAACTCTGTTCGTTCAGCTTTAATACAGAGTATCCATCGCTAGTTTGTTCGAGAAAACCTTGCTGTAATAATGAACGTGCTAAAGTTCGCCATTCGTTTACCGTTTTATCTTTACCAATACCATATGTCGAAAGTTTATCGTGTTCATATAACTTAATCTTCTCTGTTTTGGCGCCGCGTAATATATCTATAACATGCGTCATACCAAATTTTTCTTTAGAACGCGCGACACACGATAAAAATTTCATCGCTTCTAACGTCCAGTCTTGAGTTGGTTGAGGGTTACGACAGTTATCACATGCTCCACAGTTACCTGCAAAGCGTTCACCAAAATAACCAAGTTGAACTGTACGACGACAAACGTTAGTCTCAGCATAGTCTATTACTTGCCGCAATTGCTGACGCGCGATTTTTTGTTCTTGTTCGTCAGTTTTTTGTGCAATACTCCATTCAATCGTTTTTATATCACCAACGTTGAAAAATAAAGTACACCTCGATGACTCCCCATCCCTTCCCGCACGTCCAGATTCTTGATAATAACTTTCTAAGTTCCGAGGCAAGTTATAATGAACTACTAACCGTACATCCGGTTTATTAATACCCATCCCAAAAGCTATTGTCGCGACTATTACACGTACATCATCGCGAATAAAGCGAGTTTGGTTACTGCTGCGTTCTTCATCCGATAAACCAGCATGGTAAGCTAAAACAGATATTTTGCTGTGTTGCAGTTGAAAAGTTAGTTCGTCTACTTGCTTGCGAGTCAAACAGTAAATAATTGTCGAACCATCACTTTCACGAATCATTTCCAATAATTCAGCATAAGCGTTTTTGGTTCTGGTACGAACTTCATAAAATAAGTTTTCGCGGTTAAAACTGGTAAGATGTATATTTGGGTCTTTTAATCCCAATTGCTCAATAATATCTGAACGTACTCGTTCGGTTGCTGTCGCAGTAAGTGCAACCATCGGAACATTTGGATATCTTTGACGCAGCGATTTTAATTGACGATATTCTGGACGAAAATCATGTCCCCATTCTGATACACAGTGTGCTTCATCAATTGCAAAACTCGAAATTCCAATTTGATGCTGAACTAAATCCAAAAATGGTAAAAACCTTTCACTCATTAACCGCTCTGGCGCCACATAAAGCAATCTAATTTTACCATTAAGAATTGCCTGCTCGCGTAACCTAGCTTGATGTGAATTTAAACTACTATTAAGAAATGTTGCATTAATACCATTCTTCTGCAATGCTTCCACTTGGTCTTGCATTAACGCTATCAAAGGTGACACCACAACCGTTAACCCAGGTCGAATCAGTGCAGGTAGCTGAAAGCACAGTGATTTTCCTCCACCTGTAGGCATTATTACTAGTAAATCCCGATTTTGCAAGGCGCCTTCGATAATCTGTCGCTGTCCTGGGCGAAAATTGTCGTAACCGAAGTGATGCTTCAGCGCTTGTTCTAAATTGGGATAAGTCAGCATACTATAAAAATTTAAAAGGACTTAAAGCTTGTCATAACTTATAGAACATTAGAATAAGACATTACACAAAGCCTTGTAAATATCTATCATTTTTTAATTTTGCAGCAATATGTAATGGAAATGTTGAATAGATTTAAAGATATTGCAAAACCAAAAACCTCATAAATTACCTAAAGCTATTATTGCATACAGGTGCAGCAGTACTATACTAATTACCAACTAATGACCAAATTTCCATACGATGAATTTTCTAAAAGTTAAATTCAATTTTGTTTGTAACCAATAATTCATTCGTTACATCCGTTGTATTAGTAGTAAATTATACCTAATAAGCACTGAAGTGCTTATTACGAACGGAGTGTGTTCGCGCATAGTATTCCGGAAGCAGCTACGGCGGGTACTCCGATACCGGGCATGGTGCTGTCACCAACGCGGTATAATCCTTTGATGGGTGTATTGGCGCCTTCAAACATTCCTTTTGTTGCTTCTATTGCTGGGCCGTAGGTTCCTTGATGTCTTCTTAAATAATGTGCATGTGTTAATGGTGTTCCGATAAGTTCTAACACTACACGTTCCCTTATGTCGGGTATGATTCTCTCTAACGCTCTATATAGTGTTTGTGCTTTTGAGTTTTTCTTTGCTTCGTACTCTTCGTTTCTTTCCCATCCTTTATATGATTCTAATGTATACGCATGAACTACATGATGTTCTTCTGGCGCCAAGTTTTTATCCCACACGGTAGGAATTGATATCATACAGGTGTTTCCTGGGACGGTTATATCTAGGTTTGAGTCGTGAACTACTACATGGTGTCCAGTTAAGTTTTCTAAACCAGAAGCTTTTATTCCCAAGTGTAAATGCATGAAGCTTTCGACTGCTGGTGTTTGTAATGCTTTTTGACGATATGATGCTGGTAAGTTGTTTGGATTTAATAACTTTGTATAAGTATCCCAAACTGTCGCGTTCGATATAACGATAGGCGCCTTGATTATCTCATTATTTTTTAATTGGACTCCAACAGCTTTTCCTGACTCAACCAAAATTTGCTCAACGTGACACCCTAAACGGAGTATACCACCCCAACGTTCCAAGCCGCGCACTAACGCCTGAATTATTGCTCCACTTCCACCCACAGGATATTCAACTCCTGCACGAGAACGTTCTCCTAACATAAATGCTACTTCGGGGGCAATAGTACCATGTGCTTTTAAGCCTGATAATAAAAAGCATTCTAGGTCAATTAGGCGCCGCACCCAAGGGTCTGTAACTGTTGCGTCCATTACATTACCTACTGAACTTTGTATCAGTGGCAGATTAGGTAGCATTTTGAATAATGAAGGTAAATAATTTTTCAGCAATATAGGTATCATCTGCCAGTCTGTACGTAAAGCTATAGTCGGAATTCCTTTCATAGCTTCATACAATGGAAGCATTTTATCTATAAAATGTTGAAGTTCGGTGGTGCCTTGTGGTGTAATTTTGGATACTTCATTGAGATAGAGAGAGTTATCGCTATAAATGGCAACAGTATTCTCTGGAAAATGATAGTGTCCTAATGGGTCATATGCAAGAGCGTCTACAGATTCGCCTAAAATATCTAATACTTGTTTTACAGGATTCAGACTATTGGCGCCTGTAAGACCACAATAGAAGGAGGGTCCAGAATCAAATTCAAAACCACGTCGTCTAAAACTATGTGCAGCACCACCAGCAATTGTATGACTCTCACATACAACCACACGCTTACCGTAATGTGCAAGTAAACTACCTGCTGTTAACCCACCGATACCGCTACCAATAACTATGACATCAAAATTAAACATGTTAGTACATAATAGTTAATTTTAACCATGACTGAACCATTAATCGAACTTAAAGGTGTTTCCAAGGCATTTGGTAATAATAAAGTATTAGATAATATAGATTTAAAAATTTATCGAGGTGAAGCACTGGGAATAATCGGCCCATCAGGAACTGGTAAATCAACTATATTACGGGTAATTGCGGGGTTAACAGCACCTGACAGTGGAGAAATTTATGTACAGGGAGTGCGACGAAAGGGTTTAATCGAGGATAGTGCTGACCCGATTGGAATTAGTATGGTATTTCAACAAGCTGCATTGTTTGATTCGCTGTCTGTGGAAGAAAACGTGGGTTTTTTGCTATATCAACACTCAAAGTTATCTAGAAAGCGAATTCGAGATATAGTACATGAGAAGTTAGAGATGGTCGGTTTGGGAGGAAGTGGAGATAAATACCCATCGGAACTTTCGGGAGGGATGCGGAAACGTGCGAGTTTTGCCCGTGCGATTATTTACAACCCTGAAAGTGTCAAGGAGGCGCCTGAAGTTTTGTTATATGATGAACCTACAGCTGGCTTAGACCCCATCGCTTCAACGGTTATCGAAGATTTGATACGTCAGTTGCAGTGTACCCAAGGAGTTTGTAGTACTTATGCGATTGTTACCCACCAAGATAGTACGATACGGCGCACAGCTGATAAACTTGTGTTTCTTTACGAAGGTCAGGTGCAATGGGAAGGGCACGTCAGCGATATGGATACAACATCCAATCCATTGATTCGACAATTTTTGAGTGGCAGTATTGCTGGTCCAATTCATGTAGTCGGATAAAGAAAGTGCGCTCGTGCGCTAAATCAATAAACTAAACGGGAGGAAATTAAAGAGATGCGTTCATTGCGTACAGTCCGAGAAGGTTCCGTAGGATTACTATTCCTAGCTGGTCTTGGTGTATTTGGGCTAATTTTTTTATGGCTCAATCGTTTTAATGCGACTCAAAGTAACTATAAAATCTTTGTTGATTTTAGTAATGCTGGTGGCATGCAAAAAGGCGCCCCCGTTCGCTTTCGCGGTGTTAAAGTAGGTAGAATTGCTGCGATTCGACCGGGCCCGAATAATGTTGAGGTAGAACTAGAAATTTCCCAACGTGACTTAATTATTCCACGCGATGTTAAAGTTGAAGCAAATCAAAGCGGTTTAATTGCCGAAAGCCTTATTGATATTACACCTTTGTCCAAGGTACCGTTTGAAGCCATTGCAGCCAAACCGTTAGATCCAAATTGCGACAATAAACAGATAGTTTGTAATAACTCGCGTTTAAAAGGTCAAATTGGTGTTAATGTTGATGAAGTTTTGCGCTCAACCACTGAGTTAGCAGATAGATTTACTAACGAAAAATTTTATCAAAATCTGAATCGCACGCTCGAACAAGGGGCAATAGCTGCTGCTAACGTTTCTGAACTGAGTAAAACTTTAAACTCGTTAGGTAAAACCGCACAGTCTCAACTCAATACGACTTCTGGTGTAACAACTTCCGTACAGCGTGCAGCAAATCAAGTAAGCGTTTCAACAGCACAACTCACTGCAACTGCTGATAGAACTCTCAATAAATTTGGCAACACAGCAAATCAATTAAACTCTACAGTTAGTCAGTTTAGTTCTACAGCGAACGAATTACGTAGTACAGCAGGTCAAGCAAATAAGCTACTTGGCAATCTCGATAGTCTTGTAACTACCAACCGTTCTTCTTTAGTTTCCACACTCAACAATATTTCTGCCAGTAGTAACCAACTACGTGCAGCTGCTAGTGGTCTTTCACCAGCTATTAACCGCTTGACTCAAGGTGAACTAATTAAAAACTTTGAAACTCTCTCTGCAAACGCTGCACTAGCATCAGCAAATTTACGCGATGCTACTAAAACTCTCACTGACCCTAAAAACGCTGTCGTGCTTCAACAAACATTAGATTCAGCCAGGGTAACATTTGAAAACACCCAAAAAATTACTTCTGACCTTGATGAGTTAACAGGAGACCCAAAATTCCGTACTAATCTTCGACAGCTTGTCAACGGTTTAAGCAGCTTAGTTTCTTCTACACAACAGATAGAACAGCAAGTTCAAGTCGCGCAAACCCTTGATATGATGAAACGTAATCAAGTAATTCAAGTACCATCTGCACCAGTCTCTACACCAACTGCGACATTTAGTACTTCAACACCGGGTCAAATTTTCCCAGTTGCAGAATTTTCGCGAGTTCCAGAAACAAAAGAAGCTATGCAGCGTAGACAATCTATAAACCGTTTAACGCGCGTTTTGAAGCGAAACACTGAGTCTGCAAAACTACCACAGAATACTACAGATAAAAATGTTTCAGTAGATAAAGACAAAACAGATAGATAAATAGATAAATAAATAAATAAATAAATAAATAAACATCGTGCATCAAAATGAACCAATTTTTGGGTGCAGTTGCATCAGCTTGTGCTGCTTTTGCGGCAACTAATCTTGATGACATAGTTATCTTAACGTTACTTTTCGCACAAGTAAACGCTAACTTTCGTAAGCGTCATATTCTCATTGGACAATTTTTGGGCTTTTCTATAATAATCCTGGCTAGTTTACCCGGTTTCTTTGGTGGTTTAGTTATTAAACCTTCCTTAATTGGTTTGTTAGGATTTTTACCAATTATTATCGGTATATATCAATTAGTAAAACGTCAAAACGATGATAATGATAATGATGAAATCCAAGCTGTAACTGCAACTACAAATCGAGGCAATAATATATTTAATAACTTACTGGCGCCTCAAATTTACAATGTTGCCGCCGTGACTTTTGCTAACGGTGGTGATAATATCAGTATATATGTGCCTTTATTTGCAAGTAGTACTCTTCAGCAATTGCTTATAACACTAATAGTTTTCTATATTTTGATTGCTGTATGGTGTTATTTAGGATACTTTTTTACACGACATCGTGCAATTACTGGTGTTTTTAATAAATATGGAAGTATATTGGCGCCAATCGTATTAATTTGCCTAGGAGTTTACATTTTAATAGATAGCGGCAGCTTGCAACGGATGTAACGGATGTAACGGATGATTTATTCGTTGAAAATGAAATATAGTTAGAGCATAGTGATTTAAAATTATCCATCCGTTACATCCGTTCATAATCCGTTGCCTAATTCCAATCTTGTTCTTCGCGCTTACCGCGAGTTTTATACATACCACCTGCTTTATGTATAAGGCGAGTGCGCTCAAATAACTGTTCTTCAGTTAAATTCCATTTTTGTAAAATAGTATCTAAATGGGCTTGAATATCGCGGGCGCCTGGAAACCCATTATAACGTACCCGCAAACGAGCTAATTCTGCTAAGTTAAGATCAGATGGTTCGCCCTGAAGCAAACTCTCAATTATGGGGCGGTCACGATTATATTGGGGATGTTGCTGGTCTAGAGTCATAATCAATACTTTTTTTTCGTAACTATACCTAGAGAAAACTACCTAAAAATAAGGCTTTCAAGCACTTTACTTAAGTAGGCGGCTAATACAACTCTAGGCATACGGCTCTCACTACTGTCACAGTGCTTAAAATAAAGATACATTATCTTTAAGAAAGTACAAACAACTTAAACTGAGGGTGAGATTCATTATCACCCAACGTCGTACCAGCAAGGGAGGCAATAGCCCGCTTATGTTTGAACACTTCACTTCCCAAGCCATTCGGGTAATCATGTTAGCTCAGGAGGAGGCACGCCGCCTGGGGCACAATTTTGTCGGCACTGAGCAAATTCTCCTCGGGCTAATTGGAGAAGGAAACGGTGTTGCCGCCAAAGTGCTGAGTGACATGGGCGTTACCCTCAAAGATGCGCGTCGCGAAGTCGAGAAGATTATTGGTCGAGGTTCTGGGTTCGTACCACCAGAGATTCCTTTTACCCCTAAAGTTAAAAGTTTATTTGAGCAAGCTTTTAAAGAAGCACGTACACTAGGCAACAATTACATTAGCACTGAACATTTACTCTTAGGTTTAACTGACGCAGGCGAAGGTGTTGCAGCTAAAGTACTACAAAATTTGGGTATTGACCTTAAAGAAGTTCGCACTGCTGTAATTCGCCGTTTGGGTGAAGAAGTAGCAGTGGCGCCGGGTGCTAGTAGTAGCGGTCCGCGTCGTAACCAGCAAAACCTTACTATTGAAGAATTTGGTAAGAACTTAACCAAGCTAGCGCAAGAAGGCAAGCTTGACCCAGTTGTTGGTCGTGACAAAGAAATCGAGCGTACCGTTCAAATTCTCGGTCGTCGTACCAAAAACAATCCTGTATTAATAGGAGAACCTGGTGTTGGTAAAACAGCTATCGCCGAAGGTTTGGCGCAGCGTATTATCAACCAAGATGTCCCTGATATTTTGATGGGCAAGCAGGTTGTTAGCCTTGATATGGGCTTACTTGTTGCAGGTACACGCTTCCGTGGCGACTTTGAAGAGCGTCTTAAGAAAATCATGGAGGAAATCCGCACAGCCGGAAATATCATCCTCGTGATTGATGAAATTCACACTTTGGTAGGCGCCGGTGGAGTTGAAGGTGGCATGGATGCTGCCAATATTCTTAAACCAGCGTTAGCACGTGGCGAACTACAG
The DNA here is from genome assembly GCF_000331305.1 of Calothrix sp. PCC 7103. Classification (GTDB taxonomy): domain Bacteria; phylum Cyanobacteriota; class Cyanobacteriia; order Cyanobacteriales; family Nostocaceae; genus Dulcicalothrix. The sequence continues at coordinate 1,154,758 of NZ_KB217478.1, read as the reverse complement.
TGTTTAGGCGCCACAACCCTCGATGAATATCGTAAGCACATCGAGCGTGATGCAGCATTAGAGCGAAGATTCCAGCCAATTATAGTAGGCGAACCTTCAGTCCAAGAAACCATCGAGATATTATATGGTTTGCGCTCGGTATACGAGCAACATCACCGCGTTACTATTTCTGATGAAGCTTTACTAGCTGCCGCTACATTATCTGATAGATATATTTCTGACCGCTTCTTACCTGACAAAGCTATCGACTTAATTGACGAAGCAGGTTCGCGCGTGCGTTTGCGGAACTCACAAAACGCTGCAAGTCGTGACATTAAACGCGAATTATTATTAGTTAGTAAGGACAAAGAACAAGCTGTTCGTGTTCAAGACTTTGATAAAGCAGGAACACTGCGTGACAAAGAACTTGAGCTTGAAGAACAACTTAAAGCTGAAGAAACTGGCTTTATTAGTAACCCCACTGTTGACGAAGAAGACATTGCACAAATTGTTGCTTCGTGGACTGGTGTACCTGTCAACAAGCTTACAGAGTCTGAATCTGAAATGCTGTTGCACCTAGAAGACACATTGCACCAGCGTTTAATTGGACAAGAGCAAGCTGTTACCGCAGTCTCTCGTGCCCTTCGACGCGCGCGCGTTGGTTTGAAAAATCCAAATCGACCAATTGCCAGCTTTATCTTCTCAGGTCCTACGGGTGTAGGTAAGACCGAGTTAGCAAAATCTTTGGCAGCGTATTTCTTCGGCGCCGAAGATGCAATGATTCGTCTTGACATGTCCGAGTACATGGAACGTCACACCGTTTCCAAACTCATCGGCTCGCCTCCAGGTTATGTAGGCTACGATGAAGGCGGACAACTTACTGAAGCAATTCGCCGCAAACCTTACACAGTGGTGCTATTCGACGAAATCGAAAAAGCGCACCCCGATGTATTCAATATGTTGTTGCAATTGCTTGATGACGGACACCTTACCGATGCGAAAGGTAGAAAAGTGGACTTCAAAAACACTTTAATTATCTTAACATCGAACATTGGTTCCAAAGTCATAGAAAAAGGTGGTGGTGGTTTAGGGTTCCAATTCGAGGATGCAGCTGAAGCGAGCTACAACCGCATCAAGAACTTGGTCAACGAAGAACTCAAAGCTTTCTTCCGTCCAGAATTTCTCAACCGTCTTGACGACATTATTGTCTTCACTCAACTCAACAAAGACGAAGTTAAGCAAATTGCTGACATTATGCTTAAAGACGTTTCTAATCGTCTGGTTGAAAAAGGTATTACCCTCGAAGTTACCGAGCGCTTCAAAGACCGCGTGGTACAAGAAGGTTATGACCCAAGTTATGGTGCCAGACCATTACGTCGAGCTATTATGCGTCTGTTAGAAGACTCATTAGCTGAAGCAATGCTCTCTGGTCAAGTTGTTGATGGAGACAAAGCAGTAGTTGACGTTGACGACGACGGTCAAATAAGAGTCAGAAAAATAGAAAAACCTGAGTTGCTTTTAGCTAACGTTGGCTAAATTGTAACTTCAACTTAAATACACAAGGGCACGACATCATCGTGCCCTTTTTTTACAGGTTGTAGCACAGACCGGAAAGTCTGTACAGCCACTGTATTTATTTTTACCACAGAGACACAGAGAATAATTTGATTAAGATTGGCGCCATTTAGCAAAACAACTATAGTATAGCTTGACTGCGAAGGCGCCTTTGTAAATTATTTTGAATTCAAATTCTTCTTGTGGAACAGGTATCCTTGCCTGTTATTTAAATTTTAATGTTTTATTGATTTGGATTGGGGGCGGGTTTAGTTTAATTGTAATGTGTGTTGAAGTTTGTCGATTAACCCGCCCCTACCGTATTTAACAATTACATTCCGCGCGTAATTGGTTTACTACTTTTTCTAATCCTACTGAATGTGCTGCTTTAAATAATAAACGGTCACCTGCTTGTACATATGACTTTAAGCGCGTCACCATTTCTGTATGGCAAGTAAAACACTCAGATGGTATTCCTTCTGCACTCTTAACTATTGTTTCGGCATCTTGTCCGTCAATTAATACCATGAGCGCATCTAAATTGAGATTTTTTACCATTTCACCAACGCGCTGATGTAATTGATGCGAACGTTCTCCTAATTCTTTCATGGCGCCTAATACTGCAATACGGCGTCTACCTGGTGTTTCTGCAAGTAAATTTAACGCTGCTAACATTGCTTCTGGCGCCGCATTATATGTCTCATCCAAAATTACCACATCGTTGGGTAACATAAACTGCTGCGAACGTCCAGATGGCATATGTACTTCTACACCTGATTGTAAAGACTTAAAGTTTATATCAAGGACTTTTGCTACAGCTAAAGCAGCTAAATAGTTAGTCGCATTATGGCGCCCAGCTAAGGGTAAAGGTAATTGTATTCCAGCAACTTCGATAGTATGATTATCGATTAAACTGCCTTGAATATCACCACCGGATAATCCATAGGTAATAACTTCACCCTGCCACACTTTGGCAGCAAATTCCATCAACAACGGGTTATCGTGGTTGAGAATAGCTACACCGTCAGGTGGCATTTCGGCTAATAATTCACATTTTGCAGAGGCAATAGCTTCTTCAGAGCCAAGTAACTCAATATGCGCGGTTCCCACATTTGTAATAACGCCAATTGTCGGACGTGCAATATGCGTCAAATCAGCAATCTGCCCCATTCCACGCATTGCCATTTCAATCACAGCAAAATCGTGTTCTTTGCCAACTTCTAATAAAGTCTTTGGTACACCAATCTCATTATTAAAGTTCGCGTGTGTTTTGTGAACCTTTCCTTGTGTCGCCAAAACCGCAGCTATCAACTCTTTAGTAGTAGTTTTACCTACAGAACCAGTTACACCAATCACTGGAATATCAAGGCTATCGCGCCACCAACGTGCAATATTTTGGTACGCTGTTAATGTGTTTTTGACTTGGAGTACAGGCAACCCTTGATTCTCATACTCAAAATCAACGATTGCTGCAATGGCGCCAAATTCAATAGCCATAGACACAAACTTATGTCCATCAAACTTTTCACCACGCAAAGCTACAAATACCTCACCAGGTTTAATTAACCTTGTGTCTGTTTGTATACCTATACTTGTATTATTTAATGCTGCATTCGATACATTTAAAGGCTTGGCGCCAGTAGCTTCAATTAACTTTGTGAGGTTGGCAGAACAGGACATCTTGCTTGGATTTATTTCAAAGGTTCGTTTTTTTATATTCCAGCGTCAGTGAATAACGCAAGGATAAAAGTCCCTAAATCCTATATTTTTTTACTTAATATAGGAAGTGTAGAGGTTAACATTCTTACTTTAATTTGTCAAAGTCTGGCGCCGAGCGAACACTTACATTTTAAACACAGGTGATGGTAATTTTTTTACTTACATATATTTAATGGTTGGTATGTACTATTTATTTATCAAAAGTGTTTACCAAAAAAACATTTATAAACAAATTCTCCAAATAAAACAAATTGTCAGCGGATGCAACGGATGATTTATCTATGACATCCGCTACATCCGTTTTATCCGTTGCCATTAGCCGCGATTTTTGATTAACATGACCTCGATAATTTGAGTTGCAACTTCGCTGTCTAAACTTAAAGCTTGGTACAAGTCGTCTAAAAATTCCTTTTCTTCTATAGCAACAACTCCATCCGCTAAAATCAAATCGGTAGCAACGGCAAACGCTGACTCCCGCATGTCGTAAGGTAAAGACTCCTTAGCAACATCGAACAAACTATTTATTCCTTCATGACGTAAAATACCCAAAAGCTTATCAAACATCCGTTGCATGACATCGTTTGAGTAGCTGCGGTATAACTTCATCCGAAACAAGGCAGCAGTTAGAGCGCGCATTTCATCTTCAGAGAGATATCCATCAGACGCAATAGCAGACAAAGTAATAGCAGCAAAAGCTTCTGCCGGAGTCATCAGTTCTTTTACCGTATTATTACCGAGTACTTTGTCAAATAAACCCATTTTAGTGTTATCCTTTTCTTGGAAATATTTCAAGATGACATTACACTTGTTATATGGCTGGTAAGCGTCGTAACTTGTGCAATGTCTTTTTTCTGGTAATCTCAGTATTCCCTGTATTCAGTAAAAACTAACACCATCAGTTAAGTATGGTAAATTATTAACCCCGATTCTTGATTATCATGACTTTTACAATTCGTGTAGCGGTTTTGTCTGATATATTCAGGCTTTGATATAAATCATCTAAAAAGCTTTGTTCAGTTTCTGTAACATAACCGTCTGATTACACCAAATCGGCAGCTACAGCAAATGCTGTTTCTTGAAGAGTATGGTAAAGAATTTTTGGCTGCATTGATTAATGCGGCAACTTCATCGCGTCGAAGCATTCCAGGAGTTTATCAAACATCCTATGTATGACGTCATTGGGAAAACTTTGTTGAGAGCTTCATTCTAGATAGCGCTAGCGTTGAGACACGCGCTTCATCTGACTAAGTGCTTCTGTAACTTTAGTTTGAACGCCACCGAAAAATATCTTATCAAATAGCCCATCGTTGCTTGCTCCGTGTAACACGTCGAGATAGCATTGCTTGTTTACCCAGAAGGTTTTACCAAGACCACCTGCTTTATCTGACTTTCACAGCTAGTATTCCCAGCACCACAGCTAGATAAACACTAGGCAAGCAACAATTATGATACAAAAATTTACGTACTTTTGTACTTATGTAGTTTTGTTAAGTATAGAGTCAATTAAAGTTGGGGATGAGAGTGCCCTTTTTTTTGAATCTGCTGTAATTACTTAGCGGTCGCTTGCTTTCTCTATTGATTCGATTACTGCTAAACCGATACCAGAAGCTGCCACAAGTAGTATCGCAGAAGCCAAAAAAGCATTGACAAGAATCCGGAGGGCATCATCGAAGAAAATATAGCTGTCCATTGTTTTATCCTCAATTGTGTAAGTGAACTGGTAGTATTTATTCCTCCACACCCAGAGCATTCAATTCCGTTAAAAATTTGCTCTTAGGGGTATCTTAACAAAACTTCAAATAAATCATAACGCAATTTTCAAAAATCATCCTAAAGAGAGGATGACTTTTTTATGAGATTTTGTTAGGTGTCATACTAGGTACACTTATGTTTAAAAAACTATTGATAATTTTTATCAGTATTATCCATGAAGAAAAATAGGTTTAAATAATTACAATAAATCTATGTTAAATTGCGTATGATTTTATTAAAAACAGAAATCGTTACAAATCGACTTTTGCTCAAACCAATAGCTATGCAGTATAAGAGGCAGATTTTTGAAGAATTTACAAATGAAATACCTATTTATATGACTCCTCGACCCGCAATTGACATATTTGACACAGAATCGTTTATTAATGAATCTATAATTGGTTTAACTGAAGGGTTTAATCTCCAACTCGTAATTATAAAAAAAGATACACAATAGTTACTACGTTGTACTGTAATTCATAATCTTAACGCGAAGGCGCCTTCTTCACACCCCGACTTACATCCAGAACTTGGAATCTGGCTAAAAAAATCCGCACACGGCAATTGTTACGGAATTGAAACAATTCGCGCTCTTAAAGAATGGGCAGAAGAAAACCTTGATTGTGGCTACCTTATTTATCCTGTAGATAAAGATAATTACCCAAGTCGCAGAATTCCCGAACACTTGGGTGGAATAATTGTAAAGGAATATGACAAACAAAGCCTAAGCGGGAACACCCTGCATCTACTCGAATACAAAATCCCCAAACTGTCATACTGAACGAAGTGAAGTATCTCAAATCTACAAATACAACCAAAAATCCCCAAACTGTCATACTGAACGAAGTGAAGTATCTCAAATCTACAAATACAACCAAAAATCCCCAAACTGTCATACTGAACGAAGTGAAGTATCTCAAATCTACAAATACAACCAAAAATTTCCAAACTGTCATACTGAACGAAGTGAAGTACCTTAAAATCTATAACCACAACTAAAAATCCCAAATTCCCGCAGAACGCAATTTACATTTCATACAATCAGATGCTTCACTACGTTCAGCATGACATTAAAATATTTTACACAAACTTAAAAAACGTATTATTACTTGCTGATTTCTACAGAAGACATTAATACTTGTCTAAAATTATGCTTGATTAAGAAGCTTATACACAGACAAGATATTTTAAAAATGAAAAATTATTATGTCTATATAATGACAAACTACTCCAAAACATTGTATACAGGCGTTACCAACGATTTAAATCGCCGTGTTTATGAGCATAAGCAAAAACTAATTCCAGGTTTTACTCAAAAATATAATATTACCAAGCTTGTTTATTTTGAAGAGACTACAGATGTCACAGATGCTATCGCGCGGGAAAAACAAATAAAACGTTGGTTACGCGAAAAAAGATTGCCTTAATTGAGTCGAGAAACCCAACGTGGAAAGATTTAAGTGATGGTTGGTATGATAGCTAGCTTTATCAAAGTCTGTTTTGAGTATGATTGTTAGGCGCCAGTAAGCGAATATATTTTGAATATCACCCTTAGAGGTTGTTTGAAAAGTGTCTGTCAATGTCATGCTGAGGCACGTTAACGCAGTTTTCCCGAAGGGTAGCATCTCAGTATATAGTTTGAAACCCTAGATTCTTCGTTCCGTTGCACTCCACTCAGAATGACAATTTATACCTTATCTGACTTTTCAAACATCCTCTTAAACCTTCAACTGTCATGAGTCACCGTAGTGAAGCATCTCATATATTATCAAGTTGTACAAAGATGTTTCGCTACGCTCAACATGACAGGTATGTGTTATTGGACTGTTTGAAGTTTTTTGGTACGTCCTGTTTTTTGGCTCTTTTCTCGGCTGGTTCGCTGCAATTCATGTATGATTGGCAGACGCTCTTGTTCAAATGTTGCTAGTGCTTCGTCAATCGTTGTTGATGATGTTAGGTAGTTTGTAAATATTACAGCATCTTCTAGTCCACTACTCATTCCTTGCGCTCTGGATGGACTTTTTGCGTGTGCTGCGTCTCCTAATATTATTACTCGGTCAGCAACTATGTGTTGCATGGGGTTGATGTCATAGGAGTAGCGACAAACTATGTTTTCTTGCGGTGTCATTTCAATGGTTTGACGGATGGTGTCGGGGAGTTTTGCTAACTCTTCAGGTGGCATTTGAGGATTTTTTGGAGCATGTAGTCCTCTTTCATCTTCTGGTTGTTCGCATTCGGTGAAAAATCCCCAGTGGCAACGGTTTTGACCGATATTAAATGCGTTCGCATAAACACCACATGCGCGCATAAATACTATAAAGTCTCCTTCTGAGAAAATATGATTATTCGGCGCAATTCCTCGCCATACAACATCTCCAAGGTAAGATGGTTGAATGTCTGGTTCAACAAAACTCCGCACTTTGGAATTTAATCCATCTGTACCAATTAATAAGTCTCCTTCCCAAGTTTGACCGTTACAAAATTTTGCTGTTACTTTACCATTATTAGACTCTACAGATTCTAAACTATGGTCAAAGTATAAGTTTTCAGAATTTACCCGTCGCAGTAATGCTGTCGCGATATCTTCTCGATGCACAACTACAGCAGGAAAACCATTTTCTGCTTCTGTTTCTGCTGCTGAGTTAGAAAATGCTAGTTCACCTTTGAGGTTACGAAATTCGTATGTACTAACTTTTATTCCTGCTTGAATAATTTCATTGCTGAGTTCTCTGTCATATATTGACACAGCTTGCAGTCCACTAGCAATCATCAAAATACCACATCCATCTACTCTTGGTTTCGGCGCCCGTTCAAATAAGCAAACGTCAAAACCACGGCTTTTAAGTAATATGGTCAGATACAAACCAGTTGTACCACCACCAACTATTCCAATTTTTGTTTGTGTTGAAATCATATAAATATTACTATTACTGCTTCAAAGATAAGCTCATCTACACTAATAAGCAGCATTATTTCGCAACTTTTTATTAAGTTTTATTGACAAATTTTCCTCTGCGCTCTTTATGTCTTTATTTTTTACCACGGAGACACAGAGGACATAGAGAAAAAGTTTTCAAAGTGAGAAGAATTCCAGTTTCATGTCAGAGAAGGCGCCGCTATCATCATAGTTAACAACAAGCTGTTGTAGATGCGATGCTGTCATAAAACAATTGGCAACGATAGTAAACTTGTTTTTAGGAGTTATTCGACTAGGACAGCTTACTGAAATTCCGCTAGGGAAAAAGAAGTTTTTATTACCTTCGATAGGAAAATGCAACTGCGTTTTTACTGAATCAAAAATCTGTAAATATGGTGACATTGTTATTGAAGTGCCTTGCCAATTGCCTCTAAAATCCCTTGCTGGGCACAAATTCATTTCATTTGTCCATTGTTGAATCTGCGAACCATTAATGTCTTCGCGAATACAGACTGTCCTAATTAAATTGCCTTCACCATCATAGTGTGTTGTTACACTATTACGGCCATTTTCTACTTTCAACAATAATTCAACCGCGAAATTAACCCCTACTTCAAATTTTTTATTAAACCATACGGCGGCGCCTTGCTCAAAAAACAGAGTCCGCATCTTAGGTATTGCTACATGACATAAACCATCAGCTAAGTTATTCGATTCTTTGTTAATTTGCCATGTTTTCTCAACTATTTTACCGTCAGGGTATTTATATTCGTTGTTTTGAATTACCTGAGTTTGCTCTTGGTTGCCACGAAAACTTCTCAAGCTTTCAAAATATTCAAACATTTCGCCTTGGGGTGAATACTTTGTGCAAACACCTTGCCAGTCTTGCAAATGGTGTGCAAAGAAATTATTCCAGTTTTTCTCTTGTAAATCTGTAATAATCATGTTTAAACCTCGAAATATGTAAAAATGTTAACAGTTACCCAGCGCCAACCACCGAACCCAGATGTGGTAGTAATTCTAACACTAGCGTTGACAGCAGAAGAACGTACTCGTAGTCGTCACCGTTTTGAGACGGAAGACGGTAAGACTGTGTTTTTACGTTTACCGCGTGGGACTGTGTTACAAGATGGTGATATTTTACTTGATGAAACTTCGGAAATCAGAGTAAGAATTGTTGCGAAACCTGAAGCTGTTATTACTGTTACGGCGCATCATGAGATAGATTTACTCCGCGCGGCTTATCATTTAGGTAATCGTCATGTACACATTGAAATTACACCTCAGTATTTACGATTGGCGCCTGATAGTGTTTTACAATCAATGCTTGAACAGTTGGGATTACACGTAAAATCTGAAATCTCAACATTTTATCCAGAAACTGGTGCTTATGGACACCATCATCACGAATAATAATCTTCTTTGGCTGTTACAGCTTGCTAGTCCTGCTTTACCTGTTGGTGCATATAGTTATTCGGAAGGTTTGGAGACCTTGGTAGAACATGGTGTGATTTTATCTCATGATACTCTCATGCACTGGCTAACTTCTGAATTAAAGTATGGCGCCATTCGTTTAGAAGCAGCAGTAATAGTACGTGTATATCAAGCATTGCAAAATCAGGACTTTGCAGCACTGACACACTGGAATATGTGGTTAACAGCAGTACGAGAAACTGAGGAGTTACGCAATAGTAGCTTGCAGATGGGACGGTCGTTAATTCAATTACTCGAAAAGCTTCAGCCGGATATTAAGATAATTAGTGAGAAAGTTGGCGCACTGTGTAATTATGCGGTAGCGTTTGGTATTGCGACAGCATATTGGCATGTTGATATGAAAGCAGCGTTACTTGGATATTTGCATAGCTGGGTAAGTAACTTGGTAACTGCTGGGGTGAAACTAATTCCTTTGGGACAAACTACAGGTCAGCAACTATTATTAAATTTACAACCATTTTTAACGAGTGCGGTTGAAGAAGTATTAAAGTTAGAAGACGATGACTTGAGTTGTTGCAGTTGGGGTGTATCCCTAGCTAGTATGCAGCATGAGACACTATATACAAGATTATTTAGAAGTTAGATTATTATAATTATGACTTTTAGAGTTGGGGTTGCAGGGCCAGTTGGTTCAGGAAAAACCGCGTTAGTAGATGCGCTTTGTAAGGCAATGCGCGACGAGTATAATTTAGCTGTAGTCACAAACGATATATATACCCAGGAAGACGCGCAGTTTTTGGTTCGCTCGCAAGCACTGGCAAAAGACCGTATTTTAGGTGTTGAAACTGGTGGATGTCCTCATACTGCTATTCGCGAAGATGCTTCGATGAATTTAGCAGCTATAGAACAATTAGAAACACGCTTTGGTAATTTAGATTTAGTCTTTTTAGAAAGCGGTGGAGATAATTTAGCAGCTACCTTTAGTCCCGAATTAGTCGATTTAACTATTTATGTCATTGACGTTGCCGCTGGTGATAAAATTCCCCGTAAAGGTGGCCCTGGTATTACTAAGTCTGATTTATTGGTAATTAATAAAATCGATTTGGCGCCTTATGTTGGCGCCGATTTAAGTATAATGGAACGTGATGCTCAAAAAATGCGCGGTAATAAACCTTTTATTTTTACCAACTTAAAAACTCAACATGGTTTACATAATGTTATCAACTTTGTCTCATCACATGTTGTAGATTAAACTAGGTTGGGTGGAGGCTTTACGCTCACGTAGTACGCCGTAGGCGCAACCCAACATATTATATCCATCTTACAATTGTTTATTTGCAACGCAATATTGGGTTATATAAAAGCAGACATTAAAAATTTATACTTTCTCCCTTCCCTCTTACAACTACGCTCCGGAAGTGTCCTTTGCAGTTAGTTACCAATTGGTTTTGTTTGGGTATTTAGAGAGTAAAATAGATACAGAAATCAATGTAAACGCACTTGATGAGGTATATGTAATGGATACAACATCTTCGCAAGAAGAAACTCAAAAAATACTCACATGGTTAAACAGGAACCGACGGATGTTACTAGACTTCTACAAAAATCAATACATTGCTTATAACGCTAACGGTATCATTGCCCATAGTGAAAATTTGCGCGAAGCTTTAGACATAGCAGAAGCTTCAGGGCAAAAGTTTGTTGTTTATTTTGTTCCTCGTTCTACAGGTTCAGTTAAAATATTACCAATTCGCTTTCGTGCATTGGTGCGTCATGACTGGGAGCCAAATTATGAAGTACGACTCCAACATGGTAATAAAATAATGAACACTGTTATGTTGGTAGATAGTGGCGCCGAACTTAGTTTAATACCTTTTAAAATAGGCGAAGAGTTAGGATATACTTTGGCAGATTCTGAGTCTAAACTAATCGCAGAAACTATTGGTGGAAACGTGGAGTATGTTATGCGCGATATTGAAATGACTATTAATGAGAAGCAATTTGTTGCACCTGTTGCATGGTTACAAACTGATGTAGGTGCAGCCCAACTATTACTCGGTCGTGAAATCGTATTTGATAAATTCAATATCGAATTTCGTCAATCTGAAGAAAAAATTATCTTTCATGCTGTAAAGGCGCCTTAATTACAAAAATCAATATGGTTCAAGCCTACCAATTCCTATGTCTCTTAATTTTACCCGTATATCCTCAAGGTTTTCACCACAGTAATAATATTTTTTGTCTGTGATATCGCCTAAATAGTAACCAAGATACTGCTCCACAAGAGGGGAAATTATTTTTTTGGGCGCCTATACATGTCAGAATATATACAAAATTATTTATTCTCAAATGGTCTGTCATATTTTAAAGGCTACAAAAGAAACGGTGCATCTAGGTGGTTTTTCGCATTTACTGCCACCTGCGCTGCAAGTTGATTCGGGTGATGTTGTGGAAGTTGAAACTTATAGTGGGTTTTATGTGTATGATAAGGCGCCACCAGCGTTTGTGACCCCAGAATTTGTTGATATTTGTCAAAATTTGGCGCCATCCCGTAAGGTTGAGAAGGGTCCACATTTGCTTACTGGGCCTATTTATGTAAGGGATGCTGAACCTGGTGATGTGTTAGAAGTGGAGTTACAATCTATTTCTCCACGTTTACCTGTTGGGTTTAATGCTATTCGCAGTGGATGGGGCGCCTTGCCACAAAAGTTTACACAACCTGCGCTACGGTTTATTGATTTGGATTTAGTTAATAATGTAGCTGAGTTTCCTAAAGGGTCGGGTATTAAAATACCTCTGGCGCCTTTTTTTGGTATTTTGGGTGTGGCAACGGCTGATGAACGCCGCTCTTCTATACCACCTGGATATTATGGTGGTAATATTGATAATCGTGAACTTCAAGCTGGTGCCCGTATATTTCTACCTGTGTTTGTACCTGGTGCCTTATTCTCGATCGGTGATGGTCATTCTGCACAAGGTGATGGGGAAGTTAATGTCACGGCGATTGAAACTTCGATGAATGGTACTATTAAGCTAAAAGTTCGTAAAGATTTACATTTATCGGCGCCAATTGCTGATACCTCAACTGATATTATAACAATGGGTTTTGGGAATACCCTTGATGAAGCTTTGGAAAATGCTGTCTCAAGTATGATTGATTTTCTAGAACATTTTGTTGGTATATCAGCCGAAGATGCTTATGTGTTGTGTAGTTTGGCTGTAAATTTTCGCATTAGCCAAGTGGTCAATAGTCCACAAAAGGGTGTACATGGGATGCTGCCTAAGTCTATTTTACCAAAGAATGTATTGTAAGCTTGAATCTTGCACTTCCCTTACGCTCAATATATGGATACATCAAAACTAATATTACTAGCTGTCGGTGGTTTAGTATCTGGAATTCTCGCTGGATTTTTGGGTATTGGTGGCGGTACTGTTTTAGTGCCGTTACAGGTCGCATTAGGGTATACGCCGCTTCAAGCTGTTGCTACTAGCAGTTTTTCTATAGTTATTACCGCTATTTCTGGAAGTATCCAAAATTGGCGTATGGGCTATTTGAGTTTTAAGCGAGTTATATATTTAGGATTGCCTGCGGTTATTACTGCACAATTAGGAGCAGAACTTGCTACTCGTATTCCTTCGTATGTTTTATTAGTAGCGTTTGCATTATTACTTTTACTTAATATCTATTTAGTACAATTACGTAAACGACTTTCTAATAGTGAAGCCGAAAAGGGTAATAGCTTCAACCCTTTTCTGGCAAGACTTTTTACAGGTGGCGCCGCTGGAGTACTGGCTGGATTATTTGGTGTTGGTGGTGGTGTCATTATGGTACCACTGCAAATTTTGTTACTAGGTGAAACAATTAAAGTCGCAATTCAAACAAGTTTAGGCGTGATAATGATTACCGCTGTTTCTGCCACTATTGGACATGCAGCTAAAGGTAATATTTCGTGGACAGAAGGATTGATATTAGGGATAGGTGGATTGATTGGCGCCCAAATTAGTACTCGTTTTTTACCGAAGTTACCCGACCATATCGTCAGTTTAGCATTTCGGACACTACTAGGTGTTTTATCTATATATATATTCTGGCAAGCTTGGCAAGCATTTTCACGTATGTAAAGGTGATTGCGGACGATAAAAGCTACAATCAAGCAAAAAATATAACGTTTTTTGCTTATTGATATGGAACGTCGAAAGTTTATTCAATATATAACTTTAACGGGTGCTGGAATGACGTTGACTAGTTGTGGAGGTAGAAAAAGTACTCCTACAATTAAACCGACAGTTCAAGCTTCACCAGTTTCTCTTAATCAACCCTTAAAGGTTGGATTTGTTTATTCTGAACGAGTGGGGGATATGGGGTGGACTTACGCACATGATTTAGGACGTAGAGAAATGGAGGCAAATCTCAAAGAGAAAGTAAAAACAACTTTGATTGAAAACGTCAATAATGGTGCAGATGCTGAAAAGGTGATTCGACAATTAGCGCTTGACGGTCATGAGTTGATTTTTACAACTTCGCTTGGTTATATGAACCCCACTATTAAAGTTGCCAGAGATTTTCCTCAAGTTGCTTTTGAACACTGTACTGGTTTTCAACGTGCGGCAAATGTTGGTACTTATATTGGTCGCTTTGAAGAATCGCGATATTTAACTGGCATGATTGCTGGTAAAATGACCAAATCGAATATCATTGGTTTTATTGGCGCCTCTCCAACACCAGAGGTAATTCGGGGAATTGGTGCATTTACCCAAGGTGCAAGATTGACAAACCCAAAAGCCAAAGTACGGGTAGCGTGGGTAAAAACTTTATACGACCCAACAAAAGAACGTGAAACTGCTATATCTTTGGTAAACTCAGGCGCCGATATCTTAGCACAACATACCGACTCTGCGGCAATACTTCAATTTGCTGAAGAAAAAGGAATTTATGCGTTTGGTTACAATACCGACATGAGCAAGTTCGCACCAAAAGCACATTTAGCATCAGCGATTAATCAATGGGGTAAATTTTATACAGAAAGAGCCATAGCTGTAATTGAAAAAACATGGAAACCAGAGAATATTTGGTATGGAATAGCACAAGGGATGGTTGATATATCACCAATGAACGTAGTAATTCCTCCAGATATACAAAATTTAGTTAATCAAAAACGCAACGAAATAATTCAAGGAATTGCCCATCCTTTCGAGGGACCAATTAAAGACCAAAAGGGAGTCGTGCGAGTTCCAACAGGTAAAATACTCGATGATAAGGCACAATTAGTAATGGACTGGTATGTTGAAGGTGTCGAAGGAATCATACCTAAATGAACATCCTAATAGTTTGAAGCCTAGACTGCTGCGTAATGCCTGTACAATAGAATATGCTTATTAAGCAAACCGTAATGAGTTGGCAATTAATTATGATGTCACCACATTTAGCCGAAATTGAGCGTTCCATTAATGCTTTATCTTTAGAAGAACAAGAGTGGCTTTTAAAACGTATTACTGAACGAGTACGAATAAACAAAGAATCATTAGATAAACTTGTAGACGCTGGGTATCTAGCTGAACAGCTTGCCCAAATGGCTAAAGACCCGCAAATACAAGCAGAAATCGCTTCCATCAACAAAGAGTTTATCGTTACTGAAATGGATGGGTTAGATATATTGTGACTATTGAACGAGGACAAATTTACTTTGTTAATCTTAGCCCTGTGCAAGGTAGAGAGCAATCTGGTAATCGCCCGGTTTTAATATTATCTATTGACGATATAAATCAAATGCCTTTGGTTGTGACAGTGGTTGTGGGAACAAAAGGAGATAATGTTAAGCGTGATTATCCGACCAATGTAAGAGTTTTTCCAATTGACAGCGGACTTCCTACCGAAACTGTTTTTCTCTGCTTTCAAATTCGTTCTCTCGACCCAGGTCGTTTTTCTACTGAGCCTGCTGGTAAAATATCAGACCATAAATTGCTAGAAATTGAAGCTACCGTTCGTTACTGTTTAGGCTTATAAATTATCGTAAGTCTGTTGTAGCTTATTTTTTCCTAAAAACTACTTTACAAATTCATGGGAGCAAAGAAACCTGGTTTCTAGATTTTGACTAGCTACTGCCATTAACCAATTATGTTTGCTTAATAATTCTTAGTCATTGCTAATTGCCTACGTACAAAGGATTTCAGACTCAGTTTAAGTGTAAATGCTTATTAAAAAATCATCTATTTGTAAAGGTTAATTGCCATCTGTTGTAAAAGTTACTTTGTTAGGTACAAACTAGAACTATATATACAGGCAATTATTCTATGAATGCTATTTCTAACGTTGAATTCAAACGCCCAGTTTGGCACACCATGTTAACTTTGACTCTAGGTTTCTGGTTAGGTGCTAGTTTGCTTCTTGACTGGGTAATTATGCCTAGCATGTACTTTTCTGGGATGATGAACCTAGATAGTTTTGCTTCCGCAGGTTATTCAATTTTTTGGAATTTTAACCGCATTGAATTATTATCTGCTGGTGCAGTTCTAACTAGCATTCTTGCTTTATCAAAAACCCAACTACGTTGGTATGGTAGTGTAGCTGCTTTAGCTGTTACACTTTTCAGTATATCCTTGGCATTTACATATTTATTAACACCACAAATGTGTGCCACAGGGATAGATTTAAACTTGTTTGACTCAGCGTCTGAAGTTCCAGCATCAATGAATATGCTACATGGCTTGTACTGGAGTTTTGAAGCACTTAAATTGACAGCACTTGGCTTAATATTCGGGTGGTGTTGGCGCCAGAAAGGTTTAGTGTAGATTTGAAATGATAATGGCATTTAATGTAGAGACTGTACATGTACAGTCTCTATTGTTATATTACGGCATTACTGATTTTAGGGGTGATTTGTCATTCTGAGCGGAACGAAGTGTAGCGTAATGCGTAGCATTTGCCGCAGGCTAGAATCCTTATAGATGCTTCACTTCGCTGCGCTACGTTCAGCATGACAAATCTAATTCTTCTTCTGTATCATCAGCTTCTTCGTTATTGAAGAAAAGTAGACGTACTGCGAGAACTGCAAATCCAACTGCTGCAATACCTTTGAGTAATCTTGTTGGTAATAATTCTGCTACTGCACCTCCTGCCAAGGCGCCTAGTAAACTAGTTAATAACAATGCAGCAGCGCTACCAAAAAATACGGCACGTGGATATTGGCAACGTCCTGATAGTGCAATTGCTGCTAGCTGACTTTTGTCGCCTAACTCTGATAAAAATACTGTTATAAAGCTTATTCCTAAAAGATGCCAGTTCATAATTTATTAAGTAGGGGGTAAGTTAACCGATGAAAACATCCCAAAATAACATCACGGAAATCAGCATTAACATTACTCCTGCTGATTTTTCCACTGTTTTGGGTGAAAATTTGCTTGCTATCCAACTGCCTAACAGTACCCCTAGTAAGCTTGTAGTGATTAATGCTGCTGCTGAACCTAGAAATACTACTACTGGTGAGTGAGACTCGGCGCTCATTAATAGCGTTGATAACTGAGTTTTATCGCCTATCTCAGCTAAAAATATCGTTACAAATGTTGTTGTGAAAGTTACCCATACCGATTCTTGCTTACAAAGCGCCTTTTCTGAAACCGACTGTATTGTTTCAATGGTGGCAATACCATTAATTGTTGAGTCGGTAACGACTGGGGTGTCGAGGTCGTTCTCTAACTGAGTTATGTAGTTGCTTAGTCTATCGTCAACTTTCACGGGCGCCTTCTGTAATTTACTAACTATTTTTCATATTCTTCTCATTTTTACAGATAGTGTTGACAAACGCAACCCTTTGGAGAATCAACAAGGAGATATTGGCTTTTTACCACGGAGACGTAGAGAACACAGAGGAGGATTACAGTACTAATTTCTTTTTTGAGCGTTGCCTACGATGCCTAGTATATTGATACGGGAGAGCTTGAGGTTATCTAATGCGCGCTTGAGTAGGGAGGTATCTGTTTTATCCATTCTGACTGCGAGTAAAAGACCGTTGGTTTGAGGCACCAACAAGCTTGCGTCTGCTAATTCATCTAAGTGAGGAGTATCATATATTACTAAATCGAATGTGTTTTGAAATTCTGCCATCAGTCGCTTTATCTTTTCGGATGAAAGTAGTTTGATGGGGTCTGGAGGTGTTGGGCCAGAGGTAATGATAGATAATTCTTTAATTTGAGGGTATTGTCGAATTACTTCTTCGATAGGAGAGTTTGTTGAGATTAAATTACTTAATCCCCATAAATTATTAAGGTTGGCAAGGGTGTGAATTGCTGGTTGACGTAAATTTGCATCGACTAATAGTACACGTTGACCCATTACTGCGGCAATTTTAGCAAGATGGAAGGCAATAGTTGATTTACCATCTGAATTCATTGCCGAACTGACTACTATTGAACGAATTGGACGGTCGGAACCGAGGAACTGTATGTTTGTATATAGGACTCGCAATGCTTCTAAAAATTTCTCTGAGTAATGACCGTAATCTGAGACTCGCGCGATTGAAAGTTCTGGAATACTAGGGTGCTTTGAGTTTATGGTTTTTATAGTGGAAATTTGCTTACTTGAACGATTTTGTTCGCTTTGAAGTTGTCTCTCAAATGGAATGGTACCTACTAATGGTAAATTGACTCCTTCTTTCAAAGCTGAAACTGTGTGATATGTATTGTCTAACTTTTCTTGTAGAACTGCGGCGCCTACTCCTGCTACCATACTACCAAGTAGTCCCATCATTAAAGCACGTTTCGTATCTGAACTTACAGGTGATTCTGGTTTACTAGGTGGTTGAATCAATTGCCAAGGTAATTCATTTTGTGATATCTGGATTTGTAAAGTTTCACGTGTCGTTAGAAAACGATTTAAACTTTCGGTTGCAACCTGTAATTTTCGCTGTAACTCAGTATATTTTCGTGCTTGTACAGGTAATTGTTTACGCAGTTCTTGAAGTCTTTTTTCTGAAGAAGCTAGCTCGTTACTTTGCACTTCCAGCGTTTGCACTTGTGTAGCTGCTTGTGCTGTTCTCACATCCATAAACCGTTGTGCTTCTTGCGTCAATAACGGTAATAAATTATCCCTCTTTTCTCTTAGGGTGCGAATACTAGGACTTTCTTCCTGATAACGTGCGAGTTCAGTAGCTATTAATGCTTCTAACTGACGTACTTGCACAAGTAACTGCTGGTAAACAGTCGCATCGTTCAACACCGCGAGTTTACCATTTTCTCCGCTTAATTCAGATAAATTCGCGCGTGCTTGTGCTAACTGTTGATTAACTGCGAGTCTCTGTTGCGATAATAAATTAAGCTGACTTGCAATTTGCTGCGCTTGAGCATCTGGGTCTACAAAATTGTTTTGCTGTCTAAAAAACTGTATATCTCTTTGAATTGCGTCAACTCGTTGTTGTGATGCTGGCAGTTCTCTCTCAATAAACTTAATTCCTTGACGGAGTTTGGTTTGCTTCTTTTCTAAGCTGTACTTTAAATAATCTTCAGATATTTTTTCGGCAACATCATGAACTTGCGCTGGGTTTTCCCCTCGATACCGTACCTCAATTATTTTAGTTTCACCCAAACGCAATACAGTCAGAGAGTTAATTAGCTTGATATAATCTATGTCTGGATAAGATTTTTGTAACGTCTTAACCACATCACCTAGTAAATCAGGACTTTTGAGAACCTGAATTTGGCTTTCGTAATCTAAACTTGTTTTCGTTGCGCTAGGGTCTTTAGTAATATCCAGTGCTTTGCTGTCATCATTTACTGCTTCCACTAATAATCTAAAGCTACTTTCATACTCTTTTTTCTGGTTTACTATCGAGTTAGCGTTTATCCCCATCACAATGGTTGCCACCCCAACCACAACTAACATACGGCGCCGTATAATACCTAGAAAGTCCCGAAAATTCCAATCATCACCAGTCCCTTCAGACCAAGGTAAAGCCACAGGTTCACTATATTTTTCAGAGTTCTGACTGCGGTCACGGTCTGAAGAAGAAAACTTAGAGTAATTCCCCATTTTTTTATAAATACTTAGTTACAATTTAAACTTTACTTTTACGTTTTTAGAAGTATCAAATTTTACTGGTCTAAATTCATCTCAAAAAATGCCAGAAATTGAAGTTACTGTTCTATTAAAATTGCATAGTTTGATTAATATACACTTCTACTTCTTTACCAGCAGCTAAGAACCAAATGTTAGTGCGTTGACTCATCATTTGTGAGATAGCTTGGTTATTGCGTTGTGCTATTTGAGGTACTATAGCGCTTATACCACCTTCAGCAATACCTGCTAAAACATTACGTCTAGAAGTACCATTGTTGATTGTTGTAACATTATTTTGTACGGTAACTTGAGATTCGTTACGATTAATTAATTCTGCTGCTTTGCCAAGACCTCCTAATACGAACAATCCTGTATCCATCCAAGCTACTGACCCTCCTTTGGTAGAATATTGATTTGCTATTAGTGGTCTACCTTCACGTGCGCGAATTATCATCGCATTTTCAGGTAAGGTTTTTTCGGATATACTGCTACCGTTGCGAGTAATTAGCTTTGTGACGTTGAGTTGAACTAAGCCATGTTCGTTTATTGAACGAATTTCTGCTAATAATTCTGTATTTGCTGGTAAGGCTATTTTATCATCTGTTGATTTGAGTGGTTCTCGCAGACGCACTACAAATACTGGTTTTCCTGTTTCGTTTGTGTTGCTGTTGTTTGAACGGGTGGTTTCTCCAAATACGGCAGTTGCAAATACTGCTTTTACTGTACTACCTACTGCCACTGAAGAAGGCGCCTGTGTAGGTGTAGGTGTTGGTATGGGTGTTGCTGCGATAGTTGGTATCGGAGTCGATATTATTGCTGGTGTGGGTGTTGGTGTTACTGGTATCACTGGTGATGGTGTGGGTGTTGGTGTAGGAATGTTGCTAGCTAGTGTATCTTTTTTGTAGTAGTCGTTTAATTCTGCTAGTTTGACTAAATCTTGAAGTGAGTCTGGTGTAATTTGTGGGGTTGCTTGAATTGTTGGTTTGGGTGTAGGTTTTGCGGTTGCTTGGGGTCGTGCGGGTGAAGTTTGAGGTGCGGGTATGGTGACTATACGTATACGTTCTGGTTGTGGTTGTACGCGCGGTGGTGTATAGTTAGTTGCTATTCTGGGGGTTGGGATTAGTCGTACTCTATTTGTAACTATTGGTTGAGTTCTAACAGGTCTTTGTGGTGTTGGTTTGGCAGATATTGGTAGTGGGTTTCTCAGTTTTTGCTGTGCTACTTTGACTGCTTGTGCTTGTTCGGTTAATGCTAGTTTTGTTTTTAAATCTTCGACTTGTGATTCAAGTTGTGGGGTGGGTTGGAGTGTTGGTTGCGGTTGTGCGGTGATGATATTGGCTTTTGGTTTTTGATTACCGGGGTTCATTATTTGTGATAGGAATAAACCCGCTACTAATACTACAGCGAATGTGGCGGCGCCGACTAAGCCTAGTTTTGCAAAGGGACTTGCGGATAGGGGTTGTTTGGTTTGTTGTTCTTGGGGTTCTATTTGTGCGGTGTTTTCTGGTTGGTTGTTAGTTGGATGTTTTGTTTCTAGTCCTACTAACTTTGACATTCTTGCTTCCCAGTCAGAGGTGTCTGGGGTGTTTGGTAGTTTATTCATGATTTTATATCTTTTTTTTATTTAACCGCAAAGGACGCAAAGTACGCAAAGGGAAGAGAGGAAGGTTATGAGCAGTTTTTTTCGTTGATGTCGCAGACGTTATATATTTGTAGTCTTGCTTCTCCTAGACGGGAGACTGCTATGTTTAGTGGTACTGGTAAATTTGGTAATGAGGCAAACGGCGCCTCTACTGCTTGTATTAAAATTTGTTTATTAAAGGGGATTGTTTTTCCTAATTTATCAGAGCTGGTAAAGATGATTTGATTGGCGATTATTTCAACTTTCCATCTACCTTCACTAATTTTAGTTGGTTGTCCAATGGTTTGGATGACTAAAACGTTTTCGGTACCCTGACTCAATGTTTCTGAGGGACTAATTATTGATTCTAATTTCGGCTTTAAGTTATCATTTACTAAAACGGAACTTGTTTCCCAAACCATTCGTGGTTGTTGTTGCTGTGACCAAGTAAGCATTAAAGTCATCGTTTCACCCACAAATCGTCTTATTGTCTCCGGATACCTTTCCATATCAGGTTTTGGGTCTACACTTATGGCACGTCCATCAATTAGCTGCACCAAACTTTGAGGAGTTAAACGCTGTTGCAACTGCTGTAACAACGACCAATGAAACGTCAACAACAAAAAAGTAAACAAATGTAACCCAAATGTCGCTACAGTAAACAAAGGCAAAAAACTACTTTTCTTACTCTCTAATTTCATCACCTCTTCCTCCTTGTCGAGACGCGATTAATCGCGTCTCTACGTGTCTCTGTGGTAAAAAATATTAATATAATTGTCATGCTGAGGAACGAAGCATCTAAATAATCTACAAGTTTATAAAGATTCTACCCTCCGGGAAAACTCCGTTTACGCTACACTCAGAATGACAATTTGAGATTCTTCGCTACGCTCAGAATGACAGTCTAAAATTTTATTTAATAAAAGTCTGGTCATTCTTCAAATTTCCACAAGACTTATCTTGACTCAAACCAGTATACTCATCCACCAAACATAAATTTCTAATCTCATAAATTTCCAACTTATCAGCACGAACACTATAAATAGCTTTTTGTAAATCACTCTTCATACTTTGCGGATACCCAAAAGAATCAACAGAACGTACAAGCAAATCCTTATTAAAAGGAATTATCACACTGCGGTTATCAGATTGTTTTTTCTGTATTAAATCTGCCACCATTCCAACTTGCCACTTACCAGGAGCAATTTTTTTTGGTGGATATATGCTTTTAACCGCTAACCGTAACGAAATAGCTTGACTCGGATTATTCAAAAACACCTCTGGTGGTGTCATCTCCGCGATTTTCGTCAAAAACCCTTTACGAAAATCCTCAGATAACGCAAACCCAGCAACCCAACTAGTAGTACTAATTTTTTGATTCCCCTTTCCTGTTGGTACAGGTACACCCCCATCTGGTTTAGGTTGTGTTGCTTCATCAATAGACTGCGGTGGTAATTTTCCCGACCAGTTAAACATTAACGTCATGGTCTTATTTATAAACTGACGTATCGTCTCTGGTTCCGGTTCTAAATTCGATTTATTGATATCTACCGTTTTACCATCTATCATCTGCACAAAATTTGGAGGTTTCTGTAAACTCAACGAGCGAATGTTTAACCCCTGTAACACCAGCATCAATAAAGCTAATAGATGTAACCCAAAAGTTGTAAACGCAAAAATCGTTAGAACGCTTGTTTTAGCTTTTTTCTTTTCGAGTAAACGAACCATGTCTTACACCTTGCTAAACTCTATCTCGAACCAATGCACCCGTATAGCTAATGGCATTAAATATCGCAAACCCTCCTGCACCTGCTATAACTAGAGAAACGATAGGTGCCAATAAACCAAGAAAAATCATAAACCACATCAAGTCTGGGTCAGTATTAGCATTTTGTCCTGGCCCGTTGACAATGACTGCGGCTGTTATTATAGCGATAATGTTAAAAGATATTTTAGAAATTCCTAAACATAAAAATCCTGTTAACCACGCAAAAATTGGTTTACCTGCAACTGGTAGTAATGAACCTCCTACTGCGAGTGGACCCAAAGCAGCTACTAACAACATCGTAGCCTCGATGAGGTTCTGAAATGCATACTGTAATGAAATAAAAAAGTTTTTAATAATCGTTTGCATTGTGGAACCAAGCAATGCATTAAAGGTGCTTTCTGATACAGCCCCTGGACTATAAGCAATTTGAGTTACTTTAGTCTCTAAGCGGTCTATCCAAATTTGATTTCCGTATAAATTCCGATATTCTTGCCAAAGTAAGCTAGCTTTCTCACCTGCTTTTACTAAGCATTGAGTTTGCTGCTCTCCCAAAAGTGACCCACATGGACGCAGTAAAGACCCCGCTATTTCTTCACCTGTACTCATGTTTAAAGCTTGCTGATATATTTTATTTGCGTCTGCTGTTGTGATAATTTGCTGGTTGACTGTATTAAGTAAATTCCTAACTCCTAATGTCAGGTTAGATAATGCACTTCCTGCTCCTGTATTTGTAAGTAATAATACTATAATAAACGGCCATATTAATGCTGATATTGGCCGCGAATAGTCACTATATATTAAATCTTTGAGCCATTGGAACATAAAAAATAATAATGTACCAACTGCAAAAAATATACCTAAGTTTGTTAAGGCACCGTAAAAGCTATTATTGCTTTGTAATAAATCTAACCACTGTTTGTCCCATGCTTCGGCGATACTCTTTGCTGTAGTGGCGCCGCTACCTATTACATTATCTATACCAGTTTGGGCTAAATAAAACATAATTAAGGTTTTCGACCGAATAAGTCAGTTTGAGATGTGGTACGCAAAAGTCGCGCTGCTTCGGTTGAGTTATCGACTCGACGCGCACGGTTTGTGTCTTCTATCTGCTCTCCGATACTGGCTAGGTTTAGATTGGAGTATTGTAAAAGTTGGTTTTCGTGAATTGTTTGTGCAAGCGTTTCGGCGATGATTTTTGATTGGTCACGCTGTATTTTAATTTGCTGTGTTAGTAAGTTGGATTGGTTGAGGACACTTAGTAATGTTCCAATCGGTTGGCTGATACTGGCAAGTCGATTAATTTCGGCTTGAATGTCGCTGACAAAATCTTGGTTGATTTTGTCTGCTTCGTCGGCAAATGCGTCAATGCTTTTTAATTCTGTTTCGACGTTTTGGAGTTTAATTTTTGTCCGCAGTTGTCCGTTGTTGCCTAATGTTCCAGCAGCAGAACTGCGAAATATTAAACGGTTCATTTCGTTGCCAAATATTATTGAGTTAATTAAAGGGTTTGTTTCATAGTTACTAGATAATAAGTTTACGTTAATGTCGTTACTGAGCGTTTCTCCGGCGCCTAGTGGGTTAGGAATATTTAGTTCTCCTGTATTACTGGTGATGGCGCTTTGGCTTTGAATTTGTAAGGGTTTTAGTTCGTTTAGGTTGTTTCTAAGATGGTTTTGTAGGTCTGCTGAGTAGGATTGAAAGTCTGTCCATACTTGCCCTAGTTGTGCTGTGGCTGGTAAGGTGATTATGAGGGAGAGGAAGGATGTAAGTATAATGAGTTTTTTCATAAGAGTTTTTACCACAGAGATGCAGAGGACACAGAGGCAGTAGAGACGCGATTAATCGCGTCTTTACGGAGAGGGTTTTCTTAGGGATGTAATTAGTTGATGTGCGAATTTTGATATTGCCTCATATTTATCGGGGTATTTTTTCATCATTATGTTCCGTGCGTTTTGTTCGTTCGGGTTATTGGCTACTACTGCTAGTTGTTCGTATCCTGGGTAGTAACGGCAAAAGGTATAAATGCCGTTGTTGTCGAGTAGCCATTGGCTGTATACTCCTTCTTTTCTTGGAAAAAAGCTTTCTGATGCGTTGCGTGAGATGATTTCACGTGGGTATTTTAATATGTCTACAAAGCTATCTATCGCAACGGGTTGGATACGTCCAACTAGTCTTGTTGTTAAGTTTTGTAATATCTTGGATGCGGCTTTTGATTTGGCGATGGTGTCCGGGTCTTGGGCTGATAAAATAACTCTTATTCCTGCTTTGGCGCCGTTGGCACATATTCTACCAACTAGGTTCGCGATTTGCTCGAATTCAAATAAGATTGGCGCCTCGTCGATAAAGAATATTGATGCTGGATAGCTTAGTGCGCGACGTAATGCTGCTGAGTATGCGCTTAATGATAATATTGCTGCGTCTTCACTATCTGATAAGTTTCGTAGGGCAAATACTAAAAGTTGAGCATCGGTGGGAAAGCTCGATGGTGCTGATATTGCTTGTCCGACTCGACTCGATAACCAAAACCGCAACCGCAAACGAATTTGACTGAGTGCGTCTTCTACTCGCTGACTCATTGAGTCTAGTTGTAAATGTTCGGGGGAACAAAAGTAGAGAAAATCTTGTAAGGTTGGTGTTTTTTGCCACGCTGTAGTTCCAAACCCCCCTTCCATTGCTGTTCTGTATCTTTGTTTTATCCCCTCATCAGCAAAAAATGCTGTTAATGCAATATTTAATAGTGAACGTACTGTTTGTGATAATAATGGGTTCTCGGTTTCGGCGCCTAATACCATTGTCATGAGTGCCGATTCGAGGAAAGCTGTATAATCTAGCTGACGGTCGCGTTGTTCTTCTGGTGATAATAAGCGTAGGTCTGGCTGTTCAAATAAGTTATTCGATTGCTTAGAGATGTCAAAATAGGCGCCTCCTTCTATAAACTGTGTGTAGTCGGTAAATGTTGATGTTCCATCGGGTTTAGGAAAATCTAATGCAACTACTGGTATATTATGTGCTAATGCTTGCGTTAATATACCTGATACTAATACGGATTTACCTGCGCGTGTTGTCGCAAATAAAGCTAAATTCTTATGTTCGTTAAATAAATCTAAATGTATCGGTGTCCCACCTTCTTCTGCTATCAACTCAAACCCGTAGTTGTCACTGGGTTTGGTCAGTACTAAAGGCATTAAACCGGGTACTTCGCTGGTTAAATATAATTGGCGCCGATTAAATGGTTTTGCTAATAGTTTTTCCCATACAATTGGTAAAGTTTGCAGCCATATTTTCCAAGTGTACTGAGT
Organism: Calothrix sp. PCC 7103; assembly: GCF_000331305.1. GTDB lineage: Bacteria > Cyanobacteriota > Cyanobacteriia > Cyanobacteriales > Nostocaceae > Dulcicalothrix. Next base: position 1,128,667 of record NZ_KB217478.1, on the reverse strand, counting down.
TTCTCTAACTACTTCTGCTGGACGTTGAAAGCAATTTTCTATATATCTCGTCGCTTCGTCTAGTTGTTCGACGGTGGAACGATGAACGAAAATAACGACTCCTGCGTAAATTGGTACGGCGCCTTCGTATAATTGTTCTTGCGCTGCTACTGATTTCCTTAACTTTAATTGAGCATTAACGTCAATCGTTTTACTTTTTTCTTGAGCCATTAATGCGGTCATATTCGACTGCTTTAAGACTCGCTGTAGCGTTGTTTTGACTAAAGCTGGGTTTGCGGCAGTTAGTTGACAAAATACTTCTGTGTCTACAACCGTTTCACGTGCTAATAATTCCCATAAATATCGTAACTGCGCTGTTTTACTCTGCCAGCTACCCGGTTTTTCTAGAAATGTTAAGGCACCTATATAATTATCTTTAACATGAATCCAACGACGGTCTGCACAGGGTATACTTGACTTTATTAATAGTGTCGTACTATGAATGTTTTCTAATAGTAGTTTAGTACTTGCTAAGTCAGAATAAACTTCTTCGTGGAGTCCATTTTCATCGAATATAAGCAACTGCGGAATAGGGATGGGTGGATTATTATTAAAACGACGCCAAATTTCGCTCCAAAGTTGTTCAGTAGTCAAAGGTTGAATATCGAGTGCCATTTTATTGGCTAATACTTGCTCCCAGCGACCAAACCCTTGAAAAGCATCGGCAATAATAGCTTCGAGTCGCTGATTTTCGACTTCTGCGACTTCTCCCTTAAATTTGAGCCAGAATAATTCAGCTTTGGCTAAAATCCGCTCTATCCAATCACTTGTATTAGTCGAATTACTTTCAACTGTGTAAGTGACGTAAATTCGTAGAAATTTTGGCTTGCGAACACCATTACTTGTAAGTTCTTGAATACGCGCGCGTTCTGCGAGTAGTAAATATTTTATATCTTTTGAAGGGACATTTTTAATTAGAGACGCAAGTTCTTCTTGCCGTTGAGCATCTGAACTAAACGAACCAAGGTGAAAAGTAATTTGCTCGTTGACGGGGATATCCTTTAAACCAGCTTCGATATTACCGATAATTTGGTCGATTTGTTCTGTTCTCAAAGTGGTGTGAACACCCCGACACTCAAAACCGAAGACAAAGCATAATCTATCCTTTTGAGTTCCTTGTGTCAAAATATAGGCGCCAATATCGCGTCCACCTAGTGAAACGCGCAACATTGTAGCCAAATTGAGAGCATCCTCAAAGGGAGTTAATCTTTCACTTCCTGTTCCTTCGACGCTTTGCTTTCCGATTTTTTCCTTCATGATTTCTCAGGATGCTGTGATAACGGGCAAATCCTCTAGTCCAAGTCGGAACACCGATAAACTTACTCAAAAAGCGCCAACTTTTACCCCCTGTAAGTATCCACCAAGTGGCAATTCCCCATGTCGCAACTAATGCAGTCCACAACCATTTTTGAAATCCATCTTGGAATAAACCTCCAAAAATGCCGTTAACAATGAAATAAGAAGCTAAAGCAATAATGGTCCAAGGCAGAACCTGGTCAGCAGGTATTGGACCCAACGAAGGCTGACTACCAAGTATCCTATTAACTGGGCGAAAATCTTTATCTTTGTCTTGACTCATTAATTCCCAATTACAAATCCTGTAAGTACATCAGCAATTGTAACAGCAATCACAACCAGCAAAGGAGTTCTAGCGATATTCTGCCAGTCATCATCCCTACGAACTGCGTTAATTACGCCAATTAGAGCTACTGCTATATACAGTAAATATAACGCCCTCATCACGTTAAAAATCAAACTTATAGCCGCTTGCGTACCAGCAGCATTAGTCGTATTAGAGGTACCTTGTGTTAAGTTCGTTCTGAAAAAATCCTCCGCACGTTTAAAAAACTGAGCTTGAGCCGGGTCTGCAAAATAGTCTAACCAAAAACAAGCTAAAATTACACCTACTGCAACAACCTGTAAAAATATAACTTGGCGCCTCGGTAAATTGACTTGGCGCCCAATTTGATGTATTACTACTGAAATTAAACTACCTGCGAGCAAGCAAAAAAGCAGCACAGGACTTTTTAAGCTAATGGCGCCTAGTAAGATTGTGCAGGCGATTAAGAAAGGTATAAATTCAAGCATCATTAAATACCGAGATTACAGTAACCTTCTCAAAACAATAAAAAGTATATGTATAACTATTTTCGATAGGTGATTATGTTAATAATCATATAATGATACATTAATTTTGTTCTTGAAGATACGATAAAATTTGATTACATTTTCTTTATATAATATTTGATACTACCATTTTCGTCGTTTAACGGGTTGTGCGGGATTACCAGAATATATGGTCATTGATTCTAGAGAATGAGCGGTGACACTACCCAAAGTCAATACAGCACCTTTACCAATGGTCACACCTGGCCCAATCATTGACTTAGCGGCAATCCAACTACTTTCTTGAATATAAATAGGAGCTACAGACAATTTAAAGCTAGCGTCGCTCCAATCATGATTGCCAGTACATAAGTACACACCTTGAGACAAACAAACATGATTTTCGATTTGAACGTGAGCAAGATTATCAATCCAGCAATCTTCACCAATCCAAACACAATTGCCAACAGTTAGGCGCCAAGGAAATTTTACTCTAACACCAGGTTTAATGCGAACTAGTTGCCCAATTTGTGCTCCAAACAACCGAAGTATCCCAACCTTAATATTAGACATTGGCAACCAATGGCATTCCACCAAAGGAGAACCAACGAAGTACCATAGAATTTGCTTCCATAAAGGCGCCCCTGGTGTATAAGTACCGATAGTATATTGGTCTAAGCGCATAATAAAAAATTATAATTATTTATCATTTACCGAGCGTTTGGGCTGTAAAAATCCACAGTACCGACCGAAGCGTATCTCGGACGATACGAAAATTTGACTCTTGAGGTTGATTTGAAGGAACAGAAACAGGAGTAAAAACAATACCGCGACTACCTAAGACTAAAGTACCAATAGCTTTAGCTCTGGGCATATGGTAATCGTTGGTAATTAGGTACAAATGTTGAATTTTAGATTGTTGGAAATCATTTACCAAAGTAGTAAAGTTAGTTACAGTATCAACCGCGCTTTGGTTAATATGTAAGCGAGTAGAATTAATGCCGGCAGTTTTAAAGATTTTTTTAGTTTCTACAACATTGGGAACCGAAGATAGCCATATATCTAAATTTGGAAACCAACGCGCAATTTCAGCAGTTACCTCTTCGCGTTTTGGTTCACCACCTAAAACAAAAAATGCTTGAGGTTGCGGTGCTTGATGTAACGCTATTTTAATTTTGATGGGAATGATTAGAATCAGGATCAGAATAAGAGAAACTAGAGATAGGTGCCAGTATTTTGTGAAAAAACGATACAAAAGTTTCATTTGCGATAATAATGAGACTTTTTAATTCCATATTTAAACACTTTGCGAATACCATTCCGCAGTATGGCATCTCCTTGTAATATAATATCTCTAAGCTTTTGTTCTGGGCGCCCGCGAAAAGAAGTAACGTGAAAATATGATTCAGTATCTACAGGTTGGTCAGAGAAATAATAATTTGACACACAACAACGCTGACCTTGATAGTTAACCTTGTTAACAGAATGTAAAGAGTTTTTATTAGTCATCATAATTACTAATCGGTTGAACTTATAGTCAATAGTTCGACACTGATTTTTTAAACCTGAGTCCCATAGTTCTAAATTTCCTCCATATTCAGGGCGCCAATTAGGAGTGACATAATATAATAAATTTAGTACGCGATACTTGTCTCGGTCTTTATCATGAGAGTTATCAAGGTGTGGATTGAGAAAACAACCCTTATCCATTAAGCTAATTCCACCTGCATACAGGTATTCATCGGGAAATAATTGCTTAATTCCGGTAATTTCAGAAATAACCTTTACTACTTTCGGATGCTGGAAAGAATAAATTATCTCGGATATTATCGGGCTGTATTTATCTATTTGAATTCCAACATATTTATATTCGCGCCAGTCATTCAACTGTAACATATCTTGCTTTTGAGGGAAAGCTTTGTATATATTTTTAACATCTGTTTTATCCAACAAATCATCAAGATAGCAGCTAGCTATTTGATTAGGCACATAAAACTCTTTTTTGAGGGTTTCTTTAGATTGATTTAACTTAGCGGCAATAATTTCAGCATATTGCTCGCGTATTAAAAATTTTGATGAAATAAGATTACTCATAATTTATATTTATCAAGCTAATCTATAATTTTTTTTAAATTAAAATATTGTATAATATTTACTATTGTTGATGTTATTATTGTTTAGTAAGTGAGTTTGACCATATGTTATACCAATCGCTTGAAAAATTAAAAAAATTTCTACCAACAGACAATAATATCGAGGTATGGGAGGAAGGAATTTTAAAATGCACAATTCCTCATCGAACACCAGCGATTGAAGCAAATAGTTATTACTTTGGACATCCAGAATGGGGAAAGAATTATTTTGATGCTTGCCATCGCGATCAGAAGTTTGTAGAACTTTGGCAGGCAGCTATAAATCGTTGGGATGCGGCTATAGTAGTCGATATTGGTTGCGGGCCAGGTAATCTGTACGCATCCTTAAAAGACCAATGTGGAGAACCAAGTTTATTAATTGGTGTAGATGTTTCACTCGGCGCCTTAAAGATGGCTCAACAAATTGGTTATACTCCTGTCTTGGCAGATGCACATAAATTACCATTTGTGTCTGGGTTCGCTGATGTTGTTATGCTCAATGCTTGCTTGCACCATTGTGATGATATGGCAAAAGTTTTGGCGGAAGCTGCGCGTTTGGTGCGTCCCGGTGGACTATTAATAACCGACCACGACCCACAATTAACCGCTTATCAGTTTCGGGGTTTGAGTTTACTGTTGTGGCAAATGCGTTTACCGCTTTATCGATTACTCAAACGAGGTGGACACTCTACACGGGAAGAGCAATTTTGGAGTTTAGCTACAGAAGTACATCATAAACCAGGTGATGGTGTGACAAAAGAGATGTATGATCACGTCTTAAAACCAATAGGGTTTGAAGTTGAATTATATCCTCATAGCCATGAAGTTGGTGCCGCAGTTTTACAGGGAAACTATGGGTATTCTTACTGGCGGTGCCGAATTGCACAATTGTTATCTGGAATAAATCCTGTTTCATCGAAGTCAGCACTATCTTTAATGTGTATTGCTCGAAGACACACCTAAATTATTTATTGATAACTTCGGTAAAGTTGAATTAAGGATAGCTTTATATGCTTCGACTAGCTTTTGGGCCGCACTTTCCCAAGTATAATTTTGCATTATCAACTCACGCGCGCGGGTGCCTGTATTCTGGGCATGTTCTGGATAACTCAAACACTGTATTAATGCGTTTGCGACGGCATCAATATTAATATCGACTACATAAGCGGCTTTCGCATGGGCAGCTTCAGGAAAATTACAACCTGTTGTAATGATACATGGTTTCCCAGCAGCCATTGCTTCCAGAATAGAAATACTGAAACCTTCAGAATAAGAAGGAGCAACATATAAATTAGCAGCAGCGAGTGCAGCATATTTAATTGTGCCTGTCAACATCCCCGTGAAAGTAACAGCATCTTTACACCCAGCTTGCGAGAAGTATTTTTTTACCGTTGTTAAATATCCAATGCTATTGGGGCCAGCAACAACTAGATGTGCATGAGGAAATTTGCTCAAAACGGGAGCAAAAGCTTCGGCTAGTAAGTCTAAGCCTTTTTTTGGGTCAATTCGACCAAGAAACAAAATTAAATGCTTATTGCGTGTTGCTGGAAACTGTCGATAAAAAATTTCCGTATCTGGGAGCGCTGTAAATTCATGGCGATAAATTCCGTTATTTACAATTGCAAGATGATTAAATCCTAAAGATTTAACATTTTTAGCTTCCAGGTTTGCGATAACGTGAATTGCACTAGCTCTTTGTAAAATCTTCTTTTCAATCAAGTTATAGTAAAAGCGTTTTTTGCCTGCTTTGTAAGATAATGCCCAAGGTTCTAGCATTCCATGTGGGGTCATTACGTAAGGAATACGCTTGAGATTACATAACAAATTAACAACAGAAACTATTGGAGCAAAAACAGTATGTGTGTGAACTAAATCATATTTATGGAGATTATGTATTAGCCAATTCAGTAATTGCCAACTCCAAACAAAGTCATGTTTATGCCAGCAAGGAAAATATCGGATTCTATATTTATTTTCGTTAGTCCATATATTTAATGGCAAAAGCAATTTTTCTAAATTATTAGCGTCTGTTGTGATTACATCTACATTAAGATTTTGGCTGGCTAACCCTCCTGCAATTCCCTCCACTGCTCTACCAATTCCACCATAATTTGCTCCAATATAAGGAGTAAAAATTAAAATATTCATTGAAAGCACCTTGTAATAAATTTATTATTATGTTGGGTGGGCAATGCTCACCTTACTCTTACGTAGGGTGGCGCCCATCCACCTTACAAAATGTGAGATATTGCGTTACAAATACCTTCAGCAAATTTTTCTGGACTGTAGTTCGCAATAATTTTCTGGCTTAATTCTCCCATTTCCATTCGCATTTCTGCATTCATTTGAGAAATACTTACTAGAGTACGAGTAATATCTTGTGTGTTTTCCGGGTCGAATAACAAACCATTTCTCCCATCTTGAACAAGTTCACTTGCAGAACCAACTGTACGACTACAAATAATTGGTAATCCTGCTGCACAAGCTTCATTTACCACTAAACCCCACGGTTCTAGAAGCGCGGGATGAACAAAGGCGCCAGCTAACCCATACCAATCTCCTAAAGCTTGATAAGGTATAAACCCAGGTAAATGTATGCAATTTGCTAGCTTTAATTCGTTAATCAGTTGGCGAATGTTGCTTTCCTCTTCACCGCTACCACAGATAACTAAATCCCAAGCTTGCTCTACTCCTATATGCTGGCGATAATCAGCATAAGCTGTTACTAGACGGTGAACATTTTTCCGCTTTAACAAGCGTGTCAAAACGATAAAATATAGTTTATTCGGAATTTGGGGTTGTTGTTTTCTGGCTGTTTCTGGGTTTTGCCTAGCTCTGTATGCTGTTTGGTTAAAGTGGTCATTGTCTACCGTGTCGTAACCCGAAAAAATTCGATTGCCTGGAAAGCCTAGCTTTATTAGATAATCTCGGTGTAGATTACCTCCTACAAGTGCTGCATCAAACTTGCTAATACGTAACCAAAATTTGAGTTTCTCCTTCCACCATTGCCTTGGTTCATCATCCCACTTTGTTTCACTCATTACAATAGTAGGTATATGATGGCACCTGCACCAAGAAAGGGCTGCACGGGATATGGGAAAACCCCAGCCAGGAATCACAACTGCATCTGGTTGTAAGTTATCCAATAAATTAGCCAGTGCATTTGCTGCCTGTTCTAAGTTTAGAGATGTACAGTTCCCTGTTAAAAGGGTTTTTAGAGGGAATGTAATTTCCTGCTTTAAATCACCCCAAGGATGTTCTAAGGTATTATCTGTAACCTGAACTGCGGTAAAACTCCAACCTCGTTGTTGACAAGCAGAATAAGCAGCACGAAGTCGAGCAGCGTGATAGCTACCAATATTGATAAAAATTGTAACAGTATGCATTTTTAAATAGGTGTTTATATATACTTTTATTTCAAAACTTTATAGAATACTTCTAAGTACTTTTGAACATATAGCTCATTATTAAAACGCTTACTAATAGTATCTATTGAAGCCACTTGAATTTTTTGATATAGGTTTTTATCATTCATTAGCTTTAGACAATACTGAGCAAGTAGATTTATATCATGTTTTGGTATTAAAAACCCATTTTTGCATTGGATTAAAACAGAGTCTGTACCACCTTCTAAAACAGATGCAACAACAGGAACACCATACCCCATTGCTTCCATAACTGTCCGACCAAATGCATCAGAATTTGAATTGAATAATAGTAAATCTATCGCTTGATAAAAAGTCTTAATATTTTTCTGCCAACCTAAAAACTTAACTTGATTAGATACTCCTAATGCATGAGCAAGTTCTTCTAGCTCTTGACGTAGTTGACCATCACCTGCAATTAAGCAATAAATATTTGAGTTAGATTTATAAACTGTTGCACAAACCTGTAGAAAAATATCAAATCTCTTCCGCTCAATTAACCATCCAGCATTCCCAATAACAAAAGAATCAACGGGAATGTCAAGAGCTTGACGCGCGGCTTGCTTATCTTCTTTTGTTGTTAAATTTTCTATTTGTGTAGAATTTTCAATCAAATATAATTTCTGCTTTAGATGCGGTGCCAATTCTTGAGTTTGTTCTAGCAGATAGGGGGAATGGCAAATGATTGCATCATAATCAATACCTAAATACTTATAAAATAACTTCCATCTTAATGGATTTTGATTGCCGTATTTATGACAAAAATGAATTGCAAGAATTTTTTTTTCTTTTTTTCCTTTAATGCTTAAACATCCACTTAGAGTAGGACCAGTAACTAAAATTATATCACCACTAAATTTTTGTACTTTTTTTCTTAATGAGAAATGAGACTTATAACCCAATTTCCCATTATAGTGATTGTCATTTATTGGAATATTTAAGCTTGTAAATAAGTTTTTTCCGTCTCCTGCTGGTGTGATACTTTGTATATGCCAATCAATATTACCATATGTTTCACTGATTAAATTGTAGGTAGCTTTTTCCATTCCCCCAAGGTTTAAACATTGAATTAAATTTAAAATTTTCATATTAGTTTTTACTTGAAGCTTATTTATAATTTAATATTTTGTTCCTTTACTTATACTCAATTTGATATTTGACTTTAGAGTAATAAGCAACAAAAACAATAAAAATTACTTGAAATGAAGCTTGCTGGAGAAATGCTCCTATCCCATGTGTAACAGCTATCATTGCCGGACTAACTATGCCTATATAAATTAGTCTACTAATCGTACTTTTAAAATTGACAGCAGATACCCAAATATTTTTAAAAATATATGCTAAGAATCCAAAAATTACACATCCAAAATAACCGAATTGAGTGAATGAATCTCCAATACCAGTATATGTAGTACCATTTGGAATAGTATAACTATAAAAAGTCATTAGTGACTCAATATATTTTTCAGTTAAATTAAATTGTAGAGATTTTTTAAAATCGAACCCAACAATTTGTCCGGGTACATATTGAAAAACAAGATTATCCCAGTACCCAGTGCCAAACCCATATAGACCAGTACGCTCTACCACATCTGCCAATAATGCAGCATTTCTTAACTCTAATACCAGTCCTGATAGTTGTGCTGCAAATGCTTGCTGAGTTGCTAATTGTACAGCTTGCCAGTTACCACTAAAAACTAGCTCCCAAAAACCGCTACGTAATTGACCAACCACAGGAATAATAAATGTTGTTGAAAGTAAGGCTGTAACAACTAGCCATCTTGGAGGTATATAGCGACGAGCCATCCACAAGGATAAACCGATAATAATTACAAATGTCATTGTTGGTTGTCGGCGCCCATTCATAATTTCCTGGTAAATGGGTAAACCAGATAATATTGCACAAGTAATGTTAAGAATACTAAGGCGCTTCAGTGTCTGTAAAATAAAAATACCAAAAGCAATATTGACAACTTGAGCCAAAAAGAGATATATGGTAGCTGGTCCAGTCCAATTACCATTGGCAGCGATATCAGGAGTAGTACGAGAAAGTATGAAATAAAAGAAATGTCCCTGAATCATCAGAGCTATCCCTGCTGTGGTTAATTTACGCTCATCTATAACAATATTTAGTTTCGCTAACCATTTTCGATTTGGTTTTATTTGATAGCCTATCCAACAAGCTCCAGCACAAAGACATAAGTACAATAATACCCTTTCTAAAGCTTCATGAGTAACTACACCAGGATTATTAATCAAGGCATATACTTGAGGCATAAGAAAAGATATGAATATGTTGATCATGAAAAATGGATATTGGTAAATTCGTTCTATGCGAATTACCCCCCAAATTAATATACCAACACAGATGATCAGAAATAAGTTTTGATATATTTCAGGCATTGGCAATAAAATTAATATTATTAGACTTTGCTTCTACATCGCCCATGATAATTTGACGCAATGTATTTTCTGAGTATCTTAATGTAGATTGTAAATATTCTTGATTACTAACTTCGCCCTTCAAGTTGATGCCACTCACGTAAATATTTACTAGTCTATCAGCAATTGCTTCTACATTTCTAGATGGGACTATAAAGCCATCAATTCCGTCTCTAATAATTGAGCCTGAATTATAAGTAGTGATAATTGGCAAACCTACACTCAACGCTTCATAAGTAACCATTGCTGAACCTTCACAAATTGAAGGAAGTACAAATACATCTGCCCAGTTATATAAATCTTTTACCTGAGACCGGGGAATTCTTCCTAAAAAATTACATACATCACTGTATTCATTAATACGCTCAGGCTTAATTTCCAAGGCGCCAGCGATTTGGCATGTAAAAGGAATCTTCCCTTTGATTAAACGTAAAGCTTCTAATAAATAAGGGATTCCTTTCCGCAATCCTACTGAACCAATGAATAATATTCTTAACCCACCTCCACGCTCTTGCGGAGTTTGGATAGTAGGTTTTGACTCTATGGGTTTTTCGTCTTTAAGTCTACCCAATGGCACCACTCTTACCTTGTTCGCATCAACTCCCCTGGCGATAAGGGAGTCTTTCACAAAGTCGGAGCCACAAATAATATAATCAGCTAAATCTTGTTCACGGTGTTCCCGCTGCATTAATGCTAAATCAGCTTTACTAACTGTAAAGGGTGTTAAAGACCACTCTTGCCAACGCTCCTCTTCAGAGAGTAGCAGTTGATGCACAAGTGAGTAATCTGCGAGGGTTTGATCTAAAATACAGCGAATCCCTTTATGTTTGGCATATTCAAACAACTCTAGGCAGGCGCTATTAAAGCCATATATAGTATCAGCTTTTCCTAAGCCACGCTGTAGAATTCGCTGACAAAATTCTTGCCCCCCGGATACAAAGATTTGAGATGCTTGTTCTGGTGAAGCTTTTTTTAAAGATTGTACGTATTGATATCCAAATTTGGGGAAGTGAATAATTTTTGCATTTTTTAAACCTGGGTCATATCGGTCTAAACTTTTTTTCAGAAAACTGGGTAGGCGATTATAAATGCTGGAATAGCGCAATAAGTTAGCAACAAAGCTGTGGCCAGAGTAAAAATCGGTGTAGAATTTGTCTAAAATACCCCAACGATGGAATAGCAGAGGCTCTTGGTAATGTTTTCTTGCGCCTAATTGTGCTACTATTAATTTTTTGCCGGATGTTTCTAATACGTTAGTCATACAAGGCAGGAAATAAATTAATTTAATAATTTTGTAAAGTTATATAAGTGTACTCGAATGTTATTCATTGTATATAATTTCTTTTTATAGTAAGGAATCTAGTACTTGTTTATAGCGTTCACCTACTTTATCTGGTGCATATCGCTCTAGATAAGCCGAACGAATAGTTTCTGGTGAGATTAACTTTCGTTCTATTAAATTTGCCATTTGCATCAAACTATCCGCAAAGGCATTTGGGTGAGTAGACTCTACGAGAAGACCTAGGCGAGAATCAGATAAAATATCTGGTAAGGCGCCTGCATCTATAGCAACAACTGGTCTACCACAACCCAAAATTTCTAAGGCTGCTAAACATTGTCCTTCGATGCGGGAAGTAAAAGCAAATAGGTGACATGAGGCAATTGCTGACTCTATTTCATTATTAGGAATGTTACCATGAAAAATTACAGAATTTGTAATGCCAAATTTTTCAACTAGTTGCCCTAATTGCTCACGCAGATGACCATCACCAAATATATGCAAGCTAGGCTTTTGCTCTCGCTTCACACGAGATTCGGCATATACCTGTAACCATTTATCTTGGAAACAATGAAAAGCTTCTATTAATAAACTTATATTTTTATCTTCTACGAGTCTACCTAAGAAACCGATTTTCAAGGGTTCTGTTGTCAGAAAATATTTAAGTGTACCAGGTTTTTGAGGGATATATGGGATTGTCTCAAGGCGCCCTTTATAGCCAATTTTAAGTAAATCTTCTTTAAATACCGACGCTTGTACTAAAATTACGTCAAAATTCTGAAGTGCTTCTAGAAAATATTTCTTTTCTTCAGCGTTTTTTGGAGATGATGGTCGATAAGGAGTAATATAAACAAATTTTTTATAGCTACCAGCTTGTAGCCTTAGCTGCTTTAAAATTTTGTTAGGCAAGAGTTTACCGAAGATAACTACATCTGCTTGTTTCACTTGTTGGAGTCCAAGAGGTAAAACTAGCCAATCTGGTAGATTCCATCGGCAACCCCATTGGCAAGGGCTACGAGTAATTTTTATTTTTGTCTGTTTAAGTGATTTTAGTAAAGGTGAGTTTTGACCCCAGCATAATAGTCTACAATCATAATTTTTTGCTTGAAGATAAAGCAATAAATTTTTGCAAAATGTTTCTATCCCTCCGATTGGAGCAAATCCACCAAAATAAAATAGTATTTTCATAATTGTCGAATTATACCCTGAGAGGATGTTTCAAGAAACTCTCAAAAAGTTGTAGATATTTGTCGCCAATGGTGCTAGGTGTAAAGTCACGTGCGCGCTCGTACCCTTTTTTCTCCAAATTTAGCCGTAAGTCAGGGTCTGAGCGAACCTTAATCATACATTCTGCTAATTGCTCGGCATTACCATTTTCAAAAGTCATACCGTAACCTTCTAATACTTCCCCTAAACCACCCTGTTGCGAGCCAATAACAGCTTTTCCGCAAGCCATTGCTTCTACAGCCACCAAACCCATTGGCTCTGACCATTGAGATGGCATTACTACAACCCCAGCCGCATTCATTGCTTCTACTAATTCATCGCCTCGTAAAAATGGATACCAGCGGACTTGTGTTTCAATTCCTAGTGTTTCTGCTGACTGTTGCCATTCAGCTAAATAGGGTCCAAACCCATACAAATCAAGTGTATAAACTTTACCCTTTTGTCTACAGATTGCTAACGCTTCAAGTAAGGTGTTGACTCCCTTTTCTGGATCCATTCTGCCGAAGAAGGCGAAATCGTTCTTGATTATAATATTGGGCAATGGTCGGAAGCAGTTTTCTACTGGATTATAGATTACAAGCCCCTTTGGACTTCCAATTTGTTTTTCTACGGCATGGCTAACATAAACATGGCTTGCTGCTAAAGGTAGTATTGCCCTTGCTAAGAGAATCCTAATTAAGCTTCGCCACTTGATTTTGTTAGATTCAACTATTTCAGGAATGTAAACTGGATGTATCCAAATAATTGGTTTGCCTGATATAAGCCATGCAGCTAAATGCCGAATACTATAACCTTTAGAAACGATAACGTCACTGTTACGAAGCAGGAGCTTCCAGCTTGCAAAACTCGGACAACGAATTACTGGAAAATTAAAGGTAGTATCTTGCTCAACAGCCGCAGGGGTATCAGTGACAACAGTCACCTGATGTCCTTGTTGAACCCAATAATTAGCCAACGTGTAGCTAACCTGCGGTATACCACCAATTACGGGAAAAAATTGAGCAGAATGTAAGCAAATCTGCATTTTTAAAACGAGTATAAATTTTCTAATCTCTAAATAAAGCTTTACTAACTACCGGGTAAACTTCTCCAATTTCTAAAAACTTGAAGAGACATTCTTTGACGGTACTTTTTATATTTGCCTATATTCCTCAATCCTGCAAATTGTCCTTCAAGAGAAGCAAGGCGCCCAGTTTTGATAGAAAAATAGGTTCTATAAATAAAATTGCGGCTTTGTTTAATCAGTTCCAACTGGCTCGGTACAAACCAATCATTCCATAAAACATTATTACGAGCGCTATAAAAATCACAACGCCACGAGCTACGAGCATTATTTGAGGCTGTATGATTGATTTCAAAATCAGGGAAATGGTAACAGTATAGTTTTGCTTGAAAAGCTCTAGCTGCAAACTCAAGTTCTTCTACCTGATGAACTAGTTCTTCACGATAACCACCTAAACTCAAAAAATGCGAGCGGTGTAGTAAATGACCGCAACCTACGAAACTTCTGACTTGATAAGGATGTATGTGAAAAGAAGGATTTTGATAACAACCCCAAACTGGATTGTAAATAGGAAAACTAAGACAATATATATCAGGGCGAGATTCAGCAAATTCAACAGCTGCTGCTAGAGAACCAGAAACAGGGAAAGAATCATCATCTAGACTGAGATAATATTTGGTTTCCATTGTTTGCGCTAACTGATTACGCCTGACAATGTAGCCTTTGGATTCAGAAAATCTTTGTAGATGAATATTAAGAGGGAGTGATTGCCAATCAAAGGGGCAAGATAAGTCAGAGTTGTCATCAAAGATGAAAATCCTAATATTATTTAAGCCTGCCTCAGCAATTTTTTTCAAAGAAATTTCAAGGTCTTGCCAACGATTTTTAGTGGCAATTCCAATAGAAACTAAGTCAGTTAAGTTATTGATATTCATATTTCTTTGTTGTACAAGCTCCTTCATGCGACATTTAATTGTTTCATGATTGTATATTTTTTGAAAAAAGCTTCAAGAACTTTAATGTTCTAATAAGTAACCGAAAACTATATGGGTTACGGAGTATGGAAAACGTTAGCGATAATGATTTGTTAAAGTCTTTAGTGTCTAGCGCTACACATGCAAGATGCAAATTATAACTTTGAATAAATAGTGTTTTTTCTTGTGGAGATAACAGATGTATATATTTATTGTAAATTGTTTCTTTACATTTTAATCCTCTCAGGTAGTTAGCTGTAATGTGATCATTATCATTTATCCAATATCCTCCTAATGATTTTGGTATATATGTAAATTTTGCTCCATCTTTTGCTAATTGAATCCATAAATCATAGTCTTCCATTGAGATTAGATTCTCATTTTCATCTATACCACCTATTTCAAGAATATTTTGTTTTTTGACAACTGCACTTGAGTTAACAATACCGTTACCGTAAACTAATAATTCTATGTATGGTTTTTCTCCTAAATCTCGGCTATAAAATTTTCCACAAGTCGTATCTTCATTGCCTGAATATACATCAAAATCGTGATAATAAACATTTGATGACGGAAAATTTTGAATAGCGTTTCTCATCTCCGCTAACTTATGTTTGTACCACCAATCATCTGAGTCAAGAAAACATATCCAATCATACTGTGCTTTTTGAATACCAAGATTTCTAGGTTTTGCTGGTCCACCTGAATTGTTTGAATAGATATATTTTATGTCTAAATCTTTTTCAAAGCTTAAGGCAACACTTTTTGTGTCATCAGTTGACCCGTCATCACATACAATTACTTCAAATTCTTGCCATGATTGTGACTTTAAGGATATAAGCGCACGTCTCAACTTATCTGCGCGATTATAGGTTGGTATTACTACAGAGAACATTTGAATTTTTTTGGCTAGGAATATAGTATGTGAATTCTAACTTTGTAAAACTTTACTGTATAGGTCTATATATCTTTTTGCTTGTAGCTCTAGGGAGTATTCTTCAAGAGCTACTGTTCGACAATTTTGCTCCATGCTTTCTCTCTGCTTTGTGTCTTCTAGTAACTTAATAATACCATTACATAAATCTTGGGTATTTTCTGGTTCTGCTAAGTAGCCAGTTACTTCTGAACGCACCATATCAGGGACACCACCAATATTAAAGGATACTATTGGGGTAGCACATGCCAGACTTTCTTGTAGTA
The DNA here is from genome assembly GCF_000331305.1 of Calothrix sp. PCC 7103. Classification (GTDB taxonomy): domain Bacteria; phylum Cyanobacteriota; class Cyanobacteriia; order Cyanobacteriales; family Nostocaceae; genus Dulcicalothrix. Next base: position 1,112,840 of record NZ_KB217478.1, on the reverse strand, counting down.
CTAGAGGCAAATTATCAGCACGGGTGGGGAAAATAAACAAATCAGCAGCAGAAAAGGCTATTGACTTGATTCTATCATTATTTACATAGCCAAGATTTACGCTTGGTATACCTATAGAACTCGATATAGTATCACCACAATAACCCATAGTCAAAAGAATAATTTCCGCTTTGAGTGATTCTGGTAAGCTTTGGAGAGCTTTTAACAATAAGTCGCCACCTTTGCGCCTATCGTTGAGATGAATTGCTCCAAACATTAAAACCTTTTTATTTAATGGTATACCAAGCAGTGAACGACATTGTTCTGGTTCCAGAGGCTGAAAAGCTTCTGTATCTATACCATAAGGGATGTGGTAAATTGGGAAGCGGTTCAATATACTCTGTTTTGCTTGATTAACAAGCCATTTACTAGGAGCTACAAAGGTCAGTTGCGAGCGGGCATAAACCCAATTTTTTAATTTCCATTCTATATGAGTATTATCCATGCCTATGGTTGGAAATTCATCAGGGTAAGGACATTTTCCACAACCAATTTTCCAACGTTCGCATTCATAACCATAGGTACAATGCCCTGTAAAACTCCACATATCGTGAAGTGTTAAAATTGAGGGTTTATCTTTGGTTAAGTATGGAATAGCTAAATAGTTAAAATATCCGCCTAATACATTGTGAAAGTTGAGAATATGAGCTTCTTGATAGAAGGTATGTTTGGGAATATCAAAGGTGTTGATGATGCTAAGATTGCTTAAACCCAGGCGCCACATTAATTGATGAAGCTTGGTTGCAACAGGATATTTATCAGGTATGCTAGCAATTTTATTGTCACTAATTGCGGCTTTGCCAACTAGTAAACGAGAGTTAAAAGCTTGAGTTAAAAGACCTTGGTGTAATCTGTAAGCTGCAATACCAGCACCATCACCAACGTCAAGTCGATTAATATGAAGAACATTCATTATTTTTGTACATTATTGTAGTGTTTTCTTTAACCCATTGTATGTAGTTTTGTGATAAAACTAAAAAGCCTTTATTTACTAAATCATCTAACTTTTCCAATCTACAAGCTGTTTCTTGCTTAAGGTTAAGTTCTGGATTTTGTTTTATCTTATTCCAGTACATCTTATATTCATTACTTGCAGAAAGTGCATACCTATCACTTTCTACAGCTTCCATAACCTTATTGTAGAAAGAAGTTGTAAAAGGATAGTGTAGAAGAACACATGTAAAATCAGCTAAGAGAGCATTTCTTGTATAATGATGGTAAAAGAATAACTCTATTTGGGAATTTACAAATACTAATGGTGCCTTAGTTAACCAATTGTCAGATTCAAACAAAGTTTTTCGGATACCACCAATATGAAATTTTATGTTCTTTGATGGTGGCACATCTTCTAACGGATATTCGTATTTACGAATATTGCTAATATCATAATAATCGTAAACCTTCTTTATGTCGTCGTCTTTTGAACTTTTGAGGGTTCCTAAACTCTGACTTGAAAACATATCAAGCATTTGTGCCACAACAGCAGTATATGAATTTTTATTTAAATATTCTAAGAAGGAATTTAAACTTAAAATTTTGGAAAAAGGATAATCGAAACATTCATCAATATCTACAAATAAATTCCATCTTTTTTTTGAATAACGCTTAACTAAATATTTCTTCATTAATTTTTCATATTTGCTATAGGGGCAACTAGAATGGATGATTGTTACATTATTATAATTTTTAGCAATTTCAATAGTTTTATCTGTGGAACCATTATCTAAAAATACTATATGTTTAATTCCTAGTGAAAAATAATGTTCAATAAATGATTTTACGTAAAGCTCTCCATTTCTAACAAGGCAAGTAACGATTAATTCATCTAGCCCATAATTAATTTTTCTCAAACCATGAACATGCTTAATACTAAATCTAATAATGGATAAGCCAATAAATTCTTTAACAAAACTATTTAGGAAAATAAAAAACTGTTTGATTGCTTTTATAGCATCGAATAAAATGGGAGCGTAGATTTTAAGCACAGGGATAACAGCAGTCTTTAATGAAACTCCGTTTGATATGGCTGAAGCTAAATATTTATTTACATATTCTCTTGCATTTTTTCTATATTTACGTTCTTCGGAATAAATTAAAGCCATTTTTTTATAACATTCGCACAGTAAAAGTTTGATTTTATTTTGATATTTAGAGTCAAAATATTCGTTTAAGTAATAACACCAATTTACTGTTGTTAACAGATTTTCAATTTGAATTTCCAGTGACAAATTTTCTTGGGAATGTAATCTATATATGCTCATGCTATCATCTATATATCCAATACCCCCATTTTGAGAAGCAAAAATTTGTATTGTCTTATCAAGAAAATCTGCCTTATAAATCCAGCCAGGTAATTCATTTATGCTGTCTTGTCGAAAAACGATTGAAGAAGTTGGTATCAAATTATCAACTGAAAGTAAATCTTCTGACTTGAAAACCTTTTGATTCAAAACATGATGGTATTGTGTTGTGCTGCCATCTGGATAAAGACATAAGCTATTGTGAAAAGAAATTGTATAATCATGTGTGTCTAAAAAATCTACTTGTTTTTGAAGTTTATTGCTAGAAGTCCAATAATCATCTCCTTTAATAAGCGCGATATAATTGCCTCGACAAGCTTTCAATGTTTGAATCAAATTACCATGCATCCCTAGGTTTTTATCAGGAAGTAGTAAGCGAATTTTATCTGGATATTTTTGTTGATAGCGAATGATAATATCTCTCGTCTTATCTGTAGAGCAATCTTCACCAATAACAATTTCATAATTAAAATTAACTTCCTGCATCAGGACACTTTCAAGTGCCTGAGCAATAAAATTTTCGTGATTATATGTAATAGTTGCTACGCTTAACTTCATGATAATTTATATCTGTAGAGGATGCTTGTGGCTAAAGCCTAGGGATTTCTAGGGTGTTTTGTTATAATTATTTTGTACAGTACTTTTGTGCTTAACTTTAATGCAGGTAAAACAACATTGAATGAATTGCTACATTTAAGTGCTTCTAGTATTTGGGTAACAGCAGCATTAAAATCTCCAATACTTAGCATTGCAGGTGCGTTAGAATTTAGAGCGTTGAAAGCCCAATTCTTTTTGGCTTGAACTGATAATTTCCCAGCTACTTCTTTAGGAAGGTATGATTGGATTATTTCAATACATCTGCGTGCATCACGAATATTCTCACCAGTACGGACGTAACGCCCTGTATTAGATGTTGAGTGTTTACGATACACCGCCAGAGGTTGAACTTCATACCATATTGGATAGTGAGCAGCTATTCGCACCCACATTTCCCAATCTTCTACCCAGGATAAGCGGTTATCAAATCCTCCCAATTTTTCATACACGTCGCGTCGCACAACAACTGATGGAGTTTGAATACGTTGAAAAGTAGCTATTTTTTCTAACCAATTATTTAAAATACCACTTTCAGTTTGCTCTAACTCAGATAAATATTGCCAATGACTATGTTCATCCATAAAGATATGGCGACAGAAAGCGGCGCCAATTTCAGGTTTCTCCTCAAAAGCTCTTTGCATTTGACGGTAAAACCCATCTCGTACACAATCATCACCGTGCAGTTGGTGAATTAATTTACCGCGCGCTCTCTTTAAACAAGTTTCAAAATTTTTTGTGTGACCTACGTTTTGTGGTTGCCTGTAAAATTTAACACGCCCACGTCCGAGTTCTTCAACAATTGCGGCAGGATCGTCTTTGGTTGAGCAATCATCGATTACCTCAATCTGCATGATATCAGCTCCTGGGTCTTGAGCTAAAACACTAGCTAGGGTCTCTCGTAGATATTTCGCACAATTATAAGTAGGAATCATCACAGACCAAAGTGGACGTACTACATCCTCTGCAACAGGTGGAATATTTGCACGATAAGAATGCTGTTCGTTCATGTACCTAAAATTTATGTTTTGATTGTGGACCAGTTAGCCTTAGTTAATATTTTGCAGTAGCTTGGCAGTCCAGGGTTTCCTGTACCAAAGAAGTCCCCCCCCTCAACGGTTATAGATGCTGCGTCTTCAATCCAATCAAGAATTTCACGGTCTGCATGGGATAAATATATTGATATTCGGTAAAAGCTATTTGCTAAAGGTAAATTTTTTAAAGCACATATTATACTGCCAATATCTGGGTTAATACTGAGATTATTATTGGTAAAGTTACTTCTTAGTAAAAGAACTCTCACGCCTTTATCATCGAAAAAATCAAGACTAACAACTATATCATCTAAAGAATGACCTGTCTTATTTATATATCCTATTTCAAAATAATAATCTTTACCCGATTGTAAAACGTTTTCTTCTATACCTTGTTCATTTAAAACTCTAAAACTAGAAGATATTACTTTTCCAGAGCCACTGCGGTCTTTTCTATCAACCAAAGGCAGTTCTTTAGACACACTATAAGATTTATCTAGATACAAGGAAATCGCATGTTCTGCATTCGTATCTGCATGTAAAGTGCCAGATTCTAATAAAATACCACGACTACATAGGTGGCTCACGGTACTCATGTTGTGGCTAACAAATAAAACAGTACGTCCTTCTTTGCCAACCTCTTCCATTTTCCCTAAACATTTTTGTTGAAATCGTACATCCCCTACTGCTAAAACTTCATCTACAATTAAAATCTCTGGTTCTAAATGAGCAGCTACAGCGAAAGCAAGGCGTACATACATACCAGAAGAATAGCGCTTAACTGGCGTATCTAGAAACTTCTCGACTTCCGCAAAAGCTACAATTTCATCAAATTTACTGGTAATTTCAGCCTTGCCCATGCCTAAAATGGCGCCATTCAGGAAAATATTTTCTCTACCCGTCAATTCTGCGTGAAAACCTGTTCCTACTTCTAAAAGACTGGCAACCCGTCCTTTTATGGATATTCTGCCATTTGTCGGTTCGGTGATTCGACTCAATATTTTTAGTAAAGTTGATTTGCCAGCGCCGTTCCGACCAATAATACCAACACGGTCTCCTTGCTTAATCTCAAAAGACACATCCTTGAGTGCCCAAAAATCTTTATATACATCTTTAGAAAACTTGCCTTTAGAAAAATTCTGGATTTTATGACTAAGATACGTAGGTATTTTGGCTAAACTATGTCTTAATGAATACTCTTTTTCTTGGTGCCCAAGAATATATTTTTTACTTAGGTTTTCAACTAGAATTACAGTCTCTGACACGCTTTCTATTCCTTTATCTTAAATCAAACTGCTTGCGTATATACTTTCTTAATTTGCAACAATTTTAACTCGGTATAAATTTTAAAATTAATTAAGCAAGACCTCAGTAATTTTAATTGCTGCATCACCATTTCCATAAAGTTTAGGGCATTCAGATGGTCGAGTAAAATTTGCGACAGCTTCACTTAAATTTTCTGGTTGTACTAGTTGATTCCAACCAACATCTACAGTTTCTTTCCACTCTGTTTCATTGCGAAGGGTAAAGCAGGGACGTTCAAAAATATAAGCTTCTTTCTGTATACCACCAGAATCTGTGATTATACAGCGACAAGCACTTTCTAATACTAACATATCTAAATAGCTAACAGGTGGGATTGGTACAATTGAATTGGCGGTTAAATATTTACTCAACTCCATTTTCTCTATTAAACTTTGAGTTCGAGGATGGATTGGAAAAATAACTGGCAAGTCTAATTGCGTAAAGCTTTCTAAAATTGAACGTAAACGCTGGCGTTCATCTGTATTGCTAGGGCGATGAATGGTTGCTAGATAATATTCGTTATTATTTAATTTGTGCCTCTCAAGAATATCTGATGTTTCGTTGGCTTTAGTTCGATAGTGCATTAGAGCATCCATCATTACATCTCCAACTAAATGGACTCCTTGAAAAATCCCTTCTTTTTCAAGGCATTTAACGGCAAGGTCTGTGGGAGCAAATAGAAGTTGTGCAAGATGGTCAGTGACAACCCGATTTACTTCTTCTGGCATTTGCCGATTAAAACTTCTCAGTCCTGCTTCTATATGGAGTAATGGGATATTCAATTTTGCAGCAACTAAGGCGCCTGCTAATGTTGAATTCGTATCTCCATAAACGCATACCCAATCAGGCTTATCATTAATTAGAAGCTCCTCTATTTTCTCCATCATTCTACCTGTCATTGCCCCATGATTTAAACTATGGATATTTAAATGATGTTGAGGTGTTGGCAAATCTAAGTCTTGGAAAAAAACATCGGACATTAATGAATCGAAGTGCTGTCCCGTATGAATAATAGTTTCCTTAATTCCAGCATCTCTAAAAGCGAAACTAACTACAGACGCTTTTATAAACTGCGGTCTGGCGCCTAATATAGTAAAGACTTTCATACGTTGTTTTTAGCACGTTTGTATTGTAGAGTTGCAGGCTTTTTCTGTTGAAATGTTTGTCGAACGATTAGCTGACAGATGTACTTTAAATGGCTCCAAATAACTTTGGCTACACGTAACTTAGACTGCCCAAACATCCGACTGCTTAACTCAGCAGGATATTCTACAACCTTATATCCGCGCAACATTGCTTCAGCTAAAACCTCAACAAGACCCAAAAATCCTGGGTAAGTAACTGGTATTGTTTCCAGAACCTCACGACGGTAGGCTCTAAACATACTTGTATAAGTATAGAGTTTTTGTGGCAATACAAATCTATATAGTGGTGATAAACCCTTACTCAAAAACAGGCGCCAAGCTGGAACATTTTTGACATGACCCTTTGGATGATATGGAGATGCCGTAACAATATCAACGTCACTACGCATTAGCTCTAAAAGCTCAATTAATTGCATAGGGTCGTAAGTGCAATCACTGTCAATTGTGCAAATAATATTACCTGTTGAGTATGCTAAGCCCGTTTTTGTAGCTGCTGAGAGACCTCTATTTTTCTGATGACTTATTATCTGAGCAGTTTTTCCAAAATATTTTTGCAACTTCAAAAAAGTATCATCTATGCTGCCATCATCCACAAATATAAGTTCAACTGACCTGGTTGAGCATAACTTTTGCAATACAGGTTGTAATTTTTTTTCTAATGACTCAATTCCTTCAGATTCATTAAAGCATGGAACTATAATGCTTATTGATTGCTTGTTTTCTATTTTCCCCAACTCTGCAAATTGTGAGTGCATGTTTTTCTCCTAATAATAAGTTATGCTTTAATATGCTCTTCTATACCCATAGCACAAATATAAAAATACCTCTGTCTATTAGCAGAGGTATTTAATATAAATGCTTGTAATCTTAAGCATTTTCCAATTTATTAACCACGAGCAAAGGCAATTTTATCAGCTGCAAATTTTCTTAGTAGCTTCATTTCTCCACTTTTGATGTCCACAGCAAATAAAGAATTTACTTTTTCGTAAGAAGGGTTAGCAAGAGCGTATAGTTGACCAGATTTAGAAACGGCTAGGCTAAGTACATCGTTCTCTAAAGGTTTATTGTTATATTTCAATTCTGACAATCTAACAACCTTTCCCCTACCAGTAACTAACGCCTTGTTTGCTAAGTCAATTTGTACTATAGTTGTAGGGTTTTGAGCGCTAAGAGTAGTCGCGTAAATTGTATTATCTGGGGCTACAACAAGGTTGCTTAGTCGTAGACTCCCTGACAGTAAAGGTAGCTCGTTACTACGGCTTAACTTGGCGGAATTAGAATCAAAATTTACTACTTCAAAAGGTGGAACTCCTTCATTCAAGCTAACTACACCAATCAAACTGTTTTCTTTAGTTGCAGCAAGACTTTCAATTGTGCCATTTACCTTTTGAAATCCTGATGCTCCTAGGGCTTTCTGAGGCCTTTCAGATTTACTATCTACATATATTATGCGATTAAAATTACCATTTTTTGTAGATGCTACTGAAACAACAATGAATCCATTATTGGATAGAGGCGTAAAAGAAGTTATGCGCTCACTAGGTTCTGTGTATAAAGCTTTACTTGCAGTTTCACCACGTCCATTTCTACTATCTGTATTTACAGCGTTTACAGCACCTGTAGTATCTACAACATTTACACTCGGCAGTTGAATAGTCTTTAAATCTCTAGCACTTACCAAGTCAAAAATAACTAATGTTAATACTGGGGTAGTGTTGGCATCAATATTTGCTGCTACTTTCCTATCACCATTAGTGGCGCCGTTATTACTACCAAGACTCACCCCATAGATAATTGATTCCTCTTCTTGTGCAAGAGTTTTACCTGTTAGATTTGCAAGCGCAGTAGAAGCAAAAGTCGCAATTGCTATTTGCCCAAATCTTCGTCGTCTGATTCTTAGATGCATTTTATTAGCTCCTGGGCTGTTTAATATTAAGGAACGACTATGCCTGTTCCTGGGGTTTGGGGTTTGGCGCCCATATCCGCAAATACGTTGACAGCGATTTGCTTGGCGCGGTTATCCTCTTTGGTTGGGGTAATGCGGTCACTATCTAACCCCCACATCCATTGATTGGAGCCAGTAGAGAATACTTTTGCATCGCCAACTGTGTAACGAACTGTATGGGCTAAGTTTGTATTGGTTCCAGGAGGTAAGTCATCATCTAAACCAGTAGGATTAACTGGAGATTGACCTAATATCTCTAACCCACTTGGGGTAAAACCGTTATTGACAATACTGTCCCATTCAAAGCCAATTAGCTGAGTTAACTTATTACCGTTGCTAAGACCAGTATTGGCAAAGTAAGGGTGAGAACTATTAGCTACTACAAAGTCGAAGCCACTATAGCTATTAGTGCTACCATTGGGATCGCCCCAGGTGTAATACAAATCATTGCGATCACCTGTGTACATAATTCCCAGCAACGCATTTTCTGGTCGGTTATTCTGTGGACTTCTCCATTTATTTGTAGGCGCTACTGTGTCGGTAGCATCTTTGTAACATGCCATAATCCGATTTGCTTCTCCTACGCTCGAATTTTCAAAGCGCACTCGCCAGTAAGCAGTATTTGATGAGAAAAATGCCAAGCTAATTCCATTATTGCGAGCTTGTTCAACAGCATTACGCTCTTCTAGTGACCAGTACTCATCATGACCAACAGAAAGAAAGACTTTGTGCCCTTGTAATATTTGTGGGTTGGTTTGAAAGTCCATATTTGTGATGTACGAAACGTCATAACCTTGGGACTCTAACCATCGCGCCATATTGCGTTCCCAAAGAGTCATTAGGTTGTAATGATGCCATTCATTGGTGGTCATTGATAATGGGCGATCTGAAGAAACCTTGAATGCTCTTTGCCCGCCAATACTGTGATAGGAGTAGGTGCTATAGCCACCAGTATTGTTATAAGCAAAGTAGGTAGTAAAGCTGCTTTGGAAAACAATATCTGCTTTTCTGCTGTCATCACGAACAACAAACCATATTTGTGACTGCTTGCCTGTTGTTTGGTCTGTTAGCTTGGCTGTATACAACCCGCTTGTCCAGTCATTACCTACATTAATTGTGTAAGATACTGTCCAGTTTTTAGCTTCGTATAGTTTGGTATTTGAGTCTATAAGTGTTAAAGCAGGCTGTGTATTACCATTGATAGCTCCACTGCTAGCTACAAGTCTTCCTCCCGTACCTTGGTAGTAGCCCAAACGGTAAATATCAACCTGAAATTGCCCTTGCTGTGCAAGCGATACTTTTATCGGCAGTGTACCACCTTTTCCAACACTAGTTGCTGTGGCAAAACCTGCAATTTCATTACTCGTTGACTGATTCGTAATTTTCCAGTTCGCTGTTCCGGGTTTTTTGTTTTCTAAATAAATGGGGTTGGGGTTTGCAGGCTCTGCTAACGCGCCAAAAGTAACAGTGCCGATATTTGCCGCTGTTGCTGTGACTGTGTTATTAGTTGCTGGTGTTGTTCCCAAGGTCAACACTGTGCTTGCTGTACCATTGGCGCCAGTTACTGCACTTGGTGGCGAAACGGAACCCCCACCACTGGTAACTGCAAAGTCAACTGTAACCCCCGCTAATGGATTATTAGAACCATCTTTTAGCTCTACAACTAATGGGTCTGGTAGAGTTGTGCCTATTGCTCCGCTTTGGTTATCACCACTGACTTTGTTAATAGTAGAAGGAACATCAGCAGTAAATACAATATCGCGGAAATAATTGGCAGTCATGAAGGAATTAGTTGGGAAACCGTTTGGATTACCATAGACTCCGTTTTGGTTATCAGCAATTGAACTTAAGTCTCCGTTTACCACTGAATTCGCCAATCCAAAGAAGCCGATGGCAAAATAAGTGTTGGCTGTGTTAACACTAACAACGTAAGTAGTATTAGCTTGAATAGGAAGTGGTGTAGTCAGAGCCTGTTCCTGCCAACCTGAAGCTGTCTCGTTAACAAACGTACAAGTTGCTAAAAGAGTACCATTGGTACTCCAAATTTTTCCTAAATGACCGTTAGTTTCACTGGGTGCCTTCAAAAAGCGAATAGCAGTAATGTTCCCTGCTTTGGCGCTTTTGAACTTCATCCCTAGCTCATAATCTACACCATCTGTAGCATTTGAGTTACTTGGTGTTTGGTTTGTAAAAACTGTTTGGTTAGCCATTTTGCTATAGGTGATTTATACATTACAAACAATCGCGAAATTGTAGTTTTTAGACAGTTGTGTTGATCATTAACTTATTTTTTAAGGATTACCAAAACAAAATAATTTATATAATCTATTAAAAAATAAGTTAACTTTTATGTTTCTGAATTTTCGCGATATATTAAAAATCTCTCTCCTCACTCAGCTTGGAGGGGATAAGGTGTTAGATTTTCCACATAACGTGAAAACTTAGTTGGTGTTTCAGCTAGTTATAAACACCTTGTTATAAATGTCATTTACCTCCTTGAGTATTTATTTAATTGCTTCAACATAAAGGCTTTCAGAAGCTCTAATTTCTTGGTCTATACATAACTCGTTTATGAATGACTTACCAAAATCTTGCTTCTTCACAATTGAAAACCCATATTTATATAAAATAAATTCAAGTGTTTCATAATCATATGCATATTTATGTTCATAATTTTGACGAAATACAAAATTAATTATTTCTAATTTTGTATTATATTGAAAATCATAGTAAAAATCAGTTTTTTCTGAGTCCAAAGGCCTGATTGCACTTAATTTATCCCAACCTTCTTCGCAGTATCCATATAAATATTTTTGAATATCTGGAACTACTATACGTATCACACCACCAGGTTGTAATACTCGATAACATTCTGATAAAAATAATGGAACTTCTTCTTGGTAATCTATATGCTCAAAGAAATGCTCTGTAAAAATAAATTTAACAGACTCGTTTGAAAATGGAAGGCTAGTACGGCAGTCACAAACGCAGTCAATACCAGGAGCGCTAGTAATGTCTACGTTAACCCAACCTGACTTACCTTGAGAACCAGCGCCAATGTTAACTAATAAATCTTTAGCCTTCTCATATTGTTTATGCAGATTTTTCGATTGATTTTTTAATAATGTCAGATACATTTCATATTGGAAGTTTAGATACACATACTTTGAAATTAAGTTTTCTTCCCAAAGTCTATTCAATATTCTTTGACCATAGCGTATAAATGTTTCTATACTAATTAGCTTATATAGCAATTGTTTAATTTGTTGTTTGATTGTATTCTATAGCTTGTATTAAGATAAATTATTTCGTAGTCTAGTTTTCTAAATAATCAATGTCGGCAGACCTTCGATTAGTTTAAATATAATTTTAGAAAAAAAATATTTTCTGAAATAAAAATATATGATATTTGTTAAGATGTATAGCATGAGTGAACATTATAAATACGAAAATGTCTAGTTTTGAAAAGCGATCAAAAGTAAATATTTTGTTAAGCGAGCCTTGGTTAGTTGTTGTAATCACTTGTTTTATTCTATATGGGGTAGTTAGTTGGGGTAAGCTAGCACATCCTATATTTGATACAGGGCAAGAAGCAGAGATTACTTCTCGTCTACTAGCTGGAGAACTTTTATACCGTGATTTGCAAAACTACTATGCTCCTCTTCCTTACTATGTAAATGCTTTAGCACTGCTGTTATTTGGGCATCATTTGGAAGTTTTTTACGGAATCGGTTTGGCTTTAGGTTTAGTGGCAACTTTGCTGGTTTACCAACTAACAAAGCAACTAACTAATCAAGCTTGGGCTGGACTTTGCACGATTTGTGTGCTTATATATTGTGCTTTCGCTCCGGGGGGGTTGTTTAATCTCATTGTTCCTTACAGTTACGGTACTCTCTATGGGACAGTGTTTTGCCTGCTGGCTTTTGCTGCTATTGACTGCTACATACGCAATGGCAAAACAAGATGGTTAGTAGCAGCAGCGATTGCTTGTGGGTTAGCAGGACTTTCTAAGCAGGAATACGGGATATCTGGGATAGCAGGTGTATTGGTTGGTGCTAGTTTATATCCTCCTATAAGCCTTAAAACCTTGGTGAAACGCTGCATGTTAGTACTTTTGATTGCAAGCATTTGCGTACTAATTCCACTTAGTCTGCTAGCCCAGCAAGTTTCTTGGGAGACTATACAAGCTTCAATGGCGCCATTCTCTAAGTCCCAAATTCTTACCAAAAGCGGAGTTTTGGTTGTTAGTGTGGACAATACTCTAAATATCTGGAGGTACACCTTCAGCATTTTTACAGCGACTTCAATCGTGATTTTGTTTGCGCTGTTTGTTGTTGACTGGCTTGTTAGACGCGAGTGGATACCTAATATTCGACATAAAGCATTAATTGAGGTAACTAGCAGTATTGCTTTGTCTCTAATCGGTTTAGCGTTGCTGCGAATCAACATTTGGAACAGTACCTTCAAAATTGGTATAGCTGCTTTAGTGGTAATATGTATTGTTTCTCTAGTGACTAACAGATTGCCTAGAAAGGAGCGTGTGTTTGATTCCCAATGGTTAAGGTTTACAGTCAAGTCGCTTTTATTTGTTACTTTTGGCTTTTTATGCTTTTTAATACTGCGTCGCTTGATCTGTTGCTCGAATGTTGTTTTCCATCCTTTGGGAAATATGGCTTGGCTTTTAGCATTACTAGTTGTGTGGTTTAGTTTGAGTTGGCGGCAATTAATTCAGCACCAACATGCTCCTTTACTATGGGGATTACTTGCTTTCTCTATACTGTTGAACGCACGCTTTTTGTTCTATATCAATTTTTATGGAATTTATGCAGTTACAGCACTAATGCTGTTTTTTACCTTTCTATATAATTTGGCTCAAAAAAGTAATTTGCCAATTTGGAGGTTTTTGTTAATTTGCTTGCTAATAGGTGGTGGTATGAACTTGTTGGAGTTAGGGCAGCATCGTTATGCAGTCCAATCTCCCCAAGGGACTATTTACACTAAATATGCCGACCTTGCTGTTGCTTTCAATCAGACTATTAACTATATCAACGCTTCTGGTGCCAAATCTGTATTGGTAATACCCGCAGGCGCCACTTTAAATTTTCTCACAGCAACTGACTCCCCTAGTCAAGAAACTATTTTTCTACCAGGTATTATTCCAACTCCAAAGGCAGAACAGGATTTTATCGAGCGCATGAAAAATAAACGTCCTGAACTTATAGTCTACGTAGATGTTCCTTTTTGGTGGTTGAAACCGGGCTATCAAACTTACGCTGAGTTCAACCCATTGATTCACCAATGGATTGTTCAAAATCAGTTAGTTTACACATCACCAAAGATGAAAGCTTTTGGTAATGGCAAAGAATGGGATATTCAAATCTATACCACTCAAAAATCTTCATAACCATTTACAATTAAAAGGAGTTAACCTTTATGGTTAACCCCTTTGATTTAATACTTATTACTCAAACGCCTTTGTCTTAAAAAGATAAATAAGGCACCTACCGTCAATAAACTAAATACCGAACTTTGTTCTGGAATTGAAATAGGAGTTTGAGGGTCGGAGTCTGGGTCAGCACGAAAAACACCACGTCTACCATCTGCAAGTCTGGCATAAAAGGCGAACTGGTTTTTATCGTTGATCCCTTGACTGGAAAAATAAAGGTCTGCAACTGTTGAGCCAAGTAGGGAATCGCCCAAGGCAATTACCTTATTGGTTACTGGGTCTGCTCCAGTATAAATACCTAAGCCACCTCCTTTTAAAACACCCTTAAAGGCGACTGTAGCGTTGTTGTTAATAGCAGGATTATCTAGAAAAAAGTCAAAAGCGCCACTATTATCGGCAATCTTGCTGACAGTCCCAGCGTTGCTTACATAAATACCCTCGCCTGCAAATTCATCAAGAACACCTTTAAAGGTTATTATGCCTTGATTATTTATACTGGGGTTAAAGAGAAAATCAAACTCGCCACTAGTGTCAACAATGGTACTTGTTGTTCCATTATTAACAGCGTATATACCACGTCCTCCTGCTTTTAGTTCAGCGTTGAAAGCTACAGTACCAGATGTATTAATTGCGCTTCCCTCAAATCGACTATAGGGACTAGCATTGCTGGTGTCAGCAATAGTGGTGATTGTTCCACCGCTATTGCTCAAGATAGCTCGGACTCCGGAATCAAGAATTTGAGAGAAAGCTATAGTCCCTTCGCTGTTAATTGCTGGCAAACCGAAAGTAGCAGGGTTCCCACTAGTCGCGATTGCTTGGAGGGCGCCTCCACTAAGAGCATAAATAGCAGAACCTCCAGTTTTCAGGTTCCCAGAGAAAGCAACGTTGCCATTACTAATTGCTGGATTAAAGGAGAAAAAGGAGCTAAACTGACCGTCATCAATACGAGTAATCTCTCTACCACTACCCTTAAAAACCCCACTACCGCCAGTATTTAAGTCAGCTAGGAAGGCAACTGTACCGTCATTGTCGATTGCGGGGTAGAAGCCAAATCTACTAAAGTCGTTACTCGTATCAGCAATTTGAGTAAAAGTAAAAGCAAAAGCTTCACCTGTCATAAGCAAACTCAAGAAAACACCAACCGCAGTTATCAACGATAACTTCTTTATCACAGCCATAACCTTCTTAGCCCTATCTTAAAATATACGGATATATAACTAATATATAAAGTAATTAATAAATCTCTTATTTTCTTCAGCATTTATACCAGATTTTGGTATCAAATACTTTAGTTGCATAGTCAAAAATATTTAGGTAAAATCGAATTGCTAAACGCGGTGTAAAGCAAAGCTTTACGCGAAGGTTAGTATCCCAGGAAAGAATAAAATTTGATATTGTAATTAGTACTAAACAATACTTCGCAAGTTAGGAATTTACGCATTAATTTGCGCTCAAAATGACACATATCTTTTAAAACTGGGGTTTTATGGAAGGATGTAGGCGAAATGCAAATCCGAACTTGTGGTGTTTCTGAAAGCGTTTTCTATCTTTGGCAGTTGGAAATGAGTAATAAGAATCTTTATAAGCATTATTTACTTCATGCCTTACCCCGTTGCATAAATCAATAATTAAATTTGCCGTTATATCATATAAACGGTGATAAGCTTCAAAGAATGTCAGATTGTTATTAGTAATTTTGCTTTGCGCTAATACAGTTCCTTCGTCAAACTTCTCATTCATAATATGAATAGAAATTCCTAGTTCCGATTCTTCATTTAATAAAGCCCAAAAAATTGGATAAACTCCTTTGTACGAAGGTAAAAGGCTACAATGCTTATTCCAAAATACGCCTTTTGTTAGCAAATCAGGTTTAATTTTTTGGCTTACTTGAGCGAATAAAATATTGCCTTTATTTTGCTCTAGTAAATCATTTAACTGTTTTGAATTAAGTTTTTGAATAGTTAGTAAAGGAATTTTATAAATCTCACAAATTTTTTTGATCGAATAAAATTTATATCTACATAGTGAATTTGTAATTATTCCTAGTATTGTAGATAAAACAAGTTTAAAAATATTAAAAAAACCAAAACAATGTATTAAGCGATTAATGCTCTTTATAAATTTTTTATAGCAAAAGTTAGGAGATAAAACAATTATTTGTTGTATTAATCCTTTATGTGCAAGCTTTGCGAGTAAATTTGGTAAAAATAAGCTTTCATTTTCAACTAGTACTATTAACTTAGTTGTGTTATGCATTTAAACTTTTCCTTTGTCTATTTGCTAATTCTGACATAGTTACAAAAGTACATTTTTTAGAAATTATTTTTAAAGCTGTGGTTAAGTGTTCCAGCTTCTGTGTTAGAGGAATATTAAATCTTTCTATATTTTTAATTGCTGGACTCAACTGATTACAATCTGTGCTTGGGTCTACAAGGTCAGCAGGATGCATAAGATAGTAAAAGCAATCACTTGTATCTAGCGCACTATTTAAAGCTTTTTCATATTGTTTTTTTGAAAAAATAAAGCTCATTGAGTGCCATATAGGAATTCTACATTTTGTCATTGGTAAAGGTAACATAATTAAGTTACCAATTTTGGTATGGTTTGACCAAGGACGCTCTTTAGAAACAAAATATGGTTGACGAGAACCAAACAAAGAACCGTATAAATCTTTCCGAATAACAGGAATTGTCTGTTTATTAACTTGAGACTGCAATCGTAATTTTAGTTGCACAAGAGGCATTAGAAATGAGGAAAATAATGATGTGTCATAATCATAATGTAATTCTGTTAATATTTCTGCTTGCACTGGTGAATAGCTCCATGCTGGGGATATAAAACCTTTTGGTGCGTAGCCAATACAATCACCAATTATATTATGTGCTTGTTTGATTTCTTTAGATATTTCTTTTTTCCCTAACTCAGCAAGGTTTTGAGGATGGCTAAATGTGTGGTTTCCTATTTCATGACCAGATTCTGCCCATTTACGCACTTGTTTAAAGTTATCTTTGTTTAATAAATCTTGAGCAATGATATAAATTGTTAATTTTACTCCTAGTTGATTAGCAATATTAAAGAATCTGTCTGCAATTTCAAAAAATGACGGATCTTTTATTTCAGTGATTTTTACCGGAATGCCTGATAACTTTAAGCATTCAGCCATCGAATCAAAATTTATATTTAAAGCTGCTAGTTTTTTCATTATTATTATTTATTATAATTTAGATTTTTTAATTTAATGCTTGAATCGAGGCATTTTGCGTATTAATATTACTAGCTAAAATGCCTCACAATCATTTACACACAAGCTCTAATAGTACGATGCCATGCAATCGT
This sequence comes from Calothrix sp. PCC 7103, assembly GCF_000331305.1. Lineage (GTDB taxonomy): Bacteria > Cyanobacteriota > Cyanobacteriia > Cyanobacteriales > Nostocaceae > Dulcicalothrix. The sequence goes on along the minus strand of NZ_KB217478.1, from coordinate 1,095,696 downwards.
TTGTGATAGACCTTCTTCTAACGTAACTATGGGCTTTACGCCAAGAATGTCTTCGCATTTACTATTATCAGGAACACGACGCATTACATCTTCATACTTTTTGCCAGTGAAGGATTCGTAGGGAATAAATTTAAGCTTGAGTTCTCCCGGAGTATTACTCACACGCTTTATTGTCTTAGCTAAATCCAGAATCGTTATTTCGTAGTTGTTACCAATATTAAAAATCTCGCCATTTGCTTTACTGTTAACTGTGGCAGCGTAAATACCAGCAACAGTATCACTGACATAAGTAAAACTACGAGTTTGCAACCCATTCCCATGAATGTTAATTTCATCACCGTTTAAAATTTGCTCGATGAAAACCGACTGCGGTCCACCCCACCATGAAAGATGGTGACGAGGACCATATGAGCCAAAAAACCGTAACAGAACTACTGGGAAACCATAGCTTTCTTGATATGCAAAAGCTAAATGCTCATCAAACAGCTTAGATACTGCATAACTCCAACGAGCTACTTTAGATGAGCCAATAACTGAGTCGCTTTCTTCGCTAAAAGGTAGATTTGGGTTGCGTCCGTAAACATCAGAAGTGGAAGCTAATACACATTTACAATTTAATTCTTTGGCTAGTTCTAAAACATTTTCTGTACCTTGATAATTAATTTTTAAAGTATCAATAGCTTTGCCATAACGTGGAATTTTGAAAGCAGCTAAATGAACTATACAATCAATATCACTTGCTAAATTTTCAAAGGTACTTTTTTCGGTAACATCTTTCTGCAAAAAATGGAAAAATTTATTGCCTAAATTATGAGCAATGTTGTCTAGTTTTCCCATTGAAAGGTTATCTATACCAATTACTTCATGTCCAGACACTAAGAGTTTATCCAGCAAGTTTGAACCAAGGAAACCAGCTACACCTGTAACTAAAATTTTCTGAATCATAATTGTATATCGTTGTATATTGTTTTTTGAAGTTTAAACTTTTAGATACTGAACCAAGTGAAGCATGACATGATTATTCTAAATTTGAATGTTTCCATTATTTTTGTACAACTAGAATAATGCCAGCTACAATAATACTTATCCCTAACCACTGCCTAAATACAACCTTTTCTTTTAGAAAAAAATGAGATGCCAATGGGATAAAAGCGTAGGTTAGTCCTAAGAATGGATAGGCTTGATTTAAAGGGACAACCCGCAAAACTAATAGCCACATAGCAGTCATGACTGCATAGCAAATAAACCACACCCAAAAATAATAAGAGAGTAAAATACTTAGGGGTAAGGCACCTGTCTTATTTAGGCTAGAAACATGAAATGCATACTTTAGCGATAGTTGAGCAGCTGTTCCTAGTACAACTATTACCATTAATATAAGCCAACTATTCAGGCTCATTGTGACTTCCCTAATTGTGATTTAACCGGAATCACTACAAAAAGAATACCTAGAAAAACTAGAAGAACTCCCATTACTCTTAGTGGAGTTAGCTTTTCATCGAAAAAGTAGTATGACCCTAAAAGTATGCCTACGTAGTTTAAACTAGTTAAAGGGTAGGCAATACTGAGTTTTAAGAACCGTAGTGAAAGTATCCAATTAATTACTCCAATACTATAAACAGCTAGCGCAAGCAGTAATTGCAAAAAAAATAACCATGTGAAAAATTCCTGAGTATCACTACTCATCGTTTTTTTCATTAGTAGTTGCCCTGCGGTTCCAAACAAAATACTTGCGAACAGCGTTATGTAAGCAATTAATTTGGGATGTGAATTTGACCCTTTAGAAATCATCGTACATTGGAAGACAAGTAAATATTAGCTAGTGCTTCACGAAAGGACTCAACAACAACTTTTTGCGAGGATGCAGGTAATTCTGGAAACATCGGTAAAGATAAAACTTCATGGCTCAATTGTTCGCTGACTGGTAATGAGCCGAGGGGGTAATTCAAGTCAGAGTGTACCTGCTGTAGGTGCAGAGGTATTGGATAGTACACCATTGAACCTATCCCTTTTTCTTGAAGGAATTTTTGCACATAATTACGTTGCTTGTGCAAAATTCTGACTGTAAATTGATTCCATACAGAATTTCCCTCTTGCACAACTATGGGTAAAGCAATGTTTTCAACGTCGCTTAACTTGTTTACGTAATATTCTGCAATTTGAGTCCTCGCCACATTCCAGCGATTTAAATGCTGTAACTTAACTAAAAGAACTGTTGCTTGTAAAGTATCCAAGCGACTGTTAAGTCCCAATTCTTCATGTTGGTATTTAATTTTACCTCCATGTCTGCGTAAATGCTCAACTCGCTCGGCAATTATAGAATTGTCTGTAGCAATTGCACCCCCATCCCCAAAACAACCTAAGTTTTTGGTGGGAAAAAAACTAAAACATCCTACATCGCCAATTGTACCTACTTGCTTTCCTTCCCATGTGGCACCACATGCTTGAGCTACGTCTTCAATTACTTTCAAATTATATTTACGTGCGATTTCCATTATCGCTGTCATGTTACACGGGCGCCCGTATAAATGTACAGGTATAATAGCCTTGGTGTGCTCAGTAATTTTAGACTCGATGAGTTGCGGATCTATATTGTATGAGGAAAGCTCAACATCAACGAAAACAGGTGTTGCTCCAACTATACCTATCGCTTCAGTTGTAGCTATAAATGTAAACGGTGTTGTAATAACTTCATCCCCAGCACCGATTTTTAATGCTCTTAATGCTAAATGTAATGCATCAGTACCAGAATTACAAGAAATTACCTGTTCGCAATTTAAATACTGTGCAAACTGGATTTCAAATTCCTTAACTTGTGGACCCATAATATAACGTCCACCTGCCATGACTGCACAAACCTTTTGTTCAATTTCTGCAGCAATGCTTTTGTATTGGGCTGTTGCATCAAATGGAGGAATGTTAATCACTGTTATATAATCCTTTATTTTATTCTTTTCTTTTTATCTGAGTTTCGCTCGTATATTCGTACTCACGTCTGCAAGCTAGGCAAGTGATTGTTTTTGTTATGTCTGGTTTCTCAAATTCGGCATCTAACTTGGCGCCGCATTCGCACATCCATCCAACTTGTTTAGCTGGGTTGCCATAAACTAGTGCATAGTCATTTACATTTTTAGTAACGGTTGAACCTGCACCAATAAATGCATACCGTCCAATTGTATGACCGCAAACAATTGTTGCATTGGCGCCAATGGTTGCTCCCTGTTTTACCAAAGTGCTTAAATAGTCATCCATTGTATTGCGCGGAAAAGCAGAACGAGGAGTATTGATATTAGTAAAAACACTGCTAGGACCGCAAAATACATCGTCCTCTAAAGTAACTCCTGCATATACCGAGACATTATTCTGTATTTTGACGTTAGAGCCGATTTTTACCCCTGCTGCGACAAATACATTTTGGGCAATTTTACATTTCTCTCCAATTTCCACATTTTGCATGATGTGGCTGAAATGCCAAATTTGAGTGCCGGCGCCGATACTACACGGTAAATCAACATAAGCTGACTCATGGACAAAATAATCGCAGCTTTTTTCAGCAGTTTGAAGACTTTCTTTCCCGTTATGTATGGACAAGCTGAACCTCCTTTAAACTTAAAACTTTTCCTTGAGATTCCAAAGATAATTGTGCTAAATCTAAAACCTTTAAAACGTTAATACCGTTTTGAATATCAGTTTTAGGAGTTTGCCTTGTTTCTATACATTTGAGAAAATGTTTACATTCTTCAGTAAGTGGCGATGCACTATCAATTGAAACAACAGTTTTAGAACGAAACTGTAGAACAGGTATATTATCTTTTATTTCGGCTTGTTGGTCGTAAAAGGTCAGCTTGGCATCTGTAGATACATCGTCAAACACTAAGGTTCCTAACTCTCCCACTAGCACAAGTCTTTGTTCTTTGAAAGGGTGTAGCCAGCTTGTAAAAATATGTGCTTTTAGATTTTGTTCAAACTCTAAATTAATTAAGCAAAAATCTTCAACTTGTCCCAAGTTGGCACTACCTACAGCTTGTACTGATATTGGTAAACCTGCAAATCCTAGAATTGAACAGATATCATGTGGAGCAAAACTCCAAAGCACATTTTCTTCAGTTCTGACTTTACCAAAGCTTAAACGATTGGAATAAATGTATCGTAGCTTGCCTATTTTTCCTGACTCTACTAAATTGCGAAGTTTGACTAAAGCTGGGTGATATTCGAGCAAATGCCCAACCATCAACATACGATTATTCTTTTTTGCTACAGTTTCTATTTTGAGTGCATCTTCGACAGTGAGAGCTAAAGGTTTTTCTACGAATACATCTTTTCCAGCAGTTAATGCTTGGATTGCTAAATTAGCATGGGTTGGGGCAGGAGTTGCAATTACTACTGCTTTTATATCTGGCATTGCCAATACTTTTGTAAAGTCAGTAGTCGTTTCGACATCAAATTTTTGTCCTAATTCTGTTAGCGCTTGTATAGTGTAATCACAAATTATTCGCAGTACACCTAACGATGCAAAATCACGGACTAAGTTTTTACCCCAGTATCCACAGCCTACAACTGCTATATATTTATCAGCTTTAGTCATGTTGATTTACCAATACATTTATAAGCTATTTAGATAACATCAGGACTTACCACATTTTCACATTGGCTGCACAAAAGGAACCCTATCCCCTAACCCCCTCCTCTCATGGGTAGGTATTTTGAATTTGGTCGTTTTTTGCCTATTTGAGTGGTGGCCCAAATCCTGAAACTACGAAACCTTGTTCAGCTATTGAGAATTTTCTCAGCTATTTTCGAGATTCAAAAAAACCTACCCTTGAAAGCTACACGGGGAGGGGTTGGGGTCGAATAATATGCAGCTTCAGATTGAATTGGTATTATGCGCTAACTGTGGTTGTTGTTGTTAATCCTTTTGCTCTTAAAATATTTCGTGTGTCAATAATTAATGGTGCATACTCTGCAACCATTTCATAATCAACTTGACTATGGTCAGTAGTGATGATTACAGCATCACAGTTATTTAAAACTTTTTTTGTTAATGCTAAAGATTTCAAATGAAGTTGTGGATAGCGACGGTGATTTGTACATACTGGTACATAGGGGTCATGATATTCCACATCGGCGCCTTGTGAGGTTAGCTGTTGAATAATCTTGAGTGAAGGACTTTCTCGCTGGTCGTCTATATTTTTCTTGTAGGCAACACCCAAAATTAAGATTTTTGCTCCTTTTAATGACTTACCCTGATTATTAAGAGCATACATTAGCCTATTTATTACATAACTAGGCATGAAAGCATTAATTTCTCCTGCTAACTCAATAAAGCGTAAGGATACATCATATTCTCTTGCTTTCCAAGTTAGATAAAATGGGTCAATGGGTATGCAATGTCCACCCCAACCGGGACCTGGATAAAATGCTTGGAAGCCAAATGGTTTTGTTTTTGCTGCTTCAATGACTTCCCAGATATCTATGTCCATCTTGTGGAATAATATTTTTAATTCATTAACTAACGCAATGTTAACTGCTCGGTAAATATTCTCTAGAATTTTGGTAGCTTCTGCTGTTCTAGTTGATGAAACAACAACAACTTTGTCAACTATTTGAGAATATAAAGATTGAGCTAATTCTAAGCACAAAGGTGTAACTCCACCAACTACTTTAGGTGTATTAGTTAGAGAAAAACTTGGATTAGCTGGGTCTTCACGTTCTGGAGAGTAAGCAAGCGCAAAGTCTTGACCGACTACCAAACCAGTGGCAGCAAGTATTGGTAGCAATACTTCATCTGTTGTACCTGGGTACGTAGTGCTTTCTAAAGAAATTAGCTGTCCTGGTCTTAAGTACTTAGCAATTGCACGACCTGTTTGGATAACATAGGTTAAATCTGGTTCTCTATGAGAACTTAGAGGTGTTGGAACACAAATAATTATGGCATCGATTTCACTTAAACGAGCCATATCGTTAGTTACATCGATTAATTGATTATCCAAGTTCTCGGAAGGGATATGCTTTATATATGATTGACATTTTTGGATTTGCTTAATCTTGTAACTATCAACATCAAATCCCAAAACTGCAAACCCTTTTTGGGCAAATGCAACTAAAATTGGTAAACCTACATATCCAAGACCAATAATTCCAATTTTTGCCTTTTGGTTCTTAATGCCATCTTTTAAATTTTCTAAGTACATTTTTCATTGACCTCGAAATAATTATTTTGTAATAACTTTTGTTCTGCAAGCAGATAATTTTTTAAATTACGTCAGCAAATGTTCGTTCCATTTTACGGAAGTACCAAATGCCACTTATGAGCAAAAAGATTACTAATCCTACAGATAGGGCGAATCCAGACACGTAAATTTTTGACTCTCCACCCAAAATAGCCCAACGGAAGCCATCAATTACACCCACCATTGGGTTTAGTGAATAAAGCAGGCGCCACTGTTCTGGTACAATATTGCTGCTAAACCCTACAGGCGATATATATAAGCCAAACTGCACAATAAATGGCACAATATAGCGAAAGTCTCGGTATTCGACATTTAAAGCTGCTAGCCACAACCCAACTCCAATAGAAGCAGCAAAGGCTATGCTAATAAATAACGGTAGTGTTAGTATGCGCCAACTAGGAACATAGTTATACCAAGCCATCAACCCCAAAAGAATCATGCCAGAAATCATAAAGTCCACAAAGCTAACAATTACTGCACTAGTGGGCACAATCAAACGTGGGAAGTAAACCTTAGAAATTAAATTTGCGTTGCTAATTAAACTATTGCTACATTCACTCAGCGCAGTTGAAAAAAACTGCCAAGGTAACATACCAGCAAACACTAAAATAGGATACGGTACTCCTTCGGAAGGTAATTTTGCCAAATTTCCAAACACTACTGTGAACACCACCATTGTTAAAAATGGTCTGATTAATGCCCAAGCCATGCCAATTGCTGTTTGCTTATAGCGCACCAAAATGTCACGCCATGCCAGAAAATAGAACAGTTCCCGATAGCGCCATATGTCTTTCCAATATTGCTGTTCGGTACGTCCTGCTTCAATTACTAATTTATTAACAGACACAGTTAAAATCCTTGATGCAATTGTTACCAACTAACTTGGCTTGTCTGCGTGTGAACTCTCCTACACTTGGGTTGCCATTTGGGTCAATTACCCCTGATACTTGCTGCCATAATTCATCTGGCGCCAGAGAAACTCTGTATCCATGTTCGTGTTTACGGACGTGATACCACTTGGTTTCTTGGCACTCCTCACACCAAAAAGCTTCTAACCATTCTCCTGGTATCAAAACAGCGGTTTGAGAGGCTACTAATATTAGTGCGTTTTTCCGGCTCATTCCTCTTTGCTGTAATTGGCCTGCTTTATCAGCAAAAAGTAAATATTTCGGACTTCTACTTTCTAGATAACAACCATGAATTGGACAGTATATTGCTCTTTTTTTTGAGCGTTTCCGATTTTTGTCACACCTTTTCTGCATAATTCGACCTCCAATGTCAATACAAAATACTTGCATGAAGGTTACGTTTGGAGGGACTGAGATCATAAGACCATCGAAGCCCATACTCCTAATTGATAACTTACTCTTTAAATTTATTTAGTTGTACTTAATTTATTCAGTTTGCTCAGTATATTTAATTGATTCGGCTGGTTTTGATATTGGGTAATGTACTAGCCTAATAAATCTTATGGGTAACACTTAAACTTCTTATTTTCAGTATATAACAATCTTGAATAATTGTTGCATTACATTTTATTATCTTAACTGTTTAAATTAATATTAACAAAATGTTACTGAAATTTGCCACACCACAAAGTTAGGAAACTAGTATCAAATAAACTAGCTTTAAATCAAAAGCAAGTTATTTGAGAATAGTACTAATCATAATTAATACTATGAACGTACTGTTAGGGTACCCTTTAGAGGGCGCCTACTCAGATTGTGTTTGAGTCATGCTGACGATTTCAGGGGAAATCACCGCTTGCTTCAAAACGTCTAAATATTGTTTAGCAATTATTTTGGGCGTAAAATTAGCGCGTAAATATCGACGACCAGCTTTACCCATACGTTCCGCTAATAAACTATCTTGACTCAGCAAACGAATAAATTGAGTCAAACCATTGCTATCTCCGTTATCAAACGAACTGCCACAGTCAGCTTCGGTGATGATTTGCCTCAAATAACAATACTGCGAACAAATTGCTGCAATTGGTCTTTCAGAAGCTAAAGCCGAATAAAGCTTACTAGGAGTCACCAAATTCTCTGTTCGCTCATCTACACTCACAAGCGATAAATCGCAAGCTGTTAATGAGTAGGGCAAAACCTTCTTGTCTTGATACGGTAAAAACAAGAAATTCTTCAAACCAAGACGGTTCACTTCAGTAACTAACTCAGTTAACTTGGCACCTGCACCAATAATTAGGAATTGAATTGGGTCATTTTGTAATTGCTTGGCAGTCTCAAGAATCGTGTTCATATCATGACAACGCCCCAAGTTGCCAGAGTAAAGCACCGTAAACTTTTTGACCAAATTGTATTTCCAAGCAAACCAATTTTCATGCTTGGCAATTGGTAATATCCAGTTCGGGTCTGCCCAACTGTGAATTACCGAAACCTTATCAGCAACAGCAGGACAGTTTACTACCACCTGCCGCTTCATTGCTGGACTCAAAACGACTATTCCCATAGCTCTTTTCCAAACTCTTTGGTTCACAGACTTCCAAAATCTTGCCAACCAATGACGTTTAGAAACCACACCTAGTGCTACAGCGATATCTGGATACAAATCATAGAGTATGCAAACATAAGGCGTTTTGAACAAAATATTTGCGAAATACCCTAAGAGCGGCAGAAATGGTGGTGCAGTAGATATCAGCAGCACATTATTCCAGTGTCTAGCTCGAAACAGATGCCACGCAGTACGCAAAGTGTACAGAACACCATTAATCGCTTTGCCACGAATTCGTCCTGGAGCAAGTTGAGCAGTGCGTGAACGCTGAATTCTAACTCGACCTTTATACTCAACCTGTGGAGCATTTTTCACCTGATATGCATAGCCAGGTTGACTCGTAAAAACATCAATCTCAATTCCCAGTAAGCCCAAATTCATTACCAGTTCTTCCAACAACTGACCCGTTGCCGCATAATCTGGAGGAAAGAATTGGGTAATTACAGACAGCTTTATGGACTGCTGAGTCTCTATAGACTTTTGTCTATTATCTTGTCTTGAGTCTGGTTGCTGCGAAAAAACAGAATGAAATAATTCGAGATTAATCCATTTGTTAAATCTCATCGTCTAAGTCCTAAATATCCTTTAACTGATACTACTGAATTAATCAAGCCTTAATAGTGAACACTGGGAAATTGCCCAAAACTTTGAGTTATGACAAGTCAAGTTAGGCAAATTACTAAGCAATTGTGAAGTAATTGGTTTATGTCAAACTTCTTTTAACTCATTAAGAAGCTATTGTAAACCAAAGTATCTAAAATCTTGTTGTTTTTAATAATTTTTCCACACAGAATCATTATCTACATTACCATGTTTAACATTTTCTAATTGTCTTCATGAAAAATTTATATAAACCTAATTATGATTTCACCGAATTTTAACATTTCTTTCTAACTGATGTATCAAAAAAATGTCATTGCAACATTTGATGCAAGTATTTGCACTTGTATACAAGAAACCTATTCCCAAAGTCGTAGTATTCAAGCATATTTGCAATTACATCAATATCATATACCAAGTTTATTTGTAAAAAAAGATAATTATTTGTATTTTATATTACTCGTAGTTAATTTCCACCTTGTGAGCGTGAATATTGACTATGTAAAATACTTACTTGGTAAACACGCTTAATTGCTTGATTTCAACATAAATTCAATTTGAAATATAAATTTAAAATAATAAAACTCATTTTCAAAGCGAGAATATAGGCAACGGATGATGAACGGATGTAACGGATGAGTTATGTGTTGCAACAAAAATTAAGACTGATGCAACGGATGATGAACGGATGTAACGGATGAGTTATGTGTTGCAACACAAAATTAAGACTGATGCAACGGATGATGAATGGATGTAACGGATGAGTTATGTGTTGCAACACAAAATCAAGACTGATTCAATAAAATCAGTTATCCGTTACATCCGTTTATAATCCGTTGCCTATATTCCTACAGTTCTATCAAATCGCAGCATTTCCAAACTGCGCTCTCCATATACTCCTTCGATTTGTTCACGACAACAGTCAATCGCAAAATCGTTTAAATCTTCTTGCTCAATACCATACATGTCCTCAAATACGTCTGGTTGCACCCGACAAAACCTTGGACGGTTGGCATAAACCTTACATTCGCGCGTTTCTTGGTCTAAGTTAATGCACCAACCACCTTCACCAACCATACTCATGTACTCTTTTAACTCAGAAGGGGTCAAATATTCATGAATATCAGGACGATCTGCTGGGTCTAGATTACAACAGGCGCCACAATTCTTTACACATTGCCAAGTAGCCATAGTTCGTTCAAGTAGGGTTAGGGGGATATTTGTATTTTTATTTATAGTTTTGTTAAGAAAATTAAAATTAACTGACCGAAGCCAGATATTATATAATCCTAGTCCTTAAGTGCGCTATTTAACTTTTTAATACAAGTTCGGAGGAAAAAATGTTTGAGGCGTTGGGAAACATCAATTGGGAAGTTATTTTCCAGCTTACATCAGTAGCCCTAATCATGCTGTCTGGTCCAATAGTAATTTTTGTATTAGCATTCCGTAACGGCGACCTGTAATAAAAGGTGTAGAGACGTGATTAATCCCTACCCTGCGGGAAAAGCTCCGCTTTACGGGAAATCCTGCGGATTACACGTCTCTACGGATATTAAAAATCATCATTATCTAAAGCTTGAAGTGCCGCACTAATAATGGTTTCGTAAGGAGGTTGAGATATATCAACCTCTTTTGCATCTTGACGGCAGCTTCCGAGTAAACCAGTAGTACTGTTCGGTGTTACAGCCAAGATTTTACCTTCACAGTTTTGTATCCTGAGTTCCAAGGCGCCATTATTTTTGTCATTATAGATACAGCAAGTGTAACCGCGACCAAGATGTTCAAACTGGGTACGCGGTTTCGTTGAGACGGACTTAAACTGATTAAACAATATTATCTGTGATTGCTGTGTTGGAATTGGCAATCTGGCGCCAATAATTTCGAGTTCTATGTTGGTTTCACCATTGAAGGTATTTTCGCGAAGTTTGTAGGCTATATCTATATTTGCTGGTAGAGGACAATACTCACGCCATCGCCATGCTATCGCCTTTATTGTATGGCGCCGATTGTCTACTATTTGCTCTATGGTCATTTTTATATGAGCTTTACCTACGGTTCCTTGCTCGATAATTCGGACATTCGGTGTCCAAAAAACTGGCTCAGGATTTTCGATACCACAAGGTTCTAATACATTAAGCTGTCGATAAAGTTTTTGATTGAGTTGATTAAAATTAGCGAGTGTATCGATTTTTAGTAAAGGTTTCAAATGCTGTATCTCTAAACACTTGTTTGCAAACTCGCTTAGACGTGAATGTACTAACTCTAAATTTTCCGCAGGTATCGAAAAGCCACCAGCAGCTTGATGACCGCCGTATTTGCCGAGCAAGTCATGACAATATTCCAATGCTTCAAATACATTAAATTCAGGAATACCACGTGCTGAACCACGAATATGTCCTTCATCCTCATATGTGCCTATAAATACTGGGACTCCATAGCGTTCAACTAAACGTGAAGCAACAATACCAATTACACCGTGGTGCCAATTGGGACAGACTACTAGTAGTACTCGGTCATCGTGGAGAGACGTAACATATCTCGTCTCTACATATTCAATTGCTTCTTCTTCAATTTGTTTACACATGTCCTGACGCTGACGATTTATACTTTCGCACTGCATCGCACGTTCGAGTGCCATCCCCATATCATCGGTTGTGAGCAATTCGATCACAATTTGGGGATCGGCAATTCTACCAATCGCATTAATACGAGGACCAAGGCGAAAACCAATATCTTCAGGTTTTAACGATTTGGCCGTAGAGACGCGATTAATCGCGTCTGTACAATTAGGAGTTGTGTTTTGTTTTACTCCTATTAGTTGTACTCCTGACATTTGAATTAGGGCTTGTATTCCTGCTAAATTTGATTTGGGTAATACCTTTAACCCGCTTTGTACCCAGCGACGATTAACACCTGTTAGTGGCGCCAAATCAGCAATAGTACCTAAAGTAAAAAGTTCTAACATCTGGGTAGTAATGTCAGAATTTGCCTGTCCTAGTTGTTCGGCAAGCGATACAGCTAAGATATAAGCGACACCAACACCTGCAACACCACGGTAAGGAGAATCTTCGCGAATAAGTTTAGGATTTAATATTGCATTTGCAGGTGGTAACTTTTGAGGAATATCATGGTGGTCAGTAATAATCACCTTTAAACCAAGTTCTCTCGCTCTGGCAATTGGTTCAAAAGCAGAAATCCCATTATCAACAGTGAGAATTAACTCTACTCCCTCACTATGGAATTCTTCAATAATCCGTTTATTTACACCATACCCCTCATGCATTCGACTTGGAATTGCATAATCAACTTGGGCGCCTAAATGTCGTAAACTACGTAACAACAACGCAGTACTAGTCATTCCATCGGCATCATAGTCACCGCAAATAGCAATTTTAGCTTGTGAACCAATAGCTTTTTCGAGTAACTCTAAACTTACTGCTAAGTCAGGAAAATCCTCAAGTGGTGAAGGTAAATGTAATAATTCGGGTTCTAAAAATATTTCCGCTTCCGAAAGTGAACCTATTCCACGATTTATCAAAAGCTGACTTATAATCGGCGATATATCAAACCTATCCGCTAGCATTTGCACTAATTCCGGTCTTTCCGGTTGAATTTGCCATCGTTGATTAGGCAGGCGCCGAGGATTTCCAATTGATGTGGAATAAGATGTATTTAGCATTCAATATATAATTTAGATTTTAGCTTGCCTTGATTTTTTCTACCAATGCTATAAATCAGCAACTAATAATTAAACAACAATTCAATTAGGTCAGATATACTAAAATACTAAATCGACATAAATTTTTACATTTATGTTTGTATGTGGGACAGGTGGGAATGCCTGTTCCACAATATAAACTAACAAGATAATTTCACAAGATGATTTATGGTTTACAGAACGTTGATCATTCCATCATCGCGCATATAAACCGAGCGATCCCCTGGTTGGCGCCAATTTGGTTTTAACTCTACACGTAAAGTTGCTGCATTTATCTTTTGTAAAGATGCACTCAATGAGCGTCCGGTATCATCCCAAAACAGTAAAGAAATATTTGGCTCGGTCAAACGTACTTGCTGGAATATTATGGTTTGCTTGGGCTGTATCGCTATTGAATTAGAGGTTTCACTCTTCTGTAATGCTAACACACGCGGTGTTCTATTTACTACTTCAATTCTAACTAATTGCCCTGGAACAAACTGAAGTGGGCGCCGACCGCATTTTGATGCACAAGTTTGGGCGAGTGTTGGGCTAGGGTCATTACTTATACCTAGTACTAGTGTTGTAGCAATTATCGCGGCAGATACTATCTTTGATACTTTTAACATTTTTGCTAGTTCCTACTTAAATCAATAACACAGACTTCTTTGAATCCCCCCTAGGGGTCTACGGTGTACACACAAGTTCCTAAAAGTAACTTTTCTTCTCTTTCTTCGCGTTCTTTGCGTACTTTGCGGTTCGTAAAAAAAATAAACCGCAAAGAGGGAAAATAAGAAGCAATCACAGATGTGTGTAGTAGCCTAGGGGTTGGGGGGATCAACTTTATGTATTGTTCCCACTAAGCAGGAGATAGTTAAAGAATTAACCACAAAGAACACAAAGGCACAAAGAAAACTCTGTGTTCTCTGTGCCTCTGTGGTAAGAAATTAAACCCTAAACTTTTTGAACTTACAGTAGTTTTAATTGCGTATCCTTATCTATCGCAGGTAGTTGATGCGGTTTGGGAGGATTATGATTATCATTAATCAACCAATCTTCTTCATTCTCTAACAGTAAATTTTGGGCAGCCTCTAGCATCTTTGTAGAAATATCCTTCAAATCTTCACGATTATTTAAGTAGGTTTTCAGCGCTTCGATAGGGTCGATGCTGTGAGTTGCGTTTAACTCAGGAACACGTGGACGTGCAAGTTGACTAATTAATTCAGGGTGAATGCTGTAAGTGTGGGCAGAACTTAAAGCTTCATGTAATGCAGAAGTTTCGATTAAATCCAACTGCTCAGAACGGAGTTTATAGATTAACCTGACTACTGCATCAGTATTATCATGTTTGGCAATAGCTTTAAATATTGCTGCTTGAGGATTTTCAGCTTTTGAAACATCAAGCTCGATAGTCCGAAAGACTCTTACGGGTAAAGGACAAAATTCCCATTCGGCATTTCCTGCTTCCAAGTCAATCATTACATAGCCTTTATCTTCCTTCTCTTCGCTAAAGTCAACTCGTTCGATACTACCTGGGTAAATAACGGGTGGATTATTTTGTTTGTTTAGATTTTGGTGACGGTGAACATGTCCTAATGCCACATAATCAAAGCAATCGCGTGTTAATAACGACAAAGGCAGCGTAAAACCTTTACCAACAGCCAAATAACGTTCGGCGCCAAGCGTTGCATTATCTGCCATCAAGTGTGCTAAAAGTACCGTAGGTATATCAGGGTCAAGACGACGAATTTCACCTTCAATAACCACACGCAAACGGTCAGTCAATAATTGGTTAACTTCCGAAAGTGACATTCCCTCAGTATCTTGACGTGTCATCAATGTTGAACGAGTTAACCAAGGGAGTGTAATTATTTGTACTGGGCCACTGCGAGTTTGAATTACATGTGTAGCTATTGAATCACCAACTATAAAACCGGGCACACCCAACGTGCGGTAAATACATAAGCTGGCGCCTCCTATTCCCTGCGAATGTTGGTCATGGTTGCCCACTAATAATACAGTAGGAATATTGGCATCGACTAGGCGCCGGAACTGTGAGGCAAACGCTTCTTGTACATAAGGTGGAGGAGTAGCATCTGGAAAAGCATCACCACCAAATATTACCAAATCAACAGGCTCATTTATCGCACGGTCAATACACATCGAAAGCGTGCGAACAAAATCTTCCAAGCGCGTATTCAAACCAGTTTCCGCATTAATACGTCCGTGGGAAAACCCACTACCCATATGAATATCAGATAAATGAAGAATTTTAATCATAAGTAATGTAGAGACGCGATTTATCGCGTCTAGGGTTAGCGCATTTTTACAAATTAATCTAACTGCTACATAAAACCAAAATTTCGTAAATCGATCTTAAATAGCCTTAGACTTACTGCACATCTTATAATATTTTTGTACCAAATTCTACAATACAAATAGAAATTTATTTTTATAGACTGGCGCCATCTGATGGTGCGAAAGTTTAGAGGTTGTTTGAAAAGTCAAATAAGGTATAAATTGTCATTCTGAGTGGAGCGCAGCGGAACGTAATGCGGAGCATTTGCCGCAGGCTAGAATCTAGGGTTTAGCCCATATACTGAGATGCTACCCTGCGGTAAAACTGCGTTAACGTTCCTCAGCATGACATTTACAGACACTTTTCAAACATCCTCTTAGTAAAAAAAATTAAGTGATTCTAGCGGCATTAATAGTTCATTATTTTTTCACAAAAGCAGCGGGTGAAATTTTGAAAAAATTGGCAAGTTTGCTAATATCTTCAACTGTTAAATCTATTTTGCCATTTAATACATTAGATACATGCGATTCCGTTTTAAAAATTGGGATTAAATCTTTAGTACTTAAATTTAATTCTGATAATAAAGCCTTAAGCAAATCAATACCATAAATATCTGGTATTTTGACTTGTTTTTCCTCATATTCATAAACAATAGTACCTAAAATATTCAGGTAGTCTTGCTCATCGCGTGTCAGTTGACCTTTTTTATCTATTAAAGAATCAATTACTTTTTGCGTAGCAACAAACTCTTCATGAGAAGTTATAGGACGAGGTGGAAAACCTTTTAACAATTCTATATAAGCATTATTATTCTTCGGATAACCACTTTTCATAGCCACAATCCATAAATTTTTTTATGATAGAGTCTTTAATATTAGAAGAAGATGTTTCCATTTCTCCAACTCGATAAACTTCATTTAACACAATGTAATAATTCTTACCTGTATATTCAGCGATTACTTGTGCCAAACTACGGTCGGACATGTGTTCGTACAGTAATGATAGCAGAGGAAAGTAGTTATGCTCCTCGATTCCTTGGGGAAAGGCATACTCTATTAATTGGTAAGTGCTGATTAGATGTGCTGGTATTGTTTTTTGCATCATTTAATAACTATTAATCTTTATTTGTTTATATAGTAAAAACGGGTTATAAATTTACTCTTAAAACAAGCCGAAATTTTTAAGATGCTTCGTTCCTCAGCATGACAGTTTACGACTCATGACAGAAGTTGGTATTTTATCCGTTTGCGGTATAAATCATCCGTTACATCCGTTACATCCGTTGCCAGTTGGTTTTGTTGGGTTACGCTGTCGCTACACCCAACCTACGTTGTTAAATTTTGTTAAGTTTTGTTAGAAGAATAGTTCTCTTATGCCTTGGCTACCAATTTCTATTGCTAGGGCGGCTAGTAAGAAGCCTAGAATTTGTGTGATAATAACCTCACCTTCGGCGCCTATAAATTTGTCGATATTGTTGGCGAGTCTTAATATTAGCCAGGTGACAAACATTGCTGCGATAATGCCAACAATTACGCTGATGTGTGGACTTGGTGATTCTGCCATTAGTAACATGACGGTTGTCAGTGTTCCAGGTCCTGCTAGTAATGGTAAAGCTAGGGGAGTAATGGCGATATCGCGTTCTTTTTCAACTACTGGTGTATCTAAATTACCTTGGAGCATTTGTAGCGCAATCAAAAGCAGCAATAACCCTCCTGCTACCCGTAACGATGCAAAGCTAACATCTAAATAGCCCAGTATAAGCTTCCCACCAAACGCAAACAGTAATAAGACAGCAATTGCGACAGTAACAGCTTTGTCAATGACTTTACTTCTCTGCCCTGCTTCCATTCCCTTAGTCAGCACCAAAAGTATAGGGATATTACCCACTGCATCGGCAAGCACAAACACAGCAACAAAAGTTTTGATTAAAATTGACGTATCCACTCTTTTTACCAGTATTATCAGGGCTTTATAACAAAATTAACGTAATTCGGGGAACACTTAATGGGTAATGGGGAATAGAGAATAAGGAATAGAGCAATACTCAACACTTCATACCTAATTCCTGATTTCTTATGAATTAGTGACTTTTTTGAGTGATGATAGTAGTTTGATAAATCGCGCTCTGCGTTATTTGACTGTTGTTAATCGAATCTATGAAGTCTTATTTAGCCGCTGCTATTCAAATGACAAGTGTGCCTGATGTCCAATCAAATTTGGCTCAGGCTGAGGAATTTATTGATTTAGCTGTAAATCAAGGCGCCCAGTTGGTGGGTTTGCCTGAAAATTTCGCGTTTATGGGTGAAGAAAGTGACAAGCTTTCCCAGAGTGATAATATCGCACTCGAAACTGAAAAGTTCCTCAAAACGATGGCGCAACGCTATCAAATAGCTATCCTAGGCGGCGGCTTTCCTGTTCCTACCGACTCAGGCAAAGTTTACAACACAGCTTTGCTTATTGACTCCAACGGGCAAGAACTAAGTCGTTACCGTAAAGTTCATCTTTTTGATGTAAACGTTCCTGACGGTAATACATATCGTGAGTCCAGTACAGTAATGGCAGGTACCGAACTACCTCAAGTTTGTTCTACAGAGAAACTTGGTTGTATTGGGCTTTCGGTTTGTTACGACGTTCGTTTTCCTGAACTTTACCGCTACCTGTCGCACCAAGGAGCAGATATTTTGTTTGTACCTGCTGCATTTACGGCTTTTACAGGAAAAGACCATTGGCAAGTTTTGCTGCAAGCGCGAGCTATTGAAAACACTTGTTATGTTATTGCCCCTGCCCAAACTGGCATTAACTACGCACGGCGCCAAACGCATGGACATGCAATGATTATAGACCCGTGGGGAGGTATTCTAGCAGATGCAGGCGAAAAACCTGGTGTTGCCATCGCTGAAATTAACCCCTCTCGACTCGAACAAGTGCGGCGCCAAATGCCCAGTCTTCAACATCGAGTCTTTGTCTAAGAGTAGAAAGTGCTGAGTGCTGAGTATGGTTAGGAGTTAGGAGTTAAAGAAGATATTAAATTGTCATTCTGAGCGTAGCGTAAACGGAGTTTTCCCGCAGGGTAGAATCTTTAAAGTTTCGATAAGTTATTTCGATACATTATATAGATGCTTCACTACGTTCAGCATGACAAGGCACTTATAACTATTAACTCCTAACTCAGCACTCAGCACTCAGCACTCTATTATCCATCAAATAACTACTAATAAAAAATCCTTTAAGAAAACTGGAAAATTTTGTGCCGTTCTCAATCTTTTTATTCACAATAGAAGCATCTAAACCAAATTGATTGTAGAAGGTACCACCAATTGAGGACTCGAATTATAGTCTTTTATCTAATTGTAACTCAGTGTTTACTTGCAGGCTGTAATCTCCGAAACCCACCTCAACGGCGAACACCGCAAGACGATCCTTTCTCTACACAAGAACCGTTTGCAACCCCAACAAGGAGCGACACTGAACGGAATAGAGATAGTAATACTGAACGCGGTACAGGAGATACAGAACGCAACAGAGACGGTACTAATGAACGCGATAGAAATAATACAGAACGCGACAGAGATGGTATCAATGAACGCGATAGAAATGATAGGGAACGTGACAGAGAAAACAATAATACTGAAAGAAACAGAGGAGGAGAAAATTCAAGACGAAGGAGAATTCACTGTAATGGTTTTATTAATCAAGTAGGAGTATGCCAAACACATTAAATGAACATACATCCACCCCTTGTAAATAAAACGTAGGTTGGGTGGAGGCTTTGCGTAACCCAACTACAATCTTATAATTTATAATATTGTAGCGTTACGCACCAAACCCACATTTCGTAACACTTAAGCTCTTCTTACATTTATCATCGTTACCTCTTAACAGTAAAATTTTAGGGTATTAATGCCATCTTTATAAATCAGAGTAATTACGATTACACAATCGAAAATCTCTGGAAAGGAAGTATGACGTTAATTCCTAAAAAATGCATTCCACCAAACGAAACACTTGATTTCCGTCTTCATAAAAAAAAGAAACGATTTATTACCGCATACTATTTAACCGTAATATTTCTGTTATTTCCAAATTTATGTGTCGCTGAATCTGCAAAAGTTACTTCAAATACATGCAACGCTAATCTCGGTCTCCAACCAATTGCTCGCTTAGTATCTGCTCCCGAAATGCCTACTGTGCTTAACGAATCAAATTCTTTGATTCAAAACTTGATTACAATTATCGGTAGTAATATAACTTTACATACAGTCACTATTGAAAAACCACTGCGTCTTTATACTCAAATTTGGAAGCAAGCAGTTTCTCCTTTTTTCAACTTAGATTTTGATTTCAACAGTCCCGTCCAAAAAACAGAAATAACTATCGATAATGTTTCATTAATTCTTATCTCTGGTGGTAAACCAATAACTATCCACGCGGATAGTCGGTATCAAGTGCCAGAAATTTTAGCGAAAAGTGGTACAAACGCTATTGCCGCAGTAGATGGAACTTTCTTCTCCCTAAAATACTTAACTTCCAATGTAATGATTGGGCCAGTTTTAAGCCAGGTAAATAATCAATTTATTCCTGGTAACAATGGCGAAAACAAAAAGCTCACGGGACGACCTTTAGTATTAATTAGTCCTCGTAAAGCTCGCTATATTGAATTTGACCCAGACAAGCATAATACTCTCGCTGGTATCCAAGCTGAAATGGCAGATGTTACTGATGCTTTTGTTGCAGGCGCCTTTTTGGTCAAAAACGGTCAACCTAGCGTTGCAAGTAGCTTTAAAAATCTTTATGGTGCGGATGTTGCACGTCACAGAGCATTTTGGGGCATAAGTAAAACAGGAGTTCCAACAATTGGTGTTTCTACAAAACCTGTTGATTCTGTTAATTTAGCAATTCTGCTCGTAAAAGCAGGATTACAAAATGCTGTAATGCTAGACTCTGGCGCCAGTACTTCTTTAGCAATGGAAGGAAAATCGTTAGTTGGTTATATTCCTCGTCCAGTACCTCACGTTGTCGCATTAATACCAACATCAGGAGTTAAAACAGAATGCAGTTGAACTACTGCCCCAATTACCACAATAGCAGGCGCCTCGAACTTAGTTTTATCAACTTGCTCAACAATAGTTTCGAGTACACCTATTAACTCTTCTTGATTAGAACGTGTTCCCCAACGAACTAAAGCAATGGGTGTTTCTTTACTCAAACCTGCCCCTACTAATTCGTCAACTATATAAGCTAAATTGTGAATGCCCATGTAAATCACTATTGTCTCAGAACCGTGGGCTATCGCTTGCCAATTTACAGCAGGACGATATTTACCTGCGGCTTCGTGACCTGTGACAAACGTTACTGATGAACTATATAATCTGTGAGTCAAAGGAATACCCGCGTAAGCAGGCGCCGCTATACCTGATGTAATACCGGGCACAACTTCTACAGACACTCCCGCATTTATCAACTCCTCCATTTCCTCGCCACCACGTCCAAAAATAAACGGGTCGCCACCTTTTAACCGCACAACAATAGCATTTGACTGCGCTTTCTCAATCATTAACTGCGTAGTTTCTTCTTGTAACAGCGAATGCCTACCTTTGCGCTTTCCTGCATCAATTTTCTCTGCTTGTGGGTTAATCATTGCGATAATTTGCGGACTCACCAAGGCATCATAAATTACCACATCCGCGCATTCAAGCAGCGTTTTCCCTTTGAGCGTAAATAATCCAGGGTCACCAGGACCCGCACCAACAAGATATACTTTTCCTACAAATTCGTTCTTTTTAATCTCGGTGCAATTCATTTATGCAAATAATCCCAAATTAAATCAGCAAATTCTTTGTTGACTCCTAGTGGCTGCGCTAATTTTAAACTCACCCCAGGAAATTGTAATTCTAGCTTTTCTATCGTAGTTTCGATAGCGTCGGTTATGCCACCCGCGAATAAAAAGTATGGGATAACCGCAATTTCTCTATAACCAGAAGAAGCAAATTCTTTGACTCGTAGCTCTAACTTTGGCTGTACTGCCCAATATGCTGTAGTTAAACCTAGATTTGCCGCTAGCGTTTCGGTATGATGTTCAAAACCCGAACGACGACTGCCATGTGCCAATAATATATACTTTTGTGCCCGAATACTATTCTTTTGTAAGCGAACCAAGTCAGCTAAACCACCGTGACAACCTATATAAGGTTGTAAATCAATTACGACATTATCACCTAAAATTCTTTGTGCGGCTTCAACTTCTGTAGGAATATCCTCCATAACATGGACTCCTGCAAGAAGGAACAAAGGTAAAATTTTGAGGTGCAGTGATTTTTCGTTTGAGCGTGACAGAATATTTTGAGCAAACTCTACTATTTGTAAATGCAGTGGTTGAGCTTGTAACTCTAAATAAGCTGTACCCACTGTCTCATATTTAGTCTCACATTGAGGAGGCGCCGCAACACCACCAGCGTACTTACTGTAACTAATCTTGTCTTGTTGACTTTCGATTTTCTGGAAACGTGACTGTACAGAGAAAGCAAGATGCGACATTGCAATTTCTGGACGTGGGTCATGACTTCCGTGAGAAACGAGCAGGTACGCAGATAACATTGGCACTCAGTTACGTTACAAAAGTTAATTATAACTTATACTATCGCAACATTATGAAACTAATCTTATACAGCAAACCTGGTTGCCATCTTTGTGAAGGGTTACAAGAAAAACTCGAACAAATTGCTGCTACACCAGATTTAAATTCGGATATCAACCTGGAAATCGAACTTCGTGACATTACAACCCGCGATGATTGGTATCAAGCATATCAATATGAAGTTCCTGTGCTTTTTGTCGCGCAAGATACAGAAAATAATGGCAATGCTATAGAGCGAATGATATCTCGCCCATCTCCGCGCGCTACCGTCAAACAACTAGCGCAAATGCTGCAAAAGTATATATAGGTACTTGTATAAAAAAAAGTATCTATAGGTATTTGTATAAAAAGAAAAATGGTGCAAAATAAGCGGAGTTAGAATGGAATTGTTATATGAAACTAGGTGAACTATTAGCATCTGTAAAAGATATAGTGCAATTGACCGAGCATCCAGCAATGGATATGGAGATACACGGTTTAACAACCAACTCTCATGCTACAAGTCAGGGTGATGTATTTATAGGTATGCCAGGTACCCGCGTTGATGGTGGTGAATTTTGGGAAAGTGCCATCGGCGCCGGAGCAATTGCTGCGGTAATATCTGAGCAAGCAGCAGAAAAAGTATCTCCTTCAGGGCAAGAAAGTGCTTGTGTGATAGTTGCTTCTGACATGACCAAAGTTTGTGCAAAATTAGCCGCAGCTTTTTATGGTTATCCTGGACACGCGATGAAGCTTGTAGGTGTAACAGGTACTAACGGTAAAACCACAACTAGCCATTTAATAGAATATTTTTTAGAACGTGCAGACAAAGCAGTAGCTTTAATGGGAACTCTTTACACTCGCTGGAAAGGGTTTAACGAAACTGCCGTACACACCACACCCTTTGCTGTTGAACTTCAAAAGCAACTTGCAGCAGCAGTAAATGCGGGAAATGAATATGGAGTAATGGAAGTAAGTTCTCACGCTTTAGCTCAAGGAAGAGTTTCGGGATGTCAGTTTGAAGTTGCCGTATTTAGTAACTTGACTCAAGACCATTTAGACTACCACAAGGACATGGAAGATTATTTTTCCGCAAAAGCCTTGTTGTTTACTCCAGAATATCTTGGTGGCAGAGCCATTATTAATATAGATGATGCTTATGGAAAACGCTTATTTGACGCTTTAGGTCAAAACAAAACTTGGAGTTACAGCGTTAATAACTCTGGCGCCGATTTATGGATGAGTGATTTAAGCTACGAGCCAAATGGTGTAAGCGGCACAATGCACACCCCAATGGGAGACGTAGCATTCCGTTCGCCGCTTGTCGGTCAATACAACCTCGAAAATCTACTATCAGCAGTAGGAGCAGTTTTACACCTCGGTATTGAGCTAGAAGTAATTGCAGGCGCCATTACCGACTTTCCTGGTGTACCTGGAAGAATGGAACGAGTACAAGTAGAAACAGTGCAAGACATCAGCGTCATAGTAGACTATGCCCATACTCCCGACAGCTTAGAAAACCTATTAAAAGCATCACGTCCATTTATACCAGGCAAAATGATTTGCGTATTTGGCTGCGGTGGAGATAGAGACAGAACCAAACGTCCCAAAATGGGTAAAATAGCCGCAGAACTTGCTGATGTAGCTGTTGTGACTTCAGACAATCCACGTACTGAAGACCCCGAAAAAATATTACAAGATATTTTGGCAGGTATTCCCGAATCAATTAACCCAATTGTTGTAAGCGACCGTGCGATAGCTATCCGCACAGCAATTTTACAAGCACAACCAGGTGATGGAATATTACTTGCAGGTAAGGGACATGAAGATTATCAGATTCTTGGAACTGAGAAAATTCACTTTGACGACCGAGAACACGCACGCGAAGCTTTAGCTGAAAGAGCGAAAGGTAAATAGGCAACGGATATAACGGATGTAACGGATGGTTTTTTCATTTATCCGTTACATCCGTTGCAAAAATAATTTTGTTACAAGTGGACACATCCAGGTGACAATGTAAGGCAGTATTATTTATTGCTTTATACTGACTTCTTAATAGCTTGGTTTTGCTTTACCCATGAACGTATCTCTGACTCAAGACTTTTCTATATATAAATTGGCAGCAGGCGCCGAAAATGCTCCTAACACTTTTGCCGTTACCCCTTCCGCGCTACTTGCTACCTTGCGCGCGCAAATTGATTTGTTAATTGAACAACAAATACCAGCGACGTTATGGGTAAAGTTACCAAAAGGCAATATTTGGCACTCGGAGCTTGAACGCTATGAAAAGCGCGCATTACCAGGAGCAACTATTTACACATATCATTTAACTGGTAATAAAGAGATTGAAGCGACATCTAAAGATACCCTTTTTCAGTCTTCGTCGCATTCACCTATATATGTAAACTCGAATCAGTTGCAGCGTGAGTATTTTTGGATTGTTGAGTCTGCCAAATTTTCTAGCTTGGTTGTCGCTTTACGTCCTTCTAGAAGTCGTGTCAAAAAAGCTGGCGCCAACAAGCCAAAACCTCTTTTAGTAGCCATTACTTCCTATGAACATCACATCATCAAGCAAGTAACATCCTCTTTATCATTAAAACCCGAAGGTGATAGCTTTGTAAACAATACAGAACCAGCACTACTGAGTAACTTAATAGTAAAGCAAATGCGGCGCCAGGAAGAAATAAGCGTCACTCGTAGTAAAAAGCGACTTGAGATATTAAAGCAAAGAAATCAAAATTTGTATACTACGCTACAGCAAAAAGACGATTATTTAATTCAAGTTTGTCAGGAGTTGCGGACACCAGTAACTCATATGAAAACAGCTTTATCGTTGTTTAACTCCCCTTCGCTCAAAACATTACAGCGACAACGGTATCAGCAAATGCTGAATAATCAGTGTGACCGTCAAACGGTGCTTATTAGTGGTGTTTTAGAATTAGTGGAATTAGAAAGAAGCTTACAAACTGCCAATTTTGAGACAGTGCGTCTTTCGGATATTATTCCTGGTGTAGTTAGCACTTATCAACCGCTAGCTACCGAAAAAGGTATTATGCTGGCATATACAGTACCAACAGAGTTACCACCCGTATCATTCATTGTTGGTGGACTCAGACAAATAATGATTAATCTACTTGCAAATAGTATTACCTTCACACCCGGAGGAGGACAAGTTTGGGTGAAAGCGCGTACCTCTGGGGAATACGTTTACCTAGAAATTCGTGATACTGGTATAGGTATCGCTGAAAGTGAATTACCCAAAATATTCAACCGTTTTTACAGTCATCGTCCACCAAGTATTGAAGAACCAGGAGGCGCCGGACTTGGGCTAAGTGTGGTTCAATATTACTTAGAAAAATCTGGTGGTAGTATCTCAGTCAAAAGTAAACCAACAGAAGGCACTACCTTTACCGTTCAACTTACAGCAACCCCAGAGAAGCAACATTAATTTTTAGATTTAGTAAGTGTTTCAACCTCAGAAAACAGTCTATCAAAATCGATAGGCTTACTAATATATCCATTTATGTTCTTATCAAAATCATCATAATCAGATACATTATCCCAAGCCGTCAGTAGTAAAATAGGAATAAAAGGTAAATTGTTATTGCGGCGAATGCGTTTAGCAACTTCCAGCCCATTTATTCCGGGCATCATCATATCTAATAAAATTATGCCTGGAGGCGAAGACTCAATGATATCCAACGCTTCGTAACCATCTTCTGCTATTTTAACCTCGTAGCCCTCAGTTTCTAAAAGCGTTTGCAACATCATGCAGTTGTCTAAGATATCATCGACAACCAAAACGCTTCGACTCAAATTGTCTAGTTTTTTCCCAGTAATATACATATATTTAGCTGATAATTCATATATTATTGATTTATATGCTTATTCTCCCAACTCCAACTAAACCCGTCCTCTTACTTTAGACATGTCTAGAGGTAATATATTTAGAGCTTTCTTGTGGAACTTGTGGAACTCTAATCCTTGCCCGTTCTATGTAAGATGGGCGGGGCTTGCGATGCCCACCCCACAAGATTGTTAATTTTATTTTTGAAATATACTGCAAACGGGTAAAATACAGACTTCTGTCATGCTGAGGTACGAAGCATCTGGAATGCTCCAATTGTTAAAATACAAGATGTTAAGTGTTTAAGTTAAGTTGGTCTAGCCCCCATTGGTAAAGTGAAGGGATTAGCAGTGTATTCGGTGCCATTTTTACACTAACTTCTTTGAGGACATCAAACATTAAATCTTTTACAACTACTCTTACAACCATCGGGTCGTTAGAGTATCTAACTGGAAATAAACCATCATCAGACCAGATTTTACGTATATCCCAAAGCGTTGCGGGTTGAGATTTATGGACTAAATCATTACGTTTTTTTCGGATTTTATATAATAATTTATACCATTTGTCGTTGGAATTGATTCTACGAGAGTTACACCAGCCTGATATTAAATCTTTAAATCCTGGTTGATAATCATTCATGGAATATGAGTTGCCTGCTGGAATTGTTATGTAACCTCTATTAATCCAGCTATGTTCAGTAAATTGAATGTATAGTAAACGTTCAAGCGTTTGAGCGAACTGCATAAAAGCTGTTGTGTAGTTTTCTTGGATTAATGGAAGTTCGATGAGTAAACATAAATTCCATGCTTGATATAACTCTTGTTCTTTAAATTTTTGTAATCTTTCTTGCCATGCATTAATTTGTTCGGCATTTGCAACACTAGCAACATGATTAGATTTTATCCAGTCGCTAACTTGAGTAATAAATTTAGTTGTATCTCGGTGAGTATAAATTGCTAGTATACTTGCTAATTTATATATACTTAGATAGCGGGTTTGATGACTTTTCAACCAAATTTGTGCTTCTGTAAAGTCTCCTCTTTCCCAAGCTGAAACAACTCGTAACCGTTCCAATGACCAAAAATATTCTCCCATTGGAATTAATTTAAAGGTATTAGAAGGAGAAGCGCTTCTAGTGCCGTTCGGTAAAGTTGGAAAAAATTCTTCTGGTTCGTTGGGACTAGCATTAAAAACTTGACACTGGCGCCCTAAAGCTGCTGCACAAATTTCTACACTTGAAGCAATGGCAGGAGTACATCCTTTATTTTGTATCCATAGAGTAAATTCTTTTTCGCTGCGACTAGAAACAAAATCACGAACTTCGGGTAAAACGAGTAATTCCAATTCTTGACGAATAACATTACTGTCACTAGCATCAATTAATGGTAAATGCGTATCAACTCGTAAGTCCGGGTAAAGTTGCTTAATTTTCCCTTCCATTAACTTAGCTAGCCATAGTGTATCTAAGCGCCGATAAAACCAAGATACTGTTTCTGGTTGGTCGGTTCCCCACAGAATAATATGCTTTAACCCTTGCTGAACACCTGTTTCAATAATTTTTTGGTCTAGTAGCAACTCAACTTGGCTAAAATCATTACCTAACCACTCGACGCAATGCTCATAATAACGCTTACCGATATCTCGCGCGCTCCAAGGATAAGTTTTACAATTTTCTTGATAACTTCCGCGTGTAATATTTAGCTCTTTGTAAAGTTCATCAACATGACAAGGGTAGCTAATGTTTCCATCGGCGCCAAAAGAACGAATAGCGCCGTCTTGACAACGCCAACCAACTTGACGAGTTCCAACGGTAATAATTAAAGTATCGACTTTAGTTTGCATATGATTTAGGTCAAGTATCTTGTACTGTTTAGATTCCCGAATTGTTTAATTTAGTGGGAAAATTCGAGAAAAACTTGCTTTGTCAGTGCTAGCTTTTAATTTTTCTATATATTCTTTTCTGGGGTCATGACTGGCGCCAAAGACTGTTACAACTTGGTAATCTTCTAAATCAGCAATCCATATGGGTGATGGTTTCACTACTCTTCCTACTGTGCCGCAAAGATTACCGTTGTAATTTAGCTGTGTTTCACCATGTTTATTTGTTTCTAACTTTAAATCATCACTGTGTAAAATTGCTAAAGCATAAGGTTTCTCAAAATCTTCGGCACCGCTGCAAACAATTATTTGACAATTTATATCAATAGCTTCTGCCCACTCTTCACTACTTACTAAACCACATTTTTTGAGTTCGCGATAGTTGATATTTTTCTTGGTTAAATTGAAAAGTGCAGTATAAAAGTTTTTCAAACGTTTTTGAAATAATTGCTGG
This sequence comes from Calothrix sp. PCC 7103, assembly GCF_000331305.1. Classification (GTDB taxonomy): domain Bacteria; phylum Cyanobacteriota; class Cyanobacteriia; order Cyanobacteriales; family Nostocaceae; genus Dulcicalothrix. The sequence goes on along the minus strand of NZ_KB217478.1, from coordinate 1,067,564 downwards.
AACTCTTTTACATTTTCAGGTAATTCCCAAAATTGGTCATCACTTTCTGGAATTAGAGTTGAGCCACGCCACCAAGGTGCTGCTGAACGATTTTGACGAGAATAATAAGGGCGTCTTGCACCTTGACCAATTCCTCCAAGATGAAACATCATCCAAATCAGAATTTCAAATAATTCTTGAATGTTTTGCTGCTGAGTTTCTGGCGCCTCTGTTGAGTAAGATAAAGTCAGTATGCCTTGCTGTTCACCACAGCGGTCATTTTTACCTTCACGATTTGGTCGAGGTTCTTTTTGAGTGACTTTTCCTTCAAGAATAGCAAATCTAACCCAGCCTCGTTGTTTGTTGGGATTAATTGCACCAAATAGCTTTGCTTCCCATTCTTGAGTGCTTGTGGCATCAAGTACACCTAGGCAGAAAGCACGAAACCAATAGCGTAACATCGATTTGAATGCAACTGAACGTACTTCCGCCTCAACAAGAGTATCTGTTTTTAAATTTCCTTGCCTGTCAGTTTTGTAATGACCTTGATAGTCTTTTTGATAAGGTTGATTAACATTATGAAATTTTTGTCTACCGTGGATAAGCTGTCCTTTTAGTATAAATTCTATTCTGAAAAACTCTTCACGGTTAATTTTACCTGCACGTATAAGTTCACCGTAACCTGTATTAATTTGTGAACCAATACCTGATTGTAACCCAATAATTAACCACTGTTTGACTTTTTCTAGTATTTGTGTGTCCTGACATCCACTAGCTAGACGTAAACCGATTAAAAATGTAGTTTCTTTGAGTGTAAGGAATGGATTTGGATTTGGGTTATACTTAAGAGAATTTCCTTCCCATTTCCAGATATTATTTGCCATATCCATCGCTAATGTTCCTGAATTAGGTAATGGATATGCGTCTAAAAAGATTACTTTACCAGCGCTGTCACTTTTATCTTTTGCTTCTAGTGAACCAAAGTAAGGCGCCACTTTTTTCTCTGCTTCTTTCCAGCTAATACCCTCTTGTGCAATTATTTCTAAGATTGCCTGATTTCTTGCTACTCCCCGTAAAGTACTAGATGGTATATATGGCATTCCCAATGCGTCGAAAGCAGGAAGCAAAATACTTTCTGGTCCTCGGTGTCCACCAACACGAATTCGCCAAGAAGATTTAACTTGAAATGTATTATCTTTGCCAGCAATTAATTCTGTACGTTTAGTTAGTTGTGCTAAACGTTTTGAATAATTAGCTTTTTCCTCTGCCATTTGTAGCACTTGTAACTTGGTTGCATCTTTATATTGGCTGTCAGATGCACGCATCCACCGTAGGTATTCAACGAAGCTTGCCGATGCATCCGGGGTAGGTTCGTTTTCTGCATCCAGCCAAGGTGAGGGTACATCTGGATGTGTATTCCTGATATTTGGATTAGAATTATTTGGAGTAGAATTAGTTGAATTTGAATTACCTACTGTTATAACCCTTCTAGGTCTTTCAGTATTTGGGTTTGTATTGGCAGGTTGTTGTGGTCTGTTTGGCCTATTTGGCTGATTTGGTCTATCGAACACCATATATTTTACTCCGCTTTAATATCCCAATAAACAGCAGCAGCCCAAAAACTGAATTCTTGTGCCAACGCTAAACCCAATCCTGTTAAACCTAAGTAAGCTTCTACGTCAAGCTTTTTCAGTTCCACTAATCCTTGGTCTTCTGCTAACTTTTCTATCCCTGATAGTTTACCTAAGCACTCGAAGAACTTTTTAACAACTTGCTTCTTACCTTCTTGACTCAATGCTTTTTCTTCAGCTTTGAGACGCATCATTCCCCAAGTTGCTAAGTAGGTGTAGAGTTCAACGGCTTGATTTTTCTGTTCTTTAAGAAGTTCTTTGTTTCCCTCATTCTTATTGCGTAAGTTGTCTAATGCTTCGTAAATAGGCGTTGTAATTGTTCTGGGGTCAAATGTCATGCTATTTCTCTCCATTTTGAAATTTATATGTTATACGAGTAATTAGTCAATAACCTAAAATCTAATTCATGATTTGTACAAAACCACGTCCTAAACTCTCTTGACCACCGATTTGTAGAATTTCATTTGCAGCTATTAACTGTTCAAAATCTTCCGATGACTGTTTAGAAGTGCCGTTTGCTTGGGAAGTATTTCCCCAAGTTAAATACATCAAAGTGTCAGGTGGAATTGCTTCTTCGTAACGAAAACCACCTTCTACCGATTTATGCTCGTCCAATTTAATTTTGACTTGGCGCCACAAACTCATTTGAATTAATGTATTGCAGTGTTGGTCAGGTAAAACCAGCACTCTATCAATATCAAAGCTTTCTGAGATTCCTTTTGGTAAAAAGTGGCGCCAATCCTCCCATTTTTGTAATTTATTATGCTGAATAATTGCATCTTTTAAATAAATTGGGTTTTTCCCATCTGTAAAATTACAGCTATAGGCAGTAGGAAGTTGAGGATTGATATTTTGATAACGCAACCAACGTTTTAACAACATTGGACAACTAATCCAAATTACGCTATGACTTAAAGAAGGTACAGGTAGCCACAAAATTGACGCATCACCAATCCAAATATCTCCTTGCTCAAGTTGCTCTGAATCTTTTAAATCAGTTCCAAACAGCCGATACTTAATATCTTTATTTGTGATATTAGCACGCAAACGACCGCGAACTGTACTAGAAGGAATATAAGGTAAATTTGTATGTGATTCTCGTGCAATTCCTAGTAAATTACCTTCTTGGGTTGTACCACCTGTGTGTAATGGTGAGAGCAAGTACAAGTATATAGAGTTCATCATGATTTTTTAAATCCAAAATTGTGTATATTATGTAGAGACGCGATATATCGCGTCTTTACAATGGTTTATATGTAACCCAGAGTAGTTCTGAATAACCAAGTTGTCTCCAAGCATGTACCTTGGTATGTGGGTTATCTTGAAACAAACTTTGGGGTTGTTCGAGGTAATATAAGCTACCTGGTGATGCAGCGAATACTTGCGGTGCCGGAATACTTTTCTTGTCTTTACTTTTATTACTTTGAAAACGACAGCTAATAGGCACTGCTTTGTCTGTAGCAAAACTGACTAACACACCCGCACGTTGATTTTTATTAACGGCATTTGTTAACTTCCATTCCCAAGGTTTAGCTTGACATAGTGATGTTTTTTTACCGTCTTCTACATCTTGACGTTCAAATACTCCAGGGGTAACAAGATACGCTATTGATTTGCTAGGTGAATTAAAGTTGTGTTGCGATAGTGCTTGTAATTTATCCCATTGTTCACCAAGTGCATCACATCGCTGTAATATAACGCGGTGTCCTTCTCCACCTAATCGCATTGTAGCGGGCATCGGCGCCTCGATTTCGACATCTACACCTATTGCAAGACTCCATCCTGTGTGCATTCGGATAGCGTTTTCAATAAAGTAACCGTCTGCATCTTTAACTTGCCGACTATCCTCTTTCATTGTATTGTGTGGACGAGTTTCAATAATCCAAGGTTGATTTTCACCTTTGTTTTGCAATTGCCAATCTTCAAGATTGATTTTACCTGTCTCTAAATATGTAGCTACTACATCAGAGGGTAAATATTGACGATACTCTATCTCATCATCATTATTATCAGAATCATTTTCGTTATTTTCTCTTACACTCCAAGATGGTGTAACTAATGGACGCGGTTGGAAAGGATTTGTTTTTGCATGATGTAAGGGTGAATTTTCATCCCAGTCTACAGGTACTAATGGTGTTGTACCTACAAATCCTAAAGGACGAGGAAGATATAGTGTTTCCTCTAAACAGAAAAAGGGACCTTTGATTTTAAATCTTAGCTGTTTATCGCTATTGATTAAGCTATTTAAAGCACCAGCTATACTATGTCCATTTGGTGGAAATACGCTACTAGCCCAGGCGCCATTCCCAGGAGAAAAAGGTTTGGCATCACGACATAGTAAGACATCACTAGGCGTTAATGTATACCAATGCATTAAATATCACCTCCCAAGTTAGTATTTAAATTATTTAACTTAATATTTCGGTTACGAAGTGTAAAAGCCGCAATTTTTAGCCAGTTTTGCACTTCGGTAGAAATAGATGACGGTGCCGTTGTTTCCCATAGTTGAGTGAGAAACTTAGACAAAGAATCTTGAAAACTTGCTTTCAAATTATCCAAATTATCATTTTTAAACAAATCGCGTCGTTCGCAAAAAGCTATAGTCCAAGGTCTAATAGCGGCTTTTACAGGTGCCGGATGTTGACTCCAGAGAGTTGCTGCTTGTTCAAAAATACTGCTTCCGATACCAGGATGAACTTTTAATAATTCTTGCCATTGATAAAAGACATCAAATTTAACCGTTGCTTTGATAATATTGCCATTACTATACAACACACGAACTTGTACAGCATCTTTTTTATTCCCATCAGGCGCCACATGTTTCTTCGCTTCTTTCTCGGCGCCCCACATATTCTCTAAAGCAATAGCCAAAGGAACCGAGTGATGGGACATAACAATACCAAAACTAATGGTGGCATTCCTACCCATAGTAAATAAAGGACGCTTGGCTATTTTATTTTCTCCGGAGGTAAGGCGCCAATAATCTCCCTCATTGCTAAATTCACTACAGGGGTCTTTATCTCCGCGAAAACATTGGCGAATATCCCATAACCATTTATCCCATTCCCACAAGTTGGTATAAGCTAAAACATCATCACCACCACCATATATCAAACGTCCTGCGTAACGTTGTTCTGTAAGATAAGGTACGAGTTGGTTGGAAAAGTCTAACAACGCGCGGCTTAAGCTACTGTGTGTAGATGGTCCCATGTGTTTGGGAAGGTCGAGGAATTTATCAAAGATAATGTTTTCTTTTGCTACTTCTAAAACTTTTGCAGGAAGATATTCGCGTAATGGTAGCATTTTCTTACCTTTCAACCATTCACTCATTCCATCACCGTCACCTGCTGCAAGAACGTACCAATCAGAGGGGTTATTGCTGGGGTAATAGCGGTCGATAATTTTTTGGATATCTTGACGATGTTTTTGTTTAATTTCGCTAATTCTTTGTCTAATTACTTCTTGAACTTGTTCGTCGTCTTCGTATTTTAATTTCTCTTCCCACTCTTTCAAGTCTGGAATATCAGCATCTTCAACTAACCAACCAGGATTTAGTAAGCGTGGATGGTATTGTTTCGGCGCCCTATTAACGCTTGTATCATCCATCCAAGGAATACCCCATTTACCTCGCATCTCCTTAATTACTTGTTGTGTCCAGGGGTGTTGAGTTTTGATAGCTGTACAAACTTGCTGAAAGCTTTGCCAATGCTCAGATTCTTGTTCCATTGTTTTGAGATAACCTGCTACACCCGCAGTTAAATCAGGATAGGATGCTTGAATATCTTTCTCATTTAATCCAAGTAAATTAGGTAAAACCTTTTCTAATACACGTTTTACTGTTTCTGTTGCATTGAGTTGTTCTCTACCATCAAACAACCCCGCATGTCTTTCCCAATGCTTTTTCGTGTCTCCTTCGCTGACCCAATCTTCACCAGGATGCACAACAGGCCCAATTCCTGATATTGTCGAACGTGGTGCAAACGCTGTAGGAAGTTGCCAAGAGCGGGCATTTTTTGTTGATGCTAAAGCATTGCGAGTTAGGTCAAAAGCACTCGACCACCATGAACCAACGTTAACACTGAATTTTCGGTTTTGGCGCCGAAGTCTTTCTTCGCAAGCTTGACGTAAAAAGTCAAGTTCAGCTTGTTGATATAACTTACTATTAAAAGTTTGATTTTGCGCCTTTACCCAAGGTTCAAACTTGTCTTTTTCTTCTATCGGAATAGCAGCATTTTTTAACTCTTCTGCTTTACTGCCTATGGGAACACCTGCCCAGTAAAACTGCCACTGTGCTTTTAACCAACCACTCCAAGTTTTACTATCTTGATGTAAATCTTTCATCCAGCGACGGTTCCCATGTAATTCTTCAAAAGCCAAGCTACCAAGTTCTTGCCATGCAAGTTTTAGAGTTTGTTCTGCCGTTTGCATTGCTGCTTCAACTTTAGCTTCTGGCAAAATCATTACTATTACGTTTGGAAAACCTGCTGTAAGCAACCCATGTGATGACGGTTGCTTCACCCATTTATCAAATACCGGATATTGCTGTAATAGCCAGTGGTCTATCAATGGTTGCTGAAATAAACTTGGATAAAGTAAGCTGTCTGGTCCATACTGCATTGCCAACTTCCAGCTTATTTTTGCAGCAATATAGTGTAATATCCACGAACCAGACCAAAAATCGCGCATTTTGCGACTGGCTTTAATCAAGTCTTGAACTGGAGTGAAAGTAAAGGTAACTAAATACGGATGTGATGGTTCTTTACCAGATTTCCAGCGTTTTAAATCTTCTGTTGTCGCATCATATCCTACTAAGGCACCTGAGAATGCCGCAGTTATACTCGTATGACTCCATATTGAACTGTCGGGAAGTCGAGTTTCTGCGGGCATCAACATTAAACTCTCGTCACCAAACTGTTGAAACACAGCTTCTGGTAAACATCGCCACAACCACCAAAACACTTGTTTAGGGTCATCTTGAATTGATTCGGGTATTAACCGCGATAATTCTTGTTCTTTTTCGCCTAAGTAATTATGTCTATTTTTTGATACCAGGGTTTGATGGTCAGAAACTCGTAAATTTAACTTAGCACCAGAAAGCAAGTGCGCGACTTCTAAACCTTGCTCGTTATAATTTACACTCTCAGTAATACAGCCAATGGCGCCTCTGTCACTCGACGAAGCAATATAATCGGCTAGCTTCATTTGCTTAAATAGAGTCCCTGATTTATCTTCTGGGTTCCACTTATTATCCTGCCAGTCTTGCATCACTGATAACTGCTGCCAAAAACTGTTACCACCGCGACCAGTATTATTATGTAACGCCTTTAAGGCTGGGTCATGGAGGATGCCCCAGATTTTCGATTGCCAAAATACTCGCGACACGAGTTATATTCCTTACTTCGTGACTGCAATGCAGTGTAGCAAATATTTTCTAGAAGGCGCCAGTATTTGCTAATATTTGGCTTTGAGTGTTAAATTGTTGGATTTACCTTGTGGTACAGGTTTGAGAAAGCCCGCTCTTTTAGAAAGAGAATATTTTCTTTTCTATTGACAATCAGTAATAGAAAATGTATCAGGCTGGTTTTACCCTCCGAAGCACACCCAAATCAATAACCTGCTACTCAAGTACACGAGCTACCTAAACGAGTGATTGTTGAGATGGCGCCTAGCAAGAAAGTCAGTTAGGCGCCTTGAAATCCAGATTGCCAACTGACTTACCAGCAGAATTTTACATCTATCATCTCCAATTAATTTGTACAAATAATAGCGATATCCCAATTTTATCAAAATGTAAATTGTCATTCTGAGCGCAGCGAAGAATTTCTTCTAACTTCAAGCTTTACAATAGGGAACATCCCAATTTTACTAAAATGTAAATTGTCATTCTGAGCGCAGCGAAGAATCTCTTTTAACTTCAAGCTTTATAATAAGGAACATCCCAATTTTACTAAAATGTAAATTGTCATTCTGAGCGCAGCGAAGAATCTCTTTTAACTTCAAGCTTTACAATAGGGAACATCCCAATTTTACTAAAATGTAAATTGTCATTCTGAGCGCATCGAAGAATCTCTTTTCACTTCACGCTTTTTAGATACTTCATTGTGTAAATCATGACATGATTCTTCCAAATTGGGATGTTCAAAATAATAGGAGCTATGTTTAATATTGTACCTAACGAGTAGGGACTAGAGATGGGTTAATCACTAGCTTTGAATTTGATAGTATCAAGTTTCCAATCAATTAATTTCCCTAACGAGTAGGGACATGATGCCTCTCATGCAAGCTCAGATTGATGAGGGTCCTGTGTTTCCAATCAATTAATTTCCCTAACGAGTAGGGACGTAGAGAAGATGCTGATGAGTATACGCCTTAATAATGTTTCCAATCAATTAATTTCCCTAACGAGTAGGGACTATTGATGTAAACAACTTATCTAAACTTCAATTTTGCTGTTTCCAATCAATTAATTTCCCTAACGAGTAGGGACCAGGATACAATAATTGTTCCGATTTGTCTATGTTTATACCGTTTCCAATCAATTAATTTCCCTAACGAGTAGGGACTTTTACTTGATGAACCAGGAGAACACTGGAAGCTTATGTTTCCAATCAATTAATTTCCCTAACGAGTAGGGACTATTTGGTGTTCCTGATCTTAAGCATAGTCATAAGTTTGTTTCCAATCAATTAATTTCCCTAACGAGTAGGGACTTTATTTCTTTGTAGTAAAAATACAAATCTCTAAAGGTTTCCAATCAATTAATTTCCCTAACGAGTAGGGACTCCCCCCTTTCAACCATTGTGGGGACACAGACGTTTCCAATCAATTAATTTCCCTAACGAGTAGGGACGACTAAATGTTTTAGCTTTCCACTCTTTTACAGTCATAAGTTTCCAATCAATTAATTTCCCTAACGAGTAGGGACGGTACAAGTAGCTGGATGCCTAACTGCAAAACAGAAGAGTTTCCAATCAATTAATTTCCCTAACGAGTAGGGACGTACATCTATCACCGTAACAGTGGCGCCTCATGAAGTTTCCAATCAATTAATTTCCCTAACGAGTAGGGACATCTCGACAATGGCGGCGACGATCTTGCCAATGGCCTCGAGGTTTCCAATCAATTAATTTCCCTAACGAGTAGGGACTTCGATTATGACCTGAGTTTTGTCAACACAGCTAAAAAAGTTTCCAATCAATTAATTTCCCTAACGAGTAGGGACAAGCATAAGCTTTGTGTTTGGTTTACTTCTTTCTTTGTTTCCAATCAATTAATTTCCCTAACGAGTAGGGACTTAATCTCTTCCAGTTTATTTTTGAATGCTGGCATTTGATTTGTTTCCAATCAATTAATTTCCCTAACGAGTAGGGACGGGATGTAGCGATGTATTCTGATTTTATTGAAAGTAAAAGTTTCCAATCAATTAATTTCCCTAACGAGTAGGGACTACTACATCGAGGCACATCTAGCAAGCATGGCATTTATGGCGCGTTTCCAATCAATTAATTTCCCTAACGAGTAGGGACTGTGTATCTGCTGGTATTGGGTCGGCTGCTGCTACTGCTGTATTTGAGTTTCCAATCAATTAATTTCCCTAACGAGTAGGGACTCCTAACGCCAAGCCTGCTGGACTGGTCAAGATGCTCATGGGTTTCCAATCAATTAATTTCCCTAACGAGTAGGGACTGAGAAAGGCTTCAGGGTCTAGTATTATTATATGGTCTTTTTGTTTCCAATCAATTAATTTCCCTAACGAGTAGGGACAAAAAACAAATTCTGAGATCGCGCATTATGTATGTGTTTCCAATCAATTAATTTCCCTAACGAGTAGGGACTTTAATCTGTTTGTTGGTTTTCATTGCTAACATATGTTTCCAATCAATTAATTTCCCTAACGAGTAGGGACGGTTGTAGATTCATTAGCAAGATTGCAAACATTAAGAGTTTCCAATCAATTAATTTCCCTAACGAGTAGGGACGTAACGGACGCTTGATCGATAGCGAAGTTACGACTTCAGCCGGTTTCCAATCAATTAATTTCCCTAACGAGTAGGGACTAGCGGCCGTTGGACGTGTGTATTTACAAGTGCTAGGAAAGTTTCCAATCAATTAATTTCCCTAACGAGTAGGGACTTGGAGCGAAAAACAAGTTTGGGAAATTATCGAGCGTTTCCAATCAATTAATTTCCCTAACGAGTAGGGACTTGACGAACCATCGCCAACTATTCGAGGGGTGAATCGAGTTTCCAATCAATTAATTTCCCTAACGAGTAGGGACAAAGAGTATGAAAATATATGCTCTACAATAGGTAAAAACGTTTCCAATCAATTAATTTCCCTAACGAGTAGGGACGCTGAAACTAACCAAAAGAACCGTGAAGGGAAGTATGTAAGTTTCCAATCAATTAATTTCCCTAACGAGTAGGGACTGAACTATTGTGTGTGAGTCTTTAATGATAGATGTTTCCAATCAATTAATTTCCCTAACGAGTAGGGACTAAAATTTCAAGATGTTATAGCAGCAAAAAAAGCATGTTTCCAATCAATTAATTTCCCTAACGAGTAGGGACTTCTTCAGTAGCTACAGGTTTAAACTTAAATGGTACTGCGTTTCCAATCAATTAATTTCCCTAACGAGTAGGGACATCTAGGGAATGGTTTAGCACGAAAGGTATACACTCTATGTTTCCAATCAATTAATTTCCCTAACGAGTAGGGACCCTCAATGGATTGATGGAAAGCGCTTTTTAGAATCACAGGTTTCCAATCAATTAATTTCCCTAACGAGTAGGGACCCCAACTTTTGCGAATGGGATGAGACTTACTGGTATTGGTTTCCAATCAATTAATTTCCCTAACGAGTAGGGACTACTGTTGTTATACCACCCATAGAATTCCATATGGGGTTTCCAATCAATTAATTTCCCTAACGAGTAGGGACAAAGAAGAAAGTATTACTTATAAAAAGTATATTACAAGTTTCCAATCAATTAATTTCCCTAACGAGTAGGGACTTCCTGATAAAGGAGAGGTACTCTCTGAAACAGAGATGCAGTGTTTCCAATCAATTAATTTCCCTAACGAGTAGGGACATTCAAATCTACTACTCAAAAAGTATTGAGTATTTGTTTCCAATCAATTAATTTCCCTAACGAGTAGGGACCTTATCGCCGTGTTCAGGCATATTCCAAGGAAACTTGTTTCCAATCAATTAATTTCCCTAACGAGTAGGGACTAGGGGATTATTGCTTGATGAACCACCACTTGCACCAGTTTCCAATCAATTAATTTCCCTAACGAGTAGGGACTCAGTTACATTCTGATTATTCTGTGTAGATAAAGCGGTTTCCAATCAATTAATTTCCCTAACGAGTAGGGACCTGAATTACGACGAATGGATATTGGTCTTTGTATTTTGTTTCCAATCAATTAATTTCCCTAACGAGTAGGGACACCATTTGGGGGTCGTGTTAGCACTAAATCATTATGTTTCCAATCAATTAATTTCCCTAACGAGTAGGGACTAGAACTCGTTACGGTAAAATACTTTGCGACAAGGTGGATAAGCTAGTTTCCAATCAATTAATTTCCCTAACGAGTAGGGACATATTTCTACTTTTGTAGGTAAAGAAATAAAAACTTTGTTTCCAATCAATTAATTTCCCTAACGAGTAGGGACCTTGACGTAACTTGTTAATGATGGGTGACTGTACACGGTTAAGGTTTCCAATCAATTAATTTCCCTAACGAGTAGGGACTTGCATGTTAACAGTCATGACATTTATGTGTTTTGTCGTCCCTGAGTTTCCAATCAATTAATTTCCCTAACGAGTAGGGACTTCCTGTGCTGGGAATAAGTAACCATCGTCTCGAAGTTCCGTTTCCAATCAATTAATTTCCCTAACGAGTAGGGACTCAGCCAAATTCAGGCTTTATTCAAAACTAAGTTATTTGAGGTTTCCAATCAATTAATTTCCCTAACGAGTAGGGACCTAGCAAGTGTGAAACGAATTGCTTGCCATACAAGGTGTTTCCAATCAATTAATTTCCCTAACGAGTAGGGACGAAGGAACGATAGTTGGCATTCAATACGAAGGCAAAGAGGTTTCCAATCAATTAATTTCCCTAACGAGTAGGGACAAACAAAGAATCAAAGCAGAGTGGAACAAAAACGCCGAGGTTTCCAATCAATTAATTTCCCTAACGAGTAGGGACAAGGGATGTTTGCCGAAGTCCCCTTCCCAAAACGTAAAGTTTCCAATCAATTAATTTCCCTAACGAGTAGGGACAAAATACAGGCGCCTATCCTTATGGTTCATATTGTGACGGTTTCCAATCAATTAATTTCCCTAACGAGTAGGGACCCTTTTCCTGCCAGTTGATGGCTGCTGCCTCCATATCGTTTCCAATCAATTAATTTCCCTAACGAGTAGGGACTATTGCGGGTAAAAAAGTAGAAATTACAATACCGGGTAGTGTTTCCAATCAATTAATTTCCCTAACGAGTAGGGACGGTAAATCTTACCATTCGCCTCTCCCACCTGAGTTGTTTCCAATCAATTAATTTCCCTAACGAGTAGGGACTCGCACAATCTTATTCTTCTCCCAATGTTTTTGTTAGGTTTCCAATCAATTAATTTCCCTAACGAGTAGGGACACAATACAAACGTTGAATTTGATTTTGACGGAGACGGGACAAGTTTCCAATCAATTAATTTCCCTAACGAGTAGGGACCTTTTATTTCAGCAGTTTTGTAGAAAGAATAATTGCTTGTGTTTCCAATCAATTAATTTCCCTAACGAGTAGGGACTTGGATGAGGCGCACACTACGTCTTACCGCGAAGCAATGGTGTTTCCAATCAATTAATTTCCCTAACGAGTAGGGACTAGATATAAAACTAGTAATCATGTTTTTAGGTTTGCGTTTCCAATCAATTAATTTCCCTAACGAGTAGGGACTTAGCGATTTCTGCTTATTCTCAACAATTTTAGTTGTTTCCAATCAATTAATTTCCCTAACGAGTAGGGACCCCTCCATTTTAACCTCTTGCTGTGTAAGGCGCCCAGAGGCAGTTTGCGAGGGGGTCTGAAATTTTCCGCGAGAGATGGGTAAAAATCATGATGAAAGTTCTTGGAACTCTTATACAGCAAGGCGGCGAGGGCCTCAACGAGAAAGTCGGCATTTAGAGGGAATTGCTAACCCACTCGCACTATTTAGATAATCGTCGAAGTAGGTGGCGAAATGACTGGAGGGCCAATGCCCATAATTTCGACTTGTCCTAATGTGTGCTGGGATAATGGGTAAAATCTCACGCTGTCCTCATCTAATTTTATAACTTTACTGAGCCTTTTACGCAGTTCTTTGATTTTTGCAGGGGTTAGCTGGCATTCAAATACTGAGTATTGAACTCTACATCCGTATCCTTCGAGTAGGTCTGAGACTTTTTTGCGTCGTTTGTCGCAGGGAAGGTCGTATGCGACAACGTATAGGAACATAGTAGTGAGTGCTGAGTAGGTTATTGTTTTGTAGGCGCCGGATGAGATTCTTCGCTACGCTCAGAATGACAATTTAGGGTTAACTCCTAATTTTTAATTATCTGATTCGGTAGGGTTGATATTGGTGGCTGGGGTTGTAGACAAATTGTTTGTATGCTTTGACTTGTTGCATTAATATGTCCCATCTTGGTTGCTTTTCTCCGCTGTCGTCTTGTATTTCTTCTGACATGCGCTGGACAAATGCTTGTAAATATTTTCTTCTTCCGGTGTCGTTTAAATAACAGCCACCGTCACGAAAGTCAAAATCATCTCTTGCGTCAACAACCCTACTATTTACTAACCACAACACTAATGAGTCAACAATAGGCGCCCGAAATTCTTCGATTAAATCAGAAGCAAGTGCGGCATGTCCATCATGTGCTTGGTGGAGTGAAGCATAATAGGGGTCAAGTCCTTGTAATTCGATTAAGGCGAATAAGTGATTCCACAGAACTTGATAGCCAAAACTTAACATTGCGTTCACAGGATTTCCTGGCGGGCGCCTGCTACGGGCAGTAAATACAAAGTCAGAGTTTGTGAAACAATCTCCAAAAGCTGAGAAGTATTGAGCGGCGCCAGCACCTTCAAATCCCATCAACCTTTCGCGGTTATCTGCTTGACTTGCTTGCGAAGCTAAGTAATCTAAGCTTTGTAATACTGTCTCTAAATTTGCTGACTCTAGTCGCTTACGCTGGCGCCGTAATAAAGTGCGACTATTTTTTAACTTGCCTTGAATAATTGCACGGGCAGTTATCAACTGTTCAGTTATAGATAACTGCTGCTGGTAACGTGATAATTGCCTATATCCGCGCGCAATAGGTAAAATGCGACCGTAACAATATCCCATCCGCGATAGATAAGCAATTGGAATATCTCGCCATAAACAAGCACGAATAGCTTGTGTTGTTAATTGCGACTGCCCAAAAATCAGAATTTGCTCAAGCAAAGGTAACTGCACCTCCCCCAAGATGATATCCCCCTGCTTGATAATTAATGATTCCTTTTGCAGCGCTACGTAGCAGTTCTGCTGAGAAACATAAAGTGTCTGCATATTAAGAATACGGATTACCCAGTTGTGCTTACACCGCACAAACCATCCGTTACATCTGTTACATCCGTTGCCAATTACTCCCTACGCCTACGGATATCAAAATTAGACGAATCTGGCGGCGGCGCCCCTAACCTTTGTGCTGTTTGTCCTGGTTCTAGCCACAAAATTACTCTGTCAGCAACGCTGGAAACTATATAAGTTGATACTGTGACGAGCAGCGTATTAATAATTACAGCCGCTAATCCTAATGGTGCTATAAGCAAAATAATCAAAGTTATACCACCAGTGCCGATTGATACTAGTAGATTCCGAAGTTGAGCAGTTCGAGGTGTTGTGTACATATTCTATATAACCTGATAACTCAGTATTTACTTGGTTTAACTGAGGCTTAATTGTTCTATACTTAGCTATAACATACGTATTTTGTAATGAAAACAGTTATCAAAAGCATTTGTGAATTTACATATAAACTCTTCATAAAATAAGTAAATTTACTGTGTGTTAAGTGTTTACACGTAGATACAAATGCCGTATTCCCAGCATGACATTGCCTAATATAGTGGTTTAAGATAAACATGAAATTTTTGATTTCTATGTATGCATTCTTACAGCGACACCCAAGCATTAGAAAGGTTACTACTACTAATTGCAACTCTTTTAAAGTATCCTGGTGTCGGTTGTCGTGATAGTATGAAGGCGCCACAAAAACATCACGATGCATTAGTAGAAGTACAATTACGACTTCAAGAGTTAGCAGCAGAGTTTGGTATTAAGTTTCCATATGGCTACCCTGGTATTGCGACTTTGCGAAAAGATTTAGAAACACTGCGAAAATACGGTATTCTTGAGCGTCGAATGTATCGTTGGGGCTATTATTTAGGTACTGGCGCCATGTCGAGTCAAGAATTTAAAGTTGCCCTCAATGCCTTATTTACACAAGCTAAATTTCAGGGAGACCCCCAAGTTCGACGCATATGCGACCAATTAAGTCGGCGCCTGCGTGGGTTAGATATAGAATCAAAAGGAGAATTTTTTTACCCTGTAAGACAATATCTCAACAGAGTAATTGTTTACACAGACCCAGAAGAAATGGCAAGCTTGGGCAAAAACCGAAATAATTTATTTCATCAATTATCTGTAGTCGAAAAAGCAATTAGTCAAGGTCAATTAATAGAAATTTTACGTAGCAGTGACCCTTATAAAAATAACCGTATTGGCACCATTCAAGTTTACCCATTGCAGCTAATCTATCATGATATTGCTTGGTATTTGCTGTACGAGTACACTAATGGACATTTTGCCATTGGTCGAGTTAACCGCTTCGCAGACCACTGCAAAATTATTGATACATCAGGTCGAGGTATCGATGCACAACGTACAAGCTTAACAAAAGCTTATCAGTTACTCGAAAACGGTTGGGGTTTAAAGCTAGGAGAACAACAAGAACAATACCTTGAACTGTCAGGACAATTAGAACTAATTCCTGTTAAAGTCCGATTTTACCCACCTGTGACTACTTTTATTTTAGAAGGAGAACGGCGCCATCCTAAACAAAAAATTATTAAAGGCGCCAAAGATAAAGTTACAGGAGAAATATTACACGTAGATTATATTGTGCCATTGCCTCCACGCTCTTTTGACGAATTTTTACTCTGGGTAAATAAATACATGGCATCAGCACAAGTACTTTATCCCCAAGAGTTAGTGCAGAAACATTTGAGTAATGTAGAAGCTTTGAGAATGCGGTATAGTGGCAACGGATGTGAACGGATGTAACGGATGAATTATTTTTTTGATTTCATCCGTTACGGTGTATGCTGTTTAGGTTATTGCTAGCTCTTTTGCTATATAGCGTTCTTAGTCCAGTGAGGTACAGATTAAATCAATAAATTTCTTGTGGGATTGGCATCCTTGCTCGTCCTTATGTACTTCATGAGAACGGGAAACGCTATAAGTTTTGTTCTTGTTTTAATTGTTGAGTGGTTTGGTGGGGTGTCCATAGATTTGAAACTCCGCGACTAACTCCTTTGGAGTATAGTCTCGGATTCTGGAAGACTTAGCTGGTCGTCTTCACAACATCCCTTGCCTTCATCGCAATACAAGTTGCTCTGGCACAGCGGGGTTGACAGGCTCACCATCCAACGACAGTGATATCTCCTTACAGTGTTTTGTCCGTAACTTTCTGGCTGACCACCAGTAGGGTTTTATCCACAACAATAATAACACGAGCAAGGTTATTTTATGTGTGAAAAGAATTTAAAGAGATATAGAAAAAGCTCGGCTATTCCCTTTCTCGCTTACATTGAATCAATGCAATTTGTTCAAGGGAATGCCTCGCTTTTTCTTCCAATTCCCCTACATCCTGGCTTGTGCCAAGGATGCAGTACCCTTGGAGGTCAATGATGGTTGTATTTCTTGCTGCCAGCTGTCTAAAGACTTTGGAGGTAGTATTCGCTTGTATTCTAGACGCTTCCTACCAAAGTTTAGTAATAAACCTACTTTTGCTTGTGTCGCTGCTAAATAAGCAATTGTTTGTGCTATTTCCTTGTCTCCTAATGGATGAGAAAATGCTTTATCTTCAACCACTACACATTCGTTAACCCAGTGGTCAAGATACAATCTTCCTAACCATCTTTGATTATCATAAATTTCAATATTATATTCTTCTTCTACAATTAATCCAGCTTCACACATCTCTTGAGTAAGCGCGCGCTGATAATGTATTTCCCTTAAACCACGAATCATCCTACGATGAATACGCATTGCGGCGCCGATAATAGCATAGGTAATATCTTGATGTGGGATACTATTAAAACTTCTTTCCATCTTTTATGATATCTTTATACTTTCTTAAAAAACAACTATATAAACATTGCAAACCTTTACATTCTCTAAACATGTCAAATAGAAAAAGTGACAATTGCTTATAATCATTGCTTAGTACTAAAGTATTTTAAGTATTAGATAATGGCAAATGTAAAAAACATTTTGTAACAAATCAAAAACAATCCAACCAAAGCACATCTCACAACCCCATCCGTTACATCCGTTGCCAACTACACCCACAACTGTATCTGATAACCCCATCCGTTACATCCGTTGCCAACTACACCCACAAATGTATCTGATAACCCCATCCGTTACATCCGTTACATCCGTTGCCAACTACACCCACAACTGTATCTAATAACCCCATCCGTTACATCCGCTACATCCATTGCCAATCCTTGACAAAACTTACTCTATTAAGGTAATATTCGCCCTATAATTCCATAAAAGTGCCCATATTAAATTGATATTGTAAAGGAAATTGTTAAACTCTAATTACGGATAAATTAATAGGTAAAAAATATTTAATCGTACTTAGAAAAACTTCAAATTTAAACAATACACAAACACTATACAAAATCATGATATTGGGGCTAAGTTTGGACGATGCAACATCTCAATAACCATGCGAATCTGCCAAAATCCCAATTGCTCAAATCCATTTAACGCAGACGGTAATCGGTTTTGTACGACCTGCGGACATAGCAACTTTGGTGACTTGTTAAGAAACCGCTTTCGCGTTATCCGGTTGTTAGGTGAGGGTGGTTTTAGCAGGACATATTATGCTGAAGATGTTGATAGACTGGATGGTTCGTGTGTCGTCAAGCAATTTGTACCCCAAGTTCAGGGAACTGCTGCACGTGCAAAAGCTGCACAGTTATTCAAAGAGGAAGCGTTTAGATTATATGAACTAGGTGAAAATCATCCTTCTATACCTAGATTACTCGCTTACTTTGAACAAGGCGCCAGTTTGTACTTAGTGCAAGAATTTATTGAGGGAGATACTCTACACAAAGAGCTTCAGAACACCACATATACTGAAGCTAAAATTCGCCATGTTTTAATAGATATTCTACCTATACTTGATTTTGTGCATTCGCGCAACGTTATTCACCGAGATATTAAACCCGAAAACATTATACGTCGTTATAGTGATAAAAAATTAGTATTAATTGACTTTGGTGGCGCCAAACAAATTACTCAAACAAGTTTAGCTCGACAAGCAACAGTAATTTATACAGTAGGTTATGCATCAAGCGAACAAATGGCAGGTTTTGCTTGTCATGCAAGTGACTTATATTCATTAGGTGTAACTTGTGTACGTCTATTAACACAATGTTTACCCTATCAAGATGCATATGGTAATGTCACTGACCCACTTTACGACGCAATTAATGCACATTGGAGATGGCGAGAATACGCAAAAACTAAAAATATCCAAGTCAGCGAACAATTAGGATATATTCTTGATAAATTACTTAAACATGTAGTGCGAGAAAGATACCAAACAGCAGTAGAAGTACTACAAGATTTAAACAGTAATAACTTTAAAAGTTTATTTGGAATGACCACCGTTCCTCAACTTGAGACACCGCAAATACCCTCTCAAACACTATTAACTCCTCGCTCCAAATCAACCGAATCCAATTTATACCCAGAGTACCACATCTTTGATTTTGATGTTGTTACATTAGATATACAAGGTCGAATAATCGAACGTACACGAGCAAACGCACGTTTCTTTACCGAAGATTTAGGTAGTGGTGTTTTCTTAGAAATGGTGTCAATACCTGGTGGTAGTTATATGATGGGTTCAATCGATGGTGAAGGTGATGCTGACGAGCGTCCCCAACACAATGTTCAAATCGAACCAATCTGCATTGGCAAATACCCAGTAACACAAGCACAATGGCGTGCCGTCTCAAATCTACCTAAAATTAATTTATCACTAAACCCACATCCATCTAAATTTAAAGGCGCCAATCGTCCTGTAGAAAATGTATCTTGGCACGAAGCACAAGAATTTTGCGCGCGTTTGCATCAAAAAACTGGACGTAAATATCGTTTACCTAGCGAAGCAGAATGGGAATATGCTTGTCGAGCAGGAACAACCACACCTTTCCACTTTGGAGACACCATCACCCCCGACCTTGCAAACTGCGGCAATAGTGAAACAAGAACGTTTGAATTTGAAACCAAAACCAAAATTCGCAAAGAAACAACTCCTGTCGGTAGCTTTGAAGTCGCAAACTCCTTTGGACTATACGACATGCACGGTCAAGTATGGGAATGGTGTGCTGACCCTTGGCACAATAACTATATAGGGGCGCCGACCGATGGTAGTGTATGGGAATGGCAGGGAGACAAAAACCGTCGAGTACTGCGTGGAGGTTCATGGAGCTTTAGTCCCGTTCTATGTCGTAGCGCTAGTCGCAGTTGGAACGAGTCAGACGGTGGTTTACGAATATGCGGTTTTCGAGTCGTAGTAAGTTTGTAACTTCAATGTCATTCTGAGCGTAGCCAACCAAAATGTCATTCTGAGCGTAGCGTAATGCGGAGCATTTGCCGCAGGCTAGAATCTCTAAGATTTCGAGATTTATCAGATGCTACCCTGCGGGAAAACTGCGTTAACGTTCCTCAGCATGACATTTTTTAATATCCGTTACATCCGTTATATCCGTTGCCAAATTTTCGTTTTAGGCTAACCTATCAGAAACTACCTTTCATCTGGTAGCGTCTTAGAGAATAAAATATAGTGTGTGGTGTGGTGAAAAGCTCGAACCGTTCTAATTATTGGCAACTTCTACCGTATATCCATCCCCAATGGCGCCACATTGCCACGGGATTTATTGGTATCTTAGGTTATGTTCTCGCTACTTTAACTTTAATGCATCTGGTGCAGAAACTATCGGCGCCTTTCGGTAATGGTAACGTTGTTGCTATTGCTGAACTTGCTGGTATTTTAGGAGGTGTGTTTCTTGTACGCGGTTTCTTTCAGTCGGTGCAAGATATTTACATGGCAAAGGCGGCACTGCGAGTATCTTTTAATCTACGTAAAAACTTATATGGGCACTTACAGAAGCTTAACTTGAGCTATTTTGAGACTGCAAAGGCTGGTGATTTATCTTACCGTGTTACTGAAGATGTAGATAGAGTTGGCGAAGCAGTTCACAAGCTATTACATGATTTTATTCCCTGTGCGTTGCAGCTAGTGGCAATTCCCATATATATGGTGTATCTAAGCTGGCAATTAACATTGGCAACGTTATTAGTTGTACCAATTATGTTGGTGCTGATTGCTTGGTTTGGAGAAAGACTACAAAAGTACTCGCGTCGTAGTCAAAATCAAGTATCAGATTTATCAGCGATTTTAACCGAAGTTTTCAATGGTATTAGGATAGTTCAAGCTTTTGCTGCGGAAGCATACGAAATTGCACGGTTTGGTAAGGAAGCGGAAGTTGCCATGCGCGCGAAGTATTCTACGGAACGTTTAAAAGCCATCCAAGTGCCAATAGTGGGATTTTTACAGGCTTTAAGTTTCTTATTGTTACTTTTCTTTGCAGCTTGGCAAATTTCTGCTGGTAATTTAACTACTGGGAAGTTTTTTAGCTTTCTTTCAGGCGCCGCATTATTAATAGACCCTGTAGGTCACACCACAACTAACTATAATTTATTCAAAGAGGCAGAAGCATCGGTAGATAGAGTATTTGAGTTACTAGCTATCAAACCCGCAGTTGAAGAAAAACCTAATGCTGATATTCTCCCCACAGTTAGCGGTAAAGTTGAATATCGTCGCGTGTCTTTTGCTTATAAACCAAATGAACCTGTTTTGAATAATATTAGTTTATTAGCATATCCAGGTGAAGCAATTGCACTAGTTGGCGCCAGTGGTTCAGGTAAAACGACTTTTGTTAACTTGTTGCCGCGTTTCTATGACCCTCAAAGCGGTGATATATTTATTGATGGTGTCAATATTCGCGATGTGACATTAAATAGCTTGCGGCGCCAAATAGGCATAGTTCCCCAAGAAACAACGATGTTTTCTGGAACTATTGCCGAAAATATAGCTTTTGGACAAGAGACTTTTGATATGCAAGCTGTGGAGAATGCAGCTAAAATAGCCAACGCTCACCAATTTATCAGCCAAATGCCCGATGGTTATTATACTGTGGTTGGCGAGCGTGGTGTTAATTTATCAGGGGGACAAAGACAACGTATCGCTATCGCACGTGCAGTTCTCCTTGACCCACGTATTCTTATTCTCGATGAAGCCACATCCGCATTAGACTCAGAGTCAGAAGCTTTAGTACAAGAAGCACTCGAAAGATTAATGGAAGGAAGAACGGTATTTGTTATTGCCCACAGATTATCTACTGTGCGAAAAAGCGACAGAATATTAGTTTTGGAAAAAGGACAAATCGTTGAATCTGGTTCTCATGAAGAGTTGTTAGATATTCAAGGACGTTACGCTAATTTGTATACAAAACAATTTAGTGTATCAAGGTGAGTTAATCCCCCCAACCCTAGGGTTTGCGGGGATTTTAATATCAAAAAATTGCGAAATCTATTTAGCCGTGCGAATAAGTTAAACTTTTTCTTTGGGTGGGGTAGCTACACCACGTTGGACGAGATTTGCTTCGAGTTCTTTAATAAATTTAAAGTCTTCTTTTACTAAGGGTTCATCAGCACATCCAAATGCTTGACTTGTAAAAGAATTTTGTTCGAGGAAAGCGAAGCTGTTGCGAAATTCGTGTGGTGTTGTTTGAATTGGTGAGTCAAAATGACAGGATATTATACGTGCGAAGTTCCATATGGCTATTTTGTCTGCCCAGTCTAGTACTTGCTTCGGCGCCTGTGGTAATATTAAGGTTTGTAAAATAGGTGCTACAAATGGGCGCCCATAACCACGTAAAGCCTTAAAAGATTCTTGCCAGTTGTCTTTCCACCGAAACGGAAAAAAGCCAAAGTATGCTTTTCTAGATTTATCGGGTGCTTTTAAAGCATCGCGCAGTGACTCCCATGTTCCAGCTACTTGCAAAGCACTGGGACGGAAGTAAATTGAAAACAATGCTATGCGCTGCCATCCTTTACGACGGTTAGCTGCGTTGTCTTCTACAACTTCAGTTGCATTATCTCGCGCGTGGAACAACAAAGCATATGGGTCTAGTTGAACTATCTCTGGTGGGTCTTCAGAAATAGATAATGCACAGTCTGTCACAAGCAATGTACGCGAACTCTTATGGAACATTGCGACTTCGACAAAAGAACCACGTCCAAGATTTATATCTAACACCGTATAATCAAAATCGTCTTTAAAAGGCGCCATTTCTACATTGGTCGGTAATTCCTGAGTTCTTTTTTGAGGAAACCCTAACCAACCAAGCGGTAAATTAAACGGAAAACTCCACTGGTGAGGGGCAACAAATACTTGTGCTGTAGGAAAACATCGTGCAAAGGGACCCACAAATACTTTATGCTCTAAACCTGAACTAGTTGGTAATATTATGTATTTAACATCACCATGCTTTGCTACTATCTCATTAACCATACGGACGCATTCACGAGTTGGCGCCACAGGTGCATACACAAGAAGACCACCCGCTTTTAACTTTACAACCGTCATCCGAATTGGTGTAATAGTATAAAGAATGCCGTGAAGCTGGTCGAAAGTCCAAATCGTATCTTTTATAACTTCGGTCTTTATAGTCCGGCGCCTGCCGTAAGGATAAAATGGTACGGCAAACCAAAATGGCCAAGACCAATCTTTAGAATCTTCGCTTTTAGATATTTGAGATTTTAAACTAAACTTATCTTGCCCTGTCATCATTGCCCTTGCTCAAACAACCACCTACTATCTATATTTCTATTTCTAGCAAAAGTTTATGTGTGGCTATCTTAATAAAGATTTACCAAAAAGCAGCCATATTAACCAAAGCATGTAGTGAATTACAACAATTGTCCAGAATACAGCCTGATATGAACTTTTACTGCTTTTGTGGTGTAGAGTTTGTTGAGCTATAAATCCTCCAAACCATCCACCTGCTAGTTCAAATAGATGTAATGTATTTTCTGAAGTCCTCCATTTTCCTTGTTTTGCACGAGATTTATCATCAGCGTACAGCCCAAAAGTTAATAAGCTCATCACAGTATAGAGAATAAGTGGGAACACAATGGTAGTTGTCAATGCAAAATGAACTGCCCCAAATAACGGTATGCTAGATACTAAGATTGTTTTGAATACTGGGACTTTAGATAAAAAAGACCTGGTTTTAAATGCAGCTTTGCTACTAGAAGATACTGTGTTGGCTGTTCCACTCTCAATGTAAGCTTTGCTTGCACGAAGTTTTCCGCCTTTTTCTGGTACAACGTAATAGTAAATAGTATCACCTGCTACTGGGCGCCGATTTGTGTCGTTAAGTTCAGAAATGTGCAGAAAGACTTCTTTGCTTCCATCCGCAGGTTGTATAAATCCAAACCCCCGGTCATCCTTCCACCTTATTAGTTGTCCTTTTTGTAAACCGGGTTTCATGTACAAACCTTACGTAACGTATAATATCTCAAGCAACAAACTTCAATAACTGCCTAATTAGCAGCGTCAAATTATCTAGCGACTTATTATACTCAAAATTTTCTAAACAATACCTGAGATGCTACCCTGCGGCAAAACTGCGTTAACTTCTAACTTGCACCTTGAATATAAACCGGGCTTATTTACGATAAATTAAGGTTTTATATCATGTCCGGTTGCTTGCCCATAATTCCCGACAATGTAGAGACGCGATTAATCGCGTCTCTACGATGGTTTTATTATGGTTATGTACCCGAACATGATATTATTGCGATATTTTTTGCAATAAGCCCGGTTTCTTTGAGCTTGTTGAGAATGGTGCAAGATGCCAGTTAATGTTCGCAACTCATGACAATAATTATCAATTTAATGGCGCCATATCAAGTCAGCTATTTGCTTGTTATTGGGTAAACTATCATCGTTTGGTGGACTTAATAATATTGAATGTTGAGTTATTTGTTTTCCAGAAAGGCGCCTTTCTACACGACTCGGAATACCATAATCGTAGACGATGTGTCCTTGGCCTGCTAAAACTACTACTTGATAATCGCGATTATCTTTTATGAAGTTGGCAATACTCTCTGCCATTGTCTCATCCCATAAAACTTGGGCAAGAAAAAATCTTTCTGCACTGTTGCTTTTCCCATGTCCTGCACTTTGATGCGCTTCAAATGCCGCTAATACCATTTTGCGGTATTCTTCGGGAGAGGTGCGAATTTCTGAAAATGGTGGTATTTGCTTACGTTCTTCGGGTGTTAAACTTTCTAAACCTTGACGCGAAACTTTACGGGTAATTTCTGAGGGAGTGTTTGTTGCTAAAACTGGTATTTTATTCTCTTTGGCAAATCTTACAATGGGTGCGTATAATTTCCAATCAAAACCCCAACGTTGTTCATACTCTGTTTGCTTAACTAGTTCTTCTTCAGTTATCTTACCTGCTAGGTACTCATTAATAACGTTTTGAAAGGGACGCTGAAACATTTCCATTGCTATGGCAATTTTCTTGTTTCGTTTATGTAGTTCTTGAATAATTTTTAATTGGTTTTCATGGTCTTTAGCGCTATCGTGCGTTTCTCCTAGATATATTACGTTCGCTCGCGCAATTTGGGAAACTAGTTGAGTAACGCTGTTAACGCATTTACTTAAAGGAAAACGAGTTTCACAGGTTTTTGCATTTTCTTGTAAGGCGCCTGCTGGTAAAGTACAAAGTACAAAGCATCCTAGTGTTACGACAAATACTCGCCTCAAGTAATGAGTGTAAAGTGGTGAGTGCTGAGTGGTGAGTGTAAAGCTTTTCTTCATTTTGTGACACCTTTTAAAATAAGCATATAAGTAAATGCGCGCAATTTGCTACCTTAGTGCTAGAACAAATTTAATTTCTAAAACTCAGCACTCAAAACTCAGCACTTTATAATTATGAAAGGACTTTGGTTAGAAAATCAACAGCTTGAACTGCGTACTGATATATCAGTTCCTGAACCTGGTTCAGAAGAAGCTTTGGTAAGGGTATGTAAAGCGGGTATATGTAACACTGACCTTGAGCTAACGCGCGGTTATTATCCTTACAGTGGTATTTTAGGTCACGAGTTTGTGGGTGTCGTTGAACAAGGACCCGATAATTTAATTAATAAAAGGGTTGTTGGCGAAATTAATGCTGCTTGTGGAAAGTGCCATTATTGTCTTAAAGGAATTCCTACTCATTGTGAAAACCGCACGGTATTAGGTATTGTTAACCGTAACGGCGCCTTTGCTGATTATTTATCTTTACCTGTAGCAAATTTACATCTAGTTCCCGATAATGTTCCGACGGATGTGGCAACATTCACTGAACCTGTTGCAGCAGCTTTGGAAATTCAGCAGCAAATCTCTATTTCTTCGGATGATAAAGTATTGGTTGTAGGAGATGGTAAATTAGGACAATTGGTTGCTCAAACACTTGCCCTTACTGGTTGCGATTTGTTGGCTATTGGGCGTCATGCCGAAAAACTAGCTAATTTACAAGCAAAAGGTATTAAAGTTGGCTATGCTGATGACGTACAAACACGTAGCTTTGATATTTCTGTTGAATGTACAGGTAATAGTGCAGGCTTCGATATCGCTCGTCGCGCTTTACGTCCGCGCGGAATATTAGTATTAAAAAGCACTTATGCAGGAAATCTTAGCTTAGATGCTTCTGCTTTAGTTGTTGATGAAATAACTCTAATTGGTTCACGTTGCGGTCCATTTGCACCAGCACTTGAACTGTTAGCAACAGGAAAAATAGATGTTAAACCGCTCATTCATTCAATATTTCCTCTGGATGAAGGAATTACTGCATTTGAACAAGCGAAAACAAAGGGTGTTATGAAGGTTTTACTCGAAATTAGTAAAACATAGGATTTGTCTTGGGTTGATAATCCATACAACTAATCGCTTCTTCGGTGCTTGCGATAGAAGGATGGATAGTACATTTTAGTCGATAGTCAGCAGTAAAGTATTGGCAACCAGTACAGGGTATTTGATGCATCTGCTTTGCTGCCGATACACTATCACGTGCGGCTGACCAGATACTCAAAATCGAGAGAATTAGCAAGCACCAGGCGCCTACAAAGCAAATGGGGACGAGAAAAGGTTGAATGTCCCTAATTACGTTTAGAATTATGTTTAGAATTATGTTTAGAATTATTTGTAACACAGCAATATGCTCAGTTGATAGCTTAAAATACAAGACGTAGTATAAGTACTATGTAATCTGGATTATATATTTTTAACTTCCCACTAAAGAGAGATTGTTATAATTCGCAATTTATATAAAAAAATGTAGAGACGCGACATGTCGCGTCTCTACACAATTGTGAATTACATCAATGATTCAAAGCAAGCCTAAAAATTACAATCCCGCATGACCAATTGCAATACCTGTCACCAACATTCCCAGAACGAGGAACGGTTGCGCTGATGCTTGGTATTTTACGTCGTTCTTTAATGGGTCACGTAAAAAGTACATGTCTTGGAATGTAATTTGCGGTATTACAAGCAGTAACAAAATTGCTGCGTAGAGTTGCTGATGAATAGAAATAAGGTATACTGCAATCCCAGCTTGGAATATATCAATCATCAACACACAAATCCAAGCGGCAGTTTTGGTACCAAACATTACTGGTAGTGATTTTAAACCGAGTTTGGCATCTCCTTCTACGCTCTTGAAGTCGTTGACTATGGCAATACCTAAGCCAGCTAAACTGTAAAACATAGTCAAAACGATTATTTGCCAGTGCAGTGAGCCAAATAATGCATGACCTGTACACCAAGGAAATGTTATATAACTGGCGCCAAGTGCATAACTACCAAGCCATCCATTTTGTTTTAACTTTAAAGGTGGTGCCGAGTAGATATATGAAATAATGGCGCCGATGACGGCAATAGTTGTAATTGTAGGATAACTATTACCCGCCCATTTATCGAGAGCAAACGCTAATACCAAACCTGCTATTAACAATACCCAAATTTGCGTCAATACCTGGGGTATAGAAATCGCTCCAGAGGGTATGGGACGATAGGGTTCGTTTATTGCGTCTATTTCTCGGTCGTAATAATCATTGGTAATTTGACAATATCCTGCCATCAGTGGTCCCGATAGCAACATGCAAGTCAACGACTTAAGAACGTTTTCCAGTGTCCATGTAAATTCACCACTAGAAGCGGCGCCGCATACAACACCCCAAATTAAGGGTATCCACGTAATCGGCTTCATTAATTGCAGGCGAATTTTCCATATAGAACTTTCACCAGATGCGGCGCCTTTCATGCCGAGCAATTGTCTGGCTTTCGCATTGCGGTCTACAGTAGCGTTTATTTCTTCAGTAGATGGGGTAATCGGTGTTTCTGACATAAGCTTTTTTTTTTGCAAAGGGAACCAAAATTTCCGTTGCCTTAAAATGAGATTATCAAATAACCATTCTGGAATTTGGCGCCAGTTATAGGTTTTCCACTCAATGGAGGTGGCAAAAGTATATTCCGACGCTGGTCTCCTGCTTCTATGGTTACTTCTGGACCGTACTGAGTTAGTTTAACTTGCTTTTTGTCGAATCCTGGCAAAAATAAACGTACTTGACGGGCACCTGTATCTATTTCCATTGGACGAGGTGCTTGTGTGGCTCGTGCTACGAAGTCAGGTAATGTGTCTATTATTGATTGCCACTGCCCTTCGGTCGCATCGTTGATTGTGGTAATAGTTAAAGGGTCAAATTGTTCTTGTAAAGTTGGACTCGAAACGGCGCCTGTAAGTATAACACCCCCTATCGTTAACCCTACTAGCTGTGCGCTACCCCATAAGTAACGGGCAGATGCAATTTCAACTGGGTCATCGTTTGTCACCAAAAAAGCAGCTATTCGCTTTGGGTCGGCAAGTGCAGCTTTACCCTTATCGAGTAAGTTATTCGCCATGTTGGTGGGTTGCGAAAAGTTATCTGATGTCCAGTTGATATTAAAGAATGTGCTGATTAAAGGTTGAATTAAAGGTGATTCAGAAATAGCTTTACCTAAATCAGAGTTAACAAAGACCTGTCTAAATCGTCGCACGTACCAACTTAATGATTCAGGTAAACCGAGTAATCGTAAAGTTGTAGAGTCACCACTACCATCATAAACAATGGTGTCGTATTTACCACTTTCATCGTACTGTCGAACTGCGTTGAGAGCTAAAGCTGCATCCATTCCTGGTAATACGGCAAGTTCTTGACCGTACACATCCTTTAAAAATGGTGTTTTTAAATACTGTGCTTCCAGCTTTTTCACTTCATCCCAATTGCTTTCGAGTAGCGTACTAGCATGAAATTGCACTGCTTGTAAGTTAGGTGCAACTTCTTGAGGTTCGTTAGATAAAGTTGTTCCTAAAAGAATTTGCATCGCTGGTTCGGAATTTCCAGCTAAAAGTACACGCTTACCCTCACGTGCTTGTTTCATTGCAGCAGCAATTGCAATTTTAGTCCGCGCTGTACTGCTTTTACCTAAAAATGTTAATATCAACGCCATTGAAATAATTCCTATACTCGTAAATGTAGTGCAGCACTCACAAATTAGCACTGTTAATGGGGCTGTTGACTTCCCCCAAAGTTGTAAACCCGTCGTAGAGACGTGATTAATCACGTCTCTACACACGATGTTCCTCACGCTTCTACACTACTTTGAGTTCATCCTCAAAGAACCAGGTAGAATAATTGTCATCAAACAGTACTACAAGACCAACACCGCTAGAATCGGTCATTTTATAACCTTGGACTATGCCGGTTTGTCCTAATTTTTTAGCTGTTGTAGCACTAACGCGGTCGCGTAAACGATATACTTTAACTCTTTGTCCGATTTCCATGCCAACTATATAAACTATGCAGTAAACCAAGACTCAGTTTATCTGAATCTGCAACAATAAAGGAACTTGAGACGATAACTTGATTCATTTGAGACATAAGCTAGGTGTGTGTGAGGACTAGGAGATACTTATGGAAGTTCAGCGTATTAGCGGCAAACTTAGAAAGTTAAAGCGTTTGCTGCCTGTTAACGAGAAGTTTCTGGCAAAATATGATTTGCTACGAACGCTGGTAAGACGTGATTTGGAAGCACGTTATAAAGGTTCTGTGCTAGGAAATCTTTGGCCGCTATTAAATCAACTATCACAGCTATTAATTTATACATATGTTTTCTCGTTTGTACTTAAAGTCAAACTAACTCTCAAAGCTTTGCCTGATAATAACTTTACTTTTGGCTTATGGTTATTTGCTGGTTTGTTGCCTTGGATTGCTTTTTCTAGTGGTTTAGTACAGTCAGCAAACTCAGTAGTTGGACAGCCTAATTTAGTCAAAAAAGTTGTATTCCCTCTGTCTTTGCTGCCTTTAGTACCAATTTTGTCATCTTTTATCGAAAGCTCTTTTGGTTTAATGGTTCTAATTGTTTTCGTCGCTTTTAGTTCTCATACCTTACATGCGACTTTGGCACTGTTGCCTTTGGTATGGTTAACGCAGTTGCTTTTAACCGCAGGAATGGGTTATTTAGCTGCTGGTTTAACTGTATTTTTACGAGATATTCCACAAACTTTAGGTGTACTATTAAACATTTGGATGTACGCAACACCAATTATTTACCCTGCCACAGCTATACCTGAAGGACTGCGAACTTGGATATTTTGGTTAAATCCAATGACCGCAATTGCCGAATTTTACCGTGATATCGTTTTAAATGGTGAAGTTAAGCATTGGGGAGAGTGGGGAGTCGCGACGACAATATCCTTTGTATTATTTTGCTGCGGATTATGGGTTTATCGGCGCCTGCGTCCTGCCTTTGCGGATGTGTTGTAATTTCGTAGAAAAAGGAAAAGGGTAAACGGAAGTAGGACAGCGATGTCCTTTTCTTTTTGCTTTTGTATTGAAAAATAGTTATATAGTTATCAAGGTATTTGATAATGAGTGAGGAAATAGCAATTTCACTTCATTCTGTATCCAAGTGCTACAAGCGTTACGCACGTCCAATGGATAGACTTCAGGAATTATTATTACCCCACTCCAATAAAGTTCAGGAGTTTTTCGCTTTGCGTGATATTAACTTAAATATCCCCAAAGGTCAGACAGTGGGAATTATTGGACGTAACGGTTCGGGTAAAAGTACAATGCTGCAAATTATTGCAGGAACTTTGACACCAACTACAGGAGAAGTGGTAGTTAAGGGTAGAGTCTCAGCGCTATTGGAGTTAGGCAGTGGTTTTAACCCAGAATTTACAGGAAGACAAAATGTATTTTTTAATGGCAGGTTACTAGGGTTGAGTCAAAAAGAAATTGAAAATAAGTTTGATGATATTGCTGGGTTTGCCGATATTGGTGATTTTATCGACCAACCTGTAAAAACTTACTCTAGTGGAATGTTTGTCCGTTTAGCGTTTGCAGTTGCAGTAAACGTTGACCCCGAAGTACTTATTGTAGATGAAGCGCTAGCTGTGGGTGATATCGTGTTTCAACACCGTTGTATGCGACGAATGCGTGCGCTTATGGACTCTGGTGTGACTACACTATTTGTATCGCATGATTCTGGCGCCATTAAAACGTTATGTAACTCAGCTATCATGATTCATGATGGACAAATATATACCAAAGGGGCGCCTAACGATGTCACAATTACATATCTTAAATTATTAACAGATTTAGAATTAGGTATATCAACAACCGAGTCTAAACAAACGCAGCAAGAAGAAAAATGTAATAAAGATACAACTATTGTACGTAGAGGAAGCGGTAAAGCCAGAATTGAAACAGTAAAAATGCTTAATCATTTGGGTGAAGATGCTGGTGAAACACCCGTGTTTGGTTTTAATGAAGAAGTAACGCTAGTTGTAGAAATAAAAGCCAATGAAAAACTCCTTAGCTGTATTTTAGGGTTTTATATTTGTGATAAAAATGGTAACGAGATTATTGGAACTAACACATTTGAAGAAAATATCAAAATCGATAAGCTAGAATTTAGACAACGAGTCGTTGTCAATTTTAAATTTAAATTACCACTAAGACCCGCTTCGTATAGTTTAACTGTTGCAGGCGCCGAAAATAACGAAGCCTTAACTTTTGACTGGATTGATAACGCAATGGTGTTTCAAGTTTTACCACCAAAAACAGGCAAACAGATTTATGCTCTAATTGACCACCCTATTGATGTAACTATTTGCACACCTTGTAGGTTGGGTGGAGCGTAGCGCAACCCAACAGTAAAAACAAAATGTTTATTTAACGAACCGCAAAGGACGCAAAGAACGCAAAGGAAGAAAAGAGGAAGTATACAATGATTAAAAAATACAAATATTTTAATTATATTGATAATCATCTTTGTGATTCTGAGCTTGCGAAGAATCTCAATTATCAGCAACAAATAAATTTGTCATTCTGAGCTTGCGAATAATCTCAATTATCAGCAACAAATAGATTTGTTACTCTGAGCTTGCGAATAATCTCAATTATCAGCAACAAATAGATTTGTCACTCTGAGCGATAGTAAAAAATTGTATGAATTAACAGATGCTTCACTGCGTTCAGCATGACACTTGTTTATGTTCCGTATGACACTTATTTATATATTTAAAAATAATATGGAAAAACATAAAGACTTGATTAAAGATTATCCTTCTTTTGATGAATTAACTGAGGAAACTCTTGATAATAATACCAGTTTAAAAAAGACCTTACATTTTATTGGCAAAAATAAAAGTGTAGTTGATTTTGGCTGCGCTACAGGTTATTTAGCTCAGTTACTTAAACATAATGGTTGTGTAGTTACAGGAGTAGATTATAATCAAGAAGCAGCACAAGAAGCAGAAAAGCACTGCCAACAAGTTATAATTGCTGACTTAGATTTTACCAGTATCACAGAAATATTCCCTAATCAAAAGTTTGACGTTGCTGTTTTTGGAGATGTTTTAGAGCATCTCCGTAACCCTTGGAAAGTCTTAGAAGATACAAAGAATATTTTACAGCCTGGTGGCTATGTAGTTGCTTCTATCCCAAATATTGCTCATGGAGCTATTCGTTTAGCTTTATTGCAAGGTAAATTTGAATATACACAGTTTGGTATATTAGACAATACACATTTAAGATTTTTTACAAAAAAGACTATAGAAGAATTGTTTGAAACAACAGGATATTTAGTAAAAGGAATTGATAGAACAAAATTAAATATTTTTACAGACGTTCATCTCGTTCCTTCTTTTCAGCGTGATGATTTCCATCAAGAAGTTATTGCTCAAATTGAACAAGATGAGGAAGCAGACACTTTACAGTTTGTCATTCAAGCTTTCCCTTGCACAGTTGAAAACAAGTACATGATATTAGAAAAACAGTATACTTGCTTAAACGAGGAATATTCCCAGCTTCTTGAAAAAAATCAGCAACTAGAGTTTCAATTAAAACATACAGAGTCAGAACTAGCACTCACAGAGTCTAAATTACAAGAATTACAACAAGCTCGAACAGAAGCAATTACTGAACAAGCACAATCTTCAATAAAAATAGATATTTTAAATTCTCAAATTCAACAAAAAGAGTCAATGCTACAAGACCTTGAGTATATGATTGTGGCAATGCAAACCAGTAAATTTTGGCAATTACGTGAACAATGGTTTAAAATAAAAAGTTTTCTCAAGTTAAATAAATAAAAATATTACTGTTTACTGCCCAATTTTTTGTATATGTAAATATATATATAATTCATCATGTAAAAATAGCAAAACTGTCCGTAATGAACTTATTATTTGTCATACATAACTGGGTTGGTTATGCTCCACACGGAGGTACAGAAGTTCACGCTATAACTTTAGTGGAAGCATTATCTCAGACTGAAAGTAATCAAATTTACGTATTATTTCCTGATGCGAAAATAGCTAGTGACTGCAATAAATATATATTATTCAATATAAATAATAAAACTTTCAAGCAAATAAACTTAAGCTCCCCTGTTACTTCTGACTGTTACTCACATCAAGAATTTTTTGCTAAATTTGAATTTCTAATTTTACAACAAAAGATTGACATAGTTCACTTCTTTCATCTAATCCGCTTTCCCCTAAACATGCCATTAATAGCAAAAAAAGCTGGTGCAAAGGTAATTATTTCGTTTTTTGATTACTATTTCATCTGTCAACAATTTAATTTGTTAAAAGAAAATAAAATTTTTTGTAATTATCCAAATATTAATATACCAACTTGTGATTTATGTTTAAATAAAAACTTTAATTCTCAAGTAGGTACACAAAATACGCGAAGAAATACAATCTCACAAATACTTTACTATGCTGATGCTGTCCACTATTTGTGTCAAGACCAATATAAACGATTTATTATAACTTATCCATATTTACAAGACAAACTTAACTTAATAATGGGTTTAGGGATAGGCGCCTTTTTTACAGAGCAAGATATACGCAACAAGCTAAATAACTTTACATTACCTTTAAAAGTTGCTTGTGTAGGTAACTTTGACACTAACAAAGGCGCAGAATTAATTATACAAATTATCGATTACTACCAATCAACACAACAAAATATCGCATTTCATATACATGGAGATGTTCGTTATCCTTACTCAGACATTTTAGCATCAGCAAATAAAAAGGTTAAAGTGCATGGACAATATACTCCTGAAGAATTACCTAACCTACTGCAACAATGTCATGTCGCTTTATTTGCCTCAATATGGCCTGAAACGTTTGTATTAACTTTATCGGAAGTTTGGTCATGTGGCTTAATTCCAGTGGCGCCTAATATCGGAGCATTTCGTGAGCGAATTACTCATGGTAAAAACGGATTCCTTTACGAATTGACAGATTCTGGTTCAATTATCACAATATTAGACAATTTTATAAAAATGAGTACAGAAAGTTTTTTTAATTTGCTCAAAGAAGTTAGCCAAGTAAAATACCCCTCTTTAGAATCTAATATTAATCAATATTTATCACTCTACACCCATATACAAAACACAAAATATGAACTTAATACTCTAGAACTACTATCGCGCGTCATTATCGAAGAACATCATATCGAAACACATCATATCGAAACATACCCAGAAATCCAACAATTACCAGACCCAGAACAACCTATTCCTCCTATCCGTGAAAATAAACATCTTTTATATAAAGCATGGCAATACTACAAACAACAAGGATTACTCTCCACAATCAAACACAGCGTGAATTACACTTCGCAATGGATACAAAAAATATAAATCAACCATCCGTTACATCCGTTACATCCGTTGCAAATTTTATCCTTCATTTTATTTGGATGCTTCCAGAACACTTAGATAGTAATCAACACATTCGTCAAATGTTGATGTCAGAAGCAACACAATGTGATTTTACAATTCAATTTTATCAGAGCGAAACTTATCTACACGAAGCACGCAAAACAAAACAACCAGAATTAGTAGTATTATTTGGCTCATTCTATAAACCTAATATAGATATATACAACCTCATCACACAAACATGCCATTACTTAGGAACCCGTGTCGCTGCTTGGATAACAGAAGACCCTTATGAATTTGATTGTAACTACTTATTACCAAAACTAGTGGATTTTGTATTTAGCAACGACAAAAACTCGTGTAACTATTATCATTCTCAAAATGTTTATCATTTACCCTTAGCAACTGCATCTAATACATTGGAACCACTAACAGAACCCGAATGGGATTTTGTGTTTTGTGGTGTGGGGTTTCCGAACCGTATTGATATTATCGAAGGGTTGCAAGACATCCTCAAAAATTACTCAACATTAATTATCGGGTCAAATTGGTCAAAACAAATCACCGAAAACTTTTTTACACGAACTCAAGTTGATTATGACGAACTAATATCAATTTATAGAAACAGCAAAATAGTTTTAAATTTATCACGAAACCATAACATCACAAACCAAATTTATGAAATAGTACCATCTACAGTGGCGCCAAGAACATTTGAAGTAGCAGCAATGGGAATATTCCAACTAGTCTTCTTCGACCGACCAGAAATACACGAATATTTCACCCAAGAAGAAATAATAACATATAGCAGCAAACAAGAATTCGCATATTTAGCAGATAAATATATCAACAACCCTCAACTATGCCATAGCATAGCTAACAAAGCCAAACAAAAAGTACATAAAGAACACTTATATAGACACAGACTACAAACACTAGTCCAACAAGTCCTTAATAATCTCTAAGAAACCGGGTTTATAAATAAAAAATATGATAAATCGTATATTAATTCATAACACCAAAACAACAAACAACAACTACCACCTAGTCCACTCTCTATGGCAAGCATTTAAAGAAACATCACTACAAATACAAATATCTCAACCGCAAACACTACAGCTATTCATCAAAAACTTCCAACCCGAACTCATAATATGCTTCGGAGGAGAACAAATATCACCAACAATCGAACACCTCAAACCCCCTAACACCACATGGATATTATGGACAACAGAAGACCCATTTGAAATAAACTTTAACAAACAAATCGCAAAACACTTTGACATTGTACTAACATCAGACAAAGCCAGCCAAAACTTATACAGGCATCCTCATTGTTACTACCTTCCCCTCGCAGCATCCAAAAACTGGTTTTATCATCCAGTAATCAAACAACCCTCAAAACTACTATACGATTTAATCTTTATAGGTACAGCTTGGCCCAACCGTACCAACTTCCTCAAAGAACTAATAACCTTACTCAAACAAAACCATCTCACCAGTAGATTTATACTGCCAACAAATCCCCACATACCTCAAGACACACTATCAGATATAGACATTATCAAATTTGAACGTGACTTTCGACTGGCGCCTACTGACTTAGCCAACCTACAAAACCATTCATTATTTGCGCTAACACTATTTCGAGACTTTTCGGGTGACGGCAACCCAAGACCTCAAAGTTCACCAACCAACAGATTTTACGAAACAGCCCTAGCAGGTACAGGGCAGATAATTGTATCAAATGACATCAACATACCAGAATTTTACCCAGAAATAAAAGACCATATTTTTCAACTACAAAACGCACACGAAATAATAGATACAATAACCTACGCAAAACACAACCCTGAAATTAGGAATCGCGCGGCTTCATTTGTCCAAAAATTTGTTATAGATAATCACTCTTATTCACATCGAGTTAAAGAATTACTTAAGATAGTTGATAGTTTAAATAACTAACATTTTATACAGTGATATTTTATACAAATTAAAACTGCAAATTTCAAGCATTGAGCATCCTGATACAAATATTTTTTCATGAATAAATAGTCAAACATAATTCAAACAAATATAGCTAAAAATTATAGGAATCAATACAAATGGTTAGTGAATTTGAGGCAAAGCAAACACAAACTCAATTACGCACAACCCAGCTGGAATTAGAACACATCAAAGCGCAGTTACAATCAACACAAGCCGAATTAGCACAATTACAAGGACTCGTCTCGTGGATGCAGACGAGCAAGTTTTGGAAACTCCGTCTTCAATTTATCGAATCAAGAAATAAAATTAAACAAGTTCAACAAAAATTACAAGCAATATTACCTAAGAAGCATTTTATACAAAATCAACTAACATCAATATCATCAGATACAAACTTTGATCATATCAACTTACCTCGCTATATACCAGAAAAACCCACAGTATTACTGATAGTCGAAGAAACCTTACCGCAGTGTTTTCGCTATCGTGTTCAGCAAAAACTCGAACAATTACAAGCATTAAAATATCAAGTTAGTTGGGTGTCTTGGCGCCATTATAAACAAGCACAAGCGCAGTTACATTTTTGTCATATTGCCATATTTTATCGAGTGCCGGCATTTCGAGAAGTAGTAGAAACAATTAAATACGCAAAATCACTCAATAAAATTGTATTTTTTGACATTGATGACTTAATATTCAATGGTGATGCATACCCCGAACCATACGAGAACTTGGTAGGACAAGTATCACCCGACGAATACGAAGGTTTGGTACAAGGAGTTAAACTTTACCGCGAAGCATTAACATTATGTGATTATGCCATTGCTTCTACTCCTTCACTTGCTGAAGAAATGGAACGTGTGATTGGTGAAGGCGCCGTTTGGTGCCACCGCAATGCAATTGACAGCACACTACTGCAATTTATGCACACGCAGTCTCCTAAAATCACACGTGATTACATCTCGATTTTTTATGGCAGTGGTACAAAAACTCACGATGCTGATTTTTTAATAGCGGCGCCAGCAATTGCCCGCATCATGGAAAAATACCCAAACGTTCGATTAACTCTAGTCGGATATCTAACGCTTCCAAATTTGTTGGAGCCTTACCAAGATAGAGTAGACCGAATTGGGCTATTGAGTAATCTAGAAGTGTATTGGGAATTTCTGTCTCAAGCTGATATAAATATTGCACCACTCAAATCAAACCTGTTTAACGACTGTAAGAGCGAAATCAAATGGTTAGAAGCGGCAATATTGGGAGTTCCTTCGGTTGTCACTGATACCAAAATGTATCTAGAAGTTTTACAAGACGGTGAAGATGTTTTGATTGCCTCTACACAACAAGAATGGTTTGAGAAGCTTGACCAAATGATAGGTGACAGCCAATATCGTCTTCATATTGCACATCAAGCAAAACAAAAAGCCTTACGGGAGTATCACCCTACTGTAATGGCAGAAAATTTCCAAATTATTCTTGAAAACGCAATCTTAGAAGCAATATCACAAAACCGCGCAATACAAAAGCAGACCAAGGCAAAATTACTATTTGTCAATGTATTATATCCACCTCAAGCGCTAGGTGGAGCAACAGGTGTAGTCAAAAATATAATTGACACCCTAAAAGAAAAATTTGATGACCATTACGAAATTTCTGTTTTTACCTACGACTTACACAACCCAAACGGTTATGAACTATGTGAATACCTTCAAGACTCAGTTCATGTTACCCGCCTAAGTTTACCTCCCTATCCCGATATCGACTGGCGCTATCAAGACCAAAGAGTATACGAAATTTTTTCTCAATACCTCAAATTAACACAACCAGACTTAATACACTTCCACTGTATACAGCGATTAACTGCATCAGTTCTCGAAGCCGCAGCTGACTTAAACATTCCTTCCATCGTTACCGTACATGATGCATGGTGGATATGCGACCACCAATTTATGCTCGACCGTGATGGAGTCGAAAGGAATTTTCACCAAAATGACCCTCTAGTAGTCGCGCGTTACGCCGATGATTTAAATAAGTCACTTGCTCGGCGCCGCTATTTAGCACAACAGTTAAACCGTGCTAAACTAATTCTCGCCGTCTCTGAGTTTCAAGCTTCCTTGTATAGTCTTAATGGTTTTACTCAAATTCAAGTCAACCGCAACGGCATTAAACCATTACCAGTTCTAGCGCGAACTCCATCAAAACGCATTCGCTTAGGTTTCGCTGGTGGAATTTGTGTCCATAAAGGATATTACTTTCTTAAAGAAGCCATCACAGCAGCGAATCTTTATAAAACAGAAGTCACTGTAATTGACTTATTTATAGACTCAGGTTTACCAAGATATGAAACCTGGGGTAGCACTCCAGTTCAATTGATACCAAAGCTGCCACACGAAAGAATGGCTGACTTTTATAGTCAAATTGATGTTTTAGTGGCGCCGTCATTATGGTCAGAAAGTTTTGGTTTAATCACGCGCGAAGCCACTTTAGCAGGAGTCTGGGTAGTCGCTTCCAATAAAGGTGGACTTGCAGAAGATATTTATCCAGATATAACTGGAGACATTTTTTCTCCTGACGATATTAGCGAATTAATTGAGATTTTAAAAAGAATTGAACAGGCGTCTGAAAAGTACCAGAAGCAACTTGAACCTAATACTCAACACATACGAAGAATCGAAGAACAAATAAACGAACTAGAAACAATTTACGAATCTATCGTACTAAACCATTCGTAAAAAGACCAAACGTAGAGACGCGATTAATCGCGTCTTTACATCACGTCTTTACATCACGCCTTAATTTGTTAAAAAATAATTAAAAATGTGAAAAAAATCAAAGTTTTAGCATACATTACAGCTTACGAAGATAATCAAGCTGTAAAAACTTGCGTTAGAGCTATTCAAAATCAATCATTCCCAATTGATAAAATTTTTATTATAGATAATTCCCGTATTGAGCCTATTTCACTGAGTAACTTAACAAATATTATCATCGAACGTCATCCAGAAAATATAGGTATCGGTGCCGGATTGAATATAGCACTAAATTTAGCACAAGCTAATAAGTACGATTTTTTATGGGCTTTTGACCAAGATAGTGTACCTGCATCAGATTGTCTAGAGATACTTTTAGCAGCACATCAAAGATTATCTGGACAATATGAAATTGGTATTATTGCTCCAACTGCAATTGATGTAAAAACTAATACCGTTGTTGAAGGCGCCGTATTTGCAAAGTATCGTTTTATTGGATGCCAACACATAAATAAAATAGACTTTTACGAATGTGACGCTCCCATTACCTCTGGTTCATTAATTTCTATAGAAAAAGCTAAAACAATTTCTCCTCCACGTGCCGAATTATTTATTGACGGAATAGACCTTGATTATGGACTGCGTTTAAGATACAAAAATTATTCTAATTTAATTATTACTAAAGCTACCATGCAGCATAATTTTGGTAATCCCTTAGCTGTCAAATTTTTATATAAAAAATATTATATACATAAATACTCGGCGTTACGTCATTACTACATTTGTCGTAATCACACATATTTAGATATTAAATACGCTCAAGGATGGTATCGTTTATTAAGTTTAAAACATCGCATTAAATACGCAATTTGGACTATCATGAAAATTGTGTTATTTGATACCGAGCAAAAACCGCTTAAGGTTTGGGCTTGTTTGGTAGGAACCTATCAAGGTTTGATAAAGCAACTAGACAAAACATTAATTGACCCAATTAAGTAAAATATAATAAATTAAAGCAAAATAGTTAAATGTATTTAAAAGTTCTAAGTAACTTTTACAATAAACCTCTTGTGGGATGGGCTTTATCTTGCCCCGTGCCTCTTCAAAATTTAAATTAGTTTATTAAATAAAAACAAGACAACATGCTGCACCGCTAATCCTATCTAAGAAAGACCAAACCGGAAAAGCTTTGCAGCAGGCTGATGTTTTTAATTAGTGTGGGATGCGCCCTTTATTTAGACTTTACTTAGCCTTTATTCAAAGAGGGCGCCTAAAATCTATGAAGAAGCTGATTCTTGAGCAGCGCTAACAGAACCTATTTTCTTGCCTGATGCTGCTGACTCACGACGAGGGGAGGAAGAACCTCCTTTAAGTTTGGGTTTAACGGAACGTCCACCTTCGCCACGTCCACCTTCGCCACGTCCACCTTCACCACGTCCACCTTCGCCATTATCCCAGGAACGACCACCACGACGTTCTCCTGAATATTCACGACGGGGTGAACCACCACCTCCACGAAGTTTTGGCTTGGGTGTTGGGGATAGTAATTCTTCTTCACTTGCATCAGCTTCGGTTTGTAACCAAGCTGGACGAGTTTGGTCGTAAGCTAGTTGTAATGCTGCTGCTGCAATTGCGTGAGCATCATATTCTTCGCTCAACTCACGAACAATTGGTAAGAAAGATGCCAATCTTTCGCCAGTTAGTGCTTCGCGCACTTGTTCTTGTAACTTTTGAATATGGCGTGCTTCTATTTGTGCGCGTGTTGGAATTGGCAGTACTTGCCAAGCTTGACGAACGTGACGCTCAAATATTTGCTGTTTACGACGCTCGAATGGCTGTACTAAAGTAATCGCGGTACCTTCTTTACCTGCACGACCTGTACGACCAATTCGGTGTACATAAGTTTCTACGCTATCAGGTAAGTCAAAGTTAATTACGTGTGATAACTGGTCTACGTCTAAACCACGTGCAGCAATATCAGTTGCTACTACCCAACGAACTTGACGATTACGGAATCTTCCTAATAACCGTTCTCTGGCTTGTTGCGACAAGTCACCGTGGTATTCATCGACACTATGACCTGCTGATTGAAGCTGATTGGTAAGTTCTGCTGCTGTACGACGAGTACGTACAAATATCAACGCTGACTCTGGGTCTTCCATTTCCAAAATAGGTTGTAATGCTCTGGCTTTGCTCCAGTTACGAGGCACTACATACGCTACTTGGTTAATTTTGTTCGGCGCCGCTTTTGGTTGTTGTACGGTAACGGTAACGGGGTCGTTCAAAAAGGTGTTGACAAGCTGACGTATACTTGGTGGCATTGTCGCTGAGAATAATGCCGTTTGACGCTCTGTTGGCGCCTGCGAGAGAATTTTTTCAACATCGTCGATAAAGCCCATGCTTAACATTTCGTCGGCTTCATCTAATACAAACCAGCGAACATAATCAAGTTTGAGGCTACCACGCTCTAACAAGTCAATCACACGTCCAGGTGTACCAACAACAATGTGGACACCACGTCGCAGTTGCATAATTTGACGGTCTATCGACTGACCACCATAAATAGCTGCTGTACGCAATCCAGTATTACCGATAAAAGTAGAAACTGCATCGTGAACTTGAATCGCTAATTCACGAGTTGGCGCCAAAACTAAAGCTTGTACGGCGCGATGGTTAACGTCTAATCTCTCTAATATAGGTAAGGAGAAAGCAGCGGTCTTACCTGTACCTGTTTGCGATTGACCAACAACATCACGTCCAGACAGCAAATGTGGAATCGCTTGTGCCTGAATATTGGTAGGTTCAGTGAAACCAAGTGTTTCTAATTGTTGTACACGTTCTTCTGAGAGACCTAATTCTTGAAAGGAAGGATTCATTAATTCTCCTAAATCTTCTTATTTGGTAATGGGTAATTAACTTGATATGGCTAATAAGGGCTAATAGAAAAGGGTAATTATTATAATCAGAAATAATCTACTAGCCATGACGGGCAAAGTTAACAGCTAATTAACAGCTACTAACTGTTTAACAACTTGACCATAAAGGTCATATGCATCGGCGCCAGTAATTTCAACTTGGACGATGCTTCCTAAACTGGCTTGTCCACTCACGTATACAAGCCCATCAACTTCTGGAGCAAAACGACTCGAACGACCGATTAATTCACCTGTTTCTGGATTTTCTTGTTCAATCAGCACATCCACAACTTGATTAATAAGTTGTTGATTTTTATTTTCAGAAATCGGTTGTTGGAGTGCCATCAAGGCATCCCGTCTTGTATCCATAATTTCTTGCGGTACCTGGTCAGGTAAATTTTGGGCTGGTGTTCCCTCTTCCGCTGAAAATGTGAATACCCCAACATGGTCAAATTCATGACGTTGAACAAATTGCAACAAATGTTCAAATTGTTCATCCGTTTCTCCAGGAAACCCAACAATAAATGTTGTTCGCAGCACCGCGTTTGGTAACGCTTCCTTGATGCGCTCGATAATCGCATCGTTAACTCGTCCTTGCCAAGGACGGTTCATTGCACGAAGAACATCGGGGTGTGAGTGTTGTAACGGTAAATCCAAGTAAGGCAAAACATTGGGTGTCCCTTGAATTGCCGCAATTACATCAGGGGTAAGTCCCGTTGGATAGGCGTAATGCATCCGAATCCACGGTACATCAACTTTACCTAACGCGCGCAGTAACTCAGCTAACTTCGGTTTGCCATATATATCCATACCGTAGTTAGTTGTAATTTGAGAAATCAAGATAATTTCTCGGACTCCTTGAGATGCCAATTGTTCGGCTTCAGTAACAATCGATTCTATAGTACGCGAACGTTGGTTTCCTCTGAGATGGGGAATTATACAAAATGCACATCTATAATCGCATCCCTCCGCAACTCGCAGGTAAGCTACGCCTTCTGTTGTTGTTCGGTAGCGTGGTGTCAACTCATCCGCTATATAAGTTGGCTCGGCACTAACTTCTTTTACTCGCTCGCCACTCGATGCGCGCTCAATCACGTCTACGATTTTGTGATAATCGCCCGTCCCCACTACTGCAACCGCTTCGGGCAACTCTTCCAATAATTGCTCTTGGAAATGCTGCGCCATACAGCCGGTAATGACAATTTTCTTGTTCGCTTCTGCTAGTTCGACTAAAGTCCGAACCGATTCAGCGCGCGCCGCTTCAATAAAACTACATGTATTTACAATAACGTAATCTGCTAACTCTTCGTTACTATCTACGCCATAACCTGCTTCTACAAGCAGCCCCAGCATATGTTCCGTGTCAATTCTATTTTTCTCGCAGCCTAGATGAGAAATGGCAATCGTTGGCTTTTCACCCATATTTTAATATCATTCTTGCTTATTTTGTCACGTTTGTTAATTATCAAACAGTTAAGCATCATTTTCCCTTCACTATATGGTGGAATTTGATTTTACATTCGAGAGTAATATCCCTACAAATGCTTATCAAGCGTCGGGCGCCTTCCCTAGGGGCTACCACTGCTTACAGTAACGAGACATGCTATGATTATGCTTGATTCTGTGTTTCCAGAGAAAAACAAAATTTATTCTTAGGGCAAATTTAACACTCTTTACAATTCTATAAATTTATAGCTATAGGTATTGTACACTACCGGAGCTAGCAAATGCGTTGTGAATTTACCCCTAGTCAAGTCCGCCCTCTGGATGACTAAAATATAAGAACTAAGGTTCGTTATTACTAGTCTGTGGCGTATCCAAAAGAAGTCGCAACCCGTAGGTAGTATCGCAAGCGCGCATTTTGTGCTGCCATGCGGTGGTGTTAGCTCGTTGCTCTGTTTAAAAAGCGCAAGAACTGTGGGCTGCTTGTTATCTCACTTTGTTCATCACGTCGCCATTCTACAGGAAAGTGTACCGATTGTGTAGACTTTTCCACATAGTACGAGTCAGAGTGCATTTTATTAAGTGGCAGTCTCCTCTTGTAGCCACTTTCTATCTTAACATATCTTATGAAAGGTTTCACCTCAAATTATTCCTTAAGGAGGAGGCAGAAAACCGAACCATAT
Source organism: Calothrix sp. PCC 7103 (assembly GCF_000331305.1). Taxonomy (GTDB): domain Bacteria; phylum Cyanobacteriota; class Cyanobacteriia; order Cyanobacteriales; family Nostocaceae; genus Dulcicalothrix. The sequence goes on along the minus strand of NZ_KB217478.1, from coordinate 1,023,438 downwards.
AGCACATATTTGAGAAAATATAGCAAAGTCTACCCCTTTCACTTTCAGCACGGTTGTTTTTCAATAGAGAAGGCTGTGACATTAGATAGAGGACTCCGCAAGAGCGGTTTAATTGAAGAGTGGACTTATATCAGTTATTTAAAACCCAAACCCCAATTATTGGCGTGGTTCACCTTTTGCCGCTGCCGACTTCTCCGCGTTGGGGGGGAAGTTTGAAAGCGGTTATTGACCGCGCCGAAAGAGAAGCTGCCGCTTTAGCCAGTGGAGGAGTTGACGGTATTATAGTCGAAAATTTTTTCGATGCGCCATTTACTAAAAACCAAGTTGACCCAGCTGTTGTCAGCGCCATAACGGTAGTAGTGCAGCGAATTCAAAATTTAGTAACGCAACCCATTGGGTTGAATGTGTTGCGGAATGATGCCAAAAGTGCTATGGCAATAGCTACCTGTGTTCATGCACAATTTATTCGGGTTAATGTTTTAACTGGGGTGATGGCAACCGACCAAGGATTAATTGAAGGAGAAGCACATCAATTACTACGCTATCGGCGTGAATTAGGTAGCGATGTCAAAATTCTTGCTGACGTGCTTGTTAAACACGCACGTCCCCTTAGTTCTCCCAATTTGACCGTTGCCGTCAAAGATACAATTGAACGTGGTCTAGCTGATGCTGTTATTTTATCTGGCTGGGCGACAGGTAGCCCACCTTCTTTAGAAGATTTAGAATTAGCATCAGCAGCAGCAGATGGGACTCCAGTATTTATAGGCAGTGGTGCTAGCGTGGATAATATAGCTACACTAATGCAAGCTGCGGATGGTGTAATTGTATCTAGTTCGCTCAAACGTCAAGGGCGGATTGAGCAAACTATCGACCCCAACCGTGTTGCTACATTTGTCGAAGCAGCCCGAATCATCCGTAATTCTAGTAACAACTCTAGTAGTAATTCCAAAGATGGCAAAAAGTCTACGTCTTCGGTAAAACTACATTCTTAGCTCCCTATATGGTGCGTGACGCTAGTAGGTTATTGGCTTCGGTTGAAAATTGTTTATTGCGTCACGCACCCTACTTTTAATTCTAACCCCTTGATCAAAATTATGAGTCGCCGTCGTTCTATCCCTTGGATTCATCGCACTTCGCGCTTAATTATTGCTGCGATAGCTGGACTTGGCGCTGTAAACACAGGCTATCTTAGCTACGTCAAGTTAAGCGGAGCCGCCGTTGCCTGCGTGGGTAAAACTGCTGGTTGTGATAGTGTTCTTTCTAGCCCTTGGGCTACCATTTTTGGTGTGCCACTAGCTATATTTGGGTTTTTGGCTTATGCCAGCATGACTGGTTTTGCACTGGCGCCATTAGCTATTAAGCCAGAAACCAATAAAGAGCAACGCAAAAAATTAGAAAACATAACCTGGCTATTACTACTAGCTGGTAGTATAGCCATGACCGTGTTCAGCAGTTACTTAATGTACCTGCTCGCTTTCCAAATAAAAACTGTTTGTTATTACTGTATTGCAAGTGCATTCTTTTCACTTAGTATATTAGTATTGACTATTATTGGTCGTTCGTGGGACGATATCGGTCAAATATTTTTTACAGCAGTTATTGTGGGCATGGTAACGCTAATAGGTACTCTTGCTGCTTACGCTCCCATTAATGAGTTGGTTAAAAATGGAAATAATGCTGACCCAACTAACCCAAATCGTGCTGGTGTAACTGTCGCACAAACTGGTTCTGGCGCCGGACAAATTTTCTTCGATGCGCGCAAAGCTGGTGAACCTGACCCAAAATCAGGTTGGGAAATAACTACTACCAGTGGTGAAGCTGAAATTGAATTAGCAAACCACTTGGCGAAAGTTGGCGCCAAAGAATATGTTGCTTTCTGGTGCCCGCACTGTCACGAACAAAAGTTACTGTTTGGTAAAGAAGCTTACAAAGTAATTACTGATAATAACGTGAAAACAGAATGCGCGCCAGAAAGTCCCGTTGGTAAACCCCAAGACTGTACATCTGCTGGTGTTAAAGGGTTTCCCACTTGGATTATTAATAAGAAATCTTACAGTGGAGTCCAGAACTTGAATGATTTAGCGAACGCATCTGGTTATGCGGGTTCTCGTAATTTCAAATATTTCAGGTAATCATCTTATTTGTAAGGTTTTATAAAATTCATGCCTTCTCTAACCTTAGAGGAGGTATTTTTATTTATAGAGAGCTTATAATGTTGTCACAAATTATAGAGAATTGTGGTAAATCGTAATAAATTGTTATCTAGTTAATATTTTAATAGCTGCTAAATAGGCTACTCTCATGGTTGCGATTTAGTTTGATCAAAAATAATTACATTTAGAGATCATTAGACTTGACAAATAGTTATAAATGAAATAAGCCATAGTAATGGATATAGCAATAACTGTTCAAACAGTTTTTATGTTTAAAAACTCGACTCGGTAATTGTGAATGAGTAAGCAGCGATATAAGTTTCTGCAAATGTTTCGGTTTAAGCAAAAACGACCTCTTTTAAATAAAAGAGAGTTATTTGTTTCGCTTGGAGTTGCAGGCTGCATTGTTGCTTTACGCGCATTGGGATTTTTTCAGCTTTTTGAATGGATTGCGTTAGATGTCTTGTTCCAGTTACGTCCATTGGAAACGTATCCTCAACCTATCACAATTATTGCTGTTGATGAGATATCATTGAGAACTATTGGTACATGGCCTATACCAGATGGTACAATTGCGGAGTTATTGACGAAATTGAATAAGTATCAGCCACGTGCTATTGGCTTAGATATTTATCGAGATTTTAAAGTGTACCCTGGTCACGAACAGCTACTAGCTGCTTATAAAACTTTTCCCAACTTAGTTGGTATTGAAAAGCTATCGCAAAATCAAGATAATCATGTTTTGCCACCAATTGGTTTAAATCCAACCCAAGTAGGTTTTAATAATATAGTACTTGATAGTGATGCAAAAGTAAGGCGAAGTTTACTATATTGGCACACATACAGTCAAAAGCACGAAAGTTTTGCGCTTAAAATCGCAAAGCTTTATTTACAATCAGCAGGTATTGTGCCATTAGCAGCACAGAGTAATCCAGAGTATTTACAGTTAGGAAAAGCAGTCTTTCCTCGCTTTTTACCAAACGATGGTTCGTATGTAGGAGCAGATAATAGAGGCTATCAAATTATATCTAATTTCCCTAAACCTGGCTGTGCAAGTTGTTCTTCTAATAATTGGGGTTTTCGTAAAATTTCATTACGTGAAGTTCTCAGCGATAAAGTTCCAGAAAAGTGGATTAAAGACCGTATTATCTTGATTGGTTCTACAGCACCTTCTCTACAAGATTATGTGCAAATACCATATTCTAATCAATTTGTTGGTCAAGCTAAAACAATAGCTGGAGTTGAATTACAAGCTTATTTTATCAGCGAACTCATTTCTGGCGCCTTATACTCAAGACCATTAATTAAAGTATGGTCAGACCTAATTGAATACTTATGGATTTGGACTTGCGCGTATTTAGGTGCAGTTACACGATACCAAATTAAGAAAACTACCATAAGCTTTTTAATAATTATATTTTTTAGTTCTGTACTAGCTGGAAGCGCATTTGTAATATTTCTCGATGGTTGGTGGATACCGATTATACCCGGATTAATTAGCTTATCTGCTTCAGCGTTTGTTGTTACTTGCCAGATTAATTACGTTCAAGAAGAGTTAAAACGCTCCAAAGAATTTTTAGACCAAATTATCAACACAATTCCTGACCCGGTTTTTGTTAAAAACCAAAACTATCAGTGGATTGTTCTAAATGAAGCTTACTGTGAATTTTTGGGTTATCCAAAAGAAGTTTTGTTAGAAAAAAGTGACTACGAATACTTTTGTCAATCTCAAGCTGAAGTATTTCGCTTTCATGATGATTTAGTTTTTAGAACTCAACAACCATGCGAAACCGAAGAACAATTTACTGACAAGAATGGTAATACTTACTCAATTGCCACAAAACGTTCGCTCCACAAAGACGCTGCTGGTAACTGCTACTTAGTAGGAGTCATTCGTGATATTACCAAACGAAAATTAATCGAGGAAGACCTCAAACGCGAAAAAGCAGAGTTATTTCGCTCCAACAAGGAGTTAAAAATCCGAGAAGACCGCTTACGTTACTTAGCCTATCACGACCCCCTCACAGGTTTACCAAACCGCAAACTATTTGCCGAACAACTCGAAGAATCGCTCTTATGGGCCCAAAGCAATAGCCTTATGGTTGGACTATTGTTCATTGATCTAGATGGGTTCAAGAAAGTTAATGATACTTTAGGTCACGAAATGGGAGACCGATTATTAATTACTGTTGCTAGCAGACTCAACAACTGCCTGCGTGGAAGCGATACTGTCGCGCGGCTTGGTGGTGACGAATTTACCGTCATACTACGTGCAATACCTAAACAAGAAGTCGCCGCCAAAGTAGCTAAAAAAATACTACTAACAATAACAGAACCAATTCTCTTAGAAGGTAACGTTGCCAGAGTATCTGCAAGTATTGGTATTAGCATATACCCTATCAATAGTCATGATACTGAAACCATAATCAAGCAAGCTGATGCTGCAATGTATCGTGCCAAACACATGGGTAAAAATCGTTATGAGTTTGCATAAACCACCCTTTACTTTTGAAAGCCATAATTACTCCCAAAACGCATAAATTTATATCACTCGATATAGATAATACTCTTTACCTACAAATAAAGTAATCGCTTAATTTAGTTGACTCGATATTTTTGACTACAATTAATACACCATAGTTCTTGGATATGACAAGAAATCTTTATGACTAATTTGAGGAGCGGCTCACACGTTATTTTTTCTATCAAAATGCATGTAGTATTTGTGACAAAGTATCGACGCAAGGTTTTTACAAGTCAAATGACTGAAGACATGAAAGAAGTCTTTGAACGTGTACTGGTAGCAAATAAATCTAACTTAGACGATAGTATTAATCCCAAAGTAGTAAACATTGTAAGTAAAAACACTAATATGATTATTTTATATTTTATATCAGCAAAACCGATAATTCATGTTTTACGACTATCTAAGTCAAAAATATAGTCATTTTTACCATTGCTATAGCTTGTATTCTACTCATCGCTGCTTGACTATTAGTATTTTTTGATAAGTATGTTGTGTGGTTTACACCGTATTTATACGCAAACACATTAAAATATTGTGAAAGGAAGAAAGGTTTGTAACGATTAACGTGTTATTTCCGAAATAAATATATCGCTCTTTTGGGTGATGCGAGGGAAGATACAGCAGCAGTATTACTTTAATATTGCTTTAGATTTGTTATTCAGTTATTCAGTTGGTTATACCTAATTGCCAACTGGTAATTAATTTTAAGCTAACTTTGTAACAACAAAGACTCGAATCTTTGTTAAATGTTTGTTAAAAGTTTATAGGCTTTTCACTTTTCAGAAAAATTCAGTAAAAACACTTACGTAATAATACTTTAGCCATAGAAAGGAGTAATACCGAGCTTATGGTAACTAGCTTAAAATTAGCAAGTGCGCTATTGTTCTTTGTCGGCGCCCATGTATTAGTCCCAAGAATAGCTGATGCGGCAGCAATGTTGAACCAACCTGTTGCCGCAGCAAATGGTTCGACTAATATTGAGCTTAATAACCAAAACTTAAATCAAGTAGAGTTGCTTCAAAATTCTCATAGGGAATATGAACCACCTAATTACGGTGGACCAGACAGCGAACACGCCAGTGGAACAAGATAAATATTAGTTAGGAGTTAAGAGTTAGACGTTAAAAATTGAACTTATGACTCATAACTTTTATGACTTATACCAAAGTTGATTTTGCACAAGCGTATGTAATTCCCAGTCAGTATTGGGTGATGGAAAGTCCGTGCGATAATGTCCGCCCCTACTTTCAGTTCTAAAAGCTGCACTCTTCAGAATTAAGTAAGCAACATCAAGCAAATTGCGGGTTTCTGCCCACAGTCGCAACATTTTTTCTACCCTAGATATATCAAATACGCATTCATTAGGACGCAGAGCAAGTAAAAATTGACTAAGCGGTAAACTATTAAAATCACGCTGCCAAATTTCAACAGTTGTAATAGCGCTTTCTAAAAGATTTTGTTCACGACATATCCCAGCACTTTGCCACATTAAACGCGGAATATTTTCGCGCAAGTCATTAAGATAAACTTGAGAAGATTCAAGTTGCGCTGCACTTAACGTAAAATCTACGGCATTGGCCCCTATTGTAGAAATTTTTACCTGCTCTAATTTTAGATTAGCCATTTGGGCACCGAACACAATGCATTCGAGCAGTGAGTTGCTCGCTAAACGGTTTGCTCCATGAACTCCTGTACTAGCTGTTTCACCAACAGCGTATAAACCGTTAATATTAGTACTATTAGTTAAATCACTAACAATGCCACCCATCCAGTAATGTGCAGCAGGGGCAACAGGAATTGGAGTTGAAAATACATCTACTCCCCAGAACTGACATATTTTAATAATGTTAGGAAAGCGATAACGAATAGTTTCTTTGGGAATAGGGCGCATATCTAGCCATACATTTGCCGTTGATGGGTCAGAGGCATTTTTTTGTAGGTGGCTATAAATTGCTCGACTCACAATATCGCGTGGCGCCAGTTCACCAGCTTCATGATAATCGAATGCAAAGCGCTGTCCAGTATCATCAATTAAATGGGCGCCTTCACCTCGAACAGCTTCGCTAATCAAAAAACGGTCAGCACCAGCTTTAGTCAAAGCAGTTGGATGAAACTGTACAAATTCTAAATCACGTAAAATGGCGCCAGCTCGCCAAGCAATAGCCACACCGTCACCAGTACTTACCGCAGGGTTGGTTGTTTGTGCAAATACTTGACCTCCACCACCTGTTGCCAACACAACAGCAGCAGCATGTACCCAAGTAATTTGATTATCGTGAAATAAACTAATACCGCAACAGCGCTTTGTTTCTGGTTCAAGCCATAAATCTAATGCCAGCGCTTGTTGAATAACATGAATATTAGGACGTTTAAGAACTTGATTTGCCAACGTCGTCGTGACTTCGCGTCCTGTTGTATCAGCAGCATGAAGAACACGATGCCTAGAATGAGCGGCTTCCAGAGTTAGCGCCAAATTATTACCGTGACGGTCAAAAGCGACACCCAAATCTACAAGCGACTTAATACAAACTGAAGCATTCTGAGCCAGAAACTCAACTGCCGCCACATCACATAACCCGGCGCCGGCTTTTAAAGTATCTTCTATATGTAACTGCGGAGAATCTTCGGGTGAAACAGCAGCCGCTATACCACCCTGTGCCCAATCACTAGCAGATAATGAAATAGTTTCTTTAGTAATTAAGCCAACTCGCAAGCTTTTAGGTAAACACAGTGCAGTATAGAGTCCAGCCGCACCAGCGCCTACTACTAAAACATCAAATTTATTCTTAACAGCGTTCAATTGACAAAAAAATAATTAGGATTTAGGAGTAGGGTGCGTGACGCGACAAAAACCTTACAGCAAAGCACAAGATTTAATAGCGTCACGCACCTTACTAATTTTTATCTATAAATACCGTTATTGTAACGGTCGTCACCTTCGGTAAAAACAGACTCAACTTCATGAACAACGAAGTTGTCGAGATTAGCTTCCAGAATTTGCTTTTGACGTTTGCTAAGTCCTTTCAATTCCAAAACGTCCTGAACATCTTTGTATGGAGCATTTTGAACGATTTTACTTGCAAGCGTTGGGTAAAGTCCTGGAAAACGCTGGAAAGAAGCAATATTGGTATTATTTAAATCTATTTTTTTACCATAAACTTCTGCCAGTCTGTCATCTGCACGGTTACGATACGTTTCGCTAGTTTCTGCCGCGAATACAGGAACCGACCGAAAAGCAAAGCTATTCAATGTACTAGCTTGAACAGGTTGAGAAGTGCCCAACCATCCTAAACAAGCTACTAGCAAGCTAAATACTGATAATATACGCGCGAATCGTTTCACGATACTTTCCACCTTTCATCATCGAACAAATATCACTGTTTTAAGAAATCAATAGTCAATAGTTAAACTTTGACAACCGACAACTTATAAACCAACACAGCAGTTATCAGAAACTAATATACAGCGTATTAACACTCAAAACTCTGATGCCTTATGGGTTTGGTTAAATATTTGCTCAAAACTAACGAAAATGGTTAATCTACCGTGAATTTTTTCATGAAGAAACGATACAAATCTACACAATGTCCTTAAGCAAAGTTTAAGCGAACATGGCAGCAGCCAAAAACAACATATCAACCAAAATAGTACTTAACACGGCGCCACCAAAGGCAAACCAATGATTTCGGTGTCTTGCCAGTGGTAAAATTCCCACTGTTAACAATACAACTCCAAGAATTACTGCCCATAACTGACCCATTGGTGTTTCCACCTGAACTAAAGCTGCCTGTAAAATCCCAGATACTGCTTCTGGCTCTACATGCATAATTTGGCGCCAATAAGGTATTAAGTTTGTTAAATAAAAATAAATATCTGTGACAACAGTACCAAAAAGCGAACCTAAGTAAAACCAGTTGCCAACTTTACCCCAGTTGCGCTGCAAGCACCATATAGCAAAAGGTAAACCAATAGCTTCCACAGGTAAATGCCATAGGGGTTCCCATCGTAACCAACCCCAATAAATCGACCCAGCCAACCAACTCCAGCTAAAACCATAGAGTAAATCGCCCCATATATAAGTTTTGTGATGTGACATTAAGCTGAAACTTAGCCACATCCAAAACCCAGTTAGCCCCAAGCTTAAAGCTGGCAAAGATCTAACTAAAGGCGCCTCAATAAATACTGGCACCGACACTAGAAATACTGCCGCACCAAAAATGAGAAGCGTAACAGGAGGTACTAACGATACAGGCGCCGTAGATGTATAAAGTGTGAAATCACTTGTTAAATCATTCTTTAAATCTAGAAGTCCGGTTTGAGTAGCAACGGTGCTGGATTCCTCTTGCGTATCTAGTCTTTTTAATGATTGGGTAGAAGCTGCGTGTGAAGGCAAAACTGTGTTAACCAAGGCTGTATTAACCAAAATTTTTAATTTTAATATTTGTTACTTAACTTTATCTTATTTAAAGTAACATAACAATAAATCCCCCCCTAGGGCATTTAAAAAACATTATACCCCTAATGAGTGATGAGTAGAAAGCGCTGAGTGCTGAGTACTAACTTCTCACCCAGCACTCAGAACTTTTGACTTAAATGTCACCCGGAAGTGCTGACGCTGGTAACGTAAAGTTGGATAATTCATAAAACGCGGCAACTTCGGGAGTCTGGTTAATGGCAACAATGTTTATAGCAGGTGTAGATTATTTGCCTGCATTTACGTATTTGATGCAGGAAGGTAGTACCACTGCGGTTGAGTCGAACTTAATTTGGCAAGTTATACAAGGTATAGTTTTAGGCATAGTGCAGGGCATTACAGAGTTTTTGCCCATTAGCAGCACAGCGCACCTTATTATTTTTCGGGATGTCTTGGGATGGAAAGCGACATGGAGTAAAGCCGCAATCGATGGAATTCAACTAGGCAGTGTTTTTGCAGTTGGGTGGTATTTTCGTAAAGATATTTTTAGTATTTTAGAAGGCGCCTGGGCTGCATTTCAACGCAAACAGTGGCAGCGTGAGGAGTGGAAAATATTTGTTGGAATTATAATTGGTACGGCACCAGCACTTTTAGGTGGACTGGTGTTAAAAATATTAAAAGTCGAATTAGAAAGTCCGTTAACAATTGCTGGTATGTCGATAGTAATGGCGACACTATTGGGGTTAGCGGAGAAAATAGGTTCACGCAAGCGTGGGTTTGAAGAGTTAGAAATTAAAGATGGAATTCTCGTTGGTTTAGGGCAGATGATAGCCTTATTACCAGGTGCTTCGCGTTCTGGCTCAACACTGACAACTGCTCTGTTTTTAGGACTAGAACGTCAAACTGCGGCTAGATTCTCGTTTTTACTGGGATTTCCTACCCTTGCTATTGCTACATTAGTTCAGACTAAAGACGTTATTGAAGTCTCAAATATGTTTGTGCCAATGATTGTTGGCATTATTTCAACCTTTATATTTTCTTACTTATCCATCGCTTGGCTGCTCAAATTTCTACAGCGCAATAGTAACTGGGTGTTCGTTTGGTATCGTCTCGCTTTTGGTGCAGCTATTTTAGGCGCCATTGCTACAGGAGTAAAAGGCTTGCGGTAGGTATAGCTCTAAAATTATGTCATGCTGAACGTAGTGAAGCATCTAAATAAATTACGAAGTAAAAGAGATTCTTCGCTACGCTCAGAATGACAATATTAGTATAGTTTCTCGTATGTCGGTTATTAAACCTGCTCGTATAACAAAAGTATTATCTGACTCGATAGCTGCTGAAATCGGCTTTGAAGCAGGAGACGCAATTGTCAGCATCAATGGTAGTCATCCGCGCGATTTGATTGATTATAGATTTTTGTGTGCCGATGAGGTACTCGAACTTGAAGTATTAGACGCTTCGGGTAAAACTCACTGCTTTGAGATTGAAAAGGATTACGACGAAGATTTAGGGTTAGAGTTTGAAACTGCGCTGTTCGACAATCTGATTCAGTGCAATAACAAATGCCCGTTTTGTTTTATCGACCAACAACCACCAGGTAAACGCGAGTCTTTATATTATAAGGACGATGATTACCGTCTTAGTTTTCTTTACGGTTCGTATTTGACGCTGACCAATTTACCTGCTCGCGAATGGCAACGCATTGAAGCAATGCGACTTTCGCCTTTGTTCGTATCAGTACACGCTACGGAACCCGATGTTAGAATTAGACTTCTCAAAAATCAGCGTGCTGGTGAGATATTAGAACAAATCAAGTGGTTTCAAGAACGGCGCCTGCAAATTCATGCCCAAGTAGTAGTATGTCCGGGTATAAATGATGGCAAGCACTTGGAACAAACAATTCGTGATTTAGCGTCGTTCTATACAGGTGATGTGCCTGCGGTAGCATCAATTGCGGTGGTACCTGTAGGATTAACGCGATTTCGGCCCACTGAAGACGAACTTGTACCTGTCACCCCTCAAAAAGCTAGAGAAGTGATTTCACAAGTTAAAAGTCTACAAGAGGAGTTTCGCAAAAAGTTGGGTTCTACTGTTGTTTGGTTAGCTGATGAATGGTTTTTAATTGCTGGTGAGGAGTTACCATGTGAAGTTGATTACGAAGATTATCCCCAAATTGATAACGGTGTTGGTTCAATTCGCTTGTTTATCAAAGAATTTACAACCACAGCATCGGAATTATTACCAGCAAAAGTCAAACCCAGAAAATTGACTTGGGTTGTGGGCAATGCTGTAGAAAAAGCATTTCAACCTCTAAACAAACAGTTAAATTCGGTTGAAGGATTGCAAGTAAATATGCAAGCTTTATCAAGCGAATACTGGGGGCAAGATATAAGTGTCACTGGATTACTCACTGGTCATGATTTGTTATCTAAGTTACAAGGTGTTGACTTAGGTGATGGAATTTTATTACCAAGCGTCATGCTTAAACACGGTGAATTAATTTTTCTGGACGATATTAGTGTCGAGGAAGTCGCTTCTAGACTCAATACCAAAATTTTTCCAGTCACTGGGGTTAATGAGTTAATAAACACCTGTATAAATTAGACTATTAGTGATAAGCTACCTTTAATTAAAAGCGTCTGCTTTTTTCACTAGGAAAGCCAGGAATTTTTATTAGTTCCATTTCGTGCGTTCTTTAATGTTTTAATGAACGCAGAATGGTTTTGACTCGATTGCTTCCGCTGATAATGCCAATGATGTATTGGCTAATAACTATTTTAATCGTAAACAACCAACTGAGGATTAGGGCGTGATCAAACGGGCTAAATTAGTTAAGGAAGAAATAATTAAGTCAACCAAGGTAAACAGCATTACAAAATTTGGCTTATTTTTCTTTAATTTACAATTTATTATTTTTCATTTGTTCAGTATTCCGGCAACGGCAGCCTCGGATAGAAATTTAACTATTATTTATAGTCAAGACAACGCTAACCAGTGGTCGGGTATTACCAACCGCTTACAGGCAGCAGGCGTTAATTATTGTGTTGTTTCTCTAAATTCAATCAGAACTGCTGCTGACTGGGGAGAGCGTAAAGTTTTATTTTTACCCAACGTTGAAACCTTAAGTCCTGGACAAGCTATTGCTTTGGAAGAGTGGATGAGTAAAGGTGGGCGCCTAATCGCATCAGGACCAGTTGGAACTACATCGGCGCCAGGAGTGCGGCAGTTAGTACGGGCATTACTAGGTGGTTATTGGGGGTTTAGTCTGAATAATGTTCAAAAAATCCAGCCAACAAAAGTTAAAGTTACTCAAGATTGGGCAAAAGCTGGTGTTTTTGGACAAGTACGGGGTGGAGTTGTTATTTCCGATGAATCTACTGGACAACCAGCAGCAATATGGGATACAAAAGACAATTCAACAGCAGTTTTAACAACCGACCGTTCGACCTTTTTTGGTTGGCGTTGGGGTGTTGATACAGTAGCTGCTAGCGAATTAGATTCTAGATGGTTACAAGCAGCAATTAACCGTCATATGCAGTTACCACCAGGTGCCTCTAGAACAGTTTCAGGTGCCGCCAAAAATTGTGTCACATCCGTCGCAGAACTTCCCAAATCATCCCCTTCTACATCTATAAATACTGCGGCTTCAAATACACAGCAATTTGGAGCAATAAGAGTTGACCCCTCAATATTTACCTCTCCAACAGCAAGGACAACGGCGACAGCTACAAACTCTCAAAGTGGTTTTCCTAGAAATATACCTAGAAGTGACGAAGCAATTGACCAACTCGAACAAAATGTGCGCCTAGATGTTGTGCCAAATTCGAGTAAGCCCATAAGTGCTTCAGAAGCAGCAGCACTTCGCCAAGAATTACAAAATTTAATTGGACGAGTCGAAAGTTCCCAGCTATCGGCATCAGCAATTTCTGGTAAAGCACAGCCACTAAAAGGGCAACAAGCGCAGTTTGCATCTGTTAGACCTGGGGCGCCAACTTTTAGTAACTCCCAAGCGCGCCAAGTCGCAGACAGCATCCCTCAACTTGTTGCCAGAGGGCAATATGCTCAAGCTCGTTCTGCATGGTTAGCAGCGCGCAGTTCCTTATGGAAGCAGTTTCCTGTTGACCAGCGAATGGCACAACCAGAAATTCGATCTATGTGGCTAGATAGAGGCACAATAGTTCGAGCCGGAAGCGAGGCTGGACTCGCACGTATTTTTGATAGACTCGCTCAAGCCGGAATTAACACAGTATTTTTTGAAACACTCAACGCCAGTTATCCAATTTACCCAAGTAAAGTGGCGCCGCAGCAAAACCCATTGATTCGAGGTTGGGATCCCCTTGCATCTGCTGTAAGACTAGCAAAAGCGCGTAATATGGAATTACACGCTTGGGTTTGGGTATTTGCAGCCGGAAATCAGCGACATAACGAATTATTAGGTATAGATAAAAACTATCCAGGCCCAGTACTAGCAGCAAATCCTTCTTGGGCAGGATATGACCATAGAGGTCAAATGGTACCTCAAGGCCAAGGTAAACCATTTTTCGACCCAGCAAATCCCCAGGTAAGGCAATATTTGCGGCTGTTATACGAAGAAATAATTACCAAATATGACGTAGACGGGTTACAGCTAGATTATATTCGTTACCCATTTCAAGACCCCAGTGCAGGAAGACTTTATGGGTATGGAACAGCGGCACGTCTTCAATTTCGGCAAATATATGGTATAGACCCAGCAACCATTTCACCAAGTCAAACAGATTTATGGCAGAAATGGACGGCATTCCGCACAGAGCAAGTTAACAGTTTTGTGGCAGAAGTCTCACGTTCCTTACGGCAAAAGAAACCTGATTTAACTATATCAGTAGCCGTGTTTCCCTTACCTGAACAAGAACGAATTCAAAAAATTCAGCAAAACTGGGAAGTTTGGGCAAGACGAGGTGATATAGATTTAATAGTGCCAATGACTTATGCGCTAGATACCACACGCTTCGAGCGACTCGCACAACCGTGGATAGCTTCCACACAATTTGGGCAACTTGGTGCAGCATTATTAGTACCAGGTATACGCTTACTAAACTTACCAACACCAGGAGCATTCGACCAACTTCAAGTTATTAGAGACTTGCCTGCTGTTGGTTATGCATTATTTGCAGCAGAAAATTTAACAGGTGAATTGCAACAAGTATTTAATAATACCCAAGGTAATTCAGCTACCGTTAAATCATCAACAGGCGCCTCTGAACCAATACCCCATCGTCAACCCTTTAAAACAGCAGCAGCACGTTACACAGCACTACAAGCAGAATGGAAATGGATTGAGCAAAACAATCAATTAAAATTAACACCAACAGGACTATCAGCTTTCAAAGAACAAGCAAATGTTTTAGAAACAGCATTAAATCAACTAGCAGAAACACCGAGTGCCTCACGCTTAACCACAGCAAAGTCATCACTCTCGCGTTTCCAATCACAATTTAGAGGGTGGATGCGTCAACAGTCAGCAGAAAATCCCTACCAAGTGCGCGTCTGGCAAAATCGTTTAGGAGCAATTGAAAAATTGTTACGCTACGGTGAACGCTCGCAACGGATGTAACGGATAAGTTATTTGTAGGTTGGTTGAAACCCAACGAATTCATGCTTTTGTTGGGTTACGCTACGCTACACCCAACCTACGATTATTCTTAACCAAGCAGTATTGGTGCCCACTCTACTCCTAACTATTAACTCTTAACTCTTAACCTACTCAGCACTCAGCACTTTCCACTCAGCACTTAATTAAAACCATCCTTCTTGTTCCAGCGTTTCTATCATTTGAAGTCCGCGCGTATCTCCGACACCTAAAATAGCGGCTTTTGCGTCTTCGCGTACTCCTAGGTCGGTGTCTTCGGCAAAGGTTTGGATTAAGGCATCAATTGCGGTGGCGTAAACTACGTTAGAAGGTAGCTCACGACATAATTGTCCAATAGACCAAGCGCAATTACTCCGAACTGCACCAACTGAGTCTTGAACCAAAGCTGCTACTAAAGGAGGCATGGCGCCAACAACAGCGTCATAACCGATGTTTGCCATTTGAGCAAGTGCGCTAGCTGCCCACAGTCGTACAGCCGAAATATCTGTTTTAAGTGCATTAGCTAAGGGGGCTAAACTTCTACGGTCGCGACAGTTTCCTAATGCCCAAACTACGCCTTTACGCACGTAGCCGTTCCAGTCGCGATTTAACTGATATATCAGTGGTTCTACTGCTTCTGAACTGGGATTACGTCCAATTCCATAAGCTGCACTTACCCTTACTAAAGGACAAGTGTCTGTTAATAAACGTATTAAGGGAGAAGTTGCGCGCGCATCTTCTATGTCACTAAAAGCACGTGCCGCTAGCATTCTTTGCTGTGGCACGGGACTATCAAGAAGCGCGAGCATCTCATCCGGGTCAGGTAATTGTGCCTCTGATTCTTCATTCAGCGGTTCAATACTGTCGAGAGGACTTTCTAGCTCGGCTTCTGGGTCGAGTAGGCTGAGATCATCTTCATCATACATAAATAAAAAGTACCATTACAAGCGGTCATCTTCCACACCTTTTTGATTTTAATTTGGGGAAGGCCGCTTTTCACTCTCCATTTTCCAATGGTTTGATCATCCACAAAGATTGTGTTTGAAAACCAAGTTGATTATATAAGTTAAGTGCAGGTATGTTTGAAGAAAACACTTGTAAACCAATTTGCTTGTCTCCTCTCGCTCTTGCCCAGGTTTGTGCATATTCCATTAATGCTCTACCTACACCTCGGCGCCGATGTTCAGGAACAACGTAGAGTAAAAATAGGTGAGCATGACGCTGACCTGTAATTTGGTCGATAGCGTTTCCCATCCAAAGACAAGCTACAGGAGAAGTTTCTTGGGTGAGAGTTTGAGTGTCTGTAAAGTTTACCCACCACAGAGGGGTTTCGCTAGATAGATATTGCTCAACAGTCTTCGACAAATGTGAAAAATCCTGGTTCGGAAAAATGTCTTGGTAAGTCCGTTGCATGAACTTTACCAGTAACGCTCTATCTAGAGTCGAGCCTTTGCGAATTTTATATGACGGTATTAAAAAGGAATTCAAAGCTGCTTAAGGGAACTCAGTAAGTACAATCTGACACAAAAACTCACTGAAAAAAATAACCTTTGGTAAATTTTACTTTATATATACCAACTTTGTTATTTTCTCTTGTGGGATGGCTGTCCTCGGCCGTCCCAAAATTTAAAGCAGGCAATCTTAAAATACAGGCGCCTTCATCGAAACCAACGTATTGTTTTGATTATGTAAATCATTACCATTGAATCCCACACCATCTACAGGAGCAGGCGCCAACATATCAGATGGTAAAAATATACGCGCGCTGGTTGCTGCTAGAGCAATAAAGAAAATAATAATGGCGATGAAAGGGGCGATGTATTGACGAACAATATTCATGATTCTATTAGTTAAAGATTTATTAACCTTGCCTCACATATTTTAGCGTCAATACAGCTTTTAAAAAATGGAAAGGACAGGCAGGATGCCTATCCTACGAGATTATCGTCTATCGCGTTCTACATCGGCGATAACTCTTTCCCAGTACCAATGTTCTGGCATTTTGGGATAGGTTTTACGCGCTTGGGCTACAAGACGCTCGGCGCCTTCGCTATCTCCTCCTAATAAATTAACAAGTTGGTTTTTTAGTTGGGTGATGGGGGGTGCAAATTCATCCGCGCTGTATTGTTGGTTTAACGGTTGGCGTCCTACTGGTTGTGCTTGCTGTCTGCGGAACTCCCAAAATAATACGTAGTAAAGGGTGGCGAAGATAACAATCAAGCTAAATGTTCCTAGGAAGGTGACAATATTAAGTGCCAAGCGTCCGAGAACAAGTTGTGAGAGGACGTAACCGAGTAAAAGACCTGTTAAGAAAAGGATGGTCGTAGAAATAATAACGACAACTCTTTGCCCCATAGATTAAACTTCCTTATATTTATTCATCTAGTCCGGGTCTGGGCATTGTTGAAACTGGCTTGCGTTCCCAAGGGGCAATAACAGGTAGTAGAAGCAATCCTGGCAATGCTGCAACTAGTGTAAGCAGAAAAAATGAAGACCAACCTGTTACCTTAGCGAATTGTCCTGCAGGTGCTGAGAGAATATCACGGCTAATTGCCATCAAGCTAGAGAACAAGGCGAACTGTGTAGTTGTAAAGTTGTGATTACACAAGCTCATTAAATACGCCACAGTCACCACAGTAACGAGTCCAGCACAGAAATTTTCAATGTTAATCGCCAAAATTAAAAGCGTAAAGTCCTTTCTGCCAGATAGTGATAAAGCATAATACCCAAGGTTGCTGAGTAATTGCAGTATTCCAAATATCCATAGCGCTCTATTTATACCAATCTTGGAAAGGATAATACCACCAACAAGAACACCAACAGTGGTAGCAATGAATCCCATTCCCCCTTGAATGGCGCCGAGTTCAGTTTTAGTAAAACCAACTTCGCGTAAGAACAAATTACCCGTAACTCCCACTAAAGAGTCACCCAACTTATACAGCAAAATAAATATTAATATCAAACTCGCTTGAGTTAATCCATAACGGTGAAAAAATTCTTGGAACGGTAGAATTAAGGCATCTTGGAGAGTTTGCGGCGCCTGTTCTTCTGCATGTTGAGATACTGCCCTTTGGGGTGAAAAAACGGCTAAGGCAATCCAGCCAATTAACAAGCCAGCAAGTATCCAATAAAACTGAAATAAGCGTGCTTCATAAGGTGTGCATTTTTTCGCTGCATCCAAACAAGGGTCTCCCATCACCCAATATAGTAATCCAACGATTAAACCTATAATCGCAACGACGATGCCTAAATCTTTAATTGATAGCGAAGAATGATTTTGCGGTTCACGTCGTTGTATTGGTGGAGCAATTAACGTGGCAATTATCCCCACACCCATAATTGCCGCTATCAGAAGATATACAGCATTCCAAGGCATAACATCGGCAAGCACTGGCGCCAGAGAAAGCGTGATGAACAGTGCCAAACGATATCCTAAAACCCAGAGCGATGCTCCAGCTTCTATTTCCAGTTTGTTTAAAACATCTGTACGATAGCTATCACCTGCAATATCTTGCGTAGCACTCAAAAACGCGATAATTAAGCAATTTATCCCCAAAAGCTGTAAAACTTGGATATCTTGGGCTGGTTGCTGAAATGCTAGTGCCACAATTGCCAAAACTAACCCAACCTGAGTTATTAACAGCCATCCACGTCGTGGGTCTAGAAAAGGGAGATTAAATCTATCTAGTAAAGGCGACCATAAGAATTTTAATGAATAGGGCAAACTGACCAAGCCAAACAGTGTTATTACCCCAATATCAATTTTCGCATCTTGCATCCAATACTGTAGAGTCTTACTCGTTAAAAATAACGGCAACCCTGACGCGAAACCAAGAATTAGCAGTGAAGTCATCTTGCGACTGCTAAAAACTTTTGTTAATGCTTTTATATCATTCACCACTTCAACATCCTTATATTGGAATAGTTTTATTTTGATAACCAACTTATTTCATACTTATAGGCGCCGCACCCGGTTCTTTATAAAGAATCCACAATATATTGCCACATATATTAAGTAATTTCACGCAAACACCACACACAATGTAAGAGAATGAGTGATTATACAAACATCTTGTTCCAAGCTATGAAGTTTGAGGCGCTAGCTTGGGGATTATAGACAAAAAAGTTAACTGCGATTTTTAGGTGAAATATGACAGACTTCAGTTTACAGCAACAAAACTTTACAATTAACGATATATATACTCGCTTGCAACAACTAGAGCGTCGGTCAACTAGAAGTGGTTGACATAAGAGTTTAATTATGAGTGTCTTAGAAATCGAACATTGAGGCACCCAATTATCGATGCTTTGGCTAAACGATTTAATCTAAAAATGAGGGTTTCGCCCTGACGCATAAATTTAAACTTTCGTCAATATATATTACTCGACCGGCGCTCTAGGCGCCAATTTAGCTTCCATTCAAACCTTGTTTACCGATGCATCGCAACAACAAGCAGTATTAGATTTGGCTAAAGAAAGTAGACATTATATAGAGTGGATAGTTCCAGATATGGTCAAAAAGGATGACATTGACCAAGCAGCAGAACTAGTTGATTTAGGACGTGTTTTAACACGTTGGTTATTTGATAAGGAAAAAATCTGGTCTGATTTGACAGATAATGTAGAGACGCGATATATCGCGTCTGCCCAAGCACAACAATGGTTACAAAGAGTTTTGGAAATATCGCAGACGTATGAACGGTCAGTTAGCAACGGATGATAAACGGATGCAACGGATAGTTTATTTTAGATAACAAGTCTCCACTTATAACAGATAGCTCATCCGTTACATCCGCTCTATCCGTTGCAGTTGATGTTCTTTAATTTCCACATTATGTTCAGCTAGACACTTTAACCAACCATCGCGCGTGCCAATTTCGTTTTTATTTTTGAGTAAACCTAATTCCACTTCTTGTTGAGTCAGCTTGGCAAATAAATCATACTGGGGATAAGTTGATACAACAAATGTTTCCTTACGGTGAAGAACAGGTGGGTTTGCTCGATCTGAATAATCGTAGTGAGTTACTCTAAGTGTTTTGAGGTCAATATTAATACTTGCTTTTAAAGCTGGATGTGGGTCTGTGTCGAAATCTGGATAATATAGATAAGATATTCGCGGTTCGTCAATGTAAAATTTTATCAAAGTAGCATCATCGACACGCCCTATAAAACGGGTAGCACATCCTTCGTATATTCGTAGTAAAGGGTCAAGTTCTTGAAGTGCGGAAGCGTGAACGTAAAGTGCGCTGCGGGTACGTTTGCCGACTTTACTTTTATCACACGCAGTTTTAACGACTCCTGCTTGTCCTAAGCTAAATAGTTTTCGGTCAGCGACATCACAAGCATCTTGGTAGTCACCAAAAAAGGCTTTGATAT
The DNA here is from genome assembly GCF_000331305.1 of Calothrix sp. PCC 7103. Taxonomy (GTDB): domain Bacteria; phylum Cyanobacteriota; class Cyanobacteriia; order Cyanobacteriales; family Nostocaceae; genus Dulcicalothrix. Next base: position 1,003,360 of record NZ_KB217478.1, on the reverse strand, counting down.
CTTGGCGCATTTCTAGTGGTAGCTTGTAGAGGGAACGATTACCTTCGAGTTGCATTAATGCTAGGTATACTTGGATATCGAGTGAACGACGGTAAGCGATAGCATCCCATTCAGCTTCATCGGTTGCTTGGAGAATAACAGCGAACGCGCGCTTGAAGTTACTAAACTCGATTAATAATTGTTCTTGGTTTGCTAATTCTCCTTTTATAGGGAGTCTACCGCGTTGTGTATAAAACTCCATAAGCGGTTGCAGTATTTCTTTGTAGTCTTCAAAACGCTTAGTAGGAATGCGAACGCGCGGTGTAGAGGTGCGAGAGAAGTATCTAATAGCTTTAAAATGTTGTTTTTCTTCTTCATCACGAAAGACAAAATAAACACCTAATGCTACGGGTACAGCATCAACGTTTAATGTCTCATCTATATACTTTTTAAGTTCTTCTTGCTCGTAATATTTCTGAAATGTATTTAAACGAGTAACTATTCCATCACCGTAAGATATTTGATGATGACTTGGAGCATTAACTAATACTTGTGCTGAGACAACGAGTACTTTTTGCGTAAGATTCCAAGCTTTAGAAAGAGCTTCTGCACGTTCAGTAGTATCTTCAATGACATTCAGAACATAACCAATATTGACGACATCCGCAGCGACTGGCGTCTCATTCGGAAAGTAATAAGGGTCCCAACCCGTACTTTGATACCCTAATTTCGTAGTACGCTGAACATCACCACCATAACCACAACCGTAGTCAAAAAAGCTTTTGCTGAGAGTAAGAATATTCCACTCAAGGGCAAGTTTCACAGGACGTGATATATCAACACGCTGTATCGCAGCACGATGACGTTCAATTTCAATGTAACTCCCAGTCATAGGAAGAAAGAAGCGCAAAGGGGGACTATATACTATCTATATATATTTTTTGCTGTAATTTAGACCAAATCTTCAACTTTCTTGATATTTCAGGCGCCTCAACTTGCTTCTAGTATTATATTTAACACAAAGACTATTCCTCTTTCCTCTTTCTTTGTGTCCTTTGTGCCTACCCTGCGGGAAATCCTCCGGATTATGTGGTTCATACCATAAGTCTAAATTGTTACAAATGCTCTAAAATTACTCTAAATATATTTATAATATAAGGTAATAACTTGAATGCTTAGGCAATAATCAAATGATTGTACAAGCTAACAAAAAAGAATATTATACTCTTGACGAATATTTTGAATTAGAAATTAATTCACAGGAACGTCATGAGTACATTGATGGTGAAATTATTCTTATGACTGGTGGAACGCCGAATCACAATAGAATAGCTTTAAACTTTAGCGCAGCATTAAATTTAGCAGTCAAACAGCAATCATACGAAACCTTTGTTGCAGACCAAAAACTCTGGATACCTAAAAAACGCATTAACACTTATCCTGATGTAATGGTAGTTGAAGGTGAGATACAATTACAAGAAGGGCGCCGAGACACAATTATTAATCCTTTAATGATTGCTGAGGTATTATCAGAATCTACAAGGGCATATGATAAAGATCAAAAATTTGCTGCTTATCGTACTATACCTAGCTTTAAAGAATATATTTTAATAGATCAATATAGCGTACATGTTGAGCAATATTATAAAACTAACAGCAAAACTTGGACATTTACAGAATATGATGATTTAAATCAAACTTTATCTTTGAACTCAATGCCCTTCCAAATAATGCTAGCTGATATTTATAGCAAGGTTAAATTTGAGTAACTTATAATTTTACTTGTATATCTTCATATATTTTAAATACATAAAAGTGCTTAATTATGTAAAATTACTGTAAAGCCAACCTAATTTACATACGAATTAATTAAGTATTTGTTATAAAAGTTTAAGTTAACATCTTTTAATATCGCCCAGATTATTTCCATACTCAAATCAGTTAATTAATTTGTAACTACACCAAGCTAGTGTCGCATTGACGAATAGATAGCGGGTTCTTATGAGAATGAGAACCTTGCTCAATTTTGTCATCGGCGCCGCACACGAAATATAAATAGTAAAATCATTTAATTAGGGAAGCACTATCATGGCAGATTATGTACCAGCATTAAAAGCGAAAATGGGTGATTGGGATTATTATGTCACCGTGATGAAATTAGGTAAAGTTTCACGTGAATGTAGGTTAGCAGAAGAGATTCACGCAAATCAACATTTAGATGAATTAATTCAAAGAGAAATTCAAGACCGTGTGCAAAAGGAAATGGTACCTTATCTTTTGAATGCACCACAAAGATTTTACGGCGCCTTAGTGGTAGCTGTATATGGAGGAGAACCGGTGTTTTCCCACGTTAAAGTAGATGAACATCATTTAATTGATGATAAAGAAGACCGTTCAAGTTATGGATTTGGTTTACTACGGTTTGATGGTAGCCAAATATATTATGCTTTAGATGGTCAACACCGACTCAAGTCAATTCAAGAAGCGTTAAGACAAAATCCTGAGCTAGGCAAAGAAGAAATTACTGTTATTATTTTAAAGCACGAGAATACAAAAGAAGGACTTGAGAGAACTCGAAGATTATTTTCGACTTTAAATCGTCGAGCAAAACCTACAAGCTCTGGAATGAATATTGCCATTGATGAAGATGATGCAGTGGCAATTCTTTCACGTCGTTTAATAAAAGAGAATGATACATTAAAGATACTAGTTTTGGGTAACTTAGGTTCCAAGCAAATATCTCCAAAGAAAGTACATGACCCTTATATTGCGACCTTGCCAACATTCTATGAAACGAATGAAGTATTGCTTAAAGCTTATAATGGTGGGTTAGAAATTGATGCGAAATTTAAACAGTTTCGACCTTCTGATGAAGAATTAGACAATTTTTACCAGAAAATGAGCAAGAGGATACTCCTGAGTAAGACTATAGTAGGTTGGGTGGAGGCTTTGCGGAACCCAAGATATAAAAGCATCTCAACGTTAAAAATCAAACACTAATTACTGAGCTTGATTTTTATGGGTTATCTAAGACGGTGTATTTACAGTTAACTCAATGAAATCTTCAATTTTCTTAATCTTTTGGTCGCCAGCCAAATAACCAATCCCACGGTGTAGATGTAATGTTAGCTGTTCTGCTAAAACTTCTTTTGTGGTGCCTAAACCATCGTTATAACAACGCTGTTTAAGGGCAATTAACAGCATATCCGAAATCTCACCCCCAAATACACGCCAATTCATCTCTACATTACTATCTAATTTTATAGGTACTGGGGAGGGAGGTGTTGGTTCTGCTAGCGAACGACATAGTGCCCAACGGCATAATATATTCCATTGGTCTATTTTTGTAATGCGCTTGAGCTTAATTAATTGCTCTTTTGCCGTTTGCGATAATTTGACACGTTCAAGAGGTGGTTCCATAATGAGTGCTGAGTATAAAGTTCTGAGTGCTGAGTGTAGAGACGCGACATGTCGCGTCTAGAGTCTAGGATAAAGTTTATTACATCAACCAGCTTCTTCAGTATCTAGCTGAGTTTTAAAATATTTGATATTAAATCTCCTGCATCCTCAGAAGCTTGAGTCAAAAAATATGTAGCTACATCAAAACAGCTTAACATTATTCCCATTGTCCTTTTTTACCAGAAATATCCATCAACTACCGAAGTTTGACGCTTTTCCGAGTCATACTTAAGTAGATACTCGCGCGCAATAGCTTCGTTTTCTCGGAGTTTTTCAACTTCGGCTTTACCTATTTCTGTATCAGTGGAGAGTAATATTACCTGGTGACTTGCTGCTGGGAAGTATTTTTCTACTAAGTTTCCTCGGTGCGATGAGTCAAGGCGCCCTAATGGTGTGTCAATGGCAACAGGTAAACGGCGCCCAGAAACGCGCGCGAGTCCCCATAAAAAAGCAATGGCTAAAAGTTGCTTTTCCCCTGCCGATAAACGATGTTTGGGAACACCTTTACCGCGCACGTCGTATAATGAAAGGCTAAAGTTATCAGTATTAATGGCTACACGATGAACTAAATCTGATTTGTGCAGCAAATAGCGAAAGCATTCAGTTATTTCAATTTCTAGCTTATTTAATTTTTTTAATGTCAGCTTTTCTCGAAATAGTTTGAGTGTTTGTTGTACTCTTGCCGATGCTGCAATAATATGCTCGGTGTTTTTCTTATCTATTGTTTGTGTGGTATATTCTCTTAAATCTTTCTTTGTGCTTTCAATTTCTACTTCTAATTCTCGAACACGTCCTTTAATAGACTCGCATTTGGCACCTGCTTCAGTAACTTTTTTCTGAGCTTTTTTCAAAACATCTACTAAATAAGTATATTCTTCAGGAGAAGCAGCAGTTTGAATTTGACGTTCTAAGGTGATTATTTCATCTTCTTTTTGCTTTAATATCTTTAATTGTTGTTTGGCTAAGATTTTTGTGTTTTGTAACTGATAAAATATATTACTTAACTGGCTTAAACTATCTGCATCTGGTAATAACCAAAGTTCTTCTGGCTGTATCAGGTTAGCATTGAGAGTTGTAATATCTTCATCCAAAAAACTCTTAATTTTTTGAGATTCTTCAGATGAGATATCTAATTTTGATATTAAATCTAACAAACGCTTATCACGCTCATATAATATGTCGCTAGCAATTTGTGCTTGTTGTATACGATATTCTTTTTCTCCTTGTGTTTGTCCCTGGATAAGTAAATTTTCTACTAAAGCTAAGGGTAATACGTTTGCTGAAATATTACACATACCCAAGCGTGCTTCCTCAACTTCTAATACTTTTTGGTCACGCTGTTTTTCTAATTGATTACGTTCTGCCGCTATTTTTCCTCCTTCTGCAACAAATTTATCTAGTGCATCTTTTTGATCTTTTTCCGCTTGATTGAAATAACTTATATATGAAGCTTCTTCGTCTTTGATTTTTATGTGTTTTTCTTGCAACAAACTCAGCTTTTCCTCAATTTCTTCAAGGTCAGCTAAATCTTTTGTATCAGCTAATTCTTTACGCTTACGGTTTACTAGAATTTCAATGTCAACTGCTAACTTATCTGCAAGTTCCAATCCCAACATCGCGCGTATAGCATCTGCAACAGCAGCAGGAGGAATTTCTTGCTCTGCTAGCTCTTTAACTTGCTCACCATCAAAGAGGAATAAATTAGAAATTCCTACGGGTAGTATATTTTCAATATAATCATCCCACGTATTTACTAATTCTTCTCTTGTCAACCCATCAGGTACTTTCGGGTCTAATTCTAGAACACCTAATGAGTCTTTGCCTTCTTTTGGAATACTATCCCAATAGCGTACAATTTTATATACTACAGGTTTATTCTCTTGAATATGTTCAAAAGTTAATTCAATCCTTGTTTTATCAACAGGAGTTGCGTTGTTATTAACACATTGACTTAAAAAATCACTATAGCTTAGGTTTCCGCGAGTTGAACACTCTGCACGATGTCCGTACAGTGCGAGACGTATCGCGTCCATAAATGTTGTTTTTCCACCACCATTCATTCCACCTAGCAGTAAAATTGGACGTGAAGTGTCTTTCTCAACTTCTGTGTCAAGATTGATAACGTTTCTCCCGCTATATGGCCCAAAGTTTTGTAATACTAGTTCAATAAATTTCATAATAGTTTTTTATTTAGAGCTATGTAGATGCATACGATGCAATATTAGTGATAGCCTTTTACTCCTTTGCACATGAAGATTATAGTTCAAATAGTCGCTAAGAACACAAATAAATAATACGTGAGGAGAGAAAAATATTTATAATTTGTTTAGAGACATTATATACATTGTCTCTAGATACGTATTGTTGAATGAATTGTTAGCTATTGGGTAATGCTAAATCAATCTTTAGATTTGTACTTCTTTTTTCCCCAATTTATTGATGCAGTTGAATCATTGTTGTCATTTGCGTTTAAAGATGAATTATTAGAGGAATTTTCTTCGGAGAGTAAAGCATCTCCTATGGTTAATTGTTTGACCTTCTGAAGGTTACCTTCACTCACTGCATCTTTTAAATCTTTCTTGAAGTGAGCGTTTTTAATTGCTTCTTCTTGTGAGCGTGAGCTTGTTTCAAAGCACTTTAATAACTCATCATAAATTCCCACACGACGCGCGCGCTTACGAAACTGATACTCAGTGTTTAATAGCTTTGCAATTAATTCTAAATGCATAGCATCACCATCACAAATTTCTTCGAGTACTTCCCATTCATCGCTACCAAGTAAACTATAGCCAGCACCTGGACGCGGGTCTTTAAATTCTTCTCCAGTCACTTCTTTATAAATGCGAGGTAAACTATCATCGAACTCGTGTCTTTCTTCTAACCAGATACGACGAATTTCACTTAATTCCTCAAGAGAAATTAATGTTATATCGTTCATATCTTTTGGTGCATCGCGTCGTAACTTTTGCTCAACAGTTAAAAGTGTTCTGAGCCAATGTTCACGCGCTTCTTTTATATATGGACCAGGAATTGGTTCTACAGAAATATCCCCTTCTATATTACGCTCATATAATTGGACATTTCCGGTTCTACGTCTAAAATCTCTCCATGAACGGTCTTCATCTTCTACATCTAATTCTCTACGAAGATCTAAAAGTGGTTGTAACCATTCTTTCTCTTCGTCGTTGTGAATCATTGCCGAAAGTGAGCTATCTTCGCTTACTAATGTACAAACCCAACATCCAAAACGAGAACTCCCACAACTCGGTGTTGATGTATCTACAACCAGTGGACATTCGTTATCAGCACTGGCGCCTCTGTACATACTAAACAAATCCTTGTTACTATATCCCCAAGGATTTTCCCACTGCATTAAATAAAGCCAAACTTCGTCATTTCGCCAATCTTCAATTGGACTATACACTAAAGAGTTTGGTAAGTTCATATTAGGACTGAGATGGTCGCGAACTCGCTTTGCCTCCCACTCTTTCATCCGTTTTGCACGTGGAGCGCTTTCTGCTTTCCGAATCCCTAAAACTACAATAGCTTCCCCAAAGGAGCGAATTACATCTCGAATAAAACGGTTTGATGGGCTAATTTTTAAACGCTCTGTACACCAACGAAATTTTCTTCTTGGTGCAGGGTACCCTTTGCCAATTAATCCAACCCAAAATGTCTCTTTCCATTCTGGTTGTAACAAATGGGGTTCCATTGGCATTTGCTGTGAGTTAGCGGCGACTTTGATTTGCTCTAAAGATTTGCGTACCCAATTGGAAACATAAGGATTTTCTACAAGAGTATCTGTTGTAATTACGTATATGGTTTTTTTACGTTTTTCTAGTGGAAGTTGGGCTATAGCATTCCATATTAACTGTAAAGTCGCAGTACTATCTTTGCCACCACTGTAGCCAAGACACCAGGGTACAGCGTCTAAGCAGTATAAATCTTGAATTTCTTTTGTTAGAGCTTGAACATCTTCGATAAACTCTGGTAATCCACGCTTTTGCTGACCTTTACTGTCTGCTGTTTTTACTTTTGCCATACGAGTTCCCTACCTAACACAAAATTACACCTCACAAATAAAGTCCGCGCGACCGAAGCGGACTTAACAAGTATCAAACTAATTTCACTTATTATTCTTATCATTTCTTTACAAAGATAACCCAAAATAGCTGTAACGTGATTATAACAATTGTTACTGGATATTAAGTAAAAATATTTATAATAAAATATAGCATTATATGGTTTTTAAAAACTACACTACAGACATATAATTGTTAAAAAATTTGACTCTTATGTCAACCCTCGTTTTTAAAAATTCATATGGGCGCCAGAACATCTAAGCAAGTTAAGGATACTACAGGTTCTTACACAGTGGGAGGAACCACCGATAAACAGGTGCTTACTCAACTCCTCGATAAGTGTTTCGACAATAATAATCAAATCCCAGTGCAAAAAGTTGAAATGGGTGGTACAGAAGCATATGTAGGCTCTGTTACTCTCGAATGGTTTGCGAATCGGGTTAACTTTGCTTCATATTTACCTTTGCTTCGTCACAAGTATAATCCTCAAACAGGCAATATCGAGATAGATGCCGAAAGTATCGACGAAATTCAACAGCGCCCTATCGACTGGTCACGTCAATCAGCTTTGGTACAATATCTTGCATCGCGTAAGCACCATAAATTTCCCCCAGTTTTGGTAGTTGTCAACCAACCTTGGGTAGACATTCCACACGCAGAAGAGTGGGATAACAAAGGAAAAGCTAGAAGGTCTGCTATAGAATTTACCCCATTGGATAGCGGAAAGAAATTTGGCTTACTCAATATATCTGATGAAGATGTAACTATTTATGCCTTAGACGGGCAGCATCGTTTAATGGGAGTGCAAGGTTTAATAGAATTGCTTTCCGCACGCAAGCTTCAACGTTATAAAAGAGACAAGACTCCTTACGAATCATTTATAACTATTGATGATTTAGTCGAACAATTCGACATTTCACAAAGTTACCTAAAAAACATACCACAAGAAAAAATTGGTATCGAGTTTATATCAGCAGTAGGGATTGGAGAAACGCGCGAAGAAGCAAGGCAAAGAGTACGCTCGATTTTTGTCCACGTCAACCTAATGGCAGTACCTTTAACCAAAGGTCAGCTGACACAGCTAGATGAAGATGATGGTTTCTCTATTGCCGCAAGAAAAATAGCTGTTACCCATCCCTTATTAGAACAACGTGAGGATAGAAAAGCGCGCGTAAACTGGAATAGTGCGACTGTTGCCACAAAATCTACAGTCTTGACAACGCTGCAAGCACTCAAAGAAATGTCAGAGCGCTACTTAGGACAGAAATATCCACATTGGAAACAAGAAAAAGGTTTAGTCCCCAAACGTCCTGAGAGCGATGAATTGTCCGAAGGAATTGCTGAGTTTCATAAGCTGTTTGATTATTTAGCCAGTCTATCGAGCTATAAAGTTTTAGAAGAAGAGGACACACCATCACTACGACGCTTTAGCTTTGAGAAAGAGAGTGGAGAGGGAAACATGCTTTTCCGTCCAGTTGGTCAAGTTGCAGTAGTTCAAGCGCTAGGTGTTTTAGTCTTCAAAAAAGAACTATCGCTCGAAAAGATTTTTAAGAAGCTCCGTAAATTTGACCGTGAAGGTGGTTTTAGTAACATTGAGTTTCCAAAATCCATATGGTACGGTATTTTATATGACCCTAACCGCAAGCGAATACTCGTAGCTGGAAAAGACTTAGCAGCAAAATTACTAATATATATTTTGGGTGGAGTCCAAGATTCAGTTGAGCGCGCGAAATTACGCTCAAGTCTTGCAAAAGCAAGAACCTTCGAGAATCAGACGATAAATTTTGAGGGTGACTTTGTAGACTCTAAAGAAATTATGCTTCCACCTGTTTTGTAGACACACTTATTGGAAGTGTGTTATATACTGTGATTTTAATGGTCTGCGTAGTATTAAATATCACTTACTATGTAGACTAATTATTAGCACATCCTATATATAAATAATTGATATGAGTACACCCGATAATGGTATTCATCATAGTCTTGTTTATCCAGTTTTAAAACCTTACTTGGATAAATACAAATCTAAGCGGTGTTACTCTGGATTAATTTTTAAGCAGGGACAACGAACGATGTTGCAAATTAATGTTCCTGGTGCTGATATAGCTAATCTTCTTCAAGCGAAACCACTAACTGCTAATAACCCTGATTCAGGTAAAGACCGTCCAGAAATTAAGGGTCATGTAGAAGAAATCAAAGACTACGTTATTGAACGTGCGAGTAATAAAGAACCTTGGCTTCTTGCTACATTAACAGCAAACGTGGCGCCTGAAGATATTACAGTCATTGAATTAGGTCAAGGTTTTTGTTTAGTAATTATTCCTCATGATGTGAAATTAGACGTTACTGATGGTCAACATCGCATCAAAGCGATTAGTGAAATAGCACAAAGTACACTAGGAGCATTAATAAACGAAGATTATTTCCCGGTTAACCTAATATTAGAGAGTAACTTTCGTCAGTGTCAAATAGACTTTCGAGATATGGCACAAGCCAAACCTGTAGATAAATCTTTGTTATTATCCTTTGGTGAAGCGTCTGGTAGAACTGGTATTACAAACAAATTGATAGAACAGGTTTCAATGTTTCGCGGTAAAACAGATAGGGTAAAGAAGGCACCTGATAAGAAAGGTAAACTAATTTATACAAGTAATTACATAGCTACGCTTGTAAGTTATGCTTTTGCTGATAGCCAAAATGATCAGTTAGATGACTTTCCTGTTGAAGAATGCTCGCAAGCTTTAGCTTCATGTTTAAATCAGTTCTTTTCTGAGTGCGTACAAACTCTACCAATAGCCCAAACAAGCGTAGAAAAATTAACTTTTGATGAGGTAAATAATTTCAAGAAAGAATGCTTATTAGGCGTAAGTATGGGTATACAATTCTTAGGAAGGATGCTTTATTATACTTATGATAAAGCAAATAATCGATTCGATGCATCTAAAGTTTCTGAGCTTGCACAACTTGATTGGTCAAGAGAACATGAACTTTGGCGAGGTAGTTTAGTTAGGGTAGACCCTAAGAACACAAAATCAGACAATAATTACATTATATTTGGGGCTGGCGCTATTGGTGATGCTGTCACAGTCGTAAAAGCATCATTGGGGTGGTAATAATAAAAAAAATGTAATTCTATATCAATGTTTATGGTGCGTTACAGTACTTTAATTTTTATTTTGTGTCTAGTTCATTAATGCTGTAACGCACCCTACGATTGAATGGCACTTACTTAAGGGTAAACGTATTGGTATGATAGGCTTTCACGCTTTGGTGATGGCGATTTACACGGTCGGCGCCAGCATCAAGACCAATACGTATCAACTATACATTAACGTAAAGCGCGATTAATTTATCAGTGGTGAACAATAATTTATCATTTTCTTAAATCTAACTATCAATTATAAAATTTTAATTAATACTTAAGTACTATTTAATACTTACTAATAGAACCGGAGGGCGCGTTATTAAATCGCGCCGACGGCAGGCGCCTGTAAGACTATGTTAAAAATATCACATCAATATAAGGAGCTTACTTATGTTTATATCAGAATTTAGCTCCGGAAATAGTATGTGCAATATGAGAAAATAGGCATGTAAAAAATCTCCAAGCAAGATAAAAAGTGAACTGGAGAGCAAGGTTAAATAGAAACCTGCTTTATTTCACTTCATTCAGGACTTGGAGACAAAATTAAAAAACGATTATATCTACTATGCCTAATTGTGTAGAAATTCGATGCGGAAAAATTCAGTCGTTCTCTAGGAATACCGTGGCAAGGGATCTTATCAGCATCAACAATTGAAGAAGTTCTGTTGTCATCAACTATCTCAGACACAGAATTATCATCACAGACCAAAAAACGTCGTAACCGTTTTTTCAATCCGATTGTTACACTTTGGGCTTTTTTGTACCAAGTACTTGACGAAGATAAAAGTTGCAGCAACGCAGTAAGTAAAATAGTTGCATGGTTAGCAGCAAGTAATATGAAAACACCTTCATCAAACACAGGGGGTTACACAAAAGCGAAACAAAGATTATCAGAAAACTTTTTAAAAAATTTATTTAAAAAAACAGGAGATAATCTTGAAGAAAAGGCGCAACCACAAGATTTATGGTGTGGTCGTCATGTAAAAATGATAGACGGTTCAAGTGTTTTAATGCCAGATACACCAGCGAATCAATTATGTTATCCACAGCACTCGAATCAATCACCTGGATGCGGCTTTCCAATTGCTAAACTGGTAGTTATGTTTAGTTTAGTAACAGGAGCAGCTATGGGAGTTTTGATAGAAGCTTTTAATACAAGTGAAATAGTTATGGCTCGACAAATGTATTATTTGTTGTCACCACAAGATGTGGCTCTTGCAGACAGAGCTTATGGCACTTATGTAGATTTAGCACTTGTTAAAGGAAGACTTGCAGATGCTGTGTTTCGTTGTCACCATAGTCGTAAAAATAACTTTAAACGCGGAAAAAG
>NZ_KB217478.1:989307-991265 GCF_000331305.1 Calothrix sp. PCC 7103 | reverse complement strand
AATACGTATCAACTATACATTAACGTAAAGCGCGATTAATTTATCAGTGGTGAACAATAATTTATCATTTTCTTAAATCTAACTATCAATTATAAAATTTTAATTAATACTTAAGTACTATTTAATACTTACTAATAGAACCGGAGGGCGCGTTATTAAATCGCGCCGACGGCAGGCGCCTGTAAGACTATGTTAAAAATATCACATCAATATAAGGAGCTTACTTATGTTTATATCAGAATTTAGCTCCGGAAATAGTATGTGCAATATGAGAAAATAGGCATGTAAAAAATCTCCAAGCAAGATAAAAAGTGAACTGGAGAGCAAGGTTAAATAGAAACCTGCTTTATTTCACTTCATTCAGGACTTGGAGACAAAATTAAAAAACGATTATATCTACTATGCCTAATTGTGTAGAAATTCGATGCGGAAAAATTTAGTCGTTCTTTAGGAATACCCTGGCAAGGAATCTTATCAGCATCAACAATTGAAGAAGTTCTGTTGTCATCAACTATCTCAGACACAGAATTATCATCACAGACCAAAAAACGTCGTAACCGTTTTTTCAATCCGATTGTTACACTTTGGGCTTTTTTGTACCAAGTACTTGACGAAGATAAAAGTTGCAGCAACGCAGTAAGTAAAATAGTTGCATGGTTAGCAGAAAGTAATATGAAAACACCTTCATCAAATACAGGGGGTTACACAAAAGCAAAACAAAGATTATCAGAAAACTTTTTAAAAAACTTATTTAAAAAAACAGGAGATAATCTTGAAGAAAAGGCGCAACCACAAGATTTATGGTGTGGTCGTCATGTCAAAATGATAGACGGTTCAAGTGTTTTAATGCCAGATACACCAGCGAATCAATCATGTTATCCACAGCACTCAAATCAATCACCTGGATGTGGCTTTCCAATTGCGAAATTGGTAGTTATGTTTAGCTTAGTAACAGGAGCAGCTATGGGAGTTTTGATAGAAGCTTTCAATACAAGTGAAATAGTTATGGCTCGACAAATGTATTATTTGTTGTCACCAAAAGATGTTGCTCTTGCAGACAGAGCTTATGGCACTTATGTAGATTTAGCACTTGTTAAAGCAAGACTTGCAGATGCTGTGTTCCGTTGTCACCATAGCCGTAAAAATAACTTTAAACGCGGAAAAAGTTTAAGTAAAAATGATTATTTAGTTACTTGGTACAAGCCAAAAACCCGTCCTCGACATATGAGTGCTGTTGAATTTAATTGCTTACCAGATAGTCAAGTAGTTCGTCAAGTTCGCTTTCAGGTTCCTCAATCAGGTTTTCGTACTAAAGAAATTATAGTAGTAACTACTTTGTTAGATAACAAAATTTATACTCTTCAAAAAATCGCACAGTTATATCGTTGGAGATGGCAAGTCGAAATTGATATTCGACATGTAAAGACTACTTTAAAAATGGAAATGCTTCGAGGTAAAACTCCAGATATGGTTCGTAAAGAAATTTTTGTATACTTAATGGCTTACAATTTATTACGTGCGATAATGTGGGAGGCTGCCGATACTAATAATGTTTCAAAACGTCTTATTTCCTTACAAACATCTCGTCAATATTTGAAGAGTTTTATTACTGCACTTCTAAATGCTGGAAAAAGAAAATCTCAAATTTTGTATAAAACGATGCTTGATAAAATTGTACAGAAGCTACTTCCTGAGCGTAGTGACCGTACTGAGCCAAGAGTTATAAAACGTAGAAAAAAATCATATCCTCTTATGACCAAACCAAGAAATGCTACTAAAACTCAAATTGCTGCATAAAGTATATTCATACAAACAAATTTGAATTTATTTTTACGGTGATTGCATGACATTTTTATCTCTTAGGCAGACGTAATAAACTATAACAGGATTCAAAAATATAAATTGCTTAAAAGCTAATTTTTAAAGCTTTTACTGCAATAATTTTATATCCTGAGTGT
>NZ_KB217478.1:552903-989207 GCF_000331305.1 Calothrix sp. PCC 7103 | reverse complement strand
CAAAATTTATACTCTTCAAAAAATTGCACAGTTATATCGTTGGAGATGGCAAGTCGAAATTGATATTCGACATGTGAAGACTACTTTAAAAATGGAAATGCTTCGAGGTAAAACTCCAGATATGGTTCGTAAAGAAATTTTTGTATACTTAATGGCTTACAATTTATTACGTGCGATAATGTGGGATGCTGCCGATACTAATAATGTTTCAAAACGTCTTATTTCTTTACAAACATCTCGTCAATATTTGAAGAGTTTTATTACTGCACTTCTAAATGCTGGAAAAATAAAATCTCAAATTTTGTATAAAACGATGCTTGATAAAATTGTACAGAAGCTACTTCCTGAGCGTAGTGACCGTACTGAGCCAAGAGTTATAAAACGTAGAAAAAAATCATATCCTCTTATGACCAAACCAAGAAATGCTACTAAAACTCAAATTGCTGCATAAAGTATATTCATACAAACAAATTTGAATTTATTTTTACGGTGATTGCATGACATTTTTATCTCTTAGGCAGACGTAATAAACTATAACAGGATTCAAAAATATAAATTGCTTAAAAGCTAATTTTTAAAGCTTTTACTGCAATAATTTTATATCCTGAGTGTTTAACTATACTTACTTATTCACAAATTTTTATTCTTAAATATAGTCTTATAGGCGCCCGCCCTAAATGCGCGATTTAGTAACGCGCCCTCCGGTTTTATCCGTAAGTATTAAATAGTATTTATGTATTGATTGAGATTTTGTAATTGATAGTTGAATTTAGGAAAGTGATAAATTGTTGTTCACCACTGATAAATTAATCGCGCTTCACGTTGATGTATAGTTGATACGTATTGGTCTTGATGTAGGCGCCGACCGTGTAAATCGCCATCACCAAAGCGTGAAAGCCTATCATACCAACACGTTTACCCTTAAGTAAGTGCCATTCCACCCTACGATTTTTGCTTATATTATAATAAATCTAATATTCCAGCGCCAAGGCAATTTAAGACCTATAGCAATCCTAAATCAGTTGTGAGAAATAAAAATGGCTGAAAAGCTTATAAACAGGTAATTTTAATCTACGTATTTTCTCATGTTTCATTCCGGATTGCTATAGACTAATTTACACAGCCAAATCAAAAATCTGTTGTGCGGTTAGGTTGATTTGAGGGAAGGTAGGAGAGACAATGACATCACTGCCCCTAAATAGTCTCTTTACATATTCACCATCTACAAGTTCACAAACAAAAATAGCTGGTTGTTTAGGGTTCCCTATAAAATCACGCCCTCCTAGCCCTGCATAGTCAATAATCCAGTATTCAGGGATGCCCATTTCTTCGTAGTCGCTAAACTTGTCATAGTAATCGTCACGCCAGTTAGTGCTAACTACTTCTACTATCAATTTGACCGAGGTTGCATTTTGGATAACTGACTCACTTTTCCAGCGTGTTTCAGCCTTGATAGTCTCTTGGTTCAAAACAATAATGTCCGGCTCGTAGCCTGACTTATCAGAGCTAGGTTTAACAATTGATTCTCTAGGGATAGTCCAGATACCACCTTTACCCATCTCCCTAATGATGATAAGTAGTTTCTCAATTAAAGAACCAGTTAAATTTGAATGTTTTCCTCTAGGTTTAGGCATCTCAACAATTACCCCATTATGTAATTCGTAACGGACTATTGAGTTTTCTGGATACCATTCGATAAATTCATCGAAGGTAAATATTTGTGGTTCTGCTTGTGTTTGAGTCTGGGTCATACTTGTTCCTTACTTTGCAGTTTACGAGTATGTGGCTTTTATAATTTCTAATTGTAGCGCTTTCTTTAATGGCGCCCAATCTATTTATTTTCAGTATTTTAATGTAATGACTTGCGGGTAGGTTGCTTTGATGTTAAATTCACAACTTGCCTACCATCTTCATACTGTCTTTTCTGCAAATCCTCAAACATCGCCTCCAAATCATAGTTAAAAGCCTTAGCATGTTCTTCACGAATTCTGCGGATTTATTCTAATATTTCATCTTTCCACATTATTTATTATTCCATTAGTTCAGAGGTTGATTAAGAGAACAATATTGACATTCGCGCATTGCTTCCACATAAAAATGTGATGTGAGAACCAGTATGGGTAATGCTTATAACCCTTAAGTAACTGCTATTCCATCCTAGAGTGTATATTTGTATTAATTAAGGTAAAAATCTACTTAAATCAAATTCTCCCTCTGCTCTGTCTTTGCTTGTGCGTTCGTAGCTGAGTAGCAATAAGATTCTTTCTAGGTAATCTACGGCGCCAAGTACTTCATTTTGGATTATTTCTAACCCACCGTTGGCGTACTCTTCAAATATTTGATTACGCTGTTTCTCTAACTCTTCTTCGGTTGGTGATAGTATTTCTACATTTTGAGTTTCTACGACTGCTAATAATTTAATTACTACATCATACCCCATTGATATAAATTGCTCTATACGTATCGGACCCGGTTCTTTTTTCGATACTCCTTCTAAAGGTACGCGCTTTTTGTGCTTGGCGCCTAACGTGGCAGCAAATACAACTACATCCGCAAAGGTTTGAAATGCCCCTGTTTTACCACCTGAAATAGTTAGAGATTTTACTAATTCAGCTTTGTCTTTTGCAATTCTAATTTTGCCTGTTTCTGTCATAAATTTGGTAGATAGCAAGTTCTAAATTTCATCTTTTGTCATCTTTTAGCCCACGAAGGTGGGCTTTGCTAGTGTAGCCTACCCTTTAGGGTGTGGGTGATGTGGGTGGTATGGGTGGTGTAGGTGTAATTAACGGTTCAAATAAATATTTAATTTCAATTTCAACATCGGGAAAAGCAACCAGTGATAATTTAGCATTTTTATCTAAAACAGCTTGTTGCATATAATTATCTTTTCCTAGTTCGCGAAACACATACACTTGTTGAGATTTAACGTCTATAACAAAATATTCTAATATTTTGGCTTTAGCGTAAGTACATGCTTTTGTTTTGCGGTCTTTATTCAAAGTTCTGTCTGCGACTTCTATAAGCAAGTAGATATCTTCAGGTGTAGGATGAGCAGTCGCGTATCCTTGAGGGTCGATGCGAACAACTGCTACATCTGGTTCAGGTTCTGAGTTAGGACGTAACGTTACTGGCGCCTGCACTCTAATAGTTGCCTTTTGTCTTAACAAATCCCTAATATAATCAGATGATATTTGTGTAATTGAAGCATGTAGAGGTTTGTGGGCACTCATCTGTATAATTTGACCTTCGAGTAATTCTACTTTGTGTTCTTCCGTAATAATTTCAGCGTCAATCATGCGGTGATAGTCTTCCACAGTCCACAAATGTAAACTTGTTTCTGGTGTTGTATCTACTGCTGTAGCTGTATCCTCAAATGCTTTACTGACCATCACGGTTAACCTCTATTATTTCACTCTAATAACAGGGTAAACGTTTACCCTCAAAATGGTAACTTTTGGTAACTCTCCCCCCAATTGGCTTTGCGCTTGTCCAAGCACATCAAGTGATAACGCCACTCTCTATCTTCTGCCATTAATGCGGGGTCGGTAATTGGGACAATTTTGATCAATTTGTCAAAAATTGGAAGTAAGCAGCGTGAGCATAAACAGCCTGGACCGGCTTCACGTCGCACTAAAAAACTAACGTCAGTACATCTAATTTGATTCATGTTTAGTCAATTCACGAAATAGTAATTTAATAGCTTTAGCGGCAACGCGCGAACGAATCAAGCGAACTGGTTTACCGCTTAATTTTTCTCTATCTAGGTAGTCGCATAGTGATTTTATTACCTCGGTATTGCGGCGCCGCGCTTTTGGTTCCAATGCTGTAAACACCCACTGCCAAAGGGCTTTACGGCATAGCTTTGAGCCGTTATGAGCTTTTACAGCGCGTTTATCTCCTGATGATTCCTGTACAGGCGCCACACCCAAGACTTTCTGGAATCTACGTAGTGACAAGTAGTGCTTGGTTGGTTTACCTGAATTACGTCCCCTGCATATACGTATCTCTGGTTTACCATCTACCAAAAATTGCTCGATTGGGTAAATGTAAGCGATTAGTACCCAAGCTAACCGCTCACCAAAATTAAATACCCCGAATACTTTTTTGTAGCACTCGAAAGCAGGATTATTTAATAATTCCCGTAATTCTTGCTCAACTAACATTTCTTGACGTTGTAATGAGCAAATAATTTCGGCACGCGCGCGCGTCGAATCGGTCAAACCCAAGCCGATACTCTGGCTATATAAATAATCGTACTTTTTAGAAACCCTCTCACCTGCGACCCATCCCCAAAGTAACGGTACTAGTCCAGCGTTGCCGCGACGGGAATTTACTAATGCAACTTCTGGGAATTGATGAGCTAAATCTTGACGTAACCTATTGATAACAGGGTTTTGTAGCCTGTTAAGGTGTTCAAGTTTAAATATTAATTCTCGGATTTTACTAATATTTTCATCATAGGTAGCAACGAAACGCGCGGGTGAAAGGTGATAGTCAAACCAGTAACACGCAAGCGCTAAACTATCCGCGTTATCGTCTTTGTCGGGTAGATTAAGCTGATAAGCCCGGTAATTTCTAAGCTCTTTGTGACCGACGAACAATACCTTTACTCCCGCATTGGTTAAGTGGTGTTTCCAGATTTGGCTGTAATTATTCCCGGTCGGCTCTAATACTGCTACATCTGGATTGAGTGCGAGCAATGCTTCTATTCCCGATTTGTTAGCTGGTAAATTTAGGAATTTACATTTGTAATAATAGTTACGTGGTTCGCTAGGTTTCTCGTCAAGCAAGCAAGCAGAAACAGAGGCTTTACTAACGTCAAGCCCCAAAATTCTTAATTGTTTTGTCATGGGTGTTACGGGTCGAATCGTAAAAAATATCCTGCGAGTGTCTGCGAATCACCCAAAAGCCCGATGAGCTTAATTCACTCTCAAGACAGCAGGAGCAATACCAACTAGTAACCGAGCTTGCGAAATAATAAAAGCTTTAGCTTGCTTCGGTATCAAAGCCCTAAGTTACTTTTGTTGATACTGGCGCCTTAGTTGCCCAAGTCGCTACACTACCAGAGAGGGCAGTGTTTCGCCGGCGGGCTAACCGGCTCGTCAGGCGATACTATAAGTCAAACCAAAATCTAGGCTTCGTCATCGATGTCAACTTTTTGGCATTTTAAGCAAACAAATATATCGTCTGGAATTGGGTTTTTATAGTCCCAAATTTCGTATTCCTGTACGTCCATTGGTGACACCCAGTCATGAAGGGTCATTCTCCCGCAAATTGGGCAAGGGTAGTAACCTTTTTCAAATTCCCGCTTTTTACCACTCATGCCTACATTCCCCACAAGTCCTAAAAGCTACCCAATCGGGCAATGTTTCGTGATACGGTGCATTGCAATTAGGGCAATGAATTACATCGTCAATAATAAATTCTTCATAGTCCGGGTCATCTTTGTCATGTGCCCAGTGATTGCCGCATTCATTGCATTGGTGGTACCCAAACTCATTATTAAATGCTGTATTTGTGGAGTTACAGCTTGGGCATTTTTCAAGTTGAGATATTGTCATTATTGAAGTCCTTTGCTTTTTAGATAGTTGTCAAGATTCCCGTTTATAGCGCCATCGTAAGTTGCTATTACTATTTGAGGTTGCTGTGGTTGGACTGTTCGACAATCTACGGCTCTAGCTCTAACACCACGGCGCCTAAACTCCCGCTGCACTTCAACTAAATCAAGCGCGCTTCTGTAATCAGCCAAGTCTTCAGGTAAGCATGGGTAAACAATTTCATCCATGCCGCTATTCTCCCGAAGTACTTTTAAGATATTTTCTTTTGCTTGTTCAATTGGTGGTTTCATTTTTCACCTCTAAAGAAGTCAATAACATCCGCTACAATCCCAGGTACTTGTTGAAATTCCCATACTTGAATCCCCGTATCTCCTGTGTTTTTTTGTTCGTCCTCGGCCCATTCATTCGCATCGTTATAGATTTTATCTGTCGAATGTATTAATGTTGCGTCCTGGTACTCGTCCGAAGAAAAATTAACCCAGTAATGATTTTTATAGTCGCTCATGCTAACCCCTCAGTTTTTCTAGCAGTTGCTTGCCCGATTGGTAACGATTGCCGGAACAGCCCAAAATATCTTTAATGATTTTGGAATCGCTCAAACCCGCGTCAGCACAGGCTTTTACGGCTTTTTTGAGCGCTTCTAAATCTTGGTTCGGGTGCGGCTCCGGCGGCTGAAATGCTTGCTGTACGGTCGTTTCAGACGTTACCAATTTTTGATCAACGGGGGTTAAGAATAACCGCTGTGTAACTGATTTCATCTCTCGGTAAGCAGGTAATTTACACGGCTCATCGTCGAGTAAACAGTGTGAACGGTCAATTTTTAACCACTCAATTAAATCTTCACGCTTCAAGCTTTTAGCGTGTGCAACCGCTTTCTTACCAAGCCGTAAACGGTAAAAAGCGTCAGCCAAGTCGGCTTTCCCCTCAATTCCCCAAGCTGCTACACGGTCGTATTGAGAGAGTAAAACTGTGAATCGTCGGGCTTTTCTGCCTCTACGCGCGTGACGTTCTAGCCATTCACCCGACGCTTCAACCTTGGAAACCAACTCCGGGTACTCCTCACAGATAATCACCTTTTCTGTACCGCTCAATGCGGATTCACCCTTTTCGTTGCGTAACTGCATTTGGCTTGATAGGTCATCGAGGTCAGCAAGCATACCTTGATTAATACTTTCCCAATCTTCACCTTTACCAATTACCTCTAAACCCGCCCAATCGTCGGGCGTCCCTTCGCACTCATACACTTTCACCCTCCCACCAACGGTGTAAGCGAGGTACTGGGCAATGGTGCTTTTCCCAGTACCCATCTCCCCAATTATCATCAGCTGCTTACCTTCAATCGCGGTGATGATATCGGTAATGGGTGTTACTTTCCCAACTTCGACAACAGAAGCATCTATATATTTAGCTTCTGTTATCCCCATGTGGGGTAGTTGTTCGTAAACTTCGAGTAGTCGATAAGTCCCCTTTTCCGTCTGGTCAATAACCGCTAAAGTTACTTTGCAGGTTACGCGAATAGTATTTAACCCGAACAGCCAAACAGAAAAACATACTCTCCCAACCGCCCAACCAAAAAAGCGGTCAAAGTCTTTGAGGGACGGTAGTTTTAAATCAACCCATTCAATGCGGCGTAAGCGGTTATTTTCCATAAATCACCCCTTCCCTGAATCCCTTGTACTCGGAGTTACAGGTGTTCAATTTATCCTGTAATTCGCTTTTCCCGAATTGTAAAAAAGTGGTAGCAGCAAGGGCCGCTACTACTAAATACAAAGTAGTAGCGTCGTTCATTAGTTGCTGTCTCCTTGAGTCAGTTGTGTGTAAATTTGAGCAACTGACTGACAAACTTGTATATCAGCATCGTTACGACCCAAACCCAGTTGAGTTTCATCGTCGCTAGCAACTATTCTAGAAGCGGCATCCGCCAGTGGCTCTGGGACACCTGCACTAACAAGCGCTTCAAGACTTGCATTGTAAACAGCTTGGTTGATATCAGCCATTTCTTTTCACCTCTTCTACCGCATTAATAACGGTTTCACGCTGTTCGGGTGTTAATTTTGCGCTATCAACCTCTATAACCTCTAGATAAGTTCCTAATCTATACAAGGCATCGTCTTTGATTTCTTGAGAATCGTACTGATTGTATTGGTTTAGTTGCTTTTCAATGTACTTATCTGTCATATTTAGGTAACTCCCAGTGAGTGAACTAATAGCCGGCATAGCGCATCAATCATTATGCTGGCTTGGAATTTTCGCTATTACTAATAGGCTTGAAACTGAGGTAGTTGACTCGGTAAACGCGACCCCCTCCTGTTAAAAACGGCTTGCCGTCAGACAACCTAGCTGCTTTTGAGCAGGTGACTTTAATCATCACGTCGTTGCCGTCCTCAACGGTCGAGAATAATTCGTATAAGTCAAGTGCTGAAAACTCCGCAGGCGCTCTATTAACTGCCACCTCAATAACACCTTTATTGGTATCCTTTGCGCTGCTTGCTATAGGTAAACCAGGTAGATACCTCGCTTTCTTAGGCTTTTTATCTGGCTTATTGGTACTGTTTACGGCGTCTCTATTGCCATTTAATACCGTGTTTTCTGACATTTAACTTATTGAATACCTCCTGTGTTAATGGTGTTTACTGCGATTTTTTTGTTTAAGGCATTGCTCACAACGTAGATAAAGCAAGGGTTTTGGCTGTTCGATACTTTCAATGTATAGACGCGCTGCGGGATAAACCACTAGTCAGCGGCTATCGGTCGTATACAAGTTTTCTCGTTAATCCTACACACAATCTTGTGTAGGATTGAAATTATGATAACATCTTGTGTAAGATTATCAAGTCTTGTTGTGTAAGAAATGTTAAACTTCTTGTGTAAGATATGGAATCAACTTTAGATAATGAAGAAAAAGCACGGGCGTTACGACGAGCCGAAGGGGAGAGTGAATATGTCTCTGACACTTACGGCTATAGCTCACCTGGACATGAAAGCCTCTCAATTGGGGTTGAGTCGCTCCGAGTTGATAGAAACGATAGCGAGACAAAACTCTATACCGAAAAGTCAAAAGTTGTTACTGGGAAAGTCATTGACCAGCTTATCAGCGAGTGCGTAATTCAGATTGAAGCAAAGAAGCAAGAAATAAAACAACTTGAGTCTAAATTCTCTCAGCTAAAATCATTACGCAATGAGCTAGTAGAAGAAGAGAACCAAGATTTATAACCGCCGGTCAATGGACGTGGCGGTTTATTTTATTGCAAAAAAAAACCAAAAAAGCATCTCTAGTACATGTGAAGGGAGCAGCTTTAATGGTTTTTGTTTCTTTGAACTTATCACTATTATGCCTAAAACATCAACAAAACAAAAGAACCTTTGGACTGAACAGCACGAAATCTTCTGTCTAGAGAACAACGTGCCTCATGCTGCACAGAGATTATGGCAATGGCTACTTTGGGAAGCAGAATTAAAAGAGGAATGCGAACCTGATTTAAGCGAGTTTAACTCTTGGGTTGAGAAGTGGAGGGGTAAACAATACACCCACCAATACCTAAAGAAAATGTTTGAACTACTTAAGAGTTTAGGTGTGGTTGGTGTCTTGAAAAAATTCTGTTGGAAGATATACCGAGTCGTTTTAAGACCAATAGAATGGTTAATTCCACTTAAGAAAAAAAAGTTACAACATTGCAACTCTAGTTTCACTTTGCAGGCATCAAATGATATAAATGCGGTCGCCAGTTCTATGCAGCAGCAGCATTCTGACTTAGAGCTTAATCAAGAGACGCTGGCATCAAATGGTATTGAATTTGATACTAAGGAGACTGAAGTATTGAGCCGTCCTCACTGGGAGATTAGGGCTGCAATAGTCTTATTTCAAATTAGACAAGCTAGGAAACATATCGAAAACCCTGAAGGTTGGATGAGAGAGTGTCTACGTAACAGGTATTGGGAATCACGACGTAATTACTTAGCAATTGTATTCAAAGCCTCTGGATTAACACCTTATGATGATATTAGCGGGGTGTCTTTAGATACGATGTTCAACGAACTCGATTCATTGCAACAAAAAACCCTCTAAACATAGAGGGCATTCAACATAAAAACCTAACTTCGATTGTTATATGAATAATTCCAAAAACAAAGGGAGCGCAGGACATTTTGATGAGTGTCATGCACAGCTAGCATTGTTTAATATTGCCCCAACCTATAGAACAAAAATAGTACATGACCCCTACTGGGATGAAATAGTTAAACCTGCTCCCGAACACTGTGGGGACAATGAGGGGAGTGCTTTATTGCAAAACTCCACTCCATTACAGGAAAGTGTTCGGGAGCAATTTCAACCTCTAGAATCTGCTCCCGAACACACTTTGAGTAATGAGGGGAGTGCTTTATTGCAAAACTCCACTCCATTACAGGAAAGTGTTCGGGAGCAACTTGAATCTCTAGAATCTGCTCCCGAACACATTGAGGGTGTAGATATTCGAGAAGAGCTATATTTTGTAATCTATGGTCGCTATCAAAACGAGCAAATTCAAGCACAGCACGAACAAATTCAAGCACGGACAGCAAAACAAAACAACGAAACTGTTCGGGAGCAACTTGAATCTCTAGAATCTGCTCCCGAACACTGTGGGGATATTGAGGGGAGTGCTTTAACGCAAAACTCCACTCCATTACAGGAAAGTGTTCGGGAGCAATTTCAATCTCTAAAATCTGCTCCCGAACACTGTGGGGACAACGACGAGGACGAGGCGCCTCAAAAAAGCACTCTTTTACATGAAAGTTTTTGGGAGCAATTACCATCTACGAACTTCAATCAGTACCCATACGGTAAGGAAAAACCAGAAAACAAACAAAACACCCATTGGATTGAACAATACTGGGTAAAGCGCGGAAATAGAAAACATTTTTACTATCGTTATTGTTGGATGATAGGTAGGAAAATTTGCAAGGTTCATCTTGGTTCGGTTTCATCGAACAATGGGAAGTTGAGGCGCCGTGAAGTACTGGAATTAATTGATGCAGGTGCAACACCTACAAAAATCGTGGAGTATGTAAAGAAGTCCAATAACTCTAGAAAATAATAAACAAGCCGACTGGGAGGGGAGTCGGCTTTTTCATAAGTTTGATATTCTCTAATCAACTATGCCGCTTTGTCGGCAATATTGGGAGTTTTACCGCACAATCCAAGCACTATTGCATTAGCCATGTGTTCGGGGTCGTACAATAAGCAGTCTTTTTTAGAGTCTAGAAAAAACATTTCAATGAGTACCGCCGGTTTCTCGGTTTCCCTAACTACGTATAGATGATTGCCGTTTTTTACGCCTCGGTTAAAGTATCCGAGTGCAGCTATTTCTCTACAAATCCTAAACGCTAATTGCCGACCGTCTTCACTAATTGCGTAACACTCTGTACCATTTGCTTTACCTTTTACCTCATTGGGCGCCGCGTTAGCGTGTAGGGATACAAAAAAATCTACTTTGGCGTTGTCAGAGGTTTGGCAACGTTGCTTCAATGAATCCCTAACACTTGATGCTTTGCTTGGACGGGTTTCAATTACCGAGTGTCCAAGCATTTTTAGCTTGTTAATCACTCGCTTACCGACTTCATTTATTGCGTCCTCTTCTGCCATAATTTCAACAGCTCCGCCGTCCTGTCCAACTCCATGTCCCAAGTCAATAGCAAATTTTAGTAAATTCATACTTGTTTAATTCTTTATATAAGAGCTATGGCGCCAGTAATTTTGTCAGTGTCAATTTCTACGTATCTTCCCAAGGCTTTTAAGTCCTGGTGTCCTGTTATGCGTTGGATTGTGTAAAGGTCAACTCCCTTGCTGTGTAGCTTGGTGATAAACGAGCGCCTGGTACTGTGGGTGCTTATTCCCTTTTCCCCTAAGCCCGCACGCTCTGTGGCAGAGCGCAAGATTTTATCTGCAAGTCTTAAATTCATGTGGTTTTCAGGATTTTGAGCAGGGAATAAATACCCGCTGCTCGTTAGAGGTTTGTAATCTCTCAATAAACTTTTTAGGGTTGGGTGCGTGGGAACTTGCCTAGTTTTTCGTTTTCCGTCGGGTGATGCCTTGCGAGTTACAGCCCGAAAGGTAATAGTATCTAAAGGTTTTCCGTCGGGAAGGTAAACGTCCTCAAATTTGAGTTGTACCAATGCACCCCACCTTTCACCCGTGAACCAAGCTAAATCTAAAAGCAATTGGTACTTTTTACTTTTGATTTGTTGACGAATTTTAAAATATTCCCCGTCGGACAGTATCGCGGATTGACCATAGCGGTTATTCTTCATATAAATTTGATTTGAGATAATATTCCGGATTAACCTCTGCAACAGGTTATTCCGGTATCTTTTTTTTATAGCTATTAAGTGGAATCGCTACATCTTATATTTAGCAATACTTTCAATACATCCGTAAAGTACCGGATTTACATAGAAGCGGTACTTCACCTATTCTTTATACGTTTTTACTCTTCCTTGTTTTTAGTTGCGGTTTATCCATCCACTAATAGAAAATCTGCCACCCCTAAAATAGTTATTTGGAAAAGTTTTAAAGTCAGATGAGACTGGTAAGACTTCATGCCAGCATCTCGACGGGAATATAACACAAGAATTGTTTACTGGTTTAATTAACTGGCATGACCTAGCTTGTTTATCTCGAAGAAAGCAATCAACCTCACTATCGTATAGAGCTAATTGTCCTCCGCTAAAGGCTTCTCTACTGAAGTAGTAAACAAAAGTAAGTATTCTGCTACTTGCACAGAATGTATCGTTGTGACTTCCCAAAAATCCCATATCAAGAAAGCCACTAACGTCGGATTCAATTTCCCCAATATTAAAATCTATATCAAATATCTTAAGTACTTCGGGCAAGCGTAGCTTTACTTGTTCAATAATATGCAACTTCCAAAAATCAAATCCGTTTGATGCTCCAAAGCTGTATTGTTGCGGATAACCGGGAGTAATCAATCGTTGTGCAAAGCTTGATTCATTGTTTAGTGTGTATGTTACTAATTCTTCATTTAGTTCTTGTGTTAAAAACTCTTTAATTAATACATATTTTGAAGTAACTATACTCATTACCTTGCCTTGTCTTATTTGTCCTGTAGTCTAAACTTTTTTAATGCTTGGTTGCTAGTGCCTGTTTAACCTAAAACAGGCACTTTACAAATAATACAAAATCCTTAAAAATCTATTTAATACTATGTTTAAAAAGTAAAAAAATGACAGCCTTTGCTAAAACTCAATTACCTGATAACGTTAATTCACTTGAAGAATTGGCGACATGGGCAATCCTTGCTCTTTCTTATATCAATTCAGATTTAGTGGTTATCGAAGGTACTGGTTCTACAGAAAGAGCGGCTCAAGCGGGTGTTTTTTATGTTGAAAGTGATAAGAAATATCGCTTTCTCGGACGAGTCTCTATTGAAATGAGCAAAGATTATTTGACCGGAAGTGGTGGAATGTGGAATTACGCACAATCATTAAGCACTGTTACTATTCCATCTATCTTTGAGGCTTAAAATGGCTGATTTTGAGCAGAATAGCAACTTAATGCAACAACTTTTGAAGCAAGCAGCGCAAGAGAAAGCTTATGCCGAGCAGCTTCAAATGTGGGAGCAACAGAAAATAAATTCTGCTGATATTCAGAAAAAACAACTAGCTAATAAAGCTCAACAGGTTGCAGACGCGGATGCTGCAATCAAACAAACTTTTAAAGACCGTGCTGAATTTTGGAATGAAGATTACAGCGCAAATACTGCGGATATCCAAAATAAACAAAAACTCAGAAAGCAACAATTAATAGAAGATGCTGAAGAGGCAATAAGAAAGTCTAGAGAAGAGGCAAGGAACGCTAAATATAAACCTACTCCATCTCCTGAAGAGGCAATACAACAACGTAGGCAAGCTGCTGATAGAGAAGCTTTAAATCGATATAAACCACCTGGCGAAAAAACTCAACCAAAACCTAAAGCGGGAAACCCTCCCAAGCCAACACCAACAGCTAATCGACCTACTTCTGCCTCCCCTCCTCCTGGCAATGGTGGCGGTGCAACGGCCCCAACAGCAGTTAAGGCGCCTCCAGTTAATAAGTTTCCAGGATTCCCACCGCCGAAACCTTCACCCCCACCACCAAAACCCGCTCTACCTCCAGGTCTTCCACCAACTCCCGCAGCGCGTTTAGCTGGACCTTTAATTGGTGGTGCCGCTGATTTTGCAATTCGCTCCTTAAGAGGACAGCCCCCAACTGCTGCATTGTTTGGGGCTGGTGGTGGTGTCGTTGGGGGTATTCTTGGGGGTGCTATTGGTGGTGCGTTGGGTGGTCCACCTGGCGCTTTTGTTGGTGGATTAGTTGGCAGCATGGCTGGTGGATTTATCGCTGATTTGCTTTTTCCTCATCCACCTGGCATTGACGCGCCGTCTAATCCGTCAGCACCACCATCAAATCCTATTACTCAAGTACCTCCTAACGGACAAGAGATTGGTGCTTACTATAGAGTTTATTTTGCTTTTAATTACACAGATGCAAGAGGTAGGGTTTCTCCAGATACATCTAATCCCAATAATGGTTACTTATTTAGAGGTCCACTTTATGCGTACAGAGTAATTGATTATCAAACTCAGGCTGGAGGGATAGGAAAATTAATTCAAATACTATGTCATGGCAGAGGTTGGAACGATTTTACTGTAGAGCCACGCTGGGTAACGCTAGGTAACGAGACAGATGGTTTATCAAGCATTGACTTGTTAAGACTTGAGCAACCAGATGGTTCCCCAATACCAGTGCCGTTGCCACCGCCTAGCCCAAGTCCTAGCCCATCACCAAGTCCAAGTCCAAGTCCTAGCCCTAGCCCAAGTCCAAGTCCTAGCCCAAGTCCTAGCCCATCACCAAGTCCTAGCCCTAGCCCTAGCCCAAGTCCTAGCCCATCACCAAGTCCTAGCCCATCACCAAGTCCAAGTCCTAGCCCTAGCCCAAGCCCATCACCAAGTCCAAATCCTAGCCCATCACCAAGTCCAAGTCCTAGCCCTAGCCCAAGCCCATCACCAAGTCCAAATCCTAGCCCATCACCAAGTCCTAGCCCTAGCCCTAGCCCAAGTCCTAGCCCATCACCAAGTCCTAGCCCTAGCCCATCACCAAGTCCAAGTCCTAGCCCAAGCCCCTCACCATCACCAAGTCCAAATCCTAGCCCAAGTCCCTCACCATCACCAAGTCCAAGTCCTAGCCCAAGTCCCTCACCATCACCAGTGCCAAAACCTCCCGGTTTTCCTGCGCCATTCCCTTTCGGACCACCGCGTAAAGCCGAACCACCACCACCACCACCCACACCCAATGGATGCTCAAGCTGTCAACAGAAAATTCTCGACCAAGCGACCAATAATAACAATAAACTTGACCAATTAAACCTTTTATTGCAAGGCGTTGATTTAGCTCTTTTAGGTGTAATAAATACGAAACTTGGACCACAGATACCAGGCGGTGGAATCGCGGGTAAATTAATTAATGGTTTTAAGTGGCTGCAATTAGACAGAGCTTTAAATGTTTTAACGTTTGCGGCTACTGTGCAAAATCATTTAATGTTGAGCCGAGAAATCGGCACAACATTACTAGGTGCATTTTCAAATGTACTTAGTTTAATTGGGCTAAAAGATGACTCTGGGCAAGCGTTCGACCTCGGAACTATTATTAATTCTTCAATTGAAAATTTAGTAAAAGGTATTGTTGGTGCTGAAAACTACACGACACTGACGGAAATATGGGCAAAAGCTAATAGAATCTATCAAGCAACTACGAACGTATTAAACTCATTTCAAAATATTAGTAATACCATTCTTTCTGGGATGGAGTTAATAGGAAGCTATACCGGGAAAATAGGTAATGCGCTTAAGAAAGGTGGGGAAGTACTAGAAACAGCTTACGGATGGATGAATCCCCAACCAAAGTTTAATCGCATATCTCAAACCTTAGAAAATTTGCAGCAAGGTGCATCAACAATACAGCAAGTCACGCAAGCACCCCTTGACGTAATAAATGCTGTCACTGAATTACAAACCGCGAATACAGAACTAGTTAAAGCTATTAAGGAAGACAACAAACCTGAAAATAAAGGCATCGAAACACCTGAACCAGAAAAGCTTAAAGCGGATGAATTAGCTTCTAAATTAGCTTCAAGAATATCAAATATTTTACCCGATGATATATTTAATGCGAATGATTAATTATGGCATTACCAGAAGGTTACAACCCTAAAGAGTTTTTACAAGACGTATTTAAAAAGTCTGCTAACAAAGAAGTTGCTCGTTTTTTTGGAGACTTAGGAGACAATTGGGAACCATCATTAAATGATGGCAGAAGTCAGCTAAGAGTGGCGTGTACTCACACAGAAGAGGACACAACAGAGATGACAAACTTACGCCATAATTTACTTTATGACGTATTAGGATATTCTAAAAATGGGCTTACTTTATTCTATGGAAGCAAAGAGAATCAAGAGCCTCCAGTTATCGGGCATCCCAAAATAGTGTTTTATTTTAGTCAGGACGCACAATCAGTACCGAACGAAACAAGCAGGGCTGATGCAGAATATAGCGTTAGATTAATGAAATTTGAAAACACATCAGCTAATTTGCGAACCAAATTAATAGAAATTGCGAATGAGATAAAAGTGCAATTTGTTGATGCAAAGAAAGGAATAATATTAACAAAGGGGAATGTCGCAGTTAGCTATAAAGATACTGAGAATGGATTCTCTAATGGCAGAAGGATTTTAACCAATAGCGAAGCAGATGCAATAGATATTTATAAGCGGATATGTAATGTTATTGACGTGCCATACAACGAACAAAATATTACAGTACATAACCCAAAAAAACCATCAACTATTGGCTTATCGAGTGGTACGCAGGTAATTATGGGTAAAACTCGTAAAAAGCGCGCTTACCGTCGTGTGGTAAATGTTCGTTTTCGGTACGCATACGCATTGATACCGGGAGAGCCAAACCCGGTATTCCTCATTGATACGACTTATCGGTACAAACCACTTGTTAATTTGTAAACCACGCTAAAAACTATAGGAAACATTATATGTTTCCGATAAACAAACCACGCTAAAAACTCAGTTACAGTAGGGCTTACAAGCTTTTATGCAAAACCAGAAATAACCAAAAATAATTAAAATGGGATATTCAGATATTTCTCGTGGCGTTCGCCTCGCAGCTGACCACGCAAAGTATATGTTGTGGTTGAACAAAGATACCGCAGCACGTCAAGCCGCTTACGCAGCCGTTACCACACCAGCTAATAAAGTAAAAACTGATAGAGTACCAGGCTACCTTGTACCGTTCACTTCTACAGGCGCCTTAGTTTACCTCCCTGCCCGACTAATTGCCGATACCCAGACCGGACGCGGTGGAACACTAGCATCTACACTGCGCGGGATATTGGGTGAGTATACTTTTACACAAGCAGAAGTCGGAGCGCTTACCAACCCCAATATATTGGAAGGCGTCAAAAAGTTTAAACCCGCTAAATTAACTATTATCCAGCGCGTGAGTACTGCTACGACTAAAGAAGCTTCACGCATCACTGGACGCTTGTACTACAGACACGAAAACGACAGTGTTACTGGCGTATTCGGTAAGAAATTAGTCGGTGACACCCAGGACACTGTAATTGCCGCTATCAAAGAAAAGGCAGAATTTAAAGCACTATTCACTGGTAGTGCAAATGCTCTTGCGTCTAAGTTCCGGTTTGTGCCAGAGGCTCTGTAATGTTCGCAGCAAGTAATGGGGGGCTTTTAGTCCCTCAAGATATCACTGACTTACTAACAGTATCCGTTGATAGTGACGCGGATAACAGCACAATTCGCGGTATGACTATAATCAACGGTGCTGCGAATGACTGGACAACCGGGCTTATCGATGACAATTATTATTTCGACCTGTTGGCAGAATTTGGCATTGACCCCTACTTATTTGTAGAGGAAGTTGAGGAACACGTAAGACTCTTGATGCTTTAACATGCTCCAATTAAACAACTCCGATAATTGGGAGTTGTTTTATTCAATCTCCCAAGGCGCCGTGACAATTGCTGGGATTACGGCGCCGATTCCAGAAATTACAGTACCAATTTTACTCGACCGTCACGTTATCGCTATCTACGCAACTTCAAGCACTGCAAAAGATACTTGGAAGTTTGCGGGCTTTCTAAACCAACGCTTACGCCTTGGTTTAACCGTTGGGGGCAACCCAGATACAGATGGTAGCAGGCGCCGAATTTGGCTAAATAGAATTACCTTAATAATTCTGCCAAAACTTACCCCAGAGTACGCAATTACATTTACCGTTCCTAGCTGGTTTAAAGATGTTTCTTATTCCATCTATAAATACGTTGGAACAGAGAACGAACCAATAGAAACGATTCTTTCTAGACTTGAATCAAAAATTGATGCAATAGCGTAATGATTAATAACGTATCGTTACAATCAAACGGGACTTTGATTAGCTTTACCGAAGCTAAAAACGGTGTAACTGCATTAAATGAAGGCTTGCCCGCGACAATATTACCAGCAAATCCTAATCGAATGTACGCGAGTTTTGTTGTCAAGTCAAAGTCACCCGTAACTTTCTTTTTTGGCAACAGAAATAATGGAGACTACGATAAAGGTATCCCACTAAACCCTGAAGGAACATTTGAGATAAACTTGATGAATCTTTATCGGGGTGAAGTTTCCGCTATTTGCGAGAATGAAGCGAAAATCTCATGGGTGGAGTGTGAATAATGCCTTTACATAATCCAGCTATTATCAAAACTGAAACATCATCAACAGCAACACCCGTAACCATAACGGCTGATACGGAATCAAAAATTTTACTAGATGCAAATCCAGACAGGATTGGTGCAATTTTTTTCAATAATTCCACTAGCGATTTATACATTGACCTAGATAATGCAGTTACTACTACTAGCTTTGCTCTAAAAATCGCTGAGGGGGGATATCTTGAATTGCCCTTTAAATATACAGGGGCAATTAGCGGGATATGGGAATCTACCGACGGGGATGTACAAATTAGGGAATTGATATGAGCGGTTTTGATGATGTAAACGTTCTCAGGAAAATACTTAATATCATTCCTGGTATCAATAAGCCTGTTACTATTCAAGGACTTACTAAATGGCGCGATGATTTTAGCGGTAATTCCTTGTCGTCTGACAATTGGGAAATACTGAGTACTGGAAGCGGACAATCAATACAGGTTAGCAATAGTGAGCTGAGAGTTAGCAGTGGAATCACTGCTAATGCACAAACTATTATTCGCAGTAAAAAAGTAATAACCCTTCCCAGTCGAATATTTTTTATTTACTCTTTAACGCAACGAATAGTAAATCAAGGTTTTCATCTTGAATTGGTTGATTCATCTGGCAATAATTTTGTAAAATTTTCTCTTGGTGGCACATCAGCAACATTAGCAACAGGCGAAAGTGCTAATAATGGATTTTCAACATCTCCTCTATCAATCACGATTGCTAATAGCATTAATTACAGCTTATTAGAATTTGATATTGGAATAGAAGATGTGAAGATTACGACAAAAGCAGTCGATTCTGTTAGTACACGAACGCTTGCTTATATTCGCAATAGAAAAATACCAGACCCCAGCGTTAATTACTTTATTCAAATTAGAGCGGTTAATTCAAGTGTTGCCGCTGCGAGTAATACTGATTTATTCTTGGATTCGGTAAGCTATCAATCGTATCAGCAAATAAACGCAGACCTGAACACTAGTAGAAGCAGTACTTCTATTGTCGAGTCTGTCCCTGTAATTATCACCCAACAATCGGCTGGTAGTAGTGCCGTTAGTATCGCGGATGGTGGGGGCTTCGCAACTCTCTCAACTTCTAATTTATTAGCCAATGGAATCTTTACAAGCGTTGCGACTCTTTCAACAAGTAGAAATTCAGTCGGCGTAACGGTAAGAACCGACCAGCCCGGTACATTGTTTTTTGAACAAACACCAGATGGCATAACTTGGCTTGATTATGGTTCAAAGGCTTGTGTTAGCGGTGCAAATACTTTTCAATTCACCTTGGATTTATCACAGTTTAGATTTCGATATGCCAACGGTAGCAACGCGACCACTAACTTTGCAATTTATATAAAAACACGAACATGATAGGTATTGATATTGCGGCCGCTGGTTTTGCCCTTTGCGTTATAGGTATGCTTTCCAAGCTTTTGGCATTTGTTCGGCAAGAATCTCGCAACGCAGCGAGCGAACGAGCGATGTTACAGAGTGACTTAAAGTTGATCAACTGGCGCCTTGTTCGGCTAGAGAAAAACTTGGGGATAGAGCAACCCCCAACAGAATAGCCTCTAAATACGGAAATTAAAGACGTAGCAATTATACAGCTACGTCTTTGTTTTGTATAAAAAAGTTTGTTTCAATCCCTAATAGGGTGTCGTTTGAGTTGCAACGTTAAACCTATCCAGCAGTAAACACCGTATTGGTTTTCAATCCCTGATAGGGTGTAGTTTGTGTTGCAACATAAATCGAGAACTTCTAACAGCAACACTTTTGCTTTTCAATCCCTGATAGGGTGTAGTTTGTGCTGCAACTCCTCAATAATACAATATTGGGTAGTTAATAGAACATGAGTATACTAACTATGAAAGTTAATTTGAGGAATACTATATGTCTGTTAGAGCTAAATTTTTTGTCGAGAGTGTAACTGGTTACGCTGGTGGAGCAAGTACCGTTAGGATGAGTCCGGTACTTGCTGGTAGTGAAGAAAATAAATCATTTTGGCAAGCTACCCCAAGCGGAAGTCTAGAAATGTTTATCAATAATCGCAAAGCTGTAGCATTTTTTGAGGCAGGCAGGGAGTACTACATCGATTTTACCCAAGTAGCCACTGGGGATTCGGTATACTCGAATTCGTTGGGACTTTGCTTAACTAAAGGATATCGAATTCCTCCAAGTTCTATATAATCTTGTTCGCAATCAGGTTTAGATGAGTGGTAAGTTAAAACATATTCTTTACCTACACGGTTTGCTATTTCTTCTTGCAGTTCTCCTCTCCACTGGGTTTTTGTTACTAGCACCACAAGTTGGTTCGCCATTTCTGGAACTATTTTTGCTATATGGCGCCGTGATATCTCATCTAAGCTACCAAATGGGGAGTCCATCACAATTGGAAAAGTGCTGCTTTCAGGAAGCATTAACATTTTTTTCTTTTCGCTCCACTCGCGCACTTTATCGATAATGCTACTAATAAATGAAAGGCTGAGTATTTGATTTTCTCCGGTTGATGCCGCAACGGGCATTTCTACACCGAGACTAGTCTCCATCAGTGTTAGTTCGTATTTGTCGCTAATTTTTGGAATATATGGCGCCGGAGATATGGCACTAAATATCTCTTGAACCCGCTTTTCGAGTGAATAACGAAAATGATTCTCTTGCCGTGTTTTAACTTCACTCAACCTGTCAATGGCATCTTGAGTGGCACCAATACGACGTTGTGCCAGCAGTTGTCGTTCTTCGTTCAGCTTTTGCTTGGCTATTTGTTTATTCAAATCATCTAACTCAGCATGTAAAGTCTCGGTTAGCTGCTGGTTACGACCTTGTTCAAAAATTAATTCAGAAATCTTTGCTTCAATATCATCTACACGCTGTTCAATATCGCGAATTTCTTCACTTGGGTTTTTCCGCAGTTTTTCCTTAATTTCTAGCAATTCTGTTTCAACTTGACTTAGTGTCTGCCTAGCCTCATTAATCCTAACTTGCTCTGCATCTACTTCTTGCCAAAATGACACTGCTTGCTTGTCAATTTCATCAACTTGTGCAGTCATGCGAATTGCTGTTTCTTCTACTGTGGAAGAACCCGCTTTTTCTAACCATTGTTCAACATGTTTACGCGCTTGACTATGTTCGTGTAAATAACTACCGCAAATGCATTTACTGCCATTGAGTAAATTAATTACAAATTCCCTTGATATTCCCGACTTTAAGTCACCCGACTCTTTTAAGTTCTCAATAATATTACGGAATTGTATATTAGTTTCTGAAAGTAATACACTATAACCTTGATTAGATATATACCGCTGTAAGTTATCTTTACTTTTCGCTAACTGTTTCTGTAACGAAATTTTTTGTGACTCCAAATGTTGGCGCCTTTCTTGCAACTCCTTAACTACACTCAATTCACGCAGCCGACCACTAACTTCTTGCTTAAACGTATTTTGATATTCTATCTCTTGCTGAATTTCAACAGAACGCTTACTAATTGCCTCAACCTGAGACTCAATATTACTCTGCTGCTTAAGTAACTTCTTAATTTCCAAATCCCCAATAGTACGTAGTTCAGCTTCCAACGAGCGTTTCGCTTCTGCCAAATGCCTTATTGAACGGTTTATTACCTCTACTCCCAAAAGCATTTTCGTCGCTTCGGCAATTTCAGCTTTCTTGTCATTGCGAACAATCTTCTCTATCCGTTCACCGTCAAAAAAGAAATATTGGTGCAAACTACAAGGCAAAATTTGATTAATAATATCCTCTGGATGTTGGTCGGGGACAAACCAGCGTCCATCATCCCCCGTCACCAACATAAACATATCAGTCTTACCTGCTTCCACATCAAACTCGGTTCTATATACCCGACACTGACGTTTAGCACGGTAACGTTTACTGTCGTGTTCCCAAGTAATTTCTACATAACAATCTACAGCTTGCCCAATAGAAGCTTCCGCAACCGCGCGTTTATTCACCAACTGTTCTGCCGACGCAAAAGCAGCACTAAATTTTTCATATAGCACCCAAGTAAACCCATTTAATAAACTCGTTTTCCCAACACCATTATTTCCATGAAATACTGTCGTATTTTTTACTTCGTCAACCGAGAGAAACATTTCCGGTGTTCTGCCATAAAACGAGCGAAAGTTACAAAGACTTATCGATATCAGCTTCATTGCACAACACCCTTAATAATTGTCAAAATATCATCACTTATATGACCAAAACTTTTTCTATCAAGTCGGTTTTTCTCTAACTGCCACACCATTTCGATTATCTTTCTCACTTCTTCAGGCGCCATGTATATAGGCGCCTGTACATCCTCAATATCGTCAAAATTATTTTCTGTATTTTCTAAGTTACTACTTAGCTTACTTTGCTTTTTCATTAGCTATTCTAGATACATTTAGATACGATTGTACTTTTTCGTATCATCTTTTTCTATCCGTGAACGCACTGTGTTTAAATTAGCAAGATAATCTTGAAAAAGCCTTCCTCTATATAGGTTTACACAAGTTTTATGTAATATTAAATACTGGCAACGGATTATAACGGATGTAACCGATAGGTGATTTAAAAAAACTATACTAAAAATGGGTTACAACTTTACTTTTAAACAGGAGTGAAAATCCTGAAGATGCTACCCTACGGGAAAACTGCGTTAACGTTCCTTGGCATGACAAAGAAAGAGCAACAACCCATCCGTTACATCCGTTACATCCGTTGCCAAGATTATATGCTAAGTAACCCGTAACGTTTTTGTAATTCAAGTAATTTAATCCTAGCTTGCCCAGCATTATCAGCTAAATCAGCAAATTCAATGAAGCGTTTTAATTCCTTCCTAAGCAAGTTACGCTCCACCTCTAGCGTATTTCTATCCAAATCTGGCGGTAAAACAATCATATCGAATACCGTTGCCCTTTCTTTTCCAGGGTGTGGACGTAAAACTCGACCTCGACGCTGGATAAACTGACGAGGATTACTTGAACTCGCGAGTATTACGGCTGTTTGAATAGCAGGAATATCAACACCTTCATCTAAACATTTTATTGCGACTAAACCTTGTAGTTCTCCACTTTCAAACTGGCGCCGTAATTTTTCTCGTTCAGATAAGGGTGTTTGTGCTGTATATGTAGTAATACGATAATTTAATTCAACACCTAATATTTGAGTAACTGCCCTAAGTTGACTCAAGTCAGATTTTGAGTCCGCTTGAGGAGAACCATCGCCACAGTAAAATAATGTGTGAGTAGTTTCTCGGCGCCGCTGC
Source organism: Calothrix sp. PCC 7103 (assembly GCF_000331305.1). Lineage (GTDB taxonomy): Bacteria > Cyanobacteriota > Cyanobacteriia > Cyanobacteriales > Nostocaceae > Dulcicalothrix. The sequence goes on along the minus strand of NZ_KB217478.1, from coordinate 965,594 downwards.
ATGAGTTCACGCAATGCGTTAAGTTTATTTTCGGCGGCACCAACAAGCCTTGCACGCCGCATTAACAGATGTGTGATATCCTCGTTATTCTCAATATCCGTTAAATTGGTACCCTCTTTATTTTTAAACAAAAGTTTACGTCCAATTTTTTGGGTAATCTTAGAATACGCAATGCTTTCTGTCTCAGTTAGCTCTACAAGAACTGGGTAATATAAATAGTGGACTAATGCCCCTTGGGCAATTGCATCTTTTAATGTAAACTCCGGCTGAATAACTGCCCCAAAGTAGCTAAGTAAAGATTGAGTACCGTCATCATCGTAATATCTTTCGGGTGTTGCTGAAAGCCCTAACCGTAACCCCACTTGCCTAGGTAAACTTTCTTCCACTTTCGAGGCGCCTAAATTATGCGCTTCATCTCCAATAATTAAAGTACGTTCAGGTAAATATCTAAGCTGTGATTGAAAACTGTCTGTATTTAAAGTCGAGTTAGTCGTGATTATTGTTAAAAATTGTTGCGCGCCTGAATGTATATTATAAAGCTGTGTTGTTAGCTGACTTTGCCAAGTGCTTACACTTTCAAAAGCTAATATTGGCTGTAAGTTAAATTTTTCACATTCCCGTCCCCACTGCGTCACTAAATGTCGATAAGGACATACTACAAGTAATACTTGAAGTTTAATTTGTTTGTAAAGTTCACAGGCTATTGATAATGCAGTAATAGTCTTACCGCTACCAGTCGCCATTTTCAATGTACCCCGACCATTACTTTTAAACCAGTTGGTAATCGCTTGGGTTTGATATGGACGTAATACCAACCATGATGGGATATGGGGGCATCCAGGTGATGGTTTTACGTGGTATTTGTTGGTTGACTCCCTGACGGAACGAAATAATTTTTTCGTTGAAAGTTGAAATTTATTAGTTATGTTAATTTGCCCAGATGTTTTTTCTACCCTGGTTTTGGTTAAATACATATATTAGTTGTTTTAATATTGGATTTGATCCCCCAAATCATCGTTCTTGTTGGGGGGATCGAAACATAAGCGTGCAAATTACGGTGTTAAATATACTCAAAACGGGTAAGAAATGTCATTCTGAGCGTAGCGAAGAATCTCCAAGATGCTTCACTCCGCTGCGCTCCGTTCAGCATGACAAAGTTTAGTTTTTACCCGTTCGCAGTATAAATCTAAACAGCACAACTTACACAACAAACAAGAAATCTGTCATACCTATTTAGGTAAATTTTTTTTTACATGCTATCAGATGACCGCAGAGACGTGGTAACACCCACGTCCCTACAGAATTATCTATAGCACCTTGTTTCATCAAAAAGGTACAAGTTTTGCATCGGCACCATAAAGTCGATGCGGTTTACTGAATTTCAGTGCGCCATACAGCTACAAGTGAACCTTGAACCTGAACGCTTGAAGCAGTTACTTCAATTGGGTTGTATTTGCGGTTTGCAGGTTGTAGAGTAACCATTTCTCCTTCGCGATAAAAGCGCTTCAGAGTTGTACCGTGACCTTCAACGCGCGCAGCAACAATTGTGCCATTCTTTAAATAGTCAGGCTCAAGCACAGGACGCAAGAAGACTAAATCACCATCGGCGATTAAATCCTCAATCATGCTGTCACCCGTGACGCGCAACGCATAAGTTTGTAACGGCAATGCTAAGTTCATAAAGTCAATATGTTCTACTGCATCGCTGTAAGGCTCAATCAAACCACCTGCGGCGATTGTTCCTAAAACTGGGATACCATGTCTTGATGCACGCAATACCCTTATTGTACGAGCTTTACCCTCGTTCCACTCGATGTAGCCCTTTGTACGTAAATGCTCAAGACGGCTTTGAATTGGCGCCGGCGATTTTAAGTTCATCGCCTGCATCATCTGTCTAATAGAGGGCGAATGCTGGTGCATACGGATATATTCCGTTAGCCATTCGTACAATTCTTTTTGCGCTTCCGTTAATCGTTCCATATAACCTAGATTTAAGGAGGTGAAATACAAATCTCCCTTAGAACATTAGTACTACAAAAATTACAAAAGCACCATACTTTTTGAATATTTGATCAAAAAATTTATATTCGTAAGAAGAATGATGGGGCGTAGGGAGATTCATAAATCCTATTAATAAGTAAGTATACTCGTTTTTTGTCCGAAAAAACTTAAAGTAACAAAAATTTAGTAAACATGAACCTGGTAAGCATGAACTCGAACCAAATCGGCGCCTACATTTGAAGTTACTTGATAAGATTTTAAGATTCATTCTCATATACCTTACCTTTTTTTCGTAATTCCCCTATTGAATGCCCTTATTTTTATTCTGCCCCTAAAATACTAGCAAGCAAAGCTTTTTGAGCGTGCATACGATTTTCAGCCTGTTCCCAGATTCGCGATTGAGAACCCTCCATTACAGCGTCGGTAATTTCTTCATCGCGATGGGCTGGTAAGCAGTGTAAAACGATTGCGGTCGGGTCAGCAAGACTTAATAATTGCTCATTAATTTGATAAGGTTGGAAAATTGGAAGTCTATCTGAGGCTTCCTCTTCTTGCCCCATGCTTGCCCACACATCGGTGTAAAGTACATTTACTCCTTTTACAGCCGCTTTGGGGTCATTAGTCAAAATAACTTCGGTTTTATCCCGCGCAATTTTGCGGGCACTTTCCACGACACCAGCATTTGGTTCATACCCTTCGGGTGTGGCAATTCTTACATTCATACCCACCAAAGCACAACCTAACATTAAAGAGTTGGCGACGTTATTACCATCTCCGACATAGGTCAAGGTTAGCCCATGAAAACAGCCGAAAGATTCTTGTATCGTCATCAAATCAGCTAAAACTTGACAAGGATGTTCTAAATCAGTAAGCGCGTTAATAACAGGAATTTTGGCGTAATTGGCGAAAGTTTCAAGTTCTTGTTGAGCAAAAGTGCGGATTGCCAAAATATCTAAATATCTATCTAACACTCGAGCGGTATCTTGTGTTGGTTCACCACGACCCACCTGAGTCACATTTGGGTTTAAATCAATTACCTGCCCACCCAATTGATACATTGCCACTGTAAAACTCACCCTAGTCCGAGTCGAAGCTTTAGAAAATAAAAGTCCTAAAACTTTATTACACTGTGGCTTCACCTGTTTTAATTTCAACTGGGTTGCTAGTTTTAGCAGAGACTCAACTTCCTCACCAGTCAAATCAGCCAAACCTAATAAGTCTCTTCCAATCAACGCTGCCATGCTTTCTCTGCCAAGAAAAATAGTACTATAATCATTTTCATACCCAGCAATGCAAACAGTGGCGGCACCGCAGCTTACTAGTGCTAGCTAGCCAGTTAAACATTTATCTAGATATTTCTTTGGTTTAACCAAGATAATGGTTAACTGTCAACAGTTGCATTGCTACTAGTAGACGCATTAACCCTTTTACAGATAAACCACATTCGCAGAATTTTATAAATCATTCTTCAGACAGAGAAATAACAGTAGTCTTGTGGAATGGGCAGGAAAGCCCGTTCCAAAATCCAAAACCTATATCAAAACAAATTCTCAAACTTACCTATTTACAAAAAAATCTACTATGCTATAATCAATGACTGTTGAGCAAAAAAAACAAAACACCTTGCCGGCATAGCACAGTGGTAGTGCATCCGACTTGTAATCGGAAGGTCGTTGGTTCAAATCCTACTGCCGGCTTAGATTAGAAACCCTTTAATTAAAGGGTTTTTATTTTATTCACAATTATAAGATTTAGTGCATGACGCTATAACTTTTATAGCTACGTTGGAATTTTTTTATAGCGCCACGCACCCTACCTCTTGGTTGTGAAAATGGTTGTATACATCATTAGCATTCCACCAACAAGAATAGTTACTGCTAGTCCGGCTGTTATTAAGTCGAGTGTACTTTCGTTCATACGGTTAGTTTTTAATGATTAATTCAAGATGTTATGAGTCTAAAAATCAACTCCGCGTTTGAGTTCTACACCTTGATTGGCATAGTGTTTATGGCAGTATACTTCTGAGTGTACTGTGGCTAAGTCAAAATAGGCTGGTTGATTTTGACAGCGACCTGTAATAATAACTTCAGTATCGCGCGGTTTGCGAAGTAGTGCTTGGACTATCGGTTCGACTGGGAGTAATTCTAAATCGACTGTGGGGTTTAATTCATCGAGAATGATGGTTTTATATAGTCCGGAAGCGATGGCTGTTTTGGCTATTTCCCAACCGCGTTCAGCTTCTACATAATCTAATTCCTGTCGCGAGTTACGCCATACAATTGCGTCGCGTCCGCAACGCTGATGGTCTACGACTTCTGGATACGATTGCTGTAATGCTGCTATTGCTGCGTCTTCGGTGTAACCACTGCCCCCTTTGAGCCATTGCATGATTAAGACGCGCGTTGAACCAGGATGATTTATACCTCGTCCAATCGCTTGTAAGGCTTTACCCAAGGCACTCGTCGATTTACCTTTTCCGGCGCCTGTATATATTTCTATACCATCGATTCCTTGTAATAATGCTGATTCGTGATGATGGGGTTTCATCTCGGAATGTAAATCAGATATATCTAAAAGCTTTTGCGGCGCCGCACGTCCTGTGGCTATTATTTCTAAGTCGTGTGGTTTGGACTTGAGAACTCGAACGACTTCATCTACATCTAGCAAACCTAAGTCAAGAACCGGATTTATTTCGTCGAGTACAACAACTGAGTATAGTCCAGAAGCAATGGCGCCTTTGGCAACGTCCCAACCACGTGCTGCCTCTTGTCTGTCAAAACTGGTAACTTGTTCAGAACTAAAAAACTCTGCCCTACCAGTACGAACTTGGTCTATTAAATGCGGAAAACCACTTTGCAAAGCTGCTATGGCGCCGTCTTCATCGTAATCACGCTCAGGACCCTTTAGAAATCGTAGCAGTAAAACACGATTATAATTATTAGGAGTATTTATACCTAAACCAATCGAGCGTAAAACTACACCTAAAGCGGCTTGAGATTTACCCTTACCTAAACCATCATAAACATGAATTTGTCCCGTTACCCTTTGAGAAAGCACACTAGCTGTGCGAATACCAATGCCGTTCCTTGTCATTTTACCCAGAGTTATTAGTTCGCAGTGTTATATGGTAGCGCGTTTCGACGTTCTTGCTTGTGTAATATTTGTTGTAGACGCTCTCCGAACTAAATTACTTATTACCAATAGTTTTAACTATGTGCCTTATACTATGTCTTGGTTAAATCGTATGGAAAGTTCTGTATCAAACAGTGTTAAACGACGCTTGAGAATGCGATAATTTCCCCCAACAGGTGTAAGACATGCTGCTACACCTTTACTCAAACACTACTATCAACACTCGTATGCTAGATTTTGTTGGTTTCCCGTTTTTTGATGTATCCCCTGTTTTCCCACTTGGTGCAATTCTGTTCAATTTTTTATTTTTTACGCTTGCGATACCGATTGAAGCGTATATACTTACTAATAGACTCAAATTTGATAAACGCACTAGTATATTTTACTCGATAGCTATCAATCTATTTTCCGGCGCTATTGGATGGTTTGTCTTTTTCTTAGTCGAGCCAATGTTACCGCCCGAAATCAGATCAGAAATAGTTAGCTACTTTTTCTTTAACCGACCAGGTGGTAATACTAGTTTGTTAATTTTAATGATGACTGCTTTCATCATTTTCTTCTCGACTTTTCTAGTCAAATTTTTCCTTCTCAAAATGGCATTGATGTCACTACGGGAACCTGGGCAAGTAAAACAAGAAGCTCAAATTATTGGTCGTAAAACTTCGCGGCGCCTAGGTAGAATGAAGCTGCAAAATACAAGCATACTAACAACTGTTTTGATAGGAAACTCCCTAAGTTATACTGCAATAACTATTATCATCTTATTAATAACTACACTTCAGAAGTAATTGAGTTAAAGTTATATCCTTAAAACAGACTCACAAACTATTAACTATCTACAAATGGGTAGAAAATACTATGCAAATCACAAAAGACTTATTCGGCTTACTAGGTATTTTTGAAAGCATTTATGAGCGACTAAAAAAGATATTCATTCCACCTCGCGCTTATTCTTGGCAAACTTTAATTTATCTGAGTATATTTTCTTGGATAATGTCGTCCTTAGCTGGATACCCAATTAAAAACGTCATTGCCTTTTTTGGCTGGGCATTTTTAATCGCAGGCACATCATGGTATACAACCGACCAGCCTATACTAATCCCTGGTACCAATATGCCTGTCGGTGCTGTAATTACAGGATTTTTAGTTAGCGTTTTTGCTTTCGGTCATGAGGAAGATATAATCACAACAAGAACTATTGTGTTGTGGCCTACCATTAGTGCGCTAATTACAGCGGTTCCAGAATTCTTTGAAGGTAGTGGTATCGATTCCAAACGTCAAATACCCAAAGCTGAAGTACGCCAGAGAATTATTGTTTTAGTTGGCTGTTGTTTAATATTGAGTGCTTGGATACAACTTTATTTTACTGTTGACAAATGGGCAAGACAGTATCCGAGCTTATTATTTGACGATTTTAGTCGCAGTGCTTTTGTTATTAAAACCGAAACGCGCAAACAACTTCCCGAAAACGGCGCCAAAATCTTAAATAGAATACAGCCATTAGTTCAACAACAACTCGAAGCAACACCTTGGTCAAATGTTGAACGCTGGCTAATTGAAGCGCCAAATACTAAAAACTCTCTAGGTAGAGTAAATGCTTTAGGCAGGCAAGTTATACAAGATTTAAGTCGCCAAAGCGGTAAAAAAGTTCGAGAAAATCAAGTAGAAAGCCTTGAAGAACTGAGATATTGGAATGTTGATGCGCGTGTAGTCAATAGAAAAGGTGGCGGCTATCGTTTAGATTTATTAGCCTCCTGGGATGGTCCAAGGTCTTTCAATAAGAATTATTACCTACGCAAATCTTGTCAAATTGACCCCATCTCCCGACCAGCAGATGCTTCAACAGTAAATATCAAAAAGCCAGGAGAAAGAATCACTGTTGCAGAAATTCAATGCGATCAGGCGCCTAAACCCGTCCCCGAAAGTCTTCCACCAAAGCAGTAATCATTTCGGCTTTATGGTAAAGGGAAATGCTAAAAGGATAATTATCAACTTCATAGTGGGCAGATACCCAATCAAGCGGGTATAAAGAATTTGGTATACCCGTTTCTAAACGATTTGTACCCTTTTCCTTTACCCTTACCCAATTATTCTTAACTTATGAACTTTGGTAGGATATTAGTACTATCTAAAAATGTATTTCGCGAAGTAGTGCGTGACCGCATACTGTATGTTATTGGTTTATACGCTTTGATTGTCGTTGCTTCAATGCGTCTGTTGCCTGAATTTGCCGCTGCCACTGAAGACAAAATGCTTCTAGATTTTGCATTAGCTTTTATGAGTGGGCTAGGTGTGATAGTGGCAATATTTATTGGCACAAATTTAGTAAATAAGGAAATCGAAAAGCGCACGATTTTGATGTTGATAGCTAAACCGATTAGTCGCAGTGAGTTTATAGCAGGTAAGTTTCTGGGATTATCAGCGGTTTTAACTGTGTTGGTATTAGCAATGACTGCTATAATGTTAGGTTGTTTGCAAATTGCTAAAGTAGCTTACTCGATACAAGATATAACAATTGCGTTGATATTTTTATTGTTACAGCTTTGTTTAATTGCTGCTGTTGCAATTACCTTGGGTGTTTTTACTAGTTCGCTATTAGCTACAGCTTTGACTTTCGGTATATATCTCATGGGTAGTATTACTCAAGACCTTCTCAAACTTGGTAATATCAGTCGTAACCCTGTAATTGAAACAATAACGCAAGCTATATATTTAATACTGCCTGATTTATCGCGGTTAGATTTTAAAAACGAAGCTGTTTATGGCTTACAAGCTTTACCATCATTTATGACATTGGTTGGCAATGCTGGTTACGGTATATTTTATAGCGTTATGCTGTTGAGTTTAGCTATTCTTTTAATCTCTAAACGCGAATTTTAATTGGGGGTCAAATGGTGCCCCCATGATTTGCTATTTTTATGTTTAATCAAAAATTAATCAAAAAACAATATATGTGGTTGGTCAATTGTGCCATCGGGCATAATTGTATCTGTTAACTTAGCATTATAGAAATTAGCACCGCTAATATTTGCTTCAAACAGATTTGCTTGAATCAAATTTGCCCAACTTAAATTGGCGCCTGTCAAATTAACCTGATTTAGATTAGCTTCAACAAAATTGGCGCCGCACAACTTAGCATTACTAAGATTAGCTTTAATCAAGTTAGCTTCGATCAACGAAGCTTCAACTAGTTGAGCATCACGAAAGTCAGTCTTTCGTAAATCTGCACCACATAGCGAAGCAGCCCAGCAATTAGCACGCTTTAGCTTTGCACGCCATAAAAAAGCACCACATAAATTAGCTCGCGATAAATCCGCGTCTATTAGATTAGCCTCACACAAACAAGCCTCATGTAAGTAAGCTTCCCTCAAATTAACCTTTACAAGGTTTGCACCGCTCAAATTTGTACCTGTAAGGATTGAACTACTTAGATTTGCACCGTTCAGATTCGCACCTACAAGATTAAATCCACTCAAATCAATTCCCGATAAATCAATCCCAGCCAAATCACATCCACTTAAGTTCTTGTGCTGAATCGATTTATCTGTGGTTTGATTAAAGATTTTTCTCAGGAGCAATTTTTGTCTATCCAGTTGATTACTCATAATTTTCCTCGGACTCTTAGGGTGCAAATTTCTTTGTATTTTAGGTTACACTGACTAACCAGGTCATTTAAGTAAAGAAAAACACAAAACATAAAAATATTTAGGAGAGCATTTGTAAACAAGTAGACAACACACCAAACCTTAAATCGGAAATCAACTAGCTGAATATATACTTTATTCAGAGTATAATTTTTTTGCTCGTAACATACAGTTATGTGTGTTCACAATTTATTGTGTCACAGAACCTTGACACAAGTCATAAATATTTGATATTTGATTTTAGCCTCTAAATCTTTAGATTCTCTTTATAGTTTTAATCGGGTTTAACGTTACTTAAAATATAAATATAAATATTCACCTCATCACAAACAATAAAATTAATTAAATAATAACTTTGACATGAATTGTTAATACGAGTTAATAAATCTATCTTTAGATAGGTTTCATCAAAATCAATTAAAAATTGGATAATACAAAATAACTATCATAAGTAGATAGTGTTTAAATAGCTATTAAAGTGTAAATAGTCACCTAAACCGATTAATCTATCTTTAGATAGGCTTATTATTGATTAATGTTTGATATAGCAATCCTAAATGAGTCGTAAAAAATGTGATTTGGTAGAGACGCGATTAATCGCGTCTCTACAGGGTTCGGATTTACCTTCGGTACACTTCGTGAACACAAATAATTTAGGACTGCTATAGTACTAAATTACTGTGTTCAAAAGTATTTTGTTTAATGTATAGGTAATCAAAAAGATTAGATATTATTTAGAAATATATTTTGGTTGAAAAAATAATCTTCACTTACATATGCTCGTCTTGAAACATAAATAATGCACCACAACAAATGCCTTACCAATAAAGTAAGGTGAGCAGTGCCCACCATACCTTGTGCTCCGCTTACTAAGCTAACTTGCTTGCTTGTTCAAAGCGTTTATTTATTTCATCCCAGTTAAGAACGTTCCACCAAGCTTCCAAATAGTCGGCTCGCTTATTTTGGTATTTTAAGTAGTAAGCATGTTCCCATACATCATTTCCCATAATGGGATACTTACCTGCACTGATGGGACTATCTTGGTTTGCTGTGCTGACAACTTCCAACTTGCCGTCTTTATTACGAACTAGCCATACCCAACCGCTACCAAACCGCTTACCACCTTCGGCGTTGAATTTTTTTTTGAAGTCAGCAAAGCTACCGAAATTTTCAGCAATAGCTGCTGCTAAGGCGCCAGTAGGTTCACCACCACCTTTGGGTTTCATAATTTCCCAAAACATTTTGTGGTTGACATGACCACCACCGTTATTACGCACTACATTACGAATATCTGCTGGTACGCCGTCAAGATTTTGTAGCATTTGCTCCACTGTTTTGCCTTTTAGCTGTGGATGTTTGTCTAAAGCTGCATTTAAGTTATTTACATAAGTAGCATGATGTTTATCGTGGTGGAAGCGCATTGTCTCTGAATCGATGTGTGGTTCTAAAGCATCATATCCATATGGTAATGCTGGAAGGGCAATAGCTCCTTTGGGCGCCTCACTTTTCTCTGTTGGGGAAGGCGCCGCAGTTGAGGTATTTTCAGGTGACGGATTATTTTGGACTAAAGCACACCCCTCCAAAGTAAACGAACCAACACTGGCGCCGAGTAAAAGTAAGAAATGACGACGGTTTAAAATCATAAAGTGATAAGACAATTAATAATGAGATATGTTCTCTACCTTATTTTCTGGGATTTGAGCAATAAATCATCAGTTTTAGTAAAAAATATGACCTGATAATTTACACTGTAGTGATGAAGTATTATAAATTACATACCTTTGAAGACTATTATGACTTATTTGATAAATATAAACTTGATTCAAAATCTAAACTGGTTAATTAGTACCGTTTTAATAATTGGTTTAATTGGTGTAATTTTTTGGCAAAAACAAGCAATACTTAGTATATTTGATATTTTTAACGTCTTATCTGAAGGTAAAGAATGGGCATCACAACTTAAAACACCAGAAGACGTACTTGAATACATAATTACGCATCCCAATGACGTATCTCTTGTCGCGCGCGATACTGCTAATTCTGAGCAGGAAATTTTTTATAATGCTGATACTCCAAGACCTTTAGCTTCGACAATAAAAATTTTAGTGCTGGCTGAATATGCGCGTCAGGTAGAAAAAGGGATACTATTACCTGAAGAATTAGTAAATCTTGATGATATTGATTTATATTATTTGCCTCGTACTGATGGAGATGCTCATCCAAGTGCAATTACTGAATTTCGGCAAAAAAAATATATAAATTCAGACAATAAACTTGAATTGCGGCATATTCCTAGGGCAATGATTAAACATAGTGATAATGCTGCGACCGATTATTTAATCTTACGTTTAGGGCGTAAAAATTTAGAAAATCTAGTTTCCGGTTTAAGTCTTAAAAATCAAGATCCTCCGGTGCCAATTATTGGTCAAATATTAACTTGGAGTAATCATACATTCACTGACACTCCAGCCGAAAGATTAAGTAAGTACTTAGCATCACAAAGCACTTATATAGATGAAGTTTATCGCTGGACAGAAGTATGGCGCCATTCAGAAGAATTTCGCGATAAACAAATTAAGCACATTACATCGCAGCAATGGCTAAAGCTTAAAGAACAGCAAGCAATGGCACAAGCTTTGAATGGTAAAGGCACAGCTAGCGCTTATGCTCAAATCATGGAAAGAGTATACCGTGGTTTACTAATTTCTCCAGGCGCCGACAAAATTATGCGTCAATACTTGGAATGGGCAATGGAATTACCTTCTAACCAACAGGAATTAGACACATTCGGTGCCAAAAACGGTAGTTTAGCAAGTATTCTCACAGAAGCATGGTATTTAAAACCAGCCAGAACAACAAACACGCACGTCGCAGCATTATTTTTTGAAAACATTCCAGCAGGCGCCTGGTTTAGCTTAGTACAAACTTACACACATCAAGCCTTTTTATACCAACTATTAACAGACGAAAACTTTTTTAATGTCGTCAGAGAAAAACTATTAGAACTGTAGGTTGGGTGGAGGAACGGAACCCAACATTAAAAATTTTATTTACGCGATAACCTTTGCACCGCTTCCCCACTCAACATATTATGTGCTTCAGCTAAAACATTGGGAATTGTCTCAGCATGAGGACTTTTGACCAAACAGGAGCGTAAGTCAAGATTCTCTAACTTATCAGCTTTCGCGCCAGGAAACCAATGACCACCGTTACCAAGCAGGTTATAGCGCATCTTGGCATAATCTACCATGTCATAAGCCACAGCTAAATTTCGTAGCCACAAAATTATTGGTATATTTATATTACCGGGTGTTTGCTCATGAGTTGGTAAATTTACGTGCCAAGTTTTCGCCCACTCTTCACCCAAAGCTTTGATAGCTTCTTGCTCGAATCTTTCCAATATAGGTGGCAAGATTTTATCTGAAGAATTAAGTAAATCTAATACTTTGAGGTGTTCGTCAAAATCACTTGGTCTTGCGGCGCCTAAACTGAGAGTATGTACTTGGGAATGGCTTAAACAAAACAAGTCATTAAATACCATCGGACTCAAGGGGGCACAAAGTTGTTCTAATTTAGGTGGGGGACTATATAACTTACCACCTTTGTCTGATGGGCTGATAATGAATACTCCCATATCATGACGTGTGGCAGCTTCTATGGCACGCCAGTTGTTTTGATTTATATAGTACCAATGTAAATTTACGTAATCGAAATAATTAGTTTCTATAGCTTGAATAATAGTGTCGCAGGCACCGTGAGTTGAAAAACCAATAAATTTAACTTTGCCTTGCGCTTGGAGTTTGCGAGCAACATCCAAACAGCCACCCGGACGAAGGCTGTGATTAAAGGTTTCAAAATTATTAATACCATGAATACTCAGTAAATCTACGTAATCAAGCTTTAAATATTTAAGAGACTTGTCAAAGTCGCACGCAAAATCTTTCGGGTTTGCGGTAGGTCCTACTTTGGTTTGAACAATTAACTCAGCGCGCGGTAGCGTCGGTAGTATTTGACCTAACTGCATTTCAGAACTACCGTAACCGCGTGCAGTTTCGATATGATTAATTCCAAGCTCGAACGAGCGTTTAATCGTCGCTTCTAGATTTGCTTGATTATCAAAAGGAACCTGTGACTGTGAAACATCTTGCCATTTAAACTGGTATCGCATTCCACCACAGGAGAAAACGGGCATTTGTAACTCAGTTCTTCCAAATCTTCGGTACAGCATTATATCACTAGGGTTGAAAAACTGGGGTTGTAAGTGAATCTATCGATATCATTGTAATTTAATGATGCCAAATGATTCATGTTTCGGTTAGAATTTATAGGTGTTTCTACATCCAGATGTAATCCCCTTTTAGGTAGATTGTCTTGTCAGGTATTGGCTTCTGCAAATAGCTGTATATCACATATATAGTTTCGCGCATACAGAAATGTTACGTAAAGTTGCGTAATCAATTACTGGTTATGGCGTAATAAAATGTAGCCTGACATAAAAAATTTACAGTTACTTATCAGGAAATTAGGGAATAACCCCTGAAGTAGTTGTCTGTACACGTTGCTAGTAGATAGATAGTTAGAGGTTAAAATGCGCTCCCAGCAAATTTCACAGTCTGTAAGTCCATCGGCGCCAGTTCCAGCTAAGAGTCATTCTGAGTCGATATGTAATTACGCAGGATATTTTGTCATCGCAATTCCTGTAGTAGTATTATTAAGTATTATTGGTTACAAAAAATATAAAATCACCACACACCGTAATCGCATCGCCAAGTTAGAAAGGTTGTGGCATATAAATATTGACGAGAAAACACATTAAGTAGGTGGGTGGAAATAAACCACACTTGGGGTTTTCCGGTTAAGAGCGCTAAAGGCATACTGTGAAAGGATTATAGCCTATTTACATTTCGTTACATAGCGGTAAATTTTCCCGTCCACCTACTTAATAGTTATGAGTGCTGAGTGCTGAGTGTAAAGTTCATACTCTACACCCTGCATTCAGAATTTTTTAGTTGATTGATTAGATTTATAGTTGTCTGACGACAGGTTGGTTATCGACAACTTCGCCAACTAAGACGATATCCGCACAGTTAACAAATATTCCATTTTCTAAAACACCAGGAATATTATTGAGTGTTTTCTCTAAATTAACTGGGTCAGGGATGTCGTCAAATCTGACGTCAATAACCATGTTGCCTTGGTCAGTAATAACAGGTCCCGCTTTTTTGACACCCATACGAAGTTCAGGTTTGCCACCAAGCTTTTTGAGTGCATTCATTACAGGAGTCATTGCCATTGGTATGACTTCTACAGGAACAGCAAATATAGAACCAAGCTTATCAACCACTTTACCGCCATCGACCACGACTATAAACTGGTTTGCCAGATAGTCTACAACTTTCTCGCGCGTATGAGCGGCGCCACCACCTTTAATCAAATTTTTCTGTGGGTCAACTTCATCGGCGCCGTCAATGGCAATATCAATATGGTCAATAGCATCAAGGGTGGTTAAAGGAATACCATATTCTTTTGCCAAAACTTCAGCTTGAAACGAAGTGGGGACTCCAACAATATCCTTTAACTCGCCCGACTTAAGACGTTCGCCGATATACTGAATTGCAAACGCCGTAGTTGAACCCGTACCCAACCCAACTATGGTACCAGACTTAACCAAAGCTGCGGCGGCTTTACCAACTTCTTGCTTCATCAACTTCACGGGGTCTGCTGCTGTCATTCCCAAAACTCCAGATAATCCAATCTATATACAATCCTTTATCGTACCAGGTAGACGTAGGTTGGGTGGAGGAACGGAACCCAACACAATATTGTTTATCAGGAACGAAGTCGGTTTGAGTTGGTCTTACTATTTAGGTAGGATGTTTTTATTTTTTCGTATTTTAAATAGCAGTAGACAGTAAAATAACCATGCGTAAGCTTATTAGTACACTTTCGTTCGTTGCATTACTATTATCACTGCCTATCAGTGTTAATTCGGAAGTAAAAGAGACTCAAACGACAGCGACACAGCCTACAGACCCAATTGCACAAGTAATTGCGTCTAATTTAATGACTAACTTCTCAGACGGTAAATTTTATCCCGAACGATTAATTAGTCGGGCTGAATTAGCATCGATAATGGTGAAAGCATTTAGACTTAACAAGCGTATAAACTTACCAAAAGAGAGTATAACAGTCGCCGATGTGCCTCTTTCACATTGGGCTTACAATGATATTCAAACGGTTTTAAAAACCGACATCATGCGTGGATATCGAAACAACTTATTTTTCCCCAACCAAAGGGTAACACGCGCCGAAGCAATGGCAATATTTGCCCAAGCATACGGAGTATTTCAATTTCCCGACGAAACAGTAAACGAAATTTTAGCAGCATATCCAGACAAAGCCTCCATTCCAGAATGGGCAAGAAGAGCTATTGCCACCGTCATCTCCGAAGGATTTGCCAGCACTGACTCACAAGGTAATCTTTTACCCTTAAAACCCATGACACGCGGTGAAATGGCATATTTACTCAGCCAATATCTACAGCGTCAACAAAAACTACCCGACACACCCATTGCACCAGAGGCGCCACCCACACGTTAATTATTAACAGTAGAATACCCCTAATGTCATGCTGAACGCAGTGAAGCATCTCAATCTACAGCCAAATTACAGATTCTTCGCTACGCTCAGAATGACAACTTATAATCATGATGAAAGTAAACTCAAAATATTCTGGCGCCCATACCCGTGTAAAAATCCTTTTTCTTCCAATAAAGATAAAACCCTTATTAACTCATCCTCTAATCGTTTTTGATCTTGAAACTTAGCTAATAATTTATCTTGAATTGATTTGACAATGCGTCTTATTTGCTGCTGAGTTAGGTCATCATCCTCGGTGCTTGTTGTGACAAAACTATGACTAATAAATAGTTCGTCACCTTGAAGAATTTTAGTTCTAGCAACCTGAATAATTTGTTGAACAGTTTCTTCAACAAAGCGATTAGTCGTGTACTTCAAAATGACTGGCTCTAATGTATAAATTACTGGTTTAACATCTGCATTTTTATTCACTAGTGAGCGCCCCTGCATGAGAGCGCGTTGCTGAAGCAAACCAAGATAAAAGTCGTACTGTATTTTGTCAACGCTCGTTATCTAACTTCGCAAAAGCTCAAGGTAATTCAACGGAAGCTCATGATTGGGCAACTAAAGCATTGAATAATTTTGAGAAACTAGGAATGATACCAGAAGCAGAAGAAACACAAATTAGACTTCAAGAACTAGATATAGCAACATAATCTTAATGTATCAACATAATCTTGTGGAGCGGGCATCCCTGCCCGCCCCACCCCTACACAATTATCAATATATATGTTGGCTTCCGCGAAGCCAACCTACTTCATTACTTCACTTTACTCACTTGCTGTTGGGAACCAAACCGAGAATTAATTCGCAAAGATTGCCCATCCTTTGACACATCATAAGTTAAAGGATTTGGGTGGAGTTGCAAACGAATTTTACCTTCAGCCATCAAACTTGGCGCCGGATATTTATTCATCAGTTCTTTGATAGCATTAAGTCTATCATTAAAAGATGGATGAGTAGTATCATCTGAAGCAGGGTGTGGTGAACGTGACATGAGTTCTAGGACACGCAAGGCGCCTTCTGGACTATAGCCTGCACGCACCATATATATGTAACCAAATTTATCGGCTTCAAATTCTAGCTGACGACTTAGTTTTTTCAATTGGCTGTAGATTTTAGGCTCTTTTTCAGCGGTAAATTGCTGTTTTAGCTGCTCAATTTTATTGGAATCTGGTTTTCCTTGACAGTTAAGAGCTAGGTAATCTGGAGCAACAGATAACGAAGTTTTTTTAGCAATGTCTTGATTACACAATAACTTACTACGACGCTTGTTACTTCTAGCAGTCTCAAATTTTTTTGTCTCCGTCACGATTATATTTTGAACTTTGGCATCAACTTCAGCCTGCATTTGCTTGGTTAACTTAGCTGCATAAGCAGTGTATGAATACATATGTTTTTGTGTGTGATGAGCTATTTCATGTCCAATCACAAAAGCAATAGCAGCGTCATCACCATATACTCTATCTAGCAAACCCTTCAGAAGTATGATTTGATTCAAATCTGTAGCAGCAGCGTTAAACTCATATTCATCATCTACTTTTAGGCGCCATGTAATTTCATCTAATCCATTCGCACGAATTATCTTTTCAGCTATCGGATAAATTGGCTTTTCATCTTCAATATCTGCTTGGTTACTAGATGCGGTTGGAGTTGCCGTTGGTACTGGCTGGGCGCTATATGCAACATCTCGGTATGATATTGAAGAAAGAATAGCTGCTGTAATTCCGATTTGACAGATGATTTTTTTAGCAATTCGATATGTAATCATAATAAACCTCAATTAGGTATTGCACTGATTTGAAAATTAGAAAAAATTAACTTGTGTTGAGTGGCAGTAATAAAAACACTGCCAATAACGCGCGTTATGTAAAGCTCAAAAGTAATTCACAGCAAGCAGCAGTTGAACTACCCATCGCATCTTGTCCAAAATTCCGTTCGAATAATTTCTGGGTTTCGGAAAAAGTGAGTAACTCACATCTTGCACCAAGAAAAGTTGATGGAATTAAAATACTCGGTACAAAGCTATAAGTATTGATTTAACGTCAAAAGCGAACATTAATACTGTAGCTTCACAGCGTAAGTTTTTGATTTTGCCGTATGTATACGTAAAGGTGCAAGATATAAGGTAACCATTCTTGGCGTTCTTCTGGATTTATTCCCACTTCTGGAACATGTACAAGCTTGTTATTAAAGAGATTGATACAATCTTTCTCAAATTGATCATGATTTGCAATATGAGCATGTAGCACTGCATCAATTTCTTGGTTAGGAACCATTTTTTTATGTGGATATTTGCTGATTAGGTACAGAAACAAGCCATATTTATAAATAGGAAGGAGAGCTTGAGTCGCGTTTAACTGCAAACATTCATCAGGCCTAATTAGTTTTATAAATATAGCTTGCCAGTCAATCTCTAAAAGCTTATTGATAAAAGCTTTATCTGCTATTAGTTCCCAATTAGCGATAAATAAAGTTTTTATGAGTTTCAACTTGTAACTCCTTTAATATGTATGAAATTGTCATGAAAATTTTTAACGAGAAATACGGCTTTGTTTGGGTTGCCGGAATATCTTGAACACATTCAAGCTTTTTCTTGATTGTCCCTTTGATGCAACGAATACTTGATTAGGTTTTGAGACTTGACTATTTGCTGATGCTAATGTTGGGTGATGTATTTCCATAAATAAAATAGCTAATGTAATAGTAGTAATAATTCTTCTAGTTTTGATAGATAACATAACTCTAACCTCATTTACATTTAGAAAATAATGGCTTATCTATGGCAAAAAGCCTTGTGTATCTGTCTAAAATAAATTTAGTAAAATTCTCTAAACTACACAAGCCTCAGTTAATAGCTCACAAAAAAGCTCAGTAAAAAGCTCACTTAATATATCAGCTATTTATAGGCGCCTAAATAGTCATGGCTAAGGGGCGCCGTCTAAAACTAAATGCATCTCTTGGCATGAAAGTGTCAAAATATTGTAATTAGTAGCCTATAACATCTATTCTTTATTTAGGCTTAGTATTTATGCAGAGTTCGCTAACAATTTTGGCTTTTCGTAGGTGACTGGTAAGCTTATCAAAATCAGGTCATTAGTACTATTAAAATTATTAGCACTTTTGACAAAGCTGGCTTAGAATCAGTCAAGATTCTACGTGCTAAAAATCCAAATGCTCGGATTTTCGGTCTAATAAAATACTTTAGTCATTGGTTCGAAGGCTGCTTGAGAACCGAAAACAATATTAACGCTATTTTATGTCTCTGGCGAGAGAAAATAATACGCTAACGCTGAATCTAGCTTAAAACCTTGATTATCAACCTTTTTTCAGTATCGAGGTAAAAAAATATGATTTTAGACAGGAGAGTATGGCGTTGATACTACTGGTTTAAAATCAGCAAAGATTTTGCGTGTGAAGAATCCAACTGCCCGACTATTCGGTATTAAAATTGGATACAATGTTGCAGTTTCATTTGGTGGTGTTATGGAGCGCATCAGTAAGTAATTTCAGGTTTAGTAAAAAATAGACGCGCGATTGTGTTGGCGCCTTCGTTAAGCGCTTTCCATTTATAGTTTGATTATCAATTATCTACTTATCTATTGGGAAAAAGACTACTTAATTAGCACATTTTGAACAATTTCTATTTTACTTACTGGACAGTCCCACTCAAACGACCATATTTCATCGTTATCTGAAACTTTTAAATTTTTATAGGTCGAGAAGGCAGTCAGATAAGCTCTGTTATTGCCTTTTACTGTCATAACAGCAAACCAATCTTTTGTACCAACAGGGTATATGCAGGCATCTGGCTCAGAAAAATCAATAACTTTTTGATCATCTTTTATTTCAACAAGCCCATCAAAGATTATTTGCATCTTTGGGTCAGATGTGATTAAAAAAGGTGTTTGAGGAAGATGCTCAGTACCCTGTATAAGCCACTGAAATCCCTCACGAGAAAAGTGAGTATTTGATATTGATAAGCGTTGAATAATTTTATTGTCTAAGGATAGCAATACAGCTTCTCCATCAAAATATCGAGTCTCATTGTTTCCAAAACCATGATAAGCATCAATGGCGATGCCGTCGGCTTTCCAAACAGGAGGCAATACTTTATACAGATTACAGTCTGTAATCCAAATAGCTAAACCTGGGTTAATAACCTCTTGCTGTACCATATTGTCTTAATTGATTAATTTGATTTTGAAGTAAGATTTTTTCTGCTTCTCCTACTCCTACTAAACTAGCATGTCGCAGCAGCCATTGTTTTACAGTTATCTCCTCTGCCGCAACAGCAGGTGCTTTAACACTTTTATAACCTTTATAATTTTTAACTTTTCTTAACTGTTGAGTCAAACTGGTAATTTCATCTTTTTCCATCCTTGAGCGACTTTTTTATGTAGAAACTCTTCAAAAAACTCCCATATCTTAGAACTTGCTTCAAATTCTATATTTCCAGTCATTGGATTGAAGGCAGCTTGAGAGCCAAAAACAATATTAATACCTTTATCTCTAGCTTTACTTACAAGGGAATCTAAATCATCTCCTTGTGTTCCAACATTTTGATAATATTCATCCCAATAGTCTTGAACGTTTGATGATACTCCTTTTTTATTTGAGCCAGCCCACCGAGTGCTAATGCCCCAAAGCCCCCAATAACGCAGGCGCCTATTAACGTGTATAGCCATCTGTTTACTTATATTTGGCTGCACGCCTGTATCATTAACGCAGCCACCTTAATCATAATTGTCCTAATTTGCACTGATGCAAAACTGGGTGAGACCCCTCATTTGCCATCGGTATCTAAAAAGGGCGGGCAAGGATGCCCACCCCACAAGATTTTTAATTATTCTAAGAATTACCCAATCTAGAGGTCTGCTAAGATTGGTCTAAACGTAATACAGCCATGAAAGCTTCTTGTGGTACATCTACCGTACCTACAGATTTCATGCGCTTTTTACCTTTAGCTTGTTTCTGCAAAAGTTTCTTCTTCCGGCTAATGTCACCACCGTAACATTTAGCAAGTACGTCCTTCCGCAATGCTGGAATATGTTCACTGGCGATAACTTTGCTACCAATTGAAGCTTGAATAGGTACTTTAAATTGGTGACGGGGAATTAGTTCTTTGAGCTTTTCAGCCATAGACCGTCCCACACCATAAGCTTTATCACGGTGAACAATCATTGCCAGCGAATCTACGGGGTCGCCGTTAATCATTATATCCAGCTTGACTAGTGGGTTTTCGCGGTAGCCTATTAGGTGATATTCCATACTTGCATAACCGCGTGACCTTGATTTCATTTGGTCGAAAAAGTCGGTAACAACCTCTGCCAGCGGCAATTCATACGTTAAAGTTGTCCGTCCTTGGGTGAGATATTTCATATCTTTGAATATACCTCGGCGATTTTGCGATAACTCCATTAATGTCCCAACATAAATTTCTGGGGTTATCATTTCGACTTTTACATAAGGTTCTTCAATGTGTTGCCGTTCGTTAGGAGATGGTAAATGGCTGGGGTTATCTATATATAACTCTTCGCCTTTGATAGTTATCACTTTATAAACCACCGAAGGCGCCGTGATAATCAAATCAAGGTTATATTCGCGCTCTAAACGTTCCTGCACAATTTCCATGTGCAGTAGTCCCAAAAATCCGCAGCGGAAACCAAAACCCATTGCACTTGAAGTTTCTGGTTCAAAGTGTAACGCTGCATCATTAAGACTTAGCTTGTCTAAAGCTTCGCGTAAGTCCTCAAATTGGTCGGCATCGATAGGGAACATGCCGCAAAATACCATCGGGTTAGCTTCGGTATAACCAGGTAACGGTTCTGGCGACTTCGCATTAGAAAGAGTAATTGTATCCCCAACACGGGCATCACCAACAGCTTTAATGGAGGCAGATAAATAACCTACTTCTCCAGCGTGAAGTTCATCAACAGGTTTTTGACTAGGTGATAAAACGCCCAATTCATCAATCTCGAATTCGCTACCCGATGCCATCAGGTAAATTTTGTCTTTCTTCTTGACGGTACCATCCATTACACGGAAGTATACAATTACTCCTCGGTAACTGTCATAATAGCTGTCGAAAATTAAGGCACGCAATTTTTCATCAACAGTATTTTTTGGCGGTGGTACTCGTTCTACAATCGTTTCGAGAATTTCGTCAATGCCTATTCCCTCTTTTGCAGAAGCGAGAATGGCGCCACTACAATCCAAACCTATAATTTCCTCTATTTCCCCAGCTACCCGGTCAGGTTCGGCACCGGGTAAATCGATTTTATTTAAGACTGGGATAATTTCTAAATCGTGTTCTAGGGCAAGGTAAACGTTTGCCAAGGTTTGTGCTTCGACACCTTGAGAAGCATCTACAACTAATAAAGCCCCTTCACAAGCGGCAAGACTGCGGGATACTTCATACGAAAAATCCACGTGTCCAGGAGTATCAATCAAGTTGAGTACATACTCTTGACCGTCTTTTGCTTTGTAGTTCATCCGGGCAGCTTGCAGCTTAATTGTAATGCCGCGCTCCCGTTCCAAGTCCATGTTGTCAAGAAATTGCTCCTTCATTTGCCGCTGTTCTACAGTCCCGGTGGCTTGTAGTAAGCGGTCGGCAAGGGTTGATTTCCCGTGGTCGATGTGAGCAATAATGCAAAAATTGCGAATGCGCGCTGCGGGAACGTCAGTCATATACTTTTATTTGCTGTTTTTAGCAACCAAGATAAAAAAGAAGATACTTAACGTATTTTAATGCTTTATTTGCCCAAACGCTGCTATACGCATTTTAATCGCTCTTCGCTAGCGGCGCCTCGATTCAGGATTGGCACTTGGCACGTAGCAAACGGGCAATAATAGTATTTATCCCTTTTTGTAAACCTGTACTACCTTTTCTTATCTATGCTTACTTATAAAATTTGCAAAAACTATTAAAATAATATCAAATTTTCATAATTATTTATTAATACTTTATGAAGTCTTTATCTGTGTTGAACGAATATTCGATAAATTTACTAATACGTAAACTAATTAAATTTAATTTGGCTTCAAAATCTAAACAATTAATTTATAGGTATTATTTTTTCTGCGTATCATGATTACTGCAAGAGTTGATATAAACCTGAATATATATTTGATTTGCTCCCTTAGCAATAACTTATTATCGCAACTATAAATAAATTATAAAAAATGTATTCATGTAGAGACGCGATTAATCGCGTCTCTACAATGCGGGATTTTACATGGGATTTCGGACTATTATATATCAGGGGTTGTTATATGAATAAAACAGTAGAAAAAACAAAAAGGCTTCACCTGAGTTATTTAGATGGCTTGCGTGGATTAACTGCTTTGTATATAGTGTTAGTTCACGTTGAACCAAGTATTGAAGCAAGTTTACCTTTATTCTGGTCTGCATTTGTAAAGCTTTTAAGGTACGGTGGTTTCGCTGTTGTAATTTTTGTTGTGATGTCAGGGTATGTGCTTATGCTTCCGGTCTCACGCTCGGAGGAAGGCTATATTCCAGGTGGTTTAAGCGATTTTTTTAAAAGACGTGCGCGAAGGATTTTACCACCTTATTATGCTGCTTTAATCTTTTGCTTTCTGTTAGCGCTGGGGATTCTTATACTCGAAACTTTTAATGGCTTTATCTGGAATAGTGTTGCAGGTACAGGTCCATTTCATCCCAAATTTAACTTAATTGATATCTTGTCTCACTTGTTTCTCATTCATAATTTAAGTTCTGATACTCACATGTCAATTAATCCACCAATGTGGAGTGTGGCAACTGAGTGGCAAATTTATTTTATATTTCCTTTACTTTTACTACCTGTACGGCGCCGTTTTGGTATTCTTGCTACTATAGCTATTGCTTATATAACTGGCTTAATCCCAACTATTGCTTTTGATGGATTTTTTGAGCCTGCTTTTTATATAGGTATATTTAGTCTGGGAATGCTGGCAGCAGAAATTGGATTCTCTCAAAAACCCAAATTTATCTCAATCAAAAATTCTTTGCCGTGGAACTTACTTAGTATTATTTTTATTGCCATTGGCTTTATTACTGAGTGGAGAAAACTAGGTTTACATATCTGGGTTGGTTATAGTTTTTTTGGATTAGCCGTAGTTTGTCTATTTATTTCTTGCACAAAGTCGATAGTTGATGGAGAAAAGGCGCCCAATATTTTATTAAAGCTTTTTCAACAGCCTTGGCTAATCACAGTAGGTACTTTTTCTTACAGCTTATATTTAACTCACGGTCCAATACTCGTTTTAGTTCGATACTGGCTTTTTAACCTGAATTTATCCCCATCAATGTTCGCAGCAGCATCTTATATTGTCGGGTTGGGCGCCTCGCTAATGTTTGCTTATCTCTTCTATCTTGCTTTTGAACGACCCTTTATGTCCAATTTCCTCAAAAAACGCAAGGTTGAAAATTTGACGTAATCCTCTCTCCTTTGGGTGAGTTTGGATAAAGTTAAGTTTTTCAAATCTGTAGCAAAAGTTACAATTTGAACGGTAATATCAATGAAGAGTAGGGTTCTACTCTTCATTTGCATGACTTTGGGGGGTATATTAAACCTAGCCTAGGGATTCTGGCATTTGCCAATTAGAGGCGTACAATAAACATTGAATGTCCGCCGCTTGTAACAGCATTTATATAGTAAAACCAGTTTCAGGTACATCAACCTATGAATATGAAAGATAGACCAACAGATGTTGACCAGCGACCTGCTGAGAAAGTTGAGATAGCAATTCGTCTTGACTCAGAATTGCTAGAGCAAATTCAGCATCTGACTAATGACCCTAGTAAAGTCATAGAAGTAGCCATTCGTCAGTGGTTACGTGGGGATGTGCCAAGAGATGACGAACTAACGCGCAACCCTGTGCGTCGAGCCATACCCCCACGTGGTGAGTGGAATGATTAAACTCCTTAATTTTTATTGAAAGGAGAATATTATTTACGTTTGAACCATGTAATGCTTGATTCAAGAGCAACCAAAATTTTTCAGCTTTACCATACCTCATCTGTAAAAATTTATGCCAAACTTTAGGGAGCTATCTAGCTAAATAACCTTTGGTTGCCGTTAAACTATTGAACTTGAGCCATGAGCATTACTGCCAATTCCCAACTCTCAAAAGTATTGTCAAGAAATTTGGAATCAATTGCTAGTAACACTGATGGCTCATGGGCAAATTTAGGAGCCGAACTCGTCTATACCCAAGATTGGGCAGGACGCTTTTTAAGCTTTTATTGGCAGCCTTCTGATAGTTTAAGTATTAATACTGAACAAATTGTTGCTTCTTTGAATCAAGATGATTCATTTGCTCCTGTTGATAAAGTTATTTATTCACAACGTTTACAGCGAGTTATGACGGTACTAACGCCTGAACGGTGTCAGTTTTGGTTTGCTTATCGACAGTATTTATATGAGTTCGATTTAGCAATTACTCCTGTAATGCCATCATTAGGTGATACCGCGACTACTGTGTTGGTAATGGGAAGGCTTTTACAAGTGGCAGAAAAAAATCATGAAGCTTTACCGCCATTATCAACGACATCCATATCAGACTTAGCGTTACGCTCGCAACAGCACCAAAAAATACTTAATCGTATTACAAGTAGTATACGTCGTACTCTTGATTTAGATGTAATTTGGCAGCAAACGGTTGATAGCCTAGGTGAAGCGTTACGGTTAGACAGGTGTATTATTTGTCCTTACAAACCAGGCGCCAAGAGTGTTAAAGTCATAGCCGAGTATCACAAGCCAAATATCACTTCAATGTTGGGTTTAGAAATCGATATTAACTCTGAACCTGGATTGGTAGAAACACTCTTAACGCTCAAACCAGTTGTCGTTGACTCTCAGCATCCATACTTTCGACAAGGACGTATTTTAGTTGCTGTTACATGTCACCAAGACCAGCCAAACGGAATTATTGCCATAACTTTGCGCGACGAGTGTAAATCTCTAACTGCTGAAGAACTTGAATTAGCTAAAGAAGTAGCTGACCAACTAGGAACCGCAATCGCACATGCAACATTATATAAAGAACTAGGCGCCGCTCGATTTCAGGCAGAAGAAGCTACGCGACGCAAAAGCGAATTTTTGGCAAACGTCTCTCATGAAATTAGAACTCCCTTAAATGGAATAATGGGTTTTCTAAAGCTTATCCTTGATGATATGACCGACAGCGTTGAAGAAGAACGAGAGTATTTACAAGAATCTCATAAATTATCAGTACATTTGTTTGATATAATTCAGGATATTCTTGATTTTGCCAAAATAGAAGCAGGAAAAAACGATTTAGAGCTAAGTTCAGTCAATCTAGACGAATTATTCGCTGACGTAAGTAATTCAATGCGGTTGCAATCTGAACAAAAAAATCTTAGCTTCCAAATGCAATTGCCCGATACAGCCGATAAGATAGTGGTTTTTGGGGATTATTTACGCTTAAAGCAGGTAATGATTAATTTGGTCGGAAACGCGATTAAATTTACTCATGAAGGTGGTATAACATTGAGTGCGGATGTGGTGCGTAAGAAAATGCGATTCCAAGACCGAGAATTTCCAGGCATTGTAAAAGTTCGAGTCGCTGACACTGGTATTGGTGTATCATTAGATAAGCAAGATAAACTATTTCAATCATTCTCACAAGTTGATGGCTCGCGTACCCGTCAGTACGGAGGTACAGGTTTAGGACTTGCCATCTCTCAGAAACTTGTTGAAGCAATGGGTGGAGAGGTTCATTTTTACAGTCTAGGTGAAGGATTAGGTTCTACCGTGACATTTACAGTTCCTTTGTACCAGCAGCCAGTATTAAGTTGAACTGCCAAAAATTGTTGATATTTCCATAGAATGGAATATGGAACTTAGAATATCAATTGTCATCAATTCCTGAAGAGATAATTTTTGTTAAAGCACCACAATTAACTTACCAGGTCTAAAACTATGGAACTTACAGTTGAAAACGTTGAAACAGTATTAGATGAAATGCGCCCCTACCTGATGTCAGACGGTGGTAATGTGGAACTTGTAGAACTCGATGGTCCTATTGTTAAACTGCGGTTACAAGGCGCCTGTGGTAGTTGTCCCAGTTCGACAATGACCCTGCGTATGGGTTTAGAGCGTCGTCTTCGAGAAATGATTCCCGAAATTGCCGAAGTAGAACAAGTAATATAGGGTGCGTGACGCTACCAAAAACCTGAAACGAAGCAAGCGTTCTAGTAGCGTCACGTACCTTAATCTACGAGTGAAAAGTTAAAAGTAAGGAGTAAAGAGTAAAAAGTTAGGACTCATAACTCCTAACTAACGTCGGTGTGTGACGCTATTAGATGCTAGCTTCGTTTCAGAATTGTTATTAGCGTCACGCACCCTACCTCCCAACTCATAAGTATATTTTATGCCTCATCCTCTCCACGTAGCTTTTATTTGGCATCAGCATCAACCTCTGTACAAATCCCCTCAGATTGGTATTTCTAGTACCAGTACTCAGAAATACCGCCTCCCTTGGGTACGATTGCACGGTACAAAAGATTATTTGGACTTAGTGCTGCTTTTAGAGAAGTATCCACAGTTGCACCAAACTGTCAATTTAGTACCGTCATTAATATTACAACTCGAAGATTATATCGCGGGAACTGCATTTGACCCTTATTTAGAAGCGACTCTCACACCTACAGAAAAGCTCAGTCGCGAACAGCGCGCGTTTATTATTGAACATTTTTTCGATGCCAATCACCACACCCTAATTGACCCTCATCCTCGTTACTCAGAGTTATACGAGCAACGTAATAACAATGGTGTAAATTGGTGTTTTGAAAATTGGCAAGAGTCAGAATATGGAGATTTGCTAGCTTGGCACAACTTAGCATGGATTGACCCTTTATTTTGGGATGACCCCGAAATAGCAGCTTGGCTAAAGCAAGACCGTAATTTTACATTGAGTGACCGTCAGCGCATTTACTCAAAACAGCGCGAAATTTTAGCTCAAATTATTCCTCAACATCGTAAAATGCAAGCGGCGGGACAGTTGGAAGTCACAACTACTCCCTACACCCACCCAATTATGCCCTTGCTTGCTGATACAAATTCGGGACGTGTGGCAGTTCCAAATATGACACTACCGCAATCCCGGTTTGAGTGGGCAGAAGATATTCCTCGACATTTACGTAAAGCTTGGGATTTATATTTAGACAGATTTGGACGTGAACCGCGCGGTCTATGGCCCTCAGAACAATCGGTTAGTCCAGCAGTATTGCCTTATATCATAAAACAAGGCTTTAAGTGGATTTGCTCGGATGAAGCAGTTTTAGGTTGGACTTTAAAAAGATTTTTCAACCGTAACGCAGCGGGAAATGTCTTAGAACCCGAATTGCTATATCGACCATATCGCTTGCAAACACCAGCGGGTGATTTAGCAATAGTTTTTCGTGACCATCGCTTATCAGATTTGATAGGTTTTACTTATGGCTCAATGCCTCCTAAAAAAGCAGCAGCAGATTTAATAGGACATCTTGAAGCCATCGCCAAAATGCAGCGTGAACGGCAACCTGAACAGCCTTGGTTAGTAACAATTGCTCTAGATGGTGAAAATTGCTGGGAATATTACCAGCAAGATGGTAAACCGTTTTTAGAAGCTTTATATCAAAGTTTGAGTAACGAACCCCATATCAAACTTGTTACCGTCGCCGAATTTTTAGACCAATTTCCTGCAACTGCGACAATACCAGGCGCCCAACTTCATAGCGGTTCATGGGTTGATGGAAGTTTTACGACTTGGATAGGCGACCCAGTAAAAAACCGTGCGTGGGATTATCTTAAAGAAGCGCGTGCAGTATTAGCAAGTCATCCAGAAGCAACCGAGGAAAGTAACCCCGAAGCTTGGGAAGCGCTGTATGCTGCCGAAGGTTCAGATTGGTTTTGGTGGTTTGGTGAAGGACATTCCTCGAACCAAGATGCAATTTTTGACCAGTTATTTCGCGAACACCTGTACGGTATATACAAAGCACTCAATGAACCAATACCCTCTTATTTACGCCAACCGCTAGAAAGTCATGCAGCGCGAGGTGACTGTCGTCCTGCCAGTTTTATTCATCCGGTTATTAACGGTAAAGGTGACGAACAAGACTGGGACAAAGCTGGACGCATGGAAATTGGCGGCGCCAGGGGTACAATGCACAACAGTAGTGCAATACAAAGATTGTGGTATGGCGCCGACCACATCAACTTTTACTTACGCTTAGACTTCAAAGTTGGAGTACAGCCAGGACAAGATATACCCGCTGAATTAAACCTACTGTGGTTTTATCCAGACCGTACCATGCATAACAGCCCCATACCCCTAACATCCGTTCCAAACACGGCGCCATTAAACTACCACTATCACCACCATTTAGAAGTTAATTTAATCACACAATCAATTCAATTCCAGGAAGCTGGAGAAAACTTTCAATGGCACAGTCGTAGCAGTCGCGCGCAAGTAGCAATG
Source organism: Calothrix sp. PCC 7103 (assembly GCF_000331305.1). Lineage (GTDB taxonomy): Bacteria > Cyanobacteriota > Cyanobacteriia > Cyanobacteriales > Nostocaceae > Dulcicalothrix. Next base: position 936,690 of record NZ_KB217478.1, on the reverse strand, counting down.
GATAGCTGCTTAGAAATCGCAGTACCTTGGGCAGATTTACAAGTACCCCCTGATTACCCCTTACGGCTAGTATTAATACTTACCGAAGATGGTAAATTTCACAGTTACTTGCCAGAAAACATCTTAGTCCCTATTGAAGTCCCATAATGTAGAGACCGTCCATGTACGGTCTCATACTTGTTGTATAATTTACATTTCAAAAGTACTGGAATCCGGATACTTCGGAGAAAGATTAGGTTTTTGCAAAGATACGGTAATGCTACTGGCGCCAAGCTCGAATCGCGGATAAATTAAAGACATTGCAAAGTAGCTGTTAACTTATTACCAGCAATACTCTAATGAATCGTTTATCTCACAAAGTGTCTGATTTTCACGATGATGTTTTGCACGAAACCCAGCTTGGACAATTATGCGGTACCAAGCAACTGTTTCGTGACCGCTACGAAATTCAACGAGTTTTAGGTAGAGGTGGTTTTGGAGTCACATTCCTAGTTAAGAATATGACTTTACCAGGAAACCCACTTTGCGTAATTAAACAGCTTTGCCCAAAGGTTACAAAACCAAAAAGCTGGCAACGTGCTTGTGTTCGGTTTGAGAAAGAAGCGAAAGCTCTTGGAAAACTTGGTAATCATTCTCAAATACCAATGTTATTAGATTACTTTGATATGAATGGTGAGTTTTTCCTCGTGCAAGAATATGTACGTGGTTCAACACTCGCACGCGAAATTCGTAGAACTGGGCCAAAAAGCGAAGGAGTCGTAAAACAATTTTTACGCGAGTTACTGCCAGTATTACAGTACATTCACAAACACAAAGTAATTCATCGTGATATTAAACCACACAACCTACTGCGATGCGATGACGATGGTAGATTAGTACTAATAGATTTTGGCGCCGTTAAAGAGGAATTAGCAAAAAGCAGCGATGGTAACTCTAAAAGCGCGACGACAAATTTTGTCGGAACAATGGGTTTTGCACCACCAGAACAATTTTCGTTACGTCCAGTTTACGCAAGCGACGTTTACGCAGTTGGGGTAACTTGTTTATTCATGTTAACAGGCAAGGCGCCGTTAGAATTTGATTATGATGCCCATAATGGAGAAATAGCTTGGCAAAAAGAAGTGCAAATTAGTGACCACTTCGCCAAAGTATTATCCAAAATGGTAAAAATACCTCTTGAAGAACGTTACAAAAACGCAGAAGACGTAATGTGGGACTTAGGGATGGAATCGTATTTACCAACCTTAAACAACTGTATGACAAGCCAACGTTTAGGCGCCACAAGCAGCAGTAACAGCCTAGAAATTCCAGAAGGATATAAAACACATGTTACAAGAACAGCAATGGCAATTCGTGAATGGCGAGAAAAATTAAAACAAAAACAAGCTATGCGAAAGCGAAACCGATTACCGTGAATAACATTAACTCCGCTTGATTTTAAATATTAACTCCTTGCTAATTAAATATAATAAAATTAAAAAATTAAATACATTGTGGATTGTAATTTGCAAATGGTAAAATTGTGGAACAGGCAGGGATGCCTGTTCTTCATATAAGGACGGGCAAGGATGCCCATCCCACAAGACTTATATCAAACATTATAGTAATAAGTTATACTAAAAACGGTCTAAAATTGTCATTCTGAGCGTAGCGAAGAATCTCGGCTCTTCCGTACTTAGCGTGCTAAATCTGTTGAAAAATTGGCTTTAAACCCATGCTGTGCTTATCTTACAGCCATTATTATCTTTATAAAGCAGCCATTATTATCTTTATAAAGATAAAATTATTATCTTTATAAAGATAAAATTACTGAAATTTCAACGATAAGTGCCTATAAGCCTTGAAAATAAAGGATAATTATCGATTTAAATTAAAATTTAGCACGCTATGTACGAAAGAACCGTAATTCCTGCTATGATAGCTTGTTGAAGTATTTTATTTTCAATAATATTATTTTCTGAAAGTCTTAAAGCGTTAGTAAACACCTTCTTTTGTAGTTTTGTAAATAGATGAACTAAATTAGATAAATTTCCCTTATCTGCTGCTTCTAAAGCGCCAATATATTCGTCTCTAACATTGCGAGTAATAACTAAAGGAAACCAACCTGCTTGAATAAAAACTAGAGAAGCTAATGCACGCGCGACTCTTCCATTACCATCTTGAAATGGGTGAATTTGCGTAAAACGGTGATGCAACCAAGCAGCTTTAATTTCTGGTGTAACTTGTTGTTTAACATGCCCAAAATGCATATTAACTAAACGTTCCATTTCAGTTTGAACTTGTAAAGGAGGGCAGTATTGATGATATGCTCCATCTTTCCTAGTTGGATTATTAGAATGTTTTTTCCATTGTCCTTGTAATAAAGTGACCTGTACTTTACGCCCAAAAGCATCGACAGAATCAACCGTTTCTTGATGCTGCGTTATAATTTGATGTAGCTCTCGAATATAGAAAAGTGAAAGTGCCCGCTTTTGCTGTACTAAATCAAACAACGCTTCTAAAGCTTCTTGATGAGCATTCAAAACTGAGATAATTTCTGTTGCTGGTTTATCCGTTGTACCAAAAGGAATCAAATCAATATTAATTCCTTTTTCAATTAAAAGCTGTGTTGTTGGTTCATCAATATAATAAATGTTCTCAATGATACCAGTTTCAATTGCCCACTCTCGACTCAGCTTTTCATTAAAAGTATTTAACGCATTAGATTTTTGAAGTTTACTAGCCTGAGCTTTCCATATCTCAGCAAGACTTTCTAACTCAGCAGAAGCAAATTCCATCCAATTCTCTGGTAAGTCCTCTTATTCTACATTATATATTCTAGATTCTTCGCTGCGCTCAGAATGACATTTTTATACCTGTCAAAGTTTAGAACTATTCATCAAAAATATAATTTAGATTTTTTTAATTAAAAGATTGCGGTTATGTAGGAATGAATGAAGAAAATAATATGATGTTTGGCTTGTATCTAGATTAAAATTATATATTTTTGATTATAATCAATATTTTGTGGGTTTTGATACAAATTAATTTGAAAAATATGAATATTTTATTGTGAAAATTGTACGAAGAAAAAGGCTTGCTTTTTAAAATCTTTTTGTATAATACAAAGATAAATTATCTTACTTAATAAATGTCGGTGGTTTCGATGCGACATGTATAAGTTAATTTTGACACAGAGAATAGTGAATTGGGAACAGAGAATGATTTAAAAGGTTCTCTTTACCCAAAGCCTAATTTCTGATTCTCATTTTCAAATCCCGGTTGACCATAATCTAATTTTAATAAATTCAAATGACAATCTGCTGCTTAAATCCCGATTGTCCTAACCCGCTAAATCCCAATAGTGAGAAGTTTTGCTTAACTTGCGGCGCCCCGCTGGTAGAATTATTACGTTATCGTTACCGGGTACTACGGGTACTTAGTAATGAAGGTGGATTTGGTAGAACTTATTTAGCAGAGGATATTGATAAATTAAATGAACTGTGTGTTATCAAGCAATTAGCACCAAAAGCTGATAGTAGTTGGGCATTGAAAAAAGCAATTGAATTGTTTCAACAAGAAGCAGAACGTTTACAACAGTTGGGAGAACACGGACAAATTCCAACGTTAATTGCTTATTTTGAAGAAAAAAGTTATTTATATTTAGTTCAACAATATATAGATGGGCAAAATTTATTACGTGAGTTAAATTCACGGCGCCAAGCAAAAGCGTCCAATTCGCCTTATAATGAAGAAGATATACGTAATTTATTGCTAGATTTATTACCGATTCTTAAATTCATTCACGAACGCTCAGTAATTCATCGTGATATTAAACCGCAAAATATAGTGCGTCGTCAAAGCGATGGAAAGTTAATATTGATAGATTTTGGTTCGTCAAAACAATTAACAGCACGAGTATATTCTAAAACAGGAACTTCGATAGGTTCACATGGATATTCTCCTATTGAACAAATTCGCGATGGAACAGCACATCCAGCAAGTGATTTATTTAGCTTAGGTGCAACAGCTTTTCACTTGCTAACAGGAATTTCTCCTTTTAAGCTATGGTCAGAACATGGTTATGCTTGGGTAAGTAGCTGGCAGAATTATTTAAAAGCTCCTGTTAGTGATAATTTCGCAAAGGTGTTAGAGAAATTACTGAAAAAAGATATACATCAGCGTTATCAATCTGCTGATGAGGTTCTTCAAGATTTGCACTCTAAATCACCTCAATTAAAATCAACTTCTCCATCAATATTCTCAACTCGTGATATTAAGCTTCAATTTGGCTTTATAGCTATTGCCAGTGTACTGCTTTTAGTACTAGGACAATTCTGGTATAAGCAGTTTTCTTTTAATGCGCTTAACCCATATAACAGTCAGCCAAACCAAGCATTAACAGAAGGACAGCTAGACTCAATGAGCAACGTTATGCCCAATTTTAATCTTGCTGTGACAGTTAGGGGTTATGAAAGTAGCGTTATATCAACAGCAATAACACCAGATGGTAACACGATTGCTAGTACAAATGACCGGACAGTACAGCTATGGAGTTTGGCTACAGGACAAGCTATTTCAACCTTGGTCGGGCATAATCGCGTCAATGTCATTAAAATTAGTCCGGAAGGACAAACTTTAGCTACAGGTAGTGAAGACAGTACTATCAAACTTTGGAATTTAGCCAATGGTCAGGAAATCAGCACATTAACTGGACATGCTGCTTCAGTTAAGACTTTATCTATTAGTCCAGATGGAAAAATACTAGCTTCAGGAAGCGATGATAAAACTATTAAATTGTGGAAACTTTCAACACGTGAACTTATTCGTACTATTAATGGACATATTCAGGCAGTACGGGCAGTAACTTTTAGTCCTGATGGTAAAATTTTAGCTAGTGGTAGCAATGATTTCAGTATCAAACTCTGGGATACTGAAACCGGGCGCCTCATTCATACATTTACAGGTAACAGCGCTAAAATAGACTCGCTTGCTTTTAGCACTAATGGTAGATACCTAGCAAGTGGTAGTGATAATACGATTAATATTTGGAATGTTGAAACTTTAAAATTCGCTCGTAGTTTACAAGGACACACAGGAGAAATAACCGCACTCAATTTTAGCCCGGATGGGATGATACTCGCGAGTAGCAGTACCGATAAAACCATTAAAATTTGGAACTACATCACAGCAAAGAATATTCGTACCCTTGCCAAACACGGAGATACTGTAGAAACATTCGTATTTAGCAAAGACGGTGATATATTAATTAGTGGTGGCGCCGACAGAACGTTACGAATATGGCGCCGAATTAAAAATAATTAATCTATAATGCGCGCTTAACTCACCAGTCTAATATTTGTAATATATATTTCTTCACAATTGGAGCCGATCACAGCTTGTGCGAAAACGACATAATATATTAAGAAGCGCACAAATTTAAGGTTTATACATGAGTGTTAATTGGCGCTGCGTTTTCGCTTTTCTTGACCCGCGCAGAAATTTTAGGCTGCGTCTGGGTCTAGCAATTGGCAGTGTAGCATTAATACTTTCAATTTTGCTTAGTTTACTTGTTGGCTACACTGCGAGTAAGCAGTTAGAAGCTTCGACAGGAAAATTTTTACAGATTTATCTTACCAAATGGCAGATAAGCTTGACAGAGGAATATTTAACTGGCTTTACTCCAAGCGTTGGTTATTTAAATTATCCTAGTTATTTGCAGCAGAACCGGAACGTCAAGTTTTATTTTGTATCCCTGGAGGTATTACTGCTTTTGCAGATAAGCGTTTAATTTATTATGTTTTAGAAAACTTAATTGGTAATGCTTGAAAATATACTAAATACGTTGAATACGCGCGTATCGAGTTTGGCATTGTAGAAAATCAAGATGCTAACTCATCAAAGTCACCAATCTACTTTGTCCGCGATAACGGCGCCGGATTTAACATGAAATACCATGATAAATTATTTTTACCCTTTCAAAGATTGCACTCCGATACTGAATTTGAAGGTACTGGTATCGGTTTAGCTACAGTACAGCGAATTATTAACCGTCATGAAGGTAAAATTTGGGCTGAAAGTACTGTTGGATTTGGCGCCACTTTTTATTTTACTGTTTAATGGGAAGCGTAGGGTGGGCAGTGCCAGCCCTTTCAACGCGAACTAATGCACTACTAGGACGGCGCCTGTAAGCCGCTCCTGGTATTGATTATTAAGAACGACTTCAAGGTATTCTTGACAGTATTAATAATTGTGGTGCATCAAAATGTTATCTACTGTCTTTGAGCAATTTGTAGAAGAAAGTCCCATAAGTGTGATGGCACGAGTGTTAATGGAGTGTATTTTCATGCCAGAACGCTTGGATAAAATATTTGAGGCACATGCGACTGTTCAATATCAGCAAGATTTATTGTTTTCAAGTCAGGTCGATTTAATGAGTTTGGTCGTATGTGGGATTCATAAGTCAGTCCATGCTGCTTATAGAGCGAAAGCAATAGAAAAAATAGTAAGTACAACCGCATTATATAACAAGCTCTCTGGAATTGAATTAAATGTAAGTCAAGCATTATTACGAGAAACAGCAAGTGATTTAATGTATTTAATTCAAGCAATGGGTGGAGAACAAGCAGATTTATTGACAGGTTATAAACTGAAATTTGTAGATGGTACCTGCCTTGCGGCAACAGACCATAGACTAGATGCAATCCGCGCTTATGCAGCTTCTTCTCTACCAGGTAAAGCAATAGCAATATTAGACCAAGCATCAAAGTTAGTAACAGATGTTTTATTAGTTGAGGACGGTCACGCTCAAGAGCGCGCGTCATTTGACCAAATACTGGCTTTAGTTAAACCGAAAGATATTTGGTGTGGAGACCGTAACTTTTGTACAGCAAAGTTCTTATATACAATAATATTGAAAGGAGCGTTTTTTGTAATTCGCCAACATGGTTCATTAGGATTTAAAGAATTAAGTGAATTAAAGTATATAGGAGAAACTGAAACAGGAAAAGTGTTTGAGCAGAAAATAGAAATATCATATGAAGGGGAAATCCTACAACTCAGGCGGGTTTTGGTAAAGCTAAATGTACCGACGCGAGATAAAGAATGGGAAATAGCGATTTTTACTAACTTACCAAGTAGCGATGCAAACGCAGTCGAAGTTGCTGAAATATACCGCAATCGTTGGAAAATAGAAACACTTTTTCAAACTGTCACTGAAAATTTTAACGGCGAAATTCAGACTTTAGCCTACCCCAAAGCTGCATTATTTTCTTTTTCAATGGCATTAGTTGCCATACAATATACTTGCGACTTTACGAGGTGCCTTGGGAAGTGTACATGGAGTTAATAAAATTGAAGTTGGCTTATCTGATTTTTATTTGGTAGATGAGATTCAAGGAATATATAGAGGGATGATGATTGCGATACCACCACCAAAGTGGGAAGTGTTTGGTACATATTCTCTTGACCAAATAGCAGAACTTCTACAACGACTTGCAGATGGTGTACATTTGAAACGTTTTTTAAAAGCAACGAGAGGTAAGAAAAAAAAGCGAGAACCTTTAATAGTTAATAGTAACCATCGCCATGTTTCTACCGCACGACTTTTAGAGACCCACCAAAAAAAGAAATCACAAAGTTAGTTATAAAAGAAAGAATATTTTTTAACTGCTTACCGCACGTAAAATATTTTCGTGCATATTTTTCATGTCAACAATTTATCAAATATGATGTTTTATCTAAGACAAAGTTATGAATAAAACCGTATTTGATAAGATGTATAAATAAGAAAACATACTTGCCACTTTGAAAGTTCGTATATTTAATATTTTATAAAAAATACCTTATTTTTAAGCAACCAATTACTTAAGCTTTTAGTACTTATGTTACTAGTGCAGCTTGACTAAAATAGTAGTACAGTTGAAAGAGTAAAAAGCGTATGTTTCATAAGGCTTTTCACTTCTGCCATCTGCCCTCTGCCATCTGCCTTGCTACACTAGTTCACTAGTTCGCGTTGAAAGGGCTGGGGATGCCCACCTTACGCTAAAATGACAGTCCTGACTTGTTGAGATACCTTTTGCCAGCCTGCATTAGTTCCAAACTAATTGTGGGTTGTGATTGTCTGAAGTTGATGCATTTACTGTATCAGCTAATTTTTCAAGAACAGCTTTACGCGCTTGTATTTGAGGAGTTGTTTCTAACCCTACTGTTTCAAGGATTTTTTCCCAACGGTAAACCCAATCATGTCTGAGTAACGAATTAGTAATATTGTCTTTACGTATTTTGTCGCTGATATTGCTTTGATTTAATTCAGTGATAACCTCAGCGATATTAGAGCAATCAAAAGGAATTTCAATTACAGCATTAGACCAATCAAAGTTTTGTGTAAAAGCTGTACATTTGGGAGGTACGCCTAACATAATAGTTCCAGCTGCTGCTCCTTCATAGAAACGTGGCCCCACCTCCTCTTGAGGATTAGATTTACCAGTTAAATCAAATTTTGCTTTATTCACTATCATGTAGCGACTTCTTTTCAGAAAATTGGTATAAAGACCACGATGGCTTCTATAATCAGCCATGTATAAATCTTGGATAGTGTCATAGATATAAAATAGATTCTTATGCTTCACTAAATCCAACAAAGCATTATGAGTAACTGTAGAACGGCGTCCAATATTCAATACATCAACACATCGTTCGGTAAGATTAGGATAAGGGCACAGTTTGATAGCGTCAACAGCATAAGCTAGTGAGTGACAAGGGCACCCAACAATATCAGCAACCTGACTAATACTACCATCAAAATTTAGAAAAATATTATCAAAATTTTCTAAAACTCGTAGCTGCGGTAGCCAACTATTTATATTTTTTGCCCAAAGTTCGTCTAACCAACAAACAGCATAACGGCACTTTTCCCGCCAGCCTTTGATAGAATTTAAAACCAGAACATCTTGAATTGACTGACAAAAAAAGAAAAATAAATCGTAATTTTTATTTACTTCGATTTTTTGATTCACTAATGATTGTACATATTTTCCATTTTTTAAAAAATTAGCTGTACTATTAGCTATTCTATTAGTAAATTTGAAAAAATTTGGATTAAACTTTGGTGCAATTACATCAACCGCATCGCAGTTTTGTATTACATCTTCAAGCTCATAAACCGCTCCGCGAGAAACATGGTATTTTAAATTACGCATTGATAACAATAAAACTCGCGAATCAGGATTACTGGGAGCAGATATTTTTTGTATCATAAAAATATTGATCTTGTTACATGTCAGCCGCAGATGCAAAAAAGATGAACATTTTAATTATATTTATAGAAATTATTGGCTATTTATAGATTAATATTTAATCATAAATAGCAATTAACACAGAACGTTTATTAATGAATACAATTATTAAATCCTTCTGTGTTTGCTATTAGGATTTATATATTGTATGAAAATGCCTTTTTTTGCGTCTTGTATCACAATACACGTAAAATTGTAGAGATTGTTAAAGATGTTGTAAATAGTTTTCAAGTAAATTGTAAAGTTTCAGCTTTTTCAACGATTACACTGAGAACAAAAATATTATTTTTTGCTGTTATAGAACTATTGGTTGGGTTCCGTGCCTCCACCCAACCTACGATATGGCGCCAATTCACGCCGAAAATTTACTATCAAGTCATTAAGTTCTGACATATCGATTAAAAATGCATCGTGACCGTGAAGCGATTTTGCAAGAGCGAACTTAGAGTTAGATATTAATGTTGCTAATTCTTGTTGTTCGTGTGGTGGATAAAGTATATCTGAATCAATCGCTACTACTAATGTTGATTTCTTTACATTACTTAATACATCAGCAAAACTACCACGACCTCTAGCTATATCATGACTATCCATCGCGTGGGTAAGAGTAATGTAAGTATTCGCGTCAAATCTCTGGATAAATTTTTGCCCCTGATGTTGCAAATAACTACTTATGGCAAATTCATTTAAATATTGTTGTCGTCCAAACCGATTTTCAAAGCTACCCCACGAACGATAGGTACTCATCGCCATCATCCTAGCTACAGCCAAACCTTGTGATGGTTGTTTATCTAAAGTGTAATTTCCTAACTGCCAGTTAGGGTCAGCATAAATTGCTTGTCGCTGTGCTTCACTTAAAGCAATACACCAAGCTGAATGACGACCTGAAACTGCAATTGGCGCCATTGCTTCAACCAAATCAGGATATAATAATCCCCATTCTAGTACTTGCATTCCTCCTAAAGAACCACCGACCACTAATTTAATACGTTGAATTTCCAGAGCTTGTACTAAAGCAGCTTGTAAATTTACCATATCGCGGATGGTAATTTGGGGAAAGCTGGCGCCGTATATGTGATTTGTTTGAGGGTTAATGCTTATAGGGCCTGTTGTGCCATAGCAACTTCCCAAAACATTGCTACATACTATAAAATCTACCTCTGGGTCAAAAGCTTTATTGGCGCCGAATAAAGGTTCCCACCAGTCAGAAGCATCTGCTCCTCCGGTAAGGGACTTCCAAATAAAAAAATCTCCAATATTTAATTGTGGAATGGGCATCCTGCCCGTTCATTCAAAGAAGGCGGGCAAGGATGCCCACCCCACAAGATGGAGAATTAAATTTTTGGAACTCCCTAAGAAGTCGTTTGATATATCGGTACAGCACGTGCGTTCGTTCCAGGAGCAGGCGCCTGTCCAGCATGAATTTGCAGCGTTTCAAAGCGATAGTCAGATGACATACGTAATTCCTAATATTGCTTATTTTAGACTTGAATCTACGGTAAGCTGATACAGTTACATTATTTTACACTATATTATATTTTGAAAGCAAGTTCTTGCAACCGATAAAGCGGATGTAACGGATGTAAAGTACCAACTATCCGTTACATCTGTTATATCCGTTGCGAATGGAGTCTTAGTAAACGTAGCCAAGACTGCCAAGCTTTTGCTGGCTTTTCAAAAATGGTGAAGATGTCCCCATAACCAACGCTAGTTTTTTTATGATGCAACCAGTGTCTTTCAGGAGTGGTAATAAGTAAAAACCGACATAGAGTATTTGCCCATTCTGGTGTTTGCCAACCGAGAGCGGTTGTATGTCTCCACCACACATGTAGTTGGCCTAAAAGTAAGCCAATAATAACCCCAATAGGTGAAAATTGCCATAAAAATATCCCTACTATAATGTAAGGAATGGCGCCTAAAACACCATCTAAAAGAACATCGAGGTTTAGCGCTAAAACTGCGTAGTGACGAAAATCTTTGTTTCCTGAGTGGTGCGTTTTTAAATGCAAGCTACCAAAAACATGTTGAGGTACATGGTATAAAAATGTCGAGAGGAAGTCGCCAATAAACAGCAGTAGCCAAGCCAAAACAATAGCCTTTAGCATTTGAACTCCCATTATAGTAATGAATGTCACACATAATTGAAATTTGTTATGTATATACACCTAAATATCGATAAACATATAGTAGTTTACGATGCTCAGGTAATGATTCTTTGATTAAGGCGATACAAATAAGGATGATTTATAAAGGGTATGGCACCAAAGCAATAATTCTTTGATTAGGATGATACAAATAAAAAAATTCCCAATTTCTTAAGGAAATTAGAAATCTAAATGGTATTGTTAAATATCTTTAACCGAAACGACCGCTTATATACTCAGCAGCTTCTGGAGTTTTCGGCGCCTCAAATATTTGTTTAGTAGGACTAAATTCAACCAATCTACCGTAGCGTTTACCGTTTTTATCGGTTTCTGTATTAAAGAATGCTGTATGGTCTGCAACTCTAGAAGCTTGTTGCATGTTGTGTGTCACCATAATAATGGTGTATTGCTCTTTGATCTCTAGGCAAAGTTCTTCAACTTGACGAGTAGAAATTGGGTCAAGAGCAGAGCAAGGTTCATCCATTAATAGTACATCTGGTTTCATGGCGATAGCGCGCGCGATGCATAATCTTTGCTGTTGTCCACCAGATAATGCTGTACCTTTAGATTTTAATTTATCCTTAACTTCATTCCAAATAGCCGCACGTTTAAGAGAAGTTTCTACAAGTTCATCAATATTACCCTTATAACCGTTTGAACGGGGACCGAAAGTAATATTTTCGTATATGGATTTTGGGAAAGGGTTAGGTCTTTGAAATACCATCCCAACTTGGCGCCGTAATTTAACGGAGTTAATGTTAGAGTCGTGGATATTGCGACCACGGTAGTTGAGTTTACCTTCTACTTTGGCGCCTGGAATTAAATCATTCATTCTATTGAAGCAGCGTAGCAGGGTGCTTTTGCCACAACCTGAAGGTCCGATAAAAGCAATAATTTGTTTGTCGGGAACTTCCATGTAAACATCTTGAAGCGCTAGAAAGCCACTATAGAAAACTTTAACCGCTTCCAGATTAAATACACGACTATCATATTCGTTAAGAGCTGTGTTACTTTTACCACTTTGTGTGCTTCTACCGTTGCTGTTAGTCATTTTTATATCTCCTAATTTGCTGTATTTGTATTTATTTAATTCAATGTGAAGCGTTGACGGACATAAATTGCAATTGCGTTCAGCGCGAAGATTAAGAGAATTAAGGTAATGATAGTGGCAGCAGCGGCATTACCAAAACCTGATTCGGGACGGGTAATATAGCTGAATACCTGGATAGGTAACGCCATAAATCTTTGAAATAAACCTGGGTCAAAGGTGAGAAAACTTACGGCGCCAACAACAAGTAAGCAAGCTGCATCTCCTATGGCGCGAGATACTGAAATAATCACCCCTGTGAGAATACCTGGAATTGCATAAGGTAAAACATGACTACGAATAGTTTGCCACTTGGTTACACCTAATCCGTAAGAAGCGTTTCTTAGCGAATCTGGAACTGCACGTATTGCTTCTCTTGCTGTAACAATTATTACTGGTAATGATAGTAAAGAAAGAGTTAAGGCACCAGAGATTAAACTTGGTCCAAATCCTAAAAGGTAATTAAAAACGCCTAATCCAAGCAAACCGTAGACTATAGAAGGTACCCCAGCAAGATTACCGATATTAATCTCAATTAGCGATGTCCACCAAGTTTTTGGTGCGTATTCTTCGAGGTATAAAGCCGCTCCTATACCAATAGGTACAGCAGTTAAAATTACAATCACTCCTAAAAGGACACTGCCTATAATTGCTGGACGTATACCACCATCTTCGGGAAAACGTGAAGGTGTTTCGGTTAGAAATCCGGGTGTGAGAAATCTAGCTAAACCATCTTTTGATATATCAAACACTAATAAAGCTAGAACGAATAAACCGATAAGTAAACCTAATAAAAAAAGATATTCAAATACTTTTCCTATGGTTTCTCTTTTCTCAATATTGTCGGTGAATTCGGAATTACTACTTTGAAAATCGCTTTGTCTGTATGTTGTCATATAATACCTCTATGTGATAAGGGCGGGTTTATAGTGATTTTACGTTTTATTGTAGGATATTTGTTAACCCGCCCTGTAGATAATCATCGTGTTAATCATATTTTTCTTTGAATCGTCTGGATATCCAATAGCTAACAATATTTAGAATCAAGGTTAGGATAAATAAAACGGCACCTACTGCATATAAAGTTTTGAAATTCAAACTTCCGCGCGGACTATCTCCACCAGAAATTTGTGCCATGTAAGCTGTCATGGTTCCTACTGATTCCATCAAGTTAACTGTTAATCTTGGCTGTTGCCCAGCAGCAATAACAACGGTCATCGTTTCACCTACCGCGCGTGATATTCCAAGAATAATTGAAGCTGTTATTCCTGAAAGTGCTGCTGGTAAAACAACTTTGAAAATTGTTTCAAGTTTTGTAATACCTAATGCGTAGGCGCCTTCTCGTAAAGAACGTGGTACAGCTCTAATAGCATCTAAACTGATTGAACCTACAGTCGGAGTAATCATAATTCCCATCATTATCCCTGCGCTTAAAGCATTAAAAATTTCTAAGGGCAGAAAATTTCTTAGGAATGGTGTCACGAATAACAGCGCAAAGTAACCGTAAACAACTGTAGGTATCCCTGCTAGAAGTTCTACCGCTGGACGTAATATTGTTACAACTTTTGGCGGAGCATATTCGCTTAGATAAATAGCAGACGATAAACCAAGAGGAATTGCCACAAACATTGCTACTAATGTAGTTAAAAAAGTACCACAAATTAATGGCCAGATACCAAAATGTCGTTCTGCAAATAGAGGTGTCCATTTTGTGTCCAAAAAGAATTCGGCAAAACTTACTTCTTGGAAAAACTCAAACGTTTCCCGAAAGATTATAAATACAATTCCGAAGGTAGTAAATACAGAAATCAAAGCACAGCAAAATAAAACTGCCGTTGTAACTTTTTCTTGAATATCCTCAGATGCGTTTTTTTCAAGTGATTCTCTTGATATTTGATTAAAATCTTCTTGATAAGTGCCTTGCATAATTTTAGATTGTTTATAAACATGTCATGCTGAACGTAGTGAAGCATCTAATACTGTGTCATGCTAAACGTAGTGAAGCATCTAATAAGTTATCTAAGTTATCAAAATTTATAAGATTCTTCGCTTTGCTCAGAATGACATGCATCTGAAACATATTTTATATGAAATTAGTAATTGGTTCACCTGGTTTTGCTTTTTTAAATTTTGTGCCAGTTTCACCTCTTAGGAACTTTTGTTTTGTCTTGGTATAAGCTTCATCCGGTAGCGCTACATAACCTACGCTATCTACCCATTTCCAAGAGTTGTCTAGATAAAAGCTAACAAACTCTTTTACAGATAGTTTAGTATCTAACGATTTTTTACTGACATAGATAAACAGTGGACGCGATAATGGTGTGTAGACGTTCTTGATGACATTATCAACTGGTACAGGTTTTTCACACTTACCACTTGGACTTTCAACCGCAACCAAATTTAATCTATCTTGGTTTTGGATGTAGTAAGAAATACCTACATAACCCAGAGAATATTTATCTCCCACGACTCCTTGGACAAGAGTATTTTGGTTGTGACTAGGAGTATAATCTGTGCGACCATTTTTGGCTTTACCTGTAACAGCTTGAGTAAAATAGTCAAATGTTCCTGTATCTGAAGCAGGAGCATACAATTTCATCCTTCCATTTGGAAATTTTGGATTGACTTGATTCCAAGTTAGGATTTTTCCATCTGACTTACCTTTCCAAATTGTACTCAATTCTTTAATAGTTAAGCATTTGGCAAAGTCATTTTCGCGATTGGCTATTACTGCAATTCCATCTAGTGCTATTGGTAGTTCAACAAACTCAATGCCTTTAGATTTACATCTTTTAATTTCCTCCTCTCTTATAGTACGCGAGGCGCCGACAATATCGATTTCTCCGGCACAAAATTTACTAATACCTCCACCTGTTCCACTAGATGCAACGCTGACAACAGCATTTTCATTTTCTCTGTGGTATTCTTCTGCTACAGTCAAAGATATAGGAAATCCTACGGCGGCGCCATCGATACTGACTTGTGATTGACTTTGATTGTTGCTGCAAGCTATCAAATTTTGACTTAGTAATGCTAGGGATGTAATTAAGAGGGTATTCTTTAATCGATTTAGTGGCGCCATGATGTTTTATGGTGTTCTAGGTTTTTATTTAACAAACCGCAAAGAGCGCGCTTGAGAATGTTTGAAAAGTGATATCTGATACGCAACCCCCTATAATCCCCCTGACAGAGCGCGTGGAAAGGAGGAAGCTTATTCTTAGCTCCAATTATTAAGGGGAAAGTTTATTCTTACCCCTCCTTATTAAGGCAGATTTTCTTAAGCTTTATTTTTTGCTTGAACTTGGTCAAAAATTGCCCCTTGTGCAAAGAATTTGTTCTGGATACTATCCCATCCACCTAAATCTTGAGCGGTAAATAAAGTCTCGACTTTGGGAAACTGGGAACTAACTTCTTGGCTAATTAGCGGGTTCACAGAACGATAACCCAGTTTAGCAAATTCGCGCTGCGCTTCCTCTGAATACAAGTAATCTACAAATGCTTGTGCGACTTCTTTTGTACGGTGCTTTTCGACGTTTTTATCAACCACAACGACTGGGTTGTCAATCGATATATTTAATTGAGGTATTGTAAACGGTAGCTTCTGATTACTTTGTTCAGCTAAAGTTACCTCGTTTTCGTAGCTCACCAGAACGTCTCCTTCACCCTTCTGGAAAAATAAATCACTCGCTTCACGAGCATCTTTTGTCAAACTACCAGTATTTTTATAAACTCTTGTCACAAAATCAAGTGCTGTTGCTTCGTCACCACTTGCTTGAGTTACAGAACCCCACAATCCTAAAAACTCCCATATCGCGATCCCCGAAGTTTTTGGATTTGCTGCTATTAGCTTTATACCATCTTTTGCTAAGTCTTGCCAAGAGTTAATACTTTTAGGGTTTCCCTCACGAGTCACAATTGCTGCTACTGACCTCGTGACAATTCCACTCCTCGGTGCCCTTGTTTCCCAACCTTTTTTGATCAAACCCCCTTGCTGAATCTTATTCACATCCAAAGGAAGCGCTAAGTTGACAATATCTGCTTCTTGTGACCCATTAATCACAGCAGCAGCTTGAGCGCCACTACCACCGTAGCTTCTTTCAAAAGTTACATTTTGATTATGCTCTTTCTTCCACTTCTCAACGAACTTAGGAATAATTTGGTCGTGAGCCGCTTGGGTAACGGAGTATGAGACCAATCTTAACTTAACATCCGCATTACTAGCTGAACTACTTCCACAAGCAGCTAATGCGATACTTAAAGCGACACCAATCGCAAATAGACTCCCTAATTTTAAGTGGTTATCTAAGGGGCGCCGAAAACCCCAGTTTCTCACCATTGATTTTGATAATGAGATTATCTGTAAACTTTTGATACGGTAATATGCTTGTCGTATAGTAGCACTTACTGTATTAATCACTTGTACGCGAGGTATAAAAACTTTTGACTTACCCATAGTAAGCCCGTAAATAATACCTTTAGTAGCCATAACTGCTACATCTCTACTGATATACCGTAGATTTAGAGTATCATAATGTTTATGAAGTTACAATGCAATAGCTGTTCCGTATATACTTAACAATCTGTAATAGACGTAACTTTAAATTTATATTTATTGAAAATTCAACCTATATCCAATAGGGGATGTTGTGTATCAAATATAATACATCAACGTAGCAGGGGAGTTTTTCTCCTGCAAATCACAAAGGTCTTGCAGCGTATAGTTCTCCAAGACTGAGTAAAGTGTTTGTTGTGCTTCCTTCCACACATGCTTAATTACACCAGATGCATTAGTGCGGTTAGAATTAACATCTCCGGACGAAGTTATATCTATTCCTTCGATGCATTTGAGTGCATCTAAAACTGTCATGTGTCGTGGGTCTTTTGCCAAAACATATCCACCCCGAACCCCGCGCGTACTTTTAATTAGTCCTCCACGTCTCAAGGTAGCCAATAACTGCTCCAAATATCGTTTAGGTATATCTTGAGCATCCGCAATTTGTTGAATTTGCAAAGACTCGCCGCTATCATAGCAGCTAGCCAATTCAAATAAGGCTAGAAGTGTATACTCTGATTTACTCGATAGCTCCATAAGCGAATACATATAAATTTATACCTACAGTCGCAAGGCATTTACTTTTGCTACCCCCAGATACACCAGGAGAAACTCATCCTCACACTGACTGCATGACTATACAGTATAGGCTACACATAATAAAATCAAATGTTTTTGTTTGTTGATTTAATCAATTTTGTTTATTTGTAATTAATTATACATACAAATTTAACAATAAAGTATGAATTCTGCTTCTTTTACGTCCTAGGGCTTATTCTATACTGTGTTTTCGTGGCGCCATTTATTTACAACCAAGTTGTACTTGCAATTTTTGCATTGTGTATGAGATACTCATAAAATAAAGTACTCTATGTTTACCGATTTACCGTACTTTAAGCGTGAAAGGTACAAGCTTTAAAAGTGTGTTGCGATAACGGATGGCTTATTCGTTTATAAGTTACATCCGTTCCTAATTCTTGGCTATTGGTGAAAATTACGTAAAGACGGGAGTAAGAATGTTAAAAGATGCTCAAGGGCTTGAGGTTTCAACGGATTCATATGAAGTTGTTGATGCAATTAGCAGTTTTACCAATCAGGCTCTTAGTTATGGAAAAGAAGCTCTGAATGTAGTAAAAGCAGGACTCTTATCAGACCCAACTTGCGCGATACTTCATGCTTACGCTGCTGCTTATTTTCTTTCTCAGGAGAATGAGCAAGCAAGAAAACAAGCAATTTGTTATTTACAAGCAGCTATTAAGCATTCAGGCAACATAACAGAGCGAGAAAAGCTTTATATAAAGGCAATTTCAGCATGGGCTATAAAAAAGATTGATGTGGCGATAGCATTACATGAAACAATTACCGATAAATACCCACGCGACTTGATATCAGTTCAGCAGGGACAGTATCACTATTTTTATTTGGGTGATAAAGAAAGATTATTGAATATTGCTCAAAAAGTATTACCTCAGAATAGAGACAATCATTTTTTATATGGAATGGTCGCATTTGGTTTAGAGCAGTGCCATCAGCTTGAGCAAGCGGAAGTAATGGGTAGAACAGCAACTAAAATCAATCGTAATGACCCTTGGGCACATCATGCTGTTGCTCATGTAATGGAAACTCAAGCCAGAATAGATGAAGGAATTTCTTGGATGGAAAGTCTAGCTGATACTTGGGCTGATTGTAATTCCATGCTGTACACACATAATTGGTGGCATATTGCGCTGTATTATATTGAGCGTGGTGATTACCTTCATGTTTTAAAGCTATACGACACTTATATTTGGGGAGGTGCGCGTAAAGATTCACCAAAAGACCAAGTAGGAGCAATATCACTATTACTACGATTAGAGTTACGTGGAGTAGATGTAAGTGAGTATTGGCAATCTTTAGCTATCTATCTTTTGCCCCGTCTTCATGAACACGCATTGCCTTTTCAAGACTTACATTATATCTACGCACTCGCACGAGCAGGATATGCTGACTGGGCAAACGAAATGCGCTTGAGTATGCATCAATATGCTTTGTCACTACCATCTTATATCAGGCGCCAATGGTTAGAAGTTGCAATACCAGTTGCTAGAGGGTTGGTTGCTTATGCCAATGGTGAATACTTAAATACAGTAATTAACTTCAAACCTGTGCTGCCCAAGTTGCATGAAATTGGTGGCAGTCACGCTCAACGACAATTATTTAAACAAGTCTATCAAGACGCTAACCTACAATTGGCGCCAACACTGCGATACATTCCTGCCAGTATTTCATAATCTTTTAATTCCACCACAGTAAAACACTTCACCCCAATTTTTTCCATTGCTACTTGCAATTCTGCATCTGTATGAAGTAATGCGAACTGTATCTGCTCAATCAAAGATTTATCTAAATTTAATGAAACAGCTAAAGGAGGCGCCAGAGATGGACCCAGTGCCTCTACTATTCGTAGCTGCGTTGATAATTCTGGAAAATCATATAATTGTTTTTCCAATACCACACTATCTATAGCAGCACAGTCAGCAATTCCATCAACTACCCAACGTATGGAATTTTGATGTGAACCTGACTGTATTGTCTTGCCAAAATAATTTGAACTTGAATATCCGCTCTGAATTAATTTATACATGGGTAAATTATACCCACTATTTGAACCAGGGTCGTTGTAGCAAAAGGTTTTATCTCGCAATTCCTCAAATCTAGCTATGTGACTCTTTGCATTAACAATTACATCTGAAAAATAAATCGGACGCTGTTGATAACGTGCCGAAATCATTACTGGCGCCACCAATGGCTTTAGTAATGGTGTTACCTGCCAACGTCGAATTAATGGTAAACCACAAATAAATGCTAAGTCGAGTTGGCCTTGTAATAACACTGGGTCTTCTAATGGGTCGTACTCACCTTGTTTAAGTTGAGTTTCCATTCCTAATACCCGACTTAGATAATCAACAACAGCTTGATAAAAATCAAACCAGTTAGGCGCCAAATAAGAAACTACCCGCAGATAATTCTGTTTATCACCGTGTACTCGCATCATGCTTACTCACAACAGACAATACATTACGACTCATCCAGTGGACATATAGAAACGCCAAACTTCCCAAAGTTAACAGCATAACTTTAAAAACTACCCCATGAGCATAAAGGCGCCACCACGTCTTCTGTACCAACGATATTATATGTAATTTCCACTGCCACCTTACTTGCGTGCTTCGCTTATCAATACTAATTACTAACGATGGTGCCGCACTTTGATTAGCTACTGTCATTTCGATTACTCCCTGCATCCTTCTTAAAATACATCAATCCGATAGACTTACTGTATTTTATATAATTACACAATTTGGCGCTGTAGGCAAGCTACAGAATTACGGTTAATCTATCAATTTTTAGATATATGCACCTTAATGCTATTTAAATAGTCGAAACAGCAGCAGCTAATATCATGTCCGGAAGCGTAACCATAATAAAATCATTGTAGAGACGCGATTAATCGCGTCTCTACGTGACGTGGTAATTATGGGTAATCAACCGGACATGATATAACTAGACAATACAAATATATTATCGTACTTGTTTAAGGTTATCAGCTTGATTTGTAAACATGTCGGTAATTAAGTTGATGACTCTTCGTTCTTCACGAATTTTAACGTTTGCGGTTATTGACATACCAGATTGTACACCAACTTCCCTACCTTTAATATTGAGCTTTTGTTTTTCTAATACGACTTTGGCAGGAAAACGATAGAATTGATGCGTTTGGTCAGGCGGCAATGCATCTGAAGCTATCCATGATATATTACCTTTAATTTCTCCAAATTCACTGTAAGGAAATGAATCAACTCGTACATCTACTTTCATTCCTTCTTTGACAAAGCCAATATCTTTATTAGTAATGTAAATCTCTGCTACATAGTTATCATTGGGGACAATTTTTAATAGCTGCTGTGTCGGACTTGCTACAAACCCAGCATTTTTAGCTTGTAAGTCAAATATAGTTCCAGCAATAGGCGCCCGTAGTTCCTGATATTTCATATTTAATTTTGCTTGAGCTAGTTTACTGTTGGTATCAGCTAAACGTTGCTCGTTCTCTAGCATGATTTTGGTAAATTGAGTATCTATTTCCGCGATATTTTTCTTGTTATCGGCGATTTTATCATGAATATTTTTACCAGAAACAGCTACAGTATTGTCGGTTTGCTGGCGCCCTTGTTCAATTTTATATTGAAGACGCTGCTGCTCTTGTATGAGTGTAGCAATTTCAGCGTTGCGATTTTGCACTTTTTGCTGCTGTTGCAAATATTGGAGTTGAGCAATAGCACCTTGTTCCGCTAAAGGTTTGAGTTTATCTAAAATACTTTGTTCTATCTTTAAGCTAGCTTGTGAATCTTCGATTTTAACTTGATTTTGTGCTAGCTCTTTTTTGACTTGCTCTACTTCTAAACGTGCAGCAGATGTACGAGTATCAAGTTCTTTTTTTGCAACTTGTAAGCGTTGTTGAGAGTCGTTATCAAATTGTTGCCCCTCACCTGTATTACCTAACTCTTTCCGTAGTAATTGATTTTCGGCTAGTAGTGCAGTGCGACTTTTAAGTAGAAAAATAACTTCGCGCGGTAATTTTTTTTGTAATAATTCTATTTGACTAGGCGCCAATGAATCTGAAACTGTCAAACTACGGTAAAGCTGGTTTTGCTGTAATATGCTTGCACGAATCTTTTGTAATGATTCTATTTCTGCTCTGTTGGCACCAGAGTCAAAAGTTAATAGTAAATCTCCAGCTTCGACTTTCTGTCCATCTTTAACATAAAGCTGTTTGACTATACCGCTAAACGGCGCCTGAACTTCTTTAATAGCTTCTTTGGGTTTTAATTGTCCGACTGCTGGTACAACTTGCTCAATTTTGGCGACACAAGCCCAAATTAGACTAAAACAAGCTACACCCATCAAGGATATCATTATCGCACGCGACCAAATTGGAGATTGACGCAATACAACGGATTGTTCAGAGGTAAAATTATGGTTTTTTGTCACCATTGGTAAATCGCGTGCGTCACGTATTGAACCGTTTTGTTTAGTTTTCATAAATTAATTGTTTTGAGTGAGTATTGTTAAATTAATTCGCCCCGACCTGTTGCTGATTGTATAAGTAATAATAATTACCTTTTTTGGCGATTAATTCTTCGTGATTGCCGTACTCTGCTATTTTTCCTGCTTCCATTACAAGGATAATATCGGCGTTACGGACTGTATTTAGTCTATGTGTAATAAAAAATACTGTTGTTCCTTTAAAGGCGCCTGCTAAGTTAAGACAAACTTGCCGTTCGGTGGGATAATCGAGGGCACTAGTAGCTTCATCCATCACTAAAAGTCTGGGTTTTTGCAAAACTGAACGCGCGATAGCTATTCGCTGTCTTTGTCCTCCAGATAATGAGGCGCCTCTTTCTCCAACACGGGTGTTATAACCGTTGGGTAAGCTCATGATAAAATCATGGGCAACTGCTATTTTCGCTGCTTCAATAATTTCTTCGGTACTTGCATCAGGGTTAGTTAGGGCAATATTTTCTTGAACAGTACCATCGAATAATAATGTATCTTGTGGAACTACACCAATTTGGCGCCGTAATGAATACAGTTCAACCTTAGAAACATCGTACCCGTCAATTAATATTCTGCCTGCTTCGGGTTCGTATAAGCGAATCAGCAATTTTGTTAGTGTACTTTTTCCGGCGCCACTTTGCCCAACAATTCCCACAAACTTACCAGACGGAAATTCGATACTAACGTTATTTAGCTGTAACGCTGTGTTCGAGTTAAATCGAAACGAAACGTTTTCATACTTAACTGTACCTTCAATAGCAGGGAGAGGAATATTAGCTTTATCTTGTTCTGCTTCTTGAGGTGTATCAACGATATCACTCAAACGTTCTAAAGATAATGCGACCTCTTGGAAACTTTGCCAAAGTTGGGCTAAACGTAATATGGGACTAGTTACATAACCGGAGATAATTCTAAAAGCAATTAATTCACCCAGTGTTAATTCACCTTGAAGAACTAAATAGGCGCCTACCCATAGTACCAGTAAGGCACTGAGCTTGTTGAGAAAATTACTAGCAGAACTCGCGAGTGTTGATGTAATAACCGTTTGGAACCCAGCACCAACAAACCGTGCGTATTTTTCCTGCCAAGTAAACCGTGAATGTAACTCGATATTTTGCGCTTTCACAGTTTGAATACCTGACATCACCTCTACTAAATATGACTGTGTTTCAGCATTGCGTTCAGCTTTTGCACGCAGTTGACGACTAATTAAAGGAGAGGCAACAATTGTCAACAAGATAAATATGGGGATAGTTCCCAAACCTACCAAAGTCAGTTGCCAGCTATAAAACAGCATGACAACGATATAGACTACTGAAAATATCGCGTCTAATCCTACCGTCAATGCAGTACCAGTAAGAAACTGACGTATATTTTCTAACTCATTGATACGAGTAGAAAGTTCACCTACGGGTCGTTTTTCAAAGTATCGCAGTGGCAACCGTAACATGTGGTCAATAATTTGTGACCCCAATCCCATATCAATACGGTTGGTCGTATCTACAAATAGATATGTTCTAAGCGTAGTTAATATTGATTCAAATAAACTTATAACTACTAAAAGGGTGCCTAAAATGTGTAGCGTACCGATACTATTTTGAGTAATTACCTTATCGATAATTAGCTGAACGACAAGTGGGTTAGCGAGTGCAGCTAGCTGGACAAAAAATGAGGCAACAAAAACTTCGGTTAGTACACGCTTATGTTGTGATAAGTAAGGAAGAAACCAACTTAAGCCAAAGCGTTGTTGTGGTGTCTCCTTGGTCGTCGAAAGTAATAATATCCGTGCTTGTGGTGGATAGCTACTTTCTTCAACTTCTAATTTTGTGATAAAATCATTTGGCTTACAGCGTTTTATACCTTCGGATGGAATAGCAACAACTATTTGACGTTCGGTTGCTTCGTATAAAACTGCGTAACTATCACCATATCTGACAAGTGCAGGTGTGGGAAGGCGGGTAACAGAAGTAGCAGGTATATCTATAAGTTGGGGTTTTAGACCAATTAGCTGTGCTAAGTACGCGCACATCTGAAACGATATTGTTCCCTGACGTTTAATTTGTTCATTTAATATCCGACGCACAACTTCTTTGCGAAAAGGTATTCCCAAATGCTTTGACACCATTTGAAAACACACATAAATACTGTTTACTTCACCTTTCCCGCTAAAGAAAGGATATTTTTGATTGCTGGATGTATTGCTTGCTGATAATACTTCTTCGTCGGGTGCATAAGGTATATCTATACTTACCTCTGTATTTTGCGGTACTATCGACGAATCTTTTGGAGTGCTAGTAGCTTGTGGTTGCTGGTCAAGAAATTCTAAATTTTCCGACAATAAGCCAATCAAACGAACTTGAGCGTTGCCCTGCACGTTAATAGTATCAGGAGCTTTGAGTGATTTTAAACGGGTGCAAGCAGAATAGTTACTATCATTTCCGCCGCTGCTAATAAACCAGTTTAAAGTATTATCATCAAGGTGTTTCAGTTGAATATTTGACGAAGGATAAAAAACACGCGCATTTTTGTAAACTTCTTCAGTGAGTTCCTTAAGATTAATATTGTTATTAGCTTGAACTTCTGGTTGTGCTGCGAGAATATCAAATACTTCTGCGATATGGCATTGATTCTGTACAACCTTTGCAAAATCAGGATAATTGTTCAGCAAACGCGAGTACTCAGTCAAGCTGAAAGTTAAACAAGTCAACTCACTCGAAGCAATTACAGTTTCGCACAGCTGTGAGCGAACTACATTTACGGCGCCAATGACAGACCCTTTTTCTAGTAACTTGAGGGTGATAGGCAGTTGTGTCCGTGAGTCATACCCTAGCAATCTTGCTTTACCTTCATAGATAATCGCAACACTGTTAGTCGCACGGTCTTTACCGATTATCTTTTGACCGATTCGATAACGCAGTGGTTGAACCTGTTGAGCAAGACGCACGATAACATCTGCTGGTAACTCATTAAATCCCTCTAGGGAAGCAAGAAATTCTTTGAAGGAAGTTTTAATATAAGTCATGTACAATTTTAGAGTTGCAAGAAAGGTTTTAATAAATTTGCAATTATAAATATTATAAAAAATGAATAAAAAATCTGTATAAACTTGCCTTGACAGCATTTTATCAGAAACAATTTTCTTAAAATTTCAAAAGTGAACAGGGCTATAATAATTTATTTTGCATATTTTTTATTTGCACTCATATTGATTCACCCCAATATATTAGATTTATTTTAATTAAAGTTTAACAATAATTTATCTAATAATTAACATATAATTAAGACTGATTTAATCATAAGTATATACTTAAATCAAAATCTATTTAAAAGATATTTATCTAAAGGTTAAAAAATAAACAATGTTTTCTAGTTATCTTGCTTTTTTGGTCATCTGGGTTACAAATAACCAACGCAAATTTAGAACCAGTTCCCGAACCGCTATCGATTTTAGGCTCTAGTGGTGCTACTTTACGGTACCGTTTTGGCAAAAAGGCTTAAGTCCTAACAAACCAACTTTCTCTAAATTACCCCCTAAAATCTTATTTGTATCATATTAGACTTGTAGTTGAGAGCTTATATTCGCAAAATCAACTTAGCTTCCTGCAAATAAAGTTATTTAGTTCAGGGGCATCAAAGTTAGGGGTAAAATAGATATAGATATGCAGACTATAATAAATACTTAATTAGATTCTTATCCAGCTATAGGTTCTGTCTGTCTTGAAGAACTAGCAATCGCTTTATTTGTCATCAATTAAATCCTACAATCCTTTAGTTAAGTTTTCTCAAAATGAGCGGAATAGTTCCTCATGATTGGAAATTACAGCGGGAAAGTGTTCTGAATACAAATGTAGTGGTCTGTGTCAAAAGTTTTGGTGTGTTTTCTTCTCTTATTTCTTCCTTTGCGCCCTTCGCGTACTTTGCGGTTAGTTTTTTGTACTCCCCAAAATTAATGACATGAACTAGTAGCTCAACTTGTATTTAATAATTGAGTGTTAATTGTAGCTTAGAATAATAGCATAACTTTTTGTTAATTCCTGGATACTATCAATACAAATCAAGCTAAAATATGATTTTATAGTTCTATAAAAGCTAAATAAAAATACAATTTCTGCCTTATTTAAGAAGGCAAGAATTTAAGTATGCGCTATTATGTTATGTTGTATTTATATAATCGGCTTGCTTTTACAATTATATCGTGATACTTTTTATAGCAGTATTAGCAATCTTTATGATTGTAAATGACTTGGATATCATTGTAAGTTGCAGTTTGAAAAGTGAGCGTTCCTTTCGCTTCAGTCAAATATTGACTGTTGATTTTTTTCAAGATTTATTTAATTGAAATCTAAAGTTATATGGTGACTACTAGTACGGTTCGCTTTTCTCAGTTCAATGCATCACTGAATCGCACTGCTGAAGGTCAATTAGCAAGCGATTTATCTACTCCTAATAATGCTCAAGCTAAAGCTGTTGCAGAAATAATCCAACGCAACAACCCGGATGTACTTCTAATCAACGAGTTTGATTACGCATCGTCAGACCCACTGCAACCTGTTAAACTTTTCCAACAAAATTATCTCTCTGTTGCCCAAAACGGCGCCAGTCCTGTTAACTACCCCTACGTTTACATTGCTCCATCCAACACAGGTATTTCCTCTGGCTTTGACTTAAATAATAACGGTGCCATAGTTACAACCCCCGGCGCCGCTGGATACGGTGATGATGCCTTTGGATTTGGTAATTTCCCTGGTCAATTCGGGATGTTACTGCTCTCTAAGTACCCAATAGACACAGCTAATGTTCGTACCTTCCAAAACTTCCTTTGGAAGGATATGCCAAATTCACTGTTATCAACAATTGCAACTCCTGGTTCTTCGACTCCTTTTTATTCAGCAGAAGAACAAGCAGCTTTACGTCTTTCCTCCAAGAGTCACTGGGATGTTCCCATCAAGGTAAATGGAGAAACGGTTCACGTATTAGTTAGCCATCCCACACCACCAACTTTTGATGGTGCTGAAGACCGTAACGGCAAGCGCAATTACGATGAGATTCGTTTATTCGCTGACTATATTACCCCTGGTAAAGGTGATTACATTTACGACGATAACGGCAAAAAGGGTGGTTTAGCTGCTGGGTCTAGCTTTGTAATCATGGGTGACCAGAACGCTGACCCATTCGATGGTGACAGTTATCAAAATGCTATTTTGCAACTGTTGCAAAACCCAAATATAAACACTAATTCTATCCCCACCAGTCCAGGCGGTTCACAACAAGCTGCTTTACAGGGTGTTCTTAACACTGCTCATAAAGGTAATCCAGCTTTTGATACCGCAGATTTTAACGATGCTGCTCCAGGGAACCTACGAACAGACTACGTATTACCCTCAACAGACCTAAAAATCACTGGCTCAAAAGTATTTTGGCCTGCAAATACAGAATCTACATTCCCCTTAGTTGGTACTTTTAACTCTAGTCTTCCTGGTGGTTTCCCCAGTTCCGACCACCGCTTAGTATACGCGGATGTCCAGGTAGGTCCAACCGAAACTGGTAAAACGATTCCTACTCCTGGTGGGATTAGTTTCATCGGACAGAAGACTTATGCTACTGACTTTATTCCTACTGGTGCCGCAGGGACAGTAAATGGAACACAAGTTGCAATGGGTGGGTTGTCAGGTGTTACTTACGATGCTGCCAATAAACGTTACTATGCTGTTTCTGATGACCGTTCCCAAAATGCGCGCTTCTACACCTTCACTACCGACCCTGCAACCATAACTACTTCTGGGGTCACTTTTACTAATGTCACCCCCATCAAAGATGCTAATGGTAATTTGTTCCCAGCTAATACCCTTGACCCAGAAGGTATTGCACTAACCAACAATGGTACGGTCTTTATCTCCTCTGAGGGTGAGGTTAGACCAGATTTAGGCGCCAGTCGGGTAACTAATCCATTTATTAATGAGTTTTCTCTAACTACAGGACAACAAATTCGGTCTTTACCTATACCTAAGAAGTTTCTGCCTGTAGTACAAGATACCAACAACAGTGGTACTGTAGATACAGGGGATACTCAAATCTCAGGGATTCGTAATAATTTAGCCTTTGAAAGTCTAACTATCACTCCTGATCAAAAGACTCTGTTTACTGCCAATGAAGACGCTCTGCTCCAGGATGGTAACAGAACATCTACTACTAGTGGTAGCCGTTCTCGCATTATTCAATACAATTTGGTTAGCGGACAGCCAGAGAAGGAATATCTATACATCACTGACCCTATTGCCAGAACCCCCAACCCAACTACAGGTTTCGCTGATAGTGGATTAGTCGATTTGTTGGCAATTGATAATCGTGGTACTTTACTGGCATTGGAGCGCTCCTTCTCTTTAGGGGTAGGCAACACGATTAAAATCTATGAAGTTACTCTCCAAGGTGCGACCGATATCAGTACTATCGACTCACTTAACAGTTTGAGTACTGACCAGCTAAATGCGATTGCTCCCACCCAAAAACGTTTATTGTTGAATCTCGATTCACTAAACTTGCCGACTGACCCAAATCACCCAGTTACTGGTACAGATAATATTGAAGGGATTGCTTTTGGTCCCAAACTCGCCGATGGGCGCCAGTCGATTGTATTGGTAAGTGACAACAACTTTAGTGCTACCCAATTTACCCAAATTTTAACTTTAGGTGCTGATTTGGTGCCCACCGCAACACCCATAGTTGAAACTCGTCCCGATTTGCTTGACGACTCGACTCAACAGGCTGATGCAGACGACCCTGCTATCTACGTAAATTCCACTAACAGCGAGAACAGTTTGGTTTTGGGAGTCGCCAAAAATGCAGGCTTGCGGGTATATGACTTGTCTGGAAAACTGTTACAAGAAATTAACCCAGGTGGTATCCGCTATAACAACGTAGACCTGCAATACGGCTTTAAATTAGGCGGACAATCGGTGGATATTGCGATAGCAACCGATCGCCAAAATGACAAACTGGTAATTTTCAAGATTAACCCCAACCCCACGACTGCTGGTCAATATCTAGAAGATATTACTGATAGCAGTATTGGTACTTTGTTCCAAGCAGCTCCGTTTGCTGCTCCTTACTCGACATCTTCTCGGAGTGCTTATGGTATTACTATGTACCGTAGCCCTATCACCAATGATTACTACGTTTTTGCCAACCGTCGTCAAACAGGTGATGTAGCCCAGTATAAATTGATTGATAAGGGCAATGGCAAAATTGGTGCAGAGCGGGTGCGTGAATTTACCATTCCTTCCCCCACAGATGTAAATCGTACTCCCCAAACTGAGGGAATGGTCGCAGACCAAGAAACTGGCTTCCTCTACATTGGGCAAGAAGATGTGGGTATTTGGAAGTTCAATGCTGAACCTAACGGTGCTAAAACTGGCAAGTTGATTGATAAGGTCAAATTTGAGGGTGGTACTCACCTAGTTGATGATGTGGAAGGGTTGAGTATCTACTATGGCAAAAATGGCACAGGCTATCTGATGGCATCTAGCCAAGGGGACAACACTTTTGCTGTTTACAACCGCCAAGGGAATAACGACTATATCGGTCAATTTGCTGTAGGCGCCAATGGAGGAATTGACAGTGTACAAGAGTCGGATGGTGCGGATGTAATAAATGTTCCCTTGGGTGCGAACTTCCCTAATGGTGTATTTATCACTCAAGATGGTTCCAATGAACCTGGCACGATTGAGGATGGTGAGAATATCAGCACCAACTTTAAGTTTGTACCTTGGGAGAACATAGCGAATGCATTCCCCGCTCCCTTGACGATAGATACCACTTCTTACAATCCTCGAAATCCTGTAGCTCAACCGAAAATTACAAATTATGACTTCACTAACCTACCAAAGTTAGGGACTACTAGCAAAGGTCAAGATATTTTCTTAGGTGGTTTTTCTGGATTATATTTCCAAGGACTGGCGCCAAATGGCAACCTTAAATTTGTTACTCACACAGATAGAGGTCCAAATGGCGAACCCACTGGTCAAAACAGACCATTTTTATTACCCAACTTCCAACCAGAAATTATCAACTTTGAACTCAACCGTAGTACAGGTCAGATTAATATTACCAAGAGAACGGGATTGTTCCGTCAAGATGGTACAACTAAGTTAACTGGACTACCTAACTTGCAAGCTGGGGCAGGTGGTTTAGCTTACACCGATGAAGTTGGCGTTGATTTAGATAACAAAGTCTTAGCGAATGATCCCCTTGGCGCCGATTTAGAAGGCATTGTTGTAGCAGAAAATGGTGACTATTGGATGGTGGATGAATACCGTCCAGCAATTTACCGCTTTGATATTAACGGTAAGCTGCTTGAGCGCTTTATTCCCAAGGGAACTGCCACCGCACCCGAACCCGACCAAGCTGCTGGAACATATGGTACTGAGGTGTTACCAGAAGTTTATGCTCAACGTCGCAATAATCGCGGGTTTGAAGCTGTAGCTTTGGAAGGTAATAAACTTTATGCCTTTATTCAAAGCGCTATCGATAACCCAGATAGCACTGGAGATACAACATCCAGAAATTCTCGCAATCTCAGAATTTTGGAATTTGATATCGTTTCTAAAGCGGTGACTGGCGAGTATTTATATCTTCTCGACGATATTACAGCTAGTGGTCTTGCCAGAACAGACAAAATCGGCGATGCAGTTTCTCTGGGCAACGGTAAATTCGCAGTTGTTGAACGAGATGACATCTCTACAACTGCCTCGAACAAACTAATTTACCAAATTGATTTAGCTGCAGCAACCAATATTAATAACCCTGCTAATTTTAGCTTGCCAACAGGTAAGACTATTGAACAACTTACCGTTGCCGAGTTAGCTACCGCAAAAATTAGCCCTGTAAGCAAGAGTTTAATCGCCAATGCTGCTCAATTGGGTTATACGGGGGTTGAAAAATTAGAAGGTTTGGCACTAGTGGCGCCTAATACTCTTGCCCTAATTAACGATAACGATTTCAATGTTGCAGGAACGACACCAACAGAGAGACTGGGCATTTTGGAACTACCTAACAACTTGCTTATTCCGCCAGATTTGGAATTGAGCCAAACTGTAGATAACGTAAGCCCTCAAGTGGGAGACCAAGTAACATTTACTCTCACCCTAAGTAACAAAGGTGCTGGTTTAGCTAACGGTGTTAAAGTCACTGATTTGTTACCTAAAGAATTAACTTTTGTATCCGCTACACCTGAAGTAGGCGCTTACGATAGCCTAACAGGTATATGGAATGTGGGTAGTGTAGGCACTAATATCAGCCGCACTTTGAAGATTACTGCCAAAGTTAACACCAACGGTGCATTGGTCAACAAGGCAGAAGTAACAGCGCTTAATCCAATTGATGTTGATTCTACCCCTGGCAATAACATCTCCACCGAAGATGACCAAGCAGCAATTACCTTAAGTGCTGCTCCTAAAGTCACTTTGAAAGGTTTTGCCTCACTCCCCGCAGATACCTTTGCTGAGGGTCCCAAATCAGGCGCCTTTATCACAGGTACTACCAACGGAAGAACAGTTCCATTTGACAAACAACCAGTTCAAGGATTTAGCGGCGTACAGGTTGCCGACAAAGACTCCTTCTGGTTCATGGCTGACAATGGTTATGGCGCCAAGTCAAACAGTGCTGACTTCCTACTGCGGATGTACCGCGTTGACCCCAGTTTCCGAGGTTTTGAAGCAAGTGGTGACGGTAGCGTCAAGGTTCTGGAAAATATCCAGTTCTCTGATCCCAACAAGAAGGTTCCTTTCAAGATTGTTAACGAAAACACAAGTGACCGCTTGTTAACAGGGGCTGACTTTGATATTGAGTCTTTCAACTTTGGGAATGACGGTAGTATTTGGATTGGAGATGAATTTGGTCCTTACCTGCTGCACTTCGATAGAACAGGTAAATTGTTGGATGCTCCGATTCCTACACCCAACACGACGACATTAAATACTCTAGGTGGCAAAACACCAATTGTAATTGGACACCGAGGCGCCAGTGGTGAATTACCAGAACATACTCTTGGCGCCTATAAACTAGCAATTGAGCGTGGTGCTGACTTCATTGAACCCGATTTGGTCTCCACAAAAGACGGTGTGTTAATTGCTCGTCACGAGCCAAATATGATTAACACCACCGATGTTGCCAACCGTCCGGAATTTGCCAACCGCAAAACAACTAAAATCGTTGATGGGATTGCCGAAGAAGGCTTCTTTGCTTCCGACTTCACGCTAGCGGAAATTAAGACACTTCGTGCGAAAATGCCTCAAGGCTACCGAACTCAAGTGTTTAACGGGCTGTATGAAATTCCGACTTTAGAAGAAATCATCAACCTCGTTAAGCAAACAGAAGCGGATACAGGTAAGAAAATTGGCATCTATCCAGAGACCAAGCACCCAACTTTCCACGATCAACTGGGTCTATCTCTGGAAGAACCCCTGCTAGCAACCCTACAAAAAACCGGGTTTACTGATCCCAGTCGCGTATTTATTCAGTCGTTTGAAGTCAGCAACCTCAAGGAACTAAATCAGAAGACCAATATTCCTCTGGTGCAGCTACTTGATGCCTATGATGTTAACCCGATTGATGGTTCGCTGATTGAACTTCCGCCAAACGATAAGCCTTACGATTTTACTGTTAGCGGTGACAAACGCACATATAAAGACTTGCGGACACCAGAAGGGTTAAAGGAAATTGCCACCTACGCTGATGGTATTGGACCTTGGAAACCGATGATTGTTTCGTTTAAAGGTGTGGATGCCAATAACGATGGTGCAATTGATGATGTAAATAAAGATGGTGTAGTCAACAGTACTGACACAACCACCTTACCTCCCACATCTTTGATAAAAGATGCCCACGCTGCCGGATTACTGGTACATCCTTATACATTCCGCAACGAAGGACGTTTCCTCGCATCCGATTACAACGGCAACCCTGCTGAGGAATTCAAACAGTTCATCAATTTAGGCGCCGATGGCTTCTTTACTGACTTCCCTGGTACAGGTGACTTAGTACGCGACCAAATTACTTCGCAGTTTGTTAGGTCTCCTGATAACCCCGATGTGTTGAAGAAGACAACCTTCCAAACCTTGGATGGTAATGCTCCTTTAGTTCTCGGTCACAGAGGCGCCTCTGGTTCTCGTCCAGAACATACCTTAGAAGCTTACAAATTAGCAATTGCTGATGGCGCCGACTTTATTGAACCTGACTTAGTAGCCACCAAAGATGGAATTTTAGTTGCTCGTCACGAAAATGCCCTAGCAATTCTTAACGCGGATGGTACGGTAAATAATACTGATACCAACACCGATATCGCCACCCGTCCAGAATTTGCTGACCGCAAAACGACTAAAGTCATCGATGGTCGCACTATTACTGGTTGGTTCACTGAGGATTTAACCTTAGCAGAAATAAAAACCCTGAATTCAATCGAACGCATACCTGGACTGCGGGGTACAAGGTTCGATAATGACAAGCTAAAAGTACCTACCCTTACAGAAATAATTGATTTAGTCAAGCAGGTTGAAAAAGATACAGGGCGTAAGATTGGTATTTATCCCGAAACCAAACACCCTACTTTCTTTGCTACCGAAGGTAAACGTATAGATGGTAGCCCAATTAACACTGACCTCAGTCAAAAGTTAATTGATACCCTCGTCGCTAACAACTTTACTGACCCCAAACGGGTATTTATTCAGTCCTTTGAGGTCGGCAATCTCAAACAGTTAAAAGATGTCATCATGCCTGCTGCCAAAGTCAATCTACCTTTGGTGCAGTTATTTGGTGGCGCCGCAGCTAAACCTTACGACTTTACAGTTAGTGGTGACGCGCGCACTTATGGCGACCTAACTAAGCCTGCTGAACTAGCAAATATTGCCAAATATGCAGCAGGAATTGGACCGAGCAAACGCCTAATTGTTCCTGCTGCAACGGTAGATAGAAATACCGACGGTAAACCTGATGACCTCAATGGCGATGGTGTAATCAGTGGTGATGCCGATACGGTTTTGGGTACTCCCACTACTCTGGTAAAAGATGCCCATGCTGCGGGACTACAAGTACATCCCTACACCTTCCGCAACGAAGGCATTTTCCTCGCGTCAGATTACAATGGCGACCCGAAAAAAGAATTACAGCAGTTTATAGACTTGGGTGTTGACGCTTTCTTTACCGACTTCCCTGCTACAGGTGATTTGGTACGTGACAAAAATGTCGGCGAACCTGTTGTTTCTAACTTGGCTGGTTCCAGAGGATTTGAGGGCATGGCCCAAAGCCCCGACCGCAAAACGCTGTATCCTTTATTAGAAGGTACTGTATTTGGCGACCCTGCTGGCAGCCTGCGAATTTACAAATTTGACGTTGCCTCCAAACAGTATCAAGGATTGGTTGGCTTGTACAAAATGGAAAGCACTGGTAATGCCATCGGTGACTTTACCGTTGTCAACGATAATGAATATTTAGTAATTGAGCGAGACAACAATCAAGGTGCTGCCGCTAAATTCAAGAAGATATTCAAAGTTGACTTTTCCAAGAAAGATGCCAACGGCTTTGTTGCTAAAGAAGAAATAGCTGACCTGCTAAATATTCAAGACCCCAATGACTTGAATCAAGATGGTAGCACTAAGTTTACCTTCCCCTTTGTCACCATTGAGAATGTGCTGGTATTGGATGCAAAAACTATCTTAGTTGCCAACGATAATAATTATCCGTTCTCAGTCGGCAGACCGTCAGCAATCGACAATAACGAAATTATTGTCTTGGATTTAGACAAACCCTTGAACTTGGCTACTCCAGTTGTTAGTATTGCTGCTACTGAAACAGAAGCTGCTGAAACTAACGCGAAACCAGGTAAATTCCGCATCACCCGTACAGGCAGTCTAACTCAAGCTTTAGCTGTTAATTATACATTGGGTGGTACTGCTACCAACGGCACCGACTACACCAATCTCAGTGGTACTGCCACAATTGAAGTTGGTCAAACCTTTGCTGATATTACAGTGGCGCCCATTGATGATAGTGTCTTTGAAACTAGCGAAACTGTTGTCTTGAACTTGGCGAAAACTGCTAACTACAACTTAGGTACATCTGCCAGTGCCACTGTCAACATTGCTGACAATGACATTAACCCTGTATCTGGGCTAACCAAAAATCCTAACAGCGATTTGTTTACCCTCACAGGTGGTAGTGGTAAACCTAAACTTCAAGTTAGTTTTACAGGACGTAATTCTAGCCAAGTCAACGAACTAGGAGTATTTGTTGTTGATGATGCTACAGGCAAAATCGGTAACTTGGCGCCTGGACAACCAGGTTACACTGAAGCTGCTGTAGCGCGTGGTCAAACGATTTTATCTGCAATTTCCAACCTTCCTAATGGCTTTACTCAAAACGAATTGAGCCGCTTGCTGGAATTTAACGATGGTAATCAGATCAGATTCTACTTAGTTAAAAATAGTACTACTGACGCAGTACGCGCGAATCCTGCACTTCTGAGTAACGTCGTGTTTGCTGACCCAAATACACAAAGAGTGACAGCAAATACCGATGGTAGCTTCTCTTTAGGCTTTAAAGATGGTTCAGGTGCTGACTTTAACAACCTAGTTGTCAAGATTCAACCTTCATCTCAACCATTGCCTTTAGGAACCAATCTCCAAGGAAAAAACCAGGGAGAAGTCTTCGATTTACGTTCAACCACAGGTAGAGTCAAATTTGATTTTACAGTCAATCGTGAAGCTGCATTTAATAACCTCGTTGGTTTCTATAAAGTCGCTGATGAAAATGGTGGTATCGATATTACAGGTGATGGTAAAGCTGATATCACCCCTGGACAAACAGGTTATGCTCAAGCAGCAATGAACGCGCGTGTTGCTGATATTAACTTGGCAGTAACAAACCAAGATACAGCTACTTTCAACGATAATTTGTTAAATGGTGGTAGCATTTTTGCGCCATTCTTGCTTACCAATGGTAGAACTGTCGATCAGGTATTAGCTGGACAGGTTGATCAAGCTTACTTTGCATACCTTGGCGCCAACTCTGATAAGGTTGACCATGTTCGTTTGTTGGGTAACAACACCTTTGGCTTTGAAGATATAGCTGGTGGTGGTGACGCTGACTACAACGACATCATCGTTAAAGCAACTTTGGCGCTTGTTGTGTAGTTAAATCCCAAATTGTAGAGATACGATACATAATTATATTAGCGAATAGAGGAGCAAATCCCCTATTCGCTATTATTTAATTGACTATACCGTTACTGATTTGAGTAATATAAAGCTTGTTTTCTGTTGACTAGTATTGACACATTTACTGGCAAAATAAGGAAAGTAAATTCAATTAAATGCGATAATACATGCGCCGAGATTCAATTTTTTACAAACTGTTTCAACAATCCCCAACTTTACTATTTGAGCTATTGACAAATCCCCCAGCAAATGCAGATGCTTATCGAACAGCTATCAGACTATAGACATATTTCTCTTGAATTGTTACCGTATAATCACGCAAAATTAACTTATGTGCTGTTTGATATTGGAACAATCGCTATTTCTGGTTGATATACTCGGGGACTAACTCAAAAATGGCTAACGAATACCATAGACTATCTACTGGCGCCTTTACACAAAATTGGACTAATACAGGTTTAATAACAGCAGATGATAATTGGAGCGGTGTGCCAAGCATTATTGGCTACCGTGGGGATGACCTAACAGCTACAACTGGTGTAGACCCGCAAACAATAACTGCTGATGGGACGACTACTCCTGTAGATGTCATTGCTAACCAGAATACTCCCGATACTTTGAATACTGGTGGTGTTGCTGAGTTTGAGTTAACAAACTCAGTGGTTGCTCTTAATGGTTCAGGAACGGCAGATGCCCCTTTTTTACTGGTTCACCTTG
The DNA here is from genome assembly GCF_000331305.1 of Calothrix sp. PCC 7103. GTDB lineage: Bacteria > Cyanobacteriota > Cyanobacteriia > Cyanobacteriales > Nostocaceae > Dulcicalothrix. The sequence continues at coordinate 899,617 of NZ_KB217478.1, read as the reverse complement.
ACACTTTGGGTGTAACGAACATCAATGTTTCCTATACATTACGCGACATTGATGGGTCAGTAGACAATTCTATCCAACCAGTTGCTTTGCAATATCGTGTTGGTACATCGGGTAATTTTGTCAACATCCCTGCTGCTTTCGTCACAGATGCTAGTTCTGGGCCAAGCCTAGCAACGCAGACCACAACAGTTAACGCCACACTACCAGCAGCAGCGGAAAATCAATCGCAGGTACAGTTACGGATTATTACTGCTAATGCGTCGGGTAACGATGAGTGGATAGGAATTGATGATATCAATATATCAGCGGTGCCTGCTAAACCCAATATTCAAATCACCGAGTATATGTACTCTGGTACAAACGGTGAATTTGTTGAGTTTACAAACCTTGGTAGCACCCCGGTAGACATGACGGGTTGGAGTTTCAACGATAGCGCTCGCACTCCAGGTGCATTTTCATTAAGTGGCTTTGGAACTGTACAGCCAAACGAATCGGTTATCCTTACCGAGACTGCTGAAGTAGGGTTCCGTACAGCATGGAACTTACCTAGCTCAGTCAAGGTCATTGGTGGACTGACACCAAATCTTGGGCGGGGTGATGAGATTAACCTTTACGATAACAATAATCAACTTATCGATCGCTTGACTTATAACGACCAAACATTTACAGGAACTATTCGCACCCAGAATACTAGTGGTTGGACTAGAGCAGAAAACCTGAATAGTGAAGTCATCAATACTGATTGGGTACTTTCCACTGTAGGTGATGCTCAAAATTCTTATAGCTCTGTTGGTCTTGATATAGGCAACCCAGGAGTTTACGTTACTAGTTCTACACCTACTGCTGGTGTCACTGTTACTCAGACAGATGGTACTACAAGAGTTACTGAGGGAGGCACCACTGATACTTATACTTTGGTTCTAAATAAGCAGCCAACAGCAGACGTTACCATTACCGTCAACCCTGATACACAAATTACAACCACTCCATCAACTCTAACCTTCACACCTGCAAACTGGAACATTGCACAAACAGTAACTGTAGGCGCCGTAGATGATAGCGCCGTCGAAAATGTTCATTCTGGTATAATTTCTCATACCATAACTACTACCGATACTAGCTACAGCACTGTCACCATTGGTAATATTACTGCCAGCATTACTGATAACGATGTTGTTACCACACCTGGAACGTTGGCGCCTGGAGATGTGATATTCAACGAATATGTTGCAGATAATAATGCTGATGACAATGATTTTTTTGAACTTTTGGTTCTGAAAGATAACGCTGACCTGAGAGGATTGCGTGTCAGCGATAACGAATTAGCTGGTGGCACTTTAAATAACGGCGAATCAGTCTTTGTTTTTGGTAATGATACATTTCTAAATAACGTTCCCAAAGGTACAACAATTGGCGTTTGGACTGCTGAGACAAATATCACCCCTGATACCAGTGTTAATCCGGCAGGAAATGACTGGAAAATGATTTTGGCACCGGGAACAGGTGTTACTAACGTTGCAGATGGTTTGGGTGGAACCACTAACCCAGGTTTAGCTGCTGGCGGTGATGCACTTTACCTTTATTTACCGGGAGCGGATGGAACTAGCGCCGGAACTGACAATATCTATTTAGACTATATTTCCTACGAAAATGATAATGCAGATGCTCCAACTGGGCTAGCTGACATTAACTTACCAAGTCTCGCTGATAACGCTTACTACACAGGTAACACTGCTGCTGGAAACGATGTTGTTACTAATTGGGTAACTTACGATCTCCCTGCAATACCTAATAACCCGACACCAGGAGATGCTAACCCAGGTCAAGATTTAAGTGCGTTACGTTCGGGAGCAACAGCAACTAGAGGTGTAACAATCGCGCAAACAGAGGGCAACACTAAAGTAACAGAAGGCGGTGCCACTGATACTTACACAGTAGTTCTCAACACGCAGCCAACAGCAGATGTTACCATCGCCATTAATTCAGGTACACAAACCACCACGGCGCCAAACTCTCTCACATTCACCAACGCTAACTGGAATGTTGCCCAAACAGTAGCAGTTACTGCTGTCGATGATACGGCTATAGAAGGCGATCATTCTAGTACAATTACTCATACTGCCACTAGCACTGATACAAACTACAACGGTATTAGCGTACCTAGCGTCACTGCTGCTATTACCGATAACGACTTTGGCATTCTGAAAAAAATCGGTAGTTATGCTGGTGGCACATTTGGAGCAGAGATTACTAGCTATGACCCTGTGTCTAAGCGGTTGTTCGTAATTGATGGTTCTGCAACAGCACAGGTTCTCAATTTTTCAGACCCAACTAATCCAACATTAATTTCAACAATTAATCTTTCTACCTATGGTGCAGCAGCGACTAGTGTAGCTGTTAAAAATGGTTTGGTAGCTTTTTCTGTAGCAGCTAATGTTGAGACCGACCCAGGAAAGGTTGTTTTTTATAACACTACTGGTGACTTCATCAAAGATGTTACCGTTGGCGCCTTACCTGATATGATTACTTTTAGTCATGATGGTACTAAAGTTCTCACAGCTAACGAAGGTCAACCAGGCAGCACTATCGACCCTGTTGGTTCTGTAAGCATTATTAATGTTGCAAATGGAGCAGCAAATGCCACTGTTGCGACAGCAAGCTTTACCAGTTTTGACGGTCAGGAAGCTACCCTGAGAAGCCAAGGTGTTCGCATTTTCCCTAATAAGAAACTTTCAGAAGATGTTGAACCTGAATACATCACCTTTTCTAAAGATGGTGCCAAAGCTTGGGTGACACTGCAAGAAAATAATGCTGTAGCGATAGTAGATGTTGCTAGTGCAACTGTTAACAGTATTGTGCCTTTGGGTTTGGTTGACTATAGCCAACCTGGAAATGGTTTAGATGCTAGCGATAGAGATGGTGCTAATGGTACTGGTAGTATCAACATCAAGAATTATCCGGTATTTGGAATGTATATGCCGGATGCGATTGCTTCCTTTGAAGCTAACGGTCGCACTTACTACATTACAGCCAACGAAGGGGATACCCGTAATGAAAATGCGCGCGTATCAACCTTAAATCTCGACGCAACCAAATTCCCAGATGCTGCAACCCTCAAACTGGAGGCAAATTTAGGTCGCTTAGATGTTTCCACTATCGACGGTGATACCGATGGTGATGGTGACTATGACCGTTTGTTAGCTTATGGCGCCCGTTCTTTCACTATTTGGGATGACCAAGGAAAGTTGGTTTACAACAGTGGTGATCAATTTGAAAGAATTACTGCAAGCCAAACACCTACTATTTTCAACTCAGAAGGTATTACCACTAACTTTGATAGTCGCAGCGATAATAAAGGTCCAGAACCTGAAGGTGTAACTGTTGGTGTAATTGACGGTAGAACTTATGCTTTTGTTGGGTTGGAGCGGACTGGTGGAGTAATGGTATATGAAGTTACCAATCCTCAGAAGCCCCAATTTGTGCAGTATCTACCTAATCAAACTGGCGACCTTAGTCCCGAAGGTGTGAGCTTTATTCCTGCAACTGAAAGCCCGAACAACAAGAATTTATTGGTGCTTGCCCATGAAATCAGCAATACTGTTGCTGTATTTGAAGTAAATCCGCAAATACGAATTAGCAATATTCAAGGCGCCGCACATACTTCCCCTCTCAACGGGCAAGCTGTAAAAAATGTTCCCGGTATCGTTACAGCATTAAGAAGCAACGGTTTTTACTTACAAGACCCTAACCCAGATAGCAATGACGCTACCTCTGAGGGGATTTTTGTTTTCACAAGTTCGGCGCCTACTGTAGCTGTTGGAGACTCAATACAAGTCAGTGGTACAGTATCAGAATTCCGTCCTGGTGGTACTGGTGGCACTAATAACCTGACAACTACTCAAATTAGCAGCCCAACGATTGTAAAACTATCGAGTGGTAATGCTTTACCTACCGCTACAGTTATTGGTAATGGTGGACGCGCGATTCCCAACCAGGTAATTAGTAATGATGCGGTTGGTGGTACTGTAGAAAACCCTGGTACTGTATTTGATCCAACACAGGATGGTATCGACTTCTACGAAAGTATGGAAGGAATGCTGGTACAGGTTAATAACCCTGTGGCTGTTGGTCCAACAAATAACTTTGGTGAAATCCCAGTTGTGGCAGATAATGGCGCCAATGCTGGTACTCGTACCGCCCGTGGTGGCATAGTTATTCAGCCTACAGACTTTAATCCAGAAAGAATTTTCATTGATGATGCCCTAATTGCCAACCCACCAAAGGTGAATGTAGGGGATAAATTCAATGGGTCGGTTGTAGGCGTAATGGACTACAGTTTCAGTAACTTTAAGTTGTTCAACACCCAAGCTTTGCCTACTGTTACTTCTGGTGGTTTAGAAAAAGAAGTCACTGGTTTAACTCCTAATCCGAATCAACTTACTGTTGGCACATTCAACGTTGAAAATCTCGACCCCAATGACGGTGACACTAAGTTTAACAACCTTGCTAACCGGATTGTAAATAACCTGAAAGCGCCGGATATTCTTACCATAGAAGAAATTCAGGATAATAATGGGGCGACTAACGATACTGTTGTTGATGCCAGCCAAACTTATAACAAGTTAATTAGTGCAATTGCTGCTGCTGGTGGTCCAACTTATCAATTCCGGCAAATCAACCCAGTGGACGACCAAGATGGTGGTGAACCTGGTGGCAATATTCGCGTTGGTTTCTTGTTTAATCCCAATCGTGTCCTTTTTGTCGAGCGTCCCGGTGGTACTTCTACTGCTAACACCACAGTAAATAACGTCGGTGGTGTACCCCAACTTTCAGCTAGTCCCGGTCGTCTTGACCCAACAAATACTGCTTTTAATGCCAGTCGTAAACCATTGGTAGGGGAGTTTGTTTTCCAAGGTCAAACTATATTTGTGGTTGGAAATCACTTCAACTCCAAAGGTGGCGACCAACCTCTATTTGGACGCTTCCAACCCCCAACTCTAACTAGCGAAACTCAGCGTAACCAGCAAGCGACGATAGTTAAAGACTTTGTTCAAAGTATTTTGGCGATTAACCCCAACGCGAATGTTGTGGTGATGGGGGACCTTAACGATTTCGAGTTTTCTAACCCCATCAATACTTTAGAAAGTGCAGGGTTGAAAACTTTAATTGAAAGTCTTCCCGAAAACGAACGTTATACCTACAACTTTGAAGGCAACGCTCAATCCCTTGACCATATTATGGTCAGCAACAACTTGTTCAACAATCTTGATGGTTTTGATGTAGTTCATATCAATTCCGAGTTTGCCGACCAAGATAGTGACCATGACCCTAGCGTTGCCCGGTTTAATATCAAGACTCCCGCAAACCAACCTAAAATTACAAATTACGACTTTACCAACCTACCGAAGTTAGGGACAACAAGCAAAGGTCAAGATATTTTCTTAGGTGGTTTCTCTGGATTATACTTCCAAGGACTGGCGCCTAACGGCAACCTGAAGTTTGTCACTCATACAGACAGAGGTCCAAATGGGGAACCTACTGGTCAAAATAGACCATTCCTATTACCCAACTTCCAACCAGAAATTATCAACTTTGAACTTAAACGCAGCACGGGCGAGATTACTATTACCAAGAGAACGGGATTGTTCCGTCAAGATGGTACAACCAAGTTAACTGGACTACCTAACTTGCAAGCTGCGGCAGGTGGTTTAGCTTACACCGATGAAGTTGGCGTTGATTTAGACAACAAAGTTCTGCCTAACGACCCACTTGGCGCCGATTTAGAGGGTATTGTCGTAGCAGAAAATGGTGACTATTGGATGGTGGATGAATACCGTCCAGCAATTTACCACTTTGATATTAACGGTAAGCTGCTTGAACGCTTTATTCCCAAAGGAACTGCAACCGCACCCGAACCCGACCAAGCTGCTGGAACATATGGTACTGAGGTATTACCAGAGGTTTATGCTCAACGCCGCAATAATCGCGGGTTTGAAGCTGTAGCTTTGGAAGGTAATAAACTTTATGCCTTTATTCAAAGCGCTATCGATAACCCAGATAGCACTGGAGATACAACATCCAGAAATTCTCGCAATCTCAGAATTTTGGAATTTGACATCGTTTCTAAAGCGGTGACTGGCGAGTACTTATATCTTCTCGACGATATTACAGCTAGTGGTCTTGCCAGAACAGACAAAATCGGCGATGCAGTTTCTCTGGGCAACGGTAAATTCGCAGTTGTCGAACGAGATGACATCTCTACAACTGCCTCAAACAAGCTAATCTATCAAATAGATTTAGCTGCAGCAACCAATATTAATAACCCTGCTAATTTTAGCTTGCCGACAGGTAAGAGCATTGAACAACTTACCGTTGCCGAGTTAGCTACTGCCAAAATTAGCCCTGTGAGCAAGAGCTTAATCGCCAATGCTGCTCAATTGGGTTATACGGGGGTTGAAAAATTAGAAGGTTTGGCACTGGTGGCGCCTAACACTCTCGCTCTGATCAACGACAATGATTTTAACGTTACAGGAACAACAGCAACTGAGAGACTGGGCATTCTGGAACTACCCAACAACTTGCCTGTTGCTCAACCAGCTTTGCCTAACGGTGTAGCTAGTGGCGATACCACCCAAAATTCTACAGTATTGTGGACTCGCAGCAACAACACGGGTACAGTTACCTTTGAATACTCGACTAAATCAGACTTTAGTACAATTGCAGGTACAAAAACAGCTAATGTTACTAGCGCATCACTACCAGTTAAAGTAGATGTTACCGGACTCACTGCTGGAACAGAATACTTCTACCGTGTAACCGATGCTACCGGAGCAAAAGCAACAGGTAAATTTAGTACTGCGGCAGCATCTGGTACTCAAGCAGGTTTACGATTCGGTGTGTCTGGAGATTGGCGTGGCGAACTCAGCCCCTACCCAGCAATTTCTAACGCTGATGAACGTAACTTGAAGTTCTTCGTCAAACTTGGCGATACAATTTACTCTGACTATGCATCACCAGCATTAAGAAACCCAGATGGTAGTGAAAAAGCTCAAGCTACTACCTTAGATGACTTCCGTGTTAAAAACTCTGAAGTATACAGTAAACGCTTTGGGCAAAATACTTGGGGTGACTTACGCGCTTCAACTTCAGTCTTTGCAACAATCGACGACCACGAAGTAGTCAACGATTTTCAAGGTGGTGAAGATTTAGCAAAAGCTTCTGCTGCCGACCAAGCACTATATGGCGCCACCACTGGTTTCGTCAACGATTCGCCATTGTACGAAAACGGACTACAGGCATTCCAAGAGTACAATCCAATTAGCGACAAATTCTACGGTGCAACAGGTGATAACCGTACCGCTCTTGAGCGCCAACTTTATCGTTACAACACTTTTGGTAGTGACGCAGCAACCTTCGTCCTTGACGCGCGCTCATTCCGTGACGCTGGATTAGCAGGTGTTGCCAACCCCACCGACCCAGTTCAAGTCGGTCAATTCCTCGCTAAGTCCTTCGATCCTACCCGGACAATGTTAGGAAAGCAGCAACTCCAAGACTTGAAGAACGACCTACTTAAAGCAGACAAAGAGGGTATCACTTGGAAGTTCGTGATGCTACCCGAACCCATGCAAAACTTGGGTGTGGTCGGCGCCTCTGACCGCTACGAGGGTTACGCCGCCGAAAGAACCGAAATCCTCAAATTTGTCAACGACAACAAAATTAACAACGTTGTTTTTGTCGCTGCGGATATTCACGGAACTGTAGTAAATAACCTCACCTATCAAAACGCACCAGGTCAGGCACAAATTGCTACTAATGCATTTGAAATTACTACAGGTTCGGTTGCCTTTGATGCACCATTTGGTCCAACTGTTGCTGAGTTAGCAGCAGCAGCAGGCTTAATTACTGCCGATCAAAAGAAAGCCTTTGATTCGCTACCTATTGCCAATGATGCAGATAGCATAGTTAACGACAAAGACGACTTCATTAAGAACCTAGTTAACAACACTATTAAGCCACTTGGTTACGACCCACTTGGTTTAAACGACAACTTAGCACAAGCAAACGGCTTAATTAACGCCAACCTGTTGCAAGGTGATTATGTCGCGACAAATACCTACGGATGGTCTGAGTTCAATATCGACAAAGACACGCAGAAGCTAACGGTAACAACCTACGGTATAGATGCTTATACCCGTGCGGAATTAGAAGCTAACCCAAGCGCAATTACTAGTCGTCAACCAAAAATTGTTAGCCAATTTGAAGTGGCACCTACTGTAACTCCAGTTGTTAGCGTTACTGCGACTGAACCAGAAGCTGCTGAAACTAACACTAAAGCAGGTAAATTCCGCATCACTCGTACAGGCGAACTAAATCAATCATTGATTGTAAATTATACCTTGGCTGGTACCGCCACCAACGGCGCCGACTACACCAATCTTAGTGGTACTGCCACAATTGAAGTTGGTCAAACCTTTGCTGACATTACAGTGGCGCCTATTGATGATAGTGTCTTTGAAACTAGCGAAACTGTTGTTTTGAACTTGGCAAAGACCGCAAACTACAACTTAGGTACATCTGCCAGTGCCACTGTCAACATTGCTGACAATGACATTAACCCTGTATCTGGGCTAACTCAAAATCCTAACAGCGATTTGTTTACCCTCACAGGTGGTAGTGGTAAACCTAAACTTCAAGTTAGTTTTACAGGACGTAATTCTAGCCAAGTCAACGAACTAGGAGTATTTGTTGTTGATGATGCTACAGGTAAAATCGGTAACTTGGCGCCTGGACAACCAGGTTACACTGAAGCTGCTTTAGCACGCAGTAAAACAATCTTATCTGCAATTTCCAACCTTCCTAGTGGCTTTACTCAAAACGGATTGAGCAGCTTGCTGGAATTTAACGATGGCAATCAGATCAGATTCTACTTAGTTAAAAATAGTACTACTGACGCAGTACGCGCGAATCCTGCACTTCTGAGTAACGTCGTGTTTGCTGACCCAAATACACAAAGAGTGACAGCAAATACCGATGGTAGCTTCTCTTTAGGCTTTAAAGATGGTTCAGGTGCTGACTTTAACAACCTAGTTGTCAAGATTCAACCTTCATCTCAACCATTGCCTTTGGAAACAAACCTCCAAGGACAAAACCAGGGAGAAGTCTTCGATTTACGCTCAACCACAGGTCGAGTTAAATTTGATTTTACTGTCAACCGTGAAGCTGCATTCAATAACCTCGTCGGTTTCTATAAAGTTGCTGATGAGAATGGTGGTATTGACATTACTGGTGATGGTATAGCTGATATCAATCCTGGACAAACTGGTTATGCTCAAGCAGCAATGAACGCACGTGTTGCTGATATTAACTTGGCAGTAACAAACCAAGGTCAAGCGACTTTCAACGATAAGTTGCTAACAGGTGGTAGCATTTATGCGCCATTCTTACTTACCAATGGTAGAACCGTCGATCAAGTATTAGCTGGGCAGGTTGATCAAGCTTACTTTGCATACCTTGGCGCCAATTCTGATAAAGTTGACCACGTTCGCTTGCTGGGTAACAACACCTTTGGCTTTGAAGATATAGCTGGTGGTGGTGACTTCGACTACAACGACATCATTGTTAAAGCAACTTTGACTCCTGTTGTGTAGATAGTTAATGAGCTTACAGTTCTAAGTTTTAAGTAATAACAAACCTCCTTTTAAAGGAGGTTTTTAATTCTAAAAATGTTGATATTTGACAAATTTAATAGGGTGCCAGTTGGGTCGAGGTCGAGAGTAAACGCTCAATATCCTGAATTGGTGGCGCACCGAACAGCAGGAATGCTTATTATCAAACAAGCTCTTACTTTTGTCGTATACCCCAAGTCAACAAGCCAGATTTCAGCACGTTCAGGGCTATTCATTATTAGCTTCTCGCTTATCTAACTTTAAAAAAAGTCCTTCAGTGTTTAAAACTAGTTCCTCATCAGATAAGTGCGGAAAATCTGAGTTGGTTACTCGTTTCAAAATTTCTAGAGCTATTTCGCGTTGCTCAGAATCTGTGAGGCGACTTCTTCAAGAAGTCGGGAATTTGACTTATGCAATACTAAAATTCGCCTTGATAATAACATCGTTAAAGTCAAAGTCGCCACCACCACGTAAATCTTCAAAGCCGAAGGTGTTATCACCCAACAAACGAATATGGTCAACTTTATCAGGGTTAGCGGCGCCAAATGCAAAGTAAGCTTGTTCAGTTTGTCCAGCTATTACTTGCTCGATAGTTCTACCATCGGTAAGCAAGAATGGAGCATAAATGCTACCACCATTGATCAACTTATCATTAATCGTGCCTATACCTTGGTTAGCTACCTCCAAGCGAATATCGGTGAGACGCGCGTTCATTGCAGCTTGGGCATAACCAGCTTGTCCAGCAGTAATATCTGCTTTACCGTCACCGTTGATATCAATACCACCATTTTCGTCAGCGACTTTATAAAAACCAACAACGTTGTTGAATGCTGCTTCACGGTTGACTGTAAAGTTTGCTTTCACTTGACCGCTAATTCCGCGCAAATCGATTAGTTCTCTTTGTTGCTGACCTTGTAAAGCAGTACCCAGAGGTGTCGTTTCAGAAGTATTTTCTACCTTCACAACCAAGTTATTGAATACTGAGTTAGCTTGATCATCGCGGAAAGATAGCTGATAGCTGTTGGCGCCTAAAGTAGAACCTTGTACACCAGTTGAGCCAAATAAAACGTTAGAATTTTGCCCAGCTAGTACACTATCAGTAGTACCATTTTGTACTAAATAGAATGAGAGGCGAGAACCGTTACTTAATCCGCTTAAGGTACGAGAAAGTTGTGTAGGATTGTAGCCTTGGGGATTGTTGGCAAGTGCTGAGAACAGTACCCTTGCTCGACTCAGTGCTGCCTGTGTATAACCTGCTGCTCCTGGTGCAATGCCGTTGATACGGTTTTGGTCGTCATCTACTGCAAACACACCAATTTCGTTTACCCTTGTGCTGTTGATGCCTGTAACAGTAATACGCAAATTAGTATTACCACTTAATGTCAAGCTATTATCAGCATTGCGAGTTGTAGTTGCTCCTGTAAGATTGGTGATTCGGGGAGCATCAGGTCGGAAACCTAAGTCAGGAATGCTGTAAGGTGTAGTACCATACACAGCTCTCATGTACTCAGCGAAGGCATCTTGTTCTGTACCCGCACCAGCAAAGGTAAAGGAACCTGCAGCGATGGAAGCCGCTGTATCAATTCTGCCATTACGGTTAACATCACCTGTTGTTAAATCCCCAGTTTCACCCAGTAAATCTACCCGGTTAGCTAAGGTAGGATTATCTCTAATAAATTTGGGGAAAGGATAGCTATCACCACCCAAACCATTAGTTGCGGTTGGTAAAGTTGTGCCTGCTAAGAAGTTTAACGTTACCATGCGGAAAGTGCGGTTGGGGTCGCCAATTACCCTTCCGTCTTGTACTACTAGATCACGGGGAGAACCATCAGCATTTAAGACACTAAGACTACGAACACGTTCACCTTGTGTAGTAACATCGCCAGTTACAGTGTTGAAGGCGATTGCTGTTTTGGTAGGGTCAAAGCTAAAGTTCAAACCAGCCACTTGTGGGAATTGACCGGGTGTGGCACCTGCACGAGTACCAGCTACACCATTTTCGAGTATTTGCTTTAATTGCTGTGCTGTGACAGTCACTAAACTTAGAGCATTGTTAAATCGCAGCGCGTTCTCATTATCTAGTTGAGAAACATCTCCGGTTTGCTTATTTGGTGCTAAGGGGTTGGGTTGGGTCGGCAGTCTCCTAACATTATTAGCATCCACTGCTCCAGGCGCAGCTTCAATCACACCAATGTTATCCCGAATACCGCCGCCGTTCTTCAAGGAAATTAGTACGGTTGGGTCAATTTGACGCGCTTGCCATAAGTTAGCATCTGCTGTCAAGTTTCCGAAGTTTGTTTCTCTAGTACGAACATCCTCACGAGAACCGTTGAGGAACACAGTAGACTTACCTGTAATTAGGTTATCTTTACCAGAAATTACATTCCGTAAACCATTGGTAATTGCTACGACTCTGGAGTCTGCTCTATCTCTAGGATTAACATCACTGCCATAAACCCTATCAACTCCTGCTTCGTCTGTAGCGTAGGCGCCGTTGATTTTGTTGTCGAGTTTGGAAACATCAATCACACCATTGTTATCAAATTCGGCGACCAAACGACCAACATATTTGTAATTGGCATCGGTATTGACAACTAAAGTTGGTCTACCATCAGCATCATTTTTGATAACTGGATAACTTCCTCTAGTAGTATCACCTGCTCGCAGAGTGTCGTTAGCATCTGAGAGCAAAGTGTGAGAACCACCAGCAATTATGATATCCACATCTTTTAATCGAGGCGCCAACTCATCTCGCTCAATGTTCAACTGCTGCATGTGGGACAGCAGTATAATTTTGTTAATGCCTTGAGCTTTAACAGTATTTACAGTAGATTGAATCTCTGCTGCTAGTGCGGCAAAGTCAGTGGGGTTGGTGGGTGTAACGATAGTGCTGCCACTAGATGATATGTTTGGCAGAGTCGGTGTAGTGGCGCCAACAATACCAATCTTTTGGTCATCAGCAGTTCCTAAAAATCCATCATTACCAGGTAAAGTTATGATGGTGCTTTTAGCAAGTTTACCCTTAATTGTGCTTGCTTCAGCAGTAGTTTGATTAGTCGCTAGGTCGCTAGTAGCTAGGTTTCCAGCAGTAATTTCTGGTTGGAAGTTTAAGTTAGTGCTAAGGTAGGGGAAATTTGTACCTGGATTACCACCACCAGTACGAATAATATCGCGAACTTGCCTTACACCCAAATCAAACTCGTGGTTCCCTAAAGCAGAAGCTTGAATACCAAGAGCGTTAAGAATACCAATGTCACCTCGTCCAATAACTGATGTGCCTGGAGGCAAACCACCCACGTTATTTAAACTGGCATCACTAGAAGCATTTAGGAAAGCACCTGGAATGTAGTTGTCACCAGAGGATAATGTTAATGTGTTAGCGGTAACATTACCTGGTAGGCTAGGGTCATTTCTAAGACGGTTGAGAACTGCACTAAAGCGGACAGCATCATCTAATGCTGGAATGCCTGCTTCAAAGTCAGAAGCGTGGAGAATTTGTAGTTGGAAAGAGGTATTAGTGTTAACTTCACTGATTTCATAAAGAGTTGCTGTATTGCTTAACTCATTCGCAACTGCCAACATCGGCTTCCCGTTAGGACTATCAGCCGCAGGAATAAATTTCAAACCTTCGGGACTAATATCACTATCAGTTCTGATGTACTGCACCAATGTAGGAGCAGTTGGGTTGCTTAGGTCATAAACCATTACACCACCACCCGCACGCTCTAAACCAATGAATCCGTAGGGCTTTCCGTTAATTACACCCACAGTTGCGGCTTCTGGTTCTGGTCCTTTATTATCAGAACGAGTGTCAAGTAAAGCGGGGTTTCCACTATCAGCATTGAAAAGTGAAGGTGTTGCTGTCTCTAGAAACTTTTCAATTTGGTTGCCACTATCAAAAACTAATTTACCTTGTTCATCCCAAATAGAGAATGAACGGGCACCATAAGCATAAAGCTGATCAAAATCTCCATCCCCATCAGTATCTCCAAGAGTATTGGTGACTGTTAAGCGACCAAGATTTTCTGGTCTTATAAGGTCGGTACGATTGGGGAAAGCTGTAACATCAAGGGTAAGACTGGCAACACGTGTTTCTTCGTTGAAAATACTGCCTTCTGCCCTACCAGGTACGGCAGTAGCGCTTGTTGGACGGACGCGGGAATCACCTTCGTTGGCAGTAATATAATAAGTTTTGCCACCAGTCTGGAAAGATGAAATTGCATCTGGTTGGTACATACCAAACACAGGCCAATTTTGAATATTTATTCTACCGCCAGTAGCACTTGTACCGTTCACATCTCGGTCGCTAGCATCAAGTGCATTTCCAGCCTTGCTGTGGTCTTTATAACCAAGAGGTAAAATACTTGTAATCGTTGAGGTCGCAATATCGAGAACTGCTACAGCATTATTTTCTTGCAGAGTCACAAAAGCAGTTTTACCATCACCAGAAACTGCTATATATTCTGGTTCTAAATCTTGAGCGACTGTAGAGTTAGTACCATTAGCTAGCTTCCCAAAAAGTCTAACACCTTGAGTTCTTAGATCAGTCGCTTGAGCATTAAATGCAGCGAAACCAGCAGTGCTGACTTTAGTATTATCTAAAGTTGTGATATCTCCAGAAACATCGACAATACTAATAGAACCTTCTGGGTCAATTGTATAATCTTCACTTGGCTCACCCTCGTTAGCAACTAGTAGTTTAGTACCATCTGGAGTAAAGGTGATCATGTCAGGCAAGGCACCTACTGTTACTTCAGAAAGTTTGGCTAAAGTAGAAGCATCATAAAAAGCAATTTTACCAGGACTTGTAGCGGGTGTAGCAGAAATTGCCACAGCAACAATACTGTTTGCAGTTCCTGTTCCTTTTCTGACTGCTACACTCTGAATCCCTGCACCCAAACTGGAGAGGTCAATATCGTTAGTTTTAGTGGGTTTTGTGGGGTCAGTAACATCAACTACCTGAAGAACTGGTTTTCCTCCAAGTTCTCCAGTTACGAACAAGCGTTTAGATTTCGGGTCAAAGTCAGAAATCTCGGCGCCGCCTAATTGAACAGTACCAGCACGGTTAAGTTGAATTTGAGTAGCCATTATTGTTGTATATGTGACAAAATAGTTGTATCAGCTAGAACAAGTCAGAAAGTTTATATTTAACCGCTGATGACAAGAATATGAATCATACAATTTTTTACTCAGTGTAAATATCTATACAACACATATTATTGCTACTAACATAGGTTCAGCATACTCAAACTTATCTCGGTAATATTAAAAGCTAAATAACAAAAGGTTAAGGGATTATATAATGAGCTTGCAGTGAAGAGAAAGCAGAAGTACGCTCACTACCTTTTAATGGAATAATGTCAAAGCTGAGAATTAAAACAATTACCGTTAAATTATATATTTTTTCCCCTCCTTCGAGGAGGGGAGGGGTTAGGGGTGAGGTTGGGTTCTCAATTTCTCTACACACCCCCGCAAGTCTATAATCGCTTCCTGAATGTCTACATGTGCAAACCGCACATTCCAAACTCCCTCATCGGACATACGCTGTTCTACTTGTTCAAACAAATGTCCAAACGTATTTGGTTGCGTTAATTCCTGTAGCAGCCATTGAGTATTAATTCCCAAAGTATCTGAAATAAGCGCCACCTGATTTGAAGTCACCTGATAACCATTTAGAACACCTTTCCATATTTTTCGGAGTTGGTGACGTGCGCGTAAACGTGTCTCAATAGCTTGAAAAGACTCAACAAGAAACACTTGATTTTGCCTTCCCATTTTTGTCCACTCATTTAATTGATTAGCCAAACCGTTATTTGTACGTCCAGTCTGTCTAGCTGAAGTTGTCACTCGCACTAATGGACTGTGGCGAAATCGCGCGTTCTCTCGTACTAAAGCATGGTAAAAAGCCACATCTTCAGGAGTTCGTACAGCTGGTAAACCACCAGCAAACGCATACATTTCTGCAGTGACAGCCAAGGAAGCACCGTAGTGTTGATAATGCCTGGGAAAAGGGTCAAAGGGGTCAGGGTCAAGATAACTTTCTAATTCTGCAATTAAATACCGATAACCGACCTCACGTAAAAAACAAGCTTTTGCATAAGGGTCTAGCTTCCTACGACCATAAGAACTTGTGATTATTCTTCCTCCTACTGCGTCGGCGCCGCAAGATATTTCATAAAGGTTAGCAGCAATCCAAGTAGGACTGACTTGTGAATCTCCATCCGTTGAAGCTATAACTCCTCGCTTGCGCCCAATAATGCTTAAACGACGATATGCTTCATCCATCAAAATCTGGCGCACTTTGCCAATATAAGCTTGCTCTGGAGGAAGAGTGATTTCTACAAGATGCAATTCTAATTCCTGATGTTGTTCGGCAAAACTCCTTGCAATATCTGCTGAGTTATCGCTGCAATTATTTAAGAGTACTATAACCTCGTAGCGTTTGGTGTTTAAACGTTGCCCTTCCAGGTCAAATTGATGCAGCAAAGCATTTAGCGTATGTACCAAAGTTTGAGCTTCGTTGCGAACCGGGACAATTACACCAATTTCGCAACTGGACAAAGGCGCCTTTTGAACTAATACAGGTGAAAATGTAGGTAAAACGTGGTTGGGTTTTGCCGCTGGAAAGTCAGCAACTACTTGTAAAAGCTTACTTTCCATAAAAAATATTGCTTCTTTTCCAGAAGAATAAACAGATTGCGTTCATTCAAATTTAGAAA
This sequence comes from Calothrix sp. PCC 7103, assembly GCF_000331305.1. Taxonomy (GTDB): domain Bacteria; phylum Cyanobacteriota; class Cyanobacteriia; order Cyanobacteriales; family Nostocaceae; genus Dulcicalothrix. The sequence continues at coordinate 883,233 of NZ_KB217478.1, read as the reverse complement.
TTATTTAATTTGTTAAGTTGATTTTGATAAAATTACTACATATTTGCAATACGTCTCCAGCATGATTATTTTTAATCTACCTACGGCATGATTCGTATTGCTTACAAATCTATCAAAAGATATAAATTAAAACCACTTTTATTTTATATGACGTAGAGTGTGTAACAGCTTAAACAATTCCCTAGTAAACGCAGAAACAAAAAGCTGTTACGCACCATCTACAAAAAGAATATATTAACTTTTAATAATTTCTTGTAGCGCTTCACCTAAGCTATTATACTGTTCGATTGAATTGTAAATCTGTGCTGAAATTCTGATTAATAACTTTGATTCTTCCTGCCACGGAACTACTTGTACTTCAATTCCATACTTATCAAATAATTCATCGTGAAGTAATGTATAAGTATGTTTCTCTAGTATCTTAGGAACGGTTAAAGTTGACATTGAGCCAATCATTTCTTCTGGACAGGGTGGCATCATATTTAGCATTTCACAAATTATTTGTCTTCCCTGCATTACTAAATCGTGGTTGCGTTGCATTAATTCATTCCAACCACCATCTAAAAGCGAACCCATAAATTCTATAGCTTCACCTACACACATGTAAGCCGTTGGGTCGTCAGTACCCATCCAGTCAAATTCTAATTGATACAGACTTTTATGCGTAAGCTTAGAATTGGCGCCGTGACTTATTGTTAAAGGACGTATCTGTGGCTGTTTTGTACGCTTAACGTACAAAAACGCAGCACCCTTTGGAGCGCACAACCATTTATGACAATTTCCTGTATAGTAAGTGGCGCCTATTTCACTCAAGTTTAAAGACAACATTCCGGGTGCATGTGCGCCATCTACTAGTACATCAACACCGCGCGCTTGTAATTCTTTGACTAATTGCTGAATTGGAAATATTAACCCAGTTTGACTTGTTACGTGGTCTAAAAGTGCTAACCGCGTTTTTGGTGAAACTTTTTCTATAACTGCTTTAATAACTTGCTCTGATGACTCAATAGGAAAAGGAACATCTGCTACTATCACCTTTGCACCCGCACAACCTGCCACAAAATCAAGCGCATTCCTACAAGCGTTATACTCATGGCTTGTAGTCAACAACTCATCATTGGGTGAAAACTTTAGCGAACGCAGTACAGCGTTAACTCCTGTCGTCGCATTCGGTACAAATACTAAATCTTGTGATTCTACACCTAAAAAACAAGCAAGCTTATTTCTCGAATTATCTAATAATGGTTCCCATTCTCTACCAAAAAATCTTAATGGTTCATTTTCTAACTGCGAACGTAACTTTGCCTGTACCTCTAAAACGGGTCGCGGACAGGCGCCGAATGAAGCATGATTTAAAAAGTTTACATTTCTATCAAGTAACCAGTACCTTTGAAAATAAGAAGCGTGAGGCTTAAAATTTATCATCTTACAAACCTCAACCCCTTCTATAATTATTTGGTATTTTTAATACTCCCCAGGCAGGATTCGAACCTGCGACCAATCGGTTAACAGCCGACCGCTCTACCACTGAGCTACTGAGGAATGTGGCGCACAATTAATAATAGTAGAGGTAAAGTTTAAAAATGGCAAGTGTTTTTGAAATTTTTTTTTGCTTTTTCCTGTTTTTTATTGAAAGCCTTACAGGTATAGCATTTCAGACGTTGTAATAATGAGTGTTAATTGACTATATAATTATCTAAAAGCAGTGACTCCCTAATAGTAATATTAGAGAGTCACGCAACCGTGGTTATCGGTTAAGTTCATATTGTTGAATGCTGGTCAAGGAATCAAGGTAACATACGCAACTCAGCTAAACGCTGACGTGCTTTATCATCGATGGAATTAGCTAAAAATCTACCGTTAGATTTTTTACGTGGATTATACTTTTGACGGGCACGACAAACGTTTGTTTGAACATCGTGACAAAGTTGTAAAGCGGACATCCACTCGGCACCGTAACCTTGTATCATCAATTGCTGTGCGCGGTCTGATGTAGCGACAATGACACGCGATATTAAAGACTGGGCAATGTGATGACGGTAAGATGCACAACTTTTTTCTATATAAGTATCTGCTGTTTGATTAAACTCAGTGTAATGAACAGATAAAAGCTCTGTTATTACCTCTCGATTGCTGCAAGTATTTTGATACTGAGCATCGAAAACGATTTGAGTTTGATAGCCTTTAAAAGCACTGTAATTAGTCATAGATTCTACTAATTCACCACGTGCTGCCTCAAGACCAGCTGTATCACGAGTCTTTTTTAGGCAAGACCAGGCGCCTATTATATTGTAGCCGTCCACTAATAGAACGGCTGGTGCAAGAGAACGGGACATGGTTTATATTCACAAATTTTCTAGAGTTAACAAAATCGTTCATAACTCTTATAATAATCCAAGTCCCTATTGTAACATGATGTTACAAATTGAGTTATGAGTTAAAAATGTCAATTCCTAACTCCGCTCCTCGCTCCTGTGCGTGACGCTACTAGTTTATTGGTTCTACTTTATGATTGTTATAGCGTCACGCACCCTACCTCCTAACTCTCCGTTTCCATTAATCGTTGTTTAAGCCGCTGGGAAGAGCCACTATCAACGAGTACGCCTTTTTCGAGTAAAAAAGCTCCATCACAGTAATTTAATTCGTCCAAGCGGTGTGTTACCCACAGAGCGGTGATACCTCTACTTTTAACTAAGCGACGAACAGCATCAACAAGTTCGAGTTGGCTATCAGGGTCAAGTAATGCCGTTGGTTCATCTAATAATAGAACTTCACAATGACGTGCCAAGGCGCCAGCGATAGCAACGCGCTGCTTTTGTCCACCGCTCAATGCATAAATTGGGCGCCGTTGTAAGGAAAGTAGGTTGACAGCATTTAATGCTTCTTCAACTCTAGCTTTCACAGCTTTGGACGGTAGCTTTTCTTCTACCAGTCCAAATGCCACATCAGCACCGACTGTAGGCATGACTAATTGGTGGTCAGGGTTTTGGAAGACAAAACCAACGGGTTGCAAAGTTTTAATTTCACCCGATAGTGGCGCCAATAGTCCAGCTAGCAGCCTTAATATAGTTGATTTACCGCTGCCATTAGTGCCTAAAAGCATCCAAAACTCACCTTTGGGCACTTGCAACGAACAAGATTTAATAACTTCTTGCCCAGAAGTCCAGTTAAAGTTTAAATCTTTGACTTCAATACCTAGTTGTACCATGCTGCTGTTTTTGCGTGCTGCTTATTCAGCAGTAACCGCAAAGAAACCAGGAGGTCTACCAGTACCAATTGCTGAACCTTCTTTCTGAGTAACTTGTAACCCAGAAATTTCACTTGCTCGAACGGCAATTTTCTTCTCTGTCTTACCTTCACACTTTAGCTCAATAATATCTGGGGTACCTGAGCGCATAGCTGTTGTAATCAGTTGGTAAACTGCCTCAGCATCTTCAGAAGACTTACGTTGTATCGAAATAGGGAAAGCGGTATTTTTTACAGTTAAATCGATGGTGAACATTTCAGCTTTACTTTGATTAAATCTCAGCCATCATTCTAGCGCGCAGAGTTGAGACAGTACATGTACGGTCTTTACAACTCCGCTCCTCCCTCCTGTGCGTGACGCTATTAGATCATTCGTTTCGTTTAATAATCGTTGTAGCGTCACGCACCCTACCTAACTTTCTAAATATATTTTACTTATTCTTAATATTTCTCTACAATTGCTGTATCGTATGCTACGTATGCATTATTGCCCTGTTTTGTGCTTAGTTATATTAAAAACCCCCCTGGAAAAATAAGTAAATAGGCTTTACTATATTAGAGAGAGTAAAAAATTGTTAACTGGATTTGACGTCCAGTTGATTATCTGTCTAGAAGCCAATACTTTTATTTCGGCACATAGATAGGTAAAATTCTTGTAATTATAATATCCTGGAGATTCTCTAGTCATGACCATTGCAGTAGGACGTGCCCCCAGAAGCCGTGGGTGGTTTGACGTACTCGACGACTGGTTAAAGCGTGACCGTTTCGTATTCGTAGGTTGGTCGGGGATTTTACTATTTCCCTGTGCTTTCCTAGCACTTGGCGGTTGGTTAACTGGAACAACTTTTGTAACTTCTTGGTATACTCACGGGTTAGCATCTAGCTACTTAGAAGGTTGTAACTTCTTGACAGTAGCTGTTTCAACTCCAGCAGACGCAATGGGTCACTCATTGTTACTGTTATGGGGACCTGAAGCACAAGGCGACTTCACTCGCTGGTGTCAATTGGGTGGTTTGTGGGCATTCGTAGCATTGCATGGCGCCTTTGGATTGATTGGCTTTATGCTACGTCAGTTTGAAGTTGCTCGCTTGGTAGGAATTCGTCCTTACAACGCAATTGCTTTTAGTGCGCCTATCGCTGTATTTGTTAGCGTATTCTTGATGTACCCCTTGGGTCAATCATCATGGTTCTTTGCTCCTAGCTTTGGAGTAGCAGCAATTTTCCGCTTCTTACTGTTTTTACAAGGTTTCCACAACTGGACACTCAACCCCTTCCATATGATGGGTGTAGCAGGTGTACTAGGTGGTGCGCTGTTATGTGCGATTCACGGTGCTACTGTGGAGAATACTTTGTTTGAAGATGGTGATGCATCGAACACGTTCCGTGCGTTCAACCCAACTCAAGCAGAAGAAACCTATTCGATGGTGACTGCAAACCGTTTCTGGTCACAGATTTTTGGTATTGCTTTCTCTAACAAACGCTGGTTGCACTTCTTCATGTTATTCGTACCTGTAACTGGGTTGTGGATGAGTGCAGTTGGTATTGTTGGTCTCGCGCTCAACTTACGTGCTTACGACTTCGTATCACAAGAGTTACGTGCCGCAGAAGACCCTGAATTTGAAACCTTCTACACCAAGAACATTCTTCTTAACGAAGGTATTCGTGCTTGGATGGCGCCTCAAGACCAACCTCATGAGAAATTCGTATTCCCAGAAGAAGTATTACCTCGTGGTAATGCACTGTAAGCTTACGAATGTTAAACATTAACGCTGCAAGCGTTAAAGAGGAAAACCCTACCTGCAAGGTAGGGTTTTTTTGTGGAATTTTACTAAAAAAGTCTAGACAATCTAGCGTTCGTATATGCTATATTTGTTTACAGGAATAAACACCCGGAAGCTTGAAGCTTCTGCCTTTTGAGACTAAGACCGTTTAGGCAACAAGGAGGTGATGCCCATGATAGAAAGTAGTATACGCATGGGTCATCAGGTTGCAGTTAGCCGGCTGTGCGCCGGGGCTGTTCTCTAGGAGTTACTCTTAGTCTGCTTATCTGACTAAGTTAGCTTAAGTGGCTAGATTATGCTTGGAGTTCCTTCCGGCAGTCTGGTTGCAACCTGAAGACCCGACTAGACCGCCCTTACTTAAGTCACCTGATTTAAGTAAGGGCGGATAGTTTTATAGATTGTTTTACGATTGCCCCACGTAAACATGAACAAATCGTTGTAAAATTGCCTATATCAGGATAAATTGCAGACTAAGTATAATGTATGTAAAATATGGCACTATTACTAAATGAATCAGAGATTCAAGAACGTGTACAAGTTTTAAATGGATGGAGTGTTGAATCAAAGACACTGCGTGTAACACGTAAGTTTAAAGATTTTATTCAAGCAGTAGATTTTGTTAATAAGCTGGTGGCGCCTGCGGAGTCAGCAGGACATCACCCAGATATAGAAATTTCTTATAACACAGTAAAAATAACCTTAACTACCCATGATGCAGGTGGGTTGACTCAGAAAGATTTCGAGTTAGCTCAAGTTATTTCACAAATCATTTGAAATAGACGTGTTGCTATACTAAAATCTCAAATCAGTGTTTTTGATGAGTATTTAATAGAAATTTGCAGCAAATATCAAAAATAACTGAATTAATACTATGGTAATCGAAATGGTAATCGAAAATTCTTCAGTATTTAGACTGATACTGATAGTATAAAAAATTAGAAACAGTTTTATAAATATCTACTGACAGTAATGGATTCGTAATTAAAAATATCCGTTATTGGGTATGTGACAGTTAGGCATGTGAACGCTATCATCTTGTCAGAAGGCAAAAAAGTTGCTTTATAATGTAAAAGTTATAAGCAGCTTTATTGCATAAGTTAACTGTGAGAACAGTTAGCCTAATTCTATTAAATTTGCTAAAACTAGAATTGTAGGTGCGGGCACTTTTGCCTGAATCTAGCAGTCAAGAACAGAAGTAGCATTAACTAAACAATTAGTTGCAGCAAACAAAATGTCTACACGAGGTGTGAGGAGAATAGTAACAATGTCAAATATATTGTGGAAATCTTTGGTGGTAAGCCCAGCAGTCCTAGGCGCGACGCTTTTGGTGTCAACGTCCGCATTCGCAGCTGGTAGCAAAACAACTCAAGTGAATGCACCAGAGTCAAAAGTAGCTTCAAACGAAGCTGCATTAACAGCATCCACAGACAAAACAACAAAGACAACATCAGTCTTTACAGCAGTTACCCCCATCGAAACTGCCCAAAAAACAGATTTGTTGGCACAAGCGCAACCACAACAAACTGATGTCAACAGTCTTGACCAAATCAATAAATACGGTAACGAAGGAAGAGGAAACTCCCAAGGACAAGTAACATCGGTTTCTCAGTTTTCCGATGTACAGCCAACAGATTGGGCTTTCCAAGCATTGCAATCGTTGGTAGAACGTTATGGTTGTATTGCTGGTTATCCTAACGGTACTTATCGTGGAAACCGCGCATTAACTCGTTATGAATTCGCAGCAGGTTTAAACGCTTGTTTAGACCGTGTTAATGAGTTAATTGCAACCGCAACCGCTGATTTGGTAAGAAAAGAAGATTTAGCAACCTTACAGCGTTTGCAAGAAGAGTTTTCGGCAGAATTAGCAACCTTGCGTGGTCGCGTTGACAACTTAGAAGCACGTACTGCTGAACTAGAAGCAAATCAGTTTTCAACCACAACCAAGTTAGTGGGTGAAGCTATCTTCGCTGTAACCGACGCATTTGGCGACCAAGCTGATGGTCGCAATAACACAGTTCTACAAAACCGCATTCGTCTTGACTTACAAACCAGTTTTACTGGTAGAGACGTACTGCACACTCGTTTGGCAGCTGGAAACGCGCAACGTTTTGATTTGGGAACACCTGGTGGTGTAAACGGAACTTTTGAAGGAACCCAAACCTTCAACATCATTGGTGGAAGCAATGCGAGTAATGGTGTTGCGTTAGATTGGTTAGCTTATTATGTACCCATTGGACCTGCTCAGTTATATGTAGCAGCAACAGGTGGTATCCACAGCGACTACGCAGCAACCAACAATCCATACTTTGAAGACTACGATGGCGGTAACGGCGCCCTATCAACCTTCGCATCAGAAAACCCCATTTACCGAATTGGTGGTGGTGCAGGTGCAGCGTTAAACATTCCTTTTGGTAAAGGCGGCGGTATTCTCAAGCCTAGCTCTATTACTGTTGGTTATTTAGGTTCTGAGCCAAACAACCCTGGTTTAGGTTCAGGTGTCTTTAATGGAAACTATGCAGCATTGGGACAAGTAAACTTCAATCTAGGTGAGCGCATCGCTTTAGCAGCAACCTATGTACATGGTTATCATGGTGCTGGTAGCTCCTTATTTGATGGAGGTGGCATTGGGGGTACTGAAGACTTAGGTAATAATCAGACTCGTAACCTTGGTGTGGTTGGTACTCGTCAAGCTAACACTATTGATGCACCAACCTCCAGCAACTCTTACGGTGCCTCAGTTGCATTTAGACCTAGCGATAAGTTATCTATCAGTGGTTTCGTTTCTTACCATGACTTGAATAGCCAAGGTAATAATAACGACCGTGAAGCTTGGAGTTATGGTGCTGGTATTGCTTTACCTGACTTTGGTAGAAAAGGTAACGTACTTGGTATATTTGCAGGTGCCGAACCTTATTCGTTTAATCGTGCAGGTCGTGGTCAGAGAGATGTACCGTACCACATCGAAGGTTTCTATAAGTACCGTGTTAGCGATAATATCTCCATCACTCCTGGTGTAATTTGGTTGACCTCTCCTGGTCAAAGCAACAATAACGATGATGCCATCATCGGTACTTTGAGAACCACTTTTACATTCTAAAATTGTTAGTAATTTTGAATCATAAGTCTTTCAGTCGAAAGCTCTTCAGAAAGACTTATAGGTAGGAGAATAGAACAAAATTTGGAATTCCCTGCGATATCGCAGGGAATTATTTTATTTTGTGGGGAAATTGAACAAACCCCAGTGGAGAACCGGAGTATACTAGAGGAAATCCTTATAATAAATTTGCCGCCTGTGGAACTATCTTGTAAATCGGAATATGCGATATTGGCATTATTGGAACTGGCATCCCAGTACCAAAACGGAGAGCCATTACAAATTCGACAAATTGCGGCACAGCAAAATATACCCGACCGTTATTTGGAACAATTATTGGCAACTCTCAGACGTGGAGGTATTCTCAGGAGCCAACGTGGTTCTAAAGGAGGCTACCTTTTAGCGCGCGAACCTTGGAAAATTTCAATATACGAGGTTTTAATTTGTTTGGAAGGTTTTGATATTAGAAGCTCTGAAGAAGAGGTTAAACCTAAGACACCAGATAGCTCAGTTATTGAAGAGATTTGGCAAGAAGCTCGCCAAGCTGCAAATGTAGTTTTACAGAATTACACTCTTGCTGATTTGTGCGAGAAGCGTGATGCACGCAAACAATTGGATATTATGTACTACATTTAGTGCTGAGTGATGAGTCGTGAGTTATAAATTATTAGTTCAATAATTTTTATTCAATTCTTTCTAACTCCCAACTCTCAACTCCTTACTCAGCACTCAGCACTTAGGACTTTTAACTATTAACTATGAACATTGCTCGTGATATTACGGAACTGATTGGTCGCACTCCTTTGGTGCAGTTAAATAGAATACCCCAAGCAGAGGGGTGTGTGGCGAAAATTGTGGTGAAGATGGAAAGTATGAACCCTTCTGCTTCGGTGAAAGACCGGATAGGGGTGAGTATGATTAATGCTGCTGAAGCTGAAGGCTTGATTTTTCCAGAAAAGACTGTACTTGTGGAGCCAACATCTGGAAATACTGGAATTGCGCTGGCAATGGCTGCTGCTGCTAAGGGTTATCGGTTAATTTTGACGATGCCTGAGACAATGAGTGGTGAACGGCGAGCAATGTTACGGGCATACGGCGCCGAGTTAGTATTAACACCTGGTATTGAAGGTATGGGTGGCGCCATTCGACGCGCGCAGGAAATAGTTGATACTACGCCTTATGCGTATATGTTACAGCAGTTTCGTAACCCAGCAAACGTCCAAATACACCGTGAGACAACCGCTCTGGAGATTTGGCAAGATACCGATGGAAAGGTTGATATGGTAGTTGCTGGTATCGGTACTGGAGGTACAATTACGGGAGTTGCTGAGGTTATCAAAGCTATTAAGCCTAGTTTTAAGGCAATTGCTGTGGAACCAAGCAATAGTCCTGTGCTTTCAGGAGGACAACCAGGTCCTCATAAAATTCAAGGTATTGGCGCCGGTTTTATCCCCCAAGTCCTTAATGTAAAATTAATTGATGAAGTTATTACCGTCAGCGATGACCAAGCAATAGCTTATGGGCGCCGTTTAGCACGCGAAGAAGGATTATTATCTGGAATTTCTACTGGCGCCGCATTATATGCTGCAATTCAAGTAGGTAAACGTCAAGAAAATTCTGGACGTTTGATTGTGATGGTTCAACCCAGCTTTGGTGAAAGATATTTAAGCACACCTCTTTTCCAAGATTTAGAATCAAAAGTGGGTCAATCACTTTAGCCCACAAAGGTTTGATATATTTAGTTAATGACTGATACAAATCACTACGACACCCTTAAAGTCAGTAAAAATGCTAGCCAAGCGGAGATTAAACAGTCTTATCGCCGCTTGGTTAAATTGTTTCACCCAGATACTAATTTAGAAACTTCTGACTCTGAAGAAATTATTCGTATTAATGCAGCTTATGAAGTATTAGGTGACGAAAAAAGTCGCAAAAGCTATGACCGTGGACTAAATAAAAATTCGCAAGTTCGTGAGAATGATTATAGTCAGCGAACACGAACAAAACAACAAGTCAAACGCCAAACAGGGCGAGATATTGACGAATTAGTTGAACAATGGCTACAAAGAATCTATTTTCCAGTAAATGATACACTGACTTGGATTTTAGAATCGCTACAAGAACAAATCGATAATTTATCAGCAGACCCCTTCGATGATGACTTGTTAGAAGCATTCCAAGAATATTTAGACGACTGTCGTGCAAAACTCAAACAAGCGCAAACCTCATTTCGCTCACTCCCAAACCCACCATTATTAGCGAGAGCAGCAGCACATCTTTATTACAGCTTGAACCAAGTTAGTGATGGTTTAGACGAATTCAAATATTTTCCACTCAACTACGACGAAAACTATTTGCATACAGGACAAGAAATGTTTCGTATTGCAGAACAACTGTTATGTGAGGCACAAGAGTCTGTAGATATTTACAAGTAGGGTAAAAAACTACAGGGCGAAGCCATCAGCATAGCCAGCATAAACATCAATATACTGTCAGCACAATGGTTAGTAGTGAAAACACAACTAACCATTAGGTGGCTTATTGGTTTATGCTGGTAGCAGTGAAACGTTAAGAAATTTTAAATTCTGCTGCCAAGGTACTCATGCAATGCATTGTTAATCGCCGCGCACAGTTTTCGGCAAGTCACCGCTATTGGTTGCCGGAACTGAGCGATGTTGAGAATTTTGAGAGATTTGGTGCATGTGCTAAATTTCCCGGACATGGACATAACTATGTTTTATTCGTTTCCCTGCTTGGGGAACTTGATGAATATGGCATGGTGCTAAATTTATCTGATGTCAAACACGTAATCAAGCGAGAAGTCACAGGTCAACTAGACTACTCGTTTCTTAATGATGTGTGGTTGGAGTTTCAAGAAACTTTGCCAACAACAGAAAATATTGCACGGGTAATTTGGCAAAAACTAACACCGCATTTACCTGTGGTTCGTATACAGCTATTTGAACATCCTGAACTTTGGGCAGATTATATGGGCAATGCAATGGAAGGTTATCTTACCGTCAGTACTCACTTTAGTGCCGCACACCGTTTGGCTCATCCAAGCTTAAGTGACGAAAAAAACTTTGAGATTTATGGCAAATGCGCGCGTCCTAACGGTCATGGGCATAATTACCATTTAGAAGTGACCGTTAAAGGTGATATTGACAAACGTACAGGTATGCTAGTTGATTTAGGCGCCCTACAAAAAGTAATTGAAGATTATGTAGTAGAACCTTTTGACCATACTTTCCTAAATAAAGATATTGCTTACTTTAGCGAAGTAGTACCTACTGCCGAAAACATTGCACTTTATATTAGTAACTTACTACGGGCGCCAATCCAAAACATAGGCGCCAGTCTTCACAAAATTAAACTCATCGAGAGTCCCAACAACTCCTGTGAAATCTACTGCAACAACTCTCAACAAGACATACCATCTATAACACAAAACCAACCAGTGTTAGCACAAGTGTAATCCAATGTGGAACAGGCATCCTGCCTGTTCAATAACTCTCTATCGGAGAAAGTTGGATGGAATTATCACCGAAAGCTGTTCCCTTTATTATAGAGCAATCCCTAGGACATGAAATTATCGGACATAATAGACATCTTAAACATTTAAGACTATACTTAAAAAGTAGTCTAAAAATGCGAGATGTCAATAAATTATGTACCACCAAGGGTTGCTGCCTCTAAACTTGGAGTCAGTACCAAAACGCTCGAAAGATGGCTCGAAGCGGGGAAAATCGAAGGAATCTTTACCCAAGGAGGTCAAAGAAGATACAACCTCGATTCAGTTATCCCTATTCGACCTGGAAATCCCGCAGACGAACGAATCACCGTCGTTTATGCCAGGGTTTCAAGCCGCAGTCAAAAATCTGACCTTGAACAACAAGTTAACTTTCTTAAGTCTCGTTATCCCGATGCAGAAATTATTACCGACATCGGAAGCGGACTCAACTTCAAACGAAAAGGTCTTCAAGCCCTACTGGACAGAGTTCTCAACAACACTATCAAACTTATTGTCATTGCCCACAAAGATAGGCTTAGTCGTTTTGGGTTCGATATTATCGCATGGTTGTGTACTAGGCAGCAGACTAAAATATTGGTTCTCGACCAAAAGAACCTCAGCCCAGAACGAGAAATGGTCGAAGATATCCTTGCCATTGTCCACGTCTTTAGTTGCCGACTTTACGGACTTAGAAAGTACAAAAAGCAAATCTCTTCAGACAGTGAGCTACCGAGTGTATCCGAGTAAAGAACTCACTGTTATTTGGAAGAAATGGGTTGCTGCTGTTCGGAAAGTTTACAATATTTCTATTGCTTATCTTAATCAAAATCAAAGCTTTGAGAAGATAGGAAATAAAAGAGGAAAAATGGGTTTTAGAACAATGCTTAAAGCTTCCGGTCTAATACCGCAATGGTGTAACGAATTAAACGTATCTAAAATATTAGATAATGCATCAATGGAAGCATATAAGGCATGGTCAGAAACCGCAAAAAATCCTAAGTTTATAGGTAAGGGTAAAAATAAAAAGCCTCATCCACAAGCAGGATTAAAAATAGCTAAATTCCGTAGTGTTCGTGACCAAAAGTTAACAATACAATTTGACCCTACTGCTTATAAAAATGGTCACTGGATGGTATCTACCACGAAGCATCTACCCAAGCCAGAATTTAAAGGTCAAGACTTTTGTATTCTAACGGATGGCTCTACAGAGTTGACCTATAACAAGGGTCGTTGGTTTGCTCACTTCCCTGTTGAGTATGAGGTTACAAGCAAAGTTACTAATAAAGTAATTGCCTTAGACCCTGGCGTTAGGACTTTTATCACAAGCTTTGATGGTAGTGATTTCTTAGAGTTCGGGAATGGAGATTTTAACAAAATTGCTAAACTTTGTTCCCATCTCGATAAACTAAAATCAAAGCACGATAAGTCTAAAGGGCATAGCTTTAAGCGTTTACGTTATAAGCTACGTCAAGCTATGGAACGAATTAGAACAAGGATTAAAAATTTACGTTCTGAATGCCATAAACAAGTAGCTTCTTATCTTGCTCGTAATTACGATGTAATTGTACTTCCAACTTTTGAAACATCAGAGATGGTGGTAAAAAAGAAACGGAATTTAAAAAATAAAACGGCACGAGCAATGATGACTTGGGCGTTCTATCAGTTCTCTCAAACCTTAGAACATTTGTGTTTCCGTTACGGTTCCAAATTGGTGAGAATAACTGAAGAATATACTTCAAAGACTTGCACGAAATGCGGTCACGTTCATAGAAAGCTTGGTGGTTCTAAGAACTTTAAATGCCCAAATTGTGGTTATGAAATACCACGAGATTTTAATGGAGCCGTCGGGATTTTCCTGAAGGCGATGTGGGATACCACCTTCACTGACTCTGTTGGTGATGTTGTACTTGATATCGAGAATGTCTTAGATGTTCAAAGATGTCCAGGTTAAAAGTATCAGGCACTAGATTATCGAATCAAAGCCTATGAAGAAAGCCCCAATAATATAGATACTGACTCGGATGAAAATTCTATGTAGCAAATAATACTATATACTTATAAGCTATCCGTGAAGAAATATAAATATGTCATTCTGAGCGTAGCGAAGAATCCAGACCTTCGCGATATACAACCCCATGTAAGATGCTTCACTGCGTTCAGCATGACACAGAAAAGTTAATGTTAATTATGCAACTTTAGCGATAATAGTACGGTGACGAGGACTATTTGAAGCAATGACAGGCGCAACAAAACCTACTTCAATTAATGCTTGTTCTATATCCAAGCCAAAATAATCGTCCAAATAAGGTTCTGTACTTTTGAGCAACGTAAATACATAAGGAGGCATCATTTTAAATGCTTCTGCCTTCGGATTCATGTCCATTATTGCTAAATGACCGTTCGGACGTAGTAGCCTTCGCGCTTCAGCAAAAATTTGTTTGGTGGCAGTTTGTGGTAATTCGTGACAAACAAGAAATATTGAAACTAAATCAAACGAAGCGTTAGGCAAACCAGTTGACTCTGCTGCTGCATGAACCCAGTTGATTTTTGCTTGTCGCTCCTGCGCGCGATAATGGGCAACAGCCAAAAAGTAAGGTGATAAGTCTAAACCTGTAACTTGTGCGTTTGGATATAAATTTTGCAGTGCAAAAGTACTCATTCCAACACTACACCCCATATCGAGAATAGTTTGAGGTGGGTTTGCTATATGCTTTTTAAGAATATTGTGATAATTTTGGCGCAGTTTTGTATCACCTTGGGTTCCTGCATCTTGCCAGATTTTTGCATGGACTGCATATGCGGCAGATTCGACTTCAAAAGCTGCTAACCAGCTCATATTACCACTTTCGTAAGCATGAAAGGAAGTTAGATAATACTCTGGGTATGATAAATCGGGATTTTTGACTTGAGCCAAATCAGATTGCCAGTCACGAGCTTTTAGTAAATCAACTTCGTTTTTCCAAGGTACACCAAGTTCATGCGCGCGTTTTATCATCATTTGACGCGCTTGGTGTTTAGCAAAGTTAGCCAATGGTTTAATCGCTAGTACCCCGTTTACTAAACGTGATGCTATATCTGGAGTGTTTTTAAGCGCAGCAGTCATAAAATTCGGTTCTTTGACGACGAGGAATGTAAAATCTCAATAAAGTCAATGCTAATCTAAAGCCGCTTCATTAAAAAGTAAAAAAAGCATAATATTTCAGCGGACTTGTTATTAAAGATATATTAAGTAACTTTTTACTTATAGTGTAATTACATATAGTCTCAAAAAAAAATTATGTAATATGATGAACATTTTTTTGTCCGTGAGGAATTATTAGGTAAATGGATGTAACGGATGAGTTATTTGTTATTACCTATCTGTTACATCCGTTGCCTATTTTGCGGTTTTTGGTTTGAGTGATAACAACATTTCCATTTGGGTTGTTGATTCGTTGTTACTATTGGCTGTTACCCCTATTCCACGAATTGAGTTGAGAATTGCTGCTGTGTCGGGTGGTATTGTCCCTGCTGCAGTCGCTAATTTATTAACTATAGACATGGTTTTATCCATGTCTATATATAAATATCCACCGTTGGGTCTTTGTAATGACCCTGTGATGGCTTTGAATGAGTCGCTATTGTCTAATGGTTGTTTGCCTTTAATTGATAAGGTATCAGCGATGGGGCCACCTAGTGCTATAAATACTGTGTCTTGGTCAAGCCAACCATGTGCTAATAGTCCACCTTGGTTAGGTATTTGCCACTCGGTTATGTCTCTATCGCCAATTTTACGTGCTTGCACATTTACGTTTTGTGTTTTAACTATGTTGTCGATTTTTGAAAAAGTTGCTTCGGCTGTTTTGCGGTCGCTTGTGTCAAATACAAAGGCGCCACCAAATCCCAAACCTGCTAGGACTCCTTGGTCAGAAGGTATTGCTGCTAATCCAAATTCGCCGTCCATCCAACCAAAAACATCTTTGTCTAAATCTATACTTACAGATTGAAGCTGTCCTCGTGCTTGTTGAAGTGCTTGGTTTAGTTCTGGATAATTTTTAGATTCTTCGGTAACTGCTTTCCACCAGCGGCTTATTCCTTGTCCACTGACCAAAGCGATTGTATTTGCTGGGAACTGAGAAACTACTTTAGAAGAACTTGGTTCATATTTATACTTTAAAAGTTTTGAGTCAATGTTCGCTACAGCTTTCATCCGCACGCCGTCATTTTCAATACCAATACCTGCAACCATTGATTTAACTTGCTTTAGCTGGTCTAAAGTTTGGCGAGGTATCTGGTTTACTTGAGAACTATTTTTTATTAATTGCTCAAACATACTGCCATAATCTGGCACATATATCTGGGCAACTGCGTTTTCAACATCGACACCTTTGCTCAAAATTTCGCTTGCGCCTTGTTTACTCGCAAATGAGGGTTCGCCTTTAACGGTATCTATAGCTTGTTCGATGGCTCTTTTATCTTGGGAGAATATTAAGTAATTATTATTGTTTACAATAGCGCTGTATGTTGGTTTACCCTGTCCTTGGGTTTCGGTGATTTTTTCACCCTTATAATCAATTTCTTGGCTTTTTACGTCTTTTTGCGATTTTAAGCGATTTGCAAGATCTAAAGCGCTAACTTTGTCTTTAATCCCAACCACCATCAAAACGTTTGGTTCTTGGGTTGCTTGAGGAGTTGCTTGAGTTGGTTTTACTGGGTTTGATGGTAGAAGCGCTACCATTACACCACCTATCCAAGGCTTTAAGTCTTTTTCGTATGAAATATTACCATCAGCTAATGTTGTCTTATTAAAAGCTTCTAACGAATTAGATACAGCTTTTTGAGCTTCTGGTGTACCAAACTGTGACAGTTTAGACCAAGCTTGTGGGTCAGTTGTTATATATGTGGCTACCAGTGCGTCATCTGGAACTACCCGCGCGCTCGCTATGGCACCGGAACTATCACCAGAAGGTCCCTTGAAAAAATATATGTAGGCAGCAATACCACCAACCGCTACAGCCGCAGCACCAATCGCTGGGATTAAAAATTTTGACTTACTTTCAGGCATTGTTGTCTATCCTTGTTTTCTCAAATCGTCAAATTGCTTTTGGGTCAACGTAAGCGCAGAAAATATATGGATTTCTTTTCCAGCTTCACTAATTTAGCGGTAACTACTGATAAAATTAGTATTCCCTCAAACTAAGAAGGGCTAAAATCTGTTCCAAAATACTACTTCAAGTGCAAAACACGCAAATCCGCATTTCCGTTGGATATTGTCAATGCACGTTTACTACCCATATCAAAACTAACCATGCTTAAAACAACATAAACCAGTTATTTTAAGTTATACAGGTATCAATAGGGTACTTCTACTTTATTGATTGGTAAGGGCAGGCAAGTAATTTGTCAATAACCTGCTAATCACCAAACTTAGTAGCAGCAATTGCTGTTTCTTTTAAGAGAATTTCGTTAAATCAGGATTATTAAGGTCACTTAACGTCGATGTCGCAGTTTTATTTTGATACGGAAAAAAACCGTTATAAGTCTTTTGAGTTACCAGGAGCTAAACCGCATTACACACCTGACCGTCCTGGACAGGTTGAACACATATTTCTTGACATCAACCTTGATGTAACCAAACAGAGTTATCACGGAACTTGTACTATTAGGCTCAAACCAATTCGCGATAGCCTTCACAGCCTAACCCTCGATGCTGTTAATCTCAATATCGAAGGTGTGGAAGTTGATGCACAATCGCAAAAGTTTGATTACGATGGCGAACAGCTTTTTGTTCACCTCGATTCACCTACAGAAGCTGGGAAACTAATCAACATTAGTATTAAATACTCGTGTACTACACCGCAGCGTGGTATTTACTTTATCAAGCCTGATAAGCATTATCCTAATAAACCCATACAAGTCTGGACTCAAGGGGAAGACGAAGATTCACGCTTCTGGTTCCCCTGTTTTGATTACCCAGGACAATTATCTACAAGCGAAATTCGGGTTCGTATACCTAAACCATATATTGCCATTTCTAACGGTGAGTTAATTAGTACTGCTTCAGATGGTGGCGATTATAAAATCTATCATTGGTTACAGAAAGAAATTCACCCAACTTATTTAATGACATTAACGGTGGGGGATTTTGCTGAAATTCGCGATGAATGGAATGGTAAACCAGTAACTTACTACGTCGAAAAAGGACGCGAAGAAGATGCTGTGCGTAGTATGGGCAAAACTCCTCGAATGATGGAGTTTTTGAGCAAAAAGTATGGTTATCCTTATCCTTTTCCCAAATATGCTCAGGTTTGCGTCGATGACTTCATTTTTGGAGGTATGGAAAATACTTCTACTACTGTATTAACTGATAGATGTTTACTCGATGAAGTAGCAGCAGTCGATAACCGTAACACCGAAAGCTTGGTTGTCCATGAACTTGCACACCAATGGTTTGGCGATTTAATCGTTATTAAACATTGGTCACATGCTTGGGTTAAAGAGGGTATGGCAACATACTCTGAGACTATGTGGACTGAACAAGAGTATGGCGCCGAGGATGCTGCTTATTATCGCTTAAATGACGCGCGTAGTTATCTCTCTGAAGATGCGGAACGTTATCGGCGCCCAATGGTAACACATGTTTACCGCGAAGCTATCGAACTTTATGACCGCCACATCTACGAAAAAGGCGCCTGTGTTTATCACATGATACGCACTGAATTAGGCGAAGATTTATTTTGGAAGGCTATACAAACGTTTGTACAAGATAATGCTCATAAAACAGTTGAGACAATAGATTTATTGCGGGCAATAGAAAAAGCGACTGGACGAAATTTAATGTTTTTGTTCGACCAGTACGTATATCGTGGAGGACATCCAGATTATAATGTTACTTACTCGTGGGATAGTGACACCAAGCTTGTAAAGGTAACAGTAAAGCAAAGTCAACCTGATTTGTTTGACCTAAAAATTCCTATTGGGTTTGGTGTAAAAAGTACCCAATGCTCCGAACCCAGTACTCAGCAATCATCACTTAGCACTTTTACTGTGCGAATTCATGAGCGAGAGCAAAGCTTTTATTTCCCGCTTGCCGAAAAACCTTTATTTATTAGTTTTGATGTAGGCAATAATTATCTCAAAACAGTCTGTTTAGAATATCCAATACCTGAACTGAAGGCACAGCTTGAGTTTGACCCACACCCAACTTCCCGAATTTATGCTGCTGTTGCCCTTGCTAAAAAGGGTGGTTTGGAGTCGCTTAAAGCACTTGGAAGAGCGTTGAAGAATGACTCATTTTGGGGTGTACGGGCGGAGGTAGCGAAACAAATTGCAAATATATACCTCGATCAAAGTTTTGATTTTCTTATACCTGGTTTAAAAGATGATAGTCCTTATGTACGTCGTGCTGTCGTTGAAGCGCTTGGTAAAATTAAAACTTACTCCAACTACAAAGCCCTTAAATCGGTAGTTCAAGAAGGAGATGCTAGTTATTACGTTGAAGCTGCTGCTTGTCGTAGTATTGGAGCAATTGCTGGTGCGACGGGTGACGAAAAGCCTAAAGATGAAAAAGTTATTAAAGTTCTCAAATCTGTTTTGGAAGATAAAGCTGGTTGGAACGAAGTCGTTCGTAGTGGCGCCATCGCTGGACTCAGTGAAATGAAAACCTCTGAAGCTGCGTTAGATTTGATACTTGAATATACGAAGCTTGGCATCCCTCAACCGTTGCGTTTATCAGCAATTCGGGCATTAGGGAAAATATCCATTGGTCAAAATGCTACTAACTTGGAACGAATACTGGAGCGATTAACCGAGCTTGCACGCGATAGTTTTTTTCTAACACAAGTTGCAGTAGTTGTTGCTTTGGGGCAGATAGAAAACCAGAAAGCTATTACTATTTTGGAAAATTTAGCTCGTCAAACTCCCGACGGACGAGTTCGACGGTTTGCGGATGAAGAAATAATCCAAGTTCTTCAAAAAATTGGCAAAGAGAACGGAATAAATTCCTTACGTCAAGAATTAGACCAACTTAAACAACAAAATCAAGAGCTACGAAGTCGCTTAGAAAGTTTGGAGGCAAAGTCAGAGAAAAAGGAATAGGTATTATGTAAGGTGGGCAGTGCCAGCCCTTTCAACGCGAACTAATGCACTACTAGGACGGCGCCTGTAAGCCGCTCCTGGTATTGATTATTAAGAACGACTTCAAGGTATTCTTGACAGTATTAATAATTGTGGTGCATCAAAATGTTATCTACTGTCTTTGAGCAATTTGTAGAAGAAAGTCCCATAAGTGTGATGGCACGAGTGTTAATGGAGTGTATTTTCATGCCAGAACGCTTGGATAAAATATTTGAGGCACATGCGACTGTTCAATATCAGCAAGATTTATTGTTTTCAAGTCAGGTCGATTTAATGAGTTTGGTCGTATGTGGGATTCATAAGTCAGTCCATGCTGCTTATAGAGCGAAAGCAATAGAAAAAATAGTAAGTACAACCGCATTATATAACAAGCTCTCTGGAATTGAATTAAATGTAAGTCAAGCATTATTACGAGAAACAGCAAGTGATTTAATGTATTTAATTCAAGCAATGGGTGGAGAACAAGCAGATTTATTGACAGGTTATAAACTGAAATTTGTAGATGGTACCTGCCTTGCGGCAACAGACCATAGACTAGATGCAATCCGCGCTTATGCAGCTTCTTCTCTACCAGGTAAAGCAATAGCAATATTAGACCAAGCATCAAAGTTAGTAACAGATGTTTTATTAGTTGAGGACGGTCACGCTCAAGAGCGCGCGTCATTTGACCAAATACTGGCTTTAGTTAAACCGAAAGATATTTGGTGTGGAGACCGTAACTTTTGTACAGCAAAGTTCTTATATACAATAATATTGAAAGGAGCGTTTTTTGTAATTCGCCAACATGGTTCATTAGGATTTAAAGAATTAAGTGAATTAAAGTATATAGGAGAAACTGAAACAGGAAAAGTGTTTGAGCAGAAAATAGGAATATCATATGAAGGGGAAATCCTACAACTCAGGCGGGTTTTGGTAAAGCTAAATGTACCGACGCGAGATAAAGAATGGGAAATAGCGATTTTTACTAACTTACCAAGTAGCGATGCAAACGCAGTCGAAGTTGCTGAAATATACCGCAATCGTTGGAAAATAGAAACACTTTTTCAAACTGTCACTGAAAATTTTAACGGCGAAATTCAGACTTTAGCCTACCCCAAAGCTGCATTATTTTCTTTTTCAATGGCATTAGTTGCATACAATATACTTGCGACTTTACGAGGTGCCTTGGGAAGTGTACATGGAGTTAATAAAATTGAAGTTGGCTTATCTGATTTTTATTTGGTAGATGAGATTCAAGGAATATATAGAGGGATGATGATTGCGATACCACCACCAAAGTGGGAAGTGTTTGGTACATATTCTCTTGACCAAATAGCAGAACTTCTACAACGACTTGCAGATGGTGTACATTTGAAACGTTTTTTAAAAGCAACGAGAGGTAAGAAAAAAAAGCGAGAACCTTTAATAGTTAATAGTAACCATCGCCATGTTTCTACCGCACGACTTTTAGAGACCCACCAAAAAAAGAAATCACAAAGTTAGTTATAAAAGAAAGAATATTTTTTAACTGCTTACCGCACGTAAAATATTTTCGTGCATATTTTTCATGTCAACAATTTATCAAATATGATGTTTTATCTAAGACAAAGTTATGAATAAAACCGTATTTGATAAGATGTATAAATAAGAAAACATACTTGCCACTTTGAAAGTTCGTATATTTAATATTTTATAAAAAATACCTTATTTTTAAGCAACCAATTACTTAAGCTTTTAGTACTTATGTTACTAGTGCAGCTTGACTAAAATAGTAGTACAGTTGAAAGAGTAAAAAGCGTATGTTTCATAAGGCTTTTCACTTCTGCCATCTGCCCTCTGCCATCTGCCTTGCTACACTAGTTCACTAGTTCGCGTTGAAAGGGCTGGCAGTGCCCACCTTACTACGACTCTCTTACTGTTGCCAAATATCCATCGTTCTAACTTCGTTGTTTAAAACAGATTGTTCAGATTTGGGTATCGCGAAAACTATAGTGCCTACAATTACAGCGGCAAATGTAGTCTGGCATACAAGTTTCATTTTTATGATACCGCGATGATATTTTTTCATAGCTGGTTTTTTGTGTTCGTTAACTTGTCTAACACTTCCTCTGACTACAGCTTGATGTAATTGCATCAAAGCGTCTACATCTTCTTCATAATGACTATATTTGAGTAAATTTTGCAATTGCTGAATTTCTATTTTACTAATATATCCAGTTTCAATCGCCTGTTTTACTATTTTGAGGATTGAGCGCATGTTTATAACCTGTGCATAAGGGTTGGAACGCACTGTAACTGTCTACTTTCTGCCTGTGTTATGCTGCACCAAATATACAATACACCTTGTTATTTATGCTTCCCCCGCTTGGTTCACCCAAGTGGGTGATTCATAAAATAGTACTTGCGTGTAAGCCATTCCTTTCTGCTTAATATACTTTGTCTGCCTATCAAAAAAAAGGTGCCTAACAACTTGACGGACTATCTATCTGTTACATCCCTAATCATCAATAGGTTTGATGGTTTTTATCAATTTCTGCCACAAACCACGAGTATAGATAGCTAGCAAGTATCATCATCAAGCCTTAAAGATGAATGTGAAAAATTCTACCAGTTGTCAAGCATCTAACGAGTTAAGTAAATCACAAGAATGCAGAAAAAATAAATAAAAATACCTATCAAAAGTCAGAAGTTAATTTAACTCAATTATTCTTTTATTAAAGTATGTCTCTATTTATTTGGCTCATACTTATACAACTCCTAATTTTCCGGAAAAAACAAAACCCTTGCAGAATAAGCCTCTCAGCCAAATTTATAATCATAACTTCTAGCATAAGAGTAGTAATATATACTTTTTATTTTAAGTATACATACTTGACCCTAACTGAAATATAAAGTTATTGTAAAGGTTTAAGGGTGACATTTTAAAAAAGTATACAATCACACTCTTTTTTTGTGCGATATTGGGTTTTGATCTACATCAAAGATAAAAAAGATACTATGAGTGTCAAGTTTTCATGAAGATTAGGCGAAAAAAGTGCAAATAAAGTGTGAA
The DNA here is from genome assembly GCF_000331305.1 of Calothrix sp. PCC 7103. GTDB lineage: Bacteria > Cyanobacteriota > Cyanobacteriia > Cyanobacteriales > Nostocaceae > Dulcicalothrix. Next base: position 860,455 of record NZ_KB217478.1, on the reverse strand, counting down.
GCGATTACGATTTTAAAAGTGTGATGAAGTTTATATGTAAAACCAGCAAAGCTTCTGTGTGCTAATTATAAAGGTAAGAATCCTTCTATGTATTTTCACGATTATCCAAGGTTGTTATGATGCGTAAACCAGTTCTAACAATTTTTTACCAATTCAATCCTTGGAACAGTACTATCGGAGGAATTCAGACTCTAATTAGACTTTTCATCAAGTACGCACCCAATGATTTTGAGGTGAGACTTGTTGGGACAGGAGATAAAGGAGATAAAAATATCGGTGAGTGGCAAGAAGCTGTTTTTGCTGGTAGACCGATAAAATTTCTGCCTTTATTCGCTTTAGAGAATGATAATGTTAGGAATTTAATCCCGACAACAGTTAAGTATACTGCGGCTTTGTTGGGGCGTAATTTCGCTTCTGATTTCATGCATTTTCATCGTTTGGAGCCAACTTTAGCTACTTGGTATTGGCAAGGTGAGAAAACGTTGTTTATCCACAATGATATTCACGCGCAAATGAAAGCAGAAGGCGATAAAAAGGCGATTCTTTGGCGAAGATTCCCAAAAGCTTATTTTGCTCTTGAAAGTTTATTAGTGCGTCAATTTAATCAAATTTTGTCGTGTAACACTAAGTCGGCACAATTTTACCAAAAGCACTATCCTAATTTGAGCGACCGTATAGCTTACATTAAAAACTCATTTGATGATGAAGTTTTTTGTCCATTGCATGACGATGAACGCGCGTCTATGAAACGCGAGTTAGCTCTAAAATTAGGTAAGAAAGAGCAAACTAAATTTATTTTGTTTGCTGGTAGGTTGCATCCTCAAAAAGACCCTGTGTTACTTGTACAGGCGTTATCTGTTATGAAAAAACAATTAAATAGTCAGTCAGATGAACAAGATGTTCATTTATTAATCGTTGGTGAAGGTGAGTTGGCGCCACAACTGCGGGATCAGATAGATAATTTAGGTTTGACAAACTTTGTCACAATGTTGGGAGCTTTAAATCAAGCTGAATTGGCAGATTTACACCGCATTTGTGATGTATTTGCTTTGAGTAGTGCATACGAGGGTTTACCATTGGTTGCTTTGGAAGCTCTTGCTTGTGGAACTCCAGTTGTGACGACACAAACCGGAGAAACGCCATTACTATTAACTCATGACAGTGGAGTAGTTTGTAATGAACGAACTCCAGAATGTATTGCTTCTGCACTACATCAAGTTTTAAGTAAAAGTGATAATTTCTCCCAAGAAGCTTGCACGCGCGTTGCTCGTCCATACGCTGCTCGCACTGTTGTCAATGAGGTCTACGCTGATATGTTGCTTATCTGGAGTAAAAAAGTACGAGTTTTACAATAAATACCTACAAATTAGTCAATTCATTGAATGACATAATTTATATGTTAGAAATAGAACTCGTTTATTTAAACCAATCGAAACGAACAATCAAATTCAACACAGTTGAATTAACTAGGAGGCAAAAAGAAGAAGACTAAAAAGTAATTTTGCTAAGTTCATGAGTACACTTTGAGTTATTGATTTTACTTGGGTTATGAGAATAGCTGTTATTGGTGCAAAAGGCTTACCGCCTTTACAAGGTGGGATTGAACATTACTGTGCGGAACTTTATCCGCGTATGGTTACTCAGGGTTGCAGTGTCGATTTATTCGCTCGCGCTTCCTATACAGAAACTAAATTGGGTAAACGTTATGATTATAACGGGGTTAACGTTATACCTTTACCTGGCTTGAAAATGCGTGGAATTGATGCTCTCGTCACTTCTGCTCTCGGCGCCGTTGCTTCTTCTACTAGTCATTACGATATAATTCACTTTCACGCGCTTGGTCCATCGTTATTTACATGTTTACCGCGCATTGCTTCAAATTCTAAAATTGTTGTTACTTGTCAGGGACTTGACTGGCAAAGAGCAAAATGGGGAAGTTTTTCGAGTGGTCTGATACAACTGGGTGAGCAAGCAGCCGTAAAATTTGCTCATGGTATTATTGTTGTCTCGGATGCGCTTCAGACTTATTTCCAGCGGACTTATGGTAGGCAAACTGTTTATATTCCAAATGCTCCTGCATCTTATGCGGACTCTGACTCACAGTTCAATTATGGTAAAGAGTTGGGTTTAGAAAAAGGACGTTATATATTATTTCTGGGTAGAATGGTTCCCGAGAAACGTCCTGATTTACTTATCGAAGCATTTTCAAAATTACAACAAATGGGATGGAAGTTAGTATTGGCTGGTGGTGTTAGCGACACTAAAACTTATACTGCCGAGATATTAAATAAAATTTCCAACAACCCGAACATCGTCTTTGCTGGAGAATTGCGAGGTGTGCGGCTTGCAGAGATTGTACGAGGCGCCGGGTTATTTGCACTACCTTCTGACCTCGAAGGATTACCTTTAGCTATGCTCGAAGCCATGCGCGAAGGCATCCCTGTTGTTGCGAGCGATATTGCTCCCCATCAACAATTAGTAGCAGGACGTGGAATACTATTTGAGGCAGGGAATGTAGATTCTTGCTTACAATCGCTTCAATGGTCAATTCAGAATCCACAAGAATGTGCGAAAATGGCAAAAAATGCTCAAATTTATCTACAAAACAATTATAGCTGGGAACGAATCACCTCTGATACGATGCGACTATACACAAAATTGCTCAATTCACCTCTATCTGAAGGTGTATTAGAGACAAGCGAAAGTGGACTTTTTAGTATAACAGGAAAGAAGTAAGTATGGTATTAGTTTTTTGTCATTCAAAAAGAAACCCGGTTTCTGTAAAAAGCCGTTGTTTTGATTGCAATTTATCGATAATAAACCCGGTTTATAGAAACCAATAACGAATGACAATTAACTATAAACAGTAAGCATAAGGGTATATGCAATGGAAAAGGGCTTTTGGTCAGTATTGTCAGTTTTAAAACGGCGTGGCTTACCTGCTTTAATTACTTTTACTGCGGTAATTGGTGGAGCGATTGCTTATTTGAAAGTAACTCCGCGTCTATATGAAAGCTCATCAAGATTGATATTTGATGATCGAAGAACGAGTGTTTCTGAATTAGGACGTGACTTATCACAAACATCAGTAAGTAGTCCAGGAAATAGCCCTCTCGCAAATCAAGCGGAGTTAATAAAGTCTGAACGGATTCTTACTCAAGCTTTAGCGATAGCTGGAAATTCCGATGTAGAAAATTCTGAGGGTGGGCAAAATGGGTCAACTAAATTTACCGTCGATGAATTAAGTCGAGGAATAAGAGTCAAAACTATTCCTGCGACTAATATTCTCGAAATTAGTTATCAATCAAAGAATCCAGACCTTGCTGCTGCATATGCAAATGCCGTAGCAATGGCGACGATTCGCGATAACATTAAATCGATAAGTTCTGAAGCTACCAAAGTTCGCCAATTTTTACAGCAGCAGCTACCGCAAGCGCGAACCCAACTTCAAGCAGCAGAAGTGGCGGAAAATAACTATCGTCAGCAAAGTAGCATCGTCGATTTTGACGAACAAACCAAAAGCCTTGTTCAAAGTGTGGCATCCCTTGAAGACCAACAGCGTACTCTTGCTACACAACTTCAAGAAGCAAATTCACGCCTTGACTCGTTGCGTCAAGTTACCCAAGCTAAAGGGCTTGATACGGCATATGAATCTGTTCGCGGTGGTCAAGACCAAGAACTACAAAAATTGCGTGCCAAACTTACCGAGCAAGAGACTCAACTTATCGAGGCTCGGTTAAAATTTACCGATAGTCATCCCACTGTCGTTAAAATGTTGCTTTCTCGCGATGCTCTCCGTAGTCTTTATGCCCAAGAACTCGCACGTGTCGCTCCAGGAGCTGGCGCCAACAATTCAAATAATAATATAGCGGGCGACCCAATCAGCCAAGATTTAACGTCCCAACTTATAACAAATGAAATTGAAAGAGCAGCAGTTGCGGAAAAGCTTCAGCTTACCCAAAATAATATAACCCAACTCCGAAACCGACTCACCCAACTTCCCCTCCAACAACAACCCCTTACTGCTTTAATTCGTAAACGCGAAGAAGCTGCTGCATCACTCAAATTTTTACAAGCCAAATTTGAAGAAGCACGTATTGCCGAAGCGCAAAAAGTCAGTACCCTGCAAGTAATTCAAGCTGCAAAACCACCAAGTACTGCTAATTCTCCCAAACCTAACGTTGTACTTGCCCTTGCTGGTGCCTTCGGTTTACTGTTAGCAACTGGTGTGGTCATCCTTTTAGAAATAATGGATAACACCCTACATGATGCTTCTGAAGCTGAAGAATTACTCAAATTACCTTTACTTGGCGTATTACCACGTTTACCAGCTAAAACACTAGCATTAGAACCCGCTGACGGTTTTCTAGATAACGTCGCTTTGGTCGAACCATATCGAATGCTATTTAAATCACTCGAATTTCGTACTTCTGAACTACAGCTATTAGTAGTAAGTAGTACTATTTCCGGTGAAGGCAAATCTATTGTGGCTTCGCACCTTGCTGCTGTATCAGCAATGTTATCACGACGAACTTTAATAATTGACGCTGACTTACGGCGCCCTGTACAACATACTATTTTTAACCTGCCAGCGAAACCAGGTATCACTGATATAGTCGAAGGAAATATCAGTTTAAAAGAAGCGGTACAGTCTACCGAAATCGAAAATCTTTCAGTACTTACCTGTGGCGGAATATATGGTAGAGCATCGCAAATACTCGAATCGGCAGCCATGAAAAAACTCATAGCAGAAGCTGCTGCTAACTATGATTTTGTGATAATTGATACACCTCCATTGAGCGCCTGTGCCGACACGGCCACCCTAGCCAAACAATGCGAAGGTGTGCTAATGGTGACACGTCCGAACATCACTGTTAAAGAAGTACTTCAACGCGCAGTTTCCGAATTAAACAACAATCACATACCCATAGTTGGAGTAGTAGTTAATGGTATGACTTCACAAACCGAACAATATTACCGCTATCCCATGAGCGGTTATCAAATGAAACGTCTAAAAGCCAAAATTTAACTCCGCTCCTCGCTCCTGTGCGTGACGCTGCTAGTTTATTAGTTTCACCTTGCGATTGTTGTGGCACCACCACCCCACCTTTTAACTTCTAACTTCTAACTCCATGTTGACTCGTACTCGTTCCCATTTGCTAGCGTTGTTTGTCTCACTTTTAGGAGTGGGTATAGCTGTTATGTCTGGGTTTATGGCAGGTGCAAGTCCAATACTTTTGGGACTGGGGTTTGCGACAGTACCAATTGTTGCATTTTTCTTTATGCAGTTTGAAGTCGCCGCAATTGGATTATTAGTACTACGAAGTGCGCTCGACCCATTTTCAGAGATGCAACTTCCAGCAGCGTTTGCTATTGGTGTTAGCGCTTTGACTCTGCTGTATGTAGTAGTGCAGCTAATAACTAAAAAACAAGTAATTACTGAAAAGTTATGGTGGATATTTGCTACTTGGGTCGCTTTACAGTCTTTATGGCTAGTACTAATGTTTATAGGTGGCTTAGGGTCGGATGCTTCACAATTACAAACGAGTTTACGTGAGTGGGTACGAATTTTTTCTTGGTTGATGGTTTATTTGCTAATGTTGCAGCTTAAAGACAAAGTTCACCCAGAAATCATTGTCTCAAGATTATTTTTAGCCTTAATTGCACCTAGTACTATTGCATTAATGCAAATCTTTGCACCATCGCTTTTGCCTCCAATGTTTGGTGGTGGTGGAGATGAATACGGCGCCATTGGTGCAAGTATATCGCGCGTGAATGGTACACTAGGACACCCCAATACATTCGCCACATTTTTACTGTTATTCATTGGTTTAACGTTATGGAAACTAGGTAAAGCAAAGCAGCGCTTATACTGGTTGTGTTTACTGGGACTATTAGCATTTTTCTACGTTGCAACCAAAGCTTTGTTTGCTTTAGCAATGCTTGGTGTTTTTCTTTTGGTATTTATTGCTCCAAAGTTGAGTTTACCAAAAATTATTGGCGGCGCCTTACTATTTGCAATAGCCATCGCCTTATTTGCCAGCACAGAATTTGGACAACAGCGTCTTGCATCACTCACAAGTACACCTTTGTTTAACTCCAACATAGATATATCACGTGCAATTTTACTATCAGCAAGCGACGGAAATAGTTTTAACTGGCGCATAGCACAGTGGACATTTTTACTACAAGCTTGGGAACACCAGCCAATATTAGGATATGGACTGGCAACGTGTAAACAATTAACTGTTTTTGATGCATATGCACATAACGACTACATCCGCGCTTTAGCAGAAGGTGGAATAATCGGATTTGCTGCATTTATATTATTATTCATGGCACTATTTATATACTTATTACAAATATTCCGTATAGCACAACCAAATAGTAAACAAAGAAACTTATGTTTAGTTCTGCTTGCAATGCTATCAGCCATTATGGTGGGAATGTTAACTGAAAATATTTGGAGCCATACCACATTATTTTTCTATTTATGGACATTAATATCCGTAGCAGGATGGCAATGGAACGAAAATGTAGAGACGAGACATGTCGCGTCTTTTTAAAAATCAGGAGTTAATTATAATGATTATGCTAACCCCAAGAGTATCAATAGTAATTCCAGCATATAACGCAATGAAATATCTACCAGACACTCTCCAAAGTGTCTGGCATCAAAGTTTTACCGATTTTGAAGTCATATTAGTCGATGATGGAAGCTCAGATGATATCAAACAATGGGCTTCTCAAATCACAGATTCACGGTTTAAGTTTATTTCACAACCAAACCAAGGTGCATCTGTTGCACGTAATACAGGCATTTTAGCTTCTCAAAGTGAGTATATCGCCCTTTTAGACGCTGATGATTTATGGGCGCCAACTAAATTAGAAGCACATGTTTTTCAATTAGACAATAATCCGAAAGTTGCGTTGAGTTATAGTTGGACGGCAATGATGAATTCTCAAGGCCAACCAACAGGTAGATTACTAAAACCAACCGCTGATGGTAATGTATATTCAAAACTACTAGTTAAAAATATCATTGACTGTCCCTCAGTTGTAGTTAGACGCAGTTGTTTTAATAAAGTTGGTTTGTTTAATACAAACATTCGATATAACGAGGACTGGGAAATGTGGATTAGAATAGCCGCAGTTTATGAGTTTTCGGTCATCAAAGAACCATTAGTCTACTACCGACAGCATCCTAATAATGTTTCTAAAAACTGGCGCCAGATGCAGCTAGGTTTTAATGAAGTCATCAAAAATGCTTTTAAGTCAGCACCAAGCGAACTTCAGCATTTGAAAAAGCCAAGTTACGGTCATGCTAATTTAGTACTAGCTTGGAAAGCATTGCAAAGCAAAGACAAAGATTTTCAACTCGCCGCAAATTTTCGTGCTTCTGCTTTACGTTACGATCCCAAACAAATTTTATCGCCAGAGTTTTGGCGCCTGAGTGTCGCCATAGCATTAATGCGTTACTTGGGTATAGGAGGTTATAACCGTTTTTTAGAATTTGCTTACGAACTCAGAAAACGTATTTTTAACCAAACATCTACACCCACAACACAAAACTGGAAACCAAACGAAATATTTTTCTAACCCCTTATCGACCATGAAAGTATCTATAGTAGTCGGTGGAAGATGGCACGCAATAGAACTCGCACGCGAGTTACATAAAAACGGTTACTTACACCGACTTATAACTAACTACCCTAAATTCAAAACACGCAGTTGGGGTGTACCTGATGATAAAGTCGTTAGCTTACCCCTGACATTACTATTAAATAAAGCTATTGAAAAAGTTGGTGGCGCCAAATTAGTTCGTAAATCACTGCCTACTATATATCAAATGTTCGCCTCCGCAGCTGTTCGTCATCTGGAAGGCAGTACATTAGTTCATGGTTGGTCGAGTTGCTCACTTCCAGCAATTCAGTGGGCAAAGCAAAATAATGTACCATTTCTTTTAGAGCGAAGTTCAGCGCATATCACCTACCAAGCAAAATTATTAGAAGCAGAATATCAAAAATTTGGGCTATCCTGTACAGAAATTCATCCGCAAATAGTTAAGACAGAATTAGCTGAATATGAATTAGCAAATCAAGTGGCAGTTCCAAGCTACTTTGCTGAACGTAGTTTTATCGAAGAAGGATTTCCTTCAGACCGTTTAGTTCATAACCGTTTTGGTACAAATTTAAAAACCTTCTCACCTGGAGTTAAGCAAGATGATGTATTTCGTGTTGTTTACGCTGGTTCTCTTGGCGTTCGCAAAGGAATACATTATCTTGTCGAAGGTTTTATGCAAGCAAATATTCCCAACAGTGAACTTTGTTTAATTGGAGGTGCTACACCAGAAACAGCACGACTAATTGCATCTGGAGACTCACGAGTTAAGTGTATTGGTCACATTCCCGAACCAAAGTTAGCAGAATATTACCATCAGAGTAGTATTTTTGTTTTGCCTAGTATTGAAGATGGATTTGCATATGTCATCTTACAAGCAATTGCCTGTGGTGTACCGTTAATTTGCACTACAAATAGTGGTGGTGAAGACGTATTGCGTATTAATAATGCATCACCAGTTGAGTTGGAAAATAATATAGACGAGTATCCAGCTGGTTATATTATTCCTCCAGCGAATAGTGAAGTTATTGCTTTACTGTTAACAAAACTTGCAAATAACCCAGAATTACTAGCTCAAAAACAGCAAAATGCGCTTGCATTTAAATCTCAAGACTTGAGTTGGGAACAATATGCATTACGGGCAGTGGAAGCATATAAAAAGTTAGGAGTTATGAGTTATGAGTTAGGAGTGAGGAGTTAAGTATGACAAAAGTTTCTGTTATTATCCCAGCTTACAATGCAATGAGGTATCTGCCACAAACTTTAGATAGTGTGTTGCAGCAAACTTTCACCGATTATGAAGTCATAATTGTTAACGATGGTAGTTCCGATTCTATTATTGAATGGGCGCCGCAATCAAAGGATTCACGAATTCGGTTAATTACACAATCAAATCAAGGTGTATCAGCAGCACGAAATACTGGTATTGTCAATAGTCAAGGTAAATATATTGCATTTTTAGATGCTGATGATTTATGGGCACCGGAATACTTAGATAAACAAGTAAAATATTTAGATAAATATGTAAATGTAGGTGTAGTTTACACTTGGACAAAATTAATAGATGAATTAGGAAATTCGATAAATCGTATTTTTGCATCTCATGCATCGGGAATGATATGGAAGGAATTATTAGGTAAGGATGTTATCTCAACTGGTAGTTCTGCAATGGTGCGGCGCCAATGTATAGAAAATGTAGGTGCTTTTGAAACACAACTTGCCCATGCTGAAGATTTAGACTTTTGGCTACGAATAGCTCAAAAGTATGAGTTTGGTGTTATAAAAGAACCTTTAGTCTACTATCGACAGCATCCATACAATGTTACTAAAAACCGCAATAAAATGATGCATGGACTGCAAACAGTTTATGAAAGAGCATTTGCAACGGCGCCGTTAGATATGCTGTATTTAAGAAATCAAGCTTACGCAAGTTTATTTATCGGGTTTGCGTGGTTGGCAATTGATGACAAAGATATAAAAACCGCGATTAAATATCATAAACAAGCGTTTTTACATTATCCCTTTGTTTATTTCAAGGAAAGTTATTTGAGACTAAATTTAGCTATTTTTATGATGCGTTTATTTGGTAATGAAGGTTATAACGGAGTGCGGAATTTAACGCGCAATTTGAAACATATAATATTAAATTTTACAAAACACATCGAGAAACCGGATGCTCTCTTACGAGTTCTGTTAAAAAATTTTAATGTCTCATAAAGAAGCCCGGTTTCTTATAAAAGGGAAGTATTTTTATGTATATATTTGTTTTAGAAGAAAATCCAACTTCACAGCGGGGTGGACAAGAGTTAGTATTATTTGATATTTGTCGCGGTTTAGCTCAAAGAGGGCATAAAATTGTACTGCTTTACTCCGATGAAGAAAACTTGTTGGAACAATATCGAAAGTTTTGTATTCAAACTATAAAAGTAAAACAGTTTCGAGTTTATCGTCCTTCACACATTATTAAATTTTTGACTAGTATTTTGGAAATTAAGCATCAAATTACTAGTACGGCGCCAGAATATATATTAGAAAGCAGTATTGTTCTGAGTAACCAGTATCAAGATACCTTTATCGGTCGCATTCTCGCATTTTTTCTGAATATTCCGCTTGTTTGCTATCTTCATCTACCACCACCGCAATTAACCACATGGCGCCAGAAACTCAAATTAGATTTTAAAGAATTAAAGCACCATATTGCAATGCTCAATCTGAGTACTCAAATTAAAATTGGACTTCAAGGAGTTAAGCAATATATAGCTGTTTCAAAACAAACTAAAGCCGATTGGGTACAAAAAGGCTATCAAGGCGATATAATTAATGTAGTTCATAACGGGATTAATTTAGATAAATATAAACCAACTGCCAACTTTCAAGAAAGAAAAGAATGGAATATTTCCGATGATTGCCGTGTAATTTCTTATGTTGGTAGACTCGATAAGGAAAAGGGATTAGAGATTTTATTAAATGCCTTTGCCTTATTACATAACCTGACCAAAACGAATAATAATGTCAATCAAATTAGACTTTTGATTGCAGGTAAACCTGTACTGTTAGGAGAGGAATATCAAACAAGCTTAGAACAATTAAGTATTAATTTAGGAATTCAAGATTACGTCAGCTTTCTTGGTTATGTAAGTGATACAACAAGTCTATATCAACTCAGTGATGTAACAGTTCTACCGAGTCGATGGTCGGAACCATTCCCACGTTCAATTATAGAATCAATGGCATGTGGTACACCTGTGGTTGCTAGCCGTACCGGAGGAATACCCGAAAGTTTGACGGAAGAATTTCAGCGAGGACTTTTTGAGCCAGGGAATGAAACCGATTTAGCCAATACTCTGAATAAAATTATTAATTGGAGACAAGAAGACCCACAACTAGGCGTCCGTTGTCGTAACCACGCGGTTTCCAAATTCAGCATTAACAGAATGATAAACGACATCGAGAAAGTACTAGAAACATTCAACCCTACCCTACATTATTATGAGAACCAAGGAACCAGCCAGAGAACTTATTATTGAAGCGGGTCGAACCGAAGGTCAATATTGGCGAGACTTATGGAAGTATAGAGAATTATTCTATTTTCTAGCATGGCGTGATATTTTAGTTCGCTACAAGCAAACTATTATTGGTATGGCATGGGCATTACTGCGTCCATTTTTAACAATGATAGTGTTTACCTTTGTATTTAGTAACATCGCAAAACTTCCTAGCGAAGGAACGGCGCCATATCCTATCATGGTTTTTGCGGGTTTACTACCGTGGCAGTTTTTTTCTGGCGCCTTAGCAGAATGTAGTAATAGTTTAATTAATAATGCCAACTTGCTTTCTAAAGTATATTTTCCCAGATTAATAGTTCCTACAAGTGCTGTAATTGTTAGCTTTGTAGATTTTATGATATCGGGAATTATCCTACTAGGTTTAATGGCATATTATAACTTTGTTCCAGACTGGCGGATTTTGACGCTACCATTATTTATAATAATAGCCTTTGCAGCGTCGATAGGCGCTGGGTTATGGTTAGCAGCATTAAATGTAGAGTATAGAGATTTTCGGATTATTGTTCCGTTCATAGTACAGTTTGGTTTATATGTGTCTCCGGTTGGGTTTAGCAGTCAAGTTGTTGACCCAAAATGGCGCCTGTTATATTCACTCAACCCAATGGTAGGTGTAATCGATGGGTTTCGTTGGGCAATATTAGGAGGGGAATCGAATATATATTTACCAGGATTTGCTTTGTCAACTGCGCTAGTAATATTGTTACTTGCAAGTGGTATTTGGTACTTTCGCCGTATGGAACGTACTTTTGCTGACGTTATTTAATTTTATTTAATTTTAAAATATATGTCTAAACCTGTAATCAAAGTTGAAAATTTAAGTAAGAAATACGTTATTCAACACCAGCAAGATAGCTATAAAACATTTCGTGGTGCCATTACAGATGCGGCAAAGTCGATAGTTCGTGCAGTTACCCCACGTGGGAGAAACTCAATAAATTTAGACCGTGAGGAATATTGGGCACTAAATGATGTATCGTTTCAAATTCAACAGGGTGATAGAGTCGGCATTATTGGACGTAATGGGGCAGGAAAATCGACACTGCTTAAAATTTTGAGTCGAATTACAGAACCAACAACTGGCAAAATTCGTATTTCTGGAAGAGTCGCTAGCTTATTAGAAGTAGGAACCGGGTTTCACCCAGAATTAACAGGTCGAGAGAATATTTTCCTAAATGGCGCCATTTTAGGAATGAGTAAATCAGAAATTAAACGAAAATTCGATGAAATAGTTGATTTTGCCGAAATTGATAAGTTTCTAGATACCCCTGTTAAACGTTATTCATCTGGTATGTATGTTCGTTTAGCATTTGCCGTAGCAGCACATTTAGAACCAGAGATACTGATTGTAGATGAAGTATTGGCAGTTGGAGATGCTCAATTTCAGAAAAAATGTTTAGGTAAAATGGGGGAAGTTGGCAAAGAAGGAAGAACGGTTATATTTGTTAGCCATAATATGCAAGCGGTTAGACGTTTGTGTACGCAAGCTATATATTTAGAACGAGGTGTAACTTTACCAGTAAACGATGTTGAAGATGCAATTTTACGTTATTCATCTCAAGCATCAATGTCCGCATTTGATGTAGACCTTGACTTAATGCGACGTAACAGTGGATTTGGCGATAAAGCACGCTTATTGCGTTTGAATTTGGCGCCGAATACAACCTTTAGTTATGGAGAACCGCTAGATTTAATATTTACCGTCCAATGTTTTCAACATATATCAGATTTAGCAATAGGTATTGGTTTTGAAACACTTGATGGGAACCGTGTCATGACATTAGACTCTGACCACGAGCAACCAGCGTTAGAAATGCCGCCAGGTGTTCACGAAATACATTTTCATCTACCGCGAAATCCACTCCATCCTAACATATATTCAGTTTCACCAGCAGTACTTTCAAATGCTTGCTTACTCGATTATATTCCTGGTGATATTACTTGGGAAGTTGGTTCTGGACCGCGAGATACTGTAGGAGATAGAGGATATGGTGGTTGTCGCTTGCCAATTAAAGTTTTAGTTTCAAATCATGCTCGCTAATATATTATGTATGAACTATTTTAAGTAAATCAAATTCTTTGATATGAAAGTAACCAGTATAAAAAATACTAAAATGAACGATAAAATCAAAATACAAATAGTTAGCCGTACTATTTTATTAGCTAACTCATTTGGGAATGCGGCATATATTTTAGATTTTTTAAAATATTTACAGCAAATTGGTTTGGATACAGAATTTTTACTGCTAGATGAATCACCTAACGGTCGGAATTTATGGTATCTTATCCCTGAGAATCTAAGAACCGTAACTAAAGTAGTAGCAATTGACCATTTTACAATTGGTTCCTATCTTGTATCTAGTTCTATATCTAACTGGATAATCGAATCACTTAGATTTATGTATAATTTATTGCTACCCAACCGTATCAAAAATATTTATCGTCGTAACCGAGATAAAAAAGAATTACCTCCTAGATATATATTACCGCTTAAACTTTGGGATAGATTGCTGGCGCCTAAAGAAATTGAATTCGTAAATTCACAGGTAGTTCGCTATCAACCTGATGTTGTAATTGCTAATTATGCTCATTTAAGCGATATATTGGATGCTCTTAAAGAAAATACAAATATATTAAAAGTTATACTTACCCATGACGTCCGTCATCAGCGTACAGATCAATTCCAAAAATTAGGACTCGATAGCTTTGAAGTTGGATGGAACCGAGAAAAAGAAAGTCATGCATTAAAAAAAGCACAGGTTCTTTTAGCTATTCAACAAGAAGATTGTAAAATTTTTCAAAATATGGTGCCGGAATCTAAAGTTATTTGTATGCCGCTTGCAGCTACATGTAAATCGCATCAGCTTCCACAAGTGCCAGGTCGCTGTTTATTTGTTGGTAGCAATGCCAATCACAACTACTATGGATTAAAATGGTTTTTAGAGAATGTATGGGACAAAATTATCCAGCTAAATCCTAATAGTAGTCTTCATATTTGCGGTAATATATGTGATTTAATTAAAGAAACTTACCCTAACGTTCATATATTAGGTGTAGTTAAAGATTTAAAATCAGAATACAGCGCTGCTGAAGTTTGTTTAGTACCTTTACTTGCAGGTAGCGGACTGAAAATTAAGCTTGTGGAAGCAATGTCTTACGGTCGTGCTTGTGTTTCAACTAGCGTTGGTATTCAAGGACTACCTGAAATTTCAGGTCATACCACATTTGTAGCAGATACCGCTGAGGACTTTGCTAATTCTGTACATACATTATTTACTGATAGTCAAAAGCGAAAATTAATGGAGCAACAAGCATATAGGTACATTGAAGAAAATCTTTCGCCACAATCAGTATATCAACCATTTGTTGATTATATCTACCAACATGTGCAGCACCAAGAAACTAATACCTTAGATACTATGGTTGCAGCATAAGCTATAAATTTTATAAATCACACTACTCAAATAGATCCATTTATTGAAATTCAAATCCAAGTAGGAGATAAGTATATGCAAGTCATAAGTAGATTACAACTACCGAACACTTTAGACACTTCTGATTTATACCTGAAATTAGAAGGCAATTCATCTATAGATTTTGATGCTCACAAAATTATATTGCATCAAAGTGACAAAATATCTTTTAATACATACTTTAACTCAATTTATGAAAGTTTCTACACTCAGTATACAACTCTTAATGAATTAAAATATCAACTCAAGCTCATAGGCGCCTTTGAAGTAGTAGCTTATCGAGAGCGATTTGAGAATCAAAAAGAACTCATTAAGAGCGAAAGAGTTCAGAATAAAGATTTATCGAATTACGTTGAGTTTAGTCTGCCACTTTTAAAATCGTCGCCGGATGCAGGTAGAATTTATTTAGAGATAACTTGTTTGAGTGAAAAAGGTATTTTTATAGAAGGGTCGTTAGTAACTCAACTAGAAAAAGTACGCGATGTTACTTTAGCTATTATTACCTGTACCTTCAAAAAAGAAACCTATGTGACAAAGACAGTAAATGCAATTACCCTCGACAACTTATTACAGAATAAGAAGTTCCAACTTTTTGTAGTCGATAATGGCAAAACATTAAAACAAGATGATTTTAACGATTCGAGAGTAACACTTGTTCCTAATCGCAATGTTGGTGGTAGTGGTGGTTTTACTAAAGGTCTAATCGAAGCATCGCAATCTGGTGTTTATACACACTTCTTATTCATGGATGATGATATTGATTTAGATAGCGAAGTTATCTACAAGCTTTTCTCCTTATATGAGTATGGAAAGCAAGACTTTGCTATCGCTGGTAGTATGCTTGATTTGTATAGAAAACATATTTTGTATGAAGCTGGTGCCCTTTACAACAAATACACCGATAAAGAAGGAAATGTTAAAGATAGTGATTTTGCAACTGTTCCTCTCAAACACGAAGCTGATTTAAGAGATTCTTCAGCACTTAACTCGCTTTTGTTAGAAGATAATATTGATTATGGCGCCTTTTGGTTTTTTGCCTTTTCTAAAGAAGTAGTTGATAATATTGGACTACCGTTACCATTCTTCATCAAGATTGATGATATGGAATTTGGATTGAGAGTTAAGCAATATTTGAACCAACCCATAGTAGCATTTCCTTCTATAGCAGTTTGGCATGAACCTTTCTACGCCAAAAATCCTGGATGGGATGCTTATTACTGTATGCGTAATATGTTGGTGACTAATGCGATACATGGATACTCAAAATACTGGGTTGCTTTGAAAAATTTATCAGGAGCAGTAATCTATAATCTACTCATATTCGATTACAATAATGCATCAATATTTATTAAAGCCTTTGATGATTTCTTAGCTGGTCCCGAATTTATTAAGCAGAATGATGCAGAAATTTTACACGGTCAAATTTGTCAATATAGCAAAAGCCATAAAACCCAAACAGCAATACCTTCATCTGCTAATTTGGATAAAGATTATCGAGTAACTAAAGTTGGAAAAGCTCAAAAGCTTATAAGCTTGCTAACGCTCAACGGACATTTACTCCCAAGCTTTATGATTCGCAATGATAGTGCATTTATTAGCTACCCTCGTGTCGAAGCACAACGCGATTCTATTTGCAAAGCATTCAGCAATAAACGAATTGTAATGAAGAAAAACGATATACCTGTTTTATATCAGAACGAACTCGATAAGCGAGCAGCATTTAATATACTATCAGCTTGGATAAAGTCAGTTGTTAAAACTACTTTGCAATGGTCAAATATTAATAAACGGTGGAAAGAAGCAGCAAACGAATTCACCTCGCTAGAATTTTGGCAAACTTATCTTGAACCTCGTCAAAGTTAGTTGTATTTAGTTGTATAAGGGGAGATATTAAAATGAAAGTAGATTGGTTAATAGTGGGAGCAGGTTTTTCTGGATGCGTTCTCGCTGAACGTATTGCATCCCAACTTGGACAGCGTGTCTTACTTATGGATAAGCGTGACCATATTGGAGGTAATGCTTATGATTATTACAACGAACACGGTATTTTAGTTCATAAGTACGGGCCGCATATCTTCCACACTAAATCAAAAAAAGTCTGGGATTACCTCTCTCAATTTACCGAATGGCGCCCATATTTTCACCATGTCCTGGGAGTCGTCGAAGGTAAAAAAGTACCAATACCTTTCAATTTAAATTCACTCTACGCACTATTTCCACCCAAGTACGCTGAAAAACTCGAAGAAAAACTGTTAGAGAATTTTGGGTTTGGTGTTAAAGTCCCCATTCTCAAATTACGTGAAAGTGCAAACGGTGAACTCGAATTTTTAGCAAACTACATTTACGATAACGTCTTTGTTCGTTACACCACTAAACAGTGGGAACTAAAACCCGAAGAACTCGACCGAGCAGTAACCGGACGAGTCCCAGTATATATCAGTCGTGATGACCGCTACTTCCAAGACCCATACCAAGCAATGCCAAAGTATGGTTATACCGAAATGTTCCGCAAAATGTTAGCGCACCCCAATATCAAAGTACTTCTCAACGCTGACTATCGCGAAGTCATCAACGACATCAAGTTTAACCGCATGGTTTACACTGGTCCAGTTGATACTTTCTTTGACTATATGCATGGTGAACTGCCATATCGAAGTTTAAGATTTTCTTTTGAAACCTTAGACCAAGAACATTATCAAGAAGTTGGCACAGTTAATTATCCTAACGAATACGATATCACTCGCATCACCGAGCAAAAATATCTCTCTGGACAAACATCTCCCAAAACAACTTTAGTTAAAGAGTATCCTCAAGCATACGTTCCTGGTCTTAACGACCCATATTACCCCGTCCCGCGCGAAGAAAACCGTGCGCGCTATGAACTTTACCTCAAACAAGCGAACAAACTCAATGGTTCAGTAATATTTGCCGGACGCTTGGCAGAGTACAAATATTACGACATGGACCAAGCAGCATTACGTGCATTGAGTTTATTCGAGAAAGAAGTTCAAGAAAAAACCCCAGATACGATAATTGGTAGTATGCCAGTTATTATTGCTTAATATGATTAGCGCAATCGCAAATTTGTTAATCTAACTTATTGTAGATAAACCCTTGTAAAGACGTTACATGTAACGTCTTGACATACGTTAAGCCAGGAGACATAAATAATGGAAATTGTTAGCAGATTACAACTACCCAAAACACCAGAAACCGCTGATTTATACGTTAAATTAGACGGTAACACACGTATTGACTTTGATGCAGGTAAAATTATTTTGCATCAAGGTAGCACTATATCTTTCAATACTTACTTTAACTCAATTTACGAAAATTATTATATCAAATATACAACTATTAACGGATTACAATATCGATTAAAACTTGCAGGAACTTTTGAAATATTAGTTTATAGAGAACGCGATAAATCAGACAAAATAGAACTGATATACAGCGAAACAAATCAACACACAGATTTTTTGAACCATGTTGATTTCGCTCTTCCAATTTCTGCGCTGGATGCAGGTAGAATTTATTTAGAAATAAAATGTCTGAGTGAAACAGGCTATTTTGCTGAAGGATTATTAATTACCCAACAAGAAAAAGAGCGCGATATATCTCTAGCAATCATAACTTGCACATTCAAAAAAGAAACTTATGTTAAAAAGACAGTAAATTTAGTAACAGGAGATAGTTTGCTGCAAAATAAAAAGTTTCAATTTTTTGTAGTCGATAATGGTAGAACATTAAGTCAAAGCGATTTTCCTTCTGCTAGAGTCACGTTACTTCCTAACCGAAACGTTGGAGGTAGCGGTGGTTTTACAAAAGGATTGATTGAAGCTGTACAATCTGGTCTTTATACACACTACTTGTTCATGGATGATGATATTGAACTTGATAGTGAAGTGATTTATAAGCTTTTCCCCTTATATGAATATGGAAAACAAGATTTTGCAATTGCAGGGGGAATGCTAGACTTATATAAAAAGCATATTTTA
Source organism: Calothrix sp. PCC 7103 (assembly GCF_000331305.1). Lineage (GTDB taxonomy): Bacteria > Cyanobacteriota > Cyanobacteriia > Cyanobacteriales > Nostocaceae > Dulcicalothrix. The sequence goes on along the minus strand of NZ_KB217478.1, from coordinate 841,801 downwards.
TATGAAGCTGGAGGCTTGTACAACAAATATACTGATGACGAAGGAAATAGACAAAACCGAGATTTTAATATTACCTCTCTTAAAAAAAACACCGACTTACGTGACCCTTCTACACTCAATCTATTTTTAGTAGAAGAACAAGTCGATTATGGCGCCTTTTGGTTTTTTGCTTTCTCGCATGAAGTAGTGCAAAACATTGGACTACCATTACCTTTCTTCATCAAAGTTGACGATATAGAATTTGGTTTAAGAGTTAAGCAATACCTAAATAATGCAATAGTACCATTTCCATCGTTAGCGGTATGGCATGAACCTTTTTATGCCAAAAATCCAATCTGGGATATCTATTACTTTTCACGCAACGTACTTATCGCTAACACAATACATGGGTCGTTAGAATACTGGACTACATTAAAAGCAATATCCGGAGCAATGTTTTATAATTTGTTGCTTTTCAACTACAACAGCGCGCAAATGTACGTTAAAGCTTTTGAGGATTTTTTGAAAGGCCCCGACTTTATCAAACAAAATGATGCCGAAGTGTTACATAATCAAATATCAGCATCTGTGAAAAACTATAAAAGTCAGCAGGTAATACCATCGTCAGAGGACGTACCGAAATATTACCAAATTACTAAAGTTGGAAAACTACAAAAGCTTATTACATTGATAACGCTCAACGGTCATCTACTTCCACCATTCATGATTCGTAATGAAAGCGCGTTTATAAACTACCCTGAAGAAATTACAAAACGCGATTCTATCTGCAAAGCATTCTCCAAGAAAAAAATTGTATTAAAGTATGGAAAAATCTCAGCTTTATATCACAACGAGCTAGATAATAAAGCAGCATTCGATATTTTGTCAACTTGGATAAAGTCCATAATTAAAAGCACTTTCAAATGGTCACGTATTACCAAACAGTGGAAGCAAGCATCAAAAGAATTAACGTCAACAACATTTTGGCAAAACTACCTAAACTAGTTTAATAGTAAGGTGGGTAGTGCCAGCCCTACAGTTAACCAACAACAGGCAACCCAGCCAAAGCCATTCCAATTTCTTCTGAACTGTATTCCAAATCAACCAACAACCCAGCTTGATAATCTATATAAGCCTGCATATCAAAATGACCCTGTGTTCTCTGCGCCTCTGTGGTGATAATTTTACCACGGAGGCACAGAGTACGCAGAGAATAGCAATGCACATCTGTGACTTTGGCTAGAAATAAGTTTACTTCAAGAGGATAAATACGTTAATTCGCAAACAAGTTTAGTTTTCCCAACTTTTAGAGTTATTGAAGAAATTCCTCGATTTGTGGAGATGGTAAGAACTACAGGAACCACGCTTGCGCTAAGAGCATTTCGTAAGTTTGTAAAGGAATACATTACCAACTAAGAAAGATTACAATAATTATAAATCTTACTATTTTCATTTATAATTAAACCTATAAACATAACAACCTTGAAATACTTTCCAGCAATGTGAAGCTCAACTAGAAAACTTAGTAGCTGCATAGAACCGGGTAATTAAGATTAATGATATAACCTGATATGAAAACACAAGGGCAAGAAATCAAGCTTATTGATTATCGTCAAGAGAATGCATCAGATGCGTTTGTGCCTAAACCCGCTATACTCTCAAACCATTGGGACAATATCCATTTTGAAGTTCATCAACAACCTTCATTTGATGTAGCTGAACATCAACACACAATGCATGTTCTTGTTCATGGACTTGAGTCTTTATCGGGTGAGTCTTCATCAGGAGAACGTTGGTTAGATGGAAAACTCACAAGAGAGACACGCAATTTGGGAGATATTGCTGTAATTCCTGCGGGTATTTCGCATCGCTGCAATTGGAATACAGATGTTCAGTTTATGATTGTGGCAATTGAGCCTACACTTCTTACACAAGTTGGTCAAGATTTGGTTAATCCCGACCGTATTCAACTCATGCCTCATTTTATGAATGAGCAAGATATATTAACTCAAGGTATTTTTTACGCTTTAAAAGAAGAATTAGAATTTAATAAAATTGGTAGTAATTTCTTAATTGATAGTCTTAAAAATACATTAGCAATTCATTTACTCAGAAAATATTGTACTACACAGCCTAAATTTTCAAACTATACAGATGGATTATCTCAATTAAAGCTAAAACAAGTAATAGACTATATAAATGAACATCTCCATCAAGATATAAAACTAATTGAGCTTGCAGCAATTGTTCAGATAAGCTTATATCACTTTTTACGTTTATTCCATCAAAGCCTAGGTTTAACACCTCATCAATATATATTGCAACGTCGAATTGAGAAAGCTAAGTATTTATTACAGCATAGTACACTCAGCATCGCAGAAGTTGCAGTTAGCGTAGGTTTTTGCGACCAAAGTCACTTTACTCGGTATTTTAAGCGTATTGTTGGCGTTACACCTAAAAAATACCTGCTTTTGTTACCGCAATAATTTACTAAAATAAGCGCAAATTTTTTCTATAGTCCGAAGTAGTGCTTTTTCTACAATGAAGTGGCACATACGGTTTTACTGAAAAAATATGAAAAACATCGAAATTAACACTTCAATTATTCAAATACCTAATAATGGCTTACAAATAGATGCTTATTTAGCTCAACCAGCATTCTCAGGAACGTTTGGCGCCGTTATAGTTTTTCACGAAATTTTTGGAGTCAACAGTAATATTAGGGATATAACCGAGTTAATTGCCAAACAAGGATACGTAGTAGTGGCGCCTGCAATGTATCAACGTATTGCTCCTGGTTTTGCTGCTGACTTTAGCCCAGAAGATATTGGATTTAGCCCAGAAGCCTATCGGCTTGGCTTAGAATACTATCAACAGGTAAAGTATCAAGAAATATTAAGCGATATTCAAGCTACGATTGCTTATTTAAAAACTTTACCTAATGTAAAAGCTTCGGCTATTGGCACCATTGGTTTTTGTTTTGGTGGTCACGTTGCTTACATGGCTGCAATTTTACCCGATATTAAAGCCACAGCTTCGTTTTATGGTGGTGGAATTACCACTTCGAGTTATGGTGAAGAAATTCCAACCATTAATCGCACAAAAGAAATTAAAGGCACCATATATACATTTTTTGGAACAAGAGATATATTGGTTCCACAGTCAGAAAACGAACAAATCGAGGCAGAACTGAAAAAACATCAAATAAATCATCGTGTAATTAGATATGACGCAGGACATGGATTTTTCGCAGGATTATTTGTAGACAAGTACCCATTCTTAAAACAGCACCCAAGTTATAACGCCGAAGCTAGTGCTGATGCTTGGAAAAATGTTCTAGAACTTTTTAAAAACAACTTGTAATTAAATTCTAAGATTTCTGATTTATTGAAGTCGGAAATCTTTTTTACAATTAATCTCGGTAATAAGGCTCATTTTCTAATAAATATTTAACATCAGAGTCTAGTAAATCCGATTGATGTGGTACAAAAATACGATACATTTTTACTTGGTAAGAATGTTTACCAATTTTATGTCGTTTACTATAACCAAAAATGCCATCTCTTAAAAAGACTGTACCACCTTTCATTTTTATAACTGCTTTGTTGTTAAAGACTCTCAAATCCTCATCTCCTGACCAACTAACTGTCAGTTGGTTGTCTTGATATCTTCCTTGGATATGAGGGTCCCAAGCTGTGTCTCGTTTTGGGTCAAACATAACTGGATGGTGAAGTCTTTTATTGCTAGGGTAATTTTTTGTATCAGTTTCTCTAGCTCTTTGTCTAACTCTTTTGATTCCAAAGCAAGCACTTGCAAAAACCACCATGACTATGCCGGCAATTCCTGCAAATGACTCGGCGTCAATCCCATTATCTCTACCAAAAGCTGACGGGTTCCGGATGAAGGGGTTATTGTCCGGAATTGATGTAAAATTGTTTTTCGGACTTCTTGCCATTGTTGTAAACTTAAAATTTTATATCTTTAGTTTAATTTATGGCTTTCTTTTTTACCACAGAGACACAGAGCGCGCAGAGAGAAAAAAATGGTATAGCAAGGTATGTATGAAATGAAATGGTTATCTATAGTTGGGATAGGTGAGGATGGGCTTTCGGGGTTAGGTAATATTGCACGGTCTCTGGTTGACCAAGCATCTATATTGGTTGGTGGACGGCGCCATTTAGCGATGCTCAGTAATAATGATGGTCGTGAGAAACTTGTTTGGGGTTCACCGATACAGCACACTGTGGAAGAAATTATTAGAAGGCGCCCTAAGTCTGTTTGTATTCTTGCTAGTGGTGACCCAATGTGTTTCGGGATTGGAGTTACACTCACACGTTTTATTGATATATCAGAAATGACTATCATTCCCGCATCTTCTGCATTCAGTCTTGCTTGTGCGCGTTTAGGATGGTCTTTGACTGATGTGGAAACTTTCAGTTTGTGTGGGCGCCCTGTTGAATTAGCTAATTCATATTTTTACCCTGGTGCCAAATTACTTATTTTAAGCGCGGATAAACATACACCTGGAATTATTGCTGACATCTTGACAAAATCAGGGTTTTGTGAGAGTAAAATTACGATTTTAGAACGAATGGGTGGTGTTGATGAGCGCATTGTTACAGGTATTGCTTCGCAGAGTGGCATCTTCGAGACAGGGATAGCGGATTTAAATACTATTGCTGTTGAGTGTATTGCGGATGTTGGAGTTACTGGCTTATCAAGATTAGCAGGTTTACCCGATAATGCTTATCACCATGATGGACAGTTAACCAAGCGCGAAGTTAGGGCAGTAACTCTAGCTGCACTGGCACCAAAACCAGGAGAATTGTTATGGGATGTAGGTGCAGGTTGTGGTTCAATATCTATAGAGTGGATGCGAAGTCATGCTTCGTGCCGTGCAATTGCGATTGAACAAAGCACATCAAGATTACAGTATATATGTGATAATGCAGCTACTCTTGGAACTCCATATATAGAGATAATTCAAGGTAAAGCACCAGATGCTCTACAAAATTTATCTACACCCAATGTCATATTTATAGGTGGTGGTGCAACATCCGAAGGCGTATTAGAAACTTGCTGGCAAGCATTACCTAAAAATGGGCGCCTAGTTGCGAATGTCGTCACCATAGAAGGAGAGCAAAAACTATTTGAATGGTATCAAAAAGTTGGAGGAGAATTATCTCGCATCGCAATTCAAAGAGCAGAACCTATAGGTAAATTTATGGCATGGAAAGCAATGGCACCTATAACACAATGGTCTGTTGTCAAATCTTAATTTATATGTAGCATCTTGATAATCTTGCTTAGATGATGAATTACTTAGATAACCAAGTAATTCGTCACTTTCTTGAACAATAGCATTACGAAAAAATAGCTGAATTTTCTCCGGTTCATACCCTCTGGTTCTTTGGGAAGAAATCCCTTCTGCTTCTAGTTTAGAAATAACCCAACCTATAAAATTTTTATGGACTTGTAGGTGATATATCATTTCATCTTCATCTGTTTCCCACTATTTATCCACTATTTCTGATCCTCTTTATGTTTATATATGTATGTATGTTTGATTAAATGGCCACAACTTCAAAACTTTCTTCAAAAAATTTAATAAACACTTAGCTTATCAACCAACCACGTCATTGCACCGTCAACAGAAGCGGTTTTTTCTCCTTCGGGCATTGCTGAACGCTTTACCATTACGACTTTTATCCCTAATTCCCCTGCTGCGATAATTTTTGCATAAGTGGCGCCACCACCGCTATTTTTACTGACAATAGTATCTATATCGTACTCAAGCAAAAGTTTCTTTTCGTCTTCTAGGGAAAAAGGACCACGTGCAAGTAATAATTTGCCCTGCGGTAAAGGTGTGTCGGGTGAAGGAGGGTCTATCGCGCGCATCAAAAACCAGATATTATCAAGATTTGCGAAAGGCGCCAGTTGTTGTCTACCAATGGTTAGAAATACTCGTTTTGATAAACTAGGGAGAATATTTACTGCTGCTTCTACGCTTTCTACTTCTATCCAGTTACCGTTTTTGGGCTTTTCCCATGCGGGACGAATAAGCATTAAACTAGGAATTCCAACTTCCTTGACTGCTGCTGCTGCATTCCATGATATTTGGGAAGCAAATGGGTGAGTTGCATCGATAAGTAAATCTATTTGCTCTGTTTGTAAATATGTTACTAAGCCATCAATACCACCGAAACCCCCTATCCTAACAATTCCACATACTTCACCTCGTAGACTGGTGCGACCAGCAAGCGAAACCCTAACCTTTAAACCAGGTATATTAGAAGCCATCGCTGCAAGTTCGGAAGCATCACCAGTTCCACCTAATATTAACAAAGAAACTTCTTTCTTCTCTTCCTTTGCGTCCTTTGCGTCCTTTGCGTCCTTTGCGGTTCGTTTCATTAATCTATATTTTTATTTTAAATTAATTATACGTGTTGCAGAACTTTTGGTGGGGATGAGTTTAGGGGCGGCTTTAGAGGATTGTTAGTTTTATTGTAGATAGTTGTTTAACCCGCCCCTACGGGTTATTATTTCTCCTTTACGGTCGAATAAAATTACTTCTACCTTTATAAAAACATTCGCGTATTTTTTTATGTAACTTTCTGCTTTCTGGATAATTTTATCTGCTAAATATCCAAATACTTTATTTGCTAACCCTAATTCAATTAAAATTTTATGTGCTGCGTCTGCTGTCTTCGCTTCTAATACTGCTTTTACCGCTTGAATATCTCCTCCTACTTCTACAACGGCAGCACCAATAATTTCTAACTTTGCATCAGCTAAATGACTTGATGTATTAAAAATGCCACCTGCTAATTTAATTAACTTTCCTTGATATCCTAATAATAATACTGAACTTGCTTTATACAAACCTGCCTCTACAAGCAAGGCGCCTATCCAGTTTCCAGTTTGTACAATAACATCTTCTGGTATAGATAAACGTTGTGCGACAGAGAAGCCATTGCTACCTATACAGAATACTAAATTCGGATTATTTTTAACTTTGTCTTGTAAATTAGTACGGAATTCTTCTAAGTGTTCTTCAGCACTTAATGGTTTTGAAATACCGCTGGTACCTAGTAAAGCTAAACCTTCTAATATACCGAAAGCTTCATTTGATGTACGTTGTGCAAGCAGGCGCCCTTCTGGGAAAATAATTGTAACTGTAGCTGTTATATCTTCGGGTATTATAAATAATAAATTTGTCTCAAATAACTTACGAGCGAAACTGTAAATAGCTGCTTCACCCATTTGATCTTTGCCTAACCCTTCACCCGCTTCAAGTACCAATACTTGCTCTTGTCGTGGTGATAATTTTACTAATGCCCAAATAGGAGTATTCTTTGTTAAATCTAAATTGTCTCCTGGGTCGCTTTTAGTAATAGCCAAAGCTGTATGCCTTTCTAAAGCAGCAACTTGCTGTATCTCTATTATTGCTGTATCGTCAAGCAAATCAAGAGTAACAGTAGATATAGATTCTGTAGTACTTTGCAAACGAAGTAAAGCAGCCTTTGCCGCAGCAACCGCGAAAACTGGTAGAGTGTAACCTGTACGTGCCATTTAATTTTAAATTTCTCTTGTGGGATGGGCTTAAGATTGCCCGTCCCAAAAGTTTAATATAAAAGGCGGGCATCCTTGCCCGCTCCACAAGATATATAGATAATTATGCCTTCTGAACAGGAACATCTAAAATTCTCGGCGCCTCCCACGGTACATTTGAACCAGGTAGCGCACGGTTGTCGTCACCGAAGTTGATTTTCACGACTTTAGATTTGGTATCTTGGTCTTTGGGTAATATCAAAGTTAAGATACCATTTTTGAATTCAGCATTTACCTGTTCGTTTTTCACAGGTATTGGTAAGTTAATAACTCGGTGAAATTTACCATACTGAAATTCTGTGTGATAAAAGCCGTGTTCATTTGAGTTATTATGGTAACGTATTTCACCCTTGATTAATACTGCTTGTCGTGCAATATGAACCTCTAAGTCTTTACCATCAATACCAGCTATTTCAGCGCGTAAAATCAAGCTGTCGTTTGTGTCTCTTAATTCGATATTTGGTTTTTGTATTGTTGGTAAGTTATAGCTACTACCTCCAAATATCTCATCAAACATTCTATCCATTTGACGGTGTAAGACTTGAATTTCTTGAAAGGGGCGCCAGCGTATTAGTACCATACTTATAATTCACCTAAATGCCTTTTATTTGAATATAGCGAGAATTTAAAAAATTATGCCTGTACGTTATACTCATACAAAACCTGATATCGAGCTATCATACCTAGAATGGAATCAAGGAAACGAGCCACTGTTGTTGTTGCACGGTATGGCAGATAATGCTCTAGTTTGGCTGAGTACTGGTGAGTATTTAGCACGTGATTATCATATTGTGGCGCCAGATATGCGCGGTCATGGTGAAAGCGGCAAACCTGAAAAAGACTACTATAGTTTTGAGCTAGCGATAAATGATCTCGAAGCACTAATGGATAAACTCGGTTGGTCATCTGCTCATGTAGTCGCACATTCGTGGTCAGGAAAACTTGCGGCAATTTGGGCACGTAAAAGTAGGGGGCGCCTGCGGAGTATGATATTGGTAGACCCAATTTTTATTTGGAAAATACCTAGCGCTTTTAAGTTAACTTTCCCGTTTTTATACAAAGTATTACCTTTCCTCCAAGGAATGGGTCCTTTCTCTAGTTATGAAGCTGCTATAGAAAGAGCTAGACAAATGAACCAATATAAAGGTTGGACACTTTTGCAGCAAGAAGTTTTTCAAGCCAGTATTGAGCCAAAATTAGATGGAACTTGGGGTAGTAAATTTACTATAGCCGCACGCGATGGAATTTTTGAGGAAGTTATGCGCGCTCCTGGTTTTACAACACCCATTGATATACCGTCTTTGTTTATTCAGCCAGAGAAAGGTGTAAATCGTCAAGAATGGCAACTCAAACCCTATAAAACTTACCTAAAAAATTTACAGGTTACTAGGGTACCAGGTAATCATTGGGCATTTTTGACTAAACCGGAAGAGTTTAATCGAACAGTTGAAAAGTTTTTGGGAGAGCAAAAAGACTTATTGACTTAGAAAACCTGTCAGTAAAAGTGGCGCCAGAATAAGTACGGCTAAGATAACAACCACAGTTACTGGGTCGATGTTGATAATGTTCTTGTCAGGTTCTGGCATACTGCACCTTCTATTAACTTCATAGCTAATTTTACATAAAAATATCGTTTTGCTTCTAGATGGCTCGCAAATAAACCCGAAATTTTACGGTTGGTGGCAGGTGCCTGTCTGGTGGAATATATAAATATAGGTATACTTACTGGATATTTCAGGGCTGTTTAAAATAGCTTTACTTTCGATTTAATATCTTTTGGTATAAACTATATAGTGTAAATTTGTCTTGTAAATAAATACAAATAAGTTTTAAATTTTAAGTTGAAATTTTGATAAGTTTAATATTGAATCTTAAACTCAACATTTACAATCTAAAATTTATTTGGCTTTGGGTGCCAACATAAAATAATTACTATGAAAAAAACCTTTGTCCTTGATACCAACGTTTTGCTACATGACCCGACCGCAATATTACGGTTTCAGGACAATGATGTGGTGTTGCCTATTACAGTGATAGAGGAACTTGACCGCTTTAAGAAGCAAGCGGAAATGACAGGACGTAACGCACGTCAAGTATCGCGCTCTTTAGATGCTTTACGTGAACAAGGTCATTTAATTGATGGAGTCACAATTAATAACAGTGGTACCGTCAAAGTAGCTCTTTGTAGCAGAGAAATACTAAACTCGCTTCCGGTTGAACTTGCACACGGCAATGGAGATAACGCAATTCTTGCAGTTGCCTTAGAAATAAAACGGACGGGAGCATCGCACGTAGTCCTGGTAAGTAAAGATACAAACCTACGTATTAAAGCTGATGCAGTTGGATTAGAAGCAGAAGACTACGAAACCGATAAAGTTGATATCGACGAACTTTATACAGGTACAGCAGAAGCACTTGTTGATACATCAGAGGTTGACGAACTATACAAATTGGGATGTGTGATGCTTGATACCAAGTTTTTCCCAAATCAAGCTGTAACTCTTGTCGATAAATCAAACCCTTCACACACAGGTTTGGGAGTAGTTAGCCACGGTAGAATTATTCCTCTAGCTAAAATTTCTAACGGTAGCGTTTCGCGCATTCAACCCCGTAACCGTGAACAAAAATTTGCTCTTGATTTATTATTGAACGATTCTATACCTTTGGTAACGTTAGTTGGCAAAGCAGGTACCGGAAAAACACTGCTTGCCATTGCCGCAGGACTACAAAAAGTTGCTGACGAACGTATTTATACTCGGTTACTTATATCTCGTCCCGTTGTCCCAATGGGAAGGGACATTGGTTTTTTACCAGGAGACATTGAAGATAAACTTACTCCTTGGATGCAACCCTTATATGACAACTTTGATTTAATCTTTGGTACACAAGACCCTTCTGGAAAACCCGCACACTGGCGCCGGGGACACGAAGAACTCATTGAGCGTGGTATGCTGCAAATCGAACCATTAACTTATATTCGTGGTAGAACCATACCCAAACAGTTCTTGGTTGTTGATGAAGCGCAAAATTTAACACCCCACGAGGTAAAAACTATCCTCACACGCGCAGGGGAAGGTACAAAAATAATATTAACAGGAGACCCAGACCAAATAGATAATCCATATGTTGACGCAGCAAGTAACGGTCTAACCTACGTAGTAGAACGTTTCAAAGAAGAACCCCTAGCAGGCCACATCACTCTAGGCAAAGGAGAACGTTCCAACCTAGCAGAACGAGCAGCATTATTGCTTTAAGAGTGTAAAGTGCTGAGTGCTGAGTGCTAAGTGCGAAACTCATGACAATAAGCTTGCAAATGTAAGATGCTCCCATTTTTCAATAATCTAAAATCTAAAATGAGTATAGAAGTTTACGGTATTCCTAACTGTGGCACCTGCAAAAAAGCTTTGCAGTGGCTACAAACTAATGAGATAGAGTACGAATTTATTAATACTAAAGAAAGCCCTCCTGCAAGGCAATTAATCGAATCTTGGGTAAATAGTTTAGGTTCGCTACCAATGCGGAATACTTCCGGCCAATCTTACCGCGCATTAGGTGAAGAAAGAAAAACTTGGAGCGATGAACAGTGGGTTGAAGCTTTTGCTCAAGACACTATGCTACTAAAGCGTCCTTTATTTGTAAAAGAGGAAACAGCAGTTATGGTTGGGTTTAAAGGTACAAATGAAGAAATACGCGAAAAATTGGGGATTTAGATACTGAGTATACTAAATACATGTATACTACAGCCGAGATGTGACAGAATCACTATAGTGTTGTAATTCATCCAGATTCGATGTCTTCAAGTAATCAAACCCTCGATTTTGCAATCCAACGCTTGCGGGAAGTACGTCGCTTACTGCTGCGTCTGCACAAAGCGCTTTTAGATTCGGAACGTACCTTATATGAGCAAATATACGGACATATCCAGTCGAGTAATGAGTTCCTTGGGCTAGTTATAAACCATGAGTGGTTTAACTGGCTACATGGAATTTCGCAGCTAATCGTCCGAATGGATGAAGTGCTGTTTTCAAAACAGCCTGTAGCAATTGAACAGCCTAATGAGTTATTGGAGCAAGCTCGAACGTTGCTCCAACCTAATAATGAAGGTACACCTTTAGAGCAGCGATACTTTCACGCAATTCAACGCGACCCTAATATTGCTTTGATGCACGCTGAATTGGCACAGATGCTTAGTGTTGAGCGTTAATATTTGTTGGAAGTGCGTGGGTGGTTATTTTTGGGTGGGGTTGGCATAAAATCCTAGGTGGTTGGCAACTGGACGAGCTACCATTGGCAGTTTTGTATGAATTGGTGCGTTAAGAAGTTTGGCGCCATTGGGGGTAGATATTGCCAAGGTTGTTGAACCTCCTCCGTCAAGGTTTAGTGCTGTGTAGGCGCCTAATTCTGTTAGAAATTTAGTCAATTCGGTTTTGGTCAGTCCTTCACTATATAAAGGTTGCTTACCATCTACTAAAACTAGCCATAATTTATTACCCTGTTTGTCAACTGAGGTAGCAACGCGCGGGTAAGGTTTGTCTTTATCATCAGTATTAAGTTGAATTTTACCCCGTTGTACCAAAATTTCGGCGCCTGCTATTCCATGAACTGTACCCGCAGGACATTTTTCACCACCAGGAATTTGGGCTTTGTTGTTTGCTGCAAAACACAATACATTCCACTTACGCTCTACTGGCGAATAGGTATTGCTATTTGATATAAGTTGTCCTAATACATTTGCCGTATCATTTGTTTGTGGATAGTAATCCCAAGGTGTAGCTTCGCGAAAAGGATAAAAGTAACTACCGTTAATAGCTAGCTGTAATTTAAATTCATTAACGAATTCAGGTATAGTTTTGGCTATAGTTTCTGTATCTGTTTTTAAAACACTTGCACCTGGAGTTACAAATGGCTTGACTCCAGGCGCCGTTAAGTCAATGCTGATGAGGTGTATCAAGACCGGACGTGGTGTAACACGCGCTATACGCTGATAAATAATACCTTGAAATAATTCACGCTGCTCTGTTGTGCGAGGTGGACGTATAAAATGTAACCAACCATATAGTATTAATGGAAAACTCAGTATAATCGTTCCTATTATCAAGGCAATATTTTGCTTACGAATTTTGACTTGATGCTGCATAGCTGGTTTTAGTTCCGAAAATCAAATATGGATTCTTCCCACCTTAACTTTTCAAATCAAAATTTGCAAAATCGCTCGTTTAAAGGACTTAATTTGAATGGCGCCAATTTTAGTGGTGCGGATATTCGTGGATGTAATTTTAGTAACGCACAGTTACAAGATGCTAATTTTACAAAAGCTAGAATAGGTCAAGTAGCAAAGGTTTTTATTTGTATGCTACTGATGGCGTGTATAGTAGCTATTATTACTTTGAAAGCAGTTAGTGAAATGTCGTTCGGTGTACTTGGACGCACTCCTGAAGAGTCAGCCTGGTCTTACAGTGTAGCTTTGTTTGTTAGTTTGGGTATAGCTGGGTTGTGCGCTAGTTTAAAGGGTATTATTAAAGAAAATTGTATTTTTCACCGTTTGACTACAATTATATCCGGCGCCGCTTCTGGATCTTTACTTGGGTTTTATTATGGTGGTAGTAGTCAAGGTAATAATCCTCAAATTGCCGTGATATCGGCAGTTGTAGCGTCGTTGGTTATGGCATTTGTATGCTTTAAATTTAAAACTGGGTTTGTACGGGTTGTGGTTGCGGTTACTGGCTGTATTACAAATTATGGGTTTGCTTTTTTACTTAGTAGTTTGGCAGTTGCCTTTCTAAGTATTCCAAATATTTTTTTGGGAAGTATTTTTATATGTCTGACTTTAATTGCTACTGTATTAACTATGCTTTGTTTGCTACAGGCAGTTAAAGAAATTACTAGTGTTGGTGTTACATCATTTAAAGGCGCCAATTTATCTAATGCTAAATTTGATGGGCCTACTTTGCAACGGATACAACGGATGTAACGGATGAGTGATTTGTCACGTTGCAATGTTTTTAAATTTTATGTAGTATGGTTGTAACTCGTGGAAGAGGAAAGACCCCTCAGAGAGGTTTACTTGAACGGGAAATGTTAATTGAGATGATTAGCATTGGCGATTAGTAGGGTAAAACGTATGTGCAACGAGACTGCAACAAAGTGTCATGTTCATGGTGTGCTGACTTGAAGTTAACAGCGCGCGGGATGTGGAAGCTGGATGGTACCGCCGTTAATACGGTTCCAGCAAGTAAAACTTAACCCATATAAGGGTTTTTTGTTATGGTACTTTGCTCAAAAAGATTTATTGCAACGCTAGTCGCATCGTTAATTGAAGAAGTTGTAATTTGTGGATGGATACTGCATCTGCGAGAACTTGCTCGTACTACATTTATTGTCGTCAAGGATTGTAGTGGTCAAGTGCAATGTGTTGTAGCTTCTGAGTTGGTGCGAGAATTGAAGCTCAAACTCGATGAACCTGTGCAAATAAGAGGTAAAATAAAGCCCGATAAACGAGCTAAACTTGGTTTTGAGGTAGAAGTTATTGAGATTAATGTTCTCAATCAAGTATCTGTACTGCCTTTTAATTCTAGTTCAGATATTTCTGATATTGGTATCGAAACTATCTTGGCTTACCGTCCTTTGTCGCTGCGTCATAGTGAGATAAGTGATATTTTTCGGATACAAGCTGCTATTTTGCAATACTTTCGGCAATTTTTAGGCGCCAGATATTTTACAGAAATAGTCACATCCAAGATAGTATCTAGTGGAACTGAGGGTGGAACTAATTTGTTTGAAATCAAATATTTTGAACGTTTGGCATACCTAGCCCAAAGTCCGCAGTTTTACAAAGAGTATGGAGTTTCTGGTTTAGAGCGAGTATTTGAGACTGGTTACGTATATCGTGCAGAACCTCACGCAAGTAGTAGACATTTGACGGAATATTACTCTTTAGATTTGGAAATGGGATTTATTAACTGTGCTGAAGAAATAATTGAGTTAGAACGAGAGCTACTAACGTTTATTTTTGAACAATTGAACCAAAACTTCGCAGACCAACTTCAACACTATAGAACAGAACTACTTCCCTCAATGTTGAATGTACCGACTTGGGAATTTACAGAATGTTTAGAACGACTGAATTATCACTCTGGTCGTAACGACCTTATTGACGACCTAGACCCAGAAGCTGAACGTCAACTTTGTCAGCTAGCGGAAGCCAAAACAGGAATACCAGCGCTATTTGTAATTGGTTTTCCTTTATCTGCAAGACCTTTTTATACACACCCACGCGGTAATGAAGACGCCTCGCAAAGTTTTGACTTACTATTTGAAGGCATTGAAATTACAACAGGTGGGCAAAGATTACACAAACGCGAAGATTTAAAACAATCCTTAACAAATCGTAATCTCAATCCTGCCTCATTTGAAAATCATTTACAAATGTTTGAACTAGGAATGCCACCACATGGAGGACTAGCAATTGGTTTAGAACGTTTAACTTCCCGAATCTTAAATCTACCCAACGTCCGACAAGCATCACTCTACCCACGGGACAGGTATCGAATCACACCATAAAAGTGCTGAGTTATGAGTACTGAGTGCTGAGTATTAATTCCAAACTCAGCACTCAGCACTCAGCACTTTCAACTAATTATTGAATATCCTTCAAAGTTGTATTATAACCACTAAACAACTCTAAATAATCTAAAATTGAAGTACCAAATTCATCGCGCGATGCTTTACCTTGTACCAGTAAATTTACCATGTTATCTGGGCCACGTAAATGTGTAGCAGCAAGAAGACCCGAAAGGGTAATAGTGATAGTTTTTGATTTATTACCATCTTTAAAGTTGATGGGTTTATTAAGATACTGATTGATTGATTTGCCTCGCTGTTTGAGTAGAGAGTTTACATCTTGCCAGTACACAACAAAAGCTTCTTTGATTGCTGCTTCTTGTACATTTGGGGAATTTAAAAATTTGTTTTTACTATCAATACCACGTTTGTTAGTCCACTTTCCGCGCCAGTAATTCTTATCGGCGCCATTTCCATAGTATGCTTGTGTCTTGTAATAACCCAAACGCCTCAATAAAACTTCTGCGAACTGATACTTACCGAGGAAATATAATTGAGGATTAACAAATGTATACGCAGCGGTGCCTGTTTTGCCTGTTTCACGTTCTCCAAGCGCATTTAACATGTCTTGAAAGCTACCTTTACTTTTTGTAGCTTGATTTTGTTTTGTATTAACTATTTCAGCCTGTGTATATAGATAAGAATATTTTACATTGACAGTGTTATTTATATCAGTAATTTGACTAGTTAATAACTTCGAGATTAAAAGTAGTGTAGAATACATGTGGTTGCTTAGGTAAATTCGATATTATTTTAAACCTAAGCTATGTTGATATAGATGTGTCATGGAATACATGTAGAGATGTTAGATGTAACGTCTCTACAGGATTTTGAACGTAACAGGTGTTGGACGTTAGTGTTCAAGGAGTAATTCTCCAAATTTTAATAGTGCCATCTTCACTACCACTGACAAGTGTTTTGCCGTCTGTAGTAAAAGCAATAGACCAAACGCGGCTATTATGACCTTGCAGGGTGCGAATTTCTTCACCACTGAAAGGATTCCATAATTTAATCATTGTGTCACTACTGGCACTAGCTAACATTGTAGAGTCAAAGCTGAAGGCAACAGACCAGACTGTATCGGTGTGACCTTCAAGCATTCGGTACTCCTGACCGTTGGATACATTCCAGAGTTTAATGCTTCTGTCGCTACTTCCACTGGCAATTTGATTACCGTCTGGACTAAAGGCAATTTGCGTCACGGTATCTTTATGACCTTTTAAGGTACGAAACTCTTCTCCAGTGGAAACGTTCCATAACTTAATAGTTTTATCGTTACTTCCTGCTGCAATTACTTTACCGTCAGGACTAAATGCAACTGATGTAACTCTACTTATGTGACCTCTAAGGGTACGAATTTCTTCTCCTGTGGCAATATTCCAAAGTTTTATTGTTTTATCAGAGCTACTTGTAGCAAGTGTTTTTCTGTCTGGACTAAAAGCTAAATCGGTAATAGCATCACTATGTCCTACAAACGTGCGGATTTCTTGTCCTGTTTCAACGTTCCACAGTTTTGCTGTTTTATCGGTGCTACCACTGGCAAGAGTTTTACTATCGGCACTAAAGACAACTTTCATTACACTTTGATTGTGACCTCTCAGCATACGAATTTCTTCACCATCCAGACTCCACAGCTTGATAGTTTTGTCAGTGCTGCCACTAGCTAAAGTTTTTCTATTTGCACTAATTGCAACAGACATCACATAACCTGAATGTGCTGAAATTGTTTGTTGCAAGAAAGCACTGCTGGGTAAACTATTAATCAAAAATGTTGGCGCCGTTGGAAATATTTTGTACCGTATATAGCCGTATATTTGTGTACCAGTTAAACTGACCACTAATACGGCGCTACTTATTAATAAAGATTTTGCTATTTTGGTATTTGCAAGAAACGCTGAACGTATAGATGCAAATTTAGCTAGGAATTGTGCTAAGGGTGAAGGTTTAAATAACCGTTGTGATGAGAACCGAGGCTGATTGTTTGTTGATAAGAAAGGCAAAGGAATTTGTCCATTGGATGTTGATGAAGTGGTTCCTATATCTAAATCCCTTTGTACTTCTTCAGCAGATTGATAGCGCTGGTTGATATCTTTTTTAAGCAGTTTGTCAAGAATCTCCCCCAATTCATTAGATACTTCATGTCGAAGATGGTGGCGCCATGAATTCACCCAACTGTATCCGTATTCTGTCCATAGTTGGAATGGTGAAATACCAGTCATTAAATGAAAACACGTGGCGCCTAGACTAAATAAATCACTAGCCGGATACGCTTCACCACCGTTAATTTGCTCAATTGGACTGTATCCAAACGAACCAATAGTTGTGCCTGGTTTAGTTTGGACTGTTGCAGTTAACTGCTTTGAGGCGCCGAAGTCAATTAAAACGATATCACCACCGCGTTTGTTTATTCCTGATGTTGATGTATGTGGTGTCGAGCGAAAAGTAGTGTATTGAAGTGAACGACGCATGATATTTTGAGGCTTGATATCACGGTGAATAACTCCGTGTTCGTGAATAAAACTCAGTACAGGTAACACGTACATAAATAATTCACGAATTTGAGCCTCATTAAAACTTGTTCGCTGTTGCAGTTCTCTAAATAAATTCTGACCCTCAATAAACTCTTGGACGAGATACAAATAATTATCTTGTTCAAAGTAGGCAAGCAACGTTGGAATTTGCGAATGTCTCCCAAGCTCTTGTAAACGTTTGGCTTCTTCCTTAAAAAGCTCAATAGCCTTATTTAAAGCCCACGTACCTTGGACTTTGGGTGCTAATTGTTTGACAACACAACGTTCATTAAGCTTATCAACATCTTCTGCCAAATAAGTTCTGCCAAAACCTCCCTCATCGGAAAGTACTTTAGTAACACGATAATGACCTCGAAGCAACGTGGTCAGAGGTGCGCTGCAACTCTGGCAATACTGATTTGTGTCAGGATTGATAGGACTGGGGCAATCTGGGTTCAGGCAGCAGAGCATCTTCACAGCAACTTTGTTCCAGTATAGATGTCAATGATAGCGCTAGCTGATAAATATCTCTGCTAATTTGCCTAATTTTTAATTATTTAGTTTAAATAAATATAAAAAACCGGGTTTCTATGATAAATTGTTATTTTTATTACAACTTATAAAAAAGAAACCCGGTTTCTACAATTCTAGGTGCCAGACTTTGATAGTGTTATCGAAACTGCTACTAGCTAGATTCTTGCTGTCTGGGCTAAAAGCAACTGACCAAATACGGTTACTATGTCCGATGAATGTATTAATTGCTTTACCTTTTTGTACATTCCAAAGTTTAATAGTTTTATCCCAACTTCCACTAGCAAGAGTTTTACCATCAGGGCTAAATGCAACAGACCAAACGCGGTCAGTATGTCCTTTTAAAGTACGTATTTCTTCATTATTTTCAAGGTTCCAAAGTCTAACAGTTTTATCCCACCCTGAAGAAGCAAGAGTTTTACCATCAGGGCTAATAGCCAATGCTGTAACCGCACTATCATCATGCCCAGCCAGAGTTTGTACTCTTTGCCCTGTTTTTAAATCCCAAATTTTGATTTTACTGTCGAATTGAGTGGCTGTAGCAATTATGGCTTCATGACCTCGTTTACTCAAACTAAATTCTTTTGGTAACACTGTAATAGCCAGACTATTAATAACATCACAATTTCCCTTAATCGTCCTGACTAATATTCCTTTCGTTACATCCCACACTTTAACATTCTGATCCCAACCTCCGCTAGCCAAAATGGCACCGTCTGGACTAAAAGCAACAGACTGTACAGATGCAGCGTGTCCAGTAAGAGTGCGAACTTGTTTCCCTGTACTGGTATCCCATAATTTTATAGTTCCATCCAAGCTGCCACTTGCGAGTATTTTACCGTTAGGACTGAACGCAATAGTATTGATTTCCTGAGTATGCCCTACAAGTGTGTCATGTAATTTTCCTGTAACTACATCCCACAGCTTGATTGTTTTATCGCTACTTGCACTAGCAATTGTCATGCCATCAGGACTATAAGCTACCACCGACACCGTTCCCAAATGTCCAGCCAGCGTTAAAGCTTGTGTTACCCCTGTTGCCTGTGCCAAGGGACTTATACGAGAAATATTTGTTAATGGTTGCCAGTACCAGGCGCCTCCGAATCCTAAAAAAGCGATAATCAACATTAAAAACTTGTTGCAAGAAATATGCTTAATAGGTTTTATAAACTTTGTAAACTTTATAACACTAATTTGGGATAAAGACTTTTTTGCACTCATAATTATATATACTGCGTTACGATTTTTTAAGTATTTTCACTAAGTTTTGTTTGTAAACTTAATATTGTAATTACGTACAATTAGCTGGTGAGAACACAAAATATATGAAAATTTCAAGGTAACTTTACGTATTTTTCTATAATAGATATAAAAATATCAATTATGAGAAGTTTGTTTAAATACATCCCTATACTACGTGTATAAATGCGTCTATAATACTGATTTGCTCTAATGCTTCTATTGACTACAATCTATAGAAATAATTAGTTCATTGGTATTATTTAAATTAAATATTGAATTCACACAATCTTTAAAAATCAACATAAAATTTGCCTTAATCTTTAAGAAAAACTTGCGTTGCATTGTTGAGAGAGGGAAATTGGCAACGGATAAATGATTTTACACCAAAAGCAGATTCAAATTGTCATTAGTCACGCAGCGTAAACGGAGTTTTCCCGTTATCCGAAGGGTAGGGTAGAATCTGAGTTTTGGACTGGATATCATAATAAAACTCTAGATTCTACCAATTTGCAGTATAAATAACGATAATTTGTGATTATTGGCTTTTAGTAGTACATAAGATTCACTTCAAAGCACCATTTTTGGTACTACTGGTCAGTTCAACCAGTAGTACTGTTGGCTTGATTAGTTTCAAGCTAGCGCCTATCAACGACTCAATAACTCGGCAAGAATAAACCAAACTTTGTTAAAAAACGTAAAGCTAGGAAATTAGTTTGTAGTAAGCGATGCGCTTCCACAGTGGCTACGCTACGAAGCTTTAATTATTTAAACCGACTAACTCGTTTACTTTAAAACGCTATCTCATCTCTACATTACTCTCTGTGAACTCTGTGTCTCTGTGGTAATAGACTAAGATTTTTAACTTATTAAGCGTAAAGTCTACAGAGGATGAGGTAACATAGCGTTGGTTATTTTTTGACTAGTTATGACTCAAGATTTTCAGTTCTTAAAATGCCTATACAATGCTTTCGCACCGTTTTGACCTTTACCCGCAGGAGACCCAGCATATGTGAACTGTAATAATGTGCAGGAGATGATGATATTTTGGTGGAAGTCGGTAGAGAAATTTTAATGTCCGATAGAATATGCTTTATTCAGATTAGGAAAGTGACAGGAAGCAATACAATATTACGATAAAGCAATTAATTTAGATGCTGAGTATAGAGAACTGGTCAAAACTAACGTTGATTTTGATGGCATTCGTGATAACGCCCGGTTTATGGCACTATTATAGATAGCATTTCAATGCGAGCAAAAATGAAGGTACTTATATTTTAAAGGACAGGATTTCAGTTTGTGAAGGGTAAAGTTGTTTTAGTAAGTTTTCCGTTGGATGATTTATCTTCTATTAAGGCACGTCCGGCAGTTTGCTTGACTAACCCTGTAGGAGCAAATCAACACATCACTCTTGCTTTAATTACTAGTATGATTCCTTGCGAGTTACTAGAGACTGATATTGTTATTAATACGAGTCATCCTGATTTTCCTACCAGCGGTTTACATAAGGCTTCAACTATTAGATTAGACCATTTAATCACGCTGCGTCAGTCGCTTGTTCTGCGTGAGTTAGGGGAATTTTCTATGGAAACGCAACAACAAATTTTAGATAAATTACTCAATTTTTTACGTGCCTAGGTGAAGACGTTACTAAATATATAGGAATCCGGTTTGATTTTTGAAAAGATACGTAGATAAGTAGGGCACCTCAGCGACTGCGTAACGCACTATTATCAGGAATTTAGTACTTTAGTACGATACTTAATTTTGTTCAAAAATCAAATAGTAGTCCTATATTTCATGAATTACAGCTACCAATCACTTTTTTCGACTGAATGTTTGTTATTAAACTAATATCTACCAGTATTTCTATGTTGATTTTATTTATGCAATAACTATTTACTTGAACCTTGCTGTTGAGACAATCAACGCTGTTATCGCTTGCGCTACCTAGCGATACTGTTACCGTGCCAAGATTTGTGTGTCAGAAATTTTACTAATCTGACTTATTTTTATAGAAAGATGTAACAATATAAGTAGATATGTTAAAAAATCTAAAAGTTAGAGTAAAAATGCCAAGGTAAATGTTATGGGTAAAAAACCTCGCGTGGTTGTCATCGGCGCCGGAATTGGTGGACTAACTGCTGGTGCGTTATTAGCGCATCGTGGATACGACGTTTTAATTCTTGACCAAGCGTTAGTACCGGGTGGTTGCGCTTCGACGTTTAAGCGTAAGGGTTTTACCTTTGATGTTGGCGCCACTCAAGTTGCGGGGTTGGAAGCAGGAGGTATTCATCATCGGATTTTCTCGGAGTTAAATATTGATATACCAGAAGCTACACATTGCGACCCTGCTTGTGCTGTGTTTTTACCTGGTGAAAATACACCTATTAATGTTTGGCGTGACCCAGTAAAATGGCATGAAGAACGTATTCGTCAGTTTCCTGGTAGCGAACCATTTTGGGGATTATTAGCTGAGTTATTTAAAGCTAGTTGGCAATTTCAAGGACGCGACCCTGTACTGCCACCACGCAATGTTTGGGATTTGTGGCAGTTGACTCAAGCTGTGCGCCCAAGTACTTTTATTACTGTACCATACACTTTATTTACTGTTGGTGATGCACTGCGCGCGTATAAGTTAGCTCATGACCAACGGTTACGAACATTCTTAGATTTACAACTCAAATTATATTCACAGGTAAGTGCCGAAGAAACTGCGTTACTTTATGCCGCAACTGCATTATCTGTATCACAGGCACCGCAAGGTTTATTTCATCTCAAAGGCAGTATGCAAGTTCTTAGTGACTGTTTAGTTATTGCTTTGGAACGTGATGGTGGAAAGCTTTTGATGCGGCATAGTGTAGAAAATATTCTTGTTAAGAAAGGTAAAGCTGTTAGCGTCATAGTTAAAAATCTGAAAACTGGAGAGATGTGGGAAGAACCCGCAGACCATATAGTTGCTAACGTCACAGTGCAAAATCTAATGCAGTTGTTAGGAGACAAGACACCACGGGGTTATAAAAAGCGCGTAGAAAAACTTCCTTCACCATCAGGCGCCTTTGTTATATATCTTGGTGTTGACACAAGTGCTATTCCTGCTGAATGTCCACCACATCTACAATTTTTGTATAATCCCAATGGCCCAGTTGGGGAAAATAACTCGCTATTTGTTTCTGTCAGCCATGAAGGTGATGGACGGGCGCCTGCTGGTAAAGCGACAATAATAGCCTCGTCGTTTGTCGATGTGGAACGATGGTGGAAGACCGAAGATTATGAAGCTTTAAAACAAAGGTTTACTTCGGAAGCAATATCACATCTAAATAAATATTTTTATTTAAAACCTGAAACTATAGTTCATGTTGAAGCCGCAACACCCCGCACTTTCTACCGCTATACTGGACGCTCTGAAGGTATAGTAGGAGGAATTGGGCAACGCATTCCAACTTTTGGCCCCTTTGGTTTTGCTAACCGTACACCCATACCACGTTTGTGGCTAGTCGGTGACTCTACGCATCCAGGTGAAGGAACCGCTGGTGTTAGCTATTCTGCGCTAACGGTAGTCAGACAAATTGAAGCAGGACTTCAGATAAGTTAATATAGCAGCAGTCGTGAGTTAATTAAGGCGTTTAACTAAAGAAACATGTAAACCGGAGGTTTTACCGTTATCCGGAGGATATCCCGAAGGGTAGGAGAAAACGTGATTAAGGAATAATTCTGGATTGCTGTATGGTATATGCGACGGTAAGTTACGAAACGTTTCAGCGTCAAAAATATCCAAAGTTTGGGCATGATAATCCTCACCCAATGAATTTTGAGTTTTGGCTATATATGGTCGAAACTGGTTATTCTGCTTGGGAAGCACGCGAAGAATTTGGATGTACTAATAAATTACGCGAAGGTCCTATTTGGTGCTTTCAAAGACATGGGATGTCAAGTACAGTACTACCAGATGGGCGTATTGTACATATAGGTGGTGAGCATGAAGAGTATTTTGACCCTGATTATTGTATATATAATGATGTCGTCGTAAAACATCCTAATGGAGAAATTAACATTTACGGCTATCCAATGAATTTTTTTCAGCCTTCACATTACCATTCGGCAACACTCGTTGATAACAATATATACATAATTGGTAGCTTAGGATATCAACAAGACCGAGTTCTTGGTGAAACGCGCGTGTTTTTACTCGATTGTGATACCTTTGAAATGAAAAAGCTAAATACCAAAGGTGAAAATCCTGGTTGGATTTATGAACACAGCAGTGAATATATTCAAGAAAAGAACTGTTTAAGAATAGAAAAGGGTAAAATTATTACTTTTGATACCGATACCGAAGGAAATTCCGAAAATGACAAAAATGTCTATGAAGAAAATCAAGAAGTCTTTTTGTTAAACCTAATTACTAAGCAGTGGTTTGCTGTTAAAAAGTAAACATTATACATCAGAGGTACACATCACTACACATAAAACTTATGTCACTATCAAAAACTGAAGCAAAAAAATTACTCGAACGTCTTATTTTTGATACCGACCGTCCTCATGAATGGATAGAAGATATTTGGAGCTTAAGTCCAACTTTGGGAGAAGATGCTGCAAAGCTTGTTGAAGTGTTTGAAGCTTTAATTGAATGTTGTCCACAGGAAAAGTTGGAAAATTTAGTACAATTCTATTGCCGAGAAGTTCTAGAATCATAAACTACAATGTCATTCTGAGCGTAGCGTAAACGTAAACGTAAACGTAAACGAAGTTTTCCCGCAGGGTAGTTTTCCCGTTATCGAAGATATCCCGTAAACGGAGTTTTCCCGAAGGGTAGGGTAGGGTAGGGTAGAATCTTGGGTTTATGTGTATATTTAGATGCTTCACTACGTTCAGCATGACAATGTAGGGAAATTTAAATTTTACTAAGAATTGCTAAGTGGAGTTTTTAATTTTAATTTAACGTTGGTTCCCCTTTTAAGAACTACTTCTCCTCCTGGACTTGATAAAACATACGCTGTTGCTGCGGCGCCTCCTGCTAGTCCTCCGTGTTTAAAGTTAGCTTTGTTACCAAGAAAGCGACCTGCTGCGGCGCCTCCTAAAATGATTCCAGCGTTTTGTAAGAATTTACCTTTGGTTTTTGTTTCGATTTGAGTGTTGACTAAGCTTGCGTCTATGGGTAATTTGGCACCATTTTTTAATACAATACCGTCGAACACTAGGTTCAACTTGGCTTTTTTACCTTTGGCTGCTTTATTGACGTTCTCAATATGTCCTTCAATTATTCCATCTTTGAGAACTGGATTACTACTCTTCACTTTTAATTGGAATGTGTCGTTTTCGCGGTTTTTTCCAGTTGTTATTTCTTGTTGAAGATTTGTATCGAATGTTGTACCAGCCGCAACAATTGGTTGAGCTTTATTATTATTATTAGTGGCAAGTTTGGTATTTGCTGTGCTGTCACTGATGGTTGTATCTTTAGGAGAACTACAACCAACTGTGTTTACTACCAAAGTCGCACCCAAAATAAACGGTATTAACTTTTTCATAGTTTTGAGGAAAAAGTAGGTTAATGGAAGTATAGGTTAAGGGATGCTGAGTTATTAGGATTAAAAGTATACTAAAGATTTAATAATTCTGACGCGCCAAAATTATTAGTACTATATTATATTGTATTAAAATTTAACATTAGCGAGCGTTGCTTCAAATTCTTCTGCCAGGTGACATTAGGGATAGTGACAACACTACCAGGTGCAAAATGCATTTGGCTAATAGGTTTGACGACACCAATAGTTGTAGCCATCTAAAAATCTCCTTGAAAGATAGTTTAACAATAAAGGGCAAAGCGAAATGCCATGCCCTTTAGCTTCTAAAAAAAGATTAAAAGGAGAATCTTATAACTCGTTTGTAGTGGTGGTAGTATTTTGTGATTGTTCGGTTTGCTGCGGTTCGGGTTGTGGTGGTGGTTCTGGGTTGAGATATTCACGCCATGTACGTATTTGGTCGCGTGCAGAGCTATGTGCTGCTGTTCCACGTGGAATTAAGCGTGCTGTTTCTATGGCGCGTCCTAGGTCAGATTGGCTCTGGGTACGGGCAATATCTAATATTTGCTGACTCCACTGGTCAATTGCTGGGTTGACGTCGTTACGTAATAAGCTACTTTCTGGCACTCTCTTCGCTAGACGAATTGCTTGAGCGAGTGCTTCTGGTGTTCCTTGTAACGCTACTTCCCTTGCTTGCTTCCAGTCTTGACGTGCATTTACTTGTCCTTGCCAGTCACCTATTGCTGCTTCAGCTTCATTTGATAATGCCCTATTTCCTGTTATTTGGCTCGCTGTTTGAATTGCTGCCGATAAATCGCCGCTACTAGCCAATTCACGCGCACGGTCTAAATAAGGCTGGTCTTGAGCGCGTTGTATTATTGCTGTCCATTCAGAAATTCGTTTGCGTGCTTCTGGATATAATGCCCGTCCACGACGAATTTGACTTGCTTCGGCTATTGCTGCTTGTAGTGAACCTGCATCTTGCACCAGCGCTAACTGTTCGGCACGGTCTAAAAATGGACGGTCTTCAATTGTTTGAATTTGCCCTACCCAACGATTTATTTCTCTACGAGCTTCTCTCGCACGCGGATTACTGGTTGGTACTAATTGTGCCTCAGCTATTGCCGCTGTTAAATCAGTTACTGTTCCTTGTGTAGCAAGTGTACGGGCTTTGTCTAAACGGGTTACGTCCTGTATTTCTAACTGCCACCGAGCTATTAAACCCTGTGCTTTTTGATATACTGCACGGTTTGGACTGATTTGTTGTGCTTGGGCAATCGCTGCCTCTAAGCCGGACGTAGTACCAATCCAAGCATTACGCTGTGCTTCGGCGATGGCGATGAAATCTTCAGTTTCTGTTTGTAAGTTGGCGTTAGTCGGTATTTGTTGAGCAATCGAAATTGCTTCATCAGCATCTTGACTATCAAGCCTTTTCTGGGCAATATCCAGCATTTGGCGCCCAAACAGCGGAATAGCTTCTTGTGCTTTTTGGTACATGTAGCTATCAGCAGTTACTGACTCTGCTAGCTTGATAGCTTTTTTCAAATTATCAATATTACCGTTTTTAGCTAAATCTTCAGCTTTGGCTAACTTTTCACCATCTTCACGAGACTTAGTAATCAGGTTATTTAATTGCTGATACTTGGTAGTTTGCCAAAACTTATTGTTCACGCGCAGTAAGCGAGAAGCATCCATAAACGCTTGTTGCCAGCGCGCGTTACGCATTCCCTCTTCGGCTTGTTTGTAGATTTCTTCGCCTTTTGACCAAATCGAACGCCATTGCTCGATTTTGTCTTTAACGATTTTGTACGCTGGCATGTCAGATGGGATACGGTTAGCAGTGGCAATAGCTTCATCCAATTTGCCTTCCTGAAAGCTAGTGTCCGCTAATCGTAAAACATCCCGCGACCATTCTTCAAGATAACGGTCTACCTCAGCACGTAAGGGATGGTTGGATGGCAATTGCTTAACAAGGTTAATAGCTTGCAGCAAATCTTCTACATTATTTTTGGAGGCTGCCACTTGAGCGCAGTGTAAACGTACCGAAGCACTCGCGAGGGGCCAAAAAATTGATGGACAGTTGGGTGCTGCAGGCAGTTTCAACAGTATTGCCATAGACATAAAAGCTATAGTACCTGGTACAAAAGCCAACAAACCAGTCCATAGCACCCAACTTTTTGTCCAACGCGGCAATTTCCACTCTGTAGATGATTCTGCCTCTTTGAGCAACTGACCGTCAGTTTGGCGGGAATTTTCCCCGCGCTTTGGTTGACGTGATGGTGTCACTTGTTTGGATTTACTCGCTTGTTGCTGCTTCACAGACTTTGAGTTTGAATTTGTACCTGGGACATTTGACGCTTTTTGGTCAGAGGGTTGCCGTTGCCGGGATAGTTGGGTCATGTTTTCTGACTCGTTTCCTGTGGTACGCGACCAACTTTCTGGAATATCCCGTTCTGTCGTCATTGCTCACACCATAGTAATTTTACAGCGATTCGTTTTAATCACGAAACTTGCGTTGTTGCCATAGTAACTTCCCCGTTGAGAAAAAGCTAGCTTCTGCACCATCTTTTATCCACATATATCATGAAGATACATTTTTTACAGTCCCATTTTATACCTTTACGAAGCAGATGATTCAGCTTGCAAATTACTGATTACACTTGCCAAGTCGTCAATACTTGCTTGGTATACTGTGCCGCAAAACTCACACGTAACCTCGGCGCCATTGTCTTTAACAATCATGTCCTCCAATTCAGTTTCCCCTAACAATTTTAAGGCGCCAAGCACACGTTCAAACGAGCAACCACAGTGGAAGCGAAGCATTTGAGTTTCAGGGAAAATAAAGAGTCCCATATCTCCCAGCAAATCTTGAAAAATTTCTGGTAAAGTTTTACCTGCTTGCAGCAATGGCGTAAACTCTCTAAGCGCCATCATTCGCGACTCTAAAGTTTCTACCAGTGCTTCATCACGCGCAGCTTTCGGCAAAACCTGTACAAGCAATCCTCCTGATGCTGTAACTCCACTCGAATCTACAAACACACCTACCATTAATCCGGAAGGGGTTTGCTCGGAAGTTACCAAATAATGAGCAACATCTTCGCCGATTTCTCCTGATACTAATTCTACAGTACTCGAATAAGGATACCCGAACCCAATATCGCGCACAACATAAAGAAAACCTTTACCAACGGCGCCACCCACATCTAATTTTCCCCTAGGGTTAGGAGGTAATTCTACATCAGGATTATTTACGTACCCTCGCACCGTACCATCTAAACCAGCATCAACCAACAAACCACCTAAAGGCCCATCACCTCTAATTCTCAAATTTACGCGCGACCCAGGTCGTTTCATACTCGAAGCCATTAGCAAGCCCGCAGTCATCGACCGACCCAATGCTGCCGTCGCTTCTGGTGATAATTTGTGGCGCCTGCGTGCTTCATCGGTTAAACGTGTAGTAATCGCACCAACTGCTCTAATTCCCCCATCTGCCGCTGTCGCGCGAATTAATTGGTCTGCCATGAAGAGCCTCTTATCATTTCTTAATACACACTGTAACTAATTGTAAAGTCTTAAGGGTCAATAGTAGGTGTGGTTTACCGTTCAACACAAATAATAATTACTTAAAAACTAAAAACAACGACTACAAAATATTCAACTTTACGCGATGCTATTGATAAAAAAACATTTTTAAAGTAAATAATATTCAATTAACTTATAATTCTTGAGTGGTTAATTTATATGAACGAATACCATTATCATCTCGGTGGTAGTTTGGGTCGCGATGCACCTAGTTACGTAGTACGTCAGGCAGATCAAGAAATTTACGAAACTTTGAAAGCTGGAAAATTCACCTACGTCATTACAAAAAT
This sequence comes from Calothrix sp. PCC 7103, assembly GCF_000331305.1. Taxonomy (GTDB): domain Bacteria; phylum Cyanobacteriota; class Cyanobacteriia; order Cyanobacteriales; family Nostocaceae; genus Dulcicalothrix. The sequence goes on along the minus strand of NZ_KB217478.1, from coordinate 812,917 downwards.
TATTACTTTTAGCTATAAGTGGCGCCTTTGCAGTGTCTACTACTTTAGGTATAACAACTTGGTTGCAATATCGTCAATCAGTACAAAATGAAATAAAAGCACTTACACTTTCTGCTGATGCGATTTTTGCATCGAATCAAGAATTAAATGCGTTGTTAGCAGCAATTAAGGCAAAGCGAAAAATACAACAACATAACTATATAGATTCAGGAATTTAAAAAAAAGTTGAATCTGTTTTAGAACAAACTGTTTATGGAGTTAGTGAATATAATAAGTTAATAGGACATAAAAGCGGAGTTGCAACAGTAGCTATTAGTCCCGATAATCAAATTATTGCCACAGGTGGCGCCGATAAAACTATAAGATTGTGGAAATTAAATGGCACCAATTTTAAAACTATTAAGGCTCATGATTCTACAGTATGGAAAGTTAGATTTAGTCCAGATGCTAAAATTATTGCATCAGCAAGTTTTGATGGTGCTATAAAACTATGGAATTTAGATGGAACTTTCATAAAAACATTTAAAGCGCATCAAGGTGCTATTTGGGATATTGCCTTTAGTCCTGATAGTAAAATACTTGCATCTGTGGGTTCTGACAGATTAATTAAGCTTTGGAATTTAGATAATAGCTGCCAAGAAATAAAGTGCAATATTGGAACTTTAAAAGGTCATAATGCTGTAATTTCAAGTATTACCTTTAACTCAGATGCTAGTATAATTGCAACTACAAGCTTTGATAGAACAATCAAACTTTGGAAAAAAAATAAAACGGGATATAGTGTCTTTAAAACTATAAAAGGTCATTCATCTTCAATTGCACATGTTGCTTTTAGTCCAGACGGCAAAATGATTGCTTCTGCCAGTGAAGATAAAACAGTAAAATTGTGGCGCCTAGATGGAACTAATATTGGCACTCTTAAAGGACATGAAGCTGGGGTATTAACAGTAAGTTTTAGCCATGATGGCCAGATGATTGTTTCTGCTGGTTCAGACAAGACTATTAAAGTTTGGAGACCAAATGGTATTTTAATCAAAACCTTGGCAAAGCATAACGGCAAGATATTAGATGTTGCAATTAATACAAATAATGATGTAGTAGCTTCAGCAAGTATAGATGGTTCAGTCAAACTGTGGAAAGTTCACCCTGGCTTATCAACCGTTTTCTATAGTCAGAATAATACCGTTTTATTTCCTGCTTTTAGCCCAGATGGTAATATTATTGCTTTTGCTGATGCAGAACGGTCGATTAGCCTGTATAAAAAAGATAACATATTGCTACAAAGTATCAAAAGTCAAGGTGCCTCACTTGCAACAATTGCATATAGTTCGGATGGAAACAATATTGCTGTAGGAACTGAGGATGGCAGTATAGAACTTTGGCAACCGAGAATAGATAAATCCTTATCCAGGTTAAAAGCTTTTAAGGCACATGATGCATTAATACTAACAATAGCATTTAGCCCTGACGGTCAAACCATAGCATCAGGAAGTGATGACAATAGTGTTAAGTTGTGGAAGTTAGATGGAAGTTTGGTTGCTACCCTAAAAGGACATCGTTCTAGAGTCACAACAGTTAAATTTAGTCCAGATGGTAATTTGATTGGCTCAACGTCTTCTGATGGTACACTTGCTCTATGGAAGCGAGACCAAATGGGGAAGTTTAGCATCTATAAAAGTTTTGAAGCTCATAATGCCCCTATTTGGGGGCTTAGTTTCTCTCCAAAAGAAAATATAATTGCCTCATCGAGTTTAGACGGAACCATCAAATTTTGGAATATAGATGGCACTATTGTCAAAACTATCAAAGATAATAAAAGTACCTTCAGCAGAATTGAATTTAGTCCTGATGGTAAGATAATAGCGGCAGCAACTTGGCAAAACACTATCAAACTCTGGAACCGAGACGGAACTTTACTGAAAACTCTCACTGGACATGAATCTACGGTTTGGACAGTTGATTTTAGTTCTGATGCCCATTACCTAATTTCATCAAGTGATGACCAAAAGGCTATTTTATGGAATGTTAAGCACATTTTAAATTTAGACTTGTTACAACGTGCTTGTAGCTGGGTAGGCGATTATCTCATAACAAACGCGGAAGTTCAAGAAGAAGACAGGCGCCTGTGCGATGATATTGGTAAGGAAGTATTATCAAACTAATGAGAAGCGCGTCTTTGTAATAAATGTTACTTTAAGAAGCTTTATAATATTTTATGGCAGTTAAACTTCGTATAACTGCCAAGCTATGACATGATATAAATTAAAGTTGTAAAATATACTATTAAACTGTAATATTTGTCATTGATAAGTTTTATATAAACTAACTTTTAATACAAACAATACCAAAAATGACTTTAGAGACACCTTGGGAACCTATACCGCTAAATTCGCCTTTCTACATTAGACATAATCATCTAGAAGAATTGATATATCAAGAACTTCACAAAGATGGAAGTCTCATCCGTATCAAGTCACCACAGAAGACAGGAAAAACTTCTTTGGTACTTCGCTTGCTAGCTTCTGCTAAAACAATTCCCTACCACACAGTTAATTTAGACTTTCAATTAGCTGAAGAGGGTATTTTTACTTCTCTCAATAAGCTTTTATTATGGTTTAATGCCAATGTTAGTCAGCAGTTGCATATACCTTCGATGATAAAAGAATACTATGATGAGTTTATTGGGGAGAAGGTAAATTGTACTATATATTTTCAAGAGTATTTGCTTAAGCAAGTAAATAAGCCAGTCGTTTTAGTTTTGAATGAACTCAACCGTTTGTTTGAATATCCTACTGTTGCTCAAGATTTTTTAGCTTTACTGCGTTCTTGGTATGAAGAAGCGAAGCATAACGATGGTTTTAAGCAACTTCGCTTTATATTGGTATATTCAACGGAAATTTACATAAATTTGAACATTAACCAATCTCCTTTCAATGTGGGATTACCTGTCAACTTACCAGAATTTACAGTTGAGCAGATACAGCATCTAGCGAACGTGCATGGTTTGAACTGGGAAGGCAAGGTTGGAAAGAGTAATGCTTTTGAACTACATGCTTTAGTAGGGGGACATCCTTATTTAATTAGACTTGCGCTTTATGATTTGGCTATTCATCCAGATAATGCTTTAAATTATCTCTTAGAACAGGCGCCAACGATTAGCGGTATTTATAGTACTTATTTACGCGGATTATTAGCTCAAGTGACAAAAAATCCCGAACTTGCAGCTGCACTTCAACAGTTGATTAATAACGGTGGTAAAGCTAGATTAAATCATCTTTTAGCTTATAAATTACAAAGTTTAGGGTTAGTGAATATAACTAATTTAGATTGTACGTTTTCCTGCGAGCTATATAGAAAATATTTTTCTTATCAGAATTTAGCAGAACTCAATGTCTGGCAGTATATGAAAAATTTACAACAAGACAATCAATATTTAGCACAGCTATCTAATACCGATTATATCACAACGCTTGGTAATGAGCGCTATTTTGAAACTAGTTTAAATCACGTATGGTCAATGCTGCCTGAAGAAGAGGCGCCTTTATCTCTGATATTATTAGATATTGACCATCTAAAAATTTATAATAAATACAAAGGTTGGGAATCAGGAAACTCATCGATTCAAAAAGTAGCTAATGTTATTCATAATGTCACTATTAGCTTTTATTCCGTCGGTACATTTACTATTAGAACTGCACGTTTTGGAGGTGGAGAATTTGGTATAATTATTCCTGGAAGAAGTCCGGAAACCGCTTTTGACATTGCCGAAACTATCCGTCAGCAAGTTATGAATTTAGCAATTGCACACGATAATTTAGTCATGTCTGGTTTATCTGCTTCGATGTTAACTGTAAGTTTAGGAATTGCATCAACTTTTATTGATAATGATATCTCACCTAATACATTAATCCAAGCAACACGTAATGCACTTTATCAATCAAAGCGGAACGGACGTAATAACATTTCGGTTAGTACCATTTATAACTGTGGTTTCGATATACCATCAAGTCAAAGCCAATCTTAAAAAATAATTGAAATTTATTGCTGACATTCCACTGATATACTATCACTTGGCTTAACAATAAGTGGATTGGTAAATATCAGAATCATCAATTGCAACCAAAATTTTGTGAAACATATTGGGTATTCCTCGATTTACTCTAATTCATCAGTTCATTCCGTACTTATTTTGTATAAAAATAATATGAGGAACTTGTGAGGAGAATGTCAGCACATACAAAACGTGGAATGCTACTTTTTGTAACAAAATGTAAAGATTTTCGGTTTTTTGGGGGAGCGTGCATAAATCTTTCCTCTGACCTTGGAGATAGATATATATAGCAAAACAGCCAAGGTCAACGGAGGTACACCCTATATATATAGATAAAACAAATTCTTGAATAGTGCATAACTAGCTTTCCCTAAGAAATAGTTTGTTTTGGAACTAGGTGTCTACATGGAAACCAAGTTTATCGCTACTCAAGATGATTTATGTGGATATGTAAATCTTTGTGAGTGGAAGAAGCATGATTATGGCTGAAACTCAATCACACGAACAAAGAAGAGGATTTTCGCTATGACTCTCGAAGACCTGGCAATATTAGCTCAACAAGCTGCAATTAAAGCGTCTGATGGTTTGCTAGATAAAGAAACAAGGGATAAAGCATTGTTAGATAAGCAACTTGCACTAACTAAGATGATTGGTGAATTAGCAACTAAAATAGACGGTATGCCAAAACCTCAGACTGATGCATCAAAATATATTTATGAAGAAGCTCTTCAGGAGACTTATTTATATATTTGCAAGAATATCCATCAGTATAAACCTGCAAGAGGTTCAGTAATGGGGTGGTTTTTGTTCACGTTTAAAATGCGAAAAATAAATTCTTTTAATTCGATTAATTGGGATGTTATGTCTACTTACACGTATACAGGCAATGGAGATGAACTAGATATATATGATATTTACACTCCTCCTGAACCAAATCCTCTTCCTTCTGAAAAATTACTAGCATTTATTAAAGAAGACCCGGAAGGATTATTACAAAGCGCACTATTTAATCGAAATCCAAAAGCTAGCTTTCAATCTATCTTACTCAAAAAAATTGAGGAAGACAAGTCTTGGGAAGAAATAGCTCAAGAATTTAGACTAGATGCAACACACGGGCCAATTTACGCTTTCTATCAGAGATGTTGTAAAAAATTTCAACCTTATTTTAATAAATATCTTTGCGAGTAAATTTGATATGGAGATAGCAATGGATTCTAAACAATCTAATTTAATTACGATACCTATCGATGGTAGAATGATTGCAAAAGCTGAAAAAATCAGTCTACAACATCGCAGCACCGAAAAATCTCGTCAATCATATTTGAATACCTTAGCTGTTCTCGCAGTTGACTTTTACTGCAAGTGCATTGATATTGAAACCGATATTCCGAAAAGTTCTGGTTTGAATAATATTTTAAATTCCTTGCTAGATACTGCTGGTTTATTCATTAAACATAAAGGATTACTAGAATGTCTTCCTGTACTGCCTAAACAAGATGAATGCTATATTCCCCCTGAAGTTAAAGAAGGTTGTATTGGTTATATGGGGGTAGAAATAAATGAGGTCGAAAGGAAAGCTACTATATTAGGGTTTATTAAATCAGTTCATAGTCAAAGGTTACTTTTAACTAGTTTACAACCGCTTGAAGATTTTTTATTTTATCTCCACAAGTTACAACAACCTTCTTCAATAAACGTTAAATTAGATATTGAAAATACTATTGTTCAGTTGAGTAAGTGGTTTGATGGGTTGTTTGATTTAGGATGGCAATCTGAGTTAGCTGTTGCGAAAAGTATTGCTCCTATTAATACTATTAATGTTACTAAAAGAACGGAAATTACAGGCGCCAAAATCATTAAAATGACCAATTTATCAGAACCAGTACTTTTAATTCTACACCAATTGCAAGTCGAAGATGAAGTTGAAATTGTATTGCGAGTATATCCTGCAAGCGAGTCGATATTTTTGATTGACGGTATCAAAATGACGCTTCTTGATATTGATAATCATCCAATTCCGCGACTAGAAAACGTTTCTAAATCAAGCAACTGGTTACAGCTTAGGTTTAAAGGAAACGTTGGAGATAAATTTGGTCTAAAACTTAGTTTGGATACGGAAGCTGTTGTAGAACAGTTTGTAATTTAATATGAAACTGTGGTAACGAGTTATGAGTCGCAATATCTACGCTTTGGCAGTTGGCATTGATAATTATAAGTCTCCGGCAATTCCTGCGCTACAGGGATGCGAAAATGATGTCATTGCAATAGAAAAGTTTTTAAATACAGGATTAATTAGTGGTGATGATAGGTTACACATCAGGAAACTAATTAATCACCAAGCTACTCGTTACGCTATTATTGATGGTTTTCGCGAACATCTAAGTCAAGCTAAAAGCACAGATATTGCACTCTTTTACTTTAGTGGTCATGGTTCACAAGAAGAAGCAGCAGAAATTTTTTGGCATATTGAACCCGACCATTTGAATGAAACACTAGTTTGTTGGGATAGTCGTACTGATGATACTTGGGATTTGGCAGATAAAGAACTATCTTGGTTAGTTAGCGAAATCTCTCAAAATCATCCCCATTTTATTGTAATTCTCGATTGCTGCCATTCCGGAGGCGCCTTACGCAGTCGTCAGCAGTACACAAGTACACGTTCAGTTGCAGCAAATTTTGCCAGACGACCACTATCAAGTTTTATTTTTGGAGACAAGTTAAACTCAGCAATAGATTGGAACTCACTATCAAAAGAATATATCTTGCTTGCAGCTTGTCGAGATAGCGAAGAAGCTAGAGAACACTATAGTCAGAAGAGAGGAGTGTTTTCATACTTTTTACTCGATAGCTTACAGCGTCATAGTAATTTAACTTATCGCGAAGCTTTAAAGCGTACAAATGCATTGGTTAGAAGTTTTTACCCAACACAGTCACCTCAAATCGAAACGACTAATTCTAGTTTACTCGACCAACCTTTCTTCGGAGGCATAATTACTCCCGTTTCTTATTTTACTGCAAGTTGCGATGGCGCCAATGGTTGGAATATAGATGGAGGTGCAGTACATGGAATTGCCACATCCCAAAGAACAAGGTTAGCAATTTTTCCTGCGACTGTAAAAAATATTCGCAATTTACAAGATGCTGTTGCTGTGGCTGATGTAATAGAAGTTTTACCACAACTGAGTAAAATTAATATAGCAGGAGAAGAGTTCGCATTAGACCCAGAGTTAATATACAAAGCTGTAATTATTAGTTCGTATTTAGCAAATTTGAACGTTCACTTAGAAGGTGCAGAGCTTGGTGTTAAGTTCGCACGTCAAGCAATTCAACAAGCTTGTTATGGAGAAAGTTCACTATATATAAACGAAGTAGATTCTCGTGACAACGCTGATTATTACTTACAAGCTATGTCTGGACAATATACAATTATTCGGAAGAGCGATGCTCAAGAACTAATACCTCCCATCCCTGACTATAATCTTGAAAGTGCTTGTTCAGCAATTCATGCATTAGAACATATCGCACGTTGGATGAATATTGCCACACTAACAAATCCTGATAACAGCGAAATTCACACTGCTGTGCAAATGCAAGTTTATCAGGAATCAGAAATATCTGGTTACCAAATTAACTTAAAGTATCAAATCAATAATAACACCTTACAACCACCGCAAATTCGCATCAAGTTAACAAACATCAGTGATAAAGCAGTTTATTGTACTTTGCTGAATCTTACCGAACTTTTTGCAATTACAGCAATTTCTTTTGGATGTAGTGCAGGTGTTTGGCTAGAACCTGGTCAAGAAGTATGGGTTCAAGAAGGTAATTTTATTTCTATTACAATTCCTCAATATCTTTTACCACAAGGAGCAACAATATATAAAGACATTTTAAAACTCATTGTCAGTACCAGTGAATTCGATGCCAGATTATTAGAACAACCTAGTATCGACCATAATAAACAAAGAAGTATTAACACAAATACTTCATGGTATGATATACATCAAGTTGTATCTCGTGCAATTACTTTTGAGTCAGAACCACAAACTCCTAAAGCTTTAAACAGTTGGACAACTCAAGAAATATTAATATCAACATATGTACCGGAATTTAATCCTAAAACATTAAGCAAAAATGATAAATTTCCAAAAAAAACTAAAAAATTACTATTAACTGGAAAAGTCAGTTTAATCGGTGTTTTATTTTTAGCCTCTTTTTTAATAATTTTAGGATTTCTTGCATTCAAAAATTTGCAAGAAGAGAAAATATACGAACCAAGTACTTCGTATTTAACAATCTCTCCCTAAGCTCTTCACTATCTCTGGAGTGGTAACATCTTTTTTACCACAGAAATACGGAGAACACAAAGTAAATACTTAATTACATAGATATAACCACATATGAATACTAAATCTGTAATTGCTTGGTTAATGAGTTCTCAAGATAAACGTATTAAGTTACAAGTGTTAGTTGCGAGTTTACTGATTGCTACTACGAGTTATATTGCTATCCGTGAAACCACAATAACAGCAAAACGAGAGAATTCATATCAAACGATATTGGCAGCACAACAAGTACAGAATGATGAAGCTGTTTTAAAAGCGTCGAAGGATTTCTTTCAAAATCAATCTATTGTTGGTACTGATGAACGTATTCCACAGATAGCACAAATTTATCAAGAGTCTTTAGTGCGCTGGTTTTCTCAACAACCTAAAGCGGATATGACGCAGGATAAGCAGGAATATATAAACCTTTATAAGCAGTTAGAGAAAAATTTACCTGCAACGTAAATTTCTTTAACCACAAAGACACAAGGAACACAAAGAGGAAAGAAAAGAGAGGAAAGTTATGAGTGTAAGAAGATTTATTGATATTGCAAGCATTCTTGGTATTGTTGCGTCTCCTATCGCTTTAGGAGTTGTGTACTCACAAACAACCGCACGTCCTGTTGTTGCTCAGACAATAGAAGTTACAACTAAGAAGAATTTTCCTTTAGACCAACCTCAAGTTGTCAGCTTTGATCTAAATGCTAATTTCAAGAAGTTAACTCCACGTCAACAAGATGACCAGTTAAGGGACTGGTTGTTATTTACTGCACTTTCTGGTAAAGGTCTTTCTAGTCAACAACTCAGTCAAGGCGCCTATGATTTGCCAGCAGTGCGATATAATTTTATGAATCCTGTAGCAAAGTTTGAATATGGCACCATTCGTTCACGCTCCATAGATAAAGATAGAATAGTTGCACTAGTCCCTAAAGCTTCAACACCCGAACAGCGTAAGGATGATATTGCTCATATTGTTGATAGGCACCGTAAAGACCAAGGTGAAAAGCCTAAAGTTATTGAAGTGTTTGAATATGATATTAACACTAATAAAGTATCTGGTTCTATCACCCGGCGCCAAGATATCGATGCTAGTAAACTATTTACCCCAGAATATGCCTACTTTGAAACCACTATAAATAGTACAAGTGACTTACAAAAATTTTTAAGCCAAACCGATGATATCACTTTTAGCGAAATGACGGGCGCAAGTTTAACTTTAGGTGGTCGTAAATTATTTAGCCAAAAATATCAAGGTATTCGCTTAGAAGATGTTGCTGCATTATGGCAGTCAGAAAAGAATATCGAAACCCGATGGCAAAATTTTCAACAAGAACAAGAAGCAAAAATCAAGGGTTTATCATATTCTGAACAAGAAAAAGCAATTAAAGACGCAGTTATTAAAGAAAAAGAACAAGGTTTAGTTAATGGTAGCGGTTTTTCTTTAGACCCCAAATTTGATTATAGTGGGTTGAAAGAATCCTTAGAGAAAGCACTTCCGCTAATAAAATCTTTAAAACTTGATGGGAAACAAGTTATTAGCGACCAAGAAATTCAAGATGCTAAACAAGGTTTACAAAATAACAGCGTAGTAGCTTATCGTCAGTTAATTGATAAATTTAAAAATTTTAGTAAATCTGAACAAGGAAAGAACGCGCTCAAAGAAGGACAATTTGGTTTAGAGCTAAAGAAGCAAGCTCAACCTCTTTTAGCGCAACGAGACAAAGATATAAAAGCACAGATAACAATTTACGAAAATCAAGCACGTAGCGAAATTCAAGCGCAAGCTCTATCATTACAAAAAGCTGGTTATTCGCGTGAGCAAATTCAAGCGCAACTCGAACCAGAAATTCAGAAGCAACAGCAAAAATTGAAACAAATCCAGCAAAATATCATCAATGATGTAGACAAAGAATATAAAGCCAAATTCCTTCAAATTGCTGATGCTAAATATGCAAAAATCGATGAACTTTTAAAATCACAAGAAACAAAAGGTTTTCAAGCCGCGCGTTATGATGGAGATTTGCAAGGAACCGAAGTTGGAATGGTTCTTTTTTATACAGACTTACTAGCAAAAATTTGGGCATTAAATTATGTAGGTAGTACACCATACAAAGATATTCCAGACTTTGTTCCTTTGACTAAAGTAAAAGTTTCACCTATCTATAAAGAAGAGACTGAGAAACTTAATCAAACTCGGTTGTGGTTTGGACATCAAGACAAAGGTTTCCAAGTTACAAAAGAAGGAAATAGTTTACTTTTCGCTCGCAATGCTACCCGTATATACGCTGCATCTTCTAACCCTTTAGATGCATCAGGTAAAGAAACAACTGCGGCGCCTGATAGTAGTGCTTTTTTGAATTGGTGGAATGACCATTATGAAGAAGTCGCGCGCTACGAACCACAATACCAGCGTCTAAACCAAATCATGAAGTGGAGTTTGGTAGTTAGCTGGTTAAATGAGTCATATCAGGGTAACAAATTAGGATTTCTACAAGATGTAACCGTCAAGCGCGATAATGTATTTCCTCAATGGGTTCAAGCAAAAAATGATTTAAGATTTCAAGCTTGGAACAAAATCCAATTTTACCCGGTAAACTATAAGGGTGTAAAAACGGAAACAATGCCCTTGCTCAAATCTGATAAGTTTGAACGATTTGGCGAAAAAAACCGATACTTTGTAGGAGGAGTCTCACTTGCAAGTAAAAGTACCTTCAAAGAACGTACTGCTTTACCTTTAGCTTCCGAATTCAATTTACCCGCACGCAGGTCAGATATTAATTACAAATCTATATTTGTCGAAAACGGTAAATTAAAATTTGATACCTTTGAAGGTAATAAGTATCAAATTCAACAAGTTAGCAACACAATTAGTGAAACTACAGTTATACCTAAACCTGACGCGAGACTGCGAAGCTTGAACGCTGAGTTAAGCAATCAAACGTTTACCAGTAAGTTTGTACAATCTCCGGGCAGAACAGAATATAGTACAGCAGTTGGTGGTGTTAATTTAGGTAATTTGAATGTTTCTAGAACAGCAAATGGTTTCAGAACAGGTTTTGAAAGTCGGGATGTAGATATTGCTTATGCTTTAGCTTCAGATTTGAGCGTATCCAAGGGTAACTCGGTTGAAGTGCTAGCGAATGCAAGTGGAGTTAAATCTTATAAATACTCACCATCGAAACCAGACAATTATTATGTTGAACTACCAAATGGTAACTGGTTAGAACTTAGTAGTAGTGGAGGAGGAGGCGCCAAACCGCCATCGAACTCTATAATAAACGTTGGAGAACCAGAAGGCGGCCGTAGTTTCTTTGTTAAAGAATTAACCAAGTCATCAGTACCAGATGAAACACAAGGATTCAAGCAATTTGCTGGAAAAGCAACAGGTTTTGATGACTCAGAACCAATTAATTACGGTAGTGAAGCGAAAAAACTAGTTGAAAACCCAGCTTTATTTTTTGCTTCTAAACAAAAAAGCTTAAAACAATCTATCAGCACTATTGATAAAGCACTCAAAAACGGTGATTATCCCCAAGCAGCAAAATTGATTAGCGAATCAGAATTTGCTTCACATCCAACCATTAAAATGCGTCAAGCATTAATCGACATCCATGAAAATCGGCTAAAAGTAGAGCTAGTCACACCCGAAGGAGTAAAATCGGTAGATAATAACTTCTTTGACGAAATCAATAACCGTGAATTCCAAGTAAGGGAAACAGACAAAGAAATTTTTTATGTCCAAGACTCTGCTTCTTTAAATAACTTAGACTTTAAAGTTACGGTTGCTCAAACCGTCAGTTCAAATTCGGGGGTTAAATTTTATAAACTCGAAGCTGGAGGAACTGGTGGTGGTAACGGTGGAAGGAATGGTAACTATGGAAATATTGGTGACTCAGGAAATCCTTCTAACGAATTTAGAGGTTCTAACATAAACTTTGCACTTAGAACTCAATTCCAAAACAACCCAGCAGCATTTACCAATGACGAAAAATGTCAAACAGAAGATGACAAAAAAGAAGAATGTGAAACCGAAAAACCTGCTTACATTGTAACAAAATAAATGAAACCTCTTCCTCTCTGCGTCTCCGTGGTAAAAAATAAATCTTACCAAAGAGACGTAGAGAAAAGACCAAATAATCTCTATGTCATACGATACTTTTACAGAACTTAACGAAGCATACGAACAAGTCCAAATCAAATGGCGCCAAGGTAACATCATCGGCGCCTATAATGACTTATGTGATATATTTAGCTATCGTCTACTACATTCCAAACTAGATAAATCAGATGCTCAAATTATTCAAACACTCGCTGATGTATCTAGTATTTTAGGCGAATTTGAAACCGCTGACAAACTACTTTGTGGTGCCATTTATTTACACGAACAAGCAAAAAGACAATTTTGGGCAGACTACGCGCGTCTACGTCGAATTTTATTATGCTTAGATAGAGGCAATCTTCACCAAGCACAAAATTTACTCCAAGAAATGGCACCACATATTGGTGACATTAATAACATAGAATTCTCGTTAGGGTTATTGCAGTGGGAAGAAGGATGTATTTGGGATGATGTAAATACTGAAGACAAAAGTATTATATTTACCGAATTATACCTCGCGATGGGACGGTTATTTGCAGATGTTGGACAATATGGGGAAGCAATGACCGCTTTACAACGTGGTTTTTTTCATGCTAACTCAGAAACGGCGCCTGATTTAGCGAAGAGTAGTTTACTTCCAATCGAGTTAACATATGCAGGTGTACTAATTGAAAAAGGTAACTTAGAGGAAGCAGAGGTTTATTTATCTGGAGTGCGAGAGTTAGTCTATCAACCCCAATATATACAACACCGTCTTCATTACTTAGAACTTTCTGGCAAACTCAGCTTATTAACAGGGAACTTAGGTGCTGGGTTAGAAAAAGTTCAACAGGTGCAGAAATTATGTAGCGAGCTACGTTTACAGCAAGGTGTGCTACGTGCAAACCTTAACCTTGCCCATATTCTGATTTTACTGAACCAAACAAACGCTGCACAACATTATTTGAAGGAAACCCAAGTTAGAGCTTTATCCATTGGAAACACACATCTAGCTGCGCGCGCTCAATTATTATTACAATTATGCCATGCTCGTAGTTGTGGAGTCAGTCCAGTTGCTTCTGTATGGGAAATGCGTAAACGACCAGAACCTAAGAGAGCAACTATCGAAATTCAAGGAAAATTAGATTTATCGAGTCAATCACCAAACTACTTAGCTTGGTTTGAAGACCGTACATTAGCTTTTCAGTGGTATTTGAGCGAGCTAAATTTAGAGAAAGCAAATAATTTACTGACTCATATCAAAAATGTATTCAACACCGATTCGGACTTAATCAGAATTCAAATACGAGTATTAGAAGGCATATTTTGCTACTATAAAGGTACTGAGCAAGACAGTCTGGATAAAATACACCGCGCGCATGAGATACTAATGGAAGTGTCTCCCCAGTTAGAAGCGCTTCATCTTAAACCTGAATTATGGCAAGTTCAAAGAATCATAATTTGGTGTCGAACTCGTTTAAATTATCCACTTTCCCAAATAGAACCTTTAACTGCATCGACAAATAACTTGCTTGAGCAAATGACTAGTACATTAAAGCAAGAAGACCAAGTATTATACTTACTTAACAAGTGGACAGCAGACGAGGAATACATTGCAACCCGAATTAATCACTTACAGAGGTTACAACAAAAAATTAAAACAGCTAATATATTGCAACGTACTTGGCTGAAATTAGAATTAATACGTTCTCTAAATACTTTAATCGAACATATCGATAGATACAAAGACACTTTAGCAAAACGTACAACCAGCACCAAGGAAACAGTACCAATATCAAACAAATTCACTTCAGTGTGGCGCCGTCTGATCACTCATCCCAAAGATAGAGTTACTCTAACATTTCTGATTTTACCAGATCGTGCGTTAATTATAATCACCGGACTACTTTTATTTGATTTTCGCGTTATCCCAACTACTCGTCTTGCTGTACGTAACATTGTACAAAGTTGGTACAAAAATATCGAAATCATAAATCGTAGTCGTGATATCAATATAAACAGCAATGATAATAATTCATCAGTAGAGCAAAAAATAACTCATAACCTCGCCAAAATACTACAAATACCACAAATACTTCAGCTTTTACCCAAACACGTTAAATCATTAACAATAGTGCCTGATGATATATTACATGGCTTTCCCTTCGCGACAATTACTTATAAAGATAAGTATTTAATAGAACATTATAAGTTATCAATTTCTTACGAATCGCAAGCCAAACATATTAAATCATCATATTTTATCAAAAAAGCAAAAGCATTAGTAGTTGGTATATCTAAGGGTAATAAACAGTTTAACTCTTTACTGGGTGTGAACAGAGAGCTTGAACGAATCAATGATTGGTTAAACCGTCGTAAAATAAATTTTGTAACTTTGCATAATGGTTCTGCACATAAAGACGCAATTATCGAAAGCATTAGTAAAGTTAGTTTACTACATATAGCTTGTCACGGCGCCTTTAATGCGAGTCAACCCGACCAGTCAGGACTAGTATTAATAGATGAAGATGGGAAACAAGATATTCTTACTCTTAGAGAATTATCGCAAATCAATTTAACTAAGCTACGTCATGTTACGCTTTCTTGCTGTTGGTCTGCTGACCACTTTATTCTTCCTGGACGTTGGATTATTAGTTTACCAGAAACACTATGGCGTTCGGGTACTCACAGCATTTTAGGTTGTTTATGGGAAATTGATGATAAGGTAGCGGTGTCGTTTATGACGAGTTTTTATAATTATTTAGATAAATTTCCACGTGATGAAGCTTTGCGTCGTACTCAACTTGACTGTTTATTCGGGCGCCTGTCTGGTTGTAATATTGATACAGCTAATCCTTTATTCTGGGCAGGGTTTAACTTGTACGGTAATTATACAGCTTTTAAATCACGCATTTGAAGTTTATTATACCAATGTACTACTAATATACGAGTATTTATGTTGGGTTTTCCTTCAGAACACTACGTGAACGCAAAGCTTCCAACGGCACCCGCTACAACCGGGGGAACCCCGGCAACGCGGTGCCTCCCCAACGTACTTGTTTAAGCTAGCAACGGATAAGTTATCGTTTCTCATCCTTTGCAACTTCGCACAACTTCAGCAATAGATTTAGCTTGCGCTATTGCTCCTCTTGGTGTATATGGTTCATCAGCATCGAAAATTTCTGAAATTGAATTAATACATGCTTGAGAAGTAAAATGTTCGAGTAAGGGTGAAAATGAAAAGCGTAATGGTTCATCTGGATGAAATCTTTGCCAAGCTCGAACAAAACTACCAATTAACCAGCACCATACTGTACCTTGATGATATGCATAATCACGCTGTTGTTGATTGCCTGTGTATTTACCAATATAATTAGGGTCTAGTGGGTCAAGACTACGAAGACCATATGGTGTTAGTAAACGTGTACGTGCTACTTCTAATATTTGTTGCCCTTGTAGTTGCGTAAATCCACAATGAGCAAATGATAATGCTAATACGGCATTTGGTCGTATTTGAGAATTACGACGGTCATCTGGTTCTATTGTGTCGTAAAGATAGCCCAAGTTAGAATTCCAATATTTTTGCAGTGATATTTTTACTGACTCTGCTTGCATTGCGTAACGTCTTGACTGTTTCGCTAGGCGCCTTTGTTTTTTATAATCTATATTTGGCAGGTTGGGTAATTCGCTAAGAATTTCTGCCCATCGCGATGCCCAACACAAAACAGAATACCACAGTGCATTAACTTCTACTGGTTTACCTCGACGAGGTGTAACAGGGCGCCCGTTAACCACCGCATCCATCCAAGTCAATGGTACACTTTGGTTATCCCAACTGACTAATCCGTCAGTAGAATCCACATGTATATTGTAGCGGGTACCACCAATATAAGCTTTATAAATTTGCTGTACGACTGGATATTGTAAAGCTAAAAATTCCCAATCATGTGTTGCTTCAAGATATAACCCTAGTGTTTCAATCCACCAGAACGATACATCTACACTGTTATATAGTGCTTCACCGTCTGCAATAGGTAAATGATTGGCTATTAAACCATAACGACAATGATTACCAAAAGTATTTAAAATTTGCTTGGCAAGTTCATAACGCTTAGGTACTAACAATAAACCTGGCAAAGCAATCAAAGCATCTCGTCCCCAATCATCAAACCAGTGATATCCAGCCATGATTGTTGGACTATTGGTATATTGATGATAAACAATAAATTGGTCACAAGCTTTTAATAATTCTTTATCCCCTATTCCCAACAAGCGTTGCTGCTCGACACTTACCGCTTTATCAAAAGTTTCATCCGTTAGGTAATCTTGATAACTTTCAGGAAAACCAACTCGTGCTTCCAGGGTAACAGTATCTCCAGGTTCCATTAGCACACTCAAATAACCAGGACTATATAAATCTTCCTTGTCATCTAATCCACGCGCGGTTTCTTCTTGTAAACTGTAATTCCAGTACCAAACAGCATCTTGCTTATACTCTCCCCTCGTCCAGTGTAAATGCCAAGGTACACCCATATCACCATTGTCTGCCTGTAAACAAACTTGCTGTACTCCCAACATTTCGATAAACTTTAAAGATGGTGCCTGTTTTTGCTGACGATGAAAATTGCGGTCGGCTATTAGTAACCTTAACCTTAATATGACAGGCTTTACACCGTTATAACGGTATTGAATCAATAAGCGATTAGTTTCATGTGGCATTAACAAACGTCTAGTTAGGCGCCAATCTGCATCTCCCCATTCCCATGTTGGCACCGGATTAATATTAAAATGACGCAGCAGCTTATATCCAGATGGTTCAATCTCACCGGTTCCCCAATAGTTTGTACCTAAAGGTATAGTACGGTCAAATAACTCCAAACTCGCTTCTAAATGTGATAACAGTAAACTGCGGTCTAATGGTGGTTTTAAAGCAGCAAAAAACCACCCGTGGTAAGTCCGGGTGCGGATATCCGTAACTGTTCCGCTTGCAAAACTGCCCAAACCGTTAGTTAACAACCATTCCCGCTTATCTAAATCATCTAACATTATTTACTCAAAATCGTTATGAGTATGATATAGTTGTAACAGTTCGTAATTAAATAGTAAAGCGTGGAACGTAACATTGGTGCAAAAGTCACCAAAGTTGTGCGCGCTAATTAGAAATGTGTAAGCAATGAGGGAGAATAATAAATGACAGAATGCATCCGTGTAGGTCAAACTGCTCCTGACTTTACAGCAACAGCAGTATTAGACCAAGAATTTAAGACAGTAAAACTTTCCGACTATCGCGGTAAGTATGTCGTACTATTCTTTTACCCCTTAGACTTTACATTTGTTTGTCCAACTGAGATTACAGCATTCAGCGACCGTTACGAAGAATTCAAGAAAGTCAACACAGAAGTACTAGGTGTTTCAGTTGACAGTGAATTTTCGCACCTTGCTTGGATACAAACAGACCGTAAGTCAGGTGGTGTAGGTGACCTAAACTACCCGCTTGTTTCTGACATCAAAAAAGAAATCAGCACAGCTTACAATGTTCTCGACCCTGCGGCAGGTGTAGCATTGCGTGGTTTGTTCATCATAGATAAAGATGGCACAATTCAGCACGCGACTATCAACAACTTGGCATTTGGTCGTAGCGTTGATGAAACATTACGAACCCTACAAGCAATTCAATACGTACAGTCGCACCCCGATGAAGTTTGTCCTGCCGGTTGGCAACCTGGTGACAAGACAATGAACCCCGACCCTGTTAAGTCCAAAGTCTACTTCGCGAGTGTGTAGTCGCCTGTCCTAGCTCCATTTTTGATATTGGAGTAAAATTTTAGAATTATCATAGAAATAACCACAGGTAAACACGTATAGTTTCTTGCTTTATTCTTACCCAAATTGGGCAGAATTCACAGGTCAAGGAATACCAACTGCGCTCAAATCGTGTTTAACTGTGGTTTTTAATTAGTACATTTTTATTGAGTTTAATGCGTTACTAAGTATAAATATGGCGATTTCTACAGATTTTAGGGGTTTATTTAATGAGCGTTTCGCACGGAATTTTCTACCGATTCCGGCATATGATAAACTTTTGATAAATTTTTTGACACCAGACTTTCAGCTACAGGATGTGAAAAACGGTAAAGTTGTGAAGTTGTCAGAATATCGTAACAAGCAACCTGTTTTACTAGCATTGACTCGAATTTTTACAGAAAAGCAGTATTGTCCGTTTTGCTTTCCACATATCAAAGCTTTGAATGAGAATTATGAGGAGTTTACCAATCGTGGGATAGAAGTACTAATGGTAACAAGTACTGATGAAAGGCAAAGCCAAACCGTAGTTAAAGATTTAGGGTTGAAAATGCCGTTATTGAGTGACCCCAGTTGTAGAGTATTTCGGACGTATCAAACTGGGCAAGCTTTAGGGGCGCCGCTACCTGCACAATTTGTATTGGATAAGGAAGGTAAACTCCGCTATAGACATTTATTTTCGTTTATTGACCATAACGCCAGCGTCGAGAAGTTGTTGGAAGAATTTGACAATATTGGCAACGGATGATGAACGGATGTAACGGATGAGTTGTTCGTTATAAACAAAGTTGTAGTTGTAGTAATTGTAAGGTGGGCACTGCTGACCTTACTTATTTGTTATCTAAGATACGCTATTCGTTACATCCGTTATATCCGTTGCCAGCCAACCTACTTAATTTGTTTTGACTTCTTTAGCTTCGGGTTTTTTGTATTTACCTGGATATTTTCTTTGGAAGTAGTCTTCCATAATTTGTAAAGCCATCGGTGCCGCGACGCTACCACCACCACCACCAGAGTGTTCAACAAAGGAAACTACTAAAATTTCTGGTTTCGACGCAGGAGCATAACCGCCAAACCATGTGTGGTTTTCTTTTATGCCTTTTCTCCAAGCTTCTGCGGTACCTGTTTTACCAGCCATTGGGGGTATTGTTGGAGAATTCATCGCTTTTGCTGTACCTTCGGTGATTACTTTACGTAAACCATCTTGTAAAATTTTAACTGTTTCAGGTTTCATTCCTACTGCTTTACGCCACTTTTTCGCATCTTCGTTGTCTTTGAATAAGTGGGGTTGCACGAGATAACCACCGTTAGCTGGCACCGCAAACATTCGTGCTACTTGTAATGGTGTTGTTAACAAGGCGCCTTGCCCAATGGTCATATTAATAGTGTGTCCAATAGTCCAAGGCATTTTTAATGCTCTTAGCGTCCATTTTTCATCTGGTACTAAACCTTTAGACTCTTCGGTTGTAAATTCAAATCCGGTTTTTTGACCAAATCCAAATTTGCGCGTCCAGTCAATTAATATTGGACCACCTATACCTCTACCAATTTGATAAAAGAAGGTGTCGCTACTCATTGCCATTGCACCAGTCCATCCTAATGGTCCAAACCCAGCATGGTTCCACTCACCAAATGTTACACCACCAATATTGAGTGACCCATATGTTGGTAAAATTAGATTCGATTTATATTTACCCGATTCTAACCCGGCAGCAGTGGTAACAATTTTGAAGGTACTTGCTGGAGGAAACGCACTCAACGCACGATTTACAAGTGGATATCCTTCACCTTGCAAAACGTTCTGTAATTCCTTGGCGTTTGGCTTGTGTTTTGAGAAAACGTTCGGGTCAAAAGTTGGATGAGAAACCATTGCTAAGACTGACCCATTGTTTGGATTTATTACCACAATTGAGCCATTTTTACCACCCAAAGCTTTCTCTGCTGCTTTTTGGATGTCTATGTCAATAGTTAAGTGTAAATCTTTACCAGGTTTTGCTTGTACTTCCCCCAAGGTTTTTAAAGGGCGCCCGCGACCATCAACTTCAACTTCTTGACCACCCCATTCACCACGCAGGTGTTGTTCAAAGGCTTTTTCGACGCCCATTTGCCCGATAACATCACCAAGACGATAACCTTCGTCTTTTCTCTTTTTGAGTTGTTCGGCGGTTAGCTCACGAGTATATCCTAATACGTGTGCTAACTCGTGTTTATGCGGATATGACCGTACCGCCTCTGTATGAATTTCAACGTTAGGAAGCTCATGATGATATTCTTTGAGGGCTGTAACTTCTTCCATACTCACGTCGCGAGCGATACGTACAAGTGTAGAAGAGTTTGGGCCAGCTTCTTCGAGTTTCTTTTCGATTTCTTCTTGAGGCATGTCTAGAATTTGAGACAGACGCGGCCCGATTTTTTCATCCCAACCCGATTTTGTATGTGTCATAGGCCACAGGTACACCGAACGTGGGTAGCGAGTTGTCGCTAGAAGTTTGCCGTTGCGGTCAAAAATGTTGCCCCGTTCTGGTTGTTTAGGAATAACTCGTACTCGGTTCGACTGCGCGCGCTCACTATACTTTTTGCCTTCTACTACTTGCAAGTGAGCTAGACGGGCGCCCATTGCTGTAATTGAAGCGAGTGTAAATATAATTAAAAATAATGACTGAAGACCGTTACCGACAGTACGTGTCTCCTTCTTGCCAAATTGAGAATCTAATAATGCCATAAATAATATATATACTCAAATGGGGACTAACTACATTTGTATACTGCCTTTGACAACCGTATCGGCACTAATACACCGATATTGGCTATATATTTGATAAATAAATTACAAACAATCTTAAGATAAAGTAATTTTTATCTTTGGTCTATGAGCATAACTACAATAAGATAGATTTTGGATAGTTTTTTTCGATAATACCTATAGATATTTTTAAATCCAGGTAATACCTGCTTTGCCATTTTAAGCTCCGGCATGAGAAAACAGACGTATAACTTAAAACACTTTCCTCATGTCGGTAAATTTTTGTGCGCGCTTATTCGCTAAACTTTCGCCAATAACTGCTACTCAAAATTCTTCACTCGCCCGTAGAACTCTGTATAATATGACACTGAGAGTTACGGCTGTTGTTGTGTCTGTTGCTGTTTACGGTTACTTTTACATGATGTCGAACTTGGAAGCTCAAACGAAACAGCAGTTAGAAAAGTACATCGTTGAACGGGGAGAACACGAAAGCAGTGTTTTTTGTTGGCTAGAGATAATTTGACATTTTTAAGAAATCGATTATTGCAGGAGTTAAAACAATCTTCTCCAAGTTCGGTTGATATAGAGTTCCAAAAATTATATTTCCCTTGGAGTGATGGGACAAAGCGGAGTTTCGCTCAAAATCTACCTCCTAAACAATTCGATGCGGTTCGTTACCCAACTCTATTTATTGGTCGTAATGTCGAGGTGAATGTTGAAGACAAGCGTTTGATTGTAACAGCATACAATTTAATCGGCGCCTATGGTTTAGCTTGGAGTAACAGGTTTGCGGGTACTTATTTTGATTCTAAAAAGAATATTGATATTAGTTACTGGAAAGGTAAAGCGTGGGGGTTAGAGGCGCCAGCAAACTTATACATACCGAATGAAGAATATTTTACAGTCGCAACTCCTGAAAACAATCCAGAGAAAAAACCAGTATTTACAAAGCTGTATCTTGATACTACAATCAATACTTGGATGGTTTCAGCAATTGTACCGATATACAATGATAATAATTTTTTGGGTATTGTTGGGCATGATATTGTGTTGACTGATTTAATAAAAAGCACAACCAATAAAAAATTTCCAGGAACATACAATATTATCTTTAGAAACGATGGTGTGTTAATTGCACATCCTTCACTTACAGAAAAAATTAAGCGTAGTCAAAGCAAATTAAACATTACTGAGCTAAATAATTTAGAATTGTCTCGAATTTATCAGCTAGCTAAACACAATAGTAATAATAATGTAATTGAAAATCACCAAGACCAGCAATATTTAGCAATTACTAAAATTGATGGCCCAGACTGGTACTTTGTAACTGTATATCCAAAATCACTTTTATTTCAATCTGCATTTCATACATTTATATTTATTTTATTTTCTGGAACAAGTATATTAGTTGTAGTAATTTGGTTACTTTTATCCGTACTACGTAAACAAGTTGCAATTCCATTAAGTGAACTAACGCACACAATTAGTAAAATTTCAGCAGGTGAATTTGATATTACTATTGATATTAACCGTCTGGATGAGATTGGACAACTAGCGTCAGCTTTTAAGAAAATGGCGATAGAACTGAGTAATTCGTTTAATGATTTAGAAAGTCGTGTCGAAGAAAGAACTATCGAATTACAAAAAGCTTTACGTGATTTACAGCAAACTCAGGCACAAATCTTGCAAGCTGAGAAAATGTCAGCATTAGGTCAAATGGTAGCAGGCATTGCACATGAAATTAATAACCCAGTGAGTTTCATATATGGTAATATTAGTCATATAGAAGGGTATACAGTAAATCTATTAGAATTATTAGAATCTTATCAAGAATATTTTCCAAACCCTCCATCAGCATTAAAGCAACAACTTGAAAAAGTTGATTTAGAATTTATTGAAAAAGATTTACCTAAACTAATAAATTCAATGAAAGTCGGTGCAAATCGTATTAGTGATATAGTACAATCTCTACGTTCGTTTTCAAGACTTGATGAAGCCGAATGCAAAGAAGTAAATATACACGAAGGTATAGATAGCACATTATTAATTATACAGCATCGCCTCAAAATAGATTCAAACACAGGAATTGAAGTAATCAAAGAATACGGTGAATTACCTTTAGTTCAATGCTATGCGAAACAATTAAATCAAGTTTTCTTACATATTTTAAATAATGCTATCGATGCATTAAACGAAGTTAAAATCAAATCTCGAATTATCAAAATATCTACTCAGTTTATAGAAAATAATTGGATACAAATATGTATCGCAGATAATGGGATTGGCATAAAAGATGAAGATAGTAAACATTTATTTGAACCCTTCTTTACAACCAAACCAGTTGGTAAAGGTGCTGGTTTAGGTTTGTCCATCAGTTACCAAATTATCGCAAAAACCCATCGCGGTAAGTTAACATGTGATTCACAGTATGGTAATGGCGCCAAGTTTGTGATAACCATCCCAGCTTCTATGGGCTTGACATAATTTTGTCATAATTTTTAAGCATAGTAGAAATATGGCAACGCTTGCAACGGATGCAACGGATGTAACGGATGAGTTATTGGTTATAAACTATATGCAACTATTATTTAATCAACTTGTTAAGCAATCGACTAATTTAAAGATTTTGGCTGCGACATCTGTGGCTAGTTTACTTGCTACTGCAACATTAAATACAACTCCTGTTCGAGAAGCTAATTTGAGTTCTACTTCACGCGAAGCTGAACAAGCGTCTCAAGTTGGACTGTTACTGAGTGCTGCTGCTATCGTTGGTCTTGGTGTTGGCGCCTTACAAGCGAATAAAAGTACTAGTAAAGCTGGCGCTAGTTATTCTCGAAGTCAACAGCAGCAACAAGACCGTAACATTATCACGATTGACCAAGTAAGTAGTAAACTTCGCACGCAGCTTCTAACTTTGCTACACAGAGACATACAAGGAATAAACAGACTTTTGAATCAAGCTAAGTTCAAATACCCAAACCGGACAAATAACTGGTACGCAGAAAAAGTTATTTATGACCTAACACGTGACCGAGGAGCATAATCAAACCTTGTAGAGACGTTACACGTAACGTCTTTACACGTTTATATTCATGATTTGACAAATTCGATATATCGTGATAAGTTATTTATCATAATAACGATATATCGTGATATGTCAAATACTTAAGAAATGATAGCGAGGAGCTATATGTATATGTTTAGAAGATTTCATCCGCGCTTCCTTACACCAGCATGGGCAGGAGAAAATATTGGTAATAGTTTCTTTGCAAGTGAGCGCTTTGGACGAAAAGAATCGCACGGTCATGGGTGGGGAGATAGACGACGCACTCGTCGTGGTGATATGAAGTTTATTCTGCTTGGGTTGTTGTCTGAACGTCCCCAGCATGGTTATGAAATTATTAAAGATTTGGAAGCTCGTCGTGGTGGCTTTCATCGTCTTAGTCCTGGTTCTGTGTATCCAACTCTTCAAATGCTAGAGGAGAGTAATCATTTGACTAGTACACAGGTTGAAGGAAAGCGTGTTTATACTATTACCGAAAGCGGTAGACAACTTTTAAGTGAGCGCAATCAACAATCTAATTTAGAAAATCCTTCTGATTTTAAAGAAAGTAAACCTTCTGAATTAATTGAGTTGCGCGATACTTTAACAGAGTTGAATGATGCTGTTACTACTGTTGCTCGGAGTGGCAATTTAGAACGAGCAAATCAAGTGCGTGACCTTCTTATTCAGGTTAAGCGTGAAATTTACAAAATTTTGGCACAGTAATAAGTATTAGCAACGCACTTCTTTTTGTAATTCAGGCTGTTCTTGTAGGTGTTGTAATATCAAGTTACACACTCCTGTCGCGGCAACTGTGTTATTGGAATCTAATTGCTGAGTAATAAACACTGGTTTATCTTCTGGAGAAACATCTATACTACCGTGTGAACCCTTGACCAGGGTCGCGTCTAATGGTATTACGTCCATTAGGTAACGGAAACCAAGTTTTTTCTGTAATAATTTTAGACCAACTTTTAGTTTTGGGAGTTTTATTTGTGGGTCGATGAATAATTCTACAGGGTCATAACCTGGTTTGCGGTGAATATCAACAGTTCTGGCAAAGTCCGGCGCTTTATTATCATTCAACCAGTAATAATAAGTAAACCATGCATCATTGTTAGCAACAGCGACAAACTCACCCGAACGTGCATGATTCAAGCCATGTAGTTTTTTTGCTGTATCATCTAATATATAGCCGATTCCATCGATTGATTGTAGTAAGTCTTGAACAACAGAAGTGCATTCAGGGTCATTTATATAGATGTGGGCAAGTTGATGGTCAGCAACTGCAAAAGCCTTACTGGTGCCTGCATCTAATATTTCATATCCTAATTCTTCCCTAACTTGAAGTAAACCCTTTTCGCGAAGGACGCGGTTAATATGAATAGGCTTTGATACATTCGTAATACCATATTCAGAAAGCACAACTACCTTGGCGCCGTGTGCTTCATAAAAATAAATCAAATCGCTACAAACAGTATCTATTTCTTGTAAGTCTTTGATTATATTCTTTTCGTCATGCCCAAATTTCTGTAAACAGTAATCTAAATGCGGAAGATAAATTAATGTTAAATTTGGATTAGATTTTTCTTCTGTCCACTTAGCAGAATCTGCTATCCAGCGCGTAGAATCAATAGAAGTATTCGGTCCCCAAAAATTGAACAGTGGAAATTGTCCTAATTCTTTTTGTAAATCGAATCGCCAGTTACTCGGCTGCGTGTAAATATCAGGTAACTTTCTGCCATCAGCAGGATACATCGGTCGTGGAGTCACCGAGTATTCAACCGACGAGTACATATTATACCACCAGAATAAATTCGCACAGCTAAACTCAGGATTACTAACACGTGCAATATCCCATATTTTTGGAGCTTGTACTAACTTATTCGACTGGCGCCAAAATTTGACCTCACATTCCGAGCGAAAATACCAACCGTTTGCAACAACACCATGTTCATTAGGAAGAACACCAGTTAAATATGTAGCTTGTGCAGTGCAAGTCACAGCAGGTAGAACAGGGTTTATAGTGGTAACTTGTCCACGTTGTGCCCACTGTGAAAGCTTGGGAGTATATTTTAGAAGTCGTGATGACAGACCGACAACATTTATAACAACTGTTTTATTCATAATATATAAGAAGTTAATTATAGAGTTTATCCCCCCTCTTATTAAGGGGGACAGGGGGATTAAAAAAATTCTATCGTAAATACACAATCAAATACTTGATGATATTTTAGATGGTACCTGACATAATTTTTGCATTATCCATTCATACTCAAATTGAATGGATGTAAGTAAATCTAGCTTCATTTCTTGGGGCAAAACTTCCTAAGTATATGCTTCAAATTCTAAATTATTGTAAGAATTTAGAATTTTTAATAATTAAAATATTTCTATAAAAGAATCTTGATTAGACAATAAAATTTATAGTAATTATTTATTTTCATATAGTCACGGTTATTAAAATTTATTCTTTAACAAATTAATAGCTTCGCAATATATCGCTGTATTGACTTTGTGAACTTCTAAACCTTTACCAAAAGAAAATCGGTTCCTAGGGTTTGAGGGAAAATGTTTGTACTTAAGTCTATTTGTTTAAAAGAGTTGTGATTTTGTCAAGTAGTCGGGGCATTTCAATGGGTTTTGTGTCGTATTCATCACACCCGCTGTTAAGTGCTTTTTCTCGGTCGCCTGACATTGCATGTGCTGTTAAGGCTATTATTGGAATATGTTTAGTATTGTTATTGGCTTTTAATTGTTTTGTTGCTTCCCATCCATCTAATATAGGTAGACTCATGTCCATTAGAATTATATCGGGATTTGCGCTGCTTGCTAGTGATACTCCTTCTTTGCCGTCAGTTGCAATTATAACTTTGTAACCTAAGCGCTTTAAACGACGTGATAGCATATCGCGGTTCATTTCGTTGTCTTCGACTAGTAATATTGTTGGTGCATTCCTAGCTTCTGTTACTTGTTGTGCGTTTCTGGTTTGGTTTATTTCAATTCGCAGTTCCTCTATTTCACGCTGTAATGCTAATTCTTTAATTTTTCGCTGCGTAATATCATCTAATATTCCTTCGTAGTATATAGCTTTTCCATTCGCATCACGCACTGCCCTTGCACTTTCTGCAATCCAAATTATTTCCCCACTATATTTATATACTTGATACTCTATCCCTGTAACTTGTCCTTGTACTTCGAGTAAATAACGAAATGAGGAGCGCCACTCACTATCAACATATAATTTATAATTTAGTGTATTTACGGTTTCTATCATAGTGATAGGGTTATCAAAACCGTGAATCGTTGCCATTGATTGATTAACGAATACAATCTGCCCATCAGGTGTTGCTTGGTAAATACCTTGTAAGGCATTTTCAAATATACTTCTGTAGCTTTCTGCGTCAATACGTAACGCTTCTTCAACACGTTTACGTTCGGTTATATCACACAGCACACTCAAAATTGCTGGTTCGGAGTTAAAGATTAGCGGTTGTAACGATGCTGCCATCCATAACTGTGTACCACTAGCACTAATAGTACGAAGTTCTCTGTTTACAATAGTTTCGTTTCTTTGCAAAACACTGATAATCTCATCATAGTCTGCATGTGCCACAAAATTTTGAATATGGTGGTTGCATAACTGCGCTACGGGTAAAGCAAAGGTTAAAGCTGCTGCTGCGTTCGCATAAATAATTAAACCATCACTTAACCGAGAAATTATAATACCAATTGGCGCCGCATCAGCAATTAGTTGTTGTTCTTTTGATGCAGCACTTTGCATTTGTTCTATGTCAATTGCTTGTAGCTGCTGTTGTGCCAAGTTTACAATATCATTTACCATGCTCAACAGCTTGTGAGCAGCGGTGTTAATATGCTCTAAGTCTGGTGCAAAGTCGGCGCAGGCTTCTTCGATTAATAACTCACAATAACCTATTATTGTACTCAGGGGTGTGAGCATTTCTAGACGTATTTTGGTGCCAAAGTCATCAAAACTACGTTCTTTATTCAATTCAAAGTAAGCTGGGTCAATAAGTTTATTCGCTAGAGTAAGCATTTCATGCCCAGTTGTAGAAATTTTACTAATATCTATATATATACTTGTATCCGGCTGATGCTTTAATCCATCCAGTAATACCTCGCTGTAGCCGATAATAGCATTTATTGGTGTACACAATTCGTGGCGTAAATTTGAAAATAATGCTTTTTGGATATAAGGATTTAATTGAAATATATTTAAATCGAAAGGGGATTTAGTTTTTTCGATAAGACTTTCAATCTTACTCAGTAAACGCGAAAAGTCAATCGGTTTACTTTCATACTCATCACAACCAGAAGAAAACGCTTTTTCTTTATCACCCTGCATTGAATGCGCTGTTAAAGCAATTACAGGTATATTCCGTGTTTGAGGATTTGCTTTTAACTGTCGGGTAGCTTCCCAACCATCCATCACAGGTAAATTCATATCCATCAGTATCAAATCTGGCTTTTCTGCCAGAGCTTTAGATACTCCTTCGGCGCCGTTTAGTGCAAAAATTATTTCATAGTCATGACGTATAAGACGACGAGATAGCATCTCACGGTTAACTTCATTATCTTCTACTATCAGTATTTTAGTCATTTTTTTAAAGCATTCTTGATTTCTTTGAGAAGAGTTTGATAATTATAGGAACCTTTTTGATAAATACGTGCAATTTGTCCATCTAAACGTTGACGGTCTTCTTCGGTTAAATCTTTGGCAGTTAACACAATAACGGGGATTGACTGCCATTTTTCAACTTTGCGAAGTTGAGTAAGAAACTCAAAACCATCCATTTCAGGCATCATTAAATCGAGTAATATAATTCCTGGTTGGTAATTTTCCATTACTTCGAGTGCAATACGTCCGTTTTCTGCTTCCATAACTTGCCATCCTGCTTTTTGAAGCTGACGATGTAGCATGTCACGGTTTGCTGTGTTGTCTTCGATTATTAATACTGATTGCGCCACCTTGGTATGGTATTTTTGTAATACCGTCATCAAACGTTCATTATTAAAAGGTTTGAGTAAATAATCTGAGGCACCAAGTGCCATACCTAAATTTTTATCATCGATAATTGTTGCCATTATTACAGGAATATCCACGCTTTGTGGGTCTTGTTTAAGTTGACTTAATACAGACCAGCCATTCATTTCAGGCATCATTACATCTAATATAATTACATCAGGAGATTGTTTCGCTAACTCAAGTCCATCTATTGGGTTCGCAGCAGTGACAACACTATATCCTTCACGTTCAAGGTAACGCTGCATCAAGTCTAATACTGCTTGGTCATCGTCTATTACTAATACAGTACCTTGTTTGGCTTTAAATACTTTGGTTTCTTTCTTCAATTCTGTACTTTGTTGTATCTGTTCGGGTAATACAATAGTAAAAGTAGTACCTTGACCAAATGTACTATTGACAGTAATATTACCTCCCATTATTTGACAGAATTTTTGTGTAATCACTAAACCTAAACCAGTACCACCATATTTGCGAGTAGTTGAAGCATCTGCTTGTGAAAATGCTTGAAATATATTTGCTAGCTGTTCAGGTGTCATCCCAATACCTGTATCGTTTACACTAAATATAGTACTCGTATTCTGCTTTTGAACAGCTAAAGTAATTTTGCCATTTTCAGTAAACTTGCTCGCATTACTCAGCAAGTTAAATAGACTTTGACGCAGTTTTGTAATGTCACAACGCATGGCGCCGATATCATGCGGATAATTTAGAATTAATTTATTCCCATATTTATTAATTAAAGGCTGAACCGTAGCAGCAACATCTTCAATCATGGCAGCAATATCAAACGTCTCTAAATAAAGCTCCATTTTGCCAGCTTCAATTTTCGACAGGTCAAGGATGCTATTAATTAACTCTAACAGATGCTTGCCAGCGCCATGAATTTTTTGGACATCAGGAATAAATCCGGTAGACTTAGCATCAGTCATTTCTTCAAAGAGAATTTCACTATACCCAATAATGGCATTAAGAGGAGTGCGAAGCTCATGACTCATATTCGCAAGAAACTGACTTTTGGCACTGTTGGCATTTTCCGCATCTAACTTTGCACGTTCAGCTTCTTTCATCGTTTCGGCAAGTTGAGAAGTGCGTTCTTCTACAGCACTACTTAGATTTCGCTCGCGTTCAGCAACTTCATGTGCCATATACTGGAAAGCACGCGATAATTCTCCTGGTTCATCATAACGATTTGTAACTTTTGCAAGTTGTGGCGAATCAAACTGACTTAGTACCTCTAATGTTAAAATACCTGAACTTGCTTGTTTCGCGATTCCTGTTAATTGTCTAATTGGTTGGATAACCGTGCGTTTTAGTAACCAATTAATAAGTAATACAACCGCTGTAAATATTGAGACAAAAATCCCCATACTTAAAGACAAATATTTATTGCCCTGTGCAAATACTTCACCAGCAGGAACGTAAACCATTTGAGCAGCAACAATTTCATTCAAATTCCAGCCAAAACCGTTTTTGTCGCCATAAGCAGCTATCATACTTTTAGGCGCCCGGTCTGGGGTACTATGACATTCTAAACAGCTAGCTTCAGCAACAGCAAGCGGTTGTGCAATATAAAAGTACTTTTCACCATGTTGAACACGGTATCCATTTGTACGTTTTAAATTAGGTTTTGCACGGAACTGCTCAACTAATACCTTTTCAAAATCATCAACTTTGTCTTTAAGATTAGTTGGATTTAAAGTGGCTTCTTTGTAAATAAAATTATTATACTCTGGTTTTTTCTTAAAGTTCTCAAATACCTGGTTTGCTGAAAACGCTGGGACTACTTCAGCAATAAATCGCGCTTCTGTTTCTAGCTTATCATTTAATAGCGGTTGTATATTTTTAGCAGTATAATCACGTACAGAATCGATTATCTCCGTTAAAATTTCTGTCTTAGTTGCGACTTCATCCTCCGCTTTGCTACGCATCGCACTCGATAAAGTAAAACCGCTAATTATGATTCCACCAACAAATACAAGTAAAAGCAATAAAGTAAATTTATTCCCAAGCTTCAGTTTTTTTAACATAATTAATACAAATGTGCTAAATTAGAACATTAGAATATAGTCTAATAAACTGTAGGTGCCGTTTTAATGCGATTATGCACTAATGTTGATGGTGCGGTGTAATTTGCTCGCATTGCATAAATATAAATCATATGTAATCTTAACGCTCAGTAGTAAATTAGAATTATAAACTACTAAACAGGCGCCTACAAGCAAAAGGATTTAACAATGGCTTGCACAATCAACGTAAATTTACCTGAGTCCTCATACGAAATTGAAATAGCACCGTCAACTCTTGACAAACTTGGTGAGTATATGAGCAAGTTAGAGCTAGGTAGAAAAGTTTTGATTGTATCAAATCCAACTGTGTTTGAGCTTTATGGAGCGCGCGTGATTAATTCATTAGAAGCTAATAATTATCAAGTATGTACCTGTATTTTACCTGATGGAGAAAGCTATAAAAATTTAGACTCTATAAAAGAAATATACGATGCCTGTATAGAACATCGCTTAGAACGCTCTTCAACGCTGGTCGCATTGGGTGGTGGTGTAATAGGAGATATGACGGGGTTTGCTGCTGCAACTTACCTGCGAGGCATTAACTTTGTTCAGGCACCGACTACACTACTCGCAATGGTAGACTCATCTATAGGTGGTAAAACAGGTGTTAACCATCCTAAAGGCAAAAACTTAATTGGCGCCTTTTATCAACCGCAGTTTGTTTTAATAGACCCAGAAGTATTACAAACACTACCCGAACGCGAATTTAGAGCTGGGATGGCAGAAGTAATAAAATATGGTGTAATTTGGGATGCTGAATTTTTCGCTCAAATGGAAGCAAGTACACATTTAGATAGTATAAAAACAATCAACCCCGAACTCTTAGAGACGATAATCAAATTATCATGCCAAGCTAAAGCTGATGTAGTTGGTCAAGACGAAAGAGAAGCAGGACTACGAGCAATTCTCAACTACGGTCATACAATTGGACACGCAGTAGAAAGCTTAACTGGGTACACAGAAGTAATTCATGGGGAAGCTGTTGGTATTGGGATGGTGGCAGCAGGAGAAATGGCAGCAGAACTAGGAATGTGGACGAAAGCAGAAACCGAACGACAAAATCATCTAATTGCTAAAGCTGGTTTACTAACACATTTACCCAAAGTAAACATAGACGAAATCATCACAGCCATACAAATCGATAAAAAAGTCAGAGACGGTAAAGTTCGATTCATTTTACCTACACAAATAGGCAAAGTCGAAATCACCGACGAAGTACCAACAGATACTATACGTAGCGTACTAAATAAAATGTAGTTATTACTCCCCCTTTGCGTTCTTTGCGTCCTTTGCGGTTTTATTTAAACGAACCGCAAAGAACGCTAAGAGCGCAAAGAAAGAAGAATTAGGATAAACCCAATTGTTGTTTCAACGCAGCAGGTATATTTAGTACTGTCTCTAAACCCCGTACACCTTCCCAGCTTTGATTATCATTCCAAATAATCCCTTCTAGATTGGCGCCAGTCAAATCGACGTTTTCTAAAATGGCGTAGCTTAGATTTGTATAACTCAAATCAGCACCATTAAAAATGGCGCCCTTCAGGTTACTACTACTAAGGTTGGCGCCAGTTAGGTTTGCGTAGCTCATATCTGTTCCACACAAAATAGCTTCACTAAGGTCTGCACCATTTAGGTCAGCTTCACTCAAATTAACTCCG
Organism: Calothrix sp. PCC 7103; assembly: GCF_000331305.1. Taxonomy (GTDB): domain Bacteria; phylum Cyanobacteriota; class Cyanobacteriia; order Cyanobacteriales; family Nostocaceae; genus Dulcicalothrix. The sequence goes on along the minus strand of NZ_KB217478.1, from coordinate 780,104 downwards.
CTCAAATCAGCTTCGCTTAAATTGACATCACTAAGGTTTACACGACTAAGGTCGGCGCCAATAAGAATACAACAGTTAAGATTGGCACCATTAAAGAAAGCACCACTAAGTTTAGCGTAGCTTAAATCTGCTGCGTGCAGTATGGCATTTTGCAGGTTAGCGCTAAACAGGATGGAATCACTCAGATTTATTCCTGTTAAATTAGCATTCATAAAATTTACCCCACTCACATCAGCACGACACAAGTCAGCTTGACTCAGGTCAGCACCTTCTAAGTTGGCACCGCTCAAATTCGCACCGAAGCAAGTTACGCTTATAAAAATCGCATGACTGATTACAGCATCTCGAAGATTGGCACCTGTTAAGTTCGCACCACGTAAATTTGCACTATCTAAGTTACTACTACTTAAGTCAGCGTAATTTAAATCGGCGCCCGATAAATTGGCATTCTGTAAATTAGCACCGCTAAAGTTGGCACTGCTGAGGTCAGCACGTCGCAATATCGCACTACTCAAATTGGCGCCACTCAGGTTTGCATCTCCTAAGTTTGCAGCACCTAAATTCGCACTACTCAAATTGGCACCTGTAAAGTTCGCGTTACCTAAATATGTGCCCGTAAGAATTGCATTCGTAAAGTTTACACCCGTAAGGTTTGCGTCACCTAGATAAGCACCGCTAAAGTTACCACCATAAAGAAATTCACCCACAGTACTTGCAAAATTACCAACTTCTATCGAGTCACTATAATTAATGACACGGAGCAACTGCGATGTAAAAAAATTATCAGTGTCAGGTTGTCCGGATGGATAAAATATTATTTTTTGCTTAAGTTGTTCAGATTGCCGTGCGTAACGGTGTAACTCTAAAAGCAAAATTAATACATTTAGCCCGGTATATATATCTACCGCACGCAATCCTAACTTCAAATTTTTGGCTTTAACTTGCAGCATTTTTTGCTGCGGAAAATTAGCGTCGGGTAATGCGTCAATAAATTCCCCTTGGCACCAACGCTGATAAAAATTATTAAGACGCTCAAAAAGCTGAATTGGATAGAATTTATCGCTCTTACTAAGTCGTGCGATAACAAGCTCCACATTTTCGGCTTTTAAAGCACTTTCACCCAGCAAATTGTAAAGTTCTGTATAGAAGGCTGTATCCTCAATGAGCCAAACATCTTGCTCTATTGCCTGCCCCCATTCCATGAACCTGGAATACAATTCTTCATTCATCAACAATTGCTGTACATTCTTGGTACCAAACTCGCGCTTTTTTTGTCGTCCATTCCCACCTTTTCTTAAGGTAGACCCTACTTTGCCCACAACAGAACCATTATTCAACTTTTGATGCACCCAAGAACCCCTTACATAAGTTCCTAATTGCTTCCAGACTTGAGATAAATCTGACATAGTTGTTTCCGAGTCATACTATATTATAATTACCCGCAAAGGTTGTAATCAAGGGATTATACTTACTAGCAAGCTTTTATCAAGCTACTTAGTAGCGTGTTATTTCATACATGAAATCTTTTTAGTACACAATAATAATAAAGTTCCCTCCTGACTGACTACGAGGCTCATCTTAGAACAAAATAAAATCTCTGGTAAAAGAGTATTTCACTTTTTGGCAAAGATAAAGTTTGTGATTAAGTTGTTTATACTATTTCCAGCTGCTTATTTACTAGTCAAATTTAAAAATAATTACGTATGTTTTGCTACAGACATAATTGTTCGCAAGAATACTACAGTAAGGCAGTACCAAAATAGTTACAGGTACAGCGACACAGTAAACAAATGTAACGCTGTTAATTACACAGTAGGGTGAATTGGATGAAGCGATTAAGTTCTTATATTGTTTTGTTACGTGGTTTGGTAATAGGTATTACTACCGCCAGCTTAATGACCTATTCAATTAATGCAGTTGCACAAACTGCTGTTGGAAATGGTACGCGGGTTCGTATAGAAGAAAAAACCAAGGGAGCAGACAAGCTAAAACGACAACAACGGTTGGGCAAGGGTCAAGTATGGGTGTTAAATCAGAATAAGCAAGTACAACCACAAAATTTCGCGTGGGTGGTCAATGATGTCAAAAAAGCCAACCAACAACCTCTGTTACAACTCGCGAAGGCGCCTTCAAGTTCGACGAAAAAACCTGCGGAGGCGCCAAAACCAGCTAAACGCGATGACTTAGAACCGTTTGATGAAGTCACCAAAGACACACAGCGCTCAGAAGGTTTATTTACTCTGTATAGAAATAAAGAAAAAAATAAAATTTATCTAGAGATTAAACCAGAACAGCTAAACAAAAATTTTCTGGCAACCGCTACCCTAGAGTCGGGTATTGGAGAAGGTGGTATATATAGCGGTATGCCACTGCAAGATTTTTTATTTTACTTTAAGCGTGTAAATAACAACTTACAATTTGTTGTTCGTAATGTTAATTTTCGTACCCGTGAAGGCGACCCACAAGCTCGGTCACTCGCACGGTCTTTCAGCGACTCGGTTCTATATAACATTCAACTCAAAAGTATTCATCCTGAACGTAAAACGCTTTTAATTGACTTAGGCGATATTTTATTAACCGATGTATCAGGTTTATCGGCAAGTATCGGAGTTAGTGCAGGTGGTGATCAGTCATATTTTGGTGACGCAAAAGCTTTTCCGCAAAACTTAGAAATTGAATCGATAATGAATTTTATCGGGGGTGGTGGCAGTAGTCGCGGCAAGGAATTAGGACTACCAAATTTTGATACGCTAGCTGATAGTCGTGGGTTTACACTTCGAGTTCACTACAGCTTGTCGCAATTACCAGATAATAATTATCGTCCTCGTTTAGCTGACGAACGTGTTGGATACTTTGTCACAGCTTATCAAGATTTATCAAACGATGACCGCAACGACCCGTTCGTTCGTTATATCAACCGTTGGAATTTAGAAAAGCAAGACCCTAACGCAGCAATATCACCACCTAAAAAGCCAATAGTTTTCTGGATAGACAACGCAGTTCCCTTAGAATACCGCAGTGCAATTCGCGATGGTGTTTTAATGTGGAACCAAGCATTTGAGAAAGCAGGGTTTAGAGATGCAATTCAGGTCAAGCAAATGCCTGATAATGCCACTTGGGACCCCGCAGACATTCGTTATAATACAATTCGCTGGATAAATACCGTTGATGGTTACTTTGCAATGGGTCCATCGCGTGTTAACCCATTAAATGGGGAAATTTTGGATGCGGACATCTTAGTTGATGCTAGTTTTGTGCGTGCGTTAAAAAATGACTATCGGCAAATCGTTCAACCCAACCAGGTGCAAAACAGAACTTCAATTAGTACGTTGATGCAAAACCGTATGTTATGTGCCAACGGACTTGAAGCAAGAGCATTAGGAGATAAAGGTAAACCAGATGCCTCGAATTTTCTTGGTCGCATTTCGCGTCTCGCAGGCGAGTATGATTTATGTTACGGAATGGAAGCGGTAAATCAGTTCGCTTTTGGTAAAATGGCAATGACAATTTTACCAGGCGCCCTTTCAACAAACGAACAAATCAAAACTTATATTCACGAGTATCTCAGATTAATTATTGCCCATGAAGTCGGGCACACATTAGGCTTACGGCATAATTTCCGTGGCAGCACCATGCTAAAACCAGAGGAAATGAATAATACCAACGTCACCCACAAACGTGGTTTAACAACATCAGTAATGGATTATATTCCCCCAAACATAGCACCCAAAGGTGTAAAACAAGGCGATTACTTCCCCAACATGATTGGTCCCTACGACGAATGGGTAATTAAATACGGATATACACAAATTCCAGTTCCAACAACAGGTGCCGAGAAACCATTCCTTGAGACAATGGCAAAAGAATCGAGCAAACCTGAGTATAGTTATGCGACCGACGAAGACATGCTTGACCTCGACCCAACCGTTAACGCTTGGGACAACAGCGGTAATGTGCTACTTTACTCACAGTGGCAACTAGACAACTCTCGTCAACTATGGGATTTAATCAACAAGCGATATCCTTCAGATGATAGAGACTACAGCGAAATTAGCGAACAATTTGGTACTGTTCTTGGCAACTATTTCCAAAATATCTTCTTTACCACTAAGTATATAGGCGGTCAATCTTTTTACCGTGTACGTGCTAACGAAGGAGATAAACGTTTACCATTCCAACCTGTTCCCGTGGAAAAACAGCGACAAGCACTCTTGACATTACAAAAATACGTCTTTGCCGAAGATGCTTTTAACTTCCCTCCTGAATTATTAAACAAACTGGCACCTTCTCGCTGGCGCCATTGGGGAACAAGAACACGGGTAGGTAGATTAGACTACCCAATACACGACTTAGTACTATTTATTCAAACATCAGTACTAGTTGACTTGCTATCAGGAGACCGTCTCTCACGTATTAAAGACATTGAACTAAAATCAGCATCCGACAAAGCACTAACAATCCCTGAGTTATTTGATACTCTACAAGAAGGAATTTGGACAGAAGTTGTCAAATCCAAAAATCGAGAAATTAAAATATCAAGCTTGAGAAGAGGTATACAGCGTCAATACTTAGACGTTTTAACCTCAATGGTGCTGCGTAAAGAACAAGAACGCATACCAGAAGATGCACGCACTATAGCTTGGTATAAATTAAAACAGCTTGATGAAAAGCTTAAATCGGTAGATTCAAAAGATGAATATACTAAAGCACACATTTTGGAAACACGCGACCGTATAGATAAAGTACTTAGTGCGCGGATTCAATCCAACTAGGCAACAGATACAACGGATGTAACGGATGGTTTATATATTTATCCGTTACCTCCGTTACGTAATCCGTTACCATTACTCACTCTTCCACAAATAAACTCGCTTGTCGAAACCACCTGTTGCTAGGGTTTGACCGTCGGGACTAAATGCGACTGCACTTACCCAGTCTGTATGAGCGTATAAACTAGTTACTAATTCACCTGTAGTTAAATTCCAAATTTTGGCGCCATCACGTCCTGCACTTGCTAAAATTTCTCCATTGGGATGTAGTGCTATTGTATTTACCCAGTCGTTATGTCCTGTTAATGTTCGCTCAAGTGTTGCTGTATTCAAATTCCACACTCTAATAGTTCGGTCACGACTTGCGCTAATTAATGTTTGTCCATTTTGACTGAATATCAAGCTACTAACTGTATCTGAATGTGCAACATAGCCACGAATGACTTTACCTGTACTCAAATTCCAAAGTTTGATAACACCTTTGCTATCACCACTTGCTAAGGTTTGACCATCAGGACTTATTGCCACAGAATAAATTAAGTTATCATATTTTACCAAAGTTGCTAACGGGCGCCGTTGTAATAAGTCCCAGACGCGAATACCATCTATGGCGCCGCTAACTAGTACTTTACTATCTGGTGTGACTGCTAGGGACATAACGTTGGTGCTATGGTCAACGAAAGACCTTAAAAATTCGTTGTTTCTTAAATTCCAGATATTAATGCTGTTGTCGTTACTACAGCTAATTAGATTTTGTCCATCGGGTGAAATTAATAATGATTCTACTGCTGTTTTATGTGCGCGGTTGACTATACCCTTTTTTCTACCTTTCACAGTGTCCCATAGATATATATGACCATCGTTTTCACCACCACCGCTAGCTAAAACTCGACCTTCGGGACTAAAAGCCAGAGATTTAACTGTTCCAGAATGTGCCCTGAGAGTATATAGTAATTGCGGGTTAGCAAATCTACCTGTTACTTGTTGAGTTGTATCTAGTATCGCAGGGGCATTTTTGCTTGCTAGTCCTTGTAATTGAGTAAAGTTTAGAATAATAGCCGTTGCACAGCACAGTATTATTAGTTTACTTAGTTTACGCTTGCTCCTCACTGTCGTTCCTCTTGAAATATACGTAATTATAGTTCAAGTATATTTCTCACCCAGATCAAAACTCACAAAAATGTAGAGACCGCACATGTACGGTCTCTACACAGGTTATGAAATTTTCAGATTAATTGGTATTACACCAATTTAAAATCAGTATATTCTGCGAGTAGGTCATCTGATGTTAAGGTATCACCAGGTGCCTGTGGAGTCCACAGTACTTCGATTGCTAAAAGCTTATCGCTAGATATGCTACCAATTTGACGCAGTGCTTGACGTAATTCCGAGGCGCCATTTATTGTTGGCATTTCATATTTACCAAGTGTAGCTGCCAAGAGTGTAACTATTATATATTCTCCTGGACCAGAGGTAATTAAATCAGTGGGGTTATCGATTTCACCAGAAGATGGTAAAGCGTCTTGATGCGCGATATTTCCTTTGAGTTGGTTATTGACGTTCGATAAAGTTTCTTCAGTAAACTTACTACGTTCCCCTAATGCCAAACGGTTAAATTCTGCTTCTGCGGAGTTTAAACGTGCTTGTTGTGTGCTACCACCCGCATATACCCAATATTCAGGGTGACGAAGTAATGCCAAACTTGCTTCTTGTAATACTTCTGCACGTCCCGCATCTGTATTAGTATCTGCTGTTTCTGCTATTCGATTAAGCTCTTCTTGTAACCCACGTGCTGAAGCGAGTAATCCTACTTGTAATTTTGTTACCGATACCGTTGGGTTAGGTGTATATGCTTCTTCATATGATGAGTCACCACCACTACCAACACGACGGAACGCTTGCAAGATAAAGTTAGCAACGGCAAAGAATATTAAAATACCGAAGATAGACCCAAATCCTCCACCAATTCCCCAAAATGGTAGTAGAAACGGAAAACCAAACCCACCACCACCTGGATAGTATCCACCACCGTATCCACCACCGGGAGGTGCATAAGTACGAGGACCACTATAAGGACGACTGCTGCTTGGCATTCTAAAAGAACCACCGCCGATTCTACCACCACTGCCTGCTGCATAAGCATTATCTACATGACTAAAAGCCAAGCCAAATACAAGACATAGCAGGAGTAACGGTTTTAAAAGCGGTTTAATAGTTCGCTGTAATTTTTTACGCATAACACAATCCTGAGTTTTTGTTAATTAGTTTTTGGTTATATTCTTCCAACCTGGGTAGGAGTGTTGCGCTTGCTAGTACTAGGCGCCGAAAAAAGAACAAGTTAACTGACCTGTCCGTACTTCTATAATTTATCGTCTTTTACTGAGTGATGACAGCCAACCACAGACGGATTTCCTCACCAAGATACCGAACACATACATTATCTTTCTTATTTCTCTTCCTCTGCGTTCTCTGTGTCTTTGTGGTAAATATTATTACATTATAACACAGGCAAGGATGCCTGTGCCACAATGCTGGAACAATGCTAATTAAAAATACTTAGGTTATTTTAGAAACAAATTACACAATATATATGTCAGCGATACTGGATGCTGATTGAATTAATTACCTTATTCAATAATAGACAAATATGAATTCTTCAACCAGTCGCAAATCTATACTCAATAAGTTTTTTGCCCTAATTGCCTTATCAATACCTTTACTACCCTACATACCCGCAAATGCAGAAAAACCTGAACATGTCAAGCAGCTACTCGAAACAAAGAAGTGTCGTAAATGTGACTTACAAGGAGCATCCTTGAGTCGGCAAAACCTAAAAGATGCGGATTTAAACGACGCGAACTTACGTAGAGCCAATTTAAATCGTGCTAATCTCAGAAATGCCAATTTGAGCAGTGCTGATTTGAGCGATGCTGATTTGGAAAGGTCTGATTTACAAAATGCTAATCTTAGTTATGCTGATTTAAGTGGCGCCGATTTGAGTGATGCTGATTTGAGTAACGCGAATTTGAATGGTGCCGATTTAACGGATACTGATTTAAGAAACGTAAATTTATATGGTGTTTCCCTTAGCAATGCCAAGTTACGCGGAGCTAGGCTCGACCGTGTAAACCTACGTGGGGTAAACTTAAGCGGGGTTGATTTGAGTGGCGTTGATTTACGCAGTCTCAACCTAAATGACGTTAGTCTCAACGGTGTTAATCTTAGCAATGCGAATTTAAACGGATATGATTTACGCGCAGCAGAGCTAAGTAACGCTAATCTCAGTTATGCTAGTTTGCGAAATGCTAATTTAAATAACGCTAAGTTAGGCAGTGCCAATTTAACTAACGCCAATTTAGATGATGCTGATTTACGTGATGCTGATTTACGCAATGCTAATTTAAATGGTGTAAGTTTACGAGGTGCTGACTTACGCGGTGCCAATATTGATGCAGCGAGACTGAGCAATGATACATTTAAAGCAGATGCATCTGACTTTAACCGCTGGGGAGATAATCGTTTTAGAAGACGTGACTACCAAGGCGCCATCTCATACTACGATAGAGCTATAAGTACAAACTCTCGTAACGTTGAAGCTTATGCTAATCGCGGTTTAGCTAAAAGCGAATTAAAAGATTACCAAGGTGCCATCGCTGATTACAACAAAGCCATAGAAATTGACGCTAACTTTGCTCCTGCTTATAACAACCGAGGCATAACCCGCACTCTCACCCAAGATTATACAGGCGCCTTAGCTGATTTTGATAAAGCAATCAGTATTAATAGCAGCTACGCAGAAGCATACAGCGGCAAAGCTAATATATATAGACTTCAAAAAAATTATTCTGCTGCCATCAACGAAGCATCCACCGCACTACGTCTCAATCCCAAACTAGCATCAGCTTATCACGCACGTGGTGTGGCACACTTTGCCAATAAAAACTACCAAGCAGCAATCCAAGACTATAACAAAGCCATCGACAACTCTAGCGACTGGGCAGAAGTTTTCTTAAACCGAGGAATAGCACGTTATGTTATCAGTGAATATAAAGATGCAACAAAAGACTTCGACCGAGCTATAGATATAGATAACAATTATATAGACGCTTACTACCAACGTAGTTTAGCCAGATTTGCCCGCAAACGCTACGAAGATGCACTCAAAGACTGTGTGCGAGTAATTCAACGTGACCCCAACCACGCACTTGCATATGAAAATCAAGCCAACTCTCTACTCGCTTTGAAACGAAAACCCGAAGCAAAACTCGCTATTGAACAAGCTCTCAAAATATATACCCAGCGTAATGATAGCGAAGGTATTAAACGCGCTCAAAATATTCTCTCTATACTCTAAAATATGGGGTCACACCCTACAGGTGTCTGACCCCGTGGTGAATTCTATAGAGTCAACATAGAATAGTGCTTGCTTATAACCTGATAACACTTGGCGCCAGTTTTTGCACCGTATTCACTGGCGCTTTTATTATATCCAGGCAAAATTAAGAATAGGGAAAGTTTTAATAAACGTTTCTTAGTTTTGCTGTGCGCTGTAAGTGTAGAATTTATCAAAGGCGCCTATAGTCTGGAATTTGTAAGAAGGAACCCAATCACTGACTTTCAATTCAGTACTGTAAACACTGAAAACCATAAAATCGTGTCTTTCGGTGCTAGCAGCAATAATATCGCGCATTTGCGGACTAGCAGCATCGACAAATTTGTCACATTGATTATTAATAAGTTTATCTAATATACCAAGATTTTTCTTACACACGTTGGATTTTACGTAACTAGACAGTTCTTTGACAGCATACCGTTGATAGGAAGCCTCGTTAGGATTACTTTTTACCATAGCGATAGCCAACAAAGATAGTCCTAAAATTCCCACACCTGTAATAATCGCTGATTTCATGCTCTTAAATTGGTTATTAGCTATAATTATCAGACTTTAAAAAAAATCAATCCGTTCCTTTTGAACTTCTCTTGCCTATTTTATTTTTTGTGTGCTATTATGTTTTAGTGACGTGGCGAGCGTCGCCAAGTGGTTAAGGCAGTGGTTTGTGGTACCACCATTCGTGGGTTCAAGTCCCATCGTTCGCCCTTAATTATACAACCAAATGAGTAATAAAAAGCTGTAGAGAATTACAAAGTTGAATATCTCTACAGTTTTATAGTTATGCAGCAACGTAATGACAGTCAATATTAAGAATGACAACTAGTATTTAGCAAATACCTAGAAGAAAAATAACCGTGATACCGCAAAAGATAGCCAACAGTGTCATAAATATGCTAGGGGCACTATTGTCTTCAATAATTGCTTTTTGCGTGTTATTAGTCATACCAATCTCCTGTGATATTTAATCACTGAAACCCAAAATGGATTTGTTTCTGGATTTTGTACTACAATTATAAACACATTGGCTTAGTTGTAATATCTATCTATGCAAAACTTGATTTAACTTTACTAATATTAAAATTAGCTGAAACCAAAAACTTGCAAAATAAACTTTTGTTAAAAATCAAGCATCCGTTACATCCGTTTCTCATTCGTTGCCAGGATTATCTCTTTAGCTAGAGTGTAAACAACTTGTAGTTAGTGTAAGTATAACTTTGGGCGAAGAAAAGTTAAAAACAAGGTGTATCATGTCTGAATTATTGCAAACAGTCTTAAATAGTGATGAAAAAAATGATTTACGTTCATTGATGAGTGAATTACGTTTGTGCGAAAAGCGTTACTTATTGCGGAACGACATTTTAAATTTATATGAAGATTTTTGTACAAAGCATCAAAAAAATGCTCATCAGCAAAGTTCTCATCTAAGCAAGTTAATTTATTATACTCAAGAGATAATTCAAGAAGATTCCAATCTTTGCTTTATTATTCGTTCTAAAATAGCGAGTCAAGAAGTTTACTTGCTGACTTCTGATTTGAGTATTCAAGCGATGACTGTGCAAGAACTTTTGGATATGCGTGACCGTTTGGTTAACCGCTATTATCCGAACGAAGGTGACTTATTAGAGATTGATTTTGGTCCATTTTACGATTATTCACCCATAATTCGCGACCCTAAAAATATTGGGAAAGGTGTGCAATTCCTCAACCGTTACCTTTCGAGTAAACTTTTTGCTGACCCGAAACAATGGCAGGAAAGTTTATTTAATTTCTTGCGTTTGCATCAATATCGTGGTATCCAGCTACTAATCAATGGACGAATTCAATCGCAGCAGCATCTTTCTGAAAAAATTAAAGCAGCTATTATATTTATAAGTAACCTACCAGAAGACGAACCATTAGAAACGTTTCGTTTGGACTTACAAACGATGGGGTTTGAACCAGGTTGGGGAAATACTGCTTCACGAGTCCTCGAAACTCTTAATATTTTAGATGATTTAATCGACTCTCCGGCGCCTCAAACTCTGGAAACTTTCATATCACGTATCCCAATGATATTCAATATAGTATTGGTATCACCTCATGGATGGTTTGGACAAGAAGGAGTATTAGGAAGACCAGATACCGGGGGTCAAGTCGTTTATGTACTCGACCAAGCTAAAAATTTAGAGACGCAACTCGAAGAAGATGCGCTTTTAGCAGGACTGGGTGAACTGAATGTACAACCAAAAGTAATAATTCTGTCACGTCTTATTCCCAATAACGACGGAACACTTTGCAACCAGCGTTTAGAAAAAGTTCACGGTACTACAAATGCTTGGATTTTACGTGTACCGTTCCGCGAGTTTAATCTAAATATGACACAAAACTGGATATCCCGATTTGAGATTTGGCCGTACTTAGAAACTTATGCTATTGATGCTGAACGAGAATTAATAGGAGAATTTCAAGGTAGACCCGATTTAATCGTCGGAAATTATTCAGATGGTAACTTGGTAGCGTTTTTACTTTCACGTCGAATGAAAGTGACTCAGTGCAATATCGCACACGCTTTAGAAAAATCTAAATACTTATTTAGCAACCTTTACTGGCAAGATTTAGAAGAAAAGTATCATTTCTCCATGCAGTTCACAGCTGACTTGTTGGCAATGAATGCTGCTAACTTTGTAATTAGTAGTACTTATCAAGAAATTGTTGGTACCCCAGATAGTGTTGGGCAATATGAATCCTACAAATCTTTTACAATGCCCGAACTTTACCATGTTGTTAATGGGATTGAATTATTTAGTCCAAAATTCAACGTTGTTCCACCAGGAGTAAACGAAAGTTACTATTTTCCCTACACTCGTAACGAAGAGCGAGTTGAAGCTGACAGACAGCGACTCGAAGAAATGTTGTTTACTCTCGATGACCCTGCATTAATATATGGAAAACTAGATGACCCAAGTAAACGTCCTATTTTCTCAATGGCACGTCTTGACCGTATCAAAAATTTAACAGGTTTAGCTGAATGTTTTGGTAAAAGTAAAGAATTGCAAGAACACTACAATTTAATTTTAGTTGCTGGAAAGTTACGAGTTGAAGAGTCGGGTGATAATGAGGAACGTGATGAAATTATTAAACTGTATCAAATTATCGACGAATATAACTTACATGGTATAATTCGTTGGTTAGGTGTGCGTCTTTCTAAAACTGACTCTGGCGAAATTTACCGTGTTATTGCCGACCATAAGGGTATTTTTGTTCAACCTGCATTATTTGAAGCTTTTGGTTTGACTATATTAGAAGCGATGATTACAGGAATGCCAACTTTTGCAACTCAGTTTGGTGGACCGCTAGAAATCATTCAAGATAAAGTCAACGGTTTTTATATTAACCCCACCAATTTAGAAGAGACTGCCAACAAACTTTACGATTTTATGACTAAATGCGATAGTAACCCTGCTTACTGGGATGAAATTTCAAAGCGCGGTATTGAAAGAGTTTACACTGCTTACACCTGGAAAATTCATACAACTAAACTTTTATCTCTTGCACGTACATACGGTTTCTGGAATTTTATATCCAAACAAAACCGTGAAGACTTGTTACGTTATATTGAGGCATTGTTTCACCTCATCTATAAACCTCGCGCACAGCAATTGTTAGAACAGCATAAACATCGGTAGAAACTGCAACGGATGCAACGGATGATTTATTTGTTACAAACAAAGCCTAGTTATTTAAAATCACCTATCCGTTACATGCGTTTATGATCATCATCCGTGTCTAGTTATTTAAAATCACCTATCCGTTACATCCGTTTATCATCCGTTGCCTATCTTGTTAATTCGAGCCAAGTATTTTGTCCAACTATTCCATCGACCACTATATTACGTTGATATTGAAAAGCTTTAACAGCGGTTTCAGTCAAGGCACCAAAAAAACCATCTACTTCTATATTATAACCACTGGATACTAATAACTTTTGTATAACTCGTACTGAAGTACCTGAATCACCAAATTCTACCCTTGGAAGACTGCTCGTAGTTATTCTACGGTTAATTGTTGCTATCACAGAATTATCGTTTTTATCAGCAACTATTTCTCCTTGTGTCAATAACTGTTTTTCAGAAACAACTTTAGCTAAAATATTACTTAGTATTCCTTTTACTTTATAATTAGATGAAAATACGACCGCAGGAGAAGTATCACCAAGCTGAGTAAATTCAGGTGGTGTCACTTGAAGCGTTGCAGTTGAATTGGGTAAATGTGTTGAATTTGTGCTAAATAAATTGTTTTCGTGCGGAACTACAAGATGTTGAGGCAAATTCTCAGAAACTTTTTGCCCCATTACTAATATGCTCGTCATCAGCAGCCCAATATCGCTCATTGTATATCGTTTTACTACCGCTCACATTTCCATTGACATTAAAAAGTATCTGATTCCGGAAAAGTACGCACTTTAAACTGAAAATCAATCAAAAATTCATATTTATATATCAAAACCTATTAAATTATACTTATCTGTAGCTATTATTACTTGAACAAAAAAAAAGACGTAATTTAATACATCTTTTGTTATCCAGAACTTTTGATTTAAATTTTTGTCTTCTTTAGCAATATGGGCGAGGAGAGAATCGAACTCTCACGCCTTTATAGGGCGGCAGATTTTGAGTCTGCTGCGTCTACCAGTTTCGCCACCCGCCCTTGGGTGCAACCTCATTATTATAATCTACCTTCGTATGATTTTGCAATAGTTTTTGATATTCTTTGCTAGAAGACCAGCGGTCAATTTCGCGAGCGCGTAGTACAGGGACTGGGTGGGTAAGTTGAGATGTGCGTGCAGCTTTAAAGGTTTCGCCAATTTCGGTCTTACTAATATCATCGTAGTCGCGCGCTTGAGCGATAAATGCATCAAGGTTGAGTTGCGATGCTATCTTTGGGGAACCACCAGCAAGTTTCATTAATACTGACATTACGACCTTGGGGTCACCAGTTGCGAGTAAAGCAGCACGGTCGCAGGTAAATTCAGCACATCGTACCCACTCTAAAAGCTGTGCTTGTATAGCTTGGGCAAGAAAGGCGCCGACTGTAGGGACAGCGGTAGCGGCTAGAATTAGTAAATTAACAGGAGTTAAATAAACGCTATGGTCACATTTGAGATGCCCTAACTCGTGTGCGATAACTGCTTGAATTTCTTGAGGAGTTAGCATATCGATGAGCGAAGTGTGAACCACGATAAATGGTTGTTTACCACGCATTGCAAAAGTATAGGCATTTGGCGCCGGATGTTGTCGAATGTAGAGTTGTGGTGGCTCAATATCGAGCATTTTACAAGCTTCGAGGAGCAAATTGTGAAGTTCTGGGAGTTGGTTTTGCCCAACTAAAATACTGGAAGCGATATTCTCTACATAAAAAACCTGTTCTGCGAGAGGTCCTAAAAGGTTACGCACCATCATATCCAGTCCAGGTATTTGCTTAAGCGCTTTGGTCGCTTCCAAGTCAAGAGGATGGCGAAATGAGTCAGCTTTCAAACCAATTAATTGATTTTTTAATATAGACATAATTAAGTGTTGTGGGGTGCGTAACGGTAGTGTGCGTGACGCCATACAAAATTCAGCGTAGTTATTAAGACATGTAGCGTCACGCACCAATTTCTATAGATATTATAACGAGATAATATAAAGGGTCGGGCAAGGATGCCCAACCCACAAGAGTTGATTGGAATCAATGTTTGATTTGATTTTGGTTTTACGAAGGCGCCTGCATCAGGTGCGTAACGCTATTAGATAGTCGCTTCGTTCGGAATTGTTGGTAGCGTTACGCACCCTACGGTTGCATTGGCTTCTGCTTCTGCTTCAGAGATGCGTTTGATTTTTGCTCCTACTGAAAGTAATTTTAAATCAAGACGGTCGTAACCTCGGTCTAAAAACTGTAATCCTTTGATGGTTGTTAGACCGCTAGCTGCTAAACCGGCTACAACTAAAGCAGCAGCAGCACGTAAATCACTACCAATCACAGGCGCCCCAGATAGTACAGGTACTCCTCGAATAAAAGCAATATTGCCTTTAACACGAATATCAGCTCCTAAACGATTTAGTTCTGAAGCATGACGTAGGCGATTTTCAAATACAGTCTCGTTTATTAAGCTATCGCCATCTGCTACAGCCATCAACGACATAAATGGAGCTTGCATATCGGTTGGAAAACCTGGATGTGGCAACGTTTCAATGTCAGCTGCTTTAATAGTATCTGCTGGCTTGATACGTAGACTATTAGTGCCTTCCTCAATAATTGGAACTCCCATTTCTCGCAGTTTGGCAATAACTGGCAAAAGATGTTCGGGTACTACTGGTGATAATAATAAATCTGAACGTGTAATTGCGCCCGCTGTTAAAAACGTGCCTGCTTCTATACGGTCAGGAATTACTGTGTAATCAGTTGAATGTAATTTTTCTACACCAACAATTGTAATTGTGCTTGTGCCAGCACCCTGAATTTTGGCGCCCATCGACTTACAGAAGTTTGCCAAATCAACTACTTCTGGTTCACGAGCAGCATTTTCAATCAGAGTTTCACCGTCTGCTAATGTTGCCGCCATCATTAAGGTTTCGGTGGCGCCTACACTAGGAGAGTCAAGATAAATTTTGGCGCCTTTGAGCCTACGGTTACTACCAGGAACGTAAGCGTTACAAATGCCGTGTTCAATTTGTACCTCTGCTCCCATTGCTTGTAGACCACGAACATGTAAGTCTACAGGTCTGGCACCAATAGCACAACCACCAGGTAAAGGCATTTGGGCTACACCCAATCGCGCTAAAATCGAACCAATTGCAAAAAAGCTTGCTCGTAACTGGGTGACAAGTTCATAAGGAGCTTTAGAAGTAGCAAAGTCTTTGGCGTTGATATCTAATACTTCGCCATCGCGCTTAACACCAACACCCAAAGCCAATAAAACTTGACTCATGCGCTCCACATCAGCCAGCATTGGCACGTTGCGAATGCGGCAATCTTCAGAACATAGTATTGCACCAGCCATTAACACCAGCGCCGAATTTTTTGCTCCGCTGATTTTGATATGGCCCTGTAAAGGATGCCCTCCCCATATTTGCAAGACTGAGGAGTCTGCTTCGGGTGACGACTTGGCATCTGATAAGCCGCTAAGTGGACTGATAAGCCTACCCTCCAGAAACAAGAATTAAATTTATACGTTGGAAGTTGGTTAAGATTCTACAGTAAAGAATTAATTTGTCTACATTTTTAGACTACATAAACAAGAAAATAATTACATCAAGAGTCAAAAGTACGCTATTGACAATAAAATATAAGTAAGTCACAATTGTAGACTGTGAGTTAAAACAAGCCAGCGGAACTGGCGGAATTGGCAGACGCGCATGATTCAGGTTCATGTGCCGCAAGGCTTTCGGGTTCAAGTCCCGAGTTCCGCACTTTAATAAGTAGAAAGTGCTGAGTGCTGAGTAAAAAGTAAAAACTCAGCACTCAGCACTCAGCACTTTACACTATTTATGTTAACTAGTTTACAAAATCCTCTAGTAAAGCAAATTCGCAAGCTGCACTCTTCCAAAGAGCGTCATAGTCAGGATTTGCTATTACTCGAGGGAACACATTTGCTCGAAGAAGCTTGTGCTGTTGATTATCCTTTGATGACTTTATGTTGCACAGAAAAATGGCAAACAACGCATTTTGAACTGTGGGAGAAAGCTTCTCAAAAATGTGAGCGTGTAGAAGTTGTGAGTGAAGAAGTATTAAGTGCATTAGCAACAACAGTACGACCGGATGGAGTTGTTACGACAGCCAAGCGCAATTATCAAGTACAAAAAATATCATTTTCTGGGTTAGTAATTGCCTTGGAGACAATTCAAGACCCAGGTAATTTAGGTACAATCGTTCGCACTGCTGCTGGTGCGGGTGTGTCTGGACTATGGCTTAGTAAAGGGAGTGTCGATTTAGACAACCCTAAAGTGATGAGAGCAAGCGCAGGGCAATGGTTTAGAGTTCCAATGTCTGTAAGCGAAGATTTAAAAAATACAGTTAGTTTAGCTAAAAACGCTGGAATGCAAATAGTGGCAACATTACCAGGCGCCGCAAAAACTTATTGGGAAGTGGACTGGCAAAAGCCAAGTTTGATTTTGTTGGGTAATGAGGGTGCGGGGTTATCAGAAGAATTGGTGGCAATGGCGGATATACAAGTCAATATACCCCTTAGCCCAAACGTTGAGTCATTAAACGTTGCCATTGCCTCAGCATTGCTGCTATACGAAGCAATGCGACAGAAGCATTTGTCGTAATAATTACTTCAGTAATTATTACGATGAGGGGTCTTTTTTCTGCTTGCTTTGAAAATATTGTTCTATGTCAGCGACTGCATCCTCCCAAGCTGCCAGTTCTACATTTAGTTCGTCAGGTGACTGAGTTGGAATTTGTTCTTCGGGTAGTGGCACCTCGTCTTCTAGAAGATTTTCTTGGAGAATATCCTCTAGTTCATCGAGGGATTTAAGGAAATCTTGGTCGGCAGCGAATCGCTGTTCTTGCTGGTTTGGCTCCATTGTCTTAAATGAAAGTAATTATAAGTTGAATAAATAATTAACTACTAATTTCCTTAATTATTATTCCCACTCATACAAAAAAACTATCAACGTGTATGAAATAGACTATATTATTCTTGGCTATTCCTCAACGCGATAGCCAAGTTCAGCAAGTCGAATTCGTGACTGGCGCCATTTGGGCTGTACTTTCACGAACAATTCGAGGTATACTTTACCTGCAATCAATTTTTGAATCTGCTCACGTGCGGCACTACCGATAGATTTGAGCATAGTTCCACCTTTGCCAATTAAAATTCCTTTTTGCGAATCGCGCTCAACGTTAATCGTCGCGATAACACGGGTAATAGTGGGTGTTTCTTCAACCTTGTCGATAGCAACAGCCACAGAGTGAGGAACTTCTTCGCGCGTTAGCAAAAGTATTTGTTCGCGGATAAGTTCACCCATAATAAAGCGTTCGGGTTGGTCGGTAACTAAATCGGGTGGATAATAATAGGGTCCGCTTTCTAATCGTTCAATTAATTTATCTTCAAGCTGTGGCAATCCCTGACCGTTTTGGGCAGAAAACTTAATCGTCTGCCATTTGTGTAACTCAGCCATCTGCATATAGCTGGCATCAATCGCATCGGCATTCTGTGGTTGTTGGTCAATTTTGTTTAATCCCAGAATTATAGGAGTTTGACTACGACTAACTAAATCAGCAATGTACAAATCACCAGTACCGCAATTCACAGAAGCATCAACAACAAACAATACAACATCAACCGATTCAATCGCTATTTTGGCATTTTGTACTAAAACTTCACCCAATTGGTGATGGGGTTTATGAATTCCTGGAGTATCGACGAATATTAACTGAGCTTTTGGTGTCGTCAAAATTCCACGCAAACGGTTCCGTGTTGTTTGCGCCACAGGTGAAGTTATGGCAATTTTTTGACCTACTAATTGATTCATCAAAGTAGATTTACCGACATTGGGACGACCAATAATACCGATAAATCCCGACTTAAACTCAGGAGGTGCCTGGGGAATCATCACCTCTTCTGAAAATGAATAAATGTCATTTTCAATACTGCTCACTTGGAACTCCACCCTTAAATTATGATTCTAACCTTACTTGATTTTTGGTAAATGCTACCATCCAAGTTTAATCTATTAACCCACTCCCACAACAAACTCACCTTGCTTATTAAAATTTAATATCTTATAAATAATATCTCCAACTTTCACATACTTACCTAAATTGAGTCTATCTTGAATCAGACCTCCCAGAGGCGCAAAATACTTTATGATATTAGCGCGTCTAATAAACCATCATACTCATCGAGTAAAATTCCGAAATAAAGTAAAAAATGTTTGCAACTCTGTTCACGCTTATGAAAATAATAGAGATAATTCAACCCTTGATTGGTTGAACTATGTAAATCAATCAAATAGTCAGCATCTAAACTAAGTGACTGTAGCTTGTAGCGGAATTTTTGAGTAAAGGTGACACTGCTCGAAGAATTAATTTTTTATAAAAGTTGAGCGAATTTCTGCTTGATAATGGTTAGATAGTTGTGTCTGACGACCTCTATTTCCAGCAGAAGTTGAGATTTAGCAAAAGCTGCTAAATCATCAGCTTCTTTTTCGTAGTCCCAAAAAATTAGATTCCAATCCTTCGGTTTGTAGCTGCAATAGCGTCCTGGAGAAAAGTGTTGTGCGCGTTCATTTGTTCCTATTGGGTTACAAACGGGAAGCAGAAATTTCGGCGCCATGATAAGTTTGATTGGATATAAACTTTGTTGCCAGATTGGGCGCCGATAAACTTGTAAACTTGCAATGATAAAACATCACCATAAGCCATGTGTCGCAAAGGAATTGTCTTAATTCCGAGGCTACATCAACGTGAACCACGATATCCAGGAGCGCGAAATTCTATTGTAAGCGGTTCATTGGGTGATTTTTTCTCTACTTTAGTAAAAGGTCTTCTGCGATTATTTGCAACGGCGCCTCGTTTTTTCTGTTTAATATTAGGTGGTTTAGCTTTGGGTTTTAGAGTTGAGCCACGTTTAATTTTACGCCCTTGAGCGCGTCTGTAAGGGTACTCTTTAAAAATACTGGGGCGAGGATTTAACTGTGCTTCTGCGGAAATACCAAATGATAAACTCACACTAGTAGCTACCGTTAATGTTGTTAATAACACTAGCTTTTTAATCCAAGTTGTGCAATCAAGTAGATTCATAGATGTAAACCATAATCAATTACTGATTGTTTCATATGCAAAGTATGGTGTCGTTAAACACATACAGAACTTGATATCACTATACATCTCTTGTTATCCAAGCTGTTATAGTAGCTACTGCACAAAAAAAATGTATTAATAATTACTAATACATTCTTAAAGCGGGTTTATTTAAGTTCCTGGTAAATTTCGCAAACGTGTACTTTGATGAGTACGGTCAGCTAATGCTTTTAAAAGAGGTCCATGTGAGGTAAATTCTACTACACTAACAGAACCAACTGGACAGCCTAAACGATAGCGAAAACGACCAACATCAATACCCATAAGACTACATAACATGATGCGAATAGTAGCTTTATGGGAAACAACTAATACATTACCATCAGTATAACGTTGTTTAATTTCCTCAATAACTTGCATAGCGCGCGAAGCTATAGCTATAGCCATTTCTCCACCAGTGGGTGCATACCAAGCAGGGTCAGCAAGCCAGCGAATATACTCATCATGAAAATCAATACTTACAGTTTCAGGAGTTTTACCTTCCCACTGACCATAATTAATTTCTTTTAAACCATCGCGAAGTTCAGGCTGTAGCTTAACGATATCGCACAAAGGTTTAGCCGTAGCAATTGTACGCTGCATAGGACTAGAAAAAATAGCTTTCCAATGCGTAGAAGCATAAGCATCAGCAAAAACCTCTGCCATTTCCATTCCATCTGGAGTTAGTTCAGGGTCTATAGAACCACAGTAAAAGTTACTGCGACTACATTCAGTTTGCCCGTGACGAAGAAAATAAAGCGTTAAAGTCATGTGGTAGGGTGCGTGACGCCATCAACAATCTTAAACGAAGTAAGCAATTTAGTAGCGTCACGCACCTTACAAGTTTTTTATAAGAAAACACCCTGAAAACCCTGACCCTTCAGGGCAGGGATGAAAGGTGAATGATATCTTTACCTCGCCAATTCAATATTTTCACGCCAGAATAATACAGGAGATTACATATCGAACTCACACACAAACATGACAGTAACAACAGCCAATCCTTATCTGGAAGGTAATTTCGCCCCAGTCAACAATGAAATGACTAGTGACGCTTTAAAGGTTATTGGCACAATACCCTCTGAACTATCAGGAATGTTCCTCCGTAATGGCCCAAACCCTCAATGGGCGCCTATTGGTCAATATCATTGGTTTGACGGAGATGGAATGCTGCACGGTGTGTACATTAATAACGGTAAAGCCACATACCGCAATCGCTATATTAGAACACGGGGTTGGAATATAGAAAATCAAGTTGGTAAAGCTGTATGGAGCGGACTATTAGAACCTCCACAACCAAATAATCCACATGGCCCAGGAAAAAACACAGCGAACACCGCACTCGTATGGCACGCAGGTCAACTATTAGCAACATGGGAAGGTGGGGCGCCGCACGCTATCAAAACACCAGAGTTAGATACAATTGGGGAATATACTTATAACGGCAAGCTAACATCAGCCTTTACAGCACATCCAAAAGTAGACCCAGTAACGGGTGAAATGATGTTCTTCGGTTACGGCTTTGCACCACCTTACGTAAAATACAGCGTAGTATCAGCAACAGGCGAATTATTAAGAACAGTACCCATTGATATACCAATGGCAGTAATGATGCATGATTTTGCAATTACAGAAAACTATACAATATTCATGGACTTGCCCTTAACTTTTAGTATGCAGCGAATGCAGCAAGGGGTACCTGGACTAATGTTTGAAAGTAACAAACCTAGTCGTTTTGGTATTCTGCCACGTCATGGAAATAATAGTAATATTCGCTGGTTTGAAACTTCTGCTTGTTATATTTTCCATACCCTCAATGCTTACGAAGAAGGAGACGAAGTAGTACTTATTGCATGTCGCATGAGTCACACTAGTGTTTTAATGTCAGAAAAGACAGAAGGAGATGGAGATATTCCCCGTTTATATCGCTGGAAATTTAACTTAAAAACTGGAAGCGTGCGCGAAGAAATGCTCGACGACACACCATCAGAATTTCCGCGCATCAACGAAAACCTACAAGGACGAAAAAATCGTTACGGTTACAGTGGAAAAGCTGCACCGACTTCTGTACCTTTATTTGACGGTGTTATAAAATACGATTTTGAAAAGTCAACATCGCAAATACATAACTTTGGCAAAGGTCGTTACGGTGGTGAAGCAGTATTCGCACCATCTAACAAAAACACATACGAAGACCAAGGTTGGTTAATTACCTTCGTATTTGATAGCAACACCGAAACATCAGAACTTGTAATTATTAACGCCCAAGATATCACCAGTGAACCAGTCGCGCGTGTACTTATTCCTCAACGAGTACCTTATGGATTTCATGGCGCCTGGGTTTCATTTGAATAGTATAGCATTTTGCAACGGATGTAACGAAAGACTAATTTCTCACATTCGTTGCCTGTATTCACACTGATAAAGATTATTACCGCAGAGCGAAAAATCTCTTAATTTTGAAATTTTATGTAATAATTAAAACTCTAAACTAAAAAGCGATAAAAAAATAGATTAATCAAAAGTAACAATTATGACAAGAACAGAATTTTAACAAGTATGGGCGGAGACAACAAAACGCGACCCTAATTTAATTGCCATAAAGAGCAATTACTAGGAGCATGTTTTTAGAAACATTTTGGAACTTTTTTGTACATTTATGCGATAATAAATAAAGATGAGAAGCAATTGCTCCATCTTTGACACAAGCAGACGCAAGACGCGCGAAAGTCATAAATTGCTTGCACGTGATACAAACATATGCGACATACTGCGAGTTGTCACGCTCTTGCCCGGTGTTGTAAAAAAACAAATTATTAAGAGCCTTAAAGCTTACTTTAAGGCGTTGTTGGATACACCTGCATCTAGTTCGCTGGATGTTGTTATATCTAGGGCAGCCAAGATGTCTATGATATCCGAAGTTGTCCGGATTAAAAGTATCAGTACTGAGTGCTAATTCCTAACTTTTTACTCAGCACTCAGCACTTTCTACTCTCTTTTTTGAGTAAAGCATTTCTGAAACTTTCGGTGCCTCCGAGCCAATATGATACGCAAGCACTCGGTCTTCTATTACCTTATCACTAACTGTTACTCGTTCAAACTGGCGCCGATGTTCTGCCCAAGATTCGACGAGTGCTGTTTCTACAAATCTACTTGGGTCAGATACATCTTGATATAATCCCCATTGAATGGCACCGTCACGGCGCCGAATTCGTGCGAGTGCTTGCATTGCTAAAGTAAATTCTTCGGCTTTATTGGGGTCAATATAATATTCAAGCGTTACTAAAACTGGTCCATCGTTTGGACAAGGTTCAAAAGCATGTATAGGTTGGTCCCAATGTAGCGATGCTCGTAAATCTAATAGCTCTGAACATTTAAGCCGAAAACGCGCGGTAATAAAAATAGCTACTAATAAACCCATACCTGCTACTGCAAGCGCTGTAGATAAAGAAGTCTGTTGAGCTAAAGTACCCCACAGTAAACTCCCTATACTCATACTGCCTTGAAATACTAATAGCTGTATAGAAAGAGCGCGCGCTTTTACCCAATTTGGGACTGCACTTTGAGCAGCCACATTCAAACTTACCATTACCCCTAACGAAGAAATTCCCACTAGCAACATTACCGCACAAACTATGTAAAAGTTATGCTGCGAAGCAATTATCAGCATCATTAAACCCATTACTGCTGAACAACCAGCAACTATCCTGTCAATGGAAAACTTCTGCCGTAATTTTGGTAATACAAAGGCTCCGGCTAATCCTCCAATTCCCCAAAAGCCCAAAATAGTACCATAACCTAAAGCGTCAAGTTTTAACTCTGCACGCGCAATTAAAGGTAATAAAGCAAACAAAGCGCTGGCAAAGAAAATATAAGCAATTGTCCTAAATATAACTGATTGAAATACTGGTGCATTACGAACGTAGCGAACACCTGCTTGGATGGCGCCTACAACACGCTCGGTTGGTAAAGCACTTTGCTGATGTACACGCTTCCAAGTGTAAATTACCCAAATTACGCTTAGAAATGATGCTGCGTTGAGTAAAAATACTACACCTGTTCCAGAGTAAGCAATAATTATACCTGCTAATGCTGGGCCAATTGAACGCGAAAGGTTTACGACTATTCCGCTTAATGTTACTGCTTGAGGTAGTTCTTCTTTTGTCACAAGTTCAGGTGTTACAGCTTGCCACACTGGCATATTCATGGAGCTACCAATGCTCATTGCAAAAGTTAAGCCTAGTAATATCCACGGTGAAGCGGGATTTGACGGCGCCACTATTCCTGTTATGGTTAATAAACCTAACAAAGTAGCAACTAACAGCATCCAAGATTGTGTGTACAGTAGCACCTGACGACGGTCAACAACGTCAGCTATGGCGCCAGCCGGTAAAGCGAGTAAGAAAAACGGTAAGCTAGATGCAGCTTGTAATAACGCAACGAGTATCGGAGAATTAGGCGCCAAAGTCGTCATTAACCATGCGGCGCCAACATCATGCATCCAAGTTCCAACGCTTGATATTGCTGAAGCTATCCAGAGCGCGCGGAATACCTGCTGTTTGAGTGGACTCCACATTGATGTTGCTGCTGATGCTGCCATATAACAAAGTGAATATAATAACCTGTGATTCAGAGAATATATTTTTCAGATGCGATATGCAAGCACGTATAGGTGTCGAAAAATAAAATAGGGGTTATAACGGAGAAAGAAGCAATCAAACATTAGTAACAAAATTGACTCGTTAATACCTGAGTCATAGGAGATGGTATTCAAAAATGGATTGGCAATCGCTGACTATTATTAGTAGTGTTTTGATATTCTGTTTTCTAGAGAATATCTTTCCTTTTTTTAATTTCAAATCTACTTTCAACCAAAGAACTTACCCTAATGTTCTCTTGGGTATTATCAATATTACAGCAAATAGCTTGACAATAGCAGCCGCTTTACATTGGATATGGCGCCAGAAAGTATGGTATGGCTTTTTGCAACATATCAAACTACCTTGGTTGTCAATATGTATATCTTTTGTATTGCTTGATTTATATTTATATGTATGGCATCGCATGATGCACAGCGTTTCATTTGCGTGGAGATTTCACAAAGTTCACCATACAGAAATTTCGATGAATACATCGACAGCATACCGCTTTCACACAGTCGAAGTCATTTCATCTAATATACCTAAACTTTTATTAGTATGGTTATTCGGCATTCAACCATTACATTTACTGATATATGAATTGACACTAGCTATCGAATTAGTTTTTCACCATAGTAATTGGGCAATACCTAAAAAAATCGATAAATTATTGAGTCACGTGATTGTAACACCAAACTTTCATCGGTTACACCACTCACAGGTATTTGAAGACAGTCAATCTAACTATGCAAGTTTTTTCTCATTTTGGGATAAAATCTTTAAATCTTACTCATATCCAAAGTATCCAGAAAAAATCAAGCTAGGTTTATCTCAACACAAGCATGACCTAAATATACTCAAATTAATCCTACTGCCATTAAAAAATAATTAAACAATGTCATAAGTCTCGTAGTGAAACATCTAATAATAACCTAGTGGTTTGATTTTTGAATAAAATTACGTATTTTTAACTGAGGTGTCCGTGCTATGAAGAACATTGCTAGCTCGCTGTTGCCTTCCGAAGATGCTAGCGAAGTAGGAACTTACTTTGACTACCTAATTAATGCTCTCAATTAGGCAGACAACACCCATGACTTAAATAAACCGACATAACCTTCTGAACTCAGTGAAATATCTGGTTTTTTTTGTATTCATCAATCTGGTTAGGCGCCATTTTAGAGATATATAATCTGTAACATTACTCAATATTTCGCAAAACTTGGGGATGGTTATTAAAAATATTATCCTCACAAGTTCCTCAAATTATCTGCGTATAAACAGAGTTGTGAAGCGGATGAGCGATTATAAGTTAGTAATGGGGACTTCAAAATGTTTATGAAAACTGATATTTGGAATGTCCAAGACACAGATTTTCCTGCAACTGGAACACCAGAGGAAAAACTCAAGTTTATTTTGAACTACGCAATATTGGCGCCTTCAAGTCACAATACCCAACCGTGGTGCTTTAAAATTGATTCAGGCGTCATATACTTACTTGCTGACCGCACTCGTAGTTTACCCGTTGCAGACCCAGATGGTCGGGAATTGATAATCAGTTGCGGAGCAGCGCTTTTTAACTTGCGTATAGCCTTGCATCACTTTGGCTACACAGGTAAAATTAAGACTTTTGCTGACCCCACAAATCCAGATTTGCTAGCTTGTATCGAATTGGGTCATTCATTAGGGGAAACTACTGACGGAAAGTTACTGTTCCAAGCAATGAAAAAAAGACATACAAACAGACACGATTATCAAGATTGGAATGTTCCAGAAACACTGCTTAAAACTTTGCAAAAAGATGCAATATCTGAAGGTGCTAATTTACAAATTGTCAAAGGTGACATTTTGCGCGCTTCCGTTACAGAATTAATTGCACAAGGCGACCACTTGCAAATGGCAGACCCAAATTTTCGTAACGAACTAGCAACTTGGGTGCGTCCTAGTACCAGCAAAAGTCATGATGGTCTTCCAATTTATACTCATGGTATAGATGAACACTTTGAATTTGCTACGCCCTTGTTTGCTCTTGTCTTACGAACTCTGAATATGGGTTATTCAGTTGCAGAACGTAGTCGGAAACTTTTAGAATGCTCACCTGCAATTGTAATTTTAACTACAGACTCTGATAAACCTGCCGATTGGATAGCAGCTGGGCAAGCACTAGAACGGGTGTTATTAAGGGCACAAGTAGTTAAATTATTTGCATCTTTTTTGAATCAACCAGTTCAAGTGCCAGAATTAAGAAGTCAACTGAGCAAGATTCTTGGTGATAAAGGCTATCCACAAATTATCCTCCGTTTAGGGTTTGGGTTAGAAACGAAGCCAACACCAAGGCGAACAGTTGATGAGGTTGTATCTAATTGAAAAAATAAGCATTTGACGAAAGCCTTACCCTGCAACAGCAGCAATTACAGCCCATCTTCAAAGTGAGGTATCTGTTATGAAAAAAGAAGCGATGGATTCTTTAGAGGCATTAGTTGATAAGTTTACATTAGGCGCCATTTTAGAGTTGCTAGAGCGAATTTGCCATAAAAAGGCAGAAAACCTTAGAAATAATTGGGAAGACGAGACTTTGGCAAAATTATGGGAGAAAGCTGCAAGACAAATTGAACAAATAAATGTTGACATCTAGGTAAAAACAATAGCATCCGCAGCAACGAGCTTTACAAATTACTCAAATTAAGTAATTGAGTGCTAAGGCTAAATGCATACAGAGTATAAAAATAGAGGGGTCAGAAAAATGATAGCCAAAATTTTACTTGGTATTGCTGTATTGCTGGCAAGCGCATTCCTCACTTTAGTTATTGTGCAAGTAAGGAATAACCAAGAAGTTAGTCGGATTTGGCAAGCACTTTCAACTTCACCTGACTCAAAAAATAATTTTACTAAAGAAATGGTTGCAGAATTACCTGCTCCCGTGCAACGTTATTTTTTGCATACCATTGCACCCGGAACTCCTCTTGCTTCTGGAGTCAATCTAAAAATGAGTGGTAATTTTAGGCTCAGTCAAGACAAACCGTGGTTGCCAATGGTAGGTGAAGAGATAATTTCAGATAAAAAAGGATTTGTTTGGAAAGCAGCCATTGGTAGGCCTCTTTCACAAATGCGAGGAAGTGATTACTATATTAATGGTTTGGGTCGAATGCGGTTTTCGCTTTGGGGATTAGTTCCCTTCGTAAATGTCCAAAATCCTGATACTAACCGCTCTGCGATTGGACGATTAGCTGGAGAAATGGTTTGGCTACCTTCTGGTTTGCTACCACAGCGTGGTGTAAGTTGGAAGGCAATTGATGAGAACACTATTCAAGCTAATCTAAAGATTGACGGTGAACCAGTAACGCTGACACTCTTTATAGACTCCAACGGTAAGCTGCTAAAGTTATCTTTCCCACGTTGGGGAGAACACAAAGAAGATGGTACTTACACTTACATTCCCTTTGGTGGAGAAATTCAGCAAGAACAAACATTTGCAGGATATACAATTCCATCCCAGGTTAGTTTGGGCTGGTGGTTTGCTCAATACCGTTACTCAGAGTTTTTCCTTGCCACAATTGAGCAAGCCAAGTTTAACTAAACAATCTAATCACTTATTATTTGACCAAGGTAGGAACACTGCTTATAACCAATAACTCATCCGTTGTATCTGTTGCAAAGTTAATCTTTAAGATAAGTAACAAATGTGATGTTTTTGTAAGTAAAGAAAGCTAAGAATTGAAAAAGTATCAATTTATTGCAGAAATGTGACATTTAGGGGTTTTTGAGGAAAAATATAATTATAATCAAGTAGCGAGGAAATATCATGATTTACAACAAAATTTTGGTTGCTCTCGATAAATCGCCACAAACTTGCATTGTTTTTGAAGAAGCATTGGGAATAGCTCAGAAATACGTAAGCCAGTTAATGTTCTTTCATTGCATTAATAGCAATAAACTAAATGAGCCGTTTTTATCTGTTGGCACTATTGGAGATGTTGATATGTACGGTGCTTTGCACAAACAGTACCAACAAAACTTACTCCACGAAATTCAACAAGTTGATAGTTGGCTAGAAAGTTGCTGCCAGCAAGCCAATATCAAAAAAATTCCCGCACAATTTAAACATGGATTTGGAGAAGTTGGTAAACAGATTTGCAGTTTAGCAGAGTCATGGGGTGCAGATTTAATTATATTAGGTCGCAGAGGGCACAGAGGGATTACAGAAATTTTGCTTGGTAGCGTCAGTAGTTATGTTCTTCATCACGCTCCCGCAAGCGTGTTGGTTGTACAAGAACAGATACTCACAAAACATAAAAGATTTGTGATGACAACATCAAATAAAACGTGAACATAAAATTGACAATTCTCACAACTTCCTCAAACTTTTCACATAATCTGACAATACAACATTCATGAGGGGTAGTAACATGGAAACTACTAGAATGATTGAGTTAATCGGCTTTTTGCAGGAAGACCTGGCAATTCCAGCATCGGATTTGCAATTGGCATTACGGCACCCAGAGCAAACCCCTAGTTCCTTACCAATAATTTTATGGCAGTATGGTTTGGTAACTTTAAGTCAATTAGACCAAATTTTTGACTGGTTGCAGAGGAGCTTTTAAGGTCAACAATTTTTGGAAAACTTAAGTACTATCACTTATGAAAAGTTCCTCAACCGACATCATTATCATTGGTGCAGGCATTGCTGGACTGGCAGCAGGTTGCTATGCCCAAATGAATGGTTATCGTACCCAAATTTTTGAGATGCACTCAGTGGTAAATATTTTTGGTTTGGGTGCATTAATTACGTGGTTGTTTAGTAAAAGACGAACAAGGTCTGCTGTATAGATATTAACCACACCGAATAGCTTATCAAAATTGTTTATTCTTACTCTTTGGAGAATATATAATGTTTCCGTAATCTCCAATAGCAATTACTTCATCCTCTTGGCGCCAATTGTTATTCTCTATAACGTAGTCAAATTTTTCTTTTAATTCTTCGTCAGACAAACGTTCCAAACTTTTTGCCCATGATAGCCCAAAATTAAAGGGGAGTGAGATAGTTGATTCTTGTTGTCTGGTAGTATTTACAAATTTGTAATATTGTCCCATTGCTCGTTACCCAATTTTTGTAAATATTGTTAAAAAATTAATTATTTTATAGAGACAAGATATTGTGTAGAGACTCCATTAATGGAGTCTCTACAATGTTACAAATAACACTATATTATTGTTGACATTATTTGAAGCATTGATCAAATGTTTTATTGTCTGAATTAATAATGTTTCTTCTCACTTGGCTCACCTTCAAACGGTTGAACTCCTGTTTCAGGGAAATCATCATCTCTAGGAGCAAAAATTCTAGACACTGCACCGGAAAGGTAGGTAATAATTTTTTGAGGTACTTGTTTTACTGCTTGTAAAATTCCATTTGTATTAGGATTCGTCATATTTAACCCCTTTGTACGTGTGAGTTTGATTTAGATTACTCTCTTTTTAAATTAGAACAAAAACTTGAGGAACTTGTGAAGATGCAATTTGTAATTATAATTTATACTTATTCATATCTTTGTCAAAATTAATTTTATTTTGTAAAGCTGGCTGCGCGCGAGTATCGCTCATTTAATTCAAGCAAGTGTTCATTCACCCGAATTAATTCCCTAGCGCGTTCTGCTACTTTTCTTTCTAACTCATCCTTAGATTTGCGTAAATCAGCTTCAATTTTTTTACGTGTACTAATGTCAGTAACCGTACCTAGCATTCGCATTGCTTCGCCTGCATCGTTATAGTAAAATTGACCTCGCGCTTCAATCCAGTGAATGCTACCGTCTTGCCAGACAATACGAAACTCATGATGGTACTTAGTATGTTCTGAGCGAACCTGGTTGATTTTTGAATGTAAACTTTCCCGGTCAGATTTTAGAACGCAATTTATAAAAGTGTCAAAAGTACCATCAAATGATCCGGGAGTCATACCGAACAAGCGTTCGTGAGTTTCTGACCAACTTATTTGGTTAATCAATATATTCCAGTCCCAAATACCTATTTCAGCAGCTTCCAAAAAGAGCGCCAGTCGTTGATTTTCTAGTTGTGCCATTCGCCGAACTAATTTTATCCGCTCCAAACGATTGATAATTCGGGTGACAAGTTCGGGACCAACGAACGGTTTACTAACAAAATCATCAGCACCAACACTAAAAACTTGAGTAACAATATTTGTATCGTTATGAACCGTTAAAAATAGAATTGGTAACTCACTCCAATGAGGATGATTACGCACTGAAGAGCAAAGTTCAATACCACTGACCCCAGGCATTTCTACATCTAAAATTAATAAATCTGGCTTGACTGCTTCCAGAGTTTCCCAAAATGCGCGCGGTTCGGCAAGAGTTTTGACTCTAAGTCCCCAAGGTGTAAGTAAAGTTTGTAGTAATTCTAATATCTTTGGGTCATCGTCTACAGCTAAAATAAGCGAATGCTCCTGAAACGGTATTGCATCAGTAGTATATTGAGAATGCTGTGGTTCTAGCTTGATTTCTCGCTGTAAAGCTTTTATTAAGGCACCAAGTTGTACGGCATTATTTAATGAAATAGTTTCTGCTTTGAGTAATCTTTCTATTTCGCGTGCAATATTGGAACCTTCTGGAAAGCCAAAAGTACCAAGCGAACCTGCTAACGTATGCGCTTCTTTTTTCGCTTGGCAATGCAATTCTTGATTTAAAGAATTTTGAACTAATGCTTGAGATGCTTCTTCTAATATATTAACCTGTTCGGCAACTCGCCCTTTGAATTTCTGCCAAACTTTATTTATAGCCAAAGCAGTTTCTTGCAATTTTGACTCGGATTTGGGATGAGATGCTGGATGTCCTTGTAATTCGTAAGCATCCTTCTGTTTACTTCCACTACTTTCTGACTGCGACTTTAGACGATAGCCTATACCGTACACCGTTTCAATTAAACTACTAGAGGCGCCTTTCTCTTTTAACTTCTGCCGCAAACCTTTAATATGAGTACGAACTGCTTCCTCACCAGGAGTATCTTCGTAAGACCACAGATGCTCCAAAATCATACCGCAGCTAAACACCCGTCGGCTGTTTCGCAAAAAAAGCTCTAATAATGCATACTCTTTAGGAGTTAAAGGCACTAATTGGTCGTCATAACTAACCTCGCAGCTTGTGGGGTCAAGCCGTAATTTACCCCACTCCAGAATAGGTTGTGAAGTGACTCCTCCTCGACGTAGTAGCGCACGAACACGAGCAACAAGCTCTTCAACGTCGAACGGTTTAACTAAATAATCATCTGCACCAGCGTCAAGTCCAATAGCTTTTTCGTGACTGCTATCTCGACCAGTTATTAAAAGGATTGGAACGAGCAAACCATGAGCACGTATTTGCCGACATAAGCTAATCCCATCTAGCTTGGGTAGCATGACATCGAGAAGCAATAAATCGTAATCAAAGTTTTCAATTAACTCCCAACCCGATAAGCCGTTATTCGCTACCTCAACGACGTAATTTTGATTGCAAAGAATGGCTGTAAGCGCCTCTGAGACAAATCCATCATCTTCCACAATTAAAATTTTCATGGCAAAAACTTTTCCTGGTATTACATGATTTTTAACCTGACAAAAGTTAAAATTATACGTACAATTTACTAACTCTTTAATTATTTCATCTTATTAATATTTTTTTTAATTTTAATACATAACTTAAAATTACTGTAACATAACTTAACATGAAGCTAGCAGGCACCAACCTCTGATTCTGAAAAATTGCGTGATTATCCGAAGCTTTCAGATATATATAGACGTATCTGAGCTAATACTGTCTACTAGTAAACTAGTATTGTTTTCTAAGTTTGAGGAGTTGCTGATTCTACGTTGAATAATTTGAATTAGTTGTTGTGGTTTAAAAGATTCTAGGTTAACGAAATTACCTGCTTATAGCCATTGTAGTTTTTGTAATGTTAATGTACTACAAATTTCACTAAATTTATGTTAATATTAGTAACAAATGATGAACGGATAGTAACAAATAAGTTATCCGTTACATCCTTTATATCCGTTGCAAGATATTTTACCCGAAGCTCTGAGTCGAATAAATGTAAGTATCTGAGCTACTAGCTATCAGCAAAGCGCTATCGCTTTCTAAACTTAAAGTGTTAGCAATTCCACGTTGAATGATTTGAATTAACTGCTGTGGTTTAAAAGATTCTAAATTAACGAAATTACCTGCTTGTAACCATTGTAATTCGTCTGGTGAGAGATTATTAATAATTTCACTAGGCAATTGGCTTGCTTCGCTTGCTGATTGCGGTGATGTTTCTATAAAGATATTCTTTTTGGCGCCAATTGCTTGGCGAGGTGTTATACCTATATCAATGATGGTAAAATTACTGTTTTGAAACCAGTTTGAACTGGTTCTGAGACGGTTGATTAAACCTAAACCTCTTGGTGTGCAGTTGTGTAATGCATAAACTTTTAATTCCGGGTTACGTTGCAGCATATCCATCGTGGTCTGAAATATGCTTTCTGGATAACCTGTAAC
Source organism: Calothrix sp. PCC 7103 (assembly GCF_000331305.1). Taxonomy (GTDB): domain Bacteria; phylum Cyanobacteriota; class Cyanobacteriia; order Cyanobacteriales; family Nostocaceae; genus Dulcicalothrix. The sequence continues at coordinate 746,974 of NZ_KB217478.1, read as the reverse complement.
GCTGAGGATGGCACAGTTATTTTCAAAGTGGAAATTATTGGCGATTAAAAACTGTGCTATATCTGCACTGTCACATACTATTAATCTATCAAAGCTGTATGCTGTGACATCGGGGTTAATAGAAGTAGCTTGATTATTTAGGTTTTGCGGCGCCGTAAGTAGTTTTTGAATATTACCATTAACTCTCTGCCAACGGTTCAGCCAGTCTTGATAATCTGATTCACTAATTAGATATTCTTGAGCTATGATGCTTTGATTTTGTAAAACGGCACCTTTATATATAGAAAACATTCCTAAAAGCACTGCTATTACAAATGCAGGGAATGAGTTAAGTATAACAGCACTACTATATATACCAATGATTAAAATAAATGCTCCGACAAATACTAGTGATTTTGTACTTGCTTTTCGACTTGCAGTATTAAGCTTTGGTGATTTGGCATTTTTGATAAGAGTTATAATTACAATTATTTGATAGATTAAATTCGCAATTAACCCACCAAGTGTACCTGCAAAAGAGCTAAAGAATATAGTAAAAAATACCATGCCAAAAATGTAACCGCAGCCAAAACCACCACTATTAAAAGCTTTGTTTCTAAATCTGTTATCTAAAAGATAAAACATCTGTTTTGCTGTAAAAAACAGAGTGCTATTTATAGAAATGTCACTAATCACTTTAGCAAACATTGGGTCAGTCAACTTTGTTGTACCCATGCTTGTTGGTTCAAACACAAAAGCATGACCACATTTTGAACATTTTCCGTAGTTAGCTGTTCTGTCTTTGAGATTGTTGTCAGTTCCGCAATTGATACACTTCATAGTTATTTAGTTATATTTAAATAATTTGATTTGCTAGCAAAACACTGTAATCTTCACGCTTGCGAATTAAGCGGTGATTACCGTTTTCGATTAAAACTTCTGCTGGTCTAGGACGGTGTAAAAAGTGTGACGACATTGCATACCCATAGGCGCCGACATCTAAAATAGCGACAATATTATTTATATTCAACGCTGGTAACAAACAGTTTTTACCTAAATAGTCGCGCGAGTATGTTGTATTGCCGCAAACATCTGTTTGATATAAATCAGAAGATGTAGGAAATGGATAAGCAATGATTTCTCGATAACCACCATGAACGCTAGGCACACTTAAATTAGCCACAGTAGTATCAACACCAACAATTTGTTTCTCCGATTGCCATTTAACCGAAACAACTTTAGCAAGTAGAATAGCACATCCAGCAATTGCAGCTCTACCAGGTTCAATCACTAATTCTATTCTCACATCTAATTTCTCTAAGCAACGAGTTAACTCGGCGCCAAAAAATTCCCAATCAAAAGCGGCGCCACCATGACGATAAGGATAAGCAAACCCACCGCCAAAATCTAAATATTTCCAATCAGGTAATTTACCTGCAACACTAAAAACACTTTCAATAGCTTGAGTAAAAGCAGAAGTAGCATTAGTACCAGTACCCCGATAAAAATGTAACCCGCTAACTTTCAACCCAGCATCACGAGCAATACTCGACGCTTTACCAAAATCATCAGGATGCACACCAATACGACTATCACCAGTCAACTCAGGAAAATTCAAACGCAACCCCAACCTTATCTCTTCTTTCTGATTCCAAAAATTATAAACCTGACAAAACAACTCCAACTGTGAAACACTATCTAAATTAAACGTCCTAACCCCCCACTCCAAAACCCCTAACATCTCATCATAACTAAGATTGCTACCACTATAAACAATCTTCTCTGGACTAAACCCAGCTTGCAAACCTAAATAAACGTCCCCAGGAGTATTAGCATGAAGACCCCACCCACAATCTTTAAAAATTTTGAGCAAAGCCACATTTCCATTCGTCACACTTGCAAATCGAAACTGCGTTTCATCATACCTAACAGACGCACTAATATGATTAATAGTTTGCCGTAACTTATCCGCATCATATATATATAGAGGCGAACCGTATACATCTAATAGTTCTTTAATTAAGTTTTCCATTTCTTGTAAAATCTCCAAACTTGACGAGGTAATACAAACGGATGATTCAACTCTTTTTTACCAGGTATTTCACCAAACACATAAACTCGCCATAACTCCCACATAATTAGTAACCATAAAATTTCACCAACACGGCGCCCACTAATAGCAGCACTAAATTCTCCACTGACAATTTTAGCTGCAATTTCTGGCTGAAAAATACCTTCACTACGTAGAATCCCAGGATTTAACCAATCACCTAACTTATGCCAAAACTCATGCAAACACCAAGAAGTTAACGGTACTCCCATACCACGTTTTTGGCGCCAAACGATTTCTTTTGGCAGCCAACCATCAACCGCACGTTTCAAGATATACTTTTCACAACTACCTTGCAGCATTAATTCTCCACTCAAACGAAATGACCATTGCGTTAACGGTAAATCGCAAAAAGGAGAACGAACTTTTAGATTTTGAGAAAACCCAATATTAGTAGCTCTCGGTTGAATATTTTGGGCGCCTTTCAACATCAGCGAAGCGCGCCGTAAGCGATGCATCAATTCATAACTATATTTAGATTCAAGAGCTTCTTGTAACCAATCTTCGGCATTTAATGAATTAATTTGATGACGAACACCAAGTTGATAGACACTTTCCTCATAACCCCAAAGACGGTGAAAAGTTCTTATATACTGATGAATAAAACTTTCTTCTCCATTGGGGTGTTGAGCTTGATAAATAGCAGCGGCAATTAAAGGTTTATTTGTCCAACCTGCAAATAACTGGTCGCCATTTTCACCGTTGAATATTACCCCAACTTCTTGACTAGCAGCTTGGGCTAAAATATACAAAGGTACTGTTACACCATCACCAAAAGGTAAATCAAGCGCTTTAACTGTTGGTATCAAAGCTTTCTGAATATTACCAGGACTAGCATCAACTTTTACCAAAGGGATATTTAAATGCTGTGCAACAAGTTCTGCATATGGATATTCGGGAATACCTATATTACCAAAATCAAGAGTATAAGCTTTGACTTTTACACCTGCTTGCACTAATAACGCTGCAATAATAGAAGAATCTAATCCACCTGATAAACAAACTCCTACAGGTTCGTCGTTTAAATCATTTATTTGGCGATTTACAGCGTCTTTGAGTAAAACTTGTAATTCTTCTATTGCTGTGTTTTCATCATATATTAAATCTGTCGCCTGTTGAAATTGAAGTAATTGCTTTTTTCCTAAAAAATTAATTTTATTATCATTGTAATTCCAGTTTAACTCTACACCAGCTTCTACAGCTTGAATTTGGCTAACTGGAGTTGCAGGGGTAGGAACGTATGAAAAACAATTATACCCATAAAGTGCAGCAATATTAATCTCAGGCGCCTTTACTAGTGGTAAAAGTAATTGCAACTGAGAAGCAAACCAAATTACTTGCTCTTGCTGCATCCAATACAAAGGAACTCGTCCAAAGGGGTCTCGACCTAAAACTAGAGTACGGGCTTCAAGACGTACCCATGCATCAGGAAAATCATCCATTCCAGATGCTGATATCGAGACAATATGATTTGATATAATCTTAGTCGAATCTAGTTCAAAATTAGAAATATAAGCAACATTATATATAATATCGCTATCATTCTGAACATCTAATTTATAATGTTTTACTTTGATCTTGCTGAAAAATTTTGGTTCTTCAGTAGTTGTTATGCTAAATTGTTAAATAAAGATGTCAACTATTATTAATTTATTGTAAAAAATATTACAAAAATGCTTGATAGGATTGACTTGTAAGTCTTATTTATTATTGACTGTATGTACGTTCATTGTATTTTAGGGTACATTTACAGTCATGACTAATAAAAAAGATATAAAAATCTTATCACAAATTCTGGATATAGACGAAGTAAAAGTTATATCGCACAGCATTTATAACGAAATTGGAATAATTTTACGAACAGAGCCAATAAAGCTGTATAGTGTATGTCCATCTTGTGGTACGGAGAGTCATAAACTACATCAAAACCATCGTCATATTATTAAAGATTTACCTTTTGGAGAGAAACCAATTTTTTTAGAAATAAATCGGCGCCAATTTAAATGTAGAATTTGTAAAAAACCGTTTAGTGAAGAATTTGAGTTTGCAAGAAAGAAAAGAACCTATACAAATCGCCTTGCAAACAAAATAATACAAGAAGTTTTAGAAAACGACATACATAGCGTGGCATCAAAAGGTATAGTCACAACAGAAGAGATAGAAAGAATGTTAAAAGATGCATCTGAAAAACTAAATTTAACAAAACCTAAGAATTTAAAAAGGCTGGGAATTGATGAAATAGCTTTAAGAAAAGGAAAGGGTAACTACTGTGCAGTGTTAATAGATTTAGATACATCTAAACCAATCGCTATTTTGAACGCACGTACACAAGGAGTAATCGAGGAAGTTCTTATCAGTTGGGGAGTTGAGGTGTTAGAGCAAATTAAGGAAGTGAGTATAGATTTATGGCAAGGGTACAAAAATTTAGTGATAGAATTAATGCCTAACGTTCAAGTCGTCGCCGATAGATTTCACGTAATGGTGCAAGTAAATAAAGAATTAGACACACAGAGGAAGAGAGAAAAGTACAAAATAGAGGAACTAATTAAATTAGCAGAAACATCTGAAAAGAAAGATGAATATGAAAAAATATTAGAAGGATTGAAAAATAGTAAATATGCTTTACTTAAAAATGAAAAGGACTTAAATGAAGAACAAATAAAGAAATTAATTCAAGTAAAAGCTGTATCTCCTACTTTAAAAATGATGCATGAATTAAAGGAAAAACTTAGAAAAATTTTTAATAAAACTAATCATTGGTATCCAGCAGTATTTAAATTAGGTATGTGGCTTTCAAAAGCTAAAACATATTTTCCAAATAGCAATAACACTTTTATTCGTTGGTTTGATGAAATTATTGCTTATTTTGATAATGGCACGACTAGCGGCGCCGTTGAAGGTATTAATAATAAAATAAAATTAATTAAGCGCTCGGCTTATGGGTTTAGAAATTTTGAAAATTTCCGAGTTCGATGCTTATTAGCTTGGCACTTTAATTGTTAGTTTAGCATAACAAGTACTGAAGAGCCAAAATTTTTCGAGTTCTTGACTTTGACCATAACCCCAATAGCCAACAAAATGATAATTACAAGGGATGCTACCCATATTATTAAATTATTTTACCTCAAAAGTTTCCTCGCCAAGCACCCTACCATCTAATAACATTTGTACTTTCCACTTACCAACAGCGGCGCCGGAACTGAGTGTATATTTACAGTGGGTATCCCAAACGGACGTAGTAATACTTTTTGTTTCATAACTATTTTGCTTGACAGTTTGACCGCTAGAATTTATCCAATTACAAGATAAATTTAACTTTTGACCGATAGGTGCCTCTTTGAGAGTTACGCGGTAAAAAAACTCAGCATTACTTCCACCATTTTGAGTATTAGTAATTTTCTCACTTTGTACAGCTACACGAGCCAAAGAGTTACTACGCTGCTGTGAAATAAATATTCCGCTACCTATAATTAATACCAAAGCCGCAGCAACAGAGCCAAAAATCAACTTATTGCGGCGTTTTTCGGTCTCCAAAGCTTGACTGCGTGCGACTTGCGTCATCGCTTCACCAAGTAACTCAGGAGGTAAATTCAACTCGTCAAGTATTTGCTTGACTTGTTCTGGTTCGAGTTCTTGTTCTTGACGCTCTTTTAGGCGCCCTAGTTCTACGATTATTCGGTCGAGTTGTTCTTGGCTTAATCTTTGATTCATAGAATAATTAAAGTAATGAACCATGCAGGAAGAGATAGCTGTTATAACATATTTTTAAAAGCTACTACAGAGCGGCTTGCTTCAATTCCGTAATAAAACTCGCTTACTTAGAAAGACCTTTACCTCCTGTTAACTTATGCCAAATGGGTTTACTATATTATTTCCATAACAAAAGCAGAATTTTATGCATATTCAGATAAAATCTTTTTGTAGAGACGCTCAGGTTCCTCGCGTCTCTATCATATATGCCTCCTAAACCTCAGTTAGAATTTAATTGGTGCGCTCCTGTTTCTGGTGATGGTTTTTACTTAGGATTACCAACTTGGGAACGTCCACCAGAATTTGAATATATAGTACAAATATTTAAAACTGCTGAGAAATTTGGCTTTAAACAGCTTTTAATTGGTATGGGTTTTACTCATCATACTTTGGAAGCTTGGACTTTAGCGACAGCAGTACTAACACAAACTAACTATGCAAGTGCAATGGTGGCAGTGCGTCCAGGTTTTATTAGCGCACCTGTTCTTGCAAAAATGGCTGTTACATTAGACCATATCAGTCGAGGGCGCCTTTCACTAAATATTGTTACAGGTGGTAGACCAACTGAGCAAGCGATGTATGGTGATTATTTAGACCATGACGGACGATATCGTCGTACTCGTGAGTTTATGCAAATTTGCCGTCAGTTATGGTTGAATAATATTGCTTTTGATTTTGATGGAGAATTTTATCAGCTTCAAGGTAGCAAATTAGAAACTTTACCTTTACAACCAGGTGGCCCTACATTTTATTTTGGTGGTGCTAGTGACATGGCGCAACAAGTAGGCGCCGAGTTGAGTGATGTTTATTTAATGTGGGCTGAAACGTTTGAACAAATAGAAGCTCGAATTCATAAAATGCGTCTATTATTAAAAGCTTGTGGTCGTGAAAAGTTGGTAAGGTACGGTGTACGAGTTAACATTATTACTCGCTCTACTGAGATAAAAGCAAGAGAAGCTGCAAGAGAAATGATATCTAAAGTTAACCCTGATGTGCTAGATAAAGCCCGTGTTACCGAATATCCTAATACTAAGCGTGAAAGCGTTGGGCAAGGGCGCCAATGGGAGTTACGGGCTAATTCTACCGACGAATGGTATATTGAACCACATCTATGGGCAGGTATTTCCATAGTTAGAAGCGGTGCTGGAATGGCGATTGTTGGTAGTTATCAACAGGTAGCCGAATATATAGTCAAGTATATTAATTTAGGAATAACGGTATTTATTTTATCCGGTTATCCTCACTTAGAAGAGTGCGAGAACGTTGGAAGAAATGTTCTACCCCTAGTTAGAGAAAATTATTTAAAATTTATATAATTTATGTCTTTAGGCTCATTATATATACATCACAAGGAACAGGATATAATCATTATTTTATACGAAATTATATTATTATACAATTAAACTTAATGAACATAAAATTATATAATATGAATGATAAAAATACAGCAAGTAATCAAATAGCTTACAGTGTCGCCCACGAAATTCATGGACGTGTTCGTTTTCATGTATATCGACTGGCAAAAGATTCTAAATATGCTGAGAAATTAAAGGCTTTAGTCGAGTCAGATTCTAGAGTTACACAGGTTCGCATCAATACTCAAGCTGCATCTATTGCCATCAGTTATGAATCAGATATTTATGATGAAAAAATGCGCGAACATTTTATTAATTTGATTCAAACGGCTCCAAATATTGCTACTCCGAAACGATTTACAGCTTCGTCAATTACATCGGCTATTTTTGACGCCATTGTAAATTTAATTGATAGCACACGTAATATAAATAAGGTTCGTAAAGGAATTACAAAACAACCTTCTAAACCTGACTTTTGGGAGCGCGCTTTACAAACTCTAAAAGCCACAATGAAAACCTTAAAATCAGCAACAATGTTTGTTTTACCTAAACGCTCGTCACAGGCACCATCTACTTTATCAAGTAGTAATTAATTATGGACTCTAAATCATCGGCTATTTTCAAAATTAACTTATCTTGAAAAGAATTGGCGACAATTTGTAAACCAATAGGTAAACCTTGTGGACTTAACCCACAAGGTATAGATACACATGGTAAACCAAAATAACTAAACGGTAGAACAAACTTTCTATTTAATTGATAGACTTTTGTATCTGCTTGAATATTTGGCGCCGTTGTTGTAGTAGTTGGTGTAATTATTGCATCAACTTGTCGGAATATATTTTGGATATTACCGAACTCCCAAAGTCTTTGCTTTTGAGCTTTTTGGTAGCTGTTACCAGAAATAGCGGCGCCTTTACGTAAATCATAATTAACTTTATCACCAAATAAATGATGTTGATTGTGATATTTTTGTAATACTTGGTTAAATTCATATAAAGCAAGAATTGAGTAATTTGCTTTATTAAAATTACTTAATAATTCACTTTCTATATTAATAACTTCTATGCCAGCTTGTTTACAACTATATATCACACGTTGAATTGCGGCGGCAACTTCTGTATCAACTCCACGAAATGTATAGTTATTAATAACACCTAACTTATATGTAGATGGAGGTGACATATTGGGTAAAGCCAGAGGGTGTAAAATGGCATTAAATAATATTTCTACATCTGTGACTTTACTTGCCATTACACCAACTGTATCAAAACTTGGTGCCCGTTTAAAAACACCATCTGTACTAATTATAGACTGAGTAGGTCGCAATCCAACTATTCCAGACCAGCTAGCAGGGACACGTATCGAACCTCCTGTGTCTGTACCAATACCACCAACACATAAATTTGCTGCAACTGCTGTCGCTGTACCACTCGAAGAACCACCTGGAGAATAATTCGGATTTACCGCACTGCGAACGTTACCATAGAAACGGTTGTTTCCTGTAATATCGGCGCCAAACTCGCTTAAATTAGTTTTACCCAGAATAATGGCGCCTGCTTGTTTTAATCTTGTTACAATATCCGCATCTACTACAGGTATACGTTGGTGAAACAATTCTGTACCAACAGTAGTAATTATGTTCGCAGTGTCTATATTATCTTTTATTACTATCGGTATACCATGCAATAATCTTTTGACCTTACCAGCGTCGATTTCTGAGTCAAGTTGTGTTGCTGTTAATAACGCTTCTTGCTCAGTAACGGTAATGAAAGCGTTTAATTCTGGATTTAACTTGTAAATTTTTTTGAAGTAATGTTGAGTTAGATTGTATAGGGATTGGTTCATAACATGACGAGCGCATTATGCTATTTAACGCTTTTTTTAACCGTGAATCTATAGCTGCACCAGGTAATGTAGTAACCACCTGGCAGATAGCTTATGGCTATGTAGACTCACTCTCGGTAGAGAATATATTTTGGAGAGATAATAAAGTTATAATTATTGCACCCGATAGTAAAGCGGTTGCGTTGAGCAATAACCAACGGTTTGTTGTTGTTGGTGATGTCTGGTTGAGTAATCGACGAGAGTTAAGTCTTGCTTATGGCATCTCAATAAATAATGATATTCAATTAGTCGCGCAGCTTTGGGAAAAGTTGGGTATTGAATCTTTAAAATTACTAGTTGGTATGTTTGGACTGGTAATTTGGGATAAAGATGAACAAATTTTATATTCAGGACGCGATTGTACTGGTTCCCGTACTATTTACTATACAACGAATGGTTCGACTCGTTGGTTGGCGCCTTTATTAAGAACACTTGCACCATATCGTTCTAAAGACTTAGATGTGGTAGCGTTGCGTGATTATTTGTGCTGTGCTTTTGTTCCTGGAGAGAAAACTTTGTGGAATGATGTTAAAGAATTGCGTCCAGGAACGCTACTAAAATTACCTTCGGGAGAAATTCATTCTTTTTGGCAACTTAAGGAGCAAATTATTGATAGTGATAAACCTTTATCATGGCATGGGGAAAAGTTACGGCAGCTTTTAGACCAAGTTATTAAAGAATATTTACCTCAAAATCAACCTGTGGGAGTTTTGCTTTCGGGTGGTTTAGACTCTAGTAGTGTGACTGCACTTGTAAGTAAGCTTCATAACGCACCAGTTCATACTTTTTCGATTCATTTTGGTGCCGAATGTCCAAATGAGTTAGAATTTTCGAGTTTGGTGGCAGAACATTGTCAAACTCAGCACCACATTCTCGAAATTACTTTTAAAGATATGTGGGAACGTTTGCCTGAAGTAATGACGTATTTGGATGACCCGATAGGAGATCCTTTAACTGTGCCAAATTTATTGGTAGCTCAACTTGCACGGGAATATGTTGGAACAATACTCAATGGTGAAGGTGGAGACCCTTGTTTTGGTGGTCCCAAAAATCAACCGATGTTGATAAATAATTTATATGCTTCGGTGACAAATCAAGATACTTTACAAGCTTATTTAACTTCTTTCCAAAAATGTGCTATTGATTTACCGCTACTACTTAAACCGGACGTATGGAAAGCAGTTAGTAATGCCCCATCGGTATTTACTGAAGATTTATATTCAAAAGATAACTATTTAAATAGACTAATGGCAATTAATATTAAATATAAAGGTGCCGACCAGATATTGACTAAAGTCAATAATACGAGTACTGCTGCTGGATTGTTAGGACTTTCACCTTTATTCGATCAACGGGTTGTAGATTTAAGTATGCAAATACCTCCACAGTATAAATTGTCTGGAGTCGAAGAAAAAGCGGTTTTAAAGCAAGCAGTAGCGGATATAGTACCCGATGCGATTATCAATCGTCCCAAAAGTGGCATGATGGTACCAGTTCAGCTAGGTTTCCGTAAATATTGGCAACGCGAAGCCAGAAGTTTATTATTAAATAGAAACGCAATGACGGCGCCGTATTTTAATCAAAGTTTAATTAAAGATTGGCTAAACTACCGTGGTGATACGTGGAGAAGATACGGTGTAAAACTATGGTTATTGGTTAGTTTAGAAAAATGGTTACAAGTGAATCGTTAATATTACTATTGTATTGAGGGTGTTTTCCTTTTACCAAAAATAAAAAAAATGGCAGCAGAACATGGTCTAATTCTAGATTTCACAACTGTTTTGGCTACTTCCGCTTTAGGGGGATATTTAGTTAACCGATTGCGTCAACCTGTTTTACTCGGTTATTTAGTTAGTGGAATGATTGTTGGACCGTTTGGTTTCAAGCTTCTTAGTGATGTAACACGAATTCAGTCTCTTGCTACGATTGGTGTTGCTTTTCTGTTGTTTGCGCTTGGAGTTGAATTTTCACTTTCGGAACTCAAAAGAGTCAAAGATATTGCCTTGAAGGGTAGCTTATTGCAAATAGGTTTGACTACTGCTGTTGTTGCATTGTTGACAATTTTAATAGGTTGGGTTGATGGGATTCTCCAAGGTATTTTTTTAGGAGTTGTTCTGTCGTTTTCTTCGACAGCGGTAGTATTAAAAACGCTTGCAGAACGAGGTGAGACTTATACTCTCCACGGTCAAGTTATGTTAGCAATTTTAATTGCTCAAGACTTGGTACTAGGGTTCATGTTAGCTTTGTTACCTGCTTTAAACCAACCTAGTAGTATTGTATTCGCAATAGGCGCCGCTTTATTAAAAGTTATAGTTTTTTTAGCTTTATCTGTAGGATTTAGTCGTTGGATAGTACCTGGGTTAATTACTCGCGTCGCGGCAACCGAAAATACTGAATTGTTTTTGATAACAGTAATTGCACTATGTTTAGGAGTCGCATTAGTTACAGCACAACTAGGTCTTTCGATAGAAATGGGCGCCTTTGTTGCAGGTTTAATGGTTTCTGGAGTTGATTATTCAGACCATGCGTTAGCAAAAGTTTTACCGCTACGAGATACTTTTGCATGTCTTTTCTTTGCCTCAATTGGTATGTTAATAAATCCAGGTGTTTTGTTCCAAAACTTTGGTTTGATATTGGTTTTAGTGACTTTAGTAATGTTGGGTAAAGCAATTATTATTTTACCCATTGTTCTCAAATTTGGTTATTCTATCAAAACTGCCATTATTACAAGTTTAGGAATTAATCAAATCGGAGAATTTTCATTCGTATTGGCATTGGCTGGTTTACGGCAAGGATTAATTACAGAAAAAACTTACTTGCTTTTATTGGGCACAACAGCCATTACTTTGGTGCTTACACCTATCTGGCTCAATATTTCTCCTTACCTTGCTGATAAATTTAGTCAAGTGCCTTTGTTTGCAAAGTATTTCAGCAGTGTGGCACAACCAAAGCTTTTATCGATTCCAGAAACTATAAGTGGTCATGTTGTTGTAGCTGGTTACGGCAGAGTTGGACAAATCATTGTCAACATACTTCAAAATCAAGGATACCCAATTTTGGTGATTGAGAATAGTGAGGCTGCAATTCAACGTTTGAGAATGCTGCAAATTCCCTATATTTTTGGCGATGCAGATTCGGAGTTAGTATTAGAAAAAGCTCATTTAAAAAATGCCAGTGCTTTGGCTATTGCACTACCCGACCCCTCTAGCACTCGTTTACTTTTACAACGAGCATTGAAGATTGCACCTTCTTTGGATGTAATTGCGCGTTCACATTATAATAACGAGATTGATTTGCTGACTCAAATGGGCGCCAAGGAAGTAGTACAGCCAGAATTTGAAGCTGCCTTAGAACTAGGCGCCCACTTGTTAACAACTTTGGGTGAAGCAGACGAACATATACATAGTGTAATTAAAAATATCCGTATAGATAGATATCGCAGTATTCGACCGTTATAAATAGAAGCCAAAATTACTAATTAAAGTGTCAGATGGTTGGAGCATTTAGTTTGAACTACAGTAGGAAGCTTGACGCTAAAAGTTGCACCCTTACCTATAACGCTATTAACGGCTATTTCACCTTTGTGTAAGTCTACGCACTGTTTAACTATTGATAACCCTAAGCCAGTACCAGAAATAGTGGCTACATTATTAGCACGATAGAAAGAATCAAAAATACGAGACATGTCCTCCGTTGGAATACCAATACCTTGATCTTCAACATCAAATATTATCGTTTGCCCATAACAATTCACATCTAATTTCACTTCACTATTAATAGGTGAATATTTGAAGGCATTTTCTAATAAATTTGTAATAATGTGACAGACAAGTTGAGAGTCAAGTAGTGCTTTTATACTGGAAGTCGGCGCCATAAACTTGAGGCGATTTTTTTCAGTTTGATTAATTAAACTGCTAATTATATCCTGGCATAACTGTACCACATCTACATTAGTAGGTTGAAATTGTAGAGCATTCGCCTCAACTTCAGATAATAGTAGTATATTTTGAACTATTTCTGTAATACGTTTGACAGAAGTTTCTATTTTATAAAAATGTGCTTGCTTTTTGTCTTCAGTGAGATTATTTGCATAGTGCTGCAACATATCACACGAAGATTGAATCGTTGCAAGTGGTGTGCGAATTTCATGGGAGGTTATAGCAATAAATTTAGTTTTACATTCGCTCAGTTCACGCTCACGTTGTAAGGCTTTTAAGGTTTGTTCTTCGGCTTGCTTACGATGGGTGATATCTTTAGCAACACCAGCCACTCTAAATAAATTACCATGCTCGTCGTATATAGGAAAGGTTCGGTCACATACCCAACGCAGTGTACCATCAGGACGAATAATACGATATTCTTCGTCCATATGACAGGCATTTTTACCAACCGCAACAGCAATTACTCGTTCTACATCATCAGGATGAATGGATTTGAGAAAAGACATAGGGTTAGAATAAATTTCGGCACAAGCACGACCCCAAATTTTTTCATATCCTGGGCTGATATAATAGCATTCGCTTACGCTAGTGTCAGAAACCCAGAAAACAGCGTCTAGGTTATGAAAAAGCTGAAGATATTTCTCTTTATCAGCCACTAAGTTCAAAGATGCGACTTTACGCTCAGTTACATCTTCGGCAATACCTGTAATATATTGTATGTTTTCACTAATGTCGAACGAAGCAAGCGCACGGTTATGTATCCACCTCACTTGACCATCAGGGCGAACAATACGGTATTCTTCATTTAATTGGGCGCCTTGTTGTGTTAAAGTTTGAAGTGCTGTATTGATTCTCTCTTTGTCTTCAGTGCAAATGCCTTCGAGAAAAGACTTTGCACCTTCATTGAGATTAGTCATTTGGCGCCCAAATATTTTTTTGTAAGTAGGGCTTGTGTAAACTATTTGACTTAAATCAGCGGAACAAACCCAAAAGGCTTGATTGTTATTCTCAAGTAGTTTACCTAGAGGGCTGTTTGCTAAAACTTGCCAGTCATTAATATTCATATGAAATACTTTTAAATTGCCTTGACATATTTTACTCAAATGTGACTAAATTTAAGTAAAATTTTCTAATAGTTAAGAATTAAATATACGTTTCTATTTACGACATACTTATCTTTTAAGACTGATGTAAAAATAAACTTTCTTTTATTGATTGGCATGTACTATCTGACGAATTACTACTTGCATTATTAAGACAATCGAGTAGCAATTGGCAGGCATTCCAATATTGTTCAATTAATTTACATTCTTTAAAATTAAATTCCCAATTATAACCAATCTGAAAATCTTCAATCATTATACTCCGTAATTTCTCTATCCATACGGCGCCGTGTAGTTGCCACCACAATCTTAAAGTTTGTCTATCTTCGTCTACATTTGGTAGTTTGCTGCGTAAATCGTATAAAATATCACTTAATAAATCGTTATCTACTAGCAGATGTTTAAGGTCAAGTGCTAAATGCATTGCTCTTAAGCGCTGATGGAAAACATCAGGAGTAATAGCTGAACTAATTGCAAATGCATGAGTTAATGCCATATCTAAACTCATTTTAATAGGCAGATTGGCGGCTAGGTAACAATCTAAATGTAGTGTGATATCTTGGTTATATGCCAATGGATGCTCACTAGGCAGTCCATGCGTGAAGTAAAACGCGCGTATAGCAGTCTTAGATAAATTTGTAGTACTTGTTTTACTAGTAAAATCTATTAATTCTGATTTTTGCAATACCCAATTTATAAAGCTTTGTAATTTCGGGTTGGTAGCAATAATAAGGTCAATTTGTTGCTTCATCAAAATTAATAAATTATCAGCCGATGGTAGCATTTCGGCTACGAGTAAAAATATTTCCTTCCACGATTGTACGTGTATATAATTAACTAACTCATCTAAACTGTTTAAATTAACGTTAGCAACAATATCACGCGCTGTTAAATACTCTTGAAACGTTATATGAGAAAATGAATAAATTCCTCGTGCCCTTTGTACTAATAATCCATGTTGTGCTTCTATCGCTTTTAAAATTGCATGACTATCTAGTAACAAAGCTTCCGTATCTTCAATGTTTTTTGATGTATATGATTGGCGTAAATAATTTGCAATCAATTGTTGAGTTCTACTTTCGGTAAAATAATATTGATGTTCTGTAAAATAAA
This sequence comes from Calothrix sp. PCC 7103, assembly GCF_000331305.1. GTDB lineage: Bacteria > Cyanobacteriota > Cyanobacteriia > Cyanobacteriales > Nostocaceae > Dulcicalothrix. The sequence continues at coordinate 731,736 of NZ_KB217478.1, read as the reverse complement.
TTTTTGCAATCTGGCTCAGTAATTTAATTTTATCCAATAGCGAAAAATAACGATATAACTCATCTCTTTCAATTCCTCTAGCTTCATCCCAACGTATTAAAAGTAATTCTAAACCTTGTTTGTAAATTTCAGAACGCGAGCGAGGGAAGTCACCATGAGTGTGAAATATTAAACAAGCAATACTAAGTAATAAAGGTGTTGTCGTTAGTTCATGAATCTGATGATTTTCTGAAAGTTCAAGCTTGTGAATAAATTGTTCAGCTAAAGTTTTTGCTGCTGCAAAGGAAGTTAGAGCCACAGTCAAAAACCATTGATACACAAAAATTACAATTTGAGATTCATTAAAATCAACTATTTCGACTTCTACAAAATATCTAAAATTATATAATTGTGCCGCTGTTCTACATGTGATAATAAATCTACACTTGTAGAATTTGTCTGTAAAGCTATTAATTTCCGTAATGATATTTTTGCTCAATTTTTCCTGAACTTCGTCTAATCCATCAAGTAAAATTAAAGCTCTTCCATCGTGAAGGATACCGTTAAGCTCTAAATGATTAATTTCGTTATTTAAGCATTCAAGTATATAATCAAATAGACTTTGATTATATACTTCGTATTTTTGAGCAAAACTTTTTAGGCTGATAAGAATAGGAATACTATCGGCTAGCAATTTGCCTTGACTACAGTAAATTGCAATCGCTTGTAAAAATGTACTCTTACCTGAACCTGGTCTTCCTTGTACTATGATTCTTGGGTATTTGACTGCAATATCAAACCCTGATTGTTGAGATTTCTTTATCTCTAATCGATTAAGTTGAGACAAGCTTAAATCTGGCTTTGGATTTTGTAAACTCTCAATTTTTAACCATTTGTGACTTGATATTTCTTCTGATACATTGATATCAACGTAAATATCCTCTAAATACAAAGGACGGGAAACATCTAAAAAGCGTAGAGTCCCACACTGGTGCTGAGTTTTCTCTTTGAGTACTGACCTTATTCTTTTTTCAGAGTCAGAAGGTAAATTTGTACTAACTTTTGTGGACTCTATATTTTGCTCTTGAGTATTTCCCTCTGCTTGAATTATTTCTTCGGGGTTAATATTCAAAATTTGGCAAATTTCATTAAAAACCTGTCGTTCTACGGGTTTTCCGGAAAAAAACTTCCAAATTGGCTGACGAGTTTCTAAACCAACTTCACTTGCTAAATTTTCTTGCGTCCACCCTTTGCGTTTGAAAGCTTGTCTTGCCTTTCTTATACCTTCAGACGACGCTTGCAGCGACCTTTTCCCCATAGCTTTAATTCTCGTTTTTGTGAATGTTAAACAAGATGCAATTTATTATACTACTATTTTTTAGTAAGCATTGCTTCTAACTCTGATTTAGATAATGAATTGCTAAACAAGGAGCCTTGCATGTAATGGCAATTTTTTTGACGAACATAAATTAGCTCTGCCTCTGTATTCACTCCTTGAGCAATAATTCTAAGATCAAGATTATTTGCCATATTGATTAAGGCATCGGTAATTGCTGACTTTTGCAAGTCACTTGTAATTTGGTGAATGAAATAAGGATCAAGTTTAAGAGTATTAATAGGTAGTTTTTTGAGACAAATCAAAGAAGAATTGCCTGTCCCGAAATCATCAATAGCTATTTCAATGCCTAGTTCACGCAATTGATATATTATATCTATTGAGTTGTTCAAATTTTGCATAATCACATTTTCACTCACCTCAATTTGTAGTTTACTGGGTTCTAATGAGTAATTACTAATGGCTTGCTTTACAGTGAGGATAAAATTTGAATTATGGAATTCTTGTCCCGATATATTTACCGAAATTGGTAATACATGATACCCTAATTTTGTCCATGTTTGAATCTGTTCAGAAACAAGTTGTAAAAAGCAGGCGCCAAGTGGAATTATTAAATCAGTTGATTCTGCTAAAGGAATTAATTCAGAAGGATAAACTGCTCCTATTTCAGGGTTATTCCAAATTACAAAACTTTCAGCAGCTACAACTTTTTCCGAGATATTAACAATAGGTTTATAAAACAGCTTAAACTCTGATTTTGCGTTTGATTCTAACGCACGACGTAAATTAGCTTCAATAATTTTTATTTCAGGAGCGAAAGTTTGAATATTATCTTTAGCAGACAAGTGTTTTCGCAAAATTTCTTGCTTTGATAAACGACTAAGTATAGCGCTCAACAGTTCAGCACGAGTAAATGGTTTGGTAATATAGTCGTCCGCTCCCAAATCCATACCTTGACGAAAATTAGCTTTTCCTGCTTTTGCCGTCAAAAAAATAAATGGAATTGTTGCTGTTGCAGGTTCTTCACGTAAAGCAGTCAGCACACTATAACCATCCATTTCAGGCATCATCAAGTCACATAAAATCAAATCAGGTACTTCAGATACTGCTTTTTGCACCCCAACTCGACCATTTTCTGCTTCTACCACTTCATAATTCTCAGCATCGAGTAGCTCTAATATGTTCTCACGTACTCCTAGCTCATCTTCAATTACTAGTACCTTAGTCATTTCATTTTTACTCTACTACTTGAATTATGTAATATATATTACCGACAAACCTAATTCTCACATTAAAGCATATTTAATATCTTGCGTATAAATACTGAAAATATTTTTAATATTTATGTTAAAACAATCAAATCAATCAAATCAAGCATAAGAAATTATTTATTTTTTTATAAATAAATAGTATTTTACTTATAATTCCGAAAGAATTATGATTCAGAACATAAGGGCAAAGTTACCACTACCGTTGTGCCGATGCCGACTGCGCTTTTTATTTTGATACTACCGTGGTGTAATTCGACGCATCTTTTCACGATTGCCAGCCCTAAACCACTACCTTGAATCCCACGCACATTACTCGCACGGCAGAAATTTTCAAATAAATGATTTTGATCACTTTCAGGAATCCCAATTCCTTGGTCTTGTATCTGAAAGACTACGGTATCATTTTGACCATTTAGAGTAAAATAAATATTGCTATTTTTAGGAGAGTACTTAACCGCATTCGAGAGTAAGTTTGTAAAAATACAGCTAAGTAGTTCTTCATCCATTTCAGCTTGAGAATAGTCTCCAGAGACAGTAAAAACGATGTGATGTTCTTGGCTAACGCTTAATTGCATGACATCTATAATTTCTTGGCAAAATGCATCTAAATCTATAGGCCGAGGACAGAACTTGACGTGACCAACTTCATTGCGCTGGATAAATAGTATTTCATCTAAAAGTTTTAGCATTTGCTCGATGCCATTTTCTATGCGCTTTAAATATCTACTATTTTGTTCTAAGGTAATTTCGTCAGAGTAAAGCTGTATTAAATCAACAGACGCACGAATCGTACTCATTGGAGCCCTAAATTCATGGGAAATCATTGAAATAAATTGTGATTTGACCTGATTCAATTCCTGTTCTTTAACCAGCGCTTCGCGCGTGTTTAACTCGCTTTGCTGTATTTGGCTTAGAATTATACCTCGTTCTATTGCGTAACGAACTGCACGCAATAGCAGTTTAGTAGAAATTTCACTTTTCTCTAAATAATCTTGCGCTCCTTCAACCATTGCTTGCAGCCCTAATTGCTCATCGTTTATTCCTGTTAAAACGATAATCGGAATGTTTGGAACCTCAGAGCGGAAGCGTTTAACAGTGTCAAGTCCTGTGGAATCTGGAAGACCCAGGTCTAGTATGACTATATCAAACTTATGTTGCGACTGTGACAACTTTAAAGTACAAAGCTCTATTGCCTCACTAAGTCGATCGACATGAGTTACATGCCATTTTGCTTGATGAGTGTACTCTATAACTTCCTGTATCAATTCTGCATCAGTAGGGCTGTCTTCTACTAGTAAAACATGAATCATAGCAAATCTAAGTTTGGGTTAAACTTTGATTTTTTAGTTTTAAGTTATAAAATGAATTATAAACCTAGTGCGGGAGCAGGCCAGTGCGGGAGCATGCCAATTTTGCCAAAATATGAATTTGTCATTCTGAACATAGCGTAATGCGGAGCATTTGCCGCAGGCTAGAATCTTGTTAATATTCACGTTTTTAAGATGCTACCTTGCGGGGAAACTGCGTTGTACGTTCCTCAGTATGACATGGTTTTTCCCAATTGGGATGCTCCTCCTAGTGCAGCGTGGCTAAAATAACTGTCCAGTTAGAAAAGCTAAAAACCTTATTAAATAAGGTTTCTTTCCTTCTGACCTTTGCCCTCGTACTTTTGCCTTTTTACACTAGTAGTATATTATTTACATATTTATCATCAATTTTCAACCCTTAACTTTAAGTTTTATGATGATTCTCTTTTTTTGAGTAACAACTTGCATCCCTCAAACGTTACTTTAGATTCTTGTACGACTCGTAATAATCTGCTTTTTACAACTAATTAAAAATATGAATTCAATGTGATGATACCTAAAAGGCTAAATAACTATGTAGCAATAAAACTATTTTGAATACCTTTACCTAAAAAATATTGGCTCTTCAGTACTTGTTATGCTAAACTAACAATTAAAGTGCCAAGCTAATAAGCATCGAACTCGGAAATTTTCAAAATTTCTAAACCCATAAGCCGAGCGCTTAATTAATTTTATTTTATTATTAATACCTTCAACGGCGCCGCTAGTCGTGCCATTATCAAAATAAGCAATAATTTCATCAAACCAACGAATAAAAGTGTTATTGCTATTTGGAAAATATGTTTTAGCTTTTGAAAGCCACATACCTAATTTAAATACTGCTGGATACCAATGATTAGTTTTATTAAAAATTTTTCTAAGTTTTTCCTTTAATTCATGCATCATTTTTAAAGTAGGAGATACAGCTTTTACTTGAATTAATTTCTTTATTTGTTCTTCATTTAAGTCCTTTTCATTTTTAAGTAAAGCATATTTACTATTTTTCAATCCTTCTAATATTTTTTCATATTCATCTTTCTTTTCAGATGTTTCTGCTAATTTAATTAGTTCCTCTATTTTGTACTTTTCTCTCTTCCTCTGTGTGTCTAATTCTTTATTTACTTGCACCATTACGTGAAATCTATCGGCGACGACTTGAACGTTAGGCATTAATTCTATCACTAAATTTTTGTACCCTTGCCATAAATCTATACTCACTTCCTTAATTTGCTCTAACACCTCAACTCCCCAACTGATAAGAACTTCCTCGATTACTCCTTGTGTACGTGCGTTCAAAATAGCGATTGGTTTAGATGTATCTAAATCTATTAACACTGCACAGTAGTTACCCTTTCCTTTTCTTAAAGCTATTTCATCAATTCCCAGCCTTTTTAAATTCTTAGGTTTTGTTAAATTTAGTTTTTCAGATGCATCTTTTAACATTCTTTCTATCTCTTCTGTTGTGACTATACCTTTTGATGCCACGCTATGTATGTCGTTTTCTAAAACTTCTTGTATTATTTTGTTTGCAAGGCGATTTGTATAGGTTCTTTTCTTTCTTGCAAACTCAAATTCTTCACTAAACGGTTTTTTACAAATTCTACATTTAAATTGGCGCCGATTTATTTCTAAAAAAATTGGTTTCTCTCCAAAAGGTAAATCTTTAATAATATGACGATGGTTTTGATGTAGTTTATGACTCTCCGTACCACAAGATGGACATACACTATACAGCTTTATTGGCTCTGTTCGTAAAATTATTCCAATTTCGTTATAAATGCTGTGCGATATAACTTTTACTTCGTCTATATCCAGAATTTGTGATAAGATTTTTATATCTTTTTTATTAGTCATGACTGTAAATGTACCCTAAAATACAATGAACGTACATACAGTCAATAATAAATAAGACTTACAAGTCAATCCTATCAAGCATTTTTGTAATATTTTTTACAATAAATTAATAATAGTTGACATCTTTATTTAACAATTTAGCATAACAACTACTGAAGAACCAAAATATTTAAATTTTTTACCTCCGTACACAAGTTAAATAAGTGATATGGAAACGCTTTTACGAAGTGTCTTACTCTTGATTTTTACCTCCGTACCAAGATTTTAAAAGTAATTGGATATGTTGAACACCCTTTTCTAATTCAACGAGTAATTTTTTGCTTCCTTCTAATTCCAATTTTTGAGATGATTTCTCTAGTTTGTCCGCAGCAATGTGCATTTTTATAGCTCCAATATTTGCGCTCGCTCCTTTAAGATGATGTGCTTGGCGCCCAACTTCTTCAAATTGATATGCTATAATAGCATTCTTGGTCATTTCTATATGCAAAAGAGCGTCTGCAACAAATATTTTTAAAATTTCTAGTTCAAATTCTGAATTATTTTCTGAGAGTTTGTGTAAATGTGTCCAGTCGATGGCAGAATCTATACATTCAGTCTCCACAGACGTAGTTATTGCCTTGTCAGTGGATAATTCATAGGTTTGATATATATGTTGGCACCAAACGTCTAATACATCGGCTAGTTTATATTTTGATACTGGTTTACTAATATAGTCATCCATACCAGCATCAATACATTTCTGTTGGTCTTCCTTCATTGCATTAGCTGTCATTGCAATTACTATAGGACGACGACCGGCGGCAAATGTGTTTTCTTGACGACGTTGGATTTCTTTTGTAGCCTCAAAACCATCAAGAACAGGCATTTGACAATCCATTAAAATAATATCGTAGGGAATTTTCTCTAACATCTGTAATACTTCTTGCCCGTTAGCAGCAACATCAGCGTTGTAAGCTAAGTTTTGCAACTGTTTTATAGCAACCTTTTGGTTTACGATGTTATCTTCTGCAACTAAGATTCGGAGTTTAGATTTATTGATTGAACAAGTATTAGGTTGTAATGTTGAAATTTTAGAGTATTCAGTACTAAAATGAGAATCATTCGATTCTAATTTAATTTTGGCGCCAAAAGTATTCATAATGTTATCAAGAAGACGTGAAGGTTTTACTGGTTTAACTAAATATGCTGTAAATCCGATGTTGAGTGCCATTTGCACTTCATCTCTACGATTTGTAGAAGTAAGCATAATTAATGTTGTTCCAGAAATCATTGTATTAGCTTTAATTTGTTCACCCAGCTTCATGCCATCAATTTCTGGCATTTGCATATCAATTAACGCGAGGTCATAAGGCTTTTCTTGTTGTGCAGCGTTCTCAAGTGCTTGTAATGCATCAATAGCACTTTCGGCTTGATCTACTTGCATTCCCCAATTAGTTGCTTGATAGTAAATTATTTTGCGATTGGTTGCGTTATCATCGACTACTAGTAGGCGTCTATTTTTCAATATTCCACAATCATATTCAGTTTTAGGAAAAGCGACCGGATTAATTTGCTTAGTAAAAGGAATTTTGAACCAAAATTTAGAACCTTTTCCAAGTGTACTTTCAATGCCAATCTCTCCACCCATACAATTTACTAACTGCTTGCAAATTGCTAAACCTAAGCCAGTACCCCCGTATTTACGGGTTGTTGAAGCATCAACTTGCGTAAATGGAGTAAAGAGTTTACGTTGGTTTTGAAGAGTAATCCCAAGTCCAGTATCTTTGACAGAAAATAGGATTGTTACTTGTGTTGATGTCTCAGATACTAATTCTGCTTGCACAATGACTTCACCATCGCTAGTAAATTTAATCGCATTATTAATTAAATTCATTAATATTTGTCGCAAGCGACTAGCATCTCCCTGAAGTGCAAGAGGAACATCGGGATTAATTAAAGCTGCGATTTCCAACTCTTTCTGATGGGCTTGAGGCGCCAATAAGTCTAAAATTTCTTCAACACAAGTGGACAAATTGAAATCGAGAGTTTCAATAACTATCTCTCCAGCTTCAAGTTTGGAGATATCTAAAATTTCATTAATTAGAGTTAAAAGTGCATCGCCGCTAATGCGAATTGTTTCAATAAAATCTCGTTGTTCGGCAGTTAAAGAAGTTTCTAGCAGTAATCCAGTCATTCCTAAAACCGCATTCATAGGAGTGCGAATCTCATGACTCATATTTGCCAAAAAGAAACTTTTTGCTTTTGATGCCTGTTCTGCTTGCTGACGCGCGGCTTCAAGTTCATGACGTTGTTGAGTTTCAGCTTTGAGTAACTCGGCTTGAGCCAAAGCAATTCCAACTTGGTCTGCCAATTGTTGTAAAAGTTTAATTTCCCAAGTGTCCCATTTACGAGGGCTATTGCATTGATGAGCAATTAGTAAACCCCACAATTGGTTTTGTAAAAAAATCGGAACTACTAAATTAGCTTGTACTGCAAATTGCTTGAGAAAGTCAACATGGCATTGCTGTATTCCTGACTTGTTAATATCATTGATGATGCTAATATTTCCTTGATGATATTTGTCTACATAAACTTCATTAAAACAAGAGTCGTTAATATTTTGTCCTAACACAACGGGTAAACCAGGAAGTACAGCCTCTTTGACAGGTGTTAAAGACTTATCAGGTTGCAGACGAACAATTAATACGCGGTCTGCATGTAACACTTGTTGTACTTCAGTAACACTTGTTTGAAGAATTTCATCAATTTGTAAAGATTGGCGAATTTTGAGACTAACATCAGCTAAGAGATGTAACTTCAAATTTTGACGTTGTAACTCTTCTTCCGCTTGCTTACGTTTAATAAATTGACCAACTTGATTGCCAACTGAGGTAATCATCATAGTCATTAAATCCGTATCAGGCTGTTTTGTTTCTTGACAATAAAATGTCATGATACCAAAGATTTTATTACCGCTGTATACAGGAAAACCAAATGCGGTACTTAGTTGATTGTGAAGTGCAAATTTTCTCCTTAAACAATTTTTATCTTGAATGATGTCAGTTATCCAAATTGGTTCAGCTTTCTCCCAAATAAGACCTGGCAATCCAATCCCAATCGCAAACGTTAGTTTTTTAATATCTATTTTACTACTTTCGCTGAGTAAACTTTTATCATACCAAATATCAAGGCACTTAAGAAGGTTATCTTGATCATCGATAATCCAAAACTCACCCCATTCCCATTTCAAACTATTGCATATCCCTTGTAAAATACGAGGAATAGCTTCATCAATAGTAATTGACTCTGTGATTGAACATGTTGTCGCATACTGAACTGTTAAATTTTGTTCGGCACGATGACGGTCAGTAATATTTATACCAGTAATAATTCTATATTCTATATTAGCATTATCGTCTTTTAAAACAGTATCTGACCATGTAACTAAGTATTTTTTATTGTCTTTAGAAATCCAGTAATTTTCGTAATTATTTGAATCATTCAATTCACATTCTAGTTTTACCTTAAAATCATTACTTTGAGTACCTAATTTTTCTAAAAATAAATTATAGAAATCTTTATCCTTAACCTCATCAAATGAATATCCAACTAAGTTTTCAGTAGCTTTGTTTAAGCGAATAATCCGTCCTTTGCGGTCAATAACTATAACTAATGCATTTATAGTATCAAGGACAGTAGAGATAAAATAACGTTCTTTATCTAAAATTTCTTTTGCCCGCTTTCTTTCTGTAAACTCTCGGTATATTTGATAGTATACAATTGCTAAAACTACCCAACATAAGCAAATTACAAATAAAAGTACAATAATTGTATCATTTGAACTTTGCTTTAAAGCAATAGATTGCTTTTGAAGTATTTCTTCTTTTACCTCCATTTTGCTAAGAAAATTTCGTATTTCCATTATAAGTTTTTGTCCATTGTTCTCTTCTCTGAACGCAATAAAAGCAGCATCATTTTCTTGATTTTTTCGTAAATAAATAACCTTATCTATTGCAATTAATTTAACTATTATTAATGATTCAATCTTAGTAACTGATTGTGAATCATATTTGTCAGCAATAATCGATTTTAAATATTTAATTTTAGATTGAATATTTTTAACTGCTGTTTTGTAGGCATCAAAATGATGTTTTTTCCCGCTAATTATATAACTTATTTGCTCAGTTTCTGCTTCTTGAATATGGAGTAGCAATTGTTCCTGAACTCGGATTTTTTCTTGAGTTATATTCTTTTGATTAATAATATTTATTAAAAAACTTGTATTTTGATATGAAGCGGCGCCAACTAATACTAAAATTGCTGAGGTAAATACAAATCCACTAACAATTTGTTTTAAAAATTGCTTATGATTTCTCTGTTTTGGGTCATTTAATACTTTAGTTTTATCTGTGTTTTTTTCTGGTATAGATACTTTATTCATTTGCCAATGTCAATCAATAAAAAATGAACTACTTTAAAGCAATGCATTTAAGTATTAACATTTTTTCAGAAAAAAGAGTATGGTAGTTATACTGTAATAATTAAAATAAAAAATTATGAATGACGTGTTTCTACTGATACCTAAAAAAATATTAAATTTGGAGAAAAACAAACAATTTTTATTTTAAAATAAACATAATAAACATGTTTGTATACACTAATAAAAAAAACGTGTGATAGCATTAAAACGCAAGGGATCAAATGCTCAATCTTACACATTTGATATATAATTTTCTCACCTTCTGCTTGCTGTCTCCCATTTTCCTTATCAATAAGGAAGATAGCTATAGCGAAGGTGAGGTTTATTATCTATCTAAAACATTCATACTTACTAAACGATTAGTTGAAAAATATGAGAAAGCCAAGTTTTGATGTTCAAGATAATCGAGGCTAACTTTGGTTACGGTTTTAGTAATGTTCGCAATCTAAATACAGGTATGATTTCTTTTCTTAAAGGTTCTTAAAAGCCCAAATAAAATTAGATTTTGAAAATTATATTGCATGTTGTAAATTTACGTTCTACAATATAATTACGGTATAACACTATCAGCAATTTAGGAATATTATGAATTCAGATATTCAAGTTATCAAACCTTCTGGCATTTTGAATGTAGTTGCTGGGAACCAAGTAAGACGTGATGTTACTGATTTTCTCAATTCTGGAAAAAATGTAATATTGGTTGACCTACAAAATGTAGAATTTGTAGATAGTTCTGGACTTGGTGCTTTAGTAGCATCAATGCAAGCTACCAAGTCAGCGGGAGGAAAACTTTTTCTTTGTTCAGTTAACGAACAAGTAAAAATGTTATTTGAACTAACAAAGCTGGAACGTATTTTTCAAATTTATATGAACAAAGATGAATTTGAAAGTCAATTTACAGCAAGTAACTAAAAATAAGCAAAATAAGTAAGTATTACAAATGCCTAAAAAATTAAGATGATTACTTCAGAAACTTATTGTATTTAAAGATTGTTTATTGATTGTTTACTTGTACTTCAACATCTTTAAGTTTTTATCTAGTATATTTAATTTTTTTGTGGCATTGTTAAGAGGATGTTTGAAAATTCGAATATGATATTAATTGTTACAAGCGAGTTCCGCTACTTGTAAATAAGAATCGCTACGCTTCGTGTCACAATCAAGGACACTTTTGAGATAGCCTCTAATACTACATATGATAAAAATTTTGAAAATTTATTAATGTTTTTATTAGATGATTTTATAATGAGTTTCAACTTTAATAATGCAAATCAAAAAATTTTATTTAGAAGTGCCGACAGATATCAACATATCAGCACAAGTATTATTATGGTTTGAGCAAATTAATCAACCACCAATTCACAATAAAACTATTTGGTGGGAATGTCAAACTCTTCTTATAGAAGGATTGACTAATATTGTTGAACATGCTCATAAAGAGTTACCAGTAGAAACACCAATCCAACTGGAAGTTACTCGATGTGAAGAACATATTGAAATTCGTATTTTTTGCTTGGGCAAACCATTTAACATTGAACATATGTTAAAAGAAATACCCGAATTAGATGATAATTTGAATGAAAGGGGACGTGGCTTAAAAATTATGTATTCCATTGCAGATGAATTAAATTACAAAGTCCAACCAGATAATCGTTACTGCTTGTTCATGAGTAAAAAGTTTTAATTATAAAAGGATATGTTAACGCATACATTTGTTCTTACACAAGCTGAAGTGCAATCTGTAATTATCAGTCTTGACTGCTCTTGCGATAGCTTTGTGAGAAATCCGGGAATTCAGCATTTTTTTAGCTAAACCGTTGGCGCCATTTGTCACTTGTGAGAAATAGCGATATTAAAACGCAAATTTTTTATAGCTATAATAACAAATTTCTGTTAAAGTTTGCCCTTATTGCTTAACAGAAGCTAATTATTGTCGTTCGATATGGGACTGCGAAATATTACTCGCTTGTCCAGTACATAAATGTTTACTTGTTGACAAGTGCCCTAAATGCCAAAAAATCTTAAGTGGTCAATACCCAGTGTATCTCAATGCCAATGGGAATTTGATTTACATCAGCACCATCCTACAACAGCCAATAAATATCAACTTTTACTCGCTGTACTTGCTCTTTTTTGCTTTATCTCTCGAAGACGGGAAAATCGGTAAGTTAGCTTGCAATTTATAGTACCAGTAAGCTGCTCGTGACCCTCGTGCCTGGTAGCGCATGACGATACATCTAGTTGGTGCGATCTCTCCTGATAACTCTAAATTATACAGGTGCCTAAATCCTTATACACAGTTATTTATTGCCTGTCCCCAACATGCATTAGCTGTATGGAGGCGCCTTTTAAAAAAGCATGTTATGTTCTGAATCCCAACATTTTCCACCTTGCCATTCTCGACCTCGGTGTTCGCACTCAGATTTGTTGTTTATCCAAGGTAAGGAAGTAGGATAGCTATTTCCTGTTTGGTTATAATAATTCATCCAATGGCCTATAAATTGAATGCTTAAGCAACCTGCTACTAATAGTTTTACCATGATAAAGGTGCCTATTAAGATAATATTTATTTTATTGGATTGTAAGCTTGAATTTACAACTGTTTGATTATGGTGTCTATTGTAATATTGTGATTTCATATTTTTGTTTTTGACTCATCTATACTTTTTATAATAAAACTATTATGATATTTATGTAATTGCTAATGTTACTGTTTTTTCAAATGTATATTATGTTTGATTATTTGTTTGATATCAACTAGTTTTTTGTTATGTAATGATGAATTTATATATTTTATTATTTATTATGAAGACAAGATAAGTTAAAAAGCTCTATTACACAGTCAATATCATTTTTTATGAAGATATGCTAAATTTTGAACCTACGTAAAATACACTTTATTGAAATACTTGCTGAAAAGGTAATTCCTTGGCTTTCAAGCTGCAATACATATCAATTATATCTTCGTCTGTATGGATATCTAGACCTGACTTTTCACGTTATGTGGAAAAACCAATGTAAAACCTATTCCCCTAACTTCTAACTTGCACCTACACCCGCGCTTGGGTGGGACTATACGAACACAGCCTGCCTACGCAGGCTGCAAATACCTATTTTTTCGTGTTAATGATAAAAATTATGTTTATTAACAACGATAAAATTAAGTATTAATACGTTGGTGCAAGATGTGAGCTAACCTCCTTTTCTCAAAGCAGAGGGGTCGGGGGAGAGGTTTTCAACATACCGTAAAAAGTCAGTATCTAGACAACAACAACTCATTTGCCAAAATTGCGCGAGAGGCGCATCAAACACAAGTTTTCCCGCAGAGTAGTTATTATATTCCTACTCTACGAGAAAACTACGTTTACGTTCCTCAACCTAACCTAAGAATTTTCGGTTTAGATATTGATTTTTGTATTTTCCGAATTTAAACTTTCATTTGTATGATGATTATATTATTATATTTTTTTGATTGCTTCTTAGCATTTAATTTAGATTTTTGTATAAGCCATAATTAATTATTTTAAAGATTATCTTCTAAAAATAACAAATTGTCTAGCATCAACACCATATGCTGTACTGAAGATTGGATGCGATTTAAATGAAATAGAGCTTTTTCTTCAGTCCAATCTTTACCATATTGTTCAAGTAGTTCTGTTGAACTTAAAATAGTAGTTAAAGGAGTTCTGAATTCGTGAGAAGTAATATTAATAAAATTGGATATCATTTCTCGAAGCTTTGCTTGCTCTTTACTACTTGAGTCATGTTTTTCTTCAAGTAACTTATCATCTGTCATATCAACACAGACGCATAAAGTATAATTTTTATAATTGTCAAAAGCTATTATATACCTAGTAATTTCAAAATAACGTGTTTCTTTTGTAGGCAAAACTAAAGATTCTTGCGTAATTAATACCGATTCTTTTTTGAGTTGTGATAAACTTAACAGGTCAAGCTCATTCAAACCCAAAATATCATTACTTTGACCAATTACTTTTTCAATAGATGTGTTATAAAGTTGAGCAACAGCTTGATTGATTAAGACAAATTTATTGTTAGAATCGTGAACAAAAATTAGGTTAGAACTAGTATCTATGATTTGACGTAACAACTTATTTTCTTGCACTAACTGCTCTTTCAAAGTGTTATATTTAATCTCTAATTTATTAAAGTTATGTTTCTCATCCATAAATTTATCATGCATTTGGTGTAATTCATTTTGTAATTGCCTTATTAGTATTTCTAATTGTTCTTGGTATAACATAATCTCATTTTTAAATTGTAAAGTATGAAATACGATGGTTATATTCGAGGAAGTTTGACAAAAAAAGTTGTACCCATATTAACATGACTTACAAAATCAATTGTTCCTTTGTGTAAATCTACACATTGTTTTACAATTGTAAGTCCCAAGCCAGTACCAGATATTTCACTGACATTAGTCCCACGTTGAAATGGCTCAAACAAGTGGTTATGCAATTCTTCTGAAATTCCCAGACCTTGGTCTTGAACTTGAAAACAAATAAAATCTGTTTCCCAAATGAGTACCAACGAAACCAAAGAAGAAGCACCCGAATATTTAATAGCATTAGATAGTAAATTATTAAGTAGATGCCATAGTAAGTGTTTATCCAGGTTAGCAAAGCGCCCTTCACCGTGAACAGTAAACTCTATAGTGTACTGTTGATTAATAGTCATTTGCAGTGATTCAAGGATTTCTTCACAAAAAGCAATTACATCAATCAAACAAGGGTTATATGTAAGTTTTCCAGATTGAGTTTTACCTAAAATTAAGATGTCTTCTAATAATTCAATTAAACTCTCAGTAGCTGTTTCAATGCATTGAAGATGCTTGTGTTTTTTATCCTCATAACCATTATGTGCTTTGAGGATTTCCGCACAAAGTTTAATTGTAGTTAGAGGATTGCGGAACTCGTGTGCTGCCA
Organism: Calothrix sp. PCC 7103; assembly: GCF_000331305.1. Lineage (GTDB taxonomy): Bacteria > Cyanobacteriota > Cyanobacteriia > Cyanobacteriales > Nostocaceae > Dulcicalothrix. Next base: position 716,545 of record NZ_KB217478.1, on the reverse strand, counting down.
TACAAATATATTGAGATTGTTTCTGAATTCGCAATTCAGCAACGTTTTTATCGGCTTTAGCTAAATTCTTGATATCTATTTCTGCTTCATGACGGGAAAGAGCAATGTCAATTGTGGTTGCAAGTGTTTTTTCGTCAAAAGGTTTTAATATATAACCAAAAGGTTGTGACGTTTTCACACGCTCAAGCGTCGCTTGGTCTGCGTTGGCAGTAAGGTAAACTACAGGAATGTCAAATAGCGATTTAATCTGCATCGATGCTTCAATCCCATCCATTTTGCCTTCGAGACGAATGTCCATGAGTACTAAATTTGGCTTTTTGACTTCAGCTTGGAGGATTGCTTCTTCTCCCGACGCAACTAAATCAGAGACTGAGTAACCTAAAAACTCTAGCGTTTCACGTAAGTCATCAGCAACTAGTTGTTCATCCTCTACTATTAATATATAGATAGAATTCATAGGTTTACTTAAATTTCTCTAGTGTAGGAAAGTTTATATGGAATACTGCACCGCAATCACCTTTGAGCGAGATTTTGCCCTTCAGTTGCCTCGTCAAGTTATGCACTATTCTCAACCCAAGCGAGTTTGTACTTTGCCAATCCAAATTTTCATCGATCCCAATGCCATTATCACCAACTGTAAGCTTGAAACTATTTTCGCTATCTTGCTGAAGATAAATAGTAATTTTTCCGTGAATTCCATAGTAACGTTGATTTGAAAAAGCATACTTTAGGGAGTTAGAGACAAGCTCATTAATTATCAACCCACAAGGGATTGCTGTATCAAGGCAAAGCTTAAGAGCATTTGTTTCAATATCTAGTTTAATAAATCGCTGACTAACTCCGTAGCTGCGGAACAAATTATCTGTGAGACTGCGAATATAATCACCAAAATCGATTTGAGATAAATCTGAAGCTTGGTACAAATGTTCATGAATTAATGCCATAGACTGTACACGGTTTTGGGATTCTTGAAATAAGATAAGAGTTGTTTCATCAAGAGGACGTCGCGACTGCATACGCAGAAGACTAGAAATGATTTGCAGATTGTTTTTAACACGATGATGAATTTCTTTGAGTAAAGTTTCTTTTTCTTCGAGTGAACGCCGAATTTTAGCTTCGCTTTGCCGCAGTTCGTTTTCAACTCGCATTCTTTCTGTAATTTCACTCCGTAATAGGGCGTTTGCCTGTTCTAGGTCAATAGTTCGCTGTTGTACATTGTGTTGCTGCAGCTCAATTTGTCGCATTAACCGTACTCGTTCCATTACAGTATTGCAAGCTCGGTTTAACGCTTCGCAAGTTAATCGATTTTTAACCAAATAATCTTGCGCTCCATTTTTCATCACCTGAACTGCAATTGTCTCGTCTCCCAGCCCAGATAATACGACTACTGGCATGTAAGTTATAGAACTTTTATGTTTGAGTTCTTCTAAGAAACTAATTACAGTCGCATCTGGTAATAGAAAATCCACTAATATCAAATCTGGTGTTTGTGTTTGGCAGTAAATAAGCGTTTGAGTTGCTGTTTCAAATTCAATAATATTGTGAGTATATAAAGAATTTATTTCAAGGTAATGACGATATAGTTTTCGTTCTTCTGCTGATTTATTTACTATCAGAATAGTGTGTTGTTTTTGCATAAAAACTTGCGATATCTTTAAGTATTTACAAGCTTTGAAAAATTGCCATAATATTAGTTAGCTGTAAATAGCCTCTCTTATATTATGGACTGTACTACTAATAAAATGAGTAGCGTATTATTACTAAAATTAAAATCAATAATATGAGCGTAACAACGTAAATTTACGGTAATATAGATGGGTCTATATAAATTGCGATGTTAATTCGCAAACACACGTAGAAGTCTTACATGTAAAGTCTCTACATATGATGTGTGATCAAATATTTAGAGTTTATTGACATTAAAATTTTATAGTTCTATAGTTCTATAGTTCTATAGTAAATATTGTTCCTTTAGGTTGGTTATCTTGTATAAAAATTTGACCTTGATGAGCATTAATGGCAAGTTTACAAAATGCTAAACCCAAACCTGTTTGAGAAATTCCTTTAACAACTTGACCAATTTCAAATTTATCAAATATACGCTGTTTCAAGTTATCACTGATACCTTTCCCTTGGTCAATAACTTTTATTCTAGCTTGAATATTATCAGGATACTCAACACAAAGCTTTACTAAGCTGTTTGCAGGAGAAAATTTAATTGCGTTTGATACTAAATTGTCAAGTACTCTACGTATAACTTGTTTATCTATGTATACTTTTTTCGTTAAAGGTGCAACTTCATTAATTATCTGAATTTTTCTAGATTCAGCTAAAAAGCTAAAATCTTCTAACACAGATTCAACGATGTCTCCAAGTATTACCTCTTCAGGTTCAATAACCATTTTATCAGACTCTAACTTTGCCATTATTAATAAACTATCTGTTAACAATTGCAGTTGTTTTGCTGAATTTTCCATTAATTGTAAATGCTTCTCTTTTCGAGATTCATTCTTGCCAAAACGTAAAATTTCACAACCTAAAAGAATCGATACAAGATGATTAGAAAAATCATGGAAAATCATATTCCCCATATCTTCTCGTAATTGCAAACTATTTTGCAGCGCATCATACTGATGTTTAATTCTTAACATAGAATTAACTCTAGCTCTGAGTTCAACACCACTGACCGGTTTGCTAATAAAATCATCTGCTCCTGCTTCTAAGCACTGAGCTAAATCTTCTTTTGTATTAAGTGCTGTCACCATGACAATTGGTATATAGCCCAGTTGGCGATTTGCTCGAATTCGACGGCAAACCTCAATTCCATTAACTTCTGGCATCATAACATCAAGCAGAATTGCATCAACTTTATTTTTTTCTATAAAATCAAGCGCAGTATCACCATTTTGAGCAAAATGTAAAGTATAACCTTCTTTAAAAAGTAAAATTTCAATAACATCAAAATTTTGTTCCTCGTCATCTACTACCAAAATTATAGGATTATTTTTCATGGCTTTTGATTCCTACTTAATAACTTTTTGATTACCGAGTTTAAGTATTTCAGGCTAACTGGTTTCAGAATAAACTCATCGGCGCCAGCTTCAATACATTTGTTTTTACCCTCAGACAATGCAGTTAAAGCAATTATTGGGGTTTGTGAAAGATCTGGTACTTCACGCATACGTGCGATTGCAGCTAAACCATCAAGTTTTGGCATTTGCACATCTATAACAATTAGCTGAGGATTCTGCGCGATGGCAAATTCAACAGCTTCTAATCCATCACGTGCAATAGTAAATTGATAACCACATCCTGTTAAAAATTCGCAAATTAACTCAGCGTTAATATTATTATCATCTGCTACTAAAATTAAGGGTTTATTTATAGTATTATAGTTACTATTTTCTTCTGTTAATATAAATGATTTTATAGGTTGGTAAGTAGATTGATGTGTAAAATCAGAACAACTTAACTGTGGATCAGTAATCAATGGTAGTGTACAAGTAAAGCAACTTCCCTTACCAACTTCACTAGAAACTGTAACATTACCGTCATGCATATCTATAATTTTTTTAACTAGAACCAATCCCAACCCAGTACCTGAATAGCTGCGGGACAATGAAGCATCAATCTGTACAAATGGTTGAAACAATTTATTAAAATTTTTAGCATCAATCCCAATACCAGTATCAAAAACTCGAAAGTAAATTTTCTTTGCTTCTTTATCAACATTGACGACAAGTTCAACACTTCCGCCATTTGCTGTAAATTTAATACCATTACTCAATAGATTTATTAAAACCTGACGTATACAAAGTGAATCAATCCATACTTTATCTATAGTAGGAGCAATTGTAAACGTTAGTGTTATATTTTTTTTACATGCAAGTTGTCTAACCAAAGGATAAATAGAAGTACACAGAGTATTAATATCTACTAAATTTTTATTGATTTTAAAATCACCAGACTCAATTTTTGTCAAATCGAGAATATCGTTAATTAAATCTAAAAGGTTTTGTCCGCAACTTTGAATATTTGATATTGCTTTTTTTTGTTTCTCAACTAATGGTGCATAAACCTCATCAATTAAACCTTCTGATAAACCTAAAATGGCATTTAAAGGTGTGCGTAACTCGTGACCCATATTCGCTAAAAATTCATCTTTCATACGAGTCGCACGAGCTAGATCCGAATTTATTTTGCCTAGTTCCCTCAAAGCTTTCTCTAAACGTTTACGGTTACTTATGTTTCGTACTGCAATTATAGCAAATTTTCTATAGTTATAATTAACTATTGTTCCCCTAAGTTCACCATCGAAAGCGCTACCATCTTTATGTATACCAGTAGCTTCGATCAAATATTCACGGTTCAGCTCATGCCCCTGAAAAAAACTTCCGATAATATGATGTGAGTTTTGATGTATATACTTACTTATAGGAGCTCTTAACAACTCTTCATATGTAAAACCGTGCATTTTGTAAGCAGAAGGATTTGCTTCAACTAAAAGTCTTGTCTCTAAATCATATACAAATACCCCATCGCTGACAGTTTCAATAATTTTTCGCATTATGCCAACGCTACTTTCTTGTTCGAGAAGAGTATTTTTTAAAGCTGGAATAATATTTGCCTTAGTTATTATCCCCTCTACATCACCATTTGCCGATAGTACAATTAAACTATATGTTTGGTTATCAAACTTATCTAATATATAGTCAATACTTTTAATTTGTGAGCGCATGAGCGTTACCAAAGGTTGAGTTAATGCATCTGCAACTCTAACAAATTCTATTTTTTTCCCTGCTGCTATCTGTCTGACTATATCTTCACTTGTTAGTACTCCTATGGGAATCGAATTTTCTACGACTACAGCATTGAAAATTTGGCTTTGTTCTGTCCTACCTTGGCATACTAGGGTAATTGCTTCTGCAACAGATACATCAGGGGTTACTAAAGGGCAAACTTCAATTACCTCATCCAAAACTGAGGACAGGTAGTTAAATGATTTTGCCGACAAAAATTGAGAGCCCATGACAGTAAAGATAGTTTTATATAATTTGGTAATTATTGTGATCACAATTGTATAGTATTTTCTGCCCCATCAAACATATTTTTGTAACATTTGTCCTAATTATGCACCCTATTAACAAGTAAGCTTTCAGAAGGCGCCGTCAATGTAAAGTAAAAAGTAGTTCCGACTTCCGGCTCTGATTCTGCCCAAATATTACCATTGTGACGCTCAATTATTTTCTTACAAATTGCCAAACCAATACCTGTACCAGAAAAATCATCACGTGTATGCAAGCGACGAAAAACATCAAAAATGTACTTAATATATTGCGATTTTATGCCGATTCCGTTGTCTTGTATCCAAAAAAGGTATTTCTGAGTATACAACGGATTTTCTATTTCTTTAACTCCAATATGAATTTGAGGTTTTTGCCGACAAAACTTAATAGCATTTGCAATTATATTTTGAAATACTTGTACTAGCTGAGTTTTGTCTCCAAGTACTTTTGGTAAAGTATCGTGGTTGATAATTGCTTGACTTTCGGCAATAGCTACTTGCAAATTAATCATGGCTTGGTTAAGAGCTTGGTTAGAGTCAATAACAGTAAATTCTTGACCACGAATGCCAACGCGAGAGTAGGTTAGCAAGTCATATATTAATTGATGCATTCTTTCCCCAGCATCAATAATAATTTTTATATATCTTTGCGCCGATTCATCTAGATATTCTTGATATTTTGCTTCTAAAATATGGGTAAAACCGATTATTGCTCGTAATGGTTCCTGTAAATCATGGGAAACTATATAAGCGAATTGTTCTAAATCTTCATTAGAGCGTAATAATTCTTTATTTAATTTTTGTAACTCTGCTTCGCTGATTTGTAAAGCTGCTGTACGCTGTCGAACTCTTGTTTCGAGTTCTTGCTTGAACTGAAAAATTGCTGCTTCCGCTTGTTTACGTTCTGTAATGTCAGTAATTGAACCTACTGTTCTAATTGGAATTCCTGCTTCGTTCCACAGAGCTTGTCCACGCGCTAAAACCCATTTATAAGAACAATCTTTACAGCGCATACGATACTCACTACTATAATATGAAGTCTGGCGAGTAAGATGAGCTTCAAATACTGTTTTTAATATTTCTTTATCTGTTGGATAAATTAAATCAAATTGCTTTCGCAGTAATAGGTATACACTTACAAGTAAGACTAAACTAAAACCATATCCCACCCCCACTAATATATTAGTTCTACTAATACTGCTGCTTGTTTGTTGCGTTCGCAATTTCAATAAAATTTTTTCCTCACCTTCCATCTCTTTGGATATAGTCTCAATCAGTTCGTTTAACCGACTATTCTCTTCTGTAATGGCAATTTGAGACGATAAATATTTAGGATTTTGGCTGAATAGCTTGATTGACTTATCAAAAAAAATAAATATTTTGTCAATTAATGGCTTAATTTCATTGAGTCTACGCTGTTGCTTAGAGTTATCTTTTGTTAAGTTATATAACTTATTTAAAGATTTGTAAACTTTATCTTGATCTTGCTGATAAGTTTCAATATAAGATGGCTTACCTACTACAATATAACCCCTGCGCTTACTTTCAGCGCTAAGGAGTCTAATATTCATATCCTTAATGGTTGTGATTACATTATAGCTATGAATGACCCATTGTTTATCTTGGTTTGACTGTCTTACACTCAAGTAAGAAGCAATTATCACACCAGACAGTAATGCTAATGCACAACTGAAGGCGACTGTAATTACTCTACTTGAGGCTTGGTTCATACGGATTATTTTAGTTAATATCTAAATATAAATATAAATATAAATACCTAATATTAGGTGCTTATTTGAGATATAATAGCAAATATTATGGATAATGTTTTTGATTTATACATCCCAATTATTTACCTGAATAAACTAAAAAAGCTTTAGTTTTACCGTCAAACTTCATATCTCTCATTCTTATGGAACTTGAGTTAAATACAAATGTAAGTTCCTAATAACTCAAACTCCATCTGTGTAAATACTTAAAATTGAGTATAACTTCTATTTTTTTGTTTGATTTGTTTGATTTAAAATTAAAATATACAATTTATACATTAAAATAAACATTAACTGTATAGTAAATCAACAATATAACAAATATTAAAAAAACTCAAAACTTTTTGTGGTATTCGCATCCTTGCCCGTCCCAATACCGCAAGGGATAGCTTACAAACGCAAAAAATCGTAGGTTGGGTGGAGGCTTTGCGGAACCAAACCTACAAGATAGTTAGTTTAATTTTTGGAAACCTCTTAGACCATTAAACTAACTTGAGTGACACCAACGCGCATCTCATGCTGACGTTTTACCCACTTGTGACGAATTCTTTGACGTAATAAGCGGGCGCCAAAAAACAGAATTGGACGAAAAAGATTGTATCTACGCAAAATTTCTGCTTGGTCTGCTTCTTCAGATTGAAGTTGCTGTGCGCGGATAATTTCTGGTTCACGTTCAGCTTGAATTTTTGCCAGCGCTATATCAAGTTCGGCGCCTGTAGCTTTGGCTTGTAATAATGGTACAATATAATTAGCTGTCACAATTACATCGCGTAATGCAACATTAATACCTTGTGCGCGAATAGGTGACATTGGGTGCGCTGCATCACCTAGGAGTATTACACCAGATGCATACCAAGAAGGACAACGACCGACTACCACCGATAATTTAATTGGTCTTTCGATAGTTTCTGCATGGTTTATAATATGTTCTGCCATCCAAGCTGGCGCCACTGAAGCGAAAATAGGCGCCCATTGTGCAGGTTTTTGATCGATTTCATCTTGCGGGAACAATATCCAAGACAAATGTAACTTACCTTCTTCTGCCCCATGAAAAAGACCAAAGCTTCTATCTCCGTTAGAAACGGCATAAAATATATTCTCGGATACAAAGTTAGGACTATCGGCAAGCTTAAACCAAAGAATATCTATATCTTTGGGTTGCTTTTCTAAATGTAAACCCGCACGTTGACGTATAACCGAGTTACGACCATCTGCTCCAATTGTAATCGAGGCAAAAATCTCTCTACCATCTGCAAGTTTGACACCTGCTACCCGGTCATCAACTCGTAATAAATCTTTAACTGGAACTCCTTGAATAAACTCAAATTCAGGAAATGTTTGAGCTTGTTCAATTAAAGCTGTCAGTAAAGGTGGTTGTGATACTAATGTACATGGTGGAAAGTTTGATTCCATCGGTTCAGCAACACGAAAAAGTGTCTTTTTGCCTAATATAACTTCCCAAGCGCTAAATTCTCGGTGTGGTATTTGCTGTAGTATCTCAGACAAACCCATCTGTTTGAGGGCATCTAGTCCACTAGGCATTAACCCCTCACCACGAAACACTCGATAAAAATCTGTGGTTGCTTCGACTAACGATACAGTAATACCACGTTTGGCTAAAAGTAAAGCCAGTGTGGCGCCAGTTGGTCCTGCCCCTACAATTACGACTTGCGGCATTACTGCATCTCCTATAGAAACCTGGTTTCTTTATCATATCTTGTAATGAAAACAACGATTTTGTTAAAAACCAGGTTTATTTCTTTAATCATACTAAGAATCACGCCTTTGGTGAATATTTATCCCTAGTATTTCAAGTGCCAAGTAAAAAAGGAACTGTGAATTGGTGACTAAATAGCGTTTCCACAATCTCCCAGGTTCTTGGAGTAATCGATAAAACCATTCTAATCCAACTTGTTGCATCCACAAAGGCGCCCTTCTTTTCGTACCTGCAATCACTTGAAAAGTCCCACCAACACCAATTGCTAGATTAACTCCCAACTGTGAAAAATTCTCTTGAATGAAATTTTCTTGTCGAGGAACACCCATCCCGACAATTAGAATTTGGGCTTGACTCTGCTTGATAGCTTCAACAATTTTTGGTGTTTCGCTATTGGAAAAATATCCATGATGAAAGCCACAAATATTTAATTGGTTATACTTTTGCTGTAGTTTTTTGACTACAGTCTCAATAACTTCTGGCTCTGCTCCAAGCAAAAACACATGAAAATCCTCTTTACTGGCAACTACTGCTAATCCCTCTACCAAATCGACTCCTGTGACTCGTTCGGGTATGGGCAGAGCAAACAATCTTGATGCCCAGACTATTGGTTGACCGTCAGCCACTACTAATGATGCATTATTAATAAAATTTTGCAAGTAATCATTTGAACGCATCATTATTGAGATAGCCACATTGACAGTGGCAATATATCCTTGCTTCTCGTTCTTAATCCATTCACTTGCCCAGTCCAAAGTTTCATCAAAAGTAACAGTATCGTAAAAACAGTTCAATAACTTAATTCGATTCATACATTTGTTTTTATTAACATTAGTAAACCATCGATAAAAAATTTGGTTGCCCAATTTGGATAAGATAAACGTGTGTATTTACCCCAAATTGGCTGCGAACCTTTGATTCCACCCCGAATATTTAAATCTGATGTTTGAATGTCTTGACAAGACATAACATATTGCAAACTGGTTAAAGCTGCTTGGTAATAACGTCTGTCCCTTTTAAGCTCAAACAGTTTTAGCCACAAAATCGCCATCTGACAGTTGCCTGTTAAGCAGCAATAGCTTTCATCTGATTTGCCATTACTGTTAATTTGACCCGGTATGAAACCATTCGAGTGCATTTTTGCCAACATTGCTTCTGAACCAAGAATTGCAGCGTCAATATATTTCTGTTCTTTCTGAATTATTCCTGATTCAAATAAACCTCTAAGAGCGTAAACAATATTATGAGTAAATGGATCTGCATCTTCGGTAAAAGCACATTGGTCAAACCATCCATTTTTTTGTTGGCTGAGTCCCCAATCTAAATTTGCATAAGCGACTTGCAAATATTCTGGTTTTGATTTTAAAGCATTTAACTCCAAAAGCGCCCATGCAACGCGCGTATTATAAACATGGGGTATACCTAAATGAGTATTACGAGTCCAGCGTCCATTACTATCTGCAACCCTAATCAGCCAGTCAGAAGCGCGTTCTGCTGCTTGTAAAAAGCATGGTTCTTGCGTTTCTTGATAAGCTCGTACATATCCTAATAAAACTTGACCTGTATCAAAAACTATTCCTTCAGAACTATACCGTGTATTAGATACAGAACCGTCGGAATTTTGTATGTCACACAACCACTTAGCTATTTTTACTGCTCTGTCCCATGAGTCATTATCGTTTAACTGCTGTGCAAGATTAAAAAACGTCACAGCTATGTAACCAGAAGTTTCACGATAAGATGTTCGCCAACCACCTTTAAGCGAATAACCCCAACTAACTCCATCATCAAGCGATATGTCGTGCGCGCGTTTTAGCCAACTGACCGCAGCACTCAAATGTTTTTGCGGTTCGTCAATAACTGGCAAAGTCGCAAACATATCTTGCGTTGCCTTAGTTGCAAAACATTGTATGCGAGCTAATTGTTGACTAATTGCGGGTTCAGACTTTTTTAAAACCATAAACGTTACCAAATTAATAAAAGCTAACTATACAGTTATGAAAGATAAACCAGGTTTTTTGTTGAAATCTTGTAATAAAAAGAACGATTTTGCCTAAAAGCACGGTTTATTAGGGCAAGTCTTGTTGGATTAAAAAATCATGTTTGTATTCATCTATAATTATTTATACTTATGATTGTTGACAACAATAGTCTTAATGAAATATATGCCGGATGAGATGATTAAGGTAAGTATTTTATAATAACTACCGACTAAATCAGATTTTCGTCTCCGCATCTAAGACCTGTAATTATATATATATTTAATCTTTTGCAAATTTTATAAAGATACTATGAACTTATGTATAAATATTTACATAATTTTATCTAGCCAAATTTAATTTTCAGTGTAGTGTCTTGTGTTATATTTATTACAAATTCAATAATTCCGTAAATTGGATAAAACGAAATATAGTTGAAACTCAACTTACTTTTTGATAAGCACAGAATTGCGAACCACGGTAAACTTGATTTCTTAAGGTGTTTTAGCTATTCAACATGGCAACGATTAACGATAATTATCTCAAGCTCAAAGCTGGCTATCTGTTCCCAGAGATTGCACGTCGGGTGAATGCATTTGCAGAAATGAATGCTGATGCTAAAGTTATTCGCTTAGGAATAGGTGACGTTACCGAACCATTGCCCGAAGCTTGTCGAACTGCAATGATTAAAGCAGTTGAGGACATGGGAAATCGAGACGATTTTAAAGGGTACGGGCCTGAACAGGGTTATGCTTGGTTACGCGAGAAAATTGCCAAGCACGATTTTCAAGCTCGTGGGTGTGATGTTGATGCTTCGGAGATTTTTATTTCTGATGGTTCTAAATGTGACTGCGGTAATATCTTAGATATTTTTGGCAATAATAATACTATTGCAGTCACAGACCCAGTATACCCTGTATACGTAGACACAAATGTTATGGCAGGACATACGGGGGATGTCAATGAAAAAGGTGAATATGGCGGTTTAGTTTATCTACCTATTTCTGCCGACAATAACTTTACTGCTGAAATTCCTTCACAGAAAGTTGATTTGATTTATCTTTGCTTCCCTAATAATCCTACAGGCGCCACAGCAAGTAAAGAGCATCTCAAAGCTTGGGTTGACTACGCGCTTAGTAACGGTTCGATAATATTCTTCGATGCAGCTTACGAAGCATTTATTAATGACCCAGATATTCCTCATTCTATTTATGAAATAGAAGGCGCCCGTGATTGTGCGATAGAATTTCGGTCATTCTCCAAAAATGCAGGTTTCACAGGAACGCGATGTGCCTTAACCGTTGTACCCAAAACATTAACAGGTTCTTCTGCCGACGGTTCCAGCGTAGAAATATGGAAACTTTGGAATCGGCGCCAGTCTACCAAATTTAATGGAGTATCTTATATAGTACAGCGAGGCGCCGAAGCAGTATATTCAGAAGAAGGCAAAGCACAAACCAAAGCATTGATAGATTTCTACATGGAGAACGCAAAAATCATCCGTGAGAAACTTACAGAAGCCGGTATTTCTGTATATGGAGGCGTAAATGCACCTTATGTTTGGGTAAAAACGCCCAATAACCTATCAAGCTGGGACTTTTTCGACAAATTGCTGCACACCTGCAACGTTGTTGGAACACCCGGTTCTGGTTTTGGCGCCGCAGGTGAAGGATACTTCCGCATTTCTGCATTCAACAGTCGCGCTAACGTTGAAGAAGCAATGAAACGTATCACCGAACGTTTCCCCATCACATAACAAATAATGTGGAGACCGAATAAATTCGGTCTCCTATATACATTAAGATATATGACAAAATTCTTCCTATACGAAGATTACAATAAAAACTAATTCAAACAAAATATTACTACACCAACAATAGACATCAACCGATATCATGTCTACACATCACACACAAGTAGTTAGTACCACTCCTGGTAGAACAAGATTAAGAGTATCAAATAAACGTCGTAACCAGGAAGAAATGGAACGCATTAGTACAATTTTACAGGCGCCACGCTTTATTAACAGCGTTGAGTACAACCAAAAAACAGGTAGCATTCTTGTTCATCACGATACCCACGAACATGCTCTGGAGGCTATTAAGGATATTATGCAAAACCTAGGCATCGTTTTTGCTGATGTTACAGGCGCCAGTGAAGTAGTACGAATGAACAGTGAGAAAGAAGGTTCAGATTTACCCAGCGCTATTTATAATTTGAATCAAGAAATTCGACAATTAACCAACGGTCTTGTAGACTTACGATTCGTATTACCGCTTGGATTATTTGCACTAGGCCTTATACAACTGCAAGTTTACGGACTCCAATTAGAGTTAATGCCTTGGTACCTTTTGATTTACTTCGCATTTGAAACTTTCGTTAAGCTTAACTTTAACCAGCAAGTCATATAAATGCTTGTCATGCTGAATGCAGCATGACAATAATTCAAATGTCCTATACATACTAAGAACAGGCGCCATATTTAAATAAATTTATATTAATTAACACTTGAAGTTTCAGTACATGTTGTTTGGTAGAGTAATGCTAACCTTTAAAGCGTGATAATCCTGAGCTTTAGCTATGAAAGTTATTCACGGCACTTGGATACCTGATGCTTCTACTGAATTTATTCAAGCAGGTTCGTTTTACCTGTGGGTTGAAACTCCTATTGAAACCAAAGCTAAAACGAATAAGACCCATCCAGGTCATTTATTAAAAGATGAATTAGTAAGTTTTTTGATACAAGATGTAGGTATAAAAGAGACAGTAGCAACTCTAAGTCAACGCATCTCTCCTAAATATTTTGCGTTACCAACTGCTGAAAATAGCCCGCTTCCTTCTCCAGAAATGACAAGATATTTGGAAGAAGCTGATATTTTAGAATATGATAGTTTTCAATATTGGCAGGTTGATTGTTATAAGACTGTAGTTTCTGTTAAAGTCGGCGCCAAGTACTCAGATGCAGTTAATGTCGGTCAACTTCTAAATGAGATTCACTTTTTAGCACTATATAATAGAACTGATATTCAACTGGGTTCAGATTTACTATTTTGGTACCATTATACCCAAGTTTTTAAGCAGGTTATTTTAAAAGACCATTATATTCCCGCTTTGAAATATCGACAGCGAGCGAAAAACACTTTTGAAATTTACGCGACTTGGGAAATTATTTCTGAGGAGTATGAAAGTAATTTAAAAAGGTATGTTGATTACATGCCATTAATTTGCGTAGCTGGTATTTCAGTACCAAGTAAAGTTGTGGATTTTTTTGATAAAGAAACTTTATTACGGCACTTTAGTGAATATTTGCTTCATGATATCGTTACTCACACCCCTTCTACGGTTGCATTTGATAAGCAAATTGACGATTCTTTAGTTAATTACTGTTTTTATGCCCATCAATACAACCCTCTCAAAAGCAATATAAGTTTTGACGAGTTCAAGCAATGGTTGGTATGGAAGCATAAAATAACTCGCACTTCTCATGATGCTTCTTTCAATATAGGCTTTCAGTTACATTCTGCCCATCCTGATACAATTGATGATTGGCATATTCAATTTTTAGTCGCTGATAAAAAAGACCCTTCGTTAAAATTAGCGCTTTCTGAATACTGGTCGATGAGTCCGAAAGAGAAAACAAACGTCAGTAAAAAGTTTGGTCACAATTTTGAGACAAATGTACTGCTTAATCTCGGATATGCAGCGCGAATGTATCCTAAATTATGGCAGGGTATGGAAACAGAATATCCATGTGAACTACGTGTAAGTTTAGAAGAAGCGTTTGATTTTCTGAAAGAAAGTGCGTGGGTGTTGGAAGATGCTGGTTTTAAGGTGATTGTACCTGCTTGGTATACTCCCGCTGGGCGCCGACGTGCTAAAATTCGCCTTAAAGCATCAAATAAAGGAAAGTCTGCGAGTAAAGTTGATAATAAAGGATATTTCAGCTTTGACTCACTAGTACAATATGAGTATCAACTGGCAATAGGGGAGCAGCAAGTTACACCTCAAGAATGGGAGCAATTAGTTAACGCTAAAACACCTTTGGTGCATTTTCGTGGTCAGTGGATGGAACTCGACAGAGATAAAATGCAGCATTTTTTGGAGTTTTGGCAATCTCATGGTGACGAGAAACCAGAAATGACGATGCTGGAGTTTTTACAGCGTACTGCACAAGAAGATGATTGGGAAGTTGAACACGACGAGTTTTTATCGTCGATGATGTCTAAATTACACGATAAAACTAAGTTTGAACCAATTTCTGATTTAGCGCAACTCCAAGGAACTTTACGCGAATATCAAAAGCGAGGTGTATCGTGGTTGAGTTATTTGGAAAATTTGGGATTAAATGGTTGTCTTGCCGATGATATGGGACTTGGCAAGTCTTTGCAAGTAATCGCACGACTTATTCAAGAACGAGAAAATAGCAATGGCAGTAAGAGTTTGTTCCCTACATTATTAATTGCCCCAACTTCGGTTGTGGGAAATTGGCAGCGAGAAATTGCTCGGTTTGCTCCACATCTTAAAGTTATGGTACATCACGGCGCCAGTCGTAATCAAAATGAGGTATTCAAAACTCTGTGTTTACAGTACGATGTTGTAATTACTTCGTTTACCCTCGCGCGTAAAGATGAAAAGCTATTAAGTGGGTTTGAATGGCAGCGAGTTGTACTGGATGAAGCACAAAATATCAAAAATCCCAAAGCTGCACAAACTAAAGCCATTTTAAAACTTCATGCCAAACATCGTTTAGCTTTGACGGGAACTCCTGTCGAAAATAGATTATTAGACTTATGGTCAATTTTCAACTTTTTGAACCCAGGATATTTAGGTAAAGAAGCGCAGTTTCGTAAATCGTTTGAGATTCCAATTCAAAAAAACAATAGCAAAGTTAAATCTACTACTTTAAAGAAGCTAGTAGAACCCTTAATATTACGTAGAGTGAAAACAGATACATCAATTATCAACGATTTACCCGATAAAGTCGAACAAAAGCTTTATACGAATTTAACCAAAGAACAAGCTTCATTATATGAGGCAGTTGTTAAAGATGTAGAAGATAAAATCGAGAATATAGAAGGTATTGAACGTAAAGGTTTGATATTAGCAACATTAATGAAGTTGAAGCAAATTTGTAACCACCCAGCACAGTTTTTACAAGATGGTAGTGAGTTTTTACCAGAACGTTCGCATAAACTAAGTCGTTTGGCAGAAATGGTAGAAGAAGCTATTGCAGAAGGTGAAAGTTTATTGATTTTCAGCCAATTTACAGATATATGTGAAGGGTTAGAAAAACGCATTAAACATACTCTTCATTGTAACACGTACTATTTACATGGGGGAACAGGGCGCCAGCGTCGAGAAAAAATGATAGCAGAATTTCAAGACCCAGAGACAGAACCATCAGTATTTATACTTTCGCTCAAAGCAGGAGGAGTTGGAATTACACTAACCAAAGCAAACCATGTTTTTCATTATGACCGTTGGTGGAACCCAGCAGTCGAAGACCAAGCAACTGACCGAGCATTTCGGATAGGTCAAAAAAAGAATGTGTTTGTACATAAATTTGTAGCAATAGGCACATTAGAAGAAAAAATAGATTCGATGATAGAAGATAAAAAGAAACTATCTTCTGCGGTTGTGGGTAGTGATGAGTCTTGGTTGACCGAGTTAGATAACGAAGCATTTAAACAACTAATTGCATTAAATAAAAGCGCGCTATTGGAGTAAAATATGAGTAAATTTTCGCGAACTTGGTGGGGTACACGTTTTATTGATGCGCTAGAATCATTTACCGATTCAGCTAGATTGCAACGTGGTCGTTCTTATGCAAGTGGAGGCAAGGTTAAGAGCTTCGAGATAGATAGTAATAAAATCACAGCTAAGGTAAGAGGGTCAGTAAATCCTTATTTTGGTGTTTATAAAGAACCAACATACAACATTTCTATTGAAATTACACCTATTGCAAAAGCGCGCTGGAATGATGTTGTTAAGGAAATATCATCCAAAGCAAGCATTGTTTCTAGATTGATGCTAAATGAAGTCCCAGAAAACATCGAAGATACTTTTTCTAATTTAGGACTACATTTATTGCCATATAGCGATAGAGACTTTAAAACTAAATGTTCTTGTCCAGATTATGCGAATCCCTGTAAACATATTGCTGGAGTATATTATTTAGTTGCTTCTCAACTAGATGAGAATCCATTTCTCTTATTTGAACTGCGGGGATTATCAAAAACCGAACTGCAAGAAAAGCTAGCGAAAACACCTTTAGGAAAAGTTTTATCTGAAGAATTGAATGAAAAGGAACTCTTAGTCGAAGCTTCAGCTTCGCTCTACACCAAATTAGAAAAGCAAGTAATTAATGAAAAACCGCGTGTTAGAGAATTTTGGTTAGGCGCCAAGCGATTACCTCAAACCATTGATATTAAAGCAAGCAGCACAGTTTCTGCGATTGTCATTAAAAAGCAAGGTGATTTTCCTCCTTTCTGGCATAAAGATAATTCGTTTATCGAAACGATGGAGGAATTATATAAACGGGTAAAGGGTAAACAAAATTTGATATAGAACCACCTAGCAACGAATGATAAACGGATGTAACAGATGGGTTATTTTATTAATTGTCATGCTGAGGAACGAAGCATCTTAGAGGATGTTTGAAAAGTCAAATCAAGTATAAATTGTCATTGCACAAGTGGAGCCAAGCGGGATCGAACCGCTGACCTCTACAATGCCATTGTAGCGCTCTACCAACTGAGCTATGACCCCGTAATTTTCTCATTATATCCCAAATATTTGCTCTTATGTCAATAAAATGCGACTTCAAATCTCAGTTATGTTGATACCTGATGTGTTTGATGAGAATAATTAATCGTACTGAGAATTAATAATTATATAAGAATGTTTAGATATGATTACGCATTTACAGTTGTAACAGATAGCTCATGCAGTGACCCATTAAGAAGTAAACAACGAGCATTCCTGCGGCAGCCATTGCTACCAACCCTCCAGCTAGCATTAGGGAAAATTCCTTGTGTTCTACTGCTTTTTCCATAAGGTGTAGCGACCAGGCAACCAGCGCTACATCAAAAATTAATATAGGTACTAACATTTTTCTTAATAAAAGTTATTTCTTCTTCATCAAGCTTAACACTAATTTCGATAAGTGTGTCTAACCACTTTGTGGTGGTTAGATTTTAAGCAAGATATCAGGGCTACATTCGGATGGGAACTTTATTGTCGTTGAGATAATTTTTGATTTGGCTTACAGTTAGTTGTCCGTAATGTAAAAGCGATGCTAGTAAGGCAGCTTCGGCTTTCCCCTCGGTTAGTGCTTGGTGGATGTGTTCGCAAGTTCCGGCGCCACCAGAGGCAACAACAGGAATTTGGACTCTAGTCGCAATAGCACGGGTAAGCTCTAAGTCGTAACCTGCTTGGGTGCCATCAGCGTCCATACTTGTAATTAATAATTCCCCGGCGCCACGTTTTTCAAGTTCTTGTGCCCAATTGAGAGCATCAATACCTGTATTTTCTCTGCCACCCCTCACATAAACATCCCAACCTGGGTTTTCTGAGTTTTGCCTCCTCCGGGCATCGATTGCAACTACTATGCACTGATTACCAAAACGGTCACTAGCACGATTGATAAAATCAGGGTCGCGTACTGCCGCAGAATTAATACTAACCTTATCTGCCCCCGCTCGTAACAAATTTTTAACATTTTCTAAGGATTGAATACCACCACCTACAGTTAGAGGAATAAATACCTGCTCTGCGGTTCGGTAAACAACATCAATAATTGTGCCTCTATCTTCATGAGTCGCTGTAATATCAAGAAATACTAACTCATCGGCACCAGCCTCGTTGTAAACCTTCGCTAGTTCCACGGGGTCGCCCGCATCTTTGAGGTTGACAAAGTTAACTCCTTTTACAACTCGTCCTGCTTTGACATCCAGACACGGTAGAATCCTTTTAGCTAGCATGAGAATTTTTACACTCCTTAGTAATTGCCCGACTTAAAATTGTAAATAAATTTTAAATTGACGAGCTACCACAAAAGAAAAAAATTATTTTCAATTCTCATTCCCAACCATCAAGTTACTGACCACCAACCGAACTATGGCTATCATCTCCTCAAGACAACAGTCACAGAACCCTGACGAGCCACAACCAAAACGCCAAAAACGTCCAAGGGAGTCAAAAAAAGCATCAGAGCCAACACCAGATTTGGCGCCATCCGAGGCCTCAACAGATAATGCTCTATTGCAACCCGAAGCAAAAGTAGACGAACAAGGCAAACAAGAAGATAGTATTCGTCCACATCGATTTGGTGACTATATCGGTCAAAAAGATTTAAAGGATGTATTAGAAATAGCAATAAAAGCGGCAAAATCACGTAACGAAGTTCTCGACCATTTATTACTATATGGGCCACCTGGGCTTGGTAAAACTACGATGGCGATGATACTCGCATCAGAAATGGGCGTTGGCTGTAAAATAACCAGCGCACCTGCTTTAGAGCGTCCCCGTGATATTGCAGGATTGCTAATTGGTTTAAAACCTGGCGATGTATTATTTATCGATGAAATTCACCGTTTATCGCGAATGGCTGAAGAAATTTTATACCCAGCGATGGAAGATTATCGTCTGGATATCACTGTTGGTAAAGGTACAACCGCCAAAACTCGTAGTATACCCTTAGTAAAATTTACTTTAGTCGGGGCCACAACAAGAGTTGGAGCATTAACCTCACCACTTCGCGATAGATTTGGTTTAGTGCAAAAACTGCGCTTCTATGAACCAGAAGAACTCAGCAAAATAGTTATCCGTAGCGCTCAACTACTTAACACTCCCATAAACGAAGAAGGCGCACAAGAAGTAGCTCGTCGTGCGCGTGGAACACCACGTATAGCTAATAGATTACTAAGACGTGTACGTGATTATGCGGAAGTAAAAGAATGTGGTGAAATAACAAAAGTTGTCGCAGCCGAAGCACTAGAACTATTTCAAGTAGACCCATGTGGCTTAGACTGGACAGACCGTAAAATGTTGAGTGTAATAATTGAACAATTTAACGGCGGTCCAGTTGGAATAGAAACAATAGCAGCCGCAACAGGCGAAGATACACAAACAATAGAAGAAGTATACGAACCATACCTCATGCAAATAGGTTACTTAAGCCGAACACCACGCGGAAGAACAGCCACACAAGCAGCATACAAACACATGGGCTTCAAACAAGGTTCATCCTCAGAACAGCTATCACTTCTGTAGGTTGGGTGGAGGAACGTAACCCAACACCTATTACAAGGTCAGATGTTGGGTTACGCACTCGCGCTCCACCCAACCTACAATCGCGTCTCTACTGCATAATAATTAAAGTTGAAAGATGATTAAAACAAATGGTCAAGTTAATCGCTGTTATCTTAAGCATATTTTTATTATTTGGGTGGAGTAAACCTGCTATAGCGCAGTCTCAAGCAAACCTAACCCCCGAACAAATACAACTGCGCGATGAACTAGGAAACAAAGCTTTTGCCGCAACAGACGAAGGAGACTTCGCGACCGCAGAAAACTACTGGACACAAATGCTCGAACAAGACCCCACAAATGCAGCAGTTTGGAGCAACCGTGGTAACTCGCGCGTCAGTCAAAATAAATTACAAGAAGCTCTTGTAGATTATAATAATGCAGTTAAACTGGCGCCGAACGTAACAGACCCATATTTAAATCGTGGCACAGCATTAGAAGGCTTAGGACGTTGGGAAGAAGCCATCGCTGACTATAATCATTTACTAGAAATCGATCCCAACGACGCAATGGCATACAACAACCGAGGTAATGCTGAAGCAGGTTTAGGAAAATGGCAAGAAGCCATTGCTGACTACAAAAAATCAGCAGATATTGCACCGAACTTCGCTTTCGCCCGTGCTAACTATGCTCTAGCATTATATGAATCAGGCGAAAAAGACGAAGCAATCCACCAAATGAAAAATATTCTTCGTAAATATCCCAAATTCGCCGACGTGCGTGCCTCAATTACCGCAGCACTATGGGAAAAAGGTCAACAAGGAGAAGCAGAAAGTAACTGGGTTGCCGCAGTTGGTCTTGATCCCCGCTACCGAGATATAAACTGGGTTAAAAATGTCCGTCGTTGGTCTCCCAGCATGGTCAGCGCATTAGAAAAATTTCTAAAATTACAATAGTAATTATTTATTCCCGTGGCACAGGCCGGAATGCCTGTGCTATAGATACATAAACTATGCCCAATTCAATCCCAGAACTCATACTCCCCAATGGCGCCAAAATATTTTATAAAAATCGAGAGGAAGTTGAGTTCTTATATGACGAAATGCCTTTGTACTTTAAAAACGGTATTAAGTTATATGAAGGTGCCACTGTATTTGATGTCGGAGCAAATATTGGTTTATTTACATTGTACGCAAGTAAATTTTGCAATAATAATGTAAATATTTATGCCTTCGAGCCTGTATCTGAAATATTTAAAATTCTTCAGTGCAATGTTCAGAGGCTTAGTTCAGAAAAAATTCAAATATTTCCATACGGACTTTCACATAGTCCTAGAATAGTAAATTTTACATACTACCCAAATTGTACAGGTTGGTCAACACTATACCCCGATGATTCTCAGTATCAGCGAAATTTAATCAAAAAAGTGGCTCTTAATAACCTTAAGGAGGCGCCTGCATTTATTTGCTGGTTACGTTGGATACCTCCCTTTGTAGGCGCGTTTATTCTCGATCTAAAAATTAATAAAGCATTTCAGGCTACACAAGTAACTTGTCAAGTAAGAACACTATCAGAAATAATACGCGAGCAAAACATTGAGCAAATAGATTTACTCAAAATAGATGTAGAAAGAAGTGAGTTAGATGTACTACTGGGAATTGCAGCACAAGATTGGCACAAAATTAAGCAAGTTGTCTTGGAAGTTCACGACTTGGATGGTCGAGTTCAAAAAGTAAAAGACTTACTTATGCAGCATGGCTTGAACAAAATTACTATCGAACAACAAAGTTTTTTGAAAGGTCACGAGTATTTTAATGTGTACGCTTTGCGCTGAGACAAGTTTTTAAATATTGAGCAAGAATCTGAACGTTTGGTTCAGTCATCATTGTAACGTGGTCGCCCGGAACAGAGAATATTTCCAGAGATGTATTTGTAAATTTATCCCAGCCAAATGCTTTTTCTTGTTGCATTGTTTCTGAAAGCCATGTTGATGCATCCCAAGGATGAACCTCATTTGCTCGAAACAAAACAATTGGTGTTGGATATATTTCTTGTGGTAAATAGTTTGCCATCGCACGTAGGTTTGCTTGAAGAACTTTGACAAAACCGTGCATTTGCCTTGTTCCTGCATCCATCGGCAAAACGTTGAATACTTGTAGCTGTTCTATTACGTAACTTAATTGTTTATCCGGCGTCAGTTGCGCTAAATCATTATAAGATATCTTAAAATTTTTTCCTCGTAATCTAGCAAATAAACTAGTAACTTCAATCATTGATTTTATATCATCCCATTCAACAACAATTGATAAGTCGGTTATGGGGGCCGGAATATCAAGAATTGCTAGTAAAGCAACTGTTGAACCTTGTTTTTGCAGCTGTTGACTCATCTCGAACGCGACTTTACCCCCGAATGAGTGACCACCAATAAAATAAGGTCCAGTTGGTTGAATAGTTTGTATAGCTTTAATATAATTAGCTGCAATGTGTTCGACTCGTGCAACTGGTTCTCTATCACCATCAAGCCCAACTGCCTGCAAACCGTAAAATGGTTGGTCTGCTCCAAGGTGAGTTGCCAGTGTGTGAAGGTAAAATGCTGTACCTACGCTCCCTGGCACACAAAAAAAGGGAGTTTTAGAAGTTCCTGTCTGAATTGTGACTAAAGGATTATACGAAGAAGTTGTGGGTTTATCTGGTAAAATGACTTCATTTACTAAATAATTCGCTAGTGCGGACACTGTTGGATAATTGAAAACCAATGCAGCATCAAAGCTACATGTTAATTCAGATTCCAATACACTGCCTAACTCAGCTATCATTAGCGAGTCGAGTCCCATACTAGTAATCGTTTGTTCGCTGTTAATTTCACTTACTTCAACTTTAAGAATTCTAGAGATTGTATCTTGAATATATGACACAAGCAATGTTTGTCGCTGTTCAGTCGGCACCTCTATAAGTAGATTACGGTTGATAGCTTTTTCGATAATATTTGGTATAGTCGAGATTTTATGAATACCACCTAATATTGTTTCTAAATTTTCATTCAAAAAGCCAACTCGACAAGCATGACGTTGGATTTTATTACTTGATGTTTTGGGAATTGTACCTGGCTTCAGTAATAATACTGCATATACTTGTAAATCATGATGCTTTGATACTGCTTGACGAATCGCTGTTATAACTTCATCAATATCTAAATTATCTAAGTGTGTTTGCTTTACTTCTTGAGCAATAACTAGTCGTTCTTCACTTTCTAATTCAATAGAAAAGGCTGCGTTGCAACTTGGCTGTAAGGCAGGGTGACTATTTTGTACAGTAAATTCAATATCTTGAGGGTAATGGTTGCGACCTCTAATAATAATCAAATCTTTTAGGCGCCCAGTAACAAACAATTCACCATCGTGTAAAAATCCCAAGTCCCCGGTGCGTAGAAATGGTTCCTCATGTGTATCTGCTAGATATCCAGTAATTTCTTGAGTTGCCTTTTCATTATTCCAGTATCCTTGAGCAACGCTTGGACTTGACACCCAGACTTCTCCAACTTCTCCGGTTTGACATTGCGTTAATGATTCAGGGTTAACGATGATAATTTTCTGGTCTAACAAAGTACGACCGCAACTAACTATCTTCTGTGTCGTTTCGTTTGTATTCGTAGTAACAACAATGCGGTTTTGTTCAAACGCGGCTTTTTCAATGTCTAAAATAACGACAGGTTTGTGCTTATCACCAACAGAAATAGTTACAACACTCTCTGCCATCCCGTAACCAACAATAAATGCTTCGCGACGAAAACCATATGGAGAGAACGTGTTGACAAACCTTTCTATAGTTTCTGCACGTACTGGTTCGGCCCCACTCGCAGCTAATTCCCAGCAACTCAAATCAAGTGTAGCTCGTTCTTCGGGTGTTGTTCTAAAACAAACTAAATCATATGCAAAATTAGGCGCTAGACTTTGAGTTCCTTTATATTGCGAAATAGCCGTTAACCACCGTAACGGCTTTTGTAGAAAGTCAAGCGGTGACATAATGATTACAGGAAAATTATTGTAAAGCGGTTGTACAACTCCAGTTAGCATTCCTGTATTATGACCAAACGGCAACCAAGTAATAGTGCGACTGTTTGCGTGAAACTCACTTGCTGCTGCACCCATCGCCAAGTTATGCATCATGTTACCGTGACTTATCATTACACCTTTAGGCGCCCCTGTTGAACCAGATGTGTACTGAAGAAACGCGAGTGTGTCAGTGTTGATTTTAGGTTGGTGCCAATCAGCATCAGTAGTATTAATAATATTATCAGTGGCAATTAAATTTAATGCCATTAACTTTGGATTTTCTGCAAACCGACTTTGTAAGTAGTTGACTAAAGATGTAGTGGTAAAAGCAAATTTCGCCTCGGCATCACTTACAATTGCATTAAGCCTATCTAGCGTTTGGTCTGGTCGCGGTGGATAAGCAGGAACTGCAATGGCGCCAGCATATAAACATCCAAAAAATCCTGCGATAAATTCTAACCCAGGTGAATATAATAATACAACTCTGTTGCCGTAAGCATTGAGTGACTGAAGATACGCACCAATTGCGCGCGCTTTTTTCTCTAATTCTTGATAGGATAAGCTACCTGCTTCAGTTTCTCCATCTTGGAGAAAGGTATAGATGTTTTGATTTTTTTGATTTTCATGTAGCGAACGATACTGTAATAAATCTATTATTGTTGAACAATTCATGTAGTTTTCCCTCTATGTATCAAAACATATTAATACACTACATTCATATAGGTTCAGCTACTGCGAGTTTATGCAAAAATGCGAAAATTTAGAGACCGAATTAATTCAGTCTCTACAATTGGGGTTATTAACTGGTGCAATTGTAAATAAATTCAGCTAATTATCTTCCAGTAGCTTTGATATTGGGTTTAAGATGGCTAGGTGAAGTTGGTTTCTTGTGTCTAACTGCGTATACCGTCTTTGGATAGGCGCCCATTTTTGCCATAATTGATGACGTTTGTCAACTAGTAAACTTGTGAAAGTTGGGAGTTTTTCTGTAAAGTCTTCACCGAACACATCTACTAACCAGTCTTCTAAAACATCGCTATCGTGAATTTCTCCTAATATATCTTGGATATTTTTAACTTCGATAAGATGCTCTCCGTAGGTTTCACCGTAAAATTCGGTGAACAGTTCCATTTGATAACGTAGACGTTTAGCTTGTTTGCGTAGACTATGCAAAACTTCGTGGTTAGAACTCAAATTTTGCTCTACGTGTGTACTCGTCATTCCCTTCGGATAACTTCTTAATAAAGAGGTTGACGTGGAAACACCGTTATTACTTCCTAATGGCATTCCAAATTGCCAACCTGGATGTAACAAAAAGTAACTTACCTCTGGTAGAAGCAAGTCGGGCAAAGCTAAATCTATTGATAGCGATGCCGATTCTTGGTATCTTGGTTCTTCGAGCCAATGGTCAAGTGAAGTTTTGAGCGATTTGTAGCGTCCGTCTTTGAGTGTCGCTTTTACATTAGTCAATGCTTGCTGACGTTGCTTGTCGATAGCATTGAACGCTTTTTCTAAATGCTTGAGTTCTTCAGGTGGTAAATGAGGCTGAAAATTGTTTACTACAGATTCTTTTAGTACATCTAAGTCTCTAAGATTACCCAGGCGCCGTGCTATTTTACCAATTTTACGGTCTGTAACAGCTTTTGGTAAATTGACGACGAATCCAAACCGACTAACTACAGTGCGTAGGCGCCGCATTCCTACTCGCATTTGATGCAACGCTTCTGGGTCTTCATCCTTTTTTACTGTTTTTTCCCACTTTAAGGTTTTTTTGAAGTGCTTTTGAATTGCCTGGTAAGCATAGTCTCCTAGGGTTTTGACAACAGTTTGAGTTGCTAGTGTCATAAAATCACGCCTGATTAGGTTGTCGTAGAAGTTCTAAAATGGAATAAGTTAAAATAAAAACTTCTATTTTATTTGGATAAGTTATTTGTGCTTATTAATACAAATAATTTATTCCATAAACAAAAATAATATTTAATTTACAGAATATTTGAAATCTACCTTAAGTCGTATATTTACTTTAGTATATTTATTACTTATACAAATTTGTTTAAATATAATTATGTCTCTTAATATTCATTGTTGACAAGATAAAGTAAAATAAATAACACGCTTTTTGTTTTTATACTTTTGAATTCATACGCGATGATTAATAACCAGTCAATCCAAACAATTCTACTGAGCTTTAACGAAAGTTTTAAAAAACACCGAGAAGATACTTCGGCAGTTTTACTACAAACCGAAAAACATTTGTGGCTAGGTTCTGATGAAACATCTACGATTGAGCGTTTAAGCATAATTGATACCAGTAATTTTGGTGAACACAAGCAGTATCAAGTTACAGATTTTATCGATTTACCAGCAGCATCCGATGAAGAAATTGACATCGAAGGGCTAGCATATAGTAATTATTATCTGTGGTTCGTTGGTTCTCATAGCTACAAGCGCAAAAAACCTAAACTCGACAAATCTGATATTAAAAATGTACAAAGATTAGCAACTATCGAAACAGAACCAAACCGTTACATTCTTGGACGTATACCTCTCGTAAATGGAGAGTTATTTGCTTCATGCTCACATCCTGAAAATTCAACTCAACAATTAAGTGCAGCTAAATTAGAATTAACACCAACAGGCAATGTGTTAATTGATGCTTTAACTCAAGACTCTCATCTCGGCGCCTTTATCAAAGCACACATTCCAGGCAAAGACAACGGTTTTGATATTGAAGGTATCGAAGTTGAAGGTAGTCGAGTTATTCTTGGTTTGCGTGGGCCAGTTTTACGCGGTTGGGCAGTCATATTAGAACTAGAATTAGAAGAATTCAGTACCGGGGTACTAAAATTAGCACAATTAGGAGATAGTTTCTATAAAAAGCATTTTTTATATTTAAACGGTTTAGGAATTCGTGATATATGTCGTGATGGCAGGGATTTATTAATTTTAGCTGGGCCGACAATGGATTTAGATGGGCCAGTACAAGTTTATAGATTGTGCGATGGTTTTAATTTACAAGAAAATGTTTTACACCGTCCTGAAGTTGTACTTGATATTCCTTATGGGAACCGAGATGACCATGCGGAAGGAATGACATTATTTCAACAAGTATTAGGAAAGCCTTCATTATTGGTAGTATATGACTCACCATCGAAAACGAAAAGAGTTGTTGGAGATACAGGTATATTGGCAGATGTGTTTGAATTAAAAGTTAGGAGGTAGGGTGCGTGACGCCATAACAATCGCAAAGTAAAACTAATGAACTAGTCGCGTCACGCATCTTACGAGTAAGGAGTTAAAATTAAATCTTTAATAGCTTTTAGTAGATTTATTGGTTCGATTGGTTTGGCGATATGTCCTTGGAATCCTGCTGCTATCGCTTGCTGTTTATTATAATCTCCTGCGTATGCTGTTAAAGCTATTGCTGGTATTTGTCCTCCTTGTTGCGGCGCCAATTTTCTGACTTGTTGTAGTAACATATAACCATTCATTTCTGGCATTCCAATATCACTAATTAGTATATTTGGCAACCACTGCGTTAATGTTGCTAATGCTTGTTTTGCTCCATCTGCTGCAATGACTTCGGCGCCTGCTTGTTCTACTATAAATTTTACTAGTTCTCGTGAATCGGTTTCATCATCGACTACTAAAATTTTAATACCGTTTAAATTGAGCGATGACTCGGATGTTTTTGATACTACTTCTTCAGTTGACTCTGTTTTTACTAACGGTAATTTAATCGTAAAAGTTGCACCCATTCCTTCACCTGGACTATCTGCACGAACCGTACCACCGTGTAATTCCACCAGGTGACGCACGATAGCAAGTCCTAATCCTAATCCCCCAAACATGCGTGTTGTTGTACTATCTGCTTGTCGAAAGTAGTCGAACACATGGGGTAGAAATTCAGGGGAAATACCTTTTCCTGTATCGCTAACTGTAATTTGAGCAAAGTTGCTTTCATCACGAGCAAATGATAACTCCACTTCCAGGCGCCCACCCACGGGTGTAAACTTAACTCCATTAGAGAGTAAATTCCACACAACTTGCTGTAAACGTGCGGCATCTCCTAAAACTTTTTCAACATTTGATTCAAATTTGGCTTCTAACTGAATTGATTTAGCCTCTGCTGCTAGTTGGACTGTTTCAATCGCGGCTTCAATTGTTGCTGCTAAATTAATTGGATATATATTTAAATTTAGCTTACCTTGCAATATTCGCGAAACATCAAGCAAATCTTCGATGAGTTCAGATTGCAATTTTGCATTGCGCTCAATAATTTTTACAGCTTCTTTTGTTTTTGCTTCGTTTAACTTGCCACTTTGCAAAAGTTTCGACCAACCAAGGATAGGGTTAAGCGGTGTGCGTAACTCATGTGATAATATAGCCAAAAACTCATCTTTAATACGGTTAGCTTTTTCTGCTTCAAGTCTAGCTGTTTGCTCTAATTGTAAAAGACGCGCACGCTCCGCTTCAGCTTGCTTTCGTTCGGAAATATCAATCACTGAACCGATATAACCTTGATATTCACCATTTACCCCAAACCAAGGACTAGCAGCGTCCATTACCCAAAAATACTGACCGTCGTGGCGCCGCAAACGGTATTCTATCTGGAAAGCTTCATACCGTGCGTTAGCTGCTTTGAATATTTCTTCAGTGTATTCACGGTCTTCTGGGTGTGTAGCATCTAACCATCCAAATCCTAAACCAGTTGCTTCAGTATGACCTGAAAAATCGTACCAGCTTTGACTAAGATATGTACAGTAGCCAGTGGAGTCAGTAACCCAAACCATGAAGGGAGCATTATCAGCCATGTTGCGGAAACGTTCCTCGCTTTCACGCAGTGTTTTTTCCGCTAGCTTAAGCTCGGTAATATCTGTTA
The DNA here is from genome assembly GCF_000331305.1 of Calothrix sp. PCC 7103. Classification (GTDB taxonomy): domain Bacteria; phylum Cyanobacteriota; class Cyanobacteriia; order Cyanobacteriales; family Nostocaceae; genus Dulcicalothrix. The sequence goes on along the minus strand of NZ_KB217478.1, from coordinate 687,832 downwards.
AAGTACCATACCATTGTGTAATTTGCCCTGTAGTATCATGAATTGGTATTGCCCGACACAAAAACCAACGATATTGTTTTTCTAACGATACAATATTGTTAAGCCGAAATTCGGTTTGATAAAGACTCCCTGTTGCCAGACTTGTATTCCAAACTTCATACGTTGGTTCAAAATCATCTGGATGAATAACTTGTGCAATAAAGCCTTGGTCTAAAGTTTGCTCTAATGTTAACCCTGTATAATCAATCCATCGCTGATTAACATATATTGGGGCGCCATCTTTTGTTGCAGTCCATGCTATTTGTGGCATTGCGTCAGCTAGTTGACGAAACTGTGCTTCACTTTGCCGCAGTGCTTCTTCTACTTGTTTACGCTCCGTAACGTCTCGATAATACGATGATAGTCCAGTTGGCGAGGGAAAAAGGCGCCCTTCAACCCAAATATTATATGTTGCGTAATATTCCTCGAATTCAACTACACTCTGTTCTTGCATCGCGCTTAGGTACGCTTGCTCAAATGGAGTACCAATAACATCAGGGAAAACTTCCCACAGCGTTTTACCAATAATTTCTTCGCATGTTTTTCGCATCATTTGTGCTGCTGCTGCATTGACGTAGGTAAAGCGCAAGTCGTTATCACAAGCAAAAAATGCATCGGTAACACGCTCAAGAATTACTTCCTCACGACGCGCAGACTCTTGTCGCAGTCGCGTTAATTTTAAACTTGCTTCTACTCGTGCAATAAGTTCCCGTGCTGAAAATGGTTTAATTAAATAATCGTCGGCGCCTGTAGAAAGTCCTTCAATGCGGGATTCTTCTCCTGCGCGGGCAGATAGTAGAATAATTGGAATTTCTCTTGTAGTTGAATTTGCCCGTAGTTGTTGTAATAACCCTAAACCATCAAGTTTAGGCATCATAATATCTGTTAATACTAAATCAGGTTTTTGTTGCTCGACTTTCTCTAGGGCCGCAATACCGTCTTCAACTGCTTCTACAATATATCCATGCTCCTGTAATAATCGCTTGACATATTCACGCATATCTGTATTATCATCAACAAGAAGAATTTTTGAAGAGTGTTGAGTGTTGAGTGTGGAGTTGGGTAAAGTAGTGTTGTTTTCAATATTTAATTCATTACTCAGCACTTTATACTCAGCACTTTCTACTCTTTGAGGTATCCAACTTGATGCTTCTTCTATATAGGCTGTTGCTTTTGTTGCAGTGGAACTGAGCGAGCGTTCGGTCCCTATACGTTCTGGCGCCAAATGTGTACAACCAAGGGGTATTGATACAATAAAACTTGTGCCTTGGTCAACAACGCTAGTTACATTAATTGTTCCACCGTGTAATAGTACTAACTCATTAACTAATGATAGACCAATGCCAGAACCTTCAAACGAACGACCTTTGGCGCCACTGACTCGATGAAACCGTTCAAATATATGTGCTAATTCGGATTTTGGTATACCTGTACCTGTATCTCGTACTTCTAACTCAACGCGGTCATTTAATTGACGTAATACAACCGCTATTTCTCCTTCAAAAGTAAATTTGAAGGCATTGGAAAGCAGGTTAAGAACTATCTTTTCCCACATTTCCCGATCTACATACACAGGTTCTGTTAGCTCTGGGCAATCTATAATTAAACGCATACCAACCCGTTCAACCGTAGACCGAAACATACTCGCTAAATCTGCGGTGAAGATTGCGAGGTCGGTTGGTTCGTATACTAACTGAATGCGTTCTGCTTCAATACGAGAAAAATCAAGCAAATTGTTTACTAATTTCAACAAGCGTAAACTATTACGCTGCACTACTTCAATTCGTTCCTGTTGGCGTGGAGGTAAAGGTACATCCGTATCTGTCAGTGCATCTTCCACTGGACTTAACATTAAAGTGAGTGGAGTTCTAAATTCATGACTAACGTTGCTAAAGAAAACAGTTTTAGCACGGTCAATTTCAGCTAAAGCTTCCGCACGCTTCCGTTCGTCTTCATAAGCTTGTGCGCTGGCTATGCTGGCAGCAATAGTATTTGAAACAAGCTCAAAAAATCTTTTATAATTACTATCTAAGAGTCTAAATGGATTTAAGGCAGCAATTAATATTCCGGCTTTACCTGTTTTTCCTGATGGTAATATTGGTACAACAACTGCTTGTGATGGTTCTTGATTCCAGGCACCGTGCGGTAGGTTATTATAATGTGCTTCTAAATTAGAGATTAAATTGATTTGCTGCGATTCGATTACTTCAGCAAACGACCATATAGAGTTTTCATCAAGAGTGACTGTTTCTAAAGCTATTGGATGCTCTGTAATATTACTAGTAGTGCCAGCTAAAATCAGGCGCCTAGTATCCGCGTCAACGAGATAGATTAACGCGAACGGAATGTCATAAGGATTGCTTTCTAAAGATTGTATACTCTGCGTACAGGCTGTATTAAACGTGCGCGCATTTGCCGTACTAGCCGCTAACGAACGCAATAATGCTAACTGACGCTCACCAATGATGCTCTGCGTATTGTCAGTATTCGCGCAAAAAATACCACCCGTACCACCTTGATCATTAGGAACAGGGCTATAAGAAAATGTATAATAAGTTTCCTCTGGATAACCATTGCGCTCCATAATCAGTAGCAACGATTCATCATAAGTCCCCTCATTATTACGCATTGCCGATGCAGCCCTTGGAGCAATTTGTTCCCAAATTTCACGCCACACATGGGAAGCAGGTTGCCCCAAAGCTTCTGGATGCTTACCACCTACAATACTTTTATAGGCATCATTATAAAGGTTGATAAGTTCATCACCCCACCAAATAAACATTGGTTGACGCGAAGTCAATATTATCCGTACCGAGGTTTTAAGACTTTGAGGCCAACTCTCAACGGCGCCTAACGGTGTTTGTGACCAATCATACACGCGCATGAGTTGACACATCTCACCATTGCCAGCAAATAAGCTTTCAGAATCACTCTGTGCGGACATTTCAACTCTTTAGTAATAAACTCAGTTTTATGTATAACATAAAATTACATAACTCAAATCCTTCCAACCCACATCTATCGTTGGATATGTGACACTTAGCATAAATTAACTTAAATTTTTATAAACTAAAAACAATTGGGCACAAGATGGCACAAGATATTTATATCAACTTTGTCAAAAAGCAACTGAATCGGAGCATCCACTTTTCACTTTTGGAAGAAACATAAATTATATGGCACCATAGACCTTACTATATCGTAGTCTAAAAAAATCTATCTGCCGAAAGTGGATGCTCCCAAATGAATTAGGCATCAGTGTCGAAGTCACACAAAATTTAGGCAACCCAGGATAATAAAAGTCATGCCTACCCGTCCCACTTCCTATTACAGGCGAGCAAGGATGACTGCTCCACAATAAAAGCAGAATAATTCTATTGACACAAATCTGTCAGTGAGGTCATCAGGTAATGGTGGATTTGCTTGCAACCAGTTAGCCAATTCATCAATTTTTTAGACAAAGCTTCACAGGAGAAAACATTTTATCTGATTTAATTAAATGTATTAAGATGGTGCGTAACTGCATTGATATTTTTCGTTTTGTTTATAGTTTGTTGATGCAGTTACGCACCCTACTTGTAATAATTGTGACTGATAAGCCTACTGATTACGCTGCTATTCTCCGTGCGGCTAACCAAGAAATTAATGAACCTCCTGAGTGGTTGGCGCCTTCTAAGTTCGTCTATTCTCCTGAGTATGGTGTGGGAGAGGTTATGGCTGTTTTGGGTAGGCGTTTAATTGTTAAGTTTATTGAAGAGGTTAACCCGACTCAGTTTGATAATTGGGAAGATGTTGTTGAGAAGGGGTTGATTAAGGAAAGCGGCGCCAGTTTAGGAAGTAACTTAGATAATTCTGATATTGGTGGTGATGTTGCAGCGATTGGTGAGGAAATTGATAAGATTCCTAATGTTGCTTTTCAATCTGTCGCTCGTGATTTTGCGACGACTATTACTAGGGTGAATATTCAATCTGGTGTTGGTGGCAGTATTCACCCGATACCTGAAGATTTACCATCTAATTTACATTTGGGTTTGCAGAATATTTGTGTGAATACGGTTTATTCGCATCAGTTAGAGGCTTTGGCAAAACTGCGTGCGGGTTATGATTTGACTATTACTACTCCCACTGCTTCGGGTAAGACGCTTTGTTATAATTTACCGATTATTGAAGCTTGTATTAAGCAACCTAATACTAGGGCATTATATATTTTTCCACTCAAGGCTTTGGCGCTTGACCAGATGCGGAAGTTACAAATGTTAGTGAAAGCTATTCCAAACCACCGCATTAAAATTGCTTTGATGACGGGGGATACTCCAAGGGATGAAAGACAGCAGTTGTTTATTCCTTATCCTCCAAATATTTTGGCTGTAAGTCCCGATTTACTTCATCATTATCTATATAATATACGGCGCCCTATTGAAGGTGAAGGTTGGCGGCATTTTTTGAGACAGTTACAATATGTGGTTATTGATGAGTCACATACTTATATTGGTGCTTTCGGCGCCCATTTTGCTAACTTGATGCGAAGATTACGGTTAGCTGTTGATGCTGTTGGTGGTAATTCACATAAGTTACAGTTCATTTGTTCGAGTGCGACAATTGGTAATCCGATAAGTATGGCGTTGAGATTTAGCGGTAGGACACAACAACCTAATAGGTCACATTTAATTCGAGAGAGTGGTGCTGATAGTGCAGGACGTACTTTATTATGTCTCGAACCAACTAGTGCTGCGAATGTTGAAGCTAGTAAAATGATTATTTCCTGGTTACAGCATAACTTGAGCGGCATTGTTTTTTGTAACTCGCGTGCTGCTGTGAAAGGTTTATTAGGATTAATTCAACGGGAAACTCAACGTACCGGATGCGGACATTTAGCGAACCAGGTTGCTTTATTTTATAGCTCGTTGATTGGAGAACGGCGCCGGGAAATTATTTCTAAGTTACAGTCGGGGCAAATAAAAGTTATTATTTCTACATCTAGTTTGGAAGCTGGAATTGATTTACCTGAACTTGATTGCTGTTTAATCCGTGGTTTTCCTGGTAGTTTGATGTCATTTTGGCAACGAGTAGGAAGAGCGGGACGTAAGCAACATGGGTTAGTAATATATTTACCTTTGGCACAAAATCCAATTGATGTATATTACGCTAAGAATCCTCAGCAGCTTTTATCGGGAGACGTTGAGTGTAATGCGTTTAATCCTGATTATCCAACTATATTGGGTAAGCATTTGGAATGTGGGTGTATAGAAAGTGCTTTAGCTTTAAGAGAAATTAATCACCGCTTTGGACATGTCGCTGGTACAATAGCAGATTCGTTACTACAGCAAAAGAAACTTTACCTAAGTTATGGGGGTAAGTTATGGGGCCGTGGTTATCCACATAAAGAGGTAAATTTAAGAAGCGCTGCAAATACTTCGATAAATTTGATTGATAAACATTCAGGAGAGATTTTAGAAAAAATGTCTCTCGAAGTTGCGTATCGCGAGGTATTTCCCCAAGCAATTTATTTTCTCCAAGATGAAAACGGTGATATTATTGCTTACCGTAGCGAAACTTTGAATGTAGAGAAAGGAGAAGCGCAGCTTGCATATCTAGGTAAAGAAACAACTTTATATACAGAAGCAGAATCGGAATTAGATATAGTACCTTTATCTACACTCGCACAGCCCAAAATAATCAATACCAATATTAATGACGGTAGAATTAGATTAACACTTGCTTGGGGAGAAATAACTACTAGCGTTACAGGATACCGTTTAATGAAGCGTATATACGGTAAAACCTGTAAAAATCAACAATGTGCAAACTTTAAAAAATCTCTTGAAGGAAACTCTTGTCCCAAATGTCGGCGCCAAATTTATGCAGCAGAAGTTATAACACTGCAAGATGAAATTATATTTGAAACACCATTAGTCACCAAATATCAGGCGCCATGTGTATTAATAGACTTGAACGAAGGAGTTAAAAAAGCACTTCGTGAGCAAGTTTCCACATTAAAACAAGAAATAATCCAAAAATACGGGAATAGTATTCCTGAAATATATCAACCACTATGGACAGGCGCCTCTGATTTTATTGCACTTCACAGTTTACAACATCAAATTATCAAAGCCGTTCCACTAGTCGTATTATCATCGAGTTTAGATGTAGATGGTATTGTTACAGAGAAAGAAGGTAGAACATACAACTACTTTTACGATACATGCGAAGGAGGAAACGGCGCCGCAGAAGCAATATTTCACGACCTAAGTAAATTTGCGGCAAAAGCATACGCACTAGCGTCCGGATGTGACTGCGAAACTGGATGTCCTAGATGTTTACACTCATCAGGATGTCCCCAACATAACGAACCATTAAACAAAGACCTAGGTTTATATTTATTAAACGCAATATTTAATGGCAACGGATGATGAACGGATTTAGCGGATAGTTGATTTTAAATAACTATACCTTATTTGTAACAAATTTATCATTCGTTACATCCGTTGCATCCGTTGCAAACTATTTATTCAACAGCATAACCAGTAAATTGACGTTTGAAAGGAGAGTAAAACTCGATAACAATATCAGAAGGAGGTACAACTAATTCAACTAATGTTTGAGGAACAATTCATAAACTATTAACTTAACTTGATTATGACTTAATTCCATATTCTAATATATTTGCTAATGCTACGATAAACGCAGCAATCACAGATAAAATTAAGCAGATGCGGCGTTTGGGATGCGAAGAGATAGCTAAAAAAGTACCACTAGCTAACCCAGTCAGCCCAAAACCTGCAATTGCCATTACAAAAAGTAAGAAAATTCCGATGTTATCTGGTGGCTTTGGAAGGTTGAATATATTTTCTACAATTTCCCAAATTATTAATAGCAGCCAACACAAAGCTGCTCCAATCAGGTCTCCTAGTAAAATAATGACAGGCGCCACTAATACTTTCGGTAAAGCCACGGAACTACTCATAAATCCAATGCCAATCAATCCCCCAGTATAAAAAATCAAAAAGTTGTTATATAGCCAAAATATCAGAACTGGCGCCATAGATAGTATAAATAGTTAAAATCGGTAAAATCTAATTACGCCTAATTTAGCTTAAATTCCGGAATTGCTTCTTCTCTGTGGTCTAATAGTCTCTGTGGTAAAACTAAACACATGTACTGCACAGGCAGGATGCCTATGCTACAAGATGTCTTGGAAAAAACTGCATAAGCTTTTTGCTGCCAGAAATAGAGCATTAACAGGCGCCTAGAAGGGTGTCAAAGTACAAATTGCAATTCTCAGAAGGAGGTGAAACAATTGATAATGATTAGCGTTGAGTAAAATCACTGTGGCTCTAATATCTAAGTATTGTGGATTTGTCAAGCTATCCAATGATGGTAGACCCTCTAGGGAAATGGTTAACGCAGCTAATGACTACCTACACAAACAGTTTCCTACACTTGCTGATGACTCAGATGTTGCATTACAGCGACAACTTTGGCATTTAATGCACAAACAGCAAGCAAGTAACAGCATGGCTGAAATGTGTTTGCGCTGCTATATCTCTCATCAAATTTATCAGGCTTGCGTTGATTTAGGCGTTAAGTTTGGCAGGCAACACGGTTTTAATCATAACGATTTATTACCGATTGTATTGGGAGATGAGGTGCTACAAAGTTTTAAGCATCAAAAGGAAACTGGTTCTTACCAATCTTTGGCAACGACGATATTAAGAACGTATAACCCTGATAAAGGTTCGCTTAATACTTGGGTGAGTCGCTATGTAAAGCAGCATTCAGAGTTGAAGCATTTTTTACTTCAGCATGGTGTGTTTTTAGTTAGCGATTGGGCATTATTGAATGATACAAATCTTAAAGAATTACAGCGTATTTTAAGAGAGATGTATCATTTGGCTACGTTTGAGGTTCAACAAGCTTGTGAGTTGCTGGTTAGCTATCATGTAGTATACCGTGCAGACCGTTTACAGTTTATTGCGGGTTCGACGTTACCGTGTCAACCTCCAACTGGTGAGCAGTTATCTCGCATTGCTACAGATTTAAAAACCCGAACGGGAAAGACTTATAGTAATGAAGCTGTTTTAAAGCAATTACACTTTATCGCAGCAAAGTTGCGAGAGTACCGAATTATTGCACGAGGTGGCGCCATTAAAACGTTATCTTATCACCAAGAGGAAGTTCAGCCTATTGTTGAGCGTCAACAAGCAATGTCTAATAATGAAGACCAAGAAGAAAACGAATTTATTCAGTTATATCAACAACAATTGAAAGAATCATTAGACGAAGCACTTTCCCAAGTTATTGAAGAGTTTATCATCAAAATTCAGCGTCGGCGCCCGTCACAAGTTGAATCATTTATTAAAGGTTTAGAGTTATTTCACTGTCGAGGTGAGTCTATGACTCAAATTGCACCACAAATAGGGGTGAAACAGCAGTATGAAGTAACACGCTTATTAAAACTCAATGATTTACGTGTTGATGTTAGACAAAGGGTATTAATAATTTTACGTACCAAGGTTATAGATATAGCTAAACAGTTTACTGGTATCAAACAATTACAATGCTTAGACCAAAAAATTGACGAAGCACTAGACGAACAAATTACTAAAATTATTGCACAAGCAGAATCTGAAGCTAGAAACCCGGTTCGTAACCAACCTCTTAAGAGTCTGTTTGCACATCATCTTTGCCTTTGTTTAGACAAAATAAATTTAACTCCTAACTCCTAACTGTACATCATGAACCTACCTACTTACTTTACTGACACTGACTGGCTCGATTTTTCCTCGCTTGGTGATGATAGCACCGAGTTGGCGCCTGAACAAATTCAACGTGCGGCACAATTAAGTTTTGGAATATCTGCTCCTGAGCAAAGTTGGCAAGTTTACCTTAATGCTTTAGGTACTATTGGCTTTGAACAATTGATGGCTGAACGGGCACCTGATTTACAAGTTGATGCATCTAAGTCAACTATTTGGCAACCTGCTTACTCAAATATACTTGCTGCTGCTTGTAATGTTCAAGTCGGTGCCTTTAAGGTTTGTGTAATTACGGCAAGTAAGGTTGGAGATTTACAAAGTATTCCTTTTGCTGTTGTCGATGTACCTAAATTAGCAGCGCATTTTTATGTGTTGATGCATGTTGAGGAAGAATTACAGCAAGCTAATGTGTTCGGGTTTATGAGTTATCCACAGCTTCAAAGCTATAAACAACAAGTTTCGTTACAAGTTGAGGAAGATTTCACTTATTGTTTGCCAAATGAGGTACTTAGTTTTGACGTTGATGCACTACTACTAAATTTACGGTGTTTAGATACTAGGGCAATTAATTTACCTGTAGAGTCTAGTATACCAACTACACAAACTGATACATCCACAACCCTACAGCAAAAGTTAACTAGGCTACAATCTGAATTAAGAAAGCATCCTTCACAGTTTTTGACGGTCGATGAAGCGAAAACACTGTTTAGTAACCCTCATTTAATTAACTGGTTATATGCACTGACACGGGCAGAAGTTGTAACGAATGCGACAAAAAGTCAGCCTATACAACCTTTTATCAATGTTGGACGTTGGTTACGTAATCAAATTGATACACTTGCCGAGGAGTTAGGATGGATGTTAATGCCTACTTTAGCACCATCAGCATTACGAATAAGTGAAGATTTTCAACCAATTCGAGAAGCATTAGAAAAACAAAAAATTTACATTCCTTTAAATGCTCAAGGCGCCTCACGTGATTTAAACTCAGAATGTGCGGCTTTAAGACTTTATGCAATTATATGGGAATTAAATGAAGTATCAGATAACTCAGAGTGGATGCTACTAATAGTTGTGCGCTCAATTTCAAGTTCACTAGTACCGCAAACCTTAAGATTGGAAATTCGTGACAAAACGCAACAATTATTTGACCAAACTCTAAAAGGTGATAGCAGCAAAGAAATTCTTTTTGCTCGTCTTGTTGGTGACTCTAATGACCGTTTCTGGGTAACGGTGACTGCTGATGATACCAGTGTGTTTGAAATTGAGCCTTTTGGCTTAGAAGGTTAATTCAGGCTCTGTTTACTATTAATTAGAATTTTTACCGGAAATTTAAATTAAAATTTAAACTTTCGTTATATAACTGTAAGTAAAAATACATAATAATAAGATACTTCCTTCCCCTTTACGTCTGAGCTATGGAACATTCATTTAGTTTAAAAGTTCAAAAAGTAGAACAAATATGCTTGTTTGAGTTGTCCTGGGGACAGGGACAAAGGTTAGCTGCACAGGTTGATTATCCTACCGTTTTGACTCAAATATATCAAGATTGGAAGAAAGCGTATTTAAACTTTTACCAGTCAGATGAAATGCGGGGAAAAGCAGTTGGTGGAGGAGTTGCGGAGCTTTCGGTTGACTGGCACGCAGAACTAGTTAAAGCTGAGTCTAGGTTGACTTATGAATTTAATAGTTGGTTACGAAGCGCTGAATTATATGAGATTCGCGCACAATTGAATCAAGAAGGCAGTAATTTAAATCAAGCTCAATCAATAAAGGTATTTTTAACTTGTACACCTATTGAGTTAGATCGATTTCCGTGGGAAGCTTGGGAAAGTGCTGGAAAAATTCAAATTATTCGTTCTCCTCAAAAAATAAGCGCTCCTAACCATTCTTTACAGCAAAAAGGACGCACTCGTATTTTAACGATATTGGGTGATGATACTGGGTTAGACTTTCAAACAGAACGAGAAGCTTTAAAAGAATTATCAAAAATTGCAGATGTGGAGTTTGTCGGGTGGCAACCTAAGCAAACAGCTTCGCAGGTAATTGAAAATATTACAAATGCAGTAGCTGATGAATGTGGATGGGATGTGCTGTTCTTTGCTGGACATAGCAATGAAACAGATTTAACTGGGGGGGAGTTAGGAATCGCACCAGGGGTGTCAATATCTATAAAAGAAATAGCAACGCTTTTGAATGCAGCACGTCAACGTCGGTTAAAAGTTGCTATATTTAATTCGTGCAGTGGGTTAAATATTGCTGAATCTTTGATAGATATAGGGTTTAGCCAAGTAATGGTGATGCGTGAACCAGTCCATAACCGGGTCGCACAGGAATTTTTAGTTAAGTTTTTGCTTTCTTTGGGTAAACACTTAAATGTGTACGAGTCGATGATGGAAGCACGGCAATTTTTACGTTTAGACAAAAGCCATACTTATCCATCATCTTATTTACTGCCTTCTTTATTCTGTCATCCAGGCGCCGAGTTATATAAAATTCCACCATCGTTACCGTGGCATCAGCGCATTCGGCAGGTGGTTTTACCTAATAGTATTATTGAAGGGGTCGCATTAGCTGTCACTATTGCTGTTGGTACAATGGTTCCTGTTCAGGACTTTTTACTTGATGGTAGAGTATTTACCCAAGCAGTTTATCGTAACACAACGAATCAAATTCCATCTGATGAGGCGCCACCAGTAGCATTAGTAGAAATAGATAGTAAGTCCATTGCCAAACGCAAACTACCAAGTTCACAAATTTTACCTATGAATCGTAGTTATATAGCGGAGCTAATGGAACGTGTACGGAAATTAAATGCACCCGTTATTGGTTTAGATTTTTTAATTGATACACCGCAAAAGTATCCACCGACAGCAGACAAAGATTTAGGAACAGCAGTAAGTCGTGCAGTCAAGGAAAATAAATGGGTTGTTTTTGGGACTATTTTAAACGAAGGTAAAGAAGCGAGTGTTAATGATGCTAACGGAATTAGAAACCGTAACTGGACTTTACAAGGTTACACAGAATCATTCCCTTCTTACGTGGAATTACCTGAAAATGAGTGTCGCGAAACATGTCCGATTTCTTATTTGATGGCACTAACTCAATTAGCGACCCAAGAAATAACAGATTTACCGAAACCTAAGACGGGTGGAACTATTGATTTAAGAACTCAGTTGCTTGATACAATTAAAACAAAATTACCTAAAAAAGGTGATTTAACAGCTTTAAAACAATGGCGCCCATTATTTGGACAGCAACCGATAATAGATTTTTCTATACCTCCAGACAAAGTATACACCAAAATACCTGCTTGGCAATTAATAGAGAATCCAGACGCGAACAAGTTTCCATTGATATCAAAACAAGCTGTATTAATAGCAACAGGAAACGATGAGCGTTTAGGAAAAGCAGCAGGTCAACCCGACAGAATGCCAATACCGACAGCAATGAAATATTGGACGGAACAGACGTGGATGACAGGGGGTCAATCTTTAGCATATACAACTCACCATTTTATGCGGCGCCATTTAATTACTCCAATACCTGATATTTGGGTAATTACGCTTGCGATTTTAGTCGGTAAAATTGCTGTACTTACTCTCAAATATAAGTCACATTTAACACAAAAAATTAAGATAAAAATCCTCACAGGTAGCTTAATAGGAGTTGTGTTATACGGAGTAGCAGCGTTGCAATTATATGTAACTGCGGCACTTTTACTTCCTTGGTTCCTACCATCATCAGTATTTTTAGCTTATGTTTTATCTGCGACAAGAAGACAAAACCATGCTTAACAAAAAATATTTACGGTTCATGTTGATTTTGCTGTTCGCAACTAGTTTTGTCACTACGGACAGCTTTACTAACCTGACATCAACTCAAACAGTCGCCCAAGTTAGAGTAGCAGATTTCCTCGGGTTGTGGCGCCGGAAAGATGAGCGCAAAGTTTCAAGAACATCACGTTCTGGTGGAGTTTGCTCAATAACACCAGGTATCTTTGAAACATATTTACTTTGGCACGAACGTCCACTATTTGTATGGAAGTCATCAGAAAACCAAGACGCTAATTTAGTAGTACGTGGGTACGACAGTCAAACCGAAGTTTGGAGACAACCTGTTAATACATCAGCACAAAAGCTTGTGTATGGCGCCGAAAAAGCTTTGGAACCAGGTAAGCTTTATCAATGGCAGTTAGTGAACAAATCACGAGGACTTAATGAGTCTGTAACATTCCAAATCATGTCCGAAACTGAACGTGCTAAAATTCAAAGCGGATTACAAGCATTAGAGCAAAACTTAAAGCTAGCCAAATTATCACCGGAAGATATTGCGCTCAAAAAAGCACACTATTTCTTAGATTATCAAATCAAGCATCAAAACAGCGATAGAACTTATCTTCCTTGGTCGGATGCATTGCAGTCGTTGTATGAAGTTGATAAACCTTCTGCTTCTTTTGTAGAACAACGTGATAAGTTTATTGTTTCGTTGTGTTCTTCTAATTCTACTGCGAGCAAATAAGGCAACGGATGTAACGGATGAGTTATTAGCTATCCGTTACATCCGTTCTATCCGTTGCCACGTTGCTATTGTTCGATTGGCGCCTCTTGTTGTAATGTTGGGATAACGCGAAATTGGTCTTGCTTTTTATTGTCTTTGAAGGTGTTTCTGTCTAAGCTGGGTTCGGATTGTCCGATTATTACTAAACCGTAATCGCTGTTGTTTTCAATTAGATTTGAGAATAATTTGGGGTGAGATGAGTCTGTTAGTACTATACCATTGCGGTTTCCACGGATTTGATTGTCGGATAGTAAGGGTGTTGATTTGCCACCAATTGCAACGCCGAAACCTGTATTATCAAAGATGTTATTACGGATTTCACCTTTTGCTTCGGAGGTGATGGAAACTCCGTTTGCATCATTACGAAAGAATCGGTTATTTTCTATTGTAGGTGCCGCGTTACCTGTAATAAATATTCCTTCGCGTTTGCTGTTAATAAAATTATTGTTACGAATGATGGGTTGTCCGAATTCGACCCAAACACCAGTACCACGCACGTTTGGATTGGTAACGGTAATACCTGCTATTTGAGAGTTGTCTTGTGCAACGAGTGTTACGTTTTGTTTTGCAAAGGTTCGACTCATGTAGGAATCTCCACCGATGATTTCTACTCCTTGACCTTGGGTGTTTTCATTACCTTTGAGAATGACACCTGATTTGATGATGAGTGGAAAAGTTTCGCTGTAATAACGTCCTGATGCTAATTGGATGATGCTTCCTGGAGTTGCTTGTGTGAGTGCGTATGAGATGCTTCGATAGGGTGTCGCTTCACTTTTCCCCGCAATGGCGCCATCTGTTCCTAACTGTGGATTCACGTATAATATAACTTGTGGTGGAGTGTTGGTAGGTGCCGATGTTTGTGCGTTTACTTGAGAAATGTTAATTAAACTTAGTAATACTACGGTTGAATAATTTGCTTGTTTGAGGAGCGATTTGAAATTCATAGTAGCTGAGTGTGTGAGAATCAATGTAGCTACTTTATTCGTATGATTATTATAGTAACCTGAGTAATATCCACGAATATATTTAAGATATTTATTACATGTTTCTAAGTATTTAAGTACAAATAACTAGTAAATAAAAAAGTAAATTATAATCATAAAAACGAAACTACGAAATTACGAAATTGTATAAATATATTTTGATGTAACTTTTTAACTCTGTGTCTTTGTGGTGATATATTTTGTGACCACAGAGACGCAGAGAGCGCAGAGAAATATGAGATGGAAGTTTATGGAGTTCTCTAAATATTTAGGTCACGTAGCGCAAGTCTAATTTGCTCCATACGTCTGCGGTTAACTCCAAGGTCAGATTCTCCTAAACGAGATGCTGAACGTATATGAATTAAATTTTCGTTTTCAGGAAAATAAAATTCTACATCATCGACAAAACGAAATATACGACTTTTGGAAAGAGCATGGATGTAGTTATCTGTTTGTTCTACAACTTCTGTACGTGGAACAACTGTCAAAACTTTTAATACTGTTTCTCTTGCTTTGTTGCGGTCTATATGATAATAAATTGGGTCAATTGTGTGTTTGATGTCAGCATCTTGACTAACGACACAGTTTTGAGAAGCTGGACAATTTTCAAGATGACCTTTGTTGATTCCTAAAGCATCAGCAGGAAGTGCTATACTTGCCAAAATCAAAAATATTCCAAAAATAATTGCAGTGAAACGAAGCATTATCAGTATATTCCTTGAAGTCTAATTAAACTAACTTAATAATTTTCCCTTATTAAGGTGAATCGCGCAATAAAACTTAACACAATAAAGTTTGTAGAAATTTTCCATAGTTGTGTTAAAAACTATTTTGACGCTGTGTAGATATAATTTAGAGTTTTAGTTATATTGACAGGAGGTTATCAATGAGCGAAGAATATACAGAGGTCGTAGACGATAGTTGGGGTAATAGGTTCGGTAGCTCTCTATTTGCAGTAATATTAGGGCTTATCTTATTTTTTGGATCTTTTATTTTGCTATTCTGGAACGAGGGTAGATTAAATTTATCAGAAGTTGCTAAAACTGCTGTGGAAATTTCAGCAACGCAACCAAATAAAAAGGCAATAGGAAAATTTATTTTTACAACTGGAACGATTACATCAAAACAAGCTTTAGGTGATAATTTATTTTTAATCCCAGGTTCATATAGCGTTGTCGATAGAACCGTTGAAATGTTTTCTTGGAGTGAGGAGAAACGAACGGAAGAAAGAAAAAGTATCTTAGATGGTAAAGTCACTAAGACGACTACTTATAAATATACCAAAGCATGGACAAATGAGCCTAGCGATTCAAGTAATTTTAAGTATTCGCAAACGCATCATAACCCTAAAAAAGCTTATTCAGACCAGCATTACACTGCATCCGGCACCAAAGTTGGGTTATACGATATTAACATGAATGATTTCAAAGAGGTAATGCAACGTAAAACCTCATGCGATAGTAACTCGACTGCATTGTCATATCCAACAGCACAAGGTATTTATTTAAATAGTAACAGTAGATTACAATTATCTGCACAGTTAATTAAATCAAGTGGTGACGACGTTAAATTAGCAAATAACTATCTTTTCAAAGGAAAAGGTGCGCCTGAAAATCCTAGTATTGGAGATGTACGTATTTGCTATAATGTAATACCGTCTAACTCAACAGTAACAGTTTTTGGAAAACTGGCGCCATCAAACCAAATAACTGTTTATAATGCTCCCAAAGATACCAGATTTTACCAATTATTTGCCACTAACCGCAGTGAAGCAATAAAAACTTTAAACTCAGAGTACACAATCTGGACATGGATACTAAGGGTTTTAGGGTTTTTGGCAATGTCATTTGGAATGGTATTTGCATTACAACCAATAAATACTTTACTCAACTTGATACCATTTTTCGGTGAATGGATAGAAAACATAACAGTAAGTCTAAGCTTCTTTGTTGCCTTTGTTCTCACAACCGTCACAATACTCGTTTCTCAACTTTTACATCATCCTTTTGTGCTTGTAGCAGCAGTTGTCATCACACTTATCACTTTATCAGGAGTAAAAAAAATTAGAAAAAGTATATCTTAAATTAAGCCAAAATTGAGTTATTTACGTTTCTTTTTGATGCGTTGTAATTGCTGTTGAAATTCGGCGCCTTTTTCAGGGTTGACCATTGCGACAAAGTTGGCAAATCCGGTGATTGCTGCGAGTGTATCATGAGAGTTACCCCAATGTTTTCCTTGAAATCCTTCTTGTTCGATTTGGTGTAAGGTGGCGCGAAATTTCTTGAGGACTTTTTTGGATATATTTAGTTTTTCGTTGACGATAATGCCTGTAACTTCTTGCTGATTTGTGTTGCGTAGAACGCGGGTTTTATCGTGATTTATGTTGAAACCTTCGTGGGCTACTATTGATTCTGTGCGTCTCATGATATTACATATGTGGCGCCGATTTTCGCTTTTGGCTGAGAAGGTTAAATCATCTGCGTAACGACTATAGGTAAATCCAATATTTTCTGCCATACCTTGTAAACGTCGGTCTAAACGACGACAGAGTAAATTAGTGATGGCTGGACTTGCTGGTGAACCTTGGGGAAGGTGTCTGTCATCTAAAGCTACGTAATATGTTTTACCGTCGAGTTCGACTTCTTCGATGTCGGCAGCGGTACAAATTAAGCCAAAGATTGTTGCTGCTGCTTCTGAGTAACCAAAGCTTTGAAATAGTCCTTTGACTCGTTTGTAAGATATTGAGGGAAAAAAGTCTTTGAGATCGAAGTTTATAATAACATCGGCGCCGACGTGGGGGTTTGCGTTGGTGATGATAGAACGATTTTTGCGAAACCCATGTGCAGCATCGTGTACTTCGAGTTTATTGAGTATGTTTTCTAGTATCCAGTATTGTGCTTGCTTGAGGTTGGGCATTGGCGCCGATATTAGTCTTTCTCCACCTGTTTTTTTGGGAACTTTGAAGCGAATATAATGAGATATTGTGGAAGTTTTACGGTTGAAGGCTAAGAAACGGAGTTTGCCAATATTGACTCCCATTGCTTCTGCAATTTCTAGGGCTGTGTTGCAAAGTGGTAAGTTATGACTTTGCAATCTTTCGATATTTGCTTCAGTGTTATTTAACCCGCCTGATACATCTTCCCCAAGGTAGATGATATCTTTTTGTTTTTTCTCTTGCCATGCTGCTGCGCGTTCGAGCCGTTCTTTTTCGCGTCGTTCTTTGGTTTCTTTCTGTTTGCGTCGCGACTCTTCTAGACGCTGCTTTAAAATTTGCTTTCGCAATTCTTTTTCATTGCGAAGCTGACTGCTTTGTTGACGTAGTTTTTCTAACTCGCGTCGTATTTCTCCTTGATGCCGAATTTCGTCTGCTGGGTCTTCAGGTATTGTACCTTGGGGCGCCCAAAATCCGAAACGAATCATTTCTTCCAGGATAAATTCGTCTTTCCCTGTTTGGCGAATGCGGTCGTAGAGTTCCTGACGGGTGCGGGGTTGGTCAGACATAGCGGTAGTGCAAAATGAGGAGTTATCGTGGGGGCGGGTTTATCTATATCCTGTTTTATAATGACAAATTTAGGTTAACCCGTCCGGGTTGCAAGTTGTTACTTGCTGATAATCCGCGTGAGCTTTATCCAGTGTATTCGCAGTTTCCCTATTTTGGGTAGGTGTGGAGGAAAATTTTTTTCACAACTATAAATATGCTTCTAAGTTTCAATCATTTTAGTTTCAATCATTTTATAAGAAGATTCTTAGATTATTGCCGCCTTTGAATTTATGGCAGCACATACCCAATAAAAAATAGGGATAATTAATATACAGATGTATTGCCAGATTACAGGATGTTTGTAATGAATCTTAAAATTAGTCATAAAAAGTTATTTTGCTTCCATATATGGGAAACCTAGTGATAGGTTCAGCTCATTGTGTTACTTCCTGGACACAACTGAATCTGATTGTGACAGTAAACACTATGTGAGGATTTAATAATTGGCTATGGATAAATCGATAATTCAATTGGTTGATGAGTTACCCAATGATAATATTACTGTCAAGGTATTAAAGGCTCTTGATTTTGTGGCGCCAGGTCAGTGGAGTAATCTGCTGGGATTTGACAATAGTATCCGTACTATTACGGGAGAAACCGATGCTAATGTAATTCAAAAAATTCGCCAGAACGCTGTTAGGTTGTATGAAGACCCACAACAAGGCTACCAAACAGCGGTAAGATTGTATCAAACGATTGATAAAGCTGATACGGCGATGGCAACGGCTGCTTTAGCAAATAAAGTTGGCGAAAAAATTGGCTTTCTCTCTTTTTTGAGCAACATTACTCCCAAGGCAGATGTAACTCAAACGATTGATTTAGTCTTAAAAATCGCAATTGAAATCATTGCTTTTTCCAAACTCAACGGTATTCCACAACCAAATCCACAAGAATTTGCTAATTCTCTTGGCAATCACTACCAAGATGCGTCTTTAATGCGGATGGTTGCTTTGGTTTGTCTTGATGGAATTTTACCTTTAGGTCCTGATTTTCTTACCAAAATCCAAGAAATTATACAAGGTGCCGATACAAGCGTAATTACTCAAAATCCTCTTTTCTCAACTATAAGTAGTTCTCTTCCAGGTGGCAGCCCTTCTGATAAACTTGGTTTTGTGACTCAGGGTTTTAACTCGGTACAGGGTTGGATGGGTAATTTAGTTTCTAAGACAGGTGTAACACCCCAATCTATTTTTAGCAATTTGGGTAATTTTATTCAAATTGCAGATGATAACTTAGATTTTGTAGCTGCATTCTTAGACCAAACCACTAATTATTACGAACACACGGGAATTCAAACAGTAGCTCGTAAGTTGATTTTGCAAGCTCATGCTTTAGCCAAGGCAGAAATTCAAGCAGCTCCAAAAGCTCCACAAGATATTTTATCTGCTGCAAGCTCAGATACAAGCAATAAGTATGCGTTAGGTCAAACAATAGAGGTTTGGGATTCACAAGAAGAGGATTGGTACCGAGCAACGATTGAGAAAATGGAAGAGAAGCGGTTCTTTGTACATTACGTTGGTCAAGGTTCATCTGGTGATGAATGGGTTGATGAGGAAGATATCCGTATTCGTAACCAAAGTTCCTCTGATGAAAATGGGTACGCGGTCGGTGATAAAGTCAAAGTTTGGGATGAAGATAATGAAGATTGGTATTCAGCAATTATTGGAAAAACCCAAGGTCAGCAATATTTTGTGCAGTATGTCGGTTACGATTCATCTTACGATGAATGGGTTGATTTGGATGAAATGTGCTAATTTCTCTTAAACAGTAAGGTACCCTTGAGGGTACCATTATTTTTCTGGAATTGTCTTGAGGGTGCTTGTAGTTTGGTTATGTAAATTCAAAACTTGTCGAGAGATTAAAGACATGACTGCTATTCAATGCCCTACTTTTAAGCCTACTTTAAGACTTGGTAATAATGGTCAAGATGTTAAGGAGATGCAAAAGCGTTTGAATCAACGTTTGGCTGCTATTTATACACCTGCTTTAGAAGTTGCGGTTGATGGTGATTTTGGTGCTGAAACTGAAACTGCTGTTAGGTATTTGCAGTGCCTTGGTTTTTTAAGTGTGAGTGGAATTGCGGATGCAGCTACTTGGAATTTTATTTGTAATGGCGCCGCTAGTTTACCTGTTTTACGGTTAAATAGTACTGGAAGTGTTATAAAGGCAGTTCAACAAGCTTTGTCTGGTGCTGGTTTTTATAATCGCGCAATTGATGGTGTGTTTGGTACTTTGACTGTGCAAGCTGTTAAGGATTTTCAAGCACATTTTGGTTTGGTTGCTGATGGAGTTTTAGGCGCCAAGTCTTGGGATGCTTTAATTAAGCTTGATTCTCATGTTGATAACTGTTTTGCTACTTATTATGGTGGGTGTTAGTGTAAGCACTGAAGTGCTTATTACGAAAATGTCGTGTTTGCGCGCTGGTTTCCCTTCGTAAATCTCTGGGGACTAGGTTACTCAACTCAAGCGGTCACTAGTACTATGCGCCCGTTCACTTTATAATAAGTCAAACTGGAACGCGCATAGTACTAGTAAGACCGCACAGTCAAGAGTAGACTAGTGATGTGTGTATAGACTGAATGCACGGACGGCGATACACCGCCCAATTTGCAAGGAATCTTTACCAGCGCGCTTACACGATTATTTATTTATTGGCGCCCACGACTATGTTGCATTCGTAAGGCGAGAATATGCTCGCATGGCCCTTTAAACAGTTTGTTCTGTTGGTGCCAGTTACAAGTACACTCTGCTCCAATTATACGCTCGTCATTATCAATCGTCAAAGATGGTGTGTAAGTTTTTTGTTTGTCTTTAACATTGCCTTGTATTGTTAGTCTGTTATTACTGTCATCGACTGATGTTATTTGAATAGCGTTGTTCGCTAAAAACTTTGTGGCGCCTTCTTCACGTTCGTTCGCAAAGCGTAGTCTGTCTATTGGTAAGGGGTCACGACTTAGTTCGCGAATGCGATAAACTTTTTTGTTTAAGTCGTATATTACACGTCCTGCTTGTGTGTAAACACTTAATGCTCCTGTAATGGCTGCACGGCTTAGTTTTAGTCGTTTTGCTAAATCGTCTGCTGTTTCTACCCAGTTTTCACGTAGTGCGTTAAATATTTGTGTTTGTGTCCATTCGTCAACCGAAGCACGTGGCGCCATTAAGTCGAAGTTTCCTGATGTTGACCAGTCGTTCGCTGTCCATCCTGATAATCCTAGAGTAAATGACATGTCGCCTAGGTCGGCAATGTAAAATGATGGCATTCCTGTTCCTAGTAAATGAACAGTGAATTTTTTGGCTATGGGTATAAGACGTTCGAGGATTAAGAGACGCCTACGTCCCCATACTCTTATTGTTTGTGGTTCGGAACCAAGGTATGGTGAACGGGGACAGGTTAATTCAATGTTCCAGGGTTCAAATACGATACGGATGGGTTTTCCTGGTTCGAGATGGTAACGTATACTGCGGGGTCCTTGTTTTTCTTTGTGGCGCCGCAGTATGAAGCACATATTATAGATGTCGGTAGGGTGTAGGTCGAATTGAATTGTGGGTAAGCACATTGCTGAACTTACTTGTAAAAAGCCACGTACCCAGGTGTCGGGTAAGTCTATTTTTACTTCTTTGTATGCTTCTTCGTTGGTGGTTTCTACTTCAAATCCGGATGGGTCTACTTTGAGTTCGGTGGTTTTGTAGGTACGGATTTTTTGAAATTCTTCGTATAGTGATGCTGAGTAGTCTACGTTTGTTGTTCCACAAGCAAATTCGTTGATTTTGAAGACTTCGTAGCTGGCACTTAGGCGCCCGTAGCTCGATTCGTCTATACTAAAGCATTCAAAGAATACTTCGTCTGGATGTACTGTGATTACTGGGTCAAGGACAAACCATGCGTCTCGGTCTTTTTCGTATAGGTAATTAAAGTATTTTTGTCTGGCTGCGTAAAATGGCGCCATTCTTTCGTAACTTTGTTTGGTTAATTGATTGTATTCTTGTTGCAGGGTTTGGATTTTTGTCGCAACATCTTGACGCATTGCTGCTATTAAGTCCCAGTTAAGGTCTTCTTGTTGTTTACGCCATTCTTTGTATGCTGTTTTGTCTTTGGGTGTGAAGCGTAGGTCGGAGATTACGACATCGTGTAGGGCACTTATTGCTTCGCGAAATGCTATGTTTTGTCGCAGTTCTCCGATGAAGTATGTAGGAGGACGAGTGGTGTCGGGTGAAAATGACATTTGGGTGTTGGTGCCATTTTCTTGGACGGTTGTGTTGTTTTTGTAGGTGTAGTTGAATTGCATTGGTTTTTTTGGAGGTTGAGTTTTTTACCACAGAGACGCAGAGGACGCAGAGGGGTTTAGGTTCTGGTTTCGGTTGGTGCGAGGATGTGGAGGGGACTCGATAGGTGTGGGTATTTTTTGCGGATTGTTAGCATTATTTGTAGGGTGGTGGCTTTGTCTTGTTTGGCTATGGTGAGGGATTGACGGGTCATTATTTCTGTTACTATTTGTGCTGCTTGTTCGCTTTTTTGTGATTCGTTGTGAAGGAATTGGAAGATGCGTTGTTTGGCTGGTCGGCTACGGTTGATGTTTGATAGTACTGTTGTGAAGTATGGTGTTAGTTGCTGTAGGCGTTGGGGGTTGTCGGTGGCGTAGTTTTCTAGGTAGTTGGTGACTAGGGTTTGCATGTCGGAGGAAGGGTGTTCGCTAAATTTGAGAAGGTATTGTTCTGCGTCTTGGGTTTGGAAGTTTTGCGTTAGTAAGTCTCTGCCAAATTTTCTGGTTTCTTCTCTTACGCTGTCGCAAATGAAGATTAGTACTTGAGGGGTGAATTGTTGGGCGCCGAATTGGGTGGTAAATATGTTAAATGCGAAGTCGCGTGTGTCTTGCCATTTTGCTTCTAGTGTTTTGACTGCGATAGTTAGTTCTTCGGGATTATTGCGAAATTTTTCTATGTTTAGCGATAGCATTTGTTGCGCTGCTTGTCGAACTGCCATTATTTCATGGTTACTCAGTTTGACTATTTCGCTGGTTGTAAATTGAGATACCCATGTGTTTAGGTTGGCTTGGAGTAGTAGTCCTCCAAGTTCTTGTGCTGCTGATGATTTGGTTTGGAGTAAGGGTAATGCTGTGTTTTTAGTAATACTTATCATCCATCCTGGTTGTTCTTGGAGGAGGTGGAGTAGGTAACTATGCACTCCTTCGTGTTGTTCTGGAGTTAGTAATATTTCGATAAATTCATGTGCTACGTCTATTTGGAAGTCTGGATGAGCGGCGCCTAATCTATGGATAATTGGTTTAATAGCGTTGCGTATTTCAGGGTTAGGATTTATTGCCATTGCAATAATTAAGGTACTGTCTTCTAGCAGTTTGGCATCGGGTAGTTGTCCAAATAATCGAATTCCAATAACTCGCAATGTTTCGTATGATGATGCTAATAATGATTCTATAGTATTGCTAGGTAGGTTTTCAGCACTAGTTTGATGGTTGAGTAAAATACGGGCGCCTAATTCTTGAATTTCTAATACTGGATGTGCTAGTAAGTCATTAATTACACTCATCCCTAATTTATGCAGTTGGGGAGCAAAGCTTATCAGTAATATTTCGCTAATTTCTTTGATAATTTCAGTTGGTGCTTCGGGTGTAAATCCTAACAATTCAATAATTATTCTTCCTAACAAAACTCGCGCAGTTGTGTCATTAATTACTGTTGCACTTAGGAGTTTTTTCGCGAAGTTACGAGTATCATTGTGTGTACTGACGATTATAGCTGTAATAAAGTTAGTATCTTGTAAGAAAAACTCGCGGTTGCCTTCTATCCACTGATAAGCGACACTTCTTGCTGTTTGAGATGCGCTGTTAATTACAGCTAAGACGAGTTCGATATTAGGTTCTTGTTGATTATAATTATATTGTGCTAATTCACATGCAAACTGTGCAGTGACTTCATAGGACTTTTGAAGGAGTTGAATAATATTATCTATACTTATAGATGTATGGAAGCTAGTACATATTCGCAGTGCTTTGACGGCAAACTCGTGAACTGGAGAGCATTGACTTTGTAGTAATAGTCTGAGTAATACCTGCGGGTGTTGTGTCCACAATTTTGGAAATGCTTCTTCACGTTTCGGTTCTGGTGTACCCAGTTTATATCCTGCTTTACATTTCCATGCTTTGGAGTTTGTTTTTAATTCGTAGCGCGCACTATTCTCATACAAGATATGATTAAAAGTTATGTAACCAGCATATGCATCCCAAGTGTTGCTAAATTCGACTCGACTCCAATTAGAACGGTTCCAACGATAAAATTTTGTTTCTCTAACTGGTTCTGCGTCTGCATCTGAATATTGAAGCAAGACGCTAGCTGCCATATTTACATATTCTACGGCGCCTTCTTCTCCCAATTGTTTGAGTGTACGCCAAATTCTTCGCTGTAAGTACGCTTGAGTTTGATTACTATATGCTTTTGTTGATGTTGGACTTTTTAACTCGTCTTCGTGGCGCCGTTTCTCAACCTTGCTATATCTTTGAGTAGTAGGGTTCCATTCCCAATAGTTATTATCGTTGTCAAATGTCCCTTGTTCTTTCTCAAATCGATAAGCAAAAATACTGAATACTTCAGCATCATAACGATACTCTGCCATTTTGAATATATGTCGCAGATGCTTGAAATAATTAGGTTTGTATGGAGCTGTACGTAATATTTCTAGTAATACTGGACGAACATGATTATTATCTATTTGATAAATTTTCTTAAGAAGTGCAAAACTCTTATAATCTCCACGCTTAAAATAATGGTCGAGTTCTGAGGCAAAGCTTTCTGCCGAACCATTACGTGCTAACTTTTGTAAATTTTTGGGCAAAAACTCTATCATTTCTGCTTGTAACTCAGCTTTGGTGCGAGTATCACTAAGTTGTAAGAGCGCTTCAAATGCTATTCGACT
Organism: Calothrix sp. PCC 7103; assembly: GCF_000331305.1. GTDB lineage: Bacteria > Cyanobacteriota > Cyanobacteriia > Cyanobacteriales > Nostocaceae > Dulcicalothrix. The sequence continues at coordinate 663,025 of NZ_KB217478.1, read as the reverse complement.
TACAAATTCAGGTGAAGATGCATTTTGATAAAGTTGAATAAGTACGGGGATAGCTTCTTGACTTCCACAGTATCCTAATGACCAAGCTATGCAATAATCGCGTAAAGGCTCACCTGTTCCGATAAGGTTGATGAGTAAAGGCGCCGCTTCTTTAATTCTAAGTTCACCCGCGCGCCATATTGCTCTTTCTAACTTCCATTTACTCGGTTGGGTATTGGCAAGACGAGTTAATATAGCTTCTTCACGAGTTTTGTATATTGCTACTGGTTGTGTTTGAGTTGTAGGTGCGGGAGTGGATACATCTTGATATCCTTTTTTAGTTTTTTCTTGAACAAGCTTGTCGAATACTCGCTCTGCTTCTAGTAAAGGTACAGCTTGGGTAGTTTTGACACCTTCTTTTAAAGTGGCACCACGTTTCCCGTAACGAAAGTTCACAACATACTGCGCTTCACCAGTCTGGCAAATATCTACTTCATAAACCTTGTCAGATGTACCTTCGCGATAATGCAGCGTCGTCCGCTTGATTAATTTCATACTGCCCCCACCATTCAACTGTACCAAATTCTATTTTCGCTTGGTTTTTTTGAAGGCGCCAGGGGTAGGGATGTTAGAGATGGTGCTTCACAGATAGTAGACATGAATGGCACTTACTTAAGCATTCGCTCCAAGGTAAAAGCATTGGTATGATAGGCTTGCAGTGCCTCCTGTTACGAATTAGGGCTTGCCGCAAGAACCACAGCACAAAACTATCCAACAGTAGCCAGATCATGATTTGCAGGGACTGCCCAAACCCAACAATCAACAACTGTTCTTCCTACACAGCAATCTGCTAAGACGTAATTGCTATCTTGTCTAAAATGGTATTTTGTTGTTTTCGCAGATTGAGCCACAACAGCACACCAACAATGATTTCAATCGGGTAAATCGCAGTGCTAGTCCGTGAAACTGTGGTGGCAACCTGTGAACTAACAATGGGAGCAGCGAATAGGGCAAAATCCCAGAACCAGTGAAACAGAATCAAGGGCAGGATGTGGTTAAGTTTAAGCATCATTAGTCCAAACACCAAACCAAACAGAAAGGTGCTAAACAGTTGGAACGCGATCGCTACGGGTGGCGCACCAGCAAACACATTTACGGAATGGAGTAGCGAAAAACCGGAGAATTATTATTAGCTGAACGTTAGTGGGCCCACTCAAGGATTAGGTTTATTTTACAGGTGGCAGTACAAACTTAGGTTTCAAAGTTTCCCTACATTCTGCATTGGGAGGACGAGAGGGATTATTCACAAAAGCAGCTCCAACATCCTTCGCACACTGGGAAAAGAGCAGCACACCATGTCCTGCCTTGGGAAATTCTAAATAGGTGCCATTGGTTAATCCCGCCATCGCCTGTTTGCCAACTGTAGAATTAGTTTGGATATCATAACGCCCCTGAAGTACTAGGGTGGGAATTGTGCTTTTTACCACTTCGCTGTTGCTAGTTGGGGCAGGCTCAACTTGCCAAGATTTACAGAGGGCATATGCTTGCCTAGCAGCTTTTAAATTTGATCGCCCTAACTCTGGCATTTCCATTTGCTTGGCGTTGGCTTCAGTCTGAGCCGGGTTGCTAGAGGGAAGCAAATCTTGGCAGTCAAAACTCCGAAATGTGCCACCTGGTGTTCCATTATCCAGCAGTTTGGCTTCACGGAAAATGGTGCCGATCACCTCATAAATATGACGAATTTCCGTATCCGTCTTGGTTTGTAGGGGCTTGGTTAGAGCCTCAACCTGCGATTTAGGGAAGATTTCCGCAATTGTGGCAATCAACGTTTTGCGATCGCGTGGCATTCCGCTTTGGTAGCCTACACCATAGAAATTACCACGAGTAACGGTGCGTTCCTTTTCCGGCAAGCTGTCAATGACATTCAGCACTTGTTTGACCCATTGTTGGGAAGGTCGTCTCGATTCCAAAAATTTAGCCCTCTCGGACAATAGCTTGCGGGCTTGCTTTCTCAATTCATCACCTTTAGCCATTAGTTCTTGAGGCGCACCAATGGGGATTGTCTTCGGTGCGGGTGTAGTGAAAATTTTGCCAGAGACAACACCTACATAGGTAGTGGTCACGCCCTTCTCCAATTCCGCCACAATCAGGGGTAGATACTCGGAGATTCTATAGTCCTGATTCATCTTGCGAATTAAAGCCTCAAATGCCTGTACCGTGACACTTTCTGATGGCTTGTTTTTATCAGTAGATGGTATGGGAATTGGTTTTTTGTCTAGTGCCTTTAATAAAGCGATCGTGCGTGCCTTGAGATTGGGATAAGCTTCATTGCAAGCTTTATCCTGCTGGCAATCCTCAATCAAATTCAACGTTGACACTTCCAAATCTCTAACAACAGCTTCGTACTTTTTAACTTGGGGTGGGATGGTCGAATCTAGAACAACACTACGGATACGCTGTGGATGGTCGCGCATGACTCGCATCCCCAGGTACGTGCCATAGGAAATACCGTAGAGATTAATTTTGTCATAGCCCAGGGCAGAAGCCAAAGTCACCACATCTCTGGCATTATTTGTGGTGTTGTACTGGTTGAGGTCAGCTCCATAACCTTTGAGAATGCTATGACACAGCGCATAAACAGCGAGAGCTTGACCGTCGGGATCAACAATTGGATCTTTGAATTTTTGAGCAAAGGCTGCATATTTTTTGGCCAATTCATTACCAGGCGCATTAATCACTTTTTCCAGGATAAAAGCCGTGGGGGAACAAGCCAAATCCCCAGAATATTGGGAGCCACGTTGGTCAAACAAAATAACATCACGGCTCTGGCGCTGTTGCGTGTACAGGGGAATCATGAATGATAATGCTGATATATCACTGCCACCGGGACCACCATGTAAAACGACGACAGGATCAGGCTGGGGTGAAAGGCTTTTACTCCGCAGTAGCGTATAGGTTAACTCTACTTGTCTCCCCGTTGGCTTGCTGTAATCTTCGGGAACAGCGACGACACCGCAAATAATGGTTTTACCTTCGACTTCTTCAGGATCTGGCGGCACTGGGCAAGGAATTTTAGTGGTGCGGGGAACAGAGGATTTCAAGGATGAATCCTGGGCAACCACTGAGGAAGAATCTTTAATGGGAAAAGCGATCGCAAATGCAAACAGCAGACTGAACAATTGCCAAGTTTTTATTTTCATAGTCAAGATGGCGATAGTAGGATATTTACAAATGTCTTTGCTGGGGATTTTTGATCTGTTGACCAAGACCTGTGCAGCTAACGAATGCTCGGCACAGAGTTATTGAGCTTCGTAAATGTGGCGATGGTTGCTTCCAGGTTAGGAGTCCTACGGATACGAGTTGCCTGTTCATAGGCGTAGCCTACTGCCAATATGTCTGGTTCTCCCAGATACCGACCTACAAACTTGATACCTTCAGGTTCTCCTTGTGGAGAAAAGCTACTGGGTACTGTCAAAGCAGGAAAGCCCGATGTTGAGTGAGCAAACATAGTATCAACGGGTACAACTAACACACTGATATTGTTTGTTTTCAGTAGCTGATTTAAACTATTGGTTGCCGTATTTTTCAGGCTTGCTTGTCTAGCAGCATATTCTTCGGCAGTAATGACTGTGTTTTGGGAGCTTTCAATTGATCTTTGCCCATAGGGAACCCGATTGCTGGAGTCAGCTTTATTGATCTCGATAATCTTAGACAAAGAGTCTACAGGTACACCTTTGGCTTTAGCTAAAAAGCTATTCAGGTCGTTTTTAAAGTTGTATTCCAAATCTGGGGTTGAAACCTGGGTTAGGTTCTCCTTTGGCAGTTTGCTAGCGACAATTTCTACTACCTTGATTTTTTGCTTGCGGAGGGCAGCGATCGCTGGTTGGACTTGCTGATTTTTCGCGGCGTACAGTTGTGCTGCATACTGGGGCAGCAGCTTGATCTCAGATTCTGACAGTTGTGGTTGTGTCGTCAAGATGTTCTTGATAAATGCCTCCTCGTCATCCTTGCCAAAAATTACTACCCCAACCCGAAGCTTACGGGCGGCATCCAGAGAGAGAAACTGGGTAAAGTCTGTTTTTGCTAGGGCAGTAACCTTCGCATCTACCTTTGAGTTATTGCCAGCCATAGCAGTGAGCAAGGTTGCAACATCGGTTACGGTGCGACCAATTGGACCTGGCATATCAACCCAGGCGGTCAGAGGAATTATATAATCGCCACTGACTAACCCGTAACTGGGTTTTAGCCCCACTACATTATTTTTTCTTGATGGTTGTACAATTGAGCCTTGGGTTTCGCTGCCTACACTGACAGCAGTCAGGTTAGCGGCAACTGATACGGCGGAACCAGAACTGGAACCGAGGGTGTCAAAAGCTCCGTAGGGGTTACGGGTTTGACCACCCAGAGCACTAAACCCACTGGGCATATTTTCGTCAAGATAGTTTGCCCATTCTGACAAGTTAGCTTTCCCTAAAATAATAGCTCCGGCATTTCGTAACTGCTGTACCAAAAACGCATCCCGGTCGGCTCGCCAGTCCTTAAGGGCGTAGGCTCCGGCAGTGGTGTGTAGGCGATCGCCTGTAGCAATATTGTCTTTGAGTAATACTGGGATACCGTGCATAGCTCCCCTCACCTTTCCGGCTTTGCGCTCATCGTCAAGTTTTTTGGCAATCTCCAGGGCATCAGGATTCAGTTCCATGACGGAGTTGAGTTTGTTGATGTCATAGCGCTGGATGCGATCGAGGTAATAAACCACCAATTCAGTAGCACTGAGTTTGCCACTTGCCATCATTTGTTGCATTTTCGGCACGGTGGCTTCTAGTAACTCCTTGTCTAGCTCATTACGCCGCTTGGCAGAAAAATTAGTGAGTGCTGCGCTAAAAGGGCTAAAATCCCGGATACGTTTGCTAGTGTAGTTTGGCTCTGACAGAGGAAAACTGCGTGTATTAGTGACAGCTTGACTCGTTGTCTGAGGTTTTGGGGAGGGTGCTGAACGGACATGGGTGGCAATGCTGAGGGCAAATGTCAATCCCAACAACAAACTTACAAATCGAAAAGGTTTTTGATTCATTTTTGATTCATTTTTGGTTAATTTATAATGATAGAAACATTGGCTAATGCTATTTTTCTACGGCTTCTTAGCCTGGGGTAGTGGGTCTTTGGGCAACACAAAAACGGGACGGAATTCCTTGACGCAGGAAGTATCAAGCTTGGCGTTTGGGTAGAGAAAAAAGGTGTGGGCAATGTCCCTGGCACATTTTGAATATCGCACCACACCGTGGTCGGTCATGGGAACAGTGACTATCTTGGCGTTGCTCAGGGTTTTGAAGGCAAGTTCTCCATATTCCACTGGGGTGGCATGGTCTCTGCCTCCATTCATCACTAGGGTCGGCAAATCACTACTGACGGGAGGTAAGACACTATACTCTGGCACAGCTGATCCAAATATTTCGCAACGAGCTTGATAGTAGGCAGGTAATTCTAGGCTATCAATCAGTTGTGGAGCAGGGAAGGCACGGTATCTTTGCAATGCTCGATCAATCTTGAAGGACGCGCCGCGATCATTACATTTGACAACCATATTGGTCATCACATCAATTGTTTGCAGGCGTTGGAGAACTTTATCATCTGTTAAGGAACGCCAAACGGTACGCACTTCTGCTTCACTCATCTGATTAGTGATCGCGCTCAATTCCCCAGCGACAATTCCTGTCAAGGTATTAGAGAGCCTCAGTAATCCTGCTCGGTTTTGCTGTTCTGGATAGCTGGCAAAAAAGTTGATTACAGTGTCAGAGAATTTATTGCGCTCTTCTGGGCTGCTATCAATCAAATAACGGTTAAGCACACCAATATACAGCCGTGATAGGGTCTTCGCCTCCTCAATTGCCCCTGCCAAGTTACTGGTTGTCTTACCCAGCCTATCGAGCCGATTAGCAATCGCCCGTAGGTCTGCTGCCAGTGCTGTTGTCTCCGATGTAATTGGGTTAAGTGGGTTACTTGCTACCCCATTTGTCGCTTCAGAGGTTTTTGGCAGTATAGTCACCTGCCCCCCAATTATCTCCCGTAATACAGCATAGGTGGCGGTTTGACCCTGTGCCAACTCATTCACCAGACGCGGCAGATAGGGAATTAGCTCCGGTTGTAGTTGAACAGCGGTATGGAGAACTTCGACCACATCCTTCAGGGCAATCGCTTTCCCCCGCTTATCCTTGATTGGTGATGCTTCCAGGCGGGCTAGTAGGTCGATGGTGCGCTGTTTAATCTGGGGATATGCAGCACCGCAGACTGTATCCGCCTCACAGTCAGTAAAGACGCGCAAAATATTGTAGGGGGCGGTCAGTGCTTCTTCTACCGAGGAAACGTTTTGGGGGTAAACACCATCAATCACAGCACTGCGGATCGGCGGCAAATTCGCACTAGGATTTTTTTTGTAATAATCCATAATAGCCAGTGTCACCTGAGTACCATAGGAAATCCCAAACAGGTTGTAGACAGGATAGTTGAGATGATCCATCAGAGCGATCGCATCCCGCACCGTGTTAGCGGTATTATATTGAGACACATCTCGTCCCTGTGCCTTAAAGTAAGCCGTACATCGTGCCGTTCCACTAATTACCTCAACCTGGCGAGTCCAGGCGAGTATTGCTTCGGGGTTACTCCTGACCGTGAATTTGGGTTCCCCTAATTTCTTCAGGGCAGCATCTATAGCGGCAGCATTTGGTACCTGTACATTTTGGGGGCAGCGCAAATCTTCACTGTAACGATTGCCTCGTTGATCCCAAACGATAACATCGCGGGTTTGGCGTAGAAAGCTAAAATCAAAACTTGAACTGCCTTGGTAAGCTAGTACTGAACCACCCGGACCACCTGCAAAGAAGATAATTGGATCAGCGATCGCCGATTGATTGAAGGACATCTTGCGGGCGTAGGTGAGGGTGATGAGTTTACCGTTAGGTTTGTTCCAGTTTTCTGGTACTTTGATTTGCCCACAAATCACAGTTTTACCATCGACTTCGTTGGCAGCTAAAGGCATAGGACATTTGACTACCTTGCCACTGATAGCTTTTGCTGGGGGCTGGCTTTGGGCAGGTGCGCTCATGCTGAAGAATGGTATCAGGACACTAGCGAGGGTCAGGAGGTGAGTTTTCATACTTTTTATCTAGCGTAAGTATAGAGTTGTAACTTTTGCTTTAATTGGGATAAAGTAGTGCTGTATCCATAGCAGCGAGGGTCGCTAGAGACGCCCAAGGCTGTGTGCAGAAATGAACAATGCTTTGTTTGTATTCTAAGGATTTGACGGCTTCGGCAACTGCTTTAGCTAGGAAAGTCAGATTTCAGGTAGAGGAATTATTTCTCGATAGCAAATCATGCGCTTTTGAATTGGAAGGCTCTCGTCTGCGAAATGCAAAATCGTTGGAACGTTTGTATTTAGTTGCTGCCTTGGCTTTGCTTGCTGATTAACCAGGCAGAGATACGAAATTGCTTGTTGTTTTTCATGTTTATTCTCAATATCAATATATATTTATTGTTTATTACCAGTTTTTTAATTTCATTAAGGGACTTCCAAAATTTAATTCTCTATCTTGTGGGGTGGGCATCCTTGCCCACCTTCTTTAAATGAACGGGCAGGATGCCCATTCCACAAGAAGATATTGGAGATTTTTTTTTATTTGGAAGTCCCTAAATCTTTGACTGCCTCTGGAAGCGACATTGAATCTAGTGTTTGCTTTTCAGTTTTGAAATAATTATTGTGGTTAATTGCTTCATGTTCCGCTAAATTAGGATTTTGTTTTTTTACAAAACCATTAAAAACTAATAGTGAGTTTATCATAAGAGGTTGATTTAAAAAATAAAAAAATTATAGATATATAAATGTAATCGAAGTAATCGAAAAAACATGCTTCGATTTTTTGCTTTTTTCTACTTGTCTCAATGGATTATAGTCTGCGTGAAGTGCCTGAAACAGTCAGATTTTCTAAGTGATATTCTCACCTTAAATGATTTACATGAGGTTTGGACTAAAATAGTTTACTTCTTAATTGATTTAAATGATGTGTCTTTGATCACAACGAAATAAAACAATATTTTTCGACAATAAAAATAAAAAAAATAAACTTATTAAAAAATTTAGTATAAAAAATTAGTACAAAAGCTTGTCAAGCAAAATAAATTTATAACCTAATTTTCAGATAAGTCTAATGATGGTAGTGCTTTATAGCTACTTTGGCGGAAAGTATATTAACTGATTTATCTGCACTTGAGATAAAGAAAGAAACATGGTAGATGTAAACATGTCTAAAAATTTTCAGGTTTTTATCCTCTGTTTTTTCCAGTATGGGATAAGCTTAAGGAGCAAATCCGACAACAAGCTAGCAATAAAAACTGTGCTTCTGTTTGCTCAATTCTGTCTTTATTTCAGATTAAAATATGCGTTAATACAAGGGTAGCTGAGTTTGAATTTGTCAATATTTATTTAGGTAAAAAATCATGAAAATTAAAATATTACTTGTCACTACTGTTGTCTCTTTAGCATCATTTGTTGCGACTTTTCCGGTGAAAGCAAATGTTTCTTACGAACAAGTGCAAGAAATAAATAATGTTTCTAGACCCTCAAACCCTTCTGTTATAAAGCAGTTAAACCAACCTTATCTTATCGCTAGATCTAATTGGGTGACGCTAGCTGGAGGACGGTCAAGAAGAATTAACCTACGCACAAGACCAACTATCAACTCGGGTACTAAGGGCTATGGTTTAGGTGGCGATCGCGTCAAAAACTTACAATGCGTTCAAGACCAAGATAGAGGTGGTCGTAACCGTAACTGGTGTCGAGTAAAATTCCCAAGATCGGGAGCAATTGGTTGGATTCGTAGCGATAACATTATTTTCAGCGATGGCGGCGAATAAAATTGCAGTCTACATCATTGACTAGTATAGTCGGACTTTTTCTTGCTCAATTTATGTACGTTTCAACGCCCTTTTTCTCATACTTTGAGGACACAAAGCAAATAAACTTGGCAAGCAGATATCATGGTGTCGGCACCATGCGATAATTATGTATTTGGAGGCAGCAAGGAAATATTTATGGTATCACTTATTACGCGATGCATTGCAGAATTCATTGGGACATTTGTTTTAGTTTTCGGTGGATGCGGAAGTGCTGTTTTTGCAGCAGCATTTCCAGATGCGAAAGTCAATCAATTAGGAATCGGCTTTGTAGGTGTGGCTCTGGCTTTTGGGCTAACAGTGCTAATTATGGCTTACGCAGTTGGTCATATTTCTGGCGCCCATTTTAACCCTGCCGTATCATTTGGCCTTTGGTCAGGAAAGCGTTTTCCTGGCGCCGAATTACTTCCATACATTATTGCTCAGGTATTGGGAGCAATATTAGCCGCAGGTCTTGTTTATTTAATTGCCAGTGGCAAACCAGGATTTACGCTCTCTGGGTCAAATCCATTAGCGACGAATGGTTTTGGATTACATTCTCCGGGAGGCTATTCACTGGTTGCTAGTTTCATTACAGAGGTTGTACTTACCTTCATTTTTTTAATTGTGATTTTAGGTGCAACAGATGGTCGCGCGCCAAAGGGCTTTGCACCAATTGCTATTGGTTTGGCACTAACACTAATTCATTTAATTAGCATACCCATAACGAATACATCAGTTAATCCTGCTCGTAGTACTGGTCCGGCGCTTTTTGCTGGTGTAGAAATGTTTAAACAAGTATGGCTGTTTTGGGTAGCTCCAATTTTAGGTGCAATATTGGCAGGTCTATTTTATTCAAAGGTTTTAGGTGAATCAGGCGCACAAATTGTAGGTGAGGCAGAACGTCAATTTTCGCCCGATGTCGATGATTATTCACGACGGTAGACTTGTATAATACGCTTGTGCCATAGCAATGAAGGTGGAATTTGATATAACTCGGCGCCGGGATGTGTTTCTTGAGAGATAATAGCAACCGCTACAACGGGGGAAACCCCCGTCGGGTACAATATTAATCGCGTCTCTTGCAAGAATTTAAGAAACCCTAATAACTAATCATCTGAAAATTGAAAGCAGTATGTTTTCCAGAAATTACTTGTGAAACAATTTCTGGAAATTTTCAACACTGCATAAGCAAATAACGGCTTACTCAACGAAGCAGCAGCAAATATAGTATCGTTAGTCACAGATAATTTGGTATATTTATTTAGTTAGGGATTACTTGCAGGAAGATTTTTATGCTCGGCTAACATCAAATTTGAATCATTCGCTGCGAATTTATAGCCAATACCAAAATTTAAAGGCTTAATGTTTTTGCGAGTGGAGTATACTCTCCTTAATTCTTCTTGGTAGCTACCTGAGAATAAACTAATAGGACTAGTATAAGACCCATAAAATTTTAAATTCCATTTAGAATTATCAAAGGCTTTAAGATGGATGCCAGAATCATCCTGTAATATTTTTTTACTACCAGTTAGGATACTTCTCCGAATTTTTGAAAAGCTGTCATTATACATTAAATATGATGCAGCTTTTAAATAAGTGATATTCTTATCGATTCTACTAATGAATTTATTCAACTCCGGTCGTTTTTTCAGACCATCATCCGATAAGTCGGCAGATAAATAATATAAAGTGCGAGGTTGAGATTCTCCTTTGGGGACAAAAACAATTTTAACTCCAGAAATCATTCCTTTGTCCAATTTCTGAATTTTTCCATCTTTGTCTATGCCAATATTTTGCACATCTAAAATACGGTTTTGAGTACGCGCGAGAAACACATATAAAATCGGTAAAACCCCTTGTTTCTGCAAGTCTACTTTCATATCGTTGGTGCGGAAAAAGCTAAATTGCAGAATTGCATAAAGCGAACTTCTAACTTTCTGTAGTCTCTGATTTTGTTCGCTTTCTGAAGCTGTAGTCAAATCTAATATTTTACCTACTGGTTCTAAACCGATCAAAAAATATTCTTTTCCTTTGGGGAAGAATGAATAAGCATACAGAAAATCTGGTCCGCTAAAGGGATAGAAAACAGTTGGAGAAATATTATTTATTCGCTTTAGTTCTTGCTGTGACCATTGCCTAACTTTTTTTAACTGTTGTTCTTCTAATTTTGGCCAAGTATTTTCAAAATATTGTTGCTGTTTTAGCCAATTATTACTCTTTTGTACTCGAGCTAAAGGACTATTATTGTTTAGCTGCATACCTGCTATAAATTTAGCTGTATTTGTGAATTTTTCTGATTTTCTTTGGTCAAAATCCACATTTGCTTGCTCTGATACTTGTGGAGTTGATGTTATTAATGTTTGCTGCTCATTATTAGCTTTCTTCGCAGTAATAGTTGCTTTACAAGAGGTAAGGCAAAGCAGTGTGATAATACTAACGGGTAAAATAACTTTAGGTTTCATCTTATTTCCTTTTAAGGTTGAGCGTTAAATTTATTTTTAGAAGACACAAAGTAGACTAACAACCAAAAAAATAAAGTTGCAAGTCCAGCCAAAGATTCAACAGGTTTATCGCGGAAAATAAATACTAACATCCACAAGTTAATTGCTAAAAAGACAATAGTTGTAATAGGATGTCCCAAAGTTTTATATGGTCTAGCTAAATTGGGATATTTATACCTTGCAATAAATACTCCTAGTACTGTAAGGAATGAGGATAAAGTTAGGGTAAATCCTAAATATGTAATAATTGCCTCGAAGCTAGCTGTTATTAATAATAAAGTTACCAAAAGTAATTGCAAAAAAATTGCATAAGTGGGAATACCCTGAGCATTTTTTCGAGCAAGTAATTTAAACAAGGGGATATCATTACCAATCACTTGGGTAACTCTTGGTCCTGCTAACACCATTGAACTAATCGAAGAAATTAGTCCCATAGAAATCAATAACCCCATTCTCTTAGAACCGTTGCTACCAAAAATTTCGTTAGCAACGATATATCCAACTTCAAGTTGTCCTGCTAATTTATCTAAAGGTGTGGAGTACAAAAAGACAAAATTTAGTAGCAAGTATAATCCTACAACGGTTAAAGTTCCTATAATAAGCGCGCGGGGTAAATTCTTTTCTGGTTCTTCGACTTCACTTGCTAAATAAACTGCTGCATTCCAACCCGAATAAGAATAGATGACGTAAACTAAAGAAACTGCAAAATTTGAACTTAGAATTGTCTTTCCATCTCCTATAGACGGTAAAAAGCTCAGTTCTTGAGGGTCAGCTAAGTAAAATCCACAAATTATCAACACAACTATTAACAATACTTTCAGTACAGTAAAAATTTGTTGAAAGTAGCTACCAAATTTCAGATTATTAGTATGGATTAAAGAAATGCCTACAACAACAGATAAAGCTACTCCTGTAGGATGAAGATAGGGAAATACTTGGATCAAATACTTTGCTAATGCCATTGCTGCTGCTGCAATTGGCGCTGAAAAACCTACGGTTACCGATACCCATCCTGATAAAAAGCCTACCGCAGGATGATAAATACGAGATAAATAATAATATTCACCACCGTTGCATGGCATTGATGCTGCTAATTCTCCATAAGCTAATGCTCCGCACAAAGCTACAACTCCTCCTAATAACCATAAAAGCAAAAGTGCAAAGCCAGATTTAATATCTACTGCTTGGAAGCCTAAACTGGTGAAAACGCCTGTACCAATCATATTAGCTATTACAATGCAGGTAGCAGTAAATAAGCTAATACCTCGAGCATTTTTTTGTTGACTTAAAGACATTTTATTCGTTTATCTCTGAGGCTGGTTTATTCATTGAATTAAATTGCTTATTTGGCAAACGAGCTATCATGCGGTCGTACACAAGACGAGATATATCTGGAAAAATTTGAGAATGAAGAGCGTATGCAGAATCCTCAGCCAAAATTGCCAAAATATATATTTTTTCATTATTTTCTGTTGCAACCATTGCCACTTCTCCTCTAGCAAGAGAAACTAATCCTGCTTTAGAATAGAAGCGAACGTTCTTATTAGATAAAGACTCCCCTAAAAAGCTTTCTATGGGGTTAAATACTAATGAGGACTTTTGCCAAACATTGGGATTTAAGTCCCTTTTTAAAAAACTACACATCTTTTAACTAGCTTGTTGAGAAATAGCTTTTTCAGAATAACAAACTTCATATATAAGTCTAGCAGCTTGTTTGGTTGTTATTTTATTCCAGTCCCAAATAGGGTTGCCTAACATTTGTGATTCACTACCCTTAGGTTCTGAGAGATTCAGGTAGTCAATGGGAAATGTTTTCTGACTAATATTCATATTTTTATAATTTGATTTTTCAAAAAAACGGTTAATTCTTTGTCGTTTATTTTTCAAAATTTTAAATTTATCACTACTTAGTTCTGAACTAGATTGTGTATTTGTCAATTGGTCAACTATAAAACTAGCAGATTCATTATCCGATTCCTTAATCATCTTAGTAATATAAGGAATAAAACTATGTTCGTTTTTCCAAATACCATTTTCTATTTGACCATATAAAGCTACCATCCAAAACATTTTGACTACACTCGCTGGATATCTCAGTTTATCTTCCTGAAATTCAGCAGTTTCACCAGTTTTTGCATCGATTAAGGTAATTGATAAGGGTGCTTTAGGCAGGCTATTCGCCGTGACTAAATTAATAACATCATTAACAATTATTTGCAATTCATCACTGTGCTTGAACTTTGGAGGTGTTGTGAGGTTGTAAGCAACTTCCGAATCTTCTTGTCCTGATTGACGAGAGGGAAGTGCTTGAGGAATAGCCTGCAATTTTAATGATTTTGAACTAAATGCTTTAGTGGGAAACGTACTCGGAGATGCCAAAGGACTCGCTGGTGAATTGAATAACTGCGAAACTGCTAATTTGCGAGGTTTTTCTAATAGATTTTTGGGGATCAAAGTGAGTATTAATGTACCTAAAATGACTAATGCAACATTGACCTTAACTCCGTAATATAAAAGCGGGATTCGGTATAGCTTAAATCTAGAACTTGAATTCAGTATATTTTTATATTTGCCAGTGCTGTCCGTACTGCTATTTTTGCTATTTTGTTTCATCTCAATTTTAATAATGATCAAAATTTATTACTTTGCATAACGGAAAATGAGTATGGAATTGTTGTATAAGTTACTTTTTTACGTAGTTTATAAGTAACTAATTATTTGATTGGCATTAAACCTGTTTTTATTCTGCAAAACAATAATCAAGCCAAGTTTTAAGGCTTTGATTTAAATAAATTTGACACTTTATTTTATGATGCTAACTAAAACTTCTAGCGATTAAGTGGGAAGTAAAGCTCTAAAAACCTTTCAGCAATTGGTTTTCCCAAAATGATAAAACACGGTTAACTTTAAGCAAGTATGAGGATAAAAAGAAACCTAGATTTTAGACACCTCCGTGAACATTGTCTTATGAAAAGAGCCACACTTAAATTTTTATAATCTTATGACACATGTAGCTAGCACATTTTTAGCATAAAGATACATTACACAATTAGATTCGTAAAATCAATAGAAAAAAGTAAATATATGTAAAATATTACTTTAGATAGATGTTAAACATCAGTAGAAAATGTGGTAGCTATCGATGGAATCCATCACATAAAGCACGAGCGCTCTGGTCTGGATGCGTTTGCAGATAATCGCGTACCTCATATCTTGCACCTACACTCTAGAAGGGCGAGACTATACAAACAAAGCCTGCCTGCGCAGGCTATAAATGCTAATTTAACGTCTTGTTGATAAAAATGTATGTTTCTTAAAAAAATAATTTTTAAGTATTTATACTTTGGTGCAAGATGTGAGGTACCCAGATACAAGCAGAGTGCATTACCTGTTTCATATCTAAGACTTGATCTAGCTGCCAGAGAATCACGACATCATCGAGACCAGCAGATGCCAATAGTGGTTTATGGTTGCTCGTGGCTGGATAAAATGCTACATCGAGTGCCCGCTCTTCATGCCCTTCTAAGGTTGTCCGCAGGGTGCCATCTAATGACCAAAGTTTTACAGTATTATCCCAACCCGCAGAAGCTAGGACGGTACCCCAGCTGTTGGGGAGTCCAGAATGAGGCGGGATAAATGTGATTGCATTTACCCGATCTGTGTGGGCGGGAATAGTACGAATTAATTTGCCGTTTAATGACCACAGCTTGATTGTTTTATCCTCACTGGCTGTGGCAAAAATCTGTCCATCAGGGCTAAAAGCGACATCCCAAATGGCTTCATTATGACTTTTTATAGTGAGCTGCGGTTGAGACGGAAACTTTCCGGTCGCGTCCCGGCGCCAGAGTCGAACGAAGGTATCTCGACCCCCAATGGCTAACCATTGGTTATCAGGGCTAAATGCTCCGGTATTAAGTCGGTCGCGCTTTTTGGGTAGCGACCCACTCAGGGTTTGGAGCAAAGTGCCATCCCGGCGCCAGAGCTTCGCTGTACCGTCCCAACTGATGGTAGCTATTTCTGCTCCATCCCGACTAAACGCCACATCGCGCACTGTTGCGTTATGTGCCAAGATGGTTTGTAAGCGTTTGCCTTTCATCGTCCATAAGGTCAACGAACCATCATCGCTAGCTGCTGCAATCTCTTTGCCATCTGGGCTTATATCAACTGACCAAACCTGTCCGGGTGGTGGAGTTAACGTATTGAGGAGTTTTCCCGCTCGATTCCAAAGTTTAATGGTTCCATCAGTACTTGAGGAAACAATTGTTTGCCCATTAGGGCTAATCGAGGTGTGCCAGACAGAGGCACTATGACCCCGCAATATTGTTAAAAAATCCGGTTGAAATTGCCACAACCGCACCAAAGAATCTTCGCCACCGGAAACCAAGCGACGACCATCGGCACTAAAAGCAACCTTCCACGTACCGTTAATATGGCCATACAAGGTTTTATTAAGGTTTCTATTACTGTTCCACAGCTTAATCGTATTATCCCAACCGGCTGAAGCCATACTTTTGCCATCGGGGCTAAAGGCCAATGTCACAACACTACTATCATGTCGTGTGGCAGTTTCCAATAGGGCGCCATCCTTAGTCCACCACAAAATATTACCAATCCAGTCGCCTGCTACTATGGTCTGACCGTCGGGACTAAAAGCTACGCTGACCAGACGGTTTTTCCCTCTTTTACTTACAATTGGATTATTTAGTTGTCGAATTTTCCTACCCTTCAAGTCCCAGAGGATGAGAGTATTGTCGTCACTAACGGAGGCTAGAAGTTGATTATCGAGGCTAAACGCCACCTTCCCAACTGCATCACTATGCCCCTTTAGAGTGTGAATCAAGGCGCCATCGATACTCCAAAGTTTGACTGTGCCGTCGTTACTAGCTGAGGCAATCCATTTTCCGTTAGCGCTAATGTCCACTGAGCGTACCGAATCTTGATGTCCCTTAAGTGTCTTTATCGGTGTACCGTCTCGCTTCCATACACGCACCATGCCATCCTGCCCAGATGAAATCAACTTATCTCCTTTGGGGGAAAAGGTGACATCAAAAACTTCTCCCTTGTGACCATTGAGTACCTTTAGCAAGACACCATGATCTCCCCACAAGGTAATTGCACCCAGTTGGTGAGCAGCAGCAATTAGGCACCCATCGGCACTGATAGCAACAGCTCGCACTTTACCCTTACTACCATTCAGGCGATTGCGTTCAACTACCTGAAAGGTAGCACGACGTAGATCGAGATTTATCTTAGTGGCTAATTTAATAGGTACATTTGCTAATTTGCCCAACTTGGTCTGCGTTTTAATGACGCTGACCAAAGCATCTAATCGATTCCCGGAGGCAAACTGAGCTTCGGAGACGTTAGCGATCGCCTCAATTTCTCGTAAAGTGGCTTCGTGGTTTTGAGCAAAGGCATAAAATCCAAGTAAACTTGCAATGACAAATCCAAGACTAATGCTTCTTAGCAGCCACTTTTGCAAGCGACTCGCGCGCTGTTCTTGTCGAAGCCGCTTCTCAACTTCTTGCAGGCGCCGAACTTCTTCTTCGCGTTTCAGGTTATCCAGGTCTGTGCTGGTGCCAAACCATTTGATTACCTGATTGTTAACATCCCGCATAGGAATTGCACGATTGAGAAACCAGCGATACTTTCCCTCGCTATCTCGTATTCTTAGTTGCGCTTCGTAGGTTTCCCCCGTCGAGAGCGAATGTGCCCAGGCAGCGAGGCTAGTAGAGCGATCATCGGGATGAATTAAATCCAGCCGTTTCCAGTCCGCTACCTCAGACAGTGTTTGCCCTAAAAAGGTAGTTCCTTGCTGGTTAGTATAAGATAGCGTACCATCTGGCTCGACAATCCACATGACCTGGGGCATTGCTTCTGCCAGCTGCCGAAAGAATCGTTCACTTTCCTCCTGTACTTCAAGTTGCTGCTGGATCACCTGCCGTTCTGCATCCTGACTGGCAGCAAGAAACTGGTAGTCTAGATCGCTAAGGCTTTTATTCTGCGCCCACTGTTGTGCTTCCAACAGAGATTTTCCCCATAATAGTTTGGATGTATCTCTACGTTGGGAAGCAACCCAAGCATTAATTGCAACTGCATAGGGACGTAAACGGTTTAATTTCTGGTTTACCCAATCCAGATTGAAAACACGCTGATAAATCCGATTTTTAATTGCCAAGTGATCGCTTTGCCGTATGACTAATCCTGACAGCAATAATTCAATTTGCTCTCGACTGTCGTCCAAGGGAACCAATTCTCCGTGCAAGAGTTGCTGATAAATACCCAGCAATCGTCCGGTGCGGCTTTCATTCCAGAACAAGCGATCCCGAATGGTTCGCAGATGCACTGGTTCATCGTGAATTTCCCAGTTATCTAGTACATAAGATCTGACAAACTCATCTATCGACAACATTTCTATATCGGAAGAAATCTTAAGTGATGACCTTTCCGCTTTTTCAGCGACATAAACCACAAGCTGGCAGATCTTTTGGGTGAGAAAAGGTTGTCCTTCCGTCCAATGAAGGATAGCCTGAAGCGTGATAACAGGGTTTTCTACCACAGCCTTGAGTCCTGCTGCCAAAGGTGCGGCTTCTGCAAAAGTAAACCCATCTAACTGGATTGCATGACCGATATTGAAAGGTGTACGTTGCTTATTAGTAATTAAATCGGAGGGTGTTGTCACACCAAATAGGGCAATATTCAAGCGTTGATAACAAATATTATGCGCTCGTTGGTTATAACAAGCCCGAATCCACGCGAAAAAATCGTCAGTGGAAAATTTTAGATTTAATAGACTATCAATTTCATCAATAAAAATGTAGATTGGTGTCTCAGGAAATTGCACGAATAAAACTTCTTCTACAAATACCGTCAAACACTGAACCAAGGATATGTCTGCATGGGTAGCAAACCAGTCTCGATAACTCACAGTACTAGGTAGCTGAAAACTATGATACAGGCTGATTATAATGCCGCGATACCATTGATCGCGCGTGATGTTATCGCTACCCAATCGAGTCATATCCAAATACGCGCACTGTGCCCCACCCTGTTGAAGTTGTCGCTTCACTCGCACCAGTAACGATGATTTACCCATCTGTCGCGCATTAAACACGTAGCAAAACTCTCCTGCCCGAAGTGCGTTGTAAAGCTGTCGGTCTGCTTGCCTCACTACATAATTGGGTGCATCCGCCTGAAGGCATCCGCCGACTTTGTATCGAAACGAATCTCCCGTCATTGTTAAGAAGCTAACTCAAAATTATTAGCACTGTTAAGATAAAATTTGGTTCTTCAGTAGTTGTTATGCTAAATTGTTAAATAAAGATGTCAACTATTATTAATTTATTGTAAAAAATATTACAAAAATGCTTGATAGGATTGACTTGTAAGTCTTATTTATTATTGACTGTATGTACGTTCATTGTATTTTAGGGTACATTTACAGTCATGACTAATAAAAAAGATATAAAAATCTTATCACAAATTCTGGATATAGACGAAGTAAAAGTTATATCGCACAGCATTTATAACGAAATTGGAATAATTTTACGAACAGAGCCAATAAAGCTGTATAGTGTATGTCCATCTTGTGGTACGGAGAGTCATAAACTACATCAAAACCATCGTCATATTATTAAAGATTTACCTTTTGGAGAGAAACCAATTTTTTTAGAAATAAATCGGCGCCAATTTAAATGTAGAATTTGTAAAAAACCGTTTAGTGAAGAATTTGAGTTTGCAAGAAAGAAAAGAACCTATACAAATCGCCTTGCAAACAAAATAATACAAGAAGTTTTAGAAAACGACATACATAGCGTGGCATCAAAAGGTATAGTCACAACAGAAGAGATAGAAAGAATGTTAAAAGATGCATCTGAAAAACTAAATTTAACAAAACCTAAGAATTTAAAAAGGCTGGGAATTGATGAAATAGCTTTAAGAAAAGGAAAGGGTAACTACTGTGCAGTGTTAATAGATTTAGATACATCTAAACCAATCGCTATTTTGAACGCACGTACACAAGGAGTAATCGAGGAAGTTCTTATCAGTTGGGGAGTTGAGGTGTTAGAGCAAATTAAGGAAGTGAGTATAGATTTATGGCAAGGGTACAAAAATTTAGTGATAGAATTAATGCCTAACGTTCAAGTCGTCGCCGATAGATTTCACGTAATGGTGCAAGTAAATAAAGAATTAGACACACAGAGGAAGAGAGAAAAGTACAAAATAGAGGAACTAATTAAATTAGCAGAAACATCTGAAAAGAAAGATGAATATGAAAAAATATTAGAAGGATTGAAAAATAGTAAATATGCTTTACTTAAAAATGAAAAGGACTTAAATGAAGAACAAATAAAGAAATTAATTCAAGTAAAAGCTGTATCTCCTACTTTAAAAATGATGCATGAATTAAAGGAAAAACTTAGAAAAATTTTTAATAAAACTAATCATTGGTATCCAGCAGTATTTAAATTAGGTATGTGGCTTTCAAAAGCTAAAACATATTTTCCAAATAGCAATAACACTTTTATTCGTTGGTTTGATGAAATTATTGCTTATTTTGATAATGGCACGACTAGCGGCGCCGTTGAAGGTATTAATAATAAAATAAAATTAATTAAGCGCTCGGCTTATGGGTTTAGAAATTTTGAAAATTTCCGAGTTCGATGCTTATTAGCTTGGCACTTTAATTGTTAGTTTAGCATAACAAGTACTGAAGAGCCTAAAATTTTAAAATTAAAAAATATTTTATACGAATCAAGGCGTTTTGTCAATTAACTAGCAGCATAATTTTTTATATGAGGATAACTAGCGATTTTGTAATTACTAGAGAGTATTTCTAGTAAATAAGGTTAGAGAGCGCTTAACTGATTTATTTTTACTTGACGTAAATAGTGAAATATGGGAAATTAATTTTTATTAGTAATTTTGTTTGATTAGAAGAGACAATAAAATATTTGTTCTCAATATTTGTTCTCAACAATCGGGAAATTTCAAAAAACTTGCTTCGGAGAAAATCGTTAATGAAATTTAGAATTGTATTTTTAGTGGGATTAATAGCAATGGGTGTAACAGCCCAATCTGAATTGACTACTGCTCAACAAAGTGAATCGGTTCAACAAGCGCCACAACAACGAAACGATAGACGGGAGTCAATTGCTAACATTAATCCTAACAAGCCCATCCGAATTCGTGTTGTGAATCAGTCTAATGTTAGCATCCTGGCTGTACTAGCAGAACCAACATCACGCGAACATAACGTACCGCCTCAAAAGTCTGTTACCTTTGGTACACTCCATACCAGCTATCTACCACCACCAGTAGATTTGACGGTATACACGGATGTCAAAGAAATGAATTTACGCACTCAAATCAAGGTTGTAAATAATGAACTAATTGTCACCGTCACAGCCAAGCCAGCAACTTATGGTATAACACGTTCTATTTATATAGACCCAAAGGGCGCCATCTATCTCTACTAGTCTTTTCTAATGCAATATATTCACCAAAAGCATGAGTGACAAAATGCTTTTGGTGTCAAATTTTCTTACTAAAATAAATCTTGAATTTACTTATTAAAGGCTAATCATAGAATTCTTAAAAACCAGGGCTTTATTAAAAAATGTTTTCTTTAAGATACTTTCCAAAGAAGTCTTGATACAGTTGACAACTAATATGCCATTTTTGTTGCTGTAATTTAATTAACCCTATACTTTCTAATTGATAGGCAGTAAGTAGGTCTAGATGGATATTATCATCTTTTTCTAAAATCTTTTTGAAAAGAGATAATAATTGTGAATTTTGTTTTAATTTACTCAATAAAGTTTGCAAATGTTGGCGATAAATACTTATGGGTGTAATTGCTGTTTGGCAAATCTCCTCTAATGTTAATTCTTTGCAACGAATGTAATAAAGAGCCAAATTAACTAGTGCTGGGTGTCCTCCTACCAATTTCATTAATTGTTGCGCTTGATTATTTTCTCTCCAATCAATGCCATAGCGTTTTGCTAATTCAATTACTTGCTCACTATTAAATCTCGATAATTTTAATGGTAAACCAATATTAAAAGGAGATTGATTAATATTAAGAGGAATATAGACCTCAGTCGAATAAACAATCAACATTCTGAGTTTATGCCATATTTCTTCTTGTTGCGCTTCTTCTTGCCATGAACGTAATAAAGGTAAAAATTCCTTGGCTAAATCAGGAACTTCAAAAATATGGTGAACATTATCTAATACCAATAATAAAGGTTGTTCTAGATGTGTAAGTAAACACTCTTTCATGTAAAGAGTGCAACTTAGTTTATTACCAATTTCTCCATTCCAGTATTTTTCTGAGTCATATTCTAATCCTAGTTTATAATAAATACTGGCGATGAACCATTGCATAAATAATTCAGGCTTTTGTAGAAATTTTGTATCGATTTGATTAATATCAAGTTTGACAGTTTCATAATTTAACATTTTAGCATAAGCTAAAATCCTTAACATCAAAGAAGTTTTACCCATTTCTTGACAACCTTGAATCCGAATCACACATCCTGGTTGCATTATTTCTTTATATGCTAGTTCTTCCAGTGGAGGGCGAGGAATATATAATTGAGAATCTAAAGATAAAGGGCCACAAGGGTATCTACAATAGTTATCCATTTTACCTTCATAGTGATGATTAAGTGATAATTCATCAGCTACTTCTTGTACGGTTACAGTTACTTTATCAGCCTTTTGTCTTAATAGAATTGCATTAGAAATTTTATCTTCACTAACAACTGTAGAAACGATTTGAGGTTCTACTTTAGCTGAAAATGAATCTGCATTACATCTGTCTTCGGGCAAATCTCCATCGATTACTTCTTCTTCTGAGTAATTTATATCGAAGAAATTAACATCATCGTCGTTAAAAAGCATATAATCTCCCTTATCCAACCGCAAATTAAAAGTACTAAAGCACATGCGTAAAGTACGCGGATCTACCCTACAATTTAAAGACCATAAACGACTTATAGTTGGGGTAGAAACCCCAATGCGCTCACTTAGTTCTGCTTGTGTAAAACGTCTTCCTCCTCTTTCTCTTCTCTCTTCTTCTAAAATTGCAGATTGAAATTTATTCAATCCAGCAACAGTTAAAACTACTCCCCGTTTTCTTTTTGACGCACTATTGTATTGTGTCATATCTAAATAAATTATTAATTTCTTATGAAAAACCTTATTAAAAATAATAACCGTTCTTAATTGATATAAATATTATTTTTTTATTAAATATTAAATTAAATATTAAGAATATTTTAAATCATAAGTACTAATAAAGCGTTTTGTCAATGTAGCTATCTGCATAAAATTCCGTCATATCAGAATAGTCAAGGATTCCACCGCTATTTAGAACTAAAGTATTAACAAAATGACAAAATTATTAGAGTATTTGTACTTAGTCAGACTAGAGAGTGCTTAACTGATTTATCTGTACTTGAGGTGAATAGTAAAACATGAGACATTTATTGCTAATAGTGGCTTTGATTCGTTTTAGCGTAAGGGTAATCATGAAAGCAAACATATTTTTGCCATCTGTACTATCTACTATATTAATTGCAGGCGCATTAATGGCGCCAGAAACGAAAGCTGTAAGTGTCTGTGGAGAACAAACACCAGAAGCCAAGTTTAAAACCCCGAAACACTTAGTAACAATTTGCCCTGGTGAAGCGAGTTTTCAAATGATTATCACTTATTACGATGGTTCGGGGTATACCAGAGTACCAGCAACCCGTGAAGGCAATAAGTATTCTGGCACTGATGGTCAACGTAACTACATTATTGATTCGAGTAAATTTATCATTGGTACTGATGGGGAACAACCGATAACGGAAAATGTAATAAGTCCTTCTGCTCAAACACCTGGGCAACAACAAAGCTCGTCGATTCGCAATGACACAGTAACTTACGGAACTTGGACGTTTTTACAAAAGAATCGAAGTATCCAAATTCCTGTGAAACAAGGACAGAAGCTCAGAGTTAACTGTGTCCGTACAACCAGTATTTCTGGTAGTAATTTTAAATACGTAGAAGCAACTGATAACGATGGCAATAAAGTTTGGATAGCTGAAGCAGCTTTGGCTTCTAAATGCCAGCCTTTGTAAAGCTAATTCTGATAATTAATAGACATCTCCAAAATATAATTACATTAAATGTAATCACATTAGTGAAAGTTGCATTGAAGTATAAATACCGAACTAGATTGGAGTGCAGACATTCCCCAGAAAGCGGCTCTGGTTACCACGTAAAAGGGTTAACGTCCCTGCCCCTGGTAACGGCAGCACTGGAACTCTCCTATTTTGATAGTGAAATCTGGAAAGTGTAATAATTAAAACAAGTAGAGGAACTTATGTTGGATTTAATCAAAATAAGTCGATTGTCTCGATTTATGACTTTAGCCGTTTGCGGTATTTTCTTGAGTCCAGTTTCTATTAAGGCGGAAGATTCTTCAGTTTTAGCGCAAAAAGTTAAACTCACTACTCCTTTAGTAATTGCCCAAAGAGGCGATACTATTGAACTGAGAGCCGAGTCGGGACCAGATGATAAAGGTCGTTGGCGATTTTATAAGCCTAGTAATGTTTCATTGGATGCCATGCACGCACAAGGTTGCAGTTATGTTGGCACCGGCGCTCCAGACTGGCGTTGTCCTAACAGGAAGATTCGGGTACAAGTGAATAATTCTAATCCTCCTAATTATAACTACGGAGGCGATACTATTGAACTGAGAGCCGAGTCGGGACCAGATGATAAAGGTCGTTGGCGATTCTATAAGCCTAGTAATGTTTCATTGGATGCCATGCAAGCCCAAGGTTGCAGTTATGTTGGCGCCGGCGCTCCAGACTGGCGCTGTTCTAGCAGGAAGATTCGGGTACAAGTGAATAATTCTAATCCTCCTAATTATAACTACGGAGGCGATACTATTGAACTGAGAGCCGAGTCGGGACCAGATGATAAAGGTCGTTGGCGATTTTATAAACCAAGTGATATTTCATTGGATGCCATGCAAGCCCAAGGTTGCAGTTATGTTGGCGCCGGCGCTCCAGACTGGCGTTGTCCTAACAGGAAGATTCGAGTACAAGTAAATAATTCTAATCCTCCTAATTATAATTACGGAGGCTCTACACGTGAATTGAGAGCCGAGTCGGGACCAGATGATAAAGGTCGTTGGCGATTTTATAAACCAAGTGATATTTCATGGGATGCCATGCAAGCCCAAGGTTGCAGTTATGTTGGGGGCGGTTCTGTGAGTTGGCGTTGTCCGCGCGATAAGGTTAGGGTGCAAGTGGATGAAAAGCGTTAAATCCATGTAACACGATATAATCATCAATAAGAAGGCGCCTATGTCCTCAATTGCGCGTCTTTTGTCTTCTGGAAAAATCAAGAATAAATTGAACTACTTCAAGTTTTATCATCCAGAAGAATCTCTATTTATTAGGCTTGAAACAATAATTAATACTAGGAGATCAAGATGGAATATCTAGCTTATTCTTCAATGTTTGATGCGAATGAAACAGTAGAGCCAGAATTAGGACTTCCTGAAATACAATTGCGTAGTCTGGGAATATCGCCAACTGGATATTACGGCCCGGTAACAGAACGCGCGGTGCGTAACTTCCAAATTAATAATGGTTTATTAGTTGATGGTAAAGTTGGATCACAAACCAGAATTGCACTAGGAGTGTAAATATAACTTTCTTACCTCACCTTGATAAGTGCTGCTATAGCATTCCTATATAAGTTGTAGAAAAAATATCTGCGTAGAGGCGCTTTTGAACCAGAACGTCTCTACAACCGTTAGATTCTACATGAACTGGTGTGCTTACGTAATGATTCAGTTTGACCAATTTTCAATATCAAATTCAAATTATTAACTGAGGAAAAATTATGAAGTTCTCAACATCAGTGTTCGTAACTATTCTTTCTTTAGCATCAATTGCTACTGCCTTACCAGTAAAAGCAGACATTATTAATCCTCAGTCTCTGCTAATTGCTCAAAAGAAAATAACTCCCGTTACCCGCTTGACGCGGAAAAATTCTAATCAGTTTTTTATTACGATTAGAGAAGGAGAATTTAATTTTAAGGGTACACTTCGGAGAACCAAAGGTAGTACCTTTATCGCTGAGGATAGGCAAGTTCGTGTGATATATAACCGTAAAACTAGTCGTATAGTTGTAATTAACAAAAAAACTGGGACGGAATATTACAACTACATATTTTCTACGACTAATGAAGGAGCATTATAGCTTCATTTAAGGATAGGTCAGAGATGGGTGAGACAGAATTTACCTTTTGAAAAAACCAGAAATATAAACAACCATGAAATTTCAGACGCGATTGATACTCACTATTTTTTCTGTAGCATCAATTGCTACCGCCTTGCCAGTTAAAGCAGATACAGTGAATGCTCGTTGTGATATTTATCCTAAAGGAAAAGATCGGGCATCTTCTTCAGGACTTTGCAAATTTTCTCAGCGTCAAGGATTTATCAGGATTGAACGAAAAGATGGAGTTAGTTATGAACTGCGACCTGTAGGCAAGCAACCGGGAAATTATCTTGATCAAAACGGGAAAAGAGCGTATCGTCAAGCTGGATTAGGAAAGAAAGGTCAAATTTATCGATTAGCAAACGAGTCAATTTACCTTTATTGGGACACTGCTCCTTATAATCGTTAATAAGGCAGAAGTATGCTCATTTAAGAGCAGCTAAGTATTTATGTTCTTATTTAATCGATTTCTCCGTCTAACAATAATACGGTTTGTATTGAGCAGTCTGGTGACAATCGTGCTGGTAGTTGCCTGTGGCGCCATCGCTCACAGTCAACTACCTTCATTACCTACTGGAGTTCGCGATGATCCGCACAAACCACCTAGCAGTGTTACTCGTATAGGTGAATATGAAGCTGCATACGTATATTCACCTTTGGATAGAAAATTATTGTTTGAGGTTGTTTCTCCCACGATTTTTAATCGCGAAAATCCACCAGAGAAAAGTCTCCCGGTAGAGGTACGTGCCGAAGAAATTAGCCAAAGATTACAGCGAGTCACTACACGAGCCATTGGCACCAATCAAACTCCCATCATTTCCATTGCCACCCTTAATGATAATCTAATCCTCCAACTTCAAGACGATAAAACAGCACGTCCATTACGACTGCTGACAGTAACAGAGCCAGATGCTGACTATTATGGTAAGCCTGTAGAAATACTAGCAGAGGAATGGCGAAAAGAACTACAAACAGAAGTAGAGCGTATTGATAAACTCTTTACTCGTAAAGTTTTACTTAAACGCGCTGGAGAAGCCTTGCAAATCATTCTTGGATTGCTGTTAGGCAGTGGTATACTTTGGTTTTTACGACGGATTCTGGTTAAAAAACAAAAATTATTACAACACCATCATCAAGAACCGATAAATGCGGTAGAACAGACTGCTATTAAGGTCACCGAAGAAGTAATAACTCATACTCAACCGACAGAGTTCAGCGAAGAAGAAGTAGAAGTAATCGCTCGCTATAAATCAAGGCTTTTAGCCATCATACACAAAAAGTTCAATATTGAGCGCCAACAAGGAATATACTCCTTTCTCTCATGGCTAGTATTCTGGACATTTATTCTCATGTGGTACGTTGGGATTACCATCATCATATATCACGTTCCTTTCCTCATGAGATGGTCAACATATGCTATAGCTACTCCCCTTGCGCTACTCACTCTTTGGTTTTTTATCAGTCTTGCTATTAAGATAAGTAAAAGCTTAATCGATATTCTTATCCGTGCCTGGGTAATGCATCCCTCTTTATCATTGAGTGAAACCCAACGAATTACCCTAAGAACTGCAACAGTCTCTGGAGCATTAAAAGGGTTAGCCACTGTTGTTCTTATCTCATTAGGTATCTTATGGTCTCTTGGATTATTTGATGTACCTACTAATTCAATTTTGGCAGGGGGTGCTGTCATCGGTATTGCAATTTCCTTTGGTTCTCAAAATCTGATTAAAGACCTAGTTAACGGTTGCTTGATTTTGATGGAGGATCAATTTGCAGTAGGAGATGTGATTCAAATTGGTGATAAAAGCGGATTAGTGGAAAATCTTAACCTGCGCGTAACTCAATTACGAAATGCCGAAGGTCAATTAATCACAATTCCAAATAGCAATATCGTTAATGTCTGTAATTTAACTCGCCTTTGGTCACGGGTAGACTTTTCCATCATAGTTGCCTATGAAAGCGACCCCAAACTGGTTCTCGATGTTTTGAGGAAAGTGTCGCAGCAGTTTTATAGTAAACCAGAATGGCGCGCACGCTTACTAGAACCACCAGAAGTGCTGGGGATTGACGACATCTCCCACATAGGAATGTTAGTACGTGTTTGGATTAAAACAGCACCTATGGAACAGTGGAGCGTTGGACGAGAGTTCCGTCTACTGGTGCGGCAAGCATTTGAAGAAAATAATATCCGGATTGGCAAACCTTGAACTCTTCTACATGTTTTAACAAGGTAGAATTCAAGTACAATACTTTTCATGAAACAAATGTTTTTAAAATAGCCTCAATTAAATCGCCATAAGATAAACCACTACCCACCACAATTCGAGCCAAGGAATGTTGTGGATGCATCAGCATTAATATCTATTTGAGAAAATCCTTATTAAGCGTCAAACTTTTAGCAGTTGTATCACCACCTGTGTAAGCTAAATTTAGCTGTTCGAGAATTGCAGGTGTAATAGTTGTTCGATTGCGGGAAAGTTTACGCACTGAAAACCCAAAAACACGGATAAATATACTATCCGTGTTTTTTGATTTCAGTACCACCAAACTGATCTTGAATTGGCGCCGAAATTATTAAGCAGCGATTTGATTAACTTTATTCCAGGTATTATTACCTACAATTCCATCAGCCGCCAAACCGACTCGTCTTTGGAAACTTTTAACAGCAGCTTCAGTGCTAGGACCGAAATCGCTGTCAACCTGACCACTATAATCTCCAGAAGCCTTTAATGCAGACTGTAAATCATTGACAGCTTTACCTGTACTACCTCTTTGTAGCGTTGGACGATTGGAGTTAGAATCATCAGAAGTTTGGTTGAACAACGCTTGCCAAGTTCTCTGTCCCACAATACCATCTGCTGTCAGAGATGAAGCTCTCTGAAAAGTTTTCACTGCTTCTGTTGTCTGAGAACCAAAGATACCATCAGCTTTACCTGGAGCGTAATTTAGTTGATTTAGTAGCCTTTGCAGTTCTCTAACTGGTTCACCAGAGGAACCTTGTTGTAGAGTTGGTTCTGTTACTGCTGACATTTATATTCTCCTGTTTGTTGATTGATTTGGTTTTATCGGCAAAAGAAAAATTTTGACCTTTATCTGACTAAACTTCCTCGCTCGATTTGAGCAAAATAATTAGCTATTTGATTGCTAACTTAAATAGCAATCTATACCTACTTAATAAGCAATAAATCTGCTTGAGTATAAATTTCAAAAAAATTTAACAGATAGCAAGAATTATGCTATTAATCTCATGTATACATTATTACTTAAGATTTTTGTGAGTCAATACCATTTCAATCATTTAAGGTTATAAGTTACAATCATTTAAATCAATTAGCCTTGATTGGTAACGGATTATAAAATGATGTAACTGGTAATTAATCTTACAAAACAAAAAACTATTTATAATTAATAAATTATCCGTTACATGTATTTAGATGTGTTCGCATACGGTTTTAAGCGTTTCCCGTAGCCAGTGATTTGCATCATCCTTGTCGGTTAATTGACTCCACATCATTGAGACAGTCCAAGGTTGCATCTCCAGTGGGAGTTCAAAAAGCTTTATGCTATTATTATTAGAGAAATGGGCGCCAATTCGATACGGTACTGCGGCAACTATATCGCTTGATGAAATAATTGCTGGTAGAACTAACATATGTGGTGTGGTTAACAGAATATGGCGTTGGAGGTTGTGAGTTGCCAGGATTTTATCAATTTCACCTGTTGCATCTTGCCGGATCGTCACTAATGCATGGGATAAATTGGCGAATGTCTCCAGAGAAATTGGTTTATCCGTGATTGCTGGGTGTTTTTGACGCGCGATTCCGATGAAATGTTCTTGAAA
Source organism: Calothrix sp. PCC 7103 (assembly GCF_000331305.1). Lineage (GTDB taxonomy): Bacteria > Cyanobacteriota > Cyanobacteriia > Cyanobacteriales > Nostocaceae > Dulcicalothrix. The sequence continues at coordinate 633,487 of NZ_KB217478.1, read as the reverse complement.
TAGTGGTACACAAATTGTTTGCCGAGGTGGATTTGGAAAAACACCTAATGCTACGTGAATCGTACCTTGTTCTAACATCTCACCCACACTGTCTTTGTCAAATCCAATCATCCGAAAGTTTAGCAAAGGCGCCTTTGCGCGACAATATTCTAATAATTTTGGCAGAATCACAAAGCTAATGTAATCAGCACTGCCAATTGTAAAATCTCGTTGTGCTGAACTGGGGTCAAAAGTTTGACTAGACTCGATAGAAACACGAATTTGTCCAAGTGCAGCAAAAATTCCCGGTGCAATTGCAGATGCTTTACTCGTGGGCTGCATTTCTCGACCGATGCGAATAAATAGTTCGTCGTTGAACAAGATTCTTAGGCGCCCTAATGCCGCACTCATTGCTGGTTGCCCTAGATAAAGCCGTTTGGCTGCTGCCGTCACACTTCGTTCCTCAAACAACGCTTCAAAAGCAACAAGCAAATTCAAATCGATGGACGCTAAGTCAATTGATTTCATTGATATATCACATTTTTACAATCGATTTGATTAATGTACAACATCTTGATAAGTTTGTAGTTAGCTGTAAGTAAAAAATACTCAGCAACATTAAAAGTCAAAAAAGTACTTCTTTTCTTTATGCAGCGTCCTTTGTTCCCCTAGGGTTTCAAGCCTAAGCTATTCCGGTTCGTTATATCGTAGAAAAACCTAAAATCGAAGGAGTTTCAATGTTCACCCCACCAGGATTACCACCAATATTTGCAGAAATCCCAATTGCTCTGGTTCCAGCGCGCCAAATTGCTGAGTTTCCAGTTAATACTTTTTTAGAAAGCATTGCTGTTAGTGAAGATAATACTCTGTTTGTTAGTAGTCACTACGATGGCAAAGTATTTCGGATTGGTACGGATGGTGTACCTGTTTTGCATGTAGCAATTGCTGGAAAAGCTACCGGACTGGCTATGATGGACAATAGCTTGTTACTCAGCGCTTGGGATGACCAAGATGTTCCAACTGTGTTTATAATTTCTCCTCAAGGAGAAGCAGAGGTTCTAGTAACACTGCCCGATGCAATTTTTTTAAACGGACTTACTTGTCTTAAAGACTGTATTTATTTAATTGCTGACTCTTATCGCGGCGCCATTTGGGAACTGAATGTAGCCCAGAAAACAGTGGATATTTGGCTCGAACATCCAGCTTTGGCGCGAAGTTTTTCCGGTAGCGTCTTTCCAGCAGTAAATGGATTGAAGATTTATGATAATATTTTATACGCTTCCGTTACTGAAAAGATGCAATTGGTGAAGATACCATTGCAATCTAATGGTCAACCTGGTACACCAGAGATATTTCTGCAAAATATTAATCTTGATGATTTTGCTTTTGATGTAGATGGTAATCTCTACGGTACTACTCATGTTTACAATAGCGTTGTAAAAATTACGCAAAGTGGCAGTATTACTACTATTGCTCAAGCTGAACAAGGAATGACAGGTAGTACTGCTCTGGCTTTTGGTCGTATTGAGGGTGAGCAAAAGAAAGTATATGTTGTAACTAATGGGGGTATGTCGCTACCACCTGCAACTGGTGTTGAAAGCGGAAAAGTTGTCTGTCTTGATGTCGGCGCCGTTGGTTTACCTTTGAAATCAGAACTGTAGGTGGCGCCATGATTTCAAATCCTAACGACCCACCAACAACTGTTGATATAATTCAAGAGGTAAAACCAGGTTTTGAAGAAGCTTTTGAAGATGTTTTATTAGAATTGATAGAAGCTGCCAAAACCTTTGATGGACATTTAGGAGTGAATGTCTTCCGTCCCATAGATTCTAAACATCCTGAATATCGAATTGTTTTTAAGTTTGACCATTTGAGTAGCCTGCAATTGTGGGAAAATTCTGCAATTCGTAAAACTTGGTTGCAGCGAGCAGAAAAATTAACGGTTGGTTCGCGCAAAATGCAAGTTTTAACTGGCTTGGAAACTTGGTTTACGTTACCAAACCGAAGCGCGATTGTGCCACCACCGCGTTATAAGATGTTAGTTATCACCTGTATAGCGGCATTCCCAACGCTTAATCTAATTAATTTTATTCTGCAACCATTGTTAGTTATTCTTCCTTTACTACTTCGCAGCTTGATTACAACGGTTGTTTTGTTATCTTTAATGACTTATGTGGTAATGCCACGCATGACTAAATTGTTTGCAGGATGGTTATATCCGAAATCTAAAAATTAAAAAGGAAGTATGCTTTATGAAGATTGGAATTATTGGCGCCGGAAATGTAGGTGCAGCATTGGGTAAAGCTTGGGCAAAAAAAGAACATCAGATAATATTTGGTGTACGAGATACTACGGCACCTAAAGTACAAACTTTGTTAGCTCTTGCTGGTGCAAATACTTGTGCGGCAAGTGTATTAGACGCTACTAATGTAGATGTAATTGTGTTGACGGTGACGTGGGAAGCAGTGCCAGAGGTGATACAGCAAATTGGTGATGTGAGCGGAAAAGTTTTGCTTGATTGTACTAATCCCTTGGTAGGGAATAAACTTGACGCATCGTTAGACTTAGGGATATCTGGTGGTGAACAAGTTGCTGCTTGGTTACCGCACGCGCGAGTAGTAAAAATATTCAATACTATTGGTTGGGAAACTATGGAAAACCCCCAATATGGAAATGAGGTTGCCACAATGTTTTATGCTGGGGATGATGTGGAAGCAAAGCAAGTTGCGGCAAAATTGGCAAGCGATATTGGATTTGACCCCGTTGATGTGGGAGCGCTGTCAACAGCTAAGTTTTTGGAAACACTTGCAGGATTTTGGGGACAGCTTGTTTACGCTCAAGGTATGGGACGTAATATAGCTTGGCGATTGTTAAAGAGATAAATTTATCTACACATGCTCTTGTTCAACCTTATATTCTGCAGATAGAGGAAATGCAGCATTATAAACAAAGTTCGATTGTTTTTGTTAAATAAAATAGGTAAAAATCAAATGAAGCCACTTTGCATTATTGTAGGATTTGGAACGGGTGTTGGTTTAGGTGTTGCGCGTGCATTTGGTCAAGCGGGTTTTCAACTAGGATTAATTGCTCGAAATCCTTCTAAATATACTGGCGCCTTACAATCTCTTTTAGAATCAGGTGTTGATGCGACTTTTGAAGCTGCTGATGTGAGTAATGAAAAATCGCTTACAGATGCTATCACTAAACTTCAGCAATCTCAAAAGGCAGAAGTCTTAATTTACAATGTCGTATCTCCAACATATGGTAAACCCACAAGCTTAGGCGCCGAGCAAGTTGTCCAAGATTTTCGTGCTAATGTTGTAGGCGCCTTAGTAGCAGCAAAAGCTGTTGTACCAAATATGATTTCTCAAGGACACGGTAGCATTTTGTTTACAGGTGGTGGTTGGGCACATTATCCTTGGGATGAAGCTGCTTCTATTAGTATTGGTAAAGCAGGGTTACGTAGTTTAGCATTTACTCTTGCACAAGAACTTGATAATACAAATATACGTGTTGGTTTGGTTAGTATTATGGGTCAAGTTGCTCCTAATACTCCGTTTGACCCTGATAAAATTGGTGGCGCCTTTTTAGCTATGCATCATCAGCCAAAAGATGAATATCAAACAGAGATGTTCTTTAAAGGAGGTTAATACTTTTTATTTAGCATCAATCATATCCTCTGGTAAGTTACTATATTCTATGTCTGAAGCATTCATCAACATAAATAAGTCTAATTCTTCAAATTTCATGCTTAAGCCTTTTTTGTAGATGGAACGGGCAAGGATGCCCATTCCACAAGATGATTAATTACATTTTTGGGAGCCTATAGGTTTAGGTGATGACAGTGGGTTTATCCATACCTGTGTTTTGTTTTATTTGGGCTATTTCATCGGCAATGTCTATTAAGTCTCCTAATGCTTGTTGTGTTTCGATGTTTTGCTTAGTTTTGTCTGCTTCGTAACTTTCTAGGTAAACTCTTAGTGTGGCGCCTTGTGTTCCTGTTCCTGATAAACGGAAGATAATACGTGAACCATCGGTAAAACCAATACGAATTCCTTGGTTGGTGCTAACACTATTGTCTATTGGGTCTGTGTAACTAAAGTTATCGCTGTAGTCAACTTCGTAGGCACCGTATTTTTTACCTTTTAAATTAGGTAATATTGCTTGTATTTGATTTACAAGTGTGTTTGCTCGTTCGGAGTCTACTTCTTCGTAATCATGGCGTGAGTAATAATTACGTCCGTAAGTTTGCCAGTGTTCGCGAACTATTTCTTCTACCGATTTTTGGCGTGCGGCTAATATATTTAACCAGAATAATACTGCCCACAATCCGTCTTTTTCACGAATATGATTTGAACCAGTCCCAAAGCTCTCTTCTCCGCACAGTGTCGCTTTGTCTGCATCGAGTAAGTTACCGAAGAATTTCCAACCTGTTGGTGTTTCGTAACAATCTATACCCATAGCAGCGGCAACACGGTCAGCCGCTTGGCTAGTTGGCATGGAACGCGCTATTCCTTTAATTCCTTGAGAATATGCGGGTACAAGTTTTGCGTTGGCGGCAATTATTGCTAAACTGTCGCTGGGAGTGACGAAGAATTTACGACCTAATATCATGTTTCTATCCCCGTCTCCATCTGATGCGGCGCCGAAGTCAGGAGCGTATTCACCAAATAATATCTCTACTAAATCATGAGCATACACTAAATTGGGGTCTGGGTGTCCGCTGCCAAAGTCTTCTAATGGTACTCCGTTTTGAACGCATCCAACGCCGGCGCCTAACCGTTGTTCGATAATGCTACGTGCGTAAGGTCCCGTTACTGCGTGCATTGCATCGAAGGACATTTTAAAGTTGGAGTTTGTCAGCATTTGGTGAATGCGGTCAAAATCGAAGAGTGACTCCATTAATTCTTGGTAATCATGTACTGAGTCGATAACCTCGACTGTCATGTTACCTATTTTCGATTCGCCAAGGGTATCAAGATTGATATCGTTAGCGTCTAGTATTTTATAACTATCGATAACTTTACTGCGTGCGTAAATAGCTTCTGTGACTTTTTCTGGTGCTGGCCCACCGTTACCGATATTGTATTTAATACCAAAGTCACCGTTTGGACCACCTGGGTTATGGCTGGCAGAAAGAATTATTCCGCCTAATGTTTTATATTTACGGATAACGCATGAAGCTGCTGGTGTAGATAAAATTCCGCGATGTCCAACTTTTACACGCACAAACCCGTTGGCAGCAGCCATTTTTAAGATGACTTGAATAGCTTGACGGTTATAATATCGACCATCACCACCCAGTACTAGAGTTTGCCCGACACATTCTAGTGAGTCAAAAATTGATTGGACAAAGTTTTCTAAATAATGCGGCTTTTGAAAAGTTGTTACAGCTTTACGTAACCCAGAGGTACCGGGTTTTTGGTCGTTAAATGGCGTTGTCGCTACAGTACGAATGTTCATAGTAGTACGGGGGATTGTTTATTCTTTTTCAACACTCCCCTGGTTTTGGTTAGGGGATTTCTGTTAATTAGCCTGTTCTACAAGATTCTATAATATAGACAAAACACTTTCGATTAATTCAGCTTGTTGCTTGGTGGCATGTCAGGCGCCTGGAATGCAAGTATCTTTAAATTAGTAAATTTTTATTACCACAGAGACGCAGAGAGGAGTAGGAAAGATTTAAAACTGGCCCCTACCCCTAGGTTGAACTAATATTAAAAGCTAGTATATTAATTTTTATTATTAATTTTTATCTGCTGTTTATAACCATCTTTTTCCCATCTCAATTGGAATGCACAATGATATTAATTACGGGCAAGGATGCCCGTTCCACAGTATTTTAGCCCACAATATTTTAGCCCACAATATTTTAGCCCACAACATTTGAGCGCGCTTCTTTATAAAGTTTTGTAGCAAGTTGTTTATCAGTTAATTGTTTGGCTATTGAACTTACGGTTTGTGTCCAAGTATGTTCTGGGTAGCGTAGTGAGAAGATATCGCTGCTTGCTAGTTGAAACATTTCATCACATACTGGTAAAATACCCGCGACGGTAGCATTATAGTTTTTTTGTACTTGATTTCGCAGTGCTTCTTGGTTGATGCTTGGTAATACTTTATTTACGACTAAGAGCATTTTTGGGACTTCTAGTTTGCGTGCAACATCTATAGTTACTGCGGTTCCTTGATAGTCTTGTTTGTCGGGACGCAAGATAACTATTAGTATATCGGAGATAATTACTGAGAGCAGGGTTTCTTCGTTTATTCCTGGGTGGGTGTCTATAAATAAGTAATCTAGTTTGAGTTGTTGTGTAAGATGACGAAACCCATCGTTAAGTAAACGTGCGTCGTATCCTTCACGTAAAATTTTGGATATCTCGTTGGTTTTAATACTTGATGGGATTAAATATATTTTGCCTTTATTATTGCTGAACCAGGCAGTTTTTTGTCGAGTGGTAAAAACTGAGCTAACGTCGTAGGTAGCTGCTTCGAGTTTACATTTCCCCCACAAGTAATCATTGAGAGTGTATTTAATTTGGGTGTCATCTAAGCCAAAGGGAACATGAATACCTGGAGATTGAATGTCTGTATCTACTATACCAACACGGTAGCCAGACCGCGCAATCATTGTTGCTAAGTTCGCGGTAATGTTTGATTTCCCTGTACCACCACGGAAAGAATGAATTGATATAATTTTAGTCATTTGTTATTTTTTCCTGTTATTTATCCCACTGATTACGAATTTCTTTTGCTGTTTTTTGAAGATTTTTAAAATAATCGCTTTCTTCAATCTCTGCTACTTCGCGTTGACGTTTGCTATGGTCTATTTCAACTTGTAATTGTTGTAGCTGTTGTGTTAATTGTTGTTCACGCAGGTAAATTTCATGCATCATTTTTTGAAATACTCTTCCTAAATATCCAAATTCATCAGTGCGTTTGGCAATTTTAGTCAGTGCGGAACGCTCCTGTACCCAAATTTCGCTCTTCATTGCTGCATCTTGAGTCATTTGTGAAGCAAGTTGAGCCATTGGTTTTAAAGGTTGAATTACTCTCCATTGAAGTAAATAATTAATACAGACTATAACTAATGCAAAAATGATGATAAATATGCCAACAAACATTAAAAGTGCTTTATGTGCGTTTTCAAATAATTCGCTGGCAGGTACATAAATTATCTGTGTGCCAATAATTTGATTGAGTTTCCATCCATATCCGTTTTTATTACCGTACAGCTTGACGTGACTTTTCGGCGCCATTTCTGGTGTAGAATGACATTTTAAGCAGGTGGGGCTATTAACGGTTAGTGGTTGTGCGCTGTAAAATAATTGTTCACCCTTTACAGACCTAAATCCAGAAAAATTTTTAGTATCTCTGTTCTGTTCAAACTTTTCGACTAAATTAGCTTCAAATAAATCAGCTTTATCATGGGGGTTTGTAGGGTTTAAGGCTGCATCCTTATATATTAAGTCTTTATATTTCCAATCTTGCTTAAACCGCTCAAAAACTCTTCTCCCACTCAAACTTGGGACAGTTTCGGGAAAAAAACGCGATTCTGGATTTGTCACCGAAGCTAGCAACGGTGCTATATCATTACTCGTATAACTTTTAACGGCGTTGACTAATTGCATTGCCAACTGTGCGCGGTAGGTCATTTCGATTTGAGCCTTGTTTTCAAGGGCTTTCGATAACGAAAAACCACCGATCAAAATCCCAATAACGAAGATTATTGATAATATCAGTGTAAATTGAGACGCGAGATTTAAACGACGTACCATTTTGTTTAGTACCAACTGTCTGTAATATCTCTATATCCGGCGCCTCATAACTTATGCAATTTAAGATGGAAAAAATAAAACAGGGTACCAACTTTGTCGTAAAATTTCAGCAGCAAAACTGGAAACGAGCCATTCTTGGAGTTTACCTATTGTTCCTGATGAGATTGCAATAGCAGTAATATCTTCCATTACAGCTATATCTAAAATGGTAGTAACAGAGCTTCCTTCCCGCACCTCTGTGTTCACCTGTAAATTAAGCTTCTCTAAATCGGCTTTAATTTTAGATAGAGTTTCTTGTGCTTGCTGCGGTGAGACTTTTACTGGTAAGTCTCGACGACCACTTGATTCTAAAACCCAGCAAAGCTTACATTTTTGAAGATATTCCCCAGGTTTTTGAGCTAATTGCTTGATTTGTTCGATTAAATTATCTGCTACTTGACTTTGATTATAGGGAATTAGCAAGGAACGAAAAAGATGTTGACAGCGAAGCGCTAGTTCTTCATTTGTATATGCAGCGATTAATTGCGGACGTAGTACAAATAAAGGAATATTGGTTTGACGCGATAAATCAGCCATTGTACTACCTACGAATTTCTCTGTTATAGAACTACGGCTTTGCGAACCCACTATAATTAATTGCGATTGATATGCTCGAGCTACTTTAAGAATTGTATCTACTGGTTTCCCTGATTGAACTTCTATTTTTACTTCTATACCAGCAGGACTTTCACCGATAGCTTCTGCTAATCGAGTTTGAGCTTGCTCTATTTTGTCGCTATCGACTCGTACTATAACTCCTTTATCAGAGAATGGTACAGTATGGAGGAACACTATTTGCTTTACTCCTGCTTTCTCTAAGCTAGGGACAAAATGCGCTAGGCGATGTAAACCGTCAGAAAAGTCTGTACAAATCAATATTTGTGTAAACATATACCAGTAGATACATAGAGTTAAAGATATTTTAAACCACAAAGCACACAAAGGGCACAAAGGAAGAAAAGAAGAGTTTCAATGAATATAGGAATACCATAGTAGGTTTAAATTAATTGTATCTGCATAAAAATATGGTTGTATCTTTTTATTTGTGTTCTTTGTGACATTTATGGGTTATTTAAATACTGTACTTCATTAAATAATTTTTTTGTAATATATTTTTCAGATAGAGTAAAATGGAACTTACATATTAAAACCCAATATTATATATAAAATTATATATAAAATTAAAAGTTAGGTATTATATAAGTTCACTTTGTTACTTGCGGTTGAGGTGTAGGGCAAGTTTTATTCACAAAATCACATTTATATATGTAAGGTTCTTGCCAGCTTAAAGGAATCTCCAATAAGTCGCGCGTTCCTGTCATTGCTTGTCCTAAAAATAATAATAAGGCAATACAATTTAGGGTAGTGTGAATCAGGCGCCAGCGATTTGACTTATCTTTATAAATTTCTGGAACAATAGCTAAAGAGAAAATCTGTTAACTGCATAAAATTCCCCTCTTTACATATTGGCTGTAATCATTAAGTATTCTACTCCTCTTTCCCCCAATAGTTAGATGTAATAGCCTTTTTTGCAATGCAATGTAGTAGTTGTGAATTATAGAAGGATTGCTTCATGCATATTCACCATTTAAACTGCGGTTGCATGTGCCCAATAGGAGGCGCCCTGTTTGACGGTTTTAGTCGTGGACTTACAGCGTGTCTAGTTTGTCACTGTTTGCTAATTGAGACTAATCAGGGATTGGTTCTGATTGATACTGGGTTTGGGGTACGTGATGTTAAGGCGCCATTATCACGACTCAGCCCATTTTTCATGAATATAAATAGAATTCAGTTTGAAGAAAAATATACCGCGCGCGCTCAAATAGAGCAGTTAGGATTTAAAACAAGTGATGTACGTCATATTGTGCTTACGCATTTAGATTTTGACCATGCAGGAGGATTGGAAGATTTTCCAGAAGCGACTATACACGTAATGCAAGCAGAGCTTGATGCAGCACAGGAACGAAAAGGTTTTATATCATCGCAACGCTACCGTCCAAATCAATGGGATGAAGTTAAACAGTGGAAGTTATATAGTGCATTGGGTGAATCTTGGTATGGTTTTGAAGCAGTTCGCGACCTTGATGGATTACCCGAATCTATTTTAATGATTCCTTTGGCAGGTCATACACGTGGTCATGCTGGTATTGCTATTGAAACATCTGAAGGTTGGCTTTTACACGCAGGTGATGCTTATTTTTACCGAGATGAAGTTGGAACAGATAAACCAAACTGTACACCTGGTTTACGCGCTTATCAGTGGTTTATGGAAGTTGATCGCAAAAATCGACTTTTGAATCAAGAACGATTACGTGTGTTATCTATAGCACATAGTAATGAGATACGCTTGTTTTGTAGTCATGATGCCATTGAATTTGATACTGCCAAAAAAATTAATCCTTCCCCTGTACACGGTCGAGGTTAGGAAGTGTGACATCATAATATTTGGCTAAATAATCTTGCCTAAAGATTAACCGCATTGGATGTGTACGTAAAAAGTATATCCATCCCCAGCTAATTAAAACCTGTAAACGATTTAGATATCCTGGTAAACAAGCGAGGTGAATTACTAACCACAAAAACCAAGCAGGAAACCCTGTTAATTTAACTTTACCAATATGAGCTACTGCTGCATGGCGCCCAATAATGACCATTGAACCTTGGTGTTGATAGTGCAGTGGTTGGGGATTTTTACCTTTGATTTGCCGTAAAATATTCTTTGCGGCAGTTATTCCTTGCTGAATTGCTACTGGCGCCACCATTGGTAATTGTTTATCGTGAAGTGCTGCTAAATCTCCAACGGCATATACTTGGGGGTATTCGAGAACTTGTAATGTCGAGAAAACCTTTACTTGATTATTGCGATTTTTTAACAGTCCCCATTTATTAAGTTTATTATCTCCCTCAACTCCCGCAGTCCATATTACCGTATGGCAAGGAATAACGCGCGAGTCTTCTAAATGAACTGCGTTTTCTGTCACCCCAGTCACGCGAGAATTTAATTGTACTTCTACTCCTAATTGCCACAATTGACGCGCAGTATAATTACTCAAACGAGTTGGCATATCAGGAAGTAGTCTTTCTCCTGAGTGCAGCAATAAAATTCTAACTCGACGAAAATCTAAATTTGGATAATCTTTACTTAGCGTTCCGTAAACTAAGGTCGCTAACTCTCCTGCTATCTCAACTCCAGTGGCACCTCCTCCCACAATTGTAAATGTCAATTGCTGCTGTTGTCGAGATACTCGTACTTCCTCTTGGGCTACCTCAAAACAATTTAATATGTGATTACGTATATTTATTGAATTTTGCAAAGATTTTAGCGTTAATGAATGCTCGTAGGCACCAGGCACTGCAAAAAAACGCGAAGTACTGCCACAGGCTAAAACTAAGTAATCATAGCTAATTACAACACCATTGACTTCGATAGTTTTGGTTTCTAAATTTATTTTGTTAACTTCCGCAGTAACAAATTTAACATTTGTATATTTTTTGATTAAATTCCGAATTGAGCAAACAATATGTTCCGGTGCCAGTCCACAGGTTGCCACTTGATGTAGTAAAGGTACAAAAGTATGATAGTTTTCGCGGTTGACTAGCAGCACCTCACAAGGGGAATTTCCTAAAGCGCGTGCTGCTGATAGTCCAGCAAACCCAGCTCCTACAATCACAACCCTTTGACGTGTCATTATCCCCCCAACACCAAATGCTTAAAAAATTTCCACATAATAGCTTAAACAATAATTATTGTTCTTACGAGTAATCTTATGTGCTAAGGAATAATTCCGCAACTCGGAAATTTCTAGTATTTACAATCAATACAGCTAGATATATAAATGTAATTACCTAAGTGCATGGACATAAATAATACAAACATTAACGGAGAGGGAAGGGAGGATATAAGCTGGAGTTAGTTAGGGAAAAAGCTTCTGAGTTTTTCTATGGCCAGACGAATTTCTTCAAGTTCTTGAATTTCGAGAGTCGCGAAGCACTCCTTGAGATATTCGGTGTGTGCAGGGAAAACTTCTTCAAATATTTGCTCACCCTCTGGAGTCAAAACAGCTAAAAAGCTACGACGGTCATTTGGGGGAACCTCGCGACGCACCAAACCTTTTTTTTCCAGACGGTCGATAATACCAGTTAACTCACCCTTAGTGGTTAGGGTTTTCTTCGCTAACTTATTAAAAGTCATACCTGAAGTATTGCCCAGAGTACAAATCACATCGAATTGGGACGAAGTTAAACCAAGCTGACGAACGTGAGCATCAGAATAACTGCGGTATGCATGATATGCAGAAACTAGCGCACTTAAAGTGGGGTAAAACGTTTCAGACGCGGCAACTTCTACAGATTTTTTTCCATCGATTGTGGTCACAGGCTTGATTATATCTAAACAGTAAATTAAAGAATGGCTTGGATGTAATAGGCAACTGGACAAATCTAGAATCAACATGTTAATTCTTTATCGCCAATTAGCTATCGACAATTAGCCGTCTAACTATTATCCATTAATTGTTTAATATTATCCATTCACGATTCGGATAAACTTCGACAGCAAAGTATTAAACGACTTTTTCAGCTGGTGTCTACGATTCCACTTCTGAAACTCCAACTCATACTCTTCGGTATTTTTGTTAAAGTTGTTCCATCCATCTAGCCCAACTGCCAATACTGATATCAGCAAAGGATACAGTGCCCAAGAAATACTCCAACCACCCACAAAATCCATCATTAACAAGAACACATTTACTATAGCATAATTACCTATACGTTTATGAAACTGTTTTTGACGGTACTTAGAAAATGCGAGTCGTTGCTGTACATCACCTTGTTGAACTATCCAGTCACCTTCAGCTTGCTTGAGCAATTCTGGAGAAATTTCTAATTCTGAGGCAATTTCTCGTAATTGTTCGTAACTAAACTCTTTTTCCTGGTCTGAAGCTTGACGTGTAATTGCCAGGTGAAGAATTTGCTGTATGTCTTCTTGGGTATAAGAGCGTATAGGTTTGTTATCTGAAGGCGCCATAGTACTAAAATTCCAAATTAATATATAAAGTGGCGTATATAGTCATTGCTCTATTATTCACAGCGTAACACTTATAGCCAGACAGCGCGCGTCTGGATTTCACAACCGTTTGTATACTAATTACCGTACAAGTTACAAAACTACACAATTTGTGTTAATTGTTTATTAATTACTTTTAGCAACCACTACCAAAAAGTACAAAAATATGTATTTAACTTGGCTTGATAGCAATTCATGGCTAATTGAAATAGCCGATTTAAAAATTTTGCTTGACCCTTGGCTAGTTGGTCCATTAGTTTTTGGGAATGCACCTTGGTTTTTCAAGGGAGAACGAACCCAACAACGTTCAATACCAGAAAAAATAGACTTAATTTTATTATCACAAGGGTTAGAAGACCATGCTCATCCACCAACATTAGAAAAGCTTGACCGTGATATACCAGTTATTGCTTCTGTAAATGCAGCCAAAGTAGTCTCAAAATTGGGTTACACCAAAATCACAACCTTAGCGCATGGAGAATCATTTACTTTTGCAGATAAAGTCACTATCAAAGCAACTCCAGGTTCACCAATTGGCCCAATACTTATAGAAAATGGGTATGTGTTGGTAGATAGAATTAATCAAACTAGTTTATACTACGAACCTCATGGTTATCACTCACCCACCCTCAAAGAACTGGCGCCAATCGATGTAGTAATCACCCCAATAATAGATATCGAAATAGTCTTATTTGGGTCATTTATCAAAGGTGTAAGCAGTGCCTTAGAATTAATTGAATGGTTAAAACCACAATTAATAATGAATACCGCAGCAGGTGGAGATGTTAAATTTGACGGGTTGTTAGCATCAGCACTACGAGCAAAGGGAAGCACCGCAGAACTGCGTAATCTTCTCGCACAGAAAAATCTTTCCACAAAAGTAATAGAAGTGGCACCAGGTCAACGCTTTGAAGTTGAACTTACTCACGCAATTGGTACGTAAAGTAGGGTGCGTGAAAGCCATTACAATCAAAAAGTGAAACGAAATTAAAGTGCTTTCACGCACCATCTAATTAAAATTTTGTAATGGCGCCGTACATTCTACGCCAAAAGTCATATACCCTACGCTCAAAACTGCGCGTGAGAGCGATTACAGACAAAAGCGGGAACAGTTTAGAGAATAAACCACTCTGAAGGCAGAGAAGTTTCTTTATAAATCTTAGTAAAAATGTTTAGTGTAAAAGTCTATAAACTACAACACCACCATCAGCAATTCCAGAATTCGTATGTTTAGTAACATCCCCCCCATATCCAAGCTTTATCATTACGGTTATCCGGATAGAGAGTTGGTATGGAACTAGGAGTTTTCACGTCAGTATATATATAGTGAGTTGTGAGGAACTGTATTGTTTCACTCAGATTTTTTAGTAAGTGCGTTTTTTAAACTATAATAATAAGTTTTGGCTATGCTACTTTACTAACGCTAAGATTTGTCGTACTATTAGACTAAAGCAAAACTCATACTGACTTCGTATTTTTACTGTCGCCGCCAGCGACCAAGAGCTATAGATACTCTTAAGCGAAAACAGCGTGCTTCTAAACAATTTTCAACTAATGGGAAAGTAGGGGAACAAATTTGGATAACCGCTCGTCTTGACAAAACCTGTATAGACGCTCTTGTCACACCCGTGTTACCCAACAGCTGCGTAAGATTAAAACTGCCTTTCCCAACCAGCCTTAATAATTCAAGATTTATTCTTTAATGCGAGTAGAGGAAAAGCGCACCAATGCCTATAGTAAACATTTCAACCGAAGAAAATACGAACGCCAAATTCACGGCTGATATGGTGCGAACCTATCTGCGCGAGATTGGTCGTGTACCGTTATTAACCCGCGAACAAGAAATTGTTTTCGGGAAGCAAGTCCAGCAAATGATGACGCTTGTTGATGCCAAAGAGGCTTTAGAGAAAAAACTGCGTCGCGAAGCTAGCCTGAAAGAATGGGCAGAACATGTCAAACAGCCAGAAGCTGATGTAAAGCAGACTGTGCATCAAGGTAAGCGAGCCAAGCAGAAGATGATAGAAGCCAATTTGCGCTTGGTAGTAGCGATTGCGAAAAAATACCAAAAGCGGAATATGGAATTTCTGGACTTAATTCAGGAAGGAACGCTTGGTTTAGAGCGAGGAGTTGAGAAATTTGACCCAACTCGCGGTTATAAATTCTCTACCTACGCTTACTGGTGGATTCGTCAAGCTATTACCCGTGCTATTGCCCAGCAAGGACGCACTATTCGCTTGCCAATTCACATCACCGAAAAACTCAACAAAATCAAAAAAGTACAACGAGAGTTAGCGCAGCAGCTAGGTCGATCCCCAACACCTGGGGAAATTGCCAAGGAACTCGAATTAGAGCCAGCGCAAATCCGCGAGTACATGAATATGGCTCGTCAGCCAGTTTCTTTAGATGTGCGAGTTGGTGACAACCAAGATACTGAGTTGCAAGAAATGCTTGAGGATGATGGACCATCACCTGAGTATTACACCACTCAAGAGTTCCTACGCCAAGATTTAAACAACTTGCTTTCTGAGCTAACTCCTCAGCAGCGTGAAGTTCTTGCTTTACGTTTTGGTTTAGAAGACGGTCACGAATTATCGCTTGCCAAAGTTGGCGAACGTTTAAATTTAAGTCGTGAGCGCGTCCGTCAATTGGAGCATCAAGCTCTTGCTCACTTACGTCGGCGCCGAGCTAACGTCAAAGAGTATGTAGCTAGTTAGATTTGTGGGCAAAGCCCCACTAGGCTTTAATTTACCCATAGGCTAAGTAAAGCCTATGGTTTTTTTGTAAAAACTGTCTTTTAATAGATTTTCTTTAGATATTTATTTCAAACAAATCTAAAGAAAATATAAATCTTGTTCATTAAGAATAATTGCGTAGTTGTTTGAAATATTTAGAGAACTAATCATTTTTTAAGTAAAGTTGGTTTTTGTGTAAATAATCGTGCGCGAACAGCAAAAAAGACCTAAAAATATGGTAATTTAATCATTATTGTTAAAATATTACAAAAAATTTCCCTACTAAAATTGTTGTGCTGAGAGAATAAAATATCAAACCTTAGACCGAGTGTCTACGTACAAGAACTTAGGTATATTTATGTAAGTTAAAACAAAAACATGTAAAGTCGAATATAAAAGCTTAAAAGTTTAGGTATAGATTTGTGAGGAGGTGCCGAGGGTGCGTAAAATTACACAAAACATAAAATTATTTCGTCGTTGGGGACTTCCTTTAGTAGGATTATCATTGGTATTGGGCATAGTAACAGACCGCTCAAAACCAGTATTTAGTAATCAACTCGATAACGACCCATATTCTTACAGGGTACAACTACCTGACTCAGGAGCATACTTTGAAACGTGGAAAGAGCAACCGTCAAATGTACCTCAAAATGTTCCTAACCCTGAACAGTCAATGGTAATAGCAATTGTTCCCGAAGTTGAAACACCCAGAAGCAAGTCAACAGGTAGAACTGGTAGTAATTATCCTCAGCAAGATGGGATATATCTTTACGGACAATCACCACAACCAGGACAATTGGGACAAGGTTATGTAGTGTTTGAGAAAAAACAAGGTCGTGTAGTTGGCGCCTTATATATGCCAGACTCAGAATATAGCTGTTTTAACGGTACCGTTGACGAAACGGGTGAGTTAGCAATGACCATCAACCCTTATGGAGGTGAAAGTGGTCAAACTCAAGTCGCTATAAATAAAGACGAACCCAAACTTAACACAGACGAACCAACAAGCTATGCTTACTCAATAGCATTACGCGATTTTCATCAAATTGATCAAATGAGCAAAATTGACCGCGACACCTTGAACAAATGTAAAAATCAATAAAATCAATCATCGTAGGGACGTGATAAATCGCGTCTCCACCAATAGGTGCCTATTATGCGGCAATATTAGATTTTTTCTTAGGCGCCGATTTTGCTCAATTGAGTAAATTATTGTAAAGTTGAGTGAGTCGAGACGCAACGCTATACCAACTAAAAGCTATTTCTAACGTTTGCAGTCATCTAGTTATTAAATTATTTTTCATACTAGATTTGCTGTTAACTTAATATTTTGTTTGGGCAATCCCGTAACCAATAACATTATTCTATATGAGTTCATCAAAAAATTATTTTTTATAATCAATAAGTCAAAAAAATCTTTTTATTTATATAGTTATTAATAAGTTATTTGCAACGGATAAAACGAATGTAACGGATAAGTTACATCCGTTGCATCCGTTACATCTGTTGCCCAACTTGACTACCGTGACTACGAGGGTCTTCTTCGCTACCCGTAGGTGCCACAGGTGCAGAAAATTTAGAAACTTCTCCACTAGCTTGAGCGTAAGGTAAAGGAGAATTAGTAGCTAATGCGTTAAGATTATTAGCCATGATAACGCGAGGTTGGTCGCCAATTGCTTGAGCGAGTGCTTCTCCATTTTGATCAAGAAACACAAAATGAGGTATACCGTCTACTCGGTAGTGCAACATTTCGGGCAACCACTTAGTATTATCTACATTCAGCATCACAAAATTAAGTTTGCCTGCGTACTCTTTCTCTAGATCTGCAATATCCGGCGCCATTTTTTGACAAACAGTACACCAGTTAGCGTAAAACTCTACCATAGAAGGTTTACCGTTACTTAAAGCCACATCCAGTGGTGTAGACTGTTCACCTAAAGAAGTCAATGTTGCAGTATTTGTTTCAGTACGTAAACCCAAAACTAGCGCAACACTCAAAACAATTGCTACGATTGCAATTAGAAAATTTCTAACGCGCGTTCCTGACACAGCGTTTTGCTGTGTATTAATTTGCTCTTCATCAGCCATAGCAGAATTATTAAAAGATATTAAGGTACTATCATCATTTAGTTTAACGAAATATACATATATATATGAAAAAACGAGTTACTCTCACCTTTCCCAAACGCACAGTGCAAATGCCAGTCACATACCGACTCGCAAAAGACTTTAACGTCGCAGCAAATATCATCCGCGCACAAGTGGCACCGAATCAAATTGGTAAGCTAGTAGTAGAGCTTTCGGGAGATATTGACCAGTTAGATGCAGCAATAGACTGGATGCGCGCTCAAAATATTGCTGTGTCGTTGACACTTGGCGAAATATATGTAGATGAAGACATTTGTGTAGACTGCGGGTTATGTACGGGGGTTTGTCCAACAGAAGCGCTGACCCTCAACCCAGAAACTTATAAACTAGTATTTACACGCTCACGTTGCATCGTTTGCGAACAATGTATACCTACTTGTCCAGTACAGGCAATTTCTACAAACTTATAACACTGGCAACAGATTTCAACGGATGTAACGGATGAAGCTCAAATACATCCGTTACATCCGTTGCCTAAAATTGATACGAAACACCTACAGAAAGAACTGGATAAAATTTAAATCCTTGAATATCGTCTTCAAGTTCTCTTTCTTCGACTCTCAAGTCACGCTTAATTTGTTCGCGTAAGCTTTCGTTAACTATATCAGCATCTAAATTAACTTGCGGTGCCCCTGCAAAAATAACTCCTAAGTTAGCAGAGAACCCCCAACGGTTTCCTGGTTTTACAGCATTACCCCAACCGATACCTAAATATGGTGCAATGTTATTGGGAAATGAAACTTTGCCTTTTATAGAAGAAATATCTTTGCTAGTATAGCGGTTGTTGTTGTACTCAAATTCTACGTTATCTCTAATTCTGGCTCTACCTTCAACTTTATTATTGTTGAATACCAAACCACCACTGACTCTAAATCCAGAATTTTGAAATGGATGGTAATCAACCAAGGTGGAGACGTTTAGTAAATCTAAGTTGGCATCATAGGTAACTTCATTTCGACGCTTCTGATAACCACCTACACTTATCGATGCTGCATTTACACCTACTCGTGCGTTTAAATTCGGTGTTAATGATTTTGTTACTGAGGCGCCAATGCCTAGTGTACCAATTTCTGGTGTTACTGCCCATCCGCTGGTATTGTTGGTAGTGTCACTTGTTGATTTTAAATTGGAACTTACTTGTAAATCAGCAGCTTGATAAGATATTTCTCCAGATATAGGCGCCGCATCTGAACTAAATGTATTGTCTAATAATTCTGGCGCCGTTGAGTTAGTTGTAATTTTTTGAGTTTGTTTAGTTTCTGTGGTTTGATTTAAAGTATTATTAGGTTCTATATTGATTTCGTTGGCAATGACGCGATTAGTTAATGATGTTGATGCTAAACTGGTTAGCGTTAATCCTAATAATGGTAATTTCAATTTTGACTTTGACACTTTTATATTCTCCACTCCACATTTATTTTTTTAGTTTTTATCTGCCAATTGCGTAAGCTTGATATTTAAGTGGTGGATGAACCCTTTGAGCTTTTATACCAATAATTTCACTCAAATATATCATTGATGTCTCAATCTAAGTGATTACACTTGGTTCTTTAAGCAATCTTCATCAATTTTTTTACCTATTCTTTGCGATTATATTTAGCGCTGGGATAGATGATGCGCTTTTTACAAAGGTTTATTCTTTATATTGAAAGTCATATCGCAATTTTATTATCTTGATACATATATGGTGCATTTACCTGTTAAACCTATAAAACCTAATACTCGTACAGAAATTAATTCACTGTTACATTTGTCCATTCCTTTGGCATCTGCACAAATAGCTCAAGCTGCTACTGGTTTTGTTGATACTGTGATGATGGGTTGGTTAGGTACCGATACTCTTGCAGCAGGAGGTTTGGCAACTACTACGTTTACGACGTTGTTAGTTACGGCAACAGGTGTGGTTGTGGGTATTAGTCCCTTAGTTGCAGAAGCGTTTGGAAGTGGTAATAATGCCAAAATTCAGCAGGTGACACGACAAGGATTTTGGTTATGTTTACTTTTATCAATACCTTTGATGATACTACTTGCACATGCTGATTCGCTTATGTTGCGATTTGGTCAGGTGCCACAAGTTGTAAGTTTAGCAAAAAAGTACTTCGATTTTATCGTTTGGGGTTTTCTGCCAGCTTTAACTTTTTCAATGCTCAAAAGCGTTTTATCTTCACTTTCTCAGGTTCGACCCATCACTACCATAGTTGTTCTTGGAACTCTGTTCAATGCAGCGGGTAATTATATACTAGGGTTTGGCAAGTTAGGATTTCCAGCGATGGGGTTATCGGGTATTGCCATAGCAAGTGTATTATCACAGTGGATAATGTTGCTATCTTTGATTGTTTATACACTCAAGCATAGGGAACTGAAAAGTTTTCGGCTATTTAAAAAGTTACACCAAATTGAACCCAAGATATTACGTGAAATGGTATGGATTGGGGCACCGATTGGTATATCATTTGGTTTTGAGGTGGGATTGTTTAGTATTACAACGTATTTAATGGGGTTGTTAGGTACTGAAACACTCGCTGCACACCAAATTGTATTTCAAACTATTGCTGTACTATTTATGGTTCCTTTAGGAATATCTTTTGCCACAACAATTAGAGTGGGATGGTGGAATGGACAAAATAATTCTGATGGTGTGCGACGTACAGCTAATATTAGTATCTGTTTAGGTGCAATATTTATGACTTTCATGGCAGTGTTATTACTAGCATTCCCACGCCCCATTATTAGTCTTTACTTAGATATTAACAAACCAGAGAACGCAAAATTGATACCATTAGTTACATCAATGTTAGTTGTGGCAGCAGTATCACAAATTTTAGACGGAGTGCAGACCACAGCACAAGGCGCCTTGCGTGGACTTAAAGATACACAAGTACCAATGTTATTAAGTTTCGCTGCATTTTGGCTAGTTGGGTTAGCAAGCGGTTATTTTCTAGGATTCCACTTGGGCTTAAATGGTGTAGGTTTATGGATAGGACAAGCTATTGGTGTGGGTACATCAGCAGGAGCGTTTATTTGGCGCCTGCGTCGTTTGATTGTAAAATTGGAAAGTTAATTTAAGTCCTAAGAAACCGTGCTTCTTCACATAAAATCAACTTATTACTTCGCACAGCTTATGTATCTCATTCATATGCTCTCGGTGTCGCAGAACATAATTTTTTAGTTCCAACTTACCTGTATTATCATCACTGATAGTTTTATTGTAATAAAATTGACCATTTGGCTGTATAAGTATCTCCAACTCATGACCTGCGAGAATTAAGACATTCACAGTCATCTCGTCAGTGGTAATCACATCCAGCGTGAATTGATGAGAAGTGAGTAAACAACTCATGTTGACGAATTCGCGTAGTTGCTGATTGGGCAACTTCATAATCAAAATTTGTTCGTCAATTTGTATTTATAGGAGCTAATTATAACCGCATCGGGTGAAAGCTAGCGCACGTGTAACGTCATGGTTTAAAGTAAAAGATGCATTTAATATTAATTTAATCTTGACGAAGGCGCCTGTGCGAAAGAAAGTTCTTGCTGGTAACTGGAAAATGTTCAAAACCCAGGCAGAGTCCGAAATGTTTTTAAAAGGATTTCTGCCTAAGTTGGAGGAAACACCCGAAGCGCGCGAAGTAATTTTGTGCGTGCCCTTCACAGATTTGAACGTATTATCGAGAAGTCTACATGGTAGTCGAGTCCAACTTGGTGCCCAAAATGTCCACTGGGCAGAAAACGGCGCCTACACAGGTGAGATTTCGGGCGAAATGCTCACAGAAATTGGTGTACGCTACGTGATTATCGGACATAGCGAAAGGCGCCAATTCTTTGGAGAAACCGACGAAACAGTTAATTTACGTTTGAGAGCAGCGCAAAAATACGGGTTAACACCAATTTTGTGTGTGGGTGAAACCAAACAGCAGCGTGATGCAGGAGAAGCAGAAGCATTGATATCGATGCAACTCAAAAAAGACCTAGTAGATGTTGACCAAAGTAATTTAATTATTGCTTACGAACCAATTTGGGCTATTGGAACTGGTGACACCTGCGAAACAAAAGAAGCAAACCATATCATTGGAATGATTCGTAACCAACTAACCAACCAAAACGTTCCCATTCAATACGGTGGTTCAGTCAAACCAAATAACATCGACGAAATTATGGCACAACCCGAAATAGACGGGGTTTTGGTAGGAGGTGCAAGTCTCGAAGCAGACAGCTTTGCCAGAATTGTCAATTATCAATAATACATAACCTAGGGTTCCAACCCTAGGCAAAATTTATTCTTATGTCCAGTCAACTACATATACGTAACCATACTTTTGATTGGGGAGCTAAAACTTATATTATGGGTGTATTAAATGTTACGCCCGATAGTTTTAGTGATGGTGGTGAATTTAACAGCGTTGATGCTGCTGTAATTCAAGCGCAAGAAATGGTATCATCTGGCGCCGATATAATTGATGTAGGTGGACAGTCTACAAGACCTGGCACCGAACAAATTTCTTTACAAGAAGAATTAAATCGGGTTATACCTGTAGTAACTGCGATTCGTGCGGTTACAGATAAAATAATTTCAGTAGATACAACAAGGTCAAAAGTAGCAAAATTAGCAATAGAAGCGGGTGGAGATATCATAAATGATATTTCTGGTGGTACATATGAACCGGAAATATTTAAAGTTGCTTTTTCTATGCAGGCGCCTATTATTTTAATGCATATTAGGGGCACACCAGCAACGATGCAAAAGTTAACAAATTATGATGATGTGGTGGGGGAAATAATCAGCTTTTTGAAGGGGCAAATAGAAATAGCTGTAAATACAGGTATAAAACGTAATCAAATAATAATAGACCCAGGAATAGGATTTGCGAAAAACTACGAGCAAAACCTAGAAATATTTCATCGTTTAAAAGAATTGCATCAACTGGATTGTCCGATATTAATAGGCCCATCGCGTAAAAGTTTCATTGGTCGTATTCTAAACCAACCTGACCCCAAAGGGCGCCTGATGGGAACAGCAGCAGCATGTAGTGCTGCTATCTTTCAAGGTGCTGATATCGTTAGAGTTCACGATGTCAAAGAAATACGCGATGTTTGCCTAGTTACAGACACGCTAATTAGAAACACGTTGTAGAGACGTGATTAATCACGTCTCTACATTATTTTATGCAGTTGCAGAACCATTTTCGGGGGGGTTATTATTTTGCACTAATTCATCAGTACCAATGTCACCAACCATTTGAGCGTAAGCTTCTGAGTTGACACCAGGGTTGAGGAAAACAACTTTTGCGTTGTTGCTTGTACCTAACCTGTGACTTGCTTCTACCTGTTCTTGAGCTACCAAGTATTTTAAAATCTCTTTGCTTTCAGGGTTGGTACGCAATGCTTCGGAAAGAATTTGAACGGATGTTCTAGTTGCTTGCGCGCGTTTAATAGCTGCTTCTTGCTCACCTTCTGCTGCTGTTATTGCAGCACGTTTTCTAATTACAGCAGCGTTTTGGTCTGCCATAGATTTTTGAACGCTTTCAGGAGGTGTGATACTTTGAATGTCTACCCGAATAATTTGCACTCCCCAGTCAGCAGCAGTTAAGTTTACTGTTTTGAGTAAAGCTTGGTTGACTTCGGTACGTGAGGCAATTACTTGTTCAAAGGTACGTTCTGCAAGGTTTGCACGCAGTTCAACTTGAATTAAATTACCTAGTGCTACTTGAATATCATCAATTCGGTAGAAGCTTTTCTCCATATCATTTATACGCCAGAATATTACACCGTCAACTTCGATGTAAACGTTATCAGCGGTAATGACGTTTTGGGGTTTGATATCGAGTATTTGTTCCCTTGTTGTATCTTCCATCACAATGGAATCGATAAGGGGAACAATAAAGTTCATTCCAGGTCGAAGCTTACGGTGGTATCGACCTAACCGCTCTACAAGTGCTTCGTTTCCTTCATTAATTAGTTTAGCCGAACCTAATGCATAGCCGATAAGCACTAACACTATAGCTGCAAATGCTTCCATGTATACTCCTTAGAATGGTGTTTGAGGAATTATATCGTTTATGGGACAACACGTAGATTGTGCCCTACTTTAAGTCTAATAAGTTGATATTGTAAAGTTATTATCACAAGATGGCTCAATTTGCCGCGAACTCTGCCCATTTTTTCAAGTTACCTGGTAGTTCTGATACTAAGCGTAGTGGTAGCTGTGTTGTGGATAGTGATTTAGCGTAGAGGGGGGTTAAAAATGGTTGATAGGTTTTTGCTTCATCGGTTTGCTGTTTAATAAACGCTACACTGACTCCAGATACTAATTCACGCAGGTTGTTTGTTTCGGCGCCGCGTCGTTCTTTTACTATATTGGTAATATCGGCTGTTTGGTATGTGGGGTCACTGACGCTTAGGTGTGTTCCTCCAATTGCTGTAATTAAATATTTATTGCCTCTAATTTGTGTGAATGGTGCGAACTGGTGTTTTAGTGCTGGTGTTAAAGCATCATCACTACTTGCTAACATTAATACTGGAGTATTAATGTTTTCTAAACCTTTTCTACCAAATAAGTTACCGACTAGTGGGTTTAAAACAATGGTGCCTTTAATACGTTTATCTTGAAGTGGGGTTCGGATATCACTATCTTTAAGTTCCACTGCTGCACATTGTAACCAGTCTCCAGGTGCCTCACCAAACAAGACTGAATTTTTACAGAATTTACGTAGACTATCCAGGTCTAATTTACCTCCAGCTAAAGCTAACGCAGTATAACCTCCTAAAGAGTGACCAACAACTGTGACATTATTGGTATTGAGTTTATTTTGGAGTTGACCGGGTTGTAGGTTTAACTTTGAAAGTTCGTTGAGTAAAAAGGTAACATCTTGGGGACGATCTATAAATTCTTTGGCACTAATAAGTTTTGACAAATCAGAACTACTGTTTGTGACACGGTTAACTGCGACTGCATTACTACCGGGATGCTCCAAAACTGCAACAGTAAAACCATACGAAGCTAAATGCTGCGCTAAATACTGTAAATGGCGCCTGGTTGCTCCGAAACCATGAGATATTACAACTAATGGTTTCTGTGTTGTACCCGTAGTAGAATAAATATCAACCGGAATCGTGCGATTTTTTTGACGGTCTTGGAATGTAAAATTGGTTAATTGTACTTGTTCGTTTCCTCTTCTACCTGGATTAATATTTCTAGGTAATGATATTATATCATTTTTAGGTAACTCACGTTCGAGTAAGGCAGCGAAAGCTTGACTCTGTAAATTATTCGCATTCAGTTCGAGTGATAAGCCAATAGCTTTTGTCGCATCAACGGTAATATTCTCACCAGGATAGGAACGTACAAATCCTAAAACCGTCAAACCATTAAAACGACGAGCAGTTAAATTAAGAGTATCCTTAAGACTTTGACTCGTGCTACCAGGTATTATTCCACCTAAAGAAGAAATTAATCGCTGACCTTGAGTAGTTCTAGCAAGTCCATCAATAAACTTATCGGCAAAATCTGGATTTAATTGTAACTTCTGATTTAGTACTTCCTTGACTTGTGGTGTTAAAAAAGACGAAAATACCTGTAATTCTTTAGGTAATTTCCCGTTCTTGGCGAAATTTTCTAAATCATCAACATCGATTTTTTGCTCGAATGGGCCCAACTGTATAGTAATAGATTCTGCTGCAATTGCAGGCACCGTTGCACCCAAACCACAAATTATACCCAAGCTGCACAAAAACCCTTGAAGAAAAAATACCTTTTTCTGCCGACGAATAAAACTCATAAATAAAACCATAATTATAATAGATGGCACGCGCGTTGATATACACACCCTCAAGGGTGGGTCTATACGAACAAAGCCTGCCTACGCAGGCTATAATAATCTACTTATTCCTGATATTGTGGTTTAAGATGTGATATGACACACCTATTTCCCAGACTCAATTATGGTAAATTCGTTCCTTGTACTTATAAAAAAGGTGCCTGTTAATAATTGGGTTAAAAATTCATAATATTAAACTGTAAGTTTTTCAAGAGAAACCTTCCGTTAATTATTGGGCAGTACGCTCCATTTCATCACTACCAAAGGTTACAGCAACATCGTAATCTATTCTCATAGTAAACAATCTAGCATTAAGATTTCTCTCTTTTAACTTTTTTGCTGATTGTACACCATTTTTATCAATTCCGTTTTTACCTGTTTCTGCGTCAATGACAATCATCTTGCCGATATTATCACCATGCTCAACAGAGGAGCGAATATTATTTTCATAGAGCTACCTTGCTGCATGAGGATGACATAAGAATATTTAACAAAACGCGCACTTTACATCATGAATTGTAGAGTGCGCGTTTGATTTGGATTTGTAATTCAGTGAGTTAAATTAGAACCCAATCAGCGCACGGAAAATACCGAGTAGACCTCCCAATGGGTTAAGAACCGTACCAAGAGTGTCACCTGTTTTGGTAATACCGTTACGACTGACGATAACAACGTCGTTATTGCTGAGAATAGGATTAGTTTGTTCGTTAATACCTGCTGCTAAGTCAACTTTGACTTCACGTTTAGTTACTGAACCATCAGGATTGAGACGCACTAAGTCAACAGTTTGTCGTGATGCACGTGCGTCGTTAAATCCTCCTGCTGCCAATAGAGCTTGGTTTAAAGAACTATTAGGTTGAATATCTACAGGTCCAGGACGTTTAACTTCTCCAACTACACCAACTTGAATTCTGGTTGGTGATAGAGTTGTTGTCGCTAGTTGGGTTGCTTCAGAGCGGTTAACTTCGGTAGCTGTGGCAACAAAGATAGTATCACCATCTTGAAGTATGGCATCTTGGTCGATATCGCCTTGGAGTAATTGCCACAAGTTGATATTAATATCTTGCGGCGCCCCAGTTCGTGTTTGACGACGAATAATAACGTTACGTACATCTGCTCTAGCACCAATACCTCCTGCAAGCTGTAGCGCACGCATTACAGTTGGTTGACCAGTCACACTTGGCAAATTCGTTTGTGTAGTTCCAGCACCTGCTTCAGTTGCACCTGGGGTAACTAAATAAGAACCTGGACGCAAAACTTCGCCAATAACCGCAACTGAACGTGGACGAGTTGGGTCAGCGGCAAAGCTAGATGCTGCCAAATTACGTGAGGTTGCTAAATCAAAGTTTGTAGCTCTAGGTATAAAAATAGTATCACCATCACGTAAAGTAATATCTTGTGGTGTGCGACCTGTTTCAATGAGCTGTCTTAAATTGAGATTAACTAATTGCTCACCGCTGCGTCCCAAACGGCGCCGTACTTGTACACTTGTAATATCAGCACTGAGTGTATAACCTTGTGCAGTTTGAATTGCCGCCAAAATAGTTGGATACTGGACACCAGGATTATTACCTGCACCACCTTGTAAACTCAAGCTATAAGAACCAGGGCGTGTAACTTCACCTGATACTACTACGTTGATTGGACGTGGTGAAAGTAAATTTATAGAAATAATCGGACGTTTGAGAAATCTCGAATATCTACGAGTTATTTCATCCGAAGCTTGTTCAATAGTCAATCCTAGTACATCAACACTACCAATTAACGGTAAGTTGATAGAGCCACCTGGTGGAACTTGGTAGTCACCATTGTAATTTTCGACTTCAAAAACATTGACTCGTATTAAGTCGCCCCCACCTAGTGTATAGTTTGTGTTCAAGATGCCAGAAGCTGCACCAGTAGAAAAAGGCGCCGTGCGGGCAGGGGGACGCTGTTGCGTTCGTGGTCTTTGAGCGAAGCTTGGGTTAGGAAATGCCGCAGTAATTGCCGTTAACACCATCAGCCCAGAAACAGGCTTAGACAATAATTTCAACGTTTTTGTATTAATCATAATTTCCCAACATCATAGATAAGTAATTCTGCTCCAAACATTGTAATCTTGACTATACGTAAGTATCCAAGTTCCCTATCATTTTTGTATTCTTGCAAATACTTAATAATCAGGAGGTAGAATATTCAGCTTCCTTAAAATATTAATGAAGCTACCTTAAAGTTTAATAATTTCACATCTCCAAATACTAAAATTGCCTATTTGTCAAGGTCATTAATTTAACTAAATAAAGTTGACACTAATCGTGTGCATGTGTTTTACATACAGACTGACAGATAAATTATAGATTAAGTATTTATAGCTTAATTCTTTATTAATAGTCACTACTTTATAGAACATTTATATAAATATATTGAATTGAACACCATTTTAACAATACCTACTCGCAAATTAATATTGGTGCCAAATTGGCAACGGATTATGAAAGGATGTAACGGTTGATTTTTATGTATTATCCGTTACATGTGTTGTATGGATTGCCTGATTACCCTTGGATTTTGTGTATAAAAAATTCTTCTAACGAGGGGCGAGATAAATTCATAGAAACAACAGTACCACCCATTAAACGGAGACTAGCGAGAAAATCATAGTAATCTCCCTCTAACTCACCTTCCCATAAACCATCGGCGCCGAACTGAATATTAGGCGCCCACTTTTTCAGAACTTCCCAGTCACCACCAGTACCTTTAACACGATAAGTATTTGTACTGCCCAGTAATTCATCGAGCGAACCAGAGCAAACTAACTCACCTTTAGCGAGAATAGCGACGCGGTGACAAATTTTTTCAACCTCGCTAAGAATATGACTGTTAAAGAAAATAGTCTTACCAGAAGCTTTGAGAGTCAGAATAGTTTCGCGCATTTGATAGCGTCCCAAGGGGTCAAGACCAGACATTGGTTCATCCAAAAATACCAATTCCGGGTCATTAATCAAAGCATGTGCCATTCCCACACGCTGTAACATCCCTTTAGAGTAGCGGCGCATTTGTTTTTTACGTGCATCTTTGAGAGATAAACCAACTAACTCAAACAACTGAGGAATACGTTCTCGCTGTATTTTCTTAGGAATTTGGAATATACCGGCAGCAAACTCTAAAAATTCCCAACCAGTTAAAAAGTCATATAGATATGCATTTTCGGGTAAATACCCAATGCGTTGCTTAACAGTATCATCGCCCAAAGGTTTACCCAGCAGCAAACCTCGTCCTGACGTAGGACGAATAATTCCGAGTAACAACTTCAACAGCGTAGTCTTGCCGGCACCATTAGGACCAAGCAAACCAAAAGTTTCACCTTTGTAAACAGTCAGCGAGCAACTCTTGAGAGACTCAACCTTTTGATTGAGAAAAAAGCCAGTAGTGTAGACTTTTCGTAACTCAGACGTAAGAACAACAGGTGGGTTCTCTTGACTATCTAATTCAAACTGGGGAGCATCTGCAACAGACTTCATCGTATTTTGGGATTGTGCCTTTTGCCACACAACTATACCATTCCAATTACAAGTTACCCAGATATCGACCAATAATAACATTTAAAGACTAGAAAGTGCTAAGTGCTGAGTTGATTTAAGATTTAGGAGTTAGAGAAAATGTAAATTGTCATTCTGAGCGCAGGGTAAACGGAGTTTTCCCGCAGGGTAGAATCTTTAAGGACTAGATAAGTTATAAAGATGCTTCACTACGTTCAGCATGACAAAGCACTCATAACTCAACACTCATAACTCAGCACTCAGCACTCTTTACTTACATCCGAGTGACTCGCGTGTTGATACACCTGTCTTAGGATTGGTGCCAGTTGCATTTACACAAAGCTTGATAATTTCAGGTTTATCGAGTACAGCATTGGTAAAATCGGCATTAGTAACATTCACCCCATCAAAAACCGAACGTAGCATCATCGCGTTAGTAAATATACCTTCGCTAAAATCGGCGCCTTTAAAGTCAGACAAATAGGCAATACCTTCGCTAAAATCTACACCATGCAAATTAGCATCGTGGACTGAAGCACCATTAAATACTCCACCCCGTAAATCAGCATTGTTAAAATTAGCCTTCTCTAAATTAACGCTAGTAAACTCCTCTGCAATTAAACTCTGCCCAGAGAAATCTTTACCAATAAGACTCCCGCTAACTTTTGTACTAGTAACACCCGATGAACTCGCAGCGTTTGCCTCCATAGGAAACAGCAATACAAATACTAAAGCGATAGAAGCTAAGACTTGCCAAAACCTAGTCATATTAACTTAACAAAACTCAATAATTCTTCATTAACTATTAAACATCATTTAGCATGTCAATTCGAAAAGTCAGTAAATTTAAGCTGTGAATCAATGTTGTAAGTATACTTGAATACTTTAAAAGCGACAGATATGATAATGCTTGTGCTTAAATTAAAAGTTAACTAAAAGCTTTGTGCAAAAAAAATACAGTTGTTTTAATACATGGTTATGCTGAAAAGGGCGAATCGTTTCAAGCGTGGAAATCAAACTTAGAAGCGCGTGGCTATAATGTCAAAGTTCTTGGGTAATACATCCCTAAATGGCGAAGTAACGCTAAAAGACATTACAGAAGGTTTTGAACGCACGTTGCATCTTCCTCATCCGAACTTGCTTAACAGCATTACTGCGAGAAGGTTGCTTCTACTGTTTGACAAGATTGTGCCAAGGTCTCTTCTGTATTTTTTAATGCTCCTTGAACTGTTAACACCGAACAGTGGGCATGATGTAGCACATAATTACTGACGCTACCTAGGAAAAATTCGCTAAGTCCAACACGTCCACGGCGCCCGACAATAATTAAATCAGCTTGCCAGTTTCGAGCTATATCGCAAATTATACGTCCTGGGTCGCCAATATTTTGTGTAAATTCGGCGGTAATGCCATATGAAGCAGCACGTTGTGATAGTGCCATTAAAAAGTCTGTGCATTCTTGTTTTAATGCGTCCCACTTTTTGAGGGTTTGCAGTATAGCTTCTGAATGCATTGTAGGATAAAAGCTATACGGATCCATTGAAATTGGATTTACATAACGTTCTTCAAACGGTGATGTTACGTGTAATAACATTAAACAGGCACCGTTTGTTTTTGCCATTGATAACGCTTCGTTAAAAACAGCTTCACCAATTTGATTATTTTCAACCGCAACCAATATTTTACTATGCATACTAAATCCCCCGAAACTATAAGAGAGATAAGTTTAACTAAATATATTTCCTTGCTTTTAATTTAACTTACTTTGTCAGGCACCGCACGATTGTAGTCATAAAAATATAGAATTAATACATCATTCTTTACATAATATCAAAGCAATGACAGCTAGTGATTTTGTTGGTCTTGGAATTTCTTATGCCTATGCGGTAACATTACTGTTAATTGGCGAACTACTGCAACGAATCGTAGGTATAAAAGCTGATTTTACACGAAAATTTGTACACATTGGCGCCGGGATGTGGGTTTTCGGAATACTAGCACTATTTAATACATGGCAAATCGGTATAATACCTTTTGCTTCATTTATACTTATTAATTTTTTGTTATATCGTTATAAAGTGTTGCGTGCGCTAGATTCTTCTAACTCTTCACCTGGAACTGTTTATTTTGCGATTTCTGTGACATTATTATTTGCGGTATTTTGGCGCCCGCTTCATGATGACGAAGTACCAATTGCTGTTGCCGGGATAATGGTAATGACTTGGGGTGATGCACTAGCTGCATTAATTGGGAAATATTACGGTAAAAATAAGTATCAATTTGGGCAAAGTATTAAGTCGTTAGAAGGTTCAGCAGTAATGTTTGTGGTTAGCACGGTAGTAGTTTTCATCGTGTTGAAACTATTACCGGGTTCATTATTGAGCCAAAATTCATTACAGTGGGAAATGTGGAAGATAGTTCTTGCATCATTACTAAGTGCAGGTGTAGCAACACTTGTTGAAGCAATATCACCACACGGTACAGATAACTTTAGCGTACCACTAGTGGCAGCAGGTGTTATAGGAATAATAGGAAACATATAACACCAACATTACAATGCAGAATAACAAGAATGTTGCTTTTGTTCTACAGCAACCAAGTAAAATTCTGTCAAAGTATTAAGCGCAGTGACAAATACGCCTTCTTCACTGTCAACATTCGAGCTTAACCACACACCTTTAAGCGAAACCTCAACGACATCGACATCGCAATAACAAATTTCAATTCTATTATCATTTTGAACAGCTTTGCTCAACTCAGCAAATTCAAATGAATCCAGTTTTATTGTAAAAGAAGCTGTAGTATTTTGTAAGTGAATATTACATCTGCTTTGTATACCTAAAACAATTCTAGTATTTATCCAATTTTCCCAAGGTTGGTCAACATATTCAAGGTCAAAGCTGTTTTCTGCGTAGGTAAGTTTTAACATAATTTTTAGTATTGATATTGTTGTTGATCCCCTTAATAAGGGGGGTTTAATATTTTGAATATAAACGCACCCTCTTCCCCTAGCCAACGCTCTTGAGGCGCCAGCATAAAAACCTTAGCTTTCCTCAAGGCTTTAAAGCTAGGGGAAGTCAACAACCCAAGGGAATCCCTCAACTATATTGTTCCCAAAAAAGTTGTTAAACTTGGTTAAATTCCTTTTTGCGCTGCGATGGCAAGAGTTAGCTTAGGACCGGAAGCGAAAAAACGCACGTGTCGTTTGTTTGAAGCGTTGTTAGCTTATGCGAACGATGCATTGGACTGCGATGAGTTGGCACTTAATGCGCTGCAACCAAATATTCAAATTCGCTGGTTGTCTGAGACTCGTTTGGTTATACGTACTAAAGTTAGGTTTTTACAAGCATTAACTGGACTGCAAAAAGCTGAAAAGCCGCTAAATTCTGAGCAAATAAAAGAAAGTCTTAGACGTTTAGCTGATTTTGTTGAAATATTAGAAGATAACCGCTCTACTCGTGGTGGTTCCGAAAATTGGCATTTTACTCTCAATCTATGGCACCATCGTCACGATACTGAAGCTAATTTACAACGCTTTGAACAAGAATGGGAACGGCGCCGTTCAGGGAAAGTATTAGAAGTTTCGAGTGCAGTAGAAGAAAAAAACCCTTGGAAAGATGTATGTAAAGGAATATTACATAATCAGCTACGGTTAACAACTAACCCGTTGACTAGTGTAGATGGGATGAATTTTGAGCTAGATGCTGTTTATGTACCATTGGGTTTGGTTGAACGTAAGCAACGAGATAGGCGCCGGGAAGATATACTACCTACACAAGGTTCACGTTTGTATGAGTCTGAAGAAACAGAAATCATGCATTTTACGCTTGATTCGTTTTTGGAACAGCTAGCTTCAAACAATAGTCAAGAGTTACACCGAATAGCGATAGTTGGAGAACCAGGTGCGGGTAAAACAACTTTGTTGCAGAAAGTTGCTTGTTGGATACTTGAAAACAGTGAAGATTTGCCTATTTGGGTAACGTTAGCAGATTTACAAGCGAAATGCTTAGAAGATTATTTGATACAAGATTGGTTACGTGCAGCTATTCGTAAGCGTCATGTTCCTGTAGAAATTGAAGAAGAGTTTTGCGAACAGTTTTATCAAGGACGTGTATGGTTATTGCTGGATGCAGTCGATGAAATGGCTATGGAATCTAGTTATGCTTTAAGTAAAATTGCTAGTTTTTTAACGGGATGGGTAGGTACTGCCAACGTTATATTAACTTGCCGTTTGAATGTTTGGGATGCAGGTAAAAATGCACTCTCATCTTTTCAGACTTACCGGAACCTGAATTTTACTTATAAATCTAATCAATCTCCCAATTTAATAGGGCAATTTATTCAGCGTTGGTTCCAAGATAATCCGATACTAGGAGAAACACTACAAACGGAATTAGAGCAACCTGGGCGCCAACGCATCAAAGACGCAGTAAAAAATCCTTTGCGTTTAGCGTTGATGTGTCGAACTTGGGCACTTAGTCAAGGTGAGTTTCCTTCCACGAAAGCTACGCTATATAAACAATTTGTAGAAGCAATTTACGAATGGAAGCAAGATAGGTTTCCCACAACATCCACACAGCGACAGCAGTTGAATCAAGCTTTGGGAGAGTTGGCACTACAAGCAATATCTACTGCTGATACAAAATTTCGTCTTAGTCATAGTTTTGTATGTAAAGTATTAGGGGCGCCAGACGAAGGATTATTTCAACTAGCATTATTATTAGGTTGGTTGAACCAAGTAGGTATTTCTGATACTCAAGGAGAAAAAGTTTATGCATTCTATCATCCAACATTCCAAGAGTATTTTGCTGCCCTAGCAATAAACGACTGGCGATTTTTCTTTAATACTGTATCCCCAGCTTCATATCGAATATTTGAACCACAATGGCGCGAGGTCATATTACTATGGTTAGGAAGGGATAATATATCTGGGCAAACTAAAGACGAATTTATTAACGCTTTAATTAAATTTGACGATGGTGTTGGTAAATACTACAGCTATCAAGCATACTTCTTAGCTGCTGCGGGAGTCGCTGAGTTCTCTAGTAAATTCTCATCAGAGATAATAAACTCTTTAATTAAATGGCGGTTTGGTTATCCAGTAGCACAAAATAAATGGTGTCGTTTTCCGGCGCCAGTACAAGAAGGTGCAAGAGTCGCATTACTCAAAACCGACCGCAAATGTGCAATTACATTGTTATCAGAATTTATTCAAAACTGTCCAAACGAGTTTGAAACTTGGAGCGCTGCCTATAGTCTGGGTAGAACATTTGACCCAGGAAATACAATAGCTATTACTGCTCTTGAAAAACTAGTAAGATTAATTCGTCAAGAACCTTTACGTTTACAAGCTGCTGATAGTTTAGGAAAAGTAGAACCAGGAAATAAAACAGCCATTAATGCACTAACTGAAATTATCGAGTCTACGAAAACAGACTCAATACGTCGTAAAGGTGCCTACTTACTTGCGAAAATAGACCCAGAAAACAAAACAGCATTTTCCACATTTGAAACACTTGCTCAAAGTGAAAATACTGTAATGCGTGCGTGCGTTACAGAGAATTTACGCGCGTTAATTACAGAAAACCCCAATATATTACCTCATATTAACGCTATTGCAATCTTAGCTAACTTATTAAATGTTGATGTAAACGAAGAAACAAAAAACGAAAAACACCTAGCAAAATCAAGGCAACCAAGAAAACCTCGTAAACAAATCGATATAACTCGACTAATAGCTGCATTGGAAAATGGATTAAACTGTATTCAAAACGAAGATATAAAAGCACACAAAGCAACAAAACTAGCACTTATTGACCCTAATAATAAAATAGCTTTTAACACATTAATCGAATTAGTAAAGTATGGAAAAAGCGATAACATCCGTAAACACGCGGCAGATAACTTTAAAAAAGTTTTACGTGATGAGCAAATACCTAAATTAATTGCATCAATACAAGATTGCTTTTCTAAGCTAGAGAATGAGGAAGAAATAGAACAACATCGTCATTGCTATAAATTAATTTGGTATTGCGCGGAAAAAATGACCTACCTTGACTTTTATCAAGCTTGGCATGGCTAAACTTGTAACGGATAATCAATCATACGTTATAAACAAAATAGATAGCAAAAAAACAACAAATTAATATTATTCCCAGTGCATACAGTATTTTAGTCGTTCGTTGAGCTTTGACCCAAATTTCTTGATAAGATAGTCGGTGATTTTGGATAAGAAAAAAAGCGGGGGGACTGAAAATAAATGGTAGCACTCGACTTAGTAACAGTCGAAGGAAAAAATTAACACTCCACAGCCGTCTGCTTAAAGGCGCCTGATTATATTGCCACGGAAAAGCTGTTTGTGCAAGACGTATCAAAGGTTTTAAATCTTTTGACCGTAACGACTCGTATAAAGGCAAAGCTTGTGAGATATTATCATTGCTTTGAGACAGTGCCGATTGCAAAACACATACATCTTCTAAAGCAGAATTAACTCCTTGTCCAATATCCGGGGGAAAGCAATGGATAGCATCTCCCAAAAGTACGATTCCAGTATTAGATTGTTCTTGGTTAAGTAGATAGTATAACCCAGAACAGTACTGCGGTATAGGAAATTGACCGCCTTCACTTTTAGCAAATTTTTCAGCTTCTTCAGATGAAATTATTTGGCGTACAGGTAAGTGAGGAAAAGCTTGCTCAAAAAAGCTATATATCTCATTACCTGTTTTCAAGTTCCATATTTCGTGACCTGGACGAGTAATAATATTTGCGGTTCGGGGTGAATCTGGGTTTTTGATGGGTAATAAACCAAGCGATATCGCACGTTGACGTTCTTTAAAAGACCCACGAATAGCATACGCCATATTACAAACCAATTTTTCTTTACCATCTAAATCAAGTGGAAAGCTTGCTGGTAAAGTCAATACTTTATACCTTAGAAGCGAGCTAGGAGAGGGATAATAGTGAAGCTGGTATTTAGTTGTTATAGATTCATTGGATACAGATTTATTAAGTACTGCTTCATCCCATTGTTTTAAAGTATTTCTAACGCCAGAGTTTATACCATCACAACCAACTAAAAGGGAAGGCTGAAATTTAGTAACACTATTATCATCTTTATAAACTGATATTTCTAACTTTTCCTGTTCTTTACTCTCTGCATGACTTTCATTTATTTTGTTAATATCACAACTTTTAACATTAAATAACACTTCTATACTATCATGCCAATTGGCTTGAATTTCTTGGTATAATAATGAAATAAATTCTTGACGCGGTAACCAGTATGTAGTTTTGCGGTTTGGGTCTACAATCGGTAGTTTTGATGTTTTCCGGCTACCATCTGCTTTAATAAGTGTTAAGTAAAATTCTGTACTTGGAACACTAATCTCCAATAATTTATCGGTTATCTCTAGGTAGTCGGTAAATTTTTGTCCTCTACCATCGATAGCGTAATTATATGATTTATCAGGTTCATAGTAATCAGCAGTTGGTCGTTTTTCTAAAACTGTAATATTTTTCCAGCTACGTTTAGCAAGCATTAATGCAGTAGCTAGTCCTGCTGCTCCTCCACCTATTATTAATGCATTTTGATAAGAAGAGTTTGAAACAGTTTGATTCACCATAAATTTTTATACCTTTATTTATATTAGCTATAGATCAATCATCCGTTACATCTGTTTCTCCAAAATTCTTTCTTGTCCCCCCTCCTGCGCCTACGGTGTATACACATATTTTTATCGCCCTTGGGCTTTTCTTCTTTGCGTTCTACCCTGCGGGAAATCCTGCGGATTATGCGTTCTTTGCGGTTCGTTAAAGAAATAACCGCAAAGGCGCAAAGTAAAGAGAAGAAAAGTAACTTTTATAGACTTGTATATACACCGTAGCCTGCGCGGGGATTAAACTGTTTGAAGTGTTTGAATTGTTTTCAAAGCTTCTTGTACGTGTCCTTCAAAGTTAAGCATTGAGTCAAATACAAGTTGAACCTTACCCGAAGCATCAATTATATAAGTAATACGACCAGGAAATAGTCCAAACAAAGCTTTGGCGCCATACAAACTACGTATTTTGTCACCCTTGTCACTCAGTAACAAAAAAGGTAACTGGTATTTAGCGGCAAACTTTTGGTGTGACTCATTAGAGTCTGCGCTCACACCAATAACTTCGGCGCCTGCTGATTTGAAGACTTCGTATTGGTCACGGAAAGCACATGATTCTTTAGTACATCCGGGTGTGTCGTCTTTAGGGTAGAAGTATAAGACGACGGGTTTACCGCGATAGCTGCTTAGACTTACAGAGGCGCCATTTTGGTCAGTCAGGGTAAAATCGGGAGCTGTATCTCCAACTTTGATAGCCATAGGTTATTTAAAACTCGTTACCGATTGGATATATTTCTTTACAAAATTTTAACTTAGTTTTGGCTCTGTAAGTAATACGTGCGAGTCCAGGTGAATGGTTGTAGTATTTTACAGTTGAGTAATAAATTACCTCCCTATAAAATAACCTACCTAATAACGTACTTAATTTGAAATTTGATTATTATGCGACTTACTTCACTTGATGTCTTTCGTGGCATTACGATAGCTGGGATGATTCTTGTTAATATGGCGAGTATTGCTGAACCGGATGTATATGCTCCCTTGGTTCATGCGAGTTGGAATGGGTGTACATTTGCTGACTTGGTGTTTCCCTTCTTTTTATTCATAGTTGGTGTAGCGATGGCTTTTTCGTTAGCTAAGTATACTGATACAAAAATCCAAGTGGCAAGAGAACGCGATGCGAATGTAGCATATCAAAATTCCGGCGCCAGTGTACTAATGTCATCAAAAGTACCAGCACAACAAAAGTCTTTAACTCCGCCTTATGGAAAAATATTTCGTCGTGCGTTAATATTATTTGCCTTGGGATTGTTTCTGAACGGGTTTTGGAACAAAGGCCCGTGGACTTTCAATTTTGATAGTCTTCGCTATATGGGAGTGTTGCAACGCATTAGTTTATCGTATCTGTTTGCGTCACTCATTGTTTTGACATTACCTAGAAAAGCAACATGGGTAGTTGCTGGTTTACTACTTGTTGGTTATTGGTTAGCAATGATGTATGTACCTGTTCCAGGTTTTGGAGCGGGTGTTTTAGATGAAACTAACCCAGGTGCAAATTTTGCAGCATTTATTGACCGCTCTATTATACCCGCCGCGCATTTACACGCCAGCTTTAAAAATTTAGGCGACCCCGAAGGTTTATTTAGCACCATTCCTGCTATTGTCAGTGTTTTACTTGGTTTTTTTACAGGTCAATGGATACGTACACAGCCTGTGAAAACACGTACTAGTATAGGACTCGCATTATTTGGGATAGGTTGTTTAATAGTAGGTCTAGCTTGGAGCTTTGTATTCCCAATAAACAAAAAACTTTGGACAAGTTCATACGTAGTATATACAACGGGAATCGCTTTATTATTACTCTCAGCTTGCTATGAACTAATTGAAGTACAGGGTATAAAAAAATGGGGAGAGAGTTTTAAAATATTAGGTATGAACGCTATCGCCATTTTTGTCGCCTCAGTATTATTAATTAAAGTCTTAGTCAGAACTATAATCGGTACAGGTTCAGAGGCGCCTAGTGCATATAATTTCATCTATAAGAATTACTTTGCCTCTTGGGCAGGAGCAGTAAACGGTTCATTTCTATTTGCTTTCGCTACCTTATTATTATGGTTCGGCGCCGCTTGGATAATGTACCGTCAACGCTGGTTCATTAAAATTTAATTATATGTAGAGACGCGTTCACGCAGTGTCCCGCAGGGAATAATCGCGTCTCTACAATTCCAAACATTGTAAAAACGCTTTGGCTTCAGAATGTTGTGAATTGCGGAACTGTTGCGGTGCTTCTAGTACAATTAACTTACCTTGGTGCATCAACCCAATACGTGAAGATAAAACAAATGCTTCTTGGATATCGTGAGTTACAAAAACAACCGTTTTTCCCAAATCTTGCTGTAAACGCTTAAATTCTCGTTGAATTTCTAACCTCGTTATTGGGTCTAATGCTCCAAACGGTTCATCCATCAACAACATAGGAGGGTCAGCAGCAAGCGCTCTGGCAACACCTACTCGTTGTCTTTGTCCTCCCGAAAGTTGATGTGGATAACGTTGGGCAAAAGTCGAAGGTTCTAAACCAACCAAATTTAATAACTCATGTGCGCGTGTTTTTATTTGCTTTGGTTTCCATTTTTCTAGTGACGGTACTAAGCCGATATTACGTTCAACTGTAAAATGTGGAAATAAGCCTGTTTCTTGAATAACATACCCTATCCGGCGCCGTAATTTAATTTCATCCCATTGTGTTGTTGGTATACCATCGAATAATACCTCACCCTCAGTAGGCACCAAAAGTCGGTTAATCAACTTCATTGTTGTAGTTTTACCGCTACCACTACGCCCAAGTAACACTAACGCCTCACCTTTATATATACTAAAGTTTAAATTAGATACCAAATCACGATTATTACGACGCAGTGTAACATTACGGAACTCAACGGCTAC
The DNA here is from genome assembly GCF_000331305.1 of Calothrix sp. PCC 7103. Lineage (GTDB taxonomy): Bacteria > Cyanobacteriota > Cyanobacteriia > Cyanobacteriales > Nostocaceae > Dulcicalothrix. The sequence continues at coordinate 593,879 of NZ_KB217478.1, read as the reverse complement.
TTGCTTTTGTTGGGTCATACAATACTATATATCATAATTTAATACGATTATGTTGGGTGGAGGCTTTGCGGAACCTACATGCTATCAGAACGAAATGTATAATTGAATTCTTGTAGTAAACTAACGGGCAGGCACCTGCCTAACTAAATAATTTCATATTAAGCGTAAGTTTATGCATTCCCGGCAAAGCATTATTGACAAATTTTCCACTTTTATCCAATTCGATGCGGAACGTTTCCAAAATTGGGTAAAAGATGGTAGGTTGCGTCGGAGTATTCAAAGCTGTATAAATAAAAATCCAGAAGAGACTTTAGATAATGTTTGGGCTATATATTGGTATAAGCGTTGGCAGAAAGAACAGTTAAGTATTGCCCAGCAACATTTGAGTGCGTATCTCCAAGAACCTTGTTATTGGAGTTCGCAGAAGATAGCACAAACTTTTAGTGCTACTCAATATTCTTTACCTGACTTCTTCCAAATAGCGATTACACAAATTGACCGTATACTTAAGGGGTTTAATCCTAATCAGGGTTTTATCCTTAAGAATTATGCTAGTACTAGTTTTGGCTCGATTATTCGCGAAACACTACGTCAACGTCACGAAGTCGATATTTGTTCGACTTGGGGAATGTTGCGGAAAACCAGCCAAAAACGTTTGATAGAGTCTTTAGAAGCAGCAGGGTTATCTAAAGAAACGATAACTAACTATACTAATGCTTTTAACTGTTATCAGTTAATATACGTTCCATCCCAAACCAACACTAGCCGTAAGCTTGCACGTCCCGATGATAAAACGTGGGATGCTATTACAAAAGCATACAATATGCAGGCGCCTTCTAAAGTCAGCGCCCAAACTCTGGAAAGCTGGATGCAAACCTGTGCTACATCGATACGTAATTTTTTGTATCCACCAGTAACTTCTATCAACGCACCCACAGGAAGCGAAGATACTTATGAAATTATCGATAATATACCTAGTAATGAAAATTCTCCATTATTAGAGATAATAGCCGAAGAAGAACAGCAAGCTCGTGATTCTCAGCTTTCTGAAATTGGTCAAGTATTAGTTGAGGCAGTTAATAAGCTTGAACTAGAAGCGCAACAAATTTTAAAGCTTTATTATATTCAAGGACTTACGCAGCACCAAATTGCTAAGAAGCTCGATATTCCACAGTATACGGTATCGCGGCGCCTGAATAAAATACGCGAAGGTTTACTTAAAGCTGTTTTTACTTGGAGTAAAGAAAAACTGCATATAACTATTACGTCGGACATACTAAAGAGTATGAACTCGGTTATTGAACAATGGTTACAGGTTTATTATAGTAGTGGCGCCTATGTTAGTAATTAATGATTTAATTTTAGAAATACCACAGCAAGCTTTTGACGAAGCTTGGGATAGTCAAGTTTATTCTAACCCGATAGCACGTTATCAAGCGTATATAAATGAACTTTGCCTAAGTAGTATCTTGCCCTGGTTACAACAAGATTTAGCTACTCAGGCAAAGGTATTTTATAATACCACTGCATCACCCAGTTTTTGGGAACTGGTTAATGGGACCGTTATTAATGTAGACTCGATGAAAATTGTTTTAGTTCCACAAGAAACTATTGATTTAAGCGAGTTACGAGTTCCTCAAGAATGGGTAGATATACCCGGTTTAGTTGGAGATTATTATTTAGGAGTGCAAGTTATACCCGAAGATAGATGTATTCGTGTTTGGGGATACTGTACACATTTACAACTTAAGACGTTAGGTGTATATAATTCTTACACTCGAACTTATGGGGTTGATATTAGTGATATTAATGACATAAATATATTAACTTTTGCCATATCTTCAGAATTTGTTGAACCAACTCGTGCAGAAGTGTCGTCTCTACCATCTCTATCTACTACGGTTGCTCAAAATTTAATTGCACGTCTTGGGAATCCTGATATTATATTACCTCGTCTTGAAATTCCTTTTCAAACATGGGGCGCCTTAATTGAAAATGGGGGTTGGCGCCGAAGTTTATATCAGCATAGAATTGGGCAACCTGAACAATCTATAATTGAATGGCTACGAAACGGTGTGACGCAAACTGCACAACAGTTAGGTTGGAGCAATCTTAATTTACAGCATGTTGGCGCCGCACGAAGTATTGAGCAAATGGCGCCAACGAGTATTTTGGCACGACAATTAACAATAGCAGGACAAATATATGAACTGCGGATAATTCCTCAAGTTAATGAAGAATATACAACATGGCGATTTGAACTGCAAAATGCCGGAGTGGGTATTATTCCTGGAGGTTTTAAGCTGAGACTTTTAACCGAAGATTTACAAGCATTTCCTGATAACGAAGATATTGCCACGACAGCTACAGAACACTTGTTCGTAGAAATATCTTTAGAACCGGGGGAAGGAATAGTTTGGGAAATAGAACCAGTTCCAGAAAATTATGATCAAGAGATTTTAAGATTTTAAAGTTTCAACGACTCGACTTTTTTGTAAGTTTATCACTAAATTATCGCTATTGCGTCGAGCTTCCCAGGCGCCGAAGTCCCACTTTCCTATATTCCACTCTCCATGCATATAATTCTCATCTTCTGAAATTGTGCCAGTATATGTGATTGCTGCGGAAGAAGTAGTAATGTAACGTTTGATAAAACTGATACTTCGTCCAACTACTTTACCTTGAAGACGTGCTTCCCCCAAATAGCTGTCATCTAAAACATTACCGCTTAAAGTATTACCACTTTGAATAAGTGCTATTTCAAAGCGGGTTGGTGTCCCTTGTTGCCAGTAGGTACCTAACCAAGTGCCATTTACGTCTGCCATAAGCTTTATGAATATGGAGCTATTACTTAAAGGCTATTTTAATATGCCTCATTCAGGTAAAGTTATATAAAGTAGGAGAATTAAGAATTTCGTTTATAAAATAAGTTTATCTATGGCGCCAGCTTCAGAATCAAATCAAAGTGCAATTGGTGTAGCAGTAATTGGAACGGGGTTTGGGAATAAAGTTCATATTCCTGGATTTCAAGCACACCACCGTACCCAAGTAACAGCAGTTTACCATCGCGATTTAGAAAAAGCCAAGCAAATTGCGACGGCAAACAATATAACTCATGCGAGTGATAATATAAATCATATTGTAAGTTTACCTGAAGTTGACGCAGTTAGTATATCAACGCCGCCATTCCTCCATTACGAAATGGCAAAAACTGTTTTAGAAGCAGGTAAACATATACTGCTAGAAAAACCCGTTACGTTAAATGTCAATGAAGCTATAAAATTATATCATCTGGCAAATCAACAAGGAGTAACTACCACAGTAGACTTTGAATTCCGGTTTATACCTGGGTGGCAATTATTTGCAGAACTATTAGAACAAAAATATGTAGGAAACAAGCGTTTAATTAGAATAGACTGGTTAGGTGCCTCACGTGCAGATGCAAGTCGTCCTTGGAACTGGTACTCACGTAAAGACCAGGGAGGAGGAGCATTAGGTTCATTAGGTTCCCACGCATTTGATTATATACATTGGTTATTTGGCCCAGTAAATAAACTTAGTGCGAATTTAACTACCGCAATACCAAATCGTGTAGACCCCAGTACTGGAGAACTAAAAGCAGTAGATAGCGATGACACATGTATGTTGATGCTGGAATTAGCAGACGGAACACCGTGTCAACTGACAATTAGCGCAGTCGTACACGCACATCGTCCCCATTGCGTAGAAGTATATGGAGATGAAGGGACATTAGTATTAGGAAGTGAAAACCAGAAAGATTATGTAAATGGATTTTATGTTCTGGGAAATAAAGTAGGGAAACCGCAAGCAGAAATAGAAATACCACCACATTACTTATTCCCCAAAAATTACGCAGACGGTAGAATATCAGCATTTATTCGTGTCATCGATAACTGGGTAAAAGCTATCGACCAGCAGCAACCAATCACACCATCATTACGAGAAGGAGTATATTCACAACTTTTAATGGATTTAGCACAAGAATCTAACGAAAAATCGCAATGGGTAAACGTCCCCAACCTAAATACCCTGCTATAATATCTCGTAGGTTGGGTGGAGGCTTTGCGTAACCCAAGATAAACAGTGGCAACGGATAATGAACGGATGTAACGGATAGATTAATAGTAAAATTGGTGCCAACTTGGTATTATTTATTAAATTTTAGATAAGTGGTTTTATGTTGGGTTACGCTATCGCTTTACCCAACCTACGTGTTAGAGTTACATTGTTAGAGTAGAGTTTTCACAGCATCGCTGAATTTTTCATAAGGTGATACTCCAACAATGGTTTCCATTAAGTTTCCATTTTTGTAAATCATTACTGCTGGAATACTTCGGATACCTAACCTTTTGGCAAGAGTTTTACTTTGGTCTAAGTCTACTTTTGCTACTTTGACGGTACCTTCAAATTCTTGAGCTAGCTTATCCATCATTGGAGCGACCATTTTACATGGACCACACCAACTAGCTGTAAAATCAAATACAACCACTCCACTATCAGCAGTTATAATTGAGTCAAATTCTTCTTCTTTAATGTATGCAACTGTCTGCATAGATGCTCCTAGCGTTTGATAATTACTTGAATATAAACCTTTATCTATCCGAAAAGCCCTTTACTTTTCTTTCTTTCTATACATCGCAATTGTACTAAGTTTTGTATAGCTAGTGTACATATGAGTCAAAACTTAAAAAAACTTAATAATTTAGCAAGCAACCTAGAAACCGGGTTTCTGAATTTTATCTTCAACTGAAATTAATTTTCCTTCTTCAGAGGTTGGTATACGAGTATTGACTGCCAAACGAAAAAAATGGTTAAAACGCGACTTATCTGACCATTCTGGCAATGTTTGGCGCCTTTGATCAACAAAAGTCTTTTGAAAACTAGATAATTGTTCACCAGTTTGAGAGTTACGAGTGACAACAACACAACGTTGACAAGGATTAACACCAATAAATTTGACATTTCCAATTTGAAATTCAACAGTTTGGTTTGCTTCTGTAAATAAACAATCTTCCCAAAAAGCAGGAATACCAGAAATTTCAATATTGCTACGAAACCGTAAACGCACCTCTTCCACATCAAGTTCAGGATACCAAGATGCAACAGCTTCAAGTGTGGCAGTACTTATAATCGTTGGACCAGGAGAAATAGTATCATCAGGAAAACCCATATCTAAATTTTGCCTTATCTGAATAGGGAAACCAAAGTACTCACTCAACCATCCTTCAAAAACTTTACGTTCATCTTTAATATGAAAAGTTGCTTCAGCGAATTTAGGCGCCGACACAGTAACAGTGTTATTATTTAAATCAAATCGAGAACGTATAGCATGAACACGTTGATTAGACTTACCATTGACAAAATTACCTGATTTATCAACAATAGCAAACTCGCGGTCAAATTGTAAGGCGCCACTATTCAAAACTCTTACACTTTCAACTTCTACTCCATCTAAAGCCTTAATTGGATAAATAAATAATTTTGAAACAAAAGGAATAATATTATTCATTATAAAAGCTCCATCGAGACTTGTTTAAAATCAATAACCTCCTTAATATTGTCCTTTATACAATTTAAAATTGCTATATGTTAAATGACCAAGGCTATATAGCAATCCTAAATCACTTATAAAATATTTCTCTTCTTTCTTTCCTTTGCGTCCTTTGCCCCTTTGCGGTTCGTTACATAAGCATCATTTTTTACAAATCAATTAGGAATGCTATATATGCCAGATTTTTAACCTAGTACACATGTTTTGACAGTAAATAGCACATTTTGAATACTTATTGCCATTATTTTGTGCGCCAATGGCGCACAAAATACGTAATACAAATATACGGGTGCGATAATTCTTCTCTATGTATAGTTATATAAACATATGACTGGTTAAGTTAAATTAAGCGTAAGAAAGCGGGATAATAATTTAAGCTTATCTTGTTCGTATGCTTATGGTCTCAATATACGATAGCAACCCGAATAGAGTCGTCGAAGCGATTGAGTTGGTAGATAATGAGTTATGGCAACAGTCTGTAAAGCTCAAAAATAAATGGCGCCTAGATAATTCTAACCAATTAATCAATATACAAACACCTACAGCTAATTTGATACAACATATTAAAACGTATGCAAACGATTACCATCTCGCAAAGTCGATAGCGCAATTTAGCGATGCAGGTGAATTGTACGAACCGTATGTAAAGCTAGTTGAGCAATGGGTAGAATCTACTGCTCATCATTATGAGTTAACCCCAGAAATTTTAAAAGCTAAAGTTAATATCATGTTGGCGCGAATTGCCCAGCATGATAAAAAGATACGTCGTATACGTATGGGGTTAGGCGCCTTATCTGTAGTATGTACAGCATGGATTAGCTTGAATATTTACGATAATATCGGAGTCAGTAAGCAGCGCTCAATAATTGAGCAACAGTTGGGGCAAGTGAATACTACATATAATCAGGTGTATTCAGAAGCGTTAAAGAGTTTTCCTGCGAAAAAGTCAAGAGGTATTTGGGGTTTTGCTAAGTATATGGTTGGATATCAAGACCCACCACCCGATAGTTTATCTAAAGTCGAAATTCCTCAAAACCCGACTCTTGAACAAAAAGAGTTGTTAGATAAGTTAAAAGTAGCTACCCGACAAAGAAAAATTGTTTTAGATGAATCGAATCGGTTGGGTAGTAAACAAAGTAGAATTGCTATAGCGATTGTTTTTAGCGGTTTGATATTGATTTTTATCCCTTTGTATGGATGGATATGGATTCCTGCAAATCGAAAAATTCAGTATCGGTGCCTCTGAATAATGCCAGAAACTTGCCTCTATGAGTGAGAATTTTTATATGTGAAAACACAAGGTAAGTAAAATGGACATTAAAGACGGTTTTGTCGGAACAGTTGGCAATACACCCCTAATTCGACTCAAGAGTTTTAGCGAGGAAACCGGGTGTAATATTTTAGCGAAGGCAGAATTTCTCAATCCTGGGGGTTCGGTTAAAGACCGTGCTGCGCTCTATATTATTAAAGATGCCGAAGAGAAAGGTTTGCTTAAACCTGGTGGAACTGTTGTCGAAGGTACTGCGGGGAATACTGGTATTGGATTAGCTCATATATGTAATGCCAAGGGTTATAAGTGTTTGATTATTATTCCCGATACACAATCACAGGAAAAAATGGATGCATTACGCGCGTTAGGTGCGGAGGTGCGGCCAGTTCCAGCAGTTCCATATAAAGATCCAAATAATTATGTTCGACTTTCAGGTCGAGTTGCGTCAGAGATGGAAAACGCTATTTGGGCAAACCAATTTGATAATTTGGCAAACCGTCGCGCACATTATGAGACTACAGCACGAGAAATTTGGGAACAAACGGATGGTAAGGTTGATGGATGGATTTGTGCGACTGGTACGGGTGGAACCTTTGCTGGGGTTTCGATGTTTTTAAAGGAAAAAAATCCTGATATAAAATGTGTACTCGCTGACCCAATGGGCAGTGCCCTATATAGTTATGTTAAGACTGGTGAGTTACATATGGAGGGTAGTTCTATTACTGAGGGTATTGGTAATAGTCGCGTTACGGCAAATATGGAGGATTTGAAAGCAGACGATGCGATTCAAGTTCACGACGAAGACGCAATTAAGGTAGTTTACCAGTTATTACGCAAAGAAGGTTTATTAATGGGTGGTTCCACAGGTATTAATGTAGCAGGCGCCGTTGCTTTAACAAAACAACTGCCACCTGGGTCTACCATTGTAACTATACTTTGTGATAGCGGCGCCCGTTATCAGTCGAGAATTTTCAACCCTGAGTGGCTCAAATCAAAAGGACTTTCACCAGATAATTAAATATCTAGAGACCGAATTAATTCGGTCTTTAGATTGTGAAATCTCAAAATCTAAAATTTTAAATGGCTGTATCTTCTTCCAATTCTTTGCCTACACCAGAGTCTGAGTATTCTCGGTGTGTACGAGTATGTCAAAACCGTGCTTGTCGTAAAGCTGGCGCCAAATCTGTGTTAAAAGCTTTTCAATCACATCCTGTTGATAATGTCAATATTACAGCAAGTAGTTGTTTAGGACAATGCGGTAATGGGCCGATGGTATTAGTTGTACCTGATATGGTATGGTACTGTAGTGTACGAGTAGAGGAAGTACCGTTGGTTGTTGAGCAGCATTTACAAAAAAATCAAAGAGTCGAAAAAATGCTTTATGCTCGCTTCCATCCAAAAGCAGAAAATAATTAAGACTTTTTAAATTAATCAACATAAATCAATGAATATCCAGGAGCTGCGTCAATCGTTAAAACAAAAGTGGCTGTGCTACTACCAACAAAATTGCCACTGGTTAGAAAAAATGCAAATTTGGGCAGTGTTTGATGGAGAACGGCGCCCATTATCCAGTTTTATATTAGCTACAGTTACGGTATTAGAGCCAAACTTAGTTGAAATTTTACCACTGCTTGTGGATTTAAATACAAATCCAGACAATATGATAGCAGCATTAGGTCTTAATTTTAACCCTGAAAACGAGCTTAAAAAACTTAATAATGATAATGATAATCTAAATAAACGAACACAAGTAACAGAAGAAACTAGCTATAAACATCCTGAAAATAACCCAGAACAAATTATCCATATTACACCGAATAATTCATTACAACATCAGATGGTAGCAGTCGCGACTTCGTGTCGAAATGAAATTAAATCACTACAATCAGTAGCGCTTGTGACTCAAAGTTCTATACGCGATATACCAGTATCAGCGGTAGCAATTGCACCACCAATAACTAGTAATTATAAGTTGGCACCAGAAATACGCGAAAAAGTAAACCAATTATCAACCATCAACCGTCGTAAGTTAGCAAATTGGATTGACGAATTTTGTCAAGGTCGCGACTGGGATAAAGATGAATCTACTTTTATTCCATTTTAGTTAAATTTTTAATTAAATATTTTGTTGAAAAGTATCGCACTGGTCAATATTACCCGATTGAATACCACGTTTAAACCAAGTTACTCGCTGTGCAGAACTACCGTGAGTAAACGAGTCGGGTACTACATAACCTTGTGAACGTTCTTGTAAACGGTCATCTCCAATACTGCTAGCAGCATTAATTGCTTCTTCAATATCACCTTGTTCTAAAATTTGCCGTGACCTTTGAGCGCGATTTGACCAAACTCCTGCAAAACAGTCTGCTTGTAATTCTAATCGTACAGAAAGCTGATTTGCTTGTGCTTTACTAGCTCGACTTTGTAAACTACGAACTTTATCGGAAATACCAAGTTGGTTTTGGACGTGATGTCCCACTTCATGAGCTATAACATAGGCTTGAGCAAAATCTCCAGGCGCCTGATATTTATTTTTCAAATCTCGGTAAAAGCTCAAATCAATATAAACATTTTCATCAGCAGGGCAATAAAAAGGGCCAACCGCAGAACTCGCTAAACCACAAGCAGATTCAACTCTACCTGAAAATAAAACTAACTTCGGTTCAACATAATTTCGTCCATTTTCTTTGAATACTTGATTCCAAACATCTTCTGTATCGGCTAATACTACAGATACAAACTCAGCAGCTTGGTCTTCTGTTGCAGAACGAGGAGAGCGAGGAGAATTTACAGGGGGATTATTAGTTCTTGAACCTCCTTGCTGCAAAATCACACTTGGGTCGCCACCTAATAGCGCCACAATCAGCGATAATACTAATGCCCCAATACCACCACCCACTAAAGGCCCACTTATCGAGGCGCCACGACGGTCTTCAACATTATCACTTCGACGACCCAGTTGCCAACGCATACTTTTCTCAACTTTATACTCAACTACTCCCTACTATGGATGCATATTAAGTTTATTTATATATTCTAGTCTTCTACCCAAAGGGCAAATTGCAGTAGAATCTAATCATACTATAGTGTTAATTACTCTTCTTCCCAATCTTCATCATCTTGATAATACTGTACAGGCGCCTCTCCATGACTCTCTAAAATTTTTGGTTCTGCGAGAGCTATATCCATTGGATTAATTTTTTCTAATATGATATTGAATTTCCAGCTATCGCCAAAATCATAAATAAAGGTGATATTTACGCTAGTTTGTAAACACAATTCACCAATCAAATAGTCTTCACTACTTTCAAGTTGTCTCATATAAGGATGACCGAGTTTTATAATGCTACCATAACGGTCTTTATATTTAAACTCATACAAATGTTCATAATCGAAATCATACGCATCAAGTATTATATCAGCAAAATCACATAGTTGTAAATTTGCTGGTACTGAAACACGGCGCCAAATATTGCCAAGAGATACCTTAAATATATAAATACCATCAGCAAATTCAAGTTCTGATAAAACTAAATTATTTTCCCACTCTGGAAAATAAGTTTGAAAATAAGACTTTAATACTCCAAACTTTATTCCATTCTCATCAAACTCAGATTCTAGCTCTTCTTCATCTGATGCTTCAATTATTTTGTGTAAACCTTGATTGTTAATGTAATTAAGTAATTTTATCATTGCATCGCCAAAAGGTAAGCGTTTTACACCAGTAATACGCCATCCTTTATTAGGTTGTGCATAACCATGTTGTATAGATAAAAATCCAAATAAGTCTAACAGTGCAATATTATGATATTCTGCTATATAGCTAAGATAATTTTGTTCTTCATAGCGCGAATATTTTAAACCTTCATTAGGTATTGAATTCCACAAATAAAGACACCTACTCAAAGTTCCTAAAAAATCTGAACTTTCTCCAATAATGTCATGATTTGACCACATTATCCATGTTTCTAACAAATTAAAGTAACGTTCTGTTGCATTTAATGTCAACCAAGATTGTCGTGCAGTCTCATCTAACACCAGTAATTGTTTTTTACCTTTGGTTTGAATATGGCAAATAGCAGACGCACGTAGTAATAGATATAGTCCGTTAATATAAGGATAAGATTTTTGAACTGGTCGTTTTAGCTTAATATCGATTGGATGGCTGAGTTTGGAATTTAATTCTGCTAACATTTTCATTGGAAGTAGCTGATTGGCACCACTTACCTCAATAGTTGTAGATTGCAGTAAATCTATCAAGACTTGAAAATCATGAACAATAGTACCAGGTGTCTTTTCATTTATAGTTTGTTCATGCAAAAGCTTTTGTTCTGCTTCGGTTAGAACAGGTTCATTGGAATCACTAAATAGATGTGCAAATATATTTCCCATAATGCAAGCGAAGCGTAGATGCACTATTTATATTACAACTAGCTGGCGCCCATTAGATAGCAGCTAGGAATAAATGCTTCTCCAATTTCTTGATTGTGAAATCCTCCATTGGTTCCTGCACCGTATAATCCAATTAGATTGTCTTCTATCCATTTAGCAGTTTCAGGAATTGCAGTAAGCATCGCTTCATTGCGTTTAACCCGTCGGGTACGAGCAAATTCTAATAGGTACAGTATTTGAAAGTCATATAAAGGACGGTCAAGTTCAAAATGACCACTAAATGTAGTTGTATATCCCATAGGTTAATTTACTATAAACTTATTCAATCTCTCTGTGTTCTCCGTGTCTCTGTGGTAAATAATTTTCACCACAGAGGCGCAGAGGGCACAGAGAAAAGTAAAATTTAATCGTTGATTGCATTTAACAACACTTCAGATAAGCTCATATCTTCCATATCTTCCATTGTAATTGTGTCACAAATATCAAACTTGGCGCCTGCGCTTTGCAGTTCGTCGTCTAATACTTTTAAAAAGCGTGTTGCTTGCTGGTCGGTTCCAACTTGAATAAAAGAAAGTGCTAGTTCTTCATCACGTTCCATACGTCGAGATGCTTCGATAATGACTCGCATTACCGCTTTACGGTCGTCAGGTTCTCCATCGGTTATGACTAAAATGGTCTCTCCATTTGGTTTGGTTTGACCGACGTTTTTACGTTCAAAGTAGTTATCTGTGGCGTGTTTTAATACACCTGCTAAGTCAGTGGTTCCCGAAGGGTCATTTTCTACAAAGATTTGTGAGACTTTGTTGGAAGTTACGTTTTCGTAACGTTTGAATTTACCTGAAAATACGTAAACAGTTATGCCATCTGGGTCAAATTGCTCACACTTACTCGCTAATGCAAAAGTAGATTCTTGTGCTGTGAACCAGCGGTTTTTGCCTCCTTTTTGGTCAGGAGTTGCCATACTACCACTCTTATCGATGATTAATGTGTAATCACGATTTTCTAACATCGTTATATTCTCCTATATTAATTATTTACATTCCTTTGTAAATATTAATCGTTTATTGCGTTCATTAAAATTTCCGCAAGACTCATGTCTTCCATGTCATCTAAGGTCACAGTATCACAAATATCGAACTTGGCGCCGACTCCAGTCAGTTGGTCGTCTAACGCTTTCAGGAATTTTGTAGCAGAGGAGTCTGAACCAACTTGAATTAAAGTAATTGCTAATTCTTCGTCTCGCTCCATTTGTCGAGATGCGCTAATTATTACCTCGAATACGGCTTTTCTATCGTCTGGCTCGCCGTCTGTTACTACTATTATAGTCTCACCATTTGGTTTTGTTTGACCCGCAGCTTTACGCTGAAAGTAATTATCTGTCGCATTTTGTAGCACACCCGCTAAGTTTGTAGTTCCTGCTGGGTCATTTTCCATAAATATTTGTGCGACTTTTGCGGAAGTTACATCATCATAACGTTTAAATTTCCCTGAAAATACGTATACAGTGATTCCATCTGGGTCAAATTGCTCACATTTACGTGCCAAGGCAAGCGTAGACTCTTGCGCGATATCCCAGCGACTTTTACCTCCCACTTGGTCGGGGGTAGACATACTGCCGCTTTTGTCGATAATTAGTGTGTAATCACGGTTACTTGTCATATCAGTCATGTTTATGAATTGGATATTAGCTAGATGTTGACCTGCTGTTCCAAATATAACCGCTGATGACAAATTATTGCCTTTGGGTTTCTACCGCAATACGTAAACCCGGTATCTGACGTAGACTATCCATAACTGTGACAAAATTACCGTAGTTACTGTTTTGATCTGCGCTAACGGCAACTAACTGACCTTGGCTATTTCCAACTATACCCCGGACTTCCTGGGTTAAATTTTGTATATCAACTTGTTTGTCGTTAACAGTAATTTGTCCTTGAGAGTCAATAGTAAGAATAATATCTGCTTCACCTAAAGTTTGCTCTTGCTGGGTTCCAGCTTTTGGTAAATCGACGGGTAATCCTCCGGTACTTGTTAATGATAAGCTAGAGAATATAAAAAACGTCAAAATCGCAAACACCACATCAATCATTGGCACAATGTTAATCTGTGCTGGAATATCTTGGTCATCGGGAAGACGCATAAGATTTTTCTCCTCTTTCGTAACGGCGCCGATAAAGCAATTCTAATTGTCCACCATGTTCTTGAATAAAAGCCATTTGACGTTGATGCAACCCTCGAAACATGTTAGCAAATAACAAAGTAAAAATTGCTACAACTAAACCTGATGCCGTTGAAACAAGCGCTTCGCTTATGCCACCAGTCACACCAAGAGTTCTGGCGCCACCAATACCATTACTACCTAAAGAAGCGAAGGAAGTAATTAATCCTAATACCGTTCCTAAAAGACCGAGTAAAGGCGCCAGGGAAATAATTGTATCAAAAACAGTTTGAAAACGTTTTAAAATAGGAATTTCAGCGCAAGCAGAACTTTCAAGCGCAAGTCGAAACTCTTCGGGTGTACTTTCTTCAAGTTCAAGTGCTGCCAAAAATATACGAGCAACTGGTAAATCAGTATTTTGCTTTAACTTATCGAGGGTACTAACTACATTATTATGTTTATAAAGACTTAAAACTTCCTTGACAACACGCTCTTGGCGCCCGTCAATTTGCATCCAAAATAACATACGCTCAATAATCAGCGATACTGCCAAAATCGAAAACCCTAGCAGGGGGTACATTACAACCCCACCCGCAGCAAATATATTACCAATTCCCATATTTTACATTTGAGTTGATGAACAAGACCAACCTAGGGTAACAGATTTTTTTAGAGACGTGATATTACATGTGTCTGTATATCGACTCTAACCAGGTTGGACAATGTTGAACCACCCAGGCGTACTTCGTATACGGACTGTAAATAACACGATACCAATCTTTTTCAGCAAGTTGGTCGTAAGTTTCACGGATATCTCGTATCAATCTTAGTGAACCAACTTTTTCAAACTCTCCATAGTAACGTAAACCAGAGCGAAATCTTCGACGTTTACTTTTTAAACGTACAGCTTCTACATGTAAAATGCCTTGTTGTGCATCAGCAAGATGATTACAAATATGGCGCCAACAAGTAACAAACGAGAATACTGTATATACAAGTAGCAATAAAATCAAAGTTCTAGCAAACATTTGCATTTCAAAACTGACATTTGGTTTTGCTAAAATCTGTACTGGAAGCAATCCAAACAAAAAACTAAATCCAATGGCGCCAATAATGAATACAACCAATGGTGCAAACGCTTTTCTTCGTAACCACACACGCTGCTGTGGGGTCATAGGTAAAGTTACAATATTCTTATTAATCATCGCCCACCTAACATTTAATAAATATTATAGTTATGCCTTTTATTCTTAGTAGATACTTATATCTCTGCCCTTAATTGATCTGTCCTTTAAGACGAAGGCGCCGTCTCAACGTTCCTGCCAATGCAAGTATACCCACATTATAAAGATTTATTAAGTTAATAATAAAATATATTTTTGGGAATGGTACAAATTATACTAAATATTGTTTTTGATACAATAAACTTACAATTGCGTCTCAAAGAGTGAATATTCATGAGCGATACATTAGATAATTTACAAAAGTGGTATATAGTCAGGCGCCCAGTTGGGCACTGTGAAATAGTTAATGATAATATCGAAACCCACGGCGAAGTTATTGAGAAGTGGGGGCCGTTTGACTCGCAAGGAGACGCTATTGCTCGTCGTATTGGATTAATTCGTGCTGGAAAATGTCAACCGCAATAGTCGGGTGTGTCAAAGCCGTTACAATCTTCAATAAAACAGAAAATTATGTGCTTTGACGCACCACGGAGAATGTCGGTGCGTGACGCTACAAGTCTTTTCGTGAAACGTGGAATTTTTCCGCATAGGTCACACATTCTACCATACTGTAACGGCAGGTGCCTCTTCTCTGTGTCCTCTGTGTCTTTGTGGTAAAAATAAATACTATTTGGAACGGGCAAGGATGCCCATTCCACAAAATGATATATTTTACTTTCCTGCGGCAGTATTGGTAATGCTTCTACCTGCAATTGTGTTACCTAGTACTTCTACAGCTTTTGCAAATTGTGGGTCTTGGAGAGTGCCAAGTTTATCACGTTCGCGTAACCACAAGTCTTGTTCTTGTTTTTGTGTTAACTCGACTTTGATATCAGGGTCAATACCATGCTTATTAATATCTCTACCGTTAGGAGTAAAGTATTTCGCGATAGTCACTGCAACACCTGAACCATCATCTAATGGACGCACTGACTGTACTAACCCTTTACCGAAGGTTTGCGAACCTACTAAAACTGCACGCTTGTTATCTTGTAAGGCACCAGAAAGGATTTCGCTTGCACTTGCAGAACCTTTATTAACTAATATTACTAACGGTTTGTTAGTTAATGCTCTACCACTGGCGACTTCCCGCTCTTGCTCTCCTTGACGGTCTTTGGTAGATACTATAGTACCACTATTTAACCACATACGAGCAATTTCAACGCTTGAGAAGAGTAAACCACCTGGGTTGCCACGTAAGTCAAGAATATAACCAGGGACTTGTTTTTTCTCTAAATCTCGAATAGCGGCTTGCATTTCTTTTCCTGCATTAGCGCTAAACTGATTAAGGCGTATATAACCGATATTACCAATTGGTGTTTTTTGTTGTGAGAATTTAACTGGGTGAATTTCAATTTTTGCACGGGCAATTTCAAAATTTTTTCGCTGACCGTTTCGCAAAATTGTTAATTTGACTTTAGTACCAGCTTCACCTCGAATTAAAGATACCGCTTGGTTGGTATCCATTCCTTCTGTGCTTTTACCGTTGATATTTGTTATAATGTCTTTCGCTAAAACACCAGCTTTAAAAGCTGGTGTGTCTTCTATTGGCGCGATTACAGTAAGTTTTTTGGTTTTTTCATCAAGACCAATTTGAATACCAATACCCGTGAGTTCTCCAGAGGTATCAACCTGCATGTTCTTAAACTCTTCGGGATCCATAAACCGGGTGTATGGGTCATCGAGCTTTTTCAGCATTTCCCGAATTGACTTATAAGCTTCCTGCTTGCTACTGTAGGACTTGTTTAAATACTGTTTACGAGTAGCTTGCCAGTCTACTTGGTTGAATGTACCATCTACGTACTGGCGATTAATTATTTGCCATACTTCGTCCACTAACTCTTTTGGACTTTCTTTAAACAGTGCTTGCCCTCGTGAGTGAATGCCTAGGCCAGTAAATGCGATTGTAGTTAGCGTTACTGCCGTAGCACCCAAAACAAGTCCATTTTTAGTAATTACCATAATACACAGTTGCGCGGAATGGGAGATTTTATAAGTCGGTATGCTCAATCTAACACACGCTACTGCTGTACTGAGTGAGCATATCTTGCTATTTCTCAAAATTGTCGCTTATATCCGGTGATTTGTGTGGTAGATAATACAAACTTTATAAATCAGTTAAAAGTGCTGGGTGTTCAAAACTCAGCACTCAGCACTTTCTACTTATTCTGGTTCTACCCAGCGACCGTCAGTTTTGATTAGGTTAATTAGTTCTTCGACTCCTTTGTCTTCGGGGACTTTTTTGATTTCTTCGCGACCTCGATATAGAGAAATGTAACCGGGTGTTTTTCCTACATATCCATAGTCTGCATCTGCCATTTCTCCAGGACCGTTTACAATACAACCCATTACTGCTATGTCGAGTCCTGTTAGGTGTTTTGTTGCTTCCCGGACTTTGTGTAAAACTTCTTCAAGATTAAATAGTGTGCGTCCACAAGATGGACATGCAACATATTCCACCATTGTTTTACGTAAACCCAATGCTTGCAGGATACTGTAGCATACTGGTATTTCTTTTTCTGGCGCCTCAGTCAAGCTAACACGAATAGTATCACCAATACCATCGGTGAGTAGTGCCGCAATTCCCGCTGTTGATTTTATGCGTCCGTATTCTCCATCTCCAGCTTCAGTGACTCCCAAGTGTAAAGGATAATCCATTCCTAAATCGTCCATGCGCTTTGCCATGAGACGATAGGCAGCTACCATTACAGGAACACGCGAAGCTTTCATTGAAATAACGATGTTATGAAAATCGAGCGATTCACAAATACGAATAAATTCAAGTGCTGATTCTACCATTCCTTCGGGTGTATCACCGTAAGTAAATAGCATTCTTTCTGCTAATGAACCGTGATTTACACCAATACGCAACGCTTTATTTTGGTCACGAAGTGATATAACTAACGGTTCAAGAGTTTCACTAATTTTTTCACCAATTTCTTTAAATTCTTGTGGTGTATACTCTGTACGGGTTGTGCTGGGCTTTTCAAATACGTACAAACCCGGATTAATTCTAACCTTCTCGATATGCTTGGCTACTTCCAAGGCTATTTTCATCCCGTTATGATGAACGTCGGCTACGATAGGTACATCTTTATAGGTTTGTTTGAGTTTTTGTTTGATTTCAGCCAACGCTTTGGCATGTGCCATACTTGGCACTGTGACGCGAACTATTTCGCAACCAATTTCATGCAGGCGCCGAATAGCAGCAACAGAACCCTCAATATCTAGGGTATCTTCATTAATCATTGACTGTACCACCACGGGGTATCCACCACCAATAGTGATATTTCCCACTTTTACAGGACGAGTTTTGCGCCTTTTGATTGTAGTGTCAAAAGTCGGTTGGGTAGGTACTGTGTTGTTTGTAGTCAGTGTAGGCAGTGTTTGCATAACATGAATCGGTAATTATCTGTAGCGAAAATATCAGATTTTAAACGTTCTGCTTTTCAGATTGCCACAGAAGAGCCATTTTTGGTTGATGATTTTTCATAAAAATAGCCTGAAGCTTCAAAAAAAACTATCGTATTCCCCAAAAGACTCAATAATTCAATTTTTCCACAATCATCCCATAGGGTGACGCTAAATTACTCTTATATGTTCCATTGATTAAATCAATTTTTCACTCTTCCTAGCATTGGCGCCTCTTCTCTAATAGTGCTAATGTACGCATTTTTTGTAAAAGTATACTGTAAAATATTTAACACATAAAAAAATTACGGTGCCAAATTTTATAGCTTATAGAAACCGGGTTTCGACGTTAAGAGATTGTAATTAAAACGACAATTTTGCCAGAAACCCACTTTCTTTGATTAAGTGAATTAAAATAATTTCTATAAGCAGGAGTGAAGAATAATTTTTGGCTAAATTAAGCAACTAGTGAGGTTAATTTAAGTTTATGATTATTAACAACTACTACCAAAACAAGTTATGAATCAGCGCGCGCTGCTGTTAGTAAATCATCACTCACGGCAAGGAAGTCAGGGTCTACCAGAAGCTATAGGTTACCTAGAGAAATTAGGCTTTGAGTTAATCAAAGAGTCATGGGAACGGCCGCACCAAATGGTGGATGTTATTCATCAGTATAAGCATAAAGTAGATTTGGTAATAGTAGGTGGAGGAGATGGAACTCTTAATACTGCTGTAGATGGATTGGTTGAGACACAGTTACGGTTAGGTATTTTACCACTGGGTACTGCAAATGATTTAGCTAAGACTTTAGGTATTCCCACCTCGCTTTCCGAAGCGTGTAAAGTCATAGCAGCAGGTAATACCCGTCGAATAGACTTAGGGTGGGTTAACGATAAATACTTTTTCAATGTTGCTTCTTTAGGATTAAGCGTCAAAATCACGCAAAATCTCACAAAGCAAGCAAAGCGTCGCTGGGGAGTATTTGCTTATGCTGTCGCAGCACTCAAAGTAATTTTAAAATCTCGACCATTCACCGCTGAAATTCGTGTCAATAACAAATCATATCAAGGCAAAACTGTTCAAATAGCAGTTGGTAACGGTCGTTATTACGGTGGTGGAATGGCAGTAGCTTATGATGCTACTATCGACGACCAAAAACTTGATATGTATAGCTTAGAAGTTAAACATTGGTGGGAAATCATTTTAATATTACCTGCAATGCGTAGCGGACATCATGTCAACTGGCGCCAAGTTCGGGCAGTATCTGGACAAGAAATAGAAGTAATAACTCGTAAACCACGTCCAATAAACACTGATGGTGAAATAACCACTTACACACCCGCACGCTTTCGCGTTATTCCTAAAGCGCTCGAAGTATTTGTACCTAGGTAACAATAAATAATATATGAATTAAGTAAATTTAAAAATACTCCTTTTGGTAGTAGCAACATTTTCATCAAATCTTCTATATTGAAATTCAGGCTGTATAGGAGTCTGGTACCAACAAAGGGTATTAAGACGCAGGTAGTTTTACTACGTGCATTACATCTGCCAAGATTTGAATTAGCTCAAATAATCATGGATGGCATCTTCCAAGAGAAAAACCCTCAGCCTTCAAGACTGAGAGTTAGATGAATTAGGGTGCATCTATTGTATTGTTCCATTCTAACCGTTGGTGCATCCGGAAGATTTTAGGAATTATTGAAGTACTCTTGCATTATTGTATACGCATCAAAATACAGGTAGTTTCTTCAAAGTAAGCTCAGACTGAATTCGGGATTAAGTAGTTTTAATTTATACGTGTAATTAACTACTTTTTTGAAGTTAATGAAAAAAACCCCAAACAACAAATGTTCGGGGTCAATGGTTTAATCAGGGTGCATCTAAAATACCTTATCCAGCTTAACTTAGGGTGAATCAGGATGAAATGTGGAGACTCCATTAATGGAGTCTCTACTTTGTACAACAGTTCGTCACAGGAAGCTTGGCAATTTTTTCTAACTTTACCTGCGTTAGCAACTCATTCCAAGCCAACGAGGCATCCTTTGACTTCGTGGCGCGCATATTTACTGCTATACTAGTCAACGCATCGAACCATATACCGTTTTGAGCGTATATACCTGCTTGTTCAATAGGAGTTTTGGCGCCTGCAAGCTGATTTTTAAGTTTTGTTGATATACTTACCCTTTGAATACTACCCCCCACACTGCCTGGTTTGTCTTCAAAAGCTTCAGCATCACAATAAATTGAGAATGACCAATCATACATTTTATTAGTTTGTAAAGGTGATACTGTTTTAGGAAGGCTAACACTTACTATTCCCTGTGGAGCTTCAGACTTTAACGTAGTTTTATAAATTTCTTTACCCTGCCTATCTTTTAAGACAAAATCTACAGTATCTTTTTTCGTTAAATTTCTAGGTAATGCAAACCAAAATTGAGGTCTAGAAGAAACTGTTTGTCCCCATAAATAATTGCCATTCTTACCCAACATGCTAGGTACCAACGCTGTTGGTTGACAACCTCTGCCGGCGCCTCCTTGTCCTCCCCTTCCTGTCGGTTCACCGCTAGTTGTTGGTGGTGGGGGTGGTTCGTACTTTATTGATGCTAATATTAAATTGGGGTTTTTAGTATTTAGTGGTTCTTTTGACTCAGCGTTAAGAAGGTTTCCGCAACTTGTAGATATTGCTGTAAGTAAAAGAATTTTTACTGTTTGGGTGTAAAATTTCAATGTAGTCATAATTTATAGATTTTCGTTATATATTTTAATAGGGTTTAGTTAAAGCGATTATGCAGAAAATGGACGAGTTGCTTTAACACAGGTGCTTACTACTAAAAAAGCTACAGCACCAATAAATGCTTCAGGTACAACAGCAATATTAACTAACTGGGGAAATATAACCGACAACAAGCTTCCTCCTAAAGCAGCACCAGCAAAATATGTTCCTACAGCTAAACCTGCTCGTTGCGGTGTAAAGAGCGATAGTGCCAAAGGAACCGCACCATTAATAATTAGACTAAATGTACCAACAGTTAGTAACAGTAAAACAAAATTGGCGCCGAAAAACAGCATCAGTAACATTAATGTTGAAATAATACGACTCCCCCAAATTATTGCTTGATGATTACCAATTTTACTTGCAAACGCACCAGCAGGTAAAGATGCAAATGCGAGTGCCAGAGCAATAATAAACATCATTCCATCAACATTATTTATGCCTAACTCAATTTTAAGCAGTTTTCCTAAAACATCCATTAATAACCGTGAACCCCAAGCAACTCCAAAACCAGTTCCCAAAAGTAAAAATAGTACTAATGATGGTTCTGATATTCTACTTTGTACAGATTCAGCAACAGGTTCTTCAGGTGGATTAACATATCGTAATAATAAAGCAGCACCAAGTAAAACAAAAGAACCAGTCGCAAAACTAAAAACGGCGCCTAAACTAAGAATAAAATTAGTACTAATAGGTCGAAAAGCAATAATAATACCAGAAGCCAAAGTCAACAAACTTCCTGCCAACGGTAAATCATTTTTTGAAGCATATTTACCTAATAGAGCAGTTGCAGGACTACGAAAAATAGTCATCGTGAATGACCAACCGACAATGACAAACAAAAAAATCCAGCGAGTAGCTTCAGACAAAGGTAAAAGCGCAATAACAGCAGGTATAACAATAAATAAAGCGGATGAAACAATTACACCAGCAGAAACAAAATAAAAACGACTAACAAACCAGCGCTTGGCATTATCCGAAAGACCACCCATCAAAGGTTCTAATACTACAGCCAGTAAATTCTCAACAATCAATAGTCCAACCGCAAAATCCTTCTCAAAACCAATTCTTACCAAAAGCTGCGGTATATACAGATTATAAACCACCCAGCACAAAGTTATTGCCCCCTGCATTCCAGCCAAGGCGCCTACTTGTAACCACATTACCCGTTTCGGATTGATTTCTATCGTTCTTCCCATCTTTACATCCTACTGTTCAAACCTGTCTAACTACCTACAACAGTTGGAAAAAGAAATATATGCAAGATATATTCAAAATCCATTACTATAGATTCTCAAGAAACACTTAGAGACGCGATGCACATAGAGATGATGATGAAACAACCTGGTACGGACAACTTACTACAGCAGATTATATACCCATGAGGAAAATATTCATGTTGCTGAAGATGCAATTAGGCAGCGAATTGAGCAAGCAAATAAAAACGCTAGCTAATCATTCATAAATTTTAACTAAATGGTGCCATCATTAAATGTCTCGATTCTTTAATAATATAAAAACAACGGTGCCATTAGTTATCATAAAACTTAATAACGGCGCCACTAAAGGAACCCAACCGCTATAATTTAGTATTATCAAACACGTAGTAAATAGTATTATTACTGTAATAGACACAGCTATACTCATAAATAATATTCTACGAAATCTCCAAGCAATAAATCCACCAAGTGTTGACCAGCAGGCAATCCAAATAATTTCTTGCCAGATTGACCAAACCCATAGTAGGGGTCTGTTATCTAAGACGGTGCTGAGTATTTGACTCAACATATGTGCATGAATTAGTACACCGGGTATTTTATTTGAACTCGCACCGTAGGGAGTTGACCAATAATCGCCTGCACTACGGTCTACTATACCAATTAAGATGACACGATTTTTGATAGCTTGCGGATTTACTTTATTGCTGAAAATATCTTTAAGTGTGACTCTTTGTGCTATCGTATTTGGGTCAGTCATTGCCCGATAGTTTAATAATATCTGACTTCCTGACGAATTTATACCTTGATATCCTCCTGTACGCGCACTGATGGATGGAAATATACTTTTGCCTAATTTTAAGTTGCCATTTGGTGTAAATTCTGTTTTAATACTATGTCGAGCGTATAAATATTGAATTGCAAGCTTTGTACTAAATGCATATGATGCCGTACAACGAGAAGTTGTATTTGGTGTCATAAACAATAAATGGCGCCTAATAGCACCGTCATTATCTTGAAAAAAATCGCTAAATCCTAACTGTGAAGCAGAAATTTCTGGTGATGGTAAAGTACCTGTGGGGTCATCTTTAATATCGGGACGCTTACAAACACCTATTAAGCTTGAATTTTTTAAGGTGGATGCTAATTCTGGTTTCAAGCTTGGATAATCTCGGTAGATATCCAAACCAATCATTGTAGGTTGATGTTTATTTAAGTAAGTTAGTAGTCGATTTAGTGTACTATCAGATAAAGAACCATAACGAGGCTCTTTCGGTTGTGCTTGAATATCTTCGGGTGTAACTGTAACAACTAATATTCTATCATCAGGCGGTTCAGGAGTTCGTGACCGCATTAATAAATCAAATGCCCACAAATCTACACCAGATAATAATCCAAAAAATCTGATTCCTGTGACTAATAGCGTACTTGCCAGACTAGATGCCAAAATCTTCTGTAACGCACGACGTGATGGGAATAATTGAATGGATGGGTGTTTTCCACATAATTCTAACCAAGTAAAAGGTACTTCCGCAGGATTTTGACAAATTACAGGTAACCAAGTTGCACATGGAAATTGTGCTTCTAACCCTTGTAACTTCTCCCTTGCTTCCCGAACCGCAATATAAAGAGACTTTCCTTGTTTGAAAGTAGTGAGAAAATGCTTCAAAAATTCCTGGGCAACTTTATCTGGCACAGGTTCCCGCATTACAATGACTTGGGGTAGATGTAAATCTGCCAAATCAACAGCTAACCCCAAACCATCACAAGAGTTAAAGATAGCTAATTTTAAACCGTTGGATATAGCTTTTCTCAAACCATACTTCAATTGCTCAACTGTGAGAGTTTCCGTCGAGTTAATTTGAATACATCCTGTGTTACCTTTTGCTTGACTCGAACTATGTCCAGCAAAAAATAAAATATCCCATTCCAACTGCCAAAGCTGTTCGTTTAGTTCTTGCGACGATGGTTCTGTTAAAAAGGTAATTTCTGCTTCTGGAAGTTTTTCTATGAGTATCTTTTGGTCTTGAGTTACATTAATACCAGTACTATCACCCAAAATACTGAGAATTTTTACCTTTTTTTTGGCGCCGTTTGGTGTATTAGTTTTAAAGGGACGTGCATATTCAGGAGGACTAAGGGCAATTTCAGCGAGCGGATAATCAGATAAAAAATCCCATAAACACCAAGGTAATGTTAAAATTGCCGAAGGCGCCACAATCACGAAACAAATTTCATCAAAAGGTGTTAAGTGCGTTCGTAACTTGCGCTCGATACTTAAAAACGAACCAGCACATAACCAGCGGTTGAATTGAACTTGTACATCTCGACATAGTTCTTGAAACTCAGCGTGAGAAATCTGCCCAATATCTTCATCATCCTCATCAATCTCAAAATCCAGACATTGATTTTGATTATTAGCATTGACATGGGAAATGCGAAAGTTCGCATAAAACGATTTGTACAATAATTGCCAACGTTGATAGAGTGTATCAAGATTTGGCATAGGAGGTAAACTCCCAGTAAACTGCATACTAGTTCTCTCCGAGTCCCAAAATTGTACAGTCACAGTTGGAAACCCTTGTAACAAATCACCTTGTCCTAAATTTAAAACAACAAGTCGATACATCTTCTTCTTTCTCTGTGCCCTCTGTGCCTCTGTGGTAAAATAAAAAACATTTGAAATTACAACACAAAATCTTCCATCACCACAAACTCCCCAACCTCAACTTGAACACTAAACTCAACACCCACAGGACTCTTAAACCGCTTCAACTGAATAATATTATCTAGATTACGTGATTGAACCGACTGAATAACATCACCCGAAGCAGAAACCAACTTCAAACTAGTCCCAGATGCTAAAAACTCATCTTGACTACTAGAACGCAATTGAATACGAATACCAATTCTACCATCTGGCTCAGTTTCCAAACCCAAGACCAAAAAAGCTTCACCACCTGGCAAATTTAAAGATTTCACCCTTTTGATAGATGTGTCGTTTTCCGTTGTTCTCAAACCAAAACTGGCGCCCAAATTAGGTGATAATATAGTATCCAACGATTGCCAAGCATCAGCAACAGTATTTTGTAACCACAAACCAAGGTTCGTTTTATTCGATATTCCTTGACGCAGTTGATATAAACGTTGGCGCCAGTTATTATTTGTTATTAACCCTGCCCATAACGAAAAAGGTATTTCTAATCGAGGTTGAATAATATTGGAATTTCCTAATCTTGATAGTAAATTCTCTGCTTGGGTTGCGGGTACCGAAGATAAAGCAGGAACCGTCATACGAGTAGGTTCATTTGGGTTTAATTGACTAACTACCCATAACACGTTTAAATCGGGAATAAAATATTGAGCATCTAGACTGTATGTTCTATCAAAATTGTAAGTCGCTGATAACTTGATATCTTTGTGCGTGGTATATCCCCAAACTCGCAGCGATAGTTCATCTGGATTAATTTGAACCGCTAAATAGTAATCTCCTGCTAATTTAGGAATATCTACCCATTCTTGGGGTATTGTGCATTCTGTTGTATCTATAGATATTTCTGGTATTAAGATTATACGTTTATTTCTCCAAGTAAAGGCGGCACCGTTAACATGTGTCCAAAAGCTAGGAACTGATATCTCGTCTAATGTTACATCCTCTTCTAAAGTTGGTAAAAAGGTCTGTAAACAAACTTGGTTGAGAAATATATTCCAAGAAGCACCTTTATGGCGCCATAATTGTTCTACTAAGTCTGGGGAAATTTCTAATTCTATTTGGTTGGGGTTATCGAATAGGATAGTCATAATTTCTGTGTGTAGTATGTCTGTAACCATTCTTCAAGGGTTGCGTTGATATATTTAACCACGTCTGAGGTTACGGTAATATGCAACGTCTCTTGACTCCAACGAGTTAGAGTTAGTAGTAAAGACTCACGGGTTTTGGATAATTTACGTGATACAGTGTACTGTTGTACTGCTAGTTGTTTTGCTATTTGTTGTTGAGTGAGATTTTGTTGGTAGTATAGCTGGAGTAGTTGTTGAGCAGATTCGTCAAGTTTTGTAACAGCTTCTTGTAAAAGAGTATTGATTTGATTTTTTTGGTCAAGACGTGTCGTTTGTTCTTCTTGTTCAATAAGTTCTGTGAGTAAAGAGGAAGACGTATCTACGAGGTCATCTTGAATTTCTCCTTCTTCATATCCTGGTTTGGGAGAGTTGAGAGATTTTACCGAAGGATACAAATATTTACGAACTTGGGTGCCGCATTCGCTTATCCAACGTTCTATAGTTTCTTTAGTACATTCAGCACTATTAGAAGGAAGTTGGCGCCGCATTTGATTGTAGTATACAGCGATTTGTTGCCATATTTCAGGGTCAGGTGCCTTTCGTTGTCTGAGTTGTGGGAATTTTTGTGGTAGGTAAATATGGGTATAGCAACTCCAAGCTAATACATAACGTTCAATCGTTGGGGTATCATAACCAGAATTTTGTAATGACTCTATCAAAATTTTGCGGCTGATTTTGAGTAGTAAACCCCAATCAGTACAAAAATTAACTTCTCGGTTTTGACGTAAATAATTACGAATAATATTTGCAAAAGTCGTGCTAGCGTATGCTTTGAGACTGCCACTAACATCAGGGTTACAAGTGTGGAGAATTTTAGGAACTCCAGCAATCGCAATTTGGAAAAAGTCTGACATTTTTTCTTGAGACTCTTGCAATCGAGGCATCAATTTATATATAGCCCAGTAACAAGCTTCTTGCAAGTAAGCGGACATATGTCCTAATGCAAGTTGAGGATTTTTTGATGTTTGTGATTGTTTGTGCCAGTATACAGCTAAAAATTCTTCTTTATATTTATCGGAATTCTCTAAAAAAGCTTTGATACTGCGATGTAGTCTAGCATCAGTTGCCCAACCGCTAGTTCTGTCATCGGAAAACAGTAAAAATGTAGAAAAGATATCAATGATATTCTTACGTACACGCATAATATTAAACTTTTTGGTAATTTGTAAGTAGGGTGCGTGACGCTACGAAAAAATGTGAACGTAGTGATAAGACTTGTAGCGTCACGCACCAGTTTCCAATATGACAATATTATAAGTAATTTGTGAGTTAGGTGTGTGACGCTATTAGATTATAGCTTCGTTTCAAAATTATTGTTAGCGTCACGCACCTACCAAGGATTACCAATTAAGGTAAAACCTGCCCAATAATAAGGATGTGATAATTCTCGACTGTTTAAGTTAGGAATATTTGTGGGCAAATTACTGCTACCACGAATAGCTGGATTATTTTTTAAACTAACTTGCTGTTTAATCATAGCAATTTGGGTTTGTCGCAGTGCTTCTGATTTGATTGGGGTATCTTTTAGTTGTTGGTAAAATTGAGACATTAAAGCTAAAGTACCCGCATCATCAACCGACCACAAACTTGCTATTGTCGAAGACGCACCTGACTGTACTGCTAACCCAGCAAAACCTAATTCAGCTTGCGGGTTTCCTAAAGCAGTACGACAAGCACTTAGTACTAATAGCTGTACAGGGGGTTTATTTAAATTTAGGGTTTTGAGTTCATCTAACCGAACCTTTTTGTCCCAAAATTGGATGTACGAATGTTCTACAGAATCGGGTGATAATTCCGCATGAGTAGCTAAATGTACAATACCAAACGGATATATTGCACGTTGTAGCTTTAAGTTTGCTGGTGTAAAAGCTTGATTTAATAAAGATTTGCCTTTCCACTCGTTATTAACTATACTCGATAATTCTAGGGGTACGGCGGGTAAAGGTTCTTGAGTTTGAAATTGCGAGGCGCCCATTGCTAAAATTTGAGTTTGGGCAATATTGGCTCTGTTAAAATCGAGTAAGTTAAAAGCTGGGATAATGCCTAGACTGTATTTTTCGATTAAAAATCTTTTACCATCATTAATCGCAGCTAAAGGAACGGTTCGTAAACCACCACCTAAACAAAATATTAAATTATCGATTTTTTGCCTTTGTAGTGTTCCTTCTAAAGGAGCTATAACTAATTCATATATTTGCTTTCCAGAACTTAAGTACTCATCGCGTGGTAAATTCGGATTGACGATAGCTGTGCGAAATTTACTAACAATTTTTATTAACTCGTCTCGCTTTCCTGCTGGAATTCTTTTATGAATGGGAGTTATGCCAGGTCCCACCAACATTAATTCTAAGTGTTTTGGCGTAGGAATAGCGTATATTAAAGCACTTTTTTTACCTGATTGTTGATGAAGTTTATCTAATATTCGACTCATTTGTTGAGCATCGAATATTTGATTAGAAGGTAACTTCGCTTGAAGGTAGTCTTGGTATTGCTGTTGCCATGACTTTTCGACATATTGAATACCGGAGTTGACATTTTGCGTATCAAGAATTTTTTGCAGAACTTCTGGTTTGAGAGGTGACACAGGTAGTTTAGTCTTTTGTGGCGCCTCAACAGAAGGGGGTGGAACAGCATTACTAGGTTCCTTAGAAAACTTTGCCTGTAGCCCAACAATAGTTAGGAGTGTTGCAAAAGTTAATAATATAGTTAGCTTAGTCTTGTTCATATAGTTGTATACACCAAGCTGAGTTGTAATTTCGTTAATGCACCTTTTTATTTTTATCGTATATTGCGACTACTAACTCTATAACTTAGTAAAAATTAAATTTTATAGTGCATAACCATAAAGATTGTCGTGTGTATGTAATTAGTTGATTTCAAGCTAATTTTACTATGTCAAAGTTCAAACGTAGACAATTTGTGCTGTCTTCAATAACAGGTGCCTTTTTTGTATTACTCAATAGTATTACAAAAAGAAGCTTTGCTCAAATTTCAGTTAAAACATCAGGATTGTAAGCAAAATTAATTCCTCAAATAGCAGAAACAACCAGACGAATTGATATTCAGGTACAAATCCCACATCAACCTTAAAGATTGGCTAACAAAAATTTAAACTAACTATTCAGCTATAGTATTCCTAATTGATTTGTAAAAAATGATGCTTATGTAACGAACCGCTAAGGACGCTAAGGACGCTAAGGAAGGAAGGAAAGAAAGAAGAGAAATATTTTATAAGTGATTTAGGATTGCTATAGTTGTCTTTACATAATGTTCATAATAGGTTATGTGCCAATCAATCTAAAAGCTGCCCAATTTCTGGGGTTAGGATATTTTTTTATCGTTTTTAACATTGCTTGACGCAAGGCGCCTGCTCCACGATGACTTTTGCTATAGTTTTCATAGAAGCTTATTATGAGTGATGTTTTAGCTGCATCATCTACATCCCACAGTCAGGTAATGACACTGTTAGCTCCTGCGGTTAAAAACGCATGTGATAGTCCGACAACACCATCAGCAGTGATTTTTTCGAGTGCGTTGTCATAAGAACTAGAATGCTAATAGCAGAAATAGATATTAAGTTTTTGAGGATGTTTTGGGCGCCGTTCATAGATTTTGTATAAACTTGAGTATTCTGTATTTATCTATTTCTGGCAATTTTGAAGTTATGCATTTAATAAAATTATAAAAATTAGATTTGTTTTGCGTGATTTAATTTTTTTCACTTGATTTACAAAAATACTAAATTTACTAGTAATATCAATGTTAAAAATAACGTAGTAATTACACTACGAGTAAAATATTCTAATAGATTATTGTTATTTTGACTCCACATATATTTATCCTTCTAATTTAAGTTAATCATCCTTATCTTTGTAAAGTGTCTAAAGAAGATGTAATTTTTACTTTTTTGCACAAAAAAACCTAGTATAAAGACTAGGTTTTTACTATATTTTGAGATGTCTAAATTATATGCAGCTCTCATTTTAATTTATACATCTTTCTATACAAATATGATAAAGATTATCAATTTAATATAGTAATGTATTACGTGAGTATAGATACGCTAATTTGTGTGGGTTTATAGTTTGCTCCTAATTTGTCGGCACAGTACCCTATTTCTACAGTTTTTCCTGGTTGAATCACTTTTGCCCAGTCTACAGGGGTTGCTTCGTATATTAAATCTTGGGTTGTGTAGCTTGCATTCCAAGTTTGTAGTATTTTGGCTTGATTAATTATAAAGTTTAACTTCCAATTTTTAGTTGCAATTGTGCCTTTGTTAGTAACGCGGAAGTTTATACAAAATCCTGCATTCCAATCTGCTTGTATTACTACTTCTACTACTAGTATAGGCACCGATGGTGTTGGAATTGGAGTAGGTGTAGGGGTAGGTGTTGGAGTGGGTATTGAAGGTTGCGGTGTTAGTAAGATTGCAATAATTTCTTGTTTTGCGGTGTTAATATTTACCCAATCATCTAATAATATACCTGCTGTATCAGTACTATTTGGATTCCAACACCAATAAGTAAAGGATAGGTTATTTTGTTTAATGTAATCGATTAGTTGACGTTGCCAAATTCCTTCTTTGGAAGTGGTATCTATTTGTTTGCCTCCAAATTCTCCGATGAAAATTGGTGCAATTCCTTTTGCTGCTATATAATAAAAACCTTTTTCCCAACGAGTGTAAAGGTTCTGAGGAAATGTTGCTTCGCTAAACCAAGGTTGGTCTGCGACTCCTGGTCCATATTCATGGGGAGAATAAACAACTTTGTTGGTAATATTTAAACGTACAGGGTTATCCTCAACACCTTCTAAATTACCTCCCCACCAATGTCCTGATAACTGTTGATTTGGTACATTCTTGGCAACTCCTTCGACTACAATCAACCAATTGGGGTTTATTGCTAAAATTGCATTACCGCAACGTTCTGCTGCTAATCTCCAGTCGGTCGTCAAATCTCCTGTTCCCCAACTTGCCCGTCCATGTGGTTCGTTTTTTAAATCCGCAGCAACCACATTTTCTTGGTTTCTATAGCGGTTAGCTAACATTTTCCAAGTATCTATCCAGTCAGCTTCGGTGAATCCGTCACCATACCATAGTTCAGGAATTGTCACATCATTGAGTCTATGGCTATCAAGCATGATTAATAGCTCTAAATTTGCAGCTTCCTGGATAATGATATCCATTATCTGTAATGGTCTTTTACCCTGTAAGTCACGATTGGCGCCGATACTAAAGTCTATAGAGCTAATATTAGAAGAGCGTAATGCTTGAACAGAATAAGGTAAACGAATGATATTGTAACCTAAGCTTTTAATTTGACGTAGCATGTCTTTATAGTCTCGCTTCCACAGACCATGCGGTACATGCACATCGGTTTCCATCCCAAACCAATTAACTCCTCGCAAGCATACAGCATTACCATTGGCATCTATTATCTGCGACCCTTTTGTTGAAAATGGAGTTTTGATAGCCATACTAGTTTTCGCACTGCTCCTGTAAGTGTTACTTTGAGGAAAATGATATTACTTATTTCGAGACAGAACACGTGATCATGTAGTATTTTTGGTTGAAGTCTGTGTTTTGGTTATCTCAGATGCAAAAGCTCCTCAACGAAGTCAAAAACTTACGGAAGCAAGTCCACGCAATTATTCTGCTGCTTATCTTATTCTTTGCGGTTTCTCTATTTGCTACCCCTGCTTTCGCTACAAGTGTGTTTGAACTACCTA
This sequence comes from Calothrix sp. PCC 7103, assembly GCF_000331305.1. Taxonomy (GTDB): domain Bacteria; phylum Cyanobacteriota; class Cyanobacteriia; order Cyanobacteriales; family Nostocaceae; genus Dulcicalothrix. The sequence continues at coordinate 562,293 of NZ_KB217478.1, read as the reverse complement.
ACTTAACACCCGATACTTGGGTTGTCGATGAAGGTGAAGTTATTAGCCGCACTAGTGAAGGTAAAATTAGTACTGCGTTTGCTGACCTTGCCAAGCAAACTGGTAACGAAGTTAGATTTGTTACAGTTCACCGTTTAGATTATGGTGAAACTCCAGAAAGTTTTGCTAAAGAACTTTTGGATAAATGGTTTCCCGATAAGGAAGCGCAAGCAAATCAAACGATAATGATGATAGACACCGTTAGCAACGGTATCGCGATTATTACTGGTGATAAAGTTAAACCATTAATGTCAGATGATACCGCCAAAAGTGTCGCCTTCGAGACTTTCTTGGCGCCGTTACGCGATGGAAACAAATACAATCAAGCATTCCTTGACGCAAGTAACCGCTTAGTTGCCGTACTTTCTGGTCAAACCGACCCAGGACCTCCAGCAATAGTAGAGGATGTCGAAGTGGAAGGCACTTTTAAAGATGCTGAAGAAACCGAAAAAGAAAGAAGCAATTCAATAGCATGGGTAATTGGACTATTAATAGCTGCCACCGTCATTCCGATGGCAACTTATTACATCTACCTAGTCAACCAACCATCATCAGATAGTTAAAAGTACTGAGTATTTAAGTGCTGAGTGAGTAATATTACTCAGCACTCAGCACTCAGCACTTTCCACTTTCTTTAGTCTTGCACATACTCGGCGCCTGTGATTAGAGCAATTTCTGCGCGGACAAATTCGCGGCCGAGGTATGCAGCATGGTCGAACATAGTTACTGGACAAGGTTTTGTTTCTTCTAAAAGCTTGACACAAAGTTCCTTAGCGGTTCTGCCAGTGTAAAGAACTGTGTGAGTACGTTCGACTTTGCCACGTGCAGGAATTACCTTTCCAGTTTCAGGGTCTACAGCTAAACCGCGTTCATCAATAACGTTTGTGTAATGTTTAGCGCAAATTAACCCAGCATCGCGGTCAAGGTAAATAATAAAATAACCTGCTGGGTCTAGGTCGATGTGCCGTTGTGAGAGTTTGTCATCGATTGCTGCTAAATTTTCTTCTAATGTCAAGTTCATAAACTCCCTTCAACAAAAATCCTGTTCCTGGTTATATTTGGCTTTTGGTGCCGATTGTTTGTTTAAGTTGAATTCTAGATTTGATGAATAAACGCAAATCTAGAATCCAATATATAAAACAATACTTGCTTTCTTAATTTACAGCTTATGTAAATAATACGTGCAATTACAGAACTATATATTATACTTTTTGTTCCGATTCACCGGGCGAATTTTTTTGACTAAAAGGTAATTCAGCATTAATTACGTCTATTTCGCGCTGTTCTAATTGGTTCACCTCGCTAATATAAGGACGTAAAATTTGCTGTAAGCGTGCGTTGTAGAAGCGATGTAGGCTATAATTAGGCATTGCCGGAAAACCACGACGCTTTTTATGGCGTCCACCAGCACCTGGGTCAAACAATTGGATACCCTGAGAAATTCCCCATTCAATTGGTGAATAATAACAAGCGTCGAAATGTAAAGAGTCTATTTCCTGAGAACTTCCCCAATAGCGACCATACATTCTATCACCTTTATATAAACAAAACGACATTCCCACAGGTATACGGTCATTTTGTTCGCTATAAGCTGCCATAAACAAGACACGATGACGATAATGTGCATGTAAAGACTCAAAGAAGCGCTTCGTCAAATACTTACTACCCCACCAGCCAAATTTATCGCAGGTGTCAGCATAAAACTCGTACATTAACGGGAATAATGATTTAGGAATATCATCCCCTGTTAGAGGTTGTAAGCGTAAACCAACTTTTTCTACAGCTTTACGTTCGCGTTTAATGTTGCGACGCTGGTTTGCGTTAAATACCCCTAAATAATCATCAAAAGTGTTAAAACCTAAATTTTGCCAAATAAAACTATGATGTAACCAGGGAGTGAAACCTTGACGTTCCACAATCGGTTGCCATTCGGGGTCAACGTAAAGAAAATTACATGTTGCGATACGGTGCTTTGTACAGTACTTATCGATTTCATGCAGCATTATAGCTGTGATTTCTTCTTCATCTTCACCCCTGTCTATTAAAAATCGATATCCCTCTGCTGGTGTAAATGGTGTCATCCCTAATAGTTTTGGATAATACTCTACACCAATGCGTTGTGCTAAATCAGCCCATTGATGGTCAAATACAAATTCACCTTGACTATGCCCTTTGAGGTATAATGCAGCGGCGCCGATTAAAGTTTTGTTTCGCCAAATAGTCAAATGATTTGGCAACCAACCGTTACGTCCCGTTGCACTACCCGACACTTCTAAGTTATTTAGCCATTCCCACTCCAAAAACGGAGTCTTCAATGGCATTGCTAAAGCATCCCAAGCAGCTTGTGGTACTTCGGCAATTTTGTTAGTCCAAGCGACTGAATAGCTAGGTTTTACTTGTTCAAACATTGCGAGATTCTCACTTCTTGACCAAACTGAACCATTCATGGATACGATACTTTACTTAAGTTAATCTAAATTCACTCAAATTTGTACGATTTTTGGGTAACAGACTATGAATCGAGACAGAAGAGGGCGCCCCACAGCAAGTAATGATAGTCTAGATGGGGATATGATAATTGCTGCACAAGGTATAAAAGTAAAAGATTTTGAGGAGATTCTTAATAATTTAGCATAGTATATAATTCGCTAGATGTAGAGATGCGTAAACATTTATATTTTTCTAAAAGAATATATCGCATCTCTATAATGAGCGATTTTAAATTTATTAGTGAATATCTATCAAGAGAGGGAAAAACTCTAAAAAATCTTTTTCTAGTTCGATGTAATTATTTGTAAGTTCTTGTATTGCTGGTTCTAGCCTAATTTCAGTTTTATTTTTAAATTTTTGTGATAGTCTATTAGATAATCTAATTAATAAATACTCTATACCTTCTAAATTGCGATACCTTCCTAACCAATCTTCTTTTGCCATTTGTGTAATAACTTGATTGGCGTAATTTGGTAATGGTTCAGGATAAGCTAAAAATGATTCGTATATTTCTGTTGTAAAATTGCCTAAAGGCTGACTTGAGTATATATTCCAGTTTTTGGCTAAAAAATGGTCATAAAATCCATCTATTAATATGCCAGCAAAGCGTCTATATACTGAACTTATCCGTTCTTTACTACGATGAACTATTAAATGTGAGTCAGTAAAAGAATCAATAAGTTGATGATGTTTTATACCTTGTTTAATTTGAGCATTTAGTTTTTCGCGCTCTGCTCCTTTAACCAAATCGGCTAGTAAGTTACCTAAGCGGCTTTCAATATCCGGTTTGGATAATAGTAGATGCGCTAACCAGTTCATTTTTATTATTTATGTTGAACTATAAACATCTTAGTATATGCTACGAATGGCGCCAAACCTGTTGCATCCCTACATTTATCATGTTATTCCTTATTGCTTCGATTTGCAATAAAAAGTTTTATTGAAAAAATATTTTAAGTTTTGTTACAAAATTATTGAAATATATTTTCAATAAAAAGAGATATGCTAAATAACTAATAGAGTAAATTATCAAGAATTTGAGAAGGCGATAAAGTTGTTAGAGATGCCCATCAGTACATATATCTGATGATATCTAGAATAATTAGTTGCTTAATATCCTCAACAAGGAGCTAGACGAAGACGATGCAAACATACGACAATCCGAATGTCAAGTATGATTGGTGGGCTGGAAACGCGCGTTTCGCCAACATGTCAAGTTTATTTATTGGCGCCCATGTTGCACATGCAGGGTTAATAATGTTCTGGGCAGGAACAACCACAGTAATAGAAACTTTGAGATATACACCAGGTGTGCCATTGTATGAACAAGGGATGATATTATTACCCCATTTGGCTACTTTGGGTTGGGGTGTAGGCACGGGAGGTGAAATTGTTAATACATACCCATACTTTGTCATTGGGATGTTGCATTTAGTTGCATCTGCTGTTTTAGGCGCCGGAGGTTTGTTTCATGTCTTCCGTAGTCCACCAATTTTATACACTGCTGGTGGGCAGACTGCAAAATTCCATTATGAATGGAATGACTCAAAACAACTGGGATTAATTTTAGGATATCACCTAATTATTCTAGGATTAGGAGCATTTCTTTTAGTGCTTAAGGCAATGTACTTTGGTGGAATCTATGACGCAGCACTTGAGAACGTTCGTATCGTCAACAGTCCAACGCTTGACCCACAAGTAATATTTGGCTACTTAGTGGGAATTAAAAACGGTAGTCGAACTCTGTTAGGAATGGCAAGCGTTGATAACTTAGAAGATATCATCGGTGGTCACATCTGGATTGGCTGTATTTTAATAGCGGGTGGAGTGTGCCATATTCTAGTTAAACCTTTTGCAGCAGTTAGAAAAATCATGCCAATTGAAAGTGGAGATGAAATACTTTCCTACAGTTTACTTGGTTTAGCATTGATGGCTTTTATCTCTACAGTATTTGTGGGCTACAATACTATAGCTTTTCCCATCGAATTTTACGGTTCAGACCGTTTAGCGCTTGCAAACTCTCAATTCTTCTTGGGTGTTTTGGCATTCTTAGGTTTCATTTGGCATCGTACTAAAGCGTAAGGTGCGTGACGCAACACAATTATTCACTTCGCTGAAAGATTGTTAAATGCCTCACGTACCCTACTTGAGATTTTTATATATAACTCATGCTAGCAACATTATTTTGTGCTTTTTGTGCTTTGGCAATAGTCATTCTAGCGCTTTCTAGTTTTTGGATAACCCTCAAGCAAGGAGCTAGTCATTTCAAGAAACTGCATCAAATTCCCTGTACGAACTGCGACTTCTTTACCAATGACTATCGTCTGAAGTGTACAATTAATCCGCTTACAGCTTGTACCGAAGAAGCTATTGGTTGTCGTGACTTTGAGTATAAAACAATTACGTGTAATGCTTGCCAAAATCACCCACGTCAGGCAATGAAACCAAGAAACCCGGTTTCTTCGCTGAGATATTGTAATCAGAACAACGATTTTGCCTAGAAACCCCGTTTCTGCAATTTTTTGCAATAATCTCAATTTTGGTGTAATCTCAATACTAGTTGATTATTACTTGCAACAGATAGCAGTAAATCTAGATCACAGTTGGGAGATACAATGTCTGCAAAAATTGGACTGTTTTACGGCAGTACAACGGGTAACACTGATGCCATCGCCGAGTTGATTCGCTTGGAATTTGGCAAAGGTTTAATCGATTTGCATTGCATGGCAGAAGCTAGCGAGCAAGATTTTGCAGACTACGATAATTTAATTATTGGCTCTCCAACTTGGGGTATTGGGAAATTGCAGCGTGATTGGGAAATATTCTTCCCAAGGCTTGATTACGTAAACTTCAAAGGCAAAAAGGTTGCTTATTTTGGTTTAGGAGATCAAGTAGAATACCCGCGTAACTTTGTTGACGCAATGGGAATATTAGCTGTCAAAATTACTTCCTTGGGAGGTATACGAGTTGGTTCTTGGTCTACTAAAGGTTATCAGTTTGAAGAGTCGAAAGCTTTAATCAACTTAAAACCTGTTGAATTGAGTAATGGTTCAATAACTTTGGTCGAGTCTCAAGTAATTCACGTCAGTAATGGAGTTAGAGCTTCCATTCAAGGAAATTTTGTCGGACTTGCTATTGATGAAGATAATCAACCTGAGCTTAGTATTGAGCGTATCAAAGTTTGGGTAGCTCAAATCAAAGAAAGGTTTGGATTTTAGAAACCGGGCTTCTCATCACAAATTATTCTAAAAATTTTAATTTCAATAGAAGTCCGGTTTCTGGAGAATTTACAAATAAATAGTACGAGGTGGCTATGACGACGACATCTATTAGCAGCACACCAGTTCCAGATGTGAGATGGTGGTCTGGTAACACGCGCTTGGTTAATTTATCTGGAAAACTACTCGGCGCCCATGTAGCTCATGCTGGTTTAATAGTTTTGTGGGCAGGTGCAATGACTTTGTTTGAACTGTCGCACTTGAACCCAAATCAACCGATGTATGAACAGGGGTTAATATTACTGCCACATTTAGCAACCCTTGGTATAGGAGTTGGGGTAGGTGGTGCGATAGTAGATACCTATCCATATTTTGTGATTGGGGTAATACATTTAATTTCTTCCGCAGTGTTAGGAGCAGGTGGACTGTTTCATTCGCTGATGGGTCAAGAAGTATTACCCAAAAACTCTACTCTTTCTGGTTTCTTTGGCTATGACTGGAAAGATAAGCACAAGATGACTACTATTCTTGGTATTCACTTGCTTCTGTTAGGTATCGGCGCCTGGTTGCTAGTTGCGAAAGCGATGTTTTGGAGTGGATTATTTGACCCTTGGGTTACACCATCTGGAGATGTAAGGGTTATTTCTCATCCAACGCTCAACCCAATCAGAATATTTAGCTACTTATTTCCAACTCACGATGCCGCAGGAATGGCAGCAGTGAATAATTTAGAAGACGTAGTTGGTGGTCATATCTGGGTTGGTATAATGTGTATTTCTGGTGGTATCTGGCATATCAATAGTAGTCCTTTCCCCTGGACAAAAAATATATTGGTCTGGTCTGGAGAAGCATATTTATCTTACAGTTTGGCAGCTTTGAGCTATATGGGCTTCTTAGCAGGGTACTTTGTAACAGTTAACAGCACAGTGTATCCAGAAGTATTCTATGGGCCAGTTGGGATGATTGAAACCGCTACAAGTATGTCATCTCGTGGATGGTTAGCGACTTTCCACTTCGTTTTTGCAGCTTTATTTTTGTGCGGTCATATCTGGCACGCTATCCGCGCGCGCTTAGGTGATGCTGGATTTGATTTTAAGAATGGCGATATGGTTCAGGCACCTCGGGTATATCAAGCGTAAATTAGGAGGAACTTATCATGTCTAAAATAGGTCTTTACTTTGGTACTCAAACAGGCAAAACTGAGTATGTAGCCGAAATAATTCAAAAAGAATTCGGTGGTGATGAAGTTGTGACTTTATACAACATTGCTGATGTAGATACTAGCGATTTAACAGAGCATGACTGTATAATTGTTGGCTGTCCCACTTGGAATATTGGTGAATTACAAAGCGATTGGGATGGTGTCTATCAAGAACTAGATGACATTGATTTTAGCGGTAAAAAAGTCGCTTACTTTGGAACAGGTGATCAAATTGGTTACGCTGATAACTTCCAAGATGCAATTGGTATTTTAGAAGAAAAAATCTCCGCTCAAGGTGGAACAACAGTTGGATACTGGTCTAAAGACGGTTATGATTTTAATGAATCAAAAGCCATTCGAGACGGTAAATTTGTCGGTTTGGCTCTTGATGAAGATAACCAATCTGATATGACAGACAGTCGTATTCAGCAATGGGTAACTCAACTCAAGACAGAGTTTGGAGTATAATATTTAGGGTGGGCATTGCCCACCTTACTTGATAAAAACAAGTTATTAAACATAATTATAATGACTACGCCAGATACATTGTGGCTAACTACAAGCCCAGAATTAAAATTTTTCAATAACGCATTGTTACGTCATTTATCTCGTCAAACATCCATTGCTCAATGGGAATATCATCAAAAACCAGATGACCCAAACTCACTTAGTGTTGCCGTCACGCTGTTACATGATTATTTAAAAACACGTAAAAAGCCTGTTAATTTAATTGGTCACAGTATCGGTGGTTTGCTAGGATTACTCTACGCGCAAGAACATAAAGAAAGAGTAAAATCATTAACGCTGCTATCTGTAGGAGTCAACCCAGGTATTGATTGGCATTCGCATTACTACGTTCAACGTAAGTTGTTACCCTGTAGTCGTGAATTTATATTAAAACATATGGTTCAGACCCTATTTGGCTACCAAAACGAATGTACTCTTCAAAAACTAATTACGATGCTCGATAGAGATTTAAATAATTCTGCATCACCTCATTCCCTCTACGGTCACGCTAGTATTGCACCAATACCCGTATCAGTACCTTTGTTAGTTTGTGGTTGCCAGGATGATGTGATTGTAGACCCTCACCAAATTCAAGGTTGGCAAAATTTAGTCTCATCTGAAACTACACAACAAACTTCTCCAACTATACGTTTGTGGCAATGTCCACAAGGAGGTCATTTCTTTCACCACTTTTACCCAGACATAGTAGCTAAAGAAATAACTAAGTTTTGGAATTTAAATTATTCTCATGCTTGAATTTTAAGTTTTGGCAAAAAATTTCTAATCCTTCTTCAAGACTAATACGAGGTTGATAATTCAATTCTTCGATAGCTGAAGTTATATCAAGGGTTTGACTAAAAGCTATTACTAAAAGCTCATATCGAGTTAATATCGGTTTTTTCCCGAATAAAACTCTGTTCGATACAAATTCTAAAGCTTGTGCGACTTTATTTGCTAGCAAGTAAGGTACTGGTCTTAATTTTAAGTCGTACCCGATTTTTTCCGAAAGTACTTTTAATAAGTTAATTAAAGATATTGGTTGATGATTGCTAATATTAAAAATTTTACCAGATAATGTTTTCGGCGCCGTTTGGCATAATAATAGTGCATCAACGACATTATCTATATAAGTCATGTCAATCAAAGCTTTACCATCGTTAATTAATGGTATGCCTTTTTGACTAGCGCCAACAAGCCTCGATAATATAGTATCACCACAACCAAAAATAGCACTCGGTCGAATCGTTATCACCGACAAACCCCGATGAAAAACTTTATTAATAAGGTTTTCTGCCATTAACTTGGTCAGTGCATAAGTATTTATTGGGGATACAACCGAAGTCTCAGTTAGATTAACTCTCGGAGAGTAGTTGAAATATATGCTTGACGTAGATACATTGATAAGTCGCTGGATTTCATAAATTTCACATCCCCTAATCACATTTCGGGTTCCAACCACATTTATATTATAGAAATCTTTATATTTACCCCAGGTAGAAGATAACGCTGCACAGTGAAATACATATTCTTGACGTTTACAAGCAGCTAACACCGCATCCGCATCACGAATGTCAGCAGCTAAAAACTTTATCCCTTGCGTCTCTAACTCTCTCCCAACTTCTTGGTTGCGACCAAGCACTGTTACCTCTGAAGACGAATTAACAGAATTTAATCTTTCTGCCAGTCGTCTACCCAGAAAACCTGTACCACCTGTAACTAAAATTTTCATTATTAAATCTTCTCTGTGTCTCCGTGCTAAAAATCTCTATCAGCAACGTAAATGGTGCGTGAAAGCAGATGAGGGAAGGGTTTTATTGATGGATAATAAAGACTTTCACGCACCCTACATAAGAATGGCACTTACTTAAGCATCCGCTCCAAGGTAAACGTATTGGTATGATAGGCTTTCACGCTTTGGTGATGGCGATTAACACG
>NZ_KB217478.1:377277-552803 GCF_000331305.1 Calothrix sp. PCC 7103 | reverse complement strand
GTTTTCTGATAATCTTTGTTTCGCTTTTGTGTAACCCCCTGTGTTTGATGAAGGTGTTTTCATATTACTTGCTGCTAACCATGCAACTATTTTACTTACTGCGTTGCTGCAACTTTTATCTTCGTCAAGTACTTGGTACAAAAAGCCCAAAGTGTAACAATCGGATTGAAAAACGGTTACGACGTTTTTGGTCTGTGATGATAATTCTGTGTCTGAGATAGTTGATGACAACAGAACTTCTTCAATTGTTGATGCTGATAAGATCCCTTGCCACGGTATTCCTAGAGAACGACTGAATTTTTCCGCATCGAATTTCTACACAATTAGGCATAGTAGATATGAACATTTTTATTACGTCTCCAAGTCACAGAATGAAGTGAAATCAAGCAGGTCTCTCTAAATAGCCTTGCTCTCCAGTTCACTTTTTACCTTGACTTGGAGATTTTTTACATGCACATTTTCTCATATTGCACGTACTATTTTCGGAGCTAAAATTCTTACATAAGATGAACTAAGCCCGTTCCTTGTACAACTGTTATATTTTTAACATAGTGTTACAGGCGCCCGCCGTCGGCGCGATTTAATAACGCGCCCTCCGGTTTTATTAGTAAGTATTAGATAGTATTTATATATTAATCTAGATTTTTTTAATTGATAGTTAGATTTAGGAAAGTGATAAATTGTTGTTCACCACTTAATAAATGAATCGAATTCACGTTGATGTATAGTTGATACGTATTGGTATTGATGTAGGCGCCGACCGTGTTAATCGCCATCACCAAAGCGTGAAAGCCTATCATACCAATACGTTTACCTTGGAGCGGATGCTTAAGTAAGTGCCATTCCACCCTACATAATAATTAATGATTTTCTGGGTAGGCAAGCTACGAAAAATCAAGGTTTCAGCCTCAAGTCTGATGAAAGGTATAATAAGCATGTGCTATGTTGGTATTACTTACTTTTACTTAGTTGAACAGAGAGGTAATCGTTATCGTAGTTCAAAAACAACAAATTAATTCGCAAATCAGGGCGCCTAAAGTCTTCTTGATTGACCACGAAAATAATAACCGTGGTCTTATGGATACTCGCGAAGCTTTAGAGTTGGCCGAAAGTCTAGAATTGGACTTAGTTATAGTCTCGGAAGGAGCAGAAGCTCCAATTGCGAAAATTATCAACTACGGCAAGCTTCAGTATCAAAAGAAAAAACGTCAAGGCAACAGTTCCAGACCAACGGTAAAGGAAGTTCGCTTCCGTCCAAATGTCGGTGCAGCTGACTACGAATTACGCATCAAGCAAGCTGCTGAGTGGTTGAGTAAAGGTGATTCCGTAAAATTTGCTATCCGTTTACGAGGTCGCGAAAATCAGCACCGTGAACTAGCTGGAAAAATGCTTGATCGTATCGTCAGTGACCTCACCCAAGTCGGAAAAGTTCAATCTCTCGATAAGCGTTCTTTGATTGTTCAAGTTATTCCTGCTTAAATTAATATTAATCCCAAATCGTCTAACTTAATAGTAAGGTGGGTTATCCTACCTTACTATTAATAGTTTTTACTTATAAAATATTACAGAACCAATCAAATAACACAAACAAGGCGCCTGAATAGAGTTTTTAGTATCATTATTTTTTTATTTGGTTCTTCCTTACTTGTTATGCTAAACACGTCTAAAAATAAGCTTGAAACCTTTACTGGACAAAGATAGTAGCCATTAGTCTTAACGTTCTCCCTTTTGTGTGCAATCTAGACTATAACTGCCTGAAAGCCTTGGTTTGAAAGGAAATTTCTGATTTTTAGTTTTAAGTTCAGCATAACACCTACGGAAGAGCCTTTTATTTACGCATTTTCTAAGTATTATTCGCAAAATAATCGGGGTTTCATTTTAGAAGTATGTATAAGTAGGGTGCGTAACACTATGACAGTACTTAAACAAAGCAAATAATTTTGTAGCGTTACGCACCATTAAATATTTGTTATAATTATGGACTTGGTGCGTGACTACAAATCAAATTTTGGCGTGTAATTCGATGGAAGCAAACAAATACGGCATAGCACTACATACTACTACACCCGAATTAGGTTTAGCGATAAGTAATTCTATTGATACACGTTATCAAGTTTGGAACTTAGAACGTGAGTTATCAAGTCATTTACACGCTTATTTAATCGAGTTTATCAAACCACAAACTTGGAAAGATATTGCATTTATCGCTGTTGCTAAGGGTCCTGGTGGTTTCACAGGAACACGCATTGGTATGGTTGCTGCACGTACTTTAGGACAACAGTTGAATATACCCGTGTTTGCTATTTCTACTTTGGCAGCAGTTGCGAAGATGAAGGGAGAGAAATCAGATACAGATATTATTGCAGTACAAATGCCCGCACAGCGAGGACAGCTATTTGGAGCAGTATATAAGAACGTATCCGATGGAGTAGGAATAAATACATTGCTGAACGATTCCGTATTTACACCTGAAGCTTGGCAGTCTAAATTAGCCAGCTTTGATTGTTACGACTTAGTAGAAGCAAAATCTGGGTTAGCAGCAACCGTGACAAATATTTTACAACTTGCTTATTCTGATTGGCAACAAGGTCGGCGCCCTGTTTGGTCACAAGCTTTACCTTTTTATGGACAACATCCTGTGGATAATTAAAGGTAAAATGTTACTTGTTCTATAATTACTGGTTTTGGCAATGTTACGACGCCAAATTACTTTGCCAATAATGGGGTGCGGAACTTGGGCATGGGGAAACCGTTTGCTCTGGGGATATGATACTTCTATGGACAATGATTTACAAGCCGTTTTTAACTTGTGTGTCTCCAACGGTGTCACTTTGTTCGATACGGGTGATTCTTATGGAACTGGTAAACTCAATGGCCGCAGCGAACAACTTTTAGGACAGTTCTCTCAAGCATATTCTACAAACTCAAACGGCGACAACAAAGAAAATATCTGTATAGCAACTAAACTTGCTGCTTATCCTTGGAGGTTGACCCGTCAGTCAATGGTCACTGCTGGTAAAAGAAGTGCAAAACGTCTTGGTAGAAATATTGATTTAGTGCAAATGCATTGGTCAACTGCAAATTATGCACCTTGGCAAGAACCTGCACTTCTCAACGGGTTGGCAGATTTATATGAGCAAGGATTAGTCAGAGGTGTAGGATTATCTAATTATGGAACAAACCGTTTAAAATGGGCCCATAAATTATTATTCACGGAGCGGAGAGTACCAATTACTACGCTACAAGTTCAGTATTCTTTATTATCAACTTATCCGGTGACTGAGTTAGGGTTGAAAGAAGTTTGTGATGAGCTTGGTATAAAAATAATTGCTTATAGTCCATTAGCATTAGGATTACTTACTGGAAAATATTCTGAAGGTTCATATCCTAAAGGTATTCGTGGTTTAGCTTGTAGACAAATCTTGCCGGGGATGAAACTGTTACTTGACTGTATGCAGGAAATTTCCCAAACTAGAAATAAAACTTTAGCTCAAATTGCTATCAATTGGTGCATCGCTAAAGGTACTATACCAATACCAGGCGCCAAATCTCCACAACAAGCACAACAAAATATAGGTGCCATTGGTTGGTTATTAGACAGCGCAGAAGTTGAAGAGTTAGATACAATAGCCGCTAGCTTAGATAAAAAAATGCTGCAAAACATCTTTCAAACAAGATAATATCTTAATTTGTCGCCCATAGGCGACAAAAATTATAATTTCCTATTTTTCAAGGTCTTTTATTTCCTTGGGTACTCCTTCTGTCAGTACATCATTACCATTAGGCGTAACCAACACATCGTCTTCAATGCGTATTCCAATACCTACCCAACGTGAGTCTATTTCGGGTTGACCTTCGGCAGGTTGTGTACCTGGTACTATATATATACCTGGTTCTACCGTTGTAATTTGACCGGGTTGTAATATTTGGGGTTTATCTTCTCCATGTTGATATACACCCACATCATGCACATCTAAACCTAACCAATGTCCGGTGCGGTGCATATAGAAAGGTTTATATTTCTCTTCCTGAATCAGAGTATCAATTTCTCCTTTGAGTAAACCTATTTCTACAAGTCCTTCGGTAATGGTGCGAACGGCAATATCGTGAATAAGATTGTAAGCATTACCTGGTTGCACTTGAGCTATGGCTTTTTTCTGTGCTTCGAGTACTATCTCATATAAAATCTTTTGCTCTGACGTGAATTTATTCCCAACTGGAAAGGTGCGGGTAATATCAGAATTATAATAACCGTAAGCGCATCCTGCATCGATTAACAGTAACTGCCCCTCTTGCATTTGACTATGGTTTTCGATATAGTGCAGTACACATGCGTTGGCACCACTCGCGACTATAGAAGGATAAGCTGGCCCCATCCCTCCTCGTAAACGAAAAATATGCTCAATTTCTGCCTGCACTTCATATTCATATCGTCCAGGTTCTACAAATTTCATCGCAGCAATATGCGCTTCAACTGCAATATCAGCAGCTTTTCGCATCAATTCTAACTCTGATTTGCTCTTAACTAAACGTAAACTATGTAAAACAGGAGCAGTATCTTCTATAGCTATTGGTCCTGTTCCCCGCTTAGGATAAGTTCGCATCAAACGTTGCCAATGCATTATTACCTTATCATTAAAGGCGCGCTCGCGTCCGAGGTGATAGTATATGCGACTCGCTTTTTCTAAATAAGATGGTAATTTCTCGTCAAGCTCTGTAATTGAGTATACTTCGTCGGCGCCATAAATTTGTTTAGCAGCATCAAGGCCACAACGATAACCACTCCAAATTTCTGCATCTCTATCTTTGGGTCGAACAAACAAAACAAACTTATGTTCATTGTGATGTGGTGCTAACACAGCAACAGCTTGCGGTTCATTAAAACCCGTCAAATAAAAGAAATCGCTATCTTGACGATAATTATACTCAACATCATTGTGCATTACCGCGTTCGGCGCACTGCAAAAAATCGCAGTTCCATCACCAATCTTAGCCATTAATTGCTCGCGACGCTGCTGATACTCATTATACATAACTGTCTAACTTCTCAATTCCCCATAGGTTTGTTAATCCTACTGCTATGATAATCTCATTGCAAGCAAAAACGACGAGCGTGCGTGAAACTCGAAAATATATCTTTTACTAATCAACCAATCAACGAAACATCTAATAAACCAGATGCTTTACTCATACTACGAGGATTTGCCTGTTTGATGGTAGTGATAATTCACTGTTCTCCTCCTCGTAACGCCATAATATATCAAAATTATGACATATCGTGGTTGATGTTTAGTAACGGTTTAGTAGCTGTATGGATATTCTTTTGTCTTTCAGGATATCTAATGGGAAAAGCTTTTTATACTCACCGCTATACTTTAGATATTGAAGGAATTATCAAATTTTGGAAAAACCGCATCATTCGGATATGTCCATTATACTACTTCACCGTGTTCATCTGCGCCCTCTTTGTCTATCCTTCTATACTTCAAACCGACAATTGGGGACATCTCATCAGGTTGCTAACCTTCACATATCAACCTCATATGTACGTGCGAAGTGTTCCATTTAATGATGCATTATGGTCAATATCAACTGAGATACAGTTTTATTTGATTGTTCCTTTTGCATATGCGTTATTCTCAAAACTCGTATCTAATCAAAAACGTGCTTTTATCGCCATAATAGTAATTATTATCACAGTCGCACTCATTAAACTAGGAATATACTTAAGTCTTTACTCACAAATTACCAATCAACTACAGTACACATTTACCTACTGGTATACACCATTACTGACAAATTTAGATGTATTCCTGTGTGGTTTCTTAATCAATCCCTTGATTCAATACTCAAAAACACAGTCAGTAAAACCAAACTTGAAAATTCTTGCTGTTGCCTTGCTAATTATACTTTACTTGTATACAGCACATCATTTCTATGCTCAAGAACTATGGGGACTACCTGATAGAGGCGCCAAAGGTTTTCGCACATCAACTACAATCTTTATACTACAACCTTTGACTACATTAATTACTTGTATATTTATATACGCATTTGAGAAGAAAGTATATAACTTATATACTCAGAATGCTAAATTAACGTTTACAGCAATTCTTAGAAACCCAGTACGTGCGTTGGAAATACTTGGGGTGTTATCGTATGGTATATATGTATGGCATATGCCGATTATAAATCGGGTTGGCACCAATTTTGCTTCTAAGGTTCCGATTGAGCAGTTTTATTCAACTCTGGTTGGCACGATATTTCTTTCATCTGTGCTGGCGACACTGACTTATTATATAGTAGAGGTGCCTGGTTCTCAATTCAAAACATAACTAGTTATTTAAGATTAACCATCTGTTACATCCGTTCATCATCCGTTGCCAAGTCGTGCCAATTTGCTTAACCAGGCTTCGGCTTCGTTGTAATATTTAAATTGTGCTTCTGATGCTCTAAATTCTGTTGTGTGTACCATGCGTCTACCGTTTACCCATTTTTCACCATAATATTTATGTAGCATTTCATGGTAAATGACAAATTCTACTACGTATTGCGGTATTATCGGTTCGTCCAGTGTTAGGCTGATGACTATTCTGTCACGTGCTGGTTCGTAATGTCCAAATTTACGGTAAGTTTGCATTTGACTCCAAATTAAACGCGGTTTGGTTAATGCGTTGCTAAAGTACTCGGTGTTGATTTTGTCAAATAATGTTTCTAAGTTGTAATGCGAACCTTTACCGTCTTCAGTAACTGTTTCGACTATTAAGTCTAATTCTAATAAAATTTCGCTAAATTCGTCTAAACTCGCATATTCTCGAATTATTCGCGTATTTGAAGAACTTTTTCCTTGTAATGATGTTTGAACTAATGCTGTTAATACTTCTTCTCCTGCATTTATAAATCCTTCGCTCATTATCAAATTTATATCGTTCCCAACCCAACGACTTCGATACAGTCCAGCCAAATTTGTGATTTCTACTACAAAATTCACTGATTCATGTCCATATTTGCTGCATAATTCTTTTGCTATTGTGTAAACACGCTGAGTTGCTTGTATATGTAACTTTACATTTTGAATTCTGTCCAAGTACTTTAACCAAGCATAAATGTGTCGTGATGAACTCGTGAGGTTAGCTGGTGTGACTTGTTGAGTAAAACATATTTTTTCTATTGCTTGCACAACTTGATGTATACAGTCGCTAACTTCGTGTATTTGCTTACAGTCAATATGTGAATTTTGAGCTAACTGCGATATTTTCAACGAAATCGCTCGTTGTTGCGTTTTAATGTTCTTAATTCCTATTGTTTGCACTATCGAACGCAGATGGGTACCTGTAGATGGTAAGTTCTGCAAATCAATATTCTTAAGAAAATAATACGCTTGACGCGAACGTGCTGGCAATTGATGCGGTGTTACTCTCGCATCAGCGCATAAACGTTCCACTGTCTCAACCGAAGTAAGGACAAAATGCGCGAACGTTGGGACATCCGCATCCCTGACTCCTATCTTCAATTGTTCCTGCGCTTTCTGAGCAGCTTTTACCAACCCGCGAATTTGCAGCATTGTTTATCATTTCTTAGCTGCATGAATTGTACCAAATCTCTGGGAAAACACAAAGCTCGAAACTAAACTTAAAAACTTTGTGTTTCATCAGTTCTAATTATTTTTCGTCAAACCCTTGACTCAATCTAGATTTTATAGTATTTATGTATTAAGTAAGAATTTTGTGATAAGAGCATTATAAACAATTCAAGCCAAATAATTTAAATAAACAGGAGTGGAGTTGATGAAGCTATCGAGATTAAACTTAGGCAGTATTGTAGCTGTTGGTCATGATCAAGGACACTTACAGTTGTTGCTACAAACTACTGATGAACTTGAGTTGATAGAAATAGAGGCGCCTGTTGCGGCGTATGATGGGTTAGAGCGACTTAATAATATAGTTGCATCTATTTCTAGTAATGCTTTACCTTCGGCACCAGAAAGGGTAGAGATGCTGCCTGTAGACTCATCGATGGCAAATGCTCTTGGTTACGATGCAGAAAACCATATATTGCAAGTCGAATTTAATAATGGTGCAGTTTACCAATATGCAGGAGTCGAGTCAGAAATTTGGGATGAATTGCAAGAAACTGATTCTATTGGTAAATATTTTAACAATGAAATTATAGGTAATTACCAGTGTGAACGAGTTGATTATGACTGCTGTTAATTACCCTATTTAAACGTTCCTGGTTGCTCTTGGCTAATTGTAAACGACAATTAGCCATTTCTTGCATTACTTTAATTTAAAATTATTAGTATTAAATTTTGCATTATCATTTAAGTAATAATTTTCAATGGGTATAAATTTATCGCTGATGTTTGTTTGAAACGGTGAAGTCAAAACAAACGGCGCCTGAGTAAGAGTATGATTAGGTTTAGAGTTATTAGCCCAAAGAATATAAGTTTGAATAGGAATACCAAGACTTCTACCAGTGCGAATACGATAAAACTCTGGATTTAACTTTGGTGTATCATAGCTAAATATTTCCACCTTGCCATTAATACCAACTAACTCACCCTTCTCATTTAAGATTGGACCACCGCTCATTCCTGGCAACACAGCGTTATCATAAACTAAACCATAACCTTTTGCAGAAATTGGCTTTAAATACGGAGCATTAAAAATCACTTTACCAGGTACAAAATGATAAATCGGACGTTTAATAGCAAAGGAACGTCCAGGAAAACCCGCAGAATAGACTTTTTGATTGCGCTGTAACGACTCCGAACTACCTAATTTGGCAACAGGGTAATTAATATCACTAGTAAATTGAACTATTGCAGCATCTACTCCTGGTAATTGACTTACAGAATCTTTATTTATCGCGTAACTCTCACCATCTGAAGTAATAATTTTATAATTAGAAATAGTCTCATCAACAACATGCCAGTTTGTCAGTACAGAGTAAACATTACCTTGCTTTTTGACAATCACTCCAGACCCGGAAGAATTATCTATACTATCTATTAAAACTGTAAACTGTTGTGTCATTTCATCTACCTGACTTTCGGTCTGTGCTACCGCTACTTGCGCTTGTATTATAAAAGCAGATATTCCTGCAACTGCAAACAATGAAGTGAATTTCATTCAATTTAATATAAATAATATTGAAGATTGAATTAACTTAACTAATTCAGTAAATTTACACAATATGCTTTAACAAAAAAATATTCTTAGTTAACCAAATCTTTAAATTTTATTGATAAGAAATGTTATTTTTGTTACTTTTTATTCTGGATACGTAGTTTTTACGTAGAGGCCCCTTTACATATGAACAAAACAGAGAAACATACCAGAAGCGTTATTATCGCAGGTTACTCATTCATATTGCTACAATTTCAAATAAAGGTGAAAGGCAAAACACAGAAGGATATACAAAAATATTAGCTGGTTTGAGGTTCGAGAAAAATTTGATTCGCAGTTTACTCAGTGAGGACATTATCAAAGAATCCGTTATTTATTAAGATATATTGCTACAAGTTAGATAGGAAGGTAGACAGGAAAAAGCATTTGAGGTAATTTGTCGTCTGTTAAATCGACGTTTTAAAAAAGTAGATACATTATTAATTGAAAAAGTACGAGTTTTGTCCACCGAACAGATAGAATATTTGGCAGAAGCATTTGTAGATTTTACAAATGTATCGGATTTATAAACGTGCTTAAATCAACAGTAAAACAGTAAAACGATACTTTAGTCATGGGTCGGAGATAATAACTCTGACCTTTTTAATGTTTTAATAAAATCTGTATACGATTGGCGCCTCTACAGTAGTACAAGATATAGGAAAATCTACACTAATGTCGATGTTGCAGCGAAGTTACAGAATAGCTCAAGCATCCATTGAAACAGGAATTCCGGTTACAGAGTTAGTTGATATGCCACGCGAAGAAACCGGGTTTAATCATTATATATTATTAGATGGATTAATATAGATATATAAACGAACCTTACAAAGCATCACATTCATAAATAAAAATCTATGCTTATTCAAGAAAAACCGCAGCAGCGTAATTGGAAACCAATAATTAAGGAACTTGAAGCTGTACTGGGATACAAAAACGTTGTGCAGCGTCGTGAAGAGCTTATTACTTATGAGTGTGATGGTTTAGCTAGTTATCGTGAGCGTCCTGCTTTGGTGGTATTACCTCGAACTACTGAGCAAGTTGCAGCGGCTGTTAAAATTTGTAATAAGTATAATATACCTTTTATTGCACGCGGTTCTGGTACTGGATTATCGGGAGGCGCCTTACCCGTTGAAGAGTGTGTGCTGATTGTGACATCAATGATGCGGAAAATATTGAATGTAGATTTAGATAATCAACGTGTAGTCGTGCAACCAGGAGTGATAAACAGTTGGGTTACACAGACGGTAAGTGGTGCTGGTTTTTACTATGCTCCGGATCCTTCGAGTCAAATTATTTGTTCAATAGGTGGGAATGTCGCTGAAAATTCAGGTGGGGTACATTGTCTCAAGTATGGTGTGACAACAAATCATGTATTAGGACTCAAAATAGTTACTGCGACTGGTGATATTGTTGATTTGGGTGGGATGCTTCCAGAAATGCCTGGTTATGATTTAACTGGTATATTCGTTGGTTCTGAAGGTACTTTGGGTATTGCGTGTGAAGTGACATTGCGTATTCTCAAAGCTGCTGAGTCGATATGCGTACTGCTTGCTGATTTTACTAATGTTGAAGCTGCTGGCGCCAGTGTTGCCGATATTATTAGTGCAGGTATAATTCCTGGTGGTATGGAAATAATGGATAATCTCAGCATCAATGCAGTTGAGGATGTCGTTAAAACTAACTGCTATCCACGCGATGCTACAGCTATATTACTTATTGAAATCGACGGTTTAGAAGTTGAAGTCGCTCATAGTAAAAAATTAGTTGCAGAAATTTGTCGAAACAACGGCGCCCGTAACGTTACCTCAGCAAGTGACCCCGATACTCGTTTAAAATTATGGAAGGGCAGAAAAGCAGCATTTGCAGCAGCAGGACACGTCAGCCCAGATTATTATGTACAAGATGGAGTCATTCCACGTACACAACTACCATACGTATTAAAAGAGATTGAACAATTAAGCCAAAAATCAGGATATAAAATAGCCAACGTCTTCCATGCAGGAGACGGAAACTTACATCCACTCATCCTTTACAACAACTCCATACCTGGTGAATTAGAAAAAGTCGAAGAAGTCGGTGGCGAAATCCTGAAACTATGCGTCCGCGTTGGTGGTAGCATATCTGGAGAACATGGAATCGGCGCCGAAAAGCGTTGTTACATGCCCGAAATGTTCTCCGACTGTGACCTAGAAACAATGCAGTTTGTGCGACAAGTCTTTAACCCCAAAGGTTTAGCGAACCCCACCAAAATCTTCCCCACCCCCCGCACCTGTGGAGAAGCAGCAAGAGTAATGGGAGATGGTGCCAAAAAATTTGAAACCTCCGGAATCGAAAGATACTAATGGCAACGGATTATGAACGGATGTAACGGATGGTTAATTTTATCGAACAAAACTTTACTTATAATAGAAACCTTATCTATTACATCCGTTACATCCGTTGCCCACTATGCTAGAAATCTCCAGCAAGGTAATTATACCAGAAAACGAAATCGAAATTAGCGCAGTACGCTCAGGAGGCGCCGGAGGGCAAAACGTTAATAAAGTTGCTACTGCCGTCCATTTACGCTTTGACATTAAAGCATCTTCACTACCTGAATTTTATAAAGAGCGCTTATTAAACCTTAAAGACAAACGTATTACCCAAGATGGTGTTATAGTTATCAAATCTCAAGAACACCGCACCCAACTTCAAAATCGTGAAGAAGCTTTAAAAAGACTTCAAGAACTTATAAAAAGTGTTACCGTTATCAAATTAAAACGAAAAGAATCTGTACCAACTCGTTCTTCACAGTTACGGCGCCTTGATAGTAAAAAGAAACGTGCCCAAACTAAGTCAAATCGAGGGAACTTCACAGATTATTAAAATATCATGAACTGTATTTAGATTTATATTTGTACAAAATACTTCCTGATATGGAACTTTATAGCTAGGAGATTGTCCTTAGTTGGTAGTATCCTGCATTCTAGATTTTAAAACGATGGTGTTAGACTTCAATATCAAGGTTCGCCCTCACGGGTATGTATATAGCGACTTTGGTTTTTACCCTAGTAAATATACCGAAATTGAAGTGACATCACCACCACAGGATACTATTGCCAAATTAGAAGCGGATATAGCCGACTTAGAAATTATGAGCAATCAACTAGCACAAGCTAAACAGCAAAATAAACAGCAAACTCTTGAATCAAAAATCGAATTTGGTGTACAAGAGTTAGAGCAAATAGCCGAAAGAATTAATTATTTAGCGGCTCAACTCGAAACCGAAATGCACAACTTTAAAAGTGTTGCCGTCGAGGTTAACAAAAATTATCATCAACAGCAATTAAATTCAAATAATCCTGAAAATAATTTTAAACCCAAGCGTTGGATACCTTTAAACATTTGGGACATCCATTTCTCATCAATTCCAACGATAATCAAACGTGGCACAAAATTTATTATAGTTGAAAAAATCGTTAATTTATTCAAATATTAACTGAATTTTTCAGTATGGTTTCTGTACAAACCAAGTATTCTATTCTCTTCTTAATATCTTTAGATAGAGTTGACCCTCAATCTGTCGAATGATGTAATAATCTGTAATAAAACTTATCACAATAAGGTAGGGAAAAATGATTATAAACTGAGTTATGCTTCTTAAACCAATTAATCAGCAAGTAGTTGCTATAATGGGTGCCTCCAGTGGCATCGGTCGGTTAACAGCGTTTATGTTCGCGCAAAAAGGCGCCAAAGTGATGGTATCCGCTCGTTCGGAAGCGGGATTAAAATCGTTAGTTTCGGAAATTCATTTATTCGGTGGTGAAGTAGATTACGTTGTTGCTGATGTCAGCAATATTGAACAAGTTAAAGCATTTATTGAGAAAACAGTAGCACGATATGGGCGCCTAGATACATGGGTAAACGCAGCAGCTACAGGTGTAATCGGTCGCTTTGAAGATGTTACAGTTGAAGAATTCCAGCGTGTAATCGATGTAACATTAATGGGTCAAGTCAACGGTGTAACAGCAGCTTTACCTTATCTCAAGCAACAAGGAGGAGCAATTATTTGTGTTTCCTCAATGGAAGGTAGAAGAAGTTTACCGTTACAAAGTGCATATTCAACAGCAAAGCATGGTTTAGAAGGATTTTTGGAAGCTGTGCGCGTTGAGTTAATGCACGATAAGGTACCCGTTAGCGTCACATCAATATTGCCATCAGTTATAAATACACCTTATTACAATAAAATTCGTACCAAGCTAGGCGTCAAACCAACAGGAATACCACCTTATTATCAACCAAGCGTTGTTGCTGAAGCAATTATTTACGCAGCAGAACATCCAACGCGCGATTTTATTGCTGGAGATGTTGGCAGAGTGTTAGATGTACTTCAAAGACTCTCACCAGGATTAATAGATATAATATTAGCAACAATAGGTTTTGTTGGACAACGTACAACCGAGCCAAAATCTGAAACTGCACCCGATAACTTATATGAACCGATTGAAGGGTATGACAAAATAGAGGGTGATTTTGGTCAGTTAACAATACCAACTTTTTTAGATAACCTCGATAAAAATCCAACGCTCAAATGGGGTCTTGCTGCTGCTGTAGGAGCTGCAACCATTTTAGGCTTGCTTCCTAAAGATCAAGTTTAATATTAATTGCCTTGTGTAATGGGCATCCTTGCCCGTTCCATTCACAGGCGCCTGAACCAGAAGATATTTTTTGGCTTATAGAAGTTTCTAAAACAAGTTTAAAAAAAGATTTAGAAATAAAAGCATTAATTTATGCTACTGCTAATATTCGAGAATATTGGGTTTTAAATTTGTCTGCAAATGAATTAATAGTTATGCAGAATCCGCAAAATGGAGAATATACAAGCGAAACCATAATTCGACAAGGAGTTATTACACCATTGGCTTTTCCAAATATTAATGTTTTAGTTAGTAAGTTATTTTAAAGACTGAAAAAAATGTAGAGACGTGATTAATCACCTCTCTACAACATGCGAATTTTATTCCCATTTGTGGCGAATACTATCGTATATTTCTATATACTTATCACCAGGATGGTTCCATGAGTAATCGTATTCCATTCCTTGAATAGCTAACTGACGGAATAGGTCGGGATTGATATTATATAAATCTATCGCTCGTCCCATTGCTGATTCTAAAGCGTAGTTATCTAGGTCAAAAAATACAAACCCGTTACGTGTTTCTTTGGAGTGCATTTGGTCGTAATCCCAGTCAAATACTGTGTTTACTAACCCACCAACACCTCGCACTATTGGCACTGTGCCATATTTTAGACCAATGATTTGCGTTAGCCCACATGGCTCATAGTTACTTGGTACAACTATCATATCGGCGCCTGCATATATTAGGTGCGATAATTCCTCATTGAATCCTAATTCAATATGTACATCCGGGTTCTCTGCTAGGAAAGATTGTTCGTGAACAAACCAACTATTAATACTGGGTTCAGTGGCAGCACCAAGTAAAACAAATTGGGCGCCGCGTTCGAGGGCATGATAAATTGCATGGTGAACTAAGTGTACACCCTTCTGAGCATCAAGGCGCCCAATATAAGCAATTAAGGGTTTATCACTATCGCCTAACTTTAACCGTTCGCGTAAAGCCTTTTTATTATATTGCTTCTGTTCAAAATCTTCTGTCGTGTAATTGAAAGGAATGTATTTATCAACTTTAGGATTCCAAAATTCAAAGTCAATACCGTTGAGAACTCCTTGGAACTTATCGCGATGTAAGTATAAAGTGTGTCCTAAGCCGCAGCTAATATCAGTATGTTCGGCTTCCCAAGCATGATGCGGTGATACTGTTGTAACAGCATTTGAGTATACAATACCCGCCTTCATCATATTCAGTGCAAACGGATTAAAGTTATCCTGTAACTTATCGTACTGATAATAATATTCAGGACGGTTCAAACCAGTTGCTTCTAAAACCTCGTTTCCACATATACCTTGGTGTTTAAAATTGTGGATAGTATAGCAAACGCGCTGGAATTCCATACCGTTATACTTATATATCTCGTATAACATTACAGGTATTAAACCAGTTTGCCAGTCATGACAATGAATAATATCTGGGCATTTATTACTTTGCTGTAAGAACTGCAAAGCTGCTTTACTAAAGAAAGCAAACCGCATGTTGTCGTCATTGCACCCGTAGTAACACCCACGATGGAAAAAGTTGTCTTCTGAATGCGGTTCAATAAAGAAGCAAACTCGACCATGTACCCAACCGCAATATACAGAGCAATGAATTCGTCCACCATACCAAGGTACCCAGAGTTCGCGGTACGCATCATGTAATCCCCATATATGGTCATAGCGCATACAATCGTACATGGGAAGAATCAATTCGACACAATGCCCCTTGTTCTCTAACTCCCTACTTAGTCCGTACACGACATCGCCCAAGCCACCTGCTTTTATTACAGGCGCACACTCTGAGGCTATTTGTACAATGTACATTTTTTACCCCCCGGTTAATAAAAATTAATCTTATCCATCTTCTAAAATATATGCAATATGTACTTTAGAGCAAAATATTTTACTATTACTCGCCGCAACGTATCGTTTTTTAAATATTTTCAAACTAAAGTATGACTATTTTTGATGGAGACGAGGCGCCATTTATCCCAACTTTTTCCCGATACCCAAGCGAAAGCGAAATTTATAGTATGTATACAAGAAAGTCAACAAACGCATTCAAATAAATATAACGGAGATGTCTAATATGTCTAATGAAGCAATTGAATTATCACCGAATCAACTTGATAGTGTTGCAGGTGGTTTATCTCTCATTCTAGGTGATATTGGTGGGTTTGCGTCGAGTGCCAATAATAGTTTTTATCAAAAAACTTTGAATGTTGCTCAACAAACCTATGCAGGCCCTAATGGAAGCTACACTGGTTCATTATTTAATTTTAGTGAAGTAGCATCTAGTGCTGGGCAAAATATTGTTATTCGGTAGGGTGCGATCTGCGCTATTACTATCAATCAATGTAACGCCAAATTCTAGTGTTTTTACGCACCATTGATACATTAAGTTATGCTTAAAGTTGGTGCGTGACGCTTGAAGTCTTATAACTACGCTGAAATTTTTTCGTGGCGCCACGCACTAGAAGAAATCATTATAATATTTATGCGTGATAATTTTTTTTGATATTTACGCTACTTTTTCAAAAAGAAAGTATGTTACTATTTTACAGATTATTGAGTGAAAAGCATTAAGAATTATTGAAAATTACTCAATAATCGTATCATGGACTCTTCTAAATTATCAGCAAATACCCCTTTTGGGAATATAGATTCAGTTAGCGCTTTTATACCAAAAAATGACCTGATAGACAACCCAGGTTTTACTTTTGATTTTAGTAAGTCTTCTAATTCATCTTCAGGAGAAATATCCAATCAAGAGTATAATATACCCAGGTCGAATCCAAATCCTAATTCAATTTTTAGTAATCCTGCTACATACGCCGATTTTAATGGGGATGGCAGAAAAGATTTATTGTGGCGTAATGAGAAAACGGGTGAAACAGCTATTTGGATAATGGATGGCAAAAATATATCTGAAGGTAAGTTTGTGCCAAGTATGAGCTCAGACTGGGATTACAAACTAGGTGATTTTAACCGCGATGCCAAAAGTGATATTTTTTGGCGCAATAAAAAAACAGGTGAAAATAGCTTGTGGATAATGGATGGTGGTAATGTAGCTAGCTCGACTCAACTACAAACTATAGACTCTAATTGGAGACTAGATATTGCTGATTTTGATGGTGATGGCAAAAGTGATGCATTTTGGCATAATACCGCAACTGGTGAAAATGCAACTTGGTTAATGGATAATAATAACGTCAAAACCGCAGCTTATTTAACTCGAACAGAGGATTTAGGCTGGGAACCAACAATAGTTGATTTCAATGGTGACGGTAAAACAGATTTATTTTGGCGTAATGAAAAAACTACTGAAACCGCAATTTGGTTGATGAATGGCACCAATTTCTCTGGTTCATTTTTGCAAAAAATGGATGCAAATTGGGATTATAAAATAGGAGATTTTAATGGAGACAGCAGAAACGATGTTCTATGGCAAAATAAAGCTACAGGTGATACATCAATGTGGTTAATGAATGGAACCCTACTTTTCAGCAGTGACCTTGAGAAAGTAAATTCGGATTGGAAAGCTGATATCGGTGATTTTAATGGAGATGGTAAAACTGATATCTTTTGGCGTAATCAAAGAACTGGAGAAAATACAGCTTGGCTGATGGATGGCTCATCGGTTTCTACTTCAGCATTCTTGGCTAAAACTGACCCATCGTTGAAATACAGTATCGGTGATTTCGATGATGATGGTAAGACTGATATTTTCTGGCGTGACACCACAAGCGGTGACAATAAATTATGGTTCATGAATGGTACCACTGCTTCGGAAAGTACCGTAATTAATGCTGGTGCCGAATGGAAAACCAATATTAGCTAGTAGTGCATATGTCCCGCCTGTGTTTTCAGTCAGGTGGGACTTAATACATTTAAAGTTATATTTTGCTTGGATATATTAATTCAAAACCCATAACAAATGCGATAAATGTCAAACAAAAGCTGCGTATAACATTTGGTTGAAACAAAAATCCGTTGCTTAAAAAAACCATAACGGCGCCTGTAGCTAGCAACGTAAGTCCAAAAGACCCTGTTTGTTTTGTAAAAAACAGTAAGCTAATACTCGCTATCATTATCGTAAATATTGAAGCAATTGCAGCAACGTAACTTGTATGGTCGATAATTTTTGTAGCAAATATTATATTTTGGCTTAAAGAATATATACCTAATATGATTAACGTCAGCCCTACTAATTTACGCATACGGATTTCGATTAAACAATATAAATGTAAAGTTTTGACCTTTCACCCTATGTTAAAACCCTATATTGTCAACATTGCACTATTCTTCGTTGCTTGTCTAGAGCATAAATATTTGCTATTATATTGATTTTAAACAATAATACATTTAAGTATAAATTTTAAGAAAATCATAAAAATGCCTCTGTGAGCGTTCACAGAGGTGATTTAAATAACCAGATATTATAATGTAAACTTTTAACAAAGATTTTGTTAATAATTTTTTTTGCGATTATTCTTAGACGGTTTCAACTGGCGCCACAAACGATTTAACCAATTATTTTTACGAGATGTACGCTTAGAATTATTAGGTTTCATTCCCTGTTGTAAACGCGCTTCTTCTGTTATTGGTACTGCGTTTTTATCGGGAACTATTCGTGTCCCGTATCTACGTGCATATACCTGTGTAAATTCGGCACCGAAAAATAAAATTTGAGCAGCGTAGTTAACCCAAAACAAAATTACTACTATCGAACCAGCAGCGCCATAAGTAGAGTTAAATGTCGCTCTTGCTAAGTAAAAACCTAGTAAATATCTACCAATTGAGAATAATAACGATGTTATCGAGGCACCGATTAAAACGTCACTCCAAGCAATTTTAACATCTGGAAGAACTTTAAAAATTAATCCGAATAATATAGTTGTAACAACAAAAGATACAAGAAAGCTGACTAACTGCCAAATACCATCAATACCTGGTAATATATTTTGAAAATAAGCGACTGTAGCAGATAAAGCAGTAGTCATCACAAGTGAGACTAGCAATAAAAACCCAATTCCCAAAATCATCGTAAACGATAGAAACCTTTGGCGAATCATGTTTTTGACTGCACGTCCAGGTTTGGGCTGTACTTCCCAAATTGTATTGAGTGAATCTTGTAATTCTGTAAATAGACCAGTAGCACCAAACAACAGAACAATTACACTAATAAGTGATGCAATTGTTCCTTGTTGAGGTTGACTTGCGCTTTGAATGGCGCCTTGAATAAGAGCAGCACTCTCTTGACCTACTAAACCTTGAAGTTGTACTTCGATAGCACCTCTTGCTGCCTCTTCACCAAAAACGGCGCCGACAACAGCAATTATAATGATTAACAAAGGAGCGATGGAAAAGATTGTGTAATAAGATAATGCGGCTGCTAACCGTGAGGCTTTATCCTTGCTCCACTCTTCAAACGTCTCCTTAAACAGACTTACAACTTTATTAAATATCAAGTGACTCTCCTTTACTGCCTAGCGTCAACTCCACTGAATTCTATTAATACTCCATACTACTGAGGTAAGCATCCTTCTACAGACACTTCTCATCGCAGTCAAAAGAAATAAATTATAAAGAAACCCAGTTTCTATAACTTAGCAAAACATTTTTTGACTAATGTATATATTGTAATGACGCAAAAAAGCCCTTTCCAGAGTTATAATGCATACCGCTGTATCAGCGTGTAATGTGGAAGTCCGCATTTTCTCGGTTTATTAAGTAATCACAATCAAGGCAATATCTATAGATGTAAGTCAAAAATTGCTCAATAATAAAGCTTTGTAAGATAAAAAACAAAACGTAAAAATATGAGGGAAATAATGAACACAGCTAACTTAGAATTTTTCAACACAAACGAGATTACCGTAACCATACCTAAGCCATATCTTGAGAGATTGTATAATTTGCTCAAAGATAGCTCACAAAGCAATGACGAGTCTTCAAAAGCAAAAGATACTCAGTTACAAGACCGAGTGCAAAAAATGCTTCAACAGCATGAAGACCGTGATATTTTGGCTTATTTAGATTGGGTGTTAAAGCAAAATAGCTAAAATTTTGACAGTAGTGCGTCAACTTGCGTCATGACCATTGCTGAAGTCACCGCTAATTTAGCAGACATCTGACGAAGATTACCCTCACTGTTAAAACCAATCCATTCGGTTCTAATTTTGTAATCTGAACTCAATATACGATGAAGTTGACGGTCTTGTGGCACCCACCGTTCGACTTCACTATCAAGTATTACGATACTTTTAGTGTGTAATGCAGCAGCTAAATAAGATACAAAAATATTATTACAAATTAAAAGTGAACTATTAACGAAGAGCGCTGATAATGCTCCAATGCTGATTTTTCCTACTAAATTGACTGATGAAATTGACGAAAGAGAAGCGACTGTGCCTGCTAAATTAGTTTGTTCTGCTGAACCTGTTAATACTACTTGATAACTGCGTTCTGTAATTGCTTCGGCAATTTTCGCTAAGATTTCAGGTGACAAATGTCGTTGAAAATCATCTAAATGAATGCAAACATATTTATCAGGTGGTAAGTAATTTGCAGCATCAATTTCGCTCAATTCAATAAAATCTGTTTGTAAAAGTGGAAATTCTAATTCGTCGTCTTGAACTGGGATACCTAAAAATTTCATTAATTGTAGATGGCGCCATATTTCCGATTGATTATCAGGATAGGGCATAAAGTAGGTGGGGTCTGGACAATAATAACCGGGAATATAAAATCCGGCGTTAATACGGGCGCCGAGTAAAGAAGTAAAGCTATTTATAACAGTACCGTTATCGTGCATTTGTAACGCTAAGTCAAACTGTAGAGCCTGAACTTTGGCTAAAAATTCTGGAATTTTGTGAACTGATGGTGATTCTGGAATACCTGGATATCCCGGAAATTCAATAAAATCGTCAATTAAGTGGCACCATCGCTGTCTTATAAACTCTGGAGAGAATAATCCTATTAAAGTTATATGAGCATGAGGGAATGCTGCGCGTAATGCTCGCAAAGCTGGAATAATACACATCAAATTTTCCAAACTAGGTAACGCGCGCACTATTGCAATGCGTTCAATATGCTGTTTAAACAAAAGTTGATTCACTACCATGTATTGTTACCTGCGCCGCATCATTAAACAATATCCAACTATTTTTACCCTAAGTCATCGTGCTAACGGCATAATATACAATTTTTTATTTGATAGTAGATATAGTCAATCTACGACTAAAGGTATACAGATGTTTGTAATTTATACCAATAGCAGTATGATTTATGACTCTTATATTTGCTAATTTATTGCAAAAAGTCACTAAAATTTTATGCAATTAGCTAATAAAGTCGCATTAATAACAGGTGCAGGTTCAGGAATAGCCAAAGCAGCAGCAATGTTATTTGCCAAAGAAGGGGCAAAAATTGCAGCGTTAGGACGTACAAAAGATGAGCTTGAAGCAGCAGTTGCAGAAATAAATCAAGCCAACGGAGAAGCTATTGCAGTAATTGCTGATATTTCTAAAGTTGAGGATATGCAGCAAGCGACTCAAAAAGTTATTAATAAATGGGGAAGATTAGATATAGTATTTGCAAATGCTGGTATTAATGGAGTTTGGGCGCCAATTGATGAATTAGAACCCGAAGAATGGGATAAAACTATCGAAGTCAACCTTAAAGGAACTTTTTTAACGGTTAAATATACAGTACCTTACTTAAAACAACAGGGTGGCTCAATTATTATTACTTCATCCATTAATGGTACACGCACTTTTAGTAAATCAGGTGCCACAGCATATGGATGTTCTAAAGCGGCACAAGTAGCATTTGCAAAAATGACAGCACTAGAACTTGCCAAACATAAAATTCGCGTCAACGTCATATGTCCTGGCGCCATAGATACTAATATATCTGAAAATACAGAACAAAGAAACTTAGAAGAAGCACAAGAAGCTGTCGTATTTCCAGAAGGCAAAATTCCCTTAACCGACGGAGAACCAGGAAGTTCAGACCAAGTAGCACAACTCGTACTTTTCCTAGCATCAGACGCATCCAACTTAATTACAGGAACAGAAGTTTGGATTGACGGTGGAGAATCTCTATTAAAAGGATAATATTGTAATTGTAGGTTGGGTGTAGCGACAGCGTAACCCAACACAAGCAATTTTTAATTTTTTATTTGGAAAAGAGTAACAGTTTAATTTTCGTCGCGTCCGTGTATTTGTGCTGGTGGACTTGTTGCTTCGACTGCGGTAAATGATTCTAAGATTTTGTAGGTGTGGGATGCTCCTTTGGGAACTACCCATGAGTTACCTGGTTCGAGTTTTACTACTTGACTTTCGAGGTGCAATTCTGCTGTACCTTTGATGACGTAACCTACTGTTTCATAGTCGCGTGCTGTTGGCTCTTTTGCTTCACCTGGTTGTTCGTTTTCCCACAGTCGCATCGAAACGCTTTTTCCAGATGCTAAATATTTTTGTCCGAGTTGACCTGTGGGTGAGTAAGCAGAATCTACTTTTTTAACGCTTGTGTCAGCCATGATTATTTTCTCCTATTGTTCGTGATTAAACTTTGATTGTTCTACCTGTACGTGCAGCTTCATAAATTAGATTCGTTAACCGCACGTCTTGTAAACCTTCTTCTCCTGGAGTTTTTGGTTGTTTATTCTCCATTATGCTTTGTGATAAATGGTCTATTTCTAAAGCAAATTGATTTTGCTCTTGAATTTGTGGTTCTTCTATACCATTTTGACGTTTAACTATTAAACGATGTCGGTAATAATCGGTTGCTGGGTCAAGTTCTAATGTTGCTTCTGAGCCAAATACTTGAAGACGTTTGACATTAGAATAACCATAACTGGAACTACAATTAGCTAAGGTGCCACTAGGAAAACGTAGTCCAAAGTTTACGTTTTCTTCGACTTCGCGAAAGCGTTCATCCCCCGGAGTGCTATAAATCATGGCGTTGATTTCTATTGGTTCTTCGCCTGTAATATATCTAGCTGCTTGTAAACTATATATACCAATATCATACAGCGAACCACCTCCAGCTAACTTTTTATTCATTCGCCAACGGTCTGCTGGGTCTTTGGGATCAAGGTTACGTCCGTGGTCTGATGTAACTAGTTTTAATTTACCTAGTTGACCACTGCGAGCATATTTTATTGCTGCTAAGTTGAATGGTTCATATTGCGCGCGGTAAGCTATCATTAACTTACGTGTAGCTTTTTTTGCAGCGTCAATCATTGCTTGACATTCCTGGACTGTATTCGCCATTGGTTTTTCACACATTAAGTGCTTGCCTGCTTGCAAACCACGAATTGTGTATTCGGCATGTAGTCCGTTTGGTAATATTATATATATTACGTCAATTTCAGGGTTATTACGGATAGAATCGTAGTTTTGATAATTATAGATATTCTTAGGATTAACGCCATATTGGCTAGCGTATTTTTCAGCTTTACCTTTATCTCCACTAACAAATGCTACCAATTTTGAGCTTTTACATTCTGTAAATGATGGAATGATTTGTTCAGTTGCAAATTTTCCTAAACCTACAATTGCCCAACCTAATCTTCTATTTGGTGGCATTGGAGGTTCTTTTGTTTGAGCAAAGGTACGAGCAGGTTTTATTATTGTAGCAATAGAAGCGGCGCCGACTGTTATTAGTCCTAAACCAGCTTTGTGTAAAAGTGTGCGACGTGATAATTCTGTGTTCATTTGATTATAATGTTGGGTCGAGGCACAAGACCCAACTTACGTTTGCTAAGGTTTTAGGACAATTTTGATGCAGTTGTCTTTTTTGTGCTTGAATATTTCGTAACCGTGCGGTGCCTGATCGAGTGGTAATGTGTGTGTGATTACAAAGGTGGGGTCAATATCACCGTTTTGAATACGTTCGAGTAAAGGTTTTAAATATTTATGAACGTGTGTTTGTCCCATTTTAAAGGTTAGACCTTTGTTCATTGCGGCGCCCATTGGTAGTTTATCAACAAATCCAGCGTAGGCGCCTGCTATTGATACGTGACCACCTTTACCACAAGATACAATGACTTGACGTAATGCTGTAGGACGGTCGGGTTCTATTTTGACGGCTTGCAAAACTTGGTCGTGCAATGCCATTATATCAGTTCCATGTGCCTCAAGTCCAACTGCGTCAATGACTGCATCTGGACCACGACCACCTGTCATTTCTTTGAGCGCTTCACCTACGTCTAGTTCTTCGTAGTTAAGAACCTCTGCTTTACATACGTCTTTAGCCATTTGTAAACGCTCAGGAATACGGTCAATAGCTATGACTCGCTCGGCACCTAACATAAATGCACTTTTAATGGCAAACTGTCCAACGGGTCCACATCCCCATACAGCGACGATATCACCTGGTTTGATATGACAGTTCTCTGCTGCCATGTATCCAGTTGGAAAAATATCTGTTAAAAATAAAACTTGCTCATCAGTCATTCCATCAGGTATTTTGAGTAAACCTGTATCGGCAAATGGAACACGTGCATATTCTGCTTGTCCACCAGCATATCCTCCGAAGATGTGCGAGTATCCGAATAAACCCGAAGGTGAATGACCCATTATCTTCTCTGCTAACCATCCGTTGGGGTTAGAGTTATCGCATAATGACCATAAGTCTTTATGACAGAAATAACAGTTTCCGCAAGCAATAGTGAATGGAACAACTACTCTGTCTCCAATGTTTATATTTTTAACAGATGTTCCAACTTCAACGACTTCTCCCATGAATTCATGACCTAATATATCCCCTTTCTGAACTGTAGGAATAAAGCCATTGAATAAGTGTAAATCTGAACCGCAGATTGCTGTTGAAGTGATTTTTATTATTGCATCGCGCGGATTTAATATTTTTGGGTCTGGCACTGTATCTACTTGGACTTTATTGGCGCCGTGCCAGCATAGTGCTTTCATAATTATTATTCCTAATTTTTTATATTTTTTTCTTTGTGTTCTTTGTGCCTTTGTGGTTCATATTTTTAACAACAAAGAACACAAAGGTCACAAAGTAAGAGTTATGGAAGTTGGTAGTAACCGCTACGAGTACCTGTAACAGGTTCAACTGTTTTTTCTACTTGCTTTTCAGTCTCTCGTAAGAACTCTTTAGTCGCACGAGGTGTTTCTTCGTTCAGGTTGAGTTTTTCTGTTACTGTTTCAGCGGTTTCTTCGATTTTTTCTTTAATTCCTTCTATGATGTTGCCGCTGCTAGTATTGTAGTTCTCAGTATCGCTACCAGAGTTATTTTGTCTGATGCTTCTGTGAACATCATCATCTGGCACACCTTTATAGTATACGCCTTCAGGTGATACTACTGTTCCACGACTTTGTTGAGTTCTGTTTTTAACTTGTTGGCTAACGCTACCGTCGTCAACTTTGGTTCTGTTGAACTCGGTATCGTCAGCGTTATTTTTGTAGTTTTTGCTATCGCTACCGTAGCTATTTTGTTTGTTTTTATTGCTGTCGCTGCCGTAGTTATTTTGTCTGATGCTTCTGTGAATATCATCATCTGGCGTGCCTTTGTAGTATACGCCTTCGGGTGATACTACTGTGTTTTCAGCAATTGCTGGCTGGATGTTGTTGTAGCCAAATTGAATTGTGAAGAATGTAAATGCTGCTATTAATAGAGTCAATGCTCTACGTAATATATTCATCGAAAAGTTCCTCCATTGGATAGATGTTGAAAATTTGAATTTAATTTCCGCAAAATCTGTCAAAAAGCTTGTTTTTTTTACGGCTTCAAGACTACTTTAATACACTTATCTTTCTTTTGCTGAAATATTTCGTAACCGTGCGCCGCTTGGTCTAATGGTAGTTGATGTGTAACTACTTGTGAGGGGTCTAATTTACCTTCCATTATCATATCGAGTAGCTTATGCATGTACTTTTGGCCATGCATTTGTCCCATACGGAAAGTTAAACCTTTATTGAATGCGGCGCCGAGAGGTATTTTATCTACAAAACCTCCATACACACCCATAATCGAGAGGGTGCCACCTTTGCGACAAGCTAACATCATTTGTCGTAAAACGTGGGGACGGTCTGTTTCTAAGCGCAGTTTTTGTTTGGTTTGGTCGTAAAAGTCTTCAAAACCTATGCCATGTGCTTCTAGACCTACAGCATCAATACAAGCATCAGGTCCACGACCACCCGTCATCTCTTTTAATGCTTCACCTGCGTCTACTTCTTCGTAATTGATAACTTCTGCTTTGGCAAATTTAGAAGCTAGCTCTAACCGCTCTGGAAAGCGGTCAATACCAATGACTCTTTCGGCGCCCATCAATCTGGCACTAATCATCGCAAATTGACCGACTGCACCGCATCCCCACACAGCTACTGTATCACCAGGTTGAATATCACATAATTCGGCGCCCATATATCCTGTAGGAATAGCATCCGAGATGAATAGTAATTTCTCGTCGGGTATATCCTTGGGTACTTTGACTACACCCACATCTGCAAATGGAACTCGTATATACTCAGCTTGGGCGCCTGCGTATCCACCAAAAGCATGAGAATATCCGTAAATTGCCGAAGTGATATTACCAAATAATTTCTCTTCAATCCAACCTTCTGGAATAGAGTTGTCACATAACGACCACATATCACGTGAGCAGTAGTTACAATGACCACAACCAATAGTCGAAGGTACAACTACTCTGTCACCAATTTTTAGGTTAGTAACTTTACTACCAACTTCAACTACTTCTCCCATAAATTCATGACCGATGATGTCACCAGCCTGAACGGTAGGAATATAACCACCATATACATGTAAGTCTGAACCACATATGGCAGTAGATGTAATTTTGAGAATTACATCACGCGGGTTGAGAATTTTTGGGTCGGGTACATTTTCAACCCGCACCTCATTTGCTTTGCGCCAACAAACTGCTTTCATATTTAATAATTAGTAGTTATGAGTGCTGAGTGAGATGAATGCTTAGAAGTTAAGAGGAAGGAATTGGAAGTCAAAACTCTTAACTCAGCACTCATCACTTTCTTACTGTCCGCGTGGTTGTCCTTCAGTTGTAGCTATTTCCCCTGCTTCCATTAGCATTTTGAAGCGACGTAGGTCATCACCTATTTGCTGTTCTGGCTCTTCTCCAAACAGTTTCGCGAAAACTGCTGTTAAGGCACCTCCTGGTGGGGTATATTCCATAACGACTTTTACTTCAGTACCTCTATCACCAGGTGCTTTTTTAAACCTTACAAACCCAGAGTTTTCCACATCGGCATCTTCTGCTGAAGCCCAAGAAATAAACTCGTTTTCGCGGTCTTCTAATATTTCAGCATCCCATTCAATACTTGTACCTAGTGGTGCCGTTGCAACCCAGTGCGACCGTTTGTTATCAAGCACTTTAACTTCTTTGAGGTGCTTCATAAAATTGGGTAAGTTCTCAAAGTTATGCCAAAAACTATATAACTCTTCAACAGGTTTATTAATAGTTACTGTTTTTTCAACTTTAATTACTTGCCCTATTCCTATAGCTTCTTGTGCTTGTTGAATAGTACTTTTTTTCTTTACACCTTGGTAAAGTAGGCCACCTCCAGCTATAGCAGTCAATACTCCTCGTAGTGAACGCTGCTTCAAGCCCATTAATACCATAGTACCACCACCAATTAACGAAGCCCAGCGTTCAGTATCGCCTGCTTCGTTTTGATTAGTGCTAATATTTTCTGATGTTGATGCCACTTTTTTACTCCATACATATTAATAATAATTTCTCTCTGTATTCTCCGTGTCTCTATGGTAAATTATTTTTCTTACCACGGAGACGCAGAGTTCATAGAGATAGAGGTCTACATAGTAACAGCGGCGCCAGTTGTTGGATTAGCTGCTTTCATATCGGCGCCAACTTTGGTACGATACAGTTCAACTAAACGCTGCTCGGACATTATTAAGTCTTTGACAATTTCTGCAAAAATAGCAGTTGATATTGGGTCAGTAGTAGAAGGCATTAAATTGCTAAGGTCGCCAATACCAGTTTGTACGTCACCTAATGCTGAACGTAGCTGGAATATATCATCACTACCAGTTAGCGCAGTTTTCACTTTTGCATACTGGTTAGCAATATTCGCATTCAACGAAGGTTTTTCGCCAAGTTGATTTAATCGCGC
Source organism: Calothrix sp. PCC 7103 (assembly GCF_000331305.1). Classification (GTDB taxonomy): domain Bacteria; phylum Cyanobacteriota; class Cyanobacteriia; order Cyanobacteriales; family Nostocaceae; genus Dulcicalothrix. The sequence goes on along the minus strand of NZ_KB217478.1, from coordinate 524,832 downwards.
TTCTAAATATTGAATATGGCGCCCTTTGTTTTGAATCATCTCTCTAAAGAGTGATTTGATTTGAGAATCAGATTCTTTTTGCGAATATTGTTCGAGTGCTTCGAGGGAATATTTTTCACCTGCTAAAGCTGTATTGAGTGCTTTAACTATTTCACCCTTGGTTGAACCACCCCAAGCATCAGCTAACTTCCACCATTCCGCATCTTTGTCACGTTCCGAAGGTAAAGCTACATCTTTTCCACCGTAGCCTAAGCGACTCAAAATTGCTGTGCTAAATACAGCTAAATCGCCAGGTTGACGTGATGTAATTAAATTACCATCAACTACTAATGCTTCATCAAGATAATTGGCGCCTGCGTTAATCATATCCTTCCGGATAGCCATATATCCAGTGGCTTTCTTACCCTTGAGCAAGTCACCTTCTATCAATAACTGTGGCCCGTGACAAACAGCAGCGACTATTTTGTTTTGTGCCATCGCTTCCTGCACAAATCTTACTGTATTACGGTTACAGCGCATTTTATCAGGCGCCATACCACCAGGTATCACAACGGCATCGAATTCAGCAGCAATAGCTTCGCTTGTCGTAGCATCTGGTTTCACAGAAACTTTGCCACGCTTACCCTTATAAGTCTCGCTCATTCGAGAACCAAGGACAACTACATCCATTCCTGCTTGCTTTAAAGCATTATAAGGTACCTCAAACTCTGCATCTTCGACATCTGCTTCAATGAGAATAGCTACTTTCTTCTTGTGATGACCATTACTTGACATATTGTCTCCAATTGTTGTTATACAATATCAACTATGCTTTAACTTCATTTTTTACAGCAGGTAATATTTCACTGTAATCATCAGAAAAATTCAAACGCACATCTTCAAACTCACCTGCCGATACTGCACTTTCTACAACACTAAATACCGCACGAGCGTGACTGATAGCGACTTCCGTAGAAACACCTTCTTTTTCGCTTACCATTCGGATAAATTCATTGCACTTGAAATAATTTCCATTTTGACCTTCGCGTCCATGTAAAAACTCACCTAACTCTTTAGGTAGTTGGGAAGCTAAATCTTTTGCCTCATCACCAACAATACGTTCGCGAATAGTTTCCAATGTTGCACGAGTAGCATTTATCGCTTCCTCACCGGAATTTAACCCAGCTGCATCCTGTACTTTTTTAATAAACTCGTCGTACTTCATAATTTTGGTTGAGGATATATATTTTTAGTGCATTACAAATCTACCTATACAACTCACTTCAAGAAGAAATATATGAGCTAAAAGCCTAAATAACCAATATAATATATATTAATTATCCTTACTTATAGCCCATAAATATCAAGGAGCTAGTTGACGATTTTTGATACTTATTATGCTATCTACCAAATAATTTCAAAGCTTCGCTCTAAAGAGAGATATACTAATTTTTTACTGCCCGAAATATAATATCTAAAAAAAAGTCAAATTTTACAAAACTTAGTCTAAAATAAAATAAAAATATTAAGAATACTCTTATAAACAAAAAAAACAGCTATGAGTCATGACATTCATAACTCATAACTATGCGTGAAGTGGCTATAGCGTGAATTGACAATTACTAGACTACGCATAATTGGCAAGCATATCTTCGCTCCAAAGGAATATCTCTGTGTATATGTATCTCTATCTAAAGGAGTACTTCTATTAGGGTATAGAGACTTGACGGAAAAAGGTTATTGTGAAGTAGGGGTTGACTGACCATAATTACGGCAAACGTGTGATGGTTGGTTGGTCGAGATAGTTATACACCAATTGAGAAACTTGACGAATAAAATCTCTAGCTTGCGGACTATGATGAGGTCTTCTCACTAAAATACCAGCCAAATATTTTCTACCTGAAGGTGTTTGGATAATACCTGCATCTCCTAGGACAAATCTTAAAGTACCAGTTTTGTGAGCAATATTGGCGCCTTTCCCCAAACCAGAAGGTAATAATCTACGGTTTTTGCATTGATACATTATATTTAAAACTTGAGTACGACTCGCATCACTAAGTAAATTGCTGTTTGTCACTAAAGCTGATAAACGTACCAAGTCTTTCGCACTCGTTCTATTCGTTCCCCCAAAGTCTCCTAACATATTTCGCATTGCAGTCTGCTCAAGTCCCCACTTGCGAAAACGTTGATTTAATTTTGCAATACCTCCTAAACGTTCGATGACCATATTAGTTGCAGTATTATCGCTAATAGTCATCATTCGAGTTGCGGTCTCTAACAAACTGAATTTAGTTCCACTCGGACGAAAGCGCATATTCCCCGAACCACCCGCTAAATGTCTGCGTTGCATCACCATTGTTTCATCCAGCCGAATTCTACCCGCATCAACTTCTTCAAATAATGCAATCAAAACTGGATATTTGATTGTACTGGCAGCAGGAAATATTTTTTCTCCATTAATATTTAAGTAATCACCTGTTTCTAAATCTAAGAAGAAGAGTCCTGGTGTCAGCGACTTGTAGCGATTCATCAATGTTTTGATTTGAGTTTCTAACAATGACATTTCTTGTCTTAAACTAATAACACCAGCAAATTTATAACTACTTGTATTTACTTCTGGAACTGGGATAGGAACAGAGTTATTTCGCTCTTTAGGGGGAATGAATCGAAGTCCTGGCAATGGTATTGTATTTGTACTGAATGAACTAGCTAGCTCGTTAACCTTTGTTGTTTGTTCCGCTTTTGCTGTCAATGGAAACAGGATAATACTTAAACAAGTAAGTAATAAAAAATTAGATTTCATGTGTATATTTTGTGAGGAACACAGAGATGTAACACGCAATGAAAAAAGCGTGTCATTAAAAAATGCAATCGAGAAACCATCGTATTTAACAATATCTGTATTGTCAAGAATTATATTTAACAAAAACCGGATTTCTTCAAGTAATCCGGTTTGTATTTCGCAATAAGCCAATGTTTATTGCAACTCGGTGCCTATGTATCGTATGATTAATTTATGTACCCTGCTCATGAGTTGTAATTTATGTATACAGCAAATTCTCTCAAAGCCGAACTAAACTCCAAAGGGTGGCGATTGACACCCCAAAGGGAAGTAATATTAGAGGTGTTTCAAAATCTGCCACAAGGAAAGCACATAAGCGCAGAGGAATTATTCGATCTGCTAGAAAAACGTCAAGAAGGAATTAGTCTGTCTACTATTTACCGTACCTTAAAGCTCATGACACGGATGGGGATATTGCGGGAACTAGAGTTAGCAGAAGTACACAAACACTACGAACTTAACACATCATCACCCAATCATCATCATCATATGGTGTGTGCCCAGTGCAACATGACAATTGAATTTGAAAATAGTTCAATTCTAAAACAAGCAACAAAACAAGTTGAAAAATCCGGGTTAGAACTAATTGACTGTCAACTAACCATTTACACAATATGTCCCGAAGCAGTACGCAAAGGATGGCCAGCCGTTGTTTCATCTGACTGGGTATGCTCGCGCGCAATAAGAGCAGCTGAACTTGAAGAAGGCGCCTCTTTTTTGTAAGTGCATAAGTAAAATTATCTAAAAATAGTGGTTGTTAGTAACTTATGCTTAGTGACTTTCAACCCTATGTCTAACCGTTATCAGCATCTATCCCAGCACACCTATTCAACACTGATAGCCATCAATTAAACATTTGACTCCAGAACAAATTCAAGCAATTATTACAGATACAGCAATTAGCTAGCTCAAGCACATAAATTCATCAATTATTGCACTACCAGATAGCTATAGATGAATTTATTGATATTGATAGTCTGAATTTAATGTCTTAAATTTTTATTGAGTCTGCAAACCCTTCTATATTTCTAGGGTAATGTGGTTCGAGAGTTAATTTAATTTACTCAAAAAAGTATTAAATTACACCTTTAAATCACTTGAGTACAGTAGGAGCCAATACCCGACTAAAGAGGGATGTCAATAGCTTCCTAAAGTTGGTCAGATGGTATGCAAGCCTGTACCTCAAGGTTGACATGATCACAAAAGTTTTGGAGAAACATCAATGGGACAAGCAAAAGTAGGTGACATAGTAACGGTACACTACACAGGTAAATTGACTGATGGCACAGTTTTTGACTCTTCGTCAGGGGGCGACCCTTTAGAGTTTACAATTGGTACAGGACAGTTAATACCTGGATTTGAGGATGCAGTTGTAGGAATGAACGCTGGTGACTCAAAAACTACTCATATCCCCGTAGACCAAGCATATGGTACATATCGTGCTGACATGGTTATTGAGGTAGACCGTGAACAAATGCCACCCGAACTAGAACCAGAAATTGGTCAACAGTTACAACTCCAGCAACCCACAGGTCAAGTTATACCCGTTGTCATCACCGAAATATCAGACTCTACCATCACTCTAGACGCAAATCATCCTCTCGCTGGCGAAGATTTGGTCTTTGATATTCAACTAGTTGATATCGGCGCCTAAATTTCGTAATATCGTAGGTTGGGTGAAGCTAAGAGCGTAACCCAACATACAGCAACTTACAATTATTTTTAGTGCATCAATTACAGCACATAGTTTTGGCATTGGACGGGGGGGTTCCCATAATTTCTTATGTGGAGCCATTTCTGGCAAAACCTCCTGTAGAATGCGTCCAATATGCTGCTCGTTAATGCGAACAAATCGCAGTTCAGTATTTATAAAACACAGTCCAATAGGCGCCTACTTTAAAGATAGTGCGTTATACTCAAAACGGGTAAGAAATGTCATTCTGAGCGTAGCGAAGAATCTTCAAGATGCTTCACTCCGCTGCGCTCCGTTCAGCATGACAAAGTTTAGTTTTTACCCGTTCGCAGTATACACACGCACCCAACCGATATTCGTTTTAATATACCAAGTTACCTGTACCTGTTAACTGACGTAAAGAATTGAGGCAATAAGGACAGTCACACCCAAATAGCTTAATCGCAGCATCGCTCTCTTCTTCTGTAAAATCTAGCATTGCAACATTTGTATTTGTTGCCCCATTCACAACAGTTTGCGATACAACAGGTTTGGCGCCTGGATCTCTCTCAGAATCACGAATACAAATAAAATTATGATGTCCGTGAGGATTGGTGATACATGTTTTATTGTCGCGTGTATGAATTAATTTCTGCTCTAGACGCTTTTCTACCGCGTGTGCAGGATTAATTAACGATAGTGTTGACATTAATGAGGTAAACACTGTAGAACTTGAAAGCAAAATGAGAATGAATTTCTTGTTCATAACCTTCTTTAAAAAAACAAGCCTGACCGCCTAGGTTATTCGATAACCTATGTCATGGTCAAGTTATTAATTAACAGAATACCCGTCCTTGACTAAAATTGGCGCCTAAATGTTTCTTAATTTCTCAAATTTTTATCTTTATAATTTATATGGTCAGATGTGACCATGCACGTTATAATCACTAAATTTGCACTCAAAAATTATTTGCTTCTTCAGACACTAAAATCGATAATGATAATTTATTTTAAGTGGCATATCTTGAAAAGGGGATATATCATATATTCTTTGGCTATACTTTTTGAGGATTTTTGGCAACGTCATAATTTCTTTTATTCAACAAAGGTGTGAAAATGTTAAGTAATATTTCAATATCATCACGAAAGTGGCGGCTAATCAATTTGAGTTTAATGGCATTTTTAAGCTTTTACTTAGTTGTTGGCTCAGAAGCAAAAGCACACGCAATGCACATTATGGAAGGGTTTTTACCTCCAGGTTGGGCTATATTCTGGTTTGTAGTTGCCTTGCCGTTTTTTGTATTAGGTTTACGCAGCATCACACGCATCACCAACGAAAAACCTGAGTTAAAATTACTCTTAGCATTATCAGGCGCCTTTACCTTTGTACTATCAGCATTAAAAATACCCTCAGTTACGGGTAGCTGTTCGCACCCAACAGGTACAGGATTAGGTGCCGTTTTATTTGGCCCACTAACAATGTCAGTATTAGGGACACTAGTATTAATATTTCAAGCACTATTATTAGCACACGGTGGTTTAACGACATTAGGAGCCAATGCATTTTCAATGGCAATAATTGGACCAATCGTTGCCTTTTGGATATATCGTTTAATTGTGCCAACAGGTAAACAAAGATTAGCAATATTCTTAGCATCTACTATAGCTGATTTAATTACATATATAGTCACATCTATACAATTAGCCTTAGCATTTCCTGCCGCAACAGGTGGTTTCATTGCCTCATTCCTAAAGTTCGCAGGTATTTTCGCAATCACACAAATACCATTAGCCATCAGCGAAGGTTTACTAACCGTCTTAGTCTGGAACTGGTTAACTAACTATGGGCGCCAAGAATTAGAAATGCTGAATTTAATAAAGAAACCTGGTTTCTAATAAACATAAATATTACCATAAAAGGACTCATCATGTCAAACAAAACCAACAACTGGTTACTATTCCTTGGAGTCATTGCACTAGCAGTGGCGCCATTATTATTCATAAAAGGAGAATATGCAGGTTCAGACGACAAAGCTAAAGAAGCGATAACCGAACTACAGCCACAGTATAAACCTTGGTTTCAACCGGTATTCGAGTTACCTAGCTCAGAAGTTGCAAGTTTATTATTCTCAGTACAAGCAGCAGGTGGCGCAGGTGTAATAGGTTACGTAATAGGTCTATATAAAGGACGCACCGAAAGCAAACAGCGTAATGAAAATACAGATAGACACACTGGCATACACTAATAACTTGCGGTGGTTGCCAGTTAAGCATAAATTAATATTGGCAACTACCCTTTTTATTATTACTTATGTTTCTCATCCCCCTGTACAAATCCTAATTTTTATCTGGATGAGTATTTGGATAGTCGGATATGCACGTATTCCGATAAAAACTTTTTTGAGATTAATTTATGTTGCTTTATTATTTTGGTTAACAAGTGTACCTGCTTTAGCTATCAACGCAGTTAATACTACTGATTTAACCAGCATACAACTCGATTCGTTAGCAGGTTTCATAATTGGCTCATACTATATATATATAAGTTCACAAGGAATAATTCAAGTACTTACAATATTAACGCGGGCATTGGCTGCACTTTCGTGTTTATACTTTATCATGTTAACGGTTCCTTTTGTTGAATTGCTGCAAGCCCTACGTAAATTTGGCTTTCCTCAACTTTTAGCAGAGCTATTATTATTAATGTATCGCTTTATTTTTGTTTTACTAAACACAGCCAGCGAACTATGGATAGCACAGCAAGCAAGGTTTGGATACCGCACTTTTAATTCTGGCATGAAAAGTTTAGCACTATTAATTGGACAATTATTTCAACGCACAATTGAAAATTATCGCCAAATGTCATTAAGTATAGAATCGCGTGGTTTTAATGGAGAATTTCGTGTTTGGTATCCAGAACGCTATAAATCATCCAAGCGTTATTTGATAGAATCTATTTTTGGCTGTACATTACTAATTATATTAGAAATGTTTATTAGAGATATTTAACAATGCATGAATATTTAATTGAATTTAAACAGGTATATTATACATATACAAGCGCCAAGAAAAACGCCTTAAATGGGTTAACATTAAAAATACCCACAGGTAAAAAGTGCGCTTTAATTGGACAAAATGGTTGTGGCAAAACGACTTTATTCTTACTAGCAAACGGATTATATAAACCTAATAAAGGTTCTGTTATTTGGCGAGGTAAGCCAATAGACTATAATCGTAAATCTTTAATGCAACTGCGTCAACAAGTTGGTTTAATCTTCCAAGACCCCGAACAACAGCTAGTTGCCTCAACCGTCGAAGAAGACATTTCTTATGGTTTGTGTAATTTAAATTTACCAGAATTAGAAATAAAAACACGAGTTGAACAAGCATTAGAAGAGTTTGACCTCATCGAACTCGCACAAACACCAGTTCATCATATGAGTTTAGGTCAAAAAAAACGAGTTTCCATAGCAGACGTAATGGTATTACAACCCCAACTACTTCTTCTCGATGAACCAACCGCATACCTAGACAAACTACATTCCCGTAAACTTATAACAACTCTAAAAAAGATTCATCAAGATGGTACAACAATACTAATGGCATCGCATGACCTCGATTTAATATATCGTTGGGCAGACTGGGTATTTGTCATGGATTCTGGATTATTAATATTAGAAGGAGAACCCAAACAAGTATTCAACCAGCGTAACATCATTGAAAGCTTAGATTTAGAAGTGCCGCTCATCCATGATATATTATCCACTCTTGAAACCAACGACGAAAAAACATTAGAAAAATTAAAATATCAAATATCCAAATATACCCTTTAATGCGTCAACAGAAAAACTACCTTAAATGTGATACTATTAAGCCTGGTTATTTGGGTACAAATGTATGAAAACTCGAATAAAAAAAAGCACACTTAAAAGAAAGTTTTTTTGGCGCCGATTAATACTAATATCACTTATTATCGGTACCAGTATATTCACTTACACACTATTAAGTAAACGAAATCAACAAGAAGTATTTGGACAAGCGCAATATCCTATTCAAATGCCACCACAGATTTTATCCTCAGAAGTATTAAATAAAACATCTGACTCCCAAACAGAGGCGCCTGTAAATAGTATATCTTTTAATGCACCATCAAATTTTGCTGGAACAGTAGTACATGCCGTAAAACTTCCCAAAACAAAGAAATATGTAGCTTTAACGTTCGATGATGGACCTTGGCATAACACCACAGACCAAATATTAAAAATACTGCGTCAAAATCATATTCAAGCAACTTTCTTCATGATAGGGGAAAACGTCAAAACTTATCCCCAGCAAGCAAAAAATGTAATCGCAGACGGTCACGTTATTGGCAACCATACATGGCATCACTGGTACATGCATATGAATTCGCAGTTAGCAGCATCTGAAATCGAAAGTACAGCAGATATAATATACAAAACTACAGGCGCCAAAACAACTCTATTTCGTCCACCCGGAGGAATCTTAAACAACGGTTTAGTAGACTACGCGAAAAATCAAAACCACTCAGTGATTCTTTGGTCCGCAGACTCTGAAGACTATCGTATACCCTCTGTATCTACATTAATTCAACGAGTCATGAAAGTGGCGCCGGGTGGTATAGTACTAATGCACGATGGAGGAGGAAATCGTAGTCATACAGTAACAGCTTTACCACAAATTATAAGTATACTTAGAAAACAAGGCTATAAATTCGTTACAGTTCCAGAACTTTTAGAACTGCAAAATAAACAACAAACACCTACAACAGCAACAAATGAAATTATACATAATTAAATATCTTGTTACTCACAAGCATTTGTAAGACGAGTTAGTAGCACTGATGGTATCGGTTGTATCGGTACTTCTGACAACGGCACCGAAATTGCTATATATACAGAATGACGTACCATTGACGTAGAGATGTGATTAATCCCTTCGGGAAAACTTCGTTTACACGTCTCTACAACAACGTTTCAATTTTTAATCTATCTGGAACCGGAACCGTTGATTCTAATTCTGTATCTAACCTTTAAATATCAAAAGTCACCAAATATTTATTCATTAAGTAGTGGTTGCACTGATGATTTTTATTTTCTATGTGCGCTATGTTACAATTAATGCTTTTAATACCTAATGGGGGTATCTAAAATGACACCGGAGGAACACAGCAAAGAACTCGAACGTATCGAACGTGAAATTCGTCAGCGTGAAACTGAATCACGTTTACGGGATTTAGAGTCAAAGTCTAATAAGCAAGAAATCCAATTTTATCAAACTACCAGAGTTCCGCATAACCAAAACGAACAAGCGAAGGGAAAATTATGGAAACCCAAGGTAATTCTAGGGTTAAAGTTATTTGGTGTTGGGGTTGCGGCAATAGCTTTGGTTAGAGTTGCTGCAGTTGTTGCTAATTTGCTAATTGTGGGAACACTATTATTTGTAGGGTATAAATTGTTTTTCGATAAAAAGAAATAGTATATAGCAAGGATTATTTGAAGATGGCAGGAAATGGGACTGATACTTTTCTCAATGATTTAGAGCGTGTAATTCAGGTACGCGCGCAAGTGGCTACATCCCTTGATAAAATGGCTGATACCATTAATCAAGCTGTAGGGGATAGTACACGTGATATCGATGATATACGTGTGGCAAGTAATAATCTCCGTACAGGAGTATTTCGCTTGATGGTGTTGGGTGACATGAAGCGAGGTAAGAGTACTTTTCTCAACGCTTTGATCGGAGAGCGGATATTACCCAGTGACGTTAATCCTTGTACTGCCATCTTAACTGTACTTCGCTACGGCGCCCAGAAAAAGGTCACGGTACATTTTGACGATGGCAAACCACCTCAAACAATGGACTTTGAAACCTTCAAAGTAAAATATACCATTGACCCTGCCGAAGCCAAGAGGTTAGAACAAGATAATAAACAAGCTTTCCCAGGTGTTACTCATGCCATAGTAGAATATCCTTTACCTTTACTCGAAAAAGGAATTGAAATTGTTGATAGTCCCGGTTTGAATGATACCGAAGCACGTAATGAGTTATCATTGGGCTACATTAATAACTGTCATGCTATTTTATTCGTTTTACGTGCGTCACAACCTTGTACGTTAGGTGAACGACGATATTTAGAGAATTATATTAAAAATCGTGGTCTTTCTGTATTTTTCCTGATAAATGCTTGGGATCAAGTAAAAGAAGCACTTATTGACCCCGATGATAAAGACGAGTTACGTGAAGCTGAAGAACGGTTACGCAAAGTTTTCCACGCTAACTTAGCAGAATACTGCGATATCGATGGTCATAATATATATGATGAACGAGTATTTGAGCTTTCCTCCATCCAAGCGCTTCGTAAACGGTTAAAAAATCCTCAAGCTGATTTAGATGGTACAGGATTTCCGCAGTTTATGGGCGCCTTAAATACTTTCCTTACCCGTGAACGTGCTGTTTCAGAACTGCGACAAGTTCGTACACTTGCACGTACTGCAAGTAACAACACCAAAGAAAGTGTCGAACGACGAATACCTCTACTTGAACAGGGAGTTGAAGAACTTCGGAACCGAATAAACTCCGTTGAACCCGAATTTAATAAACTTACCAATATTCGTGACGACTTCCAAAAAGAAATTCTCAAAACCCGTGATACCCAAGCACATAGTATCTCCGACTCATTCCGCAGTTACGTTTTAAACCTGGGTAATACCTTTGAAACAGACTTTCTGCGTTATCAACCAGAGTTAAATATACTCGACTTTCTCAGCAGTGGTAAACGGGAAGCATTTAACGCTGCACTTCAAAAAGCATTTGAACAATATATTGCAGATAAACTTGCTGCGTGGAGTCTGACTGCTGAACGCGATATTAATAGTGCTTTTGTACAGCTAGGTCGAAGCGCAGCTAAATACGGTGACTCATATAATCAAATTACCAATCAGATTACTGAAAAACTTACTGGTGAGAAAGTTAAACTCAATACTAACGTATCGGGTGAAGAAGATGCACCAAGCTGGGCAAAATGGGCAATGGGACTTTTATCGTTATCTAGGGGTAATTTAGCAGGTTTTGCAATGGCGGGTGCCGGATTTGATTGGAAGAATATATTATTAAATTACTTTACAGTATTAGGTGTCGGTGGATTATTATCTACTGTTACTGGTATATTCCTTGGACCTATAGGTTTTGCAGTACTTGGTTTAGGTGTAGGAATGTTACAAGCAGACCAAGCACGAAAAGAGTTAGTCAAAACTGCGAAAAAAGAACTAGTTAAGTATTTACCCCAAGTAGCGCAAGAACAATCTAAAACAGTATACGATGCTGTGAAAGAATGTTTCGATGCTTATGAACGTGAAGTGAGTAAGCGGATAAACGAGGATATATTATCGCGTAAGTCTGAACTCGATAACTTACTCAAACAGAAGGAAACGTGCGAAATTAATAACGAAGCTGAATTAAAACGGTTGAACAAACTCACTGAAGATGTGTTTACTCAATTAAACAACATCGAATCAGCTTTCTCTAATCTCCTTACATATTACAAATAATTCTTCTCCTCTGTGTCCTCTGCGTCTCTGTGGTAAATAAATCTTTTTTCTCACCACAGAGGCACAGAGAGCGCAGAGAGGTGTATAAAATATTATGCAAGATTTAATAAACATTCTTAAAAATACATCCAAGTTACTGAACCAAGATGTAACTGCTATCTGTGACTATCTTACCAATCCGAACTTTCGCATTGCGGTATTTGGTCCCTTCAACCACGGCAAGTCTACATTATTAAATGCGATGTTGGGTAGCAAGACTTTACCCATCGATTTAATTCCAACGACAGGCGCCGCGATTACAGTAAAATATGGTACAGATATACGAACTCGTATTTTACTTCGTAATGGGAGTGAGATATATCGTAGCGGTACAGATATCCTCAAAGAGTTTGCTGTATTAGATGGTGAAAGACGGATGCGAGGTGATGTTACCTCTGTGGAAGTCTTTTATCCGCATCCATTTCTGGAAACGGGAATTGAATTTCTTGATTTACCTGGTACTAATGACCGCGAAGCACAGGATAATTTAGTTAAAGAGCAACTTTTAGGCGCCCATTTGGTTGTACAGTTATTAGACGCTCGTAAATTGATGACTTTGGGTGAGCGTGAAAATTTACGCGACTGGTTACTCGATAGGGGTATTAAGACAGTTATTTTTGTCGCTAACTTTATGAACTTGCTCGAACCAGATGAGCAAAAAGAGTTGCACAACCGTTTACGGTTCGTTGCCGAAAGTTTTCGTGCGGATATTCCATCCGGTTTTAGCAACTTATATCGAGTTGATGCATTACCCGCTTTACGTGCGAGAATTAAAGGTGATACTAGTTTGGCTAGTAGTAGCGGGTTAGTGGAATTTGAAACAGCACTGCAAAATGTGGCTACTATACTCAAGCGTAACCGAAAAGAAGTTGTGGCGCCGCGAGTTGTAGCAGTAACAAAACAAATACAACAAGCTTTGCAAGCAAAAATAACCCCCCTTGAAAACGACATTAAAAAAATCACCGATAAAAATAATGCTGCGAATGAAATTAAAAGACGTGCAGAAAGCTTGATACAGCAAGGCTTTTCTCAAAGTCTTAATAAACTACGTTCGCATTTAGAGTTGAATAAGCTGCGGGAAAAATATCAAAGTGATGCAGCTGTCGCTTTAGCACAAGAAAATTTTACCACTTGGGAAAACACTTTTAAATCAGATTTGAATAATTTACAGTTAGCAGTCACTAAATGGTTAGACCAAGCTTACGAGTTTTTCTCGTCTCAGCAAAAAGAAAATTTAGTATTACCGTTACCCAAACATCCTAGAGTAACTCTACCACCCCGTACTAATAATAGTAGTGATTTGAGTGAACCTGGTTCATTGGCAGTTGGTAGTGGTATCGGTTGGGTTCTTGGTGGTCCATTAGGCGCCGCAGTTTTAGGTAGTATTGCTTATTTAGCCAATAAAACCATTCAAGAACAAGGAAAAGAATCATCTACTCAATCATATCATCAACAGGTTGCAACATTATGTCTTGATGCAGTCGATAATTATCTTAGTACCTTTAGTCATGAAAGTTTATCTATATTAAATGAGTACGAACGCAAAGCAAACCTCGTTATTCGTTTTGTTGAACCTACCGATACACCAGATATTATCCAGAAGCATCAAGAATTGTTACAGTGGCAAAATACCTTACTTCAACTCAACCAAGCACTAGAAAACAATTTCGGAATATCAATACCAAATCAATACAAAGTTGAAGTAACTAACGAAGTAAATAAAAATACAAGTACTCAAACAGTATATCGTTCTCAAGGAGTTGGCACCAAAGAATCTGTAGGTATGCCGAAGCAAAATCAAACACCTGTTCCGGAGACGCCATTACCAAAACAACCATTACCAAAAATAAATGTCGCAGAAGTTGAGGCAAAATTCCGCAATTGGGAACTCGATGAAGAAATTGCACAAATGAAAGCTAATATGGGTATGCCAGGTAATCAAAAACCAAATACCCCTCCCAAAAATATCAATCAAACGCACAGCCTAAGTGTGTTAGGCTTAAAAGAAGGCGCCTCGATTACAGAAATTAAACAAGCATACCGAAAACTTGTGAAACAATGGCACCCCGACTTATTCTCAGATAAAACACAACAACGACAAGCACAAGAAAGAATGCATCAAATTAACGAAGCATACAATTTATTGTCAGAAAATTAGCATTCTTACTACATATTTTGGTGCATATGCGAGCGTACATCAACAATAACGTTTATCAAATGCTGTGGTTCAACTGGTTTGGTAACATTATCATATCATCATTGGTGCCTGTGTTAAGACTATAATTAGCACGGCATATTTTAACACATTAGTTTCCTGTCCAAGATTTGAAGATAGGTAATACAAATTCGATAGGCTTTTTCTTTTCTACTGTTATTCTGACTGATGTGGTAGTACCAGGTGCGACTTTAAATTGTGGACCAGAGGATGATGACCATTTGTAACCACTTGGTGTTCCGTCAATTTGGGGTTCTGTGTAAACTGCGATTTGAGGTCCTTTGTCTAATACACCTGGTAGAATATCTGGGTTGCCTATAATGTTGGCAACACCTTGTTGAGTTACTGGAAATGATGATACTTTCGTGACTTTAGCTTCAATACCACCAAATTCTTCACGTTTGACGGTGGAAGGGATAATTTGTAAAGGTGTGCCAATCTTGATTTTTTTGTTTTCGCTCTCCGGTAAGAATACTATGTTTACTAATTTGGCGCCAGATTCTTGTGTGGATACTGTTCCTATTCCTAAACCTGGTTCTAATTGTTGACCTGGTTTGGCTGTTAATTCTAAAACTGTACCTGTATAATCACTAATAATTTGGCTGTTCTTTTGTAACTGTAATTCTAATTGTGCGATTAAACGTTCAGTTTCTTGAATTTCTTTTTTTCGACTTGTTGCAGTTGTAAAGTCTTGCTCTTTTTGAGTTTCTTTACGGCTATCTAATGCTTTGAGTTGGGTTTTTATTTCGTTAACTTGATTCAAATTTTGTAAATATTGACGTTGAGCATCTGCTTCTTTAACGTCAAGTTGATTTAATTGTGATTCTGCTTCGTCTATTTGCGCTTGAGAATTAATATATTCTTGCTTTGCGCTTAATACTGTGTCTTTATTTACTGCACCTTGTTCCAAGAGTTTTTCGCGTACTTTCCATCGCTGTTTTAATGTTGGTTGTAGTTCACGCACGTTTGCTAACCGTAAGCGCAAATTAGAGCGATCTTTTTTGATAACTTCTAATCCTTTTTCTCGTAATACTGGGGTTAATGACTCCACAGTTTGTAAACTTTGTAATAATGTTTGACGTTGTTGAGCTATTGCCGTTTCTTCTACAGTAGTACGTTGTGCTTGGACTGTGTTTGCTGTTTGGTCTTGAATTATTAACTGAGTTAACTTTTCTTTGTTTAATTGTAATTGTTTACGTAGTTCGGTTTGGTCAATTGTGGCGATAACTTCACCTTTCTTAACTGTATCTCCTGCTCGCAGTTTTAATTCTGAAATACGTCCTGAGCTAGATGCTTGTAGTGTTGCTACTTGGCTAGGATATACCATTATACCTTTACCTGTGACTACAATTGGTATTTCTCCTAGTACGCTCCATGCTGCTCCACTAATGACTAAGGCGCCGAGTGCAAATAAAGAAAACCAACGTTTAGGACTTGTGACTTTAATTAATTGGTCTAGTTGTTCTGGAGAAGCTACTTTGTCTAGTGCTTCTTTACGAAATAGGTTGTTTTGATTTTTTTCGGTGTTTTGTTGCGTTACCATTTTTTTCTCCTATATATATTAAGAAACCGGGTTTCTAGGTTTCTATTCAATGCGAATTCTTTTGAGCATCCAATCAAAACGGGCGCCAGCGAGTCCCATTTGTGTTAAAGAATAGTTATTAAGCTCGTTTGCAAAAGTATCATCTAAAGATTGATCGCTACTATAAGTTAATCGACCGTACCCTAAACGTTGGACGAGTGATGTTTGTTTATCTGCTAGAATTATTGCCAAAACGCGGTAGAATCTAACTGCAAAGCCAACATCGTGTAGTAACTTGGCAGACAGGCGCCATTTTGGTATTGATAATACTCGCGAGTCTTTGACTGCTTTTACAGTTACTGCTTCGGGTTGCACCTCAATGAATGGTGTTTCTCCAACCATGTCACCCCGTGATAACCTACCAAACTCGCGTTCCAACGGTTGACTTTTACTGTCTTCTAAATTGGAAAAAGCATGTGCAAGTATATTACCATCATCATCGCTCGCATTTAAGGCAACGGCGCCATCAAGTAAAATATATAATGCTTCGCTTGGTCTACCGCTACGAATTAAAACAGACCCAGTAGGAAACATTTGAATTTGACCTGCTGCTATTAACCAGTCAATATCACTATCGTGCAACTCACCAAATATTATTAAAGCTTCGCGTAACTGTGGTTTACTTAAAACAGTTGTACTGCGTCCTAATTC
The DNA here is from genome assembly GCF_000331305.1 of Calothrix sp. PCC 7103. Taxonomy (GTDB): domain Bacteria; phylum Cyanobacteriota; class Cyanobacteriia; order Cyanobacteriales; family Nostocaceae; genus Dulcicalothrix. The sequence goes on along the minus strand of NZ_KB217478.1, from coordinate 508,284 downwards.
TTTCATTATTTGTTGAAGACGATTAGCAAGCATTACAGCAAACGCACGATATAAATGTGCGGCAAACTCTAAATCTTGATGTAGTTTTGATGTGAGTTTAGCATTCGGAACCATCAAAACCACAGATTTCTTTCTCGCACAAACAGTTGTAGAAGATAAATTATTTTCAAATAGAGGAACTCCTATTATCTCTCCCTTCTCCAAATGCGCTACTTCCCTCCCTGGTATTCCACCTTCTAACACCGCAAACGCACGTCCCAACGGGTCAGCACTTTCTTGGTTTAACGTTACCGTTAAGGCGCCTTCGAGTAAAATATATAGTGCATTTAAAGACTGGCCTTGTTCCACCAAAACCGTACCAGGTAAAAGTTCGACTTTTTCCCCAGTCGCTAACATCCAATCAATATCTTGATTGCTAAGTTCCTTCAGAATAACAGATGACATAGTAAGTTCCTCGTCGCGTAATTATCTTCTACCGAAAAATCCAAAAATGCCTTTAAAAAAGGTCATAATATCCTCAGAGGAATTTAGACCGATGCCCATAATTTGAAAAGCTGATGAAGATATCTGCGAAGAGCCGAAACTAGAACTTCTACTTCCACGACGCGAACGTCTTCGTGACTGTGCGAATACATCACTCCTTTGGAAAGTCGAACCCGAAACAAAAATACTAATACCTCCAGAAATTCCATCAAGTTCTTCTTGAGATAATTCAATAGGAGAATCGTTATTAGTATCTATATCTTTCTCGTCTGGCATTGTTTCACCTCGGTTTTACTAAATTATTGATATATAAAGATGCACACACATAGCTCCCGGCGCCGAGCCTGTGCTTAGAATGTAAAAATAGACTATTTCTAGCGATAGAAGACTTATGCAGTTAGGCGAAAAATGGCAACGGATTACAAACGGATGTAACGGATAATATCATGTCCGGTTGATTACCCATAATTACCACGTCACGTAGAGACGCGATTAATCGCGTCTCTACAATGATTTTATTATGGTTACGCTCCCGGACATGATATAAATGGTTGTAGGGTGGGTCTCCACTTTCTCCAGTGTTCTTACTCGTTGACTTCAAACCCTCGAAACGTAATAGAAATTCTTCGACCTAGATGACGCTTTGACGAAATAATCTCATGCGTCCAAGTTTTATTCGTTTGATAAGGAATAACAAACACACTCCCCTGTGTAGTTGTAAAATCTTTATAACCCTTACCTTTCCAAGGTCTTAATCTAAATATACGCTCCTCTCCAAACGAAATAATCACAATAGAGGTGCCTTGTACCATATTCACAGTAGAGTCACGGTGCTTACCCATGTAGTGACCCAACTGACCATCGTACCAATTTATCACCATGCCATTGAGACAATTATCTATATTATGTTGACTCCATTGATGAAGCGGTTTAAGTAACGATGGTATCGGTAAAGCTTTGTTTTTTACCCCTGTATAATGATAATCAACACCATAAACTTCTTGCCAACGTGGTGTTTTTACTAGGCGCCCATGTATCTTAAGTTCTTTAAAGTCGCTTGGATGCATATCCCAAAGTTCATCAAACTGTGACTGGTTAAAATTTATCTCACCAGGTAAATATGCCGTCCAAAACTCATGGTTCTCATCTAGTTGATGTAATGTAAATATCTGAGTACTAAGCATACTGATGTAAACCTTATTCAAGTTTTACCGCCGTACCATAAGCTAGTACTTCAGTTACTCCCTCAGCAAATTCTGTGGCATCATAACGCATACAAATTATAGCATCGGCACCTAAACTTTGTGCTTGTTTTATCATACGGTCGTATGCTTCTTGCCGTGCTTGTTCACAAGCTACTGCATATGCTTCAATGTTTCCACCAACTAATTGCTTCAACCCACCCATTATTCCTTGTCCAATCGTTGGTGAGCGTACAACAATCCCTCGCACTATACCAACGTAATTTTTGATTGCGCGTCCTGCAATATCGTTCCCTGTTGTAACAATCATAACTATACTAATATTACTTTTCTTCTTTATCTTACATAATAAATGTGGCGCCGTATTGGATACTAAATATAAAGCGTGCCAACTATACTTCAATTTCAATCCCTTGAAGGGATTATTTAATATTGCAATATCCTCGCCCCAAGTGACGTATTCGTTATCAAATCTTGTTTCAATCCCTTAAAGGGATTATTTAATATTGCAATTTCAAGCCAACAATGTACGCTTATATTTGGTAGTTTCAATCCCTTAAAGGGATTATTTAATATTGCAATTTATTTAGCTTATCTTGGTGCAACTGATGTGATTGTTTCAATCCCTTAAAGGGATTATTTAATATTGCAATTGTTTTCGTGTACTACGCTGATGTTACAGGGTTGAAGTTTCAATCCCTTAAAGGGATTATTTAATATTGCAATGCAGGTCAAGCCATTATTTGAAAATCGGTGTTTTAATGTTTCAATCCCTTAAAGGGATTATTTAATATTGCAATAACCCAAGCTTCCTTTGTAGAGGCATATATTACGTTTCAATCCCTTAAAGGGATTATTTAATATTGCAATCCAACGGAATCACTAGCAGTGAATGGGAACTAGTGTTTCAATCCCTTAAAGGGATTATTTAATATTGCAATATTACCCATGCTATGAACAAGTGTAGAGGTTTTGTTTCAATCCCTTAAAGGGATTATTTAATATTGCAATTTGATTTGAATAAAATCTCTCTAGATAAAGATGGGGTTTCAATCCCTTAAAGGGATTATTTAATATTGCAATTCAGTAACCTATACTATGACGGTACTAATGTACTACTTAGTTTCAATCCCTTAAAGGGATTATTTAATATTGCAATAGCTTGGCGTAAAAGCTTTGCTGTATTTGGTTTTCAAGGTGCTGTTCCGCGAACCTAGAGTAAGAATAGCGTTTCAGAGGCTAATGTGTCAAGACAGGCGCCGTTCAAAATAGCTAAAACGTTTTTATGGTAAGGGTTTCAGAGTTACCGCGAACCTTGTAAATAGGTGGAATGCTTCAAAGCTATACTGGGCAAGCGTTTACGCAATAAATTTGGACTCTGCAAAAAAAACACCCTATAGTTCGCGGCGCCTGACCAAAAAAATCTGCATCACTGTCTATATATTATTGCTTATGTGGCTTGGTTGTGAAAACTCAGTCATGGCATTCGCAATAATCAATTTTAATATATTAAAGCGGGAATGAGAATCGGAACATCAAGCTGTTTGCTGACTGTATCCATTAGTTCTACACGATTTGAGCATCGAATTACAATATGGTCAATGCCAGTTATTTGAATTTTATCCATAATAAACGCCAATATAAATTTTTGACTCATTTAATAATTTCTAAAAAAATGCCTAGTAGACGCTCTACGGGTTCAAGAGCAATTTCTACCTTATCAATATATAAATATTGTGCTGCTCATTTTGTCGCAAAAGCCAAGAACAAGTTAATATTCTTATTGCAGGTCCAGGTGTATTTATCTGCGATACTTGTGTGGATATCTGTAACAAAATTATCAGCAAATAAATTCCGCCATCTCCATTGGTTCAGGAGGAAATTGATAAATTAATCAATTCAGGAAAGTTAAGCGGGTGAATCTACATGAATTAAATTGCAAGATTAGGCAATTTTAACTAGAATATAATTTATTTTGACAATGCACAGGCAGTAGCGTGCCTGTGCATTGGTTACAAGCGTTCATTAATCTAAGTAAGGGCGTACTTTACTTACTTTACCATTGTTTGTAAGATAGTATATAATATCTAAATAAATTGAACACACATTTAAAATTCATTGAAAAAATTATGTTAGATGAAGCAGCTATTGAACATCGTTTAGCCAATCTAGAAAGAGAGGTTGCAGCCTTAAAGCAGAAAAATAATAATGATTCTACTTCTGACAATTGGCTTAACAAATTAATTGGTTCTATTTCGGATGAAGCAGCTTTTAGTGAAGCTTTAGAGTACGGACGTTTGTTTCGTCAATCTGATAAGCCTGCTGATGAAGGTGATCAGTAAGGATGAAATATTTGTTTGATACTGACCATATCAGCTTTTTACAGCGTGGTTCAGGTTCCGAATTTACTAATATAATGTCTCGAATGGCGCAGTACTCTGCGTCAGATTTTGCATTATCTATTGTTAGTTTTCATGAACAGGTTATCGGCGCCCATAACTTTATAAATCGGGCAGATAAGCCGGAAGATATAATGCGCGGGTATACACTTTTATTTCAGACGCTTCAAGGGTTTTCTAATTCTCGCGTTTTACCTTTCGATGCTCCGGCAATTGCAATTTGTAATGAACTACGAGTTCAAGTTAGAGTATCAACAATGGATTTAAGGATTGCGGCTATAGCGCTATCTCATAATTTAATAGTATTAACTCGGAATCGTAAAGATTTTAATAAGGTGCCTGGATTAAGTATCGAAGATTGGACTATTTGACTCCGTAGTAAATATACTACACAGGCAGGATGCCTGTGCTACAATTTTGGATGCCTATATTATTATTTTAGGCGCCCATTAATTGTAGTAATACTTCTGTGGACATTTTGCCGCTAATGTCGGCGCCTTCGAGTAAGCTATCTGCTAGGTCACGTTTTTGATGGTGTAATTCAACGATTTTGTCTTCGATGGTGTCTTTGGCAACTAGTCTATATATAGTAACTGGTCGTTGTTGTCCTATGCGGTGCGCGCGGTCAGATGCTTGGTCTTCAACTGCTGGGTTCCACCAAGGATCCATATGAATTACGTAGTCGGCAGCAGTAAGATTTAAGCCTGTTCCTCCTGCTTTTAAACTAATTAAAAATACGTCTCCTTCTCCTGCTTGGAATGCGTCTACTGCTTTTTTACGGTTTGTTACTGATGTGCTGCCATCTAAATATTGGTAGTTAATGTTTTGTGTGTCTAGATAATCTCGAATAATATGTAAGTGGTCTACAAATTGACTAAATACTAACACTTTATGACGGTTTTCTAATAAGTCTCCTAATACTTCGCCAAAAAGTTGTAGTTTCGCACTTGGTAATTTTGTATCTGGCATCACTAACCGAGCGTTACAACAAGAACGACGCAGTTTCATTATCTCAGCTAATACTTGTAAATGCTTTTGACCTGAGAAAGGCGCCTCATTATCAGTAAGTTTTGCAAGAGCTTCACGCCGTAATGCTTCGTAAAACGCCATTTCTTCGCGACTGAGTTCTACATGTAATAAAATTTCGGTACGCGATGGTAATGATTCTAAAACTTGGTTCTTTGTACGACGCAGTATAAATGGTTGAATGAGTTTTTTTAACTTGGTACGGGCGCCTTTATCTTGGAATTTTTCGATGGGGTTAGCAAAGCGCTCATTAAAGCTTTCAAATGAACCAAGTAAACCAGGGTTGATAAATCTGAATAAATTCCACAGTTCACCAAGATGATTTTCTATTGGTGTTCCGGTTGTAATTAGCTTAAAACCTGCTTTCAAATTCATTGCTGCTTGCGAGCGCTTGGTTGACATGTTTTTTATCGCTTGCGCTTCGTCTAATACTATGGTTTGCCATTCGACTTGCGATAGCATTTGCGAAACTTCTTCTTGCTGTAATAACCCGTAGCTACAAACAAACATGTCAAAGGGTTTTAAATTATCTAAGACTTTTTGACGATTACCACTACCAAACTGAATAATATTTAGAGTTGGTGCAAATTTTTGAGCTTCGCTAATCCAATTCATGCATACAGATGTTGGTGCAATAATTAAAGTTGCCCCAGCACTAGCACGGTTTAAAATTACTGCTAATGCTTGGATTGTTTTTCCTAATCCCATTTGGTCTGCTAAACAGGCGCCTACTCCCCAATGTGCCAAACGTGACATCCAATTAAAACCTTCAACTTGGTAGTCGCGTAACTCTGCTTGGAAAGTACTTGGCACTTTTGGTTGTAAATTTTTAATTTCTTTTAAACGCTGTACATGTGCTTTCCAATGTTTATCTGCTTTGAGTGTACCTACTTCGTCAACAAAATCTTCTAACCCTAGTGTTGCTAACGGGTGAAACCTGATACCTTTATTAGATACTTCTGAAAATGTCTTTAATTCTTCTAAGCGTCTACGAAACGCTTGTGTCAACGCTAAAAACTGACCATCACCAAGGGGAATAAATCTACTAGGTGTTTTATCCAGCAGTTCTAATAACTGTCGCATATCTAACACCAACTTATCATCTAATTTTAACTCCCCACTGGCGCCGAACCAATCAGAGGAGCGTTGAATCGACATTTGAAAGTCTTTCAAGTCAGCACGATGAGTGACCCGCAGCTTTTCTCCTTGAGGCCACTCAATAACAACACTATCTCCTAACGCTTGCAGTTCTAATAAAAGTTCTAAACAATCTTCTGGGTTATTTATTTGCCATTCCCCATCTTCTGCATCAATACCTGCTAAAGTTGGACAAGCTGCAATGATATTATCTCTAAGTAATTTCTCTTCTTTGAGATTACGCTGTGTTTGCAGACGCTTATTATTAATTTCTGCAATTACAGTTACACCACCTGTACCCGGACGATAATATGGACCACCACTTCCAAACGGACAAGATAATAAACTTACTTTTAACCCTTCTGAAGCTGGTAACAAAACAATATGCGGTATAATTTGTGCTGGCACTTCCTCGGCGCCAGAACCCCCACCCCCAATATCTGAATGTACTGTTACAATTTCTGAAACTCCATTTATTGCCTCTAACACTTGCTTTTCAGCACTAATCGGTACAACTAATCGATTATCATTTCCAATTATTTCAGCAATACGTCGGTGTTCAAGAGTAATTTCAATTACTTTAACCCGTGTAGGAGTTTCTTTAATAGCCAAAATATTTTGACTTTGCGATAACTTTGGCGAAAACTCAATGGTTAATTTACCCTTTCTACCTTTCTTAACTATTAACTCTGGTTCTCCCTTCACAACTTCTACTCGTGTAGATGCTGCATCGTCCCAAAATACTAAAGGATGACCAACCAAAGCTGTTATCGCTCTATCGGGAAACGAATATTCGGTTTTACCATAATAATGCCCATCATAATAAGCTTCAATACAAGCACAAGCTTTAATATCCTGCGTTGTTAAATAATCAAATTCATCCAAATCATTTTTTAAACGCTTCAAAGCTATCGGGCGCCCTTTACCCCATTCTCCTTTATTATTCACCTTTTGTTCACGTGGTTGTAGCGTACATTTGTATGCATGATGAGTAATAAACCAAGCTAAACGTGTGGTACCCTCTTTAATAGTAGGCGCCTGTTTCTTTAAATTAGCAAGGGCATTCAAAGAGCGTTGCCATGAAGATTGCGGAGCAATAGCGTTTATAATGCTGGTTATCCCTAATTCTTCATGCAAATTTTCTGCTTGAGTTTCCAAACTTTCATCAGACTTTAACCGCGATAATAATTCCACACTTTCCATCGCTAACCAAGTATAATCATTACTCATAGCTTGGGAGTAACACCGCTCAACCAAATTTGGAAAATGTCTTTTTGCACTATTCGCATCTATCCAATAATGACAAAGTATGAAAAACAATGCTTCGATAATATTATGTTCTTCAGGAAAAACAACACGGTTAGTCAGAATAAACTGTTTTTGTGAGATATCGCCTAACTGAACTTCGAGTAAAACCTTTAGCTGATAGTAAATCATTCGCAGCCAATGACCTGACTCGCGCGACATTAAGCTACAATATTCCAAGGCTTTATGTAAACTACTTTTTTGACCTTCTTTAATTAAAGCCAGTATAAAAAATAACCCACTCAAGTTAGTAAAATAAGTTAGACGTTTACCTCGACCTTTATTCAAAAATTCGAGTGCATCGTGATAATATGTAATTGCTGCATCCACATCATCACGTAAAAAACTCAACCATCCCCAATAAGCAGAAGTTTGATTTTGAAACGATTTAGATAAAGATTCTAAACATTGCTCTGCTTCAAGTAAACTACCTCGCAGTAACAGTTGTTCTGTTAAAATTATTCGTAACGAATCTGAACAATGTTCACCTTTAAAAAAACATTCTTCTTTAATTAAATCAAACGCTTCATCAGCAGGCGCCAACTTGAGGGCGGAATCTAATAAAATAATTCTAAGACAGTTTTCGTACAATTCTTGTGGTAAAACTTCAATCCACTTAGCATCAAACGGATTATTACATATTTTGTAGATAACTTGCTGTACAGATATTTTATTTTTAATCTGTCTACATTGCTCATAGTCATGAAACTGTTTATTGACATAATTTAAATCACCTCGGTAAAGTCCAATACGAACCTCCCGTATTAACTGCACATCATTCGAGAACAACCGATAACCATTTACTTCATAATTCCTTATTGGCATTTCAACGTGAACACAGTTTGCCAAGACTTCAAATTTTTCTGTAGATACCGCATCGCGCGTAACAATTTCTACCAATAAATCATGACATTGTATTAACTCTTTATTTTTAACAAGTAACGAGCTTCTCACCAACCCTTCTACATATACATCCAAAATTTTACTATCTACGGCGCCTACTTTACTAAAACAGCTAAAAAACTGCTTTTTACTCACTGGCTCATAAATTATTGAGAACAATTGCACTATCTGCTTTTCAACAGGTGGTAACTCTTCGTATACAACTCTGAGTTGGACTCGTTTTCTTTTGATGTCAGTAGCAGATGTATTTATGGTAAACATATATTAAGTAGGCACCTGTAGGTGAAAAACAGATTTGTATATATTTTGCTAATATTCCACTAATACACCAATACCGACCAAATCATCTAAATAGTTTAAAACTGTATAATTTTATGTGCTATCTAGCAAAGTTTCGTTAAATAACTTTACAATCCACCGTAGGTTGGGTGGAGGAACGGAACCCAACATATTACCCACAACTTTACTTACCCACAACTTTACCCAAGTCAAAAAAAATGTAAGCAATGCCTAACAAAATGAGATACAGATGAATTGGGGAAATTTTATCCGAGTGCATAATTTTAAAATATTTATCCAACAGCAATCATTCCCAAATATGGTAAATAAACACTGGAGACTTAGTTCACGATAACGATTTAATTTATCCATATATTAGTAATTTGATTTGATAGATTTGAACATTTATTATTTAAAATCGCCCATCCGTTACATCCGTTATTATCCGTTGCCAATTGTTTCAGCATGAAGTGTAATAACGGTAATTTCAGGACGACAATTAAATCTGACATGAAGTCCTGTCATACCTAAACCTCGGTTTGTGTATAATTTCATTCCACTAATTTGATAGAGTCCTGCGTAATATTTTTTACCTAGGTCAGGTAATACGGGTGGTTTTAAAAATGGTAAGCGTATTTGTCCAGCGTGGGAATGTCCTGATAATTGTAAATCAAACCTGTTGGTTGCAGCGCTGGTGTCGCCAAAGTCTGGTTCGTGTGCTAGTAATATTGCGGCGCCGTCTAATGGTAAGTTTTGTAGTACTATGTCCAACCTAGCTTTTCCTGCCCAAACATCATCTACTCCAGCCATGTACAATTTTGCGTTACCACGTTGTAAAATGGAGATGGTATTATTAAGATTGATGACACCAGTTTCTGCCATTGTTTTTGCAATTGCTTCGGGATTGGCACCATAGTCATGATTCCCTAACACGCCAAATTTACCCTCTTTTGCGGTAAGTACACCCAGTGTCTGTTGTAATTTAGGAATAAAGCGTTGTTGTTCGTGTGTTACCAAGTCACCTGTAATTACTATTGAATCAGGGTTCTGCTGATTGACTAATCGAAAAATACGCTTTAAACGTGCTGAAGTCATCCATCGATTGACATGGATATCACTAATTTGTACAATTCTATATTCGTTAAATTCTTGTGGAAGGCGTGGAAGACTTAATTGTAGCGATTTAATCTCAATCCAGTTTGGTTCTATGAAGTAAGCGTATAGTAAAGTACATATTCCGAGTATAAATAAGCCTGACTTGATAAATCTAAATACCCTTCGGCGTGTCTTCTGGCGTTGCTTATAGTATATCAAGGTTCAATCTCCAGTCTTTTAGACTTATTTTTATATCCCTGTACTGTTTTAAGTTTGAATTCGTTGAACTGTCAAATATTAAATATTTTAGATGGAGCTAACTAAATTATTATGAGTTTACCTGTTGTTGCTATTATCGGGCGCCCCAATGTGGGCAAGTCAACTTTTGTAAATCGTCTCGCTGGTGAACAAACTGCTATAGTTCACGACGAACCAGGTGTAACACGTGACAGAACCTACTTAAAAGCGTTTTGGCGTGATAGAGAGTTTACAGTCGTTGATACAGGTGGTTTGATATTTAACGATGATACTGAATTTTTACCGTTCATTCGTCAGCAAGCGATGACGGCACTTTCCGAAGCAAGTGCTGCTATTTTTCTGGTAGATGGGCAAGCAGGGCCTAATTCTTCCGATGAAGAAATTGCCTCCTGGTTGCGAGTTCAAAAAGTTCCTGTCTTGCTTGCAGTTAATAAATGCGAATCTCCTGAACAAGGTTTAATGCAAGCTGCTGAGTTTTGGACATTAGGACTCGGTGAACCATATCCTATTTCTGCTATCCACGGTAGCGGTACAGGTGAGTTACTCGACGAGTTAATTAACCATTTACCGATGGTGCAAGATATACCAGAAAATGAAGAAATCAAAATTGCTATTGTCGGGCGCCCAAATGTCGGTAAATCAAGTCTATTAAACGCATTCGTCGGTGAAGAACGCGCCATCGTTAGCCCGATTTCGGGTACAACGCGCGATGCAATTGATACATTTATTGAACGTGACGGGCACAAATATCGTCTTATCGATACCGCAGGAATTCGCAGAAAGAAAAGTATTGAATATGGTACAGAATTCTTTAGTATTAACCGTGCATTCAAAGCTATTCGACGTAGTGATGTAGTGTTATTAGTAATAGACGCACTGGATGGAGTCACCGACCAAGATCAAAAACTAGCGGGACGAATCGTTGACGAAGGACGCGCGTGTATTATTGTTGTAAATAAATGGGACGCAATTGAAAAAGACTCCCATACAATTTACGACTATCAGAAAGCTCTTGAAGAACGATTACATTTTACCGAGTGGGCAGACACAATCTTCGTCAGCGCTCAAACCGGACAGCGTGTAGAAAAAATCTTAGAACTAGTTGTTAGTAGCGTTGAGTCACATAGGCGCCGTGTTAGTACATCTGTTATCAACGAAGTACTCGAAGACGCAGTACACTGGCATTCACCCCCAGTTAGTCGTAGTGGTAAGCAAGGTAAAATCTATTATGGCACCCAAGTTACAACGGCGCCGCCAACGATTGCCTTATTTGTCAACGAGTCCAAGCGTTTCAACGATAACTATCGTCGCTACATCGAACGTCAATTCCGTCAACAACTAGGTTTCAAAGGTACACCTATCCGTATATTATGGCGTAGTAAGAAAGTCCGCGACGCAGAAGGCAGCGTTATCAACACAAACCGCGCAACTCGTGTTTAAACTTGGGATGCGTGATGCTCGTGTCATCACGCACCATATTATGATTTATAAGTTATAAATTGTTTACAGCGAAGCCAACAATCTAGTGGCATCACACATCTTAATTATGATGTATAGGTTATAAATTGATGGTACCTTGATTAGGTGCGTGACGCTACTAGGTTAGTCGCTTCGTTTCTGGCTTGTCAATGGCGTGACGCACCCTACGTAAAATGGATTTACTTCGCTCTTTACCGCTTGGTCTTTATCTCGAACAACCACAAACCTGGTTGCATAAGATTGACCCCCGTGTCAAGATTTTTTGGTTGATGAGTTTCTTGACTACCTATACTTTCGCCAATAATGAATGGCGCCTATTGTTGGTGGTATTACTAGTATTGACTACTTTACTATCTGGTATTCCTCGACGCATTTGGCAACAACCTCAACAAATGGTAGGGTTGTTGTTTTTAACGTTTTTGGTGTTTGTTATTGGATGTTTTACTCCCGATGGACTTGGTTTACATTATCAACCACGTTTAGGTGATTATCACGTTGTTACACAATCTCAATCTACACCTACACCTACACCTACACAAACTCCTTCTATATCTACTCTTACTCCTACTCCTACTCCTACTACATCTAATCAAACTGGTAGTAAAAAATATACATATGTTTTATTTGAACGCGGTGTTTTTAAAGTTACTCGTCGTTCACTTGATTTAGCTCTCAGAATTAGCACTATTCTATTTACTGTTTTATATAGTAGTAATCTATACTTAATTACAACGGCGCCGGAAGAAATCACTGCTGCTCTGGAAGATTTGATGCAGCCGTTAAAAATGTTGAAATTACCAATTACAGAAGTGACTTTGACGTTAACATTGTCGTTGCGTTTTATACCTTTAGTACTAGAAGAAATACAGAATTTAATTCGAGCGATAATGACACGCGCTATCAATTGGAAGAAAATAGGATTCAAAGGTGCTGCTAAAATTTGGCTGACAGTTACAGAACGATTATTTGATAATTTGTTTTTGCGTGCAGAACAAATGGCAAGTGCTATTACAGTGCGTGGTTTCACAAGTCCCAACCAGCACCGTGTTCAATGGCACTATTTTAAACTCAAACCACGCGACTGGTTGGCAATTATGTTACTTATACTATTTTGGGGCGCCAGAATTGTTTACGGTAATGATGTCAACTAAGTTACGGGGAATCCAATTTTATATTTCTCAAGTCTTCTTCGCGCAAATCGGCAGTTCTATATCTACAATCAAAACATTGATGCACTTTTTTTAAGTGTTTTGGTAGATGTGGTTTTTTACCTGGTTTAATTAGCTGCTTGGTCGGAACTTGTAACGGTAGGGGTTGCGGTTGAACTGTATGTAATGAAAATGCACTCAGTAACCCTATACTAAATGCACTTAGCGTGAGTGCAACTGCTAATGGATATCTATGATTTACTTTCTTCGCATAAATAGGACTACTTGTATTAATTGCCAATAATGCTTTTAAAGCGGTTGCAGCATCGAGAAATCTTTGTTCTTGATTGGGTGCAACCATTTTTTCTAACCAGTCAACCCAGTACAAGTTCAGTTCTGGCAATATTTGATGAATTTTAAAACGAAACGAATCGTCTATTAAATTTCCCACTTGACTAGATGGTGTTTGTGTCAACAAGCATATTAGCGTTGCACCCAAACTATATAAGTCTGAAGCTGTTGTCAATGACCTGCCTAATATTTGCTCTGGTGGCATAAACCCTAGTGTACCTTTCACCGTTGTACTGGCGCCCATTTCTTCCCCACTCATCCGCGCCAATCCAAAATCAACTAGATATACACTCGATTCATCTATTAATATATTCTCAGGTTTAATATCGCGATGAATTACTGACGGCACCTGCTCTTGTAAGTATACCAATATCTCTAACACACCTGAAGCTACTCTAAAAGCATTATCTAAAATTGAGAATGACTGTTGGGGAGATAACATCCATACAGCCAAACTGGAAGCATTAATATACTCTTGGACTAAGCAAAAACCATTTTCTGTCTCAAAGCAGTCGAGATATTTGGGTATTTGCGGATGGTCTAGGTGTTGGAGTAAATTAATTTCTTGTTCAAATGCAGCAAAACCTGACCAACTGGCGCCAACTGTGGCAAATTGAAATTGTTTAATAACTACATACTGCGAATCTGTTTTGGCTTTGTAGGTGACTCTACCACCACTCAGGTTTTGTCCTAATACACATTCAACAGCATAACCGAACTCACTAAAGTCAGGTAATTTGTTCGGAAATTTAGAAGTGTGATTAAAAATACTGTTAGCATTGTTGTTAGGACGACTCATACCCATTCACCAATTGGAGAGAATTACACAAAGCAGGCAAGGAACTCTAATTGTTGTACTATCTATATTCCACCTTTCGGTGATTGGTTACTAAAAATGCAACAAACCTTTCTGAGTAATGTGGTGGGAATTTTAATCGGCGCCATGTTTCCAGGTGGTACGATTACGGGGTGTCCTAAAATTCGCTGCATGGAAATTATCGAAGAATTCGAGCAAGTACGTCGCAGTTTGTTTTATGGTTCCTTTGGTTACATTGACTGGCGAGGTTATTTAGATTTGAATATTGTAATCCGAACTTTACTCGTGGCGCCCAACGCTAAGAATAATACTGTCTGGGAACATGTTGGCGCCGGAATTGTTGCAGATAGTGACTCAGAAAGCGAATGGTATGAATCACTACAAAAAGCCGAAGCTCAACTAGCTGCCTTACGTATATTGTAAGGGCGGGTTTACTATATGCTTCACACATCACTACAATATTGTAAACCCGCCCCAACTACATCCAAATGAAAATCCGAGTCGGAACAGATATAGTCTATATACCCAGAATACAAGCACTAATAACACGCTTCGGGGATCGCTTCTTGCAACGTGTATACACACCCAACGAACAGCAACACTGTGGAGTCAGTAACGAAATGACTCGCATGGTCATAAATAAACTTGCTGGACGCTGGGCAGCTAAAGAAGCGGTTGTAAAAGCTTTGGGCACAGGATGGCGAGGAATTGGATATACTGATGTAGAAATTTGCCGCCATTCTTCTGGTGTGCCATTCGTCGTATTCCACAACAAGGCAGAAGCTATTGTCACTACTTCAGGGGAGCTAAATAACAGTTGTCAACTCAGTTTAAGTCATGATGGGGATTATGCTACCGCTACCGCCATTTTTGTGGCGCCAGGAACATAAACAATTCTCAGGAAAGCAGTTATCAATTCGCAATTATATGATTTTAAGCAAATCTTCCAGCGAAATATGGTAATAATTAGGCTGAATTTTCGTTATTAGTAGAGAAAAGGTTATATGTACAAAAAAGAAGTAACGGCACTAGATGAACTCAGATAGCCCAGAAACTTATATAAATCATCCAACTTGGGGTTTACTCTACCGAATCAGCTTGGTGGATGAGAACCAAGAGCTTTTCACAACCCTTTACGCACAGCGTCTATTCTTTATAGTGACTGTCGAAGCCAAAAATATGAAGTTCCAGTCTATAGGACGCACGGAAGCACGGATGATGCTCGAAAATCGCCTGCGTTCTCTACGTCGTTCTGGCTCTTCAGAAGAATACAATCAGCTTCAAAGTGTTTTCCAGCGCACTTTTAATTAACACCCACTAATTAAAACAAACGCGCTTTTCACCCAAACCGCGCGCATATGAGCAACCCATACCACGACCGCATCAACCACATTCGTTCTCAATTACCCGCTCAGGTTCGATTAATCGCTGTTACAAAAACAGTTCCTGCGGAGGTAGTTCGCATCGCTTACACCGCAGGAATTCGCGATTTTGGCGAAAGTCGTATCCAAGAAGCTGCCGCAAAACAAGCTTTACTCCATGATTTACCTGATATCACCTGGCACTTCATTGGTCATTTACAAAGCAATAAAGCCAAAAAAGCTCTGGAGCTATTTCAGTGGATTCATTCTGTTGATACAGTAACGATTGCTCAACGTCTCAACCAACTCGCCTCTACAATGAATCTCAATCCCCACATTTGTTTCCAAGTCAAAATTCTTCCTGACCCCAACAAATCTGGGTGGGATATCCCCCAGTTGCTCGAAGATTTGCCTTTATTAAATGAATGTAAAAGTTTACAATGTCAAGGTTTAATGACAATCCCGCCTTTAGATTCAGACGAAATACAAACTTTAGAGGTGTTTAACCAAACTCGTGAATTAGCGGAAAAAATCAATGCTCAAAATTTGTCAAACATATGTATAGAGCAGCTTTCAATGGGAATGTCGGGTGATTATGAGCTTGGGATCAAAGCAGGCGCCACGATGATAAGATTGGGAACAATTCTTTTTGGCGCCCGTTGAAGAAATCAATCTATACACACGCTGAGAGTCAGTCAAGACAAATGCTACAGGCATTAAAACATTATTAAACAAGCCCTTGCTTGGCATTAAGTATCAAAGAACAACTTTGGTACTGACAATATTTGATACCCAAAAAAAATATTATATCCTGATTCACGAAGGTATGTGAAATATAGTATTTACAAATGTGTACCTATTTAAAATATGGGTCAAAAGAAACTTTTCCTAGCGGACTACTTAGGATATAATCTTGACTCATTGTTACGTATAAAAATATGTTCTAACGTTAAAGCGTAAGACTCATAGATTTTATTTGTGCGTGATAAATGTTACAAATGACGGTAGAATTCTTAAATTGTCCGTGCGAAAAAATATGGTAAAGGCAGCGAGAAGCTATTTTTACCTAACTAAGTCAAGGTATTGAGTACCAGGAGCATGTCAAAATGAACAACATATTTACCAAATTAAAAGACTTCGTTGGTTTAAATGAACCAGTAGAAGAGTATGAGTACTACGAAGAAGTTGATAACGATAATTACCAGAACATCTACCAAGAGCAAAACCCACCACAACAACCGGCACCTCAACCAGCAGAAGCACCAGCGAACAATGGACGTTGGCGTGAACCCATGACTACAATGAATACTGGTGTAGCAGGTGCGAAAACAATGAATAATGTAATAGGTATGCCCGGAGCTTTGAATGGAATTTCGGAAGTGTTAGTGCTTGAACCACGGACGTTTGAAGAAATGCCTCAAGCGATTCAGGCACTACGTGAGCGCAAATCAGTGGTATTGAATTTAACAATAATGGATCCAGACCAAGCGCAGCGAGCAGTTGATTTTGTCGCGGGTGGAACATACGCACTTGATGGACATCAAGAACGTATTGGTGAAAGTATTTTCTTGTTCACACCAAGTTGTGTACAAGTAAGCACTCAAGGTGGGGTTTTACATGAAGTGCCACAGCATCCAGCGCGTCCAAATCGTCCTGCTTCTGCAAACCCAACTCAAACATGGGGTTCTGACCCAGTTCGTATGGCACAGTAATAAGTACCTTTATTCGCAGCAATTTAAGTGATATCAAGACAAATTTGGGCACCGGGATTTAATAGGGGAAAAATAGATAAAAATCCTTGCAATATGAGTCTTTCTTAGGCTGGAAAGGTTATCATTGATCCAAATTTGATGTTAAATATAATTAGGGTGAATTCGACTTGTCAGTAAAATTTGGCTTAATCGGTGGCGGGGTAATGGGTGAAGCGCTTTTATCCCGTCTCATCAATACAAGTATTTATAAATCTTCGGAAATTATTGTTAGTGAACCTTCTTCTGCACGGAGAGAGTTTTTAGCTAAAAAATATGCAGTAAATGTGGTAAGTGAAAACACTGAAGTGTTTAATACGGGTGCAGAGGTAATGTTTTTAGCCGTAAAGCCCCAGGTATTCACTAGTGTAACTCAGGAAATTTCTAGTGTCATTAGTCAAAGTCATTTTCCTTTAATTGTATCAATTTTGGCAGGGGTGACTTTAAGACAGTTGGAAGCGGCTTTTGTGGGTTTACCCGTGGTACGTGCAATGCCCAATACTCCTGCAACTGTAGGCGCCGGAATTACAGCAATTTGTGCGGGTAAAGATACTCAAGTAAATCATTTGGAGAAAGCGCATCAGTTATTTTCAGCAGTAGGGGAAGTAGTAGAAGTTTCTGAAAGTTTGATGGATGCTGTGACGGGGTTATCAGGAAGTGGACCTGCGTATGTCGCGTTAATGGTGGAAGCTCTCGCAGATGGTGGTGTTGCATCTGGTTTACCACGTACTGTTGCACAGCAATTAGCATTACAAACAGTATTAGGTACAGCTACACTATTACATGAAACCAAAATTCATCCGGCTGAATTAAAAGACCGGGTGACAAGTCCAGGTGGTACTACTATCGCTGGAATCGCTGAATTAGAGAAAGCAGCATTTCGTTCAGCTTTAATTCAAGCTGTTAAAGCAGCTACTAACCGCTCGCAAGAGTTAGGTAAGTAATTCTTTTTTTGCACGTTGCCAAAGTTCTTCTAATTCTGCCAAGGTATATTCGCTAAGTGGACGGTCGGCAAACGCTTCCATTTTTTTAAGTCTTTGAATAAAGCGTTGATTTGTTCCTTGTAATGCTTCTGCTGGGTCGATATTATTCCAGCGTGCGAGTTGGATGAGTGAAAATAGCACGTCTCCAAATTCTGAAGATTGCTGTTGAGGTGTTTCGTGCGCTAAAGCTTGCTTAAATTCTTCTACTTCTTCTGCGAGCTTGTTCCAGACTCCATCTATATTTTCCCACTCAAACCCGGCGCCTGCCGCTTTTTGAGAAATTTTCATTGCTGCTGTTAAAGGTGGCAGTTTTTTGTTGTATTGACTAAGTTTGTTACTAAGCAATGCTTGTTCTTGGGCAGATTGTCCTTTTTCTGTGGCTTTTATTTGCTCCCAATTTTGTCGCACTTCATCAACGCTTTGTACTGATGTATCACCAAATACATGAGGATGGCGCCTAATTAGTTTTTGTGAAATGCCTTCCGCAACTTCTTTTAAAGAAAAATCTCCATGTTCACTAGCTATTTGTGCTTGTAGTACTACTTGTAACAATAAATCTCCGAGTTCTTCGGCAATAGCGTTTTTGTCACCGCTTTTAATAGCATCTACAGTTTCGTATGCTTCTTCTATAATGTAAGGTGTTAAAGTTTGCGGTGTTTGCTCCAAGTCCCACGGACATCCCCCATCGGGGTTACGGAGTTTTGCTACTACGTCGATGAGTTCTTGTAATGCTTGAAGATTTTCGTTCATAATTATTTGCTTTTGACTTTCCGCTTTCTGACGACTCGTTTACGTTTCTTAATTTTGCCATTATTTGCTAGTCCCTTTAAATATTGACGGATTCCTTGTTTTTTGATGCGCTTGTAAGTCGAACCCGTCCAATCGCTGAGATAATGACTCATGGCGCCGAATTCTAAACCGGCAAACAAAGCGATAAATTCAGCCTTATGAATAACTACTGTATTGGCGATGCTATCAACCAAACTATACCAATTAAGAGTTAAATTACCGCTTCTCTCACCAATCAACAAAACAATAACTGTAATAACACTAATAAAAATTGTAAAATAAAGTACTCGTAAAGCAGTCCCAATAACGGGGCCATGCGATAAAAACGAGCGATGACGTAAACTCTTTTGATACGGCAACCAAATCCACTTGAACCATCCCCAGCGCTGATACTGCACCGAGTATATATCCAAGTCAGGCCCAAACATTAACCCACCCAACATAAACCCCGTAGCAATAAGCAGCGTTATATTCCCATTGCGCGTTTGCCAAAAAGTGGCGCCAACGAGAACAGGCAAAACCCAAATAGTAATACGGTCATGAGTCCGACCAGAAGGCATAAGAGAGTGCTGAGTGGAAAGTACTGAGTGCTGAGGAGCGGAGTAGGTTGGGTGGAGGCTTTGCCGAACCCAACATAATATATACTGTTAACTCTTTAAACGTTCAAGTAAATAACATTCATGAGCAGCATAGGCGCCTTTCAGGGATACGTTCGATAAGTATATTACCCAAACTGGCTGCAAAAAAACATAATTAACCACTGAAGCCAAAAAACTTTTAATAAAAGACTTGCTTTTTTAAAAAAGCTTTGCTATATTTAATTCTGGCAAGTCAAACACGGGTGGTTAGCTCAGTTGGTAGAGCGCCTGCCTTACAAGCAGGATGTCACAGGTTCGAGTCCTGTACTACCCATATTTTAAAACCCTTCATTTAGAATGATTTTTGTCACTGGAACCATAATATTTCTTATCTGAAAACCCAATTAGTAAAAAATTGCTTATAGTCAGCCATTGGGCTGATTTTTTTATAAGCTATTAGTTTTATGATAATGATTACTAGTCCTGTAGTACTAGTTTATGGTCAAAATTTATCGATTTGTAAAGAGACCAGCCAATACGGCTCATCGTCATCCTTTCTTGGTCTACGACTGCACTGGTAAGCTTGATATAGCATTAACAAGGTTTGCTTTTTTGGCAACAGTTTCACTGAACGAGAAAACTATCCTTAACCATGTACCTAAAAGGTGATGTGCTGCCAAAAGACAAGCGTGGAAAACGTATCAGATTTTATCTGAGATACAAAGGTGTTACAAAGTTAGTTTGGCAGTGGTTTAAAACTAGGGTGTTGACTTTGTGGGAAACGGGCACCCAAAAGTTCATACAGTTTTTGTGTCTAAAATAAAAGCTCTATAATCATTATTTTATAGGCTTTTAAGGCTAATGTGATAAAACACGTATTATGCATGAGTAAAAATGGCCCAAAAACTATCAAAGTCAACAGCCTACTTCTGATGTGCTTGAGTCAATTTTTGGTAAATACAAGCAGTTTTCTTCTAAACTGAACTTCCCCCGGTGCTTATGTACTAAACAGGCATTAAAGCTTTGATATATAATACTTCTAGCGTTTGCAACAATATCTGCTGTACCCATGTAAGCTTTGATTTTTGGGCACATCTGTGGTAACGTAAAAAACGGGGGGTAAACGCCTCAAAACCGCAACGCATATGCCCCTTTGGCAATTTGTACCCAGTAAGAGCGATTTTAAAAAGCTGGAAAGTTGCTCTAGGAAAGAGTTCCGTCTTTTTGCTTGGGGGGAAGTTCAGTCTAAATCTCCGATCAAACAGATGGGTCAGATGATTTTGAATATTGCTTTATGCACTATGAATCTAACTACTTCAGTGGTAAAACAAGCATTAGAAGCAGTTCGGTATACTGACTTAGAAATTTGGTTAACTCAAGTTTTTGGACAGTCAATGCTTTCAAAGAGAAGAATTGTATTTTCCAGTTGTAATAGTGATTAGCTTGATTACAAGCGCCGTGGCGTCGTTACAAGCTAAAGCTTATAACCTCCGCGTTCTTGTGAGTATAGTTTTTGTTAGTATTATATTTTAATTTTTATTTTTAGAATCGAAGTGTGCTTTGTAAAGAAATAGTTGGTCGAAAACCTCGCATGTTGAGTCCGAGTTACGACGACACAAAAATAGCATGAAGTTTTTTCGGCTAATTTCCCACAAAGTCAACAGCCTAGTTCTAAACCTGCTGACCGTATTAATAAGTCTATCCATTCATCACGAGTAAAATTTAGGCGCCCAGAGAATAATTCCTCCATATCCACATTGGGCATTTGGATGGGTTTGAGACTAGCAACAATAAAAGGACTTGGTTTAAGCCCTCCTTCATACTCTAGTTGTAAAATGCACCAAATACCTCCCCCCAAAAGCTTTTGGTAAGCTAAGACAATTTCTGGGTCGATGACTACATCTTTTAAACCCAGGTTCATCAAAGTCCCTTGGTACATATCTTCTTTCTCATTGAGGGACACTGTAACTCGGTCGATAGCTGTAAAACGTCCCATTTCCCGAACTTTAGATTTGACTAATTCCGCTTCGTCAGGACTGACGTAGTTTTGAGCTAGGATGTTTTTGACGCGCGCAACACCCTCCTCAATAGTGGTTTCATCGTCAGTCGCGCAGTACACACCCAGTAGGTACTCCAACACATACACAGGTACATTGGCGCCTTCTTTGATACGCTTGGTCAGGTCTTTACGTACTATCTTGCCGGGATAAATGGTATTTAGCTTTTGGTTGAGGTCATCCATGCTCAGAAAAATCACTCATTACTGACTAATGCTGATGGTTCTTCGATTTCTGAAATACCTATTAGGGTGACAGGTGGACGGTCTGGAAATTCAACAACAAGCTTTAACTCACCTCCCATTGCAGCAATGTATTTCCGCAAAGTCGAAAGCATTAAATCAGTACGTTGTTCAAGTCGGGAAACATTCCCTTGGTCAACTTGAAGAAATTTTGCCATTTGTTCTTGAGTTAGCTTAAGTGCAAGTCTCAGTTGCTGCCGTGTCATTTCCTCTGCGATAAGAAGATTTGCTTCTTCTTCAATCTTTTTTTGTCGTTCGGGTGACAATTCTTCTAGTTTTTCTTTTAAAGTTTTACCCATAAGTTACCATCACTTTTCCTCTTGTTCAGCCTTTAATTGAGCCAAGTGGGCATCAAACCTGTCATCAGCTGTTTTGATAAGTTGATTATAAAAACGACTTTCGCTACTGCCTGACTTATCACCTGCTACCAGTAGTATTGCACACCGTTCTGGGTCGAATGCAAATGCTACACGCCAGACTCCATCCGCTGCATTAAACCTTAATTCTTTCATGTTGCTATGCCGCGAACCATTTAATGTGTCAACATTAGGTCGTCCTAGCTCAGAACCGAAAGCTTGCAGTAGACGAATGCGAGCGAGTATTTTGTCTTGCACTTTGTTTGGTAGAGCATCAAATTCTGGCTCAAAGTCTTCATGAAATTCAACAACCCAGTTCATTAATAATGATTCTCTTTGTTGTTGGATATATTTATTATGTATACAAATAACTCAAGCCATGCGGCGCAGG
Source organism: Calothrix sp. PCC 7103 (assembly GCF_000331305.1). Taxonomy (GTDB): domain Bacteria; phylum Cyanobacteriota; class Cyanobacteriia; order Cyanobacteriales; family Nostocaceae; genus Dulcicalothrix. The sequence continues at coordinate 485,897 of NZ_KB217478.1, read as the reverse complement.
GCGCCCGCTGCGCCACAGAACGTTGCTAACAGTAATTTATATCAACATAATATTTATGACAAAGTGGAAGAGCTAACTATATAACAATAAAATATAAACTACAATAGCACTTCTTCAATAACGCACTTTTAAACGCACCAACCTAAGCGTAGATTACATACATTGATAAACAAAGAAATTTTGATGCAGCACAAATATATGCACACCAACCCTTAAATGCAGTGAGTTTTTAATTTAACCAACGAGTTAATCTAAGAGTTTTTACCCTGACATACAAAATAGTTCATCTTGCCAAAACAAGGGCTGATGCTTTTGAACACCTTTATCTCTAATAACATCTCCTAAACATGGGATATGATAATTCTTAGAAATACAGTCTTGTATGTACTTAAAAAGCTTATTCCTAATTTGCGAGTAGTCGCAACAAGAGACATGAATATATCCCAAGCTTTAGTACCTTCACTCGTCTGAGTCGCATAAATAATGTTGCGTCGCTGCACCATTGTTCTTGCAGCTAGTTCAGCAGGATTATTATGTAACGGCAGTTCAGGATACTCTAAAACTAGAAGTAACTCGGAAACTTTTGCTGCTGTTAACTGTTTTCGTTCATCTAACTGTTTATAACCACTCTTGAAGCTCAAGCACAGGAATCTTTATTACTTCAGTTTTAGGCAGATTATGACCATTAGAACTGCGTTGCAATATAACGTGATATCCAGGCATTGTTACTTCAGTATATACTCCTTCATATTGAGTAATATCTATATTATCAAGCCCTGAACCGTAGTCATTATATCTGTAATTAACTTCAAGTGCTGCACAAAAGCTGTTAAGACTATTTAATAAAGCATTATAATAAGGATAAGCATCATCACGTTCGTTTTGAAGATGAGCATACAAAGTTAGTTCTGGCTCTTTGGCTAGAGATACTTTTGGAATATCCAAGCCAGCTTTTGCTAAACGTACAGATGCGATTGCAATTAATAAAGACCCAATTGTGTTATTTTTACCGTGGAGAAGGTCATCCAGTCCAGGTAAGATTAATTCTGCTCCTGGCAATTCTTGAAGCTCCATTATTTATCGCTCCCTAGTGTATTTTCACAATGTTCAATAAATTCTTCAACCCTGCTTTTCAAAACATCAGGATTAAGAGAAGGAAATCGTATTAATTCAGGTTCAATCGCGTTAAAGCAACTACGCAGTTCTTCGACAGAAAATAATTTTTGTTCGTACATAGCTTGAACATCATCAACATCACGGTTATATCCCCTAGATAGCTTAGAAATAGCTTGAGATATAAAATCGTAATGATAAAACGAGATTTCACCTTGCTTTCCAATAAAGATACTTCGATTACGCCATCCCGGTAGTGGAGGTAAGAAGTCCTGCGGGGAAGCTAGTTCAATATTAATGTCCAACTGTTGTTTAAGTTTGGCGAGCGCTTGGAAAATACTTTGGGGTTCTGGGTCTAGACGGATATCGATATCTACTGTAGAACTGCGCCACCCAATAAGTAAAGCACTGGCGCCACCTGTAAAAAAGATACAACCCGAACCACTATCGCTTCTCTACCTAGGGCTTTCATGAGTTGTTCAATCTTTTTTTGATCAACATTTGAGCGCATAACTTTTTATTAGTACAAGGCACTATTTCTAGTTTAGCACAAATAATAACGCAGGTGAAGAAATTAATTTTCGTAAGAGGTAAAAAACCTCTTTCACTCATTATGCTTCTGTTTTCAACAATTCTAATTTCCACTGCGACGCCTTTTCCAAGTCAGCCATTTTCAAATCAGACCCTTCATATACTAACCCTTTAAAGCGAGTGTAATCATAAGCTACCCCGTCATCTAAATCAAGCTTAATCCTTGTATCAGCAAGGGTTTGCAATTTTGCTTGGTATTCTCGCAGTTCTAATTGTTGCTCTTGTAATTCCTTCAGGCGCCTTGTTGCTGTTTTTTTGGCACTGCTAGAAGTTGTATTATCTAGACGTGCCCAAATGGCAAAGTTTTTAATAGCACTGCGGTTCATAGAGGTTTGAGCTTTTGGTTTATTCAATGCGGACGCGGTTATTTGCTGAATCTTATCTATTAAAGCACTCTGTAACGCTGTTTAACATTTTTCTTGTTACAAGTATTTCGAGAAGAGCGGTATATTGGATAAAGGCACGATTGCTTCAGGCGCCTGTGGGGATTTATCACCGCGTACTGCTCCAAGACCTGCTTCATTATCAAAAAAATTTATTTACTATGATAAAAGTAAAATATTCGAGAAATGGCAAGAAAAAAGCGACCAAGAGAACATATAATAGCCGATTTAAGTGTTAATTATGTTGAAAGATATATATTTTTATGCGGTTACTCTGTAGAACGAATTGAGTATGATTATGGTTATGACTTACTAATTTTCACTTATAATGCTGATGGTGAAATTGAAAATGGTCAGATTTATATTCAATTAAAGGCTACAGATTCACTCTCTGTACTTGCAGACCAAAAAACTATTACTTTTACCCTGACTCACTCAGACTTAGAGCTATGGTTGTTTGAGCCTATGCCATGTATATTAATTGTATATGATGCGAGAAATAGTCAAGCTTATTGGCTCTATTTACAGGCATATTTTGAAAGTTAAAGGAATTTGACTTATCTAAGGTTGGTGAACATGTAACAGTTCACTTATCTAAGGATAATGTATTAAATAGACAGGCGATTAAAATATTTGCTAAACTTAAGGATGATGTTCTCAGCCAGTTACAAGGAGTAATTCGTCACAATGGTTAGAGATATTAAGTTTATAGAGTTAGAGAATCTACTTTTAAGTATAGGCTTTGTAAAAGTAGCAACAACTGGTTCGCAGAAAGTTTATCAGTATCCATCATCAGGTACATTAGTTGTTTTGCCCGGTTACGAGCAACAAGCGTATGTACGAACGGTGCATTTAGTCGCTGTACGTAGGATATTGTCAGAAAATGGCTTGATGGACAGCGATAATTTTAATCATTTTTTGAACAAACTAGCAAGCTAGAAGTAACCATAGTATATGGCACCTTGGGATGGCGCCAAGTAAAATGTGAACGATGGTTCACAAATCCTAGTAATATTTTACTAATATAGGTTATAATATATAATTAAAACTTATAAAGTATTTTGAGCAAGCGGGAATAAAGTCAGAGGATGTATGTATCAAAAACAACACTTATCTTTGATTGAAAAATGTCTAGAACATCTAGCGGAGTTGCCTAATATTCAAGTAAACTTCAGACAGATACCGCAGTCTTTAAATAACGAAGGTACTACAGGAATACTAACTATTGCCAGTAGTACAAATTCCGTAGATTATATTTTTAGAATTTTACCGAGCATTACAGAAGTTGAAGCTTTTATTTTTAGCAGTTCTGACCAAATCTTTAATGGAAATAAAGAGCGCAAGCAGATTATTGTAACTCCTTATCTAACAGACTCAATTATTGAATACTTACTTAACCAAGACATCGAATTTATAGATAGCACAGGTAATATATACTTAAATAGTCCAGCAGCATACGTTTTTATTCGCGCTCAAAATAGCTCAAAAGGAAGAAGTTCATCTTCCTTTGAAATCAATTCTACTACTCTAAAAATAATTTATATCTTGCTAAAGTCACCGAGTATTTTAGAAGCTCCAGCACAGGAAATAGCTGCTGATGCTGGGGTACCATTAGAGAGTATTAGTAATAATCTGAAAAACTTGTATTATTTAGGCTATCTTGAAAGAAAACGTAATGGAGGCTATTGGATAGTAAATTACACTAGACTTTTAGAGCGTTGGGGAATGGGCTATGTAGAGTGTCTACGTCCAGAATTATTGTTAGGGAATTTTACTTTTCAGCAAAAACAGAAATTTTCACTTATAGCACCTACTATTATCAACTTAGCTTCATATACAAACTTTTTAATAGGTGGAGAATTAGGCGTCGCTATAGCAACCGATTATCTATACCCTCAATCTGTAGTAATACACTTTTCTGGTAACTACGATTTAATAGTTAATAAGCTTAAATTAATACCCAGTCCTCAAGGAGAAGTAATTTTAATGCAACAGTTTGGAACTCAAAATGCTTACTCACACCAAGATGTAGAAAATATTGCAGACCCATTACTAATTCATGCAGAGCTAATCAAGGAAAACAACGATAGGTTAAATTCAACCGCTAATCGCTTGTTTGATAAATATATTGAAATTAAACGTTTATATGCTTGAAATGAATGATAAACGATAAACTTAGACTTGTGCTATCTGATATAAAAAATATCAGTGATATTCTAAATTTCGATTCTAACGCTCTTCCATCACTTTGGTCGGAGCAAAATCTAAACCCCTTACTATATAAGCTTTTCATCAAAAACCTATAATTTTTAGATTCTGTTAGGAAATAAAGCTTTAAACCCAGTTTCTATATGGAGCCTAAAAATCACGTTCGATTTTTAGCTAGCGAGAGTGACGAAAGAGCGCTAAGGTGCCGTACAGCCGGAGGTATCTATGCTACTATCCGTTACAAAAGATTTGTGAAACCGAAACGAATAAAGACCGATAATATAAATAGCGCTTAACGATTCTTAATTATTGGAATATCAGTAGAATGGCACGCGATTTACGTGGATTTATCAAAATATTGGAAGAACGAGGACAATTACGGCGAATTACGGCGCCCGTTGACCCAAATTTAGAAATTGCTGAGATTTCCAACCGAATGCTCGCAAAAGGTGGTCCAGGTTTAATATTTGAGAATGTCAAAGGCGCCGCGTTCCCTGTTGCGGTAAATTTAATGGGGACGGTGGAGCGTATATGTTGGGCAATGAATATGGAGCATCCCCTTGAGTTAGAAGACTTGGGGAAAAAGCTTGCAATGTTGCAACAACCAAAACCACCAAAGAAAATTTCTCAAGCCATCGATTTTGGTAAAGTATTATTCGATGTCGTTAAAGCAAAACCTGGACGTGATTTTTTCCCCACATGTCAGCAAGTAGTCATTCAAGGTGATGATTTAGATCTAAATCAGATACCAATGATACGCCCATATCCAGGTGATGCAGGTAAAATAATTACCCTTGGGCTGGTAATTACAAGGGATTGTGAAACTGGTGTACCCAATGTCGGTGTGTATCGTTTACAGCTACAATCCAAAAATACGATGACTGTACATTGGTTGTCAGTAAGAGGAGGCGCCCGTCATTTACGCAAAGCAGCCGAACGTGGTAAAAAGTTAGAGGTGGCAATTGCACTTGGTGTAGACCCATTAATTATTATGGCGGCAGCAACACCAATACCTGTAGATTTATCGGAGTGGTTATTTGCTGGTTTGTACGGTGGTAGTGGTGTAAGTTTAGCAAAATGTAAAACAGTAGATTTGGAAGTTCCTGCCGATTCCGAAATAGTACTAGAAGGGACAATAACACCAGGTGAAGTGTTACCAGATGGACCATTTGGCGATCATATGGGATATTACGGTGGTGTCGAAGATTCACCATTAGTACGTTTTCAATGTATGACGCACCGCAAAGACCCTATTTATTTAACTACATTTAGCGGGCGCCCACCAAAAGAAGAAGCGATGATGGCTATTGCGCTCAACCGTATATATACACCAATTCTGCGCCAACAGGTTTCTGAAATTGTAGATTTCTTCCTACCAATGGAAGCATTAAGTTACAAAGCGGCAGTTATATCTATAGATAAAGCATACCCAGGACAAGCGCGTCGTGCCGCATTAGCTTTTTGGAGTGCGTTGCCACAATTTACATACACAAAATTTGTAATTGTGGTAGATAAAGACATAAATATCCGTGACCCACGTCAAGTTGTCTGGGCAATAAGTTCTAAAGTAGACCCCACACGTGATGTCTTCATTTTACCTAACACTCCATTCGACACTTTAGACTTCGCTAGCGAAAAATTAGGTTTAGGTGGACGCATGGGTATTGATGCTACTACAAAAATACCACCAGAAACAGAACACGAATGGGGGGCGCCTCTAGAGTCCGACCCAGATATTGCCACAATGGTAGAAAGACGTTGGGCTGAATATGGTTTAGGTGACTTACAATTAGGAGAAGTTAACCCCAATTTATTCGGTTACGACATGTAAAATTGTAAGGTGGGGCTATTATGCCCTACCTACTCATAAATATTCAACACTATGGCAAAAAAAGGAAATTCTTCGGACGGTTTAGCTTGGCGTGAATTTGGTGATGGTGTAAAAAACTCAGCAGCATTCGAGCGACCTGTTGAGGAATTACCACCTGAAAAGCAAAATTTACGTGTGCAAGCAACACGTGCAGGACGTAAAGGCAAAACTGTTACCGTCATTACTGGTTTTCAAGCCAAACCAGAAACTCTACAAGCCTTATTAAAACAGTTAAAAACGCAGTGCGGTACAGGTGGTGCCTTAAAAGACTCGGAAATAGAAATACAAGGCGAACACAAACAGAAACTTTTAGAAATTCTCACTAAAATGGGTTATAAAGCCAAAATTAGTGGTGGTTAAACTATTGTACGACACTTTGGTACGGTTTCCCGAATCTTAAACGGAATCATGTTTTCTCGTGTTGTTATTAAACTTGTAGATATAAAAAAGTTAAATGGTTTGCTATTTCTGGCGCCATCATTCTTAAGGAGGATGTAAATGGATTTAGTTCGGATTATCTGTGCTATTTTCTTGCCCCCACTGGGTGTATTTTTACAAGTTGGTATTGGTATAGATTTTTGGATTAATATACTACTAACTATGTTTGGATATATACCTGGTATAATTCACGCTGTCTGGATTATAGCTAAGAAATAAAAGTAAAAAATACGTAGGTTAGGCATCTTGCCTAACCTACAAAAATGAAACTTATTACACAGGCGATAGCTTACTATACTACTTGGTAACGCGACGGCGCCGTGATTTTAATAATCCTACGACACCAACACCTAGTAAAGCGGCGCCAGTAGTTGGTTCAGGTACAGCCTTAATACCAGCTAGATGACGAGCATTATCTTTACCAACATCAATGACAAAAACAGTGTCATTATAATCTTTATCACCACCACCCCATAAATCTTCAAAACCTATAACTAATAAATCATTGTAGTAATAACCCATTGCGTGCTGTAAACCATCATGGTTGAGCTTATCGTTCAAACTCCAAATACCTTTTGTATTATCTTGCCCTGTTAAAACGCTCTTGCCTTTAATTCCACCATTTATATCGTTAGAGTGCAACAAAAAGTCTAACTGCGTACCAGCTTTTTGACTTCCAATGCTTACCCAGTCACCTACTTGCAAAGGACTATCGGTTTTTGAACGACCAGCAACTGCATTATTGGGATTCGCGCAAAAAGCACTGAAGTTAGCTATAGTTTGCCCAGTAGCACAAGATGTATCGCCAAACAATTTACCTGTATTAGTTGTATTGCCAAAAGTAGACTTATAATCTAAACGGTTACGATATCCACCTGCTGTCTCACCAAGGAAAAATACATTTACATCATGCTCATATTTCAAGATAAAGTTAGATAGATCTACTTTCTGAGCTTGAATTGTTTTTAGGTCTAGTTGACGTGCTTCTTTACCTACAAAATCGCGCATGTTTTGCAAATTATTCTTAAAGTAAGAAGGTGCCTCGTTTACACTTTTTATCGGTGGGGTTGTTGTATTTGCATGTGCTGGAGCAGTTGCAACCATTCCGGTAATCGCAGTAGCAGCAAAGAGTCCTGTTAAAAAATTCTTATTCATTGTTTTATTTCCTAAAATCTTTCGTCTTTCCTGCTACAGTTCTAATTTGTTTTCCTCTAAGCTGTCGATAGGATGAATAGATTTTCTTATTATCTTAATTTTGTCAGTAGTTCTCACTTTTTTGATTGGAAACAAGTAATAAAATAAATTTTTTATATTAAAAAACTAAAATTTAACTATGTATACTGATATAAAAACTAATTGATTTTTTCTGAAGTTATATATTTAATTTAATTTCTAAGTTATAATACTTAAAAATATTCGTTTACATGGCCCCAAATCAATGAATCAACGGATTTTTAAGTGCTATCACTGGGTGTAAATATTAATACATTAGTAATTATTGGTAGTACCAATTCTTGCAGCTTTAAATTCTCAATTTTGCAGTATTGCTCCCAGCAATAGTATTGAGATTGCTTATATTAAAAGGCTTTTCGGTGCATTCTGTCAATTATTATTGCTCTGTATGACCGCTTGATTTCTTTGTTACATTTCTCTATTTTCTTGCCAAGCTTCTGTGTGCCACTATTGGTACATGTAAAACTTTATTTGTTTTACATGTTTGCTGTATATTCTTCTATTGCTGCTTCGGCACCTGCTTCTATAATTAAATCTAAGTCACACGCATACTCACGGTATCAATAAATTCTTGATGACGGTCAAATATATCTTGTTCTATTAACCAATTAGCTTTCAATACTGCTCGGTTAAGAAAATTGCGAAACGTGAAACCCCTGTAGAGGCGTTACATGTAACGTCTCTACATACATTAACCGAGGAGTATTGAATTAGCTTTTATCATAATTATTTTATAGTAAACAGGTTCTGGTATTATCTTTTATAGGATAACCGACTTGATTCACCAGTACAATTTCACCATCTTTTACTATAATTTGATTAGCTTCAATTACTGTTGTACTGTTACTTGCTTGATATTTCATATTACGTGATTGTAAAGTCGGCGCCGTAGAACGAGGACTTAAATCATGCCAAATAGTACTGCCTAATAATTGACGTGGACTTTGCGGCAAACCACCCGAGCCAGTGACAGTCAATGAATTTTGAGAATAATTATCACGATGACACCTAGACGCAATACGTTGACTAACATCAGCAAAAGTGCCATCGAGTGAATTATCATAAGTTTTCACAGGTGTATTAATAATATCAAGATAAACACTACCGCTAAATTGCGCTCCTAATGCGCTGCTTGCGGTAATATCATTATCAGAACTAAGTTTATCGCTTAACTTAAATCCAAAAATACCTTGAGAGATAATACTAATTCTACCCCCAAAGCTATCTACAGAGTTAGCTGTTATATCGCTGTTATAAAATCCAATTAGCGTATCTGTAATAATATTAATATTACCACCACTACCTAAAGCAGTAGAACTAGCTGTAATCTCACTATTATTAAATAACCTAATATCGCGGTTGTTGATAAAAATTTCGCCGCCAACTCCATTCTTAGTGGTAGCATTAATTCGACTATAATCTTTAATTGCGAGTTTATTTGCATTTAGCTGTAAAGTACCTGCATTACCAGTACTCGCACCTTGTACTTGAATTTCTGCGTTGTTGCTAAGTTGAATTTTATCAGCTATTAATATCATGTTACCAGCGTTGCCAGTACCAAACGAGTTACTGATAATTCCCGAATAGTCGTCGATAGTTAAACTGCCTGCAACAAATTTTAATTCACCACCATTACCTTTACCATCAGTTTGGGCGCCAACACCAGCATAATTTCTAATTATAGCGTTGTTTCTGACGTTAATATTCATTTTGCCTGCATTTCCTGTACCTGTTGCTGATGTACCTGTACTAAATCCTGAGTAATTTTCGATAAGTAAGTTATTCGTAGTAATATTAATATTACCTCCGGCACCGCTATTTTTAGCTTGACTTCCGAGTCCTGAGTTTTTGCGTGTGATAAATTCTGAAGCTGTAATATTAATATTACCAGCGGCACCGCTACTAAATGAATCAGTCCCAAACCCCGATTGATTTTCAATTAAAAATTTATTGACTGTAATATTAATAGTACCTGCGTTTCCTTCTCCTCGCGCATTACTACCACCACCACTATTATTTATAACCGTTAAATTACCACCTTTAATATTTATTGTCCCACCAGTACCGCTACTTGTTGTGTTTACACCCAAGTTAGAGCTATTACTCAAACTAATATTATCACTTGTAACATTAATTATTCCAGCCGAACCACTAGCTTCGGTATTACTTCTAATGTTAGATGAATTTACACTGATTACAGGTGCCGCCAAGTCAATTTTACCAGCATTCTCGCTGTTTGATGTGCTATTAGTAATTAAAGAACCATTTAAATTGATACTACTAATACCGAATAAGTTGATATTTTTGGCATTGACGTTAGATGAGTTAATATTTACATTAGCCGCAGCTAGCTCAATCTTGTTGCCGTTGATGTCGGCTCCGTCAAGTTGAATGGTACTATTATTACTAGCTGTTATATCTAATCCAATTGGTGTAGATATAGTTAGAAGTGGAGAATTACCGCCGAAGCTACTACCATCACGAAACTTTATCGGAATTGTACTGGCTGTAAAGTTACCTATCATATCTAGCTTGGCGCCGTTTGTAAATATCACACCTGCTTGATTGATAAAAAACAAATTTGCGGTGCCTAGTGTTTTAATTGTACCACTAATAGTAGATGGATTTCCGTTTGTAACGCGCGCGAATATATTTACTATATCAGGACTTGAGTTAAATACAGCCGTTCTGTTGACAGCGACATCAAATTGCGAAAAGCTATGGAACAAGTTAGTTCCACCAACAGTACCCCCATTTATAGATGTCACCGCATCAAGAGATTGCTCAACTAATGTTGGGTTTGCGATGGTGCTATCGGGTATGATTTGAGCAAGCGCTAATTGTGGTGATAATATATACCCTATCGTAAACAGCGTGAAAAATAATTTGTTCAAATACATATATCACGAAAGCTTAATAATAAAAGACTACAAATAAATACCTTGTCTGAACATATAATTCAAACAAGGTCAAGCACAATGTATGGCGTTGAGAATCATTTAGTTAATTGTGACTGCATAGGAAACTATATTTGTTTATAGTTGATATTCATTATTCGCTCTTTACAGTTACTTGTCATTAGTAATTATATTGAAGTTAATCATTTGTCATAAATATAACATCGGTGTAATTACGTATGTAAGCGAATGTGAATTTATATGTAGAAACGTTACATGGTTAGTCTTTAAAGGCACCAGTATGAATACGAATATCCAAAAGATAGAGATACAAAAATTAGTATCAGGTGTTATATAAAAGATTTAAGGAGGTGCTATATTTAAAATTGTATCGTTGAATAAAATATTGATATTAATAAGCGTGGGGCTGGGCTGAAAGAATAGGCTTTTAAGTAGATGTTACAAGCTTGTTACTGTCAATAATATATAGACGTATAGTTGACATATTCCTCTTTCCGTTAATAGGAGGCCTACCGATGTTTGCGATTTTTGCTTTTTTAGGTGGATATGTATTATTCTCAGCTTTGTTTGTTTCAAAAATGGAATAATAACTGTGTGGAGGCGTGATTAATCACGTCTCTACATTGTGTCGGTTTCAATTTCTGACCATCCGAGCGCTTGTTCGTATAGGGTTTCGTATACAGAACTTATGTTGTTGCCAGTCAGGCGCCGCGAATAGCGAATGACTTGTATAGGATATGCTATAGAGTCACTTAGCTTTGCTGAAAAATCAATACCTAAAATGCCAATGAAGTCAAATTGTGATGCTGTATCTCGAAGTATATCTAATAACTCAGTGTTGTCGAGTGGACTGGCAAAACAAAGATAATTACAGTATTCTGAATAATTGTCCCAATTTGCGAAGTATTCTAAATCATCAGTGCAACTGATAATTTTGACGGCAAATAAGTCTTTTGGCTGTTTAAAATTCCACCGAACTACACCAACTAAATCTAAACGTAGTGCTTGTGATTTGATAATAGGTACTTCTTGGTGCGTTGCCCAATGTTTTGGGGTGTGTCTAATATTGGTATAGTTTTGCATCCAAGTACAATCTTCTTTAAGCGCACGTTTGATTGTGGATGCAATTTGACGACTTGTAAAGCGACTGCTTGCTGCTGGTATCGCTTTAATTTCAAGTTCTCCTTGTGTTTGCTCAACAAATGTATTAAATGCCGCTCCTCTCCAATGCCCTAAATGTTCTATTTTCCCTTCTTGTCCTTTGTGCGGGCGCCCACGATTTGTGCGTGCTTCTGTAATCGGTGGTCTATAATCTTTTTCTAGGCGCCGACACTCTGCAACCGTTGCATCTCCAGAAAAAACTCGCTTTTTTAAAGTCTCAAATACCGGAGTTGGCGCCTGACGTTGGAGTTTTTCAAGTTTTTCTAAAGCTTCAGGTGGTATACGCGCAGCTTTATGAACTTCCTCTAAATCATCGTTTCCTGTTAACTTCAGAAAATACTTCGCAGCTTTGATAAATCGCCAAAGTAACGACGGTTCACGGTCGTTGGTAACAGCTAACTGCCGCACCCAAGCCGAAAACGAAGAAAAACCACCTTGTCTATAAAGCTTTTCTTGCTGTACATTCAAAGTCAGCTTCGCCATCTCCGTCCAATCTGCCCGACTTTTAGTCAGTAATTGAGATAGACGATTTTCAATATCTGTTAATTTTGGTTCTTCTTGTTCTGTCGTTAACTTTTTGCTTGTTGCCATTTAAATCCTAGACAGAATTGTTATGATTCTTATATTCTTGGAATAGCATATTTAGCAAATATATTCAACAATTGTTATAAAAAGTTTACGTTAATTTAACACCGACATTATCAATTTTATTATTTAGATATATCATTAATTATTTTGATGCCATCTGGGAGTGTTACTAGCTTATACTTTGTGTCAGCAGTCGGGCGCCATTGATCTGTTTCAATTTCACTTGCAGGAATGTATATTAAGATACCATCTTGATTCGATGCGACAATTTCGGCGTATTTATTGACGTTTGTATTTGATTGTTCAACTACGGCTGTTTCTTCTACTTCAGGAATAAGAGCATAATTAGATATATAAATTTTATCATTTTCTCTATACCCTTGACAAAGGTATATTAGATTATTGGTCATTTTAAATTTATTATTTGTTTGCACAGGAATTATTATATTTGTACTACCTGCAACATTTATTAAAAGCTCTACGGCTCCAGTGCGGATTGTTTGCTTGACCCTAGCTTGAATAATAAACACTTCTGATTTAGCTTTTTTATTTAGCTCAATAATGTGATAAGAAATAATTTTTCCACCACTATCACAAATTGGGATTATAGAAAAATATCCTAATTTATCGATAATATCAGTGTCTTGCGAGCGATAATTATCTCTGGTTGTAATCGACAAAATCAATCCATCCGATTCGCACTTAAAATATTTTTGATTATCAACTAAAATAATTTTACCTATTTGTGTAAAATTGAGGTAAAATTTATTATTCCGGTTGCTTAAGTCATTGTTATTATCGTGCATATGTCATCTACTGCAAGCGCCATCCAATTATCTAGCATACAACAAGAGTTGTTAGAAAAAATTGAAAATCACTACCGCTCAGGTAAAAAATCATGCTTATTGTTTTTGCCTACTGGTGGTGGAAAGACTGTGGTAGCAGCAGATTTAATCGCGCGATGGGTACAAAACGGTAAACGTATTTTGTTTTGCTGTCACCGTACTAAGTTAGTTGGGCAAACAGTGGATAAGCTACAAGGATTTTATGGCATTACCTCAAGTGTTATCCACGGTGCCAACCCTGCCAATTATAAGGCGCCTGTGCAAGTGGCAATGCTACAAACACTTAGTAACCGTGACTTACCACCCGATATAGACTTAGTAATTTTCGATGAAGCCCACACTACAAGTTACTGGGGCACTACATATAATATTATGCTCCACTACAGCGGTGGTGTATTTGCTCTCTCGAAATGTAAATTTTTGGGATTAACGGGTTCACCCTGGCGTACAAAACAACAGCAAGGCTTTTGTCAATTTTATGATTCTCTAGTAGTTGGCCCATACCTCGACGAACTCTCAGCGTTGGGTGAAGTTACACCAGTACGCCATTTTGGTTGGGGTGGTTTAATTGACTACTCAAAGTTGACGATGGGCACCGATGATTATACCGCCGAATCATTAGAATTGGTATGTGATGCCACATTTAACGAAAAAGTAGTGCTTGAATACAAACGTCATTACGAACACTTAAATTCAGTAGTATTTTGTGGCACAGTCAAACAAGCAACAGATGTGTACATACAACTTAATAATGCTGGTTTACGTGCGGGTTTAATTGTTGGAACGACATCGAGTAAAGAACGCGATGACCTGTACGAACAATATAATGCGGGTATTATTAAAGTATTAGTGGGTGTTTCAGTATTTACAGAAGGGTTCGATGCGCCTATATGTAACGCCGCTGTACTGGCTTACCCTACAGCCAGCTTATCCAAACTGTACCAGATGAGCGGGCGCCCAACACGAAAGTATGCAGGTAAAACCTACGCTTATTTGCTTGACTTTTGTGATAATTTTTCAAGACTAGGATTTGTGACTGAGCATCATCCAATCTCATTATGTCCAATTGAAAAAGAACCACAAACATTTGAACCAAAACTAAAATCGTGTCCACAGTGTAATGCTTTAATTAATCGCTACGCACGAGTTTGTGAATGCGGCTATATATATAGTAAGTGTAGTAACCTCGCGGCTGAAATTAAATCGAGAAGTCGTAAACCTGATTTTAGCCAATACGGTGAGCTTTTAACTCTCGAAGAAAGGCACCAAGTCGCTTACTTACGCAGGAAACTACATAATATTATTAATAAAGGTAGTGACCCCAGCTTAGTAGTACGAATATTCTTTGAACATTACCGAAAAGTGGCGCCTGTTGAATGGTTCTTAGGTGCGGTGTTCGATGGCGATAAATCACCTGCAAAAATGCAAGTTTGGTATGATTATTTAAAAAGGGTACGACCGTTCGGTGATCAATGGTGGTATCAATATTGGATGGAAGCAGAGTTTGGGAACAAAGCTGTAAATTTTAATAATAATAGTCATTGGTGTGAGTACTTTGGGTGTGGCACTGATACAACATGGGAAGAAGTATTTGAATCATATCGTCTTCGAGTAGTGAGTGCGAGTGAAAATGACGTAGTAAACGCGAATGTCATGTTAACATATGCGGCTGTTGCATTAAAACAATGGGATTATGTAAATACATTTACAGCCAACCGTGCGCGTGTATCTGGGATACAAATGAAGATGCTACAACTAGCATCAGATGTAATTGCGGCAATTAACGACTGTAACGTAGTAAAATTAAAAACACTAATTAACCAAGACCTGCACCTGTGGCAAAGCGCTATTAAATATTTGACACACGAAGAGCGCATTCAACTAACGAACTTGCTTAAATCTTATAATAATGAAGCGGAAGAAATTTTTACCCTAAACTCGAATAGCGTACAACCAAAAGATTATATTGGTAGCTGGTGTTTATTGAATGATAGCAGAACATGTTTAATAATTAAATTTGATAGTAGTAGCGGTCACTTTGTTGGTATGTTAGGAGAAAAATATATCAACTTTGGGTTTAGTAGCATTGAGTTGATAGTAACTCTTGGTTTGAACATGAACGATGAAAAATTTCCAACAGAAACACCACAATTATGGTCAGAAATAATAGAAAAACAGGCGCCACCATTTTATAAATTATTAGATAAACTGTATATTTTTGCAAATCATAATCAAACTCGTTCCGAATTAGAATTATTCGCATCCAGTATAATTTACAAACGACTTGTAGATGACTTATTTAATGGATTATTGGCGCCGATAGCATCTAGATTAAAACTAGAAGAATTTGCGAATCCTCCTAGATTGCTAATACGACAATTCCCACACAAATCCCTAACAACAGATACAACGGATAAGTAGGGTGCGTAACGCTATAACAATATTGCAACAAAGCAAATAACTCGTAGCGTTACGCAGCAAATATATTTATTATTTCATTCATTCTTCCATAGTGACTTATCAACAGTTTTAGGAACTAACACCCATAAACTTTCGGGTACTACTTGAAACTTCATTGGTGTTTTTCCTAAATAATCTCCGTCTACTTGTACAGGTAATAGTTTCTTGCCTTTGATTTCAATTTGCTGTGCGCGATAATATACTACTTTTGGGTCACGATTATAACGACGTGTAAATACCGATAATAGACGCAACGGCGCCACCAACATACTATGTCCTTTAATTACACAAACATCTAAAAAACCGTCATTAACAATTGCATGGGCAGTTAATTTGACAATTCCACCATACAGTTGACTGTTGCCTATTATGATTAATAGTATACGTCCACGTACTCGTTTCCCATCAATGCAGATGAATGAACGTACTCCTTGATAATTCCATGCAAGCTGTAATGTTTGTTTTACATAAGCAAATATACCCAATCGCTTCTTTTCTCCAGGGTTAATTTGTGCTGTAACTGCACCGTCAAACCCAATACCCGCCATTAATAAAAAAAATCTTTCTCCTGCTTTACCAACATCTATCAGTTCTAATTGTGCTGTTAAAAAAGCGTTAGCAACACGATGCAAGTCCATCGGTAAACCTAATTCACGGGCCCAAATATTAACTGTGCCAATTGGTAGTACAGCTAAAGCCGTTCGTGTCCCTACCAATCCGTTTACAACTTCGTTAACTGTACCATCACCACCAGCGGCTACTACAATATCATACCCTTGTTCTGCGGCTAGCCGTGCTTGTAATATTGCATCACCAGGCGCCTTAGTTGGACGTACTTCAACATCCCATCCTTTGCTTCGCCATATATTAGCAGCGTTTTCCAAGGTTTGTTTAAGATTATATGCTTGACCTGCAAAAGGATTAAACAGTATGAGGACACGAGGTTCAGGAGGAAGCAGTACAGCCATGATTTAAACGATTCCTGGGGGTATCCATCCAATTTAATCGATATTTACATGCTGTGCTAAGAGGTGCCTAAATCTATTCTTAAACTTATGGCTCCACAATGCTATTTCATTCAATCTTAATAAAAGTTATATCACTATATGTCACAGCAGTTATCACGCCGTCACTTTATCAAAATGTCTCTTGCGGTAATAGCAGGATATGAAGAATTTGCTATCAAACCTGCTATTGCGGCAAGAATGGTAGGTCTATTGTATTTTTAAAGACACAAATGGTGTTAGGTTCTAGCTAATAAAGGCGCCGCAGATAAAAGGGTTTGGGTATAAGGGTGTTGGGGATTAGCGAAGATTTCTTTGGTGGCACCAAGTTCGACAATTTTACCTCCATGCATTACTGCGATGCGGTCACATAAAAAGCGCGCTAACCATAAGTCGTGGGTAATAAATAGGTATGTTAGCTCGAATTCTTCTTTTAGTTCGAGCATTAAGTCTAATACTTGTGACTGTACGCTTGCGTCTAACATGCTGACAGGTTCATCACAAATTAATAGTTTAGGACGAGTAATTAATGCGCGTGCAATAGCTACACGTTGTTGTTGTCCTCCTGATAAGTCTGATGCGTGACGTTCATAATATGTAGGGGCAGGTTTTAAGCCAACCCGTTCAAGCATAGCTATAACTTGCTGTTTTGCTTCTTCTGGTGTGGCAATACCATGAATTAATAGTGGGTCGGCAATACTTTCTCCTACTGTCATTGCTGGGTTTAAGCAAGCGTGGGGGTCTTGAAACACCATTTGCATTTGCCGCCTTTCTTTTCGCATATCTTGACGCGATAATGTTGTAAGCTCTGTACCGAGAAATTCAACTTTACCAGATGTGGGACGGATTAATTGTAGTATTGTGCGTGATAATGTGCTTTTTCCACATCCTGATTCACCTACTAATCCAAGAATTTCCCCAGGATATAGTTCTAAATTTATACCATCTACGGCTTTAATTGTTTGACCCTGACCTTTAAATATACGTTCGATAAAGTTAGGTTCGATTGTATAATGCTGTTTGAGTTCGGTGACTTTGAGTAAAGGCGCCTGAGATTTTATTAGTTGCGTTTCTTTAGATGGTATTTGGTCGCTCGTGACTTCATCTATAGATTGAATATGTAAAGCTGCTTTTAATAGCGACTGTGTATATTCATGCTGGGGGCTGCGGAAAACATCGTTAGTTTTTCCTGTTTCAACCATTTTACCAAAGTACATTACACCAATGCGAGTACAGTACTCTGCCACCATTGCCAAATCGTGAGAAATAAGCAACAGTGCCATATTCTCTTCGCTACATAACCGGGTAAGTTCTTGGAGAATTTGTGCGGAAACGGTGACATCTAAACTAGTTGTTGGCTCATCGGCAACGATTAATTTAGGATTTAATAGTAATGCTAACGCTATTGCTACCCGTTGTCGCATTCCACCACTAAATTCATGGGGATATTGGTTCCAACGTGTTGCAGGAATTTTAACTTTTTCTAGAGTTGCAATTGCTCTGTGTTTAGCTTCTTTGTTTGACAACCCAGGTGCATGTGCTTTGAGAGTTTCCAAACAGTGATTACCAATAGTCATTAACGGGTCAAGACGTGTCATTGGGTCTTGAAACACTAACGCGACTACTTCACCCCGAAACTGTCGCATTTGCGGAGGTGTTAAATCTAATACAGATTGTCCTTTATATATAATTTTCCCTTCAGTGCGCGAACCATTGGGAAGCAACCGCATTACTGCACGTCCAAGCGTTGACTTTCCACATCCAGATTCACCAACTAAACCCATACGCTCACCAGGTTGTAGCGTAAATGACACGTCGTCTACTGCCCAATGCACATTTTCATCCGCGCGCTGTGGGTATGCTACATGTAAATTTTCGACACTAAATAAGTCGCTCATAGCTTAATTTATAGATATTTATAGTATTAGGTTGCAGGCACCTGATTAGTTTTCACATACTGTATCAGATTCCTGATATAACACAAAGATAAATGTTCCTGGATGAGACAAAATTTTAATCTCCCCTAACCTCCGCGCAACGGTGTACACACATCTTCTAATTTTCCACTGCATAAGAGGACGGAAGTTAAGTATAATCTCGTACCAACAAAATTTTAAAAGATTTGTGTGTACACGGTAGCCTAATTCACGGGGGTTTGGGGATCAATTCAACCGTCTTCGTAATTTATGACTTTTCTGTTTCTATCACAGCTTCACAATAACTTATAAGAGTTCCAAGACGTTCTGATATATTATTGATTCGAGTTTGGGTCGTTGCTTCAGTACGCGCGCTGCCCAAAAAACTAATATCAATTTCCAAAAGTCGTAATTGCTTACTAGTTTCAGTACGGAACTTTACTTCTTGGGCATTATCGTTATCTAAAGGCGCAATTTCTTGGGTGAAATATTGCTGTAATGAGGTAAGCTCGGTGCGAAGTTCCGCTACACTCAACCGATTGGCGCCTACCATTGAGCGTAATTCCATCAGTTCCGTAAAGAGTGTATTATATTTATCCTTAGTTAGAGACATCTAATGCTAATTGAGATACTATTAATGTCAAGTAATTTTTCTACACACTAATTCTCTCTTGAATTGGATGCCACAAATATTAATTATTTTGGGGCTTATTTCGCTTTTGTCCCCATTATTTTCCTATCATTGCTTAATATACGCGCTCAAACTACATTGAGCGTGTAACCCCAGACAATTCAATGTAGTTATTTATTGACTGCTTGCATTCAACAGACTTGATGCGGTGCTAACCGTATCAAGAGATTCCCCTTTACGCAGCGGGAGTCAAAAAGCAAAGGACGCTTACACACCCATTATCTAAACCCAATTGTATGAGTGGCTTACTACTAAATACCCCAGTCGATATCACCCTTCCGGATTGGCTTAAAGATTGTTTAAAAAAAGGAACTGCTGACAAGGCAGAACAGGAACGAAGGTCAGATGATAATGACTTGATTTGTCGGGCATTCCGATTTGCTTACGATTTGCATGACGGGCAACTTCGTAAGTCGGGAGAACCTTATATATGCCACCCGGTTGCTGTCGCTGGGTTATTGCGTGACCTAGGAGGCAGTCCTGCTATGATAGCAGCTGGATTTCTTCATGATGTAGTTGAGGATACAGATGTCACAATTGAGGAAATCGAGGAGCGATTTGGCGCCGAAGTACGTCGTTTAGTTGAGGGTGTAACCAAACTCTCGAAGATAAATTTTAAAACTAAAACTGAAGGTCAGGCAGAAAACTTTCGACGTATGTTTATGTCGATGGCGCAAGATATTCGTGTTATCGTTGTAAAATTAGCTGACCGCCTCCATAACATGCGAACAATGGAAGTTATGTCAGAAGAAAGTCGGCGCCGTAATGCCCAGGAAACGCGCGATATCTTTGCTCCTCTAGCGAACCGTTTAGGAATTTGGCGTTTTAAGTGGGAATTAGAAGATTTAGCATTTAAATATTTAGAACCAGAGTCTTTTCGGCAGATTCAAAACCTCGTTGCCGAAAGACGCGACGCACGCGAAGACCGTCTCAAGAAAGTTTCGGATACGTTGCGGACTCGAATGGTGGAAGCTGGTATTCAATGTACCGATGTTAGTGGTAGACCAAAGCATCTTTATAGTATTTATCAAAAGATGCAGCGACAGAATAAGGAATTTAATGAGATTTACGATTTAGCCGCACTCAGAATTATTGTAAATAGTAACGAAGAATGCTATCGTGCGCTAGCAGTTGTGCATGATGCCTTTCGTCCAATTCCCGGACGCTTCAAAGATTACATCGGCTTGCCCAAACCCAACCGCTATCAATCATTACATACCGGAGTTATTGGTCCTTGGGGGCGCCCTTTAGAAGTCCAAATTCGCACATTAGAAATGCACCGTATTGCCGAATACGGAATTGCAGCCCACTGGAAGTATAAAGAGACCGGTGGTTCTAATTTTACTCACATGAGTACGAACGATGATAAATTCACTTGGTTACGTCAGTTAATAGAGTGGCAGAACGACCTCAAAGACGCTCAAGAATATTTAGAAAGCATTAAAGACAATCTTTTTGAAGATGATGTCTATGTGTTTACACCCAAAGGTGATGTAGTCCCTTTAAATCCGGGTTCGACGACCGTCGATTTCGCTTATCGTATTCACTCTGAAGTTGGCAATCATTGCTCAGGCGCCCGTGTCAACGGAAAAATGGTACCACTTTCCACAAGACTACAGAATGGCGATATCGTCGAAGTTTTAACACAGAAAAACAGTCACCCCTCTTTACACTGGTTAAACTTCGTTGCTACATCTGCCGCCAAAAACCGCATTAAACAATGGTACAAACGCTCACGTCGAGAAGAAAATATAGCACGTGGACGGGAGTTATTGGAAAAAGAGATAGGTAAGAACGGATTTGAAAACGTTTTAAAGTCGGAACCAATGCAAACAGTTGCCGAACGATGTAATTATCAAAGCGTCGAAGATTTGATTGCTGCGTTAGGTTACGGGGAGGTAACGCTGAACTTAGTCTTAAATCGTTGGAGAGAGTTAGTAAGGTCTCAAGAAACAAACGTAGTACCATTACTATTACCATCATCATCGCCCAAACGTGAGGCGCCTCCATCTTCGCGCATTAGCGACTCACCAATACTTGGGGTTGAGGGGTTGATGTATCACCTTGCAGGTTGTTGTACACCAATACCAGGGGAAAAAATTATTGGAGTAGTAACGCGGGGTAGAGGGATAACAATACATCGTCACGGATGTAGTAACCACGAACATATCGAAGGTGAGCGTTTGATTCCTGTAACATGGAACTTCAATATGGAGCATAACGCACGCTCCTTAACCTACCCAGTGAATGTACAAATTGAAGCATTAGATAGAGTTGGTGTACTGAAAGATATTCTTTCAAAACTAACTGACCAATGCATCAACGTGCGTCATGCTTCAGTAAAAACAGCTACTAATCAACCAGCGTTAATTGATTTGGGAATGGAAGTACGTGATACTGCACAGCTTGAGCAAGTATTTACTCAGATTAAGAAACTGAGTGACATCCTCAATATTCGTCGTGTGGGCAATAACGAGGAATAGTGGCAACGGATAAAACGGACAAAACGGACATCACGGATAGTTTATTTGTTATGTCCGTTTTATATTATAAAATTAGTAGAGACGCGATTTAATGACGCCTCATTAATTATCCTATACTTATACCAAATCAGGGAACATCAAAGACTTTAATTACAGTCATAATTTTATCCATCTATGACACGTGTTACATGTTACCAATTGATAAAGTAATTTTTTTACTGTTTTTTCCCGCTTGCGTTGGCTTATTAACCCAGGTGATTTGGGGTATAGAATTAACTAATCAATTGGTAGCATTGGGAACGTTTATATTTTGCATTGAACAAGCTCGAATGGCTGTTAAGGATTTACGGCAGATAGAAGATGCGAAAGCCTATGTTCAAGATGTGCGCTTAAATACTTTTTATCAAGTAACTGTTATTACTATTGCTGTTGAGCTTTTAGGTTTTTATACTTCAATAATTTTTTTGGGGTGGGGGTCTATTTTAATTTTACTCAGCCAAATTTGGTTTAATTTGCTTGCTAATGTGAAAATAGAGTATATAAATCAAACTGATAATTATAATTTATATAGTACATCTTTTGTTAATTTTTCGGCGCCTGTATCATTTTTAGATGCAGCACCAAGCTTAGGAGTCCGAGCTTGGAAAGTTTCTGAACGTTTGCCAGTATTAATTGCTGATATTTTAGGACTCATTTTACTTAGCTTTTGGATGTTGCAAATTGGCTCTCTGTTTATATCTTGGATATTATTTGCAATGGTAATAGCTTATGGAATAGCTAAGTTAGTTTTACTTTTTTCTCGTTAAGGATTTTTTGTTGGGTCTCCCTGCGGGACGTTCCTCGACTCAACCTATGGGATATCATCACAGAGGCACAGAGAGCGCAGAGAGAGAAGTTTTTAGACCCTGCTGCCATACTAAATTGGCAATATTTGAATGTCTTTAACGTGTAATTCTTTAGCCGCACGGTATGGTCAGTATGGGTCACGTAGTATTTCTCTGGCGAGTAATACTATATCAGCGCCGTTGTTACGAATGATTTCATCCGCTTGCATGGCATTTGTGATGGAACCTACACAAATGCCATACAATATTTGCTTCACTGCGGATTTTTTCGCTAAAGGCTACTTGCCAACTGGCGCCGAAAGGATATTTTTTGTAATCGGGAGTCTAATAGCGTCACGCACCCTACTCCGCGTCTCCTGCACAGACGTTATTAATTGCGTCAGCACTCAGCACTCAGCACTTATAACTATTAACTCTTCACTTTGTTATAAATACTGTGATAAAGTTTTAGTCAAGGTTGCTTTTGGCACTGCGCCTACGACCGTATCTACTTGCCGACCCCCCTTGAAGACCATTAGTGTTGGAATACTGCGAATCCCGTAGTGGCTGGCGACCGTGGGATTTTGGTCAGTATTTAACTTCACTACTTTTACCTGTCCAGAGTACTCGGCAGCAACTTCATCTACCACGGGAGTCACCATCCGACACGGCCCGCACCAGGGTGCCCAAAAATCAACTAGCACCGGCATTGAGCTTTCTAAGACTTCTTGCTTAAATGTGGCTTCTGTCACATTTGTAACGGATGACATACTCGCCTCCCAAATATTATTTCGTTAGTTCGGTTTTATCGAATAAATAAAATATAGTCCTTTTTGTCAAATAATGCAAGTATGAGATTTCTATATCACCCAGACCAAAAAGATATGACGTTAGCAGGAGTCCTATATGCTTTAGGCGACCCTGTACGGTTAGAGATTGTTAGGCAGTTAGCGGTGACTGGAGAACAGTGCTGCGCTGGCTTCGATTTCGCAATTGCAAAGTCTACTATGTCAAATCATTTTAAGATTCTTCGTGAATCTGGTGTGGTGTTGACGCGCAAAGAGGGAACGCAGCACATTAACACTTTACGACGTAATGATTTAGAGGTGTTATTTCCTGGTTTGTTGGATGCTGTCTTACGTTCTGCACTTCCCTTGGAATTTACTACAGCCGATAGAGAAGCATCCAGAGAACCTGCTATTGCATCAAGCAACTAACCACACATTTCAGAAACCGGGTTTTTACACAGAATTGTTGTTTCTATTGCAAGATATCAACAAAAACCCGGTTTCTGGTTTTTAGTGGTTCATGTCAATAGTTTTGGTGTAATATATTTTTTACCTTATTAGACGCAGAGTACACAGAGAGAAGAGTTAAGAGAGTTTAAAATCGGTGCCTACACTCCAAAATTAATGACACGGACTACTAGTAGTCCGTGTCATTAGTTTTGGGGAGTACAAAAAACGAACCGCAAAGTACGCGAAGGGCGCAAAGGAAGAAATAAGAGAAGAGAACACACCAAAACTTTTGACACAGACCACTAGGTGCCTTCGCGAAAATAGTTGGGAGTGGTGCCAACTATTTTGCGAAATTGAGAAGTCAAATGGCTAGGATTAGAAAATCCAACCAACTTAGTACGCAATTTCTGCTGCTGAATATTGCGTCAGCTTTGTATATACATGCCTTTGGTTCAGTGTTAGGTAGTTGCATATAAAACTTTATTTAACAAAATTTTAATAATTTTTGTTATATGTCACCGCCGTAAATTCAACAACACGATTATGAACTGATGTAACAAATAAGTGATATCACCCTTGAAACAAATTCAATATTTCTGTATTGTTTGATTATTTGTGCCCATAACGTCGTTGAATACTTTGGCGCCGTTTTCTGGTACGTGCAGGATAATGTATAAAACAAAGCTTTATTAAAAAGATGCTAGAAAATCAAGAAAAACAGGCGCTACCAATCAAAAAGCCGAAACCGACTATAGAATCTATAGAAAAGGATTCTAAGACCTCAAGTTCTGAACTATTTTTTAAGGCAGTAGGTATCATACCTGCTATTGTAGACTTCGACGAAGAGAAAAAATCTGCTACTATTACAGTTAGTGGTAATGAATACCCATTATTCTATATTCCCACCAACAAAGGATTAAAAGCTTTTGACGCACTTAAAAAGAGTGTAGCAAATCAAGGTAATCGTCAACGATTAATAGTCTACCCAAAAATAACTCACTTTCCAGGACGAGATAAACCGCATCAAATTGGATTTCAGCTTGTAGCATTTGATGCTGGGAATAATGAAGGAATGTGTAGAGAGTTGAAAGACTTTGAATTTAAGTTAAGTGGAATATGGCAATTTATCCCTGTGTGTCAAGTACCTTGTGTTTCTGTCTTCAAAAATTTTACAGAAGATAGATTAGAATATGTAAAACAATCAGATATTACCAAACGTGTTAGATACATGAAAGCGAGTCACATACCTTTATTTTGGAGAGATTCGCTCGTACCACCATTTAGATTTAATCCTAAAATACCGAAAGAACAACAAAAACGACCATACTTTGTTTCTGTAATCGCAAAGTTTCTTCCTCAAAAGAATGCATTTGGTTTTGAATCACTTGCTCAAATGCCATTAGAAGAACCACCCAAGTTTTTTAAAGCGAGTAAGAAAATGAAAGCTGATGCACTGAAATTACGTAAAGAAGAAGTTGCACCTCAAAAAGAATCAACCCCACAAAATGTTTAACTAAGATGATAAGCGTGGAATTTTTGTTGTCACGCTTATAATTTGTGTACATCCAGGCGCCTCATAAAATCTTATTGCAATACTGCGTAGTTTTTGTTTTTTATAATATAATTCATTCCCCCTAGCCCCCAAATCATCGGGGGTTAGGAGATTAAATTCTATCTTTGTAGTATTGAATATTCTTGTTATTTTGCAACAGAATATTATAGAATTGCAATATGAAATTAAAGTAAATAGTATGAATTCACAAAACTTTGCATCACCCCAGGAAATTGATTTAAGCGTATGTGAGAAAGAAGCAATTCATATTCCTGGTGCAATTCAACCACATGGGGTTTTATTTGTACTGCAAGAACCGCAACTTACTATTTTACAGGTCAGCGATAACACAGAACATTTTTTTGGCATCTCAAGTCAGACTTTAATTAATAAAAATTTACAAATATTATTTTGCTCTTCACAATTTGAAGTCATAAAACATTATATTTTACAAAGCAATCATGATATTAATAAATATGTTATTCCATCGCTGAAAGCTAGAAACAATTTGGAATTTAATGGTACATTACATAAAAGTAATGAAGTATGGATATTAGAACTTGAACCGATAAGCAATTTCAAGAAAGCATGTGAAATTAACTTTTACGATTTAGTAAATTCTTCAATAGCCAAAATTCAAAAATCTACGATTTTCGAGACTGCCACAAAAACAATTGTTCAAGAAGTGCGGCAAATAACTGGGTATGACCGAGTAATGATTTATCGGTTTGAACCAGATAATAGTGGAGTAATTATTGCAGAAGATAAAAAAGAAGAAATCGAATCGTATTTTAATTTACATTATCCGGCATCTGATATACCTCAACAAGCTAGAAAACTTTATTATGAAAATTGGTTACGTTTAATTGTAAATATCAACTATCAACCAGTTAAAATTATTCCTACGAATAACCCTTTAACTAATGCTCCAATTGATTTAAGTTCTTCTATATTACGAAGTATTTCACCTGTTCACTGTGAGTATGCTCGCAATATGGGTTTCTCTGGGTCTTTATGTATTTCCCTTGTAAATGATAAACAGCTTTGGGGTTTGCTAGTATGCCATCATTATTCACCTAAGTCTATTGATTACCAAGTTCGTAATTATTGTCAGTTTTTAGGACAGATAATGTCAATTTATCTTGTTAAAAAGCAAGAAGAAGAGGCAGAAAATTATCGAAAAACAATTAATTTAATTCAGAAAAAATTACAAGCAGAGATTAGTGAAAATTATAAGTGTATTAATGATATATTTAAGCGTAACAGTCAAAAGCTATTAGATATAGTTAAAGCGTCAGGAGTTGCAATTTACTTAAACGGTAATTTAACTTTAATAGGAAAAACACCGTCGCAAACAGATGTTCAGGAATTGCTGATTTGGTGGTTAGGTGTTCATCGCGAAGAAGTATTTTATACAAATTCTTTATCTCAAATTTACCCAAAAGCAGAAAAATTTAAAGACGTTGCTAGTGGCTTGCTAGCTATATCAGTATTTCTGAATCATTCATCATACCATATACTTTGGTTTAGAGATGAAGTAATACAAACTGTTAATTGGGGCGGGAATCCTCAAAAACCCATATTAGTAGAAAATGACAGTATGCGATTATCGCCACGTAAATCATTTGAATTATGGAAAGAGACTGTTCGTAGAAAGTCATTGCCCTGGCAACAAATTGAAATTGACGTAGCAAGCGAACTTAGAGAGACATTAATGTTGACTATTCTAGAATTTTCGCAAGCTGCATTGCAAGAAGCTGCACAGAACGCAGAAGAGGCAAACCGTTCTAAAAGTAGATTTTTAGCAAAAATG
The DNA here is from genome assembly GCF_000331305.1 of Calothrix sp. PCC 7103. Classification (GTDB taxonomy): domain Bacteria; phylum Cyanobacteriota; class Cyanobacteriia; order Cyanobacteriales; family Nostocaceae; genus Dulcicalothrix. The sequence goes on along the minus strand of NZ_KB217478.1, from coordinate 458,568 downwards.
AGTCATGAGCTACGTACTCCTTTGAACGCGATAATTGGTTTTACACAACTTATGTCTCGCAATGACAATTTATCAGAAGAACAATATAAAAATTTAAGAATTATTAACCGTAGTGGTGAACACCTATTAGGACTAATTAATGATGTTCTAGAAATGTCAAAAATCGAAACAGGCAGGTTAACGCTCAATAATAATAACTGTGATTTATATCAAATGTTAGATGCAATTCAAGAAATGTTACAACTTCGAGCCGCAGCTAAACAATTGCAGCTTAGTTTTTTATACTCTCAAGAAATTCCTCAGTATATTATCACCGATGAAAGTAAACTACGTCAAATTTTAATTAATCTCTTAGAAAATGCAATTAAATTTACCTCTCAAGGTAAAGTATTGCTACGGCTATTTTTATCAAGTAACAATCAACAACAGCTTAATTTCGAGATTATAGATACAGGTCCAGGGATTGCATTAGAAGAAGTAAATAATTTATTTGAGCCATTTACACAAACTGAGGCTGGACGCAAATCAATGCAAGGAACTGGTTTAGGTTTATATATTAGTAGACAATTCGCGCGCTTAATGGGGGGGGATATCACTGTCAAAAGTATTCTAGATAAAGGCTCGACATTTACTTTTAATATTCAAATTAGCAAAGTTCAAAACGCTGCTATTAAAAGCAAATGCAGACCAAACCGTGTAATTGCGATAAAACCAAATGACTTCCATCCTCGCATTCTCGTAGTAGAAGATGTCGAAGAAAACCGTCAAATGTTGGTAACAATGCTAGAAAACTTTAATTTTCAAGTACGTACTGCAATTAACGGTGTCGAAGCAATTAGTATATGGCAAAGTTGGGCGCCAGATTTAATATTAATGGACTTATTGATGCCAGTTATGGATGGTTATCAAGCCACTAAACATATTAAAGCTACTTTAAAAGGTCAAGCAACTACCATCATTGCTTTAACAGCAAATGTTTTATCCGAAGATTGTTCCATAATTACGGAATTTGGGTGTGATGATTTTATGTCAAAACCATTTCGCGAAGAAGTATTGTTAGAAAAAATCGCATTGCATTTAGGTTTGCAGTGTATATACGCAGAAGAATCTGAATATACCTCATCCGTCATGATAACAGAAACTCAACAACTAACTCCACAAGACCTCGACTTTATGCCAATAGAATGGCACCATAGATTGAATTGGGCAGCATTAGCAATGGACGATAACCTAGTAATGGAGTTAATCAAAAAAATTCCACCAGACAAAAAAATAGTTTATCAAACCCTAGAAAAACTTGTAGAAGACTTTCGCCTTGACATTATTGCCGATTTAACCGTAACATCCCCCTAACTAATAAAGGCCTCTTCTGAAGGACAGGTTTAGAATGAAAGTGAAGAAATATTTATTTATCTTTACTTTTAGGCATGAAACGCATCGTTTTGATTGCTGGGTTTGAATCGTTCAACGCTGACTTATATCGTCAAGCGGCTGAGATGGCTGTTTTACGTTGTCCTGAGTTAGATGTGTGTGTATATAGCGATAGGGATATAAGTAGCAAGCGAGTTGAGGTTGAAGCAGCACTCAAGAACGCCGATGTGTTTTTTGGCAGTTTATTATTTGATTATGACCAAGTAATTTGGTTACGTGAGAGAATCGCCCAAATTCCCATCAGGCTTGTGTTTGAGTCAGCTTTGGAATTAATGTCCTTAACTAAAATAGGTGCCTTTTCCATAGGTGATAAGCCCAAGGGAATGCCCAAATCTGTAAAATTTATACTTGATAAATTCAGTAATGGACGCGAGGAGGATAAACTCGCAGGTTATATCAGCTTTTTAAAGATTGGTCCCAAACTACTCAAATATGTCCCCGTCCAAAAAGTTCAAGACCTCCGCAACTGGCTCATTATATATGGATATTGGAACGCTGGTGGCGCCGATAATGTGGCATCACTATTTTGGACACTTGCCGAAAAATATTTAAATCTTAAAGTCGGAGAAATACCTCCACCCATCGAAACTCCCAACATGGGGTTATTACATCCCGACTATCAAGGATATTTTGAATCACCGCGCGAATATTTAGAATGGTATCAAAAAATACGTTCTGTTTCTTCCCCTATTATTGGAATTCTTCTCTATCGTAAACATGTTATTACTAAACAACCTTATATTCCCCAACTAATTAAAAAATTTGAAAATGCTGGTTTAATACCGCTACCTATATTTATAAACGGTGTCGAAGGACATGTAGCTGTTCGCGACTGGATGACAAGCGAGCATGAAACTATTCAGCGCTATAAAGGTAATATTGAAACAGCTTCTTTATCTAAAGAAGCTGTCAAAGTTGATGCAATCGTTTCTACTATTGGTTTTCCTCTTGTGGGTGGGCCTGCTGGTTCTATGGAAGCAGGTAGACAAATTGAGGTAGCAAAAAGAATTCTTACCAGTAAAAATATTCCGTATTTCGTCGCTGCACCTTTGTTAATTCAAGATATTCATTCTTGGACTCGCCAGGGTATTGGTGGATTGCAAAGTGTGGTTTTATACGCTTTGCCAGAATTGGACGGCGCCATCGATACTGTTCCTTTGGGTGGTTTAGTAGGGGAAAATATATATTTAGTCCCGGAACGTGTTAATAGATTAATTGGCAGAGTTAAAAGCTGGGTTAGGTTGAGACAAAAACCTGAAAAGAAACGTAAAATAGCTGTGATATTATATGGCTTTCCTCCTGGTTATGGCGCCACTGGTACGGCAGCTTTGCTAAATGTGCCTCGGAGTTTGATTAAGTTTTTAACAGCTTTGAAGGCTCAAGGTTATGATGTGGGAAAATTTCCGGAAGATGGGGAAGAGTTAATTAAACAAGTTAAAGATGCTGATGAATCTAATATCGGACAGGTTCATGTCAGAACTTTGGAGAAGTGGCTTGGTTATTTGCATTCCTCACGTATTGAGAAGCAGTGGAAGTCTTTGACGGGTAGTGGTATTAAAACTTATGGCGATGAGTTTCATATTGGTGGTGTAAATTTAGGTAATGTTTGGATTGGTGTACAACCTCCTTTGGGTATTCAAGGTGACCCGATGCGGTTGATGTTTGAACGTGATTTGACGCCTCATCCTCAGTATGCTGCTTATTATAAGTGGTTACAAAATGAGTTTCAGGCTGATGCCATAGTTCATTTTGGTATGCATGGCACTGTGGAATGGCTGCCTGGTTCTCCTTTGGGTAATACTGGTTATTCTTGGTCGGATATTTTATTGGGTGATTTACCTAATTTATATATATATGCTGCTAATAATCCTTCGGAGTCGATATTGGCGAAGCGTCGCGGTTATGGGACGTTGATATCGCATAATGTTCCTCCTTATGGACGTGCGGGGTTATATAAGGAGTTGGTTGCTTTACGAGATTTAATTGCTGAGTACCGTGAGGAACCAACGAAGAATTATGTTTTGAAGGAAGCTATTTGTAAGAAGATTGTTGATAGTGGGTTGGATAGTGATTGTCCGTTTGAAGAGGCGCGTAAGTTGGGGATTGGTTTTAGCCCTGAGAATGTGAATTTGTTTAGTGCGCGTGTGTTTGATGATTATTTGGTGGTGTTGTATGAATATTTGCAGGTTTTAGAGAATAGGTTGTTTTCTTCGGGGTTACATGTTTTGGGTGAGGCGCCGGATGATGAGAGGATGGAGTGTTATTTGGAGGCTTATTTTGGAGAGAATGAACCGCAAAGGCGCAAAGAACGCAAAGGAGAGGAGGAAGAGGAGGGGAGAATTAGAGGGTTGTTAATGCAAACAACTGATGAGTTGACGAATCTTTTACGGGGTTTGAATGGGGAGTATATTTTGCCAGCGCCTGGTGGTGATTTGTTACGGGATGGTGCTGGGGTGTTGCCGACAGGGAGGAATATTCATGCTTTAGACCCTTATCGAATGCCTTCTCCTGCTGCTTATGAGCGGGGTCGGGAGATTGCTAGAAAGATTTTGGCGCAACATTTACAGGCAAATGGGGAGTATCCGGAAACTGTTGCGGTGATGTTGTGGGGGTTGGATGCGATAAAGACTAAGGGTGAGTCGTTGGGTATTTTGTTGGAGTTGGTTGGCGCCGAACCTGTGAAAGAGGGTACGGGAAGGATTGTTCGTTATGAGTTAAAGTCTTTGGAGGAAATTGAGCGCCCTCGTATTGATGTTTTGGCTAATTTATCGGGTATTTTTCGCGATAGTTTTGTCAATATTATTGAGTTGTTGGATGATTTGTTTGCACGCGCGGCAGATGCATTGGAACCGGAAGAGAAGAATTATATTAGAAAACACGCTTTGGCTTTGAAAGCACAAGGTGTAGAAAATGCCTCCGCAAGATTATTTTCTAACCCAGCAGGTGATTTCGGTTCACTCGTTAACGACCAAGTTGTTGATGGAAATTGGGAATCTGGAGACGAGCTTGCAAATACTTGGCAAAGTCGTAATGCTTTTAGTTACGGTAGAAACGATAAAGGACAAGCACGTAAAGATGTACTAAATACTTTACTCAAAACTACAAGTCAAATAGTGCAAGAAATAGATTCTGTAGAATATGGGTTGACTGATATTCAAGAGTATTATGCAAATACAGGTGGGTTGAAAAAAGCCGCAGAAAAACAACGCGGTAAAAAAGTCACAGCTAGTTTTGTCGAAAGCTTCTCTAAAGATACTACACCTCGACAATTAGATGACTTACTTAGAATGGAATACCGCACCAAGTTACTAAACCCCAAATGGGCTAATGCTATGGTAAACCAAGGAAGCAGTGGCGCTTATGAAATATCGCAACGCATGACAGCATTAATAGGTTGGGGTGGTACTGTTGATTTTACTGATAATTGGGTTTATGACCAAGCCGCAGATACATATGCACTAAACCCTGAAATGTCAGAAAAACTACGCAAAGCAAACCCCGAAGCATTCCGTAATATTATTCGCAGAATGCTAGAAGCAAATGGACGCGGTTTTTGGGATGCAAGTGAAGATAAATTGCAAAAACTGCGCGAACTATATGAATTAACAGATGAACAACTAGAAGGAGTCACTACCTAACTAGTATATAAAAACGCCCTTTTGTGGAGTGGGGTTGTCTATAAATAATAACAGGCGCCTCTTAATCAATCAAAAAGCACCTAATTTTCAGATTTAATAACGCGGTAATGTAAAAATACTTCTTGCTCTATTGTTTGTACTTCCAATAGCTCTAATCGCGGCGCCATTTTTTCTGTAAACCCGGCGCCTGCTACTGCTGATGGTGCATTAGTACCACCTAGCAGTAACGGGCAAATGGTCAACCAAAGTTCGTCTATTAAATTTTGTTCTAGCATTGAGGACACTAGTTGCCCACCACCTAACACAACAAGTCTTTCGATACCTATTGTTGCGAAATATTCGAGGGCTGTAACAAGATTAATTTTTGTTTGGGAAGATTTTAAATTATCTTTAAATACTAAAATTTGCTCAAATTCGCTTCGATGGCGCCAGTAAGTTGCTCCTTCGTCGGTTGTGAGCAACCAGCGACGCACTGGCTGTTTAAAAAAACGAATTTCCGGATTGATGTTTGCATTTTCTGTAATAACTATATGAAGAGGCTGTGAATCTTTACCCAAATTTTCTCTATGCTCGAGTAAATTAGAGTCGGAGACAGTCAATGTTGTGCCATATGCTCGTAAGGTATTGGCGCCAAATAACACTGCGTCGGCAATGGCAAGTTGTTTTTCTAAATGTGCCTTGTCATTTTTTGACCCGAAGCGTGCAGGTGAGTGTTGAGAATCTGTTATTTTGCCATCAGCACTCATTGCAAGAACTACTGTAACATCAGGACGAGGTGTGAGCATTTTGTCAGGCTTTAAACATCTACTTGTTGCAAATTTTAGGAAAATGTGTAACACACGTAGGTGCTAGATGGGTGTATAATTTTTAGTCAGGGTAGTAACCCTACATAATTTGCTGTTCATTTTGTCACTAATAATCGATTTATGCTTACATCATAATCATTCTTTAATAACTTTTTTCATGGAGTTAAGATATTGTAGCTGTTGTGGTTTGCATATGCTAAGTGAGATTGCCGATGCCTAAACCGCGTCCTTCATCGTTTCGTCGTTTACTGTTTTCCAGGATTCTGCTATTGTCAGTTCCGGTTTTGTTGACCGGAGAATTTATAGTCTTCAGGAAAGCACGTCAAACTCAGCTTGAAACTGCACGACAAAATTTAACCGAAAGTGCTGACATCAAAGCTGAAAAAATTACCGATAATGTTGAAAGTCTCAAGAGCAATTTACTTACAGCAACTCAAATTGACTTTATTCGGTCTGGTGACAGCGCAGCTGTGCAACAATTTATTAATAAACTTGAAGAAAATTTATCTAATATTGAATGTGTTCAGTTTAGCGATTTAGAAAATCATAAAGTTCTCGCTAGTACTTGCGGAGACGAACTGCTCGATGATATTAAAGCAACGGAAGCATCTAATAGTGTCAGAGCTACAATCGTTATTCCACCCAAGGTTTACATTAAATCTATCAAAAACTCTGAACGGGGAACTCAAAATAAATTACAGCTTCTACTATCGGCGCCTGTGGAAGATAATACGGGTACAATTAGATATGCGCTCTCGATTCAAGCCGAGTTGCAACAAAAGGTCAGAAAAAAACCAGGACTATTGACAGGGTCAACCGTAGTTATTTCGGATGATGGGAAAATTTTGTCACATCCTATCGAAAAACGTGTAGGTACAAATATTGCTCAACATGCAGATGCAGCAAGGTTAAAGCAAATTGTTCAAAATGCCATATTAGGTAAAAAAGATAGCTTACAGTTTTTCTTTGAAAAGCAAGGTGAAGAATTACTCGCAGGTTACACTGCAATTAAAAATCCTATTTCAACTGTCCCTGGTCAAAAATGGATTATTTTGGACGTTACTACTTTAGATAACGCTTTATATGGTTTAATAGAACTTAAAGTTATTTTATTTATTTTAACATTGGGTTTAGTCGGTGCCTGTCTAGTAGCATCATTATGTTTATCACGCTATTTAGCACGCCCAGTAGAAAAACTTTGTGATTATGCGTTAAATATCAATTCGAGTTCGCAGTCATTGCGTGTTCCCCGTTTTCAAATTCGTGAGTTCAACCAGCTATCTTTGGCAATTGACCACATGGTCGAACGATTAAGAAGTTGGGGAGAAGAACTTGAAATTGCTTGGCAAGACTCAAAAACAGCCAACCAAGTCAAAAGTCAGTTTATAGCAACAGCTTCACACGAATTAAGAAACCCTCTCAATACAATTATGACCTGCGTTAAATTGGTACGCGATAATTCGTGCGATAGTAGAGAAGAAGAACTCGAATATCTCAAAATTGCTGACGATACAGCAATTCATCTACTGGAAATAATCAACGATTTGCTTGATATTTCCAAAATAGAAGCAGGAAAACTATCAGTATTTCTAGAGAAAATCGATTTACGTGACACATTAAAAGAAGTTATTAACTTACAGTCAGTCAACATTCAGCAAAAAGGGTTAAAGTTAAATATTCCAGAATTAGAAAATTCTATACCTGTTAATGTAGACCCAATAAAATTAAAGCAGGTTTTAATAAATATAATTAGTAATGCTACAAAATTTACAGAGGAAGGAAGTATTACAATTCTTACTGAAATTATCTCTCAAGATAAATTGACAAATAATGAATCATATGTAGTCATTAGTGTCATAGATACGGGCATTGGTATAGAACCAGACCAACAGCATAAATTATTCCGTCCCTTTGTAATGGTAGAAGGCGCTAAAAATCGTAAATTTGGTGGTACAGGGTTAGGACTAGCAATCTCTCGTAACTTAATTGAAATGATGGCAGGTACAATTTCTCTAGAAAGTGCAGGTATCAATAATGGTACTACTATCAAAATTACCTTACCCTTAATGAATGCCGCTGATGCTACAACAGAAAATATACCGCCAATAGCACTATCTGAGGTGTCAAGTATTAAACATCTAGTCGCTCAACCTTCAACACGTGAAGAAACAAGCATAGCTCATACAATTGAAAAATCAAGCTTTAACTTGTTAAACCGAAAGTTAAGAACTAGTCATAATCATAAAACAAAAAGTAAATAGATACAAATAGTGTGAATAAACTAATATGGTTTATAGACGGGCAAGGATGCCCGTTCCACAAGAATAATTTTGATAAAATAAAATTTAATAATCTAAATTAATTGGTGTTCCTCCAGAGTGGAGTGATTTTGTGAGGGCAGTTAAAATTTGTACTAGTTCGATGCCTCTGAATGCATCGGAGATAGTAGGGGAAGTGTTGCTTTGTATGCATTGTAAGAAATGGCTACAAACTTTTTTTAATGGTTCTGTTTTTTCGAGTTCTAATATTTGTTGACTTTGGTTGACTGGAATGTATAGATTTCCCTGTACTTCAAATTCTCCGTTTATTAAGGTTAACGGCGCCTGTGACATTTCGTCAAATATTAAGCTACCTTTACTACCGACAATACCGAGGCGCCTTTGTTTATCATTATTTAACCAGCATAGGTGAATATGGGCGGTAAAGCCACTTTTGTAAGTTAATGTTGCCCAAACTAAATCAGCTAGGTTAGATTTTTGTTGTAGCCATACTGTACCAGTGGCTTGTGCTTTAACTGGAACTTCTCCCAACCAAGTATTAAAAATAGCAATATCGTGAATTGCCAAATCCCAAAGTGCATCAACGTCGTGCCGCACTGGGCCTAAGTGAGTACGAGTCGCATAACCGTAGCGCAAATCACCAATACTTCCCGAATCAATAACACTTTTACCACGTTCAACAGCGGGATGAAACAAATAAGTATGGTCAACCATCAATATTCGTTGCTGCGCTAATGCTAAATCATATAGTTCACGACATTCCGAAGCGAAAAGCGTCAAAGGTTTCTCTGCTAGTACATGCAGGCGCCATTTTAAAGCATCTGAAATTAAGGAATAATGAGTGACTGCTGGAGTTGCTACTACTACTGCTTCGAGTTCATTGATATATTGCAATGTCTGGGCATCAGTAGTTAGCACAACATCATCGCCCAAATTATACTGATGTTTAACCGCTTCTAAGCGTTCTGGGTTGGGGTCTACGACTGCTTTTAACTTAGCTTGCGGATGCTCTAACAAAATCCTCAACCAGTGAACACCCCAACGTCCAACCCCAATAACCGCAGTATTAATTTTATTTAACATAGCGTTAATATTCTAGTTCTCATAAACAATAAGGTAGTGTTATATTATACATTCACATTTAATTACAAGCCACTACTGGTCTGTGTCAAAAGTTTTGGTGTGTTCTCTTCTCTTATTTCTTCCTTTGCGCCCTTCGCGTACTTTGCGGTTCGTTTTTTGTACTCCCCAAAATTAGCAACGGAATGATAAACGGATGTAACAGATAATTGATTTTTAATAACTAAATTTTGTTTGTAACAAATAATTTATCCGTTACATCCGTTGCAAATTAGGCATTTTTTTGTTCCGAATCTAAAGCAAAAAAAGCTACTTTAGCGGCGGCTTGTTCGGCTGCTTTTATTGAGCGTCCTTTACCTTGACCGAGTTTTTTATCGTGCAACCAAACTTCAGCGCTAAAACGATCGTCGTTATGCTGTGCGTTGGTAATTTCCACGACTCGATACTCAGGCAAAACCTTAAATTGTGCTTGCGTCCATTCTTGAAGTGCTGCTTTATAATTTAGACGCGCAGGGTCTTGACGTATTTGATTAGTGAGTTCTTTAAAATGTGAGTCTAACCAAGGTCGAATTAATTCTAAATTGTTTGTACTCAAGTATAAGGCGCCGAGAACAGCTTCAAAAGAATCTGCTAAACGTGACTCTTGACCAATTTTATCGGTTGTAGCACTGCCAGCAACGAGTAAATATAACTCTAAACCATAAAAACGTGCGAGTTGAGCAAGAATACGGTCGCTGACTAATACCGAACGAATCGCCGCAAAATCACCAACACGACATTCAGGATAACTTTCCCACAGTACTACGGCTGCTGCTAAACGCACTACCGCATCACCGACAAATTCTAATTGCTCATAATTTGCTGACTCTGAAGCTGTTGGATGAGTCAATGCCATATCGAGCAAATTCCATTTAATAGGTGCATCTATCGATAAACCTAATTTTTTAACTAAGTTTTCAAGTTGTCGTTGACGGCGTGGGTAAGCTATGGACATCCAAAAATCCGTTTATGTGCAAAGCAAAATCTGAATCTAATATTTTAATTTTAAGAGAGAGTCGGACATAAGCCGGGTTCTGTTATCTAATAAGAAACGCTACGTATAGCATCTCTATATTAAACGGCAGTTATCTATCTGGGACATTTGTTACCAAACGCCTCAAGCGGCTCATTTAACGGAACTGGTAAAAGACCAACCGTAGTTCCATTACCTTGCTTCCAACCGGGGTTTACCGAGCCAGCACCTCTCGATGCTGCTGGTGCGCTCTTACCGCACCTTTGCACCCTTACCAAAATAGTGCTGAGTTCTGAATTATGAGTAAAAATACTCAGTACTCAGCACTTTTTACTCAGCACTTTCTTGGCGGTATCTTTCTGTGGCACTATCCTCACGCTCGCGCGCACTGGGAGTTATCCAGCAAGTCTGGTCTTTCGGAAGCCCGGACTTTCCTCAGACTCTTTATAAAAAGAATCTGCAACCGCCTCGCCTACTCTCTCAATATATTAGTGTAGTCTTGTTTTCTGTATTTACCATCAATATTTGTTTTATCTTTTCTTGTTCCAAGGCAGCGCGTAAGTCCAGGGCAGTTTACGGATGGTGAAGGGACAAGTTACTATGCACATCGGTGGTTTATTTGACCCAGGTTGCAAACCTACACGTACTTCTGATATACGGAGTACTAATTGTAACGAGAATTCTAAGGTTGTTTCCTCGTTCATGAATTTTTTGAACAATATTCGGTTCGCTTTTACCGGATTTTTTTCTAAACTCGCTATATCAACAATAGGCTTGGTCGCTGCGTAAACTCCTGTGTCTTTATCGCGCGTAAAAGCGTTTTCTGACGTAATGGACATTGTTAGTGTTTTTTCTGGCGCCACTAAACTCGGTGTTTGGGGCACCCCTAAGTCGCGTGTGATATCTGGAGATTTACGAATCACTCGCATTGATTGTTTACTATGCTTGATTACTATTGTACAATTATCCCAGTCCACATATACAGCAAGATTTTTTGATTTGTTCTCAACAAACATTAATAATTCTTTTAATTCACTCAATTCATACGTTGCCGCAAGTTTGAACGAAATTCCAACATCATCCGCTATTTCTTGCTCTTTTAGTTGCTGATCAACGACTGCTTTTTGAAGCGTAAAGTTTATTTTGTCGGCGATAGATTCAATCATACGATTGATCGTATATGCTATGCCGATTATATAGAACGTAAGTACCAGTAAATTATTATCTTGCATAAGGTTTTAACTTTAACTCCCACCACGTCACTAAAAGATAACTAAAAGAATAATAAGCGTATATTTTAGGCGCCTTGTCAAGGGTTATCATCCTTTAGGGAAGAAGCATTATCAAGCCATCCGCGCCGTTTGAATATTAATAGCAGCCCGATAGCAATGGCACCCATTGAGCCAAGACAAAGAGGATACCCCCAATACCAATTTAATTCGGGCATATTTAGTGGCGATTTTTCAGTGTTAAAGTTCATCCCATAAATACCTGCAATAAAAGTTAAAGGAATAAAAATAGAGGACATCACGGTCAAAAATTTCATGATTTCGTTCATTTTATTACTTACTGCCGACAAGTATACATCCATCAACCCTCCGGAGAGTTCCCGGTAAGTTTCGACCATATCTATTACTTGTATAGAGTGGTCGTAACAATCGCGTAAATATAGCCGAACTTCATCGCTGATTAAATTACCGCTGTCTCGAATTAAACTATTGATGACATCGCGTTGGGGCCATATGGCACGTCGCAACTTTAAAAGCTGGCGCCGAATCTTATAGATTTTTCGCAAAGTCTGAGGAGTTGGTTTGATAATTACTTCTTGCTCTAAATCTTCGATTTTTTCTCCATATCGCTCTAAAACTGGGAAAAACCCGTCAACAATCGAATCTAAGAGCGCATAAGCTAAATAATCGGCCCCGTGTTTGCGAATTATACCTCGATTGTGCTTTATTCGGTGTCGAACTGCTTCAAAACAGTCGCGTGTGGGTTCTTCTTGAATAGTCAATAAATAATGTTTACCCAAAACGAAGCTGACTTGCTCGCTATAAAATCCTGAACCCTTGGGTTTTGGCATTACCATCCGCGCAATAATCACAAGCTGGTCATCATAATCTTCGGTTTTAGGACGCTCTGCCATATTGACAACATCTTCTAAAACCAGACTATTTAACTCAAATACACGACCTAAATCTTCGATAACTTCAGGACTACCTAACCCTTGTACGTCAACCCAAGATACAGATTGAGTATCTAGAAACTCTCCACATTGCTGAGGAGTTATATCCTTTTGGTTTACCAAAAATGTTTCGTTGTAATCAACTAGACGGATTTGAGTTTTCACAGCGTCCTCTTGTATGTTGATTTGTCCTGGAATTTCTCCTGGCTGATGATAAAAATCTTGTATCTCGTCTTCTTCTTCTTGATGTTGCATTCTTGTAAGCTTTTTCAATGATTTACCTAAATTTAGCTTCATATTTTTTTACATTCTAGGCTAGCTTTTGAGAAACCTGGTTTATTCAAGAAAACAGGTTTATTAGTCAATATAAATTTACATTACATTACAATTGACGTTAAAAAGCCATAAAAAAGCAGCTTGTCCTGGATTAAAACAAACTGCTTTGAAGATTTTAATATTGGTTAGACTGAATTAAGTCAGCTATTGGTAAAACTTATGTGTTCTGTACGGCATGAGATTACATCATACCCATGCCGCCCATACCACCCATACCCATGCCGCCCATGCCGCCCATGCCGCCCATGCCACCCATGCCACCCATATCGGGAGCAGCAGCTTTTTTCTCAGGCTTTTCAACGACAATTGCTTCGGTTGTTAATACCATACCCGCAATTGAGGAGGCGTTTTGTAGTGCGGAGCGTACAACTTTCGCCGGGTCAATAATACCAGCCGCGATTAAATCTTGGAATTCGTTTGTTGCAGCGTTGTAACCGATGTTGAATTCAGATTCGCGAACGCGAGCGACGATGACCGAACCTTCAACACCTGCGTTATCAGCCATTTGGCGTAAAGGTGCCTCTAACGAACGGGCTACGATGTCGGCACCGATTTTTTCTTCATCACGAAGACTGTTTTTAATGGCTTCAACTTGTTTCGATAAATAAATTAAAGTTGTACCACCACCAGGCACAATACCTTCTTCAACTGCTGCTTTTGTAGCGTTTAAAGCATCTTCGATACGAAGCTTACGGTCTTTTAATTCGGTTTCGGTAGCGGCGCCGACTTTGATTACCGCAACACCACCAGCTAACTTAGCGATACGCTCTTGTAGCTTTTCTTTATCGTAGTCAGAGTCCGTTTCTTCAAGCTGTCTACGAATTTGACTAATCCGCTTTTGAACGTCGTCCCCATTTTCACCAGCAGCAACAATAGTAGTGCTTTCTTTATCAATGGTGATTTTACGTGCGGTGCCAAGCATTTCTAAGGTCGCGGTGTCCAGACTCAAGCCGATATCTTCGGAAATCATTTGTCCTTTGGTCAAAACCGCAATATCTTCTAACATGGCTTTGCGACGTTCACCAAAACCAGGTGCCTTAATAGCACAAACAGATAGTACACCTCTAGCTTTGTTAACAACTAAAGTCGCTAAAGCTTCACCTTCAATGTCTTCAGCAATAACCAATAAAGGTTGACCACTGCGCGCAACTTTTTCGAGGACTGGCACTAAATCTTGAATGCTGCCAATTTTTTTATCGGTAATCAGGATACGAGCATTTTCATACTCCACCGTCATCCTGTCATTATTAGTAATAAAGTAAGGAGAAATATAACCACGGTCGATTTGCATCCCCTCAACTACTTCGAGTTCAGTATTAAGAGACTTTGACTCTTCGACAGTTATTACACCGTCTTTGGTCACCTTCTCCATCGCTTCAGCTAGCATGGCGCCAACTTCTTCGTCATTACCAGAAGAAACAGTTGCAACTTGAGCGATAGCGCTGCCTTCAACTGGCTTGGCTACTTTAGCAATTTCTTTAACTAATGCTTCAACTGTTTTGTCAATACCTCGTTTGATAGACATTGGGTTGCTACCAGCAGCAACGTTGCGTAAACCCTCTTTAATCATTGCCTGCGCTAGGACTGTAGCAGTTGTGGTGCCATCACCAGCAATATCCTTAGTTTTTGAGGCCACTTCTTGTATTAGACGGGCGCCAGTATTTTCTAAGGGGTCTTCTAACTCAATATCCTTAGCGACAGTAATACCATCGTTGACAATCTGTGGAGTTCCATACTTTTTCTCTAAAAGTACGTTGCGTCCTCTGGGTCCCAATGTGATTTTCACAGCATCAGCCAGAGCATTGATACCACGCTCTAACGCTCGTCTTGATTCGTCGTTAAATGCTACAATCTTCGCCATATTGTACTTGTTAAATCCTTACATTAAACAATTTAGCACTCAATCAAAGCGAGTGCTAAGGAGTGAAAACCGTATTTATCTAAGAAATAGATACAGATAAATTCAAAAAAAATGATTAATATACAGTTGTCCGTAGAGTTCATTAATATTATTTACTGAGTCGGGAGATGAATATAAACGGGTTTCTTCAGTCTCTCGGAATAGCCGACCCTGGCGGTTCCGGCTGGTTGGCAGTGGTGTTTACCTTTATGCTGGCTTGGATTGTAACATGGCGATTTATTCCCACTGTTCGGAAATTTGCCCTACGTGTCGGATGGGCCGACCAACCCAACGCGCGGCGCCTCAACCGAGAACCATTACCAAATGCAGGAGGTTTGGCGATATACACAGGCGTAATAGCAGCGCTGGTATTAGCAAGCTTACTGCGGCCAATTGAGGTTCAAAATGTATTAATACAGGTTCTAACAATCTTGTTAGGAGGTTCAATCCTAGTCTTAATTGGTTTTATTGATGACCAGTTTGGCTTACCATCGTCTGTGCGAATGTTAGTGCAAGTACTAACGGCACTATTACTTGTAGCTAACGGTATTACTATTCAAATAGCGATTGGCACTCCAATAGACTCAAGCCTGTCGATTTTAGTTACTGTACTCTGGGTGGTAGGAATTACCAATGCCATTAATTTAATGGATGGTATGGATGGACTAGTTGGAGGAATTGGATTTATTACAGCGATGAGTTTACTTGCAGTGAGCGCCCAAATTCCTAACCTTGCTGCGGCAACATTAGTTTTAGCAGCTTTAGGGGGAGCCGCGCTAGGCTTTTTGCGGCATAACTTTCATCCATCGCGAATAATTATGGGGGATGCAGGTGCCTATTTTTTTGGTTATGTTTTAGCAGCAACAGCAATATTAGGAAAACTTCAAGCTTCTACTATTTTTGCACTGGTGCCTCCAGTATTATTTTTGCTATTACCTGTACTTGATACAACTCAAGTAATAGTTAGGCGCCTGATGGCAGGTAAAAACCCAATGAACACCCCAGGTAAAGACCACTTGCACCATCGACTACTAGCATGGGGTTTATCGCAGCGTCATGCAGCTTTTACATTATGGTCTATTGCCTTATTCTCAAACTTATTAGCAATGCACTTTCAGCGCTTAAATTTGATGCAAATAGTAGCAACTGTAACTAGTATAATAGTCTTATTAGCCTTTACCGTATGGCAACGCATCCGAGCCGCAAAAATGCCAATCATTAAAGAGTAACGAGTGCGCTCGTGCTAAGTAGAATTAAGAGTTAGAAATTAAAACTTAGTACGAGCGCACTTTCTACGAGCGCACTCTTTACGCCATCACCATTCCACCATCGACGTTAAACACTTGTCCGGTAATGTAGGCGCCTGCGGGGTCAGATGCTAAAAAGCGTACCATACCCGCTATTTCTTCGGGTTTACCAAAGCGTGCTAGTGGGATAAATTTGAGTATTTCTTCTGTGTTGCTGAGTTTGTTGGTCATATCAGTAGCAATAAAACCAGGCGCCACAGCATTAACTGTAATGCCACGTGGTGCTAGTTCCTTTGCCACTGTTTTTGTAAAGCCAATTACACCAGCTTTGGCAGCACTATAATTTGCTTGTCCAGGATTACCCATTTGTCCTGCTACAGAAGTAATATTTACAATTCTCCCTGAACGCTGCTTGAGCATGATTTTACTGGCTGCGCGTGTACAGTAAAACACACCTGTTAAATTTAGATCTATCACAGCTTGCCAATCTTCAGGCTTCATTCGCAGTAATAATGTGTCGCGCGTGATGCCCGCATTATTAACTAAAATATCAACGCGCCCAAATTTTTCCATAACGGCATTAAATAGCGCATCCACTTCTGATACTGAAGAAACATCAGCTTTTATAGCAATCGCAGTTCCACCAGTATTGGTAATTGTATCAACTACTGCATCAGCAGCACTATTGGATGCAGCATAGTTCACCACTACACTTGCTCCAAACTTAGCCAATTCAATTGCACTCGCACGCCCAATACCTCTAGAAGCACCTGTAATAATTGCAACTTGTCCACGCAGAATTTGCAGGTTTTCTGGCAATTCCATCCTTTATTCCTCCCGATTTTATTCTCATAGCGCGCAAAATCAATCTTACAGGTTAAGGGGAATAAACAAGGAACCATAATTAAATATCTATGAAGGAAAATTATATATCGACTAAAAATCTATTTTATAAACTAACCTTATGCATCTCTTAAATTTATAGAAAGTATTTAAAACACAATAAAAAAATAAATTGTATTTTTTTCATTTATTGGTATATTTATTACCAGCACCACTTCTGTATAAACGTCAACTTAACAGTTTTTAACAATGCATTTTGTATAATAAAATACATTTGTCTTTATGTTAAAAAATGTTAAGGAGGAATTATTAAGAATTGGTATTAGTTGTTCCTAATTTAAGACCCGGCTATAAGCTTATGACTCCTTTGTATCAAGTTAGTGATTCTCCTGCGGTTGTCAGTAAGAAGTATTTTTCACGTCGTGAGTTAATGCCTTCGCAAAATAGCAGCGTATGGCAAATTCAAAGTGGTTCTGTACGAACTATGACTTATTTAGATGATGGTACGATTGTCACTTTGGGAATTTGGGGTGCAGGAGATATTGTTGGCAGTGCCTTATCAACTATAGAGCCACACATTATAGAATGTTTGAGTGCGGTAGAAGCTGTTGCGCTACCTTTAGACCGTCAAAACAAGATGGTGGAAGCATTAGCAGCACACGTTGAGCAAGCAGAAGAATTGATGGTAATTCGTAGCTACCGAACAGTAGATTCGATGTTACTAAAATTATTAGGATGGTTGGCTAAAAGATTTGGGCGCACTGTTGATAATGGACAGTTGATTGATTTACGCCTTACAAATCAAGATGTAGCGGAAATACTTTGCTCTACTCGCGTTACAGTGTCACGTGTTCTGACGCAGTTTGAAGACCAAGGTATGATACAGCGACTTCCTTTACATCGTATTGTTTTGTGTAACCAAGAAACTTTGCGTCGTGCTAGTTAATATCGTTAATTGCATGTGAAGTTGAGATGTAGGCGACGATGTTAATCAACTCAAATATCTACTTTAAAATGTGCCCCTTCGGGGGCACGTAGGGTGGGCACTGCCCACCTTACTATTTGGATATAATATAAGGATTTCCATCTCGAAACGCTAATAGTTGACCAGGTTGAATTTGTGTCCAAACTTCATTATCAGTGAGAGGTGTAGTGGCTATTACAGCTACTCGGTCATCTGGTGTAGTAAGTTCATTAAAATCCACTGTTATATCCTCGTCGATGAGATGAGCGCCAGCAAACGGCGCCTGACGTACTATATAACAAAGCTTAGTTGAACAATGAACGAAAAAGTAATCACCGTCAGATAGTAAGTAATTAAAAATACCTTGTTTGGCTATATTGAATGTAATATCCTCAAGTACTGGATATAATTTTTCAATTGGTGGTCTGCCCTCTGGAAAAGCTTTACGTAAAGTTTCGAGAATCAAACAAAACGCTTTTTCACTGTCAGTATTACCAACAGCAATGTAAAAACTAGAACTATTGATCTCAAATCCTGGCAAATCACCATTGTGGGCAAATACCCAATATCTTCCCCAAAGTTCACGTCGAAAGGGGTGACAATTTTCAAGGTTTATTTCACCTTGGGTAGCTTTACGGATATGAGCAATGACATGGGTTGAGTGGATAGGGTAACTTCTCACTAGTTCCGCAATCGGTGATGTCACAGATGATTTGGCATCAAGAAAAATTCGACACCCTTTACCTTCAAAAAACGCAATACCCCAACCATCTTTATGGTCATCTGTTTTGCCGCCCCTTGCACAAAACCCCTCAAACGAGAAGCAAATATCTGTCGGGACATTACAATTCATTCCCAGCAACTGGCACATGGTCATTAGGCCTAATTTTCAGTCATCTTCATTTGCTATAGGATACTTTACTATTTCAAGGTTATTTAGTTCTTACCTCACAGAAACCGCGTTTCCTTATCGATAACCTGTAATAGAAAAAAAATTTTACCTAGAAACCCGGTTTCTTCTTGCGCTTTTTGCATTTACTTGATTCAAAATAATTTTAATCGAGTTAAGCCTTTTTAATATAAAGTATTTAAACTCCCGGTAAAACTCTGAGATTTATGAGGATAATATATTGAAATGTAACAATCACTCGTTTCTGATTAAGAATTGTTGCAGGTGAATGATCCCGTTGCTAGCGTATGCGAGTAAGGCAAATTTTTAGTAAGTCTTTATATTTACCCTAGGAGGACGCTGGAATATATGTAAGGTATTTCTGAAGAATGCAACTATAAGCTAATTCTGGAGAATATCGGATTATGCAACTGATGTTGATGTTTTAGATGTTTACGTGCGCGCAACTGTTTTCGGAATTTACGCTTCGTTTCCTATACTCGTTACTCGTTTAGAGATGATCTAGTTCCACTCATAATGAGGGAATATTTGGCTGAAATTTTCACTTTTTATGTCGCCACTACAGCAACAACATGACATAGAAGACACGTGTATTAAATAATTGGAGTGAAGTGAAATGAATATTCAAGGAAAAACTGTCCTAGTGACAGGCGCCTCTCGTGGTATTGGGCGTGCTATCGCGATTGAATTTGCACAACAGCAAGTCAAAAGATTGATACTGGTGGCTCGAAATCATCAGCGATTAAGTGAGGTTGCCTGCGAAGTGAAGAAGTATGGCGTCGATGTCATACTGCTACCTTTGGATTTAACTCAATTGGTCGAAGTCGATATTGCAATTGCTCGGACTTGGAAAGATTATGGCCCCATTCATATGCTCATTAATTGTGCTGGAGTTGCACACCAAACTCCTTTCTTAGAGTCCAAACTTAAGAGCGTGCAATCTGAACTACAAACTAATTTAATCAGCATGTACGCAATTACCCGATTAATTGCTCGACGTATGGTGACACAGCGTCAAGGGGTTATCGTAAACGTCTCTAGTTTGATGGGTAAAGTTGCTGCTCCTACAATGGCAACTTATTCTGCCACCAAATTCGCAATCGTTGGATTTACTCAAGCACTGCGTTGTGAACTTGCTGTACACAACATCAAAGTCTTGGCACTGTTACCATCACTCACTGATACAGATATGGTGCGTAACTTTACATTATTTCGTTGGGTGGCACCTGTTTCACCTCAGCAGGTAGCGAAAACACTTGTAATTGGATTAAAGCAAGAATCTACTACGGAAATACTCGTAGGATGGCAAAGTCATTTGGCGGTCTTATGTAACCGTATTGCCCCTTTTGTAATGGAAAAGATTATTTCTCTCGCTGCTCCTTTATCTCGACAATCTAAGTACTATTTAAAATTAAAGGAGATTAAGGCAGAGAGTTAAAGAGTTTTTTACCACAGAGACACCGAGACCACAGAGGAAATTCTCTACGTGTCTATGTGGTAATTATTCTAAGAAAAAAATAAATATCATAAATATATATTGGTAAATTGCGGCTTTATGATTCAAAATTGTACAGGAAACCAAAAAAGGTAATATTGTACGAAACAGAGATGGCACAAAAGACAAAAAAAGTTTTACAACAATCAGGAGTAATTCCATACCGCATTCAGAATGGAGCTACTGAGATATTATTGATCACAACTCGAAACCAACAAAATTGGGTTGTTCCGAAAGGAGGTGTCGTCAATGGTATGAGTGCTCCTGACTCAGCGGCAAAAGAAGCGTGGGAAGAAGCTGGAGTTATTGGGCAAGTAAACCCAAATCAACTTGGCACTTATGAATATCAAAAAAACGGCAAAACTTATAAAGTTCAAATGTACTTATTGCCCGTTGAAGTAGAAAGCGAGAAATACCCAGAAGTTGGGCAGCGTGCTAGACAATGGGTCAATGTCAACGAAGCAGTGCGGCAAGTCAAGAAATCATCACTTAAGCGTATCCTGAAAAAATTTGTCTCGCAGGCGCCTACTAATGGATTATAAACAAATGTAACGGATTGATTAATATAATAGATCCGTTGCATTCGTTTGAAGAATTAACCAAAAACTCTTATCGGTGGAATGATGCAAAAAGGCGCCAATCGTCATATGCTAGTACAAGGGAACCACATAAGAAGCTGGAATGTCTGATTTAATTTTATTTTGGCATCGTCGCGATTTACGCATTGCTGACAACACCGGACTTGCTGCTGCAAGGGAACGGACACGCAAAGTAGTAGGGTTATTTTGCCTTGACCCAAACATACTAGAGCGTGATGATATTGCTGCGGTAAGAGTGAGTTATTTGATAGGCAGTTTAGCTGCGCTGCAAAAACGTTATGAGTCACTAGGTAGTCAACTGTTGATATTACACGACAACCCAACGCAAGCTATTCCAGCACTCGCTAATACCTTAAAAGCGCATAGCGTTTTTTGGAATTGGGATGTTGAACCATATTCACACGAACGTGATACTAAGATTATCGGCGCCTTGAAAGAAAAGGGAATAGGGTTTCTCGAAAAAAACTGGGATCAAATTCTGCATACCCCAGAAGAAATAAGTACTGGTTCCAAGGCACCGTATACTGTTTATAGTCCATTTTGGAAAAATTGGAGCAGTAAACCTAAAGCTCAACCTGTGGCAACATTGAATGATGCAGAAGGTTTGACGGAAGCAGAAATAGTAATAGCACGTGCAGCAGGAGTTAAACCTTTACCGAGCGCTAAAGAGTTAGGATTTGTTTGGGATGCTGGCATGTCAATAGAACCAGGCGAAGTTGCCGCACTCGAACGGTTAGAAGAATTTACTTACAATGCTATTAATAGCTATAAAGAAGACCGTAATTTCCCTAGTATTGATGGAACTTCAAGGTTAAGCGCTGCCTTAAAATTTGGAGTGATTGGAGTACGAACGGTATGGAAAGCGACGCTTGACGTAATGGAGAATAGTCGCAGCGAAGAAACCGAAATAAGTATTCGTACTTGGCAGCAAGAAATTGCATGGCGTGAATTTTACCAACATGCAATGTATCATTTCCCTGAACTTGCCGAAGGCGCCTTTCGTGAAACATTCAAAAATTTCCCTTGGCAAACCAACGAACAATACTACCAAGCATGGTGCGAAGGCAAAACAGGTTATCCAATAGTTGATGCAGCAATGCGTCAAATGAACAAATTAGGATGGATGCATAACCGTTGTCGAATGATAGTAGCAAGTTTCTTTACAAAAGACTTACTACTTGACCCACGTTTGGGTGAAAAATACTTTATGCAACGACTTATAGACGGGGACTTATCGGCCAATAACGGTGGTTGGCAGTGGAGTGCTTCGAGTGGGATGGATCCTAAACCAGTGCGGATATTCAACCCCGCTTCTCAAGCACAAAAATTCGATGCAGAAGCAGAATATATACGTGAATGGTTACCCGAACTGCGTTCTGTAGACACCGAGTATTTAGTAACAGGGAAAATTACACCCTTAGAACGCGATGCTTTAGGTTATCCTCAACCAATCGTAGACCATAACAAGCAACAGCGAATATTCAAAGAAATATACCAGAGACAAAAAGGCGCCATTCCAAATTTAGGAGCAGGAGGCAACGGATTATAAACGGATGTAACGGATAGTTTATTTAAAACCACCTATCCGTTACATCCGTTGCTAATCTTTATCACCAACCGTATTATCACGTTTTGGAATCAATTTTTCCGCACAATCTTCAGAAACAATAATATATTCAGTTTCACGTTCGGGTTTTTTACCCCATTCATCCAATACATCTTTAATTAATACTTCTTGCGTCCATATTTTAGTGACGACAGTCAAAGGTAATGCCAGTAACAATCCTAAAAAGCCAAAGAACGTTAAGAAAAATAACTGAGCAATTAAAGTCACCGCAGGTAGCAACGAAACTTTCTGCGACATAATTAAAGGTGTAATAAAATTACCTTCAGTTTGTTGTATCAAAAAATATACAAAAAAGACAGCTGCAGCTTTCCAGGGTGCATCTAATAAAGCAATAGCCATTGCCGGAATAACGCTAATTGTTGGGCCAAGGTTAGGAATTAAATTCATAAAACCTGATAGTACAGCCAAAGCTAACGCTGATGGTACACGCAATATCAACAAACCAATCATGCTCATCGTACCAACATACAGCATTGCAATACCGGCGCCTGTTACCCATCCTTCTAACGAGACCTCGCACTTGTCTAAAATACCATCTACTCGGCGCCGATAAAACGAAGGAAATAAGCGTATAAATAATTTTCGGTATGCTTGCGGTTCAGCTAAAAACATCCCTGTCAAAACTAACACCAGTAAAATTTTGAGCAAAGCTTCCAACGAACCTGAAAGAAACGCGAAAGAACTACCTAAAGCACGGTTGATAAAGGGTTGTGCTTGTTTAATTAAACTATCAATATCTGGTATATAAGGAGATACCGAGGGTGGAACACGAGTTTTAAAAACATCAAGCCAATTATTAAAAAGCTGTATCCCCTTCGGTACACGAAAAGTCAACTCTTGAAACTGGGTGATAAAAGGAGGTACTACAACAAAGAAGAAACCAATAATAACCGCAAAAAAGATACCTACAGACAGTAGAACAGCACCACCACGCTTTACCCCTTTACGCTGAAACCACAAAGCCAAGCGGTTTAAAGTGGTCGAAATTACAACAGCTGCAAAGATGAGTAGCAGCACATCTCGAATTTGCCACAATATATATAAAGAGATAACAATGGCGATTAAACCAATCCACTGACCTAATTTCACACCCAACTCCCGAATTGTAACGAACTTTTTTACTAGCAACTTAGCCACATTAGCCGATTTTAGCCTTTTCGCCCAGTAATTGTAATGGTTCGTTAGTTAGAGAGGTGCCTACTATGATAACTAATAATGCGATTATTTAATGTCATTTAACTAAGCATGCGTAGTTTTAAATGTGCGCCATTGGCGCACAAAATTAGTAGTATTTTTGTTTTATTGTACAAACTCTAGAATTTTCAACCATTTTTCGCTTTAATCAAACGGGCACCGAGTAATACTGCCATAATTAAACTAGGAGACAATACGAGAATTAGAGCATTTGCGGCAGTCGCTGGAATTAAGATATCTGGTTCAGCATATTTTATTAAAAATGACAATACCCATGAGAGCAACATGACTTTAATAATTAATCCAATCTGATTTTCCATAAAATCTATTCTAGTAAAAGTACGGCTATACGAATCTTGTGGGACGGTTGACGCGAACGTCTATAGAGATCAACCTTCTCTACAATAGAACTATTCATAATCCTTTACAATGTTTCTCATAATTAACTTGCTTTTTTATCAGGGATTTTGAGGATAAACCATTAAATATAAATAGGACGTTACGTGTAGAGACGTTACATGTAACGTCTTTACAAGGAAATTCTGGAGGAATATATTAATGCCGGTAGAGACTAATAATAACAAAAATAAAATGAAGCCACCGCGTGTTAGACAGTTTGGTGGTAGCTTACTAGTTCTGCTAACGCTGTTGTTGGTGCTAAATTTAGTCGTTCCTAGCTTCTCTGGTCCAAAGTTACCCCGAATTCCTTACAGTGACTTTATTGTGCAAGTGCAAGCAGGTAAGGTAAATAAGGCAATTGTAGGCCAAGACCGAATTCAATATTCTATTAAAACTCAAACTCCTGAAGGTAAAGAGGTTGAACAGGTTTACCAAACTACACCTGTAGCGATAGACCTTGACTTACCTAGGATTTTACGCGATAACAAAGTCGAATTTGCGGCGCCTCCTCCAGACCAAAATGCCTGGATAGGCACTTTATTAAGTTGGGTTTTACCTCCGTTAATATTTGTCGGTATTTGGGGTTTCTTCCTTAACCGTCAAGGTGGTGGACCTGCTGCTTTAACTGTTGGTAAGAGCAAAGCGCGTATTTACTCTGAAGGTAGTACAGGTGTAAAATTTAGCGATGTTGCGGGTATTGAAGAAGCGAAAGCTGAATTAGAAGAGGTTGTAGACTTCCTCAAAAACGCTGATAAATATACTCGTTTGGGTGCGAAAATTCCTAAAGGTGCCTTGCTTGTTGGTCCCCCAGGAACAGGTAAAACTCTCTTAGCAAAAGCTATTGCTGGGGAAGCTGGTGTACCTTTCTTTAGTATCTCCGGTTCTGAGTTTATCGAATTATTTGTAGGTGTTGGCGCCGCACGTGTACGTGATTTATTCGAGCAAGCCAAACAACAATCTCCCTGTATAGTATTTATAGATGAGTTAGACGCTTTAGGAAAATCCCGTGCAGGAAGCGGTGGTTTCTATGGTGGAAACGACGAACGCGAACAAACCCTCAACCAGTTACTCACAGAAATGGATGGGTTTGACGCTAATACAGGTGTAATTATTATTGCCGCAACCAACCGTCCCGAAGTTCTAGATGCTGCCTTACGTCGTCCTGGACGTTTTGACCGTCAAGTAGTTGTAGACCGTCCCGATAAAATTGGTCGAGAAGCAATTCTCAAAGTTCACGCACGTAACGTTAAATTAGACACAGATGTTGATTTAGCGGTAATTGGTACAAGAACACCTGGTTTTGCAGGTGCGGACTTAGCGAACTTAGTCAACGAAGCTGCATTAATGGCAGCACGCAACAACCGCGATGCTGTAAAAATGGCTGACTTCAACGAAGCTATTGAACGGTTAGTAGCTGGTTTAGAAAAACGTTCACGTGTTCTTAACGAAACTGAGAAAAAGACCGTTGCTTATCACGAAGTTGGTCATGCTATTATTGGCGCCTTAATGCCTGGTGCTGGTAAAGTAGAAAAAATCTCGATAGTGCCACGTGGCGTAGGTGCTTTAGGATACACAATTCAAATGCCAGAAGAAGACCGCTTCTTAATGATAGAAGACGAGATTCGCGGTAGAATAGCTACCCTTTTAGGTGGACGTTCAGCAGAAGAAACCGTATTTGGCAAAGTTTCTACTGGCGCCAGTGATGACATCCAAAAAGCAACCGAACTAGCAGAACGCTACGTAACTTTATATGGTATGAGCGACCAACTTGGTCCAGTAGCGTTTGAAAAAATGCAGCAGCAATTTATCGAAGGATATCCTAACTCGCGGCGCCAAATTAGCCCAGTAGTGGCCGAGCAAATCGACCGTGAAGTCAAAATGATAGTCGATAATGCTCATCATATTGCCTTAAGTATTCTCAAAGAAAACCGTGAACTACTAGAGAATACAGCCCAAGAGTTATTAGAACGCGAAGTTCTTGAAGGTAACGACCTACGTAGTAAACTCGAAACTGCAAAGGCGCCTTACGATATGACAGAGTGGTTACGCAGTGGCAAGTTAGACGAAGATAAACCCTTGATGCAAACCTTAATGAATTAACAGTGCTAGTAGAAAGTGCTGAGTGCTGAGTAAAGTTGAAAGTGTAGAGTTGAACTCAGCACTCAATACTCAGCACTTTTTACTTATATTGTTGGGTTAGTTCATATAATTCCCCAACCTCATTCTCATTTAACCGCCAACCAAGGGTGCCTGCAATCGGAATTACATTACCTCTTGTTGAATGAGTTTCTTTTTAATAATAATTATCAATTAAATAACATTAACTTAACATAAAAATGCAATTCATTATATCCTCTTAACAGAGATAATTATATTGGTAATGCAGCATAATAAAATTATCCGAGCCAATGTGAGTACTATGACACAATTATCTCAAGGGTACCGCACACTCCCACCACGAACTCCAGTTGATCCAGAAGTTCTTAAACGTGAGCAAGAGGCTCAAGAAGCTCTAGAAAATCGGTGTCGTCCGTTGTTTGAGCGTCTTCGCTCTACTCTTAGGGACTTCCAAATAAAAAAATCTCCAAAATTTTCTTGCGGAGTGGCACCGATACTTGGAACGGGCAAGGATGCCCATTCCACAAGATGGAGAATTAAATTTTTGGAAGTCCCTTAGAGAAACATACCTAAATTGGTTTATTGCTATTGACCCTGATACAAAGGACTATCTATTAGACCCAACCTGCTGATAACCCAACCCTGCGTGGTGTTTGCGAAAAAATTAGCCAATCACCTAAAGGAAAAACAATCCGAATGATTTTCTGCCTCAACGATACAGGAACCTGTGGCAGGATATGATTCAAGGTACATTTGGGGAAAACGGCGAACTGTTCTTTGAGTTTCAACTAGTTCCTTCTTCTGGTGAGTCGTTTGCTGCTCCAGTTTTGTTAGATACTGGCTTCACTAATGGATGGCTGGTTATAAATCAGCAAGACTGTGAAGCATTAGATTGGTCAGTGATTTTAGCGCAAAGCAAAATGCGGACAGCACGCGGAGAAGGAAATTTCTACATTTACGAGGGGAAAGTTATTATCGATGAGGTTGAGGTGACTATTCCTGTGCATGTGGGACGTAATGTTCCTGAAACTGCGATGGGGTTGGCATGGCTTGATGTTATGGAGTTGATTGTTAACAAGCAGGAAGGCATATTGACCTTAGACTTCATTGCCGCTTCATAACATCTTACGTTTGGTTCTGCGGTATAAAAATGTCGCCCATCGGCGACATAATTATATCTATTTCCATTGTTGGGTTAGTTCATCTAATTCTCCAACTTCATTCTCGCTTAATCGCCAACCAAGGGCGCCTGCATTTTGTACAACTTGTTCAGCAGTTTTGGCGCCAGCAATAGGAATAACATTACCTTGGCAAATTAACCAATTTAAAGCAACCTGTGCAGGAGTGCGACTGTATTTTTCTCCAAGTTGACGCAATAAAGATAACACTGGCTCAATCTTTTGTAAATTTTGTTCTTTGAATCTAGGGTCAACCTTTCTTGCACCCGTAGGAGTGGCGCCGCCAGAAGCACTATATTTACCAGTAAGTAAACCTTGTGCCAAAGGACTATAAGCCAAAATAGTCACACCTAATTCACGTGCGGCATTTGTAATACCCTTACTTTCAACTTGGCGAGTAATTAATGAATAACGTACTTGGTTAACAGCCAAAGGTACACCACGTCGAGCAAGTAATTGATGAGCTTCACGCATTTGCTCTTCTGAGTAATTACTAACACCAACAGATGCAATTCTTCCCCGTTGTACTTCATCAGCAAGCGCATTCATTAGAGTATGCTGGCTCATTAAAAAGGCAAAAGGCCAGTGTACTTGGTATAAATCAACTCGTTCAAGCTGTAGACGCTTAAGACTTGCTGTTAACGCATCAGCAACAGCTTGACGATTAAGGCGCCACGGCATTGGGCCAAACTTAGTAGCAATTTGTACAGGTCTATCAGCTTCCTTAATAAATTGCCCTAAAAACTTCTCAGATAGTCCCGTTCCGTAAATTTCTGCTGTATCAAAGAACGTCACACCTGCATCTAACGACGCTTTAAACGCATTTTGCAATTCGTCGGCGCCGTAATTAGTGCCATAATTCCAAAACAGCTTATCACCCCAAGCCCAAGTACCAATACACAACGGTGTTACTGTTGGGCCATTTTGCCCCAGTCTAATGGTTTCCACAGTTCTTAAATTTGTAATTTACATTTCTTTACCTTTATAGTTTATCGCTGCTTCAAAAAAAGCAACATATATACATAGGTATATAGGCAAAGTTAACTTCATATCTGAATTTAAAATAACTATGTCATGCCTCACTACGTGAAGCATCTAAAACAATTGAAGATAAATAAGATTCTACCTACCCTGTGGGAAAATTTCGTTTACGGATAACGGGAAAACTCCGTTTACGCTACGCTCAAAATGACAAAATTTATATCCTCTCTTAAACTTGGCATTTAATATTATAAATATAAAAATTATAATCTAAGATATGACTTTAATATATTAAATGTAATGTATCAAACAAAAAGTGCTATTTTGGCTTGCTTTTTAATAGTTTTTAGTTTCAGCGCTCCAGCGTTTGCCACAAATACAGCAAGTGAATACCGACAATTAGCTTTATTATATGCTTTATTATATAGACAACAAGGGCGCCATCTAGAATCAATTGCAGCGATGCAAAAATCTGTAGAACTGGAACCTGAAAATATTACAGGAAAAATTAATTTAGGTTGGACATTGCACTTATCAGGACAAGAACAACAAGCAGCCAAATATCTATGGCAAGCAATATATCAACACCCATTTCAATATTCAGCTTATAACGCTTTAGGCATAGTCTATCTTGTAGATGGAAACTTACCGACTGCGGTAGTTATTCATACTTGGGCAGTTATTTTAAAACCTAAAAACGAAATTGCCTTCTACAACTTAAGTTTAGCGCTACATCGACTAAAAATATTTAATATAGCTATTGCTACAGCTAATTATGCAGCATCTTTAGAACCAAACAATCCACATCCTCTAGTTGCCAGTGCTATTGCATACTGGGATAGCGGGGAACAGAATTTAGCTAAAAATACTTACCAAAAAGCCATTTATTTAGATAATAGATACAAACATAGTTCTTTTCTTATAAATCTTAAACAAGCAGCTTTTACCCAAGGGCAAATCAATACAGCAAAAATTCTTGCTAAATAACTCTTTCATCTCTAGATTACTTGTTTCGCAATATCAACCCAAATAGCGATAATTTTTAAATCAACGTGTTTATACTGATATTGCTATTCGCAATAAACATTATAAAATGTCAACAACGCTATAAAATAAGCATTGCAAGCCTGCGTAGTCAGGCTTTGCTTGTATAGCCCTACCCTTCGAGGGTGTGGGTAAATATAAATAAATGTTTGAATAATGTTACCAATATTCGGTACGATAATAAATCAGCTCTTCCTAAAGTAAGTGATATTGCATTAAATGCTGAACCCGAATCTAGATGAAGTGCAGCTAACGAAGGATGATTACGAACGTTACTCCCGCCACTTAATTTTGCCAGAAGTTGGTTTGGAAGGACAAAAGCGCCTTAAAGCTGCGAGTGTGTTATGTATTGGTACGGGTGGACTAGGTTCACCGTTGTTGTTGTATTTAGCAGCAGCAGGTATTGGACGTATTGGGATTGTTGATTTTGACGTAGTTGATACATCTAACCTACAGCGTCAAGTAATTCACGGGACATCTTGGGTGGGTAAACCCAAAATAGAGTCGGCAAAAAATCGGATTCATGAAATTAATCCTTATTGCCAAGTAGATTTATACGAAACTCGTATTTCTTCTGAAAATGCCCTTGATATAATTCGTCCATATGACGTTGTGATTGATGGAACAGATAATTTCCCCACACGTTATTTAACAAACGATGCTTGTGTACTGTTAAATAAACCCAACGTTTACGGTTCCATTTTCCGATTTGAGGGACAAGCTACAGTTTTTAATTACGAAGGTGGCCCCAACTATCGTGATTTGTATCCAGAACCACCACCACCAGGAATGGTGCCTTCTTGTGCAGAAGGTGGTGTTCTCGGAATTTTACCTGGAATAATTGGTATTATCCAAGCTACCGAAGCTGTGAAAATTATTTTAGGTAAAGGTACTACCTTGAGCGGGCGCCTGTTATTATACGATGCCCTCAACATGAAATTCCGTGAATTAAAACTGCGTCCAAATCCAGAGCGCCCAGTTATCGAAAAATTGATAGACTATGAACAGTTCTGCGGTATCCCACAAGCGAAAGCAGAGGAGGCTAAACAGCAGATGGATATGTCTGAAATTACCGTACACGATTTAAAACAGTTGCTCGATAGTGGCGCCAAAGATTTTGTACTATTAGATGTTCGTAACCCTCACGAATACGAAATAGCCAAAATTCCCGGTTCTGTTTTAATACCTTTACCTGATATTGAAGCAGGTTCCGGTGTTGGTCAAGTTAAAGAATTACTTAATGGTCATCGTTTAGTAGTTCATTGTAAATCTGGCGCCCGTTCTGCAAAAGCACTTGGTATTCTCAAAGAAGCCGGAATAGAAGGCACTAATGTTAAAGGTGGCATTTTAGCTTGGAGTAAAGAAATAGATTCCTCAGTTCCAAGTTATTAATCCTGCCATCTTCTTGTCATGCTGAACGTAGTGAAGCATCTCTTAATATATTGAAACCTTAAAGATTCTTCGCTGCGCTCAGAATGACAATTTATATTTTTTCTATGTTACAAATAAATTATTAATATTTATATTGTAATCATATACGAATATTAAGCTTTGTGGTTATGGCGTTTTTTGATGGCGATACCTGCGAGTAGTCCCAGTCCTAGAATAGAAGCTGGTTCTGGAACTGGTTTTGGTTGGGGGGTGGTTGGAACATCAGGTAAGTCACCGTCGAATAAAACGTTGTGTGATTCTCCGTTACCTGATAGTGATGCAACTACTACGTTACCGTTGATTTGTCCGTTGTTAAAGTTGAACGCAGCAAAAGGTGCCAGTATACTACCCTCTATACCAATACCTTCTGCGGTAACGCTGGTTGCTTCATAGAAGTTGTATAGTACTTTGCTAGGGGTTGTACCTGCAATATTAAAACCGAAGTTTTTCATTGAGATATCTTTACCACTGACGTTGACGACAACGGTTGATTTAGGGTCTACACTTATTCCAAAAGCATTGGTTTGCGATAAGTCTGCACCTAACAAGTTAAAGATGTTTAAGTTTGTACCGCTTCCTGTTAAGTTAATGCCACCAGCAACGGTTGTTACACCTGTAGGAGCTAATGTTGATAAATATTTGGACAGTTTTCTAAGTTGATTCGCTGCTGCGTTAAAGTCAACTGGGTTCCCTTGTATCAGTTTTCCTCCAGGAATACCCACATTTGTAACGTATTGATTTTTACCGTAGACTGCGTTACCGTTATTTACTTGGCTGTTGCTCATTGTTAAGTCACCACCAGCAATAACTACATCACCACTGTTTGGCGCCAGCTTATTACCAATTCCACCCATATAATTGATATCACCAGCAGCAGCTAGCTTGCCTTCGATATCTGTATATTGCTGTTGAACATCTCCTAATACAAACACGTTGTAACTTGATGCTGCTCCTAATTCAACCGCTTTTGCTGTTTCTGCAAATCCAAAAAATAAAAAAGCTGCAAAAGGAATACTTGCTATTCCCCAATTAATCGTTTTTGATATCATGGTTTAATATTTTCAGGTTTATGCTGCTCATGCTACCCTGTTTGTCTTATGTTCTATTATTGTCACCGTGTATACGAATCGGCAATAGTAATTTTAAAGGTTTATCATTTTTTTATAATATAAAGTGTGTATATACTTAGGGCAAAATTCAGTATTCTTACTGTGAAGTTTAATTCTTGGATTTTTTACCTTAATAATTTAATATATATATGGCAACTGTATTTATACTTAAGTGTATCTATTGAAGGTTTAAGATATGGCTACTTTAAATGTTTCACCTGATGATATCATTTTGGTCGCTGGCGCCACTGGTGGTGTAGGACAATTAACTGTGGCTAAGTTACTAGAGAAGAATTTAAAGGTTCGCGCTTTGACACGCAGTCCTGCTAAAGTTCAGACAATGTTTGATAACCGCGTCGAAATTGCAGAGGGTGATATTCTTAATCCTGATAGTTTACATAATGCAGTCAGCAATGTTAAGTATATACTTTGCTGCACCGGAACTACCGCTTTCCCTTCTGACAAATGGCAATTTAATTCTAACTGGAATTGGTTTGAAGCTTTATTTGATTCTCAAAAACTCAAACAAAAAGCTGCTAACACTCCAGAAAAAGTCGATTTTATCGGTCTCACTAACTTAGTAGATATAGCACCTACCGACTTGAAACGTTTCGTTTTTGTTTCCTCTTGTGGTATTCTACGCAAAAATAGCTTCCCATTCTCAGTACTCAACGCATTTGGTGTTCTCGAAGCCAAAGAAAAAGGTGAACAAAGCATTATCAACTCAGGACTCCCCTACACCATTATCCGTCCAGTTCGATTAATTGATGGCCCCTACACATCATATGACCTTAACACTTTACTAAAAGCCAGTACCCAAGGAAAACTAGGCGTCAAAATAGATACAGGGGATAAAGTTGTTGGTGAAACAAGTCGTATTGATGTTGCAGCAGCTTGTGTAGAATGTTTAGCTTACAGTCAAACCCAAAATAAGATATTTGAACTAGTAAATCAAGGCAGGCGCCCTGATATTATTGACTGGCAGGGTTTATTTGCGACATTAGAGAATTAGAGAATGAGAGAATGAGAGAATGAGATTAAAGATAATTGTAAGTTGGGTTACACAAAGCCTTCACCCAACTTACAATATTAAATCCGTGTTCGAGTTTCGATATATTTAGCAATAATATCTAAACGAAAGTTATCGACTAAACTAGTTAATGTCTCAGCTAAAAGATTTTCTGTTTCAGGAATATCCTTAATCAATTCAGTTATTGATTGGTCATTTAAAGAGATTGCCGCATAATGTAACTTATCTATCCATTCTGATGGCATAATGTTTAACTGTTCTGATGTAAGTTGCAGTGATGCTTCTTGAGGTTTATTTTCTTGTTTATGTTCAACAGAATAGGTAGATATAGATGTAGATATAGATATATACTTAACGTCTAAATATCTAGCTATTTGTTCGTAAAGTAGTGTTTCATTAACTGGCTTACCAATAAAAGTATTACATCCAATTTTTATAAACTGGTCTTGTTGCTCTTCAAAAGTACTTGCTGTTAAAGCTATAATTATGGTCTGAAATGATTTGTCTTGTATGACACGAGATAAGTTATGTTTTTCTTCTAATTGCTTTTCTATTCTCTCTATTTCTCTTATCCTACGAGTCGCTTCATATCCATCTACTATTGGCATTCGCATATCCATAAATATTAAATGTGGGCGCCAATTTTCCCAAATTTGCACTGCTTCTTCGCCATTAATAGCAAGTTTTACCTCAAAACCAATTGGTTCTAAGAGTTTTAGAAGCAATAAACGACTTTCTTCTACATCTTCTGCTATCAAAATTCTATGACACGGTTGGTTTTTCTCTAACCCCGTAACTTGCTGAGTCGGCGCCGCATTTTCTAATGACGCATATGTGGCATAATCGAATTTAATATCGAATTGGAATGTTGACCCTTCATTCAATACACTACTTACCACTATATCTCCACCCATTAACTTTACATACTCTCGACTAATCGCTAACCCTAAACCTGTTCCTTCCATCGACTGACGACCAAGTTGTGTTTGCACAAATGGATTAAATAATTTCTCTAATTCTTGAGACGCTATTCCATACCCTGTATCTATAACTTCAAAAACTAAATGCTGTTTATTATCTATATCATAATCAAAATTTAACGACTCACACGCCTGCTTTGAAGGTTTACGCTGATATTTTTTTTTCAACGTCTGATAATATCTATATCTCTGACCAAATAAACGTTGATATAAACTTTTAGGTAAAATAGTCTGCTTCGTAAAAAAATACTTTTTTATATTTTCTTGTAACACAGTAAATGAATTTTCTTGTGTTTTTTCTTTGCTAATAGCACATATATTTTGCTGCGAAGATAGTTGTAATTTCATCAAATTTGATACTTCTGCTGTTTGTAATTTTACTCGTAAAGTTACACCTCCATAGCTTGTAAATTTGATTGCGTTACCTAATAAATTAATCAAAATTTGACGTAGTTTACTTTCGTCAGTAACTATGTACTGTGGAATGTCACCAATCAATTCAAAGTTAAAATTTAAGTTTTTACTATTAGCACGTAGTTGCAACATTTTATGTATGGCATCTAGTAATGCATACAAATCAAACGCACGCTCCACTAACATTGTTCTACCTGCTTCTATTTTAGACATTGATAGGACATCATTTATTAATTCCAATAAATGTTTCCCGCTACGGTTAATAATTTCGATATGCTGTTTTTGGTCTAATGTTAATTTTTCTTCACGTGCCAAAATTTGACTAAAACCTAGAATCGCATTCAGTGGAGTACGTAATTCATGACTGATATTGGCTAAAAATGTACTTTTGGCTTTGTTCGCTGACTCTGCTTCTTGTTTTGCAATTTCTAATGCTATATTCTTTTCTACAAGCTCTTGAGTTCGTTCTTTCACTTTCAATTCTAGGTTACTAGCATAATTTGCTAAAGCTTTGTGTGATAACTGTAATGAACGCACCAGTAAATACAGCTTACTTCCAAGAGTTGCGCTAGTCAGTCCTAATAATGGTGATACTACATTTACCCACCAACCACTAAGAAATAGTGAATATGTACTAAGTAAAAGACTGAGGATGGCGCCGGGTAATAGTATACTAATTGTAAATACTAGCGAGCTACACTGCGTAACAACTTCACTCACTCTATGCTTCTTGAAGTAAAATCTATTTAATCTAATTTTGACTCCCCATCCAATCGCAGCACCTACACTTGACCAAAAAAATATCCATAACCATCCTAACTGTTCAGATACCCCTCGTAACAGTTGTCTGTCGTCCAATGCTGCACTCAATATTTGACTCGTTAAGTCTGCGTGTAATTCAACACCTGACCAAGCTGTATTTACATCACGAGTAAAAGGAGTATAAAACCTTTCACTCAAACTTTCAGCTACAGAACCAACTAAAACGACTTTACCTGTCATTAAGTTTGAAGGTACACGGTTTTCGAGTACATCTAATAAAGGTATTTTGGTGACTGAGGAATGTGAGTTGCGAAAATTTGCTAAAATTTGATATCCTCCTACATCCACACGCACAAAACCCCCTTCACTATCCTCCATTGGTACAAATTTAGCTTTCCCCAGTTTCAGAGCTTGTTTCTTCCCGTCATAAATTTGTTTAATATTCTGCTTCTCTAAGTAAGTTAACGCTAACTTTGCTCCTAGTGTCAAATAAGTTTTAGTTTTACTCTTATCTCTTACCGCGAGTAGATAGCGTCTGACTTTACCATCGCTTTCTAATACTAAATCACAAGCTGCAATTTGGTCACGTGTCGCAAGTACAGGTGGTGGTTCAACGACTGGCCCGTTATTGTTACTTAATATTTTTTGAATTCCAATCAAATTTGGTGTTGATTCATATACGTCCAGTAGTTCTTGATGACCTGGTTCTACTGGTAAGTTGCGATATAAGTCTAACCCAATCACTGCTGGTTGCTGCTGTTTAATTTTGTTAAGCAATTTCGCAAGTGTTCTGTCGTCAATAGGCCAGCTTTTGAAACGCGAAATATCATCTTCATTAATAGTCACTATGACAATTCGTGAGTCTATTGGTTCAGAAGGACGTACTTTGAACCACTGGTCTAGCATCGCGCATTCCATAAACTGCAAGGCGCCTGTCAGCTGTAAACTAATGATTGTCAGCGTTACAAACAC
This sequence comes from Calothrix sp. PCC 7103, assembly GCF_000331305.1. Classification (GTDB taxonomy): domain Bacteria; phylum Cyanobacteriota; class Cyanobacteriia; order Cyanobacteriales; family Nostocaceae; genus Dulcicalothrix. Next base: position 422,607 of record NZ_KB217478.1, on the reverse strand, counting down.
TGACGTGATTTCAATACCACGACACCGCAGAATTTGTATTTTCTTCAACCTTTTCCACATAAGCAAAGCAAGAGTGTTGGGGAAGTGAAAACCTAATTTGCCGTTGCAACTATATTTAAATTCAAACCAACCGAAGTTAATAGCTCCGTCCAAGTTCGTGCGATTTCTGAGTTGTGCGGTTCTTTTTGCTGAAGTTCCATCACTGTTGCAACTGCATCATACCAGTATCCATTTCTGGCGTACAAAGATATACGTTCGACAGAGGAAGCTTTAATTAATTGGTTTTGTAAATCCTGACTTAACTGTGTATGCTCTATCCAACCTCCAACTACCATATCAGACGTTCGGTCTTCTGGGTTACAAGCCAATGCAAATGACCAGTAGTAAGGCTGATTTTTGACTAAAGACGGCGCCGATGGTAATTTAATCGCAATAAAACCTTTACTGTTTTCTACTGATATATCTGTTTGATATACCCCATTCATTTTCTCATCAAATAAGCTAAACTCTCCTACTTTCGCCTTAGTCTTCGGTAAATATACATACAACACTGGGTGCCTGTCATGAGATAATCCAACATGTTTACCCGGAGTCAAAGCAGTTAAGGTTTTAGTTCTAGGTTGAACTGAAGAACCACAATAAACCGTATCACTACGTGAACCTCCACCTGCTGTCCCACCACGAGGTGCATCTTTTCGTGGTGGTGGTTCAAAACTTACTGTACTCAACCCACTCACACCACTCATGTCACTAGGAGTTACTCCACTAACTGATGATATCGATAATGGTAGGGTAACTGTTGCCGTTAAGCACCCTATTACTAATTTACATCCACATCTTTTTGTAAGAAAATCCATACACCTTTAGTATCTTTTTTTATATATATCTAATTATGTATTCTCTATAGCCAATTGCCAACTAGTATAAAACTTGCCCAGTAATAAGGATGTTTATATTCTTCACTCTTCATTAACTCAAGTTGCGCTTTCTGCAACGCTTCCGCTCTTGTGGCGCCCAAATATAACTGTTTGTAAAAAACATTCATAAACACTGGTGTATACTCATCATTGATTTGCCATAGCGATGCTAAAACACTACGCGCTCCCGAATGCGCTGCAACTCCCGCTATTCCTAATGCCGCAGAATCATCTCCAGAAGCTGTTTGACAAGCGCTTAGTATTAATAACTCTATTGGACTGGCGCCTCGTAAATTCCGCTCCGCAATTAATGAGTTTAACATGTTAATATCAAGCTGTTGATTCCATGTTTGAATATAAGTATCCGTAGCATTAGAACTAAATTGACCATGTGTAGCTAAGTGTATGACTGAGTACTGCTTATCTAAATTATTCCGTAAATTCTCTATTGTAAAATTCTGATTGAGTAACACCGTCGTCGGTAGCAAAGCGCGAATACTTTTAATTTCTTGCTCAACTCCTGGTAACGGTGATAAGTTTTGGTTTGGTAAAGTCACTCCTCCTGCCAAAACCTTGATTTTATCTTTGTGTAAAACTCCTGCTTTAAACAACTCTAAACTAGGCGCCACGGCAAGAGCATATTTTTCAATCAAATATTGTGTACCATCATGTAATGCAGCCATTGGTATATTCCGCAATGAACCATCCAGTACAAATACCAACGTTTTTATCTCGTGTTTCGTTAAAATCTCAGCAGCTGGTTTGATTAACCAATCATATAATTGTTGAGCAATCAATAACCGTTCGCGTTCAAACGAAGTTTTCCTTTGCGAGTGACGCATTGCTTTAATAGCAGTTTCGACTTGTGCGGCAGTTTTTAAAGTCGCATAATGACGTAAAGGTTGGTGATTGAGCGAAAGAATAACTTCGAGACGGTCTTTTAAAATAATAGGGTATATTACAGCGGCATTTGTATCAATTTGTTCAATCGAAATTGGTTGACCGTTTAGACAAGCTTGTCGAAAATAATTAGCAAGTTCTGCCATTTGCAACGCTTCGATGATTTCACGTGCAAAGACTAATTTTGATTGCTGCTGTTTTAATGCAATATCTGGAACATCCTGCAACAGTAAATCTACTAATTCTCGGTAGACAGGTTCAACACTTTCACGAAATGAAAACTGAACATCTTGATTAATTGCGACTAAATCTTGACGAAGCGCCTGTAAAATTTGATATGCTTCTGTATAATTACTTATCGCTTTTTCAATATTACCTTGTGCTTTAAAAATTCGTCCTAGTTGCCATTCCCACTGATACGCAATATCAGCAGCTTTTAACAAACGTGCTTTCTCTAAAGCAAGAGTAGTCAGTTTAATCGCATTTTGCCATTGTTGAGTTTGTTCATATAGACCTGCCAAACGTCCCAAAGCTATCGACTCAGCACGAGGATGTCCCAAAGTTTGAGCATCTTTATAAGCGTTTGCTAATAACTGTGCTGAAATATTTAAATAATCTTCCTTGATATTCCCTTGCTGATTCACATTTACTGACGATTCTTGTAAGCTTTTCATTTTAACTAAGTCGGAAGCTAACTCAATTTGGGCGTATACTTTAGTTTGGCTGAGTGGGTAGTTAGGTAATAAATCGGTATGAATTTGTTTTAATAGCTTTTGAGCATCGCTATAGCGGTCGAGATGTACGAGGGTTTTCATTTCATAAAGACTCGCTTGTAGTCTGACGGGGCTATTGGGAACGGCACCTTTGTGGTAAAATTCCAAAGCAGTAGTTAATTGACTTTGAGCTTCGGCAAGTCTTCCCAAATTGAGTAATATCATAAAAGTTTGTGGATGTAACTGTATTGCAGTAGCAATTTTTAAGCTTTCCATATTGACTTTATTTGCACCAACATAGTTACCTATAACTCGTAACAAATTACCCAAATTCATTAGTGCAGTAACTTTCAACTCTGAGTCAGGTTGTGCTGATAATGAAGTTTGTACTTGCTCAAGAATATTTTTTGCACGCAGAAAATATCCTAACATTTGTAAAGCACGTGCAGAATTCAACTGCGTTCCAATAACACCCATAACATCATTACTTTTTCGGTAATATTTTTCTGCTTGTTGAAAAGCATCAAGAGCAGATTCTGTATTACCCAGGTTAAATAATAACTCACCTTGATTATTCAAAACACAGGCGCCTATTTTTAGGTTAACAACCTTACCGTTATTGTAAATTAACCGCTTTGCTTGGGATATAGAAGACTCAGCCAAAACTAACTGTCCATTTTGCTGATAAGCTAAAGCTAAATAAGAAAGCATCAAAGCTTGAGATTGTTTATCATTTTTATTCTCATAGCGACCAACAGCATCACTCCAAACGCGAATCGCGTTACTATACAGTCCCGCAGAATAAAATACCTGTCCACTCATCAACGAATTTGGTACAGATGCTGTTACGGCGCCACTAAAAAAGATAAATAATATAACTATAGTAACTACAACAAATAAACGTAACCATCTACGTAACTTCATAAGCATGAACCCATAGTTAGGGTGCATCATCTCTTAAGTATCGTTAGCATTACAACAGCAACCTTACGTATTTATGCCATATCACTTTTAATTATGTACGTAATAACACTTATAGAACTTAGAAACTGGGTTTCTGTAACCTATCCGTTGCATCCGTTCATCATCCGTTGCCAGTTTGCTTTATTGCTTGCAACAAGTTTAATAGCACCATTCTCAACTTCCCACGCAGTTGCTTCTACAGCTTGATGTTCTGTAGATACATCAGTCCCTTCATTCTCTTGTACCTTATTAATATGGCGCCAGTCTATCCAACCAGAGTTGACGCTCAAAGCTTCTGTGGTATTCAATGGTAAACCACCACGTCCAACAATAACAAAGCGATTTGTGGTAGCTTGGTTTGAACAAGTTTGATTAATTTGCTTTGACACGTCTACTATAGATGTGGGTAACGGAGTAACACCTCGATTTGGGTCGATATTTAAAGTCGTAATATTGATGTTGCTATTACTCAAAGCAGGAGATGTCACGGAAATATCGCTGCGTCCTGTTGGGGTAGGACGTTTTTCTAAACCAAAGATAGCATTACTGAATATTCTAATTTTTCCGCCGTTATCTTGCATCACGTTTGTGGTAATATCATTATCGCCATTTGCGTTGACTAAAATAAACCCTGCTTCAATATTAATATTGGCGCCATTACTTTTTCCTGTAGATACAGTAGAAATAGTCGCATTCTGACGCAACGTTAGCAAACTAGATGCGTACACATTGATATTTCCACCTTCTGTGATTGTTTTTGCGCTGACTGTTCCTCCTTCAATTGTCAGATTATCTGTTACCAATTGCAAGTTACCACTGGCGCCACTTCCTTGACTACTTACACTAACTTTAGCTTTATCATTTATCATCAATTTATTGGTTGCTTCCACAGTAATATCACCACTACTTGTCACATTTCCTGTAATTGTGATGTTATTTGCTGTTAGACTCAAATTTTGAGCAGATAAATTAGCATCAACTTGAATATTACCAGTGTAACCCCACTGTACACCAATAGGCGCCGATATATGTAGTAAGGAAGGATTATCAACGTCTTTTAGACCATGTGGAAATTTCCAAGACTCAGCAGTACTCAAATATAACGACCCTTTGATATCGAGTGCAGCATTTTTACCCAAGTAAATGCCATTTGGGTTGAATATATATAAATTAACATTACCTGCTGTGTGTATCAAACCATCGATATTAGAGATATCACGTCCTGTCACCCGCATAATCATATTATCCACCCTAGGAGCATTGTCAAAATAAACGCTTTCCCCATTTTTCACCGAAAACTGTAAAAAACTGTGGAATAAATTGGCGCCTGTTTGAGTTCCACCTGTAATGGTAATATTTTGATCTTGGGATGTAACGATTGAATTATTGGGAAGGGTTGCATCAGGAACAACTTGTGCTTGTAGTGCTGCATTAAATAGACTGTAAGTAATCACGTTTAACGTCACTTTGAATATATTATTTGCAACAGTAGTTATACTCACAGCACACTCATCAAAATACTGCAAGTCAAAAATAACACATCTTGGTCTGACCCCCCACCCCAATAATTAAGGGAAAGTGATTTTGGAGAAAATATTTTAAGATAGTGGTATAACCAAATATATCGTTATATTTTTTATCTAGTTATATATACTTAATATGAAAGTTAGGCGCCTAAAAATAACCAATTTCCGTGGTTTGAGTGATTTGGAGTTGAATTTTGAGGTTCAGGAACCAGCTGTGTTAGTTGGTGTTAATGGTGTTGGGAAGTCTAGTATTTTAGATTGCTTGACAATTTTATTATCGCAGTTTACCGGGCGCCTGCAAGATTCTTTGTCAATGCGGTTTTTTGACGACAAGGATATTATGAACGGGCGCCAGTCGTTAGAATGTGAGATTACAATAGTCGAAGGTGAGCGTGAAATTAGTTGGTCATTGCAAAAAGAGCGTCCATCGTCAGTTCGCGATGTTAGAAGTACAGGGATGAAACGCTTAGAAGCAATCAAGTCTATATTATATGATGTAAATGACGAACAACTGCAAGCGTTGAGTCAAAAGCGTAACGAGTTAAGCAAAGCACTGCAAGCTGTAACTGTCGCACTAGATTTTATCGAAGAAGAAGGTGATAATCAAACACTGCCTTTTTTACAAGCATATGTAGATGAGTTAGCCACTGGACTAAGTACAAGTAATATAAACTTACCCGTTATAGTATCTTATCCTGTCAACCGTGCGGTTTTAGAAATGCCTCTGGATATGACGCAGGAGAATATATTTAGTCAAGTTAACGCATACGACCAAGCACTAACAGGTGGGAGAATAGACTTCAAAGGTTTTTTTGAATGGTTTAGGAACCGTGAAGACCTAGAAAACGAACAGCGACGTAATAATCCAGACTATCGGGATATACAGTTAGAGACAGCACGAAATGCAATTTCTTCATTACAACCCGATTTTACCGACTTGCATGTGGTTCGTGCGTCACTGCAAATGATGGTTAAAAAGCGGGGTCAAGAACTTGTAGTTAACCAACTTTCAGACGGAGAAAAATGTTTGCTTGCTTTAGTAGGGGATTTAGCAAGACGACTGGCAACAGCAAACCCATATTTAGAAAACCCACTCTTGGGTGATGGGGTAGTGCTTATCGATGAAGTAGAACTACATTTACATCCCAAATGGCAACGAGAAATTATTCCTGCATTAAAAAGGACATTTCCCAACTGTCAATTTATCGTTTCTACCCACTCACCGCAAATAGTCAGTCATATCAAACCCGATAACATCTATATTATTAGTGCAACACCCGATGGTGTAGTGCTTCAGCAACCAGAAAACTCGTTTGGTCGAGACAGCAATCAAATTTTAGAAGATTTAATGGGTGTATCAGAACGTCCGCAACAAATCAAAAATGGTTTAAGCGACTTATTTAAATTAATCGACCAGGGTAACTTGGAGACAGCGAAACAACTACGTCAAAATCTTGCAACACAAATAGGAGAAGACGACCCCGAATTTGTGCGTGCAGATGTATTAATTCGACGCAAGGAAATATTAAATCGATGAAATATATTCAAAAAAATCAAGAACCGCGAAGTTTGACCGATTGGAATCAAAAGCTAGGTGGTAGGATAAAAGATTGGAAGTCTTTTAATAAATCGGTCAAAAACGACGTTTATGAATCTTTGTTGAAAGAGCAGGGATTTATTTGTGCTTACTGTAGTCGTCCTATTATTCGCACGAATTGCCATATTGAACACTACCGTCCAAAAAGCGTTTACAAAGAATTAACTTTTACCTATACCAACCTAATTGCATCGTGTCAAGGAGAAGACGAGAGAAAACCTCGTACACCCGTACACTGTGGACATAAAAAAGGCGCCTGGTATGATGAGGAGTTAATGGTATCACCTTTAGACCCTAGATGTGAGACATATTTTAGATATATAGGGTCAGGGGAAATAGCACCAGTACAAGGAGTCAAGGAGGAAGCAGCGAAAACAACTATTAATAAACTTGCCCTAGATATAGATAAACTAAGAAGACTAAGGAGAACAGCGATAGATACAGCTATACAAATAAGTGACGGATTAAACGAAACAGAAATACAACAACTAATTCAAGGATACCAGAAACCAGATAATAATGGGCGCCTGACCCCATTTTGCGACGTGATAGTATATACACTGCAAAAATTTGTGCTATAAAAGTGCTAATCGCTAATCGGAAGGAGATATAATAATGATACTTGAAGCAGTAATGCTGAACGTAAAACCAGGAATGGAAAACAAATTTGAATCAGCATTCAAACAAGCATCAAAAATTATATCTCTAATAGATGGATATTTATCGCACGAACTACACCGTTGTATAGAAGTAAAAGGAAAATACCTATTACTAGTGCAATGGGAGAATTTAGAAGCACATACATCAGGGTTTCGAGAATCTCCTAAATATGAACAATGGAAAAAAATATTACATCACTTTTACGACCCATTCCCCACCGTAGAACATTTTGAAATCGTAGAAAGTAAAACTAAAAATCCAGAATACTATTAGCAATCAAGCATCTTAATAACCGTATATTTTGCATCTATCTAAAGAAGGAAAAATAAAAACTATATGAAGATAGTAAATAAAGAAAAATAAGGTAAATTGTAATAATAGTTATTGATAATTTATTAGAACATGGTAGTTAAAAACAAGATTATCAGCGTAGTTAGGTTGTATTTTATTAACTAAATAATGTATTGTATTCATGTACAATCATGAAACTTTATGCCGCAAGATTGAATGTAGTTATTGTCAAAATAATTACATCTAATAGCTGTATGCTTACTTAAAAATAAGATTAGATTTGCCATCTACCGGAGTACACATGAGTATGATTTCAATTTTGATAAAACCATTAATTTGGTTTATTGCAGGAATTGTATTAGTTGTTGTAACTATTTTTCAACCACAACAATTAGCTGCGGCGCCTGTACCAGTATCTAGAGCTACTGGTAATCAAGTACAATCGGTAATAAGCCAAGGATTAAGTGCGAATCCTGCACAGCTACCTCCATTACCATATGCTTACAATGCATTAGAAAAAGCTATAGATGCAGAAACGATGAAAATTCATCACGATAAGCATCATAAAGCATATGTCGATAATTTGAATAATGCTTTGAAAAAGTACCCACAATTACAAGGTAGAACTACAGAAGCAATGTTACGTGACTTAAATAGTATACCAGAAGATATTCGTACTACTATACGTAATAATGGTGGTGGACATCTCAACCACACCATGTTCTGGGAAATTATGAGTCCTACAGGTGGAGGTCTACCCACTGGGAATATTGCTCAAGAAATTAATCAAACTTTTGGAAGCTTTGAGAACTTCCAAAAACAGTTTAATGCAGCAGGTGGACAACGTTTTGGTAGTGGATGGGTGTGGTTAGTGCGTAACCCCAAAGGTCAACTTGAAATTACGAATACACCAAATCAAGATAGTCCTATTATGGATGGTTCCTATCCAATTATGGGAAATGACGTATGGGAACACGCTTACTACTTAAGATACCAAAATCGTCGTGCAGACTATTTGACTAATTGGTGGAATGTAGTTAATTGGAATGAGGTAAACAAACGCACGCTAGCTTCACGTTCGCAACCATCAACTTAAAAACGCAACAAACAATGAATGTAGAGACGTTACGTAACGTCTCTACGAGATGGGCAATTAAACGAAGCTTCCCATTAGTAACAATTTTATTAACAACATAATATTATTTCTCTAATACTTGTCGAATGCGTCGTTCGAGTAAGTCTAAGTCTAAACTGCCTTCATCACGACTAATTCGTCTAACTGTTGAGTTTACGTTACCTAAATCTACTAATAAATCTTGAAGAATTTCTTGCTGTTGTCTTGATTGGGTAACTTCACGTGGTTCTTGCACTAGGTCACGTACTATTGTATCTTCGGCTCTTGATGCAATTATAGGGTCATCGTCACCTTCTAAGTAAACAAATGTCCGGCGCCCTGCTCCTCGGTCTTCTTCGATAGGTACAACTGCTGTAACTTGGTCGGAACGCACATATTTACCAAATCCGAGATGAACTAGTACTGAAGACTGTATTTTCATATGTATACAAAGTTTTTTATGTCTTATAATTCTATTTTAATGCCTTAATAAAGTGTTGTGAGGTATTTAGGGAGCGGCTTTTACCCTTTTTTCTGTAGTGCTTTCCTATCGCAATTTTTGAGGTATTTTGGTAAAAATAGATGTATTATAAATTACTTTTGAACTGTTAAATGGTGCGTGATGCTTTTGGGTTGTAATGGGTGGGTTAATTTTTCGTGGCATCACGCACCCTACTTATCCGTTACATCCGTTTATAATCCGTTGCCAGGGTTGTCGTCTAATGAGAGTAGGTATTCAATGAGGTTGTTTTGGTCTTGGATGGTGAAACCTGCTTGTTGGTCTACCCAGTAGTTGTGTCCACTACCGTCTGCGTTTGATAATACTAGGTCGGAGTTTGCGTGGTTTGCTGCTATTACTTCGCTTCGCAGGTTGCGGTCGATTAATGCGCGTAAACTGGCGCCTGCATCCGGTACTATATTATTTAATGAGGTTCCAGCTAGTCCTATTTGGTTTGGATTAACTATTTGATAATCGTTTTCGTTGATTAGTAGTGCTTCTTTACCTACAGCAACACCTCCATCGTGTAAATATGGCGCCGTTACATGCAAACCTATTAAACTAGGTACTTTATAACCTCCTGAGTTACCAATTGCGTATGCTAGTTTGTAATCTTCTTCAGATACGGTATTTGTGGGAATGTTGAGTATAGATAAATTAGCTGGTAGTGGAGTTTTTGTGTCTGGTGTGTAAGTTTGAGGTTTAGTGAAGATTTTGGGAAATTTGGCTAAAGCAAGCGCACGTGAAGGTTGTGATTGAATTTCCTCTTCAGCGATGATGTGATTATTGGTAAAGTAGCGTCCACTATGGCAAGTTACACAACCTGCGTTACTGAAAATTTTAGCTCCTTGTTGTATTGATTCTAGATTATTCGATTCATAAGCTGGTGGTGCGAGTGAGTTTTGGAATGCTGACATCCCGTTGAGTTGTAAAGCTACTGGCATTCCGGGACTGTTTGCCATTAACCCATCGAGTATAAATCTTGAACCAAGAGGAAAACCTGGCATTTTGATAACTTCGTTTATCGCAGGTGTACCCGGTGTTGGGTCTATTTTATTTAAAAATTGCGAAGGTTTGGCACCGGATGGTAATCTAAATTTGGAGTTCTCTGAGTTTTGTAGCAGAATTCCTAAATAGGTTTCTTTATCGATGCCTAGTAAATCTTGACTCGAATCGCCACCTGTTGTTAAATCAGAATTTGTGGCATGAACGTTACTATTGAGTGTTGTTAATCCTTTAAACCAACCCAGTGCTGCGAAACCACTCCATCCATATGGATGGGCGCCTAATGTGTAGGATGATGGATTTTGGGCAGGATTATTTTTATTATCACCTGTAGAGTCAAAATTACCAGGCGCCCAACTGAGTAAATCTTCGTCAACTGCACGTTCTAATGCTTCTACATTAGGTAAATGCTCTGTTTTTCCATTGGCATCTATATAAGTATTATTACCGCTAGCAATTTGTGTTGGATTGACACCAGTCTGTCGAAACCAAGCAGCAGAATTACTTGCTAGCGCTAGTATTGTACCAGTATCTAAATCATTATTGGGGGCGCCTTCGATAATTTTGCCTTCGTTATTAACTTTTGCATGACACGCAGAACAAGTAATACCAACACGTACTTTTCCATTATTAATGGTAGCGACAACACCCAAAGGAAACAAAGAACCAGTAGGAACATCAAGTCCAGTATTGATAATATTACCTTTCTTAAACTCGCGATTACCAACCTGCATATCTCTGTCCATTTCAACTTGCAGGTTAGTAGTATGTCCACCTCGCAAAGCTAAAATAGCTTTAGTTAAATTACCAATATTGAGAGGGCCATTCAATATACCAGTAACATCGGTTATAAAAACTTCATTACCAAAAGTTTCCTTATAGAAACTGTCACGTCCAAGTTTAATTAAATCTTTGTTAATTTCAACAGCACCATTACCAGGAGATAAAAATGCTTTACCTGCATCAGTTTGTAATAAACTAGCAGCTTCATTTTTACTAACTGTTTGTCCTAACACATCGTATGAACCTATTTCTTGTGCAGTTGGTTGAATAGATGGTGTTAAAGTTTTCTGCAAACTTGGTGTATTGGGTAGTGTAATGTCAATTTGGAAACCCCAAAATACAATAAAAGAGATTAAAAATACCAAAATTGCAGTTCGACGCAATGCAGCACTATTTAACCAGCTAGTACTAGATGTTTCAGATTCGTTACTTTGTTGAGATTTAGGAGAAGACAACATAATTAATTCTACATTTTGCCGATTCTCAACTACATTAAGAAAAATTGTCTATTTACTTCACTACAATAAGATAGAATCTAAAGTCATACTATACAATCAAATATACATACCCATAGATAGATGTAAATAAATTAAGGGTAACGATACGCAGGAATTATTATATGTAATCCAAATATTAAATATTTGTTAAATATTGATGAAGCTCTTATTTTCTCCACTCACTGACAAAATAGCATTGTAAAGAATGGCAGTAGATATGCGGAATCCATAAATCGTATGTGGTATATATAGTTATCAAAACTGTTTAAAATTACACGCAGGAATTAATAAAGTGAAAAAAAATAGTAAGTCTGTGTTATTGTTTAGCTTCGTTAGTCTAACTTTGGGTTTTACTCAAAACTTTGAAATTCAAAGTGCAAATGCTCAAACAACGAAAATTTGTAAAGTACCTGCTTTAAGCTCTGGATATCGCAAATTAGGCGAAGTTCCTATTATAGAAAGAAAAACAAACGGCGCCAAATATAGTGGTACAGCGTATAGTGCAGGAAATAGACGTTTTACTTATCTTGTTATAGAGTCAGAAAAGCAGAATATTGTAGGACGTGTAGATTTGAACTATTCTACAGACAGAAGAGGTCGCAACGTTGCTAACATTAAAGTCTGTGGAAATGTTCAACAAACCTCAGATTTTCCAGGTCTTAAGTTTAATTTCTTAAATGGAAAATCAGTAAATGTTTCTGTACTAGGTACTCAAAGTGTAACTCATATTATTCCAAAAGCAGTACATACAACAAGTATCTTGACGGTGATTGATGCTACATAGTTAACGCATGTAGAGGCTAAACATGTTCAGTCTCCACTAATTTTCGTTGTGATACATGACTTTAGTCACGTATCAGCATCAAAGTAACATGATTATAGTCATGCTTATTAAATCTGACTTTCGATTCATGTATAGTATAAATCTAGTTTCTAAAATAAGCCTACATAACAAGTTTTAATCTAAACCTTTGTAATGAATGTAGGTTTGTAAAGCAATGAAAAGTGCAAAAATTTTATTGGTTGCTGCTGCCCTAACTTTAGGTATGTTACCTCAACTTCCGGCAATGGCAGCAAATGGTGAGATTGCTTGTGATTCTCTAGTCAGAGATAACGGTTATTCTGTAGTTCGCAGACGAGGTGGTGAACCTGTTTATAACAGAAATGGACGGGTTGCTAATTATACTTATGTCTACAATGTTCGGAATAATAATAACAGAAGAAACAGAGTAGGCAGAGGGGATAGACGTGATGTTGTGACTTGTGTGTGGAATGCAAGACGTGACTCAGCTAGATTAATTGTGCGGTAATTAAGAATGTGCGCTTTTGTCACCTACATTGGAACAAAAGCCCACATTTTTATTTGGAGGTGATTAATGACATCCAAATAATAATATGCTAAAATTTATGCATACAAACGTATATGTCAAATATTGAGAATGATTATAATTTTAAGACTAGTGCAAAGAAACCGGGTTTCTACGCATTCATTGTCGCAGACAAATCTTCATTTTAATTAGAATATTTCAACAAAGACAGCGGGTTTCTAAGATTTATTTAATGTATAATTACTTAGATGAAAAAGTTTGGTAGAAATTTTAAAGCATTAATTCGTCAAAAGCTGAAAGATACAAATTCTATTCGGCGTGGTTATGCAGTAAATTATTCAAATAGAAAGAATTTAGATAATTTTGCTGATTATGTGTATGAATGGAGCGAAATTAGTACTGATATTAAGAAACGTTCTGGGTTGCCAGAAATAAATGAAAATCGAATTTGGAATATGAAATTAGCCGCAAAATATATTCACGGCTTAATGTTGGCACCGGGACAGATTTTTGATTTTTGGCACTGTATTCCCCGTCCAATTCTTGCTAATGGTTATAAAGAAGGGCCTACTTTAGTTGGAAATCAATTAAAGTATGATGTTGGTGGAGGATTATGTCAAATTTCTACTAATGTTTTCCAAGCTATGTTATGGGCTAATTTAGAGATTTTAGAACGTTCTAACCATTCAATTGATGCTCATGGAGAAGGACGTTTTTTTACTTTAGGGCAAGATGCAACAGTGGCTTATGGGTATAAAAACTTAATTGCCCGTAACTATAGTCAAACTTCGCTACAGCTACGTTTAGAGGTATTGTCTGAAGAATTAAGGGTTGTTGCTAGTGTTTGGGGAACCACTCCAAAACCTTTCAGTGTAAATATTTCTTCTACTGTTTTAGAAAAGTTGGCGCCTTCTTGCGATAATGGAAAGTCTGGTTGGCGAGTGGAAACTGTCCGCTCGGTTGGTATAGAAACCTCTCCCATCAACGAATGGCAAGTTAATTATCGTGCAATTGATATTTACCATCCTCATGTCTGAATATATTACAGTTTCATCTGCATCTCTCAATAATTTCCTCGAACGGGTATTGTCACCCTATGATTTATTGCCAGAAGTTTTGAGTGCTTTGACAACTCATTTGGTTGAGGCAAATCTTTGTGGTATGGACTCGCATGGTTTGCAGCAGATTTTTGGTTATGTAAAAAGTCTTGAAAGCGGACGCATTAATCCGAAACCACAAATACATGTTGATTATACTCGTCCGGCAATGATTCGGATTGATGGAGATGGCGCCCCTGGTCACTATGCTGGTAAAGTGGCAATAGAAACTGCTATTAACCAAGCGATTAAGTTAGGTATGGCAGTAGTTGGAGTAAATAACAGCAATCATTTTGGCATGGCAGGTTATTACACCCGGATGGCAGCAACTGCGGGAATGATAGGTTTTGCAACTAGTGATACTAATGCTGTAGACTTGGCACCTTATGGAGGACGAGTAGCTAAAATTGGGAATAATCCCATTTCTGTGGGAATTCCGACGCTGACATCTCATCCTATAGTGTTGGATATGGCAACAGGAACGGTAAGCGGTGGTAAAATAAAACACTTTAAATATCAGGGTTTGCCGATACCAAAAGGTTGGGGAATTACAGCGACAGGACAACCAACTCAAAATCCCAAAGATGTAGCGGTAAATTTGCCTGCTTCTTATAAAGGTGCGGGTTTAGCTTTGATTACAGATTTATTATGTGGACCGCTACTTGGTACTGCTGCTTCAATGTTTAAACAAAAGGCAATTCACGATGCGGCAAATGGAACTGGACATTTTTTCTGGGTTTTAGATATTGAAGCTTGGACGGAACGAGAAGAATTTATGCAACAGGTAGAAAAGGCAATCGCATCTTTAAAGGAAACTCCCCTTTTAGATGAGAAACAAGCTATTTATTACCCAGGAGAATTAGAAGCAATTACGCGCGAGCATCGTTTGCTTGCAGGTATTCCTATTCCTCGAAGTTTAGTAGATGAGTTAAAGGATGTATTTGGTGAAGAATTCAACTAACTTTTCCTTTTCAAGCGTTTTACTAATAAATCTACTTCTGGTAATCGTAACAAACTTGTCAATACTGCAAAAATTGCCAATCCGATACCACTACCAATACTAACTTCTAGGAGTTGCCATCCCAAACCCCGACTACTCAAAAACCCTTCCCAAGCTTTCACAAATCCCCAAGCTGCAAACCCTGCAAGTCCGGAAGCTCCTGCTAATGTGAAAATTGACAAACCCCATTCTTCCAAAGCCAAACCATTCAAATGACGGTGTAAACACCATAACATCATTAGCATAGCAGTTAAATTCACCCCCATTGATGCTAAAACTAACCCAGGCGCCCCAAATCTATTTACCAAAAAGTAATCTAAAATCATATTCAATAAAATATTAATTATCGAAATTTTCAACGGTGTTTTTCCATCTTCCAAGGCATAAAACACACGCACTAATACACCAACTCCCACACTGGTAAATGCTCCTAAACCATGCGCTATTAATATAGATGCCACCAGCTGAGATGCTTCTTCATTAAATGCTTGACGTTCGTAAACTATTCTAGTAATTGGCAGAGCTAAAGCTGAGAGTAAGATGCCCAAGGGTAACATTGTTAAGGCTGTAAGAATTAGGCTTTGGCGAATTTTTTGTTTCAAGTCTCCCCATTTTTGCTTAGTTCCTAACTGAGAAAAAAGGCTCATGTAGGGAATCAGTATAGCGCTAGTAATAATCCCTTTGGGAGTTTGAGCAATTAATCCTGCGTAGTTTAAGCCAGCTGCTGCATGGGGAATATAGGAAGCAAAAAACAAGTCTATATATATAT
This sequence comes from Calothrix sp. PCC 7103, assembly GCF_000331305.1. Taxonomy (GTDB): domain Bacteria; phylum Cyanobacteriota; class Cyanobacteriia; order Cyanobacteriales; family Nostocaceae; genus Dulcicalothrix. Next base: position 406,948 of record NZ_KB217478.1, on the reverse strand, counting down.
TAATTTGAGTCATGCCTGTAGAAATAGTCGCAGGCAGCATAAGCGCAAGTGCTTCTTTGACACCCGGTAAATTCCAGTTGAAGCTTATACGTAGTGTTCCCATTCCTTGGCGCCACTGAACTATTAACTGCATTAACCACTGCCATAGGGCACCAGCTAAGGTTCCGAGTGCTAATATCCAAGCTCCAAGGCGCCAATATTCGGGAGAGTTAATCGTATTTCCCTGTCGCAACGCAAACCACCCTAAACCCAAGATGACAGCCAAACTAGAAAACATTGGACTTACGGAAGGAAGCCAATAATGTTGGGCTACATTTAGGGTTCCAAAACCAATCCCAATTAACCCTGATAATAAGGCAATAGGCGCCATAATTTGTAATTGGAGAATGGTAATTTCTCTCATTTGAGGCTGTAAACCAGGTGCTATGATATCAATGACTAACCCAGCACCTAACATCAAACTAACCGTAACGACTATTAATATAGTACCAACAATGGTGGTAATTGTTTCCACTAAAGGAGCAATATCAGCACGCTCACGTTTTGCTAAAACACTAACTAAAGCACTATGTAAAGGGCCATTAATTCCACCAAGAATAACTAATAAAAATCCAGGGATTATATAAGCATAGTTATAAGCATCCGCAACAACCCCCACACCAAATACAGCTGCAATAATCGTTGCCCTTAACAAACCAAAAAATTTGCTAATTGTGGTGGCAATCGCTACAATACCAGCAATGCTAAAAAGTGACCGCTTCATTTTTGCCACCTTTCCCAAGAAACATTAAAAATCATCTCTATCAATTCTTGATAGGATAACCCAGCCGCATAAGCAACCTGAGCTAAAGACCGTTGAGGGTGTAAAGTTGCGTCAGCATTGATATCTAATAAATAAGGTTGTCCCGAAGTGGATATGCGAAAATCAAAAGTAGCATAATCTAATGGTTTTAAAAGCTGCATTAATTGCAAAACAATTTGATTCAGATTTTCTAAATCAGGTGAACATAAATCGACACCAACTTTTTTATATTTACCTTGACGTTTAGCTGTCAAATCTAAAATTTCTGATTGTAATGATTCACCTTCAGCATTTACTGTTTCTACTCCTCCCAAAAGTACAGGCAACCCATTACCAACAACACCTACGGTAATTTCTCGACCAACTATAAATTCTTCACATAATATCGGCGCCGAAAATAATTCTCTCATTTCACCAACAATTTGTTGAAGTTTTGTTAACCCCTCTTGACTATCAAAGCATTGTAAACCTAAAGAATAACCTTCACAGCTAGGCTTTAAAATTGAAAATGACCAATTTGGTAAAGATTTAATATCTTCTGGTGAGTCATAGCGATGCCAACTAGGTGTAAGAATTCCGCTCCACTCTAATAATGGTTTAAGAAAATCTTTGTTAAGAGTTAAACTTTTTACCGTTGCATCACCACCAGTGTAAGGAATATTTAGTTGTTCTAATATAGCAGGCGCCAAAGCAGTGCGATTGCGAGAAACAACTCCTACAGAAAGATTCCACACAAAATCAGGTAAATCTTCTACATTTCGATTGAGTTTAAGTAAAGCATCTAAAGTACCAATCTTATGAACTTGATAACCTAAAGCAGTTAAACTTTCTGCCACCGCTTCCACTTCTTCTAATTCTCGCCAATGATAATGAGTTGCTTCAGTCGCATTCGGCAGCGACATAATGTCAGCTTGGCGTTCAAATAATAATCCAATTTTAAGGGGTTTACAATTTTGATTCACAAGAATTAACTTAAATTTAATTATCAAGCCAGCAAGTATCTTGATCAATATTAACGAGCATTAACTCAGGTTTTTCCACACCTATTCTAACTTGCTGCCATTTTGTTACCAACTGCATAGACGCTCCAGGTATGATACCTACCAATTCTAATTTGCCGTCAGTATGAGTTAAAATATAGCGAAAGCGTTTTACAGAACCATTGCAATGTTTTCTTACAGCTTCTACTAACTCAATTCCATCAACTATCGGAAATTGAAAATGAGTAGCATGTTTAACAGGACGGGGATGAAATAAATACTGGGGTATTACACCATAGCGATGCAAGCGTTTAAAAAGTTCTGTTAAAGTATCTACAGAATTATTAACACCTTTCATCAAAGCGATTTGAGAAGTTAGCAAGCAACCAGCTTTCTGCAATGCTTCTAGAGCTTCTATTGATGCTAGTGTAAGTTCCCGTGGGTGGTCGTAATGACACTGAATTACAATTTGAAATCTTGATTGATATGCTTGTAACACCTCTAATAGCTCTGGGTCGCTAGTAAATCGACTTGGTAAAAACGCAGGTAATTTACTACTAATACGAACTTGCCAAATATGAGGGATTGCAGCTAGAGACTTCAAAATATTTTTCAAACGATTGGTATGGCAAATCATTGGGTCTCCCCCAGAAAGCAATACATTATCAATTTCTGGGTGAACCGAAATATAAGCAATCGCTTCTTGTAAATCTTCTATAGTTTCTTTTACCAAAATATCACGACTCATCAGGCGCCGACGAAAGCAATAACGGCAGTGTCCAGCACAAGCCTGAGTTACAATTAATACTGCTGTTTGGTGATATTTATGCTGCAAACCTTGAACTACCGTAGAAAATTCTTCTCCACTAGTATCAAAACTACCAGCATCATCAAGCTCCCATTCCGAAGGAAGTAACAATCGACGCAAAGGGTCATCAGGATTTTCCCAGTCAACCAAATCAGCATAACCAATAGGAACCATCATTGGGAACTGCTGCTTTGCTTGAGATATCCTTGCACGCTCCACAGCAGACAAAGGTAATACACTCTCTACCTGCTGAGACATTTTGATGCTTTCTATTAACTCTTCTTTCCACTTCATGTTTATTTAAAAACTTGCTTTATCGCAAACAAGTGCTTTCAGCTTACCAGATAATCGGCTGTGTAAATTAACGGCAATAATTATCTACAAACTCGGAGTTGTGGAATAACGATGAACCAGTCTTCTACGACACCTGATGCATCATCTATTTTTAAGTGACGGTATACGTTTTTGACTTTTACCTCACCTGAACGGAATTCAAATTCTCCTGGAATACACCCAACAGATGCTAAATTCCTATTTCCTTGTTGGGATAAGGCGCCGACTTTTTGCCCATCTACTGTAAAAATATCCCAACCATTAAAATATGAGTTTACTTTTACTGACAGTTCGGCGCCTTCTGTTAAGTTTATAATAACTTCCTGATTTTTCTTGGTGCTGAAATGTCCTGGAAAAATATCATCGGGAATTAAATCTAAGCAGAACATTAGTTCTGGTAAATAGTCGATTTTGACGTTTAAACGCTCTGCTTCGGCGCCTGTCTCATTGATAAACTGTGCTTGTTCAGTAGTACACATTACAAGTTCAGATTTAGCGCGGGTCATTGCAGTGTAAAATAATCTTCGCTCTGCTTCAATTTTGTTAGCATCGGTACTAAACCCATCTGCTAATAATATAACTTTTTCATATTCAAACCCTTTGGTGCCGTGACAAGTTGTAACTAAAACTGCATTCTCATCTCTAACTGCTTCAAAGTTTGCGTTGTATTCAAACAGCGCATCTAAAACCTCAACAATATTAATAGGCCGTGCAAAATCAGTAATACCATATCCGCGCTCGATATCAATATCATGGGCAATCCTAAGCAAAATTTGTACTGTGGGTTCATTTAATTGGCGCCCCCACATATGAAAAGAATTTTCAAACCATTCTAAAACTGATTTGTCTGGCAGAAAAAGTTGATTGCGGTTTAGTTGTAATTCTTCGGTTAACTTACAAGTTATGTAATTTTTCACAAGTTCTATATCATCTTGCCTCAAATTACAAGTTGGAATACCTGCTTTTTCTAAAAGTAATCTAATTATATCTAAGTTATCCCAAGACGAAGCAAAAACAGCTATATCTTTTAAACTGGCGCCTTGTTCAATACGAGAACAAATACGTTGCTGTATCCATATTGCTTGACTTGTTGTACTATCAAATATGTAAGCCTCTATTGGAAAACCTCTATAAGACTGGCGCATTTTATCTAACCGTACTTGTTCATTAATAGTAAAAGGTTCTTGTCCTTGATTATGACTAATTAACTGATTAGCAGCAGAAATAATTGATTCACTCGAACGATAATTTTTATAGACTAGTAATAGCTTTGCTTTATACTCTTGCTCAAATTTAGTATATATACTACTGCGATCATTATCACCAAGAACACAAATATTTGTTTGTAATAATTTGCTAGTATCATTTAAACCAGAAATTAATTTAATCAAACGGTACTCTATATCATTGATATTTTGATATTCATCAACAAAAAGATACTCAAGATTACCAAGTAATTCAATTCTTTGTTGTAAAGAATTAAATGTACCATTTTGTTCAAAAAGTGAACATGCTTCGGTAATTAATTTATTAACATCAAATTGAGTTTTATAACTTACGTCTACAGTTCGACCTAAAAGAGTTAGAGATAATTTTGGGAAGGTGAAAATACGAAGTTGCGTGCCAAAGTCTCCAATTATTTGTTGTAATTTGACTCGCATTTCTGTAATAGAGTTGCGGTTAGGAGCTAACACTAAAATGCTTTGTGGGTCAACAAGCTTTATTTTAACTAAATACGCAATGCGGTGAACAAGAGTCATTGTTTTACCTGAACCCGGATTACCGATAACAGCTAATGCTTGGTCATCGGATAAAACAATTTCTTTTTGATAATCGTCAAGTGGCTCTATTATATTTTGGTAATCTTTTATATCGTTATCGGGACGGAAGATATAATCTGGCAAATGATAGCAGAAATTCTCCGAATCTGAAGTATAAGAAAATTCTTGTTTTAAATTAAATTTAATTGGAATGTCATTAAAACTTTCTCCAAATAGATTATCTAGCACTTTTTCAAAAGGTGGCAAATTTGAAAGCCAATTAGAATAAGCTATTTTGGATTGAGTTACGTTATTCTCATAATTCCACACTAGTAATGCAGCTACACATAGTCGCGTATCAAAATCATAAGACTGTGGATTTAATAATAATTTTTGTAAATATGATTCATTTATTCCTGCTAGCATCTCTTCTGGCAGTTTTTCAATTCCTATCGGCGCCATATTCCGATCCAGTATATCACAAAATAGTTGCCGATACGCAATACTGCTAGAGTCAGACCCACAAGCAAGTAACCAAGTTATCAATTCTTGACAAAATTCGGGTTGCATTGAAAGCGTCTGGATTTGTTCGTATAGCATCAATTTAGTCGCACGTGCATTTTCCAATGGACTACTACAATAATATTTACCTGATTTACTGAAATTATTTAATTTAAATGTAGGTTCGAGAGGAAATGCTAAAACAGATAGTTCTAAAGTATCAATGATTTGACAATTAGATAATTGAGGTGCAACGTTAACTAAACGTGGATGATGTTCCCGGCGAAAATTATAACCGCAAATCCTTAAACTACAATTTTCTGGACAAGTAAGTTTTTCAAAAGCTTGGGCTAAGTTTTCAGTAGCGAACTCGTCTGCTATATCATCAGACACAAATTCTAGACAATAGGCATCTTCTTCGGTGCTAACCTCTAAGTCAACATAGGTATATGCTAAATCAATAAGTGGTAATGTTTTCATCTTTTCTCTTACCTTTCGTACAACGAGAACCTATAAAATGTATAAAACAGAACTGCTGACAAGGCACCTACACAGTTCAGTAGAACAAAGTATTGTAGTTCTTAACTAAATAGCTTCTTCTTTAAAAATCAATCTCTAGCCTTCCGGAACACGTAATCTAATCGGTAATAATTTTAACAATACATGTAGATGCAAGAAACATATACATGTATTGTTAAACTACAGCATTTCGGCTTTAGTTGCAATTATTTAAAAGTTACATTTGTAACAATTTATGAAATATCTTGCGATTTTATCAGTAATATTATTGAAAAACTTAATTTCTCGCTCTTTCGTCGTAACAACCGAAATAAAAAGTATTGATGACTTACATAACTGGCTGCAAGCAAATCCACCACTATCCGACATAGATGACAGATACGACTGACTAGCAATTAGTTTCGTCGGTTGTGTTCCGTTCCTCCACCCAACCTACAGTAATCCGTTACATCCGTTTATTATCCGTTGCCAGTTTGGTATATATACGTAATTATTTTTACAGACGACAGATATTGTCTATTGAGAGTAAAATTTGTTAGATATGGCGCCACGCCACTGTAATAAAAAGCTCTTTTAGTTTATTAGGTATATATGGGATTAGTAATTTTTTTGGTTGTTGTACTTGCAACTGCTGCTGTTATATTCATTAATTGTTATAACGATTTGGTGAAGTTTCGGAATCGGTATAAAAATGCTTATTCTCAAATTGATGTTCAATTACAGCGTCGTTATGATTTAATTCCGAATTTGGTGGAGACTGCGAAGGGATATGTGAAGCATGAGCGAGAAACTCTGGAAGCTGTGATTAATGCTCGGAATTCGGCTATAAATGCTAGTGGTAATGCCGCGCGTAACCCCGGAGACCCTGGAGCGATGCAACAATTGGGTAGTGCTGAAGCTGTACTAAGTGGCGCCTTGAGTAGGTTGATGGTAATTACTGAGTCTTATCCTGAACTCAAAGCTGACAAAACGATGGCGCATGTTATGGAGGAGCTTTCTTCGACCGAGAACCGTGTTGCTTTTGCACGTCAGGCTTTTAATGATGCGGTGACGTTATATAACACCAAGCGTGAAGTTTTTCCGAGCAATTTAATTGCAGATTCGTTTAACTTTGCTTCTGCGAATTTGCTAGAAGAAGTTGCACCCGAAGTTAGAAATGTTCCGCGCGTATCTTTTTAAGTTGCTATGAACTTTTTTGAAAATCAGGATAAGGCACGCCAAAATACTCAGCATTTATTTGTGTTTTTCGGTGTGTCTATTTTTATTATGATTGTGGCAGTTTATATTGCCATGTTGTTTTTCTTTCGTCTGGCGCCGCGTGTTTGGTGGCATCCTCAGTTATTTCTCGCAGTAGCAGGTGTAACAACTGTTGCTATTGGACTTGGGAGTGCTTATAAAATTATCTGTTTACGTGAAGGTGGTTGGGTTATTGCTGACCAGTTAGGTGGACGCGAAATTTTCGATGACATGGCGAATGAACGTGAGCGTCAACTATTGAATATTGTCGAGGAGATGGCGATTGCATCGGGTATTCCCGTTCCACCTGTTTATGTTCTAGATAAAGAATATAGTATTAATGCGTTTGCTGCTGGGTTTACAATTAATGATGCGGTAATTGGTGTTACTCGTGGTTGTTTGGATAGCTTTGACCGTGATGAGTTACAAGGTGTAATAGGGCATGAGTTTAGCCATATCCTAAATGGTGATATGGGCATCAATCTGCGGTTGATGGGTTTGTTGCATGGAATTTTATTTATTTATATCACTGGTGAATTGCTATTGCGTACTCGTGGTGGTTCACGTGATAAAGGTATGCCTCTATGGGCGTTAGGATTGATTCTAATGGCTATTGGTGGTATTGGTTTATTCTGTGGGCGCCTAATTAAAGCTGCTGTTTCTCGGCAAAGAGAGTTTCTTGCTGATGCTTCTTCTGTGCAGTTTACTCGTAACCCTGATGCTATTGCAGGTGCCTTGGAAAAGCTGCAAAGAATGGATACACGACTAATTTCACCTCATGCTGAAGCTGCGAGTCATATGTTCTTCGGCAAAGTCACAAATATTTACTTTTGGGAAGAAATGCTCGCAACTCATCCACCAATTGAAGAGCGCATTCGTCGCGTTAGTGGAGTTAAAGTTAAACAGGCGCCTTATTCAAGAACACCCAGAAGTAATTCCACTACGCAAGACTCTTTGACTATGGGGTTTGCCAGCAGTATACCAACTACTCCATCTCAAGTTGTTGCCAAAGTCGGAACAGTGGCGCCAGAAAATTTAACTCATGCTCAAGGTTTACTCGCACAGTTACCAGAATCTTTACGCGCAGAAGTTCGAGATACTACTAGCGCAATGGCAATTTTATTTGCACTCGCTTTAAGTACTACAGATACTCAACAAAAAAGTCAAATAGAGTGGCTGCAACAAGTACAACCAGAAGATATAATAGACAAAGCCTTGACGTTAAATATTAAAATAGCCCTACTAGACCCAAGCATTCGTTTGCCCTTAGTAGATTTAACAATACCAGCATTACGACAATTACCTACTGTAGAAACTCAAAGGGTATGTAAAACAGTTCAAGGTTTAGTGAAAGCTAGCGGTAAATTAGAACTATGGGATTTTATATTACAGTTAGTACTTTGGCATCGCTTACAATCACCCGTAAATTTCGATATGATGACTACACAAATTAATTCTATCGAAGAAGTTTGGAATGATTGTTTACAAGTACTATCCGTAATAGCACGAATTGGTGACTCTAATATAGACGCAGCAACATATGCTTTCCGTTCAGGAATTTATAGATTATCCAATAACAGCGAACTAGAAAAACCCGATACATTGATTAAATGTAGCTTTGCAGAAGTAAAAAAAAGTCTTGAACGCTTGCGTCTTGCCAACGGTAAGCTTAAACAAGCAGTTGTCGATGCTTGCGCGCATACAGTATTAACAGACAATAAAGTAACGAGTCAAGAAGCTGACCTACTACGCGCGGTTGCTATGACCCTAGACTGTCCTATTCCCCCATTCTTAAACAAACACAGGCAACGGATGTAACGGATGTAACGGATGAGTTATTGATTACAAACTATCCGTTACATCTGTTTATCATCCGTTAGCCTATATCTATTGGACTAAGAAAAAAGTCATGTTTCAACAATTGTAAGTATTATATTCAAAATTTTCGTTAATTAAGTATACAGCTAGTAATAAAAGTTTTAAGTCAAATATCTGCCATTTTAAAGATTTATTAAGCAAATTTTTGAGTTTATATAGTAATTACTAGACAGTCCTCGACCAAGAAAGCGGGGGCTTATATTTTTGTCGCACAACTATTTTGGAGAATATATTTATGTTGCAACGGCTTTCTGTATTATTAGTTCTTGCTTCTATGTCAGTGTTTGGAAGTTCCTTGGCAGCTAAAGCAGAAACCCCAAGCGGTACTATATCAACTAGTGCAGCAGATTTAGTTGGTCAACCTTCAAATAATACTCAACAGGCGCCTGTACAAGCACAAGTAGCACAAACTCCAGTAGCACAAACAATAGACCCAGGTCGTCCTACACGTGGTGTTTCTAGCTATATCGGGGTTGCAGGTAATATTGGTTTAGGCGGAGATTCTGCGCTAGGTGATACTAACTTTACTGTAATTAGTAAGATTGGATTAACAAATTCACTTTCTGCACGTCCTTCTGTAGTTATTGGGGACGACCCTGTAGTTTTAGTACCTTTGACATATGACCTGACGGCACGCACAGCAGACGCTTTTGAAGATACGCTCGCAATAGCACCATTTGTTGGGGCAGGTGTGGCAATTGAAACTAGCGAAGATGCTGATGTTGGTTTGTTATTAACAGGTGGTGTTGACGTACCCTTAAGTACTAACTTCACCGCTAATGCAACTGTGAATGCTGCATTTTTGAGTGAGACTGATGTTGGTTTAGTTCTAGGTGTAGGTTACAACTTCAACGGCTTGTAAATCATTATATTGCCAACCATACAACTTTCCACAGTTTTTGACATAGACCATTAGTGGTCTGTGTCATTAATTTTGGGGAGTACAAAAAACGAACCGCAAAGTACGCGAAGGGCGCAAAGGAAGAAATAAGAGAAGAGAACCACCAAAACTTTTGACACAGACCACTAGTTACGCATTATTTCTAATAGAATACCAAGTAATCGTTCTACTGGTTCAAGTAAAATTTCTACTTTATCTATATATAAAGTTTGATTTTCCAATCGCATGAATCTCCATATGCTACCAGTAGTAACACAACCGTAAATGCTTTTTATAGATTGATTATTTGTATTATTATATATTTGCGCTGCAACCATCTCGGCGCCGCATTGTCCTAAACCGCTGTTAATATTCTGATTTTTTGCTTCAACTAGAGTCATTACCGGAGCAGCAATAAAAAATTGTTCGCTACTTTTACTAATTAAAAAGTCAGGATTCCCATTTAAGCCAAGCTCTGGTTCAACTATGAATTCTTTCCCTGAAAAAACAGATATTTGATAATCCATTTTACGTTTTATTTCTAATAAAATCGGAAAAATAATTAATTCTCCGCGTGCTTTTTCTGTATCAATAGCCGTTGCCAGAGGTACATTATCTTCTAATAAGGCTAGTAGTAAATCACTTGGTCTTGCTGGTTCTACATCAGGAAATAATTGAACGTTTTCTAATAATGTTAAGTTGAATTCTCTGATAAGATTTTGGAGTGTGAATTTATTGTATGGCATATTATAATTTAATTTTTTTGGAAGTTTTTAGAGTACACGTTTAGGCGCCAATGCATATATTCAGGTATACACACGGTTATAGTTGTCGTATTCAATTTTTCCATAATCTAGTTTAATAATGCGGTCTGCAACAGCAAAAAAGTGGTCGTCATGACTAATTACAATCACTGTTTTACCTTGTTGCTTCAGATTCATGATAATTTGTTTATAGAAGATTTCTCGGAATATAGGGTCTTGGTCTGATGCCCACTCGTCGAATAAATAAATAGGACGGTTTTCTAAATATGCTGCAAGTAATGCTAAACGTTTACGCTGTCCTTGTGAAAGTGATGTAGTTGATAGCTTATTATCTTTAATTTCAACTTTACTGTCTAGCTGTAATTCTCTTAAGTACTCACTTGCTTGTGTTTTGGCTAATTTACTATCTAACCCTGTGATGCGTTCAAATAAGTAGTAATCAGCAAATACTACTGAAAAGTGTTGACGGTACCATTCGCGGTTATCGTCTGTAATTAATTTGTTATTTAGACATATTTGACCAGATTCGGGAGTGTATAATCCTGTAATCAGTTTGGCTAACGATGATTTACCGCTACCGTTACCACCAACTATAAATACGACTTCGCCTTGATTAAATGTTAAATTTATTGGGCCAAGTGTAAATTTACTGTCTTCTTTCTCGCTTCTATATGTATGTGTAACTTCTTCTAGTTCTAATTTATTCCAATTGTGAGTAATAGGGTGCAGTATAAATTGGTTGTTTTCGGTCTGTGCTGCTAGCGATAACCCCATTGTGTGTATTTTTTCTAATGCTACGCTTGCTCTTGCTAACTGTTGAAGTTTATCTAATATGCTTTGCATTGGCAGCATCATATATGTCAAAGTCAACACATACGCAGAAAGTACAGATGGAGCAATACTAATAAACTGCGGTACGGTAAATAAGAGTAGTCCTATTAAAATAAAAAATAGTAAGTTTCCCCATCCTGTTGAAACTGAGTAAGTAAATAGTGCTGCTGAATTTTGATTGCGTGATTTGGCTGCACTTACTTGCAAGTCTTCAGTAAAAAAATCCTGGCGCCGTGTTGCGTTTAACTTCAGTTCTTTAACACCGTCGGTTATCGCACGAAAATGCTGGAATAAATTATCTTGTTCGCCACGCGCTAGCTTCAAAAAATAATCCGCACGACTTATCAATATCTGAACGCTTCCAACTCCCATCATTAAAAAACCGATGGTAAAAGCAAACACTGTACCCGATAACCATGACATATAAGCCAAACACCCAACAATGACGGCTATATCCACACAAATAAATGGTATAGCGTAGACTGTACTTGATAAAGTTGATACATCCTCTGTCAACGTAGCCAACAACTTTGAGGCGCCGAGTTCTTCGAGATGACGCAGCGGTGAATACAAAATTCCATCACTCAACCCTAACCGCAGCTTATACACTGCATTTTGCGAAAGCTTAATTAATAGAACTTGCGAGACTATACTGCTAACGAGAACAACTAACGCCAAAATTGGGAACTGCGTCGCCAAATCTTGAGTATAATTACCACTTATCGCACTGTTAATTAGCGCAATTAGTCGGGCAGAAGTTCCACCGCTAATTAAGCCCGTCAGAATTGCAATTGCAACCTGTATTCGTGACGCGCGCAATAGTAACCAAATCAAATTCATTTATAAATACCTTTATTTAAGCCCTGTCTCCGTTTGGTTTGTATCCAGGTTGCAGAAAACTCCACCATTATTGAGTAAGTCAAAAATTTCAGCAAAACGTTTTTTTGCAGCTTCTAGTATTGTCGCTGAAAAATCAACGGCAACACTTTCCACCTCTGGTCTATCTATACTTTAGTAGAGACAGTAACCTTCCATCACCGGTTCCCAAGTCAAGAATATTTCTCACTGTTTTCGGTACCAGTTCTAAAAGCACTTTCTCTCCCTCAGTGCTATGGGGGATTGTATCTGCTATAGCCAAGTAGCCTAAAGCATAGTTTTCAGATGACCAAAGGTTAGTATGAGCCATTAGGAAGTACTATTTCCATCGCAAACTTTTTTACATTAACAAATAAAATTACTAGATTAACTAATCACGAAAAATTTCTTATTATGAACATAATTTTAGTAATTTGAGTTACATTGCTATTTTCTATACATTTTTTGATTCAGCCTCAACCCCTTGCTATCCGGTCAATTTTTAACAAATTACAGCGCCTATCACAATTATTTTATTAATACTCAGTAGTATCAAAATTATCACTCGTTCCCCAAATACCCTTAATTATCAAAATTTAATCACAGTACAAAAAATGACTGAGTAAGTACGTCTTATACGTTTAATATTGCCAGCATATTTTACAGATTTACTGGCAATATTTAATACTTCAACAATGGTGATAAATCATACACCAAAAATCACAGCTTAAATTTTAGGAACAGGTACAGCTTCGTTAAATACTACACCGAAGCATATTGATACTATTTGTTCGACTTTTTCATCAAAACTAATATCTCCAAATGCGGCGCCATCTAGTAACGTTTGAGCTAATATCACAAAAATCATACTCAATAACGCATCTGTTACAATTGGTCGAACTGGATATTGTGCGCGTAGTTGCTGCACTATATCTAATAACATTAGTTCAGTGTTAGATAATTCTTTACCCTCTACCTCACTCACCAGTTTCTTTTGCTCTTGCATCATATGAAAAATACACTCCGTTGGATGTAATGATGCCCATTTGATTAAACCACGAATCACCACTGTAAAACGCATTAATGGTTCTGCTATATCATTACCATCAATAATTACAGCCTCTATTTGATTCAATATTCCACTTGTCAACGCTTGCGCTAGTTCGTCTTTACTCTTAAAATGAGTATACAAACTCGCCTTCGACTTAAAACCTGCCCCCATTCTAATCTCATCTATTGAGGCGCCTTCGTAACCCTTCACTGTAAATAACTTTAGCGCAACCGCTAAAATCTTACTTCGACTGTCTTGCCCCTCTGCCTTTGGCGATGCTAGTAATGCACTCTCATTCATAGTTTTATGATTTTATTAATATATACATTGTGTCCGAACGTTCGGATGTTGATTTAAAGTTAAAATATAACTTTGTGTTTTGTCAAGGAATTAGTAGGAATTAATAATTATGTTTTTCTGGGAAGAAGATTCGATAGAGTATGAATTATTCAAACAATACGAACGTCCACTAATCGCGTTAGGTGTAAATTTTAGTAACCAAGATGTTTGCGATGCGCTTGAAGGGTGTACGTATGGATTAGAGGATGCGTTTAGAAGTGCGATTGAGTATATATTATGGTTGAAGGAACATGATAAAGAAGTGTTTCCCAATGCTGTATTAATTAGTGCGTTGCAGCGACAGTGGAAACCTTCGCATTGGCATCCTGAATATTTTGATAAACCAGATGTACAGTCTATTGGGCAAAAATGGTGGAACGGCGCCGCTAAAATGTGGGGTTGGGATATACGTAATCAGCTTGTCTCTGATGTGTGTTACGAAGACGGCAAGGAATTTATTTTATTCATGAATGGTAAGTCATTACTAGTGGAAACTGCTTGGCGTTGGGGATGGGAACGTGTACGCGAGTTTGCTGAAACGTAATATATTATTTGGGTGTAGCTTGCATTTGCATTTTGGGAGGTACTACTATTGTTAAACCTCGACGCGCTGGTTTGATAGGGCGCCTTGTTGAAGATGAAATTTGGTATTGGCTTAAGATGGTTCCTAGAATGATTTTCATTTCGTACATAGCAAATGCCATTCCAATACATTGACGGTTTCCACCACCAAAGGGTAGATATTCGTAAGGTGAAAATTGTCGCTCTAAAAAACGCTCTGGAATAAATTGCTTCGGGTTAGGATATACTTCTTCGCGATGATGCGTGAGGTAAATATTAGGAATAATTAAAGTCTTTACAGGTAACTCATACCCCATCACATTTAAAGGAGATTTTACTACTCGACTTAAGCAAGTTGTGAAAACAGGACTTATTCTTAGTGTTTCTTGACAAACTGCTGTTAAATAAGGAAGTTTGGCAAGTTGTGATGGTTCAGATATATTTTGACAAAGTTCTTTTTGTAGTTTTTCCTGTACTTCTGGTAATTGGTCAATCCAAGATAATGCCCAAACCAAAGATGAAGCGGTTGTTTCATGTCCGATTACGAGTAATGTTACTAATTCATCACGTAACTCTTCATCTGACATTGCTTGACCGTCATCATAACGGGCAGTCATCATCAAGCTTAAAATATCTTTACGATTTTCGTCAAAGTTCTTGCGAGTTTCCTGAATATGACTATAAATTAACTCATCCACCTTTTTAAGCAGATGCATAATTCTACCCCAAGGACTCCATACACCTAAATCTTTTTTCCAAAACTTAAATAATAAGGCGCCAGAAACTATAGGATAACCGACTAACTCTAAAAGTGATATCAAGCAGTTACGCAGCTTTTCTAAATGTATTCCTTCATCCAAACCAAACACAACTCGTAAAATTATTCGTATAGTAATTTCCTGCATAGCATTACGAACATTAAAAGCTTTCGTATCTTGCCAGCGGTTAATAACTTGCTGAGTAATATCTTGAATAGTGGCACCATATGCACGCATTCTATCGCCATGAAAAGGAGGCGCCAACAACTTGCGTTGATTACGATGAGGTATACCGTCTAATACAACAACAGAATGACTACCAAAAAGATACCTTAAAATTTCATTTTCGCTACCAGCATCTAACTTATTGGCATCAGCAGTAAATATTTGTTCTAGTGCTTTTGGGTGACTAAAATATACAGTATGATTACCACTTTTGTTTTTAATAGTAAAATTATCACCATAAACCTTTGCAAAATCTTCCAAATATTGCAAAGGCTGAAAAACTAGTTTCATCTGGCGTAACAAAGTCGGTATACTTGGACCATCAGGCAAATTTTTATCAAACATACACCAATTGATGAAGCGTTAATATAGTGCATTCATTATTGGTCGTAATGTTAGAAACGATTAGCTAGAAAATCTGTACATTTTGAAACCAAACCTCAATAACCTCTACTCCTCTGTGCCTCTGTGGTAAAATATAACGTTGTAATCAATGGCGGACCGTGATCGAACGTTATACCTTGCCCGAAATGGGCGCCCTTTGGACTGATGCCTACAAGTTTCAAACTTGGCTACAGGTAGAAATTGCCGTTTGTGAAGCACAAGCTCAGTTGGGTTATATCCCGCGTGAGGCAGTTGCCGAAATTAAAGCAAAAGCTAATTTTGACCCCGAACGCATCCTCGAAATTGAAGCAGAAGTCCGCCACGATGTGATTGCTTTTTTAACCAATGTTAACGAATATGTTGGTGATGCTGGACGCTACATCCACCTCGGCATGACAAGTTCCGATGTACTGGACACAGCATTAGCAGTACAAATGGTGGCGAGTTTAGATTTAATATTACGGCGCCTAGAGGATTTAATCGAAGCAATTCGTAAACGTGCAGGCGAACACCGTTATACAGTAATGATAGGACGTTCGCATGGAATCCACGCCGAACCAATGACATTTGGTTTTAAATTAGCGGGATGGTTAGCAGAAGCATTACGTAACCAAGAGCGTTTACAAAGCGTCCGCAAAAATATCGCCGTTGGTAAAATTTCTGGCGCCGTTGGTACGTATGCGAATATAGAACCGCGCGTAGAAGCATTAGCATGTGAGTCATTGGGACTTCGACCAGATGCAGCATCAACACAAGTAGTATCGCGAGATATACATGCTGAGTACGTACAGCAACTAGCATTACTAGCAGCATCTATTGAAAGATTTGCCGTAGAAATTCGTAACTTGCAAAAAACTGATGTCCTGGAAGTTGAAGAATATTTTTCTAAAGGGCAAAAAGGTTCTTCAGCAATGCCACATAAACGTAACCCTATTCGCTCAGAACGTTTAACAGGAATGGCACGAATGGTTCGTAGTTATGCAGTAGCAGCAGTAGAAAACGTTGCACTTTGGCACGAACGTGATATATCCCACAGTTCAGTAGAACGAGTTATGTTACCAGATGCGTGTATAATCACGCATTTTATGCTTGTGGAAATGACCGAGTTAGTAAAGAACTTACTCGTGTATCCCGAAAACATGGCCAGAAACATGAATTGTTACGGGGGTGTTGTATTTAGTCAAAGAGTCATGCTCACATTAGTAGAAAAAGGTGTACGACGCGAAGAAGCATATAAAATAGTGCAAGAAAATGCCCATACCGCATGGAATAAACTTGATGGTAACTTCCGTGATTTAATTACTAAAGACGCACGGGTACAAGAAAAACTATCACCCCAAGAAATCGAAGCTTGCTTTAACCCACAGCACCACCTTCAACATCTAGATGAGGTATATAAAAGACTAGGAATTTAACATAAACTGTCATTCTGAGCCAATATACACTGTCATTCTGAGCGCAGCGAAGAATCTCTTTAACTTTCAAGCTTTTTAGATGCTTCACTACGTTCAGCATGACATTATTGTAAATTTAAATAAAAACTTGTATGTCAGACTTAACAAATGCATTAGATAAAATACTAAGTTGGCTACAAAAAAATTATCCATCTCACGTTGCACTTTTACAACCAGGTTTAACTGAAGCAGAAATCAACGAACTTCTGGAAGATTTACCTTTACAATTACCTCAAGATATTCGAGAGTTATACCAGTGGAAAAACGGTAGTAAAATAATTGGTGAGTATGAAGATTTTTGTTGGGCATTTGAATGCTGGAGCTTTTACCCGCTAGAGTTAGTAATCGATGCATATTGCCATAACTAATTTGTGAAAAATCAGCTTTAAACGCTTGTCGGGCTTCTATTATAGCCAATAATTTCAATAAATTATAATAATCGGCTACGTAATTTCTACAGTAAACATAAAAGCTCGCCAAATGTATTAGCATAAACAAAAATCATCAAAAAAATTATGGAAATTACTGGTTTTCACGCACATGTTTACTTTGACCCCGAAACTCAACAAGGCGCAGCACGTGTACGTGAAGGGTTAGGCGCCAATTTTGAGGTAGTATTAGGACGTTGGCACGAGAAACCGATTGGTCCACATCCAAAGTCAATGTATCAAGTTGCCTTTGCATGTGAACAGTTTGCTCAAGTTGTTCCTTGGTTAATGTTAAACCGAGAAAATTTAGATATACTCGTTCATCCAAGCACAGGTGATGATGTCGCAGACCACACGAAACATGCTTTGTGGTTAGGTAATAAGTTAGAGTTAAATGTCGAGTTTCTTCGACGAATTAGTTCATAACCCATTTTGTTTAAACCATTTTTGAAGCTGTCTCCAACCATTTTTTGCCTCCTTCTCACGATATGATGGACGATAATCAGCAAAAAAGGCGTGTGGTGCATCAGGGTAAACAATTATTTTAGATTTATTATTCAACTTTGCACGCATTTGCTCGACTGTGTTTAATGGAATACCCGTATCTTTACCACCATACAATCCTAAAACCGGAACAGTTAATGTGGATGCTATATCAAGGGGATGTTGTGGGGTAATTTCTGTTTTGTCTCCTATTAGGCGCCCATACCAAGCAACTCCAGCTTTAACTTTCGGATTATGTGCAGCGTATAACCATGTTATTCTACCACCCCAACAAAAACCTGTAATTCCTAATTTTGAACCATTTCCTTTAGAAGATTTTACTGCCCAGTTGACAGTCGCATCAAGGTCAGATAGTACTTGAGCATCTGGAACTGTAGCAACTATAGGACGAATTTCTTCGATACTAGTTAATTTAGATACATCACCTTGACGCACAAATAATTCTGGAGCTATGGCAAGATATCCCAATTTTGCAAAGCGACGAGTTACATCTTGAATATGCTCATGAACACCAAAGATTTCTTGAATTACTAAAACTATAGGAAAATTTGTACCTTTACTGGGTTGTGCGCGGTAAGCTGGTATTTCTCCATCTGCAACAGGAATTTTTACGGCGCCTGCTATTAGCCCTTTTGTATTGGTGTTAATAACTTTGGCTGAAATAGGCTGCACTGCGAGCGCAAAACCTGTAGCGAGGGTAGCTGTTGCAATAAATTCCCTGCGGGATACTCTGTGAACGCGTCGCGTGATTTCTGGCATGATGTTTAGTATATAAGTAGTTTAATAATATACCGATGAACAGTCGATGTGGGTTAACACTAGGTAAATATGCTCCTCTTCATAAGGGACATCAGTTTGTCATTGAGACTGCCATTTTAGAAATGAATGAGGTAGTTGTAATGATTTATGATTCTCCTGAAGTTACTAATATTCCTCTTGCTGTTCGTGCTAATTGGTTACGTTCTATTTATCCTAGTGTTGAGGTGATTGAAGCTTGGGATGGGCCAAGTGAAATTGGACTTACTCCTGAAATTAAGAAAATGCACGAAGATTATATTATCAAGCAGTTAGCAGGGCGGAAGATTACACATTTTTACAGTAGCGAATTTTACGGAGAGCATGTTAGTGAAGCGCTTGGCGCCATAAATAGACTTGTAGACTGTGAGCGTAGTACTGTGCCTATTTCTGCTACTCAAATCAGAGAAGATGCTTATGCATGTCGTTCTTATTTACATCCTTTAGTATACCGTGATTTGATTACTAATGTAGTTTTTCTTGGCGCCCCTTCAACTGGCAAAACAACGATTGCATCACAGTTAGCTCAAGAGTATAATACTGTGTGGATGCCAGAATACGGACGCGAGTATTGGGAAGAGCATCAAGTTAATAGAAGACTTTCGTTGATGCAATTGGTAGAGATTGCACAAGGCCATTTAGAACGAGAAGAAGCTTTATTACGTCGAGCAAATCAACATTTATTTACAGATACAAATGCGCTAACTACTTATCATTTTTCGTTATATTATCATAATGCAGCGGCGCCGGAGTTAGTGCAACTTGCTATTGAATCGGCATCACGTTATGATTTGGTGTTTGTTTGTTCGGATGATATTCCGTATGATGATACTTATGACCGTTCAGGAGAGGCAAACCGCAAGATATTTCAAAGACAAATTGAGAGTGAGTTGATTATTAGGAAAATTCCATTTTTTCGTTTATGTGGTAATCTTGATGAGCGCGTTCAGTATGTTAAAAATGTATTGGGTTCATATAGAAAATACAGTAATATAGTTGATTATCTATAAATGTTCGATTAAATGCTAGATTTTTGGAGTATTAATAATATTGCCTTTGAGGTAATTGGGTATCC
Organism: Calothrix sp. PCC 7103; assembly: GCF_000331305.1. Classification (GTDB taxonomy): domain Bacteria; phylum Cyanobacteriota; class Cyanobacteriia; order Cyanobacteriales; family Nostocaceae; genus Dulcicalothrix. The sequence continues at coordinate 387,227 of NZ_KB217478.1, read as the reverse complement.
AATGAGCTATATTGAGTTTATTGGAACAATTTTATATTTGTGGGCAACTTGGCTTGTTGCTAAACAAAAGATGCTGAATTGGTCTGTTGGTATTGTCAGTTCGGTGTTGTATATGGTGCTTTTTTTTCAAATCCGGTTGTATTCGGATATGTTGGAGCAGTTGTATTTTATTATTGTTAGTGTGTATGGGTGGTGGCGTTGGAGTATGCCTTTGAAGGACACTCGTAAAGTTTTGACGATTAAATATAGTGAGCGGCGTAAAATTATTTTAGTTGCTGCGATAACTATGGGAGTTGCGTTTGCTTTGGGTGGTTTGATGAATCGAGTGCATTTGTTGGTTCCTGCTCTGTTTCCTGAGAAAGCTTCTTTTCCTTTTTTGGATGCGCTTACTACTATTATGAGTTTTACGGCTATGTGGTTAATGGCGCTTAAGAGGTTGGAAAGCTGGTTTTATTGGATAATTGTGGATGCTGTTGGGGTTTGGCTTTATTATGTTAAGGGCGTTAAGTTCGTTGCGTTGTTATATGTGATTTTGTTGTTTTTGGCTGTGTATGGTTTTATGTGTTGGTTGAGGGGGGGAGAGTATGAGGGGAAGCACTAAAGTGCTTATTATTACGAGGGTGTTTGGGGGTTATCCTAGCTTCATGGGGACTACTGGCGCCCCTGGTGTTGCTCCTAGTACTAGTTGTAAGCCTTCGGGTAATGCGTCTGGGTGGATAACTATGAAACCAAAGCGAGTGTAAAAGGGTATTAATTCTTTGAAACAAGATAAATAAATGGGTTCTCTTGATTCTTTTATTAAATGCTCAATTATACATGATGCTAGTTTTTGGCGCCGGAATTCTTTTTTAACGCAAAGATTAAATATTAAGGAATATTTTTTAAAGATGCGTAATTCGGCACAACCAACTACGGCGCCATTGTAATCGATAACCCAAAAATCGGAATAATCTTTTAATCTAACTTCATAAAGTAGATATATAAAGATAAGAATTGCAAATACAATTGCATTAAACCATAAAAACAGACAACACAGCGAAACCAGTGCCAACGAGTAAAAATTTATGGGCAAAATATTATTAGCCTCATTCCACGTCAGCAATAATTGTTTAATTTTCCATTTGTCCCTCGAACATGCACGTCTAATAAAAAAAGCAGGAGGCAGATAATAACGATTTTGCATCTTCACGCAAAAATATAACAGTTATACAAATATAGCCTGCCTTAGCGAGCTTTGTTTGTATGGCACCATATTGTCTATAAGTAAAAACCAAACATAAATTACAAGGTATAAATTATGGCAAGAGGACACGTATTTAGCATGACAAATTAATTTAAGATAAAGAACCTCCACCGTCAATCCAGACTTCGGTACCTGTAATATATCTAGATGCATCTGATGCTAGGAATAATACGAGTTCTGCAACATCTTCGCTCCCGAGGGCAGTATTTTTTGTGAGGGGAATATTATCTTTGATAAATTCGCCTAAATTTGGTATCCAATCTAGGTGACGTTTAGTAACGCTTTCTTCAATACCTGTTAATACTCCACCTGGACATATTACATTTACTCGAATTTGATTAGCAGCTAGTTCGAGTGCTAACATTTTTGCTAAAGTTACTTGAGCCGATTTGGTACATGCATATGCGGTGGCGCCTACTTTTCGGAAGCTGCGGGTACCATTAATGGATGATGTGATTATAATTGAACCACCTTGTTTTTTGAGGTGAGGTACTGCGTACTTTAAAGTTAAAAATGTGCCGTTTAAATTAGTATCGATTGTTTGTTGCCATTCGTCGATTTCAATATCTTCTATTGGCGCCCATACTCCATTAATACCCGCATTTACAAATAATATATCAATTCTTTCAAACTCATCAATAATTTGCTGAAATGCTTGCTGCATTTGATTAGCATCGGCAATATTAGCAGCTATAGCTATAGCTATACCCTCAGCATGTTGAATTTTGTTGACTGTTTCATCTGCTGCTTCAATATTACAGTCAATAATCGCAATTTTTGCTCCTTCTGAAGCTAACAAAACTGCTGTAGCACGCCCAATTCCAGAACCACCGCCAGTTATAACTGCAACTTTATTTAAAAGCTTCATATTATTAAATTATATTCTTTATCATTAACAATTTTGAATTAAATAATTGGGCACCAGCATATACCCTCCGACATAAAAAAGAGACGTGGGACACCACGTCTCAAGAATTGGCTTAAATTTTAACTTGATAATTCTACGCTTCTTGAGGAACCCATACTGAGACTGAACCCGCAGGACAACGGAATTCTGCCCAACCTTCTTCGTTAGTTGTAACAGGTTCGCTGATATGTTCGGTAATGTCTATATAAGTACGGTTAGGTTGTCCGACTTCCATGTACTTAGTACCCTCACTACCGTTACTGACTACAACTGCCATTCCACCTGGATGCTCTTCGTCACCTAGTCTAGTCCAAGCAATTGTGTTTGCATGGTCAAAATAATCATACTGGTCGCCGTATGCGTATGTTTGACGCGCGAATAAATATTTATCAATTAACCACTTGTGACTATCTATCCAAATTTCGTACTCATTTCCATCATTCGCATAGTCTTTGTAATGGGCGCCATAGTAATCAGGATAGAATATACATGGATATCCATCGCGACGCAGTAAGATTAACGCATATGCTAATGGTTTAAACCAACTTTCTACAACTGACTCTAAAGATTGTAAAGGCTGAGAGTCATGATTATCTACCAGTGTTACAGCTAAAGTTGGTTGATGCTGTACTAATGTATTATCAAAGATTGTTCTTAAATCGTAGTTATTACCCGACTTACTAGCGACGTGGAAGTTGTAGTGAAGAGGCGCGTCAAATAATGTTACTTTACCATTGGTGACATTAATAAAGTTATGTAAAGCCTCTACATCATATGACCAATACTCACCAACTGCAAAAACTTCACGTTGTACATAATTGCGGACATGCTCTAACCATTCTAAAAAGAAATGTGATGATACATGTTTTACAGCATCAAAGCGAAAGCCATCAACGTTAGTAGTATCTAAATACCACTCACCCCAATACTTTAACTCTCCTTTGACTTCTGGGTTGTCCATATCTAAATCACAACCCATCAAATAGTCAAAATTGCCTTTTTCTAAATCAACGTTGTGGTCAAATTGTTTATCTCTAAGTAAATAAATTGCGTTTGCTTCCCCATTGTAAGCATTGTAATCGATTGCATCGAAGTGCCACCAATGCCATTCCATAGTGGAATATTTACCATTGCGACCTGGGAAAGTAAAATGTGTCCAAGCCTTAATGTTTTGATATTCTCCAACTACATCACCACGGTTGTCGGGATTGAAGGGTGTTGCTTCTGCTTCTTCTTCATGGTCGGCGCCCATTTTATGATTGAATACAGCATCAGCATATATTCTAATGCCTGCCTTTTGTGCGGTTTTTATCGCGTGCAAATACTCTTCTTTAGTTCCGTATTTTGTCCGCACAGACCCTTTTTGATCAAACTCACCTAAGTCAAACAAATCATAAACACCATAACCAACATCCATTCCACCACCTGTACCTTTATAAGCAGGAGGTAGCCAAAGCGATGTTACACCAATTTTCGCTAATTCTTCGGCATTTTCAGCGACTTGTTTCCATAAACTACCATCCTCTGGATTGTACCAGTGGAAGTATTGCATCATTACACCATTTACTGCGGTCATATTTTCTAAGTATTTGTTTAATAAAGAAGTGATAAAGCAGGATATGCGAAAAATGCCACCTCAGCACTGCTAAGTAGTTACGCAAAATCGATTATATATTCTTCTCCAAAATTCTTTAAGATGTATTCTACTGACTCAACCAACCTCTCCCAACTCTCATAAGCATCTATTTCTAGCCAATAATATTTAATAAAACGCCACAAAGATTCAATGATATTCAATTCGGGGGAGTATGTGGGTAGGAAAAATAAGGTTAATCCTTTTTCTTTCCATTCTTCTAGTTTATCAAGTAGCGCATGACTAGTATGAATTGAAGAATTATCAACTACTAATACAGTCTTTTTCTCAAGAGTTTCACAAAATTTATCAATACATGCTATTACAACATCACTATTAATGCTGCGTTCAAATAAATAAACCTCTAAATCGTTTCTTCTATTTAAAAAGCCTAAAGCATTTAAACGCTTACTTCTCTGAGTTTTTACAATAATAGTTTCTCCTTTTTCTTGCCATGCATATGGAACATAAGAAGTTAAGCAAAACCCTGTTTCATCAACATATCTTAAATCAATTTCTCCTCTATCGTCTTGTTTTCTTAATTCTTCTAATTCTTCCTTTTTTTGCTTGTATACTGACTCTTCTGGCTCTCCTGCCACGCCTCTTTTAATGCGGCGCCATGTAACATCAAAAAACTCTAAAACTCGCTTAATTGTATCATTACTAACATCAATTCCCCATTCATCTCTAATTTTCATTCTTACAATATGTAAATTTCTTGAATTTTCAAGCGACCAGTGTTTAACCTGCTCTTTTTGTTCATCATCTAATTTTGACTTTCTTCCTCTTCCCTTTTTGTCGTATAACCCAGCTAGTACATAATTATCCCAATCATCAAACCAGTTAGTAATCGTTAGACGACTGACATTAAAAATTTTAGTTAAGTCGGTTATTTTATATCCATCATGACTTAATTTTATACACTGCGCTCTCTGCCGTACTTGATGATATTTACTGTATTTATAAATTCTTTCTAAAATTTTGATGGTTTCTTGACTTAATCCTTTGATAAAACGCATGTTCGCACCCCTTTCTTGACGTTTTAGTTTTCTAGTCATAGTTTCTCATGAAATGCATAAATATTTTTGCGTACCTACTTATTGAGCTAGATTATGTATTTTTTTTAATATTTATGTAATCAGTCTTTGGTTAATTTAAATTACTATCTTTAGGAGAGTTAAGTAACTATGCTTAGTATCTTAAGATAGATATCCTGGCAACGGATGATAAATGGATGTAACGCATAATTTATCAGTTAGGAACAAATTTTTGTTCTATAAAATAACCCATCCGTTACATCCGTTCTATCCGTTGCTAATCTTCGTTTAGCATGGTTTCGATAGTAGCGAGCATTTTTTCTAGTTGCTTACGCTTTTTGGGGTTATCCCATAATTTTGCTTTCAGAAATTGACTTGATAGGGTTTTGTAGCGTTCTTTGAGGGTTACATCATTATTACTTGTTGCAGGCGCCGAGAGTTCGCGAATCAGATTTTTTATTGCTGACAATGATAAATCTTCGGCAACTGCTTTTTCTAATAATGATGCTCGTTGTTCTGGGTCTTTGATTCTAGATATTGCTAGCGCTTTTGTATATTCTAATTTACCACTACTGAGTATTTTTAATACGTTGTCTGGTAAGTTGAGTAATGGTAAGCGAACTTTAATGAATGATTCCCAGGTCAGGCGCCCTATAGTTTTGAAGAGTTCTTGAATTGCGATACTCTCTGGTTGGGAGAAAACGTTTTCCTTCTGGGAATCGTCACCTCTGTCACATGCGTTACGCATTTTATAGAAGTGGCTTATAATTTCACTTTCTTGTTTGTGAAGTTGTATTGCGAGCAGTGAAATTATTGCACTCGCTTCTTCTACTGGGTTAAGGTCTTCGCGCTGAAGGTTTTCGACGAGACGGACTTGAGCGGTGGTGTAGTCGTCGAGGTCGAGAATGTTGACGGGTACTTCTGTGAGTTCGGCAATTTTGGAGGCTCGCAGGCGCCTTTCTCCAGAAATTAATTCGTATCTGTTATTAGCTACTGGTCTAACTAATAATGGTTCGAGTACACCAAATTTTTCGATTGAGCGAGCTAGTTCATATAGCTTCTGCTCATCAAAGTAATGTCGAGGTTGTGAAGGTGGTAAGTTAATTAGAGAAATGGGGATGCTGTTGGTTTTGATTTCTTGAACATCCGAATCATAGGCGCCGCTTTGGTTACTGAGTAAAGCGGCCACTCCTTTGAGTTGACTTGTGTAGGGTAGTTCTTTTTTGGTTTTCACTTGAGTTTCTCTAATTTTGATGCTGTTTTTTTGAGAACTTCAACGGCTGGATTTTTAGGACTAGATAAAGCAATAGGCAGTCGCGCTTCGCTAGCGTCGGCAAATGCAATTGTTTTTGGTATCGGATCAAAGACCGTAGCAAGGGGTGATAACTGTTCAAAAATTGCTTTACTAGTTCTGCTTTCTTGAGCAGTACGGGAATCATACATTGTTGGAATGAATCCGGCAATAGCTAATTGTCGATTGGCGCCTTTTTTTAAGGCTGCGACGGTTTTGAGTAATAAATCAGTTCCCTGAAATGATTTAAATTGACATTGAATTGGGACTAATACATGAGTTGCAGCTACTAAACTAATTACACTCAAAATACCTAAAGATGGTGGACAATCGATAAGAACGTAATCGTAATTATCTAATATTGGCGCCAATGCATTTTTTAAACGCATTTCTCGCATTAAAGCAGAAACCAACTCAAGTTCCGCTGCACTCAAGTTGATATTAGCAGGCGCCAGTGCCATATTGTGAATTAGTTCGGGATATATAGGTAAATCCTCTTCTCCAACAATTGCTTCATATACAGTTTTGTCTAAAGAATCAGGGTCTAAACCCATAAAAGTAGTTAGACTTGCTTGGGGGTCCATGTCTACCAGTAAGACACGGTTTTTCTTCCTTCGTGCAAGGTGATAACCCAAGTTCATGGTTAAACTTGTTTTACCAACGCCTCCACTTTGGTTAAATAAAGCCAGAATGCGAGTTGTGGACACTGTTTTAAGTTAGAACATTTGCATTAGACAAGTGGTGATTGTACCGCTCGATGGGATTTATTACAACTGATTTTAGTAATAATTTTTTAATTTAACCAAAAAACAAATGTAGAGACGCGATTAATTGCTTCTCTGCTGCATATTCACGAACAATTCAGAACTACATTTTGTTGGAATTTATGGGTTAACCTGCCCCTACGGTAGAATGGCACTTACTTAAGCATCCGCTCCAAGGTAAACGTATTGGTATGATAGGCTTTCACGCTTTGGTGATGGCGATTAACACGGTCGGCGCCTACATCAATACCAATACGTATCAACTATACATCAACGTGAATTCGATTCATTTATTAAGTGGTGAACAACAATTTATCACTTTCCTAAATCTAACTATCAATTAAAAAAATCTAGATTAATATATAAATACTATCTAATACTTACTAATAAAACCGGAGGGCGCGTTATTAAATCGCGCCGACGGCGGGCGCCTGTAACACTATATTTAAGAATAGAAGTTTGGCTACAGTCAAACGCTCAGATGTAAAATCTTTGCTGTAAAAGCTTTAAAAATCGGCTTTTAAGCAATTTATATTTCTGAATCCTGTTATAGTTTATTAAGTCTGCCTAAGAGATAAAAATGTTATACAATCACCACAAAAATACATTAAAAGATGTTTGTATTAATGCACTTTACGCAGCAATTTGAGGTTTAGTAGCATTTCTTGGTTTTGTCATAAAAGGGTATGACTTTTGTCTACGTTTTATAACTCTTGGCTCAGTACGGTCGCTACGTTCTGGAAGTAGTTTTTGTACAATTTTATCAAGCATCGTTTTATATAAAATTTGAGATTTTATTTTTCCAGCATTTAGAAGTGCAGTAATAAAACTCTTCAAATATTGACGAGATGTTTGTAAAGAAATAAGACGTTTTGAAACATTATTAGTATCGGCAGCATCCCACATTATCGCACGTAATAAATTGTAAGCCATTAAGTATACAAAAATTTCTTTACGAACCATATCTGGAGTTCTACCTCGAAGCATTTCCATTTTTTAAAGTAGTTTTGACATGTCGAATATCAATTTCGACTTGCCATCTCCAACGATATAACTGTGCTAATTTTTTGTTTTGTATAAATTTTGTCATCTAACAAAGTAGTTACCACTATAATTTCTTTAGTCCGAAAACCTGATTCAGCTACTTGAAAGCGGACTTGTCGAACTATTAGACTATTTGGTAAACAATTAAATTCAACAGCACTCATATGTCGAGGACGAGTTTTTGGCTTATACCAAGTAACTAAATAATCATTTTCGCTTAAACGTTTTCCGCGTTGAAAGTCAATTTTACGGCTATGGTGACAACGAAATACAGCATCTGCAAGTCTTGCTTTAACAAGTACTAAATCTACATAAGTACCAAAAGCTCTGTCCGCAAGAGCAACATCTTGTGGTGACAATAAATAATACATTTGTCGAGCCATAACTATTTCACTTGTATTGAAAGCTTCTATTAAAACTCCCATAGCTGCTCCCGTTACCAAGCTAAACATAACCACTAGTTTTGCAATTGGAAAGCCACATCCAGGCGATTGATTTGAGTGCTGTGGATAACATGATTGATTCGCTGGTGTATCTGGCATTAAAACACTTGAACCGTCCATCATTTTGACATGACGACCACACCATAAATCTTGTAATTGTGACTTTTCTTCAAGATTATCTCCTGTTTTGAAATAACTTTTTAAAAAGTTTTCTGATAATCTTTGTTTTGCTTTAGTGTAACCCCCTGTATTTGATGAAGGTATTTTCATATTACTTGCTGCTAACCATGCAACAATTTTACTGACTGCATTGCTACAACTTTTATCTTCGTCAAGAACTTGGTATAAAAAAGCCCAAAATGTAACAATCGGATTGAAAAACGGTTACGACGTTTTTTGGTCTGTGATGATAATTCTGCATCTGAGATAGTTGATGACAACAGAACTTCTTCAATTGTTGATGCTGATAAAATTCCTTGCCAGGGTATTCCCAAAGAACTACTAAATTTTTGCTTGAGAATTTCTACACAATTAGGCATAGTAGATATAATCGTTTTTTGATTTTGTCTCCAAGTCCTGAATGAAGTGAAATAAAGCAGGTTTCTATTTAACCTTGCTCTCCAGTTCACTTTTTACCTTGCTTGGAGATTTTTTACATGCCTATTCTCTCATATTGCACATACTATTTCCGGAGCTAAAATTCTTATATAAAAAGGAGTAAGCTCCGCTCTCTGTATAACTGTTATATTTTTAACACAGTGTTCCAGGCGCCCGCCGTCGGCGCGATTTAGTAACGCGCCCTCCGGTTTTATTAGTAAATATTAAGTAGTATTTAAGTATTGATGCGCGATTTTTTAATTGATAGTTAGATTTAGGAAAGTGATAAATTGTTGTTCACCACTGATAAATTAATCGCGCTTTACGTTGATGTATAGTTGATACGTATTGGTGTTGATGTAGGCGCCGACCGTGTTAATCGCCATCACCAAAGCGTGAAAGCCTATCATACCAATACGTTTACCCTTAAGTAAGTGCCATTCTACCCCAGCGATTGTCTGAACTTAGTGGTGTAATGTTTGTAGCGTCTGCAATTTCTACAAATGAACCATCTACTCTACGAATTTTGAAATCAACACGCGCGATGTCAGTCGCTCCATTGGCATCGTAAACCCAACCACTACTTACATTGATTGTCTCTGTATTATTATACGATGCTTTATTGATCTGAAATTGCAGCGAATTTGGCGCCGTATTAGTTCGTGTAAAGGTAAACGCTCGTTCTGTTGAAACACTCGCACCTGCTTTATCAATAGCAGTTGCTAACAAGCTATAATTACCTGTCGCCAAATTAAAAGCATCCAAAGATTGATTATAGCTAAAATTGATTCGGCGCCTGTCGAAACTATCAGAAGTTATACTCGCATTATCTGGAATATCAATAATAGCTCCACTACTGGTACGAATGCGAAAGTCTATTTTGGCAATATCACTACCACCATCTCCATCAAAAATCAAACCATTAATAGCGCTTAGTGTATCTCCACTTCTTAGATTAGAATTACTCAGCTTGAACTGTATTACACTTGGA
>NZ_KB217478.1:302778-377177 GCF_000331305.1 Calothrix sp. PCC 7103 | reverse complement strand
AGTTTGCCTTTGATTCAAGATTATCTCCTGTTTTTTTAAATAAATTTTTTAAAAAGTTTTCTGATAATCTTTGTTTCGCTTTTGTGTAACCCCCCTGTGTTTGAGAAAGGTGTTTTCATATTACTTGCTGCTAACCATGCAACTATTTTACTTACTGCGTTGCTGCAACTTTTATCTTCGTCAAGTACTTGGTACAAAAAAGCCCAAAGTGTAACAATCGGATTGAAAAAACGGTTACGACGTTTTTTGGTCTGTGATGATAATTCTGTGTCTGAGATAGTTGATGACAACAGAACTTCTTCAATTGTTGATGCTGATAAGATCCCTTGCCACGGTATTCCTAGAGAACGACTGAATTTTTCCGCATCGAATTTCTACACAATTAGGCATAGTAGATATGAACATTTTTATTACGTCTCCAAGTCACAGAATGAAGTGAAATCAAGCAGGTCTCTCTAAATAGCCTTGCTCTCCAGTTCACTTTTTACCTTGACTTGGAGATTTTTTACATGCACATTTTCTCATATTGCACGTACTATTTTCGGAGCTAAAATTCTTACATAAGATGAACTAAGCCCGTTCCTTGTACAACTGTTATATTTTTAACATAGTGTTACAGGCGCCCGCCGTCGGCGCGATTTAATAACGCGCCCTCCGGTTTTATTAGTAAGTATTAGATAGTATTTATATATTAATCTAGATTTTTTTAATTGATAGTTAGATTTAGGAAAGTGATAAATTGTTGTTCACCACTTAATAAATGAATCGAATTCACGTTGATGTATAGTTGATACGTATTGGTATTGATGTAGGCGCCGACCGTGTTAATCGCCATCACCAAAGCGTGAAAGCCTATCATAGCAATACGTTTACCTTGGAGCGGATGCTTAAGTAAGTGCCATTCCGCTACGAAAAAACATCAACGTAGCTATAAGCTCTATAGCATCACGCACCGAATGAGACTTGTAACTCATTACGACAAGGATTATATCGGTTACAGTCGGGCTTGTCTTTAAAGGGGAGCAGCGTGATTTTGTTAGGTGCCGAAAATTAGGTGTATAAATTATTCTATAAATTCCAGTTTCGGCAGATCGACTTAGCTCTATTCAGCAAACGCTAAATATGTATCTGCCTATCCTCACTAGTATTATTTAATAAATAAGTATATTGAAATTCAAAAGCTTGCTTTATCTCCGGTAAAACAATTTTTCTTTCCCAATCCGTTGTGACGTCCCTGTCATCCGTTTAATCCGTGTCCTCACTCCCCTACTGCATAATCGATAGTGACTCACCCCTATATATATTATTTGCCCAATTTAAATCACTATTTTTGATGTCTATCCAAAGGTATATTTTTGTTATTTTTTTATTTTATTTATAAGATTCTGATAATTATTTATGCAAAAATATACCCATTCTTAATTCAGAGGCGCCTCCATGTTCCAAGACATTACTGCTCAAATTGGTTTTAATTCCTCTTTTCCATATTTAGCGACAGTGTTAGGCGTCAGTGGCATAGCAGGGACACTTGGTTTGCAATGGTGGAAACAGAACAAGTACAAACCGTTACAGGCACTTGCCTCTCCTCATAAACACTGGCTGTTAGGGAATATTCCAGAACTTTCAGTAGCAGTAAAACAAAGAAAATTCTTTCAATTATTATTTGATTGGAGCAAGCAGCTAGGTCCAATGTATGTTATATGGAATGGCAGTCGTCCAATTGTAATTTTAAGTAAACCAAAAGTAATTGATGATACCATTATTAATGGTATGAGAGATGGTAGCTTAGTTAGGTCTAAGGGTTTACGCAAAGCTTGGAATGATATTAGCAGTAGTCCAATCCTTTTAGGAGAAACTGGTACTGAGTGGCAATGGCGCCGCAAAGTATGGAACCCAGAATTTAGTTCTAGCAGTCTCTCAAAATATTTTAAAATTATTAACCAAGCGTGCGAACAAGTAATTGAAACAATTCGCTCAACTACACCAGCATCTGATGTTAAAGTAGACCCTTTGTTTGTAGAACTAACCATGAGGGTTATTTGCTGTCTAGTATTTGGCATTCCTGTAGATAAAAATAGTGCTAACTTTGAAGGACCACCTCTAGAAGTTTCCAAAGTATACGAAGCAATGTCTATCGTAAGCTATCGGTTTCTACGGCAAGCTCTTGGAGAAAAAAGATGGATGAAATATTTGCCAACTAAAAATTCACGAGATTATTGGGCAGCAAAACGGTATTTAGAAGACTTTTTAGTGCCTCGTGTAGATTTAGCTTTACAAATGAGAGAACAAGACCAAAAAGAGTTACCACAAGTCAGTTCTTTATTTCGGGAATCGATGTTAGTCAGAATTGCCGTCAAAGAGCCAAAATATAATCGTGAAGCATTAATAGCGGAAGCTGTAGAACTCTTAATAGCTGGTACCGATACAACAGCCCACACTTTATCTTTTGCAGTTGGAGAGTTAAGCTTAAATCCAAGAGTTTTTCTACAAGCACGAAACATTGTTGATCAAGTTTGCTTAAACCAAAGCAGTATTAATATAGAAAGCCTTAAAGAATTGGGTTATATTCGTGCAATTATCAAAGAGACATTGCGTCTTTATTCAGTTGCATCAGGCTCAACATCATTGGAAACTCAACGTGATACCATGATTGAAGGTAAATTAATTCCTCGTGGTACAGGAGTATCATGGTCAATGCTAGCTGCTGGGAGAGACCCAGAAGTATATGCTAATCCAGAGGAATTTTTGCCAGAACGTTGGTTAGAAAATAATAAGGAAAGTAATTTACTGCCAATGATAGACTTTGGCTCAGGTTCTCATCGTTGCTTAGGAGAACATTTATCAATGCTAGAAGCAACAATGATGCTAGCATTATTAATCCTCAACTTCGACTGGGAATTAGTTAACGGTCGTTCTTCACTAGAACAATTACAGCAAAACATATTAATTTATCCGTCCGATAAAATGCCAGTTCGCTTTCGGTTGAGAAATAATGAAAAATAGTTTAACTATTCACATTATGTGTCATGACATTTTAATACAAGCTTTTAATTTTTCAGCTAAAACCTGTACATGAGGTTCAGACATAATAGTATCGTGATGACCAGGAATATCATGAATTTCTAGGCCACCAGCAGCTAATTCTTCCCACCTTTTCAAATAATGAGTATGTTCTTGAGTTTGCTCGATTGCTCTAAAAAAGATTACTTTCCCTGGATAAACTGTAGGATAATAATTTTTGTAAGCTTGAGCAATTGCATCTCTTACTGCTAAGTTGAGGAATGCACGAGGTAGAGCCAGATTCATCCTTACATAAAATTGATAGACATTTTCCTTAATTGTTTCCTGAATTCGGTGATTAATCTTTTGCCAAATTGATTTTATCTGTTGTTGAAGTGTCAAAGAACTAAAAAAGCTACGGTTGCGCTTAATTATATCTTTTAACTTCAACATAGATTGATGAATGCGAGACGATTTTATTTTGATGGGAACAGAAATTACAGCTTTATTTGCTTCTGGTATCATTTTTGGAGGATAAGCGTCAAAAATAGTTAGTAATTCAACTGTCTCTCCTTGAGCATAAAGTTGTTGTGCCATTTCATAAGCTATTATACCTCCTGCACACCATCCTCCCAAAAAATATGGGCCATGTGGCTGAATAGTTTTTAGTTCTTTAATATAATGAGATGCCATATCCTCGATACAGGTATGGGGAGATTCCATACCATCTAGGCCTTTTGCTTGTAACCCATAAACTGGTTGGTCTGCATCGAGTTTAGACAATAAATTTAGGCTGTATATCAAACTTCCGTAAATAGTATGTATATAGAAAAAAGGTCTTTTTGAACCATGAGGTTGAATTGGAACTAATGAGGAACTTGAAGTATACAATTCTTTTTGACGAAGTATATCAGCGAGTTTTTTAATTGTTGGAGCTTGGAAGAAAGTATTCGGGGTAATATTTTTACCTAATGCATTATTAATTTGGGTAACTAGTCTTATAGCTAGTAGTGAATGTCCTCCCATATCAAAAAAATTATCATTTAATCCAAGCGGACGAACATCTAAAACATTTTCCCAAATATTGGTAAGTTGTAATTCTAAATTATCAGATGGTGCCATATATATTGCCGATTTCAACTTGGTAAAATCAGGAGCAGGAAGCGCTAGACGATTAATTTTACCATTGGGTGTTAAAGGCAGAATATCGAGTAAAACAATAGCTGCTGGAATCATATAATCAGGTAACTTCTGCTCTAGATAATGTTTTATTTCATTGGTAATATTCTGATTTTGTGTAGGGACAATATAAGCGACTAATCGCTTCTCACCAATCATATCTTCTCTAGCAGTGACAACAGTTTCTTTGATTTGAGGATGTTGGTTTAATACAGCTTCGATTTCTCCTAATTCGATTCTGAAACCACGAATTTTAACTTGAAAATCTTTCCTACCTAAACATTCTATGGTGCCATTAGCTCGCAAACGTCCTAAGTCTCCAGTCCGGTAAATTCTCTTATTTTCACCTTGCGGGTCGTCTAAAAATACTGCTTTTGTTAATTCTGGTTTTTGCCAATATCCAAGGGCAATATGAGGACTTCTAATGGCAATTTCTCCATAGATATCAGTTTGCTCACCTTTCTGATTAAGAAAAATAATTTCTGTGTCTTCAAAGGCATAACCGACAGGAACATACTTTTGAGTAATTTTGGTGTTTTTATCAATTAGATATTGAAGATTGAAAGAAGATTCTGTAGAGCCTAAACCATTGACAAAAATACATTCATCTGCAAAAAACTTTTGATATAATTCAACATCCTTTTTAACGACTTGTTCTCCTCCCAACACAACTAAACGTACATGTTCAAGCTGTTTCTTAACTATTAATTCTTTGGAATTTAATGTTTCAATAAAATGTCGATAGACTGTAGGGGTAGAATGATAGATAGTAATTTTATGTACTTCTAACCAATCTAGTAAATGAGCTAAACCTTCTGCTTTTATATCAAATGGATAAAGAGTAGCACCATTCAAAAGAGCCGAAAAAATATCAATAATTGCCGCATCAAAGCTATAGGATGCAAATAAACTTAACTTGTCTTCTGGTAAAATATGAAGATTATTAGTATAATTTCTAATGAAATGTAGAATATTGCGGTGATTTTGGATAACTCCTTTGGGTTTTCCTGTCGAACCAGAAGTGTAAAGAATATAGGCAAGAGTATCTGGTGATATTTCTTGGCTATTCTCTACAAATGAATCATCTATATTAATATCATCTATATTAATGATGGGCAATTTATTATGAACTAATTTTTGAGCAGAAGGTAAGTTTTTGTGGTTAGTTAAAATGACTTGAGCTTGCGAATCTTTAAGAATATATAAAACTCTATCTTGGGGATATCTAGGGTCAAGAGGAATATACGTTTTACCTGCTTTGAGGACTCCCAAAATTGCAGCTATCATTGGTGCATCATGGCCTAATAACAGAGCAATCTTACCTTCTTGTTTGTTATTTGCTGAGAGAAGTGCTTGAGCTATTTTATTAGCTTGAGCATTTAATTCTTTATAAGTCCATTGATAGTTTTGAGTTTTCACAGCAATATGATGAGCATATTTTTTTACTTGCTGCTCAAATCGTGATGGTATAGATTGTTCTATCTCTTGTTTTGAGAATTGTGTAAATGAATTAGTTGAACTAATTTGGCGCCGATGTGATAACTCGTAACGCTGTGTTTCAGTTATAATAGAAAAACTAGAGATGTTTTTTTCAGGATGAGTACAAATTTCTTCTAGTAATTTCTGAAAATGTGTTCCCATCCATTCAATTGTATCAGGATTGAAGAGAAGCGTGTTGTAAACAAATCGCAGATTAATTTGATTGTTTTTCTCTCCTACATAAAGACTCAAATCAAACTTAGAAGTGGTTTCAAGAATAGAAATAGGTTCGACTGTTAAATCATTGAGATTGAGAGAATCCTTAGCCAAGTTAATCATGTTAAACCAGACTTGAAATACCGGGTTATAGCTGAAATTTTTTGCGAGTTTGAGTTGTTCTACCAGCTTTTGAAAAGGTAAATCCTGATGAGCATAAGCATCTAAAGTAACCTGTCGAACGCGATTTAGTAATTCTATGAAACTAGGATTTCCGCTCAAATCGCTCCGCAAAGCCAAAGTGTTGACAAAAAAACCAATTAAATTCTCAATTTCTGTACGGTTGCGTCCTGCAATGGGAGTTCCCACAATTATATCCTCTTGTCCGCTGTAGCGAGAAAGTAATATTTTAAATGCTGCTAATAGGGTCATAAATAAAGTCACCCCTTCTTTTTGGCAAAGGGATTTGAGACTTGCAGTTAATTCTGAAGATAATAACAGAGTATGAGAAGCACCTTGGAAAGTTTGCACTTGTGGACGGGGAAAGTCTGTAGGTAATTCTAATACTGGCAAAATTCCACCTAATTGTTGTTTCCAGTAAACAAGTTGAGACTCTAAAAATTTATCTGTAAACCAGCAGTGCTGATATAAGGCAAAATCAGCATATTGAATAGAAAGTTCTGGCAATTGTGAGGAATTTCCTGTAGAAAAAGCTTGATAAAGTGCTGTCAGTTCTCGTTGCAATATATCATCAGACCAACCATCAAAAATAATATGATGAATATTAAATATCAGTAGATATTTTTCTGCACTCAATTGCAACAGATGAACACGAAATAAAAAATCTTCTGCGAGATTAAAAACTATTTCCGCTTCTTTTTTAGATATTTTTTCAGCTTCTATTTCTCGTTGATTATCAGGCAAAGATTGTAAATCGATGATAGGTAATTTAAAATCAATATTTTTAGTAATTATCTGAGTTGGTTCTCCGTCTTTGGAAATAAAATTCGTTCGCAGTATTTCATGACGCTGTATAATTTCAGCTATACTTCTTTCTAAAGCAGTAATATTGAGTATACCCTGAAGGCGTAGCTTAAACGGCATATTATAAGCAGTGTTATTGGGTTCTAATTGTGCAAAAAACCAAAGACGTTGTTGAGCAAAAGAAAGCGGTAGATTTTTTTGCTGCTGTCTGGGTTCAATTGGTAGTAATGATAAAGAACTTTGAGTTTGCGTACTAGTGCCAATAGCAAGAGAAAGTTGGAAAATAGTAGGATATTCAAAAAGTAGGTGTAGTGGTATTTCTTGCTTAAAGATATGCCTAATACGTGATATTAGAAGAGTCGCAAGCAATGAATGTCCACCTAATTCAAAGAAGTTATCATGAATGCCAATAGTTTCTACTTTTAAAATCTGGCGCCAAATCTTTGCAAGAATTTTTTGTGTATGAGTGATTGGAGCAACATAGTTACTTTGAGAAGCAGAAAAATCGGGAGTAGGAAGAGCATGATAATCTATTTTACCATTAGGAGTCAAAGGAAAAGATTCTAAAGCTACAAAAGCAGAAGGAACCATATAATTGGGTAGCTTCTGTTTTAAGTATTCACGTAATTTATGTGCTTTATCAGAATCAGAGAGAATATAGGCAATTAACCTTTTATCCCCAGACATATATTCCCTAGCAATAACTTTAGCTTCTTTTATATCTGGATGTTGGTTTAATAAAATTTCGATTTCTCCTAATTCGATTCTGAAACCACGAATTTTGACTTGATTATCAATTCTTCCTAAATACTCAATATCACCATTAGGTAAATAACGAGCTAAATCACCTGTTTTATAAAGACGTGTTTCTGGTTTGTTATTAAAAGAATGAAAAATAAACCTTTCAGCAGTTAATTCGGGTCGATTTAAATAACCTTGTGCTAAACCTCCTCCAATATATAACTCTCCAGCAGCACCGATAGGAACAAGATTTTTATGAGAATCGAGAATATATACTTTACGGTTTGGTAAAGGGCGCCCAATCGGAATATTAGTATAAGATTCTATTGGTGTAATATCTTCAGGAACCCTAAAAGTGATAGCTGTTATAGTTGCTTCAGTCGGTCCATAAGCATTAATTAAGCGTACTCCTGTCATTGAACATTTGTACCAAGATTTTAGAGTTTCTGGTGGTAGTGCTTCACCACCGCAAATGACTAATCTAAGTTGATTTATGGAAGTTGAAAGAGTCTTTTCATCTAGAGACTGCAACCATTGAGTTAAGTAAGCAGGGGGAACGTCAACGACAGTCAAACCATAATTAATTAACTTATGGTAAAATTCTGAGGGATTTAATAATTTCGTATCAACGACTTGGAGAGTGGCGCCTACTACTAGAGTTGGTAAAATTTGTTCCAACGATACATCAAAACTGAGGGAGGAAAATTGTAAAATGTGGTCGCTCGAATTGAGTTCATAGTGTCGTATAATGTTTTGACAGTGATGAGTAATCGCTTGATGTGATATCAAAACCCCTTTTGGTGTTCCTGTCGAACCAGAGGTATAAATAATATAAGCAAGATTGTCGTCAGTTATGCAACTTAGTAAATTATCTGTAGATTCTGTTGTAATATGTAACCAATCTGCATCTAAATTTACAACTTGCAGCGAATCGATTAGTAGCTTATCAGCTAAAGATTCTTGAGTCAAAAGGATAGAAACTTCTGAATCCTCAATTACAAATTGGAGACGTTCTTGAGGATAAACCGGGTCTAATGGTAAATAAACACCTCCAGCTTTGAAAATTCCTAACAACCCAATAATTCTTGCTAAAGATGGTTCTAAACACAACCCTACTAATTTATTGGCGCCAATTCCCAACTTTTGTAGATAATTTGCAAGTTGATTCGCTTTTTTGTTAAGTTCTTGATAAGTTATTTCTTCGTTTTCAAACACCACAGCAACCGCATCGGGTGTTTTTTCTACCTGCTCTTCAAACAACTGGTGAATATATTTATTATTAAAATCTACGTCGTTTTGATTCCAAGTAACTAATAGTTGCTGCTGTTCTTCTTTAGTTAATAAAGGTAATTCCCAAAGATTTTGCTCAGAGTCAGCTAATATTCCAGTCAATAAAACTTGGAAGTTTTTAAGCATTCGCTCTATGGTAGAATCATCAAATAAATCTGTATTATATTCCCACTCACCAATTAACTGTCCATTTCGTTCTTCCATCGACAAAGTAATGTCAAATTTTGCAGTTTTTACTAATGGTTCTAAAACCTCTACACTTAAATTTGGTAATTCTAATTCTCCCATTGGTGTATTTTGCAAAGCAAACATCACCTGAAATATAGGAGTATGACTAAGATTGCGTTCTGGTTGTAAAACTTCTACTAGTTGCTCAAATGGTACATCCTGATGGGTATATGCTTCTAAACATACCCGCCGAACTCGCAGTAGTAATTCTCTAAAACTCGGATTTTCGCTTAAATCAGTCCGCAATGCTAAAGTATTAACAAAAAATCCCATCAATCCCTCAATTTCTCTGCGGTTACGTCCTGCAATGGGAGTTCCTACAATTACATCTTCTTGCCCACTGTAACGGCAGAGTAATACTTTAAACGCAGTTAGTAAAATCATAAACAAAGTCACACCCTCTTTTTGAGTAAAAGATGCTAGCTTTGCAGTTAACTCTAATGATAAAACGAAAGATTTTGTTGCTCCTTTGTAAGTTTTAACTTTAGGACGAAGGCGGTCTGTAGGTAATTCTAATATCGGTAAAGTTCCACTTAGCTGTTGTTTCCAGTAATTAAATTGCGATTCTAAAATGCTACCAGTTAGCCACTTTCTTTGCCATAAGGTAAAATCTGCATACTGAATATCAAGTTTTGTTAATGGAGAATCAAAACCTTTACAATAAGCTGTATAAGTTGCGCTCAATTCCGCAAACAGCACCCTAAAAGACCAACCATCAAAAATAATGTGATGAATATTAAATATCAGTAGATATTTTTCTGCACTCAATTGCAACAGTTGAACGCAGAATAAAATATCTTTTGCTAAATTCAAAGGTCTTTCTGTTTCTTGTTTAACTATATTTAAAGCTTCTATTTCTCGTTTTTCATTAGGTAGTGATTGTAAATTAATTATAGGTAAATTAAAATTATTACTCCAATCATGAATAACCTGTTGTGCTTGCCCGTCAATATTAATAAAATTGGTGCGTAATAACTCGTGACGTTCTATAATATTAGCGATGCTCTTTTTTAAAGCGCCAATATTAAGTAAACCCTGAATTTTAAAACTATAAACAAGATTATAAGCAGTGCTGTTAGGTTGTAACTGGTCTAAAAACCAGAGACGTTGTTGAGCAAAAGATAGGGGTAAATTTTCTAACTGTTGTCTTGGTTCTACTGTTGGTAATAATAAATTATTATCACTTGTGTCTGTAATATCAAAATACTGAGAAAACTGAGCAATAGTAGAAAATTCAAAGAATAAATTTATTGATATTTCTTGGTTAAATGTTTGTCGAATGCGCGATATAACTTGTGTAGCTAGTAATGAGTTTCCACCCAACTCAAAAAAGTTATCATTAATTCCAATATTGTCCAGCTTCAAAACCTGACTCCAAATATCAGCGAGAGTTTTTTCTCTAGAAGTCCGAGGAGCAACATAATTACTTTGAACAGATGTAAAATTGGGAGCAGGAAGCGCGTGATAGTCAATTTTACCATTATTAGTCAAAGGAAAAGACTCTAACACAACAAAAGCAGCAGGAATCATATAATCAGGTAGCTGCTGTTTTAGGTAATCGCGTACTTGATATACAATTTCTGATTGTTTTGCCAAATTGGGTATAATATAGGCAATTAATCTTTTATCCCCAGGAATATCTTCTCTAACAATAACTTTAGCTTCTCTTAAATTTGCATGTTGATTTAATAACGTTTCAATTTCTCCTAACTCGATTCTGAAACCGCGAATTTTGACTTGATTATCAATTCTTCCTAAATACTCAATATCACCATCAGGCAAATAACGAGCTAAATCACCTGTTTTATAAAGGCGCGCTTCTGGTTGATTATTAATACTATGGTAAATAAACCTTTCAGCAGTTAATTCGGGTCGATTCAAATAACCACGTGCTAAACCAGCACCTTCAACATAAATTTCACCAGTAACACCAATAGGTACAGGTTGCAGATGTTCATTTAATATATAAAGTTGTAAATCTGGAATTGCACGACCAATTACTTTTGATGAAAAATTTAAATCGTCTATATTGATAGGACGATAAGTAACATGAACGGTAGTTTCCGTAATACCGTACATATTAACTAATTGAGGAAACTTATCTCCATGTCTATCAAACCAAGGTTTTAAGCTTTGAATATTCAGTGCTTCTCCACCAAAAATCACAAAGCGTAAGTTCAAGTTATAATTATTACCTAACAACTCTTCTAATTGTATCAGTTGTTGAAAAGCAGAAGGTGTTTGATTCAAAACTGTAATTCTTTCTTGAGATAATAATTTATAAAATAATTCAGGAGAACGACTCACATAATAACTTATAATAACGAGACGACCACCATAAAGAAGGGCGCCCCAAATTTCCCACACAGAAAAGTCAAATGCATAGGAATGGAACAAACTCCAAACATCATTCTCGTTAAATTGAAACCAAGGCTGTGTGGCTGCAAATAAACGAACGACGTTGCAGTGGGGAATAAGAACACCTTTAGGTTGACCTGTCGAACCAGAAGTGTAAATAATATAAGCAAGGTTCGACGGGTTAACTGCAATTTTTCCTGCTTGACTTGGTGTTTTGACTATATCTTCCCAATTAGTATCTAAACAAACCATCTTAGTTTGATGTTCAGGAAGTTTTTCAATTAAATGCTGTTGTGTTAATAATATTGAAACTTGAGAATCTGATAGCATGAAAGCTAAACGCTCTTTAGGATAGGTAATATCTAAAGGCACATAAGCTCCACCAGCTTTGAGAATCCCTAATATACCTACAATCAATTCTAGGGAACGTTCTACGCAAATACCTACTAAAACTTCTGATTCTACTCCTAATGATTGTAAATAGTGTGCTAATTGATTTGCTTTTTTGTTGAGTTCTTGATAAGTAAGTTGTTGATTTTCAAACACCACTGCAATTGCATCTGGTGTTTTCTCTACCTGTTCCTCAAACAACTGATGAATACACTTATTTTGAGGATAATTTGTACCTATTTCCTTGAGAATCATAATTTTTATCTCAGTAATTACTCGTAATTAAAATATTTTGTAGTCTTATTAATAACATTTAAATATGTTAGTTAATCGAGTATAACAAAAATATTTGAGAAGTACAAAAATCCCTCGATAATTCCTAAATCTGGTATTAACCGTTTAGGGAGATAAGGAGGGAATAAGGTTTTTAGACTATGGTGTGGGGGTTATGGTGAATTATGCGTTTATCCGTGGTAAACATTATCAGCAAGACCCAAACCGTTGTTGTACTTGTCTAAATTGTCATTAATTACACTGCCAGCATCTAATCCATAGAGAACGTTGGTGTTAGAGTTGTAAGGACTTGGCAAGCTGGAGGCACTAGAAATTCCTAGACTCCAGAGGTTGTCAACACGCGCGCTGTTAACATTGCTACCAGTCATATTGTTTAAGGCGCCATCACCCTTCTTATCGCCATTTTCGTCTGGAGTTATGGCTTGCAACCAATTGATACCTTCTTTGATGTAGTATCGAGCATCTTTATCAGTTGTACTAGCGGTGTCAATGGGGTTACCAGCCAGATAATTCAACCAACCAGCAATTAAAGAGCGACCAAGGTCGTAGCGCTTATCTCCGTTCGGGTGTTGGGAAGCATCAACAATTTGGAGTGCTTGAGCGCGAGAATAGAAGAGAGTATCTTCACCTGCATCTGTTTTACCATTGCGGTTGAAGTCGCCGACTAGTAAACCTGTTTCATATTGTCTGGTGACTGGATCGAGAACTTTTCCAGGTTGTGCAGAATTAGTGTAAGGCGCCAACAGAAGATCACTATCAGCGAAATTGGACTCTGTTTTTTGTGATGGTTCGTTACCTTGAATACCGTCCCAGAACTTCTGCCACTCAGAATTTTGCCAGAATCCGGGAGTACGTACACCAGGGGCAGATGGGAGAGTTGGAGCAACAATACTGTCTGTATCAGTAGCACTGTTATTGCTGGTGTTGGTGTCAGTGAAACCAGTAGGTCCTGTGATTGTAGCAGTATTGACTAAAGAAGCAGGGGTAGGTTTGAGAACATCCAAATAGCGAATCTTGAACTCGTCTTCGGGAGTTGTGTCTATTGTAGAAGCTGCAATAACAATGGTGTTACCCACATACTTACCTGTATTCACATCTGCCCAGCGGTCAGTCGTGAGATTGGTTTCGTTAACTTCGTTGAACCCAAAGCTGCTAAGAATTGAGTCATTTAAAGTCGTGACGGGGGTAGTAGAGTTACCAATCCATACAGAGATATCGCTATCATTGATGACGTATTGCAAATAAGCGCGGTCTAAAACAACCGATTCGGAGAATTGGAATAGAACGTAGTTATCTCGTCCACCAACGTTATCAACGCGATGAGTACTGTTCCCATTTCCTTCACCGCTGTCAGTGACACCTAAACCACCACCATAATAGCTACCTAAGTAAGCATTACTCCAAGCTCCATTTGTTCCATCAACGCGGCTAAAGGCACGAGCCGTAACAGTAACACCGTCTTTCGTAAATGTCCGAGTATTCCCATCGGCTCCATCAAGGGCACTGCTAGAATTGGCGCCAAAGTCAAATGTGGTCTTAGCACCTGTAGAAACGGTGTTGTTAGCTACAGTACCGTTCACAGTATAAGTAATACTACTACCACCTGCTAAAGTCACGTAATCGTTAATGTTGCCTGTACCACTAGCTTGGTTATCTTTGGCGCCAGAAGTAGCAACACTAGTCCAAGTGACATCGGTGAGATTCGTCGGCATGATATCGCTTACCAAGGCATTGGTAGCAGTCATCAAACTATTATTTTTAGCGACAATGGTGTAGGTAATCTTCTGTCCGGGGGTAACACTTGTCAAACCGTTAGATTTAGTAATTGA
The DNA here is from genome assembly GCF_000331305.1 of Calothrix sp. PCC 7103. Classification (GTDB taxonomy): domain Bacteria; phylum Cyanobacteriota; class Cyanobacteriia; order Cyanobacteriales; family Nostocaceae; genus Dulcicalothrix. Next base: position 363,189 of record NZ_KB217478.1, on the reverse strand, counting down.
CAAGTCGCCGATATTTTTAATTAGTCCTGCATCAATCGTCAGGTTATCAGTTGTACCAACAGAGAATTGAGCCGTTGTACCGTTGCTATTAATAACATCACTATCACCCGTATCGCTACCTGCATTGGCGGTAGTAAATCCATCGAAGCCAGTGGGTTGAGCGAATTGAATGCTGTAGCTACTGTTGGCATTGACGCTAAATTGATAAAGACCATTAGCATCGGTGGTAGTCGTTCCAATTTGGGCGCCTGCTTGGTTAAACAACTTAACAGCTACACCAGAAACTCCAGATTCGCCAGTATCTTGAACACCATCTCCATCGATGTCGTACCAAACACGATCACCTACTTTCACAGTGGAAACAGCTACAACAGCATCAGTATCGGTAGCGCTGTTGTTGTTAGTGTTGGTGTCAGTAAAACCAGTTGAACCGGTGATTGTAGCAGTGTTGCTGAGAGAGCCACTAGTTTGAGTTGTTGCTTTGAGAATATCAACAGACTTGAGCTTAAAGCTATCATTGGTGTCGCCGATTTTAGCGGCAATTACCACAGCGTTACCTGCAATATTACCCGCATTGATATCCGCCGTGCGGTCGGTACTACCACCATTGTTAAATTCAGTGAAGCTGAAGCTATTAAGAACTGAATTATTTAAGATGATATGATTGCTGTAAGGATTGTTGAAATTACCAACCCAGACAGAAATATCACTATCCGCACCAGCAACGTAAGCCAATGCAGCTTTGTCAATAACCACTGACTCAGAGAATTCTAGCAAAACGTAGTTATTAAGACCAGAATTATCAACGCGATGGCTTGCACTAGTTTCTGTGTAGTCAATTACACCTAAACCCCAACTGCCATAAAGACCTAGTTTGGCGGTATTCCAAGTTCCCGCACTGTCGCTACTAAAAGCACTGGCTTTAACAGAAATACCATTAGCAGAGAAGGTGCGAATGTTGCCTACAGCACCATCGCTCGAGCTGCCATCGGTCAAGCTAATAGTGGTGGGGGTAGTATAAGACGAAGAAATTGCGTTAGCGGCTACAGTTGCATTCACTGTATAGGTGATACTACTACCACCTGCTAAGGTCACGTAATCATTAATGCTGCTCGTTCCACTGGTTTCATTGTCCGTTGCACCATCACTAGCTACACTACTCCAAGTTACATTAGTGAGATTCGTTGGCATGATATCGCTCACCAAGGCATTATTAGCAGTAATTAGACCATTATTTTTAGCCACAATGGTATAAGTAATCTGCTGTCCAGGGGTAACAGTTGTCAAACCGTTAGATTTAGTAATTGACAAATCGCCAGCATTTTGATAAAGACCTGCATCTAAAGTCAGGTTGTTTTCCCCAGGCGCCAAAGTAACAATCTGAGTTTTGCCAGTGTTAGGGTTAACATCAGAATCTACGGCATCATTAGCACCTACATCAGACTTAGTAAATTGATATCCAGTAGGCAGATTAGAGAAACCGACTTGATATTGTTGACCTGGTGTTAGTGCAGCGAAACTGTAATTGCCACTAGTGTTGGTAGTTGTGGTGACAGTAGTATCGCCAACCCCGTTAATAATGCCATCTGCTCCACCGCTAGTCAGGGTAACAGTTACACCAGCGACTCCTGCTTCACCCGCATCTTGGATACCGTTAGCGTTGTTATCTAACCAAACTTTATCTCCTAAGCTTGCTAATTGAACCAATCCAGCATCTAATGTACCGTTAAATTCTCCTGATGTTAGGGTAACTGTTTGAGTTAAACCAGTTGTGGAATCAGCATCACTGTCTTTGGCATCATCTCCCACATTTGCTTGGCTAAAGATATAGCCTGTTGGCGATGTAAATTTAACTTGATAATCGCCAGGGGTTAAACCGCTAAAGCTATAACCACCATCTGCATCTGTGGTGGTTGTACCGATGACACTACCGTCAACGGGGCTGATTAATTCTACTGTTACCCCTGCAACTCCTACTTCTGTTGCATCTTGGATACCGTTGTTGTTGGAGTCATTGAATACTTTGTCTCCCAAAGATGCTGTTTTGTAGAACCCTGAATCGATTGTGGTATCGTTTTCTCCTGGAGAAAGGTTAACTACATCGGTGATAAGTCCATCACTGTCAATCTCATCATTGGCGCCAATATTGGCAACACTTACGGCATTAAAGGCATCAGGTTGTACAAATTGAACTTTGTAATCTCCTGGTTGCAAGTTGTTGAAGGAGTAAAGACCATTCTCGTCTGTGGTAGTTGTAGCGATGACATTACCTGCTACATCTAACAATTTAACAGTGGCATTGGCAATACCTGCTTCACCTGCTTCTTGAATACCGTTGGCATTTTTGTCTTCAAAGACAAAGTTACCCAAGCTTGCTAATTGAACCAATCCAGCATCTAATGTACCGTTAAATTCTCCTGATGTTAGGGTAACTGTTTGAGTTAAACCAGTTGTGGAATCAGCATCACTGTCTTTAGTGTCATCTCCGATATTGGCTTCGCTGAAGATATAGCCTGTTGGCGATGTGAATTTAACTTGATAGTCTCCAGGGGTTAAACCGCTAAAGCTATAACCACCATCTGCATCTGTGGTGGTTGTACCGATGACACTACCGTCAACGGGGCTGATTAATTCTACTGTTACCCCTGCAACTCCTACTTCTGTTGCATCTTGAATACCGTTGTTGTTGGAGTCATTGAATACTTTGTCTCCCAACGATGCTGTTTTGTAGAACCCGGAATCGACTGTGGTGTCATTCTCTCCTGGAGAAAGATTAACTACATCGCTCTGGAGACCATCGCTGTCAATCTCATCATTGGTGCCAACATTGGCAACACTTACGGCATTAAAGGCATCAGGTTGTACAAATTGAACTTTGTAATCTCCTGGTTGCAAGTTGTTGAAGGAGTAAAGACCATTCTCGTCTGTGGTAGTTGTAGCGATGACATTACCTGCTACATCTAACAATTTAACAGTGGCATTGGCAATACCTGCTTCACCTGCTTCTTGAATACCGTTGGCATTTTTGTCTTCAAAGACAAAGTTACCTAAGCTTGCTAATTGAACCAATCCAGCATCTAATGTACCGTTAAATTCTCCTGATGTTAGGGTAACTGTTTGAGTTAAACCTGTTGTGGAATTAGCATCACTGTCTTTGGCATCATCTCCGACATTTGCTGTACTAAAGATATAGCCTGTTGGAGATGTAAATTTAACTTGATAATCGCCAGGGGTTAAACCGCTAAAGCTATAACCACCATTTGCATCTGTGGTGGTTGTAACGATGACACTACCATCAATAGGATTGATTAATTGTACTGTTACGCCATTTATTCCTGTTTCTGCTGCATCTTGAATACCGTTGTTATTGGAGTCATTGAATACTTTGTCTCCCAACGATGCTGTTTTGTAGAACCCGGAATCGACTGTGGTGTCATTCTCTCCTGGAGAAAGATTAACTACATCGCTCTGGAGACCATCGCTGTCAATCTCATCATTGGTGCCAACATTGGCAACACTTACGGCATTAAAGGCATCAGGTTGTACAAATTGAACTTTGTAATCTCCTGGTTGCAAGTTGCTGAAGGAGTAGAGACCATTTGCGTCTGTGGTTGTGGTGGCAATGACATTACCTGCTGTATCTAGCAGGTTGACTGTAGCATTGGCGATACCCGTTTCAGAAGTATCTTGGATACCATTAGCATTTTTGTCTTCAAAGACAAAGTTACCTAAACTAGCTAATCGCACTAATCCAGCATCTATTGTGCCGTTAAATTCTCCTGATGTTAGGGTGACTGTTTGGGTTAAACCAGTTGTGGAGTTAGCATCACTGTCTTTAGTGTCATCTCCGATATTGGCTTGGCTAAAGATATAACCTGTTGGCGATGTAAATTTAACTTGATAATCGCCAGGGGTTAAACCGCTAAAGCTATAACCACCATTTGCATCTGTGGTGGTTGTACCGATAACACTACCGTCAACGGGGCTGATTAATTGTACTGTTACCCCTGCAACTCCTGCTTCTGTTGCATCTTGAATACCGTTGTTGTTGGAGTCATTGAATACTTTGTCTCCCAACGATGCTGTTTTGTAGAACCCTGCATCAATAGTTCTGTTAACTTCTCCAGCAACTAAGGTAATAGGTGCGGAAGTCAAATTATTGTTGATGTTAGCATTGGAATCTAGAGATGTGTTGCCTTGCAGGTATGGACTAACTGTATTAAAGCCTTCTGGTAAGCTAAATTTCACCTGATAGGTATTAGGCAGCAAAGGACCAAACTGATACCAACCCTTCTCAATTTGTGTTGTGTAGGGGTTATCTCCAGTAGTAGTGGTGCCAACAACATTACCTTTACCATCAAGTAACGTAACTGTTACACCATCTATTCCTGCTTCGTTAGCCTCTTGAACCCCATTGGCATTTAAGTCATGCCAAACAAAATCTCCAATACCTGCTGTCTTGACTTCCATCAAGATTGGTTGCTGGTTGGCGCCTTTAACAATTACTCCAAAATCTTGTCCTGCTACTGGTACAAAATCACTCCCATTGGTTACAGCAAAACTTACTAACGCATCTGCTCTCTGCTGACTATAAACTTCTAATGAGTTGTAGTCCGTGCTATCTATTACAGAAGTTTCTCCCAGAAGTTTCCAGATAGCTAACTGTACATCACCCCAAGTGTAGTCAACGTTATTGTAGCGGTATTTATTGTCAACTACATTAGCTGCTTCTGTAACGTTATTTATTAGCCAATTAATTTGCTTAAGTTTATTTAGGTATTGTTCAGCAGACGAGTTGGTTGTTTGCGAACCTGTATAAAGGATACCAGCAGGTATGGCGCCATAGCTTGAATATACATTAGCTTGATTATAAGTGCCTTTACGAATCGCAACGGTACTATTAACACACCAAGCGTCATAAACGCCATTCAGTTGTCCGCCATTAGTAATGGTGACATTTATATAACTTGGCGAAAGAGATGCTGTAGTTGTTGACGTGTCGTAATCGGTAATAATTTCTGTTACTGTAGTTGGTAATATTGAATTAAAAATTGAAAGGTTATTATCTGCCATAACTTCGGAAGACTGGTTTATGTTATGTATCTAACTTTACTAATTCTGTTAAATAAAAAAAGCGTAATTTTGCTGAAATAGTAATTTGAAGCTATTTCACATTTTTTTTACACAAATTTAAAAATCAAGTCCTGCAAAAATATATAGAGAGTTGATTCATACGAAATTAATAAATATTTTTAAGATAAAAGCCTTGAAAAATAAACAAAGTTAGTGTTGTGGGTCTTTAATTAAATGATTTTTTCTACTTGAGATAGTTTTTCTTAGCTTTATAAAAATGATGAAGAAAGCTTAAAAAGGGTGGATTAACTACTGAGACTGCCCTGAGAAGAAGAAACTTTGAATGGCAACAGTATTAACACGCAAGTATTCAAGTAATGATATTTTACAGTTGAATGGCACTTACTTAAGGAATTGTAGGTAGTGGAGGAACGGAACCCAACATCACAAGCTTGTTAATACCTTTAATTAGACGAAGCTTTTCTTATTCGAGTTGGTGGAGCGTGAAAGCACTTGATTTCGCGTTTTAATTTTAATTTATTCAAGCTTTCACGCACACTACATACTTAACCAAAGGTTCAGGCGCCGATAGGTCATATATCATAAATCTAGTAGTTGGACATCCGTATTTCAGCTTCAGGTTTAGTTGATAAGGCAAGTAATGTTGTTCGCGAAAATAAAATCAAAAAAGCGCTCTCAGCTTATAACCAGGCGCCAAAACTCGATCTGCAAGTCGAAATTGATGCTTATGCTTGGAATAGTCTTCGTTGGCAAGGTAGCTTAAACGCTAATTAATGCTTTGGTCAAGTGTTATAAAAATCACCTTCAAATCTTCATCTGTCTCATGTGGAGCGGGCATCTCTGCCCACCCCAAGTTCAAACCCCTATTCCAATGACTCAATAGCACCAACCAAAGCGCTTAACCCAACAGTAGTGGGAGTACTCAAAAAGTAACTCAAATGGTCACAAGGTACTTCTTGAATATAAGGAGAATGCGCGCGTCCCATAGGGATACTCGTAATACTATCCACTTTCACCGCTATATCATTCGGTATACCAAAAAACGGCACTTCTACAACTTTATTAAATAAACGTTGTTGTAATCGTTGTATTACAGATGTATCATCGGCTTGTTCCTTCAATGCTGCGGGTATGATAGAGGTATTACCAGCGATAATTGAGTAGGGAATACCTGGGTCTTGACTCGCTGCCAGATGTTTGAGAAAATCGGAATTTGGGTTCATTTGAGCCATAGCTACCCGAATATTTTTTCCTAATGTATCCATTAACATCGCTATCACTTTTGTAGGATAAGCAATTGTAGAAAGACCATTGAGTGCAATAGCTAGAGTCAATTTTACTAGATCTTCTACTACAGACCAAGGAGAACCGGCATTTGGTGTACCTAACATAATTAGGTGTTGAACAACTTTATTACCTCCTTCTCGCTCAATAAACCAGCGAGATACCAAACCACCCATTGAATGAGCAATAATGTGTAGTTGTTTACCGTGATTTTCTGATAAACCTACATCTTTTAGGCGTTGCTTTAAATATTCAGCGTTTTGCTCAATGTTAGTATTCAGATTCTCGTAATCAAAGGTGAGAACTAAATCATAAAATTCGCTGATGCAATGTTTACCAACGGGTTGTTTGATTGTAGAGACTAAACTTTCTGTACTGCCAATGATTCCATGAATATATACAGCAATTCGTTTTGCTTGAGCTACTCTTTGTTTGACATAATTTGCATCCCGTTTATAAGTGACTTTTTCATCCTCTTCTACTTCAGCTACTGCTAAAATAGGATAATCAAATTCTCTTCCTAATTTCTGGCTGACGACTTTTTCAAAGAAGATTTTAATCGAACCTTGTAAGCTGCGTTCTCCCTCACTAACAGGCGCCGATAATCTTTCTAAAGTAATTTCGACTAAGCCATTTGCAGTTGCTTGACCATAACCTAGTGGTAAAAAAAATTCACCATCGTAACCGTAAGGAAGTATATATTCATTATCTGCTAATTGTGCATTGACTAGTAATTTTAAAGGCGCCTCTTCTGTAACAACTTCATAATCTGTAACATCGGTCAGTTCCAGTACACTTAATCCTGGGTCTGTACCGCGACTGGTAGTAAATTGGAAGGGTCGAATAATTTCGGGATTTTCTCGCAAGATGGGAGGTACAATTTTATTATCTAAGTCTCGACTAGCTTGCGGTGTACTTGTAAGGCGAACATTTGCTGTTAAGCTGGAATGGGGTTGTAAATTTACTCCTACTCCTAATCGTTGTGAGTGTTCTTTAGAAACTGGAATAGAATCTAAAGGACGCACTGTAGTAATTGTAATTTCTTTTGCGTACCAATCATCAACATTGGCGCCATCACTTGCAGCAGTAATTTCACGATTTTGAGTACGCTCCATTAAGCGCTCTAAACTACTTTTAGTTGATGATTCTGTATTTCTTCGTATTGGCCGAGGAGCATCAAGCGAACCCTGGTTGAGTAATCTAGCATCAAATTCGTTATTGCTTACAATCAACTTAATAATATCTTTGTACTCAGTAATTCCTTGTTTCCAATACTCATCTGGGACAGAGAGTGTTAACCTTTGTCCATCTAAAGCATAAGCTTCTTCTCCTGGTTGCAATCTAATACTACCTGATTCAAAAAATGGAGTACTAATAGAAAAGCTGTCTGAAAGATTAACTAAACCACAATAAAGTGGTTTATTGCTTGTATTGGTGAGTTTAAGTTGAAATTCGGGTTTGTGCCACTTCTGGTCTTTATATATATATGATAAACGCATCGATGTTTGCTCTAAGTTCTTATCGGTAAAGATAAGCTCCATTTTCACATCATCCGCTTTTATCCAAGTCGCAGCAGTATTTGCAAGTTGAGCAACTGTTGTCCACCGGGCAATATGTTCTAAGCGTTTAATTGCTTTGTCTGCGTTGTCTGGAATGTAGCCATCAATTTGAGCTACTAAAGGTCGGTCATTTATCGTTCTAGTTATTATATACTGGTCATTGCGGCACAATAGACGAAAATCGGCTTTGCTTATTTCTTGTTCCCCGCGTATATAAGCTGAAGTACCTAGCTTTTCAACTGCCAAATTTACACCCTTAGAGTCTCCTTCAATATATACTCCTAATGGTGGTAGTGGTAAACTAGTGACAATTGCTTTAAATGTACTATTATCATCTAAGTCTTGTACTCCTTCGAGATCTATCTTACTTTTAGTTGGTAGTACATCTGTGATTTTTGCTGTACCTACAGATTTTGAAGCATCCCGTGTATCTTCAATTGTGGCGCCAAATGGAAACAAAGTCAGTAAAGTAGTTTCGCCATTTTTAGGTGGTTGTACTCCGTGAACAGCACCACCATCAATTACCCAGCCATCAGTTTGGTCATACTGAACAATATAATATGGTGCAGTTTCAGCGATGGCACCATCGAGGAAAAATTTATGACTATCCTCGGTGTAATTTACTTCCAGTTGCGGAGACTGGTCTAACATTGCACTGCGGACAATGGCATTTACACGTCCAAATAAATCTCGATAAGTTAACTTTCCGTTAGCTTTAGAAAGCGTATCCATTAAATAATAAGAGAAGTAACCCCGATATTTACCTGGATATTCCTTTGCGGTTTCATAGTCTCGACAAGCTGCTAAAAGCACATGACGACCTGTAAGTATATTCCATCCACTGGGATGTTTGTCATGGTCACGGGTGTTTGATAGCTGCTTTAAATCATCGAGGGTAAAAATAAAGCTATCTAATGGACGTGCGCGTTTGTCTACATCTAAGCGACGTTCAAGAGTTCTATCACTTGGGTCTTTAGTGCCAGAACCAGAGTGACAGCAATCCATAATAATAGTGATATGTGCGTCTTGTCTCAATTCTGAGATTAGTTTTGCTAATTCCTTATCTGCCAAGTCCCAACCGTTTTTTGTACGACTGTCATAACATACCAAAGTTTCATCTAAATGGTCTGGTTCTAAATGCAAAAATTCAGCAGGCGCCAACTCTTGAGAACCATGACCACTGTAGTAGAATAGAACTACATCATCTTTTGTAGCTTGACAAAGATGGGTACGGAAACCATTAATAATTGCTTCGCGGGTTGCTTGCTCGTCTTTGAGCGTTAATAAATTTAGTTGGTATTCTTTTTGATTGAATCGTGTAATTAAGTACTCTTCAATAGCGATAATATCATTTACACAACCTTTGAGGGCATGATTTGGGTCGGGATAATTATCGATACCCACAAGTAAAACGTATATACTTCTTCTGACAATTTCTCGTCCTACACTCAACACAGCAGTAACAACCTTGAGGACTCTATCAATTGCCTCTGTAATTTTAGCGATATTATTAGCTATTTCAATTTCTTTATTTAAATTATTTATGCCATTTTTTAATGAAGCTTCATTTGCTTTTAAATTTGCTAATAATTGCCTAATATTTCGAGTTTCAAGTTCTCGAATTTTACTAGCAAGTGCTGCACGCTTGTCGTTAAATGCATCTATTTCCGCTATGGATTGACCTTGCTTTTTAATTATCATGCTTGGCTTGTTAAGATTTAAGTCACATTGCCTTAATTGAGCCAAATATGCTTGAGCATCTGCTTCAGTATTAATAGACATGGTATATATCTCCTGATAAATAATTATGGTTTGTTAACAACAATCTCTTTTGAAAATGAATTGGTTTTTCTGACAAAAGTATTAATCTGCTTACTAGTTACTTCTCCCCCGACAGAAGCGATAAACATTTCTCTGAACTCTGCTAAATTACCACTTGCTTCATTAATTTGGTCTATTACTTTAGAATCTTGTGTCATTACTTCATACCTTTTTTCTAACCAGTCATCCTGCTTAATCTTGTCTAATGATTCAAATAGTGGTAGAAGTACAAGACGATATTCTTGTAATTGTCGTGTTACTTTTGCATCATCCTCCATTGAATTACCAATGACTTTCAATAACTTTTCTTGGATTGTTATTTCTCGGTAAATACTCTCTTTACGCTTTTCTAATTCTCCTCTAATGGTGCCGCGAATTCGAGCATCAAGAACTATACCAGTCACGGATGGTAATTTGCCGAGATTGCCAAGACTTATTAGCCTGTTACCACTATCTTGTAACTGATTAGCGATACTAGTAACTGCTGTTTGAGTTCGTACAGAAGAGTCAGAACCAGCTAATTTGAGCAGTGTATTAAAGTAGGTAAACAAAAGTCTATTGTGATTACGAAGCTCTTTAATAAGTTCAAGACGTTCTATATCTGACTTGGAAAAATTTTCCTCATAACGCCTAGTAAAATTGTCTCTATCCTTAATATTAAGCTCAGGTTCTCCTTTAATGATTCTATCACTCAACATTCTTTCAGAAGTGGTATTAACTGCCATCTTCTCAGCAGAATTTAATAACTCATTATTGGCTTTAGCAAAGTTATTTCCAGCCTCAGCAAACTTTTTGTAATCATCTGTAGACCGACACCCACTTGCGAAAGTTGCCAAAATGGTAACTAGTAACAATGTTTTCTGAAAGTTTTTAGCCATAAGTATTTGACATTCAATTATTTTGAGTTTCCCTGAAAACTGCACTAATACTTCCAAAGACGTAGAAACCGTACATGTAAGGTTTTTACACTAAGGAAGCATGTTTACTGATTATCTACCCAAATTTTGTAGCTCTTGTTCAGCCATACCCAAATATTTTGCAGCTTCAGAACTTTGTTGACTGCACATTTTAAAGATATTTATTGCTAATTCTAGATATTTGCGAGCATCACCCTTACGTCCCTGCCCTATGTATTCCATAGCTGACTTGTAGTTTGCTTTACCTTGCTCAAAAGATGAGCCACCGTAACCGCCGTCACCGTATGTCATAATTAAAACCTCCATTTAATATACACAGAGCAAAGCTTGCTCCCTTACTAATATGTAGGTGTCACGAAAATGACTTTATGCACTCTTAAGCAACCAATTTAATTTTTTTTTACAAGAAGGCAGAGGGCAGAAGGCGAATTGGCTCCATACCAATAAGAAATGCGCCTTCTGGGTTTAAGCGAGCGTAAAAATAAAAATGTTTTTTCTCCTCCGGAGACACTACGTGAACGAGTGTATGCGTTGCACGAAGAAAAACAACGTCCTTGTTTCAATCCCACTCTTTTAACAAGTCAGAGGGGTTTAATTCTAGGGTGTTGATTATGTTATAATTTAGACATAAATAGCTTATCATAGTACTGTGTTTTGTCGTAAAGCTCAAAACCCTTATTATACAAGCCTTTTACGCTGGCGCCACGTGACACAAAAACTGTATGAACTTTTTTACAAGCCTTATACACAAAGTAAACACCCTAGCTTAAAGGTAGGGTGTTTACTTTGTTAAAATTTAGCCCTTTTTTGGTAAATTTGTACGTGCTATTTAGTTTTTTTTGCTGAAAGCGGGTTGAAAAGAAGGTTTCAGCCATTGCAACTAACCACAGTTTTTGCATGAACGAAAACCCAAAATCGTTACAGAGTCAACACCCTAGCTTAAAGGCGTTATTAATAAGGGGCGAGAATTATTAACCCCAGTCCCTTTACTACCTTCATACCAAGAGCCTTGTTTTGCTTCCAATAAAGCTCGCGAAGATATTAGTTACAAAATATGGTTTTCTCGCATCTACTCTTTGGAGTGCAAAGCTTGATTTGACTGCTTTCCATATAAATCTGTCAGGCAGTCAGGGCAATGCCAGCCCTTTTAAGGCAAACATTAGTACTAAATTATTTACCTTAAAGAAAAATTAACTTCACCTCAAATTGTCGAAGCTGATAATTGGGCAATAAACAATAAGGGTGAAGTTATGTTAACAGCATCTATATCAAATAAGGTGCCTGGAGACTTCATTACTCCCAGAGTTTGCCCATCTTAATTTTGACATATGACTGGGCGAAGGCGCCCATCCCATAAGATGTAAACTAATTATTAACCCAAATTCCGTAGCTTATCTTCTACCATTTGCAAATATCTTGCAGCTTCAGGTTTTGTTTGGCTACACTGCATAAAGATATTTCTCGCTAATTCTAGATATGAGCGAGCATCATCCCTACGTCCCTGCCCTATGTAATCCGTTGCTGTATTATAGTGTTGTATACCATCTTCATAGGATGAGCCGTAAGTATAGTCGCCGTATGTCATAATTCAAACCTCCAAATGAGTTTACAAAGAACAAAATTTGTTCTCTTGCTAATATATAGGTGTCACTAAAATAACTTTATGCACTTCGCGCGTAAATAATTTGAATGAATTTTTCAGAACTTTACTTTACATTACATACTGTCCTTGAGGAGCGATTGCTGTACAGCAAGTAGTTATGCAGCCAGCTACAACTTTGTTTGAGTAACTTATCTAAATTCATATTCAGCACGGTTATTTTACCAGAATCAGATAACGCAAAGCTTGTACTATCTGGGCTAAAATTAATGTCTCTGACTTGTTTAAAATTTTGTTGTTTTAATGGCAACAGGGTGCCATCTAAAGTCCAAAGCATAATTTCAGTTTCACTTGCCGAAGCTAAAGTTCGACCATGAGGATTGAATTTTACTCGAAAAACACTGCCTTCATGAGACATTGGAAATTTGTAGCGAACATCTAGGTGCCCAGAGGATGTACTTAAATCCCAAAGGGTGACAATTTTATCGTCACCTCCGGTAGCAATCATCTTACCAGTCGGATTAAAACTAACATCCAAAACACCTTTTGCATATCCTGTAATATTTTTGACTACATTTCCATTTAAATCCCACAATTTCACCGTTTTATCGTTACTACTTGAAGCAATCATTTTACCATCAGGACTAAAGCTAACGCTTGTAACGGAATCTTTATGACCTAAAAAAGTTTTAATTTTGTTTTTATTTATATCCCAAAGTTTTACTGTATTATCAAGACTACCTGAAGCAATCATTTTACCATCAGGGCTAAAGCTAACGCTTGTAACTGACTCTTTGTGGTCTGGAAAAGTTTGCAGTGGGTTTCCGTTTAAATCCCACAGCTTCACAGTTCTATCTCTACTAGCGCTCGCAATTTTTTTCCCATCTAGACTAAAAACCACTTTATTGATAAAGTCCTTATGTGCTGGTTTAAACTTTTTTACATGCTGACCATCAATTCGCCAAAGGTTAATATTTTTATCTTCTCCAGTAACTATCATTTTACTGTCTGGACTAAAACTAAAAGTTTTACCTTGAGGCGCCATAGCAGTATTACTAAAATTCCAAATTCTAATTTTATTATCTCCGTCGGCAGAAGCAATAATATTACTACTAAAGCTAAAGCTCGCATCTGTAAACGTTTTATCGCTATGTAAAGTATTCAATTGTTTCTTGTCTATACTCGAAATTTTAATAATTCCATCTTCCTTGCTTATAGAAGCAATAGTTTTACCATCCTGACTCAGAACCAAACGTGAGATAGCATCAGAATTACCAGTTGTAAATACTTTTTTCAACTTGCCGTCTTTAATATTCCAAAATTTAATAGCTCTATTGGCGCCAGTCGTCGCAATAGTTTGACTATCTATAAAACGTACTGCAAACACACTTTCAGTGTCCATAATAGTAGTTTTGGGTTTTGTACCATTTTTAGTACTCCATAGCTTAATGGTTTTATCTGCACTAGCAGAAGCAAGAGTTAAACCATCTTGACTAAAACTCAAATCATTAACGCGGTCTTTATGTCCATTTATAGTGTTCAATAGTTTGCCATTTAAGTTCCAAAGCTTGATAACCGTATTATTTCCACTTGAATTACTAGTAGCAATAGTTTTGCCGTCAGGACTTAAAGCACAAGTCATTATTGCATTTGGGTCAGTGATTGATTTATAAAAGGTGAATTTTTCATTACCCTGGCGCCGCCAAATGTTAAGGCTTTGCTGACTAGCTGAAATTAAAGTTTGATTATCACTACTAAAAATAACTCGAACAACATTACTATCATTTACTTGTTGTTGAGTAAGCTGTTGAAATGTTCTACCATCATCATGCCACAACTTAATAATTCCATTTTCACCACCACCAGCAATTATTTTACCATCTGAGCTAAAACTCACACTTATTAAGCTATTTTCTTGCTTTCCTTCTAAGCGGTTGCGTTCTTTGACTCCGTGAACTACCTTTTCTAAAGTAGTTATTACTCTAGTTTTAGTATCTTCTTTAGTTGTGTTAGCAGTCAACATGTTTTTTAACATTTTTCCTGCCTCAGTAGCTTTTACTAAAGCCTCTAAATCTTGATTTGATGCTAGTAAATTTTCTGCTAAGAGCGAGTTAGATTCAAGTAATTGCTTTTGAGCGTCTATAGCTTTAATAATTGCAATAGTTGTGGTACTAATTAATAATAATGCTGCTACAACTGTAATACTGCAATTACGAGTCAATACCTTGTTTTTTTGTTTAAGACTTTGGCGCACAAATTCAGCTTCTACTTTGTTAAGCCAATTATTATCAGAATTAAGTATCTGTTTCAATAAACTAAGACGAGGGTTATTATTCCAAAGAAAGCGCGCCGATTTTTGACTTATCCAATCAAGAGTTGCGGGCGTTAGCTGTCGTTGTAAAATTAAACTTTCCTCATCTTCGTATTTCCATATTAACAGCTTATGCCATCCATGCACCAAAGCATCATGAGCAGGTTCTACATAAAGATTACCATCAATATCTTCTCCTTTGACTAATAACCGCGCGTCTGTAAAATGATATATCACTTCTTGTACTCGCTCATTTTCTCCTGGTGGATACTCAAGTTCTGTTAACTGCACTCTCCGACGAGCAGAGTCAACACCACCAACTGCAATCATTCGTAACATTACATGACGAATAGTTTGAGCATAAGCAATATTTAATTTAACTAATTGGTCATATTCATAATCTGCTCTTTGAGTGAGACTCCGTGCAACCCCTCCTAATTCTTCGTAATCTTGTTGTGTTATCGCACGATTATCTCTTAAAGCATCTCGACAACTTCTTAAATACTTTAAATAAAGTTCGCTTAATGTAAAAGAAAGTAAAGGTAAAGCTCCTGGCATTTGTGCGACATCATCGAGTAACTGCTCTACTAAACTATGTGGTTCAAAATACATGACCCTCGCAATAGCAGGTTCTTCTATTGCTTTTCGTAAATCATCGCGCGTCATTGGCGCCACAATAAATCGAGACTGCTGCCAATAGTTTCGTAAATGAATATCCCTAAATTGCGCTTCAAAATCGTTTCGCAAAGTTATTATAATTCGCACATAATTTGGATATTGTTCTAATGCTAATGCTAAAAAATTTAAAAAGTTTTCTTGTTCTTGCTTGTTGCGACATAAAGTAATCACTTCTTCTAATTGGTCAACTACAAATAAAAGCTTTTTCTTGGGATTACGCTTACACCAAACGGTCATTCTAGCTTTTAAATTTACAATTGCTTGTTGATAATTGCCATTAGATACGTCAACAGGGAGTAGTTTCTCAGAAGTCAACACATTATTTAGAGCGCGAAATGGTGATTCCCCAGGACGCATAGGTGATAAAATAACCCAGTCTTGTTCCCAATATTCTAACTTCTTGATATAAGATATTAATCCTGCTTTAACCAAGCTAGATTTTCCGCTTCCCGAAGCTCCCAGTACTACAGTTAATGGTTGCTTATTTACGAATCCATGCAGCTTTTCGATTAATTCTTGTCTACCAAAAAATAGCCCACTGTGTTCTTCCTCAAAAGATTCTAAACCACGATAAGGATTTTTTGATTCATCCAAAGGTGGCGCCGAAGGTAAATTAAGTACGTGTCCGGGTGTCAGGAAAATATATTCACCTTTATCGTGCTTCTTCAAAGGAAAAATTCCTGGAGTTTGCTTTTGACAACGTTCTTCAGGAATTGATTCTAAGGCACCACGGAGGTATAAATATAATTCAGTAGCAGTAATGACACCATCACCAGCAGGTCTACCATTAGTACTTGGAGGATAAAGGTCTGCTTTTCCCTCTAAAGCTTCTAATAACGAGAAAGCAAAAGGTGAATGCTTGCCCTCTAAACCACGTTGATTATTAAGTGCGAATGCATCTAAAGCTTTTTGATTATAAGATGCACTAGTAATTACCTGCCATGCCGGGTCAGCAATAAACCGTTCGTAGCGTTCTTTATATACAGTGATTGCAGCTAAAATTTCTCTGTTAGCAGATGACCAACGAAATGCTCCAGCGAAACAGCAGTCAAGAATACCCAAAAAATGACGACAAGGCAATTTACTCAAACATTCATGTAACAGAGTCATTGGTAAGTAAGTTTGAACATCTCTCAACTTGGCATCTTGAGGAATCAAAAAACCTTCCAATTCTTCATCACAATTAAGCGCTATACCATGACCAGCAAAGTAAAATAGCAATCGGTCATTAGCAGTAATTTTTTTTGGCAGCGTTACCGAAAGTAATTCATGCAGATTTTTGAGAGTGGCAGCTTCATCTATATATTTCCACACTTCGTAACCGTATTTTCCCCGCAATAGTTCTGCCAAAGACTCAGCATCATTAACTGCATTCTGTAAAGGAGGAATACCGTTATTGTAATTATTAATTCCAATGACTAACGCCCAACTACGGGAAAAATCCGACATAAAAATGCATAGCCCCTCAATATAACAATCCTAAATTATTCGTAAAATTATATATGATTTCGATGTATTTTAGTTTATACATTACGTATTGGTGAATATTCGAGTGTTCTCTAACCTATGGGCAGGACAAGTACTAAATTATGCAAAGCAGAACGAAAAATTTTGTTTAATCTACCGAAAGTAATAAAATCCTGGTCATGACGTTACATGTAACGTCTCTACATTGTGGGCAATCAACCAGACATGATATGATTATTTCTTTTATAAAATACTCATAAAAATATTACCAAGATTAAGGTAGTAAAATTACTTAGGATTTCACTATTATAAAAACACATTAAACACTTCATACCCACCAACAGTTTTGCGAGCTTAAGTAAGTGCCATTCTAGAGTAGGGTGCGTGAAAGCTATTACAACCAATCAACGTAAGGTATATTAAAGTGCTTTCACGCACCATTAATACGTTCAGTAAATTACGGCGTCACCAACATAGTTAGAGCTAGTACTATTTTGTGAAGGAATTACGAGTATTAACACCCAGTCCTAATGTCATATTGTTCGCGTAAGTACAGACTATTTATAAGTATACCCAAATTTAATAATCGGTGTCTCGTGATTAGAAAAGGCGCCTTAAGTTTATCACAAAAGGCGCCGTCGTTGATTTAGATTTGGTTTTAAGCGGCAAGTTCGTCTTGATTTTCTTGCTCTGAAACTGATATCAATTTAATGTGCTTTCTTCCTATATTGATGGTAAATTCATCTCCAGGTTTTAAGCCTAATTGTTTTGTATAAGCTGAACCCACGAGCAAATTGCCGTTAGACTGCACTGTAATTCGATAGTTTGGACTGCGTCCGACATGACCATGCTCGTCCGAACGGGTATCAAATGATATCTCTTCTGCATCAAGTAGAGCATTGAGGAATTTCATCATATTAACTCGCTCTACGCCATTTTTGGTGACGCTATAGTAGCCGCAGGCTTTAGCTTTTTCTTCTTTACTGCTATTCGGCATTTCTTTGACTTTGCTAACTAATGCCTCACCCTCCAATGGCTTAATTTCTTTGACTTTTTTAGCCGATGCCTTGTTTTCTTCGGGCTTGACTTGTTTGACTTTTTTCGCTGACGGCTCGCGCTCTTCAGACTTCGTTATTTTCTTTCTCGCCATATTGATACAGTTTAGTTACGAAATTAAAGTGAAATTTTGAGGGCATTAACTTTATTGTATAGAAGATATTTCTTTTATGCCAATGATAATTTGCGCCTTCAGGTACATTTTTTTGATGTCGCCAACTATCCTACCATAAATGTATATCTTACGGATAATAAGAAAGTTTCACTTACAAGATTTTCCAGTTTGAACAACTACCGTACCTACAACTTCAAGTATAATAAGTACAAACGCATTATAGCGACAAGTTACTACCAAGTCAGAAGCTCGTTATATCGTCACTAGACAGTTAAGGATAAAGTCTGGGAGCAACTAAGCGAAGCAGAAAAATCCAGAATTGAGGAGTTAATACCCCAACAAGTCAAAGCGTTGAACAAAGCAAGAGAATCAAACTTAATTTTAGACTAATACGAGCTAGAAACAGGGTCATTCCAAATATTTAGAGAAGGTGAAGACAGACATGTAAACGTTAGTAAGTCGAGCGTAGTTAGTTGGCTCAAAGAACAAGAGCGAATCAACTCCATCACAGTTTGAGCAATGTTCGGAATCTAATTTTTATATAGAATGCTTACATAAAATTATTTTTGAGATTTATATGCTCCAAGTCCTGAAATTAATTAAGAATTATTTTCAGTTTTTTGGCATTAATGTATCTGCAATAGATAATGTATGATGTATGGGTGGATATATAAATTTTGTTCCATTATTTTCTTGTTTTCTCAGTTTATAAAACTATTGAGTTTGCTCCTCATTAGCTTATAATAGCTGCTCACCAGTTTAAAAAAAAGGAACCTGGTTGTGGAAATTTATAAATGTTTCATAACACCTAACCACCTACTGTTATTTGTCAAATTATTATGCACCCTTCCATCTAAAACAGTTTAAAGTGAAGGTAATAATGGTCACTCCGTAAAAGTAAAATAATTAATGGAGGCTACTGTGTTTGGAGTTAATAGCGAACAAGTACAGGAAGTTTTACAAGAAAGTTTAAAACCTGACATTACACCCAAGGGATGTATAAAAGTAACCCCTTGTCCAACAGGTAATCCTCTAGGATGCTGGGTATGCGGTTAATGAATTTAGATATAGAAAATTTAAATAGTTGTTGAAGAATCTTTAAGTATGTAGGGTGGGCATTGCTCATTCTACATACTTGTGCGTTGATAAGACACAAAGCGCGTTTAATACAGAAGTTTGAAGTGCCATATAGTTATAATATGTACCAAGAATAATCAATCTTGTATCACATTGACTTAATGATTGTTAAAAAGGTACATATAATGACTACTTCAAGTTACAATTTGAAAGTTTTGAGTTCAGTTAGAAGAGATGATAGCTTGATTCGGCAAGATTTTTTTCATTATGCACCAGGCAAAATAAACATAGATTCTTCGCGCTATCCTATGAAAATTGCGGAAGCTACTGGTTGGGTGCGTTCTTCTAAAGGAGATTTGTATTTAGTTGCTAACACCCCTTTTACAAAAACTAATACACCTCGATTTGAATCTATAAGTAGGTACGCAAAAATATTTATGCATTTCATGATAAACTATGACTAGAAAACTAAAACGTCAAGAAAGGGGTGCGAACATGCGTTTTATCAAAGGATTAAGTCAAGAAACCATCAAAATTTTAGAAAGAATTTATAAATACAGTAAATATCATCAAGTACGGCAGAGAGCGCAGTGTATAAAATTAAGTCATGATGGATATAAAATAACCGACTTAACTAAAATTTTTAATGTCAGTCGTCTAACGATTACTAACTGGTTTGATGATTGGGATAATTATGTACTAGCTGGGTTATACGACAAAAAGGGAAGAGGAAGAAAGTCAAAATTAGATGATGAACAAAAAGAGCAGGTTAAACACTGGTCGCTTGAAAATTCAAGAAATTTACATATTGTAAGAATGAAAATTAGAGATGAATGGGGAATTGATGTTAGTAATGATACAATTAAGCGAGTTTTAGAGTTTTTTGATGTTACATGGCGCCGCATTAAAAGAGGCGTGGCAGGAGAGCCAGAAGAGTCAGTATACAAGCAAAAAAAGGAAGAATTAGAAGAATTAAGAAAACAAGACGATAGAGGAGAAATTGATTTAAGATATGTTGATGAAACAGGGTTTTGCTTAACTTCTTATGTTCCATATGCATGGCAAGAAAAAGGAGAAACTATTATTGTAAAAACTCAGAGAAGTAAGCGTTTAAATGCTTTAGGCTTTTTAAATAGAAGAAACGATTTAGAGGTTTATTTATTTGAACGCAGCATTAATAGTGATGTTGTAATAGCATGTATTGATAAATTTTGTGAAACTCTTGAGAAAAAGACTGTATTAGTAGTTGATAATTCTTCAATTCATACTAGTCATGCGCTACTTGATAAACTAGAAGAATGGAAAGAAAAAGGATTAACCTTATTTTTCCTACCCACATACTCCCCCGAATTGAATATCATTGAATCTTTGTGGCGTTTTATTAAATATTATTGGCTAGAAATAGATGCTTATGAGAGTTGGGAGAGGTTGGTTGAGTCAGTAGAATACATCTTAAAGAATTTTGGAGAAGAATATATAATCGATTTTGCGTAACTACTTATCTTGTGACCGAGAGTGAAAACTGCGTTTACGTTTACATTTATTGCGACCATGTGAGCGGCGCCTAAAAGGTGATAGAAGTTGTTGCAGATTTGCAAAAAGCGCCTTTCCCAGATAGCAGCATTTAGTTTATAAGTATGGAATTTTGAATACGGTTAAAATTATTACTTTTATATAAGGTGTTACTGATTCAGGCACCAAGTTTTACATTCAACTCGTCTATTTTGTATTAAAAGAAAAATAATCAATATAAGAATGAGAATAAATGTGTAAGTGTGGAAGGAGTGTGAATATGTTAAAACTTAAGGTTCTTCCTTACTTGTTATGCTAAACACGTCTAAAAATAAGCTTGAAACCTTTACTGGACAAAGATAGTAGCCATTAGTCTTAACGTTCTCCCTTTTGTGTGCAATCTAGACTATAACTGCCTGAAAGCCTTGGTTTGAAAGGAAATTTCTGATTTTTAGTTTTAAGTTCAGCATAACACCTACGGAAGAGCCAAACTTAAAGCTTTATCAGTTGTTGCAACGTTTTCATTGGTTGTGTTGAACATGAATAAAACAGCCGCTGCGACGTTTAACGCTCCTCCATTATTCACTGATGTTACAAGTTATACGACAAGTATAACTACAAGCAACGGCGCCGCTGATATTTATTTCCCTAACCCATCTGATTTAAACACTGGTGATTACTCATTTCCTGTTGCACTGCTATTACAAGGTGCCAATGTAGATAAATCAAATTACTCAAATTATGCTAGTACAGTTGCTGGTTACGGGTTTGTTGTAGTTGTACCGAATAACGAGCGCGCGCTGCCACCATTAGGCACAGGACTTTTTGCTGAAACCTCACTTTTTAACGCTGTTCTCGCACAAATGCGAACAGAAAACTCGAATCCTAATTCACCTGTTGCGGGTGTTGTTAATACTAAAAAAGTTGGATTGCTAGGACATTCCTTTGGGGGAAGTGTTGGATTGTCGGCAATTGCGGATGCTTGTTTGCCTCGTTTCTGTTCAACGCCCTTCAGCTTACCTGATGAAGTTGCAGCAGGCGCCTTTTATGCTACAGGTTTAGCACGGACTCCAAACGTTTTACCTGTTGAGTATATTCCAATTAATAATTCGATACCTGTTGCTTTATTAAAAGGAACGCTTGATGGTGTGATACCACCCTTTGTTACTGATGGAACTTACGATAATATACAGAATCCTCCAAAAACATTAATAAGTTTGACAGGCGCCAATCATTATGGCATCACGAATACCAATAATCCATCTGGACCATCTCCTGATAGAAACACACCTATAATTCCTCAAGATGTAGCAATTGAAACTTTAGCTCGTTGGAGCGGGTTGTTTTTGCGCGCTTCGATTCTGGATGATAAAGACGCTTTCAACTATATATATTTTACGGGTGATGCTACTGACCCCAATGTGACGGTAATTAGCGAACGAGTTCCTGAATCGGCGCCGAATTTTGGGCTTTTTGGGATAAGTCTTGCTGGAATTATAATTAATCAGCTACGAAAAAGAGTAAGAAATTAAAAAGAGGGAACTCTTAACAGGGTGCATACTGCTTATTGTTGGGGATTTTGACCCCAACAACTCGAACTCCCGTTTAATATAGATGTATTTGCGCCACATACAGGATGTTATTAAATTATTTTTTAGCTTTGTTTTGGGCTTTTATTCCCTATGCAATTTTGTCTCGTTTGTATTGTTCAGACAAAATATACTGGTCAATTAAGCGGTCATTCATTGTTGGAAGACCTTGCCGATATTTATTTGTTTGATCAACGACTTTGTTGTTTTTAGTTTGGTCGTAGGCACCTTGATCTATCGCGCTTTCTTGCATATTGTTTAAACTTGTCATTGCGTTTTTATAATCAGGATGTTTTTTATCTCCAGGTCTGACTTTGTGCTTTGCTTTGTTATCTGTAAGCTTTTTAAAAGCATTGTCTGCTTCTTTCTTATTATTTCCATAGGTTGCAGCATTATCTAAGCCATTTTCGCTGTAATCAACTTTCTGTTTCCTATATTGGCTTTCTATACCCACTCCTGAATGGAAAGGAAGATTGCCGCCAATATCTTGGGTGTCCCATATAAAGTCATTAAAGACGTGATCTCCCTGCATTCTGCGCTCTTCTTTTGGCGGTTTTTGTTTGTTGGGCTTTTTGTTTTTCGGCGCCAGTTGGACAGGTTGCTCTATATGTACTTTTGGTTGGACTGTTGTAATATCTGAAACACTAGTTGAGTGAGTCCGATTCAAATTATGTCCGTATTTCTCCGCTCCCAGCAATTCTAAATTTGGCGCTCTAGGTAAAAGTGAACTCCATTCATTTATATCAGCGTATCCCAATTGATGTAGAACTTAAATGATAATTATAACCGCGCGTTGCAAACCAGTAAGAGTATGTCTAATTTTTCATATTCTGGCGCCGTTACAAGAGAAAAATATCAATATATATTAAGCTCGTATAATAACTATAGAACGTCCCTTTTTTGTTGTTACAGTTTTAGTTTGCAAGCGTTCAATAAAAGAAGCCGCCTTTTTACGTCTATCAAAAACAAATAACCAACCGTAATCTGCTTTTATTCTTTCTAAATAAGCTTCTAACTGTTTTAACCCTTGTTCCTCTGGGTCTTTAATTTTATCTCGCCAAACTTTAACCTCAATTCCTAAAGTTACCTTTTTATATTTTAAACATAAATCCATACGACCAGAGCCAATTGCATATTCGCGCTCTAAAGTTCCACCACCATTTACTACGCGATGTAAATATGACATTAATACTAAGTGGGGTGCTATTTCATGGTATGATGTTGTACCAAGTAAGGGTTCTCCATGCTGGCGCCAGAAGTCTATAAAAGCATCTAATAAAACATTAACATCTATTTCTCCTTCAGGGTTTAACCAAGTTGGTGCAATAGTCGGCAAACTTGCCATTGGTGTTATTGTTAATACTCGAGGTAACACCTCACGATAAATTGGATTAGCAATTACTAACCCACCTTGCGGACTCATTTTACATAATCCTAAATCTATCACAAATTGAATATCATCTGCTGGTACATTTCCTAATTCTAACCCTGCCAACATTGGTTCAATTATAGCTTGAATTCTTGTTTCAGTAAGTCGATTTGCAAGAGAGTCAAGATGAGTATCTTTACGCGCAATAAGTATTTCTTTAGCTTGATTAATATGTTCTACTGTAATAGCAACTTTTGTGTCTGTAACTAATTCTTCAACAATTTCTTTCGCGAGTGAATTTGTTAACCAAGGTTGTCCTTGAGTTACATCAAAAGCTAGTTGAGCAGCTTCAGGAGCAAAAACTTGTCCTGTATCTTCCGTATGCTGTTGGTATAATTCTACAACCTCAGCCGCATTAAAATCTCTCATTGTTAGCGAACGGTCTTTGATATTAAACGGACTTGCTGTATTTAACCTATCACTACCACCAGAAGCCACTTTATAATCTCGTACATCTCGCATCCCAATCAATCCTATAGATGAAGGAAAGTTTTTAGGACGATTGGTATAACCATCACGCAATTGTCGCAAAATAGAAATTAATACTTCGTTTTCTAAAGAATCTATTTCATCTATAAATAATATTATCGGTCGTGGACACTTTTGCGCCCAAAGTCTAAGATTAGCTCGAATTCTCTGCCCAGGCGCCCCCTCTACCCAATTTGGGGGGTGCAATTCGGATGGTAATCTGTCTATTATATTATCATGCCATGTATCAAGAATTGCTGATTCGGCGCCTCCTATGTCATTATTAAAAGCATTTCCTACTTCTACTGATAGAGTAACAGCACAATATTGTCCGTTTTCTGTTATTTGTTTGGCTAACGCTATCATTGCTGTCGTTTTACCCGTTTGACGCGGTGCGTGGAGAACAAAATAGCTCTCCTGTCGAAATAACCGCTCCAGGGAAGGCAACCGAATAGTAGGCGATGATGTATAGTGCTTATCAGGTCTACAGGGACCTGAGATGTTAAACCAACGACGAGCCATGATAACAAAGCCATCTTAACGTGACAATGCTATTCAGTCTAACGCATATCGTTTATATGTAGAGTAACGTCTCTACACGCGCGTGTAATTGTAAAAATTATATCTATGTATAAATGTAGAACACTTATTATATTCAATTAAAAAAAGCTACATTAAAACAAGACTTATGACAGTGATTAACCCAAATAGCTTAGTGATTCATATCAAAAGTTTTGGGGACTTCTTATCTCTTATTTTTTTTCTTAGCATTATGCAGGGTAATTTGCGGTTCGTTTATCCAACTCTTCAAAATTAATGGCATATAGTATTAGTTTTGGTGTGTTCTCTCTTCCTAATCTTTTCTTTGTGACCTTTGTGGTTTTTCTTCCTCTGTGAACTCCCGTGGTCTCTATGGCAAAAAGGTCTTTTTCCCGTCCCTGTAAAAAAAAGAGCTAAGTTATAGTGATTTTCGCTTAGTTATCGGGAATACTAAATAGACACTATAGAATCACAGTAGAGCGTGAAGTATGAACATTCGATATTTACCATTTACAAGATGGTGGCATTGGATATTAGGTATCCTCCTAGCAACAGGAGGTCTAGGAGCAGGCGCTGTTGTTTTTCTCGCAAAGTCCCCACAAGAAAACAACTGTGTCTCCGAAACCCTCTTAGACACCGCATCCGCAGTTATATATTGTGCAACAACAACAGTTGACGAGCAAGACCCCGCGAAATTATCTTCATCAATTCGATTAGTGAACACAATACCCCAAGACAACCCCTTACGTTCCAACGCAGATAACTTGATAGAACGCTGGTCACACTCAATAATGCATCTAAGTCAAAAAGCATTTAACGAAGGAGATATAAACAAAGCCGTAGAACTAGCGCTCATAATACCCGATAATCATTTTGCTTCTCAAACAGCTAGTGAGCAAATAAAAACTTGGCGGTCGATATGGTCGCAAGCGGAAGGTATACATACTGCGGCCCTAGCAGAAATTGATGATGACTCAAAAAACTGGTATGCAGCTCTTAACAAAGCGAAACAGTTGCAGACATTAGAGAATGAATACTGGGCGAGTACAAAATATTATGAATTAGTACGTCACATTCAAGGCGCCCGTGAAGACCGTGAGAAAGGAGACATCGAGAAAAAATCAGCATCTGAAAAATTGCAGACAGATAATAGTGATAATATTGTGTATGATGATAAAAGCGACGAATCATCTCAATTAAATATAGCCCGCAAGCTTGCCAACTCAGGAAAACTAGACGATATGCGTTCTGCACTAGTAGAAGCAAGTATGGTAATTTCTGAGCCATATGTCAAAGACGCACGTAAGTTAATGACGGAGACAGAAAAGAAAATTGCCGTTTTAGAAGATAGTACATATTTAGAGGAAGCGAAAAAGCTAGCTTCTAAGAATGATGAGATATCTCTAAAAATGGCAGTCAATGAAGCAAAACTAATAGGTAAAGAGCGTCCTTTATACAATGAAGCAAATCAGCAAATTGCTACTTGGGAGAAAAAAATTTTACAGTTAGATAATAAAGCAATCCAGGCAAATAACGTCAGTTTTAAAAAGGCATTAATTATACCAAACGCCAAGAAAGCAAGCACCAGTAAAGCACCAACAAGTACTAACGCTGAATTTGAGGTTCAAAATGAGTTAAAACCGATATTGGATAATTCTAACATAAAAGAGAACCTTTATCCATCGATTGAGAAATTAGAAGAGATGCAAATGAATTATTCTGGGGAATAAATTTAAGCTTAGTCCCAGAAACTGGGTGTATTTACCATTCTTACATTCACGTTTATTATCTAGTAATTAAATTATATCTTTTCGTGAAATGTTTAAATATAAAGTCTGTAAGTAGAATAGACTAATAGAGAACAAAAGCGAAAACACCCAATGACCTCCTCAACCCTAGCGAGACTACCTCGTCTCAATGCGCCCGAAGTACATCACCTAGCTAATGGTTTGACTGTTATCGCGGAGCAAATGCCCATTGATGCTATAAATTTAAACTTATGGTTGAATGTCGGTAGTTATTTAGAACCTGATGCAATCAATGGGATGGCTCATTTCCTTGAGCATATGATATTTAAAGGAACCAAGCGATTGCAGAGTGGTGAATTTGAACGAAGAATAGAGCAACGAGGCGCCGTTACCAATGCTGCTACAAGTCAAGACTATACGCATTATTACCTTACTTGCGCTCCTAAAGATTTTGCCGAACTGGCGCCACTACAAATGGATGTGGTATTAAATCCATTAATACCCGATGATGCATTTGAGCGTGAACGGTTAGTAGTTTTAGAAGAAATACGTCGCAGTGAAGATAATCCTCGGCGCCGGATGTTTGGACGAATGATGGAAATGTCCTTTGAAAAATCACCATATCGTCGTCAGGTATTGGGACCACAAGCCATAATATCTCAAATACAACCGCAGCAAATGCGAGATTTTCACACACACTGGTATCAACCAAAGTCAATGACGGCAGTAGTTGTAGGGAATTTACCCGTCGAAGAGTTAATTGATACTGTAGTATTAGGATTTGGTAATAGTAAACAGCCAGTTGATAATCAACAACAAACAGTAAGTTATTCCGAAACGCCATTTAAAAAAATAGTTCGCACTACATATATAGATGAAACTTTACAGCAAGCGCGTATAGCATTAATGTGGCGAGTGCCTGGATTAAAAGATTTGAACGACACATACGCATTAGATGTACTAGCAGCGATTTTAGGACATGGACGTACATCTAGGTTAGTGCGCGACCTACGAGAAGATAAAGGGTTAGTATCGCACATCGGCACCAGCAATATGAATTTTCAGCATCAGGGGATATTTTATATATCAGCACAATGTCCAGTAGAAAATATAAAAGCAGTAGAAAATGCGATAGTTCAACATATTCAAGCAGTTTCTACCAGCAAAGTCAGTGTTTCAGAACTTGAGCGTATTAGTTCTCAGGTTGCCAAGCGATTTGTTTTCGCTAACGAATCTCCTAGCGACAGAGCAGGTTTATACGGCTATTATCAATCACTTGTAGGCGCCTTAGAACCAGCTTTCGAGTATCCAGGTCGTATTCAAGCACAAACTTCTACGCATTTAATGCAGGCAGCTGAACAATATTTACCCAGCGATGCTTATGGTGTCGTCATTGCTAAACCATGTTAATAGTAAGGTGGGCATTGCCCCCACCTTACTATTTAATCAATCGAACTAGGAATACCCAAAATAGTACACTGTAAATCAGCACCAAAAGATTTAATAATGGGGTGCTTCGTAGAATTACAACCTAAAAATAAAACATCGGCGCCTTCTAATTCAACAATTTGCTTAAGTTCTGAAGCTGCACAGCCAAACCGTAAAAGGCAATCAAAATCGACTTGCCACTCTTCTGCTAAACTTCGTGCTTGACAAAGAATAGCATCAGTTTGTTCCATTATCATTAAACATTCGCTTTTAAGCCTTGCTTCTGTTAATACAGATGTTGAAACAATATCCGCATATACAGGTTGATGTATACTTGAATACCTGTCTTGTATATAACAGCTTTGATTATCTTCAACCACATAAACTGCTTGAACAGTTATTTGCATGTTAGACGCTAACCGAGCTTGATGTGCCATGCATAAAGCTATATCCAACGCCGTATGACTCTGACGAGAACTGTTATACCCAACAATAAACTTACCTGAATTAGATTTATTCTCAATAGATATGGGTGGTTCAGGCGCCAGTACCATTTGCTCAATCAAATCATCTCGACCGATAGTATTTTGCAGTCGAGTCAACATAGGCTTGATTTTCACAGCTTTCACTTCTCTCCAATATAAATAAACAAACAAAGAAAAGTGGAAATATCGACTTGAGATTAGATATAATATAGCTCAATCTAAAATCATCGATAAGAACGCCCTTATCAAACTGTTGCCACAGCCAAACATGAGGGAGTTCCTTCCACGGCTTACGGAGTTAGCTGACGGGCGAAGGCTGGAAGGTGCCTCTATAAATATTAGCCCCAAACAATGGTTCCTCCGTTCCCGACTCATGCAAACGAATCAGGATTAAGCTACCCACTTCAACAAGGTGATGCACTTGCAATAACAATCAAATTATAATCGCTTATTGAAACAAAGCATCTATGTAAAGATATATTTCATCCCGACTTGTAGCACATCTGTCTGGTGATGTGCAATCACTCCCAAATCAAAATCACATATTGGCGCCATAACAAATTGAAATCACCTCAACCACAAAAAATGCGCCCTCAATTACTGAGAGCGCTTTATACTATCTACTATGCATCATGCGGGTCACTGAAGGCAGGGTTTTTTATAAATGATTCGTCGGTTAGGGTTTTTAGAAACTCTACTAAGTCTTGCTTTTCTTGTGGAGTAATTTGGAAACCAGAGACGAAGTTACTTTTTAGGGGGTTCTTGCTTCCTACTCCTGCATACTCACCTGTTTTAATCGTTCGACCTCCTGCTGCATAATGGTCTATGACTTCTTCAAGTGTGGCAATACTACCGTCATGCATGTAAGGTGCTGTTAACTCAATATTTCTTAATGTCGGTGCCTTGAAGCGTCCCATATCTGATGGTTTACGAGTAATTTCATGGACTCCTGTATTATTAGGTGGATATGCTCCTTTGCCGTCAATATTATAAAGTCCTGTGTTATGAAAAGCTATTTCTTCAAATGCAAGACGTTCGTGTTTGATAGAGTCACTAAAGTTAAAGCCAGAATGACAATGAAAACATTCTAAACGTTCACTATTAAATAATACTTCGCCACGTTTTGCTGCAGTTGATATGGCGCCTTTCTCTCCACCATAGCGGTAACGGTCGTAGGGTGAATTTGCTGAGATTAAACTGCGTTCAAACGATGCGATAGCTTTAGTAATATTTTTAAGATTTACGTTATCTTTTTCATTGAATGCAGCAGCGAATAACTTTTGGTAATTAGGGTCTTCGCGCAATTTATTTAATACTTGTTTGTCTTTACCTGATAAACCTAGTTCTACAGGACGTTCGCCAAACATAGGCACTAATGCTTGTACTTCCAGCTTTTTCATACCTGGATGTGCCCAAGTCAGTACAGAACTATAAGCGATATTGGCTAAACTCATTGAACTACGGGGATGTTTTTCTCCGGTTGCTCCTACCGAAACAGGTTTGGGTTCTGAAAATGCCACTCCTTGAATATGGCACGAAGCACAGGAAAAGTCTCCAGTTACAGAGAGGCGCCTTTCGTAAAATAAGTGTCTACCTAGTTCTACTTTTTCTTTTGTCATTGGGTTATCAGCAGGCACAATTGGTTTTGGCATCCAAGCTGGAATA
Source organism: Calothrix sp. PCC 7103 (assembly GCF_000331305.1). Taxonomy (GTDB): domain Bacteria; phylum Cyanobacteriota; class Cyanobacteriia; order Cyanobacteriales; family Nostocaceae; genus Dulcicalothrix. Next base: position 333,346 of record NZ_KB217478.1, on the reverse strand, counting down.
TCCCAGACATAATCATTATTCGGGATAGGCGCCGATAATGCTTGACTTAAACCAATCGATAAACAGCAGGTCAGTGCGAAAACCACTGTTAAACCGAAGCAGCGTTTCCACTTATAAAGCATGTGTATTACTTTACGCTAAAAAATATTTGTTTAGGAGTTTTAGCACCAAAAGGTATCCCAAAATTTTTCATTACGCCAGTACAGTCTTTGTCATTGGGTTCTGACATACACCCAGGCGCCGTTCCAGGTTGGTTATAACTCAAATCTACATTCGCAAATAGTTTTGCAATATCAGCAACAATTACATTTTTATTTGCGTCAAAGTTATTCAATGTGATAGTTGCTTTGTTAGGATTACTACATGCCGTTGTGGGTTTTTGACTAGTTGTTTCAGCTTGACAACCTGTACTGCCTAAATGAATGAGAAAGCCCTGAGATTTTGCCATTTCATCATGAATGTGTTGCTTTTGACCCGTGGAAGGTGGCCGAGAAGTAAAATCAATGCGAGCAAACTTGTAACCAAACTGCCAATTCCACCATAATGAAGTTAAGTTTAGCGGAGAAGGCGCCAGCGTTGAGTCTTCATGGTTAAGATTTTGTGGAACACCAAGAGAGAATCTTACAGCTTTGTATTTTCCTTTGGGAACCGTGCCAATAACAATATCGCGCGTCTCAACTGTACCATTCACACAGCCGCCTGTCTTATTCTCAAAGTCGATTAATGCCACATTTTGATATTGCCATTTACCATCTTGGGCAAGAGTTAGGGGAACAACTTTACCCTGTGCATCAATTAAAGAAACATCAGAAACGTAAAAACGAAAGTCTAAAGGAGTAACAGTAGTCGCAGCTTTGCCCAGTTTGTAATAACGACCGCAAGCAAAAGCTTGATTATTTACTCTACCAGCAAATTTAATTGTTATCTGTTGAGCAGTATTAGTTTCTTGAGAGTAAGCCATACCTGAAAACACAATACTTCCTAAAGTCAATGCAGCCGCTAAATATTTTAATGATAATTTCATAATTAAACTGTCACTCTCATTAAGTGAAGAATCTCTTGACTATTAATCAGGCTTCATACCCTAATATAACCGTAAATACTCTACATTAAGGGTTGTAATAAAAGCTACTGGTCTGTGTCAAAAGCTTTGGCATGTTCTTTCTTGCTAATTCTTTCTTTGCGACCTTAGCGTCCTTAGCGGTTCGTTTCTCCCACATCTCAGAATTAATGACACAAACCACTAGATAGTGTTTGCGCTGTCAATGACTAAATCTTGAACTCGCAAATCCGAATGGTTGACATATCCAACTAATTGAGTATAAATTGGAATAGTACTCAATTAATTGAGTACAGTTAACCACTTCTGAGAGAAATCACCATGTTGAAATCTTCGCTCTATCAAATCCAACTACCTGAAAATCCAAGCGCAGTTGTTTTTGTGAATGGCATGATTGCTCGCGATAGCTCTGGCTTTCTGTGGTTGTGGCGCCATCTTAACAGCATTCGTCAATCAACTGTTAAAGCACCAGGTTGTATCCAAGTCAAAGCGGGAATTTGTGGCGCCAAAGAAATCATTATGGTGAGCTACTGGGAATCAGACCAGCATTTAATGGAATTTTTCCGGGGTGCTGCCCATCGTCAGATGATGCAATTTTATACCCGTCATCCCAATAGTCTTTGTCTTTATAATGAGATGTACTATCCTGTAAAAAGTGGGAAATATAGTCATGAACCACAGGGAATGGCAATGGTCTATGGACTTTGAATTTGACCATTTACAGTGAGTTGGCAGTTCTTAACAAATAACTCATCTGTTCTATCCGTTGCCAAAATCGTAATATTAAAGCAATTGCCCTGACTGCTGGGAGCAACTGAAGCAAACAAAGAACAAGTAATAAATACAGGTTTTCAGATATACAAACAATTAAGCCCAATCAAAGGTGACTGGGCTTAATGTCGATAAAAGTGATTCAAACTAGTTTACTTTGGGATTAATTAAACAGTTAACAAATAAGGGTTTACATCGCGAACAAACTCAGCATTTTTTTGTTTTTCCGCTTTGGGATTTGGCTTGCTGTCTAACGCTGATAGCATCACCACATTTAAATTATGCTGAACATTTGTTTTAGGCTACCGACCGGAGACACCTTGTCTTGAAGCCCTTTGCTTTTGGTTTGTGCCTTGTTTGGTGTCTTGACACTAATTTAGCACCACTTGTTTTAGTGGTGCCTACTTTTAACCTTTATTTACAACTGTTAAAGTTTCGCAATATATAAGAAACCCGGTTTCTATCAAATCAACATTCCAGCAATTGCGGCAGTAATAAAACTAGCCAATAACCCGCCTACCATAGATTTAACACCCATGCGCGCTAAATCATGCTGACGGTGCGGTGCCATTCCGGTAATACCACCAATTGTGATACCAATAGAACCGATATTAGCGAAGTTACACAAAGCGTAGGTAGCGATAATAATGCCACGCTCAGATATTTGCTTTTTCTCAATAACTGTTTTTAAGTCTAAAAAAGCTATAAACTCGTTCAAAATCGTCTTTTTACCTAACAAAGCTCCCACTTGCATACAATCAGATAGCGGTACTCCCATTAAAAACGCGAAGGGCGCCATTACAAACGATAAAATCCATTCGAGTGATAGCTGTGGCAATAGAACCCGCGCTCCTATCCATCCGAGTAAAGCGTTAACAACGGCGAGTAAACCTAAAAATGCGATAATCATCACACCGACGTTTACAGCTAACTTGACACCATCAATTGCACCAGTCGTTACTGCATCAATTGCATTCACATAATTAGTCTTCACATCCATTTTGACATCGCCCGCTGTTTCGGCAATTTCAGTCTCTGGATAAAGTATTTTTGCTACAACCAATGCAGTTGGTGCTGTCATAAAAAATGCTGCTATTAAATGCTCTGCTGGTACACCAAACGATAAATAGGCGCCTAAAACCCCTCCTGCAACCGTTGCAAACCCTCCTGTCATCACCGCAAATAATTCCGATTGTGTCATTTTTGCGACATATGGCTTGACTATAAGTGGTGATTCAGTTGGACCCAAAAAGATATTGCCAGCAGTAGATAATGACTCTGCACCAGAGGTTTGCATCGTTTTCATCATTACCCATGCGAAACCATTAACTACCCATTGTAAAATACCGTAGTGATATAAAATACTAATAAATGCTGAGAAAAAGATGATAGTAGGAAGTATTTGAAAGGCAAATAAATGGTCTTTATAACTGTCACCGAAGACAAACTTGGCGCCGACATCTGAATACGACAGAAAATTTGAGACAATATCACCAAGAGATTTGAAGACTCTTAAACCCCAAGGAGTCTTGAGAATTAGTAGTGCAAACCCAAATTCAAGCCCTAAACCCCAAGCAATAGTACGCCAACGTATTGCTTTACGATTAACTGAAAGGGCATAAGATATACCAATAAATACTGCGATACCAATTAACGAAATTGTGCGCTCCATAATAACTCTCTAATTGCGACCCCTAAGACTCTAAGCTATAAAGGATACATCAATTGCGTTCAATGTTACGAAGTAGGGTGTGTGACACCATAAATATTTATCACGCTCATTAAAACATTTCGTAGCGTCACGCATCCTACAATAGGAGAGGCGCTCATTAGGGACAGGGTAATGGTACGGTTACAACTTTGGCAATGGCTAGTTTTGGGACTTCCCATAGCATCTATAGTTGGTTTTATCTTAGTTGCTGCGGGTATGCAAATCCATGAATGGCGCCTAAATTGGATTTGGGCAGTGTTTACTATAATGTTGGTAATCTGGCGCCAGTTGCTAGTGAAGTGGACAAAACCAGTTATAACGCAGGTTGAAGAAGTTGTAGCAGAAATTAGTCGCGATTTAGAGACACAAGGTGATACGGTAGCGGTAGGAACACGAGCAAGTCAGGTTGAAAGTGCTTTAAAAGAGGTTTTGGAAGCATCGCAAAATGATGTAGCGATATGGGAAGATATACAAACTTTTTGGCAACGATGTCTTGATTTAGTCGCAGCGATTGCCCGAATATACTATCCTGACGTTAAGTATCCTCAGCTTAATATCTATGTTCCTCAAGCTTATGGGTTAATTCGGGGAACTGTTGATGATATGGATAGCTGGATGCAAAAGCTATCACCCGCATTAAACCAAGTTAGCATTGCCCAAGCATATGAGGCTTATGAAGTATATCAAAAACTCGAACCTTCCGCGCGCAAGTTACTAAGAGTTTGGGATGCGGCACAATGGTTATTAAACCCAGCTGCTGCGGTAGCTAAACGCGCGTCGCAACGCTATGGTAATAAAGCAAACCAGCAATTACTCGGTAATTTAAACCAGTTGATGCGTGAAGCTGCTTTGAGAAATTTGTGCAAGCAAGCGGTAACTCTTTACAGTGGTAAGGCAAATACATCTACTTATATATCTACACCAGCAACACCCGCATTACCAGAACAACCGAAAACTGAAACTTTACGCAATATCCTAATTCAAGCTCAACCTGTAGAACAAGTCGAAGTAAAACCCGTTAATATTCTTATCGTTGGTCGTACAGGCGCCGGGAAAAGTAGTTTAATAAATACATTATTCCAATCTGAGTTAGCTGAGGTTGACGTATTACCTAGCACTGATAAAATACAAAATTATCATTGGCAAACCGAAAATAAAGAAGTATTAACGCTTTTAGACACACCTGGTTATGAACAAGTGAATCGAGGTGCCTTGCGTGATACAGTTATAGAATATACACACCAAGCCGATTTACTATTATTAGTCACTCCAGTTCTCGACCCTTCACTACAAATCGATGCAGACTTTTTGCGTGATATAAAAGCCGAAGTAAAAGATTTACCTACAATATCAATTGTTACCCAAGTTGATAAATTACGCCCGATTCGAGAATGGGAACCACCTTATGACTGGCAAAATGGAGATAGACCGAAAGAAGTTGCAATTCGTGAAGCTGTGAAATATCGTGCAGAATTACTCAGTAATTACTGCGATATCATATTACCTGTTGTAACAAGCGATATTAAAACAAATCGCCAAGGATGGGGAGTAGATACATTATCATTGGCGTTAATCGAATCAATCAACCCAGCTAAACAACAGCGACTAGCTAGATTTTTGCGTGATGTTGATGCAAAAAGTTTAGCAGCAGCGAAGATAATCGATAATTATACGTTTCAGATGACGACAGCACAAGGAGTGACTGCATTGTTAAAAAGTCCAGTGCTGCAATTTATTTCTACTGTGTCTACTGGTTCACCTGCACTTGCTAATTTACTAGCACAGAAGATACCCGCAGAGCAGTTACCTATTGTTATAGGTAAGTTACAAATAGCATATGAATTATTTTCGCTGTTGAGTCCACATAGCGCAAACCCTCTTAGTTTTGATTTACGGTCTTTGTGGACGCTGCTTTTAGATAATACATCGGCGCCTGACCGTAATGCATGGGCATTTGGAAGGGCTTTAGTCGAATATTGGACACAAAACTTAACGCTTGAACAACTAAGAGAAAGGTTTGAGTTTTATTTGCAATCTTAGTATGGGGTTAGCTGGCAACGGATGTAACGGATGGGTTATTGAGTGAGAAAAGTTGCAGTTTTGTCATAAAAATGTTAAGTTTAGTTTATAGAAAATCACAAAACCAAAAAGAAAACTTATAAAATTGGTTTGGTGATTGAGGGATTCGATTGGCTGAACGACTATGCCATCGAACCTTTGTAAGGAAATGATACATAAATCTCAGTTTAGCTTTACTGAGTGTCCATAAAAGAGTGGCGCCTTTTTGATAAGTGGTTCTAGCGAGTCTGAGCTTAAAGTAACCTCAATTGGAGCATTATTATTATGTCGAAAGAGAAAAAGGGCAATAGAGAAGGCAAAAAACCCAAAAAAGAATCTGATGGTAGTAAGAAGGAAAAAAAAGACCCCAATAGACACGATGGACCAGTAGTGCGTGTAGCCAAAAAATCAAATGAGCCACGAAACCCTTAAGGTTTTCTAATTAACGTATGTAGAGACGCGATTAATCGCGTCTACATTTAGGCATTTTTTACAATTCATCTAGGACTGTTATAACGACTCTTAATTAAATACTAAAGCGAAAATAAATGTTTATTGAAAAGATTGTAATATTGCTTTTCTAGCTAGTTTTGGCTGTAACTTATCATCATAAGGCAATGGTCGAATAAAGTTTTTAGAGCTTGCTAACTTTTTGGGCAGATAATCAGGATGACGGAGCCATGAATATTTATCGCTTAATCCCCAAGTAATAATTGTATCTATACCTTCTGCAAAACAAACGTCTAAAAATCGCTTATAGCCATCAGCGACCATTGTATCTAATTCAGCTAATGTATTGGGTAATGGTGTGTCTATAATTACATCGAGTTCTGTTATAATTGGCTTGACTCCGGCGCCTTTTAGCTGTTTCAAAAAATTTCTAAATCCTGCTGCGTTCCATGTGTAGTTTTTTGAAAACCACATATGTGCTTGTAAACCAACTGCGTCGAGCTTAACGTTATTTTTCTTTAGATACTTAACAAGATTTAAATATTTATTCTGTTTCCATCCTACATCTTCACATCCAAAATCGTTAATTACAAATTCTTTAGTATTGTCTATTTTAGCAGCTATCTGAAAAACATCTCGAACATATTCAATTTTTACACCTTTACGCAGTCCGTTTTGGTCTTCAGCTTCAGAGGAACTATCTGCAACCACTTCATTCACGATATCCCAGGAATAAAGCGTTTTATTATTGCGATAACGTCCTAATATAGCAGTAAAGTGACGTTCAACATCAGAAAGTTTTGGTGGATAAGCTAACCAGTCAGGCCTTGCCATGTGCCATACAAGTGTATGCCCACGCAATTTAATATTATTCGCTGCACAAAAATTAATACTCTTGTCAGCTGGTGCAAAATTAAATTGTCCAGGTGATGGTTCAATAACAACCCATTTAAAAGCCCCTTCGGTAGTTGCAATAGAACATTCACGACTAATTAAGTTAGCATAAGCTTTATCTTGCTCTATATCCTTCTCTGAAATAGCGCTGCCGTAAAACTTTTTAACTCGACGAGCAGCATCTTTAAGACTAATTGAAGTTGCATCTGCAACAGAGGCATTTGATACCGTTATTGATGTATCATTAGTGAATAAATCTTTACATGATACTAATCCGGTGCCTACAGCAGTCATTAAAAATCTTCTTCTATACATGCTTTTGCAAGGTAGGGTTGAGCTTACTTAATATATAGACGTAAATATTAATACTTGTGTTTCTAAAAGGGCGCCTTGGTTTGTAAAGATAATTTTCCTAAAATTGGATGTGTAAAGTGAAGCTCGCGTGCATGTAAATGTAATGTATCTGATGAGTTATTGCTTCCATATAACCTATCGCCTAAAATTGGTGTTCCAAGTCCTTGTTTATCGGCAGCATGAACTCGTAACTGATGCGGGCGCCCTGTTAGAGGTATAAACTCAATACGAGTATAATTACTCTTATGCATTACTTTGTAATGAGTTGTGCATTTTTTCCCGTGTTCCCAGTTTACTTCTTGGTATGGGCGATTTTGTGGATTTCCCCAAAGTGGAAGTTCGATGATACCGGTGTCTGAATTTATGTTACAGGAAAGTACAGCTTCATAGACTTTGTGAACTTGTCTTTGTTGAAACTGCACAGCAAGTTGACGATATATATCTAAATTACGTGCAATTAGTAATATTCCTGATGTATCCTGGTCTAGACGATGTACAGGAATTAATTTTATGCCATCGGTTAATGTATTACGCAAACGGCTTAATACACTATCTTGAGTATTACGATAGCGACCGGGAACGGATAGTAACCCAGAAGGCTTATTAATAGCTATTATATATTCATCTTCATAGATAGATGCCATTAGTTCTGGTGTATGTAAACCAGAAAGTAGAAACCCCATAATAGGTTGACAACGTTCGGAACAGGCGCCATAAAACTCTCCTTGAATTTTATCACCGTTGGGTAATGACTCTCCCCACCAAAATTCAGCCATTGCCAAAGGTTTTAAATTATGTGTTGCAGCATAATGAAGTAATTTTGGGGCACAACAGTCACCCGTTCCAGTTGGTGCTTGCGGCATTAATTGCTGTAACGATTGTGACATTCCTAAAAAGTTAGTCAATGAATATACTGCGTGCATTTTGGCTTGGAGTTGACGCGAAATTTCTTTGCGCTGATGTTTTAATTCGGTAATACGGTTGTTAGCTGATTCAATAATTTGTTTTAATGGGTGTAATACTTCATCACGTTGACGCTTGAGTAATTTTTTTTCAATACCATCTCGACGACTTTCTTCTAAAAGTTCTTCTTCGTTTATATTGGATAATTGCAGGCGTCTTTGTTGACGTTGCTGTTTACGTTGTTGATGGCGTGTATTTAATTGTTGTATTTTGTCTGCGAAGTGAAGCGATAATTTTTCATATTCTTGACGCTCAGGCATTTGTTGTAAAGTAATTAATTCTTGTTTAATAGTATCTAACTTTGAAAGAACTTGCGCTTCGTCAAATGCAACTTCTGTACGTCCGGGTATAGGTGGTGCCCAACCTGGGACAAAACTTTCTCCATTTAATAATCCTGAGAATGCTTTAATAACTCTAATATCACCTGATGGTAATTCTACGATTAATATTCCATACATTTTACCTTCTTGAGAATAACGCGCGTCTTGTTCTAAATGTCGCATCAAACCACGAGCAACTTTTTCTGAAAGGGCAGTTCTGGGCAGTTGTCCATTGTAATAATAGCTGGGAGGCGCCGAGCTTTTTACTGCTGGATGTATGAAGTCTGAAATTTGATGTAATATAACCATATATTATAAAATGAACCACAAAGAACACAAAGACACTAAGGAAAAGAGGAAGTTTCTTTGTGCCCTTTGTGCCTTTGTGATTTAATACTATATCAAACTTGCAGAATCAACATCTAAAAATAACGTTGCTTGTGATTGATGACGTAAAATAGAAGCTGGACATGTTGTAGTAACTTCACCTTGAAGCATTTTAGCAATAATTTTAGCTTTACGTTGACCCAGCGCCAGACAAATTATTCTCTTAGCAGCGCAAATAGTTGGTATTGTAACAGTAAAAGCATATTGAGGCACTTGTTCAATACTAGAAAAATATCCTGTATTAACCTGTTGTTGACGGTTAACTTCATCTAGTTTAACTAGCTTAACAGTATATGGGTCATTAAAATCTGCAACTTTGGGGTCATTAAATGCCAAATGTCCATTTTCCCCAATACCCAGTAAACACAAATCAATCTTGTGTGTTGGTAGCAATTCTGAATAACGCGCGCACTCTAGTAATGGTTGTTGAGTATCCCCTTCAATATAATGAAATACCTGGGGATTAACTTTTTGCTCAACTTTTTCTCTTAAATATCGTCGAAAACTTGCTGAATGGTGAGCCGAAATACCTAAATACTCATCTAAATGAAAACAAATAACTCGCGACCAGTCAATACCACCTAGTGATATCAACTCGTCTAAGAACTTAAGCTGTGAATTACCAGTTGCTAATAATACACTTGCTGTTTCTTGTTCCTGCAACACATTATATAGATACTCATATACAATTTCAGCAGCAGCGCGCGCTATCTCAGCTTCAGAATTGTAAACATTTACTTCAAGAGACGATATGCGGAAGTTCTTCAAAGGATTTATCATATTTTGTAAAGCCCCGTAGGATAGGTGTCTTGCCTGTCATACAGGATTATTGATTTCTTGAATTACCCTCACATTATAGTTTTCCTACTATAAAGGTTCTATGGCGCCACTAACAAAACTTTTCCATACACTCACTAACCACGAACCATATAATTTCTAGCTTCAAACAATTACACACATCCTCAACCGTCAAGATACCATTATAAAGGCGCCTACGGGTTCGGGTAAAACTGAAACTGTCTGGTAAGTTTCTTCCTTATAAAAAATGGTAATTTTGTTTTCTTATGATGCTAAATAATGCATTTCGTGGGGAGATTGCGAAATTGTTTTTGTGGTGTGGAAGACAGAAAAGCTTTATGCTTGGAACGGGCAAGGATGCCCATTCCACAAGATGAATAATTTAATTTTTGGAAGTTCCAAAGTAGAAGTGTTTATTTCTCAACCTGATATTTAACTACTGTTTGAAACTCCGTGAATAATTGTATATAGTATGGTCGTCAGTGACGACCATACAAATGCGCTGTGACAAAATGCTACTGTTTAACGTTCTCTTGAACAGTTTTTACATCTAGCTTTAAGCGTTCTGCTATTTGCTTGATGTTTAATCCAAATTCCAGTAAAATGGGGATTGTCTCTATTTTTGATGGTTTAATCGTTATATATCTATATATAAATATTTTGACGTGCTTAGAATTTTGGACAGGCGCCCTTTCTCATGTAAAATATGTAAAGAAAGTTTATGTTTTCTTAACTTTATTTACATAGCTTATGCTGACAGCACTTCTGTTCGACTTAGATGGAACCCTCGTTAACACAGACCCCATCCATTTTTTAGCTTGGCAGAAAATGCTGAGTCGCTATGATATACATATAGATGAAAGTTTTTACCAGAAAAATATCAGTGGTCGATTGAATCCGGAGATACTCGCGGATATTTTGCCACAGTTATCATTGCAGGAAGTAGTGGAATTTGCTGATGAAAAAGAAGCGATGTTTCGAGAAATGGCGCCATCTTTACAGCGTTTACCAGGACTAACTGAGTTATTAGCTTGGACAGACACGCACAATATCAAGCGCGCATTAGTTACAAACGCACCACGTGCAAACGCTTACTTTATGTTAGACGTATTAGGATTAGGCGCCGCATTTGAATTAATAGTATTAGCAGAAGACGAAGAGAAAGCAAAGCCAGACCCTACACCCTACCGAGTTGCAGCACAACGTCTAGGAGTTAATATTGAAAATGCGATTGCTCTTGAAGATTCACCATCCGGAATTAAGTCAGCAGTTGGTGCAAGCATAAAAACTATTGGCATTGCATCAACTCACAACCCAGAAAAATTATGCGAGATAGGTGCCTGTATGGCAATAGCTGACTTTACAGACTTACGTTTGTGGACACTTTTAAACTCTCAACTCCCAGAAGCAGCAATTCGGTAGGGTACGTGACGCAACCAAAAAACTCCAACGTAGCGTCACGCACCAGTAGCAACACAATCAAAAGCTGGTGCGTGGCGCTACAAGTCTATAATTAAATTGAAATTTGTTTATGACGCCACGCACCCTACCAAGGTAAAAATTATGAATAAAGATGAATTTGCTATTTTTTTTGAAGAATCTATAGATAGTCTTCAACGTAAGCAAGAAGATTTAAAAGACAAATACGCTTTTGGAAGCTTTCCCAAGTATTGTTTTGACCAAGAAATCGGAACGCTCCAATTTCAAGATGACTCTGAACAGGTACAAGTTGAAGCGCTTGTTACACCTATTGGTAGTTTCTCGTATAAAAGTGAAACATGGCAATGGTCATGGGCAAATTCATCGATACTTGAGCCTTTACGAGTAAAATCTGAGAAAATAAAAGAACTCTATACATTTACAGGCGCCCCAATTTTTGAGGCATCTATAGTCAAAGTGAATGAGGAGCAAGCTTGGGAGCTTTCAGCAATGGCAGTAGAATATTTAAAATCCTTGGGATGTTATTCTATGCCTTACGAGGGAAGACAATTGCGGAATTTTGTTTCTATAGATGAAATTATCAAATGCCCGAAGGACCTGAGATTAAATTAGCAGCAGCAAAAATTGCCAAAGCTATTTGTAACGTACCTATAACTGATATATTCTTTGCTTTTGACGCACTGAAAGAGTTTGAAAAAATTCTGGCAAGTGAGCAAGTAGTGTCCGTCAAACCCAAAGGCAAAGCATTATTAATTCGATTTAGTAATGACCTAAGTATATATAGTCACAACCAACTTTATGGACTTTGGTACATACGTGACGCAAATAGTTATCCCAAAACCAATAGACAACTACGGTTGGCAATTCACACGCATAAAAAATCAGCTTTATTATACAGCGCATCAGATATATCTATTCTCAATGATGTTGAAATCGCTGTACATCCATTTTTAAAGAGTCTTGGCCCCGATGTATTGGATGAAGCTACAACAATAGAACAAGTCGAAGAACGGTTGCTTGATAAACAATTCTATCGCAGAGGCTTGGCGCCGTTATTACTCAATCAGCAATTTATTTGTGGAATAGGTAATTATCTTCGTAGTGAGATTTTGTTTGTAGCACGTATAAATCCTTCATTTCGTCCTATGGACTGTACTAGCAGGCAAATTGAGAAACTCGCAGAAGCAGTAGTTGTAATTCCTCGTAAGTCTTATATTACCAAGGGAATTACAAATGATATTAGCATTGCTAGTCAGCTTAAAGCTGCTGGTAAACCACGCAAAGCTTATCGTCACTGGGTTTTTAATAGAGATAATCAACCTTGTCACGTTTGTGGTACGACTATTATTAAAAGTGTAATGGGCGCCAGACGTATTTATTATTGTCCTCAATGTCAAAGTTAATTGTCATTGTAAGCCATTATTGTCATTCTGAGCGCAGCGAAGAATCTGAAGAATCTAATGTTCTAACTATATCTTGGGATGCTTCACTACGTTCAGCATGACATGTAAGGGCATCCGTTACATCCGTTGCCAACTATCCGTTTACTGCTGTAAACGCACGCTCTAATGCTTCGAGTGCCAAGTTAATTTCAGCTTCGGTGACAATTAATGGTGGTACAAAACGAATTACTTTTGGTCCTGCGGGGACTAATAATAATCCTTCTTTAATCGCAGCATTAACAACATCACTTGAAGTTAATTCTACATTATCGTGTAATTCCATACCATTAATTAAACCCCAACCTCGGACATCACTGATAAGCTGTGGATATTTAGCCGCTAATAGCTTCAATCCTGCACGTAATTGTTCTCCTCTCGCTTCAACGTTTGCAAGTATATTTTCTTTCTCTATGGTCTCGCATACGGCTAACGCAACTCCACAAGCAAAAGGATTTCCCCCAAATGTCGAAGCGTGTTCACCAGGTTGGAATATATCACAGAATTTTTTGGCTAACATGGCGCCTATTGGAATACCACCACCCAAACCTTTAGCACTAGTCAAAATATCTGGCTCAACACCAAGCTGTTCATAACCCCATAGTTTACCACTACGTCCCATGCCAACTTGCACTTCATCAAATATTAATAGTACTCCTGTCTCATTACAAATTTGGCGTAGTTTACGGAAGTAGGAAACATCACCCGGTCGAACTCCTCCTTCCCCTTGTAATGGTTCGATTAAAATTGCGGCAACTCCGTAGTCTCCTTCGTCGAGTTCACCTATTGCCGCTTCCACTGCTGCAAAATCGTTGTATGGAACGTAACTGAAACCAGGTACTAGAGGATCAAAATTCTTTTGGTATTTTGGTTGTGCTGTGGCTGTAATTGTCGCCAAAGTTCGACCGTGAAAACTCGAATGTGCTGTTAAAATGATTGGACGTTCTATTTTTAATACTGTATGCGCGTATTTACGTGTTAATTTAATTGCAGCTTCGTTTGCTTCGGCGCCGGAATTACAAAAGAACACTCGGTCTAGACAAGAATGTTTAACTAGCCATGTGGCTAATTCTCCCTGTTCAGGAATATAGTACAAATTTGAAACATGGTGTAGTTTTTGAATTTGACGTGTAACAGCTTCAATCATTGCTTGGTGAGCATGTCCAAGTGTACAAGTAGCGATTCCTGCAACAAAATCTAAGTATTCGCGTCCTTGTGTATCCCAAACACGGCAAGCAGCACCTCGTTCTAAAGCTATTGCGTATCGTCCATAAGTGGACATTACAGCTTTATCAAAGCCATTATTATCAAAACTATGTGATGTTGGTTCTAATGTTGCTAGCTCAATACTCATTAGTCTTGCCTCCCTAAAAATATCCAAATTCTATAACCGTTTTTACCAATACTAAATCTTAGTTCAAATACTTAAATATCTCAAATGCGAGTGGCGGTGTGAAAAAAAGAACTGTATACTCAACGCTTGAACAAAAATATCAGCGCATTCAAAAAGAATTGATGGCAGGGACACTAGCACTGGTAGGTGTTTTCCTCATTGGTACTGCTTGGTACTCGCTGGTAGAACGTTGGTCTTGGCAAGATGCAGCGTATATGACTGTTATTACCTTAGCTACTGTTGGCTATGGTGAAACACATCCTTTAGGAAATAGAGGTAGATTATTTACAATTGCGTTAATCTTAATGGGTGTAATTACCATTGGGTATATAGTCAATCGATTTACTGAAGCTGTAATCGAAGGCTATTTCCAAGAAAATCTTCGTCTCAGACAACGGCGCCTATTCATGAATTCCTTATCAGGTCATTATATTATTTGTGGTTTCAGTCGAACAGGTCGTCAAATTGCCAAAGAATTCCAGGCAGAGGGTGTACTGTTTGTAATTATCGAGAAAGACGTTGATTCAATGCAGCAGGCTCAACAGGAAGGATATACTTTTTACCAAGGAGATGCCACCCTCGATGAAACTCTGCTGCGAGTTGGAATTGAAAGAGCAATTTGTATTGTTGCCGCTCTTCCATCTGATGCCGAAAATCTTTATACTGTACTTTCTGCTAAAACTTTAAATCCTAGTATTCGTGCCATTGCACGCGCTAGTACAGAAGAAGCAGTACAAAAATTGCAGCGTGGTGGCGCCGACGTGGTAATTTCCCCTTATATTACAGGTGGAAAGCGGATGGCAGCAGCAGCACTGCGACCCCAAGTTATGGACTTTGTGGAAGGTGTCCTGACTGGTGCTGACCGTCAAGTTTATATGGAACAACTTGTCCTTGACCCCGCAGTTTGTCCCGTAGTTGGGTTAACATTGCAGAAAGCTTGCTTACGCGCTCAAACTGGTGCATTAGTATTAGCGATTCAACGTGCGGACGGTTCTGTGATTGGTGCTCCAACGGGAGATACGCTATTACTGCCAGGGGATTTACTCATCTGCATGGGAACAGCAGAGCAACTGCGAAGTCTCAACCAAATTCTCGAACCCATAAATACCAAGTCTCGGCACCGTTCCCAAAGAAAGTGAAGATAATATAATATACGGATGATTGCGTAAATGATATGTAAATTTTTTGCCAAGATTCCCCTGGCTTGGCAACTGTTAATTAAAGAAAAGACACGTTTGGCTGTAGCTGTTGCGGGTATAACATTTGCAAATATACTGATGTTTGCTCAAATGGGATTTGAGGGAGCATTGTTTGAAAGCGCAATTGCTCCTCATAAAAGTTTCGACACCGATTTAGTATTGGTGAGTCGTAATTTTGAAACTATTTACTCAATCAAAGATTTTCCGACTGAACGATTGTACCAAGCACGTGGATTTGCGGGAGTTCTTGAAGTGAATCCTGTGTATATAGGTTTAGGGAGATGGAGTAACCCAGAAACTCAAGGACTGCAAACGATTTTGATTATGGGTACAGACCCAGCAAATAAAATTTTTACATCATCCCAACTCAATCGTGATTTGAATGAGTTGCAAATTCAGAATCAAGTTTTATTTGATAAAACTGCTTTACCTAAAAACAGCTATATTGCTTCGTTATTTGAAAATAGAACAATACCAGAGACAGAGGTAAATAAAACTAAAGTGCGTATCGGTGGTTATTTTTCTCTGGGTAAATCATTTGCCACCTATGGAAATATTATTACTAGTGATTCTACTTTCCTCAGACTTTTTACAAGTCATGAACCCAACCAAATTGGTACAGGGTTGATAAAGCTGAAAACAGGCGCCGATATTAAACAGGTTAAAAACAATTTAAAATTAGGTTTACCCGACGATGTTATGATATTAACGCACGACGAATATATAGATATGGAGAGAAACTACTGGGGAAAAACAACCCCCATTGGTTTTATGTTTGGAGTTGGTGTTATGGTATCGTTTATAGTCGGTTGCGTTATCGTCTATCAAATTTTGTATTCAGATATTTCAGCGCATTTAGCCGAGTATGCAATGCTTAAAGCAATAGGTTATACAAACAATTACTTACTTTCAGTTCTTGGACAAGAAGCTCTACTACTAGCAGTTTTAGGATATATACCAGGTGTAATAACTGCGTTAGGATTTTATAGACTTGCTGCGAATACAACAAAACTACCCGTATTTATGACGATAGAACGAGGCGCCAGTGTTTTTGCACTAACAGTAATAATGTGCTTTGTATCTGGTATCATTGCCATGCAAAAGCTACGCACCGCAGACCCAGCAGACTTAATGTAACTTAATATAAAACTAACGAGTTATTGTGCAAACATTAAACAGGAGTTAACTATTTACGAATGGTTGTTGAACGTTAACTTCTTGCCAACCATGCATAGAAGCAACGCTTTTCAACATCCACTCAATCATAACAGGAGGCGCCTCACTAATTAGAATACCGGGATAAACAGCAGTACCCCAAGTAGGATGAAGCACAACACGACATTTATTTTTAATAATTGGATAACCCAGTAAAGCTTTAACGACAGCAGTATCATCATGGGGAAACTCACCAGGACGCGACAGAATTGGATAACCTGTGCGAGGGTCAACTAAATCAGAAAAATACCCTCCATCACGTAAATTAAAAGCAACATCAAACCCATAGCGAATAAATTGTTCACGCAGAACTTGCTTTTCAGCTTCAACAACATCATTGTCCTCAAGCATTTCGTAACGTGCTTTTGCGAGAACAACTGCAACCCACATTGACTTATCCTTCCAGTCTGGAAATATCCGCTCGCGGTTGGTACAGATATATTGACTAGGAGAATGAATTGAAATTTGAATAGCTTGTCCCAGTTTGCCAACCAAATGAATGGGGTAGCTTTCATCCGAAGTCCGAACTCTGAAATAATTCACCTAATTAATACTGTTTTTTACAAGAGAGTACAAACTTGTCCTTGATAAAAATAATAACTCTTAATTTTTAAGAAAAAACACGATTTTTTTGCAAAATCATAGTTTATATACTGAATTTTAAAATTTTTATATTATTTTTAACATCAATTTTATCTTTTCTTAATATTCTGACACCATCTCCTACCAAAAAATCGAATATCCGAACTTTACGTCATGCCCTCACGTAGTGTAATCCACTCATATTTCCCGCAAAGTAGCATCTATAAAATCTAAAGCATAGCGAAGCGCTAGGTAGATTTATCATAAATTAGTACAAAGTTTATATCTACCTTAAGTAAGACCCTGCACAATTGCCTATATCATCAGTAATAATCGAAATATCAAAAATCAAGTTTTAAACTCATCCAGCAAAAGGTATTTTTATGCCTCGCTTGAATCTTGAAAAAGATTCTGGCAGATTGTGTAATGTTTGCAGATAGCAATTTTGCGCTTAACAAACGTTTTTAATTAAATCATCAGAACAAATTGGTTTGAAAATGCATCAACATAATCCAAGTAGCAAAACTAACAAAGTAATCGCTGCCTTCCTTGTGATAAAGCTAATAGTGACAGGTTACTTTAGCTGTCAATTCGTTGGTTCTTGGATAAATTACTACCAGCAGACTGCCAATACGTACCCAACATCGCTTCCTTGGGTAAGCACAAAAACAGACTGCGAACATCGTGGTAAAGAATGGCGTGACGAAAAATGTTGGGACTCAGAACACAGTATGTTGTTCTAGAAACATAAATGTGGAGACGTGTAAACCGGAGGTTTTCCCACAGGGATACATCAAGTCTCCACAAACAAAGTCAAAAATAAATTAATTGAGCGTTAGTGCATTTACAGGTACTTCATCCCAAGAAGTCACCTTACGTAGTCTTGCCTCCCAACCCCAAGCTTTTTGGACTTCAGTCAAATTTGTCTGAAAAGACTTATGACAATCCTTAGCATGGGATTCACTAGAGGTCGCGATACACGCATGAATCATACCAGACGCATCAACTTGTTCGTTTACCCAAATAGTCATATAATTCCCCCAAGCACTTGAGTTCTCTAAAATATTACGCGATTTTCTACTTCTATTAAAACCTATCCACAAAGTTCTTATTTTTTCGCAATGAGTCGTAAAATATTTAAAACCACAAAGGACACCAACAAGCAACTACCATGCTAAGGTTTACTCTGAGTCACGCAAGTGGCTTGACATAAAGGTTAACAAGTGAGATTATTCTCTCAAACGGCGCCTGCGTCCTCTTCTTGGCTGACTTTCATGATATTTTTGAATTTCTTGAGCATTGACTAGTAATAACTTCGCAATCTCTACCTTTATATCTGTTAATTTTTCTAAAGAATCTTGTTGATTAATTCCATCTAATATTTGCATCGCTGTGCCAATATAGTTCGTGATGGTCAATGTTTCAATATGTCTGTTAGCTTGTATAATGCTTGACCTATATATAAATAAAGATATAAGGCTGATGATTTGAGTTAGTGTACCTGTGATAGAGCCAACTAGTATTAAGGTTAAGCTTGGCTTTTGATATACTAGTACAATTGTAAATGCTACTAACCCAAAGCCGCATAACATTGTGATAACACTTAATCTAAATATCCAATCTATTTGTTGAAGGTTTCGATTAAAGTATGCTGAAAGTGTTGCTGTTGATATATCCCACGCTGGTTTTACTTTATCTTGACTTTGAGATGTTAAGTTTGCAGCAGCTTGATAATTGCTTTCTGTAATATATGTTAACTGGTTTGGTAGGTTATCTAAGATTGTCCAAATTATTAAGCTTAATATTGTACCAAGTGCTAAAACTATACTAGCTCCAAAAAAGCTAAATTTATCAAGAACATAGTTGTATCTTAGTAAGAAAGCTAATACTACTCCTACTATTAGCAAGAATAAGAAGAAAATTATATATATGGATATTCTACCCGATTTACTTGCCGAAATATAACTGGCGCCGGATATAGAAGTAGTCGGGTTGATTTCAATGCTTCTTAAAAATCTTCTCGGTAATGCTATGTAGTCTTTATTTATACCTTGTCTAATTAAGTCTTTTGTGATTTTCTTCTTGGTTTTATCAACTCTAATTTCGACTCCTTTACCTCTCAAAACTACAAGAATTATTATTTGGTTAATTTCTCGTCCTCTTTCCCAACCAGTTTTTACGAGTGCATATTGGTTGTTAGATTCATCAAATTTTGTTTCTACATCTATTGTTTTGCCTTTTGGTATTAAATTGGCATGGTGGAGAATAACGTTTTTGACGATTTCTCTATGTTCGATGATGATATCGGTATTATCGGAAACATTCATATAGTTTAATTTACTGTGCTTTTACGATAAATGTATTATGGTAATCATTTAATTGATACCATATTTTGTTCTAACAGCGAGTTATAGGTCGTTTAGATAAATATAATCATTATTGATTGGTTTGTTTTAGGCGCCTAAATAAATATAACCATATTGGAAGCGAACTGTTAATGGCTATTAGTCTAACTAGATGTCCTGCTGTTACTATTTCTACGTTATGGTCTATTGCTAGTGCGACTAATATCATTTCTGCTGCTCCTCCTGGTGCCGTAACTAGTAAGCATGTTAACCAGTCCCAGTTTGTTAAAGACATTGCTATTAATGATGCTACGGCGCCTGATATTAAGGTCATGGCTGTAGTAATTATCATATACAAGAGCGCGCGTTTTCCAAATGTTGGTTTTTCTCCCCAGTATTCTCCTATTGTGATTCCTAATAATATTTGTCCGATGATTCCTATTATGGCTGGTGGAATAAAAGTTGTTTCTTCAATTGGTAAAAGGTTAATGATTGGATTGAAGGTTATGCCTATTAGTAAGGCTGAAAAAAAGTGCGCGGCTGGTAGTTTTATACGAAGTGCTAAGGTGGAAAATATTCCTGCTAGCAGTAATGCTAAACAAAGTAAGGCTATATATGTGGGTTCTAGGTTGAATGCTAGTTGATTGTTAAATAATGTTTGTGGTGGTAAATATATGTTGACTGATGCTCTTGCTATTAATGGTATGAGAATAACTACGGATGTAACGCGAAATACTTGCGAAAGTGCTACTAGTGTGACGTTACGGTTGTAGTCTGCTGCTATTGCTGCCATTACCCCTACTCCACCTGGTACTGTCGCTAGCATTGCTGTAAATAGATTTATTTTTGCTAGTCGCGAGTATATGTAACCTGTACAGGCGCCACTTAGGAGTAAGAATAAGGTAAGAATTATATAAATGGGTATACTTGTTGCTATATGGGTAAGGTCTGCGTGTGCGTTTGAAAAACCTATTGTTAAACCTACTAACAGCATTCCTATTTGTCGAATTTTTCGGTTTGGTTTAATAAGGATTGTGTCACTACAGAAGTATCTATATACAAGTGGGTAGCTTCGACATACTATCACCCCGGCACCTATCCCTGAGAGTATCCATGTTATTCCACCTAGGTTTAGTGATACTCCTATGTAACCTAACGGTGCGGCTAGTAACATTTCTAAACATAGTTTTGTAATTGTTGGTTCATGTTTAGGCGCCTGTGTTTGGGTTACGGTGAATGTTTGATTGATTAACACGTTAATTAAAAAGGTTGTTTTATAAGGTTTTTGAGTCGGAAAGGGGGTTGGTGGGGTAATTACTGTAGATAATTACTTGTAAACCTCCTTTAAGTTCTTTGTCTTGTTTGTTAACTTGTAGTTATTATTTCTTTACATTTTGAGATTAACCCGGACGGTAGACTTACACACCTACTCGCCATTAGATTTATTACCCTAACTCATAACTCCTAACTCCTAACTCTCATGCATATTCTTTGGTTTCGCCGTGATTTACGTTTGACTGATAATGAATGTGTTTCGTTGGCTTGTGCGACGGATGCTTCTGTGTTGCCTTGTTTTGTGATTGACCCCTGGTTTTATGAGCGGTGGGCTGATATTGGTAATGCGCGCGTTAGGTTTTTGTTTGAGTCTTTGGAAAATCTTGATGTGAATTTACGGATGTTGGGTAGTCAACTTTATTTGTTTGAAGGTGATGCTGCGACTGTTATTAAGGACTTGACTTATGAGTTGCTCGAAACAAATCTTGGTCAGCCTAAGTTGTTTTTTAACCGTGATGTTCAGGTTGAGTATGGTATTGAGCGCGATAATCATATTATTAATTTTTATAAGTCGCTCAATCTTGATTATCATGTTGGTTTAGCCAATTTTCTTCAAGCTGATGATAATCATCGTGATGAGTGGTTTAATGAGTATTATAGTTACCAGCGTCATCCTATTTATCCACAGCCTTTACATATTAATACCCCTCAGTTATCTTTTAATATTCCGCAGCTTACTTTTAGACAATTGAAGAAAAAGTACCGCGCGTTTTGGCAAACTGGTAAGGTTTATTTTCCAGGAGGAGAAACTAAGGCTTTTGAAAAACTCGATTCTTTTTTGACATCTCGCTTTCATAGTTATCACTGGAAGTTATCGCGTCCTTGGCTTGCTCAAAAAGGCGCCACTTCGCATCTTTCACCGCATCTCACTTTTGGCACAATGTCTGTACGCCAAGTATATCAAAGCACTAAGCGACGTGCGGAAGAGTTAGCGCAAGACCCGAAAGCAGGTTTTTCGCTCAAAGCATTTCGTGACCGTTTGCGTTGGCATGATAGTTTTAGCCAAAGATTATATTTTCACCCAGAAATTGCTCATAAAAATCGTTTTCGAGAGTTTGATGAGTTGTATACACACGACGAATTAACACCTGAGAAACAAGAATTATTTCGTGCTTGGCAATTGGGCGAAACTGGATTCCCGATGGTTGATGCTAGTATGCGACAATTAAAGACGATGGGATGGATGAACTTTCGGATGCGCGCGATGTGTGCGACTTTCCTAACAATTAATTGTGGTATATCGTGGCATCACGGCGCCAAGCATTATATGAATTATTTAGTAGATGGTGATTTAGCTATTGATAACTGGCAATGGCAAATGCAAGCAGGTGTCACAAACCCTCTTAGTGATACGTTCCGTATTTATAACCCAACTAAAAATATTGAAGAACGTGACTCTGACCTGCGTTTTATTTCGTATTGGATACCCGAACTAAAAGGATATAGCGTACCCGAAATTATTCAAGGTGTATATCTGGGACGTAGCACTTATCCACAACCAATGCTAGATTGGTCAGAAACACGTAAAATTAATGGTAAAATTGTTTCAGACCTACGAAAACAAGTCAAACAAAGAATTATCAACGAAGGTGGAGATGAATTAGAAGGTGCCTTAGCTACCAAAAAAGCTGTAGATACTTATTTGCAATCTAAAGATAAACAGTATCAAGAATATACCAATAAAATAATCATTCCGTAGGATAGCTAATCGGCTGCCCTTTCTGTGCTATATTTTAGCTTAATTACCACATTTGATTTTGATAATTTGATTGAAAACATTCGTGCGATGATGCCACCATACTCTTAGAAGTATCTAGGAGAATTTGGTAATATGTCAGAACTTGCTGATAAACGAAATAAAACTATATGTAATGATTGTATTTTTCATGTTTCAAGGATAGGCACCATAGAGTGTACGCATCCAGAAGAGTTTGAAATTAATTGTTATAATGTCACTTTCTGTAGTTCTTTTCAACCAATGCATGAGATAGAAAGTCCGTGCGTTGCTTATGGTCAAGATGTGGAGACATTTTAGATGCAGCGAGTACTCGAACCAGAAGTCATGGATACCTTACAAGAGGCTATCGAATATGATGCAATGGATTTTACTAATGTTAACACCGCATTTGCAGAACACGCAATTAGCTTAGGCGCCTCTGGTTTAGTGTTAGATGCAGGTACAGGGACAGCACGTATACCAATTTTAATGTGTCAACTAATGTGTCAACGGTGCCCAAATTTACAAATCATTGGCATAGACCTTGCTGAGAATATGCTGAAAATAGGCGCCAAGAATATAGAAACACTAGGATTACAACAACAAATATCACTTGAACTCGTTGATTCTAAAAATTTACCATATCAAGATGGACAATTTGATATGGTGATGTCCAACAGCTTAATTCATCATTTACCAGACCCAATACCTTTTTTTACCGAAATTAAACGAGTATTAAAACCAGACGGAGGGATTTTTATTCGCGATTTACTCCGACCAGTAAACGAAGCAACCATGAATAATATTGTGCAGAGTATTGGTACTGAGTATAACGAACACCAAACAAGGTTATTTCGAGACTCACTACATGCTTCATTCACAATTTCTGAAGTTGGTGAAATGCTAGAAATTGCTGGAATAACAGGTGTTAAAGTTTACCAATCATCTGACTTACATTGGACAGCGGAAATTGGCAACGGATGTAACGGATGTAACGGATGAGTTATGGATTACAAATAAAGTTTAATCGTCTAAAATCAATTATCCGTTACATCCGTTTATAATCCGTTGCCAATGCACCCACGACAAATTTATAATTTACTATTAGACTCAGCCCAAACAGACACAGCAGTAAAAGAAATAATTATTGGACTAACCTGGACATACTGCCAAGTAGAAGGAATCGGGTTATGTATGAGTCCTGCTCAACCAACCCGTACTCTACCTTGGTCGGGAACCTTAGTAAATCAAAAAATTAATGATTTGGCGCCTTGGTTAAAATCTTGGGATAGTTATCAAGCTACTATAGGTATGGCAGCTATCAATGCTGTAATTAACGCTTCCTCTCCACTTATTGTAGCATCGGCGCCATTATACCCCAAAGTTTCTGGTAATTTGGCGGTTTTTGAACACTTTTTACCACTAATTCGCGGAAAAAAAGTAGTAGTTATCGGACGTTATCCTGGGTTATCACAATACGAACAAGAAATAGACTTGCAAGTACTCGAACGTCAACCAACTTCACAAGACCTTCCTGATACAGCTTGCGAGTATATTTTACCAGAAGCTGATTGGGTATTTTTAACGGCAACCTCAATAGTCAACAAAACCTTTCCCCGTTTAGTTGAGTTATCACAAAACGCGAAACTCGTATTGATGGGACCCACTGTACCCTGGTTGCCAGAATTAAGAGAAATGGGAATTGACTATTTAGCGGGTATTGCAGTTACTCACAAGGAATTACTAAGACAGACAATAGCTGAAGGAGGAGGAACTAGAATTTTTGAAACAGGTGTACAGTACCGTGTTTTAGAATTAGCATCATTTACCTAGAAATAGCAAGCGGTGTTAAGCGAACGGGTGTTTGTTTGGGTTGCTGGTTTGGTAAAGGATAATTTTCAACTGCATTTAGTCGAATTTCCCGTTGAATAATAAAGTTACGATATAAACTGCTTGCTCGTGTAATTAGTTTACGGTTACTGAAAAAGTAAATTAGACGATGACTAAAAGCATATCCCATCGGACTTAGATATACTTCACCTTCTCTCACCGTCATTACTAAACCACATTTGACAATTCGGTAATACCATTTTACTACCAATGGTACAAATAACGCTGATGAAGCGATACTAAATATCAATATTAACGGTGCCGAACTGAAAGCTGATAAAATAGTAGTCCAAATAGGTAATGTGAAACTGATACCAAAAAGAAAATATCCTAGTAGCATTACATATAACCATAGTTTAGAAGGTTGATAAATTATACCGCTATTGATATGCTCTAAGAATCCATCTTGATATGTGACTTCACCAAATAAACCAACTGTAATATCCGCAACTCGACGGTTTGTCACACAAGCAAATTGCCGAGTTCCTATTCCCCATAGTCCTCGAATACCTAAATAACATGCGTATTCAATTTGCTCATCTTCTGGAATAAATTGCTTGAACATCACTGAAATGGCGCCGAAGTCATTTTTAGATGCATTTTGTAATATACTTTGACCAAGTGTAATTCCACCTTGCTGTTTAACTTGGTTTTGAGCTTCTAACTGCAATGTCTGTAAGTTTTGTGAATTGTTGGGAATATTATAGTTTTGGTTAGCTGGGTATTGATTATTTGATTGGTATTGAGGAGTGCTGACTTGAGTTGGGTTATATTGATTTATATTAGCTGCTACTGGCGCCTGTATTTGATTTTTGATTTGTACCCTCATACTCTCTACTGTAATTGGCACATCACGCAGTGTGATTATATCACCATTATGAATTTCAACTTCTTCTGTAACTATATCACTATTTAAAAATACAGTATTGGGTTGAGATTTATGCAAAGTCGCATTTTGCAGGTAGAATATTCCAGAATCACTATTAAATAGAATTTCTGCGTGCAAACGTGAAACATGGTTGTTCTCATCGACAACAACGATATCACACTGATTTGGGTCGCGTCCAATTTTGATGATTCCAGGTGCCTTGGTAGAATCAAATGATAAAGTTTGTGAAAATCGCTTTCCTTGTATTTGCCATCCAAAAGTAATTTCGTACATATTAAACTACTCCACGTAACTTAATTCTTTCTTCCCGACTCACTGTCATCACCCGACATAACGTATTTGCGCGCGTTAATAGCTTACGATTGGTAAATATATATATGGGAATACCCCCACGCACTGCGATTAATATTCCACATTTGTTAAAACGGTAGTAAAATTGTACAAATATTGGCAGTAATAATAAAGCGATTCCAGTTGTAATCACCAAAATAATCAAATTGAGAATAATATCTACTGGAGATAATAACAGCGATAGGAATGTCATTATTGGAATGGCAAACAAGAACCCTACACTTATATATAGTTTGAGCTTTGATGGTTGAAATACAAAAGTACTGTTAATATGTTCTAAATATCCATCTTGGTAAGAGACTTTGCCAAACCTACCAACAGTGATGTCAGCAACACGTCGGTCGGTTAAACATGCAAATTCGCGAGTCCCAAAACCCCATAACCCTTGTAGACCGAGGTATGAGACTAAATATATTTGTTCGTCATCAGCTAAAAACTGTTTAAACATTGTGGCAATAGCATCTGTGTCATCTTGCGTTGCTCGATGTAGAATGCTGGATGCAATACGAATATCGTTTTGCTGACTTTGCTGGTTTTGCTCGTGTTGGTTGTATGATACGTTTGCTGTCATAGTTTTAAATTAGTTAGTTATCGTCGAGTAAAGAACCGAGAAATTTAAAAAACCCTTTTTTCTGAGTTTTTGCCCAGTCATCGGGGTGGATGTCACTTTGCTGAAGTTCGGGATTTTCTGATTGTTGTTGAGTTGAGTTTAAAATAGCTACTTGTAATGAAGTTCCACAACTTTGGCAAAATTTATGCGTTGCGGGGTTTGACGCATTACATGCATGGCAATTTATTTGTGATGTTGTTTGCTGTATCGTTGGGGTATGGCGCCACCATTGTTTGACATTACTAGGGCGCATGTGTTTTTGTATTTGTAGTGCTGAGATAATTAAGTTTTTCCAGGGTTCGGTTAATGGGTGTAAGTCTGGATTCCAATTATCGTTAAATATCCGGTCGATTGCGCGTGGTGGCAATTCACCTATAATCATTTCATGCAGCATCATTCCTAGTTCAAATATATCACTTTCTGCACCATAGTCTTTACCAGCGAGAACTTCGGGGGGTGCATAATCTAAAGTGAAAGCTTGACTCGTTGTACCAGTACTTAACCCTTGTCTTGAGGCGCCGAAGTCAACTAGAACTAAACGATTATCGGATGTTAATAATACATTATCAGGTTTTAAATCTAAATGATAAATGCCTTGTGCGTGTACAGTTGCTAAAGCATCGACTAACGCGGATATAATAAATTCAACTCTCGAATGTGTAAGCTTTTTATTTGGTTGTCTATTCAATTCTTCACGCAAAGTATAACCATCTATTAGTTCCATGACTAAATAAGCTGTACCACGTTCTTCAAAGTAATTTTCTACGCGAACAACATTTGGATGATTAATTTTTGCTAATATTTTACCTTCTGTAACAAATCTTGATAAACCACGCTGATAAATATCTTGTTTTGCAGTTGGAACAATTAGAATTCCGGTGTAAGTGTCGCGTAGTGCATGTTCTTGAGGATAATATTCTTTGATTGCAACTTTTTTTTCTAACTTGCTGTGAACTGCTTGATATGTAATGCCAAACCCACCTCGACCCAGTGCATAATCAATACAGTAGGCGCCTTGATGTATAATAGTACCAGGTAACAATACATCACGCATCAGTGAAGGAAGATGTACGTTGCATTTTGGACATATTTGTGTTGATGTTGTTATTCCTTGGAGGTGGCAGTTTAGACAACGCATTGAGGTTTTGTGATGCATTTAGAGCTATTGTACCAAGTTTGTTATTCGCGAACAATTTGTTTTTATTACTTTTATTTAAGTTTTAATACATTAAAAGATTCTTAAGAATTCTCAACTGTCATTCTGAACGCAGTGAAGAATCTAAATTATGATTGTAAACGTAGCAAAAATTCTAAATAGTTATTAATTTGGAGACTTATGAGATGCTTCACTACGGTGACTCATGACAATAAAAAATTATCGAGTTGCTTGAGAAATAGTTTTGCCTAATGACATTAATGTGCGTTTGAAGTCTTCAGCACGTTTACGAAAATCATCACCTTGTCCCAGTTCAAATGCAAGTCCCCTTGCTGCTTCTAATAATTTCAGATAAATATGACAGTTAGCATCTTGAGTGGGAATAACTAAATATAATTGCTGGATATTAACATCACGTATTGCTTGTACTACTTGGTCAATGCTCTTTGTTTCCAAGTCGGGGATATGGGGTGATGCGTCAGTAACTAAAACAATTACTTTACTTGCAGTGTTGCTGAAAGGTTGACGCAAAGCGAGTAAAATTGCATCAAGACTACTTTCGGGTTCATCACCACCACCAGATGCTTTGAGTTTTCCTACCTCATTACGAAACATTGCAGGGTCACTTGTAAATATTTCCCCATTAAACTTTAATACTTGGTGTTCTTCGTTAATTAATCTATCGCGAAATTCAATTAACCCGACTCGTGCGCGTACACCATCAGACTTTATACTGTCAGCAAAGCTAATAATTGCATCCTTAATCGCATCAATTTCTCCCTGCATACTTCCAGTACAGTCGAGGACAAACATAATATCAGCGCTACGTTGTTGCAATACGTGATATGATACTTTTCGCGTTTGGAATAAAATCGCAGTCAAAACCATCCAATTCTATCGCGTCAGTCGGCGCCGGAGTTTGCTTTAGATAGCGAAAAAAGTCATCCATATTTCGCAAATTTTTTCGTGTCCAAAAATGCTCACCCGTCGTAAGTTGATACAAAATGTGACCCAAAGCGTAAATATCCGCGCGTGCATCTGCTATTGAGGCGCCGTACAATAATAGCTCAGGTGCAATATAAGGAATAGTGCCAAAAATCTGATTATCAAGCGTCAATCGATAATCCTTGAACTTAGAAATACCAAAGTCAATTAACTTTACCTCATCATTGGCACCTAACAAGATATTAGCAGGTTTCAAATCGCGATGGATGATATTACAACGATGAGCATCACCCACACCAACCAAAATTTGATAAAAAATATAACTCTTTTGAGATGAAGACAAAGAATTATAAGTTAAAAATCTATCCAAAGAGTAACCGGTAAAATACTCAAACAATAAAAAGAAAGTCGTAGAATCCAACTGTCGCAACCCAACCACAGGTATAATATACTGCGAAGTAATCGAAACCTCCGCTTCCAAACGTACCCGTTCAGCGAGTATCCCACTCTGAATATTCTGAATAACCTTTAAAACATATACATTATTAGTTCGAGTATCAACAACCTTCCAAACCGAACCAAACCCCCCAGTCCCAAGTAACTCCACCAAAGTCACTTCAACAACCGAAGCAATCTCTACAACCAGCTTACCACCCAGCCTTAACTCCAAACCCATTAAACACCTCTTTCTCTGCGCTCTTTGTAGATGTGCGCCAATGGCGCACAAAATTTGTAGACTCGTAGCTTGGCAACGGTATCACTCCTGTAACGGATAGTTGATTTGTTTAATTCGGCGCCGCCAAATAAAATGTTGTTTGTATCAAAAATACACTAATTACACCAATCCATTCTATAAAACAGCGCTTTTTTTGCAATAATTACGTACTAATTAATAATGCTAGTTATATTTATAACTAAAAGTTACTTGTCCGTTACATCCGTTTCAACATCCGTTGCGCTCCTTGCCTAACAAAACTATGACATAGACCACATGTGAGTCTACTTTCAAGCTTACAAAGACTTCACAATTAGAAAATGTGCGCCAATGGCGCACAAATAATTACCCTTAAATTGTTTTTGAGTATAAAAATACACATATAAAAAGATTTGTAAATATGGGTAAATATCAGCAACCTTATATTCTTCAAAAAGAGAGTTAGGATTTTCACCATATCTTTAAAAATAAGTTACGCATTATCTCTATAAACAAAAAGTAACAAATTGTACCAGTATGTAGGAGTGTGAGCAATTTAGAAAAAAACAGGGGTAACGTTGATGTTTAATATATTCACTAATACTGGTAACACATTGGGTACAGCAATTAATCTAACACCCAATACACAATCATTAATTGTTGGTTCACTCAACTCATTTGACCCAAATGACTTTTATCGTATCAATTTGAGTGGTCGCAGTAGTTTAAATTTGACGTTGAGCAGTTTTTCTGGTAATGCTGACGTACAAATCATTCGAGATATAAACTCGAATTTGAGTATTGATTTTAATGAAATTATAAATGGTTCTTATTTGGCTGGCGCCACGACTGACTTAATAAAAACGACTTTGGAAGTGGGTCAATATTTTATTCGCATTTACCAACCTGGAACTGGCGCCACTACTTATAGTGCAAATGTTTCAACACAACTTATAAATACTGCTCCAAGTGTAATACAGTTCAAGCTGAGTAATTCTAATCTAAGAAGTGGAGATACACTAAGCGCTATTAATGGTTTGATTTTTGATGGAGATGGTGGTAGTGATATTGCCAAAATAGACTTTCGCATTCGTACCAGTAGTGGAGCTATTATTGATATTCCAGATAATGCGAGTATAACTTCTGATAGTTTCGACAGGCGCCGAATCAATTTTAGCTATAATCAATCTTTGGATGCTTTTAATTTGGCGACAGGTAATTATAGCTTGTTAGCAACTGCTATTGATAAAGCAGGTGCGAGTGTTTCAACAGAACGAGCGTTTACCTTTACACGAACTAATACGGCGCCAAATTCGCTGCAATTTCAGATCAATAAAGCATCGTATAATAATACAGAGACAATCAATGTAAGTAGTGGTTGGGTTTACGATGCCAATGGAGCGACTGACATCGCGCGTGTTGATTTCAAAATTCGTAGAGTAGATGGTTCATTTGTAGAAATTGCAGACGCTACAAACATTACACCACTAAGTTCAGACAATCGCTGGGGTAGAATGGCACTTACCTAAGGGTAAACGTATTGGTATGATAGGCTTTCACGCTTTGGTGATGGCGATTAACACGGTCGGCGCCTACATCAAC
>NZ_KB217478.1:247685-302678 GCF_000331305.1 Calothrix sp. PCC 7103 | reverse complement strand
AAATTTTATATAAGACGATGCTTGATAAAATTGTACAAAAGCTACTTCCAGAACGTAGTGACCGTACTGAGCCAAGAGTTATAAAACGTAGAAAAAAATCATATCCTCTTATGACCAAACCAAGAAATGCCACCAAACCTCAAATTGCTGCATAAAGTATATTCATACAAACACCTTTTATTCTTTTGGTAGTGATTGTATGACATTTTTATCTCTTAGGCAGACTTAATAAAGTATAACAGGATTCAGAAATATAAATTGCTGAAAAGCTAATTTTTAAAGATTTTACAGCAACAATTTTACATCCTGATTTACATCCTGAGTGTTTGAGTTTACCTACTTTTTTACAAACTTCTAAGTAGGAGGACGGAAAAATTTACAACTATTTAACGAAATGTAAAACTGCTGTAATCCTTTCAGAGCTGGACTTTAGCGTTCTTAACCGGAACAAAACAAGTATGGTTTATTTTCACCCACCTACTTTTTCTTAAATATAGCGTTACAGGCGCCCGCCGTCGGCGCGATTTAGTAACGCGCCCTCCGGTTTTATTAGTAAATATTAAGTAGTATTTAAGTATTAATCGAAATCTTGTAATTGATAGTTAAATTTAGGAAAGTGATAAATTGTTGTTCACCACCTATAAATTAATTTAATTCACGTGAATGTGTAGTTGATACGTATTGGTATTGATGTAGGCGCCGACCGTGTTAATCGCCATCACCAAAGCGTGAAAGCCTATCATACCAATACGTTTACCCTTAAGTAAGTGCCATTCATCGCTGGGGTATGTTTAACCATAACATATCACTTGCTAATTTAGGCTTAACAGCAGGAAATTACAGTGTATGGGGTATTGCATACGATAAAAGTGGCGCCGTAAGTAATATAGTTGAGCGGAGTATTACTTTTGCACCAATTCAAATAAATACAGCACCAAACTCACTGCAATTCAATCTAAATAAAACAACCTTTAATCCAACCGAGTCAATTACTATTACAAATGGTTCTGTAATAGATGGAAACGGTGGAACAGATATTACACGAGTTGATTTCCAAATACGTCTGAATAATGGAAGTACGCTGAACGTAAGTGATGCAACGACTTTCACAGTTAAGGGGAATACGGCTAATTTCAATTATGCATTGAATTTAAGTCAATTCAATTTAGCGAATGGAACTCATACACTGTGGGCAGTTGCATATGACAAAGCGAATACGATAAGTAATGTTGTACAGCAACCATTTACAATTGCCAGCACGGTTGTAAATGACTGGTTTAGTCAAAACCTGAAAGATAAAGAAGTTATTGCCATAGCTCGACAACTTGGAGCAGACAACAGACTAAACCGCAATGAAATGATTAATATCTTTCGCGATACCCAAGATGGGGGAGTAGTTGATTCTGTTGAATTAACAGACTTGAAAACAATAGTCGCTTCCTGGAGTCGTTTTAGCATGGAAGACCACGTTCGGGTTCTATCCAACAAAATAGTCAATGGTAATACTGCAAATACCTATAAAGGTAGTGTACTGCAAAATCTAGTTGCTGGCAGCGGCGCCCAAGTAATGACGAATTTGCTAGACAAGTGGTTTTTTGGTGGAGATAGACCAACAGCAGCATCAGGACACACTTTCACTTACCAGGATATGAGAAGTGCTAGCTTATTTGGGCAAGATAACAATTTTAGCTATAGCGATATTCAGCAAGGTTGGTTAGGAACTTGTTATTTCTTATCTTCTTTAGGTGCAGTAGCAAATCAACGTCCGTCAGTCATCAGAAATATGTTCATCAACAACGGTGACGGAAGTTACACCGTGAAATTCTTTGGTCAGCTAAATGGTAACGTTACAACTTCAGCAGATTATGTGACAGTTGATAGTTTTCTTCCAACCAACGTAGCAGGTTGGGAAGGAGGAAAATACTATAGTGGGCAAAGATACGCAAACTATGACAATCTAAATTTAGGTTTGTGGGTAGCTTTAGCAGAAAAAGCTTATGCTCAGTTCGCAGAATTTGGTAGCATTCAACAACAATATTCTCAAAACAGCTATGAAAGTATCGAAGGAGGTAACGGTTTTAAGGCAATGCCATCAATTACTGGAACAAAAGGTACTTTTTACTCTGACATTAACTACTCTGGTCGTACAGGAAACATGTTCAGCTTATCCGAAATTGCAAATCAACTTGCCACTGGTAAAGCTTTAACTACCGGAACAATATCCAATCCACGTGCTGGAATATTTGGCAATCACGAGTATGTAATCGTAAGCGCAAACATTACATCTGGTAAAATTACATTATATAATCCCCATGCACGAACCAACGGTTATGAGAATAAAGGAATTCTAGAAATTTTCTACAATGATTTCAAGAGTAACTTCGATATCATCAGCGCTGCATAAATATAAACTTTGAGATGATATTAAGTTAAGAAAATCCCCCCAACCCTAGGCTGTTGACTTTGGGCGCCTAGGGATGATATTTATTCATACATATTATACGTCTAAAAGTGCTAAATGGGGGTTGACTGCGAATGAAGGAATATAAGAGCCAATCAAAACGCTTAGTACGTCTGTTTAAAAAAAGCAGAGATAACTGGAAAGAAATAGCACTTCTGAGGCACAAAGAACTGAGAGCTTTAGGGATAAAAATTCGAGATTTAACTGCCTCACGAGAAAATTGGAAACAGCGTGCGATGACAGCAGAGAAAGAACTACGCCTCCTCCGTAAGGAAATTACGGAAGGGGAAAAAAAGGGGAAGAATTTTCAGAACCAATAGACGGCACGGTTGCAGTTGGACATCACTATTACGTTGAAACAGTACAATTAGCAGTACAACAAGTTATTATTTCAGGGAACACGATAAGGGCTGTTGAAAAAAATTTTAGATTGGGCGCCTCTGATGAGGAAACTTCTATTCCAAGTTTTAGTAGTATAAGAAATTGGCTAGGGCGGGGTGGGTTATATGAGCTTCAAAGAGAAAAAGAGCATCGTGATGATTGGGATTTTTTATAATTGATTTGACAACGCAATTAGGTAAACAAAAATGTTTGTTAGTGTTAGGCGTAACTCAACAATATTTATCCGAGCATGTTTTCCCTTCGGGGCGAGGTTTAGAACATCAAGATGTTGAAGTTTTGATGTTAGAAATGATGGAATCTACTAGAGGGGAATTAATTGAGGAAAAACTTAGTAAATTAACATATACAGTTGGTTGTCCAATTCAGATTATAGCAGATCACGGTAGCGATCTTGAAAAAGGAATTAAACTATATAATCAAAAATATCCTTCCATAATTTATACCTATGATGTAACTCATGGGATGGCTTTAATTCTTCAACACGAGTTAGGGACATCACAGAAATATCAAGCCTTTGTTGAACGTTGTAATCAGACTAGAAATCAGGTTCAACAAACAGATTTATCTTTTCTTTCACCTCCATCTCAACGCTCTCAATGCCGATTCTTTAACGTAGAAAACTAATTAATTGGGCACAAAAAATGGGTGCCGCTTCAATTGATGTTATTTCGAGTTTAAAACCAAATATTGAACTAAAATTATTGAAGCAAAAATTAGATGATAAGTTTGGATGGTTAGCAGAGTATGAGGATGACATTATAATGTGGGATGAAATGGTTGAAATGACTAGAGCATTAGAAACTTATCTTAAAACTAATGGAATTAATCAACAGTCTTTAACTAACTTTGAATTTCTTATGTCTTGCTTAAATTTTAATGTCAATTCTGATTTCAAACAAAAAATACTTGATTATCTTCTTAACGAAAGTTCTAAAATTCCTCCATTAACTACTTTTTTAGCTACTTCTGATGTAATTGAATCACTTTTTGGTAAATATAAACAGTTTTCTTCTAGGTCTCCTATTCA
Organism: Calothrix sp. PCC 7103; assembly: GCF_000331305.1. Taxonomy (GTDB): domain Bacteria; phylum Cyanobacteriota; class Cyanobacteriia; order Cyanobacteriales; family Nostocaceae; genus Dulcicalothrix. The sequence continues at coordinate 298,788 of NZ_KB217478.1, read as the reverse complement.
ACAAATAGGACAGACAGTCTTAAGTATTTGTTTATGTACTATGAACTTAACAACTTCTGTAGTTAAGGAAGCGTTAGAAACTATCCGATACCTTGATTTGGAAGCATGGTCATCACAAGTCTTTGGTCAGTCCATGCTCTCACAACGAAGAATCGTATTTTCGAGCTAAAAAATGACACAAAAACTGTATGAACTTTTTTTAGCCATTTTCCCACAAAGTAAACAGCCTACCCCAACCCCCCTTATCAAGGCTACCGTGTACACACAACTTCTTGGCTTCGGGGGCAGGGAAGAATTGGATGTTTTGGAGGCTGGATTCTGGTTGAAGTGGGGAAATTGAGGAACTATTCTTGCGGTAATTTGCATCCAAAAAGAAGCAAATTTGCCTCATATTCTTCCTCCCCGCCCTACCTCCGAAGCCACTGAAGCCCCCTTTTTTAGACTTGTGTGTACACCGTAGCTTATCAAGGGGGAATCGATTTCGACAAATTTTTACTTTTAAAGCAACTTAAAACTTGGAAGATGCTTCGTACCTCAGCATGACAGGTGACAGGTGACAGTTTATTTAAGCGCGCTTTGCTAAAAAAGCCACGCTGTTAGAGATAACATCCGCAATATCCGCAGGGTCTAATAAGTATATTTGTGCTAGTAGTTGTTGTTTAATTTTTTCTGGAGGAAGTATTTGATGTGGTGTGTCGTCGGTTTGCAAGGTTTGCTTGCCTTGACGATATGCTGCAAGCGGTATTTTTCCAGTTAAGTATAGTTCCAATGATGCACCGTCACCCCCTGTCAATGCAGCTAGGCGCCGGAAATTTCGAGATTCAGCTTCAGGTACTGTTTTACCCTTTGACCATCGATAGACAGTTGTAAAATCGACGCCCAGCGCTTCCGCTATAGTTGATTGAGTCCAACCTTCATCCGTAAGATGCTCAAGCAACACTGTTAATCGTCGTTGGCGTTCCTGGATGGTAGAAGACCCGGAATTACAAGTCACTAGTGTTGCCCTGTTTTCCATAGTTAGTTTACTTTGTGTAGTCTTTATACCACTGTTTACCAACCAAAGCGGAATGCTTCTGTTGTTTGGGAGCGGTTGTGAGGTTCAGGAATTAGTCCCTAGTAACTAGTTTAAAACCAAATTTTTCATATTTACAAGGGTTTTAGTAATTCTTGATTATTTTCTCGTATCACTTTTACACTCAAATTTCTGTATTCTTAACTACACTTTTTTCAATATTAAGAAATGTTAAGCATTGATGTACTATTGCATTGCATTGTGCAAACCTAGATATTGCAACCTGCAAATTTAGAAATTGCAGGGTGAAAAAAAGCGTGTTTTGACGATGGCGCCTCTAGGTATCACCTAGTAACGACATCATACATTATGCCGTAAAAAGGAGGAATACCAGCATTGATGTCACCCATATTATCTAGCTTGGATAATTCCAACCAACATAGAAAGGCGCCTTTGCATGATGATATTAGTGAAGATAGTGAAGATGTGCTAACAACAGCCGAAGCAGAAGAATTTAGGTATTTAGAGACAAGAGTCGAAGAGTGTTTAAAGTCTTTTTGGGAAATAGGACGTGCGCTAGCTAGAATTAGAGATGAGCGTTTGTACCGTGAAAACTACAAAACGTTTGAGGAATATTGCATGACACGTTGGGAAATGTCTCGACGTTCTGCTTACCAGTTAATTGATGCAGCAGTTATTTACAGAAATATTTCAGAGAATATTATTGATGATGATGTTTCTGTCGCTTATGGACGACAAAAAATTCAAATCCTACCAGCGAACGAGCGCCAAATTCGTCCTTTAGTAGCATTATCCCCCAAACAGCAGCAAGAAGCTTGGAATCAAGTTGTTTCCACGGCGCCAAATGGAAAAGTTACAGCAGTACATGTAGCCTGTGTAGTAAATGAATATCGTAGAAAAGGCGCAGCGCCAAATAAAAAATCGAATCCAGATAATATATATATAGAGACTGAAGAAACTCGTAGCTGTTGGAACTGTTCGTACTGTAGTAAAGAACTACCAGAAAATCCTCAAAGCTTTTACTGCAATAAACTCGGAGAATTAAGCTTACTAGAGAAAAATGGCAATGAACGGGGAGCAGCATGTCAGCATTGGAGTCACCGTAAAACCACAGCAGAGACTAAAAGTCAACAATCAGAAACCTTTAACTTAAATATTCAGCTTCCCTCACATTTACAACCTTTGATACAAGACGCAGCCAGAGCATCTGGGTTAGTAATAAGCGAGTGGGTCGCAAAAGCCATCCAAGAAGCATTACTGGCAACGGATGTAACGGATAACTAATCATTTGTTACCGAAATTATGAGAACAATATGATAAAATAATGAGATAAAAATGAATAAAGTTAAATAAAAATGGCAATAAGGGTGTGATGAATCAGCTAAAATCGCCAGCGTGCATTATATTGAGTGCGCTGATATTGACAACTGTCTTTGGGTGTGCTTCTGAACCAAATTCTTCAGATAATTCTACACAAGCGCAAATTTCACCGTCAGCTAAAACTGATGGGAAGAAAAAGGTGCTAACGACTTTTACTATATTGGCTGATATGGCTCGCAATGTAGCAGGAGATAAGTTAGTTGTAGAATCTATCACAAGACCAGGCGCCGAAATTCATGATTATGAACCAACACCTAGCGATATTAAACGCGCACAAGAAGCTGATTTAGTTTTATTCAATGGGTTGGGGTTAGAACGGTGGTTTGAAAAATTCATGGGGTCTGTAAGAAATGTGACTTCTGCAAATCTCAGTGATGAAGTTAAACCAATCTTCATAGCTAGTGGTTCTTATCTAAATAAACCAAACCCCCACGCTTGGATGTCTCCTAATGATGCAGCTATATATGTAGAGAATATTCGTAAGGCTTTCGTCAAGCTTGACTCCGCAAACGAAGCAACCTATAACGCGAATGCTAAAGCTTATATTCAGAAGTTACAGCAGGTAAGTCAAGAAGTAAAAACACAACTTGCTACTTTGGCGCCAACTCAACGGTATTTAGTTACCTGCGAAGGTGCCTTTTCTTACATGGCACGCGACTACGGTTTGCAAGAAGCATATTTATGGGCAGTGAACTCTGAACAGGAAGGAACACCGCAACAAATAGCCAAAGTTATAAATACTGTCAGGCAAAATAAAATTCCGGCAGTCTTTTGTGAAACAACCGTTAGCGATAAAGCCCAAAGACAAGTCGCAAGAGAAAGTAATTCAACTTTTGCTGGTGTGTTGTACGTAGACTCGTTGTCTGAGGTAGGAAAACCTGCTGCAACATTTTTAGACCTTCAGAGGTATAACGCTTATACCTTAGTACAGGGATTATTAGGCAAATCTAAATGAAGAATATATTGTATTAACTTACATTTGTTTTACTCTGTAATTTATGCGTAATAAATATATGACAGTCGAACCTATAAGTGTTTTAGTTGAAGATATTAATGTTGCTTACCACGAAAAAGTCGTATTGCACAATGCGAGTTTCGAGTTAAACCCTGGATGTATTGCTGCATTAGTTGGACCGAATGGAGGTGGCAAATCTACTCTATTTAAAGCAATCATGGGTTTCTTAACTCCACATCGGGGAAGAGTAGTAATTAAAGATTTACCAATCAGGAAAGCGCAACAAAAGCAAATAGTCGCTTATGTACCTCAGTCTGAAGAAGTAGATTGGAATTTTCCTGTCAGCGTCGAAGATGTTGTGATGATGGGACGCTATGGACATATGAACTGGTTACGAATACCTACTGCTGAAGACCATCGAATTGTTCAACAAACACTAGAACAAGTAGATATGTACTCTTTAAGACGGCGCCAAATAGGGGAACTTTCGGGTGGACAGCGTAAACGGGTATTTCTGGCACGAGCATTAGCGCAACAGGGAACAGTGATGCTTTTGGATGAACCATTTACAGGTGTAGATGCGAATACAGAAAAAGAAATTATTGAATTACTAATAACACTACGCGCACAAGGACATACAATTTTAATTTCAACTCATGATTTGGGGTCAATTTCTACTTTCTGTGACCAAGTAGTCTTTATCAATAGGACTATTCTTGCTTATGGTTCGGTAGAAGACGTATTTACAGACGATAACTTAGCCATGACTTTTGGTGGAGTTTTACATCATCGCAGTTTTTACAACAATAAAGAATCTAAAATCTAATAAAATTTAAAATTATATGCTTCTATCTGCTTGGCAATGGTTAATTGCTCCATTTCAATATGAGTTCATGGTGAAAGCGGTATGCGTCAGCGCTTTGGTTGGTGTCGTCTGTGCCGTACTTTCTTGTTACGTAACACTCAAAGGCTGGTCACTAATGGGAGATGCTATTTCCCATGCTGTTGTTCCGGGGGTAGTTTTATCTTACATGGCAGGAATACCTTTCGCAATCGGTGCCTTTATATTTGGATATGGGACAACTGTAACAATAGGTTTCGTTAAAGAAAAAACCCGTGTTAAAGAAGATGCAGTTATTGGCGTGATTTTTACTGGTTTTTTCGCATTTGGTTTAGTACTAATTTCTAGGGCACGTAGCAATATTGATTTATTTCACATCTTATTTGGAAACGTGCTTGGTATTTCTAATGAAGATATAATTCAAACTGTAATAGTCAGCGTAATTACACTTATTGCTGTATACATTTTCCGTAAAGACTTATTACTATTCTGCTTCGACCAAAACCACGCACGTTCTATCGGTATAAATACGCAATTCCTCTACTACATGTTTCTCTCACTTATGTCATTAACAGTAGTAGCAGCATTACAAGCTGTTGGTATTATTTTAGTAGTTTCTATGTTAGTAACACCAGGTGCCATCGCTTATTTAATGAGCGACCGATTTAATTATATGATTGGCACCGCCGTTTCAGCCAGCGTAATATCATGCGTTGCTGGTACATACATTAGCTATTATTTAGATGGTGCTACAGGTGGTTGTATCGTCGTCTTACTAACAATACTCTTCTTCATTGCCATGATATTCGCACCAAGACACGGATTGCTAGCTCAACGCAGAAATAAGGTTTCTTGAATAAAGCTGGTTTCTACATATTCTTTTCAACTCCTTGTATCCAAGTATCTAACGTTGAAGGCGCCACAGCAACCATATTTCGTCCACTATGTTTGGCTTGATACAGTGCAGCATCCGCTCGTTTGAGGAAATTGCTAACATTTTCTGCTGTTTGAAATTGAGCTACACCAAGACTAATTGTAATATTTTTTACCATATTAAAACGAGATCTTGTAATTTTTAATCGTAGTCTCTCAGCCAAATCTGTAGCTTCTTTAACTGAAGTGAAAGGAGTGAGAATAACAAACTCCTCACCACCCCAACGTGTTAATACATCAGAATTACGAATGTTTTGTTTTAAAATATGAGTCAATTGAATTAGTACAGCGTCTCCAATCTGATGTCCATATCTATCATTGATACTTTTAAAGTAATCAATATCTAATATTAGAAGCGATAATGGTTGATTATAGCGTGAGGCACGATTAATTTCGGCTGATATTACTTGTTCAAAGTGGCGTCTGTTCCAAGCACCTGTTAGTTTATCAGTTAAAGCCAAAACTTCTAATTCGTTTAATGCCTGTTGTAATTTTTGATTTGTTTGCTCTGCCGTTATACGTGCTTTGTTTAATTTCTTAAATATTTTATCTATAGTACGTATGCTTACCCACAGCAACCCTGTAAATCCAATTAGAACTCCGCAAATTACAGGTAAATGCCTAATTAATATATTTTTAGCGAGAGCGTTTACTGTTGTAACATTAACAATACCCCATGTTACATTCTGTAATTTGCAATGCGTCAAAACATATCCATCAATCGTAACTTGGCTATTTCTGGCATTTTTTAATAATTTGAGTAGTTGTGTCCGAACAACGGGGTTTCTCACAAGCTGTTCTAAACTTATTACTGACGTAGTTTTCGTAGTATAATGACTTAATACTTCCCCATCAAGAGTTAAGAGTAAGGAATGTTCACCACCGAGCTGTTTTACGAAACGGTTTAATGCTTCTAGTTTAAAATCGATACCGATATTACCAAGATGCTTATCTCCTTGATAAATGGGACTTGTCGCTGTCACCATTAATCCTTGGCCAAATATATCTTTATAAGGATGAGTTAAATAAGTTTCGCGTGTAGAATTATGTTTTTGCATTCCACCTGTAATAAACTCTTCATTTCTAGAATTTTTGAATATTTTGATATTTTGATCATCAGTTACTTGGGATGTCGCTGGATAGGTTATTGTCAGTGCAGCTAACTACTTATAACGTATGCGTCCTTCGATTGGTAATTGCTCATAAATCGGACGCAAGAGTGGAGTAAGTGACAAACTCATCTCTACCTCGTGTCCTAAATTTTTATCTTTTCCTTGCGTAAAAACAGGACTGACGGCACCTATATCTGTATCTTTGGGTACAAATAAGTTAAAATTATGAGTATTGTCTAATCCTTTTGAGTAGTTATAGGTAGTTAACTGAGTTTGAACATCGGGTGTTGACTTTAAAAAATATTCAGCTTGAGAGCGTAGAAGATTAACATTGCTGAACGTAGTCTCCAACAATTTATCTATCTTTAGCCCTTTTGTGTATACTTCTTGTTGTTGCTGTACGATTTGCTGCTCATATGACTGGAAAATTCTCCAACTCAATAGCAAACTAAAGGCTAGAACCATTATTCCATATGAACAACGGACAACAAATTCTGGGTACCGACGAGCGATTATAGTCAGTTTATTAACGCTCTTAGCCTTTTTCATGAAATTTGGCGCCATTGGCTCATTCTTTCGATAATTGAAAGATATGAACTGTATAATATGTGACGATTGTCAACTTACCTGTTAGTTTTATACTAACTTTAGAATTATAAGTACATGTAACGATTCAGAGGCATCTATATCTTAAAACTTCTTTACATTTTCTTACTAAAATTTGTATGAATTGTATATCTTCTGGAGGTAAATCTGCTACAATTGGCGAACTGCGCCTCAATTGTCATTCTAACTTGATTTAAATAGTATAACTTGTATAAATTAGATAAACTAAAACATTTTATACAAGCATGAATGACATTTTAGGGAATTTGTGTAATTAATAAAAGAAGCGATTATAGCTTGTGAATGGGGAATCAAAAGTAGTGTATATCTCAAAGCGAAGTTAGATTAATTAAAATTTAGCTTTATATTGGCTTATAAAGCACAAGGAGATGTTACAAATGGATACATCTGTGAATTATGACCTAGAAATTTTCAAAGAGGAAGCTCGTCAACTGGTTAAAAAAGGTGATATAAGGCGTAACGAGCCGATTTATAATTTGTGTAGGTTTATGCCTACTTGTGACTGGAATTGCTTAGAAATCGAGTTAGAAAGGAATGACTTTTTATTGCGTGATAAAGTCATTGACCTGTTAAGCAACGAAAAATGGGATGAAGATTGATATCACGTAGAGACGCATATACTCGGCGCCTCTACAATAAATAAATGAGCATGTAAAAAAAATCTAGCGCTTTGATAGAATATAAAGCTAGTAACCCATGCTAAAGTAACTGACCAAGCAATTGACATCCATGTAAACTTAGTACTTTTAGATTCGGCTTTAATCGCTGCTACTGTAGAAAGGCACGGAACATAGAGTAGAGTAAATAGCATAAAGCTATATGCTTGTACCCAGTTGATTTGTTGAGCAATAACTGTTCCTAAACTGTCTTCAGTAGTAGCGTATATTACAGCTAAACCACCTAAGACTATTTCTTTAGCAATAAAACCAAATATCAATGCGACTGCGAGTTGTGGATTAATTCCTAAAGGAGCTAATATTGGCTGTGTAATTTGCCCTATCATACCAGAAATAGTTTGGGCGCTGGCTGGTGGTACATTTGTAGGGAAGTTATTACAAAACCAAATTGCTATAACTCCAAAAACAATAAATCGTCGTGACCAGAATAAAAAGTGCATTGCTTCACGCCAAGCACGTAATATCATTTGTTTGAAGGTTGGGAAACGGTAGGGTGGTAGTTCTAGCACGAACGGTTCTGTATTCGGAAATTGACCTTTAAATACTGCTGCTGTAAAAATTGCTGCTAAGAAGCTAAATAAGTATAAACTGAATAGAACGATAGGCGCCTGTCTTTGAGTAAACAGTGCAGTAGTCATAAAAACGAATACATTCAAACGTGCAGAACACAAAGAAAAAGGAATTACCAGCATTGACAGCATCCGCAAAGTGGGAGAACGCATCACTCGTAACCCCATAATTGCAGGAACGTTACACCCAAACCCCATCAGTGACATCACAAAAGAGCGACCATCTAAACCCAACCGTTCCATAAACGCATCCATTAAAAACGCGGAACGAGAAAGATAACCGCTATCTTCAATAACTGCCATGCAAATAAAAAATAAAAATATAACGGGTATAAATGCTGCAACTGTTCCTATACCTTCATAAATACCATCTATCAAAAAGTCATGGAAAAATTTGCCCCACGTACCCAAATCAATTAATCCAGCAAGTAGCGGTTCAATTGCTGTATCCTTGACCCAAGCCAACAGTTCAGCTAATTTATCCTGCATAGGTATACCCAAAGCATAAATAAACTGAAACATTAAGTACATGGCGCCAAAGAATATAGGCAAGCCCAACACTGGATGCAGTAAAATACCATCCAAGCGAATCGTTAAGTTTTCTTCTACATTCTCAACATTACTAACTACATTTTGTAATACATTCTCCATTTCAGTAGCTATTTCAGCTTCTTTTGGAAGTTTCGCTTCAATATCCCCAATTATTACTGATTGAGATTGTTTTGCTAATTCATCACGAATTGTTTTGTACGCTTGCCCATAATTTTGTCCAAACTTTGCGCTGAAAGGAACAACGGGCATTTTTAGATATTCAGATATTTTCTCATGGTCTACTTCTACACCAAAAGCAGGCGCCTCATCTGCCATATTCAACAATAATACTGCTGGCACGCCTAAGCTTTGAATTTGTAGAGCTAGACTAATTTGTCTGTCGAGTTGAACAGAATTGAGAATAATTACTATTAAATGAATAGGTGTAGAGGTTAAAAAAGTTCTTACCACCTCTTCGTCTTCTGAAAACCCTCGTAAATCATATATACCAGGCAAATCAACAACTTGGGTTTCCTGACCACCCATTTTAATATTTGCTGTCATTAAGTCAACCGTAATACCCGGCCAGTTCCCGACACTCGCGTTGGCGCCTGTAAGTCGGTTAAAAAAGGTAGACTTACCTGTGTTGGGCATTCCCAAAACAGCTACTTGTTTAACTCCTTCAATAATTTGGTTGTAAGATGGGTTACAGGTGTTACAATGGGTCATTTAGGCACCTCAGATATTTGGTTAGATATTTCAATTAATTGAATAGATTTTGCATCACGACGACGCAATATAACTTCGGTTGTCCCCACACGAACGTGAATAGGTCCATTAAAAGGTGAAGAACGTAACATTGTAATTTTGCGACCAGGACGAAATCCAAGTGCGAATAAACGCTGTTCCAAACTAGCTTCTGCTTCTATTCCTGCGATTAAAGCACTTTCGTTCTTGTTCATCGTGGTCAGTTCAATTTTGAGCATGTTTATAAATCAATCACGTCCTAACCGACTTTATACTTTAATTTAATAATTTGATTTTCTGAGTCCAAATTTGAATACTCTTTGTAGTTTTATCAAGAAATGAACCACAAAGACACGTAGACACGTAGACACGTAGAGACGTGATTAATCGCGTCTCTACATTTTTTTACATATGATTAATATTTTCGTTCTTGCGGTTGGAACATAGTGATGCTTACTGGACAATATTGAATGTCAATACCTGCGGGTGAGTAGTAAGCGAATGTGTGTTGTAAGAAGTTATTATCGTCGCGTTGGGGAAAGTCTTCGCGGAAATGGGCCCCACGACTTTCTTTACGACGGTTTGCTGAGGTCATGATAATTTGTCCAACTATCATTAAGCTACGTAGTTCTAATGCTTCTACAAGTTCGGTGTTCCAGTCTTTACTTTTGTCGTCTAAATATATTTTTGAGTATTGATTTTGAAATTGTTGTAGTTTTTGTAAACCTGTTTGCATTAATTCTTCGGTACGAAATACACCGCAGTACTCGGTCATACAGTCTTGGAATGCTGTGCGTACTTGGTTAATGCGGTATTCTCCTGGTTGGTCGAGTAATGCTTGTATTTGCTGTTTTGCTTCTGTTATGTAACATTCTTCGTCGATATTGGGCAATTTGCGATTTTGGACATATTGTGCAATAGCTGCACCCGCACGTTTTCCATATACAACACATTCTAATAGCGAGTTGCTACCCAAACGATTGGCGCCGTGTACCGATACACACGAAGTTTCACCTGCTGAGAAAAATCCGGATACAATAGAGTCTGTGCCACTACGAACTTGACAGTCGGTATTAACGGGAATGCCACCCATACAATAATGAATAGTTGGCCGAACTGGCATTGGTTGGGTTACTGCGTCAACTCCCACTAACCGATGTGCTTCTTCCCAGCAAAATGGAACGCGACTCATGATTTTTTCTTTACCCATGTGACGCAAGTCGAGATATACATATACTCCCCCTGCACTACCATCAGGTTTAACACCCCGACCTGCACGAATTTCATAAGCTATTGCACGTGAAGTTATATCACGTGGCGCCAGTTCCATGCGACTCGGAGCGTATCTTTCCATGAACCGCTCACCTTCACTATTAATCAAATAGGCGCCTTCACCTCGCACAGCTTCAGAAATTAATACACCAACAGGATATAATCCAGTGGGGTGAAACTGTACAAACTCCATATCTTCTAACGGTAAACCAGCTAATGCCGTCATCGCTAACCCATCACCAGCCGATGCATAATCGTTAGAAGTAGTGTTATAAACGCGACCATAACCACCAGTGGCAAACATCACAGCTTTTGCCCGTACCACCTCAATATGCCCGTCTTCTATACGAAACATTACAACACCTTTCGCCTGACCTTCTTCTAATATCAGACGCATTACATACCATTCTTGGTAAACTTTAACACCATGCTTCCGCAGGTTATTAACTAACTCGTGTAAAATTGCGTGTCCTGTTTTATCGGCAGCGTAACAGGTTCTATTGTGTGAATGTCCACCAAAAGCACGCTGTGCAATTCTTCCATCTTCAAGACGCGAGAATAAGACACCCATATGTTCTAAATCTATTACAACATCAGGCGCCTCGCGGGTAAGTATTTCGACAGCATTTTGGTCAGCTAAATAATCAGAACCTTTAACGGTATCAAAAGCATGTGCTTCCCAAGTGTCTTGTGAATCAACATTTTTTAAAGAAGCTGCCATTCCCCCTTGTGCAGCAACCGAGTGTGAACGAATAGGATGAGTTTTAGCGACAACCGCTACATTTAAACTGGGGTCTTTACGGGCAATTTCAACTGCCGCACGACATCCAGCTAATCCACCACCCACTATAATTACATCATGTTCAAGCATAAGTAATTTGGTATACAAATCTCTATTGTACGAGGGGGAAAGGGAAAAGAGGAAAACCTTTTCCCCTAATCAATAGAACTAATTTGTTAGTTGCACTGGTTGTTGCTGAGAAATATTACCAGGTATTGGTTCCATTTTGCCACCAGGTTCCATCGGCGCCACTTCGATATGGTTCAATAAGGTAGTGACAAAAGCGAATAGTAAGAACGGTAACGATAACAGTACAATAAGTCCGACTGTTGCTAGCGCGTAAATAGGTCGTCTGGCACCCATCAATGCTAATGCAGCAGCTAAACTAATTGTAATGGTGATTAGCCAAACAATGATTTGACCGTATATATCACCAAAAGTTAATGTACAGACAAATCGATATTTTTGAATATTACTCATAAGTTTCCCTTGAGTTTGCTTTAATTTCTACCTTAAAGGAATGTTTTGAAATTTGACGATTTCTAAATATTTTTGAAAACTTTCGTAATATCCCTTCATAAAGATTTGTCGTAGCTTACCGTTTAGACTCCATCTGCTTGAGCCTAGCTTTTAAATCATAATCTTCACTACTGACAATTGCCTCCAAATCTCGGATACGCTGTTCGAGTAATTCTACTTGCTGTGGCGCCAAATTATATCCTTTAGATTTTTTATCATCAGAACGCCATACTGCTACTGTACCAACTGTAGCACCACATAAAGCAGCGAGGGGAATTAATGAATTACGTAGAGGTATTGACAGAGGTACACTAATTGCTAAAATTCCAAGAGTAAATCCCCAAATACGAGTTGTTGCCGCAAGACGTATATCTTTAGACTGTTCTAATTTTTTACCCATACACTTATATAGTCAAATTGTAACTAAATTAATATTTTCTATATACGTTGGCATATATAAGTAAAAAAGCGCTTCACCCTTTCGGCTTAGGTAAAGTTACTCATAAACCCCTAGAATAAAACCTGGTTTCTAATTTCTTATTTTTTGATTAATACTCAGTAGAAGAACGTGAATCACATGTAAAAATCAATTAATCATGTGGAATGATAGTTAAAGGAGACGACAATGGGACTTTTTGACCAAATCCTCGGTGCAGTTGCTAACCCAAACCAGCAAGGCAGCATGAGTCAACTTGGCGGTATAATAAACGCAGTGCAACAAATGAGCGGTAATGCTGGCACTGACTCTTCAACAATGCAAACAATAATGTCAGTTGTTGGTGGTCAGGTTCGTTCAGCATTGCAAGATAAACAAGCAAACGAAGGTTCAGATGCAGTCCAAAATATTGTAAATCAATTTGCTGGAACTTCTCCTAACCCTGATGCTGTATCATCTCTGTTTTCAGCCGGAATGCAACAACAAGTTGCCCAAATGGCATCACAGCGTACTGGTATAGACGCAAATATGATTCAACAAATGTTACCAATGATTGTACCAGTAGTACTTAACTTTTTACAATCAGGCGCCAGTAATGCTGGAGGTGGTAACTCAGTTCTCAGTACTTTTCTAGACTCAGATGGAGATGGTGACGTTGACATAGCAGACGCAATGCGAATGGCAAGCAAATATATGGGAAGATAATTACATTCTCTTTTTGCTCTCGGCGCCTCTACTTTAGTAACTTATCTTGTCGAGGCGCCTGCGCTCCCAGTTATTTCGTCATCTTCTCACTATCAACCGTGAGTTCTCAAGGATGAGAAATAAGATAGATTCATATCTTGGTTTTTGGTGGGTTGCATCATTTTTGGAATTAGAATAGTCTTAAAAAGGACAGTAACGCACATTGGTAAACAATATCAGCTTTTCACTGGTGCCTTAGTTTGCTCTAGTGCAATTCGTCTAAAGACTATCGGTGCCTGAAAATACAAGTGTAAGTGGTAGAGCATTTTCCTCAAGTACTGATAGTGGCTTATCCACTGCTATTTTGGAGACAAATCTAAGTCCTCAAGCATTAGCTAACCATTATAGGGGCAACTAAGTTTACCTAGCCTGCGTCATCAGAATCATACTTATCTATATTTTCTATATTTTCTATGAAACTGAAAGCTACTATTGTAACAATGGTAAGCTGCTTAACGCTGGCGATTCCCTCTACAAATCAATATACTTTTGCATCTGCTCCAAGCAGATTATCTCAAGTGAACCCCTCATCAAGAGTTTCTGAGATACCTAAATCTGTCATCTCGCAAATTAGTCAAGATATGGCGAAACGCTTAAACTTGAAACTAGGTGATGTGCGAGTTGTACGGGTAGACCCAAAGATATTTGATAGTTGCTTAGGTCTGCCAGAAAAGAATGAGAAATGTAAAGAAATTGGTTACACGGCTTGGGCTGTTAGAGTTGCTGTTGGTAAGCAGAGTTGGTTGTATCATGCGGTTTCATCCAAAAGTTTACGCAAGAATTTTCGTGTGAATTGGTTACAAAGTTTACCACAAAGTGTTAGGAAAAAAGCAATTAGCAATGTAACTCAACTTAGCGAGCCACCTATAGATACAATCAAAGTTATATCCGTCGAACCACGGGTTTGGAAGAATAGCTGTTTGGAACTTCCCAAAACTGCTCAACGTTGTAATTCCATACAAACGTCTGGATGGTTAATTAAGCTGAAAAACAATAAACCACATCCGAAGGAAGGATTAGAGTGGGTATATCGTAGTGATTTAGATGGGCAAATACTAGAATTAGATTTAATTGCGAGTGTTGGTAATATATCTCAGAAAACGATTGCAGATATTTTATCAAATGCAGCTAAACTTTCTCAGATTGAGCGTTCCGCTTGGAAAGTTGATAAAGTTCAAACTTTACAATGGTCTAGTTATGGTGGAAATGGCCCATCAAGACCAATACAAGGAATAGCACCTGTGAAGGATAATGTGTTTGGTTGGAAAGTGTTGGTTTCATCTCCAAAACAGCAATGGGTATATTATGTTACTAGAAATTGGGTTGAATTTGATGCTCCTCAAAGCGTACCATCTTATTTAGTTGAGGAAGCCACAAAGATGGCTGCTGCACAAACTGGTAAAACTGCTGCTAATTATAGGCTACATTGGGCACAGCAGGTTACTTGGGGTGATACTTGTTTGGGTGTAAGTATAAATAAACCCGCTTGCCAAAAAACTTCGGTTTCTGGTTGGAGTATAGAGGTAATCGGACCAGGAGAGACTGACACTTCAATGTCCATGATATTTAATTTCCATAGCCGTTTAGATCGAGATGTGCGATTTAATGGTAGTAATCGTTGGTTTCCACCTCCAGTAGTTAATCCTGGTTTGCACAAATAGAGATTTCTATTGCTACAAATCCTTTTCAGCTTTTCCTGAAATTGAGGAGACACAGGTGTCTCACCTGTGCCACAAGAATTTTAATATATAGGATATAGGAGGATTGATGGTTAGAGTTAATTGTTGCTTGTTTGAACGTAAGCTAGTGTTAAACTATCTTTAGCGAGAAAGTGAGCTAAATGGTAAGCTCTTTCCTCTGTCTTAAGTAAGATTTTTTCGTATAGATAGCGGGTTGCTCTGTCACCTAAACTTTCTGCTTGCGAAGCAAGGCGCCGAATTAATCCAATTATTGCTTGTTCGGCAGCTAAGTCGTGTTCTACCATTTGTCGGCAAGAGAAAACACCGTCTGCTTCTGGTTCAAAGCAACATAGTCGAGCTAACTGAGTAAAGCTTGCTACAGGTACTCCACCAAGTCCATCTAAGCGTTCACCGATATCATGAACGTGTTCTTGGGCAGCTTCATAACTTTCATTAAAGAACTCATGTAAAGAATAAAACTCGGCGCCCTCAACTACAAAGTGATGCTTTTGATACTGTAAGTACAGCGATTGAAAGCTTGCTAATGCGATATTAAAACCTTCGCAAACAGGCTCAGTAACACTTTTATCTAATAAAACAGGATTATCGTAAACCTGACCAAAATTGCGTAAAACTGCTGGTGATGCACTCATAATGAACCTCGTAATTGAGTTTTTAATTTTGAAATAACCCTCTAATACCCTTTATACAATACTTTTCTAAATTTGAGGCTTTTGAAAATTTATTTTGAAACCTTACAAACCGTAATGCAAAACTTTATTTTTAAAGAGTAATTAGTGTCACATTTATAAAAACTCATTCTGTTAGGTTTGAACTTTTATTCAACAGGTATCGAGTATGATGTTAATTAGAAGTTATTGAAATAAATAATCATT
This sequence comes from Calothrix sp. PCC 7103, assembly GCF_000331305.1. GTDB lineage: Bacteria > Cyanobacteriota > Cyanobacteriia > Cyanobacteriales > Nostocaceae > Dulcicalothrix. The sequence continues at coordinate 283,056 of NZ_KB217478.1, read as the reverse complement.
AAGCAATAACACCTGGTGGTGATTATTAAGGGGAATAACTGCGCCACACATGTTTATACTTAATCTTGGAGATAAAATGTCTGCTAATTTTGATGCACTTTGGGTTAGCGCTAGTCCCTCATTGAAATGCCTAAACATGCCTTTGCTAATAAATTTAAATCAATATAAAAGTATTGGACACTGGGAATATTTTCAAACCGCTGATGAAGGCGCCTCAATTGATGTTGCAGTAGATTTACTACATAATTTTCTCAAAAATTGTCGTCCAGTGCATTTAGTGGGACATGGCATAGGTGGAGTAATTGCACTAATTTTTACTCGTAAATATCCACAGTATGTAAATTCATTGACGCTATTGGCAGTTGCCGGACAACCTGCAAATACTTGGCACGTACACTATTATCAGCAGCGTCAGTTATTCAACTTGACTCGCACCCAAGTTTTAGTCAATACAGTGTATAACTTATTTCGCGATAAACTTCCGTGTCATGCGAATAAATTAATTAATAACTTAAATAAAGATTTAGAAAATTTACCCTTAATGCATTCAATGTACCAAAGGGAGAATTTACCCAAGGGTGGAGTATCTGTTCCATTAATGGTGTGTGGTTGCAAAACTGACCCTATCGTAAGTTACCCTGAACTACATGACTGGGAACTATATCTGAAATTACAAGATATGCTTTGGGAGTGTCCTCAAGGTGGTCACTTCTTTCACTGCTTCTACCCTGAAAAAGTCGGCACCAAAATTTCTAGTTTTTGGCAAAATCAAGACATACAGCTTTATCAAAAACAATTTTCGTTACCATAACTGTGTGTCTCTGTTTTCTACGAATATACAAAGTACAGCTAATTTCCAGATAATTACTTAGTTTTGTTTAACAAAGACATTGTTTTATACATTTATAGTAGTAACAGGCATCTTGCCTGTTCACAAGAAATTTTGTCAAAACTTTAATTATCTACAGGGGAAGTCAATGTAGAGTTAGAATAGCAGGCTGAAAATTACGTATATTTACATGTATAGGCAACTAACAGCTTGGGTTTGTCCTCTACAGGAAGAACATGAGGGTTGAAACTAGATATTTAATTAGTGCAGCGTTATTTTCAATGATGGCATCAGTTAGTTATGCGGCAGAAATACGCGGAACGGTTTACTTCAATCAACCGCCGCATCTTGTCGAAGCTGCAACTACGTATAATGATGTGTATGTTTGGGGGGCCACATATTATTTTACGATTAGTGTTCCAGATAATGCCGTTGAACCTCTACAAAGAATTACGCTCAACCAACGCGAAGGTGTTGATAATATTCGCTTTGACCTCAAGAAAACTTACGCTTTTGAAGGAACACGCAGGAGGAAAGGTCAAAAGTTAGGACTGTCTAATCTGACTTCTCAACGCACAGAAAGAAGCGTTTCCATGACTTTTAACCCTGCCATCCCACCAGGAAAAACTATTACTGTTGCCATGAAACCAGTGCAAAACCCTACTGTTCCTGGCGTTTATCTATTTGGTGTAACGGTATTTCCCGCAGGAGAAAAAGCTTATGGACAATTTCTCGGATACGGGCGCCTACAGTTTTATAGTTCTGGTGATTCTGTTTTCAAATGAAGGTAGAATTGCTTTTAACTGAATGATTTAATGAATGCAAATAAATTAACTCTAGTTCGCTACCAACTTTGGAAAAGTAGTCCATCTGTTGCGCGCGCAAAATTACGAAAGTCCGAAGAAATACAAATGCTGCTACCGCTAGCGATATTCCTGCACCACTAGCTATTAAAGCTTGCCCAATACCACTTATAACCGCCGAAACGTTAGTACTATCTACTCCACCAGATTTAAGATTGTAGAACATAGTAATTAAACCGTTTGTAGTTCCGACGATACCACATAGAGGCGCCACAGCCGCAATACTTTCGAGTAGCTTATCACCCCGACGCATTTCAATAAATTCTCTGTCTAAAGCAGCTAAGAGAGCGAGGTGAAATGTTTCTGGTGATGCAAATTTTAACTTGAGTGGTGCTGCAAGTACACGACCAATAGCCAAACCTTCTGAGCGTTCGGCAAGAGTTAAAGCTTGGTCTAAGTCTGTTTTTGCTGCTCTGAGGACTTCATGTACCACTTGTTTTTCTTGAAAAATTAATTTAAACCAATACCATACCTGTTCTATAGCATAAGCAAAAGTTACAACTGATAAAGCTAGCAAGGGGTACATAACAAGTCCACCTGCTAGGAAAGCGTCGAATATTCTGGTCATTGCGGCTTAATTAAGTACTTTATTGTTAAAAATTACGCATACAGACCTGTAATATACCCTGTTAGTGCTAAATTGATGATTAAGAAAAGTTAATTACATCATTAACAACCATTTAATAATTACAATGTATCAATCACTTCTCAGTAGAGACGTTTTTATTCTTCAAGTTGCTTCTATTTAAAATCTAGCTTATTGTGAGTGCTGAAGCTAATTCAAAAAGCTAACATAATTAATAAAATGTATAATAAATCACTTTTACACGGAAAAAGAATAATCATAACGGCGCCGCGTGTTTATGCGGTAAGGTTGTCTAGTGCGTTAATTAATCAAGGTGCTTTGCCACTGTTTATGCCAGTAATTGAAACTAGTTTGCTAGAAGATTTTACTATATTAGATGAGCATCTGAGAAAAATTAATACATATGATTCCATTGCGTTCACTAGTCGAAATAGCATTGATGCTGTTAGTAAGCGGATGCGAGAGTTAAAAATGGATACTTCATTCCTTCAGCAAATACATTTATGTGCGATAGGTAAAGATACTGAACTATTGGAAGCTTTAGGCGCCGAAGTAGATGTAATACCAGAAGAACCAAGTCCAACAGGTATAATTCGGGAACTAGCAAAAATATCTGATATTGAGGGTAAAAATATTTTAGTTCCAGCATCTGAAGTGATTGGCATTCCTGAACCTGATGTTATTCCGAACTTTATAGCTGGACTAGAAAAATTGGGAATGAATGTAACTCGCGTTACTGCGTATCAAACGCGGAGTTTGCACAAAGAGATATATAACGTTGAGTTAGATTTGATTCGTCAGGGTAAAGTCGATGTAATTGCTTTTAGTAGCAGTGCAGAGGTTAGCGCTTTCTTAAATATGTGTGATGTTTCTGATTATCAAAGCGCTTTGATAGCTTGTTTTGGCCCATATACAGGCGCCAATGCCAGAAAATTAGGGTTAAACGTCTCTATTATTGCTGACGATTTTAGCTCTTTTGATGGATTTGCTGCTGCCATCGCTAGCCATTTTAATTAGTTGCCTTTATGCCATGACAAAGCCCAAAATCTTTATTAATCTTAGTTATTGCGCCACATACTGGTAGCACCAGCTACAAGTGTGTGGCGCGAAAAAATGGCAGATATGGCGATTGAAAATTTAATTTCTGGGTTGAAAGGTGAGCAGTTGCCTTACTGTGTAAATGTTTGATTATGAGATTAGGAGCGAGTTGATCAAAATTTAGATTAATATATGAGCATATTGTTAAGCGTTGCTAAGAAACTTTATAATTGAGGTAACTGGCACCACGCGATAGTGCGACAAGAATCATGGAAGCGTGTACGTGGATGTGGAGTGGCTGTTGCTAGTGGTAACTTATTGCAAAAATTTTTAAAAGAATTGCTTCAAAGTTTACAAAATAAACTATATATTAAGTAAAGATATATTGCTATTATTAGTAAAAAAACTAGATAAGTGCTTGGGAGAAAGTAACTGCTATGGTTCGTGTAGGCGTATTACTGCTAAATCTCGGTGGTCCAGACAAGCTGGATGACGTAGGGCCATTTTTGTACAATTTATTTTCCGATCCAGAGATTATTCGCCTACCGTTTCGTTGGCTGCAAAAACCTTTGGCATGGTTTATTGCTTCACGACGTACAAAAACCTCGCAAGAAAATTACAAGCAAATTGGTGGAGGTTCACCACTGAGGCAAATAACCGAAGCTCAAGGTGAAGCTCTTAAACAAGAACTGCAAACTTTGGGGGAAGATGCTGAAATATACGTAGGAATGCGCTATTGGCATCCATATACAGAAGAAGCAGTAGCTAGTTTGACACACAATACAGAAATCGAAAAGTTAGTTATTCTCCCTTTGTACCCGCAGTTTTCCATTAGTACCAGTGGTTCTAGTTTCCGCTTACTCGAACAGATGTGGAAAACAGACCCTAAGCTTCAACAAATCGAGTATACTGTCATTCCATCTTGGTACAAGCAAGCTGGATATTTGAAGGCAATGGCAGACCTGATCGCGCAAGAACTTGACCAACTGCCAAACCCCTCAGAAGCGCATATCTTTTTTAGCGCACACGGTGTACCAAAGAGTTACGTTGAAGAAGCAGGTGACCCCTACCAGCAGGAAATAGAGGAATGTACCGAATTAATAATGCGTACCCTCAACCGTCCCAATGCTCACACGTTAGCTTATCAAAGCCGTGTAGGTCCAGTAGAATGGTTACAGCCTTATACAGAAGATGCAATTCAAGAATTAGGCGCCAAAGGTATTGAGAATTTAGTAGTTGTACCAATTAGCTTTGTATCCGAACATATTGAGACACTCCAAGAAATCGATATAGAATATCGTGAGCTTGCTCTTGAAGCAGGAATACACAACTTCCGTCGTGTTCCAGCATTGAATACACATCCAACATTTATTCGTGCATTAGCTGACTTAGTTGTTAACGCGCTAAAATCTCCAAACCTTGACTTATCACAAGTCACGCAAATGAAGAAGCGTATAAAAATGTATCCTCAAGAACAATGGCAATGGGGAATTACAACAAGCGCAGAGGTTTGGAACGGTCGAATTGCAATGCTTGGATTCATCGCCCTAGTAGTAGAAATGATAACAGGTCGCGGTTTACTCCACCTTGTTGGCATCTTACAGTAGCTTGGGTGCTAACCCAACATCACACCATCTAAAATTTTTGCAATAATCAGGCGCCACTAATTAAAAAAGGCGCCTTAACTACTTAAGGTCTATGCGATTGGGCGGGCAAAAATGCCCAACCCACAAGACAAGAGAAAAAAAGTAATTACGGACGAGGTGTATAGCGATACCAATTGTACCAACTTGTACCGCTACGAATCGCAAACCATAGTAGTAACAAAGCAATTAAACCCCCCTGCCAAGGAGCATTACAAGCAAAAACTACTAAGATGACACATAAGAAGTCTTGAATAAAGACTGCCCATGTGGGTAACCCTCGCAACCGAAAAAACCAACCCACTTGCACGAGTTTGAGAACTAATGCCAAGCTGGCACTAAATAACACTACTAACCATTGTGGAGTTTCTGTAACATTTGCACAAGCTAACCCCATAATGGCGCCCACAATTGGACTAAATATCAGTTGAAGTACTTGCAGCACTCTTTGTCCTGTTAATCTTTTAGACACAAGTACTTCTATAATCGATAAACTAGTCAAAGCACCAAATAAAAGTGGCGAAGAAATTCGCGATAACACTGGGACTTGTGACCACAGACTATGACCCTGCAATAACCCCACGAACAGTAAAGGTAAGGCAGTTCTGATTCCTGCTGCCGCAGAAGCAGATAGTGCGGCTAGAACTTCAATCATAATCGCATCAGTTGCAATTTATTTAAATCGAGGGATTGATTTAAACTTACCCAAATTTTTTACAATTCCACTCACATGAAATAAAAAATGTCAACTGTGAAACTTGGTAATTGAAACGAATGTTACATCTAGCCCTGAAAAATAGGATTTATAATGCGTGATAAATCTCCCATTGCTTATCTCTGATGTGGATACAAGGATGAGATTCAAAAATTGTTGCTCTATGCGAAAGATACGAAACATCTTCTTCTAGCACTGGCATAGTTTCCCAACAATTACGGCAGAACCAATAAATGTGTGAACCGCGAATGTGACGCAGTAAGATGTGAGAACAGCAAGGACAGTAATTCATAGTGTGGCACCCAGTGATAATCTGATTTCAACATATTTTCCAAATATGAGAAACTTGTGAAGAAAATTACTTTTCGTAACATCTCGTCATATCACTAATTATTCATTAATAATAGTGCAAAGGCCGGAGCTAATTTTATTGAAACTGCACTAACTTCTAAGGCTACTGATTTTAGTCCTGCCGATAAAGAGCGCTTAAAGGTTGCACTCTCGGTATTAGAAATTACATGGTCTGACGAAGAAGATGAAGACGAAGAGGATAGCCCCGATGATTACAACGGAGCTTTTTAATTCTAAAAGTTTTACCGTAGATTAGCTCACTTTAGACTACACGTGGGTATAACACTAGTATAAGAAAATTCCAAAAAAATAACTCTGCCCTCTGCTACTTACAAGCGCACGGAACATTAATCTCTATGCGCTGTTGAAGTCCGAAAGACAGAGCAAAGCAAATTCTTTACATTTTTAATTCTAGAAGCAATACACTCCGAACAGGCGCCGCCTGTTCATAGTTCATAAGTTTAGGCGCCTGTAGTCTCTCGGTCTGTTCGGGAAGAACCATAGCGAAAGCAACAATTTACTCCAATCAAAAATGCTTCGAGCGTTCTAAATTAATCTAAACTGGTGCCGTTGTTCATGTTAGGCACCTATAACAAGGATTATGAGACAGTTCAATAGTCATGAGTTACTGTTTTAATTAAATTTATCGCCATATAGCAATATAGCTATACAAAATAATGTAACTACTCTATCTCCATCTTAGATTTGAGCGATTGGTAGTAATTTTCCGAAATCAATAATACTTGACTTGTAAATATTATCAGAACAGCAAAACACAAAATTGCATTTAGTATAAGGTAACAAATTATGGATTCTGATAAATTACAGCAGTTGCAAAACGAGAACAACGCTTCCTTACCTGAAATAAGTGAGGATGAAAATAGTCAACTTTCTCAGGAAGTTGAGCAAGAAAATTTAAAGCCTGAGATTAAACCACAGGGATGTGTATTTGTAAGGCCTTGTCCAACAACTGGTAGTCTTGTAGGTTGTATAGTATGTGGTTAATTACTCGTTATGACCTTGCCTAAACACAAGTAGTCTTCTGGGTTGGCAAGATAATACATTTGACGATAATAGTAGCTAGGTACTGTTGGAATCTTCGATATTTCACACACTGCATTGTAATGCGGATACTAGTGTAGTCTGTTTATAGTGAAGCATCACTGATGTTTAATTAACTATTAAGAAGACATGTGTGTAATATTTACCCGCTCTTTCCTAAAGTGCAGCTTGAGAGGTCTAGGAGTGATTTGCTGTAGTGCAGTAGCAATAGTTAGACACTCTGCTATTGCCCAAATCACACCAGACTCTACTTTACCCAACAATTCAAGTGTACAGACTATCAATAATAATAAAGTTATAAATGGAGGAACTCAAGCAGGAAGCAATTTGTTTCACAGTTTTGAGGAATTCTCTATCCCTGATGGAGCAGGTGCCTATTTTAATCACAACTTAGATATTCAAAATATTATTAGTCGAGTTACAGGTTCTAAAATTTCTAATATTGATGGCGTAATTCGTGCAAACGGCATTGCTAATCTATTTTTTATTAATCCAAACGGAATTATTTTTGGTAATAATGCCGAATTAAATATTGGCGGCTCATTTATAGCAAGTACAGCAAGCAGTCTCAACTTTACCGATGGTAGTAAGTTTAGCGCCACAGATACAAAACCTCAACAAGTGCTAACAGTTAGTGCCCCTACTGGTTTACAATTTGGAAAAATTGCAAATGCAATTAGCTTGGCATCTCAAGCAAGTCAAAATAATGCAACCAACCGTTTCGGCTCTCCGATTGGTCTAAAAGTCCAAAATGGTAAAACCTTAGCACTTGTTGGTGGGGATGTGATATTGAGTGCTGGCAATTTAACAGCAGCAGAGGGACGAATTGAGTTATTGAGTGCAGGTAGTGATAGTAAGGTTAGTTTACAACCAACTCTTACTGGTTGGGTTTTTGGAACGGCAGATGTAACAAATTTTCAAGAAATTCAACTGCTTGAACAAAGTGGAATTCCATCAATCGTAGATGTCAGTGGTGAGGGTAGTGGCACTATCTCTGTTCAAGGAAAGCGTGTACTATTTACTGGTGCCTCAAGTATTTTGAATTTAACACTAGGCTATAAATCAGGAGGGAAATTAACCGTAACAGCAACAGAGTCTGTAGAATTAATTGGTAACGGTACTCCCTTTGTAACTGGAACTGAGAGTGTCGGGAATGCTGGAGATTTAACAATTACAGCAAAAAACTTGACTATTCAAAACGGAGCGCAAATACTATCTTATAGTAGAGGTTTAGGAACAGGAGGACGATTAAGTATAAATATCTCAGATTCTGCAAAACTAATTGGTGGTTACTCTTTTATTTTTCCAGGTACAAGTACTAATGTTTTTATACCTAGCGTAATTTCGAGTGCAGCTTATGCTACTGGAAATGCTGGTGAAATAATAGTTAATTTAGGTAGATTGTATATTCAAAATGGAGCAAGAATATCAACAGAATCTTTAGGATATTACTCAAAAACAGATAATCAATATATACCAGCTACAGGACAAGGAGCAAATCTGACTGTAAACGCCAGAGATTTTATAGAATTAACTGGAAGTGAAAAAAACAGTTCTACAGCTAGTGGCTTATTCACTTCAACTCAAGGTTCTGGAAATGCTGGAAATTTGAAGCTTAACACAGAGCGATTAATTGTACGTGATAATGCTGTAGTTAATGTTAGTAGTCGAGTTGATAGAAATTTTATTTCCTCTCCTTTTGATGTGAGTAATTTAGGTTCATCAGGCAATCTTGAAGTACGAGCTAACTCTCTAATTTTGGATAATCAAGGTAAACTCATTGCTGAAACTGACTCAGGTAAGGGTGGTAATATAAATTTACAAGTGCAAAACTTATTAAATTTAAGACGAAACAGCCAAATATCCACCTCAGCGGGCAAGGCACAAGCAATTGGAGATGGCGGCAACATAACTATTAATGCTCCCAATGGTTTTATAGTTGCTCATACCTACGAAAACAGCGATATCACTGCTAACGCTTTTACAGGCGCCGGTGGTAACATTCAGATCAATGCTACTGGTATTTTTGGTATAGTACCGCGCTCTCGAAACGACATAACAAAAGTATTTGGAACCACAGACCTACTCAAAATAGACCCTCAAGGTTTACCAACCAGCGATATCACAGCAATTTCTCAACAAAACCCAACTTTAAACGGTCAAGTAAATATTAATGCATTTGAATTTGACCCATTACGCGGATTAACTCAATTACCCACAGAACCAAGTGAACCTGCACTAGCCCAAAGTTGTATTGCACAAACAGGTCGCAGCGCAAGTAAATTTTCTATCGTCGGGCGCCGGGGTTTACCCGCTGACCCTAAAGATTATCTTAGAAATACCGATATTACTGATGATTGGATATCTTTACCGACAGATGTTGAAAATACTAATTTCAACACGCAACAAAAAATACCAATATCCAGTACGCATTCATCAATAGTCAACCCGGACACCCCAATTGTAGAAGCAAAGGGATGGATTTTTGATAAGAATAACGATGTAGTGCTTGTTGAAAAGCCACCTGCTCCTACTGGGATAAATAGCTTATTTACTCAAGCACATTGCAACACTCAATAATACAAATAAGGTAGAGAGTGGAATGTATTGGCGCCTGTACTATAAATGAAGCCCTTAAGGTGCCTGTACCATCCTTAATATTTTATAGTCAAAAATAACACATTAAAAAACTAAATACTTGAATTTTATATTGTTGAAGGCACCGCAAAAAATGTAATAAAACCAGCATTTTTAACAATCTATATTGCTTATTTTTTGGTGCTTCATACCATAATTTTAATTCTAGCTTCAACTGCTTGTGTGATGTCAATTATTTATCGCCATTAAATAAATGTCAGAACAACCTTTTCTATTTTTCAAGTTTAGAGATGCGGTCTAATACCTCTTGATACCTGCTTGCATCATCTTGTTGTTTGTACAAATTAGCAGCTTGATGATAATCCTTTAATGCGACTTGTTTGTCTCCTAAAATCGAATAGACATCACCTCGGTTATGGTAAGCCCACGCAAAATTTGGATTAATTTTGATAGCTTGGCTATAATCTTTTATTGCTGCTTGATAATTTCCTAAACCGTAATGATAAACTAAACCTCGGTTGTTATAAGTCCATTGATAATTAGGATTAATTTTAATAGCTTGCTCATAATCTTTTATTGCTGCTTGATAATTTTTTAAAAGATAGTAAGCGTAGCCTCGGCTGTCATAAGTCCATTCATTGTTGGGATTAAGTTTAATAGATTGATTATAATCTTCTATAGCTGCTTGATAATTTCCTAATTTATAGTAATCATAACCTCGATTTTTGTAAGCGTTTGTATAGTCAGGATTAATTTTAATAGCTTGAGTGTAATCTTTTACTGCTGCTTGTCTATCTTCTAAAGCAGAGCGTGCTAAACCTCTGTTGTAGTAAGCAATTCCATAGTTAGGACTAATTTGGATAGCTTGACTAGAATCTTTTGTGGCTGCTTGATAATCTTTTAATTCGTAGTAGGCTATACTTCGGGTGTTGTAAGCCCATGCAAAATTTGGATTAATTTTAATAGCTTGACTAGAATCTTTTATTGATGCTTGATAATCTTTTAGGTAGTAGTAAACCAAACCTCGCTTATTCAATATATCTGCGAGAGTCGGCGAGTCTTTATCATACGTAATTGCTTCAGTGTAGGCAATTAACGCTACTTTTGGTAATTGCTTCGATAATTTGTCTTGCTGGACGCGCCAATAATATAAATCACCAAGTTTTTGGTATGCAACCGCTAGCGCCACATTTTTGGGACTAGCTTTTTTACTTATTAGTTCGGTTGCCATTGATACAAGTGCTTTATATCCTACCGTTAAACTTTTATGGCTAGCTTCCTTGATATGTAGTTCCTCGATTTCTTCTAAAATCGCCTGTACTGGCGCCACCGAACTATCTGTTATATCAGTAACCATCGTTGCCAGAATAGCTGAAATTAATTCCTTACTGATATGCTTCAAACAAGTTATGTAATTTATTAACTTAACGCGCGCTGCGTCACTTGCATGAAGCCATAACCAATTTGAGGCTACCCATTTTACAGTAACGTCAGTTTCCTTTTGGATAAACTGCTGTATTAAATGTAACCCCTCTTCATCATATTTAAGCGCGCTGCATAATGCTTCTAGTTTCACAGTAAGTGAAGTGCTGTTTAAACGAGAACAGGCGCCTTCAATTCCCCCTAGTACCAATGCATTGCTTGGAGTATTTGGAGCTTGGTTGTTTCCTAAAACTGCATCACCAGGTCTTGGCTTGTCCATAGTTGTGCTACTTAACTACTATACGCTTACTCTTTGAGCTAAACGTTTTTATGCAAATCTAATACAATCTTTACAATTTGTAATATTGCTCATGCCTGTGAAAGATTGTGATGCGGCGCTGCAACGAGATTTCCTGTAAATAGACGTGAGATAGTCGGTATCAATGAGAGTCAAAACAGCTGATGTCTAAACTAGGGTCGGCGCCTTTATCAATAATTTTGTGCAGCTTCCTTAAGCAAACACAATTACTGCTTCACACTTAAATTTTATGGCGTTGCAGTAAATCTAATTCAGAGGCAAATATTCATGCAGTAAATAACTGGTTATTTGATACATATTTAAAGCGGGAACAACTCCCTTATATTTATGTACGTAATTGCTTATTGTTGAAGGCGCCGACTCAATCGTGTATAATTTTTACATTTAAAAAAAGGTATTTGCACCCAAAATAATATTTGCTATAGCTCAAGTTATTTGTCTGAAATTCAAGCACAAAGAGTAATGGCACCCACCATACGACCGATTGATTAGTATCTTACGTAACGGGCAGGAACCCAACGCCGACCATATCTTGTTTGTTCCCAATACCCAGGAACCAATCTTTGGCGAATAACTTTACGCTTAACAACAGGTTTGTTGACAACAGGTCTTCTAACCATAGGTCTTCTAACCACAGACCGATTATTGGTTCTAATAATTACATTTTGGGCTGACGCTGGTGTTTGAATTGATGCAATAGATAATGGTAGAGCCAATAAGGCACCAATCAAAATACGTTTGATCATTTTCAAATCTCCTGTAGTTTATTTTACTTCAGTTATCTACAGCCTTACTCAAGAATTGATAATTTATACCGTCGAAGGCTAACAAAAATAAGAAACTGTTAGCAGCAAGTAGCAACATACTTCTTACAAAGTATTTACACTTTTAATCAGGTATAAATTATTGTAGATTTTCGAGAAATACTGCTGAATAACTCTTACTTCTTAGTTTAGAAAGCTCAGTAGAAATATGTATATGACAAAAGTCATCATCCTGAAATATCTGAAGTCATGAATTAACATACTGACTTTCGTCACGGATATGCAATCTGCCATTAAAATCAGGCGCCTATCCAGTAACGTCGATAAGCCATAAAGAACTAGCAGGGCTAACTTGACCAGGAGTACCTCACATCTTGCACCAAAGTATAAATACTTAAAAATTATTTTTTTAATAAACATACATTTTTATCAACAAGACGTTAAATTAGCATTTATAGCCTGCGTAGGCAGGCTTTGTTTGTATAGTCTCGCCCTTCTAGAGTGTAGGTGCAAGATATGAGCCTCCGACTGGCGCCTCAAACGCACCAGTAAAATATAAAACTAGCACATCTTTTGAAACCCTTACTATATATGGATTTTTTGAATGTGCAAGTTAGGAGGTACCGTGTTATTGATGAGACAGCGCGTAACAGCTAATTTTTATGCAGTGAAATTGGTGACGTTAGTTACTTATGGCGCCAATAATATTAATTCTTCCAAATTAATGAAAGACTCCCTTCTTTTGGGATTTATTCTGGATGTGATTTCAAATTCAGCTACTCCTATTGCTTCAACAATTTTTCCTTTATACTTTTCTGCTTCAGACGAGGAACGCAATGATTGTTTGTTCCAAGATGGAAAAATATGTACTACTGTACCATCTTCTAGTACAATTTGAGATTTGATGTAAACACCTTTAAAATTTGGATTTCCTGGAAATTTAGGCTTACTAGATTGTGATATATAATATCCTACTATTTTTACTTTCTTGCCATTATAATGATCTAAATCTTCACGGTTTTTGACTATTTCCAGTTTGCTCATGATAGCTTCAATATTATTTATTTTGGGGATTTCCGCGTGAGATGATGGGCTTCCAACAAATGCGGAAAAAAATAATTTGGCAAGTAACAACAATCTCGCAGCAAGCTGATTAAATTTAATATCTGTATATATATTTTGTATTTTCATCTCTATTATTAAACAGTATTTTGTAGTTATTTAGGCAGCATCAAATACATTATATCTATACCATTGCAACGCTTCCACAGACGAATAATATTGTTGCTGTGCGCCTGTACAGCAACCTCATAACTATGTCCGTACACGTATGTTTTTTTTATACAGATGAAAGGACTTTAGTTTTTGTAAGACAATCAAAAGGCGATTGATTTGCCTTTAAGCCAGTAGGTTTGCATTTCACCTTTACCTTTAACTGAGATTAGTTCTCTTTCTTCAAATAAAAACTCATCTTTGAGTAGTTCGTGGGTGGCTGCACTTACATGAATTCGACCAGGGACTCCGTGTGATTCCATGCGACTGGCAATGTTAACAGTATCGCCCCAAAGGTCGTAAATAAATTTTTTGATTCCAATTACTCCTGCAACTACTGCACCACTATTGATACCGATACGAATTTGAAATTTTTCACCAATGTCAAGGTTAAATTGAGCAATAGCGTCAATCATATCTATTGCCATACTGGCAATTGCTACCGCATGGTCACTACGTGGATAGGGTAGACCTCCAACAACCATATATGCATCACCAATTGTTTTGATTTTTTCTAAGTGATAAGATTCTGCAAGTAGATCGAAGCGGGAAAATATCTGATTAAGTAAATCGACTAATTGCTGCGGTGGAATGCGACTCGATAAATCTGTAAAACCGACGATATCGGCAAACATAACGGTAACATTGTTGTATTCATCAGCTATTGAAACATCAGGGCTTTTGATGTTGGATTGAGATTGCTTGAGTCTCTGGGCAATTGGTTGAGGCAAAATATTTAACAGCAAGCTTTCTGACTGTGCTTGTTCAACAGCAAGTTTATCTGCTGCTACTTGGGTTTCGTGGAGCGCACCCCTCAATTGTACAAGGGTATCTTGAATTTTTTCTACTGCTGGTCGAAATATCAACATACCTTCCAACAACAGCACTAATAGCATAATTGCTAGTAATCCATATTCCAGTTGCTTGAGTTGATTTACCCCAGCAATTGTTTCTTCTGTATACCAATTTGCAACATCTTCTAACCCTTGCATCAAAATTTGTTCTTCTGCTAATAATTGTTTGATTAATACTTTCCCACCATTATTTGCCCGTCTTTGACCAAAAGGCGCCAATGAATCTTGTCTTCCTTCAAGCATCATTTGGCTAATGACCTCACGAAACTCAGTTCCCGCAGGTTGCATTTTTTTTAACTTTTGCTGTAGGATAAATCTTTGCTTTTGAGAGAAACCAGGGTTATTTCGAGCAATAACTGCAACTTTTTCTGCCGACTCTTTCCAATCGATAATTAATTGTTGAAGCTGTTGTAACTTTGAAAAGCGGTCGCTTGAAGAGGGTTCTAGTTTCAATAGTACTACCAGCTTAATTAATTCCTGGCAGAGTGTTTGCCTTTCTTCTATTAATCTGACAATTTCTAAATTTTGCTGTTGCTGCGACAGCATTCCTTGTACTATAATCTGTCCTACAATGGACAAACATGCAACCAAACTCAGGGACATAGTGTAAAAAATTGTTAAGCGCCGAGTTGAGTTGGATGAATTGGTCTTTTTATTCATTATTTCCGGTCAGAGCTATTTTAAAGTATTTCTTCTATAATTCCCAAGTTAGTTCTTAAAATTACGTTTCAAGTGATGCTTTTATATTACTCGAACCATAAAAGCAACTGCTATCAACTGCTTCCACAGCAAAAAGAAATCTTACCGCGAAAGAAATATAAAGAATTGTTAAGCTCCCTGAGATGGGAGAACGAAGAAAAAGCTTTATCACTATTAATACGTTTCGATACGTTGCGGATTCATTAATTATTGTATATACTCATTAAATACATCACGCAGTCTATAACCATCTTCACGTCGTGGTGTCGCTATTACTCCCAGAATTAGGGCATCTGGGTAAGCTTCGATTAACTTACGGTAACTATTTGCACTGTTCTTAATGAGCTTCGTCAACTATCACTAATCTGGTGCCTGCCCATAAGATATGAGATAAACAGTGTTATTTAGTGGGTGGATTTGCTCTTCTTCAAGCAATTTGCGAGGTGTTTAATTACCGATGTGCATAAACAAGGATTGCCCATCATATTCAAAAGTACACACCTAAAACAAGGAATTTAGATTATGCGTACTATTCAAAAATTAATGAACATGACACTTTTCGCGACTGTGATGTTTTCCCCTGCTGCAATGGCACAACAACAATCGCTAACCACACAAGTTGGTGGCGTAGCTCAACATGTACCATGCCGTGATAATAAAGGCAAAATTATTCCGTGCCCTTGGAAAAAACCCATTAAAACTAGTCCTCATGATAGTGGTACGGGAGCAAATAAGAAACCAAATCCCTGTAATCCCAAAAAAGGGCAACCTGTTGATACCAAAGCTTGCCGCGATTATATTAATGGAAATCCCAAACCGCCAACCCAGCCCTTTCAACGCGAACAAAAGCACTACGCTCGGCGGCGCCTGTAAGCCGCTCCTGGTATTGATTATTAAGGGCGACTTCAAGGTATTCTTGACAGTATCAACCGAAGTGGTGCATCTCTCATGTTATCTACTGTCTTTGAGCAATTTGTAGAAGAAAGTCCCATAAGTGTGATGGCACGAGTATTAATGGAGCGTATTTTTATGCCAGAACGCTTGGATAAAATATTTGAGGTAAATGCGACTGTTCAATATCAGCAAGATTTATTGTTTTCAAGTCAAGTCGATCTAATGAGTTTGGTTGTGTGTGGAATTCATAAGTCAGTTCATGCTGCTTATAGAGCAAAAGCAATAGAAAAAATTGTAAGTACAACAGCATTATATAACAAGCTCTCTGGAATTGAGTTGAATGTAAGTCAAGCATTGTTAAGAGAAACAGCAAGCGATTTAATGTATTTAATTCAAGCAATGGGTGGAGAACAACCAGATTTATTACCAGGGTATAAACTAAAATTCGTAGATGGAACTTGCCTTGCAGCAACAGACCACAGACTTGATGCGATTCGTGCTTATGCAGCTTCTTCGTTACCAGGTAAGGCAATAGCAATATTAGACCAACCAT
This sequence comes from Calothrix sp. PCC 7103, assembly GCF_000331305.1. GTDB lineage: Bacteria > Cyanobacteriota > Cyanobacteriia > Cyanobacteriales > Nostocaceae > Dulcicalothrix. The sequence continues at coordinate 266,594 of NZ_KB217478.1, read as the reverse complement.
CAAAATTAGTAACAGATATTTTATTAGTTGAGGACGGTCACGCTCAAGAGCGCGCGTCATTTGATCAAATACTATATGTAGTTCAACCAAAAGAAAGTTGGGTGTGGAGACCGTAACTTTTGTACAGCTAAATTTTTATATACAATAATATTAAAGGAAGCATTGTTTGTAATTCGTCAACATGGGTCATTAGGATTTAAAGAATTAAGTGAATTAAAGTATTCAGGAGACACTGAAACAGGAAAAGTATTCGAGCAGAAAATAGAAATATCATATGAAGGAGAAATCCTACAACTCAGACGGGTTGTGGTGAAGCTAAATGTGCCAACGCGAGATAAAGAATGGGAAATAGCAATTTTTACTAACATACCAAGTAGCGAAGTAAGCGCGGTTGAAGTTGCTGAAATATACCGTAATCGGTGGAAAATAGAAACGCTTTTTCAAACTGTAACTGAAAATTTTAACGGCGAAATTCAAACTTTGGCTTATCCGAAAGCTGCCTTGTTTTCATTCACTTTTGTCTTAGTGGCATACAATATACTTGCAACTTTACGTGGCGCCTTGGGAAGTGTACACGGAGTTAATAAAATAGAAGTTGGTTTGTCAGATTTTTACTTGGTTGATGAAATCCAGGGAATATATAGAGGGATGATGATTGCTATACCAGCACCACAATGGGAAGTGTTTGGTACATATTCTCTTGACCAAATAGCAGAACTTCTACAACGACTTGCAGTTGGTGTAAATTTGAAACGTTTTTTGAAAGCAACGAGAGGTAAGAAGAAAAAGAAAGAACCTTTAATTGTTAATAGAAATCATCGCCATGTCTCTACCGCGCGACTTTTAGAAGCCCATCAAAAAAATAAATAACGAAGTTAGTTATAGCAGGGAGTATATTTTTATTAACTGCTTGTTGAACATAACATCTCTAACAAGATGGTTATTTTTATTGTCAACTATTTGTTAGATATGATGTTTTTATCTAAAAAAAAGTTATGAATAAAATTGTATTTGATAAGATGTGTAAATTAAAAAAATTACCACTTTGAGAGTTCATATATTTAATATTCTATAAAAAATATCTGATTTTTGAGCAACCAATAACTTAAACTTTTAATACTTATGTTCCTAGTGCAGCTTGGCTAAAATAGTAGCATAGTTGAAAGAGTAAAAAAAGCGTATGTTTAATAAGGCTTTTCCCTTCTGCCTTCTGCCCTCTGCCATCTGCCTTACTGCACTAGTTCGTTAGTTCGCGTTGAAAGGGCTGGCAGTGCCCACCATACCAAGTAAAATGAATGGCGATTTGTAATCTAGTAATGAAATTTAGCTATTGCTTAACAATGTGTAAGTAGAAAAAATGTTTTTTGAGAGAAGCATTTTTTACAATCATATATTTTCTTCTTAACCTATATATGGCATGATATGACGAGGTTACTTATCTTGCGCGAATAGATAATGTGTTAACTCTATTGCAACTAATGACGTTCAATAGTTAGAAGTTCTCCAATTTGTTAGCAGCATAGTAATTTTTTTGAGTCCATTGCGTCAAAAGTATATCTAAACAATTAAACTTTGGGGAGATAATTTTCATGGCGAATAAACCGTTTGACACAACCCAGCCCTCTCAAGTTAAAGGGCTAAATGGTTACACAGTTGACCCAATTTTTACCGTTGGCGAGAAAGTTGGCGACTATGTTGCACCTGGTATTCTTGACGGAATTGGAGCTTATTCTCTCAACGACACTACTGTTCGCTTACTTGTCAGCCACGAGCTAGCTAACACCGTTGGGTATAAGTATACTCTCAAAAATGGTACGCAACTCCCTGGTGCAAGAGTTAGCTTCTTTGATGTAGACAAGCGCACATTCCAAATTGTTGACACTGGTCTTGCCTATGACACCATCATTAACCGTGCAGGTGAAGTTGTAGATGCACCATCTGATTTGGAATTTGCAGGCTTAAATCGTTTCTGTTCTGCCTCTGTGTTTGAAGCAAATCAGTTTGGCACCGGCAAAGGTTTCGCTGATCGCATTTTCCTTACTGGTGAAGAAACCAATGGTGGTACTGAATTTGCATTAGATACAGCAACTAACATCTTGTATGCAGTACCTTGGTTAGGTCGCGCTGCATGGGAAAACGTTACCCAATTAGATACTGGTCGCACAGATAAAGTTGCTTTGTTACTTGGTGATGATAGCAATAATGCACCTCTATATCTTTATGTTGGCGATAAAAAGGCTGGTGGTTTTCTCGAACGTAATGGTTTAGCACAGGGCAAGCTTTTCGTTTGGGTTGCTGATGATCCTACCAGTGCAACAGATTTAATCGAAGCTGATCCGAGTGCATTCAAAGGTAGCGGCAATACAGCAAAAGGTAAGTTTGTAGAAATCGATTACTACGACCCTACAAAAGCTAATACCACAGGTTACGACGCTCAAGGATTTGCCACACAAGCCAAGCAGAACGAGTTAGCTAGCGCAGTTAATGCCTTCAAATTCTCTCGTCCTGAAGATTTAGCTACCAACCCTGGAGATGGAACTCAAGCAGTTTTGGCTTCTACAGGTGTTGCCACCCTTGCAGATGTTTGGGGAACAACCTATAAAATTGACGTTGACTTCAACAGCTTGCTGTCTAGGACTGCTACTGTTCCTACCAACGAAAGCACCTCACCTTTCTTGTTACCCAATGGTTTTACCCAAACCAAAGTCGTAGACCGCAACACAGCGAATAAAGATACAGACTTTGCTGCTACCTTTGGCAACTGGGACATGATAGCTCTAGACCCTAGCAATCGGTATATTTTCATCCCGATGGAGGTAGGTGGGGGAGCTGGTCTAGTTCGCTATGACTCTCAAACAGGAGATTTTGTCACAGCGTTGAAAGGTAATAATACTCGTGTTTTCTCCTCTAATCCTGCTACATGGGATGCTAAAAACGACGACTTTGTTGCCCTAGACCCAGCAACCTACACACCATACGGCACGGTGATTACGGCAGAAGAAGGAGGCAATGGTCGTCTATTTGAATGGCGCAATCCATTAGCTGCTGTTGGTGTTGCCCCTGATGTTGTTTGGCGTAGTGCTATTCCTTCAGTTGCTCATGAAGGTTTGCGATTTGATGCCCAAGGTGCGCTATATTTTATTGACGAAAGCAATACTGGTTCGCTTTATAAATTTGTACCCAAAACAGTTGGTGACTTGAGTGCAGGTCAAAGCTTTGTACTAAAGGTCAACGGTTATAATGGTGTCGCGACAGAGAACTGGAATTCCACCAGCAACACGGCCGCTACCCGCACTGGAGCTTTCACTTGGGTTGCAGTAACCGATAAAGATGGTAAGGCTCTGACAACAGCTAACCCCTTTGATTTCACCAAATTGGGTGGACGGGCTGCTGCTGATGAATTGGGTGGAACCCCCTACGGTCGTCCTGAAGACATGGAAATTGTTGGCGACAATCTTTATGTAGCAACAACCAGCGAAAACGCAGTTTATCGCGTCAACCTCAAAAACAACACAATCAATGTTTTTGCTAGCCGCAACACGATTGACGGTGCAACTGGTGTGGCAGTAGGTACCAATCTGAATAATCCCGATAACATCGCGAGTGATTCGGCTGGTAACATCTATATTATTGAAGACAACGAGCCTGGAGATATTTGGAAGGCAACGGATAACAATAATGATGGTGTAGCTGAGTCTATTACTCGTTGGGCTAGCTTAGGAGTTGCTGGCTCAGAACCTACTGGCTTAATTGCGACAAAAAATCCCGATGAATTTCTTGTTGCAATTCAGCATCCTACATCTACCAACGATGCTATATGGAAGATTACAGCGAATGAAATCACTGCAGATCTAACAATTCTGTATGATGGCAATGATGCTGACAAAAAAGATGCTGGTTTGCGTAGCCCTGACAACCTCGATTGGGCTGACGATGGCAAAATTTACATCAACGAAGATCGCGCAATTGCTGCTACTCTCTTTGGCGCCACTTCTAAGCAAGAAGCATCTATTTGGAGTCTCGACCCAGCCGCAGCTAATCCAGCAGCTACAGCTACTCGAATTGCACAGATAGATCGCTCTGCCGTACCTTCAGGACAAACGGATTCTGCACCAACTGATATTGGCAACTGGGAAACTTCAGGTATTCTTGATGTTTCTACACTGTTTGGCAATAAGCCTGGTGAAGTGTTTGTCTTTGATGTACAAGCTCACAGTGTTCGTGATGGCTCAATCATCACTGCGACCAATATTGATGGTGATAACAATGGAACCAAAACTGCCGCTGAAAACCTTGTTGAAGGTGGTCAGTTATCATTTTTGATTGCCCCTAACGCAAAACTGATTCAAAGTTCTTCGTTAGTTCCAGGTGGTACTTCTTTTGATGATGTAATCGATGCTGGTTTAACACCAGGTTTTGATGGTGTAAATGATACCGTCTTTACAGGTGGTGGTAATGACACTGTTGATGCCCAAATTGCTGGTGCGCTTGCAAGTAACAACCGCATTGACACAGGTAGCGGCGCCGACACAATTTATGTTGCCAACAACGACCGCGCTTTTGGCGGATTGGGTAACGACATATTTGAAGCTGGAACCTCTAGCGGATACCGTGCTTCGGGTGGTGCTGGTAACGACGACTTCTACCTTGGTACCAATGGTCGCGCGTTGGGTGGCGATGGAAACGATCGCTTCTTTGTCGGTACTGGTGGTGGTAACTTACTATCTGGTGGTGCTGGCGCCGACCAATTTTGGATTTTTGTTGCTGAAGTTCCATCTAACTCCAATACTGTGCTTGATTTCCAAGCTGGAACTGATGTACTTGGCTTTAAAGGAGCAAGTTTTGGCTTTGCTGATTTAATCCGTACTGGCGAAACCATTGGTTTTGGTGGAAACACAATCGCAACATTAACTGGAGTTAACACTGCTAGCTTAACCGCAGCTAACTTTAGTTTCATCTAATATCGATTGAACAAACAATACTAATTGTTTAGATGTAGGATGGGTGGAACTTAGTTCTACCTATCCTTATCCTATCTTTCTGTTATTTAAGGGGGGACATACCAATGTTGAAACTCAAACTAATGCGAACTTCTTCACTCATATTCATTTCCACTCCATGCAAAAGCCAACTGGGAAATAATAACATTGTGCCTTCACGGGGTTTATAACTGACTTTGGGAAAAGTCCATAAATTAAATTCTGTAACAGGGGGAATCAACATCTGTGAAGCTGGACGAGGATCAGAAAAAAATATGCTGCCGCAGTTCTCCGGAGCTTTGAGATAATAGACCCCGCTTAATATTGAATTTGGATGATTATGCACAGAGTTTGATGCAAGTTTTCCATTGACAATCGCCCAGCAAGTTGTAATATTAACAGCAAATTTCTGTAAATCCCAACGTAAAAATTTTGCCACTTCTAGTACATTTTTATGAATAATTTGCGTGAAGTCATAGAAGCTACTGCGCTCATGTAAATTATTTACACTATGCCATCCTAGTACATTCGACCATTTCTCACCTTGAAGATCTTGTTGCTGTTCTAGATTAATCTCTTGCAGCAAAATTGAATTTAATTGTTCATAGTTATCAACTGTTAAATGCCAAACAGGAGTAGGAAACCAATCATTTCTGGAAATAGTCATAGTAAAAGAGTTATTTGTTAATATATCAATACGTCAGCTTGGTGAATTTATCATAAATGTAGCACTATAACATTGAATATCAACAGTAAATTAATTAAATTAAGTAAAATAATTGCATTTCACCATAGAGTATAATGTGTAGTCTAAATCTCAAATATTTAAATAATTAATAAAATTTTAGGAACTACTAGGAACTAATATGGCTATTATTAATGGCACTCCTGCAAATGATGAATTAAGAACACTAGGAAGCAATGATGAATTGATAGGTTTAGGAGGAAATGATATTCTCGATGCCGCAACGGGAACCGGGAAAAATATCCTCCGTGGTGGTGAGGGAAACGATGAGTTATTTGCTTATACCCAAGATGAGCTTTATGGAGATAAAGGTGACGATGTTTTTAATTCGGATGGGAAGGGAAATAATAAATTTTATGGTGGTGAAGGCAACGATATAATTTTCCCTGACATTAACGACCAGGTATTTGGTGATGATGGTGATGATATAATTTATGCTGGTCGTGGTGGTAGTACTTTTAGTGGTGGTACAGGTTTAGATATATTTTGGATTGCCAATGTAGAAGCTCCTGAAAATCCTAATATTATTACTGATTATGACCCAATACAAGATTATATTCGGGTTGACTTAGAAAAGATAAGTAAATTTAGCGACCTTACGCTTTTACAAGAGGGAACAGATACCGTTATTAGTGCTATCGGTAAAAAACTCGCTATTGTTAAGAATACACAAGCTACTAGCCTTAATCTTGGAAATGTATTAACAGGTACAGGTAAGATTCCTAGTAAAATTGATACTCCTGATGTCCCCAGTATTGCTGATACCAAGGATAATATATTTTCGATTGCTGGTTCTCCATCCGCAAAAACAAATCTGAAGTCAAAACTTATTAGCGTTGATGCTAGCTTTGTCAATGAAGTTGGTTTTTTTGTTGTTAAGGATAGCAAAGGTACAATTGTTGATTCTGATGGCAAGTCCCTGACTGCTGCAAATGGTGATACTTACCTAAAAGCTGCTCTACAACAATCTCAAGTGCTGTTTTCTGGAATATCCAATCCTCCTAATGGTTTTAAATCCAATGACATTTCTCGGATTGTTGAAGGAATTAAAGGTGGCAATCGCATTGTTTTCTACATGGTGCAGAATGGTACTAGCGATAGTTTTATTGGCAATCAAATTCCCAGCAGCCAAGTTATTCTAGGTTCTAATTTTGGCTCTAATTCTTTTCAGCAGCTAAAGGTAGACAACTTAGGAAATGGGAAATTTAACTTGGCTTGGGAAGACCAAATTGCTGGAGACAAAGACTTCAATGATATGGTGTTCTCTGTAGAGCTAAGTAATGAGCCTGCTGCTTTGGGAAGTGGTTTACAAGGCAAAAATTTTGGAGAAGTATTAGATTTGACTAAAGCATCGGGTAAAGTAAAAGCAGATTTTTCTGTTTACCGCGAAGCTGGTTTTAATAACGAAGTTTACTTCTATAAAGTTGATACAGTTGATGGTTTGATTGGTACTTTAAACCCCAACTCCGCAACTAAAGGTGATTATCTTCAAGCAGCAGTTAATAATGTTCTCAAAGATACCATAACTGAGCAAGCTGTGAAGTTTGCTGCTAATAACCAAGGAATCCAAACTGGTTCAGCAACAATCAACTCTGGCTCAATTTGGGCGCCGATGATTATTGTCAACGGAACTTTAAGCGAACTCACAGACGCTAACCCCAATAATCCCACCGTTTACTTCCCATTCTTAGGTTCCAATAGCGATGGCGTAGACCATATTCGTCTCTTGGGTAACAACACCTGGGGATTTGAAGATTTAGCAGGTGGTGGGGATGCTGACTTCAATGATGTCATCATCAAGATGAATTTGAGCAACGTTTAATTGTCATGATTCGTTAGCAGAACTAATTACGTACATGATGTGTAGTTAGAGACGTTACATCTAACGTCTCTACTATGTTATCTGTATCTTTATAGTATAATAATAACTAAATATTTTATATATTTAAGTACTGTATAAAAATTATGTTCGCATTATGCCCAGGTAGGCGCCGCGCGTTAGTATATTAATCCGGCGAATGCAGAATGTTCTTTATAAAACTAAAATACTATTTTGAATGGATGTCCCCCTTTTTTGTTCTAAACAACCATACTAAGGTAATTTCTACTTTATTCACTCATAAGAGTTAGTTATTACGTACTAAAAAATTACTCGCAACTCAACAAACCTTAAACTTAGGTGCTATATAATATAATGTTGAGCCGTCTATGGGCGCCAACTATACGACTATAAGTACCTAAATATTTAAGTATCTGTGTATCTGGGTAAATTGAGTTTCATTGAACTAATCTTGCTTCGTTTTAGTAAACCAACCTTTAGGTCTATCAGTTTTTAACAAATGCTTGTATCTAAGTATCTAAGTATTTATCCTAGTTGTTCTAGCCACTTCCTACCTGTATTTTCTGCTGCGTGTGCTGAGTAATAAGTTTTTTTCTCACGGTAAACGGCGCCTTTCTTACTAGTTTCCTAAAGCTTGCTTGCCCTTCTCAGTTAATTCATAGCATCGGCGCCTTTTTCCTCCCTTAAACTCTTCCTCCACCCACCAAGAGGAAATAAATTCGTTTTTCTCTAACCACTCAAGGTTAGGATAAAGACTCTTAATGGTTAAATCGGAGTTGTAAAGTTTGTTAAATTCCTCTTCAATTTTTAATCCGTAAAGCGGTTTTTCCGCTAAAGATTTTAATAGAAGCATGTCTATTTTATTAAGTTTTTTACTCATTGGATATCTCCTGCTTTAATACAACGTCAATGCTAAGTAGGTGAACGGAAAAATTTACAACTATGTAACAAAATGTAAAATTGCTGTAATCCTCTCACAGTTTGACTTTAGCGCTCTTAATCTGCTTCATGAAATCGCGAAAATACACGAAGGGATTCGACAATATCACAAATCCGTTGACAGGCACCTGGGTATTTATAAATATCGGTGCCTGTGTTGTGATTAGCTACGACATTGTAAAGGATACTTATTACGCATAAGTGTCTCTCCAGGTTGTGCTTCTCCTCTTCTTTCTGGTCCATAAACAGTATCTTGAACTTCTGTAAGAGAATTATCTGTATAATCTCTAACTAGACTTGGAACTCTTCTGCCCTCTGAAAAAGTAATATCACCGAAAACACTTGGTCCACGTAGCTGAACTGTACCCGGTTCGTTGTTTATTGGTGGATGTGTATGATAAACACCTACCACATAAATACCATCTCTATCTGGTGGTGTGGCACCTGGGTTTACTTCTGCTTCTTCTCCCACTATGACATCCGAAACAGTAAATTCCCCAGTTACACTGTTCCAGAACACCCATCTCGCTCTTTCTTTATTATCACCACGGGTTGCCGCCCAATCTCGATCAAGAGCTTCTCTAACAGTTGGGTTGCAAAATATTGTTCTTTTCGTGGGAGCTCCCGGTATTTCTGTGAGGGTATTGCCAGTTCTAGGAGGCGTTGGTGGTGCTTGCTCTTGGCTACCACTTGCTGAACCATTGGGATTTGGAGTTCCACCATCCACAGGGCGACCCGACATTCCCAAGCGTTGACTGCTGGTGTTAGCGGGGACTGCAACATCCCCTGATGGGTCATATTCCGCACTTGTATTTTGAGCTAAGAGCAAGGTTTTATTATTTTTAGTTCTTTTGTTGAAGTTTTCTGGAACATAAACCTGAATTAAAGTTTTACTATATCCAGAAGGTCGGTAGCGAACATAAAATCCTTGGGGATGCAGTGACCAACGCTGCTGTGGTACTTCTGCACCTTCTTTTGGTGGTTCTCCAACTAAAACAGCAATCCTCTCCAACTGTTGAAAACTTGTTCCACCAGTTTGAGTCAACATTTTGCGAATACTTGCTTCTGCTTCTAATACCTTACGGACAGGAGATGGTAAATTTGCTGTTGCTTTACGGAATGCTTGCGGTGGTATTAAACCTAGCGCACCACCGTTAAGTTGAAAAATTTCATCTCCTGTCAACAGCTTGGCTGCAACTTCTTGTATTTTCTGTTGCATATCACTTACTTTTGTCCGAGCAATTATTCCCCATAATAATACCTGAATATCTTGTTGGGAAATTTCTGAGTAACGAACGGAATTTTGTAAAATTTTACGAACAATTTTTGTTTTGGAACCTTTTAAGTCCGCGTAGAGATATCCTTTGCCCTTACTTGGTCCATAGGTTCCAGGTCTTAAACAATAGCTCTGTACTAATAATTCAAAGAAACCAGGGCGTAGCAAAAAGCCACCTTTCTGTCCCCGTGGTAACTCTGTAAGTGGTCTAAAGGTCTTGGTAGGAAAATTATCGGGAATTGTATTTTGTTTACTAGTATCAGCAAAGCTGGTGCTTATGGGTTGGTCTCCTTCTAGAAGTTTCCTCACATCGGGAATTGGTAAACCAGGCGTTGGTATTGATGGAATAGGAACGGGTATAGAAGGTTTAGGAATTGGAATACGAAATTGAGCTTGTGCTGGCAACCATGTTACCAGTAACAAGCTTGTTACAAAAATTACAATAAATTTTCTCATTTACGCGCGCTCTGATTGTTGCTTGTCTTTATATATACACTTATGTCGATTCTCATCAGAATATGCAAGTAAAGAAAAAACAATTCACGATTCTTTTTGGCGCCTGATGCAGCAAAATGCCAACCATGATAGGGACATTGAAGGCAACCATCTGCTGTGACTTGTCCTCACTCAAGAGGGGCAGCTCAATGAGGCAGCGATTTGGGAATGCCGCAAACTGACCAGCTGAGTTACGAAACAGTACCAACGATTCGCCAGCTAATTCAACCGCAATTCACTACCATAAAGGTAAAACTCCGTTTACTTACAAGCTAATATTTAAATATTAAGACCAAGCTTACCTTTGGTTCGTATCAACAAAATTACTGCTACTACAGCCGTTGGCAATAATAAATTTATTTCCGTAAATAGTTGAGGTATAAAATTCTCAGATTCAATTCTTCCACCTAACCCAATAGAATCATTAATTAAACCATGCATCGCGATTGCAATAATTGTTGTTTGTCCAAGTTGATTCCAAAAGTATGTCATAATTATTGAGACGAAAACTAATCGTATCGTAAAAGTCAAAAGGTAGATTGCACCTTCTGTAAATCCGTAAGATAGAAAAACATTATATTTAACAGGAAAATGCCACACTCCCCAGATAATTCCTAGATATATAGATGCTTGAACTGGGTTAAAGCGTTGTAATAATAAAGGTAGGGCAAAACCCCGCCAACCATTCTCCTCAAATAATCCTCCAGTATCCAAAAACAAAGTTATTATCAAACTAATTAAGAAAGCGATAGGAAGAAGATTTACATCCCATACAAATAACCCAGGAAACATTGATTTGTTAAACCAAGCAGAAGCAAGGTTAATTAAGCTAAATGTAAAAATACATATACACCATTTTCTCAAACCATTCTGCCACGATATATCTTGTTTCCAAAAGCGGAATCGACTTTTTAGGTCAGTGATTCCTGCATTGCCGTAAGCAAGTTTCACAACGATGATAACAGCAATATCAACTGCTGCAACTTGTGTGATTGATAAAAAGATAGCTGGCAATGTTTCTGGGGCAGCCAAAATAAGCTTAAATGCGCTGATTAAATCAGTTTTAAATGGAATTCCAGTTTTTTCAAGTGCCTTAAAGACAGTTTGGTCGGCGCCTGTAAAGAAAAATAATGGGATTATTGCAATTTCAATCAAAACTGAAATTACATAAAACCATACTAAAGGGTATCTTTGTACATTATACTTATGGTTACTCATCTGATGACCTGTATTATACATAAAACAAAATAGAATGTTTTATCGTGATTGTAGGCGCCTTTGTCACCCCTTCAGAATAATTTGACAAAGCATTACTCCAACTTTAGAGGTAGGAATACGGTGCCTGTAAATACTAAAATTTGCCGTGCCGTGAAATCGCCTACTACTGGCGCCAAGAATAATGTTCGTGCAACTCCATGTAATGTGTCTGCTAGTATTATGTTTGTATTAAATAGCTTTCGGCGTATTCCAAAGCTGTCCTGAGAAATTCCCGCAATCAGCCATGATAGGTTTGTTATTTTCACCATCATTGATAATATCTAGACATTTATTGTTGCCTGTAAATTGTGTTTTTAAACGAAAATAGCCAGAATTTTTGGTACGTTCTATTTTCCAAAGCTGTCCTGAGAAATTACCACAATCAGCCATGATAGGTTTGTTATTTTCGCCATCATTGATAATATCTAGACATTTATTGTTGCCTGTAAATTGTGTTTTTAAACGAAAATAGCCAGAATTTTTGGTACGTTCTATTTCCCAAAGCTGTCCTGAGAAATTACCACAATCAGCCATGATAGGTTTGTTATTTTCACCATCATTAATAATATCTAGACATTTATTGTTGCCTGTAAATTGTGTTTTCAGGCGGGAATATGAGGATTGAGCAATTGCTTCTTTTACTAGAGGCACAATTACTAACATCGGAACAATAAGTACCAAGGAAAAACTAAAGAATTTCTTCATGATTTGATCTAGATGTAAAAAACATACTTTAGTATATAGTAATTTCTTAATTTGTTTTGTATAATATTAGTCATAGTACATATAATTAAAGTCGATTTGTAAGACTATCAATGTATCAACTGTGTTAATCAGCAATGACATATTATTGAGTGGTTGTGCTAATTGCTGGACAAGAAACACTTGCGACTATTTACGCTTACCTGATATACTTAAAAAATGTTCAATTGTGGCAGTTAATTGCTTAAGCTTGACTGGCTTAGTTAGATAGTCATTGGCTCCAGCTTCTAAACATTTTTCGCGGTCTCCTGCCATTGCAAGGGCAGTCAAAGCGATAATTGGGATATTAGCCATGTTGGGATGACTGCGGATACGTTTCATTGCTTCTAATCCATCCATTCCTGGCATTTGGATATCCATTAAAATTAAATCGGGCTGCTTTTCCTGCGCTAATGCAATCGCTTCTTGACCGTTATTTGCCAAGATCAAGCGGTACCCTTTAGCTTTGAGGTAACTAAAAATGGTGATAATATTGGCTTCATTATCTTCTGTAATCAAAATTAGGGGCAAAGTTGTAACCGCTTCTAAAGTAGTGCTAGTTAACTGAGGAACCAATTTTGGCAAAGATTTGGTGAATGGAAGCGATACATCTGGACAGGGAAGATACACCATAAATCGACTGCCCATACCAACTTGACTACTTACCCCGATACTACCGCCATGTAGTTCCACAATCCGCTTAACCAGAGATAGTCCCAAACCAGTTCCTTGATATTGACGGTTAAGGGCACTATCAATTTGAATAAAAGGTTGAAATAGTTTTTTTAATTCCTCTGGGGCAATGCCAATGCCTGTATCAATTACAGCAAAACGCATTTGGTTGGGGGTATTAGTATTAGTGGACAATTCTAAGGTTACTTCTAAGGTAACGCTGCCACCTTCTGGGGTAAATTTCACAGCATTATTGAGCAGATTAATCAAGACTTGTCTCATCCGACGTTCGTCGATCAGCAAATCGGGTAGATGAGGCGCCAACTGAAGGTTAAGTTTGAGGCGTTTTTTATAGGCTTGTTGTTTGATAAATACTATACTTGCTTGGCAAAGCGGACTAATAGAGGTAGAGGCACATTCAAGTTCAACTTGTCCGGCCTCAATTTTTGCCAAATCGAGGATGTCATTGATTAACTCGAGTAAGTGAGTAGCACTACGTTCGATAGTTTGCAGTGCTTTTTTTTGTTGTTCGCTAGTGTTGCCAAATAATTCCTCTTGTAAACCTTCTGTCATACCCAAAATCGCATTTAGGGGTGTCCGAAGTTCGTGGCTCATGTTGGCGAGAAACTCGTCTTTGTGGCGAGTGGCACTGGCAAGTTGCTCGTTGGAAATAGCAAGTTGTTGATTGGTTTCGGTCAAGCGAGCTTCTGTTTGCTTACGATCACTTACTTGCTGTTCTAGATCAATTGTACGATTTTGCAGAAGCTCAATTTTTTCTGCTTCTAATTGCAATATCTTCTTTTCTAAAATATCAGTAAACTTGTATAGCTCTAGAGGATTAAGTGTTTGTAAAAGACTGCTCTGGGTTACAATGCCCAATAATTGCCCCTCAGAACCCGTCACTACTACCCTGCGAATGCGACGCTGCTCTATAATTTGCTGCGCCGTCAATAAAGAATCCTCTGGTTTTACTGTAAAAATTGGCGTACTCATAACCGCTTCTACTGGACAAGTTTCTAAATCCAAATTCAATGCTTGAAACTGCACAAGATCACGTTCTGTGATAATTCCTACAGGAATAGGCAATGGTTTTGGTTGTATCTCCATTTGCTTATGGTTTTGAACAATAACCACAGAACCAACACAATGCTTTGCCATTAAATGGGCAATTGCGATCATTGAAGTTTCAGGATTCGCACAAATTACAAGAGAACTCATCACCTCTGCCACAAGACGCAACCGCAATACATCGGCAGGTCTCAAGCTTTGTCGCAAACTCTCATGAGTCACCAATCCCACAAGACGGTCGGACTCATCAACAATGGGTAAATGACGAATACGATATTGTTGGAGTAGATTTATTGCAAAAAATATATCTGTAAAAACAGACTCGCGCAAGGTAATTACGGGATAAGTCATCACTTCACTTATCTTCAAGTCGTGGAGTGATTGCTGTTGCGCTATAAGCCGCACTACATCCCGCTCTGTAAAAATACCTACTAAATCATTGCCTTCAACAACTAACACACAGCTAGATCGAGCCTCTATATATACATCCAATGGACTATCAGCTATTGTGCTTGCTAAACAACTGGTACGGATGCCACTCATTTGCGAGATTGCGTCCATTACCGTTGCATTAGCTGCAACTACCAACGCATCTTTAACGATTACGGATTGCACTTCAGCTTGTCCTAAGACAAATGTTTGTGTAAACATTAGTAAAATTATTTAGTCAGTACAAAAGCGGTGATACCTAATTAACTAAGTCGGCGCCTCCAAACTCTAAGGAAGTAATAATATATTTTTAGTACTTTGTTCTATTCAAGATTTCAGGCGCCGCTTATAGCAATAATATAAATGTAAAGTCATCTCCAATTTGCAGTTTACTTACAGACGCGAACACTGCATGAACGCCCATGTTCATGTCCGTAGGAAAACACAATGACAAATGGAAGGATACGTAAATCGTAAATCAATTTCACAATTAATCAGTATTAATTATTGCGAAGTAAATCCATATTTATATAGAGTAATATTTAGAAAAGACTTTTTATTTTTTCCAATTATTAATATGTACATCATTAATTTTTAAACGTATGTGTTTATAAATATGATAAGATAATAGAAGTAGATTTTATATAAATAAAAAGAATATAGCGTTTTCCATTTTAGTAATTATAGCTTGAAGTTTTGTTGCTTTTTGGAAAAACATTAAATAAATTCAAGCTAACCATAATTTTTTAATAAACGCTATAATCATTATTAAAACGTGTTTTGAAGTATGACTATCACTTGGATGTTTTTTCCTATTCTTTTGCCTCCATTGTCGTTAAGATATTCTTGGCTTAATTTAACCCGAATAAATAATATATTTCTGTATTATTGAATAATAATCATCAGCATTAATACTGAATAAAAAAAATAAAAAAACAATTCAAACAAAGTTTACATCAATTCAAACAAAATAAATTTTGATCGCGAACTAACATCAACAGTTCGTAAGAGAGCAGTGATACATAAGTAAGTAAGGAAGTAAGTAAGGAAGTAAGGAAGTAATATCATGTCCGGTTGATTACCCATAATTACCATGTCTCTACAATGATTTTATTATGGTTACGCTCCCGGACATGATATAAGTAAGTAAGTGTCGCAGTTTCAGCAGGTTTGTGGGTCGCAATACTTGCCGAATACTTTCCTGGGAAACAATATAAATCCGCTATAGCGAATTTTCCTTATAATTAATTTTAAGTGAATTTTACGGGGATATAAAGATGGACAAATACATATGTATAGTTTGCGGGTACGAATATGACCCAGAATCGGGCGATCCAGATAGTAATATCAATCCAGGTACACCGTTTGAAGAAATACCAGACGATTGGGTGTGTCCTGTATGCGGCGCCAGTAAAGACCAATTTGAAAAAGTTGAATGATAAATTAACTACATAAACTACAATTAGCAACACTTATGTTCGCACTTTTAGAAATGGCGCCGTTTTCTTAACAAGTGAGCGCTTTCAAGTTCTAATATAGCATGGCACTTAAAAACTCAAAGTATATTTGCGGAAAGTAGTGGCTTACTTAACGTATAAATGGTGCGTGAAAGCTATTACTATCAAGCAATGTAACGCTTTCATTGCAGTGCTTTCACGCACCCTACCCTACGTCGCAGTTATCGTCATGGAGGCACCTGCAATTTCAATCTATAAAAGTTGTGAGAAGGTACAGTACGTAATGCTCTCCTCAACCAACCCTTTACGGGCGCCTTTTGAAGAAATCATATACTCGTTCGTTAAGTAAACCTTAGCTAGCGGCCAAACCTAGATAAAGGTGAAAACAGAGATAAGAACTGCTTTCTATCTTTAATAGCCAAGTATTCTGCTATCTAGGTTTAACTTTAAACTCATATCACTTAAATATCTTCGTTTCCCTGAATAATGTTTGCCAGTTCGCTACGACTTCTACTTACTTCTGACCAAAAAGATAGCCAAACGATAATTAAGAATATCGGAAGTATCGCTGGAAATATAGCGCTAAGACCAACTGTTGCAGCACTTTGTAAAATATTTGGCAGAATTACACTATACCAAGACAAACAGAAAAAACCTAAAAATCCGATAGCCGCATGATGTAGACTCATTTCTACAGACACGACTGTTTGATGTGATTGGACTTCAAAGCGTCCTTTAATTACTGGTATAAATAATTTGCGATAGACTTTGCGCGTGATTTTAAAACCTTGTTCAGAAACAGTTCCTTGATAAGGTCTATCTTTTGTTGAGAATCCCAATAGGAAAGGAACTTCTATTTTTGCATCCAAACGTTGTACAACTACAGTTACCGAATCTGGGGTAGAAATTGTAAAGCTATCGTAAGGTAGTATTTTCATGTTTTCTTAAGGTTATTTATAAAAGAATAATTTGGCTTGGTTTTACACATAGGTTTCCCAAAATTTCTACCGAGCGAACATTTGACAGGCGCCTCTTAACAATAAACCCGGTGCCTGCACATAGACAGAGGGCAGAAGTCTCTCGCATCAATAAGATCGGCACCTGAATGTCTGATTTTATTGACACTCATAATTAGGGTTTGATGTCAACTACTTCTACGCTTTCTAGGTCGGATATCACGCTCCCTTACCCGACGGTGTTTTGCGGTTTTAAACCAACCCAACCCTCTATCTGCCATCGCCGTTTGCCCCACGCCTGTAATGGTACTAGCCTTCAAAGCCTTGGTAGAAATAACAAATCGTTTCTCGTACTTACCATCATGGCATTTAAAATAATACCAGGATATATAAACAGGAAACTTCAAACCCGCTCAGATAAAGTTGCTGTCCTCGTTTATGTAATTGGGTGACACTGCGCCCATCAACTAACTTATGAGTACAAGCGATGCCAGCAATTATGTGATATTTGTTCTCTCGAACACCGTGTATAAATTGAATACTACCGAAGCCTGTATCTACTATAACCATTACCTCCTTAAAGTGCTTGGTTAATTTTTTTGGTAAAGATTTAACCATTTTTAATCCCAATTTTGCTGGGGAAGTGGCGCCCTTTCCTCTCCAAACGCGGAAATTCCAGGGTATTCGCCAACTAAGTACACCACAACCATTGGTAACAAGTTAGAGTTGAGTCATTCCTGACAGGTTAAGAAAATTTCACTTTTGTCAAGAGGACATAGTGATAAGGCAAACTTTTCATTACTTCACATTTTTACGTAACAAAAAATAACAACTTTCGCATGCTTTACAGTTTCCGATTGATTGCCGATAAGACTTATTTATGTAGTTTGAGTATTTATCCTTATTCAATACCATTTATTTATGCATATAGATATATTTACAAAATGCACAATATTCTCGGTTGTCAGGAATACTTATAAAGAGCGTCTTCAAGTTTGGATTATAGTGATAGCGCGCTGACGGGGTGGCAATCTAGCTTTAAAAGCTTATGCAGTAAGGATTATAGAAGAGTGAACTCTCGAAAGACTAAAGTAAATTCAGCAACCTTTTCCAACGGAGAAATAAGACTTTTGTACGAAGCTTATCGAAAATAAAATTAAGAAACTCTAAAAATAATGTTTATCTTTTTATGGCACACGTGCTTAAAACTATTGCTGCATTTCAGTTTCACGGGTTTTCGTCACCCCCTCATAGACTACTAACTTGATTAAAAGTGTAAAGTACGAAACATTGTTCTGATGATGAAGTATGTTATTTATATATTGTATAACAGATAGCAAACCTAATTCTTTTTTGAAAATCGCGTTGCAAAGATGCGTATAACTTTGTGTTTTCCCGTAAGCGAGCCTTTTCTGCTTAGGTAGGGATTAATTGCGTCTTTATATAAATGTAATTTTTCAAAAACCATATAGGATTGCTATGCGTTAACGGCTACAAATATACAACAATAAAAGTATTTAAATAATTTCACATAATGTTGTATATGTTTTTGTCGATTAAGTCTGGTGAAATACAGCAGATTGCAGGTAAATGAGGTACACTAAAAAAATGTGCATCAACAAAGGTAATGAGAGCTTACTCAATCGAATGAGCGAGAAAAAATAGTCAAAGCTTACGAGCAAGGCAATACTTCGGTCAGAAAAGTTGCCTCTAGATTCGATGGAGCGCAAAAGCTTTGTGCAAAAATTGCTTGAGATAAAGAAAACTGAAGGTAACTTAGAGCCGCAAAAGCAAGGTGGAGCTATGAAGAGTCAATTAGACTTTCATCCAATCCAGCTAGCTCAAATGGTAGAAAAATATCCAGATGCGACTTTTTTACCATCTCACAAAGTAACTGCAATTGAACCTTTGATTCAATCCGTTGGCGCCAGTGTTCTTTATATGTCACCATATTCTCCTGATTTGAATCCGATTGAACTTTGGTGGTCACAACGATTGCGCTTTTTTGCGTCAGTTTTCTCCAACCACATCAAAAATGGTTGATGTCCTTATTGC
>NZ_KB217478.1:226383-247585 GCF_000331305.1 Calothrix sp. PCC 7103 | reverse complement strand
CTACGGTAATTGTTATGCTGTGATTCAGCCTCAAACAATTGAAGAAGTTCTATCAGTGGTAAAATTTGCCAATCAACAGCATTTACAACTTACTGTTAGAGGTAGAGGTTATAGTCAAAGCGGACAGTCTATACCTAAGAATGGCTTTTCTCTTGACTTAACACAATTGCCAAATGACAATGTAGTTGATACTCAGAACGAAACTGTAACTTGTTCTGGTGGTGCAAGATGGCAAGATGTTACTGCTGCTACGCTTCAGCACAAAATGCTTCCAAAAGTAGTTCCTCTAAATTTAGAACAAACCGTAGGTGGAATTCTATCTGTTGGAGGTATTGGTACTAATTCCAAAATTTACGGTTCTGTTGCAACCAATGTAGTTGATATAAGTATTATTACAGGGAATGGTGAATATGTCAAGTGTAGTAAAACTCAAAAATGTGACTTATATAATTCTGTCTTAGGTGGGCTAGGAAAATGCGGAATTATTGTTAAAGCTACTTTAACATTGCGTAAAATAAAACCAAATATTCGCACTTTTCATTTAGTTTATGACTCTATTGATGTATGGATGAATGACCAAATCAAGTTAGGTAAATCTCAGCAGATAGAACATCTAGAGGGTTTTTGTTGGAATTCTGCTAAAGGCATTAAAACCCAAAATGGCGTTAGGCGTTTTTTTACTCATTGGCTGTATGGTTTGCAAGTCGGTATAGAATATGAAACAACGGCGCCTCAAGTTACTGATGTATTGAGAGACTTAAACTACTGGAAGCTTGTTCATATTGAAGATGAGGAAACCGCAAATCATGTTTTCCGTTATCAACCCCGTTTTGATACAATGCGACGTACAGGAGCTTGGAATCAAACTCACCCCTGGATAGATTGCTTTATCAGCGCTTCTAGTTTGACGAAAATATTGCCTGAAATTCTGGATATTCTACCACTCAGCTTGGGCGATGGACATAGAACTATGATGGTCGCATCTGAAAATCGACCTTCACTCTTAATGATGCCTCCAGGCAATGATATTTTCTGCTTTGCAATCTTACCTATAGGTGTTGATTCAAAAGATGCTGAAAGTATTAATGCTTTAGAGAAAGTCAATCAAATACTTTTAGAAGCTGGTGGAAAACGCTATCTTGCTGGCTGGTTAACTAATCACAATTGGAAGCAACATTATGGCACCAGTTACCAGCAGTGGCAGGATAGTAAACGTAAATTTGACATTAGTAACGTTTTAAGCTCATAGTTTTAAAACGAATACTTGAACACTTAAGTTATCTTCAACAATTAGCCTAAACAAAAAAGGAAAAAATTATGGAAGAGATTTTTGCATTGATTGATAACTATCAAAACGAGTTTGCTAAACTACCATTATTTCCATTTATGCAGGATACTAGTATAAATATTGAAGAAAGATTAGCTTGGATGCCTTGCCTGACTCATATTGCAATGGGTTTTGCCGATGTTTGGAAATATGATTTTCGTGACGAAAACAGTGATGATGAAATTCAACAACTGATTAACAAGCATACATATGAAGATGAAGACCATTGGATATGGTTTATTGAAGATTTAAAAAATTTAGGATTTGACAAAAATCTTAACTTTAGCGATGCTATAAAGCTACTTTGGGGTGAAGAAACTAAGAAAACAAGATTAGTTCCACATACTGTTGCAACGTATGTTCGTCATGCTGAGTCAATTGTTAAAATTGCTGCAATAGAAGCAATAGAAGCAACCTTTTACGTTTTTATATGTTCAACAATACCTTTGATTGAAGAAATCAGAAAAACTACTAATAAAACCTATCACTATATAGGTGGTACACACTTGGAAGTAGAAAAAAGTCATACGATTCGACAAGCAGAAATCAAACAATTATTTCATCATCTTCAACTGAGCAAACAACAAAAACTTGCGTCCGAAGTAATAGTCAAACGAGTTTTTGAGCTTTTTAGTGATTCAATGTATGAATTAGTAACTTACGCTCAAAATCATGCAAGTAATCAATTAGTCTTAGCCTAGTAGTCAGGTGGGCATTGCCCACTCTACAAAATTATTCGCTTAACCTTAATACTTTTTTCAACATCATGCATACTAACCAAACAAACATTTTTAGCAACGACATATTCAACTCAGCAATAGCTACTTACTCTATATCCGCAGCATACGAATTAAAGATTCTTGATGAAATACAGCATATTGGATTCATAAATATAAAAAATTTTTGTGATGATAAAGATTTGCATGTATCATCAGTCAAAGCAATTATTTCTGCATTGTGTTGCGTTGATATATGTACTCCAGGTAATGATAAAGATACTTTTAAAAAAGGTTCTTTATTTACAGAGATATATCAGAATAAAGGATTTTTCTTGTGGCTAACTCGTGGTTATGGATATTTAATGCAAAATTTGGCATCAATCAGTATTAATTCCAACCGCGTTTCAGACTTTATAAAACGAGATGGAAAATCGATTGCAATCGCTTCTCGTGAGCAAGGTTCAGTAATGGTAGACCCTTACTTTGAAAAAGTACTCCTAGAGTTGCCATTTAATACTGTAGTAGACCTTGGTTGCGGTAGCGGTGAACGATTAATAAAATTAGCCAAAAAATATCCATTCGTGAGTGGAATAGGTATAGACATTAACTCAAAAGCAGTCGCACTAGCTTCCGACTGCATTGACCAAGAAGAATTGAGCGCGCGAATAACTGTGTTACAACGAGATATGAGATATTTAGAAGCACAAAATGAATTTGAAGATGTAGATACTTTGTTCAGTTTTTTCTGTGGTCACGATATGTGGCCTAGAGACAAATGTTTACAACTAATGCAAAACTTGCGTAAAGTATTTCCTAATCTAAAGCGCTTTCTTTTGTGCGATACCTATCGCTCTGATATTATACCGTCTGATAATATACCAGTATTTACACTGGGATTTGAAACAGTTCATGCCGTTGTTGGTCAGTACGTTCCATCGCTAAGTGAATGGATGGATTTGTTCGCTGAATCTGGGTGGAAATGCGTTGGACAAAACGAAGTAGAGGCGCCTTTTAGCACTATTTTTGATTTACGCCCTAATTGATATTTCCGATATCTCGCTCGCTATGCAGTCACTTATGGTGTTGTAAATTTACAAAAAGCAATGGTACAAGAGAATTATCATCCCACTATAGCCTTTTCTTATCACCCATCCAACTCCATCGGCTTAGATCAGAGCGAGAGTCCTTATCCTCCCTCCCCTAAAGTTATACAAACTATCTGTCATGCTGCGTCAAAAATAAATAGGTATCCACAAGTACAAAGTAGTGATTTACAAAAAGAGCTTGCTATTTATACAGCGAAAAAGCAATCACAAATTGTTGTTGGCAACGGTTCCGACGACTTAATTGAGTTAATACTTAAGGTTTTTGTTGACCGTTCCGAACAGGTCTTATTACCAATACCGACTTTTCCTGGGTACTGGTATGCTGCGAAAAATCTTCATAGGGAAGTCGTATTCGTCAATCGAATCGGCAATTTCGAGCTTGATGTTACAGGGATAATACAAAAAATTACTACTAGAGTCAAAGTAATATTCATTGCCAATCCTAACAACCCAACTGCAAATTTAATTCCTAGGCGCCAAATCGTTGAACTAGTTAGCCAGGTTAATTGTTTAATAGTAATTGATGAATGTTACTATGAACTCTGCCAAGAAACAGTAGCAGATTTAGTTGACGTATATCCTAATTTAATTGTACTACGTAGCTTCTCTAAGGGGTTTGCTTTAGCAGGGTTGCGTGTTGGCTATGCTATTGCTCCAACCGAATTAGCTTCTTGTCTTAAAAATCGCACGCAGTTTTTTGGAGTCAATGCGCTTGCACAAGTAGCTGCAATTGCGGCACTAAGCGACTTGGAGTACTATTGTACTCAAATAAAACTGGTACAGTACGCGCGCAATTTATTAGCAAACGAATTGTTAGAGCTTGGTTTTGACGTTTATCCATCAGCTACCAATTTCCTTTTAGTTGGAACTAGCAAACTAGATATAACATCAACTTATGTAGCAAATAATTTAAAGACTAAGAATATTTACGTAAAGGATTGCACTGAATTGCCTGGATTAGATAATTTCTACTTTAGAGTTTCTATAGGTAATGATGATGAGAATCAGTTGTTATTAAGTAATTTGGCTAATTTGATGCCAAAAAACTTACAAAGTGTTTAAAATTGAAATTTACTGGGAACCCTAAATACAACACCGGACAGTTAGGTGGAGAGGGGAAAGCTTTCTTATAGGTTTCCTCTGTAAGCGAGATGCTGTTCGTTGCCTTCGTAGTTCATGCTCTTTTTCCAGAAATGACACCTTTTAGTGTTTATTCAGCGCCGAGCATAGAATCAGTGAATGTAGCGAAACTTACATCTTTATACCGACTGACCGTCCAAAAGCAGTTTAAGTTTAGGGCAATGGTAACAATAACAACAGATAATAATCAAAAACCTAGTTACAAACTCAGCCATATTATAGACACAGGAGTTAGTACATTAGTATATAGCGGTATAGATGAGCATAGCGAACAGTCTGTAATTATTAAAACTCTTAAAGACTGCTACCCGACGCTCGAAGCAATCGCACGTCTCAAGCACGAATATATGATTGTGAGCAGTCTTGACCAAGAAAATATTGTTAAAATTATTGACTTAGATAGTAGCAACAAACAGTTGATGCTAGTATTTGAAGACTTTGGTGGTATCTCGCTTAAAAGTTATCTGGACTATAATAAACCTTCTCTACAGTTGACGCTAGAAGTCGCTATTGCTATCACTAAAGCTCTTATCTACATTCATGCTAATCATATAATTCATAAAGATATTAAACCTGCTAACATTATCATTAATATTGATACTAAAAAGATTAAGCTAACAGATTTTAGTATTGCTTCACGCCTAAACTTAGAAACTAAACAAATAACGAATCCAAGCGAATTAGAAGGAACGCTAGCTTATATTTCCCCTGAACAAACTGGCAGGATGAATCGTTCTGTAGATTACCGCAGTGATTTTTACTCATTGGGAGTAACACTTTATGAAATGTTGACTGGTCGATTACCATTCATTAGTGAAGATTCTTTAGACTTGGTATATTCTCACATAGCAGAGTCAGCGACTCCAATAGAGCAGCTAAATTCAGGTGTACCATCTTCCGTATCTGCTATAGTTTACAAGTTGATGGCAAAAAATGCAGAAGACAGGTATCAAAGTGCTAAAGGGTTGCTGGTTGATTTAGAGCAATGTCTTGAACAATTACTTTTAACAGGTACAATTAACAATTTTACACCAGGCCAGTTAGATGTCAGGTCGCAATTACTTCTCAGCCAAAAATTATATGGACGTGAAGAACAAATTATTCAATTGCTTAGTGTATTCAATCGAGTAAGTAATGGGAATAAAGAGTTAATAATGGTATCTGGATATTCTGGTATTGGGAAAACATCAATTATTAACGAGTTAAATAAACCAATAACTAAAGCTAAAGGTTATTTTATCAGTGGTAAATTTGACCAATTTAAACGCCATATTCCATATGCACCAATTATTCAAGCGTTTTCTTCACTGATGCGACAACTCTTGACAGAACCTACACAAAAATTAGAAATATGGCGCCACAAAATATTAAATGCGGTTAGTGATAAAGGGCAAGTTATTATTGATGTTATTCCTGAAGTAGAAATTATTATTGGCAAACAACCAGAAGTAGAAAAATTAGACCCAAGTGAATCGCAAAATCGCTTCAATCACCTTTTTCTACAATTTACACATGTGTTCTGTTGTAAAGAACATCCACTAGTAATATTTCTAGATGACCTGCAATGGGCAGATTCAGCGACACTAAAATTAATACAATTATTGATAGTAGATACTAATATTAAGCATTTTTTGCTGATTGGAGCATACCGAGATAACGAAGTAACTGCTGTTCACCCAATAATGACTGCTGTTGAAGAAATTGAGAAAGCTGGTATCAATATAAGTAATATTGTATTACAACCACTAGAAAAAGACAGCGTATATCAACTAATTGCAGATGCATTAAGAAATGATATTAACAGTATATGGCAACTCAGTGAGCTAATCTTTAATAAAACTGCTGGAAATCCTTTTTTTATTACTCAAATTTTAGAAGTATTACATCAAGATTTATTAATTAAATTTGATTTTAATCAGCAAAAGTGGATATGGAATATAGCAGAAATTCAACAAATAAGTATTACTGATAAAAGTATTGTCGAATTAGTTGCAAGCCGTATTCAGAAGTTGCCTTCTTCAACTCAAGATGTTCTTAAAATAGCTGCTTGTATAGGTAATAAATTTACACTAGATATACTATCATTTGTTAGTAATAAATCTCTATCTGAGACAGCTTCTATTTTAGACGCAGCACTTCAAGGAGGTCTTATCCTACCACTAACTGATACATATCAGATACCATTACTATTCCAAGAAGAAGAAATAAAATTGTTAGACAGCAAGCGTATCGGTTATAAATTCTTACATGATAGGGTGCAACAAGCTGCTTACTCGTTAATTGCTGATGAAGAAAAACAGGAAACACATTTTCAAATTGGACAAATGTTAAAATCATCAGCATCTAAAGAGAACCTAGAAGAAAATATTTTAGACATAGTTAATCAGCTCAATTTTAGTCGAAATTTATTTTTTAATCAATGTGATAAAATTGAGCTAGCTTCTCTTAATCTTATTGCTGGAAGAAAAGCAAAAAAGAGTGCAGCATATCAGGTAGCAATTAACTATTTAAATATAGGTCTGGAGCTTTTAATAGTAGATAGTTGGGCTACTAGTTATGAAATTACGTTAAATTTACATTTAGAAGCAGCAGAAATATCATATCTAATTGGTAATTTTAAGGAGTCAAAAAAGATAGGTGAGATTATTCTAGAGAAAGTGACAAAAACTTTAGATAGGTTCAAAGTATATTATATTCAAATACGCTCGTATACAACACAAAACTTATTATTACAAGCAATAGAGACTGGAATTAAAGCTCTCAGATTTTTGGGTGTAAGATTACCAGAAAAACCAAATTTATCTCATCTTTTTGCATCCGTTGTACATACTAAATTACTATTAATTGGAAGAAAAATTGAGGATTTACTAGAACTTCCAATAATGAGCGACACTCATAAGCTTGCAGCAATGCAAATTCTAACACTCATAAGCGCGCCTGCTGGAATGGCAGGGTCTTTACACTTTCCGCTAATTGTATTAGCACTTGTTAGATTATCAGTTAGATATGGTAATTCTACTAATGCCGCTTATGGTTATTGCCTTTATGGTGCAATATTATGCGATAAATTTGCAAATATTAATGCAGGCTATCAATTTGGGATGTTAGGGATGAAGCTATTAGAGAAGCTTGAAGATACCAACTCAATACGAAGTAAAACTTACTTTGTATTCAATGCTATGATTAGACATTTTAAAGAACCTCTAAAAGATATTATTCAACCTTTGCAAGAAGGGATTCAAATTGGTTTAGAAACTGGTGATATACAATTCACAGGCGCCAATGCTTGGGCATTAAGCGAAAACTTATTTTTATCTGCTGATACTTTAGAAAGCGTTGAACGCAAATTGGGAGAGTATGTTCAGTTAACTCAAAACTTAAAGCTACAATCAACTGCTGCATCAATAGATACTATTAAACAAAGAATCTTAAATCTACAAAGAGATTATACTGAAGAATGTGAACTATTATATTATCAGTCACACAAAGTAGAAATTATATCGAGTTTAGGAAATAACTCTTCTTGGTTAAGTACATATTTTTTATGTATAACTATCCTTAGCTATCATTTTAACGAATTAACGATTGCTATTGATAATGCTCGTTTGACAGAGAATAGTAGAGAGGGTAATCCAGGTTTTATACTTTACATTCTAAATAACTTCTATTACTCTTTATCTCTCTTAGCTAATTATAGTAACGTTTCTGATATAGAGCAAAAAAAATATTTGAAGCAAGTACAGGTTAACCAAAACAAAATGAGGATTTGGGCACAACATGCGCCGTGTAACTTTCAACATAAGTATGATTTAGTAGAAGCAGAGAAAGCACGAATATTAGGTAAAAATATAATAGCAGCTGAACTTTATGATAAAGCTATTATTGAAGCTAGTACTAATGGTTACATTTCTGAAGTTGCTCTAGCGCAAGAACTATTCGCTAAATTTTATTTAGAACAACAGAAAGTAAAGTTTGCACAACTGTACATGAGCGAAGCCTACTATAGTTATATTAAGTGGGGTGCCATTAAAAAAGCACTTTCTTTAGAAGATAAGTATTCTTTTCTACTCTCTCATATATTATCTAGTAGAGAACGATTACCATCTACAGTGCCGACTTCACAAATAAAACAATCGGATACTAAAATAAACACTAACTCAACTACTTCTACAAAATCTTTTTATCTGGATATCTCAACTATACTTAAAGCTTCTCAAGCCTTAAGTAGCGAAATTATACTTTCAAAGTTACTTGAAAAACTTATATATTTAGTTAAAGAGAATGCTGGTGCCCAAAAAGTATGTTTTATCTCTAAAACAAATAATCAGTTAGTTCTTGAAGCTTCATTATTAGAAACAAATAATATCATATTAAAATCTGTTCCTGTTGATACTTGTCAAGCACTGCCACTTAGCTTAATTAAGTATGTAGAACAAACTTTAACGCCTTTAGTATTAGATGATGCAACTAAAGAAAAAGATTTTAGTAACGATTCTTATATTCTTAATAAGCAACCTAAATCAGTACTTGTGTATCCCATTATATACCAAAGCAAACTGAATGGAATTCTATACTTAGAAAATAATATTGCTATTAAAGTATTCACACAAAATAGATTAGAAGTTTTACAAATGTTATCCGCTCAAGCTGCTATTTCTCTAGAAAATGCTTATTTTTACTCAACCTTAGAAACGCGAGTTCAAGAAAGAACACAACAATTAGAACAGAAAAATCAAGAATTAAAAATAGCATTACAAACTTTACAGAAAACTCAAACGCAATTAATTCATAACGAAAAAATGTCTTCTTTAGGGCAATTAATAGCAGGCATAGCTCATGAAATTAATAATCCTATTAATTTTATTTATGGTAATTTATCACATATTTCAGATTACACCAATACGTTATTTAATTTACTAAATAGTTATGAAAAAGAATATCCAAACTCTAAAAATAAAATTATTGAGCAAGTAAATGAAACGGATATAGATTTTATTAAAGATGATATACCAAACATACTTTCTTCAATGAAGAAGGGTGCTGCACGTATTCGAGATATAGTTAAATCCTTACGTAATTTTTCGCGATTAGATGAAGCAGCTATTAAACAAGTTAACATACATGAAGGTATTGAAAGTACTCTTATGATTCTTAAAGAAAGATTAGAAAGAATTGAAGTTATTAAAGAGTATGGTAAATTGCCTTTAGTAAAATGTTACGCTAATCAACTTAACCAAGTATTTTTGCATTTACTTACTAATGCAATTGATGCATTGTCAGAAAATAATTTAAATTATAAGGCAAGTAGTAATCGAAAGCGAACTATTTGGATTTGCACAAAAATTGATGAAAACAATAACGCGACAATTAGCATTACTGACAACGGCATAGGAATAGACGACGATTTGAAAAGTAAAATATTTGACCCTTTCTTTACTACTAAACCTGTTGGTAAGGGTACTGGTTTAGGTTTGTCGATTAGCCATCAAATTATAATAGAAAAGCATAAAGGAACATTAGAGTGTATATCCTCACCTAAAGAAGGTACAACTTTTATAATCAAAATACCACATAATACAATTTAAAAAACTATGATTGTAAACCTTATTTTATTTCATCCAAAGGTAGATGAGATGGTTCGTGAAAGCAGTGTAATTTGGCGTTACATTGATTGGTTGCAATAGCGCAGATCGCACCCTACCCAATTTTGTTGGCGCCGTATTATGTACCTGACTTTTCACGTTATGTGGAAAACTCAACGTACAACCTATCCCCCTAACCCCCAATACTGCTCGGTTAAGCAAAAAAGAGGGTGAAAGAAGGGAAATTATGTTCGCATTTTAAATTTATGCATGAGAACAATTGCCCAAATACTAGATGTATTAGGTATTGAAAAATTCGCAGGTGTTTATAGTAAACACCTGCGAGGAGCGTGAAGGATTTCTAAAGTATTTTCATTATGGTATAAATACTTAACTTATTTATCTAACTAAAGAAATAACTTAGATTAAAAATAAGTGTAGCGCTCTTTACATTCGTCAATAACTTGGGCTATGATTCTTTCCCAACTCCAATTTTACGTGCAAGATATAAGGTAACCAAAACTTATTTCCACATATAACTCTGAACATTACCTTAACATTTGCAAATTAACGGTTCAGTTTAATAATAACCGTTAATTAATTAAGGAATTCGGTTCATACGTCCAGTTTGTTCCGGGGATAAATAAGCGAGAGTTCCTTCTAAAACATTAGGACTTTTGATGTCTTGAGTTTCTTTTGGAAGTAAAGAACTGATACTAAAATCAATTAATTTGACTTGTTTTGTTTCCGGATTAATTAAAATTAGGACTTACGCATTGACAAAAATAGTAATCATTTTCCAATGAGTATCATGTATTGTGATAAATTCGCTTCTAGTTATCTTTTTTAGATATTGTTCATCGCTGAGGTTTTCTTGATTTGGTAAATATATAATGTAGTGTCTAGAGTCTTCTTTTTTGTTCGCGAAGCGTCTCCCCTTGGGAGAAGACTTTCCTAAACAGCTTTATAAATCCAAATTCTCTCAGATGAGTTACTAAACCTTCGTCTGGAATATCTAGACTGCTTACTTGGCAATACTTTCCAGGACTATTTGAGACAGTTCTATTTTTCTCAATACCAAATAAAAAACCCAATTTCTGGTTTCTTAGAAATTTCAAGTTTTCTACTCCTGAGTACCAACTATCTCCTGTTACTTTACGCTTTGAGATGCTAAGAAAGCGGGAAAACTGGGTTAACGTTCGCGACTCATGAGATAAGTTCACGTTTAACCCGTTTAGAGTATAATTATAAGAATACCTAGGTAATTCGTCAACAGTTGTCAACCCTATCCAAGTATTGCTAGCAAGCAAATATAAAGAAAACATTAAATATAAACGGATAACTCTCATTTGATGAGAATCTAAATAGTGTGTTACATTTTGTTATCAAACGGAGTCACTTATATATAAACACTCTGAACTTTAAAAATAGTTATTAAGTTGGGGTGCCATGTTGATTTGTAGCATGGTTCCCTAATTGTATTTATCATTCCTATTTGAACTAACTTGCTGGCACCGTTAACTAACACTGTATTAGTATAATCTGCGCTTCTCCTACCTTACATCTTGCACCAAAGTATAAATACTGAAAAATTATTTTCTTAATCAACACGTATTTTTATCAACAAGACGTGAAATGAGCATTTATAGCCTGCGTAGGTAGGCTTTGTTTGTATAGTCTCGCCCACGCGCGGGTGTAGGTGCAAGATATGAGCTACGGTCTCTTTGTCCAATATGAGAGTATTTTGACTATATATTTATAAGAGGCAAACTCCTTAACTCGTGCATATCATGCAGTAAAAACAGCGCACAAGTAAATTTATATACTAAATCTAAAAATAAAAAGTCGATTTTTTATCAATATAAATACTAAAATTGGATGTTTAAGGTTATCAAAATTACAGATAAATGTCTGTAGTTGCTTTAAAGGCGGCGCCGAGTGGTATATGATGCCAAAATAATAAAGGGCGCCTGTATAAAAAATAGCGGCGCCCTCAATATACTAATCAGGTGCAAAATATTTTAGAGGTAATCTAAAATTATTTGTGCCCACCGTTAGCAAGAATACGTTCGGTTAATTTTTCAGGTACTTCTTGGAGGTGGTCAAAGTCCCAATGGAATGAACCAACACCTAAAGTTTGTGAACGTAGTTCAATAATGAAGCTTTGCATTTCTGCTTGGGGTAAGTATGCAACTATACAATCCCAACCGTGCCAATCTTCGATGCCTTCGTATCCTAATATTTGTCCGCGTCTGCCGCTAACTATTTGCAGTACTCTTGCTGTAAATTGGTTCGGTGTAGATACTTGGACGCGAAGTATCGGTTCTAATAACGCTGGCTCACATTGTGGCATTCCAGTTTGCATTGCCAAGCGTGCAGCTTGTTTGAATGCTTGTTCGGAACTATCGACGTTGTGGTATGAACCGTTTGTTAATGTTACCGCTACGTCTACAACAGGGAAACCTAAAGGTCCATGAACAAGAAATTCACGCACTCCCATTTCTACACCAGGAATATATTGTTTGGGCACTACACCACCAACAATAGTTTCTTTGAATGCGAATCCTTCACCGCGTGTTAGAGGTTTGATATCTAAGAAGACATCACCAAATTGTCCGTGTCCACCGCTTTGATGTTTATAGCGACCGTGTACCGCATTGGTTTGTTTCTTGATGGTTTCTTTGTAAGGTACTTGCGGTAAGCGCGTTGTCATTGGTAAATTATATTTGCGGCGGAGTCTATCTAATGCAACTTGAAGGTGAATTTCTCCTTGTCCCCATAAGATGACTTCGTGTGTGTCACCGTGTTGTTCCCACATTAATGATGGGTCTTCTTCGAGTAGTTTAGTGATGGCGCCGCTTAATTTTACTTCATCGTTGCGTTTTTCAGGAATTATTGCGAGCGCATACACTGGTTCAACTACTTTAGCTTTAGCTAATATCTCCTCTTTTGAGTCCGTAGTGAGAATATCTCCGGTTTTAATACCTTCCATGCGACTGAGTGCAACAATTTCTCCTGCCTCCGCGCACATTATAGAATTTTGTTGCTGTCCACAAAGACGATATATTCCACCCGCACGTACATTATTAAGAATTGTACCATCTTTGATTTTACCTTGCCAGACTCGCACGAGTGATAGTTTACCACCTTGTGGAGTGTAGAAAGTTTTTAATACTTGCGCTACAGGGGTATTATTTACTGCTTTAATACCGCGTCTAGAGGCTGTAACTTCTGGTTCGGGTGCTTCTCTATATAATGCTTCGAGTAAAGGTCTAACACCGTAGTCTTGTTCTGCTATACCAAAGAATACTGGTACTACTAAGTCGGCGCCTAATTCAAGTTTTAAGTCTTTGAGAATTTCCTCTTGTTTTGGTTCGATGTCTTCTAGCAATTCTTCGAGTAAGTGGTCATCAAAATTGGCTAGAGCTTCGAGCATTTCCGCTCTTGCGATGTGTTCTTCTTCTTTAAGATGTTCGGGAAACGGAATTGGATCAGCAGGGGCACCGCTATGATATTGATAAGCTTGCTCGGTAACTAAATCAATAAATCCTGTAAGTTCTTCACCTCGTAGAATAGGGTATTGGTGTGCTACGAGTGGACGACTTGAAACAGCTTTAAGAGCGTGTAAAGTATCTAATACGTGGATATTTGCTCTGTCCATTTTGTTGACAAACACAAGGTGAGGAATTTCTTGGTCGTCAAGGAACTTAAATAAAGGAGCAAGCGTTTGAACTCTGTCGTTAATAGGTTCACAAACTACAATCGCTGCATCTACTCCCATTAAAGCGTTATATGTTTCTTGGCAAAATTCGACGCTACCGGGACAGTCGATAAAAGTAAACTGCACATCATTATATTCTGTACATGCGGCGCCAACTTCAACGCTCATTTTACGTTCTCTAGCTTCTGGAGCATGGTCTCCAACGGTGTTTCCGTCTTTAACACAGCCTTTTCGCGTTATTGCCCCCGTGACAAACAACAGACTTTCTAGTAGAGTAGTTTTTCCACTCAAGTATGGACCGACGATTGCGACATTCCGCG
Organism: Calothrix sp. PCC 7103; assembly: GCF_000331305.1. Lineage (GTDB taxonomy): Bacteria > Cyanobacteriota > Cyanobacteriia > Cyanobacteriales > Nostocaceae > Dulcicalothrix. The sequence continues at coordinate 233,670 of NZ_KB217478.1, read as the reverse complement.
AACCCGATTTGACTTTTTCGGTCATACAACCTCCTTGCGGTCAGCTTCCCCTGCCGCGTTCATGGTTTATGAAGAGATTAAGAAAGGTTAATTGCAAATTTATCCTTTCTTTAATTCGACTCTACTACTAAATTGTCAATTTAGCTGCAATTAGTATTTTGTTGTAATATTTATTTCAATAAAATTTAAACAATGCTAAGAAAGATTTACAAAGTTGAAGATTTGTATATATGATGCTTCCTTACTAATTTATTTCAGTCGTTGATAACAAAATTTACTTCGGGATATTCAAATTAACTATGCTTAGACAAAAAAAGAAAAGGGTAAAGAGCTTACTAAAGTATCGTTTAGCGAGATTAATCGGCGTTATACTAGCTTTCTCGGTTTTACTTTCTGCCTCAACGCCAAGCGGCGCCTCGACATCACCATTATCTTATAACAAAACTTTACATATTGCTCAAGGATATGTAGGGGGAACAGCCGCAGACTTTTTAAATCAAGGATTACAGTTAATTCAAGCAGGTAGAGCGCCAGAGTCAATAGCTTACTTCCAAAAAGCTACCGAACTCGACCCAAATATGGCGCCAGCGCACTATAATTTAGGATTAGCCTTACGCCAAGCTGGACAATTACAACCTGCGGCAAATGCATTTTATCGTGCTACCCAAGCAGACTCAAAATTTGCACTAGCATATGCTAACTTAGGAGGCGCCTTACTCGAAGGAGCAAATTGGCAACAAGCAGGAGATTATTTACAGCGCGCAATAGAAATAGACCCTAAATTAGGGATAGCGCATTATAACCTCGGCTTACTGAGAAAACAGCAGCGCGACTGGGAAAATGCCATTAAATCGTTAAAAAAAGCGATGGAATACAGCAAAAATGCGCCAGAGCCAGCATATCATTTAGGTGTATGCTACATGGAACAAGGACAATTCGATAAAGCCAGAGATACATTTCGCAAAGCTACAAAAATCAACCCAAATTACACAGAAGCGCATTACAACATCGGCTCAATATTATACAACCAAAGAAAATACAAAGAAGCTCTGGAATCATTTAGAAGGTCAGCAGAAACAAATACCAACTATCCCAACGCTTATTATGGCGCCGGCTTAGTCTTCATGCAGCAACGTGATTGTAACCAAGCAACCCAAGTCTTTCAATACGCCTTTAACTTATTTAATGCCCAAGGAAACGCTCAATGGGCAAACGCATCTCAACAAATGTTACAACAAGCACAAGCATGTAGATAGGGTTTGCTGAAAAACTCCACAAAACGAATCTGGACGCGCTTGCAGTACAAAAAATGGTTGTTTCGGAGGTTGACTTACAAATCCAGCCCTAATTTTTCCACCCAAATGCACGGATTTTGAGCCTGTAGGCGCCCTAAGCTTGCATCTACTTGGACTTAAAATGCTTGAAACCATTACATGGTAAAGGTTATAGTTCTATTCAGCAAGCCCTACTTATAAACCTGGTAACGAAGGGTAAATTGTTGGCACCATACTTATTTTTGTTGTTTGGTTATTAGTCGTACCTAACTTATTATCGAAACAATGCGTAACGTTTTAAATTATTTGATTTGACTACTATTGATTTTTATAGAAGAACCATTTGGTTAATTAACTGTAATTTGAAAACTGGCGCCATATATTTAGAATAGTTCATGTGTTTTATATTGAACGAATGCGCCTATTCCTCCAGATTATCGGAGAGGTGGTGGTGGAAATGAAATCATCAGTCCTCTGCATAAGTTGAATTTACATAAATTTATTAACTATCAACAAGTAAAAACAATCTTGACTCTTGTTTTATACCCCAATATTAACCAATTAAACATTATTAACTACAAATGAAACTTAACCAGAATGAAGAACAAAGTCATCGCAGCTACACTAGCTTTAAGCACATTGTTCATTGGAACATTAGCCTTTGCTGGTTCGAGTAATGCTCAAAACTCCAGTCCACAGGAATCTTCTGCCTATCGAGCGGGACATAGCGATAGTTTTAGCGATTCGACAGCACAGAGAGAAAACAATTCGGGACAGGGTACTGAATACATTCAACTCCGAGCTGTACTAGCTTTAAGCGGGTTAGCAATTGGAGCATTAGCCTGTGTTAGTTCGGGTAATGTTCGGAACTCCAATCAACAAGAATATGAAGCCTATCAAGCGGGACATCGCGATGGTTATTGCGGTTTAGCAGCACGGAGAGAAAACTATCCGGGACAGGAAACTGAATATATGCGAGGTCATCGTTCGGGTTGGTCTGATGGACAAGGACAACCAAGAACAACGTTTTAGTATCAGGGACTTTAAGCAGTCCTCAACCATGAAGTTAAATTATAAATAAGCTTTGCGATTATCTAAAATGTTTATTTAGCACGTTAAGTACGGAAGAACCCTCCTTTGGGGGAAAAGGTCACATCAAAAACTTCTCCCTTATGACCATTGAGTACCTTTAACAAAACACCATCATCTCCCCACAAGGTAATCTTGCCCAGTTGGTGAGCGGCAGCAATTAGGCGCCCGGAGGCACTGATGGCAACACTACGGACTTTACCCTCGTTCCCATTTAGCCGATTGCGCTCAACTACCTGAAAGGTCGGGCGGCGTAAATCGAGATCGATGTTAGTAGCTAATTTAACGGGTACATTTGGCAATTTGCTCAACTTGGCGTGAGCTTTAATGGCACTGACCACAGCATCTAAACGATTCCCAGAGACAAACTGAGCTTCGGAGACGTTGGCGATACCCTCGATTTCTCGTAAAGTGGCTTCCTGGTGTTGACTAAAGGCATAAAGTCCTAATAAACTGGCAATAACAAACGCAAGACTAATGTTTCCTAGCAGCCACTTTTGCAAGCGACTCGCGCGCTGTTCTTGTCGAAGCCACTTCTCTACTTCTTGCAGGCGCCGAACTTCTTCTGAACGTTTGAGGTTATCCAGATCAGTACTGGTGCCAAACCATTTGATCACCTGATTGTTAATATCCCGAATAGGAATTGCGCGATTGAGAAACCAGCGATAGTTTCCCGAACCATCTTGTATTCTCAGCTGCACTTCGTAGGGTTCCCCTGTTTTAAGGGAATGTGTCCAGGCAGCGAGGTTATTAGAGCGATCATCAGGATGAATTAAATCCAGCCGTTTCCAGTCCGCTACCTCAGACAACGTTCGCCCTAAAAAGGTATTGAGTTGCTGGTTAGTATAGGACAGCTTACCATTTGGCTCGATTATCCACATAATCTGGGGCATTGCTTCTGCGATCTGCCGAAAGAATCGTTCGCTTTCCTGCTGTGCTTGAAGTTGCTGCTGGATCACCTGCCGTTCTGCATCCTGACTGGCAGCAAGAAACTGGTAATCTAGATCGCTAAGGCTTTTGTTCTGCGCCCACTGTTGTGCCAAGAGCAGAGATTGTCCCCACAATAATTTAGATGCATCTCTACGTTTGGAAGCAACCCAAGCATCAATCGCAGCTGCATAGGGACGCAAATGGTTTAATTGTTGGTTTACCCATGCTAGGTTAAAAACATGTTGATAAATCAGATTTTTAATTGCCAAATGATTGCTTTGCCGTACCACTAATCCTGACAGCAATAATTCAATTTGCTCTCGACTGTCGTCCAAGGCTACCAATTGTCCCCGTAGAAGTTGCTGATAAATTCCTAGCAATCGTCCAGTGCGGTTTTCATTCCAGAACAAGCGATCACGAATAGTACGCAAATGTACTGGTTCATCGTGAATTTCCCAGTTATCCAACATATAAGCTCTCACCACCTCGTCTATCCATAAAGTGTCATAGTGGGGGGAAATCTGGAGCAATGATGTATCGGCTTGCTCAACCACACTAATCACAAGCTGACAGATTTTTTGGGTGAGAAAGGGTTGTCCTCCCGTCCAATGCAAGATCGCCTGAAGCATAGCAACGGGGTTTTCTACCACAGCTTTGAGTCCCGCTGCCAGGGGCGCCGCTTCTGCTTACCAATAAAGGTATTTTGTCAATATAACTACCAGCATAATTTTTTTGATGTCAGAATGCTTAACTGGAGTTTAGACTAGGCGCCAAGAAATGACCCAGTGACACTGAGTTCGTAAAAAACAAACTTGAAGTATAGGATTCTTTAATACTAAGCCGATTTTTTTTCTTCTTTACGTGGCTTTGACGTAGTTTTTTTAACTACCGGATAGCGAATTCTACGTTGTCGCTGTTTTCCTTCTTCCCAGCCCGGAGACTTTCCGCGAGGTTTGGGCAAACGTGCAGGAGTGCCAATAGCCTCCAAAATCAAATTCATAGCTTGGGCAACTCTTCCAGGCGTTAGTTTGTCTAAAGACTTTTGCCAAGGTAAAGGATTGTCAGCTACGATATCACGAGCCAACCATAATTCCCAAGTAATCATTGGCATTAAATCACTCCAACGCTCACATTGCTTGGGAGTACTAAGTTTCGGCAGAGTCCAATGAAGACGTTGCTTTAAGAAACGATACCAATGGTCAACAGTAAAGCGGCGTAAGTAAAGGCGCCAAACCTCCGACAATGGAGGCATTTCTTCCCCTATCCAAGCTAACCACAGTGGCTTTGCTACTCTCAAATTACCTTTATCATCAAGACGTTCGACCCTGATTAAAGACATCGGACGCGCAGCAGTTTTACGGAAATGTAGATTTTCCCACAGCCTAACTTTTACTAATCCTAACTTTGGGTCATTTAACTCTATACTTTGAGTTACTGGCTCCCATGAATCCGGTTCATTAAGCTTAAATTTATTACCATGTTTTCTTGGGCGCCCCTTGCCAGAATACTCTGGAGGCGCTGTCCATAGACAAAGATTAGAACGCAAACGTACAAGCCGGGTCTGCTGGAATATCAACTGTTTTTGAAATGAAAGGCGCACATCCGTACTCACTGTCCCATACAGAAATTGGTCTAGTCGGTAAATGTTTACACACTTGTTGTAATTGCCAAGCAGCCTTTTCAATTGGATTTTCGTAGCTAGTTATCCTTTCATGTCTTAAAGGCAGTGCCCAACTACCTGAATCCTCTGGCACCCAGGCAATCGTACTATATCCTTGTCCAATTGTAATTGGTTTATTTCCTGGTAAGTAGGTGGGTGGAAATAAACCACACTTGGGGTTTTCCGGTTAAGAGCGCTAAAGGCATACTGTGAAAGGATTATAGCCTATTTACATTTCGTTACATAGCGGTAAATTTTCCCGTCCACCTACTTATTCCAGCAACACTATGCTCAATTGTTCTTTCAAAGGAGAGTTACTGCGTTGGGGCGAGACCATGCAGTATGGTCTCCCGCCAGTAATGGACGCCTCTGGGAGGTTGGTATCTGTTTAATGTATAACTGCATCAATTTATTTCGTTTCGGTCTACTATACTGCTAATGGGTAGAATATAAACTTTGTCATGCTGAACGAAACGTAGTGCAGTGAAGCATCTTAGAGATTCTAGCCTTCGGCAAATGCTACCCTCCGGGAAAACTGCGTTTACGCATTACGCTACGCTCAGAATGACATTTCTTACCCGTGTTAAGTATATCTTGCAGCGCCTCATAAATGCTAGGCCATTTGCGTCGAAAGAACGGTGATAGAGACAAATCTGCCAAACTGTAAGCATTACGTGTAGTTAATATTGCGTCTGTTAGTTCAAATGTTGCGTCGTGTGCTTTGCCTAGAGCGCCAGTCCAGTAGAAGTAGTTGACATAAAAGTCTGATTATGAGTACCGTTAAAATCGGACATTAAGGCGCCTCGGTATTGATGCGAAGGCTAAATAATTTAATCTAAAATAAGCGTTTTGCCCCTACGCATAAATTTACGCTTCCGTCAATATATATATTACTGGACCGGCGCTCTAGAAGCTTGTAAGCTGCTTGACGGAATTCTCGAAGTTTGTCAGATTTCATATTGGCAGGGTGAGATTTGGTGGTTCTTATCTCAGCATCTGTCAAAAGGGGCCTGTATTCAATCAGACCCCTTATTTTTTTCTTGGGCTGAAGCCATTTAGTCTAAACTCCAGTGCTTAACGGTTTTGCACTTATTAGTTGTTCTGTATTACAGAAATGTTACTAGGTTAGAGAGCGCTTAACTGATTTATTTTTACTTGACGTAAATAGTGAAATATGGGAGATTAATTTTGATTAGATAAGACAATAAAATACTTGTTCTAAACAATTTAACAATTCCAAAAAACTTGCTTCGGAGAAAATCATTAATGAAATTGAGAATTGTGTTTTTAGCGGGATTAATAGCAATGGGTGTAACAGCCCAATCGGAGTTCACTACTGCTCAACAAAGTGAGCCGATTCAACAAGCACCACAACAACGAAACGATAGACGGGAGTCAATTGCTAACATTAATCCTAACAAGCCCATCCGAATTCGTGTTGTGAATCAATCTAATGTTAGCATCCTGGCTGTACTAGCAGAACCAACATCACGCGAACATAACGTACCGCCTCAGAAGTCTGTTACCTTTGGTACACTCCATACCAGCTATCTTCCACCACCAGTAGATTTGACGGTATACACAGATGTCAAAGAAATGAATTTACGTACTCAAATCAAGGTTGTAAATAATGAACTAATTGTCACCATCACAGCCAAGCCAGCGACCTATGGTATAACACGTTCTATTTATATAGACCCAAAAGGCGCCATCTATCTCTACTAATCTTTACTGATGCAACACCTTTGCCTTTAGTCCTAGTAACCCATATTCCGCACTTCAGAATGTCGCATAAAATATTACATAACTACTTACTGGCATTAGTAAATAAAAATACTAAAAATTTTTAAGTGAGCTTATATCCTGTATTGAGCATGAAAACTCGTAGAAATAAAATAAAAAACGCACAAATATAACAACATAAAAAATATCTATGGCTCTTCAGTACTTGTTATGCTAAACTAACAATTAAAGTGCCAAGCTAATAAGCATCGAACTCGGAAATTTTCAAAATTTCTAAACCCATAAGCCGAGCGCTTAATTAATTTTATTTTATTATTAATACCTTCAACGGCGCCGCTAGTCGTGCCATTATCAAAATAAGCAATAATTTCATCAAACCAACGAATAAAAGTGTTATTGCTATTTGGAAAATATGTTTTAGCTTTTGAAAGCCACATACCTAATTTAAATACTGCTGGATACCAATGATTAGTTTTATTAAAAATTTTTCTAAGTTTTTCCTTTAATTCATGCATCATTTTTAAAGTAGGAGATACAGCTTTTACTTGAATTAATTTCTTTATTTGTTCTTCATTTAAGTCCTTTTCATTT
>NZ_KB217478.1:225091-226283 GCF_000331305.1 Calothrix sp. PCC 7103 | reverse complement strand
CCCAAATAGTTATGTATTTTATTTGACACAAGTATCATAATTGAAATTATTTATACGAGTTATAAATGTTAAAACAAACTTTATGAATGTAAAATATGAGTTAATCGATATTAAGAAATAAACCTATATTACGAAGTTATTAGCAGGTTGTCTCCGCTTATAAATGCTTGGTTTTCAACTTTTTACAAGAGATAACATAAATTATTTTAGTATGCCGACCGTGCGATACCACTCGTGAGACAATTAGAAAAACTCGAAAATCTTTTAGAGGTAAAAAATGTCTCCAATCGAAAATGCAAAAATAAAAAATATCGACCACTTAGGAATAGTAGCTGGGTTAATTGATGAGATAGGAATAGTTGAAACAATTAATTCAAAATTAGGCGTAGACTCCCGTGAGAAAATTGCAGCGGGAATAATGGTTAAAGCTATTTTAATAAATGGATTAGGATTTGTATCAAGGCCTTTATATTTATTCAAGCAGTTTTTTGATGATAAAGCAATTGAAATATTATTGGGCGAAGATGTAGAAAGCGATTATCTTAACGATGATAAAATTGGAAGAGTCATGGATAATTTATATAAATATGGATTGAATAATCTGTTTATAGAAATTGTTTTGTCAGTAATTAAAAAATTTAAAATAGATACAAAGTATTCACACTTAGATGCAACATCATTTCATTTACATGGAGAGTATAAAAGCGAGATTAATCAAGAAGAACAAGAAGAAATTACTAAAGAAAGACCAATATTTATAACCAAAGGATATTCTCGCGACCACAGACCAGATTTAAAACAATGTGTTTTAGATTTGATAACGAGTAGTGATGGAGATATACCATTATTAATGAGAGCAGGAGATGGTAATGAAGCAGATAAAGCGGTATTTGGTAAAATTTTAGCAGAGTTTAAAAAACAAATAGTTTTTGACAGTATTATGGTTTGTGACAGCGCATTATATAGCCAAGAAAATCTTAAATTAATTGAGCATTTAAAATGGATAAGTCGAGTCCCGATGACAATTAAAAAAGCACTCATATTTGGTTCAGTCTGTAAATACTCTTGATATGAAAGAGATAGAGAAGATAGAAGAGACAGAAGAAATAGATATGGAAGAAAGGGAGAAAAGGGAAAAGATATATCGAGATTTAAACGGATACAAGTGGAAAGAAGAAATAGTTAATTATGG
>NZ_KB217478.1:10975-224991 GCF_000331305.1 Calothrix sp. PCC 7103 | reverse complement strand
ATTTTGAGACTCCAGAGCAAGCGCGGTACAAATTAAAAGGGATTAACAAACATTTGAAATTATTTGAAATTCAAGAAGTTCAACTTACTGAAAGTAAATCAAAAGATAATAAAACTATTTATAAAATGGAGGGTGTAGGTCATGAAAAATTAAAAGAGATAGAAATACGAAGAAGAGAAGCCGGGAGATTTATTTTAGCAACTAATATAGTTAATGACGACGAAAAATTAAAACCAGAAGAGATTATTACAACATATAAAAATCAACAGTCTTGTGAGCGAGGATTTAGATTTCTAAAAGACCCTTTATTTTTCGCCGATAGTTTCTTTGTTGAAAATCCAGAAAGAATCGAGACAATGCTATTTTTAATGTCTTTATGTTTGCTAGTTTATAACCTTGGTCAAAGGGAACTGAGAAATAGCTTAAAAAGAATCAAAATCGGAATAAAAAACCAATTAGGAAAGCTAACTTTATCACCTACATTAAGATGGGTATTTCAATGTTTTCAAGGAATTCACCTTTTAATTTTAGATGGTGTTAATCAAATAATTAATTTAACAGCAGAACGTCATTTTATTTTGAGTTGTTTACCATCATCTTGTCAAAAATATTATTTGCTTTCTTAAATTAAACAAGGTTTTGAAAGCAAAAAAAATTATTAACATTCAAAGGAACAGTAATTGCTCCTCAAATTTTTAATGCTTATAAAATCTATTTTACGAGTCAAATCTTTTACATTGGATTATTTATTTTTAAAAGTATATTCGTTCAGCACTCTATTTCTTCGTCATCCTGAATTTTTGCTTTTTCCTTGCTTGTAATCTTTTGTACTTCAAATTGAAGTGCGAAATGTGGGTTACAATCATTTAAATCAATTAGCCTTGATTGGCAACAGATTATAAACGGATATAACGGGTAATTAATTTTACAAAGTAAAAACTTATTTTTAATTAATAAATTATCCGTTGCAAATTAACTCCTTAAAACTAATGATACAAACCACTACTGAATAATAAAATGTAACGCAAAATTTCAGTGCTTTAACGCACCATTAATACGTTAAGTAAGCGACATTAATTTATAGGGTGCGTGACGCCCATTCCACAAAATAAAAAAAGGCACCCTTATAAAAAGGCGCCTACATGCAAGCAATAAAATTAATTAACAAGCCAAATGTTCTTGAGCGGCAGCAACTAAAGTATCAGTCCAATATTGTGTCAGTTCAGCATCTTCAGCTTCCACCATGACACGAATTAAAGGTTCAGTACCCGATGGACGAACTAATACTCTACCGCTATCACCCATTGCATTCTCTGCTTTTGCAATAGTATCCATTAATGGTTGACATTCTTGCCAACTCATGCGTTTGTTACGGTCTTCTACACGCACATTCTTTAATATTTGTGGATAAGTAGTAAAGCTTTTATTTACGAGTTCGCTAAAAGTTTCTCCTGACTCACGAACTAAAGCGGCAATATGTAACGCAGTTAGTAAACCATCACCAGTAATACCATAATGACGGCAAAGGATATGTCCTGATTGTTCGCCACCTAGCATTCCACCAGTTTTTAACATTTCAGCTTGTACATATTGGTCACCTACAGCAGTGCGAGTCAAAGCACCACCTAGTTTATTCCATGCACGCTCAAATCCTAAGTTTGCCATGACGGTAGAAACTATGAGCTTTTCGGGGAGTTGTTGTTTAGAAACTAAACTATTACCCCATAAATATAGTATGTAATCACCATCAACAATACGTCCGGTGTTATCTACAGCTAAAACTCTGTCTGCATCACCATCGAATCCGAAACCCATATCGGCGCCGTTTTCGACGACAACTTGCTGCAATAATTCTAAATGGGTAGAACCGCAGTTAACGTTGATTTTGTCACCGTCGGCTTTGTTATGCATACAAATTACTTCGGCACCCATAGACTTGAAAACCGAGGCGCCTAAACCAACTGCGGCGCCCCAAGCTAAGTCTAATACTATTTTCATTCCCGTAAAGGGAGTATTTCGTAAAGGTTTTATTAAAGATTCGGCATATTCTGATACCATCTCTGGACGTGTATAGTGACGACCACATTTTACATGTCCAACAACAGTCACTGAATTACCTCTTAGTCCAGCTTCAATTTCTGCTTGTAACTCTTTTGATAATTTTCCACCCAAGGCGCCAAATACTTTTATACCATTATCCTCTGGTGGATTATGGCTAGCAGAAATCATCACACCACCAATTGCAGGACTAATACTTGTTAAATGAGCTACACAGGGAGTTGGGCATAAACCTAAGTACCAAACCTCAACACCAGCTGCGGTTAAACCAGCACTCAAAGCCATCGCGAGCATATCGCTAGAGTTACGAGAGTCTTGACCTAATATAACTGGGCCTGGGTTTATGGCATGACTACGCAGTACAATACCAGTCCAGAAACCAATTTGTAACGCTAAAGGCGCCGTTAATAAATCTCCAACTCGTCCGCGAATACCATCAGTTCCAAATAAAGGAGTTGTTGGTATAGCAGTATTTAGCCCTAAATTGCTCATGCTTGAGGAAGAAATTTCACTCTTATCAGCTTGAGGCTTCGTTAAAAAAGAGACCATATATTTAAACGCTCCACACACTCACATTGGAGGATAGCACTTTACACTTTATTCAACAATTCCCTATGAATACCTTTCTTTCAGGATATGTTTATTTTTTGTTTACCACCAATTTTAACGAGTTTTATTCTCATGTCAGTAAATTTACTTATATTTTTAGTAAATTTACTGTGAATATCCTTTACGGAAATGAATATAACATTATCTCAAATCTTTACTTAGCAATCCTTCATACGCAATTTTTAATTCAAATTTTACATAAAAAGGCTGCAACACATGGTGTCGTCTGAAAGCTGACACTAAATTTCGTGTCAAAAATTACAATTTGTTGCGATATGCTTCATTTTAAGAGAATTTCTCATCAAATTATTTTAATGTAGCTGAAGCGCGGTTTTTAATTTCAAAGTTGAGAAAATAAGCATGAGTAGTAACTTAGCATCCAAATTACGTGTAGGTACCAAAAAAGCCCATACGATGGCGGAAAACGTTGGTTTTGTCAAGTGCTTTTTAAAAGGTGTTGTGGAAAAGAACTCTTACCGGAAGCTAGTGGGCAACTTCTACTTCATCTACTCAGCAATGGAAGAGGAGATGGAAAAACATAAAAATCACCCCATCGTTTCAAAAATAAACTTTCCCCAACTTTACCGCAAGCACACACTAGAGCAAGATTTAGCATACTATTACGGTGCCAACTGGCGTGACCAAGTGAAGTTGTCACCCGCAGGAAGTGCATATGTACAACGCATTCGTGAAATATCTAACTCGGAACCAGAATTATTAATTTCTCACTCTTATACTCGTTACCTTGGTGACTTGTCGGGGGGACAAATTTTAAAGGGTATTGCACAAACTGCAATGAACCTCATAGATGGCAACGGAACTGCGTTCTATGAATTTGCCGATATCGCCGATGAAAAAGCTTTCAAAGCTAAGTACCGTGCAGCTTTAGACGAAATGCCACTTGATGAAGTGACTTGTGACAAAATCGTCTCTGAAGCAAACGATGCTTTTGGTGCCAACATGAAAATGTTCCAAGAGTTAGAAGGTAATTTGATTAAAGCTATTGGAATAATGGTTTTCAACTCCCTAACCCGGCGCCGTTCTCGCGGAAGCACAGAACTCGCGACTGCCAAATAATTGCCGTCAGCTTCAAGCTAGCAGCCAATAGCCAACAATAATCAACGAGGGGTATTTTCCTTGGGGTTAGCCGTTATAAAGGCGCCTAATTTCAAGGAAAGTACCCCCAAATTTTTTATTGCCCCTCTGACGAAGATGTTTTTTGTTCACCAACGCGACTTTGTAGAATATCTAGTGAATCATTATCGGCGAGTTCAATGATTGCTTCAATGTATTGTCGCACTTGCTTGGCAACATCAGGTTGCCAATGACCTAATTTAACGCTTAATTTTTCTATCAAGGCATCCATAGGTATTGATTACGTTTTGGTTCGTTACGAGGATAGCATTTTGAGAAAAAGAAGTTTATTCAAATCATCACTCTTGCAAATATCCTTACCTTATTGATTTTGTGCGCCATTGGCGCACAAAATCAATTCACTTAGTAGGCGCCTGTCTTATTGAACACAACCCCAACGGTTTTAAACAAAATTCTTAAATCGAGCCATATTGACCAGTTTTCAATGTAAGTTATGTCTAACTTGACACCATCTTCAAAATTCTCAATGTCCGAACGTCCGGAGACTTGCCACAAACCAGTGATGCCAGGAAGAACTTCTTGACGAATGAAGTGTGTAGTTTTGAAACGTTCGACATCGCGTAAAGGGAGAGGGCGAGGACCAACAAGACTCATTTCGCCAAGTACTATGTTAAATAATTGGGGTAATTCATCAAGACTGTAGCGACGTAGAAATTTACCAACGTTTGTAATGCGGGGGTCATCTTTGAGTTTGAAGAGTACACCGTCTTTAATTTCGTTTTTAGCTTCTAGTGCAGCTTGCAGTTTTTCAGCATCTGTCACCATTGTGCGGAATTTCCAAATTTTAAACTTTTTACCGTGAAGTCCCACTCGGTCTTGTTTGAATAATATTGGTCCTGGTGAGTCAAGTTTGATTAAAATGGCGATGCTTACATATAATGGAGAGAAGGCAATTAATAGAATTGTTGAACATACCAAGTCAAAGATTCTTTTTATCCAAAAATCACTGCCTGCAATGATTGGCGCCGAAATTGTTAAGCAAGGCAATTCTCCCAGCATCCATACTTCCGATTTAGGATGATATAGTTCGTGTGTTGATGGTAAAATACGAATTGTAATGCCTGCGTTGTAAAAGAGCCAGCATATATGTAAACGATTTTTAATGGAATTCCAAGAGATAAAGACTTCGGCGATACCCAACTGACGTAACTTATTCAGCGTTTGCTCACGGTTCGCTAAGTCAAGGCAACTTGAATCGTTTACACCTTGAATGATGTAACAATTTTCTTGGTTAAGTAAATTAATTTGCTCTTTTTGCTCGTTCGCATCTGTAATTAAATAAATTGCATGACGCACGGCGCCTTGTTTACGTAGAATGTTAGTACTGGTATTGAATAAGTAACGTGCAGTGCAAATTAAAATTATAGATAGCAACCAAGGAAGTAAAAATCTTGAGCGTGTTATATTTATTTCTGGAGTATAAAGGCAAGTAATTAGCAGGAGCAATAAAAAAGATATTGATGTACCTTTAATAATGCGAATATAGTTACGACGATTTACACCTGCTTTGTATAAATCTGACGAAATAAAAATGGTGAGTAAAAGACTGAGATTTAGTAATGGCAGTGATTGAGTTGAAGTTTCAAACGACCCTAACTTCCAAGCAGATGCTAATGATAAAGTATCTAATGTTAGTAATGTAATAACTCGTAGTAACCGAACTGTTATACCGCGTTGTATTTGAGTTCCTTGTGATGACCTTAAATCGGGTTTAAAAGCAGAAAGCGAGAATGATTCTGATACCATAATTTTACACCTTTGATGATTTAGATAATTCACGTAGCACACGGTAAAAAAAGAGTGGATTACCAACTACGTAGCGTTCCCATAAACGTTGAGGTTCTGTAAAAAATCGTGTTAACCATTCAAGTCCTCGGTTAGTCATCCAACGTGGACCGCGATAAACGGCGCCAGTATAAAAATCAAGACAGGCGCCTAGCGGTAAAAAGACTTTTGCGTTGATGCGTGCTGAATTATTCAGAATCCAACGTTCTTGTACGGGCATACCGAAGCCTACATATAATACATCGGGTTGAAACTGATTGATTCGCTCGATAACTAATTCGTTTTCTGCACCTGACTTGTCGAAGTAGCCATGATGCGAGTCAATTTTTAAATTAGGTGCAATAACTTGAAGCTTTTTAACTGCTTGTTCTGCTACACCTGGTTTACCTGCCAGTAAGAATAAAGAAACATTTGCTTCTTCACACGCTTTGGCAAGGTTTTCTATGTAGTCAGGACAGGTCATGCGGTTAGATGAGTTCAGACAATGACCACACATTTTGGCGCCGAGTAATACACCAAAACCATCACAGAAGACTACATCAGATTTGTTAATAAAGTTTTTATACCAGGGTAGTTCATAGGCAAAGTTTATTGCTCTGACGTTGACGTTACCTACTATTGTTTTTTTGTTTTGTTGCGCTGAGGTAACTATATAGTTGATGAGTTCGTTGACTTTGAGTTTATGGAATTTTGTTCCAAGTAATGAAAGTTCTTCAAATTTGTTCATTTTAAATTCTCCCAGAAACCTGGTTTATTTTATTTTGTTAGTTAACGTAGTAAATACCTCTACCATTGGTGCCAATAAAAACTAAACCAAATTTTTGTCTACTTGCTTCCATAAAATTTGGGTCGTTTCCGATAGGTTTTTTACTATTACCAATTCTTTTCCAGGTTTTTCCTTGGTCTACAGAACGAAAGATGCCATTTCCTAAATTGGAAATTTTGCCGTATAGGTATAATGTTGGAATTTTACTGTTATTTTGTGATTTACCAATACTAAACAGATGGACGCCTTTTACTGGTTTTATGGGTAAAAAGGTTTTACCTGAGTCGGTGGAATGATAAAGTCCTTGGTTATCTAGACTTAACCATAATTCACCTTTAATGAGTGGGACGGTTTTTAATGAATGCCAGTCAGCATGAGGTATGGATGTGGATACGATATCAAATGAGGCGCCACCATTATCGCTACGGTAAAGTTTACTATTACTATAGTAGTAAAAGGTGTTACCGCTTACTTTGTCTGCTGCTAATGGTTGACTCCAATTCCAAGGGGCATTAAACCCATTGGGTAGTCCTGATACTTTTTGCCAAGTGGCGCCATTATTTGTAGTTCGCAGTGGTTGACCATTACTGACTGTAATAATAAATAAGTTCGGGTCGGTTGCTGACATGGCAACACGTGTGGGCATAATTTTTTCTGGAAATGAAGCAAACTGTCTCCATGTTTTACCCCCATCATCAGAAGTGGCGCCTCCATAGGTATTATTAAAACGATTACCTCCAACGCGCACCATTCGTTTTGGGTTAGTTTCGCAGTAAGCTATGCTATAGGTGTCTTGAAAAAGATTATGATGTTTATCTTGACTACCAAGCATTCTTGATGGGTAAACATCTAGTTGTTCATGATAGAATCCTTCCACATCGCTTAATGCACTTATTAATGGCGCCCCAACTGGGGGTGAAACTAAACCGAAAGTTACTACTTCTTCATGCCCTTTTTGATAATTATTCCAAACAACTTGATTGGTGTTAATATTATCTGTACGCCAAATACCATACCAGTCGGTCATCCAAGCTCTGTTTTTAACGTGTGCGTCAAATTCAATCGCTGCAACCGAAGGGTTAGACAACATGTAATCTGACCACCAAGCAACACTACTTATTGTTTTACGGTTTTGAAGTTTCCAAGTGGCGCCTTTATTATATGAGTGGTAAATTTGTAAGGCTTTTTCTGTAAGCGTGCCTACAATTATCTCATTCGAGTTGGATGGGTTTATTGTTAAGGCATTAAATGCAGTTTGATTATTTGCGGGTGTAATATTACTCCATTTACTATCAGAGTATTTACTAACGCCAGAACTATGTGTGACATAAAGTGTATTATCTCTAATTGCTAAACGATTAACTTGAACTGGACTATTAGGAAGCTTTTGCCAAGTAATACCCAAATCATTAGATTGATAAATTCCATCATCATATGCTACTGCATAAACTTGATTACGAACACTTGGATTAAATGTAATTACTGTAATACCAAGATTATCTTTGAGCTTACCAGGAAATGATTTTACTTGACTCCAAGTTTTACCACTATTATTTGATTTCCACAAGCCATTTTTACGTGAACCGAATAAAAGTAGTTGAGAATCGAAAGGATTAATTGCAAGTCGTTCGCCAGTCCAGCGTTGAGGTTCGTTACCACCCATCTTTAAATCTAAATTTAATTTCTGCCAAGTGTTACCTTGATTAGTTGATTTTAAAATAGTTCCTTTATGCTGCCACCAGTCACTTGCATATTTACCAACAGCAATATAAACAGTATTGGGGTTTTGCGGGTCAAGTGCAATAGCTTCCCCCCCATAATAATTTACCTGCTCTAAAGGAAAATGGTCTGTTAAAGGAATCCAACTTTGATTTGTGGAATTCCAACGATAAAATCCACCAACATCTGTTTTAATATAAACTAAATCGCGTTGTTTTGGATGTAAGTAAATACCAGTCACATAACCTCCTCCTCCTATAGCAACATTACCTGTTCCTAATACTAAATTTATTGAATTACTTTGAGTGTTGAATAATACAATCAAAATAATTATTGCTGTAAGAGGTAAAAATTTACGAAGTAACAGCATTTTGTTCCTGGTTAATTCTAGTTTTTTGATTTGCTCCTGTGATAGATAAAGCTAGCTTTTGAATTTGTGAGTATATTGGTTTTGGTAGAATACACAAGAAATAAGCTGCGGCGCCTGTAATGCAAGTTCGTCGTGGTTCTTCGAGTAAAATTTGCCAGTAGGTAGTTAGGGCGCGGTGTAGTAAACTCATACTTGTCCAACCTGCTTGGAGAGTGACTGCTCGACGTGCTAAGTACCTAAGTCGATATGCAATTGCTGGTTTTTCCCACTTTTCCATTTCTGTTGGTGCATAAGAACGGACTTTCTCGATTAGTTTATACCATGACTCCATCATCTTAGTGATATCTGCTGATAATCCTTTGGCATGAATTCTATAGAGCGTCAGGTCTTCTGCAATACCTTCTATTTGCCATTGTGTCTGAATAGATATCCGTAACCAACACTCTACATCTTCTGACTCACGGAAGTTGTCATCAAAATAAAAGTCTTCTATTGTGCCGTAGAGGTTACTTTGAAACTTTATATCATCAAAGACTCGGCGCCTAAATACTCCTGCTGAACCGTTACCAATAGGAGAGCGACACCAAAAGTCTAGCGGTGTGATATCGCTTAACTTTGACATTTGATAAATACCCAAAGGATTATCGTTCTCGTCAATGAATTGTGAACGACTGAAGCTGACTCCTATATGAGGATTAGAAATTAAATGGGTAATGTGTCTTTCTAATTTATCAGGACGCCATAAGTCATCTGCATCGATAAATGCTAGGTACTCACCTTGGGCGTTGCGTATACCTGTATTTCTGGCGCCTGCTAAACCACGATTTTTTTGACTGATAATTTTAATACGTGCGTCGTTGAATTGTTTACATATTTCAATGCTGTTATCACGTGTTTCATCGTCAATAATCAGTATTTCTATGTTGCTGTATGTTTGATTTATTACTGAATCAAGTGTTTTGGCAATGAATTTTTCGGCGCCGTATACAGGAATAATAACTGAGACTTTAGGATTATAATTCATGTTTGATAATGAAGAGTTTTTTACCACAGAGGCACAGAGAGCGCAGAGAGAGGAGGTGTTTGATAAGTTGAGGAGTGAGGAGTTTCATTAATAGCCATTTGAAGAGGTAGAATCTTGTGACTGGTTCGAGAAGATATTTTGGGTTGAGAGTAATTGATTTCCAAAGTTTTTGACCAACTGTGTCTATATCATTGGTGTTTTTGACGTGTGCGAAGTATGCTGCTGTTAGGTAATGATATAAGGCTGCTAAACTTTGTTTTTTTAAGTGCTGCAAATGTGAAGGGACTGATTGGTAGATTAGATCTAATGTTGTTAACAGGTTTTTTTCCATGACGGCAACTTTTGATGTTGCACTAGTAGATGATTTACGGTAAAAGACCTGTTGTTTGGGAACAACGGCAAATTTATATTTTGCTGCTAGTCGAATATAAAATTCCCAATCTTCGCCATATTCTAAGTTGACGTTGAATCCTGAAACTGCTTCTATGGCTTGTTTACGTATTAAGGGAGTTGAGCCATTTGCTAAGAAATTTACTATTAGTAATTCTTGATACACATTACCTTCTAAGTGTAAACGGGCGCCGGGGTAGGTTTTTTTCCCGGTTTCATCTATCTCATCAGTCCAACTGTAAACTACTGCGACATCTGGGTTTGCAATCATTTTAGCCAGTTGAAGCTCTAATTTATCGTTTGTCCATAGGTCATCAGCATCTATAAATGCGATAAATTCGCTTTGCGCTGCTTTTATTCCTTTATTACGTGCGGCAGATACTCCTTGGTTTTGCGATGAAATTATTTTTATTCTTGGGTCGTTGATGCTTTGAACTACAATTTGGGTGTTATCCGTTGAACCATCGTTGACTACTATTATTTCAATCTCTTGTACGGTTTGTTTTTGAACTGATTTGATGGTTTCTATGATTGTGTTTTGTGCGTTGTAGGCAGGAATAATTATTGAAATTTGAGGCATATTTTTTTTAATGTTATGAGAAAGAAAGAAACCGGATTTCTACACACAGTTGCTGCTTTAATTACAAGTTATCGAAAATAAATCTGGTTTCTAGTTTGTGCGATTAATAATTTAATGGCTAGTTTTTGCGTTTTTAGAGTTAATAATGTTTTGGGATAAAGATTTATTGATTTCCATAGGTTTTTTGTTGCTGTAAGAACGGCGCCTTTATTTTTGGCACGGGTTAAACAGAGGTGTGTCAGAAATTGATATATATATGACTGTCCTTGTTTTTTGAGGTGTTGGTATTCTTTTGGCGCCTCTGCAAATGCTTTTTCAAGAACTAGTAATTGATATTTTTCCATTACTTCTATTTTGCTAGACATGGCGCCACTCGATAAGCGGTAGATAATTTGAGGTTTTGGGACTACTACAAATTCCCAAGAACGCGCTACTCTTAACCAGTAGTCCCAGTCTTCGCACGATTTTAATGTACTGTCAAATTCACCTACTGCATCGATTACTTGTCGAGTTAGCAGTACATTAGAACCGCTTGCAATGAAGTTACAGACAAGTAAGTTAGAAAAGACATTTCCTTGGTAACTTGCTTGAACTCCAGGATAAAAGTTTTTGCCTTCGTTATCCATACAGATAGTCCAACTATACGCGACTCCTGCGTTGGGATGACTTTTGAGTACAGCTACTTGTAGCTCTAATTTATCTGGCGCCCATAAGTCATCTGCATCAATAAATGATATATATGGACTGGTGGCGTGAGCTATCCCACGGTTTCGCGCAGTTGGTAATCCTCCGTTTTCGTAGTTCAAGATTTTTAAGCGTTTATCTTGAATTGTCATTAAACGGTCTAGGGTGTTATCGGTAGAACCATCATTTATGACAATTATTTCTATATCAAATAGAGTTTGGCTTTGAATTGAGACGATGGTTTCAATAATTGTTGATTCACAATTATATGCAGGCACTATGACTGATACTATCGGCATATTAATTTGTCGAGTAAGTCTAAAATTTTAGTATCTTGATGAACATCAAACTTGCGAGCAAAATGAATTTCTTTGTTTAATAGCGAATCGTAATCTTGAGTTGTGAGTATGCGTGGGTGTCCATACTTACTGCCCTTAAAATCAACATAACGATGATTAGTATTTGATATCCGGAATAAATCACTGTTTACTAAAATTGTTTGAATCAATGATTCTTCTGCTTGACTTGTTTGTTGATAGTGTTGAATTAAATACTTGTTAGTACAAAATACTTCATACAAATACATCACACATTTCTTTGATAAAGTCACAAAATATGAGCCACCATAACAAATATATTTCTGATGAAATGGTGTATGTTTGAGTTCTTTACCAATAGCTAAAGCGTAAGAGGTTTCAATTTTAACTTTGAATGGTGATGCATTAACTAAATTTTTAATTGGTTTAATTAAAATTTTTTGCCAATTAGTTAATTGTTGAGATGCACGCCAATAGTGATAGAAGTAACGCTGGCGTCCAAGTCCTATCTGCCAAGGGTTTTGCGGTGAAAGTGCGTCGAAATATTCAGCAAAAGCATCGTAACTCGTGTTTTGTAGAAATTTTTCAATTTTGAATAGCGGTTGAGTTGGATAGTCTTGACCTGAAAGGTTGATTAACCAGTCAAAGTCAATATTCTGTTTGATTAAAAACTCTATACAGTCAAAGTAACCTTGAGTTAATGAAAAGTCTCCTAATTGGGTTGTAATGTTAGTTATTTGAATGTCGCTGAATTCTGAAAATTGTTCCTGAGTGAGTTTAAATTTTGTCGGGCTATGAATTATGTAAATGTATGATTGTGGGCTGGAGTTTTTGATGACTTTAACTAGCCTATATATTTGTTCGATGTTTTTATGAGTTTGAATGAGGTAACAAATTTTCATGATTAAATTCTAAAATTGATTAAATCTTTTCCATAAACGGCTAACATTGTCAAAATAGTTCGACGTGGTTCTCGAAATATAATTTGCCAATTAGACATTAACCCGCGTGTCATAAAATCAACACTAACTTTAGAAGAGAGACGTAAGCGTAAAGCTCTACGTGCTAAATAGCGTAAATGAATACTACGTGCATACCAATAATGTTTATTAATTAAATCTGGTGCATATGAGTTTGCTTTAGTAGCTAATATCTCCCATCCTTCTTCCATGCGATATAAATTTGAAGATAAACCAGATGTATTTGTGCGGTATGCCATTAAAATTTTGTTGAAACCTTCTATTTTCCATTTGTTACTCGTAATAACTCGCAGTAAAAAATCTAGATCTTCTGCATAATTCATACTCGTGTCAAAATCACCAATACTTTCAAACACTTCTCGCTTCACCACAATATTAGACACTGTAATTGTGGGATTCTCATATAAAAAGTGTTGAGGTTTTAATTTAGTCAAGCGTGCTGTAGCAATTCCTGATAGCTTACCTTTGCTGTTTAAAAATGTCACTCTTGCAAAACTTACACCAAGATTTTCATCTCGCTTAAAGCTTTCGATATGACTGTTAAGCTTTTCTGGAAACCATGTATCATCAGCGTCTATAAAGGCAATATATTCTGATTTGGATAAACTAATTCCTCGGTTGCGGGTAGCAGATACACCTTGATTAGTCTGTGATATCAGCTTGACTCGACTATCAAGCTTGATGTAAGAACGCACTATTTGAGTGGTGTTATCTGTAGACCCATCATCAATCACTACTAATTCAAAATTTTTAAATGTCTGAGCTAAAACAGATTCAATACTTTCCCGTAAATACTCTGATGAGTTATAAGCGGGCATAACAACAGTTACTGTTGGAATCATACACGCTCCTTAGCTAATACGTATCTAGTCGCCCAAATCGAAAATATCGGCATGGCGCCTGCATGAGTAATTAATACTGCGGTTGCTACACCAATACTTCCCCACTGCATACCAATGAGTAAGCTAATTGCAAATACCAGAGTAAAAGTCATACTCCAACAGAGATTTATCCAACCTTTATCAACTGCTTGTAGTAGCATTGCAGCAGCAGAAGCGAACGGACGTGGTATTGCCGAAAGACAGATAATTACTAATATAGGTATTGCCGATACCCATTTGGAACTAAAAACAATTGGTACATAAAACGGCGCCAAGCTCGACTGTAACAATACCAGTGGTACAATTACCAGTGCAATTGTCCTAAGACTACCAAAGTATCTATTTTTAAATTGCACAGAATCTTGTCTTGCCGCGCAGAGATGCGGGAACAAAGGCCAAACCATTGCATTAATAACATTTAGGCTAATTCCCAAACCTGCGTTAAAAGCAAAGAAATATAACCCTAACGCTTCAACACCTAAAAAACGTCCAATTAAAAAGTAATCTAAGTTGGCTCTAACTTTATCGAGTATCTCCGAACCCAGAATATCTTTACCATACTTAACAATTTCTTGCCAACGATGTAAAGAAAACTCTCCACTTGGGCGCCAGGGTTGGTACTTATAATTAACTACAATCCAAATAGGAGTCGTTAAAACGGTGGGTAGTACCAGTGACCACATCCCAAAACCGAATAAAGCAAATGATATAGCAGCAATATTCGCAATCATTGACTGTAGAGCATTACATATAGCTGTTACCTTGAGTTTATTTTCTCTATTATTAAAAGCATTTTGAGTAGAAAAAATAGGAATCATTAAATAAATTAGAGCAACTGTACATATTGGTAAAATAAGTTTTTGCTCGTTGTAAAAGAATGCGATTGGATATGCTGCAATACATTGAAGTGTAAATAACGCAGAACAAATAATCCAGTTTAACCAATATGCTGTGTTTGCTAAACTTTGAACATCTTTTTCATCAGCATGAATAATTTTGTTTCCAATTCCAGAATTAAGCGTGAATACATTAGTAATGTCCTGGGTAGTTAAAACTATAGCAGCTAACCCATAATCTTGAGGGCTAAGAGTACGCGCTAATACTACTGTAGTACCTAAACGAAACACTCGATTTATTAATTCGGCGCCACCAAGCCAGCCAATATTACGAATAAACTGATTTGATAATTGATATGATATTTTTTGTCGTACTTTAGATATTAGCATTATTTAAACTTTTAGTACATATAACGTGTCATTCTGAAATCTAAATTGTCATTCACAAATTTAAATTGTCATTCTGAGCGTAGCGAAGAATCTATCAGATTTCGATATTTATAAAACATTTTGATATTTATGAGATGCTTCACTTCGTTCAGCATGACATTGATTGATAGTTGTGAAATAACTTGGCTGTTCTTGTAATCCCATACCAATTAATATTAGTCCTGGAAAACAAAGATAACCTAATATATCAATTTGTTCCCCAAAAGAAAATATTAATAAAACTAGTAAAACACTCAAACTAACTTTAGCAACTTTACTTGTATAAGACTTTAAAGCCAAATCAAAAAAACTAATTACAAACGGTAGCATAAAAGCTAAAAATCCGATAGCACCTTTTGCAAATAATAATCCTGCCCAAGTATGATGTGAACCTATTGGTAAATTTGCAACGACTTTGGGTCCTGGGTCTTGTGTACCGTGACCCCATATTTTCGCTTCTTTCCAACGGTCTAAGGCAATTCTTACGAGTGCAGAACGAACTCTCGAAGAACTTGCTCGTGATGAACTAAATTCTTCAGATGTATTTTTAAATATTTCTAACAAGTTTGTGCTAAATATACCTGATAAAAAACAAACTAAACCACTAATCACCTGTATTTTAGGTTTAAATAAGTTTCGTAATAACCAAGTTAATACCAAAACAATTGGCAACGCTACAAACGCAGAACGTGAAACTGATACAATACTCATGGCAACGGCGCCAATTATTCCAATATACCGCCAAAATCTATTTTTCTCTTCTAATGCCAGAAAAAAGTAGATATTGCCAATTAACCCCAAAGCAGGACACCAAGGTGCAAACAGAAATAAACGTAGACTTTGAGTATCATAATCAATTGCATAAAAACCCACTTGGTAAAATATTGGCCCATTCTGAATAAATCTTTCAACCGGAGAAGAGTAAAGAATATCTGGTAAATTCAACTGATAAGCAATAAATGTAATGGGTATAGCAACTAAGCTTTGCAAACATAATATACACACAGCACGATAAATTAACTGTGGTCTAATATTTAAACACCCACTCAAAATAAACAGTGCAAATACAGCAGAAGTAGTCAACCAACCTAGTGTCCCTCGAAGTTGAGCGTTTGCACCAAGTTTAAAGTCATCAATACCCATATATGTAGCAAATAAAATCACCACCATACATATGCACCACATCCACAGGCGCCAAGATACACATATAGATTTACTTCTTCTAATCACCAAAAAAAACAAAACCCAAGCAAGTAACGCAGTAGCAGGAAATAACAGACCTAAAGCATAGATAACATAGGTAAACAGTATAAAATACCAAATCAAAGATTCTTCAATGTTCAGAGGTTTCATGATTCATAAATTTTTGGTTTTTTACCGTTCAGAATATTATCACTAAGTAAATAATCTGTTTTTGGCACTTTGTTCTGTAAAAGTCTAGCTAAACCACTGCTTAGTAATATTGAACCAAACCCGGCGCCGAGTAATACAAAATTGCGATTCGCTCCAGTCCCAGATTCAGGTAAACTTGGATGGGACAATAATTGAATTTGCGGATAAGCAGAAGACACACTAGATTTTGCCATGTCTAAGCGGGCAATAGTAGATGAAAACACAGCTTCAGCAATCTGTACATCACGTTTCAAATCTTCTAACTTAGACTGACGCTGCGATAAAACTTTTAATCTGTACTCTAATTGACCTATTTGCTGATTAAGTCCTAGAATTTGCGCTTTCAGTCCTTGCTTCTCAACATCGGTTGTTACTAATTTCTCTGATAACGCTGCACGCTTAGGTCCCGACGACTCATTATCACTAAAATTGAATTGCTCTATAGCTGTAATATCGAATGGACGTTTTAAAAGTATTTTAGCTCTATTCGTCAAAGCTAACTCAGCTTGTTGCACCTCAGCATTCTGATTAATTACCGATGGATGACTAGGTAAAAACTTAGCTTCTAAAATTACAGACTTTGATTTCGCATCATTGTAACTAAATAAGTACTTTTGAAAGAGTTGGTCAGCTTGTAAAACGAATGCATCACCTGCTTGCTCTGAAGACAAATTCAAATCTTGTCGAAGCTTCAGTACACGCGCACTTGATTGTTTTTCTTGAGCTACTAATTCTGCTCGCTGCTTCCGCAGAGTTTCAATATTAATAGCCAAGTTACTCAGTTGCTCGTTAGCACTCAGACCAGAAGTAACTCTATACTCAGAAAGTTTTTGCTGTGCAGCTTTGAGCTTTTGACGTGAATTCTCTATTCCAACTTGTAACCGAGCATTCTGTTGGGCAATATCATCACTCCTAAACTTATTAATTTGTAGTGTCAATGTATTATAAAAAGCTTGAGATTTCTTCTGAGCTTCAGCGGGTGTTTTACCCTGAAACTCAAACCTCATCAACGTTGTGTTATCAACAATCTTAATTTTAGGCGCACCAAAAGTCGTAGTATTCATATTGGCACTTTTAGCAGCTAAATTCAAAACCTGTTCACTCGTGGCAATAGCTTTATAATTTTCTCTGGGGTCATAAGTAATGCCAGCATAAGCAGAAGCATCTTGTGAAGTAGCTTGTCCAATTTCAGGAATATTTATATTAGAACTAGACGCTGTACCTAAAACATTAATAGTCCAATCACTAGTATATTTAGGCTTTGCGCGACTCATATATAATAAAGCTGCACTCCAAAGCACTGCATTACTAATTACAAGCGTCAACAACAAAGATCTCCAACGATTCATAACCATCAGTATTATTTTACTACTGCTGAAATTTCATAACCACCGTCTTTTTTCTGAGTGCGATACCACTGACTTTTTTGGCATTGTTCGCACCAAAATTCTTCCAACCAACTCCCATTTGAATTAACTACATTCAGGGAGTATTTTTGACTAACGCTATCTAAGTAACATTTATGCGTTGGACAAAATATTGCCCTGCGTTTAGAGCGCTTTCGGTTTCTTTCACACCTTTTTTGCAATTTTAAATACTCCTCTGTATAATAAGTTTCTAACAAAAATTTAATATTTAATTCTACTTAGATAGCTGTAAAAACTGATAGATAACGTTCGGAATTCCCTGATATGTACATTAATAACAAACATCAAGTAATCGTGTTGCCATTTTGGCAACTTTATGAACTTGGCTTCATATTAAAGCGCGAGAGGCAATAAAATCATTATATTGATATTGATTATAATTATGAATGAGTCAATATCGAGGCGCCGAATCCCAAAAATACATCATTATCCATCCGGATAAATTGCCTATAATTAGGTACGTTCCGTAATTGTGGAAAAGTAACCGTGACCATTACACCCATTAACCCCAATCAAGTTATGCAGCGTCCTGACGCACAAGGACGCTTTGGACGTTTCGGTGGTAAATATGTACCCGAAACGTTAATGCCAGCTTTATTTGAATTAGAAGCTGCGTATCAACAATATCGTAATGAACCAAGTTTTCAAGTTGAGTTACAGCAGTTATTGCGCGACTATGTAGGACGTGCAACTCCTTTATATTTTGCTGAACGTTTGAGTGAGCATTATGCACGCAAAGATGCGACACCACAAATTTACTTAAAACGTGAAGATTTAAATCATACAGGCGCCCATAAAATTAATAATGCGTTAGGTCAAGTGCTACTAGCTAAACGCATGGGTAAAAAGCGGATTATTGCTGAAACAGGCGCCGGACAACACGGAGTAGCAACTGCGACAGTATGCGCGCGTTTTGGATTGGAATGTATCATATATATGGGTGTTCACGATATGGAACGCCAATCTTTAAATGTATTTAGAATGAAATTAATGGGCGCCGAAGTACGTCCAGTCGAAGCAGGTACAGGTACACTTAAAGATGCTACTTCCGAAGCAATTCGTGACTGGGTAACAAACGTCGAAACAACTCACTATATTCTGGGCTCAGTAGCAGGTCCTCACCCATATCCAATGATGGTTCGTGACTTTCATGCTGTTATTGGACAAGAAACACGCGCACAAGCAATGGAAAAATGGGGTGGTTTACCCGATATTTTAATTGCCTGTGTCGGTGGTGGTTCTAATGCGATGGGTTTATTTCACGAATTTATCGATGAACAAAGTATTAGAATTATTGGTGTTGAAGCAGCAGGGTTTGGAGTTGATACCGACAAACATGCAGCAACATTAACCAAAGGTAGAATTGGTGTATTGCATGGGTCGATGAGCTACTTATTGCAAGATGAAGAAGGACAGGTTATTGAACCTCACTCAGTCAGTGCAGGTTTAGATTATCCTGGTGTTGGTCCCGAACACAGTTTTCTCAAAGATATGGGACGTGCAGAATATTATAGCGTTACCGATGCTGAGGCATTAGATGCATTCCAACGTTTATCACGTTTGGAAGGTATTATTCCAGCATTAGAAACATCTCATGCTATCGCTTACCTAGAAACACTTTGTGGCCAACTCACAGGTAGTCCCCGCATTGTAATTAACTGTTCTGGACGTGGTGACAAAGATGTACAATCTGCCATCAAATATCTAAACATGTAATTCAATATGTAGAGATGTCAATAGGGAGCATCCACTTTTGGCAGATAGGCTTTTTTAGACCAACCATATAGTAAGGTTTCTGGTGCCGAATAATTATGTTCCTTCCAAAAGTGGATGCTCCCTGTCAATACTGCTCGGTTAAGAAAATTCTATAGAACGATAAACCTTGTAGAGACGCGATTAATCGCGTCTCTACGTACCCGAAATCAACGCAAAAAATCCTTAACCGAGCAGTATTGGTAGAGATGTGACATGTCACGTCTCTACAACATTAATTTGCGAAACCGAAAATTTGAATAACACCGTGCTAAAAAAGAAGGAATAATTAGTGATACAATAAAATATGCTAGCAAAAAATTTATATGCATATTCTCAGCTTGCATTATTCCGAGTAAAGATTCTATCGCCAGTATTATAAATAACAAAACACATAGCGAAATAAACGCTAAATCAAAACGCAGTAAATATTTAGACGTAAGTTTGGCACCAGCAAAGTTTCCCCAAGATAAAGCACATCTACAACCAATAGCTCTGGCAAATAGATATATTCCGATAAGAATAATGAAAAAAACTAAAAATATAAAAAATAAAATTGCTGCTAAAATAATATTATCTACAGCTAAAATTAACTTAAAATAAATATCACTTATAGAATAATTAAATATTCTTTTTGAGATAAATTCAATAGTAAAATATACAATTTGGGCAAAAATAAAATAAACTACAGACCCAGCGATACTTCCCCAAACAGCTTCCCAATAACCACCTATTTTTGCTGCGTGCTTTGACATAAGATAACTATGAATTTAAAATCTGGCTGTTATCTTATCATCAGTATTCTGAAAATATTGTTTTGGTGTTAACTTATACGAAGAATTTAATATCATGTTAATTAACGTTGAAAGATAATCATTTCATTACCAATTACTGGGTTACGGGCAACGAGTTTTTCTTGGGAGTCAAATATTTCTAAATGGGTAAAGTCTAATTCTTGCGAACGCTGGAACATTTCTGCTGCTAATTTATCTTGTTGCGATTTTTTGAGTGTGTACCAATCGTCACTGATTGTGACAATTAAACTACTACTACGAAAATTTGCTTTGATTGATTTTACTATTCCAGAGAAGGTATTATTACTGACTTCTGCAACTTTATTTTCTATTGCAGCTACCAGTGCTTGTTCGGGTGTTAATGGTATAAATTGCGGTGTAGGTGTCGGTTCTGGAGTTTCTTCTGCAATAGGTGTTTGTTCTATTTCTGGTTGAGGTGTTTCTTCAACCTGTGGTTCTGGCGCCGTTTCAACAACGGGTGTTTCTTCTATAGTAGGTAAAGGTGTTGCTTCAACTAATGGAGTGGGTGTAGGTTCGGGTGTTACGGTGACAGGTGGTGTTTCTAGCGGAACCGTTGCAACTTGCGGAGCTGGTTTACTATTAAAAGATGAAGTCGTCCATACAACAATTACAGCAACAAAAGCAATTATCCCAGTTAAAGCAGCAATAATACCACCCCCCACTGTTGAAGATGGGTCTTCAAGTTGGTTTGCTGTCGTTTCTAAGACTCCGATAGTTCCTCGCAAAAATTGGATAATTTTTACCTTCCAAAATGGTAGTCGTCTCTGGTAGCGTTGTTGACGACCTCTTGGGTTTGGTGGTTGGGGGGTTGGGTTATCTTGGGACATGGAACTTTTAATTCAGGGTGCAAATCAACATTGCTGCAACCCTTGCCCTAATTTAGCACTGTTCTGCACTCCAATTTCGTTAAACTACGTACATTTATAATCAACTATTATGAAGCTCAAACGGCGTAAATTCCTATTTCTAAGTACCGTTGGTACTATCTCCGCTGGTTTTGCAGGTTGTGCTACAGCAATAAAAGCGCGCAATAATAACTCAATTCAAGTTATAAAAACTGTTGTACCTGACAGCAAAGTATTGTATCAATTTGTTTCTGTGGCAGATACAGGTACAGGTGACAATGGACAATATGCGGTAGCAAAAGCCATGACTAACTACCATACTCAAAACCCTTACGATTTAGTAGTGTTAGCAGGGGATAATATCTACACCAATGGCGAAATTGAAAAAATCAACGCAGTATTCGAGCGTCCCTATGCAGAACTATTGAAAAAAGGCGTTAAATTCCAAGCTGCTTTAGGTAATCATGATATTAGAACTGCCAACGGTGACTTACAGTTAAAATACGCTGCATTTAACTACGGCGGACGCTATTATACCTATAATCGTGGGTCAGTACAATTTTTTGTTCTCGATACCAACGGTAATGCTGACTTTAAAACTCAACTATCTTGGTTAGATACAGAATTAAGTAAATCAAAGGCGCCTTGGAAGATAGTATATGGACATCATCCTATTTATGCATCGGGTGTATATGGGAGCAACCCAGAATTTATCAAAGCCTTCACACCTATCTTTACCAAGCATAACGTCCAACTCTATATTAACGGACACGAACATCATTACGAACGCACCATCGCCATTAATGGTACTACATATTTAATTTGTGGTGGAGGCGCCGGAACTCGTCCCGTAGGGAAAAACGAATGGACAGCTTATTCAGTAGAAAAACTTAGCTTTGCCGCATATAAAGTATACGCAGACAAAATCGAAATATCAGGTATAGGAACCGACAATCAAATCTTCGACAAAGGTATCATCCCAATTAAAACAGCATAACAATTGTGTTTGAGGGTTTTGGTTCAATTAAAGTTTACTATAACTATATACCAATTATCCCTCAAAATATATGCCATACAGCGAATTTACAACAATCACAAAAGCAGAAGAAGCTTTCGGTTTAACTACCGTTGAAGGAAGAAGATTTATTCCAGAGATCGAACTAATCAAACCTTCCCAGCAACTTGTCGAGTATTTAGAAGAAGTATTACCAATTGCCATCGCAACTGGTAGTGAAAAAGTACGCTCAGAATTAATTATTTCCCCTATACTAATAGATGTATGGAAAATATTAGAGAAACAAATTGGTATTTTTTCTGGAGAAGAGTTTGATGTTGATAGCTCAGTAGGGCTAAACGGAAGATGTGATTTTTTGCTTAGTCGCTCACCTAAACTAATAGAAATTGATGCTCCCGCAGTTGTAATTGTAGAGGCAAAAAAATCAGATTTAAGGTCTGGAATTGGACAGTGTGTAGCAGAAATGGTTGCTGCCCAACGATTTAATAAAATAAAAAATAAACCTGTAAACACCATTTATGGAAGTGTTACTAGTGGTACTCAATGGCGATTTATGAAGCTGGAAGAAAACACAGTAACCTTTGATTTATCAGAATATCCCATTCCTCCCATCGATTTTATCCTTTCTGCTTTAATTTGGATGATTCGCAATGCTTGATAAATTCCTAGAAACCAGAAGCCCGGTTTCTAAAGTAATATGTCAAAATGCAAACAAATTGAAAAAATACTTAAAATTTTGTAACATACAGCGTTAGTCCAATCGGAATAGTAGGTTTTATGGCATGATTCTTTAAGTAGACATTATGGCTTCATAAGTACAGGGAATCTCTCATGGCTCTCCGTTTAGGCGATACAGTACCAAACTTCACTCAAGCATCAACCCACGGTGAAATCAACTTTTACGACTGGGCAGGTGATAGCTGGGTAATTTTATTCTCGCATCCAGCAGATTTTACACCTGTTTGCACCACAGAACTAGGAACCGTCGCAAAGCTCAAACCCGAATTCGATAAGCGTAACGTTAAAGCAATTGCCCTTAGTGTAGACGACGTTGACTCACACAACGGTTGGGTAGGTGATATTGAAGAAACTCAAAGCACATCACTCAACTACCCTATTTTGGCTGACCCCGACCGTAAAGTCTCTGAACTTTACGATATGATTCACCCAAATGCAGCAGCTACAGTAACGGTACGTTCTGTATTTGTAATCGACCCACAAAAAAAATTACGTCTATCGTTTACCTATCCTCCTAGTACAGGAAGAAACTTTGACGAAATTTTGCGTGTAATAGACTCATTACAACTTACCGACAATTACAGTGTAGCAACACCAGCTGACTGGAAAGACGGTGACGACTGTGTAATAGTCCCCTCCCTTAAAGACCCCGAAGTCCTCAAGGAAAAATTCCCCAAAGGTTATCAAGAAATTAAACCTTACCTTCGTATGACACCTCAACCCAACAAGTAATTATATTTTCCATAACATTATTTGGCGCCATTAATTCAATGAAGGCGCCTTTTTTTTATAGAAACCTGGTTTCTTTACGTACCTTGCCTACCATTTTTGTGCTGCTACCGCTTCATCAAACTTTGCCAATAAGGTTTTAATTGAATCTGACTGGTTTTTTCCTTACTAATAACATGATACCGCGCACTTTGAAGGTGCCTTTCACCGTGCGCTAATTAAAATCAAAGCAATACAAAAGTATTTGTATATATGATTACTTATGCCAGATGTTATACTGGCACGTACAATATTTGAAGAAAGACTGATTTATGCGATTAAACCTGGTTTCTAGGGAAAATCGTCGTTTTTATTGTAGGATGTCGAACAAAAAACCAGGTTTCTAGGATATTTTGCATAAAAATCAAGCTTAATTAAGGTAAATCATAGTAATATTCTTGGGCTATAAAAAGTTTACTCGCATACTAATGAAGGAGGTAACAGATAAATGTTGAATCGAAAATGGTATTTATTATTTGCTATTTTAGCGGTAATGCTTTCAATGAGTGGTTGCAGCAGGCGCCTGCGAGGTGGTAATACTACTACTATAAGTAGGTTAGATACAATTAAAAGTCGGGGTAAACTTGTTTGCGGTGTGAGTGGACAGTTACCAGGGTTTAGTTTTGTAAAGGCAAACGGGGAATATGCAGGGTTGGATGTAGATGTGTGTCGTGCTATTGCTGCTGCCATATTCGATGATCCGAAAAAAGTTGAATACCGTAATTTAAACGCGAAAGAACGTTTTACTGCTGTGCAAACGGGTGAGGTTGATATACTGAGTCGTAATACTACTTGGACTTTTAGTCGAGATACTTCTACTGGTATGGAGTTTGCACCTGTGGTGTTTTACGATGGTCAAGGCATTATGGTTAGGAAAAATAGTAATATTAAAAATTTGGAAGACCTCAAAGGTAAATCTGTTTGTACGCAAACTGGAACTACCAACGAACAAAATTTAGCCGACCAAATGCGACAAAGAGGTATTAGTTATAAACCTATTGTCTTTGAAGATGTTAATACTGTTTTTACAACTTATGAGCAAGGTCGGTGTGAAGCTATTACTTCTGACCGTTCGCAGTTGGTTTCTCGACGCACTACTTTATCTAAACCAGATGAACATACAGTTTTAGATTTATTGATATCGAAAGAACCTTTGGCGCCTGCCGTTAAAAATGGTGATACTAAATGGTTTGATGTGGTAAAATGGACTATCAATAGTTTGATTAATGCCGAAGAATTGGGTGTTAATTCTCAAAATGTTAATCAGTTAGCAAATAGTAGTAATCCAGAAATTAAGCGCTTATTAGGTCTAGAAGGTGATTTAGGAAAAGCTGCCGGACTTCCCAATGACTTTGTAAAACGTATTATTATACATGTGGGTAATTATAGCGAAGTTTATGACCGCAATTTAGGTAAAAACTCGGAATTAAAGTTAGAACGAGGTAAAAATAAGCTTTGGAATCAAGGTGGAATTCTTTTTGCTCCACCTTTTAGGTAAGGTGCGTGACACTACGAGATTTTTACTTCGTTTTAGGATTGTTATGGTGTCACGCACCCTACATCCATTCATGTCCGCACGAAAATTCCAAATCAAAATCCAAAATCTATTATGACTCCTTTTTGGCGCAACCAACGTTTTTTAAGCATTGCTGCTCAATTAATCTCTGTTTTCATTATTGCCATTGTCGTATTTATATTATGGGATAACCTGACGTATAATTTAGAACTATTGGGAATTGGCTTTGGGTTTGATTTTCTACAATCGCAAGCTTCTTTTGATATTGGTGAAACTCTTGTCTCTTATAAACCTACTGACTCTTATTATCATGCGCTATTAGTTGGGTTACTCAATTCACTACGAGTTTCTATTATTGGAATCATTTTAGCAACAATTGTAGGCGCCTTTGTTGGCATCGCACGATTATCGACTAATTGGTTGGTGCGTAATTTAGCTTTGATTTATGTTGAGTTATTAAGGAATACACCACTACTCTTACAATTGTTCTTTTGGTATTTTGCCGTTTTTATCAGTTTGCCAAAACTTGAAAATCAAATTTCTTTCTTTGGCTTAATCAATCTTAATAATAAAGGTACACAATTACCTTTTGGTCTTGAAGTTTCTTCAGAGCTATCTGCATTAATTCTCGGATTAACATTATATGCGGGTGCGTTTATTGCAGAAATTATTCGAGGAGGTATTCAATCGGTTGCTAGAGGACAATGGGAAGCTGCACGTGCGCTGGGTTTAAAACCAGGGTTAATTATGCGGTTAGTAATTTTTCCTCAAGCTTTACGAGTCATTATTCCACCTTTAACCAGTCAATACCTAAATATAGCGAAAAACTCTAGTTTAGCTATTGCAGTTGGGTATCCTGATATTTACTTCGTTGCTTCTACCACTTTTAATCAAACTGGTAAAGCAGTAGAAGTCATGTTATTAATTATGGTAACTTATTTAACTATAAGTTTGACTATCTCCTTAACAATGAACACATTAAACCGTTCCTTTCAACTTAAGGAAAGATAAACAAGTGAATCAAAATGAAATCATAAAATGGTTGCGGAAAAATTTATTTGACACCTGGTACAATAGTATTTTAACTATTGTTTGTGTATTCTTGCTTGTTTGGGGCGCCAAATCTATTTTTGCTTGGATATTGTTTATCGCACAATGGAAAGTTATTAGTGTCAACCTACAGCTATTTCTAGTCGGTCGTTATCCGGAACAAATGTATTGGCGAATTTGGGTATCAATATTTATTATTCTGGGTTTAACGATTGTAACTGTAGGGAGTTTGGTTAAGAAAATACCAAACAAGTGGTTACCATTAGCATGGGCAATATCTTTTCCTGTCATTCTATGGTTAGTTGGAGGTGGTTTGGGACTACAAGCAGCAGACAGTAATTTATGGAACGGTTTACTGTTAACTTTGGTAATGGCTGTAACTAGTATAGTTATTTCGTTTCCTTTGGGTGTACTTTTGGCTTTAGGGCGCCAGAGTAAGTTGTTTGTAGTGAGAAATTTTTGTATTCTATATATTGAGATAGTGCGGGGATTACCGTTAATTGGGATTTTGTTTATCGCTCAGGTGATGTTACCTTTGGTTCTACCCGATGATATTACTTTGGATAGGGTGTTGCGAGGTATTGCGGGTTTGACTTTATTTAGTGCTGCTTATTTGGCAGAGAATGTTCGAGGTGGTCTTCAGTCTATACCTCGTGGACAGTTTGAAGCTGGTAAAGCTATTGGGTTAAATAGTATCTATGTTATGTTACTAATTATTTTACCTCAAGCTTTACGGGCGGTTATTCCTGCGTTGGTGGGTCAGTTTATTGGTTTGTTTAAAGATACTTCGCTGTTATCTATTGTTGGGTTGTTGGAGTTGACGGGTATTTCTCGCTCTATTTTAGCTCAACCGGAGTTTTTAAATAGGTATGCTGAGGTTTATTTGTTTGTTGGGTTACTTTATTGGGTGTTTTGTTATTCGATGTCTTTAATTTCTCAGCGTTTGGAGAGTATTGGACAGAGGTAGTTTTTTAAGAGTTTTTACCACAGAGACACAGAGTACACAGAGGAAGAGAGTATGCAAGACGTTGTTATTGTTGCTGAAAATGTTCAGAAGTGGTATGGGAAGTTTCAGGTTTTACGGGGTGTGAGTTTGACGGTACATCGGGGAGAGGTTGTTGTGATTATGGGTCCATCTGGTTCTGGAAAGTCTACGTTTATTCGTACTTTTAATGCTTTGGAAGAGTATCAGCAAGGACGTATTGAAATTGATGGTATTGTTTTGAGTGATGATTTGCGGAATATTGACGCTGTTCGTAGAGAAGTGGGGATGGTGTTTCAACAGTTTAATTTGTTTCCACATTTAACTGTACTCGATAATATTACACTAGCGCCGATATGGGTGAGAAAATGGTCAAAAGCGAAAGCGAATGAAGTTGCTATGCAGTTGCTTGAGAGAGTTGGAATATTAGAACAAGCACAGAAATATCCAGGACAACTATCGGGTGGACAACAACAACGGGTTGCTATCGCAAGAGCTTTAGCGATGCAACCCAAAGTTATGTTATTTGATGAACCAACTTCTGCTCTTGACCCCGAAATGGTGCGTGAAGTTTTAGAGACAATGAAAAAATTAGCTGCGGATGGTATGACAATGGTCGTCGTCACTCACGAAGTTGGGTTTGCGCGTGAAGTTGCCGACCGAGTAATATTTATGGATAGTGGAGTAATAGTCGAAGAAGCAACCCCCACTAACTTCTTCCAAAACCCCATCCAAGACCGCACCCGCAAATTCCTATCACAAATATTGTAAATTAAACTATAAATAATTTACTTAGGTCGCTCTCGTTTAATTTTACCTCGTGTTCCCGGTTTCTTAGTACCTGATTTGGCGCCGACTCGGTTTGTACGTTGACTGAATTCTTTAGGTTGCATTTTGCGTTTATCTGGAGTTTTTTCAGGTTTAATTTGTGGGTTAGAACTAAAACCGATGATTGTTTCCCTTGGCAATTTAATCGCGATTAGTGTTTCAATATCTGCCAATAGCTTAGATTCTTCGGGACATACCAACGATACAGCTTCACCTGAAGCACCAGCACGACCTGTACGACCAATACGATGAACATAATCGGATGGGACGTTGGGTAAATCGAAGTTGACGACATGGGGCAATTCATTAATATCAAGACCCCTTGCGGCAATATCTGTTGCTACTAGTACCTGTAAACTACCGTTTTTAAACTTCGTTAAAGCAAAGGTACGAGCTGACTGACTTTTATTGCCGTGAATTGCTAGTGCTTGAATACGGTCTTGACCTAACTGTTCAACCAAACGGTCGGCACCATGCTTAGTGCGCGTAAATACAAGTACTTGATACCATTTGTCTTGTTTAATCAAATGAGATAGTAATTGGCGCTTCTTATTACCATCAACTTGATATACTTTTTGCGTCACCGTACCAGCGGTAACATTACGACGTGCCACTTCAATCATTGTCGGATGATTAAGTAAACTTGCGGCAAGTCCTTTTATTTCGTCGGAGAATGTTGCAAAAAATAGTAAATTCTGTCTTTGGTTGGGCAAAAGCTTCAAAATACGACGTATATCGCGAATAAAGCCCATATCTAACATTCTGTCGGCTTCATCTAATATTAAAAACTCAATGTTTGATAGATTAATTGTACCCTGCTGCACATGGTCTAAAAGGCGCCCAGGTGTAGCGACGACAATATCTACACCATTCCTCAAGCGTCGTTTTTGCTGATTGATGTTTACACCACCAAACATTGCCATCGACCTTAAATTTAGATATTTACCATATTGATAAACACTTTCTTGTACTTGTGCAGCAAGTTCGCGCGTTGGTGTCAAAATTAAAGCTCGAATTGGTGGGTATCCTTCGCTTTGGCTGTTTTTCAGTTTACTTTCAGATAACCGCTGTAGTAAGGGTAGAGCAAAGCTCGCGGTTTTCCCAGTACCCGTTTGGGCACCTGCTAATAAATCATTCCCCTTCATTACAGCAGGAATTGCCTGCATTTGAATAGGTGTAGGTTGCGTATATCCTAGCTCAGTAACAGCACGGACAATTTCATTCGACAAACCAAGTGTAGAAAAAGACATAGTACTCACTTTGTATAACATCGACCCATGCGCCTTCGGTTGGCGCCAGTATGCCAAGACGTTATCGCGAGTGCCGCAGCCATCAATAATAGCACATAAGAGCCTAAAAAACCCGACCCTCTATAACTCATTTTAGGTGAAACAACATTATCAAATCGGTGATTTCAATCCTGATATTGAACCTGTTGCTCCGATGACATTGTAGTTGTTATTTACTATTGGTCTAGCCAGTTAAGTAACCCAAGTGAAGTGGCACCTCCTACAAGGTGGGCACCGATTAGGTTGACGTTTGCCAAAACTACGAAAAGGTCTAGAGGACGAATGATATTTTCAGGTCTCGTGATTGCCACTCCTTGAGGTACGGACAGAGATTTCGATAGCACAGTAATAACGGTAACTTCAGATGCTAAAAAAGCTAAAGCTAGCCCTATCAAACTGGCGATTAATCCAATTTCTAATACTTGAATTACATCATGTTTTCTTGGATGTAATTCACGTAATGGTGACTTTAAAAGTTTATCAAAACGTCTGTAGCGGTTTGCCCAATAAAGTCTGAAACACAGTACTAAAATACCAACAATTCCCAAAAAGACTCCAACCTGCATGGCTGAATTAGTTGTTGTTGTGACAGCGGAACTACGGCTAAATAAAGCCAATAACAAAGCCAAGCTAGAAATACTACCGAGTGCCAACTGTAGCCAAAAGCTAATCGGTCTTACTACTTCAAAAGTAGCTGCAAATCTCTGTTTGGTTGGTATAGGTAAGTATGAATTCAAGTCATTTGACATAACATTACTTTTGTTAATTTTCTATTGAATGTTTTATATTAGCTGAATCAGTGATACACCTATATATATGTTCAACCGACCGTTTGTGAATGATTAATTAGCAACTCACTGTCTCGTTTTATTTGCTATTACAAAACCTAAGTATTATTCAAAAAATTGGTTAAAGGTCTGGATAAATATATTCTTTACTAACAAGGAATGTAGCGTATCCTGCCTAGGTGTCACATATAAACTAAAGTTAAATCAATCTTTAGAATGATGCAATAATTCACACGTATGTTGGTTCAAATTAATGATGCTTCGACTGAAAATGTCTCTCAATGGGTAGATAAACCAAGGTGCCTTCCGCGTTATAAAACTTGTAGCATCACAGCTTTGATTTTTCGCTTCAGATTGTTATTGCTGTGACGCACCCTACTATATTATTTTAATTGGTTATTATCTTGATTTTTCTTGTAAATGTTCAGTCCCGGTGTCTGAACAGTTACATTTGTATTTGTTTTTGGCTCTTAAGCGGCTAGTTCTTCTTGACTTTCTTGCTCCGAAATTGCTACCAATTTGATGTGTTTTCTACCCACATTAATGGAGAATTCGTCCCCAGGTTTCAAGCCCAATTGTTTTGTATAAGCAGAACCTATTAGCAAATTGCCGTTAGACTGCACTGCAATTCGGTAGCTTGCGCTGCGTCCGACATGACCATGCTCGTCCGAACGGGTATCAAATGATATCTCTTCTGCATCAAGTAAAGCATTGAGGAATTTCATCATGTTAACTCGCTCTATACCATCTTTGGTGACACTATAGTAGCCGCAGGCTTTAGCTTTTTCTTCTTTACTGCTGTGAGGCATTTCTTTGACTTTGCTAATTAATTCCTTACCTTCTAGAGGTTCGATTTGTTTAGCTTTCTTAGCTGATGGCTCATCTTCTACGGGTTTACTTTGTTTGACTTTCTTAGCTGGTGCCTCATTTTCTAAGGGTTTACTTTGTTTGACTTTCTTAGCTGATGCCTTGCTCTCTTCGGACTTCGTTGTCTTCTTTGTCGCCATATTGATACAGTGCTCGTTACGAAACTAATTAAATTTTGGTGGTATTATTTTTATTGTATAGAAATATTTCCTTTATGCCAATAATTATTCGCGCTTCTGGCGCCTTTTTTTGTTGGAGCGCCAGTTATGATTAGCGAACCGATGGCAAGTAGTACTAAAAAACTAATAAATAATCCTGCTTGATACAAAATTTTACCCTGTTGCATCAATTTTTGGTAATTGTACTAAGTTGTCATTTGCCTAAGCAATATAGATAGGTAGTGAATGAATAGTAATAAGAATGGCGCCGCAGAACGTAGAAGCTGGTAAAAAAGAAATTGCATCGTTCAAAAAACATGCTCAACATATGGAGGCGAAAGTATTCAAGCTTATTGAGTAGTTGGAAGCATCAGAACAAGAAATTGTGCGGTTAGTATCTTTAAACAATCGGGAATTAGCTCAGAGTAATTTGACCTCGTAAAGCTGGCAACTCAGGAGCAATACAGCTAGCTGAATTAAAGGAATTATTATAAACAAAATTAGCTGTTATAGACTAAGCATTATTAAATTATAAGCAGCAGAACTATATAGGTTATACATACTCGGTAAAAATTTGGGATGTAGAAACTGGCAAATGCTTAACATCTTTGAGAAATGAAAGACCCTTACATCTTGCACAAAGAAAAATTTATAGATTTTAAACACTCAGTATTAAACCTCAAGCTCTTGATTTAGCGAGAAAAGGAAATAAAAATAATGTAGCTTTATTGCCATATTTTTTAATGACTCTAAGTATATACCGAGATGTGCAAGATATAAGCCTCCAACGGGCGCCGTGCGAGACTAAAATATGAAACAAGCACATTTTTTATAACCCTTGTTATATATGGATTTTGAAATGTGCTAGTTACAAGTAAGTAAATATTATTGCATTACCACTTAACGCACTAGAAGTAAACTAATTACGTCTACCAAATAGAGTTAACGATGTCAAACAAAAGTACTACCAAGCCCTCTTATATTTTACTAATCAGTATTCATGGGCTGATCCGAGGTCACAATCTGGAATTAGGTCGTGACGCAGATACTGGGGGACAAACTAAATATGTTGTTGAATTAGCTAAAGCCCTGGCTCTTCAGCCGAATGTGGAGCGTGTTGATTTAGTCACGCGGCGGATCGTTGATAGTGCAGTAGATGCTGATTATAGCGCAGCAACTGAATCTCTAGGCGCGGGAGTGCAGATAGTTAGGATTGAAGCAGGGCCTGATGGCTATATACCCAAAGAAGAATTATGGAGCCATCTTGATGGGTTTACGGATCGTTTGTTTGCTTGGTTACATGACCAGCCGCGTTTGCCTGATATCCTCCATACACACTATGCCGATGCAGGATATGTAGGGGTACGTATTTCCCATTTAACAGGCTTACCACTCATACACACAGGACATTCTTTAGGACGTGATAAGTACCGTAGATTTTTGGCATTGGGAATGGCGATGGAGGAGATCGAGCAACGCTATAACATGCTACAACGTATTAGTGCGGAAGAAGACACCTTGAGCAATGCAGATTTGGTGATTACCAGCACTTACAACGAAATTGAAGACCAGTATAAGCTTTACGATTGTTATACACCCGAAAAAATGGCGGTCATTCCACCAGGAACTGATTTGGAGCAGTTTCATCCGCCAAGAGAAGGGGGTGAAACTATCGAGTTCAGGGAAACCTTAAAAAAGTTTCTTAGCAATCCTGATAAGCCTATAATTTTGGCATTATCGCGCCCTGATCAACGAAAAAATATCGTTACCCTGTTAGAAGCCTATGGTCAATCGCCACGTTTACAGGAATTAGCCAATTTGGTAATTGTTGCAGGTAATCGGGATGACATTCGAGAATTGAACGAAGGCGCCCAAAATGTTTTAACCGAATTATTGTTAGTGGTGGATTGCTACGAGCTTTATGGCTGTGTTGCTTTACCAAAACATCATACTTCTAGGGAAGTGGCGGATATTTATCGATTAGCCGCAGCTTCAAAAGGTGTTTTTGTCAATCCTGCTCTTACCGAGCCTTTTGGCTTAACCTTATTAGAAGCTGCGGCGAGTGGATTGCCATTGGTTGCAACAGAAAATGGTGGACCAGTGGATATTATCGGTAATTGTCATAATGGTTTATTGGTTGACCCTTTGAATGGAAACGCGATTACTAAAGCTTTATTAACGATTCTTGAAGATTCAACGCTTTGGGAACAATATTCTGAAAATGGTTTAAAAAATGTTGCTAAGTTTTATTCATGGGATGCTCATGCTCAAACCTACTTAAGAAAAATTCAACCCTTATTGCAGCATGAACCTTTATCAAAACCAACACCGCCACCCAAAGCAAGTAGCTATCGAAAACGGGCTATTTTCACCTCTATCGATAATACGTTGTTGGGGGATGCTGAGGCATTGTCGCAATTTGTACAAGTAGTTCGCCAACATCATAGGGAGTTTTTATTTGGAATCGCTACAGGTCGGCGTTTCGATTCAGCCCTAAAACTTTTCAAAACTCATGGTATTCCAACCCCTGACATTTTAATTACCAGTTTAGGCACAGAAATTTATTACCCCCCACAACTAACTGCCGATGTTGCTTGGAATCACCATATAGATCGTGGGTGGACACCACAAGTATTACGGCGCATTATCGATCCATTACCTGGCTTGACACCGCAACCCAAAAGTGAGCAAAGTCGCTTTAAGATTTCTTACTATTATGATGCAAGCATCGCACCATCATTAGAAGAAATTTTGACTTTGTTGCGGCAACAAGAATTGTCGGTTAATACAACACTTTCATTTGGTCAGTATCTCGACTTTGTACCCGCAAGAGCATCTAAGGGTCAAGCGGTACGCTATGTAGCAAAACAATGGAATATTCCATTAGATAGATTTTTAGTTAGCGGTGGGTCTGGCGGTGATGAAGATATGTTACGCGGCAATACTCTGGGTGTGGTCATTGCTAATCGTCACCGCGAAGAACTGTCGAGTTTAACTAATACTGAGCGCGTTTATTTTGCTGAGGGCGCCCATGCCTGGGGCATTTTGGAAGCGATAAAGCATTATAATTTTTTTAGTTTGTAAAGAGAATGTCACGATAATTAAGATAATACTATGTACGAACAAATTTCTCACTCACTATTAAATTCTATACTGGATGATTTAAAGCCGGAAATTCGTCGGCAAGATTTGAGGCATTTCTATACCCGTCTCGGTGCGAACTTTTACGCTATTCATTCGCTATTTTTTACACTATACGGACATCGCGATGATTTTAAAGTGCAAATGTTACGGCTAGTTGAAACAATGGCGAAAGGCTATATTGATCGCTCTCCAGAGTTAGAGCGGTTGGATATTCAACGCGAACAAGACCACAACTGGTTTTTGTCTCAAAGATGGGTGGGGATGGCTCTTTATTCTAACGGTTTCGCAGAAAACCTTGCAGATTTAGAGAACAAAATAGGCTATTTTCAAGAGCTAGGTATTAATATGGTGCATATTATGCCAATTTTGATGTGTCCTACAGGTCAAAGTGATGGGGGCTATGCCATCAGTGATTTTAGACAAATTGATGATAGAGTTGGTGATTTAGAAGATATTCGTCGTATTGCTAAGGAGTTCAGAAAGCGTGATATTTTGCTGGTTCTAGACATTGTGCTTAATCACACTTCTGATGAGCATGAATGGGCTAAAAAAGCAATTATGGGCGATCGTAATTTTCAAGATTACTATTATATTTTTGAAAACAGAGAAATCCCTGATATGTTTGAGGAAAACATGCCAGAGGTTTTTCCTGAGACAGATCCAAGTAATTTTACTTGGAATGGTCAGATGGAAAAATGGGTGATGACGGTTTTCCATCGTTATCAGTGGGATTTAAATTACAGCAACCCGAGAGTTTTTATTGAAATGCTCGACATTATTCTGTTTTGGGCAAATCAAGGTGTAGATGTTCTCCGACTCGATGCTGTTGCTTTTTTATGGAAAAAGATCGGCAGTTCTTGCCAAAATGAGCGTAATGCCCACTTAATTTTGCAATTAATGAAAGATTGTTGTCAAGTGACTGCACCTGGTGTGTTATTTATCGCCGAAGCGATCGTTGCCCCTGTTGAAGTAATTAAGTATTTTGGTGAAGATGCAATCGCCGCCAAAGAATGCGAGATTGCTTATAACGCTACTTTAATGGCATTATTATGGGATGGAATCGCGACTAAAAACACTAAGCTACTTTACCAAGGTATAAAAAGTTTGCCTAACAAATTAGAACGCGCAACTTGGCTAAACTATGTACGTTGTCATGATGACATTGGTTTTGGTTTTGACGATCACGATATTCAAGTAGCTGGTTATGATCCGAGAACACATAGAAAATTTTTAGTTGATTACTTGAGCGGTCAGTTTGATTCATCATTATCTAGGGGATTAGTATTCATGCCTAATGAAGCTACAGGAGATGCACGTATTTGTGGTTCATTAGCTTCTTTGGTTGGATTAGAATCTGCGCTGGAAACTTCTGATGAGTATCTGATTGCCCTTGCAATTAATAGAATTTTACTACTGCACGGCGTTATTCTATCTTTTGGAGGAATCCCTCTAATTTATAATGGTGATGCCCTTGCTGTACTCAACGATTACAGCTATATCGATGACCCAAGCAAAAGCAATGACAATCGTTGGGTACATCGTCCTAAAATTGATTGGGAAAAAGCAGAATTACGCAAAAAACAAGGCACGGTGCAATACAGGGTATTCACTGCTACGAAAAAAATGATTGCTATCCGTAAAGAGATCTCTGCATTTGCTGATTTTAATAACCGCGAACTGCTGCACATAGAAAATGAACATTTACTATGTTATATTCGTTTCAATCATCAACGTCCATCAGAAAAAGTATTGGTCATTGCCAATTTTGATGCAAATCCCCAATACTTGGATTTAGATCAGCTTAGAAATACAGGCTTCAACACTTATGGTAAGTTTGTTGATTTATATAGTGGTATAAAGCCAGAGCAATGTGATGGTCACATTACTTTACAAGGATATGAATTTTATTGGCTGACAGAGACTTAAGATTATTATAAATTAAGATCCAATGCGATTTTAATCGCACCAGGAGCCTTCCCTCTCAGGGCTAAAGGCAACTGAGTTTCCCGCATACCAGGTGGTCTTATGACAACCTATAGACAGCTAGGGAGAGTTAGCTCCCCAACATTTGCAAGTTGTG
This sequence comes from Calothrix sp. PCC 7103, assembly GCF_000331305.1. Classification (GTDB taxonomy): domain Bacteria; phylum Cyanobacteriota; class Cyanobacteriia; order Cyanobacteriales; family Nostocaceae; genus Dulcicalothrix. Next base: position 188,954 of record NZ_KB217478.1, on the reverse strand, counting down.
CAGAGTCGCATATAATCCCCCTTGTTCTATTAGTTGTTCATGACTTCCTTGTTCTATAAGCTCACCCCGTTTCAATACAAAAATCCTATCTACATTACGTATGGTAGATAGACGGTGGGCGATAATTATAGCAGTACGTTCAATTAATAATTCATCTAACGCTTTCTGAACTAATGCTTCTGTACCGACATCTAAACTTGCTGTTGCTTCATCTAACACTAATACTTGAGGGTCACGTATAGCAGCACGAGCGAATGCTAAAAGCTGCTTTTGCCCACTCGAAAGGTTTGTTCCTCTTTCTCGTAATTGTGTGTGGTAGTTTTGTGGTAGTTGTTCGATAAATTCTGCGACGTTGGTTTTTTCTGCTGCTCGTTGCACTTCTTCTATTGTGTATCCGTCACCCAAGGATATGTTTCCTTTCACGTCTCCTGCAAATATAAACCCGTCTTGCAATATTACTGCCATGTATCGTCGCAGTTCGACTTGCGGTACGTCACGGATGTCGATACCATCTATTAATATTCGCCCTTGTGTTGGTTCGTAAAGACGACACAGTAATCTTATTATTGTACTTTTACCGGCGCCTGTTGGTCCAACTAATGCTATTTTCTCACCTGGCTGAATCACAAAGTCCAGGTCTTTAATTACATAATCATTATCTTTGTATGCAAACCATACATGCTCAAATCTTATTTCTCCACGCTTGGCTGTAAGCTCATGTTCATCCAGATTATTAACAATTTCGTCAATATAGCCAAATTCAAACCCTGATAAGTGCCGTGACACTTTATCACGTATTTCTATTGGTTCGTCTAAAATATCACTGACTCGCTCTATTGCTGTAAACCCTGCCTGAATAACTGTAAACTTTTCGGCAAATTGCTGCAATGGGTCAAATAGTCTTTGTGCGTACAAAATAAACGTCGAGAGAATACCAAACGTTAACTGCTGTTTGAGTAGTAACCATCCTCCTAGCCATAGTACCCCAGAAATAGCTATCAATGAAATCCATTCGAGCGTCGCTGATACTGATGAATCAAAAAAGATTGTTCGGTCTACTTCTTTTACATAACTATTATTTGACTTTCTATATAGTTTCGCGTTAAATTTCTCACGTCTAAATAGTTGGACAACATTTATACCCGTGATATTTTCTTGAAGCTGCGAGTTTAGTACCGAAAGTTCTTCCCTTGCTTTATAATTAGCTTTTCGGTACTGCTGCTGAAAGTAAATGATTAACACTCCTATTGGTATCAGTGTCAAAATTAACATCAGTGCTAGCTGCCACTGAACCGTAAACATAAAGCTAGCTATTACTAGCATTGATAGTACATCTGCTAGTATACCTATGGCGCCTGTTGAAAATACATCTCCTAGTGCTTCAACATCGCTTGTTAACCGAGTAATCAATTTCCCTACAGGTGTACGGTCAAAGTACCTTACAGCTAAAGATGTGACGTGATTAAATAAGTCTTGACGTATTTCTGCTGTAATATTCTGTCCAACTTTCTGAACCAGATATCCCTGAAACCCTCTTAATAACAACTGAATAAGTACTGTTACTAAAAATGCACTTTCGATGATTTGTAAACCTTCCATTAACGTACCCCGTTTAAAAAACGCATACGTACTCGGTTCGTTACGAATTAATGAAATTGCTTGCCCTATTAATAAGGGTTGTGCTGCATTGCCTATTGCTATTGGCACTAGCAACAACATCGATACTGTTAATAACTTGTAATGCCGACGCGCGTATGGCGCCAACCGTAAAAACAGTCGCCAGTCTGTTTCACTACGGCGACGTTGAGTAGATTTGGGTAGTGTATTGGTGATGCTCATATGAGCATTATATTAATTTTACTTGACAAAAATACTGGCGCCTTAAAGTTTTACCGATAATTACTTAAAAATAAAAATCGGTCAAAAATGCCCAAATCTCTAGGTTTCTTTACATTCTCTTACATTAAATTTATATAAGACATATTATTTCCCCCTAAGATGTAAGTTACACATGCTGTTTTTTATACATACACAGGATTTACTGAGAAAGGCTATGGTAAGAAAAAGTATTGCATGGCTAATTCCTACAGTTGCTATAGCGGTTTTTGGCACCAATTTACGCGCACAAGCACAAACAACTAAAAAGTTTGAGATTCAATATAACACCTTAACTCAAATTGTTCCCTTTCAACCAGGATTTGCCAGAGCAACTATTAAAGGTACAAGTTCTTCTCCTGCTGCCTTTGGATTAGATTCTTTCCTTAGTGACACTTATGGTCGTGAAGATGCAAGCAATTTTCCCTTAGTTAGGTATACTTTTAACTCCGAACCTAATGCAATCGGTCTGCCAAGCACTCTTCCATCTTTCTCTGACAGATACTTTGGTGGCATAAACGAATTATTTGGCAAAGCTAACGATAGCGCTGAAGTTAATTTAGCTACAGGCAATATTCAAGGTGGTGGTACTATAACCATCTTCGGTGGAACTGGTGTATTTGAAAATGCTACTGGTAAAATCACTTTTACTCAGCAAGACGCATTTGACCCATCTAATATTCCTCCTGAAGGTGTACCAGGTGTGGCTATACTCAAATTTGACATACAGACACCCACACGGCAAGTTCCAGAATATACGCCTACTTACACTTTTGTTTCCACCAGCTTAATAGGCGCCGTTTTATTAAAGAGGGGAAAAAGACAAAAGGCAAGTAACCTCCTTTAACTTTTTCCCTGCCAAAACTTTTCACACTAATCTTCGTGGTCGTCGAATGGGTCAGCGAGTTGCTTCGATGGAGGACCGAAAGAAGTGTAAATTGAGGCTCCGGTAATGAGGACGACTATAGCGCTGACCGCTATTATCATTACCGTTGCCGGTTCTAAATTGCTAAGAGATGTTGCAAAATCCATATATTTGGGGTGAATTATGAGTGCCATTATTATAAAATATTACAAAAAGATAAGTTAAAAGCATACCCGCTTTGGACTTATCTTGCAGGAAAATGCTTAGTATGCTTTTTCTTTCGTCAAAACATAACCTAATTATTTTGGTTAAAGTATTTGCGATTTGCGTCGTACTAAGCATTTGAGGTTTCTCAAAAACCTAAAGTAGAAGCAATGTAATATTTGTTTGTATTTTATGGAACAATGAAACTAAGTCTGAAAAGGCGAGTTTAACCCAGATTATTCTGCGGGGTTTTTCCGTAGGAGTCTCAAAAAAAGATAAATATTGGGTTTAGCAAATAATATTAACGGTGAATTATGGCACAACGGACACGATTAGGAGATATCCTCAGACCTTTAAATTCTGAATACGGTAAAGTTGCTCCTGGTTGGGGAACCACTCCCCTTATGGCTGTTTTTATGGGACTCTTTTTCGTTTTCTTACTGATTATTCTGCAACTTTACAACAGATCTATCACAATTCAAGATGTGATGGTTGATTGGCGTACTGTCGGCAAGTAATTCTTTTGTATTACTTTAATTGATTAAAGCCCGGTGTTTGCCGGGTTTTTTTATGCTATCGTAACTTTGCTTGCAAGGCGCCTGTATTCAAAATCAAATTATCCTATATATATAATGCTCAGGTAGACGGGAGAAAGAATATGAATTTTTTTGGTATTGGTTTGCCAGAAATGGCTGTAATTATGGTGGTAGCGCTTTTAGTGTTTGGTCCAAAGAAGTTGCCAGAAATTGGACGCAGTATGGGTAAAGCTATTCGTGGTTTTCAAGATGCGTCACGTGATTTCCAAGACGAGTTCCAAAAGGAAGCGACGCAGCTACAAGAAGCTGTACAGACAAAAGCGGAAATTGAACCCAAGCAAATTGAAGCAACACAGAAAGAAGAAGTTTAAATTCTTCTGGGGAAGAACTTACAATGTAGCACAGGTAATATAACTTCCCCCTTATTTGATTCTTCGATTATTTTGACTTTTTATGGACAAAACTATAGTAATTCCTCAATTAGTTGTTGGTTTGGGTAATCCGGAACCAAAGTATGACCAGACACGGCATAATATAGGCTTTGCTGCGATTGATGCTTTGTGTCGAACTCGGAAAATACCTGTATCAGAAAATAAAAAATTTCAGGGAGAATACGGCGAAGGTTCAATTGGTGGCGATAAAATTCGTTTACTAAAGCCCCTTACGTACATGAATCGTTCTGGTCAGTCTATCCAAGCTGTTTTGAACTGGTATAAATTGAGTCCAGAATCTGTACTTGTTATTTATGATGATATGGATTTGCCATTGGGCAAAACTCGATTGCGGTTATCGGGGTCTGCTGGTGGGCATAATGGCATGAAAAGTGCTATCGCGCATTTGGGTACAGATAATTTTCCTCGCTTGCGTATTGGTATTGGTAGACCAAAAAATGAACAAGTTGAGGATACTAAAACGATTTCTCACGTTTTAGGTAAGTTTAATGCTTCCGAAAACCAGTTAATGACGGATGTTCTTGATTTTGTCGTTGAAATTGTCGAACTTTCTGTAAAACAAGGTGTAGAGAAAGCAATGAACCGATGTAATAGTAAAACTTTTGCGGCGCCTTCTTTGGATCAACCTGATTAAATGTAGGGACGGGCAAGGATGCCCACTCCATAAGAAACCACTCCACAAGAAAACCCACCCACAATATATTTATTCCCAAGTTTCGCGATCTACCAATGCGCGAAACTCTTTACTATACATAGCTTTATTCCAATTCTTTGCTGCTCGCACTTGAATTGAGGTCATATATTTGGCATCTCGCATATCAGTCCCTTGAAGGTCTGCACCCGAAAGGTCTGCACCACTTAAATTGGCGCCACTGAGGTTTGCAAACTGAAGTTTTGTTCCAACAAGATTGGCGCCTTGGAGGTCCGCATTCTGTAAATTGGCACTTTGAAAATTAGCACGCTGGAGATTTGCATTTTGTAAATTTGCTCCCTTCAAATTCGCAAATTGTAATTTGGTTTGATAAAGGTCAGCACTTTGTAAATCTGCTCCTCTTAAATCAGCACTCACTAATGTCGCTTGCTGTAAGTTCGCCATTTGTAGGTTAGCTTCTACAAGTTTGGCACTTTGCAGGTCTGCTTGTAAAAGATTTACCTGCTGTAAGTTAGCTTTCTCGAAATTTGCTTGCTGTAAATTTGCTTGCTGTAAATTTGCTTGCTGCAAGTTGGCTTTGTAGAACAATGCTTCTTGAAGACTCGCTTGCTGTAAATTCGCTTGCTGAAGATTTGCTTCAATAAGCTTGGCTTTTTGAAGATTAGCTTGACTCAAGTCCGCACGCTGTAACCTTGCCTCTTGAAGATTTACTTGCTGTAAGTCCGCACGTTGAAGTGATGCTTCCTGAAGTGTTGCGTAACTCATGTTAGCAAACGAAAGCTTCGCTCTGTAAAGGTCTGCTTTTTGTAGGTCTGCTTTTTGTAGGTCTGCACTTTGAAGCAAAGCTTCCCGAAGTACTGCCTCTTGGAGATTCGCTTGCTGGAAATTAGCAAACTGGAGTTTTGCTTGTTCTAAGTTTGCCATTTGCAGGTCAGCAAACTGAAGGTCTGCTTGTTCTAGTGTTGCTCCTTGAAAATTAGCATCTTTTAATACAGCGCTGCGAAAGTCAGCCATCCGAATCACAGCGTTGCTAAAGTCAGCGTTCCGAAGGTTTTGACCGCGAAATAGTTGACCGAGAACATTTTGACCGGAGAAGTCCTGTGCAGCCATAACAACATAAAAAAATTACATACCTTGAGATTGTCTGGTATATTCCAGATAAAGTCTTGCAAGCACTATACATTTCATATTCATTTTGGAGACACTCGTGATTGGAAAGATACAGAAAATCTAGAAAAAAGCGAACTTCCGCAAAAGAAGCTCGCTTATACGCTGAGGGAAAACTGTAATTTCATGCTCTACAGCAGAAGTTAAACTTTAACAAAATAGCCTATGTATATTTTTTTATTAAAGTTTTAAAATATACGTTATTTGTCTTGACTGAGACGAAAATTACGCTCGGACTTTTAACCTTTTTCTTTTTTCCACTTAATTAAAATATCAAACGCCCTAATACTTACATCTCGGTTTCGACTATGCAAGGTTTTATACTTAAGCTTCATTAAAAAAACACAATTTTACAATCTTTATACTTTTGTCAAAAAAACTATTTATGTAACTAATGATACAAATATGCACGTGTTGATAAAGTGGTAATGAAGCTCAAATCGTAAATATTTACGTGCAAACCATTATTTCTCATTAATGGTTCATGATTTCTTTATAATACTTCTAGGCATATTTATGTATAACTTTGTTTAAGGAATTGTAAAGCTTGTTTTAATCAGTATTGTAAAATGTAACTATATGGGTTTTTATTGAAATGATTACAATTGTAGTAACGATTAATATTCTGATTTCCGTAATATTGCTGTATATAGCTTGGAGAGTTTGGTTGTTAAAGCGGTCGTTTATGAATTTGAAGAATGCTTTCAACACAGCTTCGCGTAATTCTCACGCAGTTCTTTCGACTCTTCCTAACTTTCTCTACGCTCAACACACAGTCATTAAAAATTTACGTCAACGGAACCAAGGTTTAGAATCACAGTTTCAAAAATCCACTCAGGCATTGAGTATACTGCTTATAGTCTCAAGACTTTGGCGCCATCGTGGTCAATAATTTAATTTTGGGTTAAATTTTTTGATGATTATTTATTTTTAATCCCAGATGAGGTTGAAAGGCGCATAGAATGGTAAAAAGGGGAGAGGAAGCATAAAATGTCTAATAAAGGTTCTGGAAAGTTTTTAGGTGGTTTAATGCTAGGAGCGACAATTGGCGCCTTAACTGGCTTACTGGTGGCGCCACGTACTGGTAAACAAACTCGTCAACTATTGAAAAAATCTGCTGATGCTTTACCAGAATTAGCAGAAGACTTATCCACTAGCGTTCAAATTCAAGCTGATCGCATATCGAGTAGCGCTTTGCGAAACTGGGATGATACATTAGTACGGCTGAAAGAAGCTTTAGCAGCAGGTATTGATGCCAGTTTTAGAGAAGCAAATGCCATTAGACAGAGAGATCAAGAGCTTGACTCAGATACAATAAACCAGCAGTTAGATAACTAGATAATTATATTGGTAATTATATTATTGTGACAGAACCTTTGTTTTGGCTAGGTTTATCTCTTCTTTTAGTCGCTGCTAGTTTAGCTGCCGTATTAGTTGCTGCTATTCCAGCATTGCAGGAATTAGCGCGTGCAGCTCGTAGTGCGGAAAAATTATTTGATACACTGTCGCGAGAACTACCCCCTACTCTCGATGCTATTCGCACCACAGGTTTAGAAATTACCGACTTAACTGACGACGTTAGCGAAGGAGTTAAAAGTGCCGGTCAAGTCGTCAAGCAAGTTGACCAAAGTCTTGAAGGCGCCAGAAAACAAGCGCAAAATGTACAAATAGGCACTCGTAGTCTTTTTACTGGCATCAAAACAGCATGGAAAACCTTCGCACGTCCAAAAGCTTCGCGTAGAACTTCAGAGCGGCAACCATTACGAGACTGGGAGTATCAACAAGAAAATCGGCGCCAGAAAGAGGAAATTTACCCAGGTGACGATATATACGAAGAATCAGTAGGTTGGGTAAATGGCTACGATAAGAAAAAAATAAATAATGATATATATCCAAAAACGGTAAAACCCGCTGATACAGAAGATTGACCCAACTTTTCAATCTGACGAACACAATTTCTACTTTTAGTGAGAAAATAATCAGTTAAATCAACCAGAGTATAAATTATTCAATGTAGGATTTTTCATGATTACTCAAGATTGTGTAGATGTAAACTCAGTAGAGACAGACGAAAGCTTACGGCGCCAAATTCAAATCAAAACAACACAACTTGAAATAGCGCGTCACTCTAACATGCATCTTGTTGCTGAGACTCTACAGCAGCAATTAGACGAATTAGATAAAAACCGTAACTTCAACGCATTAATGACCTTATTCGATGATTAACTCATGTAGCATAGGCATCCTGCCTGTGCATTAAATTATTCAAGGCGCCATAAACCTATATTACAAAATAAAAGTTGTTATTAGTTCATACTTGTCTATGGTTGAAAACCATAAACTAATAGTTACACGCCCATTTAAAATGGACTATTAATAAAAGTATCTGTAATTATAATGTTAACGTTTCGGCGCCGCCTCCCCGAATTTTATTAGTAATGCGATAGCGATACTTACTATCATTATTAGTGCCATACTCAAGGCTGACCCAAAACCCCAGTTTTGTGTTGCTCCTAAGAATTGATTGTATATCAAACGGGCGCCTGTCATGCTAGAAGCGCCACCTAGTAGTTCTGGGTTGACGAAATCTCCTAGTGTGGTGATAAATACTAAAAATGAACTTGCCGCTACTCCCGTTATTACTTGTGGTAATGTAGCCTTGTAGAACACTTGTACGGGATTGGCGCCGAGGTCTGCTGCTGCTTCGAGTTGACGTTTATCTAATTTTTCAAGTGAGGCATATAAAATTAACACCATATAAGGTAAAGCACTATAAGTCATGCCAATATAGACGGCAGTATTTTGGTTAAGGATATTTAGTGTAGGTAAACCGAAGCTGTTTAGTATAGTGTTGAGTAAACCTGTAGGACGCAAAATTGTTATCCAGGCATAACTACGAAGTAACGAAGAAGTCCATAATGGTAGAACAAATCCGATTAAGATAAAATTTCGCCATCGTTGCGGCACTAGTTGAGCTATCCAGTAAGCGACAGGGAAGGCTAAAATGAAGCAAATTGCTGTTGTGCGAAGGGCAAATAAGAATGAACGTCTAATTACCTGTAGATAAATAGGGTCAAGTATACGAGTGTAGTTTGTTACTAGCGCTTTTCCGATTTTGCGCCAGTTTTCAAAGTCTAGAAACTGTTTGTAGTCTGTAATGCCACCTGGGTTGACTATATCTCCTGGTCGTATACCTGGTACTAAACTTAGCTGAAATATGATTAATGTTGGCAGTACTAATAGTAGTATGAGCCAAACACCTGATGGCGCCAGTAGTAAAAATGGTTCTAACCATTTTATTTTTGGTTTCGTGCGCTGTATTTTTCCGAGTTCGACGGTTTGAGGTAATGGATATTGTGTTGACATAATTTTATTTTTACTGCTAACTCCTAACTCCTAACTTTCTTACGCGCTGGTTAGTTGAGTCCAATAGCGTTCGTACATTTCTTCTGCTTCACCTATGGGAGAGAGACGTTCGCATTTTGCGAGTACTTCTTCTTTGGGGAATAAGGTGGGTTTGGTTTGTATTTGTTTTGGTAGTTGTTCAAATGCTGCACGGTTGGGAGTTGCGAGACTTTGACGTTGGGAAAGCTGTGCTGATACTTCTGGTTGTAATAAGTAGTTTATCCATGCATAGGCACCTGTTGGGTTTGGTGCGCTTTTCAATATGGCAAGTGTGTCTGTCCATAAGGAGGTTCCGCTTTTAGGTATTGCGTATTGTAGTTTGGGATTTTCTTTGGTGAGTTTTATGGCATCGCTGGAGTAACACATTGCCAAAAGTAAGTCTCCAGCTAAGATTTTGTTTCGCCAAGCATCTGTATCAAAGCCAGAAAGTGATGGTTTTAGTTCTTTTAGTTTTTCGTATGCTTGTTTCAATTCGCTTTCGTTCTTTGAGTTATAGGAATAACCCAACATTTTTAACGTTCCTCCAAATACTTCGCGAGTGTCGTTGAGTAAAGTCATTTTTTGATTAAGTTTTTCACGGTTTTTCCACAAATAATCCCAGTCATCTGGAGGTGTTGTGATGACTTCTGAGTTATAGATAAAACCTGTTGTTCCCCATGTAAAGGGTATGCTGTAACGGTTGTTGGGGTCGTAAGGAGGATTTTGAAATTGTGGAAATAAATTATCGACCCCTATTAGTAAATTATGTTTAATTTCGTTTAGTAATCCTTTTTCTACCATCTTTTGTACTACGTAGTCAGATGGATAGATTACACTATAGGCGCCTCCTCCTCCTGCTTGGATTTTTGCCTGCATGATATCGTTAGATTCGTACAGGTCTGCAAATAATTTAATCCCTGTTTGAGCAGTAAAGGTTTTGAGCAATTCTTTATCGTCAGCGTATTGTGTCCATGTATATAAATATAGTTGGTCGCGCTGTTCGGATGTTGCCGCATTGGCTCGAACATTGCCAAGTTTCCAACCACAACCAGCTAACGATAAACCCGATAAGCTTAATAAGGCTTTTATTAAATTTCTTCTATTCATTTTTTTATTCCCTAACTCTTAACTCATAACTCATAACTCCTAACTTTGTTCCCCAATCGCTATACAATCGGTTTCTGACCACCAAGCGTATATGACGGTGTTTGGGTCGGGAATTAGGCCTGCTGTATTTGGTTGCATGACGGTAATGTGAATTGTTGGTGCAATTTCAACTACGTAGTTAACTCTAGTTCCCAAATACATGACATTGATGAGTCGTCCTTCAAAGCAATTCTTTTGTACGCTGGGTTTATATAACGATAGCTGAATTTTCTCTGGACGCACGCTTACTGTTACTGACTGCATCTCTTGGGGTGAGTGTTCTGTACGACTAACAATTATCTTTAGCTGTTGTTTTGTTAAAACTTGTAAATTATTAGCATCGATGTCAACGATTTGACCAACGAATAAGTTAGTATCACCGATAAAATCAGCGACAAATGCTGTTTGGGGTTGTTCGTAAATTTCTGCTGGGGTGCCTATCTGCTCGACTTTGCCTTTATTCATTACAGCAATACGATTACTGAGCGAGAGTGCTTCTTCTTGGTCATGTGTCACCATAATGAAGGTTAACCCTAACTCTCGGTGCAGGTTAGATAATTCTAACTGCATTTCTTTACGTAACTTTAAATCGAGGGCGCCGAGTGGTTCATCGAGTAATATAACAGCTGGACGATTCACTAATGCACGTGCTAAAGCTACTCTTTGTTGTTGTCCACCCGATAGTTGGGCAGGATGACGAGCTTGAAACCCCTCCATTTTAACTTGCGCTAATGCGTCTTTAACACGAGTTTGGATTTCTGAAGAAGGTAGTTTTTTCAAACGTAAACCAAATGCGATGTTATCCCAAACGTTTAAATGATTAAACAAAGCATAACTTTGAAAGACAGTGTTAACAGGTCTTTTGTAAGGTGGAACGTTTGCCATCGACTCTCCACGAATAAACAACTTACCTGCGTCAACAGTTTCAAATCCTGCTATCATTCGCAATGTCGTTGTTTTTCCACAACCAGAAGGACCCAATATACTAAAAAACTCACCCTGTTTTACGTCTAAATCTATACCGTGTACTGCTGGTTCTTGGTTAAAAAATTTGAAAGCTCCTTGCAGTGAGACATCTATCGACCTAGTTTTTGTCATATTACCCTGATTATCCCTGACAGCTTGCCACATAATCCCTAATTCAGTATTAATACGTAATTAAAACTACCTTATGTAGCCTATTAGGCAGACAAAAAATAGCTCTTTGGTTTATTGTACCCATCAATAATAAAAACACCCATTCCGATGTTATTAGTTAAATCCCTGATCAAAATGACCGCAGTCGGATATAAATAACAATATTATTAAAATTACAGTTACTTCTATGGCTTTACTCGAACACAACAAGTTAGGCAATAAAAGAGATGGACGGACGGTCGGACGCGGCACCCAGTCTATAGCCCTAATTATATTTACATTAGCTGCTTCAGTAGGAATTGAGGCACGTTTGGCATATTTACAGATTATACAAGGACATTCCTTTAGCGACCGAGCTAAAGCCAACCGAGTTCGCGTTCTACCCAAACAGCCTGAACGCGGTAATATTTTTGACAGAAATGGAAAATTATTAGCGACAACACGCTATCCGCGCTCAGTGTATTTGTGGCCAATGGCACATGAAAAGGTTGGGTGGGATGAAAAAATTGGTCCACGTTTGTCAAAGATTCTTGGTATCCCACAAGAAGAAATTGAGCAGAAGATTGAAGAAGCTGGTTCAAACTCAACTTCTTTAGTACGTATAGCACGCGACCTTAACGAAGCGCAGGTAACAGCACTCAAGGAATACGAAACTGAGCTTAAAGGTGTAGAAATTCATACTGAGGCAGTACGTTATTATCCACATGGTGCCTTCATGTCTCATGTGATTGGTTATACTCGCGAGTTAACTCCCGAACAGTTGAAAAAGCGCAAAGACGAAGGTTATCGTTTGGGCGATGTTATTGGTCAAATGGGAGTAGAAAAGTCTTATGAGAAGATGTTGCGCGGTGAGTGGGGTGGTCAAGAAGTTGAAGTAGATGGCGCCGGAAGACCACAGAAAGTGTTAGGTGAGAAACAAGCTAAAGCTGGTAACGATTTGCACCTAACTATTGATTTAGATGTACAAATGGCAGCAGCAAAGGTGTTAGCTGCAACAGGAAAAAGAGGCGCCATCGTAGCACTTGACCCAAATAACGGGGCAGTGTTAGCAATGGTATCCAATCCCAGTTTTGACCCAAATATATTCTCGAAGCAAAAAGTAAGTCAAAAAGACTGGGAAGTATTACAAGGTAAAGAGCATCCACTTGTAAACCGTGCGTTAAGTGCATTTCCACCAGCGAGTACATTTAAAATTATCACAACCACAGCCGGGTTAGAGTCGGGTAAATTTAGCCCAAATACAGTACTACAAACCTTTGGTTCATTGACTGTGGGGGGAGTAACATTTGGAGAATGGAATCACGCTGGGTTTGGACCATTAGGATTTCCTGGTGCGATGGCAATGAGTAGCGACACATTCTTTTATCAGGTGGGACGTGGGGTTGGTGGACCAAAGCTAATTGAATGGACGCGAAAATACGGTTTTGGGCAGAGAACAGGATTTGAATTTACCTCGGAAGAGTCTAAAGGTTTAGTGCCTGATGAAACTTGGAAGCAAAAAGTATTTAGAATACCCTGGACTGTTGGAGACACCATTAATATGTCGATTGGTCAAGGCGCCTTACAGGTAACACCCTTACAAGCGGCTATTATGTTCGCGGTACCAGCCAACGGTGGTTATCGTATTAAACCCCATTTACTCAAAGACCACGAAGAAGCCAAGAATTGGCGCACTTCAATAGGCATGAAAGATTCTACCGTCAAAGTGCTACGTGACGGTTTACGCAAAGTAATTACCGAAGGAACAGGTAAGCGCTTAAACCTAACAACAATTGCACCCGCAGCAGGAAAAAGTGGTACCGCTGAAGCAGGTGTTGGGCGCCCGAACCACACATGGTTTGGTGCATATGCACCATTCGACAAGCCAGAAATAGTCGTAGTTGCCTTCGGTGAAAACTCTGGTCAACACGGAGGAGACTTCTGTGGACCAATGGCGTTAAGAGTACTCGAAGAATACTTCCAGAAAAAATACCCAGGTAAATACACAAAACCCGAAGTAGAAGGCGCCGACAAATGAGCAACAGGAAAACTCCAGCAAATAACCCACAAAAATTAAATATTGAATTTTGTTAATCTTGTGGAACAGGGAGGGATGCCTGTTCCAATCATCTTCTAATTTATTCTTCAAACAGTTCTTGAAAAAATTTTAATTCTTTCATCGAATGAAATTCTTCTTTACTATTAACAAGCTTGTCAAATATTTCTATGTCTAACTCTTTAGCTTTTCTAAAGTATTCTAATGCTTTTTCCTCATTTTGCGTTAATAAATAGCATCTACCCAGACGAAACCAAGACCAGAAAAAATCTGGCTTGATTTCTAATGATTTATTATAAGCATTAATTGCCTCATCATATTTTTCCAGTTCTCTTAAAACATTTCCACGACCATACCAGCCAATATGGTTGTCAGGATTAATATCAACAGCTTTCTGATATGATTTTAAAGCCTCTTGAAATTTATCTATTCTTCTCAATGCCCAACCACGACTTGCCCAAGCTGAAAAAGAATTATCTTGCCTTTTAATCACTTCATCGTAAGATTTAATTGCTTCTTTATAATTACCCTCAAAAAAGAAAGCATCACCTTGTTTTAAATAATCATCTGTAGTTAAAAAAAGCTGAGGATTAGCTAACTTTAAATCTTCAAGTTGTTTTGTAAGCTCTTGTATTTGCTTTTGAATATCTGGTTGATGTGTGTCTGGAATGGATGCAAGTGGAGGTGCAAGCTTGGACAATTCTTGAATAATTCTATCTTTTTCTTGCTCCATTATATCTCTTGCCTGTTGAGTCTCTCTAATAGTATCTTTGACCTCATTTTTAAAACTATCAACAAATTCTTTTTGCCTTTCAAGTTCTTCTTCAACAAATTTGGCTTGCTCTTGAATGTTTGTTTCTGTATCCAACTTAAATTTTTCAAGTTCTGCTGTTAGTGTTTCCGTTTCTGATATCTTCTTTGTAATTTCCTGTATTAATCCATCTATTCTTTCCTTATTTGTATTTATTTGTTCTTGAACAGAATCTCTAATTCCTTTATATGTTTCATCTATTTGATTTTGTAATTCTTTCCTTGTATCTAATTCAAACTTTGTAATTATACTTGTTTGAAAAAGCCAAAGACAAATTGCTCCACCAATTGGAATTACTATCAACAAAAAATTAATAATTCCAATATTCCAATTAATCAAATTAATGGTGGGCTGAAAAACTGCATTCAAAGTACGCTCCACTTCTTCTTTAACTTTTTTTTCTATTGCCTGTGAGCGCTGAAGTTCTTCAATTTCTTTTGTTTGCTGCTCGTAAGGTGTAAGAGTCTGAACTGAATTTTGCTCCCCTTTAGTTTCTACTTTTGGTTGTGCAATTGCAACATTAATAGATAAATTGATAATTGAAAAAATTAGTAATACTACACTTTTAATTTTCATGTTTGTTGTATACTTCCAGACATACTTGAAGACATAAGAGCGAAGCTAAATTGTAAAGCTTATTAGCTATACTAACTTTTGCACATTATAATGTCTGCAAGCTGTATTACTAATTAAAATGTGTAAATAATACTTTTTTAAAAATAAAATTTTAATTTTAAAATAGTCCCTCTCTGAAACAATAAATTTAGAGGTACTAAAAGCATAAAGAACACAAAGAAAAAGAATTTATATGTCTACTGCGCTACTAGCGAATTTTTTATTTACAAAATTCGTAAACCGCTTCCAATTCGCACGCAACACTTTCCAGTATACGAGCATGTGTACGACAACAAAAGCCAAAAAAGTATAAGATAGCCAGAAATGCATACTACGTCCCACATCTACCATCGCTCTATTTTGAGGAAAAATGTTGGGTAAAACAATTCCAAAGAACTTAACGTTATTGCTTTTAAATGAATTTGATAATAAAAATCCTGTAACAGGTACAGCCCACATAAATAAATATAAACTTGTGTGCAGTATAAAAATTCTCCACCATTCCAGCGTCAACTTCGGCGCCTTTTTAGTATATTTGCGAAACCAGACGCGCAGCAAAGTTAAAATCCGCCAAGTCAATAAAGCCATTGTTAGTACACCAATGGACTTGTGAAAATCATAAAGTGGTGAGCGAATAGGTACCTCACGCGCTAACCTTGCCATGAAAGAACCAGTGCTAAACAGCACTAAATAGCAAGCTGCCATCCACCAATGCACAGACATTAAATCTTTGAAGGCAGAATTTAACCTTGGTTTTATGTTTTTTTTAACCGACTGTACCGCACTCATACGTTATTCACACTTTTTACGCAACATCCTCTACACTACCCAGTATAGGTATGTTACATAAAACTACCGTGAAAATAACATGAAAGATTTTTAATATAACTTAATATAAATTAATATATGAGTAAATAAGTGGATACCAACGCTTCAGTACGCAATATCCACTTCGCTAAAATGTGAGTTGAATTCAGATTACGGAAAAAACTAACGAGACTCGGTACCTTGGTTTGGGCTACCAACAACAGTATCGTTTTCTGGCGCCTCTGGCATTGCACTAGGTTTAGCATCGGTCTTGGAAGCTACACCTGTTCTGCGAGTTTCTTCATCAATGGTTGACTGATATCCACCATCTGCGGCAGTATCACTTTCGCTTACTTTCTTGTTTTTATCTTCTTCGCTCATGGCTCACTTCCTGGGTGTACTTTGTTTAGTTCTTGAGCCTATACTACGAACTTACAACGCCTATCCACATCTATCAAAAATCTAGTTATGAATGATTTTTTATCTATCTAAAGGTTAGTTGTAGAATATCAAAAAGCATAACGAATGTTGCAATAAGCCACAAAACTGTTTGGTTTGGTCTTGTAGGGTGGGTAGGGATGCCCACCCCGTCAGTACTATTTGACTCAAAGATTTGAAATTAACGCACAGTCAATTAACGGCGCCGATAAGGGACGGACTTTTCAATGTTGATGTCGTAAACAGAGGTAGAAGATGGATTGCCTGCTTTGGGATTGATGCTTTTTGCCATGTCGAGAAAGAAACTTGGGTCACCTGTTTTGGCCTGTTGTTCGTAGGTGCGGAAGTTGCGAACAACTTCTTGCCATATTGTTTGGGGGAAACCAAGTTTGTTGCGATGATAAGCATCGTAACGAGGAGAGGTAATGTTGAAGGGTATTTCACCTGTTGCTCGACTGGGTAGAATACGACGACGATGATAGGGAACCGTGTTTTCACCAAAGTTTTCGATGTATTCTTCACTGTTGAGTAGTTCATCTACAAACCCTTTGACTCCCTTGGTCATGACTACTGCTGACCAGGCAATCTTTTCAGCATTGCTATAAACTTTCCGTCCCAAAACTTTTTGGACACAGTGTTCTACAAAGCGATAGTTACTGTTTTTGTTATAGAAACTATCAATAAAAGTGTTAGATAACAGTAACCCACGAATGAAGTCACGAACTGTAATCTGTCTGTTGCGTAGTTGAGATTCTAGGATGATTTCACGGTCCCATTTAAATGCATGGAAGAATATTTGACGATAGGCTGCATTGATGAGATCACCCATTTCTGTTGGTGAAAACAAGTCATCCGTTGAATAAATAATTGCTTCATCATCCGGGGCGCCTAGTGCATCCACACGCTGATTCGGACACGAAGGAGCATAAGCTAATAAAGGAATAGCCACGTTATACAAATCTCCTGTTGTACAAATTTTTCATTTAACAAGGTGTCCCGATTATAAAGGGGTAGGGAATTCGCATCTTCATTCATTGGAAAAACTTTACAGAGCTTAACCTTAGTAACTATCTCAAATCTGGACTTATTAAGAACAAAAGCTTGTATAGTAAGGAGTCTAGTCAAAAATGAGAATAATAATCACAAGCTTAATAATTTTTAATACAAATAATTACCCATTGCATTGTACAAACAGAATATTGGAGCTAAGGCTCTCAGTTTTGAAACAAAACTTTACTTAACTGAACAAATTTATAAGTTTAGGAGATTGGGTCTGATGTTAGATGCCTTTACTAAGGTTGTGTCCCAAGCGGATAACCAAGGTCAGTTGGTTGGCAACGCTCAAATTGATGCATTGATGGCTATGGTTAAAGATGGTGCGAAGCGTACTGATGTTGTGAATCGCATCACCAGCAACTCTACCGCGATTGTTACGAATGCTGCTCGTGAATTGTTTGCAGAACAACCTCAGTTAATTGCTCCTGGTGGTAATGCTTATACCAATCGTCGCGTTTCTGCTTGTTTGCGCGACATGGATATCATTCTGCGCTATGTAACCTATGCAGTCTTTTTAGGGGATTCGAGCGCTATGGATGACCGCTGCTTGAATGGTTTGCGTGAAACCTATTTAGCTTTGGGTGTTCCTACCTCTTCAATGGCAAATAGTATTCAAAAGATGAAAGAAGCTGCGATTGCAATTGCGAATGATCGCAACAATATCCAACCTGGCGACTGTAGCGCTTTGATGGCTGAATTGGCTTCTTACTTTGATAGAGCTGCGGCAGCAGTAAGCTAAAAGTCTATAGGCTGACGTGCAAACTTTATCTAATTAAATCTTCAAACCTTTTTAAAATACTACGGAGATACTATTTCGATGAAAACCCAGTTAACTGAAGCAGTTGCATCTGCTGATTCTCAAGGTCGTTATTTAGGCAACGTTGAACTTCAAGTTGCATTTGGTCGCTTACGCTTGGCTACCGCAGACTTAGAAGCTGCCAAAGCTCTCGGTAATAAAGCTCAACAGTTGGCTGAAGGTGCCGCAAATGCAGTTTATCAAAAGTTCCCATACACGACTCAAATGCCTGGGAATAATTATGCTTCTGATGCTCGCGGTAAGGCAAAGTGCTTGCGCGATATTGGTTATTATGTGCGGATTATTCAGTATTGTCTAATTGCAGGGGGTACAGGTCCTGCTGATGAGTACCTATTGTCAGGTCTGGCTGAAATGCACAGCAGCTTTGAATTAGTTCCAAGTTGGTATGCTGAAGCACTCAAGTACATCAAAGCTAATCATGGTTTAACTGGTGACCCTGCACTTGAGATTAACTCTTACATCGATTACATCATTAAGGCGCTCTAGTTGAGTGTTTTGCCCGCGAAAATAAGCCGATCTGTCTGGTTTGATGGTTTTGTTTATTGTTGCGGGCAAACTTTGTGAGCAGTAAAGTTAAAAATCCGTTAAAAGCTGTTTACTAATAAGTTTCGTGGGGGAAACAGATATGGCTGGCTTGCAAGAGGCAGGAAGACTGGGAATTAAACCCTTTGAAGAAGCAGAACCTGTTGAATTGCGTCCAAATTGGACTCAAGATGAAATTCAAGGTGTGATTTTGGCAGCTTACCGACAGGTGTTAGGTAACGAACACTTGATGCAGAGCGAGCGATTAGTGGGGTCTGAATCACTTTTAGCAAAGGGTATTATCACGGTGCGAGAGTTTGTTCGGGCAATCGCACAATCAGAACTTTATCGCCAGAAGTTTTTGTATCCCAACTTCCATGTGCGCTTTATTGAGTTGAACTATAAGCACTTATTGGGACGGGCGCCTTACGATCAGTCTGAGATTTCTTATCACTTAGATATTTTTGTTTCTCAAGGGTACGAAGCTGAGATTAATTCTTATCTAAGTTCAGTAGAATATCAAGATAGTTTTGGGGATAACATCGTTCCTTATCATCGAGATTTTCAAGTTGATCATGTTGGGCAAAGAGCTATCGGCTTTAGTCGTTTGTTACAACTTTATCGTGGCTATGCCAACAGTGATCGGGCACAGGGACAAAAGCAACCCCGGTTAACTTGGGAAGTTGCCAGAAATTTGGCTACTCCAATTAATGCTTCTGCTCGTAGTACGCTCTCTGGTGGTTTAGGTGGTTCGCGTGGGGATGTTTATCGTTTACGAGTGTTGCGAGCAGCAGTACCGGGTGCTGCTGTTGTGCGGCAAATTACAACCGAACTGTTGGTTCCCTATGACCAATTAACGAATAAACTACAACAGTTGAATCGTTCTGGTAATAAAGTAATAAGTGTTACCCCAGTCTAACTAAAATTTAAGGAGAAATATTCAGGTGGCTATTACAACAGCAGCATCTCGCCTAGGAACATCGGCGTTTAGTGATGCCGCTCCGGTGGAACTGCGTCCAAATGCGGCTCCGGGAGATGTGGAAGCGGTTATTTTGGCTATTTATCAGCAGGTATTAGGTAATCCTCATCTCTTGACCTCTGAACGTCTTGTAATTGCTGAGTCCCTGTTACGTGACCGCAAAATCACTGTGCAGGAATTTGTGCGTCAAGTCGCAAAATCAAGCCTCTACAAACAAAAATTCTTTTACAACAGTTTCCAAAGCCGGACGATTGAGTTGAACTTTAAGCACTTGCTGGGGCGGGCGCCTTACGATCAGTCGGAAATTACCGAACACATGAATCTATATCAATCCAAAGGTTTTGAGGCGGATATCGATTCATATATTAATTCATCAGAGTATCAGACAGTCTTTGGTGAAAATATTGTGCCTTACTACCGAGACTTGATTACTACAGGTGTTGGTCAAAGATCAGTTGGATTTACTCGTTTACTACAACTTTATCGGGGCTACGCCAACAGTGACACGGCACAGTTAATCGGTAATACTCCTAGATTGGTGAAAGATTTAGCTAGTAACACAGCTTCTACAGTAGTGCCTCCTTCAGGTGGTGCAGCAGGCTTTGCTTACTTGCCAGCCAAGAAAGGTGATGCTTCTAAGAGTGGTTTTGGTGGTTCAAAAGCTTTCGGGTCTGGTCGGCTTTTCCGGGTTGAAGTTGCAGCAATTAGTAGACCAGGATATCCTAAAGTTCGCCGTGTTAACAAAGCTGTTGTCATTCCCTATGAAGAACTGACTCCTCATATGCAAAGAGTACTGCGTCAGGGAGGAAAGATAGCTAGTATTACTCCACTCCACTAAGTATACAACTGAGTGCATTTTGATGGAGTACAACACCAACCCTCTCTAATCGTCCCTATATCAAGGGAAGGTTAGAGAGGATTTTATTTTTACCGAAATTTTATTTGCAACTGGTAAATGCATTTTTATAGTATAAATATTGTCATATATAATCTGGCTTTATACATGTTTACCCTTAGATGAGCAATTTCTGAAATTTTAATAAATATTTAGGATAATGACTTTTTTAAAACCATACAACAAACTGTCACAACCATGTCCGAAAACTAATCTTAAGAGAGCGTAGATTTTCAGTAATAGATGTGAAAATTTGTTGAGGAGGCGCCTTTGCTTCCTGGGCAAGTTCTGTGTATCTCAATATACTCATTGTGGCGGCATTTATATGGCATCGTCCGACCGTTCGTTTTTACTGCATGTTAGACTTCCATCTGACCATCCGAAGTTATTAAAAGGGTTAGATATTTGGTTAGAGTTGGGTTTGATTTCTGATGCTCAGGTTAAGTTAATCTGTCGTGAGTATTGTGTTTGTGCTTTACCAGTACAAACGGCGAGCAAACCTGTGGAGGTGGCTCTCGATGTGTCGCAAAGGTTAGGTATAGCCCAAAAGGTGCCTTTAAAGTCTCCTTTATCAGCAAGCTCTGGTCAGCAACCAAGTTTGCTAACTAGCATGGTTCAGTCTTTGATGGCAGAACTGAGTGTACGCTGGTTGCTATTTTTAGGGATGTTTTTGGTTGTTGTTTCTTCGGGGTTACTTGCTGCTAGTCAGTGGGATAGGTTTCCTGCTACTGGACAATATGGAGTTTTATTTGCTTACACACTTAGCTTTTTCGGCGCCAGTTTTTGGGCAGGCAAGCAGTCTAGTTTAAGCTTAACTGCAACTGCTTTGTTAGTTGTCACACAATTATTAATACCCGTTAATTTTTGGGCTATAGATGGGTTTAAACTGTGGCGATCTGGAACTGATATTATTTTTGCTGTAATCGCATCTGTTGTTTTGACGATTATTACTATATTAATTGCTAACAGTAGTTTATTTGCTGCCAATTTGCCAAATCCTTTCTTTAGGCACCTTCAAATATTAAAATTGTCATATTTACATTCAGGGTGGAGTATACCAGGCTTTCCTTTGGTAGCAGTTTATATCGGAATGATTGGAACTAGTCTTTTAACTGTATATCAAACGCTATATAAACCACATGAGAATAGTAAACAAACTACTACGCAAATTAATCTACCTGTATCTGTAATTATTTACTCATTATTATTACTGTTATTTAGAGCTATATTTGTCGTCGGTATTGATATTACCTTGTTAGGGTTAGCAATTGGAATTTGCGGATGGCTAGCTGTTTGGTTATCGATGCGAGACTCAAATAATATTCAAAGTACTGGCTGGCAATTGGCTGGCGCCACGTTATTATTCATAGGTTGGGCAGTTTCGTTAATAACACATCCTATACAAGCACTCGCTGTAAGTGCTTTAAGTTTATGGTATTTTTGGCGCCGTTTACAGTTATATAGTTATAATTTTGATTACGCTGCTGTTTTTACAATTGGATTACAAGCTAATTGGTTGTTGTGGAGAGTTATTCCAGTTGGTGTTAGAAATAATATTATTGTGTTCGTAACTTCAGTTACGCATTACAATGATGCATGGGCACTGTTGAGTTTGGCACTATTTCCTTATTTGGTGGGATTGGTAGGTTTAACTGAGTATTTGCGGAAAACTAATAAGTTGAAAGTCGCGAAGTTTGGAGAAGCTCTTAATTTGTGCTTTGGAGTCATATTAGCTTCTATTAGCTTTAATTATCCAGTAATACGTTCTTTTAACCTGTTGTTAAACACTCTTACTCTTGCAGTTATCACAAAACGACGTTCTGCTGTTGTTACATCATTTATATATTTGACTCATATTAGCACCATTTTAACACTATCCTCGTTCATCAACTGGCACCTGCCAACGTTACAAGCAGAATACTGGGCAGTAATATTATTAGTTTTGATGGTGGCAGAATGGCTGTATAGTGTAGGTGAGGGAATATGGCGCTGTAGTGCATTACACATTGGTTATGTATTAGCTATCGTTAGCTTTGCTCTACTATGGTCAGATACATCATATATATATAGTAGTTATCCAATACAAGATAAATGGGGACTAACATGGCTGAGTGTACCTATAACTTTAACAGCTATTAATAGTCGCACAGAAGCAACACGGCGCCCAATACTAAACGTATCTAGTGTATTAGCTGTTGGACTTTCCCAATTTCTAACTTTAGTTGTACCTCAAGTTCGCGTCATTAGTTTGGCTGTTGCAACAGTTTTAATGATTATTAATACAAATTTATTATTAAAACGAGTAGAGTTTGCCATAGTCACCGTCGGTTTTGCGCTGATGTTTGAAAGTGCTTTATTATGGGATGTTGCAAGATTTAATTTGTTAGGTCATGATGCTTGGCTTTTAGTTGGTGCAATTAATGTTTTTAGTTTATGGTTAATACGTGCAGCACTCAGCACTCAGAACTCAGCACTTAGCACTTTATACGTTGCTGCGTTTCACAAATGGGCATTATTACTGTGTGGCACCGAATTATTAATGCTAACGCTTCACTCGGTGTTAGTATACTCTGGTGTTGCTGAAGCTGGAATTTTGTATTTAGCTGCGACTGCCATTACAACTGCTGCGATATTATTTCGGACTTGGCGCCAACATACTAACCTAGGGTTCTACGGTATTGGTTTAGGGTTAGAATTAATAGTGGCGGAGGCTTTAGCTTTTAGCGGTAAAACCACAATAAAGATAGCTGTGGCAAATATTGCCCTTGGTTTAACTGCTCAATTATTCGGTGAATGGTGGAAACGGCGCCATCTTTTAGAACAACTTCCTAATAGTTTCCACGTTTTACCTATTATATATGCTGCGTTCAGCGTTATATTACGCTTCAACACGTTTAGTAGTTGGACAGGTTTATTTACGTTTCTCGTTTCCGTAATTGTAATTGGTGTTGGTAGAAGGTATAACAGCTTAAAACCATTAATGTACGTAGGTTTGATTGGAGTTTCAATTTCTCTCTACGAAATGCTATTTTACCAAATGCTGCAACAAAAGGGAGGATATTATGGAGATGGGTTGATAGCAATGTCAGCATTGGGTGCAATAATACTATATATATATCGTATTCTCTCGCCTTGGTTGACTGAATTTTTACACCTAACGCAGTTAGAAGTGACGGCAGTCGCAAATTTTCATTGGGTATGGAGTAGCAGTTTATTGTTAATGGCAATTACAACTCCTTTAAATATAAACCGCTTTATTGGGTTAGCAACGGGTACATTTTTAGCTAGATATGCTATTTTTCAAGGTCGGGGTGCTACTTCCACACGTGAGGAAGAAGTAGCAAAAGAAGTTTGGGTTTACCTGGGTTTAATACAAGCAATACTCTTAGTAATATTACTACGAGACTTACCAATCGCGCGCTTATTCACTCAAGAATTACTACCTTGGAACGCTGCAATATGTTGTATTGGCGCCTATTTTATCTATATATTACCGTGGAAGGGTTTGGGGTGGTCACAAAAACCTTGGAGAAATGCTGCTTATGTCTTGCCGTTACTAGTACTATCACTCACCTGGTCACAAGTTTACCCAGTAACCATATTAATTACAGCATGTTTTTATATATTCCTAGCCAAGTTAGGAAACACCTTCCGCTTAACTTATCTTAGTCTCATCCTAGTAAACTGGGCATTAATGCGCTGGTTTTATGATTGGCGCCTAACTAATGGACTATGGTATGTAACAGTATTTGGTTTATCTTTATTATATATAGCCCAATTCGACCCAGAGATAAAATTACCTCAATCAAAAACAGGGCGCCATACCTTACGAATGATAGGTAGCGGTATAATATCTGGGTATGCCTTAATATTCCATCAAGACACTACAATTATTCCAGGTATATTCAGCTTAGTTGCAATTTTTGCTGGTTTAGCGTTGCGAATACGGGCATTTCTTTATGTTGGTACAGCTACATTCTTGATAACAGGTCTTTATCAGCTTGTAATTCTCAGCTTACGGTACGCATTTGTGAAATGGATAATAGGGTTATGCGTAGGTATTATTTTAATATCTATTGCCGCCAACTTTGAAACGCGACGCGAACAGTTAAATGCAGTAGTACGTTCCACAAGCGATGCATTTGAAAATTGGGATTAATAAACCTGAATTATTCTTCATAACTCCCGGTTCGCCCATTTTTTCAAACGACCTTAGTGCAGCAGATATTGGAGTTGCTTCATATCTATATTATGCAAAAATTCTTGTACCTGTAAACTACAGTCAGTATCCTGCAATTGATTCTTATTTAAATTCAATGGAAGCAAGACCAGCTTTTAAAAATACTCTTAGTAAGCGTTAGAGGTTGTATGGTAGAAGCCAGCCCAGTCAAGGTGGCGTTAAAGGAGGGAAGTAATTGTCAATCAAGTGAATATATTATCAATAATTTATTTAGCTTATTCAGAATATAAACAATCCGCTACATTTCCAAAAAGTGTCTTTTCCAACCCTTATTGCAAAATGCACACATTCCAGGCGCCCGAATTTCTGTCCACTGTAGTCTTTGTATCATGTTTGTGTACTGCCGATTTTGGGAACCCGAATAGTACAAGTGTCAGGATTGTTCCAAATTGGCTTTCTACCAGCATTTTCTCGTTTTCCTCCCCGGTTGCTCTTAGATGATATTTTGTCGTTTTTCATAATTCTGATTAAATCACAAATTCACATCTTTTTTAATATACCTAAAAAAGAAACTCGATAGGCGCCCAAAACAGCACTTCTGATTAAATCACATTTTCAATAAAGTTGAATGTAAATATTGTTACTTTTATATAAGCTTTATACTTAGGCATTAAAAAACACTCTCAAGCTTTTGATTTCGTGATATTATCATAATTATAAGTATAAAAACGTTTCAATATTAGATAAAGAACACTATTTACCTATCGCGTTCTTTTGTACATAAATATAGCTTTTATATTGAAAGTTTGATTTTGTGATTATTTCATGCTGAGATAAATTAAAACATAGTTATGCTTAGAAATGACAAAATGTACCCTCAAGGGAAGGCGATTTATATCCCTAATTTTCGGCACCGTCATGAAAAGGCGCCTTTTTGTTATGCTTCACATATTCTAGTTCTCAAACTATTTTCTTTTCGACTAATTGTACTATTGAGTGTAGATTGTGATTTACTCACAAATATCTACTATTTTCGGTGTAATAATGCTTTTTTTGCCACAAAAATGAATTTATCACAAATTCATCTCCTTGTTTGAGTGCTAACTTACCAGGATAATTCTCATTAAATAAAGCTTATTGAGATTGAATCAAATAACTATTTTTTGTTACAACCTTTGCTATGCTTGATTTTTAGGCTTTTTCTTACGTCGAACTCAGGTATTCTAAAATAGATTTTGTGATTATTTCATACTAAGTATAAAATAAATAGAGTTACGCTCTTGACAGACAAAAGTAACCTAAGAGCGAGCGTGGTTTATATTCCTGATTAGAGGCGCAATCACAGTAATCTTTTTGTACTATTTATTGAAGATTTTGATTTAATCACAAAATCATTTACTTTTTTGAGTACAACCTTGCCAACTTAATTCTCATTAATTAAAGCTTATTGATATTGAATCAAGTTACTGTTTTTGTTGCAACCCTTACTCTGCTTTATTTTTAGGCTTTTCCTTATGTCGAACTCAGGTTGTACTAGGGCGCTAACCCTTCATTCGCTTATATGTTTGAGGTTGATTTTTTATGCTAGTTTTGGCGGGACTGTGCATTATAAAATTAACTATTTGGGCATACAGGTGTTAAGATACGCGCGCTTGGTGTAGAAGAGGGCGCCATTGCAACAAGCTCCAAACTCCCATCGTTATTCTTAACCCACCCTTGTGCTTCAACTATTGCACTTTGTACTTTGTCAGGAACTGTGCTTGATACATTAGTATTGTTATTGTCTAAAGTTGCTAATTTGGTGGTGTTAGCGGCGCCCTCCGGGTTCGCGAGTTCAACGAGACGGAGACCGACACCGTTGACTCGCTCACCGGGTAATGCTTCTAAAGGACTGGGAGGTAAAGAACCGCGTCCTGTGATTGTGAATTCTCCGAGTGGTTTGGCGCCGGGAACTCTAGGACAGATTTGAGCAACTCTACGGGTAGCATCAACAACTTCTTCGGGTAATTCAATTAGTCCCTGTGCAGGTTTAACATCTGGTTCTGTAATAGATATTTCTCCTTGAACACCACGAAGAGAGCTTGCGGTGATATCGCTGGTTTGTGGGGATTCTCGAAGGCGCGGTTCAATTCCGAAAATACCTTGCGTGCGGATAAAAACATTACCACCTCTACCACTAAAAGCATTGGCTGTTATATCACTGTTTTCGTTAGGGACAGCGACGATAAAACGGGAATCAATATCAATGTTACCCCCATCACCGCCTTGTTGTTCTGTACCTGCGTTGGTTGAGATTTGGGCGCCTCTTCTTAATAAAAGTAAGTCACTGTTGAGGTTGATGTTTCCACCATTTCTAGATGTAGAATTAGCTTCAAGTTTTCCTTGATTGTCTAAGGTGATTTTGGGTGAGTTGATTTCAATATCGCCTGTTGTTCCTGCTTCTACGGAATTAACAAAAAAGCCAGCGTTGGCGCCGATATTTCCGGTATTATCAGGAAAATTTTTAACTCGGTCATTGTAATTAGGGTCGTTAGTACTGATAATTACTTTGTCAGTAGCATTTACTGTAATTTTACCCGCACGTCCATTGTTTGAAGTAGTGGTAATTTGCCCTCCAGTAAGTGCTTCAAAGACATTCGCATTTATGGTGATACTACCACCGTTATTTTTAGTTGCGGTACTCGCATCTAATAAGGCGCCGTCTCGTAGTTTAAAAGAACCAGCATCAATCGTAATGTTACCCCCATTACCTTCTGTTCCTGTTTCCACACGGCTAAAAATCCCAGTCGAAAATCCATTTTTTAAACCAACAATATCGACTTCTCCTGTAACTTTGATATTCACATTCCCTGCATCCCCCCTACCAGCGGATTGAGTATTAGATGCACTAAAAATAGCAGTTTGTAGTTGAGTACTATCTTGTAGCGAGAGTCTTGCGGCATTAATATTGATATTACCACCCTTACCTTGTCCCCCTGCTCCTATTCTGCTAATAATGTCACTATTTATAAGGGAAACGGCGCCTGTTGCACTGATGGTAACATTTCCTGCATTTCCAATTCCCCTTGATGCAGCAGAAATTTGGGCACCGTCTTGTGAATTTACTGAACCAGCATCAATAGTAATATTACCTCCATTACCCTCTGCACCTGTTTCTACTCTGCTAATTATTCCACTATAAAGACTATTTTTTGTCCCACCGATATTAACAAGACCCGTCACTTTCAAATTTATATTTCCAGCCGAACCCTTACCTACGGGTTGGGTATCAGATGCACCATAAATAGCAGTTATCAGCTGAGAACCATTTTGTAGCGAGAATGTTTCAGCATTGATATTGATATTACCACCCTTACCTTGTCCTCCTGCTTCGACTGTGCTAAAGATAGCAGCATTATCTGCAATTTGTACAGCACCTGTTATATTTACTGTTACATTCCCCGCATTCCCAATTCCGTAAGTTGAAGCAGAAAGTTGGGCGCCCTCCTGTAGCGAGAATGTTGCAGCATTGATGTTAATATCGCCACCCTTACCTACGCCTCCTGATTGCACTGTGGTGAAGATATTGGCATCTCTAAGGGAAACAGCATCTGTTGCATTCATTGTTATGTTCCCCGCATCCCCCGTTCCTAAACCTTGACCAATACCAGCACTAAGACTACTTCCTTCTAATATCTCTATGTTTCGGGCATTAATTGTAATATCACCCCCACCAGCAGCTTCTACATATACTCTAGCTTGATTGGTCAAGGATATTGAAGTACGATTTATATTTTCAGGAAATCCTAACCTCAAATTATTTTCATCAAAAAAGAGATTTATATTTCCAGCTTCTGCCAATCCTCCTAGCTCGACTCTTCCACCAGAAGCGTTTAATTCACCGCCCGAAATGCTGACATTACCACCCACCAGTAACAAACTTTTTCCATCTCTTACTCGCAAACCAAACGCATTAAATCCTGCTGGGTCTTTTCCCGCTGGCACCACCGAATTATTTACAATACCAGCATTCGTATTAATCTGATTAAACAATAATGCCGAAGGGTTAATAGTCAATAAACCTGGCGCCTCCGGATTGGTCGCACTAAAATTTCCCTGATTACCAAACTGTACACCATTAGCAGTTGTCCCTACAAATGAACCCTGCACATTCAAAGAAGCATTTCGACCAAATAAGATACCATTGGGATTAATTAAAAATAGATTGGCGGCGCCATCTACACCCAACGTCCCTAAAATGTTTGATGTATTCCCACCTGTAACGCGCGTTAATATATTTACTACTCCTTCGGGGTTAGCAAAATACACACTTTGACCATCTTTGATATTAAATTCTGTAAAACTATGAAAAAGATTATTACCACGCTCTTGCCCGCCGCCAATCAGGTCAGCAGAGGCGCCGTTTATCAGTATATTTGGAGTAACTTTAGAAGTCTCCCCTCTTAAAGTATTATCAGGTGTAATCTGTGCATTAACTGAAGTGCTAATTAATACCAAAAAACTACAGAATAAAAGCTTTTGAGATAAACCCTGATTTCTAATCGTCATGCTAATAACCTGATTGCTTTAAAAACAATTACTAAAGCTGTTTATTACATATCATTATTTCTAGCTACGACGAACTTATGCAATTTTTTCTAAGGTGGCTCAACATCATCGTAAATCCTAGCTGCAACCAAAAGACCGCTAGCTCCTATACAGTAAACTGCAACTCCTGCTTGCGGTGCTAGTTGTGTTTGCCCCCAATTAGTAACATTGTATTCTATCGCACAGCAAGTATTATCATTAGTGATAGTACAGTGTTCTAAGGGGATACCACCATTGTTAGAAAAAAGCATTGCGTAAAAATAGCGCAATTGTTCTGTGCCTTGATAAAAATATTTACTACCACTTGGTTCACGTGCTAAACCGTTTGGCTCAAATTGTTGGACTATAGTTTCTAAATCACCTTTAGCTAATGCTTGTTGATAACAAGCTACAACCGAGGGCATTTTTAGCTCTTGCTGGTGAGCTAGAATAGGTGCCCGCACATAGTGTTTACCAATGAGTGGGTACGTTTCAGTAACCCACGGATCCATGACTACAGACCGTAGTACTGTAATTACATCTCCAGGGGAACCTGATACTCCTAAACGGCGTTTATAATCTTCGATAAAATCTTTTCCGTATTGGGCGCCATGTAAATCTGTAGTGCTGACAATCAGGTTATAACCGTAGATATCCTCACCTGGATTAATGTGAAGGTAAATAGCCAACGTGAACTTCAAAAGAACGGGGTGGATTGACGTTGTAGCCAATCATGTCCATTTGGTACACTCCTACTATCGGCGCTTTCTTAGCAGCTTGTCCGCGCGCATAAGCTTTACTGCCAATTAAACCGTGTTCTTCGGCGTTAAATAAAACAAAACGAATCGAACGCTTGGGTGGTTTGGTAGTAGCTAGTTTTTTCATCACACTTGCTACAGCTAGAACTGCTGCAACACCGCTTGCATCATCATCTCTACCTGGAGCAATATCTGCATGGGGTTCAAAGTGGTCACTAAAGGCAGCGGTAGAATCTAAATGCGCGGTAATCAAACAATACCTTCGCCAAAATAAAGAGGACCTTCTGTAGTAGAGTTATGTGTACCAAACTACAACTCAATTACCACAGAAAGCCCATGCCAGATATATTAGCACTATTGGAATGCTTACAGCGACACACGACTAGAACAACTTTACGACGGTGGAACAGAATCATATCAGCAATGCTGGCTACTCGTTATAGAATAACCATGCTGGGCATATCACGCTGGTGCGGAAAGGGGGGAAGTTATCGAACAATACAACGCTTTTTTGCTTCATCGCTACCTTGGGCAGTGTTGCGAGCGGGTATTTTTTAGAGAACATATATTTCGTAGTAAAGAAACATATATATTAGCAGGAGATGAAGTAGTAATCAGTAAAGCAGGAGAAAAAAGCTATGGAATCGATAGATTTTTCTCATCCTTATATGAAAAACCCATACTTGGATTATCTTTTTTTACGTTATCGCTTGTAAGCATCGAGCAAAGGAAAGCATTTCCTATTAGTGTAGAGCAAGTCATAAAACCAAAAGAAGATAAAGCAAAAAAAGTAACAAAAAAGTCCAAGATATCTAAAAATAAGCCTCAAGAAGAAACTGTAAAAAAGAAAGGCGGGCGCCCAAAGGGTAGTAAAACAAAGGATAAGAAAGAAGTAAATTTAACTCCAGACTTTCTACGTATACGTTGTATGCTTCAGAATTTACTCAAAAAAATCAGTAATTTTTTACCATTGACCTATTTGGTGCTGGATGGTTATTTTGGAAATAATAAAGCGGTAGTAATGGCTCGGCAGCTAGGTTTACACCTAATTTGCAAAATGCGTCATGATTCAGCTTTATACATACAGAAGCGAAAATCCAGACCCGACACGTAAGTCTCGTCGTAAGTATGGTGAGAAAATAAACTATTCATTTATACCAGAGCGTTTTTTAAAAGAAACTAAGATTGAAGATGACATTCGTACAGATATTTATCAAGCAAAGCTTCTACACAAGGAATATTGTCAGGCATTAAATGTTGTCATTCTAGTAAGAACAAATATTAAAACTTTAACACGAACTCATGCAGTGTTATTTTCAACGGACTTAGACTTAAGTCATAACAAGTTAATCGATTATTATAGCCTCAGATTTCAAATTGAGTTCAATTACCGAGATGCCAAACAATTTTGGGGACTAGAAGATTTTATGAATGTTGGGAAAACAGCAGTTACAAACGCTGCTAATAAGAGCGTTTTTCATGGTTAATGTTTCGCAAATTTTGCTTATTCATTTTCGGAAATTTAACCCTGATTTTAGTATCACAGACCTGAAGGCACTATTCCGGGGTTATAAATATGTTGAGGAAACTATAAAACTCCTTCCGGTAAAACCAGACCCAGTATAAAAAGCAAATATTTTCCATAGAGTTACCAATTTAGGGCGCATACACCCAGCTAGTACTAGCTCTACCAGTTCTTAAATTTGGCGAAGGTATTGCTGGAGTTTAGACTATTTTGACAAATCAAACGGCCAAACCCTTATCCAGCAAGGCTTTGATGATTTATTGACTGTTTCTGATTCCAAAGTCTAGAATGCTTACTACACAAGGGTTTTAGATTATTTAGTCTAAACTCCAGTATATTTCTTTGGTCTGATAATCTGATGGTGCCTGTTTTTCCCTGTTTTTCAGCAAACCCTAGATATTAAAAGTAGGGTGCGTGACGCTACCAACAATCTCAAAACGAAGCAGTAATCCAGTAGCATCACGCACCAACTTCTGTTGTTATTGGCTAAATGTGTAAGTTGAAACTCCCTAACAGTTACGGTACAAGGATTCTACACAACAGACATTTAAGTGTAGGTCAAAATATGCGTTTTTGCGTTTTTGTGTTACTTCTAGGTAGCTTCTGGGTATCCTAAGCTCGACATTCTAAGTTGAGATAATACGCATGAGTACTAACTTTGTAGAACAAAGCAACGAATTACAGTTTCTTAAGGAAGCATTAAAGCAACAAGAGAAAAATAATAGTCTACTCAAGGCAATTGCACTTGCCCAAACACAGTTTATCGTTGAATCCAACCCCCGGATAGCTTTTAATGTACTGCTTGATAATTTATTGATAATAACTGAGAGCGAGTACGGTTTCATCGGCGAAGTCTTCCATACAGAGAATGGAGAATTTGACATGAACGCGCATATGAAAATACGTGGAAACCCTTACTTAAAGACCCATGCAATCACAAATATTGCTTGGAACGAGGAAACGCGCGCGTTTTATGATGAGAATGCTCCGCGCGGTATGGAGTTTAATAATTTGAAAACACTTTTTGGTACAGTGTTAGTAACAGGTGAGCCTGTTATATCTAATTCCCCATCTACAGACCCACGTCGAGGTGGTATCCCAGAAGGTCATCCACCGTTAAACGCATTCCTAGGAATACCATTTTACAGCAATAAAGAATTAGTCGGGATGGTAGGAATCGCTAATTGCCCAAGTGGTTATGATGAAGCGGTAATTAACTATCTGCAACCGTTTCTAGCAACTTGCAGCAATTTAATTCAATCCCACCGCGATTATAAACTAAGACAGGAGGCTGAAGGCGCCTTACGGGAAAGTCAAGAAATGTTGCGTCGTGCAAATGAAGATTTAGAAAACCGCGTCAACCAAAGAACACAGCAGTTACAAGAAGCAAAATTAGCTGCTGACAGCGCTAATAAAGCAAAAAGTGAGTTTCTTGCCAACATGAGTCATGAATTACGGACACCGCTTAATGGTATTCTTGGCTACACACAAATTCTTCATCGTTCGCAACTTACAGAAGATGGACGCAAGGGAGTTGATATTATCCATCAATGTGCTTCACATTTATTGATGTTAATTAATGATGTGCTTGACCTTTCTAAAATCGAAGCACAAAAAATGGAACTTTATCCTGTTGATTTTCATTTTCCATCTTTTTTGGAAGGAGTTGCAGAAATTTGCCGCATCCGTGCGGAACAAAAAGATATTGCATTTATTTATCAACCTGACACCCAAATACCTATAGGTATAAAAGCAGATGAAAAACGTTTACGTCAAATTTTAATTAATTTACTTGGTAATGCTATCAAGTTTACTGATTTTGGTCAAGTTACTTTTAGAGTCAAAACTGCTCTTAATGAAGCAGCTTCTACATATAAAATTCGATTCGAGATAGAAGATACAGGTGTAGGGATGGCGCCAGAACAGCTTGAGAAAATTTTTCTTCCATTTGAACAAGTAGGTGAAAGCGTAAGACAATCGGAAGGTACAGGGTTAGGATTAGCAATTAGTGGTAAAATTATATCATTAATGGATAGTAAAATTGAAGTTCAAAGTAAATTAGGGAAAGGTAGTATTTTTGCTTTTGAAGTGGAATTAGCAGAAGCACCAAATTGGGTACAATCTTCTAAATTCAGTAAGCGTGGTGTCATAATTGGATATGAAGGTAAAAAACAAAAAGTTTTGGTTGTAGATGATAAATGGGAAAATCGGTCGGTTATTGTAAAATTACTGGAACCACTTGGTTTTGAAATGGCAGAAGCACAAAATGGACAACAAGGATTAGAAAAAGGAATTGAATTTCAACCAGATATTATAATAACAGATTTAGTCATGCCTGTAATGCACGGTTTTGAATTCATGAAAAATTTACACGCGTTACCAGAATTTGACAACGTTGTAATAATTGCTTCTTCTGCAAGCGTATTTGACACTGACCAATACAAAAGTTTAGATGCAGGTGCTGCGGCATTTTTGCCCAAACCTATATCAGCAGACGCTTTATTTGAGATGCTAAGTAAACATTTGGAAATAGAATGGGTTTATCAGCATAATTTCGAGCAAAGCACTCAAAATAAAACTAATACAACTTCACCGAATGAAATAGCTATCCCATCTCACGAAGTATTAGAGTATTTATATGAAATTGCTAGAAAGGGAGATATTAAGAAAATCAGCTTTGAAGCAGAAAAGCTCAAAGAAGCTTCGGAAACGCTAATACCTTTTGCTGATAAAATTATTAATTTATCTGAAAGGTATCAAATTAAACTTATCCGTGATTTTCTCAAAGGTTTGCTCGATAATTAAGCTAACTACAAAATTAATAATATGTCACTTATTAATAACGAGATGAGTTTCATTTTGATTGTAGATGATAATCCTACAAATTTGGAAGTATTAGCCAAAACTCTTGATAATGAGGGTTTTAATATCCGTATTGAAGTTGACGGTGCCAGTGCATTAGAGTTATTAGAAGAGGACGAACATCCAGAATTGATATTACTTGATGTTCAAATGCCAGGTATTGATGGTTTTGAAACTTGTCGCCGAATTAAAATGAATCCTAAAACTCAAGATATACCTATAATATTTATGACCGCATTAACTGATACTGAAAGTAAAGTCAAAGGATTATCATTAGGCGCCGTTGATTATATCAGTAAACCATTTGAAGGACAAGAGGTATTAGCAAGAGTAAAAGTACATTTACAAATACGTTATTTAACAAAAACGCTTCAACAGTGGAATGAAGATTTAGAACAACGTGTTAGAGAACGTACCAAAGCCTTAGAAACAGCACAAGTGCAACTAGTACAGCAAGAAAAGTTTGCAACAATGGGCCAACTAGTTGCAGGAGTAGCACACGAAGTAAATAATCCAATTGGTTGTATTACTAATAATATCGCACCTGCACATGATTTTGTGGCGAATATAACTAAAATGATTCGCATCTACCAAAAATACTGTACAACTTTGATACCAGAAATCGAGCAATCATTAGAAGAACTCGATATTGAATTTGCGCTCTTAGACTTACCTAAACTTCTTCATTCAATGAAATTAAGTGCAGAACGTATTAAAGATATTTCGCTATCATTACGAAACTTCTCGCGTTTGGATACAACGAATAAAGAATTAGTAAGTTTACACACTGGACTTGATAGCACATTAATGATATTACAACATCGTTTAAAATCTAAAGATAGTCGTCCAGCAATAGAGATTATTAAACAATATGGCGCCATACCAGAAATTGAATGCTATGCGGGACAATTAAACCAGGTATTTATGAACTTACTAGCAAATGCTATCGATGCAGTGAGAGATGTTACTAACCCTAAAATTTTTATTTTTACAGAAATGCTTAACTCTACTACAGTAGTTGTTCGCATCGTTGACAACGGTACAGGGATGAGTGAAGGAGTCAAACAACGACTATTTGAACCGTTATTTACAACAAAACCAGTAGGTAAGGGTACAGGTTTAGGATTATCAATCGCAAAGCAAATAGTAGAGGAAAAGCATGGTGGTAAACTGAGCTTTGAATCTTACTTAGGCAAAGGAACAGAATTTTACTTAAATCTACCAATTAATTAAAATGCATACTTTATCAAAAAGCGCAACTACCACACGGGACATTCAGCAATTCTAAATTTGGCTTTCTATGAGGAATTGACTGGACGGATGGGGTCAAATTGATCTAGCATAAAGGAGATCAAATGCCGCCACGAATCGAAAACAAAATAAGTAGTCAAGGCACGCAAATCATTAAAAAAACGTTTACGTGTGCCCAAGAGAGAGCGAATCTGTTGATAAGGAAGGTCAACTAGGTGTAAGACGGTGTGAAACAAAAAAGCCAACAGGTTAAGGGTAAGTAAAAAAGAAGCTAAGTGTTGTTTACCATGCCCGAAGTTGTGTTCGAGGTGGTAGCCTTTAGTTTTGAGTATATTATGGTTCTCGTTCTCGGTTTTCCATCGGGCACGACCTTTTATCAGCAAGCTCTGTGATGTTATCATTAGAGACTGGACGGTCGCAGACCCATGCATTCTCAAAGATAACTTGCTCGTCGCATGTAATGGTCAGTTCAAACCAATTAGTAAGCATCGCAGGTTGACTATCCCGTAAGGGAATATTATTAGCCCATCGGTAATTATAGAAATGCCATTTACGTCCATGACGAACCCTAACACTCTGATGGCTAACCTCTCCATTAGTATTTAAATACTTCAGCCAGTCATATAAAGCAATATGAGATTCTGGCAAACAGGTAAAAATATAGTGAAAGCCAAGACTAGTAACTAATTCACACATTGGTTGTCGGCTATAAAGGTCATCTCCTAATAATGTCACCTGACCATTACCAAACAACTCTGTGTGTCTATTAACCCAGCGTTTTGCTGCTTCAATTTCACAGTCCTGCTTTTCATGTCCATCTTGTGGAGTGATAAATTCTGGGTCGAGACTAATTACATGTTCTTGCCCTGGTGCAACAATGGCAGGTAGAATTGCGCTGTGAAAGTAAGTTACTGTTCCGTTTTTATGGGTACGATGCGAACATTGGTCACAGTGGATTGATTGGGATGAAAAATATTCGGTTCCGTCTAAACTAACTAATAATTGCCCACCTAGAACCTCAAATGGTTTTAAGTATCCTTTTGTTTTCAATACTCTGTAAATTTGATGAAACACTGACACTAATGTACTTGCCCCTATGGGGTCAAGAATATTGCGAATTTGGTTGTCAGTAGGAATTTTAGCAACCCGAAATAAAGTTTGAGTGTTGTCTCGACCTTTACGACTGTTTAGTTGTCTTTGATACTCTAAAAAAGATTCGCACTGCATGAAAAAGGCGCCGAAAGCACTTAATACAGCGTCTTTGACGCTGTATTGCTTATTCGGGCTATCTTTCCTTGGGTCTGACATTTTGGCGATGCCTGCCTGTAAATATCCCAGAAGGGCTGTAAATCCCAATACTTCTATCATTTGTTCATAAGAGTGCGGATTTAAGTCAAATGTATTTTCTCCATACTTTGTCTCATGCCGCTCAAACCCTTATCAATTCTTAAATTTAGAATTGCTGGGGCTGATACTCATCACCCAAAAGATTATTTTATGTCTCTACATGTCTCTACATATAGAAAGATGAATCAAATATTGCACAAAGCTAAAAAAGGAGTGTATTGCAATTAAGAGGGTAGTTTTATGACTCAAGCAACTAATGGAAACCAAACCCGCGCGTTAAACGACTTAGAGTACGATTTTATTACTGTACTCCAAAATAAAGCAGAAGCAGTCAAAGCATACGAAACCTACATCAAAGACGCACAGCAAGTAAACTCTCAACCTTGCGTAGAACTATTCCAAAAACTACGTCAAGCTGATATCGAACATGTACAAGAAATTCGCCACCATTTGCAACAAGTAATGCAAAGCGGCAAAATGTAACTTGCATATGGATGTAACGGATGTTATTGAGGCGCCGCCCTCAAACATGCTTTACTTAACTAGTCATGCGTTACATCCGTTAATTCGTATATTTTGCCAATGTATTTAGGAATCACAGCAGTAGATAATTTAGTAAGTTTACTCCAGTTCCCATTTATGCAACGCGCAATAGTAGGTGCCGTTTTAATGGGAATAGTTGGAGGGTTATTAGGTTGTTTCGTAACTTTACGTTCTTTATCGTTTTTTAGTCATGCAGTAGGACATGCGGCATTAGTAGGTGTAGCATTAGGTGTCCTTTTACAAATTAATCCAACTTGGATGTTACTACCTTTTACTTTAGTATTTGGGGTAGTTGTTCTTTATTTCATAGATAAAACAGACATTGCCAGCGATAGCATCCTTAGTATAGTGCTGAGTGGCGCCTTAGCAATCGGATTAATACTAACTAGTTTTATACAGGGATATCGTGGTAATTTAATGAGCGTATTATTCGGAGATATCCTTGCGATAGATAACACTGACTTGGTACTAACCTTGATTCTACTGCTGGGATGCGCCGTTTTTTTATTATCAACCCTGAATCAGCAAATCTTATTAACCCTAAATCCAGCGGTTGCCCAAGTTCAAGGAATACCCGTCCAACTATATCGTTATACATTCGTAGTATTATTATCACTAGCAGTCGCTATAGCGATAAAAGCCATTGGTGTTTTACTAGTGAATGCCTTTTTAGTCATTCCCGCTTCTACTGCAAAAGTAATAACCCATCACTTTAGCCGTTTCTTAATTATGTCTGTAATTATCGGCTCAACAACCAGTATAGTTGGTATTCTTGCCTCAGCATTATTCAAACTAGCCTCTGGAGCAAGTATTGTTCTCGTCCAGTTTGTGGTATTTATCGTTGTATTTGGCGCCTTCAAGCTAAAAATCAAGCTCACCTAAATACTTTTTCCAATATTTCTCAAAATATTTTCAAAACCCTATTGCATTATCTAAATATCTTTGCTACATTTATTAATCGTTGACCCAATAAAGAGCAACAAGCCGGGATAGCTCAGTTGGTAGAGCAGAGGACTGAAAATCCTCGTGTCACGAGTTCAAGTCTCGTTCCTGGCATAACCTTCAAAAGCCCCGCGAAACAAGAGTTTCCGGGGTTTTTTAGTATCCCAAAAAGTCCATTTCAGCCATCAAGAGTGGTGTAAGTTTGGTGTAATTTTATTCCACGTTGGCCGTTTTTGGACGTAGTTAGACTAATTTTGGGGGTAAATTGGGGGTAAATCAAGGCGCCCTGATTTACCCATTTACAGGAGTAGAGTAATGACTTCTCAAAACTCTGAGTCTAAATCGCCCAAAGGAACCGTCCAGGTTAAAAGCTCGAACGAACGGTTACAACTTGTGTTTCGCGTCGGCGGCAAACGCTACTATCTATCTACTGGATTTATAGATAGTGTTGCCAACCGCAAAGTCGCGATGGCAAAGGGCCAACTAATTGAGCTAGATATTTTATCTGGCAATTTTGACCCGACTTTGGCGAAGTATAAGCCGGAAGCTTTGGTGGAAAAGGTTACACCAAAAATTACACCAGTTGTAGAAGAAGTGGCGCCGTCGTTAGCTGATTTATGGGAAAGTTACACCGACTTTAGGCGCCCAGGTTTATCTCCAAGTACTTTAGCCAAGGATTATAAAAAAGTCGCGCGCTGTGTTAATGTGCATCTTCCGGTTAACACATTAGATAAAGCAGTAGTAATTCGCAATTGGCTAAACGCTAACAGAAGCCCAGATGCATCGAAACGAATGTTAACACAATTATCTGCTTGCTGTGATTGGGCTGTTAAATCTGAGTTAATCAAGGAAAATCCCTTTGAAAATATGGCTAGTGATATAAAGCTACCCAAAGGCAGTAGGGAAGATAACGATATCAACCCCTTTAGCATTGAAGAGCGCGACCGCATTATTACAGGATTCCAAAACAGCGTGCGCTACAAATACTATGCTCCCTTTATTGAGTTTCTATTTATTACAGGTTGCAGACCGTCCGAAGCTGTTGCTTTGCAATGGAAGCATATAAGCAACGACTTCCGTACCATTCGGTTTGAGCAAGCAGTAGTCGTTTCTGAGTCAGGGCTAGTTTGTAAGAAAGGTTTGAAAACTCAGAAAAAACGAACTTTCCCTATCAATGAACGGTTAGCTGCATTGTTGAAAGCAATTAAACCGAGTGGCGCCTGTGGTGATGCGAAAGTATTTCCCTCACGTGAAGGAACTTGGATAGATACACGCAACCTTAACACAAGGGGCTGGACAGCAGTTATTGAAGAGCTAGATGGTATTGAGTACAAGAAACTTTACCAAACCAGGCACACTTTTATCACGCTGGCGCTTAGAAATGGGATGGATGTCAAGGACGTAGCGAAACTGGTAGGTAATTCACCAGAAATTATCTATCGACACTATGCAGGGCAAAGTCGAGAGATTATTGTGCCGAATTTCTAATTTCACTTCTTTGTTCTTGGATTGACAGGCGCCTTGCTTTTGTAAGCTGGCATAGTTTTTGTCAGCTGACTTTAAACTTTAGATTCATTCTTGCATCTCTAGTTTCGGCGCCGCTCTAAAAGTCACTACAGACATATATCTGTAATTTTAATAACCTTAAGTATTCAATTTAAGTATTTATATTGAGAAAATATCAATACTGCTCGGTTAAGGAAAAAAGAGGGTGAAAGAAGGAAAATTTTGTTCGCGTTTTGAAGACGAGAATTAAAGCTGTTTAATTATATTTATTTTTTCTCTTTGAGACTTTCATATAAATCCACCCAGTTTTGTCTAAGAGAGTCAATGCACGATTGTAAGTAATCGATTTGAATTCTCCTTGCCACAGAAATTACAGCGTTGACATGAGCCGGAGTCCCAGCCTTACCCAGATGCTTATATTTGGTTAGTTTTTCAGGTTGGGTTGCCGGAAAAATTGGTTCAGTTGCGTGTAATTTATAGTACCAGTAAGTACCTTTTTGACCACGTGCTTGGTAACGAAGAACGCAACAACCAGGTGGCGCCACCTCTCCCGATGCTTTGATTTGCTGAATTTGTAACTGTAAAGTCGCAATCCCTTGTTGTAAGAGTTCAGCCCTATTTATAATGTCGTCTTGTTTTGCGGTCATTATTAATAAAGTAGCTTTGTTCTCGTGTTGCAAACGAGAACATATAGAAGTTTAATATTATTCTACAACAAAAAGTATATTATTGCTCAAAGGGTGTCTATGGCGTTAATAAATTTTGACGTACAGAACTATTGTATTGCTCCATCACAGCTTTTAGGTGCTTTGGAACAAGTAATTCCAACGTCGAAAATTGATAAAGCAATTCAAAATACTTCTTCAGAAGAAAGTCGGCAACGAGTACTGCCCACACATGTGGTGGTAGCTTTGGTTATTGCTATGAGTTTTTGGTCAAGAGATTCAATTGTTGAGGTTTTTAAAAATTTAACTCAGGGTTTGAGTTCATTACTAATTCCCGAAAAAATACGTTTAGTTGCGCCGACTTCTTCTTCAATAAGTGAAGCGAGACAAAGAACTGGTTGTGCGGTAATGACCCGTTTATTTGAGATGACAGCTAAACCGTTAGCTTCTCCCCAAACACCAGGCGCTTTTTTATGTGGGTTAAGAGTAATGGCAATGGACGGAACAGTTTTTGATGTTCCAGACACAGAAGCAAATGCGAAAGTTTTTGGATATTCAGGTTCTAGACCTGGCACATATCCAGGTTTTCCGCTCTTCAAGATTAGTTTTTGCGCGTAGAAGCAGGAACTCACTTAATAACCGATGCATTTTGTTGTCCTTATAAAATTGGGGTCATATGAGGTGCTTTAAAACTATTACGTGGTGTTTCTAAAGGGATGCTATTAATGTGGGATAGAGGTTTGCATTCCTTCAAGATGTTTAATGCAGCAAGAAAACAGGGATGCCATATTTTAGGTCGCGTGCCTGCTCATGTTAAATTTGAGGTTGTTAAAAATCTTCCTGATGGTTCTTACGTATCATGGATTGCGCCAGATGGAAAATCTAGAAAAAAAGGTGCCACTCGATTACCTGTGCCCGTAATTGAATATATTGTTGAAGAGAATGGAGTAGAAAAAGTTTATCGCTTGATAACAGATTTGATGGATGTTGTGACTTTTCCTGCTTTGCTTTTAGCACGTGAATATCATCAACGTTGGGAAGCAGAAAATACGCGATTATGAATTAAAAGTTCATTTAAATGGTCGTAAAACACCTATACGTTCTAAAAACCCTCGTGAAGTCGTTCAGGAAATTTATGGCTGGTTATTAGGGCATTACTGTATACGTTTTTTAATGTTTCAAAGTGCAAGTGTTGCTGGAATTTCTCCTTTACGCTTAAGCTTTACAGGAAGCCTGCAAGTTTTGAAGCGCGCCGTTCCAGAGTTTCAGAAAATCAAAAACAAAGCTGCAAAAGACCTAGTTGATATATACTGTAGCTGGTTAATTTGGGAAATAAGAGACTTAGAAATACCACCACCACAGCAGAGAAGTAATCCAAGAGTGGTGAAAAAAACTCGCTCTAAATTTAAGAGTAAAAAGCGACATCATCGAGGTCATGGCACTACTAAACAGCAGTTATCTTTTAAAGTTTTTAAAACTGTGACTACTAGTTGTGCGTAGATAATCCAGTCCATGAAAGGAATTTAAGTTTTTTCTAGTTATTAAAAAAAATCTATACATATTCAACGAGTGCTTTGGTTAATCTCGCCCGCACGCGCGCGGATTTTTATGCGTTTATATAAACTTTACTAAGTTCTCGTTTTAAACACGAGAACAAAATTCTCTTCATTTTACCCTTCATTCTTCCTTAACCGAGCAGTATTGGTAGCGGTTTAAATTGACGCTTAAATTTTCATGGTAATTATCACGCTTGATTATTAATAAAAAGCGTGCGATATGAGCTACTGGAAAGTAAAGTTATAACCCGCTTTTTTGTGAAGGCGCCGATAACAATCAAAAATTACTACAAACCAAGTATGATTAAATAAACTTATAAATTATTACCTAATATATAAGCATATGAGGGATATAGAAAAAGCCTAAAACCCTTATTCTTTCGTTCTATCCCTGAGATAGTTCTCTGTATAAAGAGTAGAGGAGTCAAAAGCTTTACCCAAATCTTCGTCTTCTTCGTACCAGCGATACAGTTGTCTGGTAAGACTACTGGATACCACTCCATTCGCGCAAAAATGGTAGTAAAAATGTAATC
Source organism: Calothrix sp. PCC 7103 (assembly GCF_000331305.1). GTDB lineage: Bacteria > Cyanobacteriota > Cyanobacteriia > Cyanobacteriales > Nostocaceae > Dulcicalothrix. Next base: position 146,327 of record NZ_KB217478.1, on the reverse strand, counting down.
GGCGCCTGTTCTTCGACTTTGACTCGTACAGCAGTGGTAGTTCCTGGTGTTAGTTTCATGTTTGGTCCTTTGGAGGATGACCATTTGTAACCAGTTGCGTTGGTTGGTTCTGCTACTAAAGAGGCAATAACTTCTACTTTGGCAGTTTTATTTGTCAGTGTTTCTGCTAGTTCAGCATTTCCAACTTTGGTAGCTACTGTTGTTGATGTTACTGGGTAGGCAGATACTGATTTAACGGTGGCGACAATGCCACCAAACCGCTCGCGTTTGACTGTATCTGGTGTAATTTGCATCTGCATTCCTGGTTTAATTCGCTTACCATCTTTAACGTCAAAGTAGACGATGCTAGATATCTGCGTTCCTGGTACTTGAGGTTGCAATGTGCCGAGACGTGTGCCAGGATTTACTACCTGTCCAAGTGTGCTACTGATATCTAAGATACATCCAGATTGGGGGCTACGGATGAGGCTGCGCTCTTCGATTTGTTGTTTGGTTTGAGCTATCGCGCGCTCAACTTCGGCGATTTCATTGTTTCGGGTATTTGATGCTTGTAAGTTGTCTTGTTCGAGTTGTGTGCTGCGGGTATTTAAATCTTTTAACTGTGCTTGTATTTCAGAGATTTGATTGCGGTTGTCGCGCGCTTGTTTTTCGGTGGCAATTTTCTGTCCGTCGAGTTGCTGTAATGTTGTTTGAATTTCGGAGATTGAAGAGCGATTTTCGCGGAAGGATTTTTCAATCTCGATTTCTTTTGTTTTAAGTTCTGTTAACTGTGTTTGAATGTTAGAAATTTGATTACGATTATCGCGGTAAGCATTTTCTGCTTCTAATACTGTATCTGCGGAAATTCCTCCTTCCGCTTGGAGTTGCTTACGTGTTGATAGTCTTTTATTTAGTACTGGTTCTAATTCATAGTGGTCTTGGAGACGTTGCTTAAGTGTGCGTCGCTGTTGTGCAATTGTGTTTAATTCTTTCTCTTTGGAGATAGATACTAATGCTTGTTTGTCTTGAAGTCGTTGTTGTAATGTTTGACGTTGCTGTTCGATGTTGGCTAAAGCTTGTTCTTGAATAACTGGGGATAAGGCTTGAATATCCCGCAGGCGCCCGTTTAAACTATTACGAGTTGCTGCAATGGCGCCTGTTTCTACTTGCATACGTTGCTGTTGGAGAGCTAAGACGTTTGCTGATTGTGCTGTTAGTTGCTGGCGTTTTGCTTGTTGTTGTTTGAGTTGCTCCTCTAACTCGGTGGGTTGAATGGTGGCTAATATTTCGTCTTTTTCTACACACTGATTATCTTTAACTCGCAAGGACTTTAACTGTCCAGCAATTGGAGATTGTAGTTCGATAACTGGTTGCGGTGAAATTAATACTCCTACTCCATTAACGGTCACAGGTATTCTACCAACAACGCTCCATACAAGCGCAATTACTGTTAATCCTCCCATTGTTGCAACTGGGATAAAGTCTTTGGGTTTAACTACTCGCATTAGTTGGTCAAGACGTTCTGGAGAAGCGACTGACTCTAAAGAAGCTTTTTGTTCTGGTGTATCGTTTGTATCAAAAGCAGTCATAGTATTTTAGATTATATAAAACTCTTGTGGAATAAAACTCTTGTGGAACAGAGAGCAGCGACGTGCGGGGGTTCCCCCCGTTGAGGCGACTGCGGAGCATCCCTGCCTGTATATTTACTAAATTAATTTCTTTGTAGTCGATTCATCATCCACTTAAACCTAGTACCAGCTAATAATGTAGGTTCCAGGACATCTAGAGGAATTTCATCTTCGTACTCAACATCACTTGCTAGCTGTTGTCCTTCAACGTAAGCTTTTTGCCCAAAACCACGCTGTACCAAACCTTCGCGCAAGCGGTCGATTAATACAAGAGAAAGCGCGCGGTAAAAGCGAGTTGCAAAACCTCTATCTCGTTGTAACTTTTCCCGCAACATTTGTTGAGGTAAGGCTAATAGTAATGAATTCTCGGCGCATTTAATACTTGCAGATGCATTCCCCGCTTCTACAAAAGACATCTCCCCAACTATTTCCCCACTCGCGCGTCGGGCGAGTTCGCGCTCGGTTGTTTGCCCGTCTACCATCATGGAAAATAGTACTGCTAAGTTGCCTTTGAGCAAAAAATATAAAGCTTCTACTGGCTGGTCTTGTTGAATTAGTACTGTTCCTGTGGGTGCATCTAAAAGACTGCCGCGAGTTACCATCCAATCTATATCATTATCATTAAGAACTGCAAAGAGAAACAGTACTTTCCGTAGTGCTTGCCCTGGCACAATTTTATTTTGTGCAAGTAATTTGGAGAGACTTCGCAGTCGCGCGGATAAAATACCTGCAAGTTCTTGATAAAACCTAGCTGCAAAATCTGGGTCTCGCTCCATTTTCAGTTGTAACTGGCGCCTGCTTAGGGATAGTACCTCAGTTGGTTCTACGGTTTTTACTGTTGCTGATGGTAGTCGGTCATCTACAAATGACATTTCTCCAATAATTTCACCCGAACCGCAACGAACTATTTCTTGGTCAAGGTCTGAGTTACTTTGAGATATCGAGACTGCTACACTACCTTGGAGGATAAAGTATATAGCGTCTGCGGGTTGACCTTCTTGAATTAGCACGCTTCCAGTTGGCTCCTTTGAGATGGCGCCTGTTTGGCTAATCCAGTCTAAATCAGGTGTTTGCAGGACTTTTAAGTTGTCGAGTTGGGTAAGGAGTGGCGCCATAGCACAGGTTAGATATTTTGTTTAATAGTTACGGTAAATAGGTAGATGTATAAAGATAATTTGTAGTTTCCTATACTCTATTGGTATGGGAAGGTTCTTATTTAAAGTACCCAGTTATGGCTGTTAACTAACGCAGGAGTAAACTAGTATCGCTTGGCGTAAATGTATAGACCTTTTTCAAGGGTTATAGGACGCTACCCCTGTTAAGGTGAGCATTAGTACTAACGATTTATAAGGGTTTCAGCGTTGCACCCATTAAAATTTGAAAGCAAAAAATCAAATTTGCGCTCAATTTTAGATTTTAGAACTGGGGACACAACGTAAGAATAAGGCTTCTAGCTAGTACGTTGTTGGTACACCTTAACAGGGGTAGGGGTAGGGGTCAGACCCAGACAAAAAGAGTTAAGCATCCTGTTATCAAAAAAAGTAAAAATCAAACATTTCACAGCCTCAAGCTGCGTAGTTTTTCTGTAAATATACTTGTTTTACTCAGTTAATCCTGTAACTGAGGTAACAATTACGGCACCTCGGAAGCACGATTAACAATTCAAATTCGTTTCTCCTATGATTTCATGCTTATAGCAACCAACTATTTCTTGGTTAAGGTCTGTGTTACTTTGAGATATTAAGACTGCTACACTACCTTGGAGGATAAAGTATATAGCGTCTGCGCGTTGACCTTCCTTAATTAGCACGCTCTAATTGGCGCCACCTCAAAGAAGGCAATTGGGTAATCCACGGGTTAATCATTCATTCTAATTAAGTAAATTTACTGATTTGTGCATTTGAGCAAAATCAGGAATTGCTCGGAAGTGATTATTAGTTTGTCTCAACTACAGTGAAGCAAGTAGTTGTTGGGAGCATCCACTTTTGGAAGAAACATAAATTATATGGCGCCGGAGACCTTACTATATGGTTGGTCTAAAAAAGTCTATCTGCCGAAAGTGGATGCTCCCGTAGTTGTTTGAGGTATTATTCATGTGGAAGTGGTTATCTTTGAAAAATCAACAGCAAAGTGGACAAGCTCAATCTTTAATTAAGTCAATAGAGGATGAAACGGGTTTGGGTGAACAACCAGCTGAAAAGAATAAACAAGAGTCGGAGAAGTCGGGAGAGTATAGAGGTTACGCTGATAGAGTACCGTATCGAAACTACAGTCAAGGAAGATATATACCTAAATATTTTTAGACATGTAATTGCTTTAACAATGTGTTTTCGGTGGATTTGTTAGTGGGAGTTACTCTAAGCAACAAAAGTACCTTTATACTCCTTTAGCACTATTCGCTCTACCTTTAGATAGTAGTTCTACAAGTTCTTTGATTCCTGTTGCTATTCAATATAATCAAGATTCTAAAACTCAAGTTGCTGTGCGGCATCCTGATAATACCGAGGCTGAAGATTGGGTAAATGCTAAGATTATTGTTCAAATGGCTGATGCAAACTATCATGAATTAATTAGTCATCTTGGACGTACTCATCTATTTATTGAACCTTTTGCTGTTGCAACTTACCGAAAGCTTTCGTCTAACCATCCAGTTAGAGTTCTTCTTAGCGAACACTTTAAAGGAACTTTTTTAATTAATTATCTAGCTCATGAGTTATTGGTTAAACCCAACTGGAAATGTAGATTTGCTATTGTCTGGTACAATTAGTACTGACCATGTGTTATACCATTTTAATACGAAGCTGCAGATAATCGATTGAGTGAAAACCTTGCTACATAAGCATTTTTTCTATGCAGCTTCACAAAAAATTGGTGTAAGGAGTCAAGCATGAACCTTGCTGGTAGGACTTTCACCTACATCTATCTACTAGTTCAAGGTTACTTTAGGTGTTCACCTTGGGCAGTTTATTTACGGACTGGGAACCGTGATTCAACTACCAACGAATCGCACAGAAATTCAAAATGCTTTGCAGGTTTTCAATAATCGACTAATTGAGATTGAGGCTAGTATTATCGAGAAAAATAAAGATAAAAATCAGTCTTATGAGTTTTTACGACCTAGTAAGATTCCTCAAAGTATGAACATCTAATATAGCAGTCCTAAATCGTTTGTAAAATTTGTGTATTGTAGAGACGCGATATATTCCCTGCGGGACACTGCGTGAACGCGTCTCTACATTTAGGTATTTTTTACTATTCATATAGTACTGCTATAGCACGTACATTACGTGAACAAGTTCGGATATTGGATTACTGTGTGTGTTTTTAGCTATTTGTTATAGTCTCATAGCTAGGCTGCAATTTTAACATATAGACGCGCGCTTTGCAACGTATTTTTTTTGCTGTAAATATACTACGAAAAAATAAATATAAAATTGCTTAATTCAGTAAAAATACTGAACCATCTCGTAAATTACTAGGTTTAGACTGAATGACAGATAAGTAATTATTCTAATTACCTATTTAAATTATTACTAACCCAGGATAAATATCATGGCCAATAATGTTGACAAACAAAAAATCTAGCCTTTTGTCAATATACAGCAGATTGCGGGTTAATACGATACATGTAGAGACGCGAAATTTCGCGTCTCTACAAGGTTTTGGGTATTATGCATGTACCTCATGTACCTGAAATTTGCTGTATATTACTAACCTGGCACTCTAGAATTATCTTTAAGTTGATAGCGTCAAACAAACCTTTTCTGCCAAACCGAGGTTGAATGTTGTGAAGCTATTAAAAATGGAAAAAATCACAAAAAATATAAAAAGGCTTGTTATGGCATACGTCACGGATGAAGCAAACCAAACAACTTTCCCTTGTTCGACAAGAACGATAACACAAGAATACATCACAGCCAACATCGACTCTCCGGCAGGTTATCGGCAATTAAAGACTGGAGATGCTCGCAACGGCAGCTATAGGGATAATAATAACCTAGTATATAATATAAATTTGCCTGGTGTGGTAGTGGGGTCACAACAGCAACTCAAGTTTACTGTAAGGCAAGTCCAGTAAAAGTACTTGGTCTGAAACGCAAGATATTCTTAATAACATCAAGAAAAAAGCCCATACTTTTTTCAAGATGCAAAGTAAGAATCTGTTAATAAATAACTAATTTATTTATTTAAAATAAGGGCAGTAATAATGTTGCTACCAATTGTCAATTCATTTAATGAGTGGGATCCGTTAGAGGAAGTTATTGTTGGAGTTTTAGAGGGAACTGCGGAATTACCGTGGGAAAAAGCGTATGAAGCTTGTGTTAAAGAAGAGGATATCGAGAAGCAACGGCAGTTTTGTCTAAAGCATGGTGGACAACCAGCGATAATAGATACAGGAGAATATGCAATTGCACAGAAAGAACTAAATGAATTTGTATACATACTTGAAGCCGAAGGAGTGAAAGTTCGGAGACCAGAACCGCTCAACTGGGCTAAACCGTACTCAACCCCGGACTGGGCTTCAATGGGTGGGAATGCTCAATCATGCCCGCGTGATGTGCTTGTGGTAATTGGAAATGAAATTATAGAAGCGCCAATGTCGTGGCGTTCTCGATACTTTGAATTTCTTCCCTACCGAAAGCTGATTAAAGAGTATTTTTGTCAAGGAGCGAAGTGGACAGCAGCACCCAAGCCACAGATGAGCGAAGAACTTTATGACCAGAACTATATTCGTGGCTATCAAAGATATGTGACAACTGAATTTGAGCCTGTATTTGATGCTGCTGACATTGCCCGATGTGGTAAGGATATATTTGTTCAGCGAAGCCATGTTACTAATGAGTTCGGTTTTAAATGGCTGCAACAACATTTGGGGGATAATTATAATTTGCATCTGCTTGAATTTGATGACAAAGAAGCACTTCATATTGACGCGACATTTGTACCTCTTGCACCAGGCAAGTTACTAATTAACCCAGACCGCCCAATCAAACAGATGCCAGATATTTTCAAGAAGGCTGGTTGGGATATTTTTGAAGCTCCAAGAACAACTTTTCCTAAAACTTCACATTTTTATAAATATTATGAGTGGCTCGCAACAATCAATGTTCTTATGCTTGATGAACAGCGCGTCATAGTTGAAAAGAATGAAGAGCAACTAATTAAGGCTTTAAAAGATTGGGGATTCAAGCCAATTCCTTGTGCTTTTCGGCACTGTTATAGATATGGTGGGAGCTTTCACTGCTTTACCTGCGATATACGTAGACATGGAAAACTTCAGTCATATTTTTAACATAAATTTGAAAGATTAAGGCTGTCAAAAAAAGAACTTCAAAGCACCGAAAACAAACTGCTGAATCAGCTTAGGATTTATATCTAGTTGATTTTTGAGTGCATGTTTATTTTACCTAGCATTGCTAGGTCATTTTTCATGTCTTAGTCTAAAGTCCAGGTGTTACCACCCTCAATATATTTAGTTTAAATCTAGCAAATTGAATTATAATTCAGTATTTATACTTAATTAACTAATTTAATATTTATTTTGTTGTGTATATTTACAGCAAAAATAACCTTTTAGGCACGGACAAGGATAAAAAATCATAGTTTTAGCATTGAAGCCCTCTCTCTGAGAGCATTATAGGCTTTGAAAGTGGTTATTGAATGCATCTAACTTATCAAAATTATGCTAATAGTCTGATTTTGTTGCATCTGTCTTACTTTTAGCTCAATTTATTAATCACTGGTAGAAAAATGCAAAAGGTAGACATTTTACGAATAGATAGGTTATAAACAACAAAGCCTAAATCATTAACTAATAAAAACTAGTTCTGAGACTAAATATCGTTGCATCATTTGTCTTCATTTATTAAAATTTTTGCAAAATTTTAAATACAAAATAAACATCATGAACTATAATAAACATAACTTACAACGTCCGAAACGATTACTATCAATAGATGGCGGTGGTATTCGTGGCATTATTGCCGCAGAAGTATTAATTAAAATAGAAGACATTCTCTACAAAATTAATCCTAACTGGCAATGTTTAGCAGATTACTTCGATTTTATCGGTGGCACAAGCACAGGAGCAATATTGGCGGCAGGACTAGCAAAAGGCATGTCCGCGTGCGAACTCCGCGATTTGTACGTGCAAAACGGCTGTAAAATATTTAGTCAACGTTGTATCTTTGACTGGCGAAGATTAGAATCTAAGTACGACCCCACCCCCCTAGAAGATTTATTACAAGAAGAATTCTCTGACATCACCCTAGGCTCAGACAAACTCAAAACACTATTAATGATTGTTGCCAAGAACGTAACAACCGACAGGACTTGGTTTTTTGTTAACAATCCAAACAGCAAATACTTCGAGACAAACAGCAAAATACCCCTCTGGCACATCATTAGAGCCAGTTCTGCGGCACCAACTTACTTCCCACCACATGCATTTAACATCAGCGCCGACAAAGATGCCAAACAGTATGAGTTTGTTGACGGTGGAATGAGCGTATTTAACAACCCTTCGTTTCAGTTATTTGGAGAAGCCACTCAAAAAGAATATGGAATTGGTTGGGAAACAGGCGAAAAAAATCTTTTAATGATTTCCATTGGTACAGGTTTCAGCAACAAACCAATTCAACTAGGCGCAGCAAAAAACTACAAACTATGGAACTGGGCAGGTTACGCAGTAGGTACTCTCATGGAAGACGCAAATTTACAGCAAAACATTCTAATGAAGCTAATTAGTAATATACCAGACCCAACTCACATCAACAGTGAAATATCAGCTTTCTCCATGCCAGCAGTCTTGAAAACACTCAAAGATTTCACTCCTAAATCGCTAACTTATCACCGCTACACAACATCTTTTACACAAGAACGTTTTGATAAATTAGGTATAAGTGATATAAATCCAAAGTCAGTAGAAAACATGGACTGCGTAGACCAAATACCAGCTTTATGTAGAATTGGCAAAGCAATTGCATCTGAACAAGTTCGCGAAGAACATTTTAAAGGTTTTTTACACAACCTCCCTGAACAAGACCAGCCTTTAGTGATCTAGTTTAATTTTAAAACTTAGGTACTAGTCTAGTATTTTACTGAATTAAATAACTTTACATTTATTTTATGGCTGAATTAGTATAATTTACAACAAACTCATATATTTGAGAATTAGGTTGCTAGTATAAATTAAATTAAAAAGGTAATCTCAAAAGTGTCAAAAGTTTTTACAAAGGATTTTGCGATCAAATGTTCTCCTAAACAAAGGGTTTGGAGTGAGATTGCTCATCAAATTCAGGAACTGGGACTCCCAGGTGTGCCAATCCGACTGATCCTCACCGCACTCCGCGATCAGAAGTTGGTTTTTGAATGTAGTTTTTTGGAAACCGACAGAAAACCTGTCTGGCCTTCTTTATTAGATATTCGTCTTCGGCAAATTTCGTCGCCTAAACCTTTTGTGGCTGTAAATATTATTCCAACAGGGGTTCGGGCAGAAATAGGAGGCTTTGCTGGTGATGCCACACCAAGTGTTAATCTTTTAGCCAAAGCTTGTGATTATTTAGTTGTTAATCCCAACTCAGTTACCGCCTCTGACCTGTATTACGCTAGTGACAATGTTCTTTACTTGGAAGGAAACTTAATTTGTCACTTACTATTGGGGCACACTACTCTGATTCCAGAAACTCACACTAACATTGGCGTGATTATTGAGAAAACTGAAGAGAAATTTTTGAATAATATTCTCAATGCCCTCAATGCTCTCAGAACTGTGGGAGGTATCAATATCAATCCTGTGGTAGTTACTGCTGGGCAAGTAAGAACTGAATGTACTTTTTCTCCCTACGGTCACGCCTCTGGAAATTTTGAGGGTATTGATGAGCTGATGAGGGCACTCGATATTGTGTCTCAAACAGACACTAATGCTGTTGCTTTGTCTACAACGCTTTTTGTTGAAGATGAAGTTCGACAGCAGTACTACAACAAAGAACTGATGCCAAATCCGTGGGGAGGAGCAGAGGCAATCATGACTCATATGACTACAAATTTTTATCCTTTTACTGCTGCCCATTCACCATTACTTCTAGATGAAGCTCACACTATGTTTGGAACTTTAGGTGATCCACGGGATGGAGCAGAGTTAATCTCTAGTGCATTTATTTGTTCAACTTTAAAAGGATTAGCCCACTCTCCGCGTCTTGCCAAATTTGATACTCCTTTACCATCAGGTTGCCAGGGAATTTCTGTAGAAAACGTTTCAGCTGTGGTGATGCCAGAAAGTACTGTAGGCAATATTCCCTTCTTCGCTGCTCTTGAGCAAAATATTCCAGTCATTCTAGTTCGTGACAATCGCACTCAATATGAAATAACTCCCTCAATTCTGGAAATTGACCATAGTCGTAGAAAAATTTACTACGTAAATAGTTATATGGAAGCTTCTGGTCTACTCCTCGCTTTACGACATGGAATTGCTCCTGAAGCCACAACACGTCCTATACATCCAATAAAGCCATTGTTTCTATGATATCGATTCTCTTCAGTCATTGCTAACACTTGTTAACAAAACTTAGTACAGAATTTCATAAATTCGTAAGTAATTTTACAGGATAGTGCAAACTCCTATGTGCATGTAGTTTAATTCAGCACGGATTTATTTAAATGCAATACTTAAAACCTAGTAAATTCCAGATCAAACAGTAGGCTCATGGAATCCGCAGCAAAATATATGAATGGCAAATTGTCTACTTATAAGATGATTGCATCTCATCAAGTAGAAATGAAAGTTAGGCTCCACACTCCCGCTCATCAAGGAGTTCGAGGAGTATCTGAATATTTTGACGATTACATCTACGCCTACGATTTACCCTTCTTTAATCGTGACAAGTTTGACAGTATAGAAAGATATATTTCTGAGTTATATCAAACTAAACGTACTTTTTGTCTTACAGGTGGAGCTACCCAAGGAATTTTGATTGCTTGTTCTATCCTAGCAAGACGACACAAGAAAGTTGCCATTAGTCTGAACAGTCATTTGTCTATAATTCATGGCTTTATTCTTTCTGGCTTAGAACCATTTTTTATTCCATCGCGTTCGTTAATGCCAACAGATGTAGAAATTATTCAAGCATTAGAAATGGCAGGAGATATAACTGCAATTTTTTTAACACATCCCAGCTATGACGGCATTACAACTAATATCAGGAAAATTGGCAAATACTGCCGCTATAAAAATATTGAGCTGATGATTGACGAAGCACATGGGACTCATTTTCCTTTTTTAGGGCAGGAGAATTTATCAGCACTGGCTGAGGAATCTGACTTAGTTGTTCATAGTTTGCACAAGTTTGTTGGTGGTCTTGTGCAAACAGCATTACTTCATTTACCTGAAACTTCAAGGATTACAGAAGAAGAAGTAATCGCAACTTTGTCACTATTTGAAACAACATCACGCAGTAATTTATTATTGTTAAGTATAGAAGAAGCTATTGAATTAGCTTTTGGCAATGAAAGAAAGTCTCTTTTACAAAAAGCTACTTGCAATTGTCATGAATTACGATGTTTGCTGGATAATTGGGGTAATACCTTAACTTATGATTCCCTGGTGCGCGATCCATTAAAGCTGTTTCTATATAGCGATCACGCGACAGGTGAAGAAATTGGCGAACTACTATTTGAACGTGGTGTTGACTACGAATATTCAGATAATAGAGGAGTATTATTAATCTTCTCATTTCCAAATACTGATAGTGATTTTATCTATGTTGCTAATGTCCTTGAGGAAGTTTATAAAATTATTGCTGCTAAAGAAAAAGGAAATTTGTTTGACGATCGCCTTTTAGTTCGCACTCCAGTTATGCGCTGTCTACCAAGAGAGGCTTTTTTTGCACAGAAAAGAAAGTCTGTTTATATAGGAGAAGCAAAAGGATTGGTTAGCTGTAACAGTATTAAAAAAATTCCTCCCTGCGTTCCCGTTTTGATCCCAGGTGAAGAAATCACCGACTGGCATCTTCAAAGGATAACACTAGATACTTTAGTTGAAGTAATAATGTAGATACCTTAATTAATGTGCGGGATGTTATTGTTATAGTTTGGAAATATACTACCAAGCACAAGTGCCTGGTAGTATATTTCGTTGGTCAGTCAAAAATTGGACTTTGGACAAAAAATGTTTGTTTGCGAACAATATTTGTGAACTAAAAAAGGACGCAGTTTTTTATCCCAGTTATGAGATTAACTGAGTAAAACAAGTATATTCACAGAAAAACTACGCAGCTTGAGGCTGTGAAGTGTTTGATTTTTGACCTTTTTTAATAACAGGATGCTTAACTCTTTTAGTCTGGGTCTGACCCCTCACCCTACCTGTGGAATTTCCTCTGGGTTTTGGTGAATTTCCTGGTTTTCCTATCTCTGAAATAATTCGTTGAAAATCACGCTGTACGGTACTGGGTGACATAATTTTAGCATTGTTTTGCTCGTGGGGACGTTCCCAAGGTCTCAGTAAATGATTAGATAAGTCCTTTGCAGCCCATAATTGTACGCGCGGCTTGCATAACGCTCGCGTATCCAATTTTCTTCATACTTAACTTCTGAAGTCTGGTAATTAGTCATCAGTAAACGTTGCTTTTTAAATCTAAAGGGTGCGGCTCTTGTCAAAAGATGATATAGTGTTTAAGAGTAAAAGTCAGAGCGCTGTTAACATAAGCTTTTAATCAAAGCATTAGAACATTTGTGGTAGCGTGTATGCCTGGAAGTCAGCAGGTACTATTGGTAAGATATATGCAAGCATCTACAGTAACATCAGAATTTTTCATACAAGCACGTTCACTGTTTGAGGAAATGGTTGACTGGCTAGGTTCAGATAGTGCTTGCGGCTTAGAGCATGAAGAATTAGAGAAAAATCTGTTTGCGAACGGGAACGAACTATTAAGACGTTTATTGCAGGGCTATTTGGATTTACGCAGTGATGATGAGATAGAAGGGGACTGTCATGGCAGCGATGGAGAAACAAGGACTCATAAGCGCAAACAAGAGCGGAAGTTAACGACGATATTTGGCACAGTCATAGTTGGCCGTATTGGCTATGGTCAAAGAAAAATAGTAAGTTTGAATCCATTGGATGCCGAACTAAACCTGCCTGTAGAACAATACTCTTATGGGGTTAGAGAACGAGTAGCATCTTCTGTAGCAATAAATGGATACAATCAAACAGTAGAAACGATTAAAAAAACAACAGCAGCCCAAGTACCTAAACGTCAAGTTGAACAACTAGCCCATAGTGCCTCAAGCGATTTTGATATTTTTTACCAAAACCGTCAAGCGGAATCACAAAAGTTAGAAAAAACAGGAGAAATCATAGTTATTAGTGCGGATGGGAAGGGTGTAATCATGCGTACAGAGGACTTACGCCCAGAAACTCAAAAACGCGCGTTAAATGCTCATAAAAAGTTAGATAAGCGTCTAACAAAAGGTGAAAAACGTAACTCAAAACGAATGGCAACCGTAGCTTCTGTTTACACTATAGAACCATTTATACGCACGCCAGAACAAATATTAAACCCAAAAGAATCATTTGATATAAGAGAACTCCATAAAAAAGATGATCCTACTGCGATCTGGGTTTAGCAAAAATTTCAACAAACCATTTTTTAAGTTCTGGAAGACGATTGATTTGTTTTTCTACCTCAGCCATAGCTTCTTCTGTAAGTTTAACCCCATTCAAGTAAACTTTTTTAACCAATTTAACAACAGGATTTTTACCATTAAAAGTTAGAGTTCTGGCATGAAAAAGCGTTGATTCAACAGTATCGAGTAAACTACCATTCCAATGGTTCTCTAACCAACCAAAGGTTCGTTCTACTGGATTATATTTACTATGATAAGGAGGATAATAAGCTAGTTGTAAATCGAGTTTGGATGAAATAGAAAAGTCCAATATCCGTTTCATAAACTGAGTGCGACGAGAATGGTTGTCTGGTCCATTATCTTGATTAATGACTAATTTTTTAATATTAGTAAATCTATGTTTTACGCTTTGCCACCAGTCCTCAAGTAAATCTACAATGCAATCAGCAGTAATTCTTGAAGTCACAAAAAACAGGAATAACTCATCATACTGAGGCAAGAAAATTTCATATGGAGTAAGGGTTACAGGTTTTGCAAAATCATGGTCTAATGCAACAGTTGGTACACGGGTTTTCCCCCCTCTATCAAACTCTCCTATTTTTACTGACACCTTCGCATCAATTGAAATTCTTAAAGTATTTGGGTCATTATCAGCTTCTTTATTAACTTTTTCAATTTGGCTAAAAATAGCTTCTGTTTCTGGAATTTTTTTGATTGGTTTGGCTTTTATTACTCGCTTTAATGTATAGCCTAATTCATTTATTCTTCTTCTTATTGTCTCACTTGAAGGCAATTCTTTATCACTATAACCAAATTGTTTAATTAGTTGTCGGCGTACTTCAGATGAACTAATACGAGTATACAATCGTTTGCTTTTGAAACTTGGGTCTGCTTGGCTTTGTGAGTCTACTAACGATTTTATATCTTTTATTAAATGAGGTAATTTTGTATCAATTCGTTTACGCCCGCTATTCGCATATCCATCAATTATTGGTTGACCACTCCTCAATTCCTTCATCCCTTTACGAATAGTACGCCTATTCCATCCTAACTCTCGCTCTGCAAGGTTTTGTCCACCAACCCCCAGGTCTTTTACTACTTCCGCCATAAATTGCCGTCGGTCGGTTCCCTTAAGTTTTTGGGCTGTTTTAATGTAAAGAGACTTTATACTCTCGGTTAGCTGGGTGATAGATCTTGTCAGGTTCATGTAGACTACACGCACGAATAACACCTCTTCCATCATCCCTTATAAGTGGATCAATTATTTTGTGGGGTTCTCTAAAGCGTCCATCACCTGAGAGTAAGCGTGTTTGGGCAAGCGTAGTCAAACAACCAGATGTAGTTCTGGCTGAAGCTTTTGATGAAGCATTACATCGAGACCCAAATCAACAAAAACATTGGGTTGCATTAGTTGATGGAAATAAAACACAATTAAATCTTCTCAAAAAATATGCCCGTCAACATCATGTATATTTGACTATTGTTCTTGACATTATTCATGTGATTGAGTATTTATGGAAAGCCGCTTTCGTTTTCTATTCCCCTTCAAGTAAAGCAGCTGAAGATTGGGTTACTCAACGTTTACAGAAATTACTTGAGGGTAAATCAAGTTTAGTCGCTTCTGGTATGCGTCGTAGTGCGACCTTACAAAACCTATCTATTGAACAACGCTCTTGTGTTGATAAATGTGCCAATTATCTACTTAACAACAAAGCTTACCTTAAATATAATCAGTATTTAAACTTAGGTTTTCCCATTGCAACAGGAGTGATAGAAGGTGCTTGTCGTCACTTAATTAAAGACAGAATGGATATTACTGGTGCCAGATGGAGTCTCGAAGGTGCTGAAGCTGTTCTGCGTCTTCGTTCCCTGCACGTTAGTGGTGATTGGAATGAATATTGGCGTTTCCATTTACGTCAAGAATATAAACGCAATTATCTTTCATTATATTCTGGTAGTGTTCCTTTGATGAAGCGGCTACTTCAAGCTCGCTGCTCAACCACTCCACCATCTCTCCCAATTGTTGTCTAACTTAATTCTTCCTCTTCTTAAAAGAGCCGCACCCAAATCTAAACATATGCTCGATATCAAACCGTTGTCGATAGCAATGATAGACTTCTGCGAGTGAAATACGTTCGCGTTGCTTGCCTATAACTATCAACCACATTGGTTTCCAAACAGCGCAACCAGTATCATCAGTAACATGAACCCGGACTAAGGTAAACGGGCATTTATACATCTGTTCTTGTTGAGTTCCCCTCATCAACATATGGTGCCAAGCCTTAAGGGTTACTGTGAATTGACGACCTTTCTTCGTAGTACTTTTGAAAAGTGTTGTCTCGCGAGTGTGGGTGCCAAGTGTCTTCGAGCGCCAAATAAAAGCGTTCACCAAATTTTTTTGGACACCCACGTTTCTTCTCTTCTTGTTGTGCAGGTGGCGCAGAGTAGAAAATTCTATTACTACGAACTCTGGCAATTACAACCAAGTTTGCGTGTTTAGATACATCAAATAGAAATGAGTGCTGACTGTAAACACTATACTCTGTTAATACTGATAATTTACCGTACCAAGGAAGTGATTCATCGGTCATCAATGCTTAAGAGTGCTCAATGCAAACGTTTGTACCTTTTTGATCAATTGGTACTATGAACTGCTGATAGAGGAATTGACCAGGGTGCTGAGGATTGAACGTCTTTCTCTGGTAAAAGTGAGACAAATGAAAAAGAATGACCAACAGACACAGGTTTATTACCAGCAACAGTATTTGATTGATAAACATAACTTCTTTCAGGCAAAGTTGGAGAGTGAGGACGTGGATGAGGAGTCGTATCCGTTGCAAATAAATAAAAAGAGCGTTTTTCCGGTTGGGGCGTAACTTCAGCAATTCGGCGAGTTAAATTTTTTAGCTTTTTTCTCTTCTTTTTCTTGTCATCATTAAAATTAAATGATTTTTGAATTGCTTTGTTGCATAGAGCTATAAGTTCTTTCAAATAAAGAACTTAAAGATAGCTCGACAGGAGAAGAAGCGCCATTTGAGTTACTTTTCTTAGCATCAATTAAATCAATAACACTATCACTGTATGATTTAAACAATCCACGTAAATGTTGTCGAAAAGAACGGAATTGCGCTATTAATTGATTATGATTTATTTTTTGCATAGTCTATCAGTAGATTTGGTGCATAGTACGTTCCGATAATACTATGCATTGAGATACTGATAGCTATTTTTATAACTCAACAAAACAGTACTTGAGTTCGCCTTAGTTCACGTTAATGTTCAGCAAAATTAATAAAATAAACTGAAAGCATAATTAAAAATGATTTAAATATTCTTACAATATTAGTACGCAAACAAACATTTTTTGTCCAAAGTCCAAATTTGTTGGCTAGTCGTTGATATGTTTGTGAAAAATCCGGGGAATGGATAGCTGGATGTTTCCGTGCGGTTTACTCAAACTTTCGACTTGACATATCCGGTATTGCGAGGAGTATTTTAGTGAATCACGCAGTTAATCAAAATTTCTAAATATGAGGTATGTTTAGAAAAACTAGAACACAGAGGCTTAATCTTACTATGGACGAAAATTTAAAGCGACGTTTTAATATCGTGTGTACCTGGAAGGGGGTAAGGATAAGCGATATCGCGCAAGAACTAATCGAACAGTGGGTTGAGAATAATGCACCTTCAGGGCTTTTCGATAAACCAGATAATGTTAATAATGAGCAGGAGAAATGCAAAAATAATGATTTAGCAAAAATAAAATTATTATTTTTCAGTCAAAGCCCATATACCATTCCAATTTTCGGGAACTCCCCTTTTCTGCAATATTCCTACTCGCTCTAGGTAGAGTAATGATGTTTTGTCTTCTGGATGAACAGCGAGTACTTTTTCAAAATATGTTTTTGCAAGAGCTAAATCACTATCCTTATAGTACTCTAGTCCTAATTCAAATTCTGGTTGTGTTTGAATTTTTAGCGCTCGGATTGCCTCAACTTCTGCATCCAGTACTTCATAAATTGCTATTGATTCAGTCCGTCCTTTAACTATTACTCTATCTAAAAACCGAATTTGATATTTTTCGGGTTGACTTAGATGATGTAGCGTTTGCTCGGAAATTAATAGAGACACGCCATAAAATTTAGTTAGTCCTTCTAAGCGCGCGGTCAGGTTAACATTATCGGAAAAGGCATCTCCTTGCATCCGGCTTTCTTCACCTACCATACCCAACATCATATGTCCAACGTGGATACCAATACCTACTTCTAGGGGCAAAAAGCCTTTTGTTGTACGTTGCTGGTTATATTCCTGGACTCGTTTTTGCTTGGTAACTCCTGCTGCAACTGCATCGTCTGCACCTTCAGGAAACACAGCCATCATCCCATCACCAAGAAATTTAACGATAATACCGTAGTGGCTGCGAATTTCTGGACTAACACGTTTGAGATAAGCATTGACAAAGTTAAAATTGTCTTGAGGTGACATGCCCTCAGAAATTGTCGTGAATGAGCGGATGTCACTAAACATTACTGCCATGACTTTGCTAACGTGGTCGCCTAAGTGTACATCTGTTATTGTTTCTTTCCGCAAAAAGCGTAGATACTCGTGAGGTACAAAACGTCCGTAAGCTTTTAACAATGACTCTAACTGAGCATTGGCAGTAGTTAATTCTTGTTCGCGCGCTTTAACGGTTTTGACCATATTGGTAAATACTCGTGCTAGTTGTCCTAGTTCGTCGCTGCGTTTTGCTACTTCTATCAAAGCGTCTGGTTCAAAAGTGTCGCGTTCGACATCACTAGCGGCAGATGTCACCCTATCTACCTGCTGAATATATGCTGCTTGACGCATTATTTCGGCTTTGAAGAGAGCTTCAGCTTCTTGGCGTTTAAGAAAGTTAACGTAAGCTTTGGAATGATAGCGGATGCGTGCAACTAGTTCTCTAGAGTCAGGCAATTTTACTAGGTAGTCATTGGCGCCGAGTTCAAATGCTTTTGCTTTAATAAGTGGTTCTTCTTTACTAGATAGAACAATTAAAGGAATATTACAGGTTGGTGAGTCTTGAGAACGTAAAAATTTAACTAATAATAGCCCTTCCATCTGTGGCATTACCAGGTCTTGTAAAATTACAGTTGGCTGACATTCTTTGGCGAATTTGAAGGCAAGGGTAGGGTCGCTACAATAATGAAATAGAATATCTTGTTCGGGAGCAAGCATTCGAGAAATTGCTTCTGAGATAATTGATTGGTCGTCAATTAGTAAAACTGTTATTTTTTCGTCTGTTGTTTGTTGGTCTGTTATAGGTGTCATAAGTTCATATATAAATATGGTATGTGTGGCATAGCCAAACTACTGGAGTAGGGTAGCAGCAATTTTATCGGGTGATAATATTTGGACGGCAGCATTTAATTCAATAGCAGCTTTAGGCATACCATAAACTACACAACTGTCTTTATCTTGAGCAATTGTATGCCAACCTCGTTGTCGTAGGGTATTTAATCCTTCGGCGCCATCTTTACCCATTCCAGTTAACAAAATAGCTATACCTTTGCGCTTATAGTTTTCTGCGAGACTTTTAAAAAATACATCAACTGAGGGACGATAAGGATAGTTAATAGGTTCTTTTGTATAACCAAGAGTTAAGTCAGGTTTTAAATATAAATGGTCGTTTGTTCCAGCTACTAAAATAGTTCCTGGTTCTAAACGTTCCCCTGGAACTGCTAATCTTACTGGTAATGCTGTTTGCTGATTTAACCAATCAACAAATCCAGTGGAAAAGTTAGCATCCACGTGTTGAATTATTACAATTGCCGCATTAATTTTGGCAGGTGATTTTGATAAAATAGTTGCTAATGCTTTTGGCCCACCTGTTGATGAGCCAATTGCTATTAATGGAACTGTTAATAAAGTATTACGCCGCTCACTCCTATGTGGTTGAGTAGATGACTTTGATAAGACACCACTATTAGATTGTTTAACAAGCTTACGAATACTAGCTATCTTCGTTAGTAGCTTATTTTGTGTATTATTTTGTTCATCGAAAACAGGTGTATCAATTGCATCTAACGCGCCGTGACCCATTGCTTCGTATACTTTGGCAACGTTTTGCTCGGTACTGGCAGTAACAATAAAAATTGCACAGGGAGTTTTTTGCATAATCCTCCGAGTTGCCTCTACCCCATCCATTACAGGCATTAACAAATCCATTAATATTAAATCTGGGGTATTTTGTGTACATTTAGCAACAGCTTCTGCACCATCGCGCGCAACCCAAATAACTTGATATTCAGGAACAGTTTGCAAAACACGTCTGAGTGCGGTCACTGCAATAGTTAAGTCGTTGACAATAGCTATTTTCATAATTTTTAATTTTTAATTAATTTTTAACTAACGGCCTATCAAATCTACTACTGCATTAACTAACGTATCATCATGAAAACTACTTTTTGCCAAGTAGTAATCGGCGCCAGCTTCTAACCCTTGAATGCGGTCTTCCTCTCGGTCGCGGTAAGATACAATAATTACGGGAAGCGAGTGTAAACGGGCATGGTTTTTGATTTGCCGTACTAACTCAATTCCATTCATACGCGGCATATCAATATCACTAACTACCAAATCGTAATCTTTAGTACGAACAGCATTCCATCCCTCGGCGCCATTAACTGCAATATCCACGTAGTAACCTCGATTTTCTAATAACTTACGCTCCATTTCTCGTACTGTAATTGAGTCGTCAACTACCAGAATTTTCTTGCGCTTATCAAGAATTTCTGCTGCTGTCTCCACACCAACCTTATTAATTCGTCCAGCGTTAAGGATGGTATCCATACTTCGTATCATATCTGATACATCCATAATCAAAACAGGTGAACCATCACCTAATAAAGACGTAGCACTGATATCAGGTACTTTACCTAAACGAGGGTCGAGGGGTCTAACAACTAAATCGCGTTCACCAAGAAACTTGTCTACAACTAATCCATAAGTATTAGATTGTTCACTAATTACTACAATAGAAAGTGCTTCAGACTTTGGAGCAGGTTCGGGTAATTCTAAAACCTGATGTGCTGGAATTAAACCTATATTTTGTTGATTCATGGAAAAATACTGACGATTTTCTACATCAGCAATATCCGTAGTCTCAACTGTAATAATTTGGTCAATGCGGGCTAAGGGAATAGCATAAGGTCTGCCTGAAATTTCTACTAATAATGTTCGCACAACCGAAAGTGTGAGAGGCAATTGGAAGTGAAAACTAGTTCCTTTTCCGGGATGAGAAACCGCGCGTACTGTTCCCCCAACTTCCTGTGCCATGCTTTTTGCGATATCTAACCCCACACCGCGTCCAGAAATTTCGGTAACTTGTTTAGCAGTAGAAAATCCTGGTAAAAATAGAAACTCTATCAACTCAGAATCTGTAAATTGCGCCGCCATTTCTGGTGTTGCCAAGTTTTTATTAATGATTTTTTGGCGTAATTGTTCGGGATTAATGCCTTTTCCATCATCAGCAATTGTAATTGCCAGCATTCCTCCTCGGTGAAACGCTTCTAAACGAATTGTGCCTTCGGCTGGTTTACCTTTCTCGATACGTTCAGTAGGCATTTCAATTCCGTGGTCGGTGGCATTTCGTAAGATGTGAGTTAAAGGCGCCTCTAATTTTTTGAGAATGTCTCGGTCTACGGATGTTGCTTTACCAATAATATCTAACTTAACTTGCTTATTTAACTTGCGTGCCAAGTCGCGAATCATCCGAGGGAAACCTTGCACACCATCAGCAAACGGACGCATGTTAGAAGTAATTACTTCTCGGTAAAGACGGTCAGATAAATTAGCGGTTCTTTGGGCATATACTTCTAATTCATTAAGACGTGTACTTAGTAAATTCAGACACTCCTGTTCTTTGTTACGAGCATTTTCTAAGAGTTGTTTACTGTCTTGTTCGTAATTACCTCGGTCAAGAACTTCTTGTAATTGTTCGAGTGTTCTAGATAGTTCAACCAGGCGCCATTTTAAAGCAGTCATGGAGTCAGCATGAGGTTGTAGCCAGTTTGCTTCGATTAAAGATTCTCCAGCTAAACCCATAATACGATTCAGGTTTTCTGCACTTACCCGCACAACTCGGTCTTGTGGCACCGTTTGTTCAGATGCAGTAACAGTTTTATCAGGTTTATCAGGAAGGTCTTGTAGTGCTACACTTGATGATGATGGAATATTTTCTGTAACAATTTCTGCTGTTTTATTGACAGGCGGCGTTACAGGGGTATGCAAAATTTCTTCACTCTTTTTTGGTGTTTGCGCCACAGGTAAAGGTACAGCTTGAGGATTTAAAATTGCCGCAATCTCAACTTGCGTGCTTGCGAAAATTGTTTGATTACCAGCTAACCAATTGGGTAAAGCTGAATTACTTACTTGAGTAATACCTTGTAATAAATCTACACCTTGAAGTAGTGCATCAACTTGGTTAGAATTAAGTGTGATAGTTTTATTTTGTGCGGCAACAAAGCAATCTTCCATGACGTGAGCTAAGTTTACCACAGCATCTATGCTAACAATTCTCGCAGCACCTTTAATTGAGTGAGCAGCTCGCATTAAAGTTTCTAAAGCTTGTGCTGACTGAGTATTGCTCTCAAGCGCAAGGAGTCCGTCATTTAAAACGGTGACTTGTGCTTCTGCTTCTAGACGAAACAAGTCCATCATTGAATCATCACCAATTTTTATCGGTGTGGTGTTCTCTGGTATCAAAGTATTTGTAGGAGCAGGTTCTTGTTTTTGTTGGGGAAGATTATTTGTTTCTATTATCTCTGTTATAGGTTGCGGAGGTGATGTTACTGTTGATGTAATTGTTGTTTGGGTCAAAATAATCGAAATAGTCTTTTGAGTTGTTGCTACTTCCCAAGAATGTTCTGACATCCAGTGTTCAAATTCTTGCTCTACTGACTTGCTCATGTTTAAAAGCAATTTGCTCGCATGAACTAAAACATCTATTTGCTCTTCAACGAGTGTAACTGTTTTATTTTGAGCAGCTATGAAGCAATCTTTCATAACTTGCGCTAGTGTTGCTGCTGCTTCTCTGCCAACAAGTTTGGCACTTCCCCAAATTGAATGTAATGCAGTTGTTGCTCGTTCGAGGTCAACCATTGATGATGGCTGGGTTTTTAATACTGCCAGAGATTCTTTTAGGGTGATTACTTGAGTTTGAGTTTCTTGGTGGAATAAATCTAATATGGAGTAATCATTCATACATATGACATTTAAAATAAAGTTTATATAAACGAACCGCAAAGAACACAAAGGAAGAAAAAAAAATATGTTGTAGAGACGCGACTAATCGCGTCTCTACGTGTATTTATGTCCTTTGTCGTCTATTTTTCCGTATTACAATATTTTACGATTAAGCGTGTAGAACAATAACTCAGAGTCAAGATAGTTGACTTTCTTGCCCTGCCAGTTAATAATGCCTTGAGTATAAGATTCAGATGCTTTGGCAATAACAACAGGCGCCTCTCGTAATTCTGATAAGTTAAAGCGATAAATCCCGTGGACTTCATCAACAGGAAACACCCATTTATCATCTTGATGCCCTGCAACAATCATGCGTTGTGCATTAACTGGGTTGGGAGTAGAGCTATTTTCATCTGATGGTTCCAAATTCAACAGATGCAAAAGCGAAGCACACAACAACGTTTCTCCACGAATATTAACCAACCCCAAAAATAGCTCGTTACTACGATGAGGCAAAGGTTGAATCGTACAAGGATGTGTAACTTCTTGGAGAATTCCTGCTTTTAAAGCCAATTGCTCGTTTCCAAGTCGAACAATCATTACAGAAATAGCTTCTGCTGTCTTGATGATAGCTTCATTATTTTCGGTTTCTTCATCAACAGGCGTTTGGGCTAAAACATTAATCCACTCCGAAACATAATTAAGAGGTGGTTTTCGTTCTAGTAAACTATCTCCAACCGCAGCAAACACCGGACAGTCGTGACAATGAATAACGGTTTTTAATTCGCCACAAGTGCGGTTGCCCATTACTCCAATTTTATTCCAGCAGTCGTTTAATATTGGATGTAAGGGATTTTCAATTAACTCCATGTTAATATTTATATCCGTAATTTTTAACTAACTGTAATTTTGCGAGAAATTTCCGCGCGTAACCCTTGGGCAGCGTCGTCTAATTGCTGCAAAGCACTATTCGTTTCGCGCAAAGCGTCAACTGTTTGATGAGAAGCTTCGCTCAATTGTCCCATTGCGGAGCTAATTTGCTCTGCACCATGAGACTGTTCTTCTACACTTTGACTAACCTGAGCAAATTTGGGGGGTAAACTTTGTACTTGAAAAATGACTTTTGACACTTGGTCACTAATATGGCTTATTTTCCCAGTACTATCACTGACAGATTTATTGAATTTGTCCATTTCCATCACCCCGACTGCAACTGCTGACTGCATATCTTTGACAATTTGCTCAATTTCTAAAGTTGCTACGGCAGTTTGATTCGCAAGGCGCCGAATTTCGCGTGCGACAACTGCAAAACCTGCACCATACTCTCCAGCTTTCTCAGCTTCAATTGCTGCATTTAGCGACAGAATACTGGTTTGGTCGGCAACCTTGGTAATTGTGACTACAACGTTGTTGATATTACTGGCTTTATTATTCATTACTCCCAGTTTTGATGAGATGGAGGTGGTAGCTTCTGTAAGTTCGTGCATCACAGTTTCCATCTTTGTAAGTTCTTTCTGACTTTGGTCTGCCGAAGTTGCTGTATTTTGAGCCATTGCAGCTACATCGTCCATTGTCTTTACGAGTTCTCTGGATGTTGCGGCAATTTCTAAAGCGGTTGCTGTAACTTCATTAGTGGAAGCAACTTGTTCTGCGACTGTAGCTTCTAATTGTTTACCTGATGCCGAAATTTGAGTGGCAGAAGTTGTAATTTGCACGACGGATTTTTGAATGCGTCGAATTAAAGCTTTGCTGAGAAACTGTCCGAGGATAATTGCTACTGTGGGTCCAAGCAACATAGCAGCAATTGACCAGAATCTCGATTGATTAATGTCTTGCCCTGCTTCCTTCTCAGCGTTTGTAGCAGTATTTTCGTTGACTTTTAAGCTGTCTAAAATTGATGCGGTTGCAGCTTCAAACGTAATCCGATTAGTTTTCGATAGCTCACGAAGTTTGTCTAAAAGATTTGCAGCTTTTGTAGCAGCATTCATTTCTGGAGAATTTTCTTTGCTTTGACGTAGAAGTTCGGTTTGCCTTGCATAGGGGTTTGAAATTCCTAAACTCTCAAATTCTTTATTGAGCTTAAGAAATTCTTCGTGGTTGGCTTTCCATTTATCCCAGTTGTTCTGAAGTGTCTTATAAATTCTATCCTCTTCTGGACTTCGCGGAGTTGTTTCGTATTGCTTAAATCCTTCGTCAGCCTGAACCCAAGCTTTTTTAATTCGTTCTAACTCTGAAGCTCGTTCCTGTGAAGACAATCCTGCAACCATCAACATTCGTTCTGAAGATTCAATTTGGGTTTGCCCTTCATTAACTTTCCATAACCCAACTAAACTTGGCAAACTGTTATTACTTAAAGTATCAATGTTACCACTTAAACGAAACGTTGCACCTAAACCTACTAGTGCCACAATTAATACTAGTGCCCCCATAAATATGAAGGCTGTCATAATACGACCTTGTAAAGACCTGTCTTGAAATACGTTTGTTACCATAATTTACCTGCTTAATGATTTAGATAGCTACTAAGAAACCGGGTTTCTTCATCGTAAAAACCCGGTTTCTAGGATTTTTTGAATTCGCTGCTGAAGAATAGAGGCGCCAACAACATCACCGCGATGTTCTTTCAAAAGGGCAAGGTTAATTAGTGCCTCATAACAGTTAGGGTTGAGATAGAGAGCTTTTTGGAAATACTTTTCAGCCTGGTTATTTTGAGTTTTTGCCTGGTGCAGCGTACCGAGTAAAGCATAAGCATCAGCATTTGTTTGTTCATGACTTATATATTTGTAGCAATAGTTAATAGCTGTTTCTACTTGCCCTTCATCAGCTAGTTGTCTAGCAACTTTGAGATTTAATTTACTATCGTTAGCTGGTGCGGTATTAGGTTTGTTATTTAATAAAGATATTTCTATTTCTTTACTTTTTATGTCATGTGAAGAACCTAACCCCCCTACCCCCTTGCCTCCAAGGGAAGGGGGAGTATATTTTCTCACCTCTCCTTGTAGGAGAGGGGTTGGGGGAGAGGTTTTTAACATCCCGTGAGTCAGAGAATTTTCAACTTTTCGGTAAGCAAAAGTAAAAGACTGACGGATGGATGTAAAATAATTACTAGGGACTTTTCCTGTTTCAGCGGCGCCGACAAACAGTAATCCTTGTGGCAATAACAATTTATTTAAAATATTGAACACCTCAGCACAAGCTGATGGCGCCAGATAAATTAATAAATTACGGCAAAAGATTATATCATACTTAGCTTGATTAAAAGCAGATGCATTTAAAATATTATTTTGCCGAAAACTTACTGTATTCCTAATTAATGTACTAATCTCATATCCGTCTTTTGTTTGCTGAAAATAACGAGTTTTATCTATAAATTCTTTGCCTCGAAATGAATTTTTACCATAAATTCCCCGTCTAGCTTTGTCAAGGGCACATTTACTAATATCAACAGCATCTATACGAAACCGATTTGTTGGTAAACCTGCTTCCATAAGAGCAATTGCTATTGAATAAGGTTCTTCACCAGTAGAGCAAGGTACACTTAACAAATTCAGTGCGTGTGTACTATAAAATGGCGCCCATTCTGAGCGAGCAAAGTTGATAAGAAAATCAAAGGATTTGCTATCTCTAAAAAAGTAGGTTTCAGGAACAACTATTTTTTCAACTAATTCTGCAAACTCTTGGGGGGAGCTTTGCAGTACTTGAAAATAAGTATTAATGTCAGGCAAACTGCAAACAGAACAACGATTTTCTACTGCTCTTTTGATTGTATGGGAACCAATTGTATTAGAATCTAGACCAATCTTTTGGTTTAAAAGAGACTCAATAGCTGCCAATGACATCTATATTTCCTCCCACTCCTAATAATTTTATTTCTTGGAGATTTATAAATAGCTGCTCTAAATCAATATTTTGAATCATAGACTTTTCGTCCATTATCATCTCATTTAGATAAGGGACTTCAGTATTTTGAATCCCAGATTTGACAAATTCGCTCTTCGACTTTTTCAAAGTTTTAATAACTCGTTCTGCCATCAACCCAACATATTGGAGCTTATTATTTTGACCAGGATAGCTCACCATCATCACGCGCGTACTGAGGTTAGCTTGACTTGGTGTACCGCGAATTAAATGACAAAGGTCAATAGCAGGAACAATTGTACCTCGGTAATTAAATAAACCTGCCACATAATCAGGTACATGATGAACAGTTCGGTAAGACACTCTAGGAATTACTTCCACAACGCGCGAACTGTCAATTGCATATAAATTCTCTCCGATATAAAAAATTAACATCAACATTTTTGTATTCATAAATTTATCTTGTGTTAGTTGGAGTTTTAGGATTTCAGATTCCCGACTTCTTTAAGAAGTCGGGAATCTAAATGGAAGAAATCAATTAATGTTTTTAAAGAAGTTTCTTCATCAGTAGGAGTACTTAATTCAATTTCATGAATATTTTCTACATTTAAAAATTTAAATACTTCATTAGTTAAAATAGGAATTGCTTTTGCTGGAAAACTAGCTATCTCTTGAGGAAAGCGCCTGTGTCTTGACTTAGCAAAATCAACCTGAAAACGCGCGCGTCTAAGCAAACGCTGCCGAATATTCTCATAAACTGGATTATCGGATTCAACTCCTTGATTTAAAATCAAAGGAATAACATCTGGATTTTCTTCTAAAAACAGTAAAGCACCTTCATGGTTATAAGCAGCTATTCCATCCATTCCTAATGAGCCAATATCCGCAAGCGCCAAGATTCTCGCCACTACTGATAAATGTCCAAGAGAATCATAAAGAGCAGGTTGATATATAGCCTTATCTGATGCATCGTAAGCACAAATCGTAGCTTCGATAGCATCTTTAATAATAGATATATCCGCCGAACTAAACAGCACAGACCCATCAACACAATACTCGTGTAACTGTTGATTCAGCTTTCTAATATAATCAAGTAGCTTCTCAATAGTTAAAGCTTCGCTCTTACCAGGCGCCCGTTGTCTAGAAGTATGAGGACTAGTTTGAGGTGTAAAAACCTGAATTGCATCATGAGCAACCGCACAAAGATTTAGTAGTAAATGTGTTCGTGCAACATCTTGTTCAACAGGCGCCTGCCAGTAAGGACAAATTGCCTCAAAAATAATATCCGCTCGACGCTGTACATGTTCTATGTGCGTGCGGGTGTGATAATAAAGCTGCTTAGAAGCAATCTCGCGGTCAAAATCCTGAAGTATCAAGCTTTTAACCATTTCAACCACTTCAGCAAAACTGCCTGGTTTTCGATGCTCTGATAATTGGAGACTATTTAATAGTAGTTCGTGTACAGTCAATGCGCTGATCTCCTTGGGAAGTTATCTATATTTGTTCGCGCCTGGTAACAGCTAATGCTTTGCAAAAAACCGTTGCCAGATATATAGTTCCCGCTTTTAGCTAAAAAATCACAACTCGTTGCTAAGAATTTTGATAATATTAGATCAAAGTTTTGATAGAATAGCTCTGTTGGGAGGTATTCACGCCCTTAAGCCTTCTGTCACAGCTTTGAACAGAAAGGTTATAGTTGCCAGTCAAGAACAAACGTACAAACTCTTAAATCTAATACTGTGTCAGCTAAAGATATATTTCACAATGCTGCAAAGGCTGCCTTACAAAATGATGGCTGGACAGTTACCGAGCCATTATATCTAAGGTTAGGAGATGACCAGTTACGAATTGACTTAGCAGCTGAACGTTTAATAGCAGCAGAACGCGCGCAAGAAAAAATTGCAGTTGAAGTAAAGAGTTTTGTTGGAGCGTCGGCAATTACAGATTTTCATACAGCGTTAGGACAATTTCTCAACTATAGAGCAGTACTACAGATACAGCAACCAGAGCGTCAACTATATTTGGCTGTGACAACAGAAATATACCGAACTTTTTTTCGTAGAGATTTACCCAAATTAAGTGTTCAAACTTACCAAATAAAATTATTAATATTTGACCCAGCAACTGAGGTGATTGAACAATGGATAAATTAAATCACTACCGTCAATTAATTCGTGAATGCCTGTTACCATATTTGGAAATGAAACCATCAGGTGGAGAAATAGAAGTTTATAAAATGTTTGATACTGAGGACGACCATTATCAAATATATCATGCTGGCTGGGATGGCTTTCAAAGAATATATGGCGCCGTGATACACATCGATATAATTGGTGATAAAATTTGGATTCAATATGACGGCACAGAAGATGGTGTTGCGAATACTTTAGTAGAATTAGGTGTACCTAAGCAAGATATAGTATTAGCTTATCATTCAGCTTTTTTGCGCCAATATGATGGGTTTGCTGTTGGGTAAATATTACATAATTTTCGTTTTAGGATTTTTTACCACAGAGGCACAGAGAAAAGAGGTTAAGTATATTTTAATAATCAAGCAGCGCCAAATTTTTTCAGCCTTTGCATACAGTAGAGACCGAATTAATTGGGTCTCTACAAAGTTTCGATTTTTGCGGTGTTTTACAATTTATGTTTATCTGACTTGAAAATCTATGGCATAAGGCATAATTATTCTATACCGATTAGTTAATGAACATAGACTTGTGAAAATGCCTAGCAAAAGCTTCTGCTATTATTTCTGACATAATTTGTCCAAATGGCGTACCAGAAAGGTGTAAAATTGTACCGACAGAGGTTTGACCATCCTTAAAAAATGGAGAGATAGGCTGAGAAGAGATACCGCAATTTGCATTCACCTCAAGTACAAAAAGTTCTTGGGATTTTTTATCCATTCTTATATCAACCCTTGCATATCCATTGCCACCCAACTTACAATAAGCACGCTTACTTAACTCGTGAATTTTGTTAGATAAAGGAGCAGTAACTAGATGACCACATAAAAATTCTTCGACTTTTTGTATCTTTTCATGAGACTTAAATCTTTCAAATTCAGGCAGCTTTGAGTGAAAGATAAATTCTAAAGGTGGGTAGATTTTGAGGCAGTCAGGTTGTTGGGCAGACCCGACAATAAAGACAGTGAATTCAGACCCGTTAATAAAGCGTTCTACAAAAATATCACTGATTATAAATTGACCCTTCTGCTGTTCTTGTAGTAAATTTTGTATTTGTTCAGAGAGTTCCTCATCACTTTGAACAACTGACTTGCTAGACAGTCCCTTTCCTCCATTAGAAATAGCTGGTTTCACAATTAGAGGAACGCCGAGGCGCTGACAAATTCCTTGAACACTGGTAATATCAAAAATAACTTCATAAGGCGCAGTAGATACACCTGCCTCCGTTAAGGCACGCTTCATCCTGATTTTGGAGATACTAGCATATTCAAAGTCTGAATCTGCGCCTGTAAAAATAATGCCTTTAGCTTCTAAGAGCTTAATAACAGAAAGACCAGGATAGCCATCAATCTCATCAAACCCATCGCAATAATTTAGCACCACAGGGATATACTCGTCACTAGAAGCAGCAACCTCCTCAACAACTGCGTGCATATTTTCTAATGTGATCGGTTGCCACTTCCACTTCAAGCCAAGTTCTGTAAAGACATTTGCTAGTTCCTGACGAGTGGCATGATTGTCATATTCTTCGCTAATCAACTCATGTCCTTTAAAGCGGTAGGGAATAAATACCCAGATAAATAATTGACTGCTAGGTACAGGCAATTCCTGCAAAATAGCCATTGCTTTTGTAGCTCCTTTATTAAGAGTAAATATTGGGAAATTTTCACACTGCTTTGTTCACAAAGCACGACTTGGTAAAATGGTTAGAAAAAGCCTCTGCAATAATTTCTGACATCAGTTTTGCAAACGGCGTACTAGAAAAGTATAAAATAGTACCAACAGAGGTGGCATTTGAATCCGAAAAATCAAAGAGAGGCTTAGAAGAAATGGCGCAGTTAGAATTTACCTCAAGAACGAAGAGTTCTTGGGAGGCTTTATCCATACGCAAGTCAACCCGCCCATAGCCATTGCCATTAACTGCACAGTAGGCACGCTTGGCTAAATCGCAAAGTCTTTTGTGCAATTTAGACTCAACCAATTGGTAATAGCAAAGCTGTTCCTCTGATAATAAAGGATTTCCTTCTTCATTTTTTCCCCAGTAACGATAGTGAGACAAAAATCTTTCAGTTTCAGGTAATTTAGAGTTAAATACCCGCTCCAAAGATGGATATATTTTGATATTCTCCGGTTGCTGGGCTGAACCTAAAAGAAAGACAGCAAATTCTCTACCATTAATAAATTGTTCTACAAAAATACTATTTTGCGGACATTGCTTACCATGATCTCCTTGCAGTAAGCGCTGAACTTGTAAGCTGACTTCCTCATCACTCTCAACAACTGAATCTAGCCAAATTCCCTGACTAGCAGTAGAAACTGCTGGTTTAACAATCAGAGGAGTACCAAGGCGTTGGCAAATTCCCCAAACACAGTTCAGGTTTGAAATCACTTCATAGCGAGCAGTAGCGACATTAGCTTCAAGAAAGGCACGCTTCATTCTAATTTTGGATATAGTCAGGTATTCAAAATTAGAATCTGCGCCTGTAAAAATAATCCTTTTCGCTTCCAACAACTTGATTACAGAAAGACCAGGATAACCATCAACTTCATCAAATCCATCGCAATAGTTCAGCACCACAGGAGTATAGTCACTATTAGAAGCTACTACGTTTTCAACAACGGCGTGCATATTTTTTAAAGTAATTGGCTGCCATTTCCATTTAATACCTAGCTCCGCAAAAACGCTAGCTAGTTCTTGAAAATAGCTGGGATTGTCGTAAAATTCTCCAATCATTCCTTGCTTTGTAATTCGATAGGGAATAAACGCCCAGATAAATAATTTTTCTTTAGGTATAGGTAATGCCTGAAAATTCAACATTTTTCTCTAGTTTGCTATTTTATTGGTAGTAATCTTCAAAACTTCCTGTTCGCCGCACGTCCAGTGTCACACAGTGAAATCCTCCACCTAATGTCCTAGCGTGTCTGATTTGCAAAGGAATAACATCAACGCCACGTTTTTCAAGCTCTCTTATTAGTGGAAGTTGGTTTTTATCAACAATTGCTAAATTCGGATTTACCATTAACAGGTTCATACCAACCCACTTAGAGCTTAATACAATGTTTGTTTCATAACCAATATCAACAATATGCTCCAGATAGATTACATCCCAATTTTTGAATAGTTCTGGCAGATTTTGTTCACCAACTCTTTCGCTATTAACTACAACTAATCCAGGGCGAATGAGTGCGAATGTGGAATCTATATGAATTCCAGAGTATAGGTTGTCATAGGTGTGTACTCTATACTCATCGCCCAAAACTGTCTGAAGCCACTGCGCTCCCAGCCGATTTCCACTGTCGGAGATCAGATAGATAATATCTCGTCCCATACGTAAGATATTAGCGGCATCAAATACAGGCTCATGGTCTTTGAGTGCAAATGAGTTAGGGTCATCAAGATTATAAATATTGTCAGCTAACCGAGGCTTGGGCGCAGAAATCCATTTAGCTCCACTCCGTAAGTAATCTATAAGAATGGATTTGTAGGAGAGAGTTTCAAAAAAACGGGAACGAAAAACCATTGGAGTTTCGATAATCCATGTCCCGATTGTTAACATTAAATCTCTGGGACAGTAGTTATATTGACCATCAGCTTCCCAATCAGGAGTACGAAACTTGATAGAGTGATCGGCTATGTTAGGACGCTGAACTGTAACGCCAAGCCCTTGAAGTGTTTGCACGAGTACGTCTAAATCTTCTTCAGTTTCTTCGATAATGCGATTACTGTATCGACCGGATGGAATATTTTCGATATTGCCATAGTCTCTGTAGTCTATGGCAAATAGTCCTAAGTCAGGATTAGGAATTTGTGCATTGGTGGCACGTCCAACAATAATTTCTTCTAGAGAATCCCATTCGTTATGAACTTTAACTTTGCTCATTAGTATTTAGTTAATATAGTTTTCTAATATGCTACCTATTCACAGTTACCTGGAACATCGGCGAGTTAATCAACGATTTCAGTAAAAACCGCTATCAAGATAATATTTACATCGATTATTTACATAATCGTCTAATTTCTCTTTGTCGAACACTCCAGAAGAGGGCTATCTTGCTATTTTTCACAACTCATAAGAAAAATTGCACTTAGCAGCGATTAAGGAATTTAGGCATTAACGCGCAGACAATTGCAGTTATTTTAGCATTGCAAATTCTAGCACTATTCATACGTCCAGTTTAAATTTAACTACTTGTGTGCTATGCTAGTTCAGTATTTTTACTGAATAACATGCTTGATTTGTCAACACCTTCTACTGGACTAGCGTTATAGGTGAACAATGCCAACAATTATTTTGAAAATAAAGTGGGTGCCAAATTTTTCAGCTTTTGCGTTAGCTGAGTCAAGTTTTTGGGAAAAATCACACTATGCATGGCAATAAATGACTCAGTAGTGTGAGGACAGCAAACCTGTGTTCAAAAAGTGGTTCAGTCAAGTAAAACAGTCTCAAAACTCCAAAAAACAACCCAAAAAACAACATATCAGAACGCCTACGGTGCTGCAAATGGAGGAAGTTGAGTGCGGCGCCGCAGCATTGGGTATCATTCTCGGTTATTATGGTCGCTTTGTGCCGTTAGCAGAGTTGCGTGCGGAGTGTGGTGTTTCGCGCGATGGTAGTCAACCAGCTAGTATTGTTAAAGCTGCGAGAAATTACGGACTACAGGCAAAGGCGTTTAAAAAACAAACTTCGCAATTAATGCAAATGCGACTACCTGTAATTGCGTTTTGGAATTTCAGCCATCTGTTGGTAGTTGAAGGGTTTGATAAAGACAAGGTTTATTTAAATGACCCAGCAACTGGCCCGCGCGCTGTTTCATTGCAGGAGTTTGATGAAGCATATATTGGTATTGTCCTGGCGATGGAACCACAACCAGGTTTTAGGAAAGGTGGGAAAAAACCAAGTGTGTTTAGGTCTTTGCTAGAACGCTTGCACTCTTCAATGGGCGCCGTGATACTTAGTGCGCTGGTTGGCTTTTTACTTGTGTTGCCAGGAATGGCGTTACCTGTATTTAACCAAGTGTTTGTAGACCAGATATTGGTAGAAGGTAGGTCAGAATGGTTACGCCCTTTGCTCATTGGGATGTTTGTCACAGCAGTAATGCAGGGGATTTTGTTGTTTCTGCAACGGCGTTATTTACGACAGTTACAAATTAAGCTGGCTGCTAGTATGTCGAGTAGTTTTATGTGGCATTTGCTCCAGTTACCTGTCGGGTTTTATACTCAACGCTTTCCTGGCGAAATTAGCGGTCGTATTCAATTAAATGATAAAGTAGCACAGGTATTATCTGGCTCGATGGCAAGTACATTAATTAATTTGGTAATGGCTGCATTCTACGGGTTAGTAATGTTTGCTTACAACTGGGTGTTAACTGCTATTGGTGTGTCTTTTGCAGTATTAAATGTGTTGATACTTCAGTGGGTTGAGCGCTGGCGAGAAGATAATTTCATGCAGTCTGACAAAGACTATGGTAAAGCCGATGGTGTAGCAATTGCTGGCATCCAGAGTATTGAAACACTCAAAGCATCAGCATTAGAATCTGATATGTTTGCTCGTTGGGCAGGTTATATATCTAAAAGTTGGAATGCTTTCACAGATATTGCTGTAATCAATGAAATATTATTTGTACTGCCTACACTACTAACTGGTTTAACAGTTATGTTGATTTTAGCAATAGGCGGTTGGCAAGTAATGGATGGGAAAATGACCATCGGGATGCTAGTCGCATTTCAAAGTTTGATGGCAAGCTTCCAAGAACCTGTCAATCAATTAATGGGATTTGGCGCCATGCTGCAAACACTTAGTGGTAACGTCATGCGGTTAGATGACGTATTAGCAAACGCAACCGACCCGCAATTAGGCGCCAGTAATAATCGCAATAATATACAAAATGTACGTTTTCAAGGACATATCGAACTGCGAAACATCACATTTGGCTACGCGAAAGTCAGTAAACCACTTGTAGAAAACTTTAGTTGTGTCATCCAACCAGGACAAAGAGTTGCATTAGTAGGTGGCAGTGGTTCAGGAAAATCCACCATAGCCAAATTAGTCGGAGGACTTTATGAACCTTGGTCGGGTGAAATTTTATTTGACGTTATCCCCCGTCAGGAAATACCTCGTTCTATATTAGTCAACTCAATAGCCACAGTCGAGCAAGAAATTTTCTTATTTTCTGGGACAGTGCGTGATAACTTAACGCTTTGGGATTCTACCGTTTCTGATTCTCAAATTCGCCGTGCGTGTATTGACGCGCGTATTCAAGATGTAATTATGGCATTACCAGGTGGTTATAGTGGTGAATTGCTAGAGGGTGGCGTCAATTTGAGTGGTGGACAACGACAAAGGTTAGAAATTGCCCGGTCGTTGATAAATAACCCCAGTATTCTAATATTAGATGAGGCAACAAGCGCCTTAGATGGAGAGACCGAACAAATTATTTACGAAAACCTACGGCAACGGGGATGCAGTTGCTTAATAGTAGCGCACCGTCTGAGCAGTATTCGTGATTGTGACGAAATTATTGTGCTGGATAAAGGTGTAGTTGTCCAACGAGGCACACACGAAGAACTAGTAAGAATGGGTGGATTTTACGCTGAACTTGTTCGCAGTGAGGAGGAAGAAGAGGATGAACATTAGAAATTATCAAGAAGAGGCAAAACGTTACAATAAGAATTGTTCGTTATTGGAGTTGGTTATTTTATGAGAGTACTTATAGATGAACTTGATTATTCTGATTATCATGTCTACACTTACGAGGGACAAGATTTTACGGGTATTGCTTATGAGAATTTTACTAGTGGTCAGCTATTAGCAGAAAATTCTTATGTGGGTGGTATTTTACAAGGAATTTCAAGGGAATGGTATCCCGATGGACATTTACACTATGAGTATTACTATGAATCAGGAGCTTTAAATGGTTTATGTAAAGAATTGTATGAAAGTGGGCGATTAAAAATAGAATGTTTATACAAGAACGGTATTATTATTCGTAAAAAACAATGGGCTGAAGATGGAAAGCTGATTGAAGAATATCAGCTTGACAAAGGTGACAAATATATAATTCAGATCGGCAAGGATGACTATCTCAAAATTAGAGAGCAATTATTCACTGGTGAGACAGTAACAACGCTTTCTGAAAAAATACAAGCTTTCCAAAAAAGTAAGGAATAAATCTGGTAGCAGCTATTGCCCATAACTACCTAACAAATTTTCTAAGCGAAGTTCGTTAGCGGCAGGCGCCCCTTAAACGGTTACATCGCTAGCTATTAACGAGCTTCCAGTAAACTTTCAAATTGCTGCAAATCATTAATCGCTTTCTGGGCAACTTCTATTACATAAGTACTTTCATCGTCTAAAGCTTGCTTCCAAACTGCGTTTACGTACCTCAGCATGACATAAGTTCAAATTTTACCCGTTTGCAGTATATTTAGTCCTCTTAAGAGGACTTCTGCTATTAGCATAGTACTTAAATACTATGCGGGTAGGAACGTAGCTGAAAATACATAATAATCTCAACACAGGCGCCACTTCCCATAATCAAATTTCTTCATTGCTGGTGTTAGTTTACAAAGCTTTCTGGGCAAAATGACATTATAGTAGTTAGTTTAAAAAATTGCATCTACACTTTCCCCCTCTTCCTTTGCGCCTTTGCGGTTCAATACACCAATATAAACATGAATATTAAATCTGACACACAAAATTCCTTTAAAATCATCGCAGAAAATGAAGTATTACTATTAGATGATCCAGAAAGTTTATGGGTGATAGAGTCTGGGTCAATGACTGTGTATGCAGGGAAAATACAAGATGCAGTATTACAAAGCGGGCGGCGTTATTTATTTGGAGTAGAGACAGGGGAAGCAGTGTTTGGAATTGAAGTAGGGTTAGGTTCCACTTGTATTTTGGCTGTTGCCACAAAAGAAACTCGCTTATTACAGTTAAATTTACGCTCGTTAGATGAAGGCGCCACCCAAGCAAATGTAACAACAAGTTCTTTTAACAGTATTCATTTAATAATAACTTGGTTTGAGCGATTGAGTTCGGTATTTGAGTTAACAGCCATACCTTTCCCGGCGCCTGAAATTTCGAGTCAAATGCCCTGGCAAACAGTGCGTGTTGTTCTCAAGAATTTCCAGCAAGGCTTTATTTCGAGCTTGCATGAACTTGAACAGTCTGCACAACAGCAAAATTTAGTGCAGTTTCAAGCGCGCGAACGTTTAAATCAGCAGTTGACGACAACAGCAGTTACTGATTTTGTTTCGCTGTTAGGAACCCAGCAGTTATCAATTGCTGCAACTGGCGACCCTTTGTTAGTAGCTGCTGGCGCCGTTGGAAAAGCTATGGGTATTCCCATTCGTCCACCTGCAAGGTCGGAAGATATGAAGCGGGTGAAAGACCCTCTCGAAGCAATTGCGCGCGCTTCACGAATGCGAATTAGGCGTGTATTGCTTTCTGAACGCTGGTTTAGGGCAGATTGTGGACCGTTGTTAGGATATTTAGCTGACCAAACTCCTGTGGCGTTGTTGCCTGTAAATAATAAGTATTATGAGATTTACAATCCTGTTACGCAAAAGCGGACTCAAGTCAATGAACGTACTGCTAAATTGCTGGCGCCGGGTGCGTATATGTTTTATCCTCCTTTCCCGGATGCAAAACTGAATTTACTAAATGTATTCCGGTATTCGATGCGTGGGGGAGGCAAGGAACTACGGACGATGTTGTTTTTGGGTATACCAGGGACTTTGATTGGGATGATTGTTCCCCAAGTTACTGGTGTTTTGATTGATACTGCTATTCCTGATGCTGATAGAGGTTTGCTGCTGCAACTTACTTTGGCATTACTGGCAGCTACTTTTGGTACGTCTTTGTTTCGATTAACACAAGGATTAGCTTTAGTACGGTTGGAATCTTACTCTGTCTTCAACTTGCAAGCTGGGATATGGGACAGGTTGCTGAAGTTGCCGCTGACTTTTTTCCGAGAATATTCTGCTGGAGAAATATTATCGCGCGTTTCTGCAATTAACCGCATCCGGGATAAATTAGGTGGTGAAAGGCTGGATATGTTATTCAGCAGTTTCTTTGCTTTATTTAATTTAGGTTTGCTGTTTGTTTATAGTTCGCAATTAGCGTGGGTTGCTGTTGCTGTTGTGATTTTAACTGTGTTGGTGACGAATGTTGCTGGATATTTTAAAAGTCAGAAAGCATTGCCATTAGAAGAGTTAGATGGTGAGATAGCTGGGATGACAATTCAGCTAATTGGAGGTATTTCTAAACTCCGCACTACAGCCGCAGAGGGTCGAGCTTATGCTCACTGGGCAAGATTTTATCATAAGCAGCTTAAATTAATGCAGGGCACCCAGCAAATTGAAGATTGGATTGCTGCGTTTAATTTGTTGCAATCTAGCTTTACGCCAATTATTACTTTTTGGATTGCTTCTAGTTTACTAGCTACCGAGCAAGCGGGGAGTGGTTTATCTACTGGTACGTTTTTAGCGTTTAATGCGGCGTTTGCTTCGTTTATTGCTGGTGTTACAAGTTTGAGTAATAATTTGGTTGATTTACTTGATATTACTGCGTTGTGGTTACATGCCAAGCCAATTTTAGAAACAGAACCAGAAATTAATTTAAATCAAGCTGATCCAGGGCGCCTTTCTGGGTATGTTAAGCTCGACCACGTAACGTTTCGCTACCGCACTGATGGGCCGCTAAATTTGGATGATGTGACTATCGAGGCAAAACCAGGAGAGTTTATTGCGCTGGTAGGTCCAAGTGGTAGTGGTAAGTCTACTATTTACCGGATGCTGTTGGGATTTGATATTCCAGAACAGGGAACGGTGTACTATGATGGGCAAGATTTAGCTGGGTTGGATGTTTCTGCTGTACGGCGCCAGTTAGGAGTGGTGTTGCAAAATGGGCGTATTAATAGCGAAACTGTGTTTGAAAATATTAGTGGTGGCGCCTTAATTAGTATGGAGGAAGCTTGGGATGCTGCAAGAATGGCTGGGTTTGCCGATGATGTGGAAAATATGCCAATGGGAATGCATACGGTAATTTCTGAAGGTGGGATGAATTTATCGGGGGGACAAAGACAACGGTTATTAATTGCACGCGCGTTGGTGTTGAAACCGAGGATTATTTTGTTTGATGAGGCGACGAGCGCGCTGGATAATAAGACACAGGCAATGGTGAGTCAGAGTATGGAACGGTTGAAGGTAACAAGGATTGCCATTGCTCACCGTTTGAGTACGATTCGTAATGCTGACCGGATTTATGTGATTGAAGCGGGTAGAGTTGTGCAGCAAGGTACGTTTGAGGAATTAGCTAACCAAGAGGGATTGTTTGCTAAGTTAATGGCGAAGCAGAGCAAGTTCAAGACAGAAACTTTAGTTAATTAAAGAGGGAACAGGGAACGAGGAACGGGGAAATCCCCATAATTAAAACTAGACGAGCTTAACGATGATAAGTTGATAAATTTTTCAATTTTAATTTTACAAGTGCTATGGAATTAAGCAAACATTTGTTTTCTGCTCAAAATCAGCAATTACTTAAAAACTTATTTCATTTATTTACAACAACGCTCTTTCCAATTGGAAGTGTAAAAATTTCCATCAACTCGGCTTTATAACAAATTTAGCTTTTCAATCTGTTATTTTTTTTAATAGATTGCCTAATTAAGTATTAATAAAAATCGACTATTAAATAGTTCTGGTCTAGATTTAGCTACTCGCAAAGCCATTTTTTCAATCATTAATTATCTTATTATTTCAGTTGATATGATAGTAGTTTTGCAAAATTTTGGTATTAATCTGGAAACCGGAGATAACTGAATTAACGATTAGAATATAATCAAATTTATCGCGCTTAATGTTGAAAATTACCTGTAACTGCACAACACCGATGTTGCAGGTACTGTGGCGCGGTTGGTTAAAATTGCAGTAGCTAGGCTCCGGTTGGCAAGTTGCTTAGAAGACGAGGGTGGGAAAAGTTAGTCATGATTTCCTTTGGGCGATCGCATCAAGGGGAATCCACTTGATGAAAGCCCGCTACACATTCAGTTGGGGAAATATCAAAGGAAGTATTAAAGATGGCATTATTTGTTTAATGACTTTCGATATATTGTAAGGAGGAATTTGTCCAAGGGATTCACTAAAACTTCAGTATGGGGACATTATCGCAAAAGTGCTAGCTGGTTCCCTTGGCTTTATGAGCTAGGTGCGACGGTGAGTCGCATTGGGGAGTAAGCTCGCCATTGGTGGAGATAAGTGAGGAGAGGGGTGTCTAGTTATCGTTTCTTCCCTGCTCTTTTTCTGGCTTCATCAGCCAATTAAATTTCGCTACTTGTCACGTTGTCACGTTATATTTTGATGGTCCTATCATTTTGGTGACAGTTAGTTTGCAGCGTAGTCCGCCTGTTGCTGCGTATTGCAAAATAGTTCCTTGAGTGTAATTCGTCCCGGATGGCGGTGCTTTGAGTGTCAATATTCCATTACTACCCGTGTTACATATTTGTTTGGTAAATTCTCCTGGGGTAAGCACTAGTACATCCACTGTGTCCGCCGTCTTCTGTCCGTCGCGCGTTACTCCTCCACCATGATAGTCAGCTGCATTAGCTGGGTTTCCAAAACTAAGAACCAGTACCATGATGGAAATTCCGGTAACTACAGTTAACCTTACCAACCTTTTTAAAATTTTTAACATCTTTTCAGCTCCTTATTTTACTTGATTTGAGGAAGTTTGACTCAAAAGAAACAAACCCACATCATCATCCCCACAGATTCTTGACAAAGAATTGAAAATAGGAAAAACGATACAAAGGAGGAACACGGGACGGTAGCAGAAATTCTCCCCATCCTTTACCCACAAGGGGTTGTTGTTGCATCCAGAACACCGCCAGACAGGAATTCCCCCAACTTCCAATTTCTTCATCAAATTGTGCCCTAGCCAAAATAGGTGCAGGCTGCCTTTCACACACCGTTCGTTGCCTCAACGCACCAGCAACTAACCATCGCCTAGTTTACAGCCGATAATACTTGAATTGCTTTCCTTTGATTCGATGTCTGATTACTCAGATAAATATTCACTTGGGGCAGTTAGTGCTATTTCAACAGAGTTGCAAGCGCCGCCAGCCTTCAACTAGTCAGTTTAAATCTAGCTACTTGCTAACTGGTTCAGTAGTTTTACTGAAAATGAGTAATTTTACATTGATGAAGTATCTGGTGGACACCAAATGCTACAACAAATGAACTGAATTAAATAAATTGCTAACCTGACTGGTACAGTACAGGTTTTGTTTGGTACTTATGAATTGCTAAACTGTTCTGCTCTAAATGGACAAGTAGGAAGACGTAGTGAGGGCATTCATCTTGCACTTTATGACACCTGGAAGCCAGAAGATATTGCAGAATTGAGAGTAATTAGTACAATTCAACGCTACCTTCCTCTAGAAGAAGAGCCAGATTTAGAGAAACATTGAGTTTTGTGGTGTCGTGTATTTTTTAACTGTTTAATCAAAGCAGTTTATTTAATGTACGCAGAAATTTGACAATTTTGGTAAGTTATAATTTTAGCACAAGCTATCAGAGTTTTTACTACTATGCCCAAAAGCCAGCTTCATAGGGTTTTTGGTTTGTACTTGAATTATTAAATGCTCCTAATTATTTACATTGTAGACACAGCCTACAATGTAAAATTAGCTTTTGACAAGACTTTCAGCAATTTCAAGATTTGAGACTATATATAAATGCGCGAACCCATATACTAATCTGACACTTTATCGTAAGATTACAACCCTAGTCAAAGTGTAAAAAATACGTAGGTCGAAAGTTATGTACAAGCATTTCAGCTTGTTTTCTTCTTTACGAATGATTTAAGACTGCTATATATAATTTTTACAAATCTTCATGTAATAAAGGTTTACACTTTGGTAGTATAAAGTAAAATCTCCCATCTCATCTGTAATTTACAAATATAATTTATGCAATATTAACCGCTATTTTAGCATGTTTTAGTTCCAACTAGCATAGAGTGAATACAAAGATAATCAATAACTATTATGCATACTGATATTAAAATCACATACGTTAATAAGTCTCATTACCAAAATAACTCAACTATTCTTATTTATATGCAGCCTTCTACATTACCTTTCTCTGCAAGCTCAACCGCATGGCAGGTAATAAAAAATATAGGTTATAACTGTTGGCACAAGTTTGTATATCCTCTTAAAATCTCGGTTTTAATTCTATGGAGTAACAATGGTAAAACTGAAATTTTAAGCAAGAATATTATGTTAGGTGCAAGCTATTCTTTTGAAAAAAATAATGGAAATTTGTCTTTAGTGCAAACAAAATATAATAATGGTTCTAATCAGTTTGATGTTATTAATAATATTAGTATGTCGGAAAATATTTCTGTTATAGTTCTTAAGGGTAGTAATCCAATTCAAGTACAACATCAGATTGCTAGTAAGCAAAAAGCAGTATTCGTATTCAATCCAAAATTATATTTTGCAATTTGCTCTGAATATGAAATCGGTAAAATTATTTGCCTACCTCTCAACAGCACAATATTTACAGAAATTGATTTAATTAAGGGTTCAAGTTTATCAATTACTCTTCGAGGTAATGAAGCCAAAGGTTATAAATTTATGACTTGTTACAATAATCTATAGAAATTACTGATAAAAATTCAGTTTTATGTTTTAAGAAAGTTACGATAAAATATGCAAGGGTATATCCCGGATTTATCATAAAATCTGAGAAAAGAGGGGTCAAAAACTGCTAGAATATATATTGCAGAAAAATTTTAATACTTTAGACTATGACCCCCAGCACAATACACTCTATACCAAAACAGTTTAAATTTGAACAAGTTAAATTATGTCCAGTCATAGTTAATTTTACTGGTTAAATTGTAACATCAGATGCGGGCTTAACCTTAATTTCGGAACTAGACCTAAAAAGTGACAGGACTAGTACACATACATTTGCCCGAAATATGGATACTAGCAATTTGCCTATATGTAGTTTGTTAAATCAATATTACACGATTATTAAGTTAATTAAACATACCAGATTAATTTTATACTGTTTCTTTGTTTGGCAGGAATCCTATCTCAGATTTTTGTAATTAGGTAGGTGAGTGGAAATAAACTAAACTATGTAACAGAATGTAAACTTAAAGTAAAAGCCTAATTTGGCTGGGTTTTAGCTTACTTACAAAACTAAACACAGTTGTGATTTTTAATGCCAACTTACTTAATTGCGTCCAACTACTTATAAAAGAGGCTAAACCTCAGTTATACGTAAATATGCTGACGAAGTATCAGGAGCTTATTGCTTGTATTCAGGGTTAGGCATTGCAATCACGAAACAATATCTAACATTGGACATATAACTTTGTATATAAGTAGGTAAATGGAAAAATTTACCACTATGTAACGAAATGTAAAACTGCTGTAATCCTCTCACAGTTTGACTTTAGCGCTTTTAAGCAGAACAAAACCAGTGTGCTTTATTTTTGCCCACCTACTTAAAGTGAAATCAAATATTTTCTCCTTCTATACATGCCTCCTACTTGACTTAGTTCTAAACGGATATTATCGCTATTTAAATATATTTACTTAGTAAAAAAAACAAAAATTAGTAGATGCTCCGTAAATACTCTGCTACAAGTAAACTAAATATTTCAGTGATTACTCGGTGTTGGGAGCGTGTTATTAAGAATAAAAATGATACAGGTAAGCAGATAAATCTTTTCGACATGCACAGCACAAAAAGAAAAGGTGTCCTTGTTAAATGCCTAAATTTATTCACGGACATTTTTTCAGCTTGCTAACCTTTTAGTTTCTGTTTTGCTTTCCAAAGCTACTAAAAGGGGCAAAAGACCTACAGCAACTTGTACAAAATGGCTGCTGTAAGTAGAAAAAAGATAATTTATGCTTGAGCTAGATTTAGATTATAGATAGATTGGATTAACTTATCTCTAAATATATTGATAAATTCCAAATCTGAATATATTTTTGTAATTCAAGCAATATTATCTACAACCCTTACCTTTAGAACAAAAAACTCCAATAACTTTAAGGAAGATAAATCAATGTCTATTGATGTAGAAATTACATTCCTCAACCAGTCCGATGATAACGATCGCCCTGAAATAGTGGTATTCATGCAACAAGCAGAATCAAATTTTTCTGCTTACTCCACTGCATGGCAGGTAATAAAAAACGTTGGATACAATTCTTGGCATAAGTTTAAATACACTATTGATACCGAGGCTCAAGTAACATGGGATAATGGTAGCAGCGGAACTTTGCCTATAAGTGTAGAAAATGGTAAAAACTATGCGCTTGAAGACACTCCTGGAGGTTTTAGTTTGAAACAAACGGGTACAAACAAAACCACTAACGAATTTGATGTGCTTAACAAGGTTAGCACTGACGGAGGTATTTGTGTAATTGCCCTGAAGGATAAAAAAGTAATTGCTAGGAAGGAGCAAGTTGGTAAAAATCAAAAAGCAGAATTTGTTTTTCACCCTAAGATATATTTTGGAATAACTTCTGAATATGAAGAGGGTGACATTATCAGTTCTGCTGTAATGAGCGATAATTTTACTGAAATTTCTCTAGAAGGTTTGAAAAAGCTGACAGTGGTACTTACAGGGAATCCAAGTGATGGTTACAGCTTTGAAACTCAAAACCAAATTGCAGCATAAAACTATAATCATATAGATGTGTAGACGGTCGCCAATGGCGGCCTCTTGCCTTGAATGCATAGCATCAAAAATGCAAATAAATTTATGTATCAATCGGATATTTAACCGAAATTTAACTTGAACTAAAAAGCAGCAACCAGTATGAGTAAAATAATCTATACAGATACCCCAACTGATAGAACAGTGAAACCTACTCAGACTCCATTCACCAATAACGCGGATAAGTCCATTGTCCTTAATTTTCAGAAAGGAGACACAGATATACCTGTAGGAGAAACAAAATCAGTAACTAAGAAAATTATAAGTATAAAGTATCACACTACAATATATAGGAATCCGGTTTGAGTTTTAAAAATATACTGAGACTTAAAAGCTCGTTGTGTAAGGATTTTGCCCAAAATCCTGTTTAGAGTCATTGGTAGTTAAGTACTAATACATACACCCCAATGACTACACTATTCCACAAGGCAAAACAGCTACATTAAGTTAATCAATGACCAACATAGAAATGACCATTACTTAACCTACTGGAGTTTAAACTAGTTCTCAGTGCAAAACTCAAAGAAAATTGTGTTTGCGCTTTGGGATTAGCTACAAGCGTGCCCTGTACCCCAAACTACAGGAAGAGACGCTTATTTGACAGTGCTATTTCAGCAAAAAATAACCAGCGAGGTAAACGTATGTTGTAACAATAACTTGAATCCAAAGGAACGATAGCTACTGCTCTACTCATAGTAATTATCAACAGGGTTTTATTAGATAA
Source organism: Calothrix sp. PCC 7103 (assembly GCF_000331305.1). Classification (GTDB taxonomy): domain Bacteria; phylum Cyanobacteriota; class Cyanobacteriia; order Cyanobacteriales; family Nostocaceae; genus Dulcicalothrix. Next base: position 101,356 of record NZ_KB217478.1, on the reverse strand, counting down.
ATAAAACCTAATATACTCTCTTGCAACTTTATTTTATAAATTAAACTTACACTTAATTTAATGACTAAATCTTTTAATAATTCAGAAATTCCCGTAGCAAAGTCAGAACACCTTTTAACAGAAGCAGAACTGCATAAGTTATTAGTTGAGTGGAATAATACTCAAAGTGATTACCCTAATGATAAGTGCATTCATGAACTCTTTGAAGCGACTGTTGAGCGAGCGCCGAAGAGTGTAGCACTAGTATTTGAAGGGAAGCAGCTAACATACAAGGAACTGAATGCAAGAGCCAACCAGTTAGCGCACTACCTTCAATCACTGGGGGTTGAACCAGAAGTTTTGGTTGGTATTTGTATAGAGCGCTCTTTAGAGATGATTGTTGGGCTATTAGCTATCCTTAAAGCTGGTGGCACCTACGTTCCTCTAGACTTGACATACCCCTTTGAACGCTTGGCTTTTATGGCAGAAGATGCCTCTGTGCAAATACTGCTAACTAAAATGCAGTTTATAGAGAAACTTCCTCAACATTTGCAGCGTATCATATGCTTGGATTCTGACTGGTCAGAAATCGCGCAATATAGAGAGGAAAATCCTTATAGCGAAGTGACGCCAAATAACTTAGCTTACGTGATGTATACATCAGGCTCGACGGGTAAGCCCAAAGGTGTAAGCATCATGCATAGAGGGGTAGTGCGGTTAGTTAAAGCAACCAACTATGCCAACTTCGGTGCAGAAGAAATTTTCCTCCAGCTTGCTCCCATATCTTTTGATGCCTCAACTTTTGAGATTTGGGGCAGCCTTCTCAATGGTGGACTGTTAGTGGTTATGCCCCCACATAAGCCATCTTTGCAAGAGTTGGGACAAGCTCTCATACAATACAAGATAACGACACTGTGGCTTACAGCAGGTTTGTTTCACCTGATGGTAGATGAGCAGCTTGAAAGCTTAAAAAATGTGCGTCAACTTCTAGCTGGGGGCGATGTCTTATCTGTTCCTCATGTCAAGAAGGCTCTTCAAGAACTAAAAGGATGTACTCTAATCAATGGTTATGGTCCAACCGAGAATACAACTTTTACTTGCTGCTACACAATCACAGATTTTAACCACGTAGAAGATTATGTCCCCATTGGTCGCCCTATAGCCAACACGCAAGTTTACTTGTTAGACGAAAAGTTGCAGCCTGTAACCGTTGGCGTTCTAGGAGAATTATACATTGGTGGTGATGGGCTAGCGCGCGGCTACCTGAACCGTCCTGATTTAACCAATGAAAAATTTATCCCCAACCCCTTCAGTAATTTATCTGATGGGCACCTGTATAAAACTGGAGACTTAGCACGCTACAATCGCGATGGTAACATTGAGTTCTTAGGTCGTATTGACAATCAAGTCAAAATTCGCGGTTTTCGTATCGAATTAGGCGAAATTGAGGCAGTACTGAGGCAACATCCTAACGTGCTGGATGCTGTTGTTACAGTCTGTTCTGATATACCGGACGACAAACGCTTAGTGGCATATGTTGTTGGAAATACAGAAAACTTAGCAACATTAGCACAAAAAGAGTTGGAGGGGTACGTTGTTCAAAAGCTGATACCCCATATCCGCAGCTTTTTACAAGGAAAACTGCCCGATTACATGGTGCCTTCTTATTTTGTACTGCTTGATGCTTTACCGTTAACGCCTAATGGAAAAGTAGATCGGCTCACACTACCAGCACCTGATATAAAAAGACTCGAACGGCTAGAAAATTTTGTTGCACCTCGTACCACGATTGAGAAAGTGTTGGTAAGAATTTGGAACGAAGTGCTAGGACTTGGGCAAATTGGTATCCACGACAATTTTTTGGAGTTGGGTGGACAATCCTTACTAGCAGTTCAAATCATAAGCAGGTTGTATGACACTTTACAGGTAAAGTTATCTGTGGATAGCCTGTTTGCATCCCTAACTATAGCCAAATTAGCCACGAGCATAGAGGCAGTTGATTGGGAAAACAAAAAAAATTTTGCTTCCTCTATCCAAAGAGTTTCCAGAAACCAAAACTTGCCTCTTTCATGGGGACAAGAGCAACTGTGGTTCCTTGCACAATTGCAACCCGATACCCCTGTTTATAATGAACCTTTTACTATTCGCTTAGGGGGTGCTATTGACGTAACCGCCTTAGAAAAAGCTCTTAACAAAATTATTCAGCGTCACGAAAGTCTGCGATCACGCTTTATCACGGTTGATGGACAACCAGTTCAGGTTATAGATTCACCCACTACTTTCAATCTAGCAGTGGTGGATTTACGGCAATTTCCACAAGACAGACGAGAGTCAGAAGCTTTGCGGTTGGCAACTAGGGAAGCAAAGCAGGCGTTTGACCTAAGTTCTAGCTCATTGCTACGAGCAACCTTGATGCGGCTAGCGGACGAGGATTACAGGCTATTCTTAACCTTTCACCACATTATAATTGATGGTGTTTCACTCTACAGCGTGTTTCTTCCAGAACTTGCAACACTCTACGAAGCTTTCTCTAGAGCCAAACCCTCGCCACTTACAGAACTACCCATACAGTACGCGGATTTTACTAGTTGGCAAAGGCAGTGGTTTACAAAAGAAATTCTTCAAAGTCAGCTTAACTACTGGAAGCAACAGTTAACTGACTTGTCCATATTACAGTTGCCTTACGACCGCCCCCGAAGAGTAAAACAAACTTTTCGGGGCGCAAGACTTTGTTTCGCGCTATCCAAAAACCTGACAGAGGCACTAAAAACTCTCTCACAGCAGGAGGGGGTCACACTCTATATGACGTTGCTAGCAGCATTTAAAACTTTGCTCTACCGCTACACTGGGCAAGATGATATTGTTGTAGGCACCGTCAGCGCGGGACGCAATCGACCAGAGATTGAAAAGCTAATGGGGTATTTCCTAAACACTTTGGTTTTGCGTACCGATCTTTCAGGTTCCCCTAGTTTTCAACAGCTACTTTCTCGGGTGCGTTCGGTAACTTTAGAAGCTTATGCCCATGAAGACTTGCCTTACCAAAAGCTAGTAGAAACACTCCAACCGGAACGAAACCTAAGCCACAACCCTCTGTTCCAGGTGGCATTTGTTTTGGAACCCCCAGTGCCATCTTTAAGTGTGGACTGGACGATAAGTCAGTTGGATATCCAAACTGATACAGCAAAGTTCGATATAACCCTCGAACTCGACTCTAGACTAGAGGGCATTATTGGTCGCTTGGAGTATAATACAGATTTATTTGATGCTAGCACTATCTCAAGGATGATAGAACATTTCCGAACATTATTGTCAGGAATTGTTACTAATCCTAAAGCGCAAATTTCTGAATTGCCAATGCTTACAGAAGCCGAGCGGCAGCAATTGTTGGTGGAATGGAACAATACTCAAACACAATATCCCCAGGATAAGTATATCCATCAGTTGTTTGAGGAGCAGGTGGAACTAACGCCTGACGCAATAGCTGTAGTATTTGAGGGTGAGCAACTAACCTACCGAGAATTGAATGCAAAAGCGAATCAGCTGGCGCATTATCTACAAGCAATAGGCGTTGAACCAGAAGTTTTGGTAGGTATTTGCGTAGAGCGTTCGTTGGAAATGGTGGTGGGATTGCTTGGTATTCTCAAAGCTGGCGGCGCCTACGTTCCGCTTGACCCAGAATATCCCTCTAAGCGCTTGGCTTTCATGCTAAAAGACTCAAAAGTGCAAGTGTTGCTAACCCAGACCCAGTTAATGGAGAAACTTCCCCAATGCTCGGAACGCATTATCTGCTTGGATTCCGACTGGGAAGAGGTTGCCCAACATAGCGAGGAAAATCCTTATAGTAAAACGGCATTCAATAATCTGGCTTATCTCATTTACACTTCCGGGTCAACAGGGAAGCCCAAGGGAGTAGCCATCATGCATAGGGGCGTAGTGCGGTTAGTCAAAGCAACCAACTATGCAAATTTCGGTGCAGAAGAAATTTTCCTTCAGCTTGCTCCCATATCTTTTGATGCCTCAACTTTTGAGATTTGGGGCAGCCTCCTCAACGGTGGGTTGCTAGTGATTATGCCCTCACACAAACCATCTTTGCAAGAGTTGGGACAAGCTCTTGTACAATACCAGATAACGACACTGTGGCTTACAGCAGGTTTATTTCACCTAATGGTAGATGAGCAGCTTGAAAGCTTAAAAAATGTGCGTCAACTTCTAGCTGGTGGGGATGTCTTATCTGTTCCTCATGTAAAGAAGGCTCTTCAAGAACTGAAAGGGTGTACTCTAATCAATGGTTATGGTCCAACGGAGAACACAACTTTTACTTGCTGCTACACAATCACAGATTTTAACCACGTAGAAGATAATGTCCCCGTTGGGCGCCCCATTGCTAACACGCAGGCTTACGTGCTAGATAAAAAATTGCAGCCTGTACCCATCGGCGTTTCAGGAGAACTGTATATTGGTGGTGATGGACTAGCGCGCGGCTATCTTAATCTTCCTGATTTGACTGCTGAAAAATTTATTCCCAATCCTTTTAATCAAAAGTCTGGTTCTCGCCTTTATAAAACTGGCGACTTAGTGCGTTACTTACCGGATGGTAACATTGAGTTTCTAGGTCGAATTGACAATCAGGTCAAAATTCGCGGTTTCCGTATAGAACTGGGTGAGATTGAATCTTTACTGGCTAAACACTCAGCCGTAAAAGAAACTGTAGTCATCGTAAGAGAAAATATTGTAGGCAGCAAACAATTAATAGCTTATATCGTCCCTAATAAAGAACTAGCTAATATAATAAGCGATTTACGCGATTTCTTGAAAGAGCAACTGCCAGATTATATGGTGCCAAGTGCTTTTGTAACACTCAATGCCTTACCGCTGACACCAAATGGTAAAGTAGACCGCCGCGCTCTACCAGCCCCAAAATACCAACCTGAACTCGAACTTAATTTTGTCGCTCCCCGCACTCCGGTTGAGGAGATACTAGCGAGCATTTGGGCTTCGGTATTAGCACTTAAAAAAGTAGGCATTTACAATAACTTCTTTGAGTTGGGCGGTCATTCGTTACTAGCGGTTCAAATTATTTCTCGGATTTGCGAAAAATTCGAGATTAACTTACCCCTCAGTTGTCTGTTTCAATTACCAACAATCGCCGCTTTAAGTCAATTGATCGATTCTACCCTCACCATTAATACGCAAGGTTATTCATTTAGAAAGATACCAGCAGTGTCGCCTCAAGCGAGAACCCAGGTTATCCCACTCTCTTTTGCTCAAGATTATATATGGTGTTTAGAGCATAAATTTGCTGGTAAGTGTGCAGCTAATAGTTCAATGGCTCTACGTTTGACAGGTACGCTTTCTCGCACAGTATTAGAGCGGAGTCTCAACGAAATTATCCGTCGTCACGAAATTCTGCGAACAACCTTTCCTATTGTTAAAGAGCAGCCCACCCAGAAAATTGCACCATCTTTTACCCTACCGTTTCAGTTCATCGATCTACAGTATCTCTGTTCGCAGATGAGCAAAGAAGCTGAGGCATACAGAATTTTCAGAGAGGCGATGAATCGCGAATTTGACCTGACGGTCGCACCTCCTATCAAAACTATCTTGATTCAATTGTCCGAGGAGGAGCATTGGCTACTTATTGCCATGCATCATATTATCACCGATGGTTGGTCTTGTGGCATTTTATTACAAGAACTCGAAATCATCTACAGTAACTTCTTGGTAGGTAAACCTTCACCTCTGCCAGAACTACCTCTCCAATATGCAGATTTTGCGATCTGGCAGCGCAAAAATTTTAGTGAGGAAGTTTTGTCAGCCCACTTACCCTACTGGCAACAGCACCTAGCGAACTTTCCCACCTCCCTCGATCTTTTTCCTGCAATCCAGTCTACACCAGATAGGTCTTTTGCTAACGAATATCATTTCTCACTGCCTGTAAGTTTGACCAACAATATCGCTTCCCTCAGCCACGCTTGTAGTGTCACACCTTTTATCGTCCTGCTAACGGCACTAAACATTCTGTTGCACAAATGGAGCAAACAAACAGATATCCTAGTAGTCGGCACAATAGCTAATCGCAGTATACTGGAAATCGAACGATTACTCGGTTGTTTCATTAGTGATTTGCCACTAGGTATTCAATTAAACTGCAACCAGACGGCTATTTCTTTGCTAGGACAGGTTAGAAAAACTGTTACTGAGGGACTAACCTATGCAATTCCCTCAGAAAAAATTTGGGAACCAGTGGAAAACAAGCTAAAAATCCTGCGAACTGTTACCTTTGTATTAGTTCCAGCAAAAAATTGGTTGGGTCAAATACTCAAGTGTGAGGAATTAACTATTAGCTCCGATCGTGGTCTCTGGAGTGAGCAAGATGTCCCTCTGGAGCTTTATGCTGATTATCCTAATGAAACAACCCAGGCGATCAAATTTCATGCTTGTTACAGCACAACAACTTTTACTGCTGAGATGATAGAGCGCTTTTTGAAGAGTTATGAAGTAATTATTGAGCAGTTAGTTCGATATCCTGAAACTATCATTTCTGATTTTGTTCTAATAGAATAACTGCTAAAATCTTTTTGATTGGACTTTGGACAAAATATGTTTGCTTGCAGACTAGCATTGTGAGTACCATTTCAATTATTCTTATGTATGCTTTTCAGTTTATTTTATGAATTTTGCTTTACCCGTCCAAAACAAAAGCCCTGTTTTGTGCAACGCCTTGTCAATGTTCCTTATCAACCGAGGTTTAAGCGGATGCCAACTTGTTTTGCAACAGCTTTTTGATAAATGCTTTGGGCACAAGCTATGTCTTCAATTGCCATTCCCATTGGATTGAGGAGGATAATTTCTTCATCTGACTCTCGACCAGGTTTACGACCAAGAAGTATCTCACCCAGTTCTGCATGGAGTTGCTCGCGCGAGAAGCGTCCTTCTAAAACCAATTGATTAATCACTTTTTTCTCTCGGTTTGATTGTTCCCAATCATCCACTATTACCTTGTCAGCATTGAGGAAAACCTCTTTATGTACATCCATAATCGAAACATTGCTGAGGAAAGTTCCTTTTTGCAGCCAGTCGTACCTACTTATAGGGTTTATCTGCGACCGTACAAGTGATTACTACCTCGCCTTGACGCACAGCTTTTTGGGCATCTGAAGCAATTTGATATTTCAAATCAGGGAAGGATTGGTGCAAAGTTTCCACTAAATTCTTTGCTGCAAAGGGGTTAAGGTCAAAAAGGTGGATGGTAGTAATGGATGGAAATTGCTCAATTAGTGTCAGCAGTTGCATCCGAGCAATTGGACCGCAGCCAATGCATGTGACATCACTAAAATTTTTTCGAGCTAAGTGGCGAGTTGCGACTGCGGTAACTGCCGCTGTTCGCATACCACTAATCAGGCTTCCTTCCATAATCGCGAGAGGGTAATGAGTCTGAGTATCATTCAGAACAATGAGCGCGCTGGCTCGTTCCAAACCAGATCGAGATGGGTTATCATGCTTGCTCCCAACCCATTTCAAACCAGCTATAGAACTCTCGCCACCTAGATAAGCTGGCATCGCAATAATTCGGTCAGCAATATGGTTTTCATTTCCACGCCAACGTAAATAAGGCTTGAGTGGCTGGACAATTTCGCCTTTAGCATGGAGAGTCAGAGCATGATTGACAGCTTCTATATATAGATGAGAGGAATTTCCACCAAGTTGGATAATGTCAGATTTGCTCAGGTAGAGAATTGTTGGTATTTTGGCGGTAGAGTGATGTTGTTGCATATTTCTCTTTTAAGTCAATAGATTTAGGTTTTTGAGTTCAGCTTTGTTGAACGTGGGCAGCTTAGTGGTAAAAGTGGATAAATTGGGTTGTGCATCTGAATGATGTAGCTGTCCAACCCAGTTGTCGTCGTAGACCATATTTAGATAGCGTTCTCCTCGGTCGGGGAAAAGAGTCAGGATGCGATAAGGAGAAGGCACACTGGGAAGAAGTTTTTGAATAGCGGCGATTACAGACCCAGAAGAACCACCAGCAAAGATGCCTTCATATTTGACCAGAGCGCGGCAACCCTGTGCAGACTCCCAGTCATTAACGTAGATAACCTCATCAACCTCAATCTGCTTACTAAGTTCGGGTACTCGACTAGCCCCAATACCAGGTATCTCTCGTTGTCCTGAAGGTGTCCCAAAAATGACAGAACCTACGGCATCAACGGCAATTACCCTAAGCCCTGGAAATTCTGAGCGCAGACGGCGGGAAATTCCCAACATTGTTCCTGTAGTGCTAACAGGGAGGATGAGACAGTCGATAGAACCATCAAGGCTTGCAACCATTTCGCTACCCGTGCCGTAGTAATGTGCCTGCCAGTTCAAATCGTTGGCATATTGGTTAATCCAGAGACTTTGGGGGATATCGTGCAATAGTTCTTGAACCCGTTGAATTCTAGATTTGAGATAGCCACCTTGGTCATCACGCACATGAACCATCTCAATATTTGCTCCTAACAAGTGGAGTATTTGCAAATTCGTTGCCGAAATTTTTGGGTCTACTACACAGGTGAATTGCAGGTTATAGACTTTTGCTACCATTGCTAAAGCGATACCTAAATTGCCAGAAGTACTTTCAATTAGGTGGGTTTTTTGATCAATAGTTCCATTTTGTAATCCTTGTTCAACAATAAAGCGCGCGGGACGGTCTTTGACGCTACCACCTGGATTTAAAAATTCTAGTTTGGCGATAACATTGATTCCCTTGTAAGGAAATAAGCGATTTAATTGAACGAGTGGAGTTTGTCCAATACAGCTTGCTACTGATTGATGTATCATAAATATGAGTAGTGTTTAGAATTGATAAGTGATGGCTATATTTAGCGCTCGGCATATTTGGAGTTAATTAGATAGTCAGACTATCGCTTGTTTATCAAAGCATAATGTCTAACTCCTTTACTTCTCTAAACCCTTGTACGAATCAGACCGGGAGTTTTTACGCAGGTTTTGAAAAAATAGGAAAAATATTTAGGCGCACGGCACCAACACTTCATTTTATGATGCGTAGTCTAGAAATTCTTTCGGCGCCAGTCGAGAAGAGGTTGAGCCGAGATACAGTCTAACTTAGGACTTACGCATTTTAACGAAAAACTGTCATTCTGAACGCAGTGTAAACGAAGTTTTCCCGAAGGGTAGAATCTCTGAGATGCTGAACGCAGTGAAGCATGACAAAATTTTTGCGTAAGTCCTGTAAATATTTCTATTGCTTGTGGCTATTAAAATTAATGGTCTGGTTTCAATAATGCTTAGGATAAGTACACGCACTTTATATTGGCACCTCAAACTAGCGCTTTACGACAACTTCTAGGTCCTCAACTCTGTTTTCTGCCAGAACCTCTTTGGTTACTGGCTAAACTGGCACGGAATTTTTCAATCGCGCGAAGATGTGCTTTGGGGTCATTGCGGTTATGTAACCAATCTTGAATAAGCTCCAGGTTATAACGAATACATCGACAGTTAATTTCTACCCAGTGGATTCCTTCCACCCATGTGCCGTCTCGACGATATTTCTTGAGGGTGGTAAAGCTTAGATTGAGTTTTTCTCTCGCTTGTCGCTTATCGACTAACTGAAACATTGTTGAACTCTCCTGCTTTCCTGAAGTGATTGGCTAGGCATTCTTGTAGTCAGGCGCCGTTCAATCACAAGAACACTAATCCTAAATTAATCTCAACTTAGCGATTTATCAATCATCAATTATTAAGTTTTTGTGCCTTTTATAAATCTATAATTTAGTCTTAAAAGCTTATACAGTAGTACTTTCAGCGGATTGTTTATCATTAACGACCAATCTAGCTGCCCAAAAGACTAGACCACTTTTGAGTTTTTGTACGTCTCCAGTCTAGGTACGATTTTTACAACATAGCTCAAAATAAACAATAAGACTTTTAAACGAAGCCAAAACCTTTGAAATCACTCGCACCTAAGCGAAGTGATGGCAAAACTGACCTCTGCTTTAAAAGTCGAGTTTGTAACTACTACCCAGTACCCGACCATGACTATTACTGACCCTCAAGACTTGTGGTACATATCTGATGTAGTCAATCAAGTTTTGGATGAAAAGCATGAACTGACTGATATTAAAGACGTGCAAGCAGCTTTAAAGGAAGTTAGTATCGCGCGCGGTCGGGAGATACAGATGAATTTAGTTTTTGAGGAGGACAAACTTAAAGGATTCAACTTTGCGTTCAAACAAGACCCTAACAATGCGACTCCCACTATTTGTTTTAAACCGACTCAGTTAGAGATGGAGGTGTCTGAGGGTAACATTACACCCTACAAAGAACGAATCAGTACAATTGATGTAGCGCAAGTAGAAACAAGGGGGCATCTTACTACTTATTCTTCATCACACGGGGAAATTGTTGTTTCTCCACCATTACAAGTAGATAATCTACACGTTATTCAGCCAGAAACTACAGACGTGTTGGTAGGAACTTGTAACCAATTTAACAAGATAAATCCGGGTTTAGTCAGGGTTGCACATCAACTGGCATCGCGTAACGAGATAGATGGACTGTTACTAACAGGTGTAACTCTCAAAGCGGGAGTTACACTTGCTTCTAGCTTACAGTCAGAAGATAATCCAGATATGCATACTGCTGGATTAATGGTCATTAAGCGTTTTCAACAAGTATTACCGCAAGAATTTATAGATTTAAAGGCAGGTGAAATCCCCAAAGTTTTTTCTTGGAACGACTCAAAATCAGGTAAACAATATTGCTTCAAATTCTCTGGGTGCTGTTTTGACAATCATAACGAAGCTATACAACCTGTTAAATTACAAGGATTTGAAACAAAACCTGGCTCTAATTTAATACGCCCTGTGTTTGCAGCAACTCTAATTGATAGTAAATATAATCAATGGAGTATTGAACAGTGCGATTTTACTTCAAGTCAGGTACGTGATTTAAGTATTGCGGTGAAACCCACACTCTCAAATCTTTCTCCGGTAATTGCCAATGCCGGAGGAGATTCTTTCTTAGATATAGAATATTGAGTTTGAGTAAATTACATATCTCTCCAAATACTGATTTATTATGCATGAAAACTACTGCAATCATCAGGAACTAACGAAGCAGCGTTACTTCCAAAGCCTGAGAAATAATATTTCAATTGCGCTACTGTCTTCATTAAATTGGACTACTAATGATACAGGCGCCTTTATTGCTTTATTATCAGGGCTAATTTATCTAGCAGTCAAAGAACCGCTTTTAGTCACAGTAATTTTATCGCTAGCGTTGTTCTTCTACTGTATTAACAGAGTAATTAGCTACATTCCTTACTTAAATTACTATGTCAAAAGGAAAATTAATTTTTGGCACATTGTAGTAATAATAATCGCATTAACCGCAACTCTCACAGTGTTTGAAATGCCAGCACAGGCAATTTTCCTAAGCGGTTTAGAACAATTCCTCACAGATATTGCACAACAAAGTTCTACAGGAGGTACAAGCGCAATAGACCCACAAGCAATCACTTTAGTTTTCAATGCAATTCGGGGTGTATTTTTACTATTAGTAGGTATAGCTGCACTATTTGCCTATAACCAAGCACAACAAGGAAACGACTGGCGCCCAATTGCGACTCAAGCGGGTTTAGCAATTGGAATTATTCTCACAATCGATGTAATTACATTTCTGTTTGTGGGTAATGGAACTGGCGCCGGAGGTGCTGGTGGCGGTGGTACTGCTCCAGGAGGTTAGAAATTAACAATGTCAACAGATACAGAAGCAGTAAGAGTAAATAAGATATTAGGCAAACAACCCTCTTTTGGTCCAATACCAGCAAATCAAATTTTGCCTTGGTTTGCAATTATTACGATTACGTACTTTATTTTTGATGGATTGTTAGGATGGGGAATTCCGAAAGTGGCTGTTATTAGTTTTTGGTTAATTCTGAGTTGGTGGTTTGTTACGGGTAAGTAGGTACGCAAAAATATTTATGCATTTCATGATAAACTATGACTAGAAAACTAAAACGTCAAGAAAGGGGTGCGAACATGCGTTTTATCAAAGGATTAAGTCAAGAAACCATCAAAATTTTAGAAAGAATTTATAAATACAGTAAATATCATCAAGTACGGCAGAGAGCGCAGTGTATAAAATTAAGTCATGATGGATATAAAATAACCGACTTAACTAAAATTTTTAATGTCAGTCGTCTAACGATTACTAACTGGTTTGATGATTGGGATAATTATGTACTAGCTGGGTTATACGACAAAAAGGGAAGAGGAAGAAAGTCAAAATTAGATGATGAACAAAAAGAGCAGGTTAAACACTGGTCGCTTGAAAATTCAAGAAATTTACATATTGTAAGAATGAAAATTAGAGATGAATGGGGAATTGATGTTAGTAATGATACAATTAAGCGAGTTTTAGAGTTTTTTGATGTTACATGGCGCCGCATTAAAAGAGGCGTGGCAGGAGAGCCAGAAGAGTCAGTATACAAGCAAAAAAAGGAAGAATTAGAAGAATTAAGAAAACAAGACGATAGAGGAGAAATTGATTTAAGATATGTTGATGAAACAGGGTTTTGCTTAACTTCTTATGTTCCATATGCATGGCAAGAAAAAGGAGAAACTATTATTGTAAAAACTCAGAGAAGTAAGCGTTTAAATGCTTTAGGCTTTTTAAATAGAAGAAACGATTTAGAGGTTTATTTATTTGAACGCAGCATTAATAGTGATGTTGTAATAGCATGTATTGATAAATTTTGTGAAACTCTTGAGAAAAAGACTGTATTAGTAGTTGATAATTCTTCAATTCATACTAGTCATGCGCTACTTGATAAACTAGAAGAATGGAAAGAAAAAGGATTAACCTTATTTTTCCTACCCACATACTCCCCCGAATTGAATATCATTGAATCTTTGTGGCGTTTTATTAAATATTATTGGCTAGAAATAGATGCTTATGAGAGTTGGGAGAGGTTGGTTGAGTCAGTAGAATACATCTTAAAGAATTTTGGAGAAGAATATATAATCGATTTTGCGTAACTACTTAAATCTCCATCTCCAGAAATTCCACAACTACTCGTGCTAACAGAAGATAAAGATAGAGGAATTAAATTAACAGAAATCCAAAACTCACCAAAACACGCCACAACTATCTTAATTACAGGAGAATACGGACGAAGCTCATGTCCCGAACATCGTCAATGCACAAACCGCATATACATCAAAGATAAAGTATGTGGGGTTTTAACAATGGCAGATACGGTGGCAGCATGGGCATCAGTCAGAGAGCAAATATTATGGATGTGGAAGGTTTTGAGTGAGAACCATGTTCGTGACACCGAAGCGATTGTAGAAATATCTGCTGCTAACCGTTATTTAACAGAAGATAATTTACATCGCCAAGCCAAACAAACCAAAGTCGCGCGCGAACGTGCTTTACTCAAAGGTACTGGTAGAGATGTCGGCGCCGAAATCAAACAAGAGGAAAGTTTTGACGCACAGAAAAAATTATATAAAGGCGCCGTTCCATTAAATTGTGCGGTTGTATTTCTCGTCACGCGCGAGAATGCAGAAAGTTTGGATTTAGCGTGTGATTTACTTTGTTCAAGTTTTGGTAATGCCAAAGTATTACGCGAACGACACATTGCTTCACAAATCTGGCTTGAAACTTTACCTATAACTTGGCGCCGAATATTACATTCAAGTTCGATATTGAGCGAACGCCGACTAGTGTTGGAAAGCGAAACAGTTGCTGGCATCTTACCATTAACAGTACCCAGAGAACTTGACTCTATTGGTGTAGAATTTTTAACAAACCGAGGTGGAAAACCTGTCTGTGTTGATTTATTCTCCTACACTCAACATGCTTTAGTTACAGGTAAAACAGGTTCAGGAAAATCTGTATTATTATGGCGGTTCATGCTTGATGCATTGTCGCAAAATATCCCAGTAGTTGGTATAGATATTCCTGCGGCAGACGGCGAAAGCTCTTTTAAAACGGGAATTGAATTATTAGGTGAAGCAGGCGCCTATTTTGATTTATCGTCTGCTTCTAATAATCTAATGGAACCCCCAGATTTACGCCGCTTCGATGTTGATGAACGTGCGTCACGTATGAAGTCCTGGCGTGAGTTTATACGCAATGCTCTAAGTGTAATTGTAATGGGGCGCCTGAATGCTCCTCATTTAGCACAACGAGTAGATGCAATTTTAATGCAAGCGCTGGAGATGTTTCTAAGTGACTCAGATATTATTGAGCGTTACAACGAAGCTTTTACAAAAGGATGGAAGTCAGCCGAATGGCAAGATATTCCAACACTAAAAGACTTTGTGCGGTTTTGTTCAATCGCGCGTCTCAATATTCAAAAACCTGAAGCTATTGACCACCAAGCAATAAATCAAATAACCAGCCAAATAACAGCACTTTTAGTAAGTCCTTTAGGAACAGCAATAGGAAAACCAAGCAGCTTTTCCCCAGAACCAATGGTCAAATTCTATGCACTAACAGGTTTAAGTAACGACCAAGATTCATACACAATGGCAGTTGCAGCAAAAGCAGCTTGTTTACGTGTAGCGATGAGTTATCCCAAAAGCTTGTTTATTGGAGATGAGCTTTCAGTACTTTTCCGTAAAGATGGGTTTAGTGCAATGGTAGGCGAACTTTGTGCGACCGCGCGTAAAGATGGTGTAAGCATTATTTTATCAAGTCAAGACCCAGATACAATTTGCCAATCTGCCGCCGCTGCAATGATTATGCAGAATATCAGCTACCGAATAACAGGGTGCATTACATCAAATGCTGTTGCTTCATTCCAAAAATATTTAACCTACCCAAGTAACATCATTTCTCAAAATGCATCTGAGTCATTTTTTCCTCATAGAACAGATTTATACTCATGCTGGCTCATAGAAAAAGGAGGACGTTTTTGGCAGTGTAGATTTTATCCTGGTGAAATGGCTTTAGCAGCAGTCGTAACAAACCAAGAAGAACGTCGCGCGCGTCGCGCTTTAATGGCACGCTATCCGAATACGATTAAAGGGCAACTTCAAGGTTTGGCTGAGTTTACAAAAGTATATGTTGCGGCTCTAAAGGAGAATAGAGGAGTGGGGGAGTGGGAGAAGGGGGGAGTGGGGGAGAAGAAGTTAATTAATGTTAATAATGCACAGAAATTTGAGTAATTTTGGAGATGTCTTATGCCTAGATTGACTAGTAATTTGAAAAGAAAACATTTTTGTGTCCCCCACTCTCCCACTCTCCCCCTCCCCCACTCCTACGCTGTGCGTAGATTTAGTAAAAAAGTGAAGAGTATTTCTGTAATTGGCATAACAGCGATTGGATTAAGTTTAACCGTTATCAATTCAGCGTTTGGCGCCACTGTAGATACACCAGAAACTCGTTCAATTACTAAAACAGCTAATTCTATCAATAATACCTCAAATTCAATTCAGAATTTTGTTGATGATTTAGGCTCGTTTGTAAGAGGTAACTTATTTGGAGGGATTACAAATTTTGTTAATAACGCTCTTGGTTCAGTTGAAGTCCCCGATTTAGGTGAAGTTGTTGGGGAAATCATGAAAGGTTCGCTACCTGAAGATGGGGAAACATCAAGCAAATTAGAAAATAACCTCAAAAACTCTTACGCAATTCGTCAAGACTTAGCGTCGCAAAGCGAACGGGTAGGAGCAATTGAAGTCGCGCAAAATAAAACTCTCTCTAAAAACGCTCAAAACAAGTCTAAAAATACATTAGAACAAAGCGCAAACTCTCAACTTGAATCAAGCTCGATGGCGGATGATTCACAAAATACTGATACTTCGCAGCATATTCTTCAAAATATATCCCAACAACTAAAAAATAATGCCACAATTGCTGATTTGCAGTTACAGGAAGCATCACAGGCACGCCAAGATAGAGCTTTAGATTTAACTCTCACTGCTCAAACCGCACAAGAACTTAATACCTTTAATACTGGAGAACGCCAAACCAGAATTGCAACAGGTAATAATGCAGCATCTCAAGGCGCCTTATTAACGATGCCTGGAGGAAGTGTCTTTAGTCAAGATTCGACCAGTCAGTAATTGTAGATTATTTAAGCTTTATGTTCTCTCCCCTTTTGATTTCGCAAGTAACTCCACCTGATAACAACTCAGATTCAACTGTTGGTCTTACCTTGATTACCAGCAGTATTGAATTGAGTAAACAAACCGTTGAATCGTGGAATAAAGCATGGGGAGATGTAATTAACCAAGATAGCGCCTTATGGGCAGGTTTATGTAATCTAGGTACTACCCTTGCAGCATTAAGTATAATTTTCTTAGCTGTGAAAATGGCTTCTGATTACCAAGAGAAGCGCTTTTTATGGTCGGAGCTAGCTGCATCTGTTGTCTACCCTTTAGTTATTGCTCTATTTTTAGGTAGTAATGGCTACTTGCTTTCTCAAACAGTTCTTATCGTCAGAAACATTGGTCATCAGCAAGTTATTGCTGTTCTCAATATCCAACTAGCGGATACTACTTTTAAACAAGCAATATCTGACGTAACTTTAACTCAAAGCGTCAAAACCCAAGTTTCTACAATCTATGCAGAATGTCAGGGTAAAACTGGTAAACCCCTTACAGACTGCCTCCAAGAAAAAAGACCAATTATAGAACAGATTCTTGCTGAGGCAGAAAAACAAAATAATGGGCCACTAGAGGAAGCGCGTAAAGCTGTGGCACAGTTAACAGACTTTGTACAAAATCCAGGCGCCGTTTTCAGTGCATCGATTTCGCTAATATTAATCACCTTTCTCTACGCCCTGCAATGGGCATTTGTAAACATTTTAGAAGCTGCACTAATTATGACTGCGACTTTTGCACCAATTGCTTTGGGATTAAGTTTATTACCTTTAGGCTCAAAACCAATATGGGCTTGGGCTAGCGGTTTTGTTTCATTGTTTGGAGTTCAACTTGGTTACAACATTGTTGTTGGGTTAGCTGCAACGGTAATAGTTACTGCTGGCGCGCAAAGTGCATCTGATTTAGCTTTTCTAGCATTTATCAGCATTTTTGCACCAGCTTTAGCACTGTTAATAGCAGGAGGTGGAGGCGTTGCGCTTTATACAGGTATTAATAGCCGAGTTCCAGCCCTTGTTAATGCTGCTTTTGATGGTGTGGTAGCTGTTGCAACGGGTTTCGCTGGCAAGAGTTTGTGAGGTAATGTTTAATGTTAAAGTCTTTACAAAAGGTTAAAAGACCGAAAATATTGCTTGATTCTAAAGATATTCTGCCACTGTGTTTTATTGGGCTGACTACTTTTAGTTTATTAAGCTTTTTATTCATATTGTTCTTGAGTTTTAAAGTAAATCAACTCTCAGAAAGAAAAACAACTTTTGTACAGTTGGTCAATGGTCGTGCTTTAGTTATATCTGAGCAAGATTATTTATATCGCTACCCTGAAGTAATAAAAAATACCGTCAGACACTGGGCAAATTTAACTTTTAATTGGGATGGTGTAATTAGCGCCACTAAAGAACAAGATAAAGGACGGGATATTGGTAAGGGAAAGCGTGTTACAACAAATGCTTATTTTGGCTCGTTTTTAATACAGCAAGGAAAAGGTGGATTCCGACAACCTCTATTACAACAATTAGCCGAAATCACGCCACAACGAATATTTAACGGTCAAGTTCGCTCAAAGATTATAATTTCCTACCTTTCAAATCCTCGTCAAACCAGATTGGGTGAGTGGGAAGTAGATATGGTTGCTACAAGAGTACTAGTAAATATGAATGGTGGCGCCGATGAAGAAATAGCAATAAATCGCACGTTTACTTTGCAAGCTGTAGATATACCCCAACCGCCCGAAAACAACGCTTCTGTCTTAGAAAAACAATTATATGAAATTAGAAGTGCGGGTTTAGAAATAACAAAAATTTCTGAATTTATTCCAAATAAATAGAGAGAAGACTATGAATAATTTTAACAGTCCACAATTAGATGATGATATAACGCCAGAAGAAGAGTTAGAAATATCAGGGTATCGACCCGAACAAGTGGCTTTAATTGACCAAGAATATTTGATTCAACGTGACTCAGAACAAGCCGAACCAGTTGACAGCAGCGAGAATCCACTCGTTCGAGGCGCCATTGCATCTCTCTTAGTAGGTGGTGTCATGGGTTTTGGTTGGATGTGTTGGTCAATATTCTTTGCTCCAAAACAAATCGCAAAAACTCCTACTACACCAAAACCAACACAGCAAGCTCTCGCACAAACCCAAAGTCAAGAAGAAGCGCGTCTAAAAGCTGAACTCGCATTACGTAACCAAGAAAGCTCAAGAGAGAGACAGCCACAGAAACCGATACCACCAAAACTATCGCCAACGGTTCAAAAGTCGGCGCCCATAGCACGAACTCGTATTGCCAGCTTGCCACCGCCTCGAATTATTCGTTCTCAAGTTCCATCACCACCAAGAATAATTAGAGAAACGGCGCCACGTCAACAACCTAGAAATTTACCAGTTAGTAAACCAACACAAGAAATTGACCCATTCAAGCAATGGAGCGAACTTGCAACATTAGGACAACAAACAGTTGCTCTTAATGATGATAAGCAACTTCAACAAACCGAGACTGTGCTTAACAAAGTTGAACGAACTAATACATTAAATGGTACACCAATCAATTCATCTTCCCCCGTTTACAGAGAAGTAAGCTTTCAAAATAATAGCGTTACCTCAAAAAGCAACATCAATAATCCTTCATCCATTCCCACTGTTGCCGTAAATAGTGGTCTAACTCAGACAGAAACAAGTACTCCTCAAATTCAAACACCAGGGGAATGGGGAATTATTAACCGCCAGAAACCAGATACTCAATACTCTAATTTTGCACAAACTGCTTCTAATACCCCAAGTAATTTACAGGTTCAAATAGGTACAACAGCACAAGCAAAAGTATTAGTACCAATGATTTGGGCAAAAGAAGATAAAAATCAGGGACGGTTTGCTGTTGAGTTAGAAGAAGATATTTTATCAAATGACGGTCGTGTGGCTTTATCAAAAGGAACGATTTTGATTACAGAGGTTGATTCAGTGTCTGAAGCTAACAAATTAGTAAAACAAAGTGTTGTTGCAATTGTTTATACCGACAGCTTTGGTAAAGTTCAACAGCAATCAATTCCTAGAGATGCAATTTTAATTCGAGGTTCAGATAATAAACCCTTGATTGCACAATCACTTCAAGATAGAGGTGGCGCCATTGCACAACAAGATATTCTAATTGGTTTACTTGGTGCAGCAGGTCGTGCAGGTCAAGTTTTTAACCAAACTCAATCTCAAACAGTAATTTCCAATGGTGGGTTTAATCAAACGATTGTAACAGGCGCGCGTCAACCAAATCTTCTGGCCGCAGCAGTCGAAGGATTTTTTCAACCAATGCAACAGCGTTTAAGCAAACGTGCGGATAAAGCAGACAGTGAATTGCAAAACCGTCCTAACGTCGCAATCGTTCTAACAGGAACAAAAGTATCTATATTTTTCAACAGTTTCTTTGAAATTACTCGCTAAATACCTGTATGAAAAAATTTATTATAAGCGTGATTAGTTTTAGCATTATGGTTTTTGTGGCGCCATCTCATGCACAAGAATCTACAAAACGCACTCCGGAAACTATAGACCCTTCAATAAATGTTCAAGTTTGGTCAGGTCGAGCAACAGCGATTGATTTCTCTGATGTCAACGAACAAATAACCCAAATTTTTCTTGCTGACCCCAGTCGTTTTACTTACGCAACCGATACTCCATTATCCAATGGTCAAGCAACAACAGTGTTTCTTCGCCAAATCAAGCCGTTAAAATTTCCAAATTTGACTACAGCAAACGTTACGAACTTATTTGTCAAAACTAAAACTAGTGCAGGAAACCCACGGCTTTATACGTTTAATATCCAGCCAGGAGAAGAAAATCAACCACGATATAGCACAGTAAATATGGCGCCAATCAAGGCTAGCCAAATTAATAATCTTGCTTTAGAGCTTGGTGACGGGCGCAAAGCAACATTAGGAGATATTGAGCGCGGCTTAGTTGCGTCAATACGTTTAGGTTACGCTCCCGCATCTGACCCAGTAGTATCAAAGGTTAGAGAATTTTTAGCCCTTGCCCGAAATACCTCAAATAAATCATTGGTAGAAATTGCACAAAACTCTAATTTGTCACTAAGAGTATTAACGGAATTAGGAGTATTAGGCATCGAAGATAGTTTAAAAGTACGACTAAACACATTACCTAACCAGATTCCTACAGATTCGTTAAAACTTCCTATGGTAGAGAACTCAACAAATAGGTGAGCAAATTTTACCCTGCTGTAATCTATCCAGCTTCAATACTCAGTTTTCTTGCAAACAACCCTGTACCTAGTCAAAAACACCATGCTATTAACTTTAAATCAAGTCAAATTTCTAACTTATCAAAACGTAATGCATCATTTAAACTCTATCAATTCCTATACTTTTTACTCGGTTTTCTTATCCCAGTATCTTTTGGCGCCTTATCTCCTTGGTGGTTAGTTGCACTTCTTTGGTCATCAATTGGTTTAGGTATTGTCTGCGCTTTGTCACCCCTGCCCACTCAAAAGTCAGGTAATCAAAATATGAATCAAATACAAACGCCAGTCATAAAACCCAAAGCTGTTTTACGTTTTCCTGAACATGAAGCTAAACTGAGCTACTTACTCTCGAACAACGTCTTGCAGCCGACAAGTAAAAGTGATGCACCCGCAGGAGTTTCTGAGAAAGCTTTTTACCAGGTACTCAGGCGCCTATTTGGTTCGGTAACTCAAGGGATGGCATTTGATAATCCAGAATTTTCTTACCCATATTCTGCCGATTTTATACTCGTACACGACAGTAATTTAAGTATTGATATTGAAATTGACGAGCCTTATGTCGGTAATACCAAAGCTCCTCACCATTGCCTTAACCAGGGTAAAGATGATATGAGAAATAAATTTTTTACCAGTAATAACTGGGTAGTAATTCGCTTTAGTGAAAAGCAAGCAGTTAAATACCCATACAGTTGCTGTAAATTTATCGCTTCGGTTATAGCGCGCGTTGCAGGTGATTTGACTTACCTTAATCAACTAGCCAATATACCTGACTTGCCAAGCGAACCAATGTGGACTATCAAACAAGCTAAAAAATGGGCAAAGACTAACTATCGTAAAACCTATTTACCCACTTATCAAAAATAGCCATGCTGCTCAAAGATTTACCAATGCTATTTGACCACGGACAAACTGTTGTCGCAGTCGAGGCGCCACTTACCGAACGTATGAAAATACTAGAGTTGGTGTATCAGATTGCTACTAGTCGCGGACAAAATCTATATTTTTGGAATCAAGGTTACACGCAGTTGCAGCAAGTTAATCAATCATTACAGCTTAATAGGCAAACAAGCAAATGCACTTCGGGTTTAGCTTGGCTATTGGAAAACGCTGATGCAACAGGGATATTTATCTTTGAAAGCGAGATTTCTCCAGATACTATTACTGGCGCCGTTTCACAGCATACACAAGCGATACTTAGTAATTTATTTTACGAGCTATCTACAAGTGTAAGACAGCAGTTCGTTGTTTGCTTAGAGACTTATGTCGAGCTACCTGCACATCTGGCGCCGTTAATTCCAGTTCTAGCTTATGAGCATACTAGTCCAGAACAATTACAACAAATAGTGAAGAAAATTTTTGGAGGTCAGTTTGATTTGAAAGATGAAAATCTTTATCGAAGCTGTCTAGGTTTGCCTTGTGGCGAACTGGAAATGGCTCTCTTGAGATTATCAAGGGCCATTAATAGTAATGAAGAACTAGTTAATGCAGTCTTAGCTTATAAGAAAAACAAGTTGAAGGGGCAGGGAGTTGAATTTATTAGCTCACCGGATGTCCCAGAAGCTGGAGGTTTAGATTTATTAGAGGAAATACTAGAGCGTGCGGGAGCTTTACTCAAACCTGAAGCCAAAAACCATAATCTCAAATTTCCAAAGGGAATGATTTTATGGGGACCACCTGGTACAGGTAAATCCTTAAGTGCAAAACTCGCAGCTTCTAAAATGGGTGTACCAATGGTTGCTGCCGACTGGTCAGGACTACGTGGCGCCACTGCTTTTGAGTCAAGAAAAAATTTACGGGAGTTTCTAAAATTCTGTGATGCGAACGGGGAACATGGTTTAGTTCTATATTTTGACGATTTTGATAAAGGTTTCGCTGGTTTCTACTCAGATAATGATGGTGGAATATCTCGTCAATTAGCAGGAAAGTTGCTGACCTGGATGCAAGAGCGAACCTCTCAAGTACTGGTAATGGCAACAGTCAATAGATTAGAATTTTTACCCCCTGAACTTGTACGCCGTTTTGATGACATTATTTTTGTAGACCTGCCTCATGCAGGCGCCAGGTACGAAATATTCAAGTTGCACCTAGCAAAATACTTTCCAGGTTTAGATTTTAGCGATAAAGACTGGTGGCGCCTGCTAGGAGAAACTAAACTCTTAACTCCTGCTGAAATCGCCCTTATTGTCAGAAAAACCGCAGAAACAGCTTTTTACCGAAACAGTAAGCAATTTTTAGGCGAAGAACTCGCACTTTCAGCTTTACAAGTAACAGTCGGAGATTTTATTGAGCAACGAAATAGTTTCACCCCCAGCATGATTCGAGAAGAAGACAAAATTGTTGAGATTCGCAACAAGGCTTTTTATGCACGACCAGCAGCATCGCCAGATAAAAGTAGATGGGCTAAGGCGCCAACCGTTTTGTTTGGTAGTTAAAGGTGATATTAGCAACATTTATACTACTTATAACGGCGCCGTATCAAGCTTAGAACGTTTACGTGTCTTTCTCTGTGGGATATCTTCAGGTTTTCTCATTTCAAACAATTCACCTACTTCTTTGTCAAAGTAGTTACACAATGCTTCTACCGTAGCAATATCGACTCTACCAAAATTGTTTGTAAATAAACGGTTAATGGTCGTAATGTCGAGTCCTACTTCTTTAGCTAGCTGCCTTTGAGACAACTGCGGGTCTTTTTCTGCCATCAACACGCCTAAGCGACAATACAACTTTTTCATGATTCCTATCGTACCCCCATATGTTCCAATCATACAACTTTTGCTATAACTCATACATTTTATGCATTAATGCAATATTTTTATGTTTGAATATATTTTTTGTTTGCTAAAAATAATATAATAGAAATAGATAAAAATTGGTTGATAAGCAGAAAAGAGGGCGCCCAGTTTGAACCCAGGCGCCCAGCGAATAAATAAGTTAATAGAAATTTTTCTTTGTAACTAGGAGGTATAATTGCGAGGTTTTTCAACCAAACACAAGTAAATTCAAGATTTTTGGACAGCAGTAGGAGTAGAAATATCAAAATCCTCAATTAGAGCATTTTTGACATCAATACCAACAAAATCGATACCGACTGCATGACTGAGCCTTTTTAATGTATCAAGCGGAATGGACTTAGAATCTTCGACTTCAATTCGGTATAAATTAGGCACACTCATACCAGCTTGAGCTGCAACCCATGTTGGCTTCAGCCCTTTAGACTCCCTAGCCTGTCTGATTTTGGCACCCAAACCTTCAATGTTAACCGTAAGTGTTACTTGCATCAAATTTAACAGCTAATAAAACTATGTATGAAATTTGTTTATTCCAATTCTACTTCTTATTTTCTTTCACTGTAAAGAAATACATATCTATTAATGTGTATTGCAGAATGCACGATATAATTATGTGAAGACAAAATAAAGACGGCTGCTATTCCGGCAAGAATTTAGCAGTCGCTTTAGACAAAATTTGATTCAACGTCAAACAAAAACCTCTGACAAAGGTTTATCTATGTTTGACGCTCCGCAGTTGAAACGCGATTTCTATGTTCTCGTTTCAACTGCTTCCACCGCAACAATACAAATTTGCTTTGGAGGGTATGAACATATGATGGCACAAAATCAAGGCTTCGACGTAATAAGTGACTCACCAGCATCGGGAGAGGTCAAGAAGGAGCAGTATGCGAAGAAGTCATATGTACTATATAAGTATGCTGAAGCCTCAAGAAAACTGCAAAGAGGCAGCATAAATATTCTTGAGGTCTCTTTCTACTTGGAGGAGCAAGAACGCATACTGAAGAGAAAAGAGTATAAAAAAGTAGTTGTATCTCTGGATTTGGAAGGAGAGGACAAGAAGTATGTAAAAGTTGGTAAGACATTCGTTGGCTTTGACCCTCAAGATTTAGCTTTAGTTGAACCTGACACAATATTTTTGCTTGCTAAAAATAACAAAAAGTACCAACCAGTGATTGAGCAGCTTAAAAATGAGGCTAATATTACTCAAAAAAGAGTACGCGAATTAATCAAACTTAGTCGTAAACCTCAAAAAGAAGAAACCTCGGATGACAATAATTCGGATACCACTAAAGATGTGAGTGTTTGGCGCCGTAACATATCAGGTAAGAGGTATTGCCAAATTGGATCTATTCACGAATCGGATGAGTTCACTGGTACTACCATACAAAGAATCGTTAAAGAAAAAGGCGTACTTCCCCAAACTGTTGTTAGACAAGCAATGTCACTAGTTGAAGCTTACGAGTCAGGAGAGTTAGTCCGGGTAGAGAATTCTCAAGAGTTAAACGATGGTTTAAGAAAAAGCCTTTTTGATTTTGAGAGAATTAATACGAATGGGAACGTTGAGGCGCCTAACTCTACTTCTACGAACACAGACACTCAACTACAATCATCTAATAGCGAAGAACTACAAAGAGCAAAATTAGATTCGGAAGTTCATAATTCGGATGTTAGTGAGCCAATAGTAGTAAGCTGCGATGAAGCTGATTTAAAAGTTAATGACAATATTAATAGCTTGGACATCAATGAGTCAGTAGTCGTGTTTAATAGTGGCGCCGCAAAAGAAGTCAACAGTGAGATTAATTATGTAAATGTTGTTGAGCCAGTAGCAACATTTGATAATGGCGCCGCAAAAGAAGCTCACAACGATGTTAATAGCTCGAACATTAGTGAGTCAGTAGTTGTGTTTGATACTGGTGCCGATTCAGAAGTCAATAGTGAGGTTAATAATGTAGATGTTATAGAGACAGTAGAAGCATTTGATAATGGCGCCAATTTAGAAGCTCACAACAATGTTAATAGTTCGGACATTAATGAGTCAGTAGTCGTATTTGATAGTGGTGCCGATTCAGAAGTCAGTAGTGATGCCGATTCAATACTAGAAGAAGCGGTAATAATTGCAGAATATTTATCCGGTCTTGAAACCTGGTCAGAAGAAGTAGTGGCTATAATGCAAAATTGCCCAAACGAATTGAAATTACTATCCTGGGAATTACTTGACTCGGAACAAAAAACGCGAATACATGAACTCAAGCACAAATTTGAGACCAATAATGAAAAAGTAGAAGTTGAGCCAGAAATATCAGATACAACTTTAAGTTCAGACTCTCTTAGTAATTTAAGAGTTGGAGATAAAGTAATGTGGGACAACTGTTATCCACACTTACAGAGTTGGCAACCCTTTGTGATTTCTAGGATAGAGGGGGATGAAGCAAAGCTTGAGTACTATGCTAATTATGTACCTTTGGAGGAATTATCACTTGTTGAATAATTAATCTATACCAAAAACATGTTTGCTTACGTCTCCAGTCGAGTACGGATATTATAGAAATCATCGATAATTTTTCATAAATCACTTAATTACAGGTTTATGAAGATATTTCGATTTGGAGCCTTACTTACATTCTCTGTATGTTTGGTAATAATATTTTGGCTTAAACCTTGGCACTTAGTTTTGTCCAATGCTCAAGTTGACTCAACGCAGAAGCGGGATTTGCCAACTCGTACTCTCACTACTTCTGGAAATACTAATGTTCTATTGCCAGACTGGAGCCAGATATCGTTTAGTAGAATGCCTGCTATTGCAGAAAGCGGTTCAGTTAATGTTAATGGAATAGATAGGAAGTGGCACCAAGGAGATACACCAGATAAATATTTAACGTTGGGTGATATTGATGAAGCGCTACGACCGGATTTGTTAAGTTTGAATACGATTGCTCAAACTCTTAATTATCCTGATTTAGATACTTTTAGTTTAGATAGCTTCCCACTATTGGGACAACAAACTCTTGAAGAGTTAGTTGATGCTGTACCGTCCTTGGAATCCAAGAGTGCAGCACAAGTTCCACCACTTGCGAAACTGTTACAAACAAAGTCTCCTCAAACAAATCTAAACAGTCCACTAAGGGAAATTGTGGCGCCTGATTCGGCATTAGGAAAGTTAAAGCTTAACCAAATTGATTTATCTCCATACACCGTTGCCGATATTCCAGGTATTGAAACAGTACAATTATCTAACTTTACTGGTTGGCAAAATAGTTTAATTAAAGATGTACCTCTACTCAATTCTTTATCTTTAGCTTCATTTCCTATAAAGCTCAATGAGTCTGGTAATACCGTAGCTAGGATAGATTTCCTAAAGGGTAAAGAAGAAAAACGGCGCCAACGAACGGTATCAGGTTCAGATGTAGCTGGTTTTACTGTTCCTTGTTCTGGGCAAAGTTGTCCTTATATTGAACTCGACGATTTAGAAAATTCAGGGCGTAATATTAGGAGAGAATTTGAAGGACGCTCATGGATTAGTGGTAAGTATCAAAAAGTCTCGGGTGGTTGGGGTTGTTTGAAAGGAGTGAATGGTGGTAAAGAACCTACAGGAAGGTTGCCTTTTGGTAGTGCTTTCAAAGTAGTAGTGATGGAACCAAATGAAAAAACCGATACCGTTGACACTGCTTTATTCTTCAGGTTTAAAAATATTTGCGGCGCCACTCCTTATTTTATTGGTCCAGTTCCATTCATGACATATAGGGTAAATGCACCAATCTTTATCGGTGCTGAAGATAGTATTGCGCCAACTAGTACTCAAACACAAAACAGTAACATTAAAACCAAAACAGGCGCCTCTAACTCACCAAACTCCGAAGTTGTACAAACTTCTACTCAAAATAATTGTCAACCAACAGAAACTATCCAAGGAGTCAATGTTGCAGCACTGAGTAAATCAATCAATGATGTTGAAAGTAGAGATGGTGATTACAACGCAATTGGAACTTACACTTGTGTTGATGGTGAGACTAATTGTGGTGTTGCTTTGGGCAAGTATCAAGTCAAGAGTTACGACCCAGATGTACAGCAGCAAATAGCTCAAGTTGAAGGAGGTCAAGAGTTTTTAGCCAAATTATCTGGGGGTTATAAACCGGATTCATCTGAGTTGTTTCAATTCTTCCCCCCTGCTGCTCAAGATGCGGTATTTGAGACTCGAATAACAGATAAAGTTAATAGCACATCCAAAGAAATTGACCCAACAACCAAAAATACCTTTTCTTCTGAACGTTTGGTTGAACGAGTTACTCAAAAATACTTTGGTGGAGATTCATCGCAAGTTGATAGCAATGCCAAGGATATTTTTGGTAGGGTGTCTGTGAAAAATTATGCCAACGATGTATTACAACGCTACAAAGATATTGCATCTGGGTGCTAATCATGAAACTAGATTCTGTTGTTTATATAAAAGTAGTGCGTTTAGTGCGCTACTTTCACCTAGCTTTGGGATTTTCTTTACTAATAACCAGCTTATTCCTTAGTGGTTGCAGTAATGATAATGGTTTGGGAACTTCTCTAAATTGGCAAAATGCTAATGCAGTTCCTAAATCACTACTTTTATCAGCTACTACTCAAAATACAACCTTACCATCTACTCAAATTAGTGGTATTAAAGTTGCTGTGATTCCAACAAGAGGAAAGAATCACTTGTATATATTTAACTTCAATTCTCCCAATTTGTGTGGGGAGCTTGGCTGCTTATATGCTGGATATTTGAGTAATGCCCAAGGTTCAAAGCAAGTGCTTAACTTGTACTTACAACCCAACGTCTTACCAGGTAAGCATTTAATCACACTAATAAACGATAATTCAAAGAACTCTTCAGGTTTACCTTGTTTAGATGTTCAACAAGTTATCAACAACACAACTTTACAAAAGTTAATCTATTGCTTTGATA
The DNA here is from genome assembly GCF_000331305.1 of Calothrix sp. PCC 7103. Lineage (GTDB taxonomy): Bacteria > Cyanobacteriota > Cyanobacteriia > Cyanobacteriales > Nostocaceae > Dulcicalothrix. The sequence continues at coordinate 73,292 of NZ_KB217478.1, read as the reverse complement.
GCAACGATTATCAGCCTGTTGAAAATACTCTAATTAAAGTATCTGGCAAATGAAACATGAATTTATATCAAATGAAACTACGTATCAAGTAGTGACTCAGCCAGCAAACTCTTACAAATCAGGCTTTGATATTCAAGGATTGTTTCAAACCTTTGCAAATCCTGAAGCGCTCTTGATGTTAGGGGGTTTAGTATTTCTAATTTTGTTGAGCCAATTTGGAAATGGTAAAAGTGGCAAGATTTCTACCGGAAGAATTGTAGGGCGAACAGAAAAAGTAGCAGCAACAAATCTAGCCTTAAAACAAATTCGAGAGCGTAAGCACAATAAAGTTTGCTTTTGGTGCGGTTCTCCCCGTTACTGGTTTTCTGGAAATCTCATAGAACCAGGCGCCGTTTTTCAAACATTTCTTGGCGCCTCACCTACGGTTTGGATTCCTCATGCTGAACGTTCCACGCTCGTATTAGGTGCCCCAGGTTCAGGAAAAACTTATGGCACGATTGACCGTATGGCTGAAAGTTGCATGATACAAGGGTTTCCTTTGATTGTTTACGATAAAAAGGGCGACCAAATGAAGTTACTGGCGCCGCTTGCAGCTAGGTACGGGTATGATGTCCGAATATTTGCCCCCGGTGAACCTTATAGTGAAGTAATAAATCCTCTAGATTTCATGGAGAACCAAGAAGACGCAGTGACAGCAGCACAAATTGCACAAGTTATTAATGCAAACGCTGGTGGTAGTGGTAAAGGCGATGAGTTTTTCTCCAAGGCTGCCGACTTACTCGCAAAAGCCTTAATTCAGTTAGCTAAAAGCAGTGATTGTCCAGATTTAGCAACGGTTTACTGTATTCAGTCGATTGATGAATTTACTAATAAACTGCAAAGTGCTGTACAAGCAGGAAAAGTTTCTCGTTGGGTTGCAGCTTCGTTTCAACAATATCTCAAAGCTAGAGATAGCGAAAAAACTATAGCCAGCATCGACACAACCACCGTGGGAATATTTTCTGGTTTCATTCAACGTTCTCTCCTTCCCAGTTTTATTGGTAAAAGTACTATACCTACCAAACTATCAGGGCGGCAAATACTAATTTTTAAATTAGATGATGCTAGACGCGACGTAGTTGGGCCACTGCTAGCTGCTGCTTTACATATGACAATCGTTAGCAACTTATCTACACCACGTACTGACCCAATTGGAATTTTCATTGATGAGCTTCCGTCATTGTACCTTAAAGCATTGCCCCATTGGATTAATGAATATAGAAGTAACGGCGCCTGTTTTGTATTGGGTGTTCAGTCGCTTGAACAGCTAGCTTCGGCATATGGAGAAAATTTAGCTGCTGCTATTACCAGCGCCTGTAGTACCAAAATTTTATATAACCCTGCCAATTATTCTACTGCGGAAAAATTTTCTCAGTCCTTTGGGAACAAGGACATTATTGTTAAAAATAAATCTATCAGCAATTCTAAAGATGGTCAAACCATAACAATGACCGACAATTTACAGGCAATGCCTATTATAACTCCTGATGAGATTATGCGCTTCCCGCAAGGTAAGTGTGTTATTACCAATCCTGGCTACTCATCCGCTTGGGAGGGTTCTATTCCTTACCCATTAACAATTCCTATTCCCCAATCAGACATCAATCGAATCATAAAAAGTGAAGAACTTTGGGAGCAGCAACTTTGTCCACGACTAATTGCACGTTCCCCTCAAGTTGATATCAATCAGTTAGATGCTGCTATTGATTTGAGAAAACACATCGCTTCCCAACTTTTGGCGCCGTCCACTGTTAGTAGCCAAACTGAGGAAATTCAGTTAGTTACCCATGAACAAGAAGAAGTTTGGTAAAAGAACTTTAGCCTTGATTAACGCGCGTTAACCTTTAATATTTTAATTATACATTTACTATCAAGCTAGTTGCTGTCAGTATTTCTTTGTATTTATAAGTAACCATACAGCAAGTATCCGAGCAATTATAGATAGAATAACTAATTTTAATAATGCATATAAATATGATTTGATGAACTTTGTAAAGTTTCTAAAATTTTAGGTAAATGACAAAAATCAGTATATTCACATAAAATGTATTTTTTAAGTCAAATAAGTACCAGTATAAAATTGGCTTATACATAACTATGACTATAGTATGAGTTTTGTATTTAATCAGGTAAAAGCGATATTTGCATAAAAATTATCAAAACTCAGAGTACGACTGAATTTGCTCTATTTACCGAAACTTCATCTTACAAGAGCGCAATTTTCACATTAGCGCGTGGATTTATTCTCTTTTTGTGTGGTATACCCGCAAGTCTTGTATAAATATCAACCTGTTACGTATTACGTTTGTCGTAGAATAGCCGCCAAAACTTTGTTTGAAGGGCGTCAATTATTTTTCAAATGCGGTATAACAAAATTATCAAGTTGGTGGTAGACGACTTGTGCTTATATTGGTGAAGTTAATGATAACCATAAACTTTTTACGGTTAATCATTATTCTCCCGACGCACACTATGACCGTAATTTAGATGACCGTCTAACAAGACTCCTTGCACTTGTAAAGTCCGCACAAATCTTAATTTTGACAGCAAACAGTAGGTAGTAAGTAATCGAACTCATTACCACTACCAACTTGTTATTGTATACGCTCATTTAAACATGGAGAACGTGTTATCGCATTACTGATTTGACGCTTGACTTGCGATTCGGGTGAATTACATAGATTTAAACATGGCATATGTCCAAACGACAATTTCCTCAAAGTTGTGGTGATTCTTCTGACGTTACGTACATCCAAGAAAGAATCATTATTCGGCAGTCCAATTTCAAAGTCATTGCCTACAAGTTAATGAATGGAGAGATTGTTGTACCAACTCGTAAGATGACTGCGGTAGTGCATAAACCGAAGTCGAAGGGTAAACGATTTATTGAGAGTCTGGGAGTAGAAACAACTCAAGTTGTTCTTCCAAATCATGTTGTCACAGATATGATTTCTATCTCATGCGTTTTCAATTTTTGCAAACACCTGAATGAATCAGGTCAAGGCAATTTTTGGACAGAAATTGGTCAGCACCATTTAAAACCGTATGCATAAGTAGGGAGTGAAGGAGTGGGGGATAGGGAGAAGGGGAGAGTGGGGGAAAGATTTCAATACTCCGCATAACTTCTCATTTTCTCATTTTCTCATTCCCCCACTCTCCCACTCCCCCACTCTCCCACTCCCCCACTCTCCCCTTCTCCCACTCTTCTTAATAGGGACAACATAATGTTAGAACAGCAACCACGCATGGAAATTTTAATGCAGTATATGAAAGCCTTAGAGCAAGAGGACATTCAAACTGCGAATCGAATCGTTGGCATGATTGGCTCAGATGTTCAATTAAAAAATGCTATTTCCGAAATTAGCACTATTTATGAGCAAGAAAATTCAAAATCAACTGTTTCACCAAGAAAGATTCAATTATTACCAGGTAAAATTTGGGTAGTAATTATAGAAGGCAATCCACTTGTTCGTGCTGGCATTCGCTTAATGCTATCTGAGAGTCCAGATATAGAAATTGTTGGTGAGGCAACTTCTTATCTCGACGGTTTAAAGCTATTACAGGAGAAACCACCTAATGTCGCACTTATAGACATTGACTTGGTTGGTGTACATGGTATGGAATTAACACGATTGCTGCAACAAAGCGATAATCTCGTTAGGTCAATAATTTTGGGTAACTACAAAGACACAGAAACTGTTTTGTCTGCTTTTGCAATCGGCGCCGATTCTTATTGCATGAAGGACATTGAATATAATCATCTGCTGGAAGCTATACACATTACCCACAGCGGTAAAACCTGGATAGACCCGGCAGTTGCACGAATTGTATTAGACACAGCACGAACTCGCCCCTTTGTTATAGGTAGTACTTCTTCTATACAAGAAAACCTTCAATTCGTAGAGGAAACAGCCAAATCTTATAGTCTTACACAAAGAGAAACTCAGGTACTGCAATTTGTTGTTGCAGGCAAGAAAAATGCAGAAATTGCCGAAGAACTTAGCATTACACTTGGTACTGTCAAAAGTCATATTGGCAACCTTTATATTAAGCTAGGCGCCAATGACCGTATTCAAGCCGTGCTTTACGCTTTACGTATTGGTTTAGTGCAATTGGAATAGTACTACTAACGGTGGCGACAATAATAGCAGGTTGTCGCCCCGTTTTTCCTAAACACTCTTGTTAACTTCAATCAATTAAGTTCTAGCCCAAGCTGGCGCTGACGTAAATTACTTTCAAGCGTCAATGCTGTTTGCGTCGGATTATTTGGGGCTGAAGTATTTAAATCTAAATTGTTAGGATGATGCTTGATTTTATCAATCAACTTATCTGACAAATCTGTGTGATTAGTACGAAGCACAATTGCATCTACATCTTGTTCCAAGTTAACTTTGACACCTCGTGCTAAAAGTCCTTTAATTGTGCAGGCTTTTGTGTTTCTACCTAATTTACTTGCCTGGAAAGCAACAGAGCCTACTGAGTAAGAGATACCTTGTATTACCCCATCATTCTCAACTTTGAATTGAGTTTTTACACCTTCTAACTCAAGTTGATGAACGAATTGAGTCATTGTCATCTCTGGTTTAATGACAGCTTCTATTGTATTTTGGATTTTTTCTAATGCACTACAATTTGCTTGTTGGCGCCAAGTCTGCCACCGGGGATACTCCCCGTGGCGAGCTTGGCGCCGTAACCCTTTTTTAAACTCTTCTTGTTCTCGTCGCATTCGCCGTTTCTGACCACAATTCGGCGCCGCGTGTTCTACTTCCCAAGAACATGGTACTGGTGTCAAATTAAACTGCGATTCTAAATTTCTCAAAACTTTTTCTAATCGCCGCTTATCGTACCAGTCAGATACACACTCACCATCAATATTGATACGACTGGCGCCTATATGTATGTGAAAGTGTTCACAGTCATCATGAGTAGCAGCAAAATATAGGTTTTTGTCAAATCCCATACCTGTAAGGGCGCCTTTTACAATTTCTTGTAATTGTTGTGTTGGTGGTTTTTCCCCCTGTGCAAAACTGATACTGATATGGCTAACAGGAGACTTAACTCTGGGGTTAAGTTGTTGAGTCGCCGTCAATTGTCTATAAAAATCAATAGGAGTCTCTCCCGCAAGGTTAGTGCAGACAAGTTCCGCTTCTTCTTTTTCCAAAATATATTTTGTTAACCCAGCGAAATGTTTACCTTTTTTAACCTTCCCAATCATCGTTTTCCTCCTGTTGTATATTTGAGGCGTTGGCGCCAAGCTCGCCACGGGAATACTCCTCGGTGGCAGACTTGGCGCCGAGAATTAAATGTAATCGTATTTGAGAAATTTGTTTCATTAATTCCTCAATCATGATAGGGTCAATAGCTTGCGGTATTGAACCATTATCCAGAGCATTATTCTGAGTTTGAGCAATACACTTAATATCTTCGGCAATCTTTAATAACTGCCAGTAGCATTGCCAGTTTACCTGTGGAATACTCTTGATGCGGGATTTTGCTATTCGGCGCCTAATTAACTCCGCTTTACTGATACCCAGAGAATCCGCTTGTTGTACCAAAGAGTCATTCTGCTCTTTAGTAAGCAGCATCTCAAATCTAACCGTTTGTTGTTTTTGTTTTGCTGACATTTTTAATATTAATGCAATATTTGACAAGCTTTACTAAGTCAATGACATATAAATTTTTATTCTTTGATTTAGTCTATGTAGACTTTATATCATTATAAATTAAGGTTCTTCAGTAGTTGTTATGCTAAATTATTAAATATAGATATAAATTATTATTAATTTTTTTTAAAAAATATTACAAAAAAGCTGATTCTTTTTCTCCGGTTTTCGAGTATTGCACCACTTCAATCGCGTTTTCAGGAATTAGATTTTCGTTGCCCAAGTCAAAAACTCCTGTGAAAATTTGTACTACCTTGTATATTACATAATATTTATCCAGGCACTAACCTTTCTATTTTTTTTCTAGCTTCTCAACAAACTCTCTATGTTCAGGCGAATTTAATCCCAGTTGCAACGTCTGTAATACCCGCACCATATCATTGTTTAATAAGGCTTCTACTGCTAGCCATAAACCAGGAAACGTCACAGAGCGAATGATTCCATCTTCATTAACAGGAAGTGTTTGATACTTTCCTTCTACTAAGTGAAACCAATCTAGTTGATTCTCAAATGATTGCCAAACAATATATTCTAATACCTGATTGCGACGATAAGCTTGCTTCTTGCTGCCTGTATCAATTGCGGCACTGCTAGCAGCAATTTCAACTACTAATTCTGGTACTCCTTCGAGATATCCATCTTCTGTTAACCTAGCTTTTCCTCCTACTGCTTCATCCAAAATCAAAACAATATCGGGCTGGGGTTCATTATCTATATCAAGGCGAATTGTCGGTTCTATACCTGATAAAGTTCTTGGTGTAAAAGCAGCATAAGTTCCTAACCAAGTGACCAAACGGCTGTGCGGTTCGGCGTGTGGAGTAAAGCGTAATGGAGATGCCACGTAAACTATTCCTTCAATTAGCTCTGCTTTTTTAACGTGGGGTGCAGCAGCATATCGCCGCTCAAATTCAAAGCGAGTTAAGCGGTCGCCACTTTCTAGGGGTGGTAATTCCTGATTTTTTGGGCGGGGCTGACGGGGTATATGAGTCGTCATAGCGCTCTCAAATTTTTTGTTCTATTTTGAATAATTTGATTGTAACAGCTTTTCTCGTTATCGCGGTTAATATCCTACGGCAAGCGCGCGTCCGTTTGTTACAGGCGCGCGTCTCACAAAACTTCAACTCATATTATGATTGAAAGGCGCCTATCAAGTATTGTGGGTTTGAAATTTAAATCAAGTTTTTGATTGTGCCGTATATGGACGTGCGTGAATGTAAAGTAGCCTAGAACATTCGTCAAAAGAAGTTATTTTTATCTGGATAAATAAATACGGATATCACCACTGCTTGCTCCTTCAAAAGATAGCGCTACTAGGTCGGTTTTAAGCCATACCTTTAGGAAAATGAACAGCAGGAATTTGCCAGGAATTGTGTGTACTACTAACTTGATGGTGGACTTAATATTCCTGGCAATTTCCTGCTAAATAGTTGTACAACTAGGGTCATATAAAAAATCTAGACTCCAGTCGCATTCACTTTTTCATTTGATGCTGCTAATGTGAGACAAATGCCATCAACTGTTGTGAGTGCTTATGAGCAGATTAAACCTAGAGCAGTTACCAGACGTTATATTAACGCTGGACTTTGGTGGGAGTGGAACAAAGGGAATTGTACAAATTAAAGGAGGTAGACCTTACTCAATATGGATGGAACCTGCCGTTATTGAAGCAACGAAAACATCGCTTGGATTTCAAACTCGGAACTTGGGTAATGCTTATCCAGAAAATACAGCTTGGGTGGGGATAGGTGAAGATTATCGAGCAGTTGGTTACTTGGCACGTAGTAGTTACGGCGCCACACCTGGATTAAGACCACGAAAATTTGAGTTAGCTGTATACAAAACGCTGGCTGCGGTATGGGTGATAAAGCAGAAGTATAAATTACCTGAATCTTTTCAAATATCTCTGGCGCTGCTACTACCACCAGGAGAATTTGAAGATTCAGCTTTACTCAAACCAATGCTCAAGGATGCTTTGATTGAGTTTGATACACCAACAGGAATTTTAAACGCGAGATTGATTGGCTATGAATGTTTTCCAGAAGGCGCCGGGATTTATGCGATGTACTGCAAGAACACAGGCGAGGCAATTCGACGTAAGGTTATCGCAATCGTGATGTTGGGATACCGTAACGCATCGGTAATAATTTCTCGACGCGGTATTTTGAACCGGGGTAAAACTACTAATTTAGGTATGACGAAAATGGTTGAAAAGGTTATGGAGCGCACATCAGGATTAGAAGTTGAGCAATTAACTCAAGCGATAGTCAATGCTGCTTTTGAGCTAAAACCCCAACACTTCTACAGTATTTGCACCTCAACCAGTCATCAAGATTCTGATATCGAGAAAATAATATCCGCTGTAAGTACTTCGAGAGCAGAGTATGTAATTACGCTAGCGAACTGGTTAAAAGAAGTATTGCCACATCCTAACGAATTAGACGAGTTAATTATTTGTGGAGGTACGGCTGATTATCTACGTACAGAACTTGATGACATGTTTCCTGTAACACCTATTGAGTGGCATGGCGGTGTTGAAATTCCGCAAAGTCTCAATGAAAAATGGTTAGGTAATCGTCTTGCTGATGTTTGGGCACTATCTGTTTACCACCGTATTAAAGTTAAAGCAATCAGTAAAGGAGTGGGAGACAAGGGGAGTGGGAGAGTGGAGGAGTGGGAGAGTGGGAGAGTGGGAGAGTGGGAGAAAAGTTATTAAGACGAAACATCATTTTCCATTCTTTTATCTTCGCTCTCCTTGTCCCCCACTCTCCCACTCCCCTTGTCTCCCACTCCTCCACTCTCCCACTCCTGAAATTATGGGTACAATAACAGATTTTAAATGGCGCCATCAGCCAAGATTAGATTCAGACAACGCAAAGTTACTTAGTTACATCCAAAATAAAACTTTGCATCGGTCTCATGACAAAACAGCACTGATAATCAATGCTCTTACTGCTTATTATTTACCGTTAGCATTGTATACCGAAGGTAACTATTCTCGTGAAAGATTGGAATTAGTATTTTTCGATTCGGTGAATGCAATTACAAATCACCTGAAATACTTATGTACTGTAATTCAGGTAGAGGAAGCAAAAGTCAATCGTATTTTGTACAGTGCATTTGGAGGAGTAGCAATCGAAGTTGATAACTCCCAAGAACTGGCGCCTTATCAAATACCAACACCTGATACAGAAGACGAAATGGATAATTCTGAACTGCAAATGTGGAATTTGGCAGGAATCACAACAGATAGTGAAATATTTTGAAAGTGGAGATGCAATACAGTATATGGGCAGAATACATCTAATCGATGGAGAAAAGGGAGGTGTCGGGAAGTCGCTATTCGCGCGCGTCATGGTGCAGTACGCAATTAACAAAAAGTTGGAACACGCTTTGGTTGATACGGATATAACGAATCAAGATGTAAAACGCTTCTACCCCACTGCAGTTGATGCCGAATTTAGCGAAGCTCTAAATAAGGGGGACAAAGCAGATGTAATTTTTGAACTAGCTCGAAAGAAACCAGTTATTGTCAACCTTCCTGCAAATGTGTTTCCAAAAGTCAACAATTGGATTCATAGGGGAAAATTATTAGAGGTTGCCTCAAAGTATGGTGTGGATGTATGTAAATGGTTTGTTTGTGATGGAGGTTTTGAGTCAATTGACTTATTCTATCAATCAATTAATTTACATAAGGACAAAATGCTGCATGTCTTTGTTCGCAATTTAGGTAAAACAGACGATTGGAGCTTTCTAAATGACAATCATGCTTATAAAACACTGACCAATAAGTATAAAAATACTCTCAAAATCATTGATTTTCCCTTACTGTATCCGGGTGACAGATATTTTATTGACTCAAATAAGTTTCGATTTGATGCTCCTAACATCGAAGAGACGATGCCAATTATGTCACAGCAGCGACTATCTACTTTCTTGGAGGAATCACATCTAGCTATTGAACGCACACAGCTTTGGTCAAAAGAGAAACAACCCGCCAAACAAAACTTAGATGTAAAAAGTTAACTTTATGTCATATCAATTTAAGTTTCTATATTCTACAGATAGCGCCTTAAACTACGATGTTACAACAAGTGAAGATAACCAGTATATGGGGCGCCTGTATATCCTTACCGCAGAAAACCCAGTATTACAGAACTTGGGAATTGAGAAAGAATGGTTTTTGGCTCATGAATCAGGAGAATTTATGATTTGCGGTCATATTAATAATGTTGGTGAGTGGAGCTTATCATCGTATAGAAGCCTGGGACCGAGTTTAGAATATACAACAAAAAGTCAAATATTTGACCAGGTTTTTAGCCACGAGTATATTCAAGAAGTGTTACATAGTAAGAAATTTGTCCAATCGTCAGAATTTGTTGATGAGAGGAAACGTTTGAATGATAACAATAACGATTCGGATGATACTAAAGAGACTGTTAACTCTACTACCTCAAATCAGCTAAGTATTAGTATCCCTAATTTAGAGATGTTAGGAGAAATAATTTTACGTTCTTCTCCAGACGATTTGCTTCAAGAAGAAGCAGACACATATCAAATAAATCAATCGTTTGAACAAGAGGCGCCTATTATGACTGATATAATTACAAATGAAATAATCTACACACCACAGTTGGAAAAAGCTGAGTTACTAGAAATTGAACAGGCAATTGTAGATAAAATTATAGAGGAGTATCAAACTCATGATACAAGCGAGTTTATCTTACCTCCAACTGGGAAAGTAACGATTCATGTTGAGTCAGATTATTTTGTATTGTCTGACTCTGTTGATGGGCACACGATATTAGCTGCTACTTTAGATGGAGAAGTGATGGAGGAGCTAAAGCAAGCTGACGCAATTGAGTTTACCTCATTGCTTCAATCCCATGAAATAGAAGTTTCTACGCTGCTATCAAGCCAAAGCCACTCTCAACCTGAAAGCTCAAACCAACAGAAAGGAATTGATTATGGTACATAGTTTACGGCAAGCAAAAATAGAAAACTTCTTGAATCGCTTACTTGAAGGTAAAGACGCTGATTTTCAAAGACGGGTTTTAGCAATAACAGTTGAGCATGGACTTTCTACAAACGACCCGCTATTTCTCGTGATGCTAGCAACAGGTCAACTTCAGGTATTACTCGAAGATAAACCTAACGAACTCGATAACTTATTTAAGCGCTGGTCAGAATCTATCTACGACCAACTAGAAAAAGCCAAACGTACAGCTACCTCTGGTCAGGAAATAGAAATTCGTAAAATGGTAGACCGATTAATTAAGCACAGCGAATCAAAAGAGCGTAGTCGTTTAAAAGTGATGATACCAGCATTAGGAATACTAATAGCAACGATTGGGTTTGGAGTTTTAGCTGGGTTAGCTGTTCCCGTATGGCTCGCTGGTGGATACGCACCCATTAAACCAAGAAAGTTAACTGTTGCTGAAGTTGAAACTTTGCAATGGTCGAATAGTCCTGAAGGTAAGCTCGCGCGTCGTATTATGACTTGGAACTCAGAAAGATTGACCAATCTTAACTGTACCAAAGTTAATGCCCAACGTATAATAGCAGCAAAAGAGAAACGAGGCGCCGGGGATTATTGTTTGCTGCGGGTAAAGGCGCCTTAATCTATTACAAAAATCATCTCAAATAGAGGTTTTTTATGAAAAATCCAAATCAACTAGATAAAGTTCTAGAAAACTCTCAAATCATCTTCGGGTGGGTAATTTGTGTAACCACAGCAATTTTATCTATATTCTGTTTATTTCGCTTTCAAATATTCGCTGTTGTTTTCGCAATCACCGCTGTTGCGACTTGTCCCAAGTTTAAAATACCTGACGGATTAAGAATAGCAATTATTGTTATAAGCATAATTACTCTAGGTTAAAATCATTATCAGCTTACTTTCTCGTAAAACATGACTGTATGACCTACACCCCACCAAAACTTCTTACCTTCGAGGAATTCGTTGCCGAATATGGCGACAATCCCCGCTACGAACTTATTGATGGAGAGTTACGCGACATGGAACCAACAGGTCCTCACGAAACAGTTTCAGGTAATATTGCTGGTCGGGTTTTTGTTGAAATCCTGAAAGCCGAATTTGACTGGATAGTTCCAAAAAGTTGCCTAATCAAGCCACCTGCTGCCCAAGCCACAGCACTACGTCCCGATGTCATAGTTTTAGATAACGAACAACTTCGACTTGAACCCTTGTGGCAGAAAGAGCCAATTATTTGCAACGGTAGCACTATAAAACATGTCATCGAGGTCGTTAGTACGGCAGTTGCTTCAAGTCGGGAAACCCGCCCAACGCACTGCCTCACTAACTGGCAAGACGATTATGCCCGGAAAGTTGAAGAATACGCATTTCTAGGTATACAGGAATACTGGATTGTCGATTTTTTAGGTTTGGGAGGCTTACAATTTATCGGCAAACCGAAACAACCAACTTTTACCCTCTGCCAGTTGATTGGCGATACATATCAACAACAACAATATCGTTTGGGTCAAAATATAACTTCCAATATTTTTCCAAATATAAGATTAAAACTTGATGACCTGTTGCCGCGTTAATTCATATTAGCTGTGTGTTACAATGGTAGTTAGTTGTTATGAATAAATTAAGCTCATGACAAAAGAAACTTAATTTTGTAATTATTGAGTGATTACTGACTCCCAATATGCAAGTTTATTAGAATCTGTTGGAGATTGCCCTATCAACTTTTTCCAGGCGCCACTTGCAGCTCCACTGGGATGAAGAAAATTTAGATGCTTAATACCTAAGTCCAACCGATTTAAGGCATTACCAGCTACTCTACCCCAGGTGATAACAGCAACTGGTTTCACCACGTTTAACTCCGCTTTAATAAGTCGTATAAACCTTTGTTGGTCAATATCTGGAAGCTTCATTCCTGTATAACGTCGTTCAGGATTACAAACCCATATTTTGAGTAAGTCGGTCAAATAAACTCGGTATCCTAATTTCAGTAAGCCTTGAATCATGTCAAAATATAGTTTTGTACGTCGTAATATCTCACGAGAACCTTTGTGATGTAAACCATAAGGGGTGCCAATAACTAACCGCTCATAGTCACTATCACATTTAGAATCCTGACCAACAATTGCTATTGTTGGTTTGTGTTCTCCTTGTCCATCATTTAATTCCATAAGGCTGGGTAAATCTACTGCGACAACCGGAGACTTTTGATAAATATGCCTAAATTCTGTATCTGCCGACTGAAAAAAATCTCGTTGTACAAAATGTAAAGGCCAACCTGGCTGATTAAAAGTAGCATCAATGTCTTGATAAAGTGTTTCTAATTCTTCTTTAGATGTTTCAAATATAGAACATAGTAATTGGCAAATTTGTTCAAATTCTTGAGGTTTGAATTTTGAAAATAATAAATTATCTGAGGTTGCTTTACACATAACAATTTATTGAGTTACTTTACCTATGCTTAGGCTATTTCTATAAGTGTCTTAAAAATTTCATCACAATAGTTGATAGATGTTGATAGATGTCCTTCATCAGGATAAGTAACAAGTTGGGCAGTAGGAAGAATATTCATTACACTTTGCACGTTTTTAACAGGAACACTCATGTCTTGCTCGCCGTGGAACAACTTAATAGGTATTTTAATTTCATTTAAACCAAAATCCCACTTACGAGCATAAAGTTGTATGTCCCAAGATACCCCTTTTACTCCTTGACGCATAGCCTCGTTTGAGGACTCAAGAATAACGCCTAAACGACCGGGTTGTTCCAACACAGCATAGTCCGAAGCAGGTACATTATTACGAAGTTGGGCTAGCATTTTTTCGGCGCCACCTTTAAAAGATAAATTCATTATTTTCAACAGGACTGGCAATAGAAAAGGGGCTTTGGCTGCCACATTCCAAATCAGGCTGGAAGGAAATTTAATTTTTTTCAATGCTTCTGAATTCATCTGCCATACTCCAGAAACAATAACAACGGTGTGTAACCTTTCAGGTATCTTGGCTGCACAAGCTGCTGCATATCCGGTGCCACCAGAAATTCCCAGCACAGAAAATTGTTTTAATTTAAGGACATCTGCAAGATATACCACATCATTAGACCAGTCTACGAAGCCTCGTTGGGGCTGAAAATCAGATTGTCCCATTCCTGGGCGATCAGGTGCAATAACACGCAAACCGTAACGGCTAAAAACGTCATCTCCAAGAAATAACGGTTCTAAACGAGAGCCAGGTGAGCCGTGAAAATACAGTACAGGATGTCCATCTAGCTTACCAAACTCAGCATAGGCAAGCTTACGACCGTCGGGTAAAGTAAGCGAATTATCGGTTTTCATAAAGGTCTTTTTCGTTGTTTTGGCGCCAAGCTCGCCACGGGGAGTATCCCCGTGGCAGACTTGGCGCCAATAAACCATCTTAACCTTCATGTTGTAAATTTTTATGCTGATGTTGTGAGCGCGTGCTGCTCAAAACTTTTCTTATCTTCATCACTAAACTCACATATTGTAGCGAGTTTACCCTTTTGTGATTTGCGTTCATATGACAACGGCGCCTCCCAAACGGTTATCAATAATCTTGTTTTTAGATAAAATGTATAATTGAAACAAAGTCATTTTTGAGGCAGAAACATGACCACAGTAGCCATACAACCGATATTAGATGCTAGTGGACAGAGGTCTTTCCGCGCCGTTTCTGGCGACAAGCAATCTATAGGTAAAACTGCTGGTCAAGCTTTGGATGCTTTAACAACTCAATTGGGCGAAACGGAGTTTAGTGGCATACTTGTGTTTCAAAGCTTTCGTCCTGACCAATTTTTTGGTATCGAGCAACAAAAGCGCTTATCTGAATTGATGGAATTATTGAGAAAAGCGCGCTCGGAAGAAAAATCGTTGCCAGCTGAATTACAAGCAGAATTAGAGAGCTTGGTTAAAGCCGAGTTAAATGCAACAGCAGAAAGAGCAAAGTTTTTAATGCAACAACAAAGTCAATGAATCCAAATTATACATCGGTAGCAAATCGAGCTAATCATTGCTGTGAATATTGTCGCGCTCCTGAAATTATATTTAACTTCGCCTTTGATGTGGAGCATATAAGACCAGTAAGCAGGCAAGGCACGGAGGCATTGGACAATTTAGCTCTTGCTTGCCGTTCATGCAATCTTTATAAAGGGAATCGGATGTTTGGAGTTGATAGCAGTACTGGCGCCGAAATTCGCTTGTTTAATCCTAGACTTGACGATTGGGAAAGCCATTTTCAGGTTGATGTTACAGGTGGCACAATTATTGGCTTAACTGCAATTGGTCAAATAACTGTTGATTGTTTAGATATGAACAGTCAATCACAAATAATGGCACGACAGTTTTGGATTAGTTTGGGTTTATTTCCATGAAAATAAACGATTTTAAGCATCATGTTGCAAATTTTTATGCTGATGCTGTTTGGCGTGCTGCTCAAAACTTTTCTTCTCTTCATCACTAAAGTTGCACATTGTAGCGGGTTTACCCTTTTGTGCTTTATATAGTGTTCCCCTATCTTCTAATTCGTCTACAATTCGCAGTAACTCAGAGGGAGCGTGATGGACAACTCGGTATTTCCCTTCTGCAAAAGTTGCTGTTTGTATTTCTTCCCCAGTATTTGCTCTATTGGCTTTTAGACTACCGAGTGCAAGTTTTAGCATTGCATTTTCCCAATCTTCACGGTTTTGAGCTTGGTTTGATGATTGTGTTTGTTTTGGTGTGGTCATATTTGAAGTATGGATTTGTGTTGATACCTTCTTTTTAGAAGGTGTTGCATCAGTTGGATTTTTAAAAGCTTCTTGGTTACTCCCAGATGTGGTAGTGACAGAATCATTGCGCTGTTTTATCTTATTTTCAGCACCAGGAATCGCTTTTTCCAGGTCATTCAATGGAATAGCGATAAATTTTGTTCGTTTACCACCCTCTAGTTGGTCGTATTCGAGGGGAAAGTTTAAAGTATCGCTAATTCTAGTTGCTGTTTTCTGTTTCGGCGCCAAATAAGGCAAGCTAACACAGAAATATAGTTCTTCTTGACTTTGCTTTTGAGCAACGCTGATGAAAGACTCTTCTCCAAGTTTTTGGTAAATTTGGTCTGCAAGTGTTTGTATATACTCTGTTTTCTGACCCTTATTCTGCATCAAGGTTTCAAATTCATCACTTTTTATTGGTACTGCACTTAGAGATGCTTTGGAGTCATGTAACAAACTTTGATTATTTTGGTGTTGATACTTAGCGACCAGTAGCGGTTTTAGTTCATCTAGTAAGGTTGATTTACTTTCTTTAACTAATGGTTGCTCTTTTATCCAAATTTCAGGGTACTGAATTGTTTGTGGGTCAACTTTGATATTGACGATAGTGGCAGGCGCCGAGTCGAGAGTTGCTTGAAATTTAAACCCATGAACATTAAAATTTGTTGCAGCTAATTTTTCGGTTAGCGAAGCAAAAGATTCTTTGTCAATAACTCCCAAGGGTTTGCCATTAACTAAAGCAATTGGTGTTGTAGTTTTACCGTTATCAGTTGTGCTGACTGTTATTGCCGCTTGTTCTCCTTTCCATTCAAAATCAGCAAAAGCATATTTTTTTAGTTGTCCAACTTTCAACTGATTGCCTTGATTACTGGTGATGATGACAGAAGCGCTTGGTGGGGAGGTTATTTCTGCGGTCATACTAGTACCGATGGGTAACTGTGCTGATTCACTGCGGAATACTCCCAGTTTTTTCTCTTCTGCAACTAACCACCGTTTGTTTTGTGTTGGGTTGGCTGGGTCAGGTGCTTGGACAATAGTACACTCTACTTTTTCTCCTACCCATTTACGTCCTAAGTGTTCGTTACTTGTTTTATGGGCGCCGACTATCGAAAATTCTGTTAATTGTAGTTTAGCTAGTCGTTCGATTAATTCGTCTGGAAATATTGCGAACACTGCTGAGGTTTTCTTGAAACCATATTCTTCTTTGTTGGCTGTTGAAATTTGCCACATTGCGGCTGCGATGCCTTGTTTTTGGGAATCAGGAATAGTTTCTCTCATCTCAGTAGCATATTCTCGAACTTTGGAAAACGCAGCTTTAACTTGACTTGGCGCCAACCCAGTTACAATGTGTGTACTTAAATTTTTCAACTCGGTTTGGTGTTTAAAGATAGAAGAGTGCTTTTGAACTGAGGATTCGGCGATGTAACCAAGCTGCTTATATTCAATTTCTCCATTTGGTTGACGTTTTACTATATTCTTGTCATCGAATACGGGAGAAGACGCTACCCATCTACTTTTGGCAGACTGGTTGGGATTTTTATCCTCAATAACTGTGATGTCAAGCTTTCTATCATCGAAAGCGTTGGGATGCTTTTTCTGTTCAATACCAGTAATTTCTATCTGATTGCCACGAAGACTTGTTGCAATCAGTCTTAATCCTGGCGCCGCTTGCACCTCTTTACTAATTTCAATTGCTTTATTGATTAAGATGTCATAATTTTTCTTGATAATAGAAGCTTGTTCCTTTTGAGCAGCAGTAAATTCCACTCCCTTAAACAAATCCTGAAATTGTTGTGTTGAACGAGGTAAAAGCGCGTTCTCGGAAAATGCCTCGTTGGTCATTTTAGCCATCATATCAATGGCGCCATTACCTTTGACATTCATCGCGCGGTTGGTATATATATCGTCAACTTTCCTTTCTTCTACCCAAGTTGCAATATCAAAGCATTTGGTAATATAGCTACAAGCATTGACAATTGATGCGTCACTACGGTTAGCACTTTTTCCCCGGTCTACCTCTATTTGTAATTGCCCTCCTAAAATACCAACTAAGTCATGATAAAATTTACCTGCTTTCTCTAAAAACTTGCTTACGTATTCTGGTGATAACAGAGGTATATTTCTTTTCTCACAATTTTGATTGTACTCTGCCAATGTGTTAATTTTTCTAACATCTATATGGTTTTGATTCGATTCTAGACACAGATGTGATAATTCAGAAATTTGTGATTTAATATTTTCAGGATATTTAACTGCATTGTGCGAGCGAGTTCCTGCTTTTATCATCTTCGTCGCAGCACAGGAAATATCTCTTATTAAACTCCAAGCATCTTCGAGTCGAGTTGATAAACATTCGTTTTCTAGTGCAATTGCTTTCATACACAAATTAGCAACCAAGCCAATTTTATTTTCCATTGCATCCAAGGCGATTTGCTCAAACGAACCTGTATAGGCTTTCTTCTGCGGTTTGACGATTTCAGCATAGCGGTTTTGTGTGAGTTGTTTTTGTTTAATTTCTGCTGCTGTATGGGGAAACTCACTCGCAAGTGCAATTGCCATTCTGTCTCCATCACAGTCTGAAAGCGAATGTTTTAGTCCAATTGGGGATAACTTAATAGTTCCAATATCCTTTGGTTCGTCTGGTAGATGGCGATTTATATAAATATCTACCGTGTTGGAGTTTGCAACCGGACCACGATAAACTATTAACTCGGCGCCATCTGGAAAGTTCGGGTAGCAAACCTCGTTCGGCGCCAAGTCATGACAAGTTTGTGCCATTGCCGAATCAAACTTAATAAACCTGCCCGTTGCACAGTCCATATATGAGGAGCGCCAGTGTTCCTGTAGCTTATCTACAATTTTGGGATGTTCAAGTAACTGGTAATGCCCATCTAAATCCGCTTTCAGGATACGATAAATTACATCTTGCTCTTTGTCTCCAAATACATCATCAATTAATTTTTCAAATTCTCCCAAATTCAAATTTTCAAAATCAATCAAATCTTCTGGTTCAGTTTCACTACTAATTTGGTATTTATACTTAGCATCCATCGTATCAATATAGTCTTGTGCAATTTTCCTGGGGTCAGAAGCAATGTCTTCGAGTTGCTGTTGGCGCCGTTCTAACCGTGGCAGAACATCTCCTTTTACCCCAAGAGGAAACAAATTCCAAAATTGGGCGCCTGTTGATGTTACACCGTAGTAAGCATCTGTCTTATTCCCAATACCCATCGTCATTATGTATTCACCAGGTTTAATAAGAGTGGGGGAGTGGGAGAGGGGGAGAGGGGGGGATGAAGAGGAGGGGGAGGAGTGGGGGAGTGGGAGATAGGGGAAGTATACAATTTGAAGATTTAGCAACCTGAGTACTACCTTCTTTCAATTCCCCCGCTCTCCCACTCTCCCCTTCCCCCACTCTCCTACTCCCCCGTTCCCCCACTCGTCCCTTAAGTTGGTCAGTAGAAATAATCAAGTCATAGCCATTTCCAATAGAGCTTAAATCGCGTGGTGCGAACGTCCCTTTCCCTATCTGCCACGTAAAATCAATAGCTTTATCATCAGCATTCAATCCACAACTACGCTCTTTAATCCCAAATCTCGTTTGAAACGGTGTTTGAGATTGATTATTTAAATCCTGATGCAAACGCGCGTCTATTTTTCCATCTCCATCCCCTACTAATTTAATTGCTTCATCTGGTGGCATAACTCCACCATTTTCTCCAGTACTGGCATCAAGCACCAACACCCGCAAATTTTCACGCTCGCCAAAACTTTTACATGGAGTAAACATATTGCTGCCATAAGCGGCGCCGAAATGAGGCTGGTCAAATAGCTTAGTACGCAATGCTTCATCCATAAAGTAGAAGCGTTCCGAAGCTGCAAACTCTAAACTTAAACCTTGTTCTTTAAGTTTCTGCAAGTCAGCTTCCTTTGTTAAACCTTGGTAAACTACGCCTATTTTATACGTGGCGCCGGGTGCGAAATATTCAGCCAAGCAGTGTTCAATGGTTTCAGTCAACGGTACACCATTTACAATGATTGGCTCAAGAGTTTTAGTGCAAAAATGTTCAAGGGTAATTGCCATAGCAACAATCCTTATAATCTACGCACTATCACTTTATTTCGATAAACCATAACTAGTACTAGACTGGAGTCCAGATTATTGGTAGTACCACCGCAAGAAAAATTAATAAATTTGTAAAATTTATTGTCTATCATAGGAGTTAGTAATTTTTGAAATTAAAAATTATGAGCGAATCACAACCAAATCAGCGAGTAACACGGCCTTCTGTTTGGCATACTGATAACTTAGGAGATTTGCTAGCCGAAGGTGTTATAGATATTGACGACTTGAGCGGTCAGGCAGTTATTCAAGAGCAACGAGAAGAATACTTCCGTAAAATGCGCGTGCGGCAGCTAAAATGGGAACAGACTCCGGGTTTTCCATACTGTCCTCAACCTGATGATGATGATGAGGATGAAGAAGATTTAGATGTGTTTTAATTCAAAACTTTTTGCTGACTTCATCTAACTTCAAAATAATAAGCGAGGTTAATATAAAATTCTTATATGACTAGAATTTATTCAAACCTCTCTAATGGCAGCATTCGTACTTGGCTTGAAACCCTAGCCAATAAAAATGTTGAGCCAAAAAATTACAAAGAAGCTATGACTAATATTGGTGTTAGTCTTGGCGAAAGTATTTTAGCTACAGTTGGTAGCAATAGCACTGTGTACTTAGCTTCTACAGTAGAAGATGCTGATTTTTTAGCAAAAGGTATGCTCAAAAGCCTAGAAAACCGAGTATCATGTCTTGCTTTCGCTTGTTTTTGGAATCAGCTTTTTTCTCCCTTTGAACTCGAATATTTAAAAATAGCTCCAATTTTAAGAAAGTATCAAGAACCAATTCAATCAAAGGTCGATTACTTAGTTGTTGTTAAATCGATTATCTCCAGTTCATGTGTAGTTATAACTAATTTAATTAATTTAATTCAAAAAATCGAGCCTAATAAAATATTTATAGCGGCGCCTGTAATTTACGATGGTGCGGAAGAAAAGTTAAAAAATGAATTTGAGGAGCATATACATAGTAAGTTCAAGTTTTTTTACTTTGCGAAGGATAGTACACGTAGTTCTGATGGTGAGGTGATACCGGGAATTGGAGGAAATATTTATTTAAGACTTGGATTTGATAATCAGGATAAGAAAAATGAATATATTCCTGAAATTGTCAAGCAACGACGCTCTCAATTTTTACGCCGAGACAATGTTTTAATGCCAAAAGTGTAATATAAACCAGAAGTTTTAATCGCGCGCGGTTGTTTTAAGGAACGGCGCCTTTTTTCTTGCACTAATTTTTACTCGTAACATGCTGACTAAGGGCAGAAACCTTTAACTCTGTAGTCACCGCCCTTCCTTAATATCCTAACAATTAACAAAGATTACTTAACACTCGTTCTACTTCAGACGGTTGAGATTGTAACTTTTCTTGAAGCTGTGCGCGTAATACTCCTAACTTTTGATAGCTTCCATCAACCTTATCTTTAATTTGTAAACGTCTTGCAGCAGTACGAATACGAGACTGCGGTAATTTTTGTATCAACAGTTCAAGAGATTCTATATTTGTGCTGTTTGGTGCAGTTGGCGCCGATAAATCTGTTGTCGATACAGATATAGTTTTCATTTCTGTAGCTGTTAATTGAGGTTGCATAGTGGTAATATTAGATGGTTGTAAATATATTTGTTGAACCCTAACTTCTTTATTTGCGACGTTATTCCACAACTGTGTTAAGCTAACGCACAAATCTAACGCTATCGTAGTTGTGATAGTAGCAAACAGCACTACAATAGTAATTGTTAAGCAATCTTGAATAGTTTGCATTTTCTGTTTCTCCAAAAAATAGAGTGATTTCTGAGGGCGCCTTTTTCATCGATATCTACCCGTGAGGGTTTCTCGGTTTGTGGAAATTATTAAGTTTATTCAACCGTGCAGTTAATTTAAAGACATTTATTTCAAGTTATCTGAGCATCGTTCTGCGCTTTCAAAAAGCATAAACCTAAAAAGCTACTAGTAATTGTAAAACTAGTAGCTCTATATATTAGAGTAGAGTATCACTATTAATGCTCATTCCAAATTTTTAATATTTCTTCTTTTGCTGCGGTGCCAATATAACCTTTCATTCTTTCAATTAATAAAAGTGCATCTTCGCTCTGGAAACTGATTGAGGCGCCATAACAGTGAGGTTCGGGCATATAGGGATTCTGCATCACAGCAATCCAGAAAAAGGCATCGTTGGGATTATCCCAACCAGTGCAATAGTCGTAGGACAAGTTTAGGTCAGTCATATTCAATTTCCTTATATTTTGATTTTGTTGAAAGACGAAAAGCAAAAAAGCTACTAGTTTTATAATTGCTAGTAGCTTAATCGTTTTAGGTGATGGCAAGTGGCTTAGGAAACGCAAGCAAGTTCATGTTCACCAGCTAACTCTGACTCTGTTAGCTCATCACAGTAACCTAACGGGTAATCAAAGACGATGGTATAATTCCAAATGTTATCATCATCAAGACGCAATCCAGTAACTCTACCAATAGCCCATTTACTTGGGGAGCAATTACTTCTCATAGCAACGCGCGAGTTGAATGTATATTTTGGAGATTGAGCGCGGAAATGAGAAAATCTAATGGTGATAGTGTTCATATTTTTGTGTAATTGAAATACTACAGTATGCACTTTTCATTCCAGCGTGAGCCTAAAAATATATGCTGGGACAGCACAAATATAAACAAATGCTTACATGCCTGTTTTTTAATAAAAATCTTCACATGCTGAAATTTGTTTATTTTTTTTAGTCCGCAATTTCAATACGTTATTGACAAGTTTTACTTAATCGTCCTTGCTTCAAAATCAGCATATACTTCAGTATTATGATTAATGAATTGATTCATGAAACTCTTTTAATCCGGTATATATATTATAGCATTTAAGTCTACGCTCTGGCTCGACTTTTTCGCAAATGTAAGCCATTTTAATAAAGATTTTCGTGTCTATACTATTGCAAAAAATGAGATCAAAATTCTGTTGGTTGCATACATATGTATTAAATGAGATAACTAAGTGAGTATTACGGCACCGCTCGCTTTGGACTTAGCTTCCTGCGAAACACAATGTCAACGAATATGAATGTTCATGTTCGCAGGAAATTAATTTTGACGGCTCGCTGCGGTAATTTGTCTTTGCACAGGTAAAGATCAATCTCACCAATATCGTCATGACGCGCATTGTGATGACAAGCTATCAGAGGCATTACTGGATAAGGCGCCTAGCTTTATCGTCAGTGATTTTAAGTATTTAACAATCACTCCTACAAAATTTTGACTGTTTTTCAAACAGCAGTAAGTAATCGATGGCAATTCTAAGGGTTTTAATGCACTTGAAATAGATGTATAGGGCTAAATCTGAAATCAAAGCGACTTGTCTCAATCTCTGGTTAGGAACAAATACAGGTACAACGACACGTTTACAATCATCTGTGGCTACTTCTTCTTTTTGTTGTTCGGGTAACGTTCCTTGCTTAAAGTGCCATGTAATATAGTGGTAGCATTTAGTCCAAGTATTGGCTCGATGAATCTCAATACCATTTACCATTACTACCCAAGGCTGTGTAGCAAAATCACTATCGTCACGGATAATTTTGGCGATTACTTGGGTTCCAATATAAATCTTGTGTTCTTCAAACGATATTTCTACAGTTCTGATATCGTTTTGGTTGTGAAATAATTTTTGCTCATTAATTGTGACCGTTTGCTTTGTGTCTGTTGAATACGCCATAATCATGCACTCCTGTAAAAGTTCGAGGCTGTGAGCGTTTTGGTCAGTTCGGGAAGGCTGACCACTAGTAGGCACCTTTTTTCAAACTTGACCATTCAAAATCTACATACCACCTACAGTAGCACAACCAATGGTTGGTAAAATCATCAGACAATCAAATTTTCTATTACGATTAGTAATGCTACTCTCGGTAAGTATTTATATTACTTATAGATACACACGCCAGAGATTACCAACTATAAGTAGTGCTACTGTAAGGAGTAAGAGTTAGGAGATGGCTGTGCTTGTAAAATTAAAGAATACTAGAGAGGCCAAGGGTTACTCTCAAAATGAGCTAGCTAGAAGAACTGGTTATAGCTTGCAAAACATTCAAAAAATTGAGCAGGGAAGAGCTGCCTCAATAACTTTTGAAGCTCTTGGGAGATTTTGTAAAGTGTTAAAGTGTCAACCTGGAGATATTTTAGAGTGGGAACCAGATGATATTGACGACAAAAGCGATTTGTCGTTAGTCGATGATTTAGCTGATGACAAAGCAGTAGCGCTCAAAGGCGATTCTCAAAAACGTCCGAAGCACCAAGCCAACATGATTGTCATCGATAGTAATAAAGGTGTGGCATAAAAACATGATTCTCAAACTTTAGCTGTTTGCTTGAGGTACAAAATAAGAGTATCAATGTGTTAATTACTCCGTAATTGGTATCAGTATGACAAATTGTAAAGGCAGCATTTGTTTACATGCTGTGATGTTTTTATGCGCCAAAATATGAGAAAATACTGATAAGCGTATTAATGATTTAATCTTCACTCTTACGAGAATAATACTTTAGAAGTGCGGTATCTCTACATTTGCCGCTCTCTATCCTTATGCATCTACGCATCGAAACCCATACCAAATAAAAAATTTGGAGTTTCCTATGAACGCAATTTGTATTGACGAAAAAAACTTTCAACCCCAACATTTTACTGAATGGCTCAATAGCTCAGTTGATAAAGAAATCATTGCCCTTAACGTTATATCGCTATCAGGAACAACACCCTATGAATATTTACTTTATAGTTCCAGTATCTCACGCCGTAACGACGGGCGCCTGCGAGATAAGGATTTAAAGAAATATCGCCACATTGAATATGGAGGATGGTGGTGTAACGGCATTGACCCCTTGAATGAATATGCTCCAATGATGTGGGGATGCTTCAAGCCAGATAAACCCAGACGCGATTATGAAAAAATCCATAAATTTATAAAATATGAACATCCTTATAAAGAAGTAACGCGCGCGTTTTTTCTGCAAGTACCGAAAAGGATTTGGGAGAAAGTTTCAGAACGTTGTGGTATCCCCATTACAGAAGATGATTTGCAACAGGAGCATGGATTTTGGTACTGGGTATGGCGCCGAAATGTTCCGGTAGTAATTGTTGAAGGAGCTAAAAAAGCAGCTTGTTTACTGACTGCTGGTTATGCTGCAATTGCAATTCCTGGAGTTAATGGTGGCTACCGCACTCCCAAAGATGAAGCAGGTAACATCATCGGAAATCCCTTCCTCATCCCGGATTTGAAACATTTTGCGACGTTAGATAGACAGATTACTATCTGCTTCGACCGAGATGAAAAGCCAGAAACTGTTCAACGGGTAAGAACTGCTACCCAACGAATGGGGAAATTGCTTGCGTATTCAGGTTGTGAGGTTAAAGTAATTGATTTACCAGGGCCCACCAAGGGAGTTGACGATTTTATTTTTGCTCAGGGAGAAGAAGAATTTGAGACGCTCTACGACAAAGCCGACACCTTAGAGATGTGGCAAGTCAAACTTTTTACACTTCTGACTTATAAACCTGCAATTGCGCTTGAGCAAAAATATCTTGGACAAATATCAGTTCCAGAGTCTGAAAAGCTTATTATCCTTCAATCAGCAAAAGGGACGGGTAAAACCGAATGGTTAACCTCGGAAGTCGCGAAAGCTCATGAACAAAATCGTCGAGTATTAATTATTACCCATCGCATTCAATTAGGGGAGGCATTATGCGAGCGTTTTGGAGTCAATTATGTAACTAAAGTACACTCATCAGGTACGGGGGATTTACTTGGATATGGGGTTTGTATAGATTCTCTCCACCATAATAGCCAAGCTCGGTTTAATCCTAGCGATTGGTATAACGATACAGTTATCATCGATGAGTGCGACCAAGTATTCTGGCATCTTCTCAATTCTTCAACAGAAGTTGCAAAACACAGAGTTTCCGTACTTAAAAATCTTCAGTTGCTAATTCAAAATGTTTTAAGCAGCCCCAAAGGAAAGATTTATTTAGCAAGTGCTGATGTATCCGATTGTGATGCTGACTACGTGCTTTCTCTGGCAGGAGAGATTCAAGTTAAACCATTTGTAATTCTTAACAATTATCAACCTCAATCAGGAAATTGTTATAGCTACGACGGTACTAATCCGAAAAATTTAGTTGCAGCACTTGATAAGGCAATTTCTAAGGGGAGACATCATTTATTATGTTGTTCTGCTCAAAAAGCTAAATCAAAATGGGGAACTCAGGCATTAGAGCAAAGATTTCGTCGCAAATTTCCACAGTTGAGGATTTTACGAATTGATAGTGAATCTGTTGCTGACCCAGAACATCCTGCTTATGGTTGTATTGCCCATCTCAACTCGATTCTGCGGGAATATGATTTAGTAATTGCTTCCTCAAGTCTGGAAACTGGTGTGTCTATCGACATTCAAGGTTATTTCAACGCTGTGTGGGGAATATTTCAAGGAGTTCAGTCAGCAAATTCCGCGCGCCAAATGTTAGCAAGATTAAGAGAAACTGTTGACCGCCACGTCTGGGTGAGAAATTGTGGCATGGGGTTTGTTGGAAACGGCGCCGCATCATTAGGCGTACTTTTGGCGAGTCAACATGTGGCAACAAGAGCAAATATTGCGTTATTGTCTGAAGCAGATAATGCCGATTACAGTTGCATCGATGAGAATTTCCAACCAGAATCATTACAAACTTGGGGTAAACGAGCTTGTGTTATCAACGCTCAAATGCGATGCTATCGGGAATCTGTGCTGAAGGGTTTGGTAGAAGATGGTTACACAATTGTTGATGTAGAAGATGTTGAACTTGAAGAGAGTGAGCGAGTTTTTGAATCAGTTAAAGCAGCTTCTTTAGAATTACACACATCTGAGTGCCGCGCGGTTGAAGCGGCAGAAGACGTTTCCGGTTCGGAGTTGGAGAAACTGAAAGATAAACGCGCGAAGACTACTACCGAACGCCAGCAAGAACGCAAAGCAGTATTAAAAGAACTTTATGGTATTGACGTAACAGCCTCCTTAGTATGGAAAGACTCGGATGGCTGGTATCCTCAACTACGCCTGCATTACTTTTTGACCTTGGGACGAGAGTATCTTGCCCAACGTGACATCACGACAGCTAAGGCACTTTTAGAGGCAGGCGAAAATACGATTTGGAAGCCAGATTTTAACCGAGGGCAGTTATTACCTGTGGTTTTGTTATTAGAAAATCTCAACATCAGTTATTTTCTGACTCCAGGGGTGATGTTTCGTGGCTCTGACCCACAATTACAGCAGTTTAAGGCTCTGGCAGTGGAACACCGCTATATCATCAGGAATTATTTGGGGGTTTCCATTTCTAACCGATTGGGCGCCATCACGATTGTTCAAAAAATACTGGGTAAGTTGGGTTTGGGATTATCCTACGTTGGGCGATTTGGGAGTAGAGGTCGTAGGGAAAGAGTTTATCGATTTGTTGAGCCAAAAGATGAACGTGACATAATTTTCGCTACTTGGGAAAAACGTTATGCTCTTGGTGTCCAGCACTAATAATAAAGAGACTATTCAAATAGATTTTGGACACAACCACCCATAATCTCCCAAATTATATAGGGGAATTTGGGCGCCTTTAAAACATAAGTCAAAATAATTACGCAAAAACTACTTTGTTCATCTAAGTAACTCTTCCCCGAACGGCAAGAGTTGCCGTTCGATGAAAATCTAGTTTCAGAAATATTTCTCCAAACGTTGATAAGACGTTAATTAAGAACGCACGAACTAGTGTTTAAAATTTCTACCTTCTAATTAGAAGGTTTTTGCTCTTTTACGCACTAGTTTTATTAATTACCGTGTCATTCTTATGTAGACTACTTTACAACGGTTTTAGCAACTAGAAGTTGATTCAATTCTGTTCTAATTCCCAGTGGCGCCAGTCATTACCCTCGTTGGACTTGCGAAAATCTTGAGCTAATTCTGACCAATTCCCAAATTCAATACAATTGTATTGAATTTCATATTCTGCTCTTTTTGGTTGTCACTCTCAAACGCTTGCCAGATATTAGTTTCAGCCAAAATCAAGAGTCTATGGTTAAAATAATGGTTCAAGCTAAAAAAGAGCGGTTAGAAGCTTCATGTTGGAAAATTGGCACAGCTTATCTTCCCTCCCTGGTACAGAAAAAGGAAGCAATCGAAATTGCAAAAATATTAAATACTCGTTTACGCATGAATTGCTTATTATAAACGTAAAAGTTATTAAGCAAATTTTAGGAGCGTATATATAATATGGATAATAATCAAATCATACAGCCTACAATACCCGAACATAGTTACAACTTCAAAAGCATTGAGCAGAAATGGCAAGCTATTTGGGAAGAACGCAAGACTTTTTGGGTGACAGAGAATCCAGAAAATCTGAAAGGTAAGCCCAAGTATTTTGCACTAGACATGTTCCCATATCCATCAGGAGCAGGTTTGCATGTTGGACATCTCAAATCTTATACAGCCACAGACGTTATTGCCCGTATGCGTCGGATGCAGGGTTACAACGTTCTACATTGTATGGGGTGGGATGCGTTCGGGTTACCAGCCGAACGTGCTGCAGTTCGCGAAAATATTCACCCTGCGGTAATTACCAAACGAAATATAGATAACTTTAAACATCAGGTTAAGAGATTAGGTTTTGCATACGATTGGGGACGGGAGATTAATACTACTTCACCCGATTACTACAAGTGGACGCAATGGATATTTCTCAAATTGTATGAAAAAAACCTGGCTTACGTGGCGGATGTACCAGTAAATTGGTGTCCTGCTTTAGGAACAGTTCTCGCCAATGAAGAAGTCAAAGATGGCAAATACATCGAAACGGGCGATGCCGTTGAGCGCCACCTGATGCGACAGTGGATGCTAAAGATATCGGTATATGCAGAAAAACTTTTAAGAGATTTAGACGAGCTCGATTGGCCTGAAAGTTTAAAAGAGATGCAACGCAATTGGATTGGAAAATCCTCTGGAGCCGAGGTAGATTTTGCTGTTGAAAACACAGATATCTCTTTTACAGTATTTACAACTAGACCTGAAACTTTATTTGGTGTCACATATTGCGTTCTTGCTCCTGAAAACCCAGTGGTTGAAAAAATTGTTGTTTATGAGCGAAAAGCTTTGGTTCAGGCTTACGTAGAGTCAGCAAAAAACAAAACTGAGCTTGCTCAGACAGAACTTGCAATAGTTTTGACGGGTGTTTTCACGGGAGCTTATGCTGTTAACCCCTGTAACAATCAAGTTATTCCTATCTGGGTTGCTGACTACGTGTTAATGTCCTACGCAACAGGGGCGATTATGGGCGTACCCGGTCATGATGAGCGCGATCGCGAATTTGCAACAAAATATAATCTTCCTATTGTTGAGGTTGTTAGCGGGAGTAAAGAACCTATCGAAGAGGCAGCATATACTGGGGGTATTTTTTGTATAAACAGTGACTTTATTAACGGTATGGAGATAAATGCTGCAAAGGAAAAGATGATAGAGTGGTTGGAACAGACAGGTAAAGGTCGCCTTAAAGTACAGTACAACCTGCGGGATTGGTTGTTTTCCCGCCAGCGCTACTGGGGGGAGCCTTTTCCCATCGTACACCTGGAAGACGGCACTATCATGCCAGTCCCTTACGACCAATTGCCTGTAAAATTACCTCAGATTGATGAGTACAAGCCTACCTCCGACGGCAAACCTCCGTTAGCCAGAGCTGAAGATGAATGGCTTATGGTTACTTTGCCTTCGGGACGCTGTGGAATCAGAGAAACAAATACGATGCCACAGTGGGCTGGTTCCTGTTGGTATTATCTACGCTACACAGACCCGAAAAACAATGAAAGACCTTGGTCGTTAGAAGCAGAAAGGTACTGGATGCCAGTTGACATTTACATTGGCGGTGCAGAACATGCGGTTTTACATCTCCTCTACGCTCGCTTTTGGCACAAAGTCCTCTATGACTGCGGTCTTGTTTCTACAAAGGAACCTTTCCAAAGATTGTTCAACCAAGGGATGGTTTTAGCTTACTCATATCGAGACGATAGTGGTAAATATTATTACCCTACGGAGGTAGAGGAGCAAGGTGAAGAGTGGTTTGTCAAAAACGGAGAGCGACCAGTTCAAACTCAGATTGAAAAAATGTCTAAATCTCGCTTAAATGTAGTAAACCCTGACGAGATTGTGGATGAGTACGGTGCAGACGTAATGCGGGTGTACGGATTATTTATGGGGTCTTTAAGTGCGAGCGGTCCGTGGCAAAAGGCTGGTCTAGATGGCATTTCGCGATTTCTTAAAAGAGTTTGGCGCTTAATAGTTGATGAAGCAACGGGTAAAAACAGCAGAAAATTGGTTGATGCTCCCGGATATACGGAAGCTTCTTTACAGAAGAAACTGCATAAAACTATTAAAGGTGTCACAGAAGACATTGAATCCATCGACAAAATGAACACAGCTATTAGCAAGATGATGGAGTTTGTGAATTTGGCTACAAACGCAAAAACACTTCCTATAAATACTATTAAGAATTTTTTGAAATTATTAGCTCCTTTTGCACCCCACATCTCAGAAGAACTATGGATGCGTTTGGGTGAGTTGAGTTTAATAGCTGACGCTTCTTGGCCTGGGTATAACGAAAGTTTGTGTGTGGATGAAATGGTAAATATTGCTATTCAAATTAATGGGAAAATACGTTCTCTTTTGAGGGTGAATGCTGAAATAAAGAAGGAAGAATTGGAAATATTAACTCTGAATGACGAAAAAATTAAGAAGCTAATAAATGGAAAAACTATTACAAAGGTTATTGTTGTTCCTGGTAAAATTGTGAACTTGGTGGTGCAGTAACCTGCACTATTAATAGCCCTACTTTTGTTACATCAAACCTAAATTACCCATCGCTTTCCATAGATTGCGTCGTCGTTGATGATTTACTTTCCATTCTGACAACAACATCTGATAATTCTCAGGTGATAATTCCTTCAGCGCAGACATCCACGCTGCATTTGTACTGTAATCTGAATTGTGGGACATTTCAGGTTTAGGGACAAATTTGTGTAAATTTGCTTTCCAATAATCCATTACCCTTTCCCACAAGTCTGATGGTGCATATTCTTGGAGATATTTTCTCCGGGAAACATCATCGGGTGTAGATGTTAGACTAGGCGCAATGACCACCTCATAAAATTTAGGATAAGGATATTTTAAGAGGAACTTAATATCGGTCAAATCTTTGGTGAGCAAGCGCAAAACGCCATATTCCCTACCTAATTTTTCACTATCTCCAGGTAAATTTGCTAACCACGCGCGCGCTTGCTGACCGAACCAAGCATGTCCAATTTTTTCGGATGTAATACTATCTAGTAACCAATGTAGCCACCAAATACTTACAGGTTGCTCTCTTGTAGAAAAATTCGAGTAGCTATGTGGTGTAGCACGTTTAATTATCGAATTACGCCAACATTCCAATAATGCTTGTCGAGTATTTTCAGTAACTGGTGTTTCTACAAATGCAGCCAACATTTTCGACCAATCGTAACAATACTCAAAGGTAATACACTGAATTTCCAAGGCATTTACCCGTTCGCTTTCTCCCAATTCTCGAACTGCTTGTTGGTAGTAACGAAGTAATTTTTTTGCGTTTTCCTGATTGGCATTACCGTGATAATATCCACCCATCAACAGAAAAAGTAACGAAGTTTCCGGCGCCCAGTCTTGGTTCTCCCGTTTGTGTTGTAACAAAGAATCTAAAGTTTCTTGGATGACTACAACACACTCGCGATATTCCTGTCTTGCCAACAAATCCTCAATTACAGGTAAACCATTTGACCACTCTTGTATAATAGTTGACCGTAGATTATTTAAGTATACCTCTGGTGTTGCAAATTGGCGCATTACCTCAATGTAAAGCATATGCCAATGGGAATTGGTATTTTCTAGGTGATACTTCCACAGGGAATTTTCTTGCTCGCTCGTCATTCCCGTGAAAATCAACTGTTTTTGCACATCTGGTAAATCACAGCAGAAATCGATAATAGCATCACCATCTAAATTGACGTGGACAAATTTTTCTTCCCACTCCCGGATATTGTTAACAAATTTAAACCCGTCTTGTCCTTGTTCCTGCGCTAATAACCATTCCCACTCCAACAAACAATGGGTTATTGCAGCTTCTAAATGAATCCCATCCTGAATTTCCATCCAGTCGGGAATACCATCGGAAATTTCGCTTTCCGCTTCTAATAAACTGATTGCAAAACCGTCATCATAGCCAAAGCCATTTTCAAAAGCTGTTTTTACCAATGGCTTCATTTTTGCGGCGATCTCTTCTAAATCCTCAACAAAAGTACAGTTATCGAAATAAGGTTCTTCCCAGTGTCGCTCTTGGACTATGTACTTCCCCTCCTCCTCGGATGCTTCCCAAATGACTTGATTCCATGCTTGCCATAATTCCGACCAAGTTTGAGCATATTTTGCTAGGGAAGTCGGTTGGGTTTTGGCTGTTTTTCTGGTTCAACTGTTGGAGACGGGGCAAGGATTTGGGTTAAAGTCGCTTTGGTGTCTGGTTGGAGTTTGGCTAAAGCCGTTAATTGTTGATATAAGGATAAAATTGCAAGCAATTCATCAAGTAACAGGGAGATTTCCGTTTTGGTAAGCGCTTCAAAAATGCGCTCACCAAGAGAAACCCCTAGTTTAATATTACCCTGAGAATTACTTTGACTCTTTTTTGGCATCTCGCTCAACTCCCCCTCGCACTATACAAATAGCCTATTTCAAATAGCGGCAACGAGGATAGTCGAGCAAACATTATTTAACATGAACAATACTTGTCACCTTTATGTTTAAGATTGTTCGCTCTCGTACAAAAAAGGCTTTTGTTCAATCATTGCGATTAAAGTGAGAAATTCTGTTTCTGGAGATAACTGCGTTTTGAAATATATACGAAAAGAACCGTCTGAGTAGATTTTAAGGTCTTTTTCGTCGAATATTAGTTCATCTCGATATAACCATTTAATGACCTCCAAGTAAAACTCTGCCAAAAATAAAGCAGAAAAGTAAATTCTTCCTTTATCAGCTCCAGTTTGGGTATGAGTTAATACTTGAAATTGGGGATATGTGATGACGAGTGCCATAATATGTAACCGTTTTTAGAGTAATACTGAAATTTATGAAAAAGGGAATGAGATTTCAACTCATCCCCTTGTTGTAGGCGCCGCGTTATCGATATTTACCTTGACATCTGGTAAACGCTACTATCAATCTCTAAACGATATATATTTCCGACATGTTCGTTAATAAAATATTCTAGGTCAGAACTTTGAGTTAAGGTAAGTTCGGTCGGGAGAATATAACCATTTTTTTGCAGTGCGATTTTCGGATATTCTTGCTTTCCGCATTTCCCAGTTTTGACTACATCATAGTTAACTTGATTTATTTTCAAGTTGTAGTTCGTCACTGTATAACTGCCTAAAAACTCAGATAAGCTCAAAAGTGAATTAATTTGCTGCGAATGTGTTTGTCCATCTTCTGTTATGCAAGATATCAACATACTGTTTAATAGCGAAAATTTTCGCTGCATCTCAAGGCGTGAGCCGAAAAACACATTGATAAATTGCACAACTTTAAAAACTTTGATGACAATGAAACACGCTTAAACCAATGGCGCCGTTACCGATACTACTAAATAATTTTCAGCTTATGCGTTATAACTTTACTGCTAGCTAAAATAAAAATTATATTTGTTCTAAAATTAGATTACTGGCGCCAATATTAAAAATCAGCGCTTGTGGAAAATTTGCCATATGCGTCTATATTTCAATGGTGTTTTAATATATTATAGATTATACTCTATGTAGCAATAATCTGGCTATACTCAGATACAGCATCATATTGGTCAGCCATACGTGAACAGCGAGCGATTATTTCTAAATCTAAATCTGGTAACAAAACACTTTTTGTAACTTTTTGATATGTACCTGCTTGTAGCGAATAAACTGAGATTAATCCCGAATCCCAATACCACACTTCTGGTACACCTAAACGTTTGTATATTTCTAACTTATTAATACCGCCACTTGTAACTGTGACTTCTAAAATTAAATCAGGAACAGTTTTTTTTGTTCCTAAATTGTACGACTCGTCAGGTTCTCGACGACCATTATTTTGTCTTCTACCAAGTGTCGCGCTTCCCCGCTTATAAAAACGTATTCTTTTTTCACGAAAGTATGCTTCTAGCAATAAACTAAGAGTGCTTTTCGCATCTTCATGGTCATCGGAAAGTGGAGACATAATTTCTAAAACACCATCTAAATAAGTTAATCGGGCGCCTGTGAGAGCGAGAGTGACATCAAGTTGCTCTAACTGTTCCCAACTAACATCGTGTAGCAAAACGTAAGTGCTGCTAGGTGTGGTAGCTTTTTCGAGGACTGGGTTCGTCACGGTCATAAACGTGTTCTACGAAGAAACTTATTTTACATATTATAGCAAATACAATGTGCCACTTGCCATTGATAACTATTTTGGAGAAAAAGGCGCCGAACAAAAAATTAACGCTTCAAGAGAATCCTTTAAAGCGTATAATATTCATATTGTTGAAATTACTGTTGATTTACGTATTTGACAAAATTGGAAATTTTCCAGTTCAAACCGTGAACTCTATCAGCTATATTGGGTTTTGATGAACTGCCGTCACAGAGTAAGCAATTGTCACACTTAATATAATCATCTTCAGTGTTGCGACAAAGAATCTCATTACTGGCAAGAGGTGCATCAGGAGCAATAATTCTAAAAGTTCTCCAACCTAGTTTTTGAGCTTCTTTTGCTTCTGCTTCGGTATGAACTGATGCCATTAAATAATTTTTCCATTGGCAAGCATCATTTTCTAAATTTCTCCAACGGTGTGTGTAACCTGTATGCTTATTTGATGCTAATATTATCGGTTCCCATACATCAAATGGTACTGCTGTTGGGTCTCCATAAGAACCTATTCTAATAGGATAGCGATATCTTTTCAAAGTTGCTATCTCGTTGGCGCCGAATTTCGGATAAGTGCCTGTTGCGTGCTTGCGGTAAACGTTATTTAAAGGCAACATATTGACATAGCAACATGCTGATTTACTCATTTTCAGTTCACAATTTCCACATACGCCAAAATCCAATCCTTGCTTCGCTGCGCTTGTAGGAGTAAGATTTTTTTGTAATATCCACGATTGTATCATACTTCTTCCAGTTCGACGATTAGATGTCGGAAATACAAAACCAGTTAATACTAGAAATATAGGAGAACCATCTATCAAAGATTTCCCTTCCCAGACAAGGTAACTATTTTCTAACATATTGTGAAGGATGTAGTGCGTTTGATGAAGCGGTTATGGTCGCGTGCGGTTGACAGCAAAAAGTGCGACAAAGCTTTATTTATCGACCGAATATTTACAGATATTGATGTGTTATGAAGAAAATATCCTCCAGATATAGATAATGCTGGAGGATAGTAAGCATAAATACTATTGGCTTGACCTAGAAGCAATTATGCTCATCAATCATTTCTGCTTGGTAATTAGCATTTGTACGTTCTACATATTCTTGCCTGCGCTGCCATGAAATTTGATTCTGTAAAATTAAATCCTGAAGAGTTTTACCAAATTTTCGGCTAGCATAATCTAGTAACTGTTCTAGGGAATAATGTTTCTCCTGAACTGTACCAAAATCGTTAGTAAAACGCTCTTTAAACTCATTCCAATCAAATACTTCCTTTAAGCAACGCTTGGCAACCAGTCCAGAAAGTTCACGTATAGCGTAGTAGACTTTTGAGTATACGCGCTCAGAATAATCAGCAATTGCGTAATCTCCTAAGACCGAACTGTCGATTGGTTGGAAAGATGATGTAGCAGATTTTTGCTTCGGCATATTTACAATTCCTAATTCTTCAAATATTTACCGGGCGTCAGCCCAATAGTGTTAGTGTTAGTACAATTACATTCGTTTACCACCAAGCTGAGTCATCGCAGTCAGCCATCAAATCTTTCTTGTCACTGTACATTTGGTACTCAATCTCCAATTTTTCTAAATCAACATCCAATGCAAGAAGACGCACTTCGCACATTATTTCTTGAACTTGGTCTTGCTCACTTACACCTGCGTAGTAACTCTTGATATATTTGTCGGCTTTACCCATAAATTTCTCAAGGCTGGTGACAAAAGTTTGCTCAAAACTAATTTGCTGAATCATACATGTCTCGCCAATTGCTTTCATCCTTATCAAAGGCGTGAGCCGCAAAATTCTTGGCGCCTACTCGGCATAATCAAAATTGCCGTTGAAATTTTTACAGCTAAAACATGCGTTCTATTTTGAATTCATTTCTTCTTGTTAACTAAGTATTCCCAACTGCACTTACCGCGTTTGCCTGGAATCATCTCTAATTGTTCGCGTCTATAATAAAGAGTTAACCGAGTACCTTCAGCGATACCTGGTTTATCTCTAAAATAGATGAGATAATCGCCTGTTGTTTGAGAATAATAATCGACTACCCCAATAGAATTTGTTAAATCTAGCCAGTTGTGGCAGTCGTAACCACTTACCCGAACTCTTGTACCACGTTGAATAACAAAGAAATCAAGCTCTAGTTGAGTTGTGTTGTTTTTATTCATAATGAAAATGCACGAATATTTGGCGCTTGTCTTGATTTCTCATTAATATTCATTGGGCAACAGTAATACCTTCTGCACCAAGTAAAGCTTTATGTGAGGTAGAGGAAAATTGGTATATGGAATTTCTTGCCTCAGAACTTCTTGGTTTGTATCCAATTCACAAATTAAGGTACCTGATTTATCTTGTACTACTAAACGCCAAATTTGGAATTCTTGAAGCTGAGGGTTTGATAATAAATAAGGGTTTTGATGCGAAGCAATAGCATCAAGTAACCAAAAGCATTCAGCAGCTTCAGCGAGATACTTAATTCCCGATGTATACCTCATACCTAGCCAATGTTTATAAATGACATCGGAGCCGATAAGCTGCTTAAGTTTAGCATTAATCTTTTCAACGTTTTCCACAACTTTTACCTCTATATATATTTTCATAAATTTAGAGGCGTGAGCCGTTTAAAACTTTTTATCATGTAGATAAAATTTAGATATATTAATAGTTATTCTTGCTAAAATACCAAAAAACAATGTAATAATATAAAGTAAATTCAATTAAATATTACGCGATGCAACTCTACTAGGAGGCTTGCAAAAGATGAACTACGATTACTACAGACATCAAGCCATTATAGGTGCCCAACCATTAATTGCCCAGTATGGAATTGATAGATGTATCCACACATGCCGCAGGTTTTGCGATGTATTAGATAAAGATGATGATTTTAAAGACATGCAACTACTGTATCTTGAATCAAAAATTGACCCTTGTTTAGACCAGATTATACAAGAAGCAATCGTTAAGTACGGCGCTCGCAATTTACTGTCAGCTTTTTATTACTGGGCTAATGACGTGTTACAGTCAGACCTCTGGTTTCAGAGTCATATTCTTGCTGCCAACAGGATTTTTAACCAAACTAATGAACTGAATGATGGTGCAAAATAGATATTGTAATGTTTCACTAACTAACAAAATAGGTGCTAGGAGTACTTCTGGCGCCTATACTGTTCCCAAGTAGTAGTAGAACTACGACCGGGATTATGGTGTAACTAATGATACTACTGGCTGCCCTTTGTTTCGCTAATTGCATGTCCATTTAAGAAAAGCAGGGGTTTATGTTGTGCATACAAACATGCGACACTGTAATTTATGTCTGTTTATACAAAAAAAATATAATCACATTTACTATATATATTTAGTCCTATTATGAGTGTGAAAAATATACCATTAAGCGAAATCATTCCTTTTTTAGAATGCATTGGAAACAAGGATTTTGATAAGTTAAGAGATGCTGTGCAGTGTTTTATGGTACACCACGAGCCATTTGAGCTTGAAGAAGTTTTTTTGACTCGAATAGAGCCTGCACTTGATAGAGATTCATTACATTGGCTTTTAACTGAAAAATTTATGAGACTCAACAGTACCTTAGAAAAGTCGGGCGTAGCAAGAAATTCAACAAACACTTGTACGCCTACAAACTAGTTCATAAGTAAAGATTTAAGGCGCCGCATTAATCAAAGCGCTAGCAAGTACTATATTCCTATATTCCCAGCAATGATTCGTTTGCCTGGAAAAATTAACCATATCTAACTGGCGCCGATAATACTGCTTTTTAGAACAAAACTAAAGTAATGCAAGAAATTAAACTTTTTCAAAGTGTAGCTATCGTTAGCATTCTAGG
This sequence comes from Calothrix sp. PCC 7103, assembly GCF_000331305.1. Classification (GTDB taxonomy): domain Bacteria; phylum Cyanobacteriota; class Cyanobacteriia; order Cyanobacteriales; family Nostocaceae; genus Dulcicalothrix. The sequence continues at coordinate 35,384 of NZ_KB217478.1, read as the reverse complement.
TAATTACCATGCATGAAGATATTTCTGCTACAAGTATAATTAAAATTCTCGAAACCCCTTCAATTGAGCAAATGCGAGCAGCCGCAGAGTGGCTAGCTGACTATGACTTTACTCCCGATTTACAACTTGCTCTCTATTCTCTTCTCAAACAGCAAATTATTCCCCAGCAAAGAGGAAGATTGCTCGCCATTGCTTACACCAAATCCATTGTTCCAAACAATATCAAAGGAGTAATGATGATAAAACCTGGGAATAACCTTTTGATAGAAAGTAGTGATTACAGCGCTACTGAATCCCTGCTTGCCATTGCAGGAACGAGAAAGTTGCCCTCATAGAGTATTTACTTCTGCCCTAATAAAAAGCTGGATTCGTCCCCTGTTACTAAAGCATTATTCACTCCGGAGAGAATATGACCAATTTGTAATGATTTGCACTCAACCTTCAATTGGTGGCGAAGGACGATGGGCATTACCCCAAGACTTTGAAGCACTACAAGCTTATGCAATCGCATATTCGGCAGAACGAGGAAGCAGCAGCTTAAATTATGATTGGGATAGCTTAATTAAACAGAGGGTGATAGCGGTTTTAGAAAACAGCGGACAGATTGTTTCTATTGTTCGTTATAGTGCAACCAAGCGTGATGCTTTTATAATTGCGCCGTTTACTTTCTCGAAATTCCGAAGGCAGGGATTTGCCCAGAAGCTACTAGCATTTCTGATTGGTGAACTGCTCAAAGAATATTCAGCCGTTAAGCTTTGGGTGGATGAAGATAATTTGCCAGCTTGCGCGCTTTATCATTCTCTTGGTTTTCAACAAGTTGGGCACTGTTACACAGGGTATTTTACAAGCTAGCAGGTTAATACATCAAACAACTACAGTCGGGACTACAATACACAGTGATGTTTGGCGCCAAGGCTTTTTTCAGTTTGCTCTTCTCATGAAAGAATATTTTCTCCAAGTTAACGGTGCTACATTATGGGTTTCGGAACAAGGCTTTGGCTTCCCTGTAATTTTAATTAGTGGTGGACCTGGCTGCTACAACTACCTCGAACCCGTAGCTGCACTTATTAATGATATGGTACACACAATTTGTTTTGACCCGCGCAGGTGTGGTCGTTCTTCATTGACACCTCCATATGACCTCCAAACAGCAATTACAGACCTTGACTCTTTACGTAAAATACTTTGTATTGAAAAATGGGTAGTGTTAGGACATTCTTGGGGTGCAGACGTGGCACTTGCTTATGCTCTTACATATCCTACGTGTACTCGCGGTATCATTTACCTTTGTGGTAGAGGTTTACAGAATGACAATGATTGGAAGGATGCTTACCGCAGAGGACGTGACGCAGGAGTAGAAATTGTACCGGATTTTGCTTACCCAATAAATATGGAAGTCAATAAGGTAGGCAATCATTCATTCCAAGCGTTTATTAAACAACCGTTACTATGGAAGCAGGTTTCAACACTCATGGCGCCAATGTTAGCGGTAGTGGGTAGCGAAGATATTCGTCCCTGTTGGCCAGTTGAGCAAATAACAAACCTCATGCCTGAAGCTCGTTTTGAGATAATTAAGGGAGCAGGGCATTATCTGTGGCTGACACATTCAAGCCAGTTACGCTTGATTTTACGAGATTTTCGCGAGTTTCATGTAGTTTAAACGCTGTAAATTCTTTAAAGAACGATTCGACTGAAGCGCAAACCAACATTACTCTTATAATTTGCGTCTGCTCATTTAAAATTAAGTTAGAAAAGCCAAACGGTTTTATAGTGATTTCCGACGCCAGGGAATATTTACAAACTATGCGCTCTCAACAGGCGCCTCCAAAGATGCAAAGTTATAGTTAATAGTTACTACCATGCCTATGGATTGTAGCAGCATTCTATACACAGTATTTTAGATAATTTCACATTTTATAACTTAAAAGCGGAAACAGGAGTCTTCGCGTTAAGATATATTTTTTGTGCAATACAACCTAACTTTAGGTATTGTAAATAATGACTCACCCCAATACTTACAAACATATTGCTCTTGCTGCACTCAATCAATATGCTGTGATGGCGCCAGAAATTCGGTTTTTGGGTAAAAGTGGAAACATAACCTTTTACGTAGAAACACAATCGTCAAACTTTCTCCTCCGCATTCACCAAGCATTGCCAGGGTTACAGGATGATATATGGCAAAAACCAGATGTTATCGAATCAGAATTAAAATGGCTTGAGGCTTTGCGTCACGAGACCAATATAATAGTGCAAGAGCCATTGCAAAACATAGATGGTAGATTGGTAACACAAGTATTGGGAGATGATACCCAAGAAATTTTTAATTGTTCGTTGCTACGTTGGATTGATGGCAGTGTCTCTAATGAGGAGCGAACACCGCAGCAAGCAAAAAATCTTGGCTTATTAATGGCTCAACTGCATCGCCATAGTAGTCAGTGGAACTTACCACAAAATTTTGTCCGTCCAGTATTTGATGAAAATCTTTTTCGTGCGGCACTTGGAGCATTTTACCCGGCAGTTACAATGAGTTTGGTTTCGCAAGAGCATTACGAGATGCTTACAGCGGCAACCGAAAAGATTGTTGCCATGATGAAAACATGGTTCTTGCGTATGTAGCGTGCTAAATTTTAATTATAATCGATACTTTTCCTTTAAAATCAAGGCTTACAGGCACTTATAGTTGAAATTTTGGTAATTTTATCTTTTACAAAGGTAATAATGGCTGTAAGATAAGCATAGTAAGATTTTCAAGCTATTTTATCAATACATTTAGCACGCCAAGTACGGAAGAGCCGAGTTCGCAAGCGACTTTACAGCAACTTTGAGAAATAACACAAAATTTTTTATGCATTTAGCTTTACATCTTTAAACCATAATCTTTTCCACCGAAGAGATTTTTCCGAGACAGATAATGCACTTGGTGTAACTGAAACTGCTTCTCCAAATACTGGATAGTCGGCACATAAATTTAAATTTACAGATGCATAGATTGAATTTTCAGATTCAAAGTAAACGCCCACCAAGGCATTGCAATTGCCACACAGGATAAATTTGGCTAACCCGCTACCTTGAGTATGGATATTAACAAGATTTGAATCATTAAAGAATATTTCAAGTAAGCCTTCTGGGTCAGACAAGTATTTTGCTTTATGCTTTACACAAAAGTCACATGTACAACAACGTGGAATTAATTCATTAGGGAAAGATTGAAGAACAGCTTTATAAGAGATATTTCCACAAAGACACATTCCTTTTATTTGATTTTTGTTAGGTTTCATTAGAGCGCTTACATGTAATGTTTTTGCATTATAGCCGAAATTCCGCACCCCCAGGCGCCATTAAACTGTAGTACGCGGTAAATAGACTTCTGCAAGCAAAATACGTTTGGGGACAACTATAGATGGGCAAGATATCCACCATCAACTGCTAAAACTTGACCAGTAACATATGATGCGGCATCAGATGCAAAAAATAAAACAGCACCAGCAATTTCAGATGGTTCTCCCCAACGACATTCGCGAAGTTCGCTTTGATAGCCATGTTGCAATTTCTTTATCTGCAACAACATCTAAATTGCTCTCAGTAGCAAAAAATCCTGGTGCAACAGCGTTGACGGTGATACCAAACATACCTATTTCAGCAGCGAGAGCGCGCGTTAATGCTTCGAGTCCCCCTTTGGCAATCGTATAAATGGTATCACCTGCATCAGCTAACGGGCTTGCAATTGAAGTAATATTTATAATTCTTCCTTTACCATTTTCTATCATAAGTTGTGCGGCTTGACGAGATAAATTGAAAGGAGCAATTAAATTTGTATTGATAAGTTTATGTACTGAATCCATTTCAAATTCAAAAAGACCACGACGGTCACGCATACCAACATTATTTACAAGTATATCTAAACGTCCATATCTTTCTTTTATATCACTGAAAGCTTTTTGAACATTTGTATCTGAAGCGATGTCAAATTTTAATGGGGTAACTGTGGCGCCAGTAGAAGAGATTATCGCTACTGCATTATTTAAGCTTTCATCGCTTCGTCCGTTAATAATAACTGAAGCATCCGATAAAGCAAGTAATTTGGCAATTTCTAACCCCAAACCTCTTGTGGCGCCAGTTACTAAAGCAATTTTTCCATGTAATGAAAAATCCGGTAACTTCATAAGACATTAGCTTAATCGATATTGATATAAATAACTTTATCATGCTAATGTGCTTTTTGCTTATCGTGGTTTTATTTAGGCTTAAGTATATTTTTAGAGGCATCGATGCGTCTTATGGTATTTGGCGGACAGCCAAGATGCCTATCTTACAAAATTTTTGGGATATTATTTTAATTGGAATACTCTAACCCAATAATTGCCGCTAAAACTCTATAAAAAACTTAGGTTGAATAGCCTCGTAATAAGTTGCACAAAAAAAGTCAAATCCAAAACATACCCCTACTAACCATAATGCTATAACAATGTCACGAGTTCGCTTCTGACCTAAACTGTCAACCAATTCCTTAAAGCTAGTCTTGTATAGGTTTTGGTGTTGGTAAAGCTCTGATTGCAATTTTAAGAAAATAATTATTGATACGGCGCCTAACTTAGCATCTAAAGCAGCATCGAACAAACTCATTACATCATCAACTTTTTCTAACAAGTCCTCAAGTGTAGCATTTTTATTAGTAATTTCCTTTAAACAAGAACGATACTTATCTAATAAATCAGTGATATTATCGTTACTTGGGTAAAGCTTGCTAAGAATTTTCCCAAAATCATAAAAATAGGCAATATCAGTATTTGGCATGACTTCATGACGGGTATAACACAATAAGTTCTCGATTAAGGCGCCATCAAAAGGAAATTCTTCGCCACTGCTGTTTCGAGAGGCGCCGGACAAAGCATCATCCTTAATTTGATTTATAGTATTTTTGTACTTATATATATCTAATCCAGCAATTTTAAGTAATGCTGTACCACCTAACAATGATAAAGATGACTGTCGTTGTTGAACAGAAGTATGAACATAACTCTCAAATATCGGTTCGCCTACGTTTATATTGCTATCAACTCGCCCAATTAGTAAGCGTTTACCCCGTTCAGTAATTGGATAAACACAATCTAAGTTGTGTATGGAAATGTTGATAAATGTTGGTTGATTTTTCTCAAAGTTATACGGCGCCCATGAAGAATTATCTTCAACTTTTGCAATTAGTACTTCATAATCTTCATCATAGTCGGGCATTGCCTTTACTACTCGCGCTGCAATTTTATCCAATTCAGAAACATTATCAGTAAAATCCACATCAAAAGTTGGTATCAATCGAAACTTCATTATTTTTAATTCGGAACGACGATACCATAATAAAAATTCGTTATTAGTAAGCGGTAATAAATATTTCATTAGAAAAAGAAATCCTCTTCTGTAGCTACTTCAACTTGCTTCTTAATTGGTAGTTCAACTATTCGCAATAAATTATCAGGTATACGGGTGATGTAAGAATGAGGTTTACCTGTATACGATAAATATAAGTTGAGTCGGCTTCTTGTTAACGCTACATAAAATAAGTTGTTGGCTATCTCTTTATCACTCCAGATATTTACATCCGCACATAAATTAGGTACTAATACCGTCTCAAAATCTAACCCTTTGACACTGTGGTAAGTAAGTAAATGTACTTTTGACGAGTCGTTTAAATTACCACAGCCACCACCTAAATATTGCATGTTTAATCCACATTGAGATAGGTAGTCATTTAAATCATTAAAGTCTTCTCCACCAAATCTATTTGTTTTTGGTTCCCATTCACCAAAATTATGTAAATATAAAACAGCATCAATAAAGTCGAGTATATACTTTTTCTTTGACAATAATATCGCTGTACTTACACGAGAATTAGCATAGTTTGAAGCTGTTTCAAATACATATTTAATTTCTTCATTTACATCCAAGGCTTTGGCTAAAGTAATATCAACGTTTCGTAGTTTAGAGCGCGATGCTTTTTCTAGTTCATTACTTGGAAAAATTGCCTTTACTATTTCAATAGCTTTATTCGGCAAACGATGTAAAATTTTTAATTCAATCGTCACTGCATTAATTAATGACACCATAGCAGCTACTGGCATCCCATTATCATAAATTGATTGGGCGCCGTCGCCTGCTACTATTAGTTGACGACATTGGCTGTGCAATAGTGATAAAATATTTTCTGGTAAATCCTGTACCTCATCCACTAAAATCATATCGTAGGCTTGGGGACTTTTCTCGAATGCACTATAAGTTTTTGCATCAACACCGCTGTTATTTACACTAGACCTTTGATTCTGCTTCGGAGCTAATATCTCATATAAACTAGTAGGTTGTGATGTAGAAGCATTCTTAATTTCGGGTGGAATACTTGCATTATACATATCCACTAATGTTTTAGTATAACCGACTACACACACCCGCAATGCTGGATTTTGCTGTTTGGCTAAAATTAGGACATGCAGTAACAGAATAGATTTACCTGAACCCGCAAAACCTTTAATAAAAAAGTTTTGTCTGGGGTTTGCGAGAATACGATTAATAGTATCGCGCTGTTCAGCATCAAGTTTAGCAAACGGAATTAACCAAGACATGTAAAAATTAATCTCCTCTTAAAATAACTTCGGTGAATTAGTCGGGTTGATTAGCTTATTACTAAGATTTTGATTATTCTCCATTTGTGATGCTAGTAAGCTGTCTTCATCGTAAAACTTAGATTTAGCGCTTAATTCTAGTTTCCGCATCTTAACTGCTTTTACTACATCACTTTTACCTAAAGCATCGGCGGCATTAATTAAGCTTTTATACGTCGATATATGTAATTTTTTATCCAAAAATGCTTTGTATAGAGAATCAAAAGCGCGCTGTACAAACTCTCTACCTCTAGCTTGCCGACTAGCATCTTTACGCATTAAATAACTGCCGTATGAAACCAAAGGAAAAACCAAATCAGGATTTAACGATAAAGACTTTTCCATTAACGACTCGTATTTACTGTAATCACCATTATTAGAATAAAGTATTGCCAGATTGGAAGCATTAATTGCGCTTTCGTCTTTTTCATAAGCTTTTTCACCCCAAGCGAGCGCTTGTTTTTTCTTATTTGACCAGTCGTAGTAACAACAAATAGATGTTTCGTGCCGCTCGTTTTTATCTAACATTTGCACTAACTCTAACGTTTCAGCCGCGCGCAGATAATCTTTAGCCTCCTTACAAGCTTCGACTAAATATAATAACCCTGGTACAGATGGCTTACCACCATTACGTGCTGCCATTTCGTTGGCTATTTTCTCAGCTTCAAAAACTAACCTTTCTTCGGTAGTTAGCTCTCGGTTCGCAAATGGATTTACTAATGTAGAAACAACTTCATTCCCATTAATGCTAGCTGCGACAGATAACACTTTATCCTCACTCAATCCACAATTAACTCGTACCCATGTATTGGGAGCAAATGTTCCAGAAGAAGTATCGCCATCAATAGTAATTACCGTCAATACTTTATTTGCGTTACCGACACATAAAGGAATTTGAATTTTCTCTTGTTCGCTATCTCCTGTGCAAAAATCAAATTCATTGTTGGTGTTAGATATTTCTGTACCTGCTGCAATTAACGTTTGTAATCCGTTACGGGTAATTAGTAAAATAGGTTCAGACACTATTGGACGCACCAACGTTAAACCCAACCCGTTTAACAGTAATGAGTTAACTGCGGCGCCTTGAGAAACATGTGAGCGCAAATCACGAGGTATCTCAATTTCAACACCTGTAAAGTAGTTTGCTAAGGCAACCTGTACATAAGGGTTGCTACTGCTGCCACCAATAAATAAAATTAAGTCTAAATCATGTTTATTTATCTCAGCTTTACGTAAACTCGATTCGATTGGCGCAAACACGCTAATATCCCCAGAGTCGGCGCCAACAAAAAAACTATCCATCACTTCATTAAACTCACAGTAACTCATACTTGGGTTTACTAAGCTTAATTTTTGTTTAGGCAAATCTATATCTATGGAGCGATTCAATTCTACCTTTTGATTACTAGTCGCTATTGAAGGCAAACGATTAGACACCATTTGAGACGATACCGATTTACAAGCCAATATCTTCAAATCCTCTGCTGTCTTCTGTAGCTTAGGAATTATTCGCTTGCTTAAGTCGGCACTTCTAAAATCATCAAAGCTGCATTTGTTCTGTTTAAATAACTGTGGTAATAATATGTCGGTGACGATTCGCTTATCGATGTCATCCCCACCCAACGCCGTAAACTTAGATATAGCCAGGTTTTTACAAGTTAGTCCACCTGCTTCACTTCTACCAATTTCTAATATTGACACATCTAACGTGCCGGCGCCCCAGTCAAAGACAAGAATTTGTAATGGTGACGACTCTGGTATATTTAAACTACCCAGTCCATTTAAGCTCGATTCAGCTAAATAACTCAAAAATGCGGCATTCGGTTCATCAATTAGTAACTTACCATCAAGCTTAATTCCCGCATCAGATAGAGCAGATAGTAAACTTGTACGTTGGTTAGATTCAAACGAAGCAGGTACAGATACCGAATAACGAATACGCGATGGCAAATTATGTTGCCTAACGTAGTCCTCGACTTGATTTTTTAGAAAATGGAAGAATACGCGCGCTGCATCTTCAGGTTTTTCAATTGTTGTGTTTGGATGTCCGGCAGATAATCTACTATTGTAGTAAACAGGACCCAAGTCCTCGCCTAGACCCATTTTAAATGAAGCCCACAGGTTAATACCTTGCTGTAATTGGCTTTTTAGTGATGAGGCGCCTACTCCAATAAATAGTTGTTCTTTATACCAAGCAATCACAGTTGGGACTAAGTGCGATTCGTACAGGCGCCCATCTTCGAGCAACTGCTGCACGGGCATAGCATAAGTCTCAATCGGTACACTATCATTACCAAGTATCGAATAACTAATAGTAGTTGTGCTTGTGCCAAAGTCAATCCCCACATAAGTAGTATTACTTAACTGTTCTTGAATACTATCTTGGGCTAACCTAACACCCACAACATTACTCAAACTTAATGCTGAACTCATACATTAAAATTTTTGTATAATCTAAAAAATTCTAGCAGAATAAATCAACTACCTACATAACTTCATGCCAATATTTTATTTTGAAACAAGCAAAATCCTTATTAACTACGAAGTCTCATTGTAAAGAAACACTAAATTACTACCGTATATGAGCAGTCAGCTAAAGTATAGAAAAATGTTATTATTAAAAATAATACTCATTCTTAGTGCTTACGTAACAATATTGATTAAACCAGTTAAGCAGATAAGCATTTAAAAGTGTTGGTACAGCTTTGATGGCAATTGGCACCTTTTCTCAAAATCCTAATTGGCAACACTTCTGTAGCAAACATCACATACTCTATCAAACTAAAATAGAAATGCCAAGGTGCCGATGCCGTGTATAAGGTAAAAATTAAAGCATACTTCGATTTGCGGGTAATGGCGCCATTGAAAAGGATAAGTTGAGTGAGGATTATCCACCAAACAAAAGAAAATATTATGGAAGGAATAGGTTGTCATGACTCGGAGGTAATTCTTGAGTTTATAGACGACTTGGTTAATGATGGCTTTATCATAAACAGTGATGATTGTTGGTATTTAACAGAAAAAGGTTGCGAATTTTCTCCTTTCATCAAATAAAGAAGCAATACTTGGGTTAATCCCAATAAAAGAACCGAGGCTTTTCATCAATGTCCGGGCGTTAGCGTCTCCACATGCTTGAACTGCTCAATTTGATGAGCATAAATTTGTTTTGCTGATAAAAAATCTACCAATCCATCTAGTCCGCGTCGGTTGTAAGCACTAGCATACCCTTTAATTTGCCTATTTCGGCAAAAATCTCTAAGTTTACGGGCGCCCAACGCTTTCAAGTTTTGGTACTCAGTATCAACATCGAATGATTCATCTTTAGTGCTATGTTCCTCAATTGTTGCAGCCATGTTGGCACGCAAGTTTTCGAGAATTAAGTTATCTCCAGCTTGTTGATTATTATCTTTACCAGTTGGGTTCACGTCAGAGGCGAACTGCTTATCAATCAAAAATGATTGAGTTTCAACACCAACATCTAAGAAAATCTCACACAAAACCCAGAAAATAGCAGCAAACAGTACAACCGGAAAGCAAAAATCATTTAACGTTGCTACAGTAGCAGATGTTTCAAATACAGAACAATCAATTAAATCAAACATGGTATTCCTCCAAACTATTGATGGGTAACTGTAAATTAATTACCCAGTAGTGGGGGTAAATCCCCCGTACTGAGAATTAATTACATTTCATCAACATTTCTGGGAAGAAAAAAGGCGCTACTTTCCTAGTAGCAGATAGACTCTTTTCAAAGAAATTTGAGTTAATTTCAAAGGAATATGCAGACAATACATCGCTAATGGTATTTGTAGCAGGCGCCTTGGATTGAATCTTGATTCATCTTCTGATTTTAGATTTATTAGCTTTCAAGTAGTCAATAAAAGTGATAAGGTTGTAATTGTGCTTCAACTCGACAGGAACAATTGATTCGTAAGGGTATAAGGGAATACCATCAAAACGGAAACGATAAGTTCGGGTGATATTAATATTTAAATGTGGACAATAATTAATCCTAATATTAATACCTTCATCTTCAATCTCAACGGTAGCGATACCTTTCAATTGTTTAATAAACTCATCAATTTTTGTAGAGTAGTCAAACTCAATTACCGCACGCACAGCAAAGTATTGGCAGTAAGAAGGCAAACGGGCATGTGCGCCCAATTCCAAAAGCCTATCAGAATCATTTAGAAGAATTCCTGTCCAAGTAAAGTTAAATCTACGTAAAGTATGATTATCCCATAATGTCAAAGTACCATCGTCATTCTTATAGATTACCGCCCTGTTAAGTTCGATATCCTGATTCAAACGTTCGATAACTTCTTCTCGTTCGTATGGAAAATAAGCTCGCTGTGTGTTTTTAATAGGTTGCCAGTCAGGACAAGCGCAGTTTTCATTCCAGCCGTAAGGATAGTACCCGCAAATTATATCGTTTTCGCCGTGAAAATTACGACACCCAACACATTTTTCAACGCAATTTCCAAACCAATATTTTTTTTCCAGTTGAGGACGGTGGTAGTCAATAAAATCACAAACTGCTTCCCAAGGATTGGAAAGGGTTGATGAAAATGCTTTTCCTACTAGCTTATCCTCATCACAATCAGTGTCAAATATTTCCATTAAACTATCAACATGATGGTTCAAGGTATCGTAAATTATAACTTTCCCGGTTGGTTCATCTTCAATTCTTCCCACAATTAAGTTATTTTCAAGCGCACGAGAACCTTCGATTCGCATTACCTGATATAGGTATAATGACGAATCAGTTAGTTCTTGTTGCACGCTATCACCTGGCTTAAATACCACACGATTATTATTAGAAGCCTGAGATTCCTCCTTATCAGTTGCATCCAAAAGGCTTGCGGCGCCTTTCTCGGCAACCACAACTGCACCAGCAAATCCAATTCCACCACACAAACAAAGACCCATACCAAGACTAGTTAGCCTCTCTGTACGTTCTTCAGGAATGATAGAGATTCCCCCTCTTGCAATGCGCGCGAAGTCCTAAACCTGAAAAGGTTGATACGGCGCCAATCGCAATCGCCGTCAGAGAAATAAATCCCAGTGCTGCATTAACCGTTTCAAATGCTTGACCACAAAATTTCTTCAACATTGTCTATCCCTCACAATTGCAGGTACAAGAACAAAAAATACTCTCGCCCCGGCATCTTTTTAATTGGGATTTGAGGATAAACAATTAACCAACACTTTACTCTGTTAAATCTTCCAGAACTTTAAAATTGTCCTGTACTATTTAATTTTCAGTATTGGTAATCATTTCATCCCCAAAGGTGATAGTAAGAATCGAACTTACCTTGTTACAAACAGCAACAATAAACCACCTGGAATATCACCACTATACTAATCATTTTCATTATAAATAAATTTACTAATTTTTTGTTGACACTCTCTCAACGCAAAATATGAATAATTATTAACGTTAAGAATATTCTCTAACAAAAAATCTGGTGACTCAGAAATCCTCAAAATTACGCCATTATCTTTACTACTACGATGATAGTAATGAATTACAGGAGATTGAATCACTGTTAAATTATCATTACGAATGGTTCCGGCGCTGGCTACACCGTCCATAATAAATTTGCTGGCAGCAGCTACGTTATCAGCATCTCTTGCAAAGTTGGTAAGATACCAATGAAATTCCAGCCAAACTTGACCCAAAAACTTAATATCGCATTCAGCTACAAACGCTGTGATTTTATTTGTCCACTGTTTCTTCATGGTAGCGCTTTTCTGCCAACTTTCACGCGCGGCATCTATTATCTCATTTAATGTTGGAGGTAATTCCATAGTCAAAGTGTAAATCATAAATTTTCTTCATTCAATAAACGTATATAGCGCCCAACAGCATTTTTAATTTTTGTAAACTTTCTATCTCCATTGCGACCTCCAGGTAAATCTCCAAATATTTCCTTCACTATTTCTTCAACGCTATATCCACGACGATGTAGTCCTAAAATCTGATTCTTAATCTCGGCATCAAATTCAACATTAAAATCATAGTTCGCTCGGAATTCAACTTTTTCTCCATGCTTATACAAATCAGCATTATCTAATGGTTTGTTTTTAGTCGAGTCTTGTATTTTTATTTCCTTGGTAGTAACAATTCTATCAACAGCATTTGGGTCAACTAATCCTTTATTTAAATACAACTGCTTGACAAAATCATTGAATGTTAGCCCCGATTCCCATGCTAAATACGGGTCATGCTGATTTATTGCCTCAGAGAGTAAGCAACGAAAATACTCTACGTCTTCATCATCTGCTAGGTACGGCGCCTGTAAACGCTCATCAAATTCGTTAGTACGCAAAATAAAATCACCACGACCAAGTAAATGAAACGCGCGTCTATCTTTATCATCTGCTAAAGCAATATAACTATCTTCGGGGCGCGCGGCTGCAAATGCTGTCTTGCAAGGAAAGTTAGACCGTATTTGTGGTTTAATTGCATCTCTATCAGGACGCTGCGAGTAGACAAGTAGATGAATGCCTGCGGCGCCAGCTTTTCTTAGTAATGTTGATAAAGCTGTCTCAACTCTTTGGGTGTAAACCTCGTCAGCTAACATTTCCGGCGCCTCATCAACCCAACAAACTACACGTGGCATCACCTTACGACCAAGATAAAAACGGTTGTACTGAGCAATATTTTCAATACCCTCGTCTTCATGAATATCAAACTCTTGATAACGTAACTCCATTTCTGCTACTAAATATTCCAACATATCAGCCGTACTCTTGGCATCTTTACAAACAGGCGCCATCAAATGTGGCAAGTTTTTGAATTTACCCAACGTTACGCGCTTCACATCCGATAACGCTAACCGCACAACCGATGGTGGATACTTACGCGCTAAATATAATACACCTCCTTTTAAAAACTGTGACTTACCACTACGGGTACGCCCTGAACCAATTACATGGGTAATATTATCGTCACAAAGATTTATCCAATGAAAGTTGCCGTTTACATCTATACCTCCAGGAATGCAAATACGATTTATATCAATTTTGTTTTCAAAATCAACGTAGTCACGAAAGTAAGCAATTTCCCTGTCAAGCCTTGGAATATCAATTGCGGTACGCCCACATACTGAACTTACCATTGGAGGAACCTTAATTCCCAACTCCATCCCCAATTGCTGCACCAAGTCATCACCAAAGTTGGCAACACTGCTAAATTTTGTACCGCGTGCCAGTTTTAATTCAATCCGATTAAATGTTGGACCACTTTTGGCGCCGACAAACTCAGTCTCAATTTTAAAATCTTTCAGCACGCCAACAACTAACTCACCAGCTTCGTCCAAATTAAACTGTGATGACTTAATAATTTCGTCAACAGCATCCACTGCTTCTAACGATTTTGGCGCCTCGATAGGGGTGACACCAACGGAAGTAAAATCAAACTCTAATTGCCCTGAGCTTTCCTTTGCAATAAGGCTTGCAACACGCTTTAATCTATCTCGTACCCAATCATCAGTTATTTTCTCACATAAATCAAGAAAATACTCGACTGGCTTTGATACTACGTATAGCTGATAGATGTAACTTTCCAATACCTTACGAAGCAAATTGGTCAGGTATATATTCTTCAATCCTACGAACAGTTCACATACTACCTCTAACCCCTTGCTACTTTTTGAGTCAACATTCCGCAGAAAATGAGCTTGTTCGCTATTAGATGGAATGCGGTTAACCAAAATATACTCAAGCGCTAGCTGGCAAAATGCAAAATCGTCTAGATTACAATACTCACCGCATATACTAATTATATCACCATCGCCCATACCAGATAACACAGACTGGTAAATAGCATTAAACAAAAACTCACGGTTATAGGCAATTGTTGGACGATTAAGCTTCTCTAAAAATTCAATTTGATTAATCGTCGTTAAAACAAACTGGTATCCAGCATAATCTCCATTACATTCAGCGGCACGTTTCGCTTCTTGTATTATTTGCTGATTGTCGTAACCTTGCTGCTTGGCGCCTAATACCACTGTAAGCAAGGGGTTCGACTCATTTGTAATATTTGATTCATTGACAGGCAAATACATTTATTAAACCTCCATGCTCGCCTTGGAATCAATTCCAAGGCTAATAGCAAAAGTACGTTGAAACGTACTAAAATTCAGAAAAACTTTTAATCAATTGTTGGTTATAATAATTTCTTAATTCTTCGATTGTCTTTGGATGCTGTTCATAATCATTACAAATTAAGCTAGCCCATACTTTACCGACTTTACAAAATGCCATTTCTACGTTACCTGACTCAACATCATCGATAGCTTTATTACGACGAATATATTCGATTGCCATCTTATCTTGTGAGGGTGGAGAAAAATCTTTCAAGCCTAAATCCGGTTGTAAATCATTCCATGATATATCTAACATTTGATAGGCGCCAGCAGCAGTTGAACAAACATTTCTTCCGGAAACCCGCACGCACTGCTTAATCTTGGGATGAGTAGAGAAATCGTTAAAAGTGCCATTAAATACCAACTTATGATAACTCTCATACCCACTTGTACCTGTTTCTGCCCACCTGATAGTAGCAAGAAATGCAGCCATTTGAGGCGAATAGCTAGTAACCACTGCTTTATTCTTTGTGTTACCAATCATAGAAAACCCCTGGTTGCTAAAACCATATAAGCTTAAAACAGCGACACTACCAATTGAAATTGCAGTTGGATGCAGTTTCAATTTAAATCGATGAGGCATTACTATTTATTCTCAATGACTATAAACGCATTTAGGGTATTTAGTTACTACATAGCTATAAATTGCTGTAACACGGGACGATACTTTACCGGGTAAAGATTACTTAATTCTTTACTAGTAAATAAATACGCCCATTTACTTGCGTATGTTTGTCCTTTTTCAATCTGTAATTTACCTCTAAATGCATAAAACCCAAAAGATTGATTATTTTGACACTCTCAGCCCGCGTATGGTCTGAGATTCTGCGGACAAAGTAGCTTGTGTCCTAGGCTCCTTACGCGGAACGTGCCACAGTCTCACTCTCGCTACGGTCGTCAAAACCCGTCTACCCAGTCTGCTTAGGTCAATGCCTAAGTTACTGGCTACTTTTCTCAAAATATTCGCACTGCCGTTCAAATCGGCATTGACAATTGAGGTATCAGCAGACTGATACAAACCACGTTTAACACGCTTACCCGATGCTTTCCACCCCTCTGGTTTTTCACCATAAACGGGTAGGGAGTCACCATCTAAGTAACTTGATTTTGACGTGTAAGATTCCTCTGTTAAGACAAACCTAATACCATGCAAATCACACAATTGTTTTAATCGGTCTTTGAGCTTACCTAATGGCATTTGAGCAAATTTCTGATTTGACAGGTGTCCGATGTTCGCATTAAGTTTAAATCCTTCGTTCCACCCTATTACTAGTGTTCCAATGCCATATTTTAAACAGTGGTCAATAATTAGCCTTGCTGCTTTATTGATACCATCGCGCATTTGGTGATTACGCTTACGGGTAACGCGGTCTAGCCAACTGTCCCAGTATGCTTGAGGTTTACCCTCTTTGCGTGTTGCCACTTTTTTGTTCCATAACTGATTCATCGCTTTCATTGCGCGAGCATCAATCAGTAAAGAATTTCCTAAAGTGTCAACACAAGCAGCTAAGTTGTCAGCAGTACCTAAATCAATAGACAGAGCTTGATTAATATCTAGCTCGTGTTTTTGTGGTGCTACTTCGTAAGACATCTCAAGATAAAAAGCACCATTCTTGGGCAGAATAGTAAACTCTTTTACTTTAGAGTAATCAATATTTGTAGGCATTGGTAAAAAGAATTCAGGTACTCCAAACCAACGCTTGACTGTTAATCCCAAAGAAAATCTAAGTTGATTATTAATTAAAACTGGTCGTTGACCCCCTGAATTAGGATAAGCGACTTTAAACAACTTTGAACCTGTTAGATAATCTGGCACTTGTGGCTTAAAGTGTAACTGCCCTTGAAAGTACAAAACACGCAATTCTTTAAAAGATTTGAATGCTTCTGTTACTGACCTCAATGTTTGCTGCATTGGCGTTGACGGCAAGGATTGAGCCACTAATGTTTTTGCAACAGACGGCTCAAAATCTAAATCAAACTTACCTGTCAAAAGTTTCCCTGTCTTGAAAAACGTTTGACGTGCAAAATAAACACCATTGTTGTACAATTTGCCCGACTGCTCACACAAATACTTTAATATCGATAACGTTTCGGTATCAGGAGATAAGAGTATCTGTTGTACCCCCATTTGCTTCTTTTCTTTTTTTGCCATTGTTTGACCTCAATGTTATTCATAAAAAAATCTCGATTTAATAAACATGTGGACGCACTGCAATAACGCGCGCATTAGGGAAAGAACGTCGAATATGTCTTTGCCTTACAGGTTCGGAACGAGTACTTCTATCAATAAACTCGCCATTACCCACATAAATACCAACGTGAGTAATAGCTCCAGTTGGGAAACTACCATAAGTATTGGTCAAACCAATTAAGTCACCAGGCAAGAATTGATTTTGGTCAGTCATCACCTTACCAATGTCACTGCCAAAGAACGAGCGCGCCATTAATTCGCCATTGTTAGTCTGCTTACCTGCATCCCAAGGTTTATTTGTAACTCCCACACCTTCAACCTGTGCTTCAGCAAGAATGTTACGTACAAAATCAGCACATCGCTCTCCTTCACCTGGCTTGAAATCACGTCCTATCCACGCGCGCGCACGCTTTAATACTCGAACAGCGACTGGGGATGTTGTAGAGGCGCCTTTCTGTGGTAATGTGCCCACTATTGATTGAAGCTTGTGTACTATTGTTAATGACTCAAGACTACCTGATGCTGGAGATACCATTAGTACAACCAATACAACAGACGCAATTGCATATTTCCAATCATCAAAACTTTTAGAAGCATCATCTGTACTTGATTGATTAACAGAAGCTTGAGATTGATGCTTACAACTTTCACCAATTTCAAAAATTATTCTCATTACGAGGGGGATTTCGCTTACTCTTCGAGTTCATCAGTTTGGCGGAGAGCAGCGCCGTGCGGGGGTTCCCCCCCCGTTGAGGCGACTGCGGGGACGGAAGCCGACACCGCCAACTGATTCACAGCCAATTGCTTGAATGCGTGCGAGTCTTTCAAAATCGTTTGTCGGCGCCGGACAGGCTGCATCTATATCTATATATTCATCGTTATTATTCCTGGGAGCGGACTTAATGGTATTTGCTCTGGGGCTATTTACAACCTTAGATTTCATCGCAACTGCTGCAACATTAGATAAAACACTCCTTGCATCGTAAAATCTCATATATCCAGGTTGCAGGATATCTAAAATCCAAAGCACAAACAAACACCAAAATATAATCCGACTCCACACTACATTGCTCCTAATTCAATCGACGTACTACTGGCACTGCCAGCGAAGGTAAATTATCAGGAATAACTTTGATTTCTTTACCTGCCGCATAACCAGGTCCTGTGATTTGGGAATTAAGTACAAACCCAATGGCGCTTAGTACTAAAAACGCAGCAGTACAACATACCCCAACGGGTGAACCAAGAATATTGCCACACCATGTAACTGGATGCCAGAAATAACGCCACGGGTTTTGGGGGTGAAACCTATGTGCTTTGTAAGTTTCTACGTAATCAATTTCAATTTCTGGTACACGGCGCCTTGACAAGCGGTCTTGCATACGAACAGAAGGCGCCTGTTGAGATATTTGAGAGGGATATATTATCGGTGTTGGCTGAGATACAGTTTGTGCTGTTGTGTTAATAACACCACCATTTTGCTGCATTGCAGAATTTAGCATGTTAGCCAAATTATTCATCGGAACCAAATTCCCACCTCCTGAAAAATCTACATCTAAATCACGAGTTTTATTTGCACCACCACGATTTGACATTTAATACTCCTAATCGCTCCAAAAATCCTCTGAGTCTATAGCTTTTCTAAATTCATCCGGCGCCAATTTGTTTGCTGGAACTACAACATTAGTGTTTGTATGATGTGGTATTACACCATCAGCAGTTGGATGCACTAATCGCAGATGGGGATGTTTGATTAAATTTGATTGCGGTTCTAACTGCTGACTCGAAGCGTTAACATTTTCAGGTTGGGCTTTGAGGTGGTCCTCGGACTCCTGCCCCAAAGCGGATTCTACGTAAATACTTGAGTTGTATCCCTTTAATCCTAGGTACAGAAAGTATATAAAACCTCCAAAAAATACAACGCCACATAACAAGTGCAAATTCTTTCCCGGTGATGAAATCGCTACAATCCCAGTTCGACTACTTTCTTGGTAATTAGTCTCCACCAAATCCTGCTTAAACGAGTAGATAACATTGAAAATGCTTAATCCTAAGCAAGCGACACTAACCACAAAACTAACTAAGTAAGTGCCTTTTTTACTTCTTGCCTCCATTTCCATCACCGCCTTTGATTACTGGTTTTGGCTCTGGCGCCCCCTTTCGATACAATTCCTTTAACTGTTGACGCCGTAATTGCTCTAATAATTGCAACTCTTCAACCGCCTTATTTACATCGCTCATTTGTTTGAGGGGGTCAGAGTACCCTTGCGCTCTCAATAATTGTTTTTGGCTGTCAACATAAGGCTTGTATCCACGCTGAATCTCAGTTAGCATCCGCGTAAAATCAACACTAGGTTGACTTTCGAGATTATGCGCCAAATCAATCGCTTCAAGTTTACCCAGCAGTAAATACGCAACCGCGCTCGCTGGTAATTTTTGCTTTACTTCTGTACCCTCCGTGTCTGTGTAAGACAAATAAAACTCGTTATTTCCACCTGACACTTCGCCAAAAGTATCGAGAGTTCGTATCCTCTCAACCTCTAAACCAGGTGTCATATGCATCCGGTAAAATGGATTGCCTTGTTGATTACGATTACGCTCCGATTCGATATAAGCTTTTATATCCTGTGACCAACGCGCTGCTGCTAACTGGCGCCAACCGACCATTGAGGTTCCATCTGGATTATTAAGGCGCAAATTTGTCGAATAGTCAGTTCGGGATAATTTTTCAAGTACTGCTTCGCGTGCTACTTGTAATTGTTGTTTAGCTGCAACTACTTCAGATTTATCTTCATTACCGTTTATGGCGTTTACATCAACTCGTTGCTTTGATGCTGCAATCAACGAAATTGTCACCAAAACTAATAATCCAGCTATGCCCAACAATAAAAGTAAAGTATTTTGCGGTATTGGTTTTCGCTGCTTACTCCCATCAACAACCCCATAACGTTGTTTTGGTGAAGAATGTTGCATTAACTGACACCTCCATCAATCACCACAAAACAGCGTTTCGGGCGTTCAGTTGCACGTAATATTGCTACAGTGGCGCCGCCTATCAACACTCCGGCTACCATTAGCAGTGGGTTGAATGCAAGCGAGGCGCCCACACCAGTCAACGTCCCTATAACTGAAGAAATAGTCACATTCAAACCCAATCCTGCCAAACCGTTGACCAAAAAATTAATTGCTCCCATCTTTCAGTTCCCTGGTTTTATTTAATACAACACCTATACCAATCAACAAGCCAATCACAGTGCCCCAAAACCCACCATTTAATATTGGTTCAGGCTTGACTTCTACTTTTTGAGAGTTTGGCGGTTGGCTAACATACCACCCAATCAACAGCCCTGAAAAAGTAGAAAAACCCATAATTATCAATGCTGTAAACCCAGCATTACTTAAACTAGTCAGCGCACGGTTACGAAAATCAACCGCGATGGGCATCATTTTGGTGGTGAGTTCTTCGCTGATGCAGAAGTCTTCGGATTGGATGACTTCAATTGTTTTTGCGGTTGTGTCGATGCACCCAGCAGCATTGGGTGTTCTCCCGCTCCCCAGTTGATATTCTCGAAAAAATTTACATCAATAGCTTGTAGTGCCCTTTCCTGTGCGGCGCCGAACTCAGCCGCGTTTTTTGTACATCCCGTTGAAGAACTACCATTAGTTAAGCGGTCACGTAATACATGTGTGGAAGCTTCAATAATTGACATGAAACGTGTATCACCCAATTGATACGCAACTGGCATGTCATTGTATAAAATCCCTACAAAGCTATCTTTCGCTTCGTTTCAGGGTCTTTACCAAACCGCTGCTTAATGTAAGAGCGCGCGTCAAATTGATAACCATCAGCAGAAACTTTTTTTGCTTGCTGCTGCATTTCTAGTACGTGATTAGCAGCTACCAAAAAAGAAATATTGCCTTCAGATGAAATATCTTTGATTTTCTTCAAAAATTCAACAGTATCTGATGGTAACTGGTCGCCATTTACATCCAACGTAAACATTTCACATACAGCCAAAATCTCATCACGCTGCACTTTCAACTGTGAAACCACTTGATTGATATGCTGCATCGTTTTCTAATCTCCTCAATACTTCAATTACTACTTCATCTTCTTGATTGACATACTTCGGGTCTAGTAAAAAATCTTTCAGCGGTATTTTGTGGCTACTTAATACATACTCGCTTAATCCTCCCATTGGTAAGACGTTTAATTGATATTCATTCTTTGTGACTTTCACATAGCGAGTAGCAATGCACAAAAAATCCAATTGTTCAATATCAATTTCTTTGAAAAACCCTCCTTTTTTGCGTGGTGGAATTACGCCAGCGGGCGAATACCACTCTTTTAAGCTAGTTGTTGTTATTCCATATCTTGCTGCTAGCGTTGTTCGCGTATACAACATGAAAATGTTTTTTAGCACCATTCAGGTATCCTCGAACACCTTACCAATCGCGCGCTCCAGGTTTATTTTAGAATTACCTCATATTTAATCTAGCTAGCTTTAGAGGTGATTATATAAAAGGCGCCAATTCTATTCAACCTTTACCAAATCTCGGTAAAACCAACCTTTCACCTTGCTATTCTTTTGAATATACACACAAAAAAATAGTTCTGCAAGCAAAACTTAACAGGTATATAAAAAAGTTTTTTAACCAATCAATATAGTAAATACTGCTCAAACAAAATAAACGAGTCTATGTATGAATTTTGAATATTTTATGTTTACGATATTTTTCAATTTCATAGTTTGTGTAGCTGCAAACATCAAACTCAATAAAAAATCTTGCTAATTACAGTTCATTCTGATTCTTGACGGCGCCTTTGATTAGCTCTCGCGGCAGCGCGTACAATTCGATTACCATCTTTCTCTAAATGTTTCAAAATATCACTTGGAGTGTTTGCATTTTGAGATATGGCGTATCTTTCTAACCACGATGGAGACGAAAAATTTGATACCAGTAATGATTCTTTAGCATAATCACTCAGAAAAACGGCTAAACGGGCTAGTACTGCTTGGCGCAAGTAAGCATACCATTGTAATCAACGAAAATACTGCGGTTTATAACCCTTAAAAAAGGTCTATACATTTACGCCGAGCGGTACTAGAGATTGTTCATTTGTATTAGCTAAACTATTTAAAATAGCTTTTTTCTGCTCCAACGTATAGCTGGGTGAAGTTTTAAGCTTGCTCCCGGTTCGTATAAGCAACACTGCGGACTCCTTTATCTTCATCATTAGCTAGTTGTTCCAACAAAATAATAGGTATACTAGGATTCTTCGCTACACCACCACGAATTTCATAACTTTTATCAGTTGCTAGTTTTTCAAGTAAATCTAATGGAGTATGAGGATGAATTAGTACATATTGAAGAACATCATCAAAATAGTATTTTTTGTCATCCTTGTCGTAACAACTAGCAGCTAATTGCCGAAGTATAGAATCAATACAGAGAAATTAGTACACCGAGGTAAAAACAGGGGGTCTATATCATGTACACAACGGCGCCATTTACACAATCTTTCGATTACTCTAAATTTGAGTGTTAAGAGCGAACCTTCTTCTTTCCCTTCTTCTTTAGCTTCTTGGTAGACTTTACTTTGTTTTAAAGAATCTAAATTTAACATAGCTTCTAATTCCTCCCTACTAAGGAACGCAAATTTGTCAATCACAACCGCTTTAATAAATTCTAAAACTTTTTCCTCTAAGATGGTATCGGTAAGTTCCTGTTGTGCTTGGTTCATTAACTGTCTGGCAAGCTCTCCCGTTTTTTCTTGGCTTTTATTTTCGACAATTAACCGCATTACTCCTACTGCCAGAGATTGGTTGGGCTTTTTCGCTAGTTCATCCAGATAAAAGCAGCGTAGATACGGTAGAAAACAATTCAAATATCCGGGGAAATTTCCTTCGTTAGCTTTCACATCATAAATGACTATAGCAAACCAATCTTGATTTGGTGGTTGATACTGAGTCAAGTAAAGAATGATTTTGGCAAAAAATTGGTTATAGAAGTTATGGTCTTTATATGAGTGGGCTTCAATAAAGTAAATTGGTTCGTTGGGGTAATTTTCAGGAGTTAATAGCAAGCCATCTAAACGAAAACCCCTTTGTTTGATTTATGGTGCGCTAAATTTATAGATGCTTGCGTCTTTCTCCGATTCACCGATTAAATCAAAGAATAGTTCGGGTATTTCTTTGAAGATTTCATAAAAAAGTGGGTCTGCCGTCATACACTTTTTGCTAGAAAGATTGTGATAAAATCAGTATATCATTAATATTAATTATTTAAAAAATAATCAAAATATTATCATTTTGATAAAGTATTCATGCTATTAAATATTTATCTTTTGGCGAGAACCCAATTTTTTTAGAGATAAATCGGCGCCAATTTAAATGTATAATTTGCCAAAAAGTCGCTCGTGCGAAGAATTTGATTGTGCAAGAAAGAAAATAATCTATACACAGTTTCGCGGCTTGCAAATAAAATAATACAAGGAGTTATAGAAAAGTTTGATATTTTTTAATGCTCGTTGCAAGCTCGAACGGTCAAGGTTTAATTCTGGAGCAAGGGAAGGTAGTTTACCCGTAACTCTCTCATCACTAGCATCAAATATTGGGTCAGCAAGTACTGCGAGAGTTTTAGGCGCCTTCTGGTTATTATTAAATCGTTGTCGTTGAGTGGCGATAGCAGTAACAGAAGGTAAATTGACGATTTCATGATTTACCATTAGTGGCTGGTAGGATGGCGCCAAAATATTTGGGTCTGCGAGTGCTGCGAAGGGTATGGTTCGTAAGGCGCCATCCGCTACTATCGCTAACCGTTTTTTTCCTAATTGGTTTTTCTTTTTGCAGTGCTTCTATTTTACCTGATAAAGGATTTCAGAGGATGGAGAAATTAATTTTTCTTTAATAAAAGCTCTTGCGGTTTCGAGCGCTGGAATATGCCTACTCCCAAATCCATACTTTCCAGTTTTAGTCGTATTTCTCGGTTTAAAGATATACGCAGTGTTTTCAGGTGTCAGTACAAACCTGGGTTGAGTAAAAGTTTTGGTAACGCATTGCCCCAGTCGAGTCCGGCACAGATATTTGGAAACTCAAAATATACTGGCTCTCAATACTGCTCGGTTAAGCCTTTTTAGATATGAAAAACAACGCAATATTAAGGGTTTCAGCCTGCTTTATTTCCTTAACCGAGCAGTATTGTACTGGCTCTGGGTTGAGCAACTTAATCTTGAATGTTCCTTTCGTTTTTCAACCTGCTTGTTCCGCACCTTAAAATCTTTGCACCATATGCTTTGTGGCTAATTAAGACGATGTTTGTTCCGCACTTTCAAACTGCCTTTATAACTTTGTCGTCTACTCCAGCGAACCTAGTCGCAGCGTGAATACTCAGTTTTTTAAATTTATATA
>NZ_KB217478.1:9761-10875 GCF_000331305.1 Calothrix sp. PCC 7103 | reverse complement strand
TCGATACAATTCCTTTAACTGTTGACGCCGTAATTGCTCTAATAATTGCAACTCTTCAACCGCCTTATTTACATCGCTCATTTGTTTGAGGGGGTCAGAGTACCCTTGCGCTCTCAACAATTGTTTTTGGCTATCAACGTAAGGCTTGTATCCACGCTGAATCTCAGTTAACATCCGCGTAAAATCAACACTTGGCTGACTTTCGAGATTATGCGCCAAATCAATCGCTTCAAGTTTACCCAGCAGTAGATACGCAACCGCGCTCGCAGGTAATTTTTGCTTTACTTCTGTACCCTCCGTGTCGGTGTAAGACAAATAAAACTCATTGTTACCACCCGACACTTCGCCAAAAGTATCAAGAGTTCGTATCCTCTCAACTTCCAAACCAGGTGTCATATGCATCCGGTAAAAAGGATTGCCCTGTTGGTTTCGATTACGCTCCGATTCGATGTAAGCTTTGATATCCTGTGACCAACGCGCTGCTGCTAACTGGCGCCAACCCACCATTGACGTTCCATCTGGGTTATTAAGCCGCAAATTTGTTGAGTAGTCAGTTCGGGATAATTTCTCAAGTACAGAAAAGCGCGCTACTTGTAATTGTTGTTTAGCTGCAACTACTTCAGACTTATCCTCATTCCCGTTTATGGCGTTTACATCAACTCGTTGCTTCGATGCTGCAATCAACGAAATTGTCACCAAAACTAATAATCCGGCTATACCCAATAACAAAAGTAAAGTATTTTGCGGTATTGGTTTTCGCTGCTTACTTCCATCAACAAGCCCATAACGTTGTTTTGGTGAAGGATGTTGCATTAATTAACACCCCCATTTATCACCACAAAACAGCGTTTCGGACGTTCAGTTGCTCGTAATATTGCTACAGTGGCGCCACCTATTAACACCCCAGCCACCAACAACAACGGGTTGAATGCAAGCGAGGCGCCAACACCAGTCAACGTCCCTACAACTGAAGAAATAGTTACGTTCAAACCCAATCCTGCCAAACCGTTGACCAAAAAATTAATTGCTCCCATCTTTGAGTTCCCTAGTTTTATTTAATACAACACCTATACCAATCAACAAGCCAATCACAGTGCCCCAAAACCCACCATTT
>NZ_KB217478.1:8814-9661 GCF_000331305.1 Calothrix sp. PCC 7103 | reverse complement strand
TGAAAAAGTAGAAAAACCCATAATTATCAATGCTGTAAAACCCAGCATTACTTAAACTAGTCAGCGCACGGTTACGAAAATCAACCGCGATGGGCATCATTTTGCTGGTGAGTTCTTCGCATAGGTGGAAGTCCTCGGATTGGATGACTTCAATTGTTTTTGCGGTTGTGTCGATGCACCCAGCAGCATTGGATGTTCCCCTTCCCCCCAGTGAATATTCTCGAAAAAATTTACATCAATAGCTTGTAGTGCCCTTTCCTGTGCGGCGCCGAATTCAGCCGCGTTTTTTGTACATCCCGTTGAAGAACTACCATTAGTTAAGCGGTCACGTAACACATGTGTGGAAGCTTCAATAATTGACATGAAACGTGTATCACCCAATTGATACGCAACTGGCATGTCATTGTACAAAATCCCTACAAAGCTATCTTTCGCTTCGTTTTCAGGGTCTTTACCAAACCGCTGCTTAATGTAAGAGCGCGCGTCAAATTGATAACCATCAGCAGAAACTTTTTTTGCTTGCTGCTGCATTTCTAGTACGTGATTAGCAGCTACCAAAAAAGAAATATTGCCTTCAGATGAAATATCTTTGATTTTCTTCAAAAATTCAATAGTCTCTAATGGTAACTGGTCGCCATTTACATCCAACGTAAACATTTCACATACAGCCAAAATCTCATCACGCTGCACTTTCAACTGTGAAACCACTTGATTGATATGCTGCATCGTTTTCTAATCTCCTCAATACTTCAACTACTACTTCATCTTCTTGATTTACATACTTCGGGTCTAGTAAAAAATCTTTAAGCGGTATTTTATGGCTACTTAATACATACTCGCTTAATCC
>NZ_KB217478.1:2404-8714 GCF_000331305.1 Calothrix sp. PCC 7103 | reverse complement strand
TTTACTAAGCTTTTGACGAATGCGCCAAATCAAGCACCACAGCAACTACTTCACCATTCTTATCGCGTTCAAAATTGAACTTCTTAATCATTGCCATTTTTTCTGCTTCCAATCTAAGTTCTTGGCTGTCACTCACCAACCACTCATTAAGTAGCGCTATCTGAGCTTTTGGCTGTTTATGGAGGTAGTTAAAACGGCGCCTTTCTTCCTCAAAATTCACTGACTCAAAGAATTGGGGTAGTTTTTTGATTTGTGCGGTGCCAACAGCTTCAGAAAAAGGTATTGAGGCATCCGTTGGTGTGGTTGATTTAGTTGGGAGTAAAACAGCGGCGCCTCGTTCAACCAATGTTTTAATATTTGCCATCAGAGCCTGTGTATTTTCTTGTGTAGCTTCAGGTTTGGATACAAAGCAGCTAGGTAAAATAGCCTGCCGATTATCGTTTTGAACTTGGTTACATGCCTGGGTCGCGGTTGTGATGTATTCCAAGAACTGAGGGTATATAGCTACCTCGGTTCGAGACGGGTTGTTGTAAAATTCACTATACGCGCATCCGTAAGCGTCTGCTTCCCAACGTCCGCCTTGAGGTTTATATTTTGTGTCAGCCCACCAATTTAGAAAAACTGGGTAAGGGTGCCCAACCTCAATTTCCCAAACAAATTTATCTCGATTTTCATTTTCTAAGTTTGTTCGTTTTTTCGCAAAAGTGTCCGGAGGGAGTACTCCCCCCGGCACATTTTGCGGTTTTGTCGAACCAGCGGCGGAAATATTGCTCTCATGATTAACCTTGTTTTCATTAAAGACTTTGGGTGGGCTTTCTGAGTTGGAAGAGATTTCTGGCGCCTGTGGATTTGGGGTATTTGAAGGAATTGAGGAATTCTCTCTCTCGCTCTCCAGAGAGTGAGGAGTTTTATTTGAAGCGGAATCTATGTTATGTGCTGCTCTTTTTGAACAATTTGAATTGTCCACGATAGGCGCCTCGATGTGTTCATTTTGAACAAAGGTCTCCAAAGCGTCTCTATTTAAGGTATACCAGTTAGCCTGATAATAAGTTTTGGCTGCTAGTCTTTCAACTGATATAATCCCAAGTTGTTTAAGATGACTTACTACTCTTCTAACTGTGCTGACAGATAGACACATTTCTTCTGCCCACTGCTCATATGTTTTCCAGAACCACTTAGTGCCATCAACCACTTTGCCTCCTTTTACACTCATCCAATAATGTGTTTGCTGTAAAAAGGTGGCTTCGTTGCGCCCAATTTTGGCAGCCAGTTCGGTTGAGTAAAATAAATAATTTCCGTCCAACAGAAGTCTGGTCATATAACTATCTCCTTAAAAATTTAAAGATTGAATCGGCATACACGTGCAAATAAATTGCCTGTAACCGCAAGCATGACAATGATTGCTAGCGCTTGTTTAATGTTTTGAGTTAATAAATGATTGCTGTCTAAGACTTCGATGATACACCCGATGTAAATATTCAGCTTAATGTTGAGCCGCCACCTTAAATTATACAGACAGTGATTGAAATTTTGTTTCAAATAGCCACATACTCGAAATATTTTGTTTTGACGCAGTTATGTCAACTACGCAATACAAAGGCGTAAACATTGGCGCATGTTATTAGATAATGACCAAGTTCACACCTTTATTTTAATCGCATCTACATAAACTAGCTTTTTTCACTATATTTTTATGCGTAGTAACTAGCGTAATAGAGCCTGTCTTTGTTATTTATTGGCAGTTTTTCCAAACCAATCTTTTCTTGTTGAAACGTTCTCAACTTGGCATCTAATGATTCATATTTTTGAGGGTGAGCTTTGAGCTGCGCTGCCTCATATAAGCGCTGAAGTCCTTCAATTGCATCTCGTGGGTATTGGTAACTTTGACCATCCCCACATTGCCAAGATTTTCCTTCCAAATGGAATATAAGTCCGATTATTAAACCTTGATGCCGAACTTTGTAAGCAACTTGCGTCTTTGTGGCGCCTGCTGGTAGCAAGGTATATTTGTTTGCATCTGTCTCTACCTTCTGATCAGAGACTACATCCTTCTCTACAGTGCTGGAAGTTTGAGACGTGGCGCCATTATCAAGTTTCCAATCAGACGAGTGAAAATTAGCAACCGAAGATGTAAATTTATCGGCGTATTCCTTAAGAAGTTCTACAGCTTCTTGTTTAGTATGCGCGATTGTCCAAATTTCCCCATGAACCCTCCAACTTTCACCAACAGCAAAGTAAGGTTTTTCACACTTACCTACGTCACCAATATAATTACCTTGATAAAAAACTCGGTAGTGCTTCCCGTGAGGAATTAGCTGTGTTTCTTTAGGGCTTGTGTCAGTAACTCCTGAAGGCATGGCGCCAAGTATTACCAGTATCCAGTTTGCTTTAATGCGCGCGTCGCCCGGAGGTTTGACCTTTAACTCTTCAGCAATCACTTTAAGTTCTCCAAGAATTTTTTCTTGAAGTTGCACTTCGTTGTAGATTCGCATTTTGTTAGAATTCTAATTGTATAATGTTTATTCCTCAGTCGCTTAAGTGCCTGGGGTTTTTTGTTGTCTGTATTTAATGTAGCTTTGTGTCCAGACACATGTCAAGACATTGGCTATAAAAACCGCTAAGTCCCATATTCACATAGCTAATGTGTTTCTAGCCACTATCTAGCCCATGATTTATATTGGTGTTAGGTAATTGAGGTAATAAATCAATGGAAGAGACCAGAAAAGTCGCAAATCGGAAGCGAGGTTCGCAGTTAAGCATTAGAATTGACGCGACGCTTTACGATGAGTACAAAGCCCTAATAGAACAAGAAGGCTTGACGCTAACTAGTGATATAGAGGGTTACATGAAAAATCGCCTGGGTAAGAAAGAGCTAACCAACGTCATCGACATTCAAAAATTTAATCAGCTAGAGAAGGACATAGCCGATTTGAAAGAGACGGTGGGAAAGTGGAACATGAACTCGCATCTGAGAATAGAAAACTCAAGAGCGAGTTAGAGCAAATACTTACCAAAGTGCAAAATTTAGTTGACACAGGAAACAGTTCACCCTCCGCGAATAGCAGAGGGTGAAACTTTTAAAGAACATGTCTAGACATTATATAATTTTGTCTTGTAATCTG
Organism: Calothrix sp. PCC 7103; assembly: GCF_000331305.1. Taxonomy (GTDB): domain Bacteria; phylum Cyanobacteriota; class Cyanobacteriia; order Cyanobacteriales; family Nostocaceae; genus Dulcicalothrix. The sequence goes on along the minus strand of NZ_KB217478.1, from coordinate 5,592 downwards.
CTAGACTGTGGCAAGACACATTTGATAAATGAGTAAAACTAGTTTTGCTCTTTAAAGTCTTCCAGGTAGCAGGTGTCCGCGCTTTAGGTAGTCGGCGCCTGCTGCCACTGGCTTCCATACTCAAGGAAAACGTTTTATGGAAATTTTGCAGCAAGACAACCAGATTGAAGAGCTTCCATGTTGTTATCTTGGCTCTTCCTACAAAAACGGTTCCACTACCACGCACCAAAAAGGTTGCCCTGCATGTGTTCAGTGGTTATTCAAAAACGATATAAGAAAATTTGATCATATATTAAACAAAGCCTTGAGCAGGGAATCTAGCAAGAACAAGTTTATTGTTAAGTTTGCTTTACAACAAAAATACATTTCCGGTAGCTTTGATGCAGTAAGTGCGGAGCATCCTGAATTTATATTTATCAAAAATAGTTGCAAAGCCATTAAGTTTCCCCTTGAGCTAGAAAAACTTCCACGTGGCAGTGGTGTTTACTTTATTGTTATCAACAACAAGTCATCCGAAAAAGTTGCATACGTAGGTTCCTCTTTATCAATTCACAACCGACTACTTTCCCATCATGTAACCGCAATACAAACCTTGATTGATTGGGGTGTCGAGCTTGTAATTTATTGTCTTCTTTTCCCCCTGGAGAGTACAGAGCAAGCAATGCGAGAAACAGAAATGCATTTTATTCGTGAACTCCATCCACCGCTAAACAAAAGATATTAACAAGGAAACGTATAACTTGTTTAATCAGTCGCACGCCTCCAAACTCCCATATTGCTCTTGTTAAGATTTGCTTTCCACACCACCCAAGAATATTTTTAAGAATAATCCACCGATGAACAGCCCTTTATCACAAAAAGTAGTTTGCGTTGACTCCATCCCTTGTTTTGCCAACTGGTTAGGGAGCCAACGCACGTTCTGACTTTTCACGCTATGTGGAAAACGCCATTTTGAGCGTTTCTTTAACCCTGATTATTACGTTAGGCTTTCTCATTAACTCAAAGCTATTGCGAATTAGCCTGTGGAAAAAGTCACGTGTTTTCGTGGTTTGAGGACTTACCGTGAAAAGTCAGACGCACGTTAACCTTTTCTTCGCCTGCTTCAACTACCTTGGTTGCTTTCTTGATTCTAGGAAATTTCCTCCTCACCATTAGTGCTTTTAGAGGATTCATGAAACTGCTGACGTTCCTTAATGGCTTTTATAAGGATGGTTGCCGCCAAATTACTAACCGAGCGATTTTCATCCGTCGCCCATTGTTCTAAGGCTTTCTGCATTTCTTCGTTAAGATAAACTGCTACTCTCCACCTTGAAGGCATTAAACATATACAACTCATCAGTCTTATCATGGCGTACCTGAACGTTTTCTAGAATATTTTTGACGAAAGTAGCACTTTTGATGCTAAGGTGTGCTACTTTGAAATAAAGAAAGACGCACACCAGACCATCCATAAGTTTGTGTTGGGGGAACAAGGACATATGAATTAATAGCTGGACTTATATGGGTACTGAATCCAAAATGAGTAATTTTTATGACTGTGTGTTTCTTTGCAAGCTATTTAATGGTGTAAATGGCACAAAAGGATTATGAATTGTCCTCCTTGTGTTTATTGGTGGGGGGATGTGGCTGATTTTGCTGAACATATTCCCTTACAAACTCAATAATTGCTTCGTTCATGTTTTTGCCATTTAAAGCGCAAGCTGCTTTAAATTGCTCTCGAAGAGACCTGTCAGGAAAAGTAATTTTTAATGTTGCTGCTGGCTCTGGTTTTTTCGTGTCTGACACTGGGATGTTTGATACTAATGGGTTATACATCCCAAATTATCCACCTTTTATTAGGTCTTTCCTTAAAATATGGCATATGGGATAAATATCCCGTTTGCATTAAACACCCCTTCTGCTGTATTATAGTTATGTAAGATTAATTTCACTCAAAAATCTTACGTTGACTAAAAAGCAACACAAAGCACGTGTTTTCTTCGTATGCCAAAAATCGCCTTAATTCTTTTCTCAGTAAGGATTAGGCGTATTCCACCAGAGTAATTGGAGGAAATAATATTGATACAACCGCTTCTGGGGCGCCAAATGCTCCAAAATACTCCAGAAACACCTGTGGGCAATGATGAGAGCGCATCTTAAAACTAGTTTAAGGTGCTTGCGATAGCCAATCAAAAAGGCAAGAACTTTTTAGAATTCGTTTCTGGCAGTTTTCATACACAATCTCAAAAATGTTGAAGATTTATTAACTTCCAAGACAGCTAATATTTTACGAGCGTAGAAATTTAATGAACAATCTACCGATAAACAGCCTTCCATCAAAAAAGGTGGCGCCACGAGACTTCCTGCGTAACCTACTAATTGGGCATAATCTACAGGAAACTGAGTATCTGAGAGCAGAAATGGAACGAGGATACAAAAAACAGTGCGCGAAAGTATTGTCCTGCCTACTTGGCGTAAGTATGTCAACCGTTCGATGTGGATGGGGTACATTAGATTTTGAAACAATGCCTGAATACTACAAGCTAGTTTTAGGATACATAAGTACTGCGAAAATAGATTTGCTACACGCAAGTAACATCAAAAGCGGCGCCTACAAACCAGAGACAATCGAAGCGCAAGATTTTTTGGAATACGCACTCTCACTAAGTAATCTATTCGGTTATGAAAGAGATATAAGACTTTCAAAAAATGGTTTTTTCAACGAATGCGCGCGGGCACTAGCTTCTTCAACAGGATTTGATTACAAAACAGTTGTGTTGTGGGGTAGTGACATTCGCTTCCACAAAATGCCGCGCGAACATGGGCGTACTTTATACTATGCTCAATTAGCAATACAAACATCTATAAGTCAGCGGTCTAAACAGTTAGTTGCTGCATAAAGGTCGCAACATCTGACGCTCAAAAGTACCACTTTGGAGAAAAGTTGAGATTTAACCAAAAAACTAGACTGTAGTGATACTTTTTCTACGTCTCTAGTCTAGGTATCAATTTGAGAAAATACCTCAAAATGGAGATTATACTTTTGAGGTTTTAGGGTAACGACATAACAGAGTCGTTCACACAAAAATCGAATCCAAACTTTCATGCAAGCGAGCGAGTTTACAAATCAATAACATCAAATACCACAATTCTCGGTTCAAAGTACCAATAAACACGGGTATTTTAGTACACACAAGTATATACATGGT
>NZ_KB217478.1:0-2304 GCF_000331305.1 Calothrix sp. PCC 7103 | reverse complement strand
TAGTGTCCGTGCCGTTACAGGCGACGAAATAGGTGCCGATCGATTCAGCCAGTTGAAGATTCATTTTTGTTCTCCTGCTGGAAAGTTGCTGCATAAGAATTCTCTGCTTAGACTAACAAATAATCAAGAACGCACGAAAAAGTAAGTTGCACACCTATGAGAAAGGTTTATACCCCCTCGACCGCAGCGGCAGATGTAGAAAAAGTGATAGGATTGCTGGAAGGGCGCTGGAAGCTGGTCATCCTCTTTCATTTGTTCGACGGCAAAGTGCAGCGCTATTCTGATTTTGAGAAACTTATTCCGGGCATCTCCCAAAAGATGCTGTCCCAGCAATTAAGGACGCTGGAAGCTGACGGGATTGTGATCCGAAAGATATATCCGCAGGTACCGCCTAAGGTTGAATATAGGCTGACCGCGTGGGGACAGGCTTTGTGCCCTGCTCTGGATGCACTTCTGAATTGGGCGGAGCAGAAAGGCAGTTTCGATGACTCAGCTTAACAAAACGTTGCACCGGACAAACAGGTGAACGTGGCGTTAGCAGGCTCCTTCACAGGTCTTAGACTCGTGGATGAGGGCGATCGATCTCTCCGAAAAGTCCATTGAGCTGTCGGTTGAGGCACGTCGATGAGGCGATCGGTTTTTCGAGAAGTCCCAGGAGCGATCGGTTGAGGCGGTGGTTGAAACGATGGCACGTTCCTGCCTAAACGCCTTCAAAGAGCTTTCATCCCCTGCCTGAAGACTAGGGGTTTTCAGCATTTTCCTTATAAATATTATTACTGAGATGTGTCAGTATTTAGCAGGGAGAGAGTCAAAGGCGTCCCATAAATTTTATATTGAGTCATCACGTATCGATATTGCAAAAGTAGTTTTAAATTATGATACGCAGTGAATCGATATGTTTTTTATAAAAGGTGTGTTTGAGTAAATATACTCAAAAGACTAAGTTAAGTTGGGCTTTTGAGTACAATTGCTTAATTTTCAAAATAATATCGATACTATGAGTTTCAAATTAAAAATAAAACAATACTTGAGGCAGCATAATTCCCAATAATATCGATACAAAGTGTATTGAAAATGAATTGAAGTTTTTGAGAAAGGTTGCACTCTCTCGTGACACCTCTAACAAACGTGGTTACGGTTTTAGAAAAGCTACACTACCTTAAATACAGCAGGCGCCGTTGCTAGTTGTTGGAATCAACGTGAAATTTTAGCTTGCTTTCTGATTACCAGTTGAGAAGTTGCGTCCACTAATATCCATGCCCACGTGCAGCGATGTTAGAGATTTAATTTGTGAGGATTATAGGCAAGGGCGTGCCAGGAATTGAAGCTGGCCTAGCAGGCGCCTATATCTGTAACTTGGAACATAATCTTTACTTTTATTTAGGGTTTGCTGAAGAAGCTAGAAAAGCTGACACCATAAGATTATCAGCCCAAAGAAATATATTCAGGCGCAAGAGAAGAAGGTATGATGCCTTAAAATGCTTGCATCACCGTTACCAGTACATTCGATAGTATTAGTAATCATGTATCGAAAACAGGGGCAGCCAACCATCTCACCACAAGATTTTAAAATGTCCTCTGAGGAGAATCTCTCAGAAGATAATCGTTGGGTAATTATGGCTTCTTTTATGCCTTGGGCAGAATTTGAAGACGAATATTCTTCTTCTTTTTCTATAGAAATGGGGGCACCAGCAAAGCCTTTTCGGATGGCGTTAGGGGCATTAATAATTAAAGAAAAATTAGGCATAAGGGAAGCGAGAAACGGTAGAGCAAATAAAGGAAAACCCTTATCTACAATACTTTATAGGGATGTCATCTTATAGTAAGGAAGCACCATTTGATGCATCGATGTTAGCTCATTTTAGGGAAAGAATTAGTGTAGAACTAGTTAACAAAGTAAATCAAGAAACCGTAAAGAAGATGTTAGATGCTGCGTCTTCAATTGACCCTGAAAAAAAAACAGAACAATCAGAAAAAGAAATAAGTGAGCGAACAAATCTTGGAAAATTAGTACTGGCACAATCTAAGGTATTTAGTATCTAATCAGAACAATATTACTAAGCGCGTAACCTAGTCAAATAAAGGGTTAAGCTTTGTAAATCAAGTTTAACTTGAATAAAATAGGTTATGATTAGGTAAAACAAGTTAAGCTTGAAGGGGGAGACTAAATATGAGTCGTCCACACCTTGCCATAGTTCATGAGATGTCGATAGTTTCTGCTCCTAATAACTTTTGCAGAGAAACTAGCAGACCACGAAGCGATCTTACAGGGGTATTTAGATACTCATGTTACGCGTAACCATA
>NZ_KB217477.1 GCF_000331305.1 Calothrix sp. PCC 7103 | reverse complement strand
TCGCTCAATTCTGTTTCCTGGGGACTAAAACCAATTCCAAATATACCTTGAGTATTGATTTGTACTCTGCCACCATTCCCTTCAAAAGCATTGGCATCAATATTACTATTTTCTTTAGGAATGGCAACGACAAACTTGGCATTAATATCAATATTACCACCATTTCCTCCGGCGCCTGCTGTTCCCGCAGTGGTTGAAATTTCACTATTACGTCTTAATACAAACTTATCACTAAGGGTAAACTTGATATTACCACCATCACGACTGGCAGAACGGGCAGTAATAGAAGCTTTATCGAGGGTAACTCATATCTTATGTCTAGATTTATATATGTAATTTTATTTACAAATTTTACGATTATACCCATACGCGCCTAGGATTAAAATCCGTAGGCTAATAGCTTAAGTTCATTAAAATGAACTGAAATAGTCGTTACCTTATTAATACAACTAGAAGCACTCCTCTCACCCACAACCACCAAGTAATATTTATATACTACTTTTTGTGGAGCAGCACAAAGTCCAAGCGAAGGAAACCTCCACAATCCGCTCTTATTTGCCTTTATGCATCGGAACTTTGTAATCTTAGGCATCCCTGCCTCCCAAAGATAAAAAACTCAAATTATAAATCTTGGACACTAATTTTAGTTATAATAATTTAACAATATTTTTCTCTGTCAAACTAAAATTCACAAAACCAAATCATTGTCAAGCATATTCATAAAATTAAATGGCTCAATACAAACACGACCGATTCTTCAAATTCTATATTCAATCCCTCTATAAAACTAAAGGAGATACCCTACAAAATATCCAAGTTCACAATGACGAAGACTTGGAAATTGATTTAATGTTTATATTCAGAGACAATCAAGAATGGCAACAAGAGAATTTAGGATTATTCGACAAATTAATGCAAGAGCATCCAACAATAATCATCGAACATTATAGCTCGTACTTAGAAGAAACTGATATTAGCAAATCGATTACTCGAAAAAATCTATATTGGGAACAAAAGCAAAAAGAACTGAAAAAAAATGCCAAAAGCCAACAGCAGCTAACAGCTTATAAACGACTGGATAAACAAGCAAAGGAACAAATAGACAATCAAAATCCATTTACCTGGATACTAACAGTTAATTGTAGTGAACAACTATTGAATTTATGTAACGCTCAACCAGCTAGTAAATTAGGTGTCGGTGTATATCGACTTCCCCAAATATTACGGATGGGGATAGTAATTATTAACCAATTAGATAATAGTCCTGACACCATCTGGTTAAAAATGTTAGGAGATAAAAAAAGTGCGAAAATCGCGTTTGAATCAATCAAACAGCTATCACCAGACCGTAGAGAAAAAAATGATATAATTAGCGCATGTCTAAAATACTGCGTTTACCTACAAAACATACCTACCGATAACTTAACTCCGGAGGACGAAGATTTTATGAAAACAATGGCAGAAGTCGATGCTTGGTATGAAGCTGAAATGGACAAGGCTAGGTCAGAAGGCGAACTAAAAGGCAAGATTGAGTTGGCAAGTAATATAATTCGAGTCAAGTTTGGGGATGAAATCATGCCACAGATAGTTAGTCAACTCCAAAAGTTAAACGCCAAGCAACTTGATGACTTTACGTTAGCAATGCTTAACTGGCAACAGCCAAGTGAGATGTCCGAATGGCTCACTCGTAACGAAAGAGTTTAAACGCTTACGTTTTGTCCAAGACGACACGTGAGTAGCAACTCGGTTAAGAGTTAAGTTTCAGAACACTCATTACCCATAAATATCTTCCCGTTTGGTAGTTGATACATTCCTTGTGGCTCAACTATGGTGTCACCTTTTTTCCAAGGGCGCCGTTCTTGTGTTTCTGGTAAATTACTAACACTCCCTGTTGAATAAGTACTGAGTGGAGCGCTACCAGGACGCGCGCTTAAACTACCAGAACCTTTAAAGTAAAATGTACCACTTTTTTTATCTCTAGCAATACAACTAGTAGCAATAATTGCATTCGTATCGATTGTGTCTTTATTTAATTCTGTTAGATTATTGGGAATAAAGCTATTATTCGGAGAAGTAATATCAGCAGTACCAGAAACACCAAATTGAGAACTAACGGTTATATCGCTCAATT
>NZ_KB217476.1:1145-22361 GCF_000331305.1 Calothrix sp. PCC 7103 | reverse complement strand
CTTATGCCTTTATTTCCAACGTTAGGACAATTTATGGCTATATTTTCCTGATTGCTGCTCATTCTCTTTGACGAGAACATCATTGTTCTAGCTGTCAATCGTGACAAATTATGTATACATGCGTGGACACTTTTTGCGTAAGGTCACATTTAACTAAGTAAATCATGGCATTGAGAGACATACCAGAACCAAAGTTAGTGATGCTAGATGGAGGGAAAGATATTCCACCACTAGAAAGTGTTGATATTCGAGAGTTAAGAGTTAAAGAGTTTTTGCAGGCTAGAAGTCTGGCGCCAAAAAGTGAGAAAGCCTACCGTCAGGATTTGAAATATTTTTTGGATTGGTCGAATATAAGTTGGGTGGAAGTGGCGCCGAGAGATAGGTTATACAAAGGTAAGTAACATTGATTGCGTGTATAAATTACGGTTTATGCTTCGACTACTTCTTGAACAAAGTGGCGCCAACACCCTGAAAAAGTTTGTATCAATTGAGAGCCTAGAATTTTTTTCTAAGTCATCAACGAACTGTGTCCATGTACCCTTTTCAACACGCTTTGACAGATAAAAGGAAGCCATTCGTTGAAAAACGAAGGATACTTTTTCTAAATCTTGGCAAAACATCTTTATTTGTTCTGATTGGTCGTACCCATAAGAAAGAAAAACCGAGTCTCTATAATTTGCTTTTCCTCGATAGCGAAATGCTTGAGTCAAGAAGTTAACTCCCTTCTTTCTTAATTGACTGTCCCTTAAATCTCTAGCCACTTTCTTTCTGAAGTTTTGAACACCAAGTTTTTTAAACTCAGAACTATTTTTTACTTTTTCCTCAACTCTGTACTTCTCGTACTCACAGGTTCCTTTCAAATAGGAGACAACAGCCCCCCAAGCCTCATCTTCGTTTTGTGGGGAGCCGTCGTTCAGAGAATATTTATTGTCCTTTCGATAAGCTGAAATTTCAGCTTCTACTGTTGACTCGACAAGACTACTCAAGCTCAACGAAAAAGGGGATAGAACCAAATTTTTATCTACAATGTCAAATTGCCAAACTCTTGCTGTTTCTGTGTGGGTTTCTTGTTTTGACCCAGTAGCTGCACCTATCATAGCGCTACAAGTAAAATAAATGCTGTAATACCAGCAGACAATTGCTGTACGGCAAGTATTATAAGGGTGAGAAATATCCTTATTTAAGCTAATCAGCGATGCGTGATTATGAAATGCCATCAGCATATTTTCAAAAACCAAATTATCAGCATCAACGTTAACATTTGGTCGTCTTTTTACATTACTATAATGTGCTTTTATGGCATCATCTTCAAAATCTTTGCCATCAACCAGAATAGAAAGTGCCCTCATCCAGTTGACTGTACCCTGGAATGCAAACAGAGGTTTTTGCTTTTCTTGGGTATCAAAGAGTCTATCTACAATCCATTGTGACATTATTCTGTATATATAAATACTTATTTTAACGTATAAAATTAATTTTCTTCTGATAGCAGCATTGATGTCAATCAAGCAGAGGTACTGGAGTGCTGTTATAGGTACGTGGTTCAAGTCTTACGACATTGTTCTAAAAACAACATATCCTCTTCTAGCGCCATTTTGTCTTTCCGCCTCTGCCTGGTAATTCCCAAAGCCCTTCTATGCCTGTTTTTTTCCACCTATGTAACACTTCTCTGACTGTTTGAGCGCACCCTCCAGAGTACTTTGGCAAGGGGCGCCCAAGAAAGCATGGTAACAAATTTAAACTTAATGAACCAGAAAGGTAATTGTCGCTTAAAAGATAAAGTGGCCGTTTTTAAAGGATAAAGTGGCCGCCCCTAGTAGGCTAAAATGCTTATTATTCCGTTGTCTTACTCTATAAGCTCGCGCATTCAAATCTCTCAAATCCTTTTCCACTTTAGGTTTTAGGCTACGGTCATTTTATGCTTAAATTTCGGCCACTTTTTCCTTTAAGTTACATTTTCGCGGAAATCTTATGTTTCCAGCGATGGAAAAATGATCGGTATAGTTACAAAATTTTTAGCACGATATGTTATTAAATTCTTATTCCTTAGTCAAACTATGTAATAAACAGTAATTAAAAGCAATATTAAATACATTTAAAAAATACTTGTATACTAATTTTAATCTTGACAGGAGGAATTATTACTCTTGTCAAAACAATATTTTTTGGATATTCTAACTGCATCTCCATACTAGTGTATATACTTAGAATATAAGTATATTTTCATCAATGGTTAAGTTTGTTGTCAGGAAAAATCAGAGACAAGATTAACTATTTAGGTATCGTTATATACTTTTGTATTACTAGAATGATAAATACTCAACTAGATACGAGACTTGAGCATTACGAAGCTGCGATTACGAATTTAAATGTCTCAAAGATTGAAATTGAGCAGGTTTTGGGTATTCTCCATGCGCGGGATGCGGTACAAGCGGCTTTAAAGGAGCCAAAACACATTCCCAGTAGCACATTAAAGAGACTGATTGTATCAGATGCCGAACTCAGGGAAAAGGCAGGAGCGATTACCAAAGTTATTAAACCAGAGGAATTGGAAAAATGGCGTGAGAGTGTTCATCCGACAGATGAAGCTTGGTGGTGGAGATTGGAAAGTATTGCACCTCACCCTTGGGATAATTGGGATTGGTTGTGGAAAATTGCCTCACTTGCTGGTTGGACTGCAAATATTAGTTTATTGGTGAATATTGCAACTCGCTTTTTTAGTGGTGGGGGAGTAGGATTTTTTGGTGTTGCGGCTGTGGCTTTACCGAGTATTTTGACTTTACTACAAGCAAGTAGCGAACTCACGAAAACTGGTAAAGAAGGATTTGAGAAATTAATGGACAGGAAGATTCCCATATGGGGTAAGAAGATTCCCAAGCAGTATCACCAAGAGACTAAACTTGGTTTGACTCTTTTAATGTCAGGAATTCTCACCGGTTTTTGGTTATTATTACCCGCTATTTCTGATATTTATTATAACCAAAATGGGTTACGTAATGTTGATGAAGGAAATTTAGGTTCAGCAGAACAGAATTTTCAAAGGGCAATTTCCTTGAATGCGGATAATACAGACGCGCATTACAACCTTGGTAATCTTTATGAAAAGTGGCAACAAATTGAAAAAGCCAAAGCTGAATATCAGATTGCAGTTGTGGGGGATTTACCAGACGCTTATAACAATTTAGGGCGTTTATATATCAAGAATAAAAAATATTCAGAAGCTGTTTTATTATTACACAAAGGTCTAAAATCAACCGATAAACCAGATTTTCAAAAGCCACAAGTTAAGTATAGTCTGTTTAAAAATCTGGGATGGGCAAGGTTTGAACAAGGTAGATATGATGAGGCACAACAAGCCCTGCAAATAGCAATTGGTATTGCTAACAACCCAGAAGTCGCAAAGTTCATTGATAAGAATTATGGTTCAGCACATTGTTTGTTAGCGCAAGTTTTGGAAAAGCAAAAGCAATCAACAGCTTTGGAGCAATGGAAGAAATGCTCTGAGTTCGGTTCAAAACTCAATTCCGATGAAGAAGATACCTGGTTACACTTAGCTAATCAAAAAATACACAAGGAAGGTAAATAATGCAGAAATTAGACAAGATTAACAGACTATTAGGAATATTTTTTTGTGTATCTTTAGTGAGTTTTACACTACCTGGACTTACCCAAAAACCGAAAGAACAACCAAGACTCAATGTTATTTCTGAGGTAAAAGGAAAAGTTGAAATTTTGCGTGCAGGAAGAAAAAATTATCAATCAGTATTTACTGGTGATTTTATAAATTCTGCTGATAAGATACGACTGATGCAAGGTGCTTTAGCAAAAGTTTCTTGTGATAACAACTCGACTTGGATTATTAAAACGAAAGGTGAATTTGAGGTTGCAAAAGGCTGTCAATACACAGACAGACCAGTTTACACAATGCAAAAAATCAACACAAGTCCTACCCTTGCAGGTAATGACTTGAGTATTCCCTATCTTATCAGTCCGCGAAATAGTGGTATTCTCACTCAGCAACCTACCCTGCGTTGGAATCCCGTCAAAGGTGCTAGTAACTATAGTATAAAAATATCTGGCAAAGAAATTAATTGGGCAACAAATGCTAATCAGCCGATGGTTGTTTATTCTGGAAAGCAGCCATTGCGAGCTGGTATTTGGTATAACGTAATTATTACTGCTAATAACGGTGTATCAACAAAAGATAAAGATGATCCTACATTTTTTGTGCTGGGTGACTCTGATATCCGACAAGTCAAAACTGATATTGCACAATTGCAAAAACAGCCGTTAAGCAATGAGTCAAAAACTATTGCTTTAGCACATTTGTATCGCAGTAACAATTTGAACGCTGACGCAATTGATGTATTAGAAAAACTGGTGAAAAATGGAAATAAGACAACTGCTGTTTACCAGCTTTTAGGAAATATCTACCAGCAAATAGAGTTAAATCTATTGGCGAGGGAAACGTACTTAACAGCACTCAAACTAGCTGAAGCTGAGAAAAATCTGGAAGCAAAGGCAAGTCTTCAAGTCAGTTTAGGGGAAGTGCATAAAGCCTTAGCTTTGGAAAAGCAGTCAGTTCAGTGGTTTGAAAAAGCCCAAGCTAGCTACCAGGATTTGGGAGACGAAGAAAAAGTACGGGAATTAGAGCAGAAATTACGTGAATTGAAAAATTAAACACAATTTGAGGTTAATTCCATGAAAAGAGTAAGTATTTTGACTACTTGTATTGCTTTTTCTATCTCTATTGTTGCCTTAGAAAAAGCTTTTGTTTATGCCGCAGAACCCGCAGCAATTCAGAAGTTGTTACAGACGAAAGAATGTGTTAAGTGTGATTTGAAAGAAGCCAATTTAAGTAAAGCCGATCTCAGAGGAGCGAATCTTCAAGGAGCAGACTTAAGAGGAGTTAATCTGGAGGATGCTAATCTTGAAGGAGCAAATTTGAAAGGCGCTAATCTTGGTGGGGTAATCGAATTGAAGGGAAATAATTCAGTTACTCCTACAGCGCAATCTAGACAAGAAACAGAAATACCTTCATTACCTGTTCCACCGCAGACAACAAAGACTCCTTCAGTAACAGGCACCACTACAGACTATCATTTTGATTTATCGGGTCTGCAAAATCAACAACAAACATCTTTTAAAGAGATGGTTGCTGTACAACAATCAACACAGCAGTTTGCTGAAGCAGTAAAGAGTTTTACAACAGTCCCAACAAGAGAATCAAGAGGAACGAACCAAAAGAGAGCTAACTTGAGAAGAGTTAACCTAAGAAAGGCTAATCTTGAGGATGCTAACCTGGAAGGCGCGAATTTGGAGGGAGCAAACCTTGAGGAAACCCAACTTAAGGGAGCCAACCTTTGGCAAGCAACAATGCCTAATGGTCAGATAAATTGTAACAATCCTAAAAACGCTATAGAAGCTACAACGTGTTCTACTTCACAGACTCATCAAAAAGCTGAAGAAACTAGAAGTAATACAGCAAAAGACGCTGTTCAGAGGATTCAAACAAGATAAAAAATTTGCGATGCTCAAAGACTACTTCTACAGAGTATCGCGCAGGGCTACCGCCTTCGGTAGTTCACTGTAGATTTCACAGCTAATAAAAGTCTCAAATCAGCCATACTTTAGGACTTAAAGGTGTAGTTATGTCATTGCAAAAAATATCGCTACTAAGTATAGTCAATCGTAGTTTCACAGTATTTATCAGTATTCTCTTGTTGTCTCATTCTGTGGTGGCGACTGCTAGCACCAGTATAGAGGTAGCGCAACAGTCCCAGCCTAATTCGCAAGATGCAAATATTGCCGCAGCGAATACAGCAATGAATCAAGCAAACCAACTATTAAAAGAAGGGCAAACATTGCTGTTTCAAAAAACGGTTGAATCAAACAAACAGGCATTAGCAAAGTATGATGAGGCATTAAAAATATTACGCCAGATAGATGTTAATCAACTTCCAACTTTGATTTATACAGTTCATCGGGGTTTAGAAGCTGAGGTAATTAATGGTATTGCTTCAACCTATTCCCTCCAGTTCCAGCCTCAGAAGGCTTTGGAATATTGGAATCAGGCATTAGATATCAGGAGTGATTTAAACAAGCGGCTTGAAGAAGCTATTAGTATTACTACTAAGGATATTTCCCAAGGGGATGCGAATTCTAATTTGAAGGAGAAGCAACAATTACTCGACTTCTACAAAAAACAATTAGATAATAACATTTTTTTTGAGGGTTTAATATTCAATTCGTTGGGTAATAATTACTTTTTGCTTAACAACAAGGAAGAAGCCCTCAAATCATTGAAGCAGGCACTATTGATATTCCAGGAGAAGCAAAAACCTTCTTTTGTAGCGCAAGTGAACTTGACAATTGGTCAAGTTCACTTGAAATATGGCGAATATAAGCAAGCACTTAATTTTGCAAACCAAGCACTTTCGTTACAGCGTGACGAAAATAATATTGTTGCCCAAGCGGATATACTTCTATTCATTGGTTTAGTTTCTAACCAATTAGGCAAACCAAAGGAGGCGCTAGAGTATTACGATGAATCATTGTCCCTCTACCGTAAAATAAATAATTTAAATGGGCAAGTAGATATTCTTGATCGCAAAGGCTCTCTCTACAACTTATTAGGTGAGAATGAAAAAGCTATAAAATTGTTCAATCAAGCATTGAATCTTTTAAAGACAGCGCAGGGTAATCTATCTGAACAAGATTTGGTATTTAACTTTGCTAGGCAAGCGTTGATTTTGCAGGGTCTCGCTGCAACCAATGTGTCATTAGGCGATTATTCCAATGCTCTAGAAATTTACAAACAAGCACAATTGCTTGCACAGAAGTCATTTATTCCTGGTTTAGAAGCTGATGTTTTGATGGCAATAGGACGTTTATACGAAACACTTTTAGGAGATAAACAAAAAGCCCGCGAAGCCTATAATCAAGCACAAGAGTTGCAACGTGCTACGACAACTCCTGCAAATAAAGTCAAGACAATTGATAAAAAAAAAGTTATTTCTGGAAATCAAGCCGATACACTCAACGCTATAGCAGGAACTTATAGTTCATCAGGTGATTATCAAGAATCGCTGAATTTGTATAAGCAAGCTTTGGAAATTCAGCAGAGGTTGAGGGATACCATAGGAGAGGGTAATACCTTATTCTATATAGCAGATGTTTATAAGTTGTTGGGTGATTATGAGCAAAGTATTGAAAATTATAACAAAGCTCTGGAGATATACAATAAAGAAGATTATCTCATTGGAAAAGCACTTACTAATGATGCAATTGGCAGTGTTTGGCAAACAGAAAAAGATTATGATAATGCTTTGATATATTACAAGAAGGCGCTTCAATTGTGGCGCAAACAACAAAATATAGCAGGAGAATATGGCTCTTTATTGAATATTGGCAGAGCTTACGAGTTATTAAAAAAACATGACAATGCACTCGCTACTGCTAAGGAGGCGTTGTCTCTCGCACATAAGCAGAAAAGCAGCTTGAATGAATCCCTTGCTTATGCCCTAATGGGTATTGTCTATCAAGCACAGGGAGATTATCAAAAAGCGCTAGGTGAAAGCATGAAAGCAGCAGATGGGTTCCGAAAGCTTGGAAGTCGTCCAGCAGAAGCTAACGCCTTAGGTATTGTTGGCAAAGCTTACAGTTCATTAAATCAGCTACCAAAAGCAGTGGAAACCTATGAAAAAGAATTAGAACTGCGGAAAAAATTGGATGATGCTGCTGGACAAGCAGGATTACTCCATAGTCTTGCTGAAGTAGAACGGGATAGGAAAAATTATAGTCAAGCCTTTATTCATATTAAAAAAACAATTGAAATCGTTGAGAATATACGTTCCAATGTTAAAAGTTCAGACCTACGCACATCTTACTTTGCCACAGTGCAGAAATATTATGAATTCTACATCGATCTGCTAATGCAGTTGCACAAAAAAGACCCTACAAAAGTATGTGAATTCAAAACCAAAGAATTGAATATCAAAGATAGATGCGACGCAGTAGCACTCCACATGAGCGAACGTGCCCGCGCTAGAAGTCTTGTGGAGCTACTCACAGAAGCTAAAGCAGATATTCGTAGTGGTGTCGATTCAGAATTATTACAACAGGAAAAAACAATACAGCAAGAAATTGATGCTTTGGAAAAACAAAAACTTGAGTTAATGGAAAAACAAAAACTTGAGTTAATGGAAAAACAAAAACTTGAGTTAAGCTATCGCCCTAAAACCGATGAACAAATTACACAGAAGAAACAACAAATCGATGCACGCCAAAAAGAATATCAGCGATTGCAGGATAAAATTCGTGTAGCAAGTCCCCGTTATGCCAAATTGAAGTTTCCCGAACCCCTCACCCTGAAAGAAATTCAGCAAAAAGTGCTGGATGATGACACATTACTTTTAACATACTCCCTTGGAGAAGAACGCAGTTATTTGTGGCTTGTCAGTAAAACGGAAATCCACAGTTACGAACTTCCCAAACGTGCTGACATTGAAGGGAAAGCAGAAGATTTTCATAAATACCTGAAGAAAAACAACCAAACTAACAGCCAAGCGGCTACCGAGTTGAGTAAAATGCTGCTAAAACCAGTCGCTAATAAATGTAAAACGGAAATCCAAAGTTACGAACTTCCCAAACGTACTAAAATTGAAGGGGAAGCAACACAGTTTCATCAATACCTAAAGAACAACAAAACTAACAGCCAAGCGGCTACCGAGTTGAGTAAAATGCTGCTAAAACCAGTCGCTAATAAATTAGGCAAGAAACGCCTGTTAATTGTCAGTGATGGGGCGTTGCAGTATGTGCCTTTTACGGCATTACCTTCTCCTGAGCATACCTCTCAAGGGGAAAAGCCAATTTATTTACTTGAAAATCACGAAATTATCAACTCGCCTTCTGCTTCTACAATTGCCATTCTTCGCTCAGAACAGCGCAAGCCCGCACCCAAGACACTTGCTGTGCTAGCTGACCCAGTTTTTAGTAAAAATGATATACGTTTTCAGGGGACTTTTTCTCTAGATGCTCTGCCGGAGAAATGGAGACGTGTGGAAAATACTGGTAAGGTAGCGCACAAAATTTTAAAACTAGTACAACCATCAGAGTGCATTGAGGCTTTTGGCTTTGATGCTAATCGTGCTTTTGCTACCAATCCCGAATTAAGTCAGTATCGCTACGTAATGTTTGCAACCCACGGTGACATAAATACTACTAATCCTGAATTATCGAGTTTGGTGCTGTCTTTATTAAATGAAAAAGGGGAACCAGAAAATGGTTATTTAAGACTGAATGATATTTTCAACCTCAACTTACCAGCTGAATTGGTTGTCCTTAGTGCCTGTGATACCGGATTGGGTAAGCTAACCAGGGGAGAAGGATTAGTAGGATTCACAAGAGGGTTTATGTATGCTGGCAGCCCACGATTGGTAGTTAGTTTGTGGCAAATAGCAGATGATGGAACAGCAGTATTCATGGAGAACTTTTTCAGGAAAATGCTGAAAGAGGGGTTAAAGCCTGCGGAAGCTTTACGCGCCGCGCAGAAGGAAATGTTGAAAGATGAGAAATATTCTGCGCCCTATTACTGGGCAGCGTTTACACTCCAAGGGGAATGGAGGTAATTTACTCAGTGGCGAAAAAGATTTTGGACTTTGGACAAAATAGTACGTTTGCGAATATTATTCGTGAACTAAAAAGGACGCAGTTTTTTATCCCAGTTATGAGATTAATATCATGTCCGGTTGATTACCTCACATCTTGCACCAAAATATAAATACTTAAAAATTATTTTTTAATAAACATACATTTTTATCAACAAGACGTTAAATTAGCATTTATAGCCTGCGTAGGCAGGCTTTGTTTGTATAGTCTCGCCCTTCTAGGATACTGCTGGCGATTCGGGGGTGACACCCCACACTTTAACGAGAAATCAAGCATTTCAGCAATAAGTGGCGCCTCAAATGGTAGCTCAAAAACCCTATTAAATCGTTCGGGTGAGGGGTTAGACCTACCATTCGCCAGCAGTATCCTTCTAGGGTGTAGGTGCAAGATATGAGCCTCCGACTGGCGCCGCAAACGCTCCAGTAAAATATAGGACTTGCACATCTTTTGAAACCCTGGTTATATATGGATTTTTTCAATGTGCAAGTTAGGAGCCTCCGACTGGCGGCGTTCGCCACCCGTTACTTATGTAGAGAAACTTTTATAATAGAATTACCCTGGCAGCTAAAGCCGAATTAACGCTCTTTGTTCTTAAGCCTGCGCGCGGAGCGTGGTTCTGGACTCTTATGGTTACTATATTGGTGAAGTAACTATTGTTACTATCCCGGTCAGAAGATTATCTTAATAAAACCAGTCCAGGTCAGGGATTATAACTGCTTCGGTTCTAGGGTAAATATTGACTCTAGGTAATTTTATTGTGCCTAAAAATTTTGCCAAAGTGTAAATCTTAACCATTTTTAGTGTTTCCAGCTTCTACAGGTGGTGGAAAAAGTTTCTCAGAAGTTACCCATAATTACCCGTAATATAGAAACGCAAAATTTTGCCTCTCTGCAATAATTTTAAGTACTTACGCAAAAATATTTATACAAAAAGCGGGGAAACTATGATTAGCTCAAACCCTTACCGTTAATATCTTTTACTCCATTCCGTTTGCGAGAGCAGATACATAATTAATTTTGCGTTACTACTTATTATGGTTATGCTACCGTGTTTGAAGGGGGAAAGGCGCCACTTCATAAGCTTGATTAGGATTAAAAATGGTTAAATCTTTACCTAAAAAATTAACCAAGCGCTTTAAAGAGGTAATGGTTTTAGTAAATACAGGCTTCGGCAGTATCCAATTTATACACGGTGTTCGAGAGAAAACATTTCACATAATTGCTGGCATAGCTTGTACCCGTAAGGCGCGTTGATGGGCGCAGTGTCGCCCAATTACACAAACGAGGACAGCAACTTTACCTGAGCGGGTTTAAAATTTCCTGTCTATATATTAAAGAGTTGTTGAGAGCTTCAACGGCGCAGTTGCGGCGCCCAACATTACCTACTCCAAACACCCCCTATATCACCAAGTTTCCTTTGATGTTAAGCAACACACCTAATTTTTTCTTAATTCACCATTACAAAACTACCCAAGGCGCCCTAAGTACAAGCAAACAAACCTACTATATTAAGGTTACAGATATTTTTTAGCTGAAACAATTTTATAGCTATCTGTTGTGGCTTGCAATCATAAACCCTTGGGCTTACAAACAAGACAATTCTCGGCTCACAATAAATGCAACTAGATTTTAAGATATCGGGCGAAGTGCGGGCGGAGCGCAAAGTATCCCAAACTCTTTACAAGTAAGCATTTTAGCTTATTTGCATTTTTTGTGAATCGAATTTATTCTTGTAAATTTAGTTGCATTTATTGTGAGCCAAAAAGCGCCTTGTTTGTAAGCCGGGTGCTTCTTGATTGCAAGCCACAACATTTATGAGCGACTTCAGACTCATAGAGTAAATACCTTATAGCAGGGGTACAATCAACTACTTAATTTGAAGCTTCGCTCTAAGGAAAGCACCTAATTTATAACATTTTTGGTAGTTGTTCCCGGTCTGCTATTGTCTTACAATCTGTAAAACAATAGCAGTGTAAGACTAATGGCTAATAAACTGCTCAATTTCCGATGCCCCGAATCCTTGCTTGACCCAACAGCAGCGAAGCTGCTATCAGCCGCCATGCATCGCTTGAAAGCTTTATCCAGTAAAGGTTTCGCTCTCAAAACGAGATTGCCTGTATTTGAGGGGATTAAAATCTCTACAAAGCTTATCCAGTAATAATTTTAAGGTTTAAAGAGAAGCGAGAGAACGCATTGGTAACAAATTTTTCTGAAATTCTTTCCCCATAAGATTTTTCAGCTTTACATGGCGGCTGATAGCAGCTTCGCTGCTGTTGGGCCTTTCAAGATGACTCCTGATCTTCCTGTAATGCCTCAGAAGCTGATTACCTGAGCGAGGCGGCAAACTTGTTTTATACAGCTTTTTGCGTTGGGTGTAGTTGGGATAGATAGACGTTTTAAGCGCCCTGCCACGATGAATGAATAACTCCTGCATGTAGGCTTGGTTTTGGGTTGCATAGTAAGCGTAGGTTTGTCGCCATATTCTGCGTAATTCCTCCTCCAGCGCATTTGGCTCCATCTCACGGGCAGTTATTTGTTCGATTTCGACAATAGCAGCCAGCAGTACATTATCCAAAGCATCAAGACTTTCAATTGCATCTGCTTTGGGCTGGCTATCCAATGGTTCATTGATGGGAGCCGTCTGCTCCAACCATGTTAAAAATTCCGTATTGCTGCCATTTCTTACTAACCTGAGCCATTGCGCGCGCAGATGGGTAATCAGCTCGGCAAGTGGGCTGACTGCACCATCGACTGTATTGGTTTGCTGATTTTGTAAGCGATCAATTAGGGAAAAATACAGGTCACGAATTTTCCTTTCATCTCTGTTTCTGGGTCGTTCCGGAACAAGTACAAGGCTACGACCTTCAGTGCCAAATCCTGGTCGCCCTGCTCTCCCCACCAAATTGTTAAACTCACTGGGAGTAAAATCAACCACAGCATTTTGATTAGCATCCCAACGTTGCAGACTCGGAATCAAGACTGTCTCAAACGGAAGGTTAACCCCTTCGGATAGGGTGGAGGTTGCCATGACCAGATGAACAATTTTTTCTTCAATAACTTCAATCAACAGGCGTGCCATCAACCCTGGCATTTTACCGTGGTGTACAACAATTCCCTTGGTTAATAGCTTATACTCACGGGAACTCGTTGTATAATAATCTGCACATGAGTCTAGGCATTTCTGCCAAACTTCCGCTTTTGTTGGGTTTAATGGTTCCTGAAAAAAGTTTGGCAGTTGCGTCGAAGACCAGGTTACATTAAGAAGCTCTAAAAAATCCTTGGCATAATCACTGATACGTTGACTGATTGAAATCAGTACAGCCCGCTGTCGTCCCCTGTCATCGGGTGCTGCAAGGTGCATGGCAGCCCAAAAAACAAAAGGTCGAACTTTTATTGCGAAGTTTCTATCTTCAAACCGAGGAGCCGAGGGATAATTTCGGAAGGGGCTGGGAACATAGGGACTGTCTGCGCTTTCTGCTACATCAAATTCTAAGGATGTGCCGTCCAGTAAATCGTAACGAATTTCAAATCCATGCCCTGGTAGACATTCCAGGCGACCAATTAACTGGCGAGTACTTTTATAGAAATTTTTGACAGGTGTTGCATCATCCCGATGTCCAATCCACCGGGCTAGGGCGCTTTCTGCCTCCCCAGCAACGGCGGACAAGGCAATAACGCGGCAGCGGTCTTGCTGTAAATAGCTGAACAACCTAGACCCTAAAGATTCCAGCCGTAGTTCACGGTTTTCGGATTTCTGTAGCGATTCTCTTGTGCCTTTGAATTGAACGGTGTGGGCTTCATCTACCACAACTAGCGTGATTCTCGGTAGAAAGAAACTACCAAGGAATTTCATTAACGCCTCCGCCTTCTCATAAGTGCAGATCAGAACAGTTTTCTCGTCTGCGGTTAGCCAAGCGTCCGTCGGTCCCCAATCAGTACCCCCGTATAAACCCGTAACAGTAACTTGTTGATGGGTTGTCGCCGCTTGACGCAAAACACGGGATAGTTTGGCTTCAACCTCTGTTGCTAAGGCACGGGATGGCACTAAATAAAGAACGAGAGGAGCTTCTGATGAGGTTTGTCCTCGTTCTTCACTGGTAAGGAAGAGACTTTGCAGGATAGCTAGTTCCGCAACAGTAGTTTTACCGGAACCTGTGGGGGTGCAAAGAGCAAAGGAGTGTTGTCTGACCAGTTCCCGAATTCCACGAATTTGAGATGGCCAAGCCATCGATCTCCCTGATTGAAAACCCTGCCGAAGATAGCGTTCAAAAACCAACCATCCTGTTTGACTGATATCTTGACGAAGAACTTCGAGATGCCGCCGCATATTATTTTCATAATAACTAACTGCAACTTCGGCACATAGTTTTGACAAAATCCACGAATAGGGATTTCGCCCATGAAGAACAACTTTGCTAACAGCGGTAAGCTTCTCAAGTGCTTTTTGGATACGAGGATCGTTTCCCCAACGCATCACACCACACAGAAGCCCTAAAGCGCTGATCGTTTCTTTAACAATTGTTACTTGTATAGTATAATCATTCCCCTGATTATCAGACGAGCGGGTATCTCGTGTTGTTTGTAATGTTTGAGACCAATATTCTTTTAGCTGGCGCAAAAGCTCAACAAAATCCGATTTAAGAAACGAAATAAGAATTTTCGATTCATTTTCGTGACCATCTTCTTCTCTTAACAACCCTAAAGCCCTAGCCGGATAACCAGCTAACTGATAGCAAGCGGCAGCTAACAGACCAGTAGATATTTCCTCGCCATTAATATTGTCAGCGGGAAGCCACTCTAAAATTTCTCCAGCACGGCGCATGGTTTGCTGCCACTGGGCGCCCTCTATCTGTCGCTGTACTGATGCCGCTTGCAGGAGCCGTATAACGTCATCAAGGCGTCTGTTAGCTTCTTGTTGGTTCCAGCTCATTAAACCCGGCCGGTTTTCCCGGAGTCTTGTGTGATGGCTGTATAGTCTGGCAAAAGCAGGAGTTAGCCCGCTACCAACCAGTGACTCAACTAATTCTGACACCAAATCAATGGTTTCTGCACTGGGTTGTACCATGTTTCCTTCTAGTTAACGACTGCTGCTATTTGTCACAAGAAGCCTTCTGCTGTGTACAGTTTACTACTTTAAGCTTTATCTTAATGGTCTCCTCGGATGCTCCGGGGATAATAACATTAGAATTTAGGAAAGCCTGTCGAATTTTTGAATTTCGGCGTTGTATATCTCGTTGTATATCTCTAAACTCTAATAAAGATTGGACACCGATGACAGCTATTGTCTCATTCAACGCCAATAAACAGCACTTATTGAGGAACAGTAATTGTTTATTTTGGGGAATGTACGATACGACTTTTTCCCAAAGGGCAGACAGTTCGTCTGCGGAAAGGGTGCATGAGATAGGTTCAATGATCGCTTGGTAAGCTTCCTCGACCAGACCATTAACATCATGCAAATGAATCTCTACGGCTTCCAATCGCCTGACGGCAGTATAGTTTATGTGAGGCTTGTCCGTTGGAATGATTACAGTGGTTGCCCTGGCTGGAGGCAGACCACAAATGTAACTAACCAAGTCACACCGTTCGTAAGTGGGAGTTTTATTAAACCATAGATTTATAATAGCCTGTCTCCAACTTTTTGCCTCCGAATCAGTAGCAGCATACTCCTTAAGCATTTCAGCCAATTGAAAGCAATCAACAGGAGTGTGTTTTTTATCACTGGACTTCTTGTGTGCATCATCGATGAGGCTGTGATCGTGATTAGCTGAACATTTCGCCTCGCAAATCAAGGCATGAGTGATTTCTCCCTGCTCGTTGCGTTGAAATGCCAACATATCATCGCCAAATCGCCCAGGAATCGTGGGTGCAGAACCTCCCTCCTGGCGCTTTTTCTCCAGGGCATGATAGGCAGACTGATGATACCTAAATGGAAAGGCAGGAACGTGCCACTCCTCACCAAGAGGGTTGAAGTTTTCTGCGATGACTGCTGCCATAATCTCCCCAAAATAGCCTTTTAGGGTTGTCAGTCCCAGATATCTAGGAAAATCATCAATAATTGAGGTATCTATGCCTGGTGTCGCTTCTTCCCCAAGAGGGTCTAACGAGTACGGTATGTCAAGGGCATTACGAAACCGTTGCCGTGCATTTTCATGGGCATGATGCACCAGCGATTGAAGCTCTACAAGCATATTAGTACGAAAGTTTACATTTTCTTCCAGACGACGATGATAGTATTTTTCATCAGCGGATTTGGTAACCGTATTTTTGAGCCATTCTCTCAAGAAGATTAAATGCGTCAGTTTTTTGCCTGTAGTCATAAAGCGAATACAAAGAGAAAGGCGAAAGAGGGAAACCTATGAAGGGTATCACATCGGTATGGGATGGAGTAAGTAGCTTTGAAAACAAGTAAAATTATTTTTGCGCGTTGTATTATCAATTACTCATATGAGGATAATACAAGCCACGCAAAGATACAATACGTAAAAGCAGAATATTTTTGAGTGCATCCCCAAAATACTTTCACCTCCATGACCCTTACATAGGTGAGGAATGAGATGATTCTAAAATGTGGAATTTTGCTAATCCTTCAACAAAATAGTTGCAAGAAAACTTTGGTGATAAATGCGTTCGCGCTCTCGTTGCATTTGGATGAAGCAACCCCTACATCAACGCTTATATAGTTCCCATCAGGTTTAGGGTTGAAATAGTTGGGTTTCGCGCTTCGCTTCATCTAACCTACAAGCTACTGTCTAAAAATATCTAAAAAGTTATAAGTAGAAATTATTTAACGCTTGCATACCTATCGGTGTTACCTATACTCACAATGGTAACGGGGTTAGCGAAAAATTTCAAGTGTGTTAATATTTTTGATTGTTAGGTAAATTAAACGTACTATCTTCGTTTTAAATGGATCTCCTTAAAATACTTCGCTCCAAAATTGATATTCTTCAAGAGGGAGATTATATCCTCGGATTACAAGCTGTACTTTTGCATATTGAAACAGCTTATCGTCACCTTTTACGAGGGCAAGAATTAGAAGATGAAGCTGCTTTTACAGATGCAATTTATCGCACTAATCAAGCGTTTGAAGGTAGCCTTAAAGAGGCTTATCGAGTTCTTGCACAAAAAAATCCTGAAAAAGAAAGACCTTTTGATATCGAAAACTTTTTATCCAATAATAATGTTTTTCGTCAACGGGTGCTAGATCAGTTCACCAACTATCGAAAGGACTGGAGGAATCCTTCCACCCATGATTACACGTTAGGTTTTGATGAGAGCGAAGCTTTTCTGGCAATTGTCTCTGTGACAGCTTTTGCCTGTCTTTTACTTGATCAAATTACTGAGAAAGTTTCTTACATGCAAGTCAAAACTGAAACTGATTCAAAGCAAACAGAAATTCAAAAACGTCTCGCAAGTGTTGAAAAAGGTGATCTATTAAGACTAACTACTGAAATTTTGAGAGAATTTTCACATCAACAAGCTGCTTGTAACGTTGAAGGTTTTAAACGAAGTGAAGCACAGTTTTATGGAGAATTGGAGGGTTTCTTTGCTTCAGTAGCACCAGATATTGAAGTAGTTAGAGAATTTTCACGAAATAATATAAGGATTGATTTAATCATATCTGATAAAAGTAGCCGTGTTTTGATTGAAATGAAAAGGATTAGCTCTAGAGAACAAGTAGTCTTTGGAGGAGTCAAACAACTAAAGCATTTAATGAATTTAACTGGTATCAAATACGCGATTCTTTATTTGTTTTCTGATACTGGTGGCGAATTGGAGATTCAAGAACATAGCATTTCAGATATTGATGGCAAGATTATAATTTTGAAGCCTCAATAATAATGGACTAAAAATTATATCCCCCTTCTATCAACTATTAAATTTTAATATTGTATAAGTTTTACAATTAAATTTGAACTTTCTTGAGTTCTATAACAAGCGCTTTACGTAGGAGGAATGACAATATTTATTATACGCTCTTCGAGTGTGCATTGAGTATAAATCTCGACTTTAGACATCTTCAATAACTATCAAAGCCTTGATACAACTAGCTTACAGGCTACAAATGCAAGCATTGTAAATCAGCTAGTTCACACGATATAATAAGGCTTTAAGATATTTACTATTGATAATGCGGTAAAAACATATGGGTGTATGCATTATTTTTAATCTGACGACATAGCATATATTTCTGATGGTAATATTAAAGCTTTAATTCGTAATCTTACTAATCCGCAAATAGTCAAAATTACTTGTTCGTATTTTTTAGGATTTAATCTAAATCTTTCTTGAACAACTCGAAATATTTTGACCGAACGGATACGGTGTTAAACAAATACTCATTTTGCAGAAAACAGTTTATTTTCTTCTTTTTGTTCAGGTGTTAAATTTTGATTTTTTGGCTTCTTAATTGGAGTATCAATTAATTCTTCTCCTTTGTAACCTAAATCTCCCTTAAATTTTTGTTCTGGGTCAAAGCTATCGCGGTTTTCTCTGAACAATGTTATATCATGTGTTGGACCAGGAACACCTGCTACAACATCTACGAAATCCCTACCGTCTGGCATAATAATCACTTGAGTTTTAAAAGTATGATTACTTTTATTACCAGAATAATATTTTTCTTGCTCTTTATCATCGCCGGGTCTTTCTCTGACTTGTTCATAGCTATCAACCGTTAATTGATATTCAGTAAGTATTTCTTTGACAATTTCATAGTCGGAATCATTTTTTTTTACCTGTTCAAGTAAACTAGATGGTAGTAATTCTCGTAGCAGTGGCAACCAATAATTAAATGTAGAATTAGCTGTTGATTCGCTGACCCCAAACTGGATACCTAAAAATTGAAATGTTGTCATATGTCTGAGATAAACCAAAGTCAAAATTATCTGTTCTGGTACGGACATTTTTGATTTGCGACCACCTCCACCCGCAATTATTCTAGTTTTTTGTGATTCGAGTACAGCTTGTTTTGAGTTGTGTAATTTTTCCGCACTTTGAATCAACTGCTGTAGTTCAGGATACCCAAGTCCAATTAACCGTTGTGTATCTTGAGGATTTTCTTCAATATGACTCAGTATAGAACCCATGTTTTAGCACCAAAAACATCTGTAATATTCTTTTACCATAAAATATTACTATTTTGGAGATGTCTATTAATGATGAGCTAGTGTTGATACGGCGCCGAGCTATCATCAACGGTGAAGAGGTTATAGAATTAGATTTACCATCATGGCATCCTTTGTATACCGGAAAGTGTCCTAGAGCGCCGGTCCAGTAATATATATTGACGGAAGCGTAAATTTGTGCGTCGGGGCAAAACGCTTATTTTTCGATTAAATTATTTATCCTTTGCATTATACCAAGGCACCTAAATGCTCGATTAAAGCAACACGCTCGCGTTAGATTTTTCTGTCAACCACTTCTACGCCCTCTGGCGCTCTAGATGCGGCGCCAGCTTTGAGCGGTTTTAAAATTAGTGGACAGTTTTGGACAATCAAAAAAGTTTGGACAGGTCTAATACACGAGGCGCCTGCGTCCACTAATTTTGTATATATGTAGATACCGCATTAAAGGTTGCACTCTCTCGCGCTAACTGCAAACTACTTATCAAGTCATACCAAAAAAGCGACCTAAATCTTACACCGAATAGCATTGCATCACCCCTTTGAATCAGGTTTGCCAATATCTTCTCGCATTGGAGTTGAAGAGTGGTTCAATACAACTGAGTGACTTTTGGTTTGGCGCCTCTATCTCACTTACCTAGCGGCGCCTTTAATCGACGCGGATTTGTACAAATAACTAAAAACAGCAAAGCATAACTTACTGTTTAGTGGCTTTCTTGAAGTGATTTAACAGCAAACCAAAATAACACCAGCTTTGGTGTTAATGTTTTTATGTTGCCCCTAACTATCAAAGTCTCAAGGGTTTGTTAACGATGCCAGTTGCTTGTTTCAACCGCCTTGGTGGTTTTTAACCGTTCGCGCTTTTGTAATGCGCTTTCGCAGGGACAGTTACCTGCTCAATCTTCACCACTGTACGCATTGACCGCACTTAACACCGGGCACTTGATAGCATCTGACTGTACCCGTCCGCTATCTAAGATTATATCACAGGAGCGAAATGCGTGGATGTCACCAGAACTTTCGTTCTCGCATAACCTAGTGCTAGGACAATGTGTTAATTTTACTACCTTTATCTGGCTAACCCGAAGGGTGACTGACTGATATTTTTATATAAGTTAAAAATAAGTTCAGTCACCGACTGGATTATTTACTGTGTATGATTTACAGCAATTTTTACTAAGAAATTTTTTCGGTTTCATTTTTGAACAAATAGCCTAAATATAAACACTGAAATTACTTTTAAGTTTTTAGTGTTTTTTCATCTAAGTATGAGGCGCACGTCCACTAAATAGGGGTTGCTGAAAAAGTCTTAAACAAACAATCTTAAGGTTGACTAATTATTCATACCAGTTTTTA
The DNA here is from genome assembly GCF_000331305.1 of Calothrix sp. PCC 7103. Lineage (GTDB taxonomy): Bacteria > Cyanobacteriota > Cyanobacteriia > Cyanobacteriales > Nostocaceae > Dulcicalothrix. The sequence continues at coordinate 2,209 of NZ_KB217476.1, read as the reverse complement.
CATAAATTTTATTAATTAACTCTTGTCGAATTATAGCTTTTGGTTATGACAAGCTTGAAAAAAGGTCTTTTTTTGAACAATAAATATAAAAAGGCACAAAAAACCCGTGACAGGTAAGTAGAAAGATTCATTACTAAAAAAGTAATAGCAATTGCAGTTTTAGAAGTATGAGGCAGTTTCGCCATCACTCGATTCAGGCTAAATCTTCTTTTAGCTTGTCCAAACTTTCCCTCAATACTATTACGTATTCTTTCAGATTCGCTCATGTTGTTTCTTTTCTTCTTTACTAATAGCCTTTGGTCTTCCTAGAGGTGGCCCACTCATTTTTATACCTATGCACTTTACACCAAGCTCTGTTTTCTCTTGTTCGATAAATTTGATCAACATGAACAGATTCTGGATAATAGCCAGTATAGTTTTTATATGCAACTAAAAAGCGCCTTAAAATCTCCCGATTCGTTAAAATTATCCCAACTAATATGGTCTAAAAATGCATATCCATCAAAGTAGCTAGCTGACAACTTAGCGCCGAATTCTACCGCTTTTCCTGCTTTTCCTCGTACAATTGGGCGGATATGAGGCTGGGTTAAACTAACAATGCGGTCATCAATACTCTGTTTTTGATTTTCATATAACCATAGCTGTTGACGATAGATTTCCGCTACTACAAGGGACATTTTATATTGCTTGTTAGTTAATTTCTCTAAACTAGCTCCCGATATAATTAACTGATTAATATGAGCTAAATTTCTTTTAATATATTGAAGTTGCTTTTTTATAGCCTTTCTTGTATCTTTTTTAGATGAACGCCGCTTTTTGGCTACATCTAAGTAGTCTTTTCTAGCTTTTTCTCTATAAGTTCTTGGCTTTTTCTCTAATGTTCCCTTTAGCTGTTCATAAAGTAAATCTATTATTCGCTCTGTGTGTTTTCGGGCTTGATTTAATAGTTCCAAATCTGTTGGATAACTTATATCTGCTGGCGCACAGGTCGCATCTAATAGATTCTCTAAGGTTTTAAGTTTTTCTTTAGCCCCCGATTAAAAATATAAAAACCTAAGATATAA
>NZ_KB217476.1:0-1045 GCF_000331305.1 Calothrix sp. PCC 7103 | reverse complement strand
TGGGTACAATAAAATAATCAATTGCAGATAACTTTTAGAGGTAAAATACCAAGAGTCATTGGAATTACGCAGGGAATTTGAACGTGGCGTAACTCCCAAACAGAAAGAGCATGAAAAATAATCAGATATAAAACAATTGCTTCAATTGGGTCAGCGTCAGGTGAGATAATGTAAGAACATAGTTGTCTAATTATTTCTAGAGGATAATGACGAATGGTTGGGTTGTCTGCGCGAATCGAGCCTTGAACAGGATTAATAATTACCATTTTATTTATTAAAGCCCAGTCAAAGAATACTTTTAATTTCCCTCGATGTTGACGTACCGTGTTTTGAGCTAAACGTTTTACTTGTACGTATGAACCAACAGCACCACAACAGTTACAAACTTTCGGTGCCAAGCGATGATTTGGGTCAAATGGTATAATCATTTGGCACAAAGAGCATTGCCATTGAAAGTTTAACGTTAACAAGTAATTATTGATTAGCGATGGTTGTACTTCATGAGGTAGGTTAATAGAATGTTGAGCGCTCCATAGCCAAAAAACGCTTAGTGTTTCCAAGTGGTCTCTAACATTAGAAAATACAGTTTTTCTTGACTCTAGCCAAGTCGCATAGTCATTCATTAGTTGTTGTAAATGTTTAGGAGCATTGCGAATTGGCATTAAAGCACGGCGTCTCGAAAGATATAGTTCTCGACTTTCTATTTGACCCAAAGATGCTAATAAATGTCCAAGTTCAAATAAACAAGAGCGAATCAGCATTGGATTAGTTCGACCCGTAGCTCCAAGCTTAGGTAAGGCATTATCTATTGCAGACCAAGTTAAAGGTTGAGTCAGTTCATTTGCTTGCAAAAAACGACCAAAGATGCGAAATCTTCGATTTTTATTATTGTCAACGCAATCCCAATTAATATTTTTAGCAATCAAGTCGAAAAGAGTTTTATTGTATGGATATGGTGTACTAAAATTTGTGAGATAGGCAAGTAATGAATCTCGTGCTAGACGATTTTGATTACACAGCTGGCACAATTGATGAGACTTGTTAT
>NZ_KB217475.1 GCF_000331305.1 Calothrix sp. PCC 7103 | reverse complement strand
TAATATTATCTCATTCATAAAACTCTGGAGTTTAGACAATAGATGATAGCTCTTTACTTACATTCAAAATCTTCTAGATTGCGATTTAATTTCCTGAATTATATGTAATAACTCAGTGTTCTGTTTTTGAACTTGAAGAGTTAGTTTTTTTAATTTACGAGTACAGCGATCCAATCTATCATTTTGCTTTTTCATAGCTGCGTGGTGTGTTTTTTAATAAACTTTAGTATACAAAAAGTTAAATCATTTATATATCAGCTTATTATTTCAGAAGCAAAACCTTAATAAATTTTTAAAGTTTTATTTGTAATCACATAAAGCTCCCTAAAAATATATACAAATAAAACAAAAATATATACAAATAAAACAAAAAATACATTGAGTGTAAAGTCCGTGGCGACAATAAATTTGTTTTGAATATGTAGAGGCTAAAATCGGCTTTACCGCTACCAGCAACAATTTTGCTGTCATAGTTTAAGTTTATTAAAATTTATAGTTTAAAGAGATCATCAAGATGCTTTTGTGTATTAGCATTTACACGTAATACTACGTATAATATTTTATGATAGGTACGATTAAAATTACATCTATAGAAATGGTATAGAGTTTTTATGGCAAGGCAACCGATTATTATTAATGAAGTAGAGTTTAAATACCAGCAAGAAGCTCTTAAGTACTTTAAGGATATTTTGGCTAGTTACCAAAACGGTCAAACTATAACAGGTAATGATCATAATATGTTACTAGCCTTGCTGGATCGTCATCCTGAAGGAAATAGAAAAATTGGATGTGGTGTAGAATTCTTTTTCAAAGATAAAACAGACAAACCAACAAGTTGTTTCTGGTTGGAAAGAACTGATGGTTCTAAAACTGATTTTTCTTACGAGAAAGCAGTAAAAGCTAAAGAGGTGCCATTAAGGCAGCAATTTCACGAAGCTTGTCGTGAATTTGTCCGAAATGATCTCTGGTCTAGCAAAAAAAAGCACTTTGAAAATTTTTCTGATCAAGATGGGAAAGTTGAATGCGCTATTAGTGGTAAGAGAATAACTTTTGATGAAAGCCATCTTGATCATCAAACACCGTTAACATTTCAAGTTATTGTAGAGACTTTTATTCATGCTAATGATATTGCTATAAAATCTGAAATGCTGTCAACATCGCAGGATGCACAATTTGGAAAAACTATTACTGATACAGATTTAAAGAGAAAGTTTAGACGTTATCACCAGAGAATAGCACATCTTAGGGTTATAGAAAAGGAACTAAACCTCAGTCTTGGCGGTTCTCAAAGAATTGTTAAGAACAGTAAAACCATTTTTGTACCTATCGAACTCATAGATGATTGATATATATTACGACCCATTTTATAAAAAAATCCTATTATCGTTAGCCGCAACACTCCCGCTGTTCTTTTTAATCAAGCCGAACATCCAGAAAACATTAGCGTAAGTACAAAATACGTAGACTCTAATGGTGACTTTAACTGCATAGTGTTTAAGTGTGGCGCCCTTACAAAAAGATGCAACAGTAAAACTGTCTGAAGCAACTTAGTATTGCAATTTTTCTGATTTTTAGGATAGTAACTTGGTTTGGCGCCCTCGATCTTCGTGAAAGTTAGAAAAACTCGTGCTTCTTTTGCATTGTTGCGAGTATTTCGAGCAAGGTAACTGGTTCGGCGCCCCCAGTTACTCAAATAAAATATTTTGATTGTTGTAAGACAAGTCCTAAATTTATTTTTTATATTATATAAAGAAAAGACTTGTCTGGAATAGCCTGTAAACATTACACAGTATACACTTCAGCATTTTTTAGATAGACATTTATTTTATTTATAAAACTGGCTATTTTAGGAACATCAGCACAAGTCTTATATTTGGGGTTGCACAGAAAACCGCGTAATTCGTTATGCCATTGCCTTAAACGTGTTTCTTGTATACTCTTGATAATCTGTTCGCGCCGATCTTGTGAATCTTTCGTAACGTGATATACCCGTATTTCCTGACCATCACAAGTACATTTTTTACCTTTTATTTCAAGTCCGATTAACCGAAGTACAGCTTTTGCTGTTCGCATAGGTTTTTTGAGGTCTGGCGTGAAACCAAGAAAAATTTTAATTTTATCTATGCATGTTTCCGCGTATTGTGTAAATCCTGAAGTTTGTAAGCTTGCTTCACACATAATACCGCTTTCATCTTTAGATGCATCGATAAGTTTGAGTAGTTCATCCAGAAGTATTTTACGCTTGGTGAAATTAGAAAAATCAGGTTGTGTTTTCTTGCCTTCAATATATTTTTCATCGAAGTCTTTTATTTGCGCGACTTCGAGCGGCATTAATTGAAGCTCTATATTTTTACATGCTTTCTTGCCGCCCTTCTGCTCGTACCAAGTAATATCAGCTTCAGTCGGTTGATCAAAACCAGTACTATATTTGAAAAAATATTTATCGATACTTGATTTTTCATCTTTAGTCTTATTGACTTTATTGTCTAATTTATTTTTCTCGATACTATTTATATCTTTTGCATCGACAATATTTTGAATATTCTTTTGCTTGTGTTCCTTTTTTATTTCCTTAATTTTTTCGGTATTCCGTTTACTTTTATCGCGCCGATCTTCGAGTGTAATAGTATGACCATCTTGTTTAACTAAATGCCAAAAGTTAGAAGATAAATTTAGTAAGCTTATATTTTTACGCGCAATACATTTAGACAAATATTCTAACTGGGCATTATTTACAGTTGGATTAATAGATACAATTTCTCGTTTACTTTCATCAAGTCTTGTAGGACAAGGGCAAATTTTATTGAAACTTGCACGTATTTTATTCACGTCAATTTCATTGCCGATGCATCCTTCTTGAACATATACATGAATTTCATTACTTATCGGCGCCCTGACACGTCCACACATTTGAAGTAAATCACTTGCAGCAAGAGCATCAATTTTGTTGAATATTCCGAATACATAATCAAAATGTATGCGGTCAATGTTGTAACCTGTCCCTAAAACTGGCGTGTATATTACAACGTCATCATCTAGCGACAAATCGGCGTTAATTAATGCGTTTACAACTTCAATATTTTTGTCAAAGGTATCTGGCGTAAGTAGCGCTATTTTTGCATTTTCATGTTTGCTAGAAAGAAGCTCATGTAATCCTTCTGCTTCTGCTTTTGAATTACAAGCAATTGCAATCTTTTTGTTCTTTCGTATAAAAGCATTAAGTTTTTTGAGAATTATTTCTTTGTCTATATATTGAATAAAATCGTGAATAATTGGTTTATGAACATTAAGGACAGTTTTTATATCGGCTCTACCATTTTGTGTGAAATTCGATATGAAACTAATTTCATCATTAGATAATGTCGCGCTTGTAAGAATTACATTTTTTGACGAACTGATTAATGAAGTAAAAATATTAATTGCCTTTAATCTGTCTTTTGCAATCTCAGTTTTACCTTGCACTAGATGATCAAAAGCTTGATCGCATTCATCAGTTATCATTAAATCGTAAGAAAAATGCTGATTATATTCATTAGTCAATTTATGTAATGAATCATATGTAATTATCAATCTGTCGTGATAACTTAGCGCGCCATACTGTGTGATTGAATAATCATCGTAAGTTATAAAACCATATTTTCTTAAAATATCATCGAAGTTTTTAATCAATGATCTTCTATGTAGTAGAATTATAATTCTTTCAAGTGGATTGTTTTTGATCCGCGTATCAATTATTCGAGCTACTTCTTTAATATATGCATCGCTATTAATTTCAATCAATTCTTTAATTAAAGTTGTTTTACCTGTTCCAATCGCACTTTTTATTGCGAGTATCCTTGTATCTTCTAAATACTGAAGTATGTTTGATGGAAGATATTGTTCATTTATTTCCACATCAGCATCAAACTTTATAACAGGTTTTTCAACTAAATAGCCATCATCACAAATATTATCTATTGCATATCTAAGCGCGCTATTAATTGTTCTATATGCCGCTTCAATATCACCGTCTGCTTGTTGTGATACTCGTTTTTCTGTAACTTTGTACAGTTCATCAAAAGCTTTATTAATATTTAAACCTACAAAAACAAGCCCAAATATTTTGCGAGATTCACTGAGTAATGTTGCATGAACTGTACCCTGTTCGGCGTTAGAAATATTCTTTAAATGTTGCTTAAAATCTTTCTGTATATTTTCAGATCGGCGCCCAAAGCAGTTGTATCTACTGGTTAAATCGTAATATTCATTAATTAGATTTTTCTTTTCTTGTTCAGTGTTATAACTTACAACTCTAGCTTTTTTTTCTACTTTGAATCCTTCAGGTTTGGGCGATCTGGTTCGTTTCGGCGCCTTCTCTGGTTTTTCTAATTGTGGCAGTGCGTTATCAAGTTGCTCGTAGCTGTATTTCTCGCCACTCCAAATATATAGTTCGGACAGTTTACCAGTTTTAAGATGTTTAAATCCTGGTAGCCTTGATGGTTGAACAACTGACTTAAATTTATCATCAGCTTTATATTTACCGTCTTTATCTGTAAACAATTGTAGGAATCGCGCCTGTAGTTCGGCGCCTTTGTTCAAATCGATTGGAGTTTCCAGCGTCCAGTAGAAATGGAAACTCTTGTTGCCAGTGCCAAGCAAGATGGTAGGTAATTGAAGATTATTTTCTCTACAAATCTTCTCTATAAGCGGTATTTGTAGCTCTTTGTCGAGGTCATCGTATTCGATGACAAACGAATACCATCCATTAGCTTGTATTTTTTTTCGTGCTTGATTACGACGGAAACCTACGTTAAACTTTTCATTTTTATCATTTAAGTTATTTAATTTTTTGCTTAACACTGACACGCTAAAACTGTCAGTGGCGCCATACTTACTATCGTTAAAGTATTGAATCTCGAATTTATCTATGTTGATCAGTGATGCAAAGGTCTGGAGAAGTTCTGCTTGGTTGTTGCTAGCTATTAACCGTGGGATAGGTTGTTCATGATTAGATGCAACGTCTATGTTGTAAGTGGTGTCTAGATAAGTTAACATTAGAGTAATGATTTTAATTAGAGCCTTGCCACCGCATGATAAAAAGAGCTATGCGGCGGCGGTTTACCTTATTAACTATATTGAATAATCTTTAAAATCCGTCGTAGTCATTGGTAGAAGCCTGTTCATTGATTTGAGCAGGTTTTGTTGTTTGAGTATCTATATACTGTTGAATAATGTTTCTCAGAAATTGACTTTTATTTGTTCCATTGAGCATAGAAACCGTCTCAACATACTGGAACTGTTCTGGTTCTAACTGAAGGTTTATGCGATTTGAAATTCCCATTGTGTTTAGTTTGAATGATTGTTATGCACTTAAGATAACCGAATAAAACGTAAAATTACACAAACTACAAAATATTTTTTAAATATTAGTGTTTAACGCTTGCAACTCAAGCGTTGTAGTGCTGTAACAACACCCCTGTTGAAAATGTCAACACCCCTGTTGAACTTTTTAAGAAATATAAAGGACTGTAACATAACCGAACAAAGCACAATTAGATAACTACCAAGTGATTAATTATTATTTAAACTTCTTGCTTATTTATCTTCTTTAACTCACACCATTCATCAATGATCTGGTTGAGGGCATTTCCTACGGTTGTCTGCTTTTTAGTGGCTAGAACTTTTATTAGTATTTTATTTTCTTCGCTTATTCCATATATAGTCCATCTAATTAAATCCTTATCTTTAGGAGGCATAATTTGCTATCAAATTTAGAGTCAATCATTAATTTTACCACCTTGTTGATCCAAAAAAAATCTAAATAGTTCGCTATGTAACTAGTTCCACAAGTTCAACTAGTACCACTAGTTACAACTATACTGTATACTAATTGTGGTCAAGTAAAAACAAAGCTATGGCAGAGAACTATACCAACATCACTGATCCAAACCAGATGAACGGCGCCTCCAAGCAGCAAGCTATACCAAAGAAACAACGTAGAAAAGCATTACCTAACGCTGTTCAAAGTAGTACAGCAAGGGTTGAAATTAGTATCAAAGCTATAGTCTCTAATACCCCAAAAGCTGTATCTAGTGATGATTTTCCCTTGTTTCGTGCCTTCAGCTTGGATAGTACAGGCAACGGCGATCTATTCATTAAAGTGACAAAACATCGAATTATTAGCTTATCTACGGGTGACGCTTTTAGCTCAAGTACTACTGGTTATCTGCTGTCTTTATAGAAACGTAGATTAGATAAATGTCGAACAAGCTTAATCAAGGTTTACATTTAATAGCTAGCAAGCGAGCCTGAGAAACTACTTGCCAGCTATCACCCCAAAAGAAACTAGAAAATTGGAGCAACTATATTATGACGGAAGATCGACGCGAACTCACACCAAAGGAACAGCAAGTCATCGAAGCTTACGAAAATGCTCGACCTGGACTTGGTGCCGTTGCCGAAACAAACATTCGTAATGAAGATACAGGATGGTCGAAAATTATCGAAGCTACCGACGAAAGTGAACTCACTAAAACTGAAGAAAGAACATCCAGAAATAGTTTTATGTATCGCAGGATAGGAGGTTAGAAACATGAATCGTGAATCACTTGTCTCAACATTAAAACAATACGTCACTGCTGAAAATGCGGCAAAAATTGAAGAAATATTGTTTGACTTAAGCTTATTCTTTGGAACCGATAATGCTGAAGAAATATTTTTTAATATTCATCGACAATTCCCAGAAATTCATGATGAAGTAGTTCGACAATTACGCGCCGATAAAGAAATACTTGACGCGCCGATAAGTTTAATGTTGTTTTAATTTTAGGAGCATCAACATGATTAGATTTTTAATTGGCATTCACGACAGAATCAACGACGTTGTAACAGGTGAAACAACAATGCGCGGTTACGACAAAGTAACAGGTGAGTTGGTAGAAACTATAAAAATGATACCGAAGGATAAAGACAAAGACGAAGATAAAAGTGTCGATGGATAAACTGCGAATAGTTCACGTTATTTGCTGCATCCTTTTTCTAATAATTTATTTTATGATGCGGCGCCCTACTCAATCAAATGTTGAAATTAATATAAACATTTTCATTGAGCGTAAATAGTTAATCCTTAAGTATCGATAATTTATAACTTTAAGTTGTCGATACTTTTTATTTTGGAGGAAACACAAACATGCAAGATAAACTAAGTACGGCGCCTGAGCAAAACGAGAATGTACTGATCCGCGTAAATAATCAGGTATCGAACGAAAAGAATTTATCGATATCTAACGAAGTTAATACGCTCATATTTCAATCATTGATCATCCTTTTTTCTAGCGCGCTTTTGACTCAAACATTGTCGATAATGCCTTTATCGTACAACTTGCGCGATTTTATTCCAACAGTAATTTTTGTAAATTTTGGCATAATTACCGCTTTGTTGTATTTGTCGAAGAAGCAACCTACTTTGAAGTTTTACTTGTTTATTATTTCATTTCTGATCGGCGCCATATTGGGAGTTTGAATTTATGCTGCACAATAGTTTTATTCAAGAAGTTGTTCTACTTCGCTCGAAGATAAAAAACATGTTGATACTATGTACTTTATCTTGTTTATTGTCGATAATTACGACCGCACTAACTCCTAAAGGTCTGAATAAATTTAATCTTACTTTACTCGGATTAATTAGTTCATTGGTTGGATTGAGTGTGTCGAAGATCGAAGATGAACTTAATCTAAAACTTCAGGATTTGAACATTCAATCGAGAGTTACAGCAAAAGAAATATACTCGAATTTATTGAAAGAGAAAAACTTCGAGGTTACTTTACCAATGGCGCCGATAACGGAAGTTGATGTAATTACTGATGTCGTGGGTTATTGGTTAAGTCAAGATCGACATTTGGGATTAATAGCAGGCTCTGGTAGTGGTAAAAGTTATACGGTCAAACATTTTATTTCTATCCTTCAAAGTAGTTTTAAAATTGTTGCTTATGACCCAGATTATCAAGTTTCTGATTATCCTGAAAATGTAGACGTACACTACGACTTCGATGATATAGAAACTTGTTTTAGCGCCGATATTCAAGAAATAGAAAATAGAATTGCTGAACGTAGAAACAACAGGAAATATATACCTGATAGTATGTTCTACATTGCCGAGGAATGCCCAATACTAAGTGAAATGTGTGATTCAATGGGTACTTGGATTAAGCGTATCAGCAAAAGAGGACGTAAACTTAAAATGTTTCTTTGTGTTGTTGCCCAAAATTCGACAGCAGAAAATTTCTCACTCCAGAATGACAGTGCCATATTGAAAAATAACTTTAGTTTGTTGTTTCTTGGTACCAAAGCAGTTGAAGAAGCTAAAAGACTAAAAAACGATTCACTTGTTGAGTGGTTACAAGGTGAGAGATACGGTAGAGGTTTAATAGACGGTCGCCCTTGCATTATTCCATCTAACACATTATTAACTACTTCTAATCAACTACCAATGCCTGAAGAATTAGTAAGCGCAAAAATCGACGAAAGTACTGCTGGAAGTGGGCTTGAAGCGGTAGAAGTAGAAAATGTAGATACAAAAATAGGCGATTTTAGTGAAGAAAATAAGCTAATTTATGCACGAGTACTTATTAATGAAGGCTATTCAAAACATCGGGTGATTAAGCTTTTGTGGGATGTTTCAGGAGGTAAAAAATACCAGGAATTGACGCGAATTTTAAATGAAGAATAAATAGTATTTTTAGCATTATTTTGAAGCTACCAGTTGCGCGAACCTGGTAGCTTTTTTATATTTATTCTTCCATCTGTTCGGCGCCAACTCCGATTATTTGCAGTATTTCAATCACATCTTTTTTCAATGGCGCCAGATTACGGCGGTCATATTGTTTCTGGCTGATTTTGTCACCAATGACTCGAAGCTTGTTTCTTACTTGCTTGTATTCGAGTAGGTACGGTTCGTAGGTTTGGCGCCATTGTGCCAGTTCATCATGCTCTTGCTCTAACTCATAAATTTTATCTTGTAAATCGTTGCTAGCTTCGGTGCGTGACTCAATAAACTTTCTTACCTCATCCACCATACTTTCAGGAACACGCATTACTTTAGTAGTTTCGCCAAACTCTTTTTTTCTTCCCGCGCCTTCTCGGAATCCACCATGAGTTTTTGATTTTTCAGGATTCATAACTCGCTCTACTTTATCAAAATTTGATTCATGTTACGTAATCAAGCTAACTGAACTTGATATCGTTACGTAATCAAAATATATCTTGATAGCGTTACGTTTTCAAGATACGGCGCCAAAACCAGCAAACTAAGTAAGAAGTAAGAAGTAAGTGTAGTACGATTTTCTAGGGGGACATTACATAGGTATAGAGATTGACTAAAAGATTCTGTATTTTGATTGTTAACTTGTAACTGTATCTACGTAAGAGTATAAAAATAACACGGTATTTTTGTAACCAGTGCTGTTCTGCTTAATTGCGAGATTAAGGCGCCCAAAAAAAAAATAAAAACCTTACGTAATCACTCATCATTCCCTAAGCTATCCGGACTCTATGGGCTAGCGTATCTTCCCTAAATTGCCGCAAGTGTTTACAGCGTAAGCAATACAGCATTCCATAAAATTAGGGAAGAAACATCGTTCCCTAAATCTTCCCTAAGTGACTGCATTCCCTAAACTGATATCAAATTTTGTTATATTTATTTAGTTTTAATAATTTCTTTCTATATGAGAACGTATAGATAAACGCGCTAGAAAAAATAAATCACCTTGTCAATTCCTATGAATTATTATTTTACCACGAATAGCGGCGCCTCTAACTATTTGACACATAGCGTGTCGTAAGTAGATAGGTTGATAGGAGCTACTGACACTATGCAGTAAGCTATATACTTCGCGCTAACCTCGTAGCTGCAACAGTAAACTATTGTCAATAAGATGGTTCTATTGAGAGCAGAGCCTTGTAGACTCCTCTAATGGTACGTTTGAGAAATGAAGTTGAAATGAACTCGGATATGAATTTAGAAAAATAATAGTGTTATTGCTCAATCTCAAAGGCTTAAAGTGACTAATTTTATAAGTGTAGAGCTGTAAAGGAATATAGTTCAAGTCGGATCAGCGCGATAGAGTTCATCTCGTAGAATAATTGTACTGATAATTACATAGTCCGCGTCTTGATTAGCTTCTATCACTGACTCGAACCAACAACGGCGCCGTGCTTGGAAACCTTTCATGTGATGAACTTTGAAGTGTGTTTGCCATTGACGCGAACCATTATCAAGCCAGATATAGCCGTTTTTGAAGAAATAATAGGGATATATAACGTTTTCCATAAATTACTACCTCAAAAATTCGTATTTTTGTAACAGTAAACGAGTTCAGCGCCTTATAACTGATTAGCTTTTAATACTGTAAGTGTTATTTTTATATTTTTTTGTGGGAATTATAAATTTAGATTAGAGAAAGAAACAAGGATAATTTTATGAGAGGCACCATGTTCAAATAGATTTTTATCAGCTTTTCTACTGCCAGTATTAAGTTTCAGCGCTGGGTAAAAGTGAACGGACAACCTTTGCGCGGACTTGTATTGCGGCGCCAAGAAGAAACCCGTTTATTTACAGAAAAACAAATGATTGAAAAAGTAAACACACTGTATTTACAACCTGGAGATGTTTTACGCGAAATCAAATTCAATAATGATCCTTCAGTTGAGTATACGTATGTAAGGTCTAATCAGATAATCAGGCAGAAAAGGAGCTACTCTCAAAAAGATCGAGAACAACTCGAATCTTTTTCTAAAGAATTAGAGCCTTACAATTTCATTGGTCATTCACTTGTAGAAATAAAAATAAGCTCTCCAAATGTCATTTATATTTTTGACAACGGGGCTAGCTTAAAATTTCCATTAATAGTAGGAGAATCAACATGAGCGAACCAGCATTACTTGCAGTAACTTCACATGGTCAAGTCACTGCTAAACTCGAAAAACTGTGATTTGAACCGTCGCGCGATGGTTCAAATCACATTAATAGAACGTGTGGTTAGGTAGTTAAGTTGTTACTTAGATCGCACGTTTTTATTTAAAGGTTGAGGTATTACTTCTGCGAAATGATTTGGAACAGGTTAGGGTAGGCGCTTATGAGGTGATCGAAATTAAAATATATGTGACCTGAATACCTAATGGCGTTAAACTTTATAATTCGTCATGAACTGTGCCATTTTCATCTATATACTTAAGGTATCCCCGAACGTTAGTAATGTGGTCATTCAACGTTATAAATGCAAATCTTTTTAAACGTTGTATATCATAACAAAAAGCTCCAAATCGGTATATATTGTAATTGATAATTCTTGGTATTTCGCATGTTTCAATAAAGCGCCCCCCACTCAATGTCCATTGTAAAGTGCCATTTACGTTAGCAATATGATTATTTAGGTTTATAGTTGTGTAGTTCTCACCTCCATCTCCTGTTTTACAAATTGCTCGCAATGTAATACCTTGAATCAAATCTATATCGTGACAAGTATTGGTAAAATCACCCGCAGCTAAAACTGGGCTAGATATTGAAAAAGATGACAAGAAAATTAGAAAAGTAAGAATAAAAGCTCGCACAATATTTAGCATCTCAGTTAATCCAGAAAAAAGTTACTTCGGATTTGATTATGCCACAAGATGTGCAATGCCCTAAGTAAACAACAGTAACAAATGGTAACATTGTTTATAATAGTTTGTTTCTCAGTCGTGCCTTTCCTAGTTACGGTTTTCTTAACTTTGGTGGCAGATATAGTTAATTACTCCCGGTTCGCCCATTGTAAATTGAGTTAGCAAAAAGCTAAACGATTTAATAAGGGTTATCGGTCATGACTCAAATATACTATATGACCAAATTGGCACCATCACATAAAAATACAGTTTTAAAAGCGGACTTTTATCGATAGCTGCAAACTGAGGCGCCCAGTTACCCAAATAAATATATTGTTTGGGTTATGCTGCACAAGTCTTGAATTTATTTTCTTCTATATAGAGAGAAGACTTGTGTAAACAACCTGTAATTATTACACAGTAACCGTTTCAGCCATTAGATAAATATTTATCTCATTCATAAAACTCTGGAGTTTAGACAATAGATGATAGCTCTTTACTTACATTCAAAATCTTCTAGATTGCGATTTAATTTCCTGAATTATATGTAATAACTCAGTGTTCTGTTTTTGAACTTGAAGAGTTAGTTTTTTTAATTTACGAGTACAGCGATCCAATCTATCATTTTGCTTTTTCATAGCTGCGTGGTGTGTTTTTTAATAAACTTTAGTATACAAAAAGTTAAATCATTTATATATCAGCTTATTATTTCAGAAGCAAAACCTTAATAAATTTTTAAAGTTTTATTTGTAATCACATAAAGCTCCCTAAAAATATATACAAATAAAACAAAAATATATACAAATAAAACAAAAAATACATTGAGTGTAAAGTCCGTGGCGACAATAAATTTGTTTTGAATATGTAGAGGCTAAAATCGGCTTTACCGCTACCAGCAACAATTTTGCTGTCATAGTTTAAGTTTATTAAAATTTATAGTTTAAAGAGATCATCAAGATGCTTTTGTGTATTAGCATTTACACGTAATACTACGTATAATATTTTATGATAGGTACGATTAAAATTACATCTATAGAAATGGTATAGAGTTTTTATGGCAAGGCAACCGATTATTATTAATGAAGTAGAG
>NZ_KB217474.1 GCF_000331305.1 Calothrix sp. PCC 7103 | reverse complement strand
AGTTTATCGATTTTTTGAGTGCTTAAAAGATTACCAGCAATCTTTTGAACACTACCTGCGCGTGTTCCAGCAACAGATGAAACTTTATCTGTAATTTCATTAACAACGCTCCACACAACCTTCGCATTTTTATCTCGAACATCCCATTGGTTAAGTATTTCTCGTAGTTGAGTAAGTGCTACTGTATCTCCACATTCAGCCCTATCAATTAGAATTGGGTCAATCCCCAAAGATTGCAGTGCAGAAAATATTGTTGGCGCCGTGAACGTGAACCTAAACTCCATTATTTCTCTCCATTAAAAAACCTAAAAATACCTGAACTTAGGGCACTGGAACCGTTACAGAAAGGAGAATTAATTTTGAACTGTTTACAACTTTCTGTAACCGGAAAGCTTGCTAACCCAATTAAGGTGGCGAACGTGATAAGGATAAAAATCCTCGGAAACCTACCGTAAAAATACATTTCAACTCCTAATAAGTACCATCACCCCAGGTATCCGCGAACGGGTCAAAGTCATTGCTTTTATCATTTTCGCCCTGACAATCTTCACCCCAGGCGCCTGCATTACCTAAAGTCTCCATGCGGTTCGATGCCCAAGTGCGGGTAACTTCATCTTCAATACTTTCTAATGCATCAAAGTTACCTTGTCCGAGTTGGAAGATGACATCTGGCGCCACCTTTCCTGCTAAATGCGGTAACAGTTGACCATGAGCTAGTGGGTAATCAGTATCATCAATTGTTTGAAATTCATCGTAGGGATTAATATCCTCACCGTAGCCTGGAATAATATCTGAAAAATCTGTCAACTCATTATTTGGATTGTTTAAGTCGGGGATTTCTAGTTCGTTGGACATTTGTTCTGTAAAAATATCCAGTGCTGTACTCCATTCTTCGTCAGTACCAAAATCGTCCTTGTTTAGAATGCCTGTTTCATATGCCTTATGCAAGGCATCGAAATTAAACCCATCAGTCATGATGTAAAATCCTTGTGTTCATTTCAGTGGACAACGACCGCTTTTACTCTTGGCGGAGGGGCGGTCGTTTAAAACCTATCTACGAACATTGCTATCCTCTCTATCACCGGGTCAATTTCCGGTTCTAATTCGGATAATGGTTCGGAGATAATCTCTTTTTGCTGGTTCTGAATTTGACTTTGAATTACTGAAACTTCCGCTGCTGGGGAAGTTGTTGGTGCAGTGGGTAAATACTGTCCCAATCCAGGTTGTGAGATATTCCAACTCGCTTTGAGATGGTGTCCGTAGCGGGTAAGAAATACTACAAATAGATTTGAAAGCGAATCAATTCCTGTAACCTGCAATAACTCCTCCGCAAACGGTTTGTGCTTCTGCGGTAGCACTATCCGCGTTTGGGTCATATGTGTTCGTATCCGTGTTGGGGATTTTTTGGGCTTTGGGTGTGCAGTTCGCGTACTCCTGTTAACATGTTAACAATGACTCATTTCTGTTAACATGTCAACAGGCTATCTATGTTGATTTGTGAAGAAGTAAACTGGATTTACACAAATTATGGAAAATAACTATTTAGACGTGGCAGCCAAACGCAACGACCCCGACTACATGCAAATAGCCGGAGATGTAAAAAAAGATATAGGTTTAAGGTTCAAAGCCGCTTGCACCTTAAAGGAAATTAGTTTAGGCGAGGGACTGGAACAAGCTTTAAAGGCATGGTTAGAGCAGGATGAGCAGCCGCGTGCGAAATAATTCTGCCAAATCAAAGGTTTAATCTTTAGAACAGGAGGTAAAAATTGACTTTTAAAAATTAAATGTTCAAACCGACTCAAATTGTCGTATAAAAAAATAACCCAGTGTTTGCACCACTGGGTTCAAATTCTTTAGTAAATAAATCAGATTGATTAAAGCTTTATCTCAGTGTGTTTAATTACACAATACGAGGAATGCATTGCGAGAAACAAGAGATAGATATAACCTCATAATATCTTTTTTCAGTCATTTTTCACAATAGTTTCTCAGTATTAATCTTAGATTAATTAATGCGCTAAAGCTGAAAGTCAGTCTGGACAAGGAGAAACCATGACAGACACACCCCAAAAAACAGCAACAGCATCTAACACCCGTCCAGCGAACCTCTGTGAGAAGCATTATAACGAGCTAAAAGCTTCAGGGATAAGCGATTCAATTATAGAAAAGAACTTTCGTACCATAGAAGATTCCCGCGAAGTAGATAGGTTGTTGAACAGAAATAATAATCGGAGATGGAAGCATTCAGATCAACTTGTGCCATGTTGGTCAGTTACAGGACTCGACCCGCGCGGTTGGGAGAGAATTGAAAACGGTGTGCAAATTAAACCTGACACCCCACCAGTTGATGAGAACGGCAAGGTACAAAAATATGTTGGCGCTTCAAAACAGGATGCAGCTCCTTTATTCTTGGATTCGGACGAGCCGGATTACTGGCACAGGGTTTTAAGAGATTTATCAATTCCCCTATTTATAACAGAGGGTGCGAAAAAAGCTGCATGTGGTTTGTCTCATGACTATGCCACAATCTCTATTCCCGGCGTTAGTACGTGTAGGAAGTTAGGGCGCCTGCATCCAGATTTAAAAATCTTCTCAAAACTAGGGCGTACAGAGTATTTGGTATTTGACAACGACGCAATGACCAAAAAACCTGTACAAAAAGCGCTACTCGGTTTGGGATTAGAACTTAGAGCGTTAGGCGTTAAGGTAATGGTAGTAGAACTGCCACCTGGAGACGCGAAAGGTATGGATGATTTTATTTCTAAAAATGGGAAAGAGGAATTTGATAAGTTGGTTGATTCAGCTTTGACAATTGAGGAATACAAGCAGAAGCTAGAAAAACTCTGGGAAAAAGATGTAGACGAAGAAACTGTACAAAAGGATAAGCAGGAAGAAGCATTAACACAAGACAGAAAAAATAAATTCCTTCACACAGCTCGCAAGAACACTATCAACAACGTTTATGGTGAAGAATTGCGGTGGAACGAATTAACTCTAAAAACTGAAATAAATGGGGAATCGGTAAATGCTGACCTTCTTGTTGATAAAGTAGCTGAAGATTGCGGGATAAAGTTCTCGGAAAGAGATACCAGGTTAATAGTCTATTCTCTTGCAAAGCAAAATGCTTTTCACCCTGTTAAAGATTATCTGGATGAGGTTTCAAGTCTTCATTCCAATACTGAGATAATAGAAAAAATTGCTTCTAATCTATTAAAAACAAACAATCCACTTTACGACACCATGTTTAAAAAATGGTTGATTGGTGCCGTTGCACGGGTTATGCAACCAGGTTGCAAAATGGATGACGTACTGATTTTATTTGGGAAACAATCTGCCTTAAAATCAACCGTATTTAGTGTCTTGGGTGGAGATTGGTTCTCTGACGACTGTGAGGGAACTGGTAATGATAAAGACTCTTTAATGCAGTTACATAACTCTTGGATAAATGAACTTCCAGAAATTGATAGATTTTTGGGTAAGCGTGATGCATCAGATTTAAAGAAAGCTTTATCAGTCAAGATTGATAAATTTAGGGTTCCCTACGGTCGCGAAGTAGAACCATTCCCCCGTCAATTTGTAATGTGTGGTTCTACTAACAAAGATGAATTTCTTACCGACCCTACTGGTAATCGCAGGTACTGGGTTATTCCTATTGGTACAGAGAAAATAGATATCAGGTGGCTTGAGGAACATAGGGATGAAATTTGGGCTGCTGCTGTACATCTATATAATCAAGGTCAAACTTGGTGGTTGGATGACTCAGAAAAAGCCAAACATGCTGAATTAATGAAACCGTTTGAAATGTCTGATACCTGGGAAGATTATATTCTCCCCTACCTCGCAGAAAGAAAAGAAGTTACCGTTTCCGATATCCTGCACAACTGCTTGCAAATCGGACCCGCTTTACAAAAGAAGCCTGAACAAATGCGAGTTGCAGAAATTTTAAAACGGTTTGGTTGGGTCAAAGAGAACAGAGGTATTAGAGTTTGGGTTAGACCAATTGTTGAACAAGGTGGCGAAGAGGTGGCGAACGAGGTGGCAAAGTCTGAAACCATTACCAGTGAGGAATTCCAGAAAAATCTTGCCACCTCGCCACCTTTTTCAGAAAAAAATATTTTTGATGAGCAGAACAACAATAACAACTCAAATCAAAATATAAATGTAGAGAGTAGTGAAAAAGGTGGCGAGGTGGCGAAAGAAAAAAACGCTACTCGCGAAACGGGGTCACAGAGTAAGTCTCAGGGTTTCGCCACTCCTGCTGCCACCTCGCTTGCCACCTCTGAAAATTTGGAAAAAGGAGACAGGGTTGAATATGTAGGCGCCAATCCTGCCAGCCGTGCCCAATATCAAGGAGAGTTGAAAGTTCACAGCATGGATTACGGAATGGTTTGTTTGCAAATGGCTGACGGCAGAATTTCAACCTGGCTGCATTTTGAAGAAATTCGCAAAGTCAGTTGAATTTTGGGATAGTTCCAGGCGCCTATATACTTACTATCGTAAAAATCCCAAAAATTGAGGTAGTACAGGGGTTTTAAATGATTTTGGTGATAAATCGAGGTTTTAATTACGGGATGTTAAAGTCAATATATATGGAGGCTCCACCTAAACTAGTAATCTTTGAAGAATTTGGTAAAGGCGCCACATGAAACCAGGAGTGTAAATTAGTGTTTGATTTTGATTCAAATTGGGATAATTATTTTACGTGCAAACAAACTAAAGCTTGTGTAGGGTTAATGCAAAATATCACTTGCTTTTATCAGCTAACCATACACATGATTAGATTAGATGAACGTACAAACAGTATTTTTATTCTTGCTGGTGATGATTTGGGTATAAGTGTACTTACAGATGGAAGCTGGAGGTTTGAGCCATGAGTCTTGATTTTCAAAACATGAGTATTGCTGAATTAAAGGCTTTTTTAAAGCACAATCAAGGTAATACTGAAGCATTCCATGCATTAATGGACAAGCTAGATGCTAACCCTAACCCGCAAATATACAGTGCCTCGGAAATTTACAAGCTAGGGGAGCTTATAAACGGTACTAAGGGTGATAAATGAGATTTCTATGAACAAACCTAATTTCGCAACAATGACTCGCTCGGAGTTTCATCGATACGTTCTTGAACACAGAGAGGATGACGAAGCTTTATCAATTTACGTAGAAAGATTCCGAGACCCCAATGCCAAGGTATACTTGCCCGACCAAGGGTTTGATGACCCTGAAGTTGTACCAGTACTCAATAAACTGTTGTCCAAGCAGCGCAATCAAGCTTAAATTTTGAGCGAACCGGGCTACGTTTTTAAATTTACCCATTAGTCGGGTTTAAACATTTTAGGTGTAATTTTAATTATTGTGCCCGGTGTCACAAAGCGCAATTTCTCACACTGTAATCGTAACTCGTAAGCAAGTTTAGCGTTCTTCCTCTAGCTTCACCCGGAGTTTTTTGTGTGATAAAGTTCAAACTTCATTGCTGCTTCAATTCTGTCCATCCTGCATTGTCCCGCTGCTCATAGCGTGCTTTCTCCAACAATACGAACTGGCCCGCGTCGTTTTTTTGTTTGTGGTTGTATTTTATCTCTATTTTCGTGCAGGTACTCTCCCAGTTCGTCCATTGTAACTTCGACTTTTGTCCCGTCTTTCAGGTAGACAGTAGCCATTAGTTCGCTCTCGGATGAAGGAATTTGTTCCATTGTTGTTGTGTAACTTGGTGTAAGAAACTGTAATACGAGATTCTGTACTTATATTATTGTATATTTCCCCCGCAGTAGCGCGCTGCGGATTGATAGGTACAGATTCACGGGCGATTACCAACTTTTAATATTGTAATCGGCACCCAGATAAGAATCTGTGATTGAAAGTTGGGAGAGTAATCCCCCGCTGCCCAAAATCTGTATCGGTTGTTGCGGTAGGGTTTTGGGTAAATTTTCGGCGGGCGTACTTGGCTAAGGGTGAGGAGCGTGTTGTAAAAATTCTAATATTTGGGGTAGTAACGGGATTTTAAATGTTTTGATTGATTTTGCGGTTCCGGTTGCTCTCGCCAGTCCTGTGGTTGGGGGATAAATCGCGATACTCTTGTAAAGGTATGTTTGAAAAAGTATGATAAATGGTGTGGGCTGTTGAATTTCATGATGACTTTGTTCCTGAGTTTGACGCTTTACCCCAAGCTGTACAAACCGAATTGTCTGCCAAGGCAGCCTTGCTAGAACAGTTTGGACCCATGCTAAAAAGACCCCATGCCGATACGCTCAACGGTTCGCAATTTGCCAACATGAAAGAATTGCGGTTCGACGCTGCTGGTGGCGTTTGGCGCGTAGCGTTTGCATTTGATACAGAACGGTGTGCGATATTGTTAGTAGCCGGTGATAAATCTGGTGTCAGCCAAAAACAGTTCTACAAGCAACTTATTCAGAAAGCAGATACTCGGTTCGCAGCACACTTAGCTCAACTAGAAAAAAAAGATAAAGATAAATAATTGGGATAAATATGGGCATATCTTTAAGAGAAAAAATAAAACAGTTGCCACTATCTCAGCAAAAAGAGATTGAAGAACGTTCAAAAGAACTTATAGCCGAAGAAAAGACACGCCAGCAGCTTAGACAACTATTTAAAATTACTTCCGAGTTAAATGGGCAATTTCTAGAAGGAGGGCGTGGGAACGTTTATCCTAAAAAGTATGCAGAAGTAGGCTTTACTGAGTTTGCTTACCTTAATTTTATTGACCGCCCGCGCTCGATAAAAATCGAACCAGACCACGTCGCTTAATTTTCTGAGATGGATAAAATCTTCGTTCTCATAGAGATAATCTTCCAGTGAGCGCTCCGGGTGAGAATCTATAACTTACATTATTAGTCTATCTATATATATATTGATTTTGGCGCCTGTTGAGGGTGAGCATTGCTTAATGGTGTAATGGTACGCTCCTCGTACAAAAGAGAATGTCAATTTACTAGTATTCCAGTCCCCGATTCCTTTTATTTTTTGCTTCAAGGCGCCCTGTGCTTTCTTGCCGCGAATACTCCAAAAGTTCCGTATTCCAATCAGCACTTTTTGGTCGCGCGATAGTTGTTTGCGGCAGTAATTCTTTAATAGCTCGTGCCATCGAGCGTCCCGTTTCATCGTTATCGCAGGCAACAGTAATAGCAGGAATGTCTTTAAGAAAATCCAACGGTAAACTTTTGGGGCTATCGACAGCTAAAAACATTGTTCGCGTTTCCGTCATACCAGAATGTGCAGAAACAGATAGCGCGGCACATGAGAGCGCATCGATGGGAGACTTACAAATAACAACTTTTTCAACTTCATCCGCTGCTTTACCGCCTAAGTGGAAGTAAAACCATCCCTCCGTTCGTTTTGTCCCAAGCGCGTATCCCATAAACGAGTTGTCTTCTCCCCGTGTCCCTCGCAGAAATGCTCCTGTGGTTTTGAGTGATGGCGCCTCAGTTGTCAGCTCGCGCATTGTAAATACAGCATTTTGCTGGTTGTCAGCATAGAGCCATCCATTGGAACGAAGGGCAGTAAGAAAATTTTCTGGCAGTCCCCTAGCTTTGGTCAAATAATTCTGTACTGCTTGCCACTTCTCATCATCCTTTTTTGGAGGTACAAACTGCGGTGTTGGTTCTTCTGCAACAATTTTAGTGGCTTGTGTTTCTACGTAAGCCTTGGTAGCGCGCAACATTCCAAGAGACCCAAAACGGTCATGTAACCAGGCAACCGAAGACCGAAAATTACATCCTGCAACGTGCATAACCAAATCAATAGCCCCGCCGCCACCTTTTTCTGCTGTAAAGTCATACCATTTAGAATCATTAATACTGATAACTCCCCCCAGTCCCTTCCAACGGTTCTCTCCCTTGTCGGCTTTATCTAACCCTAAATGCCACGCCACATCTTCCAGGGGCAAGTCTCTTAATTGGTCGGCTTGCTGCCGAGAGTAAAAATTCTCTTCTTCCAATTCAGCTACGCGGTTCTCTAACTCTGAGCGCAATTTTTCAGAAGCGTTTGCTTTTTGGGATGCCCGTTTTTCAAGTTCTATAATTCGACGGTGGTCAGCCAATTGATGATTGATGGTTTGAATTGTGGGGTCTGATTTTATACGCTTAAATAATTGCTGTGCCGTCTCTCCCTGTTTTGGCGCCAGTCGATCTAATTCCAGGGTGAGGGGTTCGGAGTTTACCGCTTGGTAATATTCTTTAACTTTGGTGTGGGTGGCTTTGCTGCCCTTTACCCCGCGTTCGATACCCAAAGGCGCCAGTGCTTGGGCATAAGAATCTTGAAACTTGGACAATTTTATACTAGCTTGGCGCCCGTCTCCACCAAACATCTCTTTGTGACTTAATTGTTTGGTTTTGTCATTGATGGGAACTATATAAGCGTGGATGTGGGGGGTTGCTTCATCTAAATGCAACTCCGCGCGGACGCATTTATCACCAAAGTTTTCTTGTAACCATTTAGACGAATTATTGGCAAAGTTCCACATCAATTCTTCATCCCATTCTCCCGCCCTTGATGGGTCATGGGGGCGAAAAAATTCTGGAGATGCACTCAAAAATATTTCGCTGCACAATACTGCATCTTTACGCGGCTTGTGTTTAGTATGGTCAGCTATTTTGGATAAAACTATTTCTTCTAAAGACGGGTCATCCGACTCACCAATTAACCGAATATTTTCTTTATAGGGGTCAGCGTTTGGTGTATCTTGAAGACGAGCAGTATGTTTTTCGCTGCCGCCCACACTACCCAAGCTTTTTAATTTTCCAACACGCATAATTGCTTTTGCGGTCATTGAAAAAACCCCCACTAATAATCTAGGAACACGACCCGAAGGGCGAACGTACTTCTGTGTCCGAGGGAGCCGTTTAGGCGAGCGATGGATGGGCGGCGCCCACCCCGCAGGGGCACAGAAGTGAAGTCAGTACACTTCGATTATATCGAAGCCGCCCGAAATTGCTTTTGGGGGAGACGAGCGGCGTCGGCACAGCAAGAATTGGTAGGAAAATGGTAGGATTACTGTACAGCAAAGTGCTTGATATCAACATGCTTTTATAAAAAATTCCTACCATTTTCCTACTAGATAAATCTATGCCTTTTGGCATAGAAGGCAAGTTACGGCATGGTGACGGTGCGACTACGAAACAATTTGGTTGGTTGGCATGGGGAATTTTAAACCAATTATTTTTTACACATAAATTTAACGAGTGCCCCCGAAATTTCTTTGGAGGAGACGAGAAAGGAAGCACAGGAGGGAATTAGTAGGGATTTTTTATCCACTTGCTTGATGGTGGACACAAAATCCCTACCATTTCCCTACCAATAAAATCTATGTCTTTTGATATAGAAGGCAAGTTATGGCATGGTGATGCTGCGACACTCGCCACTCGAAGTGTTGTTTGGATGGGAAATTTTAAACCAATTATTTTTTAAACATAGATTGAACTCAGGCGCCTGAAATTATTTTTTTGGGGGAGCGGGAGACGCACTTCGATTTGTCGAAATATAATTCATGACCAATTAGTGATAAAAGAGGGAGTTGCATAGGGACTAAATCGGGACTAAATCGGGAGTCACCATCATTTTCTATTAGTAGATGTATACTAAAATGCCGTGTTGTATCCCGATTTACTCCCGAAACACTCCCGATTGACTCCCTTTTTTATCCCTTTTTACTCCCTCTCCCAATTATTGAGTATTTATACTGTAAAAATATTCTCCAATGTATTATAAATGTAGTAAAAATGTAGTTAATTCAGATGGAGTAGCGCGCTCTTGTCCTGATTGAAACAAATAAAAAAAGGAAATAACTGGTTATCTGCTGTATTTCAACCCAGGTGTCACCTAGGTGTCACCTAGGTTAAACCTTACTTATTATTAATGGCATTTAATCAGGTTTAATGGCAGTTAATCAAGTGATATTAAATCTAAAAAAGTAATTAGATTTGCAGTTCTTGGCTGTTTTGCTTGGATTTGGTGCCACCTAGGTTTAACTAAGGTGTCACTTAGGTTACATCAGTACAGGTTGGTTCGATAGTTAACTAACTTCGTACTTATAAATACGATTTATCGATAAATAAACCGTAGGAATAGATTTATGTAAAAGCCCTCGGCAAGTGTGTTATTAAAAAAAACATTTATAAAAAGGCGCCCGAAATTATTTTCGGAATCGGAATCGAGTTTAAAGGAATAAAGTTTTTAATTGGAGACAAAATGGAGCCAATTGGAGCCAACTTATAAGAAGACCTGATTGATTTTTATGATTTGGAGCGCGTTGGTTGGCTCCAGTTGGCTCCACCCTAAAATAAAAATACTGATATCCTCAATCTGATTTTTTTAGGTATTTTTACCAAGACAGTCAAAGCCAAAAGAAGCCAAAAGAAGACTTTATAAGCTTCGTTATTAGCAAAACTGATTGAAAATTCTCGTTCTTGCTGTCTTATGTTGTCTTATGTTGGTTTTACTCTAATTAGACGAATTTTTGTGAGTGCTGCGAGTCTAAAAAGCTTCCAAGCCAATGCGCCATCGGGAGTTGATGTGGTTGCAATATTTATACTCGTATTATTTCAGGGGCACTACGTCTGCATGAATTTGAAGCGTGGAGCCTGAAAAATCAAATGTGTATATACTACACAATGCCCATTATTTTAAGTCGATTCGACACCAATTAATTAAAAAAATCCTCGCGCGTCAGGTACACTTCGAGAGGCGCTCTCCAAGTATTACTAAAACTTATCTATATAAAGATTTGTAAAATAGCTGGTGATGAAAACAATGCCCAGAAAATTGTTTTATTTCTCGCGCCCCCTTGGCTCGGCTCGTTCACGAAGTGTTTCCGGGTATGTGAAAAAACATCTTTTTTTTGACGCGAAGCTTTTACCCAGAACGCGGCTGCACTGGTGTAACTATTAACGGGAACCCCGTTAATAGTTACCTTTTTTGGTAAACTTAGAGGTATTTTTACTTTGTGCCCCGTAGAGAATAAGTATGACTTTAACAACAGTCGCGGCATATTTTTTAATTTTTGTATTCTTTATAATAGAGCGTTTATTAAGGAAAGGAAAACAAGCACTCAGTCTTAAACCAGGTGTAGCGGATGCGGGTAGTTCTCCAATCTTATGGTTCGGCGGCGCAATCAATTTACTGCTGATTATAGTTGCACCCACCTTAAATACTTATCAAATCGGACATTGGAGAAATGCCTACATTGGTTGGGTAGGATTAATACTAATGTTAGGTGGAATTGTAATGCGGTATTGGGCAGCTAAGACGTTAGGCGAGTTTTATACAAGGACACTACAGATTATTGAAGGGCAAGAAATTGTGACTCAAGCTCCCTATAACCTTATTCGGCATCCTGGTTATCTTGGAACATCTTTGATAGGAATTGGTACAGCATTAGCTGTTACTAATTGGGTTGTGGTGTTAGCTTTTATAGTCATAGAATTGGCATCAAAAGCTTATCGAATTAAAGCTGAAGAAAAAATGCTATCAGCAAAGTTTGGAGAACAATATAAAGACTATTCAAGCAAAACTTGGAAATTAATCCCATATATATTTTAATTTTATCCTCCCCAGAAACTTTGGGTGGCTCAATTTGGTATTGAGCCGACTATGCGACTAAAAACCTGCAATATTGTCTGTTAGCGAAGCGTGCCGTTAGGCATAAACTCATGTCCTGTAAGGGTTTGAAAATTTGCTGCATGTTTAGTCAAAAGGTCGTTATTTACAACGCTTTCACCAAGCCTTTTAAGGACCGGACAGCAGGTTTTCGGCTATATTTGATATTCTTTGATGGTATATTTATAACCTGATTCGGGTTTACATAAGTTGATTCAGGTTTGATAAACTAGGTTTTTAATACCTGATTCATGTTTGTGTTAGTGTTGGTAAATTTTCGTTCTAGGTTTTTGGTTTGCGTGGATGTTTCAAGCATGAGTTGCGTTGACATAAGTTGATTCATCTAAATATAAATTGGTTGGTGATTGACAACTTACCATTGTTAATAAAATGCTGGATATACTTGATTCAGGTTTTAATTTAATTAACACACTTATGGATAAATATTTGTTATTTTTATCGTGGATAATTAACATATTGGTCATTATCGGAGCCTCTGGAGCTTTCATTCCCTGCACGTAGAAGTGTTTTTTAACAAACAACGCTTGCCCTTGATAGCGTTTGATAAACTTAGATATCAGGAAAGGGGGCTACTATCTTCACTGTCATTACCGTCACCCCCATCGCCCCCTTCCCTGATATCTCTACGTGTTATCTCGCTGTCAAGGGTTTGTTTAAAAAGGCTTTGAGTAAATAATTTTTCACTTTACCCAGACATATATATAGATAAGGAACGCTTAATTAAAGTTGAGAGAGTTTTGTTTGTGTTTGATGGACGGCGCTTTGCTTGGAGTAATTCCCCACCGCTGGGTTACTATCCCAAAAATTGAAAAAATTGAGATAGTAACTTCAGGCGCCGGAGCTGGGGGGGTGACGAACTAGGTTAAAAGCCTTATGCAGCAAAGGTTATAGATGAGTGACCGTTTGAAAGATAAAAGTAAATTCAGAACCAAGTTCAACGAAAAAATAAGACTTTTGTACGAAGCTTATTGATAATAGAATCAATAAACTTTAAAAATGGTGTTTATCTTTTTATGGCACGCTCGCTTAAAACTATTGCTGTATCTCAGGTGAGCGAGTGTTCGTCACCCCCCCCAGTAGTTAGAGGCGTGTGTTACACGATTTTGCCCATTAGTGTAATGCTGAATAAATGTATGAGCCTAAACATAAGCTAATTAGATATTTGTTCTATTAATTGCAGAATTTAGTACAGAAACCATGTAGTAATGGTCAAATAGAATGCTGCGCTTACGAGGTATTAGATGGAGCCATTAACTGCTGGTGCGATTGCTATTGGGACTGTGATTGCGACTAAAGCTTTGGAAAAAACGGGCGAAAAGGTAGGCGAAGCCTTATGGGATAAGACTACTCAATTTCTCGTCACCCTCAAAAAACACTCTCCTCAAACTGTAGTTGCTATTGAAAAAGCCCCCTCTCAACTACTCGATTATGGTAAAGCTGTATTAGAGGTAGAATCTGTGGCTAAGGCTAATCCTGAAGTCGCTCAAGCTGCACAGGAATTAGTAACAGCAGCAGAAACTCATCCACCATCAAACTTGGCTGAAATTTTGAGGGAGATAAAAGAAGCTGTGGAAAACTCTCAAAAATCATATCCTTCAACTTTTATCCAAAATATAAAAAAAGCTATTAATGAGGCTCAAATACAAACCAATGACCAAAGAGGCAGTACTTTTGTCAATATTTGACCACAGCCGCTCGAACGGGAACGGGCAAAGTTAAATCCCCCACAAAATATTCCTCCTAGCAACACAGATAAATTTGTTGGACGAGAAAGAGAATTAGAAGGCCTTCACCAAGAGTTACAACGCAATCATTCGGTGGTAATTGCTGCTGTGGAAGGGATGGGTGGAGTTGGTAAAACCGAGTTAGCAATTCAATATTCACTATTACATTTGCAGTTGCACAGCTACCCTGGTGGTATCTGCTGGTTAAGAGCTAGAGAAGAAGACATTGGATTGCAAATCATACAATTTGCAAGAACAGATTTAGGTTTGCAACCTCCAGAAGATTTAGAGTTACCAGAACAAGTACGTTGGTGCTGGCAGAATTGGCAGCGGGGTAACACGTTAATAGTTTTCGATGATGTTAATAATTACAGTCAGATCAAACCGTATCTACCACCCCAATCATCCCAGTTTAAGGTACTCATTACTACACGCCTCCAACTAAATTTAGCTGGTTCTCATTTTTTGGAAGTTTTATCAGAAACAGACGCACTTTTATTACTAGCTCAATTGATTGGTGAAGAAAAGCAAAACCAAGAATTAGGACAAGCTAAAGAAGTTTGTCAGCGTTTAGGCTATTTGCCCCTAGCTTTGCAATTAGTTGGCAGATATGTCAAGAAACACAAGATAACTTTAGCCGAAATGCTGCAACGGTTGGAGGAAAAAAGCTTAGGTCATCCTTCCTTAATTGTGAAGGAAAATGACCCTACTTGGACTTTAAATGTCGAACATGGAGTAGCGGCGGCTTTTGAATTGAGTTGGTCAGACTTAAGTGATGAGGCTCAACAGTTAGGTTGTTTACTAAGTTTATTTGCTAATGCTCCGATTCCTTGGTCACTGGTAGAGCGTGCTGCTGTTTACAAGTCAAAAAAAGCAATTCCTATAGGTTTAAAAATCTTGCAGATAGTAGGTTTATTTAAACGCCAATTACCTGTTAAGCAAGAATCAAAAACACTGGAAGATGCAAGAGTTGAGTTACAAAGTTTGCACCTGCTACAGGGTGAAAAAATTTATCAATTACATCAGCTAATTCGTGAATTTTTCAGAAACAAGCAAAAAAACTTAGCTACTGCATCTGAGCAGAAGTCCCAGTTCTGCCAAACAATGCTAGAAGTTGCACAGAAAATTCCCTCTTCACACAATCAAGAATTCATTAGTCCAATAAAAGATAGTTTAATAAAAGATATTTCAATAAAAGATGCTATCCCACATTTAGCAGAGGTGGCACAAAATCTGATTGATACAGTCAGTGATGAAGATTTACGTAAGGTTTTTCTAGGCTTAAATAAATTTTATTCTGGACAAGGATTATATGCGCTTGCTCAACCTTTGTGTGAGCAATGTGTATCAGTATTAATATCCCGTTTGGGTGAAGAGCATACGGATGTCGCCGCTAGTTATAACGACTTGGCAGGACTGTACTCAAACCAAGGTCGCTATGCCGAAGCCGAAGCACTCAACAAAAAAGCATTGGAGCTAAGGGAGCGGCTGCGGATAAAAGAGTCTCCTTGTATCGCCATCGGTTACAACAACTTGGCAGCACTTTACTCAGATCAAGGTCGCTACACCGAAGCCGAACCACTTTATAAAAAAGCATTGGAACTAACGCAACGGCTGGTAGGAGAAGAGCATCATTATGTCGCCGGCAGTTACAACAATTTGGCAGCACTCTACTATTCCCAAGGTCGCTACACTGAAGCCGAATCACTTTGTAAAAAAGCATTGGAATTATGGCAACGATTACTGGGAGAAGAGCATCCAGATGTTGCCACTAGCTACAACAACTTGGCAGCACTTTACTCAGATCAAGGTCGCTACACTGAAGCCGAACCACTTTGTAAAAAAGCATTGGAACTAAGGCAGCGGCTGTTAGGAGAAGAGCATCCAGATATTGCCAACAGTTACAACAACTTGGCAACACTGTACTCAGCTCAAGGTCGCTACACCGAAGCCGAACCACTTTATAAAAAAGCATTAGAACTAAGGCAACGGCTATTGAGAGAAGAACATCCCGATGTTGCCATCAGTTACTACAGCTTGGCAATAATGTACTCAAGCCAAGGTCGCTACACCGAAGCCGAACCACTTTGTAAAAAAGCATTGGAAATTGCTGAAATTAGCTTAGGGGTAGATCATCCCAACACAACCAAAATTCGTAAAAAATTGAAAACCTTGGGCGATAATTACGCTTAACACCAGTCTAGTTAAGAATTATAACAAGCTAGTGTACAGCGTTACACGTTAGAGCCAAAACGTGTAACACACGGCTCGAACGTGATTAAAAACCTCAACGGCGCAATATCGGTGTACACCACTGGCTCTGGGATTGCTTGCAGAGATTGGGTTTTACTTGGTAAGTAAGAAACGGGTAGCAAGTTGTTTCTTAGTTGAACTTTTAATGTAACAATTTTTATCTTATATTTGACTTGGTACTTAGATTTGTGTGATTATTGTCTGTTTGGCTAAAAATGGGCGTCTAAAATATGGTACAAACTAAAATTTATGGCTTGAGAAAGCATCTTGACTCGATTAAAGCTGAACTCTCCGATGTCATTCATTCCTGTGTAATAGATGCGCTCCAGTATCCACCTGATAAACGCGCGCACAGATTTTTTCCCCTCGACCCATCAGATTTCTTTTATCCCGTAGGTCGTACCGATCGTTACACCATCATTGAATTCAGTATGATTGAGGGACGTAGTGTTGAAGCGAAAAAGCAATTAATTCGTTTACTGTTTGAGCGAGTACAGTCACTTGGAATTTCAACACAAGATTTAGAAATGACGATTTTTGAAACACCGAAGCACAATTGGGGTTTTCGAGGTTTGCCTGGAGATGAGCATCAACTTAACTACAAAATCGAAGTGTAACTGGTTTGCCAGAAGCATAACAACGCTGTTGCAGCTAGCTGTCACCTTTTAATACTTGCTTATCAACTAAGGGTAAAGTTAGAGAAAATGTTACTTTAAGCCAAACAATCGATTATCTAATAGCAGATAAGTATGAACCAAGAGAAATCGTTACCAACAGGTTTGTTCTTCTACTGGTACGAACCGGAGCAGTTGGAAAAGCATCCTCACTATTGGGGGCAGTTATGTAGCAGTATACACAGACTTAAATTCCTGTGTGAGGAGTTGAACACCATTAACAAAATCAGTGATATTAATGAAGCTTTACATCGGTTTGAATACCACATGGAAAACTATCTCCACCGCATTTATGAGTTACGTGAACGAGTTGCCAAACTTTTAAAAGCCTTTTCTGGAGTAGGAGACATTGGAAGACTCAAAGGAAGGGATACACGTAAAAATGAAGTAGAAAAGATATTACCAAACAATCCTGATATATGTAGTCAATATCTAGATTTACTGTCGCTTCTAGATGATGACATTGACTTGAGAAACGAGAATACCCATAACACATTTCTGAGTCTTGGTTATCACACAGGTTTTGATATCTATAGTTCGCATGAATTGTTAGCTGAGTTGGAAGCTCAACCAATTAAATATGATGAGTTTGTGCAGAAATTAAAGGAAGCGATTAATCAAAAAATCCATTTTTATGAGAGCAAAATTAACAAAATCATCGAGCTTGCTAAAAGTTTATTAGAGAAAATGGACTTTATTAGCATTTAGTGGACACAAGTACTAGTAACCTATTAGCATCGAAACAAAAAAAATACTGCATTACTGCAACACTTACTGCATTCAGTATTAATCTTCAACATCAGCAAGTGCTTGGTCTAAAAGCATTCTAACGATTTCGACTTTCTTCCTCCCGGACTTAGCGGCAAGAATTGAAAGTTTTTTATGCACGGATTCGGCTAAATCAACTGTAAGCCTGATTGTTGGTTCCCTAGCAGGCATCTCAAGATTCTCTAACAGGTTATTGGATGTTTTTTGGGTTGCTTGTTTAGGCTTGTTTGGTTGAGTCGGTTCGATTATTTGAGTTGGTTCAGGTTCGGCTTGCTTCCCATATACAAAACTCTCAGCCAATTTATCATTAAGTGGTTTACGCTCGCGCTTCGCCATTACAGTAACCTCATAATTTCTCTAAAAAGTTTTTCAAACTCAGCAGCGGCATCGGATGCTCCGGCGCCTTTTAAATCAAAAACTGTGGCACCTTGCCCAAACGCATCGGCTATGACTTGTTTTTGGTGGATTACGGTTTTAAGGGCAATTACATCATTTATTTTTTGAATTAGGGAAAGAGCTTCATCCTTTAACTTTGTTCCCTTTGCCGCTCGATTCACAAACATCCCAACATTAGGTAATCCACCCCGTACTGATTGTGCTTGTCTTACGAGTCTTACAGCGTCAGACGCGGCATCTAAATCCAATCCCGTTGGTTGGCAGGGAATAATTGCTAAGTCGGCACGGAATAAAATTGCCCGACTGCACTCAGCCAAACCGGGAGGGGCATCAATAACTAAATAATCGACTTCTCTTGCTATCTCAGGGATTCTCTCTAAAAGTTCGTCGGGGGTGGTAAGAATAGTTACAGAAATAGTACTGCCCATTCCCTTAATCCATTTGCTGCATGAGCGCTGTGGGTCGGCATCGACCAGGGCAACTTTCTTTTTTTTGTCAGCTAGCCAGTAGGCGAAATGTACGGAGGTAGTAGACTTTCCCACACCTCCTTTCTCGTTGGCGAAGGTAATAATACTCATTTACTTAATTCAGTATTGCAGTAATGCAGTAAAGATAGCATACAATTTAATTGTAGTTGTTTAGACATATGCTGTCATTGGATGAACCATCAATGATTATGTCTGGATACACAGGGATACTACCAGTGTTGATGATTTTCTGGTATGTAGATATATCATTTAACAGGGTGGTATAAATTATCTTCTACGTTATATTTCCAGGCGTACTCGGAGGGGTCGCGGTTCTTGCTCCAAGACAGAAATTCCGATTGCGTCATGGTTTCGCGGTGGTGGCGCAGGGTTTTGATGTCGATAACCAGGCGCCGTGCTAGATTCTCTTCCTCAAAAGGTAGTATTTGGGCTGGTGGTTGGTTGTGTGGGTATGGTGATTTGCTTCGGCGGTTGGGTGTTGAAGCATTAACTTTTAGCTGTAGGGGTCAAATGAGCAATCGTACAGAAAATTACGCCCTTGGCTGAAACCCTTGCTGTATAAGCACTATGCACACCAATATTTTTGTTCTTTAACCATTGTGTCTAGCGCCATGTTGAAAGTACCACTTAACCTATAGGCTAATTGCAAGCCCCTACAGCTAATTGGTACAGCAAACGAGTACGGTACAGCGAGGGGTTCAGACTCTTAAATTTCAGAACCTTCAATTGGTACAGTTTTTCTTCCTGGTGATCAATTCCTTAACGTAACTTTCTGCACCACTGCTTATTTCACCCCGGCTACAGCGCTTTGTAGTGATGTGGGGTAGTAGTATCAGTACGCGGTGTACTGATTAGTCTACGTGTACGCAACCAGTGATTCATAGGCTTTGTAAAAATTTGAGAACCCCACTATATACGATTTTTGCGCCAGTTGAGGCTTAAACCCAATACCCGTGAATGAAATTGATAAAGTGACGGTAGAATGAGCGATTCAGGCGCCTGTTGAGGGTATGAGGCACGAGTTGATTCACGGGTATTGGGCTTAAACCCGCGTGGTTGTCAGGTTGCATTTGCTCGAAAATGGCAGATTGTTCTGATTTTCGAGCATTTGCGAGCAAGAATAATTCTCAATAAGCCCAAAATCTTAGTCACTAATTTGACTTTACTGTACGGATATACCTGCACCCACGTTCGCGCTTTCAACTGCGAATAAAAATTAACCCCTACCACCAACGCGGGTAATAGGAGTTAATTTGGCTTTATTTTAGGTTACAGCGTGGTTCAATCCTCTGTAGGTAGTTCCATTAAGTTTGACTCTTTAAGTTGTTCTCGCAGTGCGTTAAACACTTTTAGGTTAGAGTGTTAGTTGTTCGTAGATTAATGTGTTATAAATTACATTATAAATATTTAATTTTAATTACAAATTTGTTATTGTTTTTTAATTCTGGGGTGATTTCTACACCTGTAATTAAACCTAAATTTAGTCCTAAAGATTGTTGTTTTGTCATTGTTATTTCCAATTCAGATAAATTACTTATTCTTCCAAATTCAATAATTTCTTTAACGTCTTGAATTGTAATCTTTCCACGCTTAGATAAATCGAAATTAGAATTAGAATTTGACTCACTATCAAAATGTATCATATGTTATAATTTCCTTTGTACAAGTTTGCTTTTTATTTTTCTAAATTACTTAAAAATTTCAAAACTTCATTCATATAGTTTTTTTTACGTTCTTTAAAAATTGATAAATGATTACCGTTTTCGATACAGAGAAACTGTTTAGGCTCTTCAGCTATATTAAATAATTCAAAACCACATTCATAAGGTACTACTTTATCTTTAGTTCCATGAATAAACAATTTAGGTATTTTTAGATTTTTAATGGTGTGTATTGGAGAATAATCATCATTTATTAATAAATCTATTAAATTATTACGTATATTTAAAGGTATTAAATTGGCTTTAAAATTAGTTATAGTTTTAAATGATACAAAGCTACTATCTATGATTATACCTTTTATATCTTTATCATTATTTTTTGCTATAGCACTCAAGGAGAATGTTCCGCCAATACTTTGCCCTAGAATAACAATCCTTTTCGTGTGGTGATATTCAGAATTACGTACATAATTAATAGCTGAAATACAATCTTCATAGACACCTGAGAAAGTAGGTGTTCCTTTTGATTTTCCAAATCCTCGATAATCAAAAGTAAAAAGATTAAACGAGCTTTTAGGTATCCAATCTACTAAATGCCAATGATTAGTAATATTTCTAGCATTTCCATGAAAATGAATAATAGTTGCTTTTGCTTTAGTTTTTCTTGATGGAACAAACCATCCATGTAGTTGAATATCTTTTGTTGAGTTAAAGTCAACTTCATGATATTCTAATCCACTAGATTCTGGATGACCACCATAGTTTAAATCATCTGGATAAAAAAACAGTTTATCAATAATCATTGTTTGAACACTTCTTTAATATTTTTATTACAATTAGCTACGACTTTCAAAATCACTTTTCCAGTCATTCCATTTTGATAACATAATACCTTGTTCTGTAATATCTTTCCCTGTCATTACAAATTCTTGGAAACTTTCACAATTCCAACCATTTTTTCCTGTGGGGTCATATGATATTTTTAACTTCATATTTTTAAAAAGAAAAGACATTACGTCTAATCGTGCTTTTATTTCACTATTTGGCAATACAGGGTTTGTTGTTTTCAGATATGTCGGTTCTTCTTCATCTATCAAGAAAAATTTCAAATTTATTTCTCTGTATAAACATAAACCTTCATTTTGTGGATTTTTTGTAATGTCATAAACTATTCCTTTTTGTATGTTATACACCCCAATATGATAACCAATAGGTATTATCCATAGTATTTTGTTTATAGGGCGACCTATTTTACGATAATTAGAAGAATTAAATAACAAGTTTTCATACATACTATTACTCTTTAATTTTCTAATAACTAAGATTACAAAGAAATACTGACATTAGACTTGTGGCAATGTCAGCCCCAATACCGCGATAATTATTTACATAATAGCTACGTATCACGCAGATAAATGTTATACTAAATACTTTTAATCAAGTTTAATATTTAATTCCAAGATGTTTAATTTTTGATGTTAAAAATTAAAGTTATTTTATTTTTTAGAAATGATAAAACCCTATTATCAATAGCGGTAATAGGGTAAATTTCAGTCGCAGAATTTTTCCCGGATTTTTTCACAAGGTTTTAGATTTACTCTTTAACCTGTTTTCATTACCATGCAGTGTAATTGTATTGAACGACTCCACAGAAAGGTATTTCATATACTATATATTCAAATTCTTGTAGTCCTAAAAACAAAGAGTACAGGTAGAAATTGGGGGCAGTGCTGGGAAGTGATTCTAAGTGGATTATTCTGTTGACATTTCAGATAACTTTTCCTCTTTTAACTGGCTTCTCAGGGCATTAAACGTGTCAGCGCAAGAACTGGCAGACGAAATAATGAAACAAGGAATAATTGAAAGCATATCTGTCCGGCATGTTGGAAGATTATTAGAAGAAGCAGAAATAAAGCCACACCAGACTCGTTACTGGTTAACCCCCCCCTGTAGACGATGAAGAATTTGATGCAAAACTTAATGATATTAGTAGTTTGACCCTTCGAGAATTTTACATCCTGTTAATAGCTTAATTGCACAAAGAATATATGGTTTAAT
Source organism: Calothrix sp. PCC 7103 (assembly GCF_000331305.1). Taxonomy (GTDB): domain Bacteria; phylum Cyanobacteriota; class Cyanobacteriia; order Cyanobacteriales; family Nostocaceae; genus Dulcicalothrix. The sequence continues at coordinate 8,793 of NZ_KB217474.1, read as the reverse complement.
CATGGGCTACGAAGATATAAATGACCATGAAACTCTACGCCATGACCCAATATTTGCCCTTGCAGTTGGAAAAGTTATTAATTCAGAACAAGAATTTATTAGTTTGGCAGGGAAAAGCACTTTAAATCGTCTTGAACATTGCCCAGAAAATGTATCATCAAGGGAAGATAGTAGATATCATCGTATTGAACATGATACCGAAGCCATAGAAACACTCTTAGTTGATTTATTTTTAGAATCTTATCGAAAGCCTCCACGCCAGATAGAGGTTGAGCCGAGATAGCTGTATTTTCGGAAATAGAGGGTTGAAACGCTTGCCCTAAGTTATTTTGATAATTTGCTACTTAATTGTACGTAACGTCATTTTCAGTAACGAAAAATCAAGCATTTCCAGCCTCTATTTCCGTTCTCGTCCGTATCTCGGCTCAACCTCCACAAGAGTTGGGAGCAGTTCAAACAGTCTGTCGTGTCTCTTTCACTGCTAAATTTTAACCACATTAGTGATGGAATAGTCTCGTACCAGGGAGTTGGAGGAAAAGTCAAACTACAATATCAAAATAAAGACTTACCATTAGTCTGGAGAAACGGACAATTCCACGACTGGCGCCACCACTATAGAGTTTACCAAAATGCAGCGGCAACCAAAACCCCAATTTATCAGGGATGGAAGGAAGGTAAGCTAATTGTCGAAGCTGGTGGGTATCAGTTTCAAACCCAACCTTAAATGTAAGAGCGAGAACTTTCGTTACACCCGTGGCAAATGCAACGCACTGCTATCGCCTGGTCGAATATGGATGTACTGGGTTGTAGTTGCCAAATCCGCATGTCCCATTGTTTGCTGAATTAGCGGTACAGGCGTTCCCCTCTCGGCATTATGGGTCGCGTGACTATGCCTTAACCAATGACAGGAAACCTTCTCACTCAATCCCGCGCGCTCTGCTGCATCTTTAATAATGGGGTCAACATTTTGACGGTTTAGTGGTTTATTTTTCCCATTGCGACTGGGGAATACATACGCATTCTGTGCGGCATCACCCCTATATTCCATCATCTCCAACCACAAATATTCGGGTAGTAAAATGTGCCGAGTTTTATTCCCCTTCCCCAGCACCGTCACCTGTCCAGTGCGGTCGCGTGGTGTAAAGTCCTTCCATCGCAATCCAACCAACTCAGAAATCCGCATCCCCGCTACATACAACAGTTTCAATATCAATACGTCTCGTATTTTTAACGCTTTGTATCTATATTCTGCTCTTTCTGTCAACCGAATCATCAACGCAACATCGGTTTCATTTAACACCTTTTCATGCAAACGGTGGTCGAGCTTCTTCAATTTAATTGCGGCGCCAGGGTTAAATTGAATGTACCCTGTCTTATAAGCAAAGGATAGTAAACTTCTGACCGCTGCCATATAAGTATTGATGGTCGGTTCTTTTAAATTGCGCTGGTACAAAACCTCGGAAAATTCGACCAAATCTTCCACCGTCGCCTGTGCTATAGTTTTTCCCACTCCACCCAGGTGTGCTGTAAACGCAGTAGCAAATCTTGTATAACGCTCTTTTGTACTAGGTGGCTTGTCATGGAGCCATAACTGCACCATCCGTTGCTGGGCATCAACGGGCGCCAGATGTTTGAGTTGTTTTCTACGTTTACCAACGACGGCGACTACTGATGACATATTTTTCTATGCCTTTAGACAGATAAAAGTGTAATTTTGTCTGCTTGTTTATCATATTACTTTACGCGATTGCCGAAACTTTTAGTCACATTCGATTTACATCCCTTTGACTAATGAGTACGCGCATCCATCTAAAATGGGCTTAAAATCCCTTTCTTTGTGTATTTATACTTACCCTGGAGCGTGCAAATAGTATTGTCTACCAAGCTCTTTATTGGGTGACATGTTTGATAAAGTTCTCGGAATGGAGCGTCGAGCGAACCTGTATACAAACTTTGATTACAAGTCTTACCCGCAAACCGTCATCTTTCCTAAGATATTGTCAGACACGGTAAAACTCCGTAAGACATGGCAAACAAACTACTCAATTTCCGATGCCCCGAAACCCTACTGGAAGCCATTGATAAAATAGGTCAAGAGTATTATCCTGCCGACAACGATAGCGGGTGTGACCGCTCAAAAACCCTGATTGAAATCCTTACCGCAGGGGTGGAAGCATTAACAAATGGTGATGTTGTTTTACAAAAGCCTGGTACAGTAACACAAAACGTAAGACAAGTGACCGAAGCTGATATCAAGGCAATGGTCGAGGCTGTGGTGGAGGAGAAATTAAAAGAGCTTGCGGTACAGAATCCGGTACAGACTCCCGTACAGAATCTCCCAAATATCCCCACCCGGAACGAGTTCCACGATTTAAAGGATTTGGTAAATGGCTATAAATTAAGCCTTATGCGAGAGATTCAAGACCGGGATAAGGGAATTAACTTGCTTGCTTCTCAGGTTGCGGAACTCACAGCCCGTCTTGAGGCGGCGCCTCCCTATGGTGAAATTTCCCCCTCCGTTCTCGAAACTGCTAAGGAAGATGTTCTTAGAAAATGGCGGGTAGCGAAGGCGCCTGAAAAGAAAGAGAGAATCGAACAGGCACTCGATAAATTTATTGATGCTATTTCCCCACCCGAAACCTCTTCAAAGGATGTGCCTGGGGAAGGAACTAAAAATACTGATTTAAAACCTGCTAGCAATCCTGATATCAGTAACCGCGTCAAAAAAAGAAAACCCCTCACCGCTTGGGAGGAGTGGGAAGAAATCTGTACCGATAATATTATTGAATTGGATGAGCTTTGGCATGAGAAGTAGAAAAGTTAGAACTTCAAAAACTCCCCCCAATCCCCCTTCAAATTCTGAATCAGGGTTTGTAGATATGCGATTAATGGGCACTGAAGAAGATTTAGAATGCAGGGGCTTGGTTCCTTGAATTAGTAGAATCAAAAGGTATGATTACTGTGCTTGAGAAAGGGAAGCTTTACGCTAATCGCGGGGAATCTAAACTTTACAGGTTGTACATTAAAATTAAACTGAATCGATAGTATGCACTGCCCAATCAATTTAGAATGCCCCCTTCGTGTGTGTCCTAACCAAGCTAATTGTCAGGATGCATCTTTAGCTTGGGAGTTACCATTTTACCGCACTGACGATGGTTTATTTGTAAAAACTTCCTACCGCACCAGGTGGCAGAAACAAGCACATAATTCGATGGTTGGAGATATGCTTTATTGCCCTCTCCCTAGCGGAGATTATCAACCTATTTGGGATGGAGGAGAACAAGAATATTTAATCAAAATGCGTATCCAAGATTCTTTAATCGAAGCTGGGTGGTGTGCTGCAATCCCCTTACCTAACCAGGTTGTTGTAGAATCGGAAGAGGATTTTGAAAGTGTTTTTTTAAATTAAACTGTAGCTAGAATGTATGTATCGTATCTTTTATATTAACCCCCCAAAACTAATCATATTGGGGGTTTTTAATTTGAGGCGCGGTACTAATCAGGTAAGCTAGCACGTTGGAGAAATAAACGAATTAAGGAAATAAGTACTTTAGGAAATATAAAAAAGTATCCGTAGCAGATACCAGAGATTGTAGTGACTAAAGCCATTTCTATTGTCTGACCATTAATGTTTAATTTTGCTATCTCGCTCCAGAACTCTAGCGCAACTGTGAATAGTGAGAACGTAATTAGTCCTGAGAGCAATCGGGTAATAAAGATAGTTTTTGGTGAAGGTTGTTTCATTGACGCTCCCTTTTATAGTAGCTAAACAGTTTTAGAGATATTTATAATTTTACATTAAAATTAAATTGAATCGGCAACGGAACAATCTGGTAGAATAATTAAAAATCACAGGATTAGTTATGTCAAATATCACTGAAGCGGAAGCAAAACGGGCAGTGTTTTTGTATAGGGTTACTAAAACTGCCACGGATGCTTTAATGATTGCGAGTCTTTTTATTGGTATCTCGTTAGGAGTGCCAGGACTTATAAGAGCGATTAATACCACCAAGACTATTGGGCAGGATTTCCTTCATATTGAGTCTCTACCTCAGAAACAGCGACAGGTAATAGTAAAGGATTTATTGGTTAAAGATAAAGAGAACAACGATTTATATTTTGCATCCTTACTTATAATAGCAGTAGGCATACTTTCTGGTTCCGCTCTTTATTATAAAGTGCCTCATGCTTACGGCTGGCTTGTTCTCCATTACTGTATTGGAGATAAGTTAATGGAAGAAGAAATTTCTAACTAAATCGTATTAAAAGCAGTGTAAGAAACTACACTGCTTATTGATTATAATTTTTATTTTAGAACTGGATATTTATTCAAAAAGCCAAGAAAAAAACTTAGATATTTTTTGGAGAAATGTTGACTCAGTTTCTGTTGAAGATTTTGGTGGTTGCACATGACCGTTATCTAGTAAGTATTTGTAAACCTTGTACTTGCTGAACGGTTCATTTTCAATATTCAGTTCTCCTAAAGATTCTTTAAGCCTTGAATAATTTTTATATATTTTTTCACGTCCATACTCGCTATTATAGGTTCGTTTAGCTTCGTGTAAATTCTCCTCAGATAGCTTACCAGTGGTTTTTAGTTCATTCCAGTAACTATCAAATGTCTCATAATGCTTTACAGTCGAATAGTACCTATCAATATTATTAGATAAATTATCATTATTATTAGATAAATTATCCTTGTAATCTTTCTTGCTATTCATTGTCTTGTTTCTCCCCTAATGATGTGGTTCATTTCCACCAGACATCTTGAACTCCTTTCATTTAGTTTTTGGACATCAAGCATCTGTCTCAAACACTGTCAAGTTGGCTTTAATAGTAATTATACCTGATTCTTAACCAAAACGTGAAAGACTTTTGATTCTAATTGTACTTTTAACTATGTTTGGGCATTGTTTCTTGATGTGGTCGCGAACATATTGGTCAATTTTTGAAAGTTCCACATCAAGCGGTAACTTCAAGATTGCATCTTCGTAACAAATTTTATCGGAACCTGAAAACTGAAACGAGCGCATAGTAAAAAAAGTACACAACATTCTCCTAAAATTAACTCGTTCTTTGTAGAGATATTTCGTATTACCGGAAGGTCGCCGCATAAAAACCGGAACCCGGCACGTCCCGGCGACTTATCGGCGGTTCCCGGTTTTGTGGCGATTTCTTCCGGCGGCTCTGTGTAAGGTTCCCGGCGACTTCCGGCGTTATGCGGCTTTAGAAAGCGCCGGGACGAAAAACCCCCAAAAGTATCCATTTCTGAGAAGTGCCGGGAACCACTAAAATTCATTCGGCTCAAAGTTATCACGGTCTGTTAGCGTTCCATATTCTTTGAGGGATAGCTGTCTGAAAATGTACCGAATTGCATTGACTCTACTAACTTCTGGATTGTCAGTTTTAATCGCTTTCAGGTTCTTAGCAGCAGTAGGAGCATCATAAGGTTTACTATCTTTTTTACGCTTCTTAACCCAATCTAAAACTAGCTTCTCTGCTTCATCCAATAACTTAGAAGTATTGAGCATTCCCTCAAGAGTTTTGATGTCAGTTACAGGATTGGTGTCACTACTTGGTAACGATGCATTTTCAGGTTCGATAGTTTTATCCTTACCCCCTAACTTAGGCATTATACCCGCAAAATAATCACCGCAGTAAGCAACACAAACAGGTATCATTTCGGTTCTAGAATAAGCTTTGAGTTGGTAATATGTGTTTATCAATGCTTGCCGTATATTAGGGTCGGGACAGAAAAACCGACTAGTAATTATCTGTTCAATAACTCCGTAACTTTCTTTCTCCCTGCCTTGTTTAATGTATCTATTCCCAAGGAATAGTAAATTAAATATTTGGCGTAGTTGAGCATCCAAATCTTTAATACCCAAAGCGCTTAAATTAAAGCTTTGAAGGGAACAAATAAATTTACTGTTAAAGTCACGTCCGGTTGTTAGTACTTCAACAAGTTTTGAACCAAAATCCCAAGTAGGGTATTTAAAAGTTAACTGACTTGATAAGGCTATCCAGTCATCGAGAATAAGAATGTCAGGTGTTAAGTTCTCTCTTTTATCTTCAGGGAGTGCAGCACGGTCTTGATAGCGTTTAAACCAATCATCAAATTGCTGTTTAATTATTTCCAGTTCGGTGGTCGAGGATGGAAACACACATCCTTGTTCCGCCAACCCGCAAAACTTGTCATTCTTCACAGACAAGACGGTAATTTTAGCACCTGGAATTGACTTAACCTGACGAATAATTTCATTAAGTGCAACCGATTTACCGCTTCCTGGTGCAGCAATTAATGCTGTTGAACCATCTTCTTTTACAATGCGAGTTAATAATTCTGCTACCTCTTTTTGGCTGTCCTCAACATTAAACTCCCCACTTTCTAACGCGCGCGATGCCATTTCTTGATACGTACCTGGGGAACCTGGTTCGAGTTGTGCTTGCTGGTATTGAGTAGTTTTTGGAGGAACCACCCAGCCAAAACGTTCACGGTCGGCATCGGTAATGTACAGCATTATTAAATCTTTCTCAGTTTCTGAGAGTGCAGCCCACATCTGTTCCCTGAGCTTTGCTTCTTGCAGTCCAGCATAAAGATTAATCATTCTTTGTGCCCATTGCTGTAACGCTTCGGATGTTAAGTTTATATAATTACTTGCAGTTAACCTCTCAATCTCCATCGATTCCCAGTATGCAGGGCGGATTCTGTTTAATGCCTCTACTTCGCGTTTACAAATATATAAAGTAGCCAATCCAAAAATTAAACCGCTCCCAGTTGCAACATCTTTAAAAGGATTTTCAGGTATTAAGTTACGAAATTCATAAACACCTTTTGATGCAATTCCTGCTACTGCTAACGAACCATAAGGATTATAGTCAGGATTGCTGCTTTCTCTCTGTGCCTTGCGAATATAACCGAGTGGGATTGTATGACGTTGACGTGGCTTACAATAACGATTTCCGAGTAATAAATTCTTCTCGGATTGAACTTTACCTTGCATATTGAATTTAACTTCGCGCTTCTCACGAATAACATCATCGTAACGTTGTGCTGACTCTGGGTAAAAACATATTTCTGTTTTGGTAATACCATCACCTAACAGAGAAAAAGGTAAGCAGGTTAAGGCGCCTGTAATTAATAATTTTCTTAACCAAGTTAAGGAACCAGCACTATATTCTAATCCCTGCGGCGCGAATTGACGATGCACTCGATTATCTAATCTTTCTAAATCAGTTACTTCTTCTGACTCAGTGTTTTGAGAACTTTCAACAATTTCAGCTTCTTCTGCCATAACGAAACCTACTTTTTAATCAAAAACTTGTACGCTACAAATACTAAAATTGCGACTCCAACACCTATTCCTAAACCATTATAAAAACTGTTATCTTTTGGTTTTGGCTGTTTGATTCCTTCATATATATCAATCTCTGTTTGAAAACTTTTAATTCCTTTGGCGGCTATCTCCGAGGCTTTATCCTTATCATTGAAGTGCTTTACTGCCAGTAATATTCCAAATGTTGTTGTTGCTCCTGATGCTGCCAACTCAACCGGACGCTCGACTCTGAACGGTTTAAAAGCGATGCATGACAACGTGAATATTGCACTTGTGGCTGGGAAGAACGCAGTGGTTGCACCTGTAAACCAACCCAAATAACCTGCATTAAATAAGGTTTGAGTTACTAGCTGTTGGGCACAGAGAATCGTGATTGTTCGACCACATATTTTTATTAGATTTATTTGCTTATCGGTGTTGGTGATAACTTGAGATACTTGTTCACGTTGATATTTATTGAAATCAAAACCAGCATCTTTGGTGATTTCGTCAGTGTCAACCGAAACTGTAAATTGTGGTGATGGTGTAAACCCAAATAACCCTTGTGTGGATTGTTTATTATCTTCCATACTGATAAAATTCTTCTTGCTTATTCCGTGTACTATTCCCGTAGAAGCTTAAAACACGGCTCTCTACGGGAAATAAAATTATCTAGAGTCTCGTTTACCACCTAAATTTCTAAACCAGTTACCAACTCCCCTTACAGCATTTCCAATCACGTTACTTCCTGGTGTCGCTTTCCATTGTTCGCGTCGAGTTGTGTTTCGTGATTGTTTTTTGACCTGAGAAACCTTCGCATCAATTTGACGTAATGCTTCTTTATGTTGGAAGGTTGCTAAATTTAATTGTTTACCAGTTCGGTATTGAGTTGAAGCAATTCGATTATTACTGATAGCTTGGTTAAGAATGAATCCGCTTTTAGTTTGTTCATCAGTTTCACGAACCGAGTTTATCGATTTTTGAGTGCTTAAAAGATTACCAGCAATCTTTTGAACACTACCTGCGCGTGTTCCAGCAACAGATGAAACTTTATCTGTAATTTCATTAACAACGCTCCACACAACCTTCGCATTTTTATCTCGAACATCCCATTGGTTAAGTATTTCTCGTAGTTGAGTAAGTGCTACTGTATCTCCACATTCAGCCCTATCAATTAGAATTGGGTCAATCCCCAAAGATTGCAGTGCAGAAAATATTGTTGGCGCCGTGAACGTGAACCTAAACTCCATTATTTCTCTCCATTAAAAAACCTAAAAATACCTGAACTTAGGGCACTGGAACCGTTACAGAAAGGAGAATTAATTTTGAACTGTTTACAACTTTCTGTAACCGGAAAGCTTGCTAACCCAATTAAGGTGGCGAACGTGATAAGGATAAAAATCCTCGGAAACCTACCGTAAAAATACATTTCAACTCCTAATAAGTACCATCACCCCAGGTATCCGCGAACGGGTCA
>NZ_KB217473.1 GCF_000331305.1 Calothrix sp. PCC 7103 | reverse complement strand
TTTAAGACCCACCCGCCCACCCTGCTTTTTATCTTCTAGCGTTGCTGCTTTAATTAATCTAAGCGCTGCTAGAGATTGTATTAAGCGTCATTAAAACTCCTATTTTTCTCACACCAAACCTTAATTTATTACTATATTTTCACTAAATACTATTTTTTATGTCTAAAACTTTTTACATTGCCGCAAAGGTATGGGATACCGATCCAGACAATCTACTTTCGCAGCTAGCGGTTGCCGAAATAACTACATCTGACTTGCAGCACTTGGAACGGCAGCGGCAACTTTTACTACAAAGCACGGCTTTGAAAATGTGTTTTGCGGATTGGCGTTTTGATTTTATTGCTTCCCAGAACTTAAATGAGCCGCAGCAGGCATGGTTGGAGCAGATTTTGAAAAAATTGAATACTCAAGATTATATGCTGATCGGCAAGCAAGATGATACTTATGCTCTCGGTTTACCAAAGGTAAAAATGCTGATTAATCAAACTGAATTATATAAAAATCAAGAGTTTCGCAGTTATGCTTGCGCTGATTACACAGGAGCGATATTGTACACCCAAACGATAAATTACCAGCAATGGCAAGATGAAAAAGCCAAACTATTTCCCTAAAACTAAATATTAATTTATGCTTAAACCGTTAATTCAGATTCAGATGAATACTGCCCAATCAGAAAATCAAAATAATGCCCAAACCCAATTAACTAAGAGCCGTGCAGGTCGCAAGAAGCTGCCATTAGAGGAGAAAGTAGCCCGCCAGCGTGAGCGGTGGAAAAGGAGATATGGTGATAAAACCGTGTTTCAAGCCAGAACCAATAAAGAGGGTAAGCGCAAGCTTGAGATGATGAGAAAATACTTGGGTTTTACCAGTAATGACCAGCTTCTTGATTGGTTCATAGAAAGAGGGGAGCGCTCCATTGCTCGCAAGGAAGGCGGGTTTGATTTTGAGAAGCTGGAGTAAAAGATAAAGATTTGCTTGACTAGAAAACTAAAATCGCTTTGGTTCTGGTGCAAATTAAAAGCCTTATGAACGCCCAAAAATGCTCTAAAGAAGAGTTACAGGAATTTAACTCTGTTGTCCAAAAATACATAAGCCTAGATCACCCTTTGTCTGAATTTATTAGCGCAATTGGAATTATTAGAGACCCAAATGATAGTTACGCCTATTGGCTGGGGAATGCGGGTAGAGTACTAGATTTCCAAATCAAGGGTAGGATTTTTGATTTAGTCTATCGTCTGATTGAAGATGATGAGTTATTTCGTAATGATTTAGCCTCTCGCCAAAAATGGATTGCGGAAGCAGTGTATGAAACGATTACAAGTTTCTTTTTCCATCCCGATGGGGATAGGACTTTTGAATTGATGAGACAGGCAATGGCAGCAGCCTATGATTTGCCACCAGAGCAAAGAAATGGAGTTCCCATTTTTATGAATCGCCACAAGGAGTTGGTTCAGTTTATCAGAAGTAAAACCTTTGCACAGAAACAGGAGATTAGAGAACTGATCAAAATCTTTTGGGGGTTTCCGGATAACGTAGATAATCCATACGCATATTAACCCTTTGAAATCCAAGCGATATGCTTACTGTTTACTTGGATTTTAGGCAAAATATATTCAATTTTTACTCAAATGTAAGTTGGTTTTTTGATGACCACATCGGTGGTCAGGTTGTGATCAGATTGTGAGCATCATAGGGAGCAATAGTGGTCAAGTTATATGCAGTTCAATTGTCCGAGTACAGCATTTTTATCAGTTCCTGCCGTTTGGTATCGTGATTTGGAGATAAGTAATCATTTGGATTAAAGGAATCATCTTGTTTATTATAATAAGGCAAGCCTTGTTCGTTGTTCACATCTTGGTCACATTCTGGCTCGTTAAAATAAGGATTGGTTGGGTAAGTCAACCTCTTGGTAATTGCGCTTTTCTCCCTAGTAGCTTTCGAGAATAAGCTTCTGGTGGGGTTAGTGAGATGACCTAACTGGTTTTTGGATATAACTCTTTGCATATCCTGGCATAAATTGGGACTTTGCAAGTAGATAAACTGGATGTCTGGTTTAGCACTAAAGTAAAAGTAGATTTTGGCACTAGTAGTAAAGTAAATCAGTGTTCCCCTTTGGTGCAAGCGAGCTTGAAAGCCTTGAATTTTGGCTTCCACAGTTTCCACTGGCTTACTGCCTAAATCAACTTCGATACTGAGAACATCCGTAGGGGTAGTAATTGTTAAATCGTGAATATATTCCGTGCCGTTGCGTTTTTGCTTCTTAACTTCTTTGATCTGGGATAAATTCAAGTGCATCAGACATAAAAACAGAGAGCGCAGCAGCATCACTTCATGCTCGATTTGCCCTATTTTATGTTTGAAATTAGCAACTAGCTGAATATAATTAGACTGCACCCTACGCGCTGCTTTAGGAGTTAGGGTTAGTAAACCGTTGTTTAATTTCTTGAGCCAGCCGCGCCGCCTTTGACTGTTAAGGTAGAAGCGCTCCTCACAGACAAAACCGTGCAGAATAGTTTTAACGTGCTTACTCTCTAAGGGGCTAGTAAGGCTTAGAACAATTAGAAGGGAATCTAAAATTTGAGACAGATTATTTTGCGGTTGGAATAAAAAACGAGAGGACATGGGATAAAGTTATAGTTAAGATTTGAATATTGGAATTAAATTAAATACCACTTCAATGAGTTAGGAACGCGCGCGCGTCTCAGACCCGATTGAAGTAGCCTACAATATCCAGACTTTTGGCCATCATTTGCTTTTTTAACACTTCCTTATCCGCTCCTCTTTCGCTGATTTGCACTGACCTTCTCACTTTAGGCATATCCAAAGTTTTCACATTTTCTTCTACTCCCTTGCTGGTAACAAGAATAAACTCCCGGTTGGGCAACGTGGCGATTTTTTGAATCGGAGCGTTATACTCTGGGTCTTCGCTTCTGAAGTACAGTTTATTCACGCAGGCTTCGCGCACGGCTATGGCATCTTTAGCATTCTCAAACTGCTTTTTATATTGAATGATCAGCACCAAGTCCAGGCAAAACTTACGCCCTTCAGAAATCATCTCCGCCAGTTTAGACATAGCAAGGCTGGCAGCTTCGTCAATGTACAAGCGCGTTGCACTTTTTAAAATCCCGCCAACGTGTAGATAGTATATTTTCACAAACATCAACTTGGAAATGATGGATTTGGTAAAGGAATCTAATCCCGAAATATCCACTAAAACAAACTTTCCTTTCTTGCGCTCTTCAATCACATCGAAGCCGAAAGACTCAAAAAACAATTGTGCCCTAGTGGTAGTTACGATTTTATCTATTCTGCCGATAGCTCCCACAAGCCCTGCGTCAAAATTGCTTTTGTCCTTAATTTCCTGCCAGAGGCGTACTAAATCCGGGCGATAAAACTCACTACCCTTAAAACTTAGCATCTGGATAAACAGATCGATTAAGCGCGTATTATTAACACTTAACTTAGCTAAATCGTTTAAAGTTATTTGGTGGGTTTGCAAAATTCTCTTGGTTTCAATCGCGTTCTTACCGAGGACTAGCATCAGCCAATCAGCGTAGCAATTATGGAAATAAATCGCACTTTCTACCAAGAGTCTGGCCTTGTTGGATACCAAAAACCCGCTCTCTAGGCAATCACTAAATAAGGAGTTCATTAGTTCGTCCTTTAAATGGTCAAGCGCGTCCATAGAGCCGATTAGAAACAGGGGATTGTAGCCGATGACCTTTAATATCTGATTAACAGATAAAAACACCACCCGACCAATGTTTTTAGCCCGCTCATATATTTTTACAACCGCTCCCTTTTTCTTTTCATCTGTTTCGTGAGGGTTGCCATGAGGGTCAATGACAATCCCAGCTTCCCCTTGCTGCATATCTTGAATAGCTAGATTAACTTCTTCTCCAGATTTGCCAAAACCGGGTTGCCCGATAATGCAAGTAGGTTGATTTCGCTCTTCAGGGGTCGCGAAAATAAAGCGATTACCCACTTTACCGTAAATGGTTCGCTTGTCTCTAATACCAAAAATTACATATTTTAATAACCTCCACAGCCTCCAGCCGCAGTTGAAGATAAATAGAGCAGTTCTGTTAAGCACAAACCCCACCGCCACTTCCGCCAAGTGCCAAGCTTTATTTTCTAAGCCAAGTTCTAGTTCTGTACTATTTGCCATTGTGCGAGTGGTTAGAATAATAAAATAGGCTGATTATGTCCACCAGTAAGGCAAGCAGACAGAAACAAACCGCTTGCTAATGCGGTTTATCAACAGGTGCCAAACAGTTGTGAAAAATTCCTATACAAGTTAAAATTGGTGCTAATAATAGGTGGATACAAGTAATAGTGCAAAGGGTTGCAGCACATTCATTCATTAATTTAGCTATTTCTATCTAGCTTACTAACATCGTTACGCAATGGTTATGGATAAACACAAGTTCAATTTTTTACCATAAACAACAGACTTTTTGAAAAGAACACTTGACCATTGGCGCAATGTGGGGTAAATGCACCCTTTGTAAGCGCCTACTTTAGGCTTTAGCGGCAATCGTTGAAATAATCTTTCCTTCGCTTCACAAGTTCACAGTTTAAATAAGGAGTTGAGAAAATGGAATCGACACAAGCATTTTTGACTTCAACAATCATTGTCATCTGGTACGCATTCTCCACCTTAATTATCTTTGATTTTCTAATTGGGCTACCTGCGCTCATGCAGCAAGCATCGCAGAAGTGCAACACTGAATTAATTCAAGCAGGTGTCGATGGCAATCAACAATCTTCATCTGAAACCCCATGTCAGGGATTGAATCAGACATCAATAGCTCCCATCTCCAGCATCGATGAAGCTACCATTCAATATTTAGAAATGGTTGGTGCCGACGTTGACGACTTCGGTTCAATCGCGCAAGCACGAAAGTTTTTAGATGAGAACGCCGCCTGGACAATCGAAACGTTACCAATACCATCGAAGGCATCGGCACCAGAAATCATTAAAAAGGATACGCAACCCCAACCCGTGCAGGAACAAGAGTCGAAGTTGAGCTTCGAGCAAGTGCGTTCTGAGTTTGCGCTTCTGGGTTGGATACTGCAAAAACATCGCACAGGACACAACCGCTATCGCGTAAGCATAAATGGTCTACACCACCGCTTCAAAACTTTACAGGATGCTCTTGATTGGCTCAATGTCAGCAGGCGCCTAATTCAAGTGGCAACCAGATAGCTTAGATATTTCAAGTTTTTTAATCTGAATCGTACCATAACCTCAAGTCGCTTCAACAAGTGCTGTGGCTGTCGATATGGATTAAAAGTCAATATTTCAAAGGCGACTACCGAACTTTGGCAGGTTGAAGTAGGCGCCCTATTTCCCCTTCATTTACATCAGGAGTACATCTATGATTACATATTCTCGGTTAAATAGGTTCTGCGGCAGTTACAGATTGCACCAGCATTGGTCTAATGCCTTTACCTACACGGACGGGGTAAAATTTTTAGCTGACAGAGCCAAAGCCCACTGGCTACTGTATCTCATTGGTTCCTACCAAGTACAATTACTTTCTGACCCCGTACTGCAAAGCTTGCAGATATGGACGCTGAAAGTAAAAGACAGAAACGGAGTCCTGACCTGCGAGAGAGACAGCGAGACGGTAGTTGTTAGTCAGCATATTGAGAACATAGACTTTCCATTGCCCCAAATCAGTTTGTTTCTGGTTTCAGGAGTGTTACTGCTGCCTTCGGAGTACTAGCCTTGATTATCTAACAATGAAGGTTCAAGTGCTTATGAAGGAGAAAAGTGTAACTTTCCAATCCGAAGAAGACGCCCAAAAAGTTGCCCAGCAGCTACCAGAAGCTAGAGTACAAGGCAGCCAAGTCTTTTACAGCGATAAACGCGCCTTGGAACTAGCGATATCTGTTGCAGGCATCAATGGATACGAGCAACAATCCAGAGGAATACCCTATCCGGAGCATGAATTTGAATATAACGGTGACTGTCCTCGTATCCATGTGCGATGTTTAGCTGCCTATAACAGTGGTCTCTTACACGGCTTGTGGATCAATGCCGCCCAGCATGTGAACGACATTCAAGACGATATAAACTGGATGCTTTCTTGGTCGCCTGTCGCTGGTAGTGAAGTTTGCGAGGAATGGGCGATACATGACGCGGAAGGTTTCGGCACATTCTCTGTGCGCGAGTGGGAAAGCTTGGAGACGATATCTAATATTGCCCAAGCCATTGCCGAGCATGGTGAAGCTTTCGCTGCCTTCATTGCTTGTGAGTTCCCGCGTATGAACGAGATTGAAGATTGGGACGAAGTGCTTGAAAAATTCCAAGATGCTTATTTAGGTTACTTCGACAGCGAAAAGGACTTTGCTTTGAAGTCCAGCGAAATAGACGAGATGTTTGATTTTGCGGCGTTTCAAAAGCAATTTCCTTTCTGGGCAAATCACGTTGATTGGGAATCTGTAGCTGTTGACCTGTTTTGCGGCGAGTACTACTCAGTCAAAGCCAGCGATAAAGGCTATGGAGTCTATGTGTTTCGCAACTGCCAAAGTTGACGAAGCAGCAAAATAGCCAGTACGCGCTTACAATTTCTAGCTTTATATCTGCTGAAATATGTAGATTTAAGGGCAGGCTTATGGTTTTTACCAAGCCTGTTTGATTTTATCCGAATCTAAAAATCGGTAATCACAACAAAGCCAATTTATTTGACATAAAAAATCATATTAATCATACTTTTACTGTATGACTTACTCCGAACTCACAGGCACTCGGCTAATAAAAAACTTTAGCGCCATCATGGAAAAAGCTATGCAAGGGGTGCCGCTTATATTCAATTACAAAGGTAAAACATTTGAAATTAATATCAGGCAGAAAGAAACTCAAGGTCAGAAGCTGGCACGCCTCCTGAAAGAAAGTGCCAAACACCGTCCTGTTGATACTTCCTCCTATCCTTACAATTCCAACAGGGAAATGTACGATAAACTATTAAAAAAAGATGATTAATTTTAGAAAAAAATAAGCTATGACTAAAAATTTACTGCTCGATGCTAATGTGTTGATAAACATTGGTTATAACAAAGCCAACTCTTCAGCTTTAAAAGAAATTATAAGTCAATACGACTTTATTTACATCAGTAGTTTAAGTTTGTTTTTCGCTAAATTACAGTCTTTACAGATGGAAAATAACAAAGATTATTTAAAAGAAATAAAAATCATCCAAAGCGTTTGCACTGAGATTGACTTTAACTCTAGTATTTTTGCCCAAGCTGATAAAATTCTCAGTGGCAAGGATTTTGAGGATGCCTGTCAAGTCGTCACTGCGATTAAGTATAAATGTGATATTCTGACCAGCGATGAAGGTTTATGTGATTTGTATTCCTCCATGATCAAGATTGTTTTTGTGCCAAAAAGATAAATTAATATACGATAGCAGTTAAAAAAATACTAAATTATTTACAATTTCTCTAGCTTAACAGCTATTTTAAAATTTTCAAAAACCCCATATTTTAAGCCTATGCACCAATTTTATTATTTTATCGCCAGAACCAGCAAGCTCTTTTTCTTTGGAGTCTCTAGGCAAGAGGAGTTTGCCACTAATTATTGTGAAATTTTAAACCAACTTTACGGCATTGAATTACTTCCTGTTACTAATGAAGAAAGAGAGCTAGAAGAATACTATCTAATCACTAAAACAGGCGAAGAGACGATAAAAGTCATTTCTCAATGCTGTGCCATAAGTTTTGATGAGTCACCTAAAGTTAATCAAGAAATGGACTTAGTTTTTGCAGGTCAACGAGAGGCTTACGTGTATATTAACGGAAGCAAAGAAGATATTACTGAGTTCACTGAAAAGAAGAGAAATTGGAGACCAAAGCCTAATTTTGGAATTATACAAATAAAGGTCAATCCCTATTTTGGTCAGTGATTAAGTCTTTGATTGAGACAAGACCGCACGCACGCGCTAAACGTGCGACCTCTAACCTATCTCAACCTCCTGCTGGGTTTCGTTCTTATCGGAGTAGGAAGCTTGTTCACCAAAGGTTTATCTGGTGCTATTGTGGCGTCTTTATTCAGGCGCCAATGGTAGCAAGGGCTATGCTTGCTTGGGCAACCCACACTACTGGGTAGAATATTCAAACCGATAAAGGCTCCCGCAAAACCACACACTATCATAATGAGTATTGCGGGAACAGTACGCGACAGGTGGATAGCTGCCCAGAAAAACCACTGCTTATAGTAGTCAAGGGTTTCTCGCTGCCATTTCGCTCGCTGCTGCTCTAGTTTGGTCAACCTTTCGCAGCTTTGAATTTTCTCCGTTAGCAATTCGGCAGCTTTAGTCTCAGCTTTCTGGCCAACTTCGACATCTATAATTAACCGCTGGGCTTCGATTCGCTGCTGGACTCTATGCTCGTTCCATTGTCGGATGTCGCTGGCAATTGATTCGATGCTTTCGTTGATTCGGGTAAGGGTGTCTGTATCCATTGCCCTTCCATAATTGAGCGCAAGTGGCTCTTTCCCTCAATGCCCGCAATAATACTGTCTTTAATTTGCATAAAAAAGGACTCAATATCCTCCTGATTTTCCGCTAGAGACATGACCACATTTTGTAGGTAAAGTTGCTTAACTAGGAGAGGAACTTGCTTTGCCCGTTCCTGTGTAACCTCATTAACTAGTCCAATCAACCCAGTTTCTAATGCAGTTGCAGTGTTTTGAATTTGGCTGCCAATATCACCTTCTCCCCCATGAGCAATTACAGTGCAGGCAATTAGAAAGCGATTAGCCTCGGCTTGCGTGTAATATTCTTTATCAGGCAGGTGGCTCGCTTCAAGAATGGTAACTACTTGTTTTAGACTGGGCGAGAAATCCAAGTGCTGCTTAACTAGATTCATCAAATCGGTAATGGACAGAGTTTCTTGGCTTTGACTAGTTTGCTTATTCTCTTGGGTTGATGGGGAATGGGTGGAGCTTGGATTTACGTTTGAACTTGCAGATACGTTTTTTTGACCTTTACGGTTTTTATTCAATTCGGTGCCTGCTTTAGAGGTGCGATTTTTAGGTGATTTTACGCTGGAGAGAGTGGCAAAAAGCTCTTTAGCTGTCTCGTAGTCATTGACTTGTTTGTCATCAAAGAGTGTGCGAACGACATCAAACTTATCGCGAATATCCTCATCGGTGTACTCATTTTGCTCCAATGATAGTCCAGCGGCGACAAGGGTGGATTTGACATCAGCTTCGGATAAATTTCGCGAGCTAATTAAATCGGAGATGGTGTGTGGCATTACTATAAGTCCTTAAAGTCCAAAAAGTTTATCAATGTGGCTGGTATCGCTAGGCAAGGCTGTTTCTTCAAGACTATCTAAATCATTTTCTGCAAAATCCAGCGTTTGGCAGTGGGTACTTTCAACTTCCTCTGTTTTGGTATAGGGTTTTACTGTCTCTTGCCTTCGTACTTGCGCGCGGCTATCTTTCCCATTGGTTAGTGGAGTTGCAGGCTCTGTTACAAGATTGGCAGCAAAGACGTGAGAATAGGTAGGAGCTTGCAAACTCAGAACCAATGACAGGAAATTAATTTGTTGCTGTAAGCGCTGCAACGCTGCCAGTCCGTGCAAGGCAATTTCTTTCTCACTAAAACTGTTTGCCTCAATGAGCGCTAGAGGTAGCCAGTAAGCTGATAATGCCTGTAATACGCGCTCTCTCTCGTTTGAATCTCCGTCTTTTTCTTTCAGGAAATTAATCAATTTTTCGTGGACAGAGTTGATTTTGACTTTGGCCTTAAAGTTATACAGTCGGTAGTTAGTCATTGCTTTTCACTCCATTCCTTGCGCGAGCATATAAGTAGAAAAACAACCCATAAACATCAGCTAAACGGTATTCGAGCGAGTTGGGTTTGATTTGGTCGGGAAAAGTTGCCCTTATTCTCTTTTCAAGCTGGTCGCACCAAATTACTTTGGTAAATTTCAGAAGCGTGTTTAATTCTGCCTTGAAATACTGAGCCGTGCCCCCAGCGATAATTACTTCATCAACATCGCTTTTGATTTGCCCCTTGAGCCACTCACTGAGCATTAGCCAATACTCGGCTCTAGCGTCTAGTATGGCTTTTTGGATTTTGGCTAATTCATAGTCTTTATAAGCTTCTCCTACATTATTCAAAAGTGGCGTTAAGCTTCGTGGATTAACGTTGCTACCCGCTTTGCATATTGCCAACGTTAGTTTCTGATAATTGTGTAGGGAGGTTTTTTGAGCCACAGATTTGACGAGGCTGGCAAAACCAAGGGATTGGGTCTCCCCCTTTGATAGTTCACCTCTACTAACAAACAAAAGTGAAACATCCCGATAGCCCAGCATGGCAACAACTAGGTCTAAATCCTGAAAACTGGTGCCGGGTTGTCTACCTTGGGCTAAGACTCCTCCCCCTTCAGGCAAGCACAAGAATGTTTCGAGAGTAAAGTACTTCTCCACCCCACAGAATTTGAAGTCCGTTAAAGCTTCTCTCAATATTTGCTCGAATAATTCGCGGTCATGGTACTCACCGTAGGGCAGGACTGCTCCCAAATTAATATGTGTACCGTTTGGTAGCTGGTGCAACTGAGAAATTGCTCCGATTAGTGCTAGGGCTTTGGGAAGAGCTAACTCGAACTTGCGTTTTTCTAGTTGAAGGCTCGCTTTAAAACGCTCTTGGGCTAAATTGCCAATAGCCCAGCAAGTGCCGCTCGTCTCAATCCACCCGCTTCTGGTTGGGTCAGAGGTGCCAATTTTGGATTTAGTGTAATACTCAATGCTTGCAGGGGTAACTGGGCAAACCTCTGGCTGCATTATATAAAGGTGGGTTTTAAAAACTTGCTCTGTGAAAATTGCACGCAGACTTGAAGCCCCAAAATCAAGGGCTAGGGTTATAGTTGTCATTGCTGGTTTGACAGGTATTCAGTATGTAGTGATTTTTTAAACACACAAACTACCGAAATGCAGTTGCACCCTTTAGGTGTTGCTTCGGGTATTTCTTGGAACGTTTTGGGCTTGCTTTTGTAATTATAACTGCTTATGGGTAATTTTTGGCAACCCTGTAATTCTCATCTAAGCGACTTTAATGACAATAAGCGGGAGAGTATACATTTTTGGCACAAATGGTACAGTTTTGGAAGCGTTAGGGATTGTTTTGAGGTACAAATGGGATATAAAAAGGTATAATTTGGCAAAAGAAGAGGATTATTTTTGATTGCGATTTATGAAAATTGGGTGAGAATTAAAAAATGATTTTTATCGCACTGTACGCCCATTAAGATTTGAAAATGGTAAGATAATTTTTAACAGCAGCAGGCAACAACACAGAAAAAACAAGTACCTGTTCAAGAATTTCTAATATTTATATTCAACGTTCACACGATACTGTTTTCTTGCGAAAAAGTACAATCGTTTTATAATATTTCTCTTCAAGCGATGTTAACAGCTAAAAATAGAAGCGCACACGAAGCGATTGACTATTACAGTCAAAGGTTAGACAATTCCAGCCTTGCGCGTTGGTACGGTAAGGGGGCACTTGTGCTAGGATTGTCAGGCGAAATTAACAGTAAAGAAATTTTCGCCAATATTTGTAACGGTCGCACACCGGATGGAAGTGAAAAACTTGGCAGGAACACTAAAAGAGCAGCGATTGATTGTACTTTTTCTGTGCCTAAGAGCATTAGTTTATCCGCGTTGGTTGGTGGGGATGAAAGATTAATCGACGCTCACCGTCGAGCTGTAGAGCAAACTTTAGTAGTAATCGAAAAACATCACGCGCAAACACGTATTCGCGCAAAAGGCACTCGCTACTGTGTGCATACAAATAATTTGATTGTGGCGCAGTTCGACCACTGGGAAAGTCGAGACTGTGACCCACATTTACATACGCACGCCCTAGTTATGAATTTGACCCAAGCACAATTCGGTCAATGGTACAGTTTGAATAACGGCGAAATTTATAAAGATAAAAAGGCGTTAGGTATTTTCTACCACGCCTGCTTGAAAGCTGAAGTGCAGAAACTAGGATACGACATCGAAGCTCGACCACACGGAGGGTTTGAGATAAAAGGCTATAAAAAAGAAGACTTAATGTATTTCTCTAAACGCAGGCAGCAGATTATTGCCAAAGTTGGTCATGGCGCCAGTTGGATTACCAGAGAAAACGGTTGGTCGATCACGCGCAAAGCGAAACAACACCTACCATTGGACGAATTGAAAGAAGTTTGGAGACAACAAGCTCATACTTTGGGATTTACACCAGTAGTGCCTAAAAACCTACAACCCAAACCACAAAAGCCAGAAAATAACTCAGGTGACAGCTACCAAAATTCACAATTTGAGCAGAAAGAAGACCTCGAAATTAGGATTTATACAGAACGGTTTTTGCAGCTCGATGATAAAGATTTACTGCGGATGAATAACTTTATTGTCGAATACTTTAAAAGCGAGGAATCAAAAATTGATTCTTCAAATACACAACATAAAAAAGCACTTTTACAGGCGTTGCAATCCTCGCAGGTCAGTAAGCGCATTGCTGCTATCCAAGCCGAGCTTAATCGGGTTTACGAACAAGAGGGATCAGTACAAGATTTACAGCCGCGAATAAGACTAAATTTTTAATACTCTTGAGCAGTTTAATGTTTAAAATAGTTCACATAAGGAGTTGGAATAGTCGGTATCGAACTTCTATTTTGGCAAAATGAAAGCACATACATATTAAAAGTTGCATGTGCTTTTTTAATTCTCTACTAGAAAAATCCAGAGAATATAACTGTAATTTTTCAAAAATTTACCAGTAAATTTTCCGCTATTCCTCCGCTTCCACCTACTCAAACAATGGAGCATGGCAATTGGGGCAATAATCAATTGGTCGCCCGTTATCTTCCACTAAACAGGTATATGGTGATGAGAACGTAATAGCTCCTTTATTTTCACCACTTTGCCGTTCGTGTATCCAAAACACGGGATAGCTGCAATTGCACACTTCTATGCCAACTATATAGTCGCCTAAGAATTCGTGGAAAGAACCGCAGTGGTGCATTTGGTAATGCTCTAAGCTTATTTTCCAGACCTGCTCCTTCGATTGTTTAGTGGCAGTTCCTTTACAGTCCACGTGGTGGAGCTTACCACCAAGTATTACTCGCAGACTGTAAGGCTTGTGTTTGGTGCCGAAATTGTGCGTCTGACAAAAGCTTTTAGCTGCTTGATAGTCAAATCCTCGGTGCAGGATTTTAAGGTGTAGACCCTGTGAAGGCACTTGCAACGCTACATACTCACCTTCTTGAATGGGATTAGCGTACTGGGCTTCATATTCTTGGACTAGAGAAGACAAAGAATTAGTATTCATTGCTTTGTAACGTAATTTCTTGATTTGTAGTTGTTGACATTGGGAAACAAGGGCAACTCTCAATAGTTTGTCAGCTTAGTTTACTCAACCAAACCATTAAAAGAGTTGCGGCAAATGCACTAGATAATTAAGTAGATATTGTCAAAGTTGTTGTTTCTTTGAGAGGCAGAACAAAGCCTAAGATAATTTCTGCTACGCTGACAAACCCGCTACTTTCAAAGGAGTGCGCTGAAGCTTTAATTTTTCTATATACGTCTCCACGTGTTCAAGAGCTTCCATATCCTCTTTAGTTGCCACTTCGGTAAAACCTTTGTCATTGAGAACCTCTCCTCGCCAATCTTTGGCAGAGACGCTTAATATTTTGTCTTTGACGATAAATAGATATTTGTTGCTTTCAAAATCGACTGAATTGTTAGCTTCATCAAGCTCGCCCCTGTATCTTAATAATTGTCTGGCTTGGGCTGCTATATCTTGCCCTTTTGCTTGTTGAAGGGTATTATCAAATTTTTCATTAATCTCCTCCATCATGCCTTCCAAATGAGATAAACGCTCATCAAGCTGTGTTTGCAGTTTAGTAAAATTAGGAGTCAGAACTTTAGCTAGTTTATTAAAGATATTGCCAAAAGTCTCTTTAAGTTTAGTTTGGCGTTGCACAGACTCATCAGGCTTAGGAGTCTGAATTTTATCCGCAATTCGCCTTAATTCTCCCAATATCCGATTAAAAGTTTCTTTCTGCTCTTCAACTGTCTGTTTTATCTCCATAAGTTCTTGCTCTAAGTCGGGATGCTTCTCGGAGAGGGAGTTAAGAAATCCCTGTTTTTGTCGTATATCTTTTTCCAAAGTATCCATCTCCATTTGCACCTTGAATAGAGTTGCGTATTCATCTTTTTCTTTGGCTGGTGCTGATTCCAAGCTTTCTCGGTTAGGATTTATATTGATTAGGTCAGTTAGAACCTTGCCGTTTTTGACGCTATATACCAATTCGTCTCCTACTGAAATATTAATTGTTCCCTTTAGTTCCTGCGGTCTAGTTAAGGCTATTTCAATTTGCTCAATATTATCCTTGCTTAAGCGGTTAAGTGTTGGTTTTTTCCCAATTACCGAGCGATAAACGTCATCTTTACCAATTTTAATGGTTACTTCGTTATTGGCTTTTCGGCCAGAATCTTTAATCTTAGCGAAAATCAGCGAAAGAGCCGTTTTCAGCGTCTGCTTATATTCCTCACTAAGTTCTTTTGCATCAGATTTAGAAACTGGTTCTTGCATAATTTTTTCTCCTAAAATCCTAGGATTTCATCTTTTTTAGTTTGCTTACTTGTTTGTAAAGGCAGTAACCTTTTGGCTTCCTCCAAGCGCATCCTCAAATCCTCTTCCACAACCTGTTTAATTTGAGATTGCTGGGCGATTTTTTGCTGCTCCTCGTACCATAGTTTGATACTGTCGGCTTCTAATTCGCTTTGTATCTTTTTAAACAGCTTGATGTTTTCTAGCAGTGGCAAAGCAGCTTCTTGCTTGGATTTAAAACCCGGTGAAATTATGACTGCTTTACCTTCAGGTAAGGTGTTGAACTGCGAGGGTTCAAATAAAGGACGCTTACTAATTTCTACCGATAAGCTAGTGCTGGCTCCGCCTTTGTCTCCAGTATTTCGACTTCTGCGTTTATTACTCACCTCCTCCTCACCTAAATACTTAGAATACTTTTCTCCCGCTTCAGCACTTCCAGTATTAAAAAAGCATTTGGTTACGCACCCAGTGAAAATCACTTCCGCAGTTTCACTGCCGTAGGATTCTTCCAACTGGGCTAAATTTTGCAGACCCAGAATTGAGACAAGTCCGTACTCTCGCTTTTGATTGAGCCAAGAGGCAAGGGAGGGGAGATATATAGTAGGAAGTTCATCGAGGGATAAAACTAAGGGCGTTGTTCGCTGCTTGGCTAAATTGCGCGTTACAAGTAAATGCAGCACCGAAGCGATAAGGGGAGAGACCACATCTCTTCTCTCATCATCAGTGCCGAAAATTACCAACTGTCTTTCTTTAAGATCGAGAGGTAGGTTAGTTTTACCGCAAAAAGCTGACAACAGTTCGGGAATAATAAACCGAGTAAACAAACCAAGGGCTGTGCCGATTATGCTGGCTGCCGTTTCGGGAGAGCTAGCTACTGACAAGAACTGAGCGAATGCCGAACGTGTCCACAGGTTCAGGTCAGCGTTTTGAATGCGAGTAGTCAGATTATCCAGACTTAGCAAAGCAAAACACATCAACAGGTCAGGATACTCAGTTCCCTTAGCTAACTGAAAAATACCTTGCGAGAGCAAGTCTCCCGCATTCGAGAAAAACTTATTACTGCTGTCTTTATCGCCACTGCTTAACTTCAGGTTTTTATTCATGGCGATGGCGAGCTGTCGAGCCATAGATGCATCTTCCTCACTTTCCAGAAAGTCAAGTGGGTTAGCAATGGCACTTTCTGCAAATCCTGGTGCTAGGATACTAACCTTGTAATCTCGCTCCAGAGCGTAACCTGCGAGCTTGGCTGTTTGCCCAAGAGCTTCTTTAGAGGTTGGGGATTTTAACTGATTGTATTTAAGGTCGTACAGGATTACAGGAAATCCTTGGTCAAAGGCTGCTCGTAGTAGAGGATTAATCAAAGAGTAGGTTTTACCGTAGCCCGTTGCCCCACAAACCAAAACTCCGCGTTGTACATCGGGAAAGTATAGCCTGTCGCCACTCTCAGGAATTTTGATTAAGTATTTATCCCCTGCTTTAAGTGGTTTTTCAACTTTGGAACTACTGGCATACAGAGCTACGCTGTTATGTTTGCGCTTCTCCATTTGGGTACAAGCAATTTTGCGCGCGGTTTTTTTCTCACCTTTACCAGCCCATCTTGCCCGCGCCAGTTTGTGTTTATTACCGCTCCCAGCGTTGCTGCTCAAATTTGCCCAAATCAAGCCACCGACACAGATTAGAAGCAACAAACCTAAAGGCGAGAAAAGGCTTTTAGTAAGCTCGCTGTTAACAAGTGATTGAATGACTGAATTTACATTTGTAATTTCCGTTCTTGAAACTTGCGACATGGAGGAAGGGTTTTTCATTAGATTGCACCTCCACCGATTGCAACCCAGTTATTCCCGCTAACTGGAAACCACGGCATCAGGATAAAATATGGCGTGCAAGTTTTTCCGCCCACAGGTAGATTGGCGCAAAGGCGCATGTATGCACTAAAAGAAGCTTGTTGAGTTTGCTCATCTGCATTATTCAGCACTATCTTGAAAGCATCAGTACCCCACACTAGGCGCCCAGTTGGTTCTTTGCCCCCATTTACTGCCTTTAGAATGCCGCATCCGCCATCAACCATCTGCTCGCCAGAAATCCAGCGCTTACCATAATATGCACCGTTCTTACCTGCTACATCACTTAGTTCGAGGTATGAAGCTGCTAGCCCCGCAGTCGGAGCCACAGGCTGATTTTGACCAGCGCAAGTAACTGTGCCTGATACATACTGGTTGGTTGGAATATTTAAATCGGTGTACTCACTGCGTCCCCAATAATTATCGGCTATTGCTATAAGCTCTGGTAAAATTGATTGTCCCAATCTGTTATCCAGCTTTGGAATTCGAGCATTTTTTAATTGTGGAAACTGGCGAATTTGCGATTCAAAACTTTTGCGATATTTATCAAGACCAACCAGAGACATATTTTCAAAATCAGGAATGGTCAATAGCCTGCCTTGGAAAGTTTTAGTAATACCCTTTATTTCCGGTTGATTGATGGAATTAGTTTGACCACTGACAGCAAATGAAAACAGTAGAACAAGTGAGTAAGCGAGCAAAGAAGTAAAGATGAAATTTCTAGCTCGTTTCAGGGATTTTTTTGACATTAATTCAGCTCCTATCGGGAAAAATATTGCAAAAATTTAGTTCTAATTGCGGTTACTTTTGAATTGAATTTCAACTGCTTTGTCTTTATCATTTCTTTCTTCTCGTCTAATTTTTAGAAATAGTAATATGGCTAGTAGACAGATAATAATTGCAGCCCATAACCACCTGTCTGAATTATTTCTGATGTAGGCGGACAGTTGCATCAAGATAAACAGCAGGTAAAAGGCGTAAGAATTGTATTTCCACATTTTGAGTTTACCTTCAACGCTTTGAGCTTGACCAGCAAGGAATTGAAATATTCCGAAGCTGAGAAAAATGTACAGAATAAATAGGTTGACAGAAGTCAGTAGTTCCAAAGAATTGATGGCGGATTTAAGGATGATGTTTAAATAGTCAGTCATAGATAAGAAAAGTGTTAACAAACATGGCTGAAATCAATGTCGAGGCTCCAGTACAAGTTCATAAAAGCTCCAGCTTCGTCACAATCGTTATGCATTTTCACTAGCTGATGCAGATGCAGTTGAACATAGAAACTGATAATGCCGCAAGCAATCGGGCAGAAAATAGAGCCTAAACTAACGATGCTAAGAAAGTCTTGACCGCTCTCCAGGTTTTGCACTAAGCATTTATTCATGAAATATCGCCAGCCCCACCAGTGTTGAGAGTCAAAGGTCATCTCGCTTTGACACGGAGCAGCTTGAGCCTGAATAGTAAAAAAGTTAGATTTACTAGCAAACTGTTGAGAGTGATAGCTAATCTTAATTAACTTGGTAGTTTGCGAATTAGAAAAATCGACCATTTTTTGAATTAAGGCAATTTGCTCTATACTGTAGCCAAGACTAGCTAAAACTGACTGGTCAACGATTGCGTTTTCGTTTTGATAAAACACACCATTATTTGACTCAATCTGCTGGATTTTCTCGCTGGTTAAGTTAAGGTAAACTTGACTCAAATCATTTTGCCCAAACTTCATGATGTTGACAAGCTCACCGTCTGTTTGTAGTTCTTCTAAGGTCATTTCCTTGATTTCTACGGTATTGTCTTTTCTAACTTTCTCCACCGTTACTATGCTTTTAGGATTAATAGCATCTGAATTTTGAGCTTCAATTTTAATCGCTTGAGAGGTGGGAATAATTACACCAAGCAGTAAAAGACTAAGGGTGATATTTCGCAGTATTTTTTGAAGACGAAGGAGTTGGGGCTGTAAACTTTCTGCAAACAAGTTAGAATTCATAATTATGACTAACTTGCCCTTAAAAAGTGTTTTGTCAAGCTAGCAAGTTTTTGGAGTCTCAATTGCAGCATGAGCAATCGTTAAATAAGCTCTTACCAGCAATCAATAAAAGTTTAAATTATCCTGTCTTAGAAGTTGAAATAGTTTGAGCATTGGCAACTACCGACAGAAATACGATTAAAGAGTAAGCCAACAGAGAAATAACTACAAAATTTCTAACTCTTTTTAATGATTTTGACATTGCTCTTGCTCCATTCCGATTGATTGTTAATTGTTTATATTTAGAAGCTGCAAGAAATTACAGACCGTTTTTGGGATTTAAAAAAGTTGGTGTAGGTGGCTCTCGCAAATAAATTGTGGAATTTTGTGAAGGGGTTGACGGACTTATAACCACGCTTGAGTATTCAGGATTTTCCTTTACAGGCAGGATTCTAAACAGGTACTGTTTCTGTCCCTCCTTGCCATTCGTAAGGATTACAAGCTGCGTGCCTCCATCACTGCTGCTGGTTAGATTAGGGAAGTTAATTTCCTTGATTTGTCTTAAAAAAATGACGTTAGCGGCATCATTACAAGGAGTACTGCTATTTTTGGCACAGTCTTTAGCATTGGTTGAAAATACGATTTTGGAGGGGTCTGCCAGCCACGCTTGGCTAATTCTCTCACCCGTTTTTTGAAAAGATATAGTTAGCCCGTACCCAGCAGAAACTTGTAAATCAATGCCCGTTTGAGCTTGCTCTGTCGAAACTTCTTTGACTGATAAAGCTTTAGCGCTCTGACAATTAATAATAGCCCAAGTAGCCACCAATGAAAATGAAAATGCAAACTTTCTTAGCTTCATAAATTAAAACTCCTGTTTACATAAACTCGAACGGAAGTCCCTTTTTTCAGGGTAAAAGTTGGTAAGTTAGCAGTTGTTTCTCTCTTGTTTCTTTGAAGCGCTCTTTCTAAAGCTTTATAGCGATTATTTGAAGAAGGGGAATCTTGCTCGCCTTCACTATTAGCTGAAATTGGTATGCTGTGCCGAACTGGAAGACTATAATCAACTGCACGGCTAGTTGTAGCAACATCATCTTTGGTTTCAGATAGGTTTGTAATTTCAGCGACCAACGGACTGCCGTCCTCTGCTTGAACCAAAATTACTCCCTGTGCGACTGGTTTTTCAACAACATTGCTGCCCTTAGAGCCAATAACGATTGATACTACTGACAGTTCTAACCACCCCTGCGCGGCTGATTTAACTTGCGTGATTAGTAGCGAACCTTTGGGAATGGGTACGCCCCCATTAGGATTTTTTAAGGATTGAGTTAGTTTGATTGGGTAGGTTTGCTGGTTTTGAGTATTTTGGGAACTATCACCTGCTTTGAATAGAACAATTGTGCTTTCCAGTCGAGCATTTGCGCGTGTGCCTACAATTAAGCTTTGTCCGCCGTTATTTTGGTCGAACACTTGCGATGTAGAGCTAGAACTAGCGGGCGTTAAAGGCGATGTTTGTTTCTCGGTTTTAGAAGCTGCCTGATTTGCGTTGCTTTCATCGCTTGCAATGTAAACGCCAGCGTTAGCGGCTGCTTGCCAAACATCGCTCGGACTGGCGCCAGTGGATAAGTTAGAGGCTTGGTTTTTTATTGTGTCCAGTTGAGGTTGAGGCTGCTCTTTCACAGCTTGAGTTTGCGGTTTAGGTTGGATTTGCGGTGGCAGTTGCGCTCTGTTTATTTTCGCTGATGCAGGTGTAATTTGTTTCTTAACAGGTCTTGCGATTACTGCGGGTTCATACGCAGTCTGAGGTTGAGTGCGTGCTGTTACATATGCAACCCTAGGTACTGAAACAGCCCTTGGTTCAGAAGCAGGTTTAGTGGCAGGTGCAGAAGCTGTCTGTACGCTGGGCTTTATTGTGGGTGTAATTGTTGCAGCGGGCGATGGCGTTGAAGTAAGAATTTTGGAGTTGAGTTTTTCTAGTTCAGCTTTTTGACCAGCTAAAGCGCTACTAGTTTTTAAGGCTCCAATATCGTCTTCTTTGGTCTCCTCAACTGATTTGGGCTGCTGGGCAACTTTTTGGAGTTCTTGTTTATTACTGCTAAGAGCTTCAGTAACAACTCTCCCGGTCATTGCAAAAACTAATACTCCCAGCAGCGTTGCACCCGCAATTACAACGGTTCTGGCTCCTACTCTACCCCATAAACTACTTTTGGTGCTTACTTCGTCAGGCTCAATAACCGAGCTTGGATCAATTTGAATCTCAATTTCTTCAGATTCTAAACCAACCATCTGGG
Source organism: Calothrix sp. PCC 7103 (assembly GCF_000331305.1). Lineage (GTDB taxonomy): Bacteria > Cyanobacteriota > Cyanobacteriia > Cyanobacteriales > Nostocaceae > Dulcicalothrix. Next base: position 67,353 of record NZ_KB217473.1, on the reverse strand, counting down.
CAAAAGATTCGTCTTTAAAAACTGACTCTTCTTGGGACAAGTTTGAATCGTTATCATCGGTATCGCTCATCACTGTGCCAACTCCTGAATTTTATATATTTCCAACCCGTCGCGGCGTGCCTTGTAGGTGGTTGTTTGCAAATCAGTAGCGTTTTTAGGCAGCAAGGGTGTATTAATTGCGCGAACGAAAATAGTCTTGTTGAAAGGAATAGCCCGACCAATTGGTTTCCCGTTCTCAAAAATCACCAAATTAGATACTAAATTCTGGCGCCATTGACCGTTACCAATTTTATGCGGCTGGGAAAGCTCGCGAACTATTAATAGTGATTGGGTCTTACCTGTAAATACATCTGTTGGGGTCAATTTAGCCAGTTCAGTTAAAAATGTAGCTCGAAAATCTTCCGATAAGGCAAAGCCTGCTGCCCATGTAGCTGTGGTGACTTTGCGCTCCCCTATTTGTACTCCTTCGTCCAGTTGAGGTTTAAGGAATGTGTCAAAATTGTCGGCGTTCAAGGTTTGCAGCACTGAGTTCCACGACATTAAACCCACTAAAGTTTTACCCACAAACGCGCTAATTACTATAGGCGAGCGCTCATTGTAGGCAACAGGAATAGTTCTCGCGGTTGTGCCATCAGCAAGTTCTACCAAATTTGGTGTTTTAGAACTAGCTATTCTGTCGATTTTGCCAAAGGTAATGGTTACTATCAAAAACAGAATTGTTTGCAAAAGGGTACTGGCAACAATAAAGGTAGGAATTAAACTGGTCTCTTTTCTATCTAAATAGCTCATAATTTTTTTATCTCCTAGCGCGTGCAGTATCAGTTCTAGCCGCAGGTGTTGAAACTCTCCCTGATGTTTGGACTGACCTCATCAAAAGCCTTAAACTTCCACCACCAACACCCGCCAAACCGTTGAAAAGAGCTACTCCCCCGCCACTGGCAATCACTAAAGCCAGTATTGGAGATAAGACTCCTAACAATAGAGGTAAAAGTAGGGGATTTGTATCTTCAACATTAACTATGGAGCTTGTGGCTATGCCGATGATAAGCGTGTAGGAAATTTTAACTAAAGCCAGACCCAGCCACCCAGAAAGCCAAGCGTGGACAAGCTTTGATTGCCCTGGAAGCAGGGAAAGGGAGATGAAAATGGGAGCGATATAGGCGTTAATCAAGGAAGCGATTTCCGCTAAAAAGATGAATGCCATCTGAAAATTAGTAAAAATTACCAGCAACGCTCCTTGAACATAGGAATTCGTGTATTGGGCAGGTATTTTAGCAATTGATTCGATGCCGCCCTGAATCGCGTTTTTTAAATTATCAAGAATGCTTAAATTAGAGTCGTTCGCATTTTTGGCCTTGTAATCTTCGGCTGCTTGTACCACTTCTTTGGCAGCATTTTCGATACAAGCAGTTTGTAAATCTACTCCATTTTGATTTTTCTCAGTTGGTGATAGTAACCTGCACTCCACGACTTTATCACTCAACATTTGCTTAAAGGCTTGGTTCAAATTTGATTGCCTGATTGCCTGCTCAATCTTAATGCCGTTGATGGTTGTTGTCAGAATTCGGTTATTGAGATAATTGGTCGTATTGCGAAATAAAAGGCTTGTACCAGATAATAAATGTCCATTGCCAATAGCCAACATAAACACCACCAAAAGGGGATAAATCAACTCATTAATACTTTTTTCGGAGTAGCCCTCGCTGATTATGGTGTTAAACCAAGGAATAGCCCAAAAGGCAACAAGTATAGTCGCTAGCCCCAGCGACACCTTAACTGTGGCGTAGTAGATGTGGCTTTTACCGCTAGCCAATTCTACCCAATTGCCATTGAAAGCATCGACAGCGAGCTTCCCAGCAGTATAAGCAGTTTCACCTATACCTGCGGCGCCCGTCATAGTGTTTGTACTCTCAGCCAGCAGCCAAGTAGTTTTATTTATTGCTATTGCTCCAAAATCCATCAGCGAAAGCGGCATCTCTATAAATTGCATTGATAACTCCTTGGGATTCATTTTGTTTTCTTTTGCGTTCAACTGCTAAATTCTCTGAGATATCGCCTAAGTTCACATTGGTGGCTGCCGTAAGTTTGTTCTGTTCTTGCAGCGAGCCTTGCACCAGTTGCAGCACTTTAGTTGTTTGAGCATTTTGCATTGCAATCTTCTTCATGATTTCTTGAGTTACAAAATCCCCTTGAGCCGCATCGGCATTATTTGTAGCAATATCGGCAGCAACTTGGGAGATTTCCCCCTCCTGCTTCATTTTTTGCTGACCTTCTTTCCCTAGTAAACTTGCGGACTGCTCTACGGTAAACTGACGATTCCAAGTTTGTCTCCCATTTTTACCTTGAATGCGGGCATCAATTTGCAGCACTCCCGTTTTCGTGCCAGCAATGGCATCTTCTATTTCCTTGCCAGCCCGCACCATATCGGGAATACCTAAATCCCCAATTGTGTTATTGATTTGCGACTGCACTTCTTGAGATAATCCTTGAATGCCGTTACTAAAGTCTCTAGTTAGATTTTGAATTGGCTCTTGGATAGATTGAACAAGCTTGGAGTATTGCTCATTTATCTGCTCCAAAAAACTAGAGTTACTATTATTTACGGAACTATTCTTACTAACTGATTCAGCGTTTACAGGTGGTGGCAGCAATTCGCTAGAAGCGATTATTGTACCAGTAATTAAAACTAAGATAGAATGGCTTTTCAGTTTCATAAAGTCTTACCTTGTTTCACAGTTTGTTTGTAGAACCGATAAAATTGGGTCAACCAATCAAATTTATTCGGGTATTTGCCTTTGAATGTATCGCGCATTGCCTGCTCTTCTCGACTGTTAGCGGTGAGAGCCAAAATTGGATAAGAAGGGTAGTAGCGGCAGTGAGTAAAAGTGTTGTTGTAATGTAAAAGCCACTGCGTGTAAGTCTCGCTTATATTGGGTTGGAAATTCTCATTTTGACTGACAATCTCTTTAGAAATTCCTAAATAATCCTCGTAGCTTTGCGCCGCTCCCGGTACAATCCGTCCAATCAATCGACAGGAAATATTTTGCAGTATTTGCTCACCAGCAGCGCTTTTAGCTATTGAGTTGACATCTTGACCTGCTAAAATTACTCGCGACCCCGCCTTTCGAGCAGTAGCGCACAGGCGACCAATTAACAGAGACAAAGAGATAAAGCGCAATAATACTGATGCTTCGTCCATGAAAAAAGCCGATTTAGGCGAGCTTAAAGACTGTCTGCGAGCGGCAAGATACGCGCTTAAAGCAAATATTTCGGCTTCTTTCTCTGATTGTAAATTGGTAAGAGCGAAAGTGATTAATTGACTTTTGTTGCTATCAATATCAAAAGTTGATGGTTTTCCAATAGCATACCCGATGGAGGAAGCCAGCCAAAATTGGAGACGCAGGCGAATATGATTTAAGGCTTGTTCAACATTGCTATCATCATAACCTAAATTAATGTGTTTGGTGGAAAAAAACTCAATTACATCGGCTAAGGTTGGGGTGTTGTCCCAAGCTTTTGAACCCAAACCTTCCTGCGCGGCCTCAACAAATCGCGCTTTAATACTTGGGTTTTCATAGAAGGTTTTTATTCCCAGTGGAATTAAAGATTCAATGGTTTGTACTAGAAAGCCATCAAGAGAGTTGGAGCCAAGAACCAGTTGACTGACTATTAAGATTACATCGTTTCTGTGCGCTTTTATTCGCTCTTTTTTATCTTCCTCACTTGTAACACAATTTAAATTTAGTGGTTGCATTAAATTGTTAGATTCGCGAGAAATATCAAAATAAATTCCTGCGAAGTAATTGGTAAAATCACCAAATGTTCCGCTTCCGTCAGCGTTGGGTAAATCTATTATTAAAAACGACATACCGAGCGCTAAACACTCAGCAATAATTGAAGCTACTAGAACTGATTTACCGCTGCCTGTTGTTCCTAAAACTAAGACATTTTTGGGCTTGGATAAATCAATAAAAACTGGAGAATTGCCCTCGTTGGCGATTAATTCAAAACCTTGCTTGTCCGCTTCTGCCACTTGCACAAGATTAGAAACACCTGATAACTCGGACGCAAAGAATTGCAGACGCCGATAGTAGGGAGTTGACAGTAGTGCCTCGCGGCGCACGCCCAAGGTTTGCAACCATATGAGCCAAGCATACTCAAGTTCGCGTCCCAGTTTAGCGGGTGGTTTAACTAGCCCAGAGATAAGGCGACAAGCTTCATCGAGTTCTTGCGAGCTGTTGCGATACACCAATATCACAACTGAAGTGTGAAATGGCACATCCCCTGTGTAGAGTTGCCTTTGAGCCTCAACCGAACTTTCAAGATTTACCTGTGCCGATACTTCGACCGTTCCGCGCTCCTGAGCCTGTAAATCTCTTGATACGGAGTTTCTGGTCAAAAGTTGTTGGGCGAGGCGAATCAGTCCTACATCGGCAGGAGTGATTTCAGTAATTACCTCAAAATCGAAGATGTAATTTTTGCCTAGTACACTCCATAGGTATAAAATTTGCCCTTTATCTCCCCAAAAACCCTCTGGTTTATCCTCAAGCACCAGCGCCCCTACGTACTGCTTTTTACCACTTTTACTAGGTATACATACAAAGCGTCTGTCGGCGAAAGGAACGCCATTTTGTAAAAGCTGGGAAGTGGCATGAATTTCGTGTCCGATAACGGGGGAGATGGTTTTGGTATATTTTTTGAAACTTTGCCCAGCTTTGAACTCTTCGTGCAGTCCTGTATCGTCCAGAACCAGTAAATGCGGCAGACTTACATTTTCTGTTCCGATTCGACTTTTTAAAGTTTCCCATAACTCCTCATCAGTCTGCACAACAGGCTTTAGCCCCATGCCTTCCAATATCTGCAAATGGCGCATAGCCGTGTTATAGGCTTGATTTAGGATTTCAGTTAATTGCTGCTGATCCAGTTGTTTGGCTTTATTTAGGATTTTGCGCTGCCAAAAAGTGTCCGCGCTCTCAATTACTCGATCCAGCAGGTCTTTTTTCTGTTCTTTATCAAAAATTGGCTTAAAGGTGGTTTCAACTGTAAGCATAACCTGTTTTCGCTTCTTGGCTTTAGCTAGCTCCTGCTTTCTGGCAAGTTGGGCACTATCCAAATATTGGCATTCTGGACTTCCCGGATTTTCGAGTCTATTCTTTAAGTGAGTGCGAGCATCAGTGAAGCCACAAAAGCAGCTATGGCGAAAGGTGAAAGTTGAATTAATTTCCTTAAATCCACTTCCAAGGGTCTGATTTATGTTTTCAAACTGCTCTTCTAATTGCGTTGGATGAATACCTTGGCAGGTAAACCCAAACTTAATTAGCAGTTTTGATGGGTCAATTTTCTTGTTATTTGCTCCTAGTATGTAACAGCCAACAGTGCGTCCCTCACGCACTATACGACAGAAGGTTGCCAGTTCAAACTTGTCCTCTATCGGGTGCAATTTCCTGCTTTTACTTGGTGTCATTTTGCCCTTTTTGAACCTAAAAGAGTTTTATAAATTGGCGAGACATACCGAGCTTGTCCACGTACCCAGTTAGGTACTGGAGGATAAATTCTTGACCAAAACTTGTGTGGTTTTGATCCTGATAGAAAAGCACAAGTCAGTCCGCTCCATGTACTGGCACCCAGACCGATATATATAGACAGACCCAAAATAATGTAGGTGAACAAGAAGGTAAACGAAAATACGCCCGCAAGCACGATGGCTTGTTTGCCAGAGAACGAGCCAAAATTAAGGTTTTTACCTAAACTGTGGCTGACTTGCTTAAACTGCTTCTTCATTAGCAACCCCCAGTGCCAAATAATACGTTTTGAAAGATGGTTATGATAATCACACCGATAATTGCTGCCAAAATTGGAATCACCAGTTGGGATACTTCCTCGCCTGCACGCACTGCTTGCACCAACTGAAAGGTTGAGCCAAGAAAATATGCAAACAGAAACAAACCAATTGCAGTGAATATAACCGTTGGCAGACTTGTGATGATCGCGTTGCCTGCTCCACCGCTTCCAGCGCTATTGATAATACAGGTCATGGCGTTCTGCGCTGCTGAGAATATGCCGCCCGCTTTAGCACGCGAGGGTAAAGTGGTCAGCAGACTGGTAGTTAGTAGGGTAAGAACGAATGTTTGGAATCGTTTTGGCAAGCTTCTGATAGAGAAAAATTTTGTACGCATGAATTAGCTCTCATAATTACGTTTAGTGCGAGGTAAAAGTATTTGAATTCAAGCTAGAGCCTTGATTAGGAGATGCTTGTGCGGGGCAATAAAACTGCTTTTGGCACAGCAATTTTTTAGCTGTAAATGGACGCACTCGGATAGCAAGCCCTAGTTCCAAGAGCTAATAGTTGCAGTGCCTGAGAGCAGTGGAGAAAATTTATAACTAATACTACCTAATAGTCTTAAACCTCCTTTGATTTACTAATAAAGTGGTTATCGTCTATAAGTTGAGAAAGCTAAAATGTTTGGTTGCGTCTTTCAACTTGAAATTAACTATTACATGCTTTTTGGGAAAAGAAAATAGGTTGTTTCAAGATTTTTTTAAGCCAAAGAAGGTTGTTTACAAATCTGTGCAAGTTGTTTTTCAAGCAACTAAAATCTGCATTTAAAAAAGGTGGGTTGTTTTGTAGCAACTCCTTGAAGACTATTCTTGAAAAATTGGCGCCAAATCTTCAATTAGCAGCATTAGTCAGTGTTTCAGGCTTTTGGCTGATACGCAAGTATCAACACTTGGCTTGAAGAAATTGAGGCGAAACTGCATCAGATTTTTTCTTTCAAAAAAGGTTTTTAAACAATTTCTAACTTGTTTCTGGTAATCACAAGTTTAAGCGTGAAAGTTAATAGTTGTCTTCAAGCAACCGTATACATCAACTTGGCATTAAAGGCAACTACACTGAGTAAGAAAAATACCGGAAACTGAAAAAACAATTCTTAAAAGCCAAGAAACGTATCAGAGAACAAAATCTACTTATATTTTGTGAAAATACCTATAAAGATAGGTTTTGTGTATCTCAAGCTCTGTTACAATAGCAAATTACACACTCACACAAGACTTAATACCATGATGCATTTACCTAGCAGCCTCTGTTCTCAGGTAGTTTTGGATACAGAGCCGTTTTGAGGACGAGTTTAAACCTATATTTTAGCCTTTTTTCCGTTTCAATAGTAGTTTTTCTACGAAAGGTACGAATATGACGCTGCAACCCTTAGAGAAATTAGTGCATCCATTAGAGAGGTTGATACAACGGTATGGTCAAAATAGAACCAGAGCCGACATCGGCAGAAAGATGGCTGAGATTAGCTTTAGTCTAGAAGCGGGTACACAAAAAAATTGTCTAGAGCTAGAGTACAAAAAGGAGTTCAAAGCGCGAGCTAAATACTACGAAGGCTATTTATCAAAATATCTAGCCGGAAGCAGTAAACCAGAAATCGAAATGCTGCTGCTGATGAGTCGAGCCATCGATTGTGATTTGGAGGAGTTGGCCGAAATCTTCTATCCCAACTATTACGCTTTCAGCGCAAACCATGATGCTCAAGGCAATAACCCAATTAAACTGCTGGAGCTACCTACTCAGGAAAATATTCCAACTGACGCAGAAGAAATTAATCAACTTCCGGAATTGGATTACAAACTTTTGCAAGTTAACATTAAAGCAACCTACGTTAAAGGAAATCCCAACACTTTAAGATGGAGTAAAACTTTTAGATTAAAATCCTTGAAAAATTACCTAAAAGTTCTAGAAAAATTTGATTACTATAAGTGCGTCAGAGATAAACCCGATGTAGATATTAGCTACTCAGGTGAGCCGCTTAAAATTAGAAGAGAGCAAGCCCTGGATTCGGATGATAACGTAGTCAGCATTATTTTTGACACTCCCCTAGAGCAGGGTCAAGAGGTAGAATTTACTCTCAACTATTTTTGCAGTGAGGTGATTGACCGGGATATAGAGTTTCACTATACCTGGATTTTGCAGCCTATTGATTTACTAAGATTGGAAGTTGTTCCCCCAGAGCCTGAAAATAACCGCCAAGCTAAATATCACGTACACATAAACAAAGGCTGTCCTTGGGGAATTGAGCAAATCACCGAATCGGCTGATGTGTTCTTAGATGCCGAATCTGGCAGTTATAAACTAGAACTGCCTAATCCTCGTCTGTACGCTACCTACGGATTTTACTGGGGTCGGAAATATTGGTAGGAAGTGGTTGATGAGTTGAAATTTAGATAAAGAAGTAGACCCTTGTCGGAATGATAGGGGTCTAAAATTGTTCATGGTACTAATGCTTGAAAGTCGTAAGGTTGATAATATAATACAATTTACTTATACTTCTCTAAACACAAATTTATTTCATTGCACATTTTTTCGATCTGCGGTTTTTCCAATAACTTCCAAACTAGCTTATTTGTTAAATCGGTTGCTGATTTGGAGTCTAATTTAAGTGTAAATTCGATAATCTTTTTAACTCCAGAGAAAATTTTCTCATTTGTAAAGTAGTCATTAGTAGTTTGATAAAATACATGACTATCAAAAATAGACTTTAATTGTTGTTTATAGCTTGCGACTACATCAAAAGATTTATATTTTAGCTTGGATTTAACCTGTAAGGTAGAGATAATTATGTCTAGCGCTTTATCATAAGTTAATTCTGTTATAAATAAGGATTTAAAGTGTGTTGCAATAATCGGCAATCTGTACCATAGTTCATCTTTATCCTCTTCTGAAGGTGCGTAATTTCCGTATAGATAGAAAAAAATATATTCAATCCAAAGGCAATGCTCAAATTGCTTATCGGCATTTTCAACCAACTTCAAAATCTTTTTTTCTTGACTGGCTGTTAGTGCCCAATTACTGAATTTTCTACCTTTAGTAAGCAAATAAATTAGCTGACTGCACAAATCATCGTCCGAAAAAGGGGAATATAGATAATCAATGGCTATATCGGCTTCGTTCCTCTCTAGTTGCTTGCCATCTTCTCTTAGCAGGCATATTTCACAAAAGCGTTTGATTTTATCTTTAGGGTTATTTGGTTCAGTTGTTGGGTTGATTGCTTTCGATTTCATAAATTTTTACATAAAAAAAGACTACTAGTTTATAATGAAGAAAAAAATTGTTTTCTTCAAACTAGTAGTCAATAACATTGTTTACAATCAAATCTACTTTCTGAGTCGATTACTACGGATTAGCATTTTTCAAGCAATTTTGTAGTCGGAAAGCTCTTTTTACTAAACTCTCATTCAAAATCCATATATTTAGATTTGTCTGAGAATATAAATTTACCGCCAATACAGAAAGTTGCAAGTAGCTTATTACTTTGTCTATATATAGCCCTTCAATAGGTGATGGTGAAGTAAGCTTTTTTAAAGCTTGTTCAATATTGCCTAAAGTATGCTCAATCAACAATTTAATTAGCTCAGTACAATCATTTCCATCTTCCAAGCTGCTAATATGTCCAACAAGTTGAAACTCAAGTAACTCAAGCTGTTCCAGCAATACTTCACATCGATCAGTTGGCTTGTCAGAAATAGGTAAATCTGGAATTAAGATAGTAAAAAGAGCAAACTTCATGCAGAAATTAAGCTCTATTTCTTGCTAAATGTCAAAATTTTTCCTGATTTTGTGTATACACCGCGACCGTAAGGGGAGTCAATCTTCCATCCAAAATCACCAAAACCTTCCGATAACTGTGGGTAAATATTGACCTCAACTTTTAGGCTGTTATACTTTTTGAAGTTGTAATTTGCTTCAGCAGTATATCGTCTCAAGGTCTTACCGCGCCCATGTTTTCTTAAATGGTATTCAGCACTTTTGTAAGAATTATTGAATGTTCCTTCGTCCCAATTTTTACGTATAAACTCTTTGGTAGAATTCTCTCCACCTTCAATAAGTTTATTGTAAAAATCGTCCGCATTTTTGTAGCCTGTTTTGTCGAAATCCCCATCCGTAAATCTACGAGGAAGACATTTACTGGCTACAAACTCCAATTGCCCACTAAACTCAGGAGCAAACTCCGAATTAGCAGCCACAGGAGCATCACTAACCACTTTTGCGCCAGTATCTTCTAGCGCTTTAGCAATCAATGACTTCGACTTGTTGACACTTTTAGCAAGGGCAAGACTAAACTCACCTTTGTCAGTGTCAGTATCCGGACTATAAGCTACACACTCCAAACTTGGACGTTTGTTGGTGTCGTCACTTGGATTGTTGCGACTCGGCTTTTTAGCATCATCAGCAACTGAACCTGAACCGCTTCTGCTGCTTGTACGACTAGTCTTTTTGATGTCATCGACAAGAGCGTTAGCACGCTTGGGATTGCTGGTTCTGGCGGCAGCGCTTCGTAGCTGATTGTCGGGAATAGCTGACAGGTAGCTTCTGGTTTTACCCATTGGCACGTCAGTTACTCCAAGCAATAAATCAAGGCCCAGTTCGGCCATTAGATAGTTGAAACTGTTTAGTCGGCTTAGTCCTTTGACTTGTTCCAAATACAAGATACTTTTGTTGACTTGCTCAAACAGGTCTGGAACGATAGTTTTGTACTTGTAGTTTTTCAGGTCTCTGTCCAGTCTGGCTTTGTAGCCCTTTCGGTGGTCATTACCAACTACGGGCAGAAAATCTATTGGCGAGGCTTCAAACTGAATTGAAGGATTAGGGAAAGACCCAGCTCCGCCAATGTTTTCAGTTGGTAGAAAAAGTTGTGTGTTGTTTCTGGCGTTGTAATCTCGATAAAGGGCTTCTCCAGCGTAGTAAAGATTGTTTAAACCATTCTCGTTGGCGTACTTTTCGTAGTACTTGAGATTGGCTTTATATACTAGAGCTTGTAATTGCAAATTAGATTTATGTAAATCTACAATCAGGGAGTAAGCTTTTTCAGCTTTGGCAATGTTGGCTTTTCCTGTATCGTAGGTAACGGTTGGCGGCACATAGGCATTGACGCTTAAACTCTTTCTCCAAACTGTCACCATTTGTTTAGCGACTGTTTCGTTTTGATAGACTTTAAACGTGGCTTTGTAAAGAGGGTTGGCAGCGTACTTGTCGAAGAGAAATTCAATTCTGCTTCTTGCAGCGCGCGCAAATTCCTCACCTTGACCTTGACCGTTGATACCGCAATGACCGTAGTAATAGCTTGTGCTGACAACCCTTAAACCGTTGATTAAACTGTTAAGTTGTTCCGTCTGCTTGTCCTGCATTCCAAGAGAATAAACTTGGGGACGCTTGACATAGAAATTGTTCCAGCAGTAGTTGACCATGTTAATGGCAGCTTGGGCGGAAGTGGTTTTGCTGGTTGCACTGGTTGTAGTTTTAGTTTGGGCATTGGCAATTGTTTGCTCTTGGTTGGCAACTCCAGTTATTGGAGCTACAACTTGAGTCGTAACCATTGCGCCAAATACAAAAACTGAGGCAATGCGGCGAGCGATTGAGTTGTGAATAGATGTTTTCACGAGTTTTCTCCTAGAAAATAATTGTGGTTGGTGGTTTGAACTGTAAAATGTAAACCTATGGTCTGTTTTGTAAAAAAACAAACTAAGTAATAAATATTTGATAAAGATTTTTGTTCTTGTCAAATTACTTCTTCTGCACCGTTATTCACGCCCTTTGGTGTTAATTTGAAAGTTAAAACTGACTGCCTTTTATCTGCATTAAAAAGGTGGCGCATAAGGCTGAACACCTATGCACAACTGGGTTTCAAATTTGTAAAGTAATTACTTGAAATTATTGATAATCAAAATCTGAAGGGTGAAAATTTTTGGTTAAAAAAAGATGCCCAATCGTAGAAGACAATTGAGCAAGAATAAGTTTAAGTTGATTTCTGTATTAAACGCCTAATGGCATAAAAGGTTGAGAAAGCATCCTCCCGAACCGAACAAAATATTTTGAATGATTTGATCAACGCTAATTAGCATCAATGGTATTTACAAGTATCCTGAAAATCAACATTGCAAAAGAGTTATTATTAGCCATTCTTGTCAAGTTTGACATAACTGGTTCACTTAACCATAATTAGTTTATTAAACCAACTATGTATGAGTGAAGCTACTAAACTCAAATCTCGCACCAAAAAATCAGACCGCAAAACAGTGAGAATTGTCATTGATGAGTATTTGCAAAGCGTGATTGATAGCCGTAAAAGCAAAAATGCCATGCTGGCAGATGCTGATATTGTAAAAATTCTCTTAGGTGAAAAAGTAACCGAAGAAATGAGGATTGAGCAACAACAAGCTGGTCGAGACCTTTTGGAATTAGTAGGGCAAGTTAAAACTCCCCAATCTTTTCAAAACTTGAGTGCTGATGAGCAAGAAGCTTTTATTGAGTCGCGATTTAATTAGAATAATGATGACTCAAACACAGTTACAACCTCTGTTGTCCCCAAGCTTTGTAAATCTAAGCACCCCAATATTGAGTAATTTTCTTCCGCTGCCACTTTTGGCTATCGGTTAGCAACCAAAGTTGGAGTAATATTTGAAGCCACGCCGAAAAGTCTGCACTTAGAAGACAATCTAAAAGCACCCTGCCTCCACACTCAAGTTTATCGCTAGCTTAAACTAACAATATCTACATAAAAATCGGATACTCATGCTGTGCCATCCACTGGCATTGCTCACGAGTGCGCTGGGAGCGAATGACCCAATTGTTGTGTTTACATTCTCCCTTGGTTAAACAATTAGATTTAATTTCCAAGAGCCGCTTGCGAAGTGTAACTCCCTGATGCTCAAAAAACTGCTCGATTTCCGCTTCCTCGCTCATGTCATCATCAACTGAGGAAGGGTCAAGCTGCATATCAATCTCTAGGGTAAGAGAAAGCCTTACTTCTTCAAGGCACTCACTCAAAGTTCCGTCCGCTATAAAAAAGCCTTGTGCGCCGTTGACTTCCCACACTTCCCAGTAATCGCTGTAAGCAAAGGGGTAATTTTGCGCTGCTTGCCGTTTGAACTTGGACGGAGAAGCAGCAATCAGCCAATTATCCCCTTGTACTTCTCTTTGTTCAAGGCACTGCTGTTTTAATGTGTTAATCTTGGGCGCCGTGAATCTCTCCAGTATCTCAACGATGACTTCCGGTTCGTGCGAGTACTTCGCGTCCAACTTGGCAACTGTGCCGTCCTGCACCATCGGTTCCTGCAACTGGCAGCGAATCTCCTCGTCCAGTTCTTCAAAACAATCTTCCAGGCTTCCTTCTCCCATCAGGCTCCAATGGGTAGGGTTATCCATTTCTCCCATGCAGTGCCAAGCTTCCCATTTTCCTTTAGTGATTGGTATGGTTTTTGCTTGTTGTTTTGATTTTACGGGTTGGTGAACTTTAGTACTCGTACCACCAAAACCCTTGATTTCCCGTAGAGCGTTGTTTTTGCGTGCCATTGAACCCGTCCCCTCTGTAATGCACTGCCTACAATTGTGAACCATTAGGTACAAGGGGAAAATAAATTTTGTATATATGCCCGTCCGCTTACTACGCTTTCATTACATAGCTACAATTCTAAGCCAGCGCAAAGCAGGCCCCGGCAATATTTTTCAAGCGCCGCGATGTATTACCAGCCTCAAACATCGTCCGGGTCTGGATGCAAAACGTAAGCTGGGTGTTTAAGTGCTGAAACCTGATGGCGCCAGTACCAAAACCCTTGAAGACCTAGAAGGGTATTTCTAAATTCAAACTTTCTAAATAGCTCCAGAATGAATTTACTAGTCCCCCAAGCTGAGTAACAATTTCATCACTAGCGACAAACATCCACTCTTGAGCTTCTTGCCGCAGGGATTGGTAGGAGGATTTCAGCAGTAAGCAGTGATGCAAGATGTTTTTCAAACATAGTTGCTGATCCAGTGTGGGCTTTTGGTTCAATTGCTGACAATAACCTTTCAAAAGCTGGCGCGCCTTAGCTTCCTGCTGCATTTTCTCTAATTGGGCTTTGAACTGCAATAGTGAAACTTCTGTCTCTGGAGAGATGACAGTTTCAATATCTGGTAATTGCCCTTCAGCTTGGTTTGATTCAGTTTTACTAAATTCTTGCCCAGTGCCGCTAATAATATCTGCTGCTTCATCTAGTTTTAAATTATTCTCCCCTTGACCGATGGAAGCGTCTAAAGCGCTCTCTAACCGCTTGGATGGTATATAACTCGATTTGGGGGTGGAAAGGCTGCCACCGTCCCCAGACAAGCTAAATAAACACTCAAGTATTTGGGTTTGAATTAGTAAGCTTGGTCGCACTAGTACATGTCTACTCAACAGGTGCCAAAATACTAATCTATTTGTACTATCTAGGCGCGCATTAATTTGAATTACTAAATTACCTTCAATTACGGAATTAGAAAAGTTAGAAGAATTAGAGTTATGGAAACTGGTGAAGTTATTGAAACTAATTAATTCACTTATTAAATTGTTTACACTCTCACTAATTAACTCTTGAGTATTTGAATTAATTGTTTTGGGTAAAGAATTTAAGTGACTGGTAATTGAATTAATTAGACTACTAACTATTTGAAAGAGGATGGAAATAGTTAGAATTAAATTGAGTTTGGGAGCTATTGGAGTATTTACGTTCTCTTCCCCGTCTAAAGGTAGTTCAAGTCCTAGCTCACCCTCGGCTGGCGCCTCTGGTCTCGTTGCTTCCCCGCTCGCTTCGCATCGCTCGGTCTCGATTCCCACTACTGCTGTAATTACCGTTTCCTCAAGCTCCTTGGCTGGCGCCAGCATCAACAAACCTTCAGTATAGCCAAAGTGGTGTAAACCCTTACTCTGCTTAGTTTCTTCCTTTGGTGAATATTTTTGTACTTCCAACCACGGATCAGGCATTTGCGGGTACAAACTCACGTAAAAATCAGGGTTTACACCATCTATAAATTCTATCCCCAAAGCATCAAAGCGCGGGTGCCATAAGTATATATACTCTTTACGATACAGTGTCGTCGGGCTGAAACCCTTACGGTGTTTTGCTTGCGCTTCCTTTCTTATCGCCTCCATTCTTCTGTTTACGTCTTGGGGATAAGCTCCTTGTCCTTTCAGTTCCTGTACTACTGCCCACAAGCGCCGAATATTGTCTTGGCGCAACTGTTTAGCTTTGGCAAACGGAATTATGTTGTTCTCCCCTAACTCCCCTCCAAATGATTCTTTAAATGTTTTATCTCGTGGTGGTTTGCCCGGATAGGGGTAATACTTTTTTTGAGCGCACTTTGCCCAGTGTTTGCACCGCTTTTCAATTTCGTGTGTATGCCGACAGAAACGCTGGTAGCCCGGAGCATTCAGGCACACGTTGACCATCCACTGCACTAGTTCTTTACCTTGCAAACCCTCAAAGATAATCCCGTACATCGCAAACTTTAACAGTAAAAAGTTGGTTTGCCCGTAGCTTGTCCACCCGATTTGTTGCTGTTTCAATAAATCATTGTGAAACTGCTCAATCGAGGTTCTTTTGCGGTAGTAAGTACGCTCTTGTAATTCTATCTCCTGTGCCCGCTGCATCGACTCTTCAAGAAGCGTCATATCCTGACCAGCGCTTGACCAGTCCGCCCAATCCAGAAAAGTGCTGATACTGCTAGAAATCGGCATTAAATCCCAATCTAATATATACGAGCCTTGTTGCAACGGTACGCGGTGCGGTTTATGGCTCGTTACCCGCTCCACATCGTAGTCTTTAGGATTAGGGAACAGTTCCAACTGTCCGTCCCGCAATTGGTACTTTTGTTCGGCTTTATTTAGCGCTCGTTTGGCAGTGATAGCTAATGTATAAGAATGTACTTCTTCAGCCAAGAACCAATATACGTGCAGTCCCCCACTATCTGAAGAGCGTGTAACTATTGGGCGAGACAGCCCGATACCCTCCATTGCTTTTAAAACACCGTCATAGCGCTCTCTGTCGTTGTCTGGGTGGTTTTTGCTCTTAATGTCTATGTCCGACATTATATATTTCGTAAATTTTCCAAAGTTCACTCCCACCAAAACTTCTTCATCTATAAATAACTCCCAAAAGTCTCGTGGCTCTATCGGGTATTTAGTGTACATTTGCCACCCTGGTCGCTCTCCTGCCTCTGGAGTTAGCGACAATATATAGTTCCAATAGTGGCTGAACCAGAACAGAAAGCGCTGCGCTTCCCAAGCTTGAGGTTTTAAGCTTCTGATGGAAGAGTCGTCAGAATAGTTAAAAGATGCACTACTGGTCATAAAGTTTACCTTATATACTCAAGGGTCTGCTTGGGGATCAAAAATGGATCGATTTTGGAACAAATATTTTTTGGCAAGCGAGACAGTGACCAAACTTGTGTGATAAACTTGAATGCAATGAGAACCGGACGATTAGGTTTTACCTTTCGCCTGTTATCGTTACCTCAAGCTCACTACTGTGTGGTCTAAAACTCACTACGAGTGGTCTAAATGCCTATTTAAGCTACTTTTCTATCACTGCTTGCGGTGGTGGTTATGCCTATTTAGTGCTTTTGCATTCTCCTTTTTCTGATTACGGCACTTGGATTTGACGGTCGCCAAACTCATAAAATCCACTGCCCGTGAACAATTTCTACAATTGAATATCGATTAAGCACATTCAACCGTGTTTAACATAATACCCCGCAGGAAGTACTTTTTCTTGCGGGGTATTGTGTTATTTGGGTAACAATTTCTAAAAATCTGTCTTGGGTGGGATTTTACCTCTTCTTAATTATTTTTGGGCTACCGCTTTAATCTACCAAATCGGCTCTCTGATTCGAGTTCCCTTAGCTACTTGAATTACCCTCACCTTTCTGGGTTGGGGGTTGGGGAACTCTTCATCGGGGAAAGGATAGCGCACATAGCTCTTTTTGTCGGGGTGCTTTTGAAAATACCTTTGGTCTGCTTTGCGGAAAGTCTCTTTTACTGCACCTTCCACGTTCACAATTACACTGCTTCCCTCTCCTTCTGCCAGTAAAGGGTTTGCAGGCAGTTGTAAATACAAAAGGCTTGCCATGCTGTCCAAGTTACACAATGCAGTCCAGAATCTGACTGGGACGTTATCCAGCCTCACTTTAGCCAGTTTTTTCTTCCCTACTGCTTTATTCATAGTCCCTAACGCCCTATGGAATGGCTGTAATACAAGTATTGTATTGTAGCTTGCCCGTGTTCGTACTTCTTTTAGCCCAAAGCACTTTACTGTTCTAAAAATTCCAATAATTGGGATAGTAAACGGTGGCGCCTGCTTTTATAAGGGTAAAATTCTAGAAATTCCTGATTGCATCCAGTGAAGCGCATGTTTTGTAAGCGCCAGCACTTTTAAAAACCTCAATTGGTTCAGATTCGACTTGCCGCCCCTCTTGCTTGTAAATAAAATGTAGGAACTCGCACGCCGTGCGATATGTCAAGGGTTTTGATACAATTCTTAAGCTAAAAATATCACCGAGTACTGGACGCGCGCAGTTTAGTAATCTTGTATTGCAAACACTCTTTTCCCAGTCATTTATTTTCCTCTCTAGAAAGTAAATTTTCACAAACCAGTAGGGACTGCTTCTCTGTCTTATATGTATAGTGAAAGATGCCGTTTTGATTATCTTTCTTTCTATGTCCCGACCCATGCTCGATGAGGACGATGCCTACTACCCCGTCAGTTTTGAAGAAGCTGCATTGCAATACAAAATTCGCCAATTTTACTCGTGCCTGAAAGCTGGAGAGTCAGAAGAGGCAGAGCAAATCCTAGCGAGCATCGAGGACACGCCCGAAAATGAACGAACGGTTCGCTTCACCTTGATTGGAATGATAGCTAGGGAGCAAAACCGAAATCCATAAGAGGTGGCTAAACAGTACTTGCAAATTATGCAGGAGGCGCAGGACAAGGGTGATGCCTAATCGTGGCGAGAAAATCTGTATCACCTGTCAAGCTTAGGCAGTAGGGTAGCGATTATGAATATTCCAGTGCTGCTTATGTAAAACTAATCGCTACCCTTTGAAGAACTCTAAAAACTTATCTTAATCAAACAAAGCTTCAAACAATTATTAAACCACAATGACATTAACAGTGTCAGTGGCTACTACTGTATTTCCTAAAAGTGCATAGCAATCAACATAGTGTTTCCCTTTGTAAGCGGTGGTTTCTGTCTTTTCTCCCTTGCTGTCAATATCATCTTCTATGTTTCCTCTTAACTGATTAGCTAACTTGGCTTCAAGTCCACTATTCTTCACTTTCCACTTGAAAGTGACACCAGATGGTAATGAACTTTGACTCTTATTGATCGAGAAAAACAATTTTTCATCTTTCTTATAATGCTGAGAGCGAAAACCGTTAGACTGACGAGGATAAACAGAAAGAATCAGTTTGTAATTATTGTCTAAATTTTCAGTGCATGAACCAAATATAAAGTCTTCTTTCTGTACTATTGAACCTACTAAATCTCTATTAGAATCACTAAATTTAGCAGTTGTTTCTTGGATTTCTCCAAATTCGTCTCCAAATAATCGCTGCCACTTTTTTACTGCCTTGTTAACGTCACTTTCTGCGTAAGCTTCGTTAATCCAAATATTATAGTCATAAACTTTCTGTCTAAAAGTTGAGTAATTGTCCTGATTCCAGTGCCGACTATATTTTTCGGTTGGCAGAACAGGATTGGTAATAATTTCATCCGTCAGGTCAGGTAGGCTTTGCAAATAATCATTCAATCTATTGAATAAAGTTTTTAGTGTAGTTGGTAAATCTTTGTAGTATTCATTTTGATTATATTTATCAAGTTCGTAAACTTGCTTTCCTAGTAAACTTGTTAATACAACAGATTTAATGGAAAAAGTTTTCTTGTAGTCTCTCAAATACTTTACTAACCTAACTGTTTTGGTGAGAAACTTATTGGTTGTAATCTCATTTTTAACTATAAACCAATTGGCGTACCCCTCTCCATCGGTATCTTCAAATTGATTGCTGTTTTTATTCATAATTTTGTATCCGCCGTTTTTTTTAATAGCAGGCACTAAGTCAATATGAAAATCACTAGCGTAGTCGATGGTGACGCATCTGGATTTACCCTTCCTGTCTGCAATATCTTTGTACCTTCCGGTATTCTCAAATTCCTGATGGAGTTTATGTAAATAATCTTTCGGCTCCCAGCCCGGAAATTCTTTTAGCAGGACTAATAAATCCACATCAAAATCTGCTTCACCAGATGGCTTGTTTATTGTTCCCTGCTTGTAAGACCCTTGCGGAGTAATGTCAATAATATGGTCTTTAAACAACTCGTTGTTCTTTAAGAACTTTTCCATAGTTTTTATGCCCTTTTTAGCTACTTTGAGCCTAGTTGGGTTTAAATTTACTTCGTCTTTTAGAAAGTCGTTAAAAAAAGTGGCTATCGTTTTCATAGTCTGCTAGGAATATTGTTTGTATGATTAAAAAATTAATTTTCAGAGAAAAAACTTTTAATTTTATTGATTTCGTAAGTTACTGTATGGTCGGCTCGACTTTTGAGCGATTCGATGGTTTCTAAATTATCTAAAGCCAGTTTAGTGTCGCTGCTAAAGTTCAATCTTAAATACTGACTTTCACTCAGCATTAACTTGATCATGTTTTCGCAAGACACAGATTGTAAATTCAGAATGGTGTCCACCAGCTTACTTCCCTGCCAGCCACTGACTAAGCCCCAATTTTTGTTCTCGGCGCCGTCAATTTCGTAGTATTGATGCCCTATGCCTGTGCCAATTGAAAGCATTCTGACTTCATCTTTATTGATTTTTAGCTTTCCAATAGCTTCGGTCAGTCCAACCATAGCTGGATTATTTGCCCACAGTCCGCCGTCTGCCAGTAAGTAATTGCCAGCTCTGTTCGGTTCAAAATAAGTTGGTGCGGAGCATGAGGAGATAATGGCATCAACGATTTTTGTATTTTTATCCCTTACAAATTCCTCCAGATAGGAAGACTTAAAGACAAAAACTTGTCCATTGGCAATGTCTGTAGCTGGTATAACCAATCGAGTTTTAGTGACTTCGGAAAGAGTTTTATTCCCAAGTGCTTTGTTGAGAACACTCTCCAGATGTTTTTTTGAATATTTACTTTTGTAAAAACCTTTGAAATTCAAAGCAGTTGGGGTAAAAATCTTCCTGCCTTCCACCTCATAAAGCAGAACCACCTTTTCAATGGGATAATCTACAGCCAGTGCCCCAGCAATTATTGAACCTGTGCTGGTGCCAATAATTAAGTCAAAATACTCAGAAAAACCTATCTTTAGCTCCTCGTGTATTCTCTTTAAGATGTATGCCGCGTATAAACCTCGGATACCTCCTCCATCAATTGCTAAAATTTTGAATGCCATAGCCAACTATACTTTCCTCAAGTAGGTATAAGTTGGCAAGATAACATATTGGGACAGTTTACACTAGTGCTAAAATACCAGTGAAATCTAAAGATATTATTTAATTTCGCCTTATCAGTAGACAAGAAGTTATATTGTGTAACTTTTTAAACTGATTAATACTGAAAAAGTATAATCTGACCCGACCAGAATACTTCCGCTTTGTGTATAAATTTTTAAAATATTGGTTAAGTGCTGTTCAAAATTGATCTTATTACATTGATAACCTATTGCCGACACTCCCTATCGGTAGGTCAAAGACAGGAGGTAGCACCGTAGCACCATGCAGTCTAGGTATTTACCCACTTCCTATAATTCACCTCTGAAAGCTTTGTCCAAGATTGATGGTAGTAAAGCATCAAGTTCTTTTATCGTCTCTTCTCTGAGTTGTTTCATTGTATCCACTTTGGTTTGTAAATTATCAAGGTAAGTAACAATACAATATTGTTCAATTATGGGTGGGATTGGAATATTTAGCTTATCTAAAATTTGAAGATTTATATTAGGCTGAGTGGTTTGAGTAGCTTCTGCAAGGGCAATTTTTTTAACATACTCTAAAGACCAATAGATAAACTCTGAAGTAACAATATTTTGATTAGGAATAATACCTACGATACTATCTGGAAAACAAGAATTAAAGGTGAGAATTCCAGTAACACCTATAGTGGCACCTGTTATAGCTATGACGATACTACCTTTAGGAAACATTCTACTAATACGTAATCCATCTTGATTAAGGGTTTGCGAGTATTGTTTAATATAGAGATTAGAGTTGGATATATCACCTATTTGAATAAAGGGTATGTTTCCGCCATAAAATCTCGGCTCATTACGAGGACGATGTGTAAATTTACCTCTTGCCACTTCTGCTGCTTGTCTCAAAGGTTTAAGCTCCCACCCTTTCTGATTAATATTTTTTTCAAAAACGGAGTTTAAAGCCGAAGTTATTAAACTTTCTGTTTCCTCTACTGCTTTCCGACGAAGCAATCTCACCTGCTCTATCTTATCTGCTAGTTCCTCAATTCGCACTACAATTCGTTGTTGCTCCTCAAGTGGCGGCAAAGGAATTATATATTTTAGTACATCATTTGGACGTATTGCAGCGTAATTAGTAGAGCCTTGAGGGGAAACTTGGTTGCGGAATGCAGGAGTGCGAATATAAAAATCCAAAAAACGTTTATCTAGCAGTGACTCATTAATGTCAAATAAAAAATAATGACTGCTAACGATTGCTTTATCTAAATTTTCATGTACAATACCAAATCCTCCTACTTTTGCATCTATTTCAGCAACTAAAAATTCTCCTTCCCTACAAAACTGTTGTTTCTTTGTTTTAATTTCAATACCTTTAACAATATCTCTTAGAACAACCCCTTGAGCGTGAAGTTTTACACGACATCTCTTATATGTTTGAGAATCGTCTATTTCTATAAATTCTTTTCTATAGCTAATAACCTTACTCAAAGTTGATAATGGATAACTTCTATTCATTAGTTTTAAAAAACCTTTTCAAACAATACAATATTAACTTCCTAAAATACTCTTAATCTCCTTCATAATTTCTGCTATTTGCCTATCTTTGTTCAAAATACTGGCAACTAATTTTTCGGGAGGTAAATGTTCAAGGTTTTGCTGACCGTTTGGATTCTTGCGGTCAAGGTTGTAAATTGCCCAGTAAATAGCATCTCCTCTACTTTGCTCATTCCTAGCAATTTCCCGCTGTTCCAATTCCTCTTTTTGAACAGCAATTAGTGTGTCTTTTAATTCCTGAATTTTGTTTTTATCTTCTGTTTTTTGTAATAAAGGTAATTCGCTAAACTTGCTCTTGTAATTAATCTTATCAATTAGTTCTTTAGCGGTTTTAGCATATTGATTAGCGGCTTCTTCTGCTTTTTTGGCTGCTTCCCAATGAGGCGTTGCCTCTTCTATCGCCTTAATATAAGCTTCTCTAAAATTATATTTCCACGCCTGTTCATTCTCCTCTCTATCTTTCAACCAACCTAGACACTGAGCAAAATCTTCATCTTGTATGGGCTTAGTTTTAGTGTAAGTTTTGCGTCCTTCTGGTAAAGGTAATTCGTAGTACCAAATCTCGTCCGTTTGCTTTGAATGGTCAAAAAACAGTAAATTGGTAGGGATAGTGGTGTAGGGTGCAAAAACTCCGTTTGGCAGTCGCACAATTGTATGTAAATTGAAATCTTTGAGCAAATCTTCCTTTAGCTTGGCACAAATCCCATCTCCAAATAGTAGCCCATTAGGAAAGACTACTGCTGCTCGTCCTGGGGTGGGCTTTCGTTTAAGGCGCCGCGTAATTAACTGTAAAAACAACAGAGCCGTTTCTTTAGTTTTTCTATCAGGAGGAAAGTTTTTCTGAATTCTATCTTCCTCCTCCCCTCCAAACGGTGGATTAGTTAAAATTACATCCACCCAATCCTTCTCCCCCATCTCGCTAAGGGTAAAACGCAGGCTGTTACCGTCATCGATATCTGGGTATTCAAACCCGTGTAGCAGCAAATTCATATGTGCTAACATGAGAGGCAGAGATTTGGGTTCGGCACCAAAAATACTTTGTTGTAAAATCTGCCAGTTTTTAGAGTTAGATTGTTTTTTTAAATACTCATAAGTTTCTACTAGAAACCCTGCGGTTCCACAGGCTGGGTCGAGTATGCTTTCCCCTAGTTTCGGCTCCATTGCCTGCACCATAAAGCGCACTACTGGACGGGGAGTGTAAAACTCTCCCGAATCCCCAGCCGCATCGCGCATTTCTTTGAGCATGGACTCATAGAGGGTGCTGAGAATATTAACTTCTTCAGATTTATCGAAGTGAAGGTCGCTGACTTTAGCTAAAATATCGTACAGCAACGTTCCGCTAGTCATGCGGTTAGAGACATCTTTAAATACTTTGGCAATGACATCGGCTCGTTTATTGCCTGTTTTAGTTTTCAGGTTTCGCAAGTAAGCTAGTAAACCTAAGCCCTTTTCGCCGTTAGGTAGCGTCGCTTCATCGTTGTTAATGAAATTTTTTAAACGATCTCCAGTAAAATTTTCGTTAGCAGCCCAATCTCGCCAACGATAGGGTGCTTGAATAGTGGATTTATACGCCATTTCCTCAAGTTCGGCTTCAACTTCGTGCAGCTTCTCTGAATCGTCTAATAGTTTTAGAAACAAAATCCAGGTTAATTGCGGCAGGCGGTCTAACTCTCCGTTTAGACCTTTATCCTTTCGCATAATGTCCCGTGAAGACTTGATGATACTGCTCAGTTTTTGAGCCGTATTCACGGGTTTAGCATCTTCTTTGCTGCGCTTTGCCATTCGTCCAGTTACGCCGAGTATAGTAAGTTTTGCAGCTCTAGGACGGCATCTTTAAGTTTTTGAGTGCCACCAAAAAGTTGAGCAATTTCAACTACATTACCATACTTATCAAACTCACGGTTTGCCTTGAAAGTTGTAGGAATATTAAACTCTCCCACACCCTTCTGGGCATACTTGTCTAAAATAATTCCCAGTATTGCCCTGGCATCTTCTCCGTACTGCTCAAAAAAATCAGGTTTGTGGCTTTTTAACCGCTCGGCTCGTTGCTTACAGGTTAGCACTGGGGCATCAAAGGCAATGTGACATAACAGGTCAAAGGGGTCAGCATCTGGTTGATTGCTAAGTTTTTTTAAGTCCTCAAAATCAATATTTTTCTCGGTTAGTAATTCAATAATTTCTTTCCTACCTTCAGGGTTAATCCAGCGTTGCTGCACCTCTAAGGTGGAACGGTAGAGAGTGCGAACCTGCTGTTTTGTGCGCTCAATAATTTGAGATAAAGTTAAATCATTGTTAGCATCTAAATCGTAAATCTTTTCTTCAACTATTTCTTCCGTCCCTCCATCTACGTAATATTTACGAGGCAGGGTGTTCTCTTCTTGGGGTACGCCCCAGAAACCTGCCTTTTTATCCTCGTACTCTTCTGTTTCCTCAGTCTCTAAATCTTGCTCATGCTGCTCAATAATGCGTCCAGTATCATCCATTTCCGACTCGTTAATTAAAGCTGGCGTTCCGTCAAAATCTTTGTCCTGAAACAAGACCGTACTTTTAGTGTAGTCCACGATACTAAAAGATAATTTTCCTTGTTCTTCTCGCACACGGGTTCCCCTGCCAATAATCTGTTTAAAATCCGTCATGGAGCGAATCACACGAGCCAAGACTATATTTTTACAGGTTGGGACATCCACCCCAGTGGTCAATAATCTTGCCGTCACGGCAATTATGTGGGTCTGATTCAAAACATCTTTAAATTTGTATAAATCCCCCTTGCCTGTATCCCCAGCATTGGAGGTGATACGGGAAATATAGTTGGGGTTATCTTTGGTGATATCGGTGTTGAGATTACGCAACTCCTTAACCATTGCCTTGACGTGTTCGTCGTCCACGCAAAACACAATGGTTTTAGCTTGGCGGTCAGTACTTTTAAGAAAATCAGTGATGTGCTGGGCTATGGCTTTAGTTCGAGCCTTTCGCACCAGCTTGCGTTCAAAATCGGGAGTTTGATACATTTCACTGGGTATTTCCCGACCGTAACGATCCACTTCTCCATTATTAGCTCGCCAACCATCTCTGTCCGAACGGGTGGTTACACGGTAAACTCGGTAGGGAGCCAAAAACCCGTCTTCAATCCCTTGTTTAAGTGAATAAGTGTAAAGAGGGTTGCCAAAGTAGCGGTAAGTATCTTTGTTGTCATCTCGCAGAGGCGTGGCAGTTAGACCCAGTTGGTAAGCGGACTTAAAATACTCTAAAATCTGGCGCCAGTTACCCTCATCATTAGCACTTCCACGATGGCACTCATCAACTATAATTAAGTCGAAATAATCAGGGTTGTATTCTTTATACAATCCAGGGCGAGCTTTATCCTCAGCGATGGCATGATAAATGGCAAAGTAAATGTCCCGTCCCTTCTTTGCTTCTCCTTGTATCTTATAGATTTTCTCTCCATTGAAAGCTGAAAATTCCTTATTCATCGGGTCATCAACTAAGATGTTGCGGTCGGCTAAAAATAGTATTCTAGGTGGGCGATTTTCCCCCGACTTGTTCCACTCCAATTGAGACAGTTTCCAGCAAATTTGAAAAGCGGTTGTGGTTTTACCTGTTCCAGTAGCCATTGTTAAAAGCAAGCGGCTTTGATTTTTAAGAGTAGCGGTAATAACAGCGTTGATGGCGTTGCGCTGGTAGTAACGCAGTTGCCTACCTGGTAGCAGATAAAATGGGGTCAGTAATTTCTCGGCAATGTCCGGTCGGATTTGTTCCGCACCTTCTCCAGTTAAGCGCTGCCACAATTGGCTAGGAGTAGGAAAAGACTCCAATTCATCGGATTGTTGACCTGTGGTAAAGTCGTATTCAACAATCCCCTTACCGTTGGTTGAGTAAGCGAATTTAACGTCTAGAGTTTGAGCGTATTTTATGGCTTGTTCCAATCCTTCATCCGCCGTCTTATAGTTGCGCTTGGCTTCAACAACCGCTAGAGGGTAAGTGCCGTTGTAAAGTAGCAGGTAATCGGCAAAATTGCGTTTAGCACGGGGTCT
Source organism: Calothrix sp. PCC 7103 (assembly GCF_000331305.1). Taxonomy (GTDB): domain Bacteria; phylum Cyanobacteriota; class Cyanobacteriia; order Cyanobacteriales; family Nostocaceae; genus Dulcicalothrix. The sequence goes on along the minus strand of NZ_KB217473.1, from coordinate 41,520 downwards.
AAGTTTGTCCTTGGGGCGGATTTTACCATCAGTAAAATAATATTGCTCCTCATAGTTGTGTGGCTCCTGCTCCCACCCAGCATCTTTCAGTTTTGGTTCGACGTACTTGCGGCAGGTATTGGCTTCATTACTCATGACTGGTTACTATACTGGTTACATTTATAACTTAACCAGTAAATTCCTGTAAGTCATTACCACTGGCTACTTTTTAGGGTCTGAGTTACGTGTTTTATTAGGTTAAGCTTGATTATCTTCATTGGTGCGTAGCTCTCAATGGGCAATTTAAACTTCGATGCACACAATTTATTTCACTCACTGGGCTTGGTTCGATCTCCTCCCCTCGTTTCCTTGAACGGTTCCATATCGGGTGGAATAATCCCAGTACGCTTAAACTCATTAAAAAAATGCTCTTCAATATACCGACTGACGGTAATGCCTCTACCGTCGGCAATCAGTTTAATTTTATCTAGTATGCGACCGTCAATGGTGATACTGGTGGTACGCCGTTTTTTATCCTGCATTTATATAAAAATTATATATATTGACTTCTCCTCCGATTTACATGGTGCTTTTTCTCTGACCAAAGGCAAGTATGTGAACTTTGCTAATGCAAATGATGACAATTTATTTGCAGCATAAGTTTTTGTGATGAGCAAATATGTTAATTTTGCTCATCAAGAGTGTTATATTAAAGCTGTTGGCGCAAGCCAGCACAAACAAATCGGATACAAGCAAAGTTAACATATCTGAGTCAGAAGTGATTATCCTCTAGCAAAGGTTAATCACAGCTTGGCTTCTAGGGACAATCAACTAACTTTCAAACTTTGCCGTATCGCGCTCTACACCTACCCTAACGGCTAGGTGCTTTCTCTTGGGTGGAACCGCTATGCTTCTGTATTGCCAGTTAAAGGGGTTGCTTTAATTAGTGCCCTGTTCGGACTGGCAACGCGAAGCTTAAGCGCATCTTCTCTTAAACAGGCGCCAGTAGTGAGCGAAAACTTTCTGGCGGCGGTATGAGAGAAGATGTCAAACCTTCATTAGATTGTTGTAAATGAGGTAAAAACAATGACATTAAATTGGGATTGGCTTGATAACGTATCTACTTCCAGCACCAGCGATAACCGTTCCTTAGCTGAAAGGGACGCTCAAGCGGACGGAGCCGATAAAGATTATCAAGGCGATGGGCTGGATTACAATAACTCCGATGATTCGGCTCGTGAAAACAGTGGTGATGGGGACGGCTCTGGTGAGAATGGTGGCGATAGTGATAATGACGGCGCCAGTGAGGGGAGTTAAGAATATGGCTGGCTTCACTCTGTAAGTGTTTAAACAATTAAATACATGAACGAACGGGTTGAGGCATTTTTTGGCTTTGACCCTTTATTTTGTTTGAAATTAAATGTAACCAGCCACATTTAAGTATATTTTCTGAGCAGAAAAAAATCTTACCTATTAATCGGTTGTGGCAACTATACTTACGATTGAGTAATATTGTTAAACTTTCATGATAAAATTTTGCAATTTAAACTCAGACTTCAATATTTACCCCTAGTTCACGTAAATATTTGTTCATATCATTCTCAGCAAGAGTACGTTTAGTTTCTAATTCACGCAACTTAATGAGTTTTGTGTCAATATTAATCTCCTCATCTTCCAAATTGGATGGTAAAACGTATCGATTAATATTAAGCATATAGTCATTTTCAGCCAACTCTTTAAGAGTAACAACCCTTGCATAACCTTCTTTATTAGAAAAACTTTGATAAACAGTAATAATGCGGTTTATGGCATCTGAAGGTAAATAATTTTGATTACGGATTTTTTGGTATTGATTAGTAGCATCAATAAACAAAATTTTATTTTTACGTTTTTCAACCTTATTGTGAGTAAGAATCAAAATAGCGATAGGTAGGGTTGTCCCTATCAATAGATTAGCTGGGAGACCAATAACTGCTTCAATTAAATCATCTTCGACTATTCTTTTACGGATTAAACCTTCTTTCCCACTACGGAATAAAACTCCAAGTGGAACAATAACTCCAGCTTTCCCATCCTCTTTTAACGCAGCTAATATATGCTGAATAAAAATAAAGTTGGCATTATTTTTAGGTGGTATTCCATAGCGGAACCGTGAGTAATAATTAAAGTCGGCATTTTCATAACTCCAACTGAGGTTAAATGGTGGACTGGCTATAACTCGGTCAAACCGCATTAACTTGTTATCTTTGACTAGTTGAGGGTCACGAATAATATTTCCCTGCCGAATATCAAAATCAAAGATGTCGTGTAATAAAAGGTTTATTTTGGCAATGACCAAATTATGATTGCTTTTTTCCTCTCCGTAGAGAAGCACATTATTTAATCCTCCTATCTCATTTTTGATGTAATTTGCACACGCTACTAAGAAACTACCTGTTCCGCAAGTAGGGTCACAAATACTCATTTCTTGTTGTATATCAAGTAAGCGAACTAATAATTCTGTGACGTTTTGTGGGATAAAAAAAGTTTCGCTCGCTTTTCCAGCTTTAGTAGAAAACTTCTCAATAATCGAATCATAAGCTCTGCCTAATAAGCCTGGTTCAGCAAGGTTACTATTTTGTAAATTAAGATGAGAAAACTCAGCAACCAGATTTAGTAATCTACCACTGTCATCAAAACGATTAAAGTCAATGCTAGTAAAAATTCCTTGAAGTATTGGATTATGAGCTTCAACCTCTCTAGTAACTATATCGAGTGCTTTCCCAATATTTGGATAAGTATGTAAGTTTTTCCAGAGTGCGTATTCAGGGATAAAAAATTGGTGTGAGCTTTGTACAGAATATATTAGGTCATGATTACCTGTCCTCTTCTCGATAGAAGTTTTTTCTTCTTCAAAAACATCGCATAAGCGTTTGAAAAGTAGAAGTCGAAGCAAATAATCAATAGACTGATTTAGGAGCAATTCATCACGTAAAATGTCAGTGATAGTCCAAAAACGTTCTTCCAAATATTGTAAAGTAATCATTGCCTTCCTTCTAAAATTTGAGACAGAGCAAATTCGGTTAAATTATTCCTCATTACCACTACCTCTAGGGTACTTCGGGTATAACGCTCAGTTGCCATAAATAACTGAGCCAGTTTTCTTTGCGTGTCTAAATCAGGTAAAGGTATCTTCAGGTCACGCAATTGAGAGATTCTTAGCAACTGAGTTGCACTAGACTGACTGTACAACCTAGCAAGTTGCTGCTCAAGCCATTTGGAACGCATCACCACAGCTAAATATAAGGGATCAATATCCGTAGATAGACGTAAAACGGCTAAGTTTTGACCAGGTAAGCTTCCTGCAATTTCTTGCGTCACCACCGATGCTTTTAAAGAAGTCCCTCGAATAGTGACAACTACATCACAAGGGCATAATCGGTACTGAGCAAGATTAGATGCTTTAAGTTTAACAACACTCAACTCATCCTCTATATATAGATGCTCAAGGTTGCGAGCATTAACGACCTGTTCTTGCGAACCCTCCTCGTCTTGGTAACGACTGAGGGTGATTCCTTGGAATATAAGTGCTAACTGCTCTAAGGGCAGAACTGGATTAAGCATCTTGCAGTATTCTTAGAGTTCAACAGCTACAATATTAACAGAGTTCAATTGACAAATAAGATAAGAGATTGGTACGATGTCAGTACGAAAGAAAGATGGGTTGCAAAACAATGAAAAATACTACCTGGACTGGAACTCCAGGTAGTACTCTAAATTTTTAAAATTTTGCAATTTTATTTATCTACTTCTAATTAATTTATCGTTTGAGGAAAAAAATATGCAATTTCCCAAGCATGATTATAGCCCAAACGGACTTCAGTTACAACCTGAAGCCATGCTATTCATGTCTAGCTTGCTCAACTTACCTGATCCTACAGCTTTTCTAACTAAATATGTTGAAGCGCTGTACATTAATCGTCAGATGCGGCAAGAACAAGCAGAGGCGGAGTTAGCTCATCGCCAAGCTTTAGCTGAAGTCGAAGCAAAATCTTGTAATCGGCTTATTGCCATTATTTTAGAACATGCAAAGAGTCAGGGAGTTAGTCCTAACAACTTGCCCAACCTCAAGCGCAAAAATTACGAACAGCTTTGTGCGTATGTTAATGAGTCTTGGGCAGAGTTGAATACTCTTATCTAAAAATTTTTAAGCATGGTGGTACAAATACCAAAGCTCCATTCCTGAATTTTTGGTATTTGTACCAAGCTGTTCAATTCTATATAATTTTCAACTAATCAATTTTATGAACGACACGATCTTTCATACTCGATTTACTGCATGTTATTTATCTAGGTTTCACGTCAAGACCTGATAAACAACAAGCGTGCCAACTTCACTCACTCATGCATTTTAACCAAAGATTTTAGGTAGGTCAAGAGTATTTGAGTGGTACAAACATTGCAATATATGTGAAATTTTCGACGTGCCTAAGTAGAAGTTTTGACAAAACTTTTGTACTAAAAGCAGTAGTTATGTATGTGGCGGCATTTGGCGTTCCTAAAGGGTAGTACTTGCACTTCTCTAAAGCTAACCAAATGGAGATTCACTACGCTTTAAGGTTGTATTTTGTTCTCTGCATATTTCTCTTGGTGTAAATCCAGAGTTTCCCTGTTTGTATTCAAACTCAACTATACTTACCGGAAATTCTTGATTTTGTGAGAAATTAACATTTCCAGTTGCACCGTTAAAATTAAATTCTGGTTTTGTAATTTCATTCAATATTGTATCTTCGCTTGGATTTGGATTAGACTTCAAAATTGTGGTAATTGCCTTAGTAGCAGTATATGCCATCGCAGTACGCCAGTTTACATGACCTTTCCAAAGGCGGCAGTTAGCATAATTAAGAAATTTTTGCCCTTCTCCATTATATGGATTCCAAGGTACAGCTACCTTCATTCCGCCAAAAGCTCTATGTGCCTCTGCCCCTTGTTTACCAATATAGGCAGCATTCATCGTAGGCGAGCCAAACAATTTAAGGCGTTCGTTTGGAGGTAAATTTTGATTGGCTTGTGCTACCTGCGTTGCTACTTCTATTGCTTTTTGAAACTCTTCTTCGTTTATATGGGGAGCAAGCAATATAGCATTAGGTTTATTGACAGCACTCTCAAGAATGTTACTTATATTTAGATTTGCATCATTAAGACTACACTTTTTATTAATCTTAATACGTTGAAAGTTAATTTTCTCAAATTCGCTAATAAACTTATTATTATCCTGCGAACCTTCATGACTGCAAATCAGTAGATTGATTTTCCCAGACGGTGTTTGTAATGTTTCTATTTCATTACCTAAAACTGTTGCAACTTTCTTGATGTAATTCGACCCTATCATTTGCTTCGCATTAGTAAAATTCCCAAGACCTTCACCAAATGCAGTAGGGGAAATCATGACAATACGTTGATTTTCTAACTGATAAGCTTCTGCTGCCCCCATTGATGCATTAATATTATTGCTGCCGATTACTGCTAAAATATCGTGTTTCAAAAACTCTTTAGCAGTAATTCCTGCCACTGTCTTATCGTTACCGTCATCTCCAATTATTACTAACAACTTTTTGCCAGAAGTATTGGAATTAAACTCTTCCTGAGCCTGAGCCACACCTCTTAAAATTTCCATTGCAACATTTAAGCTAGCACTAATGGGGACGCTTACAGCGATTTTAAGTGGATTGCCTTGTGCGAGAGCCATTGCGTTATTCTTAAAGATTAGTGCCTCGGCATCGTTGCGGAATTTATCTAAGTAATCTTTAAAAATTTCTGATGCTTGTTCATAATCTCTTTTATTTTGAACTGCTTTGATTTGAGTTGATTTGAATTTATCGATGCCTGCTTTTTTTATTCTTTTCTCATTTTCTTCGTTAAAGTAAAACTCATCTGGAAATAAACTTTTTTCTCCCAAACTTATTTTACTACCGACATCTGAATTAGATTGTTGTTTTGGGTTTGATGGAGTTGGGTTTGGTTGTGGCTGATCTATTTTATCAGAATTTAAACCTAAAAAAATGCCTAAAGCAAGAGCAGGTAGTATGGCTATAGGTAAATATCTGCTTAAAAATTGTCTTTTTAGATGATTATAGATTGTTTGTATATCATTATCGCTCAAAATTGATGATGGAGCGATGTCTCGCAAATTTGGACTGGATTTAAATAGATTAAAAATTATAAATCCACGCTGTATTGCTTGGCGCAAAGCCTGTTCATACTGCCGCTGTTGTTGTTGACGCTCCTCAAGTACTCGATGCTCTATTTCATGTAATTTCTCTTCTCTTAATGCTGATGCTTGTTGTAATTGCTCGTGGCGAATTTTATGTAACGGGTGTCCATTTTGGAGCAATTGACGGAAATTTTGTTCATAATTCTGTAAATTTTGTGTATACTGCCCGACTATTCTCTCTTCAATCGCTTGAACATCTTCATCTCTCAGTCCTAAAGACTGTTGAAACATTTTAATTAACTTGCAATCTGAATCACTCAGGGGATACTGATTTTGAACCGCCTGCCTAAACTCTTCCTCATAGCTGTTTAAATTGTCTTGGCGTTGTCTAAAAGGCTCAAAAAAACTATCCTCAATATTCTTAGCCTCCTCGTCTGTTAAACCTAGTCTTCTTTTAAATTGGTCTAAAGTTCTGCGTACACGGTCTGAGATTTCGCCGTTTGTAATATGTACTAACTCATTAAGCTTTTTGCGATATTCCAGCCTTGGGTCGCCTATTGGAGCTTGCGAAAATATAATTTCATAGCCTTCTTTGGTGGTGTAAATTTCTGGCTCCATGCTTGGAGCGTATATCTGAACTTGATTTTTGGTGTAGTTATGTAACTCACGTATGGAAATGCGACCATTGCCATCTTCATCAGCCGCTCCCGTTTCTATGCCTTGAACAAGGTACGTAGTGTAAACCCCGTCAAGTGTGGGCTGCAAAGAGGTTGAAGAAGTCAGAACTGCCCTTCCTTCTCCGCCAAGGTGTTGTTGAATATCAACTTTGACATTAATATCTTCCGGGCTTCTGGCTAACATACCGTTGGAGAAAGCGCCACTATAACAACAGTCAAGAATAATTACCTGACGCCTTGAACGGCTATCAGCCATGACATCATGTACATACCTAGCCTCCACTCCGGTTGCTATCAAGTCATCTTCTCTAGTTGTGCTGGCTGCGAAGTACAGGCGCCCACTGTCTCTGTGATGTATCCCGTGACAAGCCAGATAGAGTAATACCAAATCATCTTTTTTACGCAGATTAAAAAGCCAACTAATAGCTCTTCGCATGGTTTCCATGTCGGGATTTATCAGGCGTTGCAGATTTTCTTGCTTAAATCCACACATTTCAGGATTTAGTAGAACTCTCTCCATTTTCTCTACGTCCTCTTCAACGGCTGGAAGTTCGCTTAATTTTGAAGACTCGTACTCACTGACGCCAATCAATAGTGCAAATTTATCTATAGTCATGTTTAGTTCCTGCCGTTGTCTTGAGTTGTTTCATCATCTGAATAACAGCTAAATTGCGGTAATGCCTAAGCAATACCAATTCTTAGAACTGATTTTTCAAGCTCTGCCTAAATCCTGTGAATGGTTTTTGTCGCAAGCGATTCTCAACAGCCTCTAGTTAATGAGAAAGGCTGTGAAAGAAAAGTTCGGGCAAACTCAGAGGAAGTTTTCCAATTACTGCCAAAAGTCAGATTACTGGTACACTAGTTTTATATTTTTTTCATCAAATCTATTAACTCTTGTGCCGCTTGTTGAAGCTCCTCTCGGCTGCTTGCTTCAAGACTAAATTCTGTCCCGTCAGGTTTTTTACCAGATATTTTGATTGGTTTATTGCCAAGCCTCTCGCCTAAAAATCCTAGAAACTTTTTCAAGTTTGCAATACTAACCTCTGCGTTAAGCACTCCCAAAAGGGTTGTTGCAAGCCCGCCTCTGTGTACGCCGTCTAAAGTTTCTTCATCTTCAGCCATGCTGGCATCTTCCACCAAGTCTTTTATATCCCTCAGCACATACCGCGTCAGTTCATCTAATTCTTCCTCATCTAATTCAGGGTCAGTCAGAGAAATTTTAAGTTTTATTGTAGATTCGTTAATCATACGGTTGATTTTGAATTTTTTATATGCTGTCAAGATGATTATTACGCAATTTCACTTAAATCGTCAGGATGTATTTTTACTTTTCTCAAAGAAAATAGCAGTGAATTAAGAATACAACTGAAATGCTTATCTATATTTTTGGTGCAATGTCAATACTACTTAATGAAACTTTTTGAATGCGAATAGTTAAGTTGTTTAAAGTTACTTGACAATCTGCCTATGATGCCAATGACCGATAAGCCTCTTGCGCGCAATTGTGGCTGCACAGTTGAGGCTGCTAAAGTCCGCCTTGGATAATGGTTTCAACGAGTACCAAGTTTTCATTACTTAACTTTTTTCTTACTTGGGTCAGTCTAAGTAATTTTTTGTATCACTTTTTTGACTTGGTACTCTGATATATGGCATTATAACATGTTTGACTAAAAATCAGTCGCTTTGGCGTGGCGCCAAGCAAATTGTGCTGCCGAAAAAATGAGAGTCAGGAGCTTGCGCGCGCAGTGAGTATTTATGTTCTCAACATTGATTTATTCCTCTTGACTGTTATCTTCTCTAAACTCAAATATCTGTGTTTTATTGCAACATAGTTTATTTGATAATGGTTGGAATAATCAGAAAATCTTGACGCAACCGTTGACAATAAATGTTGTACTTATTAAACTTTCTTAAGTACAAATAATGAAAATAATTGACGTTATATAATGAGTATATAATCAATATATAACAATTATATAAACCCTTATATAGCTGTTATATACGTATTATATATCCATTATATAATAATTATATATCAGTAAATTTATCTATAAATATGGCAAAAGTAATAGCAGTTGCAACGCACAAAGGAGGGCAGGCAAAAACAAGTACAGTAAAGAATCTAGCTCTAGCAGCAAGTGAAGTAGGCAAAACACTTATTATCGATTTAGACCCGCAATACAGTCTTACGAGGTGGGTAGGTGCTAAAGTTTATAAAACCATTGCTAACTTTTACGAAGGAGAGCCAATCCAAAACACAATAACTTCATTAAGAGAAAATCTTGATATAATTGGAGGAAATTTAAAGATGGAAAAAATTAGTCAAGATATTATCTCCCGAAACCACAGGGAATATATTCTGAAAAAAGGGCTTTACCCTATTCTTGATAAGTACGATTATATAATAATTGATACCCCTCCAAGTCTGGGTTCAACTGTTAAAAATGCGATTATTGCAGCCGACTTAATTGTAATCCCAGTTTCTCACGAAGCGGGAAGCACTGAGGGTCTTTTAGATTTTGTACATCTAGCCAAAGAATTATTGATTGATAGTGAACCAAAATTTAAGCTGGTTCTAACTAAAGTTGATAAGCGTAAAAGTAATGCCTCAAAAGCTATTCAGGAAGATTTAACTGCTTTTAATCTGCTAGATAAAGTTTCCAAAACTCAAATTCCTATTGATGCCGCCATAGACAACTCTAACATTGGATGTATTATGGTGGATGAGTACGATAAAAACTCAGAAAGCCTCAAAGCTTACAGAACTTTATTTAAAGAAGTTGACAGCATTATATAACAGTTATATACCATGTATATAATTGATTATATACTCATTATATAACAGTTATATACTTAATATATACCTAATTATATAATCGTTATATAACACGATAAATAAACCATAAATATGCCAAAAAAAGATATTTTATCCTTAAGGAGAATTCAACACGAAGCAATTAAGGAAAACCAGGAACAGACGCAGGAAGATATGAAAGTTGTTGCTGCACCACAGGGAGTAAAGGGAGCTAATTTTAAAAAAGTATTGTTCAACATACTAAACGAAAGTGATTTATATTTAAACAATCTTAGTCAGAAATTTAGTCGTAAAACAGGGGTGATGATTTCCAAAAGTATGCTTCTTGATTATATGGTAAAGGTCTGTCAGTCTAAAAATGAAGAAGAACTAATGAGAGAACTTGAACAATTTTCTAAGGAGCGCACTCTTAGGTCGATGTTTGGTTAAAATAATTCCTTTACAAAGCCGATTTCTTTATTAAAGATTATAATTGATAACTTTGAACAATCCTATTATAATTAAACTGAACTTAATACAATGCCCTCAAAACAATTTGAAGAAAATAATGTCTATTCCCTTTCGACCCTTTCCAAAAAAGCAGGGGTTGGGAGAATTTTAACTTGGAGGCGCATAGTAAAAAGACCTCAGTTCGCCAAACTCTTTAAAATAGTTCATGAAACTCAACGAGGAATTTATGTTCAAACTAATTTATCAACTCAAGGATTAATTGAAACTTATAAAAAGCATCTTGAGTATGTAGCAGAAGAAAATAGAATTGCAGGTATGCGAGGTGTAATGGTAAGAATTAGTAATGGTTTAAAGCGTCAGTCTGAAGCCGCGACCATTTAGTATTTAGGTTCTGTAAGTTTATACACCCTCTCCATCCGGAGAGATTTTTTTTTTTTACTTTTTTTCACAAATTAATTTGATATTTGATTCAATAACAACTTACTAGATAAATTTTAATTCAGTGAAATTACGATAAAGTGCTTAATAATCAATAAAAACGGTAAATATATAATCGTTATATAACAAGTATATAATTAATTATATAAGCCTTATATAATCGTGTATATAATCATTATATAAAACCTTGACGCAACGGTAAAACTAATTTTTACTTTAAGTACGGTTATTTTTTGGCAAAATAAAACACCTCTTTTGATGAAGTGATTTAGTCAAAATTTGACCGGAGAATTAGTGTTGCATTCTAATTCTAAAATAAGCTTTTAAAAGAGGCTAAAGAAAACTTTCAATTAAATTATTCCCTTAAAAAAGGATACTGTCAAGTTTAGCTTAATTTCTTATAGGTAAATCCCTTATCTAAGCCAAAACAACCATTAGTTCCTACTAATCCACAAGATTATACGAACTACGAAATAACACACAACCCCCACTTCCCACCACTTCCGGCAGGGAACGGCTACACGGTAATGGCATACCTAACCAGCCAAGCTTCACAGTTGGAACAGCGCGAAAACACGCCGAGCGAGTCGAAGGCAGGAGGGAAAGCAATCCCCAGTAAAGGCTAGTAAGGACGGTCTTTGAGTGCTAATTAACTAATTTATAATGGTAGAAAAAACCCGCGCTTGGCGCTAATTATTTACCTACTAAACACATTATTAATTACTACTTGAATGCAGAGCCAAACTCTGCTACTTACAGCTTTGTACTAATCTGTCGCCTTAGAAAACTCAAATCAGTACTCTTTAAACAGAAAATCTTGGGTAGCTCCCAAGAAGAGGGAAAAGCCCGCATTAGGAAACGAGAGCGGGGCACGCTCAGGAATAAGACCGAGAGTTTAGTCATGTTGCTTTACAGTAATGGGCTAAACACAAATCGGGGATACCCAGCCACCACCGAAAGGAGGTGAGTGCAACGGGGGATATACTGATACTAGGCAAGGGCAGAAGTGACTTTCTGCCAGTAGCCGCAAACAGGAATTTACAGTGGCAGTAGCCAAAAATACCCACCCATTGTAAGTAAGACAAGTTAGATGTTGGCTATCTAACCCGCTTCAAGAGCCATTTAGAAAATTGTTCTAAGGCTCAAGTCCTGCAAAAGCTGTTAGCCAATACCTGAAAACGGTTGGTTAAAGCAGCAACACTTAAAATCAGTAAAACAACGCAAGACGAGCGGTGCGAGACGACGGTCTCTCTAAACTGGACGGTTCCAAAACACCGTAAGTTCAATACAGGAAATTTGTTAATCAAGTATTGAAACTGATAATGTTCGCAACATAACGGGGATGCAGCGCGTAAAGAGGAGGATAGATGAGTCCGCAAGACCCTAAGTATTCAAGTATCACTTTGTAATTACTATTAAACTAGCAGTATCACCATTAGGAGAATAAATAATAAAACCTAATTTATAAAACACCTTCACAATTGCGTTGTAAGAGACGAATTGCGAGGGAAATGATAAACTAGTCCACCAGTAATTAAAGTGGCACAGAACGCAGGGAAACACTCTCTAGTAAAGTTCACCAGTTTACTAGCTAAATTAGATATACCTAAAACTAATTTATACCACTGAATAAACAAAGCCATAGCCGACAGCTATACGGGAAGGGAGTAAAAGGCGTTTAACGCCCTTAGCTCCAAAATAATAAACATCTCAACACACACAATTCATCCGCATGTTCCAACCGAATTAAGCTCAAGAAGCCAGTTATGATTAATAGTTATAATTGCGATTTATTCAATAAGCACCCGTGATTCTCCAAGATTGGAGTTTCCGGAAGGGGAGGAAGTTGCCTTAAATACTTAGAGCGCCACCCTTCAAATTTACAATTAGCTTTTAATAGTCTATTCTAAGACTCATGCAACCACCAACTAACTCCATAGGCAGAATTGAAAGAGAACTAAACAACATCAACAGGGTAAAAAATATTGTTAGAGCTTTTCTTTGGCTTTACCCGCAGGACATGAAATTTTATACTAAAACTTTCTTCAAGGGTCTTAATAAAATTAGCAAACGGCTAAAAGCGGAAAAGCTAAACCTCAAAAAAGGCAAATAATATTTATCCAAACCATACGGGGATGTTTTGCCTCCCCTCCTGCTTCCGGGAAGAAACTTTCTACTTACCACCTAAGCAGATAAAAACCACCTTAAAAAGAAAACGTAAGTTCGGGTTACTGTTTGTGCTACTAGTCTCTAGTAAGTGGTTGTAATTTTACCTACTCGTATAATATGTGTTATACGGCTTGTTTGAGGTTTGAAACTGAAGAATACGATTAGAAAGGGACTTATGGGTAGTTGGAGAGTCAGTAGTTGGGCATTTTAAGTACTATTTAGAGTTGAAATTTACAGTTTTGAGAGTAATCGATAAGTAAATTTGGGAATTTTTAGAAAATGGCTCAAGTTGAAATAATTTGAGTAGGTTAAAATTAAGTTATTGAGTAGTGGTTATTGTTTGATGATTTTTTCTGTTTTGTGATTTGTGGTTTGTAGTTTTTGATTGTTGGAAATTTTGGAAATTTTGATAGTTACTTTTGAAGTCAGTTTTGGAAGTAGTGATGAAAAGTGAAAGTGGTAGTGAGTGTAGTGGTAGTTAGTCAGTAGTTAAAGGAATAGTCAGTTAGTAGCAGGTAGTGGTGGTTGATGGTTGGGAATTGTAAGTTGGGGATTGCTCTTGCTGCGTATAATCTAGGGAGAGAGTGGAATTTTGGATAATTGATAATTGGGAAAGTAGATGTTAGGAAGTATGCGCGTTAGGGTTAGATAGGTGGATGGATTGGCGGTGTTAGGTGGAATTGGGGAATAGGCTTTAGCCCAAAGTTTGGCATTGCGTCAGCAATGACATAACTTTCCAATAGTGCAAAAATGGTAGTTTGGAGAATAGAGAATATGGGTGGTGGGGGACTAGCAAAGGTTGGGGACGGGAGAAATTTTGGCGACGGGGTGGTTTTGGCTGACGAAAGTTATTTTTTATCTTGGCAAAAAATATACATATTTTTTTTGTAGTATACTTAAGTATCGGGTGCAGAAATCTACAGTATCATTGATTACTCTTAGTACTTTAGGACTATATATCATTTATTTCAAATTTTAGAAAGCGCTGTAATAACGCTTTAAAGCCATTCTTGATTAAATGGCTAGCATCTACCTTGAAATTTGGCATGGTGACGCAGCGGCATAATCAGTAAAGGATTATGTAGGTAATTATCCCCTGACAACACTTTGACATAATTTATTCCATTTTTTAAGTCTTTGTATATGTCAAATGTGGTAAATAAAATAAAATCAGAAGTGGAGGAGGAGAAAAAAGAGTTTAAAAATATAATCAAAAAATCTAAAATTGCTAAAAATTCTAAATTATTAAAAGCAACACATCAAGGCAAAATTAGTGTTGGAGATATAACACTGCCTTGTGCCGTGCTGGAAGACGGGACAAGAATCATTACACAAACGTCCATTTTTAAGGCCTTCAAAAGACCAGCAAGGGGAAATGCTAGAGTGATCAATATGCCTGTTTTTTTAGACTCAAAGGGTCTTTTACCCTATGTTAATAAGGAAAACAGGGCTGATCTTCTTGCAGTTTTTGAATATATAAACATATATGGAAATATCACTAAGGGGTATAAAGCGGAAATTTTACCTGTTGTGTGCGATATATATTTAGAAGCTAGGCAAGACGGGGTTCTAACAACAAGGCAAGAGCCTCTTGCAAAAATGGCTGAAATAATAATAAGAAGTTTAGCTAAACTTGGTATTATTGCACTGGTAGATGAAGCAACTGGTTATCAAGGTGATAGACAAAAAGATGAGCTTCAGAAAATTCTTAGTGCTTACATTTCATCTGAATTATTACCTTGGCAAAAGAGATTTCCAAATGAATACTATGAGCAAATAGCAAAACTTAGGAATTGGAACTTTGACCCTTTATCCCACAAAAGGCCTCAAATAATTGGTAAAATTACAAATCAAATTGTCTACGAATTACTACCTGATGGAGTCTTAGATGAACTAAGAAGATTAAATCCTCCCAATGAAAGCGGTAATAGAGTACATAAATTCCACCAATTTCTATCACTTGATATAGGCAATCCAAACCTTGAAAAACACTTAGCTCAAATAATCGTATTAATGCGAATCTCAAAAAACTGGTCTGATTTTGAAGATAACTTGTATGAGGCTTTTCCTAGGTATGGCTATCCAGAGAAATTACTTTAAAAAACTAAATTATTCTTAATTCTATTATTCAAAATAAAATCAAATAGGTGAGATTTGGAATGCTGGTGATTATACCTAAAAGTAAACTCATTTAAATAAGTTTGTAAATATTTTGGACTCACCATTCTGTATGTTCCGGCAATGCCATTTTTTACTAAAGACCAAAACCCTTCAATAGTATTAGTATGAATTGAGCCATTTACATATTCCCCTTGTGAGTGATTTATTGTGCGGTGGGAATAGCCTTGATACTTTAAATCTTTATAACCTTTGTATTCATCAGTAATAACACGAGACTTTATATCAACTTTCCCTCTTATAAATGGTTTGATATTTGAACTAGTTGTATCGTCAATTACTCTGGTAATTACTTTATTTTCTCTTTCTACCGCTCCAATTACAGTAGTTTTACCTTGCGTTGCCAGATTGCCAGTTTTTTTAGATTGGTGTTTATTACTTTCACTACCACCAATATACATCTCATCAATTTCTACAGTTTTATCTTCACCTCCAATTGCAGGGCTGTCCTCAAACAAAGTTCTGATTTGCTTTGCCATTCTCCAAGCTGTCTTATAAGTGACTCCGAAATCTCTCATCAATTCCATTGCTGATACTCCATTTCTGCTGTTTGCAAATTTATAGATTGCCTCAAACCAATTAGTCAAATCCGTAGAAGATTTATGAAATATAGTATTTGCAAGGGGTGAGATATGCTCACCAGTGATAGAATGAACAAACTCCTTACGTCCTTTGATTAAATAATACTTATCAAAATCAGGTATATGCCCATAAAAAAGTTTGAATAAATACTTAAGACAAGATTCATTATCAGGAAAATCTTTTCTCAAGTCTTGGATTGTATATTTAACAAACTTTTTTCTAGTGAAAATCATATTTAAATAATGATTATTTTTTTAAGTGTTGTCAAGGGATAATTACCCATAAAAATAAAAAATAAAAAAAATGCTATAGTGGAAAATCTATAGCATTTATAAAAATATTAGTTTAGTTGGTTCAAAGAGCCAACTCTTTGTAACTTATCTCCAGTGCTTAGGTTAACTTGCTAAACAAAGAATCATAATTTGCAGCTAATTGCTGGTACTCTTTGGATAGGTAAAGCTGTAGGTAATGTAGCTTTTACCCTTTAATACTTGCAACCGCTTTAGCTACCTTTCCAAGATAAGTGTCGATGGCACTTACCAATAATAGATTTAGCTCTTTATATAACTTGTAATCTTCGTGGTAAATTGGTATTTCTATCCAGTCTTCTTCGTCTAACAAATTTATATAGGCTATAGTCTGGGCTTCCGACCGTCGATGATTTAGGTAAACAAGAAATTGTTTGTCAGATTTAAAGTTTAACTTAAATTCACTAGTTTTTAGTTCAGGATACTCTTTATTCAATCCTTCATTGTAGAGACTGCCGTCTTGCTTTTCTATAAATTCAATACTCAAGATAGAAGATGTAGCCTCAGATTTTTGAAGTGAAATCAATACATTTATATCCTGCTCATTCTTAGCAAGTATTTTTTGAGACGGGTCAATAACAAGTTTCCCTTCTTTTAGTACTTCTCTATTCAAGGACTTAAATAATTCCTGAATTTGATTAAATAGCTCGTTATTAGTATATACTGGTTCTATTATCATTGACATATAAATAATTTATGATTGAAGCTAACAGGTTAAAGAGTTTGCTACAAATTAGTAAATAAATCATTGATTTCCTGTAAGGCGCCTTCTCTACCATTTTTACAATCTTTATATTGTGTAGATATTTCAATCAGCTGGTCAATGATTGAACGGCAATTATCTTCTACAAAATAAAAAGTTTTGTAGCTATAGTTTGCGCTAGTTGACTTGATTCTAGTTATTTCAGCCTTGTCCATAGAGATAATATCTCCAGCGTGACTACAGTCAAAACCAATCATTAACTCTTTGCTTTGAATATCTATAAAGTTATTGCCTTCGTAAGTAAGACCCCCGTGGCAAGAGATGATATCTTTGTAATCTTTATTTAGCAGTTTAAATAACGATTGGAAGAGATTATCTGTGACTTCATCTAGGACTACGTAACCGCAAAGGTAAAATGCATTTGAGTTGTAAGCATTGGTATGGCGCACAATATAGTATTCAAATCCTTTATACTCGCTTTTATGGGCGATAAATTTGCGCGCGTTGGAATTTGTTTCTCCATTTTGAATGCTTTCAAGTATTTGATTTTCTTTTTCAATAAAATCTAATGCCTCCTCTCGGTTTTGAAATATTATTTCCTTTAACTTGGTATTCATACATTGGTTGAAAATATTTTGAATATATAAATTAGATTAAATTTCTGGTAAATTAAAAATTTGTGCAAGAGTTTTTAATTGAGCATTTCCCTAAAATATTGCTCAGTCTCTTTGTCCACGCAGTAAATGTAGCAACCTTTCATACCTCTGGTCATTAACGTGCGGTAGGTATTTTTAATAATTCTCTTGGCTTTGTCTTTAGCGGCTTCAGGCTCTTTTCTTGCCATTTCCTTAAAGCCGTGTAAAGTAGTATCTCTGATAGGGTGCTTACTAGGATTAACCATAACCTCACCGCTTCTTACCACAAAATCCTCGCCAATGATTACACCGATGTAATCCACTTCTAGACCTTGGCAGGTATGAATACAGCCAATTTGTTTAACTGAATCAGGCGCCATTATCCACAGCATTCCGTCAGTTGAGAGATTCCACTTAGCTTTGAAGGTGGGTGAGAAGTTGAAATCATAAGCTTCTTTATTGTACTTGCTAATCCAGTCCCAGCAGTATCCAGCTACCATGCGGGCTTTATTGTTAATAGCATTTTTCTCGTAAATGGCATCTCGAAGTTCATCAGGGGTGCTGAAAATTTTGAAATCGTAGTTTAGACCTTGCAAATTATAATTAGCGGTCTGGCGAATACCTAAAACGTTATCCAGCCAATTCATATATCCATCTGAGCCAGCGCAACGGAATTGCGAGCTTAATTCCAAATATTGCACGTTAGCCCCCAGTTTCTCAGCCCATCTTGCAATCTCTTCCTTTTCCCCAATATCCTGCCAATGAACTTTTTGGTCTTCATCGATAAAGAAGATACTGCATTTGGAGGCATTAATTATTTCCTTGATTTGATTTTCTCCCTTTGGAGTGAATCTAGTTTTCTCGATAAGGCGGTGAGCTTCATCTACAATTAGAGCGTCAAATGTGTTAGCTAGGGTATTGGTAAACGCGGCTGAACCGCAAAATAGGTTACTAATTTCAGTTTTACGTAGAATACCAGTTAACTTGGCTTCGTAGACTCTTCGCGGGGCTTCGTTTTTAGATACATAC
The DNA here is from genome assembly GCF_000331305.1 of Calothrix sp. PCC 7103. Lineage (GTDB taxonomy): Bacteria > Cyanobacteriota > Cyanobacteriia > Cyanobacteriales > Nostocaceae > Dulcicalothrix. Next base: position 23,364 of record NZ_KB217473.1, on the reverse strand, counting down.
TTAGCAGTTCTACGGCCTTTGATAATATCTACTAGCAAGTTGACAGCAACTACCGATTTACCAGTCCCAGGCCCCCCTTCAACAATCAACACATTCTTTCGCTCTGGAGAAGAATTTTTAACAAGAAACATTGCTGATTCATAGACCGTCTTCTGCTCATCCAGCATGATAAACTCTTGATTTCCCTGTACCATTTTACCTAGAGAGTCTGCCAAGCTTTTAGATGGTCTTATACGACCATTTTCAATTTGATACATAATATTTTTTTTGTCTCCATACTTGACATGCTCCTTGATAAATTCTCTTAACTTTTGAGCGTCAGTTTGTAAGAATATAGGAGCTTTTTCAATATGAAAGGCATAGAAAGGGTGGTTAATAATTCCGTCTTCTTTATAATTGTGAAGATAAGCGCAAGGCTTGAGTTCAATTCCTTGATTGTATATTGCCTCATTAAAGCTTTCTAAATACGCGGCGTAAGACCAGACTTGGTAGGAAGGGTGATTAGTTTCCCTTTTTCCCTTGCCAAGGATAGTAATAACTGTGGCATCTTTCTCAGTTAGCTCAATCTGCGACCACTGTTTTAGCTCTATCAAAATGGCTACACTTTTATCCTCTTGATTCAAGCCCGTAATAATAAAGTCGATACGCTTAGAAGTTTGAGGAATGTTGTATTCAATGGCAATTCCCGCGTCTTGAGGAATCGATGAATCACCAAGTACCTTGTCCATGTACATAAGCGAATTTTGCCACGATCTGACCTCACTCTCACCAGGCACATAGTTTAGATTTTCGTGAAATTTATGCTTTAAATTTTCAACAATTGAGTTGTTAAGAATATCGTTGCAAAATTGATTTTTATTGGCTTGATAGATAATCATACTCTTTATTAGTATTGTGTTTGACGCGATTTTTTGCAATCTTATCTTTGATTGCCTCGATTAAATTGATTTCGGCTTTCTCTGCCAGTAATAGTAAATAAATTGCTACATCGGCTATTTCTTCCGATAGCTCAGTTTTTTTGGTTTGTAGGGCTTGTGTGGCTTCATCCATTGTTAGCCATTGAAATATCTCAAGTAATTCGTTAGCTTCCAAAGAAATAGAAATCGCTAAATTTTTAGGATTATGAAACTTCTCCCAGCCGCGCTCGCTGTTGAATTTCTTTAATTCTTCTACTATTTTTTGAATTTCTGATGTTTGCATACATTTATTTGATCCACTTGAACCAATCCTCTATTCCTAATTTTTCGACCCACACCTTTGTTAACTGAAAATCGTTGAGTTCGGGATTAAGAGCGGCTTGGAAAAGTGTATCACCCATTTCTTTATCAATAATTCCCTCAAACACCTCGAAATACTTAGCTTCTACTGGGAAAATATATTGGTCAATCATTTTAAAATAGGCGTAGTTCATCAAAGCGTTGCAGGTATACAGTTTTTTTGGAGTTAAAGATAAAATCTCTAAAGATAAACCTTTAGCTCCGTCTTGAATTTGCTTGAAAAGGGATTTTTTCTGCAAAGCTTCGAGCTGCGGCATATTTTCCTTAATGTATTTCTCAATTCTAAGGTCAGCAGGCATGGAAGTAACTTGAGTTACGACTCCATCGTATAAATGGCGAATCATCGGAGCGTATCGCTCTAGAGGAATTCGCTTAGTGTTAAGAAGTTCTGCCATATCCTCTGAGACATCAGTCATTGCCACTCGAAAGGCATCAGGAGTCATACCGGGAAATTGACGGTCTTGTTCTGGTAGGTCTAAGAAGCGCACAGCGCGAAGCAATTGCTGGGTTATCGCGTGGTCGGCGATGACTTTATACTTGGGGTTGACTCTTAAGAGAATTTCTTTACTGGTATCCGCTCCATATAAACGAATTGCAGCGTAACCGATTGGAATAACTTCTTCCACAATTTTAACTTTTAAACCTTTAGCTTGAATTTGCTCAATTAGATTTTGATAGATAGGTGTTTTTAATTCTTTTTTTGCTTTGCTCATACTATTTAATAATTTTACTTAGTTCATTTAGATATTGACCTGCCATCTTGCCTTGCTCGGTGCTACCTGACAATTCGTAACAAGCTTGAAAATCAGCTTTAGCTTTAGATAAATGGTTCAACTCCAGGTAGGTGAAAGCTCTACCCAAGAGCGGGCGCTGGTCTTTGGGACTTAATTCAATAGCTTGGTTAAACAGTTCTATAGCTTTCTGTTGGTTTCCAATTCGGGAATAAGTTGCCGCAAGATTATTGATTGCCAAAAAGGATTCCGGGTTTTTCTCAATAGCCTTTTCAAAATAAAATATACCTTTGTAAATATTCTCAAGATTATTTGCGGGTCTTTTGGCAAAGCTATTGCCTAAACCAATCCAAGAATAGGCATCCTTATCGTTAATGTAGAGACAGGATTCAAAGACTTGCTTGGCCAGATCAAGTTCTTCTAACTCCAGAAGGCAAGAGCCTAAATTGCGTCTGGTTAAATCGTTGAAAGGGTCTAGTTTCACTGCTTCTTCAAACAGAGATAGGGCGATTCTGGGCTTGCCTTCACCAATTACCTTAATAGCTTCGTTGAGTTTTTGCTGGGATTGCTCGTAATCAATTTCTTGGTCGTAGAAAGTGACTGAAATTAATTCTTGCTCTCTATCCAAAGAAACCTGATTTAAAAGGGGGTAGCCGTAGATAGATTTAATGTATTCCACAGCTGCATCTAAACCTCCCTCGAACTGGTAATCCCGGTTAAGTGATTCAATGGGAATTATTATCTGCATATACTAATTTTTGAATTGCTTTAGAATTTTTCTTAGCTTTTATCTTCAGCCTTCTGCCTCCCCTTGCGTACTTCAAGATGTAATCTGTATAAAGCTGTTTATATTTTTGAGCAAGCTCTTCCTCAATTTCAAGTAATTGAGTTTGGTATTCAGATAGAAGATTAATCTTGTACCAAGTTGGCTTAGTACCGTAAAAAAGGGCTAATTTAGCAGGGCTTATTTTTTGTGCCATGCTAATATAATTTACCTATTTGTAAATGATGTCAAGTTTTGAATTTGAGTAACCTTATTTTTTTGATTTAAAACACGACAACTTTAGATATACAAAAAATTATAAAACAGTGAACCTCTACACTATCAGAGTTTACGATCTAGCCAAAAAGTGGGTGGATTTAAACAAAAGCGCGATTGTAAAAGTAGAAGGTAAAATTAGCAACATTGTTGAAATTGGTTCCAACTATTAAAGTAGGATATCCGTTTGGAGCAGAGCGGCAAATTTTTCCACATTCGCCGCCCCCAAAGCCTGCCGATCTTCTTTTACCTTTGCTGTCAATTTGTGCCACTGATTCTGGAGATTGTTAAATTGTAAATACAGCGCTAAAACCAGAGTACTTTCATTCATCAGCAACTTACAGGCTTCCACTATCAACTCTTTTTCAAACTCTCGCAGCTCTCCGTCTTTTCGGGCGATGGTAATTTCCCCGTTCAGATAGACAGCTTTTTGCACTGCCGCCTCGATAATTGCCTGAGTAGTGGCGGCGGGATTTTTTACCAGTTCCTTGGCGCTGTCAGTATCCAGAGAGAAATTACGCAAAATCATGGTAGTAATTGGGTATATGTTTTGAATTCCGTCAAGCCAAGAGAAGGGTATTAAAGCGCGCGCCAGAATTGTGCTTAATTGTGCCTAGAATTAGCACCGCTTTTTCACTTGCCAAAAGGTGAAACATTGCCTATTCTTTGGCATTAATCAGCAGCCAGCACATTGGTAAAACGTGCGCGGCTGGCACTTCAACTTCCACATGACCATTAAAGACAAGCTCGTTAATTACTGCACCCAAAACGGGATTGAAGTTAAGTTTGCACCTGTAGAAGACGGGTTTATGCCCCGCTTGTGCAAGATACATAAAGGCAGTTTCATTATTGACCAGTGTGTGGATTGGAGTGATGAAATGGCTGTATCCTTGATATTGCACGAGCTAGGGCATCTCTTTTCCGTGCCCAAAGAACATCGCGCCAAGCTGACGGCTTATCTCAAGGGAGTGGATCAAAAGTACGTCTGCGAGTACGCCGCCCGTCTCCTTTCCTACAACCTCTGTTTGAAGCTGGACGTGCCGCTCCAGTATTGCCTTGCCTTCTTTGCCTCCGATCCTGATAAGCGCGATAGAAACCACACCCTTCAGACTTTTTATTTACAAGCCTACACTTGGTATCACAAAGATAGGTACGAGTTAAAAAAACAAGCGATTACAGAGTGTTGATTTTTGTATGGCACAGGCGCGAGTTAGGCACTGCGGCGCCGGAAGGCATTGAAAAATCGAAATCAACTACTAATCAAGTTTGAGCCAAATTCCATACCTAATTCCCTTTTCACGTAGAAATTTAGTTAAGCTTGATAAGTTAACTTGCAAATCCTTGGCAATACTCTCCGCGCTTTCCCCGCTTTGGATGCGAGCTTGAATTTGGGTTTGCCTTGAAAGTAACAGTGGACGTTGATTGGGTTTGTGTACCACAATCCGATTCTTCTTCAGCCACCTGCGAATTGAATCATAGTCTAGGTTTAACTGCTGGGCGATAAGGCGCAGATTCATTGTTTGAGACAATTTCTGTATTTGTCCCATCGGTTGGTTTTTTGCCACTATTACCGCTACCAACACAGTCAACACCATCAGCAACCTTCACACTGGGCTTATCGAACACTCCCTTTCTGAAACCAAAACTTTCGGCTATTTCTGGATTGTCGGAGATAATTTGGGCTAGTTCCTGTTCTCTGACTTCGATGTAGTTATTCAGTGAACAGTACTGGTTTACATTTATTAGTAATCCTCATCTTCCTCCTCATCATCAAAAATCCCATTCTCTTCATCAATTTTCCATTGAATATCTGCCTGTCGTCCTGGGTATTCCTTGAGGAAGCTATCAATAAAGTTTTTTTGAGTTTGAAGGATACCAAGAAAGTCATTGAACGTGTCGGCTACTTTTATAAACTTTTGGTTGTCTCTGTCATATTCCCAGGAATAAGCATAGAAAATGGCTCCATCTGGTGAAACGTAAATATAGTATAAACCTGCATGAGATGCAAATTTAAACATAGGAGGTTTTTTACTACCATCTAAGTTGTTTGTAGTATCTAGCCAAAATCCATCATCCTTTTTTTCTATTTCTCCAATACCCGCTAATCCACCTCGAATAATCTTCATTCCATGCCTATTGGGGATAACAAAATCAAGATAAGGAAGATGTTTGTTCATGCGACGTTGAAAATAAACCCCGCTATAATATTTTAGAAACTCTCTTAAATCAGGTTTTAATTTAAATGTGGCTATTTTCTCTAATTCTTGAAGCTGTTGCTCAGTTAAAACTACTTCTGACTTAATATCTTTAAGCACTGGAGGCAGTTTTACATGTTTAAGCTCGATGCTGTTTTCTTTATTGATTGGCATTTCTGACATAAATTTATATTTGAGTGAAAATGCAAACTAGTAATCTTCATCCTCATCTTCCTCCTCATCATTAAAAATCCCATTCTCTTCATCAATCATCCATTGAATATCAGCTTGTCGCTCTGGATATTCTTTAAGGAAACTATCAATAAAGTCTTTACGAATTTGAAGGATGGTTAAAAAGTCATTGAAAGAATTAGCCACTTTTATGTACTTTTTACCGTCTTCATCAAATTCTCGGACATAGGCGTACCAAATATCTCCACTTTCAGAGACGAAGAGATAGTGTAAGGCAGCGTGCGAACCAAAAGTTAATATAGGTTTTCTTGTGCCTGCTAAATCATAGTCAAACAAGCCTAGATGAAAATCACCACTTTCATCTATTTTATTGACACCAGCTAACCCGCCTCTAATAATCTTCATTCCATGCCTATTGGGGATAACAAAATCAAGATAAGGAAGATGTTTGTTCATGCGACGTTGAAAGTAAACCCCGCTATAATATTTTAGAAACTCTCTTAAATCAGGTTTTAATTTAAATGTGGCTTTATTTTCTAATTCCTGTAACTGAGCTTCTGTTAAAACTACTTCTGATTTAATATCCTTGAGGACTGGAGGGAGTTTTACGTGTTTAAGTTCGATGCTGTTTTCTTTGTTGCTTGGCATTTCTGACATATATTTTATATTTAATAATTAATTAGTTTGATAAAAATGTAAACTTTAAGGATTGGGAACATTATTTAAAGCGTTGCCTCCTGTATGGCGATAAAGTTTATGTAAAGCGGTTGGTACCAATTCCATATCTCCGTCATTCTTTCCATGATGCCAAGTATAGCCATCAGGAATACCATTTGGATCGACATTAGTTTCATACCATTTGTTAGCTGCATCTATGTCGGCTTTTTCTTTGGTATGACCACCAGGCAAAGTGTATTTTTCTTCAATGATTTGGCTGTCAAACTCAATAAATCCATTTGAATCATACTTAACTCCATCAATAGGAAGCTTTTGAGCTTCGGCAAACAAGTCTTCATCTGCCTTAGTTAGTTCAACTGCACTTCCTGTCTGTCGATACTCTTTTAGTAGTTCTATTTCTTCAACAGTTAAATCTTTTAGTCTTTTGTTACCAGCATTCTGAGCTTTGAACTTATCCAAGTTCGCAGTATCCAGCAAGTCATCTAAGTTACTAACTTTCTTTAGCTCACTAACCCTATCCAAACTTTCTATACGGTAATGTGTCTTTAGCTGCATATTGGCTTCTAGTACATCTAGTGGGTACTCTTTGTCAGCCCAAGCAAAATTCTGGGGTAATCTATTATTAATTTTTGAAGGAGGGGCGCTGCGATCATCAGGTACAATATACCCGCTCTTTTTATCAAACTCGAAGTCCTGCTCATTTTTTATATTGAAGTCGCTAATTTGACAAGGGGCAGTTTTAGCCTCCACAGGCTCAATAACCAACCGCATCACCCTATCTTTAACCGCAAGCAAGAAGCCATCTGAAGTTTTTGGCAAACTGGCTACCTTTGGAGTACATTCGACTCGCTTAGATTTATTGTTAGTATTAGATGGCAAATCATCAGGCCTATCAGTCGGTCTTTTCCCAGCTTTGCTACCACTTACGCCTGCGCCCTCAGTCTCATCGTCAGCTACTTTTGGAGCTTTTTCATCAGGCTTGTCAAATGTACCCTTTCTGAACCCAAAACTTTCGGCTATTTCTGGATTGTCGGAGATAATTTGGGCTAGTTCTTTTTCTCGTATTTTGGTGTAGTTGTAACGGGTTTTATCAACTTGCAATATGCTTTTACCTGTGTCTTCGGCAACAAGATTCAGTTTGCCCTTAAAGTCCAAGACACTGATGTCTTTGCGTCCCGTCTTGAAGGAGCCTAGATTTTCAACCTCGAATACTTCTACCTGGACACCGTGTTTCATTTCGTAATCTGAAATTTGGTCTTGAGCCTCTTTGGTTAATTTGCTGCTTTCAACCTTTGGTCCAAGACCTGGTTCGCCAGAAGAGATTTTTCTGCCCACATGGTTTGGGCCTAGTTCTATGACGACCAAATCATCAGATATGTTGGCAAGTTTGGCCGCGTCAACCAAGTCGGTGCTTTTGGCTATAAAGCCGCCGTTGAGAGCCATTTCTACGCTCATAAACCCATCAAGGAGAGATGGAGTAATGAGGTCTGCCACCACTGGCCCAATAACAAAAACTGTAAAACCTGCACTAATGGTAGCCACAGTCGTAATCGTCTCGGCCGCCAGCCAAACACTGAATTTTACGGCTTCATAGACAAAGGTGTAAACGGGTTTGATTACATTGTCGATGTCTTGCAGGTAATATAAATACACAGTTTCGATGCGCCCTAGCCCTATTTCTGCCAGCTCTTTATTGAGACTTTCCAGAGAAGGCAAGCCCAGATTCATATCTTCTACGTATCTGCGGATCAGAGGGTCGTGAAGGGGACGCACGCAGCCGATAGCGCACTCACTGAGGGGTTTTTCAGGCTGCTCAAGTATTTCGCTTAACTGACCTTTGTTTTTACCCATTTCGCCCTTAACTTGAGAAAACCAATTGCCTTGATCGCCCATTCCTTCTTTGGTGTTGAATCTAGCCATTAAATGAGGGTTTAATTTCATACTAGCTTCAGTGGAACTGTTATTCTCAACCAAAAAGCGCAGAAAATGGTCTTTTTGCATGTATGTGTAACTGCTAATGGCCATCAAGCGCAGAGCTTCCTTATTCCAAACGGAGGAAATAGTTTTTTCGCACTTCGGCTCTTGCGGACACTCTAGTATACGGTCAACACCGAGTCCCTTGGTGACTGTTCTAGTTACAGGATTAAGCTGCTGGGATTGGTTTTGATTGACCAGGGTTGCGCCTTGTTTCAGTTGCTCTTCCAGGCTTAGAAACTTCTTAGCTTTCGACTGTACCTGCTTTTTATCCCTGTCTTTAGTTTGGGGAGTTTGGTGAGTAAGCTGATTGTTCTCAGTCAGCATTTGCATTAAGCGAAATCTAATATTCTTATTGGTGGCAATCAGTATCTGTAAGTGAGTTTTGAGACGCTTGGCTAGTTCTGGCTTATCTTTAGGGTTGTATCCCAAAACGTCATTAACCGTACCTGTAGTTTTTTCTTTTATACCGAAATCCAATTTTTCTTTATCCAAAGATTCTACTAGCGATTCGAGGTCGGCTTCATCAACGATGCGGTCAATTAAATTGTATTCTTTCTTCAACTGCTCGCTTTGACCGTTCACCAGCATTTTAGCTACGCGGATTGAGTACTGGGTCTGAAAACTCTGCATGAGACTTTGACGAGTATAATTCAACTCCTTCAGCGCTTGATTAAGGGCCTGCTGGGCGCCAGGGTTGGCACTGACTTCAGCAGCGTCTAGTTTGGCGCTGAGATAGTAGAAAAGCGGATTGTCCATGTTGGAATTGGAAGAGGCTTCGTGGGCAGGGGTTGCTAGATAGTTTTGAATTACATCAGAGACGCTCTTAACCTCTTGGGCTTTGGCGGAAAAAAGCAAACCACCTCTATTTCGCTCACTTAAAGACGGATAGAATTTATTGTTGTTCTTCGTCCAGCCTTGAAAGATATTGACCACAGTTTCATCAAGTTGCTCAATGGTGGTAATCTTGGGATTCAAGATTTTCTCGGTTACGTGTTTGCCAAATTCCCACTTTAAAGCTATTTCGGCGCAGGTTTTAGCTTCCTTTAAAGCTTGCTCCAGCTTAAGATTTTGATTAAGGTTTTCATTAGCAACTGGTTTGTCAGCTTGCAAATTAGGGTTTTGGCAATACTCCGGCACATTAAGCTGTTTTCCCATGCGGCTGTCGATTCCATCCTTCAATTGCATAATTAGGGGTGTGGCGATTGCGCCAATTAAAGTAACGGCAATTCCTGCCCGCACTTCAGGTTTGTTGAAAAAATTAGGAGCTTGTTCATTTCTGGGATTGGAGGACATAAAGCAATAGATTGAAAAAGATTGGTTAGTTTAGAATAAGTGGCGATTTAAATATCAATTGAGCCTAAAATTACCCCTTTATTGCTAAAGGGGAACGGGTTGTTGCATCTGTCTTTTCCTTACCTTTTACTGAATAGCTTAATAATTGCCCAAAAATTCAATCCATAACTTATTACCAGAAACAAGGTGAAGTTTACAGCCGTTGGGGTATATAAATCATAAATTGCTTTAATAATCAGCATTAGCAGAAGCAGGAAACCAATCCGCCAAAACAATGATTGCATTGTTGGATAGGAAGGTGACTTTTTGAGGCTATACCAAAGAACTCTGACAGTAAAACCCAGCATAAACCACAAAGGCTGCAAGCGCAGATATAGTTCTATGCTCGCACGAGGTTGGTTGCATATATTCCAATTTAGAAAGATTGCCAGAGCTAGGGATAGAATAACTATCAAGCTCAATACAAATCCGTCAAAGTTGAAAGATTGCCATCGACCTCGCGGGTTGCACCTCCAAGCCCACATACCAGCGATGAAGCTAACCACAGCTGGTATAAGTGCATAGAAGCGCAAACTGAAGTCGTAATCGGACTGAAGATCACAGATTAGTTTGGTAAACATGGAATTATCTGCCACTAAGCAAATTCAAAATGTTTCTAAGTAGCCAAGTCCAAAGCTTCAAACCTACTAATCCCATCGCGAATTTAACACTTGAAGTTAACACTATCAACCAAAATGCTTCAAGATTGGTTATAAAAGATATAATCACCTCCAAAGCATTAGATAGAAAGTACAGACCCAGCAAGCAAAAAGCAGCAATTAGCCAGGAAATCAGTCGATCAAATTTTTCATCGTCTGACTTATCGCCACTCTTAATAGTTGAGATAGAAGCCAGCAAGTTGAAAAAGCTATTTAGACCGGGAGCCAAAATAAATCCTAGCGCCAGGGTCAAAGGCTGGGTGAAGAATAAAATATTGATTAAATTATTTCCCACCAAAACCGGACACAGCAAAAGATTGTAAACTGGATAGATAAAACCGTAGCCCAGAGTAATGGCAATTAGAGATTTACTATAGGGTTGTAATTTACTCCATCCAAAGCCGCGATTTGTACTTCTGACATACAAACCAATAATAAAGGTGAGAATGGCAGGTACAAGGATGTTGTACAGCGGATAACTATAGTTAGGGCAGAAGGTCTGCACTATGTTAAGCATGGTAATCTCCGGTAATTTGTTTTAAAGCTTGTCTCGATCTTTAGATTTGGGAATATATGAACGGTAAATTCTCTGCCAAAGCCAGTAAATCAAAAAGGGTGAGCCTACCAACAGCACAACCGCAGCTAAGGTTGCTAAACCTAGTGTAGCGGTAATAAAAATACTATGAGTTTCCCACATGCACCAAGGTACAAATACAATCGCAAACATGTATACGAAAGCCCAGCGGCAAATCCAATAAGCTGCAAGGCATTGTATCAGCAACCACAAACTTTGTTGTATTACAAATAGCTTAGTAATTGGACTATCCAAAAAAGAAGCAAATGAACTACCTGTCAATAGACTTAGCAAATATAAAAAAAGAACCCCAAAGGTACAAGCAAGCAGTATTGACCAATAAATAATATTTAGTTTAGCCATTCTGTCACTAATCCAATATGGCAGTTTTGATTTATAATTCTTAGGTCTAAAAAATGCATCTATATTAAAGATAATACCCGCTATAGCTGCACTATAAATTGGCATATGATATCTAATTATTTCTGGATGTAGTATTTGCGGCAGTCTTTGATAGAAAAGCGCAATTAAGCCAATTAGAAAACTAAATGGGTCAGTGATATTTTCCATTTTATTTTATCTCCAAATAACAGAAAAGACAGTTGTGAACAGAATTGACTTAAAAAAGATCAATTAAGAATTAAATGGATTAAAAAGTAGTAATTGTCAAGTTAATTCTTAGGCTCGCTCGCTTTTACCCTTTAATAAGCCCTAGATTAATATGCTACGAAGCGAGCATAAAACCAAAATTTTATTTTACTTCAAAGCCAAACGACAGCCAATCAACACGTTGTCGTTGGTAGCTACAGAAAAGCTTAATTGCAATCCAGCATCTTTCAACTCATCTATTATTTCGTTGAGGGAAAAAACGTAGTGTTTCCACAGATTAATTTTCTCACTCTGGTCTAGCTTGATTACCTTATCTTGATTTTGCACCTGAAAATTCATGACGTAGGCTTTATCCAGCAGTATATTTAATTCCTTGCATTTGGTTTCGTGGTTGTAGCGCACTTCGGTTTCCACTTTTTCCGTGTCGATTCCAAGCAGAGAAGGTAGCCAATAGTTGAGCATGTTTCGCACGTAACTGAGACTAGATTTATTTTTATCGGTGTCTAAAGTATAGGTAATTAAAAACAAGTCGTGTTTATCCATCGCCCTAGTGATGGAATTGAGCAGATAGTATCTGTCGTGTTTCGTATGGTTGCAAATGGTGTTACCTGCAAACATGAACAGATTGGGATTTTTGTTAGTCCATGATTTGAAGTGAGTCTCCAGGCTGACTTTTTGAAAGTCGAAGTGGGAGGTTTCAATTTGCTGGTTTGGAAACTTGGAGTGAATAAATTGCTTGCAGTTCTGTAAAATATCTGGGCTAATATCGCAGGCAATGTAGGAGGCAACCTGCTTCTGTTCAATAATTAAATCGGCTGGTTGACCGTTGCCGCAGCCAATGTCAATCAAATTGTACTTGTGATTGTTAAAATGCCCACAAATTAATCCCAGAGACTTCCTCAGCAACTCTTCTACTTCTAAAGTGATGAAACTAACTTTACTGTCAATGGCTTGATTCCAAACTGCTGCTCCCTCTTTATAGTAGTAATATTTCAAATCAATTTGCTTTTCAATCTCAAGGTCGCGGATAATCTCAAACTGACTTTCATCGTCAAAAAGAGTATAAAACTTTTCTGGTACTGTCACGGACTTTTGCGCCGAACTAGGTCGATATTTCTTGCCTACTTCAGCCAGCCGTCCCAATTCCAGCCAATTATGAGGAGAGTCAACAAGTTTTACTTTTTCGTTTACCTTAATAGTCTGTAGACTATTTTTTCCCTCTATGGCATCTTGAATGTAATTGCCTATAGTAGCTTTATTTAGTCCTAACTTTTTGGCAATTTGACTATTCACGAGTGTCATCATAGGTTCAACAAATTAGTTTAACATTTTATATCAATAAGTAAGTGTTTAGTTTGTGCAAGCTAAATTCAGGTTTGATTAAAAAAAATAATTCAAGCTTAAAGCTGATATTTAAGCCAAAAAGTTGACATTATTCGGTTCTTGGATTACAACATTAACGGACAAAATCCTATACCAACCAACACTAATGACAACTTAATGGTTTGAGTAAATTTCCATTTATACTCTAAAACATATTTTGCTTGTCTTGTCCAGTATCAAGCCTTTCTTAGTATGCTTGCTTTGGGAAAGGCATGGTTGGTTTTAGCTCAATAATTCTAAACTTTTACTGATAGGTAAAGGTAGAAGTTGTGCTAACTAAATTTTGTCCTCTGCGCTATTAATCTAATTTCTGTATTGCCTCATGTCCCCTCATTTCGCCACTAATCCCAAACTTTATAAAACCAACCTGCTTGCCTACACTAAGCTGGATACTGACCGTTATCTATTTCTGCTAGCTGCCTTTAAACCACCTTATCCTGACGGCTTTATTTGGAGCTTGCCCCAAGCGCTTTGTGTAGAGAGTCATGGTTCTACGTTCAGTTTAGAAACCGTTATTCAACAAAAACTAGGTTTAAGTACTGATAGTTATGATTTAAACTATTTTGATTTAACCAAAACGGGAATGGAGACACGTGAAGACGAACACCTTGCAATTATTGAAATACAGCCAGAGCAGTTTATTGCCCTTTCGGTAGAGTACGATAACTTCACTTGGTGCCGAGACTGCGAGTGCGGAAAATTGCAGGAACTATACATGATTGATTTGGCAACCTTCGCTATTCTGGAGCGCGGCAAGCAGCTAATAAAAAATGATTTTCTCGATACTCAGACGCAACCAAATGGCAAGCAAAATTATCAAACAGCGAATCTCATTGCCGCATGAATACAAAAAGATACTGGCGAGGACGCAAGGACTTATTACAAGAGCGCGAACGCAAATTGAAAACCATTCTCACCTTAACCAGAGAAAAGGTGTTGAAGGAAGGCTGGCATCAATGCTCCATGCGCGGAGTGATTCGGCTGCTGCGGCAACATAACTTGAACCACAGCTACTATATACCAACTAAGTTGGCTCTGGGTTTATTGCTAGCCGAGCAAGAATACGCGCTACTGGTGAGATTGTTTCAGGACGAACAGAAAAAGCAATATAGCTTACGGCAGACCCTAACTAATTGCACCCAACTAATGCTGTTTCATTTCAGGCACTTTTGCTTCAAAACATTTTCGAGCAAAACAAAAGGGTTGGATTGTTGGTCAGTATTATACCTGTTACCTAATAATTATTAGTAATTTGTACGAAATAATAAACTACTTAATAATATAATTACTGTGGGTGGAATTGAGCCAGTCGATAGAGAGTATAAAAAAAACGCTTTATTAATTTACGGTTTTGACCCTGATAAATTTTTTGATTTTACAAGATTATATAGCATCCCTGGAGTCCCAAAAAACGCTTCGAGTGCAATATCGAGCAGCATTAAATCTTACCTTTTAAAAGAAGACCCTACTTATCAAGGTGCAGTATCAACTTTTATGCCAACTTATGCAAATGGAAATTCTATGCTAGCGTGTGGACTTGATACTTCTTTTCTAATTAAAAGAAATACTCATAAATTCCAATCATCTCCAAGTAACGATAACAAGAATAGCAAGGTATATGAACATTTAACTAATAGGAGAGCTGAAAAAGTAGCTTCATCAAATATCATTACAAATCAAATGAGGCTTTTGCCAGTCGTTGAAGTAATGGCTGTATTTAATAAGAATACAAGATATCAACCGCTAATTAATTTAGGAAAAGAAATGTTGGTAAAAGAAAATTAAATATGTCTGAATCAAAAAGAAATATTATATCAGTAACTGGAGTATCAGGAGCGGGAAAGGATTTTTTACTAAAAAAGACTCAAGATACTCAAAATGAAGAATCAAAAATTGAAATTGTAAACGCTGGTAGTCAATTATTGAAGTTATTAGAAAGAAAAGGTTTAATTACTACTACTACAAGTAGAGATGAATTGAAAAATATTATCAAAGATGAGAATCTCCAAAGTTATATTAGAGAAATAGTTAGCTCTCTGGATTCACAAAAAAGATATATTTTTAATGGTCATATTGTAACCAAAAGCGGTGATTTTCTAAAGTTTAATCCAGAAATTGAGAAGGAAATCAATCCTCAAAAATACGTTATTATAACTGCTGACCCAGAGCAAATTATTAAATGGCGTGAGCAAGATACAAGTAGAAATCGTGCCAAACAATCACCTGAACAAGTCGATTTAGAACAAAAATTAATTGTTTCAATTGTCTCTGCAATTGCTACCGCTTTAAACTCTGAATTGACCATTTTAGAAAACTCAAGCAATAATTTGAAGGATAATATTGACTATTTAAACCAAATTTAAATGATGACTAAAATTTTGATTGCTTCTAAAAATAAGCATAAGATTCAGAAATTAACAGAAATTTTACAAGATAAATTTAGCTTAATTGAAAATTTGCTTACTTATAGCGCTCACATTGACGTTGAAGAAAATGGAGATTCATTTTTGGAAAATGCAAAAATCAAAGCCAAAGAATTATCAAATAGCTATAACGGCTATGTTATTGCAACTGATGGTGGGGCAGAAATACCCGCTTTAAAAGAAGTTTGGAATCCTTTATATACTAAAAGATTCGCTGGTGAGAATAAAACTGATGCAGATCGTGTAAATAAAATTTTGGAATTAATGCAGGGCAAGCAAGACAGGCGTATTTGGTTCAACGAGGCATTTGCTATTTATAAAAATGGCGAGGAATTATTTACAACTGAACTGCAAAGTCCCACAGGGCAGATTGTAGAAGTTTGGGATGGAAGGATAAAGTTCGGGGCTTATTTATTGGCTTTATGGTACTTACCCAACAGGCAAAAGATGTTTTTTGATTTGACTCCAGAGGAGATGAGTGAGGAAGAGAATACTTGGAGAGAATTGAAAGTAAAGCTGGTTGATTTCTTTAAAGTTTCTAAAACGGCACTCTTACAACCAATACAGTAAGTAATTTTTGACGAACAAAAGCAAGCCGCGATTACATTATACCTTTGCACTCTCCTAAGCTGAAGGTTCAAGTAAAATTTGTCCGAGCCAAGAAAATAACTCAACTCGGATTAATGGTTTCATTGGTATTGGTTAATATCGGCGCTAGCGTTCAGGCAGTATCGGCTGAATTTTACCTTCTCCAGCCAGAGCATTGGCGATCCAATAAATCCCGCAGTGTTTAAACTTCCCTTCAATCGCCAATCTCTGCACTTGGGCAATTACCACATCGCAATCCCCGTCGCTGAAGACGGCGCCGTTAATCCCGCAGTCGCGGCGCACGAACTCACGGGTTACATACGCCACAGACTCTTTGAGTTTGGCTACCTCCTCAAAAGCGATTAAGGCAAGCTCGCGGTATTGCTCCTGTTCAATGTTCAGCAACCACAGTCTTTCACCCATCATCACTTCTAATGCTTGCTGCGGTGTTAGTTCATCGCCATGTACCGCGTAGTCAAGGTGGCAAATAAGCTGGTTGAGGGAAATGCTTGTACTGGTTTGAGAAATATCAATAACCAACTGCTGCCAGCGCGAGTCAGGAGATTGGTCAAAACTAGAAGAAAAATGTGAATCGCTCATGGTTTGTACCCACAAAATGTTTTGCTGACACCTAGCCGCGAGGTAGTGCTAGATGTCTTGGGTAGAACCATCGCTAAAGCCATTATTGTCAAGCCATTTACAATTTAGATTGTGTAACAGAACTTTTGTCTCAACTTACTAGCTTTGGCGAGTTCTGGCGAGGTTCAAAACAAGTTGTTTACGTACTCATCAACATCGCTGCGTTTCAGGCGCCATGTCCTGCCGATGAGTTTGGCTTTAAGCCCTCCCTCAGTAATAGCAGTGCGTAGAAACTCCCTAGATAATCCCGTTAAAGCTTGAGCCTCGGCAAGAGTTAGAAGTACTTTGTCCGCTATCGGTACACTTGCCTGACTATGGTTGTGCCCAGCGAGCATATTTACCAGCTTCTCAATGATCGCCATTCCATCAATAGGACTAATCTCGCCAAAGGGTTCCACCTGATCAAACTCGTGCAGGGTTAGTGTATCTATATCTGGATTTGCCTCTGTCGCATTTTGGCCAGATTCGGTATTTGTCGCAGTTGGCGCATTTTGGCGAGATTCCAGGGCAGGCTTATAGCTAGGCTGGTTTAACTCCTGCTTAAATGCCTCTAGCTCCGATTGGTCGAAGTTGGCGGTGGAGCGAGTTTTACCCTTTTCGTACTTAACACTAATTTTACCTTGCTGTACGTAACGTTCCAGAGCGCGAACGCTGACTTGTAAAAATTCTGCCGCTTCCTGCTTGTTCATAGTAACCTCGCCTAATGTCGCCTAATATCGTCAAAACTCGAAAGGGTCGCCAAAGTGCGACAAACCTCGCCTAATGTCGCCACCTTCTTTGCCTGTATTGTAGCAGTTGAGTGGCGGGTTTTGGCGAGGTTTGCGCTGACCTCGATTTAGAAACACAAAATTGGAGACAAAGTAAAGTGTTAACCTCTCACAAATCTACAATTATGGCTTCCAGATAATTCTGGCGACAATGACGCGAGTTTTGAATTCTCTACAAGATGCTTCGTGGTTTATGTATCGAATTTCACCTGTCATTGTGTTTAAAACTTTGCTCCAAATCTGCTCTGGAAGGGAGGTACTGACTAATTTCATCAGGTAAACTCTCAAAGTTATAGGCAGCGACTCCAATGGCTCGGTTAATATCTTTAATAGCGTACTCCACGTCTAATCTATCTTTTGATTGGCAGATAATAATGCCGATGGAAGGGTTTTCCTCTTCTTCGCGAACTTGGGCATCTAAGAGATTGAGATATAGAGCCATTTTACCGGAGAATTCCGATTGAAACTCCACCGTTTTCAGTTCAATAGCCACTAGGCATCGAAGTTTTCGGTGGTAAAACAGCAAATCGATAAAGTATTCTTTATCACTCTCGGTGACGATTCGGTACTGCCTGCCCATAAAGCAGAAATAACCACCTAATTCGCCCATAAATTTAATGATGTTGGCAACAATCGCGTCTTCCAATTCCCGTTCCGAGTGGCTAGCTTCTAGCTCCAGAAAGCTCAGGTTATACTCGTCTTTCTGCTCCCAACGCACTAAAGCTAATTTGCTCTCGTCTATGGTTTGGGCGAAGTTGTTTTGTGCCTTTGCGCGGCTGGCATAGTCTCCTGCCCTTATTTTGCGCTCCAGCACTCCCCTGCTCCAACCAAATTTAACACAGTTTTCAAGATAGTACCTTCTTTCTACTTCGTCTTTGACTTTGGTAAAAATCACTATATTGTGTCCCCAAGGAATTCCACCAACAAGCTGTTGGTGAATTAACCAGTCGGTGTATGTGGTATAAAACTGTCTCATATACCGCAGATTACTAACTGAAAAACCTTTGACACCGGGATACTCAAGGTTTAAATCCTTGGAGAACTTTTCAATCACCGAATTGCCCCAACTATTCTCACTCTTACCAGCTAAAATTTTGCCAACCTCCCAATATTGTTTTGTTACTTCAACGTTGATAGCTCGCAGAGAGTAGTATCTAGCTCGATTAACTATGCTTTTGACTTGTTCTAATGTGAATTTATAATCTTCAGGCAATATTAAATGGTTGGGCATGTGGGTAAATCTTGCCAAAAATTCCCCTCTCGTCAATCCAAGATGCTTCGCTTATGGAACGGTAAGGGAAAGTTATGCCACTGCTTCGCAGAGTCAAACTTTGGTTCCCCACCTTCCTCCCATAAAAAAGTTTATAATTTTGAACCATTCCGCTTCGCTCCATTAAAAACTTGTCCAATAACTTTTTCATCTTCGCCAACAGCGGCTCAATGAAAAAGCAAGCCCTTCGGGTTATTGGACAAGTTTTTTTACAAAATTGTAATCTTTTTTCTTGTGGGAGGGAGGTTGGGAACGAAAGGTTCCTTTTTTGAGACTTTACCGCTTTAAGGCAAGTGCAGCGTAAACACAGCTTTATGCTGCAAATAATAAGCAATAATTGCACCATCATTGGCTCAAAGCTAACTTAGATATAATTAGAGTTTTCTTACATATAAAGTATAGTAAATGCTTTACTTGAGCTGCGGAAAGTAAAAAAAAGTGTTGACAAAAAATAAAATATTTTGCATAATTAAAGCGTAAAAGTTAAAAGACTTTACTGGTTTACATTAGGAAAATGGCAATAAATTTTTAGAATGATTTTTAATAAAATCAAGATTTTGATTCATCGGTTACTTGTGAATTAATCTTATTTTAGGTAACACAAAAAACTTACTTATGTTTAGTAAGTAAGTTTAATAGTAAAGAGTTGTGACCTCTTTATTGATTTATTTTTAACGCCTTTATGGTAAAAAGACTAATAGCACTAAACCCAAAAAATCAAGACTTGTCAAGTGCAGACTTTAACAAGGGTCTTGAGCAATACAACCAGCCCAAGAATTACCTAAAAACGGTAATTGATACTTTAAAAAAGCAATGGGCAGCAATAGAACAGCAACGTCAAGCAAAGCTCCAAGCGCAGCGCGAGGCAGAGCAAGCCAGAGAAGAAGAGGAAAGGCAAAAAGTGAGACAAGCTTATTGCAATAAGAAAATACAAGAAGCAGAAAACTTAATAATTGCTTATGCTATTTTGGGAAATATAGCTAAAAAAATAGTGTTAATACCAAATTTTAAACAACAAGATTTTATTAATACAGTAACCCAGCAGTTAAGCTTTGATAATTTCCAGCTATTAGCTGATAAAGTTTACGCAATGTCGGAAAGTTTAAACAATAAACTTAACGAAATTAGAAGGCATGATAACCCAGAATTAATCTATCAATATTACAGGTATGATAAAAATTACGAAAATATAACTTGTAACAATAACGGTGATATTGAAATTACTTACGGCGCAATGATGCCAACACTAGAGCTTTTAAAAATGGAAGCCGAAAGCGATTTGTTATCAAGTTTGGCCGATGAGTTAAATGGTGTTGTAGAAACCGAACTCGAAGCGCAACAGTGGGAAAGTATCAAACAAACTTTAGAAGCTTAAACACCTATCAATCAATAATTATTAATTAATCACAAAAGGGCACCCTTAACTAATAAGCCCTTTAGTTTAACAATCGGAAATTATGCTTAACTACAATTATTTTACGGCTTTGTTTCACGCCCTAGACGAAGTACAAACCAAAAAACTATTTATTCAACTAGCTCACCAGTACCACCCGGACAAAGGCGGGAACAGTGAGATAATGCAAAACTTAAATACAGCTTATCAAACTCATTTAAATAAAGTTAGAAGCGGAGAAATTAAAGAGAGGCAAGACGAAATTGACAGGGAGTTAATCGAAAAAGTCAATTTGATAAGTAAATATCGAGATATAAAAATCGAGATTTTAGGGTCTTGGATATGGCTCACGGGCAACACTAAAGCCCATAAAGAAGACTTAAAAAGTTACGGCTTTTCATTTGCACCCAAAAAAGAAGCTTGGTACTATCGCCGCGAGGAGGACAAAAAAAGCCACTCAAGGGGCGATTATAGTTTAGACGAGATACGCGAGAAATACAGTTCTAAATTTGACGGGATTAGAACGAGCAAAAGCAAAATCCTGCAATTAACCAGCAGTTAAACAACATCTAAAAGCCGACCAAGAAAGTTATATGCTTCTAGTCGGCTTTAATCTAACTTAAACATTTACTTACAAATTAATAAATCAAGTATGAACCAAATTCAACCGTACTTTACAAGTACAGATAAAAAATTTCACCTGATCAAAGGCGACAGCTTGCAAATTCTACCAGAGCTTAAAGAAAACACCGTTGACTTAATCTTTGCCGACCCTCCTTATTTTCTTACTACCAGCGAGCAAAGCCTGCGCTTCAAAGGACGGTGGGACATATCCAGAGGCTTTGAGCAAGATTTTTTGTTTCAAGACACTTGGATAAAAGAGTGTTTTAGATTATTGAAGCCAGACGGCACAATCTGGATCACAGGCACGCACCACTCAATTTATCAATGCGGGTTTGCGCTGCAAAAAAACGGCTTTGAGATAATCAATGACATTTGCTGGTACAAACCCAGCCGCCGATTTATCGCCAACAAACACAATTTAGCTTTTAGTCATGAGTTGATTATTTTTGCTAAGAAAAAAGAGAATACGCGCCCTTACATGAACTGGAAAACGCTGTTTAGCAGTCAAGACAAGTTTCACAAAGACGGCTTAACCATGCCGACAATTTGGGATATAAAACCATGTTCTAAAGCTGAGATTGACTGGCACAGAACCCCCAAACCCGTTGAACTACTCACTAGAATTATTATGCTGGCCACTAAACCCGGCGCCGTGATTTTAGACCCTTTCAACGGTTCGGGTACAACCGGAATTGCCACCACCATTTGCGGCAGTGGCAGGGTGTATATCGGCATTGACCAAGATGAGACTGAACCGAATAAAACGGTGTCTTATCTCGATGAAACCATTAAGCGCTATGAAAGACTACAACACGACCAGCGCTCACACATTGCAACGCTTACAAAAGCGGCAGCCTAGTAGCAATTGAAATAATTACTGCGAATTATGAAACTGTTTGTAACTATATTCAGATTTCATAATTCGCACGTTTAAGTATTCTGAAGAATCAACAAACCTTATTTATACCAACCTTTAACGATCAAAATCTATTTTATGTCTCAAATTGCACGTCAAATGGCCCTAATTAGTATGCTAATGGCCTTGCGTGATAAACGCCTCAAAAAATTACCCGCCTATCTTTATCATTTTGACGCGCTAGAAACCTTTGATCCCTGCGCTTGCAAAATTAATGCTCTAGTAGTAGCTTCAAGCCAACTAGACGCTATTAAAGCGGTGGACGCAGTAGTTAATTCTGACCCTGAAGTCCAAAAAAACTCCAACAGCATGTCTGTGCCGTTTATTAAAGGACTGGCAGATTATGCGCTTGAAAGTATTACCTGCACCTTGCTATCAAACGAAAGTTTACTTTTTCATGGACAGGCAATTATCTTATATCTAAATATTGAAGTTATCAATGAACTATAAACTCTTTTTATTTATGTCTGAAGAATTATTATTACTTATTTATTATTTGGAAAACGTAGAATACAACTTGCAAGAATGCAAGCGCAAATTTACAGAGCTACAAGCAATAAGCGATATAAAAACCAAATTGCAACTTCAAAATTTTGTAAAACTATTTCAATCCTCCGCCCATTATAAACCGCTGATTAAATATCTTGAACAACTCAGACAGGAGCAGGTCGAAAATAAAGAAGATTTACAACAGTTTGAGGAGTGGAAAACCGAATACATGAACGAAAAGGGATTATTACTTGAATATTGGAAAACAAACCACAAAACTAAGACCACACCTAAAAAGTAACAACCAGAAGGGGACTTGTTCCCCTTCATTAAATCAACAATTAACCTTTAAAAGCCTAACACACAATAATTTATATGTCTTACAACCCAACTCATTACAGCCCTACTGATGACCGACAAGCTTCCAAAGTAATTTGGTCACAAGAATGTCTAAATCACATGAATAATGACTTTCACACTTTTTTAATCATTACTCCCAACACACCAGTCTTAAAAATGATTGATGATGCCTTGAGCCAATTTATAGAAACCAGATTAGGCTGTGAGCTAACATTACACCCCCTAAAGACAAAAGCGGGTAGAGGAAAATACTACGTATTCTTGCACAATTCCAGCGTTTACCTAGTGGAAACAAGGCACTTTAAACATAAAGTAGCAAAAAAATACATTGAAGAACCGTCAGAAGATGATTGGCATTTAACCGAAAGAAAGGGAGGAGTTAAAACCGATTATTACTTGTATTCTTCCCAGCTTCTGAAAATGCCAATGCTAATAGATGACTAGGAACAGGCAAGCGAGCAGAAGGCGCAAACCCTTTTAGCCTAACAGCTTATTCGTTGAGGAAAGGTTAGCAACCCATGCGAGTTGCTGATTTAAGACCCACCCGCCCACCCTGCTTTTTATCTTCTAGCGTTGCTGCTTTAATTAATCTAAGCGCTGCTAGAGATTGTATTAAGCGTCATTAAAACTCCTATTTTTCTCACACCAAACCTTAATTTATTACTATATTTTCACTAAATACTATTTTTTATGTCTAAAACTTTTTACATTGCCGCAAAGGTATGGGATACCGATCCAGACAATCTACTTTCGCAGCTAGCGGTTGCCGAAATAACTACATCTGACTTGCAGCACTTGGAACGGCAGCGGCAACTTTTACTACAAAGCACGGCTTTGAAAATGTGTTTTGCGGATTGGCGTTTTGATTTTATTGCTTCCCAGAACTTAAATGAGCCGCAGCAGGCATGGTTGGAGCAGATTTTGAAAAAATTGAATACTCAAGATTATATGCTGATCGGCAAGCAAGATGATACTTATGCTCTCGGTTTACCAAAGGTAAAAATGCTGATTAATCAAACTGAATTATATAAAAATCAAGAGTTTCGCAGTTATGCTTGCGCTGATTACACAGGAGCGATATTGTACACCCAAACGATAAATTACCAGCAATGGCAAGATGAAAAAGCCAAACTATTTCCCTAAAACTAAATATTAATTTATGCTTAAACCGTTAATTCAGATTCAGATGAATACTGCCCAATCAGAAAATCAAAATAATGCCCAAACCCAATTAACTAAGAGCCGTGCA
>NZ_KB217472.1 GCF_000331305.1 Calothrix sp. PCC 7103 | reverse complement strand
ACAAGGATACTCTGGTAGCTATGCTACTGTTACCCGTTACACCGCGCGTCTACGCGAATGCCAAGGCTTAAAAAGCGGCAGAGATACTCAACTAAACGCTTACCAAAATTATTAAACCATCGCAAAAATTCTTACTCCTTACAGTGCAACATGGTTGATTTTTAGGTAGTTCTAACATTGATATTTCCGAGTCGGAACGAGACGAAATAATCATGTCGTTAAAAACAAAAAATCCTAGTTTAAAAGAAGGGATTGAGTTGGCTCTTAATTTTATATCCCTTGTCAACCAAAAAAAATCAGAAAAATTAGATTCTTGGCTAAATCAAGCATATAACAGTGTTTTATCACCTTTTAATCGCTTTGCCAAAAGCTTGATTGAGGACTATCAAGCAGTCAAAGCGGCTGTTACAATGCGTTGGAGTAATGGTCAGGTTGAGGGGCAGATTAACCGATTAAAAATGTTGAAGAGACAAATGTATGGTCGTGCAAAGTTAGACTTACTAACCAGACGATTTTTGTTACCAATCTAAATAAAAAATTCGATTTAGAATCGACAAAAGTATATTTATGTAAATTTTCTTATTCAAATAATAATTATTCATTCTTTACATGTAGCCAAATCATACCTTAAGATAGAGAGCATATAATTGGTAATACTTCAAATCTTCGCTAATCTTCTGCTTTCAAACTAAAACTATGAGTTACCGAAACCAATTTATATGGAAAAGGGCAATTCAACTTGCTATCCATTGTTATAAGTTTACGCAATCATTTCCAAAACATGAATTATATTGTTTAACTAGCCAAATACGACGTTCCTCAGTATCAGTAGCCTCTAATATCGCCGAAGGTTATGGTCGGCAATCAAGGCAAGAATATATCAAGTTTTTATATATTGCTTTAGGCTCACTACGAGAACTAGATACCCAGTTTATAATTGCTAAGGAGGTAGATATACTTGATGACAAGAATCGTTTCACTCCAATTATGAACGAGGTGGAAGAAATGCAAAGTATATTAGTTGCAACCTTAAACAAACTAACTGCTGGAGTAAAGAAATAGTCTAACAAAATTCCATTGTCAGTGTGGATATTCGACCTCAAAAGTTTGTCAGAGCTTTATTTTTCTCTTCTTGACTATAAAATTTAGTTACTGAGATAAAAATAAAGCTTCAAGTTTTAATATTATTAAATTTCTTCACCCTTACTCCTTCCCTCTGCCCTCTGCCTACTGCCATCTGCCAAGAACGTTTCCAAAGCTTTCACCAAAACTTGACAAGACCCATAATGTGGTTTTGAGATCCCCCTTATTTGCAGTTAATGTGGTTTCAAAATTGACTTGTTTGCAGTTTTAAGTGTTTATGTTTGCAGTTCGCTACAATTAGCGAAATCAATATTAGATTGCAATTCGGAATTTGTTATAATTTTACAATATTCATCTGCTAATAGTTTGAGCGCGCGACAATCATCTTGATTGTATTGAATCAACTTTTGCTGATGTTCAACTTCTTGGCTATCTTCCCATTGATATCGCCAAGCAATACTTTGCAATCCAGATGCATTTGGAACTGTCCAAGAAATTCCTAAAAAATCGCCAATTGCTTTTAGACTATTAGAATAAGTTGGGAAGTATACCTTGCCATAAATATATGAGTTAAGATTTATCAAACGCTGTTTTATTAACTCACAATCAGTTGAGTACCTTTTTGCTAATTCATTAATGGCTTTGACTTCATAACTGCCATAATGATAAATTACTGCTTCAGGATACAAGTTAATTTTATCAATCAACTGCTTCCAAATGCTTTCTTCATCATCAGTTGTAGCTGCCCAAAAAGAATGATATGAAGCATTCTCTCCCGCGCAAACCAAAAGACCAATCAGATAATGAAAATTCTCATCGGGAATACCCTCAATATCTAAAAAAAGCTCAACTGGTTTTCTAGATAATGAGGGTATTTCCTGAATATATATTTTCTGCTCTCTAATTGCTAAAGCTTGCAATTCCAAGCTGTGTTTTACAGGTAATTTACTTTTTCGCTTTTTCTTATTTCGTCTGAGTCTAAATAAATACGAAAGTTGATGAATGGTAAATATTCCCTTTTTATGATACTTTTGAATTGCTTTAGATGTCATTCTATCGAGCAAGCTAAGATTATTCTCCTTAACAGCTTGTTCTCGACATAAATCCCGAAATTGACAGGATGGGCAATGCTTATTCAAAATCAAAGGTGGAGGTTCAATAGGCTTTTCTTCTACCCATGCTTGTAATGTTTTAAGGAATGAAGTTATTGATTTATAACCACTTTCCAGTTTAACTCGATGAGTCTTTCCATCCATCCCCACAATTGTGCCTACAGCAGGTAACTGTTTTTGAATTTGTCCTAGAATTTTACCAATAAATAAAAGTTCTGTTTTCTGTTCATTGGTGATGCTGCAAGTTCCAATAATAATTGTAGGTTCGTAGATTGAATTACGACGTGATGAGGGAGCATCAACTTTTGTTAAAACATCGCAGTAGGCTTCCCAATACTCCGATTTAAGGCTTGCTTCAACGAAAAAATCATTTCCCTTAAAGTTATTTTTATCATATTTTTTGGCGCCAAGATGTTCTTGCTTAAAAACCTCTAGATACTCAGCTTGATGAGTCCTTTTACGTTCTTCGATAATGCGAGTGTAGTCATGGGGAGTTCCCTTATCATCAGAAAACAGTATTAAAAATGCCTTGCGAGGACACTGGGAATAGGCAACGAACACTTCTGACGTAATGATAATTTCGGTACTCATAACAAAATATTTTTATTATTGCGGTACTGGATGGTACAAACCATCTTTATCATTCCACTCCCACCCAAACGAACGCGGGTCTCGGTTGCGGGTATAACTAATAAATTCTTTGGTGCTGAGTTTTTCTCTTTCTGCTAACAGGGTTGCTGGGTTTAGTCCCAACCGTTGAGCTAAGTTCTCGTGGGGGAATGCTCCAAGTTCGACAGTTGGTTGCTGGAAGGGGTTGTAAGAATTTGAGCGACTTCTTGAGTTTTGGCTGCTTCTGGTGGTGCGAATTGCCGTTTCGATTGTTTCTAACTTTTGCAGCAGGGTTTGGCGATCGCTTTTTAGTTGAGTTTCAAGTTGGTCAAGTTTTTCCTCCAGGCGCCTGGTATTCGTGTTTGTAGGGATAAAATTGATAACAGTTTTGCTATCAATTTCGGCAATTACATCCTGAAGCCTTTGCAGGAGGGCGATTGTGTGTCCTTCTCGATGTAACCGTGATAATTCGCGTACTGCTGAAATCAAGGCAGTAGGTACGCGAAGCATTTGGCTTTTGGGTGCAGGTTCGCTCATACTGATATCAAAATTGCTATCAGTAAATTTTACCAGTTATGGGTACCTGTTGAGTTACATTCAAATATATATAGTTATTTGACCATGTGCTTGAACCAACCGCACCTCCAAAAAAATGGAAGAAGCTCAACTGCTCCATAAAATTAACCAAGGTATCGACCCAGAACTGCGCGCTCAGTACCAAACGCCCGCAACAGGAATTTGAAAGCTGGACTCGTGAACGTAATCCAGGTAAAAACGGCTGGCGATTTAACTCCGTAGATGGGTTATATCATTCCATCAAATAGGGTGAGACTGTGCCCACAAAGGAAATACATTATGTCTTTCTGTCAAAGGGGAACTTCAGCTTAACAGATTAATAATGTTATTTAGGAATCCAACATTTTTGGTAATATCCGAATCATAATCACCTGGGAATGATTCATCAATTATGTCAATAGCGTTATTAAATGCATCTATACTTGATTGAGTATCCCATAATATTTTCTGAATGGGTTCACAATATCTTTTAAATTTATTACTTTTCATTTCAGGCATATCATTACCAGCAAACTTTAATCTTAAAATCATTAGCATATGGTATCGGAAAGGTCTATATCTATTATCAATAAGCTTTCTTCTTAGTAAAGAATCAAGACGATAATTTGCAAAAGCACTTACATAATAGCCTATAAAGTCATGTCCATTAATAAATATTTTGTTTCTAACAGACCCTAAAAGAGTTCCGTAAAATCTGCTAGCTCTATGAGGCTCGTTTAAAAACATTGAAGAAAAGGTTCTTATTTGTGTAGATATAGTAACAATTCTTATCTTTTCAATACCAGGAACTGAACGGTATTGTTGAGAACGACGTTCATAGTACAAACGATAATCTTCTGGAAAAGCATTATAATATTCTTCCAGAGATTTTTGAAAATCTGTCAGCGCTGCTAACTCTTCATTTTTTACTTGAGTTTGCCTATTCGTAGCCTTAATAATTTTATTTTTAACATCATCGTTATCGGAAACTATTAACTTTATTGGAACATGCATAGCACTAGTTACATGTTCTCGATTATTATACAAAACATGACTAGTTTGACATCCATTTACAACTTGAAAATCTTCTATATTAAACTTGTCTCCAGTTTTAATGATATTTTCAGCAACAATTGTTATACCATTATTTAAAAGTACAAATAGGTCTTTATCAGCGGATTGTATTGTCTGTTGTATTTCACTATTTACTTCATTATCACCCTGAAAATCTCTAACATTATCATAGAATAATCCTCTAAGGATACTGCCAGAATCATCCTCTACAAGCTTTAATAGTTCAGGAACAGGCAATATTCCTATATAAGATTCTCTTACTCCTGGGATTTCTGGAATTGTAATTTTATTGTCAAAATTTATAGTTTTTACTATACTATTTTGGGCATGATTATAGAGTTTCTGAAGTTCTGATGCATCAACAGGAATAAAAGATATGTTTTGAAAAATATTCATATCCTCCATTAATTTAACATCTGCATCTATTTTAGCATTTAAATATTTATCATCTTGCCATTTACCTGTAGTAACATAATAAAGCCTACAAGATGGATTACCTCTTTTAAATAAAACAGACTTTTCATATACTGCATGAATTAATTTCATCTTATGTTGAACTTTCTCATTGATTGGTAATTTAGGCTCAGTATCAAAAACATGCCTAACGCCAAAAAGAAAAGCGCCAATTTCTGCTCCATCAAATTTACTACTACGTTTTGATTGAATAAAAATAAATTCTGCCTCAAGATACTTATTTCTAGAAGCCAAATCCTCAATTTCTTCAACTGTGTTTACTAAATCACCATTGATAATTATTCCCATTCCATCAATACCTATATCATAACCTTCTCCAACATAAACATCTTCAATAGAAAATTCTTCGCTATATTCTTTTGCGATCACGCAAAAATTAGAAAAATTTTCAAAAAGAATTGATTCTTCTATCTCTTCTGAAAAACCTTCTTCTTTTTGAAATGCTTTAAGCAAATTTTTAGTAACTATATCCATAAAAACCTCTTATATAGATTCCGTGCATTATTAAAGCTTCAAGATAAACTGTGCTAATAGGCTTAAATCAACAGTATACAGTATTAAAGTTTATACTAAAACTTCAAAATAAGCTTACGAGTAATTAACGAGCAATTAATTGTAAGATATACTACATTTATTTGAATAAATTGAAAAATTTTGGGTAGAGTTACCTACCATCGCTGCTTTACTATCTCAATTTTTGGAAAATTTCGGGTAGTAACTCTCTCGCCTCAAAAATTATTCCTGAACATGGCTGCCAGAGAGCGCTCCTACCCAAATTAAGCTCAAGCTTGAGGTGGATTTGAAGCTAGTGTTGTAACTTCTTCAACTGATAAATCAAGCGCCTTCGCCAAATCAGAGATGCAGTAGCCCATGTTTAAAAGGCGCCCTGCTGCTTTTAATTTGGTTTGACGCTCTAAGTCTCGGTAAATTCGCGTTTCTTCAATGTTCATTACTATGCGCTTTGCTGTGCGGCGGACTGGACATCTTCTACATCAACATTAAGTTGTTGAGCAATTTGCTCCACACTCATCCCTGTTTTTAGCAACAAAGGCACCACTGCTCTCAACATTTCAGTTTTTCGTTCTTCTCGTCCCTCAGCTTTCGCTTCCTGATAAAACCTTGTTTCCTCTAAGGTTATTCCTTGCATAGCTTATACGTCCTCCTTACTTAAATACAACCTGGTTACAGCCCCAAACCTAGGACAATAAAGGCTTTGGAGCTATTTATATTACCATCAAAACCAGTTACTCGTGATGCGAGGACGCGCTTTGTTGTGCGGCAGACTTGACAGACTCTACATCAACATTGAGTTGTTGGGCAATTTGCTCCACACTCATCCCTGTTTTTAGTAACAGAGGTACAGCTGCTCTCAATATTTCTTCTCTTCCCTCAGCTTTCGCTTCCTTATAAACCCTTGTTTGCTCTAAAGTCACTCCCAGCATAGCTTCTACTTCCTCTCTACTCAAAGACGATAATTTGTAAACGGTGATTGTGGTAATAATATCTATTAATTAAAATGATTTGGTTGTGGAAGAGCGTGAGGGGTGTAGGTAAAATGCCAACTGTTGAACAGTTAAAAACTTATTTTAACCGGACTATATATTTGACTAAAATGTATGTACCGATAAATTTAGGAACTTTTGACCCACGCACAGGTAATGTAATTATCCTGGCAGGGGAAGAAATAGAAATTGAGATTTACCCCAACGGACACTGGAGATTTCTATGAGCAAACCGGACTTCGCAACAATGACCCGCCCAGAGCTTCGGCAATACATCCTTGAGCATAGGGAGGATGACGAAGCTGTATCAATTTACGCAGAAAGATTTCGTGACCCAAACGCTAAGGTATACCTGCCGGAGCAAGGGTTTGATGACCCAGAAGTTGCAACAGCACTCCGCGAACGGTTGGAACGGCAGCGTAATCAAGCTTGATATCAAATTCAAATTACCGATATAAGGAGCGCGCGCTACGAGTTTTGGTATTGGTACTTTCTTTGGGGGCAATTACCAACTTTTCAACGTTGTAACTGGCGCCCTTTATGTAATATTGTTGGTGGTTGCCTCGTGTCAATATATAGTTAGAGTGTGCGCGGACTCTTGGTTTTTAGGTAGAGTAATGAAGCCAGCAGCGCGCCAATTGTGCGAGATGGGAGACTGTTCGATGATGGGGAATAGTACCGATAAACAACTGTCGAGAATAGTTTTAAAAGGGTTCAAGTCTATCGCCGAGTGTGACCTCGAACTTTCCAAACTTAATGTGTTGATTGGGGCGAATGGGGCGGGAAAATCTAACTTTATAAGCTTTTTTCGTATGGTGCAGCAGTTGTTGTCAGGCAACTTGCAACTGTTTGTGAGTCGCCAAGGTGGTCCCGATACCTTATTGCACTTTGGACGCAAAACCACGGAACAATTGGAGTTTCAGCTATATTTTGGCAATAACGGATATTTTGCGACCCTAGAACCAACCCAGGATAATCGCTTCATGTTTGCGAGGGAATACTGGTGGAGCGTAAATGGTGGTGAACGTGCCATTGAAACAGGTCATTTTGAGACACTGGCTTTAAAAGTTATTGAGGCAGGAATTGACAGTTACCTCGTGTCTACAATGCGGAAGTGGCGGGTGTATCATTTTCACGACACCAGCGATACTGCGTATGTCAAGCAGCCTCACGGCATCAATGACAATGAGTACCTGCGTCCCGACGCGCGGAATCTTGCCGCTTTTTTATACCTGTTGCACGACAGCTACCCAGCATCCTATCAGAAAATCGTCAAAACCATCCGCCTGGTTGCCCCATTCTTTGGGGATTTCTCCCTGCGTCCTTCCCCACAGAACAAAGAATTTATCGAACTGGAATGGTTCGAGCGAGGGCAGGATATTCCCTTTAAAGCGCACATGCTGTCAGATGGTACGCTGCGTTTTATGTGTTTAGCAACGGTATTTTTGCAACCTCTTGAGCTTCAACCGGAGACTATTTTGGTTGACGAGCCAGAATTGGGTCTCCATCCCTATGCCATTACTGTCCTGGCATCGTTAATACGAACTACAGGCAAACAGGTAATTGTTTCAACCCAATCAGTGGAATTGCTCAACGAATTTGATGCCACAGATACAATCGTTGTTGACCGTTTGGAGGGACGCTCATTACTGCGAAGGATGGATAGGCAGAAATTAGAGGGATGGCTTGAGGACTATAGCCTGGGCGAGTTGTGGAAGAAAAACGTCCTGGGTGGGAGACCTTCACGATGATTCGAGTTCACGTGTTCGTAGAGGGACAAACGGAAGAAACGTTTGTAAGAGAACTACTCTACGGGTATTTTATAGAAAAAAACATCTTCCTAAACCCGATTTTAGTAAGAACCAGCACGACGGGAAAGGGAGGTGTGGTGAGTTACGCGAAAATCAAACCGCAATTACATCGCAAATGCCTGGAAGATCAAACAGTCCCCTAACTGCACCATCGAAACGCATCCGCAATTGTTGCGAGGGATATGATAAACCGTTACATGGTTCGCTGCTTGCAATTGACATCGGGCTAGATACGATACGTCGGGAATGTCAGCATTTTAATCAGTGGTTGCTACGACTTGAAAGCATTACAATTAGCCGGGAGTGAAGTGGTTACAGAAAGGCGCCAGTTTTGAGACCGAAGCGCTTGACCCATAAGAGGCGCCGATTGAAAGTTTTTGAATTGCCCTTCGCACTGCCCATGTAAAAAGTCTGTCCGCTTCAAAGAAAGCGATGATTGTAGGAACGTGATACATCACCTACAGTTAAAAGGGCGCCCTTCATGTCATATTGTTGCTGGTCGGCTGGTAGCTTTCCCTCTTTTTGAGTAGCCTTCAAGATTAATCGCCTTTTACTATATAGTTATAGTGTAAGCGGACTTTAAAACTATGAAATTTTACACATCACCAGAACTTCTGGCTGAGTTGGATAATTTTAGCTTAGAACAATTATTAGAAGTCAAAGTTTATGTTGATAAATTAATACAGTCAAAAACCTTAAATATTGCTGAAGGAGGAAATATAGTTCAAAATGTTCGAGCGGGTTATTATACGGTTACTAAGCATCCTGTTCCTGGTTATTTCCAAGTAAGTATCAAGGAGGGGTCAAAAGTAAGAGCAACCGAAGCCTTAAGCGCATGGGATGGTTGAAAGATGATAAAAAGTATCAAGGAGGGGTCAAAAGTAAGAGCAACCGAAGCTTCAGCTTTAGCTCAGGATATTGACATTGTTGTTTCATCAAGAAAACAGGCTAACAACCAAAATGATATGCAAGCTTTAGATTCAATGATTGCGCTAGTTTCGGAGTGGCAACAAGATGAATCAGGATATGATGAGGAAGTTTATCCAAATATAGAAGCTGCTTTAAATCAACATTAAAATTTATCTTTTAAATGCAACAAGTTGTTTTACTAGATACTAATCCGTTATCACAGGTTACTCATCCTAAAATCAAGCCAGAAGTAAGAAATTGGATGCAATATTTACGAGATAATAATATTGCTTTAAAAGCTCCAGAAATCTCTGTTTATGAGGTCAGGCGAGAGTTAATAAGGTTAGATAATAACAAAAGCATTAATCGACTTAACCGATTTATAAGTCACAGTTTAATACCTATTGATTCAGAAACATTTGAACAAGCTGCTATATTTTGGGCAGAAGTAAGGAAGCAAGGAAAACCAACATCTGATGATAAGAGTTTAGATTGCGATGCCATTCTTGCAGCACAAGCACTACAGCAGTTTATCAGGAACTTCTCAACTCTGGCGAGACAGACCCCGCTGTTTTGGCGATTCAAACTGTAAACTGGATTGAAACTCGCTCTGTCGCCAATATTACTTTGCTTCAAACTTTACAAAATAATTTAGACATCGGTGAAGCTGAAGCTATTACCCAAGAGTATTGAATTAAATGCCGATAGATTGATTGTAGATGAACGAAGAGGCAGAAATGAAGCAATTAGGTTAGGTCTTCAGGTAACTGGGATATTGGGGATATTGCTAGCAGCAAAACAACAGGGATTAATTCCGTTGATACAGCCATTATTAGACGATTTGATTGCTAATGGCTTCTGGATTCGAGAACAATTGTACGCAGAGTTATTACAATTAGCTGGGGAGTAAAGCCGAGCGCTACAGAGCTTGCGTGGAGAGCTTTCATGCGCTTTTAGCTACCCCAGTACGCGCATGAAAGTTCCTTCCGTTTAGAGCAATAAGTAGTCGGACAGGATTAATTACACAGTGTCCGCAGCGAATAGAGCAAAGCGGAATAACGTAATCATAAGGGTTTGAGATTGCTTCACTTCGTTTGCAATAGCTGTAAATAATTTTGTCCACCTACTTAGTACTCTCAAACAAAGTTAATAAATGTCGCAATCTACGCAATCTAAGAGTTTCTGAAGTAACTCTGGTTCTGAGGACATTGCTTTACAAATACGAGTAATCATATAAGATGCCGTATTTTTATTTACTTGAATTGTAGCAGCTAGCTCAAGAACAGTAATTTTTTTTTGAGACCTAAGAACCAAGCTAATAGCAATAAACCACTTATATAAATCAACATGTGTCTTGTGAAACAACGTATTCACAGTAACACTGTAAGAATTAAAACAGTCATTACAGTGATATCTGTTTTCTTTCTTAATGTTGGTGGAATTAGTAGAACCGCAATAGGGACATTTTGGCGCCCCACCCCAACGAATTTTTTCTAAAAGTTCAAGGCATTGCTGTTGTGTCTTATTTTGTAGCATGAATTACAACCTAAAATCTGAGTTACGCAATTGCGTGTAACACAAATGACAGGTTTTTGCTCGATAACAACGAGCGCACAAGACAGAAAAGCCCAAATTTACATAGAATGCGCGCTGTTTATAAATGCGTAAGTCTTACAAACAAGTATTGATGCGAACGCGATTGCGAATGCTATATTTGCGACTTTGCCCAATTAAGTAAAAAGTCACTTTCTCCACCATACAAAGCTCGAAAACTTTGCCAAATAAAGCTTTCAGTACAATTTATTTTTCTTCCTAGTTTGTGGAAGTGACTTTAATATACGTAAATCATAAAATTACTTTGAGAAAAATTTTTGACAATTAAGTATTGGTATTGGGCAAAACTATACCTAAATTTGATTTTTGTACGCGCTCAAAACGATACTAATTTCCCCATGAATAATGTTTAATATGTCTACTCTGCTTCAGATACTTTCTACTTATAAATAAAAATTGCTATTCATTAGTAAGTATTTTTATTGGTAATAATTTCGATAGGTAATATTACTTACTTAATCAGGTTTTTTTGTAATTATTTCCAAAACTATTACTACAAATGCATCAACCAACTAGTACGAAATTACTTACATCAGGAATTAACTACTATTTTGCTATCAGGGTGATATCTATCAAATCACAAATAAAAATTACATGAGGTTATATATGACATCAACATATTACGACGATTTAATAGAAACTTTGAGAGATTCAAAACAATATCATCCAGATGACGAATATCTAAATGATATTATAGATGAATTAATTGATTTGTTTGAAGAAAAAAAACTAGCAGTAATGGAACAAGAATCAAAGAACTATGAAAACGGTACTTGGGAATAATTATAAATAAGCTTTGAAAATATACAAGTAAGATTTTGTCCCGTTAGGGGCATTTTTTTTGACGAAAACATTTATCCTATTTATATTGATTCACTATGTCTAATCCATTTAGAGTAATAATAATGTAATCTATACATAGTTCTAACCCTTGAGATTGTTCTTTAGGTAATTTTTTCACTTTTTCTTCCTTAATAAACGTCAAACCTTTTATATATAATTGCAAATCCATATTTAGTGGAATTGATGATTTTTGTTTTTGTTTATCTATAAAGCCTAAACTTCCCAATTTTAGGCAAGAATAGCACAAATGCAAATATCGCATTAAGTCTTTATCAAGCTGTTCAACATTTTTAGAGTATTCATCATCTTCTAAGTTTAAGTTTTTCAAAGACTCTTCTA
The DNA here is from genome assembly GCF_000331305.1 of Calothrix sp. PCC 7103. Taxonomy (GTDB): domain Bacteria; phylum Cyanobacteriota; class Cyanobacteriia; order Cyanobacteriales; family Nostocaceae; genus Dulcicalothrix. The sequence continues at coordinate 90,499 of NZ_KB217472.1, read as the reverse complement.
CAGCTTCTTTTACAAAAAATTCTCTATTGCCTTTTAACCAATCCATCGTTTTTTGAGCAAGTTTTTTATCTTGCTTGTATTTCTCAAAACTTTTTTGGAAGTTTTGTGCGAATTTATAGGCATTTTCTGAATTTGTTTGTTGTATCTTTTCTACCGTTTCCTCGACTTTCTGCTCAAAAGCAGTATCATCTTCAAATTGAAGTACATCTTCTTCTTTTAATTCTAATTTTTTGATAATATTTAGAGCATTTTCTCTCTGAATACTTTTCCCTTTCAAGAATCGCTCAAGTGTACTCTCTGATATTTGACAAAGTAAAATAATCTTTGCTTTACCTAGTCGTTTTTGCGCTTTCTTTATTATCTCTATTCCCTTTTCAGATGCAGATAGCGTATCCCTATTTCGTGAGCCAGTCATACTAGTATTTACTTTCAAGATAGAATAATAAATATAAAAATGTACTATTAGTATAGATAATTCAAGTTGATGTTAATCGTAACTTATTTATCTAACTGTCATCTAGAATACCTTGTAAAACAGGTATCAAATACAATGTGATAGTAAAATTTTATGAAAATAAAAATGTACTTATAGCCCAGCTTCGGTTTCAGGTTTAAATTCTGCCTTAACTGAGGGCTAAGTAACGGCTAACTGAGGACTAAATAATGTAACGGCTAACTGGGAACTAAATAACGATTAAATGGCGCTTAAATGCCCAAAAAACGATGAATATGTACGATATCGTAGGTTTATCGTAAAAAAACGGGCAAAGCCAATGACAAACCCATCTAAGAAAACTTTAATTACTGACTGGATTGAAGTACGTAAGCGCCAAGCTAAAGATACATCCAGGATTGCTACTGGCTTTGCTGGTACAACCGCTGTTTTAAGTTTGGCATTTGCTATATCTGTATTTACAGGTAAAACAGACGCAGCAAAAGCCGCCACTGCTTTAGGATTAACATCAACTGCGGCTGCTACATTTTGCTTCAAACTTTCAGACGATGCTAATAAACGTTATGACGCAGCAATGGCGGAATTTTTGGACGAAAACAATAGTAAATAAGTTCTGTACAACGTTTATCGTCACTACCGGGATAAGTCACATCCAATACCACAATCATTAAAGATAGGGCTAATAGCTTAACCCGGTCATTTTTTCTAACCCATATTAATTATTCAAATTCATAAATAATCATTGCCTAGTAGGAGTTATAACATGATTACTTCAAAATTCTCACTATTACTACGTCGTCTACGTTTACTCCAAACGATTGTTGGCATCATAGCTAGCATTTTTACCATAGCAAGTGTCACCGTCAATCTATGGACACATATCCATCACATGCATCTTTTTTCTCATCTATAAATAGATGCGAGTGAGGGCACCATCTCTTCCCTAACCTTCACTTCGTCAAAACTAAAAACTCCCAATTATTACCCTCTACCGTAAGCGGTAGAGGAGATTTGAGGTTGAAATTGGCGCTATGTGCCTACTCCGGGTTTTTTGTACGCATGGAAAGTACGCAAGCTGGGCGCCAATTGTCATTATTGGCATCAGTCCAAGCTTGAGCGCTAATCGTAAATTGTGCGCGTTTTTTAATCATCGTTGGCGCCGAATGTTAAAATACTCCATTCCTTTGACACTTGCGCTCAACCTGAAATCGGTAGTACTTCATATTTTTGAGTTGTTAGAGCTAGCACAAAAATAATTTTTAAGGTACTTTTTAGTGCGATAATCTCCATAACAATGAAATAAAACCTTGTTTCTATATTTTATTTTTCACTTTATGTCACAGGATAGTAATATTAACAATAAACATCATAAAAATCAGAGTGGTCGTAAACCCAATAACTCTGGTATAATCAATCTTAGTAACTTAGTGACAAAAGCTGACCCTAATTTACTTCTTGATAAAAAACAATTATTAACCGTGTTACAAAGTGACTTCTCAGAAGGCATTAAGAAAATAGCTATAAAAGCGGCTATTCGGATAATAGAAGATGCACAGGAACAACCAGAGCGTGCGCTTGATGCTAGCTATGTAGAAGAAGTTGCCACGCAAATAGTAGAAAGCTTTACAACAGAATTAAAAAACAAGACAGAATTGGAAAGCGTACCGGATAATGGACTTTCCTCAGTTGCACCCGTTCCAGAATCACAACTAAAACCCATAGTTCCTGTACCCTCCAGTGCCCTAATGTTTTCTAGTATGGAAGCTTATACGAGAAAAGACTTATGGCGCCAGGATACTGAGGGTATAGCTTTTTTACAGCACAGAGCCAAAGGCAACCCTAACAATTACATTGAACATTACATCTCTAGTCCAGGGGATATTACCATGCTTCCCTGGAATGAAGCTCAACAAATCATTGATAAATTTGGCTTTATAACTGCCAAATTACACCTGATTTTTGCGGCACATACTATGAATCAAGATAACCCTTGGCAAAGCACATTCAACCTGAAAGCAAGCGATATTATCCAAGAATTTGGTTGGGATAAAAACCACGAAAAACCAAAACCAGAAAAGCTGTTAGAGATTGCTAGCACAGCTTTTGCACTTGATTGTTTGTTAGTCAAAACTGTTTGGGTAGAGGGGAGAAATAAAAAAGGAGAAATTATAGGTAGCGCTCCTATAGGGAGAATGTGGAACGTCCAGATTAAAGCCACTGGTCAGTTTAATTTGGAAGGTAAAATAGATAATCCTGATGAAGTTTACATCACTATACAGCCAGGATTATGGACTCATGATTTTTTGAACCGAGCAGGCGCCAAATCGCGGGAAGCTTTGTATCAGTTCGGCTACTTAGCCCAGCAAGTTTTAAAAATTGACCCCTATCATGACGAGCTTGCCCTAAGACTGGCTATATACCTAACATTAGATAGCCGAGTTCGCCTTGATGGAAAGTACAAAGTAATTGAGTTATTAGAAATTGCATTCCCAAAAACGGCAATAGAGCAAGCCCAGTTAGAACGTCGCAAAGCCTATGACTTAAAGCAGCGCTGGGATAATGCCATAATGTTGCTACTCGAACTGGGCTGGCAGATTGTATTTGACTCAGAAAGTTACCCAAATTGGCTAAGACCAGAATGCAAAGATAAAAAGCCTAAAGGCTACCTAGAGAAACTGCTTTCGGCCAAGTTAACTATAAAACCTCCAGCCCCTATCCCGGAACTTATAGCATCCAAAGCAAAGCCAAAGAAAGAACCACCAAGGCTCAAAGTCAAGGCTACGGCGCCACCTTTCATCAGCTTGACTAGTAACCAAATTAGAGATGCACGTATTGCCAAAGGGTGGACGCAAGCTAAATTAGCCGGCTTTCTCAGCGTGTCCCAAAAGCTCATCTCCTTGATTGAACGAGGCGAGCGCACCGTCAATTCAGAGCTAGGCGCCCAAATCCGAACGCTTCTAGATATCCAAGATTGAGCATTGCACTTAACAGTTCGCTACAACTAGTCGATTATCACCTGTGGTCAATGGTGTTTGTTCTCGTTTTGTTTTAGAACAAATCACCCCAAAAAAGAGCTTAAAAGCCTTGCCATATATGGCTTTAAGTTTTAGAACAAAAACATCCGTATCCCAGGATAAAAACCCGTATCCCCGGACAATACGAGTGAAAGGAACCTTACTGCTGGCTCCAATGGTTTTCTGTTCTCGTTTTGTTCTAAAAAAAATAATTCAAAAAATAGGCTTCAAAAGCTTACCCAGCATAGCTTTAAGCTTTAGAACAAACGCATCCGTATCCCCCGACAAAAACCCCCGTATCCCCCGACAAAAACCCCCGTATCCCCCGACAATCCATTTTTAAAATCATTACTACATAAGAGTTTCAGCCCTTTAGAACAAGGCGGAGAAATAGAGTAATTAGATCACTTTGCCAAAACCGTTTCTGCGGTTCTGGCAATATTTTGCAATGCTATATACATTTCTTCAATTACCGGAATCTACCCTTAGACCTCTCTGGGGTTATGCTGCCACCCCTATGTGGCGCCTTGCATATGTTAATAACCTTACCCGCCAACACCCTAGAAGGGTGTCGCTAATTGAACGAAGCCTGCCTACGCAGGCTATAAGGCAATTAGCCCACGAAGGTGGGCTTTGTATCAATAGCCCCACCCTTCTAGGGTGCGGGCGTTATATCGGTATTTATGAGAACTCTGTTACTCTGTTAGGTTTTCCAAAAGCCAAAACTCTGTTGGATCTTTGCGTCACACCGAGCTGTAAGATCACTCTGAACGTTAAAAAGAGACAACCCCCCCTGCTACTAACAGAGAGGGTAAGTAATCAAAAAACGATGTTACAATTTTACCCTATTTTCTTCGCATTATGTAAGGAAGAAGAGAAAAAAATCGCTGAATCCAGCTCAGGTAGCGGAAATCACAATTCTCTTTCCTTCCACACTTACAGATACATATGTAATCTTTCATACACACTCTCCAACAACAAAGGGGGTGAGGACTGATGAAAGATAATGCTCCAAACCGATACCCCAACGACCTTACAGAAGCCGAATACAACGAGCTAGCGGTACTGAGTGCCATCCACCCCGCACTTATCCAAGCTAATTTTTTCCACATCGAAGGTCCCCTAGTTTACACATACTTATTCATCTCCGACCAAATAAAGCGCCGCAATACTGGTAGAGTCACGGATGGTTACTTAAAGCAGTACCAGCACGCCGAAGATGGGGGAATGTGGATTAGTGGCTTAGACCCTCTCAACGACTGGCGCCCGATGGAATGGGGACGCTTCAAGCCCAGCGTTCCCCGCATTGATTGGGAAAAAGATAAGTTCATCAAATACGAATCGCCACCAAAAACACCCAACCGCGTCACCTATTTTAATGTCCCTTACTGCATTTGGGACTTAGTAGCACGGCGATACAAAATCAAACGGTATAATTCTTCCCTAGCCCTACGCCTCCAAGACAGATTGCGTCCGCTCACATTTTGGGAGTGGGTTATTCTTCACCCAGAAATCCCAATAATCCTGTGCGAGGGTGAGAAAAAAGCTGCCTGCCTGCTGAGTTTGGGGTTTGTAGCAATTGCCCTCCCCGGTATTTGGGGCGGACGGGTTGGTAAACAAGACTTTGACGAACGTCTACACCCCGACTTGCTGCCAATAGCACAAAAGGGACGCAAGTTTATCATCCTTTTCGACCACGAAACAAAACTTAGTACTCGTTGGTCGGTTCACCAAGCCACCGTGCGTACTGGCGAAACAATTGAGGCGGTTGGTGGGAAATGCGAGGTAGCGTTACTCCCAGGACCAGAAAAAGGCGTTGATGATTTTGTTGTTGCCCGTGGCGCCAAAGCCAACGAACTATTAACTGCAATTATTAACGATGCCAAAACACTCAAAGATTACCAGCGCTCCTTCTTCCTCAGCAGGCACCGAGGATTAAGTAATAAATATCCCGCAGATATTCGCGTCAACGTCAAGTACCTATCTGAAGCTGTGAGATTACCAGATGCTGGGCTAGTAGTAATAGCAAGCGACATGGGCACTGGTAAAACCGAACTACTTGCAAAATGGCGCCTTTCTCACCCAGAAGCGCGCTTTCTCAACAACGGGCATCGGGTTAATTTGTTGAAAAACCTCGCAGAACGTCTCAGAACCGAGATGTACTCTGACCTGGGTTATGGAGACTTAGCCAAAACCAAAGCCCTCAGCATCACCATCGACAGCTTGCACAAGCTCAATACCGACGCACTCACCTATGGCTGCGTGTTTATCGATGAAGCTTGCCAGTACCTCACGCACCTACTACATAGCAAAACCTGTAGAGAACACCGCGCGCAAATTTTAGAAGTACTGGAATACATAGTTTACAACGCGCCATTAGTTGTGATCGCCGACGCGCATATGGACGACGTAACGGTGAATTTCTTCCGGGCAATGCGTCCAAAACGTGAAAAACCGTTGATTATCGTAAACGAGTGGAAAAATGGCGGGCGCCCAGTTTTTTGGTACGAAGGCAATAATTCTTCTGCCATAGTTGCCCAAATTTCGGCATCGCTCATAACGGGTGAGAAAATTATGGTGGTTTCCGACTCCAAGAGGTTTATTAAGAACCTGGAAAAGTCGCTCTCTATGCCACTGCGAGTATCCGAGGAAGAAAGCAAGGGGACAGAAGAGTTATCAAACAGCCCCTCAGATGCCCCCGCTTCCGAAGCTCCCTTACGCATCTGGGCGATTCACTCCGAAAACTCTGGCAGCGAAGAAAATGTTGCCTTTATCAAAGACATAACTAACGCTGTAACGAGTCTAGATGCCCTTTTAACATCCCCTAGCTTGGGTACGGGGGTTGATATACCTAATTATCATTTTGATGCCGTTTTTGGCGTTTTTCACGGAGTATCGCAAACAGCGACCGAGTGCGTACAACAACTGTACCGCTACCGTCCCAAAGTACCAATTGACGTTTGGGTGGCGCCAAGACCTCCCTTTGGCTACAAGGACACCAACGCCACCAAAATCAAAGAAAGATTGCTGCAAACCAATGAAATGACAGCTTTTCTGCTTAAAATTGACCGGGAAACTGGCAAGCGAGGCGCCGAGAAAGACTGGGCATTAGACGCATACTGCCAAATACAAGCGAAACGCCACCAATCAATTAACAACCTGCGTGCAGATTTACGCAACTTGTTAACAGAAATGGGTAACACAATTATGCCAATGGGCGCCGAGGATGATTCTCAGGCTAAGGAACGCCTTAAAGCAGCTGCTAAAGCTTTGGATGCTGCTTATTGTGAGGCTGTCGCCAAAGCCAAAGATATTTCTCAATCTCAGTATCGCCAGCGTCAAAGTAAAGATTACCTCAAGCCAGAAGAAGTTTTTGAATGCGAGAAATTCCGTATCAAAGACGCTTACGGCATGGAGGTTACTGAGGAGTTAGTAGCAAAAGATAAAGGTGGGAAACTACATCGAGACATTGCTGCATTGGAGGCAGTAATCTCAGAGCCAGAAGGAACAATTACTGACCCGCGTACAGGTAAAACATACCCCTTACCACCAGCAATTGTCACAGAGAAAGACCGCCAGGAGCGATTGCACTTGCCGTTGTGTATAGACTGGGGAAATTATTCGCCAAAGTGGCTAGCAAGATTTATTTTGGGACTGCCAAAAATCCTCAAACGCTTAATTGATGGGGAGGAAATAACTGCTGCTGACCCTGATTTGGTGCGGATGACCAAATTTGCTATATACTGCGCGCCTCACGTTAAAGCGATTTTAGGGTTTACAGTTCCCCCTGACTGCGAACCAATATGGTTATTAGGAACCCTGCTTGAACAGTTGGGATTAAAACTAGCTGACCATAAAGTTGGTCCGAGGGGTAAACAGGTAAAACATATTTCACTGTCCAAGGAAGAATTTGATTTTGCATTGGCAGTAATCAAACATCGGGAAAACAAACGTACACAAAAAGAAGAACGCGCGCGTCAAGCCGCCGAAGAGCAACGCCGATACCAAGCTGGAATGCTTGTCATGTACGGTGTTGAACCTCCTAACACCTCCGTATCTACCCCCACCCCTAATGGTATAGGGGAACCCCCATTGGGAGGGGTAGATACTACCGAGAAAGGAGGGGTAAATTTCGTCTCAAACGGATAAATTCTCCCCAAAAGAAGCCCAAAAACAGACGAACGGTCGTTTAAAGGGTGGAGAAAAGAAGAAAAAATGATTGCGAACTACGTAAATTGAGTTTTGGCACATCGCAACTTTATACTCTATTGAATTTGATGTACTGATACTCACTTCAACTACAACGCTCGCATAAACCACAACTGTGCAACGAGCAAGCACAGTACAGTTTGTGCTGCCAATTAATATGCGGAGCGTTGCATTCGTTCGAGTTGTCTACAAATGCAGTGCGATCAAAAAACCTTGCGGCGCCTACTCCTATAAGCAATAATACTCAAAAAATCGTACTTGCATTTTAACTTCGCAATTTGCTAAGATATTGTTAACAAACAAAGGAGATGGAATCTATGTTTACTTTTTTACCTAGGGGAACCCCAAATATATGCGTATCATCAAAGAAACCACGCTCAAGAAAGGTTACGAAAAGCATCCCAATGCTGAACCAGGTTTACGAGCATGGAAGAAGCTTGTAAAAGCGCAAGAATGGAATAGTTTTGCTGACGTAAAAGCTACTTCTCTTTTTAAACCCGACCAAGTAAAAAACTTCGTTGTTTTTAATATTGGAGGAAATCAATATAGATTAATAACCTACATTGACTATAAAAAACAAATAATATTTATTCGCGACTTCCTGACTCATGCTGAATACGATGAAGAAAAATGGAAAGATGACGAATGGTTTGATAATTAACATTATTTAAAACATTATTTTAGTCCGAACTAAGATTGGTGATTTACCAATCTTAGTAAAAAAAAATAACACTCGTATCACTACAATGATAAAATGGCTAACGAAAACACCAGTTACACTAATTTACTCATATCCTTCCCCCCGCGCCCCATAAAATCTGAAGAAGATTTTGAAAAAACTCAAGTAATAGTCGATAAATTACTTGATAAAGGAAGCCTGACGGAGGAAGAACAAGACTATTTATTCGTATTAGGAATGTTAATACATGAATACGAAGAACATCTTGATTTAGTACCAGACATTTATGGAGTAGAACTTCTCAAAGTTTTGATTGAAGAAACCAATCTCAAACAAAAAGATTTGGTTCCTATTTTCAAAACTGAATCAATTGTTTCCGATGTACTTAAAGGCAAGCGTAATTTAACAGTTGAACATATTCAAAAGCTTGGTGAGTTTTTCAAAGTTTCACCTTCTGTATTCTTTCCAGCTAATTCATCAAAACACTTTTCGGAAGTAGCTTAAATTTAATGATGTCAATTCAACTTAAAGAACAAATAACCAGAGCAAGAGTTGCGCTTCAAAGGTCACTCTTATTTGAAGCGCTCCAGAAGAGCTATGGGAGTTGATGGTATTCGCCAATTTGTTAAAGACGTTGATGGAGACTGGTTAGATAACTGGACTGATACAACACTGTCAGAAAATATACCAAAAGAAAATCTACCAATTAGTTGCACTAGCCTACAATTGCTTCTTATTGAAACCTTTTTATATTTTTCAGTCCTAAGCTTATGGTGTATTTCATTCCCATTATTGTATAAATACTCAAGTGCAAACACTGAAGCGCAATCATTAAGTTTCCAACGCGCATAATAATAACCAATATTTTAATACGATACGTTAAGTATACAAAACTAAGACAATTAACAAAAAATATTACCTCATACTATAAGCGCTCTGGTTCACTATATATATACAGCAGGCGCCAGCACATGACGCAATTGTAGAGACATGATTGTAGAGACGTGATTAATCACGTCTCTACATGCCGCAATATATACGAAGATTGATAAGTAAACCTAATCACCTAGGTAAGAATTACTCACCCTAGGAAGTATTGTAACAAATTGTAAAGCGCGTTAATATATGGTTACAGGCGCCGAAAACGTCTGATACATACATCTTTTACCGCACTTATACAATCATGACCGCAACTTTACAACGTCGCGAAAGCGCTAACGTATGGGAGCAGTTCTGTCGTTGGATAGCTAGCACCGAAAACCGTTTATACATCGGTTGGTTCGGCGTATTAATGATTCCAACCCTCTTGGCAGCAACCACCTGCTTCATCATCGCATTTGTAGCAGCACCCCCAGTTGACATCGACGGTATCCGCGAACCAGTAGCTGGTTCCTTAATGTACGGAAACAACATCATCTCCGGCGCCGTAGTTCCTTCTTCCAACGCAATCGGTTTACACTTCTACCCAATCTGGGAAGCAGCTTCCTTAGATGAGTGGTTGTACAACGGTGGTCCTTACCAGTTGGTAGTATTCCACTTCCTGATTGGCGTATTTTGCTACATGGGTCGTGAGTGGGAACTTTCTTACCGCTTAGGTATGCGTCCTTGGATTTGCGTAGCTTACTCTGCACCAGTCGCAGCAGCAACCGCAGTATTCTTGATTTACCCAATCGGTCAAGGTTCATTCTCCGACGGTATGCCTTTAGGTATTAGCGGAACCTTCAACTTCATGTTGGTATTCCAAGCAGAACACAACATTCTTATGCACCCCTTCCACCAATTAGGTGTAGCAGGTGTATTCGGTGGTAGCTTGTTCTCTGCAATGCACGGTTCACTTGTAACTTCTTCCTTAGTTCGTGAAACAACCGAAACCGAAAGCCAAAACTACGGTTACAAGTTCGGTCAAGAAGAAGAAACCTACAACATCGTTGCAGCACACGGTTACTTCGGTCGCTTAATCTTCCAATACGCATCATTCAACAACAGCCGTAGCTTACACTTCTTCCTCGCTGCATGGCCAGTAGTTGGAATCTGGTTTACCTCTTTAGGTATCTCCACAATGGCTTTCAACTTGAATGGTTTCAACTTCAACCAATCAGTAATTGACAGCCAAGGTCGCGTCATCAACACATGGGCAGACATCATCAACCGCGCAAACCTAGGTATGGAAGTAATGCACGAGCGCAACGCTCACAACTTCCCACTCGACTTAGCTTCTGGCGACGCTGCACCAGTAGCATTATCGGCGCCTGCTATTAACGGCTAAAACGAATGATAACTAAATAATTAATCAACGCGGAAGCGTCCCTACTACCAGGGGCGCTTTCGCTTTAGGCAGTTTTTGCAGGTTGAGGAATTTGTTGACCCGCAATATCCCAAAAGTTCAACTCACGCGCTCCGTTTGGAGACTGGGTTGTCACTAGGGTTGAACAATATCCAGCAATTGCTCAAAATTTTAGGCGCCATCGAAGTCGAATAAACATAGAACCAGTACAGCAGGCACCCATTCGTCAGACGCGCGTATCTAAATTTTAGTTTTATCCTTACTTTTTTATGACTTTCTACTTTAGCAATCATTTTCTTAGAGAAAACATTGTAATTATGAATACCAGTATCAATCACTTGATTAGATGAGACTTCTGGCTCTTAACTATAGGCGGGTATTTTTAGCTTTACTCTTCTTAATAAAGCTAATTATCTCATTCACACTACAATTATTATTCTGCATTCCAATCACCATAGACACGGCGCCAATCGGAACACCAATACTACGATTCTTCCACTCCCCATCTATCTTCTCTTCCCAATTGAACCCCCACCGCCAGTGCTTCACATTGTCCGGGTCACGTCTGCCTATTACCCTTGGATATGATGCAACTGTTCCATCCTTTAATTTTTTATTCTCCAAATACTTGTACAAACATCCACATCGTTGCCGACCCAGCTTAAAAGTCTCCGTCGCGAACCTCGAAACATCTGCTTTTAGTACATCAGTTTCTTCCTCTAAGAAATTCACGGGTGTAGTCTGATGCTCTGAACTACTTAAAATTTTTGATTCATCATTTAGTACTTTAGTATCTACGTGTAGACTTAGTACGGTAATATTTTGATACTCTGATTCCTCTAAGAATTTTTTTGTGTCTACTACATTTGATTTTTCATCTAAATTTTTTGATTGTTTTAGTATATTTGTTTCGGGTTGTAGTTCTTGGTGCCATTCATCTTCCATTCCATTGGTATTGTTTATTACTTTATTAGAGCATTCATACTCAGTCGAAAAAGTAGTATTGTTCAACACTTTTGACTGAGCAATCATTTTCTTAGAGGAATTATTGTTCGTATTAATACCAATATCAAGTACTTTCTCTTCGGAGACCTCTGGCTCATAGGCGCCAGTATTAAAAAGTGATTCTATTTGGGTAATCTTTTTATGCTTCATTCTCCACCCCTGATTCTTGTTCTTATCGCTTTCCAAAAAGCGTTCATAATGTTTGTACCGTGCGTATAATTGTTCTGCTTGAATGCTTACGATCGCAGACATGCGCGCTATGGCAAGCGCTCGAAAACTGTCTCATTGACAAGTTATTTACGCTTCTGGAAATTTTCCAACTGCAACATAACCGTTTTTTTCCAGTTGTCACGCTCCCACTTATCAAGTCTTTTACAAATGCGAAAGTTGAATCGCATGTCAATATTGCCTTTAAGATGAAACCACAGGCGCCCTTTATCGCAAGCTTGGCAAACAGGCGTTCTATGCCGTGACGGGTTGTAATCAGCAATTACAAGGGAAGCGATATGCGGTTGTACCCATCCCGTATCGTGGCAACAGAAGCAATGCCACCGGGGCATCTCAAAGATTTCCTCACCCTCCTGAAAAGGCGCCGCAGAGCGAATTACAGGAATCGGCAGAATTTCAAGAATTTCAAAATCCATATGTAGTGCCAGTTAAGTATCAATCAAAACGAACTAAATCTTCTTTAAAAGCCCAATCGAGAAATTCCTTGCGCTCTGGGTCATAGTCGCCATCTAAATAAACAAAAACCCCGTAACCTTCTGTATTGATAACTTCCAACCACTCCGCGCGAAGAGGATGATTTGCCCACTTCGACGAAAGTTTCATAGATGGCTTATTGTTCGCTTTTAACCACTCGTCCCTAATTTCCTCCCAATTAGCCCCAATCCACTTGGAAATTAACTGTGGTGGTTTTGGGAGTTGTTTCGCTTTATTCTCACCAAACTTAAAAAAACTCTCTCTCTCAGAGTCAGAGAGAGAGTCTTTAAATTCTTTATAAGTCTTATTAATCTTAGGCGTTTCAACTTCTCTTCGAGAAGCGGTTTCAGGAACCGATTGTTGCGTGGTCGCATCATAGGTTGCCTGGTGGCATTCTGCGTTGTCTGAGGGAACATCTCGTTGCGTGGAGACAACCGCGTTGTATGCAGGCAACACAGATTGCATGGGCGCAACTGTTATTTTTACCCTTACCTGGATTAGCTCCAAGTCGATAAATCCCCTTTCGTTTAACGCTTTCAGCGCGCGGCTAACCGTTGATTTGTGTACCTTTTTTTTAGGGGTGGATAGGTCGGACGCAATGTTGGAAATTGATAATTCTATGCCCTTCTCGTAGGGGTCAAGTGTCCGGATATAGTACAAAACATCTCTTTCTGATGGTTGTAGCTCATGGCACGCGCGCAGCCACTCGAAGTGTTGTAATCGGTAAAATTTACCCTGTATCTTGTCCACGGCGCCTACACCTCACTACCTGCAAGTGTTACTTCAGATACAGCCTGCATCATAATATATACGTCTAAAGACGCTATCAAGATTCGTTGAATTGTCATATTCTAGATACCTATGGAAAAATGCTGCCTTGTTAGGGTTGTTGTACCTAACAAGGCTATTCGTGTGCTAAGGTTAACCAAGTTAACCCAGCATTGCTTTAGGCTTAATAAAATTAACCTGAGAGCATGATATCATAGAATCATGGCTGTCAGCTTAATCTTAGAGAAAAAAATGGAAATAAACGAATTATTAAAAAAGACAATGGACCGCCACGGCATTAAAGGTAAAGAGTTGGCGGCTCTAATAGACATGACACCAAACTATCTTTCTGAGGTAAGAGCAAGTCGTAAGTGGTTAAGCCACGATAGTTTTATCAAGCTATTAGAAGCAATGGATAAACTAGCTCCAGGTGCCCGTTTGTATTTTTGCCAACTACTAGCAGGAGAAGCATTAAGCCCATTACCAGCGAATGAGCCAAGCATAGTAGAAATAATTGAAACTGCTTCTGACGAAGAAATAGAAGAGGCACTTATTGCGATAGGAAAACGTTGGAAAGAATCGCGAGTCAGCAGTATTAAGAATGATAATGAAACAACAAATATTTATGTAAACGTGGCGCCTGTCGTACCTACACACAAAATAGCCGTATAGGTTACAATATTCGATGCACACAACAACTTAAGAGCGCATAACAGCAGAGCATCAAGTACCTATTTATAGCGATAAAGCAAACACCACCTCAATAAATTGCTCGTACCAAAGCGCTTCCTATTAGATATCAAAGAATCACATCAACCGAGACGCATCTATCCCGCTTCAAAACCTCTCCCCCAACCTCTCTCTACAAATAGAACAGAGCAAATGTACCCTCCCATTCTCTTGTAGTTGGGGCAATACTGCTCGGTTAAGGACATAGCGTAGCCTGAAACCCTTATAATATCGTTGTTTATCATGCTGAAAAAAGCTTAACCGAGCAGTATTGGTAGTTGGGGGGTTATAGCAATATCCGAGAAGTGAAAATTTTGAATTTTAGGCTCAAGGGCGCCAGCTAACAGATAACCGAGTAAGCGCTCAGTTCAAATAGCGTAAATCACAATAATTATACAAATGCAAGTAATTGTCACAAATATTTGCAACGTGTCCCATTTTACACGAACCTCGGCACCTGGATTACAAGCGGTCAGTATGCGAATGTACTCCTCTTCAAGGAAACTCTTTTTGTGGGTTAGGTTTTACAGTCTTCTTTGACACGTAACATCAAAAGTCAGAAGTGCCACAAGGAGTCGAAGTGAGTAGCACCCTTGGTACTAAAATTATTAACCGTGATTAATATTTTAGTTTGGATTCTTATCCTTTGCAATCTACTGTTTTAAGTTGCTTTTTTATATAAAAATATAAAAAATAGAGTCAATATTTAAGTAAAATAAATATTAGTAAAACTTGAGACTGCTCTCTTTAAAAATGATTGGTACTACCTCATAATTATAGAGGTACAGTGACGGTACAGAAGTGTTACTAAAAAACCTGTTTGTGCCTTTTTTATCCTGTTTTGTACCTGTTTTTTAGGTACTGAGTGCCAAAATAGTACTAACGGGAACAGAAAAATAGTACCAATTTTGAGCGCGGTACAGATAAAATTTCAAAAAATATTTTTTTTTAGGGCACATAATATGGATCCATAGAAAAAAAATTTTTGCGTTGCTCTTGGTAGTGTACCAGGGTACTAAATTTAGTATTGGCGACTGTCTGAAATTAAAATTACTGTTTTAATGCACTGTTTTGAAGCTGTTTTCGGTACAAAAATCGTCGTTTTTTAGGTACAAAAACCGCTTTTTTCTCGGTACGGGAGCGGTACGAGAAGGAGTTTGAGTTAGTTTTATTTTTGATTTCCGAGATATTATTAAGCTATTAATGATAAGTAAAATTGAGCTTGTACCAAAATTTTATGGTGCGGTACAGCTACTAACTGCGTATAGTAATTCTACAAGTTTTAATAAGTAATAAAAAACGCTCCCCGTTTGATTGGGTGAGTGGAGTTGTTTTTTGGCGCCAGCGTTCTTGTTACTGTGTTCGATGCTCTGGTGATGCGGCGCCTCTTCAATGAAACTCGTGATATTTTTTCTGGGGATTTGGGGAAGCGTGTACTAATGGGAAAGTTTTGCGTAGCTCAACGGATGTCAGTGTGTGGGGGGTTGGGCGTTAATGAAAAGGTGCATTGTCGTGAACACAAAACATCTCTATGAGTGGTGAGAAGTCCCAAGAAATCGTTACTTATAAGTCGGGTCAGCTTGGTAAGATTGCTGGTGAGTTACGACATGGAAGTGATTTTTTAACTGAGTTACAGCAGAAGGCGGGGACTACGCAGCGGGGGTATGCGGGGAATATTAAGTTGTTTTTTGAGTATTTCTTAAGTCGGGCGCCTACTACTGATGATGTTGAAGAGTTTTGGGGTTTGGATGAGGAGTCTGCTAATACGTTGATTTTGAAGTTTAAGAATTATTTGGTTGCGGAGGGTAGAAAGTCGGCAACGGTAAATCGGTATCTTGCGGCGATTAAGTTTTTGATTAAGGCAGGGAGGAATTTGAAGCGGTGCAATTTTCGGTTTGATAGTGACCGCATTGAGTCGATGCGGGTGACTAAGTACAGGGATACTTCTGGGGTGAGGGTGGATGAATATAATAAGGTGTTTGATGTTATTGATGTGAGGACTGATAAGGGGAAGCGCGATTATGCTTTGTTTTTACTGTTTTGGTCGAATGTGCTGCGACGGTGTGAAATTTCTAAGTTGAAGGTGAGTGATTTTAATTATCAGGAGTCGGTGTTGCGGGTGTATGGGAAGGGTAAGGGTAATGATGATGTGAGGGTGGATTTGAATAGGACTGTTGCGGATGCTATATATAGTTGGTTACGTTGCCGTGATAGTGTGAAGCCAACTGACCCGCTGTTTATTGCGATGGATTTTCATAATTTTGGGCGCCCGTTGAGTGGGGATGGGTTGTATGCAATTGTGAGGATGACTTGCGCGCGCGCGGGGATTAGTAAAAGGATGTCACCACACAGGATTAGACATAGCGGTATTACGGAAGCGCTTGATTTGGCGAAGGGAGATTACCGGAAGGTACAACATCTTAGTAGACATGCTGACCCGCGTGTTATTTTGGCGTATGAGGATAATAAGAATCAGTACCAGTTGGAGTTGTCGAATAAGCTTGCCGCGCGCGTTGGTAGGAAACGGGGGAGGAAACGTTAGGCGCCATCTCTATATAAAAAGCACAAAAAATAATATCATTGACGATATATATCATGAATGATAATGTATTAGTATGTGTTGGAATGTTGAATTGTATGCTTCGTTTGCACAGGAGTTTTTGGAATTTTCCGAGGCGGTGCAAGATGCTTTATTAGCAGAGGTGGCGATGCTGGAAAAGTATGGACCACTGTTAAATAGACCTCATGTGGACACTCTCAATGGTTCTAAGCATACAAATATGAAAGAGTTACGGTTTAAAGCTTCGGACGGTGTGTGGCGAGTTGCATTTGCTTTTGACCCGCAACGTCAAGCAATTCTACTTGTTGCTGGGGATAAATCTGGGATAAGTGAGAAACAGTTTTATAAGCAGCTTATTAAAAAAGCGGATGAACGCTTTGACGACCATTTGACTCAGTTGAAGAAGCAGAAAGAAAAGGAAGAGGAGGAGGAGAACCAATGACTAAAGGGAAAAATTTACAAAGTATATGGGATAAGTTGCCAGAAGAGCGCAAGCAACGGATACTGGCTCGTGCTAAAGAATTAGAAGCTGAATATATCACTTTGCAGGAGTTGCGAAAAGCTGTAGGGCTAACGCAGGCGGAAGTTTCACGAAGTTTGCAAATGCCACAATCTAACGTGTCACGTCTGGAAAGAGAGTCTGATATGTTGCTGTCTACTTTGAGGAACTATATTGATGCTATAGGTGGTAATTTAACTATTTTGGTTGAGCTTCCTAATCAGCCACCTGTTCGCTTAAAGACGTTAAGTGAACTTGTAAGTGAGGATGTGGATAGTACAATATAACGGGTTGTATGGTTATTTTAGAGGTGCCTCTGGGACTTACACCCCACAAGATACCACAAGAGAAATTTGGGTATTTATTGAATTGGTAGAGACTAAACACGTAACGTCTCTACGACGGAATATGGGAACATAATTTCTGTGCAATTAGTGTTTTGTAGTGGGTGATGCCAACGAATGATTCTGAATTACAAGCCCAGGCGAGGCAAGTTCTGGATACAATTGCTTTTACTCCCTTTGAGCAATGCTTACCTTTGAGCCGAGAGTTTGGCAACCTTCCTGCTCGACCTGGTATTTATGCAATTAGGCACAAAACTGATGGGCTGCTTTATATTGGTAAAACTAAGAGTCTGCGGGGTCGTTTTACTGGTGGACATAAGGCTTTTTTGTGGGTATGGCTTGATAAATATAGCGACGATGAGGTGCGTATTGCTGTGCAGACTATTTCTTACTGGGGAAACCCTGCGCTACTATTGGAACTAGAAGCCATTATCTTGAGGGCTACTGAACCTCCTTATAATGTCCAAATCCCAAGTGAACAGTAAGGTTATGCAAGCAAAATTAAAAGAGCAACTTGATAAAACTGATGCCGAGGTTATCTTGGAACGCTTGCCTGAACGTATTCGAGATGCAATAATTGCGCGCGCTTCTGAAATTGAGTATCCTGTTGAGGCTGTTATTGAGATGGCAATTGCTAGCTTTCTTGATACGGAGGCGTTGGGTTTTGCTGATTGTAAACCAGGACGTGGACAGTAAATATGTACGAGTTGTAAGGTTTTTGTAGAGGCGCCTTATTTTTAATAAGTAGAGGTTTGAAATATGAGCGATGATATTTTGATATCTACTTTGAAAGCCTCGAAGTTGATGCGTTCAAGAGATGAGGTTTTAAATTTTGATAATGCTTTAGCTGAATTGGCTCAAAATACGGTTGATGTGGATTTAGAGGAACTTTATTTAGTTTTAGATGATAATTGTGAACATGAAAATGTAATGTGGGGTGTTGTCCACTTTTTAGAGTCTTTTGATGTCAAGGAGCAGCTTCAAGCACTTCTTAATGTTGTTCAAAAGCTAGCTTACGAAGCTCCGGGATGGACGGAGATTATACATTACCGAATTTTTAATGATGAACCTAGTCGCTTTTTATATCAGGATATGTTGAGGTCTGCTGATTTGAATACTCAACAAGTTGTTACAAGAATTTTGGAGGAGGAAGAATAATGACTAAAGGTAAAATTTTGCAAGGTATATGGGATAAGTTGCCTCTGGAACGCAAGCAACGGATATTGGCTCGTGCTGAAGAATTGGAAGCTGAATATCTCATGGGAGCAGGAACTGTGAAAAGCGGCTCTTTTGATGTAGGCAGAAATGTGATTGATTATACAAATTTTGAAGAGTGACAATCTCTAAAAGTTCGTAATAGAACAAAGTACGGAACGTTTAGGGTAAATTAGGGTGTGATAGAGGTAATAGGGAGGAAAATTAAAAACTAGTGCCTACCACAGAACAGCTAAAAACCTTTTTCCGTATATGTGTACGGGCAAGTAATCTATTAAGGACAATTGAATTAACAAGGTATGATACTCGTACACAAAGGATAGTTGTTTTAATAGGTGAAACAATCGAAGTAGAAATTTTAAGTAATGGCGAGGAATTAATCAGATGAGTAACACTAACTATGAACAATTAACGGGAAAAGAATTGAGAGAATATGTCAAACAACATCCTGAAGATGAAGAGGCTTTTCAATACTTCCTTACTATTATCAGAGCAAAGCCGGGTGTTGTAGTTAGTACAGAGGAACAAGCTGTGATTGAGTTCCAGAAAAGAATACAAGCGGAGTCAGCACACTAACTACTTTCCATGCGCTACTGCATTAAATAACCTAATCGTCCATCAATTTCAAGGTTATTCAAATTATTACAGGCATCCAAAATTTGTCGAGTCGGGCGCCTGCGAGTGTTGGATGTGATGTTATTTACGCTCACGTCTTGTTATAAAGAAGCTTGAAAAATTTGTTGTGCGGTTAAATTTAATTCTGGGAATGCAATGGAAACAATGCGGTCATCTCCCCTAAATTGAGTAACCTGGTATTCTTCATTGACTAGGTTACAAATTGATAAAGTTGGTTGTTTGGGGTCGCCTATATATTTCATACCGCCTAATCCCAGATAATCTACAATCCAATATTCGGGTATTTTTATTTCTTCGTATTCACCCTGTTTTTTGTAGTAATCATCGCGCCAATTTGTACTGACTACTTCAACTACTAAGGGAATAGAGGCACCATGCTCAACTGTGGAGTACTTTGCCCAAAGTTCTTCTGACTTTAGAGCGGGTTTATTGAGTACTAATATGTCTGGAGAGTAAGCAGATGCGCTGGTTGCAGATTGTACTAGTGCAGTTTTGGGAATGAAGAAGGGTAGCTTTAGTCGTGTGAATTCTACGACTAATTGAGTATTTAAAAATCCCGTAACTTCTTCATGCTCCCCTACTGGTTGCGACATTTCTACTATTGCCCCATTATGTAATTCGTAACGCTTTCCTGAATTTTCTGGTATCCATTCCAAAAAATCTTGTACTGTTATTGGCTTAAATAATGCTTGAGTCATTCTATGATAGCTGCTTTACAGTAGTACTTTATATAGTATATTCTCGTTTCGAGGTATTAAGGGCAGTGTCAGTAGGGTAATAACATCTTTTTATTTAAGCTTGAGGTGGTTATGGGTGCGGGATATGAATTTTATGTACTATACCCTTTGTGCTTTGCTACAAATAAGGGAGAATGTAAGTGTTGCATATAGTGGGATAATGGCTAACCATGACGGAGACTAAAACTACTCGTACCGTGCGTCGGGGACGCATTTTCCCTGAGATTCAATGGACTGAGGAACAGTTTGCTAAACGGCGAGCTGAACGTGAGGATTTTTATCGACGTAGCAAAGAGATTTTTGATAGTGTTAAGCGGGAATATATAGATACGCATTATGGCTGGTATATGGTGGTTGAACCAGATAGTGGGGACTATTTTGTTGACCAAGATGAAGAAGCTGTTATGCAAATTGCGCGCGTTATGCACCCTGGTACTGTACGATTGTTTTTGTTCCGTATTAATGAGACGGGTGCTTCTGGGACTATATGATTAATGGGCGGGAAGTGTGATGATGATACGTTAATTTTTGAGCTATCTTTAATTACGTCGGATGGGTTAGAGTTACCTACGGATGTTTTGCTTGATACCGGGTTCTCCGGGTGGTTGGCGATTGACGAACAAGATTTAGAAGGTCTTGATTGGATTTATTTGCGGACAATTGTGCAAAAAACTGCCAGGGGAATAAGCGATTTTGATATCTATGCAGGTAAGGTACGTCTTGATGGCAGCGAGTTTGATATTTTAGTTCATGTTGGTGAAGGGTTAACGGAAGTTTTATTTGGTTTGAAGTGGTTGAAAACCCGACGTTTGGTTGTAGATATGGCTTTAGGTGTGTTGACGCTTGGGGATGGTGGAAGTTGATGAGATTTTGGGCGCCTGCGAGTGTTGGATGTGATGATAGTTATGTTTTAGTAAATTAGAGAAATCTAGGTTGTTTTTACGTTATTTTTCGAGCTTCTTTTTTGCACTAATTCTCTCTCACTCCAAATTGCTTGCAGTAATTCCTGTAGTTGACGGACAGCAAAAGTAGGAAGTAAGTCGGTTATTAACCATTGGTAAGCTAGTTGCTCGGAAGAACGAAATTCTTGCGCTTTGTATAATAGAGAGGCTGCACTGACTGCTGTTATACCAATTGTTCTTGTTTTAGTTGGTTCTAAAGCTTTGAGCGCTAAAATTTCTGCTTCGGCTGCAAGTCGATAAAGTTCTATAGCACGAGCGTTATTATGCTCTCTCTTGGCTTCCTCAGCTAATTTTGCATACTGCTCACTTTGAGAATGATGTAATATCCAACTCATAACTCAGATTCTACCGTTTGTATCATTATTAATTTAGCGCGGAATCCAACTACACAGGCTAAGGCTGGCAAGTTGCTGTCTCCTTGTAATGCTTGGTCTACTTTTTCTCGTAAACGTCGTTTAATTTCTGATACGCCTAGGTTTGTGCCAGACACTTCAAGCCGAAAACATCCTTCTAGGTCTTCAACTTCCTGACCAAGCGGTGCAATATAATAGTCGGCGCCTGTGCGTGTTTCTGCCCTTCTTACTGCTACTAATCCTCGCAGTAGTTCTGTTGTTGCGAGTGCGAAAGCATAAGCTCCGTCACGAGTTGCATCATCTTGGTTCGCCCAAGCGTTTTTATCCCGCTGCGAAGTTACTTTCCAATCAACGAGAGCTTTAGATTCATTATTATCATCTATGAGGGTAAATTCTTGTGGCGGAGTATGATGTCTATCTAAGCATACCCGTGCTGCATCCAAATAGTTGGCAGCCGTTGAGGGTAACAATCCTCTATGGCGGGCATCCATGTTATTTATTGGTAGCAAGGGTGATGACATCTTTTACTTTTTAATGACATGTTGCTGATTAAACAATATTACATGTTACTGTGCTGTTGAATGGTTGGACAGTTTATGAGCGTGTAGAGAGTGGGCGCCTGCGTTTGATGCCGTTGATAAGCGACTATATATATAGATATATATCTTGCACCTACATCTTTGCATGTAACATTAATTGCCAAATCTGTAACTACGCTCATACCCGCCTAGGGTTAAAACCCGTAGGCTCATAGCTTAAGTCCATTAAAATGGACTGCGTATTTAAGTAATATTAATAACACATTGATTGAAAATTAAGAATCAATACGTAGATTTGCAAGATGCCAGTATAGATATAGATGGGCACCGTAAACTTTGTGACTGCGTTGGTAAAGATGATACTTAGCGATTGGCTGGGGGTTGCTGTGCTTGTAAATATTTTATACTATGAGGGTGTTGCGAAGAGTTTGCTCTGTATGAGTTATGAGGCGCCGTCATTGTTCAAGCAGGTTTCAAGTTGTTTACTTCTCGCTTATCCACACTTAATTATTCGTGTAATTAATTATGCCTAGTCCAGCTACGAGCGAATTACCTATCCCAAAAGATTGGAATGAATTTGAGGATATTGTATGGGAAATTTACACAAAGAAATGGCAAGGTTCACATGTGAAAAGATACGGTAGAAGTGGGCAACAGCAACATGGTATTGATATTTATGGTAAGCCTTCTGATTCTAATTGTTATATAGCAATTCAATGCAAGCGTTATAAGAATGGTAAACTTACCACTAAAGATATAGAGGAAGAAATCAAAAAAACTCAGTCGTTTACATCTGAGATTGAAGAATATATTATTGCAACAACAGAATCAAGAGATACAAAGCTTCAAGATTATGTTCGAGAGCTTAACAATAAAACTCAATCAGAAAATAAGTTTCTTGTTGATATAGTTTTTTGGGAAGACATATGTAAGGAATTAACAAATCCTAGTAACTATGATTTACTAAGAAAATATTATCCAGGGTGGGAAGAAGTTTATAAAAATAAAAATTACGTTTCTCTGGCAGAAGCGAAGAAAAACTATTTAAAGAAGCTCACGCATATTTTCAATCATGTAAATCTTGCTGGTATTGATGTGGAAGGTGAGAATACCCATCAATCTGGAAAACTCGCAAATATTTTTGTCGCTCCAAACTTGAAAGAGGAAATTTTAGATGATTTTTATCAAAAGTTAAAGAAAAATGAAAACAAGAAAACTCAACAGGAAGAAAGAAAGCAGAGGACAATTTTAGCAACAAAATTATTTAAAGAACAACAATCAAAGACAGCGTTAATACTAGGTGTACCAGGGTCAGGGAAAACTGCTTTAATCAGTTACTTTGTACTTTCCTTATGCGGAAACAAATTAAATGAAGTAGCTGATGTTAAAAAGATAGAAGAACAAACCGAATTATCTAATGATAGTGATGATTTTTTGGAAACTATAAATTGGATTGATGGGAAATTTGAACCTATTAATATTGGACTTTCAAATGAAATAGATTGGCTACCAATTGTAATTCGCATTCGAGAATTAGCTCTCCATTCAAATATTAGTATTCTTGATTTTGCTCGATATAGGTATTGTGCTGATTTACCTAATTCAAATGAGTTTTTTGAGAATTGGCTCAGGGAAGGAAGAGGGATAATTTTTTTTGATGGGTTAGATGAAGTAGGGACAGAGAAACAAGCAAAAATTATTGAGCAAATAAAATTATTTTTAGATACTTATCCTCAAAATCGAGTTATTATTACTTCTCGTCCTATAGGTAATCCAGGTCGTTACTTTTCTACTAATGAGTTTCCTCATTACCACATTCAACCTTTCCAAAAGGATGAAATAATTGTCTTTATTATTCGTTGGTATGAAAGTATTTTCTCTGATAAGTCACAAGCAACAGTTCATCAAAATAATCTTAGACAAGCTATATTTGATAATCCTAGGCTTGAGCAACTTGCTAGTAATCCTTTACTATTAACAATAATATTGTTACTCCATCGCGAACAAAAGCAGTTACCGAAAAGACGTAATGAGCTTTATGATTGTGCGATTAATACACTGTTGGATTCCTGGGATAAACATAAAGAAATAAGGAATCATGAAATTTTACAATATTTGGTAGTAGATGATTTACGCTGGCTAATGGCACGTTTAGCGTACTGGGTACATACTCAAGGTGGATTAGATGAACAAGAAGGAGGAATATTAATTGAACGAGATACACTACTGGAAAAATTATGTGAGTATATTCAAGATATAACAGAAATAAAATACCATAGAGCAGAAGCAGAGGCAAAGCGATTTTTAGATAAAATAGTAGGTGACCGTGCTGGTTTAATCAGTAATCAAAGTGATAATTTATATGGTTTCGTACATAAAACTTTTCAGGAATATTTAACAGCAGAAGATATTTATAATAGAGCTAAAGAAGAACGTAAATTGGAGCCTATATTAAGTGCAATCAAATTACATTTACATGAACCACATTGGAATGAAGTAATTTTTCTACTAGTGGCTAAATTGAAACAGAAGGATGCTATACAGGCAATGCAGGCAATACTCGAACATGATAGCGAGTATGAACGATGGTTACATAGAGATTTGTTATTTGCTGGACGTTGTTTAACTGAAAATCTGAAACAGTGGGAACAAGGAGTGGAAAATATAGACTTAGTAAAAAATATTTTAAATCAAATTGTTAAATTAGGAGCTACAAATGATTTCCCAATTCCTCGCGAAGCCAGAAAAAATATCTCTGATATTTTATTGAATCTAAGTGGGACTATCTTTGAGAATAAATTACTACGAATACTGAATCAATATGCTTCACAAAATAATCAAAAAGCAGGTTTAATATATAGATTAGCACTGGGAGGGCACGAAGAAGCTATTGATGATGTTTTACAGTTACTAAAAACTGAACATACATATAAGCGAGCAATCGAAATTATAAAAAATGCTCTTAAATATAGTAATATTTCTGATTTTTTTATTCAAAATTTTCGCTCAAATTTTCATGGAGAAATAGAAATAGCCGAAGCTTTGAATATGCTTGGCTATCGTGATGATTATGTAGACCATGTTCTCAATGTTGATGGCTACGATCAATATTATGAAGATATGGCTTCTGAAAAGTTTCAACAACAACAAATAGAAGAAGCGCAGTCTGTTTACTCTGAGATAGATGTATTATTGAGCAAACTAGAAAATAATTCTAATTATGAAGCGGTAATAAATGAATTAATAAATTGGTTGGGGTATGAAGATTACGGTGTGAATGAATATGTAGCAAAAGAGTTAGGTAAATTCAGTGATGTTTACTCAGAGATTGAAATTAAACTTATGGAAGAATTTAAAGGTAAATCATCTGATGAATATTTTCATGTGGTTTTAGCTTTAGGGTATTTAAGAAAACCTTCTGAGAATGTAATAACTATTTTAACTTCGTTGCTTCATAATAATGAAAATATATTTGTACGTGCGAATGCAGCTAAAGCCTTAAGTCAGTTAAATATTTATCATGATGTTGTTATGAGTGAGCTACTCAAATCTTTAAAAGATGTTAGCTTGTTTGACTCATCTCGACCATACATCTTTCCTGGTAATCCTTATGAAGAAGCCTTATATTTTAATTCTGAAGTATTTAAAGCCTTAGTTCAGTTAAGTAAAACGTCTGATACAGTTGCTCCTACTTTAGCTCAGTGGATAGAAGAAAATCAGGATAAAGAAGATATTAGATGTGCAGTTGATGCACTTTGGGAAATAGTGGAAGGTTCACCAGTCAAAGATTTGCACTGATAAAGCTCAGTTTTTCACAGCGAGATGTGCGCCCCGTCTTCTCGCCATCAAAATTCTTAAACAAAACCGAGGCGCCAATTGTCCCATGACCAATTATCGTTATTTCTAGTGGAGCAAGTAAACAAAACCCACGCCGTCCGTCGCTCCGGAACACAGTTTTTAACCTCCGCAAGGGTATTGGAGTGGTACCTGCAACAAAAAACGCTGCCAATGACTATGTTCTTCCAATAACGTTATTGGAAAAAAGCACATCCTATCTTCAGATGTGAAGGTGATGTGATTGGTGAAGATAATACTTCCCGATTGGCTGAGGTCACTGTTACGCGCTCGTTTTATTTGACATAAGATTGCTTGTGACAGAAAATAATGTTATTTTCTAGTGTTTGCTCTAATATATAGTATCGCAAGTTGTCTTGAGGTGCGGGATGTGAATTGTAAAAATTATGCTGCCAAAAAGATTGTGTACTGGGGTATATCAACCAACCCTCAAGGACAAATTTGTCGGGTAATACTAGAGTCAATTGTCGTTGGCACAAATAATAGCGAACTGGCGCCTGGTTTGTTTATACCGGGAGGACGATGTATTGATTTACGCGATATCATTGAAATTCACCACTAGTAAAATACGGACGTTTTTGATTTCATGAGATTCCAAATTCTGGATGTTGAGCATGGATTCTGTGCTTATGCTGAAGCGGATAACAAAAATTTAATGGTATTTGATTGCGGGCATCATGGTGTAAATAAATTTCGACCTTCAAGTTATTTCTTCAATAGGGGACATCGTTCAATTGAAAGTTTATTTGTTACCAATTACGACGAAGACCATATAAGTGATTTACCAAATGTTTATTCAAATTTAAGTATCCTGACGCTTTATAGAAACAAGTCTATTTCAGCAGAAGAATTAAGAAGACTAAAGCTTAAGTCAGGTTTTCTTAGTGATGCTATGAAAGTGTTACTACACATGATAGAGTCTTATACGGTAGGAGTTAGTACACCGCCGGATTTTCCTAATATGGATTGGGAAATTTTTCACAATAATTACCCTGATTTTGAGGATACTAATAATATTAGTTTGGTTGTCTTTCTTAAATGCAGAAACACAACTTTTTTAATCCCTGGTGATATAGAAAAACCGGGTTGGGAAGAACTTCTTAAACAAGAAAGATTTAGGCAAGCTTTACGGGGAGTTGACTATTTTATAGCTTCACATCATGGGAGAGAGAATGGCTATTGCAGACAAGTATTCGATTACTGCGTACCTTCAGCTATAATAATATCTGATGGGCCCAAGAAATACGCAACTCAGGAAATGGTAAATACTTACGCTCAACATGCCAGGGGAATACAATAGACACGTCCGGAATATGATTTGGGTACAAAAAATGGTAGAAAGTATAATTGACCCCTCTACCACAACTCAATTAAATAATGAATACCTTTGATTATATACAAAAGTACCCATCGCGCGCCAAGCAAGTGTTAGGGATTAGTTATGAGCAATTTACTGACCTTGTAAACTGTGCGAAGCAGTATCATGAAGAAGAACAGTTTAAACTTGAACAAAGCAAAGTTAGAATACATCGTCCCGGAGGTGGACGCAAAGAAATCTTGTCTATTCCAGAACAAGTATGTTTGTGCGTATTTTATCTGAGACAAATACCCACATTTGAAGTTTTGGGAATGATATTTAATATATCGAAAACTACAGCGAATGATATTTTTCATTATTGGAGACAAATATTACGTAATATTTTGCCTTCTAGTTTATTAGAACAGGTTGAAGATAAGGAAGGAGATTTGATGATTGTACAAGAGATATTAACGAATTATAAGTTGCTAGTTGATAGTCTGGAACAGCCGATTGACAGACCATCCGATAACAAAACGCAAAAAAAGTTTTTCTCTGGAAAGAAAAGACAACATACTATGAAAAGTCAAATGGTTTCCTTACCAAAAGGAAAAGATATAATTGATATGAAAGTAGGTTTTCCTGGTCCAACAGCGGATATTAACTTATATAGGGAACAACAGAATAATTTTAGTAACGACCAAGAATTTGAAGGAGATAAGGCTTATCAAGGTGGTCAAAATATTACCACTCCTCATAAAAGAAAAAAGAAACAAGAATTAAATGAAAAACAGAAAGAAGAAAATAAAGTTTTATCTAGCAAACGTATCTTTGTGGAGCATTTGATACGTGTTGTTAAAATTTTTCAAGTTGCGTCACAGAGATTTAGATTAAATGCGAATGTTTATAACGAAATAGTTTTGTTAGTTTGCGGTTTAGTAAGATTACGAATAGGAGCTTTTGTTTTACCGACAACATAATTCATATTAATTGAAAATTGTGTTTGCGTCGGTACTAGATGATTTATTTTTCTGCTCTAAACTATCAGTAACTATATCAAACCCTGATTTCCACGTTGGAACAAAATCTGCAAGGAGTGGTCTCAAAGCCTTGTAGATAGAGGCTTGCAAGTTTTCGGATGGGTCTAATATGGAGGGAAAAGACGTTGTGTGTTGACAACTCGCACTGATGGAACACTATGGTGGGAACTGTAAAGTTTTAGCACCAAATGCAGCATAAGAATCCGGTTGGAGCGGACTAGTCAGGCTAGTGTTTAAGTACTACTTTCTTCAGCCAACACATTGCTAACCAACTTTTCACCGCAATTTCTAGCAGCGTTAGAAATTATAAGAAACAACATGAACAATATGAATGTATAGATTCTCCAAATTTGGGTGTTTGCTAGGAGAAAATATCCTGCTATACCTAAAACTGTACAACATAAAAAGCTACAGCTAGCTAAATCTCTCGTTAAGAGATATTTTTGATGTGCGTCTACAACAGCTTTTTTGGACTCATGTTTTTTATATAGCTTGTACCACAGTCTATTTTGTTCCATTGGTTTATTCGGTAGATTACCAAGTTTAGATTTTAATAAACTAGGGTCTATTCTTGGGTCTCTATGCATAAAATGTGAGAAAGCTCTATAGCCTGGAAGTGCTTCTTTGAATCTCCAAAAAACTATCACTGCTTTCATTTGAGAACTAAATTGACTATTGATGATTTGTGTAAAAATACCAAAAATAAGTAGCCATGTTGCGGAAGTGAGTATTTTGCTTACTACTGACTCAATGGTATTGTTAATTGGTAAGCCAAGTTTCAACATTATAAACATTAGAAGATTAATGACAATATAAGCGTTAATAGACGAGCTATTTTGCTGGTTTAGGGTTTTGGCTTCACTAGACATTGTGGAATATACCTCACGTTATTACTAAATAAATTAGGATATTGATGCTGATATAGCACAATAGTTGGTTGGGGTTTTGATTAATAAAACTGAAGGAATAGTTTGGCGCCTTGCTATTTCCTTTGCTGTTTGTAAATCGCGTTCGGAAGGTTCGGAATCGCTGAGGTGGTTGTGCCAGGTTCCCAAGCAATAAAGAGCGTAATTACATGATGAAGAGTATTCTTGTAGCATTTTATTGACAGCATCCGTGCCTAGTACAAACTCATACTTTGAACGTTTGCTGTCTTGCGGTGCGGGTAAAATATCTGTCACTATAAAAGCTTGCTGCGTCTCGGATATACGCCCAACGATAATGCCACCTGTTTCTACTAAAGGATGCTCTGCACAGTCTTTCAAAATCTTCTGATGAGCGGTTTCAGATATCCTAACAGTCCATGATGAGTTTTTATTAATAGGTGCAATATGAAAAGGTGGTACATTTATGCTTGTCCAGTTAAGTCCCATTTCATCATCTGTAACTGTTCCTATAAGAATACGACCACCAGAAGAAGGCAAACAAGAAGCACCCATTTTAGAAATACCTGTAGCCATTGATGCCGCTAGCATAGATATTTTGGCATCGGAAATAATCATTGTTCTTGAGCCGCATCCAGTACCTGTGGCATGGTAAGCAATTGAATCTTCTTGTGTAAATACTGCATCCCTCAATTTGGTGTTTACCCTCATTGCTTCATAGGAAAGGGCAATAAGGTCAATCGAATTTGGATTTTTACCAAGTCCTTCAACAGTTATTAGCCCAAAAGTACCATTAGCGTATAGTAATGTCTCAATGATTCTTGGTAATTTTTTGGGTTCAATTGCAGCTAAGGCTTCTCGTACAGTCAACGATGCTGTTGTATTGATAACTGCCCATGTATCTTTTGGGAAAAGCTCCTTTAATAGTTTTGAATTGTGGACTGCTTGAGTAATATCTACATGAAAACCTTTTGATTTTTGCGCTAAACCCTGAATGGCAAATGCAAGTGCTTTAGCTTTAGAACCAATCCACGCAACATCTTTATTTCTGGCTTCAGGTAAAAGTGCATAACGCGCGGCATTATGGGGTGAGAAATTTCTTTTATCAATAACAATTGACGGCGCCACACCAGAGCGAGCCATATGGATTGCAATTTTTGACCCAACACTTCCGCAACCAACGAGAACTATATCTCGATTTTCTGGTAATGGTTGTTCAGAGGAAAACGCTTGCAGTAGCTTCTTGGTTATCGCATATTTATGACCTGCACTCCAAACAGGTGTTTTTTCGCCTTTTACTAAAAGTTGTGGCGCCCCTACCTCAACAATATAGGGCAGTAACTCAATATCGGATGAGTTCCCAATGAGATGAAATGGACGGCGAACGCATAGAATAACAGCTATTGGAAATGTTGCACCATTAGAATTTAGCAAGTCAAGTCTTTGCTGAAGAAAAGAAATAGCTCTTTCAAAGTTTTTGTGACACCCACATTCAAAAGCTCGCTTCCGTAGGCTATCAACGTCAGTGACGCTTTCTGGGGAATACTTATCTGCAATTTGAAGTTCACCATTTGGCTGCTTATCAGGAGTAACAATAACAGCAAGGCTACGTCCGTATGAGGACTTAGTACCCATCATTTCATGAAAAACTACATCTAACTCTTTTGCTCTTAGTTGGTATGTACTTATTTGTCCATAAATGATATGCTGCTTAGAAAAACTATTGGGTGACTTGGGTTTTTTGATTTTTAAGTAGCCAAATGCTAACAGCACGTAACCGTTTTTACCATCAACTAAACCGTGTAAATAATCACTATCTGCGACAATAATGTCCTCAAGGGTATCTCGTCTGACAGGTTCCCAACCTTGACTGGGGTCTATTAGTTGGTTCATCGCTGCCTTTTCTAGCCAAGACACTACTTGGTCTACAATTGCCCAAAGTCCTTGATCATGAAGTAACTCATCAATGTCGCCTTCATAAATACAAGGAAAAACGGCTTCTGTAGATAAATTTGGCTGCACATGAGCCAGGGAACGGTCAAAGTCTGCACGTAGTTTTACTGTTGGTGCGTGAACAGGAAAACTTTGCGGAAACGAAAAAGTTACATTCTCTATTGCAGAAACTCCATTTGGACTTTTACCTGAAGCCATCCATTTGTTGGGAAGTCCAAGCTTTATTGCAACCACCGCATCAATATTATTGCTAGCATTCAGATGCACCTGTAATATTTTTTTGACTGATGGGTGGTCTGCAATTAAGGAAATACCACGCTGAATTTCTGCTTTGACACCATTAGGAAAAGAAAATTGCTTACCTTCAAAGCTAGACATTGCGAGTATACTCCTTTATCCGTGACCAAATGGTTGCTTACCAATAATAATTCCAGTTGAGTATAAAGACTCTGCCATTACCTTGCTCTTCAAACGAGGTCCACTTTTGTCAATTTCAAATTCCATAACATCTGGGGATTTTTTGGTTGGGTATTCTCCTGTACATAAAAACTCACCAGATACTTCTTTGGCAATTGCTTCATATTCTCGCTTTGCGCGAATACATGGCGGGTCAGAGTCGTTCGCGCTAATAGGCTTACAACTTGCCACAATGAAGGCGCCACTACGCCCTTGAGATAAAGCATTTCTAGCATCTTCGCTAACTTTTGCTTTTTCACCCAAATTACTCCAACTGTCGTGGGATAAAGAACGCCAAGAGCAGTGGTGTGGAGTTTGAAGAATATCGTATTCAAGCCAATCAGTATTTTGATGTTCCGTCCATAGGCGTTCCCAGACAGCGACTTCAGCATCACCGCCAGTGAGAAAGCGGCAAGCATCATTAACTCCACCACCTTTAATGTCAAAGCTGAGAATAACGCTTGAGCGATTTTTGGCTAGGGCTTCTTCTTCCTCTTCGTTATCAGATTTGGGTAGAGGTCCTAACAGTTTAGCTGTCATGCTGTAGTCAACAACACCGTTAACTTTGGTGACTAATTGACCAACTTTTACCAAGATAGAACCTAAGTCATCGGTTTTACCATTTTCGTCTTCGCCCATTATCTGAATGCGATTACCATCTCCTACCCTAGCTAAACCATTTTCTCGAAAGTACCTCACTCGGCGCCTTGCTTCTGTGCTAAATGAAGAAGCATCAGGACATAAAATCAATATCCTTGAAGCACGGCGAAACACTATTGGCGATGACCATATTTCTCGGATGAAGATTTTATCGTCAGATTTGGAATATGTGTCTGGCGAACCCAAATGGAAATGCCTTTCTAGTCCTAGGCAGTGGTCTTTGTCAGGATGCGATAGTAAAAACACATCTACATATAAACGTCCTTGACTATCGCGTTTTAACTTCTCCCGCAGCATTTTTGCTACATCGGGTGTTGAATCGTCAGGGTTGTCAGCAGCACCTCTAATATTTACATCTATAAGTATTTTCCTGCCGCTTTCCAACTCAATTAGCGTCATATCGCCATTATCAACAGGAAAAACAGTTAGTTCTGCTACCATAAGCATACCTTTGTGCGCTAAATACGTTAATGCGACAATTATGACATGTAAAACATAGGATTGGGAAATTTGTGCTTATAAAGTGTACGCACATTTTGGGAAGGAGTCACTGTGGAAAAAAAAAGTCGCGCTATTAACCTTTCTATATCGGAGACAGATAAAGCTCGGTTAGAGAAAATTGCTTTTGAATTTGGAATGAAGTGGGGGGAGCGTCCAAATATTTCTAGGCTTGTGGAGGCAATCGCTCGTCGTGAGCTAGTTATTGCTCCCAATAATGATTGGCCAGAAGCCCTAATTACAGCGCTTAAGCAAGCTGTCGATACTTTAACGGATGCTGGCGAGATGGAAGAAGCGTTAATGCTTGCTGACTTGCTGTTGAAACGCAGTGAACTATCATTGCCTTTGCGAGCCGAGTTAGAGCGTTTTTTGGGCAACCCTCCTCCAGCTTGGCGGATAGAAATCAATCGTTATATTCATTGCCAGAAACCATTTCAGTTTTCTTACCAAGATGCAACAGGTAAATTGTGGAGCTTCACTGTCCGTCATGCCAAAGTAGTTCCCCATGAAGAACGACAATATCTTGATTGCTGGTGCGAAGAAACAGAAGGAAATTTTGATTTAGAGCCTTTGTGCAATAACTGGAGTTTACGGCTAGATAGAATTTCTGAAGCAGGTGTATTTCCTGTGGCTGGAAAGTGGCGCCCAACTTTAGCAGAACTACCAGTAGAAATGCATTTATTTGGTCGTTTGGCTTTTGCTTATAAAACCAGAAACGAGGATACAGTAAGTGAGTTGTTACCTGGTTCTCAACCAGTGCGACGAGTCGTTAGGCGCGTCGAAAGTACTTACTGGTTTATTCGCGAAGTTTTGCGGGAAGTGCCAGATATTGTAATTGTTTCACCCGAAAGTGTGCGTGAAAGGCTGAAGCAAAAAATAATATCTCTCTATGAGCGGTATACAACAGAAATTTAAGGCTATTACCCGAACAGTGTTCCCTATTTGTAGGGTAATTTGTTGTAAATCACTTACTTATGAATATTTTCCTCTATTCTTCGGAATTTATTCCTATCTAATTTAGAAATTAGGCTATCTAAAGGTAATGTTAGGGAGGTAAGGCTTGCCAAATTTATTGAGAGTGGTTCACCAGGTAATGGTTCTTCAACATTATCTACTACAACTGCTTTTATATGAGATAAGCCATTTTGTAAACAATAAAAAAATCTTGTGTTACCTTCGATTACTATAAGCTTGTCCCCGTTAGTTTCTAAGACAGGAGGTGTAATGATTGAAGATGTACTATCTTCAAATGTTAGTTTCAGAGGTTCAAAGAGTTCATATTTACCAGGAGTGTATACATTATTAATTAACTGATTGATTTGAATAAATTTATATTCTTTGATATAACGCTGCAAAAGCATAACATTATTAATATCTATAATCTGTAAAGATAATTTGGCATATTTATATTGTTCTACACAGCGCAATTTATCAAAGAGCATTGAGAGCGAACAAGTTTCAAAAAATATCTGTTTGGTTTGAATTAAGGATATTTGTTTCTGCCAAGGGGATAGAAAATTCCAAAGATTATTTATAACTAAAGCGTCCTTTCTTGTAGAATATACTCTTCCCGTTTCTTCGGTATAGTTAAGGTAGGAGTTTACAGCTTTCTGGTTATCGCTCACTAAAGCTAGTTTTGTATTTTTGTCTTGGTCAAATAAGAAACCATGAAATGGTAGGGAATTTGTTACATATATTTCTGCACCAATTTGCTTTAATAGCCATCGTCTATACTCTTCTTTTTCGTCTCTTGAATGTATTGTAACTAAGAATATTTTAACTCCTCGAATAGCAGCATCCCAAAATGTAGGAAAAACATAGTATAACCAATATATATTTTCGTCACATATCCATAGAGAGCAACGACATTCTGATAGTATCTGTATGAGTAGCGAAAGCTTTTGGTCAAAGCCTTTGTATGTTTTGTTAATCACTTTATTTAAATTTAATTTTTAGTAATTAGTTATCGTTTTCAATAAATTAATACAATTTGTAACTAGATGTTCTGGACAGTTTGTAAGCAGATTATTAGTGAGATTAGAAAAAGCGTCTTCACTATTACATATCATTTTGATAAAATCGGTGATTTCTGGTTTTAGCGTCAAATTAAGTTTTACTGAGTATATAAGAGCGCGCGCTACTTGAATTTCAGGAAATGGGATAAAACAAGATTGAAAATCTAAAACTTTATGCTCTAAAGCGTCAATACAGCCTAAATCATATATATCGGGTACTAACCATAGCTGTTTTGGTTTGAAGATAATCGAATTGATACGGAATACTGTAGTCTGTGGTAAAGTTTCAAATTTTTGCTCAAGACTAAACTTTTCAATTAGATAGGTATTTTTCAATAACCAAATATCTATTTTAGTGGTTGAATTTTCAATTGAGAAACCACCAAAAATATTAACTTTACTGTCTGATGGTAATAACTGCTGAAGCTGATGAAAATCTAAGCCATCTACAACAATATCAATATCACGAGGTTGAAAATTTTGCTGTGACATATAACTGTAAATATGGTCGCGAACCCATCCTCCAAACACAACCAAAGAAGCTGATTGATTATGAAGAGTAGTCAAGATATCGCATAAGGTTCTATCATTATGAACAAAAGAGTCAAAATTCCACTGGAGACGCTCAATAAGAGAAAGCTTTAAACTCTCCGTAACAGGCTTGTATCTCTTTTGCTCGTACAAATCAGCAACTTTAACTAAAGGAATATCCATTTACACTCCAATTATTTTGTCTAATTTGATAAAGTTTCGTCATGCTACACCTTCTACACTTAGATAATTCCTTAAATATTTATAAGCTTCACTCAGTGCCACAAAACTTTCCTGCGAACCTCCTGTATCAGGATGTAATTTAAGTGCTTTTGCCTTATAGGAACGTTTTAGTTCTTCCATAGTAAAGGGTATGTTTAATTCTAATAAATTCAAATTTTTTTGGAGTTGACTGGGTGGCTGATACACTTGTTGAGTTTGCTGTTGACTCTTGAGTTCATGCCAGACCCATCCTGATTTATATCCTAAAGCAACAGCTATATGTTGTAATTCTGACTCAGAAAATGGAGCAAATGCACTCTTCACTTGGTGCCAAACCCAAGCTGGTTTATAGCCTTTCGCGCGTTGAGTTTCAACTAGGTTACGAAGTTCGTAAAGAAAATCTGGTCGATCCATGCTGCTTTGCCTCCCTAAAATGAGCAAACTATATGTGTTTATATAAACAGTTTCACTTTATGGGAGTACAGGAATGCAATAGCGACTCGAAAACTGCTAAAAGCTACTTATACTCAAGGTAAAACGAGTTTAGGGTAGAATATAAGTTACAAGTACCCGAAACTTTCTGATTACCTCAAACTTATCGTAAGCAATACCTTTTTACTTATGACTAATGAAAGTCACGGTGATGAGCCAAGAGAAAGAGTAAGACGTGTCTTAGAAGCAATCTTAGACTACAAGGAAAATAATTTTCCCTTATGCGATAGCTTGAGTTTAATTTGTAATTGGAAAGAAAAAGGTACTGGAACTCCTCAGCTTTTGGTGCAAGGCAGTATTAGGGATTTATTAAAATTGACTTCTCAGGATAAATATGAAAAGCGGTTAAATGATGAAAATGTTCGACAAGCACTTCATTTGATGGAAAACTTCTTAGAGATTTTGGACGATCACCGAGTACCACCAAAACGAGGCAAGTGGAAATGGCACTTTACTCTCAGTCTCTGGTCAAAGCATAAAGAAACTAATCTAGAGAGATTTACGCAGGAGTGGCAGAGAAAATGGGAACAGAAACACCCCAAAAAATCAAAGCAAAAAAAAGAATTTACCCATTCTCCCAAGATCAACAGTACAGTTCAACCTCAGTTAAGCAGTAATGATATAAAGAAAAATATTTGGTCAGATGAACGTATTGAGACACTTCTGAAAGCACGCAATTCATTTATTGACATGGGGCAAGTGGAAGAAGCCCTGAAAATAGCAGATTTACTTCTCGAACGCTCGGAGCTATATACTCCACTACGCGAAGAAATAGAAACTTTTCGTAGAACTCATAAATCTCCGTGGCGCCAGGAAATAGATAACTACATTCATCACCAGCAACCATTTCAGCTTACTTATCAAAATGCAAAAGGTGAGTTGCTGAATTTTAATGTCCATTATGCCACAGTAGCTCTTCACGAAGATCGGCACTATCTTGATTGCTGGTGTGAAGAAAGAGAAGGAAATTTTGATTTAGAACAACTGTCTTATAATAGAAGCCTTCTTTTTGAGCGCATCTCAGAAGTCAAAGCTAGCCCTGATGGAGAATGGCTGTCTGATTTAGGCAGAATAATAGTTACAATGCATTTATCAGGAAATTTGCTAGATGGTTATAAACCCAAGAAAAATGTCGATATAATTAACAAGCGGTTGAAAATAAATGGACAAGAAGTAAGAAAAGTGCTGCGAAAAGTTTCCAGTACCTTCTGGTTCTTTCGAGAAGTCATACGCTATGGAGAAAATTGTGTAATTGTGGAGCCAGATAGCGTGCGCGAGCGCTTTGAGAAAAATCTCATATCTCTTTGTAAAGTATATAGTTTAACTATCCCTAATTAATTAAGTTACATAAATCTAGGTCAATCAAAATCTTGGCTAGACATTAATTCACGCTGCAATGTACATTTCCTATATCGTTACAGAACTTTAAACAAAACAACGGTGCCCCTCTACAAAAACGGCGCCCCTCTTCACGAGCGCTTCTTCTGCGGCTAATTTTCCAATAACGTTATTGGAAAAAAGCAGTTAGATTCTTCTTTATAACCAAGTTCAACAATTTAGTACGTCTGCTGCACAAATTTCATTACTTTCTCTATCTACGATTTTTCCAGTATCCAGGTTCTCGACTGCAATGCATGACCGCTAAGATAAGAATATAGTCTTGCTCGATTGTGTAAAGGATTCCATACGGAAAACGACGCGCCTAACATCGGCGCACATCCTCATCTATTACAGCGTAACGTGTAGGCGCCTCTCTAATTCGGTAGATTGCATCCTCTATAGCATCAACGAATGCTTGTGCCACCTCAACCCGTTGCTCTGTGTAATATTTAACACCTTCAGCATATTCTGTGAGAGCCTCGGGATGAAATACATACTTCATGACTCTAGCAACCGTCTTACAGTAGCAAGAGCTTCTTCTCCCGGAATTGGTTGGACAGAACCATCGCGAATTTCTGAACGCCGTTTTTTTGCTTCAGTTATCCAGGCTGCTTGGATTGTTGGTTCAGTATCAAACTCCAAGCTTTCAACTAGCTTTTCCGCTAATAACGCCCTGGATGCACTAGGAAGTGCTAGGAGTTCTTCTGTTAGTTCCTCAATTGATTTCATGAAACCTCACAGCGCTTTAAGTCCAACACTCTTTGTGAAGAACTTTAAGTAATGGCGCCTATTACCAAAACGCTCTACTTCATACTACGTTCTTCCAATAACGTTATTGGAAAAAGTACTCTATGCACGTATATGCTGACGGAGGACGTTATGAGAGTCGGCACCTGCTCGCCTATAAGTCACAGTCAGGTACTAGGCGCCTCGGAGTTGAAATTATAAAATCTTTCAATCCAGGCTCAATCGTAAATATGTGGGATGGACAAAGCATCAAAAAGCTTGGCACCGAGAAAATCTTCTGACTTTTCACGATATGTAGAAAACGCCACGTAAAACCTAACCCGCCAGCACTCTAGAAGGGTGTGGCTAATAGGACAAAGCCCACCTACGTGGGCTAGTCTTTTTAGCCCACGTAGGTGGGCTTCGTATCAATAGCCCCAGGCTTCTAGCCTGTGGGCGTTTTAGGGGATATTGATGAGTTGAACCTTCTATTCACCATTTTTATTTTTTCGTATGAAACCTCACAGAGTTTTAAGTTTTATCATACAGGGTAGCAGTTTCTACTTAAATGCTGTGTGCAAGGGCAGGCAGGGATGCCTGCTCCACAAGAAGGTCATTTGTATCTGCTTGGTTAATTAAATGCTAGATATAAAACACAGGCGCCCATTCCAAAAGAAAAGATGACAAATTGACTATTTTACATAAGTGCTTTTGCACTTTTGTGCAAAAGCACTAATTTACTAATGTGTAAGTTTACAGTAGTATATTTACACATTAGTAAAATAATGCTATTTTTCAATGCAACAATTACATACGCCTACAATTGTGACATTGGGACTGGCTGGGGGGCAGGGAAAGTCTACCGTTGCTCTTATGCTTGGTCGGTATCTTGGACGTAGTGGTATTCCGGTATTATTTGTCGATGCTGACCCTCAATCATCACTCACGAGTTTTCTTGGTGTTCATGTTCAGCCAAACACGCCGACGCTGTTGGAGGTTATTACCCAAAGTGAAGATAAGACGCATATTGTAGATGCTATTGCTCCAGTGCCAAATGTACAATTGTCCAATTGTACAATTGACAATTCTAATTTGTTTTTGATACCCTCGGATGATGGACTTGAACAAGCTAATTACAAGCTTGCTAGCAGTGGTATTAGTTTGTTTATGTTGAAAAATCGCTTACAACCAATTGCTAGTAACTTTGGGGTAATAATAGTAGACCCTCCACCAGAAAGAAGCCACCTTGCACAAACTTCTCTCGGCGCCGGCACTCGATGGATAATTCCAGCAGAAGCTAATGTTAAGGGTGTGCAATCTCTCATTCGTACCCTGGACTTGGTAAAGGAATTTAAGTCGGCATTACCCGATGGTGAACTGTTGGGAGTGGTGCCTTTTCGTGCAAAATGGACGGGTGTTAATCCTACAAAAGCAACCAAAACTAGTATCGAAGCGATGGAGGAAATTGTTGGTTCTGACTTGATGCTTCCCCACATACTTGAGTCGGATGTCTATAAAAATGCTATCAACCAACGAGTATCTCCTAGCGATTTAGGACATCCAGGTTTGGAATATTCTATTCAAGTACTGGCACAAAAACTTAAACCAGCATTACCCGAACAGTATGCTTTGTTGATACCAAGCGAAATTGTGTAGTTTATATAATGAAGGCGCCGATGAGCATATTAGACGATATTCGCAACCGCAATACACAACCGACTGTTGAACCGCGCGCGGATGTGTTACAAGACCCATTACCCGTCACCGATACGACACAAGTTGAGCAAGCAACCGAGGTGTCGGAGCTTAAACGGTTGGAAGAGTTACTAGCTAGCTTTCCGGAAATTGCACCAAGAATTCCCGTGCGGTTGGAGGCGCCTATTAAGGATGAACTCGACGATTTGTGTAACCGCGAAAAAATCACTGTTGAAACACTGCTTGAGGCTTTTTATATCACTTGTAAAGATAAGGATTCGATGATGCGACAAGTTGTTAAAGAAGCTAAAAAGCGGTTGAAGAGTCGGAAAGATGCGGGCAATATACGTTCTAGCTTAACTAAACTTAATAATTTAACTGCTCGTAAAAGGTAGAAATTTGGATATTAATTTGCACCCCTCTCCAAAAAACGGCGCCAATTGTCCCATGACAAGTTATCTTTATTTATAAAGGGGCAGGTAAACAAAGCTCACTTATAGCCTACTTCTTAGAATCATTACCATGAGACGCACTAAAACCAGCCAACCCCTTAAAAGCAAAATCGAAGTACCTTGGGACACGGAGGGCGCCAATAATTCCAATTCTCAAGTATCCATCCCATTAGACCAGATTACCCTGCCACCGAATCAACCGCGCCGTTATTTTGACTCCGAGGCATTAAGGCAGTTAACTGAGTCTATAAAACAGCATGGCATCCTGCAACCTTTATTGGTACGCCTTGTTGATGAAGGTAAACACGAATTAGTAGCAGGTGAGCGCCGCTACCGTGCTGCTACAGAAATTGGATTAAAAGAAGTCCCTGTTGTTATTAGAGAATTAGACGACAACGCTGCTTTTCAACTGGCACTGATAGAAAACTTACTGCGAGAAGACCTTAACCCAGTCGAGGAAACCGAAGGCATCCTGCAACTGCTAGCTCTCAAACTAGGTCGAAATATTGAAGAAATTCCGCCATTAC
Source organism: Calothrix sp. PCC 7103 (assembly GCF_000331305.1). GTDB lineage: Bacteria > Cyanobacteriota > Cyanobacteriia > Cyanobacteriales > Nostocaceae > Dulcicalothrix. Next base: position 50,127 of record NZ_KB217472.1, on the reverse strand, counting down.
TACGGCGCCTGCAACACGAGCGCAAACAAGCTGCTAATTCCAATAACGTTATTGGAAAAAAGAAATTTGACTCATTATTATCTGAAAATAACACTGAGTCGGCGCCGAATAATTTAGAGGATGAGAATATAGAGTCAAATGTTGATGAGACTCAAGTAAATCCAGACTTGAAAATTGTTGAAGAGGTGTTTGATGGCTTGGGGTTAATGACTTGGGAATCGTTTGCTAATAACCGCTTACCGTTGTTAAACCTTCCAGAAGATATCCTTGAGGCACTACGGAAAGGCGCCGTTGAGTATACCAAAGCCAAAGCTATTGCCCAGATTCAAGATAAGGATGAACGCACTGCCTTTTTAGAACAAGCTATTGCCCAAAACTGGTCTTTAAGCGAAATTAAGCAATATATCAGTGAGAATAAAACCCCAAATACCGAAAAAACCGAGCCGAATAATTACAAAGAGCGCTTTACTGCTGCGACTGCCAAGTTAAGAAAGTCGCCTATTTGGTCAGACCCATCTAAGCGTAAACAGGTGGAAAAATTGCTCTTACAATTGGAGACGCTGGTAAATGTGGGGTAAAAAGGTGGCGATTAAACTCCTCGTTCTCTTATCTACCGTCATGGAAGTAATAGTTGATGCATACGGCGAAGAAAAACGTGCAATGGGGTGGTATTAGTACCTTGCAGAAAACATGGATTTCCCTTTCAAAGCACAATGGATAACCCGCAGGCGCCCTGAAGCTCGTGATGTTGAAGTTACAGAAATGTCATCTGGAGATGATTGCTCCCACGACATGTTTGTAGAAGTGCGATACAATTCGGGAAGCATTGACGATATTTTTTCTGCGCGTCTATCTGAAATAAATCCTATTAATGTTGATGAGGAAACTGCTCAAGTTATAGCAGACTGGCATTATTGGGTAGCAATGGGATATGAGTTTTAGCTGAAGATATAACTTTAACTCCGGTAGGTTGGCACCAAGCATCGTTTATCTTATAAGTAAAGGCGCCTATATTCTTCGTTTAAATCATGCGCTACATTGGAGAGCGTGCTATATAGTGTGATTAAGAGCTATTATTACTTTATATAGCGTTTTAAATCAGCTTTGGTAAAATGAAGCGTAACATGACGCGCAAAATATAAATAGCTGTATAATGTAAAAATTATGACAAGTACTGAAATTCGCCAGAAAATTAACCAAAATTTGGATCGATTATCATCTGAACGGCTTGACCTCGTAGCTGAATTTATAGAATATCTCGCAGATAAGGAGAGTCAAGACGCAACCCAAGAGTTACTTGATATACCAGGGTTCCTTGAATCTTTTGAGCGTGCCAAAAAAGACATAGCCGCAGGTCGGGTTATTAATTGGAGAAGTGTGCGTACCGATGTATGAAGTTATTTTATCTGCTGAAGCGCAATAAAGTGTCGATTTTTCAAGTTGGTTTATGCAGAGTTTTTCAAATTGAGTAATAATTGGCGAGACTGTACCGAATAACACGAACACTCCGATGCCACCAATTCTTCCAATAACATTATTGGAAGAATTTTTGCGGACTCATCCCTATACGTTACTGTGAAGGTGATTTTATGGACTGTTGGCGCCACTTATAATAGATAACAGCCAATTTAAATGTACTTGATTATACTTTATAATCACAACTTCCTACTTCTCTTCTTTATATATTCTATATACTTTTTATACTTAAAATGCTTGCCAAATAAACTGCTCTTGTGTTAAGCAAATATTCATGATTACAGTTCATATTAATTGCTCTTCATGCTTTTGAGCATTTTATTAAAGATTCAATAAAATAATTTTTATACGTAATAACACTTATTTGTATCTGTTACTCTAATACTAATAATAATTTTCACGCATACCAGTGATTCCCGTATCAAAGCTTTGAATTTAATCTGGTTCGGCAACCGCTTTAAGCATAAAACACTATAAAGGAACTACAAATAATGAATATCAGTTTCAAAACATCTAGTTCTGGAAATACTGAAATACTGAAAAATGTCGAATTTTTCATTGAGCAGATTCTTCAAGAATTTGCTACGAGCGAAGATTTTTCAACTATATTGTCTCAAGCTTTTGGTAGCGGATTTAATTTAGAGGAAGCTGAACTAATTCGGAAGCAATGGTTGAGCGGAGATTTTCAAAAACTACCAATAATTGAAGTTCGTTCAAATGCAGACATTAATAAAGCAAATGCTGCTTTCTCTCAAGATACGAACACAATTTACATTGCACAAGAATATCTTGTTCAAAATAGCCAAAATCCAAGGGTTCTCATTAATGCTTTGTTACAGGAAATAGGACATTTTGTTGACTCGCAAATTAATACAAATGATTCACCAGGAGATGAAGGCGCCATTTTTGCTGCTCTTGCACGCGGTCAAAATATAGCAAAAGAAGAAATTGCTGGCATTCAACAACAAGATGATACTGCCACAATTACATTAGATGGACAAGTAATTCAAATTGAACAAGCAACAGTTTCTGATAGCGGTGGTTTTGAAGGCAGTCAACAAACGGTTAAATTGGAATCGAAAAATGGAGGAGTCGCTAAGTTCTCTTACCAGCATTTTTCCATTCCAGATAATTTTATTATTCGCTACGAAGGTAAAAATATTCTAGAGACCGGATTCGTTGGTGGTAGTAGAAGTGGAAATGTCAAAATTCCTAAAGGCAATTCTGATGAATTAGAAGTAATTGTTGCTACTAATAATCAAGGTACTGCTTGGAATTATACTGTTGAAACATTGGATTCCAAAGTTGAGATTAAAGAAGTCAAGTTAGAGCATAAAAAAGTCTCATCTGGTCAATGGATTGAAACTAGTGAAACTGTTGATGGTAATAAGGTACGAATTAAACCAATCATTGAGAATACTGGAGACACAGATACAACAGTAAAAGTCAAAATTATTGAAACCAATGAAGATAGAGAGATTTCTCGTTCACAAACAGTAACTATTTCTGCAAATGGAAATCAAGAACTGGAATTTGAATGGGATACAAATGGCTATGCTTGGGATAGCGGTAATACCCCATTATCTAACAGAAAAGTAAAAGTTATTGTTGAAGATATCACTGACAGTAAAGAATTAGACTCTGAAACCGAGGACCTTAAAGTTATTCCTAAACCTCTTGTATTAGCACATGGACTTTGGAGTAGTGCTTCAACTTGGGGTTCATACGATGGTTTTGTTCGTTCCGTACATCCAGATTGGAAAGCTTTTGCTGTTGGAGATGGCAAAGCTCCTGGTGTTATGGATACAGGTACTGGATTTTTAAGTGGACTTTTTCAACAACAAGTAAACACAATTTTTCAAAATGCCCAACAGATGAGTCTGTATGTAGATGGTGTTAGAAAAAATTTAAACGCTGAATATGTAGACGTTGTTGGTCACTCAATGGGTGGTCTTATATCCCGACAGTATATTAACAGCCTAATGCCACGCTCACAAGATGGCAAATCGGTTGTGAATAAATTACTGATGTTAGGTACTCCTAATGGTGGAGCTCCATTCGCATCATTACCTGTATCTGTAGGTCTTATTGGATCAATTGGTCTACCAACTGGAAATATACCAGCATTTATTCCAGCTGTGCAGGAACTAACCGTTGCCTATATTACCAACAACTTTAACCAAAGGGTAACAAATCGTAAAAGTATTCCCTTTTCTATCCTCGCTGGTAGTTTAATTCCCACTCCTGTCGGAATATCAATTCCCATATTCAGCCGTCTTGGTTTTATTGGTACTTTACTTGATTCGTTTGATTTTGCTAGTGGTGATATTGTTGTTCCAGTGGAAAGCGCTATCAATGGCTATGGAACTTTCCCAATTGCTGATGCAGAAACGCGAATTTTTAGGTTGCACACAGCCATGCCTGGTTCACAGGCTGATTTTAGTAGTTTCGTATTACCACGTCTGGCGTTGGACTCTTCTGAATTAGGTAATACTGCTCCTCGTCTACGTCAAGCTGCATTCAATACCAATTTTGATACTATTGCTGTTCCTGCTCTCGATGATGTAAATTCAACTGCTGTTGCTAACTCACAAATATTACCATTACCTCAAATTTTCTTTAGTGCTGCTCCCGAATTGTCTGCAAACGGAACTACGGAAATTGATATTCCTGTTCCAGAAGGTAGCGATTTGTTTTTAAATTACATAGCACCTGACTCTGTTAGTGCGACCTTATTAGCTCCAGATGGCACTGTTGTTAGTACTACGAGCGCCGGAACTCCAGAGTCGGCACAATTCTTGCGTTTCTTCAATATCCAAACACCAAACATCGGAACTTACAAACTTCGTTTAGAGCAACAGGGTGGAACCACGGGTAATGTTCCAGTTGCAGCTGTCATAGCTGGAAATCCACTCGAATTAAATATTAATGTTGGAAACCCAGATGGTAATAATCAATCGCAAATTAATGCTATTTTAACAAATGCAGGTTCTCCAGTCACAAACGCAACTGTCCTGGCAAATGTTTTGGGGATAAACGGTTATCAAAAAGTCTTGACACTGTTAGATGATGGTCAAAATGGTGATGGTCTAGCTGGTGATGGGATTTATGGTAGTAAAACAGAATCGCTTGCTGGTGGTGGATATAATGTAGCGATTCAAGCTCAAGGTTCTGATTTTTTGCGTATAGCTTCAGATGCAATTAGTATTGCTGAACCAAATCAAGCAAACTTGTCTTTGCGTCAAATAGAACTTTTAGACTCTGGTGTTATAGGAGAAAACGTAACTTACACCTTTGAAGTCAGCAATATTGGACCGAACGATGCAACTGGAGTTCTTTTAGTTAATAGTCTTCCATTAGGGGTTGATTTTGTCTCAGCTGCTGGTGGTTCTTATAATCCTGCGAACCGTACTGTTACCTTTGACTTAGGTGATTTAACTAATAATGCTAGTACTAGTGCCAATATTGTTGTCAAACGCACAGTAACTGGGGGTTTGAGAAGCATTGCTACTGTTACAGCTACAGAGTTAGACGTAGATTTATCTAATAATACAGTTGAGACAAGTGGAATTGATCTACTGCTTAAAAGAACTGCTAATCAAGCAGTGGTAAATCTTGGGGAAGAATACACATACACTCTAACAGTTGCCAATAATGGTCTTGATGATGCTACTTCTGTAGTTCTAACAGAAAATTTACCTTCAGGTGTCAATTTTGTTAGAAGTACTGGCGCCACATCTGTAAGATTGTTTGGTGAAAGACTTACTGCTAACTTAGGAAATATTGCGAGTGGTGATAGTGCAACAGTTAATCTGACATTCAAATCAATTGTTGCAGGTAATCTTCTTGGTACTAGCACAGTTAGAGCTTTGGAGGATGATTATAACACAGCTAATAACTCGCTTATCAGCACAACAATTATCAACCCCATTACACCAGCAAGCGCTGATTTAGAATTAACCAAAACTGTTAGTACAATCAATCCTAATGTAGGTGACCGCATTACCTTTAACCTTAACCTGACTAACAAAGGGCCAGGTATTGCTAGCGGTATCAAAGTCAGCGACTTGTTACCTTCTGGATTGAGTTTTGTTTCTGCGCTTGCAGCACAAGGTATATATGATAGCCGCACAGGAGTATGGGATGTTGGTAATATTAGAGATAACTTAAGCCGTAGTTTGAGGATTACTGCTAATGTTGTTAGCGCTGGGGTTATTACTAATACAGCAGAAATCATTGATGTAAATGAAGCTGACCCCGACTCCACTCCTGGTAATAACAACCCGAATGAGGATGACCAAGCTTCTGTTACAATTACTACTCTTGGTATTAATCCAGGTCAACTTGTATTTAGCGGCGCCGCATACAGTGTAAATGAAGATGGTACACCAATTCAAGCTGTAACTATAAGTCGTACTGGTGGTAGCGATGGCGCCGTTGGCATTACGATAACTCCTAGTAATGGTACTACAACCGCTCCTGACGACTACAACAACGCACCCATCACCGTTAACTTTGCTTCCTTGGAAACAAGTAAAACAGTTGCAATCCCCATCGTTGATGATACCTTGGTTGAAGGTGATGAAACTATTAACTTGACACTTGGTAAACCTACTGGTGGCGCCGTCCTTGGCACGCAAACAACCGCAGTATTAACAATCGTTGATAATGATACTGTAACTACACCAGGAATCAATATCGACGGTACACCTAACGATGATAATTTAACTGGTACTCCAGGTAACGACACTATCCGAGCTTTCAATAGCCAAGATATTCTACGCGGTTTGGGTGGTTCGGATACCCTCGACGGTGGTGATGGCGATGATAAATTATTTGGTGGCGATGGAAATGATTCGTTACTTGGTGGAAGCGGTCAAGACCAAATCTTCGGTGAAGTCGGTAACGACACCCTTAATGGTGGCGATGGCGATGATAAATTATTCGGTGGAGATGGTGATGATATACTTTTTGGTGGTCAAGGTAACGACCAACTAGTTGGTGATGCTGGAGACGATATCCTCACAGGTGGTAGTGGAGATAATATACTCACAGGTGGACTTGGTAAGGATATATTTGTTTTATCGACCGAAGGTAAAAACAATATCATCGACTTCCAGTCTGGTCTAGATTTAATTGGTTTGAGTGGTGGATTAACATTCGGGTCGTTATCGATTTCTGCTCAAAATAATGGCACAGTTATCAACACTATTAATAATCAACCCCTAGCATTTTTAGCTTCGGTCAACTCTAATTCGATTACCGCGTCTGATTTTGTGCTGATATAACGGAACACCAATTGTGTGTAAAAACGCTCCTACAAGCGTCTTTACACACAACAAAGGAAACTTCCAATAACGTTATTGGAAAAATATTGTGGACAAGGTGGCGCCACTCGCGAAAAGGCGCCTTGGTCTTTTATATAGAAGGACGGACTACACGAACAAGTATTACCCGTCAAGTCTTCTTCCGTAGAAATTGCCTCATGAATTCGGACAGCTAATCGTTCAAAATTTGTATCTTCCGTACAGATAATAATGCCACTGATTAGTTGATAAAGGTGAAGTTTTTTATTTAATTTGTTGAAATTTACCTCTTTCAACCTTGAGCAGGATAGGTTTGCTTGAACGTTCTCCTTGGTTAGTAAATTCGAGTGGATATCCGGAGGTTTCACTTGGTAACAGCTTTACTTTTCTAAGTCCTTCTAGAATTGAAACGCGAGAAGGGTTAGGTGATAATACTTTAATTAAAGCTTGTGTCGCATCAAAGCTAGTAGCGCTACGCCAACTGACATTTCCTCCCCATAGCTGTGTTGCTGCTTGAGAAAAGTTCTTTGCTTGTGCTGCCTCTTTATACCACGGTACAGCTATTACTAAGCCATCAATATTTTTTTCGCTTGCTGCTAAAGTTTGACTACTATATAAAGTATCGCCACCTAAGAACTGGAATTTTTTTTTGTTTGGGTTGTTAGAGTTAGGCGCCAGTTTTGTAATTGCACCAACAATATTAAGTGCAACCGAAGCGTGCGAAGCGTCTGGAAACATTACAATCCCTTGTGCTTGGTCTTTCAATACACTGGCAGCTTCTCCTTCGATATCTAGTTGGGGTGCAGCTAAGTCAATCTCACGTACAACTTGCCCCCCAAGAGCTTGAAAATTGTAGGTGTAACTTTTGCTCAGGCTTTTGCTATCTTGATTTTCAGAGTTTGCAACAATTGCAACTTTGTCTAAACCCAAACTTCTAGCATATTCTGCTAGCAATTCTGCTGTTACAACATCGGAAGAGACTGCTCTAAATAAATTATTACCAAGCAAAGAATCGCTGCTACTAGTAGGAGAGATTACAGCTAAACTGGCTTGTTCGTATTGGGTTAAAGCTGCTTTCCTTGTATCACTAGTATAATTTCCAATTACTCCTAATATTGATTTATCTAGAGTTAACTCTGCAGCTACCTGTTTGGCTTGTTCCGAGTCACCAGTATCGTTTGCAATAACTATTTGCAACAATCGTCCGTCCAAGCCACCTTTATAATTAAACTGATTTTGTGCCTGTGCTACACCACGCAAAATTTCTTTAGCCAAGTTTTGATTATTATCAACTGGTACAACTACTGTTAAAGAAAAAGATTCTCCTTTTTCGCGCGCAAGCGAGTTATTATAATAAATTAATACCTCTGGGTCGCTCGGTTCTGCTTTTACGGCTTGTTGAAATAATCGAGATGCATTAGTATATTCTTGTTGTGTAAATTTTTTAATTCCTAAGTCGCGATTCGAGTTTCTTGTAATGGGGAATAATGTACGTTCGCCGCTACTAATATTAATACTAGGGTCTGCGGTACACAAAATTCCTAAAACTTTCTTTTCACTTGCCGAACAAGGCGCCGATAAGCGACTAATACTGATTCCTGCTAAGACAGTAATTATAGTCAATCCAGCTATAGTTAAATTCTTGGGTATTTTCAACAAACCCGGTGAAAAGTAATTTTTTTGACTGACTCTACCCCATTCTAAATATTGCTGTTCTAAAGCTGCTTCAATTTCTGACTTCTTTTCTCGTGCTGAGAATCTAAAAGGTTCAATCGCTAAAACTGCATCGAATAGCTGTTTGGCTTTCTCTAATTGTTGTAGCTGCTTAGACTTATTTGCGTATTTTTCGAGTGCTTGCAATAAACCTTCTTTATTACGTACCGAGTCAACCTGATAAGCTCGATTGTAAAGTTCTAAAGCTTCATCATAGTATTCTTGTTGCAAATATCCTTCAGCTAGTTGTAAAACATCACCAAAATGATTGGGATTATTTTCCAAAGATTGCTGATAATAATTTAAACTAGTTTGACTTGGAGCATGAAAATTATATTTGTCTTGAAAATTACGATTTGTAGTTTCTTGATCAATTTTTTCTAATTCCCTAATTTCTTGACGCAGTGGATGACGTTGCAGTAACCAACGACGAACTAGTTCGATTTTTACTTTATTCCCCGCTTCGTTTAAAAAATCAGAGTAAACTAGCTTCCGAAATGCATCTTCAAGAGAATCTGTAATAACAACTCCATATTCTTGGAGTAACTTTAATGGATTATTTGAAGTTTTAAGTGCTTTATCAATTGCTATTTTTTGAGCTTCAGCTACCGCAGAAAATACAACTTTTTCTGGAATTGAAAGTCCATCCCAAAACCAAGCTAGTCCCGCTTCTGCATTTTCAATTGCTTTACTAACACTTTTATCGACATCTACACTATTAACATGCCATTTTTGAACTTCTCTGGCTCTACTAAAAATAGCAAAACATATATTCTGTATAAAATAAGGATGACCTGCCGATAATTCTATAATTGCTTGAACTGCGTCTGGTTCGTATTCTAAAAATTCCCCAGCAGGTTTCGTGATTAACTGTCTTGCACTTTCTTCTTCTAATAATTTTATTTCTTTTGTAGGGGCGCCTTTAAAAATATCAAGCAGATTTGGCATGTCAGCAGTTTGCCTACCTACAAATATAATTGCAAATAACCTAGATTCTACATCAATAAGCGAATGCAAATATGTAAATAATTCTTCAAATACTTTGCTTGGAGAATTATTGAGAGCGTCAAACTCATCGAAAACAAAAGCTATATTTTTATCACATAATTTATCATAAACTACAGTTAAAAATTGACTATAAAAAATATACGGTTCTTGTTCTAAATCTTTTATATTAGGTAGCTTGATATTTTCTGCTTCTAAATTCAAGCGTTCTACAACTTCCCTAGCTAAATCTACTAATATTTTACTCAGTTTTTCTTGATTGTAGTCTGCTAAGTCAAAAGCAATAAAAACAAAACTATCTAGATGAACAAATTTAGGTATATTGCGAATTATAGATGACTTCCCAATACGCCGTTGACCATGCAACAATATAACTTTTTCACCAAACCTCAACTTGTCCTCAAGAAAGCAAAATAAATTCTGTCGTCCAAACAGCAAACTTGCTTCATCAATGGGACGACCGATTATATAAGGATTTCTACGAGGTACTGAGTGTGCCATAGTATTAATGATACTCTACTATGATATATGTTTTATTTTACACAAGATAGGTTGTCTTTGCTGTAGTCTAAGTAACCCTACAGAAATATTTACATATTGGTTTTTAAGCTGGGTATGGGTTTCATACTGCATAATTAATACATTTTTGCTACTTAACAAACTTTCCATTTTTTATACGTATAATAAGTGGTTCGGTCTGACGTTCCCTTTCAGGAGTGAACTTCAGTGAATCTCCGGAGGTATTTTCTGCTGAAATATTGACATTTTTTAACCTTTCGATAATTGTTGTCGCACTAGGATTAGGCGAAAAAGCTTGAATAAAAGCCTGAGTGGCATCGTAACTGGTCGCTGTACGCCAACTAACATCTCCTCCCCATTGCTCTTTGGCTTTTTTGGCAAAGCGTGTTGCTTGTGTTGCTTGCCGAAACCAAGGTACTACTAAAGTCAAGTTATTAACTGCATCTCCACCAGTGCTTAAGGTTTGTTCGCTGTAAAGGGTATCGCCACCAAGAAGCTTAAGTCCTCGTTGGCTCCTTTTAAGTAAATCTTGATTTGCTTGGGCAATTTTGAGAGCAATATCAATACTTAGCGCATCTGGAAACAAAACACCTGCTTCGGCTTTATGTCTAAATACGCTGACAGCCACTTCTTTTTGTGCATCTAGGTTGTTAAGAGTTAAGTTAATTAGTGGTTTGCGAACTACCGAACCTCCAAGTTTTTCAAACTGATTAGTAAATACTTCTCTCATACTGTCGCTGTAAGAACTATCAGGATTGGAGAAAATTACTACTGATTTAATCTTCAAGGTGTTAAAGGCATATTCCGCCAATTTTTTCCCAGCCGCTGCATCAGAAGGTATGGTTCGGAAGAAAGTATTGCCTTGTAGAAAGATGCTAGTGCTAGCAGGAGTAATAACAGGTATTTCTTTTTTGCTGTATTCGGTTAATGCGGCCTTTGTCGTATCGCTCGAATAGTGTCCAATTATTCCTAATACTGATGTATCTTTTATTAATTCAGCAGCTACTTGTTTTGCTTGTTCACGCTTATCTGCATCATTTGCAATTACAATCTCAAGCAATCGACCGTCTAAGCCACCTTTTTGATTAAACTGTTTTTGTGCCTGAGCAACACCACGTAGCATTTCTTGAGCAACCCTTGGATCATTACCGACTGGTACAACTGCTGCCAAAGTGAAAGGTGTTCCTTTTTGGCGAGCTAGGGAGTTATTATAGTAGATTAATACTTCTGGGTCATTAAGTTTTGCAGCTACGGCTTGTTTAAAGAATTCAGTTGCTTTTTCATATTCACCTGTAACTAAGGCTTGAATACCTAGATCGCGACTGGTATTGTTAATGCTAGAAAATAGAGTGCGATCTCCACGACTAATCTTGCTTGTATCCTTAACACACATTAAACCATATTGTTTCTGTTCACCAGCAGGACAAAGGGTGAAAAGCTGGCGGGCGCCCCAAGTAAAAGTGCCTGCAACAGCCAATGTTGATAGCATGGTTGGTGTTATCCATTCTGGAAGAATTGGCAATTTCCAAAATTGGCGAGAATTGCCAAGATTTGTTCTAATTCGATTTACAGCCTCGAAATTATTAATTTCTTTGAGTCTCTCAATTGCTGATTGTCTGCTAGGCTCGATATTTAAAATATTTTGGTACTGAACTTTTGCCTGTATCCATTTCTTTTGCATTATTAAGCTATGTCCGTAGCTTTGCAAGGCGCCTAAATACTCTTCTTTGTACTGTCCTGGTTGTGCTTGATAAACTTGTCTGTAAAGCTCTAAGGCTCTTTCAAAATTGCTAGCTTGCAGATACTCTTTAGCCAAAAGCGATGCAATACTAAAATGATTAGGATTAATTTCTAAAGCGCGTTCGTAATCGTGCAATGCTTCTTGTCGTTTTCCTTGCTGACACGAACGACTGGCTAATACTTTTAAACTTTCAACTAATTCTTGTTCAACTTTCTCTAACTCTAATATCTCGCGTCGGAGTGGATGATTTTTGACCACCCAACGGCGAATTAATTCAACCCTAATTTTATATTGACCTCCATCATCATAAAGATAGCCATTTTTAATTAGTCGTTCACCAGCTTCAACCAAAGACTCTGTTTGGATAACTCCATTTTTTTTCAGTAATGCGAATGGTTCTTCTGCTGTATTTTGAGCCTCTGCAACAGATGAAATAATTACTCTCTCCGAGATAGTTAATACATCCCAGAAACCTACCAATCCAGCTTCAGCCTTTATAATTGCTTTATTAGCTATATGCTCGACATCAGCAGCAGTAACGTTCCAGCGCTTTTCATCTCTTGCTTGAGCAAAAAGAGTTGAACAGGTAGCTTGAGTAAAGTAAGGATGGCCTGCTGATAGTTGTAGAATTTTTTGTACTGCCTCTGGTTGATATGGCAATATATCTGTAACAGGCTTTTCAATCAGTGTTTGAGCGCTATTATCATCTAGTAATCCAATTTCTTGAAAAGGTGCGTCCTTAAATAATTTTTGTAATTTTGGTAAATCAGCCAAATACCTTCCAACAACAGGAATGATAAATAACTGATTATGCTGTTTAATTAAATGTTCTATAAATGTAAAAAAATCAGTTTTGCTATGATTATTTTGACTTAAAACATCAAATTCATCTAATAAAAGCACCAATTTTTTAGGAGCTATTTCCTGATATAAATTGAGTAAAAATCTGCGAGAAAAAACAGTTATATCATCTTCTAACTGTGATATTGAAGGCGGTCTTAATACCTCTTCGTTTATATTAAGTTGATTAATAATTTCTCTAGCTAAATCGTGCAAAATTTCAAATAAATTTGAACTACTTCGATGTTGTAGGTCAAATTGAACAAAAGCATACTCTTCTCCAGTAATAAAATGAGGAATCATCCTGAGAATAGATGATTTCCCAATACGTCTTTGACCATGTAATAAGATAACTTTTACTTGTTGGCTGAGATGATCTTCAATAAAATCAAATAGGCTTTCTCTACCAAAGAATTTTGTAGGGTCATCTATAGGATTACCAATAGTGTATGGATTTTGGAAACTACCGTTATGCATAATTCATTCTATTCATTGTTTATTAACTGATAAGTGAGATGAATCCACTAGGAAAAGCAGACGCTAGTTTGCCAAACCATTCTATAGTAGACGGAACAGTATCTTTATTTACCCATAGCCATTTAATTGCATTTGTAAATTTTTCTCTTTGCTGATGACTCATTAAATTAAGAAATACTTTTTGCCTTGCTTGTAACCAGTCCTCGTCTATTTCCCAAAGCTCTTGAATTACCCAGCGTTCCATTATCGATGATGTAAAAGTATAAACAGTTTTTTCATCACTGGTAGCACTGACAATCACACCTTGTTCTTCAAGCTTTGTTAATTCTCTCTCTTTCTGGCTAAAGATAAGCTCAATACCGCTAACATCAAACTGTCGTTGCTTGTGTAGGCGCCCTTTTAAACTCGATAATGCCATCAACATTAATAGAGTTTGTTCTTCTTCACAGCATCGATTCCAAATGTCGTTAAAAACCTGCTTAGTTCTATTTTCAAACTCGTTGGCAAAATCTTTTACACTCGGAGCTGCTGCATTTTGTAAATCTCTATACAGTTGAAAGCCCGCTATTTGTAGCAACCCTGGATGACCACCTGTAATCTCTCGATTTGCTTCTCGCAATTCTGGTATCCTTAAGATTTTGAGAAATTGGTCAATCTCAGTATTGTTAAATGGTTTCAAACGTAAAAATAAATAGTGGTTGTACCAAGGTGAAGCTCTGTCGTTGAGTTTAGGACCGAGTTCATTGAGACGCTTGAGCGAAGTCACAATCATCGACAGATGTTGTCCTTCTGTGGAGTTAACAGCCAAACTACGACACTCGCTCAAAAACTTTTGCATATCGGCTCCTGTATATGAGTCGTTGGTGTAGAGAGCTGCATCAAAATCGTCTACTAAGAGTACTAAGCATTTTTGCCTTTGTCTCAGTTTCGCTAAAATTCTACGGAGACCTTCTTTGGTTTTTTCTCCCATTTGTTGCAATTGGTCGATTTCATCTTGCAATGCTTTTTCATTTTGCAACTTATCTTTCAACAAACTTAAAGCTTCGCCCCAAAAGCTTGAAGGGGTAAAAGGGGTGAAACTTTCGCAACTGAATCTAATAATTACTGAATAAGATGCATCAAGTCCGTGTTCTTCCCAAGCTTGTGTTGATTCAAGCTTTTGCAAAAAAGAGGTTTTGCCCGTTCCCGAACCACCCCAAATCGCTAAATGACCGTGGTTAAAAATTTGGTCGAATGCATCTCTTATCTCTGCTTCCCTCCCTACAAATCGTTCTGGGGGTACTGGTTTACCAACAATGAAAGGATTTGGTGATTGTGACATGGCAATCGCGTAATTTGTTCTAACATGTATAATTCAAACGCCGAGTGAGTTTCAAGGGACTTTAGCACTTGAGTTAATTATTGGTAGCAAAATAAAGTCTTCCCTGATACATCAAGGACAACTGCCACAAATAATATAAATTTCAGAATTCTCTTCTCTACTTTTAACAACCTCTGGTATTAGCAGCGCAAAATGAAGCCGAAATCAAGTTGCGCGCGGATTAAGTTGCGACGGGAACACACTCTTAAGTATCATGACTTCTGCTCTGCTAGAGATGAGGTTATGCAAAAGGGGAAAAGAACTTGTTTTTATCTGCCGTTCTTAAAATCCTTCTACTAAAGTGATACTTCAGCAAAACAAGTAAATAATAACACTTTTATGTCAGTATTATTCTCTCAGATAAGTAATATTCACGCAAATCATATTTTATAATTGATACATTTTTTTAATGGCTTAATTCAGTATATATTGAGACAATAAGGCTAGAGATGTCTATAATTAGAGAATTTTATGATTTTTTAAAATTTGATAATATTTTTAATGTATATAATTTTACTATAAATTATAAAAAAATACTTAGATGAAGTTGTAAGCCCTCAAAGTACATATCTATACACTTATAATACATATAGAATAGTGTCTATATATCCGCATTGTGCGGGAAGTTTGACTTGCTCAAGTTTTTATCTTTGCCAGCACAATATATTGGGTTTTCTGGTCGCAATTCTAATACGGTAAGATTTCTCAACTTCTTGGTAAAGCCCTAGAAGGAGGATATCAAATTGGGTACACCAATGATGTACATAGGGGTATGAGTGGCGCCAAGAAGAGTTACAAAAGAATTGGAACCATAACGTTCTTTAAAGAAGTACACTTAGACTAAATAGTTAAAAAGTATTAGAGTGTAAGTATTGTACTTTTGACTGCATTATAGTTTAGTGGTAAGGTTTCGTTGCCCAGGCGCCGACCTTGACTCGGAGATAAGGATAGCCAGGACAAGGACATAGAAAAAGCTAAAAAATATTGGCAGGCTTACCAGGAGGAACAAGATGAGCAAGAAACTTAGAAACCATGACGAGGTAGTGTTGGAACAGCTACAGAATCCGGAAATGGCGAAGGCGTACTTGGAGGTTGCCCTTGAAGAATATGAGCAAGATGGTGAGTTGTCGTTTTTTCTAGAAGCACTGCGGAATGTGGTGGAGGCTCGGTTCGGGATGACGCACTTTGCAGAAAAAACGGGTTTGAACCGTCAAAACCTCTATCGGGCTTTGTCGGCAGAAGGGAACCCTGAACTGCGAACCATCAGCCTTGTTCTTCATAATCTTGGCTATCGCTTGAGCGTACAACCTATTAGTACTGTATCGGGTCAATAAAAAGTATAATGGTCGATTTGGCGCCAGTTAAAAAAGTCCTTGCCTAGGAATGGCGCCGTTCCTAGGAGCAGCACGAACGCGCACTCTCAGAATGCATTCGTCTTCCAATAACGTTATTGGAAGACGAATGCGCGATTAAAATGTGGTACTACAAGACTGAAGAGTGAGATGGGAGACAATTACGCCGTCGAATGGGATCTAACAGCATCCGTATTGGTCATAGTGGTTGGAGTGGCTTTCCCTTCTTCATAAGTCAGTTTGAGCCATTGCCAGAGAATGCTGTATTTTCAATGATATTTATCCGGTGTAGATGGTTGTATAGATATATCAGTAATTGACAATGGTAAGTATTTAAGGTTACATTGTAGTGGATAATTTAGGCAACGCTAAGTGAAAGAAACAACAGCTTGGGCTTGCCAAAGCCGTTTGACCCCTGGCAAATTATTTGTTGTAGTGTTTCACTAATTGGCAAAGTTCAAATCAATTGCAACAAGAGAAGCTGGAATTGATTTTTTTCTGCCTTGCTAAAATCCTTCCCAGAATGCTTGCTCTGCAATAGTTTAAGTAAAAATTAATATAGAAAATCTAATGAGCAAAGATTTTTGGATTGGACAGATAAGGAAGAGAGAAGTTTTTGAAAAAGCGTATGTGTATGCCATATCGTACAGAATTACGCACGATTCATACTGTAATTTTATTGAAATAGATTATTACAGACAAAATAAAGAAAAGTTGTTTCAAGAAATTAAGTTAGCTCTTAAAAACCCAAATTTATATGAAGCGGAAACTGCATTCTCTTTTTATCTGCCAAAATCAAATATGTTTTTAAGAAGAATGATACATACTCCATTTAAAGATTTAGTAATTAAATTTATTTTTGTATCTGTCTTAGCTGAATTATTAGATTTTACCTTTGTCCAAAATTGTTTTTCATATCGGCTTAATAGAAATACCGAAAAGGACAAGAAATCAAAAGGGTATTTATATAAATATTACTATGGAGGTTTTAAAGAATTTATTGCTTGGCAGTTAGCACAAGTCGAGGAATACAATTGTATGCTTAAAACCGACATATCATCGTTTTATGATTCCATATCGCACGAATATTTACTGTCAGCAATATCAAAACAAATCAATATAAGAAAAGATGCAGATTTTATGCTTCTTTTTGCTAAAACATTGAAGTTTAAAATTTCTTATTACTCAATTGTAGACGGGAAATTAAACGAAACATATAACAGCCAAGGCATACCTATAGGAAATGAAGCAGAAGGATTTATAGCTAATATATTTCTTAAGGAAGCTGATGAAGCACTATTCAACCTTGGTATAAACTTTGGAAGATATGTAGATGATTTCCGCATTTTTACGAATGATAAAAATGATGCAGTAAAAGCTTCAATAGTATTACAAGAATTTCTTTTAAAAATTGGTGTGAATTTAAATGCTTCAAAAACCAAGATTATAGAAGCTCAAGAAAAAATCATTGAATTTATTGAAGAGTCAAAAGACAGTAGTGTTTCAGCAACACCATTTCCAGAAGATATATATGATCAAAGCAATCCAGAAAAGGAATTAGACAAAACAAATCTAATTAAAGAAATTGGTTTTGGAACAGTAAGCAGTCAAACTGAAGCATTTAATGACTCAAAGCAACAAGTACTATTTAAAACTTTAGAAGATATTGATGATGAAGATAAAGCTAAACAATTTTGTAAGTTCTTAAATGAAATTCCACTAGGCACAAAACTGGAACCTCAAATATTTACTAAGCATATAGGATGGCTTTATCAATTATCAAAGAAGTATCCAAAACATTGGAAATTATACTCTTGGTTATTTGTTAAATTTTTATCTCTTGATTATGATAATGATATACAAATTATTAGTCTTAAATCTCTTTTTGCGGTATTTGACGATGAACTTGTAAATACATTTATTAAAACTAGAATCATTCATCATCTGGTTAAGCCACGAAAGGGAGCATTAACTTACGTAGAAAGAATATCAACACCAAAAACTTTAAAAGAAAGAATTATTTTACATATAACTAAATTAATGAAAATTAGTTGTATAGCGTTGCAATTGAATTGTATATATGCTTATTACCTGATTTTAAAAGATAGCAGAAGCGTTGAAGATTTTGTCTCCAATAATTTAAAACGTCCAATACCAGAACCAATTCAGTATGCGGTTTATCAGATTAGGTCATTATGTTACCAAGGTTCTCCAAGATTGCTTTCTTTTGAAGAAATTTTGGAAGAGAGCGAAATAGAATCTGATAGTTTTATTTTTCATTAAAAGTCAATTTCTAAATCAGGTAATTCGTAAATAATTAGATAGCTTCTTGCTCTTGTTGCCCCAACATATTTGTTGGCAATGTCCCAATTACTTGGTATTACTCTTTTTGGCTTCTCAAACAATAGGATTATAATATCACTTTCCAGTCCTTTATACATACCTATATTCGACCATTGAATAATATTTTTATTTTGATTGTTATTATAAAATGAATACTGCTGGAGATGAAAACGGTTGATATGTGAATAACCTGAAAGTATAGACTTAGCCAATGGGTACATATCAGTTAATATAACAATCTGACCAGGGGCAATATTCTCATGATTAACTAAATTTATAATATCTTTTTCTAATATACTAAATATTTCATTTGTCTCTTTATATTCCCGTTGCACTACATCTCTTCCTTGAATTGACGAACTTTTTATTGGATGGACACAGGATACGTATGGCTCTGCATATTTAAATATTTTGTCGGTGTTGCGACAGTTTTGGCACAAAACATTTGGGTTTACCTGGAGTGTAAATTTATTTGCATTCTTTGAAACATTTTGATTACTATCTTGAAAGATATAGAATATTCCATCATCTGGAATTAACTTTCTCAATTCATTAATTTCATGCCACTCAAAATCTTGTCCTTCATCAACAATGATTGCTGCAAACTTGGATAGCGGTTTAGATTTATTTGCTTGTATTTCTTCATAACTATGAACTACACAGTTTCCTGTTTGGATTTCATCTTGCAAAGATACTGAAAGATAAAGGGAAAGGTTATTAGATTTGCAAGTTACGAGTGTTTTAGTATGATGTTGACATAACCTTCTAGCTTTTTCTATTGCCAACTGAGTTTTTCCTGAACCAGCACATCCCAAAATTATGGACTGAGGTTGTAAATATAGATTGTTTAAAATATTGAATTGTTGTTCCGTTAATTGAACAATCTCTTGTTGTATTTCACCAATATCATTGGCAATATATTTTTTGAATGCAGTACTTGGAGATATAAGTTCAATGATTAAATTTATGCGCTTATCTCCTAATCTTATGGCTGTTGACTGTTGAGCATAGTAACGGAATATAGAAGAAATAGATTCGTTAATATTGTCTAGTTGAGGGCGTAAGAGTAATATTTCTTGCGGTGCCTCAGAAGGAAGTCCATTTATAACTTTATCGACATCTGGGAAAACTACACATTGTCCAATACAAAAATCTCGCTTTGCAAATTCGCTATGTTTACTAAGGAAATCTAAAAACTTATGCTTAATTTCTTTCGCTTGGTAAAATGGAGATATTTTCATCTGGTTCTCATTTGTATACCAAGCTTTATTAACTGCATCGTAACTTATTTTTCCACCTTTTGCTTCTACTATGAGTATTCCTTTATCAGGATGAATAATAATAAAGTCAGCTTCTCTATCTTGTACAACATATTTGATATGTTGCCACCAAGTTCCATGAAAAACAATATAATCATCACTTAAGTTTTTTGCAAAAATATCAAATAGCTTCTTCTCTGCATTGCTCTGTGTTATTGTCGGTAACTTTTCGGGAATCATTCTTGCCATAAATATTTACCTTTCTGTTTTGGCATGGTGTCGATGAATATGTCGCAGTCAGAATTATTGCGACTCTTTTAAACTTCAGTATTGTCACTATTGTTTATAGTAAACTATATAACACATAAAAATCATCGTCGTCATTAGGTTGCCGATAAATGCATAAAAAACGAACGTAATTGCGTTTACATTACTTGGCTTTTTTTGACTTTACCTTTTAACTCTTTATCTCACCACACCCCATGTTTTTCACACTTCATACCGAACTTCTGGTGGGAGCAGTACTAACGCTTCTCCCATCTGCCAAATTCTTCCAATAACATTATTGGAAAAAATGCTGTGTACTCAGAACCCCGCTCATAAAGGAGAGGACGTGATTTTATGCGTTAAGGCGCCAACAATGCAGGAGCGAAACTCGCAACGTACCGGATGACTGGTTCTCACAGATACAAAATATACATTTATGCCTTTATAGTTAATAAACGAATAAAAAGTAAATTCACTCCTATATGCTCAAATAATTGCTCATGAACTCGATTATGTGGTGCGACCGTAGCTTTTATGCCCTCTACTCGGTTTTGAGTAAATATTTCTGCTACATAAACTGCACCCATATTGAAAATCGGGGTTGCGCGCAAAACATATTATTATAAAGAGAAAAAGCTACGGGTTTCAAAGTAGACGAGGATTATTTAAGATTTTAAGTAATCAAAACTAAAAACTTTGGTTAAGAAACTTGAAATAAGACTTGTAAGTATTTCACATTCATTTGCCCCGAATGGTATGCTCTTTTTTTAACATAGTTTCAAGTTCGTCAGTCTTGACTTAAGACAACAGCCTATGGATATTAATGCTTTCGTTGATTGTGGCTTTCCGCCTGGAAGAGATTTTTGTGTAAAATTTTTGTCCAGCAAAGAATTTACTGCTGATATCCTAAGAGGATTAATTTCGTCGGGGCAACGAAACTTAAGAAAAGATGAAGTCGCTTCAAAAGTGGCTGATGCACTTGAAAAAGGTAATTTAACCCCTGATGAAGTATTGCTTGCGTATGTGAAGCAGCCTAGAACATGGTTAAGTATAAAAACAGGTTCGCATTTCCTTACTCCAACTCTTAATTCTCCTGCATTACTATTGAGTGAATTTGGAAAAGAAGGTTGGTACGGACCGATCCAAGAGGCAAATCAACCGAAACAGTGGTACATAAGAACTTACAAAATTATCGATCGTCTCCTAACAGGAAACGAAGGTACAAGTCAGATAAATATACGAAATATTAGGTGGTCTGTTATCGCGGAAGTGTCCGAAACTTATGTTGCTCTATCCTGGGATGGATTTACTTTTAGTCCAACTACTAATGAACATGTAGAGAATACTCAATTTCCTTTTTGGCAGCACATACCTGTTTTTTTTGATGAATTAGCGCACATATGCGATGGAAAATGGAAACATCCAAATCTTCAAAAAATAATTTTGCATGATATGTGGGATAAATATCTTAATAAACCTCCTTATAGATGGAAGCACCTACGTGTTAGAGCAGAAGCTGCTGGACTAGTTATAAATGCTCATAGTGCCGGAGTACAAGATGTAAATGTAAAAGGGTTACAGGCTCTATCACAGCATATAGCCAAGTCAGTTTTAAATAAGCTGGGCTTGGCTGGTGATACAAGTAAAATGGTGGATACAGAAGACACGATTTTATTAACACTCATAAAAGAATGGGGGACAAAATCCTACGAATTCCAGCTAGATGAAGAAGTAGTCTCTAATGAAACAGAGCTAGAGATAGAAACAGAGGCAAATAAGTTAAAAAAATATAAACTGAAAAATCTTTTTAAAGCACACTGCTATTTTGGACTAAAACCCAACTCCAAAACTCCAGATTGTCTTGAGCATTTAAAGTGCTTTATGGGGTATTATGGTGGTAGTACTGGGGTTCTTAAGTTTCTACTGAAGGAACTGGGACTTTGAGGCTATGGATTATGACTAGCTTCATGTTAAAAGGAAGTTTAGACTTCCTATCTGAAAAACACAAGGCGGAACTGAGCAAG
This sequence comes from Calothrix sp. PCC 7103, assembly GCF_000331305.1. GTDB lineage: Bacteria > Cyanobacteriota > Cyanobacteriia > Cyanobacteriales > Nostocaceae > Dulcicalothrix. The sequence continues at coordinate 28,445 of NZ_KB217472.1, read as the reverse complement.
CAGCTTAAGGCATGGACAACAGTAATGCCGCATCAACTTGCTGTCTGGTTGGGAATAGAATATTCCGAAGCTCTCGCTGTATTGTCCGTTCTCGAAGCTCAAGGACTTTGTGAGATGAAACTTCTTATTTATCACAACTGTGAACCTGAAGTTCCAGTTGGGGCAATTCCATATGGTAAAGGGTTTCCTAATTTACCTTGGACTTGTCCAAATTGTGATAAAAGTATAGACAATTATGATGAGCTATCTTTTGATTTAATGGCAGAATTCAAGCAGCCAATAGAATTTGTTTAATCTAAAACCGCGCTTTATGTATAGTCAAGACCAACTTGTTCAAGTCATGATTGATGCAATGGAAAAACTTGAGCAAGGTACACCTGGCTTAAACAAATTAGCTTCTTATTTATATCAAGCAGATAAAGCGCTTTCTTATTATTTAGACGAATTAGATAAGTACACACAGGTAAAAAAACCAACACTTGAGCAAACACAAGAAGCAGGAAAGCTATTAGAACAGATTGTTGTACTGGTATTTAAAGGATTAAAGGGTGTCCAAAGTATCAAAAGCTTCCAGTCAGCAGGTCCTCAATATGACTTGTTAGTAAGTGGAGATGATGTTGCTTGGTTAAATGTTTGTAAGTTGCTATACCTTAATACGGATAAAAGAGATATTGTAGTTGAAGCAAAAGCAACAAAGTCCCCCTTACCTGATAAGCAATTTGCTCGTTTATGTAGCATCATGGATTTAAACCTAACAGGTTCTGGTCTTGGTATATTTTTTACACTCAATGGAGCAACTGGTTTTCCAAAATCAGGGAGTTCTAGACAAAGAGCAGTTAGTGACTGTAGACTTCGCCAAATAATTTTTCATGCTAAAACAAATAAGATAATAGTTGTTTTGGACAAAAGCGATATATTTGAACTGGATAAAAATGGCACTCTAATCCAAATTATTACCCGAAAAATCAGAGATTTATTTGAACTAAGTGGTTTACCCACTATTCCTGCTACAGAATTTTGTGAGATAGACTTACCGACACACTTAAAATCTCTTTACGATTCTTAAGCGCTAAAATTTAAATTTCTGCTTCTGTCAAGGGACAACCTGCGCTCTTAAACCTGTGCGCGCCCGGATTGTCTTGGGAGGATTTTTTTTTTAGCCATCTCTTGTTGGGTCTGCCATGCAATAACCCGTTTGACAGCAATAATATTAATGTCGTTGAGTGTCCCTTCTTCTTTGAACAGGTCATCGAGAGAGGAACCGATATAAAGATTTTTTTTCATCCAATTACCTCCACTCTTCGTAGTGTGCTTTAAGAATGCGCGCGATTGTCAAGAATTTTGAACACCAAACATTATAAAGTGTCCGCACGCAAGGGACGGCGCCGCCAAAATTAAATAACTTGCTAATACTTAAGCAATAAGTTATTTTAAGCCAACACATTAAATCGATAACCAAGGACGAAGATTACCCCGTTTAATTTTCAAAACGGCGCCTGAAAAATCCCATTTATATACTAACACGAACTGTCGTAAAACTGACTAAATGCCGAGCCAGGGACGAAGATTACCTCGTTTAATTTTCAAAACGGCGCCTGAATTTGTACGTACAGTTACTTCTCGTTTTTGGCTTCCAGCTTCCCAAATTTCCACTCGTTCACCGTTGTAGTCTGCGTCGCGGTTTAAACCTGGGCGCCAAACAGAATTTGCAGCATTTTTAATATGGGTTATTTGTTCTGGGGTGCAGTTTGCGATGGCTGTTTGTAGTTCTTCTTCTGATGCTTTTAGTACGATTTCTCCCAGTTGGTAAAGGTTGTCCCATACTTCAAGCATTTTTTGCAGCAGTGCATGTTCAAAAGTTGCATTAGGGGCGCCTTTGTCTACACTATCTACACTTTCCTGACTGGGCAAGGGTTTGGGGTCTGCACTAGGGTTTACACTGGGTGTACACTGCTTGCACTCACCTAGCAATTCACTAATACGAGGCGCCTGTTCTTCTTCATTTCTTAACTGCACTCCATATATCCGCCAACCGTTACCCTGTCTAGCTTCGCGGACAACCCATCCAGTTTCGCGGCATAATTCTATAAGATGTCCTCGGAAGTTATTTTTGGTGAAGAGTGATTTTGAGTTGTTTTCTTCACACATGTCCATGTAGGCGCCGTATAAGGTGTTGATGTCGTCGCCTTTTCCACCTAACATGACGTATAAATCTTGTGTTGTAGGCATTAACATTTCTTCCATGAATAAAGCTACAGAATCATTTTCGGTTTTGTGTAACCATTGCATTCGTTTGAAGTCTGGTATTGCTCCTGTACCAGTACCTTTAATTAAATCTTTTGCTTGCTGGTCGTTCATTGCCAATGCAATTGCAGTTAGTTGCGGCACTTCTGCTTGCATTTTTTCTTCTATTGCGGTGTCGCGATGTGGCAGTGGAACATCAAATGTTACCAAACTCAAACGTCTGTCTATTCCTGTTATGTCTCCTATGAATGGGTTGGAGTTGCTGATGACTACGATTGAACCGTAAAACTTACTCGCAGCTTGTGGTTTGTACTTAGCAATGTAGGGTATATTATCACCCCCTGTCAGAGAGAGTAATCCTGAGAAATCACATGCTTTCTTTTTCTCGTCTGGGCAGATTACTAGCTGTTTATCTATAATTGCGGCGATTACGTTGTCTTCTCCTAGTTTGTGTAACTTGGCACTGGTGTAATTTGGTTTTCCTACTATCGTTTCTAGTAATCTTGCATACGTTCCTTTGCCGGCGCCTGGAACTCCTTGCAGGTGAACAAACATTTGTAATTCATAGAACCGGAATTTGAGGACACCGTTGATAATTGCTAGTAATTTAAGGACTTTTGACGGGTCGCCTTGTTGTGAATACATTGCCCAAGCGTAGAAATTTGGGGCGTTGATACGTACTTGGTCGAGCAGTGCAGAGTTACTATCTATGGCTACAAGTTTGGGGAAATCATGCTCTAAACAAGAGAGGAAACCAAAGCCAGGAGAGTGTTCGTGAATTTTACCTGTTTTGACTTCATACACGCAGTCGTTAAAAGCTATCCATTCCATCCGGTCGAAAGTCTTCCATTCTTGCTCCAACAGTTCTAACTCTAAGAACTTAATCACGTTTTCTAAGTAAGAAAACATTTTGAATTGACTTTCGGGGTTTGTTTCAATTGTTCTGTATACGGACTGTACGAATACTTTGTTGGAAACAGCTACCCAAATTTTCCCATTCCACTGGCGCCATGTTTGCTGTTCTAAGTCGTATTTCCATAGATTACGGTAACGCTCTACTAAATACTTAGATGTTTCTCTGGGAGACAGAACTTTTTTTACTTCGTCCCATGATTTAAATTGCTTTTCCCATTGCTCTATAGTTATAGATTTTGCTAATATTCTCTCTAAAAAAGCTTCGGCGCCGTTATGAAGAATGTAGTCGTCCATACCTTTTCCCTCGTCTACAGTCCACAAACCAGTGACACTATATTGTGGTACTTTAAATTTTGCCAGTTGATGAGCTAATTTTAACTGAGCCATACTAACATTTTCATTGATGGCACAGTCAGCATCCATTGCATGAATAAAGCCAAAACCCGCGCGCGCAAAGCGTTCTATGCTCGACACTAGGTAGCGTTTTCCTTGTGGGTCAGCACTAGTTGGCGTCAAACCCATTTCTACTCCCAACAGTGCGATGGTGGGAATACCATTGCTACAACCGCAAATAGCCTTAAAAAATCCTTCCGTCACAACCAAGCAGGGAATACCGTCGATTATGTAGCACAAACGTTTTAATGCTTCCAAATCATCCCAATAACGCGGGTTTTCTGGATGCTTGGGTAACATCGCATCGTATTCCTCTAAAGGACTACGGTATTTAGGTCTACTTTTTTTACCAGTTTTTTCGTCTCGACTTTCCCAAGGTTTGTCTGGTTTGAACTGCCCCTGAAAATTGGCGCCTTCCAACCATATTCCGTCAGAATAAGCCGTATATCCCAGAAGTTCTTTAGCTTCTGATGCTGATAGTGAGCGACAGTTCGCTTCAACCCACTCAGAAGATAAACCACGTTTAATAGTACATTCGTCACTGTGGCGCTTGTTGAGAGTCGATTCAGATAACATGGTAAAACCTCCGAGAAAACGAAGCAGTAGATGTTTCGCTTCACCGATATCTCTGGAATCTGGAGTTCTAGGGCGTTTGAGGAAATTACCATAAAAAAATTTCATGGCACAAATGACCCAAAAGTACCAAAAATTGGGGTAAGATATTGGTGAATGCTATTTTCGAGGTAGCAGGTGTGTCGCTTACAAAGCAATCAGTGTTGTAGTTGTTCAGACTGGGTAACACTGAGCGAGTTTTTGGAAAGCAGCACACTTTACAAATTACATTATCAAACAAAAGTGCCGCTCTTTTACAAAGAGTGGCAATTTTAATGTTTATTTTTGTAAATATCTGTGTAGTTGCGTATTTTCTTGCCAGTGTAGACCTGTGTAAAATCCGTGTGTAAACCTGAAAGCCTTGTCATGACTGGATTGTGCTTGTTATACAGCTAATTTTTTAGTGCAGGCAGTGTAGGAGTGTAGGGAGCGTGTAGGCGCCTGTGTAGACCTGAAACCCGCTCCCAGACTGGGCTGTGTAGGAGTGTAGGGTGTAGGCTTTATAGAAGATATTATTGTTAAAACGTTCTCAAAAAAAATTCGTCAACCTCGTAATCTAAGACTTCCGCAACAAGAACGTTCTGGGGGTGTTTATAGCTTCGTAGCTGATATTTGTTACAATTTGTGCTTGCCAAGCATAGCACTAAGTGCTATATAATAAGCAAGGGATTTAAGCATGGTGATCTACAAAAACCGATGGTTCGACCGTTGGGCACGGAAGCAGGGACTAGATGACCTTAGTCTTTGCGATGCCGTAGAGGAAATGGCGGCAGGACTTTACGAAGCTGATTTGGGAGGCGGACTGTTCAAAAAACGGATTGCTCGGCCTGGACAAGGGAAAAGTGGTGGCTTTCGCACGTTGGTCGTCACCAACAATGAAGACCGCTGGTTTTTCGTTTTTGGCTTCGCTAAAAATGAACGCAGCAATATCGACAAGGATGAAAAAGAAGCCTTGAAGAAGCTGGCATCAGAACTTTTGTCTTACTCACCAAAAGCTCTCGAAAAAGCAAAGGTAGCTTCGGAATTAATAGAGGTAAATTGCAATGCGGAAGAAGAAATCAGCGATTCTTGAAGCCGTTCACGAAACGGCCACTGGGCTGCACAAAGCTGGTGTGATGAACCAGGTTACAATGCGTGAATTTGACGGATTGTGCCTACCTAGAATTGAACCAATGGAACCAAATCAAATTAAACAAATTCGTGAATCATCCGGTGTCAGTCAAGCGGTATTTGCTGCGGTTTTGAACACAAGTGTATCAACAGTGCAAAAGTGGGAAATCGGACAAAAGCGCCCCACAGGCACTGCCCTTAAGCTACTGCACTTAGTCCAGAAACAGGGATTGGAGAGCATAATCGGTTAGGGAAATGCTCCCACCAAATCAACAAATTGACTTGACTTAAATCAACCACTCCCTGGTGGATGAAGTTTACGTTTACGTTACTTAACTTTTTTTTACTTTACCCTTTAACTCTTTAATATCTCACCACAATCAGTGTTTTTCACACGGATTGCCAAATATTATAGTGGGAGCAACACCAACCGCGCGGTTTGCTGCATTCGTCTTCCAATAACGTTATTGGAAAAAATGTTTAGACTCCGAATCGCTCTGCGTGGAGCAGGAGGTGATGGGTGTCATGGAGAGGCGCCGTGCGTTCATTATATGACCTCCAATAACACCCGGAGTCAAACCTTAATGAGGGCGCCTCACGAATCACCTTTTATTATCGAGCGTACAATGCGGTACCCAAGCGGGGCTTGTCCAAACATGAATGATGATTCCAAATTTCTATAGTAGTTGATTTTAACTTTCAGAATTAACTATGCCTTGGGGATATATATTTATATGGGAATGATTTATAGATTTTAATATCCTTTGCCAATTGAAAATAATTTCATTTGCGCTCTGCTTTGAATTTTGCTGAAACCCAAGTAATACTTCAACATCTTTTGTATATTCTGCCTTGGTTATGTCTTGTTGTGCAAGTTGAGATAACAGTTCTTTTAAAGTAGCCCAAACAGAACTTACTCGAATTATTTCTATCACCGAATGTCCTTCATGAACTACTATTACAAGTTCGTAATTATCTTTTTTATCCTCTGAACACATAGACTTCCATTGGCTTTTTTTGAGCCTGACCATAGGTTCGCTCTTTGTTATAGTCTTAATTTCTGAGTACAACTTTTTCCGTTTATGGTCTGTACAAATAAAATCATATCCTAGAGCTGACCAATCATCTTGCTTTATAGCGTTATAACCCAAACGTTCATAAAGCTTTTGAGCTTCATCTTCTCCCCATTTACCCCAATAGTCTATGTCAGAACCTTTACCATCAGCGGAAGATACAATACTAGAGGTATCACTTTTCGCTGCCTCAGTTTCTTGGCTTGATGTGGTATTTAGCTCATGTTCATTTTCAGAGTGTGATTGCTTGCCATAATCATCAGGAATACCCTCTATATTGCAGCCACTTTCTAATAAATAACTTATAACGTCTTCAATATCATCATCTAGTAAATTTAATAGTACTTGGCTCGGAATTGTTTTTATATCTAGAGCAAGCGCATCAATCAAGTAATCACCGAGATTAATATTTTTTCTATTATTCCATTTCCGTACATAATAAATAGAATTGTCATTTTTAGCATGGTAATTATCAATCGACTCTTTGTAAGCTATACTCGTACAATTAATAACTATCTTACTAGGATTGTAGAATTTAATATTTTGTACTTGTGACTTGATTTTATCTTCTAATTCAGGATGACGTGAGCCATTAAGAAAGATACCTATAAAAATAGCTCTATTTTGAATTAAATTTGGAAGACTGTCATCGACTACATCCTTAGATAAATCAAATTGCATATCATCTAAACTGACTTTTTGAATTCCCAAAGCTCTAAGTATTTCTTCAAATTCAAAACCATTGAGATTGGCTGAAGGGAACTTTATTAAGTTTGGATTACGTTTTGGGGGTAGTTCCATCTCTAAATCTAAATAATATAATTGAGAAGCACTATGAAATTTTTCATCGCAGGCAAGTAATTTTCCTGTTTTCATCCAGTCAGCGATTATTTCTCTATCATCATCATTTAAATCTTCTCTAATACAGTTGAGAAGTTGCTCGTAAATGAGATTTAATCTATTTTCTTCTTTATTTGTATTATTATGATAAACAAGAGCGATATCATTTAATAATTTTAAACAATCCTGTAAGTCAAGCTGTTGCTTTAAGCCTATAAATTTTTCTATTTCATCTTTGAGATTGCAACTAGCAACAAGAAAATTATCGCCTACAATATTTTCTAGACGACTAGAATATATACCTTCAGAAGATGAGTGGCTCTTTCCATCATTACAAGGAATAGATGCATCATTATTTATTGAAAATTTAAATGGAGAATCAACTTTTTGAGATGTGTTATTAATCAATAATATTGACTTTTGGTCTAATTTTAAATCATTCCAATGAAAGTTAATATATTTCCAAAACTTTTTGGCAAAATCAAAGTTACTGAGATATTTTCTGTGAATAAAAGTAATAAAATTTTGAATTGTATAATGTTCTTGAGATAAATTAAAACCAATGTATCTAAAATATTTTTTAACTCTATCTTCTTTACTTGATAAAGTAAATTCACTCTTCATTATAAATCTAAGTTCCTCTGCTACACCAATATCTATAAAAAAATTCTTCCACTTTTCTTTTTCTGCTGTATCCCCAACACAGTATCTAGAACTCACAAAATCTTTCAAATCCGTATTTTCATAAAAAGATTCTAGTTTCAGCTTCGGACTATAGTGATTAGAAAGATAACATATACCTGCTGCTGCCAGTTCACCATTCACTAATAACAGGTTTAATTTCTGTAATTTATTCAGGTCATCTTTAGTTAAAGAGTCATAAAACTTAAATATTTGTTGGCATACAGCCACAGCATTATAGGTGGTTACTAAATCAGGCTCGTCTGCCAATTGTTGTATTTTCTTTTGAATTAATTCAACTCCTTGTGAATCTGCAACTCCTAAAACGTTAGTAAAGAATCGTCTCCAGTCAGCCAGACTGTCTCCCTGACGGTAATAATTTTGAGTAACAATATTGGGTAAATAAATATCTTCTAGTGTTTCTGTTTCGCTATTGGTGTAAAAATCAGACAAATTGCATTGACTAGCTATCTGCAAACCGTCATCTGTCAATAAAGGTAACTTTTTGAGGACTTCGCTATCTTCACTACTTAAATTAAATTTTTTACAAACGCCAAAAATAAACCTTGTGATATTAATGGTGTTATTACTGTTGATTGTTTTATTAGCAATCATGGGGATGATTTTGTTGTGGACAATTTCCAAGCCATTGGAATCAGATACACCTATGGAAATGAAAAATTCTTTCCATGCACTAATATCAGCCGGGTTCTCACAGTAATTATAAATCACAAATTTGAAATGTTGGCTTCCAATTAAACTTGCTATGTCTTCTGTAGGGTGTTGAGGTTTATAAAAAGCAGATAAGTAACAGGACTCAGCAGAAGCTAAATAGTAACTTTCCTCTTGTTTATAAATTAATTCTAAATTCCTTAATTTTTGACGATACTCAAGGCTTAGTTTCTTGTAATACTTAAAAATAAATTTTACATAGTTTAAGCAAGCATCTAACGCTGGCGGATCATTATCAGGACGGTATTTTCTTTGACCAATTCTTTGCCTGATAATTTTCTCTCCAGAAAAAACTTCGATCTTGAGAGATTCTTCCGTCCAATCCAGTAATTTTTTATTTTTCTGAATAGCCTGGTCAATGTATGGGTGGATAAAATTAAACTTTGAAAAATTTAATAATTCTTTCTCCGAATCATCTATCTGAAAATACAACTCTTCTGGACTGATAATATTTTTTTTCTCATCCAATATAAAAGGTACGGAAGCCAAGTCTTTAGTTGAAACATTTTTAGAAAACAAATGCTCAATAACTTTAAAATTTAACTGAGGATTATTTTTGATAAGATTTTTATATTCTTGTGAATCATCAAAAAATCTACAGAGTGCTGTGATGTCAAATATTTTCAATTGGAGATGCTTTAAATTCCTTTTATTTGCTAAAGAGTTACTGATAAAGTCACGTTGTGCATCGAAAAATTGCTTTATACTTTCAGCAGGTAAAACCTTAGTAATTTCTATTTCATCTATTATGGCTTGATGAACTTTTAGCAGTCTAGAATTATTATTTTCGCAAGGAAGAAATGTAATGTCTTTGATAGCTAAGTCAAATCCTTCATTAAATGCAGTTTGAGTTTCACTCTCGTAAGAAGTATATTTACGTGGAACAAGACTTGTTATTTGATTTTTATACGTCTGGTTTTTAGCTAATTTAGCAATCCATGAAAAAATATAATAACCAATTTTTTCAAAAATAAATATATTCCAAACATTGTCATGGTGAATTTCTTGACGATTAGCTGTAGTGAGAAAATCAGCATTTACTAAAAATGGAAAACCGTATTCTTTGACGTTTGTTGGTAGATATGTGAACAATACTGAATTATCTTCGTCTACTGATTCTAATTTTTTATCTTTAATCTGAGCAGCAAAACTAAGCTTAGAACGTTTGACTAATTTAAGTTTATCTGGAACTTTGTTATCCCCTTCCATCTTAGAGCGCACTTCTTGCGGAACATCAAATTCAAAGTCTTGAACTAGCCAATAAGTAGTTTCTTCATTCCTACTAATTTGATATTTATCACCTTGTTTACTCTTAGTAATTTTAATATCAAGCTTAAGATTATTGGTTAAACCAATAACATAAATATTTTCTACATGACGTAAAAATAAGATTAGCCTTGGGTCTTGAAATAGTCTAGATAATTTAGTCTTATATTCTCCAATTTTTTCTCGTCCTACATGAATAGCTGTAGCTACAGGAGATTTAAAAAACTCCCCGTATTGTTTAATCTCTGAAGGGTAATCTTTTTCATCTACCCAGATAGGTTTTATTTGCCAAGGAGTCTTATCGACATTTGTGTGTATTTTATCATGCTTATCAAATTTGAAAGAGAAGAAACCAGAGTTTATATATACACATTCTGAATCAGCAAAAACAGATTTAAATCCAATTCCTTTGTAGCCTGTTTGTTCCGGATTATTCGATTTTGTGCTTTCGGAGATACTAGAAATTGCCTCTACGTTTTGGTAGTCAAAAGGCTGTCCGTCATGCAGGATAAGGAAATGCTCTTTGAGAACAACAAATTTTACATCTACTTTACCTTTTGGGTTAGGTAGGTCATCAGCATTTTGCAATAGTTCAAAAATAAATCTTTCTGTCTCTGTATATAAATCACCTGTTAACCGAGTCAATGCATTGGCTAAATTTCTAGCATCTCTTTTTGAATTCCCTGTTTCCTCAAAAAGATTTTGAACAAATTTTTGGGGTTCCTGCATAAGCCTCTTCTATTTAATTACTGAGTAAAGTATGTTAATGGCACAGTATCAGAGAATAGATTGCTGTAAATCTCAGTACTATTTCCTAGATTAGTTTGCCCAGATGTTACCATTGTTATATCACTGGGAAAGTTTCCTATGCTTTTACACTGCCTCATTCATACTACCTGTATTATATTTATACTTTTAATCATAGGAAATATACGTTTAAAACCAGCATCGAAATACTTTCTTTATCAGACTCAGTTCCTCTCCGATAGCCTTGAATTCACCAGCTACGCATTGAGTAACTTAAAACCAGCTTTTTTTTTGTAAAATAAAATACACAGATGTATACTACAGATTCAATGTAGCATTTTATAGTCGCAAGTAATACTGTCTTTAGGAATACCATCAGGATAGTCATGCATAGTAATGGACTGAAATGCCTGCCGAGATAATGGCATGAGCTTTCTACACGTTATAAAGTTATGTACAGCAGATTTCCGAAAGCCTTGATTGGATGCGGTTTCAAGAAAAATCAAGCAGGCTGCCTCTATCCATTCAAAATCAACACCCCTGCCAAACAGCCAAACACTTGAGGGCGCCGCGTTACAAAGAGTCAAAATCCCCAACCAAAAGCTTGGCATTTCGCCGCGTCTTGTATGTAAATTATCAAATCAAATCATCAAGCTTTTGAGTCAATGCGCCTTGCAAATCAACGCGGTTATCATCATAAGTAATCACAGTTCGGGGGTCAGAATGGCGACTTAATTTTTGAGTAGCCCGAATATTACCATTATTTTGGTTCAACGCCTCAGTAATAGCGCTATGCCTTACCCGGTGCGGACTCATCTGCTTTTCAATTCCCGCCAATTTGCAATATTTGACAACAATTAAACGTATCGCTTCCCCACTTAACCTATTGCCAAACCGTACTGGGTCGAGGGAAATAAAAATTGGTTCGCTAGGTTTATCAGCAGCGTTAGACGCTTGCAACCAATCAAAAATTGCAACAGCAGTTTTTTGAGAAATTGTCACCAACTCCCTTTCCCCATTGCGCCCCTTACCGCTAACCTCAATTTGACAACTGGCATACTTAAAATTTTTCACATCCAAACTGGAAATCTCCGCGCGCCGCAGGGCATTACTCCAAAGCAACCGCATGATGGAATAATCGCGCTTCCCCGCAAGAGTCGAAGTATCAATTGCCTCAAATAACTTAATCACCTCCGGAACATCAATCCCCTTAGTATCCCGATAGGGTCTAACTTTCTCATTTTTAATTACCTCCAGGTCGTAATCGCAGATGCCAAAAATCTGCCCCATTTCCACCAAAGACCTAATCGCGCTAATTCTGCGGTTAATTGTCGCAGGCGCCAAACCCTGCTCAAAAAGATGATTTCGGTAGGCAACCACCACCGAAATTGCTTGAGTTTTAGACAGCGATAAAAATTCGCGCGCAAGGTCAGATGTTAATTCGCGACCGGGAGCAATGAGACTAAAGAAATTTCGCAAGTCATGAGAGTAAGCTCTGCGGGTGTGTTCGGAGCGTTTTTGCGTCAGTAACACTTCGAGAATTTGTTTACTCTCTTTCTGCGTAATTGTACTGGTAGAGGTGATAGAGCGGAGGGTTATGATACCAGACATAGAGGAAAAACCTTGATGAATGGGGGATTGTGCGCGTTAAGTGTTTGTTTAAACGTGCATTCTCACAATCACTTTACATTACAATCGACATCCATAATTAGAACAGAGCCGAAATTGCGCGTTAACTATTCGTAGTCGTTATGAATTTGAGTTGTCTGCAAAAAATGCTTGAAGTATGGGACAACCAACTGTTCGTAATGAATGCGGGCGCCGTTTTGAAAATTAAACGGGGTAATCGGCAGGAACGTGCCAAGTAACTGCATTTAAAGTAAGTTACTCGGCGCCGCTAATTATTTGGGTATTTATTAATACGTCTTTGTCTCAAAATATTATCTTACCGACCAAAAACCCCAACTCCGTAGTAACAAGCACCAGTGCCACAATGAGGCATATCAACTTTGACTTGATATGTTCCACTTCTGCGGGGTGTGAAACCAACAACTGGGGTGTCATCGTTATCATTATCGTAGCCAACAACATTACCATTTTGGTCGTAAACGGTAATATCTAAATCGGTACAGTCGCGGTCGCAAACTCCAACAATGCCATAAGATTTACCAGCATCAAGATTAATATTTACATAGCCTGACCCGCCATGATATAGCATATTTACATAGGGGTCATGGGTTGATTCGTAGCCATTAAGACCAGCACCGTAAAGAGCGTTTATTAATTGTACCGCTACGTCACCAGTGAAACTGTTAGCGCGCGCTCTTGTTGGTGTTAAGATAAGGGCGCCTACAAGAAGAGGTAGAACTGCGAATAATTTAGTTTTGAGGTTCATAATTTGAGCTTCCTTTTAGTAGTTAAGCTGTGTAGTTTGTTAGTTTTTGAAAGCAGAATTTTTTGGTCAATAAAATCAAGCACAAGGATTTTGTAGAGACGGTAATTAATTACGTTCCACGATGGGTAGCTTATTTTTCAGGCAGACAAATATATTGCTGCAAGATATGAAATGAAGCTTTTGGGAATGAATTTATCCCCTTTTGCTTGTTCTGTTATGTGTGCGATGGTATAGCGCTGCTTTTACGCAAATTCGGAAATTTTTTGATATTAATTTTTTAGGTTTTATGAAGGGCTAATTTTTATCTCAAAATAAAAGACGTGATATATTTTTGAAATAAAGGATGGCTCGTAGAGTAAGGTATTTGATAAAAATAAAATCTAGAATAACTGTAGTATAATTACTTACCAGTTAATTTAAACCAATCTGTTCCAGAGCGTCTACCATCGTCAGATACAACAAGAAAACGTACCATTGCCTTCCAAGTATCCGCGCACTTTCCCCCAGAGCCTGGTTTTAGAAGTAGCTCAATACGCCCTGGTGTTTCTGGTCTAAATTGCTTCTCAGGTTCCGCTTTAATTATTGTCAGTGGCTCACCAATATGAAAAGGCAATTTATATTCACCAGCTAAAGGAATATCAAAACCTATTGATGTACAGTTAAAACTTAGAGATGTTTTTGATTCCACATGAAATTCTTTAAGAATTCGTACAGATTTCCCACGATTTACTAACGTTACTGACATTGTACGCTCCCAAGGTTTGGGAATTGTAGCTGTGGCAATTTGTAAATCCCCTTGTACCTCTTGAGAAGCGATTACTATCCAAATAATCATTGCAATAATAGATGTAAGAACTGATATCAATCTTGCTATTCTGGTAAATTTAAAAACTTTCTTTCTACCCAAGAATGAATGTGTTTCTTCATCAGTAGCGGTCAATGTATAGATAGTAGCGCCAAAAGAGCCAGCAACAAGTAAAAGTTGAGCGATTGGTGCATAAGCAGTAATTGATAATCCCCAAAATTTAGCAATCATATCTACAAAAGATATGAAAATTGTTAACCATGAAAGTGATAATGTCTTAACTAACGAGCTAATTTTTTCTGTTTTAGATGGTTCTAAGTGTTTAGACAAAGACCATCCAATCCAAGATTTTATCCAGGACAACACACTAATATTTTTTGGAATGTAAACTCTTTGAAGGCTTTTAAAACTAATATAGAATGAGTATATAGTAATGATTAGCCAAATTGTATTAGGTAGATATAGAGATAGAATGGGCAACTGGCTACAAAGAATTATTGATAATGGTGGGAGAAGATAAAGTGAGTTGATAAAAGTTGCAATAGGTGATGCTAAAGAAATACTTTGTATTTTCAAAACGAAGCTGATGGGTGTGAATATTATCCATAAGCTAATATAAACAAATAGAGCTATAATGAGCGAATCCAATAACTCTTGTATAAAAATTACAGCAATACCACCTGTAATCAAGTATTTCCACAATAGAAACTGTTTGTGGGATGGCTTGACGTGAGATGCTGATTGATTTAGTGATGTTTGTAGATAAATAGCGCTTTGAAAGTCTAGAGGATAAGAAAGCCTATCGTAATAACTAAGACTACTTGTGATAATTATTTCAGTTTGTTTGTATTTCTGGCAAAATCGATTTAAAGCTTCAACAAATGAATTACGACAATATTCTTCTTTAACTTCATCTAAACCATCGAGTAGCAACAGGAGTTTTTGTTCTTTAATCCAATTACGCCCAAGTTTTTTGGAAACTAGATAGACTTGATTTAGTTCTTGAAGCAACCAATCAGTAACACTTTGGTGTAGCTTCCCCCTGCCCCAAGAAGACAGATTAAAAACGACTGGTATTAATTGCTTATCGTCATTCTCAGCGCGGTAAATTAAATTACGTGCTAAATCGAGTAAAGCTGTTGTTTTCCCCGACCCTGGCTCACCTAAAATTAGTAAAGTTCGCCCTATCCCCATTTGATCAAATTTGTCTATAACCCTTGTACCAGGAGGCAAAGTTTGCTTTGCTAGGTCTAGTATTTCCCCTGCTAACCTGCAAGGGTGGTTAACTGCATCAGGTCGTTCCTCTAACTTTATTTCAAGCAGTATTCTGTCACACAGCGACGCTTCCAAAACGTTTTTTACCCAAAAATTTTTTACTTTAGTAAGCATATGACGTTCTTGATACTCCTCGTAAGTCATGTGAGAGCTAGTATCCCAGTCTGCCCAATGTATCCTCCTCTTCGTCCGCAATTTTTCCCAATTTGGCGGTGTGACGGCAGAATTTTGACAAATAACAGGTAAATATTTTGTACCAGGATACTGCTCGTTAAAGTCTTCCAGTCTTAAACGTGCTTCCCGTACCGATGCATACAACGATTGATTATTACATGCTAATGCTGTTAAAAAATGCTTTAAAAATGTTTTGGCAACTGCATCAGGTACAGGTTCCCGCATGACAATCATTTGACCGATATTTAGTTCAGCTAGTTTGTTCGCTAAACCCAAACCATCACAGGAATTAAAGATTGCCAGTTGTAAACCACGAGAAATAGCTTTTTTGAGTGCTTCAAATAATTCTGTTATTTTTAAGCCCTCGACGTGCGCGTTGTTGAGAATAATTTCTCCAATTTTACCATCATCCGAACTAGAACTATGACCTGCAAAAAAGAAAATATCCCAGCCTTCTTCAAGCCAAAGACAGTCCCGTAACTCTTGTGGGTCAGGTTGTTTGAGGAATTTTAAAAAGGCGCCTTGCTGCTTTAACTTCTCCAGTTCTTGCTGGTCAAATGTAATATCAATTTCTTGACTACCATCAGCTACAGTACTTGACCCTAATACAACAAGGATTCTCACCTTGTTTGAATTAGAGGCAGGCAAATCACCAGGGGTTGCAAAAGTAGTTGGACTCAGAGCAATTTCTGATGAAGGATAATTCTCGGCAAACAAATTCCAAGCTTGCCAAGGAATCCGGCGTAAAATTGGGACTTGAGTTTGAATAATTACCCGAATTTCTTCTTCTTTATTTAGAGACTGTTGTAAAAAATCTCTAATTTTCTGCCATTCTGATTCAGTAGAATTATTCAGCCAGTTATTGAGATACTCGACAAAGTTGTTAACTGCATTACTTTTGGAAAAGTTAGTTACCCCAGCTTGTTTTGCTTTAATGCGTGAACTTTCATTAAAATTAAAAGCCCTTCGCCACTCGTCATTTAACTTTTGTGGCATGTCGGGGTTAGCTGGTAATCTACCAGTAATTTGTGCAAAGTTTTCAATAGTACCTCCATCTAAGCCAATCTGGACTGTACAAGAAAAACCTCGTTGAAAATCTCCCTCTGGTAATTGCAGAATAACTAACTTCCCCATCACTGTCACCTTACTTACTTTGCTTGTTTTTTATACGAGTCTCATTTAAAAATCACTTTGGGTTGTATCTGTAACGAACTGCATCTTGGTTTAAGCTTTTATAGCCATGAATTCGAGCGGGAGCGCACTTACAAGGTTCTCGGCTCAATACTATTAAGCGCTTACCTTGTTTCTCTGAGTTCTAATTGATTTAATTGCGATTGCACCTCATTGAGTTCTCTTTCAGAATTGAGATATTCCTGTTGTGCGCTCAGTACCATGTCTTGAGAGATTGCACCATTCTCAAAAAGCAGTTGGTGTCTTTTCCAACGTTGTTTTAAGGTTGGTTGTAAACTACGGATGGTTTGCAAACGAGAAAGCAAGTTTGCTCGTTCCCTGTTGAGTGCATCTCTATTTTTAGCTGGTTGAATAGGTGCTGAATCCTTTGGAGGTTGTGTGGGATTAGAACTAGCTGTAGGATTAACAGCAGGGCTAGAAACAAACGTAGAATTCCAAATTTGATTAGGTATAATTGGCACTTGTGGTTCCACAGTTTGCACAGGTGGTGATGACTTTGGCTTAGACACTGGTATTTGTACAGTTGGCGATGCGGAAGCTGTCGCTTGAGGTGTCTGCAAATTACGAGAAGATACGGGAAGTTGTGCTTTTTGCGTTGGTGATGGTAAATTTAATGGCGTAGACACTGGCACTTGTGGTGTTGGTGTTGGTGATGAAGCTGTCGATTGAGGCGCCTGCGAATTGCTGTCAGACGCGGGAAGTTGTGCTTTTTGCGTTGATGGTGGCGAAGGATTTGAAACTGTTGTAGATTGCTGACGATTTTGTACGTAGGGGAAAACAACAATAAAAACAACTGTTACCGTTCCCAATCCTATTAATCCAGTTAAAAATTTCCATAACGATAAGTCTGGATGACGAGCGAAGAAAGAGTTTACACTTCTTTCTACAGCCAAATTACTCCTACGAGTCCGTAACTGTTTCCACGTCGGTGGTATTACAGTAGGATTTTGGTAAATAACTGGCAACCATTTTGCACCTGGAAATCGCTTCTCCCAATCTTCCAGTCTTAAACGTGCTTCCCGCACTGCTGCATAAAACGACTGATTGCGACATGCAAACGCCGTTAAAAAGTGCTGTAAAAATGCTTTGGCAACTGTATCTGGGACTGGTTCCCGCATTACAATCATCTGACGAATATTTAACTCAGCCAGTTGGTTTGCTAAACCCAAACCATCACAGGAGTTGAAAATAGCTAATTGCAAGCCACGAGAAATAGCTTTTTTGAGTGCTTCTTGTAACTCCGTAATTTTTAAACTTTTTTCTTTGGAATTAAGAATAATTTCACCAACTTCACCATCCTCCGAGCTAGAGCTGTGACCAGCGAAAAAGAAAATATGCCATCCTTCCTCTTGCCAAAGATATTCGCGCAACTTTTCAGGAGAAGGTTGCTTGAGAATTATTATTTCTGCCCCTTGGTTGCCTAGCTTTTCTAGTTCTTGCTGGTCAAATTGAATATCAATTTTTGGACTGTTTAATCCAACTGTATTTTCTCCTAAAACTGTAAGGATTCTCACCTTTTTTGACTGACGACGAGGTAAATCACCAGGGGTTTGAAAACTAATTGGACTAAGAGCTATTTCTGCCTTGGGGTAGTTTTCTGCAAATAAATTCCAAGCTTGCCAAGGAAGACGGCGCAAAATTGGGTCTTGGGTTTGAATAATTACCCGAATTTCTTCTTCTTTACTTAAATGCTGCTGTAAACCATCTCGGATTTTTTGCCATTCCTTATCCCTAGAATCATTAAGCCAATCATTGAGATAATCAACAAAGTTCTTAACTTTTGCAGTGCGGGAGAAGTTAGTTATCGCAGCTTTTTTTGCTTGAATACGGGAACTTTCATCAGAATTAAAAACGCTTCGCCACTCATCATTTAATCTTTGTGGCATTTCGGGGTTTGCTGGTAATTTACCAGTAATTTGCGTGAGGTTTTGGGTAGTATCCTTATCTTCCCGAATCTGAAGTATACAAGTAAAACCCCGTGCGAAATTTTCGGACGGTAGCTGCAAGATCACTAACTTCCCCATTGGCGTCTCCTTGTTAGCTCCGAGGGGCTTACAGTATAAAATTTTCAATTATACTAACATCTTCCAAAGCCAATTTGACTTGAAATTCGTCTCCAGTCCGTCCTTCCTCTAGTTCTAGCTGCATCCAGTTGTCAGCAACTCTAGCTTCATTTTCGCTGATAACGGCGCCATCACTACTCAGTACAATTAACTGCAACCCTTGTGGTAAATAAATACCGTCACCAGTTGGATATACCCGCAAACGAATATCCACCGACCCCGACGTTTGTGTAGTGAGTTGAATAACAAGAGCAATTTTGTGGGATGCTAGTTGTATTCCCAGGTCAATCACTTTAGCTCGACTAACACTAACTTCTTGGGAATTTGGCTCTTGAATTTTGGGACGAATAGCGCTGCGGTATACAGGAGATAATATAAAATCTGGAGATTGCCAATCTGATGTAAATAAGTTTTGCAACCACTGACCCAAATGTACTACCGCTTGTTCTATTACAGAAGGGTTGGGAGAAACAACTTCTGCCTTCTGTTGTAAATTGTCGATTAAATCAGTTAAAGATTGTAAGTCACTCAAGGGTAACTCTTCGGTTGCAACTTCTTTGACAAACCCTAATAATGTAGCTGTTTTGGAGATTTCATTAATTTCTACCACAACATAACCAATTCGAGAAGTCCAAACTTCTGGTGGAATGTTGACTGTTTTCGCTTCTGGTAAAACTGGACGACATTCCAATTTACCAACACCTGTAATTTCTAAATCCGCTACATCTAATAGTAAATGTGAGAGCGAATTCCAACTATCACTATGCTCTAAATCTGTTTCCACTTCTAAATATTGACAGTAAAAGTTGACCGCATATACAGCCAAAGTATTGAGGTAAATCTGCCTAGATTTATCTGAATCTTGCTGTTTACTACTTAACTGTCGGGCAAAATGATATGCTTGTGCAGTTAAAGGAACCTGAAAATGTAATGTTTCACTCGTGTAATTCATGATGTGTGTTTTTTCCTCAATTGGTTGACAAAGTAATTAATTTTGATAATCTTTCTGGTAATATTCCTGAATTTTCGGAATAAATAATTTAAGACAGCGTTGATAAAAACTACTCAGTGTTGATACGCTTATTGCCCATTCAACAGACATATCGCTCCAAGATTGTTTAACCAACCGACGTAAAGCAATAGCTTGAAAAGTTACCATTGGATGATTTTTAATATGCTCATTTTTAAATAAATCATCTGGGTCTGCTTGCAAAATTTCTTGTAATATTTCCCCACTATCAGGCAGAATTTGCGGTTGTGGAAGTGTATCTAACAGCGTCGTCCCCGACTCACCTGCAAAGTCGATGGGTTCATCTAAAGATGCTTGTTGGTTTCTCGTATAGCGTCTAATAGCATCTATAAAACGCTTATTTAAGATAAAATTTACCCAAGCTATTACCGTACCAATTTCTGGGTCATATTTCTCGACTTTTCGTGAAATATATAACCATGTTTCTTGCAAAGCTTCGATATACACATCTTCTGGATAGTTATACCGACCCTTACAAAAAAGCCTTCTAGAATTCTGAATTTTACTGGCAAGTTCAGAAAGCGCAAGCTGTCTAGACTTACTTTTGGGTGGAAATTGTTTGGCAGTAATAGCCAGATGTTCTAGCCTGATATCCAGTGCATCCATAGCGTTATTTACTTTATAGGTATGCTGTTGTTTATTTTCCCAGTTGGTGGGGTAATCTGGAGATAAAGGCTTTTTTGTATTGAGTTTTAGCATCACTGGCGGCAAGTTTACTCCCATAAACCTTGTTCTCCTTGTTTTCATGCAATAATACATGCGTTGGGAGTAACCCACTTTTACGCAAAGTTGAAAAAAATTTTTTCCAATAACGTTATTGGAAGTAAAAATATTGTGCTGGTTTTTTATACTGGAACAACACGCTATGCTGATGAAGATAGAAGGTGCCTCTCCAAACCTATGAGGCATAAGCAATTATCACGCTTGCCACACCGAAGATGCGAAAGGCGCCGATGCTCAAGACAATCTTGATGAAGAAACAACCTTTTTATGCTGGCATAAGTTGGTACTGCTCCATATTTATAGGTATATCTATTTTTTTTAATATTTCTTGCCAATTTTCTTTTGTAGGTTTGTATCTACAATTAATCTCCATTACATTTTGATGCCACAGTTGTTTTCTTGCTTCTCTGAGCTTATCTGAATATGGAAATCCCAAATCAGCAAGTGAAACAAATGCGAAATTGTAGCTGGCAAGTAATTCTTTTAAACTTGAGGGGTGAACTTGAATATGGTTGTATCCAAGTTCTATCATGGCTTGAGAACTTCCATGAGGAGAGGTTACATTTCCTGTTCCTGTCTTGCAGATTGTTACTAGAGGAGCGGCAATAATAGATGCGTGAGTCGTGGCATGTATTGTTTTAATAAAATCTCCTCCACTACCAAACGCATGGTCATGAGGAGTCAAATCAAGATTATATCGTTTGTCTTGAAGGTATTTCCAAACTTTTTTTCTTAAGTAGTCTACAAGAAAATTTACCTGACTAAACCCGATTGTTCCGTTGCCAGGGGAAATTTTTAGTAGCGTTTTTGTTAATTCTTCAATATTCTTGGTGTTATCGCTACAACTATCAAAAAGTTCTATCAACTCTGCATTTTTAATAGGTTCAGTATTATTTTCTGCATCAATAAATTTTTCAAAAACTTGTTCTAGAATTCCAAGTCGCTCCAAAATCTTACGTTTTTCACTAATAAAACCTCTAGAGTAAAGAAGTCGGAAATCTTGCTTACTGATACTTGATATAAATTGACACATATAATTATAACCTTGCCTTGTGCCTTAAACCGTAACAAGTTAAGGTTATAGCACATTTGCTAATTGTCGAATAGGACAGTAACACAACAAAAGACGGAGTGATATCTATCACTTAAGCTATCAGTCGGTAATTATGAACCCAAAGAAGTGGCGCCATCTCAATAATTACTCCCGGAGTGTAACTCGTAGCGCTTCCTGTCGTTGAGGAGGCATTCGATAAATTCTTCTGCATGTTACTAGTTTGAGTAGGGCTTTGGTCATAGTTACTACCTCCACGGTCGCACTCTGCGCGCGTTTATGCTTACATATCAAAGCGCGTCAAATTTGCTCTACGCACTTATATTTTCGATTTCTTGGTTCGCCAAATATGCATTAAGTGCCTCGCGTATCAAATCTGGCACTGTACAATTGCGCGCGGAGGCAAGTTTTAAGAGTTCTTCTTTTACGCACGGACTAACCACCGCCTTTACCTGTTCGGTAAGCGGTTCATTCCTTCCGTAATCAAAACGATATTTCACCCCAAAATCAGGATTGCCGCGCGGGTTTGCCATTTGTGGAATTGGCGCATATAACTACAACTACGTTCATTATACTACGTCTACATATGAACAGAAAAACTTATATTTAATCAACATCAACAGTGGTGTACATCGCTGTTATAATAAATATACTTCTTCCGGAGGTGAAAAGTATGAACAGGGCTGCTATCGCCGAGGTTGTTACTAACACAGACTCAACACAGAACGAAGATAATGTTGAGTGTGCAACTTCTACTCCTATAGTTGATGAGCTTACTTATGACGAACAGCGCGAGCGCGAGCGACTCGAACGCCTTGTAGAAAGGGCATTTTATCAAGCGGGACTAGCATTAAAAGAGCTTAGGGATAAACGACTTTACCGTAATACACATACTTCGTTTGATAAATATTGTAAGGACAGATTCGCATACCACCGCTCACGCTACTACCAATTGATTAATGCAGCGACAATTGTAGATAATCTTCAACCATGTCTACAAATTGTAGACATTTTACCAACCGCAGAAAGTCAAGTCCGACCGCTCGTTCTCCTTGACCCAGATGAACAACGTCTTGCTTGGACTCAAGCAGTTAAGGCTGCTAGTGGTAAAGTACCATCAGCTAAAGTTGTGAAAGATATTGTGGATAAAATTCGCGAACGAACTAAATTACCCAATCCCTACCGTGTTGGTGAAGTGTGCCTAATATTACCCAAAGATAATCCTGACTTGCGCGGTAAAAGCGGATGTTGGTGTGTTGTGACGCATGTTGGAGATTTTAGCTGTACCATCGATACGTGGGACAACGAATACACAGTGAAAATTGAACACCTCAAATCGCTGGAATATACTGATTCGGAATGCGAATTTATGGGCGAACTGTTGAAAAGATTACGGCGCCTGCATCAATTACCAAACCACGATTCTTCCATTGATTGGCAGCTTGTAGGATTAGGGAAACGTTATGAAGCTTGGCTTACTAATGTACAAGAGGAAGTATTGCACACATTTGAGAAAGCATACGGTTTAATTGAAACTTGATTAACTTCTGGGAAGCTGGAAGTCATGAGAGCGAGAAGTAACTGTTCGTACTTTATCCGGCGCCGTTTTGAAAATTAAACGGGGTAATCTTCGTCCCTGGCTCGGCATTTAGTTTTACCTAGGAAAGTTTGCATTATTACTTGTCTGGAGTTCTTAGGCGCCGTTTTGAAGATTAAACGGGGTAAACTTCGCATTTTACTCAACACAGCTACCGCTTATTTTATTAGAACGGGAGCAACCGACACATACAAGGGCGTAGGGTGTGTGACGCCATTGAAAAAAATTGAGTTCCCGTGATAAGACTTGTAGCGTCACGCACCGGCAAATCAATGTGACTTAATAGATGAACTTTTCGCATCTATAATTAAGTCTACAATTGTAATAACAAATTACCAGAAATTGCTATGAGTACTGAACAAACTGTTTTGGAAGTAGAAGCAGCAGAAATTACTAGGTCTTTTTTAGAAGACTTACAAAAACTCTCTTATTATTCTGGAGAACCAATAGCTGCCGTTTATGCATATAGCTTACTCCGGAAAATGCGAGACATGCTAGATAGATGCATTGGCGACCCATATACAGAAGTAGTGATGGCATTACATGATGCACTTGCATACCAAAACTATTGGATTGATTATACTAAAAACCAATATCAAGGTGCTTACGAATTATTCCTATCTCTTGTTAACCGAAAAAAACTTAGTGAGGCAGAAGTTGAAGATGCTATTTTGGCTTTAGATGATTTAGGATTTAATATCATGCCATTTGAGGTACAACTAGATGATAATATTCAAGAATATGAACAAGATTCAGAACAAGATATATAAACTATATGTCAGATAAAATTGAACAAGAGCATTTTCTTGATACCTCAGTAGCACGTTCTCTAATACTTGCTACACAACTATATCAACATTATTTCAAATCGCAGTTTAATGGCAAAAATATTTACATATCTAACTATGTTAGAATGGAAATTAAACGTAGCTATTTAATCAATATTATTTCCTTCTATTTTATTTTACGTATGGATACTATAAATAACATAGGAGACGCAATTTCCCTTTGGAGTAATAAATTTAAAGGCAGCGAACTTAAAGCTATTTTACAACTGATACCTCAACTTTTTGGTACTAGGCAGTTTAACTTTTATAGTAAGGAAGATAAGGAAAAAGCCATTGCTGCTCTAGTCATATACATCAAACGTTTTGACTTAACATTAAGAAAATCATTTAAAAATACCAACAAAGATTTGACAGCTTGTAGTCGTGCGATGGTTCCACTTACTGTTGACTTAAAAAATCCGACACCAGGATTAAAAAAGTTTGCAGACGAATTTGGAGATATAAAAAGCTGTAGAAGTAAATGTCAAATCGACCAGTTTATATTAGTAGAATATAAAGAATTGATTGAGCAGTTAATTCAAGTTGCGTCACAATTACCTAAAAATACTAATACAAGAGGATTTATTAATATTGTAAATAATCTTAAAGAAATCTTGAAAACAGGCGCCGCAGCGTGTGATTGTAGGCGCTGCGAGAAAATTGGAGATGCTGTTATTGCTTTAGATGCACCTCGCAATATGCAATTGGAATATACCGATAATTCCTTTGACTATCTATGTCCAACCATCAACCAACCTCATTACAAGCATCCATCGGAAAATCGAGTAGTAATGAATATATCAGTTATTGATGAACCATAAAAAAATACTCTCAAATTGACGGTAAAATTTAGGTTGAGAATCAAGGCACAATTTAACTATTAGGTATGTGATTTTTTATTATACTGTACGTAAGTTTGGAGGAAAATTAAATGAATGCAATTTCTATATGGATTGAGTATAAACTAGTAAATAATCCCGATTTTTTAAAAATTCAAATGGCGCCAGAAGATTATTTTGAGCCACTGGATGAGGATGAAAATCCCGATTTGGATTATACAGGCGAAGAATATGAGTATGATTCTGTTCCAAAATATTTTCATGCTATAGAATACATAGGATGTGAAATTAGTAATGTCGAACATACAAAAATAACAATATTAGATGAACGCAATGGTATTGAGTACATTCAATCAGAAACATTTTGGAACAAGGGTGAGAATAGGATGATTATGACTCAGACTCTTTCGTCCGATATTAATAGATATGATATGTTAGTAGAAACGCTAATTAATAAAGAACCAAAAACAATACAGCAGGTGAAATTTATTATAGAAAATAACATTCCTAAATACCAGGAACAAATTATTATCCAAACAAACGAAGACGGGAGTGAAAGCATTTTGTTGGACAATGTGCAACAGCAAAAATCAAATGATATACTTGGAAAATTGGGGGTATCAGTTTAATTTTACTCAAGAAGGATAGTATTTATAGTATTTATAGATAAACGATACCGCTACTACGTTCTCTTAAATTTATCAATATCCTTCTCTCCTGACATGAAGAATTTCAATAATGATTTCTCTTGAAATCTACAGGTTTGCATAATTCCAAGTAAAACGAGATATGAGGTAGCACCAGATTCATAAAAAGACCCTGATATTTTGCGCTGTATAGCAAGATGTCTAATCGCGCGCTCTGCTGTGTTATTATTCCAGGGTATAGTATCTTGTTCAAGGAAAGTGAATAAACTTTGCCTATAACGTTCAAAGCGTTTTTGATATTTTACTGCTAATTCAGAGCGGTAAACTTTATCAAGTATATTTTGAGTATAGAATTTTTCTACGACTTTATTAAACTTGCTTAAATGTCTCTTTTTTAAGCCATATTTTTCAACTGTTTCAAGTATTGGTATAATTAAGTTCCTTACCTCAGAAACAAAACATTCAAACTCAATATCAAATGGCGCCGACCATAAATCATCATTTATATCTCTAATTAAATGACTCCAGCATTTTTGCTGTTTACAGTTTATAGAGTCATAACCGCCATAAAAATCTGAAACTAATACATCCTTATATTCAGATAAAATTTCATGAACAATTTCTGCCTCTCTCGTCTTAGTTAGTCGGAATATTACATGTTTACCATCGGTAAATACCCAAACATATTGATTTATTCCTTGGATGCTTATCTGAGTTTCATCAACGTGAATAAAAGGACTTTCTAAAATATATTTAAGAAGAATAAGTTCAGTTTCAGCGTAGTATTCAGAAAAGTTTGTTATAAAATTAACAATTGCTCCTGAACTTATACTTTCACTAAATAATTCCTCAGTTTCTTGCACGATAATTAGATAGGGTAGCCGAAGAACAAGTCTTTGATAAACAACCCAAGCCTTAAATCCATGTCCAAATGAGCAAGGACAACCAGTCTCAAAAAAACTTGGTGGCGCCGAATATTTTTTGCATACTGGACAGTAGTTTTTATAGCCCAAATACTTAATAATATTTTTTTTGCACCCATTTTTTATAAATACAAGTTCAATAACTATTTTTTCGACTATCTTGTATTTTTCTTTAAGAAGGTCACTATGGCATTGTAAACATGTTTCTAACCCTGGTACGTGAATTACTCTATTTACTTTTGAGGGGATTGCTTTAGTATGACCTTTGTGCCCTCTTTGGGCGCCTCTTTTTTTGATTTGGCTATTCTCATCAGTATTCTCATTGCAAATACTTATCTTCTTCTTATCATAGTCAGCATGAGCAAATTTAAGAATTGTGTCAAATTGGTTGTGAATTTTCTTGCCAGTTTCTGTAGATTCTTTTTTAGGTTGATTAGCTGTAGCGAACTGCAAACATAAACACTTAAAACTGCAAACAAGTCAATTTTGAAACCACATTAACTGCAAATAAGGGGGGTCTCAAAACCACATTATGGGTCTTGTCAAGTTTTGGTGAAAGCTTTGGAAACGTTTTTGGCAGAGGGCAGTAGGCAGAGGGCAGAGGGAAGGAGTAAGGGTGAAGAAAGAATTAACAGTATAATTTGTTATACTAAAATAAAAAAAGTATAAATACTGCTTTTTTACTTAATTGCTTTATTAGATGAAGATATTAGAAAATCTGTTACCGGATAAAAACCTTCTCCAACTTGAAAGTTGTAATCTTGATGAGGAACAAGGTATAGTTAAACTGCTTGTCTCTTCAATTCAAACATCAGCTAAATGTCCAGTTTGTAATTCACCAACGCATAAAATTCATAGTCATTATGAACGTAAATTAGCTGATTTATCATGGGCTAATTACAGTACTTCTATAGAACTGCGCGTCCGGAAATTTTTTTGTATCAATACTGAATGTAAAAGACGAATATTTACGGAAAGATTAGCAAGTATAGTGTTACCTTGGGCACGTCGAACTACTAGGTTTGCATCACAATTAACTGCTATTGCTTTGGCGAATGGTGGTGCGGCAGGAGTACGACTATCGCAGCGATTAGGATTTAATATAAGCCGCAATACACTGCTAAATTTAGTTCGTAGAATTCCTTTACCGTTATTCGATTCTCTTAAAATTGTGGGTGTTGATGACTTTTGTTTTCGTAAATGTAAAACTTACGGCACAATAGTAGTTGATTTAGAGAAAAATCGTCCTGTAACTTTATTGAAAGACCGTTCTGCTGAGACTTTAAGCTCATGGTTAAAAGAACATCCTGGTATTGAGGTGGTTTCACGAGATAGAGCAAAAGCTTATGAAAAAGGAATTAAAGAAGGCGCCCCCAATGCAATCCAAGTTGCAGACCGCTTTCATCTACTACAAAACTTAGCTCAAACACTTTATGAGATGTTTGGAATATATAGTAAAGACCTAAAGGAAGTTGAACAAGTATACAATCAAGCTTCTGTAATTAAAGATGAAGAAAACATTGTCGTTGCGACTTATCCAAGCGAAGCACAACCACCAGTTAAACAAAAACAAAAAGCAGAACAACGTCGTGCCAAAAGAAAAGAAAATCATCAAAAAACCTGGGAGCTACATAGTCAAGGAATGAATGCGGGAGTTATTGCTCAAAAGCTTGGTATCAGTCGTACAACAGTTTTTCGTAATCTTCGTAATCCTACTTTTATAGAACGTCGAGGACGTAGTGATAAAGGTCGAACTTTAGTAAGCTCTTATCAAGATTACATCATAAAAAGATGGAATGAAGGCTGCCGTGAAACTAAAATAATATTTGAGGAAATTAAACAACAAGGATACTCTGGTAGCTATGCTACTGTTACCCGTTACACCGCGCGTCTACGCGAATGCCAAGGCTTAAAAAAGCGGCAGAGATACTCAACTAAACGCTTACCAAAAATTATTAAACCATCGCAAAAAATTCTTACTCCTTACAGTGCAACATGGTTGATTTTAGGTAGTTCTAACATTGATATTTCCGAGTCGGAACGAGACGAAATAATCATGTCGTTAAAAACAAAAAATCCTAGTTTAAAAGAAGGGATTGAGTTGGCTCTTAATTTTATATCCCTTGTCAACCAAAAAAATCAGAAAAATTAGATTCTTGGCTAAATCAAGCATATAACAGTGTTTTATCACCTTTTAATCGCTTTGCCAAAAGCTTGATTGAGGACTATCAAGCAGTCAAAGCGGCTGTTACAATGCGTTGGAGTAATGGTCAGGTTGAGGGGCAGATTAAC